>CAVQLX010000019.1:0-239326 GCA_963713495.1 uncultured delta proteobacterium | reverse complement strand
TGGTAGTAACAGTCGCGACCCGCTTCATTGTCCCAGGCGTAGCGCATTGGGGGGGCACCCCGAGCAGATCAAAGCAAGGACTGCAGCGACGATCGCCCTCGACATGAGGTCCCTCCTAGTAGTCCAGGCAACCACCCGTGCGGCCCTGAGCGTGACATTTGTCCAACGACGAGCCGTGACGCGCCGACGTGCTTTGCCAACGCGCCAACGTGTTGTCCAAACGTGCCGAAGATGAGCGTACGGGACACCCGATTCGACGATTACACGGCCTCGCGTGAGTGGCACCGTCACGATGGCGAGCGCCCGCCGATCCACGCGTCGTCCTCGCGGCCAAACCCACACCGACGATGGGGGCGCCGGTCTAAGGTGCCTTACGGCGCCTCGACTTCCCCCGATCGCTCTCGTCCCGAACAGGTGAACCGCTCCGGGTTCTCCGGAGGCCCGGTTCTTGAGTCCGGCCTCGATAGCCGGAGTGGCGTGCTCTTGGTAGTACGCCGCTTCGTACTCGACTGGGGGAACGTGACCGAGGGGCTCGAGGAGGCGGCGATTGTTGAACCAGTGATCCAGGTGAGCGTGGCGAACTCGACGTGTTCCGCATGCCGCCACGGGCCCTGTGGCCCGATGACCTCGGTCTTGTAGAGGCCGATCACCGATTCAGCCAGGGCATTGTCGTAGGAGTCGCCGACGCTGCCGACGGAGGGCTCGACACCTGCCGCGGCGAGCCGCTCGGTGTAGCGAATCGACAGGTACTGCTTGGGTTCAACCGGTCGTCGCAACACGCCCTTTTTGAATTGATCGAGGCGCTCGTCGAGGGCCTGGTGGGAGTCTGCCAGCCGAGGGTCTTGCGCGGGCGGGTGTTCAATGCGAGCGCGACGGCGTCGAGGTCTTCGCGGCGGTGCCGGTGAGGTCGGTGCCCTTCGGGAAGTACTGGCGCAGGAGCCCGTTGGTGTTCTCGTTCGTCCCACGGAGGAGGAGGGGGGGGCGGGGGGGTAGGGGAGGGGGGAGGAGGAGAGGAGGAGGTTGAGGGGGAGAAGAGGGAGGTGGGGAAGGAGGGGGGGGGGGGGAGGGGGGGGGGAGAGGCGGGGGAGGGGGGGGGGAAGAGGGGGGGGGGTAGGGGGGGGAGGGCAGGGGGAGGGGAGGAGAGAGGGGGAGGAAAGAGGGGGGGGGGGGGGGGAGGGGAGGGAGGGGGGGGGGGGGGGAGGAGGACGAGGGAGGGAGGAGCAGAGGGGGGGGGGAGGACGGGGGGGGGGGAGGCTGGGTGGGGGGGGGGGAGACGCTGCCACGGGCTGTGCGGGTCGCAGAGTAGATCGCCCAGCCCGGTGTCGACGCGGAGCTGCGCGTGTTGAGCCATCTCGGTCCCTTGGTCCCAGGTGAGCGACCGACGGAGCTGTGCGGGCAGCGTCCCGATCACCCTGGCGATCTCGTCGCGGACGGCCTCGGCGCCGTGCCCAGCGAGCGGGGCCCGTTCTTCACCCGCGGCCGCTCGCCGCGGCCTTCCAGGCGGCGGAAGGCGCAGCAGCATCGTGAACCCGGTGGTACGCTCCACGAGCGTGCCGATTGCGGACCTGTTGAGCCCGATGATCAAGTCGCCTTCCCAGTGGCCCGGAACCGCCCGGTCAGCGACGTCGGCCGGCCGCTCGGTGATCATGATCTCCGGCGGTGACGAAGTGCTTACCGCGGCCCTGCGCGCGTGCCCGGGGCACCCGCAGCGCTCGCCCGGTGCGCAGACAGGCGACGAGCTCGCGTTTGAGCGCGCCGCGGCCCTGGATGAACAGGCCTGATAGATCGCCTCGTGCGATATCCTCATGGCTCATCCTCGGGGAAGTCGCGCTTTACCCGGTTCGCGATCTGCTCAGGGCTCCATGACGTGGCCCACCGTCGGTCCGTGCGAGCGCCCGTGACGTCGACCGATGCACCGCACCTCTGGGCCGGCCACCCGCTCCCGTCGATCCGGGCGATCGTGCCAGCGAGCCGGTCCTGCACGTACGCGCGCAAGCCGGTCCGCCGATGCCAGCTTCGCCGTCTTGGGACGGCGGGCCTGCAGCTCCCGCCTTCCACTGCGCGATCGACGCCCGATAGTCGAGCGGCCGCCGCGCGTGGCCGCGTTGCGGCGCAGCTCACGGGAGATCGTCGACGGGGTCGGCCGAGCCGTGCCAGCGATCGCCCGCACACCGAGCCCCTGCGCTCTGAGCAATGCGATGTGTTCGCGCTCCGCGAACGACAGGTACCTGCCTGACAGCGGCGTCCAGCTGGATCGACGGCATGCCACCCCGCTCGCGGAACCAGCGAGCACCGACCGGGCCCGACGTGCCACACGCGATCGCCGCCTCCTCGCTCGACAGTCCCTCGGCGATCTTCATCCAGAACCCCCGCTCCATCGCGCCGCACCGGCGGGCTGCCCGGCGACCGCATCGCCGGCCGCCCCGTCAGCGTCGCCATCCACCCGCGGGTCGTCCCATACAACACCTCCGTCTCGAGATGTTGTGACGACCGGTTGAACCCAAGCTGCACGCCGCGGTCGCTATGGTGAACGAGCCCGTCGCTGTTCGGACGCGAGTACAGTGCCTGTTCGAGCGCGTCGAGGGCCAGATCGGTCCGCAGCGACATCGAGACGCGCCACCCGACAATCAGACGGGCGAACACGTCAATGACGAACGCGACGTAGACGAAGCCCTTCCACGTCGCGACGTAGGTCAGGTCCGCGACCCAGAGCGCGTTCGGGCGGCTGGCGACGAACGCCCGGTTCACGAGGTCGGCCGGCCGCACCGCCGACGTATCAGGCACCGTGGTCTTGAAGCGCCGGCCCCGGATCGCGCCGACCAGGCCCATCTGCCGCATCAAGCGCGCCACCGTGCACCGGGCCACCGGGATGCCCTCCCGCAGCAGCTGCCGCCACACCTTGCGCACCCCGTACACGCGGAGGTTCGCCTCCCAGACCCGACGGATCGCCTCGCGCAACGTCGCATCTCGCTTCGTCCGCTGCGGGCGCTGATCAGGATCGGCCGCCCGCGCGTTGGCCGTGTAATACGTCGACGGGGCGATCGGCAGCACCGCGCAGATCGGCTCGACCCCGTAGGCGGCCCGGTGGTCGTTGATGAATGCGACCATCACTTCGGTCGGCGGTCGAGCTCCGCCTGGGCGAAATACGCCGATGCCTTCCGCAGTATCTCGTTCGCCCGCCGCAGCTCCCGATTCTCCCGCTCCAGACTCTTGAACCGCTCACGCTCGCTGCTCGTCAGCCCCGTGCGGACCCCGTGGTCGCACTCAGCCCGCCGGACCCACTTCCGCAACGTCTCCGGCGAGCAGCCCATCTTCCCCGCGATCGACTCGATCGCCGCCCACTGCGACGCATGGTCCCCTTGATGCTCCAGGACCATGCGGATCGCCCGCTCCCGCACCTCCGGTGCGAACTTCGTCGGTCGTGCCATGGCTCCATCCTTTCCAAGAAATGGAGCCTCCGGAAAAGCCGGGGCGGTTCAAGTATTCGCCCTTCGTCCCTACCATCCGTGCGTCCGGCGCGCCGGCAGCGTGAGCTCCAGGGCGTGCGCGCCTAGGCATCCGCGGCGCCGGCCGACGCGCAGGGCCAACTCCTGGCGCGGATCAAGCGGGTCAGGCAGGAACCCTTGTGTCCAACCGAGACCAGATTGGGAACCGGTCGCAGGGAAGGCGAGCCACCAACGCCGATCGCGCAGGACCGTTACGCGAAAGTCTTGACATGCGCGGCGACGACGCGGTAGCCGTCGAATCCAGAGAGTTCACGGGTAGCCATTGCACGGCCTCTAGCAAGGCAGATGCTGCGGGCGTCGCTCGCATCCGCCGATCGCTCGATGCGCCGTCGGTGCCGGGGTGCTCGGTAGTAGAAGGGAGCGGGTGCAACACGGCCCGTTCGAAGTTGCGAACTGTCTTCATCACAACACGACGCGAATCACGGAGGGGATACAATGCTTCACAAGGTTGCTCTGTTCGGCATCACCGCGCTGGTCGGCGGCCTCGTTGTCGGAAGCGCCGGGGTCACCATGGCGCAAACAGTCGACGCCACGCACTACACGATCGTGTGCGACACGCTCTCCAAGGGCACCATCGGGTTCAAGCCCTCGCTCTTACTCCCGGGAGGGACGGTGCCCCTCGAGCAGACCAAGATCAAGGGAACGCTCAGCGGCTGCACCGCGACGCCCGATGGCACGAACCCGGCCATCACCGTCGTGAGTGGCTCGGTCTCCGGTCTCCTCAACAGCACTACGAACGGCTGCACCGACCTGCTCGGTCCGTCGGCCGCGACCGGCACGATCACGATCAAGTGGAAGGTTGCCTCCCCTGTGAAGCTGCTCAACGCCACGACCACGATCACCGTCGCGTCCGGCAACACTGTCGGTGGCACCAGCGCCGTGTTCGCGGACTCCGCGATGTACGGTAGTTTCACGATCTCCGGCACGACCCAGACGGGCCCCTTCGGCGGCCCGAGCGGCACCGGTGCGGCATCGGTCACGAAAGCGCTCACGGTGCAAGGCCAGGGCGCCCTGGCCACTGCGTGCACCACCACCGCCGGGCTGAAGGCCGCCAACATCGGCCCGACGGAACTCAAGCTCCAGTAGCGCGAACTCACCGCCGCATCTCACGGATGAGGGTGGGGCTCCGGCCCCGCCCTCATCAGGTGTGCCGGAGGTGGTGCCAGCGGAAATCGTCGATGCCGGCGCGCCGCAGCGCCGGCTGGAACATCCGATGGTAGAAGTCGCCGTCGCAACCCGGCCGGGACCGTGCGCGACGCCTCCAGTGAATCGCATTGACCATCCACGCCGAGATGTCGTAACCCCTCGTTCCCTGCGAGACGGGACGGCATACTGATTCGCGCCGGAAGGACCGGCGTCGTTCCGTTTCTCCTCGCGTTGCTAGCAGGGGGGAGCGCGGTCGCGGCACCACGTGCAGAGGCCGCGAAGCTGAAGCGACTGCCCTGCGCGGGCGGCCAGTTTCTAGTTCAGAACACGCCCCTCCTGATCGGCGGGAGCAAGACGCCGATCGGAACCATCGTCATCGCGAACGGCGTCCTGCATCTCGCTGGGGCATGCTCCGCCCGGGTCAAGCTGAGGGTCAGCAAGCAAGGGACTACGTTCATTGCCTCGATGGTGGGATGCCCGGGTATCAAGGGCAAACTACGTGTAACGGGAGCCTTCGACCGTGACTGTAGCGCGCTGGGGGGTGCCGTGAAGGGCAGGAAGGTGCCCAAGGCGAGATTCACGGCGAAGCGATTCCGGTGCGGTGACGGGGTCCTGGACGGGGAGGCTGGCGAGCAGTGCGAAGCGGGGGTGCCGTGCCAGGTGGGAACATGCGACCAGCTCGCGTGCACCTGCAGCGGCGGTGCGACGACTACCACGACCCTCCCTGGGAACCAGTCGCCGATCGTCGGCGCCGGTCGGGACTTCACGATCGTGCTCCCCGCCCGCGCAGATCTCGAGGGAAGCGTCTCGGACGATGGACTCCCGAACCCGCCCGCCAGGGTGAGCGTGAGCTGGAGCAAGAGCAGCGGTCCCGGAACGGTGACCTTCGACAATTTTGCGGCCACTCATACGTCGGCGAGCTTCACGGAGGCGGGGACGTACGTCCTGCGTCTGACGGCGACCGACAGTGTGTTGTCGGCCTTCGCCGAGGTGACCGTTATCGTCGAGGTCGGCTCCGGGGGAGACAGCCGATCCGCAGTCCTGGATGCCGTGGCCGCACTGATGTCGACGTTCGACGGAAGCGATCAGGATCACGAAAACCTAGAGATGCTGGCGTTCGTGCAGGGACGCTCTGAATTCACCGAATCCGGCCTTGCGGAAGGCGGAGCCGTCTGGGCCCGATTTCCCGACGGCACGACGTTGGTCATCGGGAACAACCTGATCCCCACCAAGCCGCCTCCAGTTGCTCACAGCGCGAGTGCGCGCTCCCGCCGTACACTGAACAGCGAGAATGGCATCCCCGAAACGCAGAACGTCGTAGTCGCCGAAACCCTCGGCACCTTCTACGATACCGTCAACACCGACATCGAAGAGATGCTCTCGACGCAGTACTACAATCGCGTTCCGGCGGGTTCTAGCATCGACTCCCTGAAGACTCTCAGTGACGTGGCGGTGCTGTATCTCGACACACACGGCGCCGCCATACCCCTTCGACAAAATGGCGAGCCGGAATACACAATCTGGACGTCCACCGCTCGCGCCAGGGACGGGTCGACGGATGCCGCATACCAGGACGACCTCCGCGATGGTTCCCTCACGTACTTCATGGCGTACGTGTTTCAGGATGGGAGCGCTCCGGGGAGCGTCGACCGTGAGGTGGAGCTCCACTACGCGATCACGGCGAAGTTCGTGCAGAAGTATTGGACCGGCAAGTTCACCAAGAATAGCCTGGTCTTCATGAATGCGTGCCGCAGCGGAAGTCTCGATGCGCTGAGCTTCGAGCTGGCATGCCTACAGGCCGGGGCAGGCGCCTACCTTGGATGGACCGACAGGATACTGGCAGGCGATGCAGCGATTTCCGCGGCGTATTTCTTCGATCGGATCCTGGGTGCAAACACGGAATTCCCGGAAGCTCCGCCCCAAAGGGCCTTTCCGTACATCGATGTCTTGGGGAACATGCAGACCCGCCAGCGATCAGACCACGCCTATGCCCTCGACAGCTCCATCAATCCGAAGACCGGCTTGACGGCAACGCTCACGCCCCTGACGCTGAGCACTGATTTCGGGCTGCTCGCCCCGTCGATCCGTAGTCTCGCTGTCAACGAACAGGCGGACGAGCTCGGGATCACCGGGTTCTTCGGTGACGTCGAGGGCGTCGTCCAGGTCGGTGCGACGGAGCTGAAGATCAAGAGCTGGGACGACCACAGTATCCTCTGCGAGCTTCCCCGCGCTGGCCCGGGGTCGGCTGGTGACGTGAAGGTGACGGTGTATGGATCTCAGTTCAGCAACGTCGTGCCGCTGACCGCGTGGCATGGCACTGCTACCTACACGGTGGAGGAGGCAGGGACGCTCAAGATGACCATGGGTTTCGACGTCCGCTTCCGGGGCGACATCCACGCGGTGCGAGACACGCCGGGAGAGATACCGGCCAGCCCGAGTCTTGCGTTCGAGCATTCGCTCGTCACGTCGGGGACGTACGAGTTTTCGGGGAGGTTCGACGATCCGGGGACCCGCTACAGCGAGGAGTGGTCCGGCAGCGGGACGATGAAGAGCTCTATCGAGCTGCAGCCCGGAGAGCAGCAGACTTCAGAGAACACCGTATCGTGCGTCGGTACCATCACGGAAGGCAAGTGGGACATGAGCATCCTTGCCCTCGCCATCAAGGGCAATCACGTTCACGCGACCCAAAGAGACCCACAGGGCGTACTCATCTATGACGACCGACACGACGCCGACGGGGTCGGCGTCGGGAATTTCGATCCACCCGGCTCGGCCTTCCAAGCGGCCGTCAGCGGCAACTCCGATATCGCGGGGGGAAAACGCGAGGTAGTTGTGGATTCCGCGTTCGGCGGTGGGCTCAAAGCAAAGCACACCCTGGAATGGTCCGAATTTACCCCGGAGTCTGCTCCCACATCCGAAACGACGGCTTCCCTCGGCCCGGCGCGTCGCCCAGCCCCGGGAGCCTCGAAGCGGCGAGACACGGGCGGTCCCTTGGCGCGCGCCGCGTTGCATTCCGGCGCAGGCATAGTCGCTTGATCACGCGGACGCGGCCGCGAGGGCAGGGTTCTCGGGACCTCGGTACGCTTGCGAAGCGACCGCTCAGGAAAGGACCCTGACGAGTCCTTGCCACGCAGTAGCTCTGGCCGACACGTCGGAAAGTCCGCCCGCGGCAAGTCCATCCAACCAAGGATAGTCGTTCAGCGGGATACGGCTCCTTTGGATCCAGGAGACGGTCCAGGCGCCTGAGCCGTCCGGAAAATGCTGGATCTTCACGTCACTGGGGGCGGCACTTGCCTTGCTGCATCCCCGAGCATGAAGATTGTCAGCAGGGCACTGTGCCTGATCGTCCTCGGCTCGCTTCTCGGTCTCGGCGGATCGGCATCCGCAGCAACGCAGCGTACCTGCCGAGCGGCGTGTGCCCCCTACGTCCCGGAACTCTGCAGCGGACTCCGGCCCGGTAAGGCGAAGAAATGCCGGAGGATCATCGAGCGCGCTTGCCGTCGTCTCGGTGTCACCGACACCTGTGCTCCGGCGACGACGACCACTCTGCCGACAACCATGACCACCCTGCCACGGTCCACGCCATCGACGCTCCCCACGATTGCTACGACGACCACGACTACCTCACCGCCGGTCTATCCGACGACAACGACGGTCCCGATCGCCCCGCCTCCAGCCTCGACCTGCGGCGGTCAGAAGATCGTGTTCGCGACCGACGAGACCTATCTCGGTTGCCTCACGTGTTCTCAGTACAGCTCAGAGTCGATCTTCAACCAGTACGGAAGCTACGGATCACCGTACTCGATGACGAGCGTGAACGATCAATACGGGATGTACGGTTCGCCGTATTCGACCACGAGCGCTTGCAACCCGTACACTGTTTCACCGCCTGCGATCTTCGACGAGGCAGGCTGCTACTACGGTCGACTGAGCGTCAACCAGTACGTCTCCGGCTCAGTGTGCGGAATCTTCGGAGACGCCGCGCTCTGCGACGATCTTGTCGCACTGTGTAGGAACTGAGTACTGGGACTACCTCGACTGCCTCGAGTACTCGGGCCCGACGAAGCTCAGCTGCAAGAAGATCTTCTGACGGGCGGCCATCGGCTCCCGGCCTCCGTCGTCTTGCAAGGTGTGACGGCGGCGTTGCATCCCGCACCAGACCGGCGCCAGAAACGACTTCGGCCGCAGACGCCCCGAAGGCGCCCGCGGCCGAAGCTGCTGTGGATGCTAGAAGATGCAGAGGTGTCAGCGTTGGGGCATCGGTCTGCTCTTGGGTTTGCACCACAGCGGCAAGCCCAAACGACGGGCCGCGCCCACGCTCGACGCTACGTCGGTGGCCGCTTGCAAACCGTCGACGTGCAGATGTGGGCTGATGCTGACGCGAGGGATGGCACCTCTGGCCAGCGGGTCGCAGGTTCGATCCCTGCGCGGCCTATTACCGATTTCTGCGGTAGAGCGATGACCGCGGCCGCGGTCGTTTCTGGACCGGGTTCCTGCGGTCGTCTTCCGGTCCGGGTGTCACTGCCCGAGACGCGTCGTATCGATCACGAGTACCGCGGTCTGCGTCGACAGGTACAGGCGCCGGCCATCGGGGCTGACGACGACCTCGCGCGGCTGGGTCGGCGTCGCCATCGTCGCAACCACCGCGCCACGCTGCGCATCGATGACGGTGAGCGTGCGCGCCATCTGGCTCGCGACGTAGACGCGTGTCCCGTCGGGTGACGCCGCGAGCCCCGTGGGCTCGACGCCGACCGGAACCGTTCCGACGATGGTTCCCCCAGCAACGTCGACGATGGACACGCTCGGCGCGGCGAGGTTCGTCGTGTAGGCGCGCGCGCCCGCGGGCGAGAGCGCGAAACGATACGGGGAGGGGCCGACCGCGAACGACCGCACGGTCGACATCGTCGCCCTATCGAGCACCTCGACCGTTCCCGTCGTGCAGAACTCCCGGCAGCCCGTGACGTAGAGGGTTCGCCCATCGGGCGTGAGCGTCACGTCGCTCGGCCGCAGGTCGAGCAGCGATTCGTTCGCCGGTCCGCCGCGGAGGTCGGCGATCGCCAGGTATTCCTTCACCTGATTCGCCACGTAGGCCCGCCGGCCGTCCGGCGTGACGGCGATCCGCTCGAAGCCGCCGGGATGAATACCCATGACGAGCGGGATCGGCCGCCGCACGGCGCCGCTGGCCGCATCGACGACGGTGAGCGACACGCCGGACGCGCTGTTGATGAGCACCCGCGCGCCGTCGGGCGTGACGGCCACGCCGCTCGTGTACGGTGGTATCGACACGGTCGCTGCGACCTGTGCGTCGCTCGCGCGAATGATCGACAGCTGGCCGCTCGACGCCGCGAAGACCCGCGAGCCGTCGGGGCTCATCGCGAGCAGCGTGGGTGGCGTCCCGACGGGAATGGTCGCGACGATTGCCGACGCCGGCAGCGACGGCGCGCTCGGCGCGAGGCCGCCTCGCGTCGCGCATCCGGCAAGCACCACCAACACGACGATGATCCGACCCATCGCGATCCCCCCGCGAAACGTTGAAGCGACTGCGTGTGAACCGACAAGGTGTCCCGCACCGCAACGACAGGAAACGCGTCGCATGAGAGCATGGATGCCGTCCCACCTGCCACCTCCTGTCGGTTGCCGGGATGGCCCTGGACGCCCTGGCGCAGCTCGTCGGACGACGCGCGAGACGGGTCAGAGTCGGTAGAGCCTCGCGACGTTGTCGTGCAGGATCAGATCGCGGGTGGCGTCGGACAGATGCGCCGTCTGCTCGCGCAGCACGTCCTGCGACCAGGGCCACGTCGAGTCGCTGTGCGGGAAGTCGTTGCCCCACATCAGGCGCTCGGCGTTCTGCAGGTGGGTCGTCTGGAACGCGGCCCAGTCGTCCTGGAAGGTCAGGTAGATGTGATCGCGAAAGTACTCCGACGGCAGGCGTGAGAGCTCGGTGAAACGCATGTACTGATGGCGCTTGTAGTAGTGATCCATGCGGTACATCCAGTGTGGCGCCCAGCCGGCGTCGGCTTCCACGCAGACGATCGCGAGCTGCGGGTGGCGCTCGAACACGCCGCCGAAGATGAGCATCCCCATGATGTCCTGGTTCGATCGGATGATGGCGACGGCGTGGTTCATGAACGGCCCGCGCGATCGCCCGAAGTCCGTCGGCGTCGTCAGGATGTGAAACGACAGGGGCAGGCCGATCTCGACCGCGGCGTCCCAGAACGGATCGTAGATCGGGTCGTGATAGTCGTTCAGCCCGGGGATGCCCGGAAGCATCACGCCGCGTAGCCCGAGCCGCTCGATCTCGCGCAGGTCCTCGATGCCCTCCTCGGGCGTGCGCATCGCCGTCTGTCCGATGCCGAGGAGCCGCTGCGCATCGGTCGCACAGTAGTCGGCGATCCAGCGGTTGTAGGCCTGCATGTGGCGCCGCTTGTAGTCGAGGTCGGTGTGGTTGCAGAGCACCATGCCGACCGTCGGATAGAGGATCTCGGCGGTGACGCCGTCGCGATCCTGATCCGCGGCGCGCAGCCGCGGATCCCAGCCGCTCGGGTACCAGTCCTCGAAGCGTCCGGCGAGATCCGGCTTTCGGCCGGCGGCAGCCACGAGCCCGACCGGAATCGTCGAGCGCATGCCCGGGATGACGTAGACGTCGCTCCCGGAGTCGTTCCGCTCGACGTGCGGAGCGTCGGCGACATCCGTCGACGCGGCGAACTTCCGGTACGCGTCGGGATGCTCGGTCACATGAGAGTCGGCGGAGATGATCGGCGTGGCCATGGCCGGATGTGTCGCGCCGTCTGACGGGAAACGCAAGACGCACGGTACCGCGCATCGGCGTCGTGCACGGAGCCGGTCGCACCGCCGGACGCGAGCGGTTATGACGGCCGAGGCATGGGTCGACCGATGCGCATCCTGGCCGTCTGCGGAAGCCTGCAGGCCACGTCTGCGAATCGCGCGCTGCTCGAGACGGCGGCGGCGTCGGCGCCGGACGGCGTCGAGGTCGTCCTCTCCGATGACCTTCGACACCTGCCGCACTTCGATGCGGACTCCGAGGCAAGCGCCCCGCAAGCGGTCCGGGACTGGCGGAGGGCGCTCGCGGACAGCGATGCGGTCCTGATCGCCTCACCGGAGTACGCGCACAGCCTGCCGGGCGTGCTGAAGAACGGCATCGACTGGGTCGTCGGGTCCGGCGAGCTCGAGCGCAAGGTCGTCGCGATCACGGCAGCGGTTCCCGGCCCCGATCGCGGGCGTCTCGGACTGAAGGCGTTGCGCCAGACGCTCGGCGCGGTCAGCGCGACGATCGTCGGCGGTGAGCCGATCGCGCGCGGCCCCGACTTCGCGTCGCAGGTCGCGGCGCTGGTGCGAGCGCTGGTCGATGCGGTGCGGCGCGATCGCGCGGCGAACGTCATTCCAGCAACGCGTCGGTGAACGGCGGGCTTTTCGACGGCCGGTAGCTCCAGGGGATCGCCCCGCCCTCGGCGAGCAGCAGGCGCACGAAGGCGTCCTGACGGCGGCGTGCCTCGGGCACCGGCAGCCAGCTGTTCAGGATCGCGAAGGCGACCGAGCCCCAGCGTCGCGTGTGCACCATGCCGACCAGCGCCGAGGCGCCCACGCTGCCGAAGGTGCCGGTCTTGCCGACGACCATGCCGCGCCGGTCGATCATGCGTTCCTCGAGCGTGCCGTGATCCATTCCCGAGACCGGGAGGGCGTCGACGAGGGACAGTCGATCGCGCGCCAGCTCCGCGTCGAGCGCGCGAAGGAGTGCCACTGCGGCCCGCGGGCTCAGCCGATTCGTCTCGCCGCCGCCCGCGGCGTTGTCGATCTCGACCTCGTCGCGCATCGCGGGCGGAAGATGTGCGCGCGCCACCTGCTCCACGACGGGTGGCCCGCCGATGCGCTCGGACGCCAGGTGGAAGACGTTGTTGGAGTAGTCGTTCAACCACTTGAGGATGCGGATGAGCGGCGGCGATCGCAGGACGGCCAGCGTGCGCGCGCCGGAGCCATCCGACGTGGCGTCCCCGACGAAGGTGAGTCCGAGGTCATGCAGTCGCGCCCCAGGCATGGGGAACAGCGCGTTGAGCGCGGCCCAGGCCGGCGCACCATCCAGGCCGGCGAGCGCCAGGCGCAGGCGTGCTCCGTCGGGATCCGGCTTCCAGTTGAAGAGGAGCGGACCGTGGACCGCGAGCCCGCCCACGACGCCGCGCACGCCGAGGGCGTGGAGCCTTCTCAGCAGCAGGAAGGCGTTCTCGTAGACCAGCGTCGGATCGCCCCCGGCCTCGACGACGAGGGCGCCCTGCACGCGTCCGTCGCGCACGTCGCCCGCGGCGAGGACGCGCGTCTCGAAGCGGTACGTGGGCCCGAGCCGCTCGAGCAGGGCGAGCGAGGTCGCCACCTTGGTGACGGAGGCCGGATGGACCGCCACGTCGGCGGACTGGCTGGCGAGCACCGACCCGTCGCCCGCCTCGACGAAGACGCCCTGGCCGTCGCCCACGAGGGTCCGAGCGGCGGCCTGGAGCGGCGGCTCCATCGCTGTTTCACCCGCACCGGCCACCCCGCCCAGCACGACGAGGCCGACGAGCGCCGCCAGCCTGACCATCCGGGGGCAGGGTAGCGGCGCCCCGCTCGTCCTCGCAACTCCGGAGGCTCGACCCCGAGCACGACGCGCCGAATTGCGGTATGGTGGGGGCGACGTCGTAGCGATGGGCATGCATCTCCGCGTGTTGATGCTGGTGTTGTTGATGGGTGGCGGCGGGCTTGCCGTGGCGACGGAGTCAGGCGCGGCTCCCGAGCCAGACCCGACGACGGTCGCGATCGCCACGCTGCTGACCGGGCAGGAGCCGCTGGTGGTCGACGGCCAGCGCCTCGACGTGCGGGCGCTGCGCCAGGTCTACGAGCCGCGCGGCTATCGCCCGGTGTGGTCGGGAGGCCAGAACGCCTCGTCGCGCGGGCCCGAGATCGCGGCGGCGCTCGCGCATGCGGAGGCGCACGGTCTCGACCCCGCGACCTATCATCAACCCGTGGTGGCGCGGCACGCGACGGATGCGCGGCCCGCCGAGCGTGCGGCGCTCGACGTGCTCGCGAGCGACGGCATGCTGCGGCTGGTGGTGCATCTCCGGAACGGCGCGGTGCGGCCGGAGACGATCAGCGGCGACGTCTCGATCGACCCGCGTCCGGTGGACGCGCAGGCGCTCGTGCTGGACGCCGCCGCGGCGACGGACCTGTCGGCGTTCCTCGACGGCCTTGCGCCGCAGAGCGAGTCCTACCACGGGCTCCTGGACGCGCTGGCGCAGTACCGGGAGATCGCGCGGGCCGGTGGCTGGCCCGCCGTGCCCGCGAAGGGACCGACGGTGCGACCGGGCGAGAGCGATCCGGCCATCCCGGACGTGCGAGCCCGTCTCGCGAAGACCGGCGAGTACGCCGACGGCGACGCCGGCGAGCCGGCGCTGTACGACGACACGCTCGCCGCTGCGGTGAAGGCGTTCCAGGCACGGCACGGAATTCCGCCGGACGGGGTGATCGGTCCGGCGACGCGCGCCGCGCTCGCCGTTCCGGTCGGCGATCGCATCGGGCAGCTGAAGGCCAACCTCGAGCGAGCGCGCTGGTTTCCCGGGCAGCTCGGCGAGCGCTACGTCGCGGTCAACGTTCCGTCGTACGAGCTGGTGCTCGTCGAGAAGGGCAGCACGGTGATGAAGATGCCCGTGGTCGTCGGGCGCACGGACCGCCGCACGCCGGTCCTCGGCACGCACATCACCGAGCTGATCTTCAATCCGACGTGGACCGTGCCCCCGACGCTGCTGCGCGAGGACTTCCTGCCGAAGATGCAGCGCAACCCGGGCTACCTCGCGAAGCGCGGCCTGCAGGTGGTCAGCTCGCGCAGCATGAAGCTGCGCCAGCCGCCCGGACCCAAGAACCCGCTGGGTCGGGTGAAGTTCCTGATGCCGAACCAGTTCTCGGTCTACCTGCACGACACCACGTCGAAGGGGTTGATGCGTGAGCCCCGGCGCGCGATGAGCTCGGGATGCGTGCGGCTCGGGGACGCGCTCGGCCTCGCGAACCGGCTGCTCGCCGACGATCCACGCTGGACGCCGTCGCTACGCAAGCAGTTCCTCTCCGGCTGGACCACGCGGTACCTGCCGCTCCGGGAACCGGTACCGATCTATCTGCGATACCAGACGGCGTGGCAGGATGGAGAGAGCGGGTTGCAGTTCCGGGACGACGTCTACGGTCGCGACGCCGAGCTCGCCAAGGCGCTCGCGAGCGACGTGAAGGCCGCGAAGGCCGTGACGCCGCGCGCGTGACGCGGCTGACGGGCCGCCCCGCGTGACGCAGCTCCTGCTCGTGGCTGCACTGACCGCGGCCATGATCGCGCTCGCGCGGCGGCGCTGGCGACGAGCCCGGCTGCGCCGACTCGCCGGCACGAGGCCCGGCGCATCGCCCGCGCTCGCGATCCCCGTGACGACCTTCGGCGAGATGGACGACCACCTCCGCGCCCGTCGCTGCGCGTGCGGCGGCTATCTCGAGCGTCGCGGCGAAGGATCCCGCGAGCTTGCGGGTCAGCGGTTCCGCGTCGCGCGCCTGGGGTGTCAGGAATGCGAGCGCGTCGAGGAGGTGTTCTTCGACACCAGCGACCTCCTGCATTGATCCGGCTTCCGCACTGGTCGTGGGCATGGCACAAGGGCGGCGATGGCGGTGCCGTTCGACGTCGAGGACCTCGATCACGTCGTCCTGCGCTGTCGCGACCAGGGGCGCATGCTGCGCTTCTACGTCGAGGTGCTCGGCCTGGTGGAGGAGCGGCGTCTCGAAGCGATCGGGCTGATACAGCTCCGCGCCGGGCGCAGCCTGGTCGACCTCGTGCCGGATGCAGACCCGACACCGAACGAGCGGCCCAACATGGATCACGTCTGTCTGGCCGTCGCGGCAGCCGACATGGATGCGGTCGTCGCCCATCTGGCGTCGGCGGGAGCCGACATCATCGGCGAGCCGATGGTCCGCTACGGCGCACGCGGCTACGGGCTCTCGATCTACTGTCGTGATCCCGAAGGCAACGTCGTCGAGCTGAAGCAGTCCGACGCGACCGTGGCGTCCGCGTGAGCGGCGCTGCGCCCAGTTTGGCTTGTCTTGCCGGGGGGCCGTTGTTATGGGTGACGCCTTGAGACGGCACGACGCGAGAGTGGCGGAACTGGCAGACGCACGAGACTTAGGATCTCGCGGGCAACCGTGGGGGTTCGAGTCCCCCCTCTCGCACCGCGAGCGAGATCGTGGTCGCGGTCGCGATGTCTGACTCCCCCATGGATGCCCCCAAGGAATTGCCGGCGGACTCCGCGCACGCGCACGAGCACGCCACGGTGACGGTCGAGGAGGTCGGACCGAGCCGCAAGCGCTTGCAGGTGGAGATCGCCGCTCCCGCCGTGCAGGCCGAGGTCGATCGCGCGTTCGCGCAGGTCGGCCGGCAGGCGCGACTTCCCGGGTTCCGTCCTGGCAAGGCACCGCGGCGCGTGCTCGAGCGCACCTTCGGTGAGCAGATTCGCCGCGACGTACTGGGCCGTCTGATCGAGGACTCGTTCCATCACGCCGTGCACGACCATCAGCTCGCCGTGGTCGGGACGCCGGAGATCGACGCCGACGCGCTCAAGCCGGGCGAAGGACTGCGCTACGTGGCGACCGTCGACGTCCGGCCGACGATCGTGCTCGGCGAGCTCGGTGGCCTCGACATCGTGCGCCCGTCGTCGGTGGTCCGTGACGACGAGGTCGAGCGCGTGCTCGGCTCGCTGCGCGAGTCGGTCGCCCAGCTGCGTCCGATCACGGACCGGCAGGTGGTCGAGTCGGGAGACGTGGTCACGCTGAACCTGAGCAGCGTGGTGGAAGGCGCCGAGCCGACCCGTCGCGACGGCGTGCTCCTCGAGGCCGGGGGAGGGAGCTTCCCGCTCGCACTCGAGCGCCAGATCGTCGGACAGCACCGTGGCGCGCACCTCTCGCTCGACGTGCCGTATCCGGAGGGCTACCAGAACCCGTCGCTGGCGGGACGCTCCGTACACTTCGAGGTCGAGGTCGTGGACCTGCGCGCGAAGGAGCTGCCGCCGCTGGACGACGAGTTCGCACGCGATCACGGTCGCAGCGACACGCTCGCGGAGCTGCGCGGACGCATCCGCGCCGACCTCGAGCGGCAGGCGACGGAACGTGCCGATGGCGCGGTGCGTGACGCCATCCTCGATCAGCTGATCGCACGGCACCCCATCGATGCGCCGACGTCGCTGGTCGACCGGCGCTGCGACGCCATGCTCGCCACGCTGGACGTTCGCCTTCCTCCCGGCACCGAGGAGGAGCAGGCGCTGGCCGGTCTGCGGGAGCAGCTCCGACCGCGGGCCGAGCGCGACGTGCGTGCCGATCTCCTGCTCGATGCCATCGCCGATCGAGACGCCCTGACGCCCGGCGAGGACGAGGTGAGCGCGGAGATCTCGGCCCTGGCCGAGCGCGAAGGCCAGTCGCCCGAGCGGGTTCGAGCGCTCTACGAGCGACCCGAGGCCCGCTCCGCGCTGCGCGTACGTCTGGGACGGCAGCGGGCGCTGGAACGCCTTGTCTCGAACGCAAGGATCATGCCAGCTCCGGCAGCCGAAGAAGTTGCCGTTGAAAATCAAAGCCGGTAGAATCCCGCATCGAGCCGGATAGCGGGCCTGTGCCCATGCAAGCGAATCTCGTCCCCATCGTCATCGAGCAAACCGGTCGCGGCGAACGGGCCTACGACATCTACTCCAGGCTCCTGCGCGACCGCATCGTGCTGCTCGGGACCCCGGTCGGGGACGACATCGCCAACCTGATCGTCGCGCAGCTCCTCTTCCTCGAGTCCGAGGACCCGGAAAAGGACATCTTCCTCTACATCAACTCTCCCGGGGGCTCGGTCACCGCGGGGCTCGCGATCTACGACACCATGCAGTACGTCAAGCCAGAGGTCTCCACCATCTGCATCGGGCAAGCCGCCAGCATGGCGGCATGGCTCCTGGCGGCCGGGGCGAAGGGCAAGCGGTTCGCCCTGCCTCACGCGCGCATCATGATCCATCAGCCACTCGGCGGCGTGCAGGGTCAGGCCACCGACATCGACATCCAGGCGCGGGAAATCCTTCGCCTGCGGGAGCAGATGAACAACATCCTGGTGAAGCACACGGGGCAGAGCCTCAAGAAGGTCGAGAAGGACACCGACCGAGACCTTTTCATGACCGGGAAGCAGGCGGTCGAGTACGGCCTGGTCGACGAGGTCATCGTGACGCGTCCCGGGAAGGTCAAGGTCTAAGGGGGCGTCGATGGCAAAGCACGGAGACGACCGGACGGGAAACCTCGTCTGTTCCTTCTGCGGCAAGAGCCAGGACGAGGTACGCAAGCTGATCGCGGGCCCGACGGTCTACATCTGCGACGAGTGCATCGACCTGTGCAACGACATCATCGCCGAGGAGTGCGACCAGGAAGAGACGCTGTCGTCCACCTCGGCGGTGCCGAAGCCGTCCGAGATCAAGAAGGTGCTCGATCAGTACGTGATCGGGCAGGAGCGCGCCAAGAAGATTCTCGCGGTCGCGGTCCACAATCACTACAAGCGCATCGACTCGCAGCTGGTCACCGGTGACGTCGAGCTGCAGAAGTCGAACATCCTGCTCATCGGCCCCACGGGCTCGGGAAAGACCCTCCTCGCACAGACGCTCGCGCGGTTCCTCCAGGTGCCGTTCGCGATCGCCGACGCGACCAGCCTCACCGAGGCGGGCTACGTGGGCGAGGACGTCGAGAACATCATCCTCTCGTTGCTCCAGAACGCCGACTACGACGTCGAGAAGTGCCAGCGCGGCATCGTCTACATCGACGAGATCGACAAGATCGCGCGCAAGGGCGACAACCCGTCGATCACGCGCGACGTCTCGGGTGAGGGCGTGCAGCAGGCGCTCCTCAAGATCATCGAGGGAACCACCGCGAGCGTCCCGCCCAAGGGCGGTCGCAAGCATCCCCAGCAGGAGTTCCTCCAGGTCGACACCACGAACATCCTCTTCATCTGCGGCGGTGCCTTCGTCGGGCTCGACGACATCATCCGCCGGCGCATCGGCGTGAAGGGGATGGGGTTCGGGGCGGACATCCGTCGCCGTGACGAACGTGCGATGGGCGCGCTCCTCGAGGAGGTCCAGACCGAGGACCTGCTCAAGTTCGGACTCATTCCGGAGTTCGTCGGCCGCCTGCCGGTGATCGCCACGCTCCAGGAGCTCGACGAGTCTGCGCTGGTCCGCATCCTGCGCGAGCCGAAGAATGCGCTGACCCGGCAGTACCAGAAGCTGTTCGAGATGGAGGGCGTACATCTGCGCTTCACCGACGGCGCGCTCAGCGCCATCGCGCGTGAAGCGCTCAAGCGGAAGTCCGGTGCGCGCGGGCTGCGGGCGATCATGGAGAACATCATGCTCGACGTGATGTACGACATCCCCTGCCAGCCCAACATCAAGGAAGTCCTGATCTCCGAGGAGGTCGTGACCAACCGCGAGCAGCCGATCGTCCTCTACCAGAAGGCAGCAGAGACGGCCTGAGCGCGCGTCGCCAGGCGCATCACGGCCGGCAACGAGACGGGAGAGAGAGCTGCATGCTGTTCCGGAACGACAAGCGCGATCCCCATGGACCTCCCACGGGTGGTGAGCAGCGGGTGCCGCTGCTGCCCCTGCGGGACATCATCGTGTTTCCGCACATGGTGGTGCCACTGTTCGTGGGTCGCCAGAAGTCGATCCGCGCGCTCGAGGAGGCCGTCAACAAGCAGAAGCCCATCCTGCTGGCGGCCCAGAAGGACGCCAAGACGAACGAGCCTGCCGAGGAGGACATCTACCGCGTCGGCACGCTCGGCACCGTCGTCCAGCTGCTGCGCCTGCCCGACGGCACGGTGAAGGTGCTGGTGGAGGGCAAGCAGCGCGCCCGCGTCGGCCGGTATCTCGATCACGCCGAGTTCTTCCTCGTCGAGGCGGAGCCGATCGTGGAGCAGTGCGACAAGACCACCGAGGTCGAGGCGCTGGTCCGCAGCGTCAACTCCACCTTCGAGAACTACGTCAAGCTGAACAAGAAGATCCCGCCCGAGATGATCATGTCCGTGGCGTCCATCGACGACCCGGCGCGGCTGGCGGACACCATCGTCGCCCATCTCGGCATCAAGCTCGAGGACAAGCAGACGCTGCTGGAGATGCTCAATCCGGCCGAGCGTCTCGAGAAGGTCCTCGGGTTCATGCGATCGGAGATCGAGATCCTCGAGGTCGAGAAGCGCATCCGCTCCCGGGTCAAGAAGCAGATGGAGAAGACCCAGAAGGAGTACTACCTCAACGAGCAGATGCGCGCGATCCAGAAGGAGCTCGGCGAGAAGGACGAGTTCAAGAACGAGATCCAGGAGCTGGAGGAGAAGATCCGGCAGAAGAAGCTGTCGGCGGAGGCGCGCGAGAAGGCCGAGAAGGAGCTGAAGAAGCTCAAGATGATGTCGCCGATGTCGGCGGAAGCCACCGTCGTGCGCAACTACATCGACTGGCTCATCTCGCTCCCGTGGCAGGAGTACACCGAGGACAAGCTCGACATCGCCGGCGCCGAGAAGGTGCTCGAGGAAGATCACTACGGCCTCGAGAAGGTGAAGCAGCGCATCCTCGAGTACCTCGCCGTGCAGAGCCTCGTCGGACACCTGAAGGGGCCGATCCTCTGCCTGGTGGGTCCGCCCGGAGTGGGCAAGACGTCGCTCGGCAAATCCATCGCGCGTGCCACCGGCCGGAAGTTCGTGCGTGTATCGCTCGGCGGCGTGCGTGACGAGGCCGAGATCCGCGGCCATCGCCGGACGTACATCGGCGCGCTGCCCGGCAAGGTCATCCAGTCGATGAAGAAGGCCGGTTCCGGCAATCCGGTCTTCCTGCTCGACGAGGTCGACAAGATGTCGACCGACTTCCGCGGCGATCCGTCGTCGGCCTTGCTCGAGGTCCTCGATCCCGAGCAGAACAACTCCTTCAACGATCACTACCTCGACGTCGACTACGACCTGTCCAAGGTCATGTTCATCACCACGGCGAACACGCTCGAGCGCATCCCGCGCCCGCTGCAGGATCGCATGGAGATCATCCGCATCGCGGGATACACCGAGCTCGAGAAGCTGAACATCGCCAAGCGCTACCTGATTCCGAAGCAGCGCGAGTCGAACGGCTTGCAGGAGGCGAACATCACGTTCGCCGACAATGCGGTGCTGGCGCTCATCCGGCACTACACCAAGGAAGCCGGGGTCCGGAGCCTCGAGCGCGAGATCGCCTCGGTCTGCCGCAAGGTGGCGGTCGAGGTGGTGAAGAAGGATCGCAGCAACTCCCACGTCCGCGTCACCACGAAGTCGCTGGTGCCGTACCTGGGGCCGCCGCGCTACCGCTTCGGCAAGGCCGAGGCGGAGCACAAGATCGGCGTCGCAACCGGTCTCGCCTGGACCGATCTCGGCGGCGAGCTGCTGGCAACCGAGGTGCAGGTCCTGCCGGGCAAGGGCAAGCTCATCATCACGGGGCGGCTCGGCGAGGTCATGCAGGAGTCGGCGCAGGCGGCGCTGTCGTACGTTCGCTCGCGCGCCGAGGAGCTCGGGCTGGAGCGCGACTTCTACCAGAAGCTCGACATCCACATTCACGTCCCGGAGGGCGCGATCCCGAAGGACGGGCCGTCCGCCGGCATCACCATGGCGACGGCGCTCGTCTCCGCCCTCACGCGCATCCCCGTGCGGCACGATCTCGCCATGACCGGCGAGGTCACCCTCCGGGGTTACGTGCTGCCCATCGGCGGACTGAAGGAGAAGGTGCTGGCGGCCCACCGCGGCGGCATCAAGCACATCCTGATCCCGATCGAGAACGAGAAGGACATCCAGGAAATTCCGTCGGTGATCCTCAAGTCGGTCAGCATCGACCTGGTCGAGCACATGGACCACGTGCTCCGGAAGGCGCTCGTGCTGGAAGATCCGGAGGCGTACCTGAGGAAGCCGGCCGAGCCCGCCGCGACCGAGAAGATCGCACCTGCCCCGACGCCGTTCCCGCCGTCCGCGCAGCCCGACACCGACATCGTCACGCATTGACAGCCCACGGGTCGGTTGCTAAAGCGACCGCGCCCGTGAGAGGGGAAAGGCGATGACCAAGGCCGACCTGATCGAATCCGTCGCCGCCACGCTCGACCTGCCGAAGGGCCAGGCGGAGCGTGCTGTCCAGCTCGTGTTCGAAGACATCGTCAAGGCGCTGCGCAACGCAGACAAGGTGAACATCTCGGGCTTCGGGACGTTCGCCGTGTCCGAGCGCAAGGCGCGCACCGGACGGAACCCCAAGACCGGCGAGAGCATCGAGATCCCCGCGTCGAAGTCGGCGAAGTTCAAAGCCGGCAAGGCGTTGAAGGACGAGCTCAAGTAGCGCGGACGCGTCCGGGCGGTTAGCTCAGCGGGAGAGCATCGCCCTTACAAGGCGAGGGCCACTGGTTCGATCCCAGTACCGCCCATCCTTGTGATCGGCGTCGCGTCGGCGGCCCGGGCCGATCACCGCCGCACGCTGGCTAGGCTTGAACGCGACTCAGTGCTCGCACGCGCTGACGCATCCCGCGTAGGTGTCGTGGCAGCCCTGGTCGCACTGGCGATACAGGTACGACTCCTGGTCGGTACCGGACTCGCGTTCCATCTGGCAGTCCTGCCGGCACGACTGCAGGGTGATCTGGCAGTTCTTCTTGCACTCCGCCTTCGCCTCGTCCTTCGCGCGCGCCGGCACCGGAAGCGTGAGGACGGCGACCACCAGCAGGGACGCGAGGACGCGTGCGATCATCGGCGCGGTCTCTAGCGGGTCTTGCCGCCATATCTCAAGCACCCGGCTGGCGGGATGCTGGCGCTCGATGCTAGGAGATGCGCGGCGCGCCGACGCCGAGGAGGGTACCATGGGAAGCGGGGACATCCTGCGGGGGCTCGTGGGCCGGGAGCTGGCAGCACGGAGCGAGCCATGGGCACGGAAGCTCCTCGATCCGGCCACCGGGCAGGCGCATGCGGATGTCGTCGCGGCGCTCGCGCGGGTGGCGGCGGGACTCGAGCGCAGCGAAGAAGCCGACGCGCTGAGCGAGCCATCGTCGCGCGAGGGACTCGTCGCCTGGCTGGTCGACACCCTGATCGTGGATCCGGACGATCCGAAGACCGCACAGCGCCCACAGCTACAGACCGCCGTTCGCGTCCAGTTCGAGGATCGTGACGCGGAGCAGCCGTCCCCGCGCGCCATGGACGCGCTCGCGGAGCTGATCCTGGGCGCGCGCGAGCAGTCGCACCCGCGTGCGCTGCGCGTCGCGTTCCCCGAGCGCGTGGTCGACGAGTATCTCCGCGGCGGCGACGCGTCGCCTCGCCCGGCCGTGCTGTTCGACGCGACGGAGACGATCGAGGTGGAGGCCATCCCGCTCGCCGCGCATCGCGTGCCGCGGACGAAGACTCCGGCGCGGCAGGCCACGGGCAGGGGCGGAGCGGCGAAGCGTCGCCCAGCGGCACCTGCCAAGGCTGGCGTCAAGAAGAAGAGGAAGCCGGCGGCGAAGAAGGCCGTCGCGCGCGCTCGACCGCGACGCCCGGCTAAGGCGTCGGCCAGGAAACGCACCCCGGTACGCGCGAGGAGCGCAAAGAAGCGCGCCGTGCGGAAGAAGGTCCGGGCGGGGACGCGGAGGCCGGCCGCGAAGCACGCGCGCCGCAAGAAGAAGTAGCACGCGATCCCGCCCGTCCGCGCGCGGTGGACAGCGCGCGCGCCCCCCTGGTAGTCGTGCCACATGCACGACGTCGTCATCCGTGGGGGTACCATCATCGACGGGAGCGGCGCGCCGCGCACGCAGGGCGACGTGGCGATCGACGGCGACCGCATCGCGACGGTGGGTGGCGTCGCCGGCGCGGGGCGCCGCGAGGTCGATGCGCGCGACCTCCTGGTCGCGCCGGGATGGGTCGACATCCACACGCACTACGACGGGCAGGCGACCTGGGATCCGTACCTGACGCCGTCGTCGTGGCACGGCGTCACCACCGTCGTGATGGGAAACTGCGGCGTGGGGTTCGCGCCGGTACGACCCGATAGTCACGCCTGGCTCATCGGCCTGATGGAGGGTGTCGAGGACATCCCGGGCACCGCGCTCGCCGAGGGCATCCGCTGGTCGTGGGAGCGCTTTCCCGAGTATCTCGACGCGCTCGAGGCCATGCCGCGCGCGATGGACGTCGGGGCGCAGGTGCCGCACGGCGCCGTTCGCGCCTACGTGATGGGCGAGCGCGGCGCGAAGAACGCCCCGGCCACGGCGGACGACATCGCCGAGATGGCGACGATCGTGCGCGAGGGAATCGCGGCCGGTGCGCTCGGCTTCACCACGTCGCGCACGCTGCTCCATCGCGCGATCGACGGCGAGCCCGTCCCGGGACGTTCGCCGCGGCCGACGAGCTGCTCGGGATCGGCCGGGTACTCGGCGAGCTGGGGCGCGGCGTGCTGGAGCTGGCCTCCGACCTGATGCCCGAGGAGCCCGAGCTGGCGTGGATGGAGCAGGTCTCCGCGGCCACCGGCCGGCCGATCACGTTCGCCCTGCTGCAGAACGACGCCGATCCCGACCAGTGGCGCCGGCTGCTCGACGCGGCCGACCATGCGGCGGCGCGCGGCGCGCATCTCGTGCCGCAGGTGGCGGCACGGCCGACCAGCCTGCTCCTCGGCCTGCAGGGCACGCTGCATCCCTTCGTCGGGCACGCGACGTACCGGGCGCTCGCCGATCTGCCCCTGGCGGAGCGCGTGCGCCGGCTCCTCGACCCGGAGACGAAGCGCCGCATGCTGGCGGAACACGTCGAGTTCAGCAGCCCCGTGCTCGCCTACCTCGCCACCGCGTTCCACAAGATCTTCCCCCTCGGCGATCCGCCGGACTACGAGCCGCCCGCGGAGGCGAGCATCGCCGCGATCGCGCGCCGGCGCGGCGTCTCCGCCGAGGACGTGGCCTACGACACGCTGCTCGAGCGTGACGGCCACCAGATGCTCTATCTGCCGTTTCTCAACTACTCGGGCTTCGACTTCGAGGCGATCCGCGAGATGCTGCTCCATCCGCGGACCATCATCGGCCTCTCCGACGGCGGCGCGCACTGCGGCGTCATCTGCGATGCCAGCACGCCCACCTTCCTGCTCACGCACTGGGGGCGTGATCGGCATCGAGGAGGACGCCTCGGGCTGGAGCAGCTGGTGAGCCGCCAGACGCGGGACACGGCGGCGCTCTACGGCATGCACGATCGGGGCGTGCTCGCGCCCGGCATGAAGGCCGACGTGAACGTGATCGACCTCGACGGGCTGGCCCTCGCCGCGCCCGAGATGGTCTTCGACCTGCCGGCGCGCGGGCGCCGCCTGGTGCAGCGCGCGCGCGGCTACCGGATGACCGTCGTCAGCGGTGCGGTGGTCGCCGAGGGCGGCGAGGCGACGGGGACCCTGCCGGGCCGGCTGGTCCGCGGCCCCCAGCCGGCGCCGCGCGCGTGATCTCTCCGCCTGCGCCTCGGATGGCGGCGGCCGGCGCCGGGCGCGACCCTGGGGTCCGGAGAGCGGCGCGTTGCACGCGCTCGGGATTGCAAGACGGCGAGATGTAGGGTACTCACCTCCGCTCTTGACCGAGCAGCACGGGGTCGTAGTTCAGTTGGTTAGAACGCCGGCCTGTCACGCCGGAGGTCGCGAGTTCGAGTCTCGTCGGCCCCGTCATCTTCCAGAGTGCAACGATGCCGATCACCCACACCACGCGTAGCCTTTCCACCGAAGCCGCGAGAGCCGGACGGCGCTGGTTCATCGCCGACGCCGAGGGGCAGGTGCTCGGACGGCTGGCCACCCGCATCGCGACGGTGCTGCGCGGGAAGCACACGCCGGCATTCTCGCCCCACGTCGACGCCGGCGATTTCGTCATCGTGGTGAATGCGAAGGGCATCCGGCTCACGGGTCGGAAGCTGAGCGACAAGACGTACGTCCGCCACTCGGGCTACCCCGGCGGCATCCGCCGAGCCAGCGCGCAGGAGCTCCTCGACAAGCGGCCCACGCGGGTGCTGCGCGAGGCGGTCGAGGGCATGCTGCCGAAGAACCGTCTCGGTCGCCGTCTGGCGACCAAGCTCAAGGTCTACGCGGGGCCGGACCACCCCCACCGGGCGCAGAAGCCACTGCCCTTGGTCTGAAGGTCCGAAGGTCGACGACACGCATGAGTGCAGACAGCAACGTCTTCTGGGGAACGGGAAAGCGCAAGACGTCGGTCGCGCGCGTCCGCATCCGGCCCGGCCAGGGCGAGTTCGTGGTGAACACGCGCTCGGCCGACGAGTACTTCGGCCGCGAGTCGTCGCGCATGATCATCCGCCAGCCGTTCGAGGTCACGTCCACCGCGGGCCAGTACCGCACCGACGTGAACGTGTTCGGCGGTGGCGTGAGCGCGCAGGCCGTCGCCATCCGGCACGGCGTCACGCGTGCTCTCCTGCAGGTCGACGCGGAGTACCGCCCCGCGCTCAAGAAGGCCGGCTTCATCACGCGAGACTCGCGCAAGGTCGAGCGCAAGAAGTACGGCCGGCACAAGGCGCGCAAGCGCCCGCAGTACTCCAAGCGCTAGTCCGCGTTGCGCCGCCTGCCGCCCGTCGCGTAGACGATCGGGCGATGGAGGCGCGACGGACGTCCGCTGACATGCCCCGGCGGCGACGTGCCGGTCGCCGTGCTCGGCGCCACCGGCTACGCGGGAGTCGAGCTGCTGCGGCTGCTCGTCCGGCATCCCGACGTGGAGATCGTCTCGCTCTCGTCGGAGCAGTATCGCGAGCGCCGCGCCTCCGAGGTGTACCCGTTCCTCTCCGGCATCATCGATCTCCCCCTCGCGGCCCCCGAGGCGTGGCGGGAGTCGACCGCGGAGATCGTCTTCAGCGCGCTGCCGCACGGCGCGTCCGCGCCCCACGTGCGCGACGTCGTGGCCGACGGTCGCCGCGCGCTCGACATGTCGGCAGATTTCCGCCTGCGCGATCCCGCCGTCTACGCGCGCTGGTACGGCCCGCACGCCGCGCCCGAGCTCCTCGCCGAGGCGGTCTACGGCATTCCCGAGCTGTACCGCGACGCGTTGCGCGGCGCGCGGCTGGTCGCGGTTCCCGGATGCTATCCCACCGGCGCACTCCTCGGCCTCGCGCCGCTCGCGCGTGCGCGCCTCGTCCGCGAGCCGGTGGTCGTGGATGCGAAGTCGGGCACCACCGGTGCGGGCCGCAGCCTGAAGGTCGATCAGCTCTTCGCGGAGGTGAACGAGAACTGCCGTCCCTACGCGATCGGCGGACACCGGCATCAGCCCGAGATCGACCAGGAGCTGCGCCGCGCGGGCGCCGGTGCCTCGTGCCTCTTCGTGCCGCACCTCCTGCCGGTGAGCCGCGGCATCTTGAGTACGATGTACGTCCCGATGGAGGGGAGCGCGGGGCGACTCGAGCAGCTGTTCGTCGGTGCGTACGCCGAGGAGCCGTTCATCGTGCTGCGCGGCGCGGCCCCGCCCGAGCTGCGCGAGGTACGCGGCACCAATCGCTGTGCCATCGGCTGGCACTGGGACGAGACCACGGGCCGCGCGGTCGTGGTGACGGCGATCGACAATCTCGGCAAGGGCGCGGCGGGGCAGGCGGTGCAGTGCCTGAACGTGCTGCTCGGCCTGCCCGAGACGACGGGCCTGGAGGCGCCGGCGCTGGTGCCCTGATCGCCGGCCGGCTCAGTCGCTGCCGAGCAGGTGGTACGCGCCGATGAAGACGAAGACGACGTTCGACGTCCACGCGGCGATGAGCGGCGGGAGGGCGCCCGTCTGGCCGAGCGCGCGCGCGAACGCCAGCACGATGAAGTAGCAGAAGCCGATGACGAAGCCGAGCCCGACCGCCGCCGGCAGGCTCGTCACGCGCGTGCCGCGCGCCGCCAGCGGAACCGCGACCAGCATCAGCACGAAGCTCGCGATGGGAAGCGCCACCTTGAGATGGAGGTCGACCCAGCTCTCGGAGGCGTCGACACCCTTCGCCTGGAGCGACGCGATCTGATCGCGCAGCATGCGGTAGCTGTACTCCTCGGCCTCGACCGAGACGACCCGGAAGTCCTCGAGCGTCTCGGGCAGGACGAATCCCTCGGGCGTCCCCGTCACCTCGCGACTCGGATTGCTGTCGAACTCCAGGGTGCGGGGGTTCTTCAGCTCCCAGCTGTCACCGTTCCAGGTCGCCGATTCGGCCCGGATGACGCGCGTCGGGCGGAAGTCCGAACCGATCTGGTAGACCGTCAGCCCGAGGAGCTGGCCGTGCCGCGGGACGACGCGGTTCACGTTATAGAAGCCGGCGCCGCCGTGATACCAGAACTCGCGGCCGGTGAAGACGCTGGAGCTGGTCTTCTGCTTGATCTCCTGGTTCCACACCTCGTGCCAGCGCCGCGCGCTCGCCGGCACCGCGGTCTCGTTCCACGCGAAGGTGGCGATGCAGATGAGCACCGACAGCGCGACGAGCGGCGCCAGCACCTGCCAGATGCTCACGCCGCACGCGCGCATGGCGACGAACTCGTTCTGACGGGCGAGGAGCCCGAGCCCGATCAATCCGCCGGCCAGGACGGCCAGCGGCGTCACCTGCGTGGTGATGAGCGGCATCTTGTACAGGAAGAGCCGCACGATCGCTCCCGCGGACGCGTCGTGCTGGAGGAAGCTGTCGAAGCGATCGAAGAAGTCGGCGAGCAGGTAGATCGACATGAAGGCCAGCATCGTGAGGGCGAACGTGCGCACGAACTCCCACGCGACGTGCCGGCCGAGGACCGGAAGCAGCAGCCGTCGCCGCCCGCTGCCGCCACGCTTCATCGCGGGACTCCGGCACGCCGGTGCGCCAGCAGCGCGCTGCGCAGATGCGCGGCGAGGTCGGGAATCCAGGTGCCGAAGAGCGCGCGCTCCCGCCCTGCACGACGCATCAGCATGACGCCGAGCGACCCGAAGACCATGTTGGGAAGCCACAGACCGAACCAGGCGGGGATGGTCCCCTGCTCGGCGAAGCCCTGCCCGGCGGACAGCAGGATGTAGTAGATGAAGATCACCGCGAGGCTCACCGCGAACCCGCGCGACCGCACGTTGCGCGCCGGCTCGATGCCGAGCGGAAGCCCGACCAGGCCGAAGACGATGCAGGCGAACGGGATGGCGAACTTGCGGTGGAACTCGACCAGCTCCGGCGCCGCGGACTTGCCGTCGGCGCGCTTGGCCTCGATGCGCCGCGCTGAGCTCGGGCAGGGTCATCTCGTTCGGATCGTCCTGCTTCGTTGGCCGGCCCCTCCAGGCTCTCGCGCAGATCGAGGTTCACGTCGTAGGTCTCGAAATCGGTGTGATAGTCGGCCGGCGCCGTCGTCACTGGTGTGGATCGTCCCGTTCAGCAGACGGAGGATCACCGTCTGCGTGTCGTTGTCGGAGATCATGAAGCCTTCGCTGGCGAAGACCGTGTTGTGCTGGTTCGGATCGCGCTCGTCGGAGATGAGCACGTGAATCAGACGATCGGTGCGGCTGTCGATGTGCTCCGCGTAGATCACGAGTCCCGGGAACTCGTCGTTGAACACCTGCGGCTTGAGACCGGCGCTCGCCCGGGTGCGCGCGATGTCCCACAGCTCCAGCTTGAGATTGTGGTTGGCCCACGGACGCGCGTACATGGAGAGACCGGCGGTGATGCACGCCGTCATCAGGACGAAGAGGATCACCGGCGGCACGAGCTGGTAGATGCTGAGGCCCGAGCTCCGCATGGCCACCATCTCGGCGTCGGCCGAGAGACGGCCGAAGGCGATGAGGATCGCGAGCAGCATGGCCATGGGGACCGTGAGCTCGAGGAACGCGGGCATCAGGAAGGCCAGGAGCCGCAGGATCTGGGTGGGAGGCAACCCGCGATTGACCACCAGCTCGATCAGCTTCAGCAAGCGGGCGATCAGGAGAATGAACGTGAAGACGCTGAGTCCCAGGAGGAACGGGGTCAGAACTTCCCGGAAGATGTAACGATGGATGATCTTCCCCATCGGGGGAGTCGGCACCCGGTTGCTTCTAACGAATGAGACACCGCCGGACAACCGAACCCACGCTGCTGGTCGCGGGCGCCAACCCCGTGCTCGAGCTGCTGCGCAGCGGCGCGCCGGTGGAGCGGGTCATGATCGGTCCCGGACCCCGGCGGGCGGAGGTGATCGCGGAGAGCCGGCGTCGCGGCGTGCCGACCGTCGAGATGGACCGGGTCGGGCTCGATCGCCTGGCCGGCCGACAGACGCATCAGGGGACGGTGGCCTACGCGCCGCCGTTCCGCTACCGGGCGCTCGAGGACATCTCCGGCGCGGGCGCGCGCTGCATCCTGCTGCTCGACGGCATCCAGGACCCGCGCAACCTGGGTGCGATCCTCCGCACGGCCCGGGCGGCCGGCGTGGGAGGGGTCGTCCTGCCCCAGGACCGCAGCGTCGGGGTGACCTCGGTCGCGATCGGTGCGTCGGCCGGGGCCCTGTTCGGCCTGCCGATCGCCCGGGTCCCGAACCTGGTCCAGGCGATGAAACGCCTGAAGGAGCAGGGGTTCTGGCTGACGGGACTGGTGCCGGCGGCGCCCAGGAGCCTGTTCGAGCTCGATCAGCTCGATCGCGTCGGTCTGGTGGTCGGGGGGGAAGGGGACGGATTGCGGGCACTCGTCCGGCGGACCTGCGACTTCGAGGTGCGTATCCCCATGGCTGCGGGGGTCGAGTCGCTGAACGTCTCCGTGGCGGCCGGCGTGGCCCTGTTCGAGCTCTGCCGAAAGACCGGGCAGCTGCGATAATCCCCCGCCCGGGCTCCGCTTTTGTTGACAGTCCGTGGACCGAATGTTATCAATTGCGGCTTCGTCACGTTCGGGACCCGCCCGTCCGGGAGGCGGTGGGCGCTGGCGCGCGCCCTCCGGACGCTCGCGGGCGGAATTCCAGAGATCACTTCTTTGAAAGACAAACGGCGCACCCGCGGAAGCTCGGTGCCGCCCTGCCGATGTAGCTCAGGAGGTAGAGCAGCTGACTTGTAATCAGCAGGTCGTCGGTTCGACTCCGACCATCGGCTCCACGGGTCCATTCGCCGGCACCGTCCACGGAGAGGTGCCCGAGCGGCCAAAGGGAGCAGACTGTAAATCTGCCGGCGTACGCCTTCGGAGGTTCGAATCCTCCCCTCTCCATACTGGCGATGTTGGTGCGTCGGACCCGCCCGTCCGGCAGCGCGGGAGTAGCTCAGTTGGTAGAGCACGAGCCTTCCAAGCTCGGGGTCGCGGGTTCGATTCCCGTCTCCCGCTCGTTGCGTCATGTGCCCACGTAGCTCAGGCGGTAGAGCACTTCCTTGGTAAGGAAGAGGTCACCGGTTCGAATCCGGTCGTGGGCTCGCCGGGCCACAACCCCCAGAGGCTCACACGATGCGCGATCTGATTTCGATGGTGTGCGACAGTTGCAAGCGCAAGAACTACACCTCCACCAAGAACAAGAAGAAGACCACGGAGAAGCTGGCGTTCCGCAAGTTCTGCCCCTTCTGCCGCAGCCACGTGCTGCACAAGGAGGGGAAGGTCTGAACGTGGTGCCCCGGCGCCTGCGGGTCAGTAGCTCTAATTGGTAGAGCACCGGACTCCAAATCCGGGGGTTGCAGGTTCGAGCCCTGCCTGACCCGTCCCCGAGAACCCCATGCCCACACGCGAGATTCTGCAGCGACCGATCGAGCGTTCTCGAGAGTTTCTCGAGGAGTGCTTGGCCGAGCTCCGTAAGGTGCACTGGCCGACGCGCGACGAGACGCGCGCCGCCACGATCGCCGTGCTCATCGGCGTGGCGGTGGTGGCGATCTACCTCGGTCTCGTCGACTTCGTGCTCCAGTTCATCATCCAGCGGGTGCTCAGCGCATGACGGAGGCGCTCGATCGCCAGTGGTACGTGGTGCACACGTACTCAGGATACGAGCACAAGGTGAAAGCATCGCTCGAGGAGCGCATTCGCGGGCTCACCAAGCCGGACCTGTTCGGGGAGATCCTCGTCCCGTCCGAGAAGGTCGTCGAGCTGGTGAAGGGGAAGAAGAAGACCTCGTCGCGCAAGTTCTTCCCCGGCTACATCCTCGTGAACATGCGTCTGAACAACGAGACCTGGCACATCGTCAAATCGACGCCCAAGGTGACGGGGTTCCTCGGCGGCGCCACCGATCCCGATTCCATCCCGCCCATCTCGGAGTCCGAGGTGCGCGAGATCACGCACCAGATGGAAGAGGGGGCGGTGAAGCCCAAGCCGAAGGTTCTCTTCGAGCAGGGCGAGCAGGTGAAGGTCATCGACGGTCCCTTCCAGGACTTCAACGGCGTCGTCGAGGACGTGAAGCCCGACAAGGGCAAGCTCCGGGTGCTGATCAGCATCTTCGGCCGCGCCACCCCCGTCGAGCTGGACTTCGTGCAGGTCGAGAAAGCCTAGGAGCATGGCGAAGAAAGTCGTCGCAGAGATCAAGCTCCAGATTCCGGCCGGGGCGGCCAACCCGAGCCCGCCGGTCGGTCCGGCCCTCGGCCAGCGCGGCGTGAACATCATGGAGTTCTGCAAGGCGTTCAACGCGCAGACCCAGGCCCAGGCCGGCCTCATCATTCCGGTCGTCATCACCGTGTATGCCGATCGCTCCTTCACCTTCATCACGAAGACGCCGCCCGCGTCGGTGCTGCTCAAGCGCGCGGCGGGACTCGACAAGGGGTCCAAGGAGCCTGGCAAGACGAAGGTGGGGACGGTGACGCGCGCCCAGGTCGAGGAGATCGCGCGGACGAAGATGCCGGACCTCACCGCAGCCGACGTCGAGGCGGCGATGCGCACGGTCGAGGGAACGGCGCGCAGCCTCGGCATCGAGGTGGTGTGACGACATGGCAAAGCAAGGCAAGCGATATCGCGGAGCGGTCGCCGGCATCGATCGGATGCGCCGCTACCCCATGGACGAGGCCGTTCGCACCCTGCTGGGTGCTGGCGGCGAACGCCAAGTTCGACGAGTCGGTCGAGGTCGCGGTCCGGCTCGGAGTCGATCCGCGCCAGGCCGACCAGAACGTGCGCGGCACGGTGGTGCTGCCGCACGGGACCGGCAAGACCGTCCGCGTGCTCGTCTTCGCGAAGGGCGAGAAGGCGCGCGAGGCCGAGGAGGCCGGTGCCGATCACGTCGGCGCCGACGACATGGTGAAGAAGATCCAGGACGAGCAATGGCTGGAGTTCGACACCGCCATCGCCACGCCGGACATGATGGGGCAGGTGGGACGCCTCGGAAAGGTCCTCGGTCCGCGCGGCTTGATGCCGAACCCGAAGGTCGGGACGGTCACGTTCGACGTCGCCAAGGCGGTGCGCGAGGTGAAGGGCGGCAAGGTCGAGTTCCGTGTCGACAAGGCGGGCATCGTGCACGTCGCCGTCGGCAAGCGGAGCTTCGGCGCCGAGAAGCTTCTCGACAACGTGCACGCGCTCCTGTCCAGTCTGGTCCGCGCGAAGCCGGCGGCGTCCAAGGGACAGTACGTGCAGACCATCGCGCTCACCACGACGATGGGACCGTCGGTGCGGGTCGACCCGCTGGCAGCGCGCGCGGGCGTCGCGGCGTGAAGGAACCGGAATGAGGCGTGCAGAAAAGGTCCAGGGCGTCGAGCAGCTCCAGGAGGAGTTCTCCCGCGCCACCGTGACGGTGCTCGCGGAGTATCGCGGCCTCACGGCCGGCCAGATGAACCGGCTGCGCAAGGCGGTGCGGGAGGCGGACGGCCGCTGCCGCGTGGCGAAGAACCGACTCACCAAGCGTGCCGTGGCCGACTCCACGAACGAGAAGGTGGTACCGCTGCTGCGCGGTCCGCTCGCGCTGCTGATCGGTTTCGCCGACCCGGTGGCGATGGCCAAGGTGGTGACGAAGCTCGCGGGCGAGCTGCCGAAGCTCGAGATCCGCGGCGCCCTCCTCGACGGCCAGGTGCTACCCGCCGACGACGTGAAGGCACTCGCGGCGTTGCCGCCGCGCGAGGTGGTGCTGGCGCAGCTGCTCGGCGTGCTCCAGGCGCCGGCGACGCAGCTGTTGCGTACGCTGAACGAGCCGGCTGCCATGCTGGCGCGTCTCGCCGACGCGCTCGCGAAGCGCGCCGGCGACGGCGCAGAGTCGCCCCAGTCCTGATTACAAGCCCGTAAGGAGAGACGAGACATGGAAGTGACCCGGGAGCAGGTGAAGGATTTCTTGAAGAACATGAGCTTGATGGATGCCGCCGCGCTCGTGAAGGAGCTCGAGAACGAGCTGGGCGTGTCGGCCGCGGCTCCGGTGGCGATTGCCGCCGCAGGCTCGCCGGCAGGCGGAGCGGCGCCGGCAGCGGCGGCCGAGAAGGAGGACTTCAACGTCGTCCTCACCGGGTCCGGCGACAAGAAGATCCAGGTCATCAAGGTGGTCCGCGAGCTCACGGGGCTCGGCCTGAAGGAGGCCAAGGACCTGGTCGACGGCGCTCCGAAGGCGGTGAAGGAAGCCGTGCCCAAGGCGGAGGCCGAGTCGATGAAGAAGAAGCTGGAGGAGGCGGGTGGCACCGTGGAGCTGAAGTAGTGCGACCCACCGCAGCACCCCGGCAGGAGCAGCGTCAGAAGGAGCGACATCACGGCGATGAGTAACCCGGCGGTTCAGGTATCCCGCGTTCCGAACAACCTGCGGTTCCGGCGAACGTTCGGGCGGATCAAGAAGATCATCGAGTTCCCGAATCTGATCGACATCCAGAAGCGGTCGTACGAGGAGTTCCTGCAGCGTGACGTCGCGCCCGAGGCGCGCAAGGACCACGGCCTGCAGGCGGTCTTCAAGTCCGTCTTTCCCATCAAGGACTTCAACGAGACCGCGTCCCTCGAGTTCGTCGGCTACACGCTGAGCGAGCCCAAGTACGACGTCGACGAATGCCACCAGCGCGGCATGACCTTCGCGGCGCCGCTGAAGGTCACCGTGCAGCTCGTCATCTGGGACGTCGACCCCGAGAGCGGGGCGCGGTCGATCAAGAACGTCAAGGAGCAGGAGGTCTACTTCGGCGAGATCCCGCTCATGACCCAGCACGGCACGTTCATGGTGAATGGCACCGAGCGGGTCATCGTGTCGCAGCTGCATCGCTCGCCCGGCGTGTTCTTCGACCACGACAAGGGCAAGACCCACGCCAGCGGCAAGCTGCTCTACTCCGCGCGCATCATCCCGTATCGCGGGTCGTGGATCGACTTCGAGTTCGATCCGAAGGACATCCTGTTCGTGCGCATCGACCGGCGGCGGAAGTTCCACGCCACGGTCGTGCTCCGCGCGCTGGGGATGACCACCGAGGACATCCTCAACAACTTCTACCGCAGGGACACCATCGTCCTGGACGGCCGCAAGGCGGCGAAGCTCTTCCAGCCCGATCACCTGGTCGGCGTGAAGGCCACCCGCGACGTGCGCCACCCCGGCACCAACGAGCTGCTGGTGAAGGAAGGGCGGAAGTTCACCAAGCTGGCGCTGCGCCAGATGGAGACCGCCGGCATCGAGCAGATTCCCATCACCGTCGAGGAGGTGCTCGGCCGCGTCTCGGCACACGACGTGAAGGACGCCAAGACCGGCGAGGTGTTCCTCGCGTGCAACGAGGAGATCACCGAGGAGAAGCTGGAGGTGCTGCGCCAGCGCGGCATCGATCGCATCGAGGTGCTCTTCCTCGACGACACGCACATCGGCTCCGCGCTCCGCAACACGCTGCTGCAGGACAAGATCGGCGATCCGCAGGAGGCGATCCTCGAGATCTACCGCCGCCTCCGGCCGGGCGATCCGCCCACCCCCGAGACCGCCACCACGTTCTTCAACAACCTCTTCTTCAATCCCGAGCGCTACGACCTGTCACGGGTGGGACGTCTCAAGCTCAACCACAAGCTCAAGCTGAACGTGCCTCTCGACCAGGGTACGCTCCGCCGCGAGGACATCCTCGAGGTGGTGCGCTACCTGATCGAGCTGAAGAACGGCAACGGTCAGATCGACGACATCGACCACCTCGGCAACCGCCGCGTCCGCGCGGTCGGCGAGCTGGTGGAGAACCAGTACCGCATCGGTCTCGTCCGCATGGAGCGCGCCATCAAGGAGCGCATGAGCCTGCAGGACATCGAGACGCTGATGCCGCAGGAGCTCATCAACTACAAGCCCGTCTCCGCGGTCATCAAGGAATTCTTCGGGTCGTCGCAGCTCTCGCAGTTCATGGATCAGACGAACCCGCTGTCGGAGATCACGCACAAGCGTCGTCTCTCCGCGCTCGGCCCCGGCGGTCTCACGCGCGAGCGCGCCGGATTCGAGGTGCGCGACGTGCACCCCACCCACTACGGCCGGGTGTGTCCCATCGAGACGCCGGAAGGCCCGAACATCGGCCTGATCGCGTCGCTGTCCACCTACGCGCGGGTCAACGACTTCGGCTTCGTCGAGACGCCGTATCGCCGCGTGAAGGAGGGCCGCGTCACCGACGAGATCGTCTACCTCTCCGCGCTCGAGGAGGAGGAGCACACCATCGCGCAGGCGAACGCGCCGATCGACGCGAAGGGAAGCTTCACGAGCGATCTCGTCTCGTCGCGCATCGGCGGCGAGTTCACCATGGTGCGACCCGAGCAGGTCGACTGCATGGACGTGTCGCCGAACCAGCTGGTCTCGGTGGCGGCCGGCCTGATCCCGTTCCTCGAGAACGACGACGCCAACCGCGCCCTCATGGGGTCGAACATGCAGCGGCAGGCCGTCCCGCTGCTGCGCACCGAGGCGCCGCTCGTCGGCACCGGCATGGAGCCGGTCGTCGCGCGCGACTCGGGCGTCACCGTGGTGGCCCGGCGCGACGGTGTGGTCGAGCAGGTCGACGCCACCCGCATCGTGGTCAAGGTCGACAAGCCGTCCACCGACGGCCGCGACCCCGGCGTCGACATCTACAACCTGGTCAAGTACCAGCGCTCGAACCAGAACACCTGCATCAACCAGCGGCCCATCGTGGTGGTGGGCGACAGCGTCAAGGCGGGCGACGTCATCGCCGACGGGCCGTCCACCGACATGGGCGAGCTGGCGCTCGGCCGCAACGTGCTCGTCGCCTTCATGCCGTGGGGCGGGTACAACTTCGAGGACTCGATCCTCATCTCCGAGCGGGTCGTGAAGCACGACTTCTTCACCTCGATCCACATCGAGGAGTTCGAGTGCGTGGCTCGCGACACCAAGCTCGGTCCCGAGGAGATCACCCGCGACATTCCCAACGTCGGCGACGAGGCGCTGAAGGACCTGGACGAGTCCGGCATCATCCGGATCGGCGCCGAGGTGAAGCCCGGCGACATCCTCGTCGGCAAGATCACGCCGAAGGGCGAGACGCAGCTCTCGCCCGAGGAGAAGCTGCTGCGCGCCATCTTCGGCGAGAAGGCCGGCGAGGTGCGCGACACGAGCTTGCGCGTGCCGCCGGGCGTCGAGGGCACCGTCATCAACGCGCGCGTCTTCTCGCGCAAGGGCATCCAGAAGGACGATCGGTCGCGCGCGATCGAGGACGAAGAAGTCACGAAGCTGCGCAAGGATCAGCAGGACGAGATCCGGATCATCCGCGAGAGCACGCAGAAGAAGGTGCAGTCGCTGCTCCGCGGTAAGACGACCAGCGCGCGCCTCACGGACGACACCCGCAAGGTGCTGGTGCAGAAGGGCGTCGAGATCACGCCCGAGCTGCTCGAGCAGATCCCCTCCAACTACTGGGGCGACCTCAAGGTGGGCGACGAGAAGGTCGAGGACGAGCTGTCGCGCGTGGCGGAGGGCATGCTCGAGCAGGTCGACTCCATCAAGACGCTCTTCAACGACAAGATCGAGCGCCTGAAGGGCGGCGACGAGCTGCCCCCGGGTGTCATCAAGATGGTGAAGGTGTTCGTCGCCATCAAGCGCAAGCTCCAGGTCGGCGACAAGATGGCCGGCCGTCACGGCAACAAGGGCGTCCTGTCGCGTATCCTCCCCGAGGAGGACATGCCCTACCTGGCCGACGGCACGCCGGTCGACATCGTGCTCAACCCGCTCGGCGTCCCGAGCCGCATGAACGTCGGGCAGATCCTGGAGACGCATCTCGGGTGGGCGGGGCGCGAGCTGGCGCGCCAGATCCGTCAAACGATCGAGGAGAACGGCCGGCCGGACGCGGTCGAGCTGCGCAAGACGCTGAAGGAGCTGTATCCCTCGAAGGAGCTCGGCGACTTCATCGACACCCTGGACGAGAGCGACGTGATCAAGCTGGCGCGCAAGGCGGCCCGCGGCATCCACGTGGCCTCGCCGGTGTTCGACGGCGCGTCGGAGGAGGAGATCTTCAAGCTCCTCGCCAAGGCCTGCCTGCCGGCCAACGGCCAGACACGCCTCTTCGACGGGCGTACCGGCCAGTGCTTCGCCCACGAGGTCACCGTGGGCGTGATGTACATGATGAAGCTGCACCACCTGGTCGACGACAAGATCCATGCCCGCTCCACGGGGCCGTACTCGCTGGTCACGCAGCAGCCGCTGGGTGGCAAGGCGCAGTTCGGCGGCCAGCGGCTCGGCGAGATGGAGGTGTGGGCGCTCGAGGCCTACGGCGCGGCCTACACGCTCCAGGAGATGCTCACCGTCAAGTCCGACGACGTCGCCGGGCGCACGCGCATGTACGAAGCCATCGTGAAGGGCGAGAACGTGCTCGAGCCCGGCCTGCCCGAGTCGTTCAACGTGATGGTCAAGGAACTCCAGAGCCTGGCGCTCGACGTCGAGCTATTCGAGGAGCCAGCCCAAGGGTGACACCGCCGGTCCGGCGGGAGGGACCGTCTCGATGATGGAAGATCTGTTCAGCCTGTTCGAGAAACCGAAGAATCCGCTCAGCTTCAACGCCATCCGCATCTCGCTGGCGTCGCCGGACAAGATCCGGTCGTGGTCGCATGGCGAGGTGAAGAAGCCCGAGACCATCAACTACCGCACGTTCAAGCCCGAGCGTGACGGCCTGTTCTGCGCGAAGATCTTCGGACCGACGAAGGACTACGAGTGCAACTGCGGCAAGTACAAGCGCATGCGACACCGTGGCGTGGTGTGCGAGAAGTGCGGCGTCGAGGTCATCCAGTCGAAGGTCCGGCGCGAGCGCATGGGCCACATCGACCTCGCCACGCCGGTCGCGCACATCTGGTTCCTCAAGAGCTTGCCCTCCCGCATCGGCACCCTCCTCGACATGACGCTGAAGGAGCTCGAGAAGGTTCTCTACTTCGAGTCCTACGTCGTCATCGATCCGGGTAGCACCGGGCTGACGGAGCGCGAGCTCCTCTCCGAGAGCCGGTATCGCAAGGCGTGCGAGGAGTACGGCGCCGAGACCTTCCGCGCCGGCATGGGTGCGGAGTCGATTCGCGAGCTGCTGAAGCGGCTCGACGTCGACCAGCTCTTCGTCGACCTGCGCGTCGAGATGAAGGAGGCGACCAGCGAGGCGCGCCGGAAGAAGCTGGCCAAGCGCCTGAAGGTCCTGACCGCCTTCAAGACCTCCGGCAACAAGCCCGAGTGGATGATCCTCGAGGTCGTCCCGGTCATCCCGCCCGATCTCCGCCCGCTGGTGCCGCTCGACGGCGGCCGCTTCGCCACCTCCGACCTGAACGACCTCTACCGGCGCGTCATCAACCGCAACAACCGGCTGAAGCGCCTGATGGAGCTGAACGCGCCCGACATCATCATCCGCAACGAGAAGCGGATGTTGCAGGAGGCGGTCGACGCGCTGTTCGACAACGGCCGGCGCGGACGCGCCATCACCGGGCCGAACAAGCGGCCGCTCAAGTCGCTGTCCGACATGCTGAAGGGCAAGAGCGGGCGCTTCCGCCAGAACCTGCTCGGAAAGCGCGTCGACTACTCGGGCCGCTCCGTCATCGTCGTCGGCCCCGAGCTCCGGCTGCACCAGTGCGGCTTGCCGAAGAAGATGGCGCTCGAGCTGTTCAAGCCCTTCATCTACAACAAGCTCGAGGAGCGCGGATACGTCACCACCATCAAGAGCGCCAAGAAGATGGTGGAGAAGGAGCGCCCCGAGGTCTGGGACATCCTCGACGAGGTGATCCGCGAGCACCCGGTGCTCCTCAACCGCGCGCCCACGCTGCACCGTCTCGGCATCCAGGCGTTCGAGCCGACGCTCATCGAGGGCAAGGCCATCCAGCTGCACCCGCTGGTCTGCGCGGCCTACAACGCCGACTTCGACGGCGACCAGATGGCGGTGCACGTGCCGCTGTCGGTCGAGGCGCAGGTGGAAGCCCGCGCCCTCATGATGTCGACCAACAACATCCTCTCGCCCGCCAACGGCAAGCCGATCATCGTGCCCACGCAGGACATCGTGCTCGGTCTCTACTTCATGACCCGCGAGAAGCTCGCCGCGCTGGGCGAGGGCAAGACGTTCGCCAGCTTCGCGGAGGTCCGCATCGCCTGGGATCAGAGCGAGGTCGACCTGCAGGCGAAGATCCGGGTGCGCGTCCCGGTAGCGGCCGGCGGCTCGAACCAGATCGTCGACACCACGGTCGGGCGCGTCCTGCTCTACGACATCGTGCCGCTCGAGATCCCGTTCGCCGAAGTCAACCGGGTGATGAAGAAGAAGGAGCTTGGCTCCCTCATCGACATCGCGTACCGGCACGCCGGAAACAAGTCGACGGTGATCTTCGCCGACAAGCTGAAGGACCTGGGCTACGAGCAGGCCACGCGCGCCGGCATCTCCATCGGCATCAAGGACATGGTGATCCCGGCCGCGAAGGGGAAGCTCCTCGACGGGGCCAACGGCGAGGTGCGGGAGATCGAGGACCAGTACAACAAGGGCCTCATCACCGACGGCGAGCGCTACAACAAGGTGGTCGACATCTGGGCCGAGGTCACGGACCGGATCGCCGACGAGATGCTGCGCGAGCTCGGCACCGAGGAGGTGACCGACGCGCAGGGCAACATCCGCCGCATCCCCTCGTTCAACCCCATCTTCATGATGGCCGACTCCGGTGCGCGCGGCTCGGCCCAGCAGATCCGGCAGCTCGCCGGCATGCGCGGGCTGATGGCGAAGCCCTCCGGCGAGATCATCGAGACGCCCATCACGGCGAACTTCCGTGAAGGCCTCACGGTGCTGCAGTACTTCATCTCCACCCACGGCGCGCGCAAGGGTCTCGCCGACACGGCGCTCAAGACCGCGAACTCCGGCTATCTCACCCGCCGGCTCGTCGATGTGGCGCAGGACTCGATCATCACCGAGCAGGATTGCGGTACCCTCGACGGCATCGAGATGACGCCGCTCGTCGAGGGCGGCGAGGTCATCGAAGGCCTCGGCGACCGTGTCCTCGGTCGCGTGGCGCTGGAAGACATCCGCGATCCGTTCACCGGCAATGTCATCGTCCACGCCAACCAGGAGATCGACGAGTCGCGCGTGGCCGACATCGAGGACGCGGGCCTCGAGCGCGTGAAGATCCGCTCGGTGCTCACCTGCCAGTCACGGCGCGGGGTGTGCGTGCAGTGCTACGGGCGTGACCTCGCGCGCGGTCACATGGTCAACCTGGGCGAGGCCATCGGCGTCATCGCCGCGCAGTCCATCGGCGAGCCGGGCACCCAGCTCACCATGCGCACCTTCCACATCGGCGGGACCGCCAGCCGGCGGGCCGAGCAGACGAGCCTCGAGGCGCGCAACGAGGGCTTCCTCAAGTTCATCAACCTCACCACCGTCGAGGGGAAGGACGGCGATCTCGTCGTCATGAACCGCAACGGCGAGGTCGCAATCGTCGACTATCCCGAGCCCAACCGGGAGCGCGAGCGCGAGCGGTACGCCCTGGTCTACGGCGCCAAGCTGAAGAAGGCCGACGGCGGCAAGGTGAAGGCCGGCGAGATGATCGCCGAGTGGGATCCGTACACCATCCCCATCCTCACCGAGGCCGGCGGCACGGTGAAGTTCGGCGACATCCTCGAAGGCATCACCATGGAGGAGAAGGTCGACGAGCGCACCGGTCTGTCGACCAAGGTCGTCGTCGACACCAAGGAGCTCGACAAGCGGCCACGCATCTCCATCAAGGATGCGGGCGGCCAGACGGCCCGGATCAGCAGCGGCGAGGCGCGCTACCTGATCCCCGTGGGCGCCCATCTGAACGTCATCGAGGGCCAGGGGGTCGCGGCGGGCGACATCATCGCCAAGATCCCGCGCGAGACCACCAAGACGAAGGACATCACCGGCGGCCTGCCGCGCGTGGCCGAGCTGTTCGAGGCGCGCAAGCCGAAGGAGTTCGCGGTGGTGACCGAGATCGACGGTGTCATCTCGTTCGGCAAGGACACCAAGGGCAAGCGCAAGGTCATCGTCACGCCCGAGGTGGGCGAGTCGCGCGAGTACCTCATCCCCAAGGGCAAGCACATCAGCGTGCACGAGGGCGACTTCGTACGCGCGGGCGAGCCGCTGATGGACGGTAGCTCGAACCCGCACGACATCCTCACCATCCTCGGCGAGAAGGCGCTCGCCAAGTACCTGGTGGACGAGGTCCAGGAGATCTACCGGCTCCAGGGCGTGCGCATCAACGACAAGCACATCGAGGTGATCGTTCGCCAGATGCTGCGTCGCGTGCGCATCAAGGACGTCGGAGACTCCGAGTTCCTGATCGGCGATCAGATCGAGAAGTGGCGCTTCGAGGAGGAGAACCAGCGCGTCCTCGGCAACGGTGGCCAGCCGGCCATCGCGGAGCCGCTGCTCCTCGGCATCACGAAGGCGAGCCTCTCCACCGAGAGCTTCATCTCGGCGGCGTCGTTCCAGGAGACCACGAAGGTCCTCACCGAGGCCTCGATCAACGGCAAGGTGGACCGCCTGGTCGGTCTCAAGGAGAACGTCATCATGGGCCGGCTGATCCCCGCGGGCACCGGCGTCGGGAAGTACAACCGCATGGAGTCGATCACCGACGAACCGGCGGGCGAGCTCGAGGGCGTTCCGCTCGGCGAACCGGCACCGGAAGCGGTCGCGTGATGCGGTTGTGGTTGACAGAAACGTCAGGGCCACCTAGAAGGGCCAGTTCCGGTTTTCTGACGCAGTTTTAAGCGAGGCGAAGAGCGCGCTCGATGCCCACCATCAACCAGCTCATCAAGCAGGGTCGCGCGAAGCAGCGCGCCAAGGGGAAGGCCCCGGCGCTGCAGCGTTCACCCCAGAAGCGCGGAGTCTGTACCCGCGTCTACACGACGACCCCGAAGAAGCCGAACTCGGCCCTCCGCAAGGTGGCCCGCGTGCGGCTGACGAACGGGATCGAGGTGACGGCGTACATTCCCGGCGTCGGCCACAACCTGCAGGAGCACTCGGTGGTGCTCATCCGCGGGGGCCGCGTGAAGGATCTCCCGGGCGTGCGCTACCACATCATCCGGGGCACGCTCGACTCCATCGGCGTCCAGGACCGTCGCCAGAGCCGCTCGAAGTACGGGGCGAAAAGGCCCAAATGAACCTTCCTGTGATCGGCCAGTGACCGGATTCAGCCGCGTTCGCGCGCGCGCAGGGGGCCGCCCCCTTCGCTTGCCCGCCCGGCGGCCGAGGTTGCACCCGCATGCCACGTAAAGGTGAAGTCAAGCGCAGAGACGTCCTGTCCGATCCCAAGTACGGGGACCGGATGGTGACGAAATTCATGAGCACGCTCATGCACGACGGGAAGCGGAGCCTGACCGAGGGCATCCTCTACGGCGCGCTCGCCATCGTGGCCGAGCGTGCGAAGGAAGATGCGCTGGTCGTGTTCAAGCGCGCCCTCGAGCAGGCGAAGCCCGTGGTCGAGGTGCGCTCGCGCCGGGTCGGCGGCGCCACGTACCAGGTTCCGGTCGAGGTCCGGCCGCAGCGCCGCACGTCGCTCGCCATGCGATGGCTGGTGCAGAACGCCCGCGCGCGCCCCGAGAAGTCGATGGTGGCGAAGCTCGCCGGCGAGCTGCTCGACGCCGCCAACGGCCGCGGCGGCACGATCAAGAAGAAGGAGGATACGCACCGTATGGCGGAGGCCAACAAGGCTTTCGCCCACTACCGCTGGTAGCGACGGCGCGCCCCCCACGTCATGCCCCGCCAGGTCCCACTCGAGCGCACCCGCAACATCGGCATCATGGCCCACATCGATGCCGGCAAGACCACCACCACGGAGCGCATCCTCTTCTACACGGGCATCTCCTACAAGATCGGGGAGGTGCACGAGGGGACGGCCACGATGGACTGGATGGTCCAGGAGCAGGAGCGCGGCATCACCATCACCTCGGCGGCCACCACCTGCTTCTGGCGCGATCACCGCGTCAACATCATCGACACCCCGGGCCACGTCGACTTCACGATCGAGGTCGAGCGCAGCCTCCGGGTCCTCGACGGTGCGGTCGCGGTGTTCTGCGGCGTCGGCGGGGTCGAGCCCCAGTCGGAGACGGTGTGGCGGCAGGCCGATCGCTACCGCGTCCCGCGCCTCGCGTTCGTCAACAAGATGGACCGGGTGGGCGCGGACTTTCCGCGCGTGGTCGACCAGATTCGCGAGCGCCTGAACGCCAACCCGGTGGTCCTCCAGCTGCCCCTCGGGGCCGAGGAGAACTTCCGCGGCGTCATCGACCTCGTGAAGATGAAGGCCATCGTCTGGGACGACGAGAACCTCGGAGCCGACTACCGCGAGGAGGAGATTCCCGCCGACATGGCCGCCGCGGCCGCCGCGGCGCGCGAGAAGCTGCTCGAGGGCGCGGCCGACGCCGACGAGTCGCTGATGGAGAAGTACCTGAACGGCGAGGCGATCTCCGAGGCGGAGATCCGCGGCGCCATCCGGGCCGGCACGCTCGCCATGAAGATCGTGCCGGTCACCTGCGGCTCCGCCTTCAAGAACAAGGGCGTGCAGCCGCTGCTCGACGCGGTGGTCGATCTCCTGCCGTCTCCGCTCGACGTGCCGCCGATGATCGGCAGCAATCCGGACACCGGCGAGGAGGAGGAGCGTCGCGTCGCGGACGACGCGCCCTTCACGGCGCTCGCGTTCAAGATCATGACCGATCCGTACGTCGGCGCGCTGACGTTCCTGCGCGTCTACTCCGGCGTCATGAACTCCGGCTCGTACGTCTACAACTCGGTCAAGGGCAAGAAGGAGCGCGTCGGTCGCCTCCTGAAGATGCACGCCAACAAGCGGGAGGAGATCAAGGAGGTCTACGCCGGCGACATCGCCGCCGCGGTCGGCCTCCGCGATACCACGACGGGTGACACGCTCTGCGACGAGAACAAGCCCATCGTGCTCGAGCGCATGGAGTTCCCCGATCCGGTCATCTCCATCGCGATCGAGCCGAAGACGAAGGCCGACCAGGAGAAGCTCGGCGGCGCGCTGCAGCGGCTCGCCACCGAGGATCCGTCGTTCCGCGTCGTCACCAACCCGGAGACGAGCCAGACGCTCATCTCGGGCATGGGCGAGCTGCACCTCGAGATCATCGTCGATCGGCTGCTGCGCGAGTTCAAGGTCGACGCCAACGTCGGCAAGCCCCAGGTCGCCTACAAGGAGACGGTCCGCAAGGCGATGGAGCACGAGACCCGCTTCATCCGCCAGACCGGTGGCCGCGGACAGTACGGCCACGTCGTGCTGAAGGTCGAGCCGGTGAAGCCGGGCGAGGGCTTCTCGTTCGTCGACGGCACGAAGGGCGGCGTCATCCCGCGCGAGTACATTCCCGCGATCGAGAAGGGCGTGAAGGAGGCGATGGAGTCCGGCGTGCTCGCCGGCTACCCGGTCGTCGACCTGAAGGCCACGGTCACCTTCGGCTCCTACCACGAGGTCGACTCGTCGGAGATGGCGTTCAAGATCGCCGGCTCCATGGCCTTCAAGGAGGCGATGGCGAAGGCGTCGCCGGTGATCCTCGAGCCCATCATGAGCCTCGAGGTGGTCACGCCGGACGACTTCATCGGCGACGTCATCAGCGACATCAACCGGCGTCGCGGGCGCATCGGCGGGCAGGAGCCGCGGGGCAACACCCAGGTGATCGCCGCCTCGGTGCCGCTCGCAGAGATGTTCGGATACGCGACGGATCTGCGGTCGCGCAGCCAGGGGCGCGCGACCTTCACGATGCAGTTCTCCCACTACGAGCCGGTGCCGAAGGGCATCGGTCCCGAGGCGCTGCGCCAGAGCGGGCACCTCGCGGCGGCCTCGCAGGCGGGCTGACCGGGCGAACGACGGGCGACGGAGGAAGAACCCCCATGGCGAAAGCGAAGTTCGAGCGCAAGAAGCCTCACGTGAACGTGGGGACCATCGGGCACATCGATCACGGCAAGACCACGCTGACCGCGGCCATCACGAAGACCCAGGCCGCGAAGGGCATGGGCCAGTTCGTGGCCTTCGATCAGATCGACAAGGCGCCGGAGGAGCGCGAACGCGGCATCACGATCGCGACCGCGCACGTCGAGTACGAGACCGCGAAACGCCACTACGCGCACGTCGACTGCCCCGGGCACGCCGACTACATCAAGAACATGATCACCGGCGCGGCGCAGATGGACGGCGCCATCCTGGTGGTCGCCGCCACCGACGGCCCCATGCCGCAGACGCGGGAGCACATCCTGCTCGCCCGCCAGGTGGGTGTCCCCGCGGTCGTCGTCTTCATGAACAAGGTCGACATGGTGGAGGACAAGGAGCTCCTCGACCTGGTCGAGCTCGAGGTGCGCGAGCTGCTCTCGAAGTACGAGTTCCCCGGTGACGACGTCCCGATCATCCGTGGCAGCGCGCTGAAGGCGCTCGAGGGCGATGCGGGCGAGCTCGGCACGCCGGCCATCCAGCAGCTGATGGACGCCATCGACACCTACATCCCCGAGCCCAAGCGCGAAGTGGACAAGCCGTTCCTGATGCCCGTCGAGGACGTGTTCTCGATCAGCGGCCGCGGCACGGTCGCCACGGGCCGCGTCGAGCGCGGCAAGATCAAGGTGGGCGAGGAGGTCGAGATCGTCGGCATCAAGGCGACGGCGAAGAGCGTCGTCACCGGCGTCGAGATGTTCCGCAAGCTGCTCGACGAGGGCATGGCCGGCGACAACATCGGGTGCCTGCTCCGCGGCACCAAGCGCGAGGAGATCGAGCGCGGTCAGGTGCTTGCGAAGCCCGGCTCCATCACCCCGCACACCAAGTTCCAGGCCGAGGCCTACGTCCTCACCAAGGAGGAGGGCGGCCGTCACACGCCGTTCTTCAAGGGCTACCGGCCGCAGTTCTACTTCCGCACCACCGACGTGACCGGCGTCTGCGAGCTGCCCGAGGGCACGGAGATGGTGATGCCGGGCGACAACATCCAGATCAAGGTCGAGCTCATCATGCCCATCGCCATGGACGAGGGGCTGCGCTTCGCGATTCGCGAAGGCGGCCGTACGGTCGGCGCGGGCGTGGTGACCAAAATCTTCGAATAGCCTTCGAACGACCCACGAGTGACCCGGCGCGGATGAACGAAAAGATCCGAATCAGGCTCAAGGCCTACGATCACCGTCTGCTCGACCAGTCGGTGCGGGAGATCGTCGACACCATCCGGCGCACGGGCGGTCGCGTGGCGGGTCCCATCCCTCTGCCCACCCACGTGGAGCGCTTCACGGTGAACCGCTCGCCGCACGTCGACAAGAAGTCGCGCGAGCAATTCGAGATTCGCACGCACAAGCGGCTGCTCGACATCCTCGAACCCACCCAGCAGACCATCGACGCGCTCGGGAAGCTCGATCTGGCGGCGGGCGTCGACGTCGAGATCAAGCTCCAGTAAGCCATGGCGACGACGCTCACCGGTCTGATCGGTCGCAAGCTCGGGATGACCCAGGTCTACACGGCCGGGGGCACCCGGGTCCCGGTCACGGTCATCGAGGCGGGCCCGTGTACCGTGGTGGCCACCCGCCGCGCCGAGCGCGACGGCTATGTCGCCGCGCAGCTCGGGTTCGGCCGCACCAAGACCGAAAAGCTCAACAAGGCGCTGCGCGGTCAGTTCCAGAAGGCCGGCACGGCGGCGTTCCGCATCCTGCGCGAGTTCCCGCTCGCGGGAGGCGACGCGCCCGCGGTCGGCACCGAGCTGACCGTCGGCGAGATCTTCGCCGTCGGCGAGCACGTGCAGGTCACCGGCATCACGAAGGGTCGCGGCACCACGGGAGTCATCAAGCGCCACGGGTTCTCCGGCTTCCCGGCCAGCCACGGCACGCACGAGTACTTCCGCCACGGCGGGTCCATCGGGAACCGCTCGTACCCGGGCCGCGTGTTCAAGGGAAAGCGCATGGCGGGGCGGTACGGCGCCGATCGCGTCACCACGCGCAACCTGGAAGTCGTCGCCGTGCGGCCGGACGATCATCTGATCCTGGTGCGCGGGACGGTGCCGGGTGCGCGCAACGGCACGGTCATCGTCCAGCGGCCGCCGGGCGCCGCGCCCGCGGGCGGTGACGCCGCGAACGACACGGGAGCGACGGAGCAGTGAGCGACGGACGCGACGAGCCGGGAACCCCGGAGCAGGCGCCTCGCCGGGAGCGCCGCGCGCGCGGTGCGGCGGAGGGGACGGTGACGGTCTCCGTGGTCTCGCAATCACGCGATCACGTGGCCGACCTCCAGGTCCCCGCCGCGGTCATCGCGGGACCGGTGCGCGAGCACCTGCTGCACGAGATGGTGAAGAGTCAGCTCGCATCGCGCCGCGCCGGCACGGCCGCCGCGAAGACGCGTCACTTCGTCAGGGGCGGCGGCGCGAAGCCCTGGAAGCAGAAGGGCACCGGACGCGCCCGCGCCGGCAGCAGCCGATCGCCGATCTGGCGCGGCGGCGCGGTGATCTTCCCGCCCCAGCCACGCGACTACTCGTACCGGCTCCCGCGCTCCGCGCGTCTCGCCGCGTTGCGCTCCGCGCTCGCGGCACGGCACGGCGAGGGCAAGCTGATCGTGGTCGACCGCCTCGCGCTGCCGGAAGCGAAGACGAAGCGCATGGTCGAGTGTCTCGCCGGACTCGGGATCGAGGACAGCGTGCTGGTGGTCCTCGGCGCGCGCGACGACGGCGTGCAGCGCGCCGGGCGCAACCTGCCGCGCGTGAAGATCATCCTCGCCGCCGGACTGAACGTCTACGACGTCCTCGGTCACGCGAGTCTGGTCATGACCCGCGACGCCATGGAGCAGGTGGCGGCCCGCCTCGGTCGCGGAGCCGCGGAGCAGGGTGAAGGCACCGCATGAACGTCACCGACGTGGTCCAGGGCCCGATCATCACCGAGAAGGGCACGCTGGTGAACGAGCTGGGCAACCAGGTCGTGTTCCGGGTGCATCCGCGCGCCAACAAGGTGGAGATCCGCCAGGCCATCGAGTCCCTCTTCAAGGTGAAGGTCACGAAGGTCCGCACGCACCGCCAGCTCGGGAAGCTGCGACGCGTGGGGCGACACATCGGTCGGCGTGCCGACTGGAAGAAGGCGTACGTCACCCTCGCCGAGGGCAGCCGCATCGACTTCTTCGAGGGAGTCTAGCCGAACATGCCGATCATCCAGTTCCGCCCCACGTCGCCGGGCCGGCGCTTCCGCACCGGGTTCGACTTCAGCGAGATCACGAAGACGCGTCCCGAGCCGTCGCTCGTGACGCCCCTTCCGAAGTCGGGCGGCCGCAACAACCTCGGCCGGATGACGGCGCGTCATCGTGGCGGCGGTCACAAGCGCCTGTACCGGATCGTCGACTTCCGGCGCGAGAAGGCCGGCGTCCCGGCCACCGTGCACGCCATCGAGTACGATCCCAACCGCTCGGCGCGCATTGCCCTGCTGCACTACGCCGACGGCGCCAAGGGCTACATCCTCGCACCCGTCGGCCTGGCGATCGGCGCCCGCGTCGAGACCGGACCGCAGGCCGACATCAAGCCGGGCAACAGCCTGCCGCTCGCCAACATCCCGCTCGGCACCACCGTGCACGCCGTCGAGCTGCGACCCGGGCGCGGCGCGCAGCTCGGACGCAGCGCCGGGGCGTCGATCCAGCTGATGGCGAAGGAAGGCGACTACGCGCTGCTCAAGCTTCCCTCGACGGAGCTGCGCCGCGTCCGCCTCACGTGCCGGGCCACGATCGGCCAGGTCGGCAACCTCGAGCACGAGAACCTGTCGCACGGCAAGGCCGGACGGCCGCGCTGGCTGGGGCGGCGGCCGCACGTGCGCGGCATCGCCATGAACCCGGTCGATCACCCGCACGGCGGTGGTGAGGGGCGCTCCAAGGGCAACCATCCGCAGACCCCCTGGGGCAAGCCCACCAAGGGCTACAAGACCAGGCACAACAAGCGCACCGGCAAGTTCATTCTCCAGCGCCGCAAGACGAAGTAGCGAGCCGAGTCGACGAGACCAGACGGGAGCACGACAGCGTGGCACGCTCGGTGAAAAAGGGTCCCTTCGTGGACCTCCATTTGATGAAGAAGGTGCGGGCGATGATCGAGTCCGGCGAGAAGCGGGTCGTGAAGACCTGGTCGCGCCGCTCGACCGTCACGCCCGACATGGTCGGGTTCACGTTCGCCGTGCACAACGGACGGAAGTTCATCCCGGTGTTCGTCACCGAGAACGCCGTCGGTCACAAGCTCGGCGAGTTCGCGCCCACCCGCACGTTCCACGGCCATTCCGGCGACCGCAAGGGCAAGGTCGAGGGCGGCTCGGCTGCCCCCGCGGCCGGGGGAGCGAGGAAGTAGCGATGGAAGCGCGCGCGTCCAGCAAGTTCTCGCGCATCACCGCGCAGAAGGCGCGTCTCGTCGTCGACATGATCCGCGGCAAGACCGTCGAGTCCGCGCTGGGCATCCTGGAGTACACGCCGAAGCGTGCGGCGCGCACGGTCGCCAAGACCCTGCGCTCCGCCGTCGCGAACGCCGAGCACGGCCAGCGGGTCGACGTGGACGCGCTCTACGTGAAGCGCGCCTGGGTCGACGAAGGCCCCACGGCGAAGCGCTTCACTCCGCGCGCCCATGGGCGGGCAACCCCCGTGTTCAAGCGCAGCAGTCACATCACCGTCGTGGTCGACGAGCGCCGCAAAGGCGGGGAGGCCTGATCGTGGGACAGAAGGTCCATCCGAAGGGCTTCCGCCTGGGAATCACCGAGAACTGGGACTCGCGCTGGTTCGCCAAGCGAGAGTATGCAGAGCTCCTCCACGAGGACATCAAGATCCGGAACTTCCTGAAGAAGCGCCTCTACCACGCGGGCGTGTCGAAGATCGACATCGAGCGCGCCGCGAACAAGGCGAAGATCAACATCCACACCGCCCGGCCGGGCATCGTGATCGGCAAGAAGGGCGCGGAGATCGAGAAGCTGAAGCAGGAGCTGGCCAAGCTCACGCGCAAGGAGACCTTCATCAACATCCACGAGGTGCGGCGTCCCGACGTGGACGCGCAGCTCGTGTCCGAGAACGTTGCGCTCCAGCTCGAGCGCCGCGTGGCCTTCCGGCGCGCGATGAAGGAAGCGCTCGCGCGCGCCATGCGCATGGGTGCGCAGGGTGTGCGCATCCAGTCGGCCGGCCGCCTGGGCGGTTCCGAGATCGCGCGCACGGAGTGGTACCGCGAGGGCCGCGTGCCGCTCCACACGCTGCGCGCCGACGTGAACTACGGCTTCGCGGAGGCCCACACCACGCACGGCCTCATCGGCGTGCGGGTGTGGATCTTCCGTGGCGAGGTCCTCAGCCGGCAGGAGGAGGAGCAGCGCGCCGCCACCGGCGGATAGCTCTGGGTCGCCATGCTCCAACCGAAGAAGGTCAAGTACCGCAAGATGCAGAAGGGGCGCCGTGGCGGCACGGCGTGGCGCGGCTCCTCGCTCTCGTTCGGCGACTACGGCTTGCAGGTCACCGATCGCGGCTGGCTGACGGCGCGCGAGATCGAGGCGGCCCGCGTCGCACTCACCCGCGCCATCAAGCGCGGCGGGCGCGTCTGGGTCCGCGTGTTCCCCGACAAGCCGCTCACCAAGAAGCCGGCCGAGACCCGCATGGGCAAGGGCAAGGGCGCGCCCGAGGTCTGGGTGGCCGTCGTGAAGCCCGGTCGGATGCTCTTCGAGATGGAGGGTGTCGACCGCGAATCCGCGCGCGGAGCGCTCAAGCTGGCAGCGGCCAAGCTGTCGCTGCCCACGCAGGTCCGCGAGCGCCATGCCGCCGTGGTGACGGGAGTCGCGCCGTGAAGCTGCGCGAGCTGAAGGATCTGAGCGTCGACGAGCTCAAGCACCGCGAGCACGAGCTGACCGACGAGGTGTTTCACCTGCGCTTGAAGCGCGCCAGCTCGCAGCTGCCGAATCCCATGAAGATGCGCGAGTCACGCCGGGCGCTGGCGCGCGTGAAGACGCTGCTTCGCGAGCGTGCGGCGGGAGGACCTGTCTGATGAGCGCGGTGAGTACCCGACGCAAGGTCCGTGAAGGCGTGGTCGTGTCGGATCGGATGGACAAGACCGTGGTCGTGGCCGTGGAGCGCATCGTGCGTCACCAGCGCTATCACAAGTATCGCCGGCGCCGCGCGCGCTACAAGGCGCACGACGAGACGAACCGCTGCCGCATCGGCGATCGCGTCCGCATCATCGAGACGCGGCCGCTGTCGTCGCAGAAGCGGTGGGCGATCCTCGTCGTGCTCGGCAGCAACGAAGCGCTGGCCGAGCCGCCTCTCGACACGAGGATTCCGGAATGATCCAGGCGGAGAGCGTGCTCGACGTCGCCGACAACAGCGGCGCACGCAAGGTCCTGTGCATCAAGGTGCTGGGGGGCAGCAAGCGGAAGTACGCCTCGATCGGCGACATCATCGTGGTGTCGGTGAAGGAGGCCATTCCCAACGCCAAGGTGAAGAAGGGCGACGTGATGAAAGCCGTGGTGGTGCGGACCGCCAAGGAGATCGGGCGAACCGACGGCTCCTACATCCGGTTCGACACCAACTCGGCGGTCCTGATCGACAACGCCCGCGAGCCCATCGGAACCCGCATCTTCGGTCCCGTGGCGCGCGAGCTGCGCGCGAAGCGATTCATGAAGATCATCTCGCTCGCCCCCGAGGTGCTGTGATCATGGCGGTCCAGCGACTCCGCAAGGACGACACCGTCGTCATCACCGCCGGCCGCGAGCGCGGCAAGACCGGCAAGGTCCTGCGCGTTCTTCCCGAAGGGAACCGGGTGATCATCGAGCGCCTGAACATGGTGAAGCGGCACATGAAGGCGCGCGGCGTGCAGCAGCAGGGCGGGATCGTCGACAAGGAAGCGTCCATCCACGCGTCGAACGTGCAGCCGCTGTGCGGGCGCTGCAACAAGCCGGCGCGCGTCGGACGGCGCCGTTCGAGCGACGGCACGTCGGTGCGCCTGTGTCGCCGCTGCAACGATACCCTGGAGACTGCCTGACCATGCCCGCCCGCCTACGTGAACGCTATCGCGCCGAGGTCGCGCCCGCGCTGATGCGCGAGCTCGCCTACTCGAACCTGATGGCGGTTCCCCGCCTGGAGAAGATCGTCCTCAACATGGGCGTCGGCGAGGCGGTGCAGAACCCGAAGGTGATCGAGTCGGCGGTCGAGGAGCTGACGGCCATCGCCGGGCAGAAGCCGGTCGTCACGCGCGCGAAGAAGGCCATCTCCAACTTCAAGCTGCGCGAGGGCATGCCGATCGGCGCCATGGTGACGCTGCGGGGCGAGCGCATGTACGAGTTCCTCGACCGGCTGGTTTCCGTCGCGCTGCCGCGCGTGCGCGACTTCAAGGGCGTCCCCGATCGATCGTTCGACGGTCGGGGCAACTACTCGCTGGGCCTCCGGGAGCAGGTGATCTTCCCGGAGATCAATCTCGACAAGGTCGACAAGATCAGGGGACTGACGATCGTGATCTGCACCACCGCCCGGACCGATGCCGAGGGGAAGGCGCTTCTCCGCGGGCTCGGCATCCCGTTCCGGGTCTGAAGGCGCATCGTCGGAAGGTTCTGGAATGGCGAAGACGTGTCTCATGGTGAAAGCGTCCCGGCCCCCGAAGTTCCGGGTCCGGGCATACAATCGCTGTCCGCTCTGCGGGCGGCCGCGGGCCTTCTACCGTCGGTTCCGCATGTGCCGCATCTGCTTGCGCAATCTCGCGCGCAAGGGGCAGATTCCGGGACTCGTGAAGGCCAGCTGGTGACCCGCTCATGATGACCGATCCCGTGGCTGACATGCTGACGCGCATCCGCAACGGCGCCGGCGCCCGCAAGGCGAGCGTCGACGTGCCGTGGTCGCGGCACAAGGAAGCCGTCGCGCGCGTGCTGGTCGACGAGGGCTATCTCGCCGACGCCGCCATGGTCGAGGAGAAGCCGTTCCCCGTCCTGCGCATCGGCCTGCGCTACGATCAGGGACGCCGTCCGGTGATCACGGGCATCCGCCGGGTGAGCCGCCCGAGCCTCCGCGTCTACGTCGGCCAGAACGACATCCCCTCCGTGCGCCGTGGTCTCGGCGTCAGCATCCTTTCCACGCCGAAGGGCATCCTCCCCGATCGCGAGGCGCGGCGGCAGGGTGTGGGCGGCGAGGTCATCTGCCAAGTATGGTGATGGGAACGGTGAGCTGAGGTCATGTCACGCATCGGACGTCTCCCGATCTCCATTCCAGACAACGTGAAGCTGCACGTCGCCGACGGCACCGTCCGCGTCGAGGGCCCGAAGGGCACGCTCACGCGCAGCCTGGAGCCCGAGGTGTCGATCACCATCGAGGGAAAGACGGCGACGGTCCAGCGCCGGGACGATTCGCGGCGGGCGCGCAGCGTGCACGGCCTGACGCGCAAGCTGGTCGCCAACATGGTGCAAGGCGCGGGCACCGGCTTCACGAAGGTTCTCGAGATCACCGGCGTCGGCTACCGTGCCGACGTGCGCGGCAACATCCTCTTCATGACGCTCGGCTACTCGCATCCGATCGCCTACCAGCTTCCGCAGGGCATCTCGGCGAAGGTCGAGCGCCAGGTCGTGATCACGCTCGAGGGCGGCGATCGCGAGATGCTCGGGCAGACCGCGGCGGCGATTCGCCGGCTTCGCCCGCCGGAGCCCTACAAGGGCAAGGGCGTGCGCTACGGCACGGAGACCATTCGCCGGAAGGCCGGCAAGACCGCGGCGGGAAGAAGCTGATGGCAGTGACGAGCAGAGTGGCGCGGGAGCGCCGTCGCGATCGGGTGCGCCGCCGGGTGCGCGGAACGGACCAGCGGCCGCGGCTCTCCGTGTTCCGGAGCGATCGGCACATCTACGTGCAGGTCATCACCGACGAGTCGCGCAAGACGCTGCTCGCGGTGTCGACGCAGACCGCGGAGCTGCGGGCGCAGCTGCCGAAGACCGCAGATGTCGCCGCCGCAAAGCAGGTCGGCCTCCTCGCCGCCCGGCGGTGTCAGGAGAAGGGCATCACCCGGGTGGTCTTCGACCGCAACGGTTTCCTATACCACGGCCGCGTGCGCGCGGTGGCGGAGGGCGCCCGCGAGGGCGGCCTCCAGTTCTGAGGGTCGCAACATGGCGCAGATGGGTTCCAGCAGCCAGCGGCGGATCGTCGACGACCGCGGCACCGAGCTGAAGGAGAAGGTCGTCCACATCAACCGCGTGGCCAAGGTGGTGAAGGGCGGCCGGCGCTTCAGCTTCAGCGCGCTCGTGGTCGTCGGAGACAGCGCCGGGCGCGTCGGGTTCGGTCTCGGCAAGGCGAAGGAAGTGCCGGAAGCGATCCGCAAGGGCATCGAGAAGGCCAAGAAGGGCATGGTCGACGTGCCGCTCATCGAGGGCACCATCCCCTTCGAGGTCGTCGGCCGTTTCGGCGCGGGCGAGGTCCTGCTGAAGCCTGCGTCTGACGGCACCGGCGTGATCGCGGGCGGCGGCGTCCGCGCGGTCGTCGAGCTCGCCGGTCTGGCCAACGTGCTCACGAAGTGCATCGGATCGAACAACCCGAACAACATGGTGCGGGCCACCATGGCGGCGCTCGGCATGCTGCGGCCGCCCGATGCGGTTGCGGCGCTGCGCGGCAAGACGGTCGCGGAGCTGCGCGGATGACCGAGCGCATGGTGAAGGCCACGTTGCGGCGGAGCGAGATCGGCACCAGCCCGCGCCAGCGCGCCACCCTGCACGGCCTCGGGCTCACCCGCACCGGCAAGTCCGTCATCCTGAAGGACTCGCCGGCCGTGCGCGGCATGCTCGCCAAGGTCGCGCACCTGGTCGACACGGAGGGCTGACGCGATGGACCTCGGCCATCTCCACCCCGCTCCCGGATCGACGCGGCGCCGCAGGCGCGTCGGGCGCGGACCCGGCTCGGGCAACGGCAAGACGGCGGGTCGCGGGCACAAGGGCCGGCGCTCGCGCTCGGGCGGGAACAGCCCGCCGGGATACGAGGGCGGCCAGATGCCGCTGCAGCGCCGCCTGCCGAAGCGCGGCTTCCGTCCCATCTCGCGCACCGCGTACCTGGTCTTCAACATCGGCCAGCTCGACGCCTTCCCCGCCGGCGCGAGCGTCGGCCCCGAGGAGCTGCGCGCGCGCGGGCTCGTGCACAAGCGCGGGCTGCTCAAGTGCCTCGGCAAGGGCACCGTGGCGCACGCGCTCACCGTGCGGGCGCACGCCTTCAGCGCGAGCGCGCGCGAGGCCATCACCGCCGCCGGCGGCACCGTCGAGGTGCTCGGTGCTTGAGGGGTTCTCCAACGCGGGGCGCATGCCCGAGCTGCGCAAGCGGATCGTCTTCACCGCCGGCGCGCTGGCCGTCTACCGGCTCGGGTGCCACGTGCCCACGCCGGGCATCGACGGCCAGGCCCTCGCGCAGTTCTTCGCCGCGGCGCAGAACAACATCCTCGGCCTGGTGAACCTGTTCTCGGGCGGGGCGCTCGAGCGCTTCTCGATCTTCGCGCTCGGCATCATGCCGTACATCAGCGCGAGCATCATCTTCCAGCTTCTCACCGTCGTCATTCCCTACCTCGAGAAGCTCTCGAAGGAGGGTGAGCTGGGGCGCCGCAAGATCACCCAGTACACGCGCTACGGCACGGTGGCCCTGTCGCTGGTGCAGAGCTTCTTCATCGCCGTGGGGCTGGAGACCATCCAGGCGCCCGGCGGCGCCAGCGTGGTGTTCGAGCCGGGCTGGGGCTTCCGGTTGATGACGATGATCACCCTCACCACGGGCACCGCATTCATCATGTGGCTCGGCGAGCAGATCACCGAGCGCGGCATCGGCAACGGCATCTCGATGATCATCTTCGCCGGCATCGTGGCGGCGCTGCCCAACGCCGTCCTGCACACGCTGGAGTTCGTCCGCCAGCGCGAGCTGTCGGTCTTCGCGGCCATCTTCATGGTCCTGCTCGCGGTCGCGGTGGTGGCGGCCATCATCTTCATGGAGCGCGGCCAGCGTCGCATCCCGGTCCAGTACGCCAAGCGCGTGGTCGGGCGGCGGATGTACAGCGGCCAGAGCTCGCATCTGCCGCTCAAGATCAACACGGCGGGCGTCATCCCGCCGATCTTCGCGTCGTCGATGCTGCTCTTCCCCGCGAGCATCGCCGGCATGTTCCGCGAGAACTGGATCGCGCAGCGCGTATCGCAGGCGCTCGCGCCGGGCTCGCTCGTCTACAGCCTGGTCGACGTCGCCCTGATCATCTTCTTCTGCTACTTCTACACCGCCGTCACCTTCAACCCGACCGACGTGTCGGACAACCTGAAGAAGTTCGGCGGCTACATCCCCGGCATCCGGCCGGGCCAGCGGACGGCCGAGTACATCGACCGCATCCTGTCGCGCATCACGCTGCCGGGCGCGCTCTACGTTGCCGGCGTCTGCGTGCTGCCCACGATCCTGATCTCGCAGCTCCGTGTTCCGTTCTACTTCGGCGGCACCGCATTGCTCATCGTGGTCGGCGTGGCGCTCGACACCATCTCCGCCATGGAGACGCACATGATCTCCCGGAGCTACGAGGGCTTCATGAAGCGCGGCCGCATCCGGGGAAGGCGGTAGGGGCGCGGTGCGCGTCGTGATGCTGGGACCCCCGGGCGCGGGCAAGGGTACACAAGCCCGCCTGCTTCAGGACGCGCTCGGCGTACCCCAGATCTCCACCGGCGACATGCTTCGAGAAGCACAGCACAACGGCAGCGCACTCGGTCGCGAGGCGCGGCGCTACATGGAGGCCGGCCAGCTGGTGCCCGACGAGGTCGTGATCGGCCTGGTCGAGGAGCGCCTCGGCGCGGCGGACTGCTCGCGCGGCTTCGTGCTCGACGGCTTCCCGCGCACGGTCTTGCAGGCCAGGGCGCTGGAGCGCCTGCTCGAGTCGATCGGCCCCACGCTCGACGCGGTCGTCGCCGTCGAGGTGCCGCAGGACGAGCTGGTGCGCCGGCTGTCGGGACGCCTCGTGTGCCGGCGCTGCGCCAGCATGTTCCACGCCGATCTGAATCCGCCGACGCAGCCCGGACACTGCGACCGGTGCGGCGGCGAGCTCTACCAGCGCGAGGACGACCGGCCGGATCGCATCGCCGTCCGCCTCGACCTGCACGCGCGCGAGGCCGCACCCGTCGAGGACTACTACCGTGCCGCGGGACTGCTACGGGCGGTCGACCGGAACCGGCGGGCGCGACGACGTATTCGGCCGCATCAAGGCGTGCCTCGCATGATCATGCTCAAGTCGCCCGAGGAGATCGAGCACATGCGCCGTGCGAGCGGGATCGTGGCGGAGATCCTCGCCGAGGTGGCGGCGCACGTGCGCCCGGGCGTTTCCACCGCGGAGCTCGATGCGCTCGCCGAGGAGCTGACGCGCAAGCACGGGTCCAAGCCGGCGTTCAAGGGATACGTCGTGGGCGGCCGCTCGTTCCCGGCCACCATCTGCATCTCGATCAACGACGAGGTGGTGCACGGCATCCCGTCCGCGCGCCGGGTGCTGCGCGAGGGCGACATCGTCGGTCTCGACTTCGGCGTGTGCCACGCGGGCTACTTCGGCGACGCCGCCAGGACGATCGCCGTCGGCAGCGTATCCGCCGAGGCGAAGCGCCTGATGAGCGTGACGTCGGCCGCGCTCGCGGCGGGCATCGAGGCCATCCGCCCCGGGGCGCACATCGGGGACATCTCCGGGGCCATCCAGGACGTCGCCGAGGGCGCGGGATTCAGCCTGGTGCGCGAGTTCGTCGGGCACGGTATCGGCCGGAAGCTCCACGAAGACCCGCAGGTGCCGAACTACCGTACCGGGGCGCGCGGGGTGCGCCTGTCCGAGGGCCTCGTGCTGGCGATCGAGCCCATGGTCAACGCCGGACGTCCGGAGGTCTACGTGAAGGACGACGGCTGGACGGCGGTGACCCGGGACGGGCAGCTGTCGGCCCACTTCGAGCACTCCGTTGCCGTCACGGCCGACGGCCCCTATATCTTGAGTCGGGCATGAGCGGGGCCGGAGCAAGGAGTGTGAGGTCATGAAGGTACGAGCATCGGTCAAGCCCATCTGCAGGAAATGCAAGGTGATCCGGCGCCAGGGCGTCGTCCGGGTGCTGTGCCCGAACCCGCGGCACAAGCAGCGACAGGGCTAGGGCTGGGTTAGGAGAGACAACATGGCACGCATCGCCGGCGTCGATCTGCCGCGCAACAAGCGCATGGAGATCGCACTCACCTACATCTTCGGGATCGGCCGCTCGGCGGCGGTGCGCATCTGCGCGGCGGCCGAGGTCGACCCGGGCCGGAAGACGGACGAGCTGACCGACGACGAGGTCACGCGCATCCGTCGCGAGATCGACGCGAACTACAAGGTCGAGGGTGACCTGCGGCGCGAGGTGACGGGCAACATCAAGCGGCTCGTCGACCTCGGCTGCTACCGCGGGCTCCGACACCGGCGGAACCTGCCGGTCCGCGGGCAGCGCACGCACACCAACTCCCGCACGCGGAAGGGTCCGCGGCGCACGGTCGCCGGCAAGAAGACGGCGCCGTCGAAGGGCTGACGGGTCTCGCGCCGGGAACGGCACTCGAGCGGTTGTAAGGAGGATTCGTGGCAAAGCAGCAGGAACCCAGCAGCGCCAAGGGCGCAGCGCCCGAAGCACCGGCTCGCCGGAAGAAGACGAAGCGGCTGGTCGCAGAGGGCGTGCTCCACATCCATTCCACGTTCAACAACACCATCATCACGGTCAGCGACCAGCAGGGGAACGTGCTGGTGTGGTCGAGCGCGGGATCGTGCGGGTTCAAGGGCTCGCGCAAGGGCACGCCCTTCGCGGCGCAGGTCGCGGCGGAGGCGGCGGCCCGCAAGGCGGCGGAGATGGGGATGCGGCACGTCACGGTGATGGTGAAGGGCCCCGGATCCGGACGCGAGTCGGCGCTGCGCAGCCTCCAGGCGGCCGGCTTCACGGTGAGCATCATCAAGGACGTCACCCCGATCCCGCACAACGGCTGCCGGCCGCCGAAGCGGCGGAGGGTCTGAGGAGTACACGTGGCACGATACACCGGAGCGGTCTGCCGGCTCTGCCGTCGCGAAGGCTTGAAGCTCTTCCTGAAGGGCGAGCGATGCTACACCGACAAGTGCGCCATCGAGCGCCGCAACTACCCGCCGGGTGAGCACGGGCAGGGCCGGCGTGAAGTTCTCCGAGTACTCCGTCCAGCTGCGCGAGAAGCAGAAGCTTCGCCGCATGTACGGCGTGCTCGAGGGTCAGTTCCGCCGCTACTTCGAGATGGCCGATCGCGCCAAGGGCGTGACCGGCGAGACGTTGCTCCAGCTGCTCGAGCGCCGGCTCGACAACATCGTCTACCGCGTCGGGTTCGCCACCTCGCGCTCCGAAGCGCGCCAGCTCGTGCGGCACGGTCACTTCCGGGTGAATGGCAGGAAGGTGAACGTGCCCTCCTACCTGGTCCGCGCGGGCGACACCGTCAGTGTCCGCGAGCGCAGCCAGAAGGTCACGCGCATCCAGGACGCGCTCGAGCTGGCCCAGCGCCGCGGAGTCCCCGACTGGCTCGAGGTCACCCCCGAGTCGTTCGCGGGCCGCGTGAAGGCGCTGCCGGTGCGGTCCGATCTGACGATGCCCATCAACGAGAAGCTGGTCGTCGAGCTCTATTCCAAGTAGCCGACGGGAACAGAGGAAGGCGCCCATGGATTTTCAGGAAACAGAGTCGTCAACTCCCGAAGCCGTGCTGCAGAGCAACTGGCGCGAGCTGATCAAGCCGAAGCGCCTCGAGGTGGAGGAGAAGAGCCTCACGCCCACCTACGGCAAGTTCTTCGGCGAGCCGTTCGAGCGCGGCTACGGCACCACCATCGGCAACGCGCTCCGACGGGTGCTGCTGTCGTCGCTCCAGGGCGCGGCGATCGTGGCCGTGCGCGTGAACGGCGTGCTGCACGAGTTCTCCACGCTCCCCGGAGTCGCGGAGGACGTCACCGACATCGTCCTCAACCTGAAGGAGGTGCGCGTCAAGCTGAACGACGGCGCCACCGAGGAGATCGCGCACATCCGCGTGCGCGGCGAGCGGGCGGTGACGGCGGCCGACATCCAGGCCGGCCCGCGGGTCGAGATCCTGAACCCGCAGCAGCACGTCGCCACCCTGGCGAAGGACGCGGAGCTCGACATGGAGCTGGTCCTGCGGCTCGGCCGTGGCTACGTCCCCGCGGAGCGCAACAAGCGGGAGGGGGACGCGGTCGGGACCATCCCGATCGACGCGATCTTCTCGCCGGTCACGCAAGGTGAACTTCGTGGTGACGAACGCCCGCGTCGGCCAGCGCACCGACTACGACAAGCTCAGCCTCGAGGTCACCACCGACGGCAGCGTACGTCCCGAGGACGCGGTCGCGTACGCCGCACGCATCCTGCAGGACCAGCTCGGCATCTTCGTCAACTTCGAGGAGCAGCCGGGCGGCGCCGAGGGCGAGTCCAGCCGCGAGACCCCCGTCAACGAGAACCTCTACCGGCCGGTCGAGGACCTCGAGCTCAGCGTGCGCTCGGCGAACTGCCTCCAGAACGCCGACATCCGCTACCTCGGCGAGCTGGTCCAGAAGACCGAGCAGGAGATGCTGAAGACCAAGAACTTCGGCCGCAAGTCGCTGAACGAGATCAAGGAGATCCTCCACGAGATGGGGCTCGGACTCGGGATGCGGCTCGACAACTTCCCCGGCCGCGAGGAGCTCGACCGCCGGCGGCTGGCGCGCGAGCGGGAGACCGCCTGAGCCATGCGCCACCGGATCGCAGGGAAGAAGCTCGGCCGGAGCCCGGCGCACCGCCGGGCGCTGCTCCGCAACCTGGTGACGGAGCTGCTCGAGCACGAAGCGGTGCGCACCACCGACGCGAAGGCCAAGGAGCTGAAGCGCTGGGGTGATCGCCTGATCACGCTCGGCAAGGCGGGCACGCTGCACGCTCGCCGTCGCGCGGCGGGGCTGGTGCAGCGCGCCAGCGTGGTGCGCAAGCTGTTCGCCGAGCTCGGGCCGCGCTATGCCGCGCGGACCGGCGGCTACACGCGCGTCGTCAAGCTCGGCATGCGGCCCGGGGACGCGGCGTCCATCTCGCTGGTCGAGCTGGTCGACCGGCGCGGGGCCGGTGCGGACGAGGCGGGCAAGAAGAAGAAGGCGCCACGGCGGAAGGCCGCGCAGGGCGCGGCGAAGGGCGAGGGAACGTCGCGCCGGCGGGCCGCGGCGGGCTGAACGTCAGCGGGCGAGGTCCTGGCCCGCACGACCGCGGGCCGCGGCGGTGTCCGATCGCCGCTGGTTGACGCCGGCAGGTGGCGCCGGTACAACGCTGTTCCATGAGTGCATCCCGGGTCTCCACCGCGTGCGCCAGGCGGTGTCTTTGGCGCGCGATCCGGGATGAAGCCGTACGTTGACGCGCTCGTCCGTGAAGCGCTGAGCGACGCAACCGAAGCGGGGCTACTCCCCGATCGCACGATCCCCGGGTTCCGGGTGGACTCCCCCCGGCATGCCGCGTTCGGGGACCTCGCCTGCGACGTCTCCCTGGTGCTGGCGCGCGAGCTGGGCGAGCCGCCCGAGGCCATCGCCGCGCTCGTCATGGGACGGATCAAGGATCGCAACGGCTGGCTGGCGGGGATCGACGTCGGCGGCCCCGGCTTCGTCAACTTCCGGTTCGCGCCTGCGTTCTGGCGCGCCCGGCTGCTCGACGCCGTGGCCGCGGGCTCCGGGTACGGCCGGACGAGCGCCGGCCGTGGGCGACGGGTCCGCGTCACGGTGGCGCGTGCCGATCCGAGTGCCGCGGCGTCGGTCGCGGACGGACGCGCGGGCGCGATCGCCGGTGCTGCATCGCGCCTGCTCGCGGCTGCCGAGTGCGACGTCGAGCTCGACGGGGCGGTGCCGGACATCGACGTCTCCCGGTCCTTCGGACTCGCCGGCGGCACGCCGGACGAGGTCGTCGCGGTCGCCGCCGCCGCTCACGCCGGCGAGGTCGTGCGGCGCGCGGCGCAGGCGCCCGGTGCGCCGGCGTTGCGCGTGCTCGCGGTCCATCCGGTGCGACTCACCCGCGACGGCGAGCCGGTGCAGCGCGCGCCGTCGCTCGCGGCCGTCCTCGACGAGATCGGCCCCGACGCCGCGCGCTTCCTGCTGCTGCTCGAGCGGCCGGATCGTCCGCTGGAGCTGGATCTCGAGCTGGCAAAGCTCGACGGCACGGACAACCCGGTCTTCTACGTCCGGTCGGCCCACGGGCGACTCGGTCGTGTGCTGCGTGGCGTGGCCTCCGACGCGACGCCGCTCGATCCGGCGGCGCTCGACGCCTCGGACGCCGAGCCGCTGCGGCTCCTCGCCGCGTGGCCCGACGTGGTCGAGGTCGCGACGCGAGCGGTCGAGCCGTACCGGATCGCCACGCGCGCCGTGGAGCTCGCCGCGGCAGTCCATCGCTGGATGAATCGCAATCGCATCACCGTGGGAGGTCGCCCGCCGGCCCGCGTGCGTCTCGCGCTCGCGCGCTGCCTGCGACAGATGCTCGGCGACGCGCTCGCGCTGTGCGGCGTGTCGGCTCCGGAGCAGATCGCCAGACCGGATGTGGAGGAGGTGGAGGGATGGAGAGCTCAATGAGGCCAGGACTGCGACTGGTCGATCGCCTGCTGCTGATCGGCGCGTGGGCGATCAGCTGTAGCGCCGTGTACGGGCTCGGCTTCTACACCGGGAGCCAGATCCAGGAGCGCGTGCCCGACGACGAGGAGCGGATCGTCCGCCTGCCCGTGACCGCCGAGCCGCCGGCGGCCGGACAGCGCGCCAAGGCGGGGGAGGACTTCACCTTCTACGACACGCTGGTGCAGGGGCCGCCGCGGACACGGCAGAGCGATGCGGTGACGGCCGACCGCTCGGCGCCGGAGCCCGCCGGTCCCGCAAAGCCCGAGACGGGGAAGACGCGCAACGCCTCGCGCGACTCCACCGCGACGGGCTCGAAGTCCACGGCGAAGAACGCGACCGCGAGGACGGCCGTTGCGAGCGCGGCGCACAAGACCGTCCCCGCCGGAAAGACGGCGAGGGGATCGTCGTCGCTCAAGGCCTCGTCGCCCGCGCCCGGGACGACGACGGCGTCGCGTGCGAAGGTCGGCGGGACCGGCACGCAGGCGAAGCCCGTGTCGCCCACGCCGAGGTCCGCGTCGGCCGCGGGCGGCGCGGCTCCGGCTCCCGCAAAGCGATCGCCGACGGCCGGTGCCGCGCCGGCCACGCATCCGGGGAGCGCTCCGACCGCGACCGCGTCCAGGAGCACGCAGGAGCCGGCCGCGCACACGCAACGCCCACGTGAGGGCGTCGCACGGTCCACGGTGGCGGCCGAATGACGATGCCGGCCCGCAGCGGGCCTGCCCCGCGCGGGTCGCGTGTGAGCGACCCCTGGCCGCCCCGGGAGGACTTCCACGCCCTCGCCGGGGAGGGTGACCTGATTCCGGTCAGCCGGGAGATCCTCGCCGACCTGGAGACGCCGGTCTCGGCGTTCCTGAAGATCCATCGCGGCCCGTACGGTTTCCTCCTCGAGAGCGTGCAGGGCGGCGAGCGCTGGGGTCGGTTCAGCTTCCTCGGCACCGAGCCGGTCCGTGTGCTGCGGGTCCGCGGTCACGAGGTCGAGGTGGAAGCCGCGGACGGGTCGGTGGAGCGACGCACCACCGACGACCCCCTGATCGAGCTACAGCGCCTGCTCGGTCCGCGCCGCGCGGTGGCGCTTCCCGGTCTGCCCCGCTTCGTCGGCGGCGCCGTCGGCTATCTCGGCTACGACACCGTGCGGGCGTTCGAGCGTCTGCCGGTCGCCGCCGAGGACGACCTCGCGCTGCCCGACGTCTGCATGATGCTCGTGCAGAGCGTCCTGGTGTTCGACAACGTCGGTCAGACGATCCGTGTCGTGTCGCACGCGGATCTCGGCGACGGGACCCCGCCGGACCGGGCGTACGATGCGGCGGTCGCGCGGATCGACGCCCTCATCGCGCGCTTGCAGGCACCGGTGGTGCGCCCGGAGGCGGCGCGCGGGGACGAGCGCAGCGAGCTGCGGTCCAACATGACGCCGGCCGCCTTCCAGCGGCTCGTCGAGCGGGCGAAGGAGTACATCCGCGCCGGCGACGTCATCCAGGTGGTGCTGGCGCAACGCTTCGAGCTGCCGCTGGCCGCCGCGCCGTTCGACGTCTACCGCTGTCTCCGCACCGTGAACCCGAGCCCGTACATGTTCTACCTCGCGCTCGGAGCGGAGGCGGTGGCCGGGGCGTCGCCGGAGGTGATGGCGCGGGTGGAGGACGGCGAGGTCACGGTGCGTCCGATCGCCGGGACCCGGCCGCGCGGCACGAGCGAGCGCGACGACGCCGCGCTCGCCGCCGAGCTGTGCGCCGATCCGAAGGAGCTGGCCGAGCACGTGATGCTGCTCGACCTCGGCCGGAACGACGTCGGTCGCGTCGCCAGGGTGGGCACGGTCGAGGTGACGGAGCGCCTGGCCGTCGAGCGCTACTCGCACGTCATGCACCTCGTCTCGAACGTCCGCGGGCAGCTGGCGCCCGGTCGCGACTGCTTCGATGCCTTCCGCGCCGCGTTCCCCGCCGGCACGCTCACCGGCGCGCCGAAGATCCGCGCGATGGAGATCATCGAGGAGCTGGAGCCGGTGCGCCGCGGCGTCTACGGCGGCGCCGTGGGATACTTCGGCTACTCGGGCTCCATGGACACCGCGATCGCGATCCGCTCCGTGCTGATGCGCGACGGCCGCGCCTTCATCCAGGCCGGCGCCGGCATCGTGGCCGACTCGAATCCCGAGGACGAGCATCGTGAGTGCGTCAACAAGGCGCGTGCGGTCGTGCAGGCGGTCCGCATGGCGGAGCGGCTGTGATGGCGCGCATCCTGATGATCGACAACTACGACTCCTTCACCTACAACCTGGTGCAGTATCTCGCCGAGCTCGGTGCCGACGTCGACGTGCGCCGCAACGACGCCGTCACGCTCGACGAGGTGGCCGCGCTCGCTCCCGACGGCATCGTCATCTCGCCGGGCCCGTGCACGCCACGCGAGGCGGGCATCTCGGTGCCGCTCGTGCAGCGGTTCACCGGGGAGATCCCCATCCTCGGCGTCTGCCTCGGACATCAGGCGATCGGCGCCGCGCTCGGCGGCGACATCGTGCGCGCGCCCCGCATCATGCACGGCAAGACGTCGCCGATCCGCCACGACGGCTCGGGCGTGTTCGCCGACCTCCCGGATCCCTTCGACGCCACCCGCTATCACTCGCTGGTCATCGACCCGGCGACCCTGCCCGCTGCCCTGGCGCGCAGCGCGTGGACGGACGAGGGCGAGATCATGGGCGTCCGCCATCGCGACGCGTTCGTCGAGGGCGTGCAGTTCCACCCCGAGTCCATCCTGACGCTCGAGGGCAAGCGGCTCCTCGGCAACTTTCTCGACCGTCTCCCGGGCGGCTCCCACCAGGCGTGAGGCGCATGACGCCCGAGAGTGCCGTCGCCCGGCTCGCCGAGCGCCGCGATCTCGTCGCGGACGAGATGGCCGCCGTCATGGAGTCGATCCTCACGGGGAGCGCCGCGCCGGCGGAGATCGCCGCGATCCTCCTCGGGCTGCGCGAGAAGGGCGAGACCGTCGACGAGCTGGTGGGCGCCGCGCGCACCCTCCGCGCGCACGCCGTCCCGCTGCCCGGCGCGCCGCCGGGCGCCGTCGACACGTGCGGGACGGGCGGCGATGGCGCGCGCACGTTCAACGTGTCGACCGCGGCGGCGCTGGTGGTGGCGGCGGCGGGCGTGCCCGTCGCGAAGCACGGGAATCGCGCCGCGTCGAGCAGCGCGGGCAGCGCCGACGTGCTGGAGGAGCTCGGCGTCGTCATCGAGCTCGATCCCGCTCGTGCTGGCGAGATGTCTCGACGAGGTCGGCATCGCGTTCCTCTACGCGCCCGCCTTTCACCCGGCGCTCCGGCGCGTGGCGGCGGTGCGCCGCGAGCTCGGCGTGCGCACGCTCTTCAACGTGCTCGGCCCGCTGGTGAATCCCGCCGGCGTGCGCCGGCAGGTGGTCGGGGTCGGCGACCCGCGGCTGCTCGAGCCGGTGGCGCGCGTCCTGGAGGAGCTCGGCGGCGAGCGCGCCTGGGTGGTGCACGGCGCCGGCGGCCTCGACGAGCTCGGGCTGGAGGGCGCGTCCGACGTGGTGGAGCTCCGGACCGGCGGATTGCGGCGCTTCCGCGTCCATCCCGCCGACGCGGGTCTCGAGCCGGCGTCGCACGCCTCGCTGCGTGTCGACTCCGCCCCCGAATCGGCGGCGCGCATCCGCGCGGTGCTTGCCGGCGAGCCCGGCGCGGCCCGCGACGTCGTCCGGCTGAACGCCGCCGCAGCGCTGGTCGTCGCCGGGGCGGCCGCGGACCTGCGCGAGGGGGCCGAGCGCGCCGGGGCGGTGATCGACTCCGGTGCCGCTGCCCGGGTGCTCGAGCGGCTGGTCCGGTTCACCCGCCTCGCGCGGCCGGCGGAGGCCTCCGGGTGAGCGCGCGATGATCCTCGACGAGATCCTGGCCGACACGCGTGATCGCGTGGCGGCCGCACGCCGTGCCGTGCCCGCGGCGGCCCTGCGCGACCAGCCGGGCTGGCGCCAGCCGCGGCGCGGATTCCGCGCGACGCTCGCCGCGACGGCCGCTCCGGCGGTCATCGCGGAGATCAAGCGCGCGTCGCCCTCGCGCGGCGTCATCCGCGAGGCCTTCGACCCGCCCGCGCACGCGCGCGCCTACGCCGCGTCGGGCGCGGCGGCGCTCTCGGTGCTGACGGAGCCGCGCTGGTTCGGCGGCAGGCTCGAGCACCTGGCCGCGGCACACGACGCGACGGCGCTCCCGATCCTGCGCAAGGACTTCCTCGTCGACCCCTACCAGGTGGAGGAGGCTCGCGCCTGGGGAGCCGACGCCGTGCTCGTCATCGCGGCCGCGGGCGAGGCGTCGCTGCGGGTGGAGCTGCTGGCGGCGGCGCGCGAGCACGGGCTCGACGCCCTGGTCGAGGTGCACGACGCGCGCGAGCTCGAGTGGGCGGCGGCGCAGCGGCCGAGCCTGGTCGGCATCAACAACCGCGACCTGACCACCTTCGAGACCACGCTCGCCACCACGGAGCGGCTGGCGCCGCTGGTCCCCGCCGGTGCGCTGCTGGTCGCCGAGAGCGGCATCCACACGCCGGCCGACGTGCGTCGCATGGTGGCCGCCGGAGCCCGCGCCGTGCTGGTCGGGCGAGGCATTCATGGCGGCGCCGGATCCGGGTGCGGCGCTGCGGGCTCTCCTCGCATGAGCGTCAAGGTGAAGATCTGCGGCGTCCGGACGGTGGACGACGCCCGCGCCGCCGCGCGCAGCGGGGCGGACTTCATCGGGCTCAACTTTCACCCGGCCAGCGCGCGCGCCATCGACGTCGAGACGGCCGTGGCGATCGCTGCGGCGGTGCCCGGCGTCCCGCTGGTCGGCGTCTTCGTCGACGCCACGCGGGACAGGGTCGAGGAGGTGGCCGGGCGCGTCGGGCTGTGGGGCGTGCAGTTCCACGGCGACGAGCCGCCGGCCGGGTGCCGCGGCTTCGGTCGCGTCACCATCAAGGCGCTGCGCGCCCGCCCGGGCGAGGACCTGGCCGCGGCGAGTGCGGCATACGACACCGACTATCTGCTGCTCGACACCTTCGTCGCCGGGCGCCCCGGCGGGACGGGCGTCGCGCTGGACCCGTCGCGCGGACGCGACCTGCCGAGGGAGCGGCTCTTCGTCGCCGGCGGCCTGCGCTCCGACACGGTGGCCGGCGTCGTCCGGCTGCTGCGGCCGTTCGCGGTCGACGTGGCGTCCGGCGTCGAGCGGGCACCGGGGATCAAGGACCATGAGGAGATCGAGAACTTCATCCGCCGCGCCAAGGCTGCCTGACGCGCAGGGACACTTCGGCGTCTACGGCGGCCGCTACGTCGCCGAGACGCTGATGCCCGCGCTGCTCGAGCTGGAGCGCGCCTGGACCCGGCTGCGGCGCGACACGCGCTTCCGGCGCGAGTTCCACGGCTGGCTGCGTGACTACGCCGGGCGCCCGACCCGGCTCTACTTCGCGCGCCGCCTGTCGGAGCGGCTCGGTGGGGCGCGCATCTACCTGAAGCGCGAGGATCTGCTGCACACCGGCGCGCACAAGGTGAACAACACCATCGGCCAGGCGCTGGTGGCACGCCGGCTCGGCAAGAGCCGCCTCATCGCCGAGACCGGCGCCGGCCAGCACGGGGTCGCGACGGCCACGGTGGCGGCGCTCTTCGGCATGCGCTGCGAGGTCTTCATGGGTGCGGAGGACGTGCGGCGGCAGAGCCTCAACGTCTTCCGGATGAAGCTCCTCGGCGCGGAGGTGCGCGTGGTCGACGCCGGATCGCGCACGCTGAAGGACGCCATGAACGAGGCGCTGCGCGACTGGATCGCGACCGTCCGCGACACGTTCTACGTCATCGGGACCGTGGCCGGGCCGCATCCGTATCCGCTGATGGTGCGCGACTTCCAGTCCGTCATCGGGAACGAGGCGCGTCGTCAGATCCGGCAGGTGGCCGGCAAGCTTCCCGACGCCTGCATCGCCTGCGTCGGAGGCGGGAGCAATGCGATCGGCCTGTTCCACGCGTTTCGCGATGACCGCGCCGTGCAGCTGATCGGCGTCGAGGCCGCCGGACACGGCATGGAGACGGGGCAGCACGCGGCGTCGCTGACGGCGGGACAGGTCGGCGTGCTGCACGGGAACAAGACGTACCTCCTGCAGGACGAGACCGGACAGATCCGCAACGCGCACTCGATCTCCGCCGGGCTCGACTATCCCGGCGTCGGTCCCGAGCATGCCTGGCTGCGTGACAGCGGGCGGGCGCGCTACGTCACCGTCACCGACGACGAGGCGGTCGAGGCCCTGCGGCTGCTCACCGCCACCGAGGGCATCATCCCGGCGCTGGAGAGCGCGCACGCGATCGCGCACGCCGTCCGCATGGCGCCGACGCTCGATCGCCGGCGGATCCTCCTGGTCAACCTGTCGGGGCGCGGCGACAAGGACATGCCCACCGTCGCGACCCACCTCGGGGTGCAGCTCACGTGAGCCGCGTCGCCGAGGTCCTGGCGGCTCGGGCGGCGCGAGGACAGGCGGCGCTCATCCCCTACCTGACGGCGGGGGACCCGTCGCTCGTGCTCACGCCCGCGCTCGTGCGCGCCGCCGTCGACGCGGGCGCGGACCTGATCGAGCTCGGCGTGCCGTTCTCCGACCCGATGGCGGACGGCCCGGTGCTGCAGCGCGCCGCCGCACGCGCGATCGCCGGCGGGACGTCGCTGCCGCGCGTGCTGGAGACGGTCGCGGAGATCCGGCGCGATCTCGCGACACCCATCGTGCTCTTCGGGTACTACAACCCCTTCTTTCGCTACGGCGTCGACGCGATCGCCCGCGACGCCGCGACGGTCGGCGTCGACGGGCTGCTGTGCGTCGATCTGCCGCCCGAGGAAGCGGGAGAGCTGCGCGCGGCGTTGCGGGCGGCGGGGCTCGACCTGATCGCGCTCCTCGCGCCCACCACGCCGGCGGCGCGCGTGCGGCGGATCGCCCGCGACGCCGGGGGCTTTCTCTACTTCGTGTCGGTCCTGGGCGTGACGGGAGCCCGCGCGACCCTCCCCGAGGAGCTGCCAGCGCTGGTCGGGGCGGTGCGCCAGGTGACCGACCTGCCCGTCGGCGTCGGCTTCGGCGTGCAGACGCCCGAGCAGGCGGCCTGGGTCGCGGGCTTCGCCGACGCCGTGATCGTGGGGAGCGCGCTGGCGCGTGTCATCGAGGAGTCGCCGCCCGCGGACGCGCCGGCGCGGGTCGGCGAGTTCGTCGCCAGCCTCGCCGGTGCCATGCGTGCCGCCGGCCGCTAGTGGCGACGTACGACGACACCATCGCCTGGCTGCAGCGCCTCGAGGTGTCGGGCGGCTGGGACCTCAAGCTCGAGCGCATGCATGCGGCGCTGGCCATCCGTGGCAATCCCGAGCGAGCGTTTCCCAGCGTTCACCTCGCCGGGACGAACGGCAAGGGCTCGACGGCCGCGATGGTGGAAGCGGTGCTGCGCGCCGCGGGGGTGCGCACCGGGCTCTACACGTCGCCGCATCTGGTCGACTTCGCGGAGCGCGTGCGGGCCGGCGGCCGCACGATCCCGCACGACGCGGTCGTCGACCTGGTCGCCGAGCTGCGGGCCGGCGTCGAGCCGCGGGGCATCGCGCTCACGCACTTCGAGTTCTCCACGCTCCTCGCGCTCGAGTGGTTCGCCCGCATCGGGGTCGAGCTGGCGGTGGTCGAGGTGGGGCTGGGGGGACGGCTGGACGCGACGAACACGGTGCGGCCCGTGGTCACCGCCATCACGTCGATCGCGCACGATCACGAGGAGTGGCTCGGACGGGAGCTGCGCCAGATCGCGTTCGAGAAGGCCGGGATCGCGAAGCCCGGTGTTCCGCTGGTGGTCGGCCGGGTCCCGGCGGAGGCCGACGCCGTCATCGCCGCGCACGCGGCCGACGTCGGGTCCCCCGTGGTGCGGGCAGGACGTGACGGCTGGCTCGAGGAATCCGACGGCGGGCTCGTGTTCCGTCGCGCGGACGGCGTCGCCGTCCACGACGGCCTGGCGCTCGGCCTCGGCGGCGCGTTCCAGCGCCGCAATGCGGAGGTGGCGCTCCTGCTCCTCGCCCAGCTCGGCGGCCCGTTCACGGCGAGCGCCACGGCGGTGCGCGCCGGCCTGGCGGGCGTCCAGTGGCCCGGCCGGCTCGCGGTGCTCCGGGAGGCGCCGCTGGTGGTCGTCGACGGTGCGCACAACCCGGCCGGGGTGGCCGCCCTGGCGGCCGAGCTTCCCGACCTCGTCGGCGGGCGCCGGCTGGTGGTGGTGTTCGCCGTCATGGCGGACAAGGCGTGGCCGGCGATGCTCGAGTCGCTCCTGCCGCACGCGAGCGAGGTGATCGTCACGCGCGTGGGCCGCCGCGGGCTCGATCCCGGCGGCATCGTCGCCGCGACGGGTGGCAGTGTGCCGGTGCACGCCGAGGTCGATCCGCGCGCCGCGGTGCGACTCGCACTCGAGCGCGCCGCTCCCGGCGATGCCGTGGTCGTCACCGGGTCGCTCTTCCTCGTCGGCGAGGCGTACGCGACGCTCGCGCCGGCCGCGACGCTGTTCGAGCCCTGGCACGGCTGGGGTCAGTGATGCTAGAGAACCGCCGCGATGACGGCCCGGGCGGGCGCGGGAGGAGGGGTTGGGGCCCTCGGCGTGATCGTGCTCTCCTGTCGCCTCGCGCTCGGGATGGAGCCGATGCCGGCCGAGGTCAGGGTGCTCTCCAACCCGGCGCCGCTGCCCAACACGCTCGTCACGGTGCGCGCCACGCCCGACACGGTCGTCGACGATCAGACGGTCGGAGCGAAGCCCGCCACGCCCGGGCAGGGCGCCGCGAGCACGGGCGAGACGTTCCGCGACGAGATCACGCTCGTCCTTCGCGGGCTCAGCACGAGCCGACCCGCGGCCATCGAGGTGGCCGACGACCTCGTGAGCACGGTGCGCGTCGTTCCGGGCGAGGCGGGCACCACGATCGTCATCTTCGTGCGCCAGCCCGTCACCTACACGGTGACGCCCCCGTCACCGTCCGGGGAAGTCGCCGTCGCGCTCAAGGGACGGCAGCCGCCGCCGGGTGCGCCGGTGGGACGGCACGGACGCCAGGGCGGGGGAGCGCGCCGGCCGGCCACGCCGGAGACCGAGGAGATCGGCATCGACGCTGCCGAGCTCACCTACGACAAGGAGCACAACGTCCTCATCGCGCGTGGCAACGTGACCATCACGCGCGGCGTGCTCACCCTGCGCGCCGACGAGGTGCACTACGACCGGACCACCAGCATCGCCGATGCCAGCGGCCACGTGGTGGTGACGGATCCGGACACCATGCTCCAGGGCGACGTCGGGCACATCGACATGAACGACGAGTCCGGCTGGATGGAGCCGGGCGGCGCCGAGTTCGCCGCCACGGGCTACGGCCTGCGCTCCAGCCGGCTCGAGAAGCTGGATGGGCCCGCGCTACCACATCGAAGACGGCGTGTTCACGACCTGCCACTGCGGAGGCATCGAGACCCCGAGCTGGAGCTTGGGGGGGAAGACGACCGACGTCAAGCTGAACGGCCTCGGCTGGGTGCACGGCGCGACGTTCCGCGTGATGGACGTGCCGGTGCTCTGGTTCCCCGTTCTGAGCTTCCCGGCGCTGTCCGACCGGGCGACGGGCTTCCTGATGCCCCGGTTCGGATACTCCGCGCGGCGCGGCTTCCAGTTCGAGCAGCCGTTCTTCTGGAACATCAGCAAGAGCCAGGATGCGACCGTCGCGGTCGACGTGGAGACGGCCGCCCGGATCGGCCTCCTCGCCGAGTATCGCTACATGCTGTCCGACGAAGCGCGCGGCAGCTTCGCCGGCGGCTACTGGAACGAGAGCATCCGCACCTCGAAGGCGGACGAGATCGTCAGCAACTCGGGGCCGCCGCCTGTCAATCGCTGGCTGGTGCTGGGAAGCGCGAAGCAGCCGCTCTCGAAAGACGTCGACATGTACTTCGACGCGTTCGCCGTCAGCGACGATACCCTGCTGCGCGAGATCCGGAACTTCAGCTCGACTCTCGACACCGGGCTGCGCCTGGTGAGCGCGCGCCTCACCAAGACGCGTCTCGGCGTGATCGACACCTGGAGCGGCGGCCTCATGCAGGCGGAGTCGGACTACTACCAGGACCTGATCGATCCCCAGGTGCTCGCCCCGCAGCGCGCCCCGTACCTCCGAGCCGAGGACTCCCTTCCGCTGCTCGGCAATCGTCTGGTGGGCCAGCTCGGGGGGCAGGTCACGGACTTCCAGCGCGTCGAGGGATTCGACGGCTTCCGCGGCGACGTCTCGCCGAGGCTCTTCCTGCCGTTCCAGGTCGGCTCCGCGCTCACGGGGTCGGTCAGCGGCCAGCTGCACGGGACGATGTACGCCCTCGGTGACAACCGCCAGGTGGGTCTCGTGGTGCAGACCGCGAGCACGACGAAGACGTTCAAGGCGGTGGACGACTCCAACGTCCTCCCGTTCCTCGACCACACGCACCTGCGCGGAATCGGTCAGGTGCGGGCGCAGATCGGCACGGAGTTCGACCGCGTATACACCTTCGAGCACTTCGGGCTCGAGAAGATCCGCCATTCGATCGAGCCGGACGTCCGCTACCTCTACGTGCCGGAGACGGACCAGCAGCTCTTCGACGTCGACATCTGCCGCGATCCCAGCGGGTCGGGTGCGGTGCTCCCGTGCAGGGAATTCCGCTTCTCGTCCAACGCGCAGCGCCAGCAGAGCCTGGTGCGCAGCGTGTTCAGCCGCGGGTATCTGTTCGACGAGCTGGACGCCATCGATCGGCGCAACTTCGTGTCGTACGGCATCACGACGCGCATCCTCGGCCGGGCCGCCAATCCGGCGGACAACGCGCCGCCGCCGCAGCCGACCGGCGACGAGGACGGCAGCATGACGGCCCCGAGCGCGACGCCGGCGGTACTGTCGCGCGAGCTGATCCGCTTCGGCATCCGACACGGCTTCGACCCGTCCCGCGACATCAACACGAACAGCCACCTCGCCGACATCGACCTCGGGCTGCGCGTGGCGCCGATCGATTACATCTACCTCTCGTACGACGCCTCGGTGAACGTCAGCGACGGCAACCTCGACGCGCAGAACGCCGCGCTGACCCTGAACGAGCCCGGCTGGGTGGCGCCGCCCCACAACATCTACCAGCAGGCGTCCTCGCTGTCGCTCTTCTACCGCTTCGTGGACAAGAACGTGAACCTGCGCGGGACGCGCGACGATCTGCTCTTCCAGCAGATCGGCACGCAGAACGTCGGCGGCGCGTTCTATCTGCGCCTGGGCAATTACGTGGGCTTCTCGGCCGGGGCGCTCTACGACTTCGGCACCACGACGCAGACGGTAAACGGGAAGACGACATCGCTCGGGCCCCACTTCACGCTGCGCGACTACCTGCTGCGCTTCATCTCGCCCTGCCAGTGCTGGGCGGCCGAATTCGGCGTCAGCGACACCTTCAACCCCAACGAGCGCCTCTACCGGTTCTCGATCACGCTCCTCGGGCTGGGGTCGTTCGGTCAGGCTCCCACGCGGCGCAACTATGGGGGCGCCCTCCTGCCCAGCCTGGGGGCGTCGCGCCCCGGCGCCATCGGCTTCCCCGGCGAGAGCTACTTCTGAGCGCCGTCACCGACGCTGGGACTCCGGCGGCTCGATGGGCTACGATGGAGCCATGCGACTGCTCGTGACCGGAGCGGCGGGGTTCATCGGCACCAACTTCGTGCGCCAGGCTCTCGGAGCGGACGGTGAGCCGGCGCACGGCGTGACCCGGCTGGTGGCCGTCGATCTGCTCACGTACGCCGGCAATCTCGCGAACCTGGCCGATCTGCTCGCGGACCCGCGCGTGCGCTTCGAGCGCTGCGACATCGCCGACCGCGAGGCGATGGCGCGCCTGCTGCGCGACGAGCACATCGACGTGGTGGTGAACTTCGCCGCCGAGTCGCACGTCGATCGCAGCATCGTCGACCAGGCGCCGTTCCTGCACACCAACGTGCACGGGACGCTGGCACTGCTCGACGCGACGCGCGACGCAGGCGGGGTCGATCGCTTCCTGCAGGTGTCCACCGACGAGGTGTACGGCAGCATCGTGCAGGGGCACGCCACCGAGGACTGGCCGGCGCGGCCGTCCAGCCCGTACGCGGCCAGCAAGACGGCGGCGGACGCCTTCGTGCACGCGTATGCCACCACCTTCGGGGTGCCGGCGGTCATCACGCGCTGCTCGAACAACTACGGCCCCTACCAGTTTCCCGAGAAGCTGATCCCGCTCTTCGTCACCAACGCGCTCGACGGCGAGCCGCTGCCGCTCTACGGAGACGGCGGGAACGTGCGCGACTGGATCCACGTGAGCGACCACTGTGCGGCGCTCTGGCACGTGCTCGGCCTCCCACATGTCGACGGCCGGGTGTGGAACGTGAGCGCGGCGAACGAGCGCCCGAACCGGGCGGTCACCGAGACCATCCTCGGGCTCACGGGCCGCCCGCGCGATCTCGTCCGCCACGTCACGGACCGGCCGGGACACGATCGCCGCTACGCCCTCGACGCCGGCCGCCTGGCCGCCACGGGCTGGGCGCCGCGCTGGACGTTCGAGCGCGGGATCGCCGCCACCGTCGAGTGGTACCGCGCGCACCGGGCGTGGTGGGAGTCGGTGAAGAGCGGGGCGTACCGCGACTACTACCGGTCGATGTACGGAGACCGCCTCCGCGACGGCGCCGGGACGCCGGAACGAAGAGGGGACGCATGACACCGCGCGCGCTGGTTACGGGGATCACCGGCCAGGACGGCTCCTACCTGGCCGAGCTGCTGCTGGAGAAGGGGTATCACGTCGTCGGCGTCGTGCGACGCGCCAGCACCGAGAGCTTCGAGCGCATCGCCCACCTGCACGGCCGCATCGAGCTCAGGCAGGCCGACCTGCTCGACCAGTTGTCGCTCATCGACGTCCTCAAGACGGTGCGGCCGACGGAGATATACAACCTCGCGGCGATGTCCTTCGTGCCCACGTCGTGGCAGCAACCGGTGCTCACCGCGGAGTTCGACGCGATCGGGGTCACCCGCATGCTCGAGGCCACGCGCCTGGTCGCCCCGGAGGCGCGCTTCTACCAGGCGAGCTCGAGCGAGATGTTCGGCAAGGTGCGCGAGACCCCGCAGCGCGAGACCACGCCGTTCCATCCGCGCAGCCCGTACGGCGTCGCCAAAGTCTACGGGCACTACATCACGGTCAACTACCGCGAGAGCTACGATCTGTTCGCCTGCTCGGGCATCCTGTTCAACCACGAGAGCCCCCGGCGCGGGCGCGAGTTCGTCACCCGCAAGGTGTCCGAGGGCGTGGCCCGCATCGCGCTGGGTCAGGCGACGGAGCTCACCATCGGGAACCTCGACGCGCGCCGCGACTGGGGCTTCGCGGGGGACTACGTGGACGCCATGTGGCGTATGCTGCAGCAGCCCGCGGCCGACGACTACGTGGTCGCGACCGGCGAGGCGCACTCGGTGCGCGAGCTGATCGAGACCGCCTTCGCCGTGGTCGGGATCGACTGGCAGCGGCACGTGCGGCAGGATCCCGCGCTGCTCCGGCCCGCCGAGGTCGAGCACCTGATCGGCGACGCGGCGAAGGCGCGGCGCGAGCTCGGCTGGAGCCCGCGGGTCGGCTTCGCCGAGCTCGTCGAGATGATGGTCCGCGCCGACCTCGATCGCCTGCGCGAGCGTCCGGGGTGAAGCCGGCTCCTCCCGCCGGGACACCGGACGGTCGGGCGCTGCGCGTGCTCGTCACCGGCGTCTCGGGTTTCGCGGGTCCCCCGCTCGTGCGCGCGCTCGTGGAGCGGGGTCACACGGTGCACGGCCTGGCGCGACATCCGCCGGCGCGCGACGTCGGTGCGCCACTCGTCTTCCATCCCGCTGACATCCGCGACGCCGCCGGCGTCGCGCGCGTGACGGCGGAGGTCGCGCCGGACGCGGTCGCGCACCTCGCCGCGGTCGCCGAGCCCCGGGTCGCGGAGGCGGATCCGGAGGCAGCGTACGGCGTGAATCTCGGGGGCACGCTCGCCGTGCTCGCCGCCGCACGCGCGGCACCGCGGTCGCCCCGTCTCCTCCTGGTCAGCTCGAGCGCCGTCTATGGAGACGTCCCGGCCGCCGACCAGCCCGTCGGTGAGGACGCGCCGCTGCGTCCGCTCACCGTGTATGGCGCCAGCAAGGCTGCGGCGGAGGTGGCCGCGCTGCAGTGGGAGCGGGCGTACGGGCTCGACGTCCTCGTCGCGCGCCCCTTCAATCACACGGGCCCCGGGCAGCTGCCGGCCTACGTGTGCGCGGCGCTGGCCAGCCAGGTCGCCGCCATCGAGAGCGGCCGCCAGCCGCCCGTGCTCACGGTGGGTAACGTCGATCCGGTGCGGGACGTCGGCGACGTGCGCGACGTCGCCGGCGGGTACGTGGCGCTGCTCGAGCGCGGTCGCAGGGGGACGGTGTACAACCTCTGCACCGGCGAGGGCGCCAGCGTCGCCGAGATCATCGCGCAGCTGCGCAGCCTCGCGCGTGTCCCGATGCGGGCGTGGATCGATCCGGCGCGGCGGCGGCCGCACGACGCCGAGCGCATCGTGGGGAGCCATGCGCGGGCCACGGCCGACACGGGCTGGGCGCCGCGGATCCCGCTCGTCGACACGCTCGCCACCGTGCTCGACGACTGGCGGCACAGGGCGGCCTAGGATATCCTCTCGCGCCGTTCATGGAGCTCCAGCACCGTACTCTCGAGCAGATCCTGCTCGACCAGGGACGCGTCACCCCGGAGGATCTGCGCAAGGTCCGGAAGCTCCAGGCGGAGCGCGGCGAGCGGATCGAGCGCCTTCTCCTCGACCTGGGCTTCATCTCCGAGGAGGACCTGCAGCCGCTCCTGGCCGCCTACCTCGGGGTGACGTCGGTGTCGCGGCGCGAATTCCCCAGCGAACCGGTGCCGCTCGGCAAGCTGAACTTGAAGTACCTGCGGCGCGCGAAGGTGCTGCCGCTCGCGCAGCAGAACGGCACGCTGACGGTCGCGATGGCCGATCCCGGCGACCAGTACGCGCTGCAGGGGCTCCAGGTGGCGACGGGGCTCGACATCGACCCGCGCCTGGCGCGCGAGCGCGACGTGCTGGAGGGGCTCGAGGCGGCGTACGGGAACGGCGCGGGCGACGGGAAGAACGGTGCGGGGGATAACGGCGACGGCGATCTCGAGTTCCTCTCCGACGACGAAGCCGACGTCGATCACCTGCGCGACCTCGCCAGCGAAGCGCCGGTCATCCGGCTGGTGAACGTGCTCATCAACCGCGCCGTCGAGCAGCGCGCGTCGGACATCCACGTCGAGCCGTTCGAGCAGGAGCTGAAGGTCCGCTACCGCATCGACGGCGTGCTCCACGACGTCGATACGCCGCCGCGCCGGCTGCAAGCGGCCATCGCGTCGCGCATCAAGATCATGGCGAAGCTCAATATTGCGGAACGTCGTCTTCCTCAGGACGGCCGCATCAAGCTGCGCCTCATGGGAAAGGAGATCGATCTCCGCGTGTCGACGCTGCCGACGCTCTACGGCGAGAGCGTCGTGCTCCGTATTCTCGACCGCTCGAGCATCGTCGTGAACCTCGAGACGCTCGGCTTTCCCCAGGACACGTTGCAGGATTTCACCACGCTCATCCACCGGCCCTACGGGATGATCCTGGTGACCGGGCCGACCGGCAGCGGAAAGACGACCACGCTCTACGGCGCGCTCGACAAGATCAACCGGCCCGACAAGAAGATCATCACCATCGAGGATCCGGTCGAGTACCAGCTCTTCGGCGTCAACCAGATTCACGTGAAGCCGTCGATCGGCCTCACGTTCGCGAGCGGGCTGCGCTCGATCGTGCGCCAGGACCCCGACGTCATCATGGTCGGCGAGATCCGCGACGCCGAGACGGCCGAGATCGCCATCCAGGCGGCGCTCACCGGCCACCTGGTCTTCTCCACGCTGCACACCAACGACGCGTCGGGTGCCGTGTCGCGCCTGCTGGAGATGGGCGTGGAGAGCTACCTCCTGGCGTCCGCGCTGCTCGGGGTGCTGGCGCAGCGGCTGGTCCGCCGCGCGTGCGCGAAGTGTGCTCGCCCGGCCGAGCTCGGCATCGAGGTGCTGCGCGAGATGGGCGGCGGCAGCGGCGAGGACGTGCGCGCCGTGGAGGGCACCGGCTGCGAGGAGTGTGCGCAGACGGGATACCGGGGGCGCGCGGGCATCTACGAGCTCCTGCCGGTGACGGACACCGTGAAAGGCCTGATCCTCGAGCGCGCGTCGTCCGGTCTGATCAAGGACGCCGCCGTGAAGCAGGGGATGCGCACCTTGCGCGACGACGGCTGGCGCACCGTGCGCACGGGCGTCACGACGGTCGCCGAGGTGGTCCGGGTCACGCAAGAAGAGATCTAGTCGGAGGTGAGGGGGTGGGCTGGCTCGATCGGCTGCGCCGCGGGGGCGCGAAGGAAGACCAGCACCGTCTGGCGGAGCCTCCTGTGGCCGCGGCGAAGCGGGTGGCGGTCATCGGACTCGACGGGGTCGGGCTCCCGCTCGTGCAGGACCTGATCGCCCGCGGGATCACGCCCAACCTGGCGCGGCTCGCGGCGGGCGGCACGATGGCACCGATGCGGTCGTCGATCCCGACGATCTCGAGCGTGTCGTGGACCGGCTTTATGACCGGGAAGAACCCCGGCAAGCACGGCGTCTACGGCTTCACCGATCTGAAGCCGGGCACCATGAGCATGTTCTTCCCGAACTTCGGCAACGTGCACGGCGACACGCTGTGGGACGTCGCGGGGCGGGCGGGCAAGCGCTGCATCGTGCTCAACATCCCGAACACCTACCCCGCGCGGCCGCTGCACGGCCTCCTGGTGTCGGGATTCGTCGCGGTCAAGCTGGAGCGCGCCGTCTACCCGCCCGAGCTGCTGCCGCGCCTCACCGCCGGCGGCTATCGCATCGACGTCGACTACGTGAATGCCGACCAGCGCCCCGAGTACTTCTTCACCGACCTCGAGGCGACCCTCGACGCACGCCGGCGGACGTATCTCGAGCTGGTGCGCGGCGAGCCCTGGGATCTCTTCATCGGCGTCATCACGGAGTGTGACCGCCTGCACCACTACTTCTGGAACCAGTACGTCGATCCGTCGGCGCCGCATCACGAGCGGTTCCTCGACTTCTACCGGCGGCTCGACGACGCGCTCGGGGAGCTGGTCGCGGCCCTGCCGGCGGACATCCCGCTGTTCGTGGTGGCGGACCACGGGCATACCCTGATCCATCGCGAGGTGTTTCCGAACGCGTGGCTGCGCGACCAGGGGCTGCTCCGGTTCACCACGGAGAAGCCGCGAGGGCCGGCCGACATCGACCCCTCCTCCAGGGTGTTCGCCCTCGACCCGGGACGGATCTACCTGCATCGCAAGGGCCGCTTTCCGCTCGGCACGGTGGACGACGCCGAGGCGCCCGCGCTCCTCGAGCAGGTCCGTGCGGGCTTGCTCGCGCTGCGGGACGACAGCCCGGGCGCGCCGGCCGGCGGACGTCCCGTGCCACGCGTGTTCGCGCGCGACGAGCTCTACCACGGCGACTGCCTCGACGCGGCGCCCGATCTCGTGATGCATTTCACCGACGGCTACGATCCGAAGGGGGCCATGGCGCGCACCGAGGTCTTCGGGCGCAGCGCGCTCACCGGCATGCACACGTACGACGACTCGCTCTTCTACGTGAATCGCCCCGGCGTCCCGACCGAGGATCTCGACATCGTCGACCTCGCACCCACCATCCTGGCCCTGCTCGGGATCGAGGTGCCGGGGGACATGGACGGGCAGGTGCGGCTGCGTGGTTGAAGAACGCGGCGGGCGGTACGTCCAACGTGGTGCGCGCGTGGAGGTCGCCCGGCGATTGCAGGTCGGACCGTCATCGCGTATAGATTTGTAAAGTCTTTCCCGCCAGTTACGCTCCGGGTTGCGGTGTGAGGGGGCGGGCCCTGGAGACTCTCATTGGCGTATTTCCAGTACCGCGCGGCTGATTCGCAAGGAAAGGTCGTCGAAGGCACCATCGAGGCCGCCGAGGCGGCCGCGGTCGTGGCGCGCCTGCAGGATCGCGGGCTGATCCCCATCCGCATCGGTGCGGCCGTGGGTGACGCCAAGGCCAAGGGCGCCGCCGCGACGTCGACCGGCGCGCCGTCGCGTCTCTCGTCGCTGTCGAACGTCTCGTTCATCACGCGGCGACTCGGCCACCGCGATCTCATGATCGTCACCCACGAGCTGTCGGCGCTGCTCTCCGCAGGCCTGCCGCTCGACCGCAGCCTCGGCACGCTCGTCGAGCTGGCCGACAAGCCGGCGCTGAAGGTGGTGGTGGCGGACGTGCTGCAATCCGTGCGCGGCGGCAAGTCCCTCGCCGACGCATTCGCCAAGCACAGCTTCTTCCCGCCGCTGTACGTGAACATGGTGCGTGCCGGCGAGGTCGGCGGCTTCCTCGACGTCGTGCTGCAGCGCCTCGTCGAGTACCTGGAGAGCACCCAGGAGCTGCGTGACGAGGCGCGCGCCGCGCTCGCCTACCCGGTGGTCCTGACCGGGGCCATGGGCGTCTCGATCATGGTCCTCCTCGTCTACGTGCTGCCCAAGTTCTCGGCGCTGTTCAGCGACATGGGAAAGACCCTGCCGCTGTCGGCGCGCATCGTGATGACCGTGTCCGATGCGATCCGGGGCTACTGGTGGGCCGGGCTCGGTGGCATCGCGCTGCTCGTGCTCTCCGTGCGGTACTACATTCGCACACCGAGCGGGTCGCTCGCGTGGGACCAGTGGAAGCTGCGGCTGTTCATCGTCGGCAACGTCGTGCGCAAGATGGAGGTGTCCAAGATCGCGCGCACGCTCGGCACGCTGCTGAAGAGCGGCGTTCCGATGGTCCAGGCACTCGGCATCGTCAAGGAGATCGCGGGCAACCAGGTGGTGGCGCGCTCCCTGGCCGACGTCGAGGTGGGCGTCCGCGAAGGGGCTGGCGTGGCGGAGCCGCTCGCGCGCTCGGGCGTGTTCCCGCCGCTCGCCATCCAGATGATCTCGGTGGGCGAGGACACGGGCAAGCTCGACGACATGCTGCTCAAGGTGGCGGACTATTTCGACCGCGAGGTGCGGACGCGTATCCAGCAGTTCACGCGCCTGCTGGAGCCCGTCCTGATTCTCGTCATGGGACTGGTCGTCGGCTTCATCGTGGTGTCGATGCTGTCGGCGATCTTCAGCGTCAACGATCTCCCCATCTGAAGAAGGAACGGAGTCATGGCAGAACGACGGACAAGGCAGGCGGGTTTCACGCTGATCGAGATCATGGTGGTCATGGTCATCATCGGCCTGCTGATGGCACTCGTCGGGCCGAACCTGATCGGCCGCTCCGAGAAGGCGAAGACGCAGGCGGCGGCGATGCAGATCGAGCGGCTCGGAACGGTGCTCGACACGTTCCGTCTCGACATCGGCCGCTACCCGACCACCCAGGAAGGGCTGCAGGCCCTCGTCCAGCGCCCGAGCGGCCTGGAGCGATGGGATGGTCCCTACCTGAACAAGGGTGTGCCGAAGGATCCCTGGGATCGGCCCTACACGTACCGCAGTCCCGGCGACGGCGGGCGCCCGTACGACATCTACTCGCTCGGCGCCGACGGCGCGCCCGGCGGACAGGACACGAACCGCGACATCACCAGCTGGGGAGGCGACAACGGGTGAAGCGGTCCGCGCGCCGCGGCTTCACGTTCATCGAGATGGCGGTGGTCCTCGTGATCATCGCCATCGGGCTGACGCTGGCCATCCCGCTCATCGAGGGCGGCTTCGATTCGCGCGAGGTCCGGCGCGCCGCGCGGCAGATCGCGTCCACCATGGTGCACTGCCGCGTGGAGGCGCTCTCCAAGTCGGAGCCCCAGGAGCTCATCATCAACCCCGAGCGCAACACGATCGCCACCAGCGACTGGGGCCGCTGGGCAGTCCTCACCGACCGGGCCGTCATCGAGCGAGTTGACGGCGGAGCCGAGGTGGGTGACGGCGGGCGCCAGATCCTCTTCTTCCCCAACGGCAGCACGAGTGGCGCCGACGTCGTGGTGGCCAGCCGCCGCGACCGCACGCATGACCGACTTCGCATCAGCCTGGATCCCCTGGTCGGTAGCGTGCGGGTCGAAGACGCGGCGTCATGAGCGGGCGCGCCCGCGCCGGCGGCTTCACGCTCCTCGAGATCGCCGTCGCGATGGCCATCGTCGGGATCGGGATGGTCGCGTGCATGCAGGTCTTCAGCGGCAGCCTGCAGCTCCAGGGTCGCGCCTCGCGCCAGACGCGCGCGGTGATGCGGGCGCGCACCGAGATGGACAAGATCGTCTTCGATCCGCCGAAGACGCTCCAGGTCGAGAACACGTCCCCCGAGGGCTTTCGCACCCGGGTCACGGTGCGGGCCGCCAAGGTGCCCGACGAGGTGCCGGCGCCGCCCGACGACACCGAGATCGAGGAGGACGAGCTCCCGCGCTACGTGCAGGTCGACGTGGACTGGGAGGACGGCAGGGGGTCGAAGACCTACACGCTGAAGACCCTGGCCCTGCGTGTCGACAAGGAGGAGCTGGGGAAGGAAGAGGAGAATGACAAGTAGGCGGCCGTCGCGCGCCGCCGGCTTCACGCTGCTCGAGGTCGTGCTCGCCATGAGCTCGCTGGCGATGCTGACCGCGATCATCTACGGGGCGTTTCACCTCGGCACACGGGCCCTCGAGAAGGGGCAGAACGCCGTCGTGACGTCGCAGCGCCTGCGGGCGACGAACGATGTGCTCGTGCGGCAGATCAAGTCGGCCGTCGCATACCCCGCCCGCAACGAGGACGAGGGAGCCTTCTGGTACTTCAAGGGGACGCCCAGCACGATGCAGTTCGTCACGGCGGCGGGGCTGCAGGGCGGCGGCGGGCAGGTCGAGGTCACCTACGCGATCGAGGATGGCCCACGGTGCGGGAGCAGCTCGCCGTGCCTGCTCCTCACCGAGAACCCGCACATCTCGCCGGATTCGCTCGGCAAGGGTCGGGTGGATCGCGCCGGTGCGCGCACCGCCGTGCTCCTCGACGGCTTCCGCCACATGAGCTTCGACTACTGGGATCCGGACGAACGCGATCCCCCCGGCTACGCGCCGCGATGGAATCCCTTCGACCACGATCGGCTCCCGCCTGCCGTCCGGATCTCCGTCGACGGCCTGCCGGGGGTCGACGGCACCGTCGTGCAGGAGATCCCGATCAACTCCTTCCAGTTCAGCGGGACGACCGATCCCGAGGAGCTGATGGGCGAGGCGGCGGACGAGAAGGAAGGGCAGGCGGGGGCGGCGGGCGCGACCGGCGCCGCGGCGCAGCAGGCCGGTGGCGGGAAGGACAACGAGGACGCCGAGGACGCCGCCGACGAGAAGGACGACGAATGACGCCTGCCGAGCGGAAGCGACAGCGCGGCATCGCGCTCCTTCTCGTGCTGTGGGCGTTCATGACCCTCGGCGTGCTGGCGCTCGACTTCGGCCGCTACATGCGTGACGACGCGAAGGCGTCGGTGAACTTCGCCGAGGAGACCCAGGCGTACTACGCGGCGCTCGCCGCCATGAACAAGGCCGTCTACCAGGACGAGCTCGAGCGCGGGAACCGCACGCCCCAGCAGGCCGGCAAGTCGCCGGGCAACACCACCGGTACGACCGGTACCGCCGGCGCCGCGACGGGCGACGATCCCGACAGGACGACGGGCCCGGGCATCTCGGTCGCCGACGGACAGTGGTACGACGCGGAGTTCGCCGGCGTGCACGCCCAGGTCCGGGTCACGGACGAGTGCGGCCGCGTCCCGCTCAACTACGCGAGCGAGACCCTGCTCACACCCGTCATCACCAACCTGCTGCGCGGGCCGAACGCCACGCAGGGGATGAACTCGCGCCAGGCGAAGGAGGTCGAGGAGATCGTCGACGCGATCCTCGACTGGCGTGACGCCGATCACATCAAGCGCCTGAACGGCGCCGAGCGCGAGTACTATCGCTCCGCGCGCGGCTACGACCCGAAGGACGGGTTCTTCGACTCGGTGCAGGAGCTGCTGCTGGTGAAGGGCGTCACCGCGGACCTGTTCTACGGCATCGACGGGCGTCCGGGGTTGCGCGACGTCGTCTCGGTCTTCTGCAAGCTCGACAAGATCAACATGAACAGCGTCACGTCGCCCGTCCTGCAAGCGCTCGGCGTCGAGGCCCCCGACGCCGACGAGATGGTGCAGGAGCGTGGCGACGATCCCACGTCCTTCGAGGCGCTCGTGGAGCAGAAGCTCACCGCGATCGATCCGGCCCTCGCCAACGTGCTCGAGTCGGGCGAGCCGCAGATGGTGCTGGTCGAGGCGCGCGCCGACATGGCGAAGCCCGACAATCGCTCGACGATCGCGGCGGTCATGAACCTCGAGGACTCGGGCGTCGGCGAGAAGCCGATCACGCGGCTCTGGATGGATCGCGCGCCGTGGCAGGGCAAGGTGCCGCGCGGCACCGCCGGGGCTGGCCCGGCGGGTGCGACGGGCGGCGGAGAGCCCGTCTCGTGACCCTGAGCGAGCTGTCGCAGCGCCTGAGCCGAGCGGATTTCGTCGACGGGCTCGGGATCTACGTCGCCGAGCACGAGGTGGCGCTGGCGCATCTCCGCAAGCGGCTCTTCCAGGTCACGGTGCGGGGGACGCGGACCGTGCCGCTGCCGGGATCGGATCGCCCCGACGAGCGCCGTCTCGCGCTGACCCAGGCGGTCGCCGCCTTCACCCGCGAAGGCGAGGTCGACACCCGGCGGACGGTGCTGTGCGTGCCGCGCTCGCAGGCGGCGTTCAATCGCGTCCTGCTGCCCGCCGCGGCGAAGGAGAACCTGGCGCAGGTCCTCGAGTACGAGATCGAGAACCTGATCCCGCTGCCGCGCGAGGAGATCTTCTACGACTACTCGGCGCGCGACCAGGGCGAGGAGCGCCTCGAGGTGCTCCTGATGTGCATCCCCCGTCAGGTGGTGCAGGGGTACCTGGACGCGCTCGAGCAGGCGACGGTCCGGCCGCGGGGCATCGTCCTGGCCTCGACGGCCATCGCCGATTTCGTCACGTTCTGTCGCGGCGACGGCTCGGGGCCACTCGGCGTGCTCCTCACCGTACCCGGCGCCACGGAGGTCGCGCTCCTCACGGGCGGCCGCCTGGTTTCCAGCCAGCTTCTCTCCACCAAGCGCATCGGCGATGCCGCGGGACTCGAGCGCTCCGTCGCGCGCCAGCTCGCGGAGGAGGCGCTGGCGGCGAGCGACGTCCCGCTCTACCGCTGGGAGCTCGCGAACGGGGACGGCTCGAGCCTGTCGCTGCCGGGAGAGGGTGACCTGCTGGCCCTCGCGCGTGGCCGCCTCCACGCGCCGGAGGAGTTCTTCTCCTCGACGCCGGCGATGCTGCCCGCGGTCGGTGCGGCGCTCGATGCCGTGCGCGAGGGGACGGTCGCCGTCAACTTGCTGCCCGCGGAGGAACGTCGCGGCCACGACGAGGGCATCTCGCTCGCGACCATCATCCTCGTCGCGCTGAGCGCGCTCCTCGTGCTCGTCTGGGGCGGCAGCGCGCTCGTCAAGGATGCGCTGCTGCGGCGCCAGCTCCAGGCGCAGCTGGAGAGCATCGAGCCCCAGGTGCGCGAGGTGAAGAAGCTGCAGGCGGACGTCGACCAGCTCCAGAAGGAGATCGACACGCTCAGCGAGGGCCTGGAGCCGCAGGTCACCCCGCTCATGAAGGAGCTGACCGAGCTGATCCCGTCCGACGCCTACCTGACGGGTCTCAACCTGCGCTCGGGCCGGCTGACGCTCGACGGGCAGGCGCGCTCGGCCTCCGACCTCATCACGGCGCTCGGCAAGTCGAAGCGCTTCAAGAACGTCAACTTCGCGTCGCCCACCACCAAGCAGGGCGACAAGGAGCGTTTCTCCATCGTGGCCGAGGTGGTGCGGTGAGCGCGCTGCGCGCCCGGCTGCAGGCCCTGTGGGCGCGCCTGCAGGGCTGGTACGCGGGGCACTCGCAGCGCGACCAGCGCATCATCCTCGGCGTCCTGAGCTTCGGAGCGATCTGCGTGGTCTACCTGTACGGCGTCGTGCCCCTGCGCGAGTACCGCCAGCGCGTGTCCGACGAGATCGCCGAGGGGCGGGAGCAGCTGTCGCGCTCGGCGCGGGTTCTCGGCTCGGCCGACTCGCTGCGCGCCGAGCGGGGCGAGCTGGAGAAGCGGCTGAAGCAGACGCGAACGCACCTCCTGCCCGGGCGTGGCGGAACGCTCGGCGCGGCCGCGCTCCAGGAGCGCACCAACTCGCTGGCGGCCGAGAAGGGGGTCACCGTCCAGAGCACGCAGGTGATGAAGGAAGAGGCCCTGGATCCGTACCGCAAGGTGTCGGTGCGGCTGACGCTGTCGGGCGAGCTCAAGCCGTTCGCGGAGCTGATGTCCGGGCTGGAGTACGATCAGCAGCTCGCGATCCCGTTCGTGGAGGCCAATCGACGCGGCGCCGTGCCGGGGGCGAAGGGCCCGCGCACGATCCAGGCCACCGTCGAGGTGACCGGCTTCGTGCTCGGTGAGGAAGCGAAGGGGGAGGATGGCGTGCCGGCGGAGGGAGCGGAAGCCGTCGAGACGGTCGCGGAGGGCTCGACCACGACCACGACGCCGCCGGAGGGCGCCGCGGCAAACCCCGGAGCGCCGTCCGGTCCTTCGGGTCCGGCGCCCACGGGCCCGGCGCCGACGGGTCCCGCGCCAACGGGCCCGGCCCCCACCGGTTCGGCACCGTCGGGTCCTGCGAGGTCGATCATCGTGCCGACGACGGGTGCGTCGACGACCACGACCGTCGCACCGGCCGCGGCTCCGGGCCGTGTCACCACGACCATCCACACGGGTACGACCAGCACGACGAGCCCGGCGGCAGGCCTGATGGCGCCCCTCGGCCTGAAGAAGCACCCGCGCGCGGAGAAGGACTGATGGGTCGCTGGGGGATCCTCAACGGCGTGCTGGGCGTCATCGTCATCCTGCTGGGGTTCCAGATCGCGCTCACGTGGCGACGGACCCTCCCGCCGGTGGAGGTCGCGGTTCGCGGGACGGATCCCGGCGTGAAGGACCAGGACAAGCCGGACGGCAAGACGGGCGGCGGCCGGCGCGGCGGCAAGCGCGGCGCGAACGAGAAGGTCGAGCAGCAGCCGACGGTGCTCGTGACCACCATCGTGAACAAGGATCTGTTCGACCCGAGCCGCCAGAAGCCGAGCGAGGACGCGAAGGCCCCGCCGCCCAAGGAGCTCGGGCCGCCGCCGAACCTCACCCTCGTCGGCGTCCGCATGATCGGCCGGGACCGCGAGATCCTCGTCACCGACGTCGGCCAGGGGAACCAGCAGAAGCGCCTGCGCATCGGCGATCAGCTCGGCGGCTACACCCTGAAGACCATCCAGCCGAGCCGGGTCACCCTGGCTGCCGCCTCCGGCGACGTGGTCACCCTCAACCTCGCCGTGGAGAAGAGCGGTGGCGGTGCCCCGCCGGCAGCAGCCGGCATGCCGCGGCCCGGAGCCCCGCCGCGGCCCGGGCAACCGGCGGCGGCGCCGACGTCGCCCGCAGCGGGCGTCCAGTCGCCGGCGGCCGGCATCCAGCCGCCGCGCGGGCCGCGCGCTCCCACCGGCAGACCGGCGCGACCGGGGGCGCCCGGGGTACCGGGCATGCCGGGCTCGCCAGCCGCGACGGGGATGCCGCAGGCGCCGGGGGTTCCCGCGCCGCCGGCTGCAGGCCCGCCGGCCGCGGGAATGGCCGCGCCGAACATCCCACCGAATGTACCCGCGGCGGTCCGCGAGAAGCTCGAACAGCTCAAAGGTAACTGATACACGCCGTCGGAGACGCACGTGGCCGGTCATGCGCCGGCCGGACGATTCGCTCACCGTCGGGAGGAGGATGCAGTGAAGGGGCAACGGATGCTGGCGATCGTGAGCGTCGTAACGGTGCTCGCCGGCACACTTGCGCGGGCACAGACCCCGCCGGCACCACCTGCGCCGGCACCCGACGCACCGGCCGGGCAGAGCAGCGAGCCGCCTCCGGAGTCGGAGCGACCGCTCGGTGACGAGGAAGCGATGGTGCTCAACTTCGAGCGTGCGGACATTCGCGAGGTGATCCACAGCCTCGCCACCGCGCTGGGCATCAGCTACACGCTCGACCCTCGCATCGAGGGCCAGGTGACGATCCGCACCACGGGGAAGATATCGCGCCGCGATCTCTTCCCGCTCTTCAACCAGATCCTGCGCCAGAACGGCATCGTCGCCGTGCAGCAGGGCGACCTGTGGCAGATCCTCCCGGTTGCGGAAGGGAAGACGCGCGCCATCATCCCGCGCGGCGCAGCCGCCGGGACCGCGCGCACCGACGACAACTTCGTCATCGAGATCTTCCAGGTGCGACACGTGCTGGCGGACGAGATGGCGAACATCCTCCAGCCGTTCGTCACGCCGGGCGGCGACGTCATGTCCTACCAGCGCGCGAACGCCGTGGTCGTCACCGACCTGAATTCCAACGTGCAGCGGCTGCGCCAGCTCGCCGCCACGTTCGACATCGACGGCTTCCGTAACCTCCACGCGCGCGTCTTCAAGATGCGAGAGGGCGACCCGGAAGAGCTGGCGAACGAGCTGCTGACCCTCCTTCAGCCGTACGGCGTCACCGCGACCGGCGAGGGCGAGGGCGGCGTCTTCATGGTCCCGCTGCAGCGTCTGAACGCGATCGTCGTGTTCGCGGTCGATCCGGCGGCCTTCACGGAGATCGACCGCTGGCTCCTGATGCTCGACATCCCGCCCGATCAGGGTGCGGGACGCCAGACCTTCGTCTACAACGTCGAGAACGCGAAGGCGGCCGACCTCGCCGCGGTCCTGAACGAGCTCTTCGGCGGCGGTGAAGGTGGTCAGGGAGGCCGCGGTCCCACCGGGACGCCCGGCGGCGCCGGGCTGTTCGCCGCCGGCGGCGCGGCGGGCACCGGACGGGGAGGGGCCGGCGCCCGGGGAGGCGTCGGCGGCGTGGGAGCCGGCGGCGGGGCCGCCGGGACCGGGTTTCGCCGCGGCGGACTCACCGGAGGTGGCGGGGGGACCGCGCTCGGCGGCACAACCAACGCGATTGGATCGTCGGGCGGCTCGTCGGGTTTCGGGTCAGGGTCCGGGTCGCAGTTCGGAGGAGGAGGCGGCGGCGGCGGCAGCAGCGGGTTCGGCGGTGGCCAGGGCGGCGGACGGACGGGCCAGGGGCTCGGCCGAGGCAACGCCGCCGGTGGCGCTGCCGGAGGCGCTCCGGGCCAGCCCGGAGGCATCGCCGGCGTCTCCCTTCCGGGAGGGCCGGCCCCACCGCCCGGGCCGGCAGGGACGAGCCAGGGCCCGCTTCCGGTGTTTCGCCAGGAGGTGCGCATCGTCGCCGACGAGGTGACCAACTCGCTCGTCGTCCTCGCGACGAAGCGGGACTACCAGCTGATCCTCGACGTGGTGAAGAAGATCGACGTCGTTCCGCGCCAGGTGGTGCTCGAGGTGATGATCGCCGAGGTGGATCTCACCAAGGATCTGCAGTTCGGGATCGCCTACGCGTTCCAGAGCGGGAGCTTGAAGGGCGCGGTCGTCACGGGCAATACGCCCCCCAATATCTTCGCCAACCCCGGGCCGGCGAACATCGGCGGGCAGTTCCTGAACGGCGTCCTCAGCGCCGCGCGCGCCCCGACCAACGGCGCCTTCGCCGTCATCACGGACCCGAAGAACTTCAGCATCTTCCTCACCGCGCTCAACAACATCACCCGGGTGAAGATGCTGTCCGCGCCGCACATCATCGCCGCGGACAACCGGGAAGCGCACATCCTGGTGGGCGAATCGGTCCCGATCCTGACCTCGACCTCGACCTTCCTGCAGACGAGCGCGGTGGCGCCGACGACCGCGAACACCGTGCAGTACCGCGACGTCGGCAAGATTCTCACCGTGCTGCCGCAGGTGAACTCGAAGGGCCTGGTGAACCTCCAGATCCGACAGGAGGTGAGCGCCGTCGCCCAGCAGGTGTTCGGGAACACCAACTCGCCATCGTTCTCCACGCGCGAGGCCGAGACCACCCTGGTGGTGCAGGACGGCGGCACGGTCATCATCGGCGGCATCATCGACGATTCCGTCAACAGCGGGCGACAGGGGGTTCCCTACCTGATGGACGTGCCGGTCCTCGGCCACCTCTTCCGCTCGGACACCGACAACACCACGCGCACGGAGCTGCTCATCACCATCAGCCCGTCGGTGATCCACAACCGGGACGAGGCGCGCGAGGTCACCGACCAGTTCACGGACCGGATCGACGGGCTCGCGGAGCTGCGCCGGGCCATGGATACCCGCCGCCAGCGCGGCCGCGTGCGCACCCAGCAGCTCAACCCGGCAGTCGAGGGTGCCGTGCGCGAGTGGGCGACGCCCCCCGGCGGGGAGGCGCCCGCCGCGCCGCGGTGAGTCGCGCGCGACGACGAGCCCGTTGCGTTTGACGGTTTCCGCGAAGTTGGTTAGGCCAGTGCGCCGGCACTGACCAGGGAGTTCGCGTCGATGGCGACGATGATCACCAGCGAGTGCATCAATTGTGGGGCCTGCGAGCCCGAGTGCCCGAATACGGCCATCTATCAGGGCGCGGTGGACTGGCAGGCGCTCGACGGGTCCACGCACCCGGCGCTGTCGAGCGAGATCTTCTACATCGTCCCCGAGAAGTGCACCGAGTGCGTCGGCTTTCACGACCACGAGGCATGCGCCGCGGTCTGTCCCGTCGACTGCTGCGTCCCGAACCCAGACATTCCGGAGACGCACGACGTGCTGCTCGCGCGCGCCCGCGTCCTGCATCCCGAGGAGGCCATTCCCGACGACGCCCCGTCGCGCTTCAAGACGGGCGCCGGCGGCCAGGCTCCGGCCGCGGCGGCGAGCGAGGGAAGCCCCGCGCCGGCCGCGCCGCCTGTGGCCGCAGCGGCGGCCCCGAAGGCGGCAGCGCCGGCGGCCAGGCCGGTCGCCGCGGCGCGAGGCAAGGTGGAGAAGGCCACGGCGCCCCCCCCGCCCCCCAGGCCGCAGAAGGTCTTCGCGCACGAGCTCCCGGGCGACTTCGATCAGATCGTCACCGCGCTCGGCGCGGCCCGGCGGCGGACGACGTCCCGCATGGCGCTCCTGCCGCTGTCGTTGCTGGCCGTCGGGCAGGGCGTCCTCGGGGCGCTGCCCGCCGGGGCGAAGCAGCGCATCGAGGAGTCGATCGGCGATACGCGCTTCTTCAGCGCGCAGCTCGCGACCGCGGCCAACGTGTTCCTGAATCTCTTCCTCTACCCGGTCGTCGGCGCCGCGATCGGGGTCGCGAGGGGTACGGAGCTGTTCTCCTCCGACATGCAGAAGTGGGTGCTCCTGGGCGTCCTGGTCGCGCTGGCCGAGGCGGGATGGCGCCTGCGCGAGGGCTTCTTCCGCGGCCGCCACGGCGGCGATGCGCCGCTGCGCGGAGCGATCTACGGCCTGCTGCTGCTCCCGCTCGGCGCCCTCATCGTCGCGCTGGCCGGCCGGCGTATCGCCCGCAGCGGCGTGGGCTTCGACGGGTTTCACGCCGGTCGCGAACACTTCGACGACAAGCTCGAACGCGCGCGCCGCTACGGCGAGGTCTTCCGACTCGAGGACCGCGACGACGCCTACCTCTTCCGGCTCGAGTTCCCGCGCCTGGTGCCGCCGTCCTCGCTGGGAACGACGCTGGACCTGCCCGCCCAGATGCCCGACTACGACTACGACCTGAAGGTCGAGAACGGCACCTTCGTGGTGCATGCGCGGGTCGTCGACCCGCAGGTGCGTCGCATCACGGGCGCGGCTCCGGCGTTTCCCTCCGAGTTCACCACCCGCGTGCCGCTGTCCGACCCCGTCATGGGCTTCCGGCACCGCTACCGGGACAGGACCCTCGACGTCGTGCTCCCGAAGGTGGGTGGCGCGGCCTGACCGCCGTCGTCCTGCGGCCGATGCGCCGCGAGGATCTCTCTGCGGTGCTCGAGATCGAACGGCGCGCGTTCTCGCAGCCCTGGTCGCGCGCCTTCTTCGAGCGAGAGCTGGCGACACCGTTCGCGCGGCTCACGGTGGCGATGGACGAGTCGGCGCCGCGCGCGCAGCTCGTGGGATACTCCTGCCGCTGGCGGGTCACGGACGAGGTGCACCTGCTGAACGTGGCGGTCCATCACGGCCGCCGTGGAGGCGGCATCGGGCGGCGGCTGGTCGAGGCGGTGATCGACGAGGCGCGGGAGATCCGGGCGCGGACCATGTTTCTCGAGGTGCGCGCCGGCAACCTCGCGGCGCGCCGCCTCTACCGGCACCTCGGCTTCCGCGACCTCGGGGTACGGCGCGGCTACTACGGGCCGGGCCAGGACGCCATCGTCATGGAGCTGCGCCTGACACCGTGACCGCTGCCGTCGACACGCGCGTCTCCATCGGCGCGGTGAGCCTGCCGACCCCCGTGATCGCGGCGTCGGGAACGTTCGGGTACGGGCTCGAGTTCGCGGGTCTGGTCGATCTCTCCGCGGTGGGCGCGATCGCGGTGAAGGGCCTGTCGCTCGAGCCCTACCCGGGAAAGCCGCCGCCGCGCCTGGTGGAGAGCCCGGCCGGCATGCTCAACGCGATCGGGCTCCAGAACGTCGGCGTCGACGCATTCCTGCGCGAGCGCCTGCCCGCGCTGGTGCGGCTCGGCGCCCGGGTGGTGGCGAACTTCTGGGGCGACAGCCCGGAGGAGTTCGCCGAGTGCGGCGCGCGCCTCGATCAGGCGCCCGGACTGGTGGCGCTCGAGCTGAACGCCGCGAGCCCGAATCGTCCGGAGTGGGGCGGCATCATCGCCTCCGATCCCGTCGCCCTCGCCGCGATCGTGCACGCCGTGCGCCGGCGCGTTCGCATGCCGCTGTGGGTGAAGCTGTCGCCGAACGTCACCGACATCACGCTGGTCGGGCGCGCCGTGGAGGCCGAGGGAGCGGATGCGCTCTGTGCCATCAACACGCTGCGCGGTCTCGCCGTCGACGTCGCGACGCGCCGCCCGCGGCTGCGCAGCGTGACCGGTGGCCTGTCGGGTCCGGCCATCAAGCCGGTCGCGCTCGCGATGGTCTGGGCCCTGGCACGCAGCGTGCGCATTCCAGTGGTGGGAATCGGCGGCATCCGCAGTGGCGAGGATGCGCTCGAGTTCCTGTGCTGCGGCGCGCGCGCCGTGCAGGTCGGCACCGCCACGTTCTACGACCCGCGCGCGCCGGTCCGCGTCGCGCGGGAGATGGCCGCATGGTGCTCGCGCCACGACGTGACCCGCGTGGCGGAGCTGGTGGGGACGCTGTGTTCGTGACCGGACGGCGGCGTGTGCTACTGGACGTCGATCTCCAGGTAATCGGAGTCGGAGTCGCCGCCCGCGTCCTTCACCTCGAGATCGGCGCGATACTTTCCGGCCTTCTGGTACGTGTGCTTCGGATTTGCCTCGGTGGAATCCGGCGTGCCGTCACCGAATTTCCAGAGGTAGGTGAGCGGCGGCGTGCCGCCCTCGATGTCGGCCTTGAACTGGATGCCGAGCGGCGCCTTGCCCTCGTCGGTATCGGAATCGGCCCACGCGAGCAGCGGGGCGGCCACGTCCTCGTCCGAGTCCCCGGTCTTCGCGCCGGCCGCCGTGGTGGGCGGGGTGGCGGGCGCCGCGGGCGCGGGAGGTGTGGCAGGGGCGGGAGCCGCGGTGGTGGCCGTCTGCGGCTTGGGCGTCTCGCTGGTCGGGGTGCCGCCGCCGCATGCTGCGAGGGTCAGCGTGATGAGCGTGCCGAGCGCCGCTGAACAGCCAAGTATCCGCATCGTGAGTCCTCCTGATCGGGGGATGGGCAAACGGCGGCGGATTGTCACAGACGACCCCCAGCCTGTCAACGTCCGCGCGGGAGTCCTGGGTCGGGTCGTGGCGCTCACGCTCCTGCTGATCGCGCTGCCGCCGCCAGTGCACGCCGTGCCGACGCGCGGCGACCTCCCGATCCTCGTGGTCCTCGCGGGTTTCCCCGATCGCCCCCTCGCGCACGACCGCGCCTACTTCCAGACCCTGGTGGATCGCCTGGTCGCCTACTACACGGAGGTGTCCTCGGGACGGCTGCGCATCGTGCCGCACGTCGGCGGTCCGGTGGTGACGCTGCCGGAGCCGCGCGCGCGCTATGTGCAGCGTCCCGCCGCGCTCGCGCGCGACGCCATGCTCGCGTTCAGCGCCGCGGCCGTGGGCGAGGACGACGTCCGCGCGCTGCGCGAGGCGCAGGGGTTGATCGTCTTCTTCGCCGGTGCGGGCCGCGAGTCGCACGTCGAGGGCGGCGACCCGAACGATCCCTGGTCGAACTACACGGCGCTGGAGCCCCCCGTGGGACAGATCCACGACGCGTGCGTGATCGCCGAGGAGGAGGCACCGCCGTTCAGCTCCTTCGGGGTGCTGGCTCACGAGTTCGGCCACCTGCTCGGCCTGCCCGAGCTGTACGCGCCGGGCGCCGCGACGCACGAGGGCATCGGCGTCTGGGGACTGATGGGACAGGGCACGTGGCTCGGCCACGGCGACCAGCCGCCGCATCTCGATGCGTGGTCGAAGGCCAAGCTCGGCTGGGTGGACGTCGAGACGATCGACCGGACGACGACCGGCGTGACGTTGCCGGCCGTCACGCGCGCGCCGCGCGTGATCCGCATTCCCGCCGCCCCCGGCACGCCGCAGGAGTACTATCTGCTCGAGAACCGCCTGCGCGAGGGTGCGGACGCGAAGCTGCCCGGCGACGGGTTGCTCGTCTGGCACGTCGACGAGCGCGTGACCGGCTTCCGCAACGCGCAGCAGAACCCGGCGCACAAGCTGCTCCATCTCGTCGAGGCCGACGGGCGTGGCGACCTCGATCGCGGACATGCCGCCGGCGGCAACCGGGGCGACGCCGGCGATCCGTGGCAGGGACCACCGTCCTGGCGCCGGCGACTGGGCGCGCTCGCCGGCCTGCTGGGCGCGCTCGCGCTCGCCGCCACGGTCCTCCGCCTCGGGCGAGCGCCCGCCGTGATCCCCGTGCTCCTGTACCTCGCCGCGGGCGTCGGGCTGCTCGCCGCCGCTGCGACGCTGCGCCGCGGGCCGGTCTGCGGCCCGGACACGCCGGGCATGGCGCCCTATGGCGGCGGTCCGGTGCGGGCCGTGATCCGCAACCTGTCCCCTCCGGGTCCCGAGATGCGCTTCGACGTCCTGGTCGCGCCGACCGGGCCGCCGTGACCGGCCGACCGGCGCAGCGCTGGTGCGCCCCGGGGCTCGGCGGCTAAGGTGGCGCGCCGGTCCACGCGATGCGGAAGCTGATCATCCAGATCCCGTGCTTCAACGAGGAGGAGATGCTCGCGGAGACGCTGGCGGCGCTGCCGCACAGCATTCCCGGCGTCGACGTCATCGAGACCCTCATCATCGACGACGGCTCGACCGACGGCACGGCCGAGGTCGCCCGGCGCGCCGGCGCGACCTATCTGCTTCGCCTCCCCGTGCACGCGGGGCTGGCGCGCGCCTTCTCCGCGGGGCTCGACGCGGCGCTCAAGCTGGGCGCGGACGTGATCGTCAACACCGACGCCGATCATCAGTATCCCGGCGCCGACATCCCGCGCCTGGTCGCGCCCATCCTCGCCGGTCACGTCGACATGATGATCGGCGACCGCGGGCCGACGACCTCGCGGCACTTCGGCGTCGTGAAGCGCTTCCTGCAAGGCATGGGAAGCTGGGTGGTGCGGCGGCTCTCGGGCACGACGGTCCCCGACGCCACCAGCGGGTTCCGCGCCTTCTCGCGCCGCGCGGCGCTGCGCCTGAACGTGGTGACGAAGTTCACGTACACGCTCGAGACCATCATCCAGGCGGGGAAGAAGCACATCCCGATCGGACACTTTCCGATCTCGCCCAATCCGGTCACGCGCCCGTCGCGTCTCTTCGGCTCGACGGCGCTCTACGTGCGGCGGTCGATCGCCACCATGGTGCGCATCTACGCCCTCTACGAGCCGCTCACGGTGTTCGTCGGCCTGGGCGGCCTCGCGGTGCTGGCCGGCGTCGGCATCGCGCTGCGCTTCGCGTTCGACTGGTTCGTGGAGAACGGCCAGGGGCACATCCAGAGCCTCATCCTGGCGGCCGTGCTGGTGATCGTGGGCTTCCAGACGATGCTGATCGGCCTGGTGGCCGATCTGATCGCCAGCAGCCGCTCGCTCAGCGAGGACACCCTGCTGCGGGTGCGCGAGCTCGAGCTTCGGCTCGGCCGCGAGGCGGACGTCGAGCGCTTGCAGGCCAGGCCGCCCGCGCCGCCGACGCAAGCCGCACGATGACGGCGTGCCTGTTCGGCACGTACGACCGCGGCCACAGCGCGAACCGCCTGCTGCGCCGCGCGCTGACCGACGCCGGATACGCGCTGGAGGAGCTGCACCAGCCGCTGTGGGAGGACACGCGCGACAAGGACGCGTCGTACTTCGCGGGCCGGTCGCTCGCCGGTCTCGCGGGCCGCTGGCTGGCAGCGGGACGCCGGCTGGCCGCGGCATGGCGCCGGCGCGGCGGCGCGCCGCCGCTCGTCGTGGTCGGGTTCGGCGGACAGCTCGACGTGCTCCTCGCCGCCCGTATCTGCCGTCCACGCGCCGCGCTCGTCTTCGTCCCGCTGGTCAGCCTCACCGAGACCCTGGTGGACGATCGCGCGCTGTTCCCGGCCGGCGGCGTGCGCGCGCGCCTGGTGGCGGCGCTGGATCGCGCGGCGTTTCGCGCCGCCGATCTGGTCCTCGCCGACACGGACGCGCACGCCGCGTACTTCCGCGCGCTCGGCGCGCCGGCCGACCGCGTGGCCACGTGGCACTTCGGCGTCGAGCCGGAGTTCGTCGCCGCGGCCGCGGGCGCCGCCGTCGCCCGACGCGTGCTGTTCTACGGGCGCTACCTGCCGCTGCACGGCATCGACACGATCCTCGCGGCCGCGGCGCGGCTCGCAGATCACGCCGACGTCGTGCTCGTCGGCGGCGGTCCCGAGCGGCCGCGCATGGAGGCGCTCGCGGCGCGGCTCGGGGCGCGCGTCACGTGGCGCGACGAGGTGCCGCTCGCGGCCCTGCCGGGCGAGCTGGCCGCGGCGGCGGTGGTGCTGGGCGTCTTCGGCGGTGGCGCGAAGGCGGGCATGGTGGTGCCGAACAAGGTCTACCAGGCGGCCGCCGCGGGACGCCCCCTGGTGACGCGCGACGGCGCGGCGCTGCGCGAGGTGCTCGAGCCGGGCGCGCACTGCCTCGTGTGCCCGCCGGACGACCCCGAGGCTCTGGCCGCCGCCGTCGCGCGGCTGCTCGAGGATCCGGCGCTCGGCGCGCGCCTGGGCGCGGCCGCGCGCGCACACGTCCTGCAGCACTTCGGTGCGGCGCAGGTGGCCGCGCGCCTGGCGGGCGTGCTGGCGGCGAAGCTCGGCGTGCGCCCGGAAGGACGAGCGGCGTGAGCGGACGGGTCGCCGCCGTCGTCGTCACCTGGGAGGGCGGGGCAGCCACCGACCGCTGCGTCGCGTCGCTCCTCGCACAGGATCGTCCGCCCGACGAGGTGGTCGTCGTCGACAACGCGTCGGGGGCGGCGGAGCGGGCGCGGCTCCGCGCCGGCATCGGCGCGCGGACGGGCGTCCGGCTGCTGCTGCTCGACGACAACCGGCAGTTCGCCGGCGGCCTCAACGCCGGCGCCCGCGCGGCGCTCGCCGCGGGCGCCGATCGCCTGCTGCTGCTGAACAACGACACCGTGCTCGCGCCCGATGCGCTCGGTCGCCTCGTGGAGGCGCTCGACCGCACACCCGGCGCCGGCGTCGCCGGTCCGCGCGTCGTCGACCTGCGGCATCCGGAGCGGGTGCTGTCGGCGGGCGAGCGCCATTCCTTGCCGCTCCTCTGCGTTCCCCGCACGCTGCTGCGCTACCGCCGATCGATCGCCGGCCCGTACGCGGTGAGCGGCATCATGGGATGCGCGATGCTCGTGACGCGCGCCTGCTTCGAGGCCGTCGGCGGGTTCTCGGAGGAGATCGCCGTCTACTACGAGGACGTCGACTTCTGCCTGTCGGCGCGCGCGCGCGGCTACGGCGCCCTCGTCGAGCCCCGCGCGGTGGTGTCGCACGACGGGTTGCGCGGCTTCGCCAGCGGCCTGACGCCGTGGGCGGCGTACCTGAAGGCGCGCAACCCGTGGCTCGTCGTCCGGCGGCACGGCGGGGCGGGCGCGCTGGTCGCCTTCGTCCCGGTGTACGCGGCGATGGTCGCGAGCAGCGCCGCGGTGTACGCCGTGCGCGGCCGCGCCGACGTGGTCCGGGCGCTCGGGCGCGGGGCGCTCGCCGGCCTGCGGACGGCGGCGGGCGGTCCTGCCGACGCCGTGCAGGCGCCGCGTCCTCGGGGCTGACATGCGGATCGGGGTCGGGGCGCTGGTCGGCATCGTCGGGGGGCCGGCCACCTATGCCCGGGAGCTGGTCGCGGCGCTCGCGCGCCTCGGGGGACACGACTACGTCGTGTTCACCGACCGGCCGGCGCTCTTCGCCGCGGTCGACGTGGAGCGCGTGCACGTGCCGCTGGCCACGACCTATCACCAGGTGACGTGGGATCATGCCCGGCTGCCCGGGCTCGTCGCCGCGCACGGCGTCGCGCTCTATCACGGCACGAAGAACGTGCTCCCCTGGCGGCTCGGCGTGCCCGGCGTGGTCACCGTGCACGACCTGGCGGTCTACACCTGTCCGGAGACATTCGCGTGGCCGCAGCGGCTGCACTTCCGCCTCGCGGTCCCGCCGAGCGTCGCGCGTGCGGCGCGCGTGATCGCCGACTCGGAGCACGCGCGCCAGGACCTGGTCGAGCGCTTCGGCCTCGACCCCGCGCGCGTCCCGGTCGTGCCCCTGGCCATGCCCGCCGCATTCGGCGCGGCACCGCCGGCGGAGGCGATCGCGGCCCTGCGCGCGCATCACGGGCTCGGCGAGCGGCTCGTCGCCTGCATCGGGACGGTCCAGCCGCGCAAGCGCGTCGAGCGGGTGATCGACGCGTTCGTCCGCGCGCGCGCCGCGGATCGTGGCTGGGAGCTCGCCATCGCCGGCAGGCTCCGGCCCGGCTACGCCCCGGCGTGGCTCCGCGCCCTGCCGCCGGGCGTGCGCTGGCTCGGCCCGCTCGACGACGACGCGCTCCGCGCGCTCTATGCCGCGGCGGAGATCGTCATGACCGCATCCGAGTACGAGGGCTTCGGCTTGACGGTGCTCGAAGCGATGGCGAGCGGCTGCGCGGTGATCGCGCCGGCGGTGACCTCGATCCCCGAGGTGGCGGGCGACGCGGCGCTCCTGGTGCCGCGCTCCGATGCGGCGCTGCTCGGCGACGCGCTCGCGACGCTGCTCGACGATCCCGCGGCTCGCGCGGCGCTGGCGGCGCGCGCGCGGCGACGGGCGGCCGGATTCACCTGGGACGAGACCGCGCGCGGGACGCGGCGCGTGTACGAGGAGGTCCTCGGGTGAGCGACCGGGTCGTCGCCGTGATCGTGCACTGGCAGGACGCCGCGGACACCCTCGGCTGCGTCGAGAACGTCGCCGCCGAGGCGGGCATCGCGACCGTCGTCGTCGACAACGGCTCCCACGAGCCGGTCGGCGAGCTCCTGGCCGGACGCCGTCCGGAGGTGACGTGCGTGCGCAGCCCGGAGAACCTGGGCTTCGCCGGCGGCGCGAACCTCGGCATGCGGGCGGCGCTCGCGCGCGGCGCCGGGACCGTGCTGCTCCTCAACAACGACGCGCGCCTGCGCCCCGGCGCCGTCGCGGCGGCGCTGCGCGTGCTCGCCACCGATCCCGCCATCGGGGTCGTCGGTCCGAAGGTGCTGCTGCGCGAGGATCCGCAGCGACTCTGGCTGGCGTGGGGGCGTGTCACCTGGCGGCAGAGTCTCGTCGGGCTCTGCGGCGCCGGCGCGCCGGACGGCCCCGCCTGGTCCGCGCAGCGCGACGTCGAGTGGGTGGCGGGGTGCGCCATGTGGTTCCGGGCCGCGGCGCTCGACGCCGTCGGCCTGCTCGACGAGGCCTTCTTCGCCTACCACGAGGAGGTCGACTGGTGTACGCGCGCGCGCCGGCAGGGCTGGCGCGTGGTGTACGCCCCCGACGTCGTGGTCACGCACACCGGCCGCGGCAGCCGTGGCGGCTCGCGCTCGGTCCGCATCCGGAAGTACTTCGGCGCTCGCAACAGCATCCTGTTCGCGCGCAAGCACGCCGGGCCGCGCCAGTGGGCGACCCTCGGGCTCTGCCTCGCCACGTCCCTGCCGCTGCAGCTCCTGTGGCACCTGCCGCGCGGCGACGCCGGCGACGTCTGGCTGAAGGTGCGGGGCATCGCCGACGCCCTTGCGGGCCGCCGCCCGCCGCTCGACGAGCTCGGGCTCCGCTGAGCGCGCTACGGCCGCAGGCCGAGCTCGCGCAGCGGCAGGTCGCGGCGCAGCAGCCCGTCGCGATATCCGCGCCAGAGGAGCCGCGTCACGGCGCCCTCGCCGCGTCGTCCGGCGCGCACGGCGTGGAGCGGCAGGCTGACGCCGACCGCGAGCGCCAGCCGGAGCCACTCGAGCGGCCCGGCGTGCTTGCGCGCGAAGAGCACGGTGTTGCGTGCCGAGAGGTAGCGCGCCGGATTCGCCGGTCCGCGATCGGCGAGGCTTCCCTCTCCACGGTGCGTCACCCGGGCGTCGGGTGCGAAGACGATGCGGAACCCGCGCGCGCGCGCCGACACGCACCAGTCGACGTCCTCGTGGTAGGCGAAGAAGGCCTCGTCGAGCAGGCCGACGGCGTCGATGGCGTCGCGCGCGAGCAGCATCGCACACCCCGGGACCCACTCGACCTCGCGCTGGCGGTCGAACGGCGGCCCGTCCGGCGCGCCCCGTCCGACGCGCTCCACGAGCGCCGCGCGCCAGGTGACCCGGCCCCAGGCGAGCCACAGGTGCGACGGACGGTCGGTGGCGAGGACCTTGGCGCCGACCGCGGCGACGCGCGGCGCCGACGCGGCACGCACCAGCGCGTCGAGACAGCCCGGCTCGACGACCGCGTCGTTGTTCAGCAGCAGGACGTGGGTCGCGCCGGCATCGAGCGCGCGGCGCACGACCAGGTTGTGACCGCCGGCGAAGCCCAGGTTCTCCGGCACGCGCAGCAGCGACGCGCCGGGCGCCGCGGCCGCCACCTCGCCGGCGCCGAGCGAGCCGGTGCCGTTGTCGAGCACGAAGAGCCAGGCGGGGGGCGTGCGTGACGCCGCCACGCTCGCGAGACAGGCGAGCGTATCGGCCTTCGCGCCGAAGTGCAGCACCGATACGGCGACGCGCGCGCCGGCGGCGCTCACCGCGATCGCATCCGGCGGGCGGGCCGCGCCGTCAGCCCTCGAAGGTGAAGTGACGCGAGCGCGGGTCGTCGAGCCACGCGTGCAGCGCGGGCGCCACGGTGTCCTTCTCGGAGACGATCGGGTGGATGTCGGGCCATGCGATGGCGAGCGCGGGATCGTTCCACAGGATCCCGCCCTCGCGCCCGGGACCGTGCGCGCTGCTGCACTCGTACAGGACGATGGTGTCGTCCTCGAGGGCGAACGTGCCGTGCGCGAAGCCGGGCGGCACCCAGATGACCTGGTGGTTGCGGTCGCTCAGCTCGACCGCGACGTGATCGCCGAGCCGCGGCGAGCCGTGCCGGACGTCGACGACGACGTCGAGGATGGCGCCGCGCAGGCAGCGCACGTACTTGCCCATCGGCGGGTCCCACTGGAAGTGCAGGCCGCGCACCACCCCGCGGTGCGAGACCGTCTGGATCGCTTGCTTGAAGGTCGTCGGAATATCCGCGGCGCGGAGGTCGGCCTCGACCCACGATTGCACGAGGTACCCGCGCTCGTCGGGGAAGGTCTTCGCCGTGAGGACCTTGACGCCGGGCATCTGCTCGGGCGCGATCTGCATTGCAACCTCCGAACCGGCGATGGTATTAGGTCGCCCCGCGCGGAGTCAAACTCGACGGCCTTCGCGCCCGCCGAACACACTCCCCCCGGGATCCACGACACCGTTCACAAGGAGCACCAATGATTCTCGTCACAGGCGGAGCGGGTTACATCGGCTGCATCGCGGTGCGACAGCTGCTCGACAAGGGCGAGGCGGTCCGCGTGTACGACAAGCTCTACTTCGGCGACGAGGGCCTCGCCGAGGTGCGCGACAAGATCGAGCTCGTGCAGGGCGACATCCGCAGCTTCGACCCCGCCGTGCTCGACGGCTGCGACGCCGTCCTGCACCTCGCCGGCCTGTCCAACGATCCCACCGCCGAGTTCAACCCGAAGGCGAACGAGGAGATCAACACGCACGGCACGGAGGTGGTCGCCACGGCGTGCAAGGCGGCCGGGATCAAGCGGTTCATCAACGCGTCGACATGCTCGATCTACGACCTCGGCTTCTACGCCCCCGACTTCCTGCGCGACGAGGAGTCCGAGGTGAAGCCGCGTGCCGCGTACGCCGTCTCGAACTACGAAGCCGAGCGGATTCTCCTCGCGATGGCCGACGATCGCTTCTGTCCGGTGATCCTGCGCCAGGGCACGGTCTACGGCTGGAGCCCGCGGATGCGATACGACCTGGTGGTGAACACGTTCATGCGTGACGCCATCGGCAAGGGCTCGCTCACGGTGCACGCCGGCGGCGAGATGTGGCGCCCGCTGGTCGACGTCACCGACCTGTGCCGCGTCTACATCGCCTGCGTCGAGGCGCCCGACGAGAAGGTGCACGGGAAGATCTTCAACGTGGTGGGGAAGAACTACCGCATCCTCGAGCTGGCGCACTGGGTGCGGGAGGCGCTCAAGCCCGTCAAGAAGGTGGAGATCGAGGTCGACTACACCACCTACAAGACGCGCTCCTACCGCGTGAGCGGGGAGCGCATCCAGTCGGTGCTGGGCGTGAAGCCGCTGGTCGGGGTCAAGGAGTCGGTCGAGCAGATGCTGCGACAGGTCGACGAGTACAAGCAGATGGACCTGTACAACCCGCGCTACTACAACATCGAGTGGATGACGCTGCTCTCCGACATGGAGTCGACGTTGAAGCGCATCGGGGGCGTCTTCTGACCGTCGTCGTCGTCGGCAGCACCGGGCAGCTCGGCAGCGATCTCGTCGAGGCGTTCGCCGGCGACCGCGTGCACGGGCTCGCGCACGAGCAGATGGACATCGGCGACGACGCCGCGGTCCGGCGCGTGCTGTCGGAGCTCCGTCCCGACGTCGTGGTGAACACGGCGGCGTTCCACAACGTTCCGAAGTGCGAGACCGACGTGGAGCAGGCCTACGCGCTGAACGCGGTCGCGCCGCGCCGGCTGGCGCGCGTGTGCAAGGAGCTCGGCGCGCGGCTGGTGCACGTGAGCACCGACTACGTCTTCGATGGTGCCAAGCAGACCCCGTACGTCGAGACCGATCGGGCGATGCCGCTCAACGTGTACGGCGTCTCCAAGCTGGCCGGCGAGCACGAGGTCCTCGGGGCCGACGGCAATCATCAGGTGGTGCGGTCGTCGGGCCTGTACGGCATCCGTCCGTGCCGCGCGAAGGGCGGCAACTTCATCGACACGATGTACCGGGTGGCCGCCCAGCAGCCCGAGGTCCGCGTCGTGAACGACGAGGTGCTCACGCCCACGTTCACCGCCGACCTGGCGGCGCAGATCCGCGTCCTGGCGCTCGAGGGCCCTCCCGGGCTCTACCACGCCACCAACCAGGGCAGCTGCTCCTGGTACGAGTTCGCGCGCGCCATCTTCGACCTGGGCGACCTCGCCACGCCGCTGCGGCCGACCTCCGTGAAGGACTTCGCGGCACCGGTCCGACGTCCGTTCTACTCGGTCCTGGAGAACGCGGCGCTCGCCGCCGCGCGGCTCGATCGCATGCGTCTCTGGCGAGACGCGCTCGCCGACTACATGGCGCAGCGGAAGGCGCCGCACACCGGCCAGTCGTCACGCTGATCCCACATGTCCCGGATGCGCGCGCCCCTGGCGCGCCGCTGGCGTGATCGTCAAGGTTGACGCCTTCGGTCGTCAGTCGCTACGCTCTCGCCGCATGCAACCGGAGGGGTTCCGCGTCACGGCGGCGCACGAGGCCACGCACTGGTGGTTCCGGTCGCGGCGCGACCTCTTTCTCGGCCAGGTACGCCGGGCGGCGCGCGAGCTCGGCTTCCCGGGGCGGGCGCTCCGGTTACTCGACTTCGGCTGCGGGACTGGCTTCAATCTCCGGTTCCTCCGCGAGTTCGGTGACGTCTGCGGAGCCGACCGCATGCGGCCCCAGGATCGCGGGTTCCGCCACGATGACGGCTTCCTGGTGCTGGACGTGGAGCGCGACCTCGCGGGTCATCGAGGGGAGTTCCACATCATCACGGCCCTCGACGTGCTGGAGCACCTCGATGACGACGTGGACGGGTTGCGCACGATGGGGCACCTGCTGGCTCCGGATGGCCAGATCGTGCTCACCGTCCCAGCGTACGAGTGGCTGTGGGGAGGCGAGGATGTGATCAGCGAGCACCGCCGGCGCTACACGCGCGCGGGGCTGGTCCGTGCTTGCGAGGCCTCGGGTCTCCACCTGAGACACGTGAGCCACTTCCACCTGACGATCCTGCCGGCGATGGTGGCCGTGGTCTGGACGCGCCGGCTGTTCGTCCGGAACGCGCCGCCGCGCAGCAACTTGTCGATGCCGCGCACGTGGGTGAACGAGGCCCTGTACGCGCTGACCTCGCGCGAGGCCACCTGGGTGGGCGACCAGCGCGTGTCCCTGCCCGCAGGGGCGAGCATCCTCTGCCGCGTGTCGGCGAGTCCCTGATGGCGCGGACCCCGTGGCGTACGAGCTATCTGGTCTTCGGGGCGCCCGACATCCGTCGCGAGGAATACGACGAGGTCCTGGCGTGCCTCGACTCCAGGTGGGTCGGCACGGGCCCGCGCGTCACCCGTCTCGAGGAAGCGTTCCAGGCGTACATCGGCGCGCCCGCGGTCGCCGCCGTCAACTCGGGCTCGGCGGCCCTCCAGCTCGCCCTCAAGGTGCTGGATCTGCCCCCCGGCTCGGAGGTCATCACGAGTACGATGACCTTCTGCGCGACGGCGAACGCGATCGTTCACGCGGGCTGCGCGCCCGTCCTCGTCGACTGTGATCGCGTCACAATGAACATCGACGTCGAGGCGGCGGCGCGCTCGATCACCAAGCGCACCCGCGCGATCCTCCCGGTCCACTTCGCCGGCCGGCCGTGCGACATGAGCGGCATCACGGCCCTCGCGCGCGCACACGGCCTGGCCGTGATCGAGGACTGCGCGCACGCCATCGAGGCGACCATCGACGGCCGGCACTGCGGAACCTTCAGCGACCTTGGCTGCTTCAGCTTCTACGTCACCAAGAACATGACCACCGTCGAGGGCGGCATGGTGACATGCCGGAGCCGGGCGCTCGCAGACCGCATCGCCACCCTGGCGCTGCACGGCATGACGAATGACGCCCGCTATCGCTATCGCGACGACGGCTATGTGCACTACGATGTCCACGAGCCCGGCTTCAAACACAACCTGACCGATCTGGCGGCGTCGCTGGGTCTGCATCAACTCGGCCGCATCGAGAAGAGCTGGGAACGTCGCCGGCAGCTCTGGGCATACTACCTGGAGGCGCTGCGCGATCTGCCGCTGATCTTGCCGGCGGCGCCTCCGCCGAACGTCCGCCACGCGCTCCACCTGTTCACCTGCTTGGTGGACGACCGGGCGACGCGGGTGACGCGCGACGACCTGCTGCGAGCGCTCCACGAACTCCGCATTGGCTGCGGCGTTCACTACCGTGCGCTGCACCAGCTGGACTACTACCGGAGAACGCTCCCGGACGCGGGGCCGTTCCCGAACGCGGACTGGATCAGCGACCGGACCTTCTCCCTCCCCCTGTCCCCCGCCGTCACCGACGAGGATGCCGCGGACGTCGTCAAAGCGCTCCACGCGGTGCTCGTGTAGGGGACGAGAGCGCACCGAGTGGATCTGTCCCTCGTCATCCCCTGCTACAACGAGGCGCCCCATCTGCGCGCGAGCGTCCGGGAGTTACGCGAGGTGCTGGAGGCCACGCGCTGCGAATACGAGATCGTCTTCGTCGACGACGGCAGCGTGGACGGTACCCGGGAGCTGCTCCAGGAGCTCTGTGCCACCACGCCCCGCTGCCGCTCCATCTTCCACGAGCGCAATCGCGGCCGCGGCGGCGCGTTCAAGACCGGCTTCGCGGCAACGAGCGGGCGGATCACGGGCTTCCTCGACATCGATCTGGAGGTGCCCGCCCACTACGTCCCCCCGCTGGTGAACCTCATCGAGCACCACGGCGTCGACGTGGCGACCGGCCGCCGTCACTACCTGCTCCGGCAAACGCTCGCACTGCATCGGGTGATGCTGTCGTGGGTATACCGTCGGATGTTGAAAGCCGTCGTCGGATGGGACATCCGGGACAGCGAGACCGGGTGCAAGTTCTTTCGGCGCGAGACGGCGGCGGGCGTCGTGATGCAGAGCGAGGAGGACGGCTGGTTCTGGGACACCGAGGTGATGGCGCGTGCGGTCCTTGCCGACCTCAGAGTGCACGAGATGCCCGTGCTCTTCCGGCGCCGCTGGGACAAGCGGTCGACGGTGCGGCTCGGACGGGACATCGTCGACTACCTGGCCGCGCTGCACCGCTTTCGCGCCAGGGTCGGTCTCTCGCTGGTCCGGAAGTCTCCGATCTACTGGACCTCGGGTGCCTATGATGTCGTGATGCGGATCCTCTACGGTCGCAGGTTGGCGCAGACCTACGCCGACGTGGCACGGCGCATCCCGGACGGCGCGAGCGTCGTCGACCTCTGCTGCGGCACGGCACGGCTCTACCGGGATCACCTGCGCGCCCGTGGCTGCCGCTATCTCGGTCTCGAGTTCAACGGCCGGTTCGTGCTCCAGGCCGCAAAAGCAGGCGTGCCGACGCGCTTCTTCAACGTCCTCTCCGATCCGATTCCACCAGCGGACTACGTGGTGATGCTGTCGAGCCTCTATCACTTCCGCTGTCGCGCGGGTGACGTGCTCGAGCGGATGAAAGCGGCGGCGCGAGTGGCGGTCGTCATCAGCGAGCCCATCCAGAACCTCTCGTCCCACCCATCCTGGAGGGGCCGGCTCGCCGGCGGTCTCTCGAATCCCGGGGTCGGCGAGTACCGCGAGCGCTTCGACCTGACGGAGCTGCGCACGCTGGCGGACGCACACGGTGCCGCCGAGTTCCGGCACTTCGAGGGCGACCGGAATGCCATCGTCGTCTTCCCTCCGGCCAGCGCCCGGTCGCGGGCAGCGGTGTGAAGCCGGGGCTGCTCCTCCTCGCCATCGTCGGCGCCGCTTCCTACGTCGTCGGCTCGCGCCTGGGCGAGCGCGGCGGGGGTGTGCCCGCGTTCGACGTCTACGGCTACTTCTACCCGAACATCCTGTACGCTCTCCGCAGCATCGCCGCTGGCGGCGGATTGCTGTGGAACCCGTACCAGAACTGCGGACAGCCGTTCTTCGCGATCAGCAGCGTCGGGTTGCTCTATCCCGCCAACGTGCTGTTCCTGTTGCTCGCGCCGTCCACGGCGCTCCGCGCGGTGCTGTTCGCCAACCTCGTCGTCGGCGGCCTGGGCGCCCGGGCGCTCGCCCGCGAGCTCGGCCTGGACACGGCGGGCGCCCTCGCCGGCACGCTGGCGTTCATGCTCGGCGGCACGGCCGTCGGGCTGACGGTCTGGATGCCGACCGTCCAGGCTGCGTACGCCTGGATGCCGGCCGCGCTACTCTTCTGCGAGCGCCTGGTCCGGACGGGTCGGCTCCGTGAGGGCCTGTGGCTCGGGGTCGTCCTGGCCATGGCGCTGCTGCCTGGGCACCCGCAGTTCACGCTCTTGTCGTGTGAGCTGGTCTGTGTACGGTTGCTGTGGAGCCTCGGCGATGCGTCCGAGCGGCGGCATTTCGGATCTGCGGCCGCCGGTGTCGCCCTGGCGCTGCTCCTGATGATCCTGCTGACGGCCGTGCAATATCTTCCCGCCATGGAGGTCGCGGCGGAGTCGGTGCGAGGCGCTTCCGGTCCGTGGATCTCCCCGGGCGGCAGGATGACCTGGCACGATCTGAGCCTCGGAGTGCGGCTGCACACGGTGCAGGTTCCATTCGCCGTGGTCCCCGGCTTCGTCGCCGCGGCTGCGCTCGCGAACGGGAGACGCCGTCGCGCGGCACTGTTCTACACGTTCGCCGCGGGCCTCTTCCTGGTGCTGGCGTTCGGTGATGCCACCCCGCTGGGACGGCTCTACGCCGCCACCCCGCCGGGGGTGGCGTTCCGCATGCCCGTGCGGTTCGCGTACGTCACGGGCTTCTGTCTCTCCGTGCTGACCGGCATCGCCGTCGAGGCGCTGCTGCGTGGGGGCTTGCTGGCCGTGGCGCTCTCCGCGGCGGCGCTGGCGGCGTGTCGCGCCTGGGTGGGCGGGTTGTACGATGCCGAGTGGTTCCTGGCCGCCGCCGTGCTCTCCGGGGGCTGCGTAGCGGCTGTGGCGCCCGCGCGGCGCTTCCCGGCGGCGACACTGGTGGTTGGCGCCGTCGGGCTCTCCTTGGTGCTGGTTCCCGCGTGGACGCTGCAGCGATACCTCCCCGACGACAACGCGCTGCTGCGCGCCCACGCCGGGGTGTTCGAGAACCTCGAGGCACGTCTCACGGCCCAAGATCGAGTGCACCTCGCGCGCCCGATGAGCGACCTGGGCTTCGAGGACAAGACCGCGAGCCTCTTCGGCCTGCGTGCGACCACCGACTACGAGGGGCAAGTGACGCGGACGTACGCGGAGTACGTCACCATGCTGCGTACGGGCCAGCTGCTGCGTCATCTCGACCAAGTGATCTATCCCCCCCCCTGGAACCCGGGCGCCGTACGCTGGCCGCTGCTGCGTCTGGCCGCGGCGCGCTACCTGGCCGTCGCTCCCGAGTTCGACCTCCCCGTCGACACGGGAGGCCCGCTCGTCCCGTTCGATGGCGACGCGAACGTGCACCTGTACGAGCACCCGGATGCCCTGCCGCGCACCTACTACGTGCCTCGAGTTGCCGTCGTGGCCGACGCCGACGCGCGGCTCGAGCGCCTGGCAGCAGGCATCGAGGACCCGCGGCGCGTTGCGCTCGTCGAGGAGCCGCTGCCGTCGGGCTTCGTCGGCGTGCCCGGGAACGATGCGACGGCGGGCGCGAGATTCGTTGCCGACGAGCCCGAACACCTCGTCGTCGAGCTGAACGCACCCGAACGAGGGTTTCTCTTTCTCGCCGACCAGTACTTCCCTGGATGGTCCGCCACGGTGAACGGGCGTCCAGCGCCCATCGTGCGTGCCAACCACGCCTTCCGGCTGGTCGAGGTGCCGAGAGGGCAGGTGCGCGTCGAGTTTCGCTATCGACCGGTCCGTGTCTGGGTGGGTGCGGTCATCTCGGCGATGACCCTGGCGGCCGTGGCGGCCGCGCTCGTCTGGACACGTCCGCGAAGCGGATAGCGCGTCTGTGCGCCCGACCGCCATCCCGCCGCTCGGGTCGGCGCGTCGGATCAGAGGGCGAGTCGCGGTCACGTCTGGCCGCTGGGACACCCGCTCGCGCTCTACGTCCGGAGGGACCGTACGACCTGGTGGTGAACAGCGTCGTGCGCGACGCTAGCGGCAGTCACCGTGCCGGCGCCGGGGAGATAGGCGGCCGCTCTGCCACATCGACGAGCACGAGCAGATGGACCTCTACGACCCGCGCTGCTACAAGATCGAAGGGATGACGCACGAGTTCGCGCGCGAAATGGTCGGGCTCGACCACATGCGTCCCTGGCGCGACGCGTTCGCCGACTACATGGGACGGCGGACGGCGGTGCGGGCGGACGTCTCCGCGCTCTGACGCCCTATGGATCGGACGCGCCGCTGCTCGGGCGGCCGCGCGCGGTCACCCACGGGCCTCCTGACCGCGGTGCTGGTCCTACTCGGAGCGGCGGCGTGCGGCCCGCGACCGCCCGACGTGCTGCTCATCGTGGTGGACACCCTCCGCGCCGACCGCCTCGGGCCGTGGGGCGGGCCGCCCGGCCTCACGCCCTTCATGGACCGGCTCGCGGCGTCGGGCGTCGTGTTCACGAACGCGTACTCGACGTCGTCGTGGACCAACCCGGCGGTCGCGAGCCTGTTCACCTCGCGATATCCGTCGCAGCACCACGTCTCGCGGTTCGACTCCAAGCTCGCCGACGGCGAAGTCACGCTGGCCGAGCGGCTCGGCACCGGCGGCTGGCGGCGGGTGGGGATCCTCGGGAACTTCCGCCTCACCGCGGCGCTCGGGTTCGGGCGGGGATTCGACGCCTGGTTCCCTCCCCTGATCGGCTCGAAGGTGCGCGCACACCGCGTCGCCCAGGACACCGTACGCTTCTACGACCGCCAGCTCGCGCCGCATCCGTGGAGCAGATGGACCCGGCATCCGATCCTCTTCTACCTCCACTTCATGGACCCGCACGCCGTGTACGACCCACCCGAGGCCATCCGCCGCACACGCGTCGGGCCGCCGCCCGCCGGCGTGGACGAGGCCGTGGCCGTGGCCAAGCTGCTGGACTTCACGCGCTGGGGCGACCTCTCGCCACCCGAGCTGACCTACCTCGAGAAGCTGTACGACGGTGAGATCGCCGGGCTCGACGCCGAGCTGGCACGGCTCTTCCGTCGGCTGCACCGGCGAGGGCTTCTCGACAACACGATCGTGGTGCTGACCGCCGACCACGGCGAGGAGTTCGGGGAGCACGGCGGGGCGCAGCACGGCACGGCGTTGTACGAGGAGAGCGTCCGCATTCCCCTGCTGATGACCGGCCCGGGGCTGCCCGCCGGGCGCGTGGTCACGGACGAGGTGTCCCTGGTGGACGTGGCGCCGACGCTGCTCGCGTTGCTCGGGCTGCCGCCCGAGCCCCGCTTCGAGGGGCGGTCGCTTCTCACACGGCTCGCGTCACACGCCGATCCCGCCGACGTGATCCTCGAGCTCCCGCCGAGCGGAGCGACGCTCGACGTGCGGCGCCACAGCGCCGGGATCGTCCACGAGGGCGTCGCGGTCCTCGCACCCGGGCCCGCTCGCGGCGTGGACGAGATCGAGACCTTCGACCTGGCCCACGATCCGCACGAGCTGCAGCCGAACCCGCCGGCCCTGGCTGCGCAACGCGCGGCACTCCGTGCGCTCCTCGCGGAGCGCCGCGCCGCCCTCGCGACGCGCGCGGGCACGGCCGAGACCGCGCCCATCGACCAGTCGACACGCGACCGGCTCCGCGCCCTAGGCTACGCCACCGACTGACGTGGTATGCGACCGTCACATGGCACGGAAGTCCCTCGGCGTGATCCGTGGCGTCCTGGTGCGCGCCGCCCTGGTTGGCTTCGGCCTGGTCGTCGGGCTCGTGCTGCTGGAGGTGTGCCTGCAGACAGCGGCGGCGGTACGCGAGGCCGTTGCACCCCGGGCGGTGGCCCGCTGGACCGGGAACGGAACGCGGCGCGTCCTCTGCCTCGGCGACTCGAACACCTACGGCCTCCTCGTAGGCAGCGACGATCCATATCCGAAGGTGCTCGAGCGTCTGTGGAATGCGGCCCATCCCGACTCCCCCATCGAGGTGCTGAACCTCGGCTTTCCGGGGACCAACTCCTCGATGGTGCGAAACGCCTTCCCCAAGCTGGTGGAGACGCTTCGCCCCGATCTCGTGACAATCATGGTGGGAGTGAACGATTTCTGGACTGTACCCGAGCCCGTGCAGGACGGACCGCTCGGCGCCGGCTGGCTCGGCACGCGCTTGTGGAAAGCCTCGCGCGTCTACCGTCTCTGCTATCTCCTCAGGCGCCAGACGGGCCCACCTCCTCGGGTCGAAGTGCAGGATACGTTCAGCCCCGACCGCCATGAGGGCGATCGGCGCACGGTGCGAGCGGGCGGCGTGGAACTCACGATGGCGTGGCGGCCCATGGCGCTGGGCACCCCCTTCCTCTGGGACCGCCCGCTGCGCGTCAACCTCGAAGCCATTGCGGCCAATGCGGGCCGACTGGGCGTCCCTGTCGTGTTCGTGACCTACCCCGCCCTCCGGCACGCGTATCCCATCGCGAGCAAGGCGATCCGCAAGGCAGCGGCCGAGAGCGGCACGTTCCTGGTTGACCTGGGCCTGGCCTTCAAGAAGGTCTGCCGTCCGCGCCTGCCGTGCGACGAGTTCTTCCCGGACGGCCACCCGAACCGGGCGGGTCACCAGCGGGCGGGCCGCCTGCTCCTGGAAGCACTCGAGCGTGCTGAAGTCCCACCCCGGTTCCCCGGTGATCGCGTCCAAGGCGGCGATCTCTAGTCGAGCGCGGGGCTCGGCTACGCGGAGTCGCGCTGGCGGAGCAGGGTGCCGCGCTGCGCGCGCGGCTGGCCGAGCGGCGCGCCGACCTCGCGACCCGCGCGGGTGGCCGAGACTGTGCCGCTCGACCAGTCGACCCGCGACCGGCTACGCGCCCTCGGCTCACCACCGACTGAACGGGCGACGGGGGGTAGAAGTAGCCGTAGACGTCGAAGGCCGGGACGCCTCCGCCGTGCTCGCCCGGGCGGAGGGCAACGACGTAGAAGGCGGGGGCTGCTCCTCGCGACCGCCGGCGCCGCGCTCTCACGTCGCTGCCTGCACCATGCGCGCGCCGGCGCGCCGACGCGGGCCGCTCGCGAAGGCGATGTCCCTCACACTCCGAGCCAGCGCTTCACGCGCGCCCGGTAGCCCTGTCGGAGGTGACCGGTGCGCGGACCAGGCATCTGCACGGTGATCTCCTCGGGGCTGAGCTTGCCTCGCATCCCGTCCAGCATGCCGCGCACGAACGCGCGCTGGCCGAGCGCAGCGTGCTTCGCGTTGTCGAGCGTGAAGAACAGGATCCGCCCGATGATGCCGGTGGTCATGGTGATGAACAGCTTCAGCCGCTGGAAGACGTTGCCGTGCTTGCGCGCGAAGGTGAACGCGTTGCGGCCGATGAAATAGCCGTAGGAGAAGACCTTCTTCTGCGTGAGGTCGGCGCTCGAGCCGCCCTTGTGGAGGATGGCCGCGCGGTCGACGTACACCACGCGAAACCCCGCGGCCCGCGCGCGATAGCACCAGTCGACGTCCTCGTTGCACTGCCAGAAGTCCTCGTCGAAGAGCCCCACCGACTTGAGGGATTCGCGCCGCAGCATGCAGGCGTTGCCGATCACCCAGTCGACGTCCTGCGGCGGATCGTTGCGCTTGTCGTCGGGCTGGAAGCGGCCGATGGTGCGGACCAGCATCGGGCCCCAGGTGACGATGCCGTACTTGCCCCACGTGTAGGCGGGATTCTCCATGAGGAGATTCTTGGCGCCCGCGATCCCGATCGTCGGGTCCGCCTGCATGACGCTCACCAGCTCGCCGATCAGCGTGGGCGTCATCAGGGTGTCGCTGTTCAGCAGCATCACGTAGTCGAAACCCTGCTCCAGGGCGTAGCGCATCCCGACGTTGTTCCCGCGGCAGAAGCCGAGGTTCTCGCCGTTCTCGATGAGCGTGACCCACGGGTAGTCGCGCTTCACGGTCTCGGGGCTCGCGTCCTCCGAGCCGTTGTCGATCACGACCACCGTGGTGTTCGGATAGGCGTTGCAGGCGAAGCTCTCGAGGCACGGCACCAGCTCGTCGACGCGGTTCCAGGTGAGGATGAGAACCGCGACGCGCGGCACGTCGGGCGTCGCGGTCATGCGAGCCTTCCCTGGCCCGGCACGGCGTGCCCGCCGCGCGCCTCCGCCGCGTAGTCGATCTCGGCGCCGAGGTCGGCGACGCCGTCCACGCAGCGCGCGCCGACCACCAGGAACGCGGTGGCGTGGTTCACCCAGTCGTACGCCGCGTCCTCCAGCTCGTGGACGGCCGCCAGCGTCACCGTGTAGCGCCCGTCGGCGAGCGCGGCGGTGAAGCGGATGTCGATCCGCCGCCGGTCGCCGGGCACGCAGCCGGCCCGTCTCCACCCCGAGCAGGCGGGTGTTGGTCGCGTAGATCGAGCTGGCCGCCGAGCCACACCATGATCCCGATCACCGGGTTCTCCACCGCGGCGGTGGCGGTGAGCGAGGCGCGCGCCACCAGGCGCGTCCACGGCGTCACCTGCATGGCGGCACGGCCCTCGTCGTCCGTCAGCGTCACGTCGGTGAAGCGCAGCTTGCCGTCTCCCCAGCGATGCTCGGTCTCCGCGTCGCTCTCGAGGGGCGACGCGCCGCCGCCCGCCGCCGCCTGCGTCACCGCCAGATAGGTCTGGATCACCTCGCTCGCCTCGCCCGCCATCACCAGCCGGCCCTTGTCGAGCCAGTACACGTGCTCGCAGAAGCGCTGCACGGAGCCGACGTCGTGGCTGACGAGGACGATGGTCTTGCGCTGGCGCTTGAGTCCCGCGAAGACCTCGAAGCACTTGCGCTGGAACTGGGCGTCACCGACGGCGAGGACCTCGTCGAGCAGCAGCGTGTCGGCGTCGGCGCGCAGCGCGGTCGAGAAGGCGAGGCGCACCACCATGCCCGACGACAGGCTCTTCAGCTTCGCGTCCCGGAAGCGCTCGAGGCCGGCGAACGCGACCACCTCGTCGATGCGCCGGGCCATCGTGGCGCGCGAGTAGCCGAGCACCGCCCCGTAGAGCTCGACGTTCTCGCGCACGGACAGCTCCTGCTGGAAGCCCAGCCCCAGCTCGAGGAGCGGCACCAGCGTGCCATGCACGCGCACCTGGCCGTCGTCCGGGATCAGGAGTCCCGCCATGACCTTCAGCAGCGTCGACTTGCCCGAGCCGTTCGCGCCGATCACGCCGACGAAGCTGCCGCGCGGCACGTCCACCGTCACGTCCGACAGCGCGTGCAGGACCTCGACGTCGTTCGGCCGGAAGGCCGCCAGCAGCCGCTCGGCGAGCGTCGTGTGCCGCTCGTGCGGGATGCGAAACTGCTTGGAGACGTTGCGGATCTCGATGGCGTTCATCGTCAGAAGTGCTCGACGAGGCGGGCCTGCTGGCGCTGGAACATCGCCCATCCGGCGGCGAGGACGAGGAGGGCGACGAGCGTCGTCTTCAGGATGCCATCCCAGTCGGGCCACACGCCGTAGATCACGGACTGGCGGCTGTAGAGAATGATGCGCGCCATCGGGTTGTAGGTCATGAGCCACTGCCAGCGCTGCGGGATCATCACCTCCTGGTAGATGATCGGCGTCAGCCAGAAGCCGACCTGCACGGCGAGGCCCCAGAGATAGCCGATGTCGTGGTAGCGGACGTGGAGCGGGGCGAGGAACAGGGCGACCCCGAGCGTGATGAGCACGAGGTCGAGCAGCATGACGGGGAACGCGACGGCGGCGATCGTGACGTGCACGCCGGACCACCAGAGGATTCCCGCCAGCACGACCAGGCTGATCGCGAAGGTGAGGAGGGCGTTCAGGATGGCGGCGAACACCACCACGTGGCGCGGCATGTTGACCTTGGTGAGGATCGAGCTCCGCGCCAGGAGCGACGCGACGCCGTTCGACGAGCCCTCGGAGAAGAAGCTCCAGAGCATGATCCCGATCAGCAGGAAGCCGGGATAGTTGGGGATGTCGAAGCGCACGAAGGTCGAGAACACGAAGTAGTAGATGAGCGCGAAGACGAGCGGGTTCAGCACGGACCAGGCGTAGCCCAGGACCGAGTGCGTGTAGCGGATCTTGAAGTCCTTGAGAGCGAACTGCAGGATCAGCTGCCAGCTGCGTGCGCGCATGTGGAGACGGGAAGGGCGACCGGCAAGCCCGGGCCGCTCACGGCCTACGGACGGCTGCGGGATCGGGGGGCGTGAGACGCCACCAGGACGACATCGGCCAGGCTATACCAGGGTGCGCCCGAAAGCGGCAACCGCGCGGGTGCCAACGGCGTGTCGAACGTTGACCCGCGGGGGCGCCCCCGCCTAGGATCGCGCTCGTCAGCGCGCCGCCTGACCCCATGTCACTCCGCCAGCGTCTGCGCCGGGTGCTCACCCCGGTCCTCGGGGCCGCGCCGGCGGGCCCGAGCCGCGGGCTCGCGCCCGCCGACGTCGCCGTGCTCGTTCTCAACTGGAACAAGCGCGACGTGACGCTCGCGTGCCTCGCGAGCCTGGCCGCCGCCGACCTCGGGGGGGCGACGGTCTGGGTGGTGGACAACGGCTCCGTCGACGGCTCCATCGACGCGATCCGGGCGCGCTTCCCGGAGGTGCGGACCGTGCCGCTGGCGGAGAACCGCGGCTACGCCGGAGGCAACAACGCGGGCATGCGCGCCGCCCTCGACGCCGGGGCGCGCGCGATCCTGCTCCTCAACAACGACACCGAGGTGGCGCGCGACTTCCTCCCGCCGCTCATCGACGTGCTGAACGGCGATGCGCGGGCGGCCGCGGTCTCGAGCGCCATCATGCGTCTCGACTCGCCGTCGGTGCTGCAGCAGGCGTGGTGCGACGTCCACTACGGATTCGGCCTCGCGCGCCGGGTGGGGGTGAACGCGCTGCCGGGCGAGGGCTACGACCAGCCGCGCCGCGTGGACGCGGCGATCGGCTGCAGCCTGCTGGTCGCCGCCGACGCGCTCGCGCGCATCGGGCTGCTCGACGAGGCCTACTTCGCGTATCACGAGGAGATCGACTGGTGCGTGCGTGCCCGCAAGGCGGGATACTACCTGTACTACCAGCCGTTCTCGCGCGTGTATCACCACTACTCGAAGAGCACCGACGTCGCGCGTCCGGGCCGCACGCCGCGCGCCGTCCGCAAGGCGTCGCTGCCCAATCCGATCCCGTTGCAGTGGAACCCGGTGCGGACCTACCTCGGCGCGCGCAACTCCGTGCGCTTCATCCGCCGGCACGCGGGGCCGCTGCGGACGCTCAAGTTCGTCGGCTCGACGGCGTACAACATCCCGCTCGAGGTGCTCGCGATCGTGCTCGATCGCGAGGAGGAGCTGCAGCTCGGCCTGCTCACGTATCGCAGCGCCCTGGCGCGCTACTGCCTGGAGGCGGTCGGCTGGTCCGGAGACCACCGGCCGACGGCCGGCGAGGCGCTGCGCGCGCTCGGGCGCTCACCGCTCTCGCTGCTGCGCGACCTGCCGCGCGACATCCGCCAGGCGCGCGCGGAGGGTCTCACGGTCCAGGTGGACGCCTGCGTGCGCGGCCACTGGGACGGCGTTCGCGGACGCCCCCTGCCGCTCGAGCGGCTGGGCCTGCGATGACGGGAGGCGTCGGGGGGCCGGCTCCCGGACACGCACGCGGCGGCGCGGACATGACCGGCCACGACGTCACCATCGTCGTGCTCAACTGGAATGGCGGCGCCGACACCGTGGACTGCCTCGAGAGCCTCGCGCAGGCGACCCTGGACGGGGCGACGGTGCTGGTCGTCGACAACGGCTCGCGCGACGACTCGCTGGAGCGCATCCGCGGCCGCTTCCCGTCGCAGCGCATCCTGGCGCTGGCGGAGAACCAGGGATACGCCGGCGGCAACAACGCCGGCATCCGTGCGGCGCTCGACGCGGGCGCGGGTGGCGTGCTGCTGCTCAACAACGACACGCGAGTGGCGCCCGACTTCCTCCAGCCGCTGCTCGCGGTCATGCGCGACAGCCCGCGCGCCGCGGCCGTCACCAGCCAGATCCTCCGCCTCGACCGGCCGGAGCTGCTCGACGTGGCGTACCTCGAGGTGCACTTCGACGAGCGCAACGTGGTGCAGCTCCAGGGCGTGAACCGGTTGCCCTCCGAGGGGTTCGACCGCCGCCAGCAGGTGTACGTCGTCCCGGGCTGCAGCGTCCTGCTGCGCACCGAGGCGCTGCGCGACATCGGGCTGCTCGACGAGGCGTACTTCGCCTACCACGAGGACGTCGACTGGTGCCTGCGCGCCAGCCAGCGCGAGTGGCAGGTCTACTACGAGCCGTTCTCGCGCGTCTTTCACAAGGGATCGCGCAGCACGGAGCGGTTCTTCCGCAAGCCGTCGCCGATGGTCTGGCGCGAGGATGCGCCCCAGCTGCCGAACGCCGAGCCGATGCCGTTCAACCCCGTCCGGACGTATCTCGGCATGCGCAACACGGTGCGGCTGCTGCGTCGCTACGCCAAGCCGACCCACCGGCTCGCCTTCGGCCTGGCGCTCGCCCGCCTCCTCCCCCTCGAGACGACGGCGGCCGTCCTCGGCGCCGAATCCTGGTACCGGCTCGGCCGGTGGTCGTGGCGGGACGTCGCCGACGCCTATCTGCGGCCGCCCGCCGACGGCGATGGCGGCGGGTTGCGGCGCGTGGCCGCGCTTCCACTCGCGGTCGCCTGGCGCTTCCCGCGCGATCTCGTTCGCGCCGCGCGCAGCGGACGGCTGGGCGAGGTGGCCGAGACGCTGCGCGCGCTCCGCGACGGCATCCTCGACCGTCCCCTGCCGCTGGAGCGGCTGGGCCTGCGGTGAGTCCCCGGCGTACCGCGCTCGTCGGGGCCGTCGCGCTCCTCGTCCTCGGGGAGCTGGTGGCGCGCCTCCAGGGCGATCGCCTGTGCTCGGATCGCCCCGGGGTGGTGTACGAGCGGAGCGTCGAGGTCGGCTGGCGCCACGTGCCTGGTCTCTCGGGATGGCTCGGCACCTGCGAAGGCGACGGGGTGCCGCCGACGCCCGTCGAGACGGATGCCGACGGTCTCGTGGGTCCGGCGCGACCGCGCAGCAAGCCGCCCGGCACCGTGCGCGTCCTGCTGCTCGGCGGCAACGTCCCGGAGGGCTTCGGCGTGCCCCAGGACCTCACCATCGCGCGCCTGCTCGAGCTCTACGCCGACGAGCGGCGTGGCGCCCGTCTCGAGGTGCTGAACGCGGCGACGGGGGGCTGGGCGCTCGACAACAGCCTGGCGTTCTTCCGCAGCCAGGGTGCGGCGCGGGCGCCCGACCTCGTCGTGCTCGTCATCGATCCGGTGGCCGACCTGGCATCCCTGTCGCCGGCGCACCTCTCCGCGCTCGGCCGCCGTGTGCCGGCGAAGCCCTACTTCTCGCTGGTCGACGGGCGCCCGGTCCCGACGCCGCCGTTCGCCCTCGCCCCGACACCGCCGGAGTCCGCGCCGTCGGCTCCGTGGACGTGGACGGCGCTCTACCGGCTGCTGTTCCGCGATCCGGGACGGCCGGTGCGGCCGATGGCGTGGGCCGCGGCGGGCACGTTTCCCCACGCCACGCCGGCCGAGGAACGCGAGCACGACGTCGATCTCGCGCGGGCGCTCCTTGCGTCGCTGCGTGACGAGGTCGCGGCCGCGGGCGGACGTCTGGTCACCGTGGTCGCCGCACTGCCGGGCGCCACCGGGCCGGATGCGACCGGCAAGGTGGAGCGCGAGCGGCTCATCGCCGTCGCCGACCAGCTCGGCATCCCGGTCCTCGATCTCACGGCCCGCCTCGCGTCCGTCGAGCGCCAGGGCTACCGGCTGTACCTGCCGAACTCGGTGCGGCTCAGCGGCGCGGGACACACGCTGGCAGCGGGGTACATCTGGAGCTTCCTCGTCGACAACCATCTCCTGCCGGCGGGCCTCGTGCCGGCTCGCGTGGCCGGATCGGGTCACGCGATTCCCGACCTCGCCTCGCTGCCGCGCGCGCTCGGCGACACGCTGTGGGCCTCGCGTCACGATTTGATCGGACGATTCATCCAGCTCGGCTTGCTGGCGGTGTGCGTCGTCTGGCTGAGCGCGCCGCTCTCCGCGGCGGCGCGCGACTGGGTGCTCGCGGGGCTCGGCGCAGCGATGCTCTGGCTGCTCGGGACGCGTGACGCGGCCGCCATCGGCGTGGCGCTCGCGATCGCGTGCTACGGCGCCGTCGAGCTGCTGCCACCGCTGCCCGCGACCGTCGCGACGACCGCGCTGCTCGCGGGCTTCGTGGCGCTCACGGCGAGCGAGCATGCGGTGCACGCCCCCGGCGAGTCGTTCCAGGTGCCGGTGCTGCTCGCGGCCGCCAGCAGCGTCGCGCTCGTCAAGCTGATCTCGTATGCCGCGGACCGGCGGCGTGGCGCGGCCCGGCTCCCGCTGCGCGTGTTCCTGGCCTCGATGCTCTTCTTCCCGACGCTGCCGGCGGGACCGGTGGAGTCGCCGGTGACCTTCGCGGCGCGCCGTGCGGCGGGTGCGGTCGCGCCCGCGCCGGCCGCCGGCGCGGGCGCCATCGCACGGCTCGCCCTCGGCTGGCTCCAGTTCACGCTCGCCCCGGCGTTCCTGGCACTCGACAACACCGACGTGTTCGCCACCCGGGGCGACGCGTTCGGGCGCATGCGCCTGTGGCTCTTCGTCGCGGAGGTCGCGCTGCTCTTCACCCTGCTGCTCGCGGGCTGGAGCAACGTCGCGATCGGCCTCGGACGGCTCGCGGGCGAGACGCCGCCCGAGAACCTGCGCCGGCCGTGGCTGGCGCCCAGCGTCGTCGAGTTCTGGCGCCGCTGGCACGCGTCGCTGGCCACGTGGCTCCGCGACTACGTCTACGTGCCCCTGGGCGGCGGCCGCCGCGCCACGCTCCGCAACATCGCCGTCACGTTCCTGGTGGCGGCCGGCTGGTACGGCTGGACCATCACGAAGATCCTGGGCTACGGCGGCTACCCGCCACGCGCGTGGCGCCGGCTGCTGCTCTGCGCGCTGTTCAACGCCGGCGCCGTGGCGGCTGTGCACCTGCTCGGCCGCGGGACCCGCGACGCCCGCGCACCGGGCGCGCTCGGCACCGCCTGGCGCGTCGGGGCGACGGCGGTGTTCGTGTCGCTCGCGTGGCTTCCGCTGGTGCTGCCGCTGGGGAACCGGCTGCCGGACCTGGCCGCCGTCTACCTGCGGCTGTTCTTCATCCGCTGAGCGGCGGCCGGGCCGTCACACCGCGCGGGCGACGAACGCCGCCTCGCCGCACACCGCCCACGGCACGACGTCGAGCGCCAGACGCGCGAGCCGGCCCGACCAGCCGGGGAGGACGAACAGCTCCTTCGGGCCGGGGTTCACGAACGGATTCGTGATCAGGTTGTCGCGGTCGACCCACAGCCCCATGACCTTCGGCGGCCGCAGATCGTTCGGGTAGGTCGCGAGCGTCTCGAAGCCGGCATCCGTGAGATGTCGCCGCACCTCGCGTGCCGTGAAGCGATACTCCGCGAATCCGAGGCCGAGGTGCGCGCGCCTGCGCTTGTGCGTGACCCGGGTCTGGAGACGGTTGACCACCAGGCGCCGGAACCAGTTGTTGAACGGCACCGCCAGCACGAGGAGACCGCCGGGCTTGAGCAGGCGCCGGATCTCGCGCAACCCTTCCTGCGGGCCGGCCTCGTCGTGCTCGACCACGCCGAGCGACAGGATGGCGTCCGCGCTCCCGCTGCGCAACGGCGCGCGCCGCGTGTCGGCGCGCACGAGACGCACCTCCGGATCGACGGAGCGCGCCGCCACGCACGCCTCGCGGCTGATCTCGATCCCGATGCAGCGGTAGCCGGCGCGGCCGAGGTAGATCGGCCACTTCGCCGTCCCGCATCCTGCATCGACGACGAGGCCGTCCGTCGGCAGGTGGCGGAGCAAGACGTCGTGGATGAGCTCGTCGCGGCACTCCTCGGTGCCGCCGATCTTCCAGCCCGCCTGGCTCCACTCGATCGCGCTGAGCGACTCCCAGAGATAGACCTTGTACGGCATCGTCAGGGGTGCGACGGGACGTCGCCCGGACTGACGAGGAGCCGCGCCAGGCGGGTGTGCGGCCGCTGCGCGTAGTACTGCGCCACCTCGGCGTCGCGCTCGACGAAGCGGACGGTCCGTCCCTCGAACTGGTCCGAGCGGTTGAACAGCACGTAGACGCCGGCGCGGCCGGGAAAGAGAGAGCCCGAGATAACGGGGCCGAGGATGTGGATCGGGGCGCGCTCGTTCTCGAGGTACACGGTGCTGCCGGGCGGCTGGGCGCGGATCTCGGACGACGATGGCGTCTGCGGTCTGCTGCAGATACTGCGGCGTGGCCCGGTATTCCTGGAAGGAGATGCCGTAGTGCGCGGCGCCGAACACGATCGCGCCGAGGCCGGCGGCGAGGGCAAGGGGCGGCGGCACGGCGCGCAGCCCCGGCAGGCGCCCGAGCTCCCGCAGGATCAGGCAGAGGACGATCGCGATGGGAAGGCTCCCGACGTAGTGGTACCGCGCGACCCGCGCGGCGGCGGCGGCGGAGATGCTGAACATCGCGTAGGTGCTCGACCTGCCCGCGGCGATGAGGACGTAGATGCTGACCGCGAGCCCCAGCATCGCGAGCGCCGTGCGCCGCGTCGTCGCGTCGGCGCGCCAGAAGAGCAGCGCGAGGCCGCAGACGTAGGCGGCGATCGCCATCCAGCTGGCCGGTGACGGATACTGCTGGCGCAGCAGCAATCCGAGCGTCGTGCCGGCGATCGAGAACCCCAGGAGATGTGCGAGCATCGGCGGAACGTAGGCGAGGCTGTGGAGCGCCATGTACTCCTGCATGTTCTCCTGGAACGTCAGCGGCGCGAGCAGCGGATAGAGCCGCCGGAACGCGAAGTACAGCGCGAGCGTGACCGCGGGGAGCAGCAGCCACGCCACCCGGAGCCGAGGGAGCGACCAGGCCCGGGGCAGCAGGAGGAAGAGGACGAACGGGAAGGCGAGGGCGACGCCGATGCCGACGCCGAAGCACGTGGTGCCCGCCAGCAGCAGGGCGTACCAGCAGGCCGCCGTCCGGGTGCGGGGCGGCACGCCGCTGACCGCCAGGCGTGCGACCTGACGGAGCACGAAGAGGAGGATCGTCGCCACGAGCACATGGCCATAGACCGAGTACCATGCGAGGGTGCCGACGCAGAGCGGGGAGGTACCCCAGAGCGCGGCGCCGAAGCAGGCGAGAGCGGGGCTGCGGGTGAGCGCGCGCAGTACGCCGAAGAGCAGTCCCACGTTCAGCAGATGCGTCACCAGGACGATGGCGAAGTAGGCGGGCGCGTGCAGCCCGAACAGCTCCCACGAACCCAGGAAGAAGAGGTTGCGAACGAAGAGGTTGTGGCCGCCGAACGGGGCGAGGAGAAACGGCAGGACGCCGTCGCTCTCGATGCTCGCCAGCTGCGCGAAGTCATCGGCGAAGAAGTTGACTCGCGTGATCGGGTAGTAGACCCACGCGCTCAGCGCGAGCGGCACGAGAATCAGCGGATGCCATCGGCTGGGCTCGCCGGGGCGTTCACCGCCGACGGGACCGGGGCGGAGCATGAAGGGCGCGATGCTAGCGGCGTCTGGCAGGGAGTCAAACGCTCGAAGACGAGCGACATGGGCCTCGCCGCCGCGCGGGATCGACCGGATGCGTCCAGGACACGGGTCTGCCTTGCCTTCCACCACCGGTCCGCCTACTTTCCGCGTTCCATTCCCCGCGCCCGGGGGCGTCGCGGACCCGGCCGTCGCATGAGTCCCGAGCCGTCGACCGCGTCAGCCACCGCGCTCTACGAACGTCGCTTCAGCGTCGCGGATCGCCGCGCCAAGGACGCGCTCTGGCGTGTGCTCTGCAAGGACTTCTTCCAGCGCTGGGTGCCGGCCGATGCTCGTCTCGTCGACCTGGGGGCGGGATTGTGCGAGTTCGTCAATCACATCCGTGCCCGTGAGAAATGGGCGGTCGACGCGGATCCCGAGCTGCCGCTGCGCGCCGGCGCCGGACGTGCGTGTGCACTGCGGTCCGGCGGACGATCTCGGGTGGCTCGACGGTGCTAGCGTCGACGTCGTCTTCGCCAGCAACGTCTTCGAGCACTTCATGACCAAGCACGACCTCGTCAGGACGCTGCGCGAGGTTCACCGCGTTCTCCGTCCCGGGGGGCGCATCCTCGTGCTCGGACCGAACATCCGCTACACCTCGCGGGTGTACTGGGACTTCTTCGACCATCACCTGCCGCTCAGCGACCGGTCGATGGCGGAGGCGCTCGAGACCAACGGCTTCACGCTGGAGCACGTCCGCGCGCGCTTCCTCCCCTACACCATCAAGTCCAGGTTTCCCCGCTGGCCCGTGCTGGTCCAGCTGTATCTTCGCTGTTCGCCCCTGCATCACATCTTCGGGAAGCAGATGTTCCTGGTCGCGGTGCGATCGTGAGCACGGCGCCCGACGTCACTGCCGCGCCGTTCGGTGCGGCGGTGCGAGGAGCGGTCTTTCACTACATCCGCACGCTGATCAACGGCCCGCGTGCCGTGCGCGAGGTGGGCGCCGCGCTGGCGGCGACGCCCGGGGAGCGAGTGCTCGACCTCGGGTGCGGCGCCGGCGGTCTCTCCACCGTCGTGCCGGGCGAGTACCTCGGGATCGATCTGAATCCGGGGTACCTGGCCTTCGCGCGGCGGCGGTTCGGCGGTCCGCACCGGCGCTTCGAGCGCCGGAAGCTCGCCGAGCTCGACGGCCGCGAGACCTTCGACAAGGCCATCATGGCGAGCGTGCTGCACCACCTCAGCGACGAGCAGGCACTCGACGTCCTCGGCACGCTCGCGCGCATCGTGCGCGGGCGCCTCGTGGTGCTCGACCTCGATCCCGACTCGGCTCGGGGCTTCCAGACGTTCCTGATCGCGCACGACCGGGGGAAGTTTCCGCGCCCGATGGCGGCGCAACGCGCGCTCCTGGCACCACACTTCGAGATCGTCGGCGAGCGACGCTTCGCGGTCACCACCCGGATCGCGGTGCACTCGCTCTTCGTCTGCGAGCCTCGCCGCTGACCTCGCGCGCCCGCGGGCGCGCGAGGTGACTGGTCGAGCCAGGCGAGCACGCGGCGAAACATGGCCGGCGTGTAGATGTGTCCCACCCCGGGCAGCAGCTGGCCGCGAAACCGGTCGCGGGCGCCATACAGCGCGTAGACGCGCGCGCACGCGCGCTGGATCGTGCGCACGCCGTCGGCCGGCGATCCTCCGTCACGGTCGCCGGTGAGCGTCAGCAGCGGGCGCGGCGCGATCAGGCTCACCACCGCCTCGGTGTCGAGGTGGCGCAGGAGATGGGGCAGGAAGTAGTAGATGCCGTGGCGGCGGAGCGCGCCGTGCGCGAGCAACGACTGGGCGCGCGTCAGGCAGGCGACGCAGGCGGCCGCGGCGATGCGCTCGTCGAGCGCCGCGAGCCACCAGGTGCGCGTGCTGCCCATGCTCATGCCGGTCGCGCCGATGCGGCGCGCGTCGACGTCCGGCCGCGCGGCGAGATAGTCGAGCGCGATCAGGTCGTCGCGCACCATCATCGCCCACAGGCTGGTGCCCTGCCAGAGAAACGCCTTGGCGAGGCTCGTCTCCTCGTCGCGTCCCGTCTCGCCGGGTCCGCCGGGTCCGCACCCCTGTCGCCGTCCGAACGCCCACGCGTCGATGGCGAGCACGGCGTAGCCGCGGCGCGTGAGCGCCACGGCCGGCGTCTCGCGCACCGGCCAGGGCTGGAACAGCTCCTCGAGCCCGACCGCGTAGTCGCCCCAGTGCGAGTGGTGCCAGCAGATCGCCGGCCAGGGTCCGGCGCCGGCGCGCGGCAGCAGGACCACTGCGGGGATCTGCACGCCCGCGCCGTCGTCGAGCAGGAGGTCCTCGCGCAGGTACGACGCGTCGCGATGGCGCGCGACGGTGACCGCGCGCACGCGCGCGGGGCGCGGGGGCGTGCCGCCGAGAAGCCGCTGGAGCGCACGGCGGATCTCGCGGCGCCGGCGCGTCCAGGCCGCCAGCGTCGTCGGCACGCGGAACGCCGGTGGGCGCGCCGTCAGTGCGTCGGATCGTGCGCGCGGGCGAGCTGCTTCAGGCATTCGCCGAAGAGGAGCTGGTTCCAGTCCTTGCGATCGAAGGCGCTGCTCTTGAAGAGCCACTGGTTCACGGGCGCCGGCAGCCCGTGCTTCACGGGGCGGGTGACGATGCCGAGGTCGGGCCCGACGAGACGGCGCAGCGCCTGGCGGAGGAGCCACTTGCCCTGGCCGTCGCGGAACTTGAGCCCGTCGGCGAGGCGCGCGGAGAACTCCACCAGGCGGTAGTCGAGGAACGGGTTCCGCACCTCGAGCGAGTTCCCCATGCTCAGGCGGTCGGCCATCACGAGCAGCGGCTGGAGGAACACCGTCGACTCGATGACGCTCAGGTTCTGCGCGAAGGTGCGGTCGGGGCGCCAGCGCGGCGCGAAGAAGTCGAGCAGCAGCGGGACGCCGGCCAGCCCCTGGCGGCTGACCATGCGGCAGAAGCGCTCCAGCGGCGCGCCGAAGTAGCGCCGGCAGAGCGTGCCGTAGACGCCCGCGAAGTCGCCGGCGAGGCTCTCCTCCTCGCGCAGCAGCAGCTCGTTGCGGTAGTAGCCGTTGAAGAGCTCGTCGGAGCCCTCGCCCGAGAGCGCGACGACGAAGCCGTCGCGGCGCGCCTGCCGGGCGAGGCAGAAGAGCGGCAGCACGCTCTGGCTGCCGACCGGGAACTCGATGAAGCGCGCCAGCTCGGGGAACGTCTCGAGGAAGTCGTGCGCGTCGGCGTCACGATGCGCGGCTCGAAGCCGAGGTGCTCGGCGAACTCGGTGACGTAGCGCTGCTCGTTGATCGTCTCGGCGAACTCGGAGAACTGGACCGTGTAGGTGACGGGACAGCGCAGCACGGCCTGGATGAGCGACGAGTCGATGCCGCCCGAGAGGAAGATCGTGACCGGCACGTCGGCGACCTTGCGGATGGCGCAGGCGTCGGTGAAGAGCGCGAGGAACTCGTCGATGGCGCGCTCGGCGTCGTGCAGGTCGGGCTCGGGCTCCGGGAAGCGCCACCACGTCTGGCGCACGACCTCGTTCGTGCGCGGCGTCCAGAGCAGGTACTCCGCCAGGCTTGAGGCTCTGGACGTTGCGGAACGGCGTGTACTGATCGAAGTAGAACTCGAGGGCCTGGCAGATCGGCACCTCCGCGAAGTCGAGCTCCGCGAAGGCCTTCAGCTCCGACGCGAAGCCGAGGCCGCGCGGGCCGTGGGCATAGAAGAGCGGCTTCTTGCCCATGCGGTCGCGGGCGAGGAAGAGCCGCTCGTCGTGCCAGATGGCGACGGCGAACATGCCGTTCATGCGGTCCAGGCACGCCGGTCCCCACTCGAGGTAGGCGCAGAGCACGACCTCGGTGTCGGTGGGCGTCTCGAAGCGGTAGCCCTTGGCCTCCAGCTCGCGGCGCAGCGCGCCCCAGTTGTAGATCTCGCCGTTGAACGCGATGACGGCGCCGTACCGCTGCATGGGCGTCGGCACGTCCTTCTTGTAGACCACGTTCAGGCGGGTCTGGCCGATCACCACGGGCGGTCCGCCGGCGCCCTGTACGACGACGCGCCCCTGCTGGTCGGGGCCGCGATGGAACAGCAGTCGCTCCACGTCGGTTGCGATCAGGTCGGGCGTGCCCCCGAAGATTCCGCACATCGCGCCTCGTCTCTATCACAGCACGCGCGCGCATCGCGACCTGACGCGGTCCGCGCGGGTTGCCGGTCGCTCCGAGCCGGTGGTAGGAACACGCGCCGTGTCCGGGGAGTCCGCCGCCGTCGAGTTGAGCGTCATCGTCCCCTGCTTCAACGAGGAGGACAATCTCCCCGAGCTGGTGGAGCGGACGGAGCGCGTCTTCGATCGCCGCCGCATCCGCGGCGAGATCGTGCTCGTCAACGACGGCAGCCGGGACGGCACGGCGGCGCAGATCGCAGGCGCTCGGCGAGCGCCATCCCTGCGTGGTCGGGGTGCACCACCCGACGAACCTGGGGATCCCGGCAGGATGGAAGAGCGGCTTCGAGCGCTCGCGCGGCCGCTACGTCTGCACCATCGACGCCGACCTGCAGTACCAGCCCGAGGCGATCGCGCACCTCTACCGCGAGATGTGCTTCAGCAAGGCGGACCTGGTCCAGGGCTGGCGCAGCACGCTCGAGCGGCAGCACGACCATCGCTACTACTGGAGCCGCGGCCTCGACTACCTGCTGAAGGTCGCCTTCGCGATGCCCGAGTACGACGTGAAGTCCGGCTTCGTGCTCTACCGCCGCGACGTCTTCGAGGACATCCTCCGCGAGTCGGGACGCTTTCACTACTTCCAGCACATGATCACGGTGGTGGCGAAGGCGAAGGGCTACTCGGTGCGGCAGGTCGAGACGCTCTTCGCGGAGCGCCACGCCGGGCAGTCCTTCATCGGCGGCTTCCCGCTGAAGATGATGTCGCGCACGTTCGTCGACATCGGCCGTGCCTTCGTCGACTATCGCGTGCGCGAGCCGAAGGACCAGAGCCTCGAGGCAGCGCTCGCGGCGCACGGCGGCGCGGTGGTCGCGGCGTCGCGCCCGCGCGCGGCGGCCGGCGGATGGCTGCGCGCGCCCGGCATCAGCCGCAACGCGCCACGCTACCTGGAGGAGCTGCGCCGCACTCAGTGGCTGCCGCGAGCCGAGCTCGAGCACCTGCAGCTCCGGCGCCTGCGTCGCCTGGTCGCGCACGCGGCCGACCACGTCGGCTACTGGAGAGAGCTGCTCGAGACGGCGGGCGTCTCCGCCGACGACATGCGTGGGCTCGACGACCTGCGCCGCATCCCGATTCTCACCAAGAGTGCGCTGCGCGAGAACATCTACTTCGACCTGGTCTCCGACAGCAGCGAGAAGCGCAAGATCACCAAGGTCACCACCAGCGGCAACACCGGCGAGCCCCTCTCCGTGTTCGTCGATCCCCTGCAACGCGACCTGCGCTGGGCGAGCGCCATGCGGCACCGCGAGTGGGCGGGCTGGCGTCCGGGCGAGCCGCGCCTCCAGCTCGGACGCGCACCGGTCGCCGAACCCGACGGCGGCGTCGTGGCGCTGTCCCGGCGGCTGCGCGGCGCCCTGGTTCCCGATCCGTCGCTCGGGGCCGATGCCGTCGACCTGGGCTTCGTGCGCCTGCTCGAGGAGCGCATCGAGCGCGAGCATCCGGTGCTGCTCGAGGCCGACGCCGAGATGCTCGGCAGCGTCTCGGCGCTCCGGGGCGACCAGGCCGCGTCGCCGTGGACCCGCGCGCTGATCTCCACCGGCCAGCAGCTGACCCCCGAGCTGCGCGCGCTGATCGAGGGACGCCTCGGGGCCCGCGTCTTCGACCGCTACGGAGCGCGCGAGTGCGGGCCGGTGGCGCAGCAGTGCGAGGCGGGCGGCTGGCACGTCAACGCGGAGAGCATGATCGTCGAAGTGGAGCGCGATGGCCGTCCCGCGGCGCCGGGCGAGGAGGGCGAGCTGCTCCTCACCGACCTGAACAACCGCTGCGTGCCGCTGCTGCGCTACCGGCTGGGCGACGTCGCGGTGGCGAGCGACCACCCGTGCTCCTGCGGGCGGGGGCTGCCGCTCCTGGAGCGCATCGGCGGCCGGGCGGCGGGCGTCATCCTCGGCGACGGCGACCGCCAGGTGCCGGCCGGGTTCTTCGCCGACCTGTTCGGGGACTACGAGTTCGCGGTGTCGCGCTGGCAGGTCGAGCAAGCGGTGCGCGAGCGCATCCTCGTGCGCGTGGTGCGCAAGTCGCGCTTCACCCACACCGTCGAGGAGTCGATGCGCCGGTGCCTCGGTGCGGCGCTCGGCGGCACGGTCGGGGTCGAGCTGGCGTTCGTGGACGGGATCGCGCCGGGCCCGGACGGCGCCGTGCGGCCCGTCGTCACGCTGGCCGCGGGTGCGCTCCCCGACGCGGCCGCCGGACCGCGCCGCGAAGCCGTCAGGTAGCGGCGCGCCTCACTTGCGCGCGCGCGCGACGTAGAAGATGCCCGCGCACGAGTGCCACAGCCCGACGCTCTGGATCGTCCGGATGACCATCCGCCCGGCGCGCCCGAACTCGAAGGGTGGCTTGTGCTCGAAGTGGACGAACGAGCCGACGTCGCAGAGATCGACGAAGAGGCCCTTCGTCCACGGCAGGTAGAAGTCGTCCGGCTCGATGCGCAGGGTCTCGAAGTCGGTGGCGCGGAGGAACCCGTCGACCTCCGCCCTGCTGTAGCGGAACTCCGTGAAGCCGAGTCCCTTCCCGCGCAGCTTCCACAGCGCATAGAAGATGCGCAGCGTCGGGTTCACGACGAAGCGGCGGAACGTGTTGTTGAAGGGCACGACGAGGAAGAACAAGCCCCCGGGCTTGAGCACGCGGTGGATCTCGCGGAAGAGCTCCTCCGGGCCGTCCTCGAAGTGCTCGGCGACGTAGGACGAGAACGCGGCGTCGAAGGCATTGTCGGGGTAGGGCGTCGCGAGCGCGTCGCCGCGCACGAGCCGCATGTCGGGATCGTGGCGGCGGGCCAGCAGCAGCGGACCCCGGCTGTCGTCGACGCCGAAGGCCTGGTGTCCGAGCGTCTCGAAGAAGGCCATCCAGCGGCCGCTGCCGCACCCCGACTCGAGGATCTTCTTGCCGGACCCCGTCAGGTACTCGCGGAAGATCGGTGTCGCGCGCTCGTGCTGGTTGATGGTCGAGAGATGCACGTCGAAGTAGCCGCGGCCGGGGTGGTTCTTCGCCCACGCCTCGTCCTCGGTGTAGGTCTCGTCGAGCCCCGCGGTGATCTCTTTGCGCAAGTACTGCTTGAAGCTCATCGCCCCTCCGCCGTCCCCGAGCCGGCGCGCTGCCGAGCGCCGGTCGCTGGCGCCGGGTCCGGCGCGCAGCTTTGCCATCGCGCGGCGCGGGTCGTCAAGGTCGGGGGCGGGTGGTGCCGCGGCGCTACTTGGGCTCGGCGTCCGGCTTCGCTGCCGGGGTCGCTGTGCTGCCCGTCGCGTCGGCGGACTTCGCTGCATGGTAGCGCACCGTGAGCTCCCACGTTGGTCGGGCGATCCAGTCGGCGAGCGCTCCAACGCTCCACTCCACGTGCGAGCCGTCGACCGTCGCCTTCTCGTTCGCCTCGATGACCTTGCCGGGCAGCGTGATCCCGATCTTCGGACCCGGGATGGACCTGTCGTTCAAGGTCTTGGGCCGCTGCTGCGTCTTGATCGTCAGGACCTCGTCCTCGCCCTCCGCCGTCTTGCTCACCGTCACGTTCCGGAAGAGCGCCGTCTTGCCGATGGCCGCGAGGTCGTCCACGCCCAGCGTGGCCGAGACCTTCCGGTCGGTGTCCAGCGTGAGCGACGTGATGGTGATGCCGGACGCCGTCAGCAGCTCGCGCTGCGAGGTCTCCGTGGCGCCCGGGGGCGCGATGTAGGATAGCGAGATCGTTCCGGTGCCATCGGCGCGGAGCGTGCCGTCGATCGTGATGCAGCCTGCGACCCACGAGACCAGTGCGCCGAGAGCCACGACGGAGACGAGCCTCCGGACGCGGCGAGTCGATGGCTGGGATCGCATGGCCTGGCAGTAGACGAGACCGTCGCTGGCCGTCAAGGGGTGGCCCGCAGCGCCCGGCGCGGAGCGTGTTGAGGAGCCGCGGCGGCCCTGCGACAATCTCGCAGCGCATGTCTGCCCCCGTCCGCCTCTCCGTCCTGGTGCCGGTCTACAACGAGGTCGCCACCGTACGAACGCTCCTCGAGCGGGTGCGCGCGGTTCCGCTGCCGAAGGAAGTCATCGTCGTCGACGACTGCTCGACCGACGGCACCACGGCGGTGCTCGAGGAGTATCGCGCCGAGATCTCCGACACGCCCGACTTCCGCCTGGTCGTGCTGCGCCACGACCGGAACCGCGGCAAGGGTGCGGCGATCCGCAGCGCCGTCGGGCACATGACGGGCGACATCGCGGTCATCCAGGACGCCGACCTGGAGTACGACCCGCGCGAGTATCCGCGACTGATCCAGCCCATCGTCGACGGGTACGCCGACGTGGTGTACGGCTCGCGCTTCTCGGGCAGCCCGCGGCGCGTCCTGCTCTTCTGGCACATGGTCGGGAATCGCTTCCTGACGCTGCTCTCCAACATGTGCACCAACCTGAACCTCAGCGACATGGAGACCTGCTACAAGGTCTTCAAGGCCGACATCCTGCGCCGGCTCCCCATTCGCTCCGACCGCTTCGGGCTCGAGCCGGAGCTGACGGCCAAGGTCGCCCACCTGCGCTGCCGCATCTACGAGATCCCGATCGCGTACTACGGGCGGGCGTACTCCGAGGGAAAGAAGATCGGCTGGCAGGACGCGGCGACCGCGGTGTGGACGATCCTGCGCTTCACGCTGCGTCCGGACGTCGGGCGCGAGGACGCCGGCTACACCACGCTCCGCCGCGTCGAGGTGCTGCGGCGGTACAACGGGTTCCTCTGGGACCTGATGCAGCCGTTCGTCGGGCGGCGCGTCCTCGAGGTTGGCGCGGGGACCGGCCTCCTCACCCGCTACCTCTCGACGCGCGAGCGCGTCCTCGCCACCGAGCTGGATCCGGAGTACGTCGAGCTGCTCCGGCGCACGTTCGCGGACACGCCGAACGTCGAGGTGCGAGCGCTCGACCTGGCGCACCTGGCCGCGGACGGGGTGCCGCTGCGGTCGTTCGACACGGTGGTGTGCTCGAACGTGCTGGAGCACATCGAGGACGACGCTGCGGCGCTCGCCGCGATGCGCGAGGTGCTGTCGCCGGGCGGTCGCGTCGTCCTGATCGTGCCCGCGATCCAGGCCCTCTACGGCTCCATCGACCGCGCCATCCACCACCATCGGCGATACTCCCGCGACGACCTCATGGCCAAGCTCGACGGCGCGGGCCTGATGATCGAGCATCTCAGCTACTTCAACATGGTGGGCGTGCCGGGCTGGTACCTGAACGCGCGGGTGCTGAAACGCCGGTCCGTGCCCGGTTTCCAGGCGCGCATCAACGACTGGCTCGTGCCGTGGCTGCGCGTGGAGCGCCACTTCGGTCCGCCGGTCGGCATGTCGCTCCTGGCGATCGCGCGCGCGCGATGAGCGGTCGCGTCGGCCGCACCGATCCCGCCCGTCCGTTGCGTCTGCTCGCCGTGCGCCGCTAGAACCTACCGATGTCCCGCCTGTGGCCTTATCTCGTCCGCTACCGGGCTCGCCTGGTGTGGGGCGTGGTGTGCCTGCTCGCGGGAACGAGCCTCGCGATGATGGTGCCGTGGCTGCTGAAGACGGTGGTCGACGGGATCGCCGCGGGCCGGCCGCTCGGCGCGCTCGCCCCCACGCTCGGACTGATCGCCGCGATCGCGGTGGTGCAGGGCGTCGTGCGTACGGGATCGCGCGCCATCATCTTCAACGTCGGACGGGACGTCGAGTTCGACCTGCGCAACGACCTCTTCGCGCATCTCGAGCAGCTGCCCCTCGGCTTCTACCAGGAGTGGCGCACGGGCGATCTGATGTCGCGGCTCGTGAACGACGTGGGCGCCGTGCGGATGCTGCTCGGCCCCGGCATCCTCAACTTCATCAACACGCCCATCTACTACGTGTACGGCCTCGCCATCATGCTGTCGCTCGACGTGCCGCTCACCCTGGCGGCGCTCGCCGTCTATCCGGCGGCGCTGCTGTTCGTGAAGCGCTCGAGCCGGTTGCTGATGGAGCGCACGCTGCGGGTGCAGGAGGGCCTGGGCGAGCTCTCGAGCCGCGTGCAGCAGAACCTGTCCGGCATGCACGTGGTGAAGGCCTATGCCTGCGAGGACCACGAGCTGCGCGCCTTCGCCGTCCTGAACGACCGGTTCCAGGAGGCCAACCTGCGCCTGGCGCGCGTGCGCGGCATCATCGGGCCGGTGATGAACATCGTCAGCTCGGTGGGAGCGCTCGTCGTGCTGGCGTACGGCGGCCGGCACGTGATCTCGGGCCGCCTCTCGGTGGGCGACCTGGTCGCCTTCACCGGGTACCTGGGCATCCTCGCGTGGCCGACGATGGCGCTCGGCTGGATGCTCTCGGTGCTGCAGCGCGGGCGTGCGGCGCTGGCGCGCCTGAACGCGCTCTTCGCCGTGCAGCCCGCCATCGTCGGCCTCCCGGATGCGGAGGGCATCGACGCGTTCCGCGGCGAGGTCAGGCTGCGTGGCGTCACCTTCCGCTATCCCGGCCGGCGCGACGGACCGCCCGTGCTCGACGACGTGGACCTCACCATCCCCGCGGGACGCACGGTGGCGGTGGTCGGTCGCACGGGCGCCGGCAAGAGCACGCTGGTGCAGCTGCTGCCGCGGCTGTTCGACGTCGAGGGCGGCTCCGTCGAGCTCGACGGGCGCGACGTCCGCACGTTGCCGATCGGCTGGCTGCGGCGAAACGTCGGCCTGGTGCCGCAGGATCCGTTCCTGTTCTCACGCACCATCGGCGAGAACGTCGCGTTCGGCAGGCCAGACGAGAGCGTGGACGCGGTCCGCTGGGCCGTGCAGGCGGCCGGCCTCGCGCGCGACCTCGCCGACATGCCGCAGGGCCTCGAGACCATCGTCGGGGAGCGCGGCATCACGCTGTCGGGAGGGCAGAAGCAGCGCGTGACGCTCGCCCGCGTGCTCGCGGGCGCGCCGCGGGTGCTGGTCCTGGACGACGCGCTCTCCAGCGTCGACGCGGCCACCGAGCGCGAGATCCTGGAGCGCCTGCACGACTTCTTCCGGGACCGGACGACCATCCTGGTCGCCCACCGGCTCACGACCGTGAAGGAGGCCGACCTGATCGTCGTGCTCGACGAGGGACGGGTGGCCGAGACCGGCGATCACGACGCGCTGCTGGAGCGCGGCGGCGTGTACGCCGACCTGTTCCGGCAGCAGGTCCTCGAGGGCGAGCTGGAGGCGATCTGACGCTCGGCGACGAGGAACAGATCGGCAAGGCGTACGACGCCCACCTCCTCGGGCGTCTCTGGCAGTACGTGCGGCCCTACCGCGGGGTCGTGTGGACGACGCTGCTGCTGTCGGCGGTCCAGCAGGGGTTCAGCCTCCTCCAGCCGTATCTCCTGAAGATCGGCCTCGACCGCTACGTCGCGCACGCCGACGTGATCGGTCTCGAGCATCTCGCCCTGGTCTTCGCGGGGGCCATCGCCGGCGAGTTCGCCGCCTTCTACGGCCAGCAGTACCTGACCATGGTGGTGGCCCAGCGCAGCCTCGCCGAGCTGCGCGGCGCGGTCTTCGCCCGCGTGCAGCGCTTCCCGATGCGATACTTCGACCGCACGCCGGTGGGAAAGCTCGTGTCGCGCGTCACCACCGACGTCGACGTGCTCAGCGAGATGTTCGCCGCGGGCGCGATGACCATCGCCCTCGACGGTCTCAAGCTCGTCGGCATCGTCGTGTTCATGATGTGGATCGACTGGCGCCTGGCGCTGGTGAGCCTGGTCCTCCTGCCGCCGATGAGCTTCGCCATCGACTTCTTCCGGCGCATGGCGCGGCGCACGTACCGCGAGATCCGCGAGCGCATCGCGCGCATCAACGGCTACCTCCAGGAGTCCATCTCCGGGATGCAGGTGATCGCCCTGTCGGCGCACGAGGAGGCCTCGTTCCAGGAGTTCTTCCAGCTCAACGCCGACCACCGCGACGCCAACCAGCTGTCGAACCGGCTCGAGGCGGGGCTCTTCTCGATGGTCGAGGCCGTCAGCACGGTCTCCGTGGCCGTGATGCTGTGGCGCGCGGCGGGCATCGGGCGCGACGCTCTCCAGGTCGGCACCATCTGGGCGTTCATCCAGTACATCAACCAGTTCTTCGTCCCCATCCGGGATTTCAGCGCGAAGTACGCGGTGATGCAGTCGTCGATGACGGCGGCGGAACGCATCTTCGCGCTCCTCGACGTGGAGGAGGAGCCGAGGCCCGCCGTTCCCACGCCCGCGCCGCCGCCGCGCGGCGAGATCGTCTTCGAGAACGTCTGGTTCGCGTATCGCGGCGAGGAATGGGTCCTGCGCGACATCTCCTTCCGCATCACGCCGGGCGAGCGCGTCGCCATCGTCGGTGCGACCGGCTCGGGCAAGACCACGATCATCAAGCTCCTCGATCGGCTATACGACGTGCAGCGTGGGCGCGTGCTGGTCGACGGCGTCGACGTGCGCGAATGGGACCTGCAGGCGTTGCGCCGCAGGACCGCCGTGGTGCTGCAGGACGTGTTCCTCATGAACGGCAGCGTCGCGGACAACATCACGCTCGGGCGGCCGGACATCCCGCGCGAGCGGGTCGAGGCGTCGGCCCGGCACGTCAACGCCGACCGCTTCATCCGCCGGCTGGGCGGCTACGACGCGGAGGTGCGCGAGCGCGGCAGCAACCTGTCCGGCGGACAGCGCCAGCTCCTCGCGTTCGCGCGCGCGCTGGCGCACGACCCCACCATCCTGATCCTCGACGAGGCGACGTCCAGCGTCGATCCGGAGACGGAGTGGCTGGTGCAGGACGCGCTCGAGAAGCTGTTCGCGGGCCGCACGGCCCTCGTGATCGCGCACCGGCTCTCGACCATCGAGTCGGCGGATCGCATCCTCGTGGTGCACAAGAGCAAGCTGCGCGAGGAGGGCACGCACGCGGAGCTGCTGGCGCGCGGCGGGATCTACGCGCGGCTCTACCGCCTGCAGTACGCGGGATCCGAGGGAGCTCCCCTGCGCGCCGCCGGGACGCCGTGAGGCGCGGCGGCCGGACGGCGACGCTCGCGGCGCTCGGCGTCCTGGTCTGCGTCAGCGCGTGCGGGCAGCCACTGTACGTGGCGCGGCTCGGATGGGCCGAGGCGAAGATTCTCTGGCGTCGCGAGCCGATCGGCGAGGTGGTGAGACGGCCCGACGTGGATGCCGAGCTGCGCGAACGGCTGCAGCTCGTGCTGGCGGCCCGCGACTTCGCGCGCGATCGCCTCGGCTTCCGGGTGGGTGAGAGCTACACCAGCTACGCCGAGGTCGCGGCGCACGAGGCGACGGTACACGTGGTCTCGGCGGCGTACCGCGATCGCCTGGAAGCATTCACGTGGTGGTATCCCATCGCGGGACGGGTGCCGTATCGCGGCTTCTTCGACGAGGCGTCGGCGCGGGCGGAAGCGGATCGTCTCGCCCGTCGTGGCCTCGACGTGGACGTGCGCCCGGCGATCGCCTTCAGCACGCTCGGCTGGTTCCCCGATCCTCTGCTGTCGGTCACCGCGGAGGAGAAACCCGTACCCCTGGTGGCGACGGTGCTGCACGAGCTGTTTCACCAGACGCTCTACGTTCCCGGCGAGCCGGCGTTCAACGAGTCCGCCGCCACCTTCGCGGGCGATCGCGGCGCGGTGGCGTTCTTCTGCGACGGGCCGGGCGCCGATGCGGCTCGCTGCGACCGGGCGCGGCGGGGATGGGACCGGACGCGTGCGCGAGGCCGGATCCTCACCCGGCTGGCGGACAAGCTGCGGCGCCTGTACGCGAGCCACCCGGAGCCGGCCGCGCGCGAGCGCGCACGCGAGTGGCTGGCGGCCGCCGCCGCCGGGTCCCTCGCGCGCTACCACCTGGGCGACGCATCGGACGTCGACCCGCCCAACAACGCACGCCTGCTGGGCGCGCTTCTCTATGCCACACGCCTGGACGACTTCGAGGCGCTGGCCCCGGGCGACGGCGATCCGGGACCGGCTCTGCGGGACCTGGTGGCGGCGGCGCGCGGGCGCGCCGATCCCTTCGAGGCGCTGGCGGCCCTCGCGGCGAGCCGAGGGAAATTGCAAAGTGGCTAGGAGCCGCCGTAGAGTCGGCCTGCCATGGAGGGCCCGGACGTTCCCCCCGCGCCGGTCGCCGCCTTCGCGGTCGACAAGATGCTCGGCCGCCTGGCGCGCTGGCTGCGCATCCTCGGTCACGACGTGGCCTACGGGCCGCACCTGAGCGGCCGGACCCTCGTCGAGCGCGCCCGACGGGAGCGTCGTCTCCTGCTGACGCGGGACACGCGCCTGCTCCGCGACCCGCATCTTCCGCCGCATGTATTCATCACCAGCGATCACCACCGGGAGCAGCTCCGGCAGCTGGCTGGCGTCGTGCCGCTCGGCGGGGACTTCCTCGGCCGCTGCCTCGACTGCAATCGCGCGCTCGAGACCGTCCCGCGTGATGACGTGCAGGCCGCGGTCCCGGCCTACGTGTTCGCCACCCAGGAGCGCTTCCAGCGCTGTCCCCACTGCGGGCATCTCTACTGGGCCGCCACGCACCGCGAGCACATGCTGGCCGAGCTCGGCGCCCTCGGCCTGGACCGGGCAGCGGAGGGCTCCGCATGAGCGACGCGCTCCTTGACGGCGAGTTCCCGCTCGGGCATTGCGCGCGCTGCGACAAGGAGGTGCTCGTCGGCGTGACGCTCGACGAGCGCGGCGAGGAGCGACGACACTGCGTGCACTGCGAGGCCGAGCTCGACCCCGAGATGCTGCGCTGGGTGTCCGAGACGGAGCTCGAACGCGTGGGCTACGCCTCGTGGATCGAACGCGAGCACTGCGGCCGTCCCGATTGCGGCGGCGGCCGGTGCGGGCGGCCATGACCGGAAGCGGCCGTCGAGATCACGATACGGAGGGATCGGCATGAAGGAGCGAGTACGGGAGATCCTGAGCTGGTACGGGAGCGACAATCCCGGGACGCTCACCAACCTGGCGCGCATGCTCAACCACGGGCGGCTCGGCGGCTCGGGCAGGATGGTGATCCTGCCGGTCGACCAGGGCTTCGAGCATGGGCCCGCGCGCTCGTTCGCGCCCAATCCCCCCGGATACGATCCGCGCTATCACTTCGAGCTCGCGATCGGTGCCGGGTGCAACGCCTACGCCGCGCCGCTCGGCTTCCTCGAAGCGGGCGTCGCCGAGTTCGCAGGCGACATCCCGCTCATCCTGAAGCTCAACAGCTCCGACTCGCTGTCGAAGGGCGAGCCGTGCTCCGCGCTGACCGGCACCGTCGACGAGGCGCTTCGCCTCGGCTGCGTGGCGATCGGCTTCACGATCTATCCCGCCTCGTCGCTGCGCAACGTGATGGTCCAGGAGCTGCGCGACCTCACCCAGGAAGCGAAGCGCAAGGGGCTGGCGGTCGTCGTCTGGTCGTATCCGCGCGGCGCCGGCATCTCGAAGGAGGGCGAGACCGCCATCGACGTCGTGGCCTACGCGGCGCAGATCGCCGCCCAGCTCGGGGCGCACGTCATCAAGGTGAAGCTGCCGACGGCGCACATCGAGCAGGACGCCGCGCGCAAGGTCTACGAGAAGGAGAAGATCCCCGTCGCGACGCTTCCCGACCGCGTGCGACACGTGGTGCAGAGCGCATTCGCGGGCCGCCGCATCGTCATCTTCTCGGGCGGCGAGGCGAAGGAGACCACGGCCATCATGGACGAGATCCGCGCCATCCGCGACGGCGGCGGCTTCGGATCGATCATCGGCCGCAACTCGTTCCAGCGGAAGCAGGGCGAAGCGCTCGACTTCCTGCGCGGCGTGATGGACATCTACGCGGGAGTCGCACAGTGAGCCTGGAGCTACTGTCCCGCGACTTCCTGCGCGTGGCCGAGCTCGCAGCCGTCGAGGCGGCGCGCACCATGGGGCAGGGGAAGCGCAAGTACTCCGACCACGTCGCCGTGGAGGCGATGCGGAAGGCCATGGACGCACTGCCCATGCGCGGCACGGTCGTGATCGGGGAGGGCGAGCGTGACGAGGCGCCGATGCTGTTCATCGGCGAGCACGTGGGCCGCTGGGGCGACGAGGACTTCGAGGTCGACATCGCCGTCGATCCGCTCGAGGGCACCAACCTCTGCGCCACGGGTGCGCCGGGCGCCATCGCCGTGCTGGCGGCGTCGAACAAGGGCGGTCTGCTGCACGCGCCCGATTGCTACATGGACAAGATCATCGTCGGACCGGCGGCGCGCGACGTCATCGACCTCGACGCGCCGGTGGAGACGAACCTGAAGGCGATCGCCAGGAGCCTCGGCCGTGACGTCGACGACCTCGTCGTCATCGTGCTCGATCGCGAACGGCACGAGAAGCTGATCTCCGACATCCGCGCAGCCGGGGCGCGCATCAAGCTGATCGGCGACGGCGACCTGTCCGCCGGCATCTCCGCCGCGGTCCGCGGCACCAACGTGCACGCCGTGATGGGCATCGGCGGGGCGCCCGAGGGCGTGCTCGCCGCCGCGGCCCTGCGCTGTCTCAACGGTGGCATGCGCGCACGCCTGGTGACGACGAAGCAGGGACAGGAAGAGCGCATGCGCCGCATGGGGATCAGCGATCCCAAGCGCGTCTACACGGAGAAGGACCTGGCGCCCGGCCCGGAGATCCTCTTCGTCGCGTCGGGCGTGACGGACGGCTCGCTCATGCGCGGCGTCCGCTTCTTCGGGGGCGGACTGCGCACGAGCTCGCTGATCATGTCCTACCAGGAGCGCCTCATCCGGTTCGCCGACTCGGTGCGGCTGGAAGAGGGCGTCGACCGGGCGGTCGAGTTCTAGGCGGCCGCTCCGGGCGGACCTGGCGATGGCGTTGCACCGTCTGCTCTCCGTGACGCTCGGCGTCCCCGACGTCGCGGCGGCGTCGGCCTTCTATCGCGACTTTGGTCTCGCCGAGGCGAGCGCCGGGGTCTTCGCCACCGCCGTCGGCGGCGAGCAGCTTCGTCTCGAGTCCGCGTCCGGCCGCGAGCTTCGCGAGGTCGCCGTGGCGGTCGACGATCTCGACGATCTCGACCGGATCGCCGCTCGCCTCGAGACCCTCGACGTGCCCGCGACACGCGATGGCGCGACCGTGCTGGCCCGTGACCGCGGGAGCCGAGTGCGCGTGCGCATCGCCGTCGCGCCCCGGCTGCCGTTCGTTCCGGAGCCGCGGCTCCCGGAGAACGGGCCGGGTCGCGTCGAGCGCGCGGGACGCTCCCCGGCCCTGGACGCCGGGCCGGCTCGACCCCGGAAGCTCGGCCACGTCGTGCTGGCGACGCCGGATCTCGAGGCGAGCCACGCCTTCTTCGTGCGCGGCCTGGGCTTCCGGGAGAGCGACACGATCGGCGGCCTCGCGTGGTTCCTGCGATGCTCGACCGATCACCACAACCTGCTCATCCAGCGCTCGCCGGTCACGTTCCTTCACCACACGGCATGGGAGGTCGCCGACGCCGACGAGATCGGCCGCGGCGCGCGGCGGGTGCTGGACGCGGATCCGGCGCGTCACGGCTGGGGCTTCGGCCGCCATCACGTGGGCTCGAACTTCTTCTGGTATCTGCGCGATCCGGCCGGTCACTTCGCGGAGTACTACAGCGACCTCGACGTGATTCCCGACGACGCCATCTGGACGCCGCAGACCTGGGAGGGGCGCACCGGCCTCTACGCCTGGGGCCCGCCGCCGCCGCCGTCGTTCCTGGTTCCCGACGACCTGGCCGCGCTGATGGCCGCCGCCGGATGAGCGGATCATCGAACGGCGACGGCGCGGACGTCGTCGTCATCGGCGCCGGTCCAGCGGGATGCGCGGCGGCCATCCGGCTGGCGGAGGCCGGGCACGACGTCCTTCTTCTCGAGCGCAAGGCGGCAGAGGAGGGCGAGGACATCGCGTCCGGCGAGGTGCTCGCACCCATCGCGCAGGACGAGCTGGCCCGGCTGGGCGTCGAGCTGCCGCCGTCCTGTCTGTTCGACCGCTTCGACCGGGTGCGGAACGTGTATCCGGATCTGTCGTGGACCCTTCATCGTCTGCCGACGGGATTCGACGTGGATTCACGTCGACAAGGGCGGCCTCGGCCGTGCGCTGCGCACTCGCGCCGCCGCCGCCGGTGCCCGACTCGTACGTGGCGCTCGCGTCGCCGCCCTCGCGCTCCGCGCGACGGAAGCCGTCGTCGAGACCGCGGACGGCACCGCCTGGACCGCTTCGCTGGTGATCGACGCGGGCGGCCGGTACGCGCCGAGCCTGCGCCTGCTCGGTCTCAAGCGCGAGGACCCGGAGTTCCGTCAGATCGGTGTCGCGCTCTTCTTCTCGTCGTTCGCTGACGCCGTGCCCGACACGTGGGACCGCCACCTCTACGGCGACAACGGCGCGATGATCAGCGGGGGACGCATCCGCGCGCAGCTGTATCGGTACATCTGCGAGGCCGATCTCGCCGACAAGCAATCAGAGGGCCTGCGCCCGATCGAGTTCATCGAGACCATGGCGCGTCGCCACGATCCCTGGCTGGCGGAGCGTTTCGCCTCCGAGAGGCGCATCGCCGAGCCATGGGCGATGGCACCGATCGGATACCGGGTGCTGGAGGTAGCGCGTCCGCGGCTCCTCCTGTGCGGTGACGCTGCCGGCTACCTGTCGCCGCTCACCGGCCAGGGCATCGAGTTCGCCATGCGCATGGGTCGCCTGGCCGCCTGCACGGCGCACGATGCGCTGGAATCGGCGGACTGCTCCGGCGACGCCCTCGCGCGCTACGCACGCGAACGCGCCGCCGAGCTCGAGACTGCCCTGGGGTACCTGAGGCACATGCTCCGGAACCTCCGCGATCGCGACGCGCTCCTGCGTGCGTCGCGTGAGGACGAGGAGCGCCAGCGCATCTTCGGCCCCGCATTCGGTCGCCCCGACGATCGCGGCCGGCTCACGGAGGCGGCTGGATGACCGAAGACCTGGTGCTCTACGACACGCCCGGCTCGCCCTGCGCGCGTCGCGTGCGCATCGTCCTGCTCGAGAAGGCCCTCCACTGGACCACGCGGTTGCTCGACCTGACGCGGCTCGAGCAGAAATCGCCCGCATCTTGAACCCCCGGCATGAGACCAGCTGATCGAGCTACAACCCTGGCGGCAAGGGGTTTGCCTGCAATCGCCAGTTAGTTCTGCTCCACGGTGAACCAGCCGATGAAGTGATTGATGGCGGATCCGAGAGCGTGACCGCGATGTCGGACACGCCCAGCGGGGTGGTGGTCGACGTGCTGAGGTTCGTGGTCTTGCTCACCGAGACCGGGCTCGCGGTTCCGGCTTGTATGGAGCAAGTCAGGGTCCCTGCGACGCTCCAATCGACGATCAAGGTGTACTCGGTGCTCGCGGCGACCGTCGCCCCGGTGACCGGCGTGCAGGTGTAGTTCGTGCCGTTTCCGCTGCAGCAGTTCCAGGCGGTGGTCGACACGTTTGTATCGAAGCCCACACCGACAAAATGGAGGGCGCTTGCGGTCGAAGCGCCGTTTTGTTGCGTCCCGGATATGTTGCCCGACGTGAGCGCGAACCACACCCGGCGGCCTGCCGTGCTGGTGTCGGTTCGGATGACGCCGGTGAGCTTCGGACGGTACTGTTGGTATAGGAGCGCGTTGTTCGAGCTGATGGCGCCGGCTTGACTCCCGCTCGCGGTCTGACTGGTCGCCTGGAGGTACATGCGCGTAAACCCGGTCGGTCCGGTTGGTGCTGGGACGAGAGAGGCGCCCAAGCTGACGTTTGGATTTGGGATTCCTACGCCGACCAGCTGGTTGGATGTCGTGTCGACTATCTGAGCCGAGCTGATTCGTCGGGTGGAGCTCAGCGATCCCGCCGCGCCGGTCGCACCCATCGGACCGCTGGGTCCGGTGGGGCCGGTCGCGCCCGTGGAGCCGCTAGTGCCAGTCGGTCCCGGCGTGCCCGTACCCGTGGGCCCGGTAGGACCGGCTGGTCCAGCGACCCCGACACCCGTCGCGCCGGTCGCCCCTGTCGTGCCCGTAGCGCCCCTGGCTCCCGTCGTCCCGGTCGCCCCGGCTGCGCCGGTGCCCCCGGTGCCGCCGGTGGCGCCTGTCGGGCCGCTGACGCCCTGAATGCCCTGCGGGCCGATCGGACCCGTCGCGCCGACGGCCCCAGTTGTGCCAGTCTCCCCGGTCGGGCCGATCGTGCCGGTCGTGCCGGTGGCGCCCGGCGGGCCGCTGACGCCCTGAATGCCCTGCGGGCCGATCGGACCCGTCGCGCCGACGGCACCAGTTGTGCCAGTCTCCCCGGTCGGGCCGATCGTGCCGGTGGCGCCCGGCGGGCCGCTGACGCCCTGAATGCCCTGCAGGCCGATCGGACCCGTCGCGCCGACGGCCCCAGTCGTGCCAGTCTCCCCGGTCGGGCCGATCGTGCCGGTCGTGCCGGTGGCGCCCGTCGGGCCGCTGACGCCCTGGATGCCCTGCGGGCCGCTCGGACCCGTCGCGCCGACGGCACCAGTTGTGCCAGTCTCCCCGGTCGGGCCGATCGTGCCGGTGGCGCCCGGCGGGCCGCTGACGCCCTGGAGGCCCTGGAGGCCGCTCGGACCCGTCGCGCCGACGGCACCACTCGTGCCAGTCGCCCCGGTCGAACCGGTCGTGCCCGTCGCGCCTGTTGGGCCCGTCAAGCCAGGAGTCCCGGCCGCTCCGGTCGCACCTGTCGGGCCCGTCGGCCCAGTCGGCCCCGTCGGGCCCGACGTCCCTGTCGCGCCGGTCGGACCTGGTATACCTTGACCTGGCGGGCCCGTGGGACCCTGCGCGCCCGTCGGACCTGCTCGCTCCGCTCGCTCCGGTCGTTCCGGCTGCCCCAGTCGGGCCCGTCGGTCCAGTTGGCCCCGTCACGCCAGTTGCTCCCATCGGACCTGTCGGGCCCTCGCCTCCGTTCGACTCCTCGAACACCACGATGAGCCGTGGCGTTCGCGGGACGTTCTCCTTGGTCGCAAAGACGACGGTCTCACCTTCCTCGGCCTTGAGCGCGAGCCCGTTGTTCTCAGACGGATTCGCCACCCATCTGCGGACGCTGTCGGTAACGTCCGCATCGAGCGATGTCTGATTCGAGTGCCGGGGCACGTCCATCGCGCCGACCGGCACCATGATGATCGGGGGCGCATTGAGGTCGGTCGTTGCGGCTTCGCTCCATTCTCCGCCCACCGCGAGCAGCCAGATGGTCGCCTTGGGCGGCATCTTGATCGGGACCATCTGCAGCGTGGCGCTCTTGATCGCCGTCGAGGTGGGGAGAAACGCGATGAGGTCGAACTTCACCAGCCCGAACCGGGTCGCGGCCGTCATCATCTGCTTCTTCCGGCCCCGGGGCTGGGAGGACTGGCCGCCCTGCCGGATCCACGTGTCATCGGACGGGAACACGACGGCGGTCGACTCCCCGGCAGCGCGGCCAGGAAGCGCGAAGAGGAGCAACAGCACCATGCTCTTCGAGTGAAACCGCGCCCACCTCATCCGTGCGCGAGGGTCTACTTGAGAAGCATCGACGTCTCAAATGTGTCTAACCTGGCCTTCCGGATATCCGAGACGGCCGGCGCCATGCGACGGAGCCAGTCCCTCGGTTTGACACTGGGGCGGCGCCCGGGGTCTAGCGCCCGAACTCGGGAGCGTCCTTGCACGCCGCCGCCGCGGCGTTCCTGGTTTCCGGACGACCTGGCGGCGCTGATGGCCGCCGCCGGATGAGCGGATCATCGAACGGCGACGGCGCGGACGTCGTCGTCATCGGCGCCGGTCCAGCGGGATGCGCGGCGGCCATCCGGCTGGCGGAAGCCGTGAACCCACGTGAATCCCGTCGGCAGAGTCGATGAAGGGTCCACGACATCGCATCCGGATACACGTTCCGCACCCGTCGGTCGAAGCGTTCGAACAGGCCAGGACGGCGGCAGCTCGACGCCCAGCCGGGCCAGCTCGTCCTGCGCGATGGGTACCGGCACCTCGTCCGGACGCGATGTCCTCGCCCTCCATCTGACTCCTTGCGCTCGAGAAGAAGGACGTCGTGCCCGAGGGCGGCCTGGGTCGCCATGTATCCGCTCGTGCAGGTGCCGCTCGACGAGGGACGTCATCCGAATGTCGCGCGCTGGCTCGACATGGTCGGCCGGCGCCCGTCGGTCGTACAGAGCGAGGAGGTGCGTCCGGCCGATGGGGCGTGAGCGCCCGCGCACTACGGCGCGGTCACCGCGAGCCCGGGCACCACGGTCGCGATGCGCGCGAACTCTTCGTGGTTGCGCGTTACCACGGTGGCGCCGATCTCGCGGGCGGTCAGGCCGATCAGGAGATCGTTCAGCCGCCCGAGACGATCACCCGCTCCCGTCCCGTAGAGCAGCCCGAAGAGACGGCCCGCCCGCTCGAACGCGCTGGCCGAAGGCGATATCTGCCTGGTCGCCGGGAAAGCCGCCCGGATCCGATCGACGGCCACTCGTCGTTTCCGGGTATCGGCACCGAACGAGAGCTCGAACAGCACGACGGACGATAGGAAGCGGATTCGGCCGCTGACGGGCCCCAAGACCCATTGCATGTGCATCCCGGCGCGCAGGTAGTCGATGAAGATGTTCGTATCGAGAAGAACCTTGGCGCCTACAGATAGGGCCATGCCCGGCGATCACCCTTCAAGACGCCACGGAGCGGCCGGAGAGCCCGGACGAGCTTCTCCTCCTCCATCAGGAGCCCGAGTGCGCGGTCGATCGCCTCCTGTTCGGAGGAGACGCCGAAATGGCGCTTGGCGAAATCGATCTTCTTCTGATCCAGCTTCAGGTGCTTGTGCTTGAGCGCCATGGGAGCTCATCCCTCATGTACATGGCGTGTACATAGGGTGTCGAACGCGCCTCGTCAACGCCGGACCGCCCTCTCTGACATCCATCGCCTTCGAAGTGTCCGAGGCGGCCGGCGCCATGCGGCGGAGGCAGCCTCTTGGTTTGACACCGGGGCAAGGCCCGGGGTCTAACGCGCCCACTTCGGGAGCGTCTTTTGCACGCCGTGAGCCGTTTTGTCCTCCTCGCCGCGCTCGTCCTCGCGGTGGTGCCGTCGCATGCCGCGCGGCGGCGCAGTGCCGCCGCTCCGCGCCGTGCCGCGCATCGTCAACGGCACGTACACGTCGTCCTATCCATCCGCCGGCGCGCTGCTCCTCGGCAACGACCCGTCGACCGCGGGGACGTGGTGCTCGGGTACCATGATCGGGTGCGGGACGTTCCTCACTGCCGCGCACTGCGTGTGCGACCGCGCCGGCCCCCAGTGCCAGTCGCTCGATCCCACCAGCCGCTCCGTGTTCCTCCAGCACGCAGGCTTCTTCCCGATTGCCAGCATCACGGTTCCCGTCGACTACGCGTTTCCGGTGTCCGACGTCGCCGTGGTGAAGCTCGCCGCGCCGCTGTCCGGAATCCGACCGTCCCCGATCGAGCAGACGCCGCCGGCTCCCGGCACGATGGGGACCATCGTGGGATTCGGCCGCGCGGGCGGCGACAGCCAGGACTACGGCCTGAAGCGCGTCGCGACGGTGACCACCGCGGCCTGCGTCGACGACATCTCGGACCTCACCTCGGTCTGCTGGCAGTTCGCCGGCCCGGGTGGCAACACGTGCAACGGGGATTCCGGCGGCCCGCTGTTCACGGATGCCGGCGGTGTGGCCGGAGTCACGTCGGGCGGGACGAGTGAAGACTGTCTGGCCGACGACCACAGCTACGACGCCAACGTCGCGACGTATGCATCCTGGATCGCGGCGCAGGCCGGCGCGGACGTCTCGAGCGTCGCCTGCGGGACGGGACCGCAGGTGGGTGATGCCGGCACCGACGTCACGAGCGTGGTGGACGCGCTCTCGACCACGACGCCGTCGCGCGTGCACAGGTTCACGGTCATGAGTGGCTCGGCCGAGCTGCGCATCGCCATGAACGGCGTCGACGACGGCAGCGACTTCGACCTGTACGTCAAGCGCGGGTCGACGCCGACGACGTCGGACTACGACTGCGCCGCCAGCGGTCCGAGCCAGTTCGGCTTCTGCCGGTTCGTCTCGCCGGCGCCGGGCACCTGGTACGCGCTGGTGCAGCGCTACGCGGGACAGGGCACCTACCAGGTGACCGCCACGACCTTCGGTGGCACGCCGGGCGTCTGCGGAAATGCAGTGCGCGAGGTCGGCGAGGAGTGTGATGGCACCGACGATCTCGCGTGCCCGGGGTTCTGCGGTCCCGCCTGCACCTGCGTGCCCGAGTGCAACGGAACGGACCTGACCGTCCTGAAGCTGCGCACCACCAGGTCGCTCGCGCTCCGGGCGACGCTGGACGACGCGAACGGCACGTACGACGGGCTCGACCCGCGCGCCCGGCCCTTCACGCTGACCCTCGACGCCGGTGGATCGCCTGTCCGCGCGACGATCCCCGCGGACGATCCCGGCTGGAACCGATCGAGTCCCGCTCGGGGCTCGTACCGGTGGCGAGGAGACGGCACGTTCGCCGGGCTGCGTCGCGTGAGCGTCAAGGACAAGTCGGCCAGCAAGGGCATCTGGGAGATCAGGCTCAGCGGCCGTGACGTGCCGGGGCTTGCGACGCTCGACCCGTACAACGCGCGCGTGACCCTCGCGATCGGCTCGGCGTGCGTGACGCGCGCGCTCTGATCACGAGTTCTTCGCGGTGCCCTTCTTGCCCTCGGTCGCCGTGTACGTGAACGCCTGCTCGGTCACGTAGCTCTGGGGACCGGCCATGAAGCTCGCCGGCACCGTGACCGGGACGTTCTTGAGCGACGCGTCGATCAACCCGTCGTCGGCGAGGTCGTCCGTGAAGTTGCCCTTCAGCTGGAACGAGAACTTCACGTTGCCGGCCTTCGTGACGCCGTTCTTCAGCTTCGGCTGGAGGCTGAACTTGTTGCCGCCCCCGTTGTTCGCCTTGCCCTTCTTGTTCAGGGTGAACGCCTGGGCGGCGCCGCCGACGTCGATCGTCACCGGCAGACCGGCCAGCGAGATGCCCGCGCCGATCGTGATGGTGCCGTTCCAGTTGATCTTGTCGGCGTTCGGTTTCTTGAAGTTGAGCGCGATCGTCGCCTTCTTCGTGACGGGCGGGGTGATGGGCGCGAAGTTCACGATCTGCCGCAGCTCCGGCTGCGTGAGACACGTGATCGCCTTCGCCGGCAGCGTGATCAGGTTCTGCACGGTGCTCTTCGCCTGCTTCGTGTTGCCCTGCACGGTGACGAACGTCATCACGATGGCGGAGGCCCCGGGCTCGATGAAAGGCGTGTAGGTGAAGACGGTGCGGGCGAGGCTGTTGATCGCCACGCTCGGAGGCGGTGAGGCACCGGGTCCTTGCACGACGAAGCCCAGCTTCGGCTCGAGGGAGAACGTCCCCGTGGGGGTCTGCTGCGCGGTGGTGAACCACTGGACCGCCGAGCTGAGTCCGGAGTCACCGGTCGACGTGCCCGTCACCCGGGTCTGATTCCCCGACCCGAGCAAGCCGAGGAGCGTGGCCGATACCGACATCGGGGTCGACCCGGTGTTGGTGATGATGTTCAGCCAGCGCAGGAACTCGGCGTTGTTGGGCACGAACACCTTGCGCGTGACCTGGAGGTTGAGCGCCGGGAAGTTCTGGGCGGCGAACACGAGCTGACGGTTCGTGCCACTCTGCGGGCATTCCTCGGACGCCAGGTTCTCGCCCGTGTTGAACGGGAGCGGATTCGGGAGGCTCTGCCCGTTCACGGCCGAGATGAGAAGGCCGTTGAAGCCGCTCGCGGGGCCGCCGAAGGCATTCTTCAGCGGCACGTTCGCCTGGCGCTGGATCGTGTAGACGGTGGTGAAGCCGAAGAACGGCGTGAAGCCGACGAAGTAGCTGGTGACGGTGACGGACTTCTGGAAGGTCGCGTCGGTGACCGCCCCCGAGGCGTTGGAGCTCAGGCCCAGCGGGTCGACGGCCGTGTTGATGTTGTAGCGCGTGCCGTTCGAGTCCTTCAGCGTGATCGGCAGCGCCATCGCGGCCGATGCGCTTGCGAGCAGCGCCAGCACGCCGAGTCGACGCACGATGCCGTTGCAGCTTCGCATGACCACCACCTCCCGCAGGTAGACCTCGAAGTGTTCTCGACGCCTACCAGAGCCCCCACCACGGGACAACGACCGGAATGGCCGCGGAGCTTGCCCCTACCCCGGCCCCGCATCGTGGCCGCGTTGATCGTCGCGTGCGCTGGCAGCCGGGATCAGCGCCCCGGCATGGCGCTGATCCCGGCCGGCGAATGGTGCTGCATGGAGCCGCCCGGGCTGCTATGCGCTCGCGTATCGATCCGCTGGCGCCCGACTCCGCTCCGTCACCCCGCGACGTCCTGCGCGACGTCTTCGGCTACGCCGAGTTCCGTCCCGGGCAGGAGAAGCTGATCACGACCGTGCTCGGCGGCCGCGACTGCATCGGTCTCATGCCGACCGGCGCGGGCAAGTCGCTCGCCTACCAGATCCCGGCGCGCATCCTGCCGGGCACGGTGCTGGTGGTGAGCCCGCTGATCTCGCTGATGAAGGACCAGGTCGACGCGCTCGAGCGCGCAGGCTTCCGCGCCACCGTGCTCAACTCGACGCTCGACGGCCCGACGCGGCGCGAGCGCATCGCGCGCGCGCAGCGCGGAGAGTTCGAGCTGATCTACGTGGCGCCCGAGGGCCTCGACGGCGGCCTGCGCGGGGCGCTCCCGGGGATCCGGGTCTCGCTCGTCGCCGTCGACGAGGCGCACTGCATCTCGGAGTGGGGACACGACTTCCGTCCCGCCTACCGGCGCCTCTGCGGACTGAAGCAGCAGCTCGGCGGCCCGCCGATCCTGGCGCTGACCGCGACCGCGACACGACCGGTGGTGCGCGACATCATCCGGCAGCTCGGCATGGTGAAGCCCGACGGCTTCAAGGGCACGTTCTTCCGCCCGAATCTCCGCCTCACGGTGCACAAGAAGGGCGATGGCCGCGGCTCGCGAAAGGACATCCTCGCGTTCGTCCGACGCCGCCGCGGAGAGACCGGCATCATCTACACGCTCAGTCGCCGCAACGTGGAGTCGCTGGCGACGTACCTGCGCGAGGCCGGCGTCCGCGCGGTGCCGTATCATGCCGGCCTCGACGACGCGGTCCGGTCGCGACACCAGGACGCCTTCGCGCGCGACGAGGTCGACGTCGTGGTCGCGACCATCGCCTTCGGGATGGGCATCGACAAGTCGAACGTGCGCTGGGTGATCCACCGGGAGCTGCCACGGTCGATCGAGAGCTGGTACCAGGAGATCGGGCGCGCCGGGCGAGACGGCCTCGTGAGCGAGTGCCTGCTGCTGTACTCGTGGGCCGACGTGGTGAGTCACCGCGCGATGCAGGAGAGCATCGACGATCCCGCGGCACGGCTGGCCGCGCGGCGGAGCAGCGTGGCGGCGTTCGAGCTGGCGGAGGCCGCGGGCTGCCGGTGGCGCAACCTGGTGCGGTATTTCGACGAGACGATCGAGCCCTGCGGTGCGGCCTGCGACGTGTGCGGGAACACGAGCATCGCCGACCTGGTGCGCTCCGCCGCCGGGGCGGTCGCGGGTGTCGCGCCGGCACGGGGCGAGGGTGCCGCCGACGGCGAGCTCTTCGAGCGGCTCCGTGCGCTCCGGCGCGCGCTGGCCGACAGCGAGGGCGTGCCCGCCTACATCGTGTTCAGTGACGCGGTCCTCGCGCGCATGGCCGCGGCCCGGCCGACCGACGAGGCGGGGCTGCTGGCCGTGTCCGGCGTCGGTCCCGCGAAGCTCCTGCGCTACGGCGCCGCGTTCCTGCGCGTCCTGCGCGACGGCTGAACGACGCGACGCCGCTCAGCCGCCCGGAGCGGCGGGTTTCACCAGGTGCCAGCTCTCTCCCGTCTGGAGCACGAGCAGGTGATCGTCGAGCCCGTGCTCGGTCATGGCGTGCCGGAAGCGCTCGAGCGGGTCACCCGCGTACCACACCCACGGCGAGCGGCTCTGCGCGCCGTAGTCGCTCGGCACCACGCGCGCCGCGCCCAGGGTGGCCGCCGCGGCGGCGGCCTGCTCGGGCGTCATCTCGTGGAGCGTCCCGAAGACGCGCCGGCCGCCGATCGGCAGGATGGCGACGTCGAGATGCGGGAAGGCGACGGCGATGTCGACCATGCCCTCGAACGCGCCGGTCGGGCCCGCGACGTACACGCGCGCGCCGTGCGAGACCACCACGTAGCCGTTGGCGTGCGCGTCGCTCGCGGGTACGGCCGTGACGGTGACGCCGTCGACGTCGGTGTGCTCCCACCACGCGAGCCCCGTGACCTCGGTGAATCCGAGCCCGAGCAGGCGTTCGCGCAGCGCCGGCGGCGCGATCGCGCGCGGCACGGTGGTGGCGAGGTCGTGCAGCGCGGCGCCGTCGAAGTGGTCGAAGGCGTCGCCCGTCACCAGCGCGGCGGCCAGCGCTGGCAAGGCCCCGGGCATCAGACCGAGCGGCTCGTCCTGGTTCGTCAACATGCCGGCGTGGAACCACGGGTCGAGCAGCAGCCGCGTCCCGTGCAGCTCGAGGACGAACGTCCCGTGCACCACGCGGGTCACGCCGAGATCGGCGTCTGACGGGTGAAAGGTCGATTGGCGTGGAAGCGGGATGGGCGCGCAGGCGCCCAGCAATCCCCCGCCCAGCGCCACGGCGAGGACGGCAAGCGCGCCGAGCCGGGTCATGCCGCTCCGAGCTGGCGCAGGCCCTCGAAGAGCACGACGGCGACTGCGGTGGCGAGGTTCAGGCTTCGCACGTGGGGACTGGAGAGCGGAATCGCGAAGAGCGCGTCGGCGTGCGCGGCACGGATCGCGTCGGGCAGCCCGCTGCTCTCGCTGCCGAACACCAGGATGTCGTCGGGGTGGTAGCGCACCGAGGTGTACGAGCGCGGCGCACGTGCCGCGAAGCAGAGCAGGCGTCCGGGCGGACGTCCCGCCAGGAACGCATCCCAGCTCGGCCAGCGGTGGAGATCGACGTGGGGCCAGTAGTCGAGCCCGGCGCGACGCAGATGCTTGTCGTCGATCACGAAGCCGAGGGGCTCGACGAGATGGAGCGGCGTGGCGGTGGCCACGCACAGGCGGCCGATCGAACCGGTGTTCGGCGGGATCTCGGGAGCCACGAGCACGACCTGCACGACGCGGTCAGCTGGCTGCGGTCGCGAGCGCGACCTGCTGGCCGGCCGCACGCAGCACGCATGCGCCGTCCGTGGTCGGTTCCGCGTGTCGCATGAGGGCGTAGTACGCCTTGCGCAGGAGACGCGCCTCGACACGGCCTCCCTTCACGCGACAGTACGGAACGGGCTCGGCACTCAGGCGAAGGGAGGCGAGGTCGAGCGGTTCGCGGGAGTCGTCGTTCAGCACGACCATGAAGCCGCCGCGCGGATCGCCCTCGACCCGCGTCACCACCCACGGCGTGTCCTCGATCTCGACCTCGGCCCGATCCTCGCCCAGCTCGAGGCGGGCACGGCCGTCGCTCCCGACGGTCATCGTGCGGGCGTAGAGGCGGCAGATGGCCTGGTTGGCGATGGGTTCGCCGTCGCAGTACCAGCACCCGTCCTTCCCGAACCGGATCCTGCCGGCGTGGATGGCGGTGAAGCCCGCGCGTGCCATCAGGCGGCCCGCAGCTCGCTCGTGTCGAGGATGATCGTCACCGGCCCGTCGTTGACGAGCGCGAGCGCCATGTGCGTCTGGAAGCGTCCCGTCGCGACGGGCACGCGGCTGGCGCGCGTCGCCGCGACGAAGTGGTCGTAGAGCGACTCCGCGAGCGGCGCCGGAGCGGCCGCCGTGAAGGACGGTCGGCGGCCGCGACGACAGTCGGCGTGGAGCGTGAACTGGGAGACGACGAGCACCGCACCGCCGACGTCGTCGAGCGCGCGGTTCATCTGCCCGGCGTCGTCGTCGAAGATGCGAAGGCCGACGATCTTGCGACTGAGGAGGTCCGCCTCGGCCGGCGAATCGCCCGCGGCGACCCCGAGGAGCACGCAGAGACCGTGTCCGATGGCGCCGACCTCCTCGCCGGCGACCGTCACCCGCGCCTCGCGCACGCGCTGCACCACCGCTCGCACGCGCGCGTTAAAGCATGATCGATCTGGGGGTGCGAGTGGCGCGACGCGGTGACGTCGGGTAGGATTCGCGCGCCCGGATGATCCCGGACACGCTGCACATCGGCCCGATCCCGATCCACGTCTTCGGCCTCATGCTCGCCCTCGCCTTCCTGGCGGCCGGACACGTGCTGGGACGCGAGTTCGCCCGCAAAGGCTACGACGAGGACCTCGCGTCGGCGGCGGTGCTGTGGTGCGCGATCGGCAGCCTCGTCGGCGCCCGGCTGTGGCTCGTCGTTGAGGACTGGGATTCCTTCGTGCGCGATCCGATCGGGCTGCTCTTCACCGGCAGCGGCTTCGTCTTCTACGGCGGGCTGATCGGCGGGACGCTCGCCATGACGGCGTTCTTCCGGCGCCACGGTATCCCGTGGTGGCGGGGTGCAGATGCCGTCGCACCGGCGCTGGTGCTCGGCCAGGCGATCGGACGGGTGGGGTGTCAGCTCTCCGGCGACGGCGACTGGGGCACGGTCACGACGGTGCCCTGGGCCATGGCCTATCCGCATGCGGTGGTCGGGTGGCCGTATCCCCCGGGCGTCACGGTCCACCCCACCCCGGTCTACGAGACGCTCGCCTACCTCGCGATCTTCGCGCTCCTCTGGCGCTGGCGGCGCACCCCCCAGCCCGATGGCACGATCTTCTGCTGGTATCTGGTGCTGGCGTCCGGTGCCCGGTTCCTGGTCGAGTTCCTGCGCGTGAATCCGGTGGTGGCGGGTAACCTCACGTCCGCCCAGCTCACCAGCATCGTCCTCGTCGCGATCGGCGGGGCGAGGCTGCTGGCCCAGCAGCGATGGCACGCAGCCGAGGCCTGAAGATCGTCGTCGCCACCGCCGTCATCGGACTGGTGGCGGTGATCGGCCTGGCGGCGCTCCAGCGCCGCTCGTCGTCGCTGGCGCCGGACTTCGCCGTCCCCGATCTGTCCGGCCAGGCGGTGCGCCTGTCCGGCCTGCGGGGGCAGGTGGTGCTGCTGAACCTCTGGACCACGTGGTGCCCGCCCTGTCGCGAGGAGATGCCGTCGATGGAGCGGCTCTACCAGCGCCTGCGCGACCGTGGCTTCGTCCTGCTCGCCGTCAGCCAGGACGAAGGCGGCAAGGAGGCCGTGGCGCCGTTCGTGCGCGACCTCGGGCTGACGTTCCCGGTCCTGGTGGATCCCGAGCACCAGGTGGGCGATCGCTACCAGGTCTGGGGGTATCCCGAGTCCTTCATCATCGACCGTGAGGGCCGGGTCGTCGAACGGGTCATCGGGCCGCGCGACTGGACGTCCCCCGAGCAGGTGGCGGCGCTCGAGCGGCTGCTCGAGACCCCGGTGGAGCAGGCCCGCGCGACCGGTGGCGGCTAGCCATTTGGGGCAGATTTCCCTCCCCTCGTTTGGCCACGTATAGTACCTTCCAACGCGAGGAGCGCATGAACGGAAATCGGCGCACGGGCCTGGCTCTGGTGATTCCCCTGGCGATTCTGCTGGCCGTCCTGTTTTCAGGCGGCCGCGGCGCGGAGCGGGTCGGTGCCGCTTCGAACACCAACTACGAAGACCTCGAGACGTTCACCAACGTCCTGGCGATCATCCAGAAGAACTACGTCGAGGAGGTCGACACCAAGCGGCTGATCGAGGGCGCCATCAACGGCATGCTCACCTCGCTCGACCCGCACAGCGCGTATCTCACGCCCGAGCTGTACAAGGACCTCCAGGTCGAGACGAAGGGCAGCTTCGGCGGACTCGGCATCGAGATCACCAACCGCAACGGCATGCTCACGGTGGTGTCGCCCATCGAGGACACGCCCGCGGCGCGCGCCGGGGTGAAGTCCCAGGACATCATCCTCAAGATCGACGGCGAGTTCACCAAGGACATGAGCCTGGTCGAGGCGGTCAAGAAGATGCGCGGGCCGAAGAACACCAAGGTGAAGCTCACCATCAAGCGCGAGCATCCGCAGCAGCTCTTCGACGTCAGCCTCAACCGCGAGATCATCAAGATCCAGAGCGTGAAGTCGAAGACGCTCCCGGGCGGCTACGGCTACCTCCGGGTCACGCAGTTCCAGGAGCACTCCGACGACGACGTCGAGAAGGCGCTGCACGCGCTCGACAAGGACAGCGGCGGCCTGAAGGGCCTGGTGCTCGATCTGCGCAACAACCCCGGCGGTCTCCTCACGCAGGCCGTCAAGATCTCCGACGTCTTCCTCGACTCCGGCCTGATCGTCTACACCGACGGCCGCCTCGAGAATCAGAAGCAGAAGTACTTCGCGCACAAGGCGAACACCTGGAGCGACTTCCCCATGGTCGTCCTGGTGAACGGCGGGAGCGCCAGCGCGTCGGAGATCGTCGCGGGCGCGCTCCAGGATCAGAAGCGCGCCCTCGTCCTCGGCACGCAGACCTTCGGCAAGGGCTCGGTGCAGACCATCCTGCCGCTCGACGAGAACACGGCGCTGCGCTTGACGACCGCGCGCTACTACACGCCGAGTGGCCGGTCCATCCAGGCGAAGGGCATCGCGCCCGACGTCGTGATGGACCAGGGGAAGCAGGTCGCCAAGGGTGACACCTCCGGCCCGCTGCTCCGCGAAGCCAACCTGCCTCGACATCTCCAGCAGCCGGGGAACGATGGGGCGAGCGATCGCGACGAGGACGCCGACGCCACCGATCCGGACAGCGCCGACGTGGTGCCTCCCGACGTCAAGGAGGGCGAGCCGGGACACGATCCGCAGCTCGATCGTGCCATCGAGATGCTGAAGAGCGGGCAGGTCCAGCGGACGACGGTCGCGCAGCGCACGGGATGAACCGCGGCGTGAGTCGCGACCCATGAGTTGCGATTGGTGACCGCTCGATGCTCGGCGCGCAGCCAGCCGCGCATCCTCACGGTGACGGAGCTGGCCGCCGGCGTGCGGGGGATGCTCGACGAGGTCGTCGGGCCGGTGTGGGTCGCGGGTGAGCTGTCGGGCGTCCGCCAGAGCAGCGCACGCCACCTCTACTTCACGCTGAAGGATCGCCAGTGTCAGCTGTCGGCCGTGATGTTCTGGCGTGCGGCGCAGACGCTGCCGTTCGATCTCGCGGAGGGCCTCGACGTCGTCGTGCACGGTCGGCTCGAGCTCTACACGCCACGCGGCGCGCTCCAGCTCGTCGTCGAGCGCATGGAGCCGCAAGGTCTGGGCGCGCTGCGCCTGGCCTTCGAGCAGCTGAAGAACCGGCTCGCCGCCGAGGGGCTCTTCGCCGCCGAGCGCAAGCGCGCGCTGCCACGATTCCCGCGCACGATCGGCATCGTCACGGCGCTGCCCGGCGCCGCGATTCACGACATGCTGACCACGCTCCGCCGGCGCTGGCCCGCGGCGCGTGTGGTGGTGCGTCCGGTCCGCGTCCAGGGCGCCGGCGCGGCGCGCGACATCGCCGACGGCATCGCCGATCTCGGCCGGCTGCGCGGTCTCGACGTGCTGCTCGTGGGTCGTGGCGGCGGCTCCCTCGAGGATCTCTGGGCGTTCAACGAGGAGGTCGTCGCGCGCGCCATCGCGGCGGCGGTCGTGCCGGTCGTGTCGGGCATCGGTCACGAGATCGACTTCACCATCGCGGATCTGGTCGCCGACCATCGCGCCGCCACGCCGACGGCCGCCGCGGCGGCGGCGGTGCCCGAGCGCGAGCGCGTGGCGGAGGGGGTGGCGGCCTGTCGCGCCGCGCTCGCCGCCGCACTGGCGCGCCGCGTGCGCCGGGCGCGCGAGCAGGTGAACGGGCTGGCGCGGCGCATCCCGAGTCCTCGGCGGCGCGCCGACGCGCTCGCCATCCGCCTCGACGATCTGGGGGGCCGCCTCGCCTCGGCGCTCGCGCGGCGCGTCTCGTGGGATCGCCGCGAGCTCGGGACCCTGGGGCGCCGCCTGGCGGCGGCCGGACCGCCCGTGCTGCTGGCGCGGATGCGCGCGCGCGTCGAGGGACTGCGCGAGCGGCTGCAGCGTGCGTTCGCCGCCCGGGTCCGCGCCGCGCGCGACACGCTCGACCGGGCGGCGCTCAGCCTGGGCGCGCTGTCGCCGCTGGCGTGCCTCGAGCGCGGCTACGCCATCGTCCGGCTGGGAAGCGCCGCCGGCCCCATCGTGCGGGACGCCGCGGCGCTCGCTCCCGGGGACGGCGTCGCGCTCGTGCTGGCTCGCGGCCGGGCCTTCGGCCGCGTCGAGCGCACGGAATCGTCGTGAGGATGCGCGATGGGTGACGAGCGAGCGTTCGAGGAGGCGCTGGCGGAGCTGGAGGGGCTCGTCCGGCGGCTCGAGCAGGGCGAGCTGCCGCTCGAGGAATCGCTCGCCGCGTTCGAACGTGGCATGGCGCTGGTCCGCCAGCTCGGTACGCGCCTGGACGACGTCGACCAGCGCGTCGAGGTCTTGCTGCGGGCAGCCGACGGTGCGCTCGCGACGCGACCGCTTCCGGACACGTCGGATCCCGACGATGCGGAGTGACCCGCTCGCCGTGCGCCGCTATCTGGCGGGACGCCGCAGGCTGGTCGAGCGCGCGCTCGCGGCGCGCTTCCCGCCGCGCGGCTCCACGCTGCGTCGCGCGATCCGCTACAGCCTGCTCGGTGGCGGCAAGCGGCTGCGCCCGATCCTGGCGCTCGCCGCCGGCGAGGTGGCGGGGGCGCCGGTCCGCACGGTCCTGCCGTTCGCCTGCGCGCTCGAGCTGGTCCACACCTACTCGCTCGTCCACGACGATCTCCCGGCGATGGACGACGACGATCTCCGTCGTGGCCGGCCGACCAGTCACAAGGTGTTCGGCGAGGGCGTCGCCATCCTGGTCGGCGACGCGCTCCTCACCGAGGCGTTCGCGCTGATGACCGCGGCCCGGAACGTCGCGCCCCGCCATGCGCTCGCCGCGATCGCCGAGGTGGCGCGTGCGGCGGGTGAAGCGGGCATGGTGGGTGGCCAGGCGCTCGATCTCGCGGCGGCGGGGCAGACGGCGACCCTCGCCGCGGTCCGCACGATCCATCGGCGGAAGACCGGCGCGCTGTTCACGGCCGCGGTGCGCCTCGGCGCGCTGGTGGCGGGCGCTCGTCCGGTCCTGCTGCGCCGGCTGACGACCTACGGCGAGCAGCTCGGCCTGTGCTTCCAGATCGCCGACGACATCGCCGACGCGGTCGGTGGCGGCGACGGGCGCACCGACCGCGTCCTCGGCAAGGCGACGTACCCTGCCTTGCTCGGCATGCGGCGCGCGCGCGTCCACGCCGAGCGCGCGCGCGACGCCGCGCTGGCGGCCGTGGCCCCCCTCGGGGCGCGGGCCATGCCGCTACGGGCGATCGCGACACTGGTCGTCGCGCAGCTCGACGAGCCGGTGGCGCTGGCCGAGACGGCGTAGGCACGTGGCGGCGGGCGTGCGCCTGGATCGCCTGCTGGTCGATCGCGGGCTGGCTCCGAGTCGCGAGCGCGCGCAGCGTCTCATCCTGGCCGGCGCCGTGCTGGTCGCCGACCGCCCGGCGACGAAGGCCGGGGTCGCTGGTTCCCGCCGACGCGCCGCTGCGGCTGCGCGGCTCCGCATCGGACTACGTGAGCCGCGGCGGCGAGAAGCTCGCCGGTGCGCTCGATGCCTTCGCGCTCGACGTCGCCGGCACGGTGGCCCTCGACGTGGGCGCCTCCACGGGCGGCTTCACCGACTGTCTCCTGCGCCGTGGCGCACGCCGCGTGATCGCGGTCGACGTCGGATACGGACAGCTGGCGTGGACGCTCCGGCAGGATCCCCGGGTCGTCGTGCTCGAGCGCACGAACGCGCGCCGTCTCGACGGCGCGATGCTGCCCGAGGCGCCCGACCTGGCCACGGTCGACGTGTCGTTCATCTCGCTCGCGCTGGTGCTGCCCGCCGTCGCCGACACGCTCCGCCCGGGCGCGGCGATGGTGACGCTGGTGAAGCCGCAGTTCGAGGCGGGACGCGGTCAGGTGGGAAAGGGTGGAGTGGTGCGCGATCCGGCGGTGCGCGCCGGGGCCGTCGCGCGGGTGCGGCGCGAGGCCGAGGGCATGGGGCTGCGGGTGCGTGGCGAGACGGACTCGGTGCTCCACGGACCCAAGGGGAACCGCGAGGTCTTCCTGTGGCTCGAGAAGGGCTGAGGCGCCGGCTCAGTCGAGCGCGTGCGGATCGGAGCGCATGACGAGGTCCTGGTATGCGTCGAGCGCTCCGGTGTCCTCGCGCTCCACGCGCTGGAGCAGCGCCCCGTCCTCGGGATGCTCGGGGTCCCACCGGGTGATCAGCTCGACCAGCCGCCGGCGCTTCCGCTGCGCTTCCTCGCGGGCGGCCACGGCGCGCTCCCACTGGTTGCGTGCGACGGGGGGCAGGGGAGCGACCGCCGGCACGCCGCCCCCCAGCGCGAGGATGCGGTCACGCAGCCAGCCGGCGTGACGATCCTCGAGGTCGGCGAGGCGCCGCAGGGTCTCGCCCACCTGCGGGTAGCGTGCGTGGGTCGCATGCTGGCGCAGGCGCGCCGCGTGCTCGGCCTCGCCGCGATACGCTTCGAGCAGGTCTGCCACCAGATCGTCGCCGCCATCGGCGGTGCCCAGCAAGCGCGACAGGATTCCCATCAGCCGCAGGCTCGTAGCGAGCGGGCAGGCCGGAAGTCAAGCTCACGCCTCTTCGCTCGCGGCGGCGGGCTGCGATAAGCCTGCCGCCATGGGACGACTCGCGGGCAAGGTGGCGATCGTGACCGGTGGCGCCTCCGGCATCGGCGCCGCGACGCTCCGGCGCTTCGCCGCCGAGGGCGCCGCGGTGGTCTGCGCCGACGTGGACGAGGAGGGCGGCGCGCGCGTGGTCGCGGAGATCGTCGAGTCGGGAGGCCGTGCCGCCTTCGGTCGCACCGACGTCGGCACGCTGGCGGACCTGGAAGCCGTCGTGACGCTCGCGGTCGAGCGGTTCGGCGGCCTCGACGTGATCCACAACAACGCCGTCTGGTCCGGCGGCGGCTACGTCGGCGAGATCGACCCTGCGATCTGGGACCGGAGCCTGCAGGTCTCCCTCACCGGCGTCTTCTACGGCATGCGCGCCGCGCTGCCCGCGCTGCTGGCGCGTGGCGGGGGGTCGATCATCACGACGTCCTCGGTGGAGGGCTTCTTCGGCGAGATCATGGCGGCGCCCTACGCGACCGCCAAGGCCGCGGTGATCAATCTCACGCGCACCGTGGCCGTCGAGTACGGGCGGAAGAACATCCGGGCCAACTGCATCTGTCCGGGCGCCGTCGAGACCCCGCTGCTCGACTTTCTCGGCCAGCTGGCGCCGAAGCCCCGGGCCGTACTCGCCGCCGAGCACGCGATCGGACGCTGTCTCCGGCCGGAGGAGATCGCCAGCGTCGCGCTCTTCCTCGCCAGCGACGAGTCGTCCGCGATCACGGGAACGACGATCGTCGCCGACGGTGGGCTCACGGCAGGCCTCGGCGTGACGGGATTCCCGCCGTACGGGGCTTGACGGCCGGTTCCCTTGCGCAGGCGTTTCGGTTAGGTAGGACCCAATCATGGCACGTATCACCGTCGAGGACTGCCTCGAGCAGGTCCCCAACCGCTTCGAGCTGGTGTTGCTGGGTGCACGACGCGCCAAGCAGCTGCTGAAGGGCGCGCGCCCGCTCGTGGAATCGGACAACAAAGAGATCGTCACCGCGCTCCGCGAGATCGCCGATACGAAGGTCCGACTCCAGTACACCGACTGATCGGTCGGCCTGACCGACGATGGCGAAAGAGAAGGACCTATACGCCATCCTCGGGCTCTCGAAGGGCGCCTCGGCCGACGAGATACGCAAGGCGTATCGCAAGCTCGCCCGCAAGTATCACCCCGATCACAATCCGGGCGACAAGCAGGCGGAGGACCGGTTCAAGGACCTCTCGCTCGCGAACGACGTCCTGTCGGACGAGAAGAAGCGCGCGCTCTACGACGAGTTCGGGATGCCCGGGCTGCAGGCGGGATTCGACCCCGGCCAGGCCCGCGAGTACCAGCGCTGGGCGAACAGCGGCCAGGGCTTCTCGTTCGGCCGCGGCGGCGAGGCGGGCGAGTCCTTCGACTTCGGCTTCGAGATGCCGCGGGGTGGCCGGCGGCGCGCCGCACGCGGCGACGATCGCGGCTTCGCCGACATCCTGAACGAGATGTTCGGCGGCGCGGCAGAGCAGCCGCAGCACCGCGGCGGCCAGGACATCGAGTATCCCATCGAGGTCGACCTGCTCGATGCGCTGCGCGGCACCACCACCGCGGTGACCGTCCGTCGCCCGACGCCGTGCCCCACGTGCAAGGGCACCGGTCGGGTGGGGAAGCGGGGATGCACCGCCTGCGGCGGAAGCGGCGTGATCGAGACGCGCGAGCGCCTGAACGTCAAGATTCCCGCCGGCGTCGCCGAGGGCTCGCGCGTGCGGGTATCCGGAAAGGGCGGCGCCGGGCAGGACGGCGGCAAGGCCGGCGACCTCTACTTCGTCGTCCACGTCCGGCCGCACCCGCGCATCGAGCGCGAGGGCAAGGACCTGATCATGGACGTCCCCGTGACGGTGGGCGAGGCCATCCGGGGTGCGACCATCACGGTACCGACGCTGCGCGGGAACGTGAACCTGAAGGTCGCGCCGGGCAGCCAGAGCGGACAGCGCCTGCGGCTGCGCGGCCGGGGCGCGCCCGATCCGAAGGGCGGCGAGGCGGGCGATCTGTACGTGCGGCTGGTGGTGCAGGTGCCGCAAGGCATCAAGCCCGAATCCCTTGCCGACGCGCTGGACGCGATCGAGAACGCCTACGGGAAGAACCCGCGGGTCGACCTGAGCCTGTAGGTCCCGTGGCGGGCGACGGCGAGCGCGGCGCGCCTCCGGAGAAACCGGAGCACACGCCGGAGACACCGGACGGGGAGACCGGCGGGGTGCTGGCCGCGGAGCCGGTCGGGGCGCCGTCCTCCGAGGAGCACGAGAGCGTCGCGCTGCCGGTCCCGACGGCCGACACGCTGCAGCGCTACCTGACCGAGATCCGCCGCATCCCGGTGCTGTCGCGCGAGGAGGAGCACGCCCTCGCGGTGCGCTGGCGCGAGCACGACGATCGCGCCGCCGGCATCCGCCTGGTGACGTCGAACCTGCGCCTGGTCGTCCTGATCGCGCGCGAGTACCAGCGCGCGGTGCACAATCTCCTCGACCTCATCCAGGAGGGAAACGTCGGCCTCCTCGAAGCGATCAAGAACTTCGATCCCTATCGTGGCGTCCGCTTTCCGTCGTACGCGGTCTGGTGGGTGCGCGCGTACATCATCCGCTACATCATGAACAACTGGCGCATGGTGAAGGTGGGCACCACGCAGGCGCAGCGGACGCTGTTCTTCAACCTGCAGAAGGAGCGCGACCGGCTCGAGCGCGAGGGCTTCACCGCCGAGCCCCGGCTGATCGCCCAGCGGCTCGGCGTGAAGGAGAAAGAGGTCGTCGAGATGGAGCAGCGGCTGGCCGCGCGCGACCTCTCGGTGAACACGCCGATCGACGAGGGCGACGACGCCACGCTCCTTGATTTTCTGCCAGGCCCCGCCCAGACTGCCGAGACCGTCGCGAACGAGGAGTATCATCGCCTCATTCGCGAGAAGGCCGCCGACTTCAAGAAGAGGCTCACGGGGAAGGACCTGGTGATCTACGAGCGACGTCTCGAGGCGCTGATGCGCGACGAGGAGCCGGTCACGTTGCAGGAGATCGGCAACGAGTACGGCATCACGCGCGAGCGGGTCCGGCAGATCGAGGCGCGCCTCAAGAAACGACTGGGCGCCTACCTGCGCGAGCAGATCCCCGACTTGACCGAGATCGAGTTCGGCTCCTGATGAGCCGGCTGACCAGAACACCTGACAGAGGGACCACGATATGCCGATGCACGGAGGACGGATCGTCGCGCGCGCGCTCAAGCAGGAGAACGTGCCCTATGTGTTCACGCTCTGCGGCGGGCACGTCATGTCGATCTACGACGGCTGTCTCGACGAGGGGATCGGCGTCGTCGACGTGCGCCACGAGCAATCGGCGGCGCACGCGGCGGACGGCTGGGCGCGGGTCACCGGCCAGCCCGGCGTGGCGATCGTCACGGCCGGCCCGGGACTCACCGACGCCGTCACCGGTGTGGCGACCGCGTGGCGCGCCAACATCCCGCTCGTGATCATCGGCGGCCAGGCGCCCCGGCTGTTCCAGGACATGGGCGGCCTGCAGGACATGAACCACGTCGACCTGATGCGCCCGATCACGAAGTGGGCGGTCTCCGTCCCGAGCGCGCGCCGACTCGGCGAGTACGTCTCCACCGCGTTCCGGGTCGCGACCACGAACGTCCCCGGGCCGGTCTTTCTCGAGATGCCGCTCGACCTCCTGTTCGACTCGGTCAACGACGACGACGTCATCGTCTCGCAGCGCTATCGCACCGAGGCCGGAGTGGGTCCCGACTCGCGCTTCATCGAGCAGGCGTTCGAGCTGCTGCGGGGCGCGGAGCGCCCGGTGTGCCTCGTCGGCAGCCAGCTCTTCTGGTCGCGGCGGCGCGAGGCGTACCCCGAGTTCGTACGCACGTTCGGCATGCCGACCTACGTGAACGGGCAGGCGCGCGGCAGCCTCGATCCCGACGATCCGCACTGGTTCCTCCACACCCGCAAGGACGCCCTCAAGAAAGCCGACGTGGTGCTCGTCTACGGAACGCCCCTCGACTTCCGCATCGGCTACGGCCGCAGCTCCCACATCAACCCGGCCGCGAAGCTCATTCACGTCGATCTCGACGGCAAGGAGCTCGGCAAGAACCGTGGCTGCGACGTCGGCATCATCGGCGACACCGGGCTCGTGATGCAGGCGCTGACCGACTGCGCGCGCGGCGCCGGCTGGACGCCCACGCTGTCGCGCGCATGGCTGAAGGAGCTGCGCGCGCTCGAGGGCGAGAAGTGGGGGAAGATGCAGGCGCAGCTCGGCTCGGACGAGACGCCGATCAACCCGCTGCGCGTCTGCGCCGAGGTCGACAAGCTGGTCACCCCCGACACGATCCTGATCGGCGACGGCGGCGACTTCGTCGGCTCGGCCGCCAACGTGCTGCGGCCGCGCGGCTTCGGCCACTGGCTCGACGCCGGCCCCCTCGGGACGCTCGGCGCGGGGCCGGGCTACGCCATGGCGGCGAAGCTGGCCAGTCCGAAGAGCGACGTCATCATCATGTACGGCGACGGCGCGTTCGGGCTCAACATGATGGAGTTCGAGGCGTGCATCCGCCAGAAGATCAACATCGTCGGCGTGATCGGGAACGACGCCGCGTGGATGCAGATCCTGCGCGGGCAGGAGCAGATGTACGGCCCCGACCGCACGCCGGCCTGCAAGCTGTCGTACAGCCGCTACGACCAGATGATCCAGGCGCTCGGTGGCCACGGCGAGTGGGTCGAGACGCCCGACCAGATCGGGCCCGCGCTCAAGCGCGCGCTCGGCGCCGGCAAGCCCGCCGTCGTCAACGTGAAGATCGGGCGCAGCGACTTCCGCAAGGACGCCATCTCGGTCTAGAGTCCGATCATGCCGCGCGACCTGAGCGCCGGGATCATCATCATCGGCAACGAGATCCTGTCGGGCAAGGTGGCCGACACGAACGCGCCGTTCCTGACGCGCGAGCTGCGCGCCCTGGGCGTCGACCTGAAGCGCATCCTCACCATCCCCGACGAGCTGGACGAGATCGCCGCGGCGGTGCGGGAGTTCGGGCCGCGCTACGACGTGGTCTTCACGTCGGGGGGCGTCGGCCCCACGCACGACGACGTCACCATGGAGGGCATCGCGCGCGGCCTCGGGCGGCCGGTCATCCGCCATCCGATCATCGAGTCGCGCCTGCGCGAGTTCTACAAGGAGCACGTGAACGACGCGCGACTCAAGATGTCCGAGGTGCCCGAGGGCGCCGAGCTCCTGGTGGATGGACGGCTCGGGTTTCCCACCGTCAAGGTCGAGAACTTCTACATCCTGCCGGGCATCCCCGAGCTGTTCGAGCAGAAGTTCGAGACGCTGAAGGAACGCTTCGACGCCACGCCCTACACGCTGCGCGTCGTGTACAGCGCGGGAGGGCGAGGGGACGATCGCCGAGCATCTCAACGCCACCCTGACCGCGTTCCCGGAGCTGCTGCTCGGGTCGTACCCGAAGATCAGCCATCCCGAGTACGCCGTGAAGCTCACCCTCGAATCGAAGGACCCGGACTACGTCGACCGGGCCCTGGCGCACCTCCTGCGACTGCTGCCGGCAGAGGCGGTAGTCCGTACCGAGTAGCGCCCTCTGGCCGTTTCCGGTAGAAGCCCGGACGGGTCGGTGGTGATCCGAGGAGGATGTATGAAGGGGTGGCGGTTGGTGGTGGCGGCGGGCCTGCTCGCGGGCTCCGCCATGGTGGCGCGACCCGTCTCGGCGAGCGACGAGTACGGGACCGGCGACAAGTACGCGACGGGCGACGAGTTAGCGGCCAGTGAGGCCGCGCCGAGCGAGGACGTCTGGTCACAGGTCGGGTGGGGCGCCCTCACGGGGCTGTCGAACCTGCTCTACTTCCCGGCAAAGCTGGTATACGCCGGTCTGGGAGGTCTGACCGGCGGGCTCGCTCTCGGGCTGACGGGCGGCGACATGAGCACGGCCGAGTCCATCTGGGAGCCGTCGCTGAAGGGCGACTACTTCCTCACCCCGAGCATGGTCCAGGGCGAGGACCCCATCTCGTTCGCGGGTGCGACCCCCGGGCTGACCGGCGCTGCTCCGCTGCCCGACGACCCGGCGGGCAGCGCGCCTCCACCGGACCAGAACCGGGACAGCTGAGCCGCACGAGGGCGTGGCCTCCCGGGGATCGTGCACCGCCCGGGGTCCTGAGCTAGTCTCCCTCCCCTTGGCCTCGCCCGCGCGCTCTGCCGTCATCACGGGCTCGGGGGTGGTGTCGCCCCTGGGATACGGGCTCGCCGCGTTCTGGGACGGTCTGGTCGCGGGGCGCAGCGCGATCGCGCGCATCCGCCGCTTCCGGACCGATGACCTCGATCCCGCGACCGCGGCGGAGGTCGCGGGCGGCGACGCGGCCGATCCAGACCGCGCCGGGGGGTTCGCGCTCGGCGCCACGACGGAGGCGCTCGCGGCGGCGCGGCTCCGACCCGACGTCCTCGATCCCGCGCGCATCGGCGTCGTGCTCGGCACGACGCTGGGGGGCATGGAGATCTTCGAGGCGTGGGACCGTGCCGACGCGGCCGGCGACGAGCCCCCGCCGCAGCTCGACCGGGTTCCCTACTTCGCGCCGGCGATGCGCGTCGCCGCCGCGATCGGGGCGCGCGGCCCCGTGATGACGACGCAGCTCGCCTGCGCGTCGGGCACGCAGGCGGTCGCGATGGCGGCCGACTGGGTGCGTGCCGGTCGCGCCGACGTCGTCCTGGCGGGTGGCAGCGACCTGCTGTGCCGGTTCGTCGTCGCCGGCTTCAACTCGCTGCGCGCGACCGCCGACGGTGGCGCGGCCGTTCGATCGCGACCGCCGCGGACTCGTGCTGGGCGAGGGCGCCGCGATGCTGGTGATCGAGGAGGAGGAGCACGCGGCGCGGCGCGGTGCGCGCGCCACTGCGCGCGTGCTCGGCACCGGGGCGGCCGGCGATGCGGTGCACATGACGGCGCCCGATCGTGAGGGCGGCGGCGTGGTGCGCGCGATCGGGGCCGCGCTGGCCGATGCCGGCCTCGTGCCCGCCGCGGTGGACTTCGTCTCCGCGCATGGCACGGGGACGCCGTTCAACGACGCGATGGAGGCGCGCGCGCTCGTGCAGCTGTTCGGGGAGCACGCGCGTCCCGGTGAACTCCATCAAGGGAGCGATCGGACACACGCTGGGGGCCGCGGGCGCCTTCGAGGCCGTGCTCTGCGCCGAGGTGCTGGCGCGCGGGCTCGTGCCACCGACCGCGGGACTCGAGCAGGTGGATCCGGAGTGCGCGGGACTCGATCTCGTACGCGGCGCCGCGCGCCCGTGCGCCGCGCGTGTCGCGCTGTCCACGTCGTCCGGCTTCGCCGGTGCGAATGCGGCGCTGGTGCTGGGTCGGGTATGAGCGAGGTCGCGATCACGGGCGGCGCGACGGTGCTCGACGGCGATCTGGAGTCTCGCCTCGATGCGCTGCCCGAGGTGGTGCGCATGCGCGGGCTGCGCGCGGAGCGGGTGACCCAGCTCGCGCTCGCGGCCGCCGGCGACGCGCTCTCCGCGGCCGGGCTCCTGGTGACGGACGGGGACCCTCGCCCCGAAGCCGGCGTCGCGCTCGGCACCGCCTTCGGCTGCTTCCTCACCAATGCGTCGTATCAGCGGCGCGTGGCGGCTGACGGCACGCGCGCGGCGAGCCCGCGCCTCTTCGCCGCGACGGTCTCCAACGCCGCGGCCGGCGAGGTGGGCATCGGCTATCGCCTCGGGGGCCCCGCGGTCACGCTCACCGCGGGCGCCGCGGCGGGCCTGCTCGCGATCGGCCACGCGGCCGATCTGATTGCCGGTGGCCGTGCCCGCGTCATGGTCGCGGGTGGCATGGATGCGACCGGCCCGGCGCTCGAGCGCTGGCTGGCAGACGGCGGCCTGCCCGCGGGCGAGGCGCCGGTGCGTGGCGCGGCGGCGCTCGTGGTCCTCCAGCCCGATGACGCGACCGCACCCGACGGGGCGCCTCGCATCGGCAGGGTCCTGGGCCACGGAGCGGGCTTCGCGCCGCCCGGCGAGCGCAGCGGTGACGGTGTGTCCGCCGCCGTCCGCCAGGCCGTCGCGGCCGCGGGCCTGCGCGCCGCGGACCTCGCGCAGGTCATCCTGGAAGGGGGACCCGGGGTCGCCGAGCCGGCGCAGCGCGTGCTGCACACCATCCTCGGCGGCGCCGCGCAATCCCGTGTGCGGGCGCCGCGCGGGGACGGCGAGCGCTTCGCGGCTGCCGGCACGCGCGCACTGCTCGAGACCCTCGCCGACGTCGCGCTGGACGGGCCGTTCCTCGTTCTGCACGCGTGCTCGAGCGGGCACGTCGCCGCGCTGGTGGCGGAGCGGGCGGTGCGCGGGTGAGCGCGCTCGCCGGCCGTCGCGTGCTGGTCACGGGCGGGTCGCGCGGCATCGGCCGCGCCACCGCGCTCGCCTGCGCGCGCGCCGGTGCCGCCGTCGCGTTCAACTACTCGCGGGACGAGGACGAGGGCGAGGCGACGGAGACCCTGGATGCGCTCCGCGCCACCGGCATGCCGGCGCACGGCGCGCAGGCGGACGTCGCGGATGCCGCCGCGGTGGCCGCCCTGTTCGCCGAGCTGCGGGAGGCGCTCGGCGGCCCGCCCGACGTCCTGATCAACAACGCGGCGGTCACGCACGACGGGCTCCTGATGATGCTGCCGGAGGCGGGGTGGCGCCGCGTGCTCGACGTCGACTTGACGGGTGCCTTTCTCTGCAGCAAGGCCGCGCTGCGCGGCATGATCGCCGGCCGCTGGGGACGGATCGTCAACGTCGTGTCCCCGGCGGCGTTCTTCGGCAAGGAAGGCGCCTCGGCCTATGCGGCGGCGAAGGGCGGACTGGTGGCGCTCACCAAGTCGCTCGCCCGCGAGGTCGCCCGCCTCGGCATCACGGTGAACGCGATCTCCCCCGGCTTCGTGCAGACTCGCCTCATCAGCGAGCTGGGCGAGCGCGAGCGTGGCGACCTCGAACGCCAGATCCCGCTCGGGCGCTTCGCCGATCCCGACGAGGTCGCCGGTGCGATCGTGTTCCTCGCGTCGCCCGCCGCGTCGTATCTCACCGGAACCACCGTCCACGTGGACGGCGGCCTCACGATGCTCTAAGTGAGCGACGATGGATCGTAACGCGCTCTTCGCCGAGGTGAAGCAATTGCTGGTGACGGGCCTCCGGCTCGATCGGCCGGCCGGCGAGATTCCCGACGATTCCCCGATCTTCGGCGACGGCCTGGGGCTCGACTCGATCGATGCCCTCGAGCTGGTGGTCCTGGTCGAGGATCGCTTCGCGGTGTCGATCCCCGACGAGGAGGTCGGGAAGCGCGCGTTCGCCTCGGTGCGGTCCCTCGTCGACTTCATTGCCACGGAGCGCGGGTAGCGGCACGCTGGCGACCGTGCGACAGGTCGCGGTCACGGGCCTCGGCGCCGTCACGCCGTTCGGTGGCGACGTGGCCGCGCTCGCCGCGGCCCTCCTCGACGGGAGCTGCGCCGTCGGCCCGCTGACCCGGTTCGCGTACGCCGGGCGATGCGCCCTCGCCGCCGAGGTGGCCGGGCAGGTGCCGGTCGAGACGGCGCGCGGCACGCTGGGTGCGGCGACCGAGCGGCGCCTGTCACGTCCCGACCGGTTCGCGCTGGTCGCGGTGGAGCAGGCGCTGCGCGACGCCGGGCTCGACGCGCCGGCGCGCGCGCGCGCCGGCGTGTTCGTCGGGGCCACCGTCGGCGGCATGGCGGAGAGCGAGGAAGCGTACCGCCGCCGCCACACCGGCGAGGACCGTCGGTGGCGCCTGTCCCGCCTCCTCGGAACGCCGCTCTCGACGACCGCCGCCGCGATCGCGCAGGCGTTCGGGACGCACGGCCCGCGGGCGACGTACTCGACGGCGTGCTCGTCGAGTGCGCTCGCGATCGCGGAGGCGGCGGCCGCCGTGCGCTCGGGCCGTGCGGACGTGGCGCTCGCCGTCGGCACCGATGCGCTCTGCCGCGTCACGTACGCGGGGTTCGACGCGCTGCAGGCGCTCGATCCGCATGGATGCCGGCCGTTCGATCGCGAGCGCGGCGGGCTGTCGCTGGGAGAGGGCGCCGCGGCGCTCGTTCTCGAGGATGTCGAGCTGGCCCGGGCGCGCGGCGCGCGCGTCATCGCCCGCGTGCTCGGTCATGCGAGCAGCAGCGACGCCCACCACGTGACGGCGCCCGATCCCGAGGGACGCGGCGCGCAGGCCGCCCTGCGCGGCGCGCTGGCCGCGGCGTCGCTCTCGCCCGACGCGGTCGACTACGTGAACGCGCACGGCACCGGCACGCGGCAGAACGACGAGATGGAGGTCCGGGTGCTGCGCGCCGTGTTCGGGCCGCGCCTCTCCCGCCTGCCGGTCAGCTCCACGAAGTCACAGCTCGGTCACTGCCTGGGCGCGGCGGGCGCGATCGAGGCCGCGGCGACGATCCTCGCGCTCGACGGTGAGTTCCTTCCGCCGACGCCGACGCTCCATGCACCCGACCCGGCGTGGGAGGATCTCGACCTGGTGCCGGTGGCCGGCCGCCGCCAGCGCGAGCGAGGTGGCGGTCACGTCGTCGTACGGCTTCGGCGGCCACAACGTGACGCTCGTCCTGGGCCGCGGCGCATGAGCATCTCCGTCGCGATCACCGGCGTGGGCGTCGTCAGCGCGCTCGGTATCGGCGTCGAGGCATTCTGGGAGGCGCTGGCGAGCGGGCGCGGCGGCTGTCGTCCCGCCGGCCGCGTGGAGGCCCCCGGGATCCTGGTGGCCGAGGTCGACGGACTGGACGCCCGCCGGTTCGCGCGCTCGCCGCAGGGCCGCCGCATCGACCGCACCTCGTTGCTGGCGGTCGCGGCCGCGCGGCTCGCCCTCGCGGATGCGGGTCTCCGCGCGGAGGAGCTGGCGCCGGCCTGCCACCGCGATCGGGCTCGGGTCGGCGTTCGGCAACCTCGAGGAGACCGCGCTCTTTCTCGACCGCGTGCTCGACCGCGGCACCGGCAATCCGCTGCTGTTTCCGAACCTGGTGATGAATGCACCGCTCAGCTACGCCGGCATCGAGCTCGGCGTCACCGGGCCGACGGCGATGCTCACGGAGCAGGAGGCGTCGGGCGAGGCGGCGATCGCGTGGGGCGTGCGGCAGATCGCGGACGGGACGGCGGAGGTGTGTCTCGCCGGCGGCAGCGACGAGCTGACGTCGGGACTCGTGCGCTTGCGCCGGGAGACCGGCACGGTCGGTGCCGGACCGCCCCGACCGCTCGACCCGCAGGCCGACGGTCCGTGCCTGGGCGAGGGCGCGGCCGTGCTCGTGCTGGAGGAGCTCGCGCACGCGCGCCGACGCGGCGCCCGGGTGTACGCCGGGCTCGTCCCGCACGACGGGTCCAGCATCCCCGCTCCGGTGCATGCATGGCCTGCCGACGGCGGCGCGCTCGGCCGCGCGCTCGCCCCGCTCGTGGCCGACGCCGACCTGGTGATCGCCGCGGCCAGCGGCAGCCCGCGGCTCGACGCGGTGGAAGCCGACGCCCTCGCCGACGCGCTCGGCCGGCGGCGGGTGGCGGTGACCGCGCCGCGCGGCGCCGTCGGCGACTTCGGCGCCGCGGGCGCGCTCGGCGTCGCGGCCGCGGCCCTTGCCATCCGGGACGGGATCGTGCCGCCGACGATCGGCTGCCGGCCGCCGGCGCGCCGCGGCCTCGACGTCGTGACCGGTGCTGCGCGCCGCACGCCGGTGCGCGTCGCCGTGGTGGACGGGCTCGCCCGGGGTGGAATGTGTCGCCCGGTCCGGTTAGAGGCGACGTGATGGGCGAGGTGCAGAACACGCTGCCGCGGCTGCCGCACGCCGCACCCTTCCTGCTTCTCGACCGCGTGCTCGAGATCGGCGAGCGCAGCGGCGTGTTCCTGAAACACGTGACGGCGTCCGATCCCTGCCTGGCCGCGGACGGGACGCTGCCGGCGGCCTTCCTGCTCGAGGCGATGGCGCAGGGCGGCGGGGCGCTGCTCTCGGAGCTCTCGGACGATCGGCCCCAGCCGGGCTATCTCGCCGCCGTCGACGACTTCCGCGTGCTCACGCCCGTCCGCGTCGGCGACGTGCTGCGCGTCGAGGTGGAGATCATGCGTCACTTCCAGGCCGCGACGCAGCTGCGCGGGCGCCTGCTGGTCGACGGCGCGCTCTGCGCGGAGGGCCGGCTGACGCTCGCGCTGCCGCGCTGACGCGGCGTCAGGCGGCCGGTCGCTGGCGCCCGGCGCGCGGCGCACGAGCTTCTGCGATCGCGCACAGGCCGTCGGCTCCGATGTCGAGCGGAACGTTCAGCAGGTTGAAGTAGTTCTCGACCGCGTTCAGCCAGGTGATCGCGACGATCTCGCGCTCGTCGAACTGCCGGCGGAGCGCCGCGAACGTCTCGTCCGTCACGCGGCGCGTCCGGCTCGCCTCCTCGACGTACGCCAGCGCGGCCCGCTCGCGCTCGGTGAAGCGCGGGTCCGTCCGGAAGCTCGCGACCGCGTCGATCTTCTCCAGCAGATCGCGATGCTGCGCCGCCTGGGCGCGTCCGATGTCGACGCAGAACGCGCACCCGTTCACGCCGGCGACGAACGCCTGCAGCAGGAGCTGCAGGTCGTGATCGAGCCGGACGCCGCGCTCGAGCCCCCAGTAGATGCCGAGCTGCGCCGGGATGGCGCCGGGAAGCCGCGCGAAGATGACCTTCCAGGGCGTGATCGTCTTGCCGAGCTGCCGGCGCAGCAGCCAGTACGACAGCCGCATGAAGAGGCCGCTGGGTGTTTCGATCGGAGCGACGCGCATCGGAGCCTCCTGATGAATTGCGACGACGTTCACGGAAGCGGCCGCCGCCTCCAGAGCAGCGCCGTCATGACGACCAGGACCGCGGTCGGCAGGTAGACGCCCGGAAGATCGATCAGCCAGTGCGACGGGGGCAGGCGGTCGGCCAGCGTGTCCGCGACGTGGACGAGCGCGTGCAGGACGTAGAAGAGTGCGCTCAGCGCGAGCGCGGGAACGCGCAGCGCCGGGCGCAGCGCCCCGACCACCAGGGCGCAGCCCACGACGGCGAACGCGCTGCCGATATCGCGCACGAAGTGGGCGTTGAACGGGCCCGTGTCCGGAACCGCGGCGGGCAGGCGGGCGTACCAGTTCGCGGGCGCGGCCAGCATCCAGGCGGCGTTCCCGAGATTGATGCCGCCGAGGACGAGCAGGACCCAGCGCCATGGATCACGCGAGTCAGCGCGCGCCATCGATCCTCCGTCCGCCCGCCCGGCGTCCGCCCGACCCGGGCCGGGCCGCCGCGGGCCGCAGCCGTGCCGGCGCGCGCGGCGGAGCAAGCTGTGCGGCGATGACGGCGCCGAGCCGTGCGATGCCCGCGGCGATCGCGCCCGGGTCGAGGGGTGCGAAGGAGAGGGCGAGATGCCCTGCGCCGCGTCCGTCGACGTGGAAGACCTCGCCCCGCGTGTACGCGACGCCGCGATCCCGCGCCGCCTGCTCGAGGCGGTCGGGATCGACGCCCGGCGGCAGCGTCACCCAGATCGCGTGGCCGCTCCGCGGCTCGGTCCAGCGCGTGCCGGCGGGCATCGTCTCGCGCAGCGCAGCCAGCATCGCGGCGAGCCGGGCGCCATAGAGGCGCCGCATGCGGCGCACGTGGCGGTCGAAGCCGCGGGTGGAGAGCAGGGTGGCGAGCGCGGCCTGCTCGACCACGCCGCTCCCGAAGTCGCTCGCGAGCCGCGCGGTCGCGAGGCGCGCGAGCAGCGGACGCGCGGCCACGACGTAGCCGAGCCGGAGCGAGGGGAACAGCACCTTGGAGAACGTGCCCGCGTGGACGATCTGTCCGGCAACGTCCGCGGATTTGAGCGCGGGAACCGCCGGACCGCCGTAGCGTAGCTCGCTGTCGTAGTCGTCCTCCAGGATCGGCACCTGGTGCTCGTCCGCCAGCGCGAGCAGCGCAGACCGCCGCGCGACGCTCATGCCGGCGCCGGTGGGACTCTGGGTGGCGGGCGTGACGTAGACGAGCTTCACGCGGCGCACGCGCAGGATGCGGGCGAGCTGGTCGGTCCGGATGCCCTCGGCGTCGACGCCGACACCGAGCAGATCGGCGCCACGTCCCGAGAACGCCATCGCCGCTCCGAAGTAGCCCGGCTGCTCCAGCACGACGGCGTCGCCGGGATCGACCAGGACGCGGGCGGTGAGATCGATGGCGTGCTGCAACCCGCCGACCACCGCGACGTCGTCGGCCGCGCAGGCGATGCCGCGGCCCGTGAGCAGCCGGGCGATCTCCCGGCGCAGCGGGGGCCAGCCGAGCGGATGCTGCGGCGCGGCCAGGGCGCGCAGGCGCGCCCGCGACGAGAACGGTCGGGCGAATGCCCAGCGCAGCTCGTGCAGGGGAAGCGCGTCCGACTCGACGCGGCCGCCGCGGAAGTCGAACGGGAACGGGCCGTCGAGCACCTCGCCGCGGAACATCCGCGGCAGGTGCGGTCGCGGCGTGGTGCGGGCGAAGAGGCCGTTCCAGGCGAACTCGCGCGGCACCGCGGCGGCGCGGCGCGCGGCCGGGCTCGAGGGCAGCGGCGTCGCGACGAAGGTCCCCTGGCCGACGTGTGCCGTCACGAGCCCGCGCGTCGCGAGCGCGGCGTACGCCGCGCCGACGGTGTTGCGGCCGACGCCGAGCGCACTCGCCGCCTCGCGCGTGGCGGGAAGCTTGCTCCCGGCGGCCAGACGCCCCCCACCGATCAGCTCCGCGAGATGCTCGGTCAGCTGGCGGACGAGCGCGACCTCGCCGCCGCGGTCGGGGGTGAAGGCGATCTCCAGCACACGGACACCCTACGGCGGTCCAATCGGCCGGGGAAGGGCCACCAGGGAGCCAATCCGTGCGATGCCGGAAGGGCCACCCGCGCGCGAGTCAGGCTGCCGGCTCGACCGTGACCGGGATGCCGTTCAGCACCGCGTTGCCCGACAGCGGGTCCATCGCCAGCTCGTCGGCGAGGAGGTTGCTGTTCACGCCGGCGTGCGCCGAGGCCACGCGCAGCGCCATGCCCGGCGCGTCGTGTCCCCAGCCGTGCGGGACGCTCACGACCCCGGGCATGATCGCGTCGGTCACCTCGACGGGGACCTCGAGGCGACCCGCGCGCGAGCGGACCCGCGCCGCGCCGCCGTCGGCGAGGCCGAGACGGGCGGCGTCGTCGGGGTGGACCCACAGCGTGCAGCGCGGCTTGCCCCGCACGAGCGTCTCGATGTTGTGCATCCACGAGTTGTTCGAGCGCAGGTCGCGGCGGCCGACCAGCGTCAGCTCGCCCTCCGGGCGCGAGAGCCGGGAGCGCAGGCGCGGCACGTCGGCGGTGATCTCCGGCGGCGCCAGCTCGATCTTCCCCGACGGCGTGCGCAGCACCTCGGGGATGCGCGGGGCGAGGGGGCCGAGATCGACGCCGTGTGGCGCGCGCTGGAGCGCGTCCAGCGAGAGCCCGTCGGGTCGAACGCCGAATCCGTCGCCGTACGGTCCCGTGCGCAGCAGGATGTCGAGCAGCCGTTCGGGCCCACGACGTGGGGCGAGCGCGGCGAGCAGCTCGCCCGCATCGCGTCCCTGGACCGGAGAGCCCGCGGCTCCGGCGGCGCTCTCCAGCTGCTGGAGCGCGATGAAGTCGTCGAGCGCCGCGGTGTCGGCGTTCGGGCCCTGGCCCATCACGATGCCGACGAGCCGCAGCACCGTCTCCCAGTCGGTCGGGCGATCGGCGGGCGGCGCGAACACGGGCGGCGAGTAGTTGGCGTAGTTGCGGATGGCGAGCTGCCACAGCGCCAGGTCGTAGTGCGACGATTCGAGCGGCGAGAGCCCGGGCAGGATCAGATGCGCGTGTCGCGTGGTCTCGTTCAGGTAGATGTCGAGGCTCACCATGAAGTCGAGCGACTCGAGGGCGGCCGCGAGCCGGGCGCCGTTCGGCGTGCTGAGCACCGGGTTGCCGGCGATGGTGAACAGCGCGCGGATGCGCCCGTCTCCGGGAGTCTCGATCTCCTCCGCGAGGCAGGCGGCGGGCAGCTCGCCGTAGACCTCCGGGAGCCCGCGGACGCGGCTCGCGCGGCGGCCGAAGCGGACGCCCTTGCCGCGGCCGGGCTCGCCGCGCGTGTTGGCCGCGCCCGCCGCGGCTTTCGTGAACATCGCCCCGCCGGCACGATCCAGGCCCCCGGTGAGGACGTTGAGCACGTCGACGAGCCAGCTCGCGACCGTCCCGAACTCCTGCTGGCAGGTTCCCACGCGCCCGTACACGGCGGCCGACGGCGCGGCGGCGAGGTCCCGCGCCAGGCCGCGGATGACCGCCGCGTCGATGCCACACGCCGCCGCCACGGCCTCCGGCGAGAAGTCGCGCGCCAGTCGCTCGACGTGGTCGAAGCCGACGAGGTGCTCCGCCAGCCGTCCCGGCCGGACGAGTCCCTCCGCGCACAGGACGTGGACGAGGGCGAACAGCAGGAGCGCATCGGTGCCGGGGCGGATGAAGTGATGCTCGTCGGCCTCGGTCGCGGTGCGCGAGCGGCGGGGATCGATGACGACGACGCGACCGCCGCGCGCGCGGATGCGACGCAGGCGCGCCTTCACGTCGGGCGCCGTCATGAGGCTGCCGTTCGACACCACCGGATCGGCGCCGAGGATGAGGAGGAAGGCCGTGCGATCGAGGTCGGGCACCGGCACCGTGAGAGCCGTCCCGAACATGAGCCCGGCGCTCACCTGCTTCGGCATCTGGTCGACCGTGCTGGCGGAGAACACGTTGCGCGTGCCGAGGGCGCGCAGCAGCGCGCGCGGGTAGAGCATCAGGGAGAGGAGGTGCGCCGACGGATTGCCCAGGTAGACCGCCACCGCGTCGCGCCCGTGCTGGCGGATGAGCGCGGGCAAGCGCGCATCGATCTCCGCGAACGCGTCGTCCCATCCGATGCGCTCCCAGCGCGCGCCACGCCGGATCATGGGGTGGCGCAGCCGGTCGGGATCGTCGTGCAGGTGCTTCAGCGCCGGGCCCTTGGGGCAGATGTAGCCGCCGCTCAGCGGGTCGGCGTCGTCGCCGCGGATGTCGAGGATCTCCGCCCCGCGCGTGGTGATCTGGAGCCCGCACGTGGCCTCGCAGAGCGAGCAGGTGCGATAGTGCGTGACGGTCTCGTCCATGGCTGCGTCTACGCCCGTGGCCCGCGCCATGCAATCGTTCGGGCATCCGCGCTCACGTCCGCGGTTGTGCGTGCGCGGCGCGATCGGCCTCAGGAGATCGTGCCCCAGGACTCCGGGTTGCGCCGCAGGTAGCCGTGGACCTTGGCGTTGGCGACCAGCATCGCCATCGACTCGAGGACGTTGCGGCGCGGCGGCGGCACGAAGCGCCGCAGCATGCTGCGCACCGAGTAGAAGCCGGAGTACACGAAGCGGAAGCCGTCGAGCATCTCCGGCCCGGTCATGTTGAGCGGCTGCACGTTCAGGCTGCCGTAGTCGTACCGTCCCCAGTCGCCGCCGATCAGACGGCCGGCCGCTTCCATGTCGGCGTGGAACTTGGTGCCCGGATACGGCGCCGGCGTGAAGAGCTTCAGGAAGCTGATCTTGTTCTCCTCGAGCCAGCGGAGCATGGCGGGGAAGGTCTCGAGCGTGTCGCCGTCGAGTCCCACCATGAGGAGCGCGATCACCTGGATGCCGCGCGCGCGCAGCTTCGCGATGTCCTCCTTGAAGCGGCTCGGGCGATTGAACTGCTTCGAGACCGACGCGAGGCTCTCGTCCGACAGACTCTCGAATCCGATCGACAGGACGCGCGCGCCCGAGCGTCCGACCAGATCGAGGAGCTCGGGATCGCGTGCGACGTTGATGGTGGCCTGGCTGACCCACTGGATGCGCAGCGGGACGATCGCACGCAGCATCTCCTTCGCCGCCTCGGGATGGGCGAACGGATTGTCGTCCATGAAGAGGAAGCGGCGCGCCCCGAAGGACGTCATGCGGCGTACCTCGGCGACGAACTCGTCGAGCGGCCGGGTGCGGAACGTCCGCTGGTAGTAGGTCTGCACGGCGCAGTACTCGCAGGGGTGCGGACAGCCGCGCGAGAAGAAGATCGGCCAGAAGAAGTACATGCGATAGAGCCAGCTGTTGCGGAACGCGTCGGCCTTCAGCAGGGGCAGGCTCCACGGGTCGATCTCGGGAAGATCCTTCAGGTCGTGCCAGCGTGCGGCGCGATAGATGCCCTGCGAGCGGCCGGCGGCCAGGTCGTCGAGCACCTGTGGCCACACGTATTCCGCCTCGCCCGCCACGACGGCGTCGGCGTGCGCCAGCGACGCCTCCGGGGTGAGCGTCACCCACGTGCCGCCGAGCACCACCTGCTTGCCGCGGGCGCGGAAGTGATCGGCGAGATCGTAGGCACGCCGGATCTGCGGCCCCATGGCGGTGATCCCGACGACGTCGGCGTCGCGCGCGATGCGCTCGACGTCCAGGTCGTGCATCAGCTCGTCGCTGAACGACACCTCGTGACCGGGCGGCGTCAGCGCCTTCAGGTAGGGCAGGGTGGTGCCGCTGGTCCAGTAGCGGGTCGTCTTGTGGAGCGACCCGTCAGGCAGGTAGTGCGTCGGCGAGATCAGCTGGATGCGCATGGGCTGGCGGCGTCAGTGGGCGTCGCGCTCGCGTGGACGGACGCGGGTGCCGAACCTGCCCAGGATGGCATGGGGCGGCTTGTGATCGTACATCGGGAATCGCACGCGGCGGTAGAGATACTCGCCGACGAGGAAGACTGCCAGCAGCGCCCAGTCGATTCCGTTCACGAACAGCGAGAACGCCGTCGGGCTGGCATGGAGCCAGAGCGCCACGGTGATCGTGGCCATGGCGGCGAAGAACAGCGTCCACAGCAGCGTGAGCCGGCGCGTGTACTGCTCGACGTCGGGCGGCAGGACGTCGTGCTCCAGGCGTGCGAAGCGCGTGATGAGGGGGTCGCCGCCCCGGCGGAGCGTGAGGCCGAACAGCGCGCACAGGAACACGTTGATCACGACGGGTGACGCGCGGATGACCAGATCGGGCAGCTGCGGAACGAGCCACGACACGACGGCCACGCCGACGGCGGAGACGACCGCGGCCCGGGCGGGCGACAGCGGGCCCCAGAGCAGTCCCCAGGCCAGGATCGCGAGCCCGGCGCTCGCCCAGCGCGCGTCGTGCCGCGTGAGGGCCACGTGCGCCAGCACCGTGTAGGCGACGAACGCCACCACGGCGGGAAGCCGCACGGTGTGGGCAACTGGTGGAGTCTGCGGGGACCGGCGCCTCAGAGGGTGGCGAGCTGTCGCGCGATGGCTCTGTCGAGGTTCTGGACCCAGCCGTTGTAGTTGCTGTGGATGTTGCTGCCATCGTAGTCGAGGCCCCGGCTGTCCTTATAGTTGATGCTATAGGTGACTGTAGTATATACGATGTCTACCTGGGCTATGTTGCCCCGCAGGTAGAGCGTGCCGACGATGTGGCCGGGTCCGGCTGGTTGCATCTCCCAGCCGAGCGCACTGACCGCCTCGCTCGATGGCGCTGCGGACGTCGTTCGAGTTTCGGCCGGCTTCGACGTCGCGACGGCATTCGTGACGTTGTGAATCGGGCTTTTCCGTGATTGGCACGCGGTCAGTGCTGGAAAGAGAGCGACGGTCAGCGCGATCAGCGAATTGCCGAACCTCGTGATGGCCTCCTCCGATCGCGCCGTGTCTCCAAGCATGACGTCACCGGCGGCCACGAACTCACTAGCGACCGGCCGGGGCACGGTCAAGACAACGTCGACGGCGATTTGCGGGCTTGTGGGTGTCACGCGCGTTCGCTAAGCCAGTCGACATGTCCGCGCAGCGCATCGCGATCGTGGGCGCGGGTCCGGCCGGGACGGCGCTTGCGACCCTCCTGGTGCAGCGCGGAGCGGAGGTCACGCTGTTCGACGACGGCCGCCGGCCGGACCTCGTCGTCGGCGAGTCGCTGGTGCCTGCCCTGGTGCCGATCCTGCGCCGGCTCGGCGTCGAGGACGCCGTCGCCGCGATCGGCATGCGGAAGCCCGGCGTCTCCTTCCTGTGGTCGCCGACCGACCGCTTCTCCTTCAGCTTCGCGCGCTACGCGCACCTGCAGACCGGATACGCGTACAACGTGCCGCGGAAGCCATTCGACGACGCGCTCCTCGCGCGCGCCCTCGCGGTCGGGACGCGTCGAGTCGAGGCGCGTGCCCGGCTCGAGCCGGTGAACGGCGCCGGCATCCGTCTGGCAGCGGAGTCGCTCGCGGTCGCGCCCTGGCTCGGCGGCCGCCAGCCCGACGTCATCGTCGACGCCACCGGGCGCCGGCGGACGGTGGCCCGCCTCCTCGACATCGCGTCCGAGGTCGGGCCGCGTGACGACGTGGCGCACTTCGCGCATTTCGCCGACGCGGCGTGGGATCCGGCCGAGCCCAGCGGACAGGTGCTCATCGCGCGTCGGCCGGCCGGCTGGAGCTGGTCCATCCCGCTGCCGGATCGGCTCTCGATCGGCATCGTCGTCACGCGGCCGGAGGCCGAGCGCCTCGGCTCCGGTCCGGAGGAGCGGCTGGCGGCCGCGATCGCCTCGGATCCGCCGCTCCGCCGTCTCGCCGGGTCGGCGCGCCGGCTGACCCCCGTCGCGACCTACAACAACTACCAGCTGATCGCCTCGCGCGCGCGCGGGCCGGGCTGGGTCCTGCTCGGCGACGCCCTCGGATTCGTCGACCCGATGCTGTCGCCCGGTGTCCTGCTCGCGTTGAAGGGCGCGGAGCAGCTCGCCGACGCGCTCACGGCGCCGGGTGATCGCGAGCGGGCGCTCGATGTGTACGAGCGCACGGTGCGCGATGCCCTGGCCGCCTGGATGGAGCTCATCGCGTACCTGTACGACGGTCGCCTGTTCGCGCTCTTCCGCGCCGGCGAGGACATGATGCGCCAGCGCAGCAACATCCTGACGCGCGCGGTGTCGAGCCACATCGAGCGCCACCTCGCGACCATGGCGTCCGGGACGGCGACGACCATGACGTACAGCCGCGGCCTGCTGCGCGTGCTCGGACGCTATGGCATGCGCGGCGTCGATCCCGCGCCGCTGGCCGTGCGCTGAGCGGTCGCCGACCGGACCATCCCGCAGGAAAGCTTGTGGAGGCACAACGGTCCGGATATGGCTCTGCGATGGATTCGCCGGGGCTGCGGGCGATGCTGCGCTTCGATGGCGCTGCATGGAGGCGGTTCGCCGAGCTCGGCTGTGTCTACGGGCCGGAGTGGTGGAAGCGCGGCTCGCCGCCAGCCATCGCCGGGATCATCTTCGCGCTGGCCCGCGCCCAGCGGGCGGCGGTGCTCTCGAACCAGCGCCAGGTGCGCGGCCCGCGCGGCTGGGTGCGCGAGCGCTGGGACGCGTACCGCGTGTTCGCCGAGTTTGCGCGCTCGCTGACGGAGAGCCTGGAGCAGTGGGGGCCCCGCCCGCGCCCGCTCGACTTCGAGGTGCTGCATCCCGAGATCTACGACGAGGCGCTCGCGGAGGGGCGCGGCCTCGTCGTGGTGACCGGACACTTCGGCTCCTGGGAGATCGCCGCACGCGTGCTGTCGCGGCTGGGACGTCCGGTGAACCTGGTCACGGCGCACGAGCCGAATCCGAGCGTGCGCGCGTTCGTGCACTCGCTGCGGACGCGGCACGGGTTCCGGGTGATCTACTCGGACCGCTCCGTGTTCACCGGGCTGCCGATCCTCCAGGCGCTCCGGCGACACGAGGTGGTCGGCGTGCAGATGGAGCCCTGGGGCTCGCTGCGGGGGAGCCACACCGTCGACTTCTTCGGCCGCCCGATGCGCTTCCAGCTCGGGCCCTTCGCGGTCGCGCGCGTCGCCCGGGCGCCGATCGTGCCGGTCTTCGCGCTCCGCACCGGCATCCGCCGCTACGTGCTGCGCGTCGTCGATCGCTTCGACCCGACGACCCCGGCCGAGAGCGCCGCCGCGCTCGAGGCGACCGTGCGGGCGTACGAGGGGCTGGTCCGCGAAGCGCCGTCGCAGTGGCTCATGTTCGAGGACGTGTGGCGCGAAGGACCGGCCACGACGCTCGAGACGCGAGAGGCGCCGATCCTGTCGGCGCGCGCCCGCGCGCGCTAGCTCGCGCCGTCCGCGCTCACTCCGGGGTCACCGGCCGCTTCGCGGTGTACTGGCAGAAGACGCCCGGCACCATGACCTCGTACCGCGGCTCGACGAATCCCGCGGCGGCCAGGGTGCGCAGGATCGTCTCCGGCGGCACGCACTGCTCGACGGTGTCCCAGTAGTAGTCCATCAGCAGCTTGGCGTCGCGGCTGCGCGTGGCCAGCCCGGTCAGCGCCGGGATGGCGCGCGCCCAGACGAGGCGCGTGAGCTCGCGGCCCACGCCGGGCGACGGGATGTGCCCCTCGAGCATCCAGAGGGTCCCGCCCGGCCTGAGCACGCGGAGGTATTCGCCGAACGTCGCCACCAGGTCCGAGACGTGGCGCAGCGCGATGCCCATCGTGACGAAGTCGAAGGAGTCGCTGGCAAACGGCAGGTGCTCCGCGACGCCACGGGTCAGCGATCCGCGAAAGACCTTGCGCGCCCGCGCGAGCATGCCCGAGCTGGGGTCCACCCCGAACACGCTGCCCGCGGGCCCGACGATCCGCAGGGCGCCGCGGGCGACGGCCGCCGTGCCGATCGCGACGTCGAGGACCTTCATCCCGGGCGCGAGCCCGGCGCGTCGCAGGCAGAAGCGGCGATACCACAGGCCGGTGTTGAGGAAGATCTTCTCGATCGTGTCGTAGTGCCGTGCCGTGCGGTCGAACAGGTCGATCACGTACGGGCCGCGGCGCGGGTCGCTGCCGTAGTACCGCGTCAGCGGCGGGTGCGGGGGCAACGCTTCGGCGATCTTCGTCATCTCGCGCGGCGCCTCGTCGAACCGGAAGCAGTTGGCTTCGCAGGTAGCAGCCGTCCGTGGTGTCCTTCAAGCCGGTGTCCAGCCTCGTCCGGCGGCAATTCGCGTCTTGCCCGGCCGCGCGCCATGTGCGTAGTTTCGGGCTGCCGATGGCCTCCCCACCGCCGCTCGACAGCGACGCCGTCACGGCCGCGCTGGTCGCCTTCATCAACTCCCACATCATGGCGGCGGGCCGTCCGATCACGGCGACCGACTCCTTCGAAGCCGCCGGCATCGACTCGATGGCGCTGCTGAAGATCCTGCTGCACGTCGAGGGCGAGTTCGGTCTCTGGATTCCCGACGAGGACCTGGTCGACGAGCACATCGCGTGCGCGCGCTCCCTGGCCGAGTATCTCTGCCGACGGGCGAGCGCGGCGTAGCGGAGACGGTCGGGGGTGAGCGCCGCGGACTCCAAGCGCACCCTGGCCCTGCGCGGCACGGACGTCGTCGTGCTCGCCATGGACGCGGGCTCGAAGCGCGGCCGGGCGACGACGCCGAACACGACGCTCGTGGTCGAGTGTGACGGGCGACTCGACGACGCGCGCGTGACGCGTGCGCTGGCGCGCTTCCTGTCCGCGTGCCCGTGGCTCGCCGCACGGCTCTGGCGCCCGTTCCCGTGGGGCATGCTGCACTGGCGTCTCCCGCCGGCGCCCGAGACGCCGGCGATCCGGCGCGACACGATCGCCGCGGACGACGCCGGCGCGCTCCGCGTGCTCGTCGAGGACGAGCTGAACACCCCGTTCGCTCCGGCGCGGGAGGCGCCGGTGCGCCTCCGCATCGTCGATCGGCAGGGCCCGGGAGCCCGCTCCCGGAGCACCCTGATCCTCACCTGGTTCCATCCTCTGATGGACCCGCGAGGGGCCGAGAACCTGCTCGACTGGCTCGTCGCACTCGATGCGGACGACGGGGCCGTGCCGGCGCCGGCGGCGCTGCTCGCCCCGGCCGACGCCAGGCCGCTGCGCGAGCGCGGGCCGCTGGCGGCGCAGTGCGGCCGCCATCTCAAGACGCTGCTCACCCGGCAGCCGGCGTCGTTCGCGCGCGCGCTGCCGGTGATCGGCCCGCAGCGTGTCCACGTCGCCTCCTTCACCGACGCCACCGGCTCGCGCGCGGGTGTGCGACGGAGCGAATTCACCGGCCGGCTCGCGGTCGTGGGCGCCGCGGTGGCGCGTCTGGCGGCGCGGCGCGGTCTCGCCGACGCGTCGTTCGTGGTGCCGGTGTCGGTCGATCTCCGCCCCAAGGGCGACGCCGGACCCGTCATCGGCAACTATCTCTCGTTCCACTTCGCGAACTTCACGTCGCGTGACGCCGAGACGGCCGCGGGCCTGGCGGCGCACCTGCGCGCGCAGATGGCAGCCGCGCTGCGGGTCAACCAGATCGATGCGAACGCCGTCGGCATGGACATCCTGCGCTACCGCCCGTTGCGCTGGTTCTTCCCGAGCGTGCCGTGGGCGACGGGCACGGACATCTGCTCGTTCAACTGCGCCGACACCGGGCCGTTCACGCCGGCGGCGCGGAGCTTCTTCGGTCGGACCGTCCTGAACGCGTACCACGCGCCCGGCGTGCCGGGGCTCCCCGGCCTCGGCGTGTTCTTCAACCGCTGCGGCGACGTGCAGAACGGCGTGGTCGTCTGGTGCGAGGGCGTCGTCACGGCCGACGAGGCCGCCGGGCTGCTCGACGCGGTGGCCGCCGACCTCGCGTGGCGTCGGCAATCCGCGGCATGACCCTCCCGGACGTCCTCCGCGCGACGGCCGCGCGCGCGCCGGCGCGGCCCGCATTCTCCGATGTCCAGACCGGCCAGACCCTGCGCTACGCCGAGCTCGAGGCGCAGGTCGACGCCGTCGCGGCGTTCCTGCGCGCGCAGGGCGTCCGGCCGGGGCAGCGTGTCGCGCTCATCGCGCCGAACACCGTCGGCTGCATCGTGGCGTCGTTCGCCGCGCTGGCGGCGCGCACGTGCGTGGTCCCGATCGCGGCCTCGCAACGGCCGGCGGAGGTGCGGCAGGTCCTCGATGCCATCGCGGTGAACGGCTGCCTCGTCGCGCCCACGGCGGCGGAGCTGGTGCCCGGAGAGGCTGCCGTGGCGACCGGATGCGGCGATGCGTGCGAGGGGTTTCGCTACACGTGGACCGACCGCGACGCGACGCCGCCCGAGCATCTCACGGCGCTCGACCCCGCCTTCATCCGCTTCACGTCGGGCACGACCGCCGAGAGCCGCGGCGTCGTGCTGTCGCACCGCGCGATCCTCGCGCGGGTGGAGGCGGCCGACGCCGTCCTCACGCTTCGCCCCGACGACCGCATCCTCTGGGTCCTGCCGCTGGCGTATCACTTCGCGGTGACGATCGTCGGCTACGTGCGCGCGGGCGCGCACACGCTCCTGTGCTCGGACTTTCGCCCGGCGGCGCTGGGTGCCGCGGCCGATGCGCATCGCGCCACGATCCTGTACGGATCGCCGATGCACTTCGCGCGCCTCGCCGACTCGCGTGCGGAGACGCGGCTCACCTCCGTGCGGATCGCCCTGTCGACGGGCACCGCGTTGCCCGCCGAGACCGCGCGTCGCTTCACCGACCGGTTCGGCATCCCGCTCGGCCAGGCGTACGGCCTCATCGAGGCCGGTCTGCCGTGCATCAACACCGGTCGCATGGGCGTGCCCCCGACGTCCGTCGGGCCGGTCGTGCCCGGCTACCAGGTGGCGGTCTTCGCCGGCGACGGCGCCGCGGTGCCCGCGGGAACGGAGGGAGAGGTGGGCGTGCGCGGCGCGGGGCTGTTCGACGCGTACTTCAGCCCGTGGCGCCTGCGCGACGACGTGATGCGCGACGGATGGCTGATGACGGGGGACGTCGGTGTCCTCGACGCGGCCGGAGCGCTGCACCTGCGCGGGCGGACGAAAGCGCTCATCTCGGTCGCGGGCATGAAGGTCTTCCCCGAGGAGGTCGAGGAACGGCTCGACTCTCACCCTGCCGTCCGCGAGTCGCGCGTCTTCGGCCGCCCCCATGCGCACCTCGGCGAGGTGCCGTACGCGGAGGTGGTGGTGCGTGACGACCATCGCGACACGTTCGATGCCGACGCCCTGATCGCCTACTGCGCGCGCGAGCTGTCGGCCTGGAAGGTGCCGGTGAAGATCGCCGTGGTGCCCGCCATCCCGCGCACGCCCGGCGGCAAGATCCTGCGCCGGCCGGTTTGACGGGATCGACCCGGACGCGATGGGAACACACGCGGGGGCCGGCGGTCCCACACGCCGTCGATCGCTGGCCGTCCTGCTGCTCGTGCTGACCGTCGCCGGGTGCGGGCCGCCGGGTGTGCTCCTGCCCGAGCACGACCTCCTGCGCGACGTGCACGTGCGCGGGCTCGAGAGCCGTCCCACGGTGGCGCTCACGTTCGACGACGGGCCGAATGGCCAGTGCACGGAGGCGGTGCTCGACGCGCTGGCGGAAGGCAGTGCGCCGGCGACGTTCTTCGTGCTCGGCGCCAACGTGGCGACGGGCCGCAACGATCACGCGCTCGGTCGCATGGTCCGGGAAGGACACGCGATCGGCATCCATTCCTACAGCCATTCGGTGCGCCGGCAGTTCCTGCACATGCTGATCGAGCCGGATCTGCGCCGCACCCTCGACGCCGTGGCGGCGAGCCTGCGGCGCGCCGGGATCGCCGACCCTCCGCCGGTACGCTACTACCGCCCGCCGTTCGGCTTCGTGACGGTGCCTGCCGCGCGCACTGCCGCCGAGCTCGGCATGGTCGTCGTCGAGTGGACGGTCTCGGAGCGCGACTGGGAGCGCGGGCGCGAGGCCGGCGAGCTGGCGGCCGCCATCCTGGCGCACGTGCGAGCGGGCGACGTGATCGTCCTGCACGACGGCTTCAGCACGCATCAGCGCTCGATCGATTCGTGCACCGACCGCGCCGTCGTCCCGCAGGTGATCCGCCGGCTGCTCCCCGCGCTCCGCGAGCGCGGGCTCCGCCCGGCGCCGCTTGCGGAAGTCCTGGGTGTGCCGGGATAGCCCCCGGCGGATGACGCGGCGTTCCGCCACGTCGCGGGCGGCGTGCCCCACCGTGTCGTTCCGGAGTGCGGCGAAACGCCCCGGTCCGCCGTCCTGCCGGACCGAAGAACCGTGGAAACCGGAGCGGCACGGTCGCTGCAAGGTAACCTATCCGATGGGCGTCTCCTCGCATCTGGACAAGAGCGAGCGCGGTCCTCCGGGCTGCTCTGGCCAGAACGCTGGGAAGGCCCCCTCATGATGGGAGGCGCCGGTCGAGGTCATCCCCCCCTTTTGACCAGGCCGGCGCCTTTCGTCTCTTCTGCGCCCCGGCCTTCCCCTCGTCGTTCACGAGCACCGGGCGCAGAACGCGGCCGCCAGGAACCCGGGATAGTGGGGCCGGAGCCGCCGCACGTCGGGGACGACCTCGACACGTGAGAACCCGCAGCGGCGAAGCGCGCCGTCCCAGAGGTCGGCGGTCAGGAATCCGGCGATCGGCCTGGTCGCGGGATCGATGCCGACATCGTGGAAGCTGTCGAGGAGCTGGAAGGGAAGCTCGGCGTCGACCGGCTCGTGCACGGACGGCCGGACGCCTTCGCCGACGACGAGCCATCCCCCCGCCGCGAGTGCCGCGCGCGCCTCGGCCAGCACGTCGTCGAGACGGGTGGCGAGGTGAAAGACGTTCACGCCCCACACCAGCGCGCACGATCCCGGCGCGACGCCCTGCGGTCCCCAGGGGCGGTTGATGTCCAGGTCGCCGAACGTGAGCGGACCGTCCGGCCACGCCGCCGCGAGGGCGCGCTGCGCCCGGCGCCGGAAGAACGGCACGGGCTCGGTCACGCGATACGCGGAGACGTCTGCCTGCCGGTCCGCCGCGCGCAGCTCGTCGAGGAACGCTTCGGTCGCGCTGCCCAGCCCCGCGCCCACCTCGAGGACCGTCCCCGGCGCCAGGCGCGCGACGGCCGCGCGTGCCGCGACGCGGTTGTTGAGCGCATAGTAGCCGTTCGCATTGCTGAAGTAGGCGACCCACAGTCCGACGCGAAAGAAGAGCGCGCGCTCCGCCTGGACCTCGCCGCGCGCCACGCGCGGATAGAGCGCGGCCACCACGTCGAGCAGCTCGTAGGCGGGTGCATAGGACGGGTCGTGCGCGAGGCCCTGCGCGCGCAGGGCGTCGAGGTCGGGCTCGGGCGGCGGCGCGGCGAGACGATAGGCGTCGCCGTCGCGCGCGACGACCCCCGCTGCGCGCAGGCGCTCGAGCAGCCAGCGCAGCGGCCGCGCGAACGACGGCGTGAACGCGAGCGCCTGGCACAGCTCCGTCGCGGTGCGCGGCGCGTCGAGCCGGGCGAGCACGCCGAGGCGCTCGCACACCGCGAGGGTCACGTGGAGCGCGTAGCGCTCGACCAGCACGCAGCTCGCGTGCTGCCGCGGGTTGAACAGCTCGGGCCCGAGGCCCGATGCGGCGAGGATCTCGTAGGCGCGTGGATCGGGCGGCGGGACGGTCTGGTCGGACATCGCCGCTCAGCGCTCCGGCGCGACCGTCACGCGCGACGTGAGCAGCACGCGGTCGTCGCGGTCGCGTGCCTCGCAGCGACAGCGCCAGAAGCCGGCGAGGCGGCGCTCCACGCGGGCCTCGAAGCGGACGGCGCCGCGATGGCTCGCGGCATGCACCGCGACGTCGCGGTACTCGGCGATGACGGCACGGTCGCCCGGTCCCCCCGGCTGCAGTCCCGCCAGCAGCCCGGCGGTCTGCGCCGTCCCCTCGAGCAGCCGACTCCACGGCCAGCGGGCGGCGTCGATTCCCGTGCACACGAGCCGTCCGGCGTCACGCGCCTCCATTGCGCCGAGGAGCAGCGCCGGCGGGCGATGGCGGAGCAGGGTGGCGGGCGGCGCGAGCTTCATGGCCGTGGCGCGAAGCGCAGGCTGGCCCACGCGGCGACGCGTCCCGCCGACGTGACCGTCGCGTGCACGCGGCGCCCGTCGTGGCGCGCGGCGACGGCGAGCGCCTCGCCGGGCGACACCCGGTGCCTGAACACGGCACGCTCGACCGCGACCGGCGCCGCGGGGCCGCCGGCGAGGACCGCCGCCAGCTCCGCCATGAGCGCGACGAGCGCCGCGCCCGGAAGGAGCGGGTCGTCCGGGAAGTGCCCCGCGCACAGCGCGCGCGCCCGCCGCGGCCGCACGCGACCGGCGACGCCGGTGGCGCTCCGGGTGACGTCGACGAAGCTGGCGGCGCGCCGCGACCGGGGACGCGGCCTGGCGCTAGCCGTCGCCAACCTCGTTCGCCCAGACCTGCGCGAGCGGTTGCCGGCGCCGCACCAGCCGCAGGCCGCCGTCCAGCTCGCGCAGCACCTCGGGCGCCTGCGGATACGAGTTGTAGTTGATCGTCGACATCGCGGCGCAGTACGCGCCCGCTCCGCCGATCACGACCAGATCGCCGATGGCGGGCTGCGGCACCATCCGCGGCGCGAGCGCCTCGGGATCGCCCGGCGCGGGCGTGAGGACGTCGCCGGACTCGCAGCACGGTCCGACGAAGACGACGGCCGCGGGCTCGCGCTCGGCGAGCACCGTGATCGGATGCTGTGCGCCGTAGAGCGACGGGCGGGTGATCTCGGTCATGCCGGTGTCGAGCTTGGCGAAGCGATAGCCGCCGGCGCCGGTGTCGGCGACGTCGATGCAGGTGGCGACCACGCAGCCGGCGTTGGCGACCAGGTACGTCCCGGGCTCGACCTCCAGGTGCAGCGAGCGGCCGGTGCGCTCGCGGAAGTCGCGCAGCTCCTGGCGCACGTGGGCGCCGATGTCGGGAAGATCGGTCGCGCGCTCCTCGGGGACGCGCGCCACCTTGAAGCCGCCGCCCAGGTTGAGCGTGGTGACGTCCGGAAGGCGCGCCGCGATGTCGAGGCTCATGCGCGCCACTCGCTTCCACACCGCGGGGTCGGTTCCGGAACCGATGTGGGTGTGCAGCCCGCGGATCGTGACGCGATGGCGCGCGGCGAGCGCCAGCGTGTCGTCGAGCTGCTCGTGCCAGATGCCGAAGCTGGCGCCGGGACCGCCGGTGTTGGTGCGGTTCGTGGCGCCGCTCCCGAGGCCGGGATTCACCCGGACGGTGACCTCGCGGCCCGGGAAGACCTGGCCGAAGCGGTCGAGCTGGTGCAGCGAGCACGCGTTGTAGCGCACGCCGCGGGCGACGAACGCGTCGAGCCGTCGTGACGGCATCTGCGACGTCAGCTGGATCTTCTCCGGCGGGACGCCGACGTGCAGCGCGCGCTCGACCTCGTGGTCGCTGGACGCATCGACGTGCAGGCCGAGATCGAGGAACACGCGCAGGATGGCGCGGCTCGGATTGGCCTTCATGGCGTAGCGCAGGGTGAAGCCGAACGGCGCCGGGAACGCGAGGGCGCTCCGTGCGGCGGCCTCGAGGCTCCGTCGATCGTAGACGTAGCACGGCGTGCCGAAGCGCTCGCGCACGGCGGCGGCCTCGGCGGAGCTCAGGAACATGGGCGACGGTATTAGGCGATGCCGCCGCGAATGCAAAGCGCCGGTGCCGGTGTTACAAGCCGTCGCGCGCGCATGGAGCCACAGATCCGCTTCTGTACCACGACGGACGGCGTCCGCATCGCATTCGGCGTGACGGGCGACGGCTCGACGCCGGGAATCCTCGTGCCCTCGCTGCTCAGCCCGACCCGGCTCCTCGCGCACGACCCCGCGTACCGGGAGCTGGCCGCGCGCGAGTCCGCGGCGCTCCGCCGGCGCATGATCTTCTTCGACCGTCGCGGCACCGGCCTGTCGGAGCGCGACGTCGACGACTTCCGCCCCGAGGTGCTGGTGCGGGACGTGGAAGCCGTCGTCGACCACCTGGACCTGCAGCCGGCGCTGGTCATGGGGATCGACACGGCGTGCGCGGTGGCGGTCGAGTTTGCGGTGCGCCACCCCGAGCGCGTCTCGCACCTGGTCCTGTTCGCGCCCTTCCGGCGCGGCTGCGACCTCGGCACCGCGGAGGGCCGCGACCTCGTCATGAGCTCGCTGCGGAGCGTGGAGACGTCGCCTCGCGCATCGCCGCGGCATCCGCGCCGAGCGAGGTGCTGGTCTCGGACACGGTGCGCAGCCTCGCGCGTACGTCGGCGGGCGTGTCGTTCACCGACCGCGGCGAGCACCGGCTACGCGGCGTCTCCGAGCCCGTACGCCTGTGGGCCGTGTCCGACGCGCCGGACGTCTAGTCGGAGATCAGACGCTCGGTCGTGCGGACGCGGAGGAGGCCGTTGACCGGCAGCGCACCGGGGCGGCCGCTGCGGATGGCGTCATCCAGCCGCGACCGCTCGCGCTCGATCACGTCGGCCAGCGCATCCGTGTCGCCGCCGCCGGACATCAGGCGCACGAACGCGGTGCGTGCGTCGAGGTCGCCCCGCGACGGGGAGAGAACCTGGCGCGCGGTCCAGAAGTACGAGTCGGGGTCGGTATTGTGATCGTAGAAGAAGTAGAGGAAGCGGAGGAAGCGCTCGAAGGAGCTGCGGTAGCTGGCTTCGTATGCCGCGAGGGCCTCGTCCTGCGGCACGCCATCGCGTAGCACGGCGCGCGCGGCCCGTGCGCCGAGGAATCCGGCGAGGCACGCGAGGTGGACGCCGGTCGAGAACACCGGGTCGATGAAGCACGCGGCGTCGCCGGCGAGCAGCCAGCCGGGACCCCAGAAGCGCGTCGAGTCGTACGAGTAGTCGCGGATCAGACGGATCGGCGAGACGAGCGTCGCGCGCGCGCAGCCGGCCGGCGATGTCGTCGCAGCGGGAGATGAGCCCGCGATACGTCGCCTCGGGGTCGGCTTCCGCGACGGAGTCCCAGCGCCGCACGTCGACGACCGCGCCCACGCTCATCGTGTCGTCGTGCAGCGGGATGTACCAGAACCACCCGTCGGCGAACGCCGCCGAGAGGATGTGATTGCGACAGCTCGCCCGGTAGCCGCTCGGCGCCGCGCCAGTAGCCGAAGATCGCCAGGTTCTTGAAGAACTCGTTGAAGCGGCGCAGCCCGAGCCGGCGGCCGAGCAGCGCGCGCTGGCCGCTGGCATCGATCAGGAAGCGTGGCCGGAGCTCGAACGCGCCGCCGGCGGCGGCCACGCCGCGCAGCACCGGGGTCGGCCCGCTGGTGTCGATCTCCTCCACCGCGTGCTCCTCGTGCACCTCGGCGCCGTGGTCGCGCGCGTTCTGGAGGAGCAGCTGGTCGAACTCGGAGCGGACGACCTGGAAGGCGTACGGCCGGCCGCCCGGATCTTCCCGGAAGAGAAAGCTCCACGGCTCGCGCTGCCGGCCCCACTGGAAGGTGCCGCCGGGCTTGCGGAGAAAGCCGTGCGCCTCGATGCGGGGCGTGGCGCCCACCGCGTCGAGGATTGGAAGCGTGGCGGAGAGCAGCGACTCGCCGATGTGGTAGCGCGGAAACCGCTCGCGCTCGAGCACGACCACGCGCAGTCCCGCGTCGGCGAGCGCGGTGGCGGCGACCGAGCCGGCCGGACCCCCGCCGACGACTACCACGTCCGGCGTGCTGGTCATGGTCATCCCCGGCGGCATTTATGCCGCGGCCCCCTCGCGGTCAATCCGTTTCACCGCGAGCGCCGCTGCACCGACGTCACGCGGCTGCCGTCGAAGTAGACGACCAGGCCGGAGGGATAGGTCCAGGTCGTCGCTTCCAGCGACGGGGTGTGGTCGGCGGGAGGATAGCCGATCGCCATCGGGACCTGATCCCGGCTCATGCCCGGCGCGACCATGCCCTTCTCGATGAGCTTCACCTGGCGTGCCGGGACCTTCTTCAGCTTGAGCCGCGGATCCTCGGAGACGAAGAAGCGGCTCAGGAACGTCTCGAACGACCCCCTCCCGCCATGATCGTACGACAGCGTGATCGGCGGATGGCTCGCCGCCTCGAAGCGCACCGTGTCCCGCGTCACCTTCTGCACCTCGACCCGCGTGCCGAAGGGAATGAGCGTGCCCTGCGACGGAATGGCGTCGGTGATCTCGGGCTTGTGCGGATCGTAGTGGACGTTGCAGCAGAGGAAGAACACCTTGCCGACGCGCGGATCGGCGATCGAGCGCTGGCTACTCGTGCCGCACGCGGCGAGCAGCACGACCACGAGGACGCCGAGGAGACACGGGGAGGCGCGTCGCATGCGATGCGCCTACCAAAGGCCCATCACGGGTTCAAACTGCGGAGGCTTTCGCGTTGTTTGAACCGACCGCGGGCATTGGCTAGCGTCGCGCCGCATGCCGGAACCGGAGCTGCTCGGCGGCGAGACGCTCGCGCTGGACGCCGTCGCCCGGATCGCGGCGGGCGCGCCGGTGCGCCTCGACCCCGCCGCGCGCGCCCGCATGCTCGACTCGCATCGCCAGGTCGCGACGCTCGCGAAGGCGGGGCGCGTCGTCTACGGACTGAACACGGGATGCGGTCCGCTGTGCGACCGGCCCGTCCTCGCCGCGGACGCCGCGCGCTTCCAGCTGAACCTGCTGCGCAGCCACGCGAGCGGCATCGGCCCTGCGCACGTCGGCGAGGTCGTCCGCGCGACGATGGCGGTGCGGGCGCAGACGCTGGCGCAGGGACGCTCGGGCGTGCGGCCGATCGTCGTCGAGGCGCTGCTCGCGATGCTGAACGCGGGGATCCTCCCGGTCATTCCCGAGACCGGATCCGTCGGCGCGAGTGGCGATCTGGTCGAGCTGGCGCATGTCGCGCGGGCGGTGGCTGGCGAGGGGCCCGTCGTCCGCGACGGCCGGCGCGTCGAGGCGGGGATCGCCCTGTCCGCCGCGGGCCTGACGCCGGTCACGCTCGAGGGACGCGAGGCGCTCGCGCTGATGAACGGCACCTCGTGCGAGGCCGCGCAGGCGGCGCTCGTGGTGGTCGGTGCCGAGCAGCTCGTGGCGGCGGCGGAGGGCACCGCCGCGCTGGTGATCGAGGTCTTCGGCGGCAATCGCGAAGCGTTCGACGCGCGCGTGCACGCGGCGCGCCCGCATCCCGGCCAGCTGGCGTCGGCGGCGCGTCTGCGCGCGCTGCTCGCTGGCAGCCGGCGCCTCGACGACAGCGAGGCCCGCGGGCTCCCCGGCGAGGCGCGCGCCCGCCCGGTGCAGGACGCCTACACGCTGCGCTGCGTGCCGCAGGTGCTGGGCGCCGTCCGGGCGACGATCGCCCATGCACGTGCGGTCGTCGACGTCGAGATCAACGCCGTCACGGACAATCCCACGTTCTTCCCGGAGCACGAGACCGTGCTCCACGCCGGGAACTTTCACGGCCATCCCGTCGCACTGGCGGTGGATCACCTGAAGGTGGCGCTGGCCCACGTCGCCCTCTTCTCCGAGCGGCGTCTCGCCCGTCTTCTCGACCCCGCCACGAATGCCGGTTTGCCCCCGTTCCTGATCCGCGACCGCGCCGGGCTGCGCAGCGGCTTGATGGGTCTCCAGTACTGCGCCAGCTCGACGGTGGCGGAGAACGCCGTCCTCGCACACCCGGCGTCGCTCGGCTCGGTCCCGACGAACGCCAACAACCAGGACGTCGTCGGCATGGGAACCGTCGCCGTGCGCCAGGCACGCCGGTTGCTCGAGAACGCGCGTCGCGTCGTCGCCATCGAGCTGCTGGCCGCGGCCGAAGCCGTCGATCTCACCGGCACGGAGGGGCTCGCCGCCGGCACGCGCGCCATCCACGCGGCCGTGCGCGCACTGGTCGCGCCGCTGCTCGAGGATCGTCCGCTGGGCGACGACGTCGAGCGGCTCGCGTCGGCGCTGGAGCGCGTCGCGGCCACGTAGGCGTCCGGCGGGCGTCAGGACCGCTCCCGTACCCGGAGGAGCCCGGTGGGAACCGCGGTCTCTACCCGGTCGAGTCGGAAGTGGGCCTGCAGGAGCCTGTTCAGGGGCAGGCCGGCCGGCGTCTGGAACGCGAGCATGGGCGAGAAGTAGACCGGCCGACCGGAGGCGAGGAGCGCGTGCACGGCGGCCTCGACGGCCTCGGGGTCCAGCGGAGAGCCGATCACGTCCCACACCCAGTTCTGGGCCGCGCTCGCCGGCGCATAGGGCGTCAGCCGACGCTCGCGGATCAGCGCGCGATGCTCGCAGCGATCGACCGGCAGCCACAGCCGTTCGGTCGCGTCGTGATAGAGGCGCGCAACCAGCATCACGTTGCTGCGCGCGATCAGGACGGCATTCGGCTCGACGCGCGCGGCGATCGCGCGGAGCCCGGCGACCTCCAGGTCCGGCGGGCGGTCCGGAGGCGCGAACGCGCCTCGCGTGAAGACCGCGAGCGACAGCGCGCAGGCGATGAGTCCGCCAGCCGCGACCCGGAGCCATCCCGGCGACCCGGTTCCCAGCGGGATCGCGGCAAGCGCGAGGACGAGCGGCACGAGCGGCAGGAGGAACCGGTCCCATTGCCAGAAGAACGGCAGGTACACCGCGAGGAGGACCAGCGCCGTCCCCGCGGCGAGCACGACGAGGGCGCGGGCCGGACCGGGCCGGCGCACGCCGAGCACGCACCCGGCGGCGGCCAGGATCGCGATGGGCCACGAGTAGAGCGCGCCGCCGCCGGCGAGCTGGCGCGCGTAGAAGACGAGGTTCGGGTCGGTGCCGCCGGTGGGGACGCCCACGACGTTCGGCCACGCGAAGAACTCGACGCCGACCCAGTAGTGATACCCGTCGGCCAGCGGCGACCCGAAGCGCAGCACGTCATAGGCCGCGAGCGGCAGCAGGCCGACCCCGACCCCGGCGGCGAGCGCGGCGAGACGCCGCCCGGCGCCCGCTCGGGCGCCGGGGTCCGCGACGAGCATGCCCGCGAGCGGCAGCGCGAGCAGCGTGCACGTCGAGCGCAGCAGCGCCGCGAGTCCCGCGGCGAGCCCGAGCGCGAACCACGCGCCGGGCCCGCGTCCCAGCGCCGCGAGGCCGCCCAGCGCCAGCGCCGTCGCCACCGTGGTGGCCGGCACGTCGGACATGACCGCTCTCGACCAGCGGACGTGTAGCGGCGCGAGCGCCAGCAGCACCGCCGCGGCCGTGGCGCTCGCGGCGCCGCCGACCCGGAGCCCGATCGCCCACAGGCATGCGATGCCGGCCAGCGCCGAGGCGAGCACCATCCACACGCCCGCGCCGTGCTCGCCTCCGGTGAGCCACATGGCGGGCACGAGGAGCAGCGAGAACCCCGGCGGGTAGCGCGGGGGATAGTGACCGCCGTCCAGGACGAGGCTGTATCCCTGGCCCGAGGCGAGGTTGCGCGCCGCTTCCTCGTACTCCAGGGCATCGGGCCGCGGCTTCAAGTCCTCGACGTCGCCGGGCAGCGTCCAGCGGACCGCGGTGCCGGTCGCGAGGGCCACCACGAGCCCGATCCACCCCAGCTTCCGGCCCATGCGCGGATCTTTCTAACGCGCGAGCGAGGCGGGAGGGAAGCGCGGGTTGGCGAGCGCGCGGCGCTTCGGCTATAGCCCGATCGTGCGCCCGCAGACCGTGGTCTTCGTCGAGCCGCCGTACGTGTGCTGGGACCGGCAGATGGATCGCGTGCGCGAGGGCGAGGAGGAGATTCCCGGGATCGGGACCCTGACGCTGGCGGCGGTGGCGCGCGAAGCGGGACACCGCGTGCACATCGTCGACGGCAAGCGAACCGGAACGCCCGTCGAGGACGTCGCCCGCGCCGTCGCGGCGCTCGACCCCGACCACGTCGGCATCAGCGCGACGACCATCTCGATCACCAACGCGGGCGGCATCGCCGCGCTGCTGAAGGAGCGCGTCCCGCGCGCCACCGTCACGGTGGGGGGGCCGCACGTGAGCGCGGTGCCGGAGCGCACCCTCGATCTCTTCCCCGGCTTCGACTACGGCATCGTGGGGGAGGGCGAGCGCTCGTACCTCGACCTGATCGCGCGGCTGGCGAGCGGGGCGGCGCCGCAGCCGGTCGCCGGCCTCGTCCATCGCACGGCGAGCGGCGTGCGCGTGAATCCGCGCGCGCCCTATCTCGACGGCGACGAGCTCGATCGCCTGCCGCCGCCGGCGTGGGATCTGCTGCCGGAGTTCCCGCTCCGCTTCCAGCCGAACGTCTTCAACTATCGCCACACGCCGGTCGCGAGCATCGTCACGTCCCGCGGCTGTCCGTTCTCGTGCACGTTCTGCGACCGCTCCACGTCCGGCCGGCGCGGCCGGTTTCACGGCGTCGAGTACGTCGTGGCGCTCTGCCGGCAGCTCGCCGATCTCGGCGTGCGGCACATCCTGTTCTACGACGACCTCTTCACCGTCAGCCGGCGGCGCGTCGTCGAGCTGTGCGAGCGCTTCCTCGCGGAGGGCTTCCGCTTCACGTGGAGCTGCAACAGCCACCCGAACCTGCTCGATCTCGACACGCTGCGATTGATGCGCCGCGCGGGGTGCTGGCAGATCGCCTACGGGATCGAGTCGGGGTCGCAGCGCGTGCTCGACGTCGTGAAGCACGAGGTGAAGCTGCCGCGCATGCTCGAGACGCTGCGCCTGACGCGCGGCGCCGGCATCCGGGTGAAGGGGTTGCTGATGATGGCGCACCCCACCGAGAGCGAGGACAGCCTGCGCGAGACGGTGGAGTTCCTGCGCCACGCGCCGCTCGACCTCATGCAGATGACGAAGTTCACCCCGTATCCGGGGACGCCGTCGTACGCGACGGTGCGCGATCACGGCGCGTTCGTCGAGGACTGGGAGCGCATGAACGCGATGCAGTGGGTGTTCGTGCCGAACGGGCTCACGCCGGAGATCCTCGAGCGCTGGTTCCGCCGCGCCTACCGCACGTTCTACACTCGCCCGGACGTGCTGTGGGGACTCGGTCGGACGCTCGTCGGCGAGCCGCGGTTCATTCGCCGCGTCAGCACCTACGTGCGCGTCGGCGTGCGCGGGTGGCTGATGGCGCCCCTCAGCCCGGCGCGCGCGTGAGCGTGCGGACGGCCGCGCTGGTCCCGGCGTACGACGCCGCGGGGAGCATCGTGGCCGTCGTCGGCGGGACCCGGTCGGTGCTCCCGACGGTGGTGGTGGTGGACGACGGCTCGGCGGACGACACGGCGGCGCGCGCGGCGTCCGCCGGCGCCGAGGTGCTGCGGCACGCGGAGAATCGCGGCAAGGGAGCCGCGCTCGTGACCGGGCTCCGGCACCTGGCGGCCGCGGGCGTCGAGCGCGCGCTGACGCTCGACGCCGACGGGCAGCATCTTCCCGATCAGATTCCCGTGCTGCTGGCGGCGGCGGACGCGGCGCCGGAGGCCATCGTGGTCGGCGTGCGGCGCAAGGAACGTTTCGCCGTCAAGCGCGCCGCGCGCTTCGGGAACTGGATCGCGGACCGGCTGATGCGCGGCATCGCCGGTCAGCCGCTGCCGGACACGCAGTCCGGCTTCCGCGTGTATCCGGTCGGGGCGACTCTCGCGCTCGGCACGCGCGGCACGCGCTACGACTTCGAGACGGAGGTCCTGCTGCGGGCCGCGCGCGCCGGCATGGCCGTGCACGGCGTGCCGGTCGAGGTGTACTACCCGCCCGTCGCGGAGCGCGTCAGCCACTACCGGCCGTGGGCCGACACGCTGCGCATCATCCGGTCGGTCGTGCGAGTCATCGTCGCGGGCGACGCCCGGGCAGGGGATCTTGTGCCCGACCACGGGCTTCGGCTAAGGACGCGCCATGAAGCTCGCCTACGCATTGCTGTTCCTGATGGCGATCGCCTTCGCCGGCTGCGGAGGATGCACCCGCACCGAGGACATCGGCACGTCGAAGGAGATCGCCTCGGAGAGCATGGAGAAGTCCGGCGACACCTGGCACGTGAAGTTCCAGACCAAGATCGATGCGCCTCCGGACAAGGTCTACGAGGCGTTCGCGCAGCCCGAGCGCTCGCACGAGTTCTCGCCCGACAACGTGATGAAGTCGGAGCTGGTGAGCCAGAGCGGCAACACCAAGGTGGTCGACATCGTCGGCAAGCTCGACGTGCTGCCGCCGGGATTCAAGGTGCAGGACCTGCGCACCGAGTTCACCCTCTATCCCGACGAGAAGCGCATCACGTCGAAGTCGGTGGATTTCAAGCTCGCCGACCTCGCGTCGGAGTACAAGTTCGAGCCCGCCGACGGTGGCAAGGCCACCTTGATCACGTTCACCCAGACCAGCAAGGACAAGGGCGGCCTGCCGGTCGAGTCGCTGCAGAAGGGCGCGCTGAAGGAGACCTACGTGCGCCAGGTGCAGATGGTGAACAAGGCCCTCGGGCTCAACCAGGCTCCGGCGACGACGCCTCCTGCCGGGGGCTGAGCCGGACGCATCGGTGAAGGTCACCGCGGCCCGATTCCTCGGTGCCGCGGCCGCACCGGGTGGCGGCCCGCCGCCGACCCTGCCGGAAGTGGCCGTCGCGGGCCGCTCGAACGTCGGCAAGTCGTCGCTGCTGAATGCGCTGCTCGGCCGTCGCGCCCTGGCGCGCACCAGCAGCACGCCGGGCCGGACGCGACAGCTGAACTTCTTCCTGGTCAACGAGCGGCTCGTCATCGTCGATCTCCCGGGCTACGGGTTCGCGGTCGGCTCCGAGGCGGAGCGGCGCGGCTGGGGACCGCTGGTGGAGGGGTTCCTCCGCGACCGGTCCACGCTGCGCGGCGTGGCGCTGCTGGTCGACGTGCGCCGGGGCCTCGAGACCGAGGAGAACGAGATCCTCGCGTTCCTCGCCCACGTCGGGCTGCCGGCTGCCGTGGTGGCGACCAAGCTCGACAAGCTGGGCCGCGGCGCGGCAGGCCGCGCGCTGGCGTCGCTGCGGCGCATCGTCGACGACCGGGTGCCCGTCGTCGGATTCTCCGCACGCACGGGTGAGGGGAAGGACGCGCTCTGGAGGCTGGTCCGCGGCTGGCTGGCGGCGCCGGAACGCGCGGCGCGCGGCTTGTGAGCGACCGGGCCGTCCGGCATACGGGCAGGCACCGCGATGGACCGTGACGCCGCCATCGGCATCTTCGACTCCGGGATCGGGGGCCTCACCGTCCTCCACGCCGTCCTGACCGCGCTTCCGGACGAGCACCTGATCTACCTCGGCGACACCGGTCGCACCCCGTACGGCAGCAAGTCCGCCGAGACGATCACGCGCTATGCCGTCGAGAGCGCCGACTTCCTGGTGGAGCGGCGTCTCAAGATGCTGGTGATCGCCTGCAACAGCGCCACCTCGACGGCGCTCGAGACGCTGCGCGGCCACGTCGACGTGCCCGTGATCGGGGTGGTCGAGCCCGGCGTCGAGGCGGCGATCCGGGCGACGCGCAGCGGACGCATCGGGGTGATCGGCACCGAGGCGACGATCGGCTCCGGCGCGTACACGCGCGCGCTGCGCGCCCGCGATGCGAAGCTCGAGGTCTTCACGCGCGCGTGTCCCCTGCTCGTGCCGCTGGCCGAGGAGGGGTGGACGGAAGGTGCGGTGGCGCGCGGCGCGGTCGAGACCTACCTGGCGAGCCTGGCGCGCAGCGGCATCGACACGCTGATCCTCGGGTGCACGCACTATCCGCTGTTCCGGCCGCTCATCGCGGAGGTGATGGGACCGTCGGTCACGCTGGTGGACTCGGCCGAGGAGACGGCGCGCGCGGTGACGGCCCGTCTCGCCGGCGACGGGATGGCGCGGCCGGCGGGCCCCGGGTCGACCAGCTTCTTCGTCACCGACGCCCCGGAGCGTTTCGTGCGCATCGGCCAGCGGTTCCTCGGTTCGCGGGTGGAGTCGGCGGTGCGCGTCGAGCGATGAGTCAAGGGCCGCCGTGCTTGAAGGCGCTCGGGCCATCCGGCATTAGAGCCGCGGTGACCTCGGCCCGGCTCGCTGGATGCGGTACATGATGGATCTGCCTCTCCTCACGCTGATCGTCTTCTCGCCGCTGGCCGGCGCGCTCGTCATCCAGCTGCTGCCGGCGGAGCCGGTCCGCGTGCCGCGCGTGGCGGCGTTCATCCTCGCGCTGATCCCGTTCGCGCTCTCGCTCGTCATGCTGGCGCGGTTCGATCCCGCGGTGGGGACGTTGCAGCTGTCCGAGCGGATCACGTGGATCCCCGCGCTGGGCGCCGACTACGCCATGGGCGTCGACGGCTTCTCGCTGTGGCTGATCCTGCTCACCACGTTCCTCACGCCCGTCGTCATCCTCGCGGCGTGGACCGACATCACCGATCGCGTGCCCCTGTTCATGAGCCTCATGCTGCTGCTCGAGTCGAGCATGCTGGGTGCGCTGTGCGCCACCGACCTCCTGCTGTTCTTCTTCTTCTGGGAGTTCATGTTGATCCCGATGGCCTTCGTCATCTGGCTGTGGGGGCACGCGCGGCGCCGCTACGCCGCGATCAAGTTCATCCTCTACACGCTGGCGGGCAGCGCGTTCATGCTCGTCGGCGTGGTGTATCTCGCCCTCCGGCACGCGCAGACGTCGGGCGCGCCGAGCTTCGACATCGTCACGCTGTACGGCACGCCGCTCACGTACACCGAGCAGGTCTGGCTCTTCGCCTCCTTCACCATCGCCTTCATGATCAAGGTGCCGATGGTGCCGTTCCACACCTGGCTTCCCGATGCGCACACCGAAGCGCCGACGGGCGGCTCGGTGGATCTGGCCGGCGTCCTCCTCAAGATGGGCGCGTACGCGTTCCTGCGCTTCTCCATCCCGCTGTTCCCGCTCGCCGCCCAGGATGCCTTCCCGCTCGTGATGGTGCTGGCGGTGATCGGCATCGTCTACGGCGCGCTGACGGCCTACCCGCAGCCCGACATGAAGCGCCTGGTGGCGTACTCCTCGGTCAGCCACATGGGCTTCATCATGCTCGGCCTCTACGCCTTCAACAGCACGGGCGTGACCGGCGGCGTGCTGCAGATGGTGAACCACGGGCTCTCGACCGGTGCGCTCTTCATCCTGGTGGGGCTGATCTACGATCGGACGCACACGCGGGAAATCTCGCAGTACGGCGGCATCTGGGGCAGCGTGCCGGTGTGGTCCGCGTTCTTCCTCGTGGTGACGCTCTCCTCCATCGGCCTGCCCGGCCTGAACGGATTCGTCGGAGAGTTCCTGATCCTGAGCGGCGCGTTCCGGGCCCATCCCGTCGCGGGCATGGTCGGCACCCTCGGCGTGGTGCTCGGGGCGGTCTACATGCTGACCATGTACCAGCGCGTCGCCTTCGGCCCGCTCACGCACGAGTCGAACCGGTCGCTGCCCGATCTCAACCGACGCGAGATCGTCGTGGCGACCGCCCTGGTCGTCTTCATCGTCTGGATCGGCGTCTATCCGCGGCCGTTCATCGAGCGCATCGAGCCCACGGTCGACGTGCTGCTCGGGCGCATGGCGAAGGCGGGCGCGACAAGGCACCTGGAGACGTCGACCCCCGCGGCGGCGGCCGTCCAGGCGCGCGCCGACTGACGCCCGGAACGCCCCGGACTTGACCCTCGCCGGGCCGGCAGAAACAATACCCCGTTTCAATGGCCAACGTTCTCACGCGGCTCTTCGGGAGCGCCAACGAGCGCACGATCAAGCGCCTGCTGCCGCTCGTCCAGGAGATCGCGAGCTTCGAGGAGGAGTACCAGGCGCTCCCCGATTCGGCGTTTCCCGCCAAGACCGCGGAGTGGAGAGCGCGGGTGACGGCCGAGGAGATCTCGCTGGACGACCTCCTGCCGGAAGCCTTCGCGGCGGCGCGGGAGGCGGCCCGGCGGACCATCGGGTTGCGCCACTACGACGTGCAGTGCCTCGGCGGCATCGTGCTCCACCAGGGCAAGATCGCCGAGATGAAGACCGGCGAGGGCAAGACGCTGGTCGCCACGCTGCCGCTCTACCTGAACGCGCTCGCCGGCAAGGGCGCGCACCTGGTCACGGTGAACGACTACCTGGCCCGGCGCGACGTGCAGTGGATGGGCCCCGTCTATCACTTCCTCGGCTTGTCCATCGGCTCGATCATCCACGACGCGAGCTACCTCTTCGACCCCACGTTCATCCCCAAGGACTACCGCTTCCTTCACCTGCGCGAGGTCGAGCGCGGCGACGCGTATCGCGCCGACGTCACCTACGGCACGAACAACGAGTTCGGCTTCGACTACCTGCGCGACAACATGAAGTTCAGCCTGGAGGAGTACGCCCAGCGCGAGCTGAACTACGCCATCGTCGACGAGGTGGACAACATCCTGGTCGACGAGGCGCGCACCCCGCTCATCATCTCGGGAGCCGCCGAGCAGTCGAGCGGGCTCTACTACAGCGTGAACCGCATCATCCCGCGGCTGACCCGTGACGTCGACTTCACGATCGACGAGAAGCACCGCAACGCCATGCTCACCGAGGAGGGCGTCGCGAAGTGCGAGCGCCTCCTCGGGGTCGCCAACCTCTACGACCCGAGCCAGATCGACACCCTGCACCACGTGACGCAGGCGCTGAAAGCGCACACCCTCTTCAAGCGCGACGTCGACTACGTCGTGAAGGACGGCGAGGTCATCATCGTCGACGAGTTCACCGGCCGGCTGATGCCCGGACGGCGCTGGTCCGACGGGTTGCACCAGGCCGTCGAGGCGAAGGAGGGGGCGAAGATCGAGAACGAGAACCAGACGCTCGCCACGATCACCATCCAGAACTACTTCCGCATGTACGCCAAGCTCGGCGGGATGACGGGCACCGCCGACACCGAGGCGGTCGAGTTCAAGGGGACCTACAAGCTCGACGTCGTGGTGGTGCCGCCCAACAAGACCATGCGCCGGACCGACCACGCCGACCTGGTCTACAAGAGCGAGCGCGAGAAGCTCGACGCCGTCGTGCAGGAGATCGCCGAGTGCCACGAGCGCGGGCAGCCGGTGCTGGTCGGCACCACGTCGGTCGAGAAGTCGGAGCGCGTGTCCAAGCTTCTCAAGAAGGCCGGCATCCGGCACAACGTGCTGAACGCCATCAATCACGAGGCGGAAGCCAACATCATCGCCCAGGCCGGGCGCTTCCAGCAGGTCACGATCGCGACGAACATGGCCGGTCGCGGCACCGACATCCTGCTCGGTGGCAACCCCGAGTTCCTGGCGCGGGCCGAGATGGAGAACGAGTGGATCCGCGGCTCGGTGAAGGTGTCGGGCGAGCCTGCCACCGTGTCGCGCTACGAGGACACCCTGCGCACGCTGCGGGAGCGCTACGACGATGAGCTGCAGCAGCTCGTCCAGCAGCACGGCGGCTCGCTCGCCGACCTCGAGCGGCGGCGCTCCGAGGCGCTGGCGAAGCTGACGGAGGCCGATCGCAAGCTGCGCGAGCTATCGCCGTACCGCGCGATCCGGGCGCGCTACGAGGAGGTCAGCTCGGTCGAGCTCATCCCGGCGATCCGCGACCAGGACCCGATCCCGCCGCGCTACACGCGGGTGAAGGAGGAGATGGAAGCGACCCTGCTGGCGGACGGCGACGCCGCCGCGATCTCCGAGCGCTCGGACCTGGACCACGTCCGCATGCGCTACGATGCGGCGCTGCGCCTGTGGAGCGAGGGCGGCCGCACCGACACCGTCGCGCGCGAGGTGAACGACCGCCGCTCGGAATACGAGCGCGGGCTGGCCCAGCTCGAGCTGGCGCTGCTGGTCAAGCGGGAGGTCGCGGGCAACGGCGAGCTGGCCTCGTGGCGCCAGGCGTACCAGGACGCCGAGCAGGAGTACGTCGAGATCGAGCGCCATCACGACACCGCGCGCGTGCCGTTCGAGGAGGGGCAGCGGGCGGCGGAGCGGCGCTACGAGGACGACCGGCTGAAGTACGTGAACGCCGTGGAGGTGATTCGCGAGGAGCTGCAGAAGGCGCCGCAGCAGTACGAGGAGCGCTTCAAGGAGACGCTGCTCGGGTTCCAGGAGCAGTGTGCCACCGAGCGCGAGCAGGTGGTGGCGGCCGGCGGCATGCACATCCTCGGGACCGAGCGGCACGAGGCGCGGCGCATCGACAACCAGCTGCGCGGCCGCGCGGGACGGCAGGGCGACCCGGGCTCGTCGCGTTTCTACCTGTCGCTGGAGGACGATCTCCTGCGCATCTTCGGCGCCGATCGGATGCAGAACGCCATGCAGCGGTTCGGCATGGAGGAAGGCGTTCCCATCGAGCACCGCTTCGTCAGCCGCGCGATTCGCAACGCGCAGGAGAAGGTCGAGGCGCACAACTTCGACATCCGCAAGCACCTGCTCGAGTACGACGACGTCCTCAACAAGCAGCGCGAGGTGATCTACGCCCGGCGCCGCGAGCTGCTCTCCGAGGAGGACCTCGGCGAGACGGCACGCGAGATGACCGAGGGACTCGCCGCGGGCCTCGTCGGCATCCATTGCAGCGACGAGGTGGCGTCCGACGAGTGGGACCTGAAGACCCTCGACGACGGGGTGTTCGCGCAGTTCAACCTGCGGCTCAACCTGCCCGAGACCGCCGCCGGGATGACCCGCTCCGGAGAGGTGGAGGAGCTGGTCGTCGAGCGCGTGCGCCAGGCGTACGCCGAGCGCGAGACCACCTTCACCTCGCCGGTGATGCGCCACCTCGAGCGCGTCATCTGGCTGCAGACGCTCGACACCCTGTGGCGCGACCACCTCCTCAGCATGGACCACCTGAAGGAGGGCATCGGGCTGCGCGGGTACGGCCAGAAGAACCCGCTGCAGGAGTACCAGAAGGAAGGCTACGACCTGTTCGAGGAGCTGATCCGCCGCATGGAGGCGGACGTGGTCGAGAAGCTGATGAGCGTCCAGCTGCAAGCGCAACCAGCCGCGGCGCAGGCGCACCCGGCCGCGTCACCCATCCTCGCGCCGTCCGAGGATTTCGATCCGGCGATGCCGGCCGCCGTCGTCGACATGCAGCGACGCCAGCAGCAGCGAGCGCCGGCGCGTGTGCGCCTCTCGCACGGGGAAGCCGTGGGGGGCTCGCAGAAGGTCGAGACCGTGCGGCGCGACGCCGAGAAGGTCGGGCGCAACGATCCGTGCCCGTGCGGAAGCGGCAAGAAGTTCAAGAAGTGTCACGGGCTCGCGTGACCCCGGCGCCGTCCGCCGGCGGCGCCCCGCGCCCGGGACCGCCCGCGTGAAGCTCGCCCGTCGCGCGCACCGCGTGCGCGTCCCGGGATTCCGCTTCGCGGGCGTCCGCGCCGGACTGAAGGTGCGTGGCCCCGATGTCGCGCTGATCGCGCTCGACGCGCCCGGGGTGGCGGCGGGCGTGCTCACGACGAACCAGGCGCCCGCGGCGCCCGTCGTGGTCACGCGCGAGCGGCTGCGCGCGGGAGCCGTGTCGGCCGTCCTCGTGCACGCCGGCAACGCGAACGCGTGCACGGGCCGCCAGGGACGGCGCACGGTCGAGGAATCGACCTCCCTGGCAGCGGCGCTGCTCGGCGTTCCGGCGGGGCGCGTCCTCGCCTGTGCGACCGGGCGCATCGGCGTGCAGGTGCCGCTCGATCCGCTCCTGCGGGGCGTTCGCGCCGCGCACGCCGCACTCGCCGCCGGCGGCTTCCCGGCGGCCGCGCAGGCCATCACGACGACCGACGCCTTTCCGAAGACCGCCGTGCGGCGCATCCGCCTCGGCCGGCGTGCGGTCACGATCGCGGCGCTCGGCAAGGGCGCCGGGATGATCGCGCCGGACCTGGCCACCCTGCTCGTCTTCGTGTGCACCGACGCGCGGATCGATCGCCGCGCCGCACGCCGCGCGCTGGCGGACGCGGTCGCCGGCACGTTCAACGCGGTCAGCGTCGACGGCGACATGAGCACCAACGACACGATCCTCCTGCTCGCCAGCGGCGTCGCGGCGAATCCGCCCGTCACGATCCGGTCTGCCGGCTACCGGACGCTCGTCCGCGCTCTGACCGAGGTCCTGGAGGAGCTCGCGCGGCTCGTCGTGCTGGACGGGGAGGGCGCCTCGCGCCTCGTCGAGGTGATCGTGCAGGGTGCGCGGGGTGATCGCGACGCGCAGCGCATCGCACGCGCGATCGCCAACTCCACCCTGTGCAAGGCGGCGTTCGCGGGCGGCGATCCGAACTGGGGGCGTTTCGTGTGCGCGGCGGGGACCGCGGGCGTGCCGCTCGATCCCGATCGCATCGACGTGGTGATCGACGGCGTGCTCGTCTCGCGCCGCGGGCGCCCGCTCGCCGGCGCGCTGGCGGCGGCACGCCGTCGCATGGCGCGGCGCGAGTTTCGCGTCGAGCTGCGCCTGCGTCAGGGGTCGGGGCGCGGGCGCATGCTCGCCTCGGACCTGACGGTCGAGTACGTCCACTTCAACGCGGCGTACACCACCTGATCCGCGCGCCGTCCGCCGTCATCCCGCCCGCGACGCGTGCGCCGGGAGCTCCTCGTGGCGGAGCGGCTCGAGGAAGCGCTCGAGCACGCTCTCGAACTCGTCCGGGGTCTCGAGATGCGGGGCGTGGCCGGCGGGGAAGGTCTCCAGGCGCGCGCCGGCGAAGCGGCGGATGGCCGGCCGGCAGCGCCGGAGCTGGATGAGCTGGTCGCGCGCCGCCCAGGCGAACAGCACCGGACAGCGGATGGCGGGCGCCAGGTGGCGGAGGTCGGCCTCCGGCTCGCCGAAACCGGTCCAGGCGTCGCGCAGCAGCGGCGCGATCTCCCGCGCCGAGGCGACGATGCGCCGGCGCTCCTCCGCCGCCGCCGCGCGCTGGAGGACCATCCGGTAGTAGGCGGCGAAGGCGGCGGGGAACCACGACGCATCGCGCGCCCCGGCGGCGAAGAACGCGGTCATGGCGCGGATGGCGGTACGCGCCACGAGATCGTCGGTGCGATCGAGCCCGCCGGGATTCTCGAGCACCAGCGCGGTGACGCGCTCCGGATGCGCGGCCGCGAAGCGAATCGCCGCCGCGCCCCCGATCGAGTTCCCCACGATGGCTGCCCGGGCGATTCCGCATGCGTCGAGGAGGCCCTCGACGAGCGCCGCGTAGCGCGCTGCGCGCGGCGGCTCGCGATCGGGCGCCGAGCGGCCCTGGCCGGGCCAGTCGGGCGCCAGCACGCGCCAGCGGGGCGCCAGGCGGTGCCGCAGGCGGGCGAAGTCGGCGGCCCCGTGCCCGATGGCGTGCAGGCAGACGATGGCGGGGCCGTCGCCCGCGTCGTCGACGGCGAGGCGGACGCCGTCGACCACCACGTCGCGCCAGGGGGCCGTCGCGCCGACGCGGAACCGGGCCGGCATCTCCGTGCTCATGGTGATGCATCTATCACTAACTGGTGCGCCGTGCTAGGGGAAGGGATGACGCGCCGGCACGCCTCGCCGACCGACCGGCCGCGGCGCGGGGCGCCCGCCGACACCCGCCGCCGCCTGGTCGCGGCCGCGGCGCGGGTTTTCAACCGCGACGGCTTCCACGGTACCGACTCCAACCGCATCGCGCGCGCCGCGGGCTATGCCCCGGGCTCTTTCTACAAGCACTTCGCGGACAAGCGCGCGATCTTCCTCGAGGCCTGGGAGGCGTGGGTGACCGCGGAGTGGGCGGCCGTGGAGACCGCGCTCGCATCCGGAGGCGACGCGGCGGCCGTCGCCGCGCGCATCGTGACGGTGGTGCTCGCGCACCACCGGCGCTGGCGCCGCTTCCGGGCGAGCATGCGGGCGCTCGTCGGCTCCGACCCCGTCGCGCGCAGGTTTCACCGCCGCCAGCGCGCGAGGCAGCTCCGGCTGCTCCGCGAGCTGGACGCGCGCGCCGGGCGTCCCGCGCGAGCGGCGGAGGACGACGCGCTGCTGCTCCTCACCCTCGAACGCGTGTGCGACGCGGCGGCCGACGGCGAGCTGCGGGACCTCGGTCTGTCGACCACCGCGATGATCGAGCGACTCGACGGGCTCGTGCGGGCGCGGCTCGGGACGGCGCCCGTCCCACGCGCTTGACCGGCGCCGGCGGAGCGATCGCGCTCGCCGTCACCGCGCTCCTGGGGCGCGCGGTGCTGCCTTCGCGCCCGAGATTGCCCGCGCGCGAGAGCATCCCTACACTCGCGCGCTGACATGCGGCACGTGACCATGTTCACCGACGGCGCCTGCGCCGGGAATCCGGGGCCGGGCGGCTGGGGGACGATCCTGATCGAGGGCGATCGGCGGCGCGAGCTGTCGGGATACGAGCCGTCGTCAACCAACAACCGCATGGAGCTGATGGCGGCCATCGAGGGCCTGCGTGCGCTGCGCGTGCCCGTGACGGTCGATCTGCACACCGACTCGCAGTACCTGCGCACCGGCATGTCGGAGTGGCTGGCACGGTGGAAGCGCAACGGCTGGCGCACGGCCGACCGCAAGCCGGTGAAGAACGAGGATCTATGGCGCGCGCTCGACGCGCTGGCGCAGGTGCACCGGGTTCGCTGGCACTGGGTACGCGGGCACGACGGGCATCCGGAGAACGAGCGCTGCGACGCGCTCGCCAACGCCGCCATCCGCAATCGCGGCGGCAGCGACAGCGCCGCGCGCGAGCCGGCGTGACCACCCGGGCACCTCACGGCGCCTGGCGGTCGCCGATCACGGCAGCCCGGGTCGCCCTCGCGAGCGCCGGGCTCGGGGGGCTGGCGGTCGACGGTGACGCGATCTACTGGCTCGAGGGACGGCCGGAAGAGGGCGGCCGGTCGGTGCTCGTCCGCTGGCGCGCCGGCGCCGGCGCCGTCGACCTGACGCCGCCGCCCTGGAACGTGCGCACGCGCGTCCACGAGTACGGTGGCGGGTCGTTCGCCGTGGGGGGCGGCATCGTCTGCTTCTCGAACCTCCCCGATCAGCGCGTGTACGGCCTCGACGCCGGCGCGGCCGTGCGCCCGCTGACGCCGGCGGGTGCGTGGCGCTTCGCCGACGGCGTGATCGACCCGCGCCGCCGCGTGCTCTTCTGCGTGGGCGAGGATCACGGCACGGCCCCCGGGCCATCGAACTGCCTCGTTCGCATCGACCTGGACGGCGGCGGGGCGCCCGTGGTGGTGGCGAGTGGCCACGACTTCTATGCCGCGCCACGCCTCGCGCCCCGGGGCGACCGCCTGACCTGGATCGCGTGGCGCCATCCCGAGATGCCGTGGGACGGCACGGAGCTGTGGGTGGCGGAGGTCGACGCATCCGGCACGCTGCGCGACGCGCGCCGGGTCGCGGGAGGCCGGGACGACGCCGTGGTCGAGCCGCTCTGGACGCCCGACGGCGGCCTGCAGTTCGTCTCGGATCGCTCGGGCTGGTGGAATCTCTATCGCCTGGAGGGGGCGGCCGTCCGCCCGCTCTGCGCGCGCGACGCCGAGTTCGCGCGTCCGCCGTGGCTCTTCGGATTCGCGCACCACGCGGTGCTCGATGACGGCGCGGTGGCGTGCGCCTTCGCGCGCGAGGGTGCGTGGCACCTGGGACGCGTCGACCCGCGCACCGGAATGCTCGACGAGGTGCCGACGCCGTACACCGACATCATGTGGCTGCGTGCGGTGCCCGGCGGGATGGTCTTCGTCGGGGCCTCGCCGGTGGCGGCGCCCTGCGTGGTCCGTCTCGACGTCGCGACGGGCGCCTGCGCGGTGCTCCGTCACGCGACGTCGGAGATGCCGGATGCGGCGCTGGTGTCGGAGCCGCAGCCGTTCGCGTTCCCGAGCGCCGCCGGCCGCGTCGCCCACGGATTGTACTACGCGCCGAAAAATCCGGACCACACGGCTCCGGCGGGCGACCGGCCTCCGCTGATCGTGCGCTGCCATGGAGGCCCGACCGCCGCCGCGTCCGCCACGCTCGACGTCGCCATCCAGTTCTGGACCAGCAGAGGCTTCGCGGTGGTCGACGTCGACTACGCGGGCAGCAGCGGCTACGGGCGGGCCTACCGGCAGCTGCTCCGGGGCGCGTGGGGCGTGGCGGACGTGGAGGACTGCGTGGAGGCCGCCCGCTTCGCGGTCGCCCGCGGCTGGGCCGATCCGCGACGCCTCGTCGTCCGGGGCTCGAGCGCGGGCGGCTTCACCGTGCTGTGCGCCCTGGCGTTCCACGACGTGTTCGCCGCCGGCGCGAGCTACTATGGCATCGGCGATCTCGAGGCGCTGCGCGCGGAGACGCACAAGTTCGAGTCGCACTACGACCAGGGTCTGATCGGCCCCTACCCGGAACGGCGGGACCTCTACGTGGCGCGCTCGCCGCTGCACGCGGCGGACCGCATCCGGCGGCCGGTGATCTTCTTCCAGGGCCTCGACGACCGCGTCGTCCCGGCGGGGCAGGCGAGCGCCATGGCGGCCGCGCTGCGGGCGCGCGGCATCCGCGTCGAGCACGTGACGTTCGCCGGCGAGGGGCACGGCTTCCGGCGCGCCGAGACGATCGTGCGGGCACTCGAGGCGGAGCTCGCATTCTACCGCGACGTGCTCGGACTCCCTGGCGAAATTCCTTGAGACACCGGTGCCTTTTGTGGTCTAACCCCGCCGTTGCAAGGGGGGGACCGCCACATGCGCAGCCGGTTCGCGACCGTCCTGACCGCCGTCGCCGCACTCGTCATCTCGCAGGGAGCCGCCGACAGGGCAGCGGCACAATCGGCCGGCGGCACGTTCGTCAACTTCGAGAGCGGCCACGTTCGTCCGATCGCCCTCTCGCCCGACGGCAGCCGGCTGTTCGCCGTCAACACGCCCGACAACCGCCTCGAGATCTACACCGTGACCGCGGGCGGTCTCACGCTCGCCGGCGAGGTTCCGGTCGGCCTCGAGCCGGTCGCGGTCGCCGCCCGCAGCAACACCGAGGTGTGGGTGGTGAACCACCTCTCCGACAGCGTGAGCATCGTCGCGATCGACGCGACCACGCCGGGGCTGTCACGCGTGACGCGCACGCTGCTCACCTGCGACGAGCCGCGCGACATCGTGTTCGCCGGTCCGAGCGGCGCACGCGCCTTCATCACGACGGCGCGGCGCGGGCAGAATTGCCCGGTTCTGGCCAACCTCACCAGCAGCGGGCAGGGGCGTGCGGTGGTCCAGGTGTTCGACGCCGCCAGCCTCGGGTCGACGCTCGGCGGGACGCCCATCGCCAACATCGTGCTCTTCAGCGACACGCCGCGCGCGCTGGCGCGCACGCCCGACGGGTCGCGGGTCTTCGCGGCGGCGTTCCACTCGGGGAACCGCACGACGACGATCCCCCAGCCCTCGGTCAGCGGCAACGGCGGCCTGCCGGCGCCGCCCGCGGGCGCCACCGCCGGCGCGCCGGGCACCGGGCTCATCGTCAAGTTCAACGGCACGACCTGGGTGGACGAGATCAATCGGAGCTGGAACAGCCAGGTACCGTTCAATCTCCCCGACCGTGACGTCTTCATCATCGACGCGAATGCCGGCCCGCCGGCCCTGATATCCGGCACCAGCAACGTCACCGGCGTCGGCACGGTCATCTTCAACATGGCCGTGCGGCCGAACGCAGCCAACCAGCTCTACGTGTCGAACACCGACGCGCGGAACCAGGTGCGCTTCGAGCAGCGCATCCCCGGCGACGCGCTGAACCGCGGCGTCCAGGGCCACATCGCGGAGAGCCGCCTCACCGTGATCACCGGCACGACGCCGACCCCGCACCAGCTGAACCCGCACATCAACTACCTCTGCACCCCGCCGACGTGCATCCCGCCCGCCAGCGAGGCGCAGGCCAGCATTGCGTTCCCGACCGACCTGGTGTTCTCGAGCGACGGCCAGCGGGTCTACGTCGCGGGCCTGGGGTCCGGTCGAGTCGGGATCTTCGACGCCAGCGCGCTCGAGGCGGGCACGATCGACGCCACCACGAAGCACCTGGTGGACGTCGGCGGCGGTCCGAGCGGACTCGCGCTGGACGAGGCGCGCAACCGGCTCTACGTGATGAACCGGTTCTCGCACGACATCTCGATCGTCAGCAACGCGAGCAATCCGAGCGCGGCCGTCGAGACGGCGGTCGTCCCGCTGGGCTTCGACCCCGAGCCGCCGGCGGTGCGCGACGGGCGTCCCTTCCTCTACGACGCGCGCGACACCTCGGGACACGGCGACTCCGCGTGCGCCAGCTGCCACATCTTCGGCGACTTCGACAGCCTCGCCTGGGATCTGAGCGATCCCTTCGGTGCGGTCCTCCCGAACAACAATCCCTTCCGCGTGACGCCCAGCCTCAACGTCAGCGGCGGGGGACCGGGCGTCGGCATCGCGTGTCCGACGTGCACCTTCCACCCGATGAAGGGCCCCATGACGACGCAGACGCTGCGCGGCATGGCGGGCGCGGGCCCGATGCACTGGCGCGGCGACCGGACCGGCTCGACGACGGGACAGGATGCCCTCGACGAGCAGCTGGCGTTCAAGGCATTCAACCCGGCGTTCGTCAGCCTGCTCGGACGCGGCGCGCAGCTGACGACCGACGAGATGCAGGCGTTCACCGACTTCATCCTGACGGTGACCCTGCCGCCCAACCCGGTCCGGTCCCTGGACGACGTGGCGACGACGGCGCAGAGCACGGGACAGAACCTGTTCCTCACCCGCAACACGGATCGCGGCGCGATCACCTGCACGTTCTGCCACCGCTTGCCGTTCGGGACCGACGGCCTGTCGACATTCGAGGGGGAGACGCAGGAGTTCAAGATCCCCCATCTCCGCAACCTCTATCAGAAGGTCGGCATGTTCGGTGTCGCCGGCGGCGCGACCGTGGGCGATCAGGTGCGCGGCTTCGGCTTCCTGCACGACGGCAGCGTCTCCACCGTGTTCAACTTCATCTCGTCGTCGGTCTTCCAGAACCTGAACACCACCGACAAGCAGAACATCGAGCAGTTCCTCCTTGCCTTCGACACCGGGATCAAGCCCTCCGTGGGCCAGCAGGTCTCGATCGACGCCACGACGTTCAACACGACGGCGTTCGTGAACCGCATCAACCTGCTGGTGGCGCAAGCCGACGCCGGCGGCTGCGACCTGGTCGTGAAGGGCAACGTCGCCGGCGAGGCGCGCGGCGCGCTGTACGTCGGCGGCAACAGCTTCCAGTTCGACCGCCACTCGGACGCGCCACAGTCCACGACCGCGGTGCGGAACCTGGCCGCGACCGCCGGCCAGGAGCTCACGTTCACGTGCGTGCCTGCGGGGAGTGGCGAGCGCATCGGCGTCGATCGGGACCAGGACGGGGTCTTCGATCGGCGCGAGCTCGATTGCGCGACCGACCCGGCCGACCCGCTGAGCTTCCCGCCGACCCTCACGGGCCCGTGCTCGGGCTCGACGACCACCAGCCCCTCCAGCACGACGACCACCTCGACCGGCGTGGCGACCACCAGCACGACGACGTCGACCACCAGCACGACGCACGTCACGAGCACGACCGTTCCCACCACGACGACGCACTCGACGACGACGAGCACGACCAGCACCACGACGGTCACGGGCCCGACGACGACCAGCACCACCACGAGCACGAGCGTGCCGAGCACGCTGGCACCCACCACCACCAGCACCTCACCGCCGCCCACGACCAGCACGACGCTGCCCACCTCGACCGCGGTGCTCGTGCAGACCACGTCGCTCACCATGCGCGACAAGACCTCGCCTCCGGACGCTGCCGCGCGGAAGCTCGCCTTCAAGGCGAGCACGAAGGAGGATCTGCCCGGGCACCGCGTGGTCGTCCCGGCGGTGGGTGGCGCCGGCGACCCGACGCAGCACGGCGCGACCCTCGTCGTCTACGACTCGGCGGGCAGCGGGGAGAAGACCACGGTGACGCTGCCCGCGAGCGGCTGGCGGCTGCTCGGCAAGAGCACGGCGCCGAAGGGGTACCGCTTCGCCGGCGGCGACCCGAGCGGGCCGGTGTCGCGGGTGATCGTGAAGGCCGATCAGCTCAAGGTGCGCGCCGGCAAGTCGAGCTGGACCTATACGCTGAACGAGCCGTCGCAGGGACGCATCGCCGTCCAGCTGCAGCTCGGTGCCGGCCCGGCCTGGTGCACGGACGCGCCGGCCAAGGCGAGCGGCAACCCGCCGTCGACGGCCGCGAACGATCGCGTCGACAGGTTCACGGCGCAGCCGAAGACGCCGTCGCCCGCTGCCTGCCCGCCGATTCCCTAGGCACGAGTGGGATGCGTCCGGGTGGCTTCGCGCTGCCCGGACGCCCTCGGGACCGCGGATCAGCCCTGCGAGGAGGTGGCGTGCCGCCGGCGCGCGGCCGGTGCGGCGGGCGCGACCGCGCGGAGCGGGACCACTTTGGGGCGCTGCGGATCGAGCAGCGCGACGGCGCCGAGATCGGTCAGCTCGCGCTCCAGGCCCGCTCGCAGGACGGGCGGATCGAGGCCGAGCGTGCGGCAGACGTTGACGAACGACAGCGGCCATTCCTCGTCGGCCACCGCGAACCAGCGTACCGTCGTGGAGACGAGGCGCGGCGCGTGCGGACACAGCCCGGTGGCATGCTCGCGGAGGAGGGCGACGCCGTCCAGCAGGATCGCGAGCATCAAGCGATCTTCCGGCCGCCGAGGCGGCGCGAGGCGCAAGAGGATTTCGGAAGCGTAGGTGAGCTCGGGACTGTTTTCGGAGCGGTCCATCGCGGTTCGACCGACCACATAGCATCCCGGGCGGTACCTGCGCCAGCCTAATTGCAGAAAAATATCTACGACCATTGGGTAGTGTGCCTACGACGTTCGGGCAAGCGCGGTGCGCAGGAGCTCCTGCACGAGCTGCGGATTCGCCTTCCCGCCGGTGCTCTTCATCACCTGCCCGACGAGGAAGCCGATGACACGGTCCCGTCCGCCGCGGAACTGCTCGACCTGCTCGGGATGTGTGGCGAGCACCTCGTCGACGGCGTGCTCGAGCGCCCCGCGATCGCTCACCTGCGCCAGCCCCTCGGCAGCGACCAGCGCTTCGGGATCGGCGCCGGTGCGGAGCAATCGGGGCAGCAGGCCCTTCGCCGTGTTCCGGTTGATCGTCCCGCGTTCCACCAGACGGGCGAGCGTCGCCAGCTGGGACGGGGTGAGCGGCCAGTCGCGGATGACGAGGGCGTCGTCCAGCTTCTCCTCGCGCACGATTCGCAGCACCTCGGTGGTGATCCAGTTCGCCGTCTCCTTCGGGCTGCCTCCCGCGGCCACGGCGGCCTCGAAGAAGTCCGCGACGTCCTTGCGCTGCGTGAGGACATCGGCGTCGTACGCCGACAGGGCGTGATCGCGCTCGAAGCGCCGCCGTCGCACGGCGGGAAGCTCGGGCATGCTCGCGCGCACCTCGTCGACCCAGGGCTGGGGGACCGCCAGCGGCAGCAGGTCGGGCTCGGGGAAGTAGCGGTAGTCGTGCGCGGACTCCTTGCTGCGCATCGGCCGGGTTTCCTCCCGCTCGACGTCCCACAGCCGGGTCTCCTGCACGAGCCGCTCGCCGGCGCCGACCGCGCGCGCCTGCCGTCCGAGCTCGTACGTGATGGCGCGCTCGACGTTGCGGAACGAGTTCATGTTCTTGATCTCGACCTTGGTGCCGAGGGTGCTCGAGCCGATCGGACGGACCGAGACGTTCGCGTCGCAGCGGAAGCTGCCCTCCTCCATGTTGCCGTCGCAGATCTCGAGGTACTGCAGGATGGAGCGCAGCGCGCGCAGGTAGGCGCCGGCCTCGGCCGCGCTGCCGAGGTCGGGCTCGCTCACGATCTCCAGCAGCGGCACCCCGCCGCGATTGAAGTCGACGAGGCTGCCGGCGACCTGCGCGTCGTGGATGTTCTTCCCGGTGTCCTCCTCCATGTGGATGCGTGTGAGGCGGACACGCTTCGTCTCCCCGTCGACGACGATCTCGAGCCAGCCGTTCACGCACAGCGGCTGCTCGTACATGCTGATCTGGTAGCCCTTCGGGAGGTCCGGGTAGAAGTAGTTCTTCCGCGCGAAGCGGGAGTGCGGCGCGATGTCGCAGTTCGTGGCCAGCCCGGCGCGGATGGCGAACTCGACGACGCGGCGATTCAGCACCGGGAGCACCCCGGGCATCCCGAGACAGACCGGGCAGACGTTGGTGTTGGGCGGCGTGCCGAACGCGGCGGAGCATCCGCAGAAGATCTTCGAGCGGGTGAGCAGCTCGGCGTGCACCTCGAGGCCGATCACGGCCTCGACACCGTCCTGGGTCCACGTCATCGGCGCCGGCTCATGGCAGCGGGTTGCGGCGATGCCAGTCGGTCGCCTGCTCGTACGTCGCGCCGATGCGCAGCATGGTCGCCTCGTCGAAGGGCTGGCCGATCACCTGCAGGCCGATGGGCAGCCCGGCGGCGTCCGCGCCGCACGGGACCACGAGACCGGGGAGGCCGGCGAGATTCACCGAGATCGTGAGGATGTCGGAGAGGTACATCGTGACCGGGTCGTCGGTCTTCTCGCCGATGCGGAAGGCCGTGGTGGGCGCGACCGGCGTGACGAGCGCGTCGCAGCGCGCGAACGCCTGCTCGAAATCCCGGCGGATGAGCGTGCGCACCTGCTGCGCCTTCACGTAGTAGGCATCGTAGTACCCCGCCGAGAGGGCGTAGGTGCCGAGCATGATCCGGCGTTTCACCTCGGTGCCGAACCCGGCCGCGCGCGAGCGCTCGTACATCTCGCCGAGGCTGCCGCCCGGCCCGCTCTCGCGCAGACCATAGCGGACGCCGTCGTAGCGCGCGAGGTTGGACGACGCCTCGGCGGTGGCGATCAGGTAGTAGGTGGCGACGGCGTACTCCGTGTGCGGCAACGAGACCGGCTCGATGACGGCGCCGAGCCGCTCCAGCTCGGTCACCGCGGCGCGCACGGCCGTGGCCACCTCGGGTTGCATGCCCTCGACGAAGTACTCCTTCGGCAGTCCCAGGCGGATCCCGCGCACCCCGCTCGCCAGCGCATCGGCGTACGACGGCACCGGCCGCGGCGACGACGTCGAGTCGGCCGGGTCGTGGCCGGCGATGGCCTCGAGGACGACGGCAGCGTCGCCGACGTCGCGCGCGAACGGCCCGACCTGGTCGAGCGAGGACGCGTACGCGATCACGCCGAAGCGCGACACGCGCCCGTAGGTGGGCCTGAGCCCGACGACGCCGCAGAACGCCGCCGGCAGCCGGATGGAGCCGCCCGTGTCGGTACCGAGCGCGGCCGCGACCTCGCGCGCGGCGACCGCTGCGCCCGAACCGCCCGACGATCCGCCGGGGACGCGCGTCCCGTCCCACGGATTCCGTGTCACGCCGAAGGCGGAGTTCTCGTTCGACGAGCCCATGGCGAACTCGTCGCAGTTGAGCTTGCCGAGGAGCACGGCCCCGGCGCGCTTGAGACGCGTGACGACGGTGGCGTCGTACGCCGGCACGAAGCGCTCCAGGATGCGCGACGCGGCCGTCGTGCGCACGCCGGCGGTGCAGATGATGTCCTTCACGCCGACGGGAACCCCGGCGAGCGGCCCGGGGTCGTCGCCGGCGGCGATGCGTCGATCGATCGTCTCGGCCGCGATCAGGGCCTCGGCGTCCGACACCGTGAGGAACGCGCCGACGCGGTCGTCGACTGCGGCGACGCGAGCCAGCGCGGCGCGCGTCAGCTCGGCGGACGAGATCTCGCGCCGGCGGATGCGGGCGGCCGCGTCGCGGACACCGAGGTCGTGCAGGGCGCTCATGCGCGGGCGGGGCTCCGCGGTCTACTCGAGGATCCGGGGCACCCGGAACAGGCGTCCCGAGCGTACGGGCGCGCCGGCGAGGAGGGCGTCGTCGGCGGCGGGGTTGCACACCTCGTCGGCGCGCAGCTCGGCGCCGAAATCGTCGACGTGTGCAGTCGGCGGCACGTCGCGCGTGTCGAGCGCCTGCAGGCGCGCGAACGCCTCGAGGATGTGATCGAGATCGGCGGTGAGCCGCTGTTCCTCGTCCGGCTCGAGCCGCAGGCGGGCGAGCGCCGCCACCCGGCGCACCTCGTCGCGCGTGATCGCCACGGTCGAATTTCCTATCGCAGGGGTCATGGGTTGGCAACGCGCCCGCGGCGACAGGTCGGCTTCCCCTGCTCGCCGTGGTGGAGTACGCAGGAGATGGTCCCGCCCACTCGCAGATCCGAACCGCGGGACGGCCGCTTCGGAGGCCCCATGCGCAGACTCCTGTCGATCATGTGCGTCGCGGCGCTGGCCGCACTGGCCGCTCCGGTGCGCGCGCAGGTCCCCGGCGGCGGCCCCGCGAAGAGCGACTGCTACGTCGAGTGGTCGGGGGTCACGCCCAACAAGGGGAAGAACCTCGATTGCCAGGACGGGGATCCGTCCTGCGACGTGGACGGGGTCCAGAACAGGGTCTGCGTGCTCGGGATCGGCGTCTGCCTGGCGCAGACGAACGTCCCGGAGTGCATCCCGCAGTCCGTGCTGAAGGCGACGGTCAAGCCGAAGCCGAAGGCGCTCAAGATCGGCGGCGTGAAGGTCCCGACCCCGGTGCCCGTTCTTCCGGCGTTCCCCACGACCGGCCCGGTCTGCGGTGACCAGAGCATCTTCCGCCTCCCGCTCAAGGTGAACAACAAGGGCAAGCTGAAGCCGTCGCAGACGGTGACGCTCACCGCCACCGCGATGGTGAGTGAGAAGCCGAAGAAGGACAAGGACGTCATCAAGGTCCGCTGCATTCCCAACACCGGCGGCGGCGAGTGTCCGGCGAACCCGGCCGGAGGACCGCGCGAGCTGCAGCTTCTCGCCGCCTCGTCCGGCACCGACCTGGACAACGGGTGGACCGGCACCTCGCAGAACTTCCCGGTGGTCTCGAACTCCGAGCTGCTCGTGTGCCTGACCGGCTGCGGGGCGACCTCGAACCCGCAGTGCACCGAGGACGAAGCGCAGACGAATGCGGTGAACGGAGCGACCTTCGGCGCGCCCTTGCCGCTCCTCGCCGCGAACACGCCGGTCTGCGTCGTCAATCGCTTCGCGTCGACCAAGATCACCGGCGTCACCGCCAGCATCGACACGGGCGTGATGAACGGCACGGTCAACCTGCTCTCCGATGTCTTCATCACGACCAGCTCGCAGGTGTGTCCGCGATGCTCCGGCAGTGATGTCGGGCAGGTCGGTACGTGCGACTCGGGTGCGAAGCAGGGCAGAGCCTGCACCACCGACGGCGTCGTGACGGTGGTCAACGCGAACGGCAACAAGCGCTATACCCTGTCGCCCGACTGCCCGCCCGCCGGAATCCCCGCCGGCACCATCACCATCGGCCTGCCGATCTCGACCGGCACCTCGACCCTCGCGGGCTCGCGGCCGTGTCCGGGGCAGCAGCAGGATGCCAGTGCCACGTGTGGTGTCTGCGACACCAAGTGCACGGGCTCTGCCTGCGTCAGCACGACCCCGGAGGGCCAGTGCGTGGACGTCAAGGGCGGTCTCAGCCAGAACTGCTGCACGAACGACACTACACTGCCGTGCTTCCCCACCGCGAACAACGGGCAGATCGTCCGCACCGGCAGCGCTGCGCCACCGGTGCCTCCGTTCCCCGATCCCACGTATCCGAAGACGGGGAACGTGACGCTCGTCGCAACCTACTGCGAGGGAACCGCCGGCTCGACCCTGGTCGACGTGGTGACCGGCCTGCCCGGGCCGGGTGCGCTGGTGCTGCCCATGGCGGCGACCTGGATTCCGTGATCGGCGGTCCACGCGGGCGCGCTCGTCACTCCTTGCGAGCGCGCCCACCCGCGGGTACTCTCGCGCGCCGTGGATGAGCGGGGGGAGATCGGCAGGCGAGGCGAAGCGCTTGCCGTCGCTCTGCTCCGCGCCGAAGGACTCACGATCGTGGAGCGCAACTTCCGCTGCCGGGCGGGTGAGATCGACCTGGTCGCCTTCGACGGCCCGACGCTGGTCTTCGTCGAGGTGCGCAGCCGTCGCGGCGACCGTGCCGGCACGCCGTTCGAATCGGTCGACGGGCGCAAGCAGGCCCGTGTGACCCGCGTCGCGCGGCACTTCCTCGCCGCGCGCGGGCTCGTCGACCACGACGTGCGCTTCGACGTGGTCGGCGTCCGCTTCGACCACGAGCCGCCCGCGGTCGAGCACCTGCGCGCCGCGTTCGACGCGGCGGGCTGAGGCGCGCGTGCTCGACATCCGGCTGATTCGGGCCGAGCCCGAGCAGGTGAAGGCACGGCTGGCGACCGTGGGCGTGGCGGCGTCGCAGGTGGACGAGCTGCTCGAGGCCGATCGGCGGCGCCGCGAAGCCATCCAGGCGGTGGAGGCGCTGCGGGCGGAGCGCACGGCCGCCTCGAAGGCGATCCGCGATCAGAAGGATCCGGCCGCCCGCGAGGCGGCGATCGCGGCGCAGCGCGGCGTGGGCGAGCGGATCGCGGCGGCCGAGACGGCGGCCAGCGAGGCGGAGAGCGCGTTCGATCGTCTCATGCTGTGGATTCCGAACCTCCCGCATCCGGACGTCCCGGTCGGAGCGGACGACTCCGCGAACGTCGTCGTGCGCACCGAGGGCGAGCTGCCGTCGTACGACTTCGCGCCCCTGCCGCACTGGGACCTCGGGCCGCGTCTCGGCATCATCGATTTCGAGCGTGGTGTGAAGATCTCGGGCACGCGCTTCTACGTGCTGCGCGGCATGGGCGCGCGTCTGCAGCGCGCAATCATCACGTGGATGCTCGACCTGCACACGACCGAGCACGGCTACGTCGAGGTCTACCCGCCCGCCATGGTGCGCGGCGACTGTCTCGTCGGCACCGGGAACCTGCCCAAGTTCGCCGACGACCTCTACCGGGACGTCGAGGGAGAGTTCTGGTGGTCGCCCACGGCCGAGGTGCCGGTGACGAATCTCTACCGCGACGAGATCCTGCCCGCGGAGGCGCTCCCGCTCCGCCACGTCGCCTACGCGCCGTGCTTCCGGCGCGAGAAGTTCTCCGCTGGACGTGACGCCCGCGGCATCAAGCGCGGTCATCAGTTCGACAAGGTCGAGCTGGTGAAGTTCGTGCGGCCCGAGACGTCTCATGCGGAGCTGCTGTCGCTGCTCGACAACGCGGAGACGGTCTGTCGCCGGCTGGGCCTGGCGCACCGCGTGGTCCAGATGTGCACCGGCGATCTCGCGTTCCAAGCGGCGATGAAATACGACGTCGAGGTCTGGGCGCCGGGATGCGGGGAGTGGCTCGAGGTCAGCTCCTGCTCCAACTTCCACGACTTCCAGGCGCGCCGCGCGGGGATCCGCTACCGGCCGGCTCCCGGCGCGAAGCCAGAGCTGGTGCATACCCTGAACGGCTCGGGACTGGCGCTGCCGCGCGTGCTGCTCGCGATCCTCGAGACCTACCAGCGCGCCGACGGGAGCGTCGCGGTGCCGGAGGTGTTGCGGCGGTACGTCGGCGCCGACGTCATCGCGCGCGGCGACCCCACGTGAGCGGGAGTCCGCCGCTCGACGACTCACATCAGATCAGGGAACCAGGGACTGCCGGTGTGTGAGATGTCCTCGGCGGTGAGGACGTCGTAGAGCACGGTGTCGCCCACGCGCGCCTCGGGAACGAGCACCCCGGTCACCTTGACCCAATCGCCGACCGTGGCGTCGACCGGATGGGACGCGCGGACCAGCACGCGGCTGTCGCGCGGGTCGGCGATCTCGAGGAGGGTGTCGCCGCCGACCGCCTGCATGCGCATGACGCGCCCGGTGACCGTGAGCTTCTGCTCGTAGTGCTTGTCCGGTCGCAGGTTCAGGTCGCGGATGTTCGTGCTGCTGCAGGCCGCGAGCATCACGGCGGACAGGAGCGCCACGCGCCCGGAAAACCTCCGCCGCCGCTGCATATCGCGACCGGGCGGCTACCATGTGACCGGTGGAATTGCAAAGGTTCCGGAGCTGTTGGGGCCTGTTGACGGCCCCGGGCGAAGCCAAATAGGAGGTTTCGCATGAGCCGATTCATCGTCCTCGCAGCAACCATGTTGCTCGCGCCAGTCCTGTGCGCGGCCGAGCCCGTCGCCACGGTGGCCGGCACGCCGATCTCCCGCGAGGACCTCGAGAAGCACGTCAAGCCGAAGCTGATCGAGATCGACAACCAGCGCTACGAGGCGCTCAGCGAAGGCCTCGACGAGATGATCAGCGAGCAGCTGATGGAGAAGGAAGCGAAGTCGCGCAACGTGACGACCGAGCAGCTCGTCGCCACGGAGATCACGGCGAAGATTCCCGATCCGTCCGACGCGGATATCCAGAAGGTCTACGACTCCAACAAGGCGCAGCTCCAGGGTCAGACCCTCGATCAGGTGAAGCCGCGCATCGTCGAGTTCCTGAAGCAGCAGGGTGGTGCCGAGCGTCAGGAAGCTTTCATCGAGGAGCTCAAGAAGAAGTATCCCACCACCGTCGCGCTCAAGCCGCCGGTGGTGAACGTCGCGACGGCGGGTCGACCCGAGATGGGCGCCGCCAACGCCCCCGTCACGATCATCGCGTTCTCCGACTACGAGTGCCCGTACTGCAAGCGCGCGCACACGGTGGTCGACGAGGTCATGAAGAAGTACGACGGGAAGGTGAAGCTGGTGTATCGCGACTATCCGCTTCCCTTCCACGAGCATGCGCGGCCGGCCGCCGAGGCCGCGAACTGCGCCAACGCGCAGGGCAAGTTCTGGCCGTATCACCAGAAGCTGTGGGACGCGAGCGATCTCAGCACCGACAAGCTGAAGGCGATGGCCGGCGAGCTGGGGCTCGACCAGCAGAAGTTCGACGACTGCCTCGCGAAGTCCCAGTTCAAGGCGGACATCGACAAGGACATCGCCGATGGCTCCGCCGTCGGTGTGACCGGTACGCCGGCGTTCTTCATCAACGGTCGCATGCTCTCGGGCGCGCAGCCCTTCGAGAAGTTCAAGGAAGTCATCGACCAGGAGCTGGCGCGCTCGTCGAAGTCGTGACGTGACGCCAGCCGTCGCGCCACTGGTCGCGCTCGCGGGCGGCTGGACGGCTGCGGCGCTCTGGGTGCATCTGCGCGGTCGCGAGCGCCTGTCGTTCATGCGACAGGTGGCCGACCACTCGACCTTCCTGGCCCCCTACAACGCGTTCGTCTACCTGTGCTCGGCGGTTCCGAACCGGCCGATGCTCACCACCGACGACCTGCCCGAGCTCCGGCATCTGCAGGCCTCGTGGGAGACGATCCGTGACGAGGCCCTGGCCCTCTGGCAGGCCGGCGACATCCGCGTCGCGGCCAAGCACGACGACCTGGCCTTCAACTCCTTCTACAAGCGCGACTGGCGCCGCTTCTACGTCAAGTGGTACGGCGAGGTCATGCCGTCGGCGCGGCCGCGGTGTCCGCGCACGGTGGCGATCCTCGCCGGTGTGCCGTCCGTGCACGCCGCGATGTTCGCGGTCCTCGCGCCGCGCAGCCACCTGGTGCGACACCGCGATCCGTTTGCCGGCTCGCTGCGCTACCACCTGGGCCTGAAGACGCCCAATGCGGACACGTGCCGCATCTTCGTCGACGGGCAGCCATACACGTGGCACGACGGCGAGGGCGTGCTCTTCGACGAGACCTACATCCACCGCGCCGAGAACCGCACCGACGAACCGCGCTTCATCCTCTTCTGCGACGTCGAGCGCCCGCTGCGCGGACGTGTCGCCACCGCGATCAATCGATTCGCGATCCGACACGTCATGCCCGCGACCGCCGCCGCGAACACCGACGAGGATCGCGTGGGCGTGGCGAACCGGGTGTTCGAGCGTCTCTACACCGTGCGCCTCGTGATGAAGCGACTGAAGGCGCGCAGCCGGTTCACCTACTACGCCCTCAGCTACACGGCGAAGCTGGCGCCGATCTTCGTGCTCCTCTGGCTGGCGCTGCGCTGAGACCGGCTACCGCCGGCGCCGCTTCTTGCTCGCCGCGGCCGCTTTCTTGGCGGCCTCGTCCCGCTTCGCCGCTTCGTCGGCCGCCACCTTGAGGCCCGCGTCGACCTGCTCGAGCGCGGTGTTCACCAGCTCGAGCGCGAGCTTGCGATGGCCGCCGTACTCATCCGGCTTCGCGTTGCCGGAGACGCGAAGCTGCTGCTGCGCGGTGAGGAGCGCCTCGCGCGCGATCGCGAGGCTCGGATCGGGAAACGGGGGGTTCGGGGTCTGGACCGGGTCCGCCGCGAGCCCGCGAAGCGGCAGCACGGTGATCGCGGCCAGCGCGAGCAGGGCGCGGATCATGGGCGGGAGGAGAGCACGGCCCGCGCCCGTTGTCACTCGCCGCGCCGCACCCTAGAGTCTGTCGCGCGCCGATGCCGATCCTCGGCCTCATCGTGGAGCCGTCGACCACGACGGCCGCCGGCCGGTCCGCGGATCGGGCCCTGCTGGCGCTCGCCGCCGAGCGCGGCTACGGCGCGCTGCGCGTGTCGCGGGTGGCCGGCGACGTGCTCGCACTCGGGCGCTACCACCTCGCTCCGGAGGGCGCACCGGACGTGATCCTCGATCGGCGGCTCTCCGGCGGCAGGGCGGCCGCCTCCGGAACCGGATTCGTCGCGTTGTCGCTCGCGCTCCCGCACCGCTCCGCCCTCGTCTCGGACGATCCGCGCGCGCTCGGGCCCGAGCAGGTGCTGAACCGTGCCGTACGCGGCGTGCTCGGCGCACTCGAAGCGGGCGGGATCGCGCCGGTGTATCCCGGCCGTGACGTGGTCACCGCCGGGCGCCGCGCGCTCGCCGTGGTGGGGTTCGAGATCGACGGCAGCGGGGCGACCCTCGTGGAGTCGGTGCTGTCGATGGAGCGCGACCAGAGCCTCCTGCCGCATCTCCTCGATCGCGCGGACCGCGACGGGGTGGTCGGGGCGCAGATGGCGCTGCCCGACGACGTCACGTCCGTGGCGCGGGAGCGCGGCGACGCCCCCGCCTTCGAGACGCTCGTGGCGTGGCTCCGGCAGGGGCACGAGGCCAGACTGGGCGTCCGCTTCGTCGAGGAGGATCCGCCAGCGGCGCAGGCTGCCGGCGTCGATCCCGGCCTGCGGTCGCGCGCGCCGCGCCCGGATCTCGACCGCCGCGGCGTCAGCGCCACGATGCTGGGCCGTCTGGAAGCGCACTGTGCCCTCGCGAGCGACGGAACGCTGGCGGAGGTCATGCTGGTCGGGGACTTCCTCGCGCCGTCTCCGACCGTCGAGCGCCTGGAAGGGGCCCTGCGCGGCTGCAGGCCCGCCATCGACGACCTGCTGCAGGTGATCGAGCGCGTCGTGCGGCCGCCCGACGACTTCATCCTCGGCATCGGCCCGCTGCGGACGATAGCCGAGACGATCGCGCGCGGCGCCGGATGACGGCGCTCGAACGCCTTGCCGCGATCGCCGCGCGTGGGCACGCCGACGCGGACGACCTCGCATTCCTCGTCCACTCGCTTGGCGCCGCCACGAAGGCGGAGCAGCGCGGTGCCGCCGAGGCGCTGGCCGCGCTCGCGCGGTCGGGCGTCGAGATCGAGCCGCTGCTCGAACGGGCGCTGGCCGACGACGGTTCGCGGCGTCGCTGGGGCGCCGTCTACGCCTGGTCACGCCTCGGCCCCGTTCCCGCCGCGTGCCTGCCGGTCCTGCTCGACGCTCTCGGGGCAGACGATGGCGACCTGCGCTGGGCCGCGGCGACGATCATCCGGCACCTCGGGGACGGTCCGGAGGTCCATTCGGCGTTACGAGAGCTGCTCGGCAGCGCGAGCGCGCTGCAACGGAAGATGGCGCTCTACAGCCTGCGCGACCTCGGCCAGCGGGGGCCGGATCTCGAGCGGGAGATGTGTGCGGCCCTCGACGATCCCGAGCCAGCAGTGCGCCTGGCGGCGATGTCGGCGCTCGCGCAGCTGGCAATGGATCGTCCGGCGGCCGCTCGCGCCGTGGCGCGGAGACTCCTCGATGCCGACGCCGGCGTGGCGCGCGCCGCCGCGGCCGCCCTCGGCCGCCTCGGCGCGGCCGACGACGGGGTGATCACCGCGCTCCGGCGCGCGCGCGATGCGGGCGATGCGCCGCTGACGCGCGCAGCCACACGCGCGCTCGCGGCGCTGGGACACGGCTAGAGCCGGCTTGCGTCACGCGCTCTCGGCCCGCGCGTCGCCCTCGACCTCGAAGGCGAGGCCACCGCCGGGCTTGACGTCGACGTGCACGCGCATGCCGTCGCGCACGGTGCCGGCGATCAGCTGCTGGGCGAGCGGGGTCTCCACCTCCTGCTGGATGGCCCGCTTGAGCGGCCGGGCGCCGTAGACCGGATCGTAGCCGCGGTTGGCCAGGTAGTCGCGCGCCGCGTCCGTGAAGACGAGGACCAGATGGCGGTCGGCGAGACGCCGCTCGAGCCGGTGGAGCTGGATGTCCACGATCTGTCGCACGTGCTCGCGGTCGAGCGCGTGGAAGACGACGATGTCGTCGACCCGGTTCAGGAACTCGGGACGGAAGTGCTGCCGGAGCGCTGCCAGCACCTCCTCGCGGATCGTCTCGTAGGAGCCGCGGGCGGTGGTGATGGCCTGGCTGCCCAGGTTCGACGTCATGATCACGACCGTGTTCTTGAAGTCGACGGTGCGACCCTGGCCGTCGGTGAGACGGCCGTCGTCGAGGAGCTGGAGGAGCACGTTGAACACGTCCTGGTGCGCCTTCTCGATCTCGTCGAAGAGCAGCACAGCAGTACGGCCTGCGCCGCACCGCCTCGGTGAGCTGGCCACCCTCCTCGTAGCCGACGTAGCCCGGAGGCGCCCCGATCAGGCGAGCCACGGTGTGCTTCTCCATGTACTCGGACATGTCGATGCGGATCATCGCCTGCTCGCTGTCGAAGAGGAATTCGGCGAGGGCGCGCGCCAGCTCGGTCTTGCCGACGCCGGTCGGTCCCAGGAAGATGAACGAGCCGATCGGTCGATTCGGATCCTTGATGCCGGCGCGAGCGCGAAGGACGGCGTTGGCGACGGCCTGCACGGCCTCGTCCTGGCCGATCACGCGCTGGTGGAGATGATCGGCGAGGCGCACGAGCTTCTCGCGCTCGCCCTCGACCAGCTTCGACACGGGGACGCCGGTCCAGCGTGAGACGACCTCGGCGATGTCCTCCTCGTCGACCTCCTCCTTGAGAAGGCGCTTCTTTCCGCGGGCCTGGTGCGACCCGGCTTCCTCGGCGGCGAGCTTGCGCTCGAGCTCGGCGAGCCTCCCGTACTGGAGCTCGGAGGCCTTGGCCAGGTCGTACGCCCGCTGGGCCTGCTCGATCGCCTGCTTGGTCTCCTCGATCTCCTTCTGCAGCTCGCGCAGGGCGCCGATGCCGCCCTTCTCGGCCTCCCACTGCGCCCGCAGCTGCGCCGACTCGGCCTGCAGCTCACGGAGCTCCTCCTCGAGCTTCGCGAGCCGCTCCTTCGACGCCGCGTCGGTCTCCTTCCTGAGCGCCTCGCGCTCGATCTCGAGCTGGAGGACCTTGCGATCGACCTCGTCCAGCTCCTCCGGCTTGGAATCGATCTCGGTGCGCAGGCGCGCCGCGGCCTCGTCGACCAGGTCGATCGCCTTGTCGGGCAGGAAGCGGTCGGCGATGTAGCGGTCGGAGAGCACCGCCGCGGCCACCAGGGCCGCGTCCTTGATGCGGACGCCGTGGTGCAGCTCGTAGCGCTCGCGCAGGCCGCGCAGGATCGAGATCGTGTCCTCGACGGAGGGCTGCGGGACCAGCACGGGCTGGAAGCGGCGCTCGAGCGCGGCGTCCTTCTCGATGTGCTTGCGGTACTCGTTCAGCGTGGTGGCGCCGATGCAGTGCAGCTCGCCGCGCGCCAGCATGGGCTTCAGCAGGTTCGAGGCGTCCATGGCGCCCTCGGCCGCGCCGGCGCCGACCACCGTGTGCAGCTCGTCGATGAACAGGATGATCTGTCCCTCCGAGGACTGCACCTCCTTGAGCACGGCCTTCAGCCGCTCCTCGAACTCGCCGCGAAACTTGGCGCCCGCCACGAGCGCGCCCATGTCGAGGGCGATGATCCGCTTGTCCTTCAGTCCCTCGGGTACGTCGCCCTTGATGATCCGGGTGGCGAGGCCCTCGACGATGGCCGTCTTGCCGACGCCCGGCTCGCCGATCAGGACCGGATTGTTCTTCGTGCGCCGGGAGAGCACCTGTACGACGCGGCGAATCTCCTCGTCGCGGCCGATGACCGGATCCAGCTTGCCCTTGCGCGCGAAGTCGGTGAGATCGCGGCCGTACTTGGAGAGCGACTCGTAGGTGGCCTCGGGATCGGCGGACGTGACGCGCTGGTTGCCGCGCACCTTCTGCAGGGCGCTGATCAGCTTGTCGCGCTTCAAGCCGATGTCGCGCACGACGGCGGCGTTCTCGTCGACGACGGCGAGCAGCACGTGCTCGATGCTCAGGTACTCGTCCTTCAGCGCGCGCATCTCGTCCTCGGCCTTGTCGAGGACTCCGGCGAGACGCTGGGTGAGGTAGGCCTGCGACGGGGCGCCGGCGGCCTGCTTCACCTGCGGCTTGCGATCGAGCTCGCGCTCGGCCGCGTCGCGGACGGCACGCGGGACGACCCCGGCCACCTCGATGAGATTCGCGGCGAGGCCGCCCTCCTGATCCAGCAGCGCGAGGAGCAGGTGCTCCACGTCGATTCCCTGGTGGTTGCGGCGGGCCGCCAGGCCACCGGCCTGCTGCAGTGCCTCCTGCAGCTTGTGGGTCATCCGATTGACGTCAACCATGGACGCCGAACCTGCGTCCGATCGGGGCGAGCGTCAACCGATGCGGTCGCGCGTCGCGCTCAGTGCTCGCGCCCGGGGCGGAGGGTGTCGAGGAGGTGCGGAGCCGCGTCCTTCACCGCGTCCAGCAACCTGCCCGCGGCCACGGCCGCCTCGTCCCGCAGCATGCCGGCGACGTCGGAGAGCGCCTCGGTGAGGCCCGGCTCGGGGTGCTCGCGCAGGCGCCGGGCGCGTCCATAGCCGCCGGCTCCGAGCGCCAGGTACGCGTCCACCGCGTCATGCTCCGACACGCAGAGCTTGTAGTAGGTCGCGGCAGCGCGGCGCTCCGATGCGAGCTCGAACGCGATGCCGGCGAGCGCCAAGCAGCGCTCGCGACGGCGCAGCGCCTGCCCGTCGCGATCGCTCACGAAGATCACCGCGCGTGGCTCGGGCACCGGGCTGCTCGCCATGGTCCTCCTCATAGCTATCCACGGGTGCCCCGCGGCGCAATGGCCCGCGGGGGATTTCCCTCGATCGGGGCGGCTGGTACCACGAAGACATGGAGAGCCGGGAGGTGGCCGGAGCCCGCATCGAGCTGGTTCTCGGCGACATCACCCAGCAGGCGACCGACGCGATCGTGAATGCGGCCAACACGACGCTGCTCGGCGGTGGCGGAGTGGACGGCGCCATCCATCGCGCCGGCGGCCCGAGCATCCTGGCGGAGTGCCGGACGCTGGGCGGCTGCCCGACCGGCGACGCGCGGTTGACGACGGGCGGGAGATTGCCGGCGAAGTTCGTCGTCCACACGGTCGGCCCCGTCTATCGCGATGGCCGGCACGGCGAGCCCGAGCTGCTCGCGAGCGCGTACCGGCGGAGCCTCGAGGTGGCGGCGGATCACGGGCTGCGGTCGGTCGCCTTTCCCTCCATCTCCACGGGCGCGTATCGCTATCCGATCGGGGACGCGGCGGGGGTTGCCGTGCGCGCGGTGGCGGGCTTCCTGGAGGAGCGGCCCGGGGTCCTCGACCTCGTCCGCTTCGTCCTCTTCAGCGCCTCCGACCTTCGGGCATACGGCGCCGTGCTCGATCGCCTGTGAGGTCGCCGTTTGCGGGACGCCATGCGGCGTGGCAGGAGCGATGCATGGCGAAGGCAAGATTTGCCAGGACGGCGCTCCTGGCAGTGGCGCTCAGTCTCGCCTGCGCACCGCCCGTCCGGGCGCTGACGCAGGCCGAGGAGGCGGGGTTCGCCGTTCTCGCGACCGGAGCGAACATCTTCTACGTCCCGGCGAAGCTCGCGCTTGCCGCCGCCGCCATCCCGGTCGGCGGCCTGGCTGGGGCGTTCAGCGGAGGCGACGCCCGCACGGCGTACGCCATCTGGGTACCGGCGATGGGGGGGACCTTCTTCCTCACCAACTCCCATCTGGACGGCTCGAAGCCGATCGAGTTTCTCGGCTCCGACTACCAGGACAGGCCCGACAAGGACCTCGGGGGCGATCGCACGATCATCTTCGACCAGCCCTACGAGTCGTTGTACCACTGATCCGAGCCCCGCGACCGTTGGCCGCCGGGAGACAACGTGCTAGATGCCGGCTCTCGGCTCCGGAGAGGTGACCGAGTGGTCGAAGGTGCACGCCTGCTAAGCGTGTGTAGGGGTAAAACCCTACCGAGGGTTCGAATCCCTCCCTCTCCGTTCTCGAGCCTCCGACTTTACTGGATGCCGCGGGCCGTTCGTATTCGTTCGGCAGCGTCACCCACGTAGAGTCGGAACCGTCCCGGAGGTCCCTCCTGAAGAAACGGCTGAGGATAGTTCGGTCCGTTGACGCGCCGGACCCACCGGCGCAGAACCGTCACCTCATCTGCGTTCTCGGGAACCAGTTCGAGGCATTCTTCCTCGATCTGGACCCTGGCAGGCCGAGGGTCTTCCCAGTTTCCCCCCGCTTCCTGCGTCGTCTTCCCCAGCGCTCTCGAGCGTGCCATGAAGGCCAAGCTATGCAGGGAACGTGCCGTCCGCAGGCACGCAAGTCCGTCCGGCGGGGGCGAAGAAAACCTGCAAAGGTGCGCGGCATGGCGAGACGGCAACGCGAAAGTGTTGGTGCAGGCCAAGGGGCTTTCAAACCCGACAACCATTCACGAGAGGGCAACGCATGAGCGATGTACAGATCAAGGCGCTCAAGAATGGACCGCTCGAGGTGAGCGGCCAGGTGAAGGTGAGCGACTCCGCGGGTGTGCAGCGACCGGTCGACGACGACCCGATCTACCTCTGCCGGTGCGGTCACTCGGCCAACAAGCCCTTCTGCGACGGGAGCCACAAGAAGGTCGGCTTCCAGGGCTGATGTCCCGGCCTGGCGGCCAGTGTGCCGTTGATCACTCCTCGTCGGGTCTGCGGTCGTCGTAGAGCTCCCGATCCGGAGATTTGTAGGGGCGCGTCTTGATCCCCGGCGCGACCGACAATCCGTCGTCACCGAGCGACCCGGAGATGTAGATCGGGATGTAACGCTCGAAGCGACCTTCCTCGGGATCACGGTCCGCGGTGGTCAGGAGCTTCGTGTACAGCGTCTCCTCGGCTGCGGCGCGCGCCCGCGCGTACTGCTCGTCAGTGAGGGTTCGTGTCTCGACCCGTTCGCCGGGCTTGCCGTCGGCCCGGAGCGTCAGGCGCAGCTCCCGATCCGCGAGTGTCACTCCCTTGTCCGTGAGCTCGCCATTGTACGGGTCGCCGTCGAGCAGGACCGGGTCGAGGTCGAGCGCGGTCGGGCCCATCAACTCCGGATTTGCACGCAGGACGTCGAGATCGAGCACGATGGCGTCGCGCGGCGGCGCATCCTTCAGGAGCTTCTCCGCCTTTTCCGCCGCGCCGGTTCCCTTGAAATCGCGGGCGATGGCGGAGAAGAGCAGCGGGGCCGCCGTCGAGCCCTTGGCGTCGTCGAGCAAACGATCGGCGAGCTTCCCCTGCAGCTTCGCGACCCGCTTCGGGTCCGGATCGCCCGCGGCTCGGTAGTGCATGAGCGCCCGCTCGTAGTTGCCCGCGCGCTCGTACGTGGTCGCCAGCCTGGCGTGGACCTCCTTCGCCTCGGCTCCTTCCGGGTTGCGAGCCAGGAGCTCCTCGCCGCGGTCGATCACCTCCTGGTTGGAGACGGGGTCGTTCCGCCACGCGTGCCAGGCGCGCGTCGCGATGCCGATCACGTTGACGATGCCCAGGGATGTGCCCGCCTGCGCTCCCTGCGCGCCGAACTCTGCGGCAGTGTACAGCGCGCTGCGCCCGTCGATTCCCCCGAAGATCACGTACTTTGCGACATTGCGGGTGTGATGGCGCTCGGCCGCGTCCATGGCCGTGAGCTGGCCGAAGTCCGGTCCTTCGAGAATGCCCTTCGCGACCCGACCGGCGTTCGAGTCCTCCCCCGCCAGGTCCTCGAGCGCGGCGCGTGCTTCCGGGCGGCGACCCGACAGGTCGCGCGACGCCGCCACCACGAGCTTCGCACTCGGGGACATCATGCTGCCGGGATGGGTGCGTCCGAAACGTTGCGCAGCGGCCATCATGGCGTCGGGCTCGCCGAGCGCGGTCGCGCGTGCGAGCGCTTCATAGTCCTCGGCCTCGAGGCTGCCCGCGGGGAGGATGACGCCGTCCGCGGGCCACAGCGCAGCCTCGTCGGCCGCCGACTGCTTGGCGAGGGCCTCCGCGAGACGCTCGGCGGTCTTCGCGACGCGCGGCGCGCAGTCCGGCAGCTGCTGCGCGCTGGCGACGTAGTAGCGCGCGACGACGAGATCATGGGCGTCGAGCGCGCGCTTGGCCTCGCCGGCGGTCTGATCGCACAGCGCGGACGCGCGTTTGGCGCTGAGGCTCTGCACGCCGTGGACCACCTCGGATGCGTCGTACGTCCGGGCGTCGTGCTGGATGACGGTGCGGTAGTGCACCAGCGCCTCGCGCTCACGCGGCGAGAGCCGGTTGTAGTTCCACAGGTTGACCGCGGTGGTGGCGACGCTGTCGACGGCGCTGCCCGCGAGCAGGAACGGGTTCAGGGCGGCGAGGAACACCGCGCCCGAGAACACCCCGAGGGGCCGGACGGCGTCGTTGATCAGGTTCGCGCGACGGTTGTGGCGGTCGTCGGACAGCAGCCTGCTGGCGGTGGCGGCATCGTCGTCGTCGAGCGCGTGACGTGGCGACGGTCTCGACGACGGGATCGGGATGCTCGTCGAGCAAGTCCTCGAGCGCCAGGCGGCGCGATTCGCGCGTCGGCTCGAGCCCGGCCGCCAGGAGCTGCATGTCGTCGGTGAGCCCGGTCGGCCGCTGCCCGCGGGCGTCGCGCTCGCGATCGAGCGCCTGCATGTCGCGGACGGCGGCGCGGGGGTCGCCGTCGAGCGCGAGGGTGAGCGCCGAGTGCACGCGGACCTCGAGCGCGCCGTCGGCGCGCGTCGCCTCGTCGAGCAGATCGGCGGTGCGGCCGGGAACGGGTGCGAGGAGGAGGGCCAGCAGGAACGGCAGCGACTGGAGAGCGATCCGGCGCATCACCGGTACTGTGCCAGCGTGGCGCTCTTCCACGCTTCGAAGGCCGCGAAGCGCGACTGCCCCTCGGGCTTCTCCTTGACCCCGTCCCAGACCGCGACCTTGTGATACGTGTCGAGCGCGCGGTCGGAGCGGGAGACGAACTCGTCCTCGTTGAAGGCGAGGGGACGATCGTTGGTGGCGACGTACTCGCGCGCCAGATCGGCGTAGAGGTCGCCGAGGCGCAGCACGTAGACGGGCAGGTTCTTCGAGTCCGCGTGCTTCTGGATCAGGAACCGGAGCGCCTTCTCGGCCGTCTCGTCACCGTGCTCGATCTCGTGGCGGTTTTCGACGACGAGCCGCGTGGTGGAGCGTTCGAGCCGCTCCTCCTCGGTCAGGGCGAGGGACTCGTACGGCGTATCCTTGTACTTCTCGACCAGGGCGCCCCAGGCGTCGAGCTTGCGGCGCAGCGCACCGAGCGTCTCCTGGATGCCGTCGCCGGTCTCCGGCAGCGCAGCCGCCGTGGCGAACCCACGAGCGCGTTCGGCGCCGTCCCGTGCCGTCCTCGCGAGCGGCGAATCCGGCATCGCCGCCACCTGACCGTACGCGTCGGCCGCACGCTGATACTCGCCGAGGCGCTCGAGCGCCTGGGCCCGTCCGAGCGTGGTGACGTCGCGCATGCGGCCCGGGAAGCGCTTCTCCCAGCTCTCGAGCCGCGTCAGCGACAGCTTGTAGAGATCGTGGCCGGTCGGATCCTTCGGCGGCGGGAACCGGTAGACGTCGTCGCGCAGGTGCCAGGTGAGCGTGGCCAGCACCTCGACGAGGTCCTCGTACGGTGCGGTCGCACCCGTCGCGTCGCCCGCGCGTGCTGGCGGGGCGACGAAGGCCGCGGCGAGCAGGAGCGTGAGCAGGAGGCGCGTCGAAAACATGGCCCGGAGCCTCTAGCACACGAGGGGGAGGCAAGTCCCGCGGGGTTTCCTTGCCGCCGCGCCGACCCTTCGCTAGACCGGTGACTCTGCGAGTGACGGCCGCCATGGCGCTGGTCGCCCTGCTGGCAGGGCGCGGGGCCGCTGCGACCGCGCCGGCTCCTGCCGGCGGCGACGGCCTGTCGCGCGTCCTCGCATCGGGGGTGCTCCGCTGGGGCGGCGACCTGCAGGGCGGCGAGCCATACGTCTTCCAGGATCCGCACGATCCCGCCCGCATCGTCGGCTTCGAGGTCGAGATCGCCGACGCGCTCGCGCGCCGTCTCGGGGTGCGAGCGCACTTCGTGCAGAACGACTGGCAGCTGCTGATCCCGGCGCTCGAGCGCGGCGACATCGACATCATCCTGAACGGCCTCGAGGTGACCGAGGCGCGGCGCACGCGCGTCGCGTTCACGCAGCCGTACTTCGCGTTTGCGGCGACGCTGGTCGTCCGGCGCGACGAGCCCGCGGTCCGCTCGCTCGCGGATCTGCGTGGCCACCGCGTCGGCACGCTCGGCGGCTCGCTGTCCAACGACTTCGTCGCAGCCGTCCCGGGCGTCGACGTCGTGCCGTACGAGGGAACCCAGGAGCCCTACCTGGACCTCGAGGAAGGCCGCCTCGACGGTGTCGTGCTCGACGACATCATCGCCGACCGCTACGGCCTGGTGCGGCCGGGCTTGCGCGGCGCCGGCGAGGTGGGGGAGGGCGTCTACGCCATCGCCATGCGGCCCGACGAGCCGGCGCTCCGACGCGCCGTCGACGACGCGCTGGGCGCCATGGCGCGCGACGGGGAGCTGCGTGCGATCCTCGAGCGCTGGCGGATCTGGAACGACCGGCAGGTCGCGCTGGCGGCGAGCGCCGCGGTGCCGGCCGCGCCGGCAGGCAGCATCACCGGCGTGCAGCTCTCTCTCTTCCTGCGCGCGACCGGGGTGACGGTGGTGATCTCGGTGCTGTCGATGCTGCTGGCGGTGACCGGCGGGCTCGGCCTCAGCCTGGCGCGCCGCTACGGAGGCCGACCGTTGCGCGGCGCCGCCGGGGCATACGTCGAGCTGTTCCGTGGCACGCCGGTTCTCCTCCAGCTCTACGTGCTGTACTACGGCCTCGCGCCGCTCATCGCGCTCGACGCGTTCACCGCGGCGGTCATCGGGCTCGGCCTCAACTACGCCGCGTACGAGGCGGAGCTGTATCGCGCGGGCCTGGAGGCGATCCCGCTCGGACAGACCGAGGCGGCGCTCGCGCTCGGCATGTCGCGCGCGCAAGCGCTCGGGCGCATCGTGCTGCCGCAGGCGTTGCGCGTCGCGCTTCCCGGCATCGCCAACGACTTCATCGCGCTCCTGAAGGACACCTCGCTCGTGTCGGTGATCACGGTCGTGGAGCTGACGAAGCAGATGACGATCACGGCCGTGTACCTGCAGAGCTGGCTGGTGCCCGGACTGCTCTGCGCCGCGCTCTACCTGGCGCTCAGCTACCCGCTGGCGCGCCTCGCGCGACGGCTGGAGCGCCGCCTGGCGCCCGCACCCGCATGACCGACGTCGTGCTGCGTGTCCGCGGCGTCCATACGCGTCGCGGCGACACGGACATCCTGCGTGGCGTCGATCTCGAGGTGGAGCGCGGCGAGGTGCTCGCGGTCGTCGGGCCGTCCGGGAGCGGCAAGACGACCCTGCTGCGTGCGCTCAACTACCTGACACCCTTCGACGCCGGCGAGGTCGAGGTGGCGGGCCGGCTGCTCCGCCCCGGGATGTGCGAGCGCGCCGACGCCGCGGCGTTACGCGAGGTACGGCTGCGGGTGGGCATGGTGTTCCAGAGCTTCCACCTCTTTCCCCACCTGACCGCGATCGACAACGTCGCGGAGGCGCCGCGCCGGGTGCTCGGCCTGTCGCGCGGGCAGGCACGGGAGCGGGCGAGGACGCTGCTCCGTCGGGTCGGACTGGAGGACCGCGCGGAGGCCCTGCCGCACGCGCTCTCGGGAGGCCAGCAGCAGCGCGTCGCGATCGCGCGCGCGCTCGCCATGGAGCCGGTGGCGTTGCTGCTCGACGAGCCCACCTCCGCGCTCGACCCGCGGATGACCGGCGAGATCCTCGCCGTCGTGCGTGCGCTGGCGGCTGCCGGCCAGACGATGGTGGTCGTCTCGCACGAGATCGCCTTCGCGCGGCAGGTGGCGCGGCGCGTCGCCGTGCTCGTCGACGGGCGGATCGTGGAAGAGGGCGCCGTCCAGGACGTCCTCGACCATCCCCGACATGCCGAGACCCGGTCGTTCCTGGCACGCGAGGAGCAGGGCTGAGCCCGGTTGACACCCCCCGGCTGCGCAGACATCATTCCTGCTACCGATACGGTGAAGGACCCAGAAGGTTCTGTGGCTGTGGTGGGCCACGGGAAGCCGTGGCCGAAGTGGAGGTGGCTATGGATTGGGTCGGACTGATCGTGAGCCTCGTGAGCGGGGCGGTCGGCGGGAACGTCGCCGGAGTGCTGATGCCCGAGAGGAGCCTCGGCACAGGCGGAAACTCGCTGGCGGGCATCCTCGGCGGTGGTCTCGGAGCCGCCATCCTGCAGGGCCTCGGCGTCCTCGCGACACATGGCGCCGGTGGCATCGATCTCGGCAGTATCCTGGGCGAGGTCGTCGGCGGCGGTGTGGGCGGAGCCGTCGTGCTCGCGGTCTTCAGCCTCCTGCGAGGGGCAACCGCGAAAGCTTAGCGCAGCCGCCAGCTCGCCCCGCGCGAGCTGATCGGCAACCGCGGCGGTGCCGCGCGATCACGCGGCACCGCCGAAGGTTGCCCTGACGAATCGACGCCCTGATGGCGTAGGATCCAGCGGCCAGAACGCGGCGATCGAGTTCCAGTGCAACACGGCGGGCGGGAGCTTTGCCTCGGTGAGCGGCGGACAAACTCTCACCCAGCCCGTCGACAATGGCGGCCGGCTCGGCGACCCCGACAAATACGTCAACGGCGATTTTGAATCGCCGTAGCCCGCGCCGCAGTCCTCCCTCTTCCGGCTTACGGAAGCGGCGGTGAGGTGGCGAGGGCGAATACCTTCATAGTGCGCCCTTGGCGGTCGGATCGCCGCGATCATACCTCCGATCCAGTCACGGCCCCCGGCGCGATCCTCGCCACCGGGTAGCAGAGCAGCCCGACGAGGAGGCCGGCACGCCGATCAACCCACACGTTGTCGAGAAAGACTTCCGTCGTGTCCGCGAGATGGCGAAGCTGTCCGATCGCCTCGCGCCGCACTCGATGCGGCGCATCTTCGCGAGCTTCCACATCGGCGTAGAGCTGCAACCCGAAGCAGCTCCAGCAGCAGACGGGCAACTCATCAATCAACGTCACGCCAGACACGTACGCGAAGTGGTGGAACCGTGAAGATCACGCCTCGGTCGACGCCCTCGGAGCGCTCCGTTGCCGGCGAGGTGACAGCGAAAGCCCTCTGAGCGCCTTGCGGCGACAAGAACGCGCTGCTAAGTAGCCCACCTTCCTGCTGCGCGCCCATAGCTCAGTTGGATAGAGCGTCTGACTACGAATCAGAAGGTCGGGTGTTCGAATCACCCTGGGCGCACTGTTAATTCAGGGCCTTGGTGCTGGGATTCGTGACGTAAGCGATTCTGAGGTAGCGCCGAGGTAACAACGAGCAGCTTCGAAGTTGGGGGGGCGCGCTCGCAAGATCGCGGAGTCGGCCATCGGCTCCCCTTGATCGGACGCCGCTGTCGCGGCCGTGCAGCGCGACGGGCTCGATCGGCCCGCGTGGAGTGACAAGGTCCTTCTGGTGGATCGTCTCGGCCGGGGCGGGGGGGCTGCG
>CAVQLX010000018.1:150000-260016 GCA_963713495.1 uncultured delta proteobacterium | reverse complement strand
GCCTCGCTCACCCGAGGCACCGTGGGGTCGTCGTTGCTCTCTCCACGACGGGTGGGGCGTAAGACCGGGGGTTTCGTCTTCCGGGACACGAGGCGGTGCGCGTCGACAAACTTCGCGGCGGCCGGCGTGCCCGACGTCGTCGCCCGGAGCGTCACGGGCCACTACAACATCACCCAGGAGAGCGCGCGGCGCTCGTGGCCGTTGACTCCAGCTCGACCCCGAAAAGGCGACCCGATCAACATCTTCGACCGCGGCACCGGCATGGTGCTCGGCAAGCCGTCGCGGTTCGTCGAGGACTTCCCGTCGAGTGTGCTGGGAGGTATGCAGGTGGAGGAGGAGGAGCCGGAAGATCCTGCGTGAGGCGCGCTCGCAACGTACGCGCAATCTCCGTGTTGGAGCCGTTCGTGACCGTCCGCCTTGTTGCCCTGCTGCTGGTCCTCGCCGCCGCCACCGTCTCCGCGCAGGAGCAGTTCTACTACCTGGGTAACCCCGAGGAGGACGCTCCGCAGGGCTCCCCCGGCGACGAGCCGGAGCAGGCGCCGCAGCCGGAGGAGTACGAGGGAGCGCTGCAGCCGTATGGCACGTGGCAGGACGCTCCGACGTACGGTCGCTTCTGGATGCCGTCGGTCGCCGCGGGGTGGCAGCCGTTTGTTGACGGGCAGTGGGTGTGGACCACCCATGGATGGACCTGGCTCTCGTCCGAGCCGTGGAGCTGGACTTTCCATTTTGGGCGCTGGTCCTTTCTCCCCCGGTGGGGCTGGGCCTGGTTTCCTGGGTCGGTGTGGGGACCGGCATGGGTGCGCTGGGTCTGGTTCGGCAACTTCATCGGCTGGGCGCCCCTGTCGCCGTTCGGCGGTCCCGTCTTCAACCAGTTCGTCTTCGTGCGCGGGCGAGACTTCTGCTCACCGCGGCTCCGGCGGTACGTCGTCGGGCGCGACTTCGTCCCGCGAGGGGTCCACACCCATTGGCGCGATCACATCGATCGTGTCCCGGATCGGAGGTGGGTCGAGCGGGAGGCGGGTCACCCGGTTCGGGTGGTCACCGATCGTCCGGCGCATATGCTGCCGCCGTGGGAGCGCCGGCCCGCGCAGCGGCCCGGGAGCCCGACCCTCTCCGACGGCCGCGACGCAGCGCCGCCCACTGCCTCGCCGGGTCCGCGGGAGCCACGGCGCTGGGATCCTGAGCCGGGGCCGCCAGCGCGCCACGCCAGGACCGAGAGACCCGCGGCCGTCGGGACCGTCACCGAGCCATCGCGGCATCATCCGCGCGGCGAGCGATGGCTGCGGATGGGGGGGCCGCGGCCGCAAGACCTCCAGCCGGTTGGCGACCACGGTCACGAGCGCGGTCCGCGGCCGACCGAGCATGCACGGCCGCCGCGCTGGGCGCCGGGGTTCCCGGTCGGCCGAGGCGGGTTCGAGGCGCCGCGCAGCCCCGGCGGCGCAGCCTCGGTGCCCGTGAGTCGCGGGGGCTTCGCGATCGGCCGCTGATCCCTCTCGCGCCCGAGGCGCTGACGTCAAGGTCGCCGGGCGAAGAGCTGCATCACCTGGAGCCGGCCGTCCGCGAGGGCGGCGGCGAGAGCAGCGCGTTCGGCGGCGAGTGTCGCGAGCCTCCGCTCTCCGCTCGCGGCGAGGAGTTGCTGGAGCCGGACACGTGCCGCAGACACCCTGGGCCGAGTGCTCGCGCGCGTCGTCGATTGAGCGGGCAGCCGACATGAAGGGCGTTTTCCGCGAGGGCTTACAGGAATCCGGCGGCACCCGGCAGCGGCGGCGCGGCGTGCGAGGCGATCGATCAGCGCCGTGCCGTTCGGCCGCAGGGTGCGGGATGCGGCGGCGCACGCTCGCCACGCGGCTGGAGCGCCTCCCGCTTGAGGATCCGGTCGACGCGCTTCTTCTCCTCGAGCCCGCCTTTGGCGGCGCTCGCGTGGCAGGCTGATCGCGCCCTGGAACGGGCGCCCAGGAACACGACAGTAAGCCCCGTGCATAGGAGTCACTTGCGTCACGCAATGGCATCGACTAAACGGAGGACTAGTCCATTGTATGACGCAATTGAGGCCAATCTTCCGCAGGGATGGAGGAGGAGCGCGATGCCGTTCATCGTAGAGCGCGGCGCGGGGACTCTCACGCCGAATGTGGTCTCTTGGCAGTGGCGCGTGTACCCGAGTGCGCATCGTGATCGTCGCAATCTCATCATTCACGCCGCGACGGTGCCGCTCTTCACCATCGGGTTCATCCTCACGGCTGCAGGTCTCGCGCGCCTCGCTCCTCTTTCCACCGTCTTCGGGGTGGCGCTGGTCCTCGGTGCGATCGTCGCCCAGGGGCGTGGGCACCGATTCGAGCGGGAGGCTCCGCAGCCGTTCCGCTCGACCGTTGATGCGCTCGTTCGCCTCGTCGTCGAGCAGTTTGTCACCTTTCCGCGCTTCGTCCTTCGCGGAGGCTTCGCTCACGCATGGGCTGGTGGGCACGAACCCGTATCTGCTGGCGACCGGATGGTCTGATGGAGCACCGCTTTCCCGTGACGTGACGACGACCGCACCATGATGCGCCTCGGGAGTTCTGTCGTGGCGCGCTGGCCACGGCAGGCCCCGGTGGCCACCGATCTGTTGACGCGCGTTGAGGCACGGGACCCCGTGGCAGGAAGGAATCCGAGATGGTAACTGGTTCGCAGATAGCGGGCCTTATCAGGCCAGAGCAGGGCGACGAGAATCAGGAACAGCAGCACGACGATAATCAGCGCCATCCTTCAGGGTCTCCCTTGGTGAGCCGGCACGTCGCAGCGCGGGGCCGTGACGGCGCTCGTCTGGGACTTCGGCAAGCTGTAGAACCGGCGGGAGCGTGTCGTCCCGCTGCAGGGACAGGCGCAGGCGATGGTGCAGGCACTGTGGAAGGTCCTCCGGCCTGGATGCGGGCTGTTCCACCTCGACGGCCGGCCGATCGGCGAGTTGAAGTCCGAGTGGAAGCGCGCTTGCAAGGCGGCGGGCTTCTTGGTCGGGCGCAAGGCCCGGGGGCTTCGTCTTCCACGACACCAGGCGGTGCGCATCGACGAACTTCGCGGCGGCCGGCGTGCCAGACGTCGTCGCGCGGAGCATCACGGATCACCGGACGGCGTCGATGCACATGCGGTACAGCATCACCCGGAGAGCGCGCAGCGGGAGCGCTCGCGGCCGTGGACCGCTTGGTCGAAGCGGGGCGGGGCTAAGATGACCGTACGCGTGAACACCGCTTGGACACACGGGGTGGAACGGACGACCTTGCGCTCCAGCTTGACCCCGAAAAGGCGAGGAAGTAGAAGCCTCCCTCGCTCTCGCGGGTGTAGCTCAGTTGGTAGAGCGTGTGCTTGCCAAGCACAAGGTCGTCGGTTCGATCCCGATCACCCGCTCTCGGTTTCTAGGTAAGTCGCGCACTTCCGAGGACCGGTCCTGACCCGTCACACCCCGTCAGGACCGGTCCTGTGCGGTCCGGGTGGTACGCAGGTGGTACGCGGTGGCGAGCCTGGTGCAAGCGGATTGGGTAGAGTCAGATGGGCCGAGGTGGGGAATCTGCGGTGGCCACGTCGCGAGAGGCATGAGGTAGGTCTGCCTATTCCTCGTTCGACGGACCGGGCACCATGGTGACCTACTTGGAGGAAGAGACCCTAGTCCGCCCCGCGACGGTCGCTGACGCCGCCTCTGTCGCGGGCGTCTACAACCACTACGTCAGGGAGACGACCGTGACGTTCGAGGAGGAACAAGTATCCGCGCCGGAAATCGCCCGCCGGATTCAGGAGGTTGGATCAGCATCGCTGCCTTGGTTGGTGGCCGAGCGAGACGCCCACATCGTTGGGTATGCGTACGCGACCAGGTGGCACGCCCGCAGCGCCTATCGGTTCTCGGCTGAGATCACGGTCTATATCGACTCTAACCACAAGCGGGTCGGAGTCGGCTCGCGGCTCTACGATCAGTTGTTCCCGATACTGCAGGCCCAAGGAGTCCACACTGTATTGGCTGGGATCGCACTCCCGAACGAGCCAAGCGTGGTGCTGCACGAAAGGTTCGGTCTTTCGAAAGTGGCTCACCTCAAGGAGATAGGCTTCAAGTTCAACAGGTGGATCGATGTCGGGTACTGGCAACGCACGCTGTTAGGCCGTCGAACAAGGCGTGAAGGTGGACGGGCGCTACGCGCCCGCCGCTTAACGCCCAGTCGTTAGCCCCCATGTGGGAAGCCCTGAGTAAGCTTGCCTTGACCGTCGCCATCGTGGCTGTAGCAACAGCGCCGGCGCTTACGGGGGGCACCCGTCGTCGCAGCAGACAGCTCGGTTTTCGCGAGTGCAGATCGGCGGTTGCGGTACGTACGTCGAGCTAGACGATAGGTAAGCCGGACGGCCCGTGGGCGGTCGGCAGGGCGTGCGCGCCCGCCGTGGTCGGACGGGCGTCGCGGATCGTCCGGTTCGGATCTGTTCCGGCGAGGCGCGCAGGTGGTACGCGAGTGGTACGGCATCGCTAACTCCTCGACGTGACAGCGAAGAAATCGGCTCGTGTGCCCAGTGAGCACACGGTCGATCGAGGCAGCCGGCTCATTTCCGGCATGCTACCGGTACCGACCGCCGCCTGGAGCCGCCTTCGGATCCTGGCGGTGGCGGTCCCCAGTGTGCGCTACCCGCCGGCAGCCTCGCAGCGGCGGCCCGATCGGCCTACCGAGCGCGCCGGCGGTCGCGCTCCCCGGTGCCGGGAGCCCGTGATCTCCACCCGCTGTCAGTGACGCCACCAACACGGTTGCCCACACCCGACCGTGAGCGCCAGACGGCCTGCGGCCACCCGCGGCGCATAGCGACGCCCTCCGACTGCGCTCGCAGCAACGAGCTTCCTAACCGTATCAGTGGTGAAGGCGACCGGGATCGGAAGCAACGGCCTCGGCGACGGGATATCGCGCCCGCCGCGAGCGAGAAGATCGATGTTTCCACGGCGTGCACGTTCGGGCCGGCGTCGAGCGCCATCGTCGCGTCGAGCTGCATCCGGACGGTCGCGTCGCGCGTAGGAGTGCTGACGCGTTGCGAACGCCGGATACCGGCGGCACTCCACCGCGCAACGCAGGAGGAGACGAATATGCAGACTTCAATCATGCGATCGGTCAGCGCCGTCGCGCTCAGCATGGTCCTCGCCGCGGGTGCGAGCGCGGCGTCGCTCGACCCCGCCGTCGCGTGCGGGTTCGCCAAGATGCACGCGGCGCTCAAGGCATCGTCGGCGCTGAACGCATGCTTTCGCCACGCGATCCAGACGGGGAGCGACCCGGACACCGCCTGCGTCGACGCCGCGCATGCGACGCTCGGCACGACGTTCGCGAAGATCGACGCGAAGGGTGGATGCAGCGCCACGGGTGACGCGCCGTCCGTCGCACTGCTCGTCGATCGATTCTCGGAGGAGCTCGCGCAAGAGCTCAACGGGACCTGCCTGCCGGCAGGCTCGGCATGCGGCAATATCACGCTTTGCTGTGCGGGTCTCGCCTGCACAGTGACCACCCTCGGGCAGACGCCGGTCTGCGACTGACACGCGGACGCTCAGGTCGACTCGGCGAACACGGCCGACCCAGGAGGACGACGATGAACCGAACACCCGTGTAGTGGCGTTCGCCGCGGTGTGCCTGACACTGGGAGTTCCAGCGATAGCCGGCACGCTGAACTCCCCATGATGTTCGCTGACAACAACGGACAGGCGAGGGTGCTGTTTCGTTCGGCCGTGAACGTTGGGACTGGACCAATCGCACGCGTCACAGTGTCGATCGTCGACAACCTTGGGAACGCGCTCGCATCGAACACATGTGCGAGCCTTGCAGCAACCGAGTTCTGCGGTGCTGGGACTTCGCCCTCCACCTTTGCTCCGGGGCCATTGTGCGATCACCGGTTCAGGACAGTTTCGCGCTGCATTCCAAGTGAACGACGCCAATTTCAACACGATCGCCGTCGTCCCCTTCAGCAAGTGAGACGGAGCGGGCTGTCCCAATCCCGCCACAAGTCCGACACCCGGGCGAGCGCCTAGCAACCTGGCGGGGGCGAGAGCGAGGGCGTAAACCCGTCGCCCGAGCCGTCTGACGAGTTTGCGCCCACGGCTCATGCCGTGCCGGCACGCTTCGGAGCAGAGCGAACGAGCGCGGGACACGCGTTCGTGCCGCGCCCGGCAGGCTAGAAGTCGTTGCGGTCAGTGACCTCGAGGTCGACCGTCGTCGTGTTCCCGTCGGGATTCGCGCCGTCGTCTACGGCAGGAGCGGTGTCGAGTGCCACGACCGACACGTCGAACGAACAGCGCTCCGGATTGTTGCTCGCCGTGGTCGTCACGTTCTGGAGCTTCATCTTCGCGACGAGCGTGGCGCGCATGGTGCCGCCGAGCGGGACGAGCGCGCTCGCCTGCAGCCCGGGCGTCGTGGCATCCGCGTCCACCTGGCTGACGACACCGCCGCCGCAGCTGCCCGCCGTGGTGGTGAGCTTGTAGGCGCGCGCCGCGGGGGCGGTCGCACCGAACTCGGTGTTCGTGATCTTGAACTTCACGATCTTCGATCCACTCGCCTGCCCGCGCGAGATGTTGATCTTGACCGGCTTGGCGGCGGTGATGCGGAGGTCCGGACCTTCCGCCCGCGTCGTGGCGATACCGTCGGCTCCCGAGTCGACGACGACCTGATTCGCTGTGCATGCGGCGCCGACCGGCACGAGCTGCACGTCGTCGCCTGCGCCGATGTTGTTCGCGGTCGTGTCGGCGACCAGGTTGGGACCACACAGCACCACCGCCGTATTCGGCTCGGCGGCGCCCGGCAGGAGGACCTGATCGTCATCGCCCGAGGCGGCCGCCGTCTGGGCCACGCCGTCCCCGCCGGTGATGACGCACGGCGTGTTCGGGGGGTATACGCCGGTCGCGATCACCTGCGTGTCGTCGCTGGCAGCCGTCGTCTCGGCGAGCCCGTTGTCGCCGGTGTCGATGACGGGGGTGTTCGCGTTCTTGCACGGGGCGCCGAAGGCGATGAGCTGCACGTCGTCGCCGGTGGCGATCGTGTCCACGATCTTGTTGGCGCCGCAGCGGATCTCGGTCCGATTCGGGCTGCCGCTGCCGACCGCCGCGAATTGGATGTCGTCCGGAGCGGCCGTCGTATTGCAGATTCCGTCCGCCCCGGTGTCGATCACGGTCGAGTCCTGCTGGCCCGTACCTGGCGCGATCTGCTGCTGATCGGCGAACGCGACACCCGCGAGTAAGACGAGGCCGACACATGCGAGGTGACGAACGAGCATAGAGCCCTCCCTTCCGAAAACGGTTACCGCAGTGCCCTATGCGCTCGCAACGAAAAAACTCCGCGATCGGGCGCGGGTGGCGACATCGTCCGGTCCGCCCCGCTGCGTCGTTCCCGGGCTTGGCCTCCCCGGGAGGCGGATCCGCACCGCCCGCGGACGGAGAGAGGATTAGGTGTGTTGTCAGTCCCGAGCCTGTTTGGGAGCCTCCTGGAAGGGGCTAGGCCTTGGAACCCGAAGCTCCCGCGATACCGCGCCGTGCCAATCTTCTCGAACCTCGGGATGCGCGACCGAGGCAGATTGCCACGGACTACCGGGCCAGCTGATGCCGAAACGCGTAGGTCTGGCGGAAGTTGGAGATGCCGGCGAGTCGAACGGCGGGAATGAACACCAAGTGCAGGAAGTTGGAAACGTTCACGGGCGTGGTGCCCGTCTGGCTCGCGAGCACCCAATCGCTCTGGCAGCGGCTCGGCCGGGCGCGGAGGATCGCGACGGCGGTGTCGTTGAGCGGCACCCTCTCTGACTTCTCTGCAAGGAGCTTACGGAAGGGCGGCGGGCTGGTAGACGCGCCGGGAAATGGCTAAGAGGGACGAAGGGCGAACAACCCCATTGTCCCGTCTACCTGCCATTCCCGTGGCGTCGCTCGTGATGGCCGACCGGCTCGACGCGATCGAGCAGCGCGTCCGACACGCGGGCGCGGAGGTCATCAACCTGCTCAAGACCGGGTCGGCGCACTACTCGCCCGCCTCCGGCCGGGTAGAGAAGGTCTTCGAGATCGCGCTCACACCATCGAACGACGAGAGTGCGCAGGAACGTCGCCATGCTGAAGTCCGACTTCACTTCAGAGCAAAGGCAGCTACGTAAAATGGCGCGTCGCTTCGCGCGCGAGGAGATCAGGCCGGCGGTACGCTAGACGTCGCAGCGTGCCGACGAGTCCGCACGATGACGGCTCACCCACGATCTCCCCTGCTCGCGCTCCTGCTGATGCCGATGGCGGCCGCCGCGCTCGCGAGCGAGCCAGGCAATCCGCTGGCGCCACCCGATACCTCCAGTCCGCGCGCCACGCTGCAGAGCTTCGTCGATACGATTCCCGAGTTCGAGCACGCGTTCATTGCGTATCGCGACGCCCCCAGTCGCGAGCGCGCGCTCGAGATGATGCGGGTGCGCGCACGCGCCGTGCGAACACTCGACCTGAGCGCCATCCCACCGACCGACCTGCGTGAGCGCGGCGGCCGGGCAGGCGTCCTGCTCTGGGAGGTGCTGGCCCGTATCGAGCTTCCGCCGCTCGAGGAGGTCCCGGGCGCAGACGCGTTCGGGCCGGACCGTCCGCGAGCGCACTGGGCGATCCCGGGGACCGAGATCACCATCGCGCGCATCGCCGAGGGGCCGCGGACCGGCGAGTTCCTGTTCAGCGCCGAGACGATCTCCCGACTCGACGAGTTCTACGAGGCGGTACGGCATCTTCCCTACACCCGGCCGATGCCGATGGGCTCGCCGCTCGCACAAAGCGTCGAGATCACCGGGTGGCTCGTGCCTCCCGCCCTCGTGGCGGCGCTGCCGTCCTGGTCGCACGTGCTCGTCCTTGGGACGCCGCTCTGGAAGCTGCTGGCGAGCCTACTGGTCGTCCTGCTCGCGACGGTCGCGCTCCTGCTGGTGCACCGGTGGGTGCGGCCACGAAGGTCGGATTCGTCGCCTGCGGCGTACTGCCGCCGCCTGATCGTGCCCCTCGGCGTGTTCCTGCTCGCCACCTTTCTCAAGGTGGTCGTTGTCCTGCAGATCAACCTCCAGGGCGACGTCGCACAGGTGGCGGAGATCGCCCTGTCGATCGTGCGATACCTGGCGGGGGCGTGGGCGGCGTATCTCGCGGCGATGCTCCTCGCGGAGTCGATCATCACCTCACCGCGCATCCCCGACGAGGGCCTCGACGCGCATCTGCTCCGCCTCGCCGCCCGCATTACCGGGCTCGTCGGCGCGGGCGCGGTCGTCGCCTACGGCACACGGGATCTCGGGATCCCCCTCGCCGGCATCATCGCGGGGCTCGGCGTGGGTGGCCTGGCGGTCGCGCTCGCGGCGCAGAGCACGCTCGGCAACCTGCTCGGCAGCTTGAACCTCTTTGCCGATCGACCGGTGCGCGTGGGCGACTCGTGCCGCTACGGCAACCAGGTCGGCACGATCGAGGAGATCGGCATCCGCTCCTCGCGCATCCGCGGCCCGGATCGCACGGTGACCACCGTGCCCAACTCCGAGCTCGCCCAGATGGCGATCACGAACTACAGCCGGCGCGACCGCATCCTGTTCCAGAAGCGGCTCGACCTGCGCTACGAGACGACCCCCGACCAGCTGCGCCTGCTGCTGATCGAGCTGCGCGAGATGCTCCTCGCGCACCCGCGGGTGAGCCCGGATCCGGCGCGCGTGCGGTTGGTCGACCTCGCCGCCTCGTCGATCCAGGTGGAGGTCTTCGCGTACGTCGAGACGTCGGACGGGAGCGAATTCCTCGACGTCCAGCAGGACCTGCTGCTCCGCATCATCGAGCTGGTGAACCGGGTCGCCGCCGGCTTCGCGTTCCCGGCCCAGACCGAATATCGGCCGCGCGATCCCAAGCTCGACGCGGCGGACGCGGCGGCCGCCAGCGCGGAGCTCGCGTCCAGGCGCGCCGAGAGCGCGCTACCGCCCGAATTCGGCACCCGGCGCCACGAGGCGAGATGAGCACTCCTGTGCACATGGGCGGAGCGTGTCGTCCGGAACGGATCGCCCCGTTCGCGACGGCCGGTGGACTGTAGCGATGGACCCGATGCGCTCCGACGACGACCTGCGTGCGACACTCGCTGCCGCGCGCCGCATCGCGGTGCTTGGTGCGCACCCCGATCCGGCGAAGCCGGCGTCCTACGTCCCTTCCTACCTGTACGAACATGGCTATCACGTGCTTCCTGCCAACCCCGTCCACGTCGGTCGCGTGCTGTGGAACGAGCCGGTACGCGCGACGCTCGCCGAGATCGGCCCCCCTATCGATATCGTGGACGTCTTCAGGCGCAGCGAGCTGCTCGACGAGCATCTGGATGACGTCCTCGTGGTCCGGCCCCGTCTGGTGTGGCTCCAGTCCGGCATTCGCAACGATGCCTTCGCGCGACGGCTCGAGGAGGCGGGAATCTCGGTCGTCCAGGACCGCTGCATCATGGTCGAGCATCGTCGCCTCTTCGGCTGACATGGCACGGTTCTCTGCGCAGCACACTGCCCTGATCCCCGCGATAGCATCGGACCCGACGTGAAGTGCGCTGCACACGGGCTGCTCGACCAGGGGTGAGCCAGCCGCAATATTTTGCCGCGACCCGAGTCCTGCGTTGGCGTAGCCAAGGACGCGGGCCGGGCTATAGACTCGCGCCATGCAAGGTCAGGGATCGCTCCCGCTGCCCGAGGACCCAACACTCGCCGCGATGGCGGCGGCGCTGCGCGATGCGGGTCACTGGGCCGACGTCGTCGACCGCGACTGGCGTCTGGTCTACAGCACCGACGACATGCGTCGCATCGTCGGCGGCCTGACGGACCTCGCGCCCGTCGCCCTTGGCGAGCACTACTTTGGACCCGAGGCAGTGGACGTCCGACTGCAGTGGCGAAGCGGTCCGAATACCCTGGACCAGGTGCGCGAGATGTTCGCGCTGCTCGGCGGATCCATCCTCGCCGAAACGGCGGGAGGCCACGACGGACTGCGCGAGCTCGTCCACCCGGCGCTCCGCGACCTCGTCGACCAGCTCTCGCCCGTCGACCCGGCGCCGGCACGTTCGGTCTCGTCGCACGGGATGCACGTCGGCGCACCCGTGACCTACCTCATCACGACGGTGCGCATCCACGACCCCACGGGGCGGCACACCGGCACCGCGCTGCTCATGAAGCCCGAAGCCGGCATGGCGGTGCTCGCAACGATCGCGGTCGGCGTCGATCCGCGGCACTTCGAACGCATGCAGCACGTCGCGAAGGCCGCGCGACGCCCGGCGGCGATCCTGTTCGCGGACCTGGAGGCATCGTCCCCGCTCGCCCGTCGCCTGCCTACGGCCAGCTACTTCGCGCTCGGGCGCCGCCTCGCGCGCGCCGCCGATCAGTGCGTCATCGACGCGGGCGGCCTCGTCGGTCGGCACGTCGGCGACGGCGTGGTCGCCTTCTTCCTCGCCGAGACCGCCGGCTCGGAGTCTGCCGCGGCGCGCGCCTGCATTGCCGCCGCGCGCGCACTCAGAAGCGCGCTCACCGACGCCGCGACGCGGAGCAGCCTCGCTGTCGGCGACATCGTCCTGCGGTTTGGCCTGCACTGGGGATCCACTCTCTACGTCGGACAGATCGCGACCAGCGGACGCACCGAGGTCATCGCACTCGGCGACGAGGTCAACGAGACTGCTCGCATCGAGGCCTGCGCAACCGGCGGACGCGCGCTCGCCTCCAAGGCGCTCGTGGAACGCCTCGGTCCGGGCGATGCCGCCGACCTCGGACTCGACCCTGACCGCGCCACCTACACTCCCCTTGCCGACCTGGCCACCGCGACCGAAAAGGCCCGTCGCGACGCCCCAGCGATCGCCGTCTGTGCGGTTTAGGCTATCTGCCGATCCGACACGTCGCCGAGCAGCCTCGCCTCACCCGCTCGAGATGCCAATCGATGCGGAGGATGCGTGCAACCGGCCGCGACGTCGGGATACCGTCCGAGAAGCTGGGGAGGGGCATTCTGCTCTTCATCGGCACCCACGAGGTGACCGGGGCGACACCGGAGCAGGTCGCGAAGGCACATCTCAGGGACGTGGCGATCCAGGGCGACTACGGGGTCGCGTACGTCGAGTACTGGATGAACGAAGCCCGCGGGAGGCTGTTCTGCTTGTGCACGGACTCGTCGCCGAGCGCATCGTCGAGGTCGATCCGGACCTCGCCGCAGGCATGCTGGGCGCGCATCGTCACGGAAGCGAGCCGGCTAGCGCTGGGGCTGGGGCTGGAATCTGTCCCGGGGGTCGGCCGCGAAGCACGTCGACGTCCCTTCCTGACAGAGCACGACGTATGTCGTGCGCTGGCCACACCCGGCGACGCCCACCGTGTACTCGACGCGGTTGAGCCCCATCATCCACGGGCCCTGGATGGCGGGCTGGATGTAGTCCTGCGACAGCACTGTGCCGGTTGCCGACGGACAGTTCAGGTCGAACCGCCCGCGCTCGAGCGCCGCCTGGACGGCGGCGGGCTGGCGGGCGGCGAGCTGTTGCGATTGCGTCGCGCAGCCGGTCGCGATCGCCACCGCGGTGCACGCGGCGAGCTTCCATCCGGTCGTCATCGTTCGCCTCCCTCTGGCGGTCGTCTCGATATCGCTCGCAAATCTGCCATCAAACGAACGGCCCTGCGTTGAACACCATGCTGGCGATGGCGAGGACCCCGATCGCCAGCAGCAACAGGGCGACCACCAGCGTCAGCGAAACCGGAAACGGGCTCTCGGCGTGAACCAGTCCCTCCACCTTCATCTGCTCGCGCTGCCGGCGGAGGCTCAGCATGAAGGCCACGTGATACCCGATGCCGACGGCGAGCATCGCGACACCGAGCAGCACCAGCGCCAGACCGAAGTGGCGCGGCGCCGCGGCGCTCTTCAGCATCTCGCGCCTCGTGCAGCTTCGCGAATACCTGGTAGATCGTGAAGCCGAACCCGATCAGCGACAGCGAGGTGCGGATCACCGACATCAGCGTGCGATCCGCGCTCATACGCGTGCGCTGGAACGACATGCCCGTGCGCCGGGCCGCCAGTTCGACGGAGCTCCGGTCGGAATCCGACTTCGAGCTCGGGCGCGTGGTCGGGGTGTCGTGCTCCACGGGGGCTCCGATCAGGTCGTCAGGCGCTTTCCTCACGTCCGCCACGCGGCGACGCCGGCTGCGCCGGCACTCGCACGATGCACCGGAATCCGAGGTGGCAGATCGCGGTGTCCACGGGCTGCGCCATGCGGGCCGCCGGCCGGTACCGCCGGCAGTAGTTCGGCGCGCACAGGTACGAGCCGCCCTTCATCACCTTGCGCGGGATGCGAACCTGGGGCAGGCGGGGGTCGTAGCTCTGCTCAGCCGCGCCGCCCCGGGGGTCGCGGATGGTGCAGCAGGCCTTCTCGATCTTGCCGTGGTCCTGGTACCAGTCGGTGGTCCACTCCCAGACGTTGCCGGCCATCTCGTACAGCCCGTAGCCGTTGGGCGGAAAGGAGCCGACCGGCGCCGTCCATTCGTAGCCGTCGCGCAGCAGGTTCTGCCACGGGAACTCGCCCTGCCAGGTGTTGCACACGTGCGTGCCGTCCGGCGTGAACTCGTCGCCCCACACGTATTCCGCGCCCTCGAGCCCACCGCGCGCCGCGCACTCCCACTCGGCTTCCGTCGGCAGCGCCTTTCCAGCCCACGTCGCATAGGCCGCGACGTCCTCGTAGGCTACCTGCACGACCGGATGGTTCCGGAGCCCCTCCAGGGTGCTTCCCGGTCCCCGCGGGTGCCGCCAGTCGGCGCCGCGCACGTACGTCCACCAGTTGTACGGGTTGCGCAGGTCGACCGGACCCGCGGTCTTGCGGAAGACCACGGCCGCGGGTTCGAGCAGCTCCGGTTTCGCGCCTGGATAGTCGGACGGATTCGCGGGGCGCTCGGCGACCGTCACGTAACCCGTTGCCTCGACGAACTGCTGGAACGCGGCGTTGGTCACGGCGAACCGGTCCATCCAGAAGCCGCTCACCGCCACCGGGTGAGCCGGCGCCTCCTCGGGGTAGTGATTGTTCGACCCCATGAGGAACGGGCCGCCGGGGATCCACACCATGTCGTCAAACGGGGGCTTGCCAGGAGGCGGCCCATCCTGGGCCGCGCTTCTCGACGTGCGGCGGCGAGTCGGTGCTCACGACGTCACCTCGATGTCGGGTAACCGCCACGTCTTGTCGAACACCGCCTGCGAACCAACCGAACATGGGCGCCAGCCGCAAGCAGAGTCGCAGCGACCAGAGTCGTCCGCGCTTGCACGGAGTCATGCTGACGGTGGCGTCGTCGCAAGGGTTCCTCCCAAGCGTGGTGCCGCTCGCGAGAGGTTTTCGATCACGAAGTCCAAGGACCGTCAACCACGATGTGGCGCGCGCTGGACGGGCATCATCCTGCGAGCGTGCCAGCGATCGCAAGATGGACATACCGCGGCGCCACGTCCCGCAACTCACTCCCATTGACAAACGAAGATCGACCAGTTTTTCTCTATCGCTCGCCGCCATGATCGACTCCAGCACCGAGCTCGCGAGAGAACGGAGCCGGGAGGCCGCTGATCGGACGCTCATGGCGTGCATCCGCACCGCCCTGGCTGCTCGGGTTCGGCGTCGGCAAGTTCTACGGCTATCTCCACGACGCCAGGTTGCACGAGCGTCTCGACCCCATCCGCAGTCGCATCGGCGCGAGCTTGTGCGGCTAGGACGAAGGACTTCATCGTCCTGCGAACCATGGTTGCGGCGGACAAGCTCGTCGGCGTTCGTGTCAGCAGTTCTCGGCGAGCCCGCCGAGGTGCGGCTCGACGCCAGAACGGAGGGCGAATCCCGATCTCTTAGGGCGATGCAATGAGAACACCGACAAACATGAAGGGAGAATGAGATGGCAAAGCCACAGAAACCCAATATCCTCGTCATCTGGGGGGATGACATCGGCATCACCAACCTCAGTTGCTACAGCGACGGGTTGATGGGCTACCGCACCCCCAATATCGATCGCATCGCGAAGGAGGGGATGAAGTTCACGGACTGCTACGCCGAGCAGAGCTGCACAGCGGGCCGCTCTGCGTTTATCACCGGGCAGAGCGTCTACCGCACCGGCCTCTCCAAGGTCGGCATGCCTGCCTCGCCAATTGGACTCCAGGCCGAGGACCCGACCATTGCCGAGCTGCTAAAGCCGCTCGGGTACGCCACCGGCCAGTTCGGCAAGAACCACCTGGGAGACCTGAACAAGTACCTGCCGACCGCCCACGGCTTCGACGAGTTTTTCGGCAACCTGTATCACCTGAACGCCGAGGAGGAACCGGAGCTACCCGACTACCCGAATCCGAAGGACTTTCCTCACTTTCGTGAACGCTTTGGCCCTCGCGGCGTGATGCACAGCTGGGCAACCGATACCGACGACCCCACCGAAGAGCCGCGCTGGGGCCGGGTAGGCAAGCAGAAGGTCGAGGACACCGGCCCGCTCACCAAGAAGCGCATGGAGACCTGCGACGATGAGTTCGTCGGCGCCGCCAAGGACTGGATCAAGCGCCAGCACGCAGCGGGCAAGCCCTTTTTCTGCTGGGTCAACACCACCCACATGCACCTTCGGACCCACACCAAGCCGTCGAGTCTTGGCCAGGCAGGCCGGTGGCAATCGCCGTATCATGACACCATGATCGACCACGACAAGCATGTAGGCGAGCTGCTGAATTTGCTTGACGAGTTGGGTATCGCCGACGACACCTTCGTCATGTACGGCACCGACAACGGGCCGCATATGAACACCTGGCCGGACGGCGCCATGACGCCCTTTCGGAGCGAGAAGAACACCAACTGGGAGGGCGCTTTCCGCGTGCCGATGGCGGTGCGCTGGCCGGGCAAGATCCCGGCGGGCGTTGTTTCCAACGAGATCGTCCAGCATCACGACTGGCTGCCGACGTTCCTCGCGATGGCCGGCGAGCCGGACATCGTAGAGAAGCTCAAGAAGGGGCACCAGGCGGCAGGCAAGACATTCAAAGTCCATATCGACGGCTACAACCTGTTGCCGTACCTGACCGGACAGGAGAAGAAGAGCCCGCGCCAGGGATTCATCTACTTCGACGACGACGGCAATTTGGTTGCCCTGCGCTTCGACAACTGGAAAATCGTGTTCATGGAGCAGCGCGTTGAGGGGACGCTGCGGATCTGGGCGGAGCCGTTCGTGCCGCTACGGGTCCCGAAGCTCTTCAACCTGCGGACCGACCCGTTCGAGCGCGCCGACGTCACCTCGAACACCTACTACGACTGGCTCATCGACCATGTCCCCCTGGTATTGGCAGCGCAGGCGATCGTGGTTTCGTTCATGGAGACGTTCAAGGAGTTCCCGCCGCGGCAGAAAGCAGCCAGCTTCACGATCGATCAAGCATTGGCGAAGATGAGTGAGGCTGCCAGCGGAGGTGGGCGCTGAGAGCGTCAGGGAAGACACAGCCTCGTTCGAGGTTCAATGTTGTTCCGGGTTCGAACGCTCAACGCGTTCGACCGGAACATTGAACCTTCTCTACGGCTCTCGACGACGAGAGGATACTCGACGTGTCGGAGAGGCTGTAGAGCGCAGCGGTCGAGTGGTCCTCGATGAGCCAGCAAGAGACACCACCTTCACCCTCCGCCGAAGTAGCAGCGGAAGTCCGGGACTTCTACGAACGGTATCCGTATCCTCGGCCGATCGACAGCCTCGAGCAATATCGACGGCTCGGGCAGGACCGACAAAGACGCCGTGCGGACTATCATTTCCTCTGGCCCCTACGACCCTATCGGGAAGAGCAATCCATCCTCGTTGCCGGCTGCGGAACATCTCAGGCGGCCAAGCATGCCATGCGTTGGCCCGCGGCTCAGGTCATCGGCATCGACTTCAGCGCAACCAGTGTGCGCTGTACCGAGGCTCTCAAGCGGAAATACAACTTGCACAATCTCCAGGTCGACCAGCTTCCCATCGAGCGGGTCAGTGACCTGAGAACGAGCTTCGATCAGATCATCTGCACCGGTGTTCTCCATCATCTTGCGGATCCTGATGCGGGGCTCAGCGCTCTGCGCGAAGTCCTCAAACCGGACGGCGCGATGCACCTCATGGTGTATGCGCCTTACGGGCGGGCCGGCATCTATATGATGCAAGAGTTCTGCAGACGGATCGGTCTCCATGCCAACGACAAGGAGATCCGCGATCTCATCGCGGCGCTCACAGCGATGCCATCCGGGCATCCGTTGGAGAATCTGCTGCGCGAGTCCCCGGATTTCGGCCAGGAGGCGGCGCTCGCCGACGCACTCTTGAACCCGCAGGACCGCAGTTATTCAGTGCCGCAACTATTCGATTTCATCGGGAAAGCAGGACTGACATTCGGCCGGTGGATCAAACAAGCACCCTACACCCCTCATTGTGGAGTCCTGGCAAGGATCCCGCAGGCCTCCCGGCTGAAGGAGCTTTCCACAGTGGAGCAGTATGCCGCCGTCGAACTGTTTCGCGGCACAATGGTTCGCCACAGCATGGTTGTTTACCGAAACGATAGCCCTGAGCTGCAACAAGTCACTTTCGCCGGCGACGCCTGGCTTGGCTATGTGCCCCTTCGAATGCCAGACACCGTCTGTGTTCAAGAGCGGCTGCCCCCGGGGGCGGCGGGTGTGCTGATCAACCAGACACATGCCTACGCGGATCTGATCATGCCAATCGATTCAACAGAGAAGCGGTTGTTCGATGCCATTGATGGGAGTCGTAGTATCGGTGCCATCGTGGAAGGAGCATCCTCACAAACAAAAGCGCGCCTCGACCTAGCAGCCACCTTCTTTGAGAACCTCTGGTGGTACGATCAAGTCGTGTTCGACGCGTCGCGGTGCCATGCACGAAGAGAGGATGCCTGAGTCCAGGCAGGTCATGGAGCGGCGGAGCGCATGACGCGGGCGCGCCAGCCGGCGGCTTGACGGGCGAACGATGGATCACCCGGATCTGCTCGTTCTCGTCAAGATCACGATCTTCACCCTCATGCTCGACATCGGGATCACCCTCCCGTTCGAGCAGCTGACGTCGCTCTGGCGGCGTCCCGCTCTGCTGATCCGGTCTCTGCTCGCCGTGCTGGTGCTGTTCCCCGCCGTGGTCCTGCTCCTGCTCTGGCTGCTCGACCTGCCGCGCGCGGTCGTGACGGGCCTGGCCGTCCTGGCGGCGGCGCCCGGCGCTCCCCTCACCACCATGCGTTCGCAGATGGCAGGCGGGAGCACGCCCTACTCGGCCAGCCTGCAGCTGACGCTGGCTCTGCTGGCCGTCCTGACCACGCCGCTCACGCTGGCGCTCTTTCATGCCATGTTCGTGCTCGAGACGTCGGGGCTGGCGTCGCTGGAGGTGGCCAGGCAGGTTGCCATCGTGCAGTTCCTGCCGGTGAGCATCGGGCTGCTGGTCCGGCGTCTCGTGCCCGGACTCGCCGGCGTCGCCGCCAAGCCGCTCACCGTGCTGGCCAAGGTCCTCTTCGCGTTGCTCATCGCGGCGATCGTCGTTCCCGGCATACGAATGATCCTGCACTTCGGCGCGCTTCCCGCGCTGGCGATCGTGATCATGGTCGGCGTCTCGCTCGCCCTCGGACACCTGCTGGGGGACCCCATTCCCGATGAGCGTGCCGCGCTCGCCATCGCGACCATCGCGCGCAACGTCGGTCTGGCGCTCTTCATCACGGCCTTGAACCGCGCGGAGCAGGCCGTTCTTCCGACGCTTCTGTCGTACATGATCCTGGGGGCGATCGTCGCCGTTCCCTACTCGACCTGGAGCAAGCGTCGGGTCGCCCGGCAGCGAGATGATCGCGGCGACGCCGGCGGGCGTGCCGTGACGGGAGGGGAGGCGAGGCGCGGCATCCGGTGACGGACAGCCGCAGGGTTCGACGGCGAATACCCCGTTCACGCCAATACTCGGTCACTTAGTCGAGATGTCACGGGTGGCCCGGCAGTAGGGAAGCACACCCCAAATCCGGGCGAAGCCATCTCGCGAGAAGGAGCAGGCCGTATGGTCGGAGGCACAAGCGGCACGACGTCCAACGACCCGATACCGTCTTGGAACGACACGCCGTCGAAGAGGGCAATCACCGCGTTTGTGCAGCGGGTCGCACGAGCGGGTAGCCCGGAGTTCGTACCCGAGCCGGAGCGCATCGCCGTGTTCGACAACGACGGCACGCTATGGGTGGAGGCCCCACTTCCCTTCCAGGCGGCGTTCGTGCATGACGAGCTCGAACGCCGCCGCGCCATGGAGCCGCAGCTTGCCGCGGATCCGATGGTCCAGGCCATGCTTCGGGGCGACGTCGCAACGCTGCTTGCCGGGGCGCACCACGACGGACTCCTGCACGTTCTGGCCCTGACCCATGCGGGAATTACACCCGAAGAGTTCGGCACACGGGTGAATCGGTGGCTCGAGACGACCAAGCACCCGCGCTTCGACCGACCGTACGACCAGCTCACCTATCAGCCCATGCGGGAGCTGCTTGCCTACCTGCGGACCAATGGTTTCAAGACGTTCATCGTGTCCGCTGGCGGTGCAGACTTCATGCGTGTCTGGTCCGAGCGCGTCTACGGTATTCCGCCGGAGCAGGTCATCGGATCGACAACGCGGGTCAGATACGAAATGCGCGAGGGTCAGCCGAGGCTGATCAAGACGTTCGACTACCTCTTTGTCGACGACCGGGAAGGCAAGCCCCCCAGCATCCACCAGGCCATCGGTCGCCGACCCATCGCGTGTTTCGGGAACAGCGATGGGGACCAGGCGATGCTCGAATACACGACCCTGGGCAATCCCCGGCCGAGCCTGGGCGTCATCGTCCAGCACACCGATGCTGATCGCGAATACGCCTACGACGCCACGCCTCCGGTTACCGGGAAGTTGACCACCGCCCTCGACGCCGCCAGGAAGTACGGTTGGACCGTCGTGGACATGAAGGCGGAATGGAAGGCCGTGTTTGCGCGGTAGCGGTCCCCACAGCAAGGCCATTCCACCTTACAGGAGGCGCCGTCCCTTTGAGCGCGACGTCGAACCGCGGCATGTAGGGCCCCCCTCTACGCCGCGATGGGTGCTCAGTCGCGCCCGAGATAGCCGAACGCGCGCGCGGCCCGCGCGAGGTCGTCGCGGAAGCGCGGATGCGCGAGCCCGATCATCGCTTTCGCCCGCTCGCGCGTGGAGCGACCCTTCATCTCGACGAGGCCGTACTCGGTGGCGAGCCAATGCACCTCGGTGCGCGGCGTCGTCACGACCGCACCCGGCGTGAGCGTCGGCACGACGCGCGATACGGTGCCGTTCTTGGCCGTCGAGTAGAAGGCGATGATGGACTTGCCGCCGGGTGACTCGTATGCGCCGCGCACGAAGTCGAGCTGCCCTCCGGTGCCGCTCCACTGCGCCGGGCCGATCGACTCCGAGCAGCACTGGCCCGTCAGGTCGACCTCGATGGTCGAGTTCACCGAGATCATATTGGCGTTGCGCGCGATCTGCGCCGGGTGATTCGTGTAGTCCACCGGGTGGGCTTCGATCGCCGGGTTGTCGTCGACAAACTCGTACATGCGCTGCGAGCCGGCGGCGAAGGCGTAGATGGCCTTGCCCCGGTGGAACGTCTTCCGCGACCCCGTCGCGACGCCCTGCTCGATCAGGTCGACCATGGCGTCGACGAACATCTCGGTGTGGATGCCGAGCTCCCGATGCGACCCGAGACTGCGCGCGACCGCGTTCGGCACGCCCCCGATACCGAGCTGGATGGTCGCGCCGTGGGGGATCAGCCCGGCGATCCGCTCGCCCATGACCTGATCCTCGTCACGGGCCGGCGGGACCGGCAGCTCCTGGATGGGGACGTCGTGCTCGATGATGGCGTCGCACTCCGAGGCGTGCACCCACGAATTGCCATGGACGCGCGGCATGAAGCGGGTCACCTCGGCGAGGACGATGCGCGCCTTGGCGATGGCGGCCTTGGCCGTGTCGACGTTGACGCCGAGGCTCATCCAGCCGTGTGCGTCGGGCGGCGAGACGCGGATCATCGTCACGTCGACGTCGAGATGGTCGGCGATGATGCGCGGGATCTGATGGAACTGCGCCGGGATGAAGCAAGCCTGCCCGTCGCGCACGCGGGCGCGATCGACGCCGCTGGCGAACAGCGACTCCCACTCGATGGAACCGCAGACATCGGGGGCGAAGATCGACGCCGCGCTGCCGCCCATCGGCAGGAGCGACGCCATGCGCACGCGCCGCAGATCGCCGGCCCGCACCCGCTCGGCGATGGCGGCCAGCAGCCCGGGCGGCTCGCCGACGGCGTTGTTCTGGAGCACGTAGGCGCCCTCGGGGACGAGCGCGACGGCGTCGGCGGCGCTCCGGAGCCTGCGGGTATACTCGGCGTTCACTCGGCGCCCAGCAATGGCAAAGACCGGCCCCGCGGTAAAGACGCGCCCCACCGGTCCAGCTCCGACGGCAGGATACGGGCGCCTGCTGGGAGGGAATCTTCAGCAACGCGCTGGTAGACACGGGGGTCGCGTTCAAGGGCAGATCGGACTGAACGCCCGTCAGCGGCCGAGGCGCTGCTCGTCGCGCCACGCCTTCAGTGCATCGAACCCGTCGGCCGCGGGGTCGGGACGCTGCTGTGCGCGTGGATCGAGCTTGATCTGATAGAACTCGATGTAGTGGTCGACGACGGGCTCGATCGCGGCCGCCGGCCGCCGGAGACGCCCGTCGGGACGCTCCTCCCGCAGCTCGCGCTGGTACGTCGTGTACAGATAGCTCGCCCAGGCGGGAGAGACCGTGCCGGACTCCATGCGCGGAGCCAGCACCACCATGAAATCGAACAGCTCCGGGGCGAAGGCGTCGTCGGGAGGCAGCATCAGCAGCTGCCGGTTGATCCCCGCGAGGATGTCACGGCGCTGGGCGAGCTCCCCCTTCGCTTCATCGTCGGCCGCGATCCGGCGCAGCGCCGCCGCGTCCATGGGGAGCTGCAGCTGTGCGATGCCGGTCGGCGGCACGGAGCGGCCGGATTGCGGTTGCGTTGCGCATCCCCACCAGATCGAGGTCAGGATCATGATCGAGCACCGTATGCGTCGGCCCGTCATCCTGCAGGTCCAAGACCACTTCAGGGCCGTCGTCAAGGTGGCGGCGGTAAGCTGCTCACCCGCCGGTGCTCATTCGGCCGGCCGTCACACGCCGATGCGGTCGTTGAAGACCGCGCCGGGGCTGCTCGATACACTGGACGCCGACGCCCGCGAATGTTCGCCTGCTCCGTAGGAATGACGCCAACCGTCTTGACGTCATGGGACGTTGCGGCGTACGACCGCGACGCCAGGATGCACCCTACGGCGAGGGCGTTGGCGGAGGCCGCGACGAAACGTCCGGTCCCGTTCGCAACCCCTCGTGCCCGCAGGAGACACGGGGGACGTTCAGATGGGCAATTCGTGGAAGGCCGTCGTCGTGGGCCTGCAGCTCGCCCTGGCGATCGGCGGGCAGGTCGGGCGCGCCGACGCCCAGGTCACCGAGACCTACCTGTTTCGTGACTCGTTCGCGGCGCTCGAAGGCGCGGGCAACGTCCTCGTACCGGTCTCCAACGCCACCGCCACGATCGTCACGAGCGGTCCCGACTTCGTGAACGGCGCGTTCGTGACCGAGACGATCAGCGCCTCCGCGTGCGCCTCGACCCCGACCATCCGCGCCTGGTCGTTTCCGGTGAGCGGCGGGCTCCGTCACGCCAACACCGCCCCCACGGTCGTGACGGGCTCGTACTCGATCTCGATGCTGATGCGCTACAACCCCATGGACAGCGGGTACGCACGTCTCATCGACACTTCTCGAACTCCACGCAAGACACCGGCATCTACAAGCTCGGAAACGGCGTGAGCTTCTACCCGGTCGGCACGTTCGCCTCCGGCTCCTTCGTCCAGGACCAGGACGTCTTCGTGACGATCACGCGCGACGCGGCGACGCAGCTCGTGTCGCTCTACATCAACGGCGTGGCCTCGGGCACGTACACCGACACCGGCAACCTCTACGCCCCGAGCGCGACGGTGGTGTACTTCCTCATGGACAACACGACGGGGAACGCCGCGATTCGCGAGACGGACCCGGGCGTGATCGCGTACCTCCAGGTCCGCGACACGCCGATGACCCCGGCCGAGGTCGTCGCGAGCCTGTCGATGATCTGCGACGCGGTCTCGTGCGGTGACGGCGTCGTCGCCGGCGGCGAAACCTGTGACGACGGCGGCACCACGCCCGGCGACGGCTGCTCCGGAGCCTGCGCGGTCGAAGAGTGCTGGCACTGCACGGGCCAGCCATCGACCTGCACGCCACTCGCCGTCGATACGGCGTGCACGGCCGACGGCGATCCCTGCACCGACGACGTCTGCGACGGCACCGGCGTCTGCGGCATCGACACGTGCGGGTCGTCCACGACCAGCTCGTCCTCGTCGACGTCCACCACCACGACGACGCTGCCTCCCGTCGGGTGCGCCGGCACACCCGACGGCGCGACGTTCGCATCGATCGACTGCCGGCTCGACGCCCTCCTTGCCGACCTGGACGCCGAGCCCGGGCTGGGCACCTTCGGTCCGAAGCTCGTGAAGAACGTCCAGACCGCGAAGGCGCGGAAGCTGGACGCCGAGGGGTTCTGCCGCGAGTCGAACGCCAAGAAGGTGAAGAAGCAGCTGCAGCAATCCGCGAAGGCGCTCACACAGTACGCGCACCGACTGAACGGCCTCTCCGCCCGGAAGAAGATCGCATCGCTCCGCCACCGCTTCCTCGACGAAGCGGGGCCGATCCAGAGCGACCTGAAGACGCTGCGTGGATCGGTTCGCTGCCCGGCCGACGCGCCCGCCGGGTGATCCGGATCGATCGGCCCGAAGATCACGACGCTTCCCCGCGCATGGCGATCGACGTCCGCCGTGCCGGTCTGCTGCGCGGCGCCAGCTTTCGGGCCGATGCGTCTCAGCCCGGACCTGTCCCTGGCCCCTGAAGCCTCGGATCACATCTCCGCATCCCGCAAGAAACAGCCTTGTCGCCTTCGGAAGAGGCGTGCACAGTCAGTGACTGGCCATGGCACAGAAGCGTCCCCGGCACACCGGGCTAGAGAGGGATCGCCCAGCTAGCGACGTGCCGTCCGAACCGGGCGCCATTGCCGTCCCCTCCGGAGACGATTCGCCCGTCCGCCCCCATGAGATGTTCGCCGCGCTGGTCGAGTCCTCTGACGACGCTATCGTCAGCAAGGACCTCCACGGGACGATCATGAGCTGGAACAAGGCTGCCGAACGCATCTTCGGATATACGGCGGAGGAGGCCATCAGCCGTCCGATCACGATGCTGGTTCCAGTCGATCGGCTTCAGGAGGAAGCGACAATTCTCGCAACGCTCGTTCGCGGAGAACGGATCGACCACTTCGAGACGGAGCGCATCAGGAAAGACGGCCGGCGGATAGCCATCTCGCTCTCGGTGTCCCCAATCAAGGACCGCGCTGGACGTATCGTCGGCGGAGCGAAGATTGCCCGCGACATCACGCGGCGAAAGCAGCTCGAGCAAGAGCGCGAGCAAGCCCTCGCGCGAGAGCGCCACGCACGTGGGCTCGCCGAGAGCGCCAACCGGGCGAAGGATGCTTTCCTCGCGATAGTGTCTCACGAGCTTCGCTCCCCGCTCTCGCCAATCCTCGCTTGGGCACGGATGCTTCGCATGAAGACCCTCGACGAAAAGAACAGCACGCGCGCCCTGGAAGTCATCGAGCGCGCCGCGCTCGCACAGGCGCAGCTCATCGACGACTTACTCGACGTTTCGCGTATCGCGAGTGGCAAACTACGACTCGAGGTGCGGCCCGTAGACCTCGGTGCGGTGGTAGAACAGGCGATCGAGATCGTCCGACCTGCGGCCGACGCGAAGGGTATCCGGCTGGAGAAAGTGCTCGACACCGAGACCGGTAAGATTGTGGGCGACCCGACGCGCCTCCAGCAGGTGATGTGGAATCTGCTCTCGAATGCCGTCAAGTTCACGCCGAAGAATGGACGCGTCCAGATCGCCCTCGAGCGCGTGAACTCGCACGTCGAGATTGCGGTTTCCGACACGGGGCAGGGAATGTCCGCCGACTTCCTGCCGCAAGTCTTTGAACGATTTCAGCAAGCCGAGACTGGTAGCGCCCGATCCCATGGTGGCCTCGGCCTGGGTCTTTCGATTGTCCGGCACATTGTCGAGCTACACGGCGGCAGTGTCTTCGTCGAAAGCGCCGGCGTGGGAAAGGGGTCGACCTTCACCGTCAAGCTCCCTCGGATGATCTTCGCACGCACGGCGGGCGAGGCCGAGCGCCGCCACCCCACGCTCGTCGAGCTGCCCGAACCGGGCGCTCTTCGATCCCTCCACGACGTTCGCGTGCTTGTGGTGGACGACGAGCCTGATTCGAACGAGGTCGTGAGCGCGATACTCGCATCGGCCGGCGCCGAGGTGCGTGTCGCGGCCTCGGCGGCGGACGGGCTTCGGGAACTCCAGCACTGGAGGCCCCACGTCATAGTCTCCGATATCGGGATGCCGGGTGAGGACGGCTATGCATTCATCGCGAAGGTGCGTGCTCAGTCCACCACGATCGGCCGGATCCCGGTGGTCGCGCTCACTGCCTATGCGTCTGGGGAGGATCGCGTGCGCATCTTCTCCGCCGGCTTCAAGGCGCACGTCGTCAAGCCAACCGAGCCGGCGGAACTCGTTGCCGTGGTCGCAAACGTGGCGGAGGCGCTCCGTCCCTAGCCAACAGGTGTCCCCTGAAAGGCGCTGCTGACGGCGTCGCGGCGCTAGTGTCGGGCAGGAAACAGCAGCGTCACCTGGGCGCGCATCAACCATCCGGCCTCCCCGTTCGGGCGCTTCAGGAAATCGTACGCGCCGAGCTGGAAGCTCATCGCCTGACCGCCGATCGTGAGCGCATTGCCGATGTCCGCGCCCATCGGGATGGTCCACGCGTCGGCAGAGGCGGTCCAGTCGTACGTGAGAGCGGGATCGCACTGCACGTACCAGCCGCTCGCGAAGCTGTAGCTGACTTCTGGCTCGATGTAGGTCAGGTTGACGCTACCGCGGTGTCGGTCCCCGGCGAACGAGGCGAGGTGGTAGGTGAGGACGGCGGCGAGCCACGGACCATTCGAATAGACCAGGGCTCCCGTGGGCCCAGCCGACCATCGCCCGGTTCCCAGCTGATCGGTGGTGGCCGTCGGGGCCTGCACGATCGGTCCGATGCCCCAGATCCACCTCGTCGCTCCAGCCGGCGTCAGAAACAGTGACAACTGTACGTCGTCGAGCCCGAACTCCGCCGCGGGGCTGGGCAGGTAGGTGGTGGTGACCGAGGGGCGGAAGATCAGGTCCCAGTCCGCGCTCAGTGAGACCGGCACCTCCGGCTGGACGTTGATGCTTTGGCTCGTATGGTGACGGGGCCCGACCCCGAAGCCGGTCGTGAGCTGAATCGGCAGCTTGACGAACTCGGCGAACGGATTGAGCGCCTCCTTGGCCAGCGCCTGCGCCGGCGTCGTCGGGTTCTCTTGTGCGTGTGCCACCACGTTGAGGGCGGCGCCTAGCACTAGACCGGAGAGTGCGAGAACGTCTCGGCCCGTCACGACTATCCCTCGCCGAATCCGCTCCCACGTCGGGCGCGGCGGTCGATCAGGCGGGAAGATACGCCACCGCGATCACGGGCTCCACGATCCACAACTTCCGGTCATGTCTCGTTCCCCAGGGACGGTTCAGGGTGACCCAGTAGAACCGGAGCCTGTCGCGCGCGTCATCGAAGCTCGTCTATACCGACAAGCTACTCGACCCGGACGGCCTGCTGAAGGTGGTGCTCAAGCCCGGGCCAGCCGCCGGCAAGGCGAAGATCACGGTGAAGGGCAAGCGAGCGAATCTCGGGATGACGGCGCTGCCGCTCACGACGCCGGTCCGGATGCAGATCCTCCGGCTTGTCGGGCAATTCCCGATAGGATGCTGGGACGCGAGCTTCAGCGCGAGCACACGCAACGATGCGGAGCAGTTCTCGGGCGATCGGATGCGTAGAGCTCCCTGCGCAGGATTCTACTCGCCGAGATTGTTGCGCACGTCCTCGGCGGCGCGCTCGATGGCGGCCGCGCAGGCCACGGTCAGCTTCGGCTTCTTCACTCTGGCGGCCTTCTTCGCGGCGTTGTCCGCCAGTGCGAGCGCTCGTCTCGCGTGCTTGAGGAGCCGCCGCACCCTCGAGGGGGCACTGCCGCCGGCCTGCTCCACGAGGTGTATCGCCCGATCGAAGCTCTTCCTGATGATCGGTGGGATCGCCTGGCCTGCGCACGGCGGGCTGTGCAGACCGGCGTCGAGGAGGCAGCGCACGGTCCCGCAGGGGACCGTCGTGCTCGTCGTCGCCACGCCAGGAACGGTGCTGGTCGTAGCACCGGGCTTCGTCGCTGTCGTGGTCGTGGTGATCGCAGGTCCCGGAGCGGTTGTCGACGTGGTGCTGGTGGCCGGCGCAGCGCACTGCGACAAATCGACCATACAACCGGCGCAACGGGCACAGTCCGGGGTCAGGGGCGGTATCGCCGTTCCCGCGTCGCACACGGCGACGGCCAGCCCGCCCGCCATCGGACACTCGCAGGTCTCGGCGCAGTCGGCCTGGACGACGCCGTCACCGCAGTACCCCGTGCAGCTCGGCAGGGTCGAGGGTGGCACGAAGGTCGAGGTCGTCGTCGTGGTCGTGGTCGTCGTGATCGTCGACCCGCTGCTGAACGTGGCGTAGTCGTGCCCGGTGGCGCCCGTGGCCCCGGCGCCGTCCGCGTTGGTGAGCTTGATCTCCGCTGTGTTGAGCGCGTCGTAGAACGCATGGTCCGAGCCGACGTCGCCCCCGTGCTCGTAGACCGTGCCGTAGAATTGGTTCGGCAGGTCGTGCCCGGCGGTCACGAGGACTTGACCGCCGAAGCAGAAGCGCAGCGCGATGGGCGTCAGTACGGGGACGTTGCCGAGTGTCCGGGTTCCGCTGATGACGCCGCCGAGATCGGTGCCGTCGGCGAGCGAGAGGAACGCCGAGGGTCGCGGGGCATTCCGCAGGTCGATGTCGAAGTCCGCGCCGGCTTTTTCGTTGCCGCTGTAGCCTACCTCCAGCGTGACGGTCGTCAGGTCGCCTGCGTTCGGGGCGTTCCGGGTGGCGGGCACCGTGACGACATCGTCGCAGCACCCGGTGATGCTCACGTTTGCCTGCGCGTAGAAGGGATTCTCCCCGAGCGCGCCGGGAAAGGGCGCCGCGTATCGAATGGGCAACGTCTCCGCCACGGCGCTCGCCGCCAGGTGGATCGAGCCGATCTCCGCGTGCACGAAAGCGTCCATGCTCGCGATGCCCGTGAAGAGCTGGCTCAGCCCAGCTCCGAAGTGAACCACGTCGAGGTTGCCGCCGTGGACCGTCACCTCCCTGGAGCCCCCGGGACCGTCCGTGGTCAGGACGCTCATCGCGCCCACGTCGACCGCCGGGACGCCGGGGGGCGGAGCGTTCGCCACCGTGCCGGGATTCACCGTCCCGACATACGTGTACCCCCCACCCTGGGAGCCCGTGCATCCCGGTGCCGGCAGGCCTGCACGCGCGGCGCCGGAGAGGATCCCGCTCCCGACGAGCAGTGCCGCGAGGGCCAACCGCATGCGCCGTCCATGTGCAAAGATGCGCATCGACTCAACCCGGGGGCGTCTGATACGCGCCGACGTCGCAGTGGCCGACGGGGCGCTCGTGCCCAGATCGGTGCGGTTCTCGCTCACCACGCACCCGTCGATCGTCACCGCGGCGCCGAGCCCGGCGAAGACCCCACCGCCCTCGGTGGGTGCGCTGGTGCCCGTTCCGGGCGCGAGACCGTTACGGATCGTCATCCCGCGCAACGTCACGATCGCCTTCGATCCGACGGCGGTGAAGACGCTGCTCGCGCCGCTGCCGTCGACGAACGTCGACGCCGCGCCGGCGCCCTCGATGGTCAGCTTGAGCCTCTTGGGGCTCGTCACCGCGTTGACCGTGACGTTCTCCACGAAGGTTCCGGGCCCGACGTCGATCGTCGCGCCGGGCACCGCGGCCGCGACGGCGTCCCGGATCATCGAGAATCGCAGCCGGACGCGCAGACGGTGAACGTGGGCGGTGGCGTCTTCGCCACCGCGCCGGCGGCGATCAGGACTATCAGCAGTGTGGCCAACTTCATGATGAGGTCTCCTGTCCGATGTCGCGCTGAAATGCGTCGAACACCGGCCGCCTGCGGGCACTTCCTCGTCGCGGCCGCGCTCTCACTGCGCCACGGCGAGGATGTGCGCGGTGTGGTTGTCGGCGTCGCTGAAGGCGCTGATGACCGCTCGCACCTTCGACTTGCTGGCCTTGACGAAGCGGCAGTAGACGAACTGGGTCGGAGAATCGATGGAAAACCCGACGGTGTCGCCAGGAGCCACCGTGATCGGGGTACTGTCCCCCAGCACCGTCCCGCCTATCCCGATCAGCTTGAGTTCGGCAGGGATTGCGGCAGACGTGATGTTGGTGAGCGTGCAGGCCGCGTTGAGGCCCGCACCGACGAACACCGGAGGTGTTACCAGATCCCCGGCGAGACCGATCGAGGCGACCGAGAGCACAGCGGCGAGGGCAAGAATCGAGCGAACCATCACTTATTCTCCTTTGGCGCGCACGCACGATGCGCGGTTGCGATCGCGGACAGTGGAAACGCTTCAGAGAGACCGGAGGAAATCGAGGATCGCCTGCTGGTCCGTTCGGCGGAGCTTGAGGAAGTTCTTCACGACCGCATTGGCCTCGGAGGCCGGATACTCGCCCTTGGCCCGGGAGAAATGGGCCTTGATGGCGACCAAGAGGTCGCTGGTCCGCCCGTCGTGCAGGAAGAACAGGCGCTGCCCGACGCCCCAGAGTGGCTGACTGCGGAACTCGTCCGGTCCCGCCGCGCCCTGGATGATGTCGTCGGCAAGGCCTGCACCCATGTGATGCACGAGCAGATCCGAAAAGAGGTTCACCGGCCGGTTTTCCAGCACCGGACTGATCATGGCAGGCGCGGTTTGCATTTGCGGCGTGTGGCACAGATCACAACCGGTGCTGCTGAAGACCTCTCGGCCTCGCTGCGCGCTGGGGCTCGGCGAGGGATCCGGTTGCGGTGCATCCATGAAGCGCATCATGACCTGGAACTGCATCCAATCCGCCAGGATGTGCTTCGGATTGTCGAACCCTTGATTGCGACCATCGTCTGTCGCCGTGCGGGTGACATCGTTCGGCGCCGGCTTACCCGTCCCGTTGCAATCCGGATCCTCCTCGGTCGCCGTCGGGAAGAGCTCGTTCGTGATACCCATCTCGACGTTGTAGGCCTCGGCGGCAAACATCGTGATCGACTTGTTCTGGGCCTTCCACCCGAAGCGCGTGATCGTGCCGTCGTTGCCGCTCCTGTTGGGGTGGCCCGTGATGCCGAGCGCCGCCGAGCGCTCCGCAATGGCGTCATGGTGAGCCATGATCTCGCGATCTTGGATCGACTCCATCAGACCGATCCCGAACATCTGCGTCGGAATCCGGAACGACAGGTTGCCCTTCGCCAGCTCGGTGGCGAAGTCGGGCTGGACGATGTTGCAATGCGGGATGGTCGGGTCGTTGTTGATGCCGGTCACGGTCCAGACCTGATGGACGCCGCCGTCGCGCGAACCGTCCGGATGGAATTTGAATCGCACTTCGCGGATCGGTCCGAACTGCTTTTCGAAGGAGGGGACGACGTTCTGCTTGCCGAAGCGAAACGGCACCAGCCTGAACATGGGATTCTCCGGCGGCAGGGGCTGGGCTTCTCCGGGATTGGGCACGAGGAAGCCGCCGGAGCCGCCCAGGGTCGGCTGGGCGTGGCACAGGAAGCACTGGTCGGCATTGTGGCGGGCGCCGAGCCCGTTCGAGTTCGTATGAAACTGCGGGAAGACCGGATCGAGTTCGCCGAGACCGACGACCGGCGAGCCATCCACCACCTCGGCGCAGTCATCGCAGGTCGATTCCAGCTGCCCGGCGCGATTGATGCCCTCCATGAAGGAGATGAGCTCGTTGGGACCGATCTCCGCCCCGGTCGTCGGATTTGGGCTGATGATCGGCGGATGAGGGATGGGTATGCTTCTGAACTGAAGCTGGCCTGCCGTGTTCTGGATCCCGCCTCTCACGCCGGGATCGCGCTGCGCCAATGCCGTGGTCGCCAGCAAGAGGAACATGGCGACCACCGTCACCGCTCGAAAAGGAAGTGGCCTCATCATTGAGCTCTCCTTGTTGGAAGGGGCTAGCCCTTGCCGGGCACTACCGCTCGCCAGGCTGTGCGTGGTCATCGCGTCCGCCTCCGAGGGAGAGGCGTGAAGGACGGCTTCGCGGCCGAGGAGTTCGGCTTCACAAGCCGATCCCCTTCGTCGGCACCGCGCCGGAACCTGCTCCGTACGTAGATGAGCACGTCGTCGAGGGCGTCCCTTCCACACCTCCAGGGCGTTCCCTGCGGCGGAACAGTGTTCCCCGGGGGACGAACGGTCCAAGCTCTCGGGGGGAAGCGCGAGTCGGTAGGAACACGCACATCGAGAAGGAGCCCGGCCAGCGGAACGACCGCGACCCAGACCAGCCCCGCAGCGAATGTCGGGGCCCGAGCGAAGAGGGGTTGCCGACGATGAGAGGGCGTGCCGCGGCGACTACTCTGGCCCCGTGAAGACCGATTCCTCGTCTGTGAAGCCGCCTCTCACGCCTCCAGATCAGCGAAACGCTGGGAGGCGGGACAAGACCGATGGACGATACAGACTACGCGCTGGGCAGGACGAACGCCGAATACGACCGATTGATCGAGCAGGCCGACCTGCTCCGGCCGCTCACCGAACGGCTGCTGCGCGCGACATCGGTGCCGAGCTGTGCCGCGAGGTCCGACGGAGGCGCCGTGTCCGCGAGGCCACGGATCACCTGCACCCACGGCCAGAATGCGAGCGCTCCTTCGCCTTCGAATGCGCGTCCCCACAAGACGAGCGAGCCGCGATCCGCGGCGAGCCCGGCGACTCGATCCGCAATGCGCGTCTTGCCTATGCCCGGCTCGCCGGAGAGAAGGAAGAGCGAGCCCCGACCTTTCTCGGCCGCCTCGACCGCTGCGCGCAGCTCGCCGACCTCGCGCTCGCGACCGACGAACACACCTCCTGCCAGCCGATCGGTCGCGAATCGCCTCGCGTCGCGTTCGGCCTTGAGCGCCCGCGCATCCCCGGCCAACTCTCTCATCCCGAACCCTTCCGTCGGCGCGCGAAGAAGGGATTGCCCGCCTTGGTTTCCGTTCGGTCCCTCCGAAGCAGCAGGAGAAGGAGATAGTCGCTTCGACAGCTGCTCGGCAACAGGCCGTTCCCGATCAGCGCCGGGAACGAACGATCCAGCTCACGGGGAAGCGCGGGTCGGGTAGGAAGACGCAGGCCGTGCCGGTACGCACCGTGGTCTCGAGGTAGCGAGCCGCCGCCGGGTGGACGGCCGCGATCTTCTGGAGGGCAGCCGCGATCCGTCGCGTCACGTTGACCCGCGCTCGCTCCGCCACCGAGCCGAGGCGGCGCGATCGGCCGGCGAGCCCACGGCTGTGCGCCAGCTCTTCCGTGAGCGCGTCGAGCTCGGCGCGAAGGAGCTCCACGCGCCCGAGGTCGTTCGCTCGTTCGGCCTCGGCGAGCTCCCCCTCGACATCCCTGGCTCGCTCCTGCACTGCCACGCGTGCCCGGGTGTCCAGCCGCTCGCCGGCATCGCCACCGGACGGGACGCCGGCGAGGTCGACTGCGCTCACGTGCTCGGCCGGCGCGGCGAGCAGGTGGGCCAGGTACACCATGCCCTTGGAATCGGGTACACGGGCTTCGACGCCCTCGAACACGAGCGTCCATCCGTATCGGTCCGCGCGCAGCTCCGCGGTCGACGGCCGAGGGACGAGCGCGGGTCGCGCCGGTACGGCGGCCTCTTCTCGCATCTCGCGGAGCAGCGCGGCCATGCCGAAAGCCTCGGCAGTGGCGTGCGCGTCCGCGAGCAACACGGCCGCGCGCTCCGCATCTCCGGGCTTGGCCCGCCGCTGGAGCAGGCGCGCGTATGCGAACGCGGTACGCGCCCGGTAGACCGGCGCGTCGAGCCGAACATGGGCAACGAGGGCGGCCTCGAAGTGCGCCGCGGCTGCGTCCAGGCGGCCGAGCGTGACGGCCAGCATGCCGAGATAGCGCTCCACCGAGCCCAGGCAGACGGCGGCCGCGACCACGGCCGCCGAAGCGGCGTGGGGACGCAGCAAGTCGTACAGGTGCCGCGCGCAGTCGGTGTCGTCGACCCCGTGTGCCACCTCCGCGAGGTTCACCATCGCCGGAAGCCAGTTCCCGTCACGCGGCAGCTCGGTGAAGCGATCCGTCGCGAGCGCCGCGAGATCCCGCGCGGCGGTCTCGCGCTCGCCGACGACGAAGTGAAGGAACGCCATCCCGTACCGCCACGACCGGAGGAAGGCGTGGCCTTCTCCGATGAGCGCGATCTGCGGCGCCAGCTCGACGGCGCGATCCTGCTCGCGGCGCACGTGGAAGAGCTGGATCGCGAAGAAGACCGGCGCGATCAGGTTGTCGAGCGCCGGCGCGAGCGAGAAGGCTTCTCCCGCGAGCCGCTCGGCATCGTCGAAGCGTCCAGCGAGCAAGGCGCGCAAGGCTTGCACGCAGCGGGTCAACCAGCGCCCGTACGGCAGTCGCATCGCCTCGGCACGGGGAACGATGAGCGCGATCTCGGCGTCCACCCGGTGGATGTCGCCGAGCATCAGGAGAAGGGGAATCCGGAGAAGCCGGCCGTCGAGCGCCGTCGGCGTACTGCCGCTCGACTCCGCCACCCGAACGACCTCGTCCGCCAGCGCGAGCGGCTCTTCGATGCGATCGGGGCCGAGGAGAGCGAAGTACCGCGCGAGGAGCGCACGGGTGAGCGCGCGCGCATCGCCCGACCCGCGCGCGAGCTCGAGCGCCTCCCGGCTGAGCTGCTCGCGTCGGTCCGCGGCGGCGGGGTTGAGGGAGAGCGCGAACGACAGGCGAGCGAGGAGCTGCGCACGGAGAGGCACGGCGCCCGCGGGCACGACCGTGAGGGCCTCTTCGAGCAGTCCCACCAGCGTGGGATCCGGTAGCCCGATCTCCGCGGTGAAGGTCGCAGCGTAACCCATCACCGCCTCGGCGAAGAGCGAGCCCTCGACCCCCCGTGCCATCTCGGTGGCCTGGAGGCTCGCCGCTCGCGCCGCGGCGGTCTCGTTCGCACGCCAGAGGGCGTCGGCGTGCTGCAGGATCAGGCGGATACGCGTTCCGCGCATCGATGTCGCCGAAGCCGACGGCCTTGATGGCCTGTCCGAAGTACGCCGCTGCCTCCTCGTAGGCGAGACGAGCGAGCGCCTGCTCGCCCGCAGCGCGTGCGTACGTCGTGGCCTTGGCGCCGCGGTCGAGGCTCGCGCTCGAGGCGAAATGGTGCGCGAGCTCGGGGAGGCGCCGCGTGGCCTCCGCCGGCCCGAGGGACTCGAGCTGCTCGCCGACGCCTCGGTGCAGTCGCACGCGCTCGGCCGCCGAGAGATCGCCGTAGACCGTCTCGCGGACGAGCGCGTGCGCGAACCGCCACGTGTCGGGCGCAGCACCGCCCGCGGTGACGATCCCCAACCGGGCAGCCTCGTCGAGCGCCGCCAGGGCGTCGTGCGGCGCGAGCCCGGCGACGGCTGCCAGCGGTGTCACCTCGAACTCCTGTCCCAGCACCGAGCCGACGCCGAGGACGAGTCGCCCGCGCTCGGAGAGAGGCCGTAGACGGTAGCGGACGACGTCGCGCGCCTGGTCGGGGATGCGGAGCGCGCTCGACGGAGCCTCAGGCGCTGCCTCCAGCGTGCGCGCCAGCTCCTCGACGAAGAATGGATTGCCGTCCGAGACCTGGTGGACGGTCGACACCAGGTCGTCCGGGAGGGTGCGGCGCGTCCGCGCAGCGAGGAGCCGCGCGACGTCGGCTTCAGCGAGTCCACCGACGACGATGCGCTCTCCGCGCGCGAGGTCCGGCGAGCATCCCGGCGCCCGCTCCTCGCCGCATCTCGACGTCGCGGTACGTGCCGAGGACGAGCAGGCGTGCGTCGGCGAGCTCCGTCGCAATGAAGCGCAGCAGGAGCAACGACGCGGCGTCGGCCCAGTGCAGGTCGTCGAGCACAAGGAGCAGCGGCGCTTCGGCACAGAGCCGTTCGAGCGCGCCCGCGATCGTCTCGAAGAGCTGAAACCGCGCGTGTGTCGACTCCGCTCCGGACGTGTCCCCTGGTCGTGGCGCGTGATCCGCGAGCAACGCCGCGAGCGCGGCCGCCGCAGGGTCGTGCGCGTCAGTCTGCGGCTCGATCCGCTCGCGGGCGCGGAGGACCTGCACCCACGGCCAGTAGGGCGGTGCGCCCTCGGTCTCCTGGCAGCGCCCCCAGCGCACCGCGACGCCGAGCGCGGCGGCACGGAACGCAAGCTCGCGCGCGATGCGGGTCTTTCCGATGCCCGGATCGCCCACGAGGAGCACGAGCTGTCCCTCGTGGGCGATGGCTCGATCGAGCGCGCGCACCAGGCGACCGAGCTCGGCCTCGCGGCCGACGAACAGGTCGCGCGCGTCGGGCGACACCGGCAACCGAGAGACAATCCGCGCGCGTGCGGCGCGTTTGGGGCTGACATCGTCCATCTGACCCACCCCGCGCCTGTGCACTATCTCACGGCACGAGCGGCCCGCGCTAGTGAGTACACGGCGGCCTCTGGGCGGTACCGCCGATACGGATCGCGCGCTGCTGAAGTCGGCCGCTGCCACGGCCGGCGTAGTGCTCGAGTAAGCCCGGTGGCGGCTCAGGCCGCCTTGCGCCGGTTGTCCATGTAGAAGAAGGCAGCCATCGGGACCGCCATCTTGAGGTTCGTGCGCGATCCCGCGAGGCGCCGCATCGAGGAGCCGAGCGAGTAGAACTCGCGGTAGCAGCGGAGCAGGTTCTCCTGCAGCGCCTCCGGCGTCATCTGCTTCGGGCGGTACACGACGTGCTCGCCGTCGTAGTAGGACCAGTCCTGCTCGATGATGCGGCCCTGGTCGACGAACCGCTTGTACAGCGGGGTGGCCGGGTAGGGCGTCAGGATGTGGAACGAGGCCACCTCGATGTTGGTGCGCGTCGCGAACTCGAGCGTCCGGTCGAAGATGCCCGGGTCGTCCTCGTCGTAGCCGAAGATGAAGCCAGCCTGGATCATGATGCCGTTGTCGTGGAGCTTGGCGATCATGTCGCGGAAGAGGGTGGTCCCGTCCTGGCCGGGTCCCGCGTTCTTCGCGTAGTCGACGGTCAGCGACTCGAAGCCGATGTAGACGAGCATGCAGCCGCTGGACCGCATGAGGGCCACCAGCTCGGGATCGTCGGCCGCCCGCAGGTTGATGCCGCCGACCCACCGGATGCCGAGGGGCTCGAGGGCACGGAAGAGCGACTTCGCCCGCCGCGGCGCGCCGGCGATGTTGTCGTCCTGGAAGATCGCGACGGGGCTGCCGAGCGTCTGGATCTCGTTGACGACCTCGTTCACGGGCCGGAAGCGATAGGCACGTCCGTAGAACGTCGTGACCGTGCAGAAGTCGCAGTCGTACGGACAGCCGCGGGACGTCTGCAGGAGCTCGAAGTTCGGGCGAATGAGCTTGCGCCCACGGGAGCGCGCGTCGAGCAGATCGCGCCGGGGCAGCGGCTGTCCGGCGAGGGATACGGTCTCGTCGGACTTGTAGACCGGACGGAGCTGTCCCGCGACTGCGTCCTCGACGATCTGCGCCCAGGTGTGCTCGGCCTCGCCGACGGCCACCGCGTCGGCGTGGGCCCCGGCCTCCTCCGGACATGCCGTCGGATGCACGCCACCCAGCACGACCGGGACGCCGCGGCGGCGGAAGGTGTCCGCGATCTCGTAGGCGCGGGGCGCGAGCGACGTCTTGCTGGTGATCCCGACGAGATCGACGTCCTCGTCGAAGTCGATGGGCGACACCATCTCGTTGGTGATGGCCACGTCGTAGCCGGGCGGCGTGAGCGCCGCGAGGGTCGGCAGCGTCAGCCCGATCACCTCGAACTCCGCGTGATGGCGCACCTTGCGTGCCGGTGACGTGTGTGTGCTCGGAAAGATCAAGCGAATTCGCCGGTCTCTCACGATGGCGGAGGGGTACCACAGGCATCCCGGGCGCGCCAGCCACCGAGACCGCTGCTCTCTCACGACCGGCCGCCGAGGCGGCTCGCTCCCTCGTGACGACCGGAGACGAGCGGGAGATCGAGATACGTGCGGATGCCGGGATCGGCACGGCAGACGTACAGGATGGCGTTCACGCAGTGCATGGCGGTGGCGGCGATCCCCGGTTGCGGTCGAGGTCGAGCGTCATCGCGGCCACACCCGTTGGCGCTCGCGCGAGCGAAGCTCCCGCGCAGAGGTGCTCCGTCGCCAAGAGCAAGGCAGCCGCGAAGAAGATCGTGGCGAAGCTCACGTGCCAGCAGAAGGCGATGCGGGTGGGGGCAGCGATCGACCCGACGTGTCTCAGACCGCCGAGATGAAGTTCGACGCCGCGATCGTCAAGGCCGAAGCGCGTGGCGGGTGCGCCGTGAGCGGTGACGGTGCGACGATCGAGTTCGCGGTCGACTCCTGCGTCGACTCGATCGTGACACTCACGGGCAGTACCGCCGCCACGACGACCACGACCCTGCCGCCGCAATGCTGCGTGACATCCCCGACGCAGCAGGTCCCGTTCTCCGGGTGCACGATGGCCCCGGCCATATGCACGCAGCCGGGCGCCACCGTGAAGCCGGGCGTCTGCCGGAACGATGGCACCTGCGGCACCACGACCGTCCCGGGGACTGCTGCGATTTCGCGCCCGGAGAGTGCGTCGTCTTCGCCGCCCCGGCTGGGTTCAACCAGACCGCCTGCTCGCTCATCGGCGGCACCTTCAAGAGCAGCAGCGCCTGTACTGCCGCGGGTTGTCAGTAGCGGGTCACGGCGGACGCCTCGACCGAGCGGCTCGCTCTCTCGTGACGACCGGAGACGAGCGGGAGATCGAGATACGTGCGGATGCCGGGATCGGCACGGCAGACGTACGGGATGGCGTTCACGCAGTGCATGGCGGTGGCGGCGATCCCCGGGTTGCGGTCGAGGTCGAGCGTCGGATCCGGCGGGTGCAGGCCGTGCACCGCGACGCGCACCGACGGCTCGCCGTCCACCTCGATCTCGAAGCGTTCGCCCGCGCTGCCGAAGCTCCACGGTGGATCGAGATGGCGCTGGCCCATCAGCCAGTTGACCCGGGCGGTGATGACCGGGCGCCCGGCGACCGTTCCCTGCCAGGTGAACCGCTGTGCCGCCACGGTGCCGGGGGCGATGTGCACGGCCGGCGCAACGATCGGCGCCGTCGCAACCGCCATCTCGTGCGTGGCCGCCTTTTCCGGATCGAGCGCGAGGCCGAGCCCCGCGGCGACCATGTCGATCGACTGGCCGAAGCCGTTGCCCAGGAGCCCGAGCATGGGGCTCTCACGCGCCGCCTCCGGCGTCTTCCCGAACAGCATGATCTCCCGCACCACGAACTCCGCCCGGTAGGCGCGAATGTCGGAGAACTCCTCCGCACGCACGTGCCGGATGCGGCTCGAGAGCGCGGAGAGCATGAGGGGAAAGCGCTCGGTGATCCCGCCGGGGTGGATGCCGGTGCCGTGGAGGGTGACGCGCGCCTGCCGGCACGCCGTCTCGATCGCGGTCACGTCGCCGGACGCGAAGGGATAGAACCAGCCGAGCGGCGTGACGACGTTCTTGCCCGACTCGAGGATGCGGACCACCTGCGACGTGTCCGGCAGCAGCGGGCTGTAGAGCACGCAGTCGGCATCCAGCGCGAGGACGCGTGCCTCGTCGTCGGTGGCGACGATGCCCGTGGGGCCGAGCCCGCACAGCTCGCCGGCGTCGCGGCCCGCCTTCTCCGGCGAGTGCACCCAGGTACCGACCAGCTCGAGCTCGGGGTGCGCCAGGATGCCCTCGACGGCTGCGCGTCCGACGTTCCCCGTCGCCCACTGGATCACCCGGAAGGCCATGCCGTTGAGGCGTGTCCAGCAGTGACGGCGCTGGCCCGGTGAAGCTCGCGACGGTGCGCTCGGTTTGACAGCCGGACGACGGCGGTGGGACGGTGCTCTCGCGACATGAGACCGGGACGAGCGCTGATCGCCGCTGCATGCGCCGTCCTGCTCTCGGGGATGGCGCGGGCGTCGATCGACTGGGTGCCGTGCGAAGACCCACCCCTGCCGCCGGAGTTCGACTGCGCGCGCGTCGCGGTTCCGCTGGACCGGACGGGGCACGATCCCGGCGACGTCGCGCTCGCGGTGATCCGCCACCACGCGGGTCACGCCGAGCGGCGGATCGGCTCCCTGTTCGTCAACCCGGGTGGTCCGGGTGTCTCGGGCGTCGCCTTCGTGCGTGGAAACAGCGCGGCGCTGGACGCGCTCGGCGCGGGCCGCTTCGACGTCATCGGCTGGGACGCGCGGGGAACCGGCGACAGCTCCGGGGTGCGCTGCTTCGCCGACGACGCGGCCCGGCTCGGCGTTCTGGGGCGACACGCCGATCCCCGACACGACGCCCGCGGCGCGACGATACGTGCCGAGGACGGTGGAGCTCGCGAGCCGCTGCGGCGACCTGAACGGCGGTCTCCTCGCGCACATCTCGACGTTCGACACCGTCCGGGACCTCGACACCCTCCGGCAGCTGGTCGGCGATGCAACCCTCACCTATCTCGGGTTCTCCTACGGGACGTTCCTCGGTCAGACCTATGCCAACGTCTTTCCGGACCGGGTGCGCGCGATGGTGCTCGATGGCGTCGTCGATCCGGTCGCCTTCACGAGGTCGGCGGAGGCGCGAGTGACCAACACGGTCCGCAACACGGATATGGTGTTTCGCCGGTTCCAGTCGCTCTGCCAGCGTGCAGGGCCGGGACGATGTGCGCTCGCCGGCCAGGGCTCGGTGGCCGGGCGTATCCACCGGCTGTTCGCGCGGGCGCGGCGGGGACCGATCCCGGCACCGTCGGCGAAGCCACCCCGGCCGCTCACCTACGGCGAGCTGCTGACCGCGATCTTCGCCCGGCCGCTCGGTGTTCCGGCCGGATGGCAACGACTCGCGGACGGCCTCGCCGAGGCCGGAGCCGGCGACGGCTCGAGACTCGCCGGCTGGGCTCGCACCTTCCCGCGGCGCGAGATCGAGCCGGCGTCCGCGATCGGATGCGCGGACAGCCCGGCCCGGCACGATGTGGCCAGGTGGCCGTCGGTCATCTCCCGGCTCGACGGCGTGAGCCGCATCTACGGACGGCTGCTCGGCTGGTGGCTCTGGGCGCCGTGCGCGTCGTGGCCGGCAAGCAGCACGGAGCGCTACACGGGCCCCTGGAGCGCCGCGACCCCGAACCCGATCCTGGTGATCGGAACCCGCTTCGATCCCGACACGCCCTTCGCCAACGCCCGCCGCGCCGCGCGCCGGCTGGGCAACGCGGTCCTGCTGACCCACCTCGGCTACGGCCACACCAGCGGCAGCGACCCGAGTGCATGCGTCGATCGCGCGGTCACCGGCTACCTCGTCGATCTGTCCACGCCGCCGCGCGGGACCGTCTGCCAGGCCGACCGCCTGCCGTTCGACCCCGACTTCGGCAAACCGGTCGAGCTGCCCGCGCGGGCCGGAAACGCGGACATCTCGCATGCAGTCAATCGCCTGCGAATTCCCGGGTGAACGGAGCCGGAGCGTGCGTCAAATTTACGCGAACTCTTCTCGTCTTTTACGGACGCGGAAGCAGCCGTGCGCTACCACCGGGGCGTGACGATCAGATCGTTCTTCCTCCGGGCTTCGACAGAGCGCGCGCCCCTCGGTTTGCGACCCCGCGATCCATGTGGGAAAGCGTCCTCTTCGCGCAGAACGCCCGCATATCGGCCGCACTGTATTCCTCTGCGAACTTCTCGACCGGTCACGCCCGCACGCGAGCGTGGACCAGCAGGGCCTGATGGGGGCGACGAGCATGGACAGACGAAGTAGAGGTGCAGGCGGAGTTTTCGGCGCCGTGCTCGGCGTCGTCGCCGTCCTGGCGATGACCGCTGGCGATGTGGGCGCCGTGGTGACGTGCCCAGACAACGGCAACACCGTCCTGCCGAAGGGTGGCGACGGCCAGGATCTCGAGGTGACCGGAACCTGCACGGTCAAGGGCGGCGAGTACGCCTACGGCAACGTGAACGTCTTCGGCACGGAGAAGAAACCCGCGGTCCTGAAGTTCCGGGACGCGGAGATCACGTTCTCCGCGCGCTCGATCCTGGTCGAGAACAACGGCTTTCTCCTCGCGGGCTGGTCGCAGACGATGGGCATGCCGAAGCCGATCGGCACCAAGCCGGGCGGCTCCTTGACGATCCGTCTGTACGGGAGCGACACCGACCAGCCCATCGACCAGCCCATCGCATGCAAATCCGGGCCGATGTGCGGCGTCGATCCGGCGATCTGGAACTCGAACGCCGATCCGACGAAGCCTCCCGTCGAGACGCCGTCGCTGCCGGGCGGCCCCGACTTCTTCTACAACTACGACACCATGCCCGTCACCGAGCCCGTCACCGAGGGCGGCCAGGCGAAGGTGAGCTACTTCGGGACGAAGGTGCTCGCCGTCTCGTACGGGGGAACGCTGCGCATCTTCGGCAAGCGGGGCGCGCTCTACGGTGATCGCGACGACGAACCCTCCGACTCGGGCCGGAGCTGGCGACGGCTCGACGGGTCGCTGAAGCCCAAGGACGATACACTGCGAGTCGACGGCATCGTGGACTGGCGCGAAGGCGATCACATCGTCGTCACGACCACCGACTACCTGCCGGGTCACTCGGAGGAGCTGATCATCACCGGGCCCCCCTCCCAGAACGATGCGAAGAAACAGACGAAGGTCAGCTTCACGAACGTCACGTGTCCACCACCCGGAACGCAGTGCGGCGTCAAGTGGCACCACAACGGCGAGGAGTACCCGCTCACCGGAAAGGCGCATCCGGGAATCGGCCGGCTCGACCTCAACATCAAGTCGGTCGACACGCGTGCGGCGGTCGCCCTCCTGTCGCGCAGCGTCCGCATCGTGTCGGGGGGCGACACCGTCGACCAGCCGTTCCCGTCCGGACCGGAGCAATACTTCGGCGGCCACACGATGGTGCGCCAGGGCTTCAAGGCCTACCAGATGCAGGGCGTCGAGTTCTATCAGCTCGGGCAAGGCGGCCGTCTGGGGCACTATCCCGTGCACTTCCACATGGTGCGAAGCACGCCGAACAACACCTTCGTCAAGGACTGCTCGATCCACGACTCGATGACCCGCTGGATCACGCTGCATGCGACCGACGGCGTCCTGCTCGCGCGGAACGTGGGCTACATGTCGATCGGTCACGGCTACTACATCGAGGACGGGACGGAGACCAACAACAAGCTGTACTCCAACATCGGCATCCTCGCCCGCGCGGCGGTCGACAACGTGCAGAATCCCCGCAAGGTCCCGGGCATCCTGTCCGCGGCCTTCAACGATCATCAGCACAACTCCCCGTATCACTCCGATTCGGAGACGCCGACGGTGTTCTGGATCATGAACGGGTGGAACGACTTCCAGTACAACTTCGCCGCCGGCGCGGGAGCCTGCGGCGTCTGCTACTGGCTCGTGCCGGGGTACAACAGCGGGAGCGAAAACACGCGCTTCTGCTACAACGCTGCGACCGCCGCGTTCGGCTCGGCGTGCCTGAGCGACGAGGATTGCAAGCCGCCGAAGCAGCTGCCCGGCTTCATCTGCGCCCCGTACTCGAAGATGGCCTGGAAGGGCTACGCGTCGATGCAGAGCAACCTCGGGCGAGCGGGCACGACGCCGCTCATGAACTTCGTCGGCAACACGTGCACGACGGCGATGAACTCGTTCCAGACCGTCGGGGAGTTCAACGCCTGCAACGGGGTGGGGCCGCTCACCAAACCGACCGACACGGAGCACCTCGTCCCGATCACGAATACGCTGGCGCCGGCGCCCCAGGGGAACCTGGACCTGGAGGTCTACTATCCCCGGGTGGTCGCGGGGGCGTCGCGACCCGCGACGCGCTGCGGTCCGAATCCGAAGCAGGTGCCGAAGCTCGACTGCGGGAACGACGCCATGTTCCTGAAGTGCGGCGCGAACGGCCCGCCGCCGCCGCCGCCGCAGCAGCCGCCGCCGCCGGAGAACCGGCAGACCGCGAACTGCATGGTCACGGTTCTCGATCGCTATACGTCGTCCTACACCTGGGCGGATACGAACTTCGCCGCCATCTGGCTGCGGCAGTTCTGGTTCGTCCTCTCCAACAGCGCGATCACCGACGTGCAGAACGGCGGGCTCACGTTCGTGACCGGGGGCGACTACACGCGATCCTCGGTCATCGACGGAGTCTGGTCGGTCGCGGCGAAGAGCGTGTTCGTCGGTCACACGCAGCCGGACATCAGCGAAGATCCCGGGGCGAACCCGTATGCGGCGGACGTCGGCCCGTTCAACCCCAAGTCGAGTCTCGCAGTGTCCGATCAACGACCTCACGAACCTGCCGAACCACTGCATCGTGGCCGAAGACGGCGTCGATTTCGAGGTGGCGAACTTCGCCACCAACCAGCGCCTGTTCAGCATCTACGACGGACCGTCCTACCAGGACTCGAACGCGTACCTGGACATCGTGCCGACGCGGCTCACGGATCTCGGCGCCCAGTGTCATCCGAGCCAATCCAATTCCTGTCCGGAGGCGATGAAGCTCTATGGACGCCTCGGCGGGATGCCGAAGGACGCGAACAACAGCTGCTACTTGCCGAACGCGGCGATCGGCTGGAAGCAGCCGAACGGCTTCTTCTATCCGCCCGCGTTCCACTCGCAGAATCTCTTCTTCGACAAGGCCGACATCCGTCACTTCGTGATCCAGCCCGAGTTCGTAGAGGGGACCTTCAAGACGAACCAGGCCCGTGTGGCCGCGCGCTACTGCACGTATCCGACGCCCGTGGATACGAGCTTCGGGTTGTTCAATGGATTCACCGACGTCGATCGGCAGACGGTGCTGAACGACGACGACGGGTCGCTGACGGGTCTGATCGGGACACCGCCCGGGAAGAATGGCAAGCCGACCGAGCGGGAGACCATCTCCGTCAACTACGACGGCTACTTCGACGCGCCCATCGAGGACGTCGAGTGCGCGTCGGATGTGTCCAATCCGCCCGCGAACTTTCCTCCGGGGACGGCGAAGACGAGCCCCTACGAGTACCTGACCACCGCCGTCTACCCCGCGTGCGCACAGATCAACGGACCGAAGCCTCCGGAGACCGGCCCCGCCTGCGGCTATCGTCTGCCGGCGGATCCGGTGACGCCGGAGCCGTTGCAGAATCCGAACTGGTGGAGCGACTGCACGACCGGCACGTGCTACGGCGTCCCGCTGTACCGCCAGGGCCTGATCAGCGGGGAGAGCTCCGACGCCACCCAGGCGATCCGGATGATGGGCGCGAATCTCTGGCAGCGGAGCACGCTGACGGCGAACAACGGCGTCTACTACGTCGATACCGCCGCCGGCCCCGTGAAGCAGATGGCCAACCCCTTCAAGAACATCTTCGAGGCGAGCAGGACGTACTACCTGCTCTTCGTCTACGCCACGCAGACCACGCACCAGGTGTATCAGCTCTGGTTGGGAGCGGGTCTTCCGATGGACTACGCCGACAAGAACGTCTTCCTGACCCGTGCGTTTCCCGGGGGCAGCCACTTCCAGTTCACCGACGATCACATGACCTGGCCACAGGGCTGGCTACGCGAGTACGATCCGGCGACCGGTATCCTGAAGGTCACGATCGACATGGGTTTCCCGCAGTTCCAGACGGAGTTCAAGCAGGCCGAGCAGGATTTTTGCCAGCCCATCAGCTTCTGCACGCTCAAGGACAAGAAGTGTCAGTGCGACGAGGACGGGGACTTCGTGAAGCTCTGCAAGGACAACAAGATATGCAGCACGTGGGCCGGCAAGGACATCGATTGGCCGGATGGCGGCGTCTACGGTTTCGGCGTGACGTTCCCGGACAATTTCGCACCCGACGAGCAGGACCACAGGCCGACGGGTCCGCCCGCGGGCTGCCTCAAGGTGGACACCCCGGGCTGGAACGTGCCGCTGGCCCGTCCCGAAAAAAAGGAGCTGCTCGGGGCGTGCGCGACCACGCCGATCTCACTGCCAAAGTTCTGCATGTAGCGAAGGAGGTGCAGCGACGGCGACGCTGGTGGCGGTGAACGTCGGTCTGCCGCAGGACGTGTCCTGGCGTGCATCGACGGTCCACACGGGGGTGTGGAAGCACGCGGTCGACGGGCCGCGCATGGTGCGGCGGCTGAACGTGGACGGAGACGGGCAGGGCGACCTTGCCGGCCACGGGGGAGAGCAGCGGGCCGTGCTCGTCTACCAGCTGGACTCGTATCGCTACTGGCAGGCGGAGCTCCATCGCGACGACTTCGTCCACGGCCAGTTCGGCGAGAACTTCACCGTCGAGGGATTACCCGACGACGAGGTCCGCATCGGTGACCGCTATCGCATCGGCAACGCGGTGTTCGAGGTCACGCAGCCACGGGTGACCTGCTACCGGGTGGGAATGCGCCTGAACGAGCCGCGGATGGCCGCGCTGCTGGTGTCCCACCGGCGTCCCGGCTTCTACATGCGCGTGCTCACGGAAGGAGAAGTCGAGGCGGGGCAGGAGATCACGAAGATCGCGTCGGGGCCGGAGCGGATGAGCGTCAGCGAGATGAATGCGCTGCTCTACCTGCCGGGCCGTTCGCGGGACGATCTCGTACGGGCGCTGCGGATTCCGGCCCTGAGTCCGGGATGGCAGACGTCGCTGCGCGCGCTCCTCGAGCAGGCGGACGACCCGAAGGGAGCGGCCGGCAATCCCGGGCTGACCGCCGCCGCCGGGAGCCCGCCGCCGGCGTGGCAGGGGTTTCGCTCGCTCGTGGTCACCCGCATCGCCAGGGAGAGCGACAGCGTGCTGTCGGTCGAGCTGGTGGCGCCCGACGGCGTCGCGCTCCCGGCGGCCTTGCCGGGCCAGTTCCTCACGCTGCGCCTGCACCCCACCGCCGGCAGCCCACCGCTCATCCGCAGCTACTCGCTGTCCGGTCCACCGGGCGCCGCACACTACCGGATCAGCGTGAAGCGCGAAGCACACGGAGCGGCGAGCGGCTTCCTGCATGCACATCTCCAGGCGGGCGCCACGCTCGAGGTCGCGGCGCCACGCGGCACCTTCACGCTCCGCGACGGTGATACCCCGGTCCTGCTGCTCTCGGCGGGAGTCGGTGCCACGCCCGTGCTCGCCATGCTGCACGCCCTGGCCGCCGCGCGCTCGACGCGCGAGGTGTGGTGGGTGCACGGCGCGCGCAATCACGCGGAGCATCCCTTCGCGGACGAGAGTCGGGCACTCCTTGCTCGCCTGCCGAACGCGCACGCGAGCGTGTGTTACAGCCGTCCCGGTGCCGACGATCGGCAGGGACGGGACTACGCGGTGGCCGGACGCCTGTCCGCCGAGGTGCTGGGCACCCTCGGCATCCCGCACAGCGCGGAGGCGTACCTGTGCGGGCCGGAGGCCTTCATGCGGGAGCTCGCCGGCGTCCTGTCCGGACTCGGCCTGGAGGCCGGGCGTATTCACACCGAGATCTTCGGCGCCGCACCGGCCATGACGCCGGGCGTGGTCGCGACGCCCACCGCGCCGCCGCATCCGCCAGCCGGGGCCCCTGGCACCGGTCCGGCGGTCGCCTTCGCGCGCAGCGGTCTCAGCGTGCGATGGGACCCCGCGTACGCGAGCCTGCTCGAGCTGGCGGAGGCGTGCAGCGTGCCCGTGCGCTGGTCGTGTCGGACGGGCGTCTGCCACAACTGCGAGAGCGGTCTGCTCTCCGGCGCGGTCACCTATGCGCCCGACCCGGTCGAGCCACCCGCCGAGGGGAATGTCCTGATCTGCTGCTCGATCCCGCGCGAGGACATCGTCCTCGACCTGTGACGTCCTGGGTCGCTGCCGGGCCAGGCGCCCCGATCCTGGGGGTGCCGGGTCGACGGCCGGCGAAAACCGCGTCGATTCAGGCGATTTGGGCCTCAGGCTGAGCGCAAGCTCGCTCCTGCCCCGACTGCCCCGGTCGCTACGTCTGTACCGATGTGCGGCACCTCAGGTCTCGGGCAAGCCCGATTCACGAATCCCGCGTCCCGCGTCCCCGGCGTCACGTCGGCGGCGGCGCGATCGCGTCGGCAGGCGTCCCGGCGTCCTGTCCGTTGCCGCATGTGCGCTGGTCCTGAGCGCGGGAATCGCCCGCGCCCAGAACGCGATCGTCACCGAGAACGCGCTTCCGGGAAACCCGGCGAGCGAATGGGACGTCGCCGGAGCCGGCGACCCGAGCATCCAGGGCTTCGCCACCGACATCAGCGTCGGCCGCGGCGAGTCGATCAGCTTCAAGGTCGACACCGATGCCACCGGCTATCGCCTCGACATCTACCGGCTCGGCTACTACGGCGGCCTCGGCGCACGCCTGGTGGCGACGGTCCATCCGTCGGCCTCCCTGCCGCAGATCCAGCCCGCCTGCCTGTCGGATCCCAGCACCGGGCTCATCGACTGCGGAAACTGGGACGTCTCGGCGTCCTGGCACGTCCCGTCGACCGCCACCTCGGGCATCTACATCGCGAAGCTCGTACGTGAGGACCCGGAGGACGGCCGCGCCAGCCACATCCCGTTCGTGGTGCGCGACGACGACGGCGGCTCCGACCTGCTCTTCCAGACGTCGGACCTGCGCTGGCAGGCCTACAACGCCTACGGGGGCAACAGCCTCTACACCGGCTCGCCCGCGGGGCGCGCCTACAAGGTGAGCTACAACCGCCCGATCACGACCCGCTGCTGCACCTATCCGGACGGCGCGTACCAGGGCTACCTGTTCGACGCCGAGTATCCGATGGTGCGCTGGCTCGAGCGCAACGGCTACGACGTCAGCTACACGACAGGCGTCGACACCGATCGGCGCGGCTCCGAGCTGCTGGAGCATCGAGTCTTCCTGTCGGTCGGCCACGACGAGTACTGGTCCGGCAACCAGCGCGCCAACGTCGAAGCGGCGCGCGACGCGGGTCTCAACCTGGCGTTCTTCAGCGGGGACGAGGTCTTCTGGAAGACGCGCTGGGAGCCGAGCATCGACGGCTCGGGAACCGACTACCGCACGCTCGTCTGCTACAAGGACACGGCGGACAACGCCAAGATCGACCCGCTGCCGGACGTGTGGACGGGCACGTGGCGCGATCCGCGCTTCAGCCCGCCCGCCGACGGCAACCGACCGGAGAACGGCCTCACCGGGACGATCTTCATGGCGAACGGGCTCCAGGTCGATGCGCTGGAAGTGCCTGCGGCGGACGGGCGAATGCGTTTCTGGCGGAACACCAGCGTCGCGACGCAGGCCGACGGCGAGGTCGCTGCCATGCCGGCGGGCGTGCTCGGCTTCGAGTTCGATGAGGATCTCGACAACGGCGCGCGGCCGCCCGGGCTCGTGCGGCTGTCGAGCACCACGGTGCCCGACGTGCAGCTCCTCCAGGACTACGGCTCGACGTATGCCTCGGGTCCGGCCACGCATCATCTGACCTTCTACCGCCACCCCAGCGGCGCGCTCGTGTTCGGCGCCGGCACCGTCCGGTGGGACTGGGGACTGGACGACCAGCACGACGACCTGCCCGGCACGCCGACCGACGCCCGCATGCAGCAGGCCACGGTCAATCTCCTCGCGGACATGCACGCGCAGCCGGCGACGCTGCAGGACGGACTGGTCCTGGCGTCCGCGTCGACCGACACCACGCCGCCCACGGCCGCCATCACCGCGCCGCTGGACGACGCGATCGTCGGGAGCGGCACCGAGGTGACGATCAGCGGGACGGCGAGCGACGTCGACGGACAGGTCGGCGCCGTCGAGGTGTCGACCGACGACGGTGCCACCTGGCATCCGGCCGACGGGCGCACGACGTGGAGCTATCACTGGGTGCCGGGACCGCTCGGCCCGACGGCGCTCCGCGCACGAGCCGTGGACGACAGCGGCAACATCGGCGATGCCTCGACCGCGGTCCTGGTGGTCGTCGGCCCGCGAACGTGTCCCTGCACCGGACTGCCCGATGGCTCGACGCCCGCGACGCCGTCGTCGGACGATCCGAACCCCGTCGAGGTGGGAGTGAAGTTCCGCTCCGACTCCCGCGGGCTCGTGAGTGCGATCCGCTTCTACAAGGGCGAGGGGAACCTTGGCCCGCATACCGGCCGCCTGTGGACCGACAGCGGAACCCTGATCGGGTCGGTGACCTTCACGGACGAGACCGACACGGGATGGCAGACGGCGACGTTCGACCATCCGATCCCGATCGACGCCGATACGACCTACGTCGCGTCCTACCACGCGCCGTTCGGACACTACGCGGGTACGCTCGATGCCTTCGCCATCGCCGGCGTCGACAATGCTCCGCTGCACTTCCCGGTCGACGTCCAAGCCGACCCGAACGGCGTCTTCCAGTACGGCCCGGGCGGCCTCTTCCCGACGGAGACGTACCAGTCGGCCTACTACTGGGTCGACGTGGTGTTCGAGGACGACGCGGACGGTGACGGCTTCGCTGCGCCGGCCGATTGCAACGACCATGATGCGACCGTGCATCCCGGAGCGCCCGAGCTCTGCAACGGCGTGGACGACGACTGCGACGGCGTGATCGACGGCCCGGCGGCCGATGCTGCGTGCGACGACGGCCTCTTCTGCGACGGTGTCGAGAGCTGCAGCGCCGGTTCCTGCGTGTCGGGGGGCGATCCCTGCGCCGGCGGCGCCGCCTGCGCCGACACCTGTGACGAGGGCAGCCGGAGCTGCGCCACGCCGGCCGGCGCACCGTGCCCCGACGATGGCGACGCGTGCACCAGCGACGCGTGCGATGGCGGCGGCCAGTGCGTCCACTCCGTGATCCCGGACTGCGGCACCACGACGACGACGGTCCCCCCGCCGACCACGACCACGGAGCCGCCGAGCACGACGACGACCACCACCACCACCGAGCCGACGACCAGCACGACGTCGCCGAGCACCACGACGACGCTCCCGACCACCAGCACGACGTCGTCGACGACCTCGAGCACCGCGCCGACCACCACCACCACGTCGTCGACGACCAGCACCACGTCGGCGAGCACCACCAGCACGACGCTGCCGCCCATCACCACGACGACGCAGGTCCCGACCACCACGACCTCGTCGACCAGCACGACGACCACGCATCCGACCAGCACCACGACGTCGTCGAGCACCACGACCACGGCGCCCAGCACCACCACGCTCGTCGACGACCAGCACCACGACGACGCAGGTCCCGACCACCACGACCTCGTCGTCCACCTCGACGACGAGCGAGCCGACCACCACGACGACCTCGTCGTCGACCACGACGAGCACCACGGTTCCCGGTGGCGACCTCGCACGGGACACGTGCGCGCCCGCTCCGGTCGCCGGGTGCCAGGCGACAGCCCCGGGGGAGGCGTCGCTGCGGCTGAGGAACGTGCGGCGTGACGCGCGCGACCGGCTCCAGTGGAACTGGGTGAGCGCCTCGCCGCTGGTCGCCGACGATCTCGGCGCAGCGCCGACGACGAGCGGCTACCTGGTGTGCCTGTACGCGGACGACCGTCTGGTCCTGAGCGCACTGGCGCCGAAGGACGCGAGCTGTGCCGGCATGCCGTGCTGGAACGCGACTCCCCGCCGCTTCCGCTACCGGAGCAAGGATCTGACTCCCGACGGCCTGGCAACGATCGTCCTGCGGACCGGCAAGGCCGGCGGCATCGCGGTCAGCGGCAAGGGCGTCAATCTGGCGCTGCCGTCGCTCCCGCTGACGGCGCCGGTCGCCGTGCAGTTGCTGCGCACCGATGGTGGCGGGTGCTGGGAGAGCACGATAGATACGCCGGCGGTCAACTCGGCGACTCGCTTCCGCGGCCGATCACGCTAGCGACCACGCCGGGGCAGGTGCCAGGTTCGGCGCGACCGGGCCGAATTGGCATTGACGGCGGCGGTGGCGCGACGGTAGCACGCATGAAGCCATGTGGCGTGCTCTCTTGCTTGTTGCATGTACGCTCTGTAGCGCGGGGCGCGCCCCGGCGGCCAGAACGCCGCCGCGCTGTCCCGACGCGACGTACCTGATCGCCGGAACGCCGGGGGGCGCCGGCAGCATCGCGGACGCCGTCACGATCTCGGGCTCGAAGGTCGCGCTCGGTCCCGGCTGTCCGCCACGGAAGGGTACCGTGCAGGGAACGAAGCGCGGTACGAAGGTCCGCGTCGCGTGGCGGCGGTGCAGCGACCTGAGGAAGGTGGCGCTCCGCGCCCTCATCGAGCCGACGTGCACCACGATGACCGGCACGCTCAAAGCCAAGGGGCAGGGCGCGCTCGCTATCCAGGCGACGTCCGCCGCGACCGTCACGACGACGACGATGGTGAGCGCCGGATCGAGCACGACCACGACGACGACGCGCGCTGGCTCGACGACCACGACGTCGACGTATCCGGGCCGGACCTGCGACGAGTCGGACCGCGCGCAGCTCGAGGCGGTGGCGGCGAGTGGCGGGACGCTCGACTTCACATGTGCCGGTCGGATCGCGCTCGAGCACCCGGTGGTGATTGGCGGCGCGAGCGTGATCCTGCGTGGATTCGTGACGATCGGCCGCGGCGACGGGCTGTCGTCGTCCCCGCCGCCGTTCCGGCTCTTCGAGGTGCACGGCGGGACGCTGACCCTCGATGGCGTCACACTCCGCGACGGCCTGGTGCTCGGCTCGGACGGCGCCGATGGCGTGGACGGCGAGCAAGGCGCAGAGGGCACGCTCGGGAAGGACGGCGGCGAGGGCGAGAACGGTGGCCTCGGCGGCCCCGGCGGAGAGGCGACACCGGCCACCGCCGGCGGCGACGGCACCGAGGGCGAGGGTGGGGCGATGCTCATCGACGGCGGGAGCGTCGTGACGCTCAGGAACTGTCGCGTCGAGCAGAACGTCGCCGTCGGCGGACGGGGCGGCGAAGGTGGTGCTGGCGGGCGCGGCGGCACGGGTGGCGGCGGCGGACGCGGCGGGTCCGGACCCGGCAAGAACGCGGGATCGGGGGGCCGCGGCGGCGATGGCGGTGCGCCGACCGAGGGCGGCGACGGCGGGAGCGGAGGCGACGGATTCGGCGGAGCCATCGACAACGGCGGCACCCTCGTGATCGAGAGCTGCACCTTCGACGGCAACGCGGCCCAGGGCGGCATGGCGGCGCGCGGCGGCTTCGGCGGTACGGGCGGGAGCGGAGGGCTCGGCGCCAACGGCGGCACGTCATTCAACACCATCAGCCAGGCGGGCAGCGACAACACCGGCAAGGGTGGCGTCGGCAGCGCAGGCGGCGACGGGACCGACGGTGCCGACGGAGGCGGGGGCGGCGACGGGGGCAGCGCGTACGGCGGCGCGATCTACAACACGGGGACGCTCTCCGTGACGAACACCACCTTCCGGAATAACTTCGTCGGTGGCCAGCCCTCGAGCTTCGGGCGGAGCGCGGGGTGGGGCGGAAACGGCGGCTCGGCCGGCAACGGAGGCAGCGGGAAGCCGGGCGGAATGGGCGGCACCGGCGGCTTCGCCGGCAACGGCGTTACCGGAGGCGACAACGGCGACGGCGGAAGCGCGGTCGGCGGAGCCATCTTCAGCACGAGCGCCGTCTCGCTCACGAGCGTCACCTTCCAGGGCAACGGCGCCACCGGCGGGAGTGGCGGCTCGACCTCCTGCATACCCGGCGGCTTCACGTGCTTCGGCGCCGCGGGTGAGGGCGGCGAGGGCGGCGCCAAGGGGACCGGCGGCACCAACGTCCCGCTCGGCAGCGGCGGTGCGGCGAGCGGTACGGATGGCGCCGACGGCGGAGCCGGCAGCGACGGCATGGCCGGCGCGTTCAGCCTCGGGGTCGGCGCGGATTGCTACGCGGCCGGCGGCCCCTGCGGCTGATGCGCGCGAGGCCCGCTCACGCGATCTCTGCCACCTGCAAGGACGGCCGCACGGCCAGGTAGCACAGCAGGCCCGCCGGTCCGAACAGGAACGTCAGCAGAAGGATCGGCGCGAGCCGGTAGCCGGCGTCCGGCGCGTCGTTCATCATCCAGCGCGCGACGAAGAGGTCGAAGCAGAGATAGTGCACCCAGCCGGCGAGGGCGACCCACGGCTGCGCGAACAGCTTCATCACCCCGGCGAGCGTCGAGAACGCGCGCGGATCGAGACCGTGCTCGAGGAGCGTGAAGACGATCAAGCCGGTGTAGAGGAGCGCAAGAACCACCCACGGCCACGTGCTGCGGGCGAGCGCGCGTGCGGAGCGCGAGCGGGGGGCGGCGATCCAGGTCGCCCATACGGGCAGCGGAAGGAGGTTCGCGATCTGGAAGAGCGTCGTCGGGCTCATGCGAGCGCGTGTAGGGCGTTTTCGTCGCGGGCGCCAGCACGCCCGCCGACACCCTGCGCCTTGGGCGGCGTGCACCCGTGTGGTAAGCGAGCCACATGGACCTCCGGGGCGCGATCGCGCTGGTGACGGGGGCGAGCCGTGGCGTCGGACGCGCCATCGCCCTGGCGCTCGCCGACGCGGGCGCCGACGTCGCCTGTGCGGCGCGCGCCACCGACGTCTCGCCGCTCAAGCTCCCCGGTACCATCGACGAGACCGTACGCAGCATCGAGCAGCGCGGCCATCGCGGACTGGCGATTCCGACCGACCTCTCCAAGCCGGACCAGGTCGAGGCGATGGTCGCGCGCACCATCTCCACCTTCGGGCGTCTCGACGTGCTGGTGAACAACGCCGCGATCACGTTTCCGGGTGACCTCGAGCTGCCCATCAAGCGCTGGGACCTCGTGATGGACGTCAACCTGCGCGCGCCGCTGCTCGCCATGAAGGCGGCGCTGCCCGGAATGATCGCGCGCCGCCGCGGCGCGATCCTGAACGTGTCCTCCGGCGGCGGCGGTGATGCCGATCCCGGGGTTGCTCGTCTACGGCGTGTCGAAGGTCGGGCTCGAGCGTCTCACCATGGGGGCGGGCGAGGAGCTGCGCGCGCATGGCGTCGCCGTCAATTGCCTGCGCATCGACATCCCGCTCGCCTCCGAGGGCTTCGTGTACAACGCGCCCGAGCTCGACAAGACGGACTGGCAGCCGACCGAGGTCGGAGCCGCCGCCGCCATCTGGATGCTCGGCCAGCCGCCGACGTTCAACGGGCACGTCAAGAGCCTGAGCGAGCTCCGGCGCGAGGGGGACGTGACGCGGGGGCGCGTCGCGCACTGAGCGTCGCGCAGGGAAGGCCGGACGAGCGCGTGACGGAGCGGCGAGCGGGGCTCTTGCTCCCTCTCTTCAGCCTGCGCAGCGCGCGCGACTGGGGAGTGGGCGATCTCGGCGACCTGGGGCCGTTCTGCCGCTGGCTGGCATCGGCTGGTCACAGCGTGCTCCAGCTCCTGCCGATCGCCGAGATGGGGACGTACGAGACCAGCCCGTACGGCGCGCTCACGGCGTTCGCCCTCGATCCCCTCTATCTCGCTCTCGACGCGGTCGAGGACTTCGCGGCGGCGGGTGGCATCGATGCGCTCTCGCCCGGCGCACGGCTCGCGCTCGACGCGGCGCGCGACGCCCCGGGGATCGCCTACGCGCACGTGCGGCACGCGAAGAGCGAAGCGCTCGCGGCCGCGTTCGCGCGCTACGAGGTGACCGAGGCGGCCACCGGCTCGACGCGCGAGACGGCCTTCGCGAGGTTCGTCGAGGCCGAGACCTGGTGGCTCGAGGAATACGTGCTGTTCCGCGCGCTGCTCGACCTCCACGGCCAGCAGCCCTGGACGACGTGGGAGGCCGGCGCGCGGGATGCGGAGCCTGCCGCCTTGCGCGAGCTCCGGCCGGCACTCGGACGCGCGTGCCGCTATCATGCGTGGGTCCAGTGGCTGCTGGCGGAGCAATGGAGCGCCGCACGGCGGGCCGCAGCCGCCGCCGGCGTCCGCCTCCTCGGTGACATGCCGTTCATGGTGTCGCGCCAGAGTGCCGACGTGTGGGCACGGCAGCGCGAGTTCCGTCTCGACGCGACCATCGGTGCGCCGCCCGACGCCTTCTCCGCGGAGGGACAGGACTGGGGCCTGCCGGTGATGCGCTGGGAGGCGATGGCGGAGAGCGGCCACGCCTGGTGGCGCGCACGCTGCCGGCGCGCGGCCGCGCTGATGGACGGGATCCGGCTGGACCACGTCATCGGGTACTACCGCATCTACGAGCGGCCGGCCGGCGGCACGCCGTTCTTCCAGCCCGCCGACGAGGGCGCGCAGCGCGCGCTGGGTGAGCATCTGCTCGCGGTCGGTCGCGAGGCCGGCCGCGGGCTCGATCTGATCGGCGAGGATCTCGGATCGGTGCCGGAGTTCGTCCGACGCTCGCTCGCGCGCCTCGACATCCCGGGCTTCCGCGTGCTGCGCTGGGAGCACGACGGGGGGACGTTCCGCGATCCGCGGTCGTACCCGGAGCAGTCGGTGGCGACGACCGGAACGCACGACACGTCGTCCCTAGCGGAGTGGTGGGAGGACGAGCTGACCGCCGACCAGCGCACCGCTGTCGCCGCGGTGCCGGCCTTCGCCCCGCTGCGCGAGCACGCCGATCGCCTGACGCCGGACGGCCGGGCGGTGCTGCTCGGCGGCGTGTACGGCGCCGCGTCGCGCCTGGTGATCCTGCCCTTCATGGACGTCTACGGCGGCCGCGAGCGCATCAACGTGCCCTCCACCGTCGCAGACACCAACTGGACCTACCGCATGCCGTGGACGGTGGACCAGCTGCTCTCGGAGTCGGGCGCCGCGCTGGCCGGGTTCCTGCGCGACCTGGCCGCCCGCACGGGCCGGCTGCCCTGAGCCCGGTGGCGGATCAGGGAGCGCGCAGGCCGCCCAGGCGGGCGGCGTGCAGCGGCGCCGTCATCACGGCGCACTGATTGCGCGTGGACCCGGTCGGGTCGGCGAAGCCGATCGTCACGCGCAACGAGCCGGGCTGCGGCAGCTCGAGCCGCATCGCGCGGCCGGCGGCTCGCGCGCGCAGGGTACCCGTCGACGTGCGGTGAAAGCGCAGCAGGTCGAGCGACCGGGCGCTCGCGACCGCGTGCGTGCGATCGCGGAAGCGGAACGCGTGCGCGAGGCTCTTGAAGCGGCCAGCCGGCACCCGGGCGCAGAGCAGCTCGGCGCCGGGCTCGGCGCGCATCTGGAGGAAGACGTCCTCGGTGGACGGCGACACGGCGAGCTCCTTGCCGCCGAGCGCGCCGCGCATCCGGAGCACCGTCCGGCCGCTCTTGCGCACGCGCAGCCGCGCCTTCGCGAGCGTGCCGGCGGCGGGATCGCCGCAGCACGCCGGGTCCTCGAAGTCGACCAGCCCGTTCAGGTCGTCGTCGATGCAGTTTCCGCAGATCTCCCGCGGCGCCGGCGCGGACGCCGGGCACTGCGTCCGGTCGACGCTCCGGCAGTCGGCGGCGCAGGTGACGGTGCCGCCGGCGCAGGTCTGCCCGGCGACGTCGGCACCGTCGCAGACCTCGCCGCACTCGGCGTCGATCACGCCGTTGCCGCACTCGATCTCGCCGTCGCCATTGCAGCCGTCGCAGTCGGCCGTGTTGCCGTCGTCGCACTCCTCGCCGCAGTCGACCACGCCGTTGCCGACCACCTCCCGGGTGCAGGCGGTGGAGCACCCGTCGCAGTCGCTCGTGTTGCCGTCGTCGCACTGCTCCCCGGCGTCGAGCACGCCGTCGCCGCAGCGGGATGGCGATCCGGGCAGGGTCGTCGTCGTGGCGGTGCAGGGTCCCGAGGTGAAGGCCGCGCAGGCGCTGCAGCGCAGGAAGGATCCGCCCGGCGAGGTGCAGAGCACGTCGCCGTCACAGACCTCACCGGGATCCACGATCCCGTCGCCGCATCGCGCCGATGGCGGCAGCGTCGTGCTGGTGGTCGTCGTGCTCGTCCGGGGCGTGCCGGCGGGGAGAGAGACGATGCTGCGCCGGAGCCGCATGTCGGCGGCGACGAGGCGCCCCTCGACGTCGACGCTGCTGCCGAGGCGCAGGCTGGCAAACGGGGCGCAGACCTGCGCGCCGATGAGTCCCTGGCGGGAAAAGCGGACGAGGTCGCCCGCGACGAACACCTGGACCCTGTCGGGCGACACGCCCGCGAGCGGATCGGGGTAGAGCTGCACCCCGGTGCTCGCCGCGAGGGAGCCGGCGACGAGCAGCTCGCTCGGTCCGGTGAAGACGATCCGCGCCCGGCGGGACGCGCGCAGGTTGCACAGTCCATAGGTCCCCGACAGCCGCAGCGTGCCGGCGCCTCCGGCGCCGCCCTCGACGCGGATGTCGCCGTACACGCCGGGCGGCAGCGCGACCGTGGCGCCGTGCGGCACGATCACGGTCGGCCGCTGGGGGTCGCACGACGGGAAGGGGACGGGAAAAGCACACGCGTCCGCGACGCTCGGGAACGGCCGGCTGAAGGCCTCGGCAGGCCCGCACGCGCCCCCGACGCCGCGTGCGGTGGAGGCGAAGAGCGCCTGGCAGCTCGATCCGTCGTCGAGACGGACGGACGGGGCCGCGATGGCCGTGGCCGGTGCGACGAGCGGCCGGCGAGAGGTGAACGTGCCCGCCAGGACGCCGATGTCGCCATCGGTCACCGTGAGGCGGTCCACCGAGAGGGAGTCGGTTGCCAGGAGCACGTAGTTGCCGGCGACCCGGCTCTGCGCCGGTGCCACGGCCGGTCGCAAGGAACATGCGACGCCGAGCACGATGGCCGCAGCTGTCCGGTTGGCGATGAGCATCGACCTGGCTGCCTAGGAGACGTACGCGTGCCGTCCGATGGGTCGCCGCGACCGGGTCGATGCCGTCGGGCGCGGTCCGGGTCAGCGATCGCGGTCGGAGCCGGGCGCGAGCATGGCGAGAATGCGCTCGACCGGCACCACGACGAAGACGCCGCTGGCCTCGACGGTGACGCGATCGCCGGCGAGCAGTCGGCCGCGCACGTGCACGCGGCGACCGTCCAGCCGCTCCTGCCAGCCCTCGAAGCGCAGGGCGACGCCGAGCGGGGTGGGGCGGCGATAGTGCAGCTGCAGGCTCGCGGTCGGCCCCGGATTGCCCAGCATCAGGTTGGCGACGTTGAAGACCTGGTCGAACGCCGCGGCGATCATGCCGCCGTGGACGCAGCCGGGCGGGCCCTCGTAGGGCGGCGTGAACGTCACCTCGCCGACGGCCGTGGGCGGCTCCCAGCGCACGCGCAGCGGCGGCGCGAGCGGACTGAACCGACCGACGACCGCGTCGAAGGGCATCACGTCCGCCGGATCTCCTGCGCCGCCGCGTGCCGCGCGGCGCCTCGCGCCCGTCCGGAACGGCTCCAGGAGAGCGATCGCGCGCGCGACGTGATCGGCCGCGGCGGCGAGCGCATCCGCGGGCGGGTCCGCGGTGACGGCCAGCTCGATCAACCGGCGAACGCCGGCGACCGTGTGAGACAGGGCGTCGTCCCCGCCTGGCGCATCGGTCGTCTGCTCGTCGTCCATGCTCTCTCCTTGCCGCGGCGGCCCCGTCGCCTGATGGTTTGCGACTCGGATCGAATTGAGCCTATCACGAGCGGTCGTGATCCTGACCAGACGGACGGTGCTGCGCGCCGCGCTGGCCGCGGCCGCCGCCTGCACCGTGCCCGGCTGCGCGCCGCGCGCGGGCCGGAGCGGCGCGCAGGGAGCGGTGCGGCGCACGATGCCGTTCGAGCGCATCGCCTACGGCGGCGATCCGCAGCAGTACGGTGAGCTGCGGCGTCCCGCAGGCGCTCCCGCGCCGGTGGTGGTCGTCGTGCACGGCGGCTTCTGGCTCTCGCAGTACGATCTCGGCCTGATGGTGCCGGTGGCCGAGGCGCTCACACGCGAGGGATTCGCGACGTGGAACGTCGAGTATCGCCGGCTGGGCGATCCGGGCGGCGGCTGGCCGGGCACCTTTCTCGACGTCGGCGCGGCGGCGGACCACCTGCGCAGCATGGCTCCGCAGCATGGGCTCGACCTCCGCCGCGTCGTCACGCTCGGACACTCGGCGGGCGGACAGCTCGCGCTCTGGGTGGCGGGCCGCCGCTGGATTCGCGACGGTGAGCTGAAGCCGGCGCGACCGCTCAAGGTCCGTGGCGCGATCGCGCTCGCCGGCGTCTGCGACATGCGCCAGGCCTTCGACCTCGGCTTCGACGCCGTCGGCAAGGTCCTGGGCGGGTCGCCGTCGGACGTGCCGATGCGGTACGCGGCGGCCGACCCGGCCGCGCTGATTCCGCTGGGAGTCCCGACGGTCCTGGTGCACGGCAGCGCCGACACGATCGTCCCCGAAGCGATCAGCGAGCAGTACCAGCGCGAGGCGAAAGCACGGGGAGACCAGTCGCGGCTGATCCCGCTCCCGGGCATCGGGCATTTCGAGCTCATCGACCCGCGCACGCCCGCGTGGGCGAGCGTGCGCGACGGCGTGCAGTCACTGCTCGCCTGACGCGCCGTTCAGGCGGCGGACGACAGCTCGCGCAGGAAGCGCCCGGTGTGCGAGGTCTCGCAGCGTGCGACCTGGTCGGGTGGGCCACAGGCCACCAGGCGGCCGCCGCCCGCGCCGCCCTCGGGACCCAGATCGACCACCCAGTCGGCCTCGCGCACGATGTCGAGATTGTGCTCGATGGTGACGACGGTGTTGCCGAGATCGACGAGGCGGTGCAGCACCGCGGCCAGGCGCTCGGTGTCGGCGAAGTGCAGGCCGGTGGTGGGCTCGTCGAGGACGTAGAGCGTGCGCCCGCGGGACTCCTTGGCGAGCTCGTACCCCAGCTTGATGCGCTGCGCCTCGCCGCCCGACAGCGTGTTGCTGGGCTGCCCGAGCGTGAGATAGCCGAGCCCGATGCCGTCGAGGACGCGCAGCGCGCGCGACACGGCCGGGTGTGGGGCGAACACGGCGACCGCTTCCTCGACCGTCATCGCGAGCACCTGCGCGATGCTCTGCCCGGCGTAGCGGACCGCCAGCGTCTCCTCGGTGAAGCGCCGCCCACCGCACGTGTCGCAGTCGACGTAGACGTCGGGCAGGAAGCTCATCTCCATCCGCAGCCGGCCCTGGCCGGCGCACGCCTCGCAGCGTCCGCCCGCGACGTTGAACGAGAAGCGGCCCGCGCTCCAGCCGCGCAGGCGGGCCTCGGGCAGCTGGGCGAAGAGGCGGCGGATGTCGTCGTAGAAGCCGACGTAGGACGCCGGCGTGGAGCGCGGCGTGCGCCCGATCGGCGTCTGGTCCACCTCGACGGCGCGCTCGAGGTGCGCGACCCCCTCGATGGTGCGATGCGTGCCGACCCGGCCGGCCGGCAGGCCGAGCGCCCGGCGCACGCCGCGGTAGAGGACGTCGCGCACGAGCGTCGACTTTCCGGAGCCCGAGACGCCGGTGACGCAGGTCCAGGCGCCGAGCGGGACACGGACGTCGACGTCCTGCAGGTTGTGCTCGCGCGCGCCGCGTATCGTCAGCCAGTCGCGCCGCTCGAGCGATCTGGCGGGCGCGACGCGGCTGCGAGGCGCGGCGAGGTAGCGCCCGGTGACCGACGCCGGCATGCTCGCGAGCTTCGCGGGAGGGGCGAGCGCGACGATGCGGCCGCCGTGCACGCCGGCGCCGGGACCGAGGTCGACGACCAGGTCGGCGCGCCGGATGGTCGCCTCGTCGTGCTCGACGACGAGCACCGTGTTGCCACGCGCGCGCAGCTCCTCGAGCGCGTCGAGCAGGATGGCGTTGTCGCGGGCGTGGAGGCCGATGGTGGGCTCGTCGAGGACGTAGCACACGCCGCGCAGGTTGGAGCCGAGCTGGGCGGCGAGCCGGATGCGCTGGCCCTCGCCCCCCGACAGCGTGTCCGCGCGCCGGTCGAGGCCGAGATAGCCGAGCCCGACCTGCTCGAGGAACGCGAGGCGCGGCCCGATCTCGCGCAGCGGGCCCTCCGCGATCGAGCGCTCGCGCGCGCCGAAGCGCAGCGTGGCGATGACGCGCGCCGCATCGCGGACGGGCAGCGTGGTGAGGTCGGCGAGCCCGTGACCCTGCACGCGAACCGCGCGCGCGCGCGGATTCAGCCGCGTGCCGTGGCACGCGGTGCACGGCTCCTCGACCGTGAAGTCCTCGAGACCGGTGGGGTCCTCCGCCAGCGCCGCGCGGAACGCGGCCGCGGCGCGCTCGAGCGCCGTGCGCCGCTGCCGTGCGGTCAGCCGCTCGACCGGACGATCGCACGGCACGCGTGCCCCGCGCAGCGCCTGGAGCAGGTGGCGCTTCTCGGTCCGGCGGGCCGGATCCTCGAACGCCGCGAGCCCGCCGCCGGCGAGCGTCCGATCGGGGACGAGCAGCGCCGCCAGGTCCGGCTCGACGCGGACGCCGCTCCCGGCGCAGTCGGGGCAGGCGCCCTGCCGGCTGTTGAACGAGAACAGCCGCGGGTCGAGCGGCGGGAAGCCGATGCTGCACGCGGGGCAGAAGAGGCGCTCGGAGTAGAGCCGCTCGCCCGCGACCGACTGCACCACGACCGACCCGCTGCCGAGCCGGAGCGCCCGGGTGAGCTCGTCGTCGAGCGCCGCGGAGCCCGGCGCCAGGTCGCTGCCGACGACGAGGTCGATGTCGTGCTCGCGGTAGCGGTCGAGCAGGCCCGCCTTCGCGAGCGCCACGCGCTTGCCGTCGATGCGCGCCTCCGCCAGCCGGAGCTTGCGCGCGCCGGTCAGGACCTCCTTGTGGTAGCCCTTGCGGCCGCGGACGACCGGCGCCAGCAGGGTGAGCCGCTCGCCACGCGCCTCGCGCCGGACGCGGTCGAGGATCTGCCGCCGCGTCTGCGCGCGGATCGGCTCGTCGCACTGCGGGCAGTGCTGGACGCCGACCTTGGCGAACAGCAACCGCAGGTAGTGCGCCACCTCCGTCACGGTCGCGACCGTCGACGTGCGACCGCCGCGCGACAGGCGCTGCTCGATGGCGACCGTCGGCGGGAGCCCGGTCAGGATGTCGACGTCCGGCTTCGCCATGACGTGCAGGAACTGGCGCGCGTACGCCGACAGGCTGTCGATGTAGCGCCGCTGGCCCTCGGCGTAGAGCACGTCGAAGGCGAGCGACGACTTGCCCGATCCCGAGAGACCCGTGAACACGATCAGCTTGTCGCGCGGCAGCTCGAGCGCGACGTCGCGCAGGTTGTGCTCCCGGGCCCCGACCACGCGGATTCCCGCGAACGCGTCCCGCGGCGCCCGGGGCCACGCCGGCTCCGCGTCGGCCGCACGGTCGTGCGGGGGCGCCAGCGCGTCGCGGAGAAACGCGCCGGTCGGCGAGTCGGCGCGCGCGGCGACGTCCTCGGGCCGTCCCTCGGCGACGACGCGGCCGCCGGCCTCGCCGCCATCCGGCCCCAGCTCGATCACCCAGTCGGCGCACTTCACGACTTCCAGGTTGTGCTCGATGACCAGCAGCGAGTTCCCGCGCTCCACCAGACGCGCGAAGCACCCGAGGAGCTTCTCGATGTCCGCGAGATGGAGCCCGGTGGTGGGCTCGTCGAAGATGAAGAGGGTGTGGGCGCGCGCCTCGCGCCCGAGGTGCGCCGCGAGCTTCAGGCGCTGGGCCTCGCCGCCCGACAGCGTGGAGAGCGGCTGGCCGACGCGCAGGTAGTCGAGGCCGACGTCGGACAGCGGGCGCAGCCGGTCGCGCACCTCGGGAATCGCGGCGAAGACCTCGAGCGCCTCGGTGACGGTCAGGTCGAGGACCTCGCGGATCGTGCGACCCTGCCAGCGCGCCTCCAGCACCTCGGGCTGGAACCTCGCGCCGTGACACTCGGCGCAGGGCACGTAGACGTCGGAGAGGAACTGCATCTCGATGCGCTCGAAGCCCTCGCCGGCGCAGGTCTCGCAGCGCCCCCCCACGACGTTGAACGAGAAGGTGGCCGGCGTGTAGCCGCGCAGGCGCGCCGTCTCGGTGCGCGCGAAGCAGGCGCGGATGCCGTCGAAGGCGCGCAGGTAGGTCGCGGCGTTCGCGCGCGGCGTGGAGCCGATCTGGCTCTGGTCCACCAGGATGACGTCGGCGATGCGCTCGGCGCCCTCGATCGCGCGGCACGCGCCCGGCACGCCGTCCGGCCGGCCGAGACGCTTCCGCAGCCCGCGGTAGAGCACGTCGTCGACCAGGCTCGACTTTCCCGAGCCCGAGACGCCCGTCACGGTGACGAAGCACGCGAGCGGGATGTCGACGTCGAGATCCCGCAGGTTGTTCGCCGACGCCCCGCGGAGGCCGAGCGACAATCCGGGAATGCGCCGGCGCCGCTTCACCGGCAGCGGGATCGTGCGCCGGCCGGAGAGATACTCGGCGGTGAGCGAGGAGCGGGCCTGAGCGAGGGCCGCGACCGGACCGGCAAACAGCATCTCGCCGCCGCGCTCGCCGGCGCCGGGGCCGAGATCGATGACGTGATCCGCGGCGCGGATGATGGCCGGGTCGTGCTCCACCACGACGACGGTGTTGCCCTGGTCGCGCAGGCGGTGGAGCAGGCGGACGAGGCGCTCGGTGTCGCGGGGATGCAGCCCGATGGACGGCTCGTCGAGCACGTACAGCGTGTTCACCAGCGACGACCCGACCGCCGTCGTCAGGTCGACGCGCTCGAGCTCGCCGCCCGACAGGGTGCGCGACTGGCGCTCGAGCGTGAGATAGCCGAGGCCCACCTCGACGAGATAGCGGAGCCGGCTGCGCACCTCGCCCAGGATCAGGTCGGCGACGGCCTCGGCCTGCCCGGTGCCGAGCCTGAGCTCGGCGAAGAAGCGCTCCGCCTCCGCGATCGGCAGGCGGTTGACGTCGGCGACGGTGCAGCCCCCGATGCGAAAGTCGAGCGCTTCGGGTCGCACGCGTGCGCCCGCGCAGGCGGCGCACGGCGTGTAGCTGCGATAGCGCGCCAGGAAGACGCGGACGTGCATGCGATACGTCCGGCCCTCGAGCCAGCGGAACCAGGGCCGCACGCCCGGATACTGTCCGCGCCCGTCGCCGTCGAGGACGAGCTCGCGCTGCGCGTCGTCGAGCTCCTCCCAGGGCCGGTCGGTGGGAATGCCGCGACGCTGGCAGAACTTGAGGAGCTGGCCGCGCTCCCAGGCCGTGGCCTTGGTGGACCACGGCTTGACGGCGAGCCCGGCGATCGTGCGTCGCGGGTCGGGGACGACGAGATCGAGGTCGAGATCGATCACGCGGCCGAAGCCACGACAGGTCTCGCACGCGCCGAGCGGGCTGTTGAACGAGAACAGGTTGGGGGACGGGTCGCGCACCGTGAAGCCGCACTGCGCGCACGCGAGCGCCGTCGAGAAGCGCAGCGTCGTGCTGCCGGCGTCGGGGAGGAGCACGGCGGCACGGCCCCGGCCGTGCCGGAAGGCCTGCTCCAGCGACTCGACCAGCCGGGCGCGATCGGCGGGTCGCAGCACGAGGCGGTCCTGGACGACGGTGACGACGTCACCGGTCGGCGGCTCGGCGAGGTCTTCGAGCGCGACGGGGCCAGCGGGGCCGAGCGCGCGGATGAATCCTCCCGCGAGCAGGCCCGCGCGTGCATCGGGCCAGGGCAGGCCGGCCGGGACGGCGAGATCGAAGACGACGAGCGCGCGCGCGTCCGCATGCGCGTCGAGGCACGCGGTGGCGGCGCTCTCCGGCGTGTCGCGCGCGACGAGCGTGCCGCAGGTGCGACAGACCGGCGCGCCGACCTTGGCGAAGAGGAGCTTCAGGTAGTCGTGCAGCTCGGTCATCGTCCCGACGGTCGAGCGCGAGGTCTTCACGGGACGGCTCTGATCGATCGCGATCGCGGGCAGGATGCCGTCGATGCGCTCGACCCGTGGCCGCTCCATGCGATCGAGAAACTGGCGCGCGTAGGTGGAGAAGCTCTCGACGTAGCGCCGCTGCCCCTCGGCGTAGAGCACGTCGAACGCGAGACTCGACTTGCCGGATCCCGAGACCCCCGTCACGACCGTCAGGCGCCCGAGCGGGATGCGGACGTCGATCCCTTTCAGGTTGTGCTCGCGGGCACCGACGACGTGGATGCTCTCGATCGTGGACGTGGACGCGGCGGCGGGCATGCGGGGACGCCCGAGTATATCGGAGGCGTCCGCTCGCGAAAGGGGCGAGCCCGCGTGCGGCAGGATCACCGTGCTCCGCTGGCGTCCCGACTCGACGGGGTGCCCGCCAGGACCAGCGTCAGTCCCGAGCGCAGGCGTTGCACGCCCGGCGTCACCGGCGCACCGTCGTATCCGATCTCCTCGCCATCGCCGATGACGGCGCCGGCGCCGACCACCGCGCGGCGGACGCGCGCGCATCGCCCGACGCGGCAGCCGTCGAGGAGCAGCGAGTCCTCGATCTCCGCGCCGACCTCGACCTGCACGCCGCGGCCGACGACCGATCGGATGACCGAGCCGCCGCGGATGACGGCCCCCTCGCCGAGCAGCGCATCGAGCGCCTGACCGGCGTGCGAGGCCTCGCCGGAGACCACCTTGGCGGGCGGCAGGCCCCCCTGGCTGGTCCCGAGCACGGGCCAGTCGGGATCGTAGAGGTCGAGCCGCGGGGAGTCGGTGCAGAGCTCCATGTGCGCGGCGTAGTATGCCTCCACGCTGCTGGGCTCGTGCCAGTACGGCTGCCGGCCGCCGTTGGCGCCGCCCATCAGGTCGTGCGCGACGACGTGATGGCGGCGCGCCAGATCGCGCACGAGGCCGGTGTCGTCGAGCGGTGCGCTGGCGTCGAGCGTGGAGAGCAGTGGCGAGAGGCAGCCCGCGCGGACGATCAGGTCGCCGGTCCAGGCGAGGGACCGCGGGCCGCGGCCCGCGCCGCTTGCAGGCCCGACGTGGACGGCGCCGCTCGCATCGACGTCGAGCACGCAGGCGCCGGCGGGCGCGCTCTCTGCCGGGATGCAGAGCAGCCCCAGGTCGGCCCCGGCGTCGCGATGGCGCCCGAGCGCGGGGCGTAGATCGGCGTCGAGGATGTGATCGGCGAGCAGGACCACGACGGGCGCGGCGGGATCGTCGCGCGCCACGCGTGCCGCGGCACGGAGGGCGGGAACGAGACGCGCGACCCGCTGGCCGCGATCTCTCGCGGCGCGCCCGTGTGCCGCCGGCTCAGGTGATTCACCTCGCATGCCACGGAACACGTCGAGCCCCGAGTTCCGCAGCGTGGCGTGGGCGAAGTCCCACACGCGGTACCGGGCCGCGAACGGTGCCCAGGCGATGTCCGCGGGTACGCCGAGCGGTGCGAGCGGTTCGCTCGTCCCACCTCTCACGACGACGCCAACCATCGGCTCCCCCCACGGCTGCGTGCGTCCCCGAAGTGGAGGTCCACCGGCGCCCTTCCGCCCGCGCCGCCAGACCCCACCGCACCAGCCTCACATGTTACGCGAGTGTAACAGGGCAGGCGGTCTTGGCAAGGAACCCGGGCGCCGAATTACTGGTAGGCGACCTTGCGCGCGCTGAGGACCTGGATGTCGGCGATCAGCTCGCGTACCGCGGCACGCGTCTGGCGCGCGTTGCGGCGCAGCTCGCGCTCGAGCTGGATCCGCCGGCCGTCGCGCAGGGAGCGATTGCGCAGCTGCAGGTGCGCGCGCTGCATCTCGGCGCGGCGATCGAGGAAGCGATCGACCTTGGCGAGAGCGAGGAGCCGCACCCGGGGCTGGGGCGAGCCGTCCGCCACCGCGAGGAGCCGCGACAGCAGGCCGACGTGATGGCGATTCACCTCGTCTGCGACCTTCGGGTCGGCGCGGACGATCATCAGGCAGAATCCCGCCTCGTACTCCCGCAGCGCCGCCTCCACCTGCCGCACGCGGAGCGCCGCGTCGCCCCGTGCCACGCGCGCGACCGCCCGTCGCAGGCGCGCGCGCTCGACCGCGGAGAGCGCCGGCCGCAGGAGCGGCTGAGCGATCAGCAGGGAAAGGCCCACCACCAGCGTGAGCGCCATCGGCAGCAGCACGAGCGCGACCAGCGCGGTCGACATGCGAGTGCCCGGAATGTACGGCAAGGCCTCCGTGGTGACAAGACCTCCCGTCAGTCGAGGACGCGAGGATCGAGCGCGGGGAAGAGGGCATCGCGTTCCTCGAGCACGGCCAGCGCGGACTCGTCGATCGCGCGGCCCTCGACGGCGTCGCACAGCCGCTGACAGTTGCGAAGATGATCGACCGTACGGCGCGTCGCATACTCCGCACCGGTCCGTCGCGCCATCATGAACGCCCAGTCGCTCGCCTGGGCGAGGAGGATCTCGCGCACCGCCTGGGAGAGTGCGCGCGCGACGGAGCCGACCGGAGGGCGTGACGTCCGGCACAGCCGCGCCAGGCGCTCCGCGGTGGCGTGGAGGTGTGGATAGATCCACTCGTTCTCGGGGTTCAGCCAGACGGCATGGTATCCCCGCGCTCCCCACGTGCTGGCCGCCGGCATCGCGCGCTGCAGCACGGGCTGGCGATCGAGATCGGCCGACAGGGTCGTCGCGTCCAGGTCCGGGGTGGCGGCGAGACGTCGGAGCACCGCCTCGAGCCAGTCGACGCCTTCGTACCACCAGTGCCCGAACAGCTCGGCATCGTAGGGGCACACGATCACCGGCGGACGATCCATCGTGCGGCACAGCCAGTCGACCTGCGCGCGGCGCGCCTCGACGAAGTGCGCGGCGTGCGCCGCCACCCGCTCCGCCGCTCGTTCGGGGTCGTACGCGTCCTTGTGCGGCGTGTCACCGGTGATGCGATGATACTTGAGGCCGGTCGGGCTGCGCTGCTCGTCCGGCACCAGCGGGTGCAGGGCCGCCGCCGGGAGGTCGAAGCCGATGTCGCGGTGAAAGTCGCGATACCAGGGATCGGCCGGATAGCCGGCCTCCGCGCTCCACACCTGCGTGGCGCTGTCGGGGTCGCGAGCGAACACCGCCACCCCCGCGGGTGTGACGACCGGGGCATAGGCGCCATACACCGGCTGCGGGGTGGCGTGGGTCAGGCCGTGCGTGTCGACGACGACCCAGCGCGCCCCGCCGCGGGCGAGCTCGGCGTCCAGCTCGGGGTCGAAGGCGCACTCGGGGAGCCAGAACCCAGCGGACGGACGGCCGAAGTACCGCCGATACTCCGCCATGCCGATCGCGATCTGGGCGCGGACCCATTCCGGCGTCGTCGCCAGGAGCGGCAGGACGGCATGCGTGGCTGCGGTCGTGAAGAGCTCGACACGCCCCCGCTCCTGGAATGCGCGGAACGCGCCCGCGACGTCCTGGTGCCAGTGATCGAGCAGTCGCGAGCGGGCGCGGGTGAGCCGGCGGAGGTAGAGCTCGGCGCAGCGATGCCAGTGCGGCTCCGGGCGCGTGCGGCGTTCCTCGCGCTCGCTCAGCTGGACCAGGGCATCCAGATGGACGAGGTAGCGCGCCCGCAGCAGGCGGTCGGTGAGCATGGCCAGCAGGGTCGGACTGATCGACACCGTCAGGCGGACGTCGAGGCGGTCGTGCTCGAGCGCCTCCAGGACGTCGAGGAGCGGCAGGTAGGTCTCGGTGATGGCCTCGAAGAGCCAGCGCTCCTCGAGCGACGTCGTCGACTCGGGATGGCGGACGAACGGCAGGTGCGCGTGAAGCACGAGCGCGATGCTGCCGCGTGCCATTGGCCGGCAGCGACGGCTCAGCGGATGGGGAGGGCGTCGCTCGCCCGCGGCGTCGACCCGATGGCCCCCGCCTCGCCGGCCGGCGCCAGCGCCGTGGCGGTCCCGGAGGCGGCGACGCGACGGCCCGACCAGTCGCCCGTCGACTCGGCCGTGCGATGGTCCTGGCCGAGCGTGACCCACTGCACGCTCGTGTCGCGGGACGGCTCGGCGGGCGGCGCGGTCACCTGGTTCGACGTCACGAGGCACACGAAGCGGCCGGCCGCCGTGCGCAGGCCGACCTCGACGCGATAGGACCGGCCCGGGCGGTCGACGTGGATGTCGGCGCGCTCGGCGCCGGCCTCGAGGTCGACGTCCCAGGACGCGGAGGAGTCCGCCGCCACCTCGTACACGCGCAGCACCTCGCGCGTGCCCTCGCCCTCGACGCCGAGCGCGCGCAGCACCTCGATCCGTCGCACGGGCGGAACCTCCCAGTGCGCGAAGAGCCACCAGGGATCGCGCGCCATCAGCACGGCGCGGCTCTGCCCGTAGGCACGCGGCAGCTCGCCAGTCACCGCGGGCGGAGCAGCGCCGGCGTCGGGCGCCGTGCGCGTCGGCGGGATGACGTCGTGCGGAGCCGGGAGCTGGCGAGAGGCGGACCGCCCGAGAATCAGCGCCTGCAGGCTCTCGATCAGCGGCACCAGATGCTCCTGCAGCCGCCGGCCCGTCGTCTCCACCAGGTCACGCAGCAGCTCGAGCGCGGTCGAGACGGTCCCGGCTCGGTTCGTCGAGCCCACGGCGCCATGCTACCGTCTGTAACGCCCCGCGGCAAGAAACGACGAACGTGGCGCGGTCACGCGGGAGGCGCCGAGCGCGCGTGGTGATCGAGGGCCTGGAGCGCGGCCGGCGCGTCCGGCGCGCTGAGCAGGGCCTCGCGGAGCTCCGGCGAGCGCAGCAGCGTCGCGATCCCCGCCAGCGTCCGGAGGTGATCGTTGCTCGCGCCCGGCGGCGACAGCACGAGAGCCACGATCGGGATCCCGACGGTGGGAACGGGCTCGTACAGTCCGGCGCGCGAGACGGCGAGGGAGACGACGGTCTCGCGCAGCCCGCCGAGCCGTGCGTGCGGGACGCCGACGCCGGTCTCGAGGACGGCGGTCGATGCCTCGCGCTCACGCGCGATGACCGCGCGCACCGCATCGGGCTCCTGTGCCGCCGGGATCGCGTTCGCGCCGACCAGCATCCCGACGAGGCCTGCGGCGGTGTCACGGAACCCGTGCCAGGGCGGAGCGATCGCGATCAGCTCGGGACGCAGCCGGGTGACGAAGCTCATGCGCGCCGGATGATCTATCGCGCTGATGCGAGGATGACAACGAACGCGACGCGTTCAGCGCTCGAGCTGCGCGACGAACGCCGCGGCGAGCGTCCCGCGGTACACCAGCTCGGCGGGGCCGCTCATGCGGATCCGCCAGTCGTCGCCGACCTCGACGCCGAGCGCGCCGCCGTCCATGCACACCGTCACCGCGCCGCGCGTGTAGCCGAGACGCGCGCAGGCCGCCGCCACCGCGCACGCGCTGCTGCCGGATGCCAGGGTCTCTCCCGCGCCGCGCTCCCAGATGCGGATCCGCACGCGATCCGGCGCCTCGACCCGTGCGAACTGCACGTTGGTGCGGCGCGGAAAGAGGGGATGGCGCTCCAGCGCCGCCCCGAGACGCGGCAGATCCACCCGCGCGGGGTCCTCGACGAACACGACGCAGTGGGGATTGCCGACGCTCACCGCCGTGATGCGCAGCGCGCTACCGTCGAGCGCGATCTCCTCCAGGACGACCTCGCGCGGCGGCCCCGCGCACGGGATCCGCTCGCTGCGGAAGGTGGCCGAGCCCATGTCGACCGTGATCGTCGCGATGCGGCCCCGCTCGCGGCGCAGGTGGCACGCGACCAGTCCGCCCGGCGTCTCCACCGTGAAGACGTCGCCCGGCACGCGACCCTCCTCGGCGAGCCAGCGGGCGAAGATGCGGAGGCCGTTGCCGCTCTTCTCGGCTTCGCTGCCATCGGGATTGAAGATGCGGAGGCCCGCATCGGCGTGCGACGAGGGGACCAGGGCCAGGACTCCGTCGCTGCCGACGCCGCGATGGCGGTCGCAGAGGGAACGGATGGCGCCGGGGGTGAGGGTGAAGGTGAGGGCCGCGGCGTCGACCACCAGGTAGTCGTTGCCGAGCCCGTGGCCCTTGCAGAAGGTGTTCGCCACGCCGTGCAGCGAATGCCGTGACGGTCGGAGTTTCTCAAGTCTCGCGTCTCTGGTATCCGGACCAGCAGGGATGCGTGCGGCCGGGGACCTGGAGGACGTGCGGCCCGGCCGCCAGCGCCTCTCGCTCGCGCTCGCCATCCTGACGACGATCCCGGCGCTGGTGCTGCGGCTGGGTCACGTGGAGGTCTCGCATCCCGTCGCGGCGCTGACCTTCGGGCTCGGCATCGTCGGCGCGGCGTTCATGCTGTCCTGGGCCGCCGAGGTGGCCCAGCTCGACGTCTCGGCCGGTCTGGCCATCGCGCTCCTCGCCTTCATCGCGGTGCTCCCGGAGTACGCGGTCGACCTGGTGTTCGCGTTCAAGGCCGGGCACGCGGTGGCGGCGTACGGGGCGGCGTGCCGCCCGCCGGACGGCATCGGCGAGTCGCCGTGCTCGCTCGCGCTGGCCAACATGACCGGCGCGAACCGCCTGCTGATCGGCATCGGCTGGTCGATGGTGGTGTTCGTCGCGTGGTTCCGCGCGCGCGGGCGGAACCAGCGTCTGACCGAGGTGGTGCTCGAGCGGTCGCACGCGATCGAGCTGGCGTTCCTCGCGCTCGCCACGGCGTACTCGCTGACGCTGCCGCTGAAGACGACGATCACGCTGTTCGACGCGGCGGTGCTGGTGGGGATCTTCGTCGTCTACACGATCCGGATCGCGTCCGCGCCCGCCGAGGAGCCGCACCTGGTGGGCCCCGCGCGCTATCTCGGAACCTTCGCGGACGGCCCCCGGCGCGTGGCTGGTCGGCGGCCTGTTCCTGTTCGCGGCGCTCCGTGATCCTGCTGGTCGCCGAGCCCTTCGCGGAGGCGCTGGTCGGCACCGGACGTGAGCTGAACGTGAGCGAGTTCCTGCTCGTGCAGTGGCTCGCTCCGCTCGCCTCCGAGGCCCCCGAGCTGCTGGTCGCGGGGCTCTATGCCTGGCGGCTGAACACGAACGCCGGCCTCGGCACCCTGGTGTCGTCCAAGGTGAACCAGTGGACGCTGCTCGTCGGCACGCTGCCGATCGTGTTCGCCGCCGCGTCCGGCACCTTGCAGGGGCTGCCGGTGGAGACGCGCCAGCGCGAGGAGCTGCTGCTCACGGCGGCGCAGTCCGTGTTCGCGGTCGCGACCCTGGCGTCGCTGTCGATCTCGCTTCGCGAGGCGGCGCTTGCTCCTGACGCTGTTCTTCGCCCAGTTCGTGGTCGGCGCCCTCGTGCCGCCCGCCTGGCACGGGATCGAGCGCATCGCGGTCTCGGTGGTCTACCTGCTCCTGGCGCTCGGGATCATCGTCCGGCAGCGGCAGCATCTGCCGGCGCTGGTGCGCGACGGCTTCCGGACGCCGCACGAGGACCTGCTGCGCTCGAGCTGACGGGCCGCGGGTCTAGGTGAGGACGCCGGCGGCGCGCAGGCGCTCGATCTCCTCGGCGGCGTAGCCGCAGACGTCGCGCAGCACGTCGTCGGTGTCCTGGCCGAGCACGGCGCCGCACGGCGCACGCGGCTGTCGCTCTCCGACATGCGCCACGGGATGCCCGAGGTGCATCAGCTCGCCGACCTCGGGATGCGGAAGCGTGACGGGGAAGCCGCGGGCCGCCAGGTGCGGGTCCTCGGCGATGTCGCGGTTCGTCGCCGCGACGAAGGCGGCGATGCCGGCCTCCTGGAGCGTGGCGACCGCCGCCTCCGCGTCCCGCGTCGCGGTCCACGCCGTCACCAGCGTCTCGAGCTCGTCCTCGTGGCGCTTGCGGGCGACGAGGGTGGCGAAGCGCGGATCCTCCGCCAGCTCCGGGCGTCCGATGACCTGCGCGAAGCGGCGCCACGCCGCGTCGTCCTCGATCGTCACGGCGAGCCAGCGATCCTCGCCGGCCGCCCGGAACACCCCGTGCGGCGCCATGTGCGGATCGCGGTTGCCGTCGCGTGCGGGCGGCTGGCCGTTCATCGTGTACTCGACGATCGCTTCCGGCAGGACGGCCATCGTCGTCTCCCACTGCGAGAGGTCGATGTACTGGCCGCTGCCGGTGCGCGCGCGATGCAGCAGGGCGGCGAGGACGGCGACCGCGCCGTGCAGGCCGCCGGTGGGATCGCCGTACGAGATGCCGACGTGCATCGGCGGATGGCCGCGGTACCCGGTGACCGACGACAGGCCCGAGAGCGGCACCTGCGCCGGGCCGTACGACACCTTGTCGTGGTCCGGACCGGTCGCGCCGTAGCCGGAGAGCGCGATCATGACGACGTCGGGGCGCAGCGCGCGCAGCACCTCGTAGCCGAGACCCATCCGCTCCATCACGCCGGCGGCGAAGTTCTCGACCACGATGTCGCTCGCGGCGCACAGCCGCTTCGCGACCTCGATCGCCTCGGGCCGCTTCAGGTCGAGCGTGATGCTCCGCTTGCCCTGATTGTACTGGTTGAAGTAGCCGCTCCGGTTCGGACCGGGCTCGAATCCCTTGAAGGGCGGGAGCAGGCGCGTGACGCACAGGCGCGTGGCGCTCTCGACGCGGATCACCTCGGCGCCCAGGTGCGCGAGCTGGAGCGTGCAGAACGGCCCGGCCCACACCCAGGTGAAGTCGGCGACGCGTATGCCGGCGAGCGGCGCCCGCCGGCTCATCGCGCCACGCCCTCGCGGATCAGCGGCGCTGCGTCGACGCCGACCTCGGCGAGCACCTCGGCCGTGTGCTGCCCGAGACACGGCGCCGGGCGCCGCAGCGTCCACGGCGTCGCCGACAGACGATAGGGAGCGCCCGGCATGGTGACGGCCCCCGCCTCGGGGTGCTCGAGGCTGGCGAAGAAGCCGCGCGCGCGCAGATGCGGCGAGTCGAGCAGGTCGCCCATCGTCGAGACCGGCGCGAACGGCACGCGCCGCTGCTGCGCGGCCTCGTAGAGCCCCTGCACCGATTGCTCGCGGCACCACTCCTGGAGAAAGACCTGCAGGGCGTCGAAGTTCGCGCCGCGCGCGAGCCGGTTCTCGAACAGCTCCAGCGCCGGCCCACTCCGGGTCGCCCATGATCTCGACGAACTGCCGCCACTGGTGCTCCTCGACGCAGCACAGGAAGATCCAGCCGTCGCGTGCACTCCATGAAGCAGAGCGGCTGGATGGGCTTGGCGCCGAGCCGCGAGGCGACCAGGCCGCAGTACGGCCAGAATTCGAAGGTCAGCTCGAGGATGGCGGCGATCGACTCCTGCACCGAGACCTCGATGTGCTCGCCGCCGCCGCTGCGAGGCCGCGCGAAGAGGGCGGCGAGCGACGGGATGGCGGCGTTCAGCCCCGCCTGGAATCCCGCCTGCTGGCCGAACGCCCTGAGCGGCGGCAGCTCCGGATGCGCCGGGTCGCCGTTCAGCGTGGCGATCCCCCCGGCGCACCAGAGCACGAGGTCGGTGGCGCGCCAGTGGGCGCGCGGTCCGGTGACGCCGAACGGCGCGATCGAGGTCATCACCAGGCCGGGGTTGAGCGCGTGCAGGCGGTCCCAGTCGAGGCCGTGCGCCGCCATCTCGGTCGGATGGACGTCGTGGACCAGCAGATCGGCGCCGGCGACGAGGCGGTCGAACGCCTCGCGGCCCTGCGGGCGTCGCAGGTCGAGGGCGACGCCGCGCTTGTTGGCGTTCAGATAGAGGAAGAGCCCGCTCCGCTCCGGATGCGGCACGCCGCCCGGAAACGGGCCGCGCTGCCGCGCCGGGTCGCCCCGCCGGGCGGCTCGATCTTGACGACGTCGGCGCCGAGGTCGGCGAGCAGCTTGGTGGCATAGGCCGCGCCCACGAGGGCGCCCGACCTCGAGGACGCGGACGCCGTCGAGTGCGCCGGGCACGCTCAGCCTCCGAGCGCCAGGCGCACCAGCTCGTCGATCGAGGCCGGCTCGGCCACGGTGCCGAGGCGGACCATCAGCTCGGTGTGCGAGTGCTCCTCGACCGGCCAGGTCGCGCACGACGTGCCAGCCGTCGCCGCGGCGCTCGCAGAGGTGGACGTGCTGCTGGTCCTCGGTGAGCCCGATCGCGGCGCGCTCGCTCGGCGTGGTCGCGAAGAGCGCGTAGCCGGGCTGCTTCATGGTGACGAAGTACACGCGGCGGTGCTCCTAGCAGAGCGCGCCTCGCGCTGGCAATCGGTCAGCGCTGCGGGCAGACGCCGAGGGTGCCGAACCGCACGGCCCGCGAGTAGGCGATGACCCCGAGGCCCTGCGGCCCGAACTCGCCGAGCGCGGCGAGCCCGCCGTCGTTGCTCTCGCTCCGCGACCAGTCCCAGGCGCTCGGCCAGCAGCCGCTCGTCGCGGGCGCGCTGCCAGAGGAGCGTGTCCCAGGCGATCTCGACGCCGCTGCGGCGGCGCGGGACGCCCGGACGCGTCGGCCCGAGCGCCGCCAGCGCCGCGTCCTGCTCGCGGTAGACGACGTTCAGCGTCGCGGGCAGCGGGTCACGCCGGACGAGGTACCAGCCCGCCGCGCAGCTCTCCTGGGTGGCGAAAGGCTGGGCGTCCATGGTCCACTCGTCGCGCAGCAGGTAGCCGACGCCCTTGTGCACCCGCGGGTCGAGCCCGCCGGCGAGATGCTCCGCCAGCCGGAGCATCGTGAGCGGGCCCTCCGTGTCGCGCGGCACACGCAGCACCAGGAACTCGCCCTGCGCCCGCGCATCTGCCAGCTCGCCGTTCGAGAACGGCACGGTCTCCACGGCGGCGCGCTCGGCAGGCGTCAACACGGCGATCGGGTCGAAGCCGAGCGCAGCGGCGAGCTCGTTCGGGCCGAGGACTGCGCCGTCGAGGGCGCGGACGGCATCGTCTAGTCGGGTCGTTCCCAAGGTCGGGCACTACTATCGCAGACCGCGTCGCCGTTGCCAGCCGTGGCCGCGAACGGGTTGCCGAAGATGCTCGGCGGAGACGCACCCGGCGGACGGTCAGCCGCCGATCTGGAACATCTGCCGCTCTTCCGTGAACCGGCCGATCGCGAGGCGATGGCCGGACGGCTTGTGGGCGACGGCTCGCAGCAGGATCGCGGCCACGTCGTCGAGTGTTCCACCACGGCGAAGGGTGGCACGGACGTCGACCTCGTCGTCGTTCAGGAGGCAGAGGTGAAAGCGCCCGTCGGCGGTGAGGCGCATGCGGTTGCACGTGCCGCAGTACGGCTCGGACACGGGACTGATGAAGCCGACCACGCCCCGTGCTCCGGGGAGGCGATGATTGCGCGACTCGTCGGACGGGTCGCCCCCCGGCAGCGGCGTCAGCGCGCCGAGGACCTTCTCGATGCATGCGCGGACCTGCGCGCTGCGCACGAGTCCGCTGCGGGCGATCTCCTGCGTGTCGCCGGTGCCGAAGGGCATGGTCTCGATGAAGCGCACGTGCCAGGGATGCGCCAGGGTGAGCGCCGCGAGCGGAACGGCGTCCTCCTCGTTGACGCCGCGGACGAGGACGGCGTTCAGCTTGATGGGGGCGAATCCCGCCGCCTCCGCCGCCTCGATGCCGGCCCAGATGTCGGCGAGCGTGCCCCAGCGCATGACCCGCGCCATGCGCGCCGGATCGAGACTGTCGAGGTGCACGTTGACCCGGCGCAGGCCGGCCGCCTTCAGGTGGGTCGCGAGACGCGGCAGGAGGATGGCGTTGGTCGTCATCGACAGGTCCTGCACGCCGGGAATGCGCGCCAGACGGGCGACGATCTCCACCAGGTCCGCGCGCAAGGTCGGCTCGCCGCCGGTCAGGCGAAACTTGCGAAAGCCGACGGCGACCGCTGCCCGGCCCACCTGCTCGATCTCGGCGGCCGTCAGCAGGTCGGGGGCCGGCAGGAAGCGCAGGCCGTGCTCTGGCATGCAGTAGACACAGCGCAAGTTACAATGATCGGTGAGCGAGAACCGCAGGTAGTCGATCTCGCGGCCGAATCCATCGCGCGGCATCCGGGGGCATCTTCGGTGCCCCGGACAGCGAAGTCAACGAAGGCGAGACGTGTCAGGCCTGCCGATCGGCGAGCCCGAGCGCGACCTCGCGCAGCGCCGTGCGGGCCGGCGATGGCGGCAGCGAGTCCATGAGCGCGAGGGCGCGTTCGAGCTGCGCGGCGGCGCGCGCCGCGACCGTCGGCAGGACACCGCTGCGCGCGATGCGGTCGAGCCCGCGCTCGACGTCCGCGTCGCCGAGGGCCGGGGTGGAGAAGAGACGGCGGACCTCGGCGTCGCGTTCGAGGGCGAGGACGATCGGCAACGACGGATTGCCGTCGCGCAGGTCGATGCCGCGCGGCTTTCCCGTCTCGGCGGGATGTCCCTCGACGTCGAGGAGGTCGTCTCGCATCTGGAACGCCAGACCGACGTGCTGGCCGCACGCCGCCATGACGTCGACGACGGCGGGCGGCGCGCCGGCCAGATGGGCCGCCGTCTTCGCACCGACGGCGAAGAGCGCGGCGGTCTTGCGCAGGATGATCTCGTCGTAGTCCGCGACGGTGACGGCGGGGTCGCGCCGGTGCCGCCCCTGCAGCACCTCGCCCTCGGTCAGGCTCACGCACGCCTCGGCCGCCCAGCGCACCACGTCCGCTTCGAAGCGCGCGCAGATCGCGAAGGCGCGGCAGAAGAGGAAGTCGCCCGCGACGAGCGTGTCGGCGAGACCGAAGCGCTGGAGGGCCGACGGCCGTCCGCGCCGCGTCTCGCCACCGTCGATGATGTCGTCGTGCAGCAGCGTGGCCGAGTGGATGAGCTCGAGCGCGACCGCCGCCTCGATGGCGTCTTCGCGGCGGGCGTGCTCGCCCGCGGCCGCGGCGTCGAAGACGAGGAGCACGACCAGCGGGCGCACGCGCTTGCCGCCCGCTCGCACGAGGTGCGCCGCGATCTCCTCGAGTCGGGGCTCGCGCGACGTCAGCTCGGCGGCGAGTCGCTCCTCGACGCGCACCAGGTCGCGCTGAACGGCCGCCGGAATGGCCGGCAGGGGCGACGATGCGGGTCGCGCGAGAGGCTCTCCGGACACGGCCGAAATGAATGAGATGCCAGCGCCAATGTCAAGGACGCGCACGTACGTTGCCTTTCACGTACCCCCTCGCTACTGTCGCCGCATGGCGGACCTCACGCCCGAGCGCGTGCGTGAAGCGCTGCGTGCGGTCCTCTTTCCCGGGTTCCGGCGCGACGTGGTGACGCTCGGCATGGTGACCGGCGTGCGCGTCGACGGGAGCGTGGCCACCGTCGAGCTGCGACCCGGAAGCGACAAGACCGAGGTGCGCGGGGAGCTCGTGCGCCGCATCGACGAGGTGGTCCGGCGCGTGCCCGGCGTCACCGACGTGCGCGTCGCGCTCGCCGGCGCGGAGCAGGGTCGCGGCCGCGATCCGTTCGCCGGACGGGCGCCGCTGCCCGGCGTGCAGCACGTCATCGCGGTCGCGAGCGGCAAGGGCGGGGTCGGCAAGTCCACCGTGGCGGTCAACCTGGCGCTCGCGCTGGCGGAGATCGGGCAGGGCGTCGGCCTCGCCGACATGGACGTCTACGGACCGAGCATGCCCGTGATGCTGGGCATCGACGAGCGTCCCCAGGTGACCGCCGAGCGCCGCATCCGTCCCCTCGAGCGGTATGGTCTCAAGGTCATGTCGATGGGCTTCTTCCTGGACGAGCAATCGCCGGTGATCTGGCGCGGGCCGATCGTCATGGGAATCGTGCGGCAGTTCCTGCACGACGTCGACTGGGCGCCGCTCGAGTTCCTCGTGGTCGACCTGCCTCCCGGGACGGGCGACGCCGTGCTGACCCTGGTGCAGCAGGTCCCGCTCGCGGGCGGCTGTGATCGTCACCACGCCGCAGGACGTCGCGCTCCTCGACGTGGCGCGCGGCATGGCCATGCTGGCGCAGGTGAGCACGCCGGTGCTGGGCGTGGTCGAGAACATGGCCGCGTACGTCTGCCCGGCCTGCGGGACCGCGGATGCCGTGTTCGGTGCGGGAGGGGCGGAGCGCCTGGCGGCGCACTTCGACGTCCCGCTGCTGGCGCGGATCCCGCTGACCATCGCGGTGCGCGAGGGCGGGGATCGCGGGCGGCCGATCGTGGCGGCGGATCCGTCGCATCCCGCCAGCGAGACGTTCCGGGCGCTGGCCGCCCGCGTCGCGGCCGCAGTACGGGCCGCGCCGCGCGCGCCGGTGGTCGGCGTGTCGCCGTGAGGTACTCGCCGTCGGTTGTCATCGCTGGGGACGCATTGTAGGGTCGGCCGGCGATGTCGACGATGATCACCGAGGAGTGCATCAACTGCGGCGCATGCGAGCCCGAGTGCCCGAACACGGCGATCTACGAGGGCGGGGCGGCATGGGAAAACCGCGGTGAGTCGCACCCGGCCATCTCCCAGGACATCTACTACATCGTTCCCGAGAAGTGCACCGAGTGCGTCGGCTTCTTCGACATGGAGCAATGCGCCGCCGTGTGCCCCGTCGATTGCTGCGTACCCAATCCCGACGATCCGGAGACCGAAGAGCAGCTGCTCGCGAAGGCCCGGACGATCCATCCCGATCAGACGTTCGAGGGCGACCTCCCGTCGCGATTTCGCAAGAAGTGACGCCGCCACGGCGCGCGGACTGCGCCGACTCCCGTTGCCTGCGTGTTTCTCCGTTCAGTATATGGGCGGCGCTCCGCGCCGGGCTGAGCGCTCACCCCGCGCGAGGGGAGGATAATGGGAAAGATTCCCGTTGGCATCGTGGGGGTGGGGAACTGCGCGAGCAGCCTGCTGCAGGGAATCGAGTTCTACCGGTCCGGCGACCACGAGCCGATCGGCCTGATGCATCACGTCGTCGGCGGATATCTGCCCGGCGACATCGAGGTGGTCTGCGCCTTCGACGTCGATCGTCGCAAGGTCGGCGCGACGCTCGACGTGGCGGCGCTGGCGCCTCCCAACAACGTTCGCACGCTGGTCGCGAAGCTGCCGCGCTCGTCGGTCGTCGTCGAGATGGGGCCCGTGCTCGACGGGGTATCGGAGCACCTGCGCGGCCTCCCCGAGGAGCGCACGTTCGTGGTGGCGGAGCGCCGCGCCGGTCGACGTCGCGGAGGTGCTGCGACGGAGCGGTGCGGAGGTGGTGATCAACTACCTGCCGGTCGGGAGCCAGCTCGCCACCGAGCACTACGCGCGCGCCTGCCTCGAAGCCGGCGTGGCGCTCGTCAACTGCATCCCGGTGTTCATCGCATCCGATCCGCAGTGGGCCGCGGAGTTCGAGCGCCGCCGCATCGCGATCATCGGCGACGACGTCAAGTCGCAGCTCGGCGCGACCATCGTGCACCGCGCGCTGGCGCAGCTGTTCGCGGACCGCGGCGTGGCGCTCGACCGCACCTACCAGCTGAACGTCGGTGGCAACACCGACTTCCTGAACATGCTGAACCACGAGCGGACGGCGTCGAAGCGCATCTCGAAGACCGAGGCCGTGCAGAGCGTGCTGCCGCACCCGCTGGAGGCGGAGCAGATTCACATCGGCCCGAGCGACTACGTGGCCTGGCAGCGGGACAACAAGGTGTGCTTCCTTCGCATGGAGGGACGCGGGTTCGGCAACGCGCCCCTCGAAATCGAGCTGCGTCTCTCGGTCCAGGACAGCCCGAACTCCGCGGGGTGCGTCATCGACGCCATCCGCTGCTGCCGCGTCGCGCGCGACCGTGGCGTCGGCGGCGCGCTGGTCAGCCCCTCGTCCTATCTGATGAAGCACCCGCCGCAGCAGCTTCCGGACGCCGAGGCGCGCGACGACGTCGAGCGCTTCCTGCGCGGAGAGCTGGCGCGATAGTCTCCCGGGGCGTCGTGGACTGTCGCCCGGTCACGGCGGCCGCGGCGGCGCTGGTGATCGTGGTCACCATCGTCCTGTCGTTGCGCGGGCTCGCGCGCATCGAAGTGGAGGAGCCTGCGCCGGGACCCGGCGGGCCGCTGATCGGGCAGCGGGTCCGGGCCTGGTACCGGGGCCTCCTCGGCCCGCTCGAGGAGCAGCTGGCCACGCTCGGCGTGGAGCCCGATCATCTCACCTACGCCGCGCTGCTGGTCAGCGTCCTTGCCGGCTGGGCCTTCGCGCGTGGCGCCTTCTTTCTCGCCGGCTGGCTCACCATCCTCGCCGGCACGCTCGACATCCTCGACGGTGGGGTGGCCCGGCGGACGGGGCTCGCGAGCCCACGCGGCGCCTTCGTCGACTCGGTGGTCGATCGCTGGGCGGAAGGCGCGACGTTCCTCGGCCTCGGCATCTGGTTCCTGCACGACCGCACGCTCCTCGCCGTGGCCGTCGCCGCGTTCGCCTCGCAGATGGTGAGCTACGTGCGCGCGCGCGCGGAGGGGCTCGGCCTCGCGCTGTCCTCGGGCCGGGCGCAGCGACCAGAACGCTACGTGATCCTCGGCGTCGGAGCCTGGCTGACCGGGCTGCTCGGGCACCTGCTCTGTCCGCTGCTCGGCTACCGGCCGCAGAAGCTCCTCGTCGTGACGGTGTGGCTGCTGGCCGCGGCGGCCCTGTGGACCGCGGTCGAGCGGACCCGCGAGGCGGCGACGGCGCTCCGCGGGCGGGACGCCCCATGACGGGCCGCGGGATCCGACCGGTGGCGTTCCTGGTGGCGATGCTGGGATTCGGCCTGCGACTCGATACCCGCTGGCGCGGGACCGGCACCGCGGTGCTCGCCGTGGCGGCCGCGCTGGCCGTGCTGGCGTTCCGCCCCAGCACGTGGCGGCCTTTCGTCTCACATGACGACCGGCGATAATGCCGCGCGCCCAAGGAGGATAGCCTGCGAAACACGATCCGTCTGACCCTCGGCATCGCCGTCTCGCTCGCCTGCCTCTGGTTCGCCACCCGCGGCACCGACTGGGACGCGGTGGGCCGGGTCCTGGGATCGGCCAGCATCCCGTGGGTCCTCGCGTCCGCGGCGTCGTCCGTCCTCGCCATCCTGCTGCGCGCCCAGCGCTGGCGCCTCCTGCTCGCGCCCGTGGCGGCGGTGCCGCTCGCGCCCGCGTTCTCGGCCACGGCGATCGGGTTCGCCGCCACGGCCGTGCTGCCGCTGCGCCTGGGCGAGGTGATCCGGCCGGCGGTGCTCGCACGCCGGGTCGGGTTCGGCGTCAGCCCGGCGCTGTCCAGCGTCGTGCTGGAGCGGCTGTTCGACATGCTGTTCGTGGTCCTCTGCTTCCTCGTGCTCTCGCGCATCTATCCGCTGCCGGCCGACCTGCGGCGCGCGGCGCTGGTCCTCGGGGCGGTCGCGGTGCTCGGGCTTCGTGGTGCTCCTGCGTCGCCAGCCGCAACCGCCCGCGCGCCGAGCGCATGCTCGACGTCGTCGTCGCCCGGCTGCCGGCCGCGGCGGGGCGCGTGCTGCGCCCGCTGGCGATGGGATTCCTCGACGCGCTCGGCGCGCTCGAGTCCCTCCGCATCGTCGGCGGCGTGGTGGCCTACTCGACGGTGCTGTGGGCGGCGAACGCGCTGCCCTTCCTCTTCGGGTTCCTCGCGCTCGGGATCGACGTCCCGCTGCTCTCCGCGTCGCTGGCGTGCATCGTCATCGTGGCGGCGTTCGTGTTCATGCCGCAGGCTCCCGGGTTTCTCGGCACCTGGCAGGCCGGCTGCGTCCTGGCGCTCGACCTGTTCGGGGTGCCGAAGGACATGGCCGTGGGATTCTCGCTGCTCACGTGGGTGGTGCAGATGCTGGTGAACGTGCCGCTGGGCGGATACTTCGCGTCGCGCGAGGACGTGTCGTGGCGACAGCTGGTGCGCGGCGGCGCGCCGGCGCCGGCGGCGGAGGGAGGGTCATGAGCCTGGACGGACGTCGCATCCTCGTCGGCCTGTCGGGCGGCATCGCGTGCTACAAGGCGTGCGAGCTGGTGCGCCTGCTGGCGCGCGACGGAGCGCGCGTGCGTGTCGTGATGACCGCGGGCGCGCGGGAGTTCGTCGCGCCGCTCACCCTGCAAGCGCTCTCCGGCCAGCCCGTCGCCACCGACACCTTCAGCCTGACGCAGGAGTCGGAGATCGGGCACATCCGGCTCGCCGACGAGGCGGAGCTGGTCGTGATCGCGCCCGCGACGGCGAACGTGATCGCGAAGCTGGCGCACGGGCTGGCAGACGATCTCCTGTGCACCGTGCTGCTGGCGACGCGCGCGCCGCTGCTCCTCGCCCCCGCCATGAACGTGCACATGTGGGAGCACGCGGCGACGCAGGCGAACCTGCGGACCCTGGTGGAGCGCGGAGCCGAGGTGGTCGGTCCGGGGAGCGGCTCGCTGGCGTGCGGCTACGAGGGCGCGGGACGTCTGGCGGAGCCCGGCGAGATCGTCGAGGCCGTCGCCGGCGTCCTCGCGCCGAAGGATCTGCGCGGCGAGCGCGTCCTGGTGTCGGCCGGCCCGACGCGCGAGGCGATCGATCCCGTGCGCTACCTGTCGAACCACTCGAGCGGGAAGATGGGCGATGCGATCGCGCGCGTCGCACGCCGCCGCGGCGCCGAGGTGGTGCTGGTGACGGGGCCGACGAGCCTGCCGCCGCCGCCGGGCGTCCGCACCGTCGCGGTGACGACGGCCGACGAGATGCAGCGTGCGCTCGACGCGGAGTTCCGCGCCGCCTCGGTGCTCGTGATGGCGGCCGCGGTCGCGGACCACCGGGTGCGCGCGCCGGCCGCGCGCAAGCTGAAGAAGGGCGCGCGGCCCTTCGTCCTGGAGCTCGAGCGCACGCCGGACATCCTGGCCGGTCTGGCGGCGAAGAAGGGCCGCCGGCTCGTGATCGGCTTCGCGGCGGAGACGGACGCGGTGACGGAGGAAGCGAGCCGCAAGCTGCGCGAGAAGCATCTCGACCTGGTCGTCGCCAACGACGTGACGGCGCCTGGAGCCGGGTTCGGATCCGACACCAACATCGTCCAGCTCCTCGATGCGGAGGGCCTGTCGGAGTCGCTCCCGGTGCTCCCGAAGGACGAGGTCGCCGGGCGTATCCTCGACTGGGTCGCGCGGCGCCGCCAGCGGGGCGCGTCGCGGCCCGCCCTGCGTCGCGTGCGCTGAGCGCGTCAGGCGGCCGACGGACGCAGCGCGTCCAGCTCGGCGGCCACGGCGGCGGGAATCTGGCCTTGCCGCTTCAGGCTGCGCAGCTTGCGGCGCAGCGCGGCCGCGCGCGCGAGGGCCTCGCGTCCGGTCGGATCGGCCACCTGGCAGGCGCTCCGGCGGCGCTGCACGCAGCAGATCGCGGATGCTCGCCGTGCAGAGACCGTTGAACCTGTCGACGGCGCCCGGAGGAAGCGGGTAGCGCGAGCGCTCGCCGAGGCCGCGCACCATGAGCTGCCACTGCTCGGCCTGCTGCAACGCCATCACCGAGTGGAAGATGCGCTTGTTGGTCCGGAACGAGAACAGGGTCCGCTCGACGACGCGCTCGACCAGCCGATCGCAGTCGGCGTAGCGATGATCGAGGACTGTGCGAATGAGGCGCCAGCGATCGCGGCGTTGCGCGGCGTCGAAGCGCGCCTCCCAGTAGATGTGTCCCAGCGCGCGCGACTCGAAGCTCACGACGAGCTGCACCGGAACGTAATGGTTGTGCGAGTAGACGTCGGCCGCCAGGTGGGAGAGGTACCCCCAGGCGAACGCCTCCTCGCGCTCCGTGGTGGCGGAGTCGACGATCTGCCAGCCGACGGGCCAGCAGTGGCAGTGCGTGTAGAGGCTGCGGGTGTAGCGCTTCGCGTGCATGATGTCCGCGGCGATGCACCCGTAGAGGTACGGATAGCGGTGGCGGCGGAGGATTTCTTGAAGGGCCGGAGCGAGGCTGCTAAGGTTCTCCAGGATCAGCGAGCCGTGGACCAGGTGGGTGACCGGGCCCCACGCGTGCGCTTCACCCGGCCAGCAGAGCAGCACGAGCGCGACCAGGCCGAGCAGCGACATTGCCCCGCGAGCGTACATGCCCCGACCCGACCGCTCAAGGCGGAGTCGTCGAGCTTGTCGCTGCGATCCGCGCGCAGATCGAGCATCAGCAGCGTCTCGGCGTTTCGGGCTATCCGGTCGACGCGCGCGCCGTCGTGCCGCCGTCGCGCGAGACGCAACCCGCGGCGACGCGGACGCCGCAGCCGGCGCGCGCCGAGACCGCGGAGACGCGATCGCTCTTCACCGACCCGGGCGTGGCGGGCGCGCGCTCGCTCGATGCGCTCCGTGCCGCCATCGGCGACTGCCAGCGCTGCAAGCTCGCCTCGCACCGCACCAACCTGGTCTTCGGGGTCGGGAACCCCAACGCCCGTCTGGCCTTCGTCGGTGAAGGCCCCGGAGCCGACGAGGACGCCCAGGGCGAGCCGTTCGTCGGGCGCGCGGGACAGCTGCTGACGGAGATCATCACCAAGGGGATGCGTCTCCGGCGCGAGGACGTCTACATCGCGAACGTCATCAAGTGCCGGCCGCCAGGCAACCGGAATCCCGAGCCCGACGAGGTCGCCTCCTGCGAGCCGTTTCTCGTGCGGCAGCTCGAGCTGATCCGGCCCGAGGTGGTGGTGGCGCTCGGCAAGTTCGCCGCGCAGACGCTGCTGCGCTCGAAGACGCCGATCACGCAGCTGCGCGGGCGCTGGTTCGACTATCGCGGCATCCGGCTGATGCCGACGTTCCACCCGGCGTACCTGCTGCGGAACCCCGGAGACAAGCGTCTGGTGTGGCAGGACATCCAGCAGGTCATGCAGGTGCTCGGCCTTCCGGGGGCGCGAACGTGACGGGCCGCGGGCCGGCGGCCGCGCTGCTGGCGGCGGCCGTGCTCGCCGGCGCCGTGGGCGCGCGCGCCGCCGAGCCGGCACTGGCACGCATCGTGATCGACGGCAGCATCAACCCGGCGGTCGCCGAGTACGTGCACGAAGCGATCGCGCATGCCTCCGCCGAGGGGCGGACCGCCCTGGTGATCCAGCTCGACACGCCTGGCGGGCTCCTCCAGTCGGCGCACACGCTGGTGAAGGACATCCTCGGCGCGCCGCTGCCGGTCGTCGTCTACGTGGCGCCGAGCGGGGCGGCAGCAAGCTCTGCCGGCGTCTTCGTCACCATGGCCGCCCACGTGGCGGCGATGGCGCCGGGCACCAGCATCGGCGCCGCGCACCCGGTCGGCGGGCAGGGGCAGGACATCCCCGGCGTGATGGGGAAGAAGGTCGAGAGCTTCACCGCCTCGTTCAGCGAGTCGATCGCCCGGCAGCGGGGTCGCAACGTCGAGTGGGCGACGAAGGCGGTACGCGAGAGCGCGTCGCTGCCGGCCGACGAGGCGGCGCGGATCAAGGTCGTCGACTTCGTCGCGCGTGACCTCGACGAGGTGGTGAAGCGCAGCAAGGGCCGCAGCGTGGACATCGCCGGCTCCACGCAGGTCCTGGACCTCACCCCGGTGCTGGATCCACAGGGCCACGCGCGGGTGGTCGACTACCCGATGCGCTTCGCGGAGCGCGTGCTGAACGTGCTCGCCGATCCGAACGTCGCCTACATCCTGATGACGGCGGGTCTGCTGGGGCTCTACGTCGAGTTCACCCACCCCGGGACGGTCCTGCCGGGCATCGCGGGGACCATCTGCCTGCTCCTCGCCCTGACGGCGCTCCAGGTGCTCTCCGTCAACTACGGCGGCCTGGCGCTGCTCATCGTCGGCGTCGCGCTGCTGGTGGCGGAGGCCTTCCTGCCGACCTTCGGCGTCCTCGGCATCGGGGGCCTGGTGGCCTTCGTGCTCGGCTCGCTCTTCCTCTTCGACGCCGAGCGCACGGGCCTGGAGGTCGCGCGGGGCCTGGTCGCGGGTGCCGCCGGCGCGCTCGCGCTGGTGGGGCTCGTGGTGGGAACGCTCGTCTGGCGATCGCAGCGGCGTCGGCCGACCGGGGGCCGCGAGGGCATGCTGGGTACGGTCGGCGTGGCGCGGCAGCGCCTCGACCCGCAGGGAACCGTGCTTGTGCGCGGCGAGTACTGGACCGCGACCAGCGACGAGACCGTGCAGCCGGGAGAGTCCGTCGAGATCACGGGGATCGAGGGCCTGCGGCTGCGCGTCCGGCCAGTCGCCGCACGGCGGTCCTGACCGCCGAAAGGGAGGTGGCGCATGCCGGGTGGCATCATACTGGTCCTGGTCCTGCTCGCGCTCGCAGCCAGCGGGATCAAGGTGGTACGCGAGTACGAGCGGCTCGTCGTCTTCCGCCTCGGGCGACTGGTGGGGCCCCGCGGCCCCGGGGTCACGTTCGTCATCCCGGGCGTCGAGCGGGCGCAACGGGTGGATCTGCGCACCATCACCATGGACATCCCGTCGCAGGACGTCATCACGAAGGACAACGTCTCGATGAAGGTGAACGCGGTGCTCTACTTCCGCGTGATCGACCCGAACCGTAGCGTGGTCGAGGTCGAGAACTATCTCTTCGCCACCTCGCAGAACGCGCAGACCACGTTGCGCAGCGTCTGCGGCGAGGCGGAGATGGACGAGCTGCTGAGCGAGCGCGAGAAGATCAACACGGAGCTCCAGAGCATCATCGACCAGCATACCGAGCCGTGGGGGATCAAGGTGGTCCCAGGTGGCCATCAAGCACATCGACCTGCCCGAGGAGATGCGCCGGGCGATGGCGCGCCAGGCGGAAGCGGAGCGCGAGCGGCGCGCGAAGGTGATCGCCGCCGAGGGCGAGTTCCAGGCAGCCGAGCGCCTCGCCGATGCATCCGCGATCATGGCGCGGCAGCCGATGGCGCTGCAGCTGCGCTACCTGCAGACCCTTGCCGAGATCGCCACCGAGAACAACTCGACCACCATCTTCCCGGTCCCGATCGACATCCTGCGGCCGCTGCTCGACGCGACGAAGCCGGGAACCGGAAGCGGGGGGACGTGAGGCTGGAGGACCTCGACTACGCGCTCCCGCCCGAGCTGATCGCCCAGGAGCCGGCGCCCGAGCGCACGGCGGCGCGACTGCTCGTGGTGGGACGCCAGCCCGAGGCGCTCGCGCACGAGACGGTGGCGGCGCTACCGCGGCTGCTTCGCGCGGGCGACCTGCTGGTGCTGAACGATGCGCGCGTCGTGCCCGCCCGCGTGCGCGGGACGCCGGCCGAGCGGCGGGCGGCTCGAGCTGCTGCTGCTCGCGGAGCGCGACGACGGCGAGTGGGAGGCCCTCGTGCGCGGCAGCCCGCGGGTCGGGGAGCGCGTCCACCTTCCCGGCGCCACGGGAACCTGGACCGCCGCGCTGGGCGAGGGCCGCTGGCGGCTCGCGCTCGACGTCGGCGGCCCCGTGTCGGCGTGGCTGGAGCAGGTCGGCGAGGTGCCGCTGCCGCCCTACATCCGCCGCCCGGGCGGCCCGACCGCCGCCGATCGCGAGCGCTACCAGACGACGTTCGCGCGCGTGCCGGGGGCCGTCGCCGCGCCGACCGCGGGGCTGCACTTCACCCCCGCGCTCCTGGCCGCGGCCGCCGACGCCGGGATCGCGCACGTCACCCTGACGCTGCACGTCGGACCGGGCACGTTCCTGCCGGTGCGCGGCGGCGACCTCGAGACGCATCGGATGGCGCCGGAACGCTACGAGCTGCCCGCGGCCGCCGCGGCGCGGATCGAGGCGGTGCGCGGGGAGGGCGGGCGTGTCGTCGCCGTCGGCACGACCACGGTGCGGGCCCTCGAGTCCGCGGCCGGGGATGGTCGGCTGCGTGCGGGATCCGGCGAGGCCGGCCTCTTCATCCGCCCGGGGCATCGCTTCCAGGTGGTCGACGCGTTGCTCACGAACTTTCACCTCCCCGGCACTCCGCTGCTGGCGCTCGTCGCCGCGTTCGCCGGACGATCGGTGATGGCGGCGGCCTATGCCGAGGCCGTCCGGCAGCGCTACCGCTTCTACAGCTACGGCGACGCCATGCTGATCACGTGAGCGCGCCGCACTTCGAGGTGCTGCGCACCGCCGCGAGCGGCGCACGGCTCGGCCGTCTCACGCTCGCGCACGGGGTGGTCGAGACGCCGGCCTTCATGCCCGTGGCGACGCACGGCTCGGTGAAGGGCATCACGCCGGCGCAGCTCGAGGAGGTGGGCGCGACGATCGTGCTGTCGAACGCCTATCACCTGGCGCAGCGGCCGGGCGTCGAGGTCGTCACGGCACTCGGCGGCCTGCACGCCCTCATGGGCTGGTCCCGGCCGATCCTCACCGACAGCGGCGGCTTCCAGGTGATGAGCCTCGCCGGGCTGGTGCGGGTGGACGACGACGGCGTGCGCTATCGCTCCCACGTCGACGGCCGCGAGGGCTTCCTCCGCCCGGAGGACGCGGTCGCGGTGCAGGAGGCGCTCGGGGTCGACGTCGCCATGTCGCTCGACGAGTGCGTGTCGGCCTCGGCGTCGCCGGCCGAGGTGGCGCGCGCCGTGGCGCGCACGTCCGCGTGGGCGGCCCGCGGGCTCGCCGCCCGACGCCGGGGGGACATGGCGCTGTTCGGAATCGTCCAGGGCGGGTTCGATCCGTCGCTGCGCGCCGAGAGCGCCGCCGCGCTGCTCGCGCTCCCGTTCGACGGCTACGCCGTCGGAGGCCTCTCCGTCGGCGAGCCCCCCGAGGAGACGGCCCGCGTCGCCACGGAGACGGTCGGCCTGCTGCCCGCCGGCGCGCCCCGCTACGTGATGGGGATGGGGACGCCGCGGGATTTGATTAGCTTCGCGGGCCTGGGGTATGACCTCTTCGATTGTGTCCTGCCGACCCGCAACGGCCGGAACGGGATGCTCTTCACGCGCGAAGGAAGGCTCATGATCCGTAACGCCCGGCACGCCCGCGACCCGCGGCCGTTGGACGAGTCGTGCACGTGCTATACGTGCACGCACTTCAGCCGTGGTGCGCTCCGCCATCTCGCGCTCGCGAAGGAGATGCTGGCGGCGCAGCTCGCGACGCTGCACAACCTGCACTTCTACCTGCGGCTGATGCGCGAGATCCGGGCCGACCTTGCGGCGGGCACGTTCCCCGCGCGGGCGTGCGAGGCCGCGGGAACATGGGCCTAGCGTGAGCACCGCCTGGGCGCAGACCGGCGAGGCCACCGGGCCGCCGCCGATCTACAATCTCGGATTCATCGTCCTGATGTTCGCGATCTTCTACTTCGTGCTCCTGCGGCCCGAGCAGCGGCGCAAGAAGGACCAGGAACGGCTGATCGCCTCGGTGAAGCGAAACGACCAGGTGGTCCTCAACTCCGGGCTCCACGGCCGTGTGGTCACGCTCGGCGACACGCTGATCACGGTCGAGATCGCACCAAAGGTGCAGGTCCAGTTCGACCGCTCGGCCATCCAGAGCGTCGAGAGTCTCTCGACCGGCGAGACCAAGGAACGGGAGAAGTAGATGGGGGGATCCATCCGGTTGCGGGCGCTGCTGTTCGGGGCGCTCGTGTTGGCGGCAGTCGTCTTCGTGCTGCCGACGCTCGTGAACCCGGTGCCGACCTGGTGGCCGTGGCAGCAGCCGGTCCGCCTGGGACTGGACCTGCAGGGCGGTACGCACCTGCTCTACCAGGTCCAGATCGACGCCGGCATCGACAACCGGGTCGAGCAGATCGGGCGCGACGTCGAGAGCGCGCTGCGCGACGCGCAGGTGGGCGCCTTCACGGTCGAGCGGCAGGGCCGCACGTTGCAGGTCCGTCTCGCGACGCCCGACAAGCGGGCGGACGTGAAGAAGGTGCTGCAGGACAAGTTTCCGAGCCTCGTGCTGAACGAGTCGGCGGGTGGCGAGGCGGCCGATTTCAGCCTCTCGCTCAGCACGCGCGAGGAGCAGCAGCTGCGCGACCGCTTCGTCGACCAGGCGCTCCAGATCCTGCGCAATCGCATCGATCAGTTCGGCGTCTCGGAGCCCACGATCCTCGCTCAGGGGACCGACGAGATCGTCGTGCAGCTCCCGGGCATCCAGGATCCGCAGCGCGCGAAGGATCTGATCGGACGGACGGCGCTGCTGGAGTTCCGGCTGGTCGCCGAGGGCCCGCAGGCGGGCACGCCACAGAATCCGGGAGCGGGGATGCAGACCGTGCCCGGACGCCCCGGCGATCGCAACCAGTACGTGACCGAGAAGCGTCCGATCGTCACCGGCGACATGCTCACGGACGCACAGGTGCGGCCGGGCGGCGTGACCGAGGGCTATGCGGTCGACTTCGCCTTCGATGCTCGCGGGGCGACGCTCTTCGGTGACGCGACGACGCACAACGTCCACCGGCGGCTCGCGATCGTGCTCGACGGGGTCGTGCAATCGGCGCCGGAGATTCGCGAGCCGATCACCGGGGGCCACGGCCAGATCACCGGCCGTTTCGACTTCAAGGAAGCCCAGGACCTGGCGAACGTGCTGCGGAACGGCGCCTTGCCGGCACCGCTGAAGCTCCTCGAGGAGCGCACCGTGGGCCCGTCGCTGGGCCGGGACTCGATCCGGCAGGGCACGATCTCCTTCGCGGTCGGCAGCGCCCTGGTCGTGCTCTTCATGATGGCCTACTACCGCGGCGGCGGCGTGATCGCCGACGTGGCGCTGATGATCAACCTCCTGCTGATTCTCGGCGCGTTCGCGGCCTTCGGCTTCACGCTCACCCTGCCGGGCATCGCCGGCATCGTCCTCACCGTCGGCATGGCCGTCGACGCGAACATCCTGATCCTCGAGCGCATGCGCGAGGAGCTGCGAACGGGGAAGAGCGTGCGCGCGGCCATCGACACCGGCTACGAGAAGGCCTGGAACGCGATCTTCGACTCCAACATCACGACCTTCCTCTCGGGTCTGATCCTGTTCCAGTTCGGCACCGGTCCGGTCCGGGGGTTCGCGGTGACCCTCTGTCTCGGTATCTTGACGACCATGACGACGGCGGTGTTCCTGACGCGCGTGGTGTATGACTGGCTCGTCATCGAGCGCCGCATGACGGCGGTGAGCATATGAAGCAGACCTCCGGCACGGCGGCCTCGAAGGCTGCGGCCAGCCAGAGGCCGGCGGGGCCGGTCGCCCCGCCGCACTTCACCGAGCTGATCTCGCCCAATCCGGGCATCGATTTCCTGCGCTGGGCGCCGATCGCGATCGCGGCCACGTGGTTCTTCATCCTCGCAGGTCTGGCATCGGTCTGGTGGCACGGCGGCCTGAACTACGGCATCGACTTCGCGGGCGGTACGCTGGTCCAGGTGCGGTTCGCCGAGCCGGCCTCGATCGCCGACGTGCGCGCGTCGCTGACGCAGCACGACCTGAAGGAGGTCCTCGTCCAGGACGTCGGCGGCAGCGGGCGGGAGTTCCAGATCCGCGTTCTCGGCGGCAACGAGGAGGCCGACATGGCGAACGCCGACTCGGTGAAGGCCGGGTTGCGCGACCGCTTCGGCGAGGGCTCCTACGACGTGCTGCGCGTCGAGCGTGTCGGCCCGCGCGTCGGCAAGGACCTGTGGCGGCAGGCGACGCTGGCCGTGCTGGTGGCGACGATCATGATGGGGGCCTACATCGCGTTCCGGTTCGATGTCCGGTTCGGTGTCGGTGCCGCCGTCGCGCTGATCCACGACGTGCTCTTCACCATCGCCGCCCTGTCGATCGCCCACATGGAGTTCGACCTGACCACCGTCGCGGGGCTGCTGACGGTCGTCGGATTCTCGGTGCACGACACGGTGATCATCTCCGACCGCATCCGCGAGAACATCCGCAAGATGCGCAAGGAGAGCCTCGCCTCCATCATCAACCTGTCGGTGAACGAGACTCTCTCGCGCACCTTGATCACGAACGGCACCGCGATCACGGTGACCGGCGCGCTCTTCCTCCTCGGCGGCAGCACCATCCACAGCTTCGCCTTCACGCTGCTCATCGGGTTCATCGTGGGAACCTATTCGTCGATCTACATCGCCAGCCCGGTGGTGCTCTTCATGGAGCGCCGGCGGCGCGCGGCGGCGTGAGCGCTCGAGAGCTCAACCCACGGAGAAGACAGAGAAAACGTTGTTCCTTGACCCCCAGGCATCCCCCTGCTACGACCGGTACGCTCGCGCGACGTGCCGGTTGGACCATGCAGGACAAGGAAGACATGCTGTTGAACAGCAAAGAGGTCGCCGAGATGCTCGACCTCAGTCCCGACACGGTCAACGAGCTCGCGCGCAAGAGCGTCCTGCCGGCCTTCAAGCGCGGCCGGCAGTGGCGATTCCGCCGGCGAGACATCACCTCCTTCAAGCGAGAGCTGCGAGGTACGACCGCGGCATGATGGCCCGTCCCGCCTCGGACGATCGCCCTCGACTCCAGCGGTAGAGCGGAGGAGGAGGAGGTGGGGAGTCACTCGCCGAGAGGTGGAAGGGGGTAGTATCGCATGGCCGTTGCCAATACCCAGCCGCACGAGAGCGCTCTCTACTACGAGTTCTCGCACCTCTACGACCTGGTGTTCGGGCGCCTGTTCTACCCGCGCATCGTGCGGGTGATCCGGTCGCTGGGCATCGAGCCGGGGGCGCGTGTGCTGGAGATCGGCGTCGGGACGGGGCTCGCGCTGGAAGCCTACCCGCATCACTGCCAGGTGACCGGCATCGACCTGGCGCCGGAGATGCTCGAGCGCGCGCAGGACCGCGTGAACCGCAACGGCTGGCGGCACGTCACCCTGGCGCAGGGCGACGCGCTCAACCTGCAGTTCGACAACGACGCGTTCGACTACGTGATGGCCTTCCACGTCGTGAGCGTGGTGCCCGATCCGCAGCGCATGATGGCGGAGGCGCAGCGCGTCTGCCGCCCCGGCGGCCTGCTCGACGATCATCAACCACTTCCGCAGCCCGCACCGGACCGTCGCCCGCGTGCAGCGCGGCATCGATCCGCTCACGCGCCGTCTCGGCTGGACCACCCTCCAGCTCCCCGAGATTCTCGATCGCACCACCCTGCACGTCGAGCGGCAGTGGAAGACGTCGCCGCGCTCGCTGTTCACGATCGTCGTCGCGCGCAACGCGAAGGCAGTCCCGGCGGCGCGCCGGGCGGCCGGCCACGCGCTGCTCGGTCACTGAGCGATCGATCGCCGATCAGTGCCGGAACGTCTGTCCCGGCGCGACGGGAATCACCCCACGCCGCACGAGCAGGTCGGCCTCGCGCTCGCCGCGCGTGTGGAGCCAGCGCTTGTAGAGGCGCAGGGTGTCCTCGTGGCGGCGGAACAGCTCCTGGTCGCTGATCTCGGCCAGGACGCGGACGAACTGGGGAAAGCGCCCGGCGAGCTCCTCGAACGACTCGGCCAGCGCGCTGCGGCCGGCGTCGCTCGAGAGGTGGCCGTAGGCCGCGCGGCCGAGCGCCGCGTAGTAGTCGGCGCCCACCAGGCGGCGTTCGAGGCTGTCGAAGAAGACGCCGGAGACGAAGAGCGCGGTGTCGGCGACCCGCCGCAGCTTGCCGGCACGCTGGTGGGTGGGAAGGTGCATCGCCTGCAGGAAGTCGATGCCGAGCGGCGGATCGAAGAGATCGCCGCGATCCGGCCGGGCGAAGCCCTCGAGCAGCCGGACGAGGTAGAACTCGGTGGTCTCCGACGACTCGACCCGCTGCGCAGCCATCGCCGTGCGCACCAGCTCGTGGAACAGGGCGATCAGATTCCCGGTCTCCACCATCGGAACGACCTCCACGCGTGCCGGCACGATTGTGCGATGTGAGTCGGCGTTTGGCAAACCAGCGCGATTTGAAGCAGCCCGGAGCGCTCTGCTACTGAGACGCGCTCACATGGGGGAAGGTGTCGAGACCGGTTCGCTGGAGACGTCGGTTGCCGCGTGGCGTCGGACGGACCTCGCAGGTGCCCTCCGCGAGGGGGACATCGGGCGCGCGGTGGTCGTCTGCGGATGGGTGCACGGGCGGCGCGACCACGGCGGCATCGTCTTCCTCGACGTCCGCGACCGCGCCGGGATCGTGCAGGTCGTGTGCGATCCGTCCGCCAGTCCCGGGGCGCACGCCCGGGCGTCCGAGCTGCGGCTCGAGTACGTGGTCGGCGTCCGCGGCACCGTCCGGGCGCGCCCGGCCGAGACCGTGAATCCGGACCTCCCGACCGGCACGATCGAGATCGTGGCGGGGGAGCTCGGCATCCTCAACACCGCCCGGCCGACGCCGTTTCCGGTCGACGATGCCGCGGAGATCAGCGAGCCGCATCGCCTCAAGTATCGGTATCTCGATCTCCGCCGACCCGTCGATGCAGGAGCGCCTCCGGCTCCGCCACGACGTCGTGCGCCGGGTGCGCGACCACCTGAACGCCGCAGGCGTTCATCGAGGTCGAGACCCCGATGCTCACGCGCTCGACGCCGGAGGGGGCGCGCGACTACCTGGTGCCGAGCCGCGTGCAGCGCGGCGCGTTCTACGCGCTGCCGCAGTCGCCGCAGCTCTTCAAGCAGATCCTCATGGTCGCCGGGGTCGATCGCTACTACCAGATCGCGCGCTGCTTCCGGGACGAGGACCTGCGCGCCGATCGCCAGCCCGAGTTCACCCAGATCGACCTGGAGATGTCCTTCGTCACGCCGGCCGACGTGATGGGCGTGGTCGAGCCCCTGATCGCCGAGCTGTTCACGGCGGTGCGCGGGCGGGAGACGGCGCGGCCGTTCCCGGTGATGTCGTACGCCGACGCGATGCTGCGCTACGGGACGGATCGCCCGGACCTGCGCGTCGAGCTCGAGCTGGCCGACTTCTCCGCGTGCTTCGCGGACACCGGCTTCCGCGTCTTCGCCGACGCGCTGGCGGCGGGGTGACCGCGTGCGGGGCCTGGTGGCGCCGGGCGGCGGAGCGACGCTCTCGCGCCGCGAGCTCGACGAGCTGGTGGCCTTCGCGACCGGCGAGGGTGCCGGCGGCCTCACGTGGATCCGCATCGGGGCCGACGGCTGGCAGTCGCCGGCCGTCAAGTTCCTCGGCGACGTCGGAGCGCGAGCGCCTGACGGCGGCGGGGAAGCTGGCGACGGGCGACCTGCTCGTGCTGCTGGCCGAGCCCGACGCGCGTGCGGCGGCCATCCTCTCGCAGCTCCGCATCCGCCTGGGCGAGCGACTCGGGCGCGTCGACGGCGGACGCCGACCGCTTTCTCTGGGTGGTCGACTTCCCGCTCCTCGAGCGCGACGAGGACGCCGGCCGGTACACGGCGGTGCATCATCCGTTCACCGCGCCGCACGACGACGACCTCGATCGGCTCGAGCGCGAGCCGCTCGCCGTGCGCGCGCAGGCCTACGACCTGGTGCTGAACGGCATCGAGCTCGGCGGCGGCAGCATCCGTATCCATCGCCCGGACGTGCAGGCGCGGGTGCTCGCGCTGCTCGGCATGTCGGAGAGCGAGGCGCACGCGCGCTTCGGCTTCCTCCTCGAGGCGCTGGCGTATGGCGCGCCACCGCACGGCGGCCTCGCGCTCGGGCTCGACCGGCTGGTGATGCTGCTCGCCGGCGTGGATTCGATCCGCGAGGTGATCGCGTTCCCGAAGACGCAGCGTGCGGCGTGTCCGCTGACCGACGCGCCCACGCCCGTCGACCCGCTGCAGCTGCGCGAGCTCGGCATCCGGGTCGTCGAGTACGGCGGGGCGATCAGAGCAGCGTGTCGGGCGGCGTCGGCTCGACGCCGACGGCCGCGGCGACGGCGGGATGCGTGACGTGACCGGCCAGGACGTTGCAGGCTCGCCGGAGCGCGGGACGCTGGCGCAGCGCCTCGCGCAGGCCGAGATCGGCGATCTCGAGGGCGTACGACAGCGTGGCGTTGGTCAGCGCGAACGTCGAGGTGTGCGGGACGATGCCTGGCATGTTCGTCACGCAGTAGTGCACCACGTGCTCCGCCACGTAGATCGGACGGGCGTGCGTGGTCGGGCCGCGACGTCTCGGCGCAGCCGCCCTGGTCGATCGCGAGGTCGACGAAGGCGGCGCCGGGCCGCATCGCCGCCACCAGGGTGCGCGGCACGCAGCCGCGGCGCCCGCGCGCCGGGGATCAGGACGGCGCCGATCACCAGGTCGGCCGCCAGGACCTCCTCCTCGATGTTGGCCCGGTTCGACATCACCGTCGTCACGTGGCCGCCGAGGATGTCGTGGACGTAGCGCAGCTTCGCCGGGTCGACGTCCAGGATGGAGACGTGGGCTCCCGTCCCGACGGCGACCTGGCAGGCGTTCGTGCCCGCGATGCCCGCGCCGAGGATCACGACCGTCGCGGGGCGCACGCCCGAGGCGCCGGAGAGCAGCACGCCGCGGCCCCCGTTCTGCGCCTGCAGGCACCAGGCGCCCACCTGCACGGCGAGCCGGCCGGCGACCTCGCTCATCGGGGCGAGGAGCGGCAGCGACCCGTCGTCGAGCTCCAGCGTCTCGTAGCCGAGCGCGCTCACGCGCCGCTCGCTGGAGCACGGTGGCGAGCTCGGGGTTGGCCGCGAGGTGCAGGTAGGTGAAGAGGATCCGGTCGGCGCGCAGCAGCGCGTACTCCGACGGCAACGGCTCCTTCACCTTCAGCACCAGCTCGGCGCCGTCCCACACGCGAGGGCGCGTCGACCAGCGTGGCGCCCGCGTCGCGATACAGGCGATCCGGCAGATGCGACGCCGCGCCCGCGCCGTACTCGACGAGCACGCGATGCCCGTGCGCCACGAACGCGCCCGCACCGCTCGGAGTGAGTGCGACGCGGCTCTCCTCGTCCTTCACCTCACGTGGCACGCCGACGATCATGCGCAGGACTCTAGCACAGCGCGGCCCCCGACTTGCCTCTCCCCGGTTGGCACCGCTAGAACCTCTGGACGTCGGGAAGCTCGCGCGTGGGACGGACGATCGACGGGAAGGCCGTGGCTGCGGCGGTGCGGGGCGAGGTCCGGGAGCGGGTGGAGCGCCTCAGCCGGCGCGGCGTCGTGCCGGGACTGGCAACCGTGCTGGTGGGCGACGATCCGGCGTCGCATCTGTACGTCGGGAGCAAGGAGCGGGCGTGCCGTGAGCAGGGCATCGAGTCGTTCGGGCATCGCCTGGCCGCCACGACGTCGCAGCAGGAGCTGCTCGGGGTGGTGCGGTCGCTCGGCGCCGATCGGCGCGTGCACGGCATCCTGGTCCAGCTGCCGCTGCCGGCCGGGCTCGACCCGCAGGCTGTCATCGACGCCGTGCCGCCGGAGAAGGACGTGGACGGCCTCACCGCGGTGAGCCAGGGGCGGCTGCTGGCGGGCGCGCCGGGATTCCGGTCGTGCACGCCGCTCGGAGTGATGCGCCTGCTCGACGAGGTCGGGGTGGCGCTGCGCGGCGCGCGCGCCGTGGTCGTCGGACGGAGCCTCCTGGTGGGCAAGCCGGTCGCGCTGCTCCTGCTCGAGCGACACGCCACCGTGACCATGTGCCACTCGCGCACGGCCGATCTGGCGGGCGAGGTCGGCCGCGCCGAGGTGCTCGTCGCGGCCGTGGGCCACGCCGGATTGATCCGGGGCGATTGGATCCGGCCGGGCAGCGTCGTGATCGACGTCGGCGTCAACCGGGGCAGCGACGGCAAGGTGCGGGGAGACGTCGAGTTCGCGCCCGCGCTCGAGCGGGCCAGTCACATCACGCCGGTGCCAGGCGGGGTCGGTCCGATGACGGTGGCAATGCTGCTCGCCAACACCGTCTCGGCGGCGGAGCAGGCGCTGGCGGCGTGACGGCATGGCGCGTCGCACCGTCCTGTTCGATGCGCACCGCCAGCTCGGGGGGCGCATCGTCGAGTTCGCCGGCTGGGACATGCCGGTGTCGTACTCGGGACCGCTCGACGAGCACCGCGCGGTGCGGACGCGGTGCGGGCTCTTCGACGTGAGCCACATGGGCGAGATCGAGCTCCGCGGACCGGGAGCGGCGGCGCTGTGTCAGGAGCTGATGGTCAACGACGTCGGCCGGCTGGGCGACGGCGACGGGCAGTACTCGGTGCTGTGCAACGAGCAGGGCGGCGTGCTCGACGACGTCGTGGTGTTCCGGCTCGCCCGCGATCGCTACCTGGTGGTGGTGAACGCCGCCAACACCGCGGCGGACCTGGCGTGGATCGCCGCACGCACACCCGCGAACGTCACGCTCGAGGATCGCAGCGAGGAGACCGCGCTCCTGGCGCTCCAGGGCCCGGAGGCCGCGCGGGCGCTCGCGACGCTGACGTCGCTCGACCTGACGGCGCTGCGGCGCTTCACCGTGCGTGAGGCGTCGGTGGCCGGCGTCGGGGGACTGGTCTCGCGGACCGGGTACACCGGCGAGGACGGCTTCGAGCTCTTCGTGCCGGCCAGCGAGGCGCGGCCCGTGTGGGACGCGGTCCTGGCAGCGGTCCGGCAGCGGGACGGCCTCCCGTGCGGGCTCGCCGCGCGCGACACCTTGCGACTCGAGGCGGGGCTCCCGCTCTGCGGCACCGACATGGATACCGGGACGACACCCATCGAGGCCGGTCTCGGATGGGTCGTCAAGCTGCAGAAGGGCGCGTTCGTCGGCCGGGACGTGCTCGCCCGGCAGGCGGCGGACGGGTCGCCGCGCCGCCTGGTCGGCCTCCAGGTCGACGAGCCGGGCATTCCGCGGCATGGTCACGCGGTGTTCAGGAACGGGGACCGGATCGGGACGGTCACCAGCGGCAGCAAGTCGCCAACCCTGGGGACGTTCATCGGCATGGCATACGTCGACAGCGCGAGCGCCGCGTCGGGCGACGGCGGTCGCGGTCGAGATCCGCGACCGGCGCGTGCCGGCCCACGTCGTCGATCGTCCCTTCTACCGCCGAGCGGCATCGGGAGCGTCGCATGCAGCTACCTGACGGTTTGCACTACACCGCGGAGCACGAGTGGGTGCGCCTCGAGGGCGCCGAGGCCATCGTCGGGATCACCGACTTCGCGCAGGAGGCGCTCGGCGACGTGGTGTTCGTGGAGCTTCCTCCGCCGGGCATGGTGCTCACGGCGGGACAGACCTTCGGCGTGGTCGAGTCGAACAAGAGCGTCTCGGACCTGTTCTCCCCGATCGGGGGCCGGGTGGTCGCCGTGAACGACACGCTCAAGGACAAGCCCGAGGCGGTCAACCACGATCCGTACGGCGAGGGCTGGATGATCCGGATCGCCGTGACGTCGCCCGACGAGGTGTCGAAGCTGCTCGACGCCGATCAGTACCGGACGCACGTGCAGAGCGAACAATCGCGGTGAACGCCTACACGCCGCACACGCCCGCCGAGATCGCCGCCATGCTGCGGGCGATCGGCGTCGAGTCGCTCGACGATCTGGTGGCGCAGGTCCCGGCCGGCCTGCGCGAGCGCGCGGGCGTCGAGCTCCCGCCCGGCCTGACCGAGCCGGAGCTCCGCGAGCGCTTCGCGGCGCTCGCCGCTCGCAACGCCGGCGACGGCGCCGCCGTGTTCCTCGGCGCGGGCGCCTATCCGCATCACGCCGCCGCGGTGGTGAACCAGATCCTGCTCCGCTCGGAGTTCGCCACCGCCTACACGCCCTACCAGCCCGAGGTCAGCCAGGGCACGCTGCAGGCAATCTTCGAGTTCCAGACGTTCACGGCCCTGCTGCTCGGACTCGCGGTGGCGAACGCCAGCATGTACGACGGCGCGTCGGCCACCGCCGAGGCGGTGCTGATGGCGCGCCGGCTCCTGCCGCAGCGACGGACGGTGCTGCTGGCGCGCGCCCTGCACCCACACTACCGGGCCGTGGTGCACACCTACCTGCGCGGCCTGCGCGACGTGGAGGTGCGGGAGATCCCCTTCGGCGAGGACGGCCGCACCGACCTGGAGGCCATGCGCGGGCAGCTCGACGCCGGCACGCTGTGCGTGGTGCTCGGTCAGCCGAACGTGTTCGGGGTCGTCGAGGACCTGGCCGCCGCCGGATCCCTCGTGCAGGCGAGCGGCGCCCTCCTGGTGAGCGCGACCACGGAGGCGGTGGCGCTCGGCCTCGTGCGTTCGCCCGGGGCGTGCGGCGCCGACGTCGCCGTGGCCGAGGGACAGAGCTTCGGCCTTCCGGTGTCGTACGGCGGCCCGGGGGTCGGCCTGTTTGCCGCCCGCGAGCAGCACGTGCGTGCGATGCCCGGGCGCATCGTCGGCGAGACGGTCGACGGCGCGGGACGGCGCGGCTACGTGCTGACGCTCGCCACGCGCGAGCAGCACATCCGGCGCGAGCGCGCGACGTCGAACATCTGCACCAACCAGGGGCTCTGCGCCCTCGCGGTGACCGTCCACCTCGCCATGCTGGGGCGCTCCGGCCTCGCGCGGCTCGCGCGCGTGAACTACCGCGCCGCGCACGACGCCGCGCAGCGGCTCGACGCGGCCGGCGTGCGGCGGCGCTTCGCGGCCCCGTTCTTCAACGAGTTCGTCGTCCGCGTGCCGGACGCCGAGGCGCGCTGGGAGGCCCTCGCGGAGCGCGACGGCGTGGTGGCGGGCTACCCGCTCGGCCGGTGGTATCCCGAGCTGGCGGATTCGCTCCTGCTCTGCGTCACCGAGACGCATCGCCGCGAGCAGGTCGACCGCCTCGTGGCCGCGCTCGGCGGCACGGCGCGGGCCAGGCGAGCGGGGTAGGGCGCATGCTGCTCGACGAGCCGCTGATCTTCGAGCGCGGGTCCGCCGGCCGTCCCGGCTGGCAGGTTCCCGGTGACGACGACTGCGACCTGCCCGCCGATCTGCGGCGAGACGACGCCCTCGACGGCATGCCCGAGGTCGGCGAGCTCGAGGTGCTGCGCCACTTCCTGCGCCTGTCGCAGTGGAACTACAGCGCGGCGACCACCTTCTACCCGCTCGGCTCCTGCACCATGAAGTACAACCCCGTGGTGAACGAGGAGATCGCCCGGCTGCCCGGCTTCGCCCAGCTGCATCCACTCGTACCGCCGGTGCTGGCGCAGGGAGCGCTGCTCCTCTGCGAGGCGCTCGAGCGCGCCCTGATGGCGGTCTCGGGGCTCGACGCCGTGACGCTCCAGCCGGCCGCCGGCGCGCAGGGTGAGCTGCTCGGCATGCTCCTCGTGCGCGCGTACCACGCCGACCACGGCAACGTCCGGCGTCGCGTGCTGATCCCGGCGAGCGCACACGGCACCAATCCCGCCAGCTCCGCGTTGTGCGGCTACGAGGTCGCGGAGGTGCCGGTCGGACCGCGCGGCATCCTCGAGGCACGGGCCGTGGCCGCGATGATGGACGACGACGTCGCCGCGCTCATGGTGACGAACCCGAACACGCTCGGCCTCTTCGAGGAGGAGATCGAAGCCATCGCGGCGGCGGTGCACGCGCGAGGCGGGCTCCTCTACATGGACGGCGCCAACATGAACGCGCTCATCGGCGTCGCGAAGGCCGGGGACATGGGCGTCGACGTCATGCAGTTCAACCTGCACAAGACGTTCTCGACGCCGCACGGCGGTGGCGGCCCGGGGGCCGGCCCGGTCGCGGTGCGCGCGTGCCTCGGCGAGTACCTGCCGGTCCCTCGTATCGTGCGGCGTGGCGAACGGCTCGACTGGGACGAGACGCTGCCGAAGAGCGTCGGGCGGGTGCGGTCGTTCTTCGGGAACTTCGGGGTGCTGGTGCGGGCGCTGGCGTACATCGAGCGGCTGGGCGGCCCGGGGCTCGAGGAGACCACGCGGCTCGCGATCCTCAATGCCAACTACCTGCGCGCCCGCCTCCAGGAGGCCTACGAGCTTCCGTTCGACGGCCCCTCGATGCACGAGTGCGTCTTCTCGGATCGCACGTTGACGCCGCACGGCGTCCAGACGCTCGACCTCGCCAAGCGACTCCTGGACTACGGCTTCTACGCGCCGACCATCTACTTCCCGCTCGTGGTGCGCGGCGCGATCATGATCGAGCCGACGGAGGCGGAGAGCAAAGCGACGCTCGACGAGTTCGTCGCCGCCATGCTCGCCATCGCGGAGGAGGCACGCAGCGATCCCCAGACCGTCCGGACCGCACCTCATCGCACGAGGGTGACGCGGCTCGACGAGACGCGCGCCGCGCGGCGGCCCGTGCTGCGCTGGCGCCCCCCGGGATCGGCGAGCACGTCCTGAGTGCTAGCAAAATTGACACCGGCCGGGTCCCCGTGTAGCGTCTCGCCCGGCGTGCAAGCGGCGGTCCTCAATACGAAGGTCCTGGTCCTCAACCGCTCGTATCTGGCGGTGAACATCACCTCGGTGCGCCGTGCCCTGTCGCTCCTCTACCAGGACATCGCGCGCGCCGTGGACGAGCAGTACCGGACCTTCGACTTCGCCGGCTGGGCCGACCTCGCCGCCGAGGAGGACACCATCGGGCTGGTCGATCGGGCCATCCGCGTGCCCCGGGTGATCCTGCTCACGGCGTACGATCGGGTGCCACGGCGCCACGTCCGCTTCAGCCGATTCAACATCTACGCCCGCGATCACAACCGCTGCCAGTACTGCGGGCGCCGCTTCGCACGCGCCGAGCTGAATCTCGACCACGTGATCCCCCGCTCGAAGGGGGGCACCTCGGTGTGGGAGAATGTCGTGTGCTCGTGCCATCGCTGCAACCGCAACAAGGGCGGCCGGTCTCCCGCTGGAGGCCGGCATGCGGCTCATCCGCCACCCGTTCCGCCCGCAGTGGACTCCGTTCATGATCGAAGCGTTCAGTCCGCGCCGGCACAAGGAGTGGCTGCCCTTCCTGAGCGGTGTCGACGCGGCGTACTGGAACACCGAGCTGGTGCAGGAATAGACCTGCGGCGTGGCGGACGAAGCGACCGGCGGGCGCCGGCGTGACGGGTGGCTGGGGGATGGGATGCGGATCAAGCAGATCGAGCTGACCGGCTTCAAGTCTTTCAAGGACCGGACCGTTCTCGAGCTGCCGCCGGGCGTGACGGCCATCGTCGGGCCGAACGGCTGCGGCAAGTCGAACGTCGTCGACGCCATCCGCTGGGTCCTGGGCGAGCAGAGCCCCAAGCACCTTCGTGGCGGCGCCATGGAGGACGTGATCTTCGCGGGAAACGCGGAGACCGGGCCGCTCGGCATGGCCGAGGCGTCGCTGCTGCTCGAGCGCAGCGAGGAAGACCTCGCCCGCGCCGCCGAGGCGGTGGACGAGGTGACCGGTGGTCCGGAGAGCCTGCCGCCCGAGCTGGCGCATGCCAGCGAGGTCCTGGTCACGCGGCGCTACTTCCGCTCCGGCGAGTCGGAGTACTTCATCAACAAGGTCGCCTGCCGGCTGAAGGACATCACCGAGCTCTTCCTCGGCACCGGGGTCGGGACGCGCGCTTACGCCATCATCGAGCAGGGACGGGTCGAGCAGATCGTCAACGCGAAGCCCGAGGACATGCGCCTGTTCCTCGAGGAAGCGGCGGGCATCACGCGCTTCCGCTCGCGCCGCATCGCCGCCGAGCGCAAGATGGAGCGCACGCGGGACAACCTGCTCCGCGTGCAGGACGTGCTGCACGAGCTCGACCGGCAGATGGGCTCGCTCCAGCGTCAGGCGAAGCGTGCCGAGGAGTACCACCGCCTGAAGGGCGCGCTGCGAGAGCTCGACATGCGGGTCATGGCCGAGCGCCGGCGGACGTGGACCGCCGAGGCCGTGGACGCGGGCGCGGAGCTGGGACGGCTGCGTGACGAGGAAGAGGGGCTCCATGCGCAGCTGAGCGCGACGCGCGAGGCGAGCGACGACGCGCGCCGGCGTCGCCACGAGTGCGAGGGGCGGCTGCGCCAGGCGGAGGGCGAGCTGACCGAGCAGCGTGTCGCGGCGACGGAGGCGGCCGCGCGCATCGCGGGCCTCGGCGCACGGCAGCGCGACCTCGAGTCACGCGCGCTCGAAGCCGAGGCTGAGGCGAGCCTGCTGCGCGGCCGCCTCTCCGAGGTGGCGGCAGAGCTGGCGTCACTCGACGACGCGCTCGAGCGTCTGGCGCGCGCGCAGGCCGAGGCGGAGGCCGAGCGCGAGCGAAGCCAGTCGCGGCTCGACGAGCTCGGGAGCGCCGGCGTGCCTCTCGAGCAGGGCGTCGAGGAGGCGAAGGACGCCGTCGTGGGTGCCGGTGCCGAGGAAGCGCGCCTCCAGAACCTGGCCGAGGCGCTGCATCGCCGGCGGGCCGAGATCGAGGGGCAGCGGCGACAGCTCGAGGGCGAGCAGCGAGAGCTCGGGGTGCGGCTGGAGGAGAACGAGCGCGGGCGGGATGCCCTCCGGCAACGCCTGGACGGGCTCGAGACGGAGCGCGCGAGCGTGGAGAGCCGGCGCGGTGCGCTGGTCGAGTCGGCGACGGCGCTCGCCGCGGATGAGGCACGGGGCGCACAGGCCTGCGCCGACGCGCGCGATCGGGTGACCCAGCTCCGCTCGCGGATCGAGTCGCTGCGCGAGCTGCAGGCGCGGTACGAGGGGTGCACACGGGGCGTCGCGAGCCTGCTCGGTCGGGATGACGAGCGCGCGGCGCTGCTGGCCGCGGTGCTGCGCGTGCCGGCGCACCTCGAGCGCGCCGTCGCGGCCGTGCTGGGCACACGACTCGGCCAGATCGTGCTGCCCGACACGACGCGGGCGATCGAGGCGATCCGCTGGCTCAGCCGGGAAGGCGCCGGCAGCGCCACGGTGATCCCGCACGATCCGGAGCGGCGGGCGACGGTGATCGTCCCGGCGGGAAGGCGGCTGGTCGAGCAGATCGAGGTCGATCCCGATCACTGGGCGCTGGCCGAGGCCGTGCTGGGCCAGGTGCTCCTGGCGGACGATCTCGACGAGGCGCTCCGCATGTGGCGCGAGGCGCCGCATCCCATCACCGTGGTCACGCCGGCGGGTGAGGCCGTGGACGCGCTGGGTGCGGTGACGGGCGGCAGCGAGCCGCCGCTGGAGGAGACCCTGCTGGTCCGCGCGCGCGAGCTGCGGGAGCTCGGAAGCAGTGCGGCGAGCGCGGAGGCGGTTCTCGCCGCCGAGCAGGCGGCGCTCGACGCCCTGCGCGCCGAGGTGCAGCGCGTGGAGGCCGAGATCGAGAGGGCCGACGAGCGCCTGCAGAGCCTGCGACTCGATGTCCTGGCCGCCGACAAGGATCGCGAGCGGCTCGAAGGTGAGCGCGCGCGGGTGGCGGCCGACCTGGAGGTCGGGGCGCTCGAGGCCAGCGGCCTCGCGGGCGCCGACGGCCAGGTGGCGGGTGAGCTCGCCGCGATCGATACCTCCCGTGCGGCGGCCGCAGCGGCGCTCGGCGAGCGCCGCGCGACCCTCACGGAACGCCAGGAGGCGCTCGCGGCCTGGCGTTCGGCATACGCCGAGGCAGAGCGCGCGCGCACCGCGGCTGCTGTCCAGGCGACGGCGGTCGTGGAGCGGCGACGCGCGGCCGAGTCCGAGCGCGTCCGGCTCCAGTCGGTCGCATCCGATCTGGAGGCGCGCGTCCAGGCGGCCGAACGCAGCGTCGTCGAGGCGCGCGACGGCGCGCGCATGGCGGCCGCCGACGCGGTCGAGGTCGAGACGGCGCGGACGGTCGCCGAGGCGGCGGCGGCGGCGCTCGCGGCGGAGCGCGAACGGCTGGTGGCGGAGGTGGCGGCAGCGGAGGCCGAGCTCTCGACCGACGACCATCGCCAGCGCGAGGCGAGCGAGGCGCTCGAAGCCCTGCGTACCCGACGCGGCGAGGTCGACCTGCTGCTCGCGGAGCGGCGGATGGCGCTCGAGCAGCTCGGCGAGCGGCTGGCGGAGCGCTACGATCTGGGGATCGAGACGCTCGACGACGTCGAAGGGCAGCCCGGCCGAGGACGACGCGGCGCACGCCGAGGAGCTGCGCGCGCGGCTGGTGCGCCTCGGCGACGTCAACCCGGCGGCGCTCGCCGAGCTGGAGGAGATTCGCGGCAGACACGAGTTCCTGGCGGCGCAGCGCGCCGACCTCGAACGCTCGCTCGAGGATCTCCGTCAGACGATCGGCAAGCTGGCGCGCACGTCGCGGCGTCGCTTCGAGGAGACCTTCGAGGCTGCCAACGCGCGACTCGCCGAGGTGTTCCCGAAGCTGTTCCCCGGGGGCTCGGCACGCCTCCAGGTGACCGAAGCGGAAGAGGGCGCCGAGCAGGGCATCGAGATCGTGGTGGCGCTTCCCGGGAAGAAGCTCCAGTCCTTGAGCCTGCTCTCGGGAGGCGAGAAGGCGCTCACCGCGACCGCGCTGGTCTTCTCGCTGTTCCTCATCCGGCCGACGCCGTTCTGCCTCCTCGACGAGGTGGACGCGCCGCTCGACGAGGCCAACATCGGTCGGTTCAACACGCTGGTCCTCGAGATGGCGCACCGCTCGCAGTTCGTGCTCATCACGCACAACCGGCGAACGATGGAGGTCGCGGACACGCTGTACGGGATCACCATGGAGCAGGCGGGTGTCTCGAAGGTGGTCTCGGTGCGCCTGAACGAAGCCGCCTAGACTGCCGCGCCGGGATGGAAGTCTGGGAGCTGGCCGCTGCGGCGGGAGCAGTCGCCGCCGCCGGCCTGGGCGCCGGCCTTGCGCTGCGCCGGCGCAGCCAGCGACCGGCGCCGGAGGGCGGCGGGGAGGCCGCAGGCGAGCCGCGGTCCGGCGAGCGGATGCGGCGCGGGCTGGCGGCGACGCGTCAGCGGCTGGTGGCGCAGCTCGACGCGGTCCTGGGGCGCGGGCCCCGGCCCCTCGACGTGGTCCTCGGCGAGCTGGAGGAGGTCCTGGTCGGGGCGGATGTCGGTATCCGGACGAGCGCGGCCCTGCTGCAGCCGCTGCGCGATCGGCTGCCGCGAGAGGCGTCTCCCGACGCGGTGCGCACCGCGCTCGAGGAGTCGCTCGGCGAGGTGCTCGCGGGACCGCCGCCGCCGGAGCCGTCGTCGCGACCCTGGGTGACGCTCGTCACCGGCGTGAACGGCGTCGGGAAGACCACGACGATCGGCAAGCTGGCAGCCATGCACGCCGCGGCAGGGCGCCGCGTCCTGCTCGTGGCCGCCGACACCTTCCGGGCCGCCGCCATCGAGCAGCTGGAGGTCTGGGCAGAGCGGGCGGGGGCCGATCTCGTGCGGCACGACCAGGGCGCCGACCCGTCCGCCGTGGTGTTCGACGGCCTGAGGGCGGCCGTGGCTCGACACGCCGACGTGGTCATCATCGACACCGCCGGCCGGCTCCACACCCGCGGCAATCTCATGGACGAGCTCGGGAAGGTGGGCCGCGTCATTGCTCGCGAGATCCCCGGGGCCCCCCACGAGACGCTGCTGGTGGTCGACGCCACGACGGGGCAGAACGCCGTCAACCAGGCGCGAACCTTCCAGGAGGCGGTCCCGCTCAGCGGCGTGGTGCTCACCAAGCTGGACGGCACTGCCCGCGGGGGCGTCCTGGTCGCCATCCGGCACGAGCTGGGCCTGCCGATCCGCTACGTCGGGGTCGGGGAGGGGGTCGACGATCTGCGTGTGTTCGAGGCCGGGGAGTTCGTGCGCGGGCTCTTCGCGCCCGTGGTGAGCTCGGAGGGTAGTCCGGGGAGCCCTCGCGGAGGCGTCGAATGTTGCGGCCAGGGGAGCGATCGACTACAGTCCGCCGCATCTCGCCGGATTGGCGGAGAGATTCTCCGGTCATCCGGCGCTAACGAGACGTAAACCGAGAGGAGCACATTCGACACTCCGCGGCAGCCGGGCGGTTCCGACGTCCGGGCTCGCGTGTTGCAAATACGACGACGAGGAACGGACGAGGTGTGGTGGTACCGAACTGATGTTGGCGCCCGGATGGGCGTAGAGGCCGTGAGCCGTGACGTGTGCGACCAGCCTGGGCTTGAGGCCCCTTCTGTGAGAGGTCGGACGGCGAGAGACCTGTAGCGCGGGCCACCTGTTCAGCTTTTTCCGTTCCCCCGAGCGTGGATCGACCATGGGGGGACACCTTCGCCTGCCGAAATCGGAGCTCCGGCGGCTCCTCGTCAGCACGCGGGACCGGCGCGAAGCTTCGGAGGTTTCGGCGGCGTCGCGAGCGATCTGCACCTGGGTCGTACGGCTCGAAGCCTTCCGGCGTACGGCGCATCTGGTGGCGTATGCGGCGCACCGCGGCGAGGTCGATCCCTCGGGCATCGTCGAGGCGGCGCTCGTGGATGGCAAGATCGTCTACTTCCCCAGGGTGGCCGCCACCGGCCTCGAGTTCCTGGAGGCATCACCGGGTGACCTGACCCCCGGCGCGTACGGGATTCCCGAGCCGCGCGTCGGCCGGCGGCTCCCGGAATCCGTATCCGACCTACTCTTTCTCGTCCCCGGTGTGGCATTCGATCCAGCCGGCACGCGGCTCGGTCGCGGGGGCGGGCACTACGACCGGGCCCTGGCGGCGCATCCACGCGGACTGCGCGTCGGGTTGGCGGCGGAGGCGCAGCTTTCGCCGGCCCTTCCACGGGACGCGTGGGACCAGCCGATGGACGCCGTCGTGACGGATCGTCGTCTGCTCTGGTCTGCCGCGCGGCCCGGCCGCACCGGCACCAAGGAGAATCTGACATGAGCGGTACGCTGATCGGGATCCTGCTGGGGTTCGCCCTCGGGATTCCCGTGTTCCTGCTGATCGATCGAACGCGGCGCAGTCGCACGGCCGGCGCACAGGCAGCGGCCAACGAGACCGCGGCCCGCATGGTCGAAGAGGCCCGCAAGGAAGCCGATGCGCTGCGCAAGGAAGCGGAGCTCCGGGCCAAGGACGTGGTCCTCCAGGCCAAGAACGAGGCGGAGCGCGATGCTCGCGAGCAGCGGCGCGAGCTGGCGGCCGTGGAGAAGCGGGTCGCCCAGAAGGAGGAGGCCGCCGACCGCAAGGTCGAGAGCCTCGCAAGCCGGGAAACCGACCTGGCCGGGCGCGAGGAGTCGCTCCGGGAGCGCGACCGGAGCATCGAGGCCAAGCGTGCCGAGATCACCGGTCTGGTCGACGCGGTCCGGCGAAAGCTCGAGGAAACCGCCGGCATGACCCGAGACGAGGCCAAGCGCTCCCTGGTCGAGCAGATGACCGAGGAGGCGCGCGGTGACGCGGCGAAGCAGATCCGCCAGATCGAGAGCGAGGCGCGGGAGGAGGCGGATCGGCGGGCGAAGAAGATCGTCTCGATCGCCATCGAGCGGCTGTCGGGCGAGTTCGTCGCCGACCGCACCGTGTCCGTGGTCGCGCTGCCGAGCGACGACATGAAGGGGCGCATCATCGGCCGCGAGGGCCGCAACATCCGGGCGATCGAAGCCGCCACCGGGGTGGACCTGATCATCGACGACACGCCCGAGGCGGTCGTCATCTCGTGTCACAACCCGATTCGCCGCGAGCTCGCGCGGCTTGCGCTCGACCGCCTGATCTCGGACGGACGCATTCACCCCGGACGCATCGAGGAGGTGGTCCGCAAGGCCGAGCAGGAGCTCGAGGAGTCCATCCGCGAGGCCGGGCAGCGTGCGGTGATCGAGCTCGGCCTGCACGGCGTCCACCAGGAGCTCATCCGCCTGGTCGGCATGCTCAAGTATCGCTACTCGTACGCCCAGAACGTGCTCGGACACTCGATCGAGACCGCGTTCATCGCGGGCGCGCTGGCCGCCGAGCTCGGGCTGAACGCGAAGCAGGCGCGGCGCGCGGGGCTGTTGCACGACATCGGCAAGGCGCTGACGCACGAGGTGGAGGGATCGCACGCCATCGTCGGCGGAGAGATCGCGCGCAAGTACGGCGAGTCGGCAAAGATCGTCAACGCGATCGCGGCCCACCACGAGGAGGTCAAGGCGGAAACCATCCTGGCCCCTCTGGTGGATGCGGCCGATGCGCTGTCCGGCGCCCGTCCCGGCGCGCGC
>CAVQLX010000018.1:0-140000 GCA_963713495.1 uncultured delta proteobacterium | reverse complement strand
CTCGTTCAGCGCTTCTGCTCGATCTTCTTCCCGTAGCTGACCTCACCCTTGTCGATGCGAAGGGAGAAGCCACAATCCGGATCCGTACAGGCCCAGGCCTTGAAGATCACGGCCGAGCCTTCCTGTCCGTAATCAGACAGGGGGATCAAGACCCCGTCGCGACACTTCTGGCATTTGGGAAACTCCATCAGCCACTCCTCACGCCGAACCGGCCCCGCTCTGTCAGGTGGTCGCCAAGACCCTGAGATTAATCAAAGGGATGTCGAGAAAGCAAGCGGTGGCGGAACCGTCGCCGAGTGCCCCCGAGAGGAATCGAACCTCTACCCCAGGCTCCGGAGGCCTGTGTGATATCCATTTCACCACGGGGGCGGACGGATGTGGCGACCGGCCGCCGCTGGCTAGCACACGGTCCCGGATCCGTCCACCTGCCCGGCGCTCGCCGGACGTCAGCTCGATCCGGAACCGTGGCGCGCGCGATCCTGGCCCGCCGTGAGCATCGCGACCAGCGCCTCGTGCAGGTGGCCGTTGGACGCTGCGGTCTCCGCGCCCGTGAGCGCGTGGGCGCCGCCGGCGAAATCCGTGACCCGTCCGCCCGCTTCCTCGACGATCAGCCGACCGGCGCCGACGTCCCAGGGCCGGAGATGCCACTCCCAGTAGGCGTCGAGTCGCCCGCACGCGACGTAGGACAGGTCGAGCGCGGCGGAGCCGCTCCAGCGAAGCGACCGGGTACGCTCGATGCCCGCCTGGATGACCGGGACGTAGACGTTGGCGTGGTCACGGCGGTCGTAGGGGAAGCCGGCGCCCGCCAGCGCGTGGGACAGATTGTCGACGTCGGACACCGCGATCCGGCGACCGTTCAGGTGCGCCCCGCCGCCGCGCTGTGCGCTGAAGGTCTCGCGCCGAAGGGGGTCGTGGACGAGGCCGAGCACGAGCTCGCCCCGGTGCTCGAGTGCGATCGAGACCGCACAGTGGGGATACCCGTGGACGAAGTTGGTGGTGCCGTCCAGCGGGTCCACGTACCACACGTAGGGGCTCCGGGCAGCCCGCGGCGGCGATTCCTCCGAGACGATGCCGTGGTCGGGGAACGACCCCTGCAACGCCTCGAGAATGATCAGCTCGGCCTGCCGGTCGGTCGCGGTCACCACGTCGACGGCCGACTTGTACGCGACGGCATGACGGCCGCCGTGACGTGTTCGGATCAGCGCGCCCGCGCGGGCGATCGCGGCTCGTGCCACCCGCTCGAACCGCCGCACGCGAATGCTGTAGCATGCGCCTTCCGGGGGAGCAATTTGTGCCGCATCGTGTTGACTTCCCAGCAGGTGAAAACTAGTCTGCGTCGTTTTCTGAGGGGTCGGGTCTTGAGCTGAAGACGAGGCCTTGGGCGGTAGCCAAGCTGGCAAGGCACCGGACTTTGGATCCGGCAGCGAAGGTTCGACTCCTTCCCGCCCAACTCGAGACTCAGGGAGGCGTGGCGCGCGCGGTGAAGGACGAGATCAAGCTATTCACGGGGAACTCCAATCGCGGCTTGGCCGAGGCGATCAGCGGACACGTCGGCGTGCCGCTGGGAGGCGCCGAGATCGGCCGGTTCAGCGACGGCGAGGTCCAGGTCGAGATCACGGAGAACGTCCGTGGCGGCGACGTGTTCGTGATCCAGTCCATCTGCACCCCGACCAACGACAACCTGATGGAGCTCCTCCTGATGCTCGACGCGTTCAAGCGCGCGTCGGCCAAGCGCATCACCGCGGTCATCCCGTACTACGGCTATGCCCGGCAGGACCGGAAGGTGGCGCCGCGGGTTCCCATCAGCGCCAAGCTGATCGCCGACCTGATCACGACCGCCGGCGCGGCGCGCGTGCTCACGGTCGACCTGCACGCGGGACAGATCCAGGGTTTCTTCAACGTGCCCGTCGACAACGTCTACGCCACCCCCGTGCTCCTGCAGTACCTGCGCGAAGCGGCTGGGGAGCGGCGAGGTGACCGTCATCGCGCCCGACGCCGGCGGCGTCGAGCGCGCCCGCGCATTCGCGAAACGACTCGACGCGCACCTCGCCATCATCGACAAGCGCCGCATCCGCGCCAACGTCGTGGGCGAGATGCAGATCATCGGCGAGGTCGATGCGCGCGCGGCCGTCATCGTCGACGACATGGTCGACACGGCGGGCACGCTGTGCACGGCGGCGGAGGCCGTGCATGCGGCCGGCGCACCGTTCGTGATCGCGTGCGCCACGCACGCCGTGCTGTCGGGGCCGGCCGTCGCGCGGCTGCGCGAGTCCAAGATCGACCAGCTCGTCGTGACGGACACCATTCCGCTCCGTCCGGAGGCGAGCGCTCTCGACAAGATCACCGTGCTACCGGTCGCGTCGCTGCTCGGCCGAGGCCATTCAACGGACGCACGACGAAGCGTCCATCAGCTCCCTGTTCGTCTGATCGACCGTCTGAGGAAAGTCGTATGGAAACCGTCGAGATTGCCATCGAGCGCCGCACCGGCGGCGGAAAGGGCGCGGCGCGGAGGCTGCGCGTCACCGGTCGCGTTCCCGCCGTGGTCTACGGTCCGAAGCGCGCGGCCACGAGCATCAGCATCGACGACATCCAGTTCGAGCGCCGCGTCGGCCACCTCGAGGGCTCGCATCTGATCCGCCTCGTCAGCACGGGCGGAGACGCGGAGCTGCACGAGCGCATGGTCCTGCTGCGCGAGCTGCAGCGCCATCCGGTCACCGGACGGGCGCTCCACGCCGACTTCTACGAGGTCGACCTGACGGAGCGTCTGGTGGTGTCGGTGCCGCTCCACTTCACGGGCAAGTCGGTCGGCGTGGTCGCCGGCGGCATCCTCCAGCCCGTCATGCGCGAGCTCGAGGTCGAGTGCCTGCCGACCGAGATCCCCGAGTTCATCGAGGTAGACGTCACGCCGCTCGCCATCCACGAGGCCATCCACCTGGCGGACGTGCGGCTTCCCGAGGGCGTGCAGCTCGTCGGAGAGGCGACGCAGACGGTCGTCACGGTACTGCCGCCGACCGTCGAGACCAAGCCCGCCGAGGCGGCCGAAGTGGCGCCGGAGGCCGAAGCCGCCGAGGGCCAGGCGCCTGCGGCCGAGGGCGCAGGGAAGAAGACTCCCGACAAGGGCGGCGAGGGCTGAGGCAGATGGCACCCACCGAAATTGAACCGCAGCAATCAATGGGAGGAAGTGCATGGCGGATCGCCGCTATGAAACCCTGGTCCTGATCCATCCGGAGCAAGGCGAGCCGGGCTCGAAGGAGCTGGGCACTCGCATCCGGACGCTCATCGAGGAGCAGGGCGGGAACGTGAGCCAGGTACAGGAGTGGGGTGTTCGCGACCTCGCGTATCTCGTCGCCAAGCAGCGGCGGGCGTTCTACGTGCTGTTCGAATATCGCGCCACGCCGAAGGCGTTGCAGGAGATCGAGCGCAACTTGACGCTGATGGACCCGGTCTTGCGATTCATCTCGGTCCGTCAGGCGGAGAACGCGCCGCCCGCCGCGCTGCGCCCGGTCCGGCGTCCGGAGCGGGACGAAGCCGAGGTCGAGGAAGAGAGCGGCGAGGACGTCGATCTCATGGGCAACGGGGAGATGACCTGACATGCCACGCGAACGCTCGGGAGGCCCGCGGCCTCCGCGCCGGCGCGGAATGGGACGGCGGAAGGTCTGCCGCTTCTGCGCCGACAAGACCATGATGATCGACTACAAGGACTCGCGCACGCTCGGGACCTTCCTGTCCGAGCGCGGCAAGATCATCCCGGCACGCATCACCGGGACCTGCGCCGGCCACCAGCGCCGCCTCACCATCGCCGTCAAGCAGGCGCGCACGGTCGCGCTCCTGCCCTACACCACAGTCTATCCCTGAGGAGAAGCCGTCATGGCCGTTGAGGTCATCCTGCGCGACGACGTACCCAACCTGGGTAAGATCGGTGAGGTCGTGCGCGTCAAGCCGGGCTACGCGCGCAACTACCTGCTGCCGCGCGGTCTCGCCGTCGAGGCCAGCAGCAAGAACCTGCGCGTGCTCGAGCACCACAAGCGCGTGATCGGCGCCAAGGCGGACCGCGACCGCAAGACGGCCGAGGCGCAGGCCAAGCAGGTCGAGGGACTCGAGCTGCACGTGCAGGCGCGGTCGGGGGAGGAGGGCCGGCTGTTCGGCTCGGTCACCAATCTCGACGTCGAGCGGTTGCTGGCGGCGAAGGGCGTGACGGTCGACCGCCGGCGCATCCTGCTCGACGAGCCCATCAAGCAGCTCGGGACGTACCCCGTGGTCGTGCAGATCGGGCGCGACGTCCGGGTCACCGTGCAGGTGATCGTCGAGCCGGACGAGGCGGAGTCCGCGCCGAGCTAGACGCGGAGGCGGTCGGGTGGCGGGGAGCAGCCGGCAGGCGCTGGAGGAACGGGAGGCCGCCGGACTCGCGTCCTATGCGATGGCGAGCCGCGCCTCGCGCGGGCGACGTCATCCCGAGCCGGAGCACCCCTTCCGGATGGTGTTCCAGCGCGATCGCGACCGGATCATCCACTCGAGCGCCTTCCGGCGTCTCGAGTACAAGACCCAGGTCTTCGTCAATCACGAGGGCGACTACTACCGGACGCGCCTGACGCACACGATGGAGGCCGCCCAGGTGACGCGCACCCTGGCGCGCGCACTCGGCCTGAACGAGGACCTGGCCGAAGCCGTCGCCCTGGCGCACGACCTCGGGCACACGCCGTTCGGTCACGCCGGCGAGCGCACGCTGGATCGCCTGATGCAGCCGCACGGCGGATTCGAGCACAACGGCCAGAGCCTGCGCATCGTGGAGACGCTGGAGGAGCGCTATCCGCGCTTCCGCGGGCTGAACCTGTCGTGGGAGGTGCGCGAGGGCATCGTCAAGCACTCGACGCGCTACGATCGCCCGCAGGTCGCCGAGTACGACGCCAGCCTCGCCCCGTGCCTGGAGGCCCAGATCGTCGACTTCGCCGACGAGATCGCCTACAGCGCGCACGACGTCGACGACGGCCTCAAGTCGGGCATGCTCGATCCCGACGACCTCGCCACCGTGCCCCTGTGGGCCGACGCGCAGCGCGCCGTCGTCGCGGACGCGCCCGGCGCCTCGGTGGTGGTCCTGCGCTACCAGGCCGTGCGACGGCTCATCGACTGGATGGCCTCGGATCTCGTCGAGACGTTGCTCGCGCGGATCGCCGACGAGCACATCGACAGCCTGGCGGCGGTGCGGGCGGTGAAACCGCGGCTGGTGGAGTTCTCCGCCGACATGACGGTCCGGCAGCGCGAGCTGAAGACGTTCCTCTACGAGCGCCTCTACACGCATCACCGGGTCACCCGCATGACGCAGAAGGCCGACCGCATCATGAGCGCGCTCTTCGAGGTCTACATGCAGGAGCCACGGCAGCTCCCGCCGCACGTGCTCGAGCGCGGCGCCGAGCATGGCGAGACGGTGGCGCGCGTCGTCGCCGACTACATCGCCGGCATGACGGATCGCTTCGCCCTCGAGGAGTACAAGAAGCTGTTCGACCCGTACGAGCGGGTCTGAGCGACGGGGACGGCTCAGCCCGTGTCGGGCGGGTGGCGCGCGCGCGTCGTCGCCAGCGCCACCACCTGGCGCAGCGCGGCGCCGGCCGCGACGACCTCCCGCGGACGGCGCTGGAGCCAGGCGGCCATCCAGTGACGCCACGCGATGCGCAGGAGGTGGCGTCGCTCGCGGCGGCGCACCCACGTGGGGCCGAGCTCTGCCAGCGCCTCGGGATGGCGCTCGCGCAGCCGGCGCAGGACGTCGACCATTCCCTGGCGAAGCTTGAGCCGGTCGCGCGTCTGGTTCTCCGCGTGCAGGCGATAGCGAAAGACGGGCAGGTCGAGGAAGACGACGTGCCCGGTGAGCGCGAGTCGGCACGCGAGCTCGAGGTCCGCGTGCCGGACCAGCGTGGGATCGATGCCGCCCGCGGCGTCGTATGCGCGGCGTCGGATGAGTGAAGCCTGGAGAAAGACCGGCAGACCGTCGCGGACGATCTCGCGCACGCCGAGGCGCCGGCCGTCGAGCCGACGGGCCAGGGCGTCCGGCACCACGGTGGCGCCGGCGGCGGCGCGATCGCCGTCCACGAGCCCGTTGGCAAAGACGGCGTCCACATCGGGGTGGCGATCGAGGATGCCGGCCAGGCGTCCCAGCCGGTCCGGCAGCATCAGGTCGTCCGAATCGTGGAAGGCGAGCAGGGCGCCGCGCGCCTGCTCGACGCCCGCCTGCCGTGCCCGAGCGACCCCCGCATTGCGTGCCAGGCGCACGACGCGCAGGGCCTCGGTCCGGGCCGCGAGCACGTCGGGCGTGGCGTCGGTCGACGCGTCGTCGACGACGATCACCTCGAAGGGCGGGCAATCGCGCTGCGCCCGCACCGAGTCGAGGACGGCGGAGAGCAGGTGGGCGCGATCGAAGGTCGGGATGACGACCGAGATCCGGGCCGCGTCGCTCACCGGACGTATCCCGAGCGCGCGCAGGCGACGCAGCTCCTCGGCATCGGGGCCCGGTGCCGCCGGGAGCGGGGCGACGCCCTTGGGCGTCGCACGCACGCCGAGTATCCGGGAGCTCGACGCCTGCTCGGGCGAGACGACGACGTCGAGCCGGCCGTCCGACGCGCCTGCCGACCCGATGGGGAGGAACGCCGCGGGCCGATCCTTCTCGAATCCCGCCCGCCGCCAGTGCGCGAAGCCGAAGAGCCACGGCATGGGCGCGAGCGGCACCGTGGCCAGCTCGATCGTGTAGTCGCCATCGGGCAGGTCGACGGATGCGTGCAATGCCTCCGCGCCGTCGCGGCCGAGGAGCGCGATGCCACGCTCGCCGGCCAGCCATCCCGGCGTCCGGAAGGTGGAGGCCGGGACGTCCTCGTTCAGCGGCGAGCACACCAGCGCCGGCGCGCCGCCCAGGCGCCAGTACTCGGTGCGCAGCAGCACCGCGCGATTCGCGGGCCCGTATCGCGTCGCGAGGAACCGGCGCTCGAGCGGTCCGAGCCGCCGTTCGAGCCGCTGGCGCAGCGCGGGGATGGTGTCGGCCGTCGCCGGGAGCGCTCGCCGCGAGCCGCGGTCGAGCGCGAAGCCCTGCAGCAGACCCTCGCAGCGCGCGCGCACCGATCCCGGCAGGTTCATGCGCAGCATCTGCCGGCGGCGACGGATCCCGCGGTAGTCCTCCCAGGCGTAGAACGCTGCGGCCTTCGCGCATCCGGGGCAGGGCGTGCCGTCCGCGCCGAGCTGCGGCCGCCCGTCGACGTGCGTGCCCGGCGGCAGGGGAACGTGAAGGTATGACAGCAGCGTCGGCATCACGTCGACGTTCTCGGTGATCCGCGTGACCACCTGGCCCGGCGGGATCCCGCCGCCCGCCATGATCCAGGGGACGTGCTGCACGGCATCGGCGAGCGAGTCGCCGTGGTCGATGCGACCGTCATCGCCGAGCTCCTCGCCGTGATCGGCGACGACGAGGATCACGGTCCGGGACAGGGTGGGGTCGTCGCGGCGGAGCGTCGTGAACAGGCGCCCGAGGTGCTCGTCCAGGTACGCCACGAGGGTGTCGTAGACGGCGGCGAAGTACCGCCGGTCGTCGGGCGTGAAGTCGCTGGCGTCGAACTGGTTCCAGCTCCGTCGGGCGCGGTCGAAGTCCGGCTCGCCGTCGGGGCGGAAGCGCGCGCGCCAGTCGTATCCCGGGACGGGGAAGCGAGGCTCCGCCTCGGGGAGGAAGCGCGGCATGTGGGCGTCCATGAAGTGCAGGTAGAGAAACGTCGGGCGCGCCGCGTCGCGGCCGGCCCAGAGCGCGAGCCCGCGATCCACCACCTCGGCGGCGCCGGCATGGCCTCGGCTGGGCGCCGCGGGCAGCAGGTCGAAGCTCTCGAAGGGCTCGCCGAAGGCGCTCTGTCGGGCGACCCACGGGTGCGAGCTGACGGCGAGGGTCTGGTAGCCGGCCGCCCGGAAGACCGCGGGCAGGAGCACCGCCGTGGGATCCGGGACGCTGAACGGGAACTCGCGCGGCTGATCCCCGGGGCGGAACGCGTGCAGGACGTTCTGGTGATAGTAGCGTCCCGTCATCAGCTGCGGCATCGACGGCCGCGTCGCGTGCGCGTTCGCGAAGTGCGCCGCGAAGCGGACGCCCGAGGCCGCCAGGGCGTCGAGGTTCGGGCTCGTCGGGTTCGGGCCGCCCCAGGCGCTCAGCCGATCGGCCCGGGTGGTGTCGAGCAGGATGAAGACCACCGAGGGCGGGGCAGCCGTGGCGATCGGTGCCAGGACCGCCAGCGCGAGGGTGAACCCCAGAAAGGCCCGTCGAACCGGGCTTCGCGCACCCGGACGAAAGTTAACATAACGTATCTTATCGGACGTTGGCCTGTAGGGCCCAAGTGCAAATGTCCGGTTCCTCCAAAGTAGAGATGTCCGCTTTTCGGTCACAGTGGCCGGATGCCCGGACGCCTCACGTTGAGCATGCAGGAACTGGATCGCCTACAGGTCATGACGCAGATCGCCGAGCGGCGTCTCACGCGGCGCCGCGCCGCGGAGCTGCTGCGGCTGAGTGAGCGCCAGGTCCGCCGCCTCTACGACGCGTTCGTGACGACGGGCGCGGCGAGTCTCGCGTCCCGCCGCCGCGGGCGGCCCAGCGGCCGGCGCCTGCCGGCCGCAACCCGGGACCAGGCCGTGGCCCTCGTCCGGGACCGCTACGCCGACTTCGGCCCCACGTTTGCCCACCAAAAGCTCACCGAGGCGCATCGCCTCACGCTCTCCATCGAAACGCTCCGCGGCTGGATGATCGCGGCGGGGCTCTGGGTCCCCCGCCCGCAGCGGGCCCGCCGCAGCTATCCGCCGCGGGTGCGCCGCGCCTGTCTCGGGGAGCTCGTCCAGATCGACGGTTCCGACCACGCCTGGTTCGAGGACCGCGGCCCGCGTTGCACGCTGCTGGTCTACGTCGACGACGCCACCAGCCGCCTCATGGAACTCTGCTTCGCCGACTCCGAGTCCACGCTCGACTACTTCCGCGCGACGCGGCGCTATCTCACGCACCACGGCAAGCCGATGGCGTTCTACAGCGATCGCCACAGCATCTTTCACGTGCAGGCCCGCGACCGCGCCCAGGGCGGCCGCGGGTTCTCGCAGTTCGGCCGTGCCCTGCGCGACCTGAATATCGACAGCCTCTGTGCGAACAGTCCGCAGGCCAAAGGCCGCGTCGAGCGGGCCAACGGCACGCTCCAGGACCGCCTCGTCAAGGAGCTCCGTCTCCGCGGCCTCTCCACCCCTGCGGATGCCGACCCGTTCCTCCCGGTCTTCATGGCCGACTACAATCGCCGCTTCGCTCAGCCCCCGCGCGTGGCGCACGACGCGCAAAACATTGTATGACATGCCCCAGGGAGGCGGATCGCCAGCTGTGGCGCGCCCGAGCCGCGCCAGCGACCACGAGCCTAGTGCGCCTCGGCACTCGCCGCGGCGACGTCTGCCGGGTATCTTCGCTTCCAGCAGCGCCCGGACCGAGCCGGTCGGCGAGTCCTTCAGGATCGCGAGATAGACCTCGCGCGCCTTGTCGGGCTGGCCCGCGGCTTCGTAGAGACGCGCGACCGCGACGCGAGCATCGGTCCGGAACGGGCCGTCGATCGCGGCGGCCTGCTCGTAGGCTTCCTGCGCGCCCTTGGCGTCACCGCCGGCCTCGCGGGCCTGGGCGAGCCCCTGGAGCGCTTCCTGACGCAGGTACTCGGTCTCCGGTGAGCTCGCCAGGTAGGCGGAGTATGCGGCGGCGGCCGCGGCCGGATCGGGCTTCCGCGCGAGCGCGTGGCCTTCGTAGAGCGACGCCAGCCTCCCGTACGGGGTCCCGCCGTAGTCGCGACCGAGGGTCGTGAAGGCGTCGGCGGCCTCGGCGTAGTGGCCGCCCTGGAACTGGACGTCGGCTATCTGGAACTGCGCGGCGGCGGCGGCGGCGCGCCGCGCGCGATACCAGCTGACGCCGCCGACGACCGCGCCGACGGCGAGCACCGCGGCGGCGATCCCGACGAGCATCGTCGTGTTCGCCTGCGCCCAGGCCGCCACTTGCCCGGTGAGTGTCTGGAACTCGTCGGGCTCGCGTAGCGCCTTGCGGTTGAGCTTGATGCGTTCCGCTGGCGGCGCCATGCGCTACATCTTGTACTTGAAGTCGTCGGGCGACATCTTCTCGAGGATCTCGGCCCACTTGTCGCGCGAGACGTTGGACAGGTCCTGTTCCTTGCCCTCCTCCATCTGCTGCAGGACGCTCGAGGCCTCGAGAACGGCCTTCGCCACGTAGATGGGACTCTTCGTGCGCAACGCCAGGCTGATGGCATCGGAGGGGCGCGCGTCGATCTGGAGCTGTCGATCGCCGACGCGCACGTAGATGAGGGCGAAGTACGTGTTCTCGCGCAGCTCGGTGACCTCCACCCACTCGACGGCCGCCTCGAGCTCTTCGAGGATGGACCGCAGCAGGTCGTGCGTCATGGGACGGGCCATCTTGATACCCTCGAGCTCCGTCGCCATGGACGTCGCCTCGAGCAGGCCGATCCAGATCGGAAGGTTCAGCTTGTTGTCGGGATCGCGCAGGATGACGATGGGCGTCTTGGTGACCGGGTCGAGCGTGAGCCCGCCCACGGTCATCAGGATGAAGTCCTCCCGATTCATGCGGTCGGAATCATTACGCAGCGCTCCCGGGACGTCAATCACACCGTGACCAGGCGGTCGATGACCCGGTACAGCTGATTCAGGTTGCGGCACTCCTCGACGATGCCGCAGTACGGCGCATAGCGGTCCATCTCGCTGTCGCCGAACCCCCAGGTCATCCGGTTCTCGGGATTCAGCCAGATCACCTGCTTGGCGCGCTGCTGCACGTCCTTCAGCACCCACTCGTGCGGCAGGTTGTAGTTGTTGCGGGCGTCGCCCAGCACGATCACGGTCGTTCGCTTGTTCACCGCCGCCAGGTGGTCGCGGTGAAAGCTCCGGAACGCCCGGCCGAAGTCCGAGTGGGCGTAGACGTTGATCAGGTTCCCGTGCAGCGCCTCGTCCAGCGCCTGGTTCGCGTCGTACTCCGTGAAGAGCTGGGTCACCTCGCCGATCTCGGCGACGAAGATGAAGCTGCGGACCTTCGAGTACAGGTCCTGGAGGGCGTAGACGAACTGCAGCATGAAGCGGGACACGTTGCGCACCGAGTCGGAGACGTCGCACAGGACCATCACCTGCGGCTTGTCCTTGCGCTTGCGGTCGAAGACGATGCGAAAGGGCACGCCGCCGTACTGCAGGTTGCGGCGGAGCGTCGCGCTCGAATCGAAGCGGCCCCGCTTGGCGCGCCGCCGCCGCACCGCGACCACGTTGCGCAGCCGCTGGGCGAGCTTCCGCACCGCCTCGTCCATGCGCTTGATCTCGTCCTCGGTGAGATAGAAGAAGCTCTTCTCGGCCAGCGACTGCAGCCCCTGACGGTCCTGTCGCTGGACGTCCTGGCGATCCAGCTCCTGGCGCACCATCGCCTTCATCAGGTCCTGGAGATCGCGCAGGCGGCGCGCCAGGTACTCGTCGAGCTTCCTGGCGACGTCGGGCGCGGCGCCGGCCAGGTCGCGCCGGAGTCGCTCCATCTCGGCGCCCAGCTCGCCGAGGCCGAGCGCGGCCGCCAGGGCGTGGGTGAACCGTCCCTCCTGGAACCCGTGCTCGATCTGGTCGAGGCGCGCCTGCCGGGCGGCGTCACGCAGCATCTGCTCGAGACGTCCCGCGTCGGCCCGCAGCAGCGCCTGGGCCAGGGGCGACATCTCGATCCCCTGCTCGCGCAGCAGCTCCTCGAGCTGCTCCAGGAAGTGCTCGAAGTCGTCCTCGTCGAGCCCGAGCGCGGCTTGCGTGGCGGCGGTGACCTCGCGAATGGCCTCGCCGAGGCCCGAGAAGTACAGGTCGAACAGGCGGTCGAACGTCGGGACGTCGACGGAGCGCTTGACCGCCGTGGTGCGCAGCGCCGCACGCACCGTGTCGCGGTCGGACAGGCCGATGGCATCGAGCGCGCGGAACGCATCCATCGTCTCCGCCAGCGACACGCGCACTCCGTTGCGGCGGAGCAGCGCCGTGAACTCGACGACCTTGCCGTCCATGGCCCGCCCGGGGGCTAGTGCAGGACGTCCTTCTCGCCCGCGGCCCGCTTGAGCTTCGCCCGCTGGAGCTCCAGGTGCTCCTTCAGCTCCTGCTGCGCCTTGCGGATGTCGCCCTCGTACTTGAGCACGACGGACAGCGTGTCCTCGACCAGCTCGCTCTCGAGCGTGTCGATGTTCAGCAGCGTCAGCGCCTTCGCCCAGTCGAGGGTCTCGCTGATGCTCGGCACCTTCTTCAGATCGAGCTTGCGGATCCGCTGGATCACCGACACCACCTCGCCCGCCAGCCGCTCCCCTACTCCGGGCACCTTGAGCTTGACGATCTCCAGCTCCTGGGCCTTGTCGGGGAAGTCGATGTAGAGATGCAGGCAGCGCCGCTTGAGGGCGTCCGACATCTCGCGCGCATTGTTGCTCGTGAGCACCACGATCGGACGGTGGCGCGCGCGGAGCGTGCCCAGCTCGGGGACGCTCACCTGGAAGTCGGACAGGATCTCGAGCAGGAACGCCTCGAACTCGGTGTCGGACTTGTCGATCTCGTCGATCAGCAGGACGCACGGCTCGGGCGACATGATCGCCTGCAGGAGCGGGCGCGGGAGCAGGAACTCGTCGCTGAAGAAGACGTCGTCCTCCTTTGCGATGCGCTGCACCGCCTCGCGGAGCGACGGCGCGTTCCCGACCACCTCGCCGATCTTCTCGCGCAGGATCTGGGTGTACAGGAGCTGCTTGGCGTACTCCCACTCGTAGAGCGCCTTGGCCTCGTCCAGCCCCTCGTAGCACTGGAGCCGGATGAGCTCGCGCCCGAGGGCGCTGGCCACCACCTTGGCGAGCTCCGTCTTCCCGACTCCCGCGGGACCCTCGACCAGGATGGGCTTCTCCAGCTGGCTGGCGAGATAGACGACCGTGCCGATGGTACGGTTCGCGATGTAGTTCTCGTCCGCCAGGAGGCCGATGACGTGATCTATGTTGTCGAACATCGCCGGCGCGGACGCTAACACAGGCCTTCCAGCGACGCCAACCACGCGCGCTCAGCCGGCGAGCGCGGCCCGTAGCTCCGCGAGCGCGGCCGCTGACCCGGCCACGACGTCGTCCGCCGCGCGCTGGCCGTCGAGCAGATCCGCGATCGCCAGCGCCCTGCCGTCGAGCAGCTCGAGCCGTCCATGCACGGCGGAGAGCACCGCTCCCGCCCCCGCCAGGTCCCAGACCCGTACCCGCCCGAGCAGCGCCGCCCGCGCCGCCCCGCGCGCGACCAGCACGGTGTGATAGGCGGCGGAGCCGAGCGACCGGAGCTTGCCGATCCGGTCCAGGTGATGGCGCCGGTGGGCCCAGGAGTGCGCCACGATGAAGGGATCCCCCGCGGGCGCCGCGTCGTCGAGCGGGGCGAGCAGCGTGCCGTTCCACCACGCGTCGCCGCCGACCGCGCTGTAGCGTTCTCCGGTGCACGGGAAGTGGACGACGCCCGCCCGTGGCTGGCCGTCGTGGATGAGGCCGATGCAGACGCACCAGGTCGGCAGGCCGGCAACGAATCCCGAGGTGCCGTCGATGGGGTCGATGACGAACCGGCCGTCCCCGACGCCCGCGCGCGCCGTCCCCTCCTCACCGACGATGCCGACGCCGGGCCACGCCTCGCCGAGTGCCGTGGTGATGAACGCCTCCACCTCACGATCGGCGCTGGTGACCAGCGAGCGGTCGCTCTTGCGCTCGGGAGCCACGCGCCGGAAGTGCTGGAGCGCGATCTCGCCGGCGCGCGCCGCGATGGACTCCAGCTCCTCCCGGGTCACCGGCGGCGGCGCGTTTCCTGCTGCCTCTCCTGCCGTCACGGCTTTCCCCGCTCGAGCGCGTCCGTCCTGAACAGGCCCTCGTCGAGGTGCTGGTCGAACGCCGCATCGGAGGATTCGATGATGGTCTTCGATCCCTTGGCGGGCGTCTCCACCTCGACGTGCCCCGCCACCGGGATGGCGCCCACGGCGTGCAGATCGCCCTGCTGCACCCGCTTCACGGGTTCGCTCGCGTCGCCGTAGAACTCGAGACGCCGCGGCATCAGGTCGTCACGGCCGAGCCACAGCACGATCTTCTTGTACTGGATGTCGGCGCGTTGCGGCACCAGCTCGATGACGTACGTCTGGACGCCGTCGACGGTCTCCTCGCCGCGCAGGCTGGCGCGGGCGTCGTCATCGGACCACGACGCCATCTCCTGGATGATGTCGAGATCCTGGTACGTGAGATCCGTGCCGACGAAGCTCTCCGTGCGGCTGCGCGCGGCGATCTGCCGGGTGCGCTTCAGCTCGGGAAGGTAGAGCCACTGCTCGGCCGGCTGCCCGGCATGCGTGTACGCCAGGAACGCGGTGCCCTTCACCTCGGCCGGGCTCTCGAAGAACACGATGGTCTGGCGCTCGCCGCCGGGAAGCCGGCGCTCGTAGAGCGTCAGCTCGCGCTGGCGCTCCCCGCCCCGGCCGTCGCGGACGGTCATCTTCAGGTGCTCGCGGCGGTCGGTCCACTTGCGCGTCGTGTCGTCGAGCGCCTTGCGGCGATCGAGGATCTGCCGCGCGGTCTCGTCCGCCCGCACGATGGCCGCGGCGGCTGCCACCAGGAGCAGGGCCACCACGAACGCCCGGCACGTCCGCATCGCGGGCCACCTTCCGCCACTCCCCTGCCCTGCCGCAAGCGTCGGCGCGTTCCTCAGTGCCCGGCCTCGCGCGTGCCGTCCTGTCGCTGCAGCCAGAGCAACCCCCGGATCATGTACTGCAGCCCCGCGCTCGCGGTGACGACGCCGGTGGCGAGGAAGAGCGCGGTCTGCGTGACGGGAGGGACGGCGCGCGGGTACACGCGGGAGACGAGCACGACCGCCACCGCACTCAGCTGGAGGAAGGTGCTCAGCTTGCCCGCGACCGACGGCCGCACCTCCATGGCGTGCTGGGTCATGGTGAAGAGCAGGAAGTAGCCGACGACCAGCATCACGTCGCGCGACAGGACGATCACCACGAGCCAGCCCGGCACCTGCTGCAGGAAGGCCAGCGCGACGAACGCCGACATGAGCAGCAGCTTGTCCGCCGCCGGATCCAGGTAGGCGCCGAGCGTGGTCTTCGTGTGCGTGAGCCGGGCGATGGCACCGTCGAGCGCGTCGGTCACGCCCGCGGCGACGAAGACCCCGAGCGCTTCGCGATAGCGGAAGTCGACCAGCAGGATCAGGAAGACCGGGATGGCGAGCAGCCGCAGCAGCGTCAGGACGTTCGGGACGTTCAGGACGTCGAGCACGCATCGACTCCTAGCCGCCCCGCGTGGTGCCGGGAAACTGCTTGTGCAGCTGTCCCGCGACGCTCGGCGGCACCAGCGCGGTCACGGTCACCACGCCCTCGCAGTAGTACTCCTCCACCACGCGCCCGCTGCGTCGCAGCCACGCCACGACGTCGCCGCGATCGGACGGCAGCGCGCAGCTGACGCGCGCCAGCCCGGCATCGAGTAGGTGCTCGAGGCGCGCCAGGAGCGCCTGCAGGCCGTCTCCGTCCCGGGCCGAGACCCAGAGGGCGCCGCGCGGAGCGCCCGGCGGCCGCCTCGCCGTGGTCACCAGGTCCGCCTTGTTCATGACCGTGACCGCCGGCAGCTCGCCGGCACCGATCTCCGCCAGCACCTCCTCGGTGACCCGCACGTGCTCGCGCCACATGGGATGGGAGGCGTCGACGACGTGGAGCAGCAGGTCGGCCGTGCGGACCTGCTCGAGCGTGCCCTTGAACGCCTCGACCAGCTGGTGCGGCAGCTTGTGGATGAAGCCCACCGTGTCCGCGAGGACGATGGTGAGCCCCTCGGGGAGGCGCAGGCGGCGCACGGTTGGATCGAGCGTCGCGAACAGCCGATCCTCCACCAGCACGCCGGCGCGGGTGAGCGCGTTCATCAACGTCGACTTGCCGGCGTTGGTGTAGCCGACGACGGCTACCGTGGGCGTCGGCAGCTCGCGCCGCTCCGTCCGGTGCAGGTGTCGTGTGCGGTCGACGCTGCCGAGGCGCCGGCGGAGCTGCGCGATGCGCTCGCGCACCCGGCGCCGGTCGACCTCGAGCTGCATCTCGCCGGGGCCGCGCGTGCCCACCCCGCCGCCGCGCTGGCGCGAGAGATGGCTCCACTGCCGGGTGAGGCGCGGCAGGAGGTACTGCAGCTGCGCCAGCTCGACCTGGAGCTTGCCCTCGAGGCTGCGCGCGCGCTGCGCGAAGATGTCGAGGATCAGCGCGCTGCGATCGATCACCTTGCAGCCGAGTGCGCGCTCGAGATTGCGTTGCTGGGCGGGCGTCAGCGGATCGTCGAAGATCACCACGTCGGCGTGGCTCGTCGTCACCAGCTCGCGAACCTCGGCCACCTTGCCCGCTCCGACGAAGGTGGCGGGGTTCACGCGCCGCAGCGGCTGCATGGCCTCGCCGACGGTGACGAGGCCGGCCGTGTCGGCGAGCTGGCTCAGCTCGCGCAGCGAGTCGGCGACGGGGATGCGTCCTTGCGGCAGGTCCGCGCCCACCAGGACGGCGCGTTCGGGCGCGGACGCGGTGGGGTGCTGCTCCTCCGTCAACGGAACGACAGCATGCCGGCGCCGAGCACGCGCTCGACGGCATCGAGCACCTCGGAGCTGGCGGCGACGCGGATGCTCTCGGGGAGCGCCAGGATGGTCTCGCTCGTGCCGGGCCGCAGGAGGTGCAGGAAGGCCTGGCAGGGCCCCGGGTGCTCGGCGAGCACGTCGCGCAGGCGCTGCAGCACCTCGCGCCCGACCTGCTCGAGTGGAACCTGGACGTGCACCTGCCGGATCGCCTCCGCGCGCGCGGCGTCGAGGCTCGCCACCTCCTCGGCGATGATCTGGCAGCGATCGTCGGCGAGGTCGAGGCCGCCCGTCACGACCACCGGCGCGCCGCCCACGACGACCGTCTCGTGCCGTCGGTAGGTGTCCGGCCAGGCGATCACCTCGACCACGCCCTCGCGATCCTCGAGCAGGAACGTGGCGTAGCGGTCGCCCTTCTTGGAGTTGCGCAGCCGGACGGTGTGGATCACTCCCCCGAGCCGGACCCGGGGCCGTGCGTCCTGGCGTCCGCCGCGCGACGGGCACGGCGGCAGCTCCGGGCCGCGTGTCCGCAGCGTCGCCACCGTGACGTTGGTGAAGCGGCGCAGATCCTTCTCGTAGCGATCCAGCGGGTGCCCCGTGATGAAGAAGCCGAGCGTCTCGCGCTCGCGCTGCAGCTCCTCCTTGGGGCTCCACGGCGCGATCGAGGGCAACGCCGGCGACGGCAGCATCGCCGCGCCCGTCCCGCCGGCGAAGAGACCAAGCTGCGAGCTCGAGCGCTCCTGCGTGCGCAGCCCGGCCCAGCGCAGCAGGTCGTCCAGCGCTCCCAGCAGGCGGGCGCGGTTGCGCTCGATCGAGTCGAAGGCGCCGCACGCCATCAGGCTCTCGAGCACGCGCCGGTTCACCTGCTGGCCGCGCACGCGCAGGCAGAAGTCGTCGAGGCCGGTGAACGGGCCGTCCTGGCGGGCGGCGAGGATCGACTCGATCGCCTTCGAGCCGACGCCCTTCACCGCACCCAGGCCGAAACGGATCGCGCCCCCGGTGGCGGTGAAGTCCTCGCGGCTCTCGTTCACGTCGGGCGGCAGGATCGCGATCCCGCGCGCCCGGCACTCCGCGATGTTCTTGTAGGTGCTGTCGGTGTCTGCCGCCTCGAGCGAGAGCAGCCCGGCCATGAACTCCGTCGGGAAGTGCGCCTTCAGGTAGGCCGTCTGGTAGGTGATCAGGGCGTAGGCCGCGGAGTGGCTCTTGTTGAAGCCGTAGGCGGCGAAGGTCTGCATCTGGTCGAAGATCTCGCCGGCCACCTTCGGCGAGGCCGTATCGCGCGCGACGACCCCGGCGAGGAAGCGCTCGCGCTCCTTCGCCATCACCTCGACCTTCTTCTTCCCCATCGCGCGGCGCAGGTTCTCGGCGTCGCCGAGCGAGAAGCCGGCCAGCGCCTGCGCGATCTGCATCACCTGCTCCTGGTAGACGATGACGCCGTAGGTCTCGCGGAGAAGCGGCTCGAGCGCGGGATGGGTGTAGTTGATGCGCTCCTTGCCGTGCTTGCGGGCGATGAAGACGTCGACCATCGTGCGGCCGTCGTCGAGCTTGGCGTCGAGCGGTCCGGGGCGGTAGAGCGCGAGCACCGCCACCAGGTCGGCGAAGCAGGTCGGCTGGATCTGCGTGAGCATGCGCCGGATGCCGCCGGACTCGAGCTGGAAGACGCCGACCGTGTCGGCGGCGGCGAGCAGCCGGTAGGTGGCCTCGTCGTCGAGCGGGAGCTGGCTCGGGACGACGGTGACGTCGCGCCCGTCGCGGATGCGGCGCACGATGCCCTCGATCAGCGTCAGCGTCTTCAGACCGAGGAAATCGAACTTGATCAGCCCGATCTCCTCCAGGTCGCCGAACGTGTACTGGGTGACGACCGCGCCGTCCTTGTCGACCCAGAGCGGCACGTCGTCGGTGAGCGGATGCGGGGCGATCACGATGCCGGCCGCGTGCTTGGAGGCGTTGCGGAGCAGCCCCTCCAGCCGCAGCGCCAGGTCGAAGAGCCGCCCTTCCCGCTCGCCGCTGCCGCGGAGCTCCACCAGGCGCGGCTCCATCTCCAGCGCCCGCGCGAGCGGGAAGTCCTTGCCCTGCTTCGGCTCCGGGTAGAGCTTCGTGATGCGATCGGTCTCCGCGAACGTGAAGTCGAGAACCCGCCCGACGTCCTTGATGGCCTGCTTCCCCTTGAGCGTGCCGAAGGTGATGATCTGCGCCACGCGGTCGGCGCCGTACTTCTCGCGCACGTAGCGGATCACCTCGTCGCGGCGCACGAAGCAGAAGTCGACGTCGATGTCGGGCATCGACTGGCGCTCGGGGTTGAGAAAGCGCTCGAACAGCAAGCCGTGCTCGATGGGGTCGAGGTCGGTGATCCGGAGCGCCCAGGCGACGACGCTGCCGGCCGCGGACCCGCGGCCGGGTCCCACCGGGATACCCTGCTCCTTCGCCCAGTTGATGAAGTCGGCGACGATCAGGAAGTAGCCGGCGAACCCCATCTGTGTGATCACGCCGAGCTCGTAGGTGAGGCGCCGCTCGTAGGCCTCCTCGCCGGCGGGATCGCTGTCGAGGGTCCGGCGCGCATTCAGGCGGCCATCGAGGCCGCTCCGTGCGGCCCGCTGCAGCGCCGACTCGAGGGTATCGTCCTCGGGAACCTGGTACACCGGGAACCGCCAGCGCTGCTTGAACTCGAAGTCGCACCGGCGCGCGATGTCGACGCTGTTGCTGATCGCCTCGGGGACATCGGCGAAGGCGGCCGCCATCTCCGCGGGCTCCTTCACGTAGAGCTGGTCGGTCTCGAACTTCCAGCGACGCTCGTCGGAGAAGGTCTTTCCGGTCTGGATGCAGAGGAGCACCTCGTGCGCGGCGGCGTCCTCGGCGCCGAGGTAGTGGCAGTCGTTCGTCCCGACGAGCGGCAGACCCAGGCGTCGCGCCAGCGTCTTCAGCTCGCCGTTCACCTGCTCCTGCTTCGCCAGCCGGTTGTCCTGGACCTCGACGTAGTAGCGGCCGTCGAAGATCGCGGCCATCTCGCTGGCGGCGGCGCGGGCGCGATCGAACTGGCCGAGCAGCAGGTTGTGCGACACCTCGCCGCGGAGACAGCCCGAGAGCACGATCAGGCCACCGTTCAGCTCGCGCAGCAGCTCCTTGTCGACGCGTGGCTTGTAGTGGAAGCCCTCGCGGTATCCCGCGCTGACCAGCCGGCAGAGATTGCGGTATCCCTCCCGGTTCATGGCCAGCGCGATCATGTGGTAGTTGCCGCCGGCCTCGTAGTCGTCGATGCGTCCCTGCTTGTCGAAGCGGCTGCCCGGCGCGACGTAGAGCTCGCAGCCGGCGACCGGCTTCACGCCGGCGTTCCTCGCCTCGGCGAAGAACTGCACGGCGCCGAACATGTTGCCGTGATCGGTGATCGCGCAGGCGTCCATCCCCGCAGCGCGGACCCGCGGCATCAGGTCCTTGATCTTGTTGGCGCCGTCGAGCAGCGAGTACTGCGTGTGCAGGTGCAGATGGACGAACGACATCGCCGCCTGAGCCCCTCCTCCCGTCCCGTTCTGCGGACCGCGGATACGGACGGTAGCGCGGCCACACGGGCATGGTCAACCGAGGTGGGGCCAGGCGGCGATCCCGCGACGCGCTCAGATGTGCAGCGTGCCCGTCCGGATCAGGTAGGCCAGCTGCGCGCGTTGCTCGGGATCGAGCAGCGCGTGGAGCTCACGGAGCGCCGTGGTGACGGCGTCGCGCAGCCGCTCGGCGCTGCGCACGCGAGCCGTCGCCGCGTCGTTGACGGCCTGCGCGTCGAAGCTCGGGCTGGCCATGGCATCCGCCAGGCCCGCGCTGGCGCGCCTGCGGTCCACCTCACCCTGGGCGCGCTCGGTCTTGAGCGCGTTCAGGATGCGAGCCAGCTCGCCCACCTGTCGCTCGTCGAGCCCGAGCTTGAAGGCGAGGAAGCGCAGCGGCCGTCGGACGCCGAAGGCGCTCGCGCCCACGTCGGGCCCGTCGTCGTGCGCGGCGTGCCATTCGGACCAGCGCGAGCGGTGCTCGCTCCCGAAGTGGCGGCGCCCTCCCGTGCCGCACCCGGCGTGCGGGCGCCAGTCCGCTTCCCACCGGCGGCGTAGCCACCAGTGCATCGTTCCTGGATACATCGGTCCTCCTCTCGCGGGGGCTGTGCGCTCCCGGCGGGGTTTCTCGCGTGGGCGACATGCCTCACGCTGCGATGGAGGGTAGCGCGCCGGCGCCGCCAGTCAACCGGAGGCGGACATCACTCCCATTCGATGGTGGCGGGTGGCTTCGACGAGATGTCGTAGACCACGCGGTTCACGCCTCGCACCTCGTTGATGATGCGAGTCGACACGCGGGCCAGCAGCTCGTCCGGGAGACGTGCCCAGTCGGCGGTCATGCCATCGGTCGAGCGCACGGCGCGGACGGCGATGACGTTCTCGTACGTGCGCTCGTCGCCCATCACGCCGACCGTGCGCACCGGCAGGAGGACGGCGAACGACTGCCAGAGGCTCTCGCCCAGCTCGGTGCGCGAGATCTCCTGCTGCACGACGGCGTCGGCGGCGCGCAGGATGGTGAGGCGCTCCTCGTCGACCGGCCCGAGGATGCGTACCGCCAGCCCGGGGCCGGGAAACGGCTGGCGCATCACGATCTCCTCCGGGACCTCGAGGACGCGACCGAGCGCCCGGACCTCGTCCTTGAACAGCTCGCGCAACGGCTCCAGCAGCTCGAGCTTCATGCGCTCGGGCAGCCCGCCCACGTTGTGGTGACTCTTGATGGTGGCCGACGGTCCGCGCACCGACACGGACTCGATGACGTCCGGATAGAGCGTCCCCTGGGCGAGGAACATGGCGTCCGGCAGGCGCGCCGCCTCCTCCTCGAACACCTCGATGAAGGTCAGGCCGATGATGCGGCGCTTGCGCTCCGGGTCGTCGACGCCCGCGAGGTTCGCGAGGAATCGCGGGCCCGCCTCGGCGCAGCGCACGTCCAGGGCCATGCGCTGGCGGAAGAGCGCCATCACGTCGTCGGCCTCTCCGGCGCGCAGCAGCCCGTTGTCGACGAAGATGCAGCTCAGGCGCTCGCCGAGGGCGCGGTGCACGAGCGCCGCCACCACCGTCGAGTCGACGCCGCCCGAGAGCGCGCACAGCACGCGCTTCGACCCGACGCGCTCGCGGATGCGCGGCACCCAGCTGTCGACGAAGTGCTCCATGGTCCAGTCCGGGCGCGCACCGCAGACGCGCAGCACGAAGTTGCGCAGGATCTCCCGCCCGTCGACGCTGTGGGTCACCTCGGGATGGAACTGCAACCCGTAGATCGGGCGCTCGCGGTGGCGGAAGGCCGCGTACGGCGAGTTGTCGCTGCTGGCGAGCGTCTCGAGATCAGCGCCGAGGCGCGTCAGGCGGTCGCCGTGGCTCATCCAGACGCGCGTGGTGCGGCCGCCGATCGAGAGCAGCGGATCCATGCGCACGATGCGCACGTCGGCCGGGCCGAACTCCTTGTGCGCGGCGCGGTCCACCTCGCCGCCGAACGCCAGGTTGAGGACGTTCATGCCGTAGCAGACGCCGAGCACCGGCGGCGCTCCGTCGCGCAGCAGGTCCACGACCTCCGGCCGCGGCATCGGCGCGTCGTCGGCGTAGACGCTGGCGGGACCGCCCGACAGGATGATGCCCTCCGGCTCGAGTCGCCGGATGACGTCGAGGCTGACGTCGTACGGGTGGATCTCGCTGTACACGTGCAGCTCGCGCACGCGGCGGGCGATCAGCTGCGTGTACTGGGAGCCGAAGTCGAGGATGAGGAGCACTACTCGAGCCGGTAGTTGGGTGCCTCTTTGGTGATGTAGACGTCGTGCACGTGGCTCTCGCGCAGCCCCGCCTGCGACACCCGCAGGAAGCGCGCGTCGCGCCGCAGGTCGTCGAGCGTGGCGGTGCCGAGGTACCCCATGCCGGCTCGCAGGCCGCCGACCAGCTGCTGGACGATGAACGACAGCGCGCCCTTGTACGGAACGCGTCCCTCGATGCCCTCGGGCACCAGCTTCATCCCCAGCTCGGCGGCCCCTTCCTCGTCCTGCATGTAGCGGTTGCGGCTGCCCTCGCGCTCGCGCATGGCCTCGAGCGATCCCATCCCGCGATACAGCTTGTAGGTGCGCCCCTGATACAGGATCGTCTCGCCGGGGCTCTCCTCCGTGCCGGCGATCAGCCCGCCGATCATCACGGTATGGGCGCCCGCGGCGAGCGCCTTCGTGATGTCGCCGGAGAACTTGATGCCGCCGTCGGCGATCACCGGCACGCCGGCGCGCGCGGCCGGACCGACCGCGTCGGCGATGGCCGTCAGCTGCGGCACCCCGACGCCGGACACGACGCGGGTGGTGCAGATCGACGCCGGGCCCATGCCCACCTTGATGCCGTCGGCTCCCGCCTCGACGAGCGCGGCGGCGCCCTCGGCCGTGGCGACGTTTCCCGCGATCAGGTCGATGGTGGGGAACAGCTTCTTGATCGACGCCACCGTCTCGACGACCGAGCGCGTGTGACCGTGCGCGGTGTCGATGACCAGGACGTCGGCGCCCGCTCGCACCAGTGCCTCGGCGCGCTCCTCGCGGTCGGGACCGGTGCCGATGGCCGCGCCGACGCGCAGCCGACCGAGATCGTCCTTGGCCGCGTACGGGTAGCGGATGGCCTTCTCGATGTCCTTCACCGTGATCAGACCACGCAGCGTGTTGCGCTCGTCGACGACCGGCAGCTTCTCGATGCGGTAGCGGTGCAGGATCTCCTTGGCGCCCTCGAGCGTGATGCCCGGCTGCGCCGTCACCAGCCGCTCGCGGGTCATGACCTCGTCCACCGTGCGGTCGAGCCGCTTCTCGAAGCGCAGGTCGCGGTTGGTGAGGATGCCGACGAGCTTGCCGTCGCGCGTGACCGGCAATCCCGAGATGTGGAAGCGCTGCATGATCTCCAGCGCCTGGGCGATCGGCTGCTCCGGGCTGACGGTCACCGGATCGACGATCATCCCGCTCTCGGACTTCTTCACCTTCTCGACCTCGAGCGCCTGCTCCGCGACGGCGAGGTTGCGGTGGATGACGCCGAGGCCGCCCTCCTGCGCCATGGCGATGGCGGTGCGCGCCTCGGTGACCGTGTCCATCGCGGCGCTCAGCACCGGGATGTTCAGCCGGACGCGGCGAGTGATCGGGGCGCTGACGTCGGTATCGCGGGGGAGAATCTCGGAGGCGGCGGGAACCAGCAGGACGTCCTCGAAGGTGAGGCCATCCCGCAGCTCATCCCCCAGCATCGCAACTCCACCGGACGTTCACGAGCGCCATGCCGTCAACTAGCAGGCGGTCGCACGCCGGGCAAGCGACGCGACATCCGATGCGCGACGGCGCGGATTAGACCAGGCGCTGGCCCGAGCAGCCGTGCAGCAACGCGCTGAGGAACCAGAAGGCGGGATCGGTCCACGGGGCCGTGAGAACCGCGTACTCTTCCTCGCGCGCCTGGCTCGGGTTGGCGCCCCGGTCGGTGTCACGCATCACCTCGAGCGTCTGAAGCCACCATCGTCCCCACGTGCTGGTTCCGCGCACCACCTCCGCCGTGGCCTCGTGGTGGATGTTCCGCAGGCCGCAGCGCTCGAATAGCGCCGGCAGCTTACGTCCGAAGGCGGGGTCGTATCCGCGGTCTGCCCACCATTCGCCTTTGCGCCAGACCCTGTTGTAGCGCTCGTATTGAGGATGGGCCGGATCGACGGGCACGACGGTACCCCAGTCACCGTCTTCGTCGACGAGCCAGCCGCCTGGTCGCAGGCACTCCGCCATGCGCCGGATGGCTTCTTCCTGGCGGCCGACGAGCCAGAACAACATGAGCCGCGAGCAGACCAGGTCGAACGACCCCGGGCCGAGGACATCCAGCGAGTCCTCGAGGATGTCGTGGCGGCGAACCTCGAGGTTCGGGACATCGAGCCGCTTCAAGTAGTTCACGTCGATGTCGGTCGCGACGACCTGACCGTGCTCGCCGACCTGCCGAGCCAACCAGACGGCCATCGATCCGCGCCCGGCGCCGATCTCGAGGCACCGCCAACCGGGCTGCACCAGGGCCCGGCGTCGGCGCGAGCCCGGATCGAAGATGCTTTCCAGGAGGCCCAACCGCTGGTCTTCGGCCTCTTCGCGCCCGGCCGCAGCGAGCCGGTACGCAGGCTCTGGCTCCCGAGGCTCGCGATCGCCCACGTCGGGAGCGTAGTCGCCGGCGTTTCCGGGTGTCAACGCGGCTGGGCAGGTCGCGCCTCGAGGACCCTCCCCTCACCTTCCGGGCGCAATGCCGAGCAGCTCGAGCGCTTCGCCGAGCGCGCGGTGGTCGCGCCCGAGCACGCGGACATCGCTCACGCGGAGCCGCCCCGCCGCCCGGTCGAAGAGCGTCAGGTTCATCCAGAGCGACTCGAACGTCGACCACCAGCGCAGGCCGTCCGCACCCTCCGCATGGATGGCGAGCGCCTGCGGCTGCGTGCGCTCGCGCCGGCGGGTGGCGACCAGCGACGGCCGCAGCCGGCGCGCCGCCAGCACCTCGGGGCTGTCGAGGTCGATCAACCGCGCGCGATCGTCGAGCTCGAGCGTGGCGAGGGCCAGCGGCAGCCCCCGGCGTCGCAGCATCCCCGGCACCAGGACGTTCCCCCTGAAGCGCGCGAGCTGCTCCACCACCGCCGACACGGCCAGCTCCGCCACGTACAGGCACCCATAGTGGTCCGGGTTGTCGTGCCGCCCATCGCCCTGGAACGGACGGGCGAACCACAGCGCCCCGCCGGGCGTGTCCGGCGCGGCGCGCCGCTCCCATGCGAAGCAGCGGTGCAGGATCACGCGAACGCGTCCGCGCGCTCGGCGCGGATGGCACGCATGAGCTCCTCCACGCGACCGGTGCGGATGACGTCGATGGGCCGGCGGTCGCCGAGATGTGGGTTCAACCCGAACAGCCAGGACCGTGCGGCGTCGCCGTCGTAGAGGCGGCGCAGGTTGGACCACACGAGCTCGAGGAGGTCGATCTTCTCGGCGTTGAGCGGGTCGATGCCTGCGCCGCGGAGCCAGCGGGTGACCTGCGAGCGGTTCACCCCGAGCAGATCGGCGAGCGCCGCCCCGGTGCGGAAATCGCGCTTGAGCGCGCGAATCTTGGCGGCGGTCGCGACGGCCATGCCCGAACCTAGCGCAACGGGATCTGTTGCGCAATCGGGACCGCGTGTCGGGACCTCACCGACCGGCCGGCGCCGGCACGTCGTAGAGCCGGCACCAGTTGTCCCACAGGATCTTCCGCTTCGACACGTCGGACAGGGGAAGGGTGAGGAAGGTCTCCACCGCCCGCGGATACTTCGAGTCGGCGTGCGGATAGTCGGTCGAGAAGACGAGGTTGTCGTCGCCGAAGACCTCCACGTACTGTCGCACGGTCTCCTCGTCGGCCTCGACGGACAGCCAGCAGTTGCGGCGGAAGTACTCCGAGGGCTTCATCCGCAGGTCGGGCGCCTCGAACCGCCCGACCCACTCGTAGTGCTCGTCCAGGCGGTAGAAGAGCCACGGCGCCCACGAGCAGTTCCCCTCGAGGAGCGCGAAGCGGAGCGCCGGAAAGCGCTCGCACACGCCGCCGGCGGTGAGGCTGACGGCCGTCGCCATGATGCCGAGCGGCTGGCTGAACGTGTGCCACATCATCAGGCGGTCGAAGATCTCGAGCGAGAAGTCCGGCCGCAGGTAGTTCTGGCCGCCGCCGTGAAACCCGACCGTGATGCCGAGGCGCTCGCACTCCGCCCACAGCGGGTCGTAGGCGGGGTGATGCCACGGACGGCGGTTCACCGCGCCCGGCGACAGCATGACGGCCTTGAAGCCGAGCTCCCGCGCGCAGCGACGCGCCTCGCCGACCGCCGCGTCGACGTCGTGCGGTGCCACCATCCCGGCGCCGAAGAAGCGATCCGGGTGCGCGCCGCAGAAGTCGTGCAGCCAGTCGTTGTAGGCGCGGGCAATCGCGGCGGCGAGCGGCGGCTCGAGGCCGTCCGCGCCGACCATCTGCGGCGTGTCCAGCCCGAGCACGAAGAGGCCGCGCGTGGGGAAGAGCACGGCCAGATCGAGACCCTCGGCGTCCATCGCCTCCTTCTGCGAACCCGGGCTCCAGCCCTGCCGCTCGGCGTGGGAGTACGGACCCTCGTTGTCCTCCTTCCACGCGCTGTGCTCGCTCTGCGGCCGGACGCCACCCATCCGCAGGATGACGTGCGACTTCACCTTCACGCGCATGTCGCGCCGCATCTCGGTGAGCCCGACGGGCGCGGCGTGTCGCCACGCCGGATCGATGTAGCGCTGCCAGAGGTCGGCGGGCTCGAAGATGTGCATGTCGCTGTCGGCGACGCGCAGACCGCTCGGGGTCACATGTCCTCCCTCGGGATCGGTAGACGGGTGGTGCGATCGATTCCGGTCGTGGCGCCAGCGTTACCGCACCGTCGCCCGGGCGTCCAGATCAGGTGACGCCGGACGTGCGCCGCGGCCCCTTGCCGCGGGCGAGCGACCGTTGCTAGACAATACGCACCATGATCGCGGCGTTCGGCGACCACCGGCCGCGGATCGACGCGACCGCCTACGTGCCCGAGCTTGCGGTCGTCGTCGGCGACGTGGTCATTGGCCCCGCCTCGAGCCTGTGGTTCCACACCGTCGTGCGCGCCGACGTGCATCACGTCCGCATCGGGGCGCGCAGCAACGTCCAGGACAACGCGACGATCCACGCGGTGCGGGGCCGCTTCCCGACGATCGTCGGCGACGGCGTGACCGTCGGCCACAACGCGGTAGCATTGTGCTCGATTCCACACCCCTCGCGTACGTCCTTCGCTGCCCGCTGAAGCCCAAGGGGCGCATGCCTCTGCACGCCTGAGACGACAGACGGCGATCCCGCCATAGTCGGGCGCGGGATGGCCTCGATACACCGACGCCTGCGCCCCTACCGCCAGGCTGGCCTCTACCGTGGCCGTACGGGTCCGCCACCGGCCCCCACGCCGACGCAGCAGCGCTCCATCGCGACGCTGCGTGACCAGTTGGTTGCTGACCACCTCCAGAACGACCCGACGGGGGGGAGCAGGTGATCCTCGACCTGCTGACCTTCGCGAAGATCCGGCACAGCGACGCCACGGCGTACCTGTCCACGATGCCTCGTCCCTGGGTCGATCGGCGCTCCCATCGCGCGTGGCAGGTCGTGCATGACCTGGGTCGCCTCGAGCGGCACATCGCCAGGCTCATGCTGGCGCTGGTGGACCCTGTCCTGGAGCGTCGGCTGGCACCGCCCGAGGACTTGGCCGCGTACATCGCCCGCAACGGTGCGGAGCAGTCCGCCGCGGGTTCCCCCGAATCCGCGCCAGCCGACCCGGCGTCTGACCACGGCGGTTCACAGGAACAAGGGGCTAGCGTTGAAAGCGTCCCAAGCGCGCAAAGGGGGTCGGGTTCCTCGTGACGCTGCTCGACGCGCTGGATGACCCGGCGATCTTCGGCCACCATTTCGGTACGGAGTGGAACCCGTGGCGCACCTTCTGTCGAGCCGTGTTCGGTCTCTCCCTGTCCCGGCCGGCCTCGCGCTCTACCGCAGCTGCACGAACCGTCAGGACCCTCCGACGACGCAGGCCCGGGAGGCGTGGTGCACCGCGGGTCGCAGGGCGGGCAAGTCGCGGCTGGCGAGCGTGATCGCCATCTACCTCGCCGCCTTCCGCGACTACGCCGACGTGCTGTCCGTGGGCGAGGTCGGCACGCTGCCCGTGGTGGCGGCCGACCGGCGTCAGGCCCGCACCTGCATGCAGTACATCTCGGGGCTGCTGGACGAGACCCCGATGCTCGCCGCCCTGGTGGTGGACCGCAGCGCGGACAGCGTCGAGCTGTCGACCGGCGTGCGCATCGAGATCCACACCGCGAGCTGGCGGGCGCTACGCGGCTACACCGTGGTCGGCTGCGTGCTGGACGAGGTCTGTTTCTGGCGCAGCGAGGACAGCAGCAATCCCGACCACGAGATCGTGAACGCCGTGCGTCCCGCCATGGTCACAGTGCCGCACATGAGTACGTCAACCAGCCTGACCGAGCGCGTGCGCGCTGCGGGCGAGCGGCGAGGCTTCACTGAGGATCAGGTGCAGTACGACCCCCTGCTGCGCTCCATGATCGAGCACGTCGCCGGCAGCGAGGAGCGTGCCGCGGCGGAGGACGAACTCGCCGCGGCGTTCGCCGAGGTCGGCGCGCAGCATGGGCTGTCGCCGCACGTCTACAGCGAGCGCTGCGAGATCGCGAGGATCATGGCACGGGGGCGACATGCGGCGTACCAGCGCCACCGGCGCGGCGGCTGATGGACGTTGCGAGAAGACGCGGGAGGATTCAGCCGCTCCAGTAGCACCGCCGCCGGGTCCATCGTCTCGCCGCTCGTCGCGCACCACGGCCGCCGAAGCAAGGCCGGTGGTGTGATGCGCGCGGCGACAATGATACACGACCGCCGGTCACCGTCGCCCCTAGCGCAAAATGGCAAGACGTTCCGGGAGGCCGGGGCTATCGGTGCGGCTCAGGAGGGAACCCGATGGTGAAGTCATGGAACCTCGCGACACTTTGCGCCGTGGTGGCGATCGCGGGGGCCTGCGCGACGCAGTCGCAGCAGCTTGCCAGCCGGCAGCCCGCCGCGGTGGCGACGGCGCTGGAACGCGGGCGCTTCGACCTGAACTGCCCCACGGCGACCGGCACCGTGCTGTCGCAAGACTACATCCAGCCCGCCGTGCAGGGGCCGTGGATGATGGGGCTGAACCGCGTCGAGTACACGGTGGGCGTCGCGGGCTGCAACCAGCGCACGACCTACGTTGTCCTGTGTCAGGAGGGGACGTCCACGTGCTTCGCCGCGGACCCCCGGGACAGGTTCCAGCAGCGGTAACGGATCGCTCTTTCCGTTTCGCCCCATGCGCGTCCTCGCGCCGTTCCGCTACCTCTACTCAGCAAAGGAGCACAGAGCATGAACGGAACCCGAGAGAGATAGGCGTCGTCGCAGCGGTCGCGGCATTTCTGGTCGCGGCCACGCTGGCCGTCGCACCGGTCGCCGCGCAGCATGGCATGGTGCAGGCCGTCAGCGTCGGCTGCCCGACGCAAGGGCCGCGGCCGAGTCGAGCGGGCGCGCATGGTTCTCGACGAACCCGCTGGCGACGTCTTCGCGAGCGACCACGTCGGGGTGGTTGCCGGCCCGCGGACCTGAAGCGGCTTCGTCACACGCGGACGGGCAGCGCCTCCACCCCGCGGAGGAACGTGAGCCGACGCCAGCGCGGGCGGTCGGCCGCGAGTCGGAGGTCCGGAAAACGGCGGCCGAGCTCGCGCAGCGCCACCTGTCCCTCGAGGCGCGCGAGCTGCGCGCCGAGGCAGAAGTGAATGCCCTGCCCGAAGGCCAGGTGCTCGTTTGGCTCCCGATCGAGGTGGAGGACGTCGGGGCGGTCGAACGCCTCGGGGTCATGGTTGGCCGCGCCGAGCACGGTCACCACGGCCTGGTGCTTCTCGAAGTGCACGCCGTCGAAGTCGATGGCCTCGGTCGGGATGCGCATCGTCAGCTGGACGGGGGAGTCCCAGCGCAGCAGCTCCTCGACCGCGCGCTCGGCGATACCGGGGTCGTCGCGGAGCCACGCCAGCTGATCGGGGTGACGAAGCAGCGCGACGAGGCCGTTGCCGATCAGGTTCGTGGTCGTCTCGTTGCCCGCGGCCAGGATGAGCGCGAGCGTACCCTGCAGCTCCTGCGCGGAGAGACGCTGCCCCTGCTCCTCGGCCTGGACGAGCGCGGTCAGGAGGTCTTCGGCCGGCTCCCGGCGGCGCTCCTCGGCGAGCCGGGACATGTAGCCGTCGAACTCGTCGATCGTCTTCCGCAGCACCTTGGGGCCGGGGGAGGCGAGCGGGTCGAGAAAGCCGACCAGATGGTCCGACCAGCGCTTGAAGGTCGCGAAGTCGCGCGCCGGGATGCCGAGCATCTCGGCGATGATCGTCACCGGGAACGGCACCGCGAAGTCGCGAATGACGTCGAACTCGCCGCGGCGCGCGAGCGGCGTCAGCAGCCGGTCGGCCAGCTCCTCGACGCGGGGACGGAGCTGCTCGAGCGCCCGTGGAGTGAACGCCTTCGACACGAGCTTCCGGAGCCGCGTGTGGTCGGGCGGATCGCGACGCAGCATCGGGGGCTCGTCGGGCTGATTCGCGTCCGCGAGCCCGTCGGCGATCTCCCACGCGCGCTGCTGGGCGTAGCCGGCGTAGTTCCGGTCGTCGGCGGAGAACCGACCGTCGCGCAGGACGGCGAGGCAGTCGGCGTGGCGGAAGAGGAACCAGCCGCGTATGGCACGGCTGCGGTGGATCGGGTCGCGCTCGCGGAGGCGCTGGTAGAGTGGATACGGCCATTCGCGTGCTTGACGGAGGAGGGGGTTGAGGAGCGGGTTGAAGACGTATCCCGTCTCCACGCGCTCGGCGACGATGGCGCTGCCGATGCGCGCCAGCTCTCGGCCGATGCGCAGCGACCGCGCGAGCGTGCTCACGTGGCGGAGCCTATACCCAAGGCCCGGGGCGGGAGGCAACGTCGGCCGTCGGCGGCTGGCCTCAACGACAGATGATTCGCCGGCCCCCGCGCGAGCCGCAGCGACGGAGCGGGAAGATCACCTTACTCGCGGCCGGTCTACAACATCCTCGAGGGGAGCTGAGAGCTCGCCCTGGTATGCGCAGCACGTCAAGATGGTGCCGGGGCGCAAGACGGATGTGCGCGACAGCGAGTGGCTCGGCCAGCTGCTCGAACTCGGCCTGCTCCGGCGGAGTTTCGTGCCCCCGCGGCGCAGCGCGAGTCTCCGCGATGTGGTCCGGTACGCAAGCGCTTGGTCGAGGACCGGGCGCGGGAGGCAATCGCCTGCAGAAGGTCCTTGAGACGGCGAACATCAAGCTCGCGAGCGTCGCCACCGAGATCCTCGGGGTCTCGGCGCGCGCCATGATCAAAAGCGCTGATCGCCGGCGAGCACACTCCCGCGCAGCTGGCGGACCTCGCCAAGCGGAGCCTGCGCCGGAAGCGCGCCGCGCTCGGGGAGGCGCTCACCGGCCGCGTCACCGCCCATCACCGGTTTCTGCTCGACCAGCTCATGCGCCACATCGAGTTCCTCGACCGCGCGATCACCGCGTACGACCGGCAGGTCGAGACGCTCACGGCCGCACACGCGGCGCAGCTCGCCCGGCTCGACACGATTCCGGGTGTCGCCCGGCGCACGGCGGAGGTGATCGTGGCCGAACTCGGTTGCGACATGACGCGGTTCCCGACCGCCGGGCATGCGGCCTCATGGGCGGGCCTCTGCCCGGGCAACCACGAGAGTGCGGGCAAGCGCCTGAGTGGCCGCACCCGCCGGGCCAACCGGACGCTCCGCGCGGCGCTCGTCGAGAGCGCCCGCGCCGCGGTGTGCAAACGCGACTGCTACCTTCGCCGCCCACTACGGCCGGCTCGTCAAGCGCCGCGGAGACAAGAAGGCCATCGTCGCGGTCGCGCACAGCATCCTGGGCATCGCCTACCACGTACTGCGCGACGGTCAGTCGTATCGCGAGCTGGGCGGCGGCTACTTCGATCGCCTCAACACGGACCGCCTCACGCGCTATCACACCAAGCGGCTGGCCGTGACCCCTCGCCAAGCACGCGGCCTGAAACCGCCCTTTTCGTCGTATCTGCCCGACGCGGCCTAGCGACTCGCCCTCCCGCGCGCGATCAATACGGTGCTTACTGCGAGCCCCACGACTGCGAGCGCCAGGCCGAGCCTGAGGGCACGCGGCTGGTAGCGGAAGACGATGCGGTGCGTGCCCGCGGGCACGAACACAGCCCGGAACAGCAGATCGGCGGGATAGATCGTCGCTGCCACGCCGTCAATCGTGGCGATCCAGCTTGGATAGAAGGTATCGGCGAGGACGACCCAACCCGGGTTCACCAGGGACGCCATCAACTCGACCTGGTCGGGATCGCCGGCTTCCACGATCGTCACCTGTTCACCCGGCGGTGGAGTCACCTCCGGCACGACCGGCGGGGGTTGTCGTCGGCGCTCGGCTCGACCACAATCCGATCCGCCAGGCCGACCAACGCGGCATGGGAGCCTGCGGCGGCTGCTTCCCTCAGGCGGGTGAACGCCTCCGTGGCATCGATCACGGCAGCCGCAGAGTGGACGATGCGGGCTCGTGGCAGCGCCGCGGTGTTTTCGTAGATACCCACGGCCCAATCACGGTAGATGCGCCGGACGGCCGGGTCCCCGTCGAGAGTGACGGGCGGCTCGGGGCTTCCCGGCTCGATGACATATCGCACGGCGGCCACGTCTAGAAGCGGGTGGCGAGTGACCCGTCCGGGAGCCTGCATGTAGAACCAGCTGAGCTTTGGCTCGATGGCCTCCAGAAACCGCACGTACCGCTCGATGGGGAGAGCCGATATCGCACGGATATCCGCTAAGCCGAAGAGCGACGGCGTGGCGGGTTGTCCGATCCACTCGTTGGCCCCGAGCATTCGAGACCCGCCGTCTGCGAGACGCTCCTGTAGGAAGCGGACCGCGGGCGAGGGCGGTGACGCGAGCACCTTGGAGTCCGACCACCAGACCGTCGGCGGAACTGTGGCGAGCAGTTCGCAGGCGGCGAGCGCGACAACCAGTGCAGCGCCGCGCCGGGTAACACTGGTCCGGGCGGTGATCCATGCCGCCACGGCCGTAGCGACGGCCAAGGGTAGAGCGAGCCGGAGCTGGCCTCCGGGCTGGGAGAGCAACCTCATGAGAACGCTGCGCAAGGGGAAGTAGAAAAGGGACTTGTCACCGAAGTCGTTCACGCGAGTCAGGCACAGCGCGCCGGCGAGAACCAGGGCGAGTGCGGTCAGTACTGCACGACGCGCGCGAGGGGTCGAGAGAACCGCCACGCCTCGCCCGCTGGCTTGGGCTAGAGGTAGGCTGATCAGCACCGCGCAGTACATCGGGTAGATGAACTTCAGCGGGGGGATCATGCGCACCCACCCGAGCCCGGGTGGAGCGAACATCAGGCCGACGCCGAGAAGCGCAACCGCGACGAGGGGCGCATCGAGGCCACCCACGACGATACCTGCCAACGCCAGGACGAATCCAAGCACCCCCACAGCGGGAGCGACGGCTTGCGGGAATAGGCTCGTCAGATTGGCCTGAATGGGGACAAGTAGGCCGGGCGAGAAAAGGGCAATGGGCAGTGTGTTCCAGACCTGGAGGAGGTTGAACGACACCATCCATTCGAACTTGTCGGTGGTCTTGTAGAGACGCCCGACGCCCCAGGCTTCGAGTGTCGGCAGCGCCGCCGGAGCGCCGATCGCGAGCCCGAGCACCAGGGCCACGCATCCGAGCGCGCCGATGGCCAGGACGGCACGGGGCCGTCTCCACGCGACGAAGGCGTGGCCCGCGATGGCTGCGCCGAATCCCGCGAAGACAACGAGAGCCAGCATCGGATGCCCGCTATTCGCCGTGACCCCGAGCGCGATCCCAGTGCCCGCTGCTGCGGCCAACCGCCGCTCGCGCGCGATCCCCTGGGCGCCGAGGAGAACCCAGGGCAATAGCGAAGGGGGCGCGCCCTCGCCGAAGGGCAGCATCGCGATCGTCGCACCCGACAGCTCGAAGAGGGCCCCAGCCGCGAGCGCTGGGAGGAAGGTGAGACCGCGGTGTCGGGCTAGCAGATACGCGCCCATCCCCGCCACGACGAGCCGCAGCGCGGCGGCCCAATCGTAAGTGCGCCGCGACGGAGCAAGGTAAAACGGGAGCTTCAGGGGAAAGAGCGGCGCCCCGCCCTCGGCCCAGAGGGGCATGCCCAAGCCGACGCGCGGATTCCAGAGGTCGAAACGACCGGCGCGGAAACCCTCCGCCGCGGCGAAGTCACGGGGCATGTCGTACACGGTGCGCGACCGATCGATGGGCGGCGACCGTGGCCGATCGCCCAGGGAATAGAGCAGATCGAAATCAAGGGAGCTCTCCGGCCCGAGGGAGCGACTCGCGAAGAGTGCTGGTCCGGTGGCCGCAAGGGCGAGAACGACGAAACAGACTGCCGCGACCACCCACCGTAGCCTGACGGGGGGGGCGATCATATCGATCGGCCGGCTTCCAGCAAGCTGGGGATCTGGGCAAGGCACCGAACGGATTGCCGTCCAACAAGACGGGCAGTTTGAGCCCGACGATACATGCGACTCCCTAGCATCCCGAAGTTCACCGACGCCGTTCGAGCACGTGTCGTCGCCGCGCGAAATCGCCGCCGGTCACTTTAGGGCTCTCTTGGAAGGCGTGTACAGCGGGAATGAGTGAGTGATTCGCCGACTTGTTCGGAGGTGGACCACGATCCGAGCTCCTTCGCCGCCCTTCCGGCGCGGCGAAGCCACCCCGTCGTGCCGTCGTTACGGAAGGGCGGCGGGCTGGTAGACGCGCCGGGCGAATGGCTCGCGGGGCGAAGGGCGAATAGCCGCATTGTCCGCTCTATCGGCACGAAGCGCCGAAGGAGGGCCGGCGTCTTCAGGCTCGACGCGCGCGCCCACGGCTGGTTCGACGTGGTCGCCGTGAACGGCGGGCTGACCGACACCACGCTGACGGTGACGAACGGCGCCCGCTGCTTCGCGTTGCACCTGACGGCGAAGTTCGAGTAGGCGCCCGCGGGTTCCGCGCGGGCGTTCGCCTGGTACCTCGTGCGGCATGGTACGCGCCGTCCTGTCGCGCTTGCTGGTCGCGACGGGCCTGCTCGTCGTCACCCTGCTGTGCTACGCCCTGATGGCGCGCGCCTGGGGGAGCTGGTCGGGGTTGCTCGCCAACCCGGCCCGCAGGGGCGCCCTCGTGGCAGGCCTGGTCTTGACCCTGGTGGCCGCCTTCTCCCCCTTCAATCTGAGCAGCGGCCGGCGCGCCGACATCGGGGAACTGTGGATCATACCGGTCGGCCTGGTGTTCGCCGTACTGACGATCTGGCTCCTCCCCTTCCTCGACCGCCGCGATCACTGGGTGATCGATGGCGACGCGGTTCGCTGGTTCGGGCTGACGCTCCTCGTCGCCGGCGGTGCGCTCCGGGTGTGGCCGATGTTCGTGCTCGGCCGCCGCTTCAGCGGCCTCGTGGCCATCCAGGAGGGTCACCGGCTGGTCACCGACGGCGTGTATCGCTGGATCAGGAACCCCAGCTACCTGGGCTACCTCGTGGCGAGTATCGGCTGGGCCCTGGTCTTCCGGAGTGTCGCAGGGCTGTTGCTCGTGCTGCCCTCCGTGTGGCTCCTCCTGGCGCGCATCCGGGCCGAGGAAGGGCTGCTCGCCTCCGAGTTCGGCGACCAGTACGCCGACTACCGCCGGCGGACGTGGCGGCTCGTGCCCTGGGTGTACTGACCCGTTCCCGGCGCGTTACTCCCGGTGGAGCGGCGGCGTCGGTCGCAGCGCGGCGTCCAGATAGCGCGCGACGCCGACCTGCCCCGCCCTGGGCAACCGCCCGTCGGCGCTCGCCGGTGGCGCGCATCGGTTTCGCGACCTCGGTTCCCGCAGCAAATCCCTGCGCTATGATTCGCGCGTGCCGGCCAAGCGGGAGCACATCACGCTTTCGATCGGGGGCCGCGAGGTCGCGAGCTCGAACCCGTCGAAGATCCTCTTCACCGACGCCGGGATCACGAAGCTCGAGCTGTTCCCGCTGAGGCTGCTCGCGCGACTGTGCGCACGCGCCGACGCCGAGGGCGTGCCTGTTACCTGGAGACCGACAAGCAGCGCAACGTGAGGCTCTACGAGAGCGCCGGCTACCGCGTGATCACCGACGAGACGGTGCCGACGAAACCGCGGTTCCGCATGTGGACGATGCAGCGGTCGGCGCGTACCTGAACCGGTGATGAGACTCGGGAAGCCTTGATGCGCCACACGGTGCGCGTGAGCTAGCGGCTGAACCCAGGTAGGCCCTCACACACTCCCGCGCGACGCGAGCCCCTCGGGTGCGTTGCATGATGAGGGCCACGAGGGCGGCCGACAAGCGGCACGAAGGGGGTATTTGCCCTTCTTTGCAGAGCTGCACCAGGCTGACGCCCAGGTTGCCCAGGGCTCCGTCGACGCGTCCCGCCTCGACGCAGTCCTCCAGTACTGCCAGGACATCCGGGAAGGGCTCGATCGCCATGACCACGCCGCCCGCCAGGCCCTGCTCCGCGTCCTGGTCGAACACGTCGACGTGCACGCCGACCGCGTGGTGGTCCACGGGGCCTTCCCAGTGGAACTGCCGGCCCCGGGGACACGACAGGGGGTTCAAAATCGCGCCGTTCACCGTGCTCCACGGCTGCACGGTCGAGGACGGCTGCCTGATCGGGATGGGAGCGCTGGTGCTCGACGGCGCGGTGATCGGGACCGAGAGCCTCGTCGGCGCGGGCGCGCTGGTCACGCCCGGCACGGTGGTCCCTCCCCGCTCGTTCGTACTCGGAAGTCCTGCGAAGCGCACGCGCGAGATCAACGACGCCGAGCTCGAGCGCTTGCGGACTTCGGCTGCGAACTACGTCGAGCTCGCGCGCCGCTACCGCGAGGCGCCGTGAGACCGGTCGCCTCGCGCCGCGGCGGAGGCGGACCCGCAGCGGGACGCCCACCAGGCCGAAGGCCTCGCCGAAGCGCGTGCGCAGGTAGCGCGTGTACGCCTCGGGAACTTGCTCCGGCGCGCTCGCGAACACGGTCACCTCCGGGGGCGCGCTGGCGGTCTGCGTGGCATAGAGGAGGCGGACTGGCCGCCCCTCCGGGCTGGGCGGGGCGTGGGCGTCGACGGCCGCCCGGAGCGCGCGGTTCAGCGCCGGCGTCGGCATCGTCGCACGGTAGCCACGCTCGACGTCCGCCAGGATCCCGAAGAGTCCCTCGAGCCCCTCCCCCGTCCGTGCCGACACGCACAGGACGGGGAGCGCGGCGAAGCCCGGGCGACCCGCCTGCAGCGCGCGCCGGAACGTCCGCACGTCGCGCTGCGGTCCCGACGTGAGGTCCCACTTGTTCGCCAGGACGATGAGGCCGCGTCCCGCATCCCACGCCCGCCCGACGAGGCGCGCGTCCTGGTCGGTCATCCCGTCGGTGGCGTCCAGGACGAAGAGCACCAGATCGCTGCGCTCGATCACGCCCAGCGCCCGCACGGCGCCGTGGCGCTCGAGCGCGTCATTGCCCCGGCCGCGACGCCGGATGCCTGCGGTGTCGATGAGCACGAACGGGCGCCCGTCGATGCGGACCGGCGTGTCCACCGCGTCCCGCGTCGTGCCCGCTTCCGGCGCCACCAGCGCGTGCTCCGTTCCGAGCAGCCGGTTCAGCAGGGATGACTTGCCCACGTTCGGCCGTCCCAGCAGCGCCAGCCGGGTTCCGGCGGGCTCGTCGCTGGCCGCGGGCACGCGGGGGAGCCGCGCCACCACGGCGTCGAGGAGCGCGCGCATGCCCCGGCCGTGGGCGGCCGAGACGGCGAAGAGACGATCCGTGCCGCCGGCGTAGAACTCCGCCACGTTCGGCTCGCGCCCGGCCGTATCGATCTTGTTGACGGCGAAGAACACGGGCTTGCCGGCTCGCGACAGCAGGCGGATCGTGTCGCGGTCGGCCGGGGCGAGGCCGGCCGCCCCATCGAGGACGCAGACGACGCAGTCCGCCTCGGCGACGGCCGCGAGCGCCTGCGCGCGCACGCGCGCCGCGAGGGTTGCGGCATCGCGCGGCGTGTCCGCGAGGAAGCCGCCCGTGTCGACGCACAGGAAGGCCCGGCCCGCGTGCTCGGCCCGCGCCACGACGCGGTCGCGCGTGACGCCCGGCGCGTCGTCGACGATCGCGCGATGCGCCCGCACGATGCGGTTGAACAGCGTCGACTTCCCGGCATTGGGCCGCCCGACGAGCGCGACCACCGGCAAGCCGCGACGCGCCGCTTCGACTCGTGCCGCCATGGCCTAGAGGCCGAGCTCCGCGAGCCGCCGTGGATTGTCCGCCCAGCCTGGCTCGACGCGCACGAACAGCTCGAGGAAGACCCGCGTGTCGAGCAGCTGCTCCAGCGCCTTGCGGGCCAGCGTGCCGATCTCTCGCAGCTGCTCGCCGCCGGTCCCGATGACGATGCCCTTGTGGCTCGGCCGCGCCACCAGGATGGTGGCGCCGATGACCGTGAGGCCCTGCTCGGGTCGCTCCTCCCAGCGCTCGACGAGCGTCGCCGCCCCGTACGGAATCTCGTCGCGCATCGCGAGGAACACCTGCTCCCGGATCAGCTCCTGCGCCAGGGCGCGCGCGGGCTCGATGGTGAACTCGTCCTCCGGGTAGAGCGGCGGTCCCTCGGGCAGGACGCCGAGCACGACGTCCAGCACCGTGGCGACGTTCTCGTCCCGTCGCGCACTGGCCGGGACGAGCTCGCGGCCCGGAAGGAGGGTCGCCATCTCGGCCATGATCGGCAGCAGCTGCGAGCGCGGCAGGCGGTCCATCTTGTTCAGGACGACCACGGTGGGTCGCTTGCTGGCCGCCAGCTCGTGCGTCAGCTCGCGGTCGCCCGCCGTGATCCCGGCGCCGACGTCGAGCACCATCAGGGCGGCATCGACGTCCTCGAGGGTGCGCCGCGCGGTCTCGACCATGCGGCGGTTGAGCATCGAGCGCGCCGCATGGATACCCGGGGTGTCGACGAAGACCGCCTGGCCGGCGTGCGTGGTGCGGATGCCCACGACGCGGGTCCGCGTGGTCTGCGGCTTCGGGGTGACGATGGCCACCTTCGTGCCGACGAGTGCATTCAGCAACGTGGACTTGCCGACGTTCGGCCGCCCCACGATGGCGACGGTGCCCGCGCGGTGACCCATCAGCCGTCGCCTCGGCCGGGGGCGCGGCCGGCCCCCCGGGCCGTCATTCCTCGTGCTCCGCGGACGTCTCGGCCAGGACCTCGAGCGCTTCCATCGCGGCCGCCTGCTCGGCGGTCTTCTTGCTGTGACCCACCCCCCGGCCGTAGCGCTGGCCCGCGATGCTCAGCTCCGAGACGAAGCGCTTGGCGTGGTCGGGGCCGCTCTCCTCGACCAGCTGGTAGACCGGAGTCGCGCGGAAGAGCCGCTGCGTGAGCTCCTGGAGGCGCGTCTTGTAGTCGCGCCGGCCGGCGGACGCCTGCGTCGTCAGGTCGGCGGCAAAGTGCGACTCGACCACGCGCCGCGCTGCCTCGAAGCCGGCGTCGAGATAGACGGCGCCGAGCAGCGCCTCGTAGACCGCGGCGAGGATCGATTCCTTCTCCCGCCCTCCGCTCTTCTCCTCGCCCTTGCCGAGCCGGAGCCAGCGACCCAGGTCGAGGTCACGGGCCTTGGCGGCCAGCGTCTCGGCGTTCACCAGGCCGGCGCGTAGCTTCGACAGGTCGCCCTCGCGCGCCGTGGGGAACCGCTGCATGAGGAGATCGGCCATCGCCAGCGCCAGCACCGCGTCGCCGAGAAACTCCAGCGTCTCGTTGTTGGGCGCCTCCGTGCTCGACGAGCGATGCGTCACCGCGACGAGGAGATGCTCGGGCCGGATGAAGCTGTGCCCGAGGCCAGCCTCGAGCGCCGCCCTGAGCTCCGTCATGCGGCGTCCGCTTCCACGCGCGCCCGCGCGCCCACGCGCAGCCGGACCGGGACCAGCGTCCCGCACCAGGCGTCCGGGCCCTGCAGGTGTGCGCGCAGGTAGTTGCGCGTGTAGCCGCGCAGCTCGCCGGTCTGGCGATCGCGCGTCGTCTCCACCAGGACCTCGGCGGCGGCGCCGTCGAATCGACGCGCGAAGTCCTCCCGCTTGCGCTCGCACGCTGCCCGCAGCCTCCGGGCGCGCTCCACGATCACCGCGCTCGGCTGCTTGCCGTCGAGCTTGGCGGCGGTGGTGCCGCTGCGCACCGAGTACGGGAAGACGTGGCCATAGGTGAGCGGGCTGCGCTCGACGAACGCGAGGGTGCGCTCGAACGCGGCGTCGTCCTCGCCGGGGAACCCCGCGATGAGATCGGTCCCGATCGCCGCGTCCGGCAGCAGCTCGCGGATCATCGCGAGGCGCTCGGCGGCGAGCGCGGTGTCGTAGCGCCGCCGCATGCGGCCGAGGATCCCGTCGTCCGCCGCCTGCAGCGGCACGTGGAGGTGCGGGCAGACCGCCGGCGACGCCGCCATCGCGCGCACCAGAGGCTCCGTCACCTCGTGCGGATCGATGGACGACAGGCGAATGCGGCGGAACCGCCCCTGCTCGATGAGCGCGTCCAGCAGCCAGACCAGATCGACGCGCGGGTCGAGGTCGTGCCCCCAGCCACCGAGGTGCACGCCGGTGAGCACGACCTCGTGAAACCCGCGCGCCGCGAGCGCATCCAGCTCGGCGAGGATGGCCCGGGGCGGCAGGCTGCGGCTCGCCCCGCGGGCCAGGGGAACGATGCAGAAGGTGCAGAACAGGTCGCACCCCTCCTGCACCTTCAGGAAGGCGCGCGTCTGGCCGTCGAAGGTGCGTGCGCCGAACGTCTCGACCGCCGTCTCGCGCCGGCTGTTCCGGACCTCGACGCGGGCCACGCGGGGGGCGCTCGCGGTCACCGCCTCGACCAGGGCGTCGAGCCGGTTCAGGCCGATCACGTAGTCGACCGCCTCCACGGCGGCCGCCGCCCGCGGCTGCGTCTGGGCATAGCATCCGGTGAGGATCACGCGCGCGGCCGGATTCGCGCGCCGCGCGCGTCGCGCCAGCCGCCGGCTCTCCGCGTCCGCCGTGTCGGTCACCGTGCAGGAGTTGACGATCACGACGTCGGTGGGCGCCCCGGGCTCGACGAGCAGGCAGCCCGCGGCGCGAAGTCGGTCCGCCATCGTCGCCGTGTCGTACGCGTTCACCTTGCAGCCGAGCGTGGCGATGGCGACGCGCGGGCCGTGGCGGTCGCCGGTCATCACGCCCCCGCCCGCGCGTCGAGGTCCGGGCCGGCGGCGGAGTCCAGCTCGCTCGTGATCCAGCCGCCACCGACCACGACGTCGCCGCGATAGAACACGGCCGCCTGTCCCGGGGTGACCAGCGGCCCGGGCCCGGCGAAGCGAATCGCCGTCCGGTCGGCGGCGACGGCCTCGAGCCACGCCTCGACCGGGCGGTGGCGATGCCGGATGCGCACGGCGAGCCGGGCGCCGCGCGTCGGCGGCGCGCCGGCGGTCCAGATCGTCCCGTGCGTGGTGAGGCCGGCGCGCCGTCATGGCCTCCGGGCCAGCGACGGTGACGGTGCCGGTCCGGCCGTCGATGGCGCGCACGTATCGCCGCGGGCCGCCGCCGAGGCCGAGTCCGCGCCGCTGGCCGACCGTGAAGCGGTGCACGCCGTCGTGCACGCCGAGCCCGCGGCCGTCGGCATCGACCACGCGTCCCGGCCGGAGCGCGGCGGGTGCCGCGTGCCGCTCGACGAACGCCGCCGCGTCGCCGTCCGGCACGAAGCAGACCTCCATGCTCTCCGGCTTGTCGGCCACCGCGAGGCCGAGCGCGCGCGCCTGCGCGCGCACCTCGCTCTTGGTGAGACCGCCGACCGGGAAGAGCGTGCGGCCGAGCGCGACGTGACCCAGGGCGAAGAGGAAGTAGGTCTGGTCCTTCGCCGCGTCGATCGCGGTCCGCAGCGCCGGCAGGCCCGTGGCCTCGTCCGTGGTGATGCGGGCGTAGTGCCCGGTCGCGAGGCGCTCGGCTCCCAGCTCGCGCGCGCGTCGCCAGAGGAGATCGAACTTCACGTGCTGGTTGCAGAGCGCGCACGGGTTCGGCGTGCGGCCGGCCAGGTACTCGGCGACGAACGGCTGCACCACGGCGCGCTCGAAGGCGTCGCGGAAGTCGAACACGTAGTGCGGGATGCCGAGCCGGTCGGCCACCGCGCGGGCGTCGGCGAAGTCGTCGAGCGAGCAGCAGCCGCCCGTACCGTCGCGCGCCAGCCGCAGCGAGAGGCCGATCACGTCGTGACCGTCCGCCACGCACCGGGCGGCGGCGACCGCGCTGTCCACGCCACCGCTCATCGCCACGACGACCCTCACGCCACCTCCGTGTGCGACGTCACGCGGATCTGGTGCACCAGGCGCGGCAGGAGGTCGACCACGGCATCGACCTCCGCGGCGGTCGTGTCCGGACCGAGGCTCAGGCGGAGGCCGCAGCGCGCCGCCTCCTCGTCGAGGCCGATCGCCCGCAGCACGTGCGACGGCTCCGGCGCGCCCGCCGCACAGGCGGAGCCGAGCGATACCGCCACGCCCGCCAGGTCGAGCAGCACGAGCAGGCTCTCCCCGGCGCATCCGGGCACGCGCAGGTTCAGCGTGTTCGGGAGGCGAGGTCCCGCCGCCGGACCGTGCCGCACGACGTCGGGCACCGCACGGACGATCCCCTCCCACAGGCGGTCGAGCAGCGTGGCCATGCGCGCCTCCGCCTGCGGCAGATCCACCGCCGCCGCGCGCGTGGCCGCACCGAAGCCGGCCAGCGCGGCCACCGCCTCGGTCCCCGCGCGCAGCCCGCGCTCCTGCGGGCCGCCGGTGACGAGCGGACGCAGCGGGACGCCGCGGCGGCTCCAGAGCGCGCCGGCGCCCGGAGGTCCCCCCAGCTTGTGGCTCGACAGCGACAGCAGGTCGACGCCGATGGCCGCCACGTCGACCGACACGCGCCCGGCGGCCTGCGCGGCATCGGTGTGGAGGAGGATGCCGCTCCCGCGGAGCGCGTCCGCGATCCGCGCGATGGGCGCCAGCGTGCCGATCTCGCCGTTTGCCAGGCCGATGCTCACGACCGCCGTGCGCTCGTCACACGCTGCCGCCACGCGATCGGGGTCCACGCGACCGCAGGGGTCGACCGGCACGACGGTCGCGCGCGCGCCCGCGGCGGCGAGCGCCTGCGCGGTCTCGAGCACCGAGGCATGCTCGATCGCGCTCACGACCAGCCCGTCACGCGAGCCCGCGGCCGCCAGCGCACCGCGCAGCGCCAGGTTGTTCGCCTCCGTGGCGCCGCTCGTCAGGGTGATCTCGCCTGCCCGGCCCCCGATCAGGCCCGCCACCGCGGCGCGTGCCTCCTCGAGCAGGCGCCGCGCCCGCGCGCCCTCGCGGTGCGCGCTCGACGGATTCGCCGGCGGCCCGCCGAGCACGGCGAGCATGGCCGCGTACGCCTCGGGTCGCAGCGGAGCGCCCGCGTTGTGATCGAGATAGATGCGCCCGTCCATGTCGCTCAACCGGGACGGCGGCTCCTGTGGAGCTTGTAGTCCATGCTGTCCACCAGCGCCTGCCAGCTTGCCTCGATCACGTTGTGCGAGACGCCGACCGTGCTCCAGCGTCCGTGCTCGTCCCCCGACTCGATCAGGACGCGGACGACGGCCGCCGTCCCTTCGGGACTTCCGAGCACGCGCACCTTGTAGTCGTGCAGGCGCACCTCCTGGACCTCGGGGAAGAACTTGCCGAGCGCCTTGCGCAGCGCGGAGTCGAGCGCGTTCACCGGGCCGTTGCCCTGGGCGGCCGTGTGCTCGATCGTCCCGTCCGGCCCCTCGAGCATGATCGTCGCCTCGGCGATCGGCGCTTCGCGCTCGTGCCGCTTCTCGTCGATCACCCGGAAGCCTATCAGCCGGAAGAAGCGCGGCCGGTCGCCGTCGAGCGCCTTGCGCATGAGCAGCTCGAACGACGCATCCGCCCCCTCGAACACGTAGCCCTGCGATTCGAGGTCCTTCAGGTCCCGCAGCAGCCGCTGCAGCGCGGGCCTGTCGCCCTCGAGGTCGATGCCGAACTCGGCCGCCTTGGCGAGCAGGTTCGAGCGTCCAGAGAGATCGGAGACCAGGACGCGCTGCACGTTGCCGACCAGCCTGGGGTCGATGTGCTCGTAGGTCTCGGCGTTCTTCTGCACCGCCGCGACGTGCAAGCCGCCCTTGTGCGCGAAGGCGCTCTGTCCGACGTAGGGCTGGCGCTTGTTCGGCTCGAGGTTGGCGAGCTCGTAGACCAGGCGCGAGACGTCGGCGAGCTTCGCCAGGTGCTCGGCTCCGACACACGCCCAGCCCCGCTTCAGCTCGAGGGTGGCGATGAGCGACACCAGATTGGCATTCCCGCAGCGCTCGCCGAGCCCGTTCATCGTGCCCTGGACCTGGATGCAGCCGTGCTCCAGGGCTTCCAGCGAGTTCGCGACCGCGAGCTCGGCGTCGTTGTGACAGTGGATGCCGAGCCGGGTCTCGGGCACGGCCGCCTGCGCGGCGTCGACGGCCAGGGCGACCTGCGCGGGCAGCGCGCCCCCGCGCGTGTCGCACAGGCACACCAGGGTGGCTCCCGCCCCGGCGGCGGCGGCGATGCACGCCAGCGCGTAATCCGGATTGCGCAGCCAGCCGTCGAAGAAGTGCTCGGCGTCGAAGATCACCTCGTCGACGCGGCTGGCGAGGAAGGCCACCGAGTCGCGGATGACGTCGAGGTTCTCCTCCAGCGGGATGCGCAGGTCGTCGTGCACGTGCAGATCCCAGGTCTTGCCGACGATCGTGACCACGGGCGTCCCGGCGCGCAGCAGCGCCTCCAGGTTGCGATCCGCCTCGGCCCGGATGCCGGCGCGCCGCGTGGCCCCGAAGGCCGCGATGCGCGTCTGGCGGAGCCGGAGCGCGCGGACCGCGCGGAAGAACTCCTCGTCGCGCGGATTCGAGCCCGGCCACCCGCCCTCGACGTAGTGGATGCCGAGGTCGTCGAGACGCTCCGTGATGCGCAGCTTGTCGTCCAGCGTGAAGCTGACGTCCTCCGACTGCGCACCATCGCGCAGCGTCGTGTCGTAGAGCTGGATGCGTCGCATCGCCGTCGGGGGCCGTCAGTCGGGCGTGATGAAGGCGTCGTGGAGCGCGCGCACCGCGAGCTCCGTGTACTTGGCCGCGACCACCACCGAGATCTTGATCTCCGAGGTGGAGATCATCTGGATGTTGATCCCCTCCCGCGCGAGGACGTCGAACATGCGGGCCGCGATGCCCGCGTGCGTGCGCATCCCGACGCCGACGATGGACACCTTGGACACGTCGAGATCGCCCAGCACCTCGCGCGCGCCGATCTGTCGCGCCAGGCTGCCGACCAGCTCGAGCGCCTTGTCGTAGTCGGCGCGGGGAACGGTGAACGTCATGTCGGTGGTGCCGTCCGCGCTGGCGTTCTGGATGATCATGTCCACGACGATGCCGGCCGCCGCCACGGCGCCGAAGAGCCGCGCCGCCACCCCGGGCTGATCGGGCACGCCCCGCACCGTGAGCTTTGCCTCGTTCTGGTCGGCCGCGACGCCGGCGACCGAGACGTCCTCCATGCTGGAATCCTCCTCGACGACCCAGGTGCCCTCGCTCTCGTCGAACGACGAGCGGACGTGCACCGGCACGTGGTAGCGCTTCGCGAACTCGACGGACCGGATCTGCAGCACCTTGGCGCCGAGGCTGGCCAGCTCGAGCATCTCGTCGTAGGCGATGCGCTCGAGCTTGCGCGCCTGCGGCACCATGCGCGGGTCGCTCGTGTAGACGCCGTCGACGTCGGTGTAGATCTCGCACACGTCCGCCCGCAGCGCCGCCGCCAGCGCGACGGCCGTCGTGTCGGTGCCACCCCGCCCGAGCGTGGTGATCCGCCCGTCGGCGGTCACGCCCTGGAAGCCGGCGACGACCGGCATCATGCCCGCGGCCAGCGCCTCGCTCAGCGGGCCGGCGTCGATGCGCACGATGCGCGCCTTGCCGTGTGCGTCGTCCGTGTCGATGCGGATCTGGTGACCGAGAAACGAGCGCGCCTGGACCCCGAGTCCCTGCAGCACGATCGCGGTCAGCGCCGACGTCACCTGCTCGCCGGTGGACGCGAGCACGTCGGCCTCGCGCTCGTCAGGTCGCGGATGCGCCGCCTTGGCCAGCGCCAGCAGCCGGTTGGTCTCGCCCGCCATCGCCGAGACGACGACCACCACCGAGTGCCCGGCAGCCCGTGTCCGCGCCGCCCGACCGGCGATGATCCGAATGCGGTCGATGTCGGCGACCGACGTGCCGCCGAACTTCTGTACGATGAGCGCCACGCCCGCCCCTCAGGTGCCGCGCGCGATCGGCGCCGGCGACAGGGACCGTGGGCCAGGGGCCGCGAGTCGGATCGACCGGCTGTCCCCCGCCCCGGCACGCCGTGAGGCGGGGTCGCACCCGCCGGCCGCGGGAAGCAGCCGCTCGAACCACTCGACGGCGGCAGTTCGTGCGCCGTGGAGCATCACGCTCCAAATAGCCCATCCACCGGCGGGGGCTCAAGCCGGCCCCCGCGCCGTCAGCGCGCGTCGAGCGCCCGCAGGCCCTCCGCGACGCTCGCGCGGAGTCGCGCGTACCACCCGTCGAGCCCCGCTCCGCGCGTGGCCGACGTCTGGAGGATATCGAGCCGCGGATTCGTGCGGCGCGCGAACTCGAGGCAGTGCGCGACGTCGAAGTCGAGGTGCGGCAGGAGGTCGATCTTTGTGAGCACCAGGACGTCGCTCGCGCGGAACATGTGCGGGTACTTGAGCGGCTTGTCCTCGCCCTCGGTCACCGCCATCAGCACGACCTTCGCGCGCTCGCCGAGCGCGAACAGGGCCGGGCAGACGAGGTTGCCGATGTTCTCGATGAGGACCAGGGAGCGCGCCGGCGGATCGAGCTCGCGCAGCGCCGCGGCGACCATGTCCGCATCGAGGTGGCAGCCGGTTCCCGTGTTGATCTGCACGACACGCCCGCCGGCGGTCCGGATGCGCTCGGCGTCGCGCACGGTGGCCTGATCGCCCTCGATCACGCCGATCGCCAGCTCGCCGGCGAGCTCGCGGACCGTCCGCTCGAGCAACGTCGTCTTGCCCGCCCCCGGCGAGCTCATGACGTTCAGCGCGACCACGCCGCGCTCGTCCAGCCAGGCGCGATTGCGCGCGGCGAGCCGGTCGTTCTTCGCGAGGACGTCCTGCTCCAGGCGCACCGTCCGCGGCGTCTGGCGCGGGTGCACGTGCGGGACGTCGTCCGCCCCGTGGACGTGATCGTGATCGTGATGATCGTGGTGGTCACCGCAGCCGCACGTCGCGCACATCTAGCGCACCTCCACTTCCCTGATGCGGAGCTCCTGCCCGGCCATCACCTCGAGCGAGATGCTGCCGCACGGACAGACGGCGAGGAGATCCGCGATCTCCGCTTCCGCCGCGCAGGTGCAGCAGCGCGCCCGGCCGGGGAGCGTGACGATCTCGAGCGCGGCGCCATCGAGCACCGTGCCCTGGGTGCAGACGTCGAAGCAGAACTGCACGGCCTCCGGGACGACGCCGGACAGGCTGCCCACCTCGAGGACGACGCGTGCGATCCGGGCGTCGCCGAGACGCTCGGTGATGGCCGCGACGATGCTCTCGGTGACGGCGAGCTCGTGCATCCTACCTCCGGCCCTTGCCCTGCTCGAGGACGCCGCCGAGCAGCTCCATCCCGCTCGAGAGGAGGTGCTGGCAGCGCTGCCAGAGCTCCGACGTGCTCGGTGAAGGCCGTCCCGCCGCGAGCGAGCGCGTTCTGGACGAACCCGGTGGCCGTCGCGACGAGACCCTTCCACTCGTCCGATGCCTGGATCTCCTCCCAGGCCTCGCGCAGCTTCCGGTATCCCTCGGGCCCCGTGCCGGCGCCCACCACGTAGCCGACGATCAACCCGGCCAGCGTTCCCATGCTCAGTGCCCTCCCTCGCTCCGCTGCTCATGGATGCGACGCGGTCCTCGACGGGCGCGATCGCGGGCGGCGGCGACCGCCGCCTGCCCGAAGCTGATTCCACCGTCGTTCGGCGGGATGCGCGCGTGCGTGAGCACGCGGAAGCCGCGCTCCTCCAGCTCCGCCAGCGTGCGGTCGAGCAGGAACGCGTTCTGGAACACGCCGCCGCTCAGCGCCACCGTCCCGTGACCCGTCCGCTCCCGGATCGCGGCGCAGACCTCGCCCGTGACGCGCGCGAGTCCCCGGTGGAAGCGCGCGGCCACGACCCCCGGATGGGCGCCGTTCCGCAGGTCGTCGGCCGCGGCCCGCACGAAATCGGCGCCGCACACCAGGATCTCCCGCGCGTTCTCGGACCAGCCGGCCGGGTATGCCCCCTGCTCGCTCCGCTCGATGCACTGCTCGAGCGCGATCGCCGCCTGTCCCTCGTAGCTGATCACGTCGCGTACGCCGACGAGGGCCGCGACCGCGTCGAAGAGCCGGCCGACGCTCGACGTGGCGGGGGATGCGACGCCCGCGCGCTGCAGGCTGACGATCGACGCCCAGTTGCGCTGGTTGCGCTCCACGACGCCGAGCGCCGGGATGGCGTCGCCGTAGGCGGCGGCGAGGTAGCTGGCCGCCATCCGCCACGGCTGGCGGATGGCCATCGTGCCGCCGGGCATGGGCACCGCCGCGAAGTGCGCCGCGCGCTCGAAGCTCCGCAGCGTCGCCACCAGGAACTCGCCTCCCCAGAGGGTCCCGTCCGTCCCGAAGCCGAGGCCGTCGAAGGCGACCCCGATGACGGGGCCCTCCTCGCGGTTGTCCGCCAGGCAGGACGCCACGTGCGCGTGATGGTGCTGGACACCGACGAGCTCGACGCCAGCGGACTCGAGGGCGTACTTCGTCGAGAGGTACTCGGGATGCAGATCGTGGGCGACGAGCTCCGGCGTCACGTCGAACAGACGCCGGAAGTGCCGGATGCCCTCGCTGAACGCCTGCATGGTGGCGTAGTTCTCGAGGTCGCCGACGTGGGGCGACACGAACGCGTAGCGGTCCTTCAGGAGACAGAAGGTGCTCTTCAGCTCGGCGCCGCAGGCGAGGATCGGCCGGGGCGCCGTGTGCGACACCACGACCGGCTGCGGCGCGTGCCCGCGTGCGCGGCGCACGGGCATCTCGCGTCCCCGGAACATCCGTACCACGGAGTCGTCGGTGCGCACGTGGATGGGACGATCGTGCACCAGGAAGAACTTGGCGATCGGACCGAGGCGCGCGAGCGCGTCGCGATCGTCGTGCGCGATGGGCTCGTCCGACACGTTGCCGCTGGTGAGGACGAAGGGCACCCGCAGGCGCCGCGCCAGCAGGTGATGCAGCGGCGTGTAGGGCAGCATCACCCCGAGCTGTGCCGTGCCGGGCGCCACCGCCTCGGCGATCGCCGCGCCCTGACGCCGTGGAAGCAGGACGATCGGCCGTCGCGGCCCGGCGAGGACGCGCTCCGCATCCACGTCCAGCTCCACCAGCTCGCGGGCGGCCGTCAGGTCGCGCGCCATCACCGCGAACGGCTTCTCCTCGCGGTGCTTGCGGCAGCGCAGCGCGGCGACGGCCTCCTCGTCGCAGGCCACGGCGGCCAGGTGATAGCCGCCGAGGCCCTTCACCGCGACGATACGCCCCGCGCGCAGCAGCTCGGCGGCGACCTCGATCGGCTCACCGGGAAGCGTCTCGCCCCGCCGCGTCACCAGGCGCAGCTGCGGACCGCACGCCGGGCACGCGATCGGCTGCGCGTGGAAGCGGCGGTCCGCGGGATCCTCGTACTCGCGCGCGCAGTCCCGACACATGGCGAAGCCGGCCATCGTGGTACGCGGCCGGTCGTACGGCACGTCACGCACGATCGTGAAGCGCGGGCCGCAGTTCGTGCAATTGGTGAACGGGTAGCGGAAGCGTCGATCGTGCGGGTCGAACAGCTCGCGGAGGCAGTCCTCGCACGTGGCGACGTCGGGCGACACCAGGACCTGGCGCTCGCCGCCCGTCGCGCTGTCCAGGATCGCGAACTGGCGCTCCCCGAGGGTGCGCAGGCTGACGTGCGCGAGCTGCTCGATCACCGCCAGCGGCGGCGCCTCGCGCACCAGCATGTCGACGAAGCGCGCGACCGCCTTGCCGTCGCCCTCGATCTCGACCACCGCGCCGCGCGTATCGTTGGCGACGTGGCCCGCGAGGCCCAGGCGCGTCGCGAGGGCGTGGGCGAAGGGGCGGAACCCGACGCCCTGCACCAGCCCATCGACGTGAATGCGCCAGCGCTCGCGCGTGGCGGTGTTCCGCCGCGTGTTTCCGGTTCCCGCCGAGAGCGTACGCATCAGGCCGACCCTCCACGTGGGTCGCGCGCCTGCCGGTCGCCGTGGTAGGGTCGGCGCATGTGCCTCGGCATCGTCGGACGCGTGGTCGCCCTGCCGTCCGACCAGCCAGACCTCGCGGACGTCGACGTGGCCGGCATGGTCCGCCGCATCAACGTCGCGCTCCTCGACCGCGAGACGCTTCGCCCGGGCGACTGGATACTGATCCACGCCGGCTTCGCCATGGATACGCTCGACGAGGCGACCGCACGGGAGCAGATCGCCGCGCTGCGCGAGTACACCGGCGGCCCGGATCGCGACTGACGGGACGGAGCGGCGATGAAATTCCTGGTCATCTGGCGCATCGACATCGCCCTCCTGTCACGCGAGGTGCTCCAGTCCGTGATGCGGATGGCGGACTACGCCACGCCGCTCGAGACGCAGGGCAAGGTCGTCGCCCGCTACCACATCCCCGGGACGCACGGCGGCGCGTGGATCTACGACGTGACCTCGAACGAGGAGCTGGACATGCTCCTGGCGCGCTCGCCGGTCTACAACTACTCGCGCTACGAGGTGCTCCCGCTGGCCGAGATGGTGCCGCCCGGCATCCGGCCTCCCGGCTGAGCACGCCCCCCGGGCGTCCTGCGTCGAGCCGTTCATCTCAGCAGATGCGCGGCAACGCCTCGCCGAAGGGCAGATCGAGGATGCGATCGCCACCGATCGGCGTCCGCAGCAGCACGGTGCCCGGATGCTCGTCCGTGACATGCCCGATCCGCACGGCGTCCCGTCCGAGCGGGTGCGCTCGCATCGCCGCGAGGACGGCGCTGGCATCCCGGGCGGGAACGAAGGCGACGAGCTTGCCCTCGTTCGCCACCAGGAGGGGATCCAGCCCGAGGATCTCGCACGCGCCGCGCACGACGTCGCGCACCGGGATGGCGCGCTCGTCGACCTCGATGCCGACGCGCTGGCGTGACGCGATCTCGACCAGGGTGGCGGCGACCCCGCCGCGCGTGGGGTCGCGCATGGCGTGGATGCGCGGGCTCGCCGCGAGCGCGGCGGCCACGAGCTCGTGGAGCGGGGCGGTGTCGCTCGCGATCTCGCCCGCGAACGTCAGCCCCTCCCGCTGCGAGAGGATCGCCACGCCGTGGTCCCCGATCGGTCCCGAGAGCAGCACCACGTCGCCCGGGCGCACGTTGCGGGACGACAGGTCGACGCCCGGCGGCACGATGCCGATGCCCGAGGTGTTGACGAAGATCTTGTCGCCGCTGCCGCGCCCGACGACCTTCGTGTCGCCGGTGACGATCCGGACGCCGGCGCGTTCCGCCGCCTGCCGCGCCGACTCCACCACGCGGCGCAGGTCGGCCAGGGGTAGCCCCTCCTCGAGGATGAAGGCGAGGGACAGCGCGAGCGGCTGCGCCCCGCCGACGGCGAGGTCGTTCACCGTGCCGTTCACGGCCAGCTCCCCGATGTCGCCGCCGGGGAAGAAGATCGGGGTGACCACGTAGGAGTCGGTGGTGAAGGCGAGACGGGACGCCTCGACCGTCAGGATTGCCTGATCGTCGAGCGCGTCCAGGAGCGGGTTCCGGAAGGCCGGGACGAAGAGGCGCTCGATCAGCTGCGCGCTCAGCTTCCCCCCGCTGCCGTGCCCGAGCAGGATCTCCTCGCTCTGCGTGACCGGCAACGGGCACTCGCCGAACGGCTCCGCGCGGCCGGCGCCGTCAAGCGACATCGCCGGCCTCCCTCGGTGCGCCGCGATGGCGTCCGTACTGGTAGTACGCCGCACAGGCGCCCTCGGCCGACACCATCGTGGCGCCGAGCGGATGCTCGGGGGTGCACTGCCGGCCGAACGCCGGGCAGTCGGAGGGCTTTCGCTGCCCGCGCAGGATGAGGCCGCTGATGCAGATCTCCGGCTCGGCGGTGGCGATGTCCTCGACCGCGAAGAGCCGCTCGGCGTCGTGCATGCGGTACTCGTCGCGCAGCCGGTACCCGGAGCGAGGGATGGCGCCGACGCCTCGCCACTTGCGGTCGCCGACCTCGAAGACCTGGGTGACGACGTCGCGCGCCGCCTGGTTGCCGTCGTGCGAGACGGCGCGCGCGTACTGGTTCTCCACCTCCGCGCGGCCCGCCTCCAGCTGCCGGACCGCCATCAGGATGCCTTCCAGCAGATCGAGCGGCTCGAAGCCCGTGATCACGATCGGCACGCGGTGGCGCTCGCAGAGCTCCTCGTACTCGCCGCAGCCCATGATGGCGCACACGTGGCCGGGACCGAGGAACGCCTGCACGCGGTTGTCCGGTGACTCGAGGATGGCCGCCATGGCGGGTGGGACGAGCACGTGCGACACGAGCATCGAGAAGTTGCCGAGGCCCTGCCGGCGGGCCTGGAAGACGGCCATCGCGTTCGCGGGCGCCGTGGTCTCGAAGCCGATCCCGAAGAAGACGACGCGCCGCTGCGGGTTGTCACGTGCGATGCGGAGCGCGTCGAGCGGCGAGTACACCACGCGCACGTCGGCGCCCCTGCCCTTCAGGGTGAGGAGGTCGCCATGCGACCCCGGAACGCGCAACATGTCCCCGAACGACGTGAAGATCACGTCCGCGTGGCGCGCGATCGCGTGCGCGCGATCGATCATCTCGAGGGGGGTGACGCACACGGGACAGCCCGGACCGTGCACGAGCTCGATCGTCTGCGGGATCATGCGATCGATCCCGTAGCGGACGATCGAGTGCGTCTGGCCGCCGCACACCTCCATCAGGACCCAGGGGCGGGTGGCGGTGTCGGCGATGGCGCGGCGCAGGCCGCCTGCGATGTCACCGTCGCGATATTCGTCGAGATACTTCATGGTGGAGGCTCCACGAGCTCCCGGTCGGCGGTGAGCTCGCCCGTCTGGCCAAGCTCCTCCAGGACCCGGTACGTGCGCGCCGCTTCCTCGGGATCGATCTTCGAGATGGCGAAGCCCACGTGCACCAGCACGTACTCCCCCACGGCGGCGTCCGGGACGTAGTCGAGACAGACGTCGCGCGTGATGCCCGCGAACCGCACCGTCCCGATGCGGAGCCCAGCGTCGTCGCGCACATCGACGACCTCTCCCGGGATGCCGAGGCACATCGCTACGGCTCCTGCTCCGCGATCACCTGGGCGCGCACGCGCACCTCGGGATACACCTTCAGCATCAGGATGCGTGGCGGCTCGAGCCCGTAGTCGCGGAGGTCGAAGACGCGTTCACCCTCGATCTCCAGCGTGCGCTCGTCGACGACGCGCAGCCGCACCTCGCCCTCGACCGGCCGCGCGACGCCGTGAAACTCGAGCTGTCCGAGCACCCGGTACCGCTGGCCGTCGCCGAGCGCCGTGACCTCGCGCACCGAGCCGCGAATGAACGGGTACTTTCTCGCCTCGAGCCGGCGCTCCAGCTCGCGGTCGTAGAGGACGTTCCCCGACTTCATGCGATCGACCTCGATCTCGATGGACCCCGTGGTCGATCCCCCGGCCACGAGGGCACCGTCGGCCACGGTGGCGTCGAGCTGGCCGCGCAGCCCCGTCGTCTCGACGTGGATCGGGTGCAGGCTCGAGCGCGCGTCCACCCAGATTCTCGATCGTTCGGGCACGATCCGGAAGCGACTCACGATCGGACCGTGATCACATCCGGCGGATCTTGAGGTACCGCGCGACGTCGGGGAGCGAGTTCACGACGACGTACGCGACCCCGAGCGCGACCGCGGCGGCCAGCATCCGTAGCATCAGGGAGCCTCCCTTCGCTTGGCGGCGTCTTCCGGCGCCGCGGTGGACGTTTCGTCACAGGCCCGTGCGATCAGCTCGCGGACCACGCGCGCGGCCTCGTCGACCGCGTGCGACACCGGTGCGCTCAGGCCCATCCGCTCGACGACCTCGGCGGGCTCGCAGCCGACGATGACGACCCGGCCGACCGTGCCGCCGAGATCGGCGAGGATGCCGAGGACGACCTCGGGGTCCAGGCTGTGTGCGTCGAGCAGGAAGCCGCTGTCCCCGCGCGCAACACCGTCCGAGCCCCCGAAGTCCGGCTCGAGCACGAAGACCGTCCCGGGCGCCTCGCCGCGCGGCGCGGCGTCGACCAGGATGAGCAGGTCGTAGCCGTCCAGCAGCTCGTACGCGAGGTGCACGCCGCGGATGCCGAAGTCCGCGACCTGCACGCCCTCCGGGAACGCCTCGCCCACGAGCCGTCGCGCCACCTCGACGCCGAACCCGTCGTCGCCGAGGAAGACGTTGCCGACTCCGGCCACCAGCACGCGCGGGCTCACGCGCCCTCCCCCAGCGGCTCGACCTCGTCGGGTGCGAAGTACAGGTAGCGTCCGTGGCGCTGCAGCATGTCGGCCGCGAGGTCGTCCTCGAGCGTCACCGCGAGGTAGCCGTGATCCTCGACGTCGAACAGCACCGCTTCCACGCGTGCGACGCGCCCGTCGAGGAAGATGTCCTGTGCGTCGGAGCGCCGCACGCCGGGGCGCAGCCGCACGCGGCTGCCCTTCGCGACCGGCACGCCGTGCACCTCGATCGAATCCGTCTCCGGGGACACGGACGCATCGGCGCCGGGGTCCCACCAGGGCGTCGCGAACGGATCCGGCTCCGCCACGGGCTCCGCTGCCGGGGCCGGCCACCGGACGGAGCGAGCGGATGGCGCCGTGCAGGCGCTCGAGAATCTCCGCGGGCATCGCATCCACCCGGTCGATGATCGCGGCGGCGCGTGGATCGGTCGCGCGCGCCTCGCGCTTCTCGTCGTCCGTGAGCGCCATCGTGCGGAGCGTCAGGATCTCGTCGATCTCGGTCGCGTCGAAGAGATCGCCCGGGCTCTCGGGCGCGATCTCCGGATAGTCCTGCAGGATGATCGGCGACGACAGCATGACCGTTCGCTCGCCCGCCGCGCCGATCAGCACCGGCCACGTGCGGACGTTCTCGCATTGCGCCGCCGCCTCGCGTGCCGCGGCCGGGGGATCGAGCAGCGAGACGAACTGGCCGCGCGACATCGCCAGCAGCAGGTGCGTGCCGACCAGGAACGAGCCCAGCGCCTGGTCGCGCGCGGCGGCCGGCGCGTCGCACGGGCTCAGGTTGCGCACCGTGAGGCGCGCGCGGACCAGTGCCGGCTGCTCCGCGAGGCGCTCCGTCTCGATGGCGACGGACCCCGCGAGCGGCATCCGTTCGCGCACGACGCGTCCCACCAGGCGGCCGTCGCTCGCGACGATCGGCTCGGTCTCGCCCTCGCCCGGGAACGCGAACGGCACCGTGATCGCCGTCGTGCCGTCGGCCGCCACCGTCAGCGCGATCTCGCGCTCGACGCCTTCGTCCCACGACGTCCACAGACGGCCGTCGACGTCGAGGCGCTCGACGCTCCGGAAGCCGCCGTCGACGGCCTCCTCGATCAGTCGCCGCTGCGCCTGGAGGAAGCGCAGCGTGCCGTCGAGCACGGCGCCCGCCCCTGGCTCGAGCAGGAACTCGGTCTGCATCCAGCACGGCTCGCAGCCGCCGGCCTCGCTCCACGTCCCGCGGCGCCAGCACCCCGAACTGCCAGCGCACCTGGTTCTTCCGCGCCGACGCGCGGTACGGATAGAGCACGTAGCCCTCGTAGAGGACCGCGTCGGCGACGGCGCGTGCCCGCTCGGTGCTCACGCGGCCTCCTCCCCGGCGGCACGAAGCAGCTCGGCGAGGACGTCGTCCCAGGTGACGAGCGCGCGGCGTGCCTTCACCCGCAGCAGCGCGTCCAGGGTGTCGCGCCGGAGACGGAGCCAGCCGCTGTTCGGGAAGTAGCGATCGACGAGCTCGCGCCACGTCCGGACCGGCAGCCGCAAGCGCGCCTCCCGGTCCCACGGAATCTGGGTCACGCGCAGCGCCCCGCCGTCGCCTTTCGCGAAGACCGTCCCGCTGAAGAGCAGGATCAACGGGATCTCCCCGTCGCCGAGGGCATGGAAGTACTTCGCCGCCGCCACGTCGAGGTCGTACGTGCAGGGAACGTGCAGCTCGACGTCGGTGCCGCCCGCGAACCCGACGACCATCGTCGACACGTGCGTCCACAGGAACGGCTTCAGCGTGTCGCCCCAGCGTGGGGTCTCCCCGAAGAGCTCGAGCAGCCGCGCTTCCTCGTCCGCCGAGTAGCGCCGGCGCTGGGGCTCGATCCGGATCTGGCAGCGCAGCGCGATCGAATGGATGGTCTCGCCCGCCGGCGCCTCGAGGTGGAGGCGGACCGCGAGCGTGGGAGTCGCCGCGTACGGCACCGGCGCCGCGTCGAGCACCGTGAAGGCGATCTGACTCATCCCGCCGCCTCGGCCGGCGGCACGCGGCTCCGTGCGCGCAGGCGCGCGAAGAACTCGTCGATGTCGCGCCAGGCCTCCTCGCCGCCGTCGAACCCCTTCCAGCGGCGCCGGACGATCCCGGTGAGCTCGTAGCAGGCGTCGATCGGCACCACGAAGCAGTCGAACGAGTCGGCGCCTCGACGGCCGTGGACCAGCAGCGCCTCCACGTCGGGCTCCATGCTCGCGAGGACGGGGTTCCCGTCGAGCAGCGCCTGCCAGGCGTCGAGCGGCAGGAGCGACTCGGTCGCCCCCGCCGGGCTCGGGTAGAAGGCGACGACGCGGCCGAGGCTCGAGTTCGAGAAGAAGAACGCCATGCGCACCGGGATCTGGAGCGCATCCCAGGCCGCCGCGCCGAGGACGAACGCCGGGAGATGGAGGTAGCGATCGGGCACGGCGCGGTACTTGCCCTGCGCCGCGCCGGTGCGGGTGAAGAGCAGGTAGCACGCGCGGCAGGTGCAGAGGAGGTTGCGTATCTCGACGTTCACGACGTGCGAGTGCTCGTCGCCGATCGTGGCGGCGCACATCTCGCAGCGCTCGCCGGGCGCCGGCCTCGGCGCCTGCCCGCGAAAGCGTCCCAGCACCCCGAGGGCCGGGCCGGGACGCCGCTCCGTTCGGGGCGCTCCGCCGCCGCTGGTCACGCGTGCGCCTCCGCGAGCGCGATCCGGATGCCGGACTCGTCCTGGAGGAGCGGCACCGGCACCAGGTGAACCTCGGGGCGCTCCACGGCGCGCCCGGCACGACGCACATCGAAGCGCTGCCCGCACGCGGGACAGCCGAGGAGCGATCCGTCGAGCGTGCCCGCGGCCAGCGCGGCGCCGCAGGCGGCACACCGGTCGCGGTACGCGTACAGCGTCTCGCCGAGACGGCAGAGCAGGATGCGCTCCCCGGTGACCTCGCGGCTGGCGAGGGCCGGGACGCCCGGCATCGCGTCACGCTCGAGACGGATCCACGAGCTCGCCGGATCGGCCGGCGCCGTCTCGGTGATTCCCTCGACCTCGATCCGACCGATCTCCGGGACCAGCTCGTGAATCGCGCTCTCGACGGCGAGCTGGACCGTCATCGCGGACGACGGGCAGCCGTCGCAGCTCCCCGTCATGCGCAGGAGCACGGCTCCCGCGCGCTCGTCCAGCGCGACCACCTCGACGTCGCCCCCGTGCGAGCCGAGGTAGGGCCGCACGCGGGCGAGCGCCGTCCGGAGTCGAGTCGGGATGTCCTCCGGGTGGAGCCCGTGCACGAGGAGCAGGCTCGCCACCAGCTCGTCCGCGCTCAGCCTCGCGCGCAGGCCGGCCGCGTCCGCGTCGTCGCCGACGATCTCGAGGATGCGCGCGAAGCCGGCGCCGTACAGCTCGACGACGAGACGCATCAGCTCGTCGACCCGCTGCCAGCACGGCGGGCTCGCGCTCGCACGGATCTCCTCGAGCAGCCGCTCGATGCGCTCACCCGCTCGCCGGACGTCGCCCATGGCGTCCCCGGATACCCTCACTTCCCGTCGGGCATGTTCAGCATCGACGGCGAGTGCATCCGCTCGAGCACCTTCCCCTTGCCGAGGTACATGTGCACCCCGCACGGCAGGCAGGGGTCGAAGCTGCGCACGGCCCGCATGATGTCGATGCCCTTGAACTTTTCGGGCGGGTTCTCCTCGAAGATCGGCGTGTTCTGCACCGCGTCCTCGTACGGCCCCGCGGTGCCGTACACGTCGCGCGGGTTTCCGTTCCACGGGGTGGGCGGATACGGGTGATAGTTGGCGATCTTCCCGCCGCGGATCACCATGTGGTGCGACAGCACGCCGCGAACCGCCTCGGTGAAGCCGCACCCGACACCCTCGTCGGGCACCTTGAACGGCTCCCAGGTCTTGGTGTTCCCGGCGCGGACCTCCTTCAGCGCCTCCTCGATGAAGTAGAGCGCCGACGCGCAGGCGTAGGCCTGGAAGTACGTCCGCGCGCGGTCCCGCTCGATCGCGTTCGACCACTGCGGGATCTTCCACTCGAACGTGACCGGGCCCTTGGTCGCGCTCTTCGGCAGGTTGAGCACGACGCTGTTGCCCGTCGCCTGGACGTAGCCGTTCGTCGGGCGCTGCGCGCTGCCGACGATCCCCGCCAGCGCGGTGGCCCACAGGCGCGCGATCGGGCCGCCGCCCGTGTCGAGGGCGAGATGATCCTTGCCGTCGTACCACCGCGGCGACATCACCCAGCTGTACTTGCCGTCGAAGTCGCGCTTCTGCGGCCGCGGATTGGTGTGCTGGTTCCACGGATGGCGGCGATCCACCGGGTTCCCCAGCGGGTCCTTGGTGACGAACATCTCCTGGTCTTCCCAGTCGTCGTAGTACGAGTGCCCGAGCAGGATCCGGATGCCGAGGTTGATCTGCACCAGGTCGGTGGTGACGAGCTTGCCGTCGACCACGACGCCCGGGGTGACGAACATCTTCCGTCCCCAGTCGGTCATGTCGCGGTAGCGGAAGTTGCACGTCTCGGGGTCCTGGAAGGAGCCCCAGCAGCCGAGCAGCACGCGGCGCTGGCCGACCTGCTCGTAGCCCGGCAGGGCCTGGTAGAAGAAGTCGAAGAGGTCGTCGTGCATCGGGACGACGCGCTTCAGGAACTCGACGTAGCGCATGAGGCGCGTCAGGTAGTCGGTGAAGAGCTGGAGCGTCGCCACCGTACCGACGCCGCCGGGGTACAGGGTGGATGGATGGACGTGGCGGCCCTCCATCAGACAGAACATCTCCCGCGTCCAGCGGCTCACCTGGAGCGCTTCGCGGTAGTACTCGCCCTCCAGCGGATTGGCCGCGCGCATGATGTCGCCGATCGTCTTGTAGCCGTGCGCGGCGGCGTTCGGCGCCTCGGTCTTGTTGGCCTTCTCGAGCACGCCGGGATTGGTCTCCTTCAGCATGCGCTCGCAGAAATCGACCAGGACGAGGTTCTCCTGGAAGATGTTGTGGTCGAACATGTACTCGGCCGCCTCGCCGAGATTGACGATCCACTCGCCGAGGTGCGGCGGCTTCACGCCGTACGCCATGTTCTGGCAGTAGCAGGAGCACGTCGCGTGATTGTCGCCGCAGATGCCGCAGATGCGGCTCGTGATGAAGTGCGAGTCGCGCGGGTCCTTGCCCTTCATGAAGATGCTGTAGCCGCGGAAGATCGAGGAGGTGCTGTGACACTCCGCGACCTTCTTCTTCGAGAAGTCGATCTTCGTGTAGATGCCGAGGCTCCCGACGATGCGCGTGATCGGATCCCAGTTCATCTCCACGAGGCCGCTGGCCGTCTTCGCTGGCGTCGCCATTGCGCTATCCTCCTGTGTGACTCACCACTGCGGCTGGTAGCCGGTGGTGAGCTCGCGGCCGCGGCGCCGCCACCTGGGCTCCTCGTCCAACGTGTGCTCGGTGAACCCGCGCAGCGTGCGGATCGCCGTCCCGAGGAGCCCGCTCATGCGCGTCGACACCTTGGCGCCGGGCGGCTCGTCCATGAACGGCATGAACTTGTCGGGGAACCCCGGCATCGTGCAGCCGATGCAGATCCCGCCCACGTTCGGGCAGCCGCCCACGCCGTTCAGCCAGCCGCGCTTGGCGACGTTGCACTTGACGACCGGGCCCCAGCAGCCGAGCTTCACGATGCACTTCGGCGAGCCGTACTCGGTCGCGAACTCGCCCTGCTCGTAGTAGCCGGCGCGGTCGCAGCCCTCGTGCACGGTCTGGCCGAAGAGCCAGGTCGGTCGCAGCTGGTCGTCGAGCGGGATGGTCGGGGCGGAGCCTGCCGCCTGATAGAGCAGGTAGAGGATGGTCTCGGACAGGTTGTCGGGCTGGATCGGACAGCCCGGCACGCAGACGATCGGGTTGCCGGCCTTGGATCTCCAGCTCCAGCCGAGGAAGTCCGGGACGCCCATGGCGCCCGTCGGGTTGCCCTCCATCGCGTGGATGCCGCCGTAGGTGGCGCACGTCCCGACCGCGAGCACGGCCCACGCCTTGGCGGAGAGGCGGTCGAGCCATTCGCTGGTCGTCATGGGCTGGGTGTCTCGTCCCCCGCCCTCGACGCGGTTGCCCATCGCGGCCCAGTAGCCTTCCTTCTTGATGTCCTCGTTCGGGATCGAGCCCTCGACCACCAGGACGAACGGGTCGATCTCGCCACGGTCCGCCTTCCAGAACCACTGCATGAAGTCGTCGCCGCACTGGTAGTCGATCAGCAGCCAGTGCACGGCGACCCGCGGCAATCCCGGCAGGGCGCCGAGGACGATCTCCTCGATGCTCGGCTGCATGGCGGCGGTCAGGGCGACCGAGTCGCCGTCGCAGCCCAGCCCGGAGTTCAACCACAAGATATGGACGAGCGGTCCTTCATCGGGCGGCATGTCTGGTTCCCTCCCTTCGCCGTGGGCTTCGAGGACGGCGCTCCTGGAGCACGTCTCGTGCCGGGACGAACACCGAGGCTGACGTCTCGCCAAGTGTCGGCCGCGTCGCGAATTGCCGCTGCGGGAGCCGGCGCCCGGCTCGCCGCGGGAGTCGCGCGCTGCGACGGGACGCGACAGGTTCCGGGTCACGGTGGGCGCGCGTCCATCGCGTGCGAACGTGAGTCGGCGCGTGTAGTCGGGTGTCGCATGCTGTCGCGCGACAGATCGTGGCCCTTCCCGGGGACCGCCGCCGTCGTGCGGGCTCCCGATCAGGCGCCGGCGTGGCATGCGCATTGCGTCGCGGCTGCATTCGACCATGGCGCGCGACGCCCACGCCCGGACCCCTACCCGCTCACCCGGCGGACCACTCCCGCTGGAAGTCCGCCCAGGTCTTCGCTGGCTGCAGACCGGCCGCGCGGCCCCGCGCCACGCACTGCACGGCGAGCTTGCGCGACGCCTCGTCGATCATCTCGTTCCCGAATCGCACGGCGCCGCGTTCCTCGGACCCGGTGGCGTGTGCGTACGCCTCGAGGACCGCGGCGGCGCGATCGAACTCCTGCTGGCTCGGGGCGAACACCGCGTTCAGCGCATCGAGCTGCGCGGGGTGGAGTGCCCACTTGCCGTCGTAGCCGAGGGCCCGTGCCCGCTGCGCCGCCTGCCGTTGCCCGTCCGCGTCTCCCACGTCGAGGTGCGGACCGTCGATCGCTTGCAGGCCGGCAGCGCGGGCGGCGACCAGGATCGTCCCGCGGACCCAGTGCCAGGGATCGCCCGGGTAGCCCGGCGCGCCGGAGGCGGCCACCGGTCCGGGGAAGCCGAGCGACGCGCTGAGATCGGCCGGGCCGAGGATCAACGCCTCGGTCCTGGGCGAGGCGCGCGCGACCTCGCGGACGTTCTCGAGCCCGAGGGCGGTCTCGATGAGCAGCTCGAGCTTCACCCGCCGCTGGAAGCCATGCGTGTCCTCGATCATGGTGAGCAGGCGGTCGACGAACACCACGTCGGCGGCGCGCTCGGCCTTGGGGAGCACCAGGCAGTCGAGCCGCCGTCCCGCGCCCTCGACCACCTCGATGACGTCGCGGTAGCACCACCGGGTCTCGACGCCGTTCACCCGCACCGCCACCGTCTTGCCCGCCCAGTCACCCTCGAGGATGGCACGCACGACGTGCCCCCGCGCCGCATCCTTGACCGCCGGCGCGACGGCGTCCTCGAGATCGAGGATGACCTCGTCGGCGGGCAGCACCGGCGCCTTGCCGAGCATCCGTGGCGACGACCCGGGGACCGAGAGGCAGGAGCGGCGCGATCTCATCACTGGGCTCGCTCGCGCGAGTCCGCGACTATAGCCGCGCTCCCCGGGAGCGTACAGCCTGGCGACGACCCCGTGTCAACGCCGCCGCATTGAGGCTAAAGGATGCCCCGGCTGCCCGTGCGCAGCGCGGGCCGACAAAGGAGCGAACCGGCAGCGATGGACTCGTCGGTGTTGGAGGAGATCGACGTGCTGTGGGTGACCGCGGCCCTCGGCTGCGACGGCGATACCGTGGCCATCACCGCGGCGACGCAGCCGAGCCTCGAGGAGCTCGTCACCGGTGCCTTCCCGGGCATCCCGCGAATCACGCTCCACAACCCGCTTCCTCTCCTACGAGACCGGAGACGACTTCCTGGCGCGATTCCGTCTCGCCGCGACGGGGACGGGCGCGCCCTTCATCCTCGTCGTCGAGGGATCGCTCCCGGACGAGACGCTGGCGGGTGAGGGTCACTGGGCCGCCATGGGCTCCGACGGACCCTACGGCCAGCCGGTGAAGACGTGCACCTGGATCGACCGCATCGCGCCGCACGCCTGGGCCGTGGTGGCCGCCGGCACCTGCGCCACCTACGGCGGCATTCACGCGATGGAGGGCAACCCGACCGGCTGCATGGGACTGCCCGACTACCTCGGCTGGGAGTGGCGCTCGCAGGCGGGCATCCCCATCGTCTGCGTGCCGGGCTGTCCCGTCCAGCCCGACAACTTCATGGAGACCCTCCTCTACCTCCTCCGCCAGGCGGCGGGTCGCGCGCCCATGATCCCGCTCGACGACTGCCTCCGCCCACGCTGGCTCTTCAGCCAGACCGTGCACGAGGGCTGCGACCGCGGCGGCTACTACGAGCAGGCGGACTTCGCCGCCGGCCACGGCACGCCGAAGTGCATCGTCAAGCTCGGCTGCTGGGGCCCGGTCGTGCGCTGCAACGTCGGGAAGCGCGGGTGGATGGGCGGCGTCGGCGGCTGCCCGAACGTCGGCGGCATCTGCATCGGCTGCACGATGCCGGGCTTCCCGGACAAGTTCATGCCGTTCATGGACGAGCCGCCCGGCGCGAAGATGTCGTCGTCGGCCGTGCTCATGTACGGCCGCGCCGTGCGGGCGCTGCGGGCCTTCACGATCGAGTCGCTCGATCGCGAGCCGGAGTGGCGCACGCGCCGCGAGCGCTCATGACGACGACGGCGCCGCATCTCGTCCAGATGTCCTGGGATCCGATCACCCGCATCGTCGGGAGCCTCGGCATCCATGCGACCATCGACTTCTCCGCGCGGCGGGTCGTCGATGCTCGCTGCACGTCGTCCATCTTCCGTGGCTACAGCGTCTTCATGAAGGGCAAGGACCCGCGCGACGCGCACTTCATCACGAGCCGCATCTGCGGCATCTGCGGCGACAACCACGCGACGTGCGCGGTCTACGCGCAGAACATGGCGTTCCGCGTGAAGCCGCCGCCGCTCGCCGACTGGATGATCAACCTGGCCGAGGCGGCCGAGTACATGTTCGACCACAACCTCTTCCAGGAGAACCTGGTCGGGGTCGACTTCTGCGAGCGCATGGTGCGGGAGACGAATCCGTCGGTGCTGCGCCGGGCGGAGACCACCGCCGCACCGCACGCCGCGGTGCACGGCTACCGCACCGTCGCCGACATCATGCGCGCGCTGAACCCGCTCGAGGGCGAGTTCTACCGCGAGGCGCTCCACATGAGCCGGGTCAGCCGCGAGATGTACTCGCTGATCGGCGGCCGCCACGTCCATCCCTCGACGCTCTACCCGGGCGGCATCGGGACCCCGGCCGACGTGCAGGTCTTCACGCAGTACCTGACGCGGCTCATGCGCTACGTCGACTTCGTGAAGCGGGTCGTGCCGCTGCACGACGACCTCTTCGACTTCTTCTACGAGGCGCTGCCCGGCTACGAGGAGGTCGGCCGGCGCCGGGTGATGCTCGCCTGCGGCGGCTCGTTCCAGGACCCGACCACGTGCGATTTCGACTACCGCACCATGGGCGAGTGGGGCCGGGCGATGTTCGTCACCCCGGGCGTGGTGGTCGACGGCGAGCTGCTCACCACCGACCTGATCGACATCAACCTCGGTATCCGCGTGCTGCTCGGGAGCTCGTTCTACGACGACTGGGAGGACCAGGAGGTCTTCGTCACCACGGATCCGCTCGGCAACCCCGTCGATCAGCGCCATCCGTGGAACCAGACCACGATCCCGCGCCCGCAGCGGCGTGACTTCGCGGGGCGCTACACCTGGGTGATGTCGCCGCGCTGGCTGCACCGCGAGACGGGGCGCCTCCTGGCGCTCGACACGGGCGGCGGTCCCCTCGCGCGCCTGTGGGTGACGGCGCTCGCTGGCCTGGTCGATACCGGGACGCTGCGGGCCACCGGCCACAGCGTCGTCATTCGCCTGCCCAGGTCGGCGACGCTGCCCGAGACCGAGCTCGAGTGGAAGATTCCCGCCTGGAGCAACACGCTGGAGCGCAACCGGGCGCGCAGCTACTTCCAGGCATACGCCGCCGCGGCTGCCCTGCACTTCCTCGACCGCGCCCTCGCCGACGTCCACGCGGGCCGCACCGAGACCTTCACGAGCTTCACGGTGCCGGACGACGCCATCAGCTGCGGCTTCCACGAGGCGGTGCGCGGCATGCTCTCGCACCATCTCGTGATCCGCGACGGCAAGATCGCCAACTATCACCCCTACCCGCCCACCCCCTGGAACGCGAGCCCGCGCGACGTGCACGGCACGCCGGGCCCGTACGAGGACGCGGTGCAGAACTCCCCCCTCTTCGAGGAGAACCCACCGGAGCGGTTCAAGGGGATCGACATCATGCGCACCGTGCGCAGCTTCGATCCCTGCCTCCCGTGCGGGGTCCACCTGTACACCGGCGGCGGACGGGTGATCCGGGCCGAGCACTCGCCGATCTTCGGCGCGTCCCCGGGAACGCCGCGATGATCGGCATACGGCCGTCTGCCCGTGCGCTGGGCCTCCGCGAGCGGGCGCCCGAGACGACACCCGGCGATCCCCCGATCGCGAGCGTCGAGGATGCCGAGGCGATCCTCACGGAGATGGCGCAGGCCTTCTCGATGATCCTGCGGCCCGAGGGAGCCCCCGCACGCACGCGGGGCGAGGCTGACGCCGAGACGCTTGCCGAGAAGCAGCGCTGGAAGGCGGAGGCGCGCTACCGGTCCCTCGTCGAGCAGATCCCGGCGGTCACCTTCATGGCGGCGCTCGACGAGGACCTGCACGAGTTCTACGTGAGTCCACAGATCGAGGCGCTGCTCGGGTTCTCGCAGGAGGAGTGGCTGAGCAACCCGTTCCTGTGGTTCCGCCAGCTCCATCCCGACGATCGCGATTGCTGCCATCTCGAGTTCGCACGCGGGTGCCGCACGGGCGGCCCGTTCCGCGCCGAGTTCCGCGCGCTCACGCGCGCCGGCGGAATCGTCTGGGTGCGTGGCGAGGCACGCGTGGTGCGCGACGAGCTCGGGAATCCGCTCTTCATCCAGGGCATCGCGTACGACATCACGGAGTCGAAGCGCGCCGAGGAGGCGGTGCGCGCGAGCACCGACCAGATCGAGGCCTCGCTGCGCGAGAAGGAAGTGCTCCTCGAGGAGATCCACCACCGGGTCAAGAACAATCTCCAGGTCATCTCGAGTCTCCTCCGCCTCCAGTCGGCGCACGTGCGCGACCCGGCGACGCTCGAGATGTTCAAGGAGAGCGGGAATCGCATCCGGTCGATGGCCCTGGTGCACGAGAAGCTCTACCAGTCGGCCGATCTGTCGCGCCTCGATTTCACCGACTACGTACGCAGCCTCGGTGACCTGCTGCTCCGCTCCTACCAGCCCGAGACGAGCGGAGTCGCGCTCCGCACCACCGTCGAGGACGTACACCTCGGCATCGACGCCGCGGTTCCGCTCGGACTCATCATCAACGAGCTGGTCTCGAACTGCCTCAAGTACGCGTACGCGCCGGAGCGGCGCGGCGAGGTGCGGGTGGATCTGCGGCCCGAGGACGGCGAGCGCTATCTCCTCTCCGTTGCGGACGACGGGGTGGGTCTGCCCGCCGGCTTCGACCCCCGCACGACCGCGACCCTCGGCATGCAGCTGGTGTGCGCCCTCACCGATCAGCTGGACGGCGTGCTCGAACTGGTGCAGGAGGGCGGCACCGAGTTTCGCATTCGCTTCCCGCGATGAACCACACGCGACCGAGCATCCTGATCGTCGAGGACGAAGGCGTCATCGCGCTCGACATCCGCGCCACCCTCGGCCGCCTCGGCTACACCGTTGCCGCCGTGGCGGCGACGGGAAGCGAGGCGATCACCCGCGTGGAGGAGCTGCGGCCGGATCTGGTCCTGATGGACATCCACCTGCGTGGCGAGATGGACGGTGTCGAGGCCGCGCGCGCGATCCGCGATCGCTTCGGCGTGCCGGTGATCTACCTGACCGCCTTCGCGGACCCGGCCACCCTCCAGCGTGCCCGCATCACGGAGCCGTTCGGCTACCTGCTCAAACCGTTCGAGGAGCGCGAGCTGCACATCGTGATCGAGATGGCGCTCCAGCGCCACGACCTGCAGCGCCGGCTGCAGGAGAGCGAGCGCTGGCTGGCGGCCACGCTGCGCAGCCTCGGCGACACGATCATCGCCACCGACGCGCAGTGGCACATCCGCTTCATGAACCCCGCCGCGGAGCAGCTCACCGGCTGGAGCGCGCCGGAAGCCGCCGGCCGGACGCTGTCCGACGTGGTCCGGGTCTCGCTGCCCTCGGAGCCGCGCGCGCTCAGCACCGGCGCCGTGCCGACGAGCGGCGGGACGGCGCAGGGCATGCTGGTCGCACGCGACGGGACCCGGATCGCCGTCGAGGAGACGAGCACCCTGATCCGCGATCCCGACGGCACGGTGATCGGCGTCGTCATCGCCATCCGCGACGTGAGCAATCGGCCGGCCGACCCGTCCCCCGGTGCCACACCCGCATCGCGTGGCGGCAGCGCGCGCTGCTGACCCGTCAGCTGCCGGAGCGGGCCAGGCGGCGGTACACCGTCGAGCGGTGAATCCCGAGGCTGCGCGCAGCCTCCGAGACGTTGTCGCGGTTCGCCCGCAGCACTGCGCGCAGCGCGATCACCTCGTCGTGGTTCCGGGTCCGCCCTTCCGGCCGGACCGGCGCCTCCCGACCTGGGGCCACCGCGTCCCACAGGAACGCCGGCAGGTCGGCCGCGGTGAGCCGGTGGGCGGTCGACGTCAGGATGGCCTTCAGGAGGACGTTGCGCACCCCGCGGGCGTTTCCGGGCCAGCCGTACGGGCAGGTCGCGATGGCTTCCCAGAACGGCTCGTCGACCTCGCCGAGGAAGTGCAGCTCCTCGCGCAGGCACTTCTCCGCGATCGGGCAGATGTCCTCGCGCCGCGCGCGGAGCGGCGGCACCTCGATGGTCACGCAGTTGAGGCGGTAGAGCAGGTCGGCGCGCACCAGCCCGCGGCGCTCGACCTCCTCGACGGCGAGATTCAGCGTGGCGATCACCCGCACGCTCGATTGCACGAGCTGCGTCCCGCCGACGCGGACGAACGTCCCGGTCTCGAGAAACCGGAGCAGCGCGCTCTGCGCCGTCGCCGGCATGTCCTGCAGCTCGTCGAGGAGCAGCGTCCCGTCGCGCGCGACGTCGAGGATGCCGGCGTGCGTCCGGCGATCGGCGCCGGTGAACGAGCCCGGCTCGTAGCCGCAGAGCTCCGCCACCGCCAGCTCGCCGTTGAGCGTGCCGCAGTTGATCGCGACGAAGGGTCCGTCGCGCAGCGGACTGGCGTTGTGGATGCCGTGCGCCAGCAGCTCCTTGCCCGTGCCCGACTCGCCGACGATCAGCGTCGGGTAGCCGCCCTCGGCCGCGCGCCTGCCGATCCAGATCGCCCGCGCCAGGGCTTCGCTTCGACCGCGGACGTCGTCGAAGGTGAAACGCGCTCTCCAGGAGCTGGTCATCACGCTCGGCGGCAAGGGTAAGCTGCGCTGCACGGAGTCGTCAATTGGCTTTCACGAACCGACGGCGGCGCGCAGCCACGCCGCGTGTCGCGCGCCGTGGCCCTCCAGGCGGATCGACCGGCTGTCGCCCGCGCCCGTCCGCAGCGTGACGAGGAGGAACTCCTCGCCCGCCGTCGGCAGGAGACGCTCGAACCACTCGACGGCTGCGACGCCGGCGCCGTAGAGCGCCTCGCGCAGGAAGAGCGTGTCCACCAGCGGTGGCTCGCAGCGGTAGAGGTCGACGTGGTGCAGCGCGAGCCGGCCGCCCCGGTACTCGGTGGCGATGACGAAGGTGGGGCTGTGCACGACGTCCGGGTCGGCGCCGAGCCCGGCGGCCAGGCCGCGGACCAGGCACGTCTTCCCGGCACCGAGGTCGCCGACCAGGCCGAGCAGCTCGCCGCCGCGCGCCGCGCGACCGAGCCGGGCGCCCAGCGCCTCGGTCTCGTCGGGGCTCGCGGTCGTGACCTCGCGCACCGGCTCGCCCGCGTCGCTCATCGCGCCGCGGCCTCCGCCTGGAGGCGCGCGATGGTCGGCGGCAGCTCGTCGATCAGATCGCCGGCGAGCAAGCCCACCTCGCCGCGCCGTTCGGCCACCGCATCCGCGGCGGCGCCGTGCGCGAAGACGCCGAGCGCCGCGGCCGTCGCGGCCTCGAGCCCCTGCGCCAGCAGGCCGCCGATGATGCCCGAGAGCACGTCGCCCATGCCGCCGCTCGCCATGCCCGGATTCCCCGTCGGCGAGATCGCCACCGCTCCGTCCGGGGTCGCGATCACGGTCCGGGCTCCCTTCAAGACGGTGACGACGCCGTGCTCGGTCGCGAACCGCCGCGCGGTCGCGACGCGATCGGCCTGCACGTCGCGGGTCGTGCCTCCCACGAGGCGCGCCATCTCGCCGGGATGCGGCGTGACGATGGTGGGACCCGGGCGCTCGCGCAGCATCGGCGTCCCGGCGACGAGGTTGAGCCCGTCGGCGTCGAGGACCAGCGGGGCGCTCGCGTGTCGCACCACGTGCGCCACCAGCGCCCGCGTGCCCTCGGCCTGCCCGAGCCCGGGACCGCAGACCACCGCGACGCGACCTTGCAGCAGGCGCTCGACGACCGCGCCGTCACCCAGCGCGGCCGTGCCGTCCGCACCGTCGGGGAGAGGCTCGCACATGATCTCGCGCGCGCGGCCTTCCAGCACCGGCAGCAACGATCCCGCGGCCGCCAGCGTGGTCAGCCCGGCGCCCGCGCGCGCGGCCGCCGTCGCGGCGAGCAGCGCGGCGCCGGTCTTGCCCCGCGAGCCCGCCACCACGAGAACGTGTCCGAAGGTGCCCTTGTTCGAGTCGCGCGGGCGCGGCGGCAGCATCTGTCCGACCTCGCCGGCCTCGAGGAGACGCATCCGCGGCGCCACCGCAGTCACCGCCTCGGCGGGAATGCCGATGTCGACGACCTCGAGGGCGCCGCACAGCTCGACGCCCGGGTAGATCACCTGGCCGCTCTTCGGGTAGGCGAACGTCGCCGTCACCGCGGCGCGCACGGCCGCGCCCATCGCGGAGCCCCGTGTCGGACGACAGGCCGGACGGGATGTCGATCGCGAGCACGCGTCGTCCCGGCGTCGTTGATCGACGTCGATCACTCGCCGCCAGCACACCCTCGACGGGCGCGTTCAAGCCGGTACCGAGGAGCGCGTCGACCACCACGCCGGCGCGGGCGAGCCGGCGGCGCAGCGCATCGAGCTGGCCGCTGGTCTCGATCGTCGTGACCGCGCCGCGCCATCGCCGGAGCATCTCGGCCGCGTCGCCGCGCACGTCGTCAGCGCGGCCGACCAGCCAGACCTCGGCGCCGAGGCGCGCCCGGCGGAGATGTCGAGCCACCACGAACCCATCGCCGCCGTTGTTGCCCTTGCCGCAGCAGATCACGGCCGGTCCACCGAGGCGCGGCCAGTGGCGTCGCAGCACCCGCGCCGCCCCCTCCCCCGCTCGCTCCATCAGGACGGGGCCCGGCGTGCCGCGCTCGATCGTCCAGCGATCGAGCGCACGCATCTCCGCCGCGCTGACGACGATCATCCGCCGGCGGACCTCGCCGCTATCCGCCGATGGCGGCGCGCGCGGCGTCGATGATGTCGTGCGCGAGCTTGCGGATCGTCGGCTCGCGCTCGCCTTCCACCATCACGCGCAGCAGCGGCTCCGTGCCGGAGTAGCGCACCAGGACGCGCCCGCGGTCGCCCAGCTCGCGCTCGGCCTGGCCGATGGCGGCCGCCACCGCCGGAAGCGTGGCGACGTCGGGCTTGCTCGACACGCGGAGGTTCTCGAGGACCTGCGGAAAGCGTTGCATCACGCGCCGCAGCTCGGAGAGCGGACGCCCGGTCTCCACCAGCAGCGCCAGCACCGCGAGCCCGGTGATGAGGCCGTCCCCGGTGGTGTTGTGATCGAGGAACACGACGTGACCGGATTGCTCCCCGCCCAGGTTGTAGCCCCCGCGCAGCATCTCCTCGACGACGTAGCGATCGCCGACCGGCGTGGTGACCAGCCGGATGCCGTGCTCGCGCATCGCGATCTGCAGGCCGAGGTTGCTCATCACCGTGGCGACCAGCGTGTCGTGTCGGAGATCGCCCCGCGCGCGCAGCTGCGTCGCCAGGAGCGCCATCACGACGTCGCCGTCGACGATCTCGCCCCGCTCGTCCACCAGGATCGCCCGGTCTGCGTCGCCGTCGAGCGCGATCCCGACGTGCGCCCCGGAGGCACGCACGGCCTCCTGGAGGTGTTCGGGATGGAGCGCGCCCGCGTCGCGATTGATGTTCTCGCCGTCGGGGTCGACGCCGAGGGCGACCACGCGCGCGCCGAGCTCTTCCAGCACCTCGGGCGCCACCTTGTAGGCGGCACCGTGCCCGCAGTCGACGGCCACCGTCAGACCGTCGAGCGTCAGGTGGCGCGGAAACGTCCCCTTCGCGAACACGTTGTAGCGCCCGACCGCATCGTCGATACGGAACGCCTTGCCGATCTGCTCGCGCGTCGGCCGCAGCGCATCGATGGAGCCCGAGACGACCAGGCGCTCGATCTCGGCTTCGTCGTCGTCCGGCAGCTTGAAGCCGGTGCGGCTGAAGAGCTTGATGCCGTTGTCCTGGAAGGGATTGTGCGACGCGGAGATCACCACGCCGGCATCCGCGCGCAGCGAACGCGTGAGGAACGCGATGCCCGGGGTGGGCAGCGGCCCGACCAGGAGCACGTCGATCCCCATCGAGCAGATGCCGGACGCCATCGCGGTCTCCAGCATGTAGCCGGAGAGGCGCGTGTCCTTCCCGATGAGGATCTTGTGGCGATGCGGAGAGCGCTTGCTCACGTGCGCCAGCGCCCGACCCAGGCGGAGCGCCGTCTCGGACGTCATCGGTTCGACGTTGGCCGTGCCGCGCACGCCGTCCGTGCCGAAGAGCCGCCGCTCCTCCCCCATCACGCCCCTCCCTGGTCCTTCGGCGCCGGGACCACCACGCGCACCGTCTCCGGCTTGCGGGCCGTCACGACCAGCGGTGCGGGAAGATCGACCTGCACCGGGACGTCGTGCGGTCCGGGGCCGAGGCCGCCCGCGTCCACGAAGACCGCGCCCTCGGGCAGCTTCCAGTCGTGCAGGACCAGCTCCGGCCCACGCACCGACACGCCCACCTCGGCGGGGATGACCTTCGCCCCGTCGCCGTTCCGCAGCGCGATCGGCACGCGCTTGAACTCCTGCGACATCATGCGCTCGTCGAAGCGCACCGCCACGCGCACCCGATCCGGGACCAGCGTGACGAAGTCACCGCCGGGCTCGAGAATGACGGTGCGCTCGAGGGGCGTGGAGACGCCCTCGATGTCGATGCGGCGCGTGTTGATCTCCTTCAAGGCATCGACCGTGCTGGCAGGTCCCGTCACCTCGACGTGGTCGGGAGTCGCCGTGTAGTCGGCCGTATACCCCAGGGTCGGATCGCCTGCCAGGCTCGCCTTCACGGGGAGGCGCCGCTTCGCGAGGCGCTCGAGCTTCGCATCCAGGCGGATCGGCGACATGCGGACCGCCTTCAGGCGCCGCGGCAGCTCGGGATTCATCGCCCCCTGGTTCGGGTCGATGCTCACCTTCCCCTCGGTCGCGTTCGAGAGGTCGACCACGAGCCGCGTCTTCTCGCCGTCGACGCTGTCCAGGATCGTGCGCGGACCGCGAAGCGTGACGGTCACCCCCTTGGCGGGCGACAGCTCGGTGACGATCAGCCCGCTCGGCACCTTGCGGATCGCCACCGGGATATCGACCACGCGCTCGGCGTCGCGCTCGAGCTCGTTGATCGAGTACCAGAGGAAGCACGCGAGGAACACCGAGACGAGCTTGAGGCCCCAGTTGTGGCGGATGATCTCGCCCAGCCGGCGACGGAAGGGAATTCCCGCGCGCCACGAGGTGCGCAGCGGGCGGCCCTCGCCATCGGACGGGGCGGCCGGCGGCGTGGACCGGCGCAGGCGGACGCTCGGGAGCCTCATTCCACCAGCAGCCGCTGCAGCGTGGTGCGCAGCGTCGCCCCGTCGATGTCGCGCGTGATCTTGCCCTCGCGCGCGAGCGAGATGGTGCCGTCCTCTTCCGACACCGCGATCACGACCGCGTCGGTCTCCTCGGTGAGGCCGATCGCCGCCCGATGCCGCGTGCCGAGCGTCTTCGAGACGTTCGGATTGGCGGTGAGCGGCAGGAAGCATCCCGCCGCCGTGATGCGGCCGTTCTGGATGATGAGCGCCCCGTCGTGGATCGGGGAGTCGGGCAGGAAGATGCTGGTGACCAGCTCGCGCGACACGCGGGCGTCGAGTCGCGTACCGACGTCGATGTACTCGTTCAGCCCGACCTCGTGCTGCAGCACGATCAGCGCGCCGACGCCCCGGCTCGCGAGGTGCGTCACCGCCTTCACCATCTCTTCCACCGCCTGGTTCTGCGCCACCCGGTCGCGGGGCGAGTAGAGCGGCCCGGTTCCCACCTGCGTCAGCATGCGCCGGATGTCGTTCTGGAAGACGATGAAGAACAGCACGAGCGACCAGCTGAGCACGTAGTTCAGCAGGACGTTGACCGTGTAGATCTCGAACTGCGCCGACAGGAAGTAGAGGCCGTACACCATGGAGAGGCCGATCAGCATCGGCACGGCCCGTGTGCCGCGGATCAGGTTGATGCCGGAGTAGATACCGATGGCGAGGAGCAGGATGTCGACGCCGTCCTGCCAGCGGAAGCCGAGGACGAGATCCCTCATGCGCGCGCCACCGCCGTCGCCACCGCCAGCACGTCGCGCATCGCGGCGACGTCGTGCACGCGCAGGAGGCGGGCGCCGCGTGCCACGGCCAGCGCCACCGCGGCGGCCGTCCCGTAGGTTCGCCGCTCGATGCCCGCGCCGCCGAGCAGCGCGCCGACGAATCCCTTGCGCGACACGCCCACCAGCACCGGATAGCCGAGCGCGGCGAGCAGGTCGAGGTGGGCCAGCAGCGCCACGTTGTGCGCCACCGTCTTGCCGAATCCGATTCCCGGATCGACCACGATGGCGTCGCGCGCGATGCCGGCCAGGCGCGCCGCGGCCACCCGTCGTACGAGGAACGCACGCACCTCGGCGACGACGTCGCGGTAGGCCGGACGGCGCTGCATGGTCGCCGGCCGTCCGCGCATGTGCATGAGGACGACCGGCACGCCGGCGCCCGCACACAGCGGCAGCATCCGGCGATCGAAGCGGCCCGCCGACACGTCGTTCACGATGTCGGCGCCGGCGTCCAGCGCCGCGGCGGCGACGGCCGCCTTGGTCGTGTCCACCGCGAGCGGCACGGTGACGACGCGCCGGACGGCGGCCAGCACCGGCAGCAGCCGCCGTCGCTCCGCTGCATCCGACACGGGCGTCGCGCCGGGTCGCGTCGACTCGCCGCCCAGGTCGAGGACGGCGGCGCCGGCGGCCACCATCTCGCACGCGGTCGCGGCGGCGCGCGCCGGATCGAGGTGCAGGCCGCCGTCGCTGAAGGAGTCGGGCGTCGCGTTCAGGACGCCCACCAGTACGGGGCGGTCGAGCGCGACCGGTCCCGAGCGCGTCGTCAGGACCGGCGGCCGGTCCCCCGCCGGATCAGGCCGACGCGGCCGCCGCGGTCTCGGCGCCGACCTGGCGGACGATCGCGTCGATGTCGGGGCCATCGAGAGACTCGCGCTCGAGAAGGGACTCCGCCATCTTGTGCAGCACGGCGAGATTCCGGCGCAGCAGCAGCTTGGCGCGCTCGTATGCCTCGAGGATGATCCGCCGCACCTCGCCGTCGATCTGCACTGCCGTGCTCTCCGAGTAGTCGACCCGCTGAGTGAAGTCGCGGCCGAGGAAGATCTCCTCCTCCTTCTTCCCGAACGTCATCGGCCCGAGCTTGTCGCTCATCCCCCACTCGCACACCATCTTGCGCGCCAGCTCGGTCGCGCGCTCGATGTCGTCGCCCGCGCCCGTGCTGAGCTGCGAGAGGATGAGCTCCTCGGCGGCGCGGCCGCCGAACATGATGGAGAGGCGTGTGAGCACCCAGTCCTTGGTCACGCTGTGGCGATCGTCGATCGGGACCTGCTGCGTGAGGCCGAGCGCCATGCCACGCGGGATGATGGTGACCTTGTGCACGGGATCGGCACCCGGGAGGAGCTTTGCCACCAGCGCATGACCCGCTTCGTGATACGCCGTCGTGCGGCGCTCCTCGAGGCTGATGATCATCGAGCGCCGCTCCGGTCCCATCAGGACCTTGTCCTTGGCGATCTCGAACTCGCTCATCGAGACCTTGTCGCGATTCTCGCGCGCGGCCAGCAGCGCGGCTTCGTTCACCAGGTTCTCGAGGTCGGCGCCGGCGAAGCCGGGCGTCTGGCGGGCGAGCAGCTCGATGTTCACGTCGTCGCCGATGGGCACGCGACGGGTGTGCACGCGCAGGATGCCCTCGCGTCCCTTCACGTCGGGCCGCGGCACGACGACGCGGCGGTCGAAGCGACCCGGGCGCAGCAGCGCGGGGTCGAGGACGTCGGGCCGGTTGGTGGCCGCGATCAGGATGACGCCCTCGTTGGTCTCGAAGCCGTCCATCTCGACCAGCAGCTGGTTGAGCGTCTGCTCGCGCTCGTCGTGGCCGCCGCCGAGGCCGGCGCCGCGGTGACGCCCGACGGCGTCGATCTCGTCGATGAAGATGATGCAGGGCGCGTTCTTCTTTCCCTGCACGAAGAGGTCACGCACGCGCGAGGCGCCGACGCCGACGAACATCTCGACGAAGTCGGAGCCCGAGATGGAGAAGAACGGGACGCCCGCCTCGCCCGCGACGCCGCGCGCCAGGAGCGTCTTGCCGGTTCCCGGCGGCCCGACCAGCAGCACGCCCTTCGGGATGCGGCCGCCGAGCTTGGTGAACTTCTTCGGATCCTTCAGGAACGCGATGATCTCTTCGAGCTCTTCCTTCGCCTCGTCGATGCCCGCGACGTCGGCGAAGGTGACCTTGTGCTGGTTCTCGGAGAGCAGCTTCGCCCGGCTCTTGCCGAACGACATCGCCTTGCCGCCGCCGACCTGCATCTGCCGCATGAAGAAGATCCAGACGCCGATGAGCAACAGCATCGGCGCCCATTGCACGAGCGCGACCACGTACCAGGGCTCCGCGTCCTCCGGCCGCGCCTCGATCTCGACTCCCTTCTCCCGCAGCACGCGAACCAGGTCGGGGTCCTGCGGTGAGAAGGTCTTGAAGCCGTCGCCGGCTTCTCCGCGCTCCGCCTTGTACCGGCCCCGGATGCTCTGGCCCTGGATCACGACCTCGGCAACCCGTCCTTCCTCCACGGCCTGCATGAAGCGCGTGAAGGTGATTTCCGGTGCACGCGGCTGCTGCTTGCTGACGATGGACCACAGGATCAGCCCCATCAGGAGCAGCAGAAGCCAGAGTCCGAGATTACGAGAGACAGGGTTCAAAGACACCTCGATGGATGGTGACGAAACGTACCATGCGGATTTTCCATGGGCAATGCACGGGACCCCTACCCCGCACGCTCGAAGATCCCGCGCACGACGAGCCTGGTCTGCGGGCCCACCGCCGCCCCGGTCGCTCGCGCCACGCCGGGCACCCAGACGATCTCGCCTCCCACCACCACCAGGGGGAGCGCATCGCGCGCTTCCCGCGGCACCCTGGCGTCGACCAGGACGTCCTGGAGCTTCCGCGTCCCGACCCCGGGAAGATGGATGCGGTCCCCGGGGCGGCGGGACCGCACGAGCAAGCCGCCGCGCAGCGCCTCGGCGTCGAACAGCGTCTGGGCCCCCCGCGGCGCCGCCGTCTCCTCGCCCGCGCGTGGGCCGGGCGGCGAGAGCGTCAGCCGCCAGCCGGTGGCGGCTGCGCTGCCGCCCGGCTCGACCGCGACGCAGAAGGACCGCGGCGCCGGCGTCCGGCCCGGGCGGCGTACGAGGTGCCCGCCCTCGCGCAGCGCGCGCGCCGGGCCCGGCAGCGCCACGACGCCACGCCGCGTCCCGCGCGCCAGGGCCAGCACGCGCTCGACCTGCTCCGCGGTCACGCCGCGCGCCGTCCCCTGCTCGAGCCAGCGCCGTACCACGCGCCGGCCGAGGGCCGGCGGCTCGGCCGCGACCGCGACCCGCAGCGCATCGCCGTCGAGGAGCGCCGTCGCGCGCTCCGCCGTCAGGGCATCGAGGAGCGCGTCCTCGTCGCGCAGCCGCGACGCGAGGCCGGCGAGCGCCCGGACGATCGCGGGATTGAACTCGGCCGCGAGCAGCGGGAGGACGAGGCGTCGCACGCGGTTGCGGGCATGGCGCAGGTCCGCGTTGCTGCGATCGATCGTGGCGGCGACGTCGCGCGCGGCGAGAAAGTGGCGCACGTCGGCACGGGTCGCACCGAGCAACGGGCGGAGCAGGCGGCCGCGTGTGCTGCGCATCCCTGCCAGCCCGCCGCGTCCCGTGCCGCGCAGCAGCCGGAGCAGCAGCGTCTCCGCCTGGTCGTCGGCGGTGTGCGCGAGCACGATGCGCGACGCGCCGACCTCGCGCGCCATCGTGACCAGCGCCCGGTGGCGTGCGCGTCGCGCCCGCGCCTCGAGCCCCGCGCCGGGCGCCAGCGCCAGACGGCGCTCGACGAAGGGGACGCCGGCACGGGTCGCCAGCGCCGCGGCCGCGTCGCGATCGACCGCCGCCTCGGCGCCGCGCAGCCCGTGATCGACGTGTGCGGCCGTCACGCGCCAGCCGCGCTCGGCGGCGAGCTCCGCGAGAGCGAGCAGGAGCGCCGCCGAGTCGGGGCCGCCCGACGTGGCGACCAGCAGGTGCTCGTCCCCGGCGCCGCCGCACGCCGTCTCGAGCGCGCCCGCCACCGCCTGCTCGAGCGGGGTGCGGCGCGAGCCGCGACGCGACCCGCTCACGGCAGCGACTGCACCACGGCGTGTGCGCGGTCGCTCGCCGCGCCGAGCTGGTCCGCGAGCGAGTTGGCGCAGTCGGCAGGCAGCGCGGCGCTGGCCCGGTCGACGGCCACCTTCGCGTGCTTCAGCACGCGCTCGGCCTTGCGCAGCTGCGCCCGCTGCTTCTTCGCCGGGCGCGGCGGCTCGCCGCAGTGGACCAGCCGTCGCGCCTTCGCGAAGCGGCGCGCGACCGCGCGGGGCAGGCGCACGCCGGGACACGCCGTGAAGCTGCCCTCGAGCACGCAGCAGATCGAGTCCACACCCTCCAGCGGAGTGTACACGCACCCGGTCTCGGGCACGCACGCGTTCGTGGTGCACGCGTCGCCGTCGTCGCAGGCCGGCGGGGCGCCGGGCGTGCACGCGCCGCCGACACACGTCTCGTCGCCGTTGCAGAGCGTGTCGTCCGCGCACGACGTGCCGTCCGGTGGCGGCGCGCCCGCGATGCAGCCACCCGCCTCGGGCATGCACGTCTCGACGCCGTTGCACGGGTTCCCGTCGTCGCACTGCGCATGCGCGCAGCGGCCGCGATCGCAGCGGTCGGTCGTGCACGGATCGGCGTCCGCACAGTCGGCGTCGGTCGCGCAGACCGCCTCGACCGCCGCGAGCGCGTTCACCCGGCCGGCCCCCGCGATGTCATCGAAGCCGGACGCCCCGATGTCGACGGCGGTGTCCCGCAGCGTCGCCTGGATGTTCGCCGGGGTCAGCTGCGTGTTCTTCTGCAACATCAGCGCCGCGATCGCGGCCACGTGCGGCGCCGCCGCCGAGGTCCCGAAGAACGGCATGAAGCCCTGGACACTCGTGTTCACCCCGTCGAACGCCGCCAGGTCGGGCTTCGGACGCGACGCCGGCGGGAACGCGATCTGCGCGGGACCCTGCGAGCTGAACGGCTCGATCGACACCAGGCTCGGCACACCGATGGCGGTGACCGTGACCGCCTCCGGGATCCCGGCGTGTCCGAAGATGCTCGACTCCGGGGTCACGTGCTCCATGCTCTGCACGTCACGCAGGCAGAACAGCTCGAGCGTGCGCGCATCGCCACGATCGCGCTGGATGACGAGCGAGGCGACCTCGGTGGCCGGCCCGTCGTTGTGCGCGTCCACGAACTCCAGCGGATCGCCACGCCCGTTCTGCACGTTGTTGCTGGCGGCGACCACCGCGCGGTTCTCGTCGAGCAGGAGGAGATCGTAGTCGTCGGACGCCGAGCCGAACGGATCGTCCCATTGCAGCACGCACTGCAGGGAGCCGCCGGGCGGAATCGACACGCGGTTCGTGTTGTCGACCGAGCCGCCCTGGTTGAAGTCGTGATACTTCGACTGCGGGGTCTCGCGGAACATCCCCTGGTAGTGCTCGAGCGCAGCGTTGCCGGCGGCGGTGTAGTACGACACACCGCCGGCGACCGCCTCCCGGACGGCCTGCGCCACCACCCCGTCCTGGAAGTACGGCTCGCTGAAGAAGCCGAGGTCGTCGACGATCACCTTCGCCCCCGCGGCGACGAGCTCGTGGAGCGCGTCGACGAAGCGCAGCGGGCTGTCGATGCCGCTCGCGAACAGCAGGTCGGCGCCCGGGGCGAGGTCGTGGACGATCTCGAGCATGGCGGTGCCTTCGTCTCCGGTGCCGGCGAACCCGGTGGGCACGAGAACGGTCGCCGGCAGCTCGCCCCTCTGGATCGAGGCAGCGCGACTGTCGACGCCGTCGGAGATCACGCCGACGCGCACGCCCGCTCCGGTGAACCCGAGCTGGCTGCGCACCTGGCTCGCGAGCGAGGAGACGTCGCCCGCGCTGGTCACCCGCGTCTCACCGCGCTCGGCGGGTCGGATCGACCGTACCCCGTCGACCGCGGCCACGGCGCGCACCCCGCCGGCCGGAACCCAGCCCTCGACGAGCCCGCTCTCGGCGTTCTCGCGCTCGATCGAGAGCCCGGCGGCCTCGAGGGCCTCGCGGGTCGCGGCGACGAGGTTGCCGACGCGCACCTGGACCCTGACGCGGCCGTCGCGCCGCCAGCCCGGTGATCGCCTGGGGCCGTTGCGGAGCGCGCTGCCCTCGCGGAGGCCGCGCACCACGCGCAGGCGACTGTCGAGCTTCTGGTCGGTCTGATCCAGCGCGGCCTTCCCGCTCTGGAGCTCTGCCGCGCCGTCCATCGTGCGGCCGTCCTCGAGCGACGTCGCCCCGAGCGGCTGCGCGCCAGCCAGCAGGATCAGGACGAGGGCCCGGACGGTCAGCGGGAGGGCGGAGCGCATAGGGTGCGACAGGGTACCGTACCCGAAATCCGAGTTGACCGCCCCCCGCCCGCCCGGGCAAGCGTGCCGGCATGGAGACGCTCCGGACCGAGACCGCCGACGGGGTCTGCTCGATCGTGCTCACCCGCGCCCGCGAGTACAACACCATCACCCCGACCCTGCGCGACGAGCTGGCAGCCGCCATAGATGCGGCCGACGCCGACCCGGCGGCCCGGGTGATTCTCCTGCGCGCCGAAGGCCCCGCGTTCTGCGCCGGCTACGGGCTCGACTGGTCGACCGCGGCCCAGGCCGGGGAGCGCGGCCCCGTGCCGGGTCGCGAAGGCGACGCGCGCCGCGCCTGGGATTCGGTCGCGGATTGGCGCTTCATGAAACGCTTCGTCGACGTCTACATGAAGCTCTGGTACGCGCAGAAGCCGACCATCGCGGCGGTCCAGGGATGGTGCATAGGCGGCGGGACCGACATGGTGCTGTGCGCCGACATGATCGTCGCCGGCGAGGGCGCGCGCTTCGGCTACCCGCCGTCGCGGGTCTGGGGCACGCCCACCACCGCCATGTGGGTCTATCGCATGGGGCTCGAGCGCGCGAAACGCTATCTCCTGACCGGCGACGAGATCCCCGCCCGCACGGCGGCGGAGATCGGGATGATCCTCGAGGTCGTCGCCGACGACGCGCTGCCGGAGCATGCGCTCGCGCTCGCGCGGCGCATGGCGCGCGTGCCGGTGAACCAGCTGATCCTGTTGAAGCTCCTCTGCAACCAGACCGCCGAGCATCTCGGCCTGGCGCAGACCCGCCTGCTCGGCACGCTGTTCGACGGCATCGCCCGCCACACCCAGGAAGGCCTCGACTTCGTGCAGCGCTCGCGCGACGTGGGCTTCCGCCAGGCGGTGCGCGAGCGCGACGATCCGTTCGGCGACTACGGCAGCCGGCGCCGCGAGCCGTAGGCGTTCGCGCACGCACGTCGCAAGGCACGCGGGTATCTCGCGTTCGGATACGCGAATTTCCTTGACAGCCCTCCTGGCTCCTGTGCTAGCCGGCTACGTCGTTCACAACCGGGAGGGGGAGTCCATGACGCGTGATGAATCGCCGAGGGGATCGTTGCGTCCGCCGCGGCTCGTGGTTGCCGTACTCGCATCGCTGCTCGTGCTGGGCTCCGCGGCGCGCGCGATGGCGATCTGCGGCGACGGCGTCATCGACGCGGGCGAGACCTGCGACGACGGCAACACAGTCGCAAATGACTGCTGCTCGCCGACGTGCCAGATCGAGCCCGCCTCCACCATCTGTCGTGCCGCGACCGGGTTGTGCGACCTCCAGGAGACCTGCAACGGCAGCGCGACCTGTCCCGCCGACGCCTTCAAGCCGGCCGGCAACGTGTGCCGCCCGGCGGCAGGCGTTTGCGACCTGGCCGAGGTGTGCAGCGGATCGAGCGGCGCGTGTCCGGCCGACGTGAAGAGCACGTCAGTGTGCCGTCCCGCGGCCGGCCTGTGCGACGCCGACGAGTTCTGCAACGGCGCGAGCAACACCTGCCCCGCCGACACGCTCCGCCCCGCGGGCACGGTGTGCCGGGCCGCGGCGGACGTCTGCGACAAGCCGGAGCTCTGCACCGGTGCGAGCTCCCAGTGCCCGGCCGATCTCGTGCAGCCCGCGGGCACGTCGTGCCGGCCCTCGGCCGGCGCCTGCGACGTCGCGGAGACGTGCTCCGGAACGAGCGTCAACTGTCCGCCCAACGTGCTCAAGCCGTCGGGCACCGTGTGCCGGCCGCTCGTCGGCGCCTGCGACATCGTGGAGACGTGCAGCGGCGCGAGCGCCGCAGTGTCCCAATGACGCGGTGATCCCCGCCGGCACCACGTGCCGCGCGGCCGCCGGCCTGTGCGACATCGTCGAGACCTGCAACGGCACCAGCGGGCAGTGCCCCAACGATGCGTTCCAGCCGGCCACCTTCGTCTGCCGGCCGGCCGCCGGCCAGTGCGACGCCATCGAGACCTGTCCCGGCACGGGCCCCGCCTGCCCCACCGATCTGAAGAGCACCGCGCTCTGCCGGCCCGCCGCCGACCTGTGCGACGCGCCCGAGTTCTGCGACGGCGCGAGCAACGACTGTCCGCCCGACCTGGTGCGCGGCGCCGGGTTCACGTGCCGGACCGTCGCGGGCGTCTGCGACGTGGCCGAGACCTGCGACGGAACCAGCGCGGCGTGTCCGACGGATGCCTTCAAGCCGAACACGATCGTGTGCCGCGGTCCGGCCGGGGTCTGCGACGTGGGCGAGAACTGCACCGGCAGCCGGCGCGCTCTGTCCGCCCGACGGCTTCGCGCCGAACACCACCGTGTGCCGCGCCTCGGCCGGGGTCTGCGACGTCGCCGAGACCTGCACCGGAGCCGGCGTGGCCTGTCCGGCAGACGCGAAGAGCACCGCGGTCTGTCGTCCCGCGGTCGATGCGTGTGACGTCGCCGAGAGCTGCAACGGCTCGAGCAACACGTGTCCGGCCGACGCCCTCGCGCCGGCGGGCACCGTCTGTCGCGCCGCGGTCGGCGCGTGCGACGCGGCCGAGACCTGCACCGGCTCGAGCACGGCGTGCCCGGTGGACGCGCTGCAGCCGTCCGGCTTCGTCTGCCGTCCCCCGGCCGGCGACGTGCGACGTGGCCGAGACCTGCACCGGCAGCAGCACGACCTGTCCCGCCGACGCATTCCTCCCGCCACCTCGGTCTGCCGCGCCTCGGCTGGTGTGTGCGACGTGGCGGAGAATTGCACCGGCACCGCCGCGGCGTGCCCGACCGACGCCTTCCTGCCGTCGAGCACGGTCTGCCGGGCGTCGGCGGGCGTCTGCGACCTGGCGGAGAACTGCTCCGGATCGAGCGCCGCGTGCCCGACGGACCTGAAGAGCACCGCGGTCTGCCGCGCTTCCACCGGCGCGTGCGACCCCGCCGAGCACTGCGACGGCTCGGGCAACACCTGTCCCGCCGACAGCCTCGCGCCGTCGGGCACCGTCTGCCGCGCGGCGGCCGGCGCCTGCGACGTCGCCGAGACGTGCAACGGCGCGAGCGCCGCATGTCCGGCTGACGCCCTCCAGCCATCCGGAACCACCTGCCGGCCCTCGGCGGGTGCCTGCGACGTCGCCGAGACGTGCAACGGCAGCAGCGTCGCCTGCCCCGGTGACACGTTCCTGCCATCGAGCACCGTGTGCCGGGCGTCGGCCGGCGCCTGCGACCTGGCGGAGAACTGCACCGGCACCACGGGCACGTGTCCCGCCGACGCGAAGAGCACCGGCGCCTGCCGTCCGGCGACCGGCGTCTGCGATGCGGCAGAGCTCTGCGACGGTGTGCACGATGCCTGTCCCGCCGACGCGCTGGTTCCCGCGGGGACGGTCTGCCGACCCTCGGCCGGTGCCTGCGACGTCGCCGAGACGTGCAGCGGCAGCACCGCGAACTGCCCGACGGACGTCTTCCTGCCGTCGGGCAACGTCTGCCGCGCCGCCGTCGGAACCTGCGACGTCGCCGAGACGTGCAGCGGCAGCGGCGCCGCCTGTCCCGCCGACGCGTTCCTGCCGTCGAGCACCGTGTGCCGCGCGGCCGCCGGCGCCTGCGACCTGGCGGAGAGCTGCTCGGGGTCGAGCGGCCTCTGTCCGGCCGACGCCAAGAGCACCGCCGTCTGCCGGGCGGCGACCGACGTCTGCGACGCGGCAGAGAGCTGCGACGGCGTGAACGACGCCTGCCCGCCCGACGCCTTCGCGCCCTCCGGCACGGTGTGCCGTCCGGCGGGACCGGGCTGCGACGTCGCCGAGACCTGCACCGGCAGCAGCGCGAGCTGCCCGCCGAACCCGCCCAACACCGACAGCGACGGCGACGGCATCCCCGACAACTGCGACCCGTGCACCAACCTGCAGCACATCGAAGCCGTCAAGCCGAAGCTCCTGATGAGCCGGCTCCTCGCACCCGGCGGCGACGATCGTCTCAAGTTCAAGGGCACGGTGACGGTACCCACGACGCCGGCGATCGATCCGTCCACGCGCGGCATCCGCCTGGTGGTGACCGACAGCGTCGGGACCACCCTGGTCGACGCCTTCCTGCCCGGCGGCTCGCTCTGGAAGGCCTCCAACGGGCGTGCGTGGACCTATCGCGACAAGGAGTCGGCCGTCGACGGCATCAGCAAGGCGTCCATCAAGAGCCGCTCGCCCGGCGAGCTCAAGTTCGTGATCGTCGGCAAGAACGGCACCTACCTGCCGCCTGCCGGCTCACCGGTGGTCGCCACGCTGGTCATCGATCCGCCGGTCGCGACCACGGGCCAGTGCGGCGAGGCGACCTTCACCGATGGCACCGACGAGTCCTGCCGCCTGCTGTCGGCGGGCGCCAAGCTGCTCTGCAAGTAGACCCGGGAGCGGGGCGCGACCACGGTCGCGTCCCGCTCCGCCTCAGCCCGCCTGGCAGACGAGCGGCAGCTCGCGGCCGAGGTCGTGCCGCATCACGTCGTCGAGCGTCGCGAGGAGATCGCTCCGCACCGTCCGGAGCGCGGGATCGTCCCAGCGATTCGTCAGCTCGCCCGGATCGTCCGCGAGGTCGTAGAGCTCGCCGCGGGTCGGCACGACCTCGTCGCGCGTGATGCGGTAGCGTCGCGTCGTCAGCGTCCGGAAGGCGAAGCTGCCGCGCAGCATGTCGTCCTCGGTCAGCACGTGCTCGCGCGGACCGTCGTGCAACGGCCGGCCTTCCATCACCGCCGCGGGTTTCACGCCGCAGGCGGCGAGCGCCGTCGGCGCCAGGTCGATGGTGCCGACCGGGTCGTCGATGACGGTGCCGGCCGGGAAGCCGGGGCCGCGGACGATCAGCGGCACCCGGACCAGCGCCTCGTAGTGAATCGGCGCCTTCAGCATCATCTGATGATCGCCCATGAAGTCGCCGTGGTCGCCGGTGAAGATGACGAGCGTGTCGTCGGCGAGGCCGCGCGCCGCCAGTGCATCCAGGATGCGGCCGACGTTGTGGTCGAGCTGCGCGATCATGCCGTAGTAGTGCGCCAGGATCGTGCACTGCTCGGCACGGCTGAAGAGCGCCCATCCCGGATTGGTCCACTCCCACTCCGTGCCGCGGAAGCCCGTGGTCCAGAAGCGGTGGAAGTCGGGCTTGCCCTCGAACTCGTCGGGATGCGCGGGGGGAAGCACCTCCAGCACGTCCGCCGGCTCGTACCGGTTGCACCACGGGCGCGGCGGATCGAACGGATGGTGCGGATCGGGAAAGCTCACCCAGGCGAAGAACGGACCCTCGATCCGCTCGAGCCAGTCGATCGCACGGTCGGCGATCCAGGTCGTCGGGTGATCCTCCTCGGGTAGCTGGTTGTTCCACGCCTGCGTGGCGTCCCACGTGCGTCCCGCAGCCTCCGGCTGCATGAGGCGCAGGCGCTCGAAGCCGCGCTCGCGGCCGTCCCGGAACAGATGCCGCGCGTAGTGCAGGCCGAGGGGCGGCGGTCCGAACCCCCAGTTCCAGCGGCCCGCCTGCGGCGCCAGCCGGATGTTGTGCACGTCGGTCACCAGCTCGCAGTGCCGGAAGCCGAAGTACGGTCCCTGCCACTCGGGCGGCACCGATCCGGAGTCGGGCACCGACTCGATGCGACCGGTCGGAAAGTCGGGGAAGTAAGACGCGAAGTGGGCCTTCCCGAAGAACGCGGTCGCGAAGCCCGCCTGCGCGAACCGCGTCGCCACCGAGTCGGCCGCCGCCTGCTCCGGCAGGTCGATCCCGTTGCGCACCACGCCGTGCGTGCTCGGGTACTGCCCGGTCAGGATGGTCGCCCGCGCCGGCTGGCAGAACGGATTCTGCGTGCGGCAGCAGGTGAAGCGCGCGCCGCCCGCCGCGAGACGGTCGAGCGCCGGCGTGGCGCCGAGCGGATCGCCGTACGCGCCGATCGTCGTCGCCTTCTGCTGGTCGGTGGTCACCAGGAGCACGTTCATCGCGGCCTCGCGGTCTTCACGCTCAGGAGCGGCGCTCGCGCACGATCCCGTAGGCGCCGATCAGATTGTAGAGGTGGGAGCGGGCGAGATCGAGCCGTTTCGCGGTCTCCGCGACGTTCCAGCCCGTCTGCTCGAGCGTGTCGCGCAGGAGCTGCGCCTTGAAGCGATGCACCGCCTCCTCGTAGGTCGGGACGTGATCTGGCGACGGGTCGGCGTGCGACACGTCCGGGAACACGTGTCGCCGCTCGACCTGCGCCGTGCCCTCGGCCTCGGCGCGCAGCACGCCGCGCGTGACGGCGTTCATCAGATCGCGGACGTTGCCCGGCCACTCCGCCGCCTCGAGCGCGCGCACCGCGTCGCGCGACGGGGCCTTCGCCGCGAGCCCTTCCTTGCGGCACTCCTCGGTGCAGAAGAACTCCGCCAGCTCGCGGATGTCCTCGCGCCGCTCGGCCAGCGACGGCATGCGAATGGTGATGACGTCGAGGCGGTAGAGGAGATCCTGGCGGAACCGTCCTTCCGTCACCGCGCGCCGCAGGTCCACGTTGGTGCCGGCGATCACCCGGACGTCCGCCTGGACGGCGGCCGGGCTGCCGAGCATGTGATACTGCCGCGACTGCAGCAGCTGGAGCAGCGCCGCCTGCGCCTTGAGCGGCATGTCGCCGATCTCGTCGAGGAACAGCGTCCCGTGCTCCGCCTGGGCGACGTACCCGGCGCGATCGCGGTCGACGCCCGTCGCCGCGCCGCGCTTGGCCCCGAAGAGCTCGCTCTCCACCAGGCTCTCGGGGATGTTGGTGCAGCTCACCTCGACGAAGGGACCGCGGTGGCGCGGGCTGTTCTCGTGGATCACGCGTGCCAGCTGCGTCTTGCCGGTCCCGGTCTCGCCGGTGAGCAGCATCGTCTTCGAGGTCGGCGCGGCGATCGCCACCTCGCGCAGCACCGCGGCCAGCGCCTCGCTCCGGCCGACGAGACCGTGGAGTCGGAGCGTCGTCCGCAGCACCCGGGTCTGATCGTCGACCGTCTCGAGCCGCGCCTGCTGCAGCAGGCGGTCGGCGACGGGGGCCAGGTGCCGCGTCACCACCTCCACCCGCGCGCGATCGTCCTCCGAGAACGGCGCGGCCGCCGCGCCGCCCGTCATGTAGAGGACGCCCCGCGGGCGATCGGCGCCGATCGGCGCGCACAGCACCGCCTGGATGCTCGCGCGGCGCACGCTGTCGCGGTGGCTGAAGCGCGGGTCGAGGATCGCCGCCGGGGTGATGATCGTGCGGCCGCTGGCGACGGACTCGGCGATGATCCCGCGCGAGATCGTCGCACGCACGTGGTCGATGCGTTCCGTGCTGAGCCCGTGCGCGATCCACCAGCGCGGGCTCTCGGGCTGGTCGTCGTCGTCGTAGAGCTCGAGGTAGCCCTCCTGCGCGCCGGTGATCTCGACCAGCAGGCCGAGCGCTTCCGCGAGGAACGGCTCGAGGGTCACCTCGTGGCCGAGATCGAGCAGGCGGAGATACAGATCGCGTTCCCGCCGGAGCACGGCGGCGTCGGTGTGCGACGGCGCGGGCGTGTCCATGGCGCGACGCTAGAGCATCGGCCGCCAGAAGACAAAGCCGACGGTCACCCTCGACCGAGCAGCGGATCCGCGCTAGCAGAGGCGCCGGAGGATCAGGTCATGGCGATGAGCTTCGATGGAAAGGTCGCGATCGTCACCGGCGCCGGCGGCGGCCTCGGCAGGGCGCACGCGCTCGAGCTCGCGCGCCGGGGCGCCCGCGTGGTGGTGAACGACCTCGGCGGCGCGGTCGACGGCAGCGGCGGCTCCAGCAAGGCGGCGCAGGACGTCGTGCGCGAGATCGAAGCGCTCGGCGGCAAGGCCATCGCCAACGGCGGCTCGGTGAGCGATCGCGAGGGAGCCCAGAGCATCGTCCGCGACGCGGTGCAGGCGTTCGGCACGGTCGACATCCTCATCAACAACGCGGGCATCCTGCGCGACAAGTCGTTCGGCAAGATGCCGCTCGACGACTTCGAGCTGGTGCTGAAGGTGCATCTCCTCGGCAGCGTCTACTGCACCAGCGCCGCGTGGCCCGTGATGGCGGCGAAGAACTACGGGCGCATCGTGATGACCACCTCGTCGAGCGGGCTCTTCGGCAACTTCGGCCAGTCGAACTACGGCGCGGCCAAGATGGGCCTCGTCGGGCTGATGAACACGCTCAAGCTCGAGGGCGAGCGCAAGAACATCCGCGTGAATACCATCGCCCCCGTCGCCGCCACCCGCATGACGGCCGACCTCGGAATGCCGGAGCAGGCGTTCCAGGCGCTCAAGCCCGAGCTGGTGACTCCCGCCGTGCTCTACCTGTGCAGCGAGGACGCGCCGAACGGCACGATCGTCGAGGCCGGCGCCGGCTACTACGCCAAGGTGCAGGTGGTGGAGAGCAAGGGCGTGCATCTCGGACCGGCGGCCACGGTCGAGGACGTCGCGGCGGCCTTCGACCGCATCGCCGACATGAGCCAGGCGACGCCCTTCTGGCAGGGCGGCGAGGTCACCCAGAAGATCTTCGCGACGCGCGCGCGCTGAGCCCGTCGGTGCGCGTCACTCCGGCGTGAAGCGCACCGGCATGCGCTTGATGCCGTTCAGGAAGCCGGAGTGCAGGCGCTCGACGGTGCCGTCCAGCTCGATGTCGGGCAGCCGGCGCAGCAGCTCGTCGAACATGATGCGGATCTCCAGCCGGGCGAGGTGCGCGCCGAGGCAGAAGTGCGGCCCGATGCCGAAGCCGAGGTGGTCGTTCGGGAACCGGCCGACGTCGAAGCGGTCGGCGTCGGGGAAAACCGTCTCGTCGCGGTTGGCCGACGCGTACCAGATGACGACGCGGTCACCCTCGCGCACGGGCGTGCCATGGATCTCCAGGTCCTTCTGGGCCGTGCGCCGGAACGCCATCACCGGCGACACCCAGCGCAGCATCTCCTCCACCGCCGTCGGCAGCAGCGACCGGTCGGCCAGCAGCCGCGCGCGCTGCTCGGGATGCTGGATCAGCGCCAGCATGCCGCCGGCGATCAGGTTGCGCGTGGTCTCGTTGCCGGCCACGGAGAGCAGCATGACGAAGGAGTCGTACTGCGACTCGGTGAGGCGCTCGCCGTCGACCTCGGCCTGGAGGAGGAGCGTGGTGAGGTCCTCGCGCGGGCAGCGCTTGCGTTCGATGGCGAGCTCGTTCGCGTAGCCGAAGAGCTGCATCATCGCCATCTCGCCCCGCTCGGGCTGCCCCGTCGCATACTCGGGGTCGTCCGCCCCGACCATGGTGTTGGTCCACTCGAAGAACCGGTGCCGATCCTCGAGCGGCACCCCGAGCATCTCGACGATGACCTGCAACGGCAGCTCGGCCGCCACCTCGGTGACGAAGTCGCAGCGCCCCTTCTGCGCCACCGCGTCCACGATGCTGCGCGCGCGTCTCCGGATGTGCTCCTCGGCCGCACTCAGGATCTTCGGCGAGAAGCCCATGTTGACCAGGCGCCGGTACTTCGTGTGCCGGGGCGGATCCATGTTGAGCATGATCTCGCGCTGCGGGATCACCTTCTCCTCCGGGTACGGCGGGATCATCGCGCTGCCGCGCTCGGACGAGAACGTCTTCTGATCGAGCGATATCCGCCACACGTCGGCGTGGCGGGTGACCGCCCAGAAGCCGCCGCCGTGCACGCTGTCGGGATGCCAGGCGACCGGCGTCTCCGCGCGCAGGCGGCGGAACGTCTCGTGCGGCACGCCTGCGGCGAAGGTCTCGGGACGGGAGAGGTCGGCTCCGAAGGAACTGGCGAGCGCCGGGGCTTCCATCGTGGTCCGGCGTACCCAAACGAGCGTTTGTTTGTCAAGACCTGCCCGGTCGGCCGACTGGCGGCAGCCGCGTCGTGCGCTAGGATGCGGAGCGGTGGCTGGTGTGGTGCGGTGTGGGATGCGCGTGCTGGGCGTGGTCGCGATCGCGATGGCGGTCGCCGGCTGTGGGCTCTTCCGCTCCCGCCACCACGCCGCCAGCTCCGACCTGGGCTCGCGGCGGCTGATGGTGCCGGTTGCCGGCGTGGCGCCGTCGCGGCTCACCGACACCTTCGATGCGCCGCGCGACGGGGGCCGCCGCCGCCACAATGCCCTCGACATCCTGGCACCCATGGGGACGCCCGTCGTCTCCGCCGACGACGGGGTCGTCCTCGCGCTGCGCAGCAACCGGCTCGGCGGCCACGTGATCTACGCCACGGATCCCGCGCGCCGTTTCGTCTACTACTACGCCCACCTGAGCCGGTATCAGCCGTCGCTGACGGCCGGCCAGTCGCTCCGGCGTGGGGACGTGATCGGCTACGTGGGCGCCACGGGCAACGCCGACCCGCGCTGGCCGCACCTCCACTTCCAGGTGATGGCCTTCCCGCCCGACGACCGCTGGTGGACCGGCGTGCCCATCGATCCGCTGCGCTACTTCGCCAGCCCGGGTCGCACGGTCACGCCATGAAGAGGCCCCCGTTCACGTCGAGCGCCACCCCGTTCACGTAGGACGCGTCGTCCGAGGCCAGGAAGGCGATGGCGGCCGCCTGCTCCTCGGCGCGCGACACGCGCTTGATCGGCATGAAGTACTGGTACGCCGCGAGCCGCGTCCGGCGGGCCGTCTCTTCCTCCGGGGACCGCGCCGCGCTGACGCCGCCGGCGCGCAGCATCGGGGTGTCGACCGCGCCCGGGCAGATCGCGTTCACGCGCACGCCGCGAGGCCCGTAGTCGAACGCCAGGTGCCGCGTGAGGCCGAGGAGGCCGGCCTTGCTGGACGAGTACGCGAGCCCGCCGAGAGCGCTCTTCGACCGCCCGGCGAGCGACGAGACGTTGACGATCGCGCCGCCGCCGCGCTCGACCATGGACGGGATCACCGCGCGACAGAGGAAGAAGGGCCCGCTCAGGTTCACCGCCAGCACGCGCTGCCAGCGCGCGTCGTCGATGCCGGCGATCCCGTCCAGGCTGGCGGTGTCGCCGATGCCGGCGATGTTCGCCAGGACGTCGACCGGGCCGATCTCGCGCGCCACGCGCGCGACCGTCTCCGTCACCGCGTCACTCGCCGCGACGTCCAGGCCGTACGCGGCGGCGCGGCCGCTCCGTGCCGTGATCGCGTCCGCCGTCTCGCGCGCGCCGGCCTCGTTCCGATCGACCGCGGCGACCGCGGCCCCCTCGGACGCCAGCCGCTCCGCCGCCGCTCGCCCGATGCCGCTCGCGGCGCCGGTGATCAGCGCGACGCGTCCCGCGAATCTCGTCATGCGACCCCCTCCCCCGTTTCCCGCCGGGCGTCAAGGTGCTACGGCGACACGCGATGGACGTGCGGCTCTACGCGATGAACTGCGGATGGCAGACGGGGCCCCTCGGGAACTTCCTCGCCGGCGCGTCGGGCCGCATTCGCGTGCCGACGCCGAGCTTCCTCGTCGAGCACCCTCGTGGACGCGTGCTCTTCGACAGCGGCCTGCACCTCGATTGCCAGAGCGATCCCGCCGCACGCCTCGGCGTGATCGCCCGCGTCTACGACGTCGAGTGCCGGCCGGGAGACGAGGTGCGCGCCCGCCTCGCCACGCTCGGTATCGACGCGGGCACCGTCACCCACCTGGTCAACTCGCACCTGCACTACGATCACACCGGCGGGAACCATCAGATTCCGAACGCGCGCCTCGTCGTGCAGCGGCGGGAGTGGGAGGCCGGCCACACCGCGGAGGCGATCGCCGCCAACTACTACCAGCCGCACGACTACGATCTGGGACACGACGTGCTCCTGGTGGACGGCGAGCACGATCTCTTCGGCGACGGCAGCGTCGTCTGCCTGCCCACCTACGGTCACACGCCCGGGCACCAGTCGCTGCGGGTGCGCAACGACCACGGGACCGTCGTGCTCGCCGCCGACGCCTGCTACCTCCGTCGCACGCTGGACGACCTGCACCTGCCCGCGATCGTCCACGACGCGGCGGCGATGCAGCGGTCACTCCAGGCGCTCCGGGCGCTGCGCGCGGCGGGCGCGCAGATCGTCTTCGGACACGATCCCGAGTTCTGGGACGGCGTCCCGCAGGCGCCGGCCACGCTCCTCTGACGTGCACCCCATGGCCCACGACACGCCGCCGATACTCGGACAGCTCAACCTCGTGGTCGCGGACATGGCTGCCACCGTCGCGTTCTATCGCCGGCTCGGGCTGACGATCGACGACAGCCACTCGTTCGCGGCCCATCACCTCGAGGTCACGATGCCGAGCGGCTTCGTGCTCGAGTTCGACAGCGTCGCCTTCGCGAAGCGCTGGGACGCCGGCTGGCGAGGCCAGCCCGGTTCCGCGCGCAACGTCATCGGCTTCGATCTGCCGTCGCGAGAAGCCGTCGACGCGCGGTACGCCGATCTCACGGCGGCGGGATACCGCGGCCAGCAACCGCCATGGGACGCCTTCTGGGGCGCGCGCTACGCGGTGGTCGAGGATCCCGACGGGAACCCGGTCGGGCTGATGAGCCCGATCGATCCCGCCCGCAGGAGCACTCCGCCGGCGGTCTGACCGGCGACTTCAGCCGGGTGCGGCGAAGCCGTCGAACGGAAAGTCGGCGCACCCGTGCGCGCCCGCCGTGGGATAGGCCGAGCGGTCGAAGCCGCGTCCCCAGCTCGCCAGCGTATGAAAGACGCGGCACCGATCGCGCTGCGTGGCGAGACGGGGATCCGCATCGACGGCGGCCACCACCGACGTGGTGGTGACGCCCTCGGTCGACGCCCGGATGCCACCGCCGTCCGGCGTGTCGAGGACCAGGAATCGCGGGCTCCCGTGCCACGGTGGCCACTCGGGCTGCGTGCCGGCGGTCCCGCGTCCCGGATCCCCCGTGCGCGCGAACTGCGCCCAGTAGCCCATCATCTGGGTGGACAGGGCCTCCCGCCCCGGCGCGTTGTCGGCCGTGAAGATCCGGCTGGCCTCGCGACCGAGATCGAAGTGTCCGAAGACGAACGGGATCTCGAAGCCGTGGGCCGCGCCGAGCATCTGCGGCAGATCCGTACCGAGAATCGTCGGCTCCTCGTCCCAGTCGAAGCGGTAGACGAAGACCGGCTCGCGCTGCGACGCACTCAGCGCGGCGGCGGGCTCGTCGGCACCCGTCGCCTTCCACAAGCGGGCCAGGTACTCCGCGTCGAGCTGGTACGTGGCCGCATCGCGCAGCCGCGGGATCACGCCGAACCACCTCCGGACCAGCGCGGGACTGGCGAACATGAAGAGCTTGTTCTCGTCGCGATTCGTGCCGACGAGCACGGGGACGTGTGCGTGTCCCGCATCGCGCCCGAGCGCCACCAGCGGATCCTCGGCGGGGAGCACCGCGCCGTCGCGGAACATGCGTGGCACGTCGACCATCTCGCCCGACGCGGCGATCGGAAATGCCCGCATCACGTCGTAGGCGGGCTGGCTGCGAAGCCACGCGGCGGTCTCCTCCGGCGGCATGGCCGCGAGCTTCGCCTTGGCGGCCACCCGGTCCGCGGCCCCACCCGCGGCGACCAGCATGCGGGCAGCGGCCTCGCCCGACGCGTTCGGATGGCTGGGTTGCGGATCATCGACGAAGCCTTCCGCCGTGGCGGGCGCGCCGAAGAACAGGTTGCCGCTCTCGACGATCGCGCGGTGGAAGAGCCCGCGTGCCGGCGGCGCCAGGAGCAGGGCGAACACGTCCGTCCCGCCGGCCGACTCGCCGAACACCGTCACGTTCCCGGGGTCGCCGCCGAACGCCTCGGCGTTGTCGCGCACCCATTCGAGCGCGCGCACCTGGTCGAGCGTACCGAAGTTGCCCGAGCGGTCGAGCTCGCTCGCCCCGGCGTCGCGCAGCGCCGGATGCCGGAACCACCCGAAGGGTCCGAGGCGGTAGTTGATCGTCACGACCACCACGTCCTCGCGCGCCGCCAGGTTCCCGCCGTCGAAGAAGCCGGCATGGCCGACGACGTTGCCGCCGCCGTGGATCCAGACCATCACCGGCAGCCGTCCGGTGCCCGGCGTCGCCGAGCGCGGCGCGTACACGTTCAGGTAGAGGCAGTCCTCGGCGCCGGCCGGCGCGCCCCGGGGCAGGTCTTCCAGGCCGCCGAAGGGACTCGCGTACTGCACGCACGGAGATGCGGGGGCGACCGCGTCACGGACGCCGTCCCAGCGGGGTGGCGGCGCCGGCGCCCGCCAGCGCTGCGGGCCGACGGGCGGCGCCGCGTATGGAATGCCGAGCCACACCGCGCTGCCATACCGCCCGATGAACCCGGCGACGTCGCCGCTCGTCGTCGTGCGGTGCAGTGCCGCATCCGGTGTGGGTCGGTCGGCCGCGGCGTGGCGCGACCCGCATGCCAGTAGCAGGCTCGAGACGAGGAGACCGAGCAGCGGCAGTGACCAACGTTTCCTTTGCATGACTTCAGTGCTCCGCCGCGGCGGCCAGGTCCCGTCGCAGCTCGTCCTCGGACAGCGTGCGCAGCGCAGACTCCAGCAGCGCGCGACGCCTGACGTCGTGCCGCGCCGCCTCCTCCGCACGGCCCGCCCGGCGCGCCAGCTCGGCGAGCGGCGCGAGGGCCGCCCGCGCCGCATGCGGATAGGCGATCGTGTCGGCGATCCCGATCGCGCCGACGAGCGCCTCGTGCGCGCCCTGCCGCTCGTCCATGGCGAGCAGCGCGTCGCCGGCGAGCACGAGCGCCCGTGCCTCGATCTTCGGCGCGCGATGGCGCCGCGCGCCCTCGACCTCGGCGTGCGCGTGCGCCAGCGCGGCGCTCGGGTCTCCCGCCAGGAGCGCCACGCGTCCCTCGAGATGCCTCGCGTGCAGCGCGTAGCGCCACCGCATCCAGGGATCCCCGGGCGCGCCAGCCGCTGCACGATGGGGTCGAGGTAGCCCCGGGTGCGCTCGAGGTCCCCCAGCGCCAGATGGTTGGCGGCGAGATTGATCTCGGAGTTGCCGACGATCTCCGCGTCGCCCACCTCGTGCGCGATCACCGCTGCGCGCGCGTTGTGCTCGCGGGCGCGCTCGATGCTTCCGATCTCCCCGAAGCACCAGCCGAGCGTGTTGAGCAGCCGGCTCTTCCACACGCGATCGCCGATCCGGTCGCAGACCTCCGCCGCCTCGGTGAGGCGCACGATCGCCGCGCCGTACTCGCCCAGGCAGCAGAGCGCCTTGCCGAGAAACCAGCCCGGCCAGATCACCAGGTGCGCGAGGCGGAAACGGCGGCCGCCGGCGATCGCCCGCTCGCTGAGCGCGATGCTCCGACGGTAGTCCCCGCGCCATTCGGCAACCTGCGCCATGTAGAAGCAGATGAATGCGACCACCACCTCGTTGCCGGCGCGGGTTGCGAGCGCGAGCGCACGCTCCATCGCGAGCAGCTCGCCGTCGACGTCCCCGTTGCACACCCCGCGGAAGAAGCCGGCGTTCGCGACGGCCACCGCCTCGGCCGCGATCTGCCCGTGACGCTGCGCGACCTCCAGCGCCTGCTCCACCGCAGCATCCGCGCGTGCGATATGCGTTGCCCCAGAAGAAGCTCAACCCGGCCCAGCCGAGATCGAGCGCGCGCGTTCCCGGGTCGCTGCTGCACGCGGCCGCCCGCGCGTACGCCTCGCCCGAGAGCTCGAAGTCGTTCACGTAGAAGCACGCGAGCGCGAGCTGCTCCTCGAGCGCGCGGCGGCGCTCCTGCGGCACGTCGGCGCCCAGCCGGTCGGCGATCGCCAGCGCTTGCCGGCAGTGGACGACGACGGCGCGGTTGGCGAAGCTCTCGGCCGCCTTGGCGGCGGCGCGCTCGTGATAGTCGAGCGCCTGCCCCCACTCCTCCGCACGGCCGAAGTGGTGGGCGAGCGTCTCGTAGAACTCGGCGAGGCGATCGGCGTAGAGCTCCTCGATCGCCAGCCCGATCGTCCGGTGCAGCGCGCGCCGGCGATCGTGGAGCACGCTCTCGTACGCCACGTCGTGGGTGAGGGCGTGCTTGAACATGTAGGCCAGCTCGGGATGCGCGGCCTTCTCGTAGATCAGCTCGAGGGTGCGCAGCTCCTCGACGTGGGTCCGCACGTGCTCGCCGGCCTCGGTGATGCGCTCGAGCAGGCGGAGCGCGAACTCCCGTCCGATGACCGATGCCACCTGGATCGCCTGCCGCGCGTCGTCGGCGAGGCGATCGAGCCGCGCCGCCAGGACGTCCTGGATGCTGTCGGGGACCGCGATGGCGCCCGCCTCGTGCGCGAGGACCACACGCCCGTTGTCCCGCCTGAGCGTGCCGTCCTCGAGCAGCGATCGCGTCACCTCCTCGACGAAGAACGGATTGCCCTCGGCCTTGGCCGCGATCAGGGCGCTCACCTCGGAGGGAATGTCCCGCGTCCCGAGCAGCGCGCCGCTGATGTCGCTCATCTCGCCCGCCGTCAGCGGCTGGAGCGTGACGCGGACGTGGAAGCTGCGATCGCCGAAGCGGTGGGCATGGCCGGGACGGTACGAGCAGATCAGGACCGCGCGCGTGGTCGGCACCACGTCGGCGAGAAAGACGAGGCACTCCTCCGACGCGGAGTCGATCCAGTGGAGGTCCTCCACCACCAGCACCAGCGGCGTCTCCCGGGCGACCCGGAGCACCAGCGCCTTGAGCGCCCGGAAGATCTCGCTGCGGCGCGTGGCGGAGTCGAGCGCGGCGAGGGTCGCATCGTCCGCCGCGAGGCCGAGGACGTGCCGCACGAAGGGAAGCGTCCACGCGACCTCGTCCCCGAGCTGCGCGATCGCCCGCTCGACCTTTGCCCGCGCGCCGGACTCGTCGTCCTGGTCGTCGAGCCCCCACGCCCGCCGGAGCGCATCGATGACCGGCAGGAAGGCGGTCGTCGCGCCGTAGGAGGCGCAGCGGCCCTCGACCCAGCAGTGGGTCTCGCCCGCCACGCGCGCGCGCAGCTCGGCCAGGAGGCGCGACTTGCCGAGCCCTGCCTCGCCGACGACGAACACCACCTGGCCGTGTCCGGCCGCCGCGCTCGCGAACGTCTCGCGCAGGAGCTCCAGCTCGCGCTGCCGTCCGACGAACGTCGTCTGCTGTCCCGCGCGCGGCTCCTCCGTCGCCGTCGCCGCCCGGCGCCCGACGACGGCATGCGCAAGTAGCGTGTCCGACTCCCCGAGCCGGAGCTCGCGGGCGCGCAGCTCGCACCACGCCTCGATGCGACGGCTCACCGCGGGCGACACGAGGATCTCCCCCGGTCCGGCGTGACCGAGCAGGCGATCGGGCAGCGCGAGCGTGTCGCCCACCGGGAGCAGACCCGCCGACACGTCGCGCGCCGCCAGATCCACGCGCGCGGCGCCCGCGTGGACGGCCATGCGCAGCTCGGGGCCGTCGGCCACCGCGAGCCGGCGCACCGACAGCGCGGCCAGCACCGCCCGCTGCGGGAGCTGCTCGAGGGCGCGCGGCACGCCGAACACGGCGATGAGCCGCGACGGCGAGCGTGCCACCACGCTGCCCCCGAAGCCGGCGAGCCGCTCGATGATCATCGTCTCCCAGCGCTGGGCCGCGGTCCACGGCTCGACGACGTGCTCCGGAACGACGAGATCGATGGCCAGCACCGCCACCGGCTTCTGCTCCCAGCGCGGCTCGACCGCTGGCTCCGCCGGCGCCGGAGCCGCCCGGCGCGCGCGCGCCGGCGTGCGCGATGCCGGCTCCTCGTCCAGGCTCGGGCGTCCGATGCCGAAGCGCTGCATGCGATGGCGGAGCGCGTTGCGGCCGAGACCGAGCAGCTTCGCCGCGCGCACCACGTTGCCGCCCGTGCGAGCGAGCGTCGCGCGGATGCGCGCCGCCTCGTCGTCGCCGTCGTCCTCGTCGGCGGGTGGCGACTCGGTCACGGACGACACCAGCGGGACGCGGAGGCTCTCCAGCGTGCCGCGGCCGATCTCCTCGTCGGAGGACAGCAACGTCACGCGCTCCATCAGGTGGCTCAGCTCGCGCACGTTCCCCGGCCAGGTGTACGCCAGCAACCAGGCTCGCGCGGCGGCGTCGAGCCGCCTCGGCGCCAGCCGGTGCGCGGCCGCATGCTCGCCAAGGAAGTGCTCGGCGAGCGCCACCACGTCGGTGCCGCGCCGGCGCAGCGGCGGCACGTCGAGAATCACGACGGCAAGGCGATGGTACAGATCCGCCCGGAACCGTCCGCTCGCCACCAGCTCGCGCAGGTCCCGCTGCGTGGCCGCGATCAGCTTGACGTCGAGCCGCAGCGCGGACACCGCGCCGAGACGCCGGACGCGCTTCTCCTCGATCACCTTGAGCAGCTTGCTCTGGAGCGTCACCGGGAGCGCGTCGACCTCGTCGAGGAAGAGGGCGCCGCGCGCCGCCGCCTCGAAGAGCCCGGGCTTGGCGCGCCGCGCATCGGTGAAGGCCCCGGCCTCGAAGCCGAACAGCTCGGCTTCGAGCATGGTCTCCGGAATCGCCGCGCAGTTGACGTCGATGAAGGGTCCCCCTGCCCGGCCGCCGCTGGCATGGATCACGCCAGCGACCAGCCCCTTGCCGGTCCCGGTCTCGCCCTGCACGAGCACGGTGGGCACGTGGGGATTGCCGGGAGTGTCGAAGGCGGCGAGATGGCGAATCTGCCGTCGTAGCTCGGCGACCGCTTCCGCGGAGCCGATGATGGAGTCCGTCGGGTGGTCAGCCATCGGGGCCATGCGTGGCCCGAGCGGCCATCTGTGGCCGAGCAGGCGATCTCGGACCGTCGGAATATGCCCATTCTTCCACGACCTCAAGCTCAATCAGCCTGGCATCCCTCTTGCCCTAGAGACCCGCAGGAGGATCGATCAAATGGCCGCGACGCACGAAGAAGTTCTGGAGTTCGTTCACAAGGCGCTCGGCGACGTTTCCGGAGCGCTCACCGCCACGTTGGTCAACATCGGCGACCAGCTCGGGCTCTACAAGACGATGGCAGGAGCCGGTGGCCTCACCCCCGCCGAGCTGGCGAAGCGGACCGGCACGACCGAGCGCTACGTTCGCGAATGGCTCGGCGGACAGGCCGGCGCCGGGTACGTCACGTACGAGGCGGCGACCGGACGCTACACGCTGCCGGACGCCCACGCCGCCGCGCTCACCGACGAGGACAGCCCGGCCTGCGTGCTGGGCGCGTTCCAGGGCATGGTCGCGGCGACGCGAATCGCGCCGAAGATGGTCGAGGCGTTCCGCAGCGGCAACGGCGTCGGCTGGCACGAGCACGATCCCGACCTGTTCACCGGCGTCGAGCGCTTCTTCCGGCCCGGCTACCTCGCAAACCTCGTCGACTCGTGGATTCCCGCCCTCGACGGCGTCGAGGCCAAGCTGAAGACCGGCGCGCGCGTCGCCGACGTCGGCTGCGGGCACGGCGCGTCGACCATCATCATGGGGAAGGCGTTCCCGAAGTCGACCTTCGTCGGATTCGACTACCACCAGGCCTCGATCGACGCCGCCACGAAGCGGGCACAGGACGCGGGCATCGGCGACCACGTACGCTTCGAGGCCGCGGCAGCGAAGAGCTTTCCGGGCTCGGGCTACGACCTGATCACCTGCTTCGACTGCCTGCACGACATGGGCGACCCGGTGGGCGCGGCGCGCCGCGTTCGCGAGTCGCTGGCGCCGGACGGCACCTTCCTCCTCGTCGAGCCCTTCGCCAACGACAACGTGGAGGACAACCTGAATCCCGTCGGCCGCCTCTTCTACTCGGTGTCCACGCTGGTCTGCACGCCGGCGTCGCTCTCGCAGGAGGTCGGGCTCGCGCTCGGGGCGCAGGCCGGCGAGGGACGCCTGCGCGACGTGCTGCGCCAGGCCGGCTTCACCCGCATCCGGCGCGCCACCGAGACCCCGTTCAACCTGATCCTGGAGGCGCGCCCCTAGAGGCACCACGAAGCGAAGGAGCATCGCATGGCACCGACGCCGTACGCCTTCACCCGCGGTCTCGACTACGACGCGATCGTCTCGGCGTCGGAGCGGGTCGCCTGGACCGTGGACGAGGTCCTCGATGCCCGCTCCTTCGACGCGGCCCGGACGACGGTGCCCACCTCCTGGGTGGGCACCGACGGGCTGCCCTTTCTCGACGAGGAGGCGCAGCGCACGCTCAATCACTGCCGGGCCTTCAGCTACGTGCACCTGCTCGGCAACTACGAGGAGTTCATTCCGTTCCACCTGAGCGCGCTCGTGCAGCAGGAGCCATACGGCGGCCGCTCGCAGCGCCGGGCGCTGCTGCGCTTCGGCGACGAGGAGATGAAGCACCAGGCGCTGTTTCACGGGGCTGAGACGCTCCTCGAGCGCTCCTGCGGACATCCCTTCGGCCGCCACTTCGACCGCGAAGGCACGCGCTGCGCCGCCTTCGCGCGCGCGTTCCTGGAGCACGGGGCGCTCGCGCGGTTCCTCCTCCTCCTGGCCTTCGAATGGGGCACCCAGCGTCACTACGTCGAGTCGATCCGGGATCGCACGGCCGATCCGCTCTATGCCGACGTCCTGCGCGCCCACTGGGTGGAGGAGGCGCAGCACGTCAAGTCGGACACGCTCGAGATCGCGCGGCTCGCCGCCGGCATGCGCGACACGGAGCTCGACGGCGCGTTCGAACAGCTCGGCAGCCTCGGACAGCTCATCGACGCCACGCTCGCCGGTCAGGCCTCACAGGAGGTCGAGACCCTGCACGCGGTCACCGGCCGCACGCTTCCCGCGGCCGAGGCGGCGACCCTGCGCGAGGTCCTCCATCGCTCGCTGAGCGCCATCATCGTCGGCGTCGCGCTGGGCCATCCGAGCTTCGCCCGGGTCGCCCGCGACGTGTCGCCCACCGCCGCCGCGCGGCTCTTCGGCAGCTGACGGAGCCGCGCCCTCGAATTCCGGCCCGCTCGACGCTACGGTCGCGGGATGACGACCTTCGACGAGTGGATCGCGGGCGGCGCGCGCCAGCCCGTGCGGCTCTCCTGCGAGCGTCAGATCTTCGTGCGCACGGGCGGCGCCGGCGAGTGGTGCACCCTGCTGCACGGCTTCCCGACCTCCTCGTTCGACTGGCACCCGGTGTGGGACGCACTGTCGGCACGGCGTCGGGTACTCGCCTTCGACTTCCTCGGCTTCGGGGACTCGGACAAGCCGGTGGATCACGACTACTCCATCCACGAGCAGGCCGATCTGACCGAGGCACTCTGGCGAGCACGGGAGATCCGGCGGACGGCGCTCATCGTGCACGACTACGGCGTGTCCGTCGCGCAGGAGCTGCTTGCTCGGCTGCGCGAAGGACGCCTCGGGGTCGAGATTCCGCTCGTCGTCTTCCTGAACGGCGGACTGTACCCGGAGCTGCATCGGCCCCAGCCGGCGCAGCTCGCCCTCCTGGATCCGGTGCAGGGACCGCAGATCGGCACGCTCGCCAGCGAGGAGGGCTTCGGGCGCGCCCTCTCGACCACCTTCTCGCCGCATCACCAGCCTTCGCCCGAGGCGCTGCGGCAGCTCTGGCTGTCGGTGTCGCGACGCGACGGGCATCGCATCGGACATCGCCTGATCCAGTACATCCGCGACCGCCAGCGACACGGCGCGCGCTGGGTGGACGCGCTCGAGCACACGGCCGTCCCGCGACACTTCCTGTGGGGCGACCTGGACCCGGTATCGGGCGCGCACATGGCCGACCGCATCGCGGAACGCCTCCCCGGCGCCGACCTGGTGCGCTTCGCCGACGTCGGCCACTGGCCACAGCTCGAGGCGTCCGCCGCGGTCCGCCGCGAGCTCGCGCGGATCGTGCCGTGATGTCCGGCATCACGATCCGCCCGTTGCGCGCGGACGATCTCGAGACCGCCGACCGCATCTTCCGCCTGGCGTTCGGCACCTTCGTCCGCCTCCCCGACCCGATGCAGTTCGCCGGCGACTCGGACTGGGTGCGCTCGCGCTGGCACGCGGACCCGTCGACCGCGCTGGCGGCGGAGCTGGACGGCGAGGTCGTGGGGTCGAACTTCGTCACCTGCTGGGGCAGCGTGGGCTTCTTCGGACCGCTCACGGTCCGTCCCGATCTCTGGGATCGACGGATCGCGCACGGCCTGCTCGAGGCCACCATGCCGCTCTTCGATCGCGCGGGCGTCACGCACGCGGGACTTTTCACGTTCGCGGAGAGCCCGAAGCATCTCGTCCTGTATCAGCGCTTCGGCTTCTGGCCTCGCTTCCAGACCATCGTCTTCTCCGGGCGGCCGGATGGAGCGCGGGGCGGTGCCCGGTACTGGTCCGACGTGGCCGCCGCGGAGCGGCCGGCGCTTCTCGCCGCCGCGCGCCGGCTCACCGACGCCGTGCACCCGGGACTCGACGTGACGCGCGAGATCGAGTCGGTGACGGCGCAGGGTCTCGGCGACGTCGTGCTGACCGGCGCCGCGAACGCGCCCGACGGGATCGCCATCTGCCACTGCGGCACGGGCTCCGAGGCCGGCGGCGGCGCGTGCTACGTCAAGTTCGGCGCGGTGCGGCCGGGCGCGGGAGGCGGCGATCGCCTGGGCGCGCTCCTCGGCGCCTGCGGCGCGCTGGCTCGCGACCGCGGGCTCGACCGCGTCCTGGCCGGCGTCAATACCGCGCGCCGCACCGCTTATCGCGTGCTCCTCGCTCGCGGCTGGCATGTCGACCTGATCGGCATCGCGATGCACCGCCACGACGATCCGGTGACGTGCCACGCCGAGGCGCTGGTGCTCGACGACTGGCGTTGAGCGCCGGCGTCAGCGGTGCAGGCGGAACTCGCCGCGCGCCACCGTGACGGCCGAGCCGCCGACCTCGATCGTGGCGACGTCTCCACGCTCGTGTGCGCGCGCGTAGAGCAGCGACGGGCGGCCGATCTCCGCCCCCTGCTCGATGCGGATGGTGTCCCCGTACGCGACGCGCCCGTGCCGCGCGAGATGCCAGGCCAGCGGACCGGCCGCCGAGCCGGTCGCCGCATCCTCGGGGACGCCGCTGGCCGGGGCGAACATGCGCGTCTTCCAGCGCTCGCCGTCGCCGGCGAACACGTTCACGCCGTTCGTCGTGAGGGCGGCGAGCCGCGCCAGGTCGGGGCGCAGGGCGCCCACCGCCTCGCGCGACGGCAGCGCGACGTACACGTGCGTGATGCCGTTGTCGTAGCACTCGATCGGCAGGACGGACCCCGTCACGCCGAGCGCCGCCACGAGCGCGTCGGCATCCGGGAACGGCACGATGCGCGGCGTCGGCTGCGTCATCCAGCCGAAGACCACGCGTGCGCCCTCGCGTTCCAGGCGCACCGGAACCGGACCCGCGCCGGTCTCGAGCACGACCTCGCGCAGCTGCGTCGCCTCTCCGATCACGAAGGCGGTGCCGAGGGTCGGATGGCCCGCAAACGGCACCTCGACCGCCGGCGTGAAGATGCGCATGCGCGCATGCCCGCCCGCCGCCGCCGGGAGCACGAAGGTGCTCTCCGCGAAGCCCATCTCGCGCGCCAGCGCCTGCATGAGATCGTCATCCAGGCCACGCGCATCCGTGAAGACCGCGAGCTGGTTTCCAGCGAGGGGCTGGTCGGTGAAGACGTCGCAGACGACGTACCGGATCGCGCGCATGCCCGGACTGTAGGCATCCGCGCGAGGCGAGCCAACCGCCTCAGCGCGGTTTCAAGCTGGCGACGGCCTCGGGTCCGAAGAACGTCTCGACCATCGTCTCGATGCGCGGCCCCCGCCGCAAGGTGTGCCCGCCGTCGATCGCCACGCACTGCCCGGTCACCCACGAGGACTCCGGTCCGGCGAGCCAGCGCACCGCGGCCGCGATGTCCTCGGTGGTACCCAGCCGTGCGAGGGGCATCTGGTCGAGATAGTCGGCCACGACCACCTCGTCGGCCGCGAGGGGGGTCGCGAGATCCGTCGGGACGAGACCAGGCCGGACCGCGTTCACCCGGATGCCGAGCGCACCCAGCTCGTCTGCGGCGCAGCGCACGAGCATCTCCACACCGGCCTTGCTCGCGCAGTATCCCGACATGAATCGATGCGTCAGCACGCCGGCGATCGACGACGTCGCCACGATCGCGCCGCCGCCACCCGCCATCGCCTGCGCCGCGTGCTTGATGGTGAGGAAGGTGCCCGCGAGATTCACGTCCATCGTGTAGCGCCACTCGTCGAGCGACATCCGCACGATGGCACCGGCCGCGCCGCCGCCGGCGTTGGCGACCGCGATGTCGAGACGTCCCGACGTCGCCGCGATCCGCACCGCGGCCTCGACCGCGGCCTCGTCCGTCACGTCGCAGACGGCCACCCGCACGGCCGCGCCCGCCGGGGCCTCGGGCTCGAGCGCGGCGGCGGCGTGCCGGAGCTTGTCCTCCGAGCGGCCGGCGATCGTCACCGTGGCGCCGTCACGCAGCAACGCGCGCGCGCAGGCGAGGCCGATGCCACTGCCACCGCCGGTGACGAGGGCGAAGTGTCCGTCGAGAGCGCGCGTCGCGTCCGCCATGCGACGCTCGTAGCACGGCGGCGCCGTGAGCTGCCTACCGATGCGCGCGACGCGTTAGCGGTCCCACTGCTGGTTCTGCCACTTCTTCAGGTTCTCGCGCTGCTGCTGGAAGCGCTCGTTCTGCTGCGCGCGCTGCTGCTTCTGCCAGTTCACGTTCCGCTGCTTCCAGGTGTCGTCGGCCTGCTTCCTGTCGCGCCGCTCCGCCTGGCGGTCGCGCAGGTCCTGCCGGCGCTCGGCCTGCTCGCGCTCGAGGCGACGCTGCTGCTCTTGCTGCTCACGGGCCATGTCGCGCGCCTCGTCCCGCGACAGGCTGCCGCCGCCCCATTTGCCGTAGTAGGGCGCATCGTAGTCGCGATAGTACGGCGGAGAGTAGCCGACGCTCGGTCCCGGGTAGCCGAGCCCCGGGTAGCCGAGTCCCGGATATCCGAAGCCCGGATATCCCACACCCGGCATGCAGCCGCTCGCCAGGACGGCGGCCAGAAGCGCGGCGGCAAGATCGCCTCGCATGTCTCGTGCCTACCAGGGTTGCAGGGCGCTGACGATCCCCCTTCTGCTCGTGTCGAGCCCGGGTACGTCGCACTGCGTCCACGCCCGGGATACAAGCCAGAGACCACGTGCGGAGGATGCAGCAGGAGGTGGCGGCACGCATCGCACTCATGGCCCTCGTCGTGAGCGCGATGGGTGCCGGCTGCGGCACCATGCGCGGCATCAACGCGCTGCGCGACGTCGATTTCCAGGTCGACCGCGTGAACGACGTCCGTGTGGCCGGGATGCGCATCGACGGACGGCACGGCGAGGCAGAGGTCGCGCCGGCCGAGACCGCCATGTTCGCGGCCGCGGCGCTGTCGGGACACCTCCCGCTCGAGTGCGAGGTCGTCGTCCGCGCGAGCAACCCGCCGTCGAATCCCGTCACTGCCGAGCTGGTGCGCATGGACTGGACGTTGCTGCTCGACGGCCGGAAAACGGTCGGCGGACGGGTCGCGCGACCCTACACCATCCCGCCCGGCGAGAGCGCCGACGTGCCGGTCCACGTCGCGGTGGATCTGTTCGAGATGCTCGGGCGGCAGATGCCGACGCTGCTGCGGCTCGCGGCGGCGCTCGCGGGTGACGGCCGCAGTCCGGTCGACGCCCAGCTCCGGCTGAACCCGTATCTCGAGACCCCGCTCGGGTCGATGCGCTTCCCGCACGCCATCACCGTGCCCCTCGCGTCCGTCGGGCGCTGAGAGAATCTTGCGCGACGCGGGCCAACCCGCTACGTCGTACTGGGCGGAACGACGATGCGCGTGATCGTGGATCAGGACCTGTGCGAGGGCAACTCGGTGTGCGAGCACCATGCGCCCGAGGTCTTCAAGGTGGGCGACGACGACAAGTCGCAGGTGCTGGTCGATCGGCCGGACGAGTCGCTGCGCGCCAAGGTGGAGCTGGCCGTGAAGCGCTGCCCGCGCGCGGCGATCCGGATCGTCGAGGACTGATCCCGCGCGGCTTCACGGCGTGCCAGCGTGCCGTGGACGACGGATCGACCGCCAGCTAGAAGCGGCGCATGGCGGTCGATCCGTACGAGCTCACCCTGGACGCGCCGGGAAAGAACGCACTCGGCGCCGCGCTCATGCGCCACATCGTCGAGGAGGTACGCCGCGCAGCGGGCCGGCCGCTCCTCGTCGTCGGCGCCGGCGACGTCTTCTCCGCCGGCCTGAACCTGAAGGAGGTCGCCTCCCTCGATCGCGCAGGCATGGAGGAGTTCCTCGGCCTGCTCGACGACGTCATCGACGCCCTCTACGGCCACATGGCGCCGACCGTCGCGTGCGTCAACGGCCATGCGATCGCGGGCGGCTGCGTCATCGCGCTGTGCTGCGACGTGCGTATCGTGCGCGACGACCCGGCGGTGCGCATCGGCCTCAACGAGGTCGCGCTCGGCCTCGAGTTTCCCCCGAAGATCCTCGCACTGGCCCGCCACCGCCTGCCGCCGCACTCCATCCAGCGTGTCGTCCTCGAGGGCGGCCTGTACGACCCGCGCACCGCGCTGTCGCTCGGCCTCGTCGACGAGCTCGCCACCGACGTGCAGGCGAGCGCGCGCGCCTGCCTCGCGCACCTCGCGGCGCATCCTCGCGGCGCCTACGAGGTCACCAAGCGGACGCTGCGCGCCGGCGCGCTCGATCTGTCGGACGAGCAGCGGCGGCGCTTCCGCGAGGAGCTCGTCCCCGCCTGGTGCGCTGCGGAGACGAAGGATCGCGTGCGCGCCGCCCTCGCACCGCGGCGCTAGGACGGCCGACCGGTCAGCGGGCGGGCCGCCCACGCCATTCGAGCATGCTCGTGTTCACGCCGAGCCAGCCGGCGACGCGATAGAAGACGCGGAACGGCACCAGCGCCTTCATCAGCGGCGTCACCTTCACGAGCCACGGGGCGCGCACGTAGACGCGATCGGCGAGCATGCCGCGCACGGTGAGATCGGCGATGCGGTCGGGGGTGAGGAGCCGGGTCGTGCGCGGCGGGCGCGCGCCGTCGAAGAGACCGGTCGCGACGTAGCTCGGACAGACGCAGGTGACGTGGACGTGGTGGTGTCCGAGGTGCTCGAGCTCGAGGAGGATCGACTCGGAGAATCCGATCACCGCCCACTTGCTCGAGGCGTAGGTCGCCCCGAACGGGAGCCCGATGAAGCCCGACGCGCTGGCGATGTTGACGACGTGCGCATCCGGGCGCGCGATCAGATCGGGAAGGAAGACGTGCGTCAGCGCGACCAGGCCCTCGGTGTTGACCCGGTACGTGGTCAGATGGCGCTCCAGCGGAACGTCGAGGAACCCGCCCCCGAACACCACGCCGGCGTTGTTGACCAGCACGTCGATCGGACCCCCGTCGCGGTGCACCTCCTCGCGGAGACCGAGCAGGCGCGAGCTCGCCGTCAGATCGACGGCGTAGGTCCGGACGGTCGCGCCACGGCGCCGCAGCTCGCTCGCCGTCTCCGCGAGTCCCTCCTCGTTCACGTCGACGAGCAGCAGCTCGGCCCCCTCGGCGCCCAGCCGGGTCGCGATGGCCTTGCCGATGCCGGATGCCGCGCCGGTGATCAGGGCGCGTTTCGCGCGAAGCGTGCGCACGCCGGTGCTATACGCCGCGCACACGACGCGGTCGAGACACGCGCGGCACGACGTCGATTCGTCTTGCACGCGCGGGCGCCGGTTGATACGCGCCCATCGCGGTCGCCGACGACGATGAGTGCGCCGGTCACACGCGATCGCTCGGACGATGATCAAGCGCCGCGACGTGTTCGGATGGGTCGGCCTGGCGGTCGCCATCCTGGCGCTGGGGCTGGCGCTCCTCCCCGGCTGGGTCTCGCCCGCCAGCGAGCCGGAGCTCGCCGGCGGCCAGAGCGGATGGGTGACCTGGTTCGGGCGTCGCATGTTCGGCATGCAGCAGGATGCGCCCGCGCCGGCCGAGGCGCGGCCACCGAGCACGTGGCGGCAGCGGCTGGCCACGACGGCCGCCGTGCTGGGATTCATCGCCCTGGTCCTCGGCATCGTCTCGTTCGCGCGTGACGAGGGGGCACGCCTCACGGGATGCTGCGTGGGAGTGGCGTCGGGCGCCATCGCGACCCAGCACCCGCTCACCGCGCTCCTGATCATGGGGTTCGCGGTGCTGACCAGCGCCATCCTGGCGCGCGAGCGCTGAGCGGATTCGCCTGGAATTCGAGTCAGCGGGCGGCTCCTGATAGGGCGTCGGCATGCACACGCTCCGCTTCCTCCTCCCCGCGACCCTGCTCCTCGTCTGCAGCGGCGGCCATGGCCTTCCCGGCACCCACCAGCCGCCCGCGCACAGGCGCCGGTCGGCGTCCCGACCAGGCAGCTCCGCGAGGTCGTCGGCGCCAGCGATCGCAGCCAGGACGATCGCGCGCTCGACGCCGGACGGCATCCCGCCGAGCTGCTCACGTTCTTCGGTGTCCGGCCCGGGATGCGGGTGGCCGAGCTGGGGGCCGGCACCGGGTACACCACGGAGCTGCTCGCCCGGGCCGTCGGCCGCACGGGTCGGGTCTATGCGCAGAATCCGAAGGTGTTCCTCGAACGCTTCGCCGAGGGCCCCTGGAGCGAGCGCCTGAAGAAGCCGGTGCTGTCGAACGTGGTGCGCGTCGATCGCGAGTTCGACGCTCCGCTTCCGCGCGAGGCGAAGAACCTCGACCTCGTGATGATGGTCCTCATCTACCACGACACGGTCTGGATGCAGATCGATCGCAGCAAGATGCTGAAGTCCATCCTGGCGGCGCTCAAGCCCGGCGGCGTGTTCGGCGTGGTCGATCATTCCGCGCGTGCCGGCAGCGGCCTCGCCGACGTCCAGACCCTCCACCGCATCGACGAGAAGACGCTGCGCGACGAGGTCGAGCACGCCGGCTTCCGATTCGTCGCCGAGGCCGACTTCCTGCGCAATCCGCGGGACACCCGCGACTGGAACGACTCGCCGAAGCAGGCCGGGGACCGGCGTGGCACGAGCGACCGGTTCGTGTTGAAGTTCATCCGTCCCCGGTGATCGATGAAGACGATTCTCGAGCTCAGCCGCCACGTCGTCGTCGTCGCGGTGCTGGGGTGCATCGTCATGTTCGCCGCGGTCACGATCTACGGTGCGGTCGCCGTCGCGCAGACCGTCCTCCAGATGGTTCGCGGCGGTGCCGACGTCGCCACCGCGACGGTCACCGCCTTCAAGATTCTCGATCTCTTCCTGCTCGGCACGATCCTCTACATCGTCGCGCTCGGTCTTGGCGCCCTGTTTCTCGGCACCCAGGGCGCGCTCCCCGCGTGGTTCGAGGTGCGCGAGCTGCAGGACCTGAAGATCGTGGTGGCGCAGTCGGTCATCGTCGTCATGCTGGTCGCGTTCCTCGGCGACGTCCTCGAGTGGGAGCGGGCAAGCGACGTCGTCTTCGTCGGCGGCGGCATCGCGATGGTGACCGCGGCGGTGACGTTCACCCTGCGTGAAGCCCGGCGCAGCCGTCGCCGCGACGACGACGGCGCGGACCGCTGAGGTCGGGACTCGACCGCCAGCCCGCCCCGATTGCCACCATGTGCCTTCTGTGGCTGGTGGTCTCGATGCGCCTCCACCCACTGCCCCGATACCGTACGCTCGCGGCGATGTGCGCCCTGCTCGCCGGCCTCGCCAACGTGCCGCTCGCCGCGGACGCTCCTCCTGGCACGGAGACCGCGATCCTCGCGGGGGGATGCTTCTGGGGCATGGAGGAGCTCCTGCGCAAGATCCCCGGCGTCGTCTCGACCGACGTGGGCTACGAGGGCGGACAGACCGCGAATCCCACCTACGACGACGTTCACACCGGGAGCACCGGACACGCGGAGTCCGTACGCGTGGTCTTCGATCCGAAGACGCTGTCGTACGAGGATCTTCTGGAGAAGTGGTTTTTCCGGATGCACGATCCGACGACGAAGGATCGGCAGGGCAACGACGTCGGGACGCAGTACCGTTCCGCCATCTTCGTCACCTCGGAGACGCAGCGCCAGATCGCCGAACGCGTGAAGCAGCGCGTGGACGCCAGCGGCAAGTGGTCGGCGCCGCTCACCACGGAGATCGTGACCGCCGGCCCGTTCACGCCGGCCGAGGAGTACCACCAGAAGTACCTGCAGAAGCATCCGGACGGGTACACCTGCCACTACATGCGCAACTAGGCCGGGCCGCATCGGGCGCCCGGCGGGCAATCGCGAAGCGACGTTCCCGGTCGACCTCGCGACGCCCGCGCCCGGGCGCCCCGCTGCTCAGTTCACGTCCACTTCCATGCGCATCCAGGGATGTATGCAGCACTGGAAGAGATGCTTGCCCTTCGAGAGCCCGGTGACGTCCATGCGTCCGCCCTGGACGATCCGTGTCCGGGCGACGGCGACGTTGGCGAAGCCGCCTGCGCACTCGGGAACGGTGGGCTCGCCGTGGTTGAGGTCCGTCACGAAGCCGCCACCGAACTGCGCCACCTCCGTGAAGGTGTGCGGCTCACCACCCTGGTCGGCGACGGACACCGTGGTGCCCTGATCGATCGTCAGCTCGTCGGGTTCGAAGTCCCAGCCCGGATCGGGGGTTCCCGCGGCCGCCTTGGCGAAGAGATCGGACAGCGTCGTCGCGAAGCCGAGGGCGCTGAGCGCGACGTTGTGGCAGAAGCCGGTTCCTTTTTCGCCGAGCTTCGCGTTGAAGGTCTTCGGATCGCACTCGTCCAACGCCACGACCTGCGCGACCGGTGGCGCGCATACGCGCGCCTTCGCGTGTGCCGTGCCGACCAGCATCGCGCAGCCAGCCAGCAGAGTCAGTATCGCTACCCTTTGCATGCCTTGCTCCTCCTGTTCGCTCTCGCGGCGCCGTCGTACGGCGCGTCCTCTCCCTTGCGCTACATTTCGGGTAGCAGGCTGCTACCTCGGCAGCCGGGAGACGGGCGTCGATCACGCGAAGGTCATCGACAAGCCAGGAAGATCGATGCCGTCGAGCCTCGTCGCCCACGTCTCGCCCGGCGACACCGACCGCGCCGCGGTCAGTGTCCCGGTCGTGACGATCTCTCCGGCCTGGACGGGCGCGAAGCGCGCCTGTCTCCCCAGCATCTCCGCGAGGTGCGCAAAGGCAAGCAGCGGGGAGTCGAGCACGTCCGCCCCGCCACCCGCCGCCTCCTCCCTGCCGTCTCTGGAGAGGACGACAGTGAAGCTGCGCAGCTTCGCAACGCAGTCGTCGATGTCCCGAACCGCAACGGGCGTGCCCACGACCAGCGCACCGTGAAGACCGAACGCGGCGATCGCATCCACACTTCGGAACTTCCAGTCGGGATAGACGCTCTGAACGATCTCGAACCCGTGCGCGATCCAGTCGATGCACGCGAGAATCGCCGCCTCGTCGCGCGTGACCGGCGGAGTTCGCGCGAAGTGCAGCTGGATCTCGGGCTCGATGCGCGGTTGGAGGAGGTGGCCGATCGCGACGCGCGCCCTGCTGTCCGAGACGTGGCGCACGGTCGAGTCGTAGACGTGGCTCCAGATCGGCGCCCACACCCCGTACTCTGCCCAGATCGTGCGGTTGGTGAAGCCGATCTTGCGGCCGACAGGCATCTCCCCGCACCCGACGCGCCGCGCATGGACCTCGCACGCGATCGCGTAGGCGCCGTCCTCGTCCAGCGATGGATTGCCGTCGCTGAGCAGCCCGATCAGTCGGTGGGATTCGACCGCATCGAGAATGGCGTCCACCGGCTTCAGCGCTCGCTCCCGCATGTCTCCCGCTCGTCGGTACCGTCGCCCTTGTAGCACACACGTCCATGGCGGGACGGCCGCGACGACGCCTGCGACACGCAGGCCAGCCGAGAGCCGCAATCCCGCGTGGTTACGCCATCGGTGCGACACCTGCGCGACGCCCATTCGATCGTGCATTTTGCACGATCCGGACCGCGGCACCCCCATGGACATTGTCTGAACGAACAGCGATAGTTCCCATCGCTGAGTGTCACGGAGCACGATCGACGCGACCTGTCACGAAGATGATCGGGCTGGAAGGGACAGGCGGGTGCCGCCGGCACGGCGAGCGCAGGATAGGTCGGAGCACCACGCGGTGGCGGGGAACGGCGATCTTCCTCGTGATGCTGCTCCGCGCGGCGACCGCGCATGCGCAGTACGTCAACCGCTTCACCACCATCACGAACGGCGCCATCACCTTCACCGGCAACACCCTCGGTCTGAGCAAGGCGGTCGGCCTCAATCAGGCGGGAACGTCGGACGCGATCGGGGCCTTCACCACCATCAACACGGCGCTCCAGGTCCCGACGTACCCGGCCGGTACGACGCTGGCCTTCGCGCAGAACTCCGCGAGCGCCATAGTGAATATCCCCGCGGGCAGCACGGTGCTCTACGCCGAGCTCACGTGGGGAGGCACCTATGGTCTCGGCGGGCAGGACGTCAGCGGCTCCCGCAACAATTCGATCACGCTCACCGACCCCGCCGGAACGGTCTCGACCATCAGTCCCGATCCGGCTTTCCAGCGCCAGCTCGGCAGCCCGAACACGGGAGCCGGCTGCACCAGCAACTGCTTCTATGTTCGGACAGCGAACGTCACGACGCGGATCCAGGCGGGAGGGGGCGGCGCCTACACGGTCGGAGGCGTACCGGCGACGGTTGGTGCTTCGGAGAACACCAACAACTGCGCGGGCTGGACGCTCGCAGTCGTCTACCAGAGCTTCTCCCTGCCGGTGCGCAACCTCGCCCTCTTCGTCGGCTCGGAGCTGTCCGGCGCGGCGCCCGCGTCCACGAGCGGCTTCTGCACGCCGCCCGGAGGAAAGCTCTCCGGTCGACTCGCCGTCAGCGCGATGGAGGGCGACGCCAACAAGAGCGGCGACACGATGCTGTTCGGCGCAGCCACGCCGCTGGCAACCGCGAACCAGCTGAAGGGCCCGAACAATCCGCAGACCAACTTCTTCGCCTCGCAGATCAACCGCGACGACGGCACGCTCGACACCAGCGGCACCTTCGGCACGCGCAACGCCAACGCCTTCACCGCGACCAACATCTCGGGCGGCCGCCAGGGCTGGGACATCACCAACGTGGACGTCTCGGCGCAGCTCAAGAACGCGCAGACGCAGGCGTTCGCGCAGGGCACGACGACCGGCGACACCTACGTGATCTCCGCCCTCGGGCTGCAGATCGACGTCGGCGCGCCGGTCTTCCCGCAGGCCAAGTCGGTCGACAAGACGACGACCTTCGTGGGCGACACGCTCACCTACACGACGATGGTGTCGAACACCGGGATCGTCGACGCGACCAACGTCGTGTTCACCGATCCGCCTCCACCGGGGACGGCGTTCATCCCGGGGACCTTCAAGGTGGGCGGCGTCGTCCAGCCCGGCGCCGACCCGGGGGCGGGCGTCAACCTCGGCACCGTCGCCGGTGGCGGCTCCAGGACGGTGCAGTTCCAGGTGAAGGTGCTCTCGGTTCCCGCCAGCCCGGCGGCGGCGCAGTACGATTCGACGGCCAGCTTCACATATCGGTACGTGAGCTGTGCGGGGCAGCCCACGCAGAACGGCACCTTCACGACGAACACCGTGACGACCCTGGTGCCGCGCATCGAGGCCAGCAAGACTGCGTCGCCGACGCCGGCCGTACCCGGCGGACCGCTCAAGTACGGCGTGACGATCCAGAACACGGGCACCGCGGCCGCGACCGGGGTGACGCTGACCGATCCCATCCCCGCTGGGACGACGTACATCGCGGGCAGCACCACCCTGAACGCCGTCGCCATCCCCGACATCGGCGGCACGATGCCCTTCGCCCTGGGCGGGCTGATCAACGACCTCGGCGATCTGCCCGGCGTCATCGGCCCCGGCCGCTCCGCGAGCCTGGTGTTCCAGGTGACTGTCGATCCGGCCGCGACCGCGCCGATCACCAACACGGCGCAGATCGATCCCGACGGCTCCGGACCACTGCAGCCGCTCCCGGCCGCGGTCGCCAGCCCGGTGGCTCCCATGGCCGACGTGACCGTCGCCAAGGATGGGCCGGACCGGGCCACGCCGGGCACGAACGTCGCGTTCACGACCACCGTGTCCAACGACGGACCGTCGGTCGCGACCAACGTGGTCCTGGCCGATCCAGCGCCTCCCGGCCTCACCTTCGTCTCCAACAGCGGCGCCTGCACGACCGCGTTCCCGTGCGCCCTGGGGACCCTGGCGCCCGGAGCCACCCGTACCGTCACGACGACGTTCTCCGTACCCCCCACGTACGTGAATCCCGATCCGATCGTGAACCTGGCGAGCGTGACGAGCGACACGCCCGACCCGGCGGCCGGCAACAACACGGCGCAGGCATCGGTGGGTGTCGCGGCGCCGGTTGCCAACCTGACGATCACGAAGACCGACGGCACGTCGACCGCCGTCCCGGGCAACACCACGACCTACACCATCTCGGTCGGCAACACGGGCCCGAGCGACGTGGCCGGCGTACGCGTGACCGATCCGGTGACCCCCGAGCTGAGCAGCTTCACCTGGACGTGCAGCGGAAGCGGAGGCGCAAGCTGCGCCGCCAGCAGCGGCGCCGGCGCCCTGGACACGACGGTGAACCTGCCGGCGGGGACCAGCGCGGCCTTCCTGCTGACGGCGACGATCGCGGCCGACGCCCGCGGCGCTGTGAGCAACACGGCGACGGCGGCCAACCCGCCGGGGGTGGCAGGCACCTCGCAGGTCGCCGACACGGACACCGACCAGCTCACCGGACTCGCCGACCTGTCGGTCACGAAGACGGGTCCGACGAACGCCGTCCCCGGCACCAACGTGGTCTACACGCTGACCGTCCACAACGCTGGACCCTCCACCGCCCGCGACGCATCCGTGAACGACCCGACGCCGCCCGGGCTGAACTTCGTGTCGACCTCCGGCGACTGCAACACGGCGTTCCCGTGCGAATTCGGGACGCTGCTACCCGGAGAGACACGCACCATCACCGCGACCTTCGAGGTCCCGCTCGGCTACACCTCGCCAAATCCGATCGTGAACACGGCCGCCGTGTTCGACACCACGACGGATCCAAACCCGGGCAACCGGACCACGAGCACGCAGACCCCGGTCAATCTGAACGCCGATGTTGCGGTCTCGAAGAGCGTCACGCCGACGTCCGCGCTGGTGGGCGACACGCTGACGATGTTCGTCAGCGTCCTCAACAACGGTCCCAACGGCGCGAGTGGCGTCGTCGTCACCGACGTGCTGCCGGCGGGCCTCACCTTCGTCTCTGCCTCGCCCCAGCAGGGCACGTACGTGTCGTCCTCGGGTCAATGGCAGGTCGGCGATCTCCAAAACGGGGCCAACGCGACGCTGACCATCACGGCGCTGGTCACGCAGGCCGGCGACGATCACCAACACCGCCACCAAGACCGCCGCCAACGAGCCGGATCCCGACACCAGCAACGACTCCGCGGTCGCGATGCTCAATGCCGCCGCGTCGGCCGACGTCGGCGTCCAGAAAACGGTGGACAACCCGATGCCGTCGGTGGGCCAGAACGTCACGTTCACCGTGACCGCCACCAACAAGGGCCCGAGCGATGCCAGCGGCGTCGCGGTCACCGATCCGCTGCCGGCCGGCCTGGCGCTCATCTCCGCGACGCCGTCGAAGGGGACGTACGACGCCGACGCCGGGGTGTGGACGATCGGCGCTCTTCCGCTCTCGACGTCGGCGACGCTCACCCTCGTCGCGTCCGTGAACACGCCCGGGATGATCGTCAACACGGCGAGCAAGACCGCCCAGACCGAGGCCGACCCGAACCCTGCCAACGACCAGTCCAGTGTCTCGCTCAACGCTGTCACCATGGCCGACATCCAGGTCACCAAGGGGATCAGCAACCCGGCGCCCGCGGTGGACCAGCAGGTGACGTTCGCCGTGACGGCGACCAACCTGGGCCCGAGCCCCGCGACGGGCGTGGTGGTCACGGACCAGCTGGCGGCCGGCCTGACCTTCGTGTCGGCCACGCCGTCGCAGGGCACCTATGACCCGGTGAGCGGGACATGGACGGTCGGGAGCGTCGCGGCCACCCAGTCGGCCGTGCTCTCGATCACGGCAACGGTCGCACAGACAGGCGCATTCACCAACACGGCCACGAAGACCCTCGCCAACGAGGACGACCCGAACCCCGGCAACGACTCGGGGAGCGTCACGGCCACGGCGGCCCGAGTGGCCGACCTCTCGGTCACGAAGACCGACGGCCTCGCCACCGTGCTCGCCGGCGGGACGGACACCTACACGATCGTGGTCACCAACGCGGGTCCCACCGACGTGCTCGCAGCACCCGTGAGCGACACCTTCCCGGCGGCGCTCACCGGGGTCACGTGGTCCTGCACCGCCACCGACGGCGGCAGCTGCGTGGCGAGCGGCTCCGGCGACATCGCCACCACGGTCGATCTGCCCGCGGGCAGCGCGGCGACGTTCACCGCCACGGGCACCGTGGCGCCCGCTGCGGCGGGCACGCTCACCAACACCGCCGCCGCCGCACCGCCCGCCGGCACGACCGACCCGGACCTCGGGAACAACAGCGGCTCGGACTCGACGACGATCGTGGCGGCCGCCGACCTCGCGGTGTCGAAATCGGGGCCCGCCGGGGCGACCGCCGGCACCGACGTGGTCTTCACGATCGACGTCACCAACAAGGGACCGTCGACCGCGACCTCCGTCGTCGTCGCCGACCCGCCGCCCACCGGCCTCGCCTTCGTGTCGAATTCCGGCGCGTGCTTGACACCGTTCCCGTGCAGCCTGGGCACGCTCGCGCCCGGCGCGACTGCGACCATCACCACGACCTTCCACGTGCCATCCGGCTACACGACGCCCGATCCGATCGTGAACCAGGCCAGCGTGTCGAGCGCCACGCCCGATCCCACGCCCGGGAACGACACCGCACGGTCGGAGGCCAGCGTGGCCACGCGCGTGGCCCGGCTGGCCATCGCCAAGTCGAACGGGGTGACGAGCATCGTCCCGGGAACGGTGACCACGTACACGATCACGGTGAGCAACGCCGGGCCCAGTGACGTGGCGGGCGTCAGCGTGGCGGACTCGGCCCCGGCGGCGCTCGAGAATCCCAGCTGGACGTGCAGCATCACGACGGGCGGAGGCAGCTGCACCGCAGCCGGCGGCCCGGGGTCGATCGCCACCACCGTCTCGCTCGACTCCGGCGCCACCGCGACCTTCCGCCTGACGGGCACGGTGGCCCCCGGCGCCACCGGGCAACTGGGCAACACGGCGACGGCGCAGAACCCCCCGGGGTTCAGCGACCCGACGAGCAACGTGGCCACCGACGTTGATCAGCTGACACCCAGCGCGGACCTGTCCATCGCCAAGACCGGCCCGCAGACGGTGGTGCCGGGAAACCAGGCCACCTACAGCATCGTGGTGAGCAACACCGGCCCATCGACAGCGACCAACGTCGTGGTGAGCGATCCGACGCCTTCCGGCCTCACCTTCGTCTCCAACAGCGGCGCCTGCACGACGGCGTTCCCGTGCACGCTGAGTCCGCTGGCCCCGAACAGCGCGCAGACCATCACCACGACGCTGCTGGTGCCGCCCGGCTACCAGACGCCGAATCCGATCGTCGAGGTCGCTTCGGTGTCGAGTACTACTCCCGACCCGACCGCCGGCAACAACTCGTCAACCGCCCAGACCGACGTCGACGCCAATGCCGACGTGGAGGTGACGAAATCGGTCGCGCCGACGACGGGCATCCTGGTCGGCGACATCGTCACCTTCACCGTCCAGGCCGCCAACCACGGGCCCAACGCGGCAACGGGGGTCGTCGTCACGGACATGCTGCCGGCGGGACTCTTGTTCGTCTCGGCGTCGGCCACGCAGGGCACCTACATCGACTCCAGCGGCGAGTGGGTGGTGACGAACATCGCCGCCAGCCAGTCCGCCCAGCTGACGATCCAGGCGTTGGTGACACAGCCCGGCACGATCACCAATCTCGCCGTCAAGACCGGAGGCAACGAGCCCGATCCAGACCCGAGCAACGACTCCGGCGCCGCCAGCATCAACGCCGCGCCGGCAGCCGACGTCGGCATCCAGAAGACGGTCGACAACCCGGGGCCGTCGGTGGGCGAGACCGTGACGTTCACCGTGACCGCCACCAATCGCGGACCGAGCGCCGCGACCGGCGTGTCCGTGCAGGATGCGGTGCCAGCCGGACTCGCGCTCGTCTCGGCGACCCCGTCGCAGGGCGCCTACGACGCGGGCAGCGGCACGTGGACGGTCGGCGATCTCGGGCCCACGGCGTCCGCCACGCTGATCCTGGTCGCGTCGGTGAACTCGACGGGCATGCTCGTCAACGTGGCGCAGAAGACCGAGCAGACCGAGGCCGATCCCAACCCGCTCAACGACCAGGCAAGCGTGTCAATCAACGCCGTCGCGACGGCGGACATCCAGGTCGGGAAGGCGATCAGTACGATGGCGCCCGCGGTCGGGGGCGACGTGATGTTCACGGTGACCGCGAGCAACCACGGGCCGAGCCCGGCCACGGGCGTGGTGGTGACCGACGCGCTGCCGCCGGGCTTCACCTTCGTCTCGGCCACCGCGTCGGACGGCACCTACGATCCCTCGAGCGGTGCCTGGACGGTGGGGAACCTCGCGGCCACCAAGTCCGCGATGCTCTCGATCACGGCGCACGTCACGACGCTCGGTCCGTTCACGAACACCGCCAGCCGCACGGCAGGGAACGAGACCGATCCCAACCCGGCGGACGACAGCGCCAGCGTCTCGTCCACGACGATCCTGGTCTCCGACCTTTCCATCACCAAGACGAATGGTCAGACCCTGGCCCTTCCCGGTGATCCCGTCACCTACACCATCACCGTGTCCAACGCGGGACCGAGCGACGTGACGGGCGCCTCGGTCATCGATCCGTTCCCGGCCATGCTGGCCGGCGTGACCTGGTCCTGCACCGCCACCGCCGGCGGCAGCTGCGGAGCGGCGAGCGGGACGGGTGACATCGCAACGACGATCGACCTGCCGGCCACTGGAGTCGCGACCTTCATGGCCACGGCCACAGTTCTGCCGGCGGCCACGGGCGTGCTGGCCAACACCGCCAGCGTCGCTCCTCCCGCCGAGACCACCGATCCGGACACCAACAACAACGACGCCACGGATCCCACCGATCTGACGCCGTCGGCGAATCTCTCCATCACGAAGAGCGGCCCCGCGAACACAACCCCGGGGGACACGGTCGCCTACACGATCGTCGTCACCAACGCGGGCCCGTCGACCGCCACCGACGTGGTGGTGACCGACGCGACCCCGGCCGGGCTCACCTTCGCATCGAACAGCGGCGACTGCGCGACGCCGTTCCCGTGCACCTTCGCCGCGATCGCGCCCAGCGGCTCACGCACCATCATCGCGAGCTACACCGTGCTGCCCGAGGCCGTCTCGGTCGCGAATAGCGCCTCGGTCATGGCGGCGACCCCCGATCCCGACACCAGCGACAATATCGCCAGCGCCTCGACGGCGATCGTCCCCACCCCCACCACCTCGACGATCTCCACAATCTCGTCAACGACCTCCACAACCTCATCGACGACGTCCACAACGACGACCACGACGACGTCGTCGTCGACCACCTCCTCCACGACGCCGCCGGCCGAGGTCTGCGACAACTGCTTGGACGACAACGGCAACGGACTGATCGACGCGGAGGATCCCGCGTGCTGCGCCGTCCCGCAGGCCCTCGCCATCACCGACGCCAGTTTCCGGCCGCATCGGTCCACGCTGCGCGTGCATGCGACGCTCGCCGACACCACCTTCGCGGGGCTCGACCCGCGACAGCAGCCCGTGCAGCTGCAGATACCGGAGTGACGCGGGCGAGGTGGTGTGCTGCACGATCGCGTCGGCGCAGTGGCAGAAGCTCTTCAAGCGCACGTTCGGCTTCTTCGACCAGAAGATGACGCTCTGCCCACCCATCAAATGTCTGAGCATCTCGGTGCCGAAGAAGGGCCAGCCCCGGGCGACGATCATCGTCGGACGGGTGAAGCCCGGAGGGCCGATGCTGACTCCGCTCCAGATCACGATCAGTGCGAACAATCAGTGCGCGGCCGGTCCGCTCACCCTGCAGCCGAAGGCCCACGGCCGGGCGGCGTTCCCATGAGGCGGACGCTCGCGGCCCTCGCGGTTCTGGTTGCCGTCGCGCCGGCGGGCGCGCAGTCCATCCGGTCCGTCGTCCGCGGCGCCCCCGCGCTGGTCGGGCTCCCGGGCCTCGCCGCCAGCGGCCCCTACCAGAACGCCGCCGACGTGATCCTGGAGCAGGCGATCCGCAACCTGCCGCTCCATCCCGCCGCGTCCTCCGCGTACACCTACCGCTGGGACGCCGCCCAGGACACCCTCGTGCGCGTCGACGATACGGTCTCGGCGTGGCCCTTCACCGAGCGGGGCCAGACCCTGGGCGCGGGCCTGCTCAACATCGGCGTCACCTGGGGCTACTACGACGTCGACAGCGTCAACGGCCACGACCTCGGCCACGATCCCTTCCCGGTGTCGGTCTGCTGCGGCTCCAAGATCCGCTACCAGGCCCCGACCGACCTGCTCTACACGGTCGGCACCTTCAACATCACCTACGGGCTGCTCGACGACCTCGACCTGAACCTCGCGATCCCGATCGTCACGCTCGACCTGGGCCTCGACGCCTCGCGCCAGGACACGCCGGGCGGCCCCGTGCGGCGCGCCACGGTCACCGACGAGCACGCGGGCAACATCTCGGACATGCTGCTGCGCGCGAAGTATCGCTTCTTCGAGACGAGCACCGACTTCGGCACTGCCGTCGGCGCGGGCGGGGTCCGGGTGCGCCTCCCGAGCGGGAACCCGCGCCAGGGGCTCGGGACCGGCTACGGGGAGATCGGCCCCTACGTTGCGCTGTCGACGAGCCTGCTCGCGGGCTGGCTCGACTCGGACTGGGACGCGGGGGTCGACGCGGGCATCGGCAACCTGCGCTGGAGCTCGGGGCACTACTCGTGGGAGCTCGACGTGCACGCGCCGCGCGGCGAGGCCTGGTGGACACGGATCGCCCTGGCAACGAGCCTGCTCGGGCGGAGCGAGTTCACCAGCCTGCGGCAGGCGTCCTCGATCTCGGGCCCGCACGTGACGCCGAGCGGGCGAATCGATCTGCCCTATCTCGGCCTCGACGGCGAGCGCCATGACTACCTCGACGCGACGTTCGGGGTGCGGGTGGCGGTATGGGAGTCGGTGGTCCTGAGCCTCGGCGTCTTCAAGGCGCTCAACAGCGAAGGGGTGCGCCCCGACGGCTGGAGCCCCGTCGGCTCGCTCGAAGCGACGTTCTAGCCCACGACGCAAGCATTCCTCCATGCGATACCGCTCGCTCTTCGCGGATAGCGCTCGCTGGGACGGGTTCGAGTTCCGGCCCGGCGACATCGTGATCAGCACGCCGCCGAAGTGCGGGACGACCTGGGTTCAGATGCTCTGCGCACTGTTGATCTTCGATGGCCCGGACTTTCCGGCGCCGCTGGACGAGCTGTCCCCGTGGCTCGACATGTGCAATCAATCCATCGAGACCGTGCGCGCCGAGCTCGGGGCGCAATCGCATCGCCGGTTCATCAAGACGCACACCCCGCTGGACGGCATCCCGCTCCGGAAGAAGGTCACGTACATCGTCGTCGGGCGCGACCCGCGTGACGTCGCCGTGTCCTTCGAGCATCACCGCGCGAATCTGGACCTGGCGCACTTCCTCGAGCTTCGCACGCAGGTCATGGGCACGGACGGCCTGGAGGAATTCGGACCCACGCCGCTCCCCGTCCTCGATCCGGTGGAGCGGCTTCGCGGGTTCATTCGCTCCGACGCCGTCTTCGGAGCGGCCACCCTCGCGGGGGTGCTTCACCACATGCAGACCGCCTGGCGACGGCGGCATGACGGAAACGTCGTGATGGTCCACTACGCGGATCTGACCGCGGCTCTCCCCGATGAGATGCGGCGACTGGCCACCGCGCTCGACATCCCCCTCACGGAGGCGCGGGCGTCCGAGCTTGCGCGGGAAGCGAGTCTCGACCGGATGCGCGCACGGGCACGCGAGCTCGCTCCGGAGGCCTCGCGGGGCAACTGGAAGGACGCGGCCGGATTCTTCCGCGCCGGCGGCTTCGGCGAATGGCGCGAACGGGTGGACGAGGACGTTGCGGCGGAATACGAGGCGCGGGTCGCCTCGCTCGCCCCCGCGGACCTCGCCGCCTGGACCCATCTCGGCCGGCTCGCATCCGGCATCGATCCGCACGCCTGATCGTGCCGCGTGGCCATTCCATGCCGACGTCGAGCGTCCCGTCTCCCCGGCGCGCCGCGGTCTAGCGGATTCTCGCCTGCATCTCGCCGATGCTCGCCGTCGCGTCGGTGACCAATCCAAGGATGACCTGGCCGACCTGCGGCTCGATCGCGCCGCGCTTGCGCTTCAATCCGTAGCAGATGAACACGCCCTCCGCCTCGCGGTTTGCTCGCAGCCGGCCACCAGCCGTACTCTGTAACGCCGGCGGGCTGGGCACAGAAATGATCAGCAAATGCGGATTCTGAGTAGCGCGGTTCCCGTAACGATGTTCGTGTTCGTGGTCTCTAGCATGCTGGCCGTGGGGTTGAGTCTCACCGTGGGGCAAATCGTCGTCCCTCTGCGCAACGGCAAGCTGGTCGCCCTCGCACTACTCGGGAACTTCGTCCTCATGCCACTCGGCGCTCTCGTCGTCGCGAGGCTGCTCTGGCTCGACGAGTCGCTGCGCGTCGCTCTGCTGTTGCTGAGCACGGCGGCCGGTGCACCCTTTCTCCCCAAGCTGGCGGGAATCGCCAAAGGCAACCTCGCCTTCGCGGTCGCCCTGATGGTGCTGCTGATGGTCCTGACGGTGGGCTACATGCCACTCGTCCTGCCGCTGCTGCTCGAGGGCGTCGCGGTCGATCCTACGAAAATCGCCCGGTCGCTCGTTCTCCTCATGCTGCTGCCTCTGGCCCTGGGGCTTGGAGTCAAGGCGCGCTACGCGCTCGCGGCTGCGCGCGTGCGGCCCTTCCTCGACCGCGTCTCCACTCTGAGCCTCGCCTTGCTGACGATCCTGATCTTTGCGGCAAACATCAACAACCTGGTGGCGTTGTTCGGCACGCGCGGCGTCTTGGCGAGTATCCTCTTTCTCTGCGTGGGGGTCGGCATCGGTTGGTTTCTCGGCGGGCCAGTCCCGGATACCAGGGGAGTGATGGCACTGGGCACCGCGCAGCGAAATATCGCGGCCGCGCTGGTGGTCGGCGGGCAAAACTTCGACGACCCGAAGGTGGTCGTCATGGTGGTCGTGGTTGCGATTGTCGGTCTGCTCGTCCTGTTCCCATTCGCGCGCGCGTTGGCCGTGCGTAGCGAGGCGCGCACACCGTAGCCATCCACGCACGCGGCGCACAACGTGGGAAAGGACCTTGCACGCTCGTGGTTGACCTCGGTTGGTCTGGTCGTGGCCCTTGTCGCGTTTGTTGTGCCTGGCCAAGCGCAGGTCAGGGGTGTGTACCCGCTGGGCATGAATGCGACGAACGCCGGGGTCACCCCGGGCCCGGGCTTCACCTATGCCAATGCGCTTCTGTTCTACTCTCGCGACCAGCTGAGGGGATCCGATGGCGAACTCCTTGCCACCGGAAAGCAATATGTGCTGATGGACCTGAATACCCTCGTCTGGGTGAGCGACAAGAAGCTTTCGTTCTTAGGGGACGCTGTCCCTTCCGCCTCGGCTACGCTGCCGTTCGCCAACAACTCGCTTACTTCCGACGCTCAGGGCAACATCAGTGGAGGAGGCGGACTGGCCGACTCATACTATCAGCCGCTCATCCTGGCCTGGAGGGAACCCCGCGCCGACGTTCGGACTGTCTTCGGATTCCTGGCACCCACCGGGCGATTCAAAGCCGGCGCGAGCAACAATGTCGGCTCCGGGTACTGGACCCCGACCATCTCGGCGGGCGAGACGTTCTACCTGACCGCGGACAAAGCGACGGCGCTCTCTGCCTTCCAGATGTACGAATTCCACGGCCATCAACAGGGAACGAACATCCGTCCGGGCGAGACTCTCGACCTCGACTATTCGCTGACGCAGCTTCTCCCGTTGCACGAGAAGTTGCAGCTTCAGCTCGGGATAGTCGGCTACAATCAATGGCAGACTACAGCCAAGACGGGGCCAACCGTCACGCCCGCACAGGCAATGGCGCGCTACCGGGTCAACGCGCTCGGCCTTGCGGCAAACATCGTATTGCCCGTCCAGAACGTGAGCGTAGGCTTCAAGTACTTCACGGAATTCGCGAACCGATCGACCTTCCAGGGCTACTCGCTGCAGCTTGCGGCCGCGCTGAACTTCTAGTTGGTGAGTGCAACGAACAGGAGCTCCTCGACGAAGCGAATCGCGAGGGCGTTCGCGATCGAGATCCGCACGTCGATCACGGCCGCACCCGTCGTCCGGGTCCTCAAAGCAGCTCCTCACGATCCACCTTCTCCTGCGTCTCACGCCTTGACGTGGTCCGTAGGCGGCGACGCCCCGCAGAGAATCGAACGTGGCGTTGCGACTACGACCAGCCGCGCGGAACCCCGTCCCGGCTCCCCACTGCCCTCGGCTTGCGCGGAGGGCGGCGCAGGTCTTGGGCTGCGAGTGTGCAGCCGTGTCATCCCGCGGAAGCTCTTCGGCGCGAAGAATCGGGCCGCAACGGCGGGAACACGATGTTGGTCAGCAGATTGGCCGTCGGAGCCCACCGTGAAGTGAGTCGCTCGCGATAGCGGCCACCAGCCCTCTTCGACGAGGGCTTTCGGCGCATTTACCGCGTTGATGTCGCCTATGTCCCCGGCCAGCTCGGTCGCCGCCGCCAGCGGCGCCGCCCACTTCACGATGCGCGCGAGGGGCGGCGAGCGTTGATGACGACGGGACGTGACGGCGCGCCGGCGAAATGCCAGCCCGGCCTCGTGCGACCTCACCAGGTCGCGCAGCGGGAACACATGCTCGCGCGGCCGTTCAGCCGGGCGAACACACGACCTCTCGCACCAGCCGGGCTGGCGACGAGCCCTACTTCCTCTTCCTGACCGCCTTCCTGACGACGCGGCGGCGCACGGCCTTCTTGACCGCGCGCTTGCGTACGGCCTTGCCGGCCACGCGCCTGCGGACGGCCTTCTTCACTACGCGCTTCCTGACCGCCCTCTTCGCCACTGCCCTCTTGACCGCGCGCTTCTTGACCGCCCTCTTCGCCACTGCCCTCTTGACCGCGCGCTTCTTGACCGCGCGCTTGAGGAGGGCCCTCTTGACGGCCTTCTTCAGCACGGCTCTCTTCACCGCGCGCCTGACGGCAGCCTTTTTGATGGCGGCCTTCTTCATGGCGGACCCTGCGGGTGCGATTGGTAAGCCAAAGTCATCCATCGTCTCCCCTTCCTCCTCGCGTCTGGCGAACGCTCGCGAGACTCCTCTCTAGTAAAAATACCTCCAGGCTGCAACGGCCCGGCCACGAGCATGGGTTGCGGTGTCACGCACGGGTCGCGCCGTTCGGACGTGACCGTCGACCCGTTCGACCGGGTCGCTGGTTCGCGACCGTGCCTGCATGCTCCCGATGACGCGGTGGGTCGTGCGATCGCGACGCGGATCGTGCGCGCCCGACGCACGTGGATGTCGCCGCCCAGTCAATACGATCGACACTCACGCCACACCCCTGTCAACACGGACTGATGTCCATGCGGATCATCTGACCTTGACGCCCGATGCCCGCAGGTCGGCCAGGGCCTTCTCGTCGACCAGCCAGATGTCCTCGAGCGGGCGGCGGCCCTTTGGGTCCTTGCGTGTGAGTGCCTGAGCGGCGCCGTTGAGGGGATACGCCGTGGGTCCGTCCGAGATGAAGACGGCTTTCCCTTTGCAGACGAACGTGCCCCGCTCGATGTGAAGGGGCCAGACCTCGTCCGGACCGAGGTTCGCTCGCGTGATCACGCCGTCGGCACCTGCCGGGCTGCCGCGGTCCTCGAATTCACCGCCCGTTGCGACCAGGGGCGCGAGCACGAGCACGAGCCACACCACCGCCCGCGCTTGCGAAGCAGCTCTGCCACCACCATCGACTCGAATTGACCTCACGCGTACCTCCCGCACGCCGCTCCGAGGAGGGCGCGCGCACGTCCTAGCGCCCACACCACGACACGTGCAAGGCTCTGCGCGCTTCTCTTCGCACGGTGGAGCCGGCGTCTCCTGCGCGCGTGCATCGGGCGCCGCGCTCAGGACAAGCAGCAGCGGTGCCGTTGCCATGGCGGCGCTACGTAGCGACGAAGGTTCCGAACCGCCCCCCGTTCTTGACGCCCCAGGCGGCTGGAGGTACGTGCCCGCGATGAAAATCGAACCGAAGGCCATGGCCATCCCGAAGTCGACCGACCACCTCGAGAAGGGGCGGTACGGGCCGATTTTCCCGAAGACGCCCGCGTGTTACGGGTTCACGATCGTCGCGAACCTCAAGCCGGGCAGGGCGGACGCGATGCGCGCCTACGGCGAAGCGGTGGTGAAGGCGCTCGAGGCCGATCCCCACTACCTCGCTCCGCTCAAGCTCCACTACCTGCGCTGGGTCCTCTTCGACAACGACACGCGGTTCATGTACCAGGGGATCTTCGACACGGACTTCGACAAGTACACCGAAGACGCCGTCGTGCTGTTCGGAAAGGCGGGACTCGAACACCGCGTTCGAGAACCTCGAGGGCTTTCCGGAGGACTGGAAGACGAACCCGGCTGCGTTCGTCAAGTTCGTTCGCGACCACCAGTGCAACAGCTTCCTGGAGTACGGCGGAGTACCCGTACTTCTCGAGCGACGAGATCAAGAAGGCCCTGGCAGATGAAGGCGGCGTTCGCGGAGATGCTCGAACAGATGCAGTAGGGGCCGTCATGGGCGAAGCGACGACCGCGCGGACGTACAACCAGGACCACGCGCCGCGAAAGTACTCGCGGGGCCGCCGGAGGGTGAGCGTCTACGTCGCGTGGAGCTATCCCGGCGAGGCCAACCGGGACCCGACGGTGCTCGACAACCGGTTCTCGACGATGACCGAGGTCCGGCGGGTGTTCTGGCCCGCCTACGAGGAACCGCAATGGTCGGACCCGTCGAGGTTCCAGCAGGGGATCGCCGGGTCGCTCGAGCTGTTCTTCTGGGCGTGGGTGAAGTTCCAGCGTCTCGTCGGAGAGGTCACGGGGAACGTCGTCCCGATGTTCCAGCGCGTGGACCAGGCGGGCTTCGCGTTGCCGCTCGACGAGCGGGTCCTCGCCGACACGGACACCCTGTTCGTCTTCGGTCTCGATCACCTGGTCACCGAGCAGGTGCCGCTCCCGGAGGAGATCGAAGCCGTGCGCGAGTTCCTGGCGCGCGAGGGGACCTGCCTGGTCCTCGGTCCGCACCACGAGGTCGGGCGGTCCGACGACAGGAAGCAACGCGACCTCGAGTACCATCACCACGGCGACGCGCTCGTGCCGCAGGCAGCAACGGTTCGGCGGGTACACGCGAGCGTTGATGAAGGGACTCGGGATCCCCGTCGAGAACCGGTGGGGACTTCGCCCTGCCGTCGTCGCCGGGAACGATCGCGCCGCTGACGATCGCTGGCGGACCTCGACGAGCGCGGCTGGCTCGCCGGAGTCCGCAACTTCAACTTCCACATGCACCTGCCGCACTACGCGCTGACGACGGAAGACACGCGCTCCATCCACGTCCTGGCCCGACAGCCGATCGACCTGTCCAGGCCGCATCCCTTCACGGAGGCGGGGAACGAGGAGTTCAACGCGCTCGTCTGGATGCCGCCGGGCGACCGAAGGGCCGGCGACGTGCTGGTCGTCGACTCCACCGTGTTCAGCACGCTGTTCGGCAGCGACGAGAGCCTGGAGCGTTTCTGGAAGAACCTTGCCACCCAATAGCGAACTCGAGCTGAACGACATCCAGAGCGGTGTCCTGCGCCCCCGGCCGTCTCCGTACGCGGCGACCTACATCCTGCTGCGCATCGACGACCGACGAGCGGGGCGGGAGTTGATGAGGCGCCTCGCGGGTGTCGTGGCCTCGGCCGCTCACACCACGAGCCCGGCGGCGGCCGACACCTGGGTCAGCGTCTCGCTCACGTACCAGGGCCTGCGGGCGCTGGGCGTCCCGCAGGACTCGCTCGACAGCTTCGCCTGGGAGTTCCAGCAGGGTATGGCGGCGCGCGCGAAGGCCCTCGGGGATGTCGGCGAAGCCAGCCCCGAGCACTGGGAACGGCCCCTCGGGACGAACGACGTCCACGTCGTCGTGACGGCGCTCTCGCCGGACCAGCAAGGGCTCGAAGCCGCGATCGGGCGCGCCCGCGCGGCGTTCTCGGACCTCCCGGGTGTCCAGCCGATCTGGCGCCAGGACTGTCATGCGCTGGCCACCGGCAAGAGAGCCCTTCGGGTTCAGGGACGGGATCGGGCATCCGGCCGTCGAAGGGAGCGGCATCCCCGGCAGCAACTCCAAGGAGGAGCCGTTCAAGGCGGGCGAGTTCGTGCTCGGCTACCTGGACGAGACCGGCGCCATGCCGCCCATGCCTCGACCGGAGGTCCTGGGTCGCAACGGCACCTATGTGGTGTTCCGCAAGCTGCACCAGCGCGTGGCGGCGTTCCGCCAGTACTTGAAGGAGAACGCGGGCAGCCCCGACGAACGAGGAGCTGCTGGCGGCCAAGATGATGGGGCGGTGGCGCAGCGGCGCGCCCCTGGCGCTGTGCCCCATCGCATGACGACCCGGAGCTGGGTGCCGATCGGGACGCGCAACAACGACTTCATGTTCTCGGACGACGCGACCGGGTACAAGACGCCGCCCGGGTCGCACGTCCGGCGAGCGAATCCGCGCGATGCGCAGGTGGCCGGTGTCGTCCGGCTGCACCGGATGATCCGCCGCGGGACCGCGTACGGCCCCGAGCTTCCCGAGGGTGTCGCTCGAGGACGACGGCGTCGATCGCGGGCTGATGTTCGCATTCGTCGGTGCACACCTCGGGCGGCAGTTCGAGTTCGTCCAATCCGAGTGGATGAATGGCGGAGACTTTCTCGGCCTGGGCGACGTGAAGGATCCGATCGCGGGTGTCCAGGACGCCGCCGGCGCGTACTCCTTCCCGCGGAAGCCGATTCCGAGGATGCTTGCGTGGTCTGCCGCAGTTCGTGCTCACACGCGGCGGCGAGTACTGCTTCATGCCATCGCTCCGTGCGCTGCGCTGGCTCGCGGAGCTCGAGACATGACCCCCGACACGGTGGACGTGCTCGTGGTGGGCGGCGGACCGGCGGGTCTGGTTGCTGCGATCCGCGCGGGAGATCTGGGTGCCCGCACCGCGCTGGTGACGCGCGACGCGTTCGGCGGCATGGCCGCCCTCGACGGACCGGTCCCCGTGCGGACGCTCGCCCATGCTGCCCGGCTGGTGCGCGACGCCCGGCAGCTCGGCCGGTATGGCATCGCAGTCTCCGATCCGGTGCTCGACTACCCGCGGCTGCTGGCGCGCGTGCGCGAGGTGGTGGACGACGCGCGCGCCCACGCCGTGTTCCGCCGCCAGGTCGATGCCGCGGGCGTCGCCGTCCACGAGCACGCGGGCGTCGCGCGCTTCGCGGACGCGCACACGGTCGAGACCCAGAGCGGATTGCGCTTTCGCGCCGAGAAGATCATCGTCTGCACGGGCGGCGTCAGCCGGCGCCTCGCGGTGCCCGGATTCGAGCTGACCGCGACACACAGCGATGCGTGGAGCCTGACGTCGGCTCCGCCGACGATGCTGGTCATCGGCGCGGGAGCGACCGGCGCCCAGGTCGCGTCGATCTTCAACGCGTTCGGCACGCGGGTCGAGCTCTTCCAGGCGGCCCCGCGCATCCTGCCGACCGAGGACGAAGACGTGTCCACCGCGGTCGCCGCGTGCGTTTCGCGCTGCTGGGATCGCCGTGCACGAGGACTTCGGATCGATCGAGTCCTTCGAGGAGGCGCCGGGCGGCGTGAGGATGAACTTCTCGAAGGACGGCGTGCGCGGCAGCGCCGAGGCGGCGGTGGTCGTCGTCGCGGTCGGCTGGACGGCGGGCACGGCCGGACTCGACCTCGCGAAGGCTGGCGTCGAGACCGATCCCCGGGGCTTCGTGAGCGTCGACTCCGCGTTGCGCACCACCGCGCCGCACATCTTCGCCGCCGGGGACGTGACCGGTCGTCTGATGCTCGTCCCGCAAGCGATGCAGGACGGCTTCGTGGCCGCGACGAATGCCGTGCGAGGGCCCCTGCTGGTGAACGACGACGTGGTGGCGCCGATCGGGAGCTTCACCGACCCCGAATACGCGCAGGTCGGCATGACCGAGGCGAAGGCGCGTGAGTCGCATGATGTCCTGGTCACGGTGGTGCGGTTCGACGAGACGACGCGCACGATCGTCGACGGACGCACGACGGGGTTCTGCAAGCTGATCATCGACCGCGCGACACACACGATCCTCGGTTGTCACATCGTCGGGGAGCGGGCGGTGGACATCGTGCAGACGGCCGCGATCGCCATCGCCACGGGCTTGCGCGTGGACGACCTCGCGCGCGTTCCTCTGTCGTTCCCGACCTACACCGGAATCCTGGGTCGCGCCGCGGCGATCTCCGCGCGCGCGCTCGGTCGCGACAGCGGGGAAACCCGATTCGCGGAGTGGATGTAAGCGTTCGCCACCTACCTGGGCTCTGATCCTGGCAGTCACCCTCTATCCCCTGCACTCGTCGAGCGGCAGCTGCGCCACCGGCTCTGCCGTCTTCTACACGGTCCTGCTCGGCGCGCTCGGCGGCATGGCCGCGGGAGGCATCCTCGGCATGTTCGTCGGCGGCACGCTGCTCGCCCTCGGCTACCAGATCTTCATGGGATGGGTCGCGACGAATCCCGATGCGCCTCGAGCACATCCGGAAGGCGGAGCGTCCCGGGCCGACTGAATCGATGCCGGCCGACGGGGCGCGCTCAGGGTTTCCAGCTCACCGCGTGCTCGTCGAGGTAGGCGTCGACGGCTGCACCGATGGTCGGATGGAACTCGCCGCTGCCGAAACGCCCGAGCAGCTCGAAGCGCTTCAGCTTGTCCTTCACCGGATCCTTCATCTCGGCAAAGTGCAGCTCGATGCTCGACGCGCGCAGGGTCTGATCGAGCTCCGCAAGAGCATCCGCCGACGTCACGTCGACGCCGGTGACCGGTTCAGCGGCCACGATGATCCGTCGCACCGGCGTCGGCGAGCTCGCCACGGCGGCCAGCACGCGTTGCTGGAACAGCTCGGCATTGGCGAAGAACAGCGGCGCGTCCCAGCGGAACAGGACCAGGCCGGGGACGAGCCGCGCATCGGGGTAGCGTGTGATGTCGTGGTAGCCGCGGATACCGTCCACACGGCCCAGCACCGCGGAGTGCGGCCGCCAGCTGTCCCACAGGAATTCGATGATGGCGATGGCGATCGCCAGGCCGATGCCGGGAATCGCGCCGAGGACGGCCACGCCGACGAAGCAGACGATGGACAGCCAGAATTCCCAGCGCTCGATGCGAAAGATGCGGCGCAGGTCGTCGAACTCGAACAGGCCGATCGCTGACGAAATCACCACCCCCGCCAGCGCGCTGGTGGGCAGGTTCCTCATCAGATCGGGCGCCACGAGCAGCAGCAGCGCGACCGCCGCCGCACCGACGACACCGGTGAGCTGAGTCCTGGCGCCCGAGGCTTCGGCAACCGGCGTGCGCGAGGAGCTGCTGCTGATCGGAAAGCCCTGGAAGAACCCGGTGGCCAGGTTGGCGGCGCCCAGGCCGATCATCTCCTGGTTCGGGTCGACGTAGTGGCGGGTCTTCGCCGCATAGGCGCGGGAGAGGACACTCGTGTCGGCGAACGATACCAGGGCGACGGCACAGCCGCCGATCACCACCGCGCCGATGTCGGCGAGACCGATCCAGGGCACGGCGAACGACGGCAATCCCTGGGGCAGCGGACCGAGCACCTTCACCCCGGCGCTCCGGCCGAGGTCGAGTATGCCGACCGCGACCGTGGCTGCCACCACCGCGATCAGGATGCCGGGGATGCGCTTGAAGCGCTTGAGCGGCAGGATCACCGCGAGCGTGCCCGCGCCGACGACAAACGCGGTCCAGTTGGCGTCGCCACCCAGCACCGCGCCGGCGATCCGCCAGAGGTCGCGCAGCGGCCCGCCAGTCTCGATCGAGACCCCGAACAGCTTCGGCAGCTGGCTGATCAGCACTGTGAGCGCAATGCCGTTCATGTAGCCGTAGCGGATCGGCTTGGAGAGCAGCTCCGTGATGAATCCCAGTCGCAGCAGGCCCGCGACGATGCACACCAGACCCGACACCACCGCCAGCATGCCGGCCAGCGCGACCGCCCGCGCCGGATCTCCCGCTGCCCGCGGCAGGACGACCGCGAGAATCAGCGCGGCCAGGGAAGAATCCGGCCCCAGCACCAGGATGCGGCTGGGCCCGAACAGCGCGTATGCCAGGAGCGGGATGATGGTGGCGTACAGGCCGTAGATGCCGGGGACGCCGGATGCCACGGCGTAGGCGATGCCGACCGGCACCAGCATCGTGGTCAACACGAGGCCGGCAACCAGGTCGCTGGGGAGCCAGGTGAGGTCGTACCGGCGCAGCGTCTGGAGCCCGGGGAGCCAGCGCTTCCAGCCCGACGTATCGGACGTCAGTGGCCGTGCCAGGCGGCCGGGTTCAGGTTGCGGCAAGGACGGAGTTTCGCCTGTCATACGACGCTGAGGCCAAACTCGCGCGCCGACGGCTCGATCGCGCGGACTGGGATTTCGCTGATCCAGGCGACGAGCACCGTTGGTCTTGCCCCGCCCGCGTAGACATCTCTAAGCGCGTTGGCCGGGTCAAGTCGTTCGTCGTCCTGTCGTGTTCTGGTCCCTCGGAGCGTCCTTCGCGTCGGTTCTCCGGGGTGCGTGATCACGACGACGGAGCAGTGCGCCAGACGTCACTTCGAGCCCCCGCGGGTTCATGATGATCGTGCTGCTTCCGAGTGAAGCGAGCTGCCCAATCACCCGGACGGTCCATTCGTGCGGCGCGGTTGCCTCCTTGCTTACGCCGCGACGCTGCAACGTCTTCCCGAGCTCTCCAAGCGAACCCAGGAGGGTGGTCCCCAGGAGGTTCGGGCGGTCAGCTTTTCGCCAGCGAGGCGAACTGTCCGGGGTCGGCGAGCGTCGCCCAGAGATGATCGCTGGCCGCCGTGAGGTCGTGCGCGAGCGAGGCATCGCTCTGCTCGAGGAGCGCGATGATCCGGTGGACGAGATCGCGGTACCGTGCGTGTAGCTCATCGAGCGTCTCGGTAGCGCGTCCGGCGTGGAACGCCGCCAGGTCGTTCACGAGGTCCTGGATCTCGCTCTTCAAATGGAGCTTCTCGACGAGCCCGATGGCGGGGGTATCCTTCAAGCGGACGCGCAGGGTGGCGACGTCGAGCGCGTCACCGTCGCTGCGCGCCGCGGCCGGCAGCCCGAGTACGACGCCGAGCGCCAGCGCCGCGAGGAGCGCGAAACGGTGGGGGGCGATGCGCAGCTTGGCGAGCTTGTCGGAGGCCAGACCCTTCATCATCACGGCCGACCATCGCAAGGCGCATGCCAGCCGCCCAGGCCCGTGCGGGCGAGGTCGGGAAGCCGGAACGAGCAGGCAGACGGTGTCGCCAGTAGCGCGCGCGCCTCGGGGAATCGAGAGACTATCTGTCTCTGGTGGCGCGAAAGGACCCGCGCGGGTCGAGACGACCCGCTGCCGGGGCACCATGCGTCACCGGGCGCGCTGCGCGTCTCGCTACCAGAAACTCGTCCAGCCGTAGGGCCGCACCGACTACCAGCTGGCCACGAATGCGGCCTGCGGTGCGGCCGCCACGCACCTGGCGGGTCTCAGGATCGAAGCAGCTCGCCGACGAAGCCGTGTACGGCCCGAACGCGCGCGGTGCGCGAGAGCTCGCGAGGGCTGGCGAGCCAGATGTCGCGCGAGGGCAGCTCGAGGCTCGGAAGCACGCGCTCGAGGCCGGGCTCGAGCGCGGCGAAGCGGTGCGCGATGGCGGCGATGCCGACGCCGGCCCCTGCAGTGGCGTAGAGCCCGAGCGGGCCGCTGCAGCGCACCTTGAAGGTGGCCCCCTGAGCGACCAGCCACTGTGTTTCGGGAGTTCGCTCGAGGGCGGCGTCGTAGCCGATGAAGGCGTGGGCCGAGAGGTCGTCGGGGCGGCGCGGGCGGCCGGCGCGCGACAGGTAGCCGCGCGACGCGTAGAGGCCGAAGCCGAGCACACCGATCTTGCGCGCGACCAGCGAAGCGTCGGTCGGGCGGCTCAGCCTCACGGCGACGTGAGCCTCACCGCGCAGCAGGTCGACGCGCTCGTTGTCGGCGAGCAGCTCGACCTGAATGGCCGGCCACGCGGCGCAGAAGCGCCCGAGCGCGGGCGCGATGATTCGGGCGATGAAGGCCTCGCCCGCGGTGAGGCGCACGGTGCCTTGCAGGCGGTTGTCGGCGCCGCCGACTTCGCGCTCGATCTGTGCGGCGGCGGCCTCGAGCACGAGCGCCCGCGGCAAGAGGCGCTCTCCGGTGCGCGTGAGCACAACGCCCTCGCGGCGGCGCTCGAGCAACCGGGTACCGAGGTGCTCTTCGAGGCTCGCGAGGCGTCTGCGCACCGTCGACAGGTTGACGCCCAGGACTCGGGCCGCCCGCCCGAGCGACCGCTGCCGCGAGAGCGCCAGGAAGATGCGGTAGTCGTTCCACGAGAGGTCAGAGCTCATGGTGGCACTATTGCACATTTGAAGTGCGCAGTTCTGCACTACCGTGGTAGACATCGAGCGCGTACTTCCTTGCCATCACAAGGAGGAAGCACCCATGAGCCTCACCCTGAATGCACTCGAGTCCACCCCGCTTGACCCGATGACGCACGAAGAAGGCGTGCGTTTCCCCGAGGGCGCATTGCCGCGCCAATCGCCGGTCTACACGCGCAACAGCCTGGTGATCGCGGCTGCGCCCGAGCGGCTGTTCGCGTGGCTGCTCGCGGCTCCGCGCTGGCCCGAATGGTACGCGAACGCGAAAGACGTCCGCATCGCCGGCGACGCGCCACTGCTGACGCTCGGAGCCGAGTTCACCTGGGTCACCTTCGGTGTCCCCGTGCATACGCGCGTCGAAGAGCTCGTGCCGGCACGCCGCCTCGCGTGGAGCGGACGCGGCCTCGGCTCGACCGCCTACCACGGCTGGCTGCTCGATCCGGTAGCCGGGGGCACGCGCGTCACGACCGAAGAGACCCAGCGCGGCTTCGTCGCCACCATAGGCCGCGTGGCGCTGCGACGCGGGCTTCTGAAGTGGCACCAGCGGTGGCTCGAGGGCCTCGCCCAGATCGCGACGACGGGCCTGCCCGCGTTCTGACCTCGACGGAAATCGACACTCAACCGGCACCAGAACCGGCACCAAGGGCTGCGTCCTCGTCTCGCCACACCCGCTCGCTGACATCCCCGACGAACCCGCCCGCGCATCTGCGTGAGTTCCGAAAAATCTACGGACTGTTTCCGGGCCTCTTCGAGGACATCCTGCGGAATCGATCTTGTACGCGCTACGGAAAGGCGGCGGTGTGGTGAACGCGCCGGGGAGATGGCTGGTAGGGACGAACACCGAAAACGCTCATTGACCGCCCTTCCATCTACGTCGACTCGGCGGACGATCCCCGCCCTCTGACCCGACAGAAGTGAGCGTCAGTCGAGCGGGAAGTACCGGGCGATGCGCCGCCGGCAATATTCGCCGTACCACACGCTGCCGTTCGACTCGTCGGCCGCGATCGCCCCGAGGTTGCCCAATCCGGGTCCGCAGGAGAAAGGACCGCTCGGGTAGAGGCTCGAGGGCGGCAGAAGCACGAAACGGGAGCGGCCCCGTTGTAGATCCGAAAGCTTGATGTAGCCGACGCCTCGACCGGCGATGTCGAACCACACATGCTTGTCGCGGGTGATCCACCCGTAGTACAGGTTGCCGTTGTGGCCTCCCGTGTCCCACGGGCACGCCGCGTCGTCGCGCGATGCAGGAGTGCAGGGAAGGAAGCCATCTCCCAGGACGGTCTCGGTGATGCACGGGTTCACGCAGCTCACGTCGGGGCTGCGAAGGGCCGGTGGCGGCGTCGGGTTCAAGTCGAAGATGTCGCAGTCGGCGGCGGCCACCTCCGACTCGAGGGTCGTGCAGGCAGCCAGCCGGGTGGGACTGAGCAGATCACTCCGAGGGATGACGCCGAAGGTGTTTCCGAACTGCGTCTGGAAGACGAGGTCGCCCGTCTTCGTCAGCCTCAGCTCGATCGGGAACGGGGGAAAGGCGCCCACGCTAGGATCAGCGGCTCCTGGCGACCGGGGAAGCGGGACGTGGAGGTAGGTCTTCGACGCGGGATCCAGGCGAACGAGCTCTGCACCGACGAAGAAGTTCGTCATCCAGAGGCTGCCATCGCTCGGGTACACCAGCATCCGAATGATCTGCGAGGCGGGCTTCTGCAGGCTGTCGGGCAACGGAATCTCCAGGTAGCAATCGGTGGCGCCATCCACGGAGGTGGCGGGCGGACACATCTGCTCCGCCAGGATGCAGTCCCCGTCGGTCTGGCAGCTCTTGGAGAATCCGAGCGGGGTGCACTGATTCGCGACGCAGGTCTTGTCGGTCGTCCAGGTGAAGCCGAAGTCGTCATGCGGGATCGAGGCCGAGTCGGGATTGAAGACCAGCAGCCGGTTCGGCCGGCCGCCACCGAACAATGCCACCCACATCCGCGGACGTATCGGGTCACGCGCCATGGCGTAGGCGACCTGCTGATCGCCGGGAATGTTGTAGAGACGGAACTGATTTGCCGCAGCATCGAAGGCAAGGAGCCGGCTGTGGTTGGCGAGGTTCTGCGAGCCCGGGACGGAAGCGTCGGCGAAGCAGCCGTACTCGTTGAACCAGGCGAGTCCCTGCGTGTCGACGAAGGCATTGTCACCGCCGCACGACGCGGTCGTCGCCACCTGCTTCTTCCCCATCGGTCCCGGGCCGTCCGGGTCGAAGGACTGCGAGCGGAAAATGGGGACTGCGGGTACGGGATAGCCCGGCAACGGTTGAACGCTCCCGGATGGCGGGTCCGTTGCCGGCGCCGCTTGCGGGACCCACCACGCGAGCGTGTTGTGGAACTCGAAATTCAGGAACACCCGGTGGGCGTTGGCGGTGTGGTGCAGGTCGGGGTCCATGGCGAGGCCGTTGACGCCCGCGCCCCCTGCGGTCGCGCTGGTGTCGAACGTCTCGTAGCCGTACCGAACGGCCTTCAGGTTGCTGGGCTGAACGTTGGGTGCGAGCACGGCAGCGACGGCGCGGCGAACGTTGGTGGCGGGGAGCTTCGCGACGATCTGTCCGTCGTGCCAGAGCAGCACCGCCGGATCGGTGGATGCCAGCGTCACGACCGTGGTCGATCCGGTAACGGGCGTGATGGTGAAGCGAAGCGACGCGAGCGGTCCGGGCTGCCGAAGCCGCGACCCGTGATCGACACCAGCATGTCGCTGCTGCCAACCTGGATGGTTGCGATCGCAGGCTTGTTCGGCCGGTTCGCCGTCGCGCGAGCAAGGCTCGCGAGTGGCGGCGCGAGCAGCAGCAAGATGCCCAGAGTGCACGACGCAGCGGATCGGCGAGTCATGGCACACCTCCCGGTGACGGTCGCGGTGCGCATACGACAGCCGAATCGCCACCGTCAACACAAATCAGCGCCAGCCGGTGTCACTTCGCCGTCCGGGAACCGCACCCCTGCGGCCCCGAACAGCGCCCCGAGCAGGCGATACATGAGTCGCCACACGATGTGGCGGTCGGGATCGCCGACGCTCTGGTGCAGGAATGTCCGCGCCAGGATGAGATCGACCCAGCGCTCGAAGTTGCGCGCGATGTCGGTGGCAGGCTCGCGCTCGCCGAGCTTGATGTCGCCCTGTCTATCGGCTCCCTCCCACATGACTCCGCCGGTGTTCGGATGGTCGGGAACGAAGACGATGTCGCGCGGGCCTTGCCCAAGGACCTAGTAAGCGACCTGGCCTCGGGGTCCTGCGCGTACTGCGGCCGCGGCTGTATCACGTCGCCTCGGCGATCGCGTGCGCGCGAACGGGCTCCGGGAAACCCTTCAACGCCATCTCGCCCAGGTCGACAACAGAGGGTCGGCGCAGAGCTCGACCAGCGACGTCGACAGAGGGTCTGGCCCGGAGCCGCATGCATGCACAGGCGTGACGCCAGCTGCACCGTGGAGCCGAAGAAGTCGCCGTGACGTTCGATCGGCTCGCCGGCGGCGGCGCGATGCGGATCGCACCGGCTCGACGGTGTGATGCGCGGCGTCCCGCAGCGCCGCATGCATGTCGGTCGCACCGCGGACGGCGTCCTCGGCCGAGACGAACACGGCCATCAGCCCGTCGCCCAAGTGCTTCACCTCGCGACCGCCCGTGCGGCCGAGCACGTCGCGTACGACGCGGTCGTGCAGGTCCACGATCTCCATAGCCGCACGGTCGCCGAGCCGCTGGGTCAGCGCCGTCGATCCGACGATGTCGGTGAAGAGGATCGTCCGCGTGCCCGGATCGAGGGCCGCGCTGCGCGGGAGCAGCGTCGCCCCGGTCGGCGCCACCGCGCCTCCGCCGAGCATCCCCTCGACCAGGTCGGGGTCCACCTCGATGATGCGCTCGGCGAGGAGACCATGGGCCTCGCGATGCACCTGCTGGGCCGCCTCGGCGTCGGGCGCGGAGCAGAGGCAGAAGAGCTTTCTGCGCGACTCGTTCAGCCAGTAGCGAACGTAGCTCACGCCGTACTGGTCCTGCACGGACACGTCCTTCACGTGGGCGTCCGCGATCTCCTCAACGGTCGCCCCGGCGACTTCGTGGATGTCGATGTAGAGCGGCATACGGGCCTTCCGTACCTCTACCCATCCCGTCGATGCGTTGCACGTCATGGCAACGAAACAGCGGTAGCGCGACATCGTTCTTGCTCCTTCTTCTCCCGGCGGAAGGGGCTACCGGTAGACGTGCCGGGCAGATGCCTGGGCCTACGAGCGCCGCATTCCCATCGTGAAGCCTTTCGGCCTATGCGGACGTGGTCGCGGGTGCGGTTCCTCGACGACGACGAGCATGAGGAAACAAGGGAGGACAACGATGGCGGCGCCAAGCCCGAACGAAGAGATTCTCGAGCCGAGCTGCCGATCTGCGATCCGCATCACCATTTGTGGGATTTTCCGACCAACCGTTACCTGCTGCCCGAGCTGCTCGCCGACCTGCAGTCGGGACACAACGTGCAAAGCACCGTGTTCGTCGAGCGCACGTCGTTCGATCGAGCATCGGGGCCCGAGGAACTGCGCGTGGTCGGCGAAACCGAGTTCGTCAATGGCGTAGCCGCGATGGCGGCCAGCGGCCGCGACGGTACGGTGCTGGCGTGCGAAGGGATTGTGTCGCGGGCTGATCTGACGCTGGGTGCGGCGGCAGGACCCGTGCTCGACGCGCACATTCGCGCCGGCAACGGGCGCTTTCGCGGCATCCGTCACGCCGCCGGCTGGGACGCGAGCGACACGGTGCGCAACAGCCACACCAATCCGCCGCAGGACCTGTATGCGCAGCCAAGCTTCCGGCTCGGACTGAAAGAGCTCGCCAAACGCAGCCTGACCTTCGAGGCCTGGCAATATCACCCGCAGCTTCCCGGCCTGATCGCGCTGGCGCGCGCCGTGCCGGAGGCGAGGATCGTGCTCAATCACGTCGGCGGGCCGCTCGGCATCGGTCCCTATGCCGGCCGCCGCGACGACATTTTTGCCAGCTGGTCGCGCGACATCAAGGAACTGGCGACGTGCCCGAATGTGTTCGTCAAGCTCGGCGGTCTCGGCATGACGATCTGCGGATTCGAGTTCGGCAAGCGCGACATCCTGCCCGGCTCGCAGGAGCTTGCCGACGCGTGGCGGCCGTACCTCGAAACCTGCATTGCCGCGTTCGGTCCCGACCGCGGCATGCTCGAGAGCAATTTCCCGGTCGACGGCGCCTCCTGCAGCTATCAGGCGCTGTGGAATGCCTTCAAGCGCGTAACAAGGGGCGCGAGTGCGCAGGAGAAGGAGTGGCTCTTCCGCAAGACTGCGCGGACATTCTATCGGCTGGACGCCTGAGCGCCGCACCACGACGGATTCTTTCTCTCCCACGAGCACATCGAGTGAGGACGTCGCCTACAGCAGGAGCCGCCCGGCATCGAGCTCGAGGGCGGAGGCGAAGAAGCGCCGCGCCTGCGCGTCGCAGAGACGGCCGCTCCGACCACCCGCATCCGGC
>CAVQLX010000017.1:0-298030 GCA_963713495.1 uncultured delta proteobacterium | reverse complement strand
GAAGTCACCAACTGCGAGGAGGTACCGGAGGTGGCGCTGCGTCATCTGTCATTTGTCCCGGGCGCACGCTGTCGGGTCCGTAGTCCCCGGGGAGTGGAAACCAACGAAGTCCTCGCTGTTCTAAAGTGCGTCACTGCCGACGTGCAGCTGCGGGAGTATTTCTTGAGAGTTCTCTCGGCGGCAGTGATGGCACTCCCCGAAGAGCCCACCGGAACTCAGCTCGGAAACGCTGTCGGCCGGTTGGCGGAACTATTTCGTGCGCTCGAGCTTCCCTCGCGAACGACCCTGCAGGGGCTATGGTGCGAGTTGTTTCTTATTGCCCGCGCCCCAAGGATCCAAGAGGCCGCGATGGCATGGCATGCCGAGCCCAGGGCCCTGCACGATTTCTTGGCGGGCCGCCAACGCATCGAGGTCAAGTCGTCAGTTGGCCCACACCGGATTCACCAGTTTCGCCTCGAGCAGCTGCTTCAACCGCCGGGACTCCGCATCATCGTGGCGTCGTTCATGCTTGAGGAAGCCGGCCGCGGGCAGTCGATTAGCCAACTGTGGGAAGAGGTTGTCGCCAGGCGTGACCTAACGCTTGAGCTACGCGATCGTCTGGCACATGTGCTTGCCCTCGCACTGGGGCGGGACTGGCGCGAGGCACGGCGGGTGGCGTTTGACCCCGACCGTGCCGCCGAGCGCCTCCGCCTGTACGCCGCCCCCGACGTACCGACCGTGTCCCCAGAACTCCCCGTCGGTGTAAGCGAAGTACGGTTCAAGGCGGAGCTGACCGACGTCCGTCATCTCTCCCGAGCGGCTGTTCGTGGAGAGTCCGGTCTCTTCGAAGCGGTATTCGGTCAATGACACACGCGCCCCGATACGACGGGCTCAAGCCGAAGTCGCCGCGCGCCTCGGCGTCTGCTCGCGGGTCTAGCAACAAGGCTGACACGATGCCGGAACGTATGCTCCGCAGCGCACTCTGGCGACGCGGGCTCCGTTACCGAAAGAACGAGCTGGCGTTGCCCGGCAAGCCCGATGTTGTCTTCCCTGGCGCGAAGGTCGTCGTGTTCGTGGATGGCGACTTCTGGCATGGACGCGACTGGTTCTCCCGTCGTCCTAGGCTGCAGGCGGGTCATAACGCGATCTACTGGATCGCGAAGATCGAACGAAACATGGCGCGTGATCGAGAACAGTGTACTGCGCTCGAGGATGCAGGCTGGCTCGTGCTCCGGTTCTGGGAGGGAGAGGTGACCGCGAATCCCGACCGTGCGGCTGCTGCCGTTTCGGCCGCCGTCACTCAACGCCGTCGGTAGGTCGCCGCGGTTCCTCTTCGTCGGGAAGAATCCGACGGCAGTTCCGCGAGCACCGTTCCCGGTACGCTCAGCCACGCGTCCGGCCCCACAAAGCTCCGGTGTCCGAGTGTTCGGGTGTTCGGGGCGCCGCGCCGGGGCCCCCCCGCCCCCCCCCCTCCCCGCCCGGAGGTGCTGCATCCTCCTGGCAAGTGCTCCTTTCCACTATGGCAAGGGCTCGTCGTGGAGCTCCGATGCTGACGTTTGACTGGAAGTTCCCAAGGGGTCTACCAACGGCGCCCAGGCCCTTGACGACAACGAGGGGTCGAAACGATGTGCAACGAGAAGGTTGTTGAGGTCGTCACCAGCGAGCTGGCGAGCTGGCTATGGTCCACCAGGTTACTCGAGATCCTTGCTGTCGTGCTGGTGTTGACGGCACTGGTCGCGAGTGCCGTAACGGCGGTGTTCGCGGGCGAGGTCGAAAAGAAGAACCTCATTCGGACAGCTGCCTTCGTTAGCATCATCGCGCTTGGGGTGCTCAACGGAATGGATCCAACGGCTAAAGCCGGTCGCTTTCGTGATGCGTGGCGTGATCTTCGCACTGCATACCTGGGGTGCATAAGCGGCTCCGTTGACACACCAAGCCTCATCAAGGCGTATCAGGACGCGGAGAGGAAGATCGGCGGCCTGACCATCAAGTTCTCCAAGGAAGACGAGCTCAAGTCAGACTAGCCACACTAAACTCCCTCTCTAACCGTCCATCTTTCTCCTGCGAGAATTCCCGCCAGTCCCTTGGGCTCCGGGCGTGCGCTTTCGTGCGCGATTGTGACAGCCGTCAGGCGAGTCCTGCTGTGCAGCTGCTGTGCAGGAACCCGCTGGAACGAGGGCTACCGCGCGTGCCCGGCACCCTTCCCGCCTGCGCGATAACTACCGATCTATCGCCGAACGCATTGCGCCAAACTTACCCGCTCCCCGTTCGGCTCACGGGCGAGGAGTTGTCGTCAAACTCCCGCCCCATTCCCGCCCCATGGCGGGCTGCGGTTGTGATGATCTCGTAGGTGAACTGAGTGAACCTAAGGGCTTACGAAGATGGCGGCGGGCTGGATCGAACAGCCGACCTAGGGATTATGAGACCCTCGCTCTAGCCAACTGAGCTACGCCGCCGAATGAGCGAAGTCGTGGAGCTAGCAGTGCCCTCCCCCCACCGCAAGCCGTCCGTGTGCAGCCGTCCGTGTGTGCATGGTTGTGTGCATCGTTCAGCCCTTCGCGCTCTCCACGGCCTCGGTCATCGCGGCCAGCGCGGGCTTCTTCGCTGCCGGCCGTGTGATGAGGTAGCGGCGGTCCGCGCCGACTGATCGAAGGCATCTCCACCTGCAAGGAATCTGTGCTCCATCGTGACGTCCTCGCGCTTGGGCGGGACTGTGCTGCTGTCGCTCGCGCTCGTCCAGGCGGTGGTGGGGATGCCGAGCGCGCTGGCACGGCTGACGACGCGAGCGTCCTCGCTCACGTCGGCCGCGATACCGTCCGGTTCTGCCAGGGCCTCCTGCGCCAAGACCTCTGGCCGCTCCAGGAAGCCGACGCGGCGACCTGGGTGAGCGGACCGGCATCCTCGATGTCCCCTCTATCTTCGCGTGCTCGCGCTGACGTTCGACGGGCCGACGTTGTGGACTGTCCGCGCGACCATACCGTCGTCTTCCCGTTCTCGGCCACTTCGCTAGCGGGGCGCGCGAGACTCCGTGCCATGTCGACGATTCGAATCGCGGTCGCTCGACGCCGCTCACGGCGACGCTCGCCGAGGCCGTGCCCGCCGCCGTCGCCGCCGTGGAGGAGGCCGGTTGCCTGGGCGCGAAGATCGTGTGCCTGCCCGAGACCGGCCTGCCCGGCCACCGCCTGCAGGCGCGCCCCGTCGAGGACGCGACGCAGGAGGCGCTCGACGCCGCCGTGCGCGAGGTTGCCGAGGCCGCGCGGCGCGCCGTTGTCGTGACGATCGTCGGCACCGAGCGCCCCAGGCCCGGCCGGCGCGAGATCGTGCAGGTCGTGCTCGGCGCCGACGGCAAGGTCGTCGGCGAGCAAGCCAAGACCCAGGTCGATCCGTCCGAGGAGATTCATTACATCGCGAGCCACCGCTGGGGCGTCTTCACCGCCGCCGGCGTGACGTTCGGCATCGTGATCTGCCACGAGAGCTTCAGGTACCCCGAGATCACTGCATCATCGCCCCCGACGGCATCCAGCTGACCCGCGTCCCCTACGGCCTCCCGGCGTCACCGCCGCCGACCTCGACCTCACCCGCGCGACCAGCCTCATCGCCCACCGCTGGTGTCCCGACCGCAGCCTCCAACCCGCCGATTGACGCGCCCCCGCGCGCGCCGGCGATCGCGGACCATGGGCGAGGACAATCCGCCGCAGACAAATCGCAGCCTCCGCACCCTCATCCTCATGCCCGAGGTGCTGGCCGTGCTGCGCACCATGCCCGCACCGCTCCACGCAAGCGACGACGGGTTCGTCTTCACTACGATGGTGGGCACGCCGCTCGACCAAGAGTCCTTCGTCGAGAAGCACTGGCACCGCGCACTCCGCGCCGCGGGCGTTCGGCCGAGGAAGTTCTCGCCACCCGCCACACGTTCATCTCGCAGGCGGTGACCACGACGGGCATCAGTTTGCAGTGGCTCGCCGACTACTGCGGGACATCGACCGACATGATCGAGCGCCATGCGCCTGGACCACCGGGGCGGCGATCAGGGCCAGCAGCCGCGTGGCGCCGGTGATGTCACCCGCTTCCAGGGGCCACCCTCGTTCCGCCTCGATCGGGAGGTCGTGCGACGGCGAACCGAGCCGGGCCGCTCATCGGCGCCGCGGCTCAGGGCAGCCGGTAGCGCCTTGACGAGAAACACGCACGGATCCTCCTCGACGCGTTCCGTGCCGGATGCGTCGACCCAGTACCAGCGGTCCACGTACGGCGGCGCGCCGACCTCGTGGTAACCGAGACGCTCGTAGAGGCTGCGAGCACGGGGATTGGTGAGCGCCACCCCGAGTCCGATGCGGCGCATCCCCCGATCGGCGGCAACCTGCTCCAGCCGAGCAATCAGCGCGCGACCGATCCCGCGCGAGCGGAGAGGCTCCGGGACACCGAGCATGAAGATCTCCGGGCAGTCGGGCAGGTGCTGTCGGACCGCAAGGTTCCGGGGACCGGGCCAGTGGATCAGTCCCTGTCCGACGGGCGCGGACCCCTGCCACGCGACGAGATAGGTGAGGTGCCCCGCGGCCTGGTCCGCCAGGCACTCGCGGTGGCGAGACGGCGTGTGCAGCGGAAGCTCGCGCTCGAGGACCCCGATATCCTCCTCGGTGGCCGGCCGAACCCGGATCGCCGTGCTCATGAGACCAGTGGCATCAAGCGTGCCCTGCTGCGGCGGCGATGACATCCGGAAGTGGGTCTCGGTCTCGCCAACGACCGTGAAGCCGAGCCGCTCGTACAGCCGCCGCGCCGGATTCACCTTGAGAATCGAGAGCTCGACCGGAAGCCGGCGCCGATGCGCCGACGCACAGAGGGTCCGGATGAGGCCGGTGCCGATGCCGCGACCTTGCGCCTCGGGGAGCAGGAAGATCCGAGCCAGGAACACCTGGTCGCCGCGCTCCTCGACGGCGAGGCAACCGACCGCGCGTCCGGACTCCTCGACGATCTGGTGCATCGCTGGCACGAAGCTCTCGAGAAATCGGCGATGTTGCCACGCTTCGTCCCATGCTCCCCAGGTCGCCACGACGTGCGGCCGCAGCCCCGCACGCAGGACCGCGAACACGAACTCGGCGTCGGCTTCCGTGGCGGGCCGCAGCGTGATGGCTCCGTTCCTCGCCAGCCGCTTGCGCATCCGGACGCACGGCATCCGGAGGCCGGTACGCAGCGTGTGTATTGCCCGCCCCTCGCTCTCGTAGCCGTGCAGGCCGTAGAAGCGCTCCGCGGTCAGGGAGGAGTCGAGATGAAGCTCCGCGAGCCCTTGCTCGCGCGCCAGCTTCTCAACGCCATGCAGCAGGCTTGCGCCCACGCCGCGACGCCCGACGTCGGGGGATACGTACAGGGCTCGGAGCTCACCGAGGGCTGCGACGATCGACGCGAATCCCACGATGCGGCCGCCCGCGACGGCCACCAGGGTGGTCTCTTCTTCTCCGGCGGAATTCTGGCGGTAGCGTTCGAGGCGCTGGGCCGTCACGGGCGGGGACCAGTCGTGCAGTACTTCCGGAGGGTAGTCGGCCGCCGCCGTCCGGTGAACTGCGGCATGATGCACGTGGAGCACGCCCTCAGCATCCTCCGGCGCCAGAGGCCGTAAGATGATCTCGTCGCCGGCAGGTCGAGGCATCTCGTTCAACCGACCATATCACCGGGGGTGGAGCAGAAAGCCGACGACTCTGGCTGGCGCAACACGGTCCCACGCCCCGTGCTCCTGCGCTTCCGGGCTGTGCACCAGCAACAGGACGCGAGCGCCGTCCCGCAGCCGCTCGAAGTCGTCATCGACGCCGTCGTGGTAGCATTGCAGGAGCCGGCAGTACCAATCCGCAGTCGCGCCAACGTCGCGGACCGCGATCATCGACACGCTCTGGAGGGCCGATAGGACGCCCGAACGGGGATTCGCTCTTGGTGCCTACCAGCCCCCTGCCCGGCGCCTCTACCAGCCCGCCGCCCTTCCGAAACGGGTTGCGCGTCGGGAGCACCAGGATGCCGGTCGTCAGCCGGCGGTGCAACGGCGAGCGTCGATATTCACGTCGCACCGGCTTCGGCGCACGCGATCCAGCCATGGCCGTCGGGCCGCTCTCCTCGTAGAATGCCCCGATGGATCCGCCCATCCGGTACACGCGCACGCGGGACGGCGTGAGCATCGCCTTCTGGACGCTTGGCGAGGGCCCCGTGCTGGTGAACGCCGCCCTTCCCAGCTCGCACATCAAGCGCGAATGGGAGACGCCCGGGTTGCGCGCCATCTACGAATGGTCGGCGAAGACCTGTCGCTTCGTGCGCTTCGACCATCGCGGCGTCGGTCTGTCCGAGCGCGACGTCGACGACTTCTCGCTCGACCGCCTGGTGAGCGACCTCGAAGCGCTGGTGGACGCCCTCGAGGTCGAGCAGGTGCGGATGATCGCCTTTGCGATCGGCGCCACCCCGGCGCTGGCGTATGCGGCCCGCCATCCGACGCGCGTATCGCACCTGGTGGTGGTGAACGGCTCCGACGTCGGGGCGGACATGGCTGCGACCGATGCGCTCGCCGCCGTGAGCAAGCTGGCGGAGCAGGACTGGGTGTTCGCGTCCGAGGCGGTCACGCGCGCCTTCGTCGGCTGGAGCGACGAGGCCGCTGCCCGTGACGCGGCGGCGTACCTGCGCGAGTCGATCCACCCGCGTCAGTGGTTCGCGCTCATGCAGCAGCTCGAGACGTGGGACGTACGCGCCGAGCTGCCGCGCATCGCCGCCAAGGTGCTCGTGCTGCAGAACAAGGAGCTGCCGCTGCGTGGCCTGCCGGGGCACCGGCTGGCCGCGACCATTCCGCGCAGCCAGTTCGTCCTGCTCGACGGCCTGCCCGGCCCGTTCGTCGACCCGGCGGCCGCGGGCATCATGGCGCAGTTCCTGAGCGACGCGGACGGCACCCGGCCGGCGGCCGAGCCGCCCCGCGACCCGCGCCACCGGACCGCCGTGATCCTGTTCGCGGACATAGCCGACTCGACCGGCCTCACCGAGCGTCTCGGTGACGGCGCGTTCCGCGAGCGCGCGCGCACGCTCGACGCGTCGCTGCGCCGGGTGATCGCGGCGCACGGCGGCGAAGCGGTCGAGGGTAAGCTCCTGGGGGACGGTGTGCTCGCAATCTTCGGTGCAGCGCGCGACGCGCTCCAGGCCGCGCTCGAATGTGCGACCACGGGTCGGCTGAGTGGACTGGCGCTGCACGTGGGTCTGCATGCCGGCGACGTGATCCGCGAACGTGGTGACGTTCACGGCGGCGCGGTCAACGTCGCTGCCCGCATCGCTGCGGCGGCCCCGGCGGACGAGGTGCTGGTATCCGAGGTCGTGCGCGCGCTCGCACGTACGTCCGCCGGCGTTTCGTTCACCGACTACGGCGCGCACGAGCTGAAGGGTGTCAGCGAGCCGCAGCGGCTGTTCCGGATCGCACGCTGAGCCCACCGCGTTGCCGGCTCGATGGTTCGCGTTGACAGCGTCGCTCCTCCCACGCCATGCTTGAGCAGGTCGCAATCGGTCACCTGGTGAAGTGATGACTGAGCGAAAACCTGCGGGTGTCAGCTGGGAATCGTGGGTCGAGGAGCAGATACGCGACGCCATGGAGCGCGGGGAGTTCGACGATCTCCCGGGAGCGCGAAAGCCCCTCCCCGGTATCGATCGGCCGCATGACGACATGTGGTGGGTCCGGGAGAAGCTCAAGCGGGAGAATCTCTCCTTCTTGCCTCCGGCGCTCGCCGTTCGGAAGGAGCTCGAGGAGGCCCTCGATCGGATCGGGAAGGCAGACAGCGAGTCAGTCGTGCGACAGATCGTCGCTCAGATAAACGCCCGGATCGTTCAGGTGAATTCACGATCGACATCCGGACCGCCGTCGAGTGCGGCGCCCCTCGACGTGGACCGCGTCGTCCAGGAATGGCGGAACCGCCGCGGTTGACTGCGGCCTCCGCGGGCTCGGCGGACCGGCATGGGCGCGCCGGTCCCTAACCCGTCGCGGTCGGACCCGGTCAGAGGTCCGTCCAGACCATCGGCACGACACCGGCGACGATCCCTGCGTCGGCACGGTTGAACAAGCCGGCGGGGTTTTCCGCCAGCGTGGCGGGGCCCACGGCCGTCACGCGCAGAGATCGAGGCCGAGTCGGTCCGGTGGGCTCGCCGCCACCCCGCATGTCGCGGCCAGGCACGAGGCCGACAAGAGGCACGAAGGGGGTATTGCCCTTCTTGCGTACGATCCGTGCGTCCGCCGCGTCTACCAGCCCGCCGCCCTTCCGAAACGACGGAGCGCATGATTGGCAGGCTGGGTGCCGGGAGCGGTCCCCTGAGGCGTCAGCTCGGGGTTCGGGGTCGCGTCACCCGCGTGCCGCGCTCACTCTTCCGAGCGGCACCCCGCCTGCCTGACCGTGCAGGCGAATGCCGTCCCAGTCCGCTTGACCGCTTGTTCTCCACGGCAGGCGCTACTTCTTCATCAGCGTCGCCATCACCGACATCTTGTAGAACTGCGTGCCCGCGACCATGGTTTGACCGAGCAGCGTGACGTTGATCGGCACGTTGACGAACATGCCGGGGTGCGCCTGTTCCGCCAGGATCCAGATCGAGCCACCAGGTTCCCGAGACGCTGCAGACCCCCTGGCAGGCGGTCGAGTAGATGCTCGGATCGCCGGCGAAGTCGGTCGGCTCCATGGCGATGCCGTTCGCCTTCACGTCGGCGACCAGGATTGCGCCCTGAGCGTGTGCGGCCACCACGCCGTGCACCACGAGCATCGTCCCTCGCTTGCCCTTGTAGAGCTGAACGTTGATGCTGGGCCAGCCGCTGAGGTCGAGGCCGATGGCGGATCGGGCTGCCGTCGTCCTCGCGGGTGACGACGCGACGTCCGCGTGTGCCGGCAGTGCGAGGAGCGCGAGGCCGCCGAGCAGCGCCAGCCCTGTTGCGATGAGGCGTCGCTCGCCCCGCACCACGGGGATGGCCGCGCCCCGAACCTGCCGGGGTCCGTTGCCAACGATGAATCCGCTTCTCATGTGCTCGCTCCTTCCGTCGTGGCCGGGAGGGCTCCCGGCCCCCATGGCCGGCACCCCCTCGTCGGCGTTCACCGAAGGGGCGTTCAATCGGAGCGAACAATGTGCGGTTCGCCCTCGTGGCGCGGAGCGACTCCGCACGCGGCGCTTGCAACCTGGGCGTGCGCGGACCACACGCTGATCCCCGTGGGTCGACCTCGACACGGTAGCTCGCTCGGGCGAGCACTGGCTGCGGCCTTCGCCGTGGCCGTGCTCGTGGCCGCACCCCAGTCCAGCGCCGCGACCGCGTACTTCGTCCGTGCCGCGGGCGACGACGCCGCGGCGGGCAACAGCCGCGCCACCGCGTGGCGCTCGCTCGCCCGGGTGAACGAGGTCGATCTCGAGCCCGGCGACCGCATCCTGCTCGAGGGCCACGCCACCTTCGATGGCCGGCTGGTGATCGGCCCCGAGGACGCGGGCACCCGCCGCCGGCCGGTGACCGTCCGCAGCTTCGGCGGTGGCCGCGCGACGATCGACGGCGGCACCGGCGGCGGCATCCTCGTCTACAACGCGGGCGGGGTGAGCCTGAGCGGACTGCTCGTCGTCGGTGCGGGACGCGACGCAGGCAACCGCGGCGACGGCATCTCCTTCTACTCCGACGTCGCCGTGCCCGGAACACGATTCGACTACGCTCGCGTCACGAACGTCGAGGTGAGCGGCTTCGGCGGTGTCGGGCTCGTGCTCGGCGGCTACGCGACCGACGCGCTCGGGCGCCCAGTCAAGACCGGCTTCTCCGACGTCCGCCTTGTCCGCGTGGACGCGCACGACAACGCCGACGCCGGCATCCTGACCTACGGCTCGTTCGCCAGCAACGCGGTCGGCTGGGCGCATGCGAACGTGAAGGTCGTGCACTGCGCGAGCCACGCCAACCCCGGCATTCCGGGCAAGGGCGGCAACAGCGGCAACGGTATCGTCCTGGTCGATGTGGACGGAGGCCTGATCGTGCGCTCGCGCGCCTGGGACAACGGATGGCGCAATGATTTCCCGAGCGGCCCGATCGGCATCTGGACCTGGGACTCGAACCGCGTCGTCATCGAGCACAACGAGGCGTGGGGCAATCGGTCCGGCACGCGCGACGGCGGCGGCTTCGACCTCGACGGCGGCGCCACGAACTGCGTGCTGCACCGCAACACCAGCCACGACAACGTCGGCTCGGGCTTCCTCGTCTACCAGTTCGCCGGCGCGCGCCCGATGGGGGACAACCAGGTGCTTGACAACGTGTCGGTGAACGACGGCCGGACCAACGGCGGCGGGCTCGTGGTCGGCGGTGGTGCGGTGCGCACGAGGTTCGCGGGCAACCGGATCGAGGTCGGCCCGCGCGAGCCCGGCGCGCCGGTGGGCGACGGTCCGTTCGGGATTCACGTCGTGCGCGACGGCACGACGAACGTCGACACGACCTTCGAGCGCAACGTGATCACGACGCAGGACGGCGTGCCGCTGATCGTCGTACCGGAGCCCGCGCGCCAGCCGGGCGTCCTCTTCACTGGCAACGTGTACGACACCGGTGGTGCCCCGGTGTCGATCGTCTGGGGCGCGGAGACATACTCGAGCGTCGAGGCGTGGAGCGCCGCGACGGGGCAGGGGCCGTGACGGCGGTCGATTGACGTCACCCCGCCGCGCGCGGTCAGTCGTTGCGCGCAGACGCCCCAGGTCACTGTCGTTCACCCAGTCTATACTAAATCCACAGCTGACGTTCAGTAGCCGCAACTAGCGCACGCTCACGAGATCCATTAAAGCACCTACCCGCTAAATTACCTGTCACGACCGCATCCTTGAGGCGGATATTGTCCCCATACACGCCACCCCTAACAATACCCGCTTGACCGTTCCCCGTCGCTCCCAGTCCTACCACGTTGACGCTGAGACTGTCGACGCCTGCGTACCCGTTTCAATTCGTCACGAGGTTCGCGCCCCTGAGGTTCCTTGTGCTCACAATCCCCCAGGTCTGATTGTCGTTCGCGTTCACGTTCTCTGCACGAACCTTTCGCGCAAGAATCCCGACTATACCGCCTTTGAGGACCATATTGATCGCCATGACCGCCTCCGTCTGTGCGCCAACGCCGCCACCGCCTGACATCGTGAAGTCGCGAACCGTCACACGTCCGCTGAGCCCCGTGACGTCACCGTCCACTATCGTGCCCGGACCACGCACCTCGCAGCGCCTCTGGCAGCGGATCTGGCCCTCAATCATCGTGTGTCCTTGGAAGTCCAAGACGGCCCCGCTCTCGAGCCAGGTCAAGACGTCCGGGAAGAGAATTCCCGTGCAGTCAAGGTCCGACACGAGCCTTCCGACCTCGCGTGGGGGAACGGTTCGCCCACAGGCGGTCACGTCGAAGCCGCGGCCGCTGACGCGTGTGAGCGCGACGACAATCAAGACTGCGAGCAGGCATCGCATAAGTCCCCCTCACCACCCCGCGCTTATCCTGCGGTCCCTACACGGCGGTCAAGACAAAAGTAGTGACCCGTGATCGTCAAAACCTATAGGCTAGCTCTCGTAGCTCGACTTCATAGCGTCGCGCACTTGAAGGACGGCCAGCCGTTCTCCGAGTTCCCCGTGCGTGTTGGGACGACGACCGTGACGTTCTCGAGCGGCGAGCCTTTACTGTACCGGCTCCAGCTCGAGCGCGGCCCGCTCATCGAGACGTGTCGAGCCCGATCTACCTGATGCCTTGATCGGGGCTCTCCCAGGACATAGCAAGCATGAAGGCCTTTTGGCGCGAGAGCTTGCAAAACGCTCGCACCCTTGTCCGCCAGCCGATCCCCTGAGACCCAAGCCGCCTGCGCCGACGCCATTTGCACCCCCTCCGGCCGGAGAGACGAGCAGCCAGAGAGGAACGTCCTCTATGGAAGCAACTTCCGGAGGAGGCGCAGATAGTCTGCATGAAAGCCCTTCCGCGAAGGTTGACGAACGCCTCTACTTTTTTTTTTTTTTTTTTTTTTTTTTTTTTTTTTTTTTTTTTTTTTTTCTATAACTGCGTGATTTTCCTACCCGCACCAGTCTCAGATGCGCTATACCGCAAGCTGTCTCATGTATTCGCCTAAACAGCTCCTTCGCGCCATAGTCGCGCGTGACCGCATCGTTCTGCTCGTCATGCTGTTCGTCTCGATCGTCTGCTGCATCGTCGTCGTCGCCGACATGCGCACCTCGATCCTCTACGCGGTGCGCAGCTACGTGAGCGGCGAAGGTCTCTGGTCGAAAGCGCAGAAGGCGAGCCGTTTACCATCTCACGCGCTACGCGACATCGCAGCGCGAGCACGATTTTGCGCTCTACCGCGCGGTCGATCGACGTTACGCTGGGCGACCGCCAGGCCCGGCTCGAGCTCGAGAAGACCCGATCCCAGATCCCGAGGTCGTCCGCGAGGGTTTCCTGCGCGGGCGCATTCATCGCCGATGACATCCCTGGAATGGTATCGCTGTTCCGGCACTTCCGGCAACGTGAGCTACATGCGATCACGCGATCGCGACTCTGGGCGGAAGGTCGATCGAGCTGATCGTCGAGATCCGCCGGCTCGCCTATCAGCTCACGCAGAGATCTCCGTCGGGACTTCCAGACCACGGACGGGTCGAACGCCATCGTCGCGCAGATCGCTCGGATCTGGACGCCGAGCTCACGCCGATCGAGGATGGCTTCTCGAACGAACCTCGGCGGAGGGCGCGCGTTGGGCTCGCAGCCTGCGATCGTCTCGGCGACCGTACTACGCCGCTAGCTTTCTCCTTCTCGTGATCGGTCGTGCTGTTCTCGCGTCGCATGCTGCTCGCCGAGCGCCGCGAGCGCGAAGTCGCCATGCTCCAGCGCGCGATCGTCGACGAGGCGCTCGACTGCATCATCACCGCCGATCGTGACGGGCGCATTCTCGAGTTCAACCCCGCCGCCGAACGTACCTTCGGCTGGAGACGCGACGAGGCGATCGGTCGGTTGGTTCGCTGATACGCTCGTGCCAACGCGCTTGCGTGCGGCATATCTCGCCGGCATCCGACGCTACCTCGAGAGAGCGGTGAGCGGGTTCTCGACCGTCGTGTCGGAGCTCACCGCGATCCGCCGCGACGGTACGGAGTTCCCCATCGAGCTCACCCTCTCCCCGATCGAGCACGCGGCACCACGATCTTCGCTGGCTCATCTCCGCGACCTGACCGAGCGCAGACAGGCAGAGCAAGCCATCCGGCAGAGCGAAGCCCGCCATCGCGCCGCGGAGGCGCTCCTCGAGACCCAGCGCTTGTCGTCGAACGCGTCGCCGATGCCACCCCACACATCCTCTTCCTGTTCGACGTTCGCGAGGAGCGCCTCCTCTACGTGAACCAGCAGGTCACTCGCGTGCTCGGCGATGCCCCTGTCGCGCCCGAGATGAGCGCTCGCCTTCCTGCGCGACCACGTTCACCCCGACTATCTCGCCCCGCTTCCGATCTCGATCGGTACCTGGTTCGCCAGCGTCGCCTACGACCCGGTGATCGAGATCGAGATCCGGGTCAAGGACGCCGCCGGGGCCTGGCGATGGATCCATAGCCGTAACATCGTCTTCACCCGCGATCTCGACGGCACCCCGCGTCAGGTCCTGGCACCGCTGCACGACGTGACCGCGCGCCAACGAGCTGACGATCTCGCCCGCGCAGCACGAGGCTGCGCTGGCCCACGCGCTCCGCGTCTCCACCTTCCGCGAGATGGCAGCTGGCCTCGCCCACGAGTTGAATCAGCCGCTCGCCGCGATCGTCAGCTACGCCCGCGCTGCTCGCGCCGTCTGCGCTCCAGCGCGGCGACCTCGAGCGACCTCGTCCCCGTCATCGACTAGATCTCCGCCGAGGCGCTTCGTGCGCGCGAGTACATTCGTCATATTCGCGCGTTCATCACCAAGGACACGCCTTCGCGCGAGCCCGTCGACCTGATCAGTCTCCTCCAAGACGTCGCACGCCTCGTCGCCCCCGAAGCTCGCCCGCTCGCTCGTCTCCATCGATCTCTAGCTGCCGTCGTCGCCGCTCGTGGTGGTCGTCACCCGCATCCAGATCGAGCAAGTGCTGCTCAACTTCCTGCGCAACGCCTTCGACGCCCTGCGCTACCAGCCGGTCGCGCATCGCACGTCGTCGATCCGCACCACCAGCGCGTCTCGCGCGGATGATCGTCCGGTGTGCGACGCGGTCCCCGGACTCTCTCCCGAGGTCGCGGCGCTCGTCTTCGAGCCGTTCTTCACCACCAAACCCGAGGAATGCGTATGGGCTCGCGATCAGCCGCTCGATCGTCGAGGCACACGGCGGACAGACCCGCGCGACGCCGAACGAGACGCACCGAACGACTTTCTGCGTCGAGTTGCCGCCACACGTCCACGTAGATCGCGATCAGCAACCCTATTCCGCTCCGACCGCCGCGCGCGCCGAGCGCGCCTCGCCTTAGTCGAAGATAGGGCGTCAATGGCTGGTCCTTCTCGATGTCGAGCGCGGCCAGGAACTCGGCGTAGAAGTTGCGCGACGCGAAGCCGAAGCTCGGCCCGTCGTAGTACTGGATGATCCTCACGATGTCGGTGGTGCCCATCTCATCGATGGCGCGCGCGATGCCGTTCTGTCCATGGTTGTAAGACGTGATGGCGAGCGGCCAGGTGCCCAGCCGTTGATAGGCGCGGGTGAGGTATCGGGCCGCGCCGTATGTCGAGGCGATGGGATCACGCCGCTCGTCGACCGCATCGTTCACCTCCATGTAGAGCCGCGCCGTCGCCGGCATGAACTGCCAGATGCCCGCCGCCCCCACCTTCGAATACGCTCCGACGTCGAAGCAGGACTCGATGAGCGGCAACCGGGTGAGCTCCACCGGCAGCCCCTCGGCGCGGAAGATGCGTTCCATCTCCGGGAGATACAGTCGCGATGTGCGCAGGCCGTTGGTGAAGCGCTCCATGATGCCGCGCTGGGCGCGGACGCGCCCATCCTCCGCCGCCAACAGGAAGCGGTTCGGATCCCGGTCGTTGCGGAAGAGATCGTAGATGCGGCGCTCGTCCGCCGGTAGCGCCTCGCGCCGCGTGCTGTGCAGCCGCAGCAGGATCCCCCGGATGCGCGCGATCTCCGCGTCGGTCGAGTCCCTCCGGATCCGCTCGATCTCGGTCCGCGTGTAGCCCGCGGCGGCATACGGCCGGAAGTCGAGAACGGTGTAGACCTTGTCGAGGTCGGCCGTGTCGTGGATCGCCGTCTGATCCTCGGAGTAGACGGTGAAGACGCTCCGCCAGAAGCGGATCTGGTGCTCCAGCTCCGGCGGCCGCGGGAAGCTGGCGGCCCCCGTCTGGGGGGGCAGAGCAGCGAGGATGGCGAACGAGAGGACGAATACCGAGCGCATGAGAACCCCCCTACCCCACCAGCCGTAGCGGCAGCGGCGCAGAGGCTAGCAAACGGCTCGGAGCAGAATCAATCACTTCACCACGACGGGCCCGCCTCGCCGCCGTGCCGGTGGGCACTACGCAGAGACCAGCGGGCTGCTCCGCTGGCTCTTCGACCAGGCTCAGGCGGCCGCCGTGCTCGATCACCTCAGGAGCTCGGTGGCCATCTTGCTCGCGTCTCATGCTGAACGGGGTCCTCGAGGGTGGCCACACCAGGGGACGGGCGTTGCTGCTCCACACGTCCACCGCGAACCGTGGTTGGTGTGGCTGACGGAAGGCGGTAGGAGGAGACGGCTCGAGTCGGCTGTCCAGAACTCGCAGTGGGAGGCGATATGAAGAGAGCGATCGTTTTCGCAGCCACCCTGATCGTTTCGACCGTGGTCGTATCGCTGTGCATGGCGCAAGAAAGTGCGTCGGCGGTTGCCGAGGAGGATGCCCATGCCATCGGCGTCGCGTCCTACCTCTACTTCTACCCGCTCGTCACGATGGACCTCACCCGGAAGCAACTCACAACATCGAGTCCGGCCATCTACCAGGCCCGGCCCGATGAACACGTTCGCGAACTTTCCCGATTTCCGCCCGCGAACGTCAAGGTCGTTGTGCGCCCCAACTTCGACACGCTATATTCGAGCGCCTGGCTCGACCTCACAACGAACCGATGATCGTCTCGGTCCCCGACACCGGGGGCCGCTACTACCTCCTACCCGATGCTCGACATGTGGACGGACGTTTCGCCTCGCCCGGCTGGCGGACGACCGGACGCATGCGCCAACTTCGCCATCGTTCCGCCCGGCTGGCGCGGGCGACGCTCCCCTAGGACGTCCAGCGCATCGACGCGCCCGACGCCATACGTCTGGATCATCGGCCGCACCAAGACCGACGGCCCGTCCGACTACGACGCCGTCCACAAGTTCAGGCGGGCTACAAGGTCACGCCGCTCTCCGACGTGGGGCAAGGAACCTGCACCGGTCGCAGGTCAAGATCGACCCGACGCGTCGACATGAAAACGCCACCGAAGGCCCAGGTCGATACCATGCCGGCCGAGAAGTACTTCGCCTATGCCGCCGAGATCATGAAGCTGCCCGCCCCATCACACGGGACGGGCCAATCGTCCACGCGAAGGTGTGGCGCATCAGGATCGAGCCCGGAAAGAGCTTCGACTTCGCAGGCTCGCCTCCGGCCTGCCGAAAGCGCTCGAAGCCGTTCCCGAGGATGCACAGAAACTCATGCCGTGGAAGGTGCCCACGCTGGCCAGCGTCGTGAACCAGTGGTCGATGAATACCGATACGATGGGCGTGTACGGCAATTACTATCTGAAGCGAGCTATCATCGCCCAGTCGGTCTCGGCGCGAACCTTCCCGAAGACGCCATCTACCCGCTCAATCTCGGCGACGACACCGGCAAGCCACTCGACGGGAGCGAGTAAGTACACCATCCACTTCGACAAGGGAGCGACGCCCCCCGCGAACGCATTCTGGTCGATCACACTCTACACAGCACGGGTTTCCAGTCGCGAACAGTCTCAACCGGTTCGCCGTCAGCAGCTGGATGCCGTTCCGGTACAACTCTGACGGCTCGCTCGACCTCTACTTCCAGAACGAGAGTCCGGGCGCGGACAAGCAGGCCAACTGGCTTCCCGCACCCAAGGGACCCTTCAACCTGACCATGCGCCTCTACGCGCCCAAGAGCGAGGCGCTCACCGGCAGGTGGAACCCGCCGCCGGTCACAAGCTGCAGGAGCCGACGCGCCTCCATGTGGAGTGAGAATGGGGAGATTCCGTCGTTACGGAAGCCGAGGTTGGTAGGCGCGAAGGGAGGCCCGCTGTCGATCAGGCGGTGACCGAGTCGGTCTCGTCGACGGAGCACAGGCCCGCCTCCCGCATCAGCCGCGAGTCGCCCTTCCAGTTGTCGACGATATTCACGGTCGACGGCGGCGCGGGGTGCGCTAAGCTGCGACCGGGCTCGCTCCGCGAGCGACACGGATGAAGCCACAGCGCGTACTCGACCTCCGTCCCACCCAGTTCGCCATCGGTATGAACGAGGTCGAGCGGAAGGTCAGGACGGCGGCGCGGGGTGCGCTAAGCTGCGACCGGGCTCGCTCCGCGAGCGACACGGATGAAGCCACAGCGCGTACTCGACCTCCGTCCCACGCAGTTCGCGATCGGCATGAGCGAGGTCGAGCGGAAGGCCAGGAGACTCCACCGGCTGAGCAAGAAGAAGCTGGCCAGATACGTCGAGGAGAACCCGGTGACGGTGGTGCGCGCGCCCGACCGCGACCTCTACGTCATCGATCGCCATCACACCCTCATGGCGTACTGGCTCGTCGGCGTGAAGCGCGCGCCCGTCACCGTGGAGACGCGGCTCGGCTCGCGCCGCATGTCGCCCCGGAAGTTCTGGCACCTCATGTCGCGCCATCACCTGACACACCTCTACGATCAGTTCGGCGAAGGGCCGCACGACCCGCTCTATCTTCCCGCAGACATTCGCGGTTTGAGCGACGATCCGTATCGCAGCCTCGCCTGGTTGGCGCAGCGCGCGGAGGCCTTCGGGAAATCGAAGGTCGCCTACTACGAGTTCGGATGGGCGCAGCTGCTGCGCCGGCACAAGCTGCTGAGTCCCCATGGTCGGCCGCAGCTTCGTCGAGCCCTGGCGCGGGCCATCCGCATCTGCCGCTCGCCCGCCGCCCGCGGCCTGCCCGGCTATCTCGGCCCCCCGACGCGGCGCTAGACGAGCCGTCAGCTCAGCCCGAAGCGCTCCTGCAGCACGCACGCGCTCAGCATGATCATCAGCGCGGGGTCGATGGCCGTCCGCGCAGCATCGTCCAGTCCCGGCAACGAGTCCAGCAGCGCCACGACCTTGCGCTGATCGAAGAAGGGCATCGCCTTCATGGCCGCGCCCCGAAGCGTGTCCTGCAGCAGCGCATGCATCCGCTGCTCGGGCGCCAGGGCCACGGGCGGGCTCGTGAAGGGATGCTTGTGGCGCCGGTAGACGGTGTCCGTGAGCACCGAGCGCGTCGCCTCGCGGAGCACGTACTTCTCGGTCGTGCCGCGGATCTTCTGGGTCACCGGGAGCGAGCGCACCAGCTCGACCACGTGATGGTCGAGGAACGCCACACGCCCCTCGATGGAGTGCGCCATCTCCATGCGATCGCCCAGCACCGTCAGGACGTAGTTCGGCAGGTGGCTCTTGGCCCACAGGTAGAGCGCCTGGTGAACCGGCGGCCGGCCGCGCAGCTGGCCGTGGACGTCGAGACCGTTCAGGAAGCCGCGGTAGGGATCCTCCTCGCCCATCGTCGCGAGGAACCCGTCGGCGAAGAGCGCGCGCAGCTTGAACGCCGTCGTGCCGTACGCCTCGAACCACGACGGCGCGAAGCCGAGCGACCGCCGGACGCCGGCGAGCGGCAGCGCCTGCCCGTCGGGCAGCAGCAACCCGCGCGACACGGGATTGGCGTCGTTCAGCTCGCCCAGCAGGCGCGCGACCTCGGCCGGGTCCTGACCGGCGTTGTCGTACAGCAGCATGTCGCGGCGGAAGTGCGGGTAGCCGGCGAGGATCTCGTCGGACCCCTCCCCCGTGATCACCACCTTGTACCCGGCGTCACGCACGGCCCGGCTGAGCGCGTACTTCGCGACGCCGTGCGCGTTGATGCACGTCGTCTCGCTGTGCCAGACGGCGTCGGCGAAGTCGTCCGCCAGATCGGCCTGCCGGATCGGGATGGGATGGAACTCCGCCCCGACGCGCTCGGCCATCTCGCGGGCAATGGCGCTCTCGTCGTAGTCGGCGCGGTCGAACGTGAGGGTGAACACGCGGATGGGATCGCTGCGATGCCGCGCCGCCAGGCCCAGCACGGCGCAGGAATCGATCCCGCCGCTGAGATAGCAGCCCACCGGGACGTCGGCGCGCAGGCGAATGCGCACCGCCTCGTCCAGCGTCTGACGGAAGGCGTCCGCGTACTCCGCATCCGACCGCAGCGGCGCCGGATCCGACTCCGGGTAGTCGAAGTCCCAGTAGCGCACGATGCGCACGCCGCTCGCCGTCGCCAGGAGATAGTGTCCGGGCGGCACCTGTCGCACGCCGGCGAACAGCGAGGTGTCCTGGTCCGGCACCAGCAGGCTCGTCGCCTGCACGACCGCGGCGGGATTCCAGCGTGCCTCGAAGCCGCCGGCGAACAGCGCCTTCGCCTCCGACGCCAGTGCCACGCCGCCGTCGCGTTGCGTGTAGTAGAGCGGCTTGATCCCGAAGCGGTCGCGTGCGGCGAACAGCGTCTGGTTGGCCTCGTCCCACAGCACCAGGGCGAACTCCCCGCGCAGCCGGTGCAGGCACTGCGTCCCGAGGTCCTCGTAGAGATGCAGGGCGATCTCGCTGTCCGATCGCGTCCGCAGGCGGTGACCGTTCGCCTCGAGCTCGCGCTGCACGCGCTCGTAGTCGTAGAACTCGCCGTTGACGACGATGTGCAGGCGCTCGTCCTCGCTGGCGATCGGCTGATCGCCGGTGTGCAGATCGATGATGCTGAGCCGCGCGTGCCCGAGGCCCACTCGCCCGTGCGCCGCGATCCACTGCCGGCGGCCGTCCGGTCCGCGATGATGCAGCCGCGCCGTGGCCCGCTCGAGCGCCCGCGCGTCGATCCGATCGCGGGGTGACCAGAGCGCAACGATGCCGCACATGCCGGCGGTCCTACCACGGCCGCGACGATTTCACCTAGGGTCAGCACCCATACGCTGAACGAAAACCCCGCATGACGACGTTCGAGCCGGACCTCGATCAGCCGGTCGGTTGCTTGCCGGTGTTGACCGCCAATTGAGCGTCAAAGGCACGCTTGTAGGCGGCCCGCGCTTCGCCGCGGGCCACATAGGCGGAGAGGTTCGGATATTCGTCCAGGATACCCGACGCTTTCAACCTGAGCAGCACCGACACCATCATCAGGTCGCCCGCGCTGAACGCGCCATCGAGCCAGTCGGCATCGCCAAGGCGACGGGAAAGTTGGCCCAGTCGGTTACGGACGCGATCCTCGACGAGAGGCATGCGTTGCACGGACCAGGACTTGTCGCCCTCCAGGAGCCTGGCGGTTCCGAGTTCAAGGATCGGCGGCTCCACGGTGCTGAGCGCGGCGAACATCCACGTGATCGCGCGCGCCCGGGCATTCGCATCGTCCGGCAGCAGGCCCGCATGGCGCTCCGCGATGTGGAACACGATCGCCCCCGTCTCGAACAAGCCGAGATCGCCTTCTTCGTACGTCGGAATCTGCCCGAAGGGATGAAGCGCCAGATGTGCGGGTTCCTTCATCGCCCTGAACGAAACAAGACGAACCTCGTAAGGTTGCCCCACTTCCTCCAGCGCCCAGCGAACGCGCGTATCACGCGCCAGTCCCTTGCCGCCATCGGGTGACAGTTCAAAGGCGGTAATCGTGATGGTCATCGTGAGACTTCTCCTTGGCGAAATCATCCCGTTCCATGTCCAGTACTTGCTCGCTCCGAAGGGGTGGCGCCGGCCACTGGTGTCGTTGCCGGGGCCCGGTTATAGCCGCTCGCATGATCTTCGAGGAGATCCGCACCGGCGGCTGCTGCTCGTACGTGATCGCGTGCGGCGAGACCTGCGCCGGGCTGGTGGTCGATCCCGAGCTCTCGCAGATCGATCGCACGCTCGCCCTCATCGGCAAGGCCGGCGTCCGCCTCCACTACGTCATCGACACGCACACGCACGCGGATCACTTCTCGGCGTCGCGCGAGCTCGCGCGACGGCTCGGCGTCCCCCGGGTCATGCACCGGGCAAGCATCGCGCCCGACGTCGACGTACGCATGGACGACGGGGAGACGCTCATCGCGGGTCGCTTGCGGCTGCGCGCCGTCGCCACCCCGGGCCACACCGACGACTCGATGTCGCTCGTCCTCACCGACCGCGTCCTGACGGGCGACACGCTGCTGCGCGGCGCCACCGGGCGTACGGATCTCCCGACCGGCGATCCCGAGGCGCTCCACGAGAGCCTCTTCGGGAAGCTGCTGCAGCTCGACGAGACGCTCGCCGTCTACCCGGGGCACAACTACAAGGACGCTGCCGGTGACGACGATCGGTCAGGAGAAGGCCGAGAATCCGCGCCTGCAGAAGCGTGATCGCGCCGCCTTCGTGGAGCAGATGCACGCCCTCAGCCTCGGCATGCCGGACCATCTGACCGAGGCGCTACGCACCAATCGGACGGGCGGCAAGACGGTCGCGCAGCTGCTCGACGAGGCCGCGCGCCGCATCGCGTTCGTGTCGATGGAGGAGCTGCGCGACCGGATCGGCGCGGGGAGCGGCGATCTCGTCGTGCTCGACATCCGCGAGCGCGACGCCTACGACGCGGGCCACATCCCCGGCTCGCGGCACGTGGCCCGCGGCCAGCTCGAGCTGCGCATCGACCAGGTGCTGCCCGACCCGACCGTGCGCATCGTCACCTGCTGCGAGTTCGGGAAGATTTCGACCCTCGCCGCCGACACCCTGCGCACCATGGGCTACGTGCGGGCGGTAGCGCTCGATGGCGGGATGAAGGGCTGGCGCGAGGCGGGATACCCGCTCGAGGCCACCGCGCCGAAGGGGTAGCGCCGCGCCCCGTCATGGGGCGTGCCTCTTGCGAAAGCTCCCCGGAATCTCTTAGTGGGGCTCGGCGCATCCGTGGGCATGGGCCCGGCGGCTGCCGAAAGGAGAAAGAGGTGATGCGAAGGACGCTGGGAGTATTGCTCGTCATGGCCATGTGCGCGCTGGGCGCGACCGCCGCGGACGCGAAGGCCAAAAGCGGAGGGCCCGACGCCACGATATCATTCTCGAGTGGATCCGTGGCCGCAGGGATCGGCTTCAGCTGGGGCAGCGGGACGCTCCACTACAAGGGGAAGTCGTATCCGATCAAGGTGGACGGGCTGACGGTCGGCGCCGTCGGCGTCACCCGCGCCAACGCGACGGGGTCCGTCTACCATTTGCACCGGCTCGAGGACTTCGCGGGGACCTACGCGGCGGTGGGCGCCGGGGCGGCGGTCGGCGGCGGCGGCAGCGTCGCGTCGATGCAGAACCAGAACGGCGTCGTCATCAAGGCGAAGTCGACCAGCCAGGGCGTCAAGCTCAAGCTCGGCGTGGACGGCGTCACGATGTCGCTCAAGGAATAGAGCTTCCGGGATGGCCTGCGCCCATCGACCATGACCGGAAAGAGTCGACCATGAGCTGGGGACGACTTCCCGCCGGGGCGCAGGCCCCTCGGCTGAAGGACGTCGAGACCATGACCCGACCCGGGAACTGAGGAGCCTCGCCCGCCATGAGCACCGTCCTTCGCGCCTGTCAGGACCTCCCGATCCAGGCATTTGCCGCAGGTGAGGTCCTCGTCGCCGAGGGATCACCCCCCGGCGTCCTCTACGTCCTCGCCTCGGGCTCGGTGGAAATCCTGAAGGGCGACGTGCAGATCACGACCGTGGCGGAGCCGGGGGCCTTCCTCGGCGAGATGTCCGTGTTGCTCGCGACCCCGCACACGGCGACCGTGCGCGCGCTCGAGCCGTCGACCTTCCACGTCGTCGAAGATCCGCTCGGCTTCCTGCAGGCCCACCCGGGCAGTGCGTTCGAGCTGGCGCGGCTCCTCGCACGGCGGCTGCACTTCGTGAACTCGTACCTGGTCGACCTGAAGCGACAGTTCGCCGACCATGGCGACCACCTGTCGATGGTCGACGAGGTGCTGGAGACCCTGGTCCACCATCAGGAGCCCGCATCCGCCCCGGGTTCGGACCGCTGTCCGGATCCTACGCTGGAGTGAACTCCGCGACCGGCCGCACGAGCGGCTCGTCGAGCCGCACGATCTGGCTTCCAGCGAGCGAGCGCCAGATCGCCGTGTCCGCGGTGGTATCGAACTCCACGTACGGAGGATCGGGCGTCATCAGCCGCCCCGCATTGAACACCCACGTGTCGCCGATGCGATCCACCCAGGAGCCGCCGGTGCGGAACGGTGACTGGTGGACGTGCCCCGTCAGCACGATGTCCGGTCGATGCTCGCGGGTCCAGGCGACCAGCTCGGCGTCCCCGTAGTGGGTGCTTCCCGTCCAGCTCGTCGGCGAGTCGTCGGGCGGGGCGTGGTACACCCAGATCCAGCGCCGCCGCCGGCGCCCGGCGTCGCGCGCGAGCTGCCGCCCCACCTCGGCGCGGCCGTGCGGTCCGTCCCACCAGGGACAGACCGTGATCGAGACGTCGTCGATCTCGACGTACTCCCCATCCGTGAGCACGCCGGGAACGCGACCGCGAACGAGCCAGGTGGCGACCTGCTCGCCGTCCGGCCCGCGTGCGTTCAGGTCGTGGTTTCCGGAGCTGGTGACCAGTCGAGTGCGCTGCCCTACCCTGCGGAGATACTTCGAGACCACGACGATCTGCGCCTCGACGGCGACGTACGACGAGATGTCGAGCGAATCGCCCGCGATGACGACCAGGTCGAACCGGTCGGCCGCACCCTGCACCCAGTCGAACTGCTTGAGTGCGTAGTGAAGGTCGGAGACGAGCAGTCCGCGCATGGCTCTGGACGAGGTGAGCGATCCCATAGCACGACGCGTCGCCCCGGCGCAGCAGGCGCCATAGGCTGCAAAGATGGGAAAGGGGCGGAAGCGCGTGATAGCGTCGGCGTCTTTCTCGCAGGACCGATCGCGTGTCGTCTCGCACCGCGTCTCACATCATCGACTTCGATCCCTTCCGGCTCGATCTGCGTGCCGGGCAGCTCAGCCGGGACGGCATCCCGGTCAAGCTCCGGCCGAAGACCTTCGCGGTGCTCGAACACCTGGCGCAACGCCCGGGCGAGCTGGTACCGAAGGAGGCGCTCCTGCAGGCGGTCTGGGGGGACGTCGCGGTCTCCGAGGACGTCGCTCGCCTCTCCATCCGCGAGCTGCGCGAGGCGCTCGGTGACGAGCGCGCGGCGCCGCGGTTCATCGAGACGGTTCCCCGACGCGGATATCGCTTCATCGCGAAGCCGGGAGTCGTGCGCGTCGATACCCCGGTCGCCGGGCCAGGGGCCGCGGCGGCCTCCCTGCCGGGCGACGCCCTCGTGGTGGGCCGGTCGCGCGAGGCGGCAGAGATCGCCCGCTGGCTGGAGGAGGCGGCGAGCGGCCGGCGGCAGGTCGGATTCGTCACCGGCGAGCCGGGCATCGGCAAGACGACGCTCGTCGACACCGCGCTTCGCAACCTCCGTCGAAGCTCCGGCTCCGGGATTCGCATCGCGCGCGGCCAGTGCGTCGAGCAGTACGGGGGTGGCGAGCCCTACCTCCCCGTCCTCGATGCGCTCGCCACGCTCGGGCGCGGACCCGAGGCGCCGAGCCTGGCCGCGTCGCTGGCGCACGCGCCGCCGTGGCTTCTCCGCGTCCTGGGCTCGGCAGAGATGCCGGAGCACGATGGCGCCCCGCCGGCTGGCGCCTCGGAGCACACGCTGCAGCGTCTCGCGACCTGTCTCGACACCCTCGCCGCGGACAAGCCGTTCGTGCTCGTCGTCGAGGACGTGCAGTGGAGCGACTACTCGACCCTGGATCTCCTCTCCGTCGTCGCTCGCCGGCGCGACCCCGCCCGGCTCCTCGTGCTCTGCACGCTGCGTCCCGCCGATGCGATCGTCCGCGGCCACCCCGTCGCCGACGTCAAGCGCGAGCTGTTACGCACGGGCCAGTGCCGCGAGATCCTGCTCGGCGGACTCTCGCCGGCGGAGATCGCGGCGTACCTCGCGGCCCGGTTCTCCGGGGCAGAGCTCCCGGCCGTTCTGCTCCCGCTCCTCGTCGAGCGAAGCGCCGGAAACCCGTTCTTCATGGTCGCGCTCGTCGACCAGCTGATCGAGCAGGGTCTGCTCGTGAGCAATGGCGTGCGCTGGGAGCTCCGCAGCGACGTCGAGCAGGTCTTGAAAGGCGTCCCCGAAGGATTGCGGGCCGCGATCGAGCCGCGCGTGGAGCGCCTGGCCGACGATGAGCTGCGCGTTCTCGAGGTGGCCAGCGTGGCCGGCCCGGAGTTCGCCGCCGACGCGGTCGCCAGCGTCGCAGCACCCGGGAGCGAGCTCGCCGACGTCGAGTACGTCGAGCAGCTCTGCGACGGACTCGCGCGCCGCCACGAGATCCTCCGCGCCGCTGGCGAGCGTGCGTGGCCGGACGGCACCACGAGCGAACGCTACGCGTTCCGGCATGCGCTCTACCAGGACGTCGTCTACCAGCGCCTCGGCGGCACCACCCGCCGGCGCCTGCACCAGGCGCTCGGCGAGCACCTCGAGCAGGCGAACGTCGGGCGGACCGGCGACGTGGCGAACGTGCTGGCCGCGCACTTCGAGCGCAGCCGCGACCTCGACCGTGCGGTCCGCTATCATGCGGAGGCGGCGGCCCGCGCGCGCTCGCGTTCCGCGTTTCGCGAGGCCCGTTTCCACCTCGAGACCGGGCTCGATCTGCTGCGCCAGCAACCCGACACGCCGGACCGGCTGCGCCGGGAGATGGCGTGCCTCCAGGACCTCGGGCAGATGCTGTTCGCCATCGAGGGCTATGGCGGCGAGAGCGGCGCCAGGGTGTTCGAGCGGATGCGCCGGCTCGCGGGCCACCTCGACGGCGACGAGACGCGGCTGCGCGCCATGGAAGGCGAGCTCGCGGTCCTCACCATGCGCGCGGATTTCACCACCGCACGCACGTTGTCGGAAGAGATGCTCGTCCTCGCCGAGCGGCTCGGTGATCCGACGGCGATCGCCAACACGAGCGTGATGCGCGGCGCGATGCTCTACAGCCTCGGCGAGGTGGAGACCGCACACCACGTCGCCGAGCGTGGCATGGCCCTGTTCGATCCCGCCGCGCCTCCCCTGCCGGCCGACATCGGCATCCTCGGCGAGATCCTCCTGGCATGCGCCTGCGGCTATCTCGGTCGCGTCGCGCGCGCGCAGAGCCACTACCGCAACGCCCTGGCCCGGGCGGCAATCCTCGACACGACATTCCAGCACGCGCTGGCGACGAATTTCGCGGCCCAGGTGTGCTCGCTGATCGACGACGGCCCGCGGGCGCGCGCCCTCGCCGATGAGACCGTGCGCCTTGCCACCGAGAACGGGTTCTCCTTCTTGCGCCTCACCGGTCTCATGGTGCGCGGGGCGCGCGACGTCGAGGACGGTCGCATCGCCCGGGGCCTCACCGACGTGCGGACCGCGTTCGAGGAGTACCGAGCGACCGGGCAGCGCTACAACACGACGTACTACAGCGCGCTTCTCGTTCGCGCGCACCTTGCAGCCGGAGCGCTCGCCGACGCCCACCACGTGGTGGACAGCGCCCTCGCCTTCGCTGTCGAGACGGGAGAGCGACTCTACGAGCCCGAGCTCCTGCGCCTGAAGGCGGAGTGTCTCCTCGCCGGCGTGGTCACGGGCGGGACCAGGGCGGACGCGACGCGCCACCTCGAGCAGGCGATCACCGGCGCGGCGGAGCGGAAGGGTCTGCTCTTCGAGGTGCGCGCCACGGTCTCGCTCTGCCGGCTCCAGGAGGCGGCACGCGAGCGCCTCGCCCGGCTCGTCGCGCGCTTCGCGCCCGAGGATGACTGCGCCGACCTTCGCCGCGCGCGCGAGATGCTCGACAGCCGCGACGCCGTGGCGCGGCTGTCCTGAGCCGCGCTCTCAGCCGGGGGAGCGCGCCGCGAGCGCCCGGGCGCGCTTCACCAGATCGACCAGCTGCGACCCGGTCGGGCGCTCCAGGCCGCCCTGCGCCATTCCGCGTCGCAGGGTCCGCAGGATGCTCTGCAGCTCCCGACGCAGCGCCGGCCGGTCACCTTGTGCGACGTATCCGTCGCTGCGCGCGATCGCGTCGGTCACGGCCTGCGCGACCGCGGGATCCGGGATGCTGCCCGGCACGGCCGACCGGATCGTCGCTCCCACCGCGTCCAGCAGCGCGGTGAGCGCCCTCGGCCCTGCGACGCTGGCGATGGCGTCGCCACAGGGCGGCGCATCGGGACAGTGGACACCCACCGTGCCCACGAAGTTCCCGAACGCCACGGGGAGCGTGCCGACGACGAGCGCGCTGCTCGCGGGACCGGACGGGTCGAGGAACGAGAGCACGCCGCCGGTGCCACTCGTGACCAGGATGCGGCCCGACGGATCGACGGCGACGCCGAGCGGTCCGGCCGCGACGTGCCGCCGCTCGACGACGGCGTTCGTGGTGGTATCGACGACCGTGACCTGATCCTGCCCGGCATTGGTCACGTACGCGCGGCCGCGCGCGGGATCGACGGCGACACCGAACGGCTTGCGACCGACATGGACGGCCGCCAGCACCGTGCGATGCTCGAGATCGATCACCGTCATGAGGCCCGCCCCGAAGTTCGAGACGTAGAGCCGCGCGTGCGTCGCGTCGATGGCGAGCTCCGTCGGCTTCCGGCCCACCTTCAGGCGGGCACGCACGGCGCCGCTCGCCGGGTCGAGCGCCAGCACCGAATCCGACCCGTAGCTGGTGACCCAGAGCGTGTCGTGGGCGGAGTCGAAGGCGACCCCGGAGGGTCCGCTGTCGACCGCGAAGGACGCGACCTGCTTGCGGCTGGCGGTGTCGATCACGTCGATGCGGTTCCCGCCGTAGCTCGCGGCATAGGCCCGGGCCCCGGAGGAATCGAGCGCAATCCCGAGCGGCGTACGGCCCACCGGAACGCTCGCAGACACACGCCGCGTGGCGACGTCGATCACCGAGATGCTCTTCGAATTCCGATTGGTGATCCAGATCTCCGTCCCCGCGGGGTGGAACGCGACGCCCCATGCACCCGCGCCCGCCACGATGTTCGCCTGCACCTGTCCACCGACCGGATCGACCAGCGACACGGTGCTGCTGCGGAAGTTGGTGACCGCGGCGAGCACCACGCTGCTCCGGCATGCCGGCGTCGTCTCGCAGCGACCCGCCCGGCAGCGCTCGTCGCCGTTGCACGGATCGTCGTCGCCGCACGGGTTGCCGTCGGGCTCCAGCTGGCAGGTCGGAGAGCAGCAGTCGCCCGCCGTCCGGTTGCCGTCGTCGCACTCCTCGCCCGGATCCACCTTGCCATCGCCACATTGCCCGGCAACCGTCGTGGTCGTCGTGCTGCTGGTCGTCGAGGTCGTGGAACTCGTGCGTCGTGGTCGTGGTCGTGGTGCTCGTGCTCGTCGTGCTGGTGGTTGTCGTGCTGCTGGTCGTCGAGGTCGTGGAACTCGTGGTCGTCGTGCTCGTGGTGCTGGTGCTCGTGCTCGTCGTGCTCGTCGTCGTCGTGTGGTCGTCGGCTGGTCGCGTGCAGCGTGGGCACGCACAGATCGCGCCGGTGGATCAGCCGCGCCTCGTCGGTCCCGAACCGGTTCCGGGTGAAGACTCGCACGTCACCGAACGAGGATTCCGACCGCGTCGTGTAGCAGAGGAGATCGGCCGTATCGTCCGGAGCCGACGGGTCCTCGCCATTCACGTTCGCGGGTACGCAGAGGCGATCCAGGCGCCACCAGATCGACCCGCACGGTCTCGAGCCCGTCCGTCACCTCGACACCGCCGATGGTCTCGAACTTCGGCGACCCTGCGGAGGGCTCCACGTGGTAGCACTGCATGGCGGTGCCGCTGGGCGACGCGTCCGGAAGACCCTCGTGGTCGATCGCCGTGGGCACGAGAAGCAGGTCGGGACGGATCAGATCGACCGTGACGCTCCCGAAGCGGGTGACCACGCGTTGGCCCGAGATGGTGCCACACGTCGCGTCGAGCGTGTATCCCATCAGGTGACGGTCGAGGCCCGGATCGTCCTCCTGGTCGGCCGGCGCGCACAGGCGATGCGGAAACCGGGCCGGGTATGCGAGCGTGCCGAACCGATCCGTGACCGTGACCGGGACCGGGTCGAAGGCCCGCGGCTTCAGCTCGTAGCACTGAAAGTCACCCGGCGGTGGCGCGTCTGCCCGGACCGACAGCGCGGCGCCCAGCAGGACCAGCAGCGTGAGGAGGAGGCGGCGCATGATCGGTCGCGAACCTTCTATCCTGTCGGTGCGCCGAGATGAAGCGCCGCGTGAATGCCGGGAAGCGCCGCTTCGGCGGCGGCTTCACCCGCCTCCAGGATCGCGGGGAGCTTCTGGACGTCGGTGGTGGCGTACGCTCCCAGCGCGGGCTGCACGCAGATGTCGGTCAGCGCGAGGTTCGCCATGGTGCGCTCGCGCGCGCCGACGTCCATCGCCTGCATGGCCACCCGCACCATGCCGACCGGGTCGATCAGCGTCCGCGGATCGAGGAACCGGCGCCACCATCGGCGGGGCCGGTGGCTGCGGTGCGGGCGCGACGCGCGGTCGTCCGCGAGGTTCGGATCGACGCCGATGACGATGTCCGCACCCTTGCGCCGCAGGACGTCGGCGGGCAACGGGTTCACCACCCAGCCGTCGACCAGCTGGCGCTCCTCGAACGGCACCACCGGAAAGATCGTCGGGATGGCCGAGGTCGCGTCCAGCGCGACGGCGAGATCGCCACTGTCGAAGACGAACTCCCGTTGCAGGGCACAGATCGGCCGTGACGATCCAGAGTGGCACGCCCAGGTCCTCGAACGTCTTGCCGTCCGTCAGCTCCGCCAGCAGCGTGCGCTTCTTCGCGCCACGAAGCAGGGAGCCCGAGAGGTGGATGTCGATCAGCAAGCGGCGGAAGTTCCGGCGCACGCGCTCGGCCAGCTCGTGCAGGCGCTCGCTGCTCCAGCCGAGCGCGACGAGTGTCGCCACGATCGCCCCCATGCTGGTGCCCGCCAGCATGTCGACGCGCAGACCCGCCCGCTCGAAGCTGCGGATGGCGCCGATGTGCGCCAGCCCTTTCGCTCCGCCGGCCCCGAGCACCAGACCCACCCGCCGGCGGAGAAGCCTGCGCACGAGCTGCTGCAACGGGCTGGTCAGGATCCCCACCTGGACCGCGACTGCGCTCGACGGGCGACGACATGAGCGCCGCCGCGTCCACGATCACGCCCGGTAGTCCGCGGACCTGCGCGCTCAGGGCGTGATCCCGGGGATGCGCATCACCAGCGTCGCCGACGCACGCCGCAGGCGCTCGACGCTCGCGAGGTCGCGGCAGTCATGGGGCTGCACGCGGCCGCCGGCCGTGCCGGGAGCGCCGGCGCCGAGATCGACGTAGGCGACGGGCGCCTCGAGCTCGTCCGCGATCGCGCGGCTGATCTCGTGCGCGACCACTCCGCGCTCGGGTGAGCCGACGGCGTCGTCGAGCACGATCAGGCGATGCGTGTCGTGTGGCGCGGAGGCGACCAGCCGCGAGCGCAGGCGGCGGCTGAGCTCCTCGCTGAGACGCACGCCGAGGACCGGCATGCGCGCCAGCAGGGTGTGAAAGCTGGCGCGGGTCAGCAGGAGCAGGTCGGTGTCCACCATGACGCGCGCCGCCGCCGAGCGCGGCTCCCCCGTGATCAGCGTCATCTCTCCGAACCAGCGACCGCTGCCCAGCTCCGCGACCACCTCCTCACCCGACACGCCGGGCAGCACGATCCTGACCGCGCCGCGGAGGATGACGAACATCTCCTCGCCGTCGTCGCCCATGCGGAACAGGACCGAGCCTGCGGGCGCCCGTTGCGTGGTCGCCTCGGCGGCCACCATCGCCAGCAGCTCGGGGGCGAGATCGCGAAACAGCGGCACGCCTTCCAGCGCCCGGGTGATGGCCGCACTCTCGGCCGCGCCGTTGATCATCGGACCTCCGGCCTCGCCGCAGGTCTTCCGCCGCTCGGCCCTGCCTGCCACCCGGCGAGCTTCTCGCGCGCCAGCTCCCGCCCCGCCGCGATGATCTCGGACGCCTTGTCGAAGTCGAGCATGCCGAATCGTCTCAGCGGCACGCGCAGGTACAGGTCGATGCCGCGCTCGAGCGACTGGCGCTGCATCGCGACGCTCGCGAGCTCCGCGGATCGCTGCAATACGGCGGCCATGCTCGGCACCGCGAACCGCCGACCGAATGGACGCATCCGGCTCCAGAGAATGCGCCAGCCGGAGATCGCGTCGTCGTAGGGATAGATGGAGTCCATGTCGGTCTCGACGCTGACGTCCACCGCGATGGTCGTTCCACCGCCGGTGAGTTCCCGCAGCACGTCGGCGGGAAGATTGCGCAGCAACGCACCGTCGACCAGGAGGTCGCCCTCGAAGACGACCGGCGGCAGGACGCCCGGCAGCCCTGCGCTGGCGCGCACACTCCGCCAGAGCGATCCGGCGCGATGGATCATCATCTCGGCGCGGGAGAGATTGCTCGAGACGCAGAAGTACGGCAGCCAGAGGTCCTCGATCTGCACGTCGCCGATGCGCTCGGCCAGCCGCGCCCCGCTGCGATGCCCGCCCAGGAGCGACAGCACCGGCAGCGTGAGATCCCGGCGCCAGCGCCCGAAGATGGCCTGGTTGTGCCGCTCCATCGTCCCGGCGTCCCAGCCGAGCGCATACTCGGCCGCGATGATGGCCCCCATGCTGGTCCCGCCGATCATGTCGACCGGGATCCGCGCCTCCCGCAAAGCCTCGAGCACGCCGACGTGCGCGAACCCGCGCGCGCCGCCTCCACTCAGCGCCACGCCGACCGCGCGACCGGCCAGGAAGCGCGCCACACGCGCGACGTCTGCCACGTCGCCGTCACGCACGTGGTGGTGGCGCACCAGCGCGCGGCTCTCCAGCCAGCGGCTCGTCCCGGCCACCGCACGCGTGTCCGGCGGGTGGATGATGACGAGGCTGGTCGGTGGTGCGGCGGCCCCGCGCGGTCCGAGGAGCGCGACCTCGGCTGCACCCGGCGTCGGATCGTCTCCGGCACGTCCCACCACCAGCACGCGGTCGGCCTGGTGGACGCAGTGTACGCTCCAGGCCGACGGGTCCGCATCCGCTTCGAGAACCACGAAGCGATACCGGGTCGCCTGCTCGTCGATCCACGCCGCGACGCCCGTGGCGCGCGGGTCGTCGAGCGGCGTCTGCGCCAGGCCCGGCGTACCGAGGTGGCGATCGAGATCCGCCCCCCCGAGGTGCAGGGTCGTGTCGAGCTCCGCGAGCGCCACCGCGAGGCAGCGCGCGAAGGCCGCGAGCGGCGCGTGCGGTCCGGCGGCGACGACCGCGATGGTGCGAGCCGGGCTCTCCCGTACCTGGCCGGACTGTGCCTCCCGCAGGCGATGAATCACGAGGCGCGTCAGCGCCATCAGCATCTGCGGGTAGCGCACGACGAGTCGGTCGAAGGCCTCGCGATCCAGGGAGACCAGCTCGCTGTCGCGCAACGCCCGCACGCGGGCGCTACGGGGCTCGCCGGTGAGGATCGCCATCTCGCCGATGATCTCGCCACGCCCGATCTCGCCGAGGATCCGCGCGCCACCCGCCGCGTCGCCCACCACGGCCTGCAAGCGCCCCGAGACGAGGATGTAGACCCGATCGGCGAGCTCGTCCTGCTCGAAGAGCGTCGCCCCGCGTGCGAGCGTCTTCCATTCGATGCCGGCCTCGATCTCCCCGAGCATCGCCCCGTCCAGGACCCCGAAATGGGTCGAGAGAATGGAGACGAGCTGATTGCGCCGGAAGCGCCGGCGGATGCCATCGGCCCCCAGCACGGGGTCGAGTCCCGCCAGTGCGTCACCCGGCTCGCAGGCTTCCGCGGCCAGCATGGGACCTCTTGCAGCCGCTCCGTCCTGCACCATCTACTGGGGTGGTACCATCCCCGAATTGCCGACGTCCGTAAAGAATCCGGAAGGTTTGCGTAAATCCCTGGCGGTCGGGTCGGTCAGCCGAGGAAGGCGCGCCGGATCGCCGCCACCAGGGCGGATCGGGTATCGCGTGTGCGCTGTTCGCGGGCGGCAGCCGTCAGGCGCTCGCGGCTCGCCTCCAGCCCGACCTGGCGCTCGGCGAGCCGCACCGAGACGTCGTCGGCGATCTCCGGCCGGGCGGCGAGCAGCGCGCCGAACGCCGCCCGATCGATCACGTAGCACACGGTGTCGGTGAGCGCCGTGCACGTCGCCTGCCGGCGCTCGCCCAGCATGAGCGACATCTCGCCGAATATCTGACCCGCGCCGAGCGTGGCGACCCGCCGCGAGTGGGTGTCGGTGCTCACCTGCACCTCGATTTCGCCGCGCGCGATCACGAACAGCGAGTCGCCGGGCTCGTCCTGGCGCACGATGTCCTCCCCCGCTCCGAAGTGCTGCTCCCGCATGTCGCCGGCGAGGCGGCCGCGGCTCTCCGGGTCGAGCGCGGCGAAGAGATCGACGCGGTCGAGCGCGGCTCTTCGCATCGCGGCCACGTCGGGCGCCTGATCCGTCGACGCGACCACCGTCCGGATCGGGTATGGCATCTCCATGCCCGCACGGCGGGTCGCGTACCAGACGCGTGTGCGCACCTCGCCGTCGATCGGGATCTCGTCAGCGAAGTCCGCGATCCAGTACCGGAGCCGGTAGACCACCGAGCTCTCGCCGAACTCGAGCGGCGCCGCGTCCGGAGGCGGCTGCGTGAGCACCCCGGGCACCCCGCGGACGGCATCGAGCAGCATCGCCTTCACGTCGTTCGGTGGATGGCGGTAGTGCAGGCCGACGGTGACCCGCATGCGGTGCGATGGCGTCGGGTGCGAGTAGTTCGTCATGTCGGTCGTGAGCAGCTGGTTGTTCGGCACCACGACGATGTCGCCGTCGCGCGTGAGGATGGTGGTCGCCCGCCACTTGATCTCGCGCACCAGGCCGATGTGCGGGCCCACCTGGACCCAGTCGCCCATCCGCACCTCACCCTCGAACGGCAGCGCGATACCCGCGAAGACGTTCGCGATGGTGCTCTGCAGCGCGAAGCCGACGACCGCGGTGAGCACGCCGCCGGTCGCGACGATCGAGACGGCATCGATGCCGCTCTGCGACAGCATGGCGAGCACGATCCCGGCGGCGAGGACGTACTGCGTGAGGTCTCGAACCACCGCGGCCACGGGACGGCGGCGGAGCACGACGTCGAACAGGAGCACGGCGGCCACGCCGGTCGCGCCGAGGACGAGAAACAGGATGGCGAGGACGGTGAGCACCTCGGCCGCGCCGGACACGCCGAAGCCCTGGAGCACGCCGCCGACGAGCCGGAACGCGAGCGCGAGCAGCAGGAAGACGGCCGGCGCCTGGGTCCGTGCGCGCGCGTGCGGCGGGAGTGCGACCCGGAGCCAGAGGAGGACCAGGAGCGCGACCACGACGATGGCCGCGCCCAGCCGTGCCGGCGCCAGCTGCTCGAGCCGGCCGCGAACCTGATCGGCGACGTTCTGCACTGCGCTCCGGCGTCGCCCCTCAGGCGCTGCGCTCGCGCGCCGCGGGTCGTTCCTCGCGACTGCGCGCGAGCTGGAGGGCCACGACGCCATCGTCGGGATCCGCCGCCGCCAGCGCCTCGAGCCGCGACTGCGCTTCCGCCCACGCCTCGCGACGGCACGCGTCGAGCGCCTCGTCGTATGCCGCCGCACGCGCGGCGATGTGCCCGCCGGGATCGTCGCGTCGACGGCAGAGGAGCTCGTAGACCGTCACGCCCTGTGCGCGGCCCTTGACCAGGGTGTGGTCGATCTCCCGGCAGACGAACGCGTCGCCGATGGCGTTCCGGGTCCATGCCGATATCAGCACGCCCGTGCCATAGCCCTTGTTCAGCTGTTCGAGACGCGAGGCCAGGTTCACGTCGTCGCCGACGGCGGTGTAGCTGAAACGTCGCGAGGAGCCGAAGTTGCCGACGATGGCGTCGCCGCTGTTGATGCCGATCCGGATCTGGATCTGCGGCAGCCCCGCCGCGTGCCAGCTCTGGTTCAGTCGCTCCAGAGCGGCGCGCATGTCGAGGGCGGCTTCGCAGCACCGGATGGCGTGATCCGGGGCGTCCGCCGGTGCGCCCCAGAAAGCCATGACGGCGTCGCCGATGTACTTGTCGAGCAGACCACCGTGGGTGAACACCACGTCGGTCATGGCCTCGAGGTAGTGGTTCAGCAGCTCTCCCAGCGTCTCCGGAGGCAGGTGCTCGGCCATCCCGGTGAACCCGCGGATGTCCGAGAAGAGCACCGTGATGGGGCGGCGCTCGCCGCCCAGCCGGAGTCGACCGGGCTCCTCGGCGATCATCTCGGCGATCTCGGGGTTCACGTAGTGCTGGAAGGCGTCGCGGATCTTCCGCTTCTCGCCCTCCTCGACCACGGAGCGGTAGACCGCGCCGCCGATCGTGGCGAGAAGGACTCCGCCGGCGGCGTAGATGCCGCCGAGGGCGAGGCCCGCGGTCGTGAACAGCGTCTGCGTCACGACCAGGTATCCCAGCGCCAGCACCGCCGCCCCGATTCCGCCCCAGGCCCCGGGCAGCCACCGCAGCGCGGCGCCGACGAGGACTCCCAGCGCGAGCACCGACGCCGCTTCGACCGGAACCAGCCACCAGGGCCGGCGGAGCGCACGTCCCTCGAGCACGTTGTCGAGGACGGTCGCCTGGAGCTCCACGCCGGGCGACACTGCCGCGAACGGCGTGGGCACCTCGTCGAAGCCCATCGCCGTGAAGCCGACCAGCGCGATGCGGCCGGCGAGCACATCGGCGGGCACGCGGCCGGCCAGGACGGCAGCGGCGCTCACCTGCGGGATCGTCCCGGGCGGCCCGAGGAAGTCGAGCCAGAGCTGCCCGGCGCCGTCGACCGGCAGCTCGTGATCACCGATCCGGGCCACGGTGACACCCGCCGGCGTGATGGTCGCGCGCGCGGCGCCCTCGCCGAGATACACGCGGAGCAGCTCGAGGCCGAGCGACGGAACGAGACGATCGCCCGCGCGAATCCCGATCGGCACCCGGCGATACGATCCGTCCGGGTCGGGCGCGAAGTTGATGTGCCCCGTGCCCGCCGTCGCCGCCGCGAGCACCGGGATCGGTACGCGCACCCGGGTCCCATGCCTGAGCGCGGGCGTGGTGGCGAGGGTCGCGCCGCCCGTGAGCATCACCGTCATCTCCGGGAGCGGCGTCGTCCGCGAGCTGCGCGGCCGGAGCGCCCCCGAATTCGAAGAAGTGGGCCAGCACCACGTCGCCGGCCCTGCGCAGCGCGGTCGCGAGCTGCGCGTCGTCGTCGAGCTCCGCATGCAGGGCGCGGCGCAGCTCCTCCGCCGTGCGGTGCGGATTCGCCGCCAGCGCCGTCTCGAGCTCGGCCCGGTCGACCGACGTCGCCGGCTCGTCGAGCACGATGTCGAGGCCGATCGCGCGCACCCCGGCGTCGTGCAGACGATCGATCAGCTGCGCCAGCCGGGCACGTGGCCACGGCCAGCGGCCGATCTCGGCGAGGCTCGCCTCGTCGATCCCGACGATCACCACGTGCGAGCTGGGCGCCAGGGGCCCGCGCACGAGATACCGGAAGTCGAGCAGCTTGCGATCGAGCACCTCGAGCGGTACCGGCGCGAGCAGGCGCACCATGGCCACGACGAGCGCGAGCCCGGCGCAGACGGTGATCACCCCGATGCGTCGCCGCACGCGCGTCGCTCTCCGCCTCAGCTACCGCCCCTGGGCGGGATGGGCGGCGGCGGGGGCGGCGGCTTCGGGTGCGGCGGCGTGACCAGCGGCTGATCGACGCCTTGCTCCTGTTGCGAGATGGCGCGCTCGCCGCCTCGCTGCGGGCGACGCGCGTCCATCGCGTTCGCTCGCGGGCGCGACGACGACCCGGCGCCCCGCCCGGGCCCGACGTTGGTCGAGCCCTGCAGCGTGCGCAGCTCGGCCTCGGGAGCCAGCCTCGGCGCCAGGGGCCGGCTGCCGCGGCGGACGTGGGTCTCCATGCCGGGGCCCACCTCCACCTCGCCCACGCCCGCGGCGTCCGTGCTCGCGCGCACCCGCGTGACGCGCTCGATGCCCACGACCAGCGTCTCCTCGGCTGCCGGGTCGTAGCGTGCGATGAAGCTGGTGCCGCGCACCCCGGCGATCGCCGTGGGCGTCTCGACCTCGAAGCGGCCGTGCAGCTCCGAGTAGCGCTCGACCACGAGGGCGCGGAGCGTGCCGTAGAGGAGCTGGAAGCGCGAGGCGCCGGTGGGAGCGAGCATCTGCTCGGTCACCTCCAGCTGGGTGTCGGGCGCCACCTGGAGCACCGAATCGCCGCGCAGCTCGACGCGGATCTTGGCGTCGGCCTTGGTCCGGAGCTGGTCCTTCAGCAGCACCGGCGCGCCCTCGACGAGCGGCGTCCAGCTGCTCGCGCCGGCATGCAGGACCTCGGCCTCGCCCTCCACGGCCGCCGCGACGCCGACCTGCTCCTGTGCGGCGGCCCAGCGCGCCGTCAGCGGCGCGCACAGCAGGGACAGCATGAGGACGATGCGCAGCATGTCAGTACGAGAAGCGCAGCTCCGCCTGCAGGAGGCTCCGGTTGTACTGGAACACCCCGATGTTCGAGTTGTCGAAGGTGCCATAGTAGCTCACTGCGACCGCGACGTGCGGCGCGATGGGACGTTGCACGGTGAACGAGAGCTGGTTGATGGCGTCCTGCCGTCGCGCCCCGGTGGAGGAGAAGCTGTTGGGCTCCGTGTAGTTCTCGTAGAGGAACAGGTACACCAGCTCCACGCTCGTCTTCCACCCGGGCACGAAGCCGATGCCCGCGTACACCTGGTTGTAGCGATAGCGGTAGTCGGCGCCGGCGTTGGACGTCGGCCGCTCCCGGCCCCACTCGTAGCCGAGGGTCGCGGTCTTCGTGCCCCAGTAGATGGTCTGGCTCAGGCTCGCCGCATCGGTGGGACCGTTGCGGACGTCCTCGAAGGGGGGACTCAGATAGCTGATGTCGCCGTGGCGGTAGAGAACCTGTGTCAGACCCCAGCTGGACTGGGTCCACGAGAGAAAGGGCGTGACGAACGGCTCGCTCGAATAGCCGCTTCCGCCGAGCCCGTATCGCTGGTAGCCGGCCTGGGTGCCGATCCACACCTCGGGCACGAGCGCGTAGCCGACCGTGCCCTGCACCCGGTTCGAGCGCAGGTTGAAGTCCTGCAGCCGGAAGTGCAGGGACTGGTAGAACTCGTAGTCGAGACCGATCTCCGCACGATCGCTCTTCAGCACGTCGACGCTGCCACCCGCCGAGAGCACGCCGGCGCCGTCGGCGGGATGCGCGACCGTCCCCGGCAGGCGCTGCCCGCTCGGGTCGAGGGTGACGTTCGAATCGTAGAGCAGCCCGGTGGAGGCGTGCACCTCCCAGCTTCGCGGGGCGGGGGCATCGCTGACCTGCTCCTCCGATCGCACGCAGCAGGCCCCGAGCAGCAGCACGGCAGCGGTGAGCGCGCCAACCCGGACGTGGCGAGGAGCACGTCTCGCATCCGAGCGGTCTCGCGAGCTTCTCACGCGGCGCTCGCTAGGAATCACAAGCGTATCACCCTGTCAAACTTGACGCGTGGCTCGACCGTACGCCTCACGATGCTGCGAGCGGGGTGATCGCGACGAGGTCGGCGATCACCCTGCGGTCGCTCCGCGTGAGAGCACGCTCGTGAGAAAAGCGATCAGGCCGTCCGCGGAGGCGAAGCGGGCGACCGTTCCGGACGCGATGTGCTCCACGCGCCCCGCGATGACCTCGCCGCCGACGTCAGCGGGCGCACGCAGCTGGACCACGAACGCCCGATCCACCGGGAGGGGGGACGTGGTCACGACAGGCTCTCGCCCTGCGGCCGGCGTGCCCTTCTCTTGCATGAAGGTGGCGATACCTCGGGGCGCGCCGCGATGTCCGTAAGAAACGCGTAAACTCCCCGTAAATCACGGGCCGACGGTCGGCCGGTCCAGCTCGCAGCGGGATCCCGCGCCTCGATCGCCAAAAAACTTCGCCGTGCACGATTCAACTGTTGACACCGACAGTCACGAGCGAATACGCATATTCGACACAAGCTGGAACGGCGGCGCCCTGATATTCGACCCGGAACGACACATGAAGCTGCACGCGTCTGTCGTCCGCCGCGTGCGCCCTGCGACCTCGCAGCTGCGCTCCTCCACCGGTCTCCGGCGACGTCGCCGGTGACATCGGCGAACGGGACATGGACGACGTAGAGCTGAAAGATGTGCAGCGCGAGATCAGATATCTCCGCGAACGGTACGACCGCGACCGCGATCAGCGGCGCGAGAACTTCGAGCGAGCCTGGTTCGTCCTGATGGGCGTGATGTTCGGATTCGGCCTCGGCTTGGTCGTCACCGTCTTCTTCCGGCCGTTGCCGTGCGCACTGCCGGCGTCGCCTCCCGTCGCCGTCGTCCCGGATCGGTGAGAGCACCTCGGCGCGACGACGGTTACCCGATCCCGTGCTGCGCCATCCGGCGATAGAGCGTGGCGCGGCTGACGCCCAGGAGCACCGCCGCCGCCTTCCGCTCCCCGGCAGCACGCGCGAGCGCGGCCATGATGCGCTCGCGCTCGTCGCCGGGTAGATCGACGGTCGCCGGAACGGGCCTCGCGTGCTCCAGGACTTCGGGTGGGAGATCCTCCAGCTCGATCGTGGTCCCGGGGCAGTGGATCACCGCGTAGCCCAGCGTGTGCTGGAGCTCGCGCACGTTGCCTGGCCAGTCGTAGGCCAGCATCGCCTGCATGGCCTCGTCGCTGACGCGGTCGACGGACCGTCCGGTCACGGCACGCTGCTCCGCGAGGGTATGGCGAACCAGGAGGGCGAGGTCGTCGCGGCGTACCCGCAGGGGTGGCAGATGGATCCGGCCGACACGGATTCGGTAGAGCAGGTCGGCGCGGAATCGCCCCTGTGCCACCTCGGTCGCCAGCTCGCGGTTCGTCGCCGCCACGATCCGCACGTCGACCGGCCGGGGCTGGGTCTCGCCGATGCGGAGCACGGCCCGCTCGTCGAGCGCACGCAGCAGCGTGGTCTGGACCCGGAGCGGAAGCTCGCCGATCTCGTCGAGGAACAGCGTGCCGCCGCGCGCCGCCTCGAACATCCCCGCCGTGTCGCTGACGGCGCCAGTGAACGCGCCGCGCCGGTGACCGAAGAGCTGGCTGGCGGCCAGCTCCTCCGACAGGCCCGCACAGTTGATCGCCACGAACGGGCCGTCACGACGCGCGCTCTCCTGGTGGATGGCGCGCGCGACCAGCTCCTTCCCCGTTCCCGTCTCGCCCTCGATCACCACGGTCAGGTCCGACGGCGCGACCTGCTGCACGAGTCGCACCACCTGCCGGATCTCCTCGCTCCGGCCGACGATGTCGTGAAAGCGGCCGCGCTCGTCGAGCAGCCGACGCAGGTCGTGCAGCTCGGAGACGTCGCTGAGGAACAAAATCTTCCCCTGCGGGGCGCGCGGATCGTCCTCGATCTCGATCTCGATCACCCAGTCGCGCGGGCCGCGGCTTTCCAGACGGGCGACGACCTTCGGCCGCTCCGTGGCGGGCAGGCCGAACAGCACCTCGACGCGACGGCGGACCTCGCCGGTGACACCCAGCCCCTCCGACCATGGCAGATCGGCCAGCGTGTGCGCGTCGGCGCCGAGCATGCGGGCCGCCGCGGCGTTCACGAACGCGATCCGCCCGCGCTCGTCCACGAGGAGGATGCCGGTACGCTGGACGTCCAGGACCGCACGCAGGTCCTCGTGGCTGCGGCGTAGCACGCGGTCGACGCCGACCCGATAGAGTGCGATCTCGAGGGTCGCACGCAGGTCGCGCTCGTCGAACGGCTTCACGACGTAGCCGTGCGGCGAGGCGCGCTTGGCGCGATCGATCGTCGCGGCGTCCGCGTACGCGGTGAGGAAGACGACCGGGATCGCGAGCTCGGCCCGCAGCTGCTCCGCCGCAGCGATGCCATCACCATCGTCGCGCAGCTCGACGTCCATGAGGACCAGGTCCGGATGCAACGCGGCCGCACTCGCCAGCGCGTCCGCACGCGAGTCGACGGTGCCGACGACCTCGTAGCCGAGGCGCCGCAGGCGCTCCTCGATGTCGAGCGCGACGATCGCCTCGTCCTCGACGATCAGGATGCGGGACGGTGTGAGGGTGCTCACGGCTCAGCCTTCCGCGACCGCCGCCACCGGCGTGCCGTCGATGTGGAACGTCAGGGTGACGCGCGTGCCGCCCTCCCCCTCCACCAGCCAGCTCCCGTGGAGCTGTCCGACGAGCGCGGTGACGAGCCGGAGCCCGAGCGACGGAGCCGGCTCCTGTCCCGCGGGCACCTTCGGGAGGCCGACGCCGTTGTCGGCCACGACGAGCGTCGCGGAACCGTCCGAGCAGCGAAAGGTGACGCTGATGACTCCGTCCCGGCCCTCGGGGAAGGCGTACTTCAGCGCGTTCGACAGCAGCTCGTTCAGGATCAACCCGCACGAGGTGGCGATGTCGAGGTCGAGCGTCACCGGATCGACGTCGAGCGCGACGCGGATCGGTCGGTCAGCCCCAGCCGAGACCAGCACGTTCCGCGTCAGCCCCTCGACGTAGTCGCGGAAGTCGATGCGCGTGTGATCTCCCGAGCGACAGAGCTGCTCGTGAATCAGCGCCATCGAATGGATCCGGCTTTCGCTCTCCTGGAACAACCGCGCCGTCTGCGGCGACGTCGAGCCCGCGGCCTGGAGGCGCAGCAAGCTCGAGATCACCTGCAGGTTGTTCTTCACGCGATGGTGCACTTCGCGCAGCAGTGCGTCCTTCTGGGCCAGCGTCCGGCGGAGCTCCTCCTCGACCTGGTGCTGACGCCGGACGTCCCGCGCCACCCAGATCTGCCCGTGCCGGCGGCCGGCGCGATCGTGCAGGGTCGCCTGCGTGCAGACGAGCGGGAGCGGGACGCCGCTGCGCGAGACCATCTCCGCCGCTCCCGTGCCCCCGGCATCGTCGCGAATCACCGTGCTGACGTTCCGGCCGATCAGCTCCCGCTCGCTCCAGCCGAGCTGCTCGACCCCGGCACGGTTGATCCGTCGGACACGCCCGCGCAGATCCGCGACCACGAGGATGTCGTCCATCGAGCGCAGGATGTCGTCGACGTACGTCTTCGAGATGGTCGCGGTCTGCAGCTGCTCCGCCATCCCGTTGAAGTCGGCAGCGATCGCCCCGAGGTCGCCCGAGGAGCGCAGCGGAACCCGCACGGTGAGATCGCCCGCACCGAGTCGATCCGCGGCGTCGCGCAGGGCCGTGATCGGCTGCGCGATCGTGCGCGTCGTGAGCAGACCCAGGACGAGCGCCAGCGTGAGAACCAGGACCGTGAGCACGGTCGTGTCTCGATCCGCATCCGTGAGCGACGCCGACACCACGGCGAGCGCCTCGCGAAGCTCGCGCTCGGCGGCCTGCTGGTAGCCCTGGATCAGGGGCTGCACTCCGTTGACGTAGTGCGGATAGACCTCGGCGTCGAGGTAGCGTGTCGCCGCCTCGGGATCGGATCGAGCCAGCCACAGCAGGTGATCGACGAGCGCGTGGTGCACCGCGATCTCGACCCGCAGCCGGTCGAGCCACGACGACAGCTCACGTCGCTCGCGGGCAGCGTCCGGCGCGCTTCCCGCCTCCTCGACCGCCGCGAGGGCCACCTCGGTTGCGTGGCGGCTGGCATCCAGCTGCAGCTCGAAGGTGACCAGCGCCCGCTCGATGGCCGCCGCGACTCCGATCGGACGTTCTGCCTCGGGAGCGCCGTCGCCCGCGGCGCGCCGGGCGCGGGACGTGTCGAGCACGTCCCGCGCCGTCAGCTGATCTTCCTTCAAGGTGACCAGCATGTTGACTGCGCGCACGAGCTCCTGGACCGAGTGGCGACGGAGCTGATCGACGCGCGCGCGGACCGCGTCGTTGGCGACCGTGGCGCGCCACTCGACGACGCCGAACAGGGCGCCGATCGCAAGGACGCACAACGATATCTTTAGCCCGATCCGCACGTCTACCATACCGCATAGCAGGATGACGGCGGGGACGGCCAGAGCACGCACCCTGTCGAGGGCCGTGACGCGGGGTGCCACGAGCGACGGGGGCCGCGATCGCGTGGCCGCGCCGCGGTCCACGGACACGCCGTCCCGGCCGCGTCCGGCACCCGCACGCGATCCCGGTCCCCCGCCCGACCGTACCGCACCGCTGCCGCCGCGGCCCAGATGCCCGGCGGCACCTCCTCGCCGGACCGCGCCGCATCGTGCCCATCCGGCGACACCCTCGCCTCGAGCGAATCCCATTGCACCGCGCCCTGGGCCTCAGCTCGTCGCGCCCTGCGGCCATGAGCCCGGATGGCGGGGCGGCGCCTCGACGCGTTGCGCCGAGCACCGCCCCCGCCGCGGGCGCCCCCGGCCCGGCCGCACGACGCCGCCCGCCGGCCGCCGGGCCGGCGGCTGGGGAACCGGACCAGCCGGGACGGCGGCGGGCGGCGAGCTCGCGACCTGCATGTGACGACCTTCCTCGTGTGGAACGCGAATGCGTTCGCAACAAAGCAAGCGATATGCCCAGCTGAGCTACCACAACGTAGATAAATCGCGGACGATTTGCATAGCCAGGGCTCCCATCCATGCCCGGCGGCGCGCGGCGCGGCATGCCTCCTGCTCCTGCACCAGACCCCGCGCGGGACGCCGTCGCGGAGCTCCAGCATGAGGAAACCGCGCCTTCTCTATACCGTCGAGCCGAACGCGAGCCGTCGGCGCCGCGTCGGTGTCTCAGGGAATCGTGTCTCAGCACACGGTGTCTCGGAACACGGTGTCTCACGGCGTGCGGTCGAAGCCTCACGCGGCGCGCGCCTCGGCGCAGCTCTCGCGTCGATCGTCGCGATCGGCGCCAGGCGACAGCGGGCCCGCGGCGCGGCCTCTCCCCTCGCCTGCCCGCACGATCCAGGCGACGCGGGCGCGCGGATGGAGGGCAGCACGGGAGCCAGGAGCTCCGGGAATGGCACGCCTGCCGGCGTGATGCATCGCGCGCCCGACTGGCACGCTCGCCTGTCGTCGAAGACCGGCGCCGCGCCGATACTAGCTATTGTGAGTGACGGCGAGCTGTCCAGCCCCTGGAGTATGCCGCAAGCTGGCAGACGTGTCGTACTGCTACTTGACGCTCGTAGTAGCTAGGCCGGCAAATGCCAATCGGTCAACGGAGGGAGCGGCCATGGCAAGGAGTCCGCCGGTTCGAGTCCACCGCATGACGTACGGGCCAGCCCGCCGGACGCGGGCTCGCCAACAAACACGGAGGAGACAGCACATGAGACTCTACGTAGTGGCACTGGGTCTGGGGGCGGTGATCGCGATCGGCGGGCTGACCAGCAGCGCCGACGCCTCGCTCTGCCTGACCCGCAGCGGCAAGATGAGAGACCGTGACACCTGCAAGCCCAAGGAGACCGAGATCGACATGTCGGGCAAGTCCGGACCGCAGGGACCGGCGGGGCCGCCCGGACCGTCTGGGCCGGCCGGACCGGCGGGGCCGGCCGGAGGGCCGCCCGGGCCTGTGGGACCCGTGGGACCTGCCGGGACCTCCGGGACCTGCCGGCGGCGGCAGCAGCGTCAACGTCACGGACCTCAAGGGCAACTTCGTCGGCCTCCTCGACCACGTGGTCACGGAGGGTAGGGATAACCCGAACGAGACGCAGTGCTGCTACGACGAGGAGCCGGTCTTCGCGCTGCGGACGATCGACGACATTCCGACCAAGTTCTCGCTCGACCACGACAAATACTGCGACAACTCGGCGACGGTCTTCTATCACAGGGATGGCGACTGCGAGCAGCCCGTGCGCTACATGATTCCGCAATGTCGTCCGCGGGATGAGCACGGAAAGGACGCATGCCCGTGGAGCGCGGACGGCAAGACGGCTCTGCCGTGCGCGGAGACCGATTTCCAGTGCTGCGTCGACCTCGACTCCAGCGCCAAGGGGCTCGTGAAGTACGCCCGCCACAATCCCAACGAGAAGACGATCTGCATTCCGAAGGGGCCCATCACGACGTTTAATTTCGGCAGCATCGAGTTCACCGGCATTCACGACGCCGCCAAGTGCTCCGCGAAGGCGGCGGCTTTGGATAGCCAGGGCATCACGGTCTCCAGCGAAGTCGTCAACGGCCCACACCAGACGTGTTGCCTCACCGTGGCTATCGAACGGAAGGTCGGCATCGCGGACTGCAAGCCGGCGGCCGACGGGCCATTCCAGCTGGAAGGCGTGCCGGATCCCTGATCTCTGATCGTCACCTTCCCGGCGTCCCGAGCGCGCGCGCCGTACGCTCCTGACGCCGGGAAGTTCGGCGCCGCGCTCGACGGGTTCGCAGCTCTCTCCCGTCGAGCGCGGCGCCTCCTCGAGTTTCAGGTATCGACGGACGCTGCGAGCTCAGTCGTCGATGCCGCTGATCCGTATCACCGGCTCGCCACCCGCAACGACCGCGTCGTCCACGGCACCGGCACGCGGCGTGGGCACGCCACGACGCGTCGCGGGTGCGGCACGAACGCGCAATCGCGCCGGCCGGTGCACGCGGTCACCGGCCATCCGTGCGATGGCGTGCCGGACCTGGCGAACGATCGGCTCGAGTCGCACGACGAACCAGAGCAGCCCGCGCTCCGAGTATCGCATGAGGTTCGGGAGGTCTTGCCGGTCGTAGGTCACGAAGATCTGGCGGCCGCTGAGGACGAGCCATGCGCCCTCGAGCGGCCGCGCCGAGCTGTCGCCCAGCGCGGAGATTCTGCTGACGATCCGTCCCACCGACTGGAACCCCAGTCCCTGGGCGCGCAAGGAGATGGCCACCCGTGCCGCCACCACGTCGGCGAACGAGTATCGCCGCTGGCTCCCCGTCCCCGAAGCGGCCGCCAGGCTCGGCTTGAGGATTCCCCTGGTTGCCCAGTAGTCGAGCGTGTCGTAGCTGCCCATGCCGGCGAGCGGCACGACGTCGCGGGCGCCAAATCCTCCTGCCGGACACGACCGCAGTGGATCGGCAGTCACATCCCGTCGCCGCCGTGCTCGTCGCCTGTCCGACTCGATCTTCTCCATCATGGCATCTCCGCGTGCAGTGCGCTGCGCGATCGTCGAGGAGCGCCGAGCAAATCGCATACCCGGGACGGTCCGCCGTCCCGTCCATCGTCCTCCGCATCCCGGCGCGCCGATGCGTGTCTCAAGACACCGTGTCTCAGGAACGGTGTCTCATCGGCGCCCCGCGGACGGGCACCGTAGGGACGCGGATCAGCGCGCGCGACTGGCCGGCAACGCGCTGACGCGCACGCGACGCTCGCCCGCCGTCACCTGGTGCAGCACGCGGTCCGGCAGCTCGAGCGCGGTGAGCGCACCGCCGTAGACCAGTCCGGTGTCGATGCCGATCTTGTAGGGCAGCTGCACGAACGGCTGGCGTGCCGGGGTGTGACCGAAGACGATGGTCTCCGGCATGCCATGCGGGTGCAGCACGAACTCCTCGCGGATCCAGAACAGGTCCTCGTCGGTCTGCTCGTCCCAGGGCACTCCCGGACGGATGCCGGCGTGCACGAAGAGATAGCCGCCCCAGCGGAACGAGCGCTCGAGCTGGTCGAGGAAGGCGAGATGCGTCTCGGGCATCGCCGCCTCGATCGCGGCCGGCGCCGAGCGCGCATCGACGCCGTAGCTGCGCACGGCCGCCACGCCGCCGTTGCCCATCCACGACTCGCCCCAGTTGCCCGATCGTCCCAGGTACGACAGGCACATGTCCTCGTGATTGCCCTTCAGGAACACCCAGCGCACGTCCGCGCGGCGGCGCGCGTCGAGCAGCAGGTCGATGACGCCCTTCGAGTCGCGCCCGCGGTCGATGTAGTCCCCGACGAAGCAGACCGTGTCGCCGGCCTGCGAGCTGGAGCCCCTCGACCAGCGCCTCCAGCTCGCCCGGGCAGCCGTGGATGTCGCCGATCGCGAAGAGGCGCCCGTCGGTCATGACGTCCGTTCCCGCACCAGCGCGGCGAGCGCGCCGTCGTTCTCGAGGATGCGCAGCGCCGCGCTGTAGGGATCGACGCGTCCGTCGCGCACCGATTCGACGATCGATCCGAGGCCGTTCGGATCGGCGATGAGCCCGGCCTCCAGGCGCCGGCGCATCTCCTCCTCGAGGATGTCGATCAGCTCGCCCGCTCGCCGCGCTGCCGTCGCGTCCGGCCCGCTCGGCGTCGGTGGCCACGAACGCCCGATGCCGTTCGAGCGCGTCGAGCACCGCGTCGACCCCGCTGCCGATCGACGCCGTCGTCGGCAGCACCGGGATCGTCCACGGCGACGGCGGCCGCAGATGCAGCATCTGCTCGAGCTCCGACACCATCCGCACCGCGCCGTCGCGGTCCGCCTTGTTCACCACGAAGACGTCGGCGATCTCGAGCAGGCCCGCCTTCATCACCTGCACCGTGTCGCCCGCCTCCGGAACGAGGACCACCACGATCGGAATCCGCGAGCCGCATGACGTCGAGCTCGGTCTGCCCCACCCCGACGGTCTCGACGAGCACGACGTCCATCCCGAAGGCATCCAGCAGCCGGACGACGTCGCGCGCCGCACGCGGCAGGCCGCCGTGGCTCCCGCGCGTGGCGAGGCTGCGGATGAAGACGCCCGGGTCGAGGAAGTGCGCCTGCATGCGGATGCGGTCGCCCAGCACGGCGCCGCCCGAGAACGGGCTCGACGGGTCGACCGCCACGACGCCGATCCGCCGGCCACCCGTCCGCAGGCGCCCGATGAGCGCGTCGACCAGCGTCGACTTGCCCGCGCCCGGCGGCCCCGTCACCCCGACGACGTGGGCGCGGCCCGTGCGGGCGGAGAGACGGCTCATCACGCCCGGCAGCTCCGGGTGCCGGTTCTCGACCAGCGTCATCAGGCGCGCCAATGCCAGGCGATCACCGGCGAGCACGCGATCGACCAGCCCCGCTGCGACGTCTCCCGACACCCTCGTCTGCGATAGAGCCATGCCCAGGGCTGGTCAAGCCGCGACGGATCCTCGCTTGACGACCCCCCGCGCGCGGAGGAGATCCACCGCGATGCCGTGGACGGTGGAATCGTCACTGCTCTACCAGGCCGTCGCGCAACGGCTTCATCGTGGCCGGCGCGCTGCTGCTGGCGGTCGGGGTGGGCGACATGCTGGCCGGCCACGCGAAGCTCGGCGAGTACCGCGCGGTGGTCGCGCTCGCGCCCGCTCCCGAGCCACACGATCCGGCCGCGCTGTTCCCGAAGGCGAGCGAGGCGCAGGAGCGCTACGCGGTGGCGCAGGCGAAGCTCGCCTTCTATCAGCTGCTCTTCCTGGTCGGGCAGCTGCTCGCCGCGATCGGTGTGTTGCTGCTGGGAATCGGCGCGTTTCGCCAGCGCTTGCGCACCCTCCGTGCGGCGCCGTCGAGCGCGGCATTCCATTGACTTCCGGACCGCTCGCGTCTACAAGCGCACACGATCGTACGGCGGGGTGATGCTCGGTCCCGCGGGGAGCGGTGGCGGCGGTTGGGTGTGGCGGGCAGAGGCGCCGGTGCGGGTCGCCGTGCGCAGCGAAGCGGCCGGGGTGACGCGGCCATGCAGGCCGTCGTCGAGCTCCTCGCTCGCGGCCTCGGTCTGGAGCGCGCCGCGGTGCTCGCCGAGGACGCCGCCGGTGACGGGCTCGTCCCGGTTGCCACCTGGGGCCGCGTCCGCGTGCTCCGCATGGCAATGCACGACGATCCCCCGGACGGTCCATGGAGCGCCGTCCTCCCGGTCACCGCGGCGGGGAGACCGGCCGGCCTCGCGCTGCTGGCGTCGCCGGGTGGACAGCCACTGGCGCCGGCGGACCGAGCGCTCGCGCGCCGCCTGCTCGCCGGGGTCGGCGCCGTGCTCGCCGCGCAGCGCCTCGCGGACGACGCGAACAAGGCGCGCGAGCTGCTCGCACGCGCCGATCGCCTGACGGTGCTCGGCACGCTCGCGGCGGGCATTGCCCACGAGGTCCGCAACCCGCTGGTCTCGGTGCGCACCTTCATCGAGCTGCTCCCCGAGCGCCTGCACGACGAGGAGTTCCGCACCGCGTTCCGGCAGCTCAGCCTCGCCGAGATCGAGCGCATCTGCGGCCTGCTGAACGATCTCCTCGCCTTCGCGCGGCCGCCGTCCACGCAGCTCGAGCCGACGGATGCGGGCGCGCTCGCGGTCCAGACGGTCCGGCTGCTCGAGCCCGAAGCCCGCAAGCGTTCGGTCTCCCTGCACCTGACGTGCGCCGGCGACCTGCCGCCGGTCCTCGCGGACGAGGGGCGCCTCAAGCAGGTCCTGATGAACCTGATCCTGAACGGCATCGAGGCATGCCACGAGCAGGGCGAGGTGCACGTGGCGACCGTCCAGGCGGCCGATGGCGCGTGGACCGCCATCGAGGTCGCGGATACGGGCGACGGGATCCTCCCTGCGGTTGCGCCGCACGTCTTCGACCCGTTCGTCACCACGAAGGACGCCGGCAGCGGCCTCGGGCTCTACATCGCACACCGGATCGTCACCGAGCACGGTGGCACGATCCAGATCCGCTCGCGGCCCACGGGCGGAACGGTCTTCTCGATCAGGCTCCCCGCGATCGCGGCAACACGTGATGTCGGCACCGGCTGAGCAGCGCGGGCGAACCGTTCTCCCCCCACTCGGCGCCGAGGCGACGCGTGCGGCGCTGTCGCCGCCCCGCCTTCCCGCCTGCGCGGTGGCCGACGCGGCACTCGCACGCGACGCGGGCGCCCTCGCCGTCCCGGTCTGGCTCGAGGTCCCCGCGCGGACCGGACGGACGCTGCTCGCCCGCGCGCTGCACGCGGCCAGCGGCAGGACCGGGCCCCTCGTGGCGCCCGACGGACGCTGGCGCACGCTCGCCGACGTCCCGCCCGGAGGGTCCGTGCTGATCCACGCGGAGACCCTCCCGCCGTCCGTCGTGCCGATCGTCGAATCCTTGATCGACGACGGATCGACGTGGGTCCTGCTCTCCGCGCCCGCGGATCACGTCCTCCCGGCGGCGCTGGCGCCGCGCCTCGATGCGATCCGCCTGCGCATTCCGCCGCTGCATGCCCGCCTCGATGACCTTCCCGCGCTCGCACGCCACGTCCTCGCCGTGCTGAGCGCGCGGCGTGCCACGCCGCCGCCGGCGCTCACGGCCGAGGCCATCGCGTATCTGACGGCCCGTCCGTGGCCAGGAGACGTCGCCGAGCTGGAGGCGGTGCTGTCGCGGGCCGTGCTGCGCGCGGGAGACGCACCGATCGCGACGCGGCATCTCGCCGGCGATGCCGATCCGCCAGCGCCGCCGGTGACCGACGTCCGACGCGCGCAGCTCGAGTACCTGGTCGCCGAGATGGCGCACGAGCTGCGCAACCCGCTCGCGACGATCAAGACGTTCGCGCAGCTTCCCGGCCTGCCCGACGACGCCGACCTGCGCGCGCGCTTCGCCGCCCTCACCCACGATGCCATCGCGCGCATGGACGGCCTGCTGGAGAACGTGCTGGCCTTCGCGCGGCTGGGCGCGCCGTCGCCCGCCGACGTGGAGCTCGGGCCGTTCCTCGACGGGCTGCTGGCGGAGTCGCGGCCCGCATTTGCCGAGCGGGGCGTGGCGATCGACTACGTGCCGGCCAACGGCGCGCACTGCACTGGTGGATCGCGAGCAGGTCGCCTACGCCTTGCGCAACGTGCTTGGCGGCATTGCGCGCGAGGTTCCCGCCCAGGACGCGGTGCGTGTCGACGCCGGGTCGGCGGGGTTCGTGCGCGTCGACTTCGACGATCGCGACGGCACCGCCGAGCGGCTCCGCCGCCTCGTGGTAGCGGAGCACGCGGTCGATCCCGACGATCGCACGCTCCTGCCGCTCGTGTTCACGCTGGCGCGCGCGGTCCTGGAGCGCAACGGCGGCGCGCTCACCATGCAGGCGCGGCCCGACGGCCGCGCAGCGATCGAGGTACGGCTGGGCGGCCCCGTCAGCGGCCGGCCGGCGGATGGAGGATGATGTGGAGGAGTCCGAGAAGCCGATCAGACGGGTGCTCGATCGTGGACGACGAGCCCGGAGTCCGCGAGTCGCTCCGCATGCTGCTGAAGGACACGTACGAGCCCGTCGCCGTGAGCTCCGCCCCCGAGGCGCTCAGCCAGCTCGCCGCGGGGCCGTTCGACGTGGTCCTGCTCGACATCGTGATGCCGGGCATCGACGGGCTGCAGCTCCTGGAGGCCATCCGCGGCCGCCACCCCGCCCTGCCCGTGGTCATGCTCACCGCCACCAAGACCGTGAAGACCGCCGTCGACGCCATGAAGCTCGGCGCGTTCGACTACCTGACCAAGCCCTTCGACATCGACGAGCTGCGCCTGGTGCTCGACAAGGCGACGGAGAACGCGGCCCTGGTCCGCGAGGTCGAGGCGCTGCGCACCGAGGTCGGCCGGCGCTACCAGCTCGAGAACGTCATCGGACGGTCCCCGGGCATGCAGGCCGCCTTCAAGACCGTGCTCACCGTCGCGCCGCGCAAGACCACCGTGCTGATCACCGGCGAGAGCGGCACCGGCAAGGAGCTGATCGCCAAGGCCATCCACTACGGGTCACCGCGCGCTCGCAAGCCGCTCGTCACGCTCAACTGCGCCGCCATCCCCGAGACGCTGCTCGAGAGCGAGCTCTTCGGACACGAGCGCGGCTCGTTCACCGACGCGCACGCGAAGAAGCTCGGCCAGTTCGAGCTGGCGCACGAGAGCACGCTCTTCCTCGACGAGATCGGCGAGATGGGACCGGCCACCCAGGCGAAGCTCCTGCGCGTGCTCGAGTCGGGCGAGTTCCTGCGCGTCGGCGGCGAGCGTCCGCTGCGCGTCGACGTGCGCATCATCGCCGCCACCAACCGCGACCTGTCGGCGGCCATCCAGGACGGCTCCTTCCGCGCCGACCTCTACTACCGGCTGAACGTGGTCGCCGTGCACCTGCCGCCGCTGCGCGAGCGGCGCGAGGACCTGGTCCCGCTCATCCGCCACTTCGTCGAGGCCAAGTCGCGCGCCATGGCCATCGCCGAGAAGCCGATCCGGCCCGACGCGGTCGACGCCCTGCTCCGCTACGCGCTGGCCGGGGAACGTCCGCGAGCTGGAGAACCTGATCGAGCGCGCCCTGGTGCTGTCCGAGGGGCCGGCGGTGACGCTCGCGGATCTCCCGGACGGTCTCACCCGGGTCGACGGCCACACGAACGGATCGGTGCGCGAGGAGGTCCTCGGCGGGCGCAAGTCGATCGGGGTCGCGGTCGACGAGTTCGAGCGCGACCTGATCGAGGAAGCGCTCCGGCAGACCGACTTCAACCAGACGCGCGCCGCCGAGCGGCTCGGCACCACGCGCCGCATCCTCAAGTACCGCATGGACAAGCTCGGCATCGACGCGTCCGATCGCAACGGCGCCAGCCACAACGGCCACTCGGAGCGCAACGGCGCGTCCCGCCTGCACCTTGACAGGTGATACCCCCTCCTATAGCCGGCGCTCATGCGGTCGCTCGCGGCCGGCAGCCGTGTGGCTGCCCGTTCGGAGCTGGTTGCCGCGCTCGCGCGCGCGGCGGCGGGCGAGTCGCTCGCGCGTGACGTCGCCGTCGCGCTTCTCGCCGACGAGGAGTGCACCGAGCCGTTGCTCGACGTCGCCGGCACGGTTCGCGACGAGCACTGGGGTCACACGGTCACCTACTCGCCGAAGGTGTTTCTTCCCGTCACCAACCTCTGTCGCGACCGCTGCACCTACTGCACGTTCCGCAAGGATCCCGACGATCCCGACGCCTGGACGATGCTGCCCGACGACATCGAGGCATGGTCCCGCCGCGGTCGCGCGCTCGGCTGCATCGAGGCGCTCATGTGCCTCGGCGACAAGCCCGAGCTGGCGTTCCGCGGCTACCGGACGACGCTCGCCGAGCTCGGGCATCGCACCACGGCCGAGTACGTCGAGCGCGCCTGTCGCATCGCGCTCGACTGCGGGCTCCTGCCGCACACCAACGCCGGCATCCTCACGCGCGACGAGATGTCGCGCCTGCGCCGCGTGAACGTCAGCCTCGGCCTCATGCTCGAGACGGTGTCGCCGCGGCTTCGCGGGCGCGGACACGTGCACCAGTGGGCGCCCGACAAGGAGCCGGCCGTGCGCCTGCCGATGCTGCGCGAGGCGGGCGAGCTGCGCATCCCGTTCACCACCGGGCTCCTGATCGGCATCGGCGAGACGCTGGCGGAGCGCGTCGACACCCTGCTCGCGATCCGCGACCTGCACCGCGCTCACGGGCACGTGCAGGAGGTCATCGTCCAGAACTTCCGCGCCAAGCCGACCATCGCGCTGGCCGACGCGCCCGAGCCCGGCGCCGCCGATCTGGCGCGCACCATCGCCGTCGCGCGGCTGCGTGCTGGACCGTCGACGTCAGCGTGCAGGCGCCGCCCAACCTCTCGCCCGACGACCACGCGCTCCTCCTGCGCGCCGGGCCTCAACGACTGGGGCGGCATCTCGCCGCTCACGCCCGACTACGTGAACCCCGAGGCGCCCTGGCCGCACGTGACCGCGCTCGCGGCCACCGTGCCGGGCGGCGGGCTACACGCTCGCCGAGCGCCTGCCGATCTATCCGCGCTACGTCACGCGCGCCGGGTGGCTCGATGCCTCGCTCCGGCCACGGCTTGCACGCGCCGCGAACTTCCGCCGCCCGTCGTCTCCGTCCGTCACGCTGGAGGCTTCGACGTCATGAGCTGGTTCGACCCGTGGGACGAGATCGAGGCCGTCGCGCTGTGCGACGATCCCGTCGAGCGCGCGCTCGCCCGCGCCACCCCGGCGGTCCGTCCGCTGCTCGACGCCGCCCTGGCCGGCCGCGAGCTCTCGGCGGCCGACGGCGAGACGCTGCTCGGCGTCGACCGGCGACGATCTCGTCGCCCTGGTCCGCACGGCCGACGCCGTCCGGGCCGCCGACGTCGGCGACGAGGTCACCTACGTCGTCAACCGCAACATCAACTTCACCAACGTCTGCTTCGTGAACTGCCAGTTCTGCGCCTTCAAGCGCCAGCGCTGGGAGGCCGACGCCTACACCCACGGCCTCGACGTCGTGCTCGGGCAAGGTCGACGAGGCCATCGCGCGCGGCGCCACCGAGGTCTGCATGCAGGGCGGCATCAACCCCGACATGCCGCCGTTCACCTACCGGGACGTGCTGGTCGCCATCAAGGAGCGCCATCCGGACCTGCACGTGCACGCCTTCTCGCCCATGGAGATCATGTACGGCGCGCGCCGCACCGGCATGGGCTATCCGGACTACATCGGCATGCTGCGCGACGGCGGCCTCGGGTCGATCCCGGGCACCGCCGCCGAGATCCTCGACGACGAGGTGCGCGAGATCCTGTCGCACAAGAAGGTCGACGTCCGGACCTGGGTCGAGATCATCACCACCGCGCACCGCCTCGGCGATGCCGACCACGTCGACCGTCATGTACGGCCACATCGAGACGCCCGGCCACGTCGCCCGGCACATCGATCTCCTGCGGTCGATCCAGAAGGAGACCGGCGGCTTCACGGAGTTCGTCCCGCTCGGCTTCATCTGGGAGAACACGCAGCTCTACCACGACGGCCGCGTCACGCCGCAGCCGAAGGGGCTGCGCGACCTCCGCATGTACGCGGTGAGCCGCCTCATGCTGCGCGGCTGGATCGACAACCTCCAGACGTCGTGGGTGAAGCTCGGCCACCGGCTGGCGCAGCTCTCGCTGCGAGCCGGCTGCAACGACTTCGGCGGCACCCTGATGGAGGAGAGCATCTCGCGCGAGGCGGGCGCCGACGCCGGCGAGTACACCTCGGCCGAGGAGATCGAGGCGCTGGTGCGCGGGATGGGCCGCGTGCCGGTGCAGCGGACGACGCTCTACGGGCGGGTCGGGGAGGACGGTGCGGCGCACGCTGATCACGGTGCTCGCGGGTGGCGTGGGAGGAGCCCGCTTCCTGCGGGGCCTCTCGCGGCGCACTGATCCCGGCCGGCTCACCATCATCGGCAACACCGGCGACGACGAGGAGTTCTTCGGGCTCCACGTCGCGCCCGATCTCGACACCGTCCTCTACACTCTCGGCGGACGGGCCGATCCGGATCGCGGCTGGGGGCTCGCGGGCGAGACCTTCGAGTGCCTCGCACGCGCTCGGGCGCCTCGGCGAGCCGACGTGGTTCCAGCTCGGCGACCGCGACCTGGCGACCCACCTCTGGCGGACCGAGCGCCTGCGCGAGGGCTGGCCGCTCTCGCGCGTGACGCGAGCGCTGGGCGAGCGCCACCGGCTCCGCGCGACGCTGCTGCCGATGACGGACGACCGCGTCCGCACCTTCGTCCACACGGAGCGCGGTCGCCTGGCGTTCCAGAACTATCTCGTCCGCCATCGCGGGCGCGGGCGTGTGCGGCGGATCGAGATCGCGGGCGCCGCTCGCGCACGACCCGCGCCGGGTGTCCTGGACGCCCTGGGACGCAGCCGCGCGATCGTGATCGCCCCGTCGAACCCGCTGGTGTCGGTCGGTCCCATCCTCGCGATCCCGGCGATCCGGCGGGCCGTTGCCGAGCGCCGGCGCTCGCCGCCGCGGCGATCTGTCCGCTGGTCGGCGGCCGGCCGATCCGCGGGCCGCTGCATCGCATGCTGCGCGGACTCGGACTCGAGGTGTCGCCGCGCGGCGTCGCCCGTCTCTACGCCGGCCTGATCGACCTCTTCGTGCTCGACGTCGCGCGACGCACGCTGGGCGCCGGCCATCCACGCCCTCGGCATGCGCGTCCTCGTCACCGACACCGTCATGCACACGCCGGCCCACGCCGGCCGGCTTGCCGCAGCCGTGCTGCGCACGCTAGGCGTGGCACGCAGCATGACCGTCGCCGTGATTCCCGTGCCGGGCGTTGCCCATGGTCCAGCCCGGGTGACGACCTGGCCGCGCTCCTCGGCGACGCCATCGAGTCGGCGCGCGTCGGCGTGAAGCCCCACGACGTCGTCGTCGTGTGCCAGAAGGTGGTGTCGAAGGCCGAGGGTGCGGTGGTCGACCTGAAGGACGTGGAGCCGTCGGCCTTCGCCGAGCAGCTCGCCGCACGCACGACGCTGGGAAAGGACCCGCGCGCGTACGAGGTCGTGCTCCGCGAGACGGCCCGCATCGTGCGCATGGACCGCGGCCACGTCATCGTCGAGACGCGTCACGGCTGGGTGTGCGCGAACGCGGGCGTCGACGAGTCGAACGGGCTCGCCCCCGGCGTGCTCACCCTGCTGCCACGCGACGCGGACGCGTCGGCCGAGGGCTTGCGATCGCGGCTCGCGGAGCGCTTCGGCGTGGAGCTGGCGGTGGTCGTCACCGATACCTTCGGCCGGCCGTGGCGCGAGGGTCTCGTCGAGGTCGCGATCGGGTGCGCCGGGATGGACCCGCTGCTCGATCTCCGCGGCCGCGGCGACCTGCACGGCAAGGAGCTCCACCACACGGTGGTCGCCCTCGCCGACGAGGTGGCCGCGGCTGCCGGCCTGGTCATGGAGAAGGACAGCGGGGTCGCGGCCGCGATCGTGCGCGGCGTTCGCTACACGCCCGGGACGGAGGGCGCCGCGGCCCGTCTTGCCCGCAAGCCCGAGTTCGACCTCTTCCGGTGATCGCCGGCCGGGGCGCGGCGCGCTTTCGTCCCATCCCGGCGTCGCGTAGAGTCTCCCGGACCGTATGTACGAGGCGTTCTACGGGTTCCGGGAATCGCCCTTCCGGGTCACCCCGGACCCGCGCTTCCTCTATCGTAACCCCGCCATCGACGAGGCCGTGGCCGCGCTCACCTACGGGATCGAGCGGCGCAAGGGCTTCCTCTCGCTGGTCGGCGAGGTCGGGACGGGGAAGACCACCCTGCTCAGGCACCTGCTCGACTCGCTGCCGGCGACCACCCAGACGGTCCTCATCCTCTACCCGACCGTGCAGTTCGAGGAGATGCTGGAGCACATCCTGCACGAGCTCGGCATCCCCACCGACGGCGCCGGCAAGTTCACCAAGCTCCAGCGCCTGCACGAGTTCCTGCTCGAGCACACCCGCGGCGGAGGCAACGCGGCGATCCTCCTCGACGAGGCGCAGGACCTCGACGCGCGGGTGCTGGAGGAGCTGCGGCTGCTCTCGAACCTCGAGACCGGCACCGAGAAGATCCTGCAGATCTTGCTCGCCGGCCAGCCCGAGTTCGAGCGCAAGCTCGCGCAACCCGCGCTCCGCCAGCTCCGCCAGCGGATCGCGCTGCACGTCAGGCTGCGCACCCTCGCGCCGGCCGAGGTCGGCGCGTACATCCGCTCGCGTCTCGAGCGCGCGGGCGCCCCCGACGTGTCGATGTTCAGGCCGGATGCGCTCGCGCGCATCGCCGAGGTGACCGAGGGCATCCCGCGCCTGGTGAACGTCCTCTGCGACTCCTGTCTGGTGGCCGGGTTCGCCACCGGATCGCAGCAGATCAGCCGCGCGATCGTCGACGAGGCCTGGGCCGACTACGCCGCGCTCTCCGCGCCGGACGAGCCGTCCGCGGCTGCCCTGGACGCGCCGGCGCCGGTCGCATCGCCCCACGTGCCGACGTCGCCGATGGTCGCACCGGTCGTCGCCGCCGAGGAGCCGGCGCAGGTTGAGCCGGCGCCCCCCGATCCCGAGGCCGACGCCGCCGTCCTCGACGAGCCGCTGGAGGATGGCCCACCATCCGCGCGGCGCGGGTTGCGCGTTGCCGCGTGGGTCATCGCCGCCAGCACGCTGGCCGCGGCATCTGCCATGTGGGCCGCCGGCCCGCGGCTCCTGGCGCTGGTTCGCTGACCCCGCGAACGGTTGAACCCCTGGCGCAAACATGGTGGATCATCGAGGCATGTCCGCCATTCCCGCACCATCCGAGCAAGCCGAGCTGACCGAGCAGCTGGTCGACACCATCCGCCGCTTCGTCGAGCGCGAGGTGATTCCGGTCGCCAGCAAGTACGAGCACGCCAACGAGTACCCGACCGACCTGGTCGAGCGCATGAAGGAGCTCGGGCTGTTCGGCGCCACGATCGCGCCGGAATGGGGCGGCCTCGGGCTCGACTACTCCACCTATGCGCGCATCGTCGAGGAGATCTGCCGGGGCTGGATGAGCCTGTCCGGCGTCCTCAACACGCACCTCATGTTCGCCTACGTGCTGCAGCGATTCGGCACGCCGGCGCAGCAGGAGCGCTGGCTGCCCGCCATGGCGCGCGGCGAGCACCGCGCGGCGCTCTGCCTGACCGAGCCGCACGCCGGCAGCGACACGCAGCAGATCCGCACCACCGCGCGGCGCGATGGCGACGACTACGTGGTGAACGGCTCGAAGATGTTCATCACGAATGCCCGCACCGCGACGATCTACTCGCTGCTCACGAAGACCGATCCCACCGCCACGCCGCCGCACAAGGGCATGACGCTCTTCGCGGCCGAGAAGGGCCCCGGCCTCACGGTCGGCCGCGACATCGACAAGATCGGCTACAAGGGCATCGAGACGTGCGAGGTCAACTTCGAGGACTACCGGGTGCCGGCGTCCAACCTCATCGGCGGCGAGGAAGGTCACGGGCTGCAGATGGTGCTGTCGGGGCTCGAGGTCGGTCGGATCAACATCGCCGCACGCGCGGTCGGCGTCGCCCAGGCCGCCTTCGAGTCGGCGATCCGCTACGCCCAGGAGCGCACCACGTTCGGCAAGCCGATCTGCGAGCATCAGGCCATCCAGCTGAAGCTCGCCGACATGGGGACCCGGATCGAGGCGTCGCGCCTCCTGGTCCGGCAGGCTGCGGCCATGAAGGACCGCGGCGAGCGCTGCGACCTCCAGGCCGGCATGGCCAAGCTCTTCGCCTCGGAGACCTGCCAGGAGGTGTCGCTCGAGGCCATGCGGGTCCTCGGCGGCTACGGCTACACGAAGGAGTTTCCCGTCGAGCGGTACTACCGGGACGCCCCCCTGATGATCATCGGGGAGGGCACCAACGAGATCCAGCGCCTGGTCATCGCCCGCGGCCTGGTGCAGCGCTACAAGATATGAGGTAGAGTCTCGGTACGAGGCAGGTCGTCGCGTGCGGGTGGCGTCCTGTAGGGGGAATGATGAAATCGATCGTCGTCGCGCTGGTCGTGGCGACCTGGTGCGCTGCGGCGCGGGCGTCCATCGACGCCTCGCAGCCGGTCGAGCCCCTTCACCTGTCGGCGGGGGCGCGGGTCGTCGTGTTCGCCCCGCATCCCGACGACGAGACCATCGCCGGCGGGGGCCTGCTGCACCGCATGATCGCGGCACACGCCGCCGTCCAGGTCGTGTTCGTCACCAACGGCGACGGGTATCCCGATGCCGTGCGCCAGTCGCTCCACCGGCCGCCCCGGCAGACCGACTATCTCGCCTACGGCCGGCTGCGGCAGCGCGAGGCGCTCGCGGCAGCCAGGCGCCTCGGCATCCCGCGCACCGACGTCGACTTCCTCGGCTTCCCCGACGGGGGCATCGACGCCCTCTGGCAGGCGCACTGGACCCGCGCCCGACCCTACACCTCGCCGTACACCGACACCGACATGCCGCCCTACGGCGACGTCGTCGAGCCGGAGCTCGAGTACGATGGCCAGGACCTGACCGGCGCGATCCTGCGTATCCTGGAGGCGGTGCGGCCGACGGTCGTGATTCTTCCCCATCCCGACGACGTCCATCCCGATCACGCGGCGACGGCGCGCTTCGTCGTCGAGGCGGTCGACCGCTTGCAGCAGCGACACGTCCTCTCGCACGATGTGGAGCTGCTGGCCTATCTGGTCCACGACCCGGCCTGGCCGCCGACGAGCGCGGAGACCGTGACGCTGCCACCACCCGCGCGGATCCACGACACCCACTGGGTGGCGCTGCCGCTCACCGCGGCCGAGCAGGCGGCGAAGAAGGCCGCCCTCCACGAGTACGCCAGCCAGCTCGCCTTCATGCCCGATCTGCTCGGGCGCTTCCTCCGCCCGAACGAGCTCTTCGGCCGTGTCGATCCCTCGGTGCTCGCCCGTATCGCGGCAAGCCACTGAGGATGATCTCGGTCGTCATCCCGAGCTACAACGCCGCCCGCTGGCTCGCCGAGAGCCTGGACAGCGTCCTCCGACAGACGGTTCCCCCGGGAGAGGTCGTGGTGGTGGATGACGGGTCGACCGACGACTCGCCGCAGGTGCTGGCGGCCTATCGCGGTCGCGTCCAGGTGGTGTCGGGCGAGCACGGCGGCCTGGCCGCGGCGCGCAACCTCGGGCTGCGTGCGGCGCGCGGGAGCTGGATCGCCTTCCAGGATGCCGACGACGTCGCCCTCCCCGACAGGCTGGCGCGACTCCAGGCGCACCTCGAGCGCACGCCCGGCGCCGAGGCCGTCTTCGCGGACGGTGCGCACCTCGGGAACGGGGAGCGCATCGTGCCGCGAGCGCTCGCCGCGCGTGCCGCCGGCCGTCGGCTGGGTGTGGCCGATCTCTTCGACGGCTTCCCCGCCTACTACCAGTCGGCCCTCGTCGCCCGCGACGCCCTCATGACCGCCGGGCCGTTCGATCCCGCGTATCGCATCCATCCCGACCACGACCACGCCTTCCGGCTGTTCACGCGCGCGCACGTGACGTATCTCGATCAGCCGGTATTCCGCTACCGTCGGCACGACGAGAACATCACCGCGGACGCGCTGGCCGCACGCGAGGAGCTCGTGCACACCCTCGAGCGTGTCCGACGAGACGACCCCGCCGCGGTGGCCGCCATCGGCACCCGCCGCCTGGACGCCGCGCTCGCCCGGCACTACTTCCGGATCGCCCGCACGCGGTCGAGCCGTGGCGAGACGCCCGCCGCCGCGGCCGCCTACGATCATGCGGTCGCACTCGCGCCGCGCCGGCTCTTCTACCGCTGGCGGCGCTGGCGTGCCGGAGGCCGCGCCTAGCGTCCGTCGCTGTCGAGAAATTCGTCGAGCAGCCGGTTGAAGGTGCCGGCACGCTCGAAGTAGACCGAGTGTCCGGCCTCGGGGACGCGCACCAGCCGCGCGTGCGCCAGGCGCGCCGCCAGGACGGCGACCGCGTCTGGCGGGATCACGACGTCCTCCGCTCCGGCGATGCACAGCACCGGCATGGAGAGCGTCGCCAGGGCCACCGGCGGCGTCGTCCGCAGCGCGATCAGCCCCGAGAACACGGCGCCTCGATCCACGGAGTTCAGGGCGTCGATCTCCCGGTAGAGGAAGTGCAGCGCAGGCTGCTCGCGGGCCATCCGCTCCCCCGCGGCGGGGTGCGTGCCCGACGTGAGGTCACCCCACGTCCCCGTCCGGTGCGCCCTGAGCAGGGCATCGATCTCCGGGTCGGCCAGCGACCCGAACGTCGACGCCATCACGAGGCGCCGCACGCGCTCGGGTGCCCGCAGCGCGTAGCCGAGGCACGTCCAGCCGCCCATCGACTGGGCGACCAGTCGAACGTCGCCGATGTCGAGGCGGTCGAGCAACGCGGCCAGGTCGTCGACGAACGCGGCGGGGCCGGGACCCCCGGGAGCCTCGCGCGACGGACCGAAGCCACGGTGGGAGAACGCGACGCACGTGTAGCGCGGCGCCAGGTGCGGCACCTGCTGCCACCACGAGAGATGATTCCCGCCGAGGCCGTGCGCGAAGACCACCGCGGGGCCGGTGCCGGTCACCTCGTAGTACAGCTCGCAACCCGGGCGGTGCAGGAACGGCATCGGCGATCGTCTAGCACGGTTCGACCACCCGGTGCCCACCCCGGGTGGAGGGCACCGCGCAGGGGCAGAAGCGCGCTACAGCCCGACCAGCTCGAGCAGGCCGCCGACGACGCGGTCGGCGGCGAAGCACTCGCGCGCCACCGCCGCGGCATGCGCGCTGGCGCGCGCGTAGTCCGCCTCGATCGCCTCGATGGCGCGCGCCGCCTCCTCGACCGTGCGGAACGCGTGCAGGCCGGGTCCGAGCGGCAGGTCGTCGCCGAAGCCGGTGTCCTGCTCCACCGCTGGCCGGCCAGCCGCGAGGTAGCACGCCGCGCGATCGCTGAACCACCCGCTGCGCAGCCGGATGTTCAGGTCCTTCGCCACCGTGAACTCGCCCCGCGACTGGCGGAGATAGTCGCGATAGCGAAACGGATCCGTGGACACCGCGCGCGGATCGGCCACCGTCCAGCCGTGCGCCCGCAGCACCGGCAGGTCGCCCGGCACGCTCTCGACGTCCATCGCCACCTCGAACGAGGCGCCCGTGCGCGCGGGCAGGTCGAGGCATCGCAGCCACTCGGTCCGCTTGCGCCAGCGATACGTCTCCCCGCCCCAGGTGAGATCGCGGGTGCTCTCGTTCCAGCGTCCGACGGTCGTGTACGCCGGCCCCGGATCACCCGCATCCGCCCAGCACGCGATGGCCACCGGCGGACGCGTCGGATGCCAGGTGTATCCCGCCGCCGGCACCGGCGAGCGCGACGTGCCGATGTTCGCCCCGACCGTGGCGTGGACGTCGTGCTCGTCGAGGATGGCGCGCAGCAGCACGTCGCCCATCGCGGCCTTCACCTGCGTGAACGCCGGATCGATGTCGACGTAGATCGCGGGCCGGCCGCCCCGACGCTCGGGCGGGACGCGGTTGATGCCCGCCACGTTGATCAGCAGATCGGCGTCCCGGAGCAGCTCGCGGGCCCGCCCCGCCGCCGGGCCGTGCTCCTCGCCGCGCGCGACGTCGACGAACACCCAGCGATCCCCGAGGCCGAGGCGGTCGAGGAAGTCCGCCGTCGCGCGGATGCCGTAGCCGTACTGCGGCCCGAAGGTGTTGGCGTCGGGATCGTAGGCGAGCTCGTAGTGCCCGGTGTCCTCGTAGAACCACGGCTCGTGTCCGAGGGCGCGCAGACCGAGCAGGTAGTGCGCGACGCTCCAGGCGTAGCCGCCGAGCGGGTTGCGGACGAGGTAGCTGGCAACCACGACCCGCGCCATCGCTCACAACCCCGCGTCGGCGAGGAGGCGCGCACACACGTCCTCCGCGCGGAAGCACCGCTCGGCCACCGCCCGCGCGTGCTCGCAGGCCGCGCCATGGTCGGCACGCACGGCGTCCAGCGCCGCCACCGCCTCGTCGGGCGTCGAGAAGGCGCGCAGCCCCGGCCCCGTGGGCACGTGCGCCGAGAATCCCGTCTCCTCGATCACGGCGGGGCGACCGGACGCCAGGTACGCGGCGCTGCGCGTGCTGAACCATCCGCTGCGGGTCGCCACGTAGGCGTTCTTCGCCACCGACCACTCGCCGCGAGAGCGCTGCAGGTATCGCCGGTAGTCGTCCAGCGTGGCGGACACGGAGTGCGCCTCGATCACCGACCAGCCGGCCGCGACGAGGCGCTCCCGCGGCGCGTCGCCGGAGATCGCCGCCTCGAGCCGATCGGCCGTGCGGCGCGGCAGATCGACGAAGCGCGCGAACTCGACGTCCTTGCCGCCGTACGACCGGCCACCCACCACGGGCGGTGTGGGATTGATGCTCCACGAGAGCACGGTGGTGAACGCCCCGGCATCGGGCGGCGGCGTCACCGGCCAGTTCGGCAGGAACACGGGCTGCCGCGTCGGGAGCCACGTGATGCCGGCGGTCGGCACCGTGCAGTCCGGCTGTCCCACGTGCTCGCCCAGGGTGAAGAACACGTCGTGCTGGCGGATCAGCGCCGCCGAGCGCGCGACGGCGCGGTCGGCCACGCCCGCTTCGGTCGCGGCAAGCTTCGCCTGGCTGTAGCACGGGTCGGTATCGACGTAGGCGGTCACGCGCGCGCCGCGATAGGCATCGCGCAGCCAGCATGCCCCGGACAGGTTGAGAAAGAGATCGGCGCCGGCACAGGCCCGCGCGACCGACGCCTCGTCGAGTCCGACGAGCGTCCCGTCCGCACTGCGCACCGCCCAGCGCTGCGCCCGTCCCGGCAGGAGCTGCTGCAGCGCCGCGGCCAGGTAGGCGGCGCCGGCCCGCGCGTCGGGGGTGAAGGTGCGAGCGGCCGGATCGTAGAACCACTGCCCGGTGTCCTCGAGATAGAGCACCTCGCAGCCGAGCGCATCGAAGCCCTGCAGATACTGCAGGTAGTCCCACGCCACCCCGCCCACGGGGTAGGTCGCGACGAGGCCGGTGACGACGACGCGCACCGCCCGGATCACGCGAGGCCGGCGTCGTCGAGAAACCGACGCAGCACCGGCTCCGCGCCGAACGCCTCGGCCGCGACACGCCGCGCCCCGGCGCTGTGCGCGGCGTAGTCGCCGTTGATGCGCGCCAGCGCCTCCACCGCCTCATCCATCGTCGAGAACGCGAACAGCCCCGATCCGGTCTCGACGAACTTGCCGAAGCCGGTGTCCTGCGTCACCACCGGCCGCCCGGCCGCCAGGTAGCAGACGCTGCGGTCACTGAACCATCCGCTGCGCGGCCGCACGTAGATGTCCTTCGCCACCGTGAACTCGCCTCGCGACTGCTGGATGAACCCGCGATACCCGTCGAGGTCACGCGAGGTCGGCTCCGGATCGACGAGCGACCACCCTGCCGCCTGCACGCGCGCGGCGACCTCGGGGGTGTCGGGCTTCATCGCCATCTGGAAGGCCTGCGGGGTGCGCCGGGGAAGCTCGAGGAAGCGGAGGAAGTTGGTGTGCTTCGACCACTGGTACGTCTCGCCCTGCCAGGTGATGTCCTTGCCCTTGTTGCCGAACGACGCGACCGTCGTGAAGAAGCGCGCCGCGGGATCCGTCGGCCGCTCCCAGCACTCCAGCACCACGGGCGGCCGGGTCTTCTTCCAGTCGAACGGCCCGGGCGGCACCGGACAGTCCGGGTTCCCGAGATTCTCGCCGTAGGTGAAGAGCACGTCGTGTCCGTTCAGGAACCCGATCGACGACTGCTCGCCCTGCGCGATCCGGAGCTGCTCGTACACCGGGTCGGTCTCGACGTAGATCAGCCGCGCGCCCTGCCGGTGCTCGTCACGCGGCGCCGTGGCGCCGCACAGGTTCACGATCCCCGCCGCGGTGCGATAGAGCTCGTCGAGCCGCGCGCGCGACAGGCCGTGGGTCTCGTTGCGCATCATGTCGAGGTACGCCCAGCGGTCGCCGAGCCCGACCCGCTGCATCACGTCGGCGACGTAGCGCACCGCGTAGCTGCACTCACCGGTCACCCCGCCCGCCGTGGGATCGTACGGCGGCGCGCCGGAGTCCTCGACGTAGTAGACGTCCCAGCCCAGCGCCTGGAACCCGAGCAGGTAGTGGACCGCCTGCCACGCGACGCCGGCCATCGGGTACTGGCCGACGATGTGCAGCACGAGCAGCGGATCACGACGTGGCGGCACGCTCTTCCTCCACGAGCCCGAACTGCGTCTCGTGCAGCCGGGCGAAGTGCCCTCCCCGCGCGACCAGCTCCGTGAACGATCCGTGCTCCAGGATGCGACCCTCGTCCAGGACCAGGATGACGTCGGCGCGCCGCACCGTCGACAGGCGATGCGCGATGACGAAGCTCGTGCGCCCGGCCATCAACCGCTCGAGTCCGGTCAGCACCCGCGCCTCGGTGGTCGCGTCGAGCGCCGCGGTCGGCTCGTCGAGGATCAGCAGCGGCGCATCGCGCAGGATGGCCCGCGCGATCGTGATGCGGAGCTGCTCGCCGCCCGACAGCGTCGCGCCCGACTCGCCGATCACCGTGTCCAGTCCCTCGGGCAAGCGGGCGAGGAAGTCGTCGAGCTGCGCCAGCTGGGCCGCCGCGGCGATCTGCGCCGCGGACGCGTCGGGTCGCCCGTAGGCGATGTTCTCGCGCAACGTGGTCGGGAAGACGAGCGGCTGCTGCAGCACCATCGCCACCTGCTGGCGCAGGGCGCGCAACCGGAACTCGCGCACGTCGATGCCGTCGAGGAGGACGCGGCCGGCGGTGGGATCGTAGAACCGCGGCACCAGGCTGACGAGCGTCGTCTTGCCGGCACCCGTCGCACCGACGATGGCGATCATCTCGCCGGCGCGCGCGTGGAAGGTGACGCCGCTCAGCACCTCGCGGCTGGCGTCGTAGCCGAAGTGGACGTCCTCGAAGGTGATCGCGCCGTGCACCTCCGCACGCGCCAGCGGGCGCGCGCCATCGGGCAGGTCCGGCTGGGTGTCCAGGATCTCGAAGACGCGCTCCGCCCCCACCTTCGCACCCTGGATGAGCCCCCAGGTCTGCGTGAGGCTGTTGATCGGCGCGTAGAGCGACGCGAGGTAGCTGGTGAAGACCAGCACGCCGCCGACGGTGAGCGTCCCGTCGAGCACGTGCTTGGCGCCGACCCAGAGCACCACCGCCGTCCCGCACGCGATCAGCACGTTCACGAAGGCGGAGTACATCGACTGGAACGTGTAGAGACGGAGATTGGCTGCCAGGCTCTCCGTGCTGCGCTCGACGAAGCGGCGATGCTCCTCGTCCTCGGTGGTGAACGCCTGGATCACGCGGATGGCGCCCATCGTGCGCTGCGCGATCGACCAGAAGGCGCTCTCCTTCACGCGCGCATCCGTGGAGAGCGTGGTGATACGCACCGAGAGACGGGCGATGGACAGGAAGAGCAGCGGGACGATCGCCAGCGAGATCAGCGTCAGGAGCGGATCCATCCGCACCATCACCACGATCATGCCCACCATGAGCACCACGGAGGTGAGGATCGGGAAGAACCCGTTCATCGTGAGCGTCTGGATCGCGAACGTGTCCGAGGTGAGCCGGTAGAGAAGGTCCCCGACCTGCCGGCGACTGTGGAAGGCGAGCGACAGCCGTGCGAGGTGGGCGTAGAGCTCGCTCCGGAAGTCGTTCACCATGCGCTGGCCGACGTTGATGGTGGCGTAGTTGCTGGTCACCGCCAGGGCGCCGAGGAGGGCATACACGGCGATCAGCAGGCCGCAGGCGACGAGCAGGAGCTCGCGCGGTGGCAGCGTGCCCAGCTCGCGGAACGCGAGCGGGTGTCCGCCGAGCACGTTGTCGACCACGATCTTGAGCGGCCAGGGCTTGGCGAGCTCGAGGAGACCGCTCAGCAGGACCTGGAGAATGGCGCCGGTGAACGCCCAGCGGTACGGTCGCAGGCGCGCGAGGACCTTCGCGACGATCCGCAGCGTACCGCTCACGCGCCGCTCCTCACGCCGCCTCTGCCGGCGTGACGGTCCCCCCGCCGTTCACCGGTCGCAACCCGAGCCCCTCGGCGACGATGTCGTACGTGTCGTTCAGGATGCGGGCCAGCCGCACGTTCTCCGACACGATGACGCCCAGGTTGACGAGCCCCAGCGCCGCGCCCACGCCGATGACCTCGGGAATCTCGAAGATCACCCCGAGCGTCACCAGGATCGCGAAGAACCCGAGGCTCAGCTGCGACACCCGCGTCAGCCGGATCTCCGAGCGCACGTTCAGCAGGCGCTTGGTGCCCCCGTGATTCTCGGTGGCGACCGCGACGCGTGCCTTCGACCAGATGCCTCGGAAGATCTCGACGTCCCACTGGTTCCAGCCCGGGTCCACCGCGATCAGATACTTGCGCGGGATCAGGAACTCCATCACGCCGCCGAGCAGCGACTCCTTCTCGTGGCTCTGCTCGCTCCAGTAGCGCAGCACGAATGACCGCGAGAACCAGTCGATCGCCGGCGGCTGCCGCGATCCGGTGGAGGGCGTCTGCTCGATGACGGTGACCCCCCGCAGGCGCCACAGGTAGCGTTGCAGGCCGCGGACGAGCGGGCCCAGATACGTGAGCATCGCGATCAGGGCGCGCGCCCGGAACCCGGCGAAGCGCGGGTCGATGCGCGCGCTCCACGCGGTGCTGATCGACCACGCGATCGAGATCGCGAGCGGGATGATGGCGATGGGCAGCACCCGCGGCGACACCAGCCCGGCGACGAAGAGCAGGATGCCGATCGCGTTCCACTCGATGGTGAACGGCAGGTAGCTGAGGAGCGACGACGGCGCCTCGTACAGCGACTGGAACAGCCCGCGGCCGAAGGCGCCGAAGTAGATGACGGGCCGGCGCGAGAGCACGGCCTGGGTGAGCTCGCCGTAGATGCGGCCGAGCCAGCGCGACTGCCCGAGCAGATTGAAGCGGTAGGGATGCTTGAAGTAGAGCAGCGCCTCCGCCTTGCCGTAGCCCATCTGCTGCTTGAGGTAGGCCTTCACCGTGTTGCGCCGGTAGTGCCAGACGGTGGCCGCGGCGCTGAACCCGATCGGGTAGCCGCGGTTCTGCAGGCGCCAGCAGAAGTCCACGTCGTCGCCGGCCGCCGCGAAGACGGCCTCGAAGCCGTGCACCTCGAGCAGCGCCGCCTTCGTGAAGGCCATGTTGCAGCCGGGGATGTGCTCGGCCACCTCGTCGTTCAGGAGGACGTGCATCGGTCCGCCCGGCGACACCGCGACGGCCGCCGGTACCAGGCTCGGCTCGGGCGGCGGGAAGTTCGGTCCGCCCACGGCGACGAACCCGCTGCGCACGAAACGATAGACGAGGAAGTTGAGCCAGTCCGGATCGGGGACGCAGTCCGAGTCCGTGTACGCGACGATCTCGCCGGTGGAGGCGTCCGCACCCACGTTCCGCGCGATGCTGAGCCCCTTGTTCTGCTGGTCGACGAGGATGAGCTGCGGCGCGTCCGGGTCGGCCGCATACTGCCGCTGGTGCTCGTGCGTGATCGCCAGCGTGCGATCGGTGGAGCCGTCGTTCACGACGACGACCTCGTAGTTCGGATAGCTCAGCGTGCGCAGCGACTCGAGGCACGCATCCATCGTGCGGTCGGCGTTGTAGGCGCAGACGACGACCGACACGCGCGGCGTGTGCTCGAGGCGCGGCGGCAGCGGTGCGGCGTACACCGTGTGGATGGTCCGGTACGCCGGCTTCGGCTGCCGCTTCGCGTCGACCAGGCCAAAGGCCCAGTCGGCGATCTGCGACCCGCCCGTGAACCAGTCGTCCGTCCACGAGAAGACGAAGCATCCGGCCGCGCCCGACTCGAAGCCCGCCCGCACCATCATGCCGAGCAGCTCGGCCTGGTGCTCCTCGCCCTCGCGAATCGAGTCGACGCCGAACTCGGTGAGCACCAGCGGCTTGTCCTCCGCGATGTTCTGCAGCCGGCTGATGTAGCGTCGCAGCGCCTCGTCGCGATGCAGGTAGACGTTGAAGGACACGAAGTCGAGGAGGTCGGTGAGGTCGAGGTACTCGGTCGACGGGAAGTTCGCGTAGCTGACCAGGGTGCCCGGCGCCCGCTGCTTGATCTCGTCGACGAGCGATCCGAGGAACTCCCGGATCCTGTCGGGGCCGTACCAGCGCACGATGTCGGGCGGGATCTCGTTGCCGATCAGCAGACCGAGGAGCGCCGGATGCTCGCCGAGGTTGTCCGCCGCCGCGCGGACGGTGCCGTGAATCTCCGCCACCAGGTCCTTGCGGTCGAGGAAGCAGATGTGCTCGGCCCACGGGATGGTGACCAGGACGCGCAGCCCGTGCTCGGCGGCGCGGTCGAGGAGCCAGCGCGGCGGAACCGTGAACGTGCGGAGCGTGTTCGCCCCCATCTCGGCCATCAGCCGCAGATCGGTGTCGAGGAGGTCCTCCGCGGGAAACGGGAAGCCGTGGTGGGAAGTCCCGAACGGCCCGTACGAGACGCCGCGGATGTAGACCTTGTGGTCCCCGACGAAGAAGAACTTGCCACTGACGGTGACCGGGGCGCCGTCGAGCGCGGGAGCGGGAGCCCGCTCAGGAAGCGGGCGCAGCATGGCCTGGCTCATACGGGAAGACGCAAGGCCGGAAAATAGACGAGGTTGGTCCATGCCACAACACGCGATCATGCTCCGGCGCCCCGCGGGGAGGCGTGCGCGGGAACTGGTCCCCCAGGCACCCGGGATGCTAGGGTGGGCCATCGACGTGAGGTGTGTGTCATGCGCATGCTGCTCGCTGTGATTGTCCTCGTCTCGCTTGCGGAGGTCGTCGACGCCCAGGCACCGATCATCATCGGACCCAACGGCCAGTATCTCGGAAACCTGAGCGCGAATCAGTACGATCCGAACTCGGTGGCAAACCCGTATGGTCGGTTCGGTTCGCGGTTCAGTCCGGACTCGATCAACAACCCGTACGGTCAGTGGGGCTCGCCGTACAGCCCCAACTCGGTGACGAACCCGTTCTCGACACGGGGGCCACGCGTGATGCAGCCGAATCGGCCGATGATGCCCCCGGGCTGGTGAGCGCCGGAACTCGATAGGAGCCGTGTCCCTGCGGAGATAGCGCGGCGGAGGCGCCGGAGCGGACGTTCCTGACTCCGGGTCGAAGACGTCACCGCCCTGATGAACGGCGCGTTCGCCACGCGAAGCCGAACGCCACGTCGAGACGCTGCGTGCCGCGTTCGGCTGCGACGAGGCTTCGACATCACGGCGGACAATCGGGGCGGTCCACGGTTGCGCCGACGGCGGACGCCGCCGTAAATTCCTGAACTTCCATTGCGCCAGGATGGCGGAACTGGCAGACGCAGCGGACTTCAAATCTTGCTGTCTACCAGGTAGCTGCCGTGTTCTCGCGCACTTGCAGTTGGCTGGTGTTGGCTGGCGAGGGCGTTTGAGGGCGGGCGCGGGCACAGTCACACCCGCGCAGGCGGCGGCAGCCCGCACCTCCCCCAGGACAGGGATCGTTTCAGTGTCCGGGGGCAGTTCCCCGTTCGGCGAAGTAGTTGCGGGGGCAAGCCACGGTCAGGGTCTCGCGCCTGACCGTCGACGGGACGTGGGGCCGACCGTGGCAGCTTCAGTCGCAGCGTCGAGAAGCTCACCCGCGCTGCCCCATCAGCCCCCCCCGGCTGGCGCGGACACGATCCGTGTCGAACAGCGTAGAGTCTCGGTTGACACCCGGGGTCTTGGGGTGTGACACTGAAATGGCGTGTCCGGGTGTGCCCCATCAGTTTCATGCCGGAGACCGTCCCTGCCAAGACCATCAATCTCGCCACACGAGCCGCTCGCGGCCTTCCCGCCGGACGTGCATCGCATCGCGGCGGCGGTCCGCGGCCTGCAGCAGTTCTCCTGCTGGCGCACACGGCTCGGGGACCGGCGCGCACAACGGCCGAATCTCCACCAGCAGTACGCCGAAAACACCGTCCGCGACTTCTTGCCCGGGTCGACCTCGATGATACACCTGAACTTCGACAACTCGCCGTTCAGCACACCCGCGGGTGCGGCGTAGCCGGCGCGCGCCGGGCCCTCACAGGAGCACGAGCATGGCCAGAATCGCCTTCGTCAAGGTGTTCACCGGGCTGAACCTCGGAGTCTGTCAACTTTCCGCGGAGCTGCAGCGCGCCGGGCATGACAGCCTCATCATCTACTTCAAGGACTACTTCGTGGCGCCGCAGAGCGAATCGCACCGGTACTGCCAGAGCGACCTCACCGGAATATGGGTGGCGGCGCGCGCCAAGGAGATGAACTGCAACCTGTTCAAGCCGTTCACCGAGCGCGAGTACGCACTGTTGATCGACACCCTGCGTGAGTTCCGGCCGGACCTGATCGGCTTCAGCCTCTGTACTGTCCCCAAGAAGCAGGTGGCGGAGGTGACGCGGCGGGTGAAGCAGGCCTTCGACGTGCCGATCATCTGGGGGGGCTCCGGTCCCGCGCTCGAGCCGGAGGAGGCGCTCGAGCATGCCGACATGGTGTGCGTCGGCGAGGGCGAGGAGGTGATCGTCGAGCTGGCTGAACGCATCGACGCCGACGCGCCGCTCTCGGACGTCCATGGCGTGTGGAGTCGGGTGGACGGCGAGGTGCGGAAGGCGGCCGGTCGCCCGCTGGTGAACCTCGATTCGATCGCGTTTCCGGACTTCGAGGAGTCTCGCGCCGTCCACATCAACGACGACCGCCGCATCCGCGGCGTCTACCCACACAACATGGGCCGCCAGTACTATATCATGACGCAGCGGGGATGCCCGTACTCCTGCTCGTTCTGCATCGAGAGCTGGTATCAGGACCAGCACGGCAAGAAGGAATCGCTGCGCCGTCGCTCCGTCGACCTCGTGATCGAGGAACTCGTGCTTGCCAAGCGGAAGCACGGCGTCAAGGCGGTGATGTTCTACGACGACGTCTTCACCGTGAACCCGCGGTGGCTCCGCGAGTTCGCCCCGCGCTACAAGGCGGAGGTCGGCCTACCCTTCTGGTGCTACACGTACCCGCGCACGACCCGCCGCGAGGACATGCTCCTGCTCAAGGATGCGGGGCTCGCTTCGGTGACCATCGGACATGCAGTCCGGTAGCGAGCAGGTGCTCCGCGAGTACAACCGACCGGTCGACCGCGAATTGTCCATCAAGGCAGCGCAGACCATCGTCGACTGCGGCATCGTCGGCTTCTTCGATCTCATGACACGCAGCGAGTTCGAGACCGAAGAGACGTGCCGCGAGACGTTCGAGTTCCTGCTCGACTTCCCACAGCAGATGAAGACCGTCGGCTTCTATCCCATGACGCTGTTTCCGGGCTACGGCTACACGGAGCACGTGCGTGAGCGGCAGGCGAGCGTCACCCTCAGCGACCGGGACTACGCCTACTACCACAAGCTCTACCTCCTCACCCGCACCGAGCTCCCCCATCGCGTGAAGCGTGCCGTCGGATCGCTGAAGGTCTTCCGCCGCTTCCCGAAGTTGATCGACCCGTTGCTGCCGAAGACGCTGCCCTTCTTCTACCTCGACAATGGCGCCCTCGATCTCGACGGCGGCAATTTGGCGCTCACCGACGAAGAAGGTCAGGAAACCCACGTGCGGCTACGTGACGTCGAACCGACGTCGCTGGGAACGACGGGGCCGAGGGGCGGCCAAGCCATGGGAGGCAGCATCGGCCCGATGTGAGTGGAGGCCGGGCGAGGATCCATCCCGCTCGGCGGGCGGCGCCGGCTCCGAGGGGCCTGCGCCAGTATCACGCAGGTGAACCAGTACCCAAAGACGCAGGCGACGAATTTGAGCGTCTCTGGGAGGTGCCGCATCTTCGAGATGCCGTGACTGCGCGGCGCGTACTCGACCGGCAGGTCGTGTATCCGCTGGCCGGCGAGCGCATCGCCGACCTCGAGTATCCACCCGAGGCGATCCAGCAGATCGTTGCGGCCCTCGAGCGGCACGCCGCGCGCTCAGCGTCGTTGGCCGTGATGCTGCGTCCCGGATCGACCCGCCGTACCCTCGTTGTTCTCAACGGGTGCGAGCACGCGATATCCCCTGAATGTCGCAACGGGCGCCCAGCAGCGCCAAGGGGCCCGCACCCGCCGGGCCACGGCGCTGACGGCGCCATCGATCGGGTGCCTTCGCGTGACGAACGTGGCCCCTGCAACTTGTGGGCGATCCTGCGACGACGCCGCAACGGGCCTCGATCCGGCCTCGTCGACCATGGCGCGCCGCCAGCGCACGGACCCATCCGGCGTCAGCAGCGCGACCCCAATCTCGCGAAGCTGCCACCCAGCCCATGTCGTGCTCCGAGAACAGAGCGGCTGCTTCGTAGCGCCCGAGCAAGCGCCCGTCGCCATCGTAGATGTGCGAGTAGCCTTGGAGAAATTGCGCTGAATGACACCGTTCGGGCTCAGCTCGCGATCGCGTTCGGCCCTAGCCACTTTGTCGGGTCCCTAGAGGCATCCAACGAGCCCTGCACGAAATCCTCTTGAAGACTTGGACAACGCCCGAGAAGGAGCGCCCCTGTAATGAGGGTGCGCGAATGGATCGGCAAGCGGATGGAGGCAATTCAGAACGCCCGCGCGACGCTTGAGAAACAGCTGATTGACGCCTCGCGGCCCCCACGCCCGCTACGGTGGCTCTGAGCGTGTGACGGGCACAATTCCGGGCACAGCCGACCTGAAATCGGCTTGCCAGTGCCGAGGAGGTCCTTCTAAATAGCTGAAATACCGATGCGCCGGGATGGCGGAACTGGCAGACGCAGCGGACTTAAAATCCGCTGGCCGCAAGGCCGTGGGAGTTCGAGCCTCCCTCCCGGCACTAGTTAAATCATGGCGTTAGCGGTTCGCACTAGGCTACTGTCCGCTCGCTCGACGCGAGCAATAGCACCGCTACCAACCACGGCGGGAGGCGGCGCACCACCTGACTCCACACTCGCGGTGCAGTCGGCGTCAGTCGCGGCCCCTACCGTGCCCGCACGATGCCGAGGATCGTCCCGACGGCCGCGCCGGCCACGATCACCCAAGAAGAGTTGAGTCGGAAGCGGAGGAGCAGGACAGCGCTCCCGATCGCGAGCCCCGCCGTGACGACATCCACGATGGCCGCGCGCCCCAGCTGCCAGGTGACGACCGCCATCAGCGCGAGGGCGCCGATCGTCACGCCATCGAGGATCGACGCCACGAGGCGGGATTCGCGGAGCAACGACAGAAATGGACCGCTCGCACCGACGAGCACGAAGGCCGGCAGGAAGATGCCCACGGTGGCAACGGCCGCGCCCATCCAGCCCGCGAGTAGGTAGCCGATGAAGGTGGCGGTCGTGAAGACCGGTCCCGGCGTCACCTGTCCCACTGCCACCGCGTCCAGCAACTGGTGCTCGGTGAGCCATCGCAGCCGTTCGACCAGATCGGCTCGCAGGAATGCGAGCAGCACATACCCGCTGCCAAAGACGAGAGCACCGATCTTCACGAAGACGAGAAACACGCTCGTGAGCGCAATGGGACTCCCGGCACCGGCGGCGGCGGAGGACGTGAGCGGCAGCGCGACCGCGACGCACCCCTGGCCAATCTGCCTGGCGCTACGCATTCCGGCGATGGCGATGCCCGAGACGAGCAGTACCGCGACGGGGGCCAGCCCAGCAAGACTCAGCGCGGCTGCGGCGACGCCGACCACCATCGAGGGCGCACCCTTGATGGCCGTCCGGCCGAGTCGCCAAACCGCCTGAAGGATGATGGCCGCGGCGACCGGTCTGATGCCGTAGAGCACGCCCGCCATCTCTGGCAGCGAGCCGAATCGGGTGTACATCCATGCGAGGCCGGTGACCAACAACGCGGCCGGCACGATGAAGCAGGCACCGCCGACCACCAGTCCGGGCCAGCCGGCGCGGACGTAGCCGAGGTAGATTGCCAACTCACTGGAGCTCGGACCGGGCAGGAGGTTCGAGATGCCGAGCAGATCGAGGAATCGCTCGCGCGTGAGCCATTGCCGGCGCACCACGGCCTCGTCTTCCATCATGGCGATATGTGCGGCGGGACCGCCGAACGCGGTCAGACCCAGGCGCAAAAATACCGCTGCAAGCTCGCGTAGCCGCCCGGCCTGGCGCACCGGCCCGACTGGCGATGGGCTGCCGGCTGCCGATACGCTCACAGCGGAACGTCGGGCGATGCAGACGGCTTCCTCGACCGCAATGCGTCGAGGGACCACGGACCGGGGCCTACGATCAGCAGGAATAGGAGGCCCATCAGCATCGCGTAGTAAGTCCGCGCTTCCGAAGCCATACTCCAGAATCCGTAGCGCGTGAGTTGAGGCAAGGCGAAGGGATCGGTGCATCTGGAGGCCAAGAGGAGGAATCCGTTGTGTGGCGACGTGCGTTCATCGTCCTGACGGCCGTGCTCTCGCTCGCCGCGATGCCCAAGCCGACGCGGCTCGCCGAGCCAATCTACCTGCCGGACGCGGCGGCATCGCGGGTCGTGACGGCCACGGAGTCTGGCGTCGCCGCTGCCGGCATCACGGTGCTGACCGAGGCGGTCGCTATCAAGGAGACGGGACCTCGGGCAACAGTCGCACGCTTCGGGGAGGTCTATGCGTTCTCGCCCGCCTTCGTCGCCGTCCATCGTGACGAGCCGACCGAGATCAGCTTCTGGAATCTTCAGCCCGACGACGACCATGACTTCATGCTGGTCGCTCCCGACTCCCAGGTGCTGATGAAGGTTCTCCTGCCGGCACTGCGGAAGACGACCTATGTCTTCACCTTTCACGAGGAGGGCCTCTTCACCTTCTACTGCACGATGCACCAACCGGAGATGACGGGGCAGATTCTCGTGCTGGCACCGAAGCGTGGCTGAGCATCCACATTTTTGGCCGCGACACCGCGATGGGAACTGCACGTGATTGAGCCGTTCCGGGCATTTCGTCTCGTCGGTCGCCGGCGCAATGGGCCTGCCTTTGCTGATGCCCTCGCCTTCGGGTATCTCGCGCGGAACAAGGGGGAAGACGCATGCCGCGAACCAAGTCGCTCATCACAGTCATTCGCGACCTCGTGCACCATGAGGTGACACAGGCGATCGCGCAACTGTTCCATGGTGTCTCCTCGACAGGGAATGGACGACGGAAGGCGAAAAACGGCCGGCGCAAGCGCCCTCGGGGGAAGTGGAGGCCAGGCGGCCCGGGCCGTCCCCCGGCCTCCGCGCGCAAGATGAAACGGAAGTAGCTCCGTCGGCGGCGGTAGGCCGGCGGGGTGCCGTTTAGCGCGAACCTGCTGCTGGCCATCGACGCCACTGAGTGGGCGCGAGCTGATTTGAACAGGCGACCTTAAAATTCGCTGGCCGCAAGGCCGGTCGTGGCGACCATCACGTCCCACAGCTGTGTGGTCTCGTCGATCGCTGGCACGCCGAAGAGGACCGCCCGCTCGGCTGGCGTGAGGCACGCCGCATCAACGAGCCCGGCCGCCCCATCCGCCCGGTCATCGTGAGTCCTCTTCTCTACCCGGCACCGTCCCGGGAGCGGGACGAGCTGCCCCCGCTTCTCTTCACGATCCGCGTAGTCGGTGTCGTCCGTCGCACAGGGAGAGCAAGAGTAACGGAGAGCAGAACGGGGCTCACGGCTGGTTGCGACGCGGATACTGACTGCGCCCGGCGCGAGGCGGTGCGCTCACCGACGTGGCGATTGCTGGGCGCTCCCATCGGTCCCTTGGCCCTTCGACGGAGCATGCGCCAACTGCGCAGTCCCGACGCCGTTCGCGCTTGACGGTAGTCCAGCATCTCGGACCAGCGCGGCCAGCCGTAGCGATCAGTCGGCGGCGCGTGGCGGCCTCGCCGGCCCTGTGTCCTTGCGAAACGGGATACAGCCTTCCCGTCACGTAGCCCACGGCAAGTTCCGATTTGCGCTGGCGAATGCGCTGGCACCTGGCTTGCTCCTACGCTCAGGCATGACACAGCCCGGCCGGAAGCCGGCCAGAGAAATAGGAGGAGTCTTTTGATTCGGAATCTCATTGTCGGAGTCATGATCACCTCGGCGGTTCTCGTGAACGCGGGATCGGCCCACGCGCGCGGGCGTGCGCTGGCCACGCCCCAAGACTGTGCGCTGGCGTGCGCCGATGAATGCCTGCTCGTCAAACCGGGCAAGTGCCGCAGGATGAGGAAGCAATGCGTTCGTGGCGGCATCGGCGTTTGTGGCGGCATGCCGGTGACCGCCTTCGGCGGCAGCTGGGCTTACGCGGCGTCCTACGTGACCTCGTCGGGCTGCATGACGGACTACCCCCTGAACGTGTCCGGCACCTTCTCGCTCGACGTGGCCCGCGATGGCTACGTCACCGGCTGGGGCGACGGTTTCATCGCGTTGAGCGGCGCGTTCAGCGCGAACCAGCTCGATGTCTCGTCCGATTACTGGGAGCTCGATGCATCGGGGTGCTACGAAGGGATCGACGCGACGGTGACGGACCTCGGCCTCACGGGTGGGCACCTCGATCTGATCCTGTCCCAGAGCTGCGGTGGCGTGGTGTGCTCGGACTATTACTCGGGCGCAATCGCCCGATAGCAGAAACCCGGCGCTCGGGTGCCCCGCACCCGCCCGAGCGCCGCACGTTCCTCCTGGAAGAGAGCTACTCGCCCAGACGCGACCGGGCCCGCAGGCCGCCGCGATGCGCGATCAGGAAGGCCGGCACGGTGACGGCCCAGCCGAGCGCGACGGCCGACGCCGCGAGTCCACCGCACCACTCTCGTCTGCTCGGACGCGCCGGAGCAGCGCCGCGCGGGAGCTGTTCGGCCGCATCCTGGGACTCGACCGCCCGGCTGTCCTCGGGGTGCCGCAGTCAGGCAGGACGGCGCGCGGAGACGTCCCGGACCCCCGTTGGCGGGCGTCACGACGGCAGAATATCCTTGGCTGCGAGGTCGCAAGGGCACCATGCAAGCCCGGGACAGGGGGGGCCACTGTCCTTCTAGGAAATGTCGGCTAAGATCGCCCCGAGAACGGGTCTGGAGATCACGGTCACATCCCGTCGCCAGACGCACGAGTCGCTACATCGCGAGGAGAACAAAGATGACGCGTTTCGTTATCAAGCGGCGCGGTTCCGGTCTGATGTCGGCTGCCCTGATCGCGCTCGCCTCGATCGCCCACGCGCTGCCGGTCGAGCTCAAGGACCAGAACGGCACCAAGTACGAGATCAATACGCAGGTTGACCCGCTGCTCCGGGACTCGAACGCGTCCGGGGCGGTGACGAACGCCACCTACGTGAAGCCCGTCACGGTGACGAGCTACTTCGTCGGCTTCACGCCGTTCGGCTTCTTCCTCACGACCGAGACGGTCCAGCGCCAGGTGAACATTCCGCTGACCAACGCCTTCGCGGGGTTCAACGGGCTGCTCATCACCGGCGCGCACGGCGCCGCGCTGCCGCAGCCGCAGGTGTTCAATCCCGGCCAGGGGCTCGCGGCGGAGGACTGCCAGCAGGGTAACCAGAACCGGCAGCTCTCCTTCCAGACACAGACCTTCCCGAACCTCGACCTGCAGGTTACCCGGAAGGTCTTCGTGCCGAACAACGGAAGCTTCATCCGCTGGCTCAACATCGTGACCAACACGGGGTCCGCGCCGCAGCAGGTGGGCATCACCCTCGAGGGCCTCCTCGGCTCGGCCTCGCAGACGAAGATCATCGCGACGTCGACCGGCGACTCGATCCTCACGGCCGGGGACCTCTGGTTCACCAGCACCCAGTCGGTGCCACAGGGTGCGCAGGTCGCCGAGCCCGTGGTCGGCTTCGTCATCCAGGGCAACGGCGCCACCACGCCCGCGCGATCCGTCGGCATCAACAGCGTCGGACAGGCGATCGCGACCTACACGCCGACGATCCCGGCCGGTGGCCAGGCGGTCGTCATGACCTTCGCCACCGTGGGGGGCAACAACAAGCAGGCGAAGAACACGGTCACGAACGTGGTGACGCTACCGTCGAGCAGCTTGTTCTGTCTGAGCCAGCAGGAGCTTCACGGCATCGTGAACTTCGCACCGATCACGCCGCCGCAGCTGAAGAACGCGACGATCACGCTCAAGTTCAACAAGACCGGCCAGGACACCGTCCAATGGAAGGGAAAGATCACGATCGGCGCCGGCATCACCCTCACCGGCTTGCCGGTCACCGTCGACGTCGGCGGGGCGACGGCGTCCTTCGTGCTCGCAAAGAACGGCAAGGCGAACAACGGCGACGGGAACAAGTTCGCGCTGAACGCGAAGCTCAAGAACGGCGTGACCAAGCAGGCCACCGTCAACTTCTCGTTCAACCTGAAGGGCGCCTTCCAGGAGCAGCTCGCTGCCTACGGCCTGACGAATGCGGACGCGAAGAAGGTGGCGGTCTCGGTGCCGGTGACGCTCACCGCCGGCCCCGGCGAGTTTGCGACCGACCAGGCCTTCACGTACAACGCGACCCAGGGAAAGAAGGGAACGGCGAAGAGCTCCTGACGCGGCACGCGTGCACGGCACGACGGCTCGTTTGTGAACCGGTGCCGGTGGGTGCAGGTCCCTCAGCCGCGCCGATCGGGGTTCAATCGAGTCCGATATCCTTCATCCCCTGCCGGCAGCGCTTGCTCAGCTTGGAGCCCTGCTTTCTGAGGCATTCGACGATGCGACCCTCGCCGGCCTCGACAGCCGCACAGTGCTTCTCGATGTCGCTCTTGCATTCGGTGGCTCCATGGGCGAGCGCCGCCACGGCATGCTCGAGCCGGCTCGAGGCATCGTAGAGGGCATAGTCGCAGCGCGACGAGAGCTTGTCCTCGAAGGCGTAGAGACACGCCAGCAGGCGGCCTTCACCCGCCGTCACGTCCTTGCAGTACGACGCGAGCTCCGCCTTGCACCCGTCCTTCACCTGGTCCGTGAGAGACGGCTGCGCCGCTCCAGCGCCGGACGCAAGCGCAGACATCGTGAGCCCGACACTGATGATCGCGATCCATCGCATATGAACCATCCTCCCCCCTGTTCGTCGATATCCGACGCGGGGGGCGGCTTATACCGCGGCCGTTCGGTGAGGGACAACAGTCCTGCCCTGGTGCGACAGGCGGCCCCGCTTGCCGTCGCCGGAAGGTCTCATCGGTAGTCGAGTGATCATCCTTCATCGACTGCGCACCCATCCCTAGGCCAGGCGCCGCGGCCCCACCGGGCTCGGCAGCCGACCCGAAGCCCATGGGAAATAATGTCCCACCGTTTCGTGTGGAGACACGCGCACCCTCCCATCGTTCGCGGAAGTGCAAGGAAAGTGCGACGCCGCGGTCGGAGCTCGCTGGCACACATACTGCACATGCCGCAGCGGATGTCGCGGTGTGTAAGGCAAGCCGGGAGAGATCCACAGCGGCGCGACTGAAGTGCTGCGGCCCGAACGTCATCGACAATCGCACGTGACCGCCGGTCAGCCACCCGGTCACCGCTGATCGATAGTTCGACCGAGAGTACGCTTCCGAGCGCACAGGAGAGGATGAACGTGAGACAAGCTAGATTGAGCATAGGTGCAGTATCGGTTCTGGGTTTCGCCCTCGGGTGTATCCCCGCGACGGCCCCGGCGGCCGTGTCCAGGGTAGCCCCCGGACAGTCCATCCAGGAGGCGGTCGACGCCGCTTCGCCGGGTGACACGATCATCGTGATGCCCGGCGACTACACCGAGACGCACGAGGGGACGGCCGCCGTCCACATCACCAAGCCGCTGAGGCTGCTCGCCAAGAGCAGCCTGCCAAAGACGAAGGTCCGCATCCTGCCGGGCCCGGGTCAGAAGCACGGCATCATCGTCGAGCCGGCAAACCAGGGCGATCCCGACGTCGTCGGCGTGACGATCAAGGGCTTCACCATCGAGGGGTTCCCGAACAACGGCATCTGGCTGCGACACGTGCAGAACTTCAACATCGAGAGAAACGAGTCGATCTCCAACCTGGAGAACGGGATCTGGCCGACCCTGTCCGCGAACGGGCTCGTGAAGAAGAACGTCGCGTACGGCTCGGAAGACAGTGCGCTGTGGATCGAGGCGTCCGAGAACGTCCGCGTTCTCAACAACGAGTTCCACGACAGCCCGACGGGCCTCGAGATCACGGTCTCGAAGAACATCGTGGCCAAGAACAACAACATTCACCACAACACCACTGGCATCGGTCTCTATCATCCTTCGGCAGCGTCTCTGCCTCCGCTCGGAGGCGACGGCAACTGGGACATCGTCGGCAACTACGTGCACGACAACAACGAGCCGAATGACGCGCCGCCGGGTTCGATGTCCGCGTCCCTGCCGGCCGGCGGAGGCATCCTGGTCCTGGGCGTCGACAACGTGAACATCCAGAGGAACCGGATCGAGGGAAACAATTTCTACGGCGTCACGGTCGTCGACTACTGCCTGGCGGTGGCCGGATCGAAGTTCGACTGCTCATCGAACCCTCCGCAGGTCGAGTCAGCCCCCGACGACAACACGTACGTGGCGAACGTCTTCAAGAACAACGGCACCGCTCCGACGCCATTCGGTGGCCTGGAGAACTTCGCGGGGGACATCACGTACCTCATGCTCGAAACCGGTCACGAGAACTGCTTCGCGAACAACAAGTACGGTACGCTCGAAGCACCGTTCTTGCCGCCCATGATGGCCCGGAGCTGCAGGTAGCGTCGATGAGCCGGGCCGTGGAAGCCCTCGGTACGCCACACCGCCGGCAGCCGGCGGTGTGGATCCCCGGGGACGATCGAGGATCACGCGCGCGGCGGCTGCCGGTCGCACCAGCCGATCGCCGGGTCCAGGCGAGCAGAGCCTCGATCGTTCTTCGCCGGTTCAGCGGCCCCATCGCCGATGAGCTGTTCATCCAGTCCCGACCGGGCGAGGGCATCTCGGATGCGACCCGGCAGGCCGAAGCGCTCTACGAGGGCCTGATCGACGCGCTTGCCACGGAAGGCGCGGGACCCGAGACCATCGTCAGCGAGACCGTGTTCTTTCGACGGATCCGGGAGCATTGCGAGGTGGCACGCCGCGCGCGTTCTCGGGTCGTCGGGCTCGAGGCCGGCCCCGTGGCGACGACGTTCATCGGACAGCCTCCGCTCGACTGCCGCGCGGCACTCGAGCTCTCCGCGACTGCCGTGATTCCTCGCTCCGGGGGGTCGCACTCCGCGCACGAGTCGAGTCGCACCTCCGCCTGCCCGTGCGAAGCCTGCGCACCGGGAGCGCGCGCGAGGGTGGTCCGCCTCGGCGACCAGACTTCCCTGCACACCGGGAACATCTACGGATCCGGGAAAGACGCCTTCGAGCAGGCGTACGACATGTTCCGTGTCGCCGAGGGCCTGCTCGCCGAGGCCGGAATGAGCTTCCGCGACGTCGTCCGCACCTGGATCCACGTGCGCGACATCGACCGGGACTATGCCGCGCTCAACAGAGCCCGGCGGGACTTCTTCGGGCGCTGCGGCATCGAGCGCAGGCCTGCCAGCACCTGCGTTCAGGGTATTCCGTTTCCCGGGACGCATGACTTCTCCATGAGCCTCCATGCGACAGCGTCTCCCCGGGCGCTCGACATCGCGCCGATTCACACCCCGTTGCTCAACGAAGCGTGGGCCTACGGTGCGGACTTCTCGCGCGGCCTGAGGATCGCCGACGCGAACAAGGTGACCCTCTACGTCTCCGGCACCGCGAGCATCGACGAAGCGGGACGGACCGTCCACGTGGGACACTTCGAGGCTCAGGTCGATCGCATGCTGGACAACATCGCGTCGCTGCTTGCCCGGCAGGGCGCCAGCTTCGAGAACCTGGCGTCGGGGATCACGTATCTCAAGAATCCGAGTGATGCGCCGGCTCTGCGTTCGATGCTTCGAAAGCGCGGCTTCGACGGCTTCCCGTGTGCGGTCGTCGAGGCTCCGTTGTGCCGTCCCGACCTGCTCTGTGAAACCGAAGCCGTAGCGCTTCTCCCTCCTTCGACGGCGGGAGCGTAGGCGGCGAGATGTCGAAGGGACGTCGCTCAGCGCGTGGTCGCTGCCGCCGTCGTCTCGGTCGCGCTCGCTGCCGCCGGGCTTCTTACCGGCCACGCTCGTGATTGCGCCGCGCAGGAGACGGCCGCTGCCAGCGAGGCAGGACTGCGGATCACCTATCCGCAGGAAGGGACGCTGTTTCCGCCGGAAAGCGTCGCCCCGACCTTCGTGTGGAAGGACGAAACCGGCCACGTCGATCGCTGGGACGTGACGGTGCGAGACGACACCGGCGGCGAGATCCTGAGAGAGTCGGTCGACGCGCCGCGCTGGAAACCTTCGGAGGACAGCTGGACGCTGATCAAGCGGCACAGCGCGGAGCGCGATGCCGAGGTGCTCGTCGCAGGTGTCGACGGCACGAAGCCCGCGCCCGCCTCCTCGGCTTCGGTGCACATCCGCACGTCGAGGGACCCGGTCGGCGACTCCCTGTTCTACCGGGAAGTTCCGCTGCCGTTTCTGAAAGCCGTGCAGGATCCGTCACGCATCCGGTGGCGCTTCGGAACCGTCGACTCGCAGTCTGGCCCGCCGATCGTGCTGCAGAACCTGCCCGTGTGCGGGAACTGTCATTCGTTCGCGGACAACGGCAGCGTCCTCGGGATGGACGTCGACTACGGCAACGACAAGGGCGCCTACGCCATCATGAACGTGTCCAAGCAGATGGTGATGGACGACGCGAAGATCACGACGTGGTCGGACTACAAGCGTGACGACGGCGAGGTCACCTTCGGCTTGCTGTCGCGTGTATCGCCGACGGGGCGATACGTGATCAGCACGGTCAAGGACCGATCCGTGTTCGTCGCGATGCCGGACATCATGTTCTCGCAGCTCTTCTTTCCGATCAAGGGCATTCTCGTCGTCTACGATCGGGAGACCAAGACGTATTCGCCGCTGCCCGGCGCCGACGACCCGAAGTACGTACAGAGCAACGCGGTGTGGAGCCCGGACGGCAAGTACATCGTCTTCGCCAGGGCGGAGGCCTACCAGGCTAAGGGCCTCGACGAGCAGAACAGCGCGTTGGTCGACCAGAAGGACGTTCCCGAGTTCACGGTCGAGAAGAAGCCCTTCCGCTACGACCTCTACCGGGTTCCGTTCAACGAGGGGAAGGGCGGTACGGCCGAGCCGCTTCGAGGCGCCTCGGGGGACGGGATGAGCAATTTCTTCCCGAAGTACTCGCCGGACGGGAAGTGGATCATCTTCTGCAAGGCCAAGAGCTACATGCTGCTGCAGCCCGACAGCGAGCTGTACATCATCCCGGCCGAGGGCGGTGTCGCGAGACGGCTTCGCTACAACACCGCGCGGATGAACTCCTGGCACAGCTGGTCGTCGAACAGCCGCTGGCTGGTCTTCTCCTCGAAGGTCAACGGGCCGTACACCCAGCTGCTCCTCACACACATCGACGAGGATGGAAACGACACCCCGCCGGTCGTCCTCGAGCGATTCACCTCGGCGGACCGGGCCGCGAACATTCCGGAGTTCGTGAAGCTGCCCGGTGACGCCATTGCCGAGATTCGCGAGCAGTTCCTGGACCCCTACTCGTTTCTGCGGGCCGGGATGGCCAACGAGCACACGGGGAATCACCAGGGTGCGGAGCGAGCCTATCGACGCGGGCTGGAGATCGCTCCGGACGACCCGGAGCTGCGCAATGCGCTGGGATGGACGTTGTTCCAGGACGGACGGACCGCGGACGCGGTGCCGGAGTACCGGCGAGCCCTGGCGACCAATCCCGGCAACGCGAAGGCGCACAACAACCTGGCGCTCGCGCTCGTCGAGCTCGGTCAGCTCGACGAGGCCGCGAAGCACTTCGCAGCATCGCTCGAGTCCGAACCAAAGGCGGAAATCTACAGCGACCTCGGTTTCACCCTCGCGCAGCTGGGCAGATCGGCGGAGGCGCTCGAGAACTACAAGAAGGCGCTCGAGCTGGACGCGAACTGCGCCTCGGCGCACATCAACCTGGCCGTCACACTCGTGCAGTCGGGGAAGTTCGCCGAGGCCGAGTCCCACTACCGGCGCGCGCTGACTGGACGGTCGACTGCCGAGACCCACAACGGCCTGGGATACGTGATCGGCCGGCAGGGTCGGACGGACGAGGCGGTGGCGGAGTTTCGCAAAGCGATCGAGCTCGACCCGAAGTACACACCCGCCTGCAACAACCTCGCCGAGGCGCTGGTGAAGCAGGGGAAGCTCGAGGAGGCGGAGTCCTACTATCGGCGTTCGCTCGCCGAGAAGCCGAATCCGGCCGTCCAGAACGCGCTCGATGTCGTCCTGCGCCTGCTCGGCAAGACGGACGAGGTTCCGCGCCACTTCGTCGAGGCGAAGGCTTCAGAGTCGGTTCAATTGAGGGGGACTGAATGATGCGAGTCCGCTCGAGGTTTGGCACGTCCGCGAAGGCGATCGCACTGCGGACGGGCCACGCCCTTTTCGTTCTGTGCATGGCGTGGTGCGCCCCGGACGCGCACGCGTATCCGATGTACGACGACGGCGCCGGAAATGGGTGCGTCTCGTGCCACGACGGCTTCCAGGGCGGCAATGGTCCGTTGCATTTCCAGCACAGGACCCAGCTGGGCATCACGACTTGCAACGTGTGTCATTCGGCGGGAGGAGGCAGCACGCCGGTTCGCACGTACTGGAGCGGCCCCGGCGGCGGATTCGGCTGCGCCGGGTGTCACGGCCAGGACTACGGCGAGACGTCACCGGACAGTGGTGAGCCGAAGGCGACCTCGTACGGTCTCCGCCGGTTCCACGTCAACCTGGGCATCACCGCATGCGGGAGCTCGGGCTGCCACCGGCCCGGAGCGCTCGGGTCTCCCAACCCCTTCCCGACGTTGCTCGGCGAGAACGTGCCGCCCCCGTACTACAAGCCCATGTACAGCAGGCTGACGAACCCGTGCTCGAGCGCCGATGAAGACATGCCGCTCGATGCCGACCCCGTCGGTCTCGACAACGACGGCGACGGGTTGGTCGACGCGGCGGATCCGGACTGCGCGGCAGCGGCAGCGGTGAGCACCACGACGACCACCGACGAGTACGACCACGACGACGACCCTGTTCGGCTGCGGACCTGCTCCGGCCGCCGATTGCGTCGCTCCCGGTCAGGGCGTCCTGATCGTGACCGAGCAGAAGACCGGCAAGGGAAAGCTGAAGGTGTCGCTCTCGAAGCTGCGGACGGCCGTCACGGCGAGCCAGTTCGGCGACCCGGTCACGGGCAAGACGATGTACAAGCTCTGCATCTACGACGGGGCCAACCAGCTGAAGGGTGAGTACACGGTCGCGCGGGCGGGAGAGCTGTGCGGCCGGCTGTCGTGCTGGTCCCCGATGTCGGCCAAAGGCTTCGAGTACACCGACAAGAGCACCGCTGCAGACGGGATCTCGAGGATCAAGTTGAGCGGCGGTCCGCTGGGCAAGGGCAACGTCCAGATCATCGGCAAGAACACCGCCCGACCTTGCCCAGGGGGATCGCGGCCTCGCTGCAGAGCCAGAGCGGCGCGACGATTCAGCTCCTGACCAGCGATGCCTCGTGTTTCGGCACGGCTCTCACCCGGGTGAAGAAGGCGAACGGGGCGATGTTCAGCGCCGTCGGACCCTGAGGTAGCGCAGCTTCATCGGTCGTCCTCGCGGCAACTCCGGTTCTCGGTGCCGACGCGCGTCCAGGTCGTGGTGCGTCCGAGGAGCGGGATGCCGACGTAGCCCCGCAACCGAAGCCGGTCGTCGCCATCGAGCGCCAGGTGGCAGGTGTAGGTGTTCCCCGTCCCGGGATCGTAGATGCTCCCGCTCTCCCAGGTGCCGTTCGGCCGCGGCTTCAACCCATGCAGCACCTCCAGTCCCATGACCCGCCGGCTGCGCAGCGTCGGTTCGGGATTGTTGCGGTCGCGGAGATCGCAGCCGTCTTCGTCGAGCGGGGACCGCAGCCACACGACCCGCCCACACAGCGCGCTACCACACGGCTCGATGGCGACCTGCGCGGCACCGCCCTCCGCATACCAGAGGCCGACCGGAGTCGCCGCAGCGCTCTGCGCGGAAGCCGTCAGGCCAACGGCGGCGAGCAGGATGGTGGCGACGGACGTCGAGAGCGCGACCGGCCGGCGGATGCGGACGTGCCTTCGGCTTCATGCCCAGCAGGAAGCGAGGGACCGCGAACGGCCGCACGAGCCACTGGTAGACGGCGAGGGTCAGGCTCACGGAGAGCAGCAGCAGGAGCACGAACTTCGCGCCGATCCCCATCGGCAGGCGAATGAGAAAATATCCGGGGAGGACGATGGCCGCCTGGTGCAGCACGTAGACGGGGAACGCGGACTCGCTCAGGTAGTGCAGCGCGGGGCCAGAGCTGGTGAGGAAGCGATGCGCGAGCCCCAGGAGCGCCACCGTGAAGCACCAGCCCGCCACGGCCGAACCCACCAGGAGAACGGCAGGGGACGCCGTGATCCCGAGGACCGCGAGCAGGAGGACCGCAGTCGCACCGAGGCCGATGGCGAGACTGCGCTTCCATTCGCACTGAACGAGCTGTTCCAGCATCGGATGGCAGGCGAGGAGAAACCCTGCAACGAGGTAGACGCTGTAGTAGGCGACGTTCGCCCAATCGTTGTACAGGTTCTGGATGCCCGGCCAGCGGCTCCGCATCGTCAACTGGATGACGGCGAGCGGGATGATCGGGACATAGACCATCGCCGGCCGCAGGCGCGTGAGGCGATCGCGTCGCCGGAGGAGCCACCCGAACGCGGGGAGATACAGCAAAGTCAACGTGAACAGGTAGGCGAGGAACCAGAGATGCGCCCACGTGAAGCGGTCCAGGCGAGTGAAGAAGGTGGGCAGGAAGGTGAGGAAGCTCTCGTCAAAGGGCGGCGCCAGCGGCAGGCCGCTCGGAATCACGGTCCGGAAGCCCGCCTGAAGCGGGGCGGCCACCCACAGCCCCGCGTGGTTCAGGTCCAACCCGCTTCGCAGTTCGAGGTACTTGATCGGCGGCCCGAGCAGCACCGAGCCCGCGAGCAGGGGGATGGCGAGCTTCCGCACGCGCTCCACGACGAAGCGGCGCTGTCCCCGCGTCTGAAGGGACGCGACGGCCGACCACCCCGCCAGCAGGAAGAAGAGAGGCATGTGCCAGAGGCCGATGAACCCGCAGAGCACGAGCATCGGGAAGGACAGGTCGGCGTTGCGGATGTGATAGAAGGGCGCGGGATCGAAGACCTTGCCGACGTGGAACACGAACAAGAGGTAGACCGCGAACACGCGCAACCAGTCGATGTCGGGTCTTCGCGTGGTCTCCATCGTCTCACTCCCTTGCGAGTGCGCCCACGATGAAGCGCACCACGGTTTCTTTCGCCACGGACTCGTCCACACGCTGGGGGTGGGGATCCCAATGACGATGGACTGCCCAAAACACGACCGTCTCGATGAGCAGCCGCGCGGCGACGGCCGCGTCGGGAACCGGCCGGAGGAGCTTCCGCCGACTCCGGTCTTCGAGGTACTGACCGAGCAGGCCGACTAACCCGCCACGCGCCCCTTGGAACCACAGGGCAGCCAGCTCCGGGTAGTCGGGGGCCGCAGCGATCCAAGAGCTTGATGCCCCGCCGGTTGTGGGCGAGCGCGTCGTAGAGCTCACGGACGATCTCCTCTAGCTCGGCGCGCGGGTCGCGCACGCGGCTCCTCCCGAGGGCGGCGGTCAGCGCCGCGGGTACCTGGTTCTTCGCCAGCCGCTCGCGGACGTACTTCAGTGTAGCGCCCGGCTTCGGCGTGCGGATCGGCAGCCCCGGGGCCTTCTCGAACGGGCGGTCCTGATCCGCGCAGCGGGTGACCAGATCGAAGAGGGCATCCTTGCTCTCGACGTAGAGGTAGAGTGTCCCCTTGGCGACGCCGAGCGCTTTCGCCACGTCGGCCATCTGGGTGCGTCGGTAGCCCTGCTCGATGAACACCTGCGTGGCACACTCGACGAGCCGGGCGAGGCGATCGTCAGGAACGGTTCGCGCCATGCTGCCTGGTCGATATAACTGACCGACCAAGTCAGTCAAGTGGTCGGCGAATCTCGGCCGGCGGGCGCGGAGCGATTCACATTGAACCAGGACGGCGTCAGGGTGCCGAAGAACACTGGATCGACGTTGACGCCATCACGACGATACCTCTAGTCAAGTTAAGCAGTGGATCGGGACTTCCAGCGCTCCGGCACGCGCAAGGGGCCACAAACCGGGATGGCCCCCACATGACGATCACTCGACTCAGCTGCACGGCGGCACTCGCGTTCATCCTGGGCGCCGTCTGCCATGCGCGCGCCGATCAGGTGCCCGGCACGGGTGGCAACTGCGCCGCTACCTGGGAAACCGGCACAGCAGAGGCGGCCGCCGGTACGAACTCGAACCAACCCTACACCATCACCTGTGAGGATGGAGATCCGAGTTGCGACACCGACGGCATGGCCAATGGCAGCTGCAGCCTGATCATCAACGTCTGCGTCGGGAAAGCGACGCAGACGTGTCCGAGCACGCGGTCCTTGACCAAACCGCTCAAGTTCAGTCCCGCGATCACGAAGGGCGTCCTCATCCACGGGCTCGCCCCGCCTGGGGCGCCCCCGTCGTGTGGCACGGCCGGCACCGTCGTGCTCCCCCTCAAGCGGGAGCCGCCGAACCAGAACAAGCCACTCAAGCTGTACAGGCAGTCCAAGAAGGTCACGCTGGTCATGAAGTCGAAGGGCTTCGTGAACAAGCTCATCGTCCGATGCGTGCCCGCATGTGCGGCCATTTGCCCCTGCAACCACAATCCCGACCACAATCCGAACCTTCCGTCGCTGCTGTCCTTGACGGTTTTGGGAACGGGTAGCGATCTGGACAACGGGTGGACCGGCCGCGCGCACAACTTACCGGTCGTGAGCGGAGCGATCCTCAGGTACTGTCTCAGTGGCTGCGACGGCGCGACGAACACCCTCTGCAACGGCTTCGGTACGACGGGATATAGCTCGCTGAACGGGCCCACGTTCGGCGCGCCGCTGCCGCTGTTGGCCGCCGGCGTCCCGGTGTGCGTCGTCAACCGGTACCAGACGTCGCTCATCAGGAATACCTTCGATCTGAAGACGGGCCAGGCGAAGGGCGACGTGAACCTGTTCACCGACGTCTACCTCACCGGCAACCCCGCCGAGGTCTGCCCGCGGTGCACCTCGTCCGGGACGGCCACGATCGGACAGGTGGGCAAGTGTTCCACCACGGCGCGCGCCCCCGGCGCCGACTGCAGAATCGACGGCCAGGTGACGGTCGCCCAGGGGACAGGCCAGCAGATGTATGACCTCTCGAGCGCCTGCATCCCGGCGCAGAGCGAGCTGGCCGCCACGCTCGACGTCAAGCTGCCGCTGACCACGGGCGAGGCCCCACCGCTCATGGGTCCGCTGCCGTGCGGCGACAACGCGGGTCCGCAGCTGCAGTCCGACTCGTGCGACAGGGGCACTTGCCAGGAAGGTATCTGCACCGGCGACGCCTGCGTCTCCGGATCAGGGACCTTCTGCCTCGACGCCAGGGGCGGCATCTCGCAGGCTTGTTGCTCCGACAACACCGCCATGCCGTGCTTCACCAGCAGGAGCACCGGCTCGATCACCCGCACGGGCACCCCGGGCACCATCGGCCAGAGCGCCGTCTTCGCCGCCACCTTCTGCATCGCCCGCACCAACTCGTCGCTGATCGACACGGTCACCGGCCTCCCGGGACCGGGCACGCTGCTCCTGCCCGCTCAGGTGAGGTGACCTGTAAGGGAAACGGTCCCGGAGAGCGCCCCGTCCGACGTCCGCCGCGCGCCGGTTCCATGGACACCCCGCACACTCGTGAGGTACCGTGTAACGCGTCGATGTGATGTTGCCACTCTCGGCGATCCTGTCCCTGCTGATCCTGGTCGCGCCCGTTGCTTCCACCGGCGCCTTCGCCGTCGTTCCCCGGGCGTCCGCTGCGCAGTGCGACGATGGATTGTCACTGGCCGCGCGCATCGACCTGGCCGCGATGGAGTCGGAGGTCGGCGGCGACAAGTCGCTGTCACGCCTCCTCACGCGCACGGGTCTGCAGCTCGCCCGCGCCGATGCCCTCGTGGACGCGAAGCACCTGAAGGGTGCCAAGCGCAAGCTCCGAGAGGCCATGCGATCGCTGACGCGCTTCCGTGCCCGGCTGGAGTCGCTCAAGCATCCGCCGAAGATCGCCCCCGGCATCACTGCAGGGCTTACGGCGGATGCCACCCGTGCGCTGAGCATCCTCAACGACGCGCGCGCGAACCTCGGCAATCCGCTGCCGCCCTGCCCCACCGCGACGAACACCACGCTGACCGGCGTCACCACGACCACCGGACCCGATCAGACGAGCACCAGCGTCACGACGACCAGCACCACGACGAACACCACGAGCCAGGGGGGCAACGCCACCACCACGACCCACACCCATCCCCACGTCACGTTCACGGTGTTCACGATCTTCACCCTTCCACCGAAGCTCGACTACACCGCCGCCGCGAAGTACGGCGAGGCGAACCTGAGCTCGGGCTTCAGTCCCGACCCCTACAGCGTCAGGATGACCGCCGGCGGAAACGTGGACGTCAGCTACCTCGGCAGCTCGTGCTCGGGCTTCGCCAGCACCGCCCCTGATCTGCGCATCAACTACGGTGGCGGCGGCGGGTCCCTGCTACGGATCTACTTCATCGGCAGCAACGGCGACCCGACGATGGTGGTCAACGATCCGTACGGGAACTTCTACTGTGTGGACGATTCGTTTTCCACGGTGAACCCGACCATCGACTTCAACAATCCTGCCGGCGGCTCGTACGACGTCTGGATCGGCAGCTATGCCGCCAACACGACGATCAGCGGCACGCTCTACCTGACCGAGAACTCGGGCAATCATCCGTAGGCACGGCCGCGCGGCACCTCCGGGGTGGCGCCGCCGTGCGCCCCCCCGGACCCCGGGGCTTCCCTCTTGGCGTCGTCGAGCCCTCCCCGACCGGCGGGTCCCGCCTGCTTGCATGCGGGCGCGGACACGACGAAAGGATCGAGCCATGGGCAACGACGGCTCTGTGAAGAAGCTGCGCTGCATCCAGCGGAGTGCCGATCGCCACTGGGTCGGCAACGGCTTTCCGGTGCGCACGCTCTTCGCGTATCCCAACCTGGGTCCGGTGCTGAGCCCGTTCCTCCTGCTCGACTATGCCGGTCCGATGGACTTCGCACCGACGAGCGAGCGCCGCGGTGTCGGCGAGCATCCTCACCGCGGGTTCGAGACCGTCACCATCGTCTACGCAGGGCGAGGTGGAGCACCGTGACTCCTCGGGAGGCGGCGGCCGGATCGGGCCGGGCGACGTGCAGTGGATGACGGCCGCGGGCGGCGTCGTGCACGAGGAATTCCACGGCCGCGAGTTCGCACGGCGCGGCGGTACGTTCGAGATGGTGCAGCTCTGGGTGAACCTGCCCGCGCCGGCACAAGATGGCCCCGCCACGCTACCAGAGCATCCTGAGCAGCCAGATTCCCGGCCGTCGGCCTGGGAGACGGGAAGGGAACGGCGCGCGTCATCGCCGGTGCGCTCGAGGCTCCACGGGTCCGGCACAGACCTTCACGCCGATTGCCGTCTGGGACCTGCGCCTCGACGGCGCCGTCGACCTCCGGCTGCCCGACGGCTGGACCACCGCGCTGGTGGTCCTCAAGGGAACGCTGCGCGTGAATGGCTCGGAGCCCATCGGGACCGCGGAGGTCGGCCTGCTCGACCGCGCGGGGACGATCGTCCGCATCGACGGCGCGGAGGCCGCGACGGCGCTCCTCCTCGCGGGAGAGCCGATCGACGAGCCGATCGTCGGAAGCGGGCCGTTCGTCATGAACACCGCCCAGGAGATCCGGAGAGCGATGGTGGACTACCAGAGCGGGAAGATGGGGCATCTTCCCTGAGCGACGCGAAGCCTGGCTGGCTTCCCGGTGCGCTCGAATACGTTCCGCGCTGGATCGAGTTCCAGATGCGGCTCTTCGAGCAGCCTGGCTGCGTGATCGCCGTCGTCCACGACGGCCGGATCGTGCTGGACGCCGCGTTCGGCAGCGCGGACCTGCGCACCGGTGAGCCGCTCACGCCGCGCCACCGCACGCGCGCCGCGTCGCACTCGAAGACGTTCACGGCGGCCGGGATCATGAAGCTCCGCGAGCGCGGCGCGATCGGGCTGGACGATGCGATCGGGACGCACGTGCCCGGGCTGCACGCGTCGCTGGCGGAGGCGAGGCTGAGCCAGCTCCTCTCGCACACCTCGGGCCTCGTCCGCGACGGCGCGACCGGCGATCAATGGTTCGACCGTCGTCCGTTCGCCGACGAGGAGGACCTGAGCGCCGCGCTCTCGGGAGCGACGACGATCGAGGGCAACACCCGCTTCAAGTACTCCAACTACGGCTACGGGCTGCTCGGTCGGCTGATCGAGGCGGTCACGCGCGAGCCCTACGGCGTGTGGATCATGCGCGAGATCGTGGACCCCGCCGGCCTGCGCGAGACGACTCCCGACATGCCGCCCCCGGCCGGCGTGCCGATCGCCTGCGGGCACAGCGGCAGGCTCCCGCTCGGCCGCCGGGTCGTCCTTCCCGGACACCAGACGACCAACGCCCTCGCTCCCGCGACCGGGTTCGTGAGCACGGCCGGCGACCTGGCCCGCTTCTTCGCCCAGCTGATGCCGGCGTCTCGCGCCGAGCTCCTCACCGTCGCGAGCCGCCGGGAGATGACGCGCGCGCAATGGCGCAATCCCCACGCGTCGCTGGAGCGGCACTACGGTCTCGGCACGATGAGCGGCGGCGCCCGTGATTGGTGGTGGTTCGGTCACGCAGGGGCGTTCCAGGGGTTCCTCAGCCAGACGGTCGCCATCCCCGCCCACGACGTGACGATCTCGATCGTCACCAACGCGATCGACGGCTACGCCTACCAGTGGATGGCGGGCGTGCAGCACATCCTGGCGACGTTCGCCAAGCACGGCGCCGCCACGGACACGGTCCGCGACTGGAGCAGCCGCTGGTGGAGCATCTGGAGCACGACCGACCTGGTGCCGATGGGGAGCAAGGTGCTGGCCGCGAACCCGGCGCTTCCGATGCCCTTCAGCGACGCCAGCGAGATCGCCGTCTCGAGCCCGGACGCGGGGTCGATCGCCGTGGCGAATGGCTTCGGCAATCACGGCGAGCCGGTCGAGCGCATCCGCGGCGGCGACGGCCTGGTGCACGAGCTCCGGCTGGGAGGCAGCACGCTCGTCCCCGAGGAGCGCGTCGCGGCGGAGCTCACCGCGTGCGACGGCCGTACGCAGCCACGCCCGGACCGGCCCTGAGAACCGGACCGACCGGACGTAGCGGGACCGCGCGGCGTCCGCGTCAGGCGATCGGCACGAAGCGCCGGAGCTTTCCGGTATCGGGATGCCGCTCGAGGTGCGACACGGCCCGCACCGTGACCTCCGGCCGGGCGAGACCGGCGGCGTCGAGCGCGCGCGCGAGGCCGTCGCGCAATCGCTCCACGTCGAGCGCCGGCGGCGCGAGCGCGACGACCTCGACGCCGCGACGTGTCTGCCGGACCTGGTAGTCGACGACCTCCGGGGATTTCACCATCACGGCACGGATCACCAGCGGGTGCACGTCGACGCCATCCCAGCGCAGCATGTCGTCGGACCGTCCCTCGACGATGGCCCGCAGATGGCCGCCGGTCGCGGCCGCGGGCTGCTGTACGAATCCGTCGTGCATCTCGTACCGGATCAGCGGCTGGACCCGGTTCGACAGGTTCGTCAGCAGGATCTTCGTGGCGCGCGCGCCCGGCGCGACCGGGCGATTGCGATCGTCGACCAGCTCGACGATGCAGGAGTCGGAGTTGAACGCGAGCACGGGATCGTCCGGATCGCTCACGCCGACGAGACCCTCGGTGGAGCCGAACGTGTCGACCACGGGCACACCGAACCCGTCCGAGATCGCCGCACGCAGCGCCGGCAGGAGCGTCTCGCTGGTCGACGTGATCGACAGCGGGGCGATCCGCAGTCGGCCCGCGCGCCGCTCCGCGCCGAGCCGCGCCAGGATCGACGGATATCCCGCGAGCGCAGGCGGCTGGAGGGCGTTCAGCCGTGCGACGATCTCTGCGAGCGGCAGGGTGACCGGCACCGCCAGGAACTGGAACGGCATGCGTTCGCCGGCGGTGAACGCCGGCGCGCTTCCCGTCGCATGCACCGCCGAGGCGGCGGCGACCATCGCGATCCTGAGGCCTCCCGCCGGCGGGCCGCCGCTCGTCAGGAGCCGCTTCATCAGCGGACGGATCAGCGCCCCGAGGAACTCCACCAGCGCGTCGCGATCGGAGACGAAGACGCCCCGCTGGCCCGAGCTGCCGCCCGAGCCGAGAGCGACGTAGCGACCGAGGATCGGCACGGGCTCGCGGGTGGTCGCCGCGAGACCACGCTCGACCAGCGACGGGGACAGCCGCCGATCGGTGAACACGTCGGCCAGGCTGCCCATCATCTCCGCCTTGGTCATCACCGGAAGCCGGGGGAGATCCGCGACCTCGACGTCCCCCGGGTTCACCGCCGCGAGGCGGCGGCGGTGGAACGGCGAGCACTCGATGGCGTGCGCGAGGAGCGCCCGCAGCCCCGCGCGCTGGCGTGCCGCGATCCGGTCGGCGCTCCAGCCGAGGCGCTCGACGTGCTCGGGCATGCGGGCGAGCAGCTCCGCTTGCAGCGCGTCGCGGAAGCCGGCGAACGTCAGGGCGCCACCTTCCTCGGCCGCGATCGCTCCCGCGCACCAGCGGGCGGGAAGCCGAGGCCGCGGAGCACGAGCTGCGAGAGCGCCGACCACGGCAGCGCAGCGGGGTCGGCGGCGCGCTCGAGCGTGATCCCGACTCCCAGCGCGAGGATCGCCTCGGCGATGCTCCGCGGCGGCAGGACGGGATGCAGCCCGGCTTGCGTGTGCAGCCGCTCCATGACGTCCGCGAGCAGCTCGACGGTCCGCCGGTGGGCCACCGCGTAGCGACGGCTCAGGTCGCGATCGCGCAGCGCCACGGTGCGGAACTCGACGAGCAGCCGGGCCCAGCCCGCCTCGGCACGCGCGTCGGCCTCGAACGTGCGCAGCAGCGCCTGCAATCCCGCGGCGCCCGCCGTGCCCGCGACGATGCGCTCGTTCTCGGCGGCTCGCTCGGTGATGCGCTCGTCGAGGAGCGTCATGAAGAGGTCCGCCTTGCTGGCGAATTGCGAGTAGACGACGCCCTTCGAGAAGCCCGCTTCCTCCGCGATGCCGTCGAGCGTCGCCCCGGCATATCCTCGCGCCAGGAATACCCGGCGTGCCGCTTCGAGGACGGCCGTGCGATTGCGGCCCACCTGCTGCGTCCGGGTGGCTCGCGTCGCCATACCAGCGGTATTGTGATACCGATGGTATCTGAGTGTCAATCCGTTCCCCGAGCCCTTGCGCCCGGGCGCCACCAGGCGGTAGCCGGGGCCAGGACGCACGATGAGGGGAGCGGGATGGGTCGGCTGTCTGCTCGCGCTCGCGATCGCCGCCGGGCTCGTGCTGCGGTATCCGGAGACGGCCTGGCGCGTGGGCGCGGACGAGGGCGCCTACCTCGGCTATGCGTCCCGGATCGCGCGCGACGGACCGGGCGTCCTGCCGTCGCTCACGCGCGAGCACCTCGAGGACCCGCTCAGCCGCACCATCGCTCCATCACCGCTGCGTCTCGCGATCGTCCTGCCGGACGCGCTCGCGGTCCGGCTCCTCGGCGACGGCTACCCGAGCCTGCAACGCGTCTCGTTGCTCGCGCTGCTGGCGCTCCTGATCGTGGCGTTCGCCGGCTTCCGGCGGGCCGCCGGGACGGGCGTCGCGACGGCCGCCACGCTCCTCCTCGCGGTGTCACCGCTCCAGCTCGGCATGGCGCGCCGGGCCCTCGGTGACAGCCTCAACACGACGCTGTGGACCGTGTCGATCGTCCTCTGCATCGAGGCACTGGCGAACGACTGGCGGCGCGGGTGGCTCGCCGTCGCGGCCGCATTCGCCGCCACCCTCCTCGTGAAGGAGTTCAACCTGCTCCTGCTCGCGATCGGCCTGGCGCTGGTGATGCTCGACGCCGTCGGGCGCCGTCGGGCGCCCTCCCCGCTCGCGCTCGTCTGCACGACCGCGCTGCCGCTCGCCGCCGCAACCGTGGCGACCATCGTCGCGGCCGGCGGCCCGGCGGCGGCGCTGGAAAGCCTGATGGTCACCATCCGGCAGGTGAACGACAACGCGTATGCCCTCCGGTTCGGCAGCGGCCCGTGGTACCGCTACGTCGTCGACTTCCTGCTCCTGTCGCCGTGGACGGTGCTCCTCTACCTCACGTGGCTCGGCATGCTCGCTGCCACGCGCCGTACCGATTTCCGGCTCCTCGTCTGGGCGCTGCTGCCGATCCTCTATCTCGTCGGGCTGAGCCCCACGGTGCGGTTCGTCCGCTGGGCGATGCCGCTCGACGTCCCGATCCGGCTCGGCTCCGTGCTCGCGGTCTGGGGCCTGCTGCGCGGGCGCCTCGCCGGCGCCCGGCCCGTCGCGATCGGGCTCCTGATGCTCGTCGACATCGGCTCCTTCCTCGCGATCTTCGTGACCGCCGACGTCTACGATCCCACCAGCGATCTGCTGCTCTGGTCGCGCCACTTCCTGCCGTAGCCGGGCCGCTTCGGGTCTGGACGCTGCCGCGGGATCGGAATACGACCCAATCAGGAGCGACCACGATGCGCTGGACACCCGGGAGACAGAGCGACAACATCGAGGATCGGCGCGGCTCCCGCATGCGCACCGGCACCGGTATCGGGCTGGGAGGGCTCCTGATCCTCGGGCTCCTCACCCTCGTCACCGGGCGCAACTTCCTCTCCCTGGCCCCGGTCCTGGAGAACCGGGCCCCCGTGCAGGAGGAGAGTGGCCCGGTCCAGTCCACGCCCGAGGAGGACCGCCGCGTCCAGTTCGTCTCCTTCGTCCTCGACGACGCGCAGGACACGTGGCGCAAGAAGCTGGGACCGCGCTACCAGGACACCAAGCTCGTGCTCTTCCGCGACGCCGTGCAGACCGGCTGCGGCTACGGCCAGGCCGCCACCGGCCCCTTCTACTGCCCGCTCGACCAGAAGGTGTACATCGACCTCAGCTTCTACGACGAGCTGCAGTCACGCTTCGGTGCGACCGGCGAGTTCGCCCAGGCGTACGTCCTGGCCCACGAGATCGGTCACCACGTGCAGAAGCTGCTGGGCATCGAACCCCAGGTGCGCCGCGCGATGCAGCAGCGTCCCGACCTCCAGAACGACCTCTCCGTTCGCCTCGAGCTGCAGGCCGACTGCTACGCGGGCGTGTGGGGCAACTCCACGAACCAGCGCCAGCTCCTCGAGCAGGGTGACATCGAGGCGGGCCTGCGCGCCGCGGCCGCGATCGGCGACGACCGCATCCAGCGCCAGACCCAGGGCTACGTGCAGCCCGACTCGTTCACGCACGGCTCCTCGGCGCAGCGCGTGGAGTGGTTCAAGCGGGGATTGCAGAGCGGCGACCTGGACGCCTGCGACACGTTCAAGGGCGGCTCGTGAGCGCCGACGATCTCCGCGCCAGGCGCTGCGTCCCCTGCGAGGGTGGCGTCCCGAGGCTCGACGGTCCGCAGATCGCCGCCCTGCTGCCGCAGGTGCCCGGCTGGGAGGTGCGCGACGATCGCCTGCACCGGCGGTTCACGTTTCGCGACTTCGTCACGGCGATGCGCTTCGTGAACCACATGGCGGAGGTGGCGGAAGCGGAACGACACCACCCCGACTTCACGGTGCACTACCGGCAGGTCGACGTCGCGATCTGGACCCACGCCATCGGCGGACTCTCGGAGAACGACTTCATTCTCGCCGCCAAGATCAGCCCCCTTGCCGACGGGCTGTGAGCGATGGACCAGCAGCGACGAGGTGACGGAATCTAGAGGCGGCGACCGGATTCGAACCGGTGAATGGAGGTTTTGCAGACCTCTCCCTTAGCCACTTGGGTACGCCGCCAGCGCCTCGGGTCGACGACGAGCATTAGACGCTCGTGACCCGGGTGTCTAGCGCGGAGGGCTCGACGGAACGACCGGCTGCGAGCCAGCCTCGCCCTTCTCCTCCTTGCGCTTCTCGTCCTTCTTCTGACGCTTCTCCAGCGCTTTCATGCGGCGCTCGGCTTCGCGCCGCTCACGGACGTTGCTTTTGAAGGCCCGTCCACCTGCCATGACGTCACCTCCGGTGATGAAGACCGCCGAACCTAGCCGGGGGGATACGGAACGTCAAGGCACGGCACGTCGCATTGCCCACGCCACTGTCCTCGTCCCCCTCCTCGTCCTCGCTCGGCACGAAGGCGAACCATCCGGTGAAGCGATTCATCACGAAGTCGTGCCCCGGGACATAGAGCCCGGCGTGCACGAGGGCGGCCAGGACGATGAAGAACCCCAGCACGAAGGCCGCTCTTGCGCTCATGTCGATCACTCTCCCTCTCGGAACCTGCTCCGGAGCTCCTCGACCGCTTCTTCCCAGTGCCGTCCGTCGAACGGCGACCGGGGCAACGATGCCGCGTCGACGCCATCGAGGCAGCGCGCGTTCACGTCGACACCGTCCGGGTGCGAGCGGGGCACGTAGAAGCTGCCGACGCCGCAGTGGCGGCAGAAGTGGTGCTGCGCCCTGCGGGTTCCGAAGCGATAGGTGGACAGCTCGGCCGCTCCCGCGATCAGCCGGAAGGCCGAGCGCGGCACGATCCAGTGCAGGTATCCCTTGCGCGAGCACATCGAGCAGTTGCACTCGACGACGGTGGACGGCGCGCCGTCGACCTCGAACCGGACCCGACCGCAATGACACCCGCCTGTCTGCATCGTCGCGACATGCTAGACGACGGCTTCCGCCAGCGTCAACGCGACGGTAGAACTCGATCGTCGTGCCGCCGCCGCATCCGCGCATCGTCGTCCTCGGCGCGGGATTCGCCGGTCTTCGCGCCGTGCGCGTCCTGGCGCGCGCGGGGATGGACGTGCTCTGGCTCGATGGGCGCAACTATCACACGTTCCTGCCGCTCCTCTACCAGGTCGCGACCGCGGGCCTCGAGCCACAGGCCATCGTCTACCCGACGCGAAGCTTCCTGCGGCACTTTCCCAGCGTCGAGTTCCGCCTCGCCTGCATCGAGAGCGGGGACGCGGCGGCGCGCGTGCTCGTCACCGACGACGGCGAGCGCATCGCCTACGACCACCTCATCGTCGCGACCGGCGGCGCCGCCGCCGACTTCGGTGTCGCGGGCGTCCGCGAGCACGCGTTTCATCTCTACGACGTCGAGGACGCGCGCGATCTCCGCAACCACGTCCTCGATCAGCTCGAACGCGCGGCGGCCCTGCCGGACGGTCCCGACCGCCGCGCACGCCTCACGATCGCGATCGTCGGCGGCGGCCCGACCGGGGTCGAGACCGCCGGCGCGCTGGCGGAGTTCCGCCGCCACGTGCTGCCGAGCGACTACCGCACCATCCCGCCCGATGCGCTGCGGATCGTCCTGATCGAGGCACGCGACGCGGTGCTCGGCACGTTCGACGCCCCGCTGCGCGACCGCGCACGCCGCGATCTGGAGGCCTTTGGCGTCGAGGTGCGCCTCGACACCGCCGTGGCCGCCATCTCACCCGACGGCCTGCAGCTCGCCGGCAGCGAGCACCTGGCCGCCGCCACCGTGATCTGGGCGGCCGGCATCCGCGCCGCCCCCGTGGCTGCGCACCTGAGCCTCCCGACGGGTCGCGCGGGACGCATCCGCGTCGAGCCCACCCTCCAGGTGGTCGGCCATCCGGACGTGTTCGCCGCCGGCGACGTCGCCATCGTCGACGGGGCGGAGACCCTGCCGCAAGTCGCGCAGGTGGCGATGCAGGAGGGCGCGCACGCCGCGCAGAACCTGCTCCGCCGCCTGCGCGGCGAGCCGCTCACGCCCTTCGCGTACCGCGACAAGGGCGCCATGGCCACGATCGGGCGCAGCCGTGCGATCGCCCAGATCGGTCGCCTGCATCTCACCGGCGCGCTCGCCTGGTGGGCGTGGCTCCTGCTGCACGTCGTGATGCTGATCGGCTTCCGCAACCGCCTCGTCGTCCTGGTGAACTGGGCCTGGAACTACCTCACCTACGATCGCGGCCTGCGCGCCATCATCGGCGTCCGTGACGACCGTCGCGGCCCGCCGTCGATCGCGTGACCGGCACGATCTCACGGTGAGGTCGCCGCCGCGTCCGGAGCCCCGGATGGACCGCACGCGACCCCGGACGACTGGCAGACCGCCGTGGCGTGCTCGAGCAGGATGCGGCGCACCTCCGCGGTGGCCAGCGGGTGCCCCTGCACCGAGTGGCCGGAGAATGGAATCACGAGCTCGGACTCCACACCGTCGAGGTGCGCGCTCCGGTACGTGACGACGCCGTCGGTGGCGTCCCCCCCGGCGCCGGCTCCCGTCACCGGGATGATCGAGTGGGCCGCGACGCCGGGCGCGATCGGCGTCGCGGCGAGGGCCTCCAGGATCGGGCTTCCCGGCCGCATCCCGTAGACGCTGCCGAAGCGCGGGCCGCGCGGGTCGAACAGCAGGGCATCGCTGTTGCCCTCCAGGAGGTCGGCGGTGGCACCGAGAACGTTCGCCGGGAGCCGGACGAAACGCGCCAACGACCGCGCGACGAGCCCCGTCGTGAGGGAGCTGCCGCGGTGAGGCGTGGCGATGAAGACCACCACGCGCACGAACGGCAGCGGCTGCACGAAGAGCGCGCGCTGCAAGAGCTGGCGCGTGGCGGAGCTCACGTCCAGGTCGTCGAGGGGCGCCCGGCTGATGGACTCCCAGAGGCGCGTGCCCGAATCGACGGCCGTCATCTTGGTGATCAGCCCACCCTGGCTGTGCCCGACCACCACCATCTGGTGCAGCGCGGGATCCGTCCCCTCGGGGTCGAGCTGCGCCACGGCCTCGTTCAGCGCGTCGCGCAGCAGCATGGCGGAGTACGGGATGGGACTTCCGGTGGCGTAGTGGAAGAACCAGAACTGGAAGCGCTCCCGCACGCGCGGATCGTTTTCCAGATCGTTGAGCATGTCGGCCCACCGGCCGGCGCTGGACGCCGTGCCGTGGACGAAGACCACGGGGATCCGGCCACGCCGGAACGGCTGCGAGAACGTGATGCCCGTGGGCAGCTCCGTGCGCAGCAGGTCACCGAGGAAGAACCCCCTGCGTTCCCAGCGCCACTTCGGCGACTCGCTGAGCGTCCAGGCCAGCGCGGCGGTCGGCTCGACCTCGAGGCGGACCTCGCGTCCGTCGATGTCGACGCTCCTGCGATCGAAGGCGCTGTAGACCTCGAGAGACCCGTGCAGGATGGGCTCCGTCAGCTGGCGGCGGGCATCGTCGATGCGCAGCAGAGCGGTCACCGGGGTCCTGAGGTCCGGCCCGAGGAAGTTCTGAGCCGTGCCGGGGGTGGTTTCGACCGCTCTCGCCGCGAGCGGCGCGCCGATTCCGGGTCGCCGGTACCGTGCGCGCAGCCCCCGCACCCGGAGCTCGGCCACGGGCACGAACTGGACCAGGTCGCGGTCGGCCCATCGCAACGCATCCGGCTCGAGGTGCACCGCGACCTGCTGGCCGAAGGGCAAGGAGTAGAGGCCGGAGCGCAGATCGACGACCGAGCCGTCGGCGGACGACAGCGCCTTCGTGAGCGCGCGGTTGTAGAGGTCGGCGGCGATGCGGAGCCGAGGATCGAACGCGTCCGGCGGTTGCCCCTCGCGGCCAGGAAAGAGAAACGCCCAGGCGCAGACTGCCGACTCGAAATAGAAGTCCCGCTTGCGCGTGTCGTCGGCGTGCTTGAACGACAGCTCTGCGAGCGCGAACAGATCGGCGTCGCGGCCCCCCTCCTGCTGGACCAGACGATGGAGCTGCTCGAGAGCGCCCTCCGGATCCCGACGGAACCGATCGGTCAGGTTCCTGCGGTGGAGGACGTTCTGGCTGAAGAGGCTCGGCGTGCGGGAGTTCAGCGCGCTCTGCGTCAGCTCGCTGCTGACGACGCGAGGCGACACCCGGCTCACCCCGACCGGGGGTCCACAGGCGACCAGAACGAGCGCCGCGCCGGCAGCAAAGCCCCTGCGCATCATGCGTCGCCCACCTGCTCTCGGTTCGCACGTCCTCCGGCGGGCGATCTCGATCGACGTTCCCATGGATCCCTGCGCGAGTTGCCATGCTTGAACGGGACGGCGCAACAATCGCCCTCGCCGTGTGCCATGGTGCGTCCGGTTGCACGCTCGGATGCGCGTCGTTGTTGCAATCGGTGATCCGGCACTTGTATCGTCGCTCGAGCGCTGCCGGTTCCGAGGAGGAAGCGACGCGCAGGAATCCAGACCAGCAAGGGCAAGGAGCGTCCGGCGCGCGGCATGACGATCCGGGATTCTCACGTGCTCGTCACCGGCGGCGCCGGCTTCATCGGCTCGCATCTGGTCGCGGCGCTCGCGCCGGCCAACCGCGTCACGGTCGTGGACGACCTCAGCACCGGCAAGCTCGCGAATCTGGACGCCGTGCGCTGCGATCTGGTGCGCGCGGACGTGGCGGACCCTGGGCTCGCGCGCTCGTTCGCCGGCGTCGAGGTCGTGTTCCATCTCGCTGCGCAGGTGTCGGTGGAGCTCTCGGTCCAGGATCCCGTCGCCGACGCCCGCGCCAATGTCCTCGGCACCGTGAACGTGCTCGAGTCCGCGCGGCGGGCCGGAGTGCGGCGGGTGGTGCTCTCGTCGTCGTCGGCAGTGTACGGGGCCGCCGAACGTGTCCCGACGCCGGAGACGGCTCCCTGCCAGCCCGGACAGCCCCTACGCAGCCAGCAAGCTCGCCTGCGAGCAGTTCCTGTTCATGTACGTCCGGCTGCACGGACTGTCTGCGATGGCGCTGCGCTACATGAACGTGTACGGCCTGCGCCAGGATCCCACGAGTCCGTACTCGGGCGTCATCTCGATTTTCGCCGAGCGGGCGCGGAAGGGCCTGCCCCTCGTCATCTACGGGGACGGGGAGCAGACGCGCGACTTCGTCTCGGTCGCGGACGTGGTGCGTGCGAATCTCATGGCCGCCGAGAGCGACGCCTCCGGAGAGGTCGCGAACGTCGGGACCGGTGTCCAGATGAGCATCAACCGGCTGGCCGCCCTGTGTGCGCGCCGGCGCGTCCCGATCGAGTACCAGCCCGCACGGCAGGGCGATGTGAAGACCAGCGCCTGCGATCCGTCGCGGGCCCGGACGCTGCTCGGGTTCACCGCGAGCGTGCAGCCGGACGACGGCATCGCGCGCTACCTCGACGAGATCGCCACCGATGCGGCCTGAGTCGCCCCGTCGCACGACGGCCGCGCCCGCGTGGTTTCCTCGTGCCGCATGTGGAGGCACGCGCTGGCCGGTAGGCTAGGCACGCGGTCGAGGAGCGCTGGATGAGGAAGACGCTATTCTTGAACCCGCCCTCGTTCGAGGGGTTCGACGGCGGCGCGGGCTCTCGTTACCAGGCTCGACGCGAGGTACGCTCCTTCTGGTTCCCCACGTGGCTCGCTCAGCCGGCGGCCATGGTCCCCGGCAGCAAGCTCATCGACGCACCCCCGGCAAACCTCACGCTCGGCCGATGTCCTGCGCGTCACGAACGACTACGAGCTGTGCTTCATCCACACCAGCACTCCGTCGTTCCAGTCCGACGTCAAGACGGCGGAAGCGATGAAGGACGTCAATCCACGGATGCAGATCGGCTTCGTCGGACCGCACGTCGCGATCCTGCCGGACGTGTCCCTCGCAACGTCGAAGGCCATCGACTTCGTCACGCGGCTCGAGTTCGACCACACCTGCAAGGAGGTGGCCGAGGGCCGATCGCTCGAGGAGATCGACGGCCTGAGCTATCGCGCGTCGAATGGCCAGGTCGTCCATACCCCCGATCGCGCGCTCACCGACATGGACTCCCTGCCGTGGACCGTGGACGTCATCCGGCGCGACCTGCGCATAGAAGATTACGAGATCGGCGAGGCTCTCTATCCGTTCGTCTCGTTCTATGCCGGTCGGGGATGCCGCTCGAAGTGCACGTTCTGCCTCTGGCCCTACACGGTCGGGGGGCACACCTATCGCGTGCGAAGCCCGCAGAACGTGGCTGGCGAGGTCCGGCGTGCTACCGAGTACTTCCCGCAACTGCGCGAGGTCTTCTTCGACGACGACACGCTGACCGACGCTCGGCCGTGGGTCGAGGACGTCGCACGCGGGCTCGGCGAGGTGCTGGTGCCGAAGGGCATGACGTGGAGCACCAACGCCAAGGTCAACGTGCCCTACGACACGTTGAAGGTGCTGAAGGAGAACGGGCTGCGGCTGCTGACGGTCGGCTTCGAAACCGGGAGCCAGCAGATCCTCAACAACGTGAAGAAGGGCATGAAGGTCGAGTGGGCCCACGAGTTCGCGGAGAACTGCCACAAGCTCGGGATCAAGATCCACGGGACCTTCATCGTGGGACTTCCAGGCGAGACACAGCAGACCATCCACGAGACGATCCGCTTCGTGAAGTCGATCAATCCACACACGATCCAGGTTTCCCTCCCGGCTCCGCTGCCCGGCACCTTCCTCTACGACCAGGCGAAGCGCGAAGGCTGGCTGCGCGACGATTCAGGTGATCTCGTTGCCGACCAGGGCTTCCAGGTCACCTCGCTCGAGTACCCGCATCTCTCGCACCGGGAGATATTCGAGATGCAGGAACGGCTTTACCGCGAGTTCTTCTTCCGGCCGAGCAAGGTGGCCGAGATCGTCTGGGAGATGCTGAAGAGTCCCATGGTAATGCGCCGCCGCCTGCGCGAGGGGATGGAGTTCCTCCACTTCCTGCGCGCGCGCCAGAACCGCCCGTCGAGCGGGGTCGAGGCTGGCACTGCCGCCTAGCCGACCGCGCGCTCTCCGCCGAGAAAACGCGCGCGGTACGCGTCGTACTTCCGGGACTCCTCGATCGGGTCGAGCCCGAACTGGAGAAGCGTGTACCTGTGCGGGCCGTGCTTCTCCTTCGGGTTCTCGGCCAGGAATCGTCGCATACGCGCCTCGACGGGTGGTGCGAGCGGCAAGTCGAAGTGGTCGTACATCCGGTGCACCACGCTCATGGCATCGCGCAGGACGTCCGTGTAGACGACATCGAAGAACTGTGCCGGGGGAACCAGGCCCGCGTCCCGGGCCTCCAGGCCGCGACGGATGTCGTCCTCCATGCACGCCGACATCTCGTGTCCGACGGCCACCGGGTCGACCGCTCGGGTGAAGGTCTGCCGGAGGGTGGCGTGCAGGCTGGCCTCCGACGCCAGCACTTCCATGGGGTCGCGGTGGGTCATGACGATGCCGAGCGTCCGGATAGACGGACAGCAGACCCGGGAGGCTGTTCAGATGAACCGGCGCCTTCAGTATCCAACGCCTGGCGCCGAAGCGATGCTGCAGGTGCTGGAGGAAGCGCTGGTGGAACTCGTACTTCGGCCGTGAATCCTGCGCGTCGCACCACCGCGAATAGGACGGCACGTCGTACATCGAGCTGAACTGGGAGCTGACGAAGGAGTGCGCGATGATGATCGTGCACTCTTCCGGCATCCGGGCGCCGACGTCGTGGATCACCTTGAAGTCCGGCGCCAGCCGGTTGAACCACCGCAGCTCCCGCTCGACCTTGGCGATGCGAGGATCGCTGTCGTAGGTCGCGGGCTCGGGGGCGGGTGACGGAAGGAGCATCTCCCAGGTCCGCGGCACGCGATTGGCCGGATCCTGAGCAAGCACACAATGCAGTAGCGTCGACCCGCTGCGCGGCATGCCCGTGATGAAGATCGGCCGCCGTATCTCCTCGGCGGCGATCCCGGGGTCGCGCTGACGGTCCCGCTCGATCCGGAAGCGATTCGCGAGGAGACGTGTGATGTCTTCCCGGACGACGATCCGGCCGATCAGGTTGAGTCGTGCCTCGGCGTCGAGTGAGCCGACCAGGACGCGCAGCGCCCCCAGGAACGAGGTGTCTTCGATCTCGCGCACGCCGGCTCGGCGGCGTGCGACGTCGACCAGGCGCATCGCGTCGAGCGGAAGGAAGGGACGCGCCGGGCGCTCCGCCACGCGCGCTCCGAAGCGGATGAACGTCCGCCCTGCTGCCGACGCCGCCTCCGCGATACGCATCACTCGGCCCCCGCTGCGGCGCGACGGCGCATGACGTCGGCGGTGGCTGCCCGGGCTCGCCAGGCCAGGAGGCCAGGGACGCCGAAGACCAGCTCGCGACCACGGAGGACGAGCGAGAGCGCCAGCGAAGCGTCGGGCGGCACGCCGAGGAGAGCGCCGATGACGATGTACCCTCCCTCCTGCACCCCCAGGGCGCCCGGCACGCCGAAGGCCGCTGTCCGGATCAACTCGCCCAGGCTCTGCCATATGATCGCCGCGGGCACGCTCACCGGATGACCCAGGAAGTACAGTGCGACACAAGTCTCGGCCGTTCCCGCCAGCCAGGCCGCGACGTGCCACGTGCTGGCGGCGACGAGCCCTCTCCGGTTCCGATAGAGACGAGCCAGCTCCGCGTCGAGCGCCACCGAGCTGGACGCCAGCGCGAGCTGCGCGGGCGTCTGCACCAGACGCTCGAACAGCCGGACTCCCGCGCTGAACAGGCCACGACGCTGTGCCAGGATCAGCCCGGCCAGGATCCCAGCCGTGACGACGACCCCGGCAATCACGTGGCCGACCACCGCGCCGGCGTCGAAGTAGACGACGAGGACGCAGAGGCCCGCCAGCGTGAGAAAGAGCTGCGTCGCCATGATGACGGTCATGTCCACGACCACGCTCGCTCCACCGGTCGGGCCGGCGACTCCCGCGTCGGCAAGCACGCGTGCCCGCACCACGTTGCCGCCCACCTGCATGACAGGCAGCAGATCGTTGACCGACTCCGCGAGCCAGCGTCCCCAGACGAACGTGCCGACGACAGGACGGCGCGCACGGCCGATGAGCGCTCGCCACCCCATCCCGTCCAGGACCAGTTGCACCCCGTGGAGGAGCATGATGACGAAGAACCCGCTTCCAACGGACGCGATCGTGGCCGTCACGTCTCCCACGCCGTGCCGGAGGATCAGCGCGACGCAGAGTACCACCCCGAGGGTCAGCCCCCACCAGGCGAGGCGCCGGGTTCGCGGTAGCTGGTCGAGGGCGGCGGGATGCGCGTTCAGGGGGAACCCACGCGTCACGACGGATGTGCGGGCGCCGTGTTCACGCGATCGCCCGGTACGCCGTCGGGCCTTCGCGTGCCGACCCAGCGCTCCGGAAGGCGTTCGAGCACGCCCAGGGCGACTCTCGCGAAGGCCGGCCCGAGACGCGGCACGAGCAGGCGTCGATCGAAGCCCGCCATGCGTCGCTCGTTCTCCGCCAGGCAACGCGACAGCACGAGCATTGGCGTGAGGTCATCGACGAAGGATGCCGCCCCCGAGACGATGAAGTCCTGGCCTTCCGGCCCGTCGTCGTCCCGCACCAGACCGACGAGCTTGCGGAGCGCCTTCGCGTAGTGCCAGAGCGCTTTCGGCTGCCGCAGGACGCGCGCGGCCTGCCCCTGGTTCAGCTGCCGATGCGCGAACCAGTTGATGAAGAACACGATGTGCCGCGCCTCCTCCTCGATGACGTGCTCGAAGACGTCGAACAGGGGGGCGGGAAACAGCGCGTGCTCGCGGGCGAGCTGGAAGAGACCGAAGGCGCCGAAGGAATCGAAGCACTCCTCGAAGCCGAAATCGATGAACCCCTCGACCACGTCGGCGGGCAGCTCCACCGTGGGTTCGTCGGCCTGGAGTCCATAGCGTCCGATCATGTGGCGGAGGATCCCCGCGTGCCGCGTCTCCTCGTCGGCCTGGAGCTGCAACGATTCGCGCACGAGCGGGTCGTGCTCGAGCGCGGCGCAGGCGGTGATCAGCGGCCCGGCGTCCGCTTCGGCCTGCAGGGCGAACGTCCAGAACGGCAGGCTACGCAGCAGTGCGAGGGACTCGCCGTCGAGCGCCGGCCATGGGAGGGATTCCGGCTCGTAGCGTCGATGCCCCTCGAGGAAGGTCCGGCAAAAGAGCTCCTTGTGAGCTGACGATCCGATCTTCATGCGCGAGATTCCCTCACGCACCGGCGGCACCGGTACTAGGCGCCGGCGGCCTTCGCGCCGCCATTGACCGGGCGCCTGCCCTCGCCCGTCGCGGAGACGTCGGCGGCCGTATCGGGCCGCGCGCCGTTACCGTTGCCGGCGTGGAGTCGCCCGTCGCCATTGCCGAGCGGGTGGCCCCACTTTGCGCAGAACCACCCGACCGTATCGCGCAGGCCGTCGTCGAAGTCGACCGTCGCCGCCCACCCGAGCTCCTCGCGGGCCTTGTCGGCGCACACCTCGCGGCCAGGGAAGTCGCCCGCCCGCTCGGGACGAAGTCGATGCGGACGCGCTCGCCGATGAGCTGGCGAATGCCTCGCGCGACTTCGAGCACCGTGATCTTCCGCGATCCTTCGAGGTTGTAGGTCTGCTGTGCGGCGCGGTCGCTCATGGCGAGCACGTGCGCCGACGCGAGATCGCGCACGTACACGAAGCGACGGTACTGGCTCCCACTGCCGGCGACGGTGAGTGGCTCTCCGGCGAGCGCCTTCTTGATGAAGAGCGGGATGAGCAGCTCCTCCCGCATCCGGGGACCGTACGGGATGCCGTAGCGCAGCACCGTGAACGGCACGCCGTAGAGCTGTGGTAGTTGTGACACAGCATCTCCGCGGCAATCTTCGTGGAGGTGTACAGGTGGCCGGCGCCGTTCAGGTAGAATGGCACCGACTCGTCCGCCGTGACGCCGTCGGGCGCCCCGTTGTAGACCCAGACGCTCGACGCCAGGTGCACGCGACCGACTCCGTTGATACGCGCCGCCTCGAGGACGTTGACCGTGCCCATGACGTTGCAGCCCCGTCGTGTAGACCGGGTACTTGTTCGCGTAGTTGACGTTCGCGACCGCTCCCAGATGGAAGACGTGATCCACGCCGCGCGTGACCGCCACCACCGACGAGAGATCGAGCAGATCGACGTCCTCGAAACCCACATCTCCACGGTGGGGCGGCACGCGATGGTCGACGATCGTGACCTCGTGTCCCGCCTCGACGAGCACGTCCACGACGTGCGAGCCGATGAACCCACTCCCTCCAGTCACCACGACCCGCTTTCCCATTGGCGGACCCCTCCTCAACCGAGCTCGGCCTGCAACGCCTCGATGACGCGACCCCCCTCATCGTCGGTCATGCTCGCGAAGACGGGCAGACAGATGTGCCGTGCGCAAACCTCTTCCGATGCGGGCAGCGGATGCTCGTGCGTACTGTTCGAACACGGGCTGGCGATGGATCGGTTGCTCGTAGACCTCGCCGGCCAGCGCGACACCATGCTCCTCGCGTAGTCGCCTCTTCAGATCCGATCGATCGACCCCGTCCGGGAGCACGGCGATGTACTTGTAGTAGTTGCTCGCGCCGTTCCCCGGTACCGCGAGCGGCCGTAGTCGACCCGTGCGACGCAGCGCCGCGTCGTAGAGCGCGGCGATGCGCTGGCGCGCCGCGATCATCGCCGGAAGTCGCTGGAAGTGCCTGAAGCCGATGATGGCGTGTGGCTCGGAGAGACGCCAGTTGTACCCGAGCCGCGTGTGCGCGTTGCGTTCGAAGCTCTCCTTGCCCTGGTCGCGATACCTGCGTGCCTCGCCGGCGATGCGCATCGTCGCTCGTCACGATCATTCCGCCTTCGCCCGAGGTCATGACCTTGGTGGGATAGAAGCTGAAGGCGCCCGCGATGCCGAATGCGCCGGCCCTGGTGCCGACCAGGGAGGATCCGTGCGCGTGCGCCGCGTCCTCGACCAGCCAGACGCCCTTGCGGGCGGCGAGGGAGACGAGCTCGGGCATCCGTCCCGAGACGACCCCACCGATGTGCACGACGATCGCCCCCGCCGTCCGCGGCGTGAGCCGCCGCTCCAGCTCCTCCGGTGCCGTTCCGAACGAGTCGGGGTCCGTGTCCATCAGCACCGGCCGTGCGCCCGCGTGGACGACCGCTGCGGCCGTCGCGAAGAACGTGTTCGCCGGGACGAGGACGTCGCGTCCGGCGACGTCGAGCGAGCGCAGGATGATCTCGAGCGCCGCCGTGCCGCTGCTGACGGCGACTGCGTGGCGCACGCCGCAGTAGCGCGCGAATGCCTGCTCGAACTGCGCGCCGTACGTGCCGAGCGTGAGCTGTCCCCCCTCCAGCGCCTCCGCGATCCGGTCGGCGATCCAGCGACGGTCGTCGGCAGAGAAGTCGATCCTCGCTGCCGGGACCGGCGCGTGCCGGAGCACGCGGTCAGGCAGGAGCGGGTCGCGTCCCGCTGCGTTGGCTCCGTGCGCTCGTTCAGCCATCAAGCCGACCGGTCGACGACCACAGGATGCCGACCCGCAGCGGCAGCGGCGGCTGCCTGCTCGGTGACCCGACGAACCAATCCGATCGCATCGGCGTGCATGCGGGCGAGGGAGCCCTACCAGACGCCAGCCCCCCCTGCAATGGAACCGTGACCTCGGCGCTCGCGGATTCGGCGTTGCTTCGGCGTCCGCCGGACAATCCGGCGCCGCGGCGACCCCCAATCGTCCTTCCAGTTGGCACGCACCCTGCAATCATCGTCATGCTTCGCGCACAATGCGGCCCTCACGGGTGAGGCCGAACCTGACGCCGCGCCACACGACGCGGTGCCGGGTGAGCGCGAGCATCCACGTGATCAGGCCGGCCAGGTCGCGCAGCGGCAGCAGGCCGAGGCTGCGCAGCCCTTCGCGATCGCCGATCATGGCGAGGTTCCATGCAGTGGTCGCGAGTCGCGCGGCGAGCGCTCCCACGACGACGAGCGCACCGGTCGAGTCGAACCCGCGAGCCGCGGCAAACAGCACTGCAAACGGGACCGACTTGAGGAGCACGGTCGCGAAGAAGCCCTTCGGGCGTGCCCAGCGCGTGTTCAGGTCCCAGTAGACCTGATGATCCCACCACTGCCGCACGCTCTCCAGGGAGATGACGGTGTCGACGAGGTACGGCACCAGCTCGAGCCGCAGCCCGAGCTCCCGGATACGACGTCCGAGCTCGAAGTCCTCGACGAGATAGTCGCTCAGCGATTCCAGGCCTCCGATCTCTTCCAGCGTGCCGCGTCGGAGCGCACTCGAGCTCCCGAGGCAGAACATCGATGCCCCCGTCATGTCGGCAAAGACCAGGTTCACGACGAAGTCGGCGTTCAGCGACAGCAGCTCGAGCTTCTCGTACCACGTGACGGCGCCGACGGCGCGGTAGAGCGTGCAGACGCAGCCGACCCGCGGATCGCGCAGCGGAGCCACGATCGTGCGCAGGAAGTCGGACGACACTAGCATGTCGCTGTCGCTGGTGACGAGCACCTCGTGGCGCGCGGCCCGAAGACCGATACCCAGGTTCTGCATCTTGCCATTCACCACCGGCTCGCTCTGCTCGACGGCGACGGTCACCCGCTCGGGGCCGCACTCGCGTGCGATCTTCTGCATCAGCGGCAGAGCGGGTTCGTCGCGCCGCTGCGCGGAGAGTACGACCTGGTAGTCCGGGTAGTCCTGCGAGCAGGCGCGCTGCAGGTTCATCTCGAGGTTCTTCTCGAGCCCGTAGATGGGCTTGAGGATCGTCACCGGCGGCCACGAGTCGACCTGCGACACCCGGTGTGTCTGCACGCGCCGGCGGAAGCGCGCTGTCGCGACCATGCAGAGCACACCGTAAACGGTGCCCCCGACCACCGGCACCAGCAGTAACAGCTCGAGTGCGAGCTGGGGTTCAACGAGGCCTCCTAATAGTCCCACAGGATCCAGAAGGTGGACCCGCCTTCGGTGCGCAGCGGATACAGGCGCCGGCCAATCGGATTGTCGGGTTGCAAGAGGTGACGGTAGAGGTCGTCGAAGAACTCGGGCGAGTCGGTGAAGAAGTGGTGGAGATTGCGCGTGCGATTGATCGGCGTGGCATCGACGACCGCGATGTTCTTCGCCCCCTTGGCCTGGAGGTCCAGGAGATCGAGCGCGCCTTGAAGCTGGGATCCGCTGTCTTCGGACTCGCCCGGGCTGGCGACGTCAGGACGGCCGAGCCGGCGGCTTCGATTCATCCATTTGCCCATCAGGAGCGCCTGATCGTTGGACGCGACGTAGGCCGTCAGGTGGCGAGCGAGGGCAGTGATCTCGGCCGCGAAGCGGTCGTCGAACTCGCGCGCCGAGACGTCGGGCGCGGAGAGCACGACGTGATCGATCCCCGGGCCGCCCTGGCCCGCGCCGGGCTGCGCCATCATCGAGGTGAACGCGTCGGCGATCGTCTGGCAGCCGAGACTGCTTCCCATCAGCCAGACGCGCTCGGGCGCGATCTCGCGCACGATGCGGTCGAGAACCTGGCCCAGCGCAGGCGCCGCCTCGTGCGCGACCCGCCGAGACGCCAGATACCCCGTCGCTCCCTCCCCCTGATTGCCGGGCCAATCGAACAGCAGCACGGGCGTGTTGATGTCGAGGACGTAGGCCGTGTACGCGGTCTTCAAGGCGGCGGATTCGAACCAATCCCGCCAGCCCCAGACGACGATCAGCAGCGACCTGTTCGGTGACGCCGCGACCGCCTCGCGCATACGGGAGAGCATCTCGTCGTGGTCCACGTCCGTCCGGCCCACCATCTTCATGAGCTTGGGATCGAACCACACCCACGGCGCCACCGGCAGGCGAGATGAGATGCGAACGTCGTACGTGCCGGTGCTGATCTGGTCGGACATGCGCCGGCCGTCACCGTCGAATGCGTGGTTGTCCGGCGTCCGTCGCTCGATTGGTCGCGTAGAAGAAGCTGAATCGCCAGGCGTCGCCGTCCGGTGTCCCCGGCAGGCGCCGGGCAAACGACGATCGTTCCGGGATCGGCCCGCTCCCGGTCAGGTTCCGGCTCACGTAGGCGCTGAGCGCGGCAACGCCGAGGAGCGACCCGACGTAGAGGCCACCCATCCACCACCGACGACCTGGTCGCTTCATGTCGATCGAAGCACACAATCTCTCTCGCATCGGCCGCGAGTCAATCCAACTCGCGCGCGCGGGGGTGGCTTGCGTTCCATGCCGAAATAGCGTTGTAGGCTAGCTGGATCGTTCTCGGGCTGGCGAGCAGGAGGTCGGCATGGCGGGTACTGGTCAGGCGGTCGTGGGAACGCGTCGCGGAAGCCGCGGGTGGGCGATCGCAGCGGGAGTGCTGCTGATCTTCGCCGGCTTCGAAGCCCTGGCGTCGCCGTACTTCGCAGCGCTGTTCGTCTCGCTCTGGGTCGCCTGGGGACTCATGTTCGGCGGCGTGGCCGAGCTGATCTCCGCCTACGGCACGGCCGAGAACCGCACGTGGAAGGTGCTCCTCGGCCTCCTCTATCTCGCCGTCGGCGTGTACATGCTGATGAATCCCGGCCCGGGGCTGATCGCAGTGGTCCTGGTGCTGGCGTGGCTCTTCCTCATCCAGGGCGTGATCAGCATCTTCGGCGCGCTCCAGCTTCGCCCGCTGCCGGGCTGGCGATGGTGGCTCTTCGACGGGATCATCACGCTGCTCCTCGCGTTGATGGTCTTCTCCGGTTGGCCGGGGAATTCGGTGCGAATCATCGCGATCGTGGTCGGGATCAGCCTGATCGTCAGCGGTGTGAACCGACTCGCGTCCGCGGCGCGCTGACGAACGGCGGTCGCTCGCTACCAGCGCTGAGCGGTCGACAGGTCCGCCAGCTGGGCCGTGATCTGCTCGGAGGTGCGTCGCGCGTCGCCCTCGAGCGAGGCGCGGACTTCCCGGACCACGCCGACACCCGACGTGATGATCGCGGAGGTCGCGACGGTGCCGGCAGCGGCCCCGCCTGCGACGAAGAATGCCGCCCCGGGCATGCGCGAGCCCGCGGCGACGGTGTCGAACTGCTTGATCGGCCGCCACCCGTCGGCGGTCACCTGGAACACCTCGACCTGCGTTCGCAGCTCGGTTGCACCGACCCCGAGACCGATCACGAAGCGCCCTGTCGCCGAGCCTCCCTCGATCTGGACGAACTGCCCCTGGACGATGACATCGTTGAGTCGCGGCGGCGGGACCTGGGCGGCGCGCTCGGCCGTGAACCCGCGCGCGCTGATGTCGCTCACCAGCTGGGTGGCGAGGGTACCGGCCACTGCCTCGGCGAGGACGTCTGCCTCACGGACATACAGTCCCACCGCATTGCGCACCGTCCTGCGAGGCGAGCTGCCCACGCGGACGTCGGCGGCGCCGGTCTCGAAGTCGAACACGAGCACCCGGCCAGGCCTCGGGAGAGTCGCCGATCGATCTGCCTGGACGTTGTGTACGCGTGCCCTGGCGCAACCGAAGCACGCCGCGACCACCATCGCCAACCCCAGCCCGGTCACGAGACGCCGCATCGTCAGGCGTTCCATACGCTCTCCCATCTCGGGTGCCACGGCACCACGTTCAAGACACGAGGCGCCCCCGCGGCGCCGGCACGCGTCGTATGCGCTCCGCCAGGTTGCTCGGTCAAGTCCTGACTCCGGACCCACGAGTATCGCCGCGCACGCGGCCGGCGGCTATTTTCCGGAGGCGATGCGCAGCGATTCTGCGAGATGCCACGCGTGATAGAGGGTCCCGTCGGCCCACGCGAGCGTCTCGAGATCGCCGCGCGCCGTCGCCGCGGGCGTGCGTTGCAGAGCGAGATTCTCCAGCGTCCTGTCGCGCGCGGTCTTGCATTCGACGCTGAGCCGTCTCGAGGCTTCCTCGAGGGCCACGAAGACGCCCGGATCGGGTGCCGCTTCCTGGTCCTCGGTGGCGCCGAGCCACGCAGCGAGCGCCTGCGCGCCCGCCGTGAATCCCTCCGGAGCCTGCCCGCCAGCGACGCCCGGTGGGATGCGAGTCAGGTCGCCATGCAGCTGCATGAGATGGTCCAGCGCGTGGCACAGGCGTACGAGGCGGGGGCCGATCGTCGCCAGGTCCGTCGTCTCCAGCGAGAGCGATTCGAGGAAGGTGTCGATCTGCTGGATCGCGTCGGCCGGCGGGTGGTACGTGACGGATGCGCCGCCGAGCGCGCCGCGAACCGCCTCGACCGCGCCCCGCGCGACCTCGAGGATCGCCCGCCAGGCGGCCTCGAGCGCGATGGCCGCTCCCGCATCGGCCAGCGCCGGATCGAGACGGCCGAGGGCCGACTCGCTACCCGTTCCGGATATCCGGACGATCAACTGGGCGAAGCGATCGATCCACGGATAGAAGGCAGCGATTCCCGCGACCTTGAAGATGGTGCTGAACGCCGCGAGCGCCAGCACGCCGTCGGGATCGTAGAGTCGAGTCCCCACCCATTCTGCGGCTGTCGCCAGCGGTCCGAGAAACACCATCCCCAGGATGCCGACGATCGAGCTGAAGAGGATGTGCCCCAGCGCCGCGCGCCGCACCGCGAGACCGCCGCCGATCATCACCAGCGCGCTCGTCGCCGTCGTGCCGATGCTCTGCCCGACGATCATCGCGCAGCCCTGCTCGAAGCTCACCGAGCCCGCATTCAGTGCCACGAGCGTCACCGCGGCGGCCGCGGTCGAGCTCTGCATGACGATCGTCATGACGATCCCGATGCCGGCGAGGATCCATTGCGAGCCCGGGCCCGTGAACGCCTCGAAGTTCCACGAGACGCCCTTCATCCCCGTCTGCATGTACTCGATCGCGGTGAAGAGCAGCCCGAACCCCGCGAGGATCGCTCCCAGCGATCGTGTTCTCCCCTTGGCGACGATCCACAGGAGGGCGCCCACGCCGAGGATGGGCAGCGCCGCGGTCGCGATCCGCACCCGGAAGCCGAAGATCGCCAGCAGCCACGGCGTCGAGGTCGTTCCGAGCGTCGCGCCCATGATGACCCCGATGGCCTGCGCGAAGGTGACCAGCCCCACGCTGACGAAGCCGATGACGGTGAGGATGGCCGCGGTCGAGGACTGGATGACTGCCGTGAAGACGGCACCGGATGCGACGGCGCTGAATTTCCCGGACACGAGTCGCTGGAGCGCGCGGCGAAGCGAATCGCCCGCGAGACCCTTCAGGCCCTCGGTCAGGTGGTGGATGCCGAGGAGGAACAGGCCGAGCCCACCCAGGAGCGTCACGGCGGAGGTGGCGTTCATGCACTGCTCGCGCGCGCGCAGCGCTTCACTTGCGAGGAGACTCCCATCACCACTCGACGCCGCGCGCTTGTACCAGCTGCGGTCGAAGATTGCGATCTCTGCCGCGGTCTGGACGCCATCATCACCCGGGCAGTCCGCGATGGCCGCCGGTGCCCGTTTGACGCCCCGGTCCCATCGGAGATACGGCGATCTCGGAGAGCGTCGACTTCGTGGCGAAGGGCTGGCAGGTCGGTCAACGATGCGCTGCCGCGTCGAGTAGGATGCTGTTCCCGTAGGTCCACTCGTCATCTTTTTCGTCGTTCGCTTTTCTGATCGGTCGTGCTGGTGAAGGGAGCCTGTGGATGACAGCAGCGACGAACGCTGGACCCGGGAGCGACGCCACGGCGTGGCATGCGATCGCCGCCGACGAGGTCGCGCGTCGGCTCGACAGCAACAGCCAGAAAGGCCTCGATGCGGCCGAGGCGAAGCGCCGCCTCGAGACGTACGGTCCCAATCGCCTGCCCGAATCGTCCAAGCAGGGACCGCTCATGCGATTCCTGCTCCAGTTCAAGAACGTGCTCGTGTACGTCCTGCTGGGTGCGGGATTCATCAAGGCGATGATGGGGCTGTGGCTCGACGCGTCGGTCATCCTGGGCGTCGTCATCCTCAACGGGCTGCTCGGGTTCATCCAGGAAGGCCGAGCGGAGAAGGCCCTGGATTCGATTCGCAACATGCTGTCCGCGGAAGCCCGGACCGTGCGCGGCGGCGAGACCCGGATGATCCCGGCGGACGAGCTCGTGCCGGGCGACATCGTGCTGCTCGAATCGGGCGACCGGATCCCGGCGGATCTCCGGCTGGCCGAGGTGAAGAACCTGCGAACGGAGGAGGCGGCCCTCACGGGCGAATCGGTTCCCGCGGACAAGACCACGGACGCCGTCGCCGCCAACGCGACCGTCGGAGATCGCACGGGCATGGCGTTCTCCGGCACGCTCGTGGTGTCCGGTCGTGCGACGGGCATCGTCGTCGGGACGGGAAGCGACACCGAGCTCGGCCGCATCAACCAGATGCTCGCCGCCGTCAGCCCGCTCGAGACCCCGCTCCTGCGTCAGATCAAGAAGTTCGGCACGGCGATCACCGTGATCATTCTCATCGTGAGCGCGGTGATGTTCGCCTTCGGCAAGTGGGTCCGGGGCGTGCCGTTCGTGGAGCTGTTCCAGGCGGTGACCGGCATCGCGGTGTCGGCCATCCCGGAGGGGCTGCCGGCGCTGATCACGATCACGCTCGCGATCGGCGTGCAGCGCATGGCCAGGCGCAATGCCATCATCCGGCGCCTCCCGGCCGTGGAAACGCTCGGATCGGTGTCCCGGATCTGCTCCGACAAGACCGGCACGCTCACGCTGATGGAGATGGTGGTGGCGTCGGCCGTCACCGCCGACTCGACGTATCAGATCACCGGCGAGGGGTATGCGAGCGAGGGCCAGGTCCTGCTGGACGGCCGACCCGCCGCCGAGGATCCGGTCATGAAGCTCTTCGCGCGCGTGTCGATGCTGTGCAACGATTCGGAGCTACGCCAGGAGGACGGGGCGTGGAAGGTGGAGGGCGATCCGACCGAGGCGGCGCTCTACCCGTTCGCATCCAAGCTGGGGCTGGAACGGCGAGCCGAGCAAGCCGCGTCGCCGCGTGTCGACGCCATCCCGTTCGAATCGGAGCACAAGTTCATGGCGACGCTGCACTCCTCGTCGGGCGGCGCACAGGTCCTGTTCGCCAAGGGCGCGCCGGAGGTCATCCTCGATCACTGTGACCGGCAGGAGACCAGACGCGGAGAGCGAGCCCCGATCGACCGGGATCACTGGATGCAGGCGTCGGAGCGGCTGGCGGCGAACGGCGAGCGCGTCCTGGCCCTGGCGTGGCTCGAGGATCCGAGCGTGGCGGCGGGAAGCCTCGGGCCGGCCGATCTGCCGAAGAACCTGGTCCTGCTGGGTCTGATCGGGCTGCTCGACCCGCCGCGCAAGGAAGCGATCGAGGCCATCGAGGAATGTCACGCCGGCGGCATCCGGGTGACGATGATCACGGGAGATCACAAGATCACCGCGGCGGCGATCGCCAAGATGCTGGGCATCGGCGACGGGAAGACGGCGATCACCGGCGCCGAGATCGAGAAGACGGACACCGCCACGCTGCAGGAGCGCGTCCGCGACTGCGACGTCTTCGCGCGCGCGAGCCCCGAGCACAAGCTCCGCCTGGTGAAGGCGATCAAGGCGAACGGGCAGATCGTGGCCATGACGGGTGACGGGGTGAACGACGCCCCGGCCCTCAAGAAGGCCGACGTCGGCGTGGCCATGGGGATCAAGGGCACCGAGGTCACGAAGGAGGCGGCCGCGATGGTCCTGGCCGACGACAACTTCGCCTCGATCACGGCGGCCGTGCGCGAGGGCCGCACCGTGTACAACAACATCGAGAAGGCCCTGCTCTTCATGCTGCCGACGAACATCGCGCAGGGGCTGGTCATCATGGCGGCCATCTTCGTCGGCTTCACCTCGCCGATCACGGCGCCGCAGATTCTCTGGGTCAACATGGTGACGTCCGTCGCGCTCGGGCTGGTCATCTCCTTCGAGCCGCACGAGCTGGAGGTCATGCAGCGGCCGCCCCGGGTGGTCGACCGGCCGATCCTCGACGGATTCGGGGTCTGGCGCATCGTCTTCGTCGGCCTGTTGTTGCTGGCGCTCACCTTGTGGGCGTTCTTCCGCGCAAAGGACCAGGGGGCTTCCGACGATCTCGCGCGCACGGTCGCCGTGAATGTCCTCGTCATCGGGCAGGTCTTCTACCTGCTCAGCTGCCGCTACAAGCTCGACTCGTCGCTGTCCCTGCGAGCGCATCTCGGGAACCCGTACCTGCCGCTGGGCATCGGCGCGGTCGTGATCTTGCAGCTTCTCTTCACCTACGCTCCCCCGCTCCAGGCGCTGTTCGAGACGGAGGCCATGCCGCTCGGGCTGTGGCCGCCGCTCTTCGTCGGGGGCCTGCTGTTCTTCCTCGTCGTGGAGGCCGAGAAGCTCATCCTCCGGACGCGCGCCCGCTCGTCACGAGGAGCTCCCGCGCTGGCCCCGGCGAGCCTCTGAACGGGACGCCCGGGAAGAGATGAGCGCTCCAGCGCGAGAGGTCCTGGTCATCGGCGCCGGCATCGCCGGGTTGACGGCGGCACGCGACCTCGCCGTCGACGGGTACGACGTCGCGATCCTCGAGGCTCGCGAACGCACCGGCGGCCGCATCTGGACCTCGCACGAGCTCGGCCTGCCTGCCGACCTGGGAGCATCGTGGATCCATGGCTTCGAGGACAACCCGATCGCGCGGCTCGCCCGGCGGCACGCCATCGCGATCGTCCGCACCAACATCTCCAGCGTGACACCGGCGCGCTACCGCGCGATGGCCCTCTACGACGAGGACGGTCGCCGGCTCAGCAGCGGGGAGACCGCCGAGATGTCCGAGATGATGGCCGACTACCTCGACTTCGTCGCCGCCAAGCAGAAGGAGGGCCAGGAAACGTCCATGCTGGCGGTCGAGGAGAGCTTCGCCGCCAGCCAGGGCTACGACGCCGATCACCGCCGCCGCCTGACGTTCATCGCGCGAACCTATCTCGAGCACGAGTGGGCAGGCCCACGCTCCGACGTCTCCCTCCTCGAGCACGACAAGAGTCTCGGCTTCGCGGGGCACGACCGGCTGTTCCCGGAGGGCTACGCCCAGATCACCGACCGGTTGGCCGAGGGTACGGACATCCTCCTCGGCCACGAGGTCACGCAGGTCGACTACTCGGGCGCGCGCGTGGACGTGCTCACCAACCGCGGCAGCTTCCAGGCCACCCACGTGCTCGTCACCGTCCCGCTGGGAGTCCTGCAAGCGGGACGAATCGCCTTCAACCCGAGCCTGCCGAAGAGCAAGCGAGAGGCGATCCGCAAGACCCGCATGGGCGTCTTCAACAAGATCTTCCTCAAGTTCGACTCGGTCTTCTGGGACCAGGACTACGAGCTGATCGGCTACATGGGGAGCCAGGACGAGGACTGGCCCGAGATCGTCAACTTCCACAGGATCGCCGGCGTCCCGGTTCTGCTCGCCTTCAGTGCGGGAACGGCCGGCGAGAAGAACGAGCTCCGAGGCGATGCCGAGCTGGTGGAATGCCTGATGGCGTGCCTCCGCAAGATGTACGGGCAGAGCATCCCGGAGCCGCTGGGCCATCTCGTCACGCGGTGGAATCAGGACCCCTTCAGCCTCGGCTCGTACTCCTACGTACCCGTCGGCTCCAAGCAGAGCTTGCGCCGGCAGATCGGGATGCCCGTCGAGAACCGGGTGTTCTTTGCGGGCGAAGCCACGTCGCAGTTCTTTCCTTCCACCGTCCACGGCGCCTTCCTGTCCGGCGTCCGTGCCGCCTACGAGATCAAGCTCGCCGACGCCAAGGCGGACCTGATGAAGGACGGCCAGGGCGGAGTCGACGGCTACGTCTGACGCCCTGCCCTAGTGGCGCTCGGGCACGAACCGCCTGCCCTCGAGCGTCGCCTGATCGTCGTAGGCACGCTTCGTCGAGCGCTTCGGAACCTTCACCTTCTTCCGTGAGACCTTCTTGTACGGGAGGAGCTGGAGCAGGTGGCTGATGCAGTTGAGACGCGCGCGCCGCTTGTCGTCCGAGCGCACGATGTACCAGCGCGCGAAGTCGGTGTCCGTGGCCTCGAGCATCATGTCGCGCGCCCGCGAGTACTCGAACCACCTGCTGCGCGAGCACAGATCGGTCGGGCTCAGCTTCCACTGTCGCAGCGGATCCGTGATGCGAGCCTCGAAGCGCCGCTTCTGCTCGACGTCGCTCACCTCGAGCCAGTACTTGATGAGCAGGATGCCGTCGTCGACGACGTAGCGCTCGAACTCGGGGCAGACCACGAGAAACCGCTGGTGCTCCGCCTTCGAGCAGAACCCCATGACGTACTCGACGCCGGCGCGGTTGTACCAGCTGCGGTCGAAGATCACGATCTCGCCCGCCGCCGGCAGATGCCGCACGAAGCGTTGCATGTAGAGCTGTGAGCGCTCGCGGTCGGACGGCGCGGGAAGCGCGACCACGCGGAAGACGCGCGGGCTGACCCGCTCCGTGATGGCCTTGATCGTACCGCCCTTGCCGGCGGCATCGCGGCCCTCGAACACCACGACCACGCGCAGCCCCTTCTCCTTCACCCAGTCCTGCAGCACGCACAGCTCGATCTGGAGCGCGCGCAGCTGCTTCTCGTAGTCCTTGCGCTTCATCGGCTCGCGGGCGGTCGTCATGAGCCTCCCTTCGTCGGCGAATGTCGTTCGATCATGATCTGAGTAGCACCGATGCGTCACGGGTTCGACGCGCTGCTTCGTCGGGCAATCGATGGTATACGGACTCGGCACATGTACGGCGACATCCGGGACTTCCTGCAGGCCACGATCGCCCTCATCGCCATCGCCAACCCGTTCGCGGCGCTGCCGGTCTTCCTCTCGCTCGTCATGACCGACGATCAGGCGGCCCAGCGCGCGGCCGCACACCGGGTGGCGCTGGCGGTGTTCGCGATCCTTGCGGGAGCGGTGCTCGTCGGCCGCTTCGTGCTCGAGCTCTTCGGCATCTCCTTCGCCGCCTTCCGGGTCGGGGGCGGCCTGGTCGTGGTGCTCACCGGCCTCGACATGCTGCGCAGACAGGAGCCGACCTCGCAGGACGAGCTGCCTGCCGCGTCGAACGCGGCCGACCAGCTGATCGTTCCGATGGCGATGCCGCTCATCGCCGGACCGGGCACCATCATCACGGCCATGACCATGGCGGCGCGCACGACCGACGGCCTGGTGCCGTGGATGGTGCTGACCGCGGTCGCGGTGGTGGCGGCGGTCGTCTGGCTGGTGCTGGCGACGGCCGGACTCGTGCAGCGGCGGATCGGCACGCGCGGCGAGGCCATCGTGGTGCGGTTCATGGGGCTCGTCCTGGTCGCCGTGGGCGCGCAGCTGGTGCTGGGCGGGATCGCGGAGTTCTTCGGCATGATCCGTGCGGTCCCCGCCGGTCACTGAACGTCCAGGCGGTATCCGAGCTGACGCTCGCCGCCCGTCGTTCTCGCTAGCGCGCCGCTGGCTGTGGCGCGCCCGCTGCTCCAGGCGTCCCTGGCGCGCGGAGCATCCGCACGCCGAGATATGCGAAGGCGACCGCCAGCAGTGGGCTCGCGAAGTTGAAGATCGCGTACGGCATGTAGTGGAACGTGGCGACTCCGAGCGTCGCGGCCATGTATGCCCCGCAGCTGTTCCAGGGGACGAGCGCGCCGGTCGGCGTCCCGGAAGCTCCGATGGTGCGCGACAGCACCAGGGGCGCGAGTCCGCGCTTCTCGAACGCGCCCTTGAACATCCGTCCCGGCAGGACGATGGCGATGTACTGGTCGGCAGTGACGACGTTGGTGGCGACGACGGAGCCGACCAGGGATGCCACCAGGGCACCGGAGGACTTCGCCGCTGCGATCACCGGCGCCATCAGACGCTCCAGGACGCCCGCCTTCTCGACCACGCCGCCGAAGGCAAGCGCCGTGATGATCAGCCAGACCGTGTTCAGCATGCTGTCCATGCCGCCGCGGGTCACGAGCTGATCGATGACGGCATAGCCGGTCTTCGACGAATAGCCGCTCGCCAGCGCGAGCCACACCCCCTTCAGGAGCAGGAGCGGCCCTGGAATCCCGTCACCGGTGCCGGCGAACGCGATCACGCGGTCCGGTGCCAGGAGCACGGCGAGCGCGCCGCCGACGAGGGCGCCGAGGAAGATCGCGGTGAACGGGGGAACCTTGAAGACCGCGAGCGCGACGACGAACACCAGCGGCAGAAACATCACGAGGGAGGGATGGAAGGTGGCCTGGATGGCCCGCATCTTCTCGCTCGCGTCGAAATCGCCGGGCTGGCCGAGCATCCAGAACACGCCCAGGGCGATCGCGAACGACAGACCCGAGGTCACGAAGGTCTCGCGGATGTGGTCGTAGAGATCGACCCCTGCGGCAGCGGCGGCCAGGTTGGCCGAATCGGAAAGTGGCGAGGTCGTGTCGCCGAGGTACGCGCCCGAGATCACGGCCCCTGCGGTCACCGCCGGGCTGAGACCCATGTTCTGCGCGATCCCCATGAGACCGATGCCGATCGTGCCGACGACCGTCCACGAGCTGCCGATGCTCGCCGACACCACACCGCAGATGAGCGCCGTGGTCATGTAGAAGTAGTTCGGGCTCAGCAGCTTCAGCCCGTAGTAGACCATCGCCACCAGCGTGCCGCTCATCGCCCAGGTCCCGATCAGCGACCCGACGGCGAGGAGGATGAAGATCGCGCCGACACCGGAGCCGACGCTCGCCACCGCGGCCTCGCGCAGCGCATCGAGCGTGTGGCCGCGGCGCCAGCCGATGAACACGGCGATCATCGTGGCGACCGTCAGGGCCACCTGGTTGGGCCCGGAAGCCCCCGCGTCGCCGAACAGGTAGTAGGAGACCGCGATCAGCACGATCAGGCCGGCGACCGGGATGATCGCCTCGAGGAACGTGAGCGGCTGCGGCGCGTCAGGCGTGGCCATGCGTTCCGAGCCGACCTAGTAGTCGACCGGATCCCGGATGATCGGGCAGGTCATGCAATGGCCGCCGCCGCGTCCACGACCCAGCTCGGCGCCGGCGATGGTGATGACCTCGATGCCCTCCTTGCGCACGAGCGTGTTCGTGTACGTGTTGCGATCGTAGGCGAAGACCACGCCCGGCGAGGCGCAGACGAGGTTGGCGCCGCTGTCCCACTGGGTACGCTCGCGCATGTACGCCGTGCCGCCGGTCTCGACCACGCGCAGCTTCTTGAGCCCGAGGGCGCCTGCGACCACGTCGACGAAGGGCTTCTCGTCCTTGTGCAGCTCGACCCCGCTCGGCTTGCTGCTCGGGCGGTAGGAGAACGCCTCGATGTTGTACACGATGTCCGGGTAGAGGAGCACGCAGTCCCGGTCCGCGAACGTGAAGATCGTGTCGAGGTGCATCGCCGCGCGCAGCTTCGGCATCGCGGCCACGATCACCCGCTCGACGGCCTTCTTCTTGAAGAGCGCCGCCGCGAGCTGGCTGATCGCCTGGCGCGACGTCCGCTCGCTCATCCCGATCAGCACGTTGCCCTTGCCGATCGGCATCACGTCGCCGCCCTCCAGGGTCGCCAGGCCGTGGTCCTCGGTCGGGTCGCCCCACCAGACGTTGACCTTGCCGGCGAAGTCCGGGTGGAACTTGTAGATCGACGTCGTGAGGATCGTCTCCTCGTGCCGCGCCGGCCAGTACAGCGGGTTGAGGGTGCAGCCGCCGTAGATCCAGCACGTCGTGTCGCGCGTGTAGAGCGTGTTCGGCAGCGGCGGCAGCAGGTACTCGGTGACGCCGGCCGCGTCCTTCACCAGCTTCAGCATGTCGCCGCCGTGCGTCTCCGGGAACTCCTCGGTGGAGAGCCCGCCGATCAGCGTCTCGGACAGGTCACGCGGCGAGAGGCCGTCGAGGTAGCTCTTGATCTCGTCGACCAGGCCGAGGCCCACCTGGTTCGGCACGACCTGGTTGTCGAGGATCCACTTCTTCGCCTCGGGGATCTCGACCGTCTCGGTCAGGAGGTTGTGCATCTCGACCACGTCGACACCGCGGTCGCGCATCTTCTGGACGAAATCGAAGTGGTCGCGCTTGGCGTTGTCCACCCAGAGGACGTCGTCGAACAGGAGCTTGTCGCAGTTGCTGGGAGTCAGCCGCTGGTGCGCCCGCCCCGGAGCGCAGACCATCACCTTGCGGAGCTGGCCAACCTCCGAGTGGACGCCGAACTTGACCTCTTGGGCGGGTGCCATGATGTCCTCCAACGATCAGATCGTGATGTAGCCCGTCGCGAGCCAGCGGATCCCCACGATGCACAGGGCCGCCGTGACGAGGAAGATGCCCCACTCGATCGGGCTGAACAACGTCTTCTTCTGCTCGCGTCGGGTCCAGAAGTACAGGACGGTGCCGGGGCCGTAGAGGATCGCCGAGAGCACCAGGAACTGCATGCCGGCAGCGTAGACCAGGAACAGGGTGTAGATCACCGCGATGCCGGCGATGAACAGATCTCGTGCGCGCTCCTGCGGCCTCACCTCGTACGTCTCGCTGCGCCGAACGAGCAGGAACCCGTAGAGGGCCACCAGCAAGAACGGGATCAACGTCATCACGCTGGTCAGGCTGAGCATCAGCGTGAACGCGTCCCGCGACCAGTACGTGGTGATGACGAAGAACTGGACCACGATGTTGGTCATCCAGAGGGCCGCCGCCGGCACCTTGTTCGCGTTCTCCGTCGCGAACACCTTCGGCATGTCCCCCTTCCTCGCGGCGACGGAGAGCACCTCGGCGCAGATCAGCGACCATGCCAGGTAGGCCCCGAGCACCGAGACGAGCAATCCCACGCTGATGAAGACGGCGCCCCAGTGTCCCACCAGGCCTCCAGAACGCCCGCCATCGACGGCTGCCGGATGCCGCTATCTCCGCCCGCTTCAGCACGGCGTAGGGCAGCAGGGTGACCAGCACCATCAACGACGTCACGCCGACGAAGCCCATGATCGTGGCCGCGCCGACGTCGGAGCGCTTCTTCGCGTAGCGGGAGTACACGCTCGCACCCTCGATCCCGAGGAACACGAACACCGTGACGAGCATCGTCGCGCGGACCTGGCTGAAGAGGCTCGCGTCGGCATACCCCTCGCCGCCATAGAAGTTCGCGCTGAAGAGGCCGGCATTGAACGCGAAGATCAGGATCACGATGAAGATCAGGATGGGAACGATCTTGGCGATCGTGACGATCTGGTTGATGGCCGCGGCCTGCTGGACGCCCCGCAGGATCATGAAGTGGAAGAGCCAGATGCCGATCGACGCGACGACGATCGCCACGACCGTGTTGCCGTCCCCGAAGACCGGAAAGAACGCCCCGAGCGTCGCCTTGATCAGGACCCAGTACGACACGTTGCCGATGCAGCTGCCGATCCAGTAGCCGAGGGCCGACAGGAAGCCCGGATAGTCGCCGAAGCCCGCCTTCGCGTAGGCGTAGACGCCGGCATCGAGATCGGGCTTCCGCTCCGCGAGCGCCTGGAACACCCGCGCCAGCGTGTACATGCCGCCCGCGGCGATGCACCACGCGATGATGGCGCCGAAGGGCCCGGTGGCGTTCCCGAAGGTCCGGGGTAGGGAGAAGATGCCCGAGCCCACCATGGACCCCACCACCATGGCGGTCAGCGTGAACAGCGGAAGCTTCTGTACCGCCGTCGTGCTCACCGAACCCCCGCTCGGCGAAGGCGTGGCTGCGACTTGAGCCATCGTGCCTCCTTCCTGGCGAAGAGGACGAATCCGTCTTCGCGTGAAGCATCTGATGACACTAGTCCGCGCAACTCGCAACCGAGCCATCGATGATCACGAAAGATTCACCGCGTACAGTTCTGCACCACGACGCCCGGATCCGATGCTGCGGCGCTGTCGGGCTTTGGCGCCGGCCGCCCGTTGACCCGAGGGGGCGAGTATTGTTGATAGACCGATCGGAGAACGGCTCCGAGGCTGCCGCAAGACATGGACGCGGGATCGAGTCGGGAGAAGCGGAACAGGGCTGGGCGCGCGACTCGTCATCCGGTGTCGGCGCCTGGCAGGTCCTCGTGAGTGAGCCCATGCCCGCACCAGGCAACCCGGTGCGCGCCGCGCTGGTGCGGGGAACCGGCTTCCTCGCCTTCTGGATCGTCCTGATCGGCGCCGACGCGAGCCACCTGGCGGTCGGGCTGGTCACCGCAGCGGCCGCCACGTGGGTCAGCCTGCGCCTCCTGCCGCCGGGAGCGATGGTCGCGCGTCCCGCGGCGCTCCCCGCGCTCGCGCTTCGCTTCGTGTGGCTGTCCGTGGTCGCCGGATGGGACGTTGCCCGGCGCGCGCTCGATCCGCGCATGCCGCTGCGCCCCGGCTTCGTGACCTATCCGGTAGGCTTCCCGCCCGGTCCGGCGCGCATCGTGTTCAGCACGTTCACCAGCCTGCTCCCCGGGACCGTCCCCGCCGGCGACGACGGCGCGGCCCTCCTCTACCACTGCCTGGACGTGGAGCAGCCGGTCGCATCGCAGCTCGCCGCGGAGGAAGCCATGCTGTCCCGGACACTTCGCGATGCGTGACTTCCTGCTGGCCGCCGGCGGCTTCGTCCTGACCATGGTGGCGCTGGGCCTCGTCCGCATCCTGCGCGGCCCGGGAGACGCCGACCGCATGATGGCGGCACAGCTCTTCGGCACCGGGGGCATCGCGGCGCTCCTGCTCACGGGCGCAGCGACCGGCCAGGCCGCCAGGGCCGACGTCGCGTTGACGCTCGCGTTGCTCGCGACGTTCGCCTCGATTGCCTTCGTCAAGAAGGGGACACCGCGCTCGGTCGACGCACCCGGGACGACGGACGACGGATGAGCGTCGCGCTCGACATCCTGACGATCGTGGCGGTCTCCGCCGGCGCGTTCTTCTTCCTCGCCGGCACCGTCGGACTGCTGCGCTTTCCGGATACGCTCACCCGCCTGCATGCGCTGACCAAGGCGGACAACCTCGGCCTGGGTCTCGTGGTGCTCGGCCTGCTCCCGCGGGCAGGCAGCGCGCGTGTCGGGCTCAAGCTCATCTGCATCTGGCTGCTGGTCCTCCTGGCCGGCGCGACGGTCTCCCAGCTCATCGCGCGCGCCGCGCTGCGCGACGAGCCGCCGCCCCGAACATGATGCCAGCGGTCGACGTGGCTCTGGCGGTGCTGGTCCTGGCCGTCGCAGTCTGGACGATCGTCGCGCGCGATACCTTCGCCGCGGTCGTGGGCTTCGTCACCTATGGCTTGCTGCTGACACTCGTCTGGGTGCGCCTCGACGCCGTCGACGTGGCGCTCACCGAGACCGCCATCGGCAGCGGCTTGACCGGCGTGTTGCTGCTCGGTGCGGCGGCCCGCCTGCGGGTCACCGAGACGCGGGCGGCGGCCGAGCGGCCCGCTATGCCCGTACGCCTCGCCGCTGCGGCGCTGTCGGCGGCGGTCACGGCGGCGCTCGCGACCGGTGTGCTCTCCCTGCCCCACCCGGCGCCCACGCTCGCGGAGGCGGCCGTCGCGAACGCCGGCGCGACCGGTCTCGGCAACGCCGTCACGAGCGTCCTGATGGCCTTTCGCGCGATGGACACGCTGCTGGAGAAAGTCGTCCTCCTGCTCGCACTGGTCGGCGTCTGGTCGCTCGCACCCGACCGACTCTGGGGTGGGCGTCCGGGGCCCCGCCATGAGGCGGATCCGAAGGGCGTGCTCGCCTTCATCGCGCGGCTGCTGCCGCCCGTGGGTATCGTCGCGGGCGTCTACATCTTCTGGGTGGGCGCCGACAATCCGGGCGGTGCGTTCCAGGGCGGCACCATCCTCGCTGCCATGTGGCTGCTCCTCATGATGGCCGGGCTCTCGGACGCGCCGCCGATCGGCCAGCGATGGCTTCGCGGGGTGTTGATCGCCGGCCCGGCGATCTTTCTCGCGGTCGGCCTCGCGGGACTCTGGCTGGGCGACGGCTTCCTCGCCTATCCCGAGGCGTACGCCAAGCCGCTGATCCTGGCCATCGAGGTCGCGATGACGCTGACCATCGCGGTGACGCTCGGCCTGCTGATGGCCGGGGCGCCCGAGCGGAACGCACGGCGATGAATCCCGCGACGACGTTCGGCCTCTGGGGGGCCGTGGCGGTGGGCCTCGGCCTCTACGGGATGATCGCGAACCCGCAGCCGCTGCGCAAGATTCTCGCGTTCAACCTGCTCGGCAGCGGTGCGTTTCTGCTCTTCGGCGTCGTCGCGCGGAGAGGCGCGGCGGCAGGCCTCCCGGGCGACCCGGTACCCCAGGCGATGGTCATCACGGGACTCGTCGTCGCGTTCTCCGCGACGGCGCTCGCGGTGGCGCTGGTGCTGCGCCTGTTGCGGGAGACCGGGCACGCGACGCTGCACGAGGACACGCCGGCAGGAGCACGCACGGAGTCCCCTCGCCCCTGATGCCGCAGCCAGCGCCGGTGCTCGACGCGTGACCGCGGGCGGCTTCCTGCTCGTGCTGTCGCTCGTCGTGCCGGTGGCGGGCGTGCTGCTGGCGTTCGTCGCCGGCGGGCGACACGTCGAACGGATCGCTCTGGCGACGATGCTCCTCGGCCTCGTGATCGCCGGCGCGGTCGCGGTCGCCATGACCCGGACGGGCAATGGACTGGTCTACCTGCTGGGCGGCTGGTCTCCGCCGCTCGGCGTGGCGCTCCGCGCGGACTGGCTGTCGGCGGTCATGATGGCCATCACGGCGGTCGTGATCTGCGCCGTCGGCGTGTTCGCGCACGGGGAGTTTCGCATCCCCGAGGGGTCGGTCGAGGCGCGGGCGCCGTTCGCGTTCTGGATCCTGCTGCTCGCGGTTTCCGGCGCCCTGAACACGGTCTTCCTGGCCGGGGATCTCTTCACGCTGTACGTCGCCCTCGAGCTGCTGACCTTCTCCGCGGTGCCGCTGGTCTGCCTGGACGGGCGGCCCGAGACGCTCGCGGCCGCTCTCCGCTATCTGCTGTTCGCGCTGCTCGGCTCGGTGCTCTACCTGGTCGGCACCGCACTGCTCTACGGCGGATACGGGACGCTCGACATCGTGCTCCTGTCGCAGCGGATCCGGGCAGACCCGACGACCCTCGTCGCCGCGTCGCTGATGACGGTTGGACTGCTCGCCAAGACCGCGCTCTTCCCGCTGCACCTCTGGCTGCCGCCGGCGCACGCCGGCGCACCGGCGCCCGCGAGCGCGGTGCTGTCGGCGCTCGTGGTGAAGGGATCCTTCTTCATCGTCGTCCGGCTCTGGTTCGACGTCATGCCGGGCGTACCGGGCTTCGCCGCCGGGCAGCTCCTGGGCGCGCTGGGTGCGGCGGCCATCGTGGTCGGCGGCGTCGTCGCGCTCCGGCAGACGCGACTGAAGCTCCTCATCGCCTACTCGACGCTGGCGCAGATCGGCTACCTCTTCCTGATGTTCCCGCTCGCCTTCGACGCCGGCTCGCAGCAGCTCCAGCGCGGAGGCGCCCTGGAGGGCGGCATCCTGCAGACGATCTCCCATGCCACGGCGAAGGCCGCGATGTTCATGGCCGCGGGCCTGATCTACGCCGCGCTCGGCCATGACCGGATCGCCGGGCTTGCCGGCATCGCCCGGGCACTTCCCGTGACCGTGATCGCCTTCGTGGTAGGCGGCGTGGCGCTGATGGGCGTGCCGCCGAGCGGCGCCTACCTCGCGAAGAAGCTGTTGCTCGACGCCGCGGCCGCGACCGGACAGTGGTGGTTCGCTCTCGTCCTGCAAGCGGGCGCGTTCTTCACCGCGGGCTACGTGGTGATGGTGCTGGCGCAGGCGCTGCGCCGCCCACCCGAGCCGCTCGAGCTTCGGGTCCCCGTGTCCCGGGTCCGGGAGGTGACGGCGCTCGCGCTGGCCCTCTGTTCACTGGTGCTCGCCCTGCCGTCGGTCGGCGTCATCGGTCGCGACACGCTCTCGATCGCGTTCACCGCCGGCGAGCTGTGGCCGGTGCTGCTGCTCGTCGCGGGGGGCGGCCTGCTGGCAATCGCCCTCGGCCCGCAGCCACGCGTCGCGGCCGGCGGCCTCGCGGCCACGGTGATCGGCGCGGCCCGTCGCGTCGCCGGGGCCGTCGCCGGGGCGGTCGAACGCGGCGACCGCGGCTTGCGGGAATGGCCGCTCGCGGGCCTCTCCCTGCTGGTGCTCGCGATCGCGTTCGGTGCGACGATGTTGATGGGACGGTGACGCGATCCTCCGCTAGGGACACCCGAACTTCTGGATGGGGTTGTTGTTCGTGTACGTCGAGGCCGTCGACGGCCGGTTGAGGTTCTCGACGGCTTCGCCTACATACGAACCTGGCTGGGTACGAACCGCCCCGCGCATGCGCTCGACCGAATACGATGGGGAGGGTGGCGATGCTCGAGCAGACCTCGGGTGACGGCGGGACGCGAGTGACACCGGGCCCGGGCGGGCTCGGCAGCCGGGGCGTCTCGCGGGTGCCGATCCACCTGCCGGTCGTGGTCCTGCTGCTCCTCATCCACGGAACTCCCGCGAGCGCCGCGGGGAGCTTCCTGGAGCGCGACGGCCAGGTGAACTCGGCCTACCCCTACGGCTACAGCGACGGCGGGAACGACTCCCCCGACGAAGCACCCGATCGCTGGGAGCTCCCCGGTCCCTTCAGCCTGCTGGCGGGCCAGCCGACGCTGCAGAGCCTGGTCTTCGGACCGACGTTCCGTAACCAGCAGTCCCGCACGGAGGTCGGAGGCGCGGCGGCATACGTCAATTCGAAGTGGGCCGTGCCCTTCCAGTTCAGCGTCGAGACGACCTGGGTGCGCCGCAAGCGGGAGCCGAGCGACGACCGGAATTTCCGCCGGGTCAGGCTCGCCGGGGACGCGGAGGTCTGGCACCGGAGCAGCACGTACGAGGGAACCGCCGTCGCGCTGACGGGCTTCTTCGACAATCAGAACTCGAGCTTCAGCACGTTCGAGACGGGCGTGGCCGTGACCCAGTCGATCGGCAGGCGCCTGTCGATCTCGGGCAATGCGTTCTGGCGCAGGGAATGGGTCGTGAGTGGGCCGATACTCGACGCGCCCGTCGGCGCCTTCGGCGCCTCCTACAACTTCGGCGCGGGTGTCCGGTTCGGCGGGTTCTACGAGCTCTACAACAAGGTCTTCTTCTCCGACGACTGGGGCATGTTCCTCTCCTACCAGTTCCTGCCCTGGGCCGAGTTCATCGTCGATGGTGGAAAGTTCGAGTTCGTCCGTGCACGACTTCTCCTCACGTATCCGCTGGAAACGCCCTGAGGCGGTGTTCCTCCTCGTGCTGCTCGCCTGTCCGGCACTCCCGTGCCTGGCAGGCGAGAGCTACCTGGACCGCTCGAAGGTCCGGGAAGCCACGCCGTACGGGACGACCGTCGAGCCGCCCACCGCGCACGAGCCCACGAAGGCGACCGGCGAGCCCGATGGCGGCGGTCCGTCTCGCACGGAGCCGCCGCCGAGCGGCAGGACGTCGAGTACCGTCCAGCCCGGGTCCACCCAGGCAGGAGAACGCGGGGAACCGGCGAACGAGCCACGCTAGTCGCGGCTCCAGGATCAACGTTCTGCCGCGGCAGCTCCGACGGGACCGATGGACGAGGGCGCGTCCGGGCAGCTCCGCGCGGCATGCGCGAGCGGCGCGGCTTGCGGGGGAAGGATGTCGAACGGCCGCTCCTGATGCAGTGGCGGAGCCGTGCGCAGGCTGCCGAACCATGCAGCCAGCGCCAGCACCAGCGCCACGGTGGCCATGAAGTAGAAAACGCCGTTGATGTCGAAGCTGGTCATGAGCCGGGTGCCAATCACGGGGCCGAGCACCGAGCCAAGGCCGCTCACCAGGATCAGGCGCGCGCTGACGGCCACCACCAGGTCGGCCGGCATGCAATCGTGCGCGAGAGCGACGCAGACCGGATAGAGGGTGGCCAGGAAGCCGCCGAGGAGGGCGGCGGCGGGGAGGACGATCGCCTGCCTGTGCGGCAGGAGGACGAGCAGCACGGCGGTGCAGGCAAAGCCGAGGCCGAGCACGGCCAGGACGCGCCGCCGATCGACGCGGTCGGACACCCAGCCCACCGGAACCTGGAACACGAGCCCGCCGAGCACGGCAGCGAACATGAACAGCGCGATGGTCGCCTGATCGATCCTCTCGTCCTGCATCCACGCCGGAACGAGCGAGTAGAAGGTGCTGGCCAGCATCCCGCTGAGCGCGGAGCCGAGCACTGCGATCGCCGCCGCGCGCAGGAGCTGACCGAAGGGCAGCGCCTGGCCGGCGGTCGCCTGCGGTGGCTCCGCCCGGGTCGTGCTCACCATGACGAGGCCGACGGCGAACAGCGCGACGATTCCGTTGAAGGGCGCCGCCGACGCGATGTCGGCTTTGCCGATGAGGAGCTGTCCGGCCGCCAGGGCGACGAACGTGCCGACCATGTAGACGGAGAAGATCCGCCCGCGCGCGTCCGGCGGGGCCTTGGCATTCAGCCAGCTCTCGGTCGTGATGAAGATCCCGCGCAGCCGAACCCGACGATCGCACGCAGGACGAGCCAGGGCAGCGGCCCTGGCAGGAGCGGCATGGCTGCCGTCGCGGCTCCGACCAGCCCGCCGAACGCGGCATAGGCGCGGATGTGTCCGACGCGCTCGATGATCCGCCCGCATCGCAGCGCTCCCAGGGTGAACCCGGCAAAATAGCTGCTGAGGACGAGCCCCGCGAAGGTCGCCCCGAAGTTCTCGAGCGACACGCGCAGCGAGATGAACGTTCCGAAGAACCCGTTGGCAAGCTGGACGATACTCGTGGCGATGATGAGCGTCCCGATTGCCGCGCGCATCGACCCGGTGGTGCTCATCGCGGGCCTTCCGTCGACGGCCGCCGCGACGCCGCCCGGATCGTCTGCTCCGTGGGCGGCGTGATGCCCATCGACACGTAGACGCCGGTCAGCTTGTCGACGCCGATGTTCGCCGCGCGCACCCACTCCACCGGCACGTAGATCAGCGCGCCGCCGAACGGGATCGGAGCGGTCGGCACGAGCACCGCGAAGTAGCGGCGCCCGGCGATGTCGATGGGCTGCGCACTCGGCGCGAGCGCCAACACCGCCGCGCCCCCTTCCCCGCCGAAGAAGCACCACACCGGGCTCATGGCGCCGATGTCCGCGCCTCCTTGCTGCTGATCGAGCAGGGCGACGAACCGGTCGGCGACGTTGTACACGCCACCGACGATCGGGATGCGCCGCAGCGTGCGATCGGTCAGCCGCCGGAGCGGACCCTGCAGGCCGGAACGGACGAGCACGCCCAGCAGGTAGATGACGCCGGCCAGCACGAGGGTGCCGAAGAGGTAGGCCAGCCGTGGATGGCTGGCGAAGGGATGGCCCACGGTCGCGAAGAGCACGCCGACGGCGCTGTCCGGACCGACGAGCCGGTTCACCAGGCTGAAGATCCACGCCAGCACGGCGAGCGTGAGCGCCAGCGGCAGGAGGACCAGCAGGCCCGCCAGCCAGGTCGCGCCGACCGACTCGAGGCCGCGCTTCAGCATGCGTCGCCGCCTATGCCGCAGCCGCCTGCTGGGCGCCCGTCGATTCCCTGATCCCGAAGAACGTCACGTAGAGCGCCGGCAGGAAGATCAAGGTGAGCACCGTCGCGACCAGCAAGCCCCCCATGATGGCGAATGCCATCGGCCCCCAGAACACGGTCCAGGCGATCGGGATCATGCCGAGCACGGTCGAGATGGCGGTCAGCATGATGGGGCGGAAGCGCGACACGCTCGCCGCGATCACCGCGTCCCAGGGCGGCGTGCCCTGCGCGCGCTCGATCTCCACCTGCTCGATCAGGATCACCGCGTTGCGGGCCACCATGCCGAACAGCGCAAGGATGCCGAGGATGGCCACGAAGCCGAGCGGCCGGTTGAAGAGCAGGAGCGTGAAGACGACGCCGATCAACCCCATCGGCACCACGCTGAGCACGAGGAACAGGCGCGAGAAGCTCTGCAGCTGGATCATCAGGAAGGTGATCATCAGGAACAGCATCAGCGGCACGACGGCCATCACCGACGCCTGCGACGTCGCGCTCTCCTCGACCGTCCCCCCGACCACGATACCGTAGCCGGGCGGCAGGCTGGCTTTCAGCTCCGCGACCGCGGGCGCGAGCCCGGTGACCGTGGCTTCGGGTGACCGGCCCGCCACCACATCGGCCTGCACGGTCAACGTCGGGACGCGATCGCGCCGCCAGACGAGCGGTTGCTCCTGCTCGAAGCCGAGCGTCGCGACCTGGTTCAGCGGCACGCTGCGACCGTTCGCAAGCGGGATCTCCAGGGTCTGGAGCTTCGCGAGCGACACCCGCTGCTCGCCGATGGCCCGCCCGACCACGTCGACCAGGTAGATGCTGTCACGGACCTGCGTGATCGGCACGCCGGTCACCACGCTGTTGAGCGCGGTGGCGATGGCTCGTGAATCCAGCCCCACCAGCCGTGCCAGGTCCTGATCGATGTTGATGCGCACCAGGCGCCCCGGCTCCATCCAGTCGAAGTTCACGCCCTTGACGGTGCCGCCGGCCGCGATGGTCTGCGCCAGCCGGAGCGCGATGTCCTGCACCTTCGCGATGTCGGGACCGCTGACCCGATACTGCACCGGCCAGCCGACCGGCGGCCCCAGCTCGAGCGGCGCCACGTTCGACACCGCGGCCGGGAACTGCTCGCTGAGCAGCGTCTCGAGCTTCGCTTGCAGCCGCTTCCGGGCCTCGACGTCCTTCGCGACGACGACGGCCTGGGTGAAGAAGTCGTTCGGCAGCTGTACGTCGAGCGGCAGGTAGAAGCGGATCGCCCCTCGACCGATGTTGGTGCTCCAGTGCGCGACGTCGGGATCGTCCTTGAGGGCCGCGTCGAGCCTGCTCGCCGCGTCCTCGCTGGCGTAGATCGACGCGTTCGTCGGCAGGGTGATGTCGACCAGCAGCTCCGGACGGTCCGAGGACGGGAAGAACTGCCGGGGCACGCGCGGGCTGATCAGGATGGCGGCCACGAAAGCGGCGACCGTCACCGCGATGGTGACCCAGCGCGCCCGCATCGCGGCAACGAGAATCCCCCGGAACCCGCGCATGAGCCGACCGGGTTCGCGCGACACCCGTCCCTCCGGCTTCTTCAGGATGTAGACGCCGAGCAGCGGAGCGAAGATCACCGCGACGAGCCAGGAGAGCATCAGGGCCAGCCCGACGACGACGAAGATCGAGAAGGTGTACTCCCCGGCCGAGCTGCGCGCGAAGCCGATGGGCACGAAGCCGGCCGCCGTGATGAAGCTGCCGGTCAGCATGGGAGCGGCCAGCGTGCGGTAGGCGAATGTGGCCGCCTCCTCCTTCTCGTCGCCCTCGTCGAGGCGGGACGTCATGACGTCGATCGTCGTCATGGCGTCGTCGACGAGGAGCGTCAGCGCGATGATCAGCGCACCGAGGGAGATGCGCTGGAGATCGATGTGGACGAGCTCCATGATCGGGAACGTGAGGGCGATCGTCAGGGGGATCGACAGCGCGACGACGGTGCCAGGGCGGATGCCGAGACTGATGAAGCTGACCGCCATGATGATGGCGATCGCCTGCCACAGCGACTCGACGAACTCGTGGATGGCGTGCGCCACGACGACGGGCTGATCGGCCACCAGGGTGGCGTCGATGCCGATCGGGAGATTCGCCGTGATCTCGCGCATCGCCGCATCCAGGTTGCGGCCGAGGGTCAGGATGTCGCCGCCGTCGCGCATCGCGATGGCCAGCCCGATGGCCTCCTTGCCGTTCACGCGGAACATGGGCTGCGGGGGATCCGCGTACCCGCGGCGGACGGTGGCGATGTCGCGCAGGCGGATCATTCGCCCGTTCGCGACGAAGTTGACGTTCAGGATGTCCTCTTCGGAGTCGAAGCTGCCCGTGATGCGCAGCGCGAGCTTCTCGTCGCCGGTCTGGATGACGCCCGCCGGCAGGACCACGTTCTGGGCCCGGAGCGCGTTCACGAAGGCCGTCTGGTCGAGCCCGAGGCCGGCGAGCTGCTTGGTCGAGAACTCGATGAAGATGGTCTCGTCCTGCGCTCCCAGCATCTCGATCTTCAAAACGTCCGGCACGCCCAGCAGCCGCGAGCGGATGTCCTCGGCGTAGTCGCGCAGCTCACGATGCGTGAAACCGTCGGCGGTGAGGCCGTAGATGATGCCGAACGTGTCGCCGAACTCGTCGTCGAAGAACGGCCCCGCCACGCCGGGCGGCAGGGTGTGGCGCATGTCGGCGACGCTCTTGCGCACGTGGTACCAGGTGTCGTCGACCTCCCTGGCCGTCGTCGCGCCTTTCAGGTTGACGAAGATCGTCGTGACGCCGGGCCTGGTGAAGCTGCGCAGGAAATCGAGGTGGGGGGTCTCCTCGAGGGTGCGTTCGAGCCGCTCGGTGACCTGGAGCAAGGTCTCGTCGATCGTGGCGCCCGGCCACACGGCCTTGACGACCATCGTGCGTATGGTGAACGGCGGGTCCTCGGCGCGCCCGAGGCGGTAGAAGGCGAACGCCCCGGCGAGGGATGAAGCGAGCATGCAGTAGACGACGAACGAGCGATGCTTCAGCGCCCAGGCGGAGAGGTTGAACTCCATCAGGAGGAGGATTCCAGCCGGCGAACCTTCTGACCCGGATGGAGCGCCTGGACGCCCGCGGTGACGACGACGTCGCCGGGAGCGAGCCCCTTCGACACCACGACGGCATCGGGGTCGAAGCGCAGGACGTCGATCGTGCGCAGCGACACCGTCGAGGTCGCGGGATCGACGATCCACACGGCTGGCTGCTGGTTGCTCTGGATGAGCGCCGTGGCGGGGATGTCGATGGTGAGGCTGGGATCGAGCAGCAGCCGCCCGGTCACCGTGGCGCCGAGCCGCATGGCCGCGGGCGGTTCGGTCAACCCGACCTTCACCTCGAAGGTCCTGGTGACCGGATCGGCTTGCGGCGCGACCTCGCGGATGCGCCCGGTCGCGGTCACCGCCGGATCGTCGGTCAGGGAGACCATGACGGGGACATCCTTCGGCGCCGAGCGGATCACCTGGGCGGACACGTCGAAGACCGCGTCCCGTCCGCCCTGGCGGGCCACCGTCAGGATCATCCGCCCGGCCTGTACCACCTCGCCGGGCTCTGCGCCGATCCCGGTCACGACGCCCGCGGCATCCGCCTTCAAGTCGGCGAAGCCGAGCTGATCGTTGGCGAACTGGAGCTGCGCCTCCGCGGCGTCGACCGCGGCCTGCGCCGTCTGCACCCCTTCCCGTGCCTGGTCGAGCTCGGTCTGCGCGACGGCGCCGCGTGCCGCGAGCGGCTCGCGGCGCTGGAGCACGCTGCGAGCGTGCGTCAGCTGTCCCTGCGTCGCCGTCAGGTTCGCTCTCGCGGTCCGCTGTGCGTTGCGCTCGTTCTGCGTATCGAGCCGTGCCACCACCTGCCCGGCCCGTACCCGGTCACCGAGATTCACCGTCCGTTCGATCATGCGCCCGGCGATCCGGAACGCGAGCGGCGCCTGGTCCTCGGCCTGGATGCTTCCCGTGAGCACGACCGGCACGCTGGTGTCCCGTTTCTCGATCGTCACGGCGCGCACCGGGCGGATCGCGGGGGCCGGAGGCTCCTGTTCCGGCCGACAGGCCGCCAGCAGCATCGCCATGGCCGACGCCAGGACGGCGGTCGCGGCCAGCAAGCTCCTCGACTGTCTAGTACGGGAGCGCGCACACACCGCCTGATTCTCCCTTCGTATGAACTGCCATCGGATGTGGCGCCGACGGATCGGGCTGCGTCGAGCAGCGTCGCGAGGCCAGGAAACACTGATACCGAACGGGCAGTCAAGGGCCCGCCTGCGACGAAGTCGAGCGCATACCGCGGTGCGCATGGTCATTCCACGCGACCAGAGACGGCGATGACGTCGCCATCGACTTGAGTCGTAAACCGACTTCCCCTAAGACGCTTCGTGTTCGCGTCGTAAGTCCAAAGGAGGATCAGCGATGAGCAAGAGTGTCCTCACTCTCGGATTCTGCCTGGCGACGCTGTCCGGCTGCGTGTCCCAGACGCAATGGACACCGACGGTGGATACCTACGGCAGCTCCCGGGCACAGTTCGTCACCCGCGACCAGCAGGAATGCCGGCAGCTCGCGATGCAGGTATCCGGAAACTCCACCGGGCAAGCGGCGCGAGGAGCACTCACCGGCGGGCTGCTCGGAGCCGCGGGCGGCGCGGCGATCGGGGCGGCAACGGGTTCCGCCGGGCGGGGAGCCGCGATCGGCGCGGCGGCCGGCGGCATCGGGACGGGCGCCGTCCGGGGCGTGCAGTCGAACCAGGCCTTCCAGCGGGCGTACACCCAGTGCATGCGCAACCGCGGCCACAACGTGCTCGGCTGAGACCACGAGGAGGGCGATGCAATGACGATGACCAACCGAATGGTCGTGATGCTGGTGACGCTCCTCGGTCTCGCGGTCACGGCCGGTGCCGCCGACGACAAGCTCGCAACGACCCTGCATGGGGTCGTCGAAGAGAACGTGCGCGCCTACGATGCCAGGGACACGGATGCGTTCCTGCGAACGCTTCACCCCCAATCACCCGGGTTCGAGGCGACCAAGGCGATCCTGTCGGATCAGTTCCGCGAGGGCGACATCAAGGTGACGCTGGTCGACTACAAGTACATCGGCCACGATGACGAGTTCGCCGTCGCCCGCGTGAAGATGAAGACCGTCGCGCCTCCCGGCAGCACTGGCTTCCAGAGCAACGTCACCGACAGCGTCCTGTTGTTCCACCGGGACGAGGCCGCCCGCGCCTGGAAGCTGTGGAGCGACGACGTGTTGGGCGTCGAGTTCGTGGAGTCCGCGCCCAAGTAGAAGTGCGGCGGGCGCCTCGCCGGTCGAGGCGCCCGCTCGTCCTCGCCGCGCTCCGGCTGATCCGCCGGGCTATCGCGGCTCGATCGAGGACACCATGAGATCGCGTCCGCCCGGGCGCCACTGGCCGATGATCCGCAGGTGCGTTCCGGGCTCGGCGGTCTCGAGCGGCGCGATCACCGTCTGCGGGCCGCGCAGGATGAAGTTCGGCGTGTATGGCCGCACGCGACTGAAGATGTTCGTCACCAGCATGCTGCCCGAGAGGACCGTCGCGTTCGTGACCTGGAAGCGAACGTCCTTCTTGCCCGCGGCGATCAGCAGGTTGGCCATCTCGCGTCGCCCCTCCGGCGGCGGTCCGACGTAGCCGTCCATCCGGAGCCGGTAGGAGCGCGGCCCCACGCGCGCGGCGGCAGGCCCCGGCAGGACGGCGGCGAGCAGAGCAACGGCAGCGAGGAGTCGACCAGCATTCTTCATCGTCCGCATTTGCGTCGCGTTAGACGAAGGGAGCGCGACGGTCAACCTCGAAGGGCCACATTTTCGCAGGCTGTCGCCGTGCCGCACCAGCCGCGCGACGCACCGAGGGGATGCGCGGACGATTCTGCTCGGGGCGGGTGTCGCGCGAGTCGCGTCAGCTCGTGACTGCGCGACTTCCCGAGCGCGCCATCATTGCGGGGGGTGGATTTGAACCACCGACCTCGAGGTTATGAGCCTCGCGAGCTGCCAGACTGCTCCACCCCGCACCGAGCCTGCTATCGGTCCCCCTTCCGGTTGTCAAGCAACGCGCGCCTCGTGTGACAGGAACGACACAGCCGGCGCAGTCGGTGTGCCACGGCTGACGTCGCGCGCGGCACGGCGCGCCGCGCGGGAGCCGACGAACCCCAGAATGCGCGTGGATCCTGCACGCGGTCGTGCCCCTGGAACGAGCGTTGCTCTGCGGCGGCTTCGCACCGCCGGAAGGAGAACGCACAATGCACACGAGGACCGTCGTCTCTGCCCTGCTCGCCACCGCGCTCGGCCTCTCCCTGACGCCATCGGCGTGGGCCGGCTGCGGCTGCGACAAGCCAGCGCCGCCGCGCGCTGCCATCCGGCCGTTCGTCGCCGGTTCGGGGCAGACGGTGACCCTCTTCAACCCGGCACTCGAGAGCGGCGCGACGTACGACGTCGCCTTCGAGGCGACGGGCAGCGCGCCGCAGTGGGTGCGCGCACGCGCGGAGGTCCAGAAGGACATCGCCGACGGCGCGGCGCGCGAGCACCTGCGGGTTTCCGTGCCCGAGCTGCCGCTCGGCCCGTGCGCGGTGCACGTGTGGCGTGACGGCGCTCGCCAGTTCGACGTCGCGGCCGACGACTTCACCGTCGCGGCACAGCCGATCGCCCTCCACGACGGCGCCGAGACCACCAGCCACGAGTATCGCGCCGCCGTCGGCGCCGACGGCACGGTCTACATCCCCGTCGACGTGGGCGCCGTCTCCGCGGCGACGCGGTTCTCCGGAACGGCGCTGGGGTTGCCGCTCCAGTACCAGGCGCAGAACGTCGCCATGTACAACGACCAGGGCTACCTGATGCAGCTGCTCGACCCGAAGTCGCCGGGGCTCTTCGACGTGAGCGGCGGCGATCTCGACGAGAGCACGACGCTCTCCTACTGGCGGCACGAGTTCCAGACCTACAAGCAGGAGGAGACGATGCCCCGTCACGCGCATGACGCCACGGGCGAGTGGCACGCGGACGGCACGCGGCACGTCGATCACGATCACATCATCGTTGCCCTCCGCGGCGCGTTCGCGGACGGCACGACACCGGCTCCCGGTGCGACCCCACCGTTCAACCTGGTGATCGCATCGGCAGCCGAGCAGCACTAGCCGGGGGCGGCCGGACGTGACACCGCGAGCCCCGTGCTCGCGGTGTCACGAGCCGTCGCGGGCGCAGTTCGATTGCGCCTGCGGCGGCGTTCGCGTATCGAGCGCCCGCGATGACGGCCGAGGCGCCAGGTCGCGCGCAGCTCGCGCGGCGCGCCGGGGTGGTGAGCGCCGCGGTCCTCGCCAGCCGCATCCTCGGACTCGCCCGCGAGCAGGTGTTCGCGGTGTCGTTCGGGGCTGGCAAGGAGCTCGACGCGTTCATCACCGCCTTCCGCATCCCGAACCTCCTGCGCGACCTGTTCGCGGAAGGCGCCCTGTCGGCCGCATTCGTCACCACCTTCACGCAGGAACTGGAGCGCCGCGGGGAAGCGGCCGCCTGGCGACTGGCCAGCCTCGTCGTCAACACGCTCGCCGTCGTGGTCGGCGCGCTCTGTCTTCTCGGGATCTGGTTCGCGCCGGCCATCACGCGCGCCATCGCGCCGGGCTTCGCCGACATTCCCGGCAAGCTCGAGCTCACGGTCCACCTGACGCGCATCATGTTCCCCTTTCTCCTGCTCGTCGCGCTGGCCGCCGTGGCGATGGGCATCCTGAACACGCGCCATCGGTTCGGCGTACCGGCCGCCGCGTCCGCGTTCTTCAACCTGGGCTCCGTCGTGGGCGGACTCGCGTGCGTCAGGTGGCTCGCGCCCGGGTATCTCGGCGGCGTGCTCGACGCCATGCGCGGGGCGCCGCCGGCGCCCGATCCGGCGCTCACCGCGCGGGCCATCACCGGCATGGCCTTCGGCATCCTGCTCGGCGGCCTCCTCCAGCTGCTCGTGCAGCTGCCCTCGCTGCGCCGCGTGGGCTACCGCTACCGTGCCGTCATCGCACCGGGCGACCCGGCGCTCCGCCAGGTGCTGCGGCTGATGGCTCCCGCGACGATCGGCGCCGCCGCGGTGCAGGTGAACGTGTTCGTCAACAGCAACTTCGCCTCGTATCTCGGGAACGGCCCGGTGTCGTGGCTGAACGTGGCGTTTCGCTTCATGCAGCTGCCCATCGGACTCTTCGGCGTGGCCGTCGGGACCGTCACCCTGCCAGTCGTGTCCCGGCACGCCGCCCTGGGTGACGCCGACGCCATGCGCTCCGCGCTGCGGCACGCGCTCGAGCTGGTCGCCCTGCTCTGCATCCCGGCCGCGGCGGGGCTGGCGTGGTTCGGCGTCCCCGTGATCGGTCTGCTCTACGAGCACGGCCGCTTCACGTCCGCCGACACCGCCGCCGCGGCGCATGCCCTGGCCGGCTACGCGGTCGGGCTCGCCGGATACGCCGGCATCAAGGTGCTGGCGCCCGCCTTCTACGCGCTCGACGAGGCACGCACCCCGATGCTGGTGAGCGTCCTCTCGATCGTGGTCAACTACGCGCTCAACTGGGTGTTCGTGCGCGTGCTCGGCTTCGGTGCGACGGGCCTCGCGCTCTCGACCTCGCTGGTCGCGCTCGCCAACTGCGTCATCCTGCTGCTGCTGCTCAGGCGCCGCATCGGCTCCCTCGCCGTCGGCCTCGGCACCGCCCTCGCCCGCATCGCCGCAGCCACCGCGCTCATGCTGGCGGCCGCCGTGGCCGTGGACGCGGCCGTCGCGGGCTGGTTGCCGGCGCGCCCGGTCGCGCATCACGGCCTGCGGGTGGCGCTCGTCGTTCCGTCGGCCGTGGCGGCGTTCTGGGCCGCGTGCCGGAGCCTCGGGATCCCCGTGCCCGCGCCGCGCCGCCGCGTGCCGGCGAGCTGACACCGGCCGCGCGCTCGAGCACACCCATCTCGGTGGGTGTGACCTCGCGCCACGCCCCCGGTTCCAGCTCGCCGAGCTTGACGGGCCCGATCCGGACGCGGATCAGCTTGTCGACGGGCAAGCCGAGCGCCGCACACAGGCGTCGCACCACGTGCTTCCGTCCCTCGCGCAGGCCGACCTCCAGCCAGGTCTTGTGCGGCAGCGCCTTCATCCGTCGCACGCGCGTCGGGACCACGAGCCCGTCGTCGAGACGCACGCCACGACGCAGCCGTCCCAGCTCGCGACCGCCCGGCGAGCCGTGCACCTTCACGTGGTACACGCGCTCCACCTGGCGACTCGGATGCATCAGGCCCTGCGCCAGGGCGCCGTCGTTCGTCAGGAGCAGCAGCCCGCTGCTCTGCAGGTCGAGCCGGCCGATCGGATAGACCCGCTCGCCGAGCTCCGCCACCAGCCCGCGCACCGTCGGCCGCCGTTGCGGATCGGCCAGCGTGCTGACCACGCCGCGCGGCTTGTGCAGCGCGATCGTGCGCCGTCGCGGCCGGTGCCCGATGCGCTCGCCGTCGACGATGATCTCGTCGCGCGCCGGGTCGGCGCGCGTCCCCAGCTCGCGCACCACCACGCCGTTGACGCTGACGCGGCCGTTGCGGATCAGCTCCTCGGCGGCGCGCCGGGACGACACGCCGAAGGCGCTCAGGATCTTCTGCAGCCGGTCGCTCAGTCGTCGCGTCCGGGGTCCGGAGGTGGATCGTCGGCGGGCGCGGCGACGTCGCCGCGCCCGCCGCTGGCCCCCGCCGCCGCCTCGGCACGCGCGACCAGCGCCTCGGCACCGTCGCCCAGCTCGCCGAGCGGCGGGAGCGCCTGCACGTCGGGGAGGTCGAACACCTCCAGGAAGTCCTTGGTGGTGCCGTAGAGGATCGGACGGCCCGGCGCGTCCTTCCGGCCGAGGATGCGGATCAGCCGGCGCTCGACCAGGCTCGCCAGCACCGCATCGGCATCGACGCCCCGGATCGCCTCGATCTCGGGGCGCGTGCAGGGCTGGCGATACGCGACGATCGCCAGCGTCTCGAGGAGCGGCCGCGACAGCCGCGGCGGCCGCCCGCCGAGGAGCCGCCGCACCCAGCGCGCGTGCTCCGGAGCGGACCGCAGCTGATACCCCCCCGCGACGTAGACGAGCCGGAGCCCGCGCCCCTCGCGCTCGTACGACGCCCCGAGCGCGCGCAGCGCCGCGGCGACCTCGCGCCGGTCGGGTCCCTCGAGCGCGTCCACCAGCCGGGCAAGCGGGACGGGCGCACCCGACGCGAGCAGCATGCTCTCGATCACGGCCCCGAGACCGGCTGCCTCGTCGACCGCCTCGACATCGTCCCTCGCCTCGTCGGGCTCGACGTGGGACAGCGTGGCATCGACCAGCGCCCCGTGCCGCCCGTTACCGTTCACGTGTTCCTCAAGCTCGATCGCCAGGTCCGCTCCCATCCGACACCTCCACGCCCCGCCACATGCCGACCTCGCTCATCTCCCGCGCCCGCTCCCTGGCTTCTGCCAGGTCGCCGACCGCGAGCTCGAGCTGGATCGGGCCGAACCGATCGTGCTGCACGGCCCGTATCACCTTAAGCCGGATCAGCTCGAGGAGCGCAAGGAAGGTCACGATCACCTCCCCTCGCCCCGCGTCCGGCGAGAACACCTCCGCGAACTCGACCCGGGTCCCCAGCGCGAACCGGGCAAGGATGCGCTCGACGCACTCCGCGATCGACAGCCCCGCGGCTGGCAGCGCGTGGGCGGCCGGCGGGGTCAGCCGCGAGAGGACGCCGCGCAGCGCGTCGAGCAGATCCGCCAGGCTCGCGTCCCGCACCCGGGGAACCGGGTCGCCCGGGTCGGCGGTCGGCTCGGGCTCGCCCGCCGCGGCGAAGACGTCCCGGCCGAGGACGCGACGCTCGCCCAGGTCGGCAGCCGCCTCCCGGAAGCGCTGGTACTCGAGGAGCTGCTGCACCAGCTCGGCGCGCGGATCGCCCTCGGCCTCGCCCTCGTCGTCCGGGTCGACGGGCAGGAGCATCCGGCTCTTGATGTACGTGAGGGTCGCCGCCATCACGAGATATTCGCCCGCGCCGTCGAGGTTGAGCTCGGGCAGCTCCTCCAGCAGCGCGAGGTACTGATCGGTGATGCTGGCGATCGGGATGTCCGTGATCTGCACCTCGTTCTTCTTGATGAGGTGGAGCAGGAGATCGAGCGGTCCCTCGAAGACGTCGAGCTTGATGGTGCAGGGCGCGGCGCTCATGCGAGCCCCACCGCGGCGCGGACCTCGGCCATCGTCTCCGCCGCGACCTGGCGCGCGCGGGCGTTGCCCGCCGCGAGCACGGAGCGCGCGTCGTCGGCCGTCAATCCGGCCCGGCGAGCGCGGAACGGCTCCAGCTCCGCCAGCACGTGCGCGATCGTCACCTTCTTGCACTCGAGACAGCCGATGCTCGCCGCACGGCAGCCCTCCTCCTGCCACCGCAGCTCCTCGGGGGTGCAGTACGTGCGATGGAACGACAGGTACGCGGGGCAGTCCGCGGGCTCGCCGGGGTCGGTGCGCCGCGCGCGCCGGGGATCGGTCACCATGCGCGAGAGCTTGCGGTCGACGTCCTCGGGCGGCTCGGTCAGGTAGACGGCGTTGCCGTAGCTCTTGCTCATCTTCCGGCCGTCGGTGCCGAGGATCTTCGGCGTCTCGGTGAGCAGCGTCTGCGGCTCCGGAAAGAGCGGGCGGTAGGTCGCGTTGAAGCGCCGCGCGATCTCGCGCGCCAGCTCGATGTGCGGCGCCTGGTCGATCCCGACCGGCACGGCCGTCGCCTTGTAGATGAGGACGTCGGCCGCCTGCAGGACGGGGTAGCCGAGAAAGCCGAGGGTGGAGAGGTCGCGCTCGACGAGCAGCTCGCGCTGCTCCTTGTAGGTGGGATTGCGCTCGAGCCACGGGACGGGCGTCACCATGCCGAGGAGGAGAAAGAGCTCCGCGTGCTCCTTCACGGCCGACTGCTGGAAGATGGTGCAGCGCGCGGGGTCGAGACCGACCGCGAGCCAGTCGAGCACCATCTCGACGGTCGACTCCTCGATGCCGATCGGATCCTCCCAGGCGGTGGTGAGCGCGTGCCAGTCGGCGACGAAGAAGAAGCACTCGTGCTCGTGCTGGAGCCGGACCCAGTTCTTGAGCGCGCCGTGCCAGTTGCCGAGGTGCAGCCGACCCGTCGGCCGCGTCCCGCTGACGATCACCTGCCGGCCCGCCACTCCGCTCCTACCCTCCGACCCGGGCCGCCACGTGGCTCGCCAGGTCCTGACAGAGCGACAGCACCGGCCGCACGAGCGTCGACAGGATTCCCGTGTTGAACACCACCAGCAGGACCACCACCAGGCCGACGCCCTCGATCCGGCGAAGGCGCTGGGCCGCCGCGACAGGCAGGATGGCGGCGAGCACGCGCCCGCCGTCGAGCGGCGGCACGGGAAGCAGATTGAAGACGGCCAGCACGCAGTTGATCACCACCGACTGGGCCACCAGCGCGGAGAGGAAGGTGTGCCCCGCGCCGGGCCCCGCGCGGCCGGCGAGCCAGCCGAGCGCCACCGCGCTGGCGGCAGCCAGGATGAGGTTCGTGCCGGGACCCGCCAGCGCGACCAGCAGCCAGTCGAGCCGCGGCCGCCGGAACCAGCGCGGATCGATGGGCACCGGCTTCGCCCAGCCGAAGAACATCGGACGGCTGCCGAACGCGAGCGAGGTGGCCAGCAAGAGGCCCGGAACGAGCAACGTGCCGACCGGATCGACGTGCGGCAACGGGTTCAACGTGAGCCGCCCGGCCCGGGCAGCCGTCGGATCCCCACATCGGTACGCCACGACCCCGTGTGCCACCTCATGCAACACCACCGCCACCAGGAGCGGCAAGGCCACGATCGCGACCCGTGCGATCACGGCCGTCGGCTCCATATGCCTGCGACAGTGTATCGGGCGGGCCGGGGGCGGCGCAAGAAGACCGGCGGCACGCCGGTCATGCTCGCGGGTGGTGGCGGCGATGGACGGCGCGCAGGCGCTCCGGGGCGACGTGCGTGTAGATCTGCGTGGTCCCGATGTCGGCGTGGCCGAGGAGCGCCTGCACGACGCGCAGATCGGCTCCGCCGCCGAGCAGGTGCGTGGCGAAGGTGTGGCGCAGGGTGTGCGGAGACACCCCGCACGCGACCGCCGCCGCGCGGGCGCGCGCCCGCACCAGCTTCCACACCGTCTGGCGGGACAGCCCCCGGCCTCCCGCACGCACGAACAGCAGCGCGCTCGAGCGGCCGCGTAGCAGGTGCGGCCGCTCGCCCCCCAGGTACTCGACGATCGCCTCCCGCGCGTGCTGGCCGAGGGGCACCACGCGCTCCTTGCCGCCCTTCCCGAGGACGGTGGCGTACCCGGCCTCCAGGTTCACGTCGTGAACCGCCAGCGACACGGCCTCCGACACCCGGAGCCCGCTCGCGTAGAGCAGCTCGAGCAGCGCCCGATCGCGTTGCGGCCGGCGGCCGCCGGGCACCGTCACCGTCACCAGGCGCGTGACGTCGCCGTGCCCGAGTGCGTTGGGCAGCCGTCCCGGCGGCCGCCGGATGCGGATCTCGGCAGCAGGGTCAGCCGCGAGCCGGTGCTCGCGCGCCAGCCCACCGGAGGTAGCTCCGGATCGCCGCCAGCGCGCGCGCCTGGCTGCGCGGCGACAGGCCGCGGTCGGTCAGCGCTGCCAGATGCGCGCGCACGTCCTCGGCGCCGATCGCCGTCGGGCTCCGGACGCGCCGCACGACGAGGCCGCGCACGAACGCCGTCAGGTCGCGCCCGTAGGCTTCGACCGAACGCTTGGCGAGGCCGCGCTCCGTGGCGAGATGGTCGAGGTACGAATCGACGCTGCCGTCCAGCACCCGCGTCTCGCTCCCCCGCCCCGCCGCCACCACCACGCTCCGTTCAGCCCGTGCTGGCCACCCGGACGGGCTCGCCGGGCGGGGCCGGAGGGGCGGCCGGCGGCGCGGGCGAGAGCGCCCGCACGAGCTCCTGGCGGATCTGCTCGAGGTGCGCGGGGTCTTCCACCTTCCGGCCCTCGGCGTCGGTCACGTAGAACACGTCGAGCACCTCGTGCACCATCGTCGTGATCTTCGCGAGATGGATCTGCATCCACAGGTGATAGAGGCAGTTGGTGATCGTGAACAGCAGGCCGACACGGTCGGCGGCGTAGACGTCCACCACCGTGTACGCGCCCGACACGGCGTTGTCGAACTCGACCCGCGTCGGCACCGGCCGTCGCTTCTTCGTGAGAACCGACGGCCGGCTGCTGTTGGTCACCAGCGCCTCGATGTCCCGCGTCCCCGCCAGCACCTCGCGCAACGTGTGCTCGACGCGCTCCCAGCGGTCGCGATCGACGGTGTCGTCCGCCCCCTCGTGCGACACGCGGAAGGCGTCGAGCGCCACCTCGTCCCGGCTGGTGTCGATGCGCGCCGCCAGGATGTTCATTCCGTGGGCGGCGAGCACCCCCGAGAGCATCGCGAAGAGGCCGGGCCGGTCACGCGTGCACACCGCGAACTCGGTGAAGTCGCGCTCGGGGAAGGCGCTCAGCTGGGTCGCCACCGCCGGCCGCTCGCCCGCCTCCTCCGCTCGCTCGAAGCGGCGGCGGAGCTCGCCGTGTCCCGGCATCACCTCCTCCGGCGTGGAGAGGAAGTAGCTGTCGGGCATCTGCTCGACGAACGTCCGGATGGCGTCCCGCTGCTCCGGCGGCGCCACCGACCGGACGCGGGCACGGACTCGCTCCGCGCGCGCGGCGCGATCCTCGGGCTCGAAGACGCCCTTCTCGAAGAACTCGAAGGCGCGGCGGTACAGCTCGGTGACGAGCGTCGCCCGCCAGTTGTTCCAGATGCCCGGCGCGACGGCGCGCATGTCGGCATACGTGAGGACGTAGAGGCGCTGCAGGTTCTCGACGCTGCCCACGGTGCGGCAGAAATCCGCCACCAGCTGGTCGTCGCCGATGTCGCGCTGCTGCGCGAGGTGCGACAGCAGCAGGTGATGCTCCACCAGGAACACGCACGCCGCGCGCGCGTCCTCGTTCAGCCCGAGGCGGTCCGCGATCTCGCTCATCATGCGTGCGCCGCGTCCCGAGTGGTCGTGGCCGTGGCCCTTCCCGACGTCGTGGAAGATCATGCCGAGGAGCAGGAGCTCGGGCTGCGGCAGCTCGCGCATCACGTCGGTGAGCTGCGGGAGCGTGTCCGCGAACTTCCCCTCCCGGAGCAGCTCGAGCTCGCGCACTCCGACGAGCGAGTGATGGTCGACGGTGTAGATGTGGAACGGGTCGTGGGCGATGAGCCACTCGAGCCGCGCGAACTCCGGGAACAGGGTCTTCAGGACGCCGAGCTTGTGCATCTCGAGCAGGCTCTCCGCGATGTGCCCGCGGCCCCGCAGCACGCGCAGGAACGACGCCGACACCTCCGGCGCGTCGCGCGCGGCCGCCAGCAGGGCGAGGTTCTCGCGCAGCAGCTCGCGCGTGGCGGTCGAGAGGCTCGCGCCGTGGCGCTGCGCCTCGGCGAACACCTCGACCATGCTCGCGGGCTCGTCCTCGAACACCTCGCGTCCCGTGACCGAGAGCACCGTGCCCTGGATGCGCATGCCGTCCCGGATGCTGCGCACGGGCGGTGCCGTGTAGCGCACCGGCTCCGTCATCTGCACGCAGCGCGCGATCACCGTCTCGCCGAGGCGATGCACGGTCGTCGCGTCGGTGTAGTACCGTCGCATGAAGGCCTCGATCCCGGGCCGGCCGGGACCGAAGCCCAGCGCGGTCGCGAGCCGGTCCTGGAGGTCGAAGGTGAGGTGATCCTGGTGGGTGCCGGTCGTGAAGTGCATCCCGTTGCGCACGCGCCAGAGGAAGTCGAGCGCGGCGTCCATGTCGTCGATGTCGCGATCGGTGAGCACCCCGAGGGCGACCAGATCGCGGAAGCTGCTCACCCGGTACCGCACCTTCGCCATCCAGAGCGCGGTGTGCAGGTCGCGCAGCCCGCCCAGGCCCTCCTTCAGCTGCGGCTGCAGCAGGTAGATGCTGTCGCCGTGCTTGACGTGACGCTCCTCGCTCTCCTTCAGCTTCTCCTTGAAGAAGGCCTGGCGGTTCGGCGTCCAGACCTCCTCGACGACGAGGTCCGCGAAGTCGTCGTACGGCGAGCGATCGCCGCACAGGTAGCGCGCGTCGAGGAGCGCCGTCTTCACCTTGAGATCGCGGGCCGCCAGGCGGCAGCACTCGCGCACGTTGCGCATCGCCGCCCCGACGACGAGGCCCGCGTCGTAGAGACCCGGGATGACGATCTCGGCGATCGTCTCGGCGTACGGGTTCACCTTCCACGGATAGAGGAAGAGGAGGTCGATGTCCGACTGGATGTTGAGCTCCCCGCGTCCGTACCCGCCCTGCGCCACCAGGGTACAGCGCTGGTTCAGCCGCGGATTCCTCGCCTGGTAGTGTGCCGTCGCGTTGTCGAAGAGCCATTCCACCAGGTGGTCGATCGCGTCGGTGTACGCCGCCACCACCGCGAGGCCCCCCGCCCCGCCATCGTGCCGTTGTCGCAGCTCCTCGCGCGCCGCCTGCACGAACGCGCGGGCCGTCGACCCGGCACGGGCCACGTTCTGGTGCACGTCCGGCAAGGTGCTGACACAGCGGAGCGGCTCGAACGACGGGGTGGTCGCCAGGATCATCGGCGCCCCGAGCTTAAGAGACGCTCTCCCCGCATTCAAACACCGCGACGCGCCATCTCGACCAGGCGCGCGAGGATCGCGAGCGCGTCCATCGGCGTGAGCCGTTCCGGATCCAGGGCCGCGAGCTCGCGACACAGCTGCGCTTCGGGATGCCCGAAGAGCGAGAGCTGCGCGGCGGCCGCTCCGCGTCCCGGCGCCGTCTCCCCCGGTACGGCCGCGAGGTCCGGCGCCGGGCCTCGCCCGGGTCCCAGCGCGTTGCCGCCTTCGAGAAAGCCGAGGAGCGCCCGCGCCCGCTCGACCACCGACGGCGGCACGCCGGCCAGCCCGGCGACGTCGACGCCGTAGCTGCGCGGGGCGGGCCCAGGCACGATCTGGCGCAGGAACACGATCGTGCCCTTCCACTCCGCGACGGCCACCGACAGGTTGCGCACGCGCGGCTTCTCCGCGGCCAGCGCGGTCAGCTCGTGGTAGTGGGTGGCGAAGAGGGTGCGAGGCCGCTCGGGCGCGTCGTGCAGGTGCTCGGCCACCGCCCAGGCGATCGAGATGCCGTCGAAGGTGCTGGTGCCGCGGCCGATCTCGTCGAGGATCACCAGGCTGCGCGCCGTCAGGTTGGCGAGGATGCTGGCCGTCTCGCGCATCTCGACCATGAACGTCGACTCGCCGCCGACCAGGTTGTCGCTCGCGCCGACGCGCGTGAAGATGCGGTCCACCAGACCGATCTCGGCCTCCGTTGCCGGCACGAAGCTGCCCACCTGGGCCAGCAGCGCGATCAGCGCGACCTGGCGCAGGTAGGTCGACTTGCCGCCCATGTTCGGTCCCGTGAGCACGACCAGCTGCGCGTCGTCGGCGTCGAGCGCCGTGTCGTTGGGAACGAAGGGCTCCCCGCTCATCGCCTCCACCACCGGGTGGCGGCCGCCCCGGACGTGCAGCGCCGGCTCGCGCGTGAGGCGCGGACGCGACCATCCGCGCCGATGCGCCGCCTCCGCGAGCCCCGCGAGGACGTCCAGCGTCGCCACCGCGTCCGCGGTACGGGCCAGCGTCGGATAGTGCGCGGCGACGCCGTCCAGCAGCTCCGCGAACAGATGCTGCTCGAGGGCGCGCAGGCGCTCATCGGCGCCGAGCACGCGCGCTTCGTGGTCCTTCAGGGCAGCCGTCACGAAGCGCTCGGCGCCGACCAGGGTCTGCTTGCGCTCGTAGTCCGACGGGACCTGCGCCAGGTTCGCCTTCGTCACCTCGACGTAGTAGCCGAAGACCTTGTTGTAGCGGACCTTGAGCGACGCGATCCCGCTGCGCCGGCGCTCCTCGACCTCGAAGCGCGCCAGCCATCCCTTCCCGTCCCGCGCGCTCTCGCGCAGGGCGTCGACCTCGACGTGGTGCCCGGCGCGGATGTAGCCCGGCAGGCGGGTGTGCGGCGGCGGCGCCTCGACCAGCGCATCGCCGATCGCCGCCGCGACACCGGCCAGCGGATCCAGCATGGCGCCCAGGCGCGCGAGCAGCGCGCTGCGCAGCGGAGCCAGGGCCGTGGCCGCACGCTCGACCCGGCCGAGCGCCGTCGCGAGCGAGACCAGGTCGCGCGGACCCGCCACGCGCGCGCCCACCCGACCGGCCAGGCGTTCGAGATCGCCCATCCCGTGCAGCGCCTCGCGGAGCGCGGCGCGCGACGTCACGTCCTCGGTGAGCGCCTCGACCGCGTCGAGGCGCTCGCCGATGCGGCCAGGATCGAGCAACGGGGCCAGCATCCACTCCCGCAGGCGGCGCGTTCCCATCGGGGTCTCGGTCTCGTCGAGCACCCAGAGGAGCGAGCCCCGGCGCTCGCCGCCGAGCGTCTGCAGGAGCTCGAGGTTCCGCCGCGTCGCCGAGTCGAGCGCGAGGAGCCCCGCCGGCGCATGGAGCTCCGGCGCCCGCAGGTGCGCCGGACGCTTGCGATAGACGCCGTCGACGTACGCCAGCGCGCCGCCGGCGGCGCGTGCCGCCAGCGGCGGCAGCGCCACGCCGACGTCGCTCGGCGCGGGCAGCGCGGCCGTCGCCCACGCCTTCGGCCCGGCGAGGGCGGCGGCGACGTCGCGCGGCAGATCGTCCGGGAGCAGCAGCTCGCGCGGAGCCAGCCGCTCGAGCTCCTCCCGGGCCGCGATCCAGCCCTCGACCTCGCCCGCGCGGAACGCGCCGCTGGCGAAGTCGATGGTGGCGATCCCGAACCGCGTCCCGCCGTCGTGCGCGAGCGCTGCCAGCAGGCTCGGCGCGCCGGGATCGAGGCTCTCCTCCTCGAGGATGGTGCCGGGCGTGATGACGCGCACCACCTCGCGCTCGAGGAGCTTCTGCCCCTTGCCGGGCTCGCCCTGCTCGCAGATCGCGACCGCGTGCCCGGCGCCGAGAAGCCGCGTCACGTACGGCTGGGCCGCGTGCGCCGGGAAGCCGCACAGCGGCACCTCGTCCGGCGCGCCGCGGTTACGCGCCGTGAGCGTCAGATCGAGCACGCCCGACGCGACGCGCGCGTCGTCGAAGAACATCTCGTAGAAGTCGCCGAGCCGGAAGAGGAGGATCGCGCCCTGATGCTGCGCCTTGACGCGCAGGTACTGTGCGAGGAGGGCGCCCCTCACACCCGCTTGCGCTTCTTCGTGAGGTAGTCGACGAGCAGGTACTGACCCAGACGGTCCGGACGCGTGTAGAGCGCCCGCCCCTTGTTGATGCGGGTCATGCGCTCGACGAACGCCCGCAGGCTCGGGCTGTCGTCGAGCATGAACGTGTTGATCGTGATCCCGCGCCGTGTCACGCGCTCCACCTCGCGCAGCGTCTCCTGCGCGGCCCGCATGCTGATCCCGCCGAACGACAGCGGCCACTCGCAGTACAGCCGGCCGCGCGAGAAGTACGCCGTCGGCTGGCCGTCGGTGATCACGATGATGTGCTGGTTGCTGCTCGGATGGCGTGCCAGCAGCTCGGCGCCGAGCCGCAGGCCGTCCTGGAGATTGGTGAACGGGTCGCCCATGTTCCAGCTCGCCTCGGGCAGGTCGCGCAGCCGGAGCTCCACCGCGCGGGTGAAGAACCCCACGATGGCGAAGTAGTCGCGCGGGTACCGGGAGCGGATCAGGCTCTCCATCGCCATGGCGACCTTCTTCGCCGCGGCGAAGCGCCCCTCCCACGACATCGACCAGCTCATGTCGAGGAGCAGGACGGTGGAGCTGGTAGCGCTCTGGTCGGCCGCGTACACCTCGAAGTCGTCGGGTTCGAGGGCGAGCGGTGTCCCCGGCCGGCGCGCGACGGCCTTCTTCAGCGTGTTCACCAGGTGCAGCGCGAGCGGATCGCCGAAGCGATACGGTCGCGTCTCGTCCGGACGCAGCACCGTGAGGCCGCGGCTGTCGGTCACGTGACCGCCCGGTCGGTCGCGCAGCAGCCCCTGGTAGATGTCGCGCAGCGCGAGCTGCCCGATCCGCCGCACGCCCTTCGGCGACAGCCCGGCCCTGCCCTCTCGCTGCGTCACGTAGCCCGCTTGCGCGAGCGCCTGCATCATTCCCTGGAGGAGCTGGAAGCTCCGCAGCGCCTGGGGTCCGAGCAGCTCGCCGAGCTGCGAGGCGTCCACGCCCTCGAGCGTTCCCGCCAGCAGCTGCTCCTCGAGGCGCTTCCACGCTTCCATCTCGCGCATGAGCTCGAGCGCCTCGGCGTAGCCGATCCCGCGCGGACCGTGGAAGAGATCGCCGTAGCGGCGTTCGAACTCCTCGAGGGCGCGGATGTTCTCGAGCTCGTCGCGCAGCGCCTCGTAGGCGGCCGCGGCCTCGGCGTCCTCGAACTCGTAGTCGGCGAGCTGCGACAGCGCGTCGGACAGGCGAGGCGGAAGCTGGTCGAGGAACGCGCGCTTGCGCGCGGCCCGCTCGCGCGCCGCCTCCTGGCCCTCGAGCCCGTCGAGCGCCTCGCGCTCGAGGTCGAGCACCTCCTGGAGCTTCTCGCGCATCTCGGCGAGCGCGGGGCGCAGGTTGACGTCGCGGTATCGCCCGCGCATCGCCTCGCGCAGCTGCTCGAGCAGGTCGTCCAGGCCGAGCACGCGGATGCCCTCGACCTCGACGCCCTGGTGCAGGAGCCAGTCGAGCGCCTGCTGGACGTCGTCGGTGTAGGACAGGAGCTCGGACAGCTTGTCGAACGCCTGCTCGGCCGTCAGCCGGACCTGCTGCGTGCCGTCCCAGGCCGTGTAGCGGACGACGAGCATCGAGGACTCCCCTAGGCCCGGTAGGCCCAACGGCCTCCGTCGCGATCCTTGTTGAGCTTCTGGTGCAGGTGCAGGCCCTCGAGGACGAACTCGATGGCGGCGGCCATGAGACCCGGGCTCTCGAACGGCCCGAGTCGCGCCACCGCCTCGCGCAGGCCGGGGATCTTCTGCACGCCCTCGCGGTACTCCGCCGCCGGCATCCGGTCCGACACCTCGACGCCCCAGCCCGACTCGAAGTGGGCGACGACCAGCGCCAGCGCCTCGACCGTCAGCAAGCGGTCCCACACCGCGAGCACCGCGCGGCCGATCAGGCGCTCGATGAGCTCCTCTTCCTTCTTCTCCTCGCCGGCGTACTCGAGCTCGATCTTGCCGGCGGTGGACGCCAGCACCGCGTGCAGGTCGGTGAGCCGCGGGACGATCTCGCGCTCCTGCGTGCGCACCGCCCGCTTCTCGGCGTTCGAGATCAACGTCTCGTAGTTGTTGATGCTGACCCGCACGCTCACGCCCGACGCCTGGCTGATCTCGTTCGACGCGCGCGCCTCGAACGTGACCTGCGCCACCAGCTCCTTCATGAAGGGCGGCACCCGCAGCTCCCGACCGTCGCGATCGAGCGCGGACACCTCCTGCTCCATGATCGCGATCTCGTCCTCCAGGTTGCGCGGGTAGTGCGTGCGGATCTGGACGTCGAAGCGATCCTTCAACGGCGTGATGATGCGACCGCGGCTGGTGTAGTCCTCGGGGTTCGCGCTCGCCACGATCACCAGGTCGAGCGGCAGATGGATGCGATATCCCTTGATCTGGACGTCGCGCTCCTCCATCAGGTTGAAGAGTCCGACCTGCACCTTCTCGGTGAGATCGGGCAGCTCGTTGATGGCGAAGATGCCGCGGTGGCTGCGCGGGATCAGGCCGTAGTGGATGGTCTCCTCGTCGGCCAGGTAGCGTCCCTCGGCGACCTTCACGGGGTCGATCTCGCCGACCAGATCGGCCATCGAGACGTCCGGCGTGGCGAGCTTCTCGCCGTAGCGCTGCTCGGGACCGATCCACGCGATCGCCAGCCGATCGCCCTCGGCCGCCGCCGCGCGGCGGCAGGCGGCGCAGATGGGCGCGCAGCGGGTCGTCGTTGATCTGGCATCCCGCGACGACGGGGATGGCGGGATCGAGAAAGCGCCGCAGGGTGCGGATGATCCGGCTCTTCCCCTGTCCGCGCTCGCCGAGGAACACCATGTGATGCCCGGCGAGGAGCGCGTTCTCGACCTCGGGGACGACCGTCGCGTCGTACCCGATGATGCCCGGCAGCAGCGGTTCGTCGCCGGCGACGTGCTCGAGCACGTGGCGCCGCATCTCCTCGCGCACCGAGCGCCTCGTGTAGCCGGATGCTTTCAGCTCGCCGAGCGTGCTCGGCCGCACGGACTCTTGCACGATGGCCGCCCCTCCGTTGAGTAGAGCGCGGATCATACACAGGTCGTCGCGCGCGAGACAACCAACGAGCCGCTGGCGCGCTCGACGTCGCCCGGGCTCAAGCCGTGAGCCAGGCGAACGCCGGACGGAGACGGTCGTACGTGGCGCGCAGGTGCTCCGGCATGACACGCACCTCGGCCAGCAGCGGCATGAAGTTCGTGTCGCCGGTCCAGCGCGGCACGATGTGCCAGTGCAGGTGATCCTTGATGCCGGCTCCCGCGCACGCGCCCAGGTTCATCCCGAGGTTGAACCCCTCGGCGTGCAGCACCTCGCCGAGCGTGTGCTGCGCGCGCCGGAGCGTCTCGCTCAGGTCCTGGTACTCGTCCGGGGGCAGGTCCGCCAGCGACGCCGTGTGACGCCGCGGCGCCACCATGACGTGCGCACTGGCGTAGGGATAACGGTTCAGCATCACCACGCTGGCCGGGCTCGCACCCAGGAGCAGGCGCTCGCGGGGATCACCCTCCAGCGCGCGGCAGAAGATGCAGCCGGTCTCCCGCGTCTCCGCCCCGATGTACGCCATGCGCCACGGGGCCCACAGGACCTCCATCCCGCGGCCGGCCTGCGCTAGTCGAGCACCTGGGCGTCGTCGGGGGTCCACGGCTTGCCGTCGACGCGGAGCCGCAGCTCCTTCCCGACCTTGAAGAACGGGACGCGCTTCGCATGCACCGGCACCAGCGCGCCGGTCTTCGGGTTGCGGCCCTCGCGCGCCTGACGGTGCTTCACCACGAAGCTGCCGAAGCCCCGGATCTCGATGCGCTCGCCGCGCACCAGCGCCTGGGTGAGGCTCTCGAAGACCTCGTTGACGATCACCTCGGCGTCGCGACGGGAGAAGCGAGGGAAGAGCTTCACCACCTCGTCGATGAGATCGCGCTTCGTCATGGCGGTCTGTCTCCCCGGATGGCCCGACCGTGTCTCCGCTGACCCGGCGCGCCGCGACGTCTCAGCCCTTGTTCTTGTCGCGAGCTTCGAGGTCCTCGGTCATGATGTCGGCGAAGGAGAACTTGCCCCCCTCGCGCTCGCGCTGCATGTAGGCGTCGACCTCGTCGCGTTCCTCGCTGCGCCGGAGCGCCTTGATCGACAGCGCGATCCGCTTCTCGCGCGCGTCCACCTGGGTGACTTCCGCCTCGATCTCGTCACCCACCTTGTACAGCGACGACGGCCGGTCCACCCGCTCCGTGGAGAGCTGCGACACGTGGACGAGGCCCTCGACCCCTTCCTCGATCTCCACGAACACGCCGAAGTCCGTGACGCTCGAGACCTTGCCGCGCACGCGCGCCCCCGCCGGATAGCGCTTCGGGACCTGCGACCACGGGATCCTCCGTGAGCTGCTTGATGCCGAGCGAGATGCGCTCGTTGTCGACGTCGATGCCGAGCACCACCGCCTCGACGTCGTCGCCCTTCTTGAAGAACTCGGACGGGTGCTTGACCTTCTTGGTCCAGTGGAGGTCGGAGACGTGCACGAGGCCGTCGATGCCCTCCTCCAGCTCGACGAAGAGCCCGAAGTCGGTGATGCTCTTCACCTTGCCGGCGATGCGGCTGCCGACCGGGTGATTGACCCGGACCTGCTCCCACGGATTCGGCTCGGTCTGCTTCAGGCCGAGCGAGATGCGGCGGTTCTGCGGATCGATGTCGAGGACCTGGACGTCGACCTGCTGCCCCACCTCGAGCACCTTCGAGGGGTGCGTCACGCGCTTCGTCCACGACATCTCGGAGACGTGCACCAGGCCCTCGAGCCCGGGCTCGATCTCCACGAAGGCGCCGTAGTCGGTGATGCTCTGCACCTTGCCGTGGATGCGGAGACCGATCGGCAGGCGTTCGCTCACCGTGCTCCACGGATCGGGCATGATCTGCTTCATGCCGAGCGACACGCGCTCGCGCTCGGGGTCGTACTTGAGCACCACGACCTTCACGCGGTCGCCGACGTTCACCACCTCGGAGGGATGCCCGACCCGCGCCCACGACATGTCGGTGACGTGCAGCAGGCCGTCGATGCCGCCGAGATCGACGAAGGCGCCGTACTCGGTGATGTTCTTCACCGTGCCCTCGAGGATGACGCCTTCCTCGAGCACCTTGAGCGTCTCTTCCTTGAGCTGCGTGCGCTCCCGCTCGAGGACGGCGCGGCGCGAGACCACGACGTTGCCGCGCGAGCGGTTGAACTTCAGGATCGCGAAGCGGCCGCGCTGCCCGATGTAGCGATCGAGGTTGCGCGCCGGCCGGATGTCGGCGTGCGAGCCCGGCAGGAACGCGGGGACGCCGATGTCGACCTTGAGGCCGCCCTTCACCTTGCCGACGATGGAGCCCTCGACGGCGCCCTCGGCTTCGAAGGCGCGCTCGATGTCGCGCCACACGACCAGCTGCAGCGCCTTCTGGCGCGAGAGCTGGACGTTGCCGCTCTCCGTGTCGGTGGACTCGAAGTAGACGTCGACGTTGTCGCCCTCCTTCACGAGCAGCTCGCCGTCGCGCGACATGAACTCGTGAACCGGGACGGTGCCCTCGCACTTGTATCCGATGTCGACGGTGACGCTGTCGCGTCCGACCCGAACGACCCGGCCCGAGACGATGTCTCCGGGCTTCGGGCTCTTCAGGCTCTGTTCGAAGAGGGCAGCGAAGTCCTCCTCGGCTCCGGTCTCTGGACCGGGTTTCTCCGACGGAACGGACATCAAGCTCGTACCCCCTGTGGGCGGAAATCTGCGGACGGGCGCAACCGGCAACCCATACCGCCGTTTCTCAAGGCTTGCAAGGCCGAACGGCGCTCTGCACCGCCTCCGCCATGCGCTCGACCACCTCGTCGAGGCCGAGATGCGTGGTGTCGATGAGCCGCGCGTCGCTGGCGGGGCGAAGCGGGGCGTGCTGCCCGCCCGCTGTCCCGGCGATCGCGCGCCTCGAGGTCGGCCGCCAGGGCCGCCTCGTCCACCTCCTCGCCGCGTGCGCGGAGCTCCGCCGCGCGCCGCCGCGCCCGCTCTGCCGGCGTCGGCCGTCAGGTAGAGCTTCACCGGCGCGTCCGGGAACACCACGGTGCCGATGTCGCGGCCCTCCATCACCACGCCACCCGCCTCGCCGAGCGCGCGCTGCAGCGCGACCAGCCGCTCGCGCACCACGGGACGCGTCGACACGCGAGAGGCCAGCTCGCCCGCGTCGGCGCGCCGGATCGCCGCCGACACGTCGCGCCCGTCGACCACGAGCGCCGTGCCGCCGTCGCGCAGCTCGAACGACAGCGCGCCGACGAGACGCGCCGAGCGCGGCGTCGTCGTCCAGCGCGAGCCCGCGCTCGCGCCGCCAGGACGCCCACGGCGCGATACATCGCTCCCGTATCGACGTAGCCGTAGCCGAGCCGCTGCGCCAGCGCGCGGCTCGCCGTGCTCTTCCCCGCGCCGGCGGGGCCGTCGATCGCCACCACGATCCGTCGCATCAGGCTTCCTCCACGCGCGCGCCCAGCGCCGCGAGCTGCGCGAAGAAGCCGGGGAACGAGACGGCGACGCAGTCGGGGTCGGCGATCTCCACGCCGCCCGTGGCGCACAGCCCCGCGACGGCGAACGCCATCGCGATGCGATGGTCGCCGCCCGCGTCGACGCGGCCGCCCGCGAGCGGCCGGCCGTCGAGGCCCTGCGATCACGAGGCCATCGGCGTGCACCGTGATCGGGACGCCGAGGCCGCGCGAGCTGCGCGAGCGCCGCGAGCCGATCGCTCTCCTTCACGCGCAGCTCCGCGGCGCCGCCGAGCCGCGTCTCGCCGCTGGCCAGCGCCGCGGCCACGACCAGCACCGGCAGCTCGTCGATGGCCGCCGGCACCTCGTCGGGGGTGATGGTCGTCCCGCGGAGCCGCGTCGCCCGCACGACGAGATCGCCGCGCGGCTCCCCGGCCTCGTCTCGCGTCCGCTCGAGGCGGATGTCCGCCCCCATGCGACGCAGGATCGCGAGCGCGCCCGTGCGCGTCGGGTTGAGGCCGACGTCGCGCAGCCGCACCTCGGAGCCGGGCACGATGAGGGCGGCGACGACGAGGAACGCCGCCGACGACGGATCGCCGGGGAGCGCGATCTCGGCCGCCCGGAGTCGCTGCCCGCCCGCCAGCACGACGGTGCCGCCGCCGGAGCGGATCGAGACGCCCATGTGCGCGAGCAGCGCTCCGTGTGGTCGCGGCTCGCCAGCGGCTCGCGCGACGCGCGTGGTGCCGCGCGCGCGCAGCCCCGCCAGCAGCACCGCCGACTTCACCTGCGCACTCGCCACCGGCAGGGTCCACGTCGATCGCCGTCAGTCCGCCGCCCTCCACCCGGACGGGCGGCCGGCCGTCGCTCGTCACGATGCGCGCCCCCATGGCGCGTAGCGGCTCGGCGACGCGCTCCATCGGCCGCCGGCGCAGCGAGCCGTCGCCGTCGAGCGTGCAGGCGCCCCCCACTCCGGCCACCAGGCCCATCCCGAGGCGCATCGTGGTGCCGGAGTTCGCGCAGTCGATTGCCGTCTGGCGGTCCGCGCCCAGCTCGAGCCCCGCACCCGTGACGTGCAGCGTGTGGCCGTCGTCCTCCACCGTCGCGCCGAGGCGGCGCACCGCCTCGAGCGTCGCGCGGACGTCGGCGCCGCGCGAGAACCCGCGCACGACGGTCGTGCCGTCGGCCAGCGCGCCGAGGAGCAGCGCGCGATGCCCGATCGACTTGTCGCCCGGCACGGTGACGTCGCCGCGCAGCGGACGATCGCGGCAGCTCCCACGCGGACGGGTGTCATCCCGACGCCTCCGTCGAGCCGGCGCCGGACGACCGCGGCCGCCTCGAGCGCCCGCTCGAGCCCCGCCGCATCGCCGGCGGCGAGGAGCGTCTCGAGCCCGTCCAGCGCCGTGCGGAAATCGCCCAGCGCCGCGCGCAGCGCGTCCGCGTTCGCCAGCGCGATGTCGCGCCACAGCTCGGCACGGCTAGCCGCGACGCGGGTGGTGTCGCGCAGCCCGCTGCCGGCATAGTCGAGCACGCAGCGCCCGCCGACGCGCGCGCCCGCCACCGCCGCGATCAGCGCATAGGCGACCAGGTGCGGCAGGTGCGATACGCGCGCCAGGATCTCGTCGTGCACCGCGGCGTCCATCTCCTCGACGCTGCGCCCCCACCCCTTCCCACAGGCTGCGCACCGCGCGCGAGCGCCTCGGGCCGCGTCCGCGCGCGTCGGCGTCACGATGCAGAGCCGGCCGCGAAACAGGTCGGCACGCGCGGCGCCCGCCCCCGCGGCCTCGCTGCCCGCCACCGGGTGCGCGCCCACCACCATTCCCGGATCGGTCCACCGCGATTCGAGCGACGAGACCAGGCTGGCCTTCACGCTGCCGACGTCGGTGAGCAGCGTGCCCGGCGCGACGTGCGGCCGGAGCTGCTCGGCGAGCGCGGCGCACGCACCGACCGGCGCGGCCAGCACGACCGCCCCCGCGCCCGCGACGGCATCGGCCGGGCTGGTGGCGACGCGATCCACGATCCCGCGCTCGCGCGCCACGCGCAGGTTCTCGGCGCTGCGGCCGAGCCCGATCACCTCCCGGACCAGTCCCGCCTCGCGTGCCGCCAGCGCGAGCGAGCCGCCGATGAGCCCCACCCCGGCGACCGTGAGGCGGTCGAAGAGCGGGGTCATCCGCCCTCGCGGAGCACTGCCTCGAGCGCCTCGACGAAGCGCCGGTTCTCCTCCGGCAAGCCGATCGTGACACGCAGGTACTCCGGCAAGCCGTAGCCGTCCATCGGCCGCACGATCACCCCGCGACGGAGCAGCGCATCGTAGACCGCCAGCCCCTGCCCGACCCGCACCAGGATGAAGTTCGCCGCGCTCGGCACGAACGGCAGGCCGAGGCGGTCGAACGCGCCGGACAGCATCCGCATGCCCTGCTGATTCACCTCGAGCGTCCGGCGCACGTGCTCGCTGGTCGTCGAGCGCGGCGAGCGCGCCGACGAGCGCCAGGGCGTTCACGTTGAACGGCTGGCGGATGCGCTGCATCGCCTCGATCACCGCGCCGGGCGCCACGGCGTAGCCGATGCGCAGCCCCGCCAGGCCGTAGAGCTTCGAGAACGTCCGCAGCGTCACCACCGGAACCGAGCCGTCGCCGCGCTCGCCGATGGTGTCGGGATACTCGGGATCCTCGACGTAGTCGGCGTACGCGTCGTCGGCGACCACGATGAGCTGCCGCGCCGGCAGCGCGCGCAGGAACGCTTTCCACTCGCGGCGCCGGAAGATCGTCCCGGTCGGGTTGTTCGGGTTGGCGAGGAAGACGAGCCGCGTCCGCGGCGTCACCGCCTCGGCCATGGCCTCGAGGTCGTGCGTGAAGTTCCGCAGCGGGATCACCCGCGGGGTCGCGGCCACCGCCTGCACCACCATGCGGTAGATGACGAAGGCCTGATCGGCCATCACCGCCTCGTCGCGCGGCCGCAGGAAGGTGCGCACCACCAGCTCGATGATCTCGTTCGAGCCGTTGCCGACCAGGATGTCGTCCGGCGAGACGCGGTGACGCTCCGCGAGCCGGCGGCGCAGGTAGAATGCCGACCCGTCGGGATAGAGGTGCATGCCGTTCAGCGCGGCCGACACGGCGGCGACCGCGCGCGGCGACGGACCGAGGGGATTCTCGTTCGACGCCAGCTTGATCGAGCCCTGGATGCCGAGCTCGCGCTCCACCTCCTCGATCGGCTTCCCGGGCGGGTACGGCGTGAGCGTGCGGATCCACTCGGGAACGAGCTGGCGAATGTCGACGGTCATCACGGCTCCGGATCGGGCGCAGCCGGGTACGATCCCAGGACCTTCAGCCGGAGCGCGCGCCGCCGCACCGCCTCCAGCGCGCGCGCCACTCGCGCCTCCCGCCGATGCCCCTTCAGGTCGAGGAAGAAGTAGTACTCCCACGGCCGCTCGCGCAGCGGCCGCGACTCGATCTTGATCAGGTCGATGCGATGCGTGGCGAAGGGACGCAGCATCCGGGCCAGCACACCCACCTCGTCCCGGACGCTCATCACGATCGAGGTCTTGTCGTCGCCGGTGGCCTGCTCGCTGTCCTCGCGGCCGAGCACGAGGAAGCGCGTGGCGTTGCCGGTCTCGTCCTCGATGCCACGGGCGAGGACGTGGAGGTTGTAGGCGGACGCGGCCGCCTCGGCGGCGATCGCCGCCGTGCCCCGCTCGGTCGCCGCGCGCGCCGCCGCGCTGGTGTTGCTCGCCTCGTCGAGCGTGGAAACCCCGGCGAGATTCGCCGCCAGCCACTGGCGGCACTGCGCCAGCGCCTGCGGATGCGCGGCGACGCGGCGCACGCCGGAGCGCTCCGTTCCCGGCCGCACGAGCAGGCAGTGCCGGACGCGCAACGTCACCTCGGCGCAGATGGCGAGCGGCGATTCCACCAGCAGGTCGAGCGTGCGCGCGACCATCCCCTCGGTGGAGTTCTCGACCGGCACGACCCCGAGCTGGGCGCGCCCCGCCTCGACGTCGCGGAAGACGTCGCCCACCGTCGGCGACGGCACGTACTCCGCCGCGGAGCCGAACTGCTGGCACGCTGCCAGGTGCGTCCACGACGCCTGCGGGCCGAAGTACGCGACGCGCAATCGCTGCCTCGAGGCTGCGCGCCGCGGAGATGATCTCGCGGAAAATCGCGCGCACGTGCGCCGGCTCGAGCGGTCCGCCGTTCTGTCGCGCCACCCGCGACAGGACGCCGTGCTCGCGTGCCGGCGCGTAGATCGCCGCGCGACGGCGCTCCTTCTGCGCGGCGACCGCGAGCGCCAGATGCGCGCGCCGGTTGAGCAGCCGGAGGAGCTGGTCGTCTATGCGGTCGATCTGACGGCGGATCGAGACAATCGAAGCCGGGCGAGGCATGTGGAGCGCCGACGAGGCTCTACCGTGGGGCCTGTGGTTTTGCAACGCGCGCCGCACCGCTCACGCCGCCGGACGCTCCCCGTGCGCGAGGAACGTCATCGCTTCCGACAGCACCCGCTCGCGGTCCCGCACCGGATCGCGCCAGAGCACGCCCGGCTCTGCCCGGAACCAGGTGCGCTGGCGCTTCGCGAATCGCCGCGTGCTGACGACGAGGGACCCGACCGCCGCCTCGAGATCGCAGGCGCCGTCGACGTGCGCGCGCATCTCGCGATAGCCGACGCTGGCCCACGCCGGCGCCGTATCGGCGAGTCCGCTCGCCCGCAGGCGCCGGACCTCGTCGGCGAATCCGGCCGCCACCATCCGGCGCGCGCGCGTCGCGATGCGCGCCTCCAGGTCCGGCAGGGCGACCGCGAGCCCGACGAGCAGCGCGTCGTACGACGACTCGGCGAAGCGATGCGCCGCCTGCCAGTCCGACAGCCGCCGGCCGCTCGAGAACACCACCTCGAGCGCGCGCTCGACGCGCACCGCGTCGCGCGGGTGCACGCGCGCAGCCGCCGGCGGGTCGAGCACGGCGAGGTGGCGGTGCAGCTCGTCGGGGCCACGCTGTGCGGCGAGCGCACGCAGCGCCGCGCGCACCGCCGGCGCCCGCGGTGGCGCCGGACAGAGGCCGCGCAGGAGGACGCGGACCCAGAGACCGGTCCCACCCACCACGAGCGCGTGCCGGCCGCGCGCGCGCACGTCGTCGAGCGCGTGCGTCGCCGCCGCACGGAACCGGGCGGCGTCGAAGGTCTCCTCGGGGTCGATCAGGTCCAGGCAATGGTGCCGCACCCGCCGCCGCTCGTCCGGCGTCGGCTTTGCCGTGCCGATGTCCATGCGCCGGTAGATCTGTCGCGAATCCACCGAGACGACCTCCGCGCCGAGGGCCTCGCCCAGCTCGAGCGCGAGCGTCGTCTTGCCGGATGCCGTCGGACCGACCAGGCACACGACCCGCGGCGCGCTCATCGCCCGAACAGGGACTCGAGTCGCGCGCGCGACAGCTCGACGGCGACCGGCCGGCCGTGCGGACAGTGCGTGTTCACGTCCACCCCGTCCATCGCATCGAGCAGGGCGCGCACCTGCTCGGGCCCGAGCCGCTGCCCGACCCGCACCGCGCTGTGACAGGCGATCGTCGCGAGGACCGCGTCGGCCGCGCGGGCGGGCTCGAGGCTGACGCCGTGCTCGACCAGCTCGCCCGCCAGGGCACGCACGAGCGCACCGACATCCTTGCCGTGCAGCAACCTGGGCACCGTGCGGAGGAGGAACGTGTCGTCGCCGAAGGCCTCGCCCTCCAGCCCGAAGGCTGCGAGGGTCCGCTCGTGCTCGACGAGGGTGGCGACCTGCACGGGCGTCAAGACGATGGTCTCGGGGACGAGCAGCGCATCGCGCTCCACCCGGCCGGCGGCATGCTGGCCTCGGAGGCGCTCGAAGCGAACGCGCTCGTGCGCGGCGTGCTGATCGAGGAGCACGACGCGGTCCTGTCCTTCGCAGACCAGATACCCGTCGAGCACCTGCCCGATGAAGCGCAGGCTGGCGAACCCCGCCGGCGCCGGATGCCACAGACTGCCCTGCTCTCCCGGCGGCGCACCACCGGGAGCGGCCGGCGCGGGCGCCATGCGCTCCGCCTCGGGAGCGACGCCGTACCGCGGCATCGTCTCCGCGACCCGCGACACGAGGGGGACAGTCGCCGCCTGCGGGCCGAGCGCGGCGGAGAGGCGGCCACGCAGCGCGGACACGATCAGCTGGTGCACCGCCTGCGGCCGGCGGAAGCGTACCTCGAGCTTCGCGGGGTGCACGTTGACGTCGAGCTCGCCGGGGCTCGTCGCGAGGAAGAGCATGGCCACCGGGTAGCGGCCGCGCATCAGCAGCGATTCGTAGCCGTCCAGCACGGCGCGGAGCAGCAGCCGATCGCGTACCCAGCGCCGCGCCGCGGGCTGGCCCGGTCGTGGCTCCATGCTGACGAACGTCCACACGAGGCGTGTCGTCGAGAGCGACTCGCGCGGCGGCCCGAGGAAGGCCGTCAGCGAGAGGCCGTTCGCCGCCTCGTCGCAGCCGATCATCGCGCCGGCGCGCTCGGCGCCCAGCACCTGCGCGAGCCGCTCGCGCAGATCGCGCACCGGCGGGTAGGCGATCACCTCGCGCCCGTCGTGCTCGAGGCGGAACCCCGTCTCCGGCCACGCCACCGCCAGCCGCGTGAGCAGGTCGACCACGTGCCCCACCTCGGTGGGCGTCGTGCGCAGGAACTTGCGCCGTGCCGGCGTCATCGCGAAGAGATCGCGCACCTCGACCAGCGTGCCCGGCGGCGCCGCGGCCGGTCCGGCGTCGCGCGCGCCGCTGGCGTCCGCCTCGACGGCGACCGCCGCGGTGTCGGCCGCCCGGCGCGTCACCAGGCGGACGGTCCCGGCCGCCGCGATGCTCGGCAGCGCCTCGCCGCGAAATCCCAGCGTCGGGACCGCTTCCAGATCGTCCGCGCCGGTGAGCTTGCTGGTCGCGTGCCGCGCGAACGCCAGCAGCGCGTCCTCGGGCGTCATGCCCTCGCCGTCGTCGCGCACCGAGATGCGCTCGATCCCGCCGCTCCGCAGCGCCACCTCGACGTGCCGCGCGCCGGCGTCGAGCGCGTTCTCGACCAGCTCCTTCACCACCGAGGCGGGGCGTTCGATCACCTCTCCAGCGGCGATCTGCCCCTGCACGATCGGGGAGAGTATGGCGACCTTCCCCACGCCAGCGTTCCGGCTCAGAGGATGAAGCGCGGATCCTTTCCCGCCACCCAGCCCTCGATCTCCGCGCGGCGTGCTTCGAAGCCCGGGCGCCCCATGAGGCCGAACGTGAACTCCTTCGCCTCCTCGATTGCCGGCTGGCCGAACGGATCGACCCCGGCGAGCCATCCGGTGGCCACCGTCGCCATCTCGAGCAGGTAGACGAGCTGGCCGACGGTGAACGCGTTCACCGCCGGCAGCGTGAGCGTGGCGCTCGGGCGGCCGCGCCGCGCCAGCGCCAGCTCGGTCGCGTGCTGCGAGCCGTTCAGCAGGCTGCCGAGCGAGTTGCCGCCCAGACAGCCGACCTCCTCGATGTCCTGGTACGCGGCCGGGATGTCGAGCGGCTCTCCATGATCGTCGACGCGGAGAAAGAGCACGACCTTGTCGCGCGGTCCCTCGAGGTAGAGCTGCAGGTGCGAGTGCTGATCCGCGCTGCCGCGCGCACGCACGGCCGTCTGCCCGTGCTCGACCACGCGGCCGTCGCGGTCCACCGCCTTGCCCAGCGTCTCGCCCCACAGCTGGCAGAACCAGTCTCCCGCCGCAGCCAGCCGCTCCGCGTAGCTCATGAGCACGACGATGTGGATGCCGGTGCGGGCGAGCGACCACAACGCCCCCGCCAGCGCGAGCGCGGGGTCCGCGAGGGGCGACTCCGCGGCGCGCATGCGCTGGTCCATCATGGCGGCGCCCGCGAGCAGCTCGTCCACGTCGATCCCCGCCACGGCCGCCGGGAACAGGCCGACCGCGGTGAGGGCCGAGAATCGTCCGTCGACGTCCGGCGGTACGACGAGTGACTGGAAGCCCTCGTCGTTCACGATCTGGCGCAGCGAGCCGCGCTCCGCCTCCGTGGTGACGATGACGTGGTCCTTGTAGTCGACCGCGCCGAACTCGCGCATCAGCCGATCGCGCACGATCAGGAAGCGCGCCATCGTCTCGACCGTGTCGCCCGACTTGCTCACCACGTTGAAGAGCGTGCGCTCGAGATCGACCGCGCCGAGCAGCGAGCGGAGCGCGCCCGGGTCGATCGAGTCGGACACGACGACGCGCGGTCCCGCGCCGGTCCCGAGCGCCTGGTGCAGCGCATGCGCGCCGAGGGCGGAGCCACCGATGCCGAGGACCACGAGGGTGTCGAAGCGCTCGCGCGCGACCTCGGCCGCCTGGAGGATGGCGCGCACGTCGGCGCGGCGATACGGCAGCTCGGCGAACTCGAGGAGGCCGCCGGTGCGCCGCTCCCCGAGCTCTCGCCGCACGCGATCGAGCTCGGGCGCCAGCGTCTCGAGGTCCTGGCGGCGCGAAACCGGTCCCCGCGAAGAGGCCGTTCAGGTCCACGCGGACCGACATGGCCTCGCGCCATCGGCGGCGCCGATGGTTCGGCATCGTGCGCGGGTGTAGCCCGCGTCCCGGGGGCGGTCAAGGACGCGGTGGTTTGGGACCGCCCTGGCGCTGCGCTATGCTTCGCGCCCATGGCGGTTGCGAAGATCGCGCGCGATGCCGCGACGTTGCGCGCCGTGCTCGACGGCCGCCGTGCCGCGGGCGCCAGCGTGGTCTTCACCAACGGCTGCTTCGATCTGCTCCATCCGGGACACGTGCGCTATCTCGCCGCGGCGCGCGCGCTCGGCGACGTGCTGGTCGTCGGGCTGAACGACGACGCGTCCGTGCGCCGCCTGAAGGGACCCGGGCGGCCCATCCTGCGCGCCGGCGAGCGCGCCGAGATGCTCGCCGCCCTCGCCGCGGTCGACCACGTGATCGTGTTCCCGGAGGACACGCCGCTCGGACTCGTCGAGACCCTCGCCCCCGACGTCCTGGTGAAGGGCGCCGACTGGGCGGCAGACGACATCGTCGGGCGCGAGAGCGTGCTCGCCCGGGGCGGGCGTGTCGAGCGCATCGCGCTCGTGCCGGGCGCCTCGACGACCGACCTCATCCGCCGGATCCGCCGGGACGCCTGAGGCGCGGCCGTTTGCCAGTCGCGCGCCGCCGTGGTACCTCCCGGCCCCCTATGGCGCGCGCATGTGACGTCTGCGGCAAGCAGCGCTCGGTCGGCAACAGTGTGAGTCACGCGAACAACAAGACGAAGCGCGTGTGGCGACCGAACCTCCAGCGCGTGCGCGCCCGCGTCGGCGGCGCCGCGAAGCACCTGCGAGTCTGCACCCGCTGCCTCCGCAGCGGCAAGATCGCCAAGGCCGTATAGGCCCGTCTAGCCGACCGGCTCGCGGCCGCTCCGCACGGCGACCGCCTCGATCTCCACGCGCGCTCCCGCCGGCAGCGCCGTCACCTGCACCGTCGCACGCGCCGGATGCGGCGCCGGGAACGCCGCGGCGTAGACCTCGTTCACGAGCCCCATCTCGCGGAGATCGATCAGGTAGACGGTCGTCTTGACGACGTCGTCCAGGGTGTGGCCCGCCGCGCGCAGCACCGCCGCGAGGTTGTCCAGCACGCGCCCGAGCTCGGCACGCGTCCCGCCCGTCACGAGCTTCCCGGTGGCCGGGTCGAGCCCGATCTGGCCGGCGACGAAGACGAAGTCGCCCGCCAGGACCGCCTGCGCGTACGGACCGACCGGCTTCGGCGCGTCGTCGGTCTCGATCGTGCGCCTCATTCGCGCACCCGGTGCACCTTCATGACGCCGCGGACCCGCCCGAGATTTCGCATGACCAGGTTGAGCTCATCCATGCTCCCCACCATCAGCTCGAAGGTGTTCTGGGCCTTGTGATCGCCGAGCGCGTGCACCTGGGCGCGCGCGATGTTCGTCCCCGTCGAGCTGATCGCCTTCGAGATCGCGGCCAGCAGCCCCGGCCGGTCGACGCACGTCACCTCGATGCGGACGGCGCGCGGCGTGCCCTTCCCGTTCTCCCACTGCACGTCGACTCGCCGCTGGGGATCGGTCTCGAGGACCTTGGGACAGTCCTGCGCGTGCACGGTGACCCCGCGCCCGCGCGTGATGAAGCCCGCGATGCGCTCGCCGGGCAGCGGCTGGCAGCACTTCCCGAAGCGCACCAGCATGTCCTCCACGCCCGACACGCGCACGCCGCTCTTCGGCTGGCGGCTGACCAGCCGCATCAGCCGCTGGAGCGCGCCCTCCTTCTGCTCGCGCCGGCGCTCCAGCTCCTCCTCCGGGAAGATCTTCCCGATCACCTGCTGGGCGGTCAGCTTGCCGTAGCCGACGTCGGCCGAGCAGGGCTTCCTCGTCACGCACCTCGAGCTGCTCGAGCACGCGCTGGAGCGTGCCGTCCTTGCGCAGCTTCGCGAGGTCGAGATGGTGTCGCCCCAGGTCGCGCTCCAGGATCTCGCGGCCCACCGCCACCGAGCGCTGGCTCTGCTGGCCCTTGATGTACGCCCGGATGCGCGCCTTCGCGCGCGACGTCCGCACCAGCTTGAGCCAGTCCTTCGAGGGCACCTGGTTCGCCGTGGTGATGATCTCCACCGTGTCGCCGCTCTGCAGCTGGTAGCGCAGCGGCACGAGCTTCCCGTTCACCCGCGCGCCGGCGCAGTGGCGCCCGACCTCGGAGTGGATGCGGTAGGCGAAGTCGATGACGGTGGACCCGACCGGGAAGTTCAGCAGATCGCCCTTCGGCGTGAAGACGAAGACCTCCTCGCTGAAGAGGTCCTCCTTCACCGTGCGGAGGAACTCGTCGGGATCCGACAGGTGGTGCTGCCACTCGAGCATCTGGCGCAGCCACGCGAAGCGCTGGTCGCTGTCCTGGGCTCCCTCCGTTCCCGGCGCCTTGTAGCGCCAGTGCGCCGCGATGCCGTACTCCGCGACCCGGTGCATCTCGCGCGTGCGGATCTGGATCTCGATGCGTTCGCCGTAGGGACCGATCACCGTCGTGTGCAGCGACTGGTAGCCGTTGGTCTTCGGCACCGCGATGTAGTCCTTGAAGCGCCCGGGGACGGGCCGCCAGCTCGCGTGCACGACGCCGAGCGCTTCGTAGCATTCGCTCACGGAGTCGGTCAGGACGCGGAACGCGATGACGTCGTAGATCTGATCGTAGAGCAGGTTCTGCGCCTGCATCTTCTGGTAGATCGAGAAGAAGTGCTTCGGCCGGCCGTGCACCTCCGTGCCGTCGAGACCGGCTTCGATCAGCTTGCGCTCGAGGACCGACAGGACCTCCCGGATGTAGCGCTCGCGCTCCGCCTTCTTCTTCGCGACGTTGCGCTTCAGCTGGTAGTACACCTCCGGGTGCAGGAAGCGCAGCGCGTTGTCCTCGAGCTCGCTCTTCATCCCGTAGATGCCGAGACGGTGGGCGAGCGGCGCGTAGATGTCGAGCGTCTCCTGCGCGATCTCGATCTGCTTCTCGGGACGCAGGTGGCCGAGCGTGCGCATGTTGTGGGTCCGGTCGGCGAGCTTGATCAGGATGACGCGGATGTCGCGCGCCATCGCCAGCAGCATCTTGCGGAAGTTCTCGGCCTGCTTCTCCTCGCGCGAGGTGAAGTTGAGCTGGCCGATCTTCGTGACGCCGTCGACGAGTCCGGCGATCTCCTCGCCGAAGAGCTCTTCCAGCTGCGGCAGCGTCGCGAGCGTGTCCTCGACCGTGTCGTGGAGGAGCCCGGTCGCGATGCTCGGGACGTCCAGCCGGAGGTCCGCGATGATGCCCGCGACCTGCACCGGGTGCGTCAGATAGGGCTCGCCCGACTGCCGGCGCTGTCCGCGGTGCACCTCCGCCGAGAAGGCGTACGCGCGCTCGACGACGTCGAGGGGGGCTGCGGGGTTGTAGGCGCGAACCTTGTCGAGCAAATCGCCGAGGGTCATCTGCCGTCGTTGGCGAAGCGCGCGCGCGCCCGCTCGACGATGGCCTGCGCAATCTCCTCGGGCGTGCCGCGGTCCGTCTCCATCACGAGATCGTATCGTGCCAGATCGTGGTAATCGACCCCGTAGAGGTCAAGGTAGCGCCGGTGATCGGACGCCTCGCGCGCCTGGATCTCGCGCAGGCGCTCCGCGGCCGCGCCGCCCTCGCGATCGCGGATCCGCCGGGCGCGTACAGCCTCGGTCGCGTCCAGGAACACCTTGAGCGCCGGCGCGCCTGCCCGGTCGGCCATGAACGCGGCGAGGCGCCCCTCGAGGACCGCCTCGCCGCGCGCGGCACGCGACTCCATCTGCCGGTCGAGCTCGCGGTCGATCGAGCTGTCCTGCTCGGCGCGGCGGAGGTACTCCTCCAGGCTGAGCCCGTTCGCCTCGGCCTGTCGGCGGAAGATGTTGCCGGCATACACGTGCTCGAGCCCGAGCGTGCGAGCCACCAGCCGCGCCACGGTGGTCTTGCCGCTCCCGGGGAGCCCTGAGATCGTCACCAGCACCCGACTCACTCGACGTTCTGCACCTGCTCCCGCAGCTTTTCCACCTCGCCCTTGGCCTCGAGCACCCAGGCGCTCGTCTGCACGTCCGCGGCCTTCGCGCCCGTCGTGTTGAGCTCGCGCAGGATCTCCTGGAGCAGGAACTCGACCTGCTTCCCGGCCGGCGCGCGGCCGCGCAGCGCCGCCGCGAGCGCCGCCAGATGGCTCTCCAGGCGCACCAGCTCCTCGGTCACGTCGCCGCGGTCGGCGAGCGACGCGAGCTCCTGCGCGACGCCGGCCCGGATCGACGTCGACCCCCGCCGCGAGGCGCGTCACGCGCTCCTCCATGCGCCGCCGCAGCGCGCGCTGCAGCTCCGGCAGGTGGTGGCGGATCCGACCGGCGAGGGTGGCGAGCGTGGCGGCGCGCTGCCGCATGTCGCGCTGGACGTGGCGCCCCTCGCGCCCGCGCTCGCGGAGAAACGCGCGCAGCGCCGCGGCGAGCGCGCTCCGCAGGCCGGGCAGCTCGCTTGCCCGGATCCGGCGGACGCTCGAGGACCTCGAACAGCTCCGGCAGCCTGAGGACGTCGGCGAGCGCGACCTCTCCCGGCACCCGCAGCCGGCGGGCGAGGCTGCGCGCGGCGACGACGTACGCCACGGCGAGCTCCTCGCGCACCGCCACGCGGTACTGACGGCGTGCCGCCAGCGGGGTGCGCACGATCGTGACGTCGACCCGCCCGCGCGCCACGTGGGCGCGCACGCGCTCGCGAAGCTCGCTCTCCCACGCCGCGTACTCGCGCGGGCGCCGCGATGCGGACGTCGAGATGGCGCTGGTTCACGCCGCGGACCTCGACCCCGATGCGGGCGCCCGGAACCTCGGCGGCGCCTGCCCCGAACCCCGTCATCGACTGCATGCCACTCCTCCCGCCGGTGCTAGGCATCCCGGAGCGCGGCCGCGAGCTCGGCCGACGTCACGGTTGCCGTGCCGACCTTGCCGACGACGATGCCCGCGGCGTGGTTGGCGAGGACGGTCGCCTCCTCCAGCGTGGCGCCCGCGCCCAGCGCGAGGGCGCAGGTCGCGACCACGGTGTCGCCGGCGCCGGTCACGTCGAAGACGTCGCGCGCGGCGGTGGCGAACTCCCGCACCGGCCGGCCGCGGCGGAAGAGCGCCATGCCGTGCTCGCCGCGCGAGATGAGCACCGCCTCCGCGTCCCAGCGCTCGAGCAGCCGGGTGCCGGCCGTGCGCAGCGAGGCCGCGTCGCGGATCTCGACGCCCGCGGCGGCTGCCGCTTCCTGCAGGTTCGGCTTCACCAGCGATACCCGCCGGTAGTGGGAGAAGTTGTCGCTCTTCGGATCGACGACCCAGGTGAACGCGCGGCGCGCGTGCGCCCCGGCCAGGGCGTCCAGCAACGCCGGCCCGACGGTGCCCTTGCCGTAGTCCGACACCACGAGGACCTGGGCCCGGCGCAGCCGGTGCAGGACCCAGTCGCGCAGCCGGCGCGCCGCGGGACCGTCGTGCACCGGTGCGCCCTCGCGATCGAGCCGCACCACCTGCTGTTGCTGGGCGATGATGCGGGTCTTGCGGATCGTCGCGGTCTCGCTCGTCGTCACGACGCCGCCGGTGTCGGCGCCGAGACGCCCCAGCTCCTGTCGCAGCCGGGCGCCCGCCGCATCGCGGCCGATCACGCCGCCGACCGCGGCCCGGCCGCCGAGCGCGGCGACGTTGCTCACCACGTTCCCCGCGCCGCCGGGACGCACGTCCTCGTTGGTCACGTGCACCACCGGGACGGGCGCCTCCGGCGAGATGCGATCGACCCGGCCCCAGACGAACTGATCGAGCATCAGGTCGCCCACGACCAGCACGCGGACACCGCGCATGCGGCGCACGAGCGCCGCGAGCCGCCTCCCCCTCACGCCGCGCATGGGGCCTCCCCGTAGCAGGCGAGCGTGCCTTCCGCCATCCGCGCGGCGGTGTAGCGCGCGAGAACCCGGCGTCGACCGCCCTCCCCGAGTCGCGCGCGCAAGTCGCGATCGCTCGCCAGCGTCGCGAGCGCGGTCGCGAGCGACTCCGGCTCGCCCGGCTCGGCGAAGAGTCCCGTCTCGCCGTCCACGACCACCTCGGCGAGCCCCCCGACGCGGCTCGCCACGACGGGGCGCCCCGCCGCCATCGCTTCGAGCGCAGCCACGCCGAGCCCTTCGTGCAGCGACGGCAGCGCGACGACGTCCGCCGCGGCGAGGCAGGCGCCGACGTCCTGGCGAAACCCGGCGAACACGACGCGATCCCCCAGCTCGTGCGCCGCGCCGGCGAGCGCCGCGCGCTCGCTCCCGTCACCCGCGAACACGTAGCGCAGGGCGGGCCGCTGCGACGCCAGGCGCCGGGCGGCATCGAGCAGCACGGCGTGCCCCTTTCGCCGCTCGAGGGCGCCGAGCACGAGCACCAGGACATCGTCCGCCTCGACGTGCCACGCGGCGCGGACGGCGGCGCGCGCACCCGGCGGCGCGTCGACCGCGGTCACGTCGATCCCGCTCGGCACGACGCGGATGCGATCGGCCCGCACGCCCGCACGCAGGAGCGCCGTCCGGACGCCCTCCGAGATGGCGATGACGGCGTCGACGGCGCGGTTGTAGAGCCAGCGCGCATAGACGCCACCGCGCGGCACGTAGTCCATCCGCCGCGTGACCACCAGCCGCGCGCCGCGACCGCGGCAGAACGGCGCCAGCGCGTGCGCGCGCGCGGTGTGGAAGTGCACGACGTCGTGGCCCGCCACCAGGGCTCGCAGGTGCGCGCCCGCGCGCACGTCGAGCGCGTTCGCGACCGGCAGCGGCCTCGACCGGCACGCCGGCGGCCGCCGCTTCGCGCGCCAGCCGCCCGCGCGGGTCGGCCGCCAGCCGGGAGCGGTGGCCGCGCTGCGCCAGCTCGCGCAGGAGCGCCATCACCTGCACCTCGCCGCCGCCCCAGCCGCGCTCGGGGTCGACGTGCAGGACGTCCATCACGCGGGTTCCGCGCAGCGCATGAGCACCGCGGCCGCCAGCCACATGCTGATCACGACCTCCGCGTCGCCGAAGCTGTACTGCGTGAGCCCGGCGAAGAGGAAGGTGGCGATGCCGACCCAGGCGCCGGCCGTCGTCGCCCACTGCCACGGGCCGTCGGCCGCCGCGAGCGCGTCGAATCCCCGCCGCAGGATCACCGCGAACAGCAGGCAGAACGCCGCCAGCGCGACCAGCCCGCCCTCCGCCGCCACCTGCAGGACGTTGCTGTGCGCGTGCGAGCGCCGATCGGCCTCGGGGAAGCGATCGTAGTACGGGTTCGCGGCCGCCTTGTACCGGCCGAAGCCGAGACCGAGCAGCGGATGATCGTGAACGATCTCGAGGTTGGCGCGGTAGATGGCCGTCCGTCCCGCGTTCGCCCCCCCGAGCGTGAACAGCGGCGCGGCCTGCTCGCGCAGGCCGGGTGACGCGACCACCGCGAGCGTCGCGACGGCCGCCGCCGCCGCGAGCAGCCCGACGCCCTTCCGTCCACCCTCGAGCAGGCCGAGGAGCAGGCCACCGCAGACACCGCCGATCCACACGCCCCGCGCGGTCGAGAACACCACCGCCAGCGTCAGGAGCGCGGCCGACACCATCCCGAGCACCTTGCCGCGCACCGCGAACGCGGCCGCCCAGGCGAGCGGGAAGATCATCGCGTGGGCGTACGTGAGGTAGTTGCGCGAAGAACCCGACCACGGCGAAGCCCTCCGCGCCCGGCACGCGCGGGCGCACCCGCGTCTGGCGGCCGAGCGCGGCGCGGTACCAGTCGACGCCGACGAAGTGCTGCAGGACGCCGTACGCCCCGGCGACCGCCCCGGCAGCCACCACGACGAGGGCGATCCGGCACGCCTGCTCGCGGTCGCGCAGCCACCAGAACACCGCGAAGTACGCCGACAGCATCCAGAGCGGCCGCAGCCAGCCCGCCGCGGCGTGCAGCACGTGGCCGCTCGCCAGCGTGCTCAGCGCGCAGGCTCCGTAGAAGAGCAGCAGCACCCCGTCGAGCGGCGTCCGGCGGACGACGTGCCAGCCGCGCGCGACTCCGGCGAGCGCCAGCAGGCCCAGGGCGCCGATCCCGATCTCCATGCCGCTGATCGAGAGCGGCGTCGACGCCGCGGTGAAGACGAGCAGCGCGTCGGCGAGCCGTCGGATCGCCGGCGGCGGCGCACTCGACGATGCCACCCGCTACACGCCCCGCCGCGTGAGCATCACCTTCATCGTCTCGGACAGGATGCGGAGATCGAGCCAGAGCGAGCGGTTGTGGATGTACGCCAGGTCGTACTTCAGCTTGGTCGGCGCCGACGTGTGGTACTCGCCGTTCACCTGCGCGTAGCCGGTGAGCCCGGGACGCACCTTGAAGCGCTCCGTGTAGCCCTGGATGTCGCTCTGGTATCCCTCGACGAACTCCGGGCGCTCGGGCCGCGGCCCCACGAAGCTCATGTCGCCGCGCATCACGTTCCACAGCTGGGGCAGCTCGTCGAGCCGCGTCGCGCGCAGCAGCCGGCCGAGCGGCGTCACGCGCGGATCGTCCTTGGTGGCGAGCACGGGACCGGTCGCCATCTCCGCCTCGTCGTGCATGGTGCGGAACTTGAGGATGGTGAACGGCACGCCGCCGCGCCCGACGCGTCGCTGGCGATAGATCACCGCGCCCCGCGACGTGAGGCGCACCGCGAGCGCGACGAGCAGCATGATCGGCGCCGTCACCACCAGGAGCACCGCGGCGAACGCGGCGTCGAACAGCCGCTTGGTGACGGTGCCGGCGCCGCCGGGCACGTCCTCGAGAACCTCGATGAGCGGAATGTCGTGCAGGCGGAGCGTCTCGCGCCGCCCGATCAGGATCTCGAACGGCGACGGCACCACCGACACGCGCGAGCGCATGCGCGGCGTCCGGCTGAACGCGTCCAGCAGCTCGTCCTGCCACGTCGCATCGGATGCGATGATCACCTCGTCGATGTCGTGACGCATGCACAGCGCCGGGAGGTCCTCACGCCGCCCGAGCACCGGGACCCCGTCGAGCGCGGCGCGCCGCGTCCCGTTCAGGCTGCTCGCGGCGACACCCACGACGTCGAGCCCGAGCCACTGCTGCGCGCCGATGGCCGCGATCACCTCGGACGCCGCGGCATTCGTCCCGACCACCAGCACGCGGCGCCGCGGATAGCCGCCGAGCAGCGCCGAGCAGCCGAGCCGCCAGATCAGCAGGAAGGTGGCGTTGAGGGACGCGAAGACGACGAAGATCGAGCGCGGGAACACCAGGTCCTGGCGGAAGAAGTAGACCGCGATCAGGATGAGCGCCTGGAGCGCGGCCGCGGCGACGATGAGCACGAGGTGCGGGCGCGGGCGGAGCACCGCACGCGTCTCGTAGAGGCCGAGGAAGTAGAGCGTGGCGAGCTGCGCCACCAGCATCTCCGGCCAGTGATGGCTGACCTCCGAGAAGCGGACCGCCGGCAGGTATCCCTGGGTCAGCGGGAACGGCACGACCACGCGCAGGATGAATGCCAGCAGGTACGCGAGACAGGCCGCGAGCATGTCCCCGGCGGCCAGCACCGCCCAGCGAACCCGCCACCCCCTGTCGCGCCGGTGCACGCTCGCGAGATATCAAACGCCTGCAAGTGTGCAAGGCGCGGGCCCGTCGTCTAGCCGTGCCGGCCGCGCACCGCCGCGTCCCAGGCCACCTCCACGCCGCGCGCCGAGTCCTCCCACGAGTAGCGTCGCTCCACCAGCGCACGGGCCGCGGCCGCCATCGCCCGGGCGCGCGCGGGATCGCGCAGCAGCGCCACCGCGGCCGCCGCCACCCCGGGCGCGTCGTCGGCCACCAGGAGATGCTCTCCGGCTCGCACGTCGAGCGCCGCGATTGCCGGCGGCGTCGCGACCACGGGGGTGCCGGCCGCCATCGCCTCGAGCACCTTGTTCTGGAGACCGGTCCCGGCGCGCATCGGGACCAGCGCCACCGTGGCACCGGCGACCTCGGGCGCCATCGCCGGCACCGCCGCCGCCAGCGAGACGCCGGGCGCGCGCGCGAGCGCCCGCACCGCCCGCGCGGGTCGCGCGCCCACGAGGCGCAGCTCGGCTGCCGGCACCGTCGCGCGGACGCGTGGAAAGATCTCCGCCACGAGCCAGCGCACGGCGTCGACGTTCGGGAAGTAGCCGAGGTTGCCGAAGAAGAGGAGGCGCGCCGGCGGCCGCGGCCCGTCGTGGTACGCGAAGGCGTCGGTGTCGACGCCGTTCGCCACGACCGCGATGCGCGGGCCGCCGCCGAGCGCCTCGCGCTCGGCGGCGGACACCACGAGCGAGCGCGCCGTGCGCTCGATCAGCTCGCGCTCGAAGCGGGCGAGCCGCGTCGCCTCCCACGCCGCGACCGGTGCGAGCGGTCCGCGCTCCTGGCGTGCGCGCCGCGCCAGGTTCGCCGACAGCGCGTCGATCAGATCGAGCACCACGGGCGGACCCTCCGGACCGGGCAGATATGGCGCCGTCCGCACGAGCTGCGCGTGGACGACGTCGAAGCCGCCCGCCGCGATCAGCGCCGCCACGCGGCGCCGCGCCGGTCCCCGCTCGTAGAGCAGCACCTGCAACGGCCGGCGATCACCGACGACCGCCTGCGCGAGCGCCGGGACGGCCCCGACGCTGCCGAGCGTCACCACCTCGAGGCGCACGCCGAGCGACTCGACCTCGTCGCGCAGCGCCGCCGGCGGCTCGCGGGCCAGCAGCGCGCAGCACGTGATGTCGTGCCGCGGCGCCAGGCGACGCAGGTGATGGTAGGCGCGCACCTGGTCGCCGCGCCACGGCGGCACCGGCAGGCGTGTCACCAGGCAGAGCACCTTCACGTGGCATCCCAGCGCTTCGTCGACCCGGCCTGTGGCCACGCGTCCGCCGTCCGCCCGCGCTCGTACCGCCGCCGCGCCACCGCGTGCGCCGCGCGCCGGAGCGCGAGATACGCGCCGAGCCGGAGCAGGTCCGCCGGGCGGAGTGCGCGCAGGACCGCTGCCGGTCCGGGCTGCGCCGCGCCGCGCCCGAGGAGGTGCGGATGCTCCGCGGCGAGCTGGACCTTCGCCATCTCGATCCGCACCCGCTGGCGGAAGAAGTCGCGCAGGGTCGCGGGCAGCCGGATGACCACGCGCGCGCCCGGCGCGCGCACGATGTGCTCGGCGCCGACCGTCAGCTCGAGCCAGTGCTCCGGATCGAGCAGGTTGTCCGGCATCCGTGCCGGCAGCTCGTCCGTGCGCGCCGCGTAGAGCTGCGGCGACAGGTTCGGGAAGTCCACCCCGTACGGCGCGGCCATCACGCCCTCGAACAGCGTCGGGCGGGCGTCGCAGACCGTCTTCCCCGATGCCAGGACGGCCGCCGGATGCTCGTCGAGGGCGCCGAGCAGCAACCCGAAGGCGTCCGGCGCGAAGCGGACGTCGGCGTCCATGAAGAGCATGGTCGCTGCCGTGCGCGTGGTGCCGGAGCGCGTTCCACGCCGGCGCCTTTCCGTGCCGGCGCGTGCGGAGCGCGACCACCTCGGGAGCCGGACCGGGTTCGAGCTCGGAGCGGGCCGGCGTCGCATCGAGGTCGACCTCGCGAACCGTGACGCCGAGCGGGCGCGCGAATCCGCAGAGCTGCTCGAGCGCCGCCCCTGCCGGCGCCTCGCCGTTCAGGCACACGAGCACCTCGAGCCGGGACGTCGTCGTCCGCGGCGTCGCCTGCCAGGCGTCCCACGCTGCCGCCAGCGTCCGCCCGAGCGCCGGCTCGTCCGTGCGGCAGGGCACCGCCAGCGTGACCACGCCGTCGCTCATGCCGGCGCCGTCAGGCACGCGCGGACGACCCGGCCGTACGTGAGCGCGGTCACCCGCCGGCCGATGACCGCGGCGAGCCCGGCCTTCGCGCCGAACTTGCACGCCGCGAGCGCGCGAAAGAGACGCACCTGGTGCGGCCGACGCCGGCCGTAGAAGCGCAGCTCCCCCTTCACCACCTCGGCCTCGCGACCGAGGCCGTAGCGCTGGGCGGCACTCAGGTTGGCGCCGTGCGTGGCGCGCGCGCCCGGAACGTGGATCGTGCGCGCGCCGATCTCCGCCGCCCGGTGGCAGAGATCCATGTCCTCGCCGTAGAGGAAGTAGGCCGGATCGAAGCCGCCGAGTCGCCGGAAGAGGTCGTGGCGGACCGCCATGAAGGTGCCGTAGACCCAGTCGACGACGTAGGGCCGCGTGCGAAGCCGTGCCGGCAGGCGCCCGAGCGTCGTGTCCAGCAGGAGATGTCCGAGCGCTCCGAAGCGTGCCGCCCCCGGCTGCCAGCGCCCGCTCGGATCGACCAGACCGCCGCCGGCGATGCCCGCGTCCGGCATCTCCGCGAGCGCCCCGGCGAGCGACGCCAGCGCGCCCGGCGCCAGCTCCGCATCCGGGTTGACGAACACGACGAGCTCGCCGCGCGCGCGATCCGCCCCCAGGTTCGCGCCGGCGGCGAACCCGAGGTTCGTCCCGGCGTCGACGAGCGTGAGCCACGGAAACGCGTCCCGCGCGGCGCCCGCGCTGCCGTCGCTCGACGCGTTGTCCACCACGATCACCTCGCACCCTGCCCTCGCGTCCGGCGCGACGCTCTCGACACACCTCGCGAGGGCATCACCGCCGTTCCAGTTCACGATCACCACGGAGACGCTGCGCATGGGTCGCCGACCCCGTCTATCATGCGCGCCGTTCGCGGTCCCACACACGCGCCCAGCGCAGGAAGACGTAGAACGCATCGGTCGCGGCGACGAAGAGCCCGGGATGGCCCTCGAGGAGGCCGCGCTTCAGGATGCCCGAGCGCACGAAGCGCCACGCCGGCTCGCCGAGCAGCCGCGCCAGCCCGACGCGCCGGCCGGCAGGCACCTCGGCCGCCGCCACCGCCGTGAGCCGTGAGACGCTGCGGACGTGGCCGGCCACGTCGGGATACGTGTAGTGCAGGATCGGGGCGTCGAGCCGCACCTCGTCGCCGCGGACCTCGAGGCGATCGTGTGGATCGACGCCGCCCCACGCGGCGCGGCCGCGACGCACGAGGCGGATCACGGTGCCGCGGCCACCAGCCGCCGCGGTACCACCAGCGCCCGAGGTACGGGACCAGGCGCGGGATGGCGAACCCGTCGACGCCGTCGCGGACACGCGCCAGCGCGGAGCGGATCTCGGTCGCCAGCTCGGGCGTGACCCGCTCGTCCGCGTCGAGGCTGAGAATCCACGGCTCGCGTCGTGGCATCGAGCGCGACCTGCTTCTGCGCGCGATAGCCAGGCCAGGGGTTCTCGACCACGCGGGTCGCGAGCGGCCGCGCGATCGCCACCGTGGCGTCGCGCGAGCCCCCGTCGACGACCACGACCTCGTCGCACCACGCCACGCTCTCGAGGCACGGGCCGATGTGCGCGGCCTCGTCCTGGCAGACGACGGCGCACGCGACGCCGGCGCGCGCCGGCACCGCCGCCGGCGCGGCGCGGCGGTCCTTGCGCGCGGCGGCGGCGGTGATCTCGGTCGACCAGGCGCGCACCTCCGCGGCCGATGCGGCCGCGCCGAGATAGGCCCGCAGGAAGCGCAGCCGCGTCGTGGCATCCGCCGCGCGACCCAGCGTGCGGTCGAGCTGCACCAGGTTCTTCGTCCGGCGCCGCCGGCTCACCGTGCGTCCGATCCGCACCCGCTCGAGATCCAGCAGGACCGACTCGAGGGCGGCCGTGCGGCCAGGACGCACGAGCACGTTCACGTCCTTCAGATCGTTGTGGTAGACGCCGGCCGCGTGCAGGCGGCGAAAGAGCTCGCCGAGCCAGGCCGCGAAGCGCCGGCGCGCGGCGGGACGTCCGGCCGCGAGCCCCTCCCAGTAACGGTCCGCCGTGACCGCGCCCGTCACCTCCCGGGTGACGAAGAAGCTCCGCCGCACCGCGCCGAGCCGGCGCTCCTCGACGGCGGCCACCACCTCGGGGACGCCGAACCCGCGCGCGGCGAGCGCCCGCGCCGCGTCGAACGCGCGCCGCGCCGGCGACGGCAGGGCGATGCTCCCGAGGAGCACGCGCCAGGCGTGGACCGTGTAGCGCTTCACGTAGAGGCTGCCCGCGGCGGTCGTCACGCGTCCCACCGTGACCTTCCGCTGCAGCTTCACGATGTGACAGTCGGGTCGCGTGAGCAGGCGATCGGGATCCCCGTCGGGCGCGATGGCGGTGACCGGATCGACGCCGGGGCCGAGCCACGCGCGCAAGCCGCCCATGCGAACCTCGCGGACGGGAGCGCCGTCAGCCGCCACCCGCCACCTCCTCGAGCAGCGTCTCGATGCGATCGAGATGCGCCTCCCACGGCAGCGCCTCGGCCAGCCGGCGGGCGGCGGCGCCGAGCGTGGCGCGATCCGGACCCAGCGCTCGCTCGATGGCCGCGGCGAGCGCGTCGAGATCCTCGGGATCCTCGACGACGAGCGCCCCCAGCGGCCCGTCGAGCAGCTCCGCGGCGCCGGCCCGGCGGCTCGTCACCACCGGGATCCCGGCCGCGCAGGCCTCGAGCGCCACGTTGCCGAACGCCTCCTGGCGGGACGGCATGCAGAGGACGTCGGCCGCCGCGAGCACCGCCTCCACGTCGCGCCGCGGTCCCGTCACCACGACGCGCCCCGCCAGCGGCGGCTCGGCAGCCTGTCGCCGCCAGGCCGGCAGTCGCTCGTCGTCGCCGACGAGAACCAGGCTCGCGGCCGGAGGCGGGGAGCGTTTCCAGAGCGCCAGCAGGATGTCGAAGCCCTTGCGCTGGAAGCCGGACCCGACCGCCGCGCACAGCGGCACGTCCCGGTCGATGCCGAGCTCCTCGCGCAGCGCCGGGCCGAGCTCCGGGCGCCGCCCGGGATTGAAGCGCTCGCCGTCGACCCCGTTGTAGACCACCGTGAGCTGATCCTCCGGCACCCGGTAGTCCGACGCGACCTCGCTCGCCGCCAGCCGCGACACGGCGAGGACGCGGCGGTGACCGCGGGGTGCGAACTGCCGCCCCTCGATCCAGAGGATCGCGCGGTGATAGGGCCCGCGCATTCGCCCGCGCAGTCCCGCGGCTTCCATGCGGGCGAGGTAGCTGCGATGCGTGCCACCGCCGACGCGAACCACGTCCTGGCGTGGCGTGCGCCCGAATCCGACGACGACGTCCCAGGTCTCGCGGGCGACGGCGCGCGGCGCGGCGACCGCGAACGACAGCAGGCGCACCAGCCGCCCGCCGCGGACGATCCGGACGCGCCGCACCGTCACGCCCGGAGGGACCTCGCGGGCGCGCGCACAGAAGACGTGGACATCGTGCCCGCGCGCCGCCAGCCCCGCGGCCATGCGTCGCAGGTCGGCCTCCGTGCCGCCACCGGTGAGCTGGCGGTGCATGAACGCGATCCGCATCACTCGCCCGGACGCAGCCGCAGCCAGAGTGCGCGCAGGCGGTAGCGCAGGTTGGCGGGATCGAGACGCTGCGCGCGCCCGAGCGCCGCGCGCGCCGCGCTGGCGTCTCCGAGGCGGGCACGGACACTCGCCAGGCGCGCCCAGCGGCGCGCCTGGCGTCTGCGGAACGCGCCACGGCCGAGCACGTCGAGCACCTCGGGATGCTCGGCCACCAGCTTCTCCGCCAGCCGGATCGACTCCTCGCGCACGACGGCGCGATCGCGCGCGATGCCGCCCGCATGGCGGCGGTAGGCGAACGCGGGCACGTCGAGGAACACCGCCCGATGGCTCGTCGTCACGCGCAGCACCAGATCGAGATCGTCGAGGATGCGGAAGGACCCGTCGAGCGGGCCGACGGCCTCGAGGGCGCGCCGCCGGAAGCACATGCCCTGGAGCTGGCCGAGGTTCCAGCGAAAGACCTCCGCCACCCCGATGGGGCGCGCCGCCAGCGTGACGGCGACCTCGGAGCGGATCCACGGCTCCTCGCCGGCCGCGGGATCGTCCTCCGGCGGCAGCATGCGGCCGTTCTGGATCACCAGGTCGATGTCGGCATGCGACGCGAGGAACTCGGCCGGGACCGCCAGCCGACCCGGCAAGGCGACGTCGTCGGAGTCGTGGAAGGCCACGAAGGGCGAGTCGCTGGCCGCGATCCCGGCATTGCGGGCGGCGGCGACGCCGCCGTGCGGGATGGAGAGCACGCGCAGACGCGGATGGCGCAGCGCCGACAGGACCGCCCGGGTGTCGTCGGTCGACCCGTCGTCCACGACCAGCACCTCGAAGTCGACGCCGCCCTGCCCGAGGAGGCTCTCCACGCTGGCGCGCAGCGTGTGCGCGCGCTCGTACGTCGGCAACACCACGCAGACCAGCGCCATCACGCCGCCCCGTCGACGGCCGCCTGCTCGAAGGCGTCGAACATGGCGCGCGCGAAGCCGGCGAGCGTGAAGTGCGTGCGCAGCCTGGCGAAGGCGGCGGCGCCGAGCGCGTCGCGCCGGGCGGGGTCGCGCAGCAGGCCGACGATGCCGGTCGCCAGCGCCGCGGGATCGTCCGGCGGCACGAGGACCGCGCTCTCGCCCGCCACCAGCATCTCGGGGATGCCGCCCACGGCGGACGCGACGATCGGCCGCGCGAGCGCCATGCCCTCGAGGAGTGCGAGCGGGAACGGATCGCGCAGCGCCGGATGGACGAGGACGTCGAGCGCCCGCACCACCGGGAACGGGTTCGCGAGAAAGCCCGTCACCGCCACGACGTCGGCGAGCCCGAGCGCCTCGATGCGCTGGCGCACGCGCGTCTCGCTCTCGGCGTCGGGAAACGCGCCGACGAGGGCCACGCGCACGCCGGGAACCGCCTCCCGGATGGCGGGCGTGGCCTCGATCAGCACGGCGGGATTCTTTCGCCAGTCGAGGTTCCCCACCATGCCGACCAGCGGCGCCTCGATCCGCCCCAGGCCGTCGGGCGGCGGCGCTTCGGACTCGCGGACGATGCGCGCCACGTCGACCCCGTTGTAGACGACGCGCGCGCGCGTTCCAGCCCGGAACCCGCCCACCGCGCGGCGCGCCAGATCGAGCGAGTCGGCCGACGGGGCGATGACGTGGCGCGCGCGCGCGAGCCAGTGCTTGCGATACGGGCGCGGGCTGCCGTAGCTCGAGTACACGTGCACCACCTGCGGGACGCGCGCGATCCCGCCCGCGAGATGGCAGAGCGGGAACGTCGACAGGGTGGTCGAGTAGAGGACGTCGGCGCCGCGCGCCAGCCGGGCGAGCCGCAGGACGTCGGGCAGCACGAGCGCCCCGGCGAGGCGCCGCCAGCGCGCCAGCCCCGGCAGGATCGTCGTGCGCTCGGCCGGGATGCCGAGCTCGCCGAGCAGCGCGTGCGATGCCGGGAACGCGAAGCGCAGCTCCCAGCCGTGATGCGACGCCGCGTCGTCCAGGACGCGGAGCGCGCGGAGCATGCCCGCGTGCTGCGGGTGGGCCAGCGTGACCAGCGCGCGTCGCATGTCGTGCTCAGGCTCCGGGATCGAAGGGGCCGCCGCTGCGCATGAGCGTGCGGAAGCCCGCGCGCACCGCGGCCTCCGGCCGGATGTGGTCGATCGCACAGCGCCGCGCCGTGACCTTGCGCATGATCCACGCTCCCAGGCGATGACGCCGGCGGCGGTCGAGCCCGCGCGCCGTCGCATACGCCAGGAGCACGCGCGCGCGGTCGGTCACGCTCACGCCCGGGACGACGAAGCGGCCGAGCTGGACCAGGTTGCGCCGCGCGCCCCGGGCGAGGGCGGGAATGGGCGCGCGACGGGTCCGGTCGTTGTCCAGGAAGACGAGCTCACCTCCCCGCCACCGCAGGTTCGGCGGCACGAGATCCCCGTGCACGAAGCCGGCGCGATGGAGGCGCGCCACCTCGGCGCCCAGCCGCCGCAGCAGCGCACGCTTGGCGTGCCGGTGCTCCGCTCCGCTGGCCGCGAGCCGTGTCACGTGCGCCAGCAGATCCTCGCCGCCGGCGTCGGCCGTCACCAGCAGCCCGGCCCCGTCGCGCGCGCCGACCAGCAGCGCCCGGGGCGCCACGAAGCCGGCGGTCTCGAGAGCCCTGCCCATGCTGAACGCCCGCCGCGCGCGCGGCCGCTCCGGGTGGCGGATAGCTCTTCACGAACACCGTGCCGTGCGCGGTCGCCACCGCCTGGCTGCGCGCGTGTCGCGAGCGACGCCCGCCACCCGCCGCATCGGCCGCGAGACACGCGTCCACGTCCACCGCCGCATCGGCGGCACGCCAGCCCTGCCACCCCGTCCGCACTCCACCGCACATAGCTCACGCCGCCAGCACCTCGCGCGCCTTCCCCAGCACGACATCCGCGGTGATGGTCTCCATGCACACGCGCCCGATGGGACACTCGCGCAGGAAGCACGGCGTGCACGGGGCGACGCCCTGGATGGCCAGCCGCTCCGAGCCGAACGGGGCGGAGCGCCGGGCGCTGGTCGCTCCCCACAGCGACACCACGGGCACACCGACCGCCGCGGCCAGGTGAAGGGCCCCCGAGTCGGGACCGAAGGCGAGCGCGCACCGCCCGAGCAGCGCGAGCAGCTGGCGCAACGACGTTCGTCCGACGAGATCCCGCACGGGACCGCGTGCCGCGCGCGCCACCGCCGAGGCGAACGCGGCGTCGTCGCCGGTCCCGATGAGCACGGCGCTGCCGCGCGTCCGGTCGACGAGCCCGTTCAGCACCGCGGCCGTCGGCTCCGGAAACCAGCGGCGCGCCGGGCACGACGAGCCGACGCACGCCGCCACGATCGGCCGGTGCAGTCCCGCGAGCAGCGCCTCGGCCTGCGCCGACTCCTCCTCGCTCGGCGCGAGACCGAATCCGACGGGAGCGCACGGCAGGCCGAGTGCGTCACCGAACGCGAGGAACTGCTCGAGCTTCGGACGATCGATGCCCTGCGAGGGAACCCGCCGCGTCGCCAGGAGCCACGCGCCCTCGCGCGTGTCGGCGCGTGCGAAGGCGATCCGCACCGGGGCCCCGGTCATCCGTGCGAGGAACGCGCTCTTCAGCCCGCGACCGAGATCGAGCGCGAAGTCCCATCGCCCCGCGCGCAGCCGGCGGACGAACGGCGGGAGCGCGCGCACCCCGTCGCGCCGGCGAAAGACCAGCGTCTCGTCGAGCCACGGGTGCGCGAGGAGGAGCGGCGCGGAGGGAGGCTCGACCGCCCACCCGATGTGCGCGTCCGGCCGTCCGCGACGGATCCGGCCGAGCAGCGGCAGCGCTCGGACGACATCGCCGATGGCACCCGGCAGGACGATCAGGACGCGCAGGGGGCGCTCCTTCCCGCCGCGTACGCGGCATGGAACGCCGCCACGTCCTCGGCGGCCGCCAGCCGGCCGCCGGGATCGAGCTTGCGCAGCGAGCGCGCCAGCCGGCGCAGATTGCGGCGTCTGGCGCGCGCTCCCAGGGGTCCGGATGCCAGCCGCGCTCGGTCGAAATCGAGCACCGTCACCTCGACCGCGCCGCGCGCGGGCGCGAGGAGGTTCGTCAGGTTCAGGTCGGCGTGCGACACGCCCGCGCGGTGCATCGCGGCGACGACCTGCCCGGCCCCGCTGGCGAGCGCGCGCCGGCGCGCGCCGTCGTCGGCCTGTCGCAGCGCCTCCAGCAGCGTGACCGTCCCGGCGATCTCCGCCGTGACGATCGCGCCGCGATACGCCAGCCGCCCTTCCACCCGCGCCGCCAGCACCTCGGGAGCGGGGACACCGCGGCGCCGCGCCTCGGTGGTGACGATCAGCTCGCGGAAGGGACGCGCGCCGAGACCGAGGTACGTCTCGCGCGCGACGCGGGCCGCGAACCCCCCGCGACGATAGGACCGCAGCACCGCGCGCAGGCCGCCAGGCAGCGTCAGTCGCCACACGGCGCCGCGGCCCCCAGGAAGCCGCTCGCTCCCGGCGGGCGGCGCGAATGGGGTGGCGAGGAGCCATGGCGCCAGCGCCGCGGCGAGATCGGTGCGCACGAGCGCGCGCACGCCGCGCGCGGCGAGCGCCGTGTAGCCCGGCGGCGGCGTCACGCCACCACCCGGACCTGCGCCGGCTGCGCGTGGCGCCACTCCCAGAGCATGGCGTGCGCGAGCGTCACGCGATAGGCCGCGAACACCGCCGCCACCCACCGCGCCAGTCCGGCGGAGCCCGTCGCGCGCGCGCAGAGCGCGCGCAGGAGCGCGGCCAGCGGATCCGTCGCCAGCGCCAGCGTGTGCGGTCGCTGCCCGAGCTGCGCCAGCAGCGCCGCCAGCGCGCGGCACCCGGGCGCGAGCGCGTCGACGGTGGCGGCGACCGACGCGCCGTCCTTCGCCCGCAGCACCCCGTCGAGCCGCGGGCCCGGCGCCGCCGGCGAGTGCAGCGCGAGCTCGAGCGTGCGGTCGAGCACGAGACGGCTCCCCTCGCGCGGCGCCAGCCGGACGGGGTGCGCGCGCGGCGCCAGCCGGACGCCGAGCGTCTCGACCTCGACCGGGAGGCGGCGCGCCGACGCCGTGCCGCGCACCGCCGCCGCGCACGCGGCGGCCACCGCATCGGTCGCGAGCTCGTGCTCGCCGAGCACCAGGAGCCACGCCGCGCTGCCGAGCGCCGTCAGCTGGCGAGCGTCGTGTCCGAGCCGGACGCCGCCTGGCAGCCGGGCCGCCGTCACCTCGCCGACGGGATCCAGGACTGCGCGCTCGCGCGCCCACGCGAGCGACGCGAGCGCCGCCTCGAGCCGCGTCCCGCCTCGCGTCGCCACGACCACCGCCAGCACCGCGACGTCCGCCGTCATGCGGCGCTCCCCGCCGTGCGCGGCATCGCGAGCAACGTGCTGGCCGCTGCCAGGACGGCAGCCGGCCGGACCAGTCGCATGCAGTCCTCGGTGCCGCGCGGGCACGCGTCCCCGCCATGGCGCGCCGCACGGGCGGCACGCGAGATCGGCCTCGACGACGGCGCTCCGCGCGCCCCACGGCCCGTAGCCGAGCGCGGGGGTCGTGGCGCAGAAGACCGCCACGACCGGCACGTCGCGGGCGCAGGCGATGTGCATGGGCGCGCTGTCGTTGGCGACCAGCAGCGCGAGCCGGTCGACGACCGCCACCAGCGTCGCCAGATCGGTGCGCCCCGCGAGCACGGTCGCACCGCCGCCCGCCAGCCGCACCACCTCGTCCGCGATCGGCCGCTCGCTCGCCGCCCCCAGCACGACCACCCGCGCGCCCTGCTCGCGCAGCGCGCGCAGCACGCCCGCGAAGCCCTCCGGGGTCCACCGCTTCGTCGCCCACACCGATCCCGGCGCGATGCCGACGAGCGGTCCGCCACCGTCCGGCAGCAGCGCCGCGGCCCGCGCCGCCGCGGCCGCCTGCACCGGGACGTGCAGGCGCGGCTCGCCCGATGCGCCGCCGAACGGCGCCAGCAGGGCGAGGTTGCGCAGCACGTCGTGCAGGCGGCGATCGCGAGCCACCCGCTGGTGATAGAGGAAGGCGCCCCGGCTCTCGCCGAAGCCGATCCGGCGCGGGATCCCCGCCGCGGCGAGCACGATGGCGGTGCGGAGCGAGCGGTGCGGCGAGACCACCAGATCGAAGCGCTGCCGCCGGAGCCGCGCCGCCACGCGCGCGATCCCCCCGAGCCCGCGATCGTCCCCGCGCTTGTCGTCCACCAGGACGGTGTCGACGTCGGGATGACCGTCCAGGAGCGGAACGGCCTCGGGCCGCACGAGCACGTCGAGACGACGCGGCCGCAGGCGCTCGCGGAGCGCCGCCACGAGCGGCGTGGTCAGCACCACGTCGCCGAGGAAGCTCGTCTGGGCCACGAGCAGCGCCGGCCCCGCCTGCGTCGACATCGGCTCCGTCTTCCCGCGCGCGGTCAGTGCGTGCCGTCGATACCGGCAAATCGGATGGAATGCCACTCGACGGACGTCACCCCTCCAGCAGGTCGACCAGGCGGTCGCCGCCGTCGACCTCGAGGCTGACGCGCAGCGCGCGGAGCCCATCGACGCCGCGGGCGGCCAGCTTGACCAGGTCCTTCTCCGTCGTGATCAGGAGACCGCCGCGCCCGGCCTCGCACAGCGCCGTTATGTCGGCGTCCCGGTACTCGTGATGGTCGGGGAAGAACAGCCGGCCGACGACGCGGGCACCGCAGCGCTCGAGCGTGGCGGCGAAGCGCTCGGGGCGCGCCACACCGGCGACCGCGACCACCGGCGCGCCGGCGAGCGCTGCGAGCGGCTCCTCCTGCCAGGCGCTCCCGTCCGCCCGGACCAGCGCGTCCGCGCGCAGCCGGCCGCGGAAGCGCGCGACGTCCGGCGGCAGCGGCGGCCATCCCGGGTCGACGTCGCCGACCACGAGCACGGCGCGCGCGCGCGCGAGCGCGCCGAGCGGCTCGCGCCGCGATCCGGCCGGCAGGAGCCGCCGCGCCGCCGGATCGTCGGCGACGAGGACGAGGTCGGCGTCGCGCGCCAGCGCGCGGTGCTGGAAGCCGTCGTCGAGGACGAGCGTGTCCGCTGCGAACCGGGCGCACGCCGCCGCGGCGGCGTCCGCCCGCCGCTCGCCGGTGAGCACGGGGCCGTGGAAGCGCCGCGCCAGCATCACGGCCTCGTCGCCGCCGTCCTCGGGAGAGACCAGCGGGACACCGTCGGTTCCCACCACCACGACGCCGCGGCGGCGCTTGCGGTAGCCGCGCGCCACGAGCGCGACGCGGCGCCCGCGCCGCATGAGCTCGTGCGCCAGCCAGAGCGCAGCCGGCGTCTTCCCCGTCCCGCCGACGGTGAGGTTGCCGACGCTCACGACCCGGGCGGGTACGCGCGTCGCCGCCAGCCAGCCCGCGTCGTACAGCGCGTTGCGCACCGCCACCGCGGTCCCGTACGCCGCCGACGCCGGCATCAGGAGCGCCCGCAGGGCACGCTCGGATCCGGTGCGGGGCGCCCAGGCCCGCTCCACCGCAGCGGCGAGCCCGTCCATCACGCGGTGGCCACGCGGGGCGCCGCTCCAGGCCCCAGATGGGTCTCGATGATCGCGAGATGCCGGGCGAGCGCGCCCTCCCCGGCCGCGATCGCCGCCTGCGCGCGGCGCCCGGCGTCGCGCGCAGCCTCCGGATCGTCGAGCAGCGGAAGCACCACCCGCGCCAGCTCGGCGGCGTCGCGCACCCGCTGGCCGCCGCCGCCGGCCAGGATGCGCTCGACCGCATCCCCGGCCGTCGCCGTGAACGGTCCGACGACGACCGGCCGCGCCGCACGCGCCGGCTCGACGACGTTGTGTCCGCCGATCGGCACCAGACTGCCGCCGACGAACGCCACCTCGCCGAGCGCATAGACGTGCGCGAGGGGACCCATCACGTCGAGCAGGATGACGGCCGGCCCGTCTCCGAGGACCGCGTCGCCCGCGATCAGGGCCCGGTAGGCGACGAGCGGCAGCCCGCGGTCGGCCACCAGCCGCGCGACGCCGTCGAGGCGCTCGGGATGTCGCGGCGCGAGCAGCAGGACGAGCCGCGGGTGTCGTGCGGCGAGCTCCGCATAGGCATCGAGCAGTGCTGCTTCCTCGCCCTCGTGCGTGCTGCCGGCCACCAGCATCGGTCTGCCGGCAAGGAGCGTGCCGAGCACGCGCACGCCGTCCGGCGGCGCGCCGGACACATGCTCGAACTTGAGGTTTCCGGCGACGTGCACGCGCGCGGGGTCCGCGCCGAGCCCGATCACGCGTGCGGCGTCCTCGTCGCCCTGCATGCAGCAGACGACCTCCGCCAGCGCGCGCCGATACAGCGGCCGGAGCCAGCGCGCTCGCGCGGCGCTGCGCAGGCTCACGCGCCCGCTCACCATGAACGCCGGCACCCGGCGCCTCGCCAGCTCGAGCAGCAGCGTCGGCCAGATCTCCGTCTCGGTGAAGAAGAACGCCTCGGGCCGCACGACGTCGAGCACGCTACGGATAGGGCCCGCGGCGTCCAGGGGCAGCAGCATCGCGACGTCGACCTCGGCGAGCTCGCGTGCGAGCGCGAGCCCCGTACGCGTGAGCGTGCTGCCCAGCACGACGCGGCCCGGCCGCCGGCCGCGCAGCGCCGCGAGCAGCGGCCGCACCGCGCGCAGCTCTCCGACCGACGCCGCGTGCAGCCACAGCACCGGGCCGCGTGCCAGCGCCGCGCGCTCCACCGTCCCGAGGCGCCCCAGCCGGTCCTCCACCCGGCGCCAGACCGCCGGCAGCGCCGGCAGCCGGACCGCCAGCGCGGCCACGCCCGCCGCGGCGCCCATCGCGGCGCGGTACGCACCGAGTCCGGCCTGCTCCATCATGCCGGCGCGCCCTCCACCAGGGTCGCCGCCACCGCGGCGGTGCTCTCGAGCGCCCGCTGCACCGCCGTCAGGGCTCCCGCGGCGTCGTGCCGCGCGATCGGGATCGGCGCGCGGCGTCGTGCGGCGCCGCCGGGGTCATCCCCCGGCCGCCGGCACCGCCGCGACCTCCTCCACCTCGCCGAACTGGAGCTCGTAGAGCTTCCGGTATTCCCGCCCGCGTGTCAGCAGCTCGTCGTGCGTTCCGCTCTCGATGATCTGCCCGTGCGACACGACGACGATGCGATCGGCGTGGCGCACGGTGGAGAGGCGGTGCGCGACGACCAGGGTGGTCCGGTGCTTCATCAGGCGCTCGAGGGCTTCCTGCACGAGGCCCTCCGACTCGGTGTCGAGCGCGGACGTCGCCTCGTCGAGGATCAGGATGGGCGCGTTCTTCAGGATCGCGCGCGCGATCGCGAGCCGCTGGCGCTGTCCGCCCGAGAGGCGGACACCGAGATCGCCGATACCCGTCTCGTACCCCCGCGGCAGCGCCGTGATGAACTCGTGTGCGTTCGCCGCCCGCGCCGCGGCGACGATCGAGTCCATGTCGGCGTCGGGCGTGCCGTACGCGATGTTGGCGCGCACGGTGTCGTTGAACAGGAAGGTGAACTGGGTGACCACCGCGAGGTGCCCGCGGAGGCTCCGCAGGGTCAGGTCGCGGATGTCGATCCCATCGATCGCGATCCGCCCTCGCGTCACGTCGTAGAGGCGCGGGATCAGATCGGACAGCGTGCTCTTGCCGCCGCCGCTCATCCCGACCAGCGCGACGACCGAGCCGACCGGGATGCGGAGCGTGATGTCTCGCAGCACCGGTGTGCCCGGCTCGTACTCGAACCACACGCCCTCGAAGGTGACGGCGTCACGCAGCCCGCGCAGCGCCACCGCCCCGGGACGGTCGACGATCTCCGAGCGCACGTCCATGAGCGCGAAGACGCGTTCCGCCCCCGCGATGCCCTGCTGGATGGTGTAGTTCGTCTTCACCAGCTTCTTGAACGGCTCGTAGAGGAGGATCACGGCGGCGAGGAAGGCCGCGAACTTGGCGCCGGCCCCGCGCGGATCCGCCATGAAGCGCGCGCCGCCGTACCAGAGGATTCCGCCGATGGCGGGCGCGGCCAGGAGGTCCGTGATCGGGAGCGAGCGGACCCGGCTGCTGCGCATGAAGAGGCGGAAGATGCGCTCGTCCTGCTGGTGAAACCGCGTCGCTTCGTATCCTTCCTGATGGAAGAGCTTGACGACGCGGTTGCCCTGCACGTTCTCGTGGAGCATCGCGTTCAGCCGCGCCGCCGCCTCCTGCTGGCGGCGGCTGTTCTGCCGCTGCGACTTGGAGAACAGGCGCAAGGGCAGCCCGGCGATCGGGAAGACCAGCATCGCGACCGACGCCAGCACCCAGTCCATGTAGAAGGCACCCGCGACCAGGCCGAGGAGGGTGGTCGTGTCCTGGAAGAGGGAGCGCACGGCGTCGGTGACGGAGCTGCGCACCAGCGTCACGTCGGCCGTCACCCGCGACACGATCTGGCCCGCACGCTGGCGGTTGAAGAACGACAGGTCGAGTGCCTGGAGCTGCGTCGTCAGCTCGTTCCGGATGTCGGTGACGACCCGCTGACCGACCCAGTCGTTCAGGTATCCCGCGAAGAAGCTGACGATGCCGCGGAGCAGCGACAACCCGAACGCGATCCCCGCCAGCATCGGGAGTGTTCCGGGCTCCTGCATGCTGAGACGATCGATGGTGAACTTGATCAGGAAGGGCACGCTGCTCTCGATGCTGCTGAAGGCCAGCATGAAGGCGACGGCGAGGACGCCCTGCGGCCAGAGGTACGGCCGCAGGTAAATCAGCATGCGCCGGTAGGTGCTCACGGCTGTCCCGCGCGCATCATCTCGACCGCGATGGCCGCGGCGCGATCGGCGGCGCCCCCGCGCCCGAGGCGCTGCCGCACCTCGCGCAGGCCCGCGCGCATCGTCGCCTGCCGGGCGGGATCGTCGAGGATGGCGCGCGCCGCGGCGGCGATGTTGGCGCCCGTGACGTCGCGCTGGAGCAGCTCCGGCACCACCTCGCGCTCCGCGACGATGTTCGGCATGCCGACGTGCGACACGCCGCGCACGAGCAGGCGGCCGAGCGCGAACGTCAGCGGCGAGAGGCGGTAGACGATCACCATCGGACACTCGAGCAGCGCGCACTCGAGCGTGGCCGTGCCCGAGGTGACGAGCGCGATGTCCGAGGCCGCGATGAGGTTGTAGAGGTCGCCGGAGATGATCCGGATCGGCAGGCCCGTGGCGCGGACCCGCGCCTCCATGTCGGCGCGGTCCAGGGTGTGCGCCAGCGCGAGCGGGAACTGGCACTCGCCCGTGGCGTCGAGCCGCCGGACGGCTTCGAGCAGGTGCGGCAGGATGTAGTCGATCTCCTTCGCTCGGCTCCCGGGCAAGAGGAGCACCGTCCGGCGTGCGGGGTCGAGGCCGTGGTCGCGCAGCGTCTCGTCGCGCCCCCGCGTCGCGCCGACCCGATCGAGCAGCGGGTGGCCGACGAACTCCACGCCGGGCAGCCACTGCTCGTAGAGGCCCGGCTCGAACGGGAACACGACCGCGAGCCGATCGACGAGCCGCGCGATCTTGCGCACCCGGCCGCTGCGCCACGCCCACACCTGGGGACCGATGTAGTAGAGGACCGGCACACCCGCCGTGCGCGCGACCCGTGCGAGTCGCAGGTTGAACTCGGGGAAGTCGATCAGGACGCACAGGTCGGGTTTGTCGTGGCGCAGCCGGCGGGCCAGCGCGCGATAGACGCGCACGAGCGTGCGCAGGCGCCCCATGCCCTCGACCACGCCGACGGTCGCGACCTCGCGCGCGTCGGCGACGGTGCGCATGCCCGCCGCGCGCAGCTCCTCGCCCCCGAGCCCGAACACCTCGACCGCGGGGAGCCGGGCGCGCAGCGCGTGGAGCAGATCCGCCCCGTGCAGATCGCCGGACGCTTCGCCGGCGACCAGCAGGACACGGCGCGGGGAGGAGACGCGCAGCGCCTGGGACGCTTCGCCGGTGTAGCTCATCCGACTCGAGCGGCCTGCGCCGCGCGTACCTCCGTCTCGACGCTCTCGCGGATCACGGCGGCGACCTCGAGCGCACGCAGCCCGTCCCATCCGGTGACCGGCGGCGGCTGCCGCGCACGGACGGCCTGCACGAACGCGTTGATCTCCTCCTCGAGCGCATCGCCCTCGTGCACCTCCAGGTCCTCGAAGATCAGCGAGGGTTGGCCCGTATCGTCGGGCTCGCGGCGGATCACGCGACCCCGGCGCTCGTCGAAGTCGATCGAGAAGTACGCGTCGGGCTGGAAGATGCGCAGCTTGCGCTCGCGGCGGAGCGAGACCCGGCTGGCCGTGACGTTGGCGATGCAGCCGTTGGCGAAGCGCAGGCGCGCGTTCGCGATGTCGACGGACGGCGTGAGCACCGGGACCCCCACCGCCTCCACGGACCGGATCGGCGACGGCACCATGCTGAGGATGATGTCGAGGTCGTGGATCATCAGATCGAGGACGACGTCGACGTCGGTGCCCCGCTCGCCGAACTGCGCCAGGCGCTGGCACTCGATGAAGCGCGGCTCCACGACCCGTCCACCGAGCGCCCGGATCGCCGGGTTGAAGCGCTCGAGATGGCCCACCTGGAGGACGCGGCCGCCGCGCACCGCCATCTCCACCAGGGACTTGCCCTCCTCGACCGACGTGGTGAGCGGTTTCTCGACCAGGACGTCGATGCCGGATCCGAGCAGGTCGCGCGTCACCAGGTAGTGACTCGGGGTGGGCACCGCGACGCTCGCACAGTCGACGCGTCCCGGCAGCGACCGGCAATCCGCCAGTGCGGGCACGCCGAGCGCCTCGCCCACCGCCCGCGCGCGGCCCTCGTCGGTGTCGACGACCGCCGCCAGCTCCACCTCCGGGTGCGCGGCATACTTCTCGGCATGGAACCGTCCGAGATGCCCCACCCCGACCACCGCCGCTCTCAGGCGAGCGCTCACTTCGTACCTCCCTGCCCGGCGACCGCGACGACCGCGATGTCGGCCGCGTTCGCCAGTGCGAGCATCTCCGGCCGGTCGAGCACGATCGTGCGACCCGCCTCCATCGCCAGGGCTCGTCCGCGCACCTCCACGATGGTCCGGATCGTCTCCGGGCCGACGGCCGGGAGGTCGAAACGGAGATCCTGGGTCGGTTTGCAGGCCTTCACCACGACGATGTCACCATTCACCAGCTGTCCGGCGCGACGGATGGTCGCGTCCGTTCCCTCGATGCCCTCGACCGCCACGACGGCGCTGCCGCGCACGACCACGCTCTGCCCGATGTCGAACTGCCCGATGACCTTCGCCGCGCGGAACCCGAAGTGGATGTCGGCCCATTCCTCGGGCGTCGGCGGCCGGGCGGACAGCACGCCCTCCGCGGGGACGATCTCCTGCAGATACAGGGTGGATTCGACGATGAGTATGCCTTCACTCTCGAGCTCCTGCGCCAGCGCCCGGAGGAGCACGTCGTCGCGCAGGGTACCACACCGCGCGACGACCGCGAGCGCCCGGGCATCGGGCTTGAACTCCCGGAACAGGCGCGGCTTCGCGATGCCGCCCACCATGACGGCGCGGGTGACGCCGGCCTGCGTGAGGGCCTGGATGATCGCTTCCAGCTGCCCCGCGTGCACCCAGGTGATGGCCTCGACGACGCCGCTCAGCGCTTGATCCGTCTCGCCGACGTGCGCCACCGCGACGACCCCGACGCCGCGACGTCGCGCGGTCTCGGCGAAGAGCACCGGGAAGCGGCCGCTGCCGGCGATGAGACCGATGCGCTCCATCACCCTAGCGACAGATGCCCCGCTGCGACGCCTCGATGAAGGCGACGAGCTGCTCGACCTCCGGCACCGCCCCCAGCTCCGCCCGCACCTGCGCGACGTGATCGCGCCGGCTGCCCGCGGTGTGGAAGAGCATGCGGTAGGCGCGCCGCAGCGCACGGATGGTCGTGGCCGAGAAGCCGCGGCGCCGCAGCCCCACCACGTTCAGGCCGAAGAGCCGCGCCCGGTCCCCGGCGACGGTGCAGAACGGCGGCACGTCCTTCGACACCATCGCGCCGGCCGCGGCGAGGGACGATTCGCCGAGGCGGACGAACTGGTGCACGCCGCCGAGCCCGCCGACGATGGCGTGGCTCTCCACCGTCACGTGGCCTGCCAGCGCGACGCCGTTGGCGAGGATGACGGAATCGCCCAGGCGGCAGTCGTGTGCGACGTGTGAGGACACCATGAAGAGGCAGCCGCTGCCGACGCGCGTCTCCATGCCGCCGCCCTCGGTGCCGGGATTGAGCGAGACGTACTCGCGCACGATGTTGGCGTCACCGATCGTGAGCCGGCTCGGCTCGCCGCGATACTTGAGATCCTGCGGCATGGAGCCGACGCTGGCGAACGAGAAGATGCGATTGCGCGCACCGATGGTGGTGCGCCCGTCGATCACGGCCTGCGCACCCACCCAGGTGTCCGGACCGATCCGCACCTCGGGCCCGACGACGGCGAACGGGCCGATGCGCACACCGTCCGCGAGCTCGGCGCGTGGCGACACCGCGGCGGTTGGATGGACCTGCGGCCCGAACGGTGCGCCGAGCCCGAACTCGACCTCGGCGACCACGGCGTCGGCGAGCGCCACGATCCCCCGGAAGCGCCAGACCGGGCCGCCGGCCAGCGCGTTCACCTCGAGCCGGAGCGCGTCGCCCGGCACGACGGGACGCCGGAACCGTGCGCGCTGCACGCCGCGGAGCGCGACCGGCCCGTCGTCCGGCACCACCGCGGCACCGAGCTGTGCGAGCGCCTCGCACAGCAGCACCCCGGGCACCACCGGGAGCCCGGGGAAGTGGCCCGCGAAGTACGGCTCGTTGGCGCTGACGAGCTTCGTCGCCACGCCTCGCACACCGGGCTCCACGTCGACGATTCGATCGAGCAGGCGATACGGGAAGCTCGCCGGCTCGTCGAGCGATCGTTGCCAGGCCGTATGGATACGCAGTTACTCCTTGGGCGTCGGCAGCGACGGGAGCGGGAGCGTCGGCGGCGTGGCCGCGCCTCCCGGCTTCGTCGCCGGCTGCGCCGCCGCGCGCCCGCTGTTCTGGAGCTTCACGATGGCGTCGGTGATGTCGAGCGCCTTGTCGGCGTAGAGCAGCCCGCTGCTCGCCTCGAGCACCAGGGTGTACCCCTGCGCCTTCCCGTAGTCCGAGACGATGCCGTACAGCTGCTCGATGATGCCCGACGTCAGCTCGCCGTCGGTCCGCTTCAGGTCGCGCTGCATGTCCTCGTACTTGCGCTTGAAGTCGAGCGTCCGGTTCTCCAGCTCGCGTTCCCGGTTGCGGCGGTCGTCGTCCTTCAGCAGGACGCCGTGCCTCTCGAAATCGTCGCGCGCCTTGTCGAGGTCCTCGCGCTCCTTCTTGAGCTCGTTCTGCGACTTTTCGAACTTCGCCTTCACCTGCTCCTTGGCCTTCTTGCCGGCGTCGCACTCGTTGAGCGCGCGCTGCAGGTCGACGACGGCGATCTTGATCTCCGCACGTGCGACACCAGCCAGTGCCAACCAGGCGGCGCTGCTCGCCGCGAGCACGCGCCCCGCACGGCGCGCCGAAGAACGATGACTCATGAACATTCCTCACCTCGCATGGCTATTCGAACGATCAGAACTGGAACGGCCCCCCGAACGAGAAGAGGATCAGCTGCTTCTGGTCGTGAGGCTTGGTGTTGAACGGGAACCCGAGCTCCACCCGGAGCGGACCGAGCGGCGAGAGCCAGCGCAATCCGCCGCCCGCGGCGTAGCGCGCGTCGTTGATGACGTTGTTCTCGTCGCCGCCGTACGCGTTGCCCGCGTCGAAGAAGACCACGCCCTTCAGCCCGATCCCCTGCACCAGCGGGAAGATCACCTCGTTGTTCAGGATGAGCTGCGAGCTTCCACCGACCGGCGCGTTGGTGAACGGGATGCCGCGCGTGTTCTTGCGGAACTGCCGCGGCCCCATGGTGCGCGGCTCGAAGCCGCGGATCGAGTTGATGCCGCCCGGGAAGTACCGCTCGAACAGCGGCAGCTCGTTGCCGTCGGCACCCGCGTTGCCGACCCCGTACCCGCCCGTGGCGCCCAGCGAGTAGGTGAAGTCGCCGAACGTCTTGGAGTGCAGGAACGTGTAGTACCAGCGCGTCCGGGCGTCGGCCTTGATGAAGCGCTCGCCGCCGAGCCCGGCGATCTCTACGGAGAGGTCCTGCGCCGATCCGGCGGTCGGATCGAAGTAGTGGTTCAGCGTGTTGCGCGAGATCCGCGGCGTGATGCTGCTGATGGTGCTGGTGCCCTCGGCCTCGCGGATGTCGACCGGCGCGTTGAAGCCGACGTTGCTGATGGTGGCGCGCTCGATCCGGTAGTCCGCGCCGATGCGCACGTCCTCGAGCGGGATGCCCCACACCGAGTTCCACCCGAAGGCGGTCACCGGGTAGGTGACGTTCACGCTGGCCCCCGTGCCGGTGCGATCGAAGTCCTCGAAGGCCAGCCGCCAGCTGAAGGCGTCGAAGCCGACGGTCAGCGGCGTGCCCCGGAAGTACGGCTCGGTGAACGACAGGATGACGTTGCGCCGAATGGACCCGATGTCGACGTTCGCGACCAGGCGCTGGCCGCGGCCGAAGAGGTTGTTCTCCTGGATGCGGACGTTGAACAGCAGGCTGTCCGCGGAGCTGAAGCCCGCGCCCGCGCTGAACGAACCGGTCTGCGCTTCCTTCACGTCGACGACGACGTCCATGCGGTCGTCCGCGACGGGGCTCTTGCGCGTGGTGACGTTCACCTCCTGGAAGAAGCCCAGGCGCTGCAGGGCCTCGCGGCTCTTGCGCAGCTTCGTGGCGGAGAACAGCTCCTGCTCCTGCAGGCGGAGCTCGCGGCGGATGACGAAGTCGCGCGTCTTCGTGTTCCCGGTGACCTCGATGCGGTCCACCGTCACGGGGCTGCCGCGCTGGACCTGGAAGGTGATGTTGACCAGCTGATCGTCGGGAACGACCTCGGTTGCCGGGTCGATGTTCGCGAACGCGAAGCCGCCTTCCGACAGACGTTCGGTCAGGATCTGCACGTCGTCGCGCAGGGCGCTGGCGCTGAACACCTCGCCCGATTTCGTCGCGAGATTCGTCGGGAGCTGCGTCTGCTCCTCGGAGAGCTCCTTGCCGGTGATCTCCACCTTGCCGATCTTGAACTGATCACCCTCGTCGATCTTGATGACGACCGCGAGCCCCTCCTCACGCCGCTCGACCTTCGGCTCGTCGATGCGGACCGTGACGTAGCCGTTGTCGTAGTACCAGGCGGTGAGACGCTCGACGTCGGTCCGCAGGACGTCCTTGTTCAGGTTGCCGGCGCCCGTGAACGGCGTGAGCAGCCACTCCTCCTTGGTCTGCAGCAGGCTGCGCAGCTTGCGGCTCGAGAACGCGTGGTTGCCCTCGAACTCGATGTCCTTCACCCGCACGGGCGCCGACTCGGTCACGGTGTACGTGACGTCGACCTCGTTCTCGCCGACGGGCGTGGTGTCGTAGGTGATCTTCGCATCGAGGTAACCCTTGTCGGCGTAGAGCTTGCGCGCGGCCTCGATGCCCTGGCGCGCCTTCTCCGGGTCGAGAATGGTGTGCGGCCGCACGCGCAGCGCGCCTTCCAGCTCCTCCTTCTTCAACTTCTCGTTGCCGTCGACGCTCACGTTGCGCACCAGCGGGCGCTCGGTGACCTTGAACGTGACCACGACCCCCTTGCGCTCGGGCGTGACGTCCGCATTCACCTGGTCGAAGAAGCCCATCGCGTAGATCGACTTGATGTCCTCGTCGAGCGCGGTGCGATCGAACTGCTTGCCCTCCTGCGTCTGGAGGTGGACCCGGATGGCGTCCTCCTCCACGCGGATGTTGCCCTCGATCCGGACGCGGCTGACGGGCGCGGCTTCCACCGTCGATCCGCGCTCCGGCGGAGCAGACGGGGGCTCGTCTTCCTCCTGCGCGGTGGCCAGGGACACGCCGAGCGCCATCACGACCGCCAGCAGCCACAGGCTCAGGTCGACCGCGCGCACCCGTCTCGCCCGCCGCCTCACCCCACCCCCAGGCGCGGCGCCGCACCCACGGCCGCCGGATCGATGCGCCCCGCCGTCAGGCGGAGCGTCCGCTCCATGGCGGCTGCCAGCCGGTCGTTGTGCGTCGCCACGATCAACGTCGAGCCGCTCTCCTCGTTCAGCTGCAGCAGCAGCTCGTGCACCCGCTCGCCGGTGGCCGGGTCGAGGTTCCCGGTGGGCTCGTCCGCGAGGAGCAGCCGCGGCCGGCGCATCACGGCCCGCGCGACGGCCACCCGCTGCTGCTCGCCGCCCGACAGCGCGCCGGGACGGTGGCCCATCCGGGCGCCCAGCCCGATGCGCTCGAGCAGCTCCGCGGCGCGTGCCCGGACGGCCCGCGCGGGCTCGCGCGCGATCAGCGCCGGCAGCATGACGTTCTCGAGGGCGGTGAAATCGCCGAGAAGGTGATGGAACTGGAAGACGAACCCCACCTCCCGGTTGCGCAGCGACGCGAGCTCCGCCTCGGGAAGCGAGAAGACGTCGACGCCGTCGAGGAGCAGGCGGCCGCCGGATGGCGAGTCGAGACACCCGAGAAGATGCAGGAGCGTGCTCTTGCCGACCCCCGACTCACCGATGATCGCGACGCGCTCGCCCGCGCCGATGTCGAGATCGAGACCGCGCAACACCTCCACCACCGCCGGGCCGTCGACGTAGCGCTTCTCCAGGCCCCGCGCCTGCACGAGCGGCGTCATCCCCGCGGCCATCCGGCGCTACTCATATCGGATCACCTCGACGGGGACCAGGCTCGCGGCCCTCCTGGCCGGCGAAAGTGCCGCGACGAGGCAGATGCCGATCGAGACCAGGGCGACGACGGCGAAGTTCACGGGGTCGATCCGCACCGGGAGGGTGGTGACCAGGAAGACGTCCTTCGGAAGGTCGACGAACTGGTAGCGCGCGAGGAGCCAGCATCCGGCGAGCCCGAGGATGTTCCCGAGGATCGTCCCCGCCACCCCGATCACCGCGCCGTTCAAGATGAAGATGCGCCCGATCGCCGCGTTGGACGCGCCCATGGACTTGAGGACCGCGATGTCGCGGCGCTTCTCCTTCACCACCATCGTGAGCGATGCCAGGATGTTGAACGCGGCGACGACCACGATGAGGGCGAGCACGATGCCGTAGACCACCTTCTCCAGCTTCAGCGCGGAGAAGAGATTGCGGTTCACTTCCATCCAGTCGCGTGCCCGGTACGGAAATCCACCCAGGGCCCGCTCCACGGCGCGCGCGGTCTCGCGCGACCCGTAGACGTCGCCGACGCGCAGCTCGATCGCGCTCACCGTGTCGTCCTGGTCGAAGAAGCGCTGGGCATCCGGCAGCGCCATGTACGCGAGCGAGCTGTCGTAGTCGAACATGCCGGAGTCGAAGACGCCCACCAGGACGAACCGCTTCATGCGCGGCACCATGCCGGTGGGTCCGGGAGTGCCGAGCGGCGAGATGACGTTCACCACGTCGCCCGGCCCCAGCCCGAGCTGGCGCGCCAGCTCCTGGCCGATCACGATGCCGGGCAGATCGACCTTCCCCCCGCCCTCGTCGGCCGGCAGGGTGATCGTCTGGGGACGGCCGAGATCGGCCAGGCTCCCGCTCTTCAGGTGCTTCCCGATGTCGATGACACCATCGACGGCGTCGGGGTCGATGCCCCGCACCACCACGCCGGAGACCGCGCGACCGATCCCCAGCATCGCCTGTCCGTAGACCACCGGCGACGCCGCCTTCACGTCGGGCACCTCGCGGACGCGCTCGAGCACCGTCTTCCAGTCGGCGAGCCCGCCGCTGAAGCTGGCGAGCGTCACGTGCGGGTTGAAGCCGAGGATCTTCTGGCGCAGGTCGTACTCGAGGCCCGTCATGACCGCGAGCACGATGAGGAGCGTCGCCACCCCGATGGTGACGCCGGCCAGGGAGAGCGCGGAGATCAGGGAGAGAAAGGACCGGCGCCGGGAGCGCAGGTAGCGCACGCCGACGAGCAGCTCCCAGCTCATGACCGGCCTTCCGGCCGCAGGCTCGGAAAGAGCAGCACGTCGCGGATGGCCGTCGCGCCGGTGAGGAGCATGATCAGACGATCGACGCCGATGCCCTCCCCCGCCGTCGGCGGCAAGCCGTACTCCAGCGCCTGCACGTAGTCCTCGTCCATCATCTGCGCTTCCTCGTCCCCGGCGGCGCGTGCGGCCAGCTGGCCCTCGAAGCGCGCGCGCTGGTCCTCCGGATCGTTCAGCTCCGAGAACGCGTTGGCGAACTCGGTCCGTCCGATGAACAGCTCGAAGCGGTCGACGAATCGCGGGTCCCGATCGTTGCGCCGCGCCAGCGGCGACATCTCGACGGGGAACTGGGTGACGAAGGTGGGCTGGACGAGCCCCGGCTCGACGAGGCGCTCGAAGCAGAGACCGAGGAGCTCGCCGGGCGACATGCCGGACCGCTCGACGCCGCCGGTGCGCTCCGCGACGCCGCCGATGACCGCGGGGTCGAGCACGCTCTCGGGCGAGACGCCGGCCTGCTCGGCCACCAGCTCGGCCATGGTGCGCCGCGGCCACGGCGGCGTCAGGTCGACGTCCATGTCGCGCCAGCGATGCTGCAGCGTCCCGACCGTCTCGCGCGAGACGCCGACCAGCATCTCCTCGGTGAGATCCATGAGCTCGGTGTACGTCGCGTACGCCTGGTAGAACTCGAGGATCGTGAACTCGGGGAAGTGCGTGCTGTCGATCCCCTCGTTGCGGAAGTTGCGGCTGATCTCGAACACCCGCTCCAGGCCGCCCACCACCAGCCGCTTCAGGTAGAGCTCCGGCGAGATGCGCAGGAAGAGGTCGAGGTCGAGGGTGTTGTGGTGCGTGACGAACGGGCGCGCGGCGCCACCGCCGTAGATCGGCTGCATCACCGGCGTCTCGACCTCGAGGAACCCCCGCGCCGCGAGGAAGTCGCGCAGGTAGCGGATGACCGCCGTGCGCGTCTCGAACGTGCGCCGCGTGTCCGGATTGGCGATCAGGTCGACGTAGCGCTGTCGCGACCGCGCCTCGATGTCCTGCAGGCCGTGCCACTTCTCGGGCAACGGACGCAACGACTTCACCAGCAGTCGGAGCTGGTCGGCGGCGAGCGTCAGCTCGCGCGTCCGCGTCCGGAACGGACGTCCCACCACGCCGACGATGTCGCCGACGTCGAGTGCGCGATACGCCGCGAACGCTTCCTCGCCCAGCACGTCGCGGCGCGCGTACACCTGGAGGTGCTGTCCGCGATCCTGGATCTTCAGGAATCCGGCCTTGCCGAAGTCGCGCATGGCGACGATACGTCCGGCGATGCGCACGGGCGGCGCATCGGCGAGCGCAGGGTCATCGAGCCCGCCGAAGCGGGCGTGCACCTCACCGGCGCTCTGGTCAGGGCGGAAATCGTTCGGATAGGCAGTTGCCGCCTGCGCGCGCAGGGCCGCGAGCTTCCGCCGCCTGACCACGCTCTGCTCGTGGTCGTCGGGCATGCGTCAAGTGTTCGAAAGTCGGAGGGTTTTACTGGTTGCAGCCGAGCCGGTCAAGGAACGACCGTGCTGCTGGCGTCAACCAGGACGAGCGCGGTGCGCGCGCTCGCTCCGACCAGATCGATGACGACCGCCAGCGCGTCGCTGCGGTTCGACTCGACGGCGGTGAACTGATCGATCGTGCCGCCGACCGGCGACGGATCACCGGGCGCGCCGAGGCGCTGCACCGCGGGCGCCGTCGCGTCGGCCGCCGGCACGGCCGTCGCACTCACACGGTAGAGCGCGGCCGAGGCGGGCGAGCCGGCGAGACGCGCCTGGAAAACGGCCTGGCTGCCGCCGAGGGAGAGCGCCGAGAACGCCCGGAACGTCCCGCCCCCCGGTGCCGGATCCTGGTTGCCCAGCAGCAGGCCGACCGCGCGCGGGGATGCCAGGTAGAGGCCCTCGTGGCTGGCCTGGTCGAGCGTCGCCCGGAAGGCGACGAGCGAATCGTTCGCGTCGGGGGGATCGAACTGCGCAAAGCGGCCGGTGAGCCGCCCCGGCGCCCCGCCACCCTGCGCCGCGAGCACGCGCATGCGCGATCCCAGGTCGAGGAACAGCTTCAGCTTCTTGTTCGCGTCGGGACCGGCCTGCGCCACGAACGCCATCCGCTTGCCGCGCAGGATGGCCGGCGTCCCGAAGGTGTCGAAGGTTCCACCGCCGGGAGCGGCCCTGTTCGCGCGCACGACCAGCTGCGGCTTGCCGCCGCGCGTGTAGAGGATCCCGCGCGGCGTCTTCCCCTGCAGCGTCGCCTCGAACACCATCTCGCCCTTCGGACCGACGTCGGCCCGGGTGAGCGCGTCGAGGGAGCTCGCGAAGAAGTCGACCAGCTTGTTGCGACCGGCGACCCGCTCCGACCCCCGCGCCACCGCGCGCACGCCACGCGAGTCCTTCACGATCAGACCGCGGCTCGCGATGCCGCTCCCCCCGATGTCCGCGCCGAAGGTGACGATGCCCGCGGCATCGGCAGCGGGCGGATCGAAGCCTGCGTACGTGCCGCCGAGCGGCGTGGGACCGCCGATGAACGCCACCGTCTCGAGCCCGCCCGCGGAATCGGCGATGAACAGGCCGTCCCGGCTGCCGGCGAAGACGGCGCGCTCCGCGGCGTCGCGCACGGTCGGCGCGCTGAACCGGAAGCGCTCGAGGCCCGTGTCGATGTCGGTGGTCTCACCGATCTTGGCGAGCGAGGTGATCGCGCCCGCCCGGTAGACGAACAGCGACGGCCCGGTGCCGGTCTGCGACGCGGGCACGACGACGCTGCCGTCGTCGGCGATCGCCGGATCGCGCAGGCGGACGAGCTTGCCGCCGGTGTCCGACTGCTCGCGCGCGCTGACGATCTGCTGCAGCGTGCTCCCGGGCGTGGCCACGAAGATGCCCGAGCCGCCGCTCGCGCCGGAGAGCGTCGCGCGGAAGGCGATGGCGCCCGTCGCGTTGATGCTCGGGACGGTCGAGGAGGGGAGCGACTTGATCGTGATGCCGGCGCCGACGTCGTCGCCTTCGCGCACGACCGTCTCGATCGGCACCGCGCCGGTCGAGAACGCCCGGAACACGCCGGCATTGCCGTCGCTCCCGTCCGCCCGGAAGGTGAAGGTGCCGCCGTCGCTCATGGACGCGCCGGTGACGGTGCGGAAGGTGCCGCCCGCGGGACTCGCCTCGCCCACCTGCACCAGGGCCTGGACGCGCCCGGAGATGAAGAGCCCGTCGGGGGCGCTCGCGACGCTGGCACGGTAGCCGACGCGGCCGTCGGCCGTGACGCCCAGCAGGCGCAGCGCGGTGAATACGAGCCCGGCGCTCGGCGACCGCCCGGTGCGCGCTATCGATGTCCCGGCGCTCCCGGCTTGCAGGAAGAGGCCGGTGTTCCCGTCGTCGAGGATCGCGGTGAAGGCGATCTGACCCTGGGCCCCGTAGGCGACGCCGGCGGTGAACTCGGCAAAGGTCCCGCCACCCGGAGCCGGCTGGCCGGTCGCGACCACCGTGTCGACGACGTCTCCGCAGCGCCGCAGGATGCGGCTCCCGCCGCCGATCAGGAAGGCGCGTACCGCGACGCAGTCGCCCGGTCCGAGCGCCGGCGGACTCACCCCCGCCACCTGGCTGCCGTCGGCAAGCGTATCGCCGGCCGAGACGACGTCGACGACGCCGGCGTCGGTCCGCCGGAAGGTTCCCACCGAGCTGCCGAAGAAGGCGACCCGTCCATCCGCCATCATGGCCACGTTGGTGAAGGCCGAGAACGGCAGGCCGAGGGGCGAGGCGGCGCCCGTCGTCAGGACCGCCACCGGCGCCGCCTGGAGCGGGGCCGCAGCGAGCGTCAGGAGCAGGGCGATGAAGGAGCGCAGCGACACGGAGAGGACATACGAGGCAAATCTGATGCCGGCAAATCCCGAGGCCGGGCGCGGGGATCGCGTGCGCGGGCCTCCGATCATCCTGCGGCGATCGTGCGCAACTGCACGATCACCGGCCGACCCCGGACCGAAGTCGTTGCGTCAGCTCGGGCAGCCGGTCGTACGCCGGACCGCGGCTCGATCCAGCGGTCACGCGTGCCGCGCCGCCGTGCCCCGGCGACGTGCCGCAGCTCGACCAGCCGGGACAGCGCGTTGCCGAAGGTCACGATCGAGTTGCCCTCGGGCTGGTGCGCCTCGCCGAGGAGCAGGCTGGTGGCGAACTCGCGGCGCATCCGCTGGATCAGGTCCGGCTGCTTGACGGGCCACTCCTGCTGCGCGGCGACCGTCCGCGCCGCGACCAGGTACGCCTCGCGGAAGTTCTCGAGGATGCCGGCCGTCACGCGGATCACGATGTGCTCGCGATCGACGACGTCGCCCACCACCCCGCCCGACCTCGCGATAGTACGACAGCCAGCGCGCCAGCTCGCTCGCCAGGGCGTCGCGCTCGGGCAGCGGGAACTCCCAGCGATAGAGATCGAGCCACCAGGCGATCTGCTCGGACAGCCCGGCGAGGGGGACGTCCGCCAGCAGCGCGCGCGTCAGCAGCGCCGGCAGGAGGAAGAAGTGGATGATGTTGTTCTTGTAGAAGTCGAGGTTCATCCGCTTCTCGGTCGGGACGTGGAGCACGACGCCCTCGCTGTCGACCAGGCGCTCGACGAGGCCGCCGCCCTCGAGCCATGCCAGGCCCTCGCGGAAGTCGGACGCCTCGTTGCGCACGAGCGAGGCGGTGAGGTGCGCGCCCTGCACGCGCAGGAGCGCGACGAGCGCGTGGGACGCGGCCTGGAAGTCGCGCAGCCGGCACGCCGCGCGCGACGCGCCCAGCAACGCCGTCGCGCTCACCGAGCTCGCCCCCGCGACCGCCGCCGCGTTCACCTCGCGCAGGATGCCGGAAGCCGAGGCGCTGGATGAAGCGGCGCTTCTCCTCCTCGACCGCCGGCTGGCCGCTCTCGACCTGGAAGCGCCTCGCGGTGCCCGTCGAGCGCCTCGTGCAGCGAGATGGGCGGCCCGTAGCTGACGTACGCGGTGCCGAAGCGCTTCGACAGGATGCTGCGCGCGCGCAGCAGCGCGCCCAGCGACTCGCGCTGCTTCTCCTCGCCCGTCACCTCGCGCCGGTACACCTCCTCCTCCGGAATCGCGGCCGTAGTGGATCGAGACCGGCACCAGGTAGAGGTCGCGACGGACGCCCTGCACGAACGCGTTCACCATCGCCGACAGCATCCCGAGCTTCGGCTGCAGCATCTTGCCGGTGCGCGTCCGGCCGCCCTCGATGAAGAACTCCTGCGTGTAGCCCTCGCGGATGAGGAACGTGAGGTACTTCCGGAAGACCATCTTGTAGAGCTCGTTGTCGTCGAAGGTGCGGCGGATGAAGTACGCGCCCGCGCCGCGGAACAGCGGACCCATCGGCCAGAAGCTCAGGTTGATGCCGGCGGCGATGTGCGGCGGCGACAGGTAGTTGGTGTGGAAGATGTAGGTCAGGATCAGGTAGTCGAAGTGGCTGCGGTGGCACGGCACGAGCACGATCGGATGCTCGCGCATGCGCTCGACGACGCGCTCGAGGCCGACGGTCTCCAGCCCCGAGAAGACGCGCGGGAAGATGCGGTTGAAGAGGAACTCGAGGATCCCGAAGTAGAGCCCGTTGAAGTGCGCGGCCATCTCGTCGACGTAGCCGCGCGCCTCCTTGACGATCTTGCGCCGCGGCACGCCGCGCTCCGCGGCGAGACGGCGCGTGAGGCGCACCAGCTCGGCGTCGCGCAGCACCATCTCGCGCACGACGCGGCGGGGCAGCAGCGTCGGCCCGAGCACCATCCGCTCCTCGCGGTAGAGGACGATCTGCAGGACGCGCGCCAGCCGGCGCGCGCTGCGCTCCTCGCCCTCCCGCCGGTGCTCGTCGACGAAGCGGAGCAGGCTGATCTCCCGGCCGAGGGTGAGCTGCGTCTGGCCCGCGTTCCACAGGTAGGTGAACAGCCGCTTCGCCTCGCCGGGCGCCTCCTGCACGCTGTAGAGCAGCGTCGCGAAGCGCGACTCGCGCTTGTGGAAGCCGGTGCCGCGGAAGATCGCGATCGGCACGAGGAACGCCGGCCGCGACGCCGCGCCCGCGGCGCGCACGACCTCGCGCAGGAACTGCGGTCCGAGCCGCGCCGCGGCCAGCGCGCGGCGGCGCCGTCCGGCGACGGCATGGCTGCGCATGAAGAGGAGCACCGGCTCGCCCGCGGCCACGAGCTGCGCGCACACCTCCGTCGGCCGGCTCGCCGGTTGCGCGCCGCGTCGCAGCAGGAGCCGCGCGATCTCCCGGATCGGCCGCCACCACATCGTCGACACGCCGGGCGCGAAGCGCGCGAGCGGCAGGCCCTCGCGCAGCAGCACCGCGTTCACCAGCAGATAGTCGATCGTCGAGCGATACCGCATCACGTAGATGACGGTGCCCTGTGTCGACAGCTGGCGGACGCGCTCGACGAGCTCGGGACGCACGCGCACCTGCGCGAACGCGAAGCGGACGAGGAGCCGCGCGAGCAAGCCGAATCGCTCGAGCATGGCCGATCGCTGGGGCGCCGGACGCGGCGCCTCGTCGGGCCCGGCGACGGCGGCGGTGCGGGAGGCGCGCGACACGATGTGCCTTCGAGGAACCTGCGGGACCCATCTCGTCTAAGCGCGCACCTGGGGAAAAGCAAGGCGTGATGCGGCGGCCTTGACAGCCGCGACGCGTCGCGATGTCCTCCGCGCATGACGCCGGCGCTCCGCGCACTCGCGGCGCTGGCTGCGGCGTCGGCGGCCGGCGCGCTGGCGGCGCAGCTGCTCGCGCAGCTCGCCGCGTGGCGCGACGAGCGCATGCATCCGGTCTGCGCCGCCGACGACGTCCCCTCGGTCGGCGCGCGGGCCCGTGCCGTGCTGCGCGAGACGCTCCTGTCGCTCGCCGTCCTCGTTGCGTGGCCGCTCGACGTCGCAGCGCCGCCGGCCGATCGACGCCGCGTCGTCGTGCTCGTGCACGGCCTCGCCTCACCGCCCGCGAGCCTCTGGATCCTCGCGCGCCGCTTGCGCCGCGACGGCTGGACGGTGCGCGTGCCGCGGCTCGGCGCGTGGTGGCGCGATCTCGCGGACGCGAGCGATCGTCTCGCGGCGCACGTCGAGGAGCTGCGCGACGAGTTCGCCGGCGGCGAGCTGGCGATGGTGGCGCACGGCGTCGGTGGGCTCGCCGCGCGCGCGCTCGTGCAGCGCGAGGGCGTCCGCTCGGGCATCCGGTCGATCGTCACCCTGGGGACGCCGCACGGCGGGACGCTCGCCTTTCCCTGGCTGCGCCTGGGGCCGTTCCGCGTCGACGTCCGTCCCGGCTCCGACGCGCTCCGTGCGCTCTCGGGCCGCCTGCCGGCGCGCATCGAAGCGATCGCGATCTCCTCGCCCGACGACGCGATGCTGCTGCCGCCGGCGGGCGCGCGCTGGCCGGAGGCCTGCAACGTGTCGGTCGAGGGGAGCGGCCATCTCGGCCTGCTCGTGTCCTCGCGGGTGTACGAGCTGATCTCCGAGAACCTCGCGGTCGATCCCGTTCCGGCGGCCGGCGGGCGTGGTGACTGAACGCGGCGCCCCGCTGGTGGTCGACCTGCCGGGCCGCCTCGACGCCTTCGTCGCCGCCGCCTGCCCGTCGCTGTCGCGTCGACTCGTGCGGCGCCTGATCGACGCCGGCCTCGTGCGCGTGAACGAGCGGCCGGCCAGCCGCGGCGCGCGACTCGCCCCCGGAGACCGCGTCGCGCTGCCCCCCGTGGCGCTCGAGCCCGAACCGGAGCTGCCGGTCGGCGTCGTGTACGCCGACGAGCACCTGGTCGTCGTCGACAAGCCGGGCGGCATGCCGGGTCACGCTCTCGATCCGCGCCAGCGCGGGACCGTGGCAGGGTTCCTCGCCGGACGGTTTCCGGAGACGGTCGCGGTGGGCGATCCGCTCTCGAGCGGTCTCGCGCACCGGCTCGACACGGGAACCTCCGGTCTGGTGATCGCGGCGCGCACCCCCGACGCCTACGCCCGCTTGCGCGCCGCGTTCCGCGCCGGCGAGGTGACGAAGCGCTACCTGGCGATCGTCCAGGGCGCGGCGCCATCGCGCACCATCGTCGACACCCCGCTCGCCCACGACCCGGGCGACCGGCGGCGGATGGTCCGGGCCGCCCCGGGACTGCGGGCATGGCCGGCGCGCACCGATGTCGTCGCGCTCCACGCCGGCGGCGGCCGCACGCTCGTCGAGGCGACGCTCCGCACGGGCGTGACGCATCAGGTGCGGATCCATCTCGCCCTGCTCGGCTGCCCCGTGCTCGGCGACGCGCTCTACGGCGGCCCCGAGGCCGACCTGGCGCCGGCCAGGCATGCCTTGCACGCCTGCGCGCTGGTGCCCGCAGGGCGGCTGGGCGACCTCCCGGCGTGGGAGAGCGCGCTTCCCGCGGATCTGGCAGCGATCGCGCCTCGCTGACGACGAGGCGCCGCTGTGTCTTACGCGGCCGCGGTCTTGCCCTTGCCGCCGCGAGGCTCCTTCGCGGTGCTGCAGGGCATGCAGAGGTTGTTCACGTTGTTCGGGTCCTCGACCAGGCCGTCGTCGATGTTGTGACAGACCTTCTTGCACGAGGCGCAGATGAAGTAGATGCCCTCGATGGTCTTGTTGATGCGCTCCCGGTTGAGGATGCGACCCTTCAGCTTCTCGATGCGGATCCCGAGCAGCTCTTCATACTGCCGCTTGATCTTCCGCCGTCCCGCCTCGTCCTTCGGAAGTTCCTCTTCCGCCTCGTCGACGCTCTGCTCCTCGTCATCGACCGAGGCGGCGAAGGACTTCGCCTTGGACCCGGCGCCCTTGTCGCTCTTGCGCGCGCGTGCCATGCGGCCCTGCAAGCCTCCTGCGGGCTCCCTTCAGCGGGTGCGCCGCGTGTAACCGCAACCGGGCTTCTCGCAGATCCAGAAGAAGCCTCGCGGACCTGCGCCCGCGAACTGCACGACACGGATCTCGGTGGTGCACGACGGACAGAATTGCTTCTTGATCGCGTCGGCGCCCTTCTCTGCCGTCTTCGCCTTCTTCTCGGCCATCTCGTATGCGGCGTCCCGGTCGGGGGCGTAACCCCGCTCGTATACGGAGGCAGCGACGGCGTGTCAAGAAGAGGTGCGCGCGCTTGAGGCTGCTCGGGTGCCGTGCTACGCGACGCACCATCACCATGCGCGTGCACCTGCATCCGCAGGGACGCACCCTCGAGGTCGCGGGACGGCGTTCGGTCGGCCGCCTCCTCGCCGAGATCGGGGTGCTTCCCGGAACCGCCATGGTGATCCGCCAGGACGTCCTTCTCCTCGACGGCGAGATGGTGGAGGACGACGACGTGATCGAGGTCCGCGCCGTCATCTCCGGAGGTGCGGGATGAAGTGCACCCGCTGTCGCGCCCGCGCCGAGGTCCATCTCCGCGCGCACAACGCGGGCTTCTGCCGCCCGTGCTTCATCGGGTACTTCCGCCGGCACGTCGAGCGCGCCATCGCCGCCGATCACATGTGCACCACCGACGAGCGCATCCTGGTCGCCGTCTCCGGCGGCAAGGACAGCCTGGCCCTGTGGGACGTCCTGGTCGAGCTGGGCTACCGGACGACGGGCCTGTACCTGGCCCAGGGAATCGGCGCCTACTCGGACCGATCCCGCGAGAAGGTCGAGGCGTTCGCGAGCGCGCGCGCGCTGTCGCTGCGCGTCGTCGACCTGGCCGCCGAGGGGCCCGGGCTCGCCATTCCCGACGTCGCCGGGCTCACGCGCCGGTCCGCCTGCTCGGCCTGCGGCATGCTCAAGCGGCATTTCTTCGACGAAGCCGCGCTCGCCGGCGAGTTCGACGTCCTCGCCACCGGCCACAACCTGGACGACGAGGCGGCGCGTCTCCTCGGCAACGTGCTGCGCTGGCAGGTCGATCATCTCGTTCGCCAGCGCCCCGTGCTTCCGCCGACGCATCCCCGCTTCGTGCGCAAGGTGAAGCCGCTGCATCTGCTGAGCGAGTACGAGACCGCGGTGTACGCCTTCATGCGCGGGATCGACTACGTCGTCGAGGAGTGCCCCAACAGCGTGGGCGCGACGCAGCTGGTGTACAAGGACGCGCTCAATCGCCTCGAGGTCGCGAGCCCGGGCACCAAGCTCGCCTTCGTCCGCGAGTTCCACCGCACCGGCCAGCCGGCGATCACGGCGCGCGCCGACGACCAGCGACCACCCCAGACCTGCGCCCGCTGCGGGATGCCGTCGTGGGGCGACGTGTGCGCTTACTGCAAGCTCGTCGCGGAGATCGAGACCAAGCGCGCGCGCGGCGTCACCGGACCGGCGGCGTGAGCGCACCCATCGGCGTCGAGGGGGGTGATCGCAGCACGCTACGCGATCGCGATCCCGTCGTGCTGCTCGATCGCAAGGGCCGCACCTATCTCCGCACCCTCAAGCGCGGGGGTCGCATGAGCATCCGCGGCGCGCCGATTCCCTGCGACGACGTGATCGGCCGTCCCGAGGGCTCGAGCGTGGCGACCGCGTCGGGCGAACGCCTCCTCGTGCTGCGGCCGACGTACGCCCAGCTCATCCCGAGTCTCCCGCGACAGGCGCAGCCGATCTACCCGAAGGACGTCGGTCCGTTGCTGCTCTGGGGCGACATCGGGCCGGGCCATCTCGTCGTCGAGGTCGGGACCGGACCGGCGGCCCTCACGCTCGCGCTGCTGCGTGCCGTCGGTCCGACCGGCCAGCTGGTGTCCTACGAGCTGCGCGAGGACTTCGCCGTCATCGCACGCGACAACGTCGCGCGCTTTCACGGTCCGTCGCCGAACTGGACGCTGCGTGTCGGCGACGCGCTCGCCGGCATCGTCGAGCGCGACGTCGACCGCATGGTGATCGATCTCGCCGAGCCGTGGACGCTCCTCGATCACGCCGCCGACGCGCTTCGCCCCGGCGGCGTGCTGACGGCGTTCGTGCCGACCGCGCTGCAGATGAAGCAGCACGTCGACGCGCTGGCGTCGCATGCGCGCTTCGGTGCGATCGAGGCGTTCGAGACGCTGCTGCGCTTCTGGCACGTCGGACCGCGCAGCTTGCGTCCGGAGCATCGCATGGTCGCGCACACCGGCTTCCTCGTCGTCGCGCGACGCCTCGCGGACGACGCGGCGGACCTTTCAGAATTGACTCCCCGGATACCCTATAGTACCGAAGAGTCGGACGGTTACCCCCGCATCGCAGGGTCGACGCACGATGACGAAAGCGGAGATCCGCCAGAGGATCTGGAAGACGATTGAGCGGGAGGCCGTCGGCCGGTTCCCGTTCGGATCGGGGCGTATCCCGAACTTCGCCGGCGCCGAGCAGGCCGCGCAGCTGCTGCGCGAGATGGCCGTCTGGCGTCGCGCCCTCGTCGTGAAGGTGAACCCCGACGCACCGCAGCTCGCGGTGCGCCGGCTCGCCCTCCAGGAGGGCAAGATCGTCTACATGGCCGTTCCGCGCCTGCGGACGGAGAAGTGCTTCATCGAGATCGATCCGCAGCGCTTCGGGAAGCGCGCCGCGCTCGCCGCCAGCATCGCGGGCGCATGCCGGTACGGCCGTGCCATCTCGCCGCGCGAGATGCGGCCGGTCGACCTGATCGTCTGCGGCTCGGTGGGCGTCGGCCGCGACGGTGCGCGCGTCGGGAAGGGCGGCGGCTACTGCGACCTCGAGTACGGGCTGCTGCGCGAGGAGGGGAAGGTCCGCGAGTCGACGCCCATCCTCACCACCGTCCACCCGCTCCAGGTCATCGCCGAACGCATCCCCATGCTGCCGCACGATCTGCCGGTCGACTTCCTGGTCACGCCGCTCGAGGTCGTCGCGACGCGTCCCGCGCATCCGCGGCCGCGCGGCATCTACTGGGACCTGCTGCGCGCGCTCAGGATCAACGCCATCCCGCTGCTGCGCAAGCGCCTCAAGCGCGGCGTCACCGGCGCGCCGTCCCCGCGACGCCTGTAGCGCGTCCGGGGCGGTGAGCACTCAGGCCAGCGCCGGACCGAGCTCGGGAAGCGACCGGAAGACGAAGCGCGGTGGCACGGCGCCGGCCGGTACGCCTCGCGCCGCGCGATCGATCCATGCGGCGTCGACGCCGGCGGCATGCGCCGCCTCGACGTCCTCGGCGAAGGTGTCGCCCACCATGAGCGCCGCGTCGGCCGCGCAACGTCGAGCGAGCGGAGCGCCGTCTCGCACCATCAGCGGATGCGGCTTGCGCAGCCCGAGCGACTCCGACACGACGACCGCGTCGACCCGGCCGAGCACGCCGTGGCGGTGCAGGATCTCGAACACGGCGCCGGTGTCGTCGAAGTTGCTCACCACGGCCAGACGGTGACGCGCGCGCAGCTCGTCGAGCAGCGCCAGCGTGCGCCGGCGGGAGCACGATCACGTCCGCGAGCGCGCGGTGGTGCGCGCGGGCCAGCGCCGCACCGCCCTCGCGGCAGGCCTCGGCGTCGCAGCCGACCCGGGCGAGCGCGCGCCGGAAGCGCTCGCGCGACGGCTCCTCGACGTGCTCGCGCAGGCGACGCTGGTTCATCTCCTCGCTCACGCCCGCCAGCGCGTGCCAGAACGCCTCCGCGCTCACGCCCGGCGCGTAGGCGGCGAGCAGCGTCCCGAGGGCGCCGACCGTCGTGCGGACCGACGTCGCGCCGATGCGCAGCACCGGCAGGCGTTCGGGCTCGGCCAGCACCAGGGTGCCGAAGAGATCGAGCAGGACGCCGGCGTAGCGCGGCATGCGTTACTGCAGGACGCGCGCGGCGGCGGCGCCGGTGATCGGCTGCCGACCCGCGAAGCCCTCGCCCTCGCGATGCCAGAACGCCACCGCCGACTCGCCGAACTGCCAGCACAGGAGCGCCGGCCGGCCGTTCACCTCGCCGGGGAAGTCGACCAGCCCGAGCTCGACGTCCTTCAGCTGCGCACCCGAGCGCTCGATGTCGTGCACCACCGCGCCGAGCTCCTCGATGAGCGCGCGCGCCGCCGGTCGCCGCCGGACCAGCTCGCCAGTCGAGAGCGACTCGACCGCGACGCCGGCGCGCGGCCGCCGCGTTCCGGCGCTCGGCATCGAGCGCGAGGGCGCAGCGCTGCAGCTGCCCGACCAGCATCGTCAGGCGCGGCACCTCGGCGTTCGCCTGCTCGACCGTGAAGGACTTGGCGGGCTTCACGCGGCGGGAGACTACCGGCTCGCCCCCGGGGAGTCGAGACATTCCGACGCCGGTGAGTGCCTTGTCGGACTGGGGGGCCTGGGTTACAGTCCGCGCGGCCATGGGCGACGAGGATCCGAGCGAAGGTTTCTCCGGCAGCGAAGGTGAAGGTCCGCGCCGCTTCTACGGCTTCGAGGAGGACATCACCGACGTCGCGGTTCCCGACGTCCTCCCGATCCTGCCGCTTCGCGGCCTCGTCATCTTCCCGTCCGCGATCGTGCCGCTGCTCATCTCGCGCGGCGCCTCGCTCAAGCTGGTCGAGGACCGGCTGAAGGACGACCGCACGCTCGGCCTCGTGTCGCAGAAGAACCCCGAGGACGAGCACCCGGAGCCCGACGGCCTCTACTCGCGCGGCACGGCGGGGCGCATCTTGAAGATGCTCAAGTATCCGGACGGCAGCGTGCGGATCCTCGTGCAGGGGCTGCGCCGCATCGAGGTGCTGTCGTACGAGCAGCGCCAGCCGTATCTCGCGGCACGCGTGCGCCAGCTGCACGACGTGTACGAGCCCTCGCAGGATCTCGACGCGATGCAGGTCGCCGTGGTCAACCAGTTCGCCAAGTTCGTCTCGATGATCCCCTACCTGCCCGACGAGCTGCAGGTGGTGGTGATGAACATCAAGGACCCGGGCAAGGTCGCCGACCTGATCGCGTCCAACCTGAACATCTCGCTCGAGGAGAAGCAGGAGATCGTGTCGACGCTCGACGTGCGGGCGCGCCTCGACCGGCTGTCCACCATCCTCGCCCGCGAGGTCGAGCTGCTCGAGCTGGGACACAAGATCCAGTCGCAGGTGCAGTCCGAGCTCAACAAGAACCAGAAGGAGTTCTACCTGCGCCAGCAGATGAAGGCGATCCAGCGCGAGCTCGGCGAGGCCGACTCCCGGACCGCCGAGCTCGACGAGCTGCGCGGCAAGCTCGACGAGGGCGACCTGCCGCCCGATGCGCGCAAGGCCGCCGAGCGCGAGCTCGAGCGCCTGCGCGTGATCCCGCCCGAGTCCGCCGAGCACAGCGTGGTGCGGACGTATCTCGAGTGGCTGATCGCGCTGCCCTGGAACGTCTCCACCGAGGACAACCTCGATCTCCACCACGCGCGGCAGGTGCTCGACGAGGACCACTACGACCTCGAGAAGATCAAGGACCGCATTCTCGAGTACCTCGCCGTGCGCAAGCTGAAGCAGGACCCGCGCAGCCCCATCCTCTGCTTCGCGGGACCCCCCGGCGTGGGCAAGACCTCGCTCGGCCGCTCCATCGCGCGCGCCATGGGGCGCAAGTTCATCCGCCTCTCGCTCGGCGGCATCCGCGACGAGGCCGAGATCCGCGGCCACCGGCGCACGTACATCGGCGCCCTGCCCGGCCGCATCATCCAGAACCTGCGCCAGGTGGGCTCGAACAATCCGCTGTTCATGCTCGACGAGATCGACAAGCTCGGCATGGACTTCCGCGGCGACCCGGCGTCCGCGCTGCTGGAGGTGCTCGATCCGGAGCAGAACTTCAGCTTCCAGGATCACTACCTCGACGTGGCGTTCGACCTGCGCAAGGTGCTGTTCGTGACCACGGCGAACGTGCTCGACACCATCCCGCCGCCGCTCCGCGATCGCATGGAGGTGATCGAGCTGGCCGGCTACACCGAGGAGGAGAAGCTCGAGATCGCGAAGCGTCACGTGATCCCGAAGCAGATCGGCGAGAACGGCCTCACGGTCGAGAACCTGCGCTTCGAGGACGACGCCGTCGTGCAGATCATCCGCGCGTACACGCGGGAGGCGGGGCTGCGGAACCTCGAGCGCGAGGTCGGACGCGTGTGTCGCAAGGTCGCGCGCGCCATCACCGAGGGCAACACGGAGCCGGTCCTCTGCACCGTCGCCAAGGTGCGCGAGCTGCTCGGACCCGAGCGCTTCTTCTCCGAGGTCGCCGAGCGCACCGACGAGCCCGGCGTCGCCGTCGGCCTCGCCTGGACGCCGAACGGCGGCGACATCCTCTTCATCGAGGCCACCCGCATGTCCGGCAAGAAGGGGCTCATCCTCACGGGCTCGCTCGGCGAGGTGATGAAGGAGTCGGCGCAGGCGGCGCTCAGCTGGGTCCGGTCGCGCGCCGCGCAGCTCGGGCTCTCGCCCGACTTCTTCGAGAGCGCCGACATCCACCTCCATGTGCCGGCCGGCGCGATCCCGAAGGACGGCCCCTCGGCGGGCGTCACCATGGCCACCGCCATCACGTCGCTCCTGACCGGGCGCCCGGTCCATCCCAATCTCGCCATGACGGGCGAGGTCACCCTGCGCGGCAAGGTGCTGCCGGTCGGCGGCATCAAGGAGAAGGTCCTCGCCGCCCGGCGCGCGGGGATCGAGACCGTGATCCTGCCGCGCCGGAACGAGAAGGACCTGGAGGACGTTCCCGCCGGCGTACGCGACACGCTGCGTTTCCACTTCGTGGACTCGATGGACGAGACGCTCGCCCTCGCGCTCGGCGCCCAGTCCGGCGACCGCGGGGCCCGGCTCGCGAGCGGCTGATCGACCACCGGCCTCCGCCACCGGACCAGACCGCCGCACGCCCATGCCCGAACTCCGGAAGGATCCGCTCCTCGGCCGCTGGGTCATCATCGGGACCGAGCGCGTTCGCCGACCCGCCGACTTTCGCGCTCCCCGGCCTCCGCGCCACGGCGGCCCCTGCGCGCTGTGCGCGGGCCACGAGCGCGAGACCCCGCCCGAGGTGCTGGTCTACCGTGACAAGCCGACCGACGACGCGTGGCGCGTGCGCGTGGTCCCGAGCAAGTTCCCCGCGCTGCGGGTCGAGGGCGATCTCGAGCGCCGCGGCCACGGCCTCTACGACCTGATGAACGGCATCGGCGCCCACGAGGTGGTGATCGAGTCCCCGCGCCACGACGATGCGCTGGCGCGCCTGCCGGTCGCGGCGGTCGAGGACGTCGTGCGCGCGTGGCGGGACCGCATCGTCGACCTGAAGCACGACCAGCGCTTCCGGGCGATCATGGTGTTCAAGGGGCACGCCGCCGGTGAGGGCGCGGCGCTCGAGCATCCCCACTCGCAGCTCCTCGCCACGCCGATCCCGCCTCAGGGATTGAACGACGAGCTGCATCACGCGCGCGCGTACCACGACTACCGGGAGCGCTGCCTCTTCTGTGACATCGTCCACCAGGAGGCGGAAGAGCGCACGCGCGTCGTCGAGGAGACCGAGCACGTGGTGGCCTTCGCGCCATTCGCCTCCCGGTTTCCGTTCGAGATCTGGATCCTCCCCCGCCGACACGCGCCCGCCTTCGAGCACGGCAGCGCGGCGGAGCTGCGGGATCTCGCCTGCGTGCTGCGCGGGGTGCTGCGCAAGATCGAGCGCGCGCTCGGCGATCCGCCGGTCGAGTTCCTGCTCCACAGTGCGCCGTTCGCCGAGAGCGAGAGCCCCTACTACCACTGGCACCTGGAGGTCACCCCCAGGTTGCCGGCGCTGGCCGACTCGGATCGCGGCAGCGGGTTCCACGTGAATCCGATGCCTCCCGAGGACGCCGCCCGCTTCCTGCGCGACACCGGCGACTAGGCTCCGTCGGATCATGCGCGTCTGCATGCTCGCCTCGGAGGCCTTCCCGTATGCGAAGACGGGCGGCCTGGCCGACGTCCTCGCCGCGCTGCCCGAGGCGCTGATCGGCCTCGACGTCGAGGTGACCGTCATGCTGCCCGGCTACCGCGAGGCGCTGCGGACGGCCGGGGCGACCGAACGGCTCGGCCGCGTGCGCGCCGCGGTGGCGAGCCGCCTGGAGCCCGCCGACGTCGTGCGCGTGACCGGCGCGCGTGTTTCCACCTTGATGCTGGACGCTCCCCGCTACTTCGATCGCGACGGACTCTATGGCTCCGGCGGCGGCGACTTCTGGGACAACGCGGAGCGCTTCACCTTCTTCTGCCGCGCGGCGCTCGAATGGCTCCGCACGCTCGCCAGCCCACCCGACGTCCTCCACTGTCACGACTGGCAGGCCGCGCTCGCTCCGGCGATGCTGCGAGCCACCGCCGCGCTGTATCCCGAGCTGCGCCGGATGCGTCTCGTCCAGACGATCCACAATCTCGCCTACCAGGGACGGTTCCGCGCCGAGAACTGGCACCTGCTCAACCTCGACGCGCGGTACTTCACGCGCGAGACGCTCGAGTTCTACGGCGACATCAACTTCCTGAAGGCCGGGCTCGTCTTCGCCGACGTCCTGACCACCGTGAGCCCACGCTATGCGCGCGAGATCCAGACACCCGAGCTGGGTGAAGGCCTGGACGGGGTCCTGCGCGCGCGGTCCGGACGGTTGCGCGGCATCGCCAACGGCATCGACTATCGGGTGTGGAATCCCTCCGTCGATCCGGCGTTGCCGGCGCGCTACGACACCGGCGACCTCGGCGGCAAGGCGCGGTGCAAAGCCGACCTCCAGGCGACGCTCGGGCTGGAGGCAGACGCCGCGGCGCCACTGCTCGCCGTCGTGTCGCGTCTCGCCTGGCAGAAGGGCGTCGACGTGGTCCTCGACGCGGCCCCGCTGCTCGTCGAGCAGTCCGCCGCCCAGCTCGTGGTGCTGGGAAACGGCGATCCGCACCTCGAGCACCGCATGCGCCTCCTCGCCGAGCAGTTTCCCGGCCGCGTCGCCGTCCGCACCGGGATGGACGAGGCGCTGGCCCATCGCATCGTCGCCGGCGCCGACCTCTTCCTGATGCCGTCGCGCTACGAGCCCTGCGGGCTGAGCCAGCTCCAAAGCTTGCGCTACGGGACGGTGCCCGTCGTGCACGCGACGGGCGGCCTCGACGACACGGTCGCCGAATTCGATCCGGCAACCGGCGAGGGAACCGGATTCAAGTTCTCTCCCGACTCACCCGACGCGCTGCGCGACGCCGTGCAGCGGGCGCTCGCGGTGTGGCGCGACCCGGCCGCCTGGACGCGGCTCCAGGAGCGGGGCATGCGCGAGGACTTCTCGTGGGAGCGCTCGGCGCGCGCCTACCGCAACCTGTACGGCGCGCTGCTCGCGGCGCCCGAATCGGGCTGAGAACGCCTAGGCCGAGAACGAGGACCCGCAGCCGCAGGTGTGGGTGGCGTTGGGGTTCACGAACTTGAACCCGCCCCCGTGGAGGCCGCTGACGTAGTCGATCTGCATTCCCTTCAGGTACTGGGCGCTGGTGGGGTCGACCCTGACCTGGAACCCCTCGTACTCGATGACCTGATCGCCGTCCTGCGTCTTGTCGTCGAAATCGAGCTGGTAGCTGAAGCCCGAGCATCCTCCACCGACGACCGCGACCCGGAGCGCATGCTGGTCGGAGAGTCCCTCCCGGACGCGAACCTTGCGCACCATCTCGACGGCGTACGGGGTCAGCTTGATCACGGGGTCGGCGGCGACGGTCTCCATGCGCTGCAAGGTAGAGTCGGAGGGGTCGCGAGTCAACGTGACGGGACGGCCACTTGCAGACCCCCGGCCCATCGGGTCAGATGGGCTTGCCATTCCTCCGCATCGTGCGGGGCTGCCAGACGTTTCGGACGCCATCCGTCCTGCCCGTACCGCGGCACGTGGCATGTGAGTTGCTGAACTGTCCCTCTTCCCACTGATCGGTTAACTCGATGCAAGCGCTCGCGTTTCCGCGACCGCCAACCGAGCGGCGGCCTGTACCCCTCGAGGCGTTCTCGCGCACGGAGAAGATCATCGCGTTCTGCAGGGTGCTCCTGGCGTCGGGCACCCTCGCGGTCGTGGTGGTCGATCCGAAGCAGCCCTCGTTCCTCCCGGACATCGGCATCGTCGTTCTCGGCTCGTATCTCGTGTTCAGTATCGTGCTGTTCGGGCTGGTGCGCGGTGAATTCGTCCGCCAGGACCGCATCGGATACCTGTCCACGGCCGCCGACATCGCCTGGGTGTCGGTGATCACGATCTTCACCGAACGCGGGCCGAGCCCGTTCTTCCTCCTGCACGTCTTCGTCATCTCGAGCGCGAGCGTGCGGTGGGGACTCGCCGGCGCCGTGCCCGTCACCGTGATCCTCGCGTTCGGCTATCCGCTCGTGATCTACGTCGCGAGCCGGGTGACCGACAGCGAGGATCTCGCGTTCCACCGCGCGCACCTCTTCCGTCCGCTCTATCTGCTCGCGGCGGGGTATCTCATCGGCTACCTCGGCGAGCACGAGCGGCGCTCGAAGCGCAAGCTGAGCTTCATGCTCGACCTGGTCGCGCCGGTCCCCCGCAGCCGGAACCCGGGGCGCGCGATCACCCGTTTCGGCCGGCGGGCACTGCAGTTCTTCGACGCGGGCCGTGGCGCGCTGGTACTCCGCGATCCCGACAGCGGACGCTGGTTCACCTGGGACATCACCCGCACGGCGCGCAAGGTGCGCGTCGGCCTGCGCATCACCGAGGAAGACCCCTGCCCGCTCCCGTTCGCGGGCGACACGGAGGGCTTCCTCGCCAACGATCTGCGCCCCGGCGGCCGGACCGCGCTCTGCTACGACGTGCGCTCGGGCGCCATGACGCGCCGGAGCATCGGCGCCGACCTCGCTCCACCGCTGACGCCCGCGCAGGCGCTGCTGGTCGCCCCGGTGCTGATCCAGCGCGAGCTACGCGGACGCGCCATCATCGTGCGCGACTCGCGCCGCAAGTTCACGCGCGACGACCTGGAGTTCCTGTTCGTGCTCGTCGGCCAGGCGGCCGCGAGCCTCGAGACCGTCCGGCTCCAGAGCAAGGCGGAGGAGGTCGCCGTGCTCGAGGAGCGCGGCCGCATCGCGCGCGACCTGCACGACGGGTTCATCCAGGCCCTGGCCGGCATCGACCTGCGCGTGGAAGCGACGAAGCTGCTCCTGCAGCGCGATCCGATGCGCGTGCCGAAGGCCCTGGAAGATCTGCACGCCGCGGTCGACAGCGGCTACCGCGAGGTCCGTCACTACCTGACGGTCCTGCGCCAGGCGAGCCGGCAGGCGGCCGATCTGGGCTCCACGCTCGATCGCCTCGCCGCGGAGTTCTCGATCCGCGAGCGCCTGAAGGTGCACATGGCCCGGCCGCAGGCCGATCCGGGACTGCCCACGTCGACCGCGTACGAGCTGGCGCAGATCGTGCGCGAGGCCCTGCACAACGCCGTGCGGCACGGACAGGCGACGCAGGCCATCGTCAAGCTGGGCGCGCGACCGTCGCACGTCTACCTGGTCATCCGGGACAACGGCAGGGGATTCCCCAGCGGAAGCACCAGCCCCGATTCGGATGGCTTCCTGAAGCTCGCCGTCGCTCCCTGGTCCATCCGGGAGCGCACCGCGGCGCTCGGCGGATCGCTACGGGTCTGGAGCAAGCCCGGACTGGGCGCAGAGGTGTCGCTCCTGATCCCCGTGGCGGCGGGCTCGCGAGTATAGATTCTCGTTGGAGGGGGTATAGTAGATGACCGTGTTGCCACGGAAACGCCGGATCGTGATCGTCGACGACCACACGCTGTTCCGCGAGGGGTTGCGAACCATCCTGGAAACCGAGGAGGACATCGAGGTCGTCGCGGACGCCGAGAGCGCGGAGGACATCGTCGAGCTGGTCTGGCAGACGCGGCCGGACGTGCTCCTGCTCGACATCCGCATGCCCCAGGGCAGCGGCCTCGACGCGGTGCCCGCCGTGCTGAAGATCAGCCCGAACACGCACGTCCTCGTGCTCACCGCGTGCGACGAGAAGGAAGAGCACGTGCGCGCGTTCCGCCTCGGGGCGAAGGGCGTCATCCTGAAGGACTCCGCCCGCCAGACGCTGATGCAGGCCATCCGCACGGTCTGCCGCGGCGAGGTGTGGATGGATCCTCGCATGAGCGGCGCGCTCGCGGAGGAGCTGTCGCACATGGGCGACGGCGATCCGATCTCGACGCGGCAGGAGAACGGCCTCACCGAGCGCGAGCTCGAGATCGTGCGCCTGGTGGCGTCCGGCTACAAGAACAAGGAGGTCGGCGCCACCCTCGCCATCAGCGAGCGCACGGTGAAGACCCACCTGACCAACATCTTCCAGAAGCTCGGCGTGCGCGACCGCGTCGGGCTCGTGATGTACGCCCTGCGGCACAACCTCACCGCCGCAGCTTGACCGGTCGCGCGCGACCCGCGTAGCGTCGCCGGCGTGCAGTTCGGGATCTTCTACGAGCACCAGCTGCCGAGACCGTGGCAGCCCGACAGCGAGGAGCGCCTCGTCCGCGAGGCGCTCGAGCAGGTCGAGCTGGCGGATCGTCTCGGCGTCGACTACGCCTGGGAGGTGGAGCACCACTTCCTGGAGGAGTACTCGCACTCCTCGGCGCCCGAGGTGTTCCTGGCCGCCTGCGCCGCGCGTACGCGGCGGATCCGCCTCGGGCACGGGATCGTCCTCGTCCCGCCCGGCTACAACCATCCGGCGCGCGTCGCCGAGCGGATCGCGATGCTCGACCTCATCTCCGGTGGCCGGGTCGAGTTCGGCACCGGCGAGTCGGCCTCGCGGATGGAGCTGGAGGGCTTCGGCATCGACCCCGCCGAGAAGCGAGCGATGTGGCAGGAGGCGGTCGCGCAGGTGGCGCTCATGCTCTGCCGCGAGCCCTATCCCGGTCACACGGGGACGTACTTCCAGATGCCGCCCCGGAACGTCGTGCCGAAGCCGGTCCAGAAGCCGCACCCACCGATGTGGCTGGCGTGCTCATCGCGCCCGATGATCCACCTCGCCGCGCAGCTCGGGCTCGGCGCCCTCACCTTCGCGTTCGTCGACGTCGAGGAAGCGAAGCACTGGGTCGCGGACTACTACGAGACGTTCGCGCGCGAGTGCACACCCATCGCACAGGCCGTGAACCCGAACATCGCGATGGTGACCGGGTTCAGCTGCCATCGCGACCGCGGCGAGGCCGAGCGCCGCGGGCTCGAGGGCTTCCAGTTCTTCGGGTTCGCCCTCGCCCATTACTATCTGTTCGGCGACCACGTCCCGGGTCGCACCAGCGTGTGGGACGCCTTCCAGGGCAACCAGATGCCGATGCCCGGCGGCAGCGCGGGAATCGGGACCCCGGACGACGTGCGCACCGCGCTGCGCGTGCTCGAGGAGGCCGGCGTCGACCAGGCCATCTTCATCCAGCAGGGCGGGAACAACCGTCACGCCGACATCTGCGAGGCCCTCGAGCTGTTCGCCACCGACGTGATGCCCGAGTTCCGCGACCGCCACGACGAGCGGCGACGCCGGAAGGCCGCGGCGCTGGCGCCGCACGTCGAGCGCGCGCTGTCGCGACGAGCCACCGTGGCCGATCCGGCCGAGCTCCCGGTCGTGCGCGCGTACGGCCGCAACCCCGCGACCGGCGCCACCACTTATCCGAAACGCTGAAGCTCCTGCGTCAGCCCACGCAGGACGGCGGGCGCACAGGCGCATCCGGGACGGAACGTCGTCACGTCGAGACGGCGGCCGTCGGTGACGACCGTCACGGCGCCGCAGCGATCGGTCCGCAACACGCAGATGCCCCGCGCGCGGTAGCGCCCCTCCACCTCCGGCGCCGGGAGATGATACCGGTTGTCGGCGCCGACCGAGATGACCGCCAGGTCCGGCGCGACCGCGTCCAGGAGATCCGCCGAGCTGGACGTCCGGCTGCCATGGTGCGGGACCTTGAGCACGCGCGCGGACAGCCCGTCCCGGACGCCGAGCAGGCTCGACTCGGCATGCGCCTCGACGTCTCCCGTCAGCAGGACGCCGACCGCACCCCGCCGCAGGCGAAGCGCGAGCGACGTCTCGTTCAGCGCCGGAACCGTCCAGCCGGCCGGCGGATGCAGGAGCGTGACCGTGTCCCCGTACGCGGGCAGCGGGTCGTCTCGATGCAGCACGACCGCGGGCACACCGGTCTCGCCGAGTGCCGCGACCAGACGCTCCCACTCGGTGCCGCGCCCGGGCCACCCGTTCCACCAGAGCTCGGATGGCCGGTAGCGCCGCACCAGGAACGCCAGGCCGCCGGAGTGATCCGGGTGCGCGTGGCTCATGACCAGCGCGTCGATGCGGGCGATCTTTCGCGTGGCGAGGTAGGGCGCGACGATGGCCGCCCCGGTGTCGAAGTCGCTGCCGGCGAATCCCCCCGCGTCGACGACCAGGACGCGCCCATCCGGCAGCTCCGCGACGGCAGCGTCACCCTGTCCGACGTCGAGGAACGTCACGCGGAGCACGCCGGGAGCCCAGCGCTCGCGAATCCACCACCCGGCATCGATCGCCATCCCGAGGACGGCGGCAGCCGCGATCGCACGGCGCGTCCGGCCGCCCGGCACCACGGCCGCCGCAAGCGTCGCGTAGAGCAGCACCAGCTCGATGCCGCTCGGCGCAGGCACATCGAGCGCGGCCCACGACGGCCTGGCGAGGAGCTCGACGAGGGCGATCCCGGGCCGGAGCGCGTGGCCGGCGAGCGCGAAGAGCGTCCGCGCCACGGCGGCGCTGACGGGCTCGACGCAGGCCGCCGCGAGACCGAGCACGACGACCAGCGAGCCGAACAGCGGGACGACCAGCGGATTCGCGAGCAGGCTCATCGGGGAGACCTGCTGGAAGTGGAGCGCCGTCAGTGGCGCCGTGCCGGCGAGCGCCGACACGCTCACGACGAGGGTCGCTCGCAGCCGCGCGCGCCAGGACGCCGCCGGGCCGGATGCCCAGCGCCGGACGCCGAGGGCGAGCGCCAGCACCGACGCGAACGAGAGCTGGAAGCCGATCTCGCGGGGAGCGCCCGGTTGCGCGAGCGCCACCGCCGCCGCTGCCAGCGCGAGCGTACGCAGCACGTCGATGCGTCGCCCGAGGAGCACGGCCAGCACGCCGATGCCCGTCATGATCACCGAGCGCAGCGTCGCGACCTCGAACCCGGCGAGCGCGCCGTAGAGCGTCACGGGTCCCAGGCTCGCCAGGGCCGCGATCCGCCGCACGTCGAGGGCGAGCAGCGCGCGCTCGCTGCGGGCGAGCAGCCAGCGAGCCAGCGCGAAGCTCGCCAGCGCGACGAGCCCGACGTGCAAGCCGGACACGGACAGGACATGCACGACGCCGGCGCGGGTGAAGGCCCGCCGCCGCGGCTCGTCGATGCCGCTCTCGTCACCCAGGACCAGCGCCCGGAGAACGGCCGCGCGCGGAGCCGGCACCGTGCGCGCGATCGTGCGTGCCAGTCGCTCGCGCCAGCGGGCGAGCCGCATCGCGACGCCGCCGGTCGGCCGCGGGAGACGCTCGAGGCGCTGGCACTGCCAGACCGAGCCGATCGCCCGCACGCCGCGCCGTGCGAGATGGCCGGCGACGTCGAAGCTGCCGGGATTGGCGAAGCCGCGCGGCGCCCGCAGCGTCGTCTCCGCCCGCACGCAATCGCCCGCGCGCAGCTTCGGGAGTCCGCAGCGTGCCGTGAGCCGGACGAGGCCGTCGACACGCCGGCGCGTCCCTCCGTCGTCGACGCTCAGCGCGCGCAGCAGGACGACCGCTCGCGGCCCGGCCAGGTGTCGGACGTCCGCGACCTCGCCCTCGAGGGTGGTCGCGAGCGGCAGTGCAAGCGGGCCGACGTCGCCGGCTGCAGGCGCCGGTCCGTCGACGGAATCCAGGCGGGCGCGGCTGGCCGAAGCCGCCAGCACGGCCACCGCGGCCAGCGCCAGGACCCGGTGGCGCCGGAGCCCGGCGACGACGGCGAGGACCGCTCCGACACCCGCGAGCCCCGGCGCCGGCAGCCGCCACGGCGCGAGCTGCGCCCCGAGCACCGCGGCCGTCGCGACCCACACCACCGCCCGCGCGCCCACCTGCACGCTCCTCCCGGGGCGGGACTGTGCTCCGTCGCGTCAGGCCGTCGGCGGCCGCTCCGTTCCCTGGTCCTTCAAGCGCTCGACGATCCGCTCCGCGAGCGCCGTCGAGATGCCCGACACGTGGGCCAGCTCGTCCACGGTGGCCGCGCGCACCCGGCGCATGCTCCCGAAGTGCCGGAGCAACGCCCGGCGCCGTCCCGGGCCCACGCCGTCGATGGCGTCGAGCATCGAGCGGAGGCGGACGCGGCTGCGCAGCGTGCGGTGATAGGTGTTCGCGAAGCGGTGCGCCTCGTCACGAACCCGCTGGAGGAGAAACAGCGCCGTCGAGTTCGAGCGCAGGATCACCGGGTTCTTGCGACCCGGCAGGAACACGCGATCCGGCCGGCGCTGGATCTCGCGCGCCACCGGATCGCGCGCCACGCGCTCCTTGGCGAGTCCCACGACCGGCAGCTCGCCCAGCTCCAGGGCTTCGAGGGCCGTCTTTGCCGCGCCGAGCTGGCCGAGGCCGCCGTCGATGACCAAAAGGTCCGGCGGCTCGGTGCGCCGCGGCCCGGGGCGGAAGCGCCGCTCGAGCACCTCGGCGACCGACGCGAAGTCGTCGGTGCCCTCGACCGAGCGGATGCGAAACCTGCGGTATCCGTCCTTCCACGGCCGGCCGCCGGCGAAGGCCACCAACGCACCGACCGTCTCGCCGCCCTGGAAGGTGGCGATGTCGACGCACTCGATGCGCCGGGGCGGCGCGCGCAGCCCCAGCCGGCGTTGCAGCTCGAGGACCTGGCGCGTGCCTTCCTCGGCGGCGTCGCGGCGCTCGGCGAAGCTCTGCCGGGCGTTCGCCTGCGCCATCTCCACCAGGCGAAGCTTGTCGCCGCGCTGCGGCGTCACGATCGAGACCTTCCGTCCGCGGCGCTCCGCCAGGTACTCGGCACGCACCGGCGCGTCGGAGATGGCGACCGGCACGAGGATCTCGTCGGGAACCTCGCGCGCCGTCGCCTGGTAGAACTGCGTGAGGACCGCCTCGAGGACCTCGGCGTCCGGCAGCTCGCGGTCGTCGAACGCGTAGGCCTGGTTCGACACCAGCTTCCCGTCGCGGACGAACAGCACCTGCACCTCGATGGCGCCGCCCTCGCGATAGAGCCCGAACACGTCCTGGTCGGCTCCCCAGTGCGCCACCATCTGCTGGCGCTCCTGGGTCTTCTCGATGGCGCGAATCTGGTCGCGGAGCCGCGCGGCCTCCTCGAAGCGCTCGCCCGCGGCCGCCCGTTCCATCCGGCCGACCAGCGCGGCGCGTACCTCGCGGCTGCGTCCCTCGAGCAGCAGCATCGCCTGGCGGAGGTGCTCGTCGTATGCCGCGCGCTCGACCGGCAGGACGCACGGCGCGAGACAGCGCTTGATGTCGTACTCGATGCACGGCCGGCTGCGATTGCGGAACACGGGGTCGCTGCAGGTGCGGAGCGGGAAGATCTTGCGGATCGTGTCGAGCGTGTCCCGCACCGCCGACGCGCTGTGGAAGGGGCCGAAGTAGCGGCTGCCGTCCTTGACGATCCGGCGCGTGACCAGGACGCGCGGCCACGCCTCGCGGACCGTGACCTTCACGCTGACGTAGCTCTTGTCGTCCTTCAGCCGGATGTTGTAGCGCGGCCGGTACTGCTTGATCAGGTTGTTCTCGAGGATCAGCGCTTCCTTCTCGTTCGCCGTCACCAGCGTCTCGAAGTCGGCGAGCTTGCCGACCAGGAAGCGCACCTGGCTGCGCTCGTCGCCGCCACGCAGGTACGAGCGCACGCGCCCGCGGAGGCTCACGGCCTTGCCGACGTAGATGACCTTCCCGTGCGCGTCCTTCAGGAGGTAGACGCCGGGGGCGTTCGGCACCGCCGCGAGGCGCTCGTCGAGCGTCGGCGCGGACCGCTCGGGCGCTCCGGCCGCTGGCACCTCCGGACGAACTGGGTCCTCGGTGGACACGGCGCTCACATCCTATCCAGACCGGGGCGGGAGGGGGAGCGTGCGGCGGACGCCGTGCCGAGTCAAGTCGCGGGCAGCACCTCATACGGCCGCATCATCTCGTTGTCCTCGTGCTCGAGGTTGTGACAGTGCCAGACGTAGCGGCCGGTGTAGCCCTCGAACCGCACGATGATCCGCGTCACCATTCCCGGCTCGGCGCGAACGGTGTCCTTCCACCCCGACTCGTTCGCGGCCGGTGGCACCGCCGCCCTGGTGAATCTGAGCGTCTTCGCCGTCTCGTAGGCGAAGCGATCGAAGGCGCGCCGGTCGAGGACCTGGAACCGCACCAGGTGCAGGTGAATCGGATGCACGTCGTCGGTCAGGTTGACGAGATTCCACACCTCCACCGTGCTCAGCACGGGGTTCTCGGTGATCGGCATGTGCCAGTAGGTCGCGTTCAGCAGCATCAGGACCGTCTCGCCGCTACGGTCGGTGTACTCGTTGAGCGTGAGGGTCCGCGTCTGCACGGCGGCCGACTCGTCCAGTCGCTCGACCGGTCGCAGCGACGCCGGCACGCTGCTCCGGTCGTCGACCTTGCCGCGGGCCACGCGGAACTGCATCACGTTCACGGCTTCGTTCCGCAGCACGATCCGCTCGCCCGCGCTGTGGGAGAAGTCGAGCACCAGGTCGGCGCGTTCGGCTGGAGCGAGGACGAGGTCCGTCAGGGGAACCGGCGCGGGGAGCAGCCCCTGGTCGGTGCCGATCTGCTGGAAGCCGAGGCCGTTCGACAGGGAGAGATGGTAGAGCCGCGCATTGGACGCGTTCAGCACCCTGAAACGGTATCGTCGCGGCTGGACGTCGAGATGGGGAAGCACCGCCCCGTTCACCAGGATGATGTTGCCGAAGAGGTCGGGGATCCACGGTGACTGCGGATTCGGCGAGACGGGATAGGCGAGCTGGCCCTGTGGCGTGAGCAGCCGGTCGCACAGCACGAGCGGGATGTCGCAGGCGCCGGCCGGGAGGCCGAGCCGGTCCTCGACGTCGTCGCGCACGATGAAGACACCGATGAGCCCGGCGTAAATGTTGAGCCGGTTTATGCCCATCGCATGGTCGTGGTACCAGAGCGTCGCCGCGTCCTGCCGGTTCGGGTAGTGGTAGAGCGCGCTCTTGCCCGAGACGTACCAGTCCGCGGGGTAGCCATCGCTGTGTGGAGGCGCTTTCGCGCCGTGCACGTGCACGACCGCACGGACGGCGGGCTTGTCGGCCTCCGCCCCGTGCAGCTTGTGGTCGATCGGGAACAGGTGCCGGGTCGGAAGCGCGTTGACCCACTCGACGAGCACGCCGCGTCCGGACCGCGTCTCGATCGTCGGACCCGGCAGCGAGGAGCCGTACGTCCACAGCCGGGTCGGCGGGAGATCGCGATGCAGCCGGCGCGTCGTCTGGCGCATCGTCACCCGGTAGCAAGGAATTCTCAGGTGTGCGTCGTCCGGATCCGCACGGTCCCCCGTGCTACGCAGCACCTCCGGGATGGGGAGGGAATCGACGAACGGCGTGAGCGAATCCGGATCGATCATCGGCGGGGTCCGGCCCGGCCGGTGGGTGTGTGCCGACGCGGGACGAACGAGACCGGCGGTGAGCAGGATGGTGCCCTGAAGGAATGTTCGTCGGGTGCGGATCACGCGCGGTCGTCGTGCGCTCGGGTGGGGGGCCGGCGGTGGTCCGGCGCCTGCTGGTGCGCCGGCCCGCCGCCATCGGAGTCAGATGGGGGCTACAACTGCCACACGACTTCGCCGGTCTGGGGGTCCGGGAAGTCATGGCGCCCGGTTGGGGGTCGGGGCAGCAAGCGCCGGTGCTTGATTCGGTGGCTGCGGTCAGGCGCCGGTGCTGCTGCCGGTTGGCACGTGCGACCGACACGCCCGCATCCCGCGCGTCATTGACGCCCTCCCAGCGGTGTGCCAGGAGCGCGCAGGACAATGAAGATCGATCTCTACCACCTGCATCGCGGCCTGCACTTCACCCGGCTCGCCTACCCGATCGTCCTCGACGTGCTGCGGACGTGGGCCGAAGCGAGCGGGTGGGAGGCACGCGTGTCCATCTGCCGGGAGTCCGCTGTCGACCTCGACACCGACGCCGACGTAGTCGGCATCAGCGTCTACACGCAGACCGCGCCCGCCGCCTACCGCGCGGCGGCGGCCCTTCGCCGGCGCGGCAAGGTGGTCTTCTTCGGCGGTCCGCACTTCCGCGGTGACAGCACCGTCGCGGAGGCGGAGCCGTTCTGTGACGTCGTCGCGGGCAGCATCGACGAGGCGACGTTCCGCGGCCTGCTCGCGGACGTCGCCGCGGGGCGGCTCGCGGCGGGCGGTGCGACGCGGCTGGTGCGCGATGCGGCGAATCGGTTCCGCTATCCGCACGACTTTCACCAGGCCATACGCAGCCGGCGCTGGTATCAGATTCCCACTATCCCCACGTCGCTCGGCTGTCCCTACGATTGCAACTTCTGCGCTGCCTACCTGCAGGGCAAGTACCTGCTGCGCGACATCACGTCGGTGCGCAACGAGGTCGCGCACGCCCCGGGCCGCGTGGTGCTGTTCTCCGACGCCACGTTCGGGCTCCACAAGCGCTGGACCATCGCGCTGATGGACGCCATCGCCCCGCTGCGGAAGAAGATCGCCATCGAGACCACGCTCGCCCGCGTGCGCGACCCCGAGCTGTTGCGCGCCATGGCCCGCGGCGGCGTGCGCTGGGTGGTCGTCGGCGTCGAGACGTTCGGGGAGCGGCTGCGCAAGCACGGCGGCGCCGACGTCGACCGCAGCCTGATCGACGTGGTCGCCCACGCCCACGAGCTCGGCATGGTGGTGCAGGGCAACTTCATCTGCGGGCTCGACAGCGACGGCCCCGGAAGCTTCGACGAGATATACGAGCACTACGACCGCTCCGGGCTCGACGCCATCATGATCGGCATCCTGACGCCGTACCCCAATACCGGCGTGTTCCGCGATCTGCAGGCGGCTGGCCGCATCATCGACGGCGACTGGGAACACTACGATTGCCATCACGTGGTGTACCGGCCGCTCCGCATGACCGTGGATCAGCTCGTGGACGGCTATGTCGGCCTGTATCGCGCGCTGCGCCGCCGCAAGTCGGTGCTGCGAGAGATCTGGAGCGGGGTCGCCAGCCACGGCGTACGCGCCGAATCGCTCCTGATGATCGGCAACAATCTCTACCAGAAGTACGACTCGATCGAGAAGACGCGCAACCTGCGCCGGAACCAGCGCGACCTGGCGGCGGTCGGGACGCGCCGACCGGTCCCCGCGGAGCGTGCCGAGGCGCTGCGCGGATGACTCACGCGGGCGCGTCCAGCAACGCGCGCGACTCGAGGTGGTCCGTGGTCTCCCGGCCCTCCTCGAAGCGCGCCAGCACGCCGGCGAGACGTTCCGCTGCCGCGCCGCCGCTTGCGGCGCGTCGTTCGAGCCGCACCAGCGCCGCGGCAGCGCGCAGCTCATAGGAGAGCGCGTCGGCCTCGTGCGCGTTGGCGAGGGCGGCCGCCAGCGCCTGCGCCGCGTCGCCGTCGCGACCAGCCGCCAGCGCCAGCTCGCCGTCCAGCCGGCGCAGCTCACCCTCCCAGGCGTGTTGCTTGGTGTCGGCCGCGAGCGCCAGGCCCGCCTGCACCGACGCCATCGCCTCGTCGGCCCGGCTGAGGGCACACTGGATCTCGGCGAACTGCAGCAGCAGGGCTGGCGCGCCCAGCATGGTTCCGCTGTGCCGCATCTCGCGCAATCCGTCCTGCATCATCTCGAGTGCCTGCTCGCCGCGTCCGGCAAGCGCATGGGCCCAGCCGCACAGGACCTCGCCCCAGCCGAGCCAGTTGGGGAATCCGTGCGCGCGTGCGAGCGCGATGACCTCGTCTGCGCAGGCCGCGACCGCATCGACCTCGCGGCGGAGCTGGTGCAGCGCACCCAGGAAGCAGAGGGCGAGGCCGAGGCTGAAGGGATGGGTTCCCTGGCGAGCGCGCGCCACCGCGTCCTGGCAGGCCCGAAGCCCGCTGGCGGGACGCCCGATCGTCCACAGCACGAGACCGCGGTAGGCCTGCGCCGCCACCCATGGATCGGGTGCGCCGGGCAGGAACCACGAGCCGGTCGGATCGTATCCGGCGACGGCGCCATCGAGGTGGTCGAGCGCGGCGCGGTACTCGCCGCGCCAGTAGTGCGTGGCGCCGAGCTGGAGATGCGCCCACACCTTGGGCCGCACGTCGTCGCCCGCGCGCGTGATCGCGACCAAACGCTCACCCAGCTCCTTCGCCGTGTCGAGCTGCGCGCGTGCCTGGTAGTAGTTGGCAAGCCCCCAGAGCGTCTCCACCAGCTCGCCCGCATCGCCACGTTCGCCGCACAGCGCATGCGCCCGCTCGTACGTGTCCTCGACTTCCTGCGCCCCATACCCGTGGAGTGCGATCAGGTTCGGTCCCAGCGCCACGTGCAGCGCGAGCTCGCGCTCGTCGCGCGCGGTGCCCTCGGGCAGCCGCGCGAGCATCTCGAGCCCATGCCGTCCGTGTGTCACGGCCTCCGGGTACGCGGAGCTCGTCGTGGCGCTGGCGAGGGCCGCCTCGTACCAGGTGAGGGCCGAGTCGCTCGCGCCGGCCTGCTCGTAGTGCCAGGCCACCACCTCCGCAGGGTGCTCGGAGCGGGCCGGCCCCGCGGCGAGTACGGCGGCCACCCGCGCATGGATCGCTTGCCGGCGCGCGCGGAGCAGGGAGTCGTACGCGGCGTCACGGATCAGCGCGTGCTTGAAGGCGTAGCGCACGTGCGTGAGTCCCCGCCGATGCAGCAGCCCGGCGTCGATGAGGCGATCGAGCTCGCGCTCGAGCGCCATCGGCTCCATCGGAACGACCGCGCGGAGCACGTCGAGCGAGAACTCGCGCCCGATGATCGCGCCGAGCTGGGCCACCTCCTTCGCCGGCCCCAGCCGATCCAGACGCGCGGCGAGCGACTCCTGGAGTGTCGCCGGGATCACCACATCGAGCCGTGACTGCCTCACGCGACGCCGCGACGGGTGTACCTCGAGCGAACCCGACTCGAGCACCGCCCTGGTGAGCTCCTCGACGAAGAGCGGCACCCCGTCTGCACGCGCCACCAGCTCGCGCACGATGCGCGCCGGGATCGTCCGGGCGCCGGCGACCTTCTGCACGAGCACGGCGGCATGCCCCGAGCCGAGCGGTTCCAGCACGAGCCGCAGCACTCCCGGGCGGTCGCTCCACGGCGGATCGAAGCCGGGCCGCAGGGTGAGCACGAGGAGAATGCGTGACGCCGCCACCCGCTCGGCCAGGAGCGCCAGGAGATCGCGCGTCGACGGATCGAGCCAGTGGACGTCCTCGACGAGGACCACGGCGGGCAGATCGGCCGCCAGGTGCGCCAGCCAGTCGGCAAGTCCGTGCAGGATCTCTCGGCGATGCGCATCCCCGCCGCCCTCCCGGGTGTCGAGACGGGTGGGCGCCGCCATCCCGAGCAGGGTGCCCAGCGCGGGGAGCAGGTCGCGACGGCCAGCCCGCCCGCTCGCGCCGAGGAGCTGCTCCAGCGCCGCCACGCGCCGCTCGGGGGGATCGCTTGCCCGCACGCCGAGCTGGTGCTGCACCGCCCGTGCCACCGCGTGGAACGCGCTGTTCACGTGGTACGGCGCCCCCTGCATGCGCAGCCAGACGTGGCGTTCGCCGCCGATGCCGTCGGCCAGCGCCTCGACCAGCCGCGACTTTCCGATCCCGGGGTCGCCGGCGATGAGCACCGCCCGGCCCGTGCCGGCCACGACCTGCGCCCATGACTGCAGCAGCGCGGACAGTTCTGCGTCGCGCCCGACGAGCGGCACCGACCCGGCGGCGAACTCTTCCGCCATGGCGACGCGGCCGCACAGCCGGTGCGCGGGAACGGGGTCGGACAACCCCTTTACCCGCACGGCGCCGAAGTCCTCCGTCACGAAGCGGCCGCGCAGCAGGCGGAGCGTGTCCTGGGTCACCACGATGCCGTCGAGCGGCGCGGCATCTTGCAACCGGGCGGCGAGGTTCAGGGCGTGCCCCAGCACCTGTCGCTCGACGGAGTCCCCCTGCGCGTCGCCGACCACCGCCGCCCCCGAATGGATGCCGATGCGGACGGAAAGGCGCACGCCGCGCTCCGCCTCGAGCTCGGCGTTGAGCTCACGCAGGTCCTCCACGATGGCGAGCGCGGCATGCGCCGCGCGCTGCGCGTCGTCTTCGTGGGCCTCCGGCCAGCCGAAGAGCACGAGGATGCCGTCGCCGCGATACTGCGCCGTGTGCCCCGCGTAGCGCTCGACGGCCGCGGCACAGGTCTCCTGGTAGCTCCGGATGATGGCCCGGAAGTCCTCGGGGTCGAGACCCGCCGCCAGCGACGTCGAGCCCACCAGGTCGCAGAACATGACGGTGAGATGACGACGCTCGCCGCCCGCGGTGCGCCGCGCGCTTCTCCTCCCCCGCGGGGTGCGTCAGCGGCCACCGACGCCCCGCACTGGGAGCAGAAGCGCGCGGACGGTGCGACGGCGGCGAGGCAGGCGGGACAGTGCACGTGGAGCAGGCCTCCGGTCCCGATATCCTCGGGCCCACAGTCCTGTAACATGGTGCTGGTGCCCCTTGCAAGTTCGAAACCTGGCCTGTCGCAGACACGGGCCTTGTGCCGCACGATGAGGGACGGCGCCGCCCCCGGTTCTCGTCTACGACACCCGGTCCAGGGCGCGCTCACCGAAGCGCGGGGACGCAGCGAACGCGCCTTCGGCAGGTTCCAGGGGTCTCCTTCCCCACGAGCTGCGCGTGGCCGTGACCGCCGACTACGCGGTCGTCGAGCGGGCGTCAATGCAGGACGACGAAGTCTCGGTCGCAGAAGAAGGCAGATGGCCGTGGCGGGATGCGATCTTCACGCTCCAGACGACCCGCCGGATCAGCCGCCAGCTCACGGTGCACGTTCCCGTGTCGCTGACCGAATCAGGCCGGCTCGCTCTCCGGTATCGCGACGCCGAGCAGGCGCTCCTCGAGACCGCGGATCTCGTCGCGCAGCGACGCCGCCTGCTCGAACTCGAGCTGGCGCGCCGCCTCCCGCATCTCGCCGCGCAGCGTGGCGATGCGTTTCGCGAGGGCCGCGGGATCGAGCGGCGCGTCGGCCGCCACGGCGGCGCCGTTCACCGGCACGGTGACGTAGTCGCCCTCGCACGCGACCACCAGGGGATCGCTGATGGCCTTGCGGATCGTCTGCGGCGTGATGCCGTGCTCGCGGTTGTACTCCCCCTGGACCGTGCGCCGACGCTCCGTCTCTCCGATCGCCTTCCGCATCGACTCGGTGATCGTGTCGGCGTACATGAGCACGGTGCCGCGCACGTTGCGGGCCGCGCGGCCGATCGTCTGGATGAGCGAGCGCTCGGATCGGAGGTAGCCCTCCTTGTCGGCGTCCAGGATGGCGACCAGGGACACCTCGGGGAGGTCGAGCCCCTCGCGCAGCAGGTTGATGCCGACGAGCACGTCGAAGGACCCGCGGCGCAGCTCGCGGATGATCTCGCTGCGCTCGATGGTGTCGATGTCGGCGTGGATGTAGCGTACCCGGATCCCGATGTCCTGCAGGTAGTCGGTGAGGTCCTCCGCCATCTTCTTGGTGAGGGTCGTCACCAGGACCCGGTCCGACTCCGCCACGCGCGCGCGGATCTCAGCGACCAGGTCGTCCACCTGGTGACGCGCCGGCCGCACGATCACTTCGGGATCCATCAGGCCCGTCGGGCGGATCAGCTGCTCCGCCACGCGATCCTTCGCCATGCGCCGCTCCCAGTCGCCGGGCGTCGCGGAGACGTAGAGCGCCTGCGGGATGTGCGTCAGGAACTCCTCGAAGTTGAGTGGCCGGTTGTCGAGCGCCGACGGCAGTCGGAAGCCGAAGTCGACCAGGGTCTCCTTGCGCGACCGGTCGCCGCGGTACATCCCGCCGATCTGCGGGATGGTGACGTGGCTCTCGTCCACCACCAGCAGGAAGTCCTCCGGGAAGTAGTCGAGCAGCGTGTACGGCGGCTGCCCCGTCTCGCGCCCGTCGAGGTGGCGTGAGTAGTTCTCGATGCCGGGACAGAAGCCCATCTCCGCCAGCAGCTCGAGGTCGTACATCGTGCGCTGCTCGAGGCGCTGCGCTTCGAGGAGCTTGCCCCCGTCGCGCAGCTCGGCCAGCCGCTCCTTCAGCTCGATCCGGATACCGTCGACCGCCTTCTTGAGCGTCGGTGCGGTGGCGACGTAGTGGCTCGCCGGGTAGACCGCGACGCGCTCGACCTTGCGCAGCACCTTGCCGCGCAGCGGATCGATCTCGCAGATCGAATCCACCGTGTCGCCGAACAGCTCGACGCGGACGGCGCGGCCCTCCTCGTACGCCGGGTAGATCTCGATGACGTCGCCGCGCACGCGGAACGTGCCGCGGTGGAAGTCGTAGTCGTTGCGCTGGTACTGCATGTCCACCAGCTTGCGCAGGACGACGTCGCGCTCGACCGTGTCGCCACGCTCGAGCATCACCAGCATGTCGAAGTACGACGCCGGGGATCCGAGGCCGTAGATGCACGAGACGCTCGCCACCACCAGGACGTCGTTGCGCTCCAGCAGCGCCTTGGTCGCCGCGTGGCGCATCTTGTCGATCTCGTCGTTGATCGAGGCGTCCTTCGCGATGTACGTGTCCGTGGACGGCACGTACGCCTCGGGCTGGTAGTAGTCGTAGTAGCTCACGAAGTAGCGCACCGCGTTCTCGGGGAAGAACGAGCGGAACTCGTGGAAGAGCTGCGCCGCGAGCGTCTTGTTGGGAGCGATCACCAGCGTCGGCTTGTTCATCGCGGCGACGACGTGCGAGACGGTGAACGTCTTGCCGCTGCCGGTGACGCCGAGGAGCACCTGGTGGCGCGCGCCGTCCCTCACGCCGGCGGTGAGCGCCGCGATCGCCTGCGGCTGGTCCCCCTGCGGAGTGAACTCGGCCCGGAGCCCGAACGAACCCTCGCGACGCATCGACGGCCGATCATAGCAGCCGGCCCGGGGCGACGCAGCCTGCGGTGCATTGCGCGCGCGTCGGGGGTGTGGTTCAGGGGCAGGACCACATCACCTGGAGGAGGATGCACATGCGGCGATTCGTGATCGGCCTGGCAGCGGCGCTCGGCCTGTTCATCGGCACGCACGCGCTTCCGGCGCGCGCGGACGAGGTGAACTTGACCGTCGTCAACGTCGAGTACGAGGGAAGCAAGATCTGGGTGCCGAGCACCCTGGTCGTCAAGAAGGGCACGAAGGTGAAGCTGAAGATCATCAACAACGTCCCGTCCGACCCGAACCAGCACGGCTTCGCCATCCCGGCGTACAACATCGCCGAGGTGATCACGCGCGGCGAGCCGAAGCAGATCGAGTTCACCGCCGACAAGGAGGGCGTGTTCCCCATCATCTGCCAGCTACACCCCGCACACGTGGGCGGGCAGCTGGTCGTCCTGCCCTGAGACCACCCGTTTCGTTGACAGTCCTCACGCCCGGGGGGTAAGGCTCCGCTCGCCTCCCCCCATGCGGCCGCGTCTGGTTTCGCTCCTGCTCCTCGCCCTCGCTCCCGGCATCGCCGCGGCGGACGGGCTGACGGTCCTGTCCGTCGGTAAGGTCGCCACCTTCAAGAACGGCGGTGGCACGGTCAGGGTCGGACGCGACCCCGCGCTCGCGGCGGGCCCCTCGCCCGCCTGCCCGACCCCCTCGGCCGTCGAGGTGTCGTCGTACCCGGTCGCGACGCAGCGGGTGGCCGTGACCACGCACGTCGATCTCGACTGCAGCAAGTGGAAGACGAAGGGCAGCGGCTTCGTCTACGACGACCCCGCCGCTGCAGGGGGGCTGCGCTCGGTGCGGTACGGGCGCAAGGGACTCGTGCTGCGCTTCGGCGGGGCCTTCACGCCGCCGCCGGGACCGGTCGGCTATGTGCAGGCGTGGCTGACGATCGGCGCGACGCGGTTCAACACCCGCCTGCACAACTTCGCGCGCAACGACGCGGTCGCCCTCGTCACGCGCAAGCCGTCTCGTCAGGCCTCCACCGGCGAGCACGCGTTCTGGGCGGTCCTGCACCACGACTGGCAGACTCCTGCCGACAAGGCGCAGCTCGAGCAGACCGCGCTCGACGCGCTGGCGAAGGCCGCGAAACGCGACAAGAAGGACGGCTGGTCGCGTTTCCTGATCGCCATGATGCACCTCTACAACTTCGGTCAGGCGGTGGAGCGCTTCACCGACGTCAGCGACACCGCGAAGGCAGAGATCGCGGCGGCGCACACCGCGTTCGGGCAGGCCGTGCCGCTGATCTGGGACGGAACGAAGGGCGATTCGCGCGCCGTGGGCTTCGCCGCGGCGGCCACCTTCGCGCTGGGCTACGTGAACCAGGACGCCGCGGTCCAGGACCAGGGGATCGCCGAGCTGGACGCGGCGTTCCACGTGAATCCGTTCTTCAACGTCTTCGACTACATCCCGGTCGCGCAGGCGGTCCCCTCGTTCGATCCGCGCTTCTCGCAGGTCTTCACCCGGGTGAGCAGCTACCTGAACGACCCCGGGACGCTCGCCTGCGTCACGACGCAGCCCGAGATCTGCAACAACGTCGGCTACGCGCCCCGCAACACGCCCGGGTCGCTCGCGCTCTTCGGCGACGTGGAGGCCAAGGGCGGTGACGCGGCCGCGGCCGCGAACTGGTACGGGCTCGGGCTGGCGCTCGCGGGTGGCGGCACGACGCCGTATCGATTCCTGTCGGAGCTCCAGGAGCGCGTGGCGACCGTCGATCAGCGGGTCGCGCTGTTCCGCGACGCCGATCCGGGCAACGACCCGACGGTCATCGGCGCGGGCCCGCAGGCCTGCTCCGCGTGCCACGCGCGCTAGCCGGCCTCATCGCGGCTGACCGCCCTGCTTCCAGCGCCGGTAGCGCTCGTTGAACTGCTGGCGCGCCGCCGGATCCTGGTTGCGGTACGCCTCGTAGTTCTGCCGCAAGCGTTGCTGCTCCTGCGGCGGCAGGGTCTGGAAGTGCTGGAAGCGATTCTCGTAGAGCTGCTGCCGCTGCTGCGGCAGCTGCTGGTAGTGCTGGTAGTTCTGCCACGCGCGCCGCTGCTCCTCGGGCGAGAGCTGCTGCCAGGCGCGTCCGCCCCACTGCGCGGACGCAGGCGCCGCCGCGAACAGGATGGCGAGCAACGCCCCGCCGAGCGGGGACATCATCCGTTCGACTGGCCGTCGTGCTGCCCGTCGAGCGTCGTGGTCTGGATGGCCTCGTAGTGCTGGAGCTTCTCCATGTTGCGCAGCACGGGCAGGTTGACGAAGAGATCGGGGCGAGCGGCAAGCTCTGGCGGCGGCTGGCTCGGCATGCTGCCCGTGGCGTGCCGTCGCGTCGCGCGTTGCGCCGTGGCAGGAGCGGGAGCGGCATGCTTCGCCGCGCCGTGCGCGGCCGGGGGCGTCGAGCTGGCCGGCTCGACCGGCGGCTGCACCGCGCGCACCGCCAGCAGCAGGACGGCCGCGCCGGCGAGCGCGGGCGCGCCGACCCGCAGCCAGCGCCAGACGCCGAGCCGTCCCGGACCATCGTCGTCGGCCGCGGCGAGCCGGACCCGACGGAGCGTGTCCTGCTCGAGTCGCGGCGGCAGCGGCCCGTCGAGGGTCAACGTGCCCAGCATCCGATCGAGCGCTGCGTAGGCCGTCTGCTCGCGCCGGCAGCCTTCGCAACCCTCGACGTGCTGCGCGAGCCGTCCGGCCCGGCCGGGCGACAGCTCACCGGCGAGGTCCCGCGTGATCCAACCTCGTGCAGTCCGACATCGCATGACCTTGATTCCTCCTTCTCGACTACAGGAAATCGCGCAGCCTGTCGCGTAGCCCGTGGGTCGCGCGAAAGAGCAGCGCCTTGATCGCGCCCTCGGTGGTCCCGAGCGCGTCGGCGACGTCGCGGTACGCCATGCCGTCGAGGCGCGACAGGAGCAGGGCCGCGCGCTGCTTCGGGGGCAGCGCCGCGACGGCCGTCTCGAGCGCCCGTGCCAGCTCGCGGCCGGCGGCGCCCTGCTCGGGATCGATGGCGTCCGGATCGGGCAGCGCGGGCTCCTCCCGCTGCTCGCCCTCCTCGCCCTTGCGCTCCCACAGGTCGACCCGCAGCTGGCGCTCGGGACGCCTGAGCTCGTTCAGACAGAGGTTGGTCGCGATCGTGAACACCCACGTGGTCAGCTTGCTCTCGGGGCGATAGCGCAGCCGGAACCGGTAGATCTGGACGAAGACGTCCTGCGTGATCTCCTCGGCACGCGCCTCGTTGCCGACCAGCCGGCGGACGTACTGCAACACGCGCGGCCCGAAGCGCTGGAACAGCTCCGGAAACGCCGTCTCGTCCCCCTGCTGCACCTTGAGCATGAGGCGGACGTCGGGGTCGGCCTCCGCGGCGGACATCCGAACCTGGGCCCGCGCCGCCGCAGGATGGCCCGGGGGCGCGATCCGCGTCATCGACGGCGCGATTCTAGGCCAGGGGGCGAAAACGGGATAGGTGGCCGCAGGCACCAGCCCTGAAACACGGGACGCGCCGGCAGGTTGCGACGCTGGTCTGGCACTGGGGAAGCTGCTAACGCGATACGGGTGACCCGCGGTCATCCCGACCCGTCCCTGGCGGCACATCTGGAGCGGATCACGGCCTACGCCCAGGGGACCGGCCTGCTCCAGGATCAGGGCCATCGGCGCGACCTGCGCGCCCCTGGCGGCCTTCGTCACGCTCCGCGCCCCCGCGCTGCTGGACCGCTGGATCGCCGACGTGGCCCGCGGGCTGGATATTCCCGAACACGACTGGCCCGGCATCAAGGCGGACCAGCAGGTCGCCCTGGATCGCTGGGCACGCCACCTCGCGGACCCGACGAATCTCGAGACGTATCTTTTTCTCCGCAGCCACACCCGGCGGGGCTTCATCGCGCAGTTCCCCGCCTCGCGGTTCCTGGCTAGCCAGATGCGTTTCGTCCAGCTCCTGGCCAAGGACCTGCAGCGCGAGTACGCCAACGATCCGGCGCGAGCACAGGCCCTGGTCGGGCTCCTCGAGCAGGAGTTCGCGATCCGGATCCTGCACATCACCGACTTCTTCGTCGAGGGACGCGAGGAGCTGCTGCTCGAGCAGGAAGCGAGCTTCCGCCGCGCAATCGACCACGCGCCCGCGTGCATCTTCATGGCCGACGCGGCCGACGGTCGCATCTTCGCCGCCAACCAGGTGGCCGAGCAGATACTGGGCTATCCGCACGGCGAGCTCGAGGGTCGACCCGTGGTGGACCTCTATCCCCCGGCCGAGCGCCCTCGCGCGGCGGCGCTGCTGCGTGCGGCCCAGGAGCAGGGGCACGCGAGCCGTGACGACCTCCACCTGATCGCTCCCGGCCGGCCGCCGCTTCGCGTGTTCGTCACCGCCGGCCACATCGAGTACGCCGACCGCCACTGGTTCCACCTGATGTGCGTCGACATCTCCGATCGGGAGCGCCTCGAGACGCAGCTCATCCAGTCCGAGAAGATGGCGGCCATCGGTCAGCTCGCCGCCGGCATCGCCCACGAGCTGCGCAATCCGCTCGCCATCGTCATGAACGCGCTCTACGATCTGCGTCAGGTACTCGGCGCGGCGCCGGCAGAGGTCATGGAGGATCTCCACATCGCGGAGGAGGAGATCAGCCGTGCACAGGCGATCATCAAGAACCTGCTCGAGTTCTCGCGCGAATCGGGCGCGGAGATCGAGCGCGTGGACGTCAACGACCTCCTCACCCGCACGGTCCAGCTGATGCAGAAGTACCTGCAGAACGCGGGCGTCCGGGTGACCGCCGATCTGGGCGACGTGCCGCCCTGCGTGGTGAACGCGAACGCGATGCGCCAGATCCTGCTCAACCTGATCACCAACGCGGTGCAGGCGATGCCGAAGGGCGGCGAGCTGTACCTGCGCACGGTGCGCGGGAACGGCGATCGCGTGCGACTCGACGTGCGCGACACGGGCGTCGGCATCGCCGCCGTCCACCTGAGCAACATCTTCAACCCCTTCTACACCACGAAGGAGCCGGGCCAGGGAACCGGCCTCGGGCTCTCCGTGGTGCATTCCATCCTGCAGCGCTACCGCGGCGACATCCGGGTGACCAGCGAGGTCGGCGCCGGTACGACGTTCAGCATCGAGCTGCCCTGCCCCTGTCACGACGACGCGGGGGGAGACGCCGTCCAGACCTGATCGCGATGCCAGCGCGCATCCTGCTCGTCGAGGACGAGCTCAACATGGCCCGCACGCTGGCGAAGAACCTCGAGCGAGCGGGATACGAGGTGGAGCACGCGCCTCATGGCGAGGCCGCGCTCGCGCGCCTCACGAGCGTCACCTTCGACATCGTGCTGACCGACCTCAAGATGCCGGTGATGGACGGCATGGACCTGCTGCGCGCCATGCACGAGCGCGGCATCGCCGCCGCCGCGGTGGTGCTCACCGGCTACGGGACGATCGAGTCCGCCGTCGAGGCCATGAAGCTCGGCGCCGCCGACTACCTCATCAAGGACGCCCGCCCGCAGGAGATCCTGCTCACGCTGGAGCGCGTGCTCAACCTGTCGTCGCTCAAGCGCGAGAACGCGACGCTCCGTCGCGAGATCCGGCGCCTGCGCGGCTTCGGCGAGCTGATCGGGCAGAGCGCCAGCATGCAGGCGGTGTATCGTCTGATCGAGGCCGTCAGCCAGAACCGCAGCACCGTGCTCCTGAGCGGCGAGAGCGGCACCGGCAAGGAGCTGGTCGCACGGACGATCCACCTGCGCGGCGTGCTGCGCGACGCGGCTTTCGTCGCGATCAACTGCGCCGGGCTCTCCGAGACCCTGCTCGACAGCCAGCTCTTCGGGCATCGCCGCGGCGCCTTCACCGGCGCCGTCGCCGATCACGACGGCGTGTTCCGCGCCGCGACGGGCGGCACGTTGCTGCTCGACGAGGTGGCCGAGATCCCTCTCGGGTTGCAGGCGAAGTTCCTGCGCGCCATCCAGGAACGCGAGGTCACCCCGCTCGGTTCGAGCCGACCGGTTCCCGTCGAGGTCCGGCTGATCGCCGCCACCAACCGTGACATCGAGGCCGAGGTGCGCGAGGGCCGCTTCCGGCGCCGACCTCTTCTATCGCCTGAACGTCGTCCACATCGAGATGCCGCCGCTGCGGGCGCGGCGCGACGACATCCCACCGCTCGTCGACCACTTCCTCGCCCGCTACTCGGAGCAGTACGAGGTGGCGCCCAAGCGCATCGCGCCCGAGGCGCTGGCGGCGCTGGTCGCGCACGCGTGGCCGGGCAACATTCGCCAGCTCCAGAACGCCATCGAGCGTGCGTTCGCGCTCTCCGCTGCCGACGTCATCACGCTCGCCGACCTGCCGCCGACGGTGCGCGAGCAGCCGGCGGCGGCCCCGCTCCCCGAGCTGGCGGACGCCGTCCCTACCCTCGCCGACTCCGAGCGGCAGCTCATCGCGGCGGCGCTGCGCAAGGCGAGCGGGAACAAGAACGAGGCCGCACGGCTCCTCGGCATCGATCGCCAGCGCCTCTATCGCAAGATCGAGAAGTACGGACTCTGACCCGGCGCCGGCCGGCCGGACCCCGGCCACCGGATGGCGGAGAGGGCGATCGACTCCGTCACCCCGTCCGCCTCCACACGCCGCGCCGTGGTCTCGACCTCGAGCCCGAGCGCCGCGAGCTCCGGGTAGAATCCCCGGGTGTCGATGCGCGCGCCGTCCGCCAGCAGCGCGAGCCCCCCCGGCGCCAGGTGTACCGCGACGGCTCGCGCGAGCGCGGCGAAGGCGGCGCGGTCGTAGAGCACCTCGGCGAGCAGGACCAGGTCGAATCGGCCGACGATGGCGCCGGCCGTGACGTCGGCCGCCACGACGTCCACCGGGCCGACACCGCCCGCCGCCGCGCTCGCCTGCACGAACGCCAGCGGGGCGCGCGCACGATCGACGAAGGTCACCGCGGCGCCGCGGCGCGCGGCCGTGAGCCCGGGGAGCCCGAGGCCGCAGCCGAGCTCGATGGTCCTCCCCGGCCGCGCCGGCACCGCGTCGGCCAGCACCCGCGCGCCGCTCCAGAGATGCGCCCAGTACGGTGGCTCCGCCGGATCGTCGCCGGCGAGGAGCGCTCGTCGATCGACGTAGCGCTCGAGATCGTCGACCTGCCAGAGCGCCACGCCATCGGTGCCGATCGGCACCTGCGTCAGGATGGCGCAGTACCCGGCGAGCATCTGCCGGCGCTCTGTGTTGTCAGTATTCAGAGGTGGTGCTATGGACGCGCGGCAGTCGACATCGGGCTGGGAGGAGTCGATGGAGGAGATGGCGCGCCTGACGGATCAGATCGTCGATTTCCGGCACCCGGTCAACGGGTGTGCGCACCGTCCACAGCCGCGCTGACCCGCGCTGCTCCGCCGAGCTGTCGTGCCCCACAACTCGCGTCGCGCCCCGCTCCGGACGGCGGCAGCGCTCCTCGCCCTGACGCTGGCGGGCTGCGCCGGAAGCGGCTTCAACGGCGGTGGGGGCGGCGGCGGGGGCGGCGGAGGGGGCAACTGCAAAACGCCGCCGCCCGCCACGGTGTCGTTCTCGGGAAACATCCAGCCGATCTTCAACCAGTCGTGCGCGACGTCCACGGCCTGCCACGTCGGACCGACGGCGGGTCAGGGGCTGCAGCTGACGACCGGCGTCTCCTACGGGGCCATCGTCAACGTGCCGTCCACCGAGAAGCCGAAGGAGCTGCTGGTGAAGCCGGGCGCGCCCGACGACAGCTATCTCCAGCAGAAGATCGAGGGCTCGCCGGGCATCGCCGGGCTCCAGATGCCCCAGGGTTGTCCAGGCAATCCGCTGGGCGGCGCCGTCTGTCCGAGCGCCGACGAGATCACCGCGATCCGGACCTGGATCATGGAATGCGCGCAGAACAACTGACCGCGGCCTTCGCCGGGGTCCTGATGATGCTCCTCGCGGCGCCCGCGGCGCGCGCCGAGCCCTATCTCGCGGTGCGCTCGGGTGCCAAGTGCAGCGACTGCCACACCAACCAGGACGGCGGCGGCAAGCGAACGGCCTTCGCGCACATCCATGCGCACGACATCCTCAACGACCTCCGCATCCTCCCGCTGCCGAAGGGGGTCGAGAGCTTCAACGGCGAGCTGAGCCAGTACGTCTCCATCGGGTCCGATCTCCGCATTCGCAGCACGACGACCTGGGACGGTCCGGAGACGTCGCCCGGCCGGGTCGCGGAGAATCGCGCGTTCCGCCCCCATTTCGAGTCGGAGAACATCGCCGTCCAGGAGGCCCTCGGCTACATCGAGGTGAACCTCTGGCCCGACGTGCTATCGCTGTACGGCGACTTCAACGCCGCCGGCGGCGGCGTGACCGCACGCGAGACGTTCGCGCTCCTGAAGCTCCCGTACACCGTGTTCATGAAGGGCGGACGGTTCTTCGTCCCGTTCGGACTACGCGTGTACGAGGACGAGCACTTCATCCGGACCAACACGGGCTTCACGTTCCAGAATCCCGACGAAGGCGTCGAGTTCGGCATCCAGCCCGGGCCCTTCTACCTGGCCACGTCCGTGACCAACGGGACCGGCGGCGATCGCGACGTCCTCGCGTCGGTGAACGGCTACGGGATGTTCGAGGACCTCCCCGTGGTGCGCAACGTGCTCGCCGGCGGATCCTTCGCCTACCAGTCGAACAAGCGTGACGTGGCCGCCATCTACGCCGGATCGAACATCTGGAAGTTCACGTACCTGGCGGAGTTCGACATCATCGACGACCGCACCACCGCCGCGGCGGCGACCGGCCGCGACAAGTTCGCCTCGTATGCCGAGGTCGACCTCCTGCTGCTCGACTGGCTCAACTTCCGCGGCACCTTCGACTACCTGAAAGTCTCCGGCAACCGGGACCAGGTCCGCTACCAGATCGGGGCCGAGCCCTTCATCGACAGGTTCATCCAGCCCCGCCTCTACTACGTGATCCTGAACGCCCCGGGGAACATGCCTCAGGCGAACATCACGCAGCTCGTCTTCGAGCTGCACTTCTTCTTCTGAGCCACCGCCCCGGACTTCACTTCACCGATTCGACCACGATCCCGTTCATTCCCCCCTGTGTCACCTTCGTGCCCTCGACGGTGATGGTCGTGGCAGCGCCTTCGAGCGCGGTGGCGTAGCCCTTCGGGTTCTCGTGGTCCTCGAGCAGGACGAACACCTGCTTGTCGTCCGTGAGGATGCCCATCGGCAGGCCCTTCTTGGCGCACGTCTCGGCGCACTTCTTGTGGCTGGCGCCATGGCTGGTGTCGGGGTGGTGCAGGTAGCAGGACAGATCGATGACCTCGCCGGTGACCGTATCGGCCGCCCGTGCACCCAGCACGCCGCCCGCCAGCATCATCGCCGCCATCGCCGTCACTCGTATCCCTCGCATCGTGTTCCTCCTGATCCCGCTGGCCTAACGGCGGTCCCCCATCGTGTCAACGCCGGACTCCGGTACCGAGTCCGGCGCGTCGAGCGGAGGGGTGAAGACGGCCAGCGTCACCGCAGGCTCGTCGCCGCTCTGCGCGAACCAGTGCACCCGATCCCGCGGGATCACGGCGGCGTCGCCGGCGCGCATCGGCGTGGTGTGGCCGTCGAGGGTGAGGACGCCGGCCCCGCGCAGCACGAGCACCGTCAGGTCGTGCGCGCGATGACGGTGAGGCGCTTCGGCGGCCCGCACCTGGATCACGTGCCAGCTCGCCGCACGGGTGCGGTCGATCCGGTCAGCCCGCAGGGTCTGTCCGGGGCTCAGCGGATGGCTCGCCAGGAACGTGTCGAGCCCATCCGGGAGCGCCCCCGCCACCAGCGGCGTCTGCGGCCGCGCGCAGGCGCCGAGCAGCAGCGCCAGGCAGAGGGGCAAAATGCCCCACCCGATCCGGGTTCGTCGCATGGCGTGTTGTCGTCCGGGTGAACGTTTCGCGCAAGGCGGCCGGCGACGCGGTGCGCTGCACGATTTCAGTTGACGGCGGCGATCGACCTGCGCGAGGATGCGCGCACCCACACCAGGGGGTGACACGGTGCTGATCGGCGTCGACATGCTACTGCTAGAGAGATTGGTGATCGGCGGCTTCCTCGGTGCGCTCGCGGTCGTCGTCGCGTTCGGTCCGGAGCTGCGCCAAGCGGTGGTGCGGCTGAGACAACGGGGCGCACCCGACCGGCGCTCGATCGGCGTCGAGCCCACCACGTCCTGAGCCGGGCCCCCGGCACGCCGCGGCGTGCGAGTTCCGCCCGCGCGGCGCCGCTGCTACAGTCGCCGCGTGACGTCCCCCCGCACCACGACGCGCGGCGGGCATCGACTCGCGACCGCCGCGTTCCTGGTGCTTGCTTGCTGCCCGATCCGTTCCCTCGCCACCTCGTCCCCGAAGGCTTCGTCTCCTGCCCGCGAGGTCTCGCGCCTCCAGGTCCTGATGATCGACGGTGGAGGGTCGAAGGCGCAGAACTACCAGTCCCACCTGCTCCACCTGCGCGCGCTGCACGACATCCTGCTGCGCGCCGGCGTGCCGCCGGGCCTGATGTCGTTGCACGTGAGCGACGGTGCCGATCCCGCGCCCGACATGGCCATGCGCGAGGCGCAGCCCGAGCCCGACTTCTGGCTGCTCGAGGGAAGCGCGCTCGAGGGACCGCTGCGCACGCCGGTCACCTACGAGAACTCCGACGTGCCGGGCGCGGTGCTCTCGCCGGCGACGCGCGGCGACATCCAGCACTGGTTCGACACCAGCGGGCGCACCCTGCGGGCCGGCGACACCCTGCTGCTCTACGTCACCGATCACGGAGCGCGGGGCGGGAAGACCGGCGAGAACGCCATCACGCTCTGGGGCAGCGGCGAGCGCCTGCCGGTGAGCGAGCTCGCCGCGATGCTGAAGACCCTCGACCCCGGCGTCCGCGTCGTGGCGCTGATGTCGCAGTGCTACTCGGGGGGCTTCGCCGAGCTCGCCAACGCGCGCAGCACGGGCGAGCTGCCCGACGGCTCGACGTGCGGCTACTTCTCGTCCACCGCCGACCGCCCGGCCTACGGGTGCTATCCCGAGAACCGCGGGCGCGACAACGTCGGGCACTCCTTCCACTTCATCGAGGCGCTCGCCGAGCGCGGCGACTTTCCGTGGGCGCATGACGAGGTCCTCGTCCGCGACGCGAGCCCGGACGTGCCGCTCCGCACCTCGGACACGTATCTCGATGGTCTCCTCACGCGCGCCGCTGCCGCCGAGGGCAGCGATCCGACCGTGTTCATCGATGCGCTCCTGCGCCAGGCCTGGACGACGCCCGAGGCGCACGAGGCGGACCTGCGTCTGCTCGATCGCATCGGGCACGCGTACGGCGTCCCCGGCCCGCGGTTGCTCCGCGAGCTCGACGACCAGACGACGCGCATCCCCGACCTGGCCGCGCAGCTCCGCACCCAGAGCACGGCCTGGCAGGCAGCCCTCGAGTCCGCGTCGCGCGCCAACGTCGAGCGCTTCATCGAGACGCACCCGGCCTGGAAGCCGCGCCTCGACGAGCAGGCGCTACGCGCCCTCCCGCCCGACGATGCGCGCGCGCTCACCACCCAGCTGCTCGCGGCGCTCGGACCCGCGACCAGGGCCGACGCCGGCGTCAGCCGACGGCTCGCGGTGCTGCGTGACCGCGCCGAGGAATCCGGATCGGTCGCCTACCGCATGGACGTCCGGGCCGGCGTGCTCCTCCGTCTCCGTGCCCGCCTCGTCACGGTGGCCGGACAGGAGTACCTGGCACGACGCGGATCGTCCGACGAGCGGACCGCCTACGAGGCGCTGCGGCGGTGCGAGGACCTGAGCATCCCGCCGGTGCCCCTTCCCGAGGAGCTGCAGCTCGCTCGCAGCGAACCCTTTCCCCCGCTCGACGACGACCTGGCGGTCGCCACCCGCGTCACCCCCGCCTGGATGGGCATCCAGTTCCGCCAGCCGAGCGAGACCGCGCGCGCAGACGACGCACGTGGGACCCGGCGCCGCCGCCGTGGTGGCCGTCTACGATGGCTCTCCCGCGAAGGCAGCCGGGTTGCGTCCGGGCGACCTCGTGCTCGGGCCACCTGGACGGCACTTCGCGGAGCGCGACCAGATTCGCGAGTGGACGATGCTCTCACTCGTCGACCGCGTCGCCGCGCTCGACGTCGTCCGCGACGGCCTGCCCGTCGCGGTGAAGCTCACCCCGAAGCCCTTCCCGCAGAAGTGGCCCTCCCTGCCCGGCCCGCCGAAGGTGGGGAGCGCCGCGCCGCCGCTCCGGCTCGGCTCGTATCGCGGCGCGCCGCCGCGGTCGCTCGCCAGCGGCACGCCGCACCTCCTCTTCTTCTGGGCGACGTGGTGCGCCATCTGCAAGTCGGCGCTGCCCGAGGTCGAGGCGTTCGAGCGCGAGCGCCACACCCCCGTGGTCGCCATCACCGACGAGGACCGCACCCGGCTCGACCCGTTCTTCGCCGGTCACTCGGGGCCGTTCCCCGCCCTGGTCGCCACCGACGAGAATCGGCTGTCCTTCCTGGCCTACGGGGTGAGCGGCATGCCGACGTTCGTCCTCGTCGACGGCAAGGGGGTCGTGCGCGGTTACGCGACCGGGTACTCGCCGGCGAAGGGGCTCGGTCTCGACGGCTGGCAATGGGCCGACCGGCCTGCGCCGTCGCCGGGGTGATCCGCCAGCCACCGCGTTCTCCGTTGACTCGGACCCGGCTAGGATGCTAACCGGCTCGCCCGTGCAGCGATCCGGTTCATGATCATCTTCCCCCGCCTCCTCGGCCTGCTCCTCGCGGCGAGCCTCGCTGCCGTTCCGGCGCGCGCACAGCCCGTGGGATGCGGCGACGGGATCGTCGATGCGGACGCCGGTGAGGCGTGCGATCAGGGCGCCGCCAACGGTACGCCGACGTCCTGCTGCACCGCGACGTGCACGCTCCGCAGCGCCGGGGACGTCTGCCGGGGCGCCGTCGGGGTGTGCGACGTCGCCGAGTCCTGCGACGGCGTCGGCGCCACCTGTCCGGCCGACGTCGGGCTGCCTGACGGCGACGGGGACGGCGTCTGCGACGCCCACGACGTCTGTCCGCTGGTGGCCGATCCGGGCCAGGAGGACGACGACGGCGACGGACGGGGCAACGCGTGCGATCCGTGCACGAACGTGGTGCCGACGACGACTGCCAAGGCAGTCCTCAAGATATCCAAGCTACTGACCCCGCCCGGCGACGATCGATTGAAGCTGAAGGCGACCATCGCGGGCGTGCCAACGCAGCCGCAGCTCGATCCTCTCGTGCAGGGACTGCGCGTGATCCTGAGCGATGCACTGGGCGACTCCCTGATCGACGTGCGCCTTCCCGGGGGCGTGTATTCCACCGGCGTGAAGGCCGGATGGAAGGGCGGCGGCACGGGCTGGAACTACGCCAACGGCGGTCAGGTCCTCCCGTTGCTGCAAGGCATCACGAAGGTGTCGCTGCGCGGGCGCACGAGCGAGCCCGGGGTCTACTCGGTCGCGATCACGGGCAAGAACGGCAGCTACGCGGTCCCGACGGGCGGCCTTCCCGTGCTCGTTACCATCGTGATGGATCCGCCCCTGGCGACCACCGGGCAGTGCGCCGAGATCGCGTTCGGTGCCACCGCGTGCCGCCTGGCGACGAACGGCAGCCTCATCTGCAAGTGAGGCGCGGCCGCGAGGTCACGACCACGGCGGTCAACCAAGCTGGTCGTCGCTTCTAGATGAGCGATTTTTCTTGACACACCCCTCACCGCTCATGGTACCCCCGCGCGCGACCTGACCTCGTGGGTGACCGGACACACGCACGGGGTGGACCAAGAGGGGGGAACCGGATGACCGGAGCACGTGGACGTAGCACTGGCGCGTTCCTGGGACTGCTCGCCGCGCTCGCTGTAGTCGCCGCCACGCCGGCGAACGCGCAAACCATCGACAGCGTCGGCACCGTCAAGAACGCGGGAAACAATCCCGACGAGTTCCAGGACGGCCTCACGGTGAGCTACCAGCGCACCAGCTCGATCTCGGTGATCCAGAACACCGGCAACGTCGTGCGGGTTCGCTACGCCGAGGCGCTCGGTGCGGACGCCGGCGCCTTCTCGAGCCGGACCGAGACCCTCAGCAGCGACTACTCGATCACCTTCAACGTCACCGCGCCCGGCGCGTACGACCTCGACATCACCACCAGCTTGAACGGAGCGTTCACCATCGTCGACGACGGCGACGGTCCAGGCACCGCCGATGCGAGCGCCGTCACCGGCACCCAGGCGGGCGGCACCCTGACCGGCTCGCTCAGCCTCACCGACCCCGGCGGCCCGGTCACCTCGGGCAACACACCATTCCTTCGCACCTCGTCCGCGGTCATCTCGGGCACCAGCAACGGCTCGCCCGTGGCACACTCGCTCCGCTTCACCTGGAGCGCCAGCTGCTCGAGCTCGAACGGATTCGTCGCGGGCGGCGACGAGTGCGCCGTCCGGCTCGGCCTTCCGGTCACCTACAGCGGTCAGAGCGCGGGCAGCTATCCTGGCGTCGGCAGTCGCGTCCAGGCCAACGACGGGCACTTCGTCACCATCGCGCTCGTCTCGCTGTGCGGCGACGGCGTCGTCCAGGGTTCGCGCGGCGAGCAGTGCGACGAGGGCGGCGGCGTCAACGGTACGCCGGGCTCGTGCTGCACATCCGCCTGCCAGTTCCGCGCCAACGGCCAGGCGTGTCGCCCGTCGGCCGGGGTATGCGACCCGGCCGAGACCTGCTCCGGCTCCAGCGGCGCCTGCCCCGCAGACGCCAAGAGCACGGCGCAGTGCCGCGGGTCGGCCGGCGTGTGTGACGTGGCGGAGAACTGCGACGGCGTGCACGACAACTGTCCCGCTGACGGCTTCGCGTCGGGCGCAACCGTCTGCCGGCCGTCCGCAGGCGGCTGCGACGTGGCGGAGAACTGCACCGGCAGCGGCCCGAACTGCCCCGCCGATGCCAAGCGTCCCAACGGCTTCGTCTGTCGCGGGTCGGCCGGCTCCTGCGACGTCGCGGAGACCTGCGACGGCACCAGCAACGCCTGTCCCGCCGACGGCTTCCTGTCGAGCGCGACGGTCTGCCGCGGGGCGGCCGGCGTGTGCGATGTGGCGGAGCACTGCACCGGATCCGGGCCCGCCTGCCCGGCCGACGCGGTCGCGCCGAACACCACCCTCTGCCGCGGCTCCGCCGGCGTCTGCGACCAGCCGGAGAACTGCGACGGCTCGGGCGTGAACTGCCCGCCGGACGTGTTCCTCGGAAGCACCAGCGGCGCGTTCGTGTGTCGCCCGGCTGCCGGCGCGTGTGACGTGCAGGAGGTCTGCGACGGCACCGGGCCGAACTGCCCGCCCGATGGCTTCGCGTCGGGCGCCACCGTCTGCCGGCCATCGGCCGGCGCGTGCGACGTCGCCGAGACCTGCACGGGCTCGGGCCCGGTCTGTCCGGGCGATACCTTCCAGTCGAGCGCAACCGTCTGCCGCGCGTCGGCCGGCGACTGCGACGTGGCCGAGCACTGCACCGGATCGAGCGCCGCCTGCCCCACCGATGCGTTCCAGCCGAGCTCCACGGTGTGCAGGGCGTCGACCGGCGTGTGCGACGCCGCGGAGCACTGCACCGGCTCGGGAGCAGCCTGCCCGGCCGACGCCTTCGCACCGAGCTCCACCGTCTGCCGCGCGGCCGCGGGCGACTGTGACGTCGCCGAGAACTGCACCGGCAGCAGCTCCGTCTGTCCGACCGACCTGAAGAGCACCGCCGTCTGCCGGCCGGCCTCCGGCGCGTGCGATCTCCCCGAGAGCTGCGACGGGCGTCGGCAACGACTGTCCGACCGACAGCGTGGCGGGCGCCTTCGTCGTCTGCCGGCCGTCGGCCGGCGCCTGCGACCTGGCCGACACCTGCGACGGCAGCTCGAAGACCTGTCCGGCCGATGCCAAGAGCACGGCCGTCTGCCGCCCGGCCGCCGGCGTCTGCGACCTCGCCGAGAGCTGCGACGGCGTCAACAACGCCTGCCCGGCGGATGCCTTCGCCCCGCCCACCACCGTCTGCCGGGCTTCCACCGGCACCTGTGACATCGCCGAGACCTGCACCGGCACCAGCACCACCTGCCCCGCCGACACCGGCCAGCCCGACACCGACGGCGACGGCGTGTGCGACGCAGCTCGACAACTGCGACGGCGCCGCCAATCCCTCGCAGGCCGACGCCGACGGCGACGGCCTCGGCGACGCCTGCGACCCGTGCACCAACATCGTCCCGACGGGCCAGGACAAGGTGAAGCTGACGCTCACCAAGCTCCTCGCTCCCGCGGGCGACGACAAGCTCAGCTTCAAGGGCTTCTTCACCTCCGTGCCCCTCACCCCGACCATCGACCCGGTCACCAACGGGATGCGCTTCCTGATCGTCGACAGCACGGGCGCGATCCCGGTCGACATCACCATCCCCGGCGGCGCCTACAACACCAGCACCAAGGTGGGCTGGAAGGTGAACGGCAGCGGGACGAGCTGGCTCTACAAGAACTCCGGCAATCCGACGCCGCTGATCAACGGCATCCAGAAGATGCAGCTGAAGAAGCTCTCCTCGCCGGTCGGGAAGTTCAAGTTCGGCGTGAAGGGCAAGAACGGCACCTACCCGATCGACGGGACGCACCTGCCGGTGGTGGGCACGATCGTGATCGACGTGCCGAACGCGACCACGGGTCAGTGCGGCGAGGCGAAGTTCCCGGCGGTGCCGCCGGCGAAGCCGAGCTGCCTCAGCACCAGCGGCGGCAGAACCATCAAGTGCAAGTAGAGCAGTAGCCCTGCTCGTCAGAACCGGGCCCCGGACGCGACATGCGTCCGGGGCCCGTGTCGTTTCGGCTCCGTGCGCCTCGTCGGCCCGAAGCTACGGCTCTCCTAGGCGTCGCGGTGCACGGAGTCGGGCGAGAAGGCAGGAAGACACACCGCGACATACTCCGCACCGTCCGCTTCCGGTGAGGAGTAGCGCACCCATTCGCCTGCCCGCACGATCACCGCTTGTCCCGCACGCACGTCCAGCGCTCCGCCCCGGTGTGTCACGCGGAGCATCCCGTGCAACACGAGCGTGTACTCGTCGAACTCGGGCCTCTGGCCCGGCTCGAGCCAGCCCGACGGACTGCGCATGTGCGCGATGCTGACGTCCGCGGTCCGCGAGTTGACGCGCCCGACGTACTCGTCGATCGACTTCGGCTTGTTGCCGGCCGCGAGGACGCGGCTCGCAGTGGCGATGAGTTCGGGCATGCGGGGCATTTAGAGCCTTGACACATGGGGTTTCAACCGTAAGCCTCCGGTGCATGGACGGCGAGCGTCCGGCAGAGCCCGTGAACGATACCTGGCAGGACTGGATGCGGGGCCTCGGCCGCCATGCGCGCCGTATGCGCGAGTTCCTCGGCCTGACGCAGGAGCAGCTCGGCCGCCGCGCGGGCGTCAGCCAGGGAGCCATCAGCCGGCTCGAGGCCGGGCGCGGGCTCGCCACGCCGCTGCTCGTCGTGGTGAAGATCGCGGGCGCGCTCCAGCAGTCACTGGCGGCGCTCGACCAGTCGCTGCTCTCGCCGGAAGCGCGGCGCCTCGTCGAGGAAGGAATTCGCCTCGCGGGACCCGTCTCGCCGCCGGCGGGCCGCGACTCGCCGCTCACCAGCGATCCGGCCCTCGAGGAGTACGTCCAGCTCTTTCATCGCGTCCCCGAGAAGCGGCGCGGCACCTTCCTGGCCGTGGTGCGCGCGACGGCCGACGCCGTGCGAAACCAGGACACGCGCGACGAAGCGCCGGCGCGCGAACCGACCGAGGCCGCCGGACGGCGGTAGCGACGCGTCAGGCGTTCGAGCCTGGCGACACGAGGCGGTCGATCGTCGCCGCGTGCTCCTCGGGGATGCGGACGTCGACGGCCCGGATGGCATCGTCGAGGTGTCGCATCTCGCGCACGCCCATGATGGCGGACGTGACCGCCGGATTGCGCAGCACCCACGCGGCGGCGTAGCGCGCCAGCGGCACACCGACCTCGTCGGCCAGGCGGCTCAGCTCCTCGACGATCTCGAGTCGACGCGGCGCCCACGAGGCGTTCAGATCGAAGCGGGGCGCCACGAATGCGCCGAACTCGCTCTCGTTCCGCGCGCGCGAATCCGCCGGAACCGGCTTGCCCTTGCGGTAGCGGCCCGCCAGCCATCCGCCCTCGAGCGGACTCCAGACGATGGCCCCGAATCCATGCGCCTCGCAGACCGGGAAGATCTCTCGCTCGGCTTCGCGGGTCAGGATCGAGTACGGCGGCTGCGTCGACACGAAGCGCTCGAGCTGTCGACGCTCGCTGATCCACAGCGACTCGACCATCCGCCACCCGCCGAAGTACATGCTGCGCGACTCCGCGAGCGTGCCGGTGGAGACGCCCAGGTAGCGCACCTTGCCCTGGCGGACGAGGTCGCTGAGCGCGCCGAGGGTCTCGTCGAGCGGCGTGTCCTTGTCGTTGCGGTGAATCTGGTAGAGGTCGATCCAGTCGGTGCGCAGCCTGCGCAGGCTCTCCTCCACCTGCAGGAAGACGTGCCGGCGCGACGTGCCGCGATCGAGCATCCCACCGGGTCCCGGCATGAAGACCTTGGTGGCGACGACGGCTTCCTCGCGCCGGCCCTCGAGCGCCTTGCCGACGATCTCCTCCGACTCCCCCATGGCATAGCGGTTCGCGGTATCGATGAAGGTGACGCCCTCGTCGAGCGCGCGGCGGACGATCCGGACGCACTCGTCGTGGTCGGTGTTCCCCCACCGTCCCAGCGTCATCGTGCCGAGGCAGATGCGCGAGACCTTGAGGCCGCTGTGCCCGAGCCGGACGTACTCCACGGCTATGCCGCGAGGGCGTCCGTGATCGCCTGTCGGAGATCGCGGTCGTCCGGAGCCACGTTGCTCGGGAAGAAGGCGCGCACCTCGCCGTCCTTGCCGACGACGTACTTGCAGAAGTTCCAGTTGGGCGCCTCGCCGCCGCGCGTGAGGAAGGCGTAGATCGCCGACTGTCCCGGCCCGGGCTTGGTCTCGAGCTTCGCGAACATCGGGAAGCTGACACCGTAGTTCCGCTCGCAGAAGGTCTTGATCTGCTCCGGGGAACCCGGCTCCTGACCACCGAACTCGTTGCTCGGGAAGCCGAGCACCGAGAAGCCCTTGCCTGCGAGCTCCTGGTGGATGTGCTGGAGGCCGGCATACTGCGGCGTGAACCCGCACTCGCTCGCCACGTTCACGACCAGCGTGACGGTGCCGCGGTACCGTGCGAGATCGGCGGGGCTGCCGTCGAGCTGCTGCGTCTTCAGATCGTAGAGCGACATGCCCACGCCTATTGCGCAGCGCTCGCTTCACGGCAAGACCCGGGCGAGGGAACGGCCCTCCGCCCGGTTGGGGACGCGCTCACCCGATCGGCGGCTCGTCGCGGGGTATCTTCGGCGTGGGGCGCGAGTTGTCGGCCATCAGGAACGTCGCGTGGGCGACGTTCACGACTTCCCTGCAGCGCGGGCACTTCGGAGTCAGCGTGCTGCCGCTCACTCCCTCGAGAAATGAAAGCGGCGCGGAGCAATGAGGACAGGGAGCGAAGCTGGCACGAGCCATGTGATCTCCTCTTCAACGAGCGCGCGCGCCGGTGCGCGTGCGCTTGGTGGTTTTCGCCGCCGGCCGCTTGCCAGCCGGGCTGGGCGCGGGAGCCGCGGGCCGGGCCGGCGACGGCGGGGGTGGGAGACGTTCGAGGCTCGACGCGGTCGTCCAGCCTTCCTTGCCACCGGTCCGGGTCCGTACACGGTAGAGCGCGGGCCCCGATCGCCGCGGCCGCCATGCGGTGATCTCCACCTCGGCCCCTGGCTTCACGGCGGCGAGCACCGTGATCCCGTCCTCGGCGGTGAGCGTGATGCGATCGCCGCCCGCTGCCGGGGGGCGGACAATCACGTGCGACCCGACCGGCAGGACCGCCTCCTTCGGGACGCGAGACGGCTCGATGCGCGTGAAAGGCGGAGAGAAAGAACCCCGGGGCGCGGCCATGTCGGACTCCTCGGTAGCGGCCTGAGCCAGGCGCCGTCCGCACAGAGGCCAACCGTGAGGCGGGGAGTCGCTCCCGGCGCCGCGACGGTGTCGCGCCCCCTGATGCAACCCGTGCAGACGGTACGCCCCCCAGCTCCGGCCGTCAAACGCTCCGCCAGCAGGCGAATCGAGCGGCACGCGGCTTGGCGTCTGCCGCATCGCCGCGCTTCGTGTTACGGGAAGGGGCTCGCAATCACGCGAGCAGCGAACGGGACGGGGGAAACGATGGCGACAGGAGACAGATCCACGGCTGCGCTCGCGATGATTGCCAGCGTCATCATCGCGGCAGCGCCATCCGGGTCGATGGCGGCTCGGCAGATCCAGCAAGGCACGCTGATCCACCTCTCGGACGGCGACGTGCAGGGGTCGCAGAACGGGATGACACGACAGTTCCTGGGCATCCCGTTCGCGGCGCCCCCGATCGGCCCCCTGCGCTGGCGGCCGCCGGCGCCCGTGACTCCGTGGCAGGGCGTGCTGCAGGCCGACACGTTCTCCAGGCCGTGCGCCCAGCTGGCGTCGATCCAGGCCGGCGCGAGCGACAACGAGGACTGTCTGTATCTCAACGTGTGGACGCCGGATCCCGCTCCGGCGAAGCCGCGGCCGGTCATGGTGTGGTTCCACGGTGGGGGCAACCAGCAGGGCTCGGCCAGCGACGCCGTCCCCTTCCCCGGCGTTCCCGGGCTGTTCTACGACGGCCAGGTGCTCGCGCAGGAGCGGGACGTCGTCGTGGTCACGATCAACTATCGCCTCAACGCCTTCGGGTTCTTCGCGCATTCCGCGCTCGCCGCCGAGGATCCGTCGTATCCTTACGCGGGAAACCAGGGGCTACTCGACCAGCGTGCCGCGCTCGAGTGGGTGCGTGCGAACGTCATCGCGTTCGGCGGAAATCCGAAGAAGGTGACGATCTTCGGGGAATCGGCCGGCTCGGAGGACGTGTGCTTCCACGTCGCCTCGCCGGGCAGCCACGGTCTCTTTCGTCGCGGCATCAGCGAGAGCGGCGGATGCACGACGCGCCAGCCGACGGCGGCCGAGGGCGCCGCAGCAGCGGAGGCGTTCACCGCGGCCGTGGGCTGCGGCGGCGTGGCCGACGAGCTCGGCTGCCTGCGCCAGCTTCCGGCCAGTACCCTGCTGGCGCATCAGGATGGGCTGGGACCCGTCGTCGACGGCGGGTTCCTTCCCGACCAGCCGCGCACGCTGTTCGACACCGGACACTATGCGCGCGTGCCGTATCTCCTCGGCTCCAACAAGGACGAGGGCACGCTCTTCTTCCTCGGTGTACCGCCGGTGACGACCGAGGCGGAATACCTGGCCGCGCTCCAGGCGCGTTACGGGCCGCTCGCGGACCAGGTCGCCGCGGTCTATCCCGCCTCCGATTTTGCGACGCCGCAGGATGCGCTGGTCCGCGCGTTCGGTGACAGCATCCTCGTCTGCTCCACGTACGACACCGCGCGTCGCGCGGCCGCAGGCGGCGCACGCACCTACCTGTACAACTTCGCACGCGAGATCCCGATTCCCGTGCTGCAGGCGGTCGGCCTGCACGCGTTCCACGGCTCGGAGATCGTCTACGTCTTCGGCTCGATCACTCCGCCGACTCCCGACGATGCGGCGCTGGGCGCGACGATGCGCGACTACTGGACGCGCTTCGCACGCAGCGGCAGTCCCAATCTGCACGGGATATTCACGTGGCCGCGCTACACCCTCTCGGGCGACCAGCGCATCAACCTGGACGTCGACCTCGGCGTGCTGACGGGGTTCCGCCGGCGCGAGTGCGAGTTCTGGTGGAGCGTCTATGATGCCGAGTTCGCGAGCGGCTCACCGAGCGGGGCGTTCGTCCAGTGACCGGTCAGGTACGCCCGTAACTTTCGCCCCTGGCCTCCGCTACTGGCGAGTGTGCCTCGCGATCACGGCCTCCAGTCGCGTTCAACGGGGGGAAAGGGATTGGCAATGTCGAGAAGATTGGTCCTGATGATTTCCGTCGCCTCGCTGCTGCTCCGGTGCGGCAGCGTGGCGACGGCCTTCAACTATGGAGGCGGCGGCTCGTCGGGGGGCGGCTCGCCCACGGCTGCCCCGGCGCCCGGGAGCCTCTTTGCCGTGGCGAACCTCGCGTCGACGATCTCCGGCGAGGGTCAGCCCGACCCGCATCTCACCAACGCATGGGGCCTGGTCGCGGGACCGGCCACGCCGTGGTGGACGTCGAACAACGGGACCAGCACGTCCACGCTCTACTCCGGGACGGGCTCCGTCATCTCGCTGGTCGTTTCGGTGCCGGGCGCGCCGACCGGTATCGTGTTCAACGGCGGCTCGCAGTTCGTGCTGCACGCCGGCGTCAGCTCGGCCTCGGCCGCGTTCCTGTTCTCGACCGAGAGCGGCCTGATCAGCGGCTGGAGCCAGACCGTGTCTCCGACCGCTGCCATCACGGTGGCCGACCGCTCCGGCGTGGGCGCCATCTACAAGGGACTCGCCATCGCGGGGAACACGCTCTACGCCACCGACTTCCACAACGCGCGCATCGACGTCTTCGACGGCAACTTCAATCTGGTGACGCCGACCGGTGCCTTCGTCGACAAGAAGATCCCCAAACGCTTCGCGCCGTTCGGTATCCAGAACATCAACGGCACGCTCTTCGTCACGTACGCGAAGCCCGACAAGAACAAGGAGGACGACGTCCCCGGCGCGGGCCTCGGCTTCGTGGACATGTTCGACACGAGCGGCAAGCTCCTCGGGCGCGTCGCCAGCAAGGGCCCGCTCAATGCGCCCTGGGGGCTGGCCATGGCGCCGAGCGACTTCGGCGCCGCGAGCGGCGACCTGCTGGTCGGGAACTTCGGCAACGGCAAGATCAACACGTACCAGCAGCGATCGAACGGACACTGGAAGTTCCGCGGACCGCTGAAGGGCAGCAACAACAAGGCGATCAAGATCGACGGGCTCTGGGCCCTGGAGTTCGGCAACGGCGGACCTGCCGGTCCGACGAACACCCTGTTCTTCACCGCCGGGCCGCAGGACGAGTCGCAGGGAGTCTTCGGCAGCATCACGCCGCCCGCGCAGTAGTCTCGAGGGCGCACGCCGGCACGAGGACGCCGGCGTGCGCCGCATGGTTTTCCCGTATCCTGGCCGGGCGCTCATCCGTCATGCAGGGTGAGACATCCGACCGGCAAGGAGGAACGGGATGCCCGACGTGGAGACCCCCGACGCGCTGCGCGACGACCTGCGAGCGACCTGGCACCGCTACATCGACGTGCTGGTGCCCCTGCGCCCTGCCCTCCACCGCTACTGTCGCCGGCTGGCTGGCACCATCTGGGATGCCGAGGACCTGGCGCAGGACACGCTGCTCCGTGCCTTCGGCCGCTGGGGCGTGACCAACCCACCCGTCCGCGACGCGCGAGCCTACCTGCTGCGCACGGCGACGAACGTCTGGATCGATACGATTCGCCGTCGCGAGCACGAGATCGGATCGTCGCTCGGGGACCCGGAGCTGCTCCCCGCGGCAGAAGGAAATCCGGAGACGGCCAGCGCCGTGCGCGACGCGAGCGCGCGCCTCCTCCGGGCCCTCTCGCCGCAGGAGCGTGCCGCGCTCGTGCTGAAGGAGGTCTTCGACATGCCCATCGACGAGATCGCGAGCCTGCTCGCCACCACTGCGGGAGCGGTGAAGGCGGCGCTGCATCGCGGGAGAGACCGCCTGCGCGACGACCAGGACGCGGCGGTCCGCCGGCGTCCGGCGCCGTCACCCGAGCTGGTCGATCGCTTCATCGAACGCTACAACGCGCGGGACGTCGCAGGCCTGGTGGCGCTCATGCTCGAGGACGGCACGGCCGAGAACGTCGGCAACTCGTTCCATGTCGGTCGTGGCGACGCCGCCAGCGGCACGGCGCACTTCCTGTACAAGGTCGTGCACGGGCACGACGAGTGGCCGCCGCAGACGCGGCCGGAGTCGGTGCGGATCGAGCGGGCGAACGTCGAGGGGGAGCCCGTCGTCCTCATGCTGGCCACTCGCTGGGGACAGGAGGCCCTCGAGGTGGTCTTCCGCTTCGAGGAAGCCGACGGCCAGATCGCGCGCATCCGCGCGTACGGGTTCTGTCCCGAGACCGTGCAAGCGGTGGGCGAGATGCTCGGCATTCCGGTACGCACGGGAATCTATCGCGCTCCCACGCCGGCTCCGGGCGCGGACTGGCCCGAGTAGCCTGCCGGCGCGCGATTTGCCAAGATCGCGCGCCATGGCCGCCATCGATTCCCTCCTCGGGATCGTGCAGATGAAGAAGGCGAGCGCGCTGCTGCTGACCTCCGACGAGGTCCCGAGCTTGCTGCTCGACGGCGCCCGCGTGTCCCTCACGATGGCGCCGCTGACGGCTGGCCTGCTGGCGGATCTCCTCGGGAGCGTCCTCGGTCCGGCACAGCGCGAGGCGCTGGCACGCGACGGGAGCGTGGAGGACACCTACAGCTCGCAGCAGCACGGATCGTACGCGGTGCGGGCGCAAGCGTCGGACGGCAAGGTCACGCTGACGCTCACCAGCGACGCCTCTGCCGCCACCGGACCGGCGCTCGACGAGCCGCGCGTCGCACCGGGAACCGTCTCCGCGGGCGGGCTGGAGTCGATCCTCGATCAGGCGGTCGCACGCGGCGCCTCGGACGTCCTCCTTTCCGCCGACACCAGGCCGCTGCTGCGCGTGGATGGCAGCCTGATCGAGCTTCTGGCCGCGCCCCTCTCGGCGGACGAGCTGCTCGCGGCGTGCCAGCCGTTCCTCGGCGCCTCGCAGCGCCAGCACCTCGACGCCGCCGGCAGCGTCGATTTCGCGGTGGTACGCGCGGGCGGCGCGCAGGCTGACGGCCGCCGCTTCCGGGCGAACCTCTTTCGCCACGAGCGTGGCCTGGCGCTGGCGTTGCGCTCGATCTGGACCGAGGTCCCGACCCTCGAGCAGCTCCACCTGCCGGATTCGCTGAGCGAGCTCACCCGCCACCGCACCGGACTGGTCCTCGTCGCGGGCGCCACCGGCGCCGGCAAGTCGACCACCCTGTCCGCGCTTCTCGAGCAGGTGAACCGGACGCGTCCCTGCCACATCGTCACCCTCGAGGATCCGATCGAGTATCTGTACCCTCGCCGCCGTGCGGTCGTGCACCAGCGTGAGCTCGGGCGCCACGTCGACAGCTTCGCGTCCGGCCTGCGCGCCGCGTTGCGCGAGAATCCCGACATCATCCTGCTCGGCGAGATGCGCGACCCGGAGACGATCCGGCTGGCGCTCACCGCCGCGGAGACCGGCCACCTCGTGCTGTCCACCCTGCACAGCGGCAGCGCCGTGATGGCCATCGAGCGCATCGTCGACGTCTTCAGCGAGAACGAGAAGCTGCTGGTGCGCGCGCAGCTCGCCAACGTGCTGCGCCAGGTGGTCGCGCAGCAGCTGGTCCCGGCCGCCGGCGGCGGACTGCTCCCGGCGCTCGAGATCCTGACCGTCACCCACGCCGTGGCGGCACAGACCAGGGAAGGCCGCACGCACATGCTCGGCACCCAGATGGAGATCGGCTCCGAGCAGGGCATGATCCCGATGCACCGCGCCCTGGCCGACCTCGCGCGCAGCGGCCAGATCACGCGCGCCGCAGCCGTCGCCGCGGCGCCCAACCCGAGCGCGCTCGAGCATCTGCTCGACGACCGCTCGACGGCCCGGCGATGATCTGCCACGACGGCACGGGCACGTGAACGGCATCCACGACATGGGAGGCGTCGACGGCTTCGGCCGCGTCGAGGTCGAGGTCGACGAGCCGGTCTTCCATCATCCCTGGGAGCGCGCCGTCTTCGGCATCTCGACCGCGGTGCTCGGCCGCCGCATCGCCAACGGCGACGCCTTCCGCCACGCGATCGAGCGCATGGATCCGGCACACTACCTGGCCTCGTCGTACTACGAGCACTGGCTGACCGGCGTCGCCACGCTGCTGGTGGAGCGCGGCGTGGTGAGCGCGGCCGAGCTCGAACTCCGCGCCGGAGGTGCGTTCCCGCTCGCCGGTCCGGTCCGCGCGACCGACGTTCCGCAGGTCGCGCCCCGGAGCGCTCCGCGCTTCGCGATCGGGATGGCCGTTCGCGTCCGCAACCTGCACCCGGCCGGACACACGCGTTGCCCGCGCTACGTGCGCGGACGGCGCGGCGTGATCGCGCGCCTCGACGGGATGTATCCCCTTCCCGACGTCGCCGCGCACGCCGACCGCCCCTGCGACGACCACGCCTACGGCGTGCGCTTCGCGGCGCGAGAGCTGTGGGGCCCGACCGCCGGCGCCAACGAGGCCATCCACGTGGATCTGTGGGAGCACTGGCTGGAGCCTGCGTGAAGCGACGACGACGGCCACCATCATCCCGTGCCGCCCTCCCCGGTCGAGGCGCGTGCGCGCGCGCTCGAGGAGCTGCTGACCGAGAAGGGCATCGTGCAGCCCGACGCGCTCGATGCCGTCGTCACCATGTACGAGCGCGACATCGGTCCGATGAACGGCGCCCGGGTGGTCGCGCGAGCCTGGATCGACCCCGAGTACAAGCGGCGTCTGCTCGACGACGGGACGGCGGCGATCGCCGAGCTGGGCTTCGGCGGCCCGGAGGGCGAGCACATGGTCGTCGTCGAGAACACGCCCGACGTGCACAACGTGGTCGTGTGCACCCTCTGCTCCTGCTACCCGTGGCCGGTCCTCGGCCTGCCGCCGACCTGGTACAAGAGCCCCGCCTACCGTACCCGCATGGTTCGCGAGCCGCGGGCGCTCCTGCGCGAGATGGGACTGGATCTGCCGGAGCAGGTCGAGATCCGGGTCTGGGACTCGAGCGCGGAGATCCGCTACCTCGTGCTGCCCGAGCCGCCGCCCGGTGCGAGCGCGCTCGGCGAGGAGGAGCTGGCCGTGCGCGTGAGCCGGGACGCCATGATCGGCACCGCGCGCGCATGACGATGCGACCAGGCCCCGAGGTCACCGGGATGACCGGCGCCGCGGCGCTCCCACGCCGGAACGGCGAGCTGACCTTCGAGGCACCGTGGCAGGGCCGCGCGTTCGCGATGGCGCTGGCGGTGACCGAGCGCCTCGGCTTGCCGTGGGCGGAGTTCCAGCAGCAGCTCATCGCCCGCATCGCCGCCCGGCCCGACGCGCCGTACTGGGAGTGCTGGCTCGAGGCGCTGGAGCGTCTGGTGATCGAGCACGGCGTCGCCTCGCGCGAGGATCTCGCCAGGCTGCGTCCCGGCTCGCCCTAGCGACGCCCCTCCGGACTCCTCCGCTTGACACCCCGCTCGTCCGGGTCTTCCTTAGGTAAATGCTTAACCAAGCGACCGTCCTCGATCGGGTGTTCCGGGCCATCGCCGACCCCACCCGACGGGCCATCGTCGATCGCCTGGCGGAGGGCGAGGCGTCCGTGACGGAGCTCGCCAGGCCGTTCGACATGTCGCTTCCCGCCATCCACCAGCACCTGCGGTTGCTGGAGGAGTCGGGGGTCGTCGTCACCGCGAAGACGGGCCGCGTCCGCACCTGTCGTCTCGATCCGAAGGTCCTGCGCCGCGCGGAGGACTGGTTCGCGCGGCGGCGCGCGATGTGGGAGCGCCGTCTCGATGCGCTGGACGCCCACCTGATGCGCGAGCTCCGAGGAGGACGAAAGCCCGAGTGATCGCCCGCGTCAGTCGTCGATCGCCGCGTAGGCTGCGGTCCAGAAATCGGAATAGACGCTCGCCGCTCCCGGAGGGCCGACCTGCGTCATCAGGATCGCCACCATGCCTTCCGCAGGATCCGACGACCAGGACGTGCCGTAGCCGCCGTCCCAGCCGTACCGCCCCGGTACCGCGGACACGTCGTCACGCCTGGTGACGACCGAGACGCCGAATCCCCAGCCGTGGCTGTCCCAGAAGCCGGGGAAGAACTCGGACACGGCCTTCTGCTGGGGGGTGATCTGATCCGCGGTCATCGCCTCGACGGCGAGCCGCGAGAGGATCCGCTCGCCCCGCCACGAGCCCCCGTCGAGCATCATCTGGCCGAAGGCGCGGTAGTCATCGATGGTCGAGACGAGACCTGCCCCGGCATCCGGGAACGCGGGCGGCCGGCTCCATCGGCTGTCCGCGACGCCGTCGTGCAGCACGAGCGCTCCGGTCTGCGGATCGGCGCGGTAGCAGCTGGCGAGCCGGTCGAGCTTGGCGGCAGGGACGCTGAAGCCCGTGTCCCGCATGCCGAGCGGCTCGAATATCCGCTCGCGCAGGAACGTCTCCAGCGGCTGGCCGGACGCGCGCGCGATCAGGACGCCCAGCACGTACGATCCCGTGTTGTACCGCCACTGCTCGCCCGGCTGGTGCATGAGCGGCAGCGTCCCGAGCCGGCGCATCCACTCGTCCGGCTCGTGCGGCGTCGAGGGGTCCGGCGGCCCGAAACCCACGATCCCGAGCTCGCGGATCGCTCGCTGGATCGGATACGCGTCCCCGGGACCGAGCATCACCCCGAGGCCCATGCGAAACGTCAGCAGGTCGCGCACGACGATCGGGCGGTTGGCGGGCACCGTGTCGTCGAGCGGACCGTCGAGCCGCCTGAGCACGCGGCGATCCGCCAGCTCCGGCAGCAGCCGGTCCACCGGGTCGTCCAGCCGGAGCGCGCACTCCTCGACCAGGATCATCGCCGCTGCCGCCGCGATCGGCTTCGTCATCGACGTGATCCGAAAGATCGTGTCACGTCGCATCGGATCGCGGCCGCCAATTGCCGTCGTACCGATGGTGTCGACGTGCACCGCGCCGCGCCGGCTGACGACCGTCACCAGGCCGGGCAGCTCGCCGCGATCCACGTGGGCCTCCATCACCTCGTGCATGCGGTCGAGGCGCACCCGAGACAGTCCTCCCGTGCTCATGGATGAGCTGTCGACCACCCGGGTCAGCCCGCGTCCCTCGCCAGCGCCCGCGCGAGCGCGGGCCGCGCCGCGGCACGCGCGAGATACGCGTCCACCCGGTCGCCGGCCGGCAGCATCGCGCGGCTGAACTGACCCATGCTGACCAGCAGGAGGTCGGCGCCGGAGAAGCGTTCACCCAGCACGTACGGCCCGGCGCGCAGCGCCGACAGGATGCGCGCGTCGGTCTCGGCACGACCACGGAACGTGCGCTCGAGGATCGGGTTCTGCGTGAGACCGGCGAACTCGAACGTCACCACCGGTTCGAGGACGCCCGCGTAGTACACGAGCCACGAGAGATACGCGCCGCGCAACGGGTCGCCGACGACCGGTCCGAGTCCGGCGGCGGGGAACTTGTCGGTCAGATAGAGGACGATCGCCGCCGACTCCGTGACGAGCGCGCCGTCGTCGACGAGCGCGGGCACCTTCTTGTCGGGATGCGGGTTCTTCGCATCGGGCGCGCCCGGGCCGTCCATGCGCGGGATGTCGGTCAGCGCGATCTCGTAGGGCGCGCCGAGCTCCTCGAGCAGCCAGATGATGCGAGACGAGCGCGACCGTGGGGCATGGTGGAGGACCAGCATGGGCGGCATTAGACCACCGCATCGAGCTCATACAACTCGTTCGGGAAGAACACGCGGTCGCGGGTCGAGCGGGCTGGCGTTCGCCACGAGGCTTCCGGCTGCGCCCCGCTGGAATCCCCGGGCACCCGTGTGCGAGAGGGGGAGCATGGGAAGAACAGCCACGGCACTCATCGGGTTCGGCGGGTGGTTCGCGCTGCTCAGCATCCTGGTCGGCTTCTACAGGCTCCGGTTCGTCGTCGGTCAGCAGAAGCCCGTGAACACGTTCGCCACCGACGGCAAGGACCTCGACCCCCTCGGCCACAGGCTGACGCGAGCCCGCGACAACTGCTTCGAGACCCTGCCCGTCTTCGTCGCCCTGGCGCTGGGCGCCAGCATCTCCGGCCAGCTCGCCGTGACGGATCCGCTCGCCATGTGGGTCCTCTACGCCCGGATCGGACAGTCGCTCACCCACATCGCCTCGACGAGCGTCCCGGCCGTCCAGCTTCGCGCCGCGTTCTACTTCATCCAGATACCTGATCTACGCGTGGTGGGCCATCCATCTGCTCGGCTGAGTGTCGAAATGGGCGCGGCTCGCGCGTCACCCTGGTGTCACGACGTTTCGTGACACGAAAGGAGACGACGATGCAGTACATGCTGTTGATCTATGGAGACGAGAAGGCCGCCGCCGCGATGCCCAAGGTCGACGTGAACAAGATGCTCCCGGCCTACGAGGCGTACACCCGGGCCCTCCAGGGTGCGGGAGCGCTCGTCGCCGGGAGCCGCCTGCAGACTACGCACAGCGCGAGCAGCATCCGGGTGCGCGACGGTAAGTCTCAGGTTCTCGACGGTCCGTACGCCGAGCCGAAGGAGCAGCTCGGCGGCTACTACCTCATCGAGGCCGAGACCCTCGACGCGGCGATCGAGTGGGCCGCCCGCTGCCCGGGCGCGGCCAACGGTGCGATCGAGGTTCGCCCGTTGTGGCAGATGACGGCCTGACGGAGGCACGGGTCGAAGCCGAGCGGGTGGCGCGGGACGGCTATGGCCGCCTCCTCGCCTTTCTCGCCAGCCGCACACACGACGTGGGCCGTGGCGGAGGACGCCCTCGCGGACGCCTTCGCCGCGGCCCTCGCGCACTGGCCGGTCACCGGCGTTCCGCGCGTGCCCGAAGCGTGGCTGCTGGTGACGGCGCGCCGGCGAATGTCGGACGAGGCACGGCGGCGCCGTGTCCGGGAGCGCGACCAGGACCACCTGCTCGACGCCGCCGAGGAGGCCACCGCGCGGTGCGCCGAGGACGACGCGATCCCCGACGAGCGGCTGCAGCTCATGTTCGCCTGCGCGCATCCCGCGATCGATCCCGCCATCCGCGCGCCGCTCATCCTCCAGACCGTGCTGGGCCTCGACGCCGTCCTCGACGCCATCTACGTCGCGTATGGAGAGGCACGTCTCACCGACGAGGCGGTTCACCTCGGCCGCGTCACCACGCTCCTGCTCCCCGACGCGCCCGAGACGCTGGGACTGCTCGCCCTCATGTTGCATCTCCAGGCGCGCAGCCTGGCGCGACGGGGATCGGACGGCACGTACATCCCGCTGACGGAGCAGGACCCGAGCCGGTGGAACGAGACGCTGATCAGCGAGGCCGAGCGCCTCCTGCTGTGCGCCAGCGAGCTCGGACGCCCGGGCCGATTCCAGCTCGAAGCGGCCGTGCAGTCGGCGCACGCGGCGCGGCGCCGGACGGGCCGCACCGACTGGCCCGCGATCCTCGGCCTCTACGACGCGCTGCTGCGCGTGACCGGATCGATCGTGGTGGCGATCAACCGTGCGGTCGCGCTCGCCGCGGTCGAAGGGCCCGGCCCCGCGCTCGCCGCACTCGACCGGATCGCCGCCGACCAGCGCCTCGTCGACTACCAGCCGTACTGGGCCGCACGAGCCGACATCCTGGCCCAGCTCCGCCGGTCGGATGCCGTGCAGGCTTACGAGCGCGCGCTCGGGCTGACCACCGACGACGCAGTCCGGCACTTTCTCGTCGCACGCCGCGCGGCGGCGCGATTTTCATTGACGCCGGACTGATCGATTCGCTATTGGCCAAACGACCGTTTCTTGCCAACCGACCTGGACAGGAGGGACAAGATGCGAATAGCGAGGATTCTGCGGGTCATGGGCGTCGCCGCGTGCGTCGCACTCTCCGGCACGGCGAGCGCGCAGAGCACGAAGGGCGCCGGAAAGGTGAGCATCAGCTTCATCAAGTGGCCGGTCGTGAACATCCAGGCCAAGGCCGCCGGCAGCTTCTCGTCCAAGCCGGCGGCGTCGGTGGCTGGCAAGGCGCCGACCGGCGGGACCACCGCGGCGCTGAAGTTCGCCAAGGAGATCGGCGATCCGGCGAAGCCGGGCCTCGCCCCTGGCGATTACGCGCTCCAGATCGAGACCGGCGTCACGCCGGACGGCGACGTCGGGGTGTCGGCGTTCGTCACGTTCACCATCGACCCCGCCTTCAAGTGCAGCGTGCATGCCGCGCCCAGCGTGGACGGCGATACGCCTGCCGACCCGTGCCAGGCACCGGGCGAAGGCGGCACCGAGCCACTGTGCGCACCGATCGCGCCGGGGAAGTGCACGTTCACGACCTACCAGGCCGCGGGCATCCCCAACTACACCCTCGGCCCGGGCGACGGGCAGCCGACCGCGAGTCGCCTGCGCGTCCGCACGGCCACGCTCGCGAGCTGCGCGACGGGCGACATCATCCTGGGCGGCACGCCGGTTCCCGGTACGTCGACCTGCGGAAGCGGCTCCGTCGTCGCGGTCGGTGGAATCGCGAACGGCGACGTCACGCCGTGATCACCTGACGTCTGGCGCGCGGGAGCTCCCGCACGGAGCTCCCGCGCGCCGCACTATGTCCCGGACCATCGACGATCCCCGCGTGCGCCGCGGCATGGAGACGCAGCTTGCGCGCTGGTGGACCGCGCTCGCGGGCGGCGCCACCCGCGTCGGCTGGAAGACCGGGATCAACGCGCCCGCCGTGCAGCGTGCGCTCGGCATCGACGACGTCGTCCTCGGACATCTCACCAGCGCCAGCACGGTCCCACCAGGAGCGACGCATTCGCTCGCCGGCGGTACCCGGGTGGGTATGGAGGCCGAGGTGGCCCTGCACATCGGAGCCGATGTCGCCGGCGGCGCGACGCCGGCGGATGCCCGATCGGCCGTCGCGGGCCTCGGCTCCGCCATCGAGCTGGTGGACATCGATCGGCCGTTCGACGACGTCGAGGCGATCGTGGCGGGCAACATCTTTCACCGAGCCGTGTCGTTCGGTCCGGCAACGCCCGCTGGCGATGGCTCGTGGCTGCGCGACGTCGTGGCACGCATCGTGCGCAACGGCGAGGAGGTCGAGACGATCGACGCGGCGGCGGCCGCGGGGGACCTCGTCGAGATCGTGCGCTTCGTGGCCGACACGCTCGCCGCGTGCGGCCAGACGCTGCGCGCGGGCGACCGGATCATCGCGGGCTCGCTCGGTCGGCTGGTGTTCGTCGAACCGGCCGACGTCCTGCGCGCGGATCTCGGACGCCTCGGCAGCGTCACGCTCCGGCTCGGCTGACGAGCCGTTCACGAGGACCGGCGCTGGTCGGAGCTGTCTCGCGTGACACGCGCCGGGCACGGTGTCGCGCGGCGGCTCCCGCTCCGTCGACGGCGGTTCAGAGCGCGCCGAGGAACGTCACGAGGTCGCGGGACTGGCGCGGAGTGAGCCCGATGTTGAAGCGTGCGTTGTAGAACTTCACGACGGTCCGGAGGTCCTGCGCCGAGCCGTTGTGGAAGTACGGTGCTCGCGCGCCGAGTCCCCGCAGCATCGGACCCTTCGTCTTCCCGATGTCCGTCCACTTGCCGCTGATCATCGCCTTGCCGGGGTCGGTCACCTCGACCGATGCGCCGGTCGCGGCATTGCGCATCGTGTAGACGGGCAGGTGTGCGGTGTCGAGGACGCTGTTCGGAGTCCCGTCGCTGTTCATCGGGTGAGCCATCGTGACACCGATGTTGATCGGCAGCGCCGTCGAATGGTTCCCGACGTTCGGGCTGTTGTGGCAGAGCCCGCATCCCCCGACGATGTCCTGCCCGGCCAGCGGATCGGCCGGGTTGTAGAGCGGATTGCTCGGGACGCTGTTCAGACCCGGGACGTCGTGGATGACGAAGGTGGTGTTGTTGAAGATCGCCTCGCCACGGCCAATCGCCCGCCTCTCCCGGGCGAGGAGCCCGGAGCCCGGCGCCGTCGGCTCCCACGCTGCGAAGATGCTGAAGACGGCATTGCTGAAGCCGGGCTTCAGCGGATCGTTCACGCCGATGAAGAACTGGGGCGCCACCGTGTCCCGGAGGTAGTCCGGTCCTCCCATTGCGCCGTCCGCGTTCAGGAAGACGGGGCGCGCGCGCTGGCCGATCGAGAGCTGCGCCGTCGCGAGGTCGGTCTCGAACGCGACGATATTCGTCTGCGCCTGCGTCCCCGCGATCGATGCACCTTGCGCGTGGCCGGTCGTGGCGCTGTTCGCCTGATCCGCCAGGTCGAACAGCAAGGAGTCCGTGCTCTGGAGGGGTGCCTGCGTCGTGACGGGGTGCAGGGTCTCCCTCCCGTCCCACATGATCGCCGAGTCGAACACGAGATTGGTCGTCGGCAGCGGGCGCCTGAAGAGAAACAGCTCCCCGTTCACGCCGGCCGAGCCCGGGGGAACCGCGCAGCCCTTCGGGTTGGTCGCGGCCGCCAGCGAGAAGTCAGCCGGGTCGGGAATTGCGAGCTGGACGCGGATGAGTCCGTAGTCGAGAAGCTCGGACGACAGCGCGCTGTCAGGACCCTGCGACGGGTTCACGGGCGGGCAGTCGGAACCATCGTTGGGCGAGAAGAGCGGGTCGTCGGACGCCAACGACCGCGCATGCTGCGGTGTGAAGCTCCACGCGTCCTCCGCGACATGGCACGAGGCGCACGAGCGACCGTTCGTGCCGAGGTTCGCTGCGAAGCCGTCGCTGGTGTCCGCGTTCACGCCGTATGCCGACACGGTCGCCAGGGCCCCGGCGCGATCGCGCGTCACCAGGGAGGTATCCGCGGCGCCGCCTTCGTCTCCCGACGCCCGGCGATCGACCGGGATGGTGAGCACGATGAGCAGAGCGGTGATCAAGGTCATACGATCTCGTGTGCTGGTCTCGAACATCTCGTCTCTCCCCGCTGCCGTGGGGCAATCCGCGACAGCGTCCGATCGTACCGACCGATCAATCAGCCGGCGTCGTCCCCTGCGGGGCGTGAGACGGTAGCGTACGGTGGTGCGCCTCCGGTGTGAGGGAGAAGGAGCTTCTCGTCCGATCGGACGAGTCCGCTCGATCGAACACACGGGAGAACTCGCGAGGAGCGCGGGGCCGTGCGCGACCTCCGGAGGCGCGCGTCCTCTACGGGTTCGGAGGTGCCCCGAACGGGGGCGGCGCGGGCAAGAGCCCGAGCTGCACCATCATGCCCACATCGTCGCGGTTGGCCCGGTGCTCGATGATGAGGCCATCGCGCAAGGTGAACCAGTGGATGTGCTGCACGGAGTAGCGCTTGCGGGTGGGCTCGACACCGACGAGCAGGCCGCCGCTCACGGGGAGGCGCCCGACGCCCAGATGCGTGCCCGAAGCCGTGAGTCGAACGATCACCTGATCGCCGATCGCGGCGATCTCTTCGATCGTCGTGTGCACGTCAGGGAATGTGGCGTGGATGTCCCGCAGGACGAGCGCAACGCCAGCTCGCCCGACAGGCCGACCATGATTGCGCGTGTCCTCGGCGAAGGCGCCGACCATTGCCTCGAAGTCGCCCACGTTCGTGGCGTCGAAGTACGCGCGAATGGCCGCGAGATTGCGCTCTTCTGTTCCCGTCACCAGGACCCTCCTACGCTCGTCGAGATCGTGCACCACCCCGTGGGGTATCCGCAATGGGCGAAGGACGGCCCGCCGAAGCTGAAGGACTCTTCGTCATTGTCCACGACTTGACGGGACGCTCCCGCTCGCGGGAGAGGGTATCGCCTGGCTTGCTCAGCCACACGGAGGACATGCCGATGACATCGAACATCTCCGCCGTTCCCGTCCTGCCTCCTGCCCTGCATCGGGGAGAGCGTGAGTTGCCCTTCGTGACCTTCATGGAGGGGCTGGATATCCAGCTACTGCAGGCCAGCGTCGAGAATGGCCTGTGGGTGGTGCGTACCCGCTTTACCCCCGGCGTCACGTTGCCGCGCCACAAGCACACCGGCGAAGTCTTCGCCGTGACGTTCGCGGGCTCGTGGCGGTACCTGGAGTATCCGGAGCTCAACACGGCCGGCTCGTATCTCTACGAGCCGGCGGGTTCGATCCACACCCTGCAGGTGCCGCCGACCAACCTCGAGACCACCGACGTGTGGTTCTCGATCCGCGGTGCCAATCTCAATCTCGACGAGCAGGGCAACGTGGCGAGCGTCTGGGACGCAGCGTTCCTGATCGACGTCTACCTGGATCTCTGCCGCAAGGCCGGACATCCCCGCCCTGCGGTCATCGGCCTCTGAACCCCGGGGACCCCGGGGTAGAGACAGCGACCGCAGAACCTTACCGAACCCCCGTCCCGGACATTCGTCGTATCTTCGCCCTCCCTTCCGCCCGCGGGGGACGGGAGGGCCGTGGTCCCGACCGCCGCTCTCCCCGGAAGCCCCGTTTTTTTGTTGACCTCTCGACCAGTAACTTAGTACTGGAGAACCGACATGTCGGTTCCCGTCCGCCGGTCCTACCTGCGTGCCGCGGATCGCCGCGACCACATCCTAGACTGCGCGCTCGAGGCGTTCGCGAAAGCGGGGTTCCACGACACCTCGATCGCCGACATCTGCGCCCGGGCGCGCATCGGCCGGGGCACGCTGTACGAGCACTTCCAGGACAAGGGCGCCGTCCTCTCGGCCTTGCTGGACCGCATCGCCAACCGCGTCATCGACGTGGTCCGGCAGTGGCAACCCTTCGAACTCCCTGCGGACGCCACGTGGACGGCGGAGGACAACGTCGCGTTCATCGAGGCGCGCTGCCACATGATCATGCAGGTCGTGTTCGCCGACGCCGATACCGCGAGCCTGATTCTGCGCATGGCTCGCGGCACGGGCTCCGCGCGTGTGACTCTCGCCCGGATCGACGAGCAGGTGGTCGGCGCCATCGCGGCCGACGTCCGGGCCGGTATCGATCAGGGGATCCTCCGACAGGTCGAGCCCGACGTCACCGCGCAGTTCATCGTCGGCGGGATCGAGAAGATCGTCTTTGGCGCTCTCGAAGGGGGGCGCACCATCGATGTGGCCAGCGCCGTCCGGGGGATCGCCGTGCTGCTCTCGTCGGGGCTCCTCCCCGGCGATCGGGCCACCGTACCGCCACCCAAATCGCGCACGGGAAGGAGAGCTGCAACCCGGAGATAGACTGGACAGCAAGGGCGCCGCGCCGAGGCTGTCACCTTGGCGCGGCCATCGAACCTCGGCATCGCGTGTACAAGGTGCCCACGCGATGTCGGGGTTCCGGGTGTGACGCTGGAACCCACTCCCCGTTGCGTCCCATCGGCCCGTCGCAGGCAAGAGAGGCGCCTTGGGGGGAGGCGAACCATGAGGCTTGGCTGACGTGGTGCGAAGCCGGACGTCCGCGACGGATCGGCGAGCAACGCGAGTGTCCCGCGTCCTCGCGCCAATGCCCCGGTCCGGTCTGTGGGCAACGTTCCCGCAACGGACGCTTCTGTCTGGCCGCGCGCCGGCCGAGGACAGAGCAGGAGAGGCCCATGATGAAACGATTTGGAAACATGTGTGCCATCGTCACCCTCGTGACTGGGGTGTCGGTCGGCGCGGCGCTGGCGCAGGTGCCGCCGCTCGGTTTCACCATCGATCCGACCACGGGCATCCGGGGCACGACCGTGAATGGCCAGGTGAATCCCGCCGACGTGGCCGCGAACTGCGTGACCGATCTGACCGCGTTCGAGGCCGAATTCGAAGCGGTCTTCACCGGGCCGTACGCGGGTGGGGGGACCGGGGGAGATCTCTTCCCGAGATTCTTCCCTGGCGGTGACTTCGTCTTCGAGAACACCGATCAGACGGCCTACAGTCTCACCGGCTTCGTCGTGCTCGGAATCTCGGCGGACATCAACGGTGCCGCCGAGACCGCGCTGCCACAGACGTTCGTGATGACGTTCGCCGACTTCGCGCAGAACCCGCTCGGCACGCTCGGCCACTTCGATCCCGTCACCGGCGTGGGATCGGTGACCGTCCCGGACATCACTCCCGGGCAGTATCCGGTCGCCGCGACCTGTGTCCGGCCCACGCTCGATGTGGACATGCTCGAGGCAGGCATCCGGAAGAACGGGGCGTTCCTCGCGTCGATCGGCGTGCCCCCGGATATCAACTCCCAGGAGTTTCAGGACTTCGTCACCAACTACCCTGGCGCAAACGGGGATCTTTTCACGTTCCTCAATCTGATCGGACCGACCCTCATCCAGAACATCGTGACACCGGCTGCGTTGGGCGTGCAGCTCTTCACCATCACGACCCCGACCCTCGGCTTCACGATCGATCCGACGTCGGGACTGCCCGGCGAGACCGTGAACGGACAGGTGAGCCCGGCCGACATCGCCGCGCACTGCGTCACCGATCTGGACGCCTTCGAGGCCGAGTTCCAGGCAGTCATCAGCGGGCCGTATGCGGGCGGAGGCACTTCGGGAGACCTCTTCAACATGTTCTTCCCGACTCCGGACTTCATCTTCACGAACACCGATCAGGCGGCATACAGCCTCACGGGCATCACCGCGCTCGGAATCGGGGCGGACATCGGCGGCGCCGCCGAGACCGCGCTGCCACAGACGTTCGTGATGACCTTCGCCGACTTCGCGCAGAACCCGCTCGGCACGCTCGGCCACTTCGACCCCGTCACCGGCGTCGGTTCGGTGACCGTCCCGGACATCGATCCCGGGGTCTACCCGGTCGCCGCAACCTGCGTTCGGCCCTTGCTCGATGTGAACCTGCTCGCGGCAGGCATCCGAAAGAACGGGGCGTTCCTCGCGTCGATCGGCATGCCACCAGACATCAACTCCCCCGAGTTTCAGGACTTCATCAACAACTACCCGGGCGCAAACGGGGACGTCTTCGCGTTCCTCAATTTGATCGGACCGACCCTGATCCAGAACATCGTGAGCCCGGCTGCGCTCGGCGTGCAGGTCTTCACCATCCTCGCCAAGGTCGACCACTTCCAGTGCTACCGCGCGCGCACCACGGGCTTCAGCCGCGTGCCGATCACGCTGTCGGACCGCTTCGGCAACCGCTCGGCCACGGTGCGCAGTGCGATCGACCTGTGCGCGCCCGCCGACAAGAACGGCGAGGACCCCGAGGCGGTGAACAGTCCCGGCTTCCTGACATCGTACAAGATTTCCGCCCCCGGACGCTTCCAGCAGCTGACGGGCGTATCGGCGATGAACCAGTTCGGACCGGTCACCCTGAACGTCAAGAAGCCCAAGGTGCTCCTGGTACCGACCACGGTCAGCCTCGATGGGCCGCCGTCCTCCCCGGCCGGCGCCTTCGTGAACCACTTCAACTGCTACGACGTCAGCGTCACCAACGGCACGACGGCCCCGCCGGCAGGGACCGTCACGGTCCACACCACCTTCGAGACGGTCCAGGTCCAGCCGCAGAAGCCGGAGCGGCTGTGCGTGCCGACGAGCAAGAACGGCGGACCGGTGATCGCGAGCCGTCCCGAGAACCTGCTCTGCTACAAGGCGAAGAGCGGCAAGGGCCTGAATCCGGCTCCGACGGCCTTCCTGCTCAACCAGTTCGGGCAACAGATGCAGCGCCTCGGACAGCGCCGGGATCTCTGCATCCCGACCGATCTGACTCCATGATCCCGACACGCAGCTAGCCGGGACGCCGATCACCACGGCGTCGGTGCTGGTCGGTCGTTCGGCCGACCAGCACCCGTCGTGGCCGCTACTTCGTAGCCGGTGCAGGGGCCTGAGTGCCCTTGGTCTCCTGTGCCTTCTTGTCGAGACAGTCGCGCACCGTCCCGACGTCGGTGTTGAGTTTCTTCGCCAGCTCGTCGGCGCTCATCTTTCCCCCGGCGAATTGGCTCATGCCGACGATCTGGGAGCAGGTCAGCTGCTGGGCAGCCCCCGCGTCGGAGGTCATCAGGCCAAGGACTCCTGCGATCACGATGCTCCCGACAATCCGCACGATCATGAATCCTCCTTCAGTCGTCGAGCTGCAGGCCGTTCGCCGTGTCGCCTGCTTGCGGATCCGCCTCCTGGAGGAACGAGCCGGCGAGTATCCCCGGGCCATCCTCGATCGACCATTGTGAGCAGACGAAGGTCTCCCCCGAGACCGTGATCTGTCCCGTGCCGATGCGCGGATCGCCGTTCAGGAATTCGCCGGTCACCGAACCGGTGGTGTAGACCGACGACTGATCGGGTGGATAGGTCAGGCTCGGGCAGTCGGGAGCCGGCGGCTGCACCTGGATGAACGACTGGTCGCAGGTGAGGACGACCGTCCCGGCTGCGCCATTGGCACCGAGCCCCGTCGTGGTGACGACCGGGTTTCCCTGGAGACCGGGCCCGGCGCTGTCCTGCTCGACGAGCACGTCGGCAGGCGGCCCACCGTTACAGTAGACGTGACCGGTGCAGGACGTGATCCGGTCACAGAAGTAGCCGAACGCGCCGTTGAGAATCGGCACGCTGAAGTACGCTGGACCCGTGACGCGCACCGTCGCGCTGCCGTCAGCCCCCGGCGCATCGGCCACCAGATCGAACGCGCCCTCGGGAAGGCCGAGCGGCACGCTGGTGCCGAGCGCGGAGGAGTAGAGCGCGCCGCCGAAGGAGAAGTGCCGTGTCCCGAGCGGCTGCGCGGCGCCCGTGCGGCAGTTGTACGCACACGTCCCGGCCTGGGGCGGATCGCACTCCTCGCCGCAGGCCGCGTTCACGATGCCATCGCCGCAGATGGCGCCCTCTTCCTTCGTACACGTGCCCGAGCAGCCATCGCAGCTCGTCGTGTTGCCGTCATCGCACTCCTCTGCGCCACAGCGCACGCCGTCGCCGCAGCCCGCGGTGAGCGTGCACCTGGACGTGCAGCCGTCGCAGTCGTCGGTGTTCCCGTCGTCGCACGCTTCACCCGCCTCGACGATACCGTTGCCGCAGCCGACGACGTGCGTGCACTCGAGGCTGCACCCCTCGACCCCCGGCGGCTCGCACTCCTCGCCGCAGGCCGCGTTCACGATGCCATCGCCGCAGCGAAGACCGGTCTCCACCTGACACGTCGCCGAGCACCCATCGCAATCGTCGGCGTTGCCATCGTCGCACTGCTCGCCGCCGCAGCGTGCGCCGTCGCCGCAGCCCGTCTCGACCCGGCAGTCCGCGGTGCACCCGTCGCAGTCGAGCGCGTTGCCGTCGTCGCACTCCTCGCCGATCTCGAGCCGGCCGTTGCCGCACGCGGCGCCCGGCGGCGGCAGCTCGAGCTTCACGAACTTGCCGCGCCCGGGATCGTCGGGTCCCGACGGCTCGTTCGACGTGCACGTCCAGACGTTGTTGTCGGCATCGAACTCGATCTCGCGCGTGAAGCTCGCGCGAGTCGGGAGCGGGAATGCCGTGAACCGCCCGCTCTTCGGCTCGAAGCGAATCAGCGTGTCCGAGTTCGAGCCGTTGATCCACACCTGCCCGGTCTGACGGTTCGCGTTCAGGTTGTACGGGGTCTCGGAGGTGCCGAAGCCCGCAGGCCCGGGAATTCCCGTGGGCATGGGATAGACCTTCCAGCGCTCGGTGGTCGGATCGAAGCGGCCGAGCACGCCCGAGCCGTAGCCCGGAACCCAGGCGATGCCGTCCTGATCCGCGGAGAGCCGCCGAGGGCCGTAGAACGGGGGACGCCACGCCTTCAGCGTGTTGGTGGCGGGGTCGTAGTGTCCGATGCGATCGCCGAAGAGCTGCGACCACCAGACCGTGTCGTCGGGAGCGGTGTCGCAGCCGTAGGCGACGGGGATGGAGAGGCCTACCTCCGCAGGATCGGCCTCAGGCAGGCGATGGTACGTCCACGTCGCGGTCGGCGGGTCGAACAGGGCGATGTGGTTCGACTTCGTCATGGTCATCCAGATCTGGCCGTGCGAGTTGAACCGCAGCGTGTGCGGATACGCGCCCTGATCGTCTCCGATCCTGGGGAGCGAGAAATACCGCGGATCGGAACCGTCGACGTAGACCTCGGCCAGGCTGTCGCTGCCCGCCTGCGTGATCCACATGTTGCCGTCCGGCCCGCGCTCGATCGAGTGCGAGCCGCCGACGAAGGGATACACGCCGCGCTCGCTCGTGCGCGGGTCGATCCAGCGCAACCCGGCGTCCGCGTAGACGCGGTTGTCGGCGCCGAGCTCGAGGTCGTGGCAGCCGGGGCTGCTGGTCTGGTTGCCGAGGATGTACTCGTAGATGACGGCGTTCAGCACCTCGCCCGACGGTGGAGGCGGGACCGGCAGTGTCGGGTAGGTCGCGTTCGGTCCGTACGTGTCGATCACGTTCTGGATGAGCGCGTCACGCGTCTCCTGAAAGTACGGCGGCAGGTTGGTCATCATGCGCGTCAGGACGGTGCGCCACTGCTCCTCGGTCTTGGCGCGCCGGAACCGGTAGCTCGCGATCTGGTGACAGTTGCCGCACGAGAGCGTGAAGTCCCCGCGGATCTTGGCGTCGGGCCACTTGTCGAGAATGAGCGAGAACCAGGCACTCGCCGGAAGCTGGTCGTTCGTGTTCGCGGTCGGCACCATCGTGAACGAGACGCGTGTGGCCTGATCCTTGGCCAGCACCACGTCCGGCTGCACCGCGTCCTCGTACCCGATGAGTCGCGCACGAACCCTGTAGGTCCCCGGACGTTGCGGCGGAAAGACGTAGCGCCCGTCCTCCTTGGCGAAGACCGAGACCGTCTCGAGGCGCTGGTCGTCGATCAGCGTGACCATCGTTCCGGGCAGCGGGACGTGCCCCGAGCGCTCGACGCGTCCGGCCAGCAGCACGGTGCGCTCGGGCTTGCACACGACCCCGTTTGCCTTGCCGGTGCACGCGAGCACGGAGGAGAAGCAGGCGTCGCCGATCTTGAGGATCTGCTTCATGAACCGTGGCGGGTGGGCGAGATCGAGCGCCGCCAGGTCGAAGCCGCCGAGATCGCGCCGCGAGCCGATAGCCGCCACGCGCGTGGCCGAGAGCGAGTCTCGAGTCGCCGTTCCGGTACGCGAAGCGCCTTCCCCCGCGGTAGGAGACGAGGCTGCCGGCGGCCAGCGTCATCGTTCCGATGGGCTGACGATCGCCCTCGATCGCGAACACCAGGGGTTCGCTCTCCGGAGCGATCGCGACGCCGGTCGGGAGCACGAAGGTCGCGTGGGTGCTCCGGACCCTGCCCGTGCCGTCGCGAGCACGCACGGCGTGCAGCGCCCCGGGGCCGAGCGTGCCCTCGCCGGCAGGACAGAGCGGCTCGGCGCCATGCGCGACCGGTGGCGCGGCGCAGGCGCAGAGGATCAGCAGGCCGATCACCTTCGTCAAGCGGTTCGACATGTGCCCCCCAGCCGTCGCACCCGGTCATCCGCGCGGCCCGCAGAGCCGAGCGGAGTGATACGAGGTACCACGGCACCCGGTCGGCGAGGAACCAAAAATGTGTTCTTGTCGGTTCGTGCCAGCGACTCGCCGCGTCACCCTCCCCGTCCGGTGGACAGCGCTTCTTGCGCTCGCCGTCCTCGCGCTCGGGTGCAGCCGAGGTTCCCGCGACGCGTGCCAGCCCGTGCCGCCCCTCGGGACCCTCGGGACGATCTGCGGGTTCGCCAACCCCGAGGACGTGGAGGCGGTTCCGGCGGCCGGCCTGCTCATCATCAGCGAGATGCGCGGGCGCGACGGCGAGGGAGGTGCGCTCGTCACGCTCGTGCCCCCGCTCACCAGTCCACGTCCTCTCTGGCCGACAGGCGATCCCGCGCGGGATGTCGGCACGGGCCCGCTGGCGGGTGATCCTGCCTGCACCGCTCCGCCCCCCGCGGATCGCTTTTCCCCGCACGGGATCGCGTCGGTGCAGACACCCGTGCGCGGGCTCGTGCACGTCGCCGTCGTGGGGCACGGAGCACGCGAAGCGGTCGAGCTCTTCGATCTGGTGGGAACCGGCAACGTGGCCCGGCTCGCCTGGCGTGGCTGCGTGCCGCTGCCACCCGACGAGGTGGGCAACGACCTCGCGCTCACACTCGCCGGCGACGTCGTCGTGTCGAACTTCCAGCCGACGATGAGCGGGCTGCGCGGGGCGTACTACATGGTTCGCTCCGGCCTCGGGTGGCCGACGGGCGACGTCATCGTGTGGCACGCGGGCGAAGGCTGGCGGCACGTGGCAGGCACCTCGGCCGCCGGCGCGAACGGCATCGCGGTCTCGCCCGACGGGAAGACGCTCTTCTACGCGGAGACCGGCGCGGGGCGCGTCGCCCGCGTGCCGCTCGCGGGTCTCGCCCCGGGCGTCGCGCCCAGCTTCGCGACCACCGGGGGCCATCCCGACAACCTCTCCTGGAGCTCCCGCAAGACGCTGCTCGCAGGGGTGCACACCGAAGGAGCCGGGCTCCTCGCCTGTCTCGTCGCCCGTCCATGCCGGAGCGCGTGGTCCATCGTCGAGATCGACCCGGTGACACTGGCCACGACCGTCCTCCTCCACCACGACGGACAGCTCGTCGGTGCCGTCGCCTCGGCGGCGGAGCTCGATGGCCGCTTCTACTTCGGAGCGGTCTTCGACGATCGCATCGGTGTGTGGCGCCCTGCCGAATGACGGGCTCACGGCGCCGCGCCGAGCTCCGGCAACGTCGTCGGCAAGCCATCCAGGCGGCGCCGGGCACTCCGCGCGGCGAAGTAGCCGCACATCCCGTGGACTCCGCCACCCGGCGGAGTCGATGCCGAGCAGATGAACACGCGGGGATGCGGCGTGGAGTACGGGTCGAGCCGCGCCACGGGTCGCGTGAAGAACTGGAACAGATCGGCGACGCCCCCGGTGATCGCTCCGCCGACGTAGTTGGGATTGTCGCGCTCGAGATCCGCGGGAGTGATCCGGTGGCGCGCGAGGACACGGTCGCGAAAGCCGGGAGCGAAGCGCTCGACCTGCCGCTCGATCGCATCGGTGCAATCGACGTCCGATCCCGCGGGCACGTGGCAGTAGGCATAGCCCGTGTGCTTCCCCGCCGGCGCTCGACTGGGATCGAACTGGCTCTGCTGCACGACGATGAGGAAGGGCCGTGCGGGATGCTCGCCGCGCCACACGGCTGCCTCGGCCGCGGCGATCTCCTCGAGCGTGCCGCCGAGGTGGACGGTCGAGGCGTCGAGGCAGCGGGGATCCCGCCACGGGATCGGCCCGTCGAGCGCCCAGTCGAGCTTGAACACGCCGGGGCCGTAGCGATAGCGGCGCAACCGGCGCAGGTAGCCGCGCGGGCAGGAGCGGCGCACAGACGTCGGCGAGCTGCGCCGGGCTGGTGTCGAAGAGGACGACGCGCGCCGGCGGGATGTCCGCCAGACGGCGAACCGGCACGCCGGTCTCGATGCGGCCGCCGAGCTCGCTCGAGGAGCGACGCGAGCGCGCGGGCGATGGCCTGCGAGCCGCCGGCGGCGACCGGCCAGTCCTCCACGTGCCCGGTGAGGGCGAAGATCATCGCGACCGCCGCGCGTGAGCGGCCGCTCGAGCGGGCAGGATCGAATGCGCAGCACATCCCGCGAGCAGCGCGCGCGCCCGCACGCCGCGGAAGCGAGCCCGGAGCATCGTGGTCGCGGGCAGGAGCCCGGGCAGCCCGAAGCGCGCCATGCGCAGCGGATGCCGCGGGATGCGCAGCGGACCGAGGAGATCCGCGAGCAGCTCGTGCGGTTCGCGCAGGAACGGGGCGAAGAGCCTGCGGTAGGCGTCGGCGTCCTCGTTCAAGTCTCGCGCGGTGTCGTCGAGCGAGCGGCGCAGCAGCACGGCCGGCTCGCCATCGAGCGGGTGCGCCACGGAGGCGGGCGGACGGATCCAGCGCAGACCGTGCGCGTCGAGATCGAGGCGACGGAAGAACGGCGAGAGGATCCCGATCGGATGACAGCCCGAGCAGACGTCGTGGCAGAACCCGGGCAGCGTGAGCGCGGCCGAGCGGGTGCCGCCGCCGATCTCGTCGCGGCCTTCGAGGACGCGCACGGACGCACCGCTCCGCGCCAGCTCGACGGCCGCGGCAAGCCCGTTCGGACCGGAGCCGACGACGACGGCGTCGTCCATGCGTCTAGCCGTAGTCCCAGGGCGCGCGCCGGGCGAGGTCGTCGAGCGTCGGCGTAGCCCTCCTCGATGAGCGCCGCGCTTGGCGTCGAGGATGCGCCAGTGCAGGCGTCGAGCCGAGGAGCGGCTGCGATTCGACCATGATCGCGCGCACCTCGCCGTCCTCGAAGTCGCACTGCTCCTGGATGCACGCCAGCAGGCGCTCGTCGCCCAGGTGCCCTTCGCCGAAGTTCCAGCCGAGGACGGAGCCGGCGACGTTCTCGCCGTCGACGTAGCTGTACTCCTCGAAGGGGCGGCCGCCGATCGCCTTCGGCAGCAGCAGGCCGAGGCACCGGCCCTGGAGGTGCAGCGAGCGGAACGCCATGCCGCGCGAGTCCATGCTCGCCGCCTCGGCCGGCGCGAAGCGCTCGAGCTGCTCGCGCAGGAGCGGCGAGGCGCGCTTCACGCGGTCGAGCTTCGGTGGCTGTCGCCGCGGAAGAGCCAGGCGTTCCACGCCCAGTTGCCGGCGTAGTAGCGCATCGCGACCAGGAAGGAGACCCGCGCGGGGACGAGGTTGCCGATGAGCGGCAGCAGGATCGAGCCCGACGATGAGGTAGATCGCGAGCGGCAGCGAGTCGATGTCGAGGACCGTCACGTGCGGGATGGCCGACGAAGAGAAAGAACGCGGCGTACAGGCTGACCAGGTTCCACTCGAAGACCGCGCCGGCCGGCATGTTGCCGAGGATGAACCCGTGCAGCAGGAGGACGAAGATCATCCCGACGACGAGCAGCGTGCCCGGGTCCGGTGACGAACAGCAGCGTCAGCGGCGCGGCGAACTCGAGGAACGTGCCGGCGTGCGCCATCGCCTTGCCGAGCCGCGACGGCCGCAGGTCGTCCGGGTACGAGACGAACATGCGCCGGCGTACCGACGGGCTCTGCACCAGCGGATTGTTCACCGTCATCACCGGGATGACGTAGCCGAAGGCGACGGTCAGCTTCGACACGCCGGCCCAGAACCAGATCGCGAGCTGCACGGCCTTGCAGCCGGCGATCCAGTTCTCCGCCAGCAGGAAGCAGACGATCATGGCGAAGTGATGCTCGACGCGTGCCGCGAGCACGATCGTCTTGTCGGCGAGCGCGCAGAGCGGCAGCAGGACGACGATCGGCACGCAGCTGCGCCGTGCCGATCTGCGGCGCCACGAGCGCGCGCACGAGCGACGCGACGAACGCGGCGTAGAGCGCGACGTCGAGCCAGGTCCGCGTCGTGCCGCCGAACACCGGCAGGTTCGGGAACGGCGCCAGCTTGATGGTACCCGGACGGAGGAAGTGCAGGAACGCGGTGAACGGCGGCCAGATGTGGAAGCCGAGCGGTCCGCTCATGCAGCCGAAGCCGAGCACCTCGACGAGACAGGCCCAGAGGAACGCCTTCTGGAACGCGATGCCCTCGCGCCACCACGAGCCGACCTGCCAGGGGCTGCCGAGGCCCGGGGTGAAGCGCACGAAGAACATCCAGCCCAGCACGAACAGGCAGAGCTTGACGGCGTGGAAGACGTACGCGGCGATCGGCAGGCCGATGCCCTTCAGGACGTAGTCCTCGCAGCCGGCCCGTACCAGCTCGCTGAAGCCCTTCCCCCGCGATTCGATCGGAGTGGAGGGCGCTCCTCGGCTCCCCGTGTGCACGCTCTCACCGCCGCTTGCGCACGCCATTCAGCAGAACACGCGCCCCTTGGAAAGGGGGCGCGCGTGACCAGCGGCAGCAGCTCCAAAGGATACCTTGATTCAGCGACTCGTTCTGGCAGGAGGTCAGGTGATGCTGTTGGCGACTTCGGGCGACGCACGAAAGGGGCAACCATGAAAATCGTGGTCATCGGCGGAAGCGGACTCATCGGGACAAAGGTCGTGACGAACCTTCGCCAGCACGGCCATGAGGTGGTGGCGGCATCACCCTCATCGGGTGTCAACACCGTCACTGGCGAGGGACTGGCGCAAGCGCTCGCCGGCGCTCAGGTGGTCGTCGATGTCGCGAATGCGCCCTCGTGGGAGGACAACGCGGTCCTGGTGTTTTTTGAGACATCAGGTCGCAACCTCCTCGCCGCGGAAGCTGCCGCGGGCGTCGGCCATCATGTGGCGTTGTCGGTCGTCGGCACCGACCGCCTGCTCGCGAGTGGCTACTTCCGCGCGAAGCTGGCCCAGGAAAAGCTGATCAAGGCTTCCCCGATTCCTTACACGATCGTGCGTGCTACGCAGTTCTTCGAGTTCGTGGGCGGCATCGCCCAATCGGCGACTGAAGGGCAGACGGTTCGGCTTCCACCGGCTCTGATGCAGCCCATTGCGTCGGATGACGTCGCCGCCGTCGTGGCCGATGTGGCCCTCGCTCAGCCGTTGAACGGCACGTTCGATCTGGCCGGTCCCGAACCGATTCGGCAAGACGACCTCGTGCGGCAATTCCTGAACGCAACCGGGGACGCACGGACGGTAGTCACCGATCCCAAGGCGCTCTACTACGGCATCACGGTGAACGATCAGAGCCTCACCCCAGGCGATCACCCGCGCCTCGGCCCGACACGTTTCGCGGACTGGCTCAGGCAGCCAAAACCAGGAGGCAAACGATGAAAGGACTGTTGCTGCTGCTCTGTCTCGTACCCGGCGCATTGATGGCCCAGGAGGCTAGCGTCACCTCCCTCCTGTCGAAGGATCTGACGGACTTTCCCGGCAAGGAAGGTCTCATGATCATGGTGGAGTATCCCCCCGGTAGCTCCGACCCCATCCACCGCCACAACGCACATGCGTTCGTCTACGTCCTGGAGGGCTCAGTCGTGATGCAGCTCAAGGGCGGAAAAGAAACGACGCTGACGCCAGGACAGACCTTTTACGAGGGCCCCGACGATGTCCATGTCGTTGGCCGGAACGCGAGTAGCACCAAGCCGGCGAAGTTCCTGGTGTTCCTGGTGAAGGACAAGGGAGCGCCGGTGCTCGTACCGGTCAAATGACCGCTGGCGTTGGCCCTCTGCTCACGTACGTATCCGCGACGCGATTCGCGGGTCGGGCGCGATCCACATGACGGCGACCAGCACGTAGAGGACGTCGGCGATGCGCGGTGAGACGAACGCGAGCACGATCGCCGCGACGTAGCCCACCAGCGACAGCACGCCCTTGCGCTCGATGCCGATCGCCTCGGCCAGCATCGACTGCGGCCCGTTCTCCGCGACCATCTGCCGCTCCAGCACGACGTAGGCGACGCCGGCCATCAGCAGCACGAAGCCGTAGGACGCGGTGGGGAGCGACGCGTCGCGATGGCCGCCGACCCACGCGGTCACGAACGGGACGAGCGAGAGCCAGAAGAGGAAGTGCAGATTGGCCCACATGATCGCCCCGTTGATGCGCTCGCAGGCGTGCAGCAGGTGGTGATGGTTGTTCCAGTAGATGCCGACGTAGGCGAAGCTCACGACGTAGCTCGCCAGCACCGGCAGGAGCTCGCGCAGCGCGGTGACGTCGTCCCCCTGCGGCACCTTGAGCTCGAGCACCATGATCGTGATGATGATGGCGATCACGCCATCGCTGAACGCCTCCAGCCGGCCCGTTCCCATGCCGTCCGGCCATAGCGCGTGTCACGCCGCCCTCGCCAGGCGGTCACCCCCGCACGTAGCCGGCCCAGGCGATCCTGCCTGGTGGGTTGCGGCATCGCTTCGGAGACTGCACAGAGTGCACTGGAGGCGAGATGGCGAGCCCGGACAGTCCAGCGTTGGATCAGCCGCCGGCCCGTGCCGACACCGCGCCAGCCCAGACACCGCCGCCTCGCACCGTCCCGAGCCCGCCGCCAGGTACGCCGGCGCCGAGCGCTCGGCGCCGATGGCTGCTCGGTGGGGTCGGCGTTCTCGCCCTGCTCCTCATCCTGTTCGAGGGCATCCCGTGGGTGCGCACCGCGCTGCAGACGGTCTCGACCGACGACGCCTACGTGAACGGCCACGTCACCTTCGTCGCCGCGCGGGTCCCCGGCCAGGTCACGAAGGTGCTGGTGGACGACAACAATCGCGTGCGGACCGGCGACCTGCTCGTGCAGCTCGACAAGGAGCCGTATCAGGTGCTGGTCAACATCGCCCAGGCCGCGCTCGATGCGGCGCAGGCCGATCTTCGTCGCCGCGGAGGCCGAGACGCGCGGGGTCGAAGGTGAGGCGCGCAGCTTGCGCTTCAACCTCGACCACGCGATCGAGGACGTGAACAACCAGGTGTCGCTCCTGCGCTCGCGGGTGGCCGGCCTCGACTCCTACAAGGCCGCGGTGGCGAAGGCGCAGGCCGACTACGACCGGGCGCGTGCCGCTCGATCAAGTCGGGGAGCATCACCGCCGAGGAGCTCGATCACCGCAAGCAGGCGCCTGCGGGACGCGCAGGCCCAGCTCGAGGCGGCACTGCAGGGCGTCTACCAGATCCGCGTCTCGCTCGGCCTTCCCCCGACACCGCCGACCGGCGACGACCTGGCGCAGGTCCCTCCCGACCTGGACCAGACCTTCTCCACGGTGCGGGAAGCCCAGGCGAAGCTGATCCAGAAGGTGGCGGAGCTCGGCGTCCCCATAACGTTCAACAAGTCGCCCAAGGAGATGATCGCGGACTTCTACAAGCGCGACGCGCAGGGCGACATCGATCGCATCCTCGCCCAGATCCTGAAGGATGCGCCCGCGGTCGCGCAGGCCAGCGCGAAGGTGTCCGAGGCGCAGCGCAATCTCGACCAGGCCAAGCTGAACCTGCGCTACACCGACGTGTTCGCGGAGATCGACGGGGTGATCACGCGCCGCGAGGTGAACCCCGGCAACAACGTGGTCGCCGGGCAGAGCCTGATGGCGATCCGCTCCCTGACGGACATCTGGGTCGACGCCAATTTCAAGGAGACCCAGCTGGCCGACATCAGGATCGGACACCCGGTCGACCTCTACGTGGACATGTACGGCAAGCGCCACGTGTTCAGGGGCCGCGTCTCCGGCTTCACGATGGGCACGGGCTCGACCCTCGCGCTGCTGCCGCCCGAGAACGCCACGGGGAACTTCGTCAAGGTGGTGCAGCGGCTGCCGGTGCGCATCGACCTGGTGGACTACGATCCGGACAAGACGCCGCTGTTCATCGGCCTGTCGGTGAGGCCCTACGTGCACGTGCGCGAGACGCCCACGGGTCCTGATGCGGGACAGGTGCTGCAACCGCATGCCCCGCAGCCCTCGCCGGAGCCGACCGCAGCGCAGAACCGGCAATGACCGCCCCTGCCATCGCGGCCCCTGGCATCGCCGTGCCGCGGCGGTCGGCGGGTCCCTGGCTCGTCGCCGTGGCCGTGGTCATCCCCACCTTCATGGAGGTGCTGGACACCACGATCGCCAACGTCGCGCTGCGCTACATCGCCGGCGGACTGTCGGCGCCGGTCACCGACAGCGAATGGGTGATCACCAGCTACCTGGCCGCCAATGCGATCATCCTGCCCATCTCGGGCTGGCTCGCCACCCGGCTCGGCCGGCGCAACTACTTCCTGATCTCCATCGCCGTGTTCACCGGCGCGTCGGCGTTGTGTGGCATGGCCACGAGCCTGATCATGCTGATCGGGGCCCGCGTGCTCCAGGGCCTGGCTGGCGGCGGGCTCCAGCCGTCCAGCCAGGGCGTCCTGCTCGATGCCTTTCCTCCCGAACGGCAGGGCACGGCGATGACGGTGTTCGGCATGGCGGCGCTGCTCGCACCCGTCGTGGGCCCGACGCTCGGGGGCTACATCACGGACAACTACAACTGGCGCTGGATCTTCTACCTGAACGTCCCCGTCGGTCTCCTGGCGCTGCTCATGTGCAGCCGCCTGGTGGTCGACCCGGATTACCTGGTGGCGCAGCGCGCCGCCGCCCGCCGCCAGCGCCAGCCCTTCGACCTGCTCGGCCTGGTGCTGCTGGCGGTGACGATGGTCTGCTGGGAGGTGATGCTGAGCAAGGGGCAGGAGTGGGACTGGCTCGGCGATCCGTTCCTCCGCGTGCAGACCCTGCTGGTGCTGTTCCTCGTCTCCCTGGTGACGCTGATCGTCCGGCAGCTCCGGATCGCCAACCCGCTCATCAACTTCCGCACGCTGAAGGACCGCAACTTCCGCTCGTGCTGCATCATCATCTTCTGCGCCTACGGCGTGCTGTACGCCAACACCACGACTCTGCCGGCGCTGCTCCAGTCCCTGTTCGGCTACGACGCCACGACGTCGGGACTGGTGCTGTCACCCGTCGGGAGTGGCCTCGCTCATGATGCTGTTCGTGGTCGGGATCCTGCTCGGCCGGGGCCTGGACGCGCGCTATCTCATGGCGGCCGGCGTACTGACGCTGGCGGCCGGAAACTTCTGGCTGTCGCGGCTGAACCTGGACATCGGCCCGTGGCAGGTGGTCTGGCCGCGAGTGGTGGTGATCTCGGGCCTGTCGATGCTGTTCGCGCCGCTGAACCTCGCGGCGTTCCTGTACATCCCGCCGCGCCTCCGCGGCGCGGCGGTCGGCTTGCTCGCGCTGCTGCGCAACGAGGGCGGCAGCGTCGGCACCTCGATGGCGCAGACGATGGTGGAGCGCCGGGAGCAGTTCCACGTCCTGCGGCTGAACGAGAAGCTCGACGCCCTGTACCCCGCCGTCCAGCGATGGCTCGAGCAGGGACGCGACCTCTTCATGCACGGCACCGGTGATCCGGTGCGGTCGCAACAGATGGCGCTGCGCTCCCTGCAGGAGCTGCGCGACCGGCAGGCCGCGGCGCTGGCATACTTCGACGTGTTCTGGTCCTCGGCGGTCGTGGCGGCACTCATGGTGTTCCTCGTCCTCCTGATGCGTCGCTCGGTGGCCGAGAAGGGTGCACACGTCGGCGCGGAGTGAACCGTGCCAGCCTGGTAGCAACGGTTGGGTAGCGTTGGCTCGGCTCAGGAGACCTCGTGCACCTGCCGCCAGTGCTCGTACATGCGGTTCACGATCGCGAACACGAACGCCGTCGACCAGCCGACCAGGATGAGACCCGTGAGGCCCTCGATCCCTGCCAGCACCCGCCAGCCAGGGCCGAGGACGACGTCGCCGAAGCCGACCGTCGTGTAGGTGGTGATGGAGAAGTAGACCGCCGTCTCCAGCGTCGGCAGCTCGCCCGCTCGCCAGAACACGACCGCCCAGAGAGCGATCTGGATCAGATGGAGGAGGACGATGAACATGAAGAGGGAGAGGAGGAGCCCGACGCGGCGAACCACGTACGGGGACTCGAAGACCTGACGAACCCGGGCCAGCCAGTGGATCATCACCAGTGTCCCCAGACTCTGGACGATCACGCAGGCCGCGAGCAGCGCGAGGGCAACCAGGACCAGGTGCATGGGCTGGCTTCTAGGGAACTCCCGGACGTCCCACCAGCTTGCAGCCCTGCCCCGCCCCGCCGATGATCAGCGAGGGCCAGTCGTGTCGAGTGTCGCCTCTCGCGGGCCCCACGCGACGCGCCGGACGGTCGTCCGCCTGGTGGCGGCGATCCGGCACGCGATTTGCGACCTGCGGATGCGCGATCGCCGGCGTGCACGTCGGTCCGCTCCGGGGCGCTCGCTCCGTTCACTGTGGTGAAGGATCTGATCCCCATGATAGATCGGAGTCCGAGTCTCGTGGCGGTCGGCTCGCCGGCACCCGCACGAGGGAGAGGTCTCGGAGCATGGACGCGGCGTACTTCTCTGGTCTTGCTGCACTGGCGGGATCGGTCATCGGCGGTCTGACCTCCCTGGGAGCCACGTGGCTGACCCAGTATTCACAGCTGGGAGCGCAGCGAGTCGCGCGAAACCTCGAACGAAGGGAGACGCTCTACAAGGACTTCATCAACGAAGCGTCGAGACTGTATGCAGACGCCTTCGGGCACGACCAGACCGAGCTCGCAAACCTGGTGAGACTGTTCGCGATGATCAGCCAGATGCGGATCGTGTCCTCGGCGAGGATCTTCGAGGACGCAGACAAGGTCGCGCGACTCATCATGGAGACCTACGTCGCGCCCAACAAGACCTTCGCCGACCTCGAGAGCACTGTCGAGGGCCATATGGTCGATCCCTTGAGGCGTTTCAGTGAAGCCTGCCGGGAAGAGTTGCAGGCGCTCGGGGCCTTGTAGGCGGCTCATGAATACGGGGAGTCTCCGGCATGAACGCCGCGACCCGTGAGGGGTTGATCGACCCAAGCAGATGCGCGATCGGCGCGGCGCGCGTGGCAGCCGCCGCAGCCATCCTCTGGCTCTCCGGCTGCGGCCGATTTCTGGGCCCCAGGGCGACCCTCGGGCCCGGAACGATCGTGCGGGGGCGACAGCTCTACAGTGAAGTCATCAGCGACACCAACAACCAGCAGACGCTCGAGCTGATCGTTCGCGCGCGCTACGGCGAGCCGTGGGGACTCCTCTCCGTCGCGAGCGTGACGGCCAACGTGCGCACCACGGCGCTGGCCAACTCCCAGTTCGGCGTCGGCCCCTCGGCGAACTACCAGGGAAACCTCGTGCCGCTGTCCCTCGGTCTCGCCTACGAGGAGAACCCGACGATCGCCTACACGCCGGTTCAGGGAGAGCGCTACGCGAAGAACATCCTGTCTCCGATCGGGCTCGACATACTCGTACTGCTGCTCAGCATGGAGCACGCGCCGCATGAGCTCCTGTCGATCCTCGTCAGGCAGATGAACGGCCTGCAGAATCCGATGTACGCCCCCCCGCAAGCCGGCGCGGCGTTCCATGACTCCGTCGTCCTGCTGGCACGCCTGGAAAACGCCGGACAAGCGACCTGGACATCGACCTCGACGAAGGACGGCGCCTTCGCGCTGGTGATTCACGACTACGCGCCCGCCAACCGGAACGTGGTCCGCGAGCTGCTGCAGCGGTGGGGTCTTCCGGCGTCGCTCGCCGGGGGGAACGGCAACATCGTCCTGCCCGTGAACCTGGCTGTTGGAAGGGTCACGAAGCCCGAGCTCAACGTGCAGACGCGCTCGGTCTACGACCTCATCGAGATCGCGGCGAGCTCGGTCGAGGTGCCACCCGAGCACGCGGCGCTAGGCCTCGCGGATCCCGCCCTCGCCGGACCGTCGCCCTTCCGTGACGACCTGAGGATCCAGAGCTCGCCGAGCTATCCCTCCACGGCTGTTCTGGTCGCGGTCCGCCACCGCGGCTACTGGTTCTACATCCCGGCCGACGACGGACCGAGCAAGCTCACGTTCCGCCTCCTGCAGACGCTCATCGGCATGCGGCTCGTCGAGGGCACCCCGCAGACGATCCCGACCCTCACGATCCCGGTCTCGAGGTGAGCGCCAGTCGGCCGGAGATCACCGGTCATGCCGTCCGACGCGCCACTCAAGTGGCTGGCACACCTGACAAGGGCCTCGCACCGGTTCGACTCGTCCGGACAGGAACGGGCCCGGAGAGCAGCAGATTCGCTGCGACACGCCTCCTCCGGGCCTCGGTGGCGCGATTCACAGCGCCCTGGCTCCAAAGTTGCTTGGACTCGTGAAGCAGGAGGTCAGGACGATGGTACTCAGGTGCACGCTGCTGGAACTCGTCGAGGCAGTTTCCGAATACGCCGATACCGACAACGAGACCGTCGCGACCGTCGTGTATCTGGTGAACTCGGGCCTGGTCCAACTGTGCGGCAACTTCCGCGGGGCGCGGTTCGACCTCGAAACCACCGGCGCCGCGCTGGTGGCCTGACGAGGGACATCATGCGCGCCAACTCCGAAGCTCGACGCATCTGGATCTCGGGATCTCCCGTCGACGTCTGGGAGCACCCGGACGCGAGGTTCAGCTGGACGCCGAACGCCATCGAGCACTACGTCCACCGCGAGCAGTGGGAGTCCGTGTTCAACGCCCTCGTCCTGCTCGGCGACTCCGACCCCAAGGGCATCGGTGCCTGACGCTTCCCTTCCACCCTTCCACGCGCCGGATCTCCACCGACCTCGATCGACGTGCTCGACGGCACGGGCGGTGCCACATTTCCGTCCGTAGCTAGCAAAGTTGACGGCCGCACGGGCGGCACCCCGTGTTCGGTCTCGCGCTGGATCGTCGACAGATGTGACGAGTCGTCGGCGGGAAAGGCGCTCGCCCCGGCGCGACGCACCGGGCACAGCGAGGGCGCTGAGTGGCATGGCGGATGCTACTGATCGGCTGTTGGCCCAGATCGGAAAGCGACACGCCATGCACATCGACGCCGTTCAGCTTCACATCGCCATCGCCCTCGGCGTCGTGGCGCTCGCGGCCCGCGCGGCCGATCGCGAGCGGCGACCGGGGCGTTCCGCCTCACCCGTCCCGCTGAATCGCGTCTCGCCTGTCGGTCTCTCCGTCCCGGCCCAAGGGAGAGATGAGGTGCAGACTACGACACCGCCGCGGTCGATTTCGACCATGTGGCCTGCGGTCGAGCCGCAGCCGCAGACCGCATCGGCCGGGAATCGAGAGAACCACTCATGAAGACATCCCTGCGACCGGTTCCCTTCCTCGAGCCTCCTCGCCCTCAGCTGCGAGCGGTATCGAGCGCAGTCGTGCTGCGCGACCTGCGTCGCGAGTACGGCGGCCGCGAAGTCGTCCGAGGCGTCTCGCTCGAGATCCCCGCGGGCGAGATCTTCGGTCTCCTCGGTCCCAACGGCGCCGGCAAGACCACGCTGCTCTCCATGATCTCCACCCGCCTCCGTCCCAGCTCCGGCGACGCCTGGGTCCTCGGCAAGCACGTTGTCCATGACGTCGATACGGTTCGCCGGCTGCTCAACGTCGCACCGCAGGAAGAGGCCCTCTATCCCAGCCTCACCGCGGCCGAGAACCTGTCCTTCTTTGCCGAGCTCTACGCCGTGCCGCGCTCCGGAGCGCGCCGGTCGCGTGGCGGAAGCGCTCGAGGCCGTCGGGCTGACCGGGCGCAAGGACGACCGTGTGTCGAGCTATTCCGGCGGGATGCGGCGTCGGCTCAACCTCGGTTGTGCCCTGGTGACTGCCCCCCGCCTCGTGCTGCTCGACGAGCCGACAGTGGCGGTCGATCCGCAGTCGCGTGCTCACATCTTCGATGCCGTCCGCAGGCTGCGCGCACAGGGCACGACCATCGTCTGCACCACGCACTACCTCGAGGAGGCCGAGGACCTGTGTGACCGCATCGCCATCATGGACGAGGGCCAGGTCGTTGCCTGTGGCAGCTTGACCGAATTGCTTGCGCACGCTCGGGCGACCGAGGTGATCGAGCTGAGGCTTCTGGCGCCGCCGGCGACGGTCACGCCGCTAGAGGCAGTCGAGGGCGTGCAGAAGGTCGAGACGGTGGGCAACGAGGTCCGCATCTTCACGGCCCGTGCCCAGCACGCCCTTCCCCGCATCTACCGTGCCCTGTCCGGTCTGGGAAACCGCATCCTCCGCACCCGCGTCACGCCGGTGACGCTCGACGACGTTTTCCTCGAGTTGACCGGCAAGGCGCTCCGGGATTGACGCTCCGAGCACGGGGCCTGACCCATGCTGGCCGTCTTCCGCAAGGACCTGCGCATCTTCCTGCGGGATCGCAGTGCATTGGTGTTCTCGCTCCTGATGCCGATCCTCGTCATCACCGTGATCGCCGAGGGGCTCTTCCACGGCGACGACGGCCCGCAGCTGCTGGTCCCGGTGGTGAACCAGGACGGTGGCCCGGTAGCCAGCACGTTCATCAAGCTGCTCGGAGAGCACGCCGACGTCCGGCCCATGAGCCGGGCCGAGGCCGAGCACCTCGTGCGCGACAAGCACGAGGCGGCAGCGGCGATCGTCTTCCCGCCGCAGCTGAGCAAGCAGTATCTCCAGGGGCGCTCGAGCGAGATCCTGCTGCTCACCGATCCTGCCGCAGGCAGCGACCTCCAGGGAGTCAAGGTCCTCCTCCTGCTGATGGACAAGGACGCCGCCGCCCTGGCCGACCCGTTCGCGGAGGACAAGATATCGCTCAAGGAGCAGAATCTGACCGGCAACCGCCTGTCGGTCACGGTCTTCGAGCAGCGGGTCCCGGGGTTCGCTCTCGATGTTCGTGCTCCTCGCGGTCGTCTTCGGCACGTCGATGGGCATGCACGAGGAACGCGACTGGGGAACGCTCGCCCGCCTTCTGGTGGCGCCGGGCGGCTTCACACGCATTCTGCTCGGGAAGCTCGCCGCGCGGTTCGTGGTGGGGGTGGTGCAGATGATCGTGCTGCTCGCCTGGGGCCATTTCGTGTTCGGCGTGTCGCTCGGCACCTCGCCGGTGGGCTTCCTGCTGCTCACCGCGGCCTCGGTCTTCGCGGTGGTGGCCGCCGGCATGGTGGTCGCGGGACTCGCG
>CAVQLX010000016.1:0-10311 GCA_963713495.1 uncultured delta proteobacterium | reverse complement strand
GATATCCGCGAGGCGCCGCGGCGGAGCCTCGATCGCCATGTCGAACTCGGAGCGACCGAGACTCCGGGAGAACGGCGTCTGGCCGATGCCGGCGATCGCCGCCTTGTCGCCGATCGCGTTCATCGCCGCATCACCGTCACCTGAAGGTGACGGGCATCCGGACGAGGCCGTTCATGAGCGTCGAGCGCAGGGGTACGATCTCGCCCGCGAGCGAGAAGTCGGGGAACCGGGCGAGGAGCTCCTCGAACAGCACGCGCGCCTCGAGCCGGGCGAGGCTCGCACCCAGGCAGAAGTGCTCGCCGAACCCGAAGGCGACGTGCATCGCGTCCGCCGGGCGGCCGGCGTCGAACACGTCGGCGGTGGGGCCGAAGACCTCCTCGTCGCGGTTGCCCGATGCGTACAGGAGGAGCACGTAGTCGCCGGCCGCGATGCGTTGACCGCGGACCTCGGTGTCCCGGGTCGCGGTGCGCGCGAAGCTGCGGATGGGCGTCACCCAGCGCAGCATCTCCTCGACGGCGCCCGGGAGGCGATCGGGATGCTCCACGAGGGCACGGCGCTCGTCCGGAAACTCCATCAGTGCCTTCGCGCCGCCGGAGATGAGGTTGCGCGTCGTCTCGTTGCCGGCGACGAGCAGCGTCATGCAGAACATGAGGAGCTCTTCGTCCGCGAGCCGGTCGCCGTCGATCTCCGCCGCGGAAAGCGCCGAGAGGAGGTCGTTCTGCGGCCGCCCGCGCCGCTCGCCGAGCTTGCCGTAGAAGTACGCGAACAGCTCGCCCACGTGCTCCATGGACTCGGGCGACGCGCCGGTATCCGCAGCGGCGATGATCGCATCGGACCACCGCTTGAACGTCTGCCGATCCTCGGCGGCGACGCCGAGCATGTCGGCGATGACGAGCATCGGCAGCGGGACGGCGACCGCATCGACGAGATCGTGCGTCTCGCCGGAGCGGATGGCGTCCAGGCTCTCGCGGGCGATCGCACGAATGCGCCCCTCGAGACCGGCCACCATTCCCGGCGTGAACGCGCGGCTCACGAGCTTGCGATATCGGTTGTGCTGCGGCGGATCCATGTAGATGATCGACGGCGGCACCTCCATCGGCGTCTCGCCGCGCAGACCATCGTGGATCAGGATGCCTCGCGCGGAGCAGAAGGTCTCCGGGTCGCGCGAGACCTGCATGATGTCGGCATGCTTGGAGATCGCCCAGAGCCGCGCGCGCTCGCACCGATACACGGGGGCACGCTCGCGCATCCAGCGAAACGCGGCGTGCGGATCGCCGAGGTAGAAGTCGGGGTCATCCAGCGCCAGCGCCGAAGGTGTCATCCCGGGGATCGCCATTGATCGACTCTTAGGGGATTCATGCCGCCGGCAGCAATCCCGCCGAGACACACCTTCTCGGGCTCGACGTGTCGCGTGGCGATGGGATACTGACGCCCGCATGGGCGACGGCGACCGTGCCGTGCACTCCGCGCTCGACGCGGAGCGGCTCCGCAACGCGCGACGGATCAACGCCTTCCGCCTCGTGGGACTGTTGCTCGCGGGGGCGGTCGAGGCGCTGTTCGCGCTCTCGGTACCGGGATGGATCGGCGCGCCCGTCGGCCTGCTCATCGGCTGGACCGTGGCGGCGGGAGTGCTCTTTGTGGCCGGCGCCCGCTCGGAGCGGGTCGCCCGGGCCGGCAGTCTCGCCATCGCTCTCGTCGACATGCCGATGCTCCTGATCCTGATCTCACGGATCATCGATGCGCAGCGCGCAGCCGGCCTGGCCCCGGATGCGTCCAGACTCTCGGCGCACTCAGCCTTGTACTACGTCGGCCTGGTGGTGCTCGCATCGCTCGCGCTCGACCGCCGGCGACTCACGGTCGCGGTGGCGATCGCCGCCGCCTGCGAAGTGGCGCTCATGGTGCGCAGCGGAAGCTGGGACACGGGTGTCATGGTCATGACGATCATGGGAATCGCGCTGATCGGGGTCATGCTCGCCTATGCGAGCGGTCGGTCCTCGGTGCTGGTCCAGCGGGTCTCCGACGAGCAGCGGCACCGCGAGCGACTCCAGCGCTACTTCTCGCCGCAGGTCGCCGCCCGACTCGCGGAGTCGTCCGTGCTTGCGGCCGCCGGCCAGATTCGCGAGGTGACCATCCTCTTCTGCGACCTGCGGGACTTCACCCAGCTCGCCGAAGCAATGCCGGCGCCCGACGTCGTCGCACTCTTGAACGCGTTCTTCGAACGCACGGTGGACGTGATCTTCGCGCACGGCGGGACGCTCGACAAGTATCTGGGCGACGGACTGATGGCATACTTCGGTGCGCCGGTCGCGCAGCCGGACCATGCCTCCCGCGCTGTCCGGTGTGCGGTGGCCATGCGTGAGGCGCTCGCGGCGCTCAGCGCGGAGCGTGGGGACCACGGCGAGCCGCCACTGCGGATGGGTATCGGGGTGCACACCGGCTCCGTCGTCCTGGGCGACATCGGGACGACGCAGCGCCGCGACTACACCATCGTCGGCGACGCGGTGAACGTCGCTGCGCGCCTGCAGGAGCTGACCAGGGTCGAGGGTGTCGACGTCCTCGTTTCGGACGCGACCCGGCAGCAGGTCGGCGACGGGATCGCGCTGTCCGCGCCGCGCGCCGTCCACGTGCGTGGTCGGAGGGCGCCGCTGGAAGTGTCCGTGCCGGTCGCCTGAGCGGGGTCAGGTGATCCAGGCTCAATGCTCGACGCGGGCCACCACCAGGCATCCGAGAGCGAGAAGCAGGCAGAGTGGGCGCGTGCGGTACCGCCGCGCCTTGACAGCTCGCCTCGGATCGCGCGAAGCAGCCGGAGCCATGCGCGCCGGAGAGCTGATCCTCATGAGCGTCGATGACCACGTGGTCGAGCCCGCTCATCTGCTCGACCTCCACATGCCCGCGCAGTGGCAGGATCGCGTGCCGAAGATGGCGAAGAACGGTTGACCTCCCGAGTGATGCGACCCCGGCCCGGCGTCCATCGCGACAACCGCTTCTTCTGGGAGGGCGTCCGGCGCGGCGAGCTCCTGATCCAGCGCTGTGCGGAATGCGGGCGGCTGCGGCATCCGCCGAGCCCGATGTGTCCCGCCTGTCGCTCGCTCGCGGCCGACGCGGTGAAGGCCAGCGGCCGCGGAACCGTCTACAGCTACTGCAAGCCGCACGAGCCCAGGCTGCCCGGCTTCGATCCGGGCTACGTCGTCGCGCTCGTCGAGCTCGCCGAGGGTACGCGCCTGGTGACCAACCTCATCGGGATCGACCCCGCGGAGGTACGCATCGGCCTTCCGGTCGAAGTCGAGTTCGTCGCCGTCGATCCGGAGCTGACGCTGCCCATGTTCCGACCGCTTCGGGATTGAGACGTGGACCCCGCCTGGCTCTCGAACCGCACCGCCATCGCCGGCATCGGCGCGACCGAGTTCTCCAAGGACTCGGGCCGAAGCGAGATGCAGCTCGCCGTCGAGGCGATCCGCGCTGCGCTCGGGGACGCCGGCCTCGAGCCGGAGGATGTCGACGGGCTCGTCTCGTACACGGTCGACGGGAACGCCGAGACCGAGATCGCACGCAACCTCGGCATCCCGGCGCTGAGCTTCTTCAGCCGCATCGGGTTCGGTGGCGGCGCCGCGGGCGCGGTGATCCAGCAGGCGGCGATGGCCGTCGCGACCGGCGTGGCCCGCACCGTCGTGGTGTACCGGGCGCTCAACGAGCGCTCCGGGAATCGCTTCGGGGCCGGCGTGCACGACAAGCGGAAGAGCGCGTCGCCCGGGCCTCCGGCCGGGGCCGAGGCGGCAGTGTTCTGCTGGTACCTGCCCTTCGGACTCGTGACGCCGGCGGCATGGGTCGCGATGTGCGCGACGCGCTACATGCACGAGTTCGGCGCCACCAGCGAGGACTTCGGTCGCGTGGCGGTCGCGGCCCGCCGGCATGCCGCCACCAATCCCGCGGCGTGGTTCCACCGCAAGCCGATCACGCTCGCCGACCACCAGGCGTCGCGCTGGATCGTCGAGCCGCTGCACCTGCTCGACTGCTGCCAGGAGAGCGACGGCGCCGTCGCGATCGTCGTCGTGTCGGCCGAGCGCGCGCGGGATCTCCGGCAGCCTCCGGCGCTCATCACCGCCGCCGCGCAGGGCAGCGGCCCCGACCAGCACGTGATGACGAGCTACTATCGGGACTCCATCGTCGGCCTGCCGGAGGCGGGCATCGTGGCCCGGCAGCTGTGGGAGATGTCCGGCCTCAGCCCGCGCGACATCCGCACCGCGATCCTCTATGACCACTTCACGCCGTTCGTGCTGGTCCAGCTCGAGGAGTTCGGCTTCTGCGCACGCGGTGAGGCCAAGGACTTCGTGAAGGACGGGAACATCGAGATCGGCGGCAGCCTGCCGCTCAATCCGCACGGCGGGCAGCTCGGCGAGGCGTACATCCACGGCATGAACGGTGTCGCGGAGGCCGTCCGTCAGATCCGCGGCACGGCGGTGAACCAGATCTCCGACGTCGCGCACGTCCTGGTCACGGCGGGGACCGGCGTGCCGACGAGCGGCATCATCCTCGGTCGCGGGTGATCGGGACGCACTGTCGCATGGGCGCGCTCTCCCACGTGCGGATCTGCGACTTCACCGGGCAGCTCGCCGGCGCCGGCGCGACCCGTACGCTGGCGGCGTTCGGCGCGGAAGTGATCCGGATCGAGGATCCGGTGACGCGCGGCGGGTGGGACATCCTGCGCGGCATGTCGCCGTTCGTCGACGAGCGGCGCGGCATCGAGCTGGGTGGCGGGTTCCAGAACCACAACGTCGAGAAGCTCGGCATCACGCTCAACCTGCGCACCGATCGGGGAAAGGCGCTGCTGCGCCGCCTGGTCGCGATCTGCGACGTCGTGGCGGAGAACTTCGCCACCGGCGTCCTCGCGCGGCTGGGATTCCCCTACGAGGTGCTGCGCGAGATCCGGCCCGACGTGGTGTACGTCTCGAACAGCGGCTTCGGTCAGCGCGGCCCCTATGCACGCTTCAAGACCTGGGGTCCCATCGTCCAGGCCGTGTGCGGCCTCAGCGTCAGCTCGGGGCTGCCGGGCGAGCCGCCCGCCGGGTGGGGCTACTCGTACATGGACCATCAGGGCGCCAACCTGATGGCCCTCGCCATCCTGGCTGGCCTCGTGCATCGCGCCCGTACCGGTGAAGGCCAGTGGATCGACATGTCGTGCACGGACGCCGGCGCGGCGCTCCTGGGTCCGGTGGTGCTCGACTACACGGTGAACGGGAGACCGTTGCGGCGGCCCGGGATGCCGCACTCGAATCGCAGCCAGTCTCCGGCCATGGCACCGCACGGCATATACCCATCGCGCGGCGAGGACTGCTGGGTTGCCATCGCCTGCCGCGACGACCGCGACTGGCGCGCGCTGCGCGGCGTCGTCGCGGATCCGCGCCTCGCCGACGGGCGATTCGACGCGCTCCCGGGACGGCTGGCCGACGAGGACGCGCTCGATGCGATCGTCGCCGCGTGGACGCGCGAGCGCGACAAGTTCGCCGCTGCGACGGCGCTCCAGGGCGCTGGCGTCCCGGCCGCTGCGGTGCAGACGCCGCGCGAGCGTATCGACGAGGACCCTGCCACCGTCGATTGGGGTCTGTGGCCCGTCGTCGACCATCCCGAGATGGGCCGCGTACGCGTGGACGGGCTGCCGGTACACCTCGGCGCGACCGACTGGCGCATCGAGCGCGGCGCACCGCTGCTCGGCCAGCACAACGGCTACGTCTACGGCGAGCTGCTCGGTCTCCGGCCGGCGGAGATCGACGAGCTGCACGACGAGGGCGTGCTGTGACGCGACGGGTGACCTCGCGGGACCGCTCGCGGGGCTGCGCGTCGTGGAGCTCGCGAGCGAGTGGGCGGCGTATGCCGGCAAGCTGCTCGCGGACCTCGGCGCGGAGGTCGTGCTGGTGGAGCCGCGCGCCGGGCACCACACGCGCGGGTACGGGCCCTTCGCCGACGACGTGCCCGGACCCGAGCGCAGCCTCTGGTGGTGGCACTACCAGACGAGCAAGCTCGGCGTCGTGCTCGACGTCCATCACCGCGACGATGACCTCGACCTCTTCCGCCGTCTCGTCGGGACCGTGGACATCGTGCTCGAGGGCGAGCCGCCAGGGACGCTCGCGGAGCGGCGCATCGACTACGACGACCTCGCGCGCCTGCGCCCCGATCTGATCATGACCTCCGTCACGCCGTTCGGCCGCCGTGGTCCCGCGGGCTCGGGAGCAGGCGACCGATCTGACGCTCCTCGCCGCCGGCGGACCGGTATGGAGCTGCGGCTACGACGACCATGCGCTGCCGCCGATCCGCGGCGGCGGGAACCAGTCGCTGCACATCGGTGGCGTCCACGCCGCCGTCGCGACGCTCGTCGCCGTGCTCCATCGCGGCGTCGCCGGCGTCGGACAGCACATCGACGTGAGCCTGTACGCCGCCGCGAACGTGACGACCGAAGCGGCGACCTACGAGTGGCTGGTGGCGAGACAGACGGTCGAGCGGCAGACGTGCCGGCACGCGAGCCCTTACCCCACGGCCTCGTGCCTCGCGCCCGACGTTGAGGGGACCCTGGTGCACACCGGGGTTCCGCCGCGCAGCGCCAGGGAATTCGCGACGCTGATCGCGTGGCTGCACGACCTCGGCGCGTATGCGGACTTCCCCGAAGCGGTCTTCCTCGAGACGGGGCGCGACCGCGGCGGCATCCGTCTCGCCGACATCCCCACCGACGTGGAGATGCAGCAGATCTTCCGTGCGGGACGCGACGCCCTCGTCTTCATCGCGAGCCGGATGCGCGCCGCCGACTTCTTCCTCGAGGGGCAACGACGGGGTCTCGCCGTCGGCGTGCTCAACGCGCCGGAGGACGTCATGGAGGATGCGCACTTCGTGGCGCGCGGGTTCCCGACGAAGGTCCACCACGACGAGCTTGGCCGCGCCGTGCTCTACCCCGGGGCACCGTTCCTCAGCGAAGCGTCCCCTTGGCGCATTCGGAGCCGGGCGCCACGTCTGGGGGAGCACGACGCGGAGGTGCTGGGTCCGTTCCGCGCAACATTGTCCGACCAGCCCGGGAGGAAGTCATGACTGGTCGGATGATCCCTGTTTGACCCGACGTCGGCCGCTGCAGTACACGCGGCACGCTTTCATGCGCTTCGCCGCCCGCCTCGTCCTCGCCGCACTGGGCCTCGCGTTCGCTCCGCCAGCGCGCGCCGGGTGGACCGTGAATGCAACCGGCGAGTGTGTCGCAGCCTGGGTGGCACCGCCGGCGGCCCAGGGCCCGGTCGCGATGCTGAACGCCCCCGCGCTGCCTTTGCGCGCGGCGGTCGGCGGCGGGCAGGTTGCAGCGGCCGGCAACCCGGCTGGAAAAGACACGCTCGTGGTCAGCGTGCTCAAATGGCCTGCCCTGATCATTGCCGGCTTCGGCGTCGGAGCCGTCGAGATGCCCATCTGGCTGGTCACCGGTCTGGCCGACACGGTGACGCTCGGCTCCCTCGATATCGTACCGAACAGTGCGAAGGCCCTGACGCTCACGAGCGTCAGGCCGCGGTTCCTGCCGGAGACAGGGACCACACCGAAGAGCTGCGCCGAGCGCCACTGACGCCGCCTCGCGAAGCTGCTTGAAACGGTGCAGCCCGCGCTCCCTCAGAGGTCCAGGGTCCGCGATGGGTGCTCACCCGCCCGCCGGATGATCTTCTGCTTCGTGCGGAGCAGGAGCTCCCGCGGGGCACGCGTCAGCTGCTCGGTCCAGCATCTCACCTCGGCGGCGAAATCGTCGGGCGCCGCGACCGCGGACACGAGGTGCAGCGCCAGCGCCTCCGCCGCATCGAGGGAGCGTCCGGTCAGCACCAGCTCGCGCGCCACCGCACCGCCGACGAGGTCGTGCAGCGGTCCGTACACGACGTCGCCGAACGTGACCTCGGGGTGCGCGAACACGGCGGTGGTCGACGCGACCCGCACGTCGCACAGCACGGCGAGGTCGAATCCACCGGCGAGGGCTGGCCCGTTCACGGCGGCGATCGTCGGGAGCGGGCACCGCAGCAGCGTGGAATGGAATCGGTCGCTCGAGTCCCACAACCGCCTGGCGTGATCGGGATCGCCGAGCTGGCGGAACTCCCCCAGGTCGAAGCCCGCGGAGAAGACGTTGCCCGCTCCGGTGATGACGATCACCTTGACGGAGTCGTCGCCGGCGAGCACGTCGATCGCATCGCTCACCTCGTCGCGGAGCGCGATCGAGAGCGCGTTCTTCTTCTCGGGACGCGAGAGCACGATCGTCGCGACCCCCGCCTCGACGGGGACGATGCGGATGGTCTCGGGCATGGCATCATCGATGTCCGCTGGCTGCCCGCCGGACAATCCGCGTGAGCGCATTTGACTCATGCAATTCCCGTATGGCTGATCGCCGTCCGTGGCACACATCCGGGATGCCGAGACTTTCGTCGCCATCGTCGATGCGGAGGGACTCTCCGCCGCGGCGCGCCAGCTGGGCCGGACGCAACCGACTGTCAGCCGGCAGCTCGCCGCTCTCGAGGCGCGCCTCGGCGTCCGGTTGCTCGAGCGCTCGACTCGGCGGCTGCGTCTCACGACCGCCGGTCGTACCTACTACGAGCGCTGTCGTGACCTGCTGGCCATGTTGCGCGACGCCGACGAGCTCGTCGCCGACATGGGTGACGCCATACGCGGAGGGGTCCACGTCTCCATGCCGCCGACGTATGCGCGCCGGCGCGTCGCTCCGCTGCTGCCAGCGTTCTTCCAGGCGTTTCCCGAGCTGTGGCTCGAGATCGTGCTCACGGGCGAGCGGACCGACCTGGTCGGTGCGCACTTCGATCTCGTGGTCCGGCTGGGCGCGCTCCGCGACTCGACCCTGCGCTGCCGGGTCCTGTCGACGGAGCGCTTCGTCCTCTGTGCGTCCCCCATCTACCTCGACCGGCACGGCGCGCCCGCGAGCGTCGCGGCGCTCGCCGGACGCAAGTGCCTGGTCACGGAGACGTTTGGAATGCGAAGCCGGTGGGCGTTCCAGCAGGGGCGCCGGCGCTCGATCGTCGACGTTTCTGCCTGCCTCATCAGCGACGATCTCGGCTTGCTTCACGAAGCCGCGCGCACCGGTCTGGGTTTCTCGGCGCTCCCGGAGTACCTCGTGGCCGACGACCTCCGGAATGGCACCCTGGTTCACGTGCTCCCGCGGTATCGACTGCCCCGCTTTCGCGCGCATGCCCTGCTCCCGAGCGGACGCCACGTGCCACGCCGCGTGCGGGTGCTGATCGACTTCCTGGCGACGCGGCTGCGCTGATCGGCCAATCGCCGCAGTCTCTCGTGGCGAGGTCGAGACGGTGCATGGCCGCCGGTCTCAGGGCCGGGCGAACGTAGCGAGCCACTGCGACGCACGGTCCCGCGCGTCGCGGAGCTCCTCTTTCAGCGCGCCGGCGCAGGCGGCCGAGACGGTTCTGCGCCGGACGCTCGCCACGAGGTGGATGGACCCGTTGCGGGTGGATACTCGGAGCGCACATCAACAAGGTCTCGGTCGCGTGAACCCCGAGCATCATCTCACCGCGGGGGCGGCAGAGAGAAGCTCGTCCACGACGGGTGATATCTTCGTGTAGGTGTTCGCGAATTTGCTCGACGCGAAGCCACCGCGATGACGGTACTCCGCGCTGCCGACGGTCCGCTCCCGATCGCGAAGGGTGAGCTCCGCGTACTTCAAGTAGTTCACCATGTCCCACCCCTGTCGTGCCGTGTAGGTGAGGACGAACTGACAGTCCGCGGGGATCGGCGCATCGTACACAGCGGTCTCGATCCCGTGGCGGCGGAACCCGTCCTGAACCACCGGCAGGAAGTCGCTGACGATCACCTTCGAGTTCCGCTCGATACAAACCCGGTGCATGTCCTGGAGGACGTCCGGGGGCACCCGATCGACCCGGACCGACGAGCAGGCTGACAGTAGCGTGATGCTCACCACCGACAGCGCCATCGCTCTCATCCGGCACCCCCTATTCATGGCGTTCCGCGTCCGCCGGGGTCCCCGGCAAGCGGCCGGCAGACATCTATGCCGCAAGACCGTTGGCCGCAACATCCCGTCGCATGAGAGCATGCCGCGGGAGTCCGCTGCCCAGGGATCGATCGGGGCAGCCGGAGGGAGAGTCACATGCCGATCTCGGATGCCTATTCCCGAGCGATGTGTTCGCTCCCGCTGTCAGCGCGACGTGCGCCTCTTCATCGCGATGCAAGCGGGCGAAGCATCCTGCCTGCGGCTGCACGCTGGCTGACTGAGACCGCGCCCGGCCATCGGCCTTCAGGGCCTGGCGGACGTAGCGAGCCACTGCGACGCAC
>CAVQLX010000015.1:0-279377 GCA_963713495.1 uncultured delta proteobacterium | reverse complement strand
TCCGACCCTAACGGGCCAGACGCTCCCCCGGCGGCGGGGCTGCGAGGGAGAAGCCCTGGTCGATCAGGGTCTGCAGCACGACCTTCGCGCCCTCATAGGTCAGGTGGCCGTAGTCTCGCGCGAACGGAGCGCCCGATGGCGTCACCGACATGCAGTGGGGCTCGCCGCCTGGACAGATGGCATCGAGCACGGAGTAATACTCGGCCGGGGTGTCGATGAGGTCCGCCCGCATCCGGTCGTCGAGCCGCTTCACCATGTTGTACTTCATCAGCGCGCCGATCGGCTGCTCCCGCCGCGGCAGCAGTCCCTCCATCAGAATGGCGGGGAGGTCGGTCTGGTATTCCAGCGTCTGGCCGAAGACGATCACCCGATCGGTATAACGGGCCAGATAGTTGACGGTGTCGGGCAATTGCGGGACTTCGGTCGGACCCATGCTCCAGCGGGCGTCGAGGATGACCGCGTCGAAATGGGTGGTTGGGATGATGTCCTCAAAAGCCCGCGGCATCAGCTCCCGGCATTGGGCGACGTCCGGATCGCCGGCCCGGCCGGATGGGTGAACTACCGGCCGGCATCCGCTCTTGCGCAGCGCGAAGAACTGCACGTCGGGGAAATCCTCGGTGAGGGCAAGGCTGAAGCGGGACGAATGGCTGTCGCCGATCACCAGGACGTTGGGGCGGTCCGCCGCAGCTGGAGGCAGGGATTGGTCCAGCGCCCGTCGTCGTTCTGCCGGGTCCTGGTGAAGCAGTTGACGATGCCTTGCCTGGCGTGGTCGGCGCCACCCCCGTTCATGTAGCTGGCATAGATCTGCCCCTCGGGCGGCAACCGCGAGGGGAATCCGGCCTCCGCCACCACGAGCAGCCCGAGCCCGGCAACGGCAGCCATACCCGCCACGCCCACACCCACCGTCACAGCCCGCTTGCCGCGCCGTCGGCGGAACGGCCGCTCCACCAGCCACCATGACAACACCGACAGCCCGAGCGTGGCCGCGAACAGGACCGCCGCCTCGACCGCGGTCGGCTCGGCGCCGTTGGCGTAGACGCGGAAAAAGACGAGGAGCGGCCAGTGCCACAGATAAATCGAGTAGGAGATCCGTCCGCCGAACGCCGCCGGGGCGACGCCCAGCGCCCGGGCGGCGAATGACTTCCGCCGCGATGGCCACACGATCAGCGCGGCGCCGAGGCAGGGCGGAACCGCATTGAGACCGGGAAAGGCGGAATCGTCGTTGAGCGTGAAGGCGCTGAAGGCGATCAGCGCCAGCCCGACCACCACCGCCCCCTCCACTAGCCAGCGCCGCGGCAGCGTCGGGGCAAAGGCGACGAGGGCCCCCAGCGCCAGTTCCCAGGCGCGGCCCGGCAGCATGTAGAAGGCGACCTTGGCGTTGATGTCGACGACATAGGCCGCCCAGCCGAGGCTGAGCACGATCACCACGGCCAGGAAAGCGACAGCCGCTCGCCTCGACCCGGCCGAAACCCGCCACATGAGCAGCGAAACGAGCGGCCAACATAGATAGAACTGCTCCTCGACGCCCAGCGTCCAGGTGTGCAGCAGCGGCAGCGTTCCGGCCGCCCGGTCGAAATAGCTGGTGTTATGGAGGAAGTAGAAATTGGATATCCCCGCCGCGGCGCTTGCCGCCTGGTGCCCGAGCGAAAGGAAGTCGACCGGCAACAGCAGGATCCAGCCGGCGACTAGGCTGGCGAGGATGACGAGGAGCAGCGCCGGGAGGATGCGGCGCACCCGCCGGTCGTAGAATGCCAGCAGCGAGAACCTTCTGGTCACCAGTTCGCGATAGATGATCGAGGTGATCAGAAAGCCGGAGATGACGAAGAAGACGTCGACCCCGACGAAGCCTCCGCTGAACGGCGCGATCCCGAAATGGTAGGCGACGACGGCGAGCACCGCGATGGCGCGCAGTCCGTCGACCTCCGGCCGGTAGTTCCGCGCTTCGTTCAAGGGCGGCCGCCCCTGCGATCGAGCGGCCGGCGCCGATCAATCCGCATGGCCGTCTGCCCGCGGCGGCCACGGGTCTTTGGCAATGTCATGCGCTGGGCCCCCCGACGGACGCAAACCGTAGCGCGCAGGACGCCGTACCGCTACCCGGTGCGCCGCCTTCCCCTATGGAGGCGGCGGATTTCCTGGCGACGGCAAAATTGGCCCTGCGCGGCGCAAATGGCGTAGCGCACAACCATCACGGGGCCGGCGAGCATACCTTGACCGGCGACGGCCCAACCTTGTCGCCAAACCTTGTCGCCGGGGGCGGTGGCGATTCGGCCGGCGCTGACTCGCAGGCGATGGCGACCGACGTCCAGTCTAAAGAACCGGGCCTCAAGTTGCTCTATTTCTAGGACCCACCGAAAGGCGTGATCTATCGCGCGGTTGAAAGAGAGCGGGCGACCGGGGTCGAACCGGCGACGTCCAGCTTGGGAAGCTGATCGACGAAGGGCCGGAAGACTATGATCCGTGGGCATAATCGCCGACCCGGCAAGATTTTACGGCCGCTCTCGGTTTCTACGGACTTCACTCAGTTTCACTGAGTTTCGCTGCTCAACCGGCACCACTACCGGCACCGAACCACCCCACCCGGAGCAAGGCCAAATAGGGGGGCTATAGCGTGGCCGCGCCGCTCTCGGGTTCGGCCGCTGGAGACGCCGGGTAACCGGCGCCCTAGAGAAATGAGCGGTTACCCTGGTCGGGCAACCTATCGGGGCACAGGACTCGGCTTACAGGCCTTCTCGGGCGCTTTTCTTTCGACCCGCTCAGCCCTTGCGCGCCCTCACGAGCAAAAACATCGGCCGGCGTCGCTCGTCGCCCATCGACGGGTGGCCCTCGAGCCAGGCCGCGCTCGGAATCGGCTCGACGATGCGCTCGATCGTGAGCCCGGCATCGGCAAGACCGTTGATCAGCGTTGGGGCGGTCCCGGTTCCCCTGAAAGAGTCTCGTCGGGTTTACGTCACGGCAGTGGCTCCTGCCGCGAGGTGGTCGAGGCGGCGGAGATAGTAGCTGCGGAGGCGCGCAATCGTGCGTTGCTCGTGGAACGTGGGGCCAGAGTCCACGTAGGGAGTTTGTCTGGTGAGGATGCGCCAGATCGCGACGAGGAGGCGGTGAGCGACCGCGATCGTGGCGCGCTTCGCTCCTCGCCGGCGCGCGATCCGTTCGTGGAACCGGCGCAGGTGGGTGCTTGATGTCCGACTGGCAGCCCATGCCGCTTGCACGAGGGCGGCCCGGAGCCAGGGATTGCCCGGGCGAATCCGTCCGGTGCGGCGGCGCCCGGCACTCTCATGATTGCCCGGGCACAAACCGGCCCACGAGGCCAAGTGTGCGGCCGTGGGAAAGCGCTCCATGTCGACGCCGATCTCCGCGATCACGGTCTCGACCGTCGTTGCCGAGAGGCCGGGGATGGATTCGAGGAGCGCAGCCTCAGTGGCGAACGGACCACGACAGGCCCGGATCTGTGCATCACAGGTATCGATGTGGCGCGTGAGGTCCTCGATATGGTCCAGGAGTATCTGCAAGAGGACGGCATGATGGGGAGTGAAGCGGCCGTGCAGCGCGGCGACCAATTCTGGGCGCTTGCGCCGGAGGGCGCCCTTGGCGAGATCAGCCAACCGTTCCGGATCGGTCTCGCCGGCGATCAGCGCGCGGCAGATCGCACGCCCGGAGGCGCCGAGGACGTCCGTGGCGACGTTCCCGAGCTTGATGTTCGCGCCTTCCAGGAGCTTCTGGACGCGATTGGTCTCGTCGGCGCGTGTCCGCTTGAGGGTGAGTCGGTAGCGTGTGAGCTCGCGGAGTTCGCGGATCCGCAGGGGCGGAATGAAGCTCGGCCGGAGGAGGCCGTGCTCCAGGAGCTGCGCCAGCCATTCGGCATCCCGGACGTCGGTCTTGCGGCCCGGGACCGCCTTCACATGCTGCGCGTTCACGAGCACCACCGTGCAGACATCCTCGAGGAAATTGAAGACCGGCTGCCAATAGACGCCGGTCGATTCGATCGCGGCGTGCGTGCAGCGTTCGAGCTGGAGCCATTCGGCCAGCGCCTGCAGCTCGGCGGTCGCGGTGCCGAAGGTTCGCACCTCACTCTGTCGACGACACCCACTGGGCGCTCGGATGCACGCGACCACGGTCTTCTTGTGGACGTCGAGCCCGCAGCACCGTTCATAGACGACTTCCATCGAGGCCTCCTTCCCATTGGGGCGCTGGGGCCAGGAGACGTCCTGCGTTCAGAGTTTCCCCTGCGTGCTCACGGTTACCCGGGCAACAGTCTGCGGTGCCTCACGACGTCTCGATCACATTTCTCTCGGGCTTTGCTGCACCAATCCGGGAGCCGATCTTGCTGGCCCCGCGCCGCCTCTCCCTACCAAACTTTCGTCCGCCGTGGTGCCCCGCTCGGCGGGCCATGATCATTTCTCTGGACACTGGACAGATACTCCCTTCCCCTTCAAGCGTCTCCGCAGGCCACCGCGTGAAACTTCTCGCCACAGAAGTCCGTTCCGGAGCGGAACATCCCGTAGATCGCGTGGAGGAGCTTTCGCATCACGGCGACGTACGCCTGCAGCGGTTTCTTCTGCCGAGCGACGAGCTTGTTGTAGAATGCCTTCACGTGCGGATTTTGACGCACGGCAACCAGCGCCGGCATGAAGAGGTCGCGCCGGATATGGACGTTTCCAAGCTTGGAGAGGCGCGGTCGTTTCGCCACCGACGTTCCCGATTCGTACGCCCGCGGATCGAGTCCTGCGTGGGCCACCCATTGCCGTGCCGTCGTGTCAGCGGGAAGAGCAAGAAGCTCCGGGAGGAGCTGCACAGCACTGTGAGCTGCGATGCCGCATATCGATCGGAGCTGATCGTAGGCCCGTTGTAGGGTTGCGTCGGCCGCAACCAGCCCAAGCGCTTGGCTCGTGAGCCGGGCGATGCGGCGCTGCAGGTGCCGAATGTTCACGCGGAGGTCCTGGCGCACGATCGCGCATCCGGCTCGGTTCGGCGTAGCGGCCTCAAGTCGATTCTGCTCGCGCGTGCGTTCGACGACCAGGGCCGCGATCCGTCGCGCAACGGCCCGGAGCTCGAGCACCGCTGCGGGAGGGGGCTCCCACGCCACGAACGGCATCCGGGCCGCGTACTCTTGCAAAGCCACCGCGGCGAGCACATCCGTCTTCGAACGTTGCCGAAGGGCGCCCGCGAACTGCTTGAGTGCGCGCGGATTCACCACCATCACGGCGATGCGAGCGGCGTCATGCAACGCCAGTGCGACCCCGAGACTGTAGGTCCCTGTCGGTTCCAGGACGACGCGCACGCTCTGCCCTCGCTGGGTCAGCCAGGCGACGAGCTTCCGGTACCCGGCCGCGTCATTGGCGAACTGTGCTGTCGCGAGCTCTCCTCCACTCTTTCGGACCGCTACGTCGAGCACACACTTGCTCACATCGATTCCGGCAACCGTCTCCTGGCTCATCCTTCCCTCCGTCGTTCCAGCTCCTCCCGGTGCCCCGTCCTGACGCCCCCGCCTACCAACCTTGTGGATGCAGGCTCACGGCCTCGGATACTCCACGGCATAGGTGAGGAGGACGGGCTGCCGATCTGTCCAACAAGCTCGGGGCTTCAAGAAGGAACGGCTTCCCCGGCAGGCTCCTCCTTCGACCTATACCGTGAAGGCTCAGACCGTTGAATCGAAGATACAAAGAAGGAGCTGACCAGTGACAGAGACGACGATGACGACGACGCAGCGGGCGGCGGATCTACCAGAGCGATGGAGTGCGGCGCGCAAGACGGAGATCGTGCTTCGTGTGATCCGCGGTGAGGCGCTCGACGAAGTCGCCCGCGAGATCCAGGTGCCCGTGCACGAGGTCGAGGAATGGCGGCGCGTCTTTCTCGAGAGCGGCCAGGGGGGCCTCAAGCGCCACGGGCTCGATCCCGAGGAGCGGGAGCTCCGCCGCCTGCGGGCAAAGATCGGCGACATGACGATGCGGCTCGAGCTGGCGGAAGACCTGCTCGAAAAAGGGGGTTCGCGGAGGACGTGCGGAGGCTGCGGAAATGAGCCGCCGGCGCAGCCCCAGCGTCGGCAAGCGGTATCCGCTGCGCACGGTCTGCGAGGTGTGGCGGGTGCCGCGGTCGTCGGTCTACGCGGCCGCCGTGGCGGTTGCGAGCGCGCGGGGACAAACGCGGACCCAAGCCCGCGCAGAGTGATGCCGAGGTGGTCGCGCTGGTCCGCGAGATCCTGGCGACGAGCCCGTTTCATAGCGAGGGGCATCGCAAGGTCCGTGTGCGGCTGCGCCAGCGCGGCGTGGCCGTCGGGAAGGCGCGGGTGCTGCGCTTGATGCGGGTGCATGGCCTGCTGGCCCCGACCCGGGCCGGACACGTCCACGGGGATCCCGCGCATGCCGGGCGCATCACGACCGACCGCCCGGATGAGCTCTGGGGGACGGACGCGACGTGCTTCTGGACCGAGCGCGACGGGTGGTGCTGGGTCTTCGGCGCGATCGATCACGCGACGGACGAGCTCGTGGGCTGGAAGGCCACGAAGCGCGGCGATCGGTGGGCGGCGCTCGAGCCGCTCTACCAGGGCGTGCGGTACGCGTTCGGGCGCATCGGCAAGGACGTGGCGCGCGGCCTGAGCGTGCGCTCGGACTGGGGGCCGCAGTACACGGCCCACGCGTTCGGGGCGGAGCTGCGGTGGCTCGGCATCCAGCATTCGCCGTCGTTCGTCGGCGAGCCGCAGTGCAACGGCGTGATCGAACGCTTCATGCGGACGCTGAAGGAGCAGTGCCTGTGGCTGCACCGCTTCACCGACCTCGCCCATGCCGAGCGGGAGATCGGGGCCTTCATCGAGCGCTACAACCGGGCATGGCTCGTGGAACGTCACGACCATTGCACCCCGCGCGAGATCCGCGCGAAGATGCAGGCGGCCGCGTGATCAGGACCGGAAACTGTCCAGAGAACCCGGACCGGTACAGCGTGGCGATGGTGCGACGTACCTTTCTCACGCTAGCGCCGAACCACCGTTTGTTCCGCTGGCCTTCGTCCGCGTAGTCGTTCAGCGCCCACCGCGTACGTCCCGCGTCTTCGCGCACCCAGCCGTCGTACGCCTTGCCGATCACGCCGGCGGGATACCTCTGGCGGTCGGGGCACCAGTCCTCCCACAGCTGCCGGCGCTGAGGTAGCAGACTACGTGCGCGCCGGCCGCGTGCAGCTGCGCCACCAGGCCCGGCGCCGGCCGCTTGCCCGGCACGTGACAGCCGGCGATCGCCAGCACGAGGCCCGCGGTCACGAGCGAAGACGAACGCCGAAGGAGGGGCGAGCGCACGGCCCCAATGCTATCGGACGCCGGCCACGGCGGTTGCGACAACGGGGCGCCGGAGCGAAGAATTCGTACGTGCTTGCGGCGGTCGCGGGAACCAAGCGCAGTCGGCGATCGAGGCAGGTGCCCCGGGGGAGGCACGGCCGCTGGGCTAGCTGGTAGACAGGACGCGCGCGGGCTCGCGGCCTGTCTATTGCCCACTCAACCGCCCGCGCAGCACCGTGATCGACGCTCTGGGCAGCTGAAACAGCGTGCCGGCGTTCACGTCCAGGATCGAGCGCGCGGGCGGGCCGTCGGGGTCGGCGTGGCCGTTGCGGCCGTCGGGGTGCCACTGGTACTCCTTGGCGCCGAACGTGACGCGGTCGACGCGCCCGGAGAACGAGCGCGTCTGCTTGGTCACGCCGTCGGTGAAGGCCAGCGTGACCGCGTGGTCGCCGTCGCGGTCCTTGTTGATGGTCATGACCGACCACTGGCCGTCGGGGCGCTGGACCGCGTAGGCCGTCACCAGCACGTTGCCGGCGGAGTCACGCACGTCGCTGTCCACGCGGTGCAGGCGGTGCAGCTGATCGACCGGCTGCACCCACTCGAGGTTGATGAGCTGGGCGGCGAAGTACTGCGCGAAGTAGCCCTTGACCTCGTCCTTCTGCTCGTCGATCTGCAAAAACCCGAAGGACCCGCCGCCGCAGCTGTCGCCCAGTCCCCACGGCAGGCCGTGAAAGAAGAACAGCCCGCCGACGCCGCCCGACATCATCGCGCCCACGCAGTCGGCCAGCCACAGCCCCCCCATGATGTCGACGAAGGTCGAGCCCGAGCGCGACGACAGGTTCCCCTCGGTCATGAAGAAGGGGACCTTGGCCGGCAGCCCGTCCTCCCTCCACACCTGCAGGATGTGGTTGACGATCTCCGGCTCGCGGTAGAGGTCGCTCCACGGGTTCTTGCACCCGTCGTAGGGGTAGTGCTCGAAGGTGAAGAACGTGAAGTCCTGCAGGCGGCGGCGCGCCTTCAAGTAATCGATGAAGCGGCCCAGGAACGACGCGCGCCCCTGGGCGTCGGGCCACACCTGCACGTCCTCGATGACGCCCTCGAACGACGGGCCGCCCAGCTTGGCGGTGGGCGCGACCTTGTGGATGGCGGTCGCGAACTGCAGGTAGAGGGCGCCGTAGTCCTCGGGCAACATGCGCTGTCCGTCGGGCTCCTCGCCCAGCTCGATGTACGAGATGGGGTACTTGCGCTTGTTGAGGTACGCGATCTCCGCGGCGGCGTCCTCGGGCGTCGAGTACAGCATCGACACCGGCACCATCGTGGGCAGCCCGCGCGTGATGCCCGACGTGAAGAAGAAGTCGAAGCCCACCTGGTCGCCCTTGGACTCGTCGAGGTCGCGGGCGGCGTGCCAGGGATCGACCGACGACGGCCAGGTGACGGTCTGGTCGCGGCTGGGCTGGTGCTTGACCACGTCCTCGAACGCGCCGTCGGCGCCCAGCGTGCCCACGTACAGCTCATTGATGGCGTAGCCCAGGCAGTTGCGGCGATCGGCGGCGCCGTGCGTATCGCAGGTGCCCGACGACTCGGTCATCCAGATGCGCAGGTAGCGCACGGGGACGTTCCACGACACCAGCTGGTGGGTGACGGTGCCGCCCTTGCCCGCGGTGAACACGCCCTGCGGGAACGTCTGCCACGTCCCCTTGGTGGTGCCGGCGTAGAACGGCTCGCGCTTGCCGGTCCAGAACTGCACGAGGTAGCGGCGCGCGTACGGGTTGGCCCAGGCGATGCGCAGGGCATTGATCTCGACCCTGGCGCCCAGGTCGATCATCACCCACTGCGGGTGGAGCGCGTCGGCCTCGCCGGTGAACGCGCGCGCCAGGTACGGGTTGCTCTTCCAATAGGTCGCCAGGTCGCCGTCGGTCAGCCGCGACCAGCCGTTGCCGTCGCCGCGGCTGGCCCCGCGGTGGGGCAGCGGGTACGCGAATGAGTGGCGGATGGGGTCGCCGGGCGTGGCGTCGCCGACGAAGTAGCCCTCCTGCTTGGCGGCGTTGCTCCACCGGCCGCGCGGGTTCCAGTGCCACGCCTCGATGTGCAGCTCGGTGTTCTGCCGGTAGGTGATGGTCTGCCACCCCGCCGACAGGATCTTGTCGAGCAGCGGCGGCGCCAGCAGCTTGTCGGCGCGCCCCGGCCGCAACCGGTCCACCCCCGCCCCGAACGCCCGCACCGGGCTGAACGAGTTGAGCACGTGAGAGGTGGCGGTATCGACGACCAGGCTCTGCGCCCGCGCCCGCCCGCCCCCGCCGGCGATCGCGACACACGCGCCCAGGCAGACCAGCAACGGTTTCATGGCTCGCCAGCTAAAGCGCTCATGAGTGACCGTCAAGCGATTTGAAGACCCGCCCTCCGACGACGGGAACCGGCGGGGCGACGGCGGGACGCGGGTCAGGCCATCAGCTCGGGCAGCGTGCCTTCCTTGCCGGCGGCGCCGTAGCTGGTCACGGGGAAGCCCATGCCGGTGACGATGCTGGCGAGGAGCTTGTTGTGGGGCGTGGGATCGGGGAAGCGGATCACGCGGCCGGTCCTGAACGAGCCGCCGGCGCTGCCGATCATGCAGAAGGGGATGGGGCCCACCCTTGTGGCTGGCGCCGTCTTCCATGCCGTTGCCGGTGACGATGAGGCTGTTGTCGAGCGCGGTGACGTCCCCCTCGCGCATGTCGTCGAGCGACTTTACCAGGCTGGCGACCTGGCCGAACAGCCAGCTGTCGATCTTGATCTTGTCGTTGGCGGCGCCGCCGCCGGCGTGGGCCACGGCGTGGTAGTCGCGGTTGATGCCCAGGAACGGGAACGAGTTCCCGTCGCCGCCGCCGTCGTCGTAGATGTCGACCGTCGCCACGCGCGTGACGTCGCAGCGGAGCGCGGCGCCGATGAGGTCGTACATCGACTTGAGCCCCGTGGGCGCGTCGGGCTTGCCGGTGCCGCCGGGCACGGTGGGCGGCGCGCAGGCCGCGCCCGCGGTGGGCGCCGACAGCTGGCGCTCGATGTCGCGCAGCGATTCGTGGTGCGCCTCCACCTTGGCGCGATCGACGGTGCCCAGGCGCTGGCAGAACTGCTCCAGCTCGCGGCCCGGCGGCGGCGTTAGACGCGCCCACTAGGAGGCCAGCCGCTTCACCCCATCTTTGTGGGTCTTATCTTCTGATACGCCCTCACACGTGCTAGTGCGGGCGGCGTGGACGACGCATCGCTCGCCGCCGGTACGCTCGCTGCGCGCCCGCAGTGCCTCGAGGCGCTCGTCGAGCGGCAACCTGCAAAAGCATCCATCCGCGAGCGCGCCGGTGGCCGGGCGATCACGCGGCAGCCGACGAGCGCGTGCAGGCCACGTTCATTGCAGGCCTACTCGCAGCTCGTCGACTCCCGCGGCGAAGCCTCGTTTCGCACTCACGCGGCGGCTGACCTGGCGTTCCGGGAAATCGCCCGGCTCGACGGCATCAACGAGAATTTCGCGATAGGGAGCTAGCATCACACCGTGACCCGACTCCGACACTGGCTGGAGTGGGGCTGATGTGGCGGTGGTGGACATGCCGACGCCTGCGAGGTCGTCTGGTCGATCTCGCCGAGGGCGCTCTGCCTGCCGCGGAGCGGACGCGGGTGGAGCTACACGTGGCCACCTGCACCGGTTGCCGTGACGCGCTCGCGGCGCTGCGCGAGGTGTCGGGTCTGCTCGGATCGGGCGAGCCCGCCGGGCTCGACGAGAACTTCTGGCGGGACCAGCGCCAGGCGATCATGCAGACGATCCGCGATCTGCCACCGCCGGCGCGTGCCAGGCGGTGGTGGCACGCCTGGATACGGTCTCGAGAAGGCCATGGGCCACGTGGGCGCCGATAGTGGCGGCCGCCACCGCGGTGCTCGCCGTGGTGACCCTCCGGCCCGAAATGCTGTGGCGGTCGCCGGTGGTCGGCACTGCGGAGGTCGATTCTGCAATTCATCGCTGCCCTCATCATCGCCGGTATCATCATGGCCTTCGGCCGGGCCGGCGATCGCAGCGGTAGGGCGATCTTCACGCGGGTCGTCGGCAGCGAGCGGGGCACAGAGTTCAGCCATCTCGCGGTGGCGACGATCCGGGCGGTTGCCCAGGGCGTCATCGGCGTCGCCTTCATCCAGGCCATCTTTGTCGGCGTCTGCCTGCTGATCGCCGGCGTGCCGTGGGCCGGGTCCTGGCCGGCATCGTACTCGTCCTCGGCCTCGCCCAGGTGCCGGCGGTGCTCGTCACGCTGCCCGCGATCGCCTACCTCTGGATGAGTGGCCCAGGCGGTGGCCTGTGCCGAGGCGGGAGTGACGTTGATCTCTCCCTTCGTCGGCCGCATCTACGACTGGTACCGGAAGGAGCGCGGGAGAACCCCGTCTTTCGGCCGGTGCTGCCCAGCCGATCGTGGGAAGTGAGAACCATCAGAATCCTCATGCGCTTACCTCTGATCTTGGTTGCTTGTGCGGGACTTGATGTCCGAACCTCACGAGCGAGCGCCGCGTCCTGCTAGTTAGCCCGGGAAAGTCGTGACGACTTCGGTGTCGCTTGCCTGCCGCTGCGCTGCAGCCCGACCTGGCTGGCACTGGACCCGGTTGCAACGGTGCTTGTGGCGGCGCCTCGATGGTTTTAGCCACGCTCAACTCGCAGACGCCCGATCGCCGGAGCATGCTGTCGATAGGAGCTATCAGGGCCGAGTTGGCGTAAAATGGCTCTTAGATTTGATTGGAGGTACTGCAGCGCCCGTGCGAGCGTGCCGGGGTGCACCGTTCACGGAAGCGCCTCTCATCGGACCTTCCCACCTCGCGAATTTCTTCCTACTCCCTGACAGCGGGAACGCAAAGTGGTAATTGCCTTCATGTCCATGCCCCTCGCGGTCCGAGATCGATCACAAGAATCGTCGGCTCCAGCCCGCAGATAGCCGACATGAAGGGCCTTTTCCGCGAGGGCTTACAGAACGCCTCCCTTCCCCGACGTTTCGCCGAGTTTTCGCCCTTATCCGACGCATCTCGGCGCTCCAAAGGGACGGGGCCGACAAGCGCCGCCTGCCCACGGCCGTTGCTCCGCCAGGGCGCGAGCCGGTGATCCGCCTCGTCGGCCGTGGATGCGGTTCTGGTGGCTGTCGAGGTGGCTGTCGGCGCCGGAGATTGCACGCGCGAGATACCCTGGACCAGCACGTGCAGATGAGTCGAATCTTGGGCATCCATGGCGGCAAAGCCGGTCTTCTTTGATCCCACTGGCAAGCGGGCGCGGCGCGTTTCGTTCGTGACGTGGTCGCTGGCGGTCGTCAGCACGCTGCTCTTCGTCGCCTTCGCTGCCAGCGTGCTGATCGTGCCGGTGTTGCCCGGCGTCGATTTCCGACGCGTCCATCCGATCGCAGCCAAGCCGCCGGTCGCAGCTCCCTCGCTCCTCCCCCGCGCCAACGCGCTCGCTGCCGAGGCACGTGCGCGCCAACGCGGCGTACCCCGCGCGGTGCGGCCGCAGCAGATGCACGTGACGCCCGCCGATCGGCCGCCGCCGGCCCTATTGCCGCCTAACCGGACGAAGGCGCTGAGCATCGGCTTCTACGTGAATTGGGACGACAGCAGCTACGCCTCGCTCCGGCGTTATCTCGAGCGGCTCGATTGGGTCGTGCCGGCGTGGGGAACGCTCGGCGGCAATGGCATGGCGCTCAGCATCGACGTCGACCGCAAGGCGCTCGACCTTATCCATCGCGAGAAGCCCGAGATGCCAATCCTGCCGATGCTGCAGAATTCGCAGAACGACGTCTGGGACGGCAAGGGCCTCGCCAAGCTGCTTGCCGACACAGAGGCGCGCAGCAAACGCATCCAAGAGATCACTGCTTTCGTCGAGCAATACAAATTTCAAGGCGTGATGATCGATTTCGAAGAGGTGCCGCCGGCAGCGCAAGCGAACTTGCAAGCGTTCATGCGCGAATTGCGGGCGGCCTTTGCGGCGCACAACTGGGTCGTCGCAATGACCGTGCCGTTCGACGACGACAGCTGGAACTACGTGGCCTTCGCGGCTCGGACGGACTATCTCGTGCTCATGGCCTACGACCAGCATTGGGCGACCGGCGGCGCGGGCAGCATCGCGGCGCAGTCTTGGTTCGAACAGAAGATCGAGAAGCGCATGGCGAAGCTCGATCCCGATCACACGATCGTTGCGCTCGGCAACTACGCCTACGACTGGGTCAAAGGTCAGGAGGGGGAGGACCTCACCTTTCAGGAGGCCGTGCTGTCGGCGCGCGACTCCGAGGCCGAGATCGAGTTCGACGACGAGACCCTCAACCCGCATTTCTCGTTCGAAGAAGACGACGGCAACGTGCACGAGGTATGGATGTTGGACGCCTGCACCACGTTCGACCAGGTGCACGCCGCCGATCCCTTCCGCCCCGCCGGCTACGCGCTGTGGCGGCTCGGCTCGGAAGACCCGAGCGTGTGGAGCGTGCTCGGCCGCGACTACGATGCGACCGCGCCGGCCGACCTGCAGACGCTGGCGATGGGCCAGGACATCGATTTCGAAGGCACGGGCGAGATCCTCCACATCGTGGCCGAGCCCGCGCCCGGTGCGCGCACCTTCGAGCTCGACGACGAGAGCGGCGACATCATCGACGAGACCTACACGAAGCTGCCGACCTCGTTCGTCATCCAGCGTCTGGGCGCTTTGCCCGGCAAGATCGCGCTGACCTTCGACGACGGGCCGGATCCGGTGTGGACGCCGCAAATCCTCGATATCCTCAAAGCCAAGCATGCCCCGGCATCGTTCTTCATCATCGGCGAGAACGCGCAGACCAATCCCGACCTCGTGCGGCGCGAGATCGACGAAGGGCACGAGGTCGGCAATCACACCTTCACGCACCCCAATCTTGGCGAAAGCCCGAGCGGGCTCGTCGAGCTCGAGCTCAACGCGACGCAGCGCCTCGTCGAAGCTGTGGCTGGGCGCTCGATGCGCCTGTTCCGGCCGCCTTATTTCGGCGACGCGGAGCCGACGACGGAAGACGAAGTGGTGCCGGTCGAGATCGCGCAAGCTATGGGCTACGTCACGGTGGGGCTGCGCGTCGATCCCGAGGACTGGCAGCAACCGCCGGCGATCGACATCATCTCGCGAACACTGACGCAAATCGCGAACCCAAATCCGGAAGAGCGCGGGCAAATCGTGCTGTTGCACGACGGGGGCGGCGACCGCTCGCAGACGGTCGCGGCGTTGCCCGAGCTGATCGACGCGCTGCGCGCCAAAGGCTACGAGATTGTGCCGGCGTCGGCGCTGGCCAACCTGTCGCGCGACCAGGCAATGCCGCCGCTGCCCGCCGATGCCATCGCCGTCGTCGCCAACCGGCCAATCTTCATGTTCTTGGGCTTTGCTGGGCACACTCTCCATTGGCTTCTGGTGGCCACGATCGCGCTCGGGTTTGCGCGCTTGCTGGTCCTGTGCGGCCTCGCGCTGAAGAATTCCTTCGACGAGGCACGCCGGCGAGCGCCGGTGATAGGGACCGCGCCGCTCGTCTCGGTGCTCATCCCCGCCTTGAACGAGGCCAAGGTGATCGGCGCCTCGGTCGATCGCGTCCTCGCCAGCAGCTACCCCAATCTCGAGGTCATCGTCATCGATGACGGCTCGAGCGACGGGACGTCGAGCGTGGTAAGCCAGCGCTTCGGACACAATTCGCGCGTAACGCTCATCACCATCGCGAACAGCGGCAAGGCGACGGCGATGAACACGGGCCTTACCCGGGCACGCGGCGAGATCATCGTCGCGCTCGATGCCGACACCCAGTTTCAGCCGGAAACGATCTCACAGCTGACGCGCTGGTTCGCGGACCAGAAGATCGGCGCCGTCGCCGGCAACGCCAAAGTCGGCAATCGCATCAACACGATTGCGCGCTGGCAGGCACTCGAATACATCACGGCGCAGAATCTCGAGCGGCGCGCCCTTGCGGCGATCAATTGCATCACCGTCGTGCCGGGCGCGGTCGGCGCCTGGCGGCGCCGCGCGCTCGACGAACAAAACGGCTTTCCTGCCGATACGCTCGCCGAAGACCAGGACCTCACGATCGCCGTGCAACGCGCCCGCTGGCGGGTGATGTTCGACCCCGACGCCGTCGCCTGGACCGAAGCGCCCGATACGCTCGGTGGCCTCGCGCGCCAGCGTTTCCGCTGGGCCTACGGCACGCTGCAATGTTTGTGGAAGAACAGCGGCGCGTTTCTCCAGCCGCGCTACGGCACGCTCGGCATGATCGGCTTACCGCAAGTGTGGCTGTTCCAGATTCTGTTCGCCGTGGTTTCGCCGCTCGTCGATCTGGTACTCGCGTGGCAGATCGTGGGCACTTGTATTGACTACCTGCAGCATCGGCAGCAATTCAGCCCGGACAATTTGATCGAGACGGGATTCTATTACGGGCTCTTCCTTCTGGTCGATCTCGGAGCGGCCCTGCTCGCTTTCAGGCTGGAGCGCGGCGAGGACAAGAATCTTCTCTGGTGGCTGGCGTTGCAGCGCTTCGGCTACCGCCAGCTCATGTACTACGTCGTAGTGAAGTCGGTGATGACGGCGATCAGCGGGCTGTGGGTCGGCTGGGGCAAGCTGACGCGTAAAGCGACCGTCAAAGCAGCCTCACGGCAGGTAGGTGCCTCAGCGGATAGGTGACATGAAGGCCTTTTGGCGAAAGGTGACGGGAAGGGGTCTCATCCGACGCATCTCGGCGCTCCGAAGGGACGGGGCCGTTCGGTTGCGATGATGTTGCAGCTCCACGCTACGACCTCGCGGCATCCTTCGTCGGCTCGTCCACCGACGGAGCGCTCGTTATCAAACCCGCACCGCCGCCGGCCAATGTGCCAGCCGGCCGTTCTGGAAACGGGAATCCTCCGCCACCTCCACTGCCCCAAGTCACCGGTTGTGTGCCTGAAATGATCGCGCTGTTGATTGGTTCACCCGAGTTTCAAAGACGATAGATGGGGACAGAATTCGGAGTGCGCCGGCCTTCTGACACGATCAGGGCGACACTAATCATTTGGATACTCGCCTTCAGCGCACCTCTGGCTGCCGTTGCTCAGGGCCGAACAACTGCCACCGTCACTGTCGACATGTCTCGTCCAATCAATAGCTTCACTCCGTCGCACGCGCTGGGCGCGGCCATCGACGGACATGCAAAGGGCATAGCCGCTATGCAACTCGAGCCCGCCAACATCAAAGCGATGTTGTCCGCGGGGCTCCGTCCGCTGAGCTATCGGTTGCGCACTGAATTGGGTATCGATGTCTGGCATTGGAACCCGCGAGGACGCTGGAGCGATCCACGCCAGCCTCAGGGATATTGGGTTTCAGACAGCAATCTCGGCGCGCCCATCTCACTTTCGTACGGCTATGGTTTGCCGCGCCGGGGCAACACCATCGATCAAGCAGCGAACAACGGCTACTCGCGGATTGACGATGGCGACCTGGATTCTTTCTGGAAGAGCAATCCCTATCTCGACGCGCACTACACCGGCGAAGCGAACGACCTTCATCCGCAATGGATCGTGGTTGAATTCCCGCAACCCGTGCCGATTAACGCGGTGCGAATCCTGTGGGGCCAGCCGTTCGCGAAACATATTCGGCTTCAATATGCGGACTTCGACGATCCAAGTGTGATGGGACTGAATCCCCCTGGCACTTGGCACGATTTTCCGAACAGCGAATTCACTGGGCAGCGGGACTCGATGCTTGCCTCTGGACCACGCGTCCTGCGTTTGTCGCAAAAGGCGATTCGGACGGGGTTACTTCGCATCTTGATGACCGATTCGGCCGTGAGCTTCGAGGGAGCGCTGGATATCCGCGACATCCTAGGTTTTGCGGTTCGCGAACTGTACGCAGGCACAATCGATGCGACTGGCCGCTTCCTCGATCAAATTCATCACGGAAGCAATCAGCAGCAACAGACCATCATCCATGTCTCATCGACCGATCCGTGGCATCGCGACTCTGACCGCACCGATGAAATCGAGCAGCCTGGGCTGGATCGCATTTATCGATCCGGTCTGACGAACGATCTGCCGGTGCTGATACCAACCGGGCTTTTGTATGACACGCCTGAGAACGCAGCGAACGCCATTCGTTACTTGCTCGCGCGTGGCTACAAATTCACCCAGGTCGAGTTAGGTGAGGAACCCGACGGTCAGTATGCCACGCCGGAAGACTTCGGCGCGCTCTACATTCAATTCGCGGACGCGATTCATCAGGTCGATCCGACACTGCAACTGGGTGGGCCAAGCTTCCAGGAGATTTTGCCGAGCCGTAACCCGACGTACCCAATCGACAACGCCACCTGGATGCGACGCTTCCTTGCGTATCTCAAGGCGCGCAATCGACTGGCCGACTTCGCGTTCTTCTCGTTCGAGTGGTATCCGTTCGACGACGTGTGCGCACCGACCGCACCGCAGCTCGCGCGCGCCCAGCGGATGTTGATAGAAGCAATGGAAAGTCTCGAGCATCGCGGGACGGTGCCGCGAAACATCCCGTGGATAATTTCCGAATACGGTTATTCAGCGTTTGCCGGGCGCGCGGAGTTGAGCATCGAAGGCGCGCTCATGCATGCGGACATCGTGGGTGAATTTCTCACACTCGGCGGCGACCAGGCGTTCCTTTACGGCTACGCGCCCGACGTGGTGATCGAAGAGCGAGACTGCAGCGCGGGCAACAACATGCTGTTTTCAATGGACGATGAAGGAAGGATCGAACATCGCTTCGCGACATATTTCGGAGCGCGGATGCTCACGCAGCAGTGGGTCAAACCAGGCGATGAACCTCACGAAATTTACGCGGCGAGTTCAGGCGTCAAAGACCAAAGCGGCAATGTGCTGCTGACCGCCTACGCTTTGTATCGTCCCGATGCGCTCTGGTCGGTTTTGCTAATCAACAAGGATCCGAGGGAGTCGTTGGATTTGAATCTTGTGTTTCGCAACGGCGTTGGCCGTGTTTTTGGCATGGCCCCGCCGATCGATGTCTATCGATATTCAGAGGAACAATACGTGCTGGGCGGGCCGGCGAAGGATCCTTATCCGATTCGCGCCCAGGAACCGTCGCACCAGACAATCAATTCTGCGGGCGCGGGTGATCTGCACATTGTCTTGCCGCCGTATTCAATGACGATCGTTCGCGGTAACGTTTCTCTCAATTGAGCGCAGGCATCCTTACTCGGAAAGCCTGTGCAGCACGCTCGGCATTTGGTCGCGCGTCGCGGTATCGGCTTCGTCTACGGGAAGATGCGTTGACTCCGGGATGGCTTGAAATTGTCCCGACAGCCCTTGGATGGTGGCGGATCTAGATACACGAATCTCGGACAGCGGGGTCAACCTGGCTCAAGGAAAGCTGCTGGGCTCGGGATTCGACTTCCGCCCCGCCAAGTCCAGGGTGCTCTTGTGAGAGAAGTGGAGCGACTCTTGAGCCTGAGGGGCGCGATCGATCGGAGTACGAGCGTGGCTCTGGCTCGTGCGAGCAAGCTGAGAACGGGGGTTCTTAGCTGGGCTCTCCAAGGTAAACTCGTGGATCAAGACTCCGTCGACGAACCGGCCTCTTTCCTGCTCGAACACATCAAGGCCGAGCGTCCTCCGGCTGCCGACTGGCATCCTCGCCCAGGGGTGAAGGCGAATGTCCTGTTCTTCGACCGCAAGCCGGGGGCAGAGAAGCCGTGGACAGAAACCGTGTGGGTCTACGACCTCCGAAGCAATAAGCACTTCAGGCTCAAGACGAACCGCATGACGCGAGCCGATCTGGACGCGTTCGCCGCGTGCTGCCAGCCCGGCGCTCGTCACCGCCGCACCCCGACCCGGTGCGCGGCAGAGCCCGAGGGGCGTTGGCGGCGGTTCAGCTACGAGGAGATCGTTGCACGCGACAAGGTCAGCCTCGATCTCTTCTGGCTCCGCGACGAGAGCCTGGAGGACTCGGCGAACCTCCCGAGCCAAGGTGCTCGCGCGGGAGATCGCGGACGACCTGCGGGCGGCGCTGGAGCAGATCGCGGACGTTCCGGGCGATTTGGAGGCTAGAACCGACACGTGATCCTCTCGGTCGTAGACACGCGAACTCCTTGACGCCCCTCGACCCGACGGCTTCGCACCTTCGCCGCGGTCTTTGGGCTGGGGCAGTTGGTTGGGGACAGTATGGCAACGGTGACGAGTTTCAATCTTCGCCGCGGCACACGGATCGGGCAGTATGAGATTGTCTCGAAGCTCGGACGCGGTTGGGAGGGGGAAGTCTACAACGTGAAGGAAGTACCAACTGATGCTCCTCGCGCGATGAAGATTGTCCGGCACCGAAAAGGCGCCTCCGTGCGCGACTACGGCCACATTGGCTGGTACTTTGAGCAACTCGCAGAAACAGGTGCGGTGGCTCGCTACTATCACATGGGCCAGTGGTTCCTCGAAGACAACGAAGGACTTTTCTACTTCGTGTTCGAGCGTCTACGAGGGGAGAATCTCCAAGTCTGGTTGAGAAAGCGTAGACGCCGCCTCGGCGCTCGGGAGGCCCTTGGAGCCGCAGTCGCCGTAGCCAGCGCTATTGCCAAGGTTCATCAGAAGCGCGTTGCGGTCGGCGACTTCGAATGGGGCGATAACCTCATCGTTCTCGATGACGGGGCAACTGTGAAGATCTGCGACTGCAACCCAGGGTGGGCAGACCATGCGAACGTCGACTTTAAGAACGACATCAGGGAGTTCAGAGCGCTGCTCTACCGAATCTTCGGTCCTCGTCGCAGGCACCCTCTCTTTCGGAAGGCACTGCGAATTCTCGATCGTCGAGCCCGCCGGCAGCCAGTGAGACGCGTTCTACGCGATGTGCACGCGACCTTGTATGCCCTCTTCGAGGAAGAGGCGCGCGACTCCAACTAGCAATGCCCAGTCGCGGGTTTCAGAGCGGGTGAAGTTCAGCGGCACTGCCCGAGAGTGGCATGGCGATCCATTGCGCTGTGCGCGTGTGTGCGATGAACGGCTGAGCGGGCGAACGGCGTGATGAGTGACATCAGTTGCCGCCCCAGTTTTGCGGCGGGTGTTCCTCACTCCAGACGGTGTCCGCCAGCCTCCGAAACAGGTCGCTCATATCGGCCACCTGATCCGTCCGGAAGCATCGATACTGGGTTCCGTCCGTGCGACAATGACCGTTCAGACCGAGCCGCCACCATACAAATACGTGATGGTGGAGGGCCCAGTCGTGGTCCTGCCCGAGCAGCGCGACGACTACGCAATGGCATCGCGGCTACCTGGGCCGAAGCTCGGCAGTGGTACGCCGAGAACAATCCGAGCACGTCCGAGTCGGTCATCATTCGCTTGACGCCGGAGAATTTGCTCACGTGTGACTTTGGGAAGGGAATGAGTCACACGCGATGATCCTCGGAGGACGTCGCCGGGGACCCGTACGTTCCGCGATGACCCAGCGCTACGCGCACCTCTCGCCGGCTCGCAAGCTCGATGCGGTTCGGCCTCTCACGGCGCACAACCGGCACCACTACCGGCACCAGCCCAGAGGCCGCCGAGGCGCGTCGACCGCCGGCCCGACGCAAGTCGGTGATCGGCGGCAGGAAAAGAGAGCGGGCGACCGGGGTCGAACCGGCGACGTCCAGCTTGGGAAGCTGGCATTCTACCACTGAATTACGCCCGCGACGGTCTCAGTGCTTAGCCCAGGCCGCGGCTCCTGGCAACGCGTCCCCGATTGACGCCGTCCCCGCGCGGCGGGTACGAGTGGCGGGCGTGAAGGGACACGCCCGCAACATGATGACGGAGCGGGTCGCGTCCGTCGAGCCCGACACGCCGCTCGCCGCGATCGCGGCGACCCTGGTGGCGGGACGAATCGGCGGCGTGCCGGTGGTCGAGGCGGACGGCTCCGTCGTCGGCTTCATCAGCGAGACCGACGTCGTGAGCGCGCTGCTGCGCGATCCGCGCGTCACCGAGGCGCGCGAGATCATGTCGCAGCCGACGATCACGATCGACGAGTTCGCGCCCGCCGACGAGGTGATCGACACGCTGCGCGCGGAGCGCATCCACAACCTGCCCGTCACGCGCGCCGGCAAGCTGGTCGGCATCATCACACCGCTCGACGTGCTGCGCTGGTTCGTCGAACACGAGAGCCCGCCTCCGGACGACGCCGGGTGAACGGAACCCCCCGGTACGACGTGGCCGTCATCGGCGGCGGCATCGTCGGCATCGCGACCGCCCACGCGCTCTGCGAGCGGCTGCGCGGCTCGCTGGTGGTGCTCGAGGCCGAGTCGAAGCTCGGCGGGCACCAGAGCGGCCACAACAGCGGCGTCATCCACTCCGGCCTGTACTACAAGCCGGAGTCGCTGAAGGCGCGGAACTGCGTCGAGGGCCGCGACCTCATGTATCGCCTGTGCGAGGAGCACGGCGTACCGCACGAGCGCTGTGGCAAGGTGGTCGTCGCCACGCGCGAGGCCGAGCTGCCGGCGCTCGACGAGCTCGAGCGCCGCGGGCGCGCGAACGGCCTCGACGGCATGCGGCGCCTGGGGCCCGAGCAGATCCGCGAGCTCGAGCCGCACGTCGCAGGGATCGCCGGCCTCCACGTCCCGCAGACCGGCATCGTCGACTACCCTCGCGTCATGGAGGTCCTCGCCGACCTGGTGCGCGCCGGTGGCGGCGAATTCCTGCTCGACGCGCGCGTCGAGCGCGTGCGACGCGGCGGCGGCGAGATCGTGATCGAGACGCGCCGCGGTCCGGTGACGTGCCGCGCGCTCGTCAACTGCGCCGGTCTCCGCTCCGATCACGTCGCCCGGCTCTGCGGCGTGCAGCCGGGGCTGCAGATCATTCCCTTCCGCGGCGAGTACTACGAGCTCCGTCCCGAGCGCCGCAGCCTGGTGCGGAACCTCGTCTATCCGGTTCCCGATCCGTCCTTCCCGTTCCTCGGCGTCCACTTCACGCGCATGATCCACGGCGGCGTGGAGGCGGGACCGAACGCGGTGCTGGCGTGGAAGCGCGAAGGCTACCGCCACCGCGACGTCTCGCTGCGCGACCTCGCCAGCATGGCGGCGTACGGTGGCTTCTGGCGCATGGCCAGCCGCTACTGGTCGACCGGCATGGGCGAGATGTACCGATCCGTGTCGAAGCGCGCCTTCGTCACCGCGCTCCGCCGGCTCGTGCCCGACCTGCGCGAGGACGACATCGAGCGCGGCGGCGCCGGCGTCCGCGCGCAGGCCGTCGAGCCGAGCGGCCTCCTGGTGGACGACTTCCGCATCGTCGAGGCGGAAGGCATGGTGCACGTGCTGAACGCACCGTCGCCCGGTGCGACGGCCTCGATCAGCATCGGCCGCACCATCGCCGACATCGCCGCGCGCCGCTTCGGTCCGCCTCGCGGCGCGTGACGGGGTCCTTGACCCGCACGGGAGCGGCTGCCTACCATCGACGCCACCGTGTCCGCGACGCAGGACGCCATTCGCGCGCTCTTCGACGACAGCCTGCACGCGCAGCGCGTCTTCCTGTCGGAGCACGCGGCCGACCTCGAACGAGCGGTCGACCTCGTCGCGGAGGCGCTCGGCGGCGGCCACAAGCTGCTGCTCTTCGGGAACGGCGGCAGCGCGGCCGACGCGCAGCACATCGCCAGCGAGTTCGTCGGTCGCATGACGCGCGACCGGCGCGCGCTGCCCGCGATCGCGCTCACCACCGACACCTCGGCGCTCACCGCGATCTCGAACGACTACGGCTACGACGAGGTCTTCGCGCGCCAGGTGCAGGCGCTCGGTCGGGCCGGCGACGTCGCCCTCGCGCTCTCGACCAGCGGGAACTCCCCCAACGTGCTCCGGGCCGTGTCGGCGTGCCGCTCGCTCGGCATGCGCGTCGTCGGGCTGACCGGCGGCGACGGCGGCGCGCTCGCCGGCCAGGTCGACGTCAGCCTCCGCGTGTCGGCGAGCCGGCTCTCGCCGCGCGTCCAGGAAACGCACATCCTCGTCGGACACGTGCTGTGCGAGCTGGTCGAGCGGCGCGTCTGCGGGGAGCCGGCGTGAGCCGGCGACCCCCACCCACCCGCTCGTCCGCCCGTCCGCCCGTCCCCATCGATCCGCGGCGCGTGCGCACGGTGCCGCTCGACCGGCGGCCGAGCAAGGTGGCCGCGAAGGCGCTCGGCAAGCCCGTGCGCGCGCGCGCCAGCGTGCGCGAGTTCCTCGCCGGGCTCCCCGACATCCTGGCGGCGCGCGACCTGCGCGACGCCGCCACGCGCATCGCGCGCGCGGTCCGCGCGCGCCGTCCCGTCGTGCTCGGCATGGGCGCGCACGCCATCAAGGTGGGGCTCGGGCCGCTCATCGTCGACCTGATCGAGCGCGGGCGCCTGGCGGCCGTGGCCATGAACGGCGCGTGCCTCGTGCACGACTTCGAGCTGGCGTGGGGCGGCCGCACGTCGGAGGACGTCGGCCCGGGCCTCGACCGCGGTCTCTTCGGCATGGCGCGCGAGACCGGCGAGTTCCTGAATCGCGCCACGAGCGAGGGCGTCGCCGCGGGCCAGGGCCTCGGGCGCGCGGTGGGCGATGCCATCGAGGCGGCGCGGCTCCCGCATCGCCACACGAGCATCCTCGCCGCCGCGGCGCGCGCCGGCGTGCCCGCCACGGTGCACGTCGCCATCGGGACCGACATCATCCACATGCATCCCGACGCCGACGGCGCGGCCATCGGTGAAGGGAGCATGCGCGACTTCCGACTGCTCGCCAGCGTGGTGGGAGGGCTCGACGGCGGCGTCTACCTGAATCTCGGCTCGGCCGTCGTGATGCCGGAGGTGTTCGTGAAGGCGCTCAACCTCGCCCGCAACGTCGGGCGCCGTGTCCGGCGCATCACGACCATCGACATGGACTTCGTGCGGCACTACCGGCCGGCGGTGAACGTCGTCGGCCGACCGACCGCGACCGGTGGCCGCGGCATCCAGCTCATCGGGCATCACGAGATCATGTTCCCGCTGCTGTGGGCCGCGGTGGAGGAGGCGCTGCGCTGATCACGCTCACCACCGACTTCGGACTCGCCGACCCGTGGGTGGCGATCATGAAGGGCGTCATCGCGACGCGCGCTCCGGGAGTCCCCGTGGTGGACGTCTCGCACGGGATTCCCCCGCAGGACGTGCTGGCGGGAGCGCTGGTTCTCCGCCACGCCGCGCCGTGGTTTCCGCCCGGGACCGTGCACGTCGCCGTCGTGGATCCCGGTGTGGGGAGCGAGCGGCGCGCGCTCTGCATCGAGACCGCGACGGCGCTTCTGGTGGGGCCGGACAACGGCCTCCTGTCGCTGGCGGCGCCGCCGGCCGCCGTGCGTCGCACCGTCGAGCTGCGCGAGGAGCGATACCTCGCATCGCCGCGCAGCGCGACGTTCCACGGACGCGACGTGTTCGCGCCGGTGGCGGCCGCGCTGGCCACGGGCGTCGACGTCGACGCGCTCGGTCCGCGGATCGACGATCCGGTGCGGCTCTCGCTGCCCGATCCGCTGCGGGAGGGCCGGCAGCTGCGGGGTCAGGTCATCTACGTGGATCACTTCGGCAACCTGGTGACCAACCTCCCCGGCGACGCGTTCCCTCACGCGGACGTTTCCATTAGCATCGGAGACGCGCGCATCCGCGGTGTCGCCGTGAGCTACGCCGCCGCCGCGCGCGGATCGCTGGTGGCCGTGGTGAACAGCTGGAACCTGATCGAGATCGCCGTGCGCGACGGATCCGCGCGCGAACGTCTCGGCGCCGTGGTCGGCGCCGCGGTCAGCGTGGGCCCGTGAGACTCGACGTGGACGAGACGAAATCCCTTCCCGAGACGCTGCAGTGGCCCGGCTCCCCCGGGTTCCCCGCTCCCGCAGCCCGACCCGTGGCGCGCCGCACCGATCGACCGATGCTGCACCTGCTGCTGCTCGCCGTCACGCTGGTCACGACGACGATGGCCGGCGCGCGCATGGCCGGCGTCGAGCCCACGTCGCTGCGGGCGCTGCTCTCCGGCCTGCCGTTCTCGATCACCCTGCTTGCCATCCTGCTCACCCACGAGTCCGGGCACTACCTCATGTGCCGGCGGCACGGCATCGTGGCGTCGCTGCCGTACGTGCTGCCCGCGCCGCCGTTCTTCCTGCTCGGCACCTTCGGCGCCGTCATCCGCGTCCGCTCGCGGTTTCCCGATCGGCGCGCGCTCTTCGACATGGGCGCAGCCGGGCCGTGGGCAGGGTTCGTCGTCGCGCTCGTCGCCATGGTGGTCGGCCTGCGCCTCTCGACGGTCGGCGCGGCGCTGCCCGACGGTCCGACCATCCTGCTCGGCGATTCGCTGCTCACGAGCTTCCTCGCGCGCATCGTCCTGCACGCCGAGCCCGATACGGTGATGCTCCATCCCGTGGCGTTCGCCGCCTGGGCGGGCCTGCTGGTCACGTCGCTCAACCTGCTGCCCGCGGGACAGCTGGACGGCGGACACGTGCTCTACGCGGCGCGCGGCCGCGGCCAGACGCTGCTCCCGGCCGTGCTGCTCGCCGTGCTGGTCTGGCTCGGCGCCACGCGATCGGCCTTCTGGCTCGTCTGGAGCGGCGTGGCGGCCGCGATGCTGCTCATGGGCCACCCGCGCACGGTCGACGATGCGCTGCCGCTCGGACCTGCGCGGCGCCTCGGAGCCGTCGCGAGCCTGATCCTCTTCCTCGTCACCTTCGTCCCCGAGCCGATCCGGATCGTGTCATGAGCGCGCGACCGACCTGGGACCAGTACTTCCTCACGATCACGCGGCAGGTCGCCGAGCGCTCGACCTGTCTGCGCGCGCAGGTGGGCGCCGTCATCGTGCGTGACAAGAACATCCTCGCGACGGGCTACAACGGATCACCGGCGGGCCTGCCGCACTGCCTCGACGTCGGGTGTCTCATCTATCGCTCCACCACTCCGAGCGGCGAGGTCGAGGAGAACTGCTTCCGCTGCATCCACGCCGAGATCAACGCCATCGCGCAGGCGGCGAAGAACGGCGCCGGCATCCGCGACGCCGGCATCTACATCACGCACACGCCGTGCATCCACTGCTTCAAGGTGCTCATCAATACCGGCATCAAGCGGATCTTCTACGAGAAGCCGTACAAGCTGCACACCATCCAGGAGCTGCTCGGATACACCGATGTCACGCTCGAGCAGATCCCGCCGGTCGAGGAATCCTGAGGGGTGCTGACGGCTCCCGGCTGGGACGCGGCGCCCGGGTTGCGGCACGGCTTCCTCGATCGCGACGACAGCATGGTGGCGGGCGGAGGCGACTGGAGCCGCGCGCTGTGCGCTCTGGGGATCGCTCTGCCCGCGGTCACCGCCCGCCAGGTGCACGGTACGCGAGTGACCGTCGCCGACCCCGCAGCCGAGCCGACCGAGGCGGACGGGCTCGTGACGCGCGATCTCGGTCTCGCCGTCGGTATCGTGACGGCAGACTGCGTGCCGGCGCTGCTCCTGGCGCGCTCCGCGGGCGTCGTCGCGGCGGTGCATGCCGGATGGCGCGGCGCCGCGGCCGGTGTCCTCGAGTCGGCACTCCGCCGGCTGCGCGAGACGTGGGGCGTCGCCCCGGCGGACGTCGAGGTCGCACTCGGGCCGTCGATCGGCCCGTGCTGCTACCGTGTCGGTGCCGAGGTCCGGGCGGCGTTCACGGCTCGCACCGGAACGCTCACCGCCGCCGCGTGGACGCCCGCCGGGGATCGTCTCATGCTCGATCTGCGCGCTGCCGCGCGCCTGCTGGTCGAAGCAGCCGGGGTTCGCTCGGTCACCGCCGTGGGGCCGTGCACGCGCTGCACCCCGACCCTGGCGTCCTATCGCCGCGACGGCGCCGGCGCGGGCCGCCAGCTCTCGTTCATCGGCTGGGACGCCGCCGGCGCGGCCTGAGCCGCGCCACGCTACTCGGCTCTGCCGCCCTTCACGACCGCGAAGGCGCGCGGCGCGACGACCTCCTCGCGATCCGGGTTCTCGACGTACGCGCAGCAGATGCGCGCCATCTCGCCGCCGTGGTACCCGTCCATGAACCGGTGGTCGAGCGTCACGCCGAGGGTCATCATCGGCTTGACGACGGGACGACCGTTCTCCGCCACGACGCGGTCCTCGACCTGCCCCATGAGGACCACCATCGGCGTCCGGCTGAACGGCACGATCGGTCCCAGCGCGGCGCTGATGCCGAAGACGCCCGCGTTCGTCACCATCGCGGTGCCGAACTCGTCCTTCACGACTCCGAAGCGCGACAGATCGAGATCGAGGTCGTAGATCAGGTAGGAGAGTATCCGCATCATCCGGCCGAGAAGGCGATGCGGGACCCGATCGAGCAGCGACTTCGTGCGCTCGACCTGCTGATCGCGGCGCGCGCGGATGCGCGCCACGCGCTCCTCGGCTTCGCGCGCGATCTCGAGCACGCTCTTCTTGTCGGCGTTGGCGATCTTCAATCCGGACAGCTCCGCGCCGCCGCTGGTGGCCACCTGGAGGAAGATGTCGACCGAGTCGCGGAGCATGATCCTGCCCCGTGAAACGATGCCGTTCATCTGCGGGAACTGCGCCAGCGCCAGGGCGACACCGTGCACGACGAGGTGAGTCACCGTGACGTGCACCCCGCTTTCCTTCCGCTGGCGCTCGCAGTAGGCGAGCGCGTTCGCCATCGGGACGTGGACGAGCGCGTAGGTGCTGGGGTCCCGTGGCTTGCTCCAGGTATGGACGGCAAGCTTCCGCCATCCGCGTAGCGGTTCGAGCGGCCGGAACACGCGGCGCATGTCGCGGCTCTATCGGCATGATTGGAGGCTGTCAAACTTCGTCCGCGCTCGACGACCCGGATCGGGTCGGCTTGAGGCGCTTGGCGCCTGCTGCTAGGGTCGCCCTGCGCCGGCCCGCCGGCACCGGAGGTGTCACGTGAGACAGCTACTCACCGCACTCGCGCTCGCCAGCGCGCTCATGATCCCGGGTTCCGCGCGTGCGCACGACGCCTACTCCGACGCCGAGTCGAACCCGCTCAAGATCGCGAGCTACCCCGTGGCGGCCGCCGGCTTCGTGCTCGAGTGGCTCTTCGCGCGCCCCGTGCACTTCGTGGTCTCCCAGCCGGGCCTCCAGCGCGTCTTCAACTACGAGCCGACGTACAACGCGTTCGACACACCGGAGCCGTACCTCGACAGCCCGTCGGGGCCGCGGTCGGGCGTCGAACCCGGCGGGCAGGTCCTCATGCCCGCCGGACCCGCGGACTGATCGCCGCGAGGCCCGGTCGTCGCGGGTGGCGTACGAGCGCCACGATGCGCACTTCCGGCGCGCCAGGGCGGCCGGCTACCGGGCGCGCAGCGCGTACAAGCTGATCGAGCTCGACGATCGCTTTCGCATCCTGCGCGCGGGCGATCGCGTTGCCGATCTGGGCGCGTGGCCGGGTGCCTGGCTGCAGGTCGCGGCGGAGCGAGTCGGACCGGCGGGACGGGTGGTCGGCATCGATCTGTCCGCCGTGACGCCGCTCGGCGCTCCGCACGTCGCGGTGCTGGTGGGCGACGTGCGCGATCCCGACGCGATCGCCGCCGTCGTTGCCGCGCTCGGCGGCCCCGCCGGCGTGCTGCTGTCGGACCTGGCGCCGAAGCTGACGGGGATACGAGACACCGACGAAGCACGCGTTTCCGAGCTGGCCGGCGCCGCACTCGACGCCGCCGTCCGGCTGCTCCGCCCCGGTGGTCGGATGCTGCTGAAGCTGTTCATGAACTCGGACTTCCCGGCGTTGATCGCCCGGATGCGCGCGATCTTCGCCCAGGTGAGGACGACGAAACCGGAAGCGACCCGACGGGGCTCCTCCGAGGTGTATGCCGCCGGGCTCGGATATCGACCTCCCCCGTCCTGTGGATAACGTGTGCATGGGCGGTGTTGGCAACGCCCGGACGACGACGGCTGATACGGCCGCAACTCCGACCGGACGACTGTCGGGTAAGTGCACGGCGAGGCGGCGGTTATCACCCGCTTCCGGATCCGATCAACGCCGCACCCGAGAAGCGTTCCGGAGAGGGGCCCGGAGCCAAAACCGCGCCCCACATGGTGTTGATAAGTGGCGCGCGCCGAGAGCCCTGCGCGCGAGGTATTTCCGCTCGAAGTATAGCGCAGCGCTTTGCTACAGTGGGGTTACAGCACGCGTGAAGCTGCCCATACTTGTGGTGCAAGCGCTTGCGCTCATCCTGGTGATGAAAAGCGCGGTCCACGCGGCCGAGATCGACTGGGCAGCACTGGGCAACGAGACCGCGGATCTGCTCGCCACCCTGATCCGCGTCGACACCACCAATCCTCCCGGCAACGAGACGCCTGCCGCGGAGCTTCTTCGGCGCAAGCTCGCGGAGGTCGGCGTCGACGCGCAGATCATCGAGTCGGCTCCCGGACGCGGCAATCTGCACGCGCGACTCGCGGGAGCGGGCACCGCGCGGCCGATCGTGTTGCTCGCCCATCTCGACGTCGTGCCGGCCGAGCCTTCGCGCTGGAGCGTCCCACCGTTCGGCGGCGAGCGGCGTGACGGCTTCGTCTACGGGCGCGGCGCGCTCGACGCGAAGGGTGTCGCCGCGGTGGAGGCGATGGCCGTCGTCGCGCTGGTGCGAAGCGGCGTGCCGCTTCCGCGCGACGTCATCCTGCTCGCGACGGCCGGCGAGGAGACCGGTGGTCAGATGGGCGCCGGCTGGCTGGTCGATCACCGGCCAGACCTGGTCTCCGGCGCCGAGTATCTCCTCACGGAGGGCGACCACATCCATCCGCGTGCGACCGGCACGCTCGTGCAGGTCGACGTCGCGGAGAAGGCGCCCTACTGGGTCCGGCTCGTGGCTCACGGGGAAGCGGGACACGGCTCCGCACCGGCGCCCGACACGGCCGTCACCCGGCTCGTGCACGCGCTCGATCGGATCCTCGCGGCTCCGTCACCGATCATCGTGACCCGCTCGGTGCAGGACTATTTCTCCGCCCTGGCGCCGCTCGAGCGCGAGCCACTCCGCTCGCGGCTCGCCCACCTCGCGACCTCGCTGCGCAACCCCGTGTTCCGCGCGGAGTTCCTCACCAATCACCGGCAGAGCGCGCTGGTGCACGACACCGTGACGCCTACCGTCCTCGACGGCAGCATGGCCACCAACGTGATCCCCGCGGAGGCCAGCGCGCAGCTCGACTGCCGTCTCCTGCCGGGAGCCGACCCGAAGGCGTTCATCGCCCGCCTCGAGCACGCGATCGGCGATCCCGGGATCAAGATCGAGCCCCTGCTCGCGTTCGCATCGACGGCATCGCCCGGCGACTCGGGGCTGGTCCGCGCGGTGCGGGCCATGGCGGACGCCGATCTCAAGGGCGCGCCGGTGGTTCCGAGCGTGATCACCGGCTTCACCGACAGCCACTGGTTCCGCTCGCTGGGAATCGCCAGCTACGGCTTCGTCCCGTTCGTCCTCGACGAGGGGGACCAGCACACGGTGCACGGCATCGACGAGCGCGTCTCGATCGAGAATCTCTCGCAGGGCGTGCGCCGGCTTCTCCTCGTGCTGCGCGCTCTTCCCGCAACGAGTTGATTTCTCTGGATTCGCTTGCTCTAAGCCTGTCGCTTCCGCGTCGCGTCGGCGCGGTGGCAGGAGGTCGCGATGGAACGCTCCCGCGGCCCGCTCGGGGCGCTCGGAGACATCTTGGCGGACGGCAGTCAGGCTCTCCTCGGACAGGCGCAGTCCCTCGCGGGTGACGTGCAGCGACGCATCGCGGACGTCGTTCCGCCGGTCCTGAGCGGCGAGATCGATCGGCTCAACGCTCGTGTGCGTGCGCTCGAGCTGCTGCTCGCCAACGGAGCTCGCGAGCTCGTCGGCCCCGTCCGTGCGCTCGCCCTGGACGCGGTGGAGAGCGCGGCAGCGATCCGGGCCCGCCTCGACGACGTCCTCGAGCGTCTCGAGGCCATCGAGCGGCGCGTCGCCAGCATCCAACCCCGCGCCGCCGCACCGCCCGGCGCCGATCCCCGAGAGGACGTCCAGTGGCCATGGAAGTGATCCCGGTTCCGCAGCTGAGCGACAACTACGCCTACCTGCTCATCGACTCCGCATCGCGCGAAGCAGGAGTCGTCGACTGCGCGGAAGCCCGGCCCGTCCTGGACGAGGTCGCACGCCGGGGAGTGGCCCTCCGCAGCGTGCTCGCGACGCATCATCACTTCGACCACGTCGGCGGCAATGGCGATCTGCTCGCGAAGCTTCCCGATCTGCGTGTGTACGGCTCGGCCGACGACGCGCCGAGGATCCCCGGCATCACCGATCGGGTTCGCGATGGCGATCCCGTCCGGGTCGGCGCCCTGCAGGGACGCGTCATCCTCATTCCCGCGCACACGAGCGGTCACGTGGCCTACTGGTTTCCGGAGGAGCACGCGGTGTTCACGGGCGACACGCTCTTCGCAGGCGGCTGCGGCCGGCTCTTCGAGGGTGACGCCGCGCAGATGATGGGCTCTCTCGCCAAGCTGGCCGCGCTCCCGGACGATACCCGGGTGTACTGCGGTCACGAGTACACCGAGAAGAACCTCCAGTTCGCGCTGACGCTCGAGCCCGGCAACCCGACGCTGCGCTCGAAGATGACGGCGGTGCAGGCGCTGCGCCGCGCGGGAAAGCCGACCGTCCCGAGCACCATCGCCGACGAGAAGGCGACGAATCCGTTTCTCCGGACCGGGAGCCCGGAGCTCGCGGCGTCGGTGCGCGCTCGCCTCCCGGAGGTCCCTGCCGGCGACGCGGTTGCGCTGTTCGCGGCCGTTCGCGGTTTGAAGGACCGGTTCTGAGCGGATACACGCTCCGCCATGGCCGACGAAGTCCTGGTCGCGTCGAGCGACCACGCCTGCACCATCACCCTCAATCGCCCCGACAAGCGGAACGCGCTGAACGCGTCCACGATCGCCCAGCTTCGAGCCACGCTCGAGCGGGTATCGGCCGATCCCGACGTCCGCGTCATCATCGTCCGTGCCAATGGCCCGGCATTCTGCGCCGGGCTCGACCTGCGCGAGATGGCCGCCCAGCGCGAGGCGGGCGAGGCCGACCTGGGGGGGCTGGAGAAGGTGCTCGAGGACCTCGAGGCCTGTCCGCAGCCGACGATCGCGGCCGTGCAGGGAGACGCGGTCGCCGGCGGGTGCGAGCTCGCGCTGCACTGCGACCTCCGCGTGGCCGCCGACTCCGCGCGCTTCTCGATGCCGCTCGCGCGCATCGGGCTCGCGGTACCGGTGACGCTCACGTGGAAGCTCGTCGACACCATCGGCGCCGCAAAGACGAACGAGCTGCTGTTCACCGGTGAAGCGGTTGCGGCCGAGAGCGCCTGTAGCCTCGGCCTGGTGAACCGGGTGGTACCGGCGGACGAGCTGGACAGCGCCGTCGCATCGCTCGCGCACCAGATCATCCAGAACGCGCCGCTCTCGGTCCGAGCCATGAAGGCCTTCGTGCAGCGCGCAACCAGCTTGCACCGCATGCTGGCGCGCGACGACCTGGAAGAGATGCATCGTCTCGTGCGCTCGAGTGCGGACCTGCAGGAGGGGCTGGCCGCCCAGCGGGAGCGGCGGGCGCCGCGATTCCGCGGTCGGTAGGGCCGGCGCGGCGATGCCTGCGACGTCGAGCAGCGTCGGCGCGACGTCCAGGAGGGACACGGCAACCCGTCAAGGTACGCCGTGGGGCCGCCTAACCCAGCAGCTCGAGCAGATCCTCCGGCGTGTGGACGGGACGGGAGCAGGCGAAGTTGCGGCAGACGTAGGCCGTGGCGCGGCCACCGACGGCGTGCCGATCGCGCGCGACGGCCGGCACGTCCCCGGCGCCCGCTTCGACGCGGACCAGGGTGCGATGGGGGATCCACCGCGTCGCGACGGCGTCCCAGAGCGCCTTCGTGGCGGGTACGTCCGGGGCCCCGACGATCACGACCTCGGTGGCGCCCTCCGCCCAGCGCTCGAGCGCTTCCAGCCACGTCGTGTAGCCGAAGGGGTTCTCCGCCGCGGCGCCCTGATAGAGCCGGAGGATCTCCTCGGCACGGGTGCGCAGGCGCTCCTCGCCCGTGATCGCATGCAACCGCAGCAGCACGACGGCCGCCACCCCGTTGCCCGACGGGATCGAGCCGTCGGAGCCGGACTTCGTGCGCACGATGAGCGCCTCCGCGTCGTGCGAGGTGTAGAAGTAGCCGCCACCCACGTCGTCGTGGAAGCGGGTGTCGAGCACGTCGACGAGCTCGCGGGCGCGGGCGAGATGACGGCCGTCGCCGGTGGCCTCGTACAGGTCGAGGAGCGCCGCCGCCAGGAATGCATGGTCGTCGAGGAACGCGTCCTGCTTCGCCCGTCCCTTGGCCCAGCCGTGCAGCAGCCGGCCGTCGCGCCGCACCTGATTCCACAGGAAGTCGCCCGCCGCGACCGCGGCGGCCAGGTAGCGTGACACGCCGAGGACCCGTCCGGCTTCCGCCAGCGTGCCGATGAGGAGTGCGTTCCAGCTGGTGAGGATCTTGTCGTCGCAGGCGGGCGGCACGCGATGGCTGCGCGCCTCGAACAGGCGCGCCCGCGCCGTCGCGATGGCCCTCGCGGCGTCCTCGGGCGAGCGCCGGAAGAGCTTCGCAACCTGATCCATGGTGAGCGTCACGTGGGCGATGCTCGTGCCCTCGAAGTTCCCCTCGTCCGTGACGTCCCAGTAGCGGCAGACCAGGTCCACGTCGGCAGGATCGACGACCGCGGCGACCTCGGCGGGCGTCCAGACGAAGAACTTGCCCTCCTCGCCCTCGCTGTCGGCGTCGGTGGCCGAGTAGAAGCCCCCGTCGGCGTCCCGCATCTCCCGCAGCAGGTAGTCGAGCGTCTCCTCCACGACGCGGCGGTGCCCCGGATCGCCGGTGGCCTGGAACAGCTCGAGGTAGAGCCGCGGGATCTCGGCGTTGTCGTAGAGCATCTTCTCGAAGTGCGGGACCAGCCAGCGCGCGTCGACCGAGTAGCGATGAAACCCGCCGCCGATCTGGTCGTAGATGCCTCCGTCGGCCATGCGGCGGCAGGTGAGCACGACCGCATCGAGAAGGTCCTGGCGCTGCGTCACACGCCATTGCCGGAGGAGGAGCTGGAAGGCGCGGGTGTGGGGAAACTTGGGAGCGCCGCCGAGGCCACCGTGCAGGGTGTCGACGTGACGCAGCAGGCCTTCCGCTGCCCGCCGCGGCAGCGTCGGATCGAGCGCGACGTCGGTCGGCGCGGTCTCCTCGGACCGCTGCACGCCGGATACCAGCTTCGAGACCGCCTTGGCCACGTCGTCCGGCTGGTCGTGGAACGCGCGCGACACCGCCTCGAGGACGCGCGGAAACGCCGGCATGCCGTGCCGATCGACGGGCGGGAAGTAGGTGCCGCCATGGAAGGGACGCCCGTCGGGCGTCAGGAAGACGGTGAGCGGCCAGCCGCCGCGGCCGATCATGAGCTGCACCGCCCGCATGTAGACGTCGTCGACGTCCGGGCGTTCCTCACGATCGACCTTGATGTTGACGAACCGGTCGTTCATGAGCGCCGCGGTGTCCGCGTTCTCGAACGACTCGCGCTCCATGACGTGGCACCAGTGACAGGCCGAGTATCCGATCGAGAGGAGGACCGGCTTGGCCTCCGCGCGGGCGCGGGCGAACGCCTCGTCGCCCCAGGGATACCAGTCGACGGGATTGTGCGCGTGCTGCAGGAGGTATGGGCTGGTCTCGTCGGCGAGCCGGTTGGCGCGGGCCATGGAGCATGCTGGCAGGGGCTCCGGGTGCCGGCAAGGACCCGCGGACCGCGTTGACAGCCAAAGGGTCGGGAGCTAGCAAGCCAGCGCATGCGCACCGTCTTCGTGGCCGAGTACCCGGCTGTGCAGCACCGGCACTCCGACGGAGGCATCGTGACCGTCCGACTGAGACGGAAGGGCGAGGCGTACGAGGTGCAGTGCACGGGCTGCGACACCCGGTTCGTGTATCGCAAGCCGGCCGCCAGTGGCGTTCGACACTACAAGTCCCCGCTGCTGCCCGGCGTCAAGGGAAATTTCGACGACGCCGAAGATCATTGATTTCCGGAGAGTTCTCGTGTCTTCCGCAGCGCGCTCTTGACAGGGGCGCCTTCGTTCAATAATCGACCCCGCGACAAAAAAAATCTTACGCCGAATCTCCCGAAGGGAGAGCGGAGGACCCAGCAGCAATGGGGTGAATCCCGGGCGCAGTGTCCGGGACGGGCAAGCTCTTTGACCCGAACCCGTCAGCTAACTTCGTAGGCGTACAAGGAGCGGGATCAGTGCACACCGAGCCCAAGCGGGCCGGGGGAGCGATCCCCCGGCCCGTTCTTTTTTCGCTCGCCGCGGCGGCGATGGCGGTCTCGTGCCTCGCGGTATCGCCGGTCCGGGCATCGCCCGGAATCGATGACGACTATCCGCAGCCGAAGCTCGGTCGAGCTTCGTATTACGGCCGCGGGTTCGCGGGCAGGAAGACCGCCAGCGGCGACGTCTTCCATCCCGATGAGCTGACGGCAGCACATCGCTTCCTGCCACTCGGCACCAAGGTACGGGTAACGAATCTGAACAACGGACGCTCGGTCCTCGTCACCATCAACGATCGGGGACCCTACGTCCGCGGGCGCAACATCGACCTTTCGCTGGGCGCAGCCCGCGAGCTCGACATGCTGAGCTGCGGGGTCACCCAGGTCCTGATCAGCGAATTGTGACGTCGGGCAGGCCCGAGCACGACGGCGACTGGGGAAGCCGGCGTGCTCGGGTTTGTCGGCGAAGTCTTGCGGGCCGCTTTCGGGCCCCGGCCAGTCGCCCGGCCAGGAGGGCGACCCGGGATATGCGGCGGGTGCGGCGGCGCGGCGGATCCCGGGTCGTCCACCTGACCGGGTGCAGCGCCCGGGCGCTAGGCGCGCGCGAAGCGGCCGCCGCGGCCCACGAGCTTCCGCGGTCGCAGCGTGATGGTGCGCTCCGCGTCATCGGTGGCATGGCCGAGGACGTGCACGGCGAGCCCGTGATCGGCGAGCACTGCGCCCACTCGGTCCGCGGCCGCAGGTGGCGTGACCACGCAGAACCCGATTCCCATGTTGAAGGCGCGGAACATCTCCTCCTCGGCCACGCCCCCGCATCGCTGGATCAGCCGGAAGATCGGTGGCGGCTCCGGCCAGTGTTCGACGTCGAACCCGACCGGCCGGGCCGTCCGGACCAGATTGAAGAGGCCGTCGCCGGTGATGTGCGCCAGCGCGTGGACCGGCAGGCCGGCGTCGAGCACGGCGAGCACCGGCTTCACGTAGATCCGCGTCGGCCGCAGCAACTCGGCTGCCAGGGTGCAGCCCAGCTCGGACACCCGGCCGTCCAGCGCGAGGCCGCCCTGCTCCAGCAACGCGCGGCGCGCCAGCGTGAAGCCGTTCGAATGCAGACCGGAGCTCTCCAGCCCGAGCAGAACGTCGCCGGGCTCGACCGCGGCGCCCGTCAGCACACGGTCGAGCGACACGGTGCCGATCGCGGTGCCGACCAGATCGACGCCCCGACCTGGATGCACGCCGCGGATCATCTCCCGCACCTGCGCGAGCTCTCCGCCGGGACAGCTCACGCCGGCCTGCTCACAGCCGAGCGCGATACCCTGACCGAGCGGACCGAGCAGGTCGGGGTCGGCTTCCTCGACGGCGATGTAGTCCACCAGCGCGACGGGACGGGCACCAACGCAGAGGACATCGTTGACGTTCATCGCGACGCAGTCGATCCCCACGCTGTCGAACTTGCCGGCGGCCTCCGCAACCAGAAGCTTCGTGCCGACGCCGTCCGTCGAGATGGCAATCCCGAGAGTGTCGCTCACCGGGACCACGTTCGCGAAGTAGCCGATGTCGAGGACGGGGCGCGCTCCGGGCGCGAGATCGAACGTCGGACGGATCCAGCGAAGCAGCGCGCCGAGACCGCTACCGACCGACCGGACGCCGACCGCGTCTTCGGTCAGCGACGGCATCGCTCCGGCTCCTTCCGGCCCGTCGACCGCGGCACGGCGGGACACCGGGCGGCGTCGATCGTCGATTCACCTGGCGCTCCCACGGCGAGAGCGCGCGAGTATCGCAGGACCGACGGAGACCGTAAAGGCGGGGGCGGACGACCGCCCCCGATCTCGAGTGTCCGTGGCCGGACTACGCGCTGCGCTTCAGCCCGGCGGCGCGACCGGTGATCATGTGGCGCGAGCCGTTCACGCGTCGGAAGGGGAAGCGAACGACGTTGCTACCGCCGCCCGTTGCCGCCACCTGACGCTCTCGCCAGCGCGCGAGCCCGGCTCGCAGGTAGTCGGCATCGAGACCGAGCGCATGGCTGATGTTCACGAACGAGTACGGCCATTCGCCGTCTTCGGACGCGAACCAGTCCGCGACTTCCTCGAAGAGGCGATGCGCAGTCCTCTCGCGGGCGTTCACGTGCTTCTGGAAGGTGCCGACCGCATCCTCGAGCACCGCGAGCATCAGCCGCTTCTCGGGCTGCAGCGAGGCATCCACCGCGGCCTGCGCAAAGTACTGCGAGGGAAGGACGGCCTCCGGTTCGAGCTCGACTGCCCCGCCACCGCGAAGACCGACGTTTCGTTCCACCGTCGCCGCTGCCGTCGTCATGGCGCGATTAGCGAATCATGTGCCAACCCGTGATGTCCCGCTCCGCCTAGCCGGCGCGGGGATTCCCGTGTGCCGAGGCTGAAACACGCGTAACGAAACGTGACCGCGCCGTGGCAGACCGCGACAGGAAAACCCCAGACGGGTCGGAAAGTCAGACAGGCGAGGCGCCGGGCTCCATCGACTCGATCAAGCCCTCGACCAGCCGTCGCGTTCGCCTCAGCACCCGGCGCAGGGACGCCACGTCCTCGACGGGGACGACCTGGCCGCCCAGGCGTCTGAGGGTCCGATTCAGGCGCCGTGCCGCAAGGACGGTATCGCGTACCGGCCGGAGCGCACGGGAGGTCGCGCCCTGCTGATCCCGGAACCGGCGGACCGACATGGCATCGAGCTTGAGCCGGTTCCAGAGGGCCAGTGCGCTGGCGACGTCGGGCTGGCGAGCGATGCCCATCAGGACCTCGCGGGAGAAGCTGCTTCCCTCACGTCGCAGATCGGCCTTGACGGCATCGGGAAGGCGCGTCAGCGACAGCGTGTTCGAGACGTACGGGCGGCTCTTCCCCAGGAGATCCGCGATGTCGCGGTGGCTGTACGCGTGCCGCTCGATCAGGGCGGCCAGGGCCTCGGCCTCCTCGAGGGGCGCCAGGTCCTCGCGCTGCAGGTTCTCGATGAGCGCGATCTCCAGCGCGTCGCCGGCATCGCGCAACACGGCGGGCAGCCGATCCAGGCCCGCGAGCCGCGCCGCCCGGAGCCGGCGCTCGCCCGCGAGGAGCTGATAGCCGTCGCCATGCCGACGCACGACGATGGGCTGGAGCAAGCCGCGCTCGAGGATCGACGCCGCCAGCTCGACCAGCTTCTCCTCCGCGAAATACTTCCGCGGCTGCTCGGGATTCGGCTCGACCGTGTCCAGCGGCACCACCGTGAGCACGGTGCGGTGCCCGCGGAGCGGAGTGCCAGCGACTGCCAGCATCCGTTTCGCGCCAGGACCCTCTCCGCCTCTCGCCTCCGACCACATGCGCCACCTCCACCCCCGGCGCCGACTCCCCGGTCGATCACGAGCGAGCCGCCGCCGCGTACCGCAACCGCTCCGGCCGGGGGGCTCGTCCCCGGCCGGCACGGTGTGATGCGATCAGATCTTTCCGGCCAGGATGAACGCGATCACGAGCGCGTAGAGCGCGAGCGCCTCCATCAGCGCCAGGCCGACGATGAGCGGCGTGAAGAGCCTGTCGGCCGAGTTCGGGTTGCGCCCGACCGACTCCATTGCCGCCGCGGTGGCCCGACCCTGACCGAGCGCCGCCCCGAAGGCCGCGAGCCCGAGACCAAGGCCGGCGGCGATGCCGATGAGCCCGCGATCCCAGCCTCCGCCCGCCGCCGCCGTCTCCGCGAACGCGGGGCTCGCCACGAGCACCGCCGCGAAGACCATGATGAACATCCGTACAACTCTCGTCATGCTTCTCCCCCTGCTGGCCGGACGATTCCCTTCCTCCACACCTCTGTCATCCTCTCCCACCGGGACGGCCAGAATCCGAGACGATCGATATCAGTGATCGTGGGCGACGCTCAGCGAGATGTAGATGGCGCTCAGCATCGTGAAGACGAACGCCTGCACCACGCAGACGAACGCGCCCAGCAGATAGAACAGCACCGGCACGAGCAGCTTGGTCATGCTCGTGAAGATGGACACGACCTCGTGATCGGCGAACATGTTGGCGAAGAGCCGGATGCCGAGCGAGATCGGCCGGAATCCCTGGCTGAAGAGCTCGACCGGCAGCATGATGAAGGCCAGCCACCACACCGGACCAAGGAGGTGCATCAGGTGGTCGCCGCCCTTCTCCCGCAGGCCGTACGCGTTGTAGGCCAGGAAGGAGATCAGCCCGAGGCCGAGCGTGGTGTTGAAGTTGGAGGTGGGCGGCAGGAAACCCGGCACCAGGCCGATGAGGTTCGACACCAGGATGAACACGAAGAACGCGGCCAGGAGGGGGACGTACTTCTCGTAGTGGTGTCCGATGACACCTTCCGCCAGGCCGCTGATGCCCTCGACCACAGCCTCGGCGACGTTGCGCGCGCTGATGCCCTCGTCGGGTTCGAGCGCGCCCTCGACGTTGGCGAGCTTCGGTCGCACCCGCATGGCGAACACGACCAGCAGGAGCGCGACGAGGATCGCGGTCGAGATGTGCTCGGGAAGCGGCAGCCCGTGCAACCAGTTGTATCCGTGCTCCATCAGTCCTTCCGCGCCCGCACTGCTTCCCACACGACCGCCACGGGCATGCAGCTGATCCCCACCACGAACCCCAGCGGATCCGGCCGATACGCCTCCGACGCCACGAAGACGAGCCAGCCGAGCCCCAGGAAGGCCGCGAGCTTAACAAAGAGCATCGCGAAGGCCAAACGCCGGGAGGAGCCTTTCACGGCGGCGGCGAAGACGGTGGCGTAGAGAAACGTCGACAGGCCGATCGCGGCGCCCCCGACGACGACACCCCCCACGCGATCCCGCGCCCACAGCGCCGCTGCCAGCCCGAGCGTCCCTACCAGCGTCCAGTGGCGGATCTGGATGCGCTCGATGCTGGCTTCAGCGGTCCGACGGATCGTCGATCTCCTGGAATCTCTGCACCATCTGGATGAGGCGCACGAAGGCCCCCCCGGCGGAAGCGACGGTCAGCGCGATCGACCCCCACGGGCTCCACCCGAAACGACTATCGAGGTACCAGCCGAGAAAGGCCCCGGCGGCGATCGTGCCGGTGAACTCGAAGGCCATCGCCATGCCGCGGGCGTAGCGCGTCGCGCTGGACGATCCCGGCAAATCAAAGACCCGCGAGCACCCGGCGGGCAGCTCCGACGAGCCGGTCGATGTCCGTCTCCTCGTGCGCCAGCGAGAGGAACAGGGCCTCGAACTGCGACGGCGGCAGGTAGACGCCCTGGTCCAGCATGCCCAGGAAGAAGCGGCCGAAGGCCGCGGTGTCGGCGCGCAGGGCGCTCTGGAAGTCGCGCACCCCGTCGACGCCGAGGAAGAGCGTGAGCATCGAGCCCACCCGGTTCACGCAGCCACGCACCCCCGCGGCGGTGAGCGCGTCGCGCAGCCCCGCCTCGGCTTGCTGTCCCAGCGCCTCGAGTCGAGCGTAGCCGTCCGGCACCCGCTGGAGCGCCCGCAGGGTCGCCAGTCCCGCGCTCACGCTGATCGGATTCCCGGAGAGCGTTCCGGCCTGGTAGACGGGTCCGGCCGGCGAGATCAGCTGCATGAGGTCGCGTCGGCCGCCGAAGGCCGCCAGCGGCATGCCGCCGCCGATGATCTTGCCGAGGCAGGACAGGTCGGGGACCACCCGGTAGCGCGCCTGTGCCCCTCCCCACGCCACCCGGAAGCCGGTCATCACCTCGTCGAAGACGAGCAGCACACCCGCGCGCGCCGTCTCCTCGCGCAGCATCTCCAGGAACCCCGGCTCCGGAGCCACGACGCCCATGTTTCCTGCCACGGGCTCGACGATGACGGCCGCGATCTCGGCTCCCCGGCTGCGCAGCAGGTCGCGGGTGCCGGCGACGTCGTTGAACTCGGCGAGCAGCGTCAGCCCGGCGACGACCGCGGGAATCCCTGGGCTGTCCGGGACGCCGAGCGTGAGCGCCCCGGATCCCGCACGGACCAGGAGCGCATCCACGTGACCGTGGTAGCAACCGGCGAACTTGACGATCGCGTCCCGGCCGGTCGCCGCCCGCGCCAGGCGAAGAGCGCTCATCGTCGCCTCGGTACCCGAGCTGACCAGGCGCACCTGTTCGACCGACGGCAGCGCTTCCGTGACCAGCCGCGCGAGCTCGACCTCCAGCGCCGTCGGTGCGCCGAAGCTCGTGCCCATCGCGGCGCGCTCGACGATCGCGGCCACGACCTCCGGATGAGCGTGACCCAGGATGAGCGGACCCCACGAGCCGACGAAGTCGACGTACGTGCGGCCGTCGGCATCGGTGACGCGTGCGCCGTCGCCGCGCGCGACGAACAGCGGATTGCCGCCGACGGCGCGCCACGAGCGCACCGGGCTGTTGACGCCACCGGGAATGACCTCGCGCGCACGCGCGAAGAGCTGCTCGGACACCGACCCCATGACGTCGCGGCACGGGTAACACGCGCCCACGGGGCCCGCAATTCTTCGCGCGAAACGCCCTTGCGACGACGACGGGGTTGCCCTACACCCACCACCGGTCCGCTCGAGCCGCTGGCGAAGCAGCGGTCGCACCGTCAGCAGTGGAAAAAGCTGTTCGCAACTCGGCGGGACCCGCGCTCCAGCGGGTCTGGCGTGCCATTGTCGATCGCCTGGGCGATCGCGTCAGCGAGCGCGACCTAGACGAGCTCATCCGGCCGCTCGAGCCGATCACGCTCACGCCTGCCGAGTTCAGGCTGCGGGCGCCCTCCCGGCTGGTGATGCTGTGCGTGAACGACAGCCTGCTCCCCGCGCTGCGCCAGGCCATCGCCGAGGTGATCGGTCCGCGACAGGTGCATCTCGACGTCGCCGTCCGCGAGCAGGGCGAGCTGTTCCCCGAAGCGCTCCCACGTCGCGTGGACCGCCGCTCGCTCGCGCTGCGCGCCATGCTCAACCCGCGCTACACGTTCTCCAGCTTCGTGGTCGGCGCGTCGAACCAGTTCGCGCACGCGGCGAGCCGCGCCGTCGCGGCGCAGCCGGGTCATCACTACAACCCGCTGTTCATCTACGGCGGCGTGGGTCTCGGGAAGACGCATCTGGTGAACGCCATCGGGCACGCCGTCCTCGAGCGCCGGCCCGAGGCCCGGGTGGCCTACCTCGCGACCGACACCTTCGTGAACGACCTGATCTCGAGCCTGCGCCGCGACCGGATGGAGGAGTTCAAGCAGCGGCTCCGCGGCGTCGACCTGCTGATCGTCGACGACGTCCAGTCGCTCTCCGGTCGCGAGCGGACGCAGGAAGAGTTCTTCCATACCTTCAACACCTTGCACGCCCAGCACGCGCAGATCGTGCTGAGCTCGGACAAGGTTCCGAAGGACATCTCGGGGCTCGAGGAGCGCCTGCGCAGCCGCTTCGAATGGGGCCTGATCGCCGACCTCCAGCCTCCCGACCTGGAGACACGCGTGGCCATCCTCGAGCGCAAGGCGGAGATCGAGGGCATCTCCATCAGCCACGAGGTCGCACTCTTCCTGGCGGATCAGGTGGCATCGAACGTGCGCGAGCTGGAGGGAGCTCTCACCCGGCTCGGCGCCCACGCGTCGCTCCATCGTCACGAGATCACGCTCGAATATGCCCGCGAGGCGATGCAGAGCCTGCGCCCGGCACGACAGTCGCTGGTCACCTACGACGCCATCGTGGGCGCGGTGTGCGAACGCTTCGGCCTGCGGCCGGCCGATCTCGCCTCGCGCCGGCGCAGCCGCCACGTCGCGCTGCCACGCCAGGTCGCGATGTACCTCTGCCGACGGATGCTCAACGCGTCGTTCCCTCACCTCGGCGAGCTCTTTCAGCGCGATCACTCCACCGTGATCCACGGCGTGACCACCATCGAGCATCGCGTGAAGGACGATCCGTCGTTCCTTCTGACGGTGGAGCAGCTCGAGGACTCCATCCGTCGTCAGTCGGCGTAGACGACAATGCACGTGTCGGTGTGGACAACGCGCAGGTGATCCACTAGGGAATTCGCAGCATCAGCGGGCTTGTCCACGTCGTCCACAGGCCCTACGACGACTACTGTGTAGTTACTCAGAGATGGGCAGGATGTCATGAGGCACGGGGATAATCGGGAAAACCCGGCGCCGGTCGAGGTGTGAGATGGAGTGCAGCATCAAACGGGAGGATCTGGTCAAGAGCCTCTACCTCGTGCAAGGCGTCGTCGAGCGTCGCAACACGCAGCCCATCCTTGCCCATGTGCTGATCGAGCCGGGCGACGGTGGGATCGCTCTGGTGGCGACCGACATGGAGGTCGGTCTCCGCTGCCAGCTTGCCGCCACCACGAAGAAGGGCGGCACCACCACGGTGAACGCGCGGAAGCTCTACGAGATCGCGCGCGAGGTGACCGCGGACGAGCTGACGCTGCGTACCAGCACGGAGGGCTGGGTCGAGGTCATGGCCGGTCGCTCGCGCTTCAAGGTGGTGAGCTTTCCGCCCAAGGATTTCCCCGAGCTTCCGCTCGGGCCGGGCGTCGGCGGCGGTACCCAGATCCGGGTCGCCGCGGGGACGCTCCGCGAGATGATCGACAAGACGTTGTTCGCGGTGTCGACGGACGAGACGCGATTCAATCTCTCCGGCGTCTACGTGGAGACGGTCGAGGGCGGCCTGCTCCGGATGGTCGCGACCGATGGCCATCGCATGGCCATGATCGACCGCGCCGTCGCAGACGCGAAGATCCCGCGCGGGGTCATCATGTCCCGCAAGGGGCTGGCCGAGGTCCGCAAGCTCCTCGACGAGACGGGCGAGGCCGAGCTGACGCTGGTGGTCGCCGAGAAGGACGTTCGCGTGCACACGCCGAACATCGCCTTCTTCATGCGACTGATCGAGGGAGAGTTCCCCGACTACAAGCAGGTGATCCCCTCGTCGACGCGAGTGCGGGCACAGGTCGCGCGCGACGATCTCCTGGCGGCCCTGCGTCGCACCTCCCTGATGGCGAGTGAGCGGTCGCACGGCGTGAAGCTGCACCTCCAGTCGGGGACGCTCGAGCTGTCGGCAAGCAATCCGGACGCCGGCGAGGCCAGCGAGGACCTCGAGGTGGCGTACAGCGGCGACCCGATCAGCATCGGGTTCAACGGCAAGTATCTGATCGACGTGCTGAACGCGCACGCGTCCGGCGACACGATCGACATCGGTCTCACCGACGAGGTCGGTCCTGGCGTGATCCACGGCTCCCAGGACCCGAGCTACACCTACGTCTTGATGCCGATGCGCCTCTGAGGCGGGTTCCCGAACCACGCCCGCCGCCCGGATCCGCAGCCGACTCGGGAGACGCTCAAGGTAGCGTCCCATGCCGGGCCGGGGTATAAATTTGCGTTTCCTCCCACATGACGACCAGCTCCACCGATACCCCGCCGCAGTCGGAGTACGGGGCCGAGAACATCAAGGTTCTCGAGGGCCTCGAGGCTGTCCGGAAGCGGCCCGGGATGTACATCGGCGACACCGCCGAGCGCGGTCTGCATCACCTCGTGTTCGAGGTCGTCGACAACTCGATCGACGAGGCGCTGGCCGGATTCTGCACCCGCGTCGACGTGACCATTCACATCGACTCGAGCGTCACGGTGGACGACGACGGGCGCGGCATCCCGGTCGGGATCCATTCCACCGAGGGTGTGTCGGCTGCCCAGGTCGTCCTCACCAAGCTGCATGCGGGCGGGAAGTTCGACAAGGGCGCGTACAAGGTGTCGGGCGGCCTGCACGGCGTGGGCGTGTCGGTCGTGAATGCCCTGTCCGAGTCGCTCGAGGTGGAGATCCGCCGCGACGGCAAGGTCTACGAGCAGCGCTACCATCGCGGCGAGCCCGAGGCGCCGATCCACGAGACGGGCGTCACCGACCAGCGCGGCACCCGGGTCACGTTCAAGCCCGACGCCCTCATCTTCGAGAAGATCGACTTCAGCTTCGACATCCTCTCGCAGCGGCTGCGCGAGCTGGCGTTCCTGAATCGTGGTGTCCGCATCACGATCACCGACGAGCGCGACCGCAAGTCGCACGAGTTCCTCTACGAAGGCGGCATCGTGTCCTTCGTGGGTCATCTCAACCGCGCCAAATCACCCATCCATCCCGACGTGATCTACCTGCAGGGCACGCGCGACGGCGTCGAAGTCGAGATCGCCATGCAGTGGAACGACGGATACGCCGAGAGCGTCTTCGCCTTCGCGAACAACATCAACACCATCGAGGGCGGCACGCATCTGATCGGCCTCCGCTCCGCGCTGACCCGCACCATCAACGCCTACGCGGTCGCGAACGGCGTGGCGAAGAAGGACGACGAGAGCCTGCAGGGCGACGACGTGCGCGAGGGTCTGACGGCGATCATCAACGTGAAGGTGCCGGAGCCGCAGTTCGAGGGGCAGACGAAGACCAAGCTCGGCAACAGCGAGGTGAAGGGCATCGTCGAGATGCTCGTGAACGACCGGCTCTCGATCTACCTGGAGGAGCACCCGCCGGACGCCCGGCGCATCGTGGCGAAGGGCATCGAGGCGGCGCGGGTGCGCGAGGCCACGCGGAAGGCGAAGGACCTGGCGCGGCGCAAGGGCGCGCTCGATGGCGGGTCGCTACCCGGCAAGCTGGCCGATTGCCAGGAGCGCGATCCCGCCCTGTCGGAGCTGTTCATCGTGGAGGGCGATTCGGCAGGTGGATCCGCGAAGCAGGGCCGCGACCGGAAGAACCAGGCCATCCTGCCGCTGCGCGGGAAGATCCTGAACGTCGAGAAGGCGCGTTTCGACAAGATGCTGTCGTCGCAGGAGATCAAGCTCCTGATCACGGCGCTCGGGGCAGGGATCGGCCGCGACGACAAGGATCTCTCGAAGCTGCGCTACCACACCGTCATCCTGATGTGCGACGCCGACGTCGACGGCGCGCACATCCGCACGCTCCTGCTCACGTTCTTCTACCGCCACTTCCAGGACCTGATCGAGAACGGGCACCTGTTCATCGCACAGCCGCCGCTCTACCGCGTGAAGCGCGGCCGCGCGCAGCAGTACCTGAAGGACGAAGCCGCGATGGAGGATCACCTGATCGACCTCGGCGCCGGCGACGTCGTGCTGCAGGGGCAGGCCGGCCCGCCGGTCACGGGAACGCCGCTCAAGCAGCTCGTCAAGAAGGTCATCCGCCTCGAGCGGGTGCTCGACATCCTCGAGCGCAAGGGTCGCAACCGCAACGTCGTGGTCGCGCTGGCGCGCAACGTGCGTTTCGACGCGGCCGCCCTCGCCGACGAGTCGACGCTGCGCGAGGTGATCGCAACCGCGGAGAGCTACCTGGCGGTCGCGGCGCCCGACCTCGTGCCGGTGAGCTTCGCGTTCGAGGAGGACCGCGAGCACGCGTGTCTGCGCCTCGTGGCGTCGACGCGCGCCAACGGCGCCGCGCATCGCAACGTGTTCGACCGCGAGTTGCTGCTGTCGGCGGAGTTCGAGGAAGCGCGGCGCATCGCGCGCGAGCTGACCGCCGCGGGCGAGCCGCCGTATCGTCTGGGCGAGGGTGAGAAGACCGAGACGGTCGTCAGCATCCGCAGCGCCGTCGACCGCATCATGGCCGCCGCCCGCAAGGGTCTCGAGATCCAGCGCTACAAGGGCCTCGGCGAGATGAACCCGACGCAGCTCTGGGAGACCACGATGGATCCCGGGTCGCGCACGCTCCTCCAGGTGAAGATCGAGGATGCCTACGAGGCCGACGAGATCTTCTCCACCTTGATGGGTGACGAGGTGGAGCCGCGCCGGAAGTTCATCGAGGAGAACGCGCTGAACGTGCGCAACCTCGACGTCTGACATGGAACAGAGCTCGCAGCGGGTTCCCGTCAACATCGAGGACCAGATGCGCGAGTCCTTCATGGACTACGCGATGTCGGTCATCGTCGCGCGGGCGCTCCCCGACGCGCGTGACGGGCTGAAGCCCGTGCACCGGCGCATCCTGTACGCCATGTTCAGCGAGGGACTGCTCCACAACCGGCGCTACTCCAAGTGCGCCGGCGTCGTGGGGGAGGTCCTGAAGCGCTACCACCCGCACGGTGACAGCGCCGTCTACGATGCCCTCGTCCGCCTGGCGCAGCACTGGAACCTGCGCTACCCGCTGATCGATGGCCAGGGGAACTTCGGCTCCGTCGACGGCGACCCCCCTGCGGCGTACCGCTACACCGAATGCCGGCTCACGGAGCTCGCCGAGGAGCTGCTGGCCGACATCGACAAGGAGACGGTCGAGTTCATTCCCAACTTCGACGACTCCACCACCGAGCCGACCGTCCTGCCGAGCCGCATACCGAACATGCTCGTCAACGGCGCGTCGGGCATCGCCGTCGGCATGGCGACGAACATCCCGCCGCACAACCTGCGCGAGGTGTGCGACGCGCTGATCGCGCTCGTAGAGACGCCGGAGCTGACCGTCGACGAGCTGATGCGATTCATCCCGGGACCGGACTTCCCGACCGCCGGCTTCATCTGCGGCCAGCGGCCGATCCGCGAGGCCTACCGCGAGGGCCGCGGTATCCTCACGCTGCGCGCCAAGGCCGAGATCGAGACCGACGAGAAGAGCGGCCGCTCGGCCATCATCGTCACCGAGATCCCGTTCCAGGTGAACAAGTCGCGGCTGATCGAGCGCACCGCCGAGCTGGTGAACGAGCGCAAGCTGGACGGCATCTCCGACCTGCGGGACGAGTCCGATCGCGACGGCATGCGGATCGTCATCGAGCTCAAGCGCGACGCGGTCCCCGAGGTGCTGCTGAACCAGCTCTACAAGCACACGCCGCTGCAGGAGTCGTTCGGCGTGAACATGCTGGCGATCATCGACGGGCGGCCGAAGCTGCTCGACCTGCGCGACGCGCTGGGTGTGTTCCTGAAGCACCGCCGCGAGGTGATCGTCCGCCGCACGGTCTACGAGCTGCGCAAGGCCGAGGACCGGTTACACGTCCTCGCCGGTCTCAAGATCGCGGTGGAGAATCTCGATCAGGCCATCGCGATCATCCGCGCCGCGGCGGATCCCGCGACGGCGCGCGAGGGTCTGATGAGCGCGCTCGGCTTGACGCAGATCCAGGCGCAAGCCGTGCTCGACATGCGCCTCCAGCGGCTGACCGGGCTCGAGCGCGACAAGATCATCGCCGAGTACACCGAGGTAGAGCAGGAGATCGAGCGCCTCCGCCGGATCCTCGCCGACGAGCGCGAGGTGTCGCGGATCATCGTCGAGGAGCTCCGCGCGGTCCGCGAGAAGTACGGCGACGATCGGCGCACGCGGATCGTCGACGAGGCAGCGGCCATCTCGGTGGAGGACCTGATCGTCGAAGAGGACATGGTGGTGACGATCTCTCACGAGGGATACGTCAAGCGGAACCCCGTGAGCCTCTACCGCGCGCAACGACGCGGCGGTCGCGGCAAGATCGGCGCCACCACGCGCGAGGAGGATTTCGTCGAGCATCTCTTCATCGCCTCCACGCACTCGTACATCCTGTTCTTCACCACGACGGGGAAGGTGTACTGGCTGAAGGTCCACGAGGTCCCGCAGGCCGGTCGCGCCGCGCGCGGGCGCAGCGTGACGAACCTGCTCAGCCTGAAACCCGAGGAGAAGCTGTCGGCCTTCCTGCCCGTGCGCGAGTTCCAGGAAGGTCGGTACCTGATCTTCGCCACCCGGCGCGGTCTCATCAAGAAGACCGATCTCATGCAGTACTCGTCGCCGCGCCCTTCGGGGCTGATCGCCATCGCGCTCGAGGAAGGGGACGAGGTGATCGGCGTGCGTCCGACCGACGGCTCCGGGGAGGTCATCCTGTCGACGGCCGAAGGACAGGCGATCCGCTTCGAGGAGTCGGAGGTCCGGCCGATGGGCCGGTCGACGTACGGCGTCATCGGCATGAAGCTCGACGAGGGCGATCAGCTGGTCGCGATCGACCTGCTCGAGCTCGGCGCGACGCTGCTCGCGGTGTCCGAGAACGGCTACGGCAAGCGCACGGGGATGGACGAGTACCGGCGCACGCACCGTGGCGGCAAGGGCATCATCACCATGAAGACCACCGAGAAGACCGGACGGGTCATCGGCGTGCGTATGGTGACGGACGAGGACCAGCTCATGCTGGTGACCAGCGGCGGCAAGGTCATCCGGCTGCGCGCGAACGAGATCCGCGTCATCGGCCGCAACACCCAGGGCGTGCGGCTGATCGACCTCGAGGAAGGGGAGCGTCTGGCTGCCGTCGCGCGAGTCGCGGAGCGCGAGGAGGAAGTCGACGCCGGCGAGCCTTCCCTGGTCGCCGAGCCGGAATCGCCGGCGGAGCCGGAGACGGACACCGAATCGGACGCCGACCCCGACCCCGACGACGCGTCGTAGGGCCAGCACGGTCGCGGCGCGGTCGGGGGTGCGGGGCGTGCATCTCGCTCCGCGGTCCTCGCGCGGCACCCAACCCCGGCCTCCCCGCCAGCCCCGCGCGCTGCGGAGCTACGCTCGACGCACACCCCGCACCCCCTCCCCAAGCACCGCGCTGTCGAGCGGACAGGCGGCGGCACGAGCGCGGCGCCGGTCCGGGTTCGACGTCGAACGACGCGGCGGGGCCGGGGGCGCCGTCGGAGCGCCTCGCGGAGCGCCGCACCCGTCGCCCGTCCGTGATCGAGGCGTCCGCCGGCGCGCAGCGTTGAAGCGCAGACGGCGCCCCCGGCCCCGCCCACCGACCTTCGCCCGAGCCCGCACGCCCCACCGACCCGCACGCCCGACCCGCCTTGACGCCACGACGCACCCTGCGGCAGGGTTCGGCGATGAAGGCGTCGGTCGGCGTCCTCGGAAACGGCAGCTGGGGCACGGCACTCGCGATCCATCTGGCGCGCTCCGGCCATGCGGTGGCGCTGTGGGGGCGGAGCGCCGAGATGGCGGCACGGCTGCGCGACGCCGGCGAGCACAGCGGCTGTCACCCGGGAGTCCGGTTCCCGGATGGGCTGGTCCCGACCGCCGACCTCGAGGAGGCCTGCAGGGCAAGCGAGGCCATCGTGGTGTCCTGCCCGTCGCACGCGGTGCGCGCGCTCGGCGAGCTGATCCGTCCGCTGCTCGGTCGCGACGCCCTGATCGTGTCGACATCGAAGGGCATCGAGCAGGACACGCACCTCACCATGTCCGGCATCCTGGAGTCGGTCCTGCCAGAGCACATGACCCGGGTCTGCGTGCTGTCGGGCCCGAGCTTCGCGCGCGAGGTCGCGCGCGGTCTGCCGACGGCGGTCACGGCGGCCGCCGGCCAGCTGTCGGTCGCCGAACGACTCCAGCGCCTGTTCAACGGGCCGACGTTCCGTGTCTACACGTCCACGGACCTGGTCGGCGTCGAGATCGGCGGCGCGGTGAAGAACGTGATCGCGCTCGCCGCGGGAGTCAGCGATGGTCTCGGCTTCGGTCACAACACCCGGGCGGCCCTGATCACCCGGGGCCTGGCCGAGATCAGCCGCCTCGCCATCCATCTGGGCGCCAATCCGCAGACGCTCTACGGGCTATCGTGTCTCGGCGACCTCGTACTCACGTGCACGGGAGACCTGTCGCGGAACCGTACCGTCGGCCTGCGACTCGGCAAGGGCGAGCGGCTGGAGGAGATCGTCGCGAGCATGAACGAGGTCGCCGAGGGAGTCCGGAATACGGCTTCCATCCGCGGCCTCGCGCGCAGCGCCGGTATCGAGATGCCGATCACCGACCAGATGTTCGCTCTGCTCTACGAGGGAAAGGACCCGTCGCAGGCGGTGGTGGACCTGGCGTCGCGGAGGCTGAGGCAGGAGCTCGACTGACGCCGGGCGGTGTCCGGGTGGACCCGACCCACGTTCAGGCCGGGACTGCTCCCGTGTGGCCGGAGATGATGGGGACGCGACGGAGATGCTCGGCGGCGTCTCGCGATCCCCCGGAAATTGACTTTCCCCCGGGGGCGTGGTTTTGGGGTGCGTTTCCCGATGAAGAGGACGTATCAGCCGAGCAATCGACGGCGTAAGCGCACGCACGGGTTTCGCGCCCGGATGGCGTCCCCGACGGGGCGCCAGGTGATCAAGCGGCGCCGAGCCAAGGGGCGCAAGCGCCTGACCGTCTCCATTCCGCCGAAGCAGCCCGGGTGAGGATAACGCCGAGCCATGCCCGGCTCCCGAGGGTATCCAAAGGCCGCCCGGGTGCGGCGGCGGCGGGAGTTCTTGAAGCTCCAGCGTCACGGGCGACGTCATCATACGCCGTGCTTCGTCGTCGTGCAGGCGGCGGCTGACGGTCCGATCTCGCGACTGGGCGTCACGGTCAGCTCGCGGGTCGGCAACGCGGTGGTGCGAAACCGCGTCAAGCGGATCGTCCGGGAGATATTCCGAGAGCGGCGCCGGCTCCTGTCGGCGGCGCTCGACATCGTCGTCATCGCTCGACCCGACGCGGCGCAAATCACTCATGCCCAAGCGGCCTCCGAACTCGAACGCGCCCTCGGGATCACGTCCCGGTCGTGACGTGCGGCGGCCCGTGGCCGCCGTGCTCATGGCCCTGGTCCGCGGCTACCAGCTCCTGCTGCGCCCGCTCTGCGGGCCGAGCTGCCGGTTCGCGCCGACCTGCTCTGCATATGCCCTGGAGGCGCTGGCGCGCCACGGCACGCTCCGGGGCGCGCTCCTTGCGCTCCGGCGCGTCGCGCGATGCCATCCCTGGCACCCCGGCGGGTGGGATCCCGTCCCGACGGGAGAGGGCCGGTAATGGATCAGCGGCGTTTCTTGATAGCTCTTGTTCTGTCATTCCTGCTCCTCTACGCCTACGAGCAGCTGATCGTGCGGCCGTACCGCACCGCGCCACACCCCGCGCCGCAGGGGGAGCCGGAGCAGGGATCGACGCCCCCGGCGCCCGGAGCGGTGGTGCCGCCGGCGGCGCCTTCGACCACGCCTGGAGCGACGGGAGGACTTGCTGCTCCGCCCGGGGATCATCCGACGGTGACCGTCGAGACGGATCGCTTTCGCGCCACGATCACGACGCTGGGCGCGCGGCTCGAGACGTTCCAGCTGAAGGACTTTCGCGAGACGGTGGCAGCCGACAGCCCGCCCCTCGACCTCGTGACGGCCGCTCCGGTCCTGCCCCTTACGATCGAGCTGGGAGGTGGGCGGAGCGATGCGGGTGTCGTCTACACGCCCAGCACGAGTACCCTCGAGGTGCACGGCTCCCAGGAGGCGGAGCTGTCGTTCACGGGCACCTCGAGCGACGGACACTCCCTCGAGAAGCGCTATCGTTTCTCGGGAAACTCGTACCTCTTCGGCCTCGACGTGTCAGGTGCGGGCTCGGGCGATCGCGTCGGGGTCGTGCTGACGCCCATCTCCGACAGGGGAGCGAGCGGCGGCCGGCAATCGGGGCACGAGCTGGCGGTGGCGTTCGCGAACCAGAAGGTCATCGAGAAGGCCACGGACAAGCTCGGCGAGCCGAGCGAGGTCGCCGATTCGCTCTGGGCCGGCTTCAGCGCCCAGTACTTTGCCGCGCTCGCCATGCCGGCGACCGGTACCGCGACGGCCTGGTTCGCAGTCAGTGAGGGGGCGCCGATCGCCCGGATCGATGCCCCCGAGGAGCGCGGCTCCGCTCACTACCAGGTCTTCCTCGGGCCGAAGGACCGCGAGACGCTGGTTGCAGCCGGGCATCAGCTCGATCGTGCGCTCGATTTCGGCTGGTTCTGGTTCATCGCCATCCCGCTCCTCTCGGGGCTTCGTCTGCTGCACCGGTTCATCCCGAACTACGGCGTCAACATCATCCTGCTGACGACGATCGTGAAGGCCGTGACCCTTCCGCTCACGCAGACGTCGATGAAGAGCATGAAGGCGATGCAGAAGCTCCAGCCGGAGATGCAGCGCCTGCGCGAGCGCTACAAGGACGACCAGACGACGCTGCAGAAGGAGGTCATGGAGCTCTACAAACGGCACCGGGTGAACCCGGTGTCGGGCTGCCTGCCGATGCTGCTCCAGCTTCCGATCTTCGTCGGGCTCTATAACGCCCTCATGCACGCGATCGAGCTACGGCACGCGCCATTCATGCTCTGGATCAACGACCTCTCTGCGCCAGACCGCTTGCAGGTCGCGGGTATCGGAATCCCGGTCCTGGTCATCCTCATGGGTGCCAGCATGCTGCTGCAGCAGTGGATGACACCGCAGCAGGGCGATCCGGCCCAGCAGCGGATGATGATGATCATGCCCCTGGTGTTCACGTTCATCTCCTTCAACTTCCCCTCCGGGCTCGTCCTGTACTGGCTCGTGAACAACCTCCTCAGCATGGGGCAGCAGTGGTACATGCTCAGGTCCGACAGCGGGGGTGCGCGAAAATGAGGTCGGTGGAGAGCGAGGGTGGAAGCATCGACGAGGCCATCGCACGCGCGCTCGACGCGTTGCGGGTGGCGCGGGACCAGGTCGAGATCGAGATCCTGGAGAACGCGACGCGGGGTATTTTCGGCCTCGGATCTCGCAGGGCGCGGGTGCGCGCCACGGTCCGCCAATCTCTGGACGCGACGATCCACGCCGAGCCCGACGGACGGGCGCCGGCTAGCGAGCCCAGGGAGCCGGTGACCGCGCCACCCCGGCCTCCACTCGGCAGCGTTTCCCGGGAAACTTCGGAGGCGGTTGCCACGCGTCCCGGCGCCCGGCACGAGGCTACGACTCGCGCTCGTGAAGTTCTCGAAGCGCTCCTCGTCCACCTGGTCGACGGGCCTCGGGTCGAGGAGATCCGTGGCGAAGACGAGGAGACGATTCACCTGTCCCTGAGCGCTGCCGATGGCGGCATGATCATCGGCCGGCGCGGACAGACGCTCGACGCTCTGGAGCATCTGGTCAGCCGGATCGTCTTCCGCGACGACGGGGAGCGCGGGCTTCGAATCGCACTCGACGTCGAGGGCTATCGCCAGCGTCGTGAGGAGTCGCTCCGCGAGCTGGCGCAGCGCCTGGCCACCAAGGCCAAGGAGACGGGTGCCGTCGTCACCCTCAATCCGATGAGCCCCAGGGACCGGCGGATCGTCCACCTCGCCCTGCAGGCGGATCCGGACGTGTCGACCGTCAGCCAGGGCGAAGGAAACTTCCGGCGGCTTCTGATCACGCCTCACGGCGGCCGTCGCGGTCGCCAGGGCGATCGCTGGCGATAGCAGTCCGGGTCTGTGAAGGACCTGTCTGCAGCCGGATCGACCGGCTCGGAGACAGGTGACGTCGCAGGAGCAGAACGACCTGGTTCACGGGGCCTCTCTGGTCGGGCCCTCGCTCGATGCGGCTACCCTCGAGCGTCTGGGCAGATTCATCGACCTCCTGGAGGTCTGGAATCGCCGCTTTCACCTCACCGGTGACCGGAGCCGGGATCTGCTGATCGGCAAGCACGTCGTCGATTCACTCGCGATCGTTCCGGAGCTCCCACCAGCCGGAGGCCTCGTAGCCGACATCGGCAGCGGAGCAGGGTTCCCTGGTCTCGTGATCGGGTGCGTGCGCCCCGATCTCCCGCTGCGACTCATCGAGCCTCGACGTCGCGCGGCGAGCTTCCTTGCCGAAGCGGTCAGGACCATCCCATTGCCGGAGGTCCGCACCCTCGAGGTCCGGGCAGAGGACGCCGCCGGCGATCCGGCACTCAGAGCGGCGGCGACCGTGGTGGTGTCCAGGGCGCTCCGCCTCGACGTCCTGATTTCGCTCGCCGCTCCGCTCCTGGCGCCCTCCGGAAAAGTCATAGCCATGCAGACCCCGCGGATCGCCGAGGGGAAAGCGCACGCGATGGGCGGTGCGGCTGGCCTCGGACTCGTGAGGACCCGGGACTATCGCTTGCCTGGGGGCGAGTCTCGAAGACTCCTGATCTTTCGGTCGCAACAGACCTCGAGCGAGTAGCCCCGCACCCTGAAGTCCATCCGAGTCGGGAGATCTGCGGCCTTTTTGCGCCCGGAACCGGGCTATTCCTACTCCAGGGGTTTCCCGGGAAACACGTCCGTGCTAACAGGCTTTGTTGGAGGGTGTGGTGGTGGGACGGACGATCGCGGTGGCGAATCAGAAGGGCGGCGTGGGGAAGACGACCACTGCCGTCAATCTGGGAGCGGCTCTCGCCCTGGCAGGTCACCGTGTTCTGCTGGTGGATGCCGACCCGCAGGCGAGTGCGACCACAGGGCTCGGATATGCACGGCTCGAGGCCGACTCGACGATCTACGAGATGCTCATCGCCGGGCGGCCGGCCCGTGAGGTGACGCGGCCGACTCGGATCGACGGCTTCGATCTGATCCCGTCCACACGCGATCTCGTCGGCGCCGAGATCGAGCTCGTCTCCCTGCCAGACCGCGAGCACCGGCTCTGGTCGAGCCTCTCGGAGGTGCGAGGCGAGTACGCCTTCCTCCTCATCGACTGCCCGCCTTCTCTCAGCCTCCTCACGGTGAATGCTCTTCGGGCAGCCGACGGAGTCCTCGTCCCTCTGCAGGCTGAATACTATGCCCTGGAGGGTCTCACAGCGCTGCTCGACACGGTCGGGCGGGTACGAGAGGTGCTGAATCCGGGGCTGGTCGTGGACGGACTCGTCCTGACGATGTTCGACGGGCGCAACAGCCTCGCGCGTCAGGTCCAGGACGAGGTCCGGACACACTTCGGCGCACAGGTCTTCCAGACGGTCGTCCCCCGCAACGTGCGTCTGTCCGAGAGCCCCAGCCACGGTGTTCCCGTGCTGCTGTACGATCCGACCTCGCGCGGCGCGCGTGCCTATCGCGAGCTCGCCCAGGAGCTTCTCGCGGCGCACGGCGAAGAGCCCGCAGCGGCCGGTCCGCAGGTGGTCGCGAGCTGACATTCAAGCAATATTCGGAGGTAGTAATGCGTAAAGCCCTCGGCCGCGGCCTGGAAGTGCTGCTGCCCGCGTCGCCGGCGCGTTCCCCGGCACCCGTGGCGCTCGCGCCGGTCGCCGAAGATGCCCCCGTCGCGGGTGTCCCGACGGCTCGTCTCGGCGAGATCACGACGAATCCGGATCAGCCGCGCCGGCGGTTCGAGCCCGAGGCCCTCGCGGCGCTCGCCGACTCCATCCGCCGGCACGGTCTGCTACAGCCCCTCGTCGTGCGGCGCACCGAGCACGGCTTCGAGCTGATCGCGGGCGAGCGGCGTCTCCGGGCGGCGCAGCAGGCGGGTCTGGACGAGGTCCCCATCATCGTCCGCACGGCGACTCCGCCCGAGCGGCTCGAGCTGGCTCTCATCGAGAACCTCCAGCGTGAGGCGCTGACCGCTTTGGAGGAAGCCGAGGCGTACCGTCTCCTGATGGACGTCTATGGACTCACGCAGGACGACATCGCCCGACGGGTCGGCAAGAGCCGGCCGGCGGTTGCCAACGCGCTCCGGCTCCTGGCTCTTCCCGAGGTGGTGAAGGCGCAGCTCGAGAACAATGAGCTCAGCGCCGGACACGCGCGCGCGGTGCTCGCCGTCGAGGGAGACGAGGCACGTGTGGCCTTCGCTCGCGAGATCACCAGCAAGAAGCTGCCGAAGAGCGAGGCGGAGCGGCTGGCGAAAGCACACCGCGACGCACCCCAGGCGCGCGCGAGCCGCGATCCGCACTGGCGTGCGCTGGCCGACGAGCTCAGCCGCGCGCTCGGCACGCGCGTGCGACTCCAGCCACGCCCGCGCGGGGGCACGATCGAAATCGAGTTTTACTCGGACGCCGAGCTCGATCGCTTGACGACCCGGCTGCGGGACTCGAGCGCGATGGAGCGTGCGTTTTGACACCTCGCGCGCGGCGGTGCTAGAAGCCCACGCGGTCCGGTGGCCGGAGCGCGCGCGCCGCGTTCGGCTCGAGACACGCTCGGAGTAGTCGATGGCGATATTCGGGAAGGATCGAGAGCGAAACGATCGGGGTTCGTTGCTGCCGCCCACCATCGGCACGTCCGGCTCGTCGGGTGCGGGCAACGTCGGATCGGGGGATCGGGAGAGGAGTCGAGCCATGCCCGAGGACGTCGGCGGCAGCGGGAGCAACGCGTTCCTGGGGAAGGGAAGCCGCGTGGTGGGGAAGCTCACCTTCGAGGGGCCGGTTCGCATCGAGGGCCAGGTCGAGGGTGAGATCGCCGCGCAGGACGCACTGACGATCGGCGAGAGCGCCGTCGTGAATGCACAGATCGTCGGCAACTCGGTCGTGATCCAGGGCCGGGTGACCGGTGACGTCACGGCGCGCAAGCGCCTCGAGATCAGGGCGCCCGGCAAGCTCTTCGGGAACATCACGTCTCCGAGCCTCGTGATCCAGGAAGGAGTCGTGTTCGAAGGGCAGTGCAACATGGGAGCCGCCGACCCGCAGCGTGCCGAGAAGGATCGCAAGGTGACGCCCTTTCCCACCGAGAGCGCGCCCCTCAAGGTTCACTCCGAGGGTACCAAGTAGCCCGTCGCGCGCTCGCTCTTCGCCTCACCCCCCCGCCGCAACACATGCTTGACCTCAACTACAGTCTCGCCGTCCAGGCAGCCCTGTTCGTCGCGCTGTGGCTCGTGCTGAAGTGGCTCTGGTTCGATCCGGCGATGAAGGTGATCGCGGAGCGTGCCACCCGCTCCGAGGGCCAGGTCCGGGAGGCGCGTGCGCTCGAAGCGGAGATCGAGAAGCTGCGGAGCGAGCACCAGGCCGCGCTCCAGCAGGCCAGGACGGAGGCACAGCGCGAGGTGGGCGACATCATGCGCCGCGCCGAGGCCGAGCAGAAGCAGCTGATCGCGCAGGCGACCGACGAGGCGCAGCGCACCCTCGCCGAGATCCGCGGGCGGGTTGCCGAGGAGGTTGCCACCGCGCGCCGCACGCTCAGCGCGGACGTCGGCACGCTCGCGCGCGAGGTCACTCGCAAGGTCCTGGAACGGGCGGTCTGAGGTGGAGCACGGCATACACGAGCCCTCGATCGCGGACCTGCTCTTTCCGGCGATCAACTTCATCATCTTCGCGCTCGTGCTCGTACGCTTTCTTTCGGGACCGATCCGCGAGTTCTTCCGGGAGCGGACCGAGCGCCTGCGCGACGGCCTCGCCGCCGGGAAGCGCGCCAGGTTCGAGGCCGAGCAGCTGCGCGCGCAGCTCACACGCGACCTCGACGCCCTGCCTGGCATCAAGGAGCGCCTCCGGTCCGACCTGCTCGCGACCGCCGAGGAGAGCCGCGCCGCCCTGCTCACGCAGGGACGCGAAGCGGCCGATCGCATCCGCGCGGACGCCCGCCTCGTCGGCGAGCAGGAAGCCGAGTCGGCTCGCCGTGGTGTGCGCAGCGAGATCGTCGATGAGGCGATCCGCCAGGCGACGGCGCTCGTCCACGACGAGGTGAAGCCGGACGACCAGTCGCGCTTCGTGCGCGACTTCGTGGAGTCGGTGGGGCACGCCCCGTGACCGGGAGTCTCGCCAGGCGATACGCACGGGCGCTGCTCGAGCTTGCACGCGAGGAAGGGACGCTCGACGCCACCGGGCAGGAGCTGGCGGCCGTGGCCGCGGCCTTCGACGACGCGCGCCTGCGCGCCGTCGTGCTGAACCCGGCCGTCGACGGAGGCGCACGCCGGCGGGTCGTCGCCGGGGTGATCGGCGCGCTCGGCGCGTCCCCGTGGGTGGCGAATCTGGTGAACCTCCTCGCCGGCCGCGATCGGCTGTCGATCCTGTCGCAGGTCGCGCAGGCCTACGCCGATCTGGTCGATGCGGAGATCGGGCGCACGCGCGTACGGATCACGTCGGCGGCCCCGCTGGGCGCCGCCGAGAAGACCGAGCTGACCGAGCTGGCGAAACGCCTCGCCGGTGCCAATGAGGTCGTGGTCACCACCGCGGTCGACGCGGAGCTCCTCGGCGGCGTGGTCGTCGACATCCACGGCACGGTCTGGGACGGCAGCTTGCGGGCGCAGCTGGCGAGAATCAGCAAGGACATGGCCGGCAACGCCTAGCGTCCGGCAGGGGGAACAGGCTCATGCAGATCCGCGCGGCGGAGATCAGCGACATCATCCGCGAGCAGATCCGGGGTTTCGAGAAGCAGCTCGAGGTTCGTGAGACGGGCGTGGTCCTGTCGGCGGGCGATGGCATCGCGCGCATCTACGGGCTCGACAAGGTGGAGGCCGGCGAGCTCATCGAGTTCCCGCACGGCATCTACGGCCTCGCGCTGAACCTCGAGGAGGACAACGTCGGCGCGGCCATCATGGGCGAGGCGCAGCTCATCAAGGAGGGCGACGAGGTCCGCCGCACCGGGCGCATCGCGGAGGTGCCGGTGGGCGACGCGCTCCTCGGCCGCGTCGTGAACGCGCTCGGCCAGCCGGTGGACGGCAAGGGGCCGATCAAGACCAGCGAAACTCGCCGCATCGAGCTGAAGGCGCCGGGCATCATCGATCGCGAGCCCGTGAAGCAGCCGTTGCAGACCGGCATCAAGGCGATCGACTCGATGATCCCGATCGGCCGCGGGCAGCGCGAGCTGATCATCGGCGATCGCCAGACGGGCAAGACCGCGGTGGCCGTCGACACCATCATCAACCAGCGCGGCGGCGACATGCATTGCATCTACGTCGCCATCGGCCAGAAGCAGTCGACGGTCGCCCAGGTGGTCGACAAGCTCGTCAAGCACGGGGCCATGGACTACACGACGGTGGTCCTCGCGGGTGCGTCCGACCCGGCGCCGATGCAGTTCATCGCACCGTACAGCGGCTGCAGCATCGGCGAGCACTTCCGCGACAACGGCCGCCACGCGCTGGTGATCTACGACGATCTCTCGAAGCATGCGGCGGCGTACCGCCAGCTCTCGCTGCTGCTGCGCCGTCCACCGGGCCGTGAGGCGTATCCGGGTGACGTCTTCTACCTGCACTCGCGGCTCCTCGAGCGTGCGGCGAAGATGAGCTCGGCGCGTGGCGGTGGCTCGCTCACGGCGCTTCCGATCATCGAGACGCAGGCCGGCGACGTCTCGGCGTACATCCCGACGAACGTCATCTCGATCACCGACGGGCAGATCTTCCTCGAGGGCGATCTCTTCTACTCGGGCGTGCGACCGGCGGTGAACGTCGGCATCTCGGTATCGCGCGTCGGCGGGAACGCCCAGATGAAGGCGATGCGCAAGGTGGCGGGTCCCCTGCGTCTCGAGCTGGCGCAGTACCGCGCGATGGCGGCGTTCGCCCAGTTCGCCTCCGACCTCGACGCGGCGACGAAGAAGCAGCTCGATCGCGGCGAGCGGCTGGTCGAGGTGATGAAGCAGGGCCAGTACGCGCCGCTGACGGTGGAGCGGCAGACGGCGATCATCTACGCCGCCGTGAATGGCCATCTGGACGCGCTCCCGGTGAACGCCGTGCAGCGCTACGAGCGGGAGCTCTACGCCTACCTGGACGCCAAGCACCCCGAGGTGCTGACCGCGATCCGGGAGAAACGGGAGCTGACCGACGACGTCGTATCGAAGATCGACGGCGCGCTGAAGGAGTTCGCGAGCCTCTTCGCTGCCTGATGCCGAGCCTCAAGGACCTCCGCAAGCGGATCGGCTCCGTCCGATCCACGCAGCAGATCACCAAGGCCATGAAGGTGGTCGCTGCCGCGCAGCTGCGCCGGGCGCAGGAGGCGGCGGAGCGCGCGCGTCCGTACGCCGCGAAGCTGACCGAGATGTTCGCCGCCGTCGTGGGAGGCCTCTCCGAGGAAGCGCATCCGCTCCTCGCGCGCCGCGAGGAGAACCGGATCGACCTGATCGTGCTGACGAGCGACCGCGGGCTGTGCGGCGGTTTCAACGCCAACTTGCTGCGCCAGAGCGAGGCCTTCCAGCGCGAGCACGGCGAGCGGACGACCCGGCTGCTGCTCGTCGGGCGCAAGGGACTCGATCACTATCGTCGCCAGCGGGTCGAGCCGCTCTTCGAGCGCACGGGTGTGCTGAAGGTGCCGTCCCTCGAGGTGGCGCGCGCGCTCGCCGAGCACGTCACGACCCGCTTCGCGGCCGACGAGAGCGACGCCGTCTATCTGGTCTACAGCCGGTTCCAGTCCGCGATCGCGCAGGTGCCGACGGTCGTCCGGCTGCTTCCCGTCGACGCGCCGGCCGAGGACGCGTCGTCGGTCGACTACATCTTCGAGCCGCCCCGCCCCGAGCTGCTCGCGACGCTCCTGCCGCGCTACATCGAGACGCGGCTCCTCCAGGCACTGCTCGAGTCGATCGCGAGCGAGTTCGGCGCACGGATGACCGCGATGGACAATGCCACCAGGAACGCGTCGGAGATGATCGACCGCCTCACCCTGTCGATGAACCGCGCCCGTCAGTCGGCGATCACCACGGAGCTGATGGAGATCGTCTCGGGCGCCGAAGCCCTGAAGGGATAGTACCGCACCATGCCGAGCAACGGACGAATCACGCAGGTCATCGGGCCCGTCGTCGACGTCGAGTTCCCCGACGGCAAGCTCCCCCCCATCTTCAACGCGCTCACCGTCACCAACACGGCCATCAGCGACCAGCCCTGGAACCTGGTTCTCGAGGTCGCCCAGCATCTGGGTGAGAACACCGTCCGCGCCGTGGCCATGGATTCCACCGACGGCCTGGTGCGAGGCGCCGAGGTTCGTGACGTGGGGGAGGGCATCTCCGTGCCCGTCGGCGAGGGGACGCTCGGCCGCATCATGAACGTGGTCGGGGAGCCGGTGGACGAGAAGGGCCCGATTCCCACCCAGAAGCGGTCACCGATCCATCGCGAGGCGCCGGCCTTCACCGACCAGGAGACGCAGGTCCAGGCGTTCGAGACCGGCATCAAGGTGGTCGACCTGCTGGCGCCGTACCAGCGCGGCGGGAAGATCGGCCTGTTCGGCGGCGCCGGAGTGGGCAAGACGGTCATCATCATGGAGCTCATCAACAACGTCGCCAAGCAGCACGGCGGCGTCTCGGTGTTCGCCGGTGTGGGCGAGCGCACGCGCGAGGGCAACGACCTCTACAACGAGATGCAGGAGTCGAAGCTCTCCGACGGCAACCCGGTGATCTCGCGCGCGGCGCTGGTCTACGGACAGATGAACGAGCCGCCCGGCGCGCGCGCGCGCGTGGGGCTGAGCGCGCTCACCGTCGCCGAGCACTTCCGCGACGAGGAGGGAAAGGACGTCCTCCTCTTCATCGACAACATCTTCCGCTTCGTGCAGGCGAACTCGGAGGTCTCGGCGTTGCTCGGCCGCATGCCGTCGGCCGTCGGCTATCAGCCCACGCTGGGCACCGACATCGGCGAGCTGCAGGAGCGCATCACCACGACGAAGCGCGGGTCGATCACGTCGGTGCAGGCCATCTACGTGCCCGCCGACGACCTCACCGATCCCGCGCCTGCCACCACGTTCGCGCACCTCGACGCCACCACGGTGCTGAACCGCGCCATCTCGGAGAAGGGCATCTACCCGGCGGTCGACCCGCTCGACTCCACGTCTCGCATCCTCGATCCGAACATCGTCGGCGAGGAGCACTACGCGGTGGCGCGGCAGGTGCAGATGGTGCTGCAGCGCTACAAGGACTTGCAGGACATCATCGCCATCCTCGGCATGGACGAGCTGTCGGAGGACGACAAGGCCACCGTGGCGCGCGCGCGCAAGATCGAGCGCTTCCTGTCGCAGCCGTTCCACGTCGCCGAGCAGTTCACGGGGTTCAAGGGCGCCTACGTGCCGCTGCCCGAGACCATCCGCGGCTTCCGCGAGATCGTCGAGGGCAAGCACGACGATCTTCCGGAGCAGGCCTTCTACATGGTGGGCACCATCGAGGACGTCGTCGAGAAGGCCCGGAAGCTCGCCGCCTGATGGCGGACTCGCTGCGCTTGCGGATCTACACCCCGGAGAGCGAGCTCTTCGACGGCACGGTGCGCGAGGTGACCGCGCCCGGTGCGTACGGGCAGATCGGGATCCTGCCGGATCACGCCGCGCTGGTCACCACGCTCGAGCCCGGCGAGCTGTCGTACAAGCAGGACGGCCGCGTCGGGAAGTTCAACATCGGCGGCGGCTTCGCCGAGGTACGCGACAACGTCGTCACCGTGCTCGCCGACTCCGGTGAGGCGCTGAGCTCGTGATGCGTCGTCCGCGGCGCTCGCACTCGACGGTGGGGGCGGGGGTCCCGCGCGAAAAATGGGACCCTGGGCGCGAGCGCAGCGAGCGCGCGCGCGAAGCGCCGCCTCAGGTCCCGTTTTTCGCGCGGGACCCCCGCCCCCACCGACGCGACGCCCGCTAGCGCGAGTTCTCCCATGGGTCGGCTCGACGGCAAGATCGCGTTGGTCACCGGAGGCGGTCGCGGCATCGGGCGCGGGATCGTGCTCGAGTTTGCGCGCGAGGGCGCGGACGTCGCGGTCAACTACCGGCGTGATCGGGAAGCGGCCGAGGCGACGGCGCGCGAGGTCGAGTCGCTCGGGCGGCGCGCGATGGTGGTGCAGGCCGACGTCAGCGATCGCGAGGCGGTCGATCGCATGGTCGCCGCAGACGCGGTCGTCGTTCGGTCGCGTGGATGTTGCGGTTGCGAACTCGGGTGTTGCGAGCCGGGTGGCGGCGACGCACGAGCTCGATCCGGGCGAGTGGCGGCGCGTGATGTCGACGGATCTCGACGGCGCGTTCTACACGGCGCGTGCGGTGCTGCCGGCGCTACTCGAGAGCCGCGGCGTGCTGCTCTTCATCTCGTCGATCGGCGCGGACGTGGCCGCGGCCGGCGGCGCGCCCTATCACGTGGCGAAGGCGGGCGTGAACACGCTGATGCGTGTCATCGCCAAGGAAGTGGCGGGCGCCGGCGTGCGGGTGAACTGCATCGCGCCGGGCCTGGTGCGCTCCGACATGGGCAACCGCCTGATCAAGTTCGTCGGGGAGGGCATCACCCAGACGATCCCGCTCGGTCGCGTGGGCGAGCCGGCCGACATCGGCAAGGCCGCCGTGTATCTCGCGTCGGCCGATGCCTCCTGGGTGACGGGAAAGATCCTGCGAGTCGACGGCGGCGCGTCCATGTAGCGCCCGGGGGCGCGGAACCGCGGGCCGGAGTCGATGTCGTGAAGAGACCGGACGAGCAGGTGCCCGATGACGAATTTGCGGCACACGTGGCTCGCATCCTGGGCCAGCTCCCGCGCGTCGAAGCCGTGATGCTGGGCGGGTCGCGTGCCTACGGTGACCACGAGCCAGAGGCGGACTGGGATTTCGCGATCTACTACCGGGACCACTTCGACGTCGAGCATCTCCGCGCGCTCGGCTGGCCCGGCACGGTCGATCCGCTCGGTGGCTGGGGTGGTGGAGTCTTCAACGGCGGCGCGCATCAGCAGATCGCGGGCCGGCGTGTGGACATCCACTATCGGGATCTCACCGATGTCGAGCGGCGGATCGCCGAGGCCGAGCAGGGGCGATTCGCGATAGAGCACCTCGCGTTCCATATCGCGGGCATTCCGACGTACGTCGTCGTCGCCGAGATGGCTCTGGGGCGCGTGCTCGTCGGGCAGCTCCCGCGGCCCGCCTATCCGGACGCGCTGAGGAGCTCGGCATCCGCACGCTGGCAGCGACACGCCGAGATGACCCTCGACTACGCCGATGCGGCATTCGTGCCGCGGGGTGACGTGATCGGCGTCGCCGGCGCGGCTGCGCGAGCCGTCGTCGAGGCGAGTCATGCGCGCCTGGCCGCTCGCGGCACCTGGGTGACGAACGAGAAGACGGTGGTCGCTCGGGCCGGCCTTGCATTCGCCGCGTCGTTCCTCGAGAAGCTGGAACCGGAGCCGCGGAGTCTCCGTGGCGCGATCGAGCGGATCCGAAGGGCAGTCACATCGACGTGAGCCCGAGGCGGTGCAGCTGGGCGTGCTGGATCCGTCGGGCCTTCCGGTCGCCGGCGTCGAGACCGCACGCAAGGTGCTCGACCGCGGGCTGCCGTCGAACGGCTTGATCCGGTCGCGCGCCTGACGCCCGCGCCGGAGGATCGTGCTCTCAGCGCGGTCGGAGCGAGTCGCGAATCTGGGTGAGGAGCTTGACCTCCTCCGAGGGCTCGGACGGTGCGGCGGCGGCGGCCGCCGTCGCGTCCTCCTTCTTGAGGCGATTCAGCTGCCGCACGACGACGAAGATCGAGAACGCGATGATGAGGAAGTTGATGACGTTGTTGATGAACAGCCCGTAGTTGAAGGTCGGAGCGCCGGCGGCCTTGGCCGCCGCCATCGAGTCGTAGTGCTGCCCGTTCAGCGTCACGAACAGATTCGAGAAGTCGACCTTGCCGAGCGCCAGGCCGAGGACCGGCATCAGCATGTCGTCCACCATCGACGTCACGATCTTGCCGAACGCGGCGCCGATGATCACGCCCACGGCGAGGTCGAGCGCGTTCCCCTTGATCGCGAACTCCTTGAACTCCTTCCACATGGGCCCCCATTAGCAGACACCCTGCGGCATTACAGCCAGGGTCGCGCGCACCGCTCTTTCGTCTCCGACCACGCCGCGTTAGGGTGCCGCGAGTCGCACGGACCTCGAGGAGGGTCCCCTTCCATGGATGCGAAGCTGCTGGCGGCGTGTCGGGCCGCGTTCGAGAGCACCGGCCCCGCCCTGACTCTCGGAGCGCCCATATCGGGGAAGGAATGCGCGCCGGAGCCGCTGGTGTGCATCCCGCTCGCCATGATGAACCGCCACGGCCTCATCGCCGGTGCGACCGGCACCGGCAAGACCAAGACCCTGCAGCTCCTCGCCGAGCAGCTGTCCGCCGCCGGGGTCCCGGTGTTCCTGGCGGACATGAAGGGCGACCTCTCCGGTCTCGGCGTCGCCGGCGTCGCGGACGAGAAGGTGCAGCAGCGCGCGAAGGAGACCGGATGGGCATGGAAGCCGACGCCGTTCCCGGTCGAGTTCCTGAGCCTCGCCGCGACGCGCGGCGCGCAGCTCCGCGCCACGGTGTCGTCGTTCGGACCGCTGCTGCTCGCGAAGGTGCTCGACCTGAACGATACCCAGGCGGGCGTCCTGGCGCTGGTCTTCAAGTACTGTGACGACCGGCAGCTGGAGCTGCTCGACTTCGCCGACCTGCGCACCGTCCTCGAGCATCTCACCGGCGCCGGCGCGGCCGATCTGAAGGGATACGGCGGCATCTCGAAGGCGACCGTCGGCGTGCTCCTGCGCAAGATGGTCGAGCTGGAGCAGCAGGGCGCCCTCGCCTTCTTCGGAGAGCCCGAGTTCGATCTGCACGACCTGCTCCAGGTCGAGCGCGATGGCCGCGGGCTGGTGAGCATCCTCGAGCTGCAGGATACGCAGGACAAGCCCGCGCTGTTCTCGACCTTCATGATGTGGATGCTCGCGCGGCTCTACAACGAGCTTCCGGAGGTCGGCGACGTCGACAAGCCGAAGCTGGTCTTCTTCTTCGACGAGGCGCACCTGCTGTTCAACGACGCGAGCAAGGCCTTTCTCGCGCAGGTCGAGCAGGTGGTCCGGCTGGTCCGCTCGAAGGGCGTCGGCGTCTTCTTCGTCACGCAGACCCCCAAGGACGTCCCGCCCGACGTGCTCGCGCAGCTGGGGCACCGCGTGCAGCATGCGCTGCGCGCCTTCACGCCGAACGACCAGAAGGCGCTGAGCGCGACGGCGAAGACCTTCCCGAGGAGCGACTTCTACGATCTGGAGGAGACGCTCACCACGCTCGGCATCGGCGAGGCGATGGTGACCGTGCTCTCGCCCAAGGGCGTGCCTTCGCAGCCGTTCGCGACCCGGCTCATCCCGCCGGCCTCGCGCATGGCGCCGCTCACCGACGCCGAGCTGCAGCAGCGACTCGACTCGTCGTCGCAGGTGCGGAAGTACCGCGAGCCGATCAATCGCCCGAGCGCCGAGGAGAAGCTTCAGGGTCAGGCTGCCGCCGAGGCCGGAGCGGCCGCACCCGCGTCCGGGGGACGGCCTGCGCCCAGCACGCTGGAGACCATCCTCCGCTCGCCCGTCACCCGCAGCGTGGCCGTCACCATCACCGGCGCCATCACGCGCACCATCATGGGCTCCATCCTCGGCACGCGACGCCGGCGCTAGCGCGCCGCGGGAGCGGCGGCGCGTCCTATCCCCGCTGTGGCAGCGCGCTCGCGGCGTCGGCGTCGAGCAGGAACAGCGACGGCGGTCCGGAGCGCAGCGCGACGGCGACCGGCAGCTGCGAGTCGTCGCGCGTGACGGCCTCGCGCACGATCGGTGCCTTGGCGGCGCCGAAGGCGACTGCCCAGACGGCGCGCGCAGCCGCCAGCACGGGCATGGTGAGCGTCACCCGCATCGGCGGCGGCTTCGGCGAGTCGCGCACCACGGCCACGGGACCGTCGTGCGGCAGCGTCCGGTTCGGGAACAGCGAGCAGACGTGGCCGTCGGGACCCATTCCGAGGAGCGCCAGGTCGAGGCGTGGCGGGTCGCCGAGGGTCGTCCGGAGATCGTTCGCGTAGGCGGTGGCCGCGGCGTCGAGGTCGTCGGGACCCGTCAGCATCGGATGGACGCGCGCCGGAACGCGGTCGAGCCACAGGCGGCGCGCAAGGCCGTAGTTCGAATCGGGGTCGGTCGGGGGTACGGCGCGCTCGTCACCGAAGAAGACGTGGACCTGCTCCCAGGGAAGCGACAGACGGGCGAACGCGGGGAAGAGGCTCTCGGCGACCGATCCTCCGGGCACCGCGCAGGAGAACCGGCCGTGCTGCGTGACGGCGTCGTGGACCAGTCGCTCGAAGCGGCCCACGGCGATGCGTACGAGTTCCTCGCGCGAGTCGACGACGATCTCCGGTCGCATGGCGCGTCCTCCGTGTCCTCCACTACGACCGCAGGGGCGCTTTGTCACGCGTGCTCGCGGTGCTACGGTCGCGGGAGGACCACGGCCCGCCGCGGTATCGGGTCGGAAGGAGGACTCTCTGACCGGGACGGCGAAGCGAGCTTCCGTCGCGCCGGTGTCGACACGGCGGTCGAGCGGCGCGCGCATCGCGACGGCCGCGGCATGGTGCCTCATGGCGGCGCTCCTGGGTGGCTGGGTCGCGCCGGCGCCGCACGTGTCGGGGATCGCCGGTCCCGGACCCAAGCCGGAGAAGGGCAAGCTGCTCGTGGCGGCGCGGCAGAACCTCGATCCGGGCTTCGCGGAGAGCGTCGTGCTCCTCCTCGCCTACGACCAGGACGGCGGCGCGATGGGGATCGTCGTGAACCAGCCGATGCCGCTCAAGCTCGCCACGGTGCTGCCCGACGTCCGATCGCTGGCGCGCCGGAGCGACCGTCTCTGGCGCGGCGGTCCCGTGCTGCCCGCCTCGCTCCTGGTGCTGGTGCGCTCGAAGAAGCCGGTGGAGGGCTCCGACGTCGTGTTCGAGGACGTGCGCGTGCTCACGAGCCGGGACGCCTTCCGGCACGTGCTCGACGGCCAGCTTCCGCGCACCCGGCTCCGCGCCTTCGCAGGCCACGCCGGCTGGGGTCCGGGTCAGCTCGAGGCGGAGATCGCTCGCGGCGACTGGATCGTCATGCCGGCGAAAGCGGATCAGGTGTTCTCCGAGACGCCGCAGACGGTCTGGCCCGGCCTCCTGGAGCACGGCGAGGGAGAATGGACCCTGCTCCGCTGGCCGCGCGTCCTGTCCTGACGGCCGCTACCACTCCGCTTCGACGGCCGCGCGCGGCTCCTCGGGTCTCGGCTCGAGCTCCGGATGGCGGTTGAGCGTCCGCGCGCACGCGTTCCAGCGCAGCACGGCGTCGTCGTTGGCCGCGGGCCGGAGCGCCATGGAGCGCTCGAACAGCGCCAGGGCCTTCGCGAACCAGCCGGCGGCGAGCGCGTCGCCGCTCGGGCCGCCGTTCCTGAGATGCGCGCGCGCGCACCGCTCGCTGATCAGGCCGTCGTAGTAGAGCCGCTCGTACTCGTCGTGCAGGCGCGGCAGGAGCGCGCGAGCGCGGGCGACGTGGGTGCCGACGCCGCGCCCGAACTGATCCGTGATCGCGAGGATGAGCATGACGAGCGCCTGCTGGTGATCATCGTCCGCGCCGAGCACGTCCTCGCAGATGCTCTCGGCCATCGCGCTCTCGTTCAGGAGCCGATAGCGTTCAGCCTTTGCCAGCGCGGCGGGAATCGCCTCCGCCGACAGCGGCTTCAGCTCGTGCATGCGGGCTCCTCCCCTGATCGCCGCGGAACAGGCGCAGCAGACGGGCAACCGGATCGTAGAAGCGGTCGACGACCCGTTCCTTCAGCGGGATGATGGCGTTGTCGGTGATCTTGATGTGCTCCGGGCAGACCACCGTGCAGCACTTGGTGATGTTGCAGAGCCCGACGCCGTACGCCTGCTTCAGCTCGTCGACGCGATCCTCGACGTCGAGCGGGTGCATCTCGAGCGCGGCCACGTGCACCAGGAAGCGGGGGCCGATGAACTGGTCGTGGAGCTGGTGCTCGCGCAGCACGTGGCACACGTCCTGGCACAGGAAGCACTCGATGCACTTGCGGAACTCCTGCACCCGGTCGATGTCGCGCTGGGCCATCCGCCACGTGCCGTCGGGAGCGTCCGGAGGCCTCGGCTTGAACGGCGCGATCTTCTGCTTCACGCGGAAGTTCCACGACACGTCGGTCACCAGGTCGCGGATTCGCGGGAACGCGCGCATGGGCTCGATCGTCACCGGCTGGTCGAGCGGCAGCGAGTTCAGGCGCGTCATGCACATGAGTCGCGGCCGGCCGTTGATCTCCGCCGAGCACGAGCCGCACTTGCCGGCCTTGCAGTTCCACCGGCACGCCAGATCGCTCGCCTGCTCGGCCTGCACGCGGTGGACGGCGTCGAGGACGACCATGCCCTCGGAGATCTCGGTCTGGTAGTCCTGGAACGCGCCGCCGCTCGCATCGCCACGCCAGATCCTGAACGTCGCGGTCGCCATGCTCACTGGTTCTCCTGGATGACCCGGCGCAGCTCGGCCGGCATCTCGGCGATGGGTCGGTGCGACAGCTGCATCGCGCCGTCCGGGCCGCGCTGCACGCACACGTTCTTCTCCCCCCACGCGGCGTCCTTGTTCGGAAAGTCCTCGCGGTAGTGACCTCCGCGGCTCTCGGCCCGCTCGAGCGCCGAGCGGGTGACGGCCTCGGCGACGTCGAGCAGGTTCTGGACGTCGATCGTGGTGTGCCAGCCGGGATTGTAGTCGCGATTGCCGGTGACGCCGGTGCGCGCGGCGCGCGCGCGCAGGCCGCCGATCGCCTCGAGCGCGTGCGACATCTCGCTCCCGGTCCGCACGATGCCGACGTTGTCCTGCATCAGCTCCTGCAGGTCGCGCTGGATGGCATAGGGCGGCTCGCCGTCGCGCCGGTCGAACGGCTCCAGCGCCGCGCGCGCCGCGACCTCGACCTGCGCGTCGTCGAGCGCGGGCCGCTGGCGACCCGCGCCGCGGATGAACGCGGCGGCGTGGTCGCCGGCGAGCTTGCCGAACACCAGCAGGTCCGAGAGCGAGTTGCCGCCCAGGCGATTGGCGCCGTTGATGCCCGCCGCGCACTCCCCGGCGGCGAACAGTCCCGGGACGGACGACATCTGCGTGTCGGCGTCGACCAGGACGCCGCCCATGACGTAGTGCGTGGTGGGCCCCACCTCCATCGGCTCCTTCGTGATGTCGATGTCGGCGAGCTCCTTGAACTGGTGGTACATGCTCGGGAGCTTTCGCTTGATGTGCTCCTCCGCGTTCTGGAGCTTCTTGCTGATCCAGGAGATGTCGAGGAAGACCCCGCCGTGCGGGCTGCCGCGACCCTCGCGCACCTCGCGCCGGATGCAGCGCGCCACGTGGTCGCGCGTCAGCAGCTCGGGCGGCCGGCGCGCGCTCTTGTCTCCCTGCGTGTAGCGCCAGCCCTCCTCCTCGTCGGACGCGGTCTGGCTGCGATAGTTCTCCGGGATGTCGGAGAACATGAAGCGCTCGCGCTTGCTGTTGAGGAGGATGCCGCCCTCGCCGCGCACCCCCTCGGTGACCAGGATCCCCTGCACGCTGGGCGGCCAGATCATCCCCGTCGGGTGGAACTGGATGAACTCCATGTCGACGAGGACGGCGCCGGCGCGGTAGGCGAGCGCGTGGCCGTCACCCGTGCCCTCCCAGCTGTTGCTGGTGATCTTGTACGCGCGGCCGATCCCGCCGGTCGCGACGATCACCGCCGGTGCGGCGAAGAGCAGGAATCCGCCGTGCTCGCGCTCGTAGCCGAAGGCGCCGGAGATGCGGTCGCCGTCCTTCAGCAACGTCGTGATCGTGCACTCCATGTGGACGGTGACGCCGAGCGCGACGACGCGATCCTGCAGCGTGCGGATCATCTCGAGCCCGGTGCGGTCGCCCACGTGCGCCAGCCGGGGATAGCGATGGCCGCCGAAGTTGCGCTGGAGGATGCGCCCGTCGGGCGTGCGGTCGAACACGGCGCCCCACGCCTCCAGCTCGCGCACGCGCTCCGGCGCCTCGCGCGCGTGCAGCTCGGCCATGCGCCAGTTGTTGATGTACTGGCCGCCGCGCATCGTGTCGGCGAAGTGCACGGTCCAGTCGTCGCGGTCGTCGACGTTCGAGAGGGCCGCGGCGATGCCGCCCTCGGCCATGACGGTGTGCGCCTTGCCGAGCAGCGACTTGCAGATGAGGGCCACCTTGGCGCCGCCCTCGGCGGCCGCGATGGCGGCCCGGAGCCCCGCGCCGCCGGCGCCGATCACGAGGACGTCGTAGTCGAACCGTCGATGACCCACCGAACCTCCGACGCGCCGGACGCTACAGGATTCTCCAGTCGGTCCAGATGCCCATCGAGCAGAGGCGAACGTAGAGGTCGGCGAACGCGACCCCGACCAGGCTGCACCAGGCGATCGGCATGTGCCGGCGGTTGAGGCAGCTCACGCACGCGTAGGCCATCTCCTGCGTGGGGCGCTTGGACACCTCGTCCGTCCGCCCGCCCACGAGATGGCGCAGCGAGTGGCAGCCCAACGTGTAGCCGGCGAGCAGCACCACGTTGACGGCGAGCACGAGCGTGCCGACACCGATGCCGAAGGACGTGCGGCCCGTCGACGGATTCGTGAAACCAGAGCGCCTTCCCAGACGTCCCAGGAGAGCACGACGAGGAACCCGAGCGCCGCGTAGAGGAAGTAGCGGTGGACGTTCTGCATGATGAGCGGGAACGAGCGCTCGCCACGATAGCCCGAGCGTGGCTCGCCAACCGCGCACGACGGCGGGTCGGCCCAGAACGCCTTGTAGTACGCGCCGCGGTAGTAATAGCAGGTGAGCCGGAAGAACCCCGGGAACGGCAGGATGAGGAGCGCCGGCGAGAACGGCAGCCACGACGGCCACCATCCCGGCTTCGCGCCGAACCAGGCGTGCGGCGAGTCGCCGAAGATCTCGGGCGAGTAGAACGGCGACAGGTACGGGCCGAAGGTGTAGTGCGCGTTCTGGAACGCCGCCCACGTGGCGTAGACGACGAAGGCGGAGAGGACCAGGAACGTCGCCAGCGGCGTTGCCCACCACGCGTCGCGCCGGGTGGTCTGGCCGAATCCGCGTGGTCCGAGCGCCATGGCACGAGTGTCCGTTGTCGGCGGCATCATCCCCCTCCAGGGTCGGACAGGGCTACACCGAACGGCCCGGGCCAGACAAGCGTCCGGCCCTCAGGACGGCGGCGGCGGCGCCTTCAGATCCTCCACCGACCCGAGATCGATCTCGACCGCCGGCGGCGTGGCATCGGTGGGATCGGCCGGCGGGTCGCGGCGCACGATGCGGCCGGCATCGATGCCGTGATCGTTGCGCAGCGCCTGCTCGACACGCGACAGGCGCCCGGCGGCGAGCTGATGCACGCGGTCCGCGGTCGGCGCCGGTCGCTGATCGAGCCATTCATCGAGCGTCTTCTGGTCGTCGGGATCCAGCTCGCCGGGCTTGTCCTCCGCGCGCGCCGCGAGCGCCTCGCGGATGCGGTCGCGAACCCCGCGCTTGGGCAGGTTGCGGAGCGTACCGAGGACGCCCTGCGGAGCGCCCAGCTCGTCCAGCAGGTCGTGCTCGCGCAGCCAGCGCACGTCGGCCTTCGTGGGCGCGGTCTGCAGCGCGACGCCCATGGCGGGGCGATCCGCCAGGAACTTCGCCAGCTGGTCGACCTGCTTGCTGCCGTCGTCGGCGAGCGCGTCGCGCCCGGTATGGAACGCGATCGGCTGCGGCGTCGCCTGCACCTTGTCGCCGGAGAAGATGCCGCCGAGGAGCTTCAGCGGCGACGTGATCGCATTCAGCAGGGCATGCTTCAGCGCGCCCGCGATGATGGTCATGTAGCCGATGTGCATGCCCTGCTGGTCCCCCTCGACGGGGATGTCGAGGACGATGTTGCCCTGCAGGTCGCGGAGCAGCGCGAGCGCCATGGTGAGCGGGACGCCGAACTGCTCCTTGAACAGCGAATCGCCGGCACGGCTCCCGAGGTCGAAGTCGTGCAGCGTCAGGTGGGTCGCGGTGTCGTACTTGCCGGGGCTGAACGTCGCCGTGGTGGCCAGCGACAGGCTGCCGCGCCGGATGCTGTAGGGCGAGAGCGATGTGGCGTAGGGATTGAACTGCTGCAGCGGGATCTCGCGCCCGTCCACCTGCAGCTTGCCGCCACTCGGCGCGAGCGCGCCGCTGATGGTGATCTTGCCATTGAGCCCTTCTGGCCCTTCTGGGCGCTGGTGGCCTCGACGCGCAGACGACTGCTCGCCATCGCCGGCCAGCGCACGTCGGCGAGGTCGACGTTCAACGCGTCCAGGCCGCCGCCGTAGAACGGCTTCACGGTGCGGTCGGTCACCGCGATGCGACCGTCGCTCAGGTGGAATCTGTCGACGACGACGTCGAGCCCCGGTGTCGCCGCGCCGCCGGCCGGCGGAGGAGGCGGTGGGGGCGGAGGAGGAGGCGCGGTCCTGGCTGCGGCGGGCGCGGCGGTGGCCGGCGCGGTCGCCGACGACGGCGTCGTGGTCGGCGGCGCGGGGGCCGGGCCGGTGCGATCGCCGCCGCCGCTGTCACCGAAGGGCAGCTCGATCCCCTCGGCGGTACGCGTCACCTGCACGCGCGGCGCCGCGAGCGTGACGTCGCGTAGCCGGACGCGCGCTGCGCCCGGCGCGGCCGCGCCGGGGAGATTCATCTCCTGGATGCCCGCACCGATCGACTGGGCACCGATCGCGAACACCTTGGGATCGGCGCCGGCGACGGCGGGCTGGGCGAGCGCGAACCGTCCGCCCCGCAAGCGCGGCCCGGCCGCGGCGCCGGCCGGCGGCGCGATCAGGTCGTCGACGTCGACGTCGATGCTGCGCGCCCGCACGTCGAGCTTGCCGACCCGCCAGTCCACCATCCGCGGATCGGCCACATCGAGCTTTGCATCGCGCAGCTGCGTGTCTCCCGGCACGCCGCCCATCGCTCCCGGAACGAGCAGCTCGCCCACCCCGACGGTGACGGTGCGGGCCCGTGCATCGAGCTGCTGCGGCGTGCTGACCAGGGTGCTGCCGACGGCGCTCGGGTCGGCCAGCGTCAGCGATGCCTGGTCGAGCTTCATCGGCGCGGTGACCGTCGCCCGATCCGGCGCCAGCATCCCGGGGAGGACGAAGCTGCCCACGCCGACGTCGACCTGGCGGACTCCGAGATCGAGCGCGCTGCCTCCGGCGTTGCCGACGAACAGATCGGTGACGCCCATCTTCCCGCGCAGCTGGAGCGCGCCACCGTCGGCCGGCGGCGGCCCGATCCCCGGCGCGGTCAGCTCGTCGATGGCGGCGTCGAGAGAGCCGACGCGCAGATCGACGGGGCTGGGCTCGGTCCGCGCGACGCGCATGGCCTCGATGGTCACGCTGCCGCCCGTCAGCCGGCCGTCGGCCGATGCGATCGGCGGCTGCTCGGGAAGCACGCCGGGAAGCAGCAGCTCCTTCATCCCGAACGCGAGGCGTTTGGCGCCGAACTCGACGGTCGGACCGCCGGCTCCGACGAGCTTCGGATCCTCGAAGGCGATCGTGCCCTCGACGCGCACGTCGCCGGGCGTCGGCGCGAGCACCCCCGCGGCCACGCCGAGGTCGGCGTCCAGCAGGGCGCTCTGCACCACCCCGGGCGGAAAGGCGCCCGCCGTCGTCACGACGTCGGGGAGCGGGACCTGCGTCGCCTTCACGCGGCCGTCGAAGCCGAGCGGCTGGACGCGCAGCTTCCCGTCGACGTTCACCGTGCCGTCGCCGACGGCGAGCGCCAGCGAGATGGGCGCCACCTCGTCCCCCTGCCCCGCGAGATGGTGCACCGTCAGCTGGACGCCGGTATCGAACTGTCCGTCGGGGCTGATCGTGTGCAGGAGCGACTCGGTGATCCGCAGCAGCCCGAGCGTCCACTGCCAGGGAACCGCGTCGGCGGGCGCGGCCGCAGGTTGTGGCGGCGGAGTGGCCGGCGCCGGGCTGGTGGTCGGAGGAGACGGCGCCGGCTCTTCGCCGGGCGCCGCGGCGGCCTGCGCGTCGGGACCGGTCGCCGGAGGACCGCTCGCGCCGGACCCGCCGTTCGCCGGCTGGCCGGTCAGCGCTTCGCCGATGAACGGGAACACGACCCCGCCCCGCGCGCGCGCGACCAGATACATGCCGTTCAGGTCGACGAGCCGCACGGTGGCGCGGTGGTTGGCGAGATCGATGGGAGCGACCTGCACGGCGAGCCGCTTCCACGCGAGCCCCGGCTCGGTGAACACCGGCACGTGGACGGTGAGGCCGTCGACCGTCACCTGCCCGCGCACCTCGTTCCGCCCTCCGGTCTCGAGGGTGTAGTCGAGCGCGCCCCCGAACGCGCCCTCCAGGTCGCTCCAGCCGACCCTCGGCACGTAGACCCGCGTGCGCTTCAGCGGCAACCGGCGGGCCTTCAGGTGCGACGCGAGCGCGAAGCCGCCGTCGTCGTGCGGCGTGAGGTGCGCGTCGAGCACGAAGCGTCCCTCGTCGATGCGGGCCTGCAGGTGCACGTGGGCCGGCTCGCCGTACACGGCGGGGCTGAGCGCGATGTCCTCGACCTCGAAGCTGCCGAGGGACAGCTCGACCGGCTCGACGCCGCTGAGCATGAGGTCGCGGAAGCGGAGGCCGCCGTCGCTCAGCACGACGCGGTCGACGCCATAGCTCCAGCCGGACTTCTTGTCGCTGGGTGACGGTGTTCCGGGTGGCGCCGGTGACGCCGCCGGCGATGGCGCGGGCTCGGCCGGCGTCGCGGGGATGAGAGCAAGGATGTTGAAGCCGCCGTCCTGCAGCCGGTCGACGGCCACGCGGGGCGAGTCGAGGATCAGCTCGCGCAGCTGGATCGTCTTGCGCAAGAGCGGCAGCCAGCGGACCGCGACGGCGAAGCGCTTCCAGGCGATCAGCGGCGGATCGCCGGTGTCGGTCTCGGGCTTCCAGCCCGCCGGACGGACGGTGACGTCCTCGAGCGCGATGCCGGCACGGTAGAGCGCGAGGTCGACGTTGCCGATCTCGACGTGGGCGTTGATCGCCTGGGACGCGTGCGACGCGAGCAGCGGGCGCAACGCGTAGGGCAACGCGATGCGCAGGAGGACGACGACGATTCCCAGCACGATGGTCCACCGCTGCCAGCGCTTCAGACGGAAGAACCATGCGAGGCGGGATGTCATAGACGTCCAGGGACCCACCCGACAGGGTTCGCCTATGGCAGCTGCACGGGACGGTCAATTCACCCTTGACATCCGGATCTCAGAATTGTACTGAACGGTCGGTATGTCGCCTCGTGGCACGAGCCGGCAGGGCCGCAGCGCACCTGCGACGACGGCGGAGCCGCCGCGTCGGCAGATGCTGGCGGCCGCCATCGACTGCTTCGCGCGCCATGGCTACCAGGGCACCTCGATCGATCGCATCGCGCGCGAGGTCGGCGTCACGAAGGGCGCGCTCTACTACCACTTCCGCGACAAGGAAGACCTGCTCTTCGCGGCCGTCACGGAGCGCGTCGGCGAGTTCGAGCGCAAGGTGCTGCGCGACGTCGAGCCGGCCCGGGACGCGCTCACCGCGCTCCGCCGCGTGGTCGACTCGTGCTTCTTTCACGCCACCGTCTCCAACCACCGGCGCTTCATCATCACGCTCATGGTGGAGGCGCTCGACACCAATCCCCGCCTGTCGGAGGAATTCCGGCGCATTCTCCGCGGCATGCGCTCGTACCTGGCCGAGGTGGTGCGTCGCGGGCAGCGCGAGGGGACCGTTCGCGCCGACGTCGACGCCAGGGCGGCCGCCGCGATGATCGCCGGCGGCATCATGGGCGCGGAGATCCAGCACTACCAGGACCCCGAGCAGATCGATCTGCGCGCGGTCCTCGACACGCTCGTCGAACAGCTCGCCGACTGGCTTGCGCCCGTGCGGACGCGCGGCGCGAAACCGGCGGCCTGAGGAGGCAACCCGATGGTGAACTTCAGCCCGAGCGAGGAGCAGGAGCTTCTCCGCCAGACGCTCGCGGACTTCGCGCGCGAGGTGCTGAGACCGCAGCTGCGCACGTCGGATGAGCAGAACGCCGTGCCGGCCGATCTTCCCGCGAAGGGATGGGAGCTCGGGCTGGTGCAGGAGAGCATCCCGGAAGCGTTCGGTGGCTTCGGCGGAACGCGCTCGGCGTTGACCGGCACCCTGATGCTCGAGGAGCTGGCGTACGGGAGCGCCGCGATCGGGTTCCATCTGATGGCGCCGCGCCTGATCACGGTCCCGCTGCTGGTCGCCGGGACCGAGGAGCAGCGCGCGGCCTGGCTCCCCAGGTTCGCGGGCCCGAACTTCACCGCCGGCACCGCGGCCGTGGTCGAGCCGCGCTGGGACTTCGACGCCGCCCACCCCGCGACGCGCGCCGAGCGCTCGAATGGCGACTGGGTGCTCAGCGGCGAGAAGTGCTTCGCTCCGCTGGCGAATCAGGCCGAGGTCATCCTCGTGTACGCCAGCGCGCCCGACGGGCTCGCGGCGTTCCTGGTCGAGCGTGGCGCCAAGGGGCTCGCCGTCGGCGACCGCGAGCAGAACATGGGCCTGAAGGCGCTCGACACCTTCCCGGTCCGACTCGACGGCGTGCGCGTGCCGGCCAGCGCCCGCCTCGGTGGCGACGGCGCGAACCTCCAGCCGCTCCTCGACGCCAGCCGCGTGGCCAGCGCGGCGGCCGCCGTCGGCGTGGGGCGCGCGGCGTTCGACTACGCGCGCGAGTATGCCAAGGAGCGCAAGGCCTTCGGCGTCGCCATCGCGCAGAAGCAGGCGATCGCCTTCATGCTGTCGAACATGGCGATCGAGATCGACTCGATACGGCTCCTCACCTGGGAGGCGGCCTGGCGCCTCGATCAGGGCAAGCCGGCCACGCGCGAGGCCTACCTCGCCCGGCAGTACGCCGCCGACCAGGTGCTCAAGATCGCCGACAATGCACTCCAGGTGCTGGGCGGCCACGGCTACATTCGCGACCACCTGGTCGAGCTGTTCCTTCGCGACGCCCGCGGCTTCGCCGTCATCGACGGCGTCGCCATCGTCTGACCATCGCGCGACGAGGAGAAAGACCATGATCGACTTCGAGCTGTCCGACGCCACCGCCAACGCCCGCAAGATGACGCACATGGTGGCCGAGCAGATGATGCGACCCATCTCGCGGCAGTGCGACGAGCAGGAGCACGAGAAGCCGTGGGACTTCATCAACGCGATGTGGAACGTGTCGAAGACCACGTCGATGACCGGCAGCAGTACCGACGGCAAGGACAAGGACGCGAAGAAGGAAGGCAAGCCCGCACCCTCCGAGCGCACGTTCTCGATGGTCGTCGCCGTCGAGGAGCTGTGCTGGGGCGACGTCGGGCTCTATCTCTCGATCCCGAACCCCGGTCTCGGCGGCGCGGCGGTGGCTGCGGCCGGCACGCCCGAGCAGCGCGAGCGCTTCCTCGCGCGCTTCAAGGGTGAGAAGCCGACGTGGGGGGCGATGGCCATCACGGAGCCCAGCGCCGGGTCGGACTCCGCCGCCATCCAGGCGACGGCGGTGCGCGACGGCGACCACTGGGTGCTGAACGGGACGAAGATCTTCTGCACCAGCGGTCTCATGGCGGCGGAGAAGTCGGAAGGCTTCGTCGTGGTGTGGGCCTCGCTCGATCGCTCCGCGGGTCGCGCCGCCATCCGCGCGTTCGTGGTCGACGCGGGAACGCCCGGCATGTACGTGACCAAGGTCGAGGACAAGCTCGGCATCCGCGCGTCGGACACCGCCACGATCGTCCTCGAGGACTGCCGCATCCCGCTCGACAACATCCTCGGCAGCGCCGAGGTCCAGAAGACCAGCCAGGGGTTCAAGGGCGTCATGGCCACCTTCGACGCCACCCGGCCGATCGTGGCGGCGAGCGCCCTCGGCGTGGCGCGCGCGGCGGTCGACTACGTGCGCGATACGCTGAAGGAGCGCGGCATCGAGGTACGCTACGGTGCACCGCTCCAGACGCTGACCGCACTCGAGCGCGACTTCATGGAGATGGAGGCGCAGGTGCAGGCCGCGCGGCTGCTCACGTGGCGCGCCGCCTGGATGATCGACAACGGCATCAAGAACAACCTCGAGGCGTCCATGTGCAAGGCGAAAGCCGGGCTCGTGGTCACCTGGGTGACGCAGAAGGCAGTGGAGCTGCTCGGACCGCTCGGCTACTCGCGCGCGCTGCTGCTCGAGAAGTGGATGCGCGACGCGAAGATCAGCGACATCTACGAGGGGACCCAGCAGATCAACCAGCTCATCATCGCGCGGCGGATCCTGGGGTATTCGTCGGAGGCGCTGCGCTGAGTCGTGGCGGGGTGCGAGGTCCGGGGGTGCGGGTCGCGGGAACGGGTCCCTCAGCGGCGCCTCACGGCGCCGACGGCTTCGCGGGCGAGCGCGAACCGCGCCGCCCGTTCCCGCGACCCGCACCCCCGGACCTCGCTGACAGCGCTCGACGAGCTCGCCGCACGTCGTAGTCCGGGGGACCGTGCTCGATCTCGCTCCGCTGCTGGGTCGCGTTCCCGAGTACCGGGAATTCTTCACGCTCGACGAGCTGCGCGCGCGGGCGCGCGCGCTGGCGCGGGAGTTCCCGGGCATCGCGCGTCTCGAGACGGTCGGGGCGTCGGCCGAGGGGCGGCCCATCGAGCTGCTGACCGTCGGGCACGGACGGTGCCCGGTGCTCCTGGTCGGTGTGCCGCATCCGAACGAGCCGATCGGCACGCTCACGATCGACGTCCTCACCCGGATGCTGTGCGAGGACGACGAGCTTCGCAACCGGCTCGACGTCACCGTCTTCGCGGTGCCGGTGGCCGATCCCGACGGTCTGGTGCTGAACGAGGGATGGTTCAAGGGCGCGTTCTCCCCGTTGCGCTACGCGCTCGAGTTCTACCGGCCGCCGCACCGCGAGCAGGTCGAGTGGAGCTTCCCGGTCGACTACAAGACGCTGCGCTTCACCACGCCAGCGCCCGAGACCGCCACCGTGATGCGCGTCATGGAGCGTGTCCGACCTCGCGTGTTCTACTCGCTGCACAACGCCGGCTTCTGCGGCGTCTACTTCTACGTCTCACGCGCCCGGCCCGGCCTCTTTCCGCAGCTGCACGAGCTGGTCGCCGCGCAGGGCCTGCCGCTGCATCGCGGCGAGCCCGAGGTCCCCTACCTGAAGACGCTCGCCCCGGCGGTCTACGAGCTGTTCTCGATCGAGGACACCTACGAGTACCTCGCGCGGACGCTCGACGAGGATCCGGCCGCGATCATCGAGGCGGGCACGTGCGCCGACGACTGGCTGAAGCGGGTGTGCGACGATCCCTTCTCGCTGGTCTGCGAGCTGCCGTACTACACGTCGCCGGCGCTCGAGGACACGTCGCCGGCGGAGATCAGCCGCCGCGAGGCCGTCCTCGGCGGGACGTCGCGCGGGCTCGCCCTGCACGCGGAGACCGCGGCGAGCTTCGAGACCATCGCCGCACGGGTGCCCGATCACCGCCTGGCGCGCTCCGTCCGCGACTACCTCGCGAAGGCGCCGAAGCGGCTGGCCGCCGAACGCGCCAACGCGGCATCCGCCGAGTACGCCCGGACGGCGACGCGCGCCGAGGTGATGGACGCCACCGTCTGCAGCATCTTCTACCACGCGCTCTACCTGGGCGAGGTGCACCGGCTGGCGACCATGGTCGGCGCCGCGGGCCTCGCCGACTCGATCCGCGCCCGGCTGGTCGCGATCACCGGCGAGGTCGAGCGCGACAGCGCCCTGCGGGTGCTTCCGCTGCGCCCGCTCGTCGCGGTGCAGGTGGGCGCCGGCCTGCTCGCGATGGCGGATGCCCAGGGGGGCACGGGATGAGCGTCCACATCCGGCCGGCGCGCCTGGACGACCTCGGCCCCATCACCGAGATCTACAACCACTACGTCGTCCGCACCGCGATCACGTTCGACATCGATCCGGTGTCGGCCGAGGATCGGCACGCCTGGTTCCTGGAGCACACCACGGGCGCCGGACACCGCCTCCTGGTGGCGGAGGACGCTGGCCGGATCATCGGGTACGCCGGCACCGGCACCTTCCGCGGCAAGCGCGCCTACGACACGACGGTCGAGACCACCATCTACGTCGCGTCCGGATGCGAGCAGCGCGGCCTGGGCACCCGTCTGTACGCGGCACTGTTCGAGGCGCTCGTCGGGGAGCCGGTGCACCGCGCGGTGGCGGGCGTCACCCTGCCGAATCCCGCCTCGCTGGCGCTTCACGCTCGGTTCGGCTTCCGCGAGGTCGGCGTGTTCCGGGAGAACGGCCGGAAGCTCGATCGCTACTGGGACGTGATGTGGCTCGAGCGCGCGCTCTGACCGCGCCTCAGCCGGACGGCGCCAGCAGGATCTTGAGCGCGCCGGGCCGGGCGGCGTGGTCGAACGCCGCGAGCCCGTCGGCGAGCGGATAGACCGTCTCGATCAGCGGCGCGACCTGGACGACGCCCCCGGCGAGCGCCGCGAGCGCCGGCGCGAACGGCCCGCAGCGCGAGCCGACGATCGTGACCTCGTTGACCACCGCCGCCGCCAGGTCGAGGCGATGCTCCTCCGCGACGGTCGTCTTCAGCACCACCGTGCCGCGCGGACGCACGAGCGCCAGCGCTTCCCGGAGAGCGCCGGGTGACCCGGTCGCGTCGACGACCAGGTCGGCTCCGGGATCGGGAGAGCCCGGTCGCGAGCCCCAGCCGCCGCGCGACGTCGAGCTTGCCGGCGTGACGGCCGGCGAGCGTGACGCGGGCGCCGGATGCCGCGAGCACCTGTGCGACCAGGAGCCCGAGCTTGCCGTCGCCGAGCACGAGCGCTCGCGTGCCGTCGACGTCGCCGAGCTGCTCGAGGATCTCGAACGCGGCCGCGACCGGCTCGGCGAAGACCGCCGTCCCGTCCGGCACGTCGTCCGGCACGCGATGCAGCGCGCCGACGGGAAGCGCCAGCAGGTCGGCAAACGCGCCGTCGGCGCCGACGATGCCCTGGACCCGTCGGGTCGGGCAGTGACGTGCGAGGCCGTCGCGGCAGCGCGCGCACGTTCCACAGCCGAAGTTGATCTCGCCGACGACGCGCGCACCGTGCAGCGCGGGGTCGGGCGACGAGAGCACCTGGCCCACCCACTCGTGGCCGGGCGTGCCACGAAAGCCGAGGTACCCGCGGCAGATCTCCAGGTCGGTGCGGCAGATGCCGGCGAGACGGACGCGCACGAGCGCCTCGCCCGGCGCGGGTACCGGAGCGGGCAGGTCGGAGGCCAGGCGCAGCCGCGCTCCGTCCCAGCGGAGAGCACGCACGCGCGGACGCTACACCGGGCCCGTCCGCCTGTCATGCCGCGTTGGAAAAGACGGGACGGCCGGGTTAGCAAGAGCCATGATGCAGTTCGACCTCACCCCCGAGCAGAAGCAGCTCAAGGACACCGCGCGGCGGTTCGCCGCCGACGAGATCATCCCGGTCGCCGCGAAGTACGACGACGAGCAGACCTTCGCCGACGACGTCGTGCGCAAGGCGTGGGAGCTCGGGTTGATGAACTTCGCCGTCCCCGAGGAGCTGGGTGGCCCCGGTCTCGGCGCCCTCGACACGTGCCTCGTGCTCGAGGAGCTCAACTACGGCTGCGCCGGCATCACCAACTCGGTCGCCGCCAACGGGCTCGCCACTCATCCGCTGCTGATCGCGGGGAGCGAGGAGCAGCGCAAGCGATATCTCGGGCAGCTGGTCAACGAGTGCTCGCTCGCCGCCTACTGCATCACCGAGCCGGGCGCGGGCTCCGACGTCGCCGGCATGTCGACCACGTATCGGCGCGTCGGCGACGAGTTCGTCCTGAACGGCACGAAGCACTTCATCTCGAACGGCAGCGTGGCGCAGTGGTACGTGGCGTTCGCCACCCGGGACCGCAAGATGCGGCACGCGGGGATCTCGGCGTTCGTCTTCCCGGCCGATCTCCCGGGCATCAAGAAGCATCGCATGAAGAACAAGCTCGGCCAGCGAGCGGCGGACACGTCGGAGGTGGTGTTCGAAGATCTCCGGCTGCCGAAGGGCGCGCTCCTCGGCGAGGAGGGCACCGGCTTCAAGATCGCGATGCAGACCTTCGATCGCAGCCGGCCGGAGATCGGCGCGATCTGCATCGGCGTGTCGCAGCGCGCGCTCGACGAGTCCCTGCGCTACGCCAAGGAGCGCCAGCAGTTCGGCCAGGCGATCGCGCAGTTCCAGGCCATCCAGTTCATGCTGGCCGACATGGCCGTCGAGGTCGAGGCGATGCGCCTCCTCACCTACAAGGCCGCATGGCTCATCGACCAGGGTGCGACGGCGCCGATCGTCTCGGCGTACGCCAAGGCGTTCGGCGCAGACCACGCCATGAAGATCACCACCGACGCGGTCCAGATCTTCGGCGGATACGGCTACATGAAGGAGTATCCCGTCGAGAAGCTGATGCGCGACGCCAAGTTACTCCAGATCTACGAAGGCACCAGCCAGATCCAGCGCGTCGTGATAGCGCGGAATCTCCTAAAGAGCTGATTCGCATTTCTGAATTGACAATCCCTCCCCTGCACCGCTAGAGGACGGTCCCATGGCCTGGGAGGGCGTCGGATCCGGGGCCCAGCTCGACTGGTCGAGCTGGATCAAGGGGCTGGGCAAGCAAGCTCGACGAGTCCGTGAATTCGTCGGCCTTTCCCAGGAGCAGGTCGCGCGCACGGCCGGCGTGAGCCAGGGGGCCGTCAGCAGATTCGAGGGCGGCCGGGGACTTGCGACGCCGCTCCTGGTGGTCATGAAGGTCAACTCGGCTCTTCGCAGCGCGGTGTCCATCATGGACCGCGACCTGCTCTCGGAGGATGCCCGCGAGCTCCTGCTGATGGACGCCAAGGTGCCGGACGGAAGAGACGGCGGGCCTCCGATCACGAAGAACCCGGAGCTCGAGGAGCTGGTGCGGCTGTACCACGATCTGCCCGAGCGCCAGCGGCAGCGTCTGCTCGCGGTCGTCCGCGCCACCGCCACGGCGCTGGGGGCGTCGTCGCTCGGCGAGCTGGACGAGCAGCGCGCCGCGCGCGAGCGCCTGTCCGACGCGGGCTGAAGCCGTCCCGCGCCGCCGCGCGGCGCGAGTTGACCCCTCCGGGCGCGTCCCGTAAGGGACCCCCGCCATGGCGGTCATCCGGAAGCAACGCGGGCATTTTCTCGAGGATTTCGTCCCCGGCGACGTCTACCGGCACAAGGGCGGGAAAACGGTCACCGAAGGGCTGTTCGCGCTCTTCACCGACTTCTCGATGACCACGAACCCGCTCGCGAAGAACGCTCGCTACGCGCAAGCGTACGGATTCAAGGGTCTCGTCGTGCCGCCCGGCCTCGTGATGCTGGTCGTGTTCAGCCAGAGCGTGGAGGACGTGTCCGAGAACGCACGCGCGAATCTCGAGTACATCGACATGCGCTTCGGCGCCCCCGTCTACCTGGGCGACACCCTGGAGGCGGAGACGCGCGTGCTCGGGGTGAAGGGCTCGTCGAGCAACCCGATGCTCGGGGTGGTGCACGTGCAGACCACCGGCCGCAACCAGGCTGGCGAGGTGGTGCTCACGTTCCAGCGCAAGGTGCAGGTATGGAAGCGCACCGGCGAGGCGGCGCTGCACGACGGCGAAGCCGCGCCGGAGCGAATCGAGACGTCGCTCGCCCTGCCCGCCTACGATCCCGGTCGGGGCTACGGAGCGCTCGCGCACCTCACCAACGCCGACTCGTATCTCGAGGACTTCACGCCCGGCGACGTCATCGAGCACTCGCGCGGTCGTGTGGTCACGACCGATCACATCATGCTGACCGGCATCCTCGACAACACCTCGCAGGTGCACTGCAACCAGTGGATGGTGTCGCAGGATCCCGAGCGCTTCGTGGGCGGCAAGCTCATCGTCTTCGGCGGCATTCCCTTCAACCTCTGTCTCGGCATCTCGTCGGCCGACGTGGGGGACAACTCGCTGGGCGACGTGCGCTACGCCACGGGGCGGCACACGGCGCCGATCTTCGCCGGCGACACGGTCTTCGCGAGCACGGAGATCCGGGGCGTGGCGGACTATCCAGGCCGACCGGACCTGGGCGTGCTGAGCGCGACGCTGCGCGGACACAAGTTCGTCGAGAAGGGCGACGAGATCGCGCGCGTGGAGATCTTCTATCTCGAGCGCGAGCTCGCCGTGAAGCGCCGGAGCCACTACACGAGCTGACGCCGCCGCGCCCGTGCGCACGGTCGGACTTCTCCTGACGCTCGCCGGCGCGGCGCTCGCCGCGCGCAGTGCGGTGCTGCTCGCGGGCCGGGGCCGTCCGCGGCGCGGGCCGCGTCCGGCCTTCGTGATCGCGGGCCCCTACGTGCGAACGCGCAACCCGCTGCTCGCGGGCGCCCTGCTCGCGCTCGCGGGGCTGGGGCTCTGGCGCGACGTGCCAGCGCTCGTCCTGCTCGCCGCCCTCGCCTTCGTCGGCGCCCACTGGTGGGTCACGCGCATCGAGGAGCCGCGACTCACGGGCCGTTTCGGCACGGCATACCGGGCGTACCTGCGACGCGTGCCGCGCTGGATCCCGCGTCTCGGACGCTGACGGCGCTCACCGGTCGAGCAGCTCGCGAGCTCCGGGGTCGCGGGCGGCCTCCCGGTCGATGCGTGCCGCCTCCACGACCCAGCGCTCGAGGCGTTCCTTGTCGTGGACCTGACGCGACAGATCGACGAGGGTCCGCACCGCCTCGGCGTGCGAGGCGGGATCTTCCGCGGCGCGCTCGAGCTCGTCGAGCGCGGCGGTCGTGTCGCCGGCCTTGGCGAGCGCGAGCGCACGGTTGTAGCGCGCGCGTGGATAGCTCGGATCCTCCTCGACACAGCGTGCGAGTGCCTTTGCGGCGTCCTGCCAGCGTCCCATCTGCCCGTAGAGCAGCCCGAGGGCGAACGCGCTCGCCGGCACCGGGTCGGCAGCGATCAGCGTCTCGAGCTCGGCGGCGGCCTCGGCGAGCTGGCCCTGCTGCGCGAGGAGCAGCGCCAGGTTGTGGCGCGCCTGGATGGATCGCGGCCAGAGGCGCAGCGCAGCGCGGTACTCGCGCTCGGCGTCGGCCGTCTGACCCGTCGACGCGAGGACGATGGCCAGATTGTAGTGCGCCTCCGGCGTGTCCGCGGCCATCTCCTGGCTCTCGCGCCACTCGGCGGTCGCGCGGGCGAACGCCTCGCGGGACGCGGGCGGCAGCGAGTCGGGCGCCACGCCGTGCAACCCGACGGCCGCGTGGAGGCGCACCGTGAGCACGGGGTCGTCGAGCGCGGCGACCAGCCCGTCGCGCGGCTCCGGGGCGAGCGACGGCCGCTGCGCCAGCGCCCACGCCGCACCGGTGCGCACGAGCGGCTCCGGATCCCGCAGCGCCGTCAGCAGCGCGGGGGTCACGCCCGAGCCCGTGGGGAAGCGCGCCAGCAGCCGAGCCGCGCTCGCGCGCCGCACGATGTCGGTCCGGCCGCCGCCCAGCATCGCCAGCAGCCCGGGGACGCTGCTGGCCTCGTCGTGCCTGGCCTCGGCGATGCTCGTCGCCTCCGCGCGCCGCTCGGCGCGCACGGCGTCGGCGGGAAACCAGGTCCGTACGCGCTCGGCCGCCCAGGGGGCGTCACGATCGGTGTGACACCGGTTGCAGGCGTTCGGCACGCCCAGCGCCACGGTCAGCTCGGGGTCGGGACGCCTGAAGGAGTGGTCGTGACGCGGATCGCGCTGCATGTAGACCGTGACCGGCATGTGACACGCGATGCACTGGGCTCCCGTGCTCCCCGCCGGATGATGCGTGTGCGTCTCGTCCTCGTAGTGCTGGTCGTGACACGTCCGGCACATCTGGTTTCCCGGCTTCAGCGTGCCGTCGGCGTGGCCGTCGTGACAGTTCCAGCAGCGCACGCCCTCGGCGTACATGCGGCTCGACTGGAACGAGACGAGCTCGTAGAGCTCCTCCCGCACCTGTCCATCCGGGTAGTAGGCGTCGGTATCGAAGAGCTCGGGCTCGAAGGCGTCGAGGAACCACGTCCCCGGCGTCCACGGCGCCAGCTGGACGCGCCGGCTGTGGCAGCTCCCGCAGGCGGCGAGCATCAATCCGGGGTCGCGCCCGACCCACGGATCCTTTCCCCCGCTCGTGTGCGCCGCCACGTGCGCCGATCCGGGACCATGACAGGCTTCGCATCCCACGCCCATCTCGGCCCAGCGGGTGTCGTACGTGTCGCTCGCGGGCCGATAGCCCTTGTCGTAGTCGGTGGTGTGGCAGAACAGGCACTGGGCGTTCGCCATCATCCCGCGATTCGTCCAGTGGCCCCAGTCCGCCGGCGTGCGGCTCTCGCCGGCGAACAGGTCGAACCACTCGCCACGGTGCACGTCGAACGCGAGCGGCAGCGCCTGCAGCTTCCCGGGCTCGAGCGGGCCGACGTACTGCTCGACGTTGCGATGGCCGAGCGCGTACGCGAGCGGGATGTCGGTGTCGTGGTCGACGCTCGAGCCGACGAGCCGGAGCGCGCCATCGCGTACGACCATCGGGCCGGTGTCGTGCGGCTGCGCACGGAGAGCGGCGGACGGTGATGCAGGGAGCATCGCGAGGTGATGCTGCGACGTCTCCCACGCCCGGTACTGTGCCTCGTGACACGTCTGGCATGCGGCTGAGCCCACGTACTCGGAGGTGCGGACCTGCTCGGTCGCGCGGCATCCGAGCGCCAGTGCCGCACTGCCGAGCGCCAGCGCCAGGAGCGGCGCGCGTGTTGCCGGCACGTGACGCACCATAGCAGCACGGCCGGCGCGGAAAAAACAGTTGACACCGGGCGAGACCACACCGTAACCATTGACGGTGATGCGCTCCCGCCACCTCCTGCTGGCTTTCTTCGTCGCTTCTCTGATCTCTTCTGTCGCTGGGCCCGCCGAGGCGCGCAAGATCGCGTTCAAGTGGGCGCGACGCCTGCCGAAGTCGTGCGAGACCACCGGCACGTTCTACTCGAACCACCACAAGCCGGGAGCGAAGCCGTGCTGCCCGACGGTGATCGGTCTCTGCGGAGGCGGGACGGCGTGTCCCGCGAGCGGCACGTGCGGCGACGGCACCACCTGTCTCCCCACCACGCCTCCCACGCTTCCCAACGTGGTGCTGATGATCGCCGACGACCAGGGCGAGTGCCACTACGGCCACGCCGTCGAGTGTCGCAGCACGCAGACCGGCACCCCCACCGAGGCGCCGCGCACGCCGAACCTCGACCTGCTGGCGGGATACGGCACGGTGTTCCCCATCGCGCACAACACCGCGCCGTGGTGCTTCCCGTCGCTGACCAGCATCCTCACCGGCCGCTACCAGAAGAGCATGGACCGGATCTCCAAGCCGGCGACGGTCTTCGGCACCATCGCCACGTCGCTGCGCTCGCTCGACAAGAGCCCCGTTCCTGCCCGACGATCCGTTCAACGCCGGCAACAAGATGGGCGGCTACTGCACGTTCCTCGGCGGCAAGCTGACCGGCTCCATCGGTGACAATGGATTCGACGCCCGCGCGCGCACCGGCGAGCGCGTGTTCGGTCGCACCGACTGCGTCGCCGGCGCCCCGGGACAGCCGCCGCGCTGCGGCAGCCAGCTCACGCCGTCGTCGTACCAGCCGGCAGCCATCTTCCACCTGGGCGACATGTTCGCGTTCATGGACTCGCTCCTCTACCCCGTGCCGGGAACCAGCCCGGCCGAGTTCCGCATGCAGCCGTTCTTCGTGTGGTATGCGCCGCGCATCCCGCATCAGCCGCTGCGCTCGCCGAAGCCGATCGACGACTATCTCTTCGGCCCCTCGGGGTCCTACCCGCTCGGCGGGCTGTTCAACCTGGGGGCGCTGTGCTCCGGCGGGGTGTGTCCCCCCACCGTCTCGGCGATGAACGAGACCAACTTCGGCACCGATTTCCAGATGTACGGCAACGTGTACTGGATGGACGACGGGCTGCGCGAGATCCGCCAGTTCCTGGTGCGCGAGAGCCAGCCGCACTGCGTCGGTCCCGACGGCACGAGCCTGTTCGACGCCACGCAGGGGAGCTGCACCGGCACCTGGGCTTCGAGCGTCACGCCCGATCTCGCCCGCAACACCATCATCATGCATCTCTCCGACAACGGCTGGCACCTGCCCAACTCGAAGCACGAGTTCACCGAGAACGGCTACCGGACGCGCCTGATCGTGTTCGACCCGAGGGCGCTGCCGTCGATTCCCGGACCCGACGGCAACCAGGAGGTCATCCCGCCCGCGCACGAGAACGCCGCGCTGGTGCACTCGACGGACATCCATGCCACCGCCGTCGGCTTTGCGCTCGGCACCTCGCCGGGCAGCCAGCTCTGCCCCATGGGATCGGACGGGTCGCGCTGCGACGGCAAGGATCTGCGTGGGCACCTCGCCACCACGCCCGGCGGCCCGGCGTCGCCCGAGTCGCTGCGGCGTTCGCTCTGCGGGCACGACACGCAGCGCAGCACGTCCCCCACCGACCTGCGCTACCTGCTGACGCGCGAAGGCTCCGTCGGACGCTGCACGAACCTGGCCGCGGCGGCGTGCGGCAGCGACGCCGAGTGCGCGGGCGGGGGCGTGTGCCTGGGCGGACACTGCGCGCCGAGCGTCGAGCCGGGCTGCAACTCGAACACCGACTGCCCCTCGGGGGCGGTGTGCTACGGCCACAAGTGCCGGATCGGCCCGTCGTGCATCGAGGACGCCGATTGCGGGCGCCTCTTCCCCGGCCAGAGCTACTCGTGCGTGGAGAAGGAGACGCGCTGGTGCCGCAACGACCCGAGCGTCCGCTGCACCACGCGCGACGACTGTCCCTCCTGCCCGGCCGGGGGCGCCTGCGCCCGGCTCTGCGCGCCGCGACGGCTCAAGTTCTACTTCGCGCCGCAGGGTGGCGCGAAGGCGGGCGAGCTCGCCGACCTGTTCCTCGACCCCGACGAGGACGGCCTGCACGACGCCCAGATCGGGTCCACCAAGCTGCTGAACCAGATGTCCGATCTGAACGGGCCCTACGGTAATACGATGCGGCGGGCGAACTGCTGCGTCGATGATTGGTGGCCGGATCCGGCCAGCATCTCGACGCTCTGCAGCGGAGGCTGTCCCACCGACCTGACCTGCAACGAGTAGCCGCCTCGTTCGCGCCTTGCGACGGCATGGACGCCCGGATAGCGTCCCGCCGCCATGACCGACTTCCGCGCGAGCGGCGAGGCGGCGCCGATCGAGAGCGTCGATCAGCTCGTCGAGGAGTTCCATCTCGCCGGGAAGCCGCGCGAGCGCTGGACGATCGGCACGGAGTACGAGAAGCTCGCCGTCGATCCACGCACCGGTCAGGCGGTGCCGTTCTCGGGCCGGCGCGGCATCGAGACCCTGCTCCGGGACCTGTCCGACCGCTTCGGGTGGGAGCCGCAGGAGGAGAACGGGCGGACGATCGCCTTGCGGCGCGGCAAGGCATCCATCACGCTCGAGCCCGGCGGTCAGGTCGAGCTCTCCGGCGAGCCCTACCGCACGCTGCACGAGACCCGCGAGGAGCTGGCGACGCACGTGTACGAGCTGGCGACCATCGGCGGCGAGCTCGACATCGCCTTCGTCGGCCTCGGCATCCACCCCATGAGCACACTCGACGAGATCGAGTGGGTCCCGAAGCAGCGCTACGCCATCATGCGCGCCTACATGACCCGGGTCGGTACGCTGGGTCATCGCATGATGAAGCAGACGGCCACGGTGCAGGCCAACATCGACTATGCCGACGAGGCCGACGCCATGCGCAAGCTTCGTATCGGGATGGCGACGGCGCCACTGGTGAATGCCATCTTCGCCAACTCCTCCATCTCGGAGAACCGGCTGAACGGCCAGATGAGCTACCGCGGCTACATCTGGACCGACACCGATCGGGCGCGCTGCGGGCTGCTGCCCTTCGCGTTCCGCACCGGCGCGTCGTTTCGCGACTACGTCGCGTGGGCCCTCGACGTCCCGCTCTACTTCGTGCTGCGAGGGGGGAGCTATCGGACCGAGGTCACCGGCGTGCCGTTCCGGCGGTTCCTCGACACGGGTCTCGACGGCCAGCCCGCCACGCTCGACGACTGGCGCCTCCACCTGACCACGCTGTTCCCCGAGGTTCGCCTGAAGGGCTACATCGAGCTCCGGTCCGCCGACAGCCAGCCGCCCGGCACCGTCCTCGGGCTGCCGGCGCTGGTGAAGGGGATATTCTACGAGCCCGACTGCCTGGATGCGGCCGACGACCTGGTGAAGCGCTGGTCGTTCGCCGACTGCAGCGAGCTCTATGCCGACGTGACGCGCGGCGGCATGCGTGCCCGCATGAAGGGGATAGCGGTGCTCGATCTGGTGCGGGAGCTGGGCGCGATCGCGGACGAGGGACTGCGCCGGCAGGCGGTCACGGATCGCGAGGGTCGCGACGAGCGGCTCTACCTCGAGCCGGTCCGGGAGCTGCTCGCGGCAGGCCGCCCGACTGCCCAGGCGATCGCCGAGCGCTGGGCCGGCCCCTGGAAGGAACAGATCGGCCCCCTCGTGGCAGCCAGCGCGTTTCCGGCAACGCCCCAGAAACCTTCTTGAAAGAGGGGGGAAATGGGGGGATAAGGGGTCCTAATTTCCCGGTCCAGCCGTTTTCATCCCGGGAAGGTTCTTTCCGAACGTTGGGGATGGTAACAGATTAGGACGTCTCCGCCGTCCCACCGCGAGGTGGGCCCGCCCAAGTGGAGGAGGGGTAGATGGTTGCCAGGGGCAAACGGGGATTTTCGGGCGGACACGATAGGTTAGCAGGCTTGTTCGAACCCGACGTTCTTTTGCCGGCCCAGTACTTCGCGGCGTTCCGCCGCTCGGGGGGACTCGAGCGCGAGCGGCTTCTGATGCTTGCGGTCCTCGAGGACGCCATAGACTGCTATCAGAAGTACGCTCATGCCCGTGACCCGCGCGGGCGACAGATCTTCGACGAGTCGCGGGAGTGGGTGCACTCCGATGACCGCGCGTGGCTGTTCTCCTTCGAGAACATCTGCGACACGCTGGAGATCAACGCCGACTACGTGCGGCGCGGTCTTCGCGAGTGGCGTGAGCGCGGACTCCAGGTGCCGCGTGCCAGGGTGGTCGACCTCACCGCCGAGGCCGCGAGCGCGTTGCACAAGGCCTCGGCCTAGCGCACGCCGCACTCGACTCGCTCGAGCTACCGGACCGTCACCACGACGCGCCGCTCGCGCGGCCCGTCCAGCTCGACCAGCATCACCGCCTGCCATCTGCCCAGGTCCAGGCGCCCCTCGCGTACCGGGATGGTCTCGCCGGGTCCGAGGATCGTGGCCTGGATGTGCGCCGCGGCGTTCCCGTCGACCCGGTCGTGGCGCCACGCTCCCGCCGGGATCAGCCGGTCGAGGGCGTCGAGGACGTCGACGCAGACGTTGGGATCGTCGTTCTCGTTCACCACCACCGCCGCCGTCGCGTGCGGCACGTAGACGTTGCACAGCCCCTCGCTGACTCCGGCGCGCGCGACGATCTCGGCAACGCGCGCCGTCAAGTCAACCATTTCGCGGTGTGCAGTGGTCCGGATTCGCAGATCCGTCATCGCAGGTGCTGGCAGCAGTCTGTCCGGCGCCGCCGGTCACGGCGAACGGCAGGCCGCCGCCGTCGTCGAGCCCCCGTTCGAGCCTCCTGGAATCGACGCCGGTGACCCCGCGCTGGCCGAGCTCCGACATCGCCTGGCTGAAGATCGCCGGCGTCTTGCCGTAGATGTCCTCGTGCGCCTCGACGTACGCCGCGTCGCCACGTCGGCCGACCTTGATCGTCTGGTAGATGAATTGCCCGGACGTGCCGATCGGCACCCGCGGGAAGAGATCCTCGATGTCCTCCGGGTAGAGACGGACGCAGCCGTGGCTCACCAGCATCCCGACGCCCCAGGGGATGTCCGTGCCGTGAATGCGGTACGACGGCAGCGTCAGCTCGAGACGGTACTTGCCGAGCGGATTGTCCGGCGCGCCGCCCGGGATGAAGGTCCGCGGATCGCCGCGCTCGGTGATGTGCTCCTGGCGAATCGACTCCGGGATGTTCCACTGCGGATTGACGGTCTTGCCGATCACCTTGAAGGTGCCGCTCGGCGTCTGCCAGTCGTCGCGACCGAGGCCCACGGGATAGGTGTATACCGTGGTCGTTCCGGGCGCCTGCCGGCGCGTAGTAGAAGAGCCGCATCTCGGGAATGTTCACGACGATGCCCTGGTAGGTGCAGCAGGGCAGGATCCATTCCATGGGCAGCAGGACCACCGCGCCCGCGGGAGGAACCCAGGGATCGAGTCCCGGATTCGCGTCGACGATCTCGTTGTATCCGAGCCCGTAGAGCCGGGCGACGTCCATCAGCGTGTCGCCCTTCCGCACGCGATACAGGCGCGCCTCGCCCACGATCGGCGGCAGACTGCCGGGCGCGGGCGTCGGGATCGTGAAGGTGGAGAACCGTTTGTTGAAGAACGTCTCCTCCGGGTAGTCCGCGCGCGCGACGGCGGCGAGAGCCGCGATGGCGAGGAGCGCGCCGACGATCAGCCGCATGGCGCTCGATTACCGGCCGGAAGGTCGCGAGACAAGCCGCGACGTGCGGCGGCGGTGTTCAGAGTTGTACGCCGAGATGCGTGAGCCGATCGCGCAACGCTCCAGGATCGACGCGCGGAAGTGACGTGGAATCCGCGAGCGCGAGCGACACCGCGGCGGCCGCCGCCTGTCCCTCGCCCATGCAGGGTCCGATCACTCGCACCGACGCGAACGCCTCGCGCGACGCCGAGATGCAGCGTCCGACGACCGCCAGGTTGTCGATCTGCTCCGGGAGCAGGCAGCGGTACGGCACCGAGTACCACACCCCGTCGTCGAGGAAGCGCCACTGCGTGCGTCCGTCGGCGACGTGCAGCTCGATGGGCCATGCGGCGCGACAGATGCCGTCGTCGAAGCGGCGGCCGCCGAGCACGTCGTCCTCCGCGAGGCGATAGCGACCGCGAATGCGACGCGTCTCGCGCAGCCCGAGGCGAGGCGCGGTGTCCGACAGGAACGCGTCGTCGAATCCGGGCATGTGCCGGCGCAGGAACACGGCGCATCGCTCCGCCTGCTCGCGGCCGAGCAGCTCGCCGCGCGTCAGCTCCGCCGGGTCCGCACCGTCGACGGGACGCCCGTCGATGGCGACGCGGCTCATCGCCACCAGGACCTCGCCCGGCCTCCCGGTCGGGATCAGGTTACCGGATCGCCGCGGCAGATCGTCGCTGGCGAAGTGGCGCTCGAGCAAGTCGCTCAGCTCGCCGAGCGCCGGCAGCGCGCGATCGAGGTCGACGTGCTGCATGTAGAACATCATCGACGGGTACTGGATGGTGTCTCCGCGCTCGATCTCGGCGCCCGCCGCGCGCGCCAGCGCGGCATCACCCGTCGCGTCCACGAAGAACGGCGCGCGATACGCGACCTGGCCCGCGCGCGTGGCGACGATGGCCGCGTCGACCGCCCCGTCCTTCACGAGTGCGTGCACGAGGCGCGCGTGGAGCACCAGGTGCAGGCGGGTCTCCTCCTGCACCATGGTGTCGTAGAGCCGCTTCACGCCCCACGGCACGTACGGAACCGCGGCGGTGGTCTTGAAGGGCACCGGCCCGTAGCACTGCCCCGCGGCGGCGAGCCGATCCATGACCTCGGCCGGGAAGCCGCCCACGAGACGGACGAGATCACCCGACGGCTCGCGGAGATAGAAGCCGCAGAAGGTTCCCACGCAGCCGCCGGTGGACATCCCGCCGAGGAACGGCATCTCCTCGATCAGCGCGGTACGCAGTCCGAGTCGCGCCGCGGTGACGGCCGCCGCCATCCCGGCCGACCCGCCGCCCACGACGACGACGTCGAACTCGGCCGCGACCGGCACGCGCTGCTCGGGAACGAGCACGCTGCCGGCCGCCACGATCAGCTTCCCGTCTCGCCGGCCCGCAGCCGGTCGGCGACCGCGGGCACCGCCTTCAGCAGCATGTCGGCGCGCGCGACGTCGGCGCCGGCGGATGCGGTGAGCGCTTCGCTGTACTCCGCCAGCGCCCGGTCGAGCTCCTCGTCCTTGCCCTCGACGATGTGCTCGTCGGTGGTGAGGCACGCGTTGACCTTCCCCGCGAGCTCCTCGAGGCGCTTCTCGCCGTCCTCGCCGAGCTTCGCCTGCAGCATCTCACCCCACAGCGTGGTGAAGGCGAACGTCGGCATGGCCTGGCGGCGCAAGCCGCCCGAGAGACGGTAGACCCGATCGGCCAGCGCCGACGGGGTGTTCAGGCCGCGCCGCGAGGTGAACGCGCCGATCTTGGCGAACCGGTCGCGCAGGCGCTCGAGACCGTAGTGGTCCACCAGCACCTGCATCGCCCGGCCGAACTCCGCTTCGCTGAGGTTGGCCATGCGTCGTTCCTGATGGACCGGGCGGGCGCGGGCTGTCAACGCCCGACGGGACGTGATAGCCGCCGACCCGGATGGCACGAGAGATCGCGCTCGTGACGGGAGCGTCGAGCGGCATCGGCGAGGCGCTCGCACGCCGCCTGGCGCGCGATGGACGGCACCTCGGTCTGGTGGCGCGGCGCGCGGAGCGTCTCGAGACACTGGCGGCGGAGCTGCGCGCCGCTCACGGCGTCGACGTGACCGTGCTCCCGGCCGACCTGATCAGCCCCGGCGCCGTCGCGACGCTCGTGGACGACCTGGCGCAGCGGGGACTCGACGTCGACTGGCTGGTGAACAATGCCGGCTTCGGCACCGTCGGCCGCTTTCACACCATGCCGGTCGCGCGCGAGCTGGACGAGATCACCCTCAACGTGGAGGCGCTGGTCGAGCTGACCGGGCGCCTGGTGCCGCCGATGGTGCGCCGCCACCGGGGCGTGCTGATGAACATTGCGTCGATCGGCGCCTACCTGCCCAGCCCCAACATGGCGACCTACAGCGCCACCAAGGCGTTCGTGCTGAGCTTCACCGAGGCGATCGCCGTCGAGCTGCGCGACAGCGGCGTGCGTGTGCTGTGCGTCTGCCCGGGCGTGACGCGGACCGAGTTCCAGGAGCGGTCGCACATCGAGACCGGTCACGTGCCGGGGTTCGTCCAGCAGACCGCCGACGAGGTCGCCGACGAGGCGGTACGCGCCGTCGGGCACGGGCCGGTGATCGTCAACGGCGTGCTCAACCGCATCACGGTGAACGCGCTCAAGTTCGTGCCGCACGCCCTGGTCGACCCGCCTCGCCGGCGGCATGATCCGCCCGCAGGAGTGATCGGCGTGCCGCAGCCGGTCGTCGTGGTCACGGGAGCGTCGAGCGGCATCGGCGAGGCGCTGGCACGCCGCATCGCGCGCGACGGTCGCGACCTCGTGCTCACGGCTCGCCGCATCGACCTGCTGGAGCGCCTGGCGCGAGAGCTGGCGACCGCGCACGGCATCCGGACGGCCGCGATCGCGAGCGACCTTGCCCGTCCCGACGGGCCTGCGACGCTGGTCTCGGAGCTCGAGCGCCGGGACCTCGAGGTCGACTGGCTGGTCAACAACGCGGGATTCGGGACCGTCGGGCGCTTCGACCGCTTGCCGGTCGAGCGCGAGCTCGAGGAGATCCGCGTCAACGTGAAGGCGCCGGTCGACCTGACCGGCCGCCTCCTGCCCGGCATGGTCGCGCGCGGCCGGGGCGTCGTCATGAACGTGGCGTCGATGGCCGGGTTCGGTCCCATACCCTACAACGCCACGTACGCGGCGACCAAGGCGTTCCTGCTGAGCTTCTCCGAAGCGCTCGCCGTCGAGCTCTCCGGAACCGGTGTGCACGTGGTCTGCGTCTGCCCCGGCTTCACGCGCACCGAGTTCCAGGAGAAGGCGAAGGTGGACGCGAGCATGCTGCCCTCCTTCGCGTGGATGTCGGCGGAGACCGTGGCCGATCAGGCGGTCCGCGCCGCGCATCGGTCGGGCGTGCTGGTGAACGGCACGATGAACAGCCTGACCACCGTGTTCATGCGCCTCGCCCCGCGCAGCCTGGTGGCGCGCGTCGCGGCCTCGGCGATGCGCGGTCGCGTCTAGCCCGCCGCAACGTTTCCGACTGGGCACGGCGGCGCGCAAGGCAAAAACGCCTTGACAGGGCGCAGCCTGCTTGACTACACCAGCGACAATTTAGCTGTGTTCCCAGGGGCCACGAAGGAGGTACCCTTGTGATGAACATCCCCTGGAAGTGGGCCGGGGCGCTCGTCCTGGCGGTCCTGATCTCGCCCGCGCACGCCGGCATGCTCGACGGCCTGGGTCAGAAGATCCAGGGACACATCGCCGACCGCCTGGGAGGATCGGCCGACAACGTGACCGACAAGGCGTTCAACAAGACCGACAACGCCATCAACTGCGCGACCGGAGACGACGCCTGCAAGAAGGCGGCAGCGGCGGCGGCCCAGCCGGCACCTCCGCGGGAAGCGTCAAGTGCGTCGCGACCGACGTCCTCTGCCTGCAGAACGCCAAGGCCCACGGACAGACCGTCGAGGTGGTGAACGAGGAGGACCTCGACACCCTGCGCTGCTCGTCGACCGACGCGAGCTGTCTTCAGCGCGCGAAGAAGCTCGGGAAGAAGGTCGAGATCACCGACTGAGCGGCGGCCCGGCTAGCCGCCGTTCGCCGCCGGCACGTAGGTCCGGCACGGCTGCCCGCGAAGGCCCGGGCACGGCGGCAGCGTCGGCGGCGCCTCGACGTCGGGCACGACGGCGAGCACGAGCCGCGACGGTCGCGACTGCGTGCGCGAGACGTCGTTCAGCACCGTCCCGTCGGTCGACGGCGTGTCGAACGCCCAGCGTCGTGCGGTCGCCGCCCGGGCGCCTCGATGCTGATCCGGATGCGCGAGCCGGCGCGGAAGATGTGCGCCGCCGCGAAGAGCCCGACGCGCACCTTGGTGAACTTGCCCGCGGGCAGCGGGCGCGCGTCCTGCTCGAGGTAGCGTCGGCCGTGGCTCGAGGCGCGTCGAGCGCTTGCGTGCTCGAGCTTGCGCATGCTCGCGCGCAGCCAGCCGCTCTGCACGTAGGTCTCGAGGCCGTCGGGACGGATCTCGGTGAGCGTCACCTGGAGGTCCGTGTCGGGGGCGCTCGAGCGCAGCCAGAGATCGACGCTGCCCGGACCCGACGATGGTCAGGTCGTCGGCGAGCGGCGCGGTGGCGTAGGCCACCGCCGTTCCCGTCGACGAGCGGTCGCCAGTCGTACGGCGGGAGCACCGCCCACGACTCGACTGGCCGTGCCCGGCAGGGTCTGCCGCGGGACGCGCGTCGGGATCGGGGCGATAGCTGTCGACGTCGCCGTTCGCCCCGCGGCTTGCCTGGCGTCAGGGTGCCGTCCGGGCCGAAGTACCACGCGGTCGGTCGGCATCTCGCGCGGCGGCCACTTGCTCGAAGCCGAGCTCGAACGTCGGCGCCGGGAGCCCGGGAATCGACGAGCCGGCGCCGTTCTCCATCAGCACGCGCACGCGCGGATCGGATTCGAAGAGCGTCGAGCGCCTGGCCGTAGTCCGGTGATGCCGTCGAAGCGGTCCGCCGGCAGCGGCGGCGTCGGCGTGCCCGGTGCCGAGGATCTGCGGGTAGATGATCGGCGCGATCGGCGCGACGCGGCCCGGATCCGGCACGCTGCTGCGCGACGTAGAGGTCGAGGAACGCGATCCAGTTCGCAGAGCACGTCGGGATCGAGCGAGCTCGTGTGCACGCCGTTCTGCACCGTGATCTTGACGTCGGGCCGCTTCGGGAGCGCTCGACAGCATCGAGGCGAAGTCGCCGCCGGTCTGCTCGTCCTGCCAGGCGCCGGCGAGGAAGATCGGCACCTGGATGCTCGTCCACCCAGTTGATGGGCGAGCGGTCGTCCATCAGCGACGGCGTGTAGAACGGGTGCGTCTCGGTGAACTCGACCGGGTCCTGCGTCTGCAGGCGCAGCTGCTGGTTGGCGAGGCAGGTCGTGTCGCCCTTGTTCACGCGCTTGATCGCCCACGGCCTGGCCGCCCTCGGGCGCGGGCTGCGGCGTCGTCGGCGCGCTCCTGGAGCCAGGTCTCCGCGAAGCCGTTGTTGAAGATGCCGCCGGGGAAGCCGGGCGAGCGGTAGATGTCGGCGATGACCGAGAGCGGCGCGATGCGCCGCGAGATGCGGCGGCTGCGCGCCGCCGACGAAGAGCTGGCTGATGCCCGGGAACGAGATCCCGACCATGCCGACCTTGCCGTCCTGCACCCACGGCTGCGCCGCGACGGTCTCGATGATGTCGTAGCCGTCGGCGGTGGTCGGCAGGTCGAAGAGGTCGAAGACGCCGCCCGAGCAGCCCGAGCCGCGCATGTTCACGCCGACGGTCGCGTAGCCGAGCGCGCTCGCGATCAGCGTCGACGGCTGCGGATTGTCGGGATCCGCCGACCGCGTAGCCCGAGTACTCGACGACGCGTCGGGAACGGGCCGCTCGCGAGCGAGCCTCCGAGCGGCGGGCGGACCATGGCCGCCAGCAGCGTGCCGTCGCGCGTCCGGATGTAGTTGAAGCCCTCGTGCAGGGTCTGCTGCGCATAGAAGCTCTGGTCGGGATGATCCTTGAACGCCAGCACCGTCACCGGGACCGTAGTCGCCGCTCGGCGTCGTCGCGGACGACGTAGCCGCGTCCCGGGTCGAGCTCGCGGAAGATCAGGCTGCCGAAGCGATCGGTCGTGCCGCGTGCCACCTCGTGGCCGCGATGGTCCGAGAGCACGAGCAGGGCGCCCGAGACGGAGCTGGTCACCGCGACCAGCCCGATTCCTCCCTGCGCCTGGATGGTCGTCGCGCCCGAGGCGACGGACGCGAGAGCCATAGGAGCCAGCAAGAGCAGGACGAGCTTCGACCACGGGTTCCGCATCGCCGGGGGTTTACGGGGTCGGTCAGCGGAGTGTCAACGTGGAAATGCCCAACGGGGTTGCGAGGCTGCTGATCGGCAGGCTACACGCCGCTCCATGCCCAGCCCCCAGCTCGCCGTGCTCGTCGACATGCTGCGGTCCGCCCCGCCTGTGCCACAGGACATGGACACTGCCTCCCGCCGACAGCGCATGGAGGAGCTGACGGCGACGGCGCCGATCCCCGATGGCGTGCGCGCGACGCCGGTGGATGCGGGCGGCGTGCCCGGCGAGTGGGTCGAGCCGACGGGAGCGAGCCCGCGCGGCACGCATCCTCTACCTCCACGGTGGCGGCTACACGATCGGCTCGGTGCGCACCCATCGCGGCCTCGTCGGCCGGCTCGCGCTCGCGACCGGAGCGCGCGGGCTCACGCTGGACTACCGGCTGGGGCCGGAGCATCCGTTCCCGGCGGCTGTCGACGACGCGACGGCGGCGTATCGCTGGCTCGTGCGCGGCGGCACGGCTCCGGAGACGATCGTCGTCGCCGGCGACTCGGCCGGCGGCGGCCTCACGGTGGCCACGCTGGTCGCCCTGCGCGACGCGGGCGAGCGGCTGCCCGCGGCCGGCGTCTGCATCTCGCCGTGGGCCGACCTGGCGTGTACGGGCGAGTCGATGCAGACCCGTGCAGCGCTCGATCCGATGGTGCAGCGCGCCGGTCTCCTCGACATGGCGGCGGCGTACCTCGCCGGTCACGACCCGCGCGCGCCGCTCGCGTCCCCGATCCACGCCGACCTGCGCGGCCTGCCGCCGCTGCTGATCCACGTCGGGACCGCCGAGACGCTCCTCGACGATGCGACGCGCCTCGCCGATCGGGCGCGCGCCGCCGGGGTCTCCGTCGACCTCGAGGTGTGGGACGACATGATCCACGTGTGGCACGCCTTCGCGCCGCTCCTGCCCGAGGCCGACGAGGCGGTCGGGCGCATCGGGACGTGGGTGCGCGAACGCCTTCCGGCGTAGGCGCTGCGGAGCGTCGTGCGCGTCGATCTCGCAGCTCGCCTCCGCGCCCTCGTCGGCGACGAAGCCGTGATCGACCATCCCGACGCGCTCGGGGTGTACGAGTGCGACGGATACACGCTCGAGCGGGCGAGCCCGGACCTGGTCGTGCTCCCGGACACCCCGGAGCAGGTGCGCGACGTCGTGCGCCTGCTGTGGGACGACGGGATCGCCTTCGTGCCGCGCGGCGCCGGCACCGGTCTCTCCGGCGGCACCCTGCCGGTGAATGCTCCGGTGATGATCTGCACCAGCCGGCTGAATCGCATCGAGTCCATCGACCGGAGGAATCGCCGCATCGTCGCGCAGGCCGGCGTCGTGAACCAGTGGGTGTCGAACGCGGTGCGCGCGGACGGCCTGCTCTATGCCCCCGATCCGTCGAGCCAGCCGGCCTGCACGATCGGCGGCAACGTCGCCGAGAACTCGGGTGGCCCGCACACGCTCAAGTACGGCGTGACCACGAATCACGTGCTCGGGCTGGAGATGGTGCTGCCCGACGGCGAGGTGGTGACGCTCGGCGGCCCCGAGGAGGAGCGTCCGGGCTACGACCTGGTGGGCCTCGCCGTCGGCTCCGAGGGAACCTTCGGTATCGTCACGCGCGCGACGCTGCGCCTCACGCGCGCTCCCGAGGCGTATCGCACGCTGCTCGCCGTCTTCGAGTCGGTGGACGACGCGAGCGAGGCGGTGTCGGGGATCATCGCGAGCGGCATCGTGCCCGCGGCGCTCGAGATGATGGATCGCCTGATCCTCGGCGCCGTCGAGGCAGCCTATCGCATCGGCCTGCCGACCGACGCGGGAGCCGTGCTGCTGGTCGAGCTCGACGGACCCGCGGTGGGCCTCGACGATCAGATGGCGCGCGTGGAAGCCGTCTGTGGTGCGCAGCGCGCGCGCGAGCTGCGGCTCGCCCGCGACGACGCCGAGCGGGCCGCGCTCTGGAAGGCCCGCAAGCGGGCGTTCGGCGCCGTCGGGCGCCTGGCGCCGAGCTACTGCACGCAGGACGGCGTGGTGCCACGCACCCGGGTGCCCGAGATCCTGCGTGCCATCGCCGCGGCGGCCGCGCGCCACCGCCTCCGCATCGGCAACGTCTTCCACGCCGGCGACGGCAACATCCATCCGATCATCCTCTTCGACGAGCGCGATCCCGACGAGGTGACGCGCGTGCTCGCGGCCGGCCGGGAGATCCTGGAGGCGTGCGTCGCACTGGGAGGCAGCGTCACCGGCGAGCACGGGATCGGGGTGGAGAAGATCGCCCAGATGCCGTTGCTGTTCGCGCCCGACGACCTGCTGGCGATGACGCGCCTGCGGGCGGTCTTCGACCCGGAGCAGCGGGCGAATCCGCACAAGATCTTCCCCGACGCCAAGGTGTGCGTGGAGGCGCGGGCCCCGCGCCGGCGGGCGGCGCTCTGACGCGTGGCGACGCGACGCAAAAGCCCGTAGACTCGCGGCGAGGAGACCCGCTCATGGTCGACCGTCGGCTGATCGCGCGGCTCGACGCCGCACGCGTGAGCTTCTGCCTGATCGGTGACCGCGCGCGCGAGGTGCACGGATGCCCACCGCGCGGCGGCGACGTCGAGCTGCTCACGGTCGACGAGAGCGTCTTGCGCGCGCTGCTCTGGCAAGACGCGCCGCGGCCCCGGATCGATCTCGGCGACGGCGATCCGTGGATGGGACGGCTGCACTGGGACTTCACGCCGGCGCACCATCTCCTCGTGGGCAGGGACCACGCCGCGATCTTCGCGGTCGACACCGCCAAGCCGAACGCCGACCTCGGCTGTCGCGTCGCGACGCCGCTCGGCCTGCTCCTGCTGGCCCTGGAGGAAGACGGCTCGCGCAGCACCACCGACGTGCTCGAGCTGGTGCGCGCCCAGGAGGCGCGGCTCGGACAGCCCTGGCGGCCCGCGGTCGACCGGCATCTGGGGCGTATGCCGCCGCTCGCCAGCGAATCCTGGCACCATGCCGTCCTCGCGCTGGGCGGCGCGTGAAGCGGCGTCGGACTCCGTGATCGACTGGGCGACGATCGTCGGCGCGGACTTCGCCGCGCCCGGCGCCGCGAGCGATCACGTCGACGGGCTCGTCCCGGGCTGGGTCGTGCGGCCGGCCAGCGTGGACGAGGTGCAGGCGGTCGTACGCGCTGGACCTCGCCTCGTCGCGTCGGGGCTCGGCGCGCATCTGGACGTCGGCGGCGCGCCACGCGCGCTCGACGTGCTCCTGCGCCTCGACCGTCTGTCCCGCGTGATCGACCATCAAGCGGGGGACATGACGGTGACGGTCGAGGCGGGCTGCCCGCTCGCGCGCCTCCAGGAGCGCCTCGCGGCGGCCGGCCAGTGGCTGCCGCTCGACCCGCCGCACCCGGACCGCACGACGCTCGGCGGCCTGGTGGCGGCCAACCTGTCCGGGCCGCTCCGCGCGTCGCAGGGGACGGCGCGCGACCTGCTGCTCGGCATCGCCGTCGTCGGCGCCGACGGCGCGCTGGTGCGGGGTGGTGGGCGCGTGGTGAAGAACGTCGCCGGCTACGACCTGCCGAAGCTGCACGTCGGCGCTCTCGGCACCGTCGGTGTGATCGTCGAGCTCGACGTTCAAGGTCCGCCCGCGTCCCGAACGCGAGGCCGCGGTGGTGATCGCGTGCCGCAGCGCCCGCGAAGCCGGCGAGGTGGCGCTCGCCGTTCGCGACGGGCTCGATCCGCTGTGGATCGAGGTTGCCGGCTCCGGCGGTCTCGCCGACGGCCCGGGCGACGGCGCCGCCGTGGCGGTGGGACTCGGCGGCCTGGCGGCGGAGGTCGAGCACGGCGCGGCGCAGGTGCGGGCGTGCGCCGCGGCGAGCGGTTGCCGCGCGGTGGCGCTGGACGACGCCGCGGCGCTGCGCGCGCGTCTCGCGCAGTTCGACGTCGAGCCCGCCGCGGCGGTGCTGCGCGCCGCCACGCTTCCCGTCGAGGTCGGAACGGTGCTCGAGGCGGCCCGGGCCGCAGCACGCGAACGCGGCACCGCGGTACGCACCCTGGCGCACGCCGCGAACGGCATCGTCCGTATCGCCGTGCTGCGACCCGCCGACGTGGAGCCGCTCCTCGGCGCGCTCCGCCCGCGGCTCGAATCCGCCGGCGGCTCGCTCGTGGTGCAGCGCGCGCTGCCGGAGGTGAAGGCCCGGCTCGACGTCTGGGGCGCGACCGGATCCGGCACCGAGCTCATGCGCCGGCTGAAGGCCGCGTTCGATCCCGCCGGCCTCCTCGCCCCGGGCCGCTTCGTCGCCGGGATCTGAGCGCGCGCTCGGTGCCAGTCCCGCGGCGAGCGACTGCGGCCCTGCCCCTCAACGCAGCAGATACTGGATCGTCGTCTCCAGCTTCGCGGGATCGTCCGACCAGTCCCCGTAGATCTCGAGGCTGTATCCGCCGATCGCGCGGCGATTGGCGGCGCACCACTCGTGCAGGGCCTGGTGAGCGGCACGCATCTCCTCGTAGGGCCCGCGGTGGACGACCACCGCGGCTTCGCCCGCCGGCGTCGTGACGCACTGGACCTCGTCCTCGCCGGTGAACGTGCGAACCACCTCGACGCCGAAGTCGACCGGCATGATCTTCGGGCTCTCGTGATGATAGAGGAATACGTTGTGGCCGTCGGTGCGGAGGCCGGGGTTCTTCTTGAGGAACGCCCACACTCTATCCAGCGCCGGCCTGAATTCCCTGCCGATGTCGTTCATCGCGACGCGGCGGCGAACGGCCGCGAGCGTGCGGGGGCCAAGCGTCTCGACGGTTACCTCGTAGGCCATGGCTTCGCTCCTGTCTGCGCCGGACTCAGCGCCGGTGCGTCCGGCGGCGCGGTGCGGACGCGTCCAGCTCAGGATACCGGCGGAAGATGCCGTCCTGATTGAACGGGATGCGCCGCGGGGATTGCAGGTAGGCCGCGATCCGTGGCCGCTCCGCCACCCGATCACGCAGCGCGACGAGCGAGCGGATCTTGCGTTCGAGCCCCGCCATGGCGTTCGGGAACGCGTAGCGCAACCCCTCGACCACCTGGAATGCGGACAGGTCCGCGTACGTCCGATCCCGTCCCACCAGCCACCGCCCGTTGCTCTTCGTGTTGCGGTCGAGAATCGAGTCGAGCCAGCCGAGGTATCGCGGCAAGCGTTCCTCGACGAAATCGCGCGCACGTCGCTTCGCCTCCTTCTTCTGGCTCCCGTAGTACAGTGCCCCGGAGATCGGGTGGTGCGTGTCGTGCGCCTCGGCAACCAGGTCGGAGATGGTGAGCTGGATCTGGCTCGCCTCCGCGCGCAGCCCCTCGTCGCCCGGCACGAGATCGAATCGTGGCGCCAGGAAGGCCAGGATGTTGGCGGTCTGCGAGACGACCACGCCGCCGACGCGCACGAACGGCGGCGCGAACGGCAGGGCGCCGCGCCCGCGTCCGTTCAGGATGCGCTGCATCGCCGCCATGCCGCCCTTGCGCCTGGCGACGTCGACGTAGTCGGCGCCGGCCTCCTCGAGCAGCAGACGAACGAACTCGCCACGACCCTGGATCATCGGCCAGTAGTAGAGGTCCACTCGACTCCGTCTCGCCATCGACGGCCACCTCGCGCCCTCCTCCCATGCGCGGTCCCCGGCGATGCGGCAAGAGGGGTGATGCTCAGCGGCGCTCGACCGCGACGACCAGGATGCCGGCGAGGATCACGCTGCCGCCGGTCACCACCTGCCAGCCGATCGGCTCGGCCAGGATCAGCCACGAGAACGCGACGGTGAAGACCGGCGCGCTCGCGAGCACGATGGTGAGCACGATGACGTCGAGCAGCTCCTGGCCGTGCCCGTAGAGGAGGTAGGGAGCGATGGTGCACGCGCCGACCAGCACGACGAGCATCACGACCGGCCGCTGCCCGAGGGGGTTGCTCCATGCGCTCGCCGCGACGAGCGCCGGCATGCTCACCAGCGCCGCGACGACGAAGATGGGCGACAGAAGCTGGAAGACGTTGCCGTCGCGCGGTGCTCGTCGCTGCGCGACGGCGTAGATCGACCAGGCAACGGCCGCCAGCATGACCAGGACGTTACCGGCGAGACTGCCGGCGTCGGCGAGGTCGCCGCCTCTCGCGTTCACGATGCCGACGCCGGCGAGCGTGAGCGACGCACCGGTGACGCGACGTGCGGTCAGCTCCTCCCCCAGCAGCGCTCGCGCGAGGAGCACGTTCGATACCTGCCCGAAGTTCACCAGCAGGCCGGCCACCGCGGCGGTGGTCAGCCGCACGCCATGGTTGAAGAGCAGGAAGTCGATTCCGAGGGCGACTCCCGCGAGCGCGGACCAGCCATCACCCGGCAGCCAGCGCGTCCCCGAGCCGCCGACGATCCGGAAGCAGAGCGCGGCACATGCCAGCCGTGTGACGCCGAGGATCTCGGGGGAGAACCCGGCGAGCGCCGCCTTGGTCGCGACCGGTCCGAGGCCCCAGCACGCTGCTGCCGCGGTCCCGATCGCCAGCCCCGCCGGTACGGAGCGCCCGCGAGGCGACTGTCGAGGCACCGCGACCAGAGAGCACGAGCGCCGGCCGCGGGTCCAGAAGCCGCCGTCGCGGCCACCTTGGCGCGCCGTCGAAATCCGCATAGAGGGCAGCGACCCGATGCCGCCGGACCGCTCCGCTCCCAGATCTTCGCGCTATGCCCGCTACGTCCTCGCGGTGCTCGTCATCGTCTACGTCTTCAACTTCCTCGATCGCCAGATCATCTCCATCCTCGCGGAACGCATCCGCGCCGACCTGGGCGTGACCGACGCCGAGCTCGGCTTCCTCTACGGCACGGCCTTCGCGGTGTTCTACGCGCTCTTCGGCATTCCGCTCGGACGGCTCGCCGACGTGTGGGATCGTCGTAAGCTCATCGCGCTCGGCCTCGCGGTGTGGAGTGCGATGACCGCGCTGTCGGGACTCGCGCGCACCTTCCCCGCCCTGGCGCTGGCGCGGATCGGTGTCGGGATCGGGGAAGCGAGCGCGGCGCCGGCGGCCTTCTCGCTGCTGTCGGACTGGTTCCCTCGCGAGCGACGGGCGACGGTGCTCGCGATCTACTCCAGCGGGATCTACCTCGGCGCGGGCCTCGGCCTCGTGGTCGGCGGGTTCGTGGTCGATCGCTGGGACGCCGCGTTCCCGACCGCCGCGCCGTTCGGACTGCGCGGCTGGCAGGCCGCGTTCTTCATCGTCGGGCTTCCCGGACTCCTGCTCGCCCTCTGGGTGCGGACGCTCCACGAGCCGGCGCGGGAGAGCGAGCACGGTCTGGCTCCCGGCGCGCCGGGTACGCCACGTCCGCTGAGCGCGTTCCTGACGGAGCTGCGCGCCGTGCTGCCGCCGCTGACGATCGTGCATCTCGCACTCGCCGGCGCGGGGTGGCGCGGCATCGCCCGCAATCTCGCAGCCGCGGCGGCAATCGCTGCGATCGCGGCGGTGCTGATCGCGACGCTCGGCAGCACGGCGCAGTGGATCGCGCTCGGCATCGGCCTTTATGCCGGCGTCTCGTGGCTGCAGGCGCTGGCGCTGCGCGATCGGCCGACCCACGCGCTGATCGCCCGTACGCGGTCGCTGCGCCTGGCCGCGCTGGGATTCTCCCTGCTCGCCTTCGTCGGATACGGCGTCGGGTTCTGGCTGCCGACGTTCTTCATCCGCGCGCACGGGGTCGAGGCGTCGCGCGCCGGCCTCGTCCTCGGCGTGACCTCCGCGGCCGGCGGCTGGCTCGGCACGACGCTGGGTGGCCTGTGGGCGGATCGACGCCGGCTGCATACGCCGGCCGGGCGCCTCCACGTGGGCGCCGCGGGCCCGCTGTTCTCGGTCCCGCTCGCCGTCTGGATGCTGCTGACGCCCAGCACCTCGCTCGGCTTCGTGCTCGCGTTTCCGGTCACGATGGCCTCCAGCCTCTGGATCGGTCCCGGAGCGTCCACCGTGCAGGATCTCGTGCTGCCGCGCATGCGCGGCTCCGCATCCGCGGCCTATCTCCTCGTGGTGACGTTCGTCGGGCTGGCGCTCGGACCGTACACCGTCGGGCGGCTGAGCGTGGCGCTCGGCGATCTGCGCAGCGCGCTGCTCTGCGCGCTCGGCGCCGGCGTCGTCGGCTCCGGGCTCCTGCTCCTCGCCTCGCGCCACATCGCGCGCGACGAGGCGACGCGATTCGAGCGCGCGCAGGCCGCCGGCGAACGCTAGCGTTCCGGCAGGCATTTGCGCCTGCGGGCCGCGCGGTGCCAAGGTCGACTCCGGATGCAGCAGCACGTCGGCGCGCCCGCGAGGCGTTTCGTGGAGACCGAGAAGCTGCTCACCTGCGTGCACTGCGGCCTCTGCCAGTCCGCATGTCCCACGTATCTCGAGCTGGGCACCGAGGCCGACTCGCCGCGCGGCCGCATCCATCTCATGCGCGGTCTCGAGGACGGGCGTCTCGACGCGTCGCCAGAGGTGATTCGGCATCTCGATCTGTGCCTCGGCTGCCGGGCCTGCGAGACGGCCTGCCCGTCCGGTGTTCCGTACGGCGCGCTCATCGAGGCGGCGCGGCCATGGATCGAACGGCATCGCCCCGCTCGCGCGCGCATCGCGCGACGCGTGCTGGCGGCGGCGCTGACCACGCCCTGGCTGCGTCGCGCGCTCCTCGCGCCGGCGCGGCTCGTCGCCGGCGTGCCGTGGACGTGGGGCTGGCTCGCCTTCGCCGCCGCGCTTCCCCGGCGCCGGCGTGGCGCCCTGCCGCCGGTCCTCGAGCCCGACGGCGTGGCACGTGGGACCGCGGTGCTGGTGACGGGCTGCGTCGCCGAGACGCTCTTTGGCGACACCAACCACGCGACGGCGGCGCTGCTCGTGCGCGCGGGCGTGCGTGTCGTCGTGCCGCGCGACCAGGGATGCTGCGGCGCGCTGCCGCTCCACCTGGGCGCGCGCGATCGTGCCGACGCCCTGGCGCGCAGCCTGGCGCGCACGCTCTCGGCCACCGGCGCCGACTGGGTGGTCTCGAACGCCGCCGGCTGCGGCGCGCTGCTTCGCGAGTACGGCCACCTGCTGCCGGGCGACCCCGCCGCGGCGGCGGTCGCCGGGCGCGCGCGCGATGCCATCGAGCTCCTCGCCGAGGTCGGGTTGCCCGCGGCGCGCGAACCGTTGCCCTGCACGGTCGCGATTCACGATCCCTGCCATCTCGCACACGGGCAGGGCGTCCGGACGCAGGTCCGCAGCCTGCTCGCGGCGATTCCCGGCGTCCGTCTCGTCGATCTGCCCGAGTCGGACGTCTGCTGCGGCAGCGCCGGCACGTACAACCTGACGGAGCCGGAGATGGCGCGCCGGCTGCTCGAGCGCAAGCTGCGTCACGTTGCCGAGTGCGGAGCCCAGGTGGTGGCCGCGGCGAATCCCGGCTGCCTCCTGCAGATGCGCGCGGGCGCCCTCGCGCGCGGGCTGCCGGCGCGCATCGAGCACCCGATCGATCTGCTCGCGCGCGCACACGGCGTGTGAGGATCAGGGACCGGGCTCACGCCAGCCGAGCGCGGCCAGATCGGGGGCGCGCAGCGGCGCATCGTTCGCGAGGAGGAACTCGTCGAGCTGCGGTGGCGCGACGCGGGTGCCCGAGAGCATCGCATGAGCCTGGCCGCGGTGATGGATCTGGTGCATCGCGAGGTGCGCCAGCACGCGGTCGAGGCGCTCGCGCCGCAGCGCGCCGCCGCCGCGATCGAACACGACCTCGTCGGCCAGCCGATCGGGTGCGAGGTCGTCGCAGAAGCGAACGAGACGGCCGTCGGCCGCGCGCTGCGTGGCGCGTAGCTCGTCGAACGTGCTCCACGGCGTCACGGCCTCGTCCATGTCCGGGGTCGCGAGGACACCGTGCAAGGCGTCGAGGTAGTACCCGTCGACCAGCAGGATGTGGCTCAGCGTGAGCCACAGCGACGGGAAGAAGCCCGATCGCGGTGCGCGCAGCTCCGCGGGCGTCAGGCGTGCACACGCATCGAGCATGCGGTGGTTCGACCAGGCGTTGTTCCGCGCCATGGTGCGGAAGTGGTCGACGAGCTGCATCGCGGTCGGCTACGCGGCCACCGCGGCCGAGTGGCCGCGGTGCCGCCGGTACATCTCCGCTGCCCAGGCGAACGCCGGACGGTGGCCCGATGCGATCGGCGCCAGCGTGCGACGGGTTCCGGGATCGGGCGGCCAGGGATACGGAGAACTCCTCCGGCATGAGGAGCGGGCTGAGAGAGCGCGGCGGCGGTGAGGTCGGCCACGCTGAACGCGTCGCCGACGAGATATCCCGATGGCCGGAGCTCTCGCTCGAGTCGATCGAGTGCCGCGTCGACCCGCCTCCGGCTCCTCCGCGACGCGGGGCGCATCGATGCCCATGGCGAATCGCATCAGCGGCCCGGTTCAGCGGGAAAGCGGCACGGTAGAGCGCGCGCGTCGCGGGTCGCTCGCCGTTGGCGAACAACGCGACGACGTAGTCGGGATAGTCGAGCGCTTCGAAGAAGAACATCGCGCCGCGCGTGCGGTCCGATCTCCTCGTCGAAGAAGCTCCTCGAGCTCGAGCGCGCGGCGGCGCTCGGCAGGGTCCGCCGGATAGAGCGGCGGGTCCGGCTGCACCGCTTCCAGCCGCTCGATGATCCGCGTCGAGTCGGCGACCACCTCGCCGCCGTCGCGCACGAGCACCGGCACCTTCGTCTGTCGCGTGAGGGACAGGACGCGCGGGACGTGCCAGCCCGGCAGGAGCGAGCGTCGGACGTGCGGGATGCCCTTCCAGTCGAGCGCCCAGCGGGCCTTCTCGTTGAAGTGGGAGCCCCGGAACTGCCACAGGACGGGAGTGCTCACGGCGCCACCTGCATCCCGGTAGCCCCGCGTGGTGCGGACGTCAAGCCGATCCGGCGCGTGCTGGACCGTGCGTCGCGCGCCATGTTACTCCCGAACGACCGGAGCGCATCCCGCACCCGAGGAGGATCCGATGGCGAAGGCAACGCGCAAGGCGGCGGAGGCCGGGGAGAAGATCCCGCGCTGGGAGATGCAGGTCGACTACGTCGAGACCTGCAACTGCGACTTCGCGTGTCCCTGCAACTTCAGCGGCTACCCGACCGGCGGCTTCTGCGAGGCGCTGGTCGCGTACCACATCAAGAAGGGACGCTTCGGCAAGACGCGTCTCGACGGACTCGACGTGATCTACGCCGCGGCGTGGCCGAAGGCGATTCATCAGGGCGGCGGCACGCTCCGGCTGTACATCTCCGAGGGGGCGTCCTCCGAGCAGCGTGAGGCGCTGGTTCGCATCTTCTCCGGCAGGGCGAAGGGCAACGGCCCGTTCGAGCTCTTCGGCGGCACGATGAGCACCTTCGATGAGCCCGTGTTCGCGTCCATCGAGATGACGATCGACGGACGTCGTAGCGCGTTCCGGGTGCCCGGGCACATCGAGGTGGCGCTCGCGCCGCACACCAATCCGGTGTCGGGCGAGGTCCAGGACATCCGGGTCAACATGCCGAAGGGCTTCATCTTCCGCAGCGCACAGGCCGCGCGCACGCTGGTCATGAAGATGCTCGGCGTCGGCACGCTCAGCTTCGACCACTCGGGTCAGAACGCCTTCTTCTCCCGCCTCGAGTTCGCGGGGCCGTGATGGACACCGCGCTCTCCGGGGGCTGCGCGTGCGGGGCCGTGCGCTACGCATGCACCGCGGAGCCCATGTTCGCGCTCAACTGCCACTGCCGCGATTGCCAGCGCGAGACGGGCAGCGCCTACGCGCCGATCCTCGCCGTGCCCAGCGCGGCGTTCGCGGTGACGCACGGAAGTCCCGCGTACTTCGACGTCACCGCCGACAGCGGCTACGTGACACGCCGTGCCTTCTGCGCCCGGTGCGGCTCGACGCTGTTCGGCGAGCCCGGCTCGCGCACGGACATGGTGACCATCCGCGCCGGCAGCCTCGACGATCCGAGCATCTTCCGCCCCACGCAGAACGTCTTCGTGGCGAGCGCCCAGCCGTGGGATCACATGGACCCCGCCCTCCCGCGGGTGGCGAAGCTGAGATAGCCTCGGGCTCCGCGCGGGTTGCGTCGCGCGCCCGGTCCGGGCTTTGATCGGACCGTGCCTGCGCCGATGACACGCGATGAGCGCGAGGAGTTTCTGGCGGCGATCCACGTGGGCGTGCTGAGCGCCGACGAGCCCGGACGCGGCCCGCTGTCGGTCCCGGTCTGGTACCGCTACGACCCCGGCGGCGAGATCGTCGTCGTCACGCGCCCCGAGGCCCGCAAGGCGCGACTGCTCACGGTCGGGGCGCGCGTCGCGTTCTGCGTGCAGTCCGAGGAGATGCCGCCGAAGTACGTCACGATCCAGGGACGCGTCGTCTCGGCGGCGCCCGCCGACGTGACGCGCGACCTGAAGCCCATCGTGCGCAAGTACCTGGGCGCCGAGGTCGGCGACGCCTACGTCGACAGCACGAGGCCGGACGGCACGAACGAGATCGTGGTCCGCATCCGGCCCGAGCGCTGGTACTCGCGGGACTTCGCCAGGACGGCGTGAGCTACGCGACCGATCGGGGCGCGTCCGGCGCCCCGGCGTGCTCCGCCGCCGCACGCCGCGCCGCGCGCCGCGCGCCGAATCCCCGCAGGACCACGTAGAAGACGGGTGTCAGGAACAGGCCGAAGAACGTGACCCCGAGCATGCCGCTGAACACCGTCGTTCCCAGCACCTGACGCATCTCGGCGCCCGGTCCCGAGGCGCGCACGAGCGGCACGACGCCCAGGATGAAGGCGAACGCCGTCATCAGGATGGGTCGCAGCCGGAGCCGGCACGCTTCGATGGCGGCGGCGAAGCGGTCCTTGCCCTGCTCCTGCTGCTGCTTGGCGAACTCGACGATCAGCACGGCGTTCTTCGCGGCGAGGCCGATGAGCGTGATGAAGCCGATCTGCGTGACCAGGTTGTTGTCCATGCCACGCAGCCAGACGCCTGCCAGGGCGAACGGGAGGCACACCGGGGCGATCAGGATGATCGACAGCGCCAGCAGCCAGCTCTCGTACTCCGCGGAATGCACGAGGAACACGAACAGCACGCAGAGCGGGAAGATGAAGAGTGCCGTGTTCCCGGCCAGCTGCTCCTGGTACGCGATGTCGGTCCACGCGATCCCGAATCCGGGCGGCAGGACCCTGGCCGCGAGGCGCTCCATGGTGGCGATGGCGTCGCCGGAGCTGTATCCGGGCGCGGCATCCCCCTGGACCTCGGCGGCGGGGAACATGTTGTAGCGGACGATTCGGTCCGAGCCGCTTCGCCACTGGACGTCGAGCACGGATCCGAGCGGCACCATGCCGCCTTCCGCGTTGCGGGTCCTCAGGCGCTCGATGTCCGCCGGCTCGGCGCGGAAGCTGCCCTCCGCCTGCGTGCGGACCTGGAACGTCCGCCCGAAACGGTTGAAGTCGTTCACGTACACGGAGCCCAGATAGACCTGCAGCGCGTCGAAGATGTTGTTGATCGGGACGTTCAGCTTCTGCGCCTTCACGCGGTCGATGTCGGCGTAGAGCTGCGGCGTGCTGGCGCGGAACGTGGTGAAGACGCCACGCAACGACGGCTCGCGGTGCGCCGCGGCGACCAGCTCGTCGGTGGACTGTTGCAGGGCCTGGAAGCCGCGCCCGGCTCGATCCTCGACGAGAAGCTTGAAGCCACCGGCGGTCCCGAGCCCACGCACGGGCGGGGGCGCGATGACGAAGATCTGCGCATCCTGGATCTCGGACAGCCGCTGTTGCAGGGTCTGGATCAGCTCGGTCGCCGTGGGCCCGTTCCGGGGCCGCTCCTCGAACGGCAGCGGTCCGACGAAGATGGCGCCTGCGTTCGACGCGTTGGCCCGCGTGGCGCCGGAGAACCCGGCGAACGCGACCGCGAACCTGATTCCCGGCGTGTCGCGGATGATCTCGCTCGCGCGCCGCACCACCGCGTCGGTGCGTTCGAGCGACGCCCCGTCGGGAAGCTGGATCGCGGTGATGAAGTAGCCCAGGTCCTGGGCCGGGATGAAGCCGACCGGAACCCTCCGGAAGCCGAACCACATCAGGCCCATCAGGACGGCGTAGATGGTGAGGCCGATGAAGACGCGACGGACGAACCACCCGACCGCGTGCGCGTAGCGGGTGCTCAGACCGGTGAACCCGCGGTTGAAGGCGCGGAAGAAGCGACCGAATATCCGGTCCCACAGGCGCTCGAACCAGTCCTTCGGAGCCTCGTGCGACTTCAGCAGCAGGGCGCACATCGCCGGACTCAGGGTCAGCGAGTTGAAGGCCGACAGCATGGTCGAGACGGCGATGGTGAGCGCGAACTGGCGATAGAACTGCCCGGTGATCCCGGAGATGAACGCGGTCGGGACGAAGACGGCCGATAGACCGAACGCGATCGCGATGACGGCGGGCGTGACCTCCTCCATCGCCTTGCGGGTGGCGTCGCGAGACGACATGCCGTCGGCGATGTGTCGCTCGACGTTCTCCACCACCACGATGGCGTCGTCGACGACGATGCCGATGGCGAGCACCAGCCCGAAGAGCGACAGCATGTTGAGCGAGAAGCCCATGGCGGCCATGACGGCGAACGTACCGATCAGCGAGACCGGGATCGCGAGCAGCGGGATGACGCTGGCGCGCCAGTTCTGCAGGAAGATCAGCACCACGACGATGACGAGCCCGACCGCCTCGAACAGCGTGTGGATGACCGAGTTGATCGACTCGCGGACGAAGACCGTGGGATTGTAGACGATGCGGTACTCGAGGCCCTTCGGGAAGTCCTTCGACAGCTGGGTCATCGTGCGCTCGATGGCGTCTGCCGTCGCGAGCGCGTTCGACCCGGGACGCTGGAGGACCGCCATCGCCACGGCGGGCTGGTTGTCGAGGTAGCTGTTCACCGAGTAGTCGCGCGCGCCCAGCTCGATGCGCGCGACGTCGCGGACGCGGGTGACGCGTCCGTCGGCGCCGGTCTTCACGATGACGTCGGCGAACTGGTCCGGCTCCAGGAGCCGCCCGAGCGTGTTCACCGACAGCTGGAAGGCGTTGCCGGTCGGCACCGGCGGCTGGCCGATGACGCCGGAGGCCACCTGCAGGTTCTGCTCGCGCAGCGCGGTCACCACGTCGCCCGGGGTGAGGTTCAGATAGGCGAGCCGTTCGGGATCGAGCCACACGCGCATGCTGTACTCGCGCAGCCCGAACAGCGTGACCTGGCCCGACGCCGTCGACGCGCGCGAGGGCGTCGCGCACCTGGATGAGCGCGTAGTTGCCGATGTAGAGCTGGTCGTAGCGCCCGTCGGGCGACAGCAGGTGGACCACCATCAGCAGGTCGGGCGACGACTTGATGGTGGTGACGCCGAGGCGCCGGACGTCCTCCGGCAGGCGCGGCTCGGCGATCGCGACGCGGTTCTGCACCAGCACCTGAGCCTTGTCGAGATCGGTCCCCAGCTTGAAGGTGATGGTGAGCTGCATCTGCCCGTCGGTGGTGGACTGCGAGGACATGTAGAGCATGTCCTCGACGCCGTTGACCTCCTGCTCGATCGGCGTCGCGACCGTTTGCGCGATGACCTCGGGAGGCGCTCCCGGGTAGGTCGCGGTGACGACGATCGTGGGCGGCACCACGTCCGGGTACTGCGCCACCGGCAGGGACAGGTATGCAATGATGCCGACGATCACCGTGACGATCGAGATGACCGCGGCGAAGATCGGGCGGTCGATGAAGAAGCGGGAGATGTTCATCCGGCAGCCGCTCTCGCCGGCTGCGCGCCGTCGTCCGACGGCGGCGCGATGGTTTTCTCCTCCGGCTCGACGACGGCGTCCGGGCGCGCGCGCTGCACGCCGCTGATGATGACGCGATCTGCCGGCGTCAGCCCCTCGCTCACCACCCGGAGCCCATCGTGCAGGGTCCCGATCGTGATCTGGCGGTAGCGTACGCGATTCTGGTCGTCGATCACCCAGACGAACTTCTGCGCCTGGTCGCTCTGGATCGCTTCGTCCGGGATCAGCACGGCCCGGTACTTGTTGCTGCCGATGAGGCGGAGCCGCACGAACAAGCCGGGCGCGAGCATCCCGTCGGGGTTCGGGACGAGGCCACGTCCCTGGATCGTCCCGGTGCCGCGATCGATCTGGTTGTCGACGAAGTCCATGTACCCTTCGTGCGGGAATCCCTGCTCGTCGGCGGTCCCCACCCACACGGGATTCTTGAAGTCGCGCGAGCTCGGCCGCGCGCCGGACTTCGCCATCCGCACGTACTTCAGGTAGTCGCGCTCGTTGGCCTCGAAGTAGACGTACAGCGGGTCGAGCGAGACGATGGTCGTGAGCAGCGTGCCCTGGGTCCCGATGCCGCCGTTGATGAGGTTGCCCTCGGTGACGAACTTGCGGCTGACGCGACCGCTCACCGGAGCCGTGATGCGCGTGAACTCGACGTCGAGCTTCGCGGCGTCCACGGCGGCCTGCGCCGCCGCCACTCCCGCTACCGCCTGCCTGAGGAGGGCCTCCCGCGTCTCCGCCTCCTCTTTCGACATGGCCTGGCTCTTGATCAGGAACGCGACGCGCGCAAGGTTCTTCTGCGCGAGGTTGACACGCGAGTTGGCCTGCTCGAGATCACCCTGGGCACGGTGGAGCTGCGCCTCGTAGGGGCGAGGGTCGATCTGGAACAGGAGATCGCCCTTCTTGACCAGCGAGCCCTCGCGGAAGTGCACCGATTCCAGGTAGCCGCTGACGCGCGCGCGCACCTCGACCGAGTCCACCGCCTCGAGTCGCGCGGTGTACTCGTCCCAGTCGGTCAGCTCGTGCTCGATCGGATGCGCGACGGTGACCTTCGAGGGCGGAGGTTCCGGGGCCTGCTGGCGGCTGCACGCGACGACGAGCACCGCCGCGCACAGCACAAGGTGTTGGCGGCGAATCACGGAGGGTACACAGGGGCTAAACGCGCCCGCGCCCGCTGATGCAAGCACGCTGCGCCATGTCTGGCTACAGGTAGCCAAAAGCCTTGAGACGCTTGAGGACCTCGCGTTCCTCGTCCGCCGAGTAGGCACCGGTGGGCTCGTGGGCGAGAAAGCCGAGCAGCTCCAGCGCGCGGAGGACGCGATCCGCGCCGGCGGCGCCACCGCGCGGGTCGGGGAGGACGACCTCCACCTCCGCGCGCAGCGGCGGCTCGTAGCCGCACCCGACCGTTCCCTCGGAGCTGACGTGCACCTCGATCAGGCGGCCGAGCGCCTCCCGCGCCCGATCGCGCGTCGCGCGTGCCGGCGCCGGCAGGGCGAGGATGGTGACGATCCCGTGCCGCGCGAGCGCGCCTGCCGCGAACGTGGCGGCGCCCTCGACGCGAAGTTCCGCGGCGCCCGGCGTGCGCGAATCGATCAGCTCGCTGGGTCTGCCACGCGCGCGGAGACCGGCGTCGATGTCGCGCGCCACCATCTCGACGTCGGACGCCGACGGCCCGGTCACCAGCACGGTGAACCCCTCGGTCACGCTCCCTCCGGCGTACCCGGGAACCGTCCCGGGCGGAAGATCACCTTCTTGTTCTTCACCACCAGCTGGTCGTTCAGGAAGAGCTGCACCGCCTGCGAGAGCACCTTGCCCTCGAGCGCCTGCCCGCGCTCCTTCACCTCGTCGAGCGCGTCCTCGCCGACCCGGATGTGGAACACGTCCTGGAGGACGACGGGCCCGGCGTCGAGCTGCTCGGTGACGAAGTGCGCGGTGCACCCCGATACGCGCACGCCTTCCTCCCACGCCTGCTTGTAGGCGTTCGGACCGGGGTGGTACGGCAGCAGCGACGGGTGGATGTTGATGATGCGGAACGGATAGCGCTCGATCACCCTGGGCGTGAGGATCTGCATGTAGCGCGCGAGCACCACGAGGTCGGGCTTCGCGGCGGCGAGCCGCTCGAGGACGAACTCGAAGTGCGCATCCTTGTCGGTGGACGGGCTCCATGCGAAGGGGATGCCCGCGTCGCGGGCGATCGGCTCCAGGTCGCCGTGGTTCGAGAGCACGACGACGAGATCGCCGTTCAACAGACCGGCGTCGCGATCCCGGATCAGCTGCTCGAGGCAGTGGGACTCCTTCGTCACCAGCACGGCGACGCGCTTGGGCTCGGCGGGGCCGCTCGCCAGGCGGAGCTTCACCTCCATGCTGATCTCCTCGCCGATGTGCCGCAGGCCATCGACGAGCTCGTCGAGCGTGCAGGTCAGCTCGGAGAGATCGACGAGCATGGTCATGATGAAGAGCCCTTCCATGACCTTCTGCTCGATGTCCTCGATGTTGATGTCGCACGAGGCGAGGTACGTGGAGACGCGGGCCACCACACCCTTCTGATCGCGTCCGATCACGGACACGACGGCGCGGTTGCGCGCGGTCATGCCGCCGACCTTACCGGCGCGCCCTGCGGAGGCGCAACCGAGCCACCACGGGATCGGCGGCCGGCGGTCAGGCGACGACCCCGTCGGCCCGCAGCGCCGCGATCTCCTCCGCCTCGAGCCCGAGCACCTCGCGAAGCACCTGGTCGGTGTGCTCGCCCAGGAGCGGCCCGGGTCCGCGGACCCGCGCCGGCGTGTCGGACAGCAGGAATGCCGGGCCGTCGAGGCGAACCGTGCGGCCCTCGGCGGTCGGCATCTCGACGAAGTGCCCTCGCGCGGCGAGCTGCGGGTCGCGCGCGCACAGATCGGCGGCGTCCGCGACGCGGCCGGCCGCCACTCCCGCGGCCTGCAACCGCTCCATGGCGACGTCGGCATCCAGCCCGCGCGTCCAGCCGGCGACCAGGCCGTCGAGCTCGGCCGCGTGCGCGACGCGTCCCTCGCGTGTCGCGAAGCGCGCGTCACCGGTCCACGGCAGGTCGTCCGCGACGCGACAGAGCCCGCGCCAGTCGTCGTCGTCGAAGACCGAGATGGCGATCCAGCGATCGTCGCCGGCGCACGGATAGACGCCGTGCGGCGCGCCAGGCCCTTCCTGCGAGGCGTTGCCGAAGCCCGTCGACGTGCCGCCGTGCGCCGCGCGATCGAGCAGCAAGGGACCGAGGAGACTCGCGACCGTCTCCTGCTGCGCGAGATCGATCAGCGCGCCCTCCCCGGTTCTGCCACGCCGCCAGAGCGCGGCCAGCACGGCGAGCGCGCCCAGGTTCCCGGCGGCGAGGTCGGAGTACGAGTAGCCGAATCCCGCCGGCGCACCTCCCGGCTCGGCCATCAGCAGCGTGTAGCCGGTGAGCGCCTGCAGCGTCGGACCGTAGCTCACCTTGTCCCGATCCGGGCCACTGAGCCCGTAGCCCGTCATGCGCATGCAGATCAGGTCGGGGCGGCCCCCGCGCAGCGACTCGTGGTCGAGCCCCAGGTTCGTCATGACGCGCGCGCTGAAGTTGTCGACGACGACGTCGGAGGCGAGGGCGAGGCGACGTGCCAGGCCGACGCCGCGCGCGTCGGCCAGGTTCAGCACCACGCTGCGCTTGCCGCGCATGAGCGACCCCGACAGGCCGCCGCGACGATCGCCGAAGTCCGTCGCGTCGCGGCGCTCGACCTTGATCACGTCTGCCCCGAGATCGGCGAGGAGTCGCGTGGTCACGGGACCGGCGACGACCCACGTGAAGTCGAGCACGCGAACGCCGGCGAGCGGGGAATCCTGCATCGCGACTCGCGAACCGGTGGCTAGGACGACGCGGTGCGGGGTGCGCCGGCCCTCGCGCCGGCGCGTTCGAGGTCGAGCTCGAGACGCTTCGCCAGCTCGGTGACGGCCTGATCGATGCGTGCCCGGTCGCCGGTGCTGAGCAGGTCGAACAGCAGCCCGCGCAGCGCCGCGCGGTACAGCGTGGCCGCGACGCGGCTGTCCTCGCGCGACATGCCCTGGCTGCGCAGTCCCTCCTCCATCATGCTGAAGTAGTCGTCGGCCATGGCGGTGAGGAAGCCCCGGTATCGCCTCGGGTTCACGAAGGCGAGCCCGTAGAGCTCGAAGAGCAGCCGCAGGTGCGGCTCCCGTCGCTTGGAGGAATACCAGCGCCAGCTCGCTTCGAGGAACTCGCGGACGGAGCCGCCCGGGGGACGGCGCTGGATCTCCTCCGCGAACCGCACGCGCTCGCGGACGCGGATCTCCTCGACGGCGGCGAACAGCAGCCGCTGCCGGGAGCCGAAGTAGTAGATGAGCATCCGCGGACTGGTGCCGAGTGCCGCCGCTGCCGGGCGCAGCGAGATGTCACTCACGCCGCGGCGCAGGAGATAGCGGATGAAGGCGGTGAGCAGCTCGGCCTTGCGATGTTCGCTACGATTGGACGGCACGGGATCGGGACGTCGCATAGCACCGCGACGCGTCGCGCGCGAAGTCGCGCGGCCTCAGGTGCCTCATCAGGTGCCTGACCAGTCGCGCCGCACTGCGCTGCGGTGCTCGTCGAGACGCGGCGGCGGGCCGACGTGCCAGGGCGCGTCCCCGATGCGGAACGCCGCACCGGGAAACGGCACGGTCCGTCCCAGGCCGGGATGCTCGATCGGGACGAAGAAGCCGCGGTCGGCGAGGTGCGCGTCCGACAGCAGCGCCTCCGGCGCGCGGACCGCGGCGTACGGAATGCGCCGCAGCTGGGCGCCGTGGTACAGCTCCGCCACCGTGTAACGCTCCGCCCAGGCGTCCAGGACGGCGAAGATGCGATCTGCCGCCCGCTGGCGATGCATCGGGTCCTGCATCTCGGGCTCGTCGATGTCGGCGCCGAGTCCGTCGGACTTCACCCATTCGATGAGTGACGTCCAGTCGCCCAGCGTGCAGTGCATCACCCAGCCGTCGCGGCAACGGCCGACGCGGAAGAACCGCGTCCAGTGAAGCGTGCCCTGACGCTTCGGGATCTTGCCGGTCTGGTGGAACAAGCCCGGCACGTGCTCGAGTGACGCTGCGACCGCCGCTTGCAAGCTCACGTCGACGTGCTGCCCGCGACCCGTACGCTCGCGGGCGAGGAGTGCGGCGAGCACGCCGGTGGCGGCGAAGACGCCGGCCTGGTGATAGGCCTGGAGACCGAGCGAGTGCAGCGGCGGGCCGTCGGGGTGGCCGCTGACCGCGAGCATCCCGCCCATCGCCTGGGCGACCAGGTCGGAGCTGCGCCAGTCTCGATACGGACCCGTGCGACCGAACGGCGTGATCGATGCCACGACGAGCCGCGGGTGGGTCCGGACGGCCCCGGGTCGCGTCTCGATCAGCACGTCGGCGCGTGCTGCCAGGCGGTCGATGAGCGCGGCGCCCTCGGACGTCGCCGGATCCGCGACGATGCTCCGCTTCCCGGCGGCGTAGAACCAGAAGAACAGGCTGCGCTCCGCATCGGGCGCGCCCTCGAAGAAGGGGCCGATCTCTCGCAACGAGCTCCCCGCCGGTGGCTCGACCAGGACGACGTCCGCCCCGAGCCCTGCCAGGAGCTTGCCGGCGAGCGCCCCGGATCGATCCGCGAGGTCGAGCACTCGCAATCCCGAGAGGACGCCCGCCATGCCGGCTGTGTAGCGATCCACGGCGGCGCGGGAAAGGCGTCACCCGTCCGCGACGGGGACGTAGATGTCGATCTCTCCCTCGCCCGTGCGCGGATCCCAGCGCTCGTCGTACCACTCGAAGTCGGGCGCCCGCACGTGCCGGTAGCGCGACGCCGGCAGCCACCGCCCCCATACCTGCTTCACCGTATCCGGGAATCGCGCGATGTGTCCCGCGTGGGTGAAGACCGCGTAGGCGTTCGCGGGCACGGTGAGGGCGATCAGCCCGTCGGGTACGCCGTCGATACGCTCCACCTCGACGCCGGCGACGTAGGTGAATCCGTCCTGCTCGATCGTGCTCGGATCCGCGTCGACGCAGACGCCCAGGGTGTGCGATCCGCGGCGATGCGGGACGTGGTCCATGTGGGGGACGAAGCGCTCCCAGAGGACCGGGATGTGCGAGGTCGTCGCGGGCGTGAAGCGTCCCGCCAGGCCGACCACGTGGAACGCGGGACGGCGAACGATGCGTGGCTCCATGTCTTCCCTCCGTGCGCGCGCGAGCAGCGCGGCGAGGTCGAGCGGCGGATAGCGGTGCACGGGCGCGAGCAGGCGCTCGCGACGGAATCGTCCCGGCGGGACCCCGATGTCGCGCGTGAAGGCGCGCGTGAACGTCGCCTGGGACTCGAAGCCGCAGCCGAGCGCGAGCTCCACGAGCGGCTCCTTCGTCTCCACGAGACGGTGGCAGATGTCGGCCAGCCGGCGCTTGCGCACGTAGCCGGCGGGCGTCTCGCCGGTCAGCGCCGTGAACACGCGATGGAAGTGCCAGGGCGAGCAGGCAGCCGCGCCGGCGATCGCCACCAGCGGGAGCTCGTCGAAGAGACGGGCCTCGACGAAATCGATCGCGCGTTGCAGCCTGACGAGCGTGTCGTTCATCGTCGCGCGGGACTCTAGCGCGGTCATCCGCGGCGGTCTTTGCTCTTCTTGCGCCGTGGGAGCGCAACTCCACCCTAGGCGACTGCCTCGCCGAGCTCGCTCGTCGCCCGCGCGAGCGCGCTGCGCACGCCTCGCTCCCAGGCCTGTGCCCCCTGGTCGGATGGCGCGGAAGGAAACAGGATCGGCCGTGACGAGCTGACGATGCCGCCCTCCAATCCTGCCGGACCACGGCGAAACCCGCGGACCGCTTCTCGCGCCGAGGCGCCCTGGGCACCGTACCCGAGCACGAGGAACAGGGCGCGGGGCAGGATGCCGCGGAGCTGCTCGCTGTCCCCGGCATGCGTGGCGGCGACGGTCACGGCCAGGGAGGACCACCCGGTGCGCTCGCCCGCCAGCCGCTCCTGCCAGCGCGAGAGCGATGCCGCCACGACCATGAAGAACGGCCCCGCCGGCGTCTCCACCGCCTGGTAGAGGGAGGAATCGAGATTGCTGTTGCGACACAGGACGACGACTCCGCGCTCCGCGCTCTCCGCCTCGAGCAGGAACGGCTCGAGGCTCGACGGACCGAGGTAGGGACTCACCGTCATCGCGTCGACACTGCACGGCGCGTCGGCGGCGAGGTAGGCTCGCGCATAGGCCGTCGCGGTCTCGGCGATGTCACCACGCTTGGCATCGAGCAGCACGAGGAGGCCCGCGGTGTGCGCATGCTGGACGACGCGTTCCAGCACCTGCCACCCGTGCCAGCCGAGACACTCGAACAGCGCCACCTGCGGCTTGACGATGGCGACGTCCGCGGCGACGAGATCGACGGTGCGGCAGCAGAACTCCTCGACCGCCCGTGCGGTGTCGGGCTGGCCCGGCATCATCGCACCACGGCGGAATGGCGCCGGGATGCGGTCGAGATATGGATCGAGACCGACGCACAGCGGGTGCCCGAGCTGCCGCATCCGTTCGATCACCCGATCGCCAAAGCGGGCCATGCTCACAGTGACACGAACAGGTCCCGCGCCGCCGCATCGGTCAGCTGCGACACGCTCGTCACGCGATCGCTCAGGTCGGCGAGCGTGAAGGTGCTGCTCGGTCCCACGTCGATCAGGACCGAGTAGAGCGAGAACCCCAGGCGGCGCTTCTCGCGACGGAAGCGCTCGAGCCACCCCGGCGACACCTGACACTCGCCGTCCGTGATCAGGACGACGTCGCCGCGCCGGTAGCGCGCCGCGGCCAGCGTCGCGAGCGCGGCGTCGAGCGGCACCTCGAAGTCGGTGCCGCCGCCGGGAAAGTACTCGGCCACGTCGAGCGCGCGCTCGTCGCGCACCAGGTGATGATCGCGCGGGTTCAGGTCGAGGGTGAAGAGCGGCGTGTCGGGCGACGAGAAGCCGACGAAGCGAAACAGCCGCCGCTGGCGCCGCGCGATCTCGAGGAGCGTCAGCGCGACGGCCTTGGACCAGATTTCCTTCTCGCCGGCCATCGACGAGGAGCCGTCGAGACACACGATCATCGGCCCGCGCCCGCGCTCGTCGGCGCCGCGGAGGCGATAGCACAGCAGCTGTCCCTCCGCGTGACGGCGCAGGAGGTCGCGACGCAGGGCGGGATGCCGCAGCGCGAGAAGCTCCGGCGGCAGCAGGCGGTCGAGCGTGCGACCGAGCTCGACGTCGAACGTCTCCTCGCTGCTGCGCTCGAAGCGACTCCGGCGCAGCGCGAGGGCCTGCTCGCGCATGCGGCCGACGAGCGCCGCCAGGCGACGAAGCTTGGGATTGGTCGCCAGCCGGCGGCCGAGCTCGATCTGCCGTCCGGGCGAGTGGCGGCCGCCGGCTCCGAGGCCCTTCCCCCAGCTCTGCGCCTGCTCCGTCGTCTCGGCGAGCTCGCGGCGCAGGCCGCCGAGTCCGGCGGGAATCGCCGCGCGGGCGCGCGACGGCATCTCCGCCAGCCGCTCGGCGACCCGCACCGCCTTCTGGCGCAGCTCGCCCTCCGCCGCGGCGGCGGCGCGCTCCGCCTCCCCGCGCGTGTCGCTTCCCAGGTCGCTGCGGCCGACCTCGTTCAGCTCCTCGCCGGTGCGCCGCAGCTCCTCCTCCCGGTGCTCGAGGTCCCAGAGGTCGAGCAGATCGCCTCGCGTGAGCAGGCGCTCCTCGCGCAGCAACGTCAGCAGGTGCTCGCTCAGCAGCAGCGTACCGAGGCCCGCCTTCACCTCGTCGAGCTGGCTCTCCGCGCGGACCGATTCGAGCAGCGGGTGATCGCGGAGCGCCGCGAGCAGCTCGCGATTGAGCGCCGATGCGAGCGAGACCTCGTCGGCCGCACGCCAGCTCGGCTGGAGCTTGAACAGCAGGCAGAAGACGTCCTCGGCGAGCTCGCGGAAGTGGGGCACGAGCACGCCGCCGCGCTCGAGCACCGCGGCAAGCGACGGCGTGTCGAGCACCAGCGCGGCGAACGCGCTGCGGTCGAAGGCGTCGCTCTCGACCCAGCAGTGCTGGCGCGGCGGGATGAGGACGGTACGCGGCACGCTAGAGCCTCGCCAGCATCTCCTGCTGGATCGCGGCGATCTCCTGCCGCAGCGCCTCGAGGCCGTCGGTCGGGCGGCCACCGGCGCGCGCGGTCGTCAGGATCTCGTCCACCTTGCCGAGGATCGCGCGCAGCTTGGTGTGTGCCTCGACCCCGGCGCGGCTCTGGAGATCGGGCGTCTCCCACTCGCGCAGCGCATACGCGCGCAGCTCGCGCGACTGGTAGAGCAGCACCCGCACCTCGTCCTCGTGGCCGTGCAGCAGCTCGCGGATGGAGTCGCGCACGGCCTGGCGTTCCGCCGGATCGCGCCACAGGACGTGCTCCAGGAAGGCGACGTCGGCGTCGCCGACCGTGTCGCGCCCCTCCAGCCAGGCGTGCGCGCGGAGCACGCCGATCGACAGCGCCCAGCGGCGATCGGACGCCACCACGTTGCGCCGGGCGAGGTCTCGCCGGAGATCGGTGACGGCTCGCAGCACGCCGCCCGGCACCGTCACCGCCGCGGCCTCGGCGCGCGCCGTCTCGAGGTCGTCGAGCGAGAGCGTCGTGCGCGCCGGCGGCGCCTGCGACTGCAGGAGCTTCAGGAAGCGGAAGTCCTCGCCGATGTACTCCACCACGAAGCGGAGCAGGAACCGGTCGTTCAGGGCGAGCAGCTCGTCGTCCTCCGGCAGCTCGTTGGACGCGCCGAAGAGCGTGAGCAGCGGAACGGAGCTCACCTGCTGGCCGTTGTGAAACCTGCGCTCGTGCATCAGCGTGAGGATCGTGTTCAGGATCGACGAGCTCGCCTTGAAGACCTCGTCGAGGAAGGCGATGTGCGCCTCGGGCAGCTTGTGCGTCGTCAGACGGCGGTAGTCGTCGGCTTCGAGCGCTTTCAGGCTGACGGCGCCGAAGAGCTCCTCGGGCGTGGTGAAGCGGGTCAGCAGCCACTGGAAGTAGCGCGCGCCGGTGATGCGCCGGCAGACCTCGTCGGCGAGCATCGACTTGGCCGTGCCGGGCGGCCCGATCACCAGCAGGTGCTGCCCGGCCAGCAGACCCACCAGCGCGCCGTCGATCAGCTCGGCGCGCTCGAGGAACTGCTGGCGCAGCTCGTCACGGATGGTGCGCAGAAGGTCCCGGGGCGACGGCACGCCGGAAGGATAGGATTGGCGATCACTTCATCGCAACCGCTTGCCTTTGCGTAACCGATCGGTTACGGATTGACCATGGCACGAAGGCGTCCGTCGAGCGCGGCGCTCGACCGCACGTTCGCGGCCCTGGCAGACCCCACCCGGCGCATGCTGCTCGAGCGCATCGGGCGGCAGCCGTACCGCGCGGGCGATCTCTGTCGGGGCCTCTCGATCTCGCGTCCCGCGGTGTCGAAGCACCTGCGCGTGCTTCGGCACGCGGGCCTGGTGACGGTGACGCCGCAGGGCCGCGAGATGATGTACCGGCTGTCCCCGACGTCGTCCCGCCTGGAAGACGTGCGCGCGTACGTCGAGCGGGTGAGCCGGCTCTGGGAGGGTGCGCTCGAGGCCTTCAAGGCGTTCGCGGAGCAGGAGGACACGCGATGATCATCAAGAAGTCGATTCACGTGAAGCGGCCGGTCGAGACCGCGTTCCGGGTGTTCACCGAGGACATCGGGAAGTGGTGGCCGCTGAAAGAAGGGTACTCGTTCGGCGGCGACCGCGCCGATCAGATCTTCCTCGAGGGCAGGACGGGCGGCCGCTTCTTCGAGCGCTTCACGGACGGCGAGGAGTACGTCGTCGGCGTCGTCACGACGTACAGTCCCCCCTCGCGCATCGTGTTCGAGTGGAAGCAGCCCGACTGGGACGCCCCCACCGAGGTGGAGGTGCGCTTCACCCCCGAGGGCGCCGGAACCCTCGTCGAGCTCGAGCACCGCGGCTGGGATGCGGCGGGCGCCGCGGCCGTCCGGATGGCCCAGGAGTACGACGGCGGCTGGAACGCGGTGCTGTCGCGCTACGCTGCCGCCTGACGCCCGACATCGCACCCCGTGAGAGGAGGATCGGCAATGAAGCTGTACGTGACCCCACCCTCGCCGCGCGCGTTCAAGGTCGTGGCGGTGATGCACCATCTCGCGCTCGACGCCGAGCTCGCGTTCGTCGACCTGCTGCACGGCGATCACATGAAGCCCGAGTTCGCCGCGCTCAACCCGAATCGCAAGATGCCCGTCCTCGAGGACGACGGCTTCCTGCTCTGGGAGTCGAACGCGATCATGCAGTACCTGGCGTCGAAGCGCCCCGAGGCAGGCCTCTGGCCGGCGAACCCCAGGCACCAGGCGGACGTCAGTCGCTGGCAGTGCTGGGAGCTGGCGCACTGGGAGCGGGCGTGCGGCACGCTGGTGTTCGAGCGCTTCGTCAAGGGACGCTTCGGCCAGGGCGACCCGGACCCGGGCGAGGTCGCGCGCGGGGAGCGCGACTTCCACCAGGTGGCGCAGGTGCTCGACCACCACCTGCGCGGCCGCGACTGGCTGGTGGGTCGCGGGCTCACGCTGGCCGACGTGTCGGTCGGGGCGTGGCTCACGGTCGCGCAGTACGGGCGCTACCCCATGGCCGAGTACAAGGAGATCGCGCGCTGGTACCGTGGCCTGGAGGCCCTTCCCGCCTGGCAGAGGGCGACGGTGCCGCCCCCCGCATAGCGCTACCGGAGCCGCGAGGCGAGTTCCTCGCAACCCGGACGGGTTCGGGGCAAGATGCGCCCTCCATGTCCGGGCCCTCCGTCACCAGGAAAGCGTCACGCGACCGCAAGCGACGCAGCGTGCTCCAGGAGCTGCTGCCGCGCGTGCAGGATCCCGCCGTCACGCGTCGGGAAGAAGCCCTGGTGCGCGAGATGGTCGAGACCAGCCTGAAGCTGCTGCGCGACTCGACGAGCGTCGGGGATCTGAAGATCCTGAACGCCGCGCTGCGCGAGCTGCGCTACGCCTTCAAGGTCTTCGCTCCGTACCGCGGCGTGCGGAAGGTGAGCGTCTTCGGCTCGGCCCGCACGCCTCCGGGCGACCCCGCGTACCGTACGGCGGCCGAGTTCTCGCGCGAGATCGCCTCCCGCGGCTACATGATCGTGACGGGCGGCGGGCATGGCATCATGCGCGCGTGCCAGGAGGGCGGCGGCCGCGAGCGCAGCTTCGGCATCAACATCCGTCTTCCCTTCGAGCAGGACCCGAACGAGTTCATCCTGGACGATCCGAAGCTCGTGACGTTCCGCTACTTCTTCACCCGCAAGCTGATGTTCATGAAGGAAGCGGACGCCATCGTGCTCTTCCCGGGCGGGTTCGGAACCCACGACGAGGGCTACGAAGCGCTCACGCTGGCGCAGACGGGAAAGATGAACCCCGTGCCGATCGTCTTCCTCGACGCACCCCGCGGCACCTACTGGAAGACCTGGCTCCAGTACGTGAACGACCACCTGCTGCGCCGCGGTCTGATCTCGGAAGAGGACCTGTCGCTCTTCAAGACGACGACGAGCATCCCGGAAGCGGTCGAGGAGATCACCACCTTCTACCGCGTGTACCACTCGTCGCGGTACGTCGGTCGCGACTGGGTGATCCGGCTGAGCCACCCGGTGCCGCCGTCGCTGTGCGAGGACCTGGCGCGCGAGTTCGCGCCGCTCGTCGCCGCGGGCGCGATCGAGCAGCGCGACGCCCTGCCCGAGGAGCACGAGACCGAGCCGGAGCTCGACCACCTGCCGCGGCTGGTCTTCGCCGCCCGCCGCACGGCGTTCGGGCTCCGCCGGCGGCTGATCGACCGCCTGAACCGGGACGGCTGAGACGTCGTGGGCCGCTTGCTGCTCGTCCGTCACGCGGAGAGCGAGGGGAACCGTGCCGGCCGGTTCACCCTCCATCCCGGGGTTCCCTTGACCGACGCCGGTCGAGACCAGGCACGTGCCGCGGCCGAGTGGATCGCCGCGACCTACGCGCCCCGGGCGATCGTCTCGAGCCCCTTCGCCCGCGCGCGGCAGACGGCCGACCTGCTCGCCGTCCCCCTCGGCCTGCCGGTCCGGGTCGAGGCGGATCTCCGCGAGCGAGACTACGGGTCCCTCGCCGGCGAGCCCTACACGACACCGCGACCCGGGTACGATCCGGTCGCCTACTGGCGGTGGCAGCCTCCCGGAGGAGAGACGCTGGTCGAGGTCGCGACGCGAGCGGGGGCCGCCCTCGACCGGATCGCCGCGGCCGGCCCGGTTGACGACGTCCTCGTGGTGAGTCATGGGGCCGTGATGCTCGCCCTGTGGCGTCACGTCACGGGCACCTGGGCCGAGCCCCGGGTGGTTCCGAACGCCGGACTGATCGTGGTCGAGCACCAGAGCGGAGTCTACGCGGCGGCCAGCCGGGTCGGGCCCGACGGAGAGGGGGCGTACCCTTGGCGTCGACGAGATACCGTGGCATGATGCGCGCGCGCCTGGAGCTGGGGCGGTGGAGTGGGTCGATGTGGAATGCTTGGCGGGCGGTCCTCGTGGTGGCCGTGGCGATGCTGCCGGCTGCCGTCCTCGCACAACCCGACATCAGTGCGCGCGGCGCCATCATCGTCGACGCCGACACTGGCGCGGTGATCTGGGAGCGGAACGCGGACGAGCCGCTGCCGCCGGCCAGCACCACCAAGGTGATGACGGCGATCCTGGCGCTGCAGAGCCACCAGCTCGACGAGCATTTCCCCGTCAGCGCAAACGCCGCGGCCACCCCGCCGTCGAAGATCGGTCTGCGCGCGGGACAGAGCGTCGCCCTCCGCGACCTGCTCTACGCCGTGCTCCTCAAGTCGGCGAACGACGCAGCAGTCGTCGTGGCCGAGGGCGTCGCCGGCTCCGAGCTCGCGTTCGCGGATCGCATGAACCTGAAGGCGCGCGTCATCGGCGCGTCGCAGACGAACTTCGTGAATCCGCACGGGCTCACCGAGTACGGCCACGTGACGTCCGCGCGCGACCTCAGCCGGATCTTCCGCTACGGGCTCGGCGTTCCGGGATTTCGCGAGGTGCTCAACACGCCGTCCGCGGAGGTTCCGATCGACGACCCGAACGGCGAGCACCTGACGCTCGTGCGCTCGCACAACCGCCTGCTCGACTTCCAGGTGATCGGCAAGACGGGCTACACGCGTCCCGCGCGCCGCTGCTTCGTCGGCGCCGCCGGTCAGGGATCGCGCGAGGTCGTCATCGCCATCCTCGGGTCGAACGATCTGTGGGGCGATGCGCGCCGCATGCTCGACTACGGTCTCAGCCCCTCGCGGCCGACGCCCGTGCTGATGGCCGCAGGATCGGCACCGCCTCCTCCGGTGCCGGTTCTCGAGGAGGCGCCGGAGCCGGGCGTCGCGGTTGCCCGGGCCGAGCCCAGGCAGCCTGCCGCCGAGGTGCGCGCCGCTCCGCCACCCGAGCCCGCCCGCCCGGTCGAGGTCGCTCGCCCGGTCGAACCCGCTCGCCCGGTCGAGGTCGCTCGCGCCGAGCCGTCGCTGGCGCCGGAAGTCGCGCTCGCGCGAGCCGGCAGGATGGCGCGCGCCCGGCCGGATGCCGGCGTCCCGCCGCCGGAGCCGATCCGCGTGGCCGAGGAGCCGGATGCGCGTGACGCCGGCGACGAGCAGACCCGGGGTGCGGAGCCCGTTCGCGCCGAGCCCATCCGGACCGCGCCTCCGCCGCCCGATCCGGTGCGTGTCGCGGAGCCCGCACCCGAGCCGGCTCGCGTGGAGCCCCCGCCGGACGAGCGCGAGCTCCAGAAGGCCCACCGCGAGACGATCGTCCCGGCCGACAGGGAGGTCGCCGCCGGCGCCGCCGTAGCGGCCGGAGCAGCCGTAGCGGCCGGCGCCGCCCGGACCGCCGACGAGCCATCGACGCCGCCGCCCTCGGCGGAGCCGGAGTCACCGCACGGGGGTGTCTGGGCCGATGCACCGGTCCGCGATCGTGACGCGAAGCCCGCTGTACGTCCGGCGCGCGAGGCTGACGACGACTTCGAGCCGGTTCCTCGTCAGGAGAAGCAGCGCACCGCGACGACGCACGCGAGCGGGGAGACGGTCGCCGGCAAGCGCGCCGCGACGAAGCGAACGGCGAAGGCCACCGACGACGACGACGACGACACGCCCAAGCGGGGGCGAACGGCGCAGACCGCGGCGGAGCGACGCCGTGCGCTCGCCGAGGCGCGTGCGGAAGCCGCCGAGTCGCATCGCCACGCGCCGTCGCACGAGGAACGCCGCCGGGGCGTCACGGTCATGCGGGCGAGCACGTCCGACGAGCGCCCCTCGCGCGCCAGCCGGCACGCTCTCGACGACGAGCCGAGCAAGCCGACGTCGCGCGCCACACCGGGCGTCACAGTCCGGAAGGCGACGTCGAAGACGCCAGCCGCGGAGCGACGCGTGGCACCAGTCGGTCGCAGGCCCGGGATCGGGACAAGGACCTGGAGAAGTACACCGTGCAGCTCGGGCCGTACCGCAACCGCAAGGCGGTCGAGACGGCACGGGCGGATCTGTCTCGCCAGGGCTACGAGGCCCGCGTGGTCGGTCAAAAGCTCCAGCTCGGGAACTTCGCCGAGCGGAGCCGCGCCGACAAGCTCGCCAGCCAGCTGCGCGTCACCGGCCACCCTGCGACGAGCGCCGAGCTGCGCTGAGCGTCTCGGGCGGGTCGAACGACAGCTTGCGCCTGGAGCGCGTGGCGTGGCGCTCGAGCGCCAGCGCGACGAGCTTCTCCACCAGCGCCGACAGCGGTACGCCGCTCGCTTCCCAGAGCCGCGGGTACTGACTCGCGCGCGTGAAGCCGGGCATGGTGTTGATCTCGTTCACGAGCAGCCGGCCGGTGGCGTGCTCGAGGAAGAAGTCGACGCGCGCCAGGCCGGAGCAATCGATGGCGTGGAACGCGTCCACGGCGAAGCGGCGCACGGTGTCGGACGTCTCGGGCGGGAGCTCGGCGGGAATGACGATACGCACGCGGTCGTCGACGTACTTGTCGACGTAGTCGTAGAACTCGCGCGCCGGCATCAGCTCGCCGACGACGGAGGCCTCGGCGTGCTCGTTGCCGAGCACCCCGCACTCCAGCTCCCGGGCGTCGATGGCCTCCTCGACGATCACCTTCGGATCGTACGCCGAGGCCTCGACGAGGGCCGCCTCGAGCGCTCGCGCGGTCTTCACCTTGGAGATGCCGACCGACGAGCCCAGGTTGCACGGCTTCACGAAGCAGGGAAACCCGAGCTCGGTCTCGACGCGCGCCAGGATGTCGCCGGGCTGCTCGTATCCGGGGCGCACGACGATCGAGCGGCAGACCGGGATGCCGGCGTCGCGGAACACCGCCTTCATCGTCGCCTTGTCCATGCCGACGCTCGAGGCGAGCACCCCGGCGCCGACGTAGGGAAGGTCGGCGAGGTCGAGCAGGCCCTGGATGGTGCCGTCCTCGCCGTAGGTGCCATGCAGGACGGGGAAGACGACGTCGAGGCCGAGCGCCGATGGGCCGCCGGCTGCCGCCACCCGCACGCCGCCCGAGGGCATCGGCGGCAGGATCACCTCGTCGCCGTGCTCGACGACCGGCGCGAGCTTGCGCTGCGCTTCCTCGAGGAGGCGCAGGCTGTCCCGGCCCGTGAGCCACCGTCCATCCTTGGTGATCGCGATGGGCACGACCTCGTACCGCGCGGGATCGAGCGCGCCGATCACCGTTGCCGCCGAGCGCAGCGAGACCTCGTGCTCACCCGAGCGTCCTCCGTACACGACTCCCACGCGCAGCCGCCCGCTCGTCCGCCCGTCCATGGGGCCGCTTCTGGCATCGCGTGGGGGGGTTTACAAGGAGGCTGCGCGCGGATCCGGTGGCGCGGAGGGAGACGCAACGATGCCGACCGACGAACGAAAGCATCCTGGAACCCCGGAGGCGGGCGAGCAACCGCCGGGCCTCGCGCTCTACCAGATGTCGATCGGTCACTACCTGTCGCGTGCGCTCGCCCTCGCCGCGACGCTGGGAATCGCCGACCTGCTCGCGGACGGCCCGCGTGATCACCACGACCTCGCGCGCGCCTGCGCTGCCGACGCGCCATCGCTGCGCCGCGTGCTGCGCTTGCTGGCGAGCCGCGGCGTCTTCGAGGAGCAGGCGGACGGCCGGTTCGCCACCACGCCGCTCGGGGAGCTGTTGCGCGCCGACGTTCCCGGCTCGATGCACGCGTCCGTGCTGCTCTTCGCTGGCGTTCCCATCCAGGACAGCTGGAAGGATCTCGAGTACTGCGTGCGCACGGGGCAGCCGGCGTTCCGCCGGACCGACCCGGATGCGGATCCGTTCACCGAGATGGCGAAGGACCCGGCGCGCGCCGCGCTGTTCGACCGGGCGATGGCGACCTTCGCGCCGCAGACCGCGGCCGCGGTCGCGCACGCGTACGACTTCTCGGCCTTCGGCGCGATCACCGACGTCGGCGGCGGCAACGGGTCGCTGCTCATCGGGATCCTGCGCGCCAATCCGGCGCTGCGCGGAACCGTCTTCGACCAGCCGCACGTCGCGGAGCGCGCCCGGGCGCAGGTCGAGCACGCCGGCCTGGCCGACCGCTGCGAGATCGTGGGCGGCAGCTTCTTCGACCGCGTGCCGCCGGGCGCCGACGCCTTCCTGCTGAAGCACGTGATCCACGACTGGGACGACGAGCGCGCGACCGCGATCCTGCGCTGCTGCCGCGACGCCATGGGCGCGGACGGCACGCTGCTGATCGTCGAGGGCGTCTACCCGGAGCGCATCGACCGGTCGCTCGAGAGCGCGGGCGCCGCCGCCAACGACGTCAACATGCTCGTGTGCACGGGAGGGCGGCAGCGATCCGCGGAGGAGTTCCGGACGCTGCTCGCTGCGGCCGGGTTCCGGCTGAGCCGGATCGTCCCGACGCTGGCGCGCGTCGGCATCATCGAGGGCCGGCCGGCGTAGCGGCGGCGCGTCACGCGCTCGGGATGTGGCGCGGGTCGATCGGCTGCCCGTACGAGAACTCCACCTGGTTCCCGTCCGGGTCGCGGACGATGCAGAAGTATCCCACCACGGGACCGGCGTCGTGCGGCGGGATCATGAGCAGGTCCTCGCCCCGTGCGGCATCCGCCGCGGCGTCGACCTCGGCGCGCGACTCGACCGCGAACCCGAGATGCATGCAGCGTGGACGGTGCCACGCCGGGAGTGGAGTGCACCTCGAACAGCACGAGCACGAAGTCGGGCTCCTCGGCGCGCTCGCTCAGCCAGACCACGCGCGCGTCGCCATCGTGTCGATCGTGGACGACGTGGAGGCGCACGTGGCGGCGATAGAAGTCGATGGTACGCTCCAGGTCGCGCACGCCGAGCGCGACGTGGGTGAGGACCGGTTTCACCGCACGTGCTCCGCGACGCGCGTGGCGACGATCTCGGCGACGATGCGGCGGAGCTCCGGGATCTCGGTGCCCGCGGCGGCCGCGTGGCCGCCCCCACCGAGCGCTTCCGCCACCTTCGAGAGGTCGACCTGGCAGTCGGGAGACCGGCGCAGGCTCACGGACAGGCTGGTGGCGTCCCACAGCGCGAACACCGCGCCCGGTGTCTCCTTGCCCCAGGCGTCGGCGATCTCGCTCGGATGTCCGTCGCAGACCGCAGCCACGATGCGCACCCCCGCGGCGAACTGCTCGACACGGCTCGCGTTCGCGACCGCGAAGCTGCGCTCGATCTCGGCGCCGACGCGCGCGCGCGCCGCCGCCATGCGCGGTGTGTAGTCGACGCGCTCGTCGAGGGTCATGAAGTCCTCGTAGGCGTCGGGGCCGAGCGCGCGGACCACCCAGGCCAGCTCGCGTGATCCGGCCACCTGGTGCAGCCAGCGGTCGTTGTCGTCGGCCATGGCGACGACCGGGGCGAAGGCGGCGAAGCGCGGCTCCTGCCGGCCCTCGCGCGCGAGACGCCCTGCCAGATACTCGTAGGTGAGCCGCGACGCGGCGAACGCCTCGCTCAGCACCGTGTCCGCGAAGGGAACGTCCACGCGGCCGGCCTTCACCCGCTCGAGCGCGGTCCGGTGATGGTCGATCCAGAAGATGCGCACGCCGTCGCGCGCGAGCGCGCGCAGGTGCTGCGTCGGTGGCCGGATCGCGCCAGGAGATGTCCGTGATCCACAGCTCGCGCTCGCCGTCGCCCTCGGGGCGCAGCGCCTGGAGCACGCCGTCGATCTCGCTGTTGCTCGCGAAGGTCGCGTGCACCTGCGCGTGATCGCCGTAGTACCGCGCCACCGCGGCGGCGGCGGTGACGCCGTCGAGACAGGTCGGACCGTGGCTGACGACGTGAACGATCTTCGACATCGGCCGGATCATGGCACAGCGTCTCCGGAGCGGCCACTCCGCCGCAGCGGAAGATGCCCGGCGTCGTAGACGATGCGGTCGCCCTCGAGGCGAGCCAGACGGCTGAGCGCGTGCGGTCGGGCGGCTCCGGCGTCGATCACGTGCAGCACCGTCACGCCGCGAACGACGAGCGCGTCCGCGATGAGCTGACGGTGACAGCGCCACGGGACGGCCTCGGCGCACATGATCGCGGTAGGCCGCTCGGCGGCCAGAGCGAGGAGCGCCGCGAGACCCTCGCCGAACTCCGGCGTGTCCATGTGGTCGGCGTAGCCGCGGAAGCCCGCCTCGCGCCACCCCACGTGCGGCGAATCGGGTCGGACCGGACGCCGGCCGCCGAGCGCTGGCAACCAGTCGTATCGCACGCCGGCCGCCGGGAGCGAGCGCTCGAGCGCCTCGCGCGCGAACTGCGGATGTCGCCGCGACGCCGGGAACCGCCGCACGTCGGCGACGCCACGGATGGCGTGTCCCTCCAGCAGCGCGATCAGCGCCTCCAGCGGCCGCGTCGAGTGGCCCAGGGTGTAGACGGTCACCGGGCGAGAGTGTAGCAGAACGCCGGGAATGCGCTGGCTCGTCTGTCTCGCGATCGTGGCTGCCGGATGCTTCGCGCCCAGCCGGTACGCGGTCGAGAGACCGGGACTCGAGTGCGGCCGGGCGGCGCGCGTCGCGCGCCGGACCATGATGCAGCTCGGCTACACGGTGACCGAGATGATCCAGCCGAAGGATCAGACCCCGGGGCTCGTCCAGGGGACGAAGACGCTGCCGAGCGGCGGTGTCACCACGGGCCGCGTGCGCGTCGCGTGCAATGCCGGAGGGGCCGAGGTGCAGCCCATCGAGGACTCCCTCGTGCCCGACTTCACGTTCAGCCGCGGCTTCGACTACAGCTTCACGGAGCTCGTGCAGCGCCCGGACGTCGAGACGCCGGTCGTCGAATCCGGGGTCCAGATCCTCGTCGAGTCGCTCGACAAGTACGGCCAGCGCCTCGACCTCGGAAGCGACGCCGTCGGCGGCGGCAACACGCTCATGCGTGTCACGGTGCGCAACGCGACCGATCGCGCCGTCTCCATCGAGGGCTCCGGGCTGACGCTCGTCGCCGCGGACGGCGCCACCAAGCAGCCACTGGCCGGCGCGGCCGTCGACGCGGCGCTCGACGCCGGGTGCGGGCGGTGACCGGGTGCGCCGCGACCTGCTGGGCCGACTCCAGGTCCCGCCGCGTACCACCGCCGTGCGCTTCCTCGTCTACCCGCCGGGCCCGTACCGCGAGGCGCACGTCAGCGTCGAGGACGTCGAGACGGGCGAGAGCGACGGGTTCGTCGCGCCGGTCCAGTAGCGCGTCGTGGCGGCGGGATGACCGCCGCCCGCGCGCGTGCTAGCGTCCGCCGCGATGCGCGTGGCGGCGGGCTGGGATGCGGACGCGGACGTCTGCCTCTACCGCGGCGATGCGCTCGACCTGCTGCGCACCATGCCCGCCGGCTGTGCGCAGCTCGTCGTCACGTCACCGCCCTATCACCTGTCCAAGGCCTACGAGCGTGGTCGCCGCGCGTCGTTCGCCGACTATCTCGACGGCCAGCGCCGCGTGATCGACGAGTGCGTCCGCGTGCTCCGTCCCGGCGGCAGCATCTGCTGGCAGGTCGGGAACCACGTGACGCCGGGAGAGATCGTCCCGCTCGACGTCGTGCTCTATCCCCTCTTCAAGCGACACGACGACCTGGTGCTGCGCAATCGCGTCGTCTGGCACTTCGAGCACGGCCTGCACTGCACGAAGCGCCTCTCCGGCCGCTACGAGGTGCTGCTCTGGTTCACCAGGGGCACCGAGCCGCGCTTCCACCTCGATCCCATCCGCGTGCCGCAGAAGTATCCCGGCAAGCGGGCGTGGAAGGGCAAGCGCGCGGGCGAGTACACCGGCCATCCGCTGGGCAAGAATCCCGGCGACGTGTGGACCTTCCCGAACGTGAAGGCGAACCACGTCGAGAAGACCGCGCACCCCTGTCAGTTCCCCATCGAGCTGGTCGAGCGCGTGCTCCTCGCGAGCACCGATCCCGGCGACCTCGTGCTCGACCCGTACGCCGGTGTCGGCACGACGGCGTGCGCCGCGGTGCTGCACCGACGCCGCGCGGCGGGTGCGGAGATCGTGCCGCAATACGTCGCCATCGCACGCGAGCGGATCGCGATGGCGGCGGCCGGCACGCTCGCGACCCGGCCGCGGACGCGCCCCGTGCACCGTCCCGACCCGCGCTCGGCGCTCGCGCGGCGGGATGGGCCACGGGCGCGTGCGACGCGCGCGACCCGGCCGCGAGCGTCCGCGCAGGGAATGCAGATCAGCGCGCACGCCCTGTCCGGCGCCGGCGACGGGCTACTGGCAGACCTGCGGCTCGAGGTCGTGAAGCCGGGTGGCCAGTGAATCGCCGCCGGCGGTCACCGAGCGTCCCCGGGAGGAGCGCAGCAGGTTGCAGGCGTCGGTCTTGCGGCCGTCGGCCGCGAGCAGCGTCACCTGCGCGATGCGGGCCTCGTACCATGCGGTCCCGCCCGGCTCGCTGCTCTCGATGATCTGCCGCCAGTAGCCGAGCGCGCCGTTCGTGTCGCCGCCCTGGGCGGCTGCCCGCGCGGCGCCGCGCAGCGCCTCGGCGGACGTCGCGTCCTTGCCGAGCACCTCGTCGTACAGCTTGCGCGCCGCCGGGGCGTCGCCACTCGCGAGCTCGAGGTCGGCGAGCTCGACGCGGTCGCGGTCGTCGCCGCCCTCGTCGACGAGCACCGTGTAGATCTTGCGCGCCATCGCCTGCGCGCGGTCGCGCTCCGCGCCGTCGCTGCGCGCCGCCCGGGCCGCCATCTCGCGGCCGAGCCTCGCGAGAAGCTTCCCGCGGTCGCCGGCGGGTTTCGCGGCGACGAAGGCGTCGAGGTCGCGCTGCGCGTCGTCGAGCTGGCCGAGCGCGACGCGCGCCGAGAGGCGTGCTTCGAGTGCCTGGGGCACGAGGTCCTTCGCACCCGGGTACTTCTTCTCGAAGTCCGCGAGGAGTGCGACGGTGGTCTGTCGGTCCGGCGGCGTCGTGCTGGCCGCCACGAGGGCGCCCATCAGCGCGGCCCGCGCGACGAGCGACGCGTCGTCGCCCTTTGCCGGCGTCGCGTCGACGAACGCGCGCAGGTCCTTCGCCAGCGCGACGCGCTCGTCGTTGCTCGTCTTGTCGGAGAGCGCGCCCGCGCGGCACTCGAGCGCGGCGAAGCGTGCGCGCACGGCGTACGCGCCGGCCGGGACCTTGCCGAGCTCGGCGGCGGCCTTCGTGCAGTCCCCGCGGCTGCGATAGAGGTCGCCGAGCATCCAGCGCGCCTCCGCGACGCCGTCCGCCTTCGGGTAGCGCGTGAGATAGGTGATGAGCGCGTCCTCGAACGCGGCGCCGCGCGCCGGGTCGGAGGCGCGCGCGACGTCGAGCGCGCGGACGCGGTAGTACGCCGCCTCGGGCGCGCGCGGCGCGTCGGGAAACTCGCGGACCAGCTCCTCGAAGGCCGCCGCCGCCTCCACCGACTTGCCCGCGTTCAGCAGGCAGCCGCCGTCGAGGAAGAGCAGCTCGGGGCGCCAGCGCGCGCGGCCGGCGTCCTTCACTCCCGCGCCCGCGGCAGCCAGGGGGGGACGTCGGCGCAGCGCGTTGCGGTCGATGGCGAGCTGACCGAGGAGGAACAGGCCGTAGCTCGACTTCACCCCGTTCGGCGTGCCGTCGCCGAGCTTCTTCGTCACGACGCCCTGCACCTTGGCGGGCCAGTCACCGCCGCGAGCCGCGAGGCCGCGCGCCAGCGTCGTGACGTCCTTCTCGGCCGCCGGATCCGCCGACGCCTTCGGGAGGCCGTCGGCGAGCTTGTCGAGCAGCATCTGGTCCGTGTCCTGCGGCGGCGGCTCGGGCTTGCCGCTCTCGCGGCGATCCACCTCGGCGAGCGCCAGCTTCGCCTTGGCGGCGGTGCGTGACAGGCCGGCCGCGGTGCGGAGATCGTCGCGCGCGCTCTTGTAGTTCCCGAGGTCGAGATACGCGAGGCCGCGGCCGTACAGGCTCTCGGCGTAGACGTCGGCCACTTCCTTCATCGAGGTGAACTTCGAGAAGCCGTCGGCGGCATTCTCGAGGAGCTCCTTCTTGCGCCCCGGGTCGTCGACGAGCTGCGCGTTCTGATAGCGCACCCAGGCCAGGTGGTAGTCGAGGACCAGCGACTCGATCTCGAGCTGGCGGAGTCGCGGGTCCTGCACCGCCTGCGTCGGCTCGTCCTCGCCGCTCTCGAGGTCCGAGCGCATGCGATCCTTGTTCTTGTCGATCTCGTCGCGGGCGGCGACCAGGTCGCGTTCGAGCGCGGGTCCCTCGGTCTTCGCCTTCTCGCGATCGCCCTTCTCGAGCAGCTGGTAGAAGTTGCGCGCGCGCTGCTCCAGCGACTGCACGTCCGCCGCCCTGGCCGTCATGCCGAGCGCGACGACCAGGCCGAGAACACCGGCGAGCCGGCGGGTCACTCTGATGCCAGCGCGAAGCCCTTCGCGCCCGCCTCCTTGGCGAGGCCGAGGACGCGCACGACCTCGCCCAGGACGACCTGCCGGTCGCCCGCCAGGATCACCACCTTCTCGTTGGTGCGCCCGAGGGCGTCCTTCAGGACGGTGGCGAGCGAGCCGTCGTCGCCCGCGACCGGGCGGTCGTTCACGAAGATCTCGTGCGACGGCGTCATCGTGACCGTGACGCCCTTCTGCTCCTGCTCCTCGGCGTTCGACTGCGGCAGGTCGACGCCTTGCGGCTTCATCATCGCCGACGTCGTGATCATGAAGATGATCAGGAGGACGAGGAAGACGTCCGTGAGCGGCGTGACGTTGATCTCCGCCACGATGCCGCGGCGGCGCGACCCGTTACTGAACGCCATGCGGCACCCTCCGGCCGGCGGAGACGGCCTCGAGCACGCGTCCGCTGCCGATGCGCAGCGCGGCGTCGATGCGGTCCACGCGCGACTGGAAGTAGTTGTAGAAGATGACCGCCACGATGCCGACCGCGAGTCCCAGCGCCGTGGCGATCAGCGCCTCCGAGATGCCGGAGGCGACCACCGAGAAGCCGCCGGTGCCGGCGAGCGCGATCGCGTGGAAGGCGCGGATGATGCCCAGCACCGTTCCGAAGAGGCCGATGAAGGGCGCCGACGATCCGATCGTGCCCAGCACCCAGAGGTTCGAGCCGGCTCCCTGGACCTCCGCGAAGCTGCGCTCGGTCGCGACGCGCTCCAGCTCGGGAAGCGGCACGTCCCGCTCCCCCTCGATGAGATCGCCGTACACGCGCCGTGCGGGACACGCGCGATGCTTGCGCACGACGTCGACGGCGCCCTGCCAGTCGCCGCGCGCCAGCACGGGAACCACGTCGCGCGTGAGCTGCGCCGTCGAACGGATGATGCCGCGCAGGCTCCACGCCCGCTCGAGGACGACGCCCAGCAGGATCACGGAGCAGAGCAGCAGGGGATAGGTGGAGATGGCTCCTTGCTGGATCAGCGTCCACAGATCGAGGTTCAGCGTGGTGTTGGTGTCCATTGGTCGTGCTCCTTCAGATTGCTAGCGATTGCGCGCGACGCGCGACACATCCTTCTCCCATTGCTGGCCAAAAGTCAGCACGAGGAGATAGCGCACGAGCGCCTGGTCCTGTCCGAGGGCGATCGACTCGCCGCCGCCCCGGCGCGAGATGTCCTCGAAGCTCTCCTGCACCTGCTTGTAGAAGTCGGGCAGCGGCGAGACGGTCTTCAGCTCGTCGCCGTAGAGCCAGCGGTGCAGCTTGCGCTCGTGCTCCTCGTGGAGGCGCATGCTCACGTCGATGGTGCTGACGACGCCGCCTTCCGCCTGCCACTGCGACACCAGGTTGCGGAGCGCGGGGATGTCCTGCTCGTGCGGCGGCGAGCTGCCCACGAGGATGATGACCTTCTTGGCTTCCGGGCGCCACTTGAGCTGCTTCATGGCGGCCTCGAAGCCGTCCTTCACCGCCTCCTCCCAGTCGCCGCCGCCCTCCGCGACGATGCCGTCGAGGAAGTCCTTCACCTTGCTTCCCTTGAAGGAGAGGTCTGTCCACTTGACGAGGAAGTCCTCGCTCTGCCGGGGAGCCGTGGCGGTCTTGCCGTCGTCGCGGTCGCGGTAGGCGACGGCGCCGATCCGCGCGGTCGGGACGAGGCGCTGCATGGTGAAGACCAGGTCGTCGAGCCGATGCTTGATCTCGTCGATGACGTTCTGCATGCTCCCCGTCGCGTCGACCACGATGGCGACGTCGAGGCCGACCTTGCGCAGGCTGCCGACGTACTTCCCGAAGGCGCTGTCGAGCGAGATGCCGAGGCTGCCCAGGCCGCCGCCTCCGCCGCCGCCGCACGCCGAAACCGCCGGTGCCCGAACCGGTCGACGCGAAGCGCGCGCCGAGATCGGTGCCGGCGCCCAGGGGCGTCACCGGTCTGGCGAACTGCACCACGGGACTGGTGCTCACGGTCTTCGGCTTCGCCGGCTGCGGCATGAGGATGGCGTCGGGAGTGCGCGCCACCACCAGATCCTTCACGTCCTGGTCGTGCTTCGGATCCTGCGGCCGGACGATCTGAGGAAGATCTTCCAGCGAGTAGATCTGGCGCCGCTTCTCCTTGCCCAGTCCGGCGCCGCCGCCCGAGCCGATGCCGAAGCCCGGCCCGAGGCCGAGGCCGAACCCCCCGCCGATGCCGACCACGTCGAAGAGGATCATCAGCAACAGTACGGCGTGGACGAGCGCCGAGATGCCCACGAAGGTGAGCGTGCGCCCCGGACGCGCGCGGGTGGTGGAATCGAGAACGACGGGCGGTGGGGACATGAAACGGGAGGCGACTCGGGGCCTTACGGGTGGGACGTCATGCTGTCAAGCGAAGGCCGGGCGGCTCCGATTCTACCAGCGGAGCCTGGCTCGCAGCGCGCGTGCCTGCGTGCGGCTCACGGCCACCTCGCTGCCGGCATGGTCGCGCATGACGAGCTTGTAGCGACCGCCGAACCAGGGGACGATCTCCTTCACGTGGTGGAGGTTCACGAGGCTGGCCTTGTGGACCCGGAAGAACACCTCGGGGTCGAGGCGCTCTTCCAGCTCGCGAAGCGTGTAGTTGGTCATGAGGGCCCGCTCGCCGGTGTGGGCGTAGACGAGCCGGTGCTCGACCCCGAACCAGCGAACGTCGTCGACGGGCAGCAGGAGGATGCGCCGGCCGCTGTGCACCGAGATCTGCGTGGCGAACGCCTTGCGGCCCTCCTCCAGGCGTCGCACCACGGCCTCGATGTCGAGCCCGGGGCTGCCCTGCGACAGGCGCGCGCGCACCCGTCCCACCGCTTCCTCGACCCGCGCCCGGCCGAACGGCTTCAGGAGATAGTCGATCGCCTGCACCTCGAAGGCGCGGATGGCGTACTCGTCGAAGGCGGTCGCGAACACGACGTGCGGCTGCGGCCCGTCGAGCGCGCGCAGCACCTCGAAGCCGTTCATGCCCGGCATCTGCACGTCCAGGAAGACGAGATCCGGCCGCCGCTCCTGGATCATCTGCAACGCCTCGACGCCGTTGGACGCCTCGCCGATCACCTCGACGCCACCGAGCCGCGAGAGGAAGCCCGAGAGCCGATCGCGCGCCAGCTTCTCGTCGTCGACCACCAGCGTGCGGATCTCGGAGTTCACCTGCCCCTCCGTCACGCGTGTGGGAGCCCGCCGCTCATGCGGCCTCCTGCACCGGCAGGCGCAGCCGGACGACGGTGCCGCGGCCGGGAACGCTCTCGATCTGCGGCAGATGGTCCGGTCCGTACAGGCGCTCGAGGCGCTCGCGCAGGTTGCGCAGCCCGACGCCGCGATCGTAGACCTCGTCGAGGACGCGCTCCGGCATCCCGAGCCCGTCGTCGCCGACCGTGAGCGTGAGCAGCTCGCCGTCGATGGCGGCGTCGATCGACACGGTGCCGCCGCCCAGCTTGCGCGACAGGCCGTGCTTCACCGCGTTCTCCACCAGCGGCTGGAGGATCAGGTTCGGGATGAGCTGGTCCAGGCTGTGGGGATCGATGCGGGTCTCGACGTGCAGGCGCTCGTCGAAGCGCGCGCGCTCGATGTCGAGATACGCGGTCGTGATCCGGAGCTCCTCCTGGAGGGGGACGAACTCCTGCTCCGCGCGGTGCAGGATGTAGCGGAAGATGTCTCCGAGGCGCTCGACGCACGCCTCGGCCTTCTCCGGATCGGCGTGGATGAGCTGCGCGATCGAGTTGAGGCTGTTGAAGAGGAAGTGCGGGTTGATCTGGGCCCGCAGCGCCGCGAGCTGCGCCGTGGCCGCCAGCTCGGTCAGCTCGCGCTCGCGGGTCTGCAACGCCTCCACCTGGCGCCAGACCAGGTGATAGCCGATCAGCGACAGCAGCCCGACCGGCAGGATCGGCAGCAGCACGTAGAGACGGACGCCGTGCTGGCGCATCGCGGGCGTGATGGTGATGGTCAGGTCCGAACCGGTCGGAACCCCGAACAGCCCGATGCCGCCGGCGAGCGACGTGAAGATCCCGACCACCGCGAGCGAGACGACGGTGAAGACCAGCAGGGCCACGACGACCTGCCGCACGAGCTGGCCTCCGAAGGTCCGCCCGCCGAGCTTGGGAAATATCCAGCGCCAGAGCGCGTAGGTGACGAGCGCGAAGATGCTGCTCGCCACCACGAACGTGATCGGAGCCTTCCAGGATGCCGAGAAGACCGCTTGCAGCAGTCCCAGGTGGAGACCCGTCGCGAGTCCCGTGCCGAACACGAGCATCAGCATCTGGTTCCGGCGAGTCGATGGCGGCATGTTGATCATCGGCCGCGGGGACATGAGCTGGGTATAGCCCAGGCCCCCGGACGCTGCCCACACTGCCCTGCGTCAAAGAGCGGGGCGAGCACGGCGGGTCGAACGGTCGGATCGCGAGCCCGAGGTGCCCGGAGCACGGGTCTCCGTTCCTCCCCGGTGACGGGCGGCACCATCGCGGCCGTCCTGGCAGATGCGAGGGGGGCTCAGCCGGCCGACCACAACCGATCGACGAGTCGCTGGTCCTCGTCGTAGAGCCAGCATTCGACGAGCTGGCCGTCGCGCACGCGGTAGAGGAGCACGCGCCGGATGTCGGTCGTCTCCCCGGAGGTGCCCACGCGCTCGATCGCGACGATCGCCCCGAGCTCGCGGCCGGCCAGCACGTCGACGATCTCGACGAGCTGCCGCCCCGATCGGCGGGTGGCCTCGCCGAGGGCGGCGAGCGCACTGGCCTTGCCGCGGTGCGTACCCGCCAGCGGGCTCTCGCCGAAGTAGTGCAGCGTGAACTCGTCGTGGTACGAGCCGATGAGCCGGGCGAGGTCGCCGGCCCGCCAGGCGTCGCAGTACTCGTCCAGCACGCGCGCGGTGGTCATGCGCCGGAGCGTCGCACGTCCGCGCGGTAGAGGCGACCCGGCGACCGGGCGGTCATGCCACGCGGGAGAGCAGCTCCAGGCGATTCCCGAAGGGATCGCGGCACTCGAAGCGCCGCACCCCGGGTATCGGGATGCCGTCCTCCGTGTGCACGCCGGCATTCCGCAGCCGCGCACGCACGGCGTCGAGATCGTCGACCTCGAGTGCGACGTGGCGCTTCGAGGCGGCGCGGTCGGCTACGTCCTCGGTGCCGAAGTGGAGCGCGGGCCTGCCGTCGATCGCCAGCCACAGGCCGCCGCGCGCTTTCAGCGCGTCCGGCTTCTCGACCTCGGTCAAGCCGAGGATGCCGCAGTAGAAGGCTCGCACCGCGTCCTCGCTCCCCAGCGGCACGCTCACCTGGACGTGGTGGATACGGGTGACGGACATCACCGCGCGCTGGGCCGGAACACTGGCAGGCTGATCTCGGCCGTCAGGTCCTCGAAGTCGACCTCCACCGGCATGCCGATCGCGATCGCATGCGGCTCCGGTCCGACGACGGTGGACAGCATGCGCGCCCCCTCGTCGAGCTCGACGACGACCACGGCGTACGGCGTGCGGCTCGCGAACCAGGGATGGCTCGCCTGGTGCATCACGACGACGCTGAAGACGCGACCCCGCCCGCTCACCCGGTGCCACTCGGCGCGCCGGGACAGGCAGCCGCTGCACACCTCGCGAGCGGGGAAGCGGAAGGTGCCGCAGTCGAGACAGCGCTGCGCCGTCAGCTCGTGACGCCGGGCGGCCTCCCAGAACGGCGCCATCTCGGGCGTGATCGCCGGGACGGGGCGGGACGGGGCGGCCGACGCGGTCTCGCTCACGACGCCAGCCTCGAGAGCACCAGCGTGGAGTGCGTCGACAGGATGCCGCCGTTCCCCGACACGAGCGCCACGTCGTGCTGCGGGACCTGTCGCGCGCCGCCCTCGCCGCGCAGCTGGATCACCGCTTCCGACACGGGCGTCATGCCCCACATGTAGAAGCTCGACAGCTGGCCGCCGCCGGTATTGAGCGCGAGCCTGCCGCCGGGACCGGTGTGGTGCTCGGCGGCGAACGGACCACCCTCGCCCTTCTTGCAGAACCCGTAGTCCTCGAGCGTGACGAGGACCGTGAAGGTGTAGCAGTCGTACAGCTCGATCACCTGGACGTCGCGCAGCGTGATGCCCGCCATCGCGAACGCGGGCCCCTTCGCGAGGCCGGCGCCCGAGGCGAGCGTGTCGCCGGCGTCGCCGCCCCGGTGTCCCTGCCCCATGCCCAGGACGTAGACCGGCGGCTTGCGCAGCGCGCGGGCTCGCTCGGCGCTGGTGACGATGACCGCGAGGCCGCCGTTCGACACCAGGCAGCAGTCGAAGACGTGGAAGGGCTCCGCGATCCAGCGCGAGGCGTGGTACTCCTCGAGCGTGAGCGCACGGTCGTGGAGCTGGGCCTGCGGGTTGAGGTTCGCCCAGCGCCGCTGGGCGACCGCGATCGCGCCCAGCTGCTCCTGCGTGGTGCCGTAGACGTGCATGTGACGGCTCGCCACCAGCGCGTACATCGCGTTCACGCCGAAGAAGCCGTACGCCGACTCCCAGCCGCGGGCGAAGCCGTAGGCCGCGCCGCTCGAGGTGCGTACGCCCTCGGGTGACGGCGGCTTCAGCGGCGCGTCGGAGAAGACGCAGGCGACGGTGTGGCACAGCCCGGCGGCGATGGCCTGCGTGGCGTACTGGATCATCGCGCAGGCGGTGGCGCCTCCCAGGTTCATGGTGGCGGTGAGTCGGAGATCGCGCAGCCCGAGGGCCTGCTGGAGCTGGAACGATCCCATGCCCTGGTCGTTCCAGGTGAGGCCGGGATTCACGAGCAGCCCGTCCACGTCGGTGCGGGTGAGACCCGCGTCGTCGAGCGCGAGGCGGATGGCGTCGACGGCGAAGCCGACGGCGTTCGTGCCGTAGACCTTGCCTTGCGGCGTGACGCCGAGTCCGGCGATCGCCGCCGCGCCACGCAGCGGGTGTGCGCTCATCCGGCTAGCGCTGCAGGATGCGGAAGCGGCGGCGCAGCAGATTCACCTGGTCCTGCACCGACGGGCTGCGTCGCGCCGACATGAGCACGTCGAAGAGCTCGTGCTCGCCGGCTTCCTTGTCGGCGGTCTCGTCGCGCAACGCGTCGAGGATCTCGTGGATGACGCGAGGGATCTCGCGCTGGGGGATGACCAGGTCGCCGCGACCGAGCGTTCCCGTCCAGTTGGAGGCATACGGACGCAGGACGTTGAGGATGCGTTCGGTCATCGAGCGATCCCCGCGCATGCGGTCCACGGGTGAGGATTAAACCACGCCTTCCTCGGGACGCAAGGAGCAGGTGCGGAGACGGTTCAGGTTGACAGTTCGGGGCACGTGCCCCTACGGTCACCGACATGCGGTTCGAGTACGCCGATGCGGTGCTGCGCTTCGTCTAGCATGTTGCGGCTCGTCACGGCGTCGATCGTCCTGCTCGCGGGAGTCGTCACGGCGCGGGCGGTGCAGCCCGCGAACGTGAAGACGCGGATCACCTCGGGGCTGGTGCGGGTGGCGACGGGGGCGGCGGTGGCCGAGGTGCGGCGCTCGCCGTTCCGCCTGAGCCTGCTCGCCGGCCGGAAGATGCTGGTGCGCGAGCAGACCGGCGGCGGGCTGTTCTACGAGCGCGCCGGCGTGGTGCATGCGCTGGGTGACGTGCGCGACGCGCGCCCGACCGCCGACGGCGCTCAGCTCGACGTCGAGACCGACGAAGGCTCGCTCGCGACGGTCACGCTCCGCTTCCTCACGCGCCGCACGCTCGAGGTCTCGCTCGATCCGCCCGATGCTGCGACCGTCTCGGCCGCGGGCGAACGCCTTCGCTCGCCCGCGAAGGAGCGGCTCTACGGGTTGACCGAACGGCTGCGCGACGCGCCGGTGCTGGCCGCCGGCGTCCTCGACGTTCCGCGCGACGACATCGACCCGCCCGAGGTCGGCTCGCTCGATCGTCGCGGCGAGACCGTGGAGATGCACATCCTCCCCACCTTCTCGGTGTACGCGCCGTTCTACCAGTCGTCGCTCGGGTACGGGCTCGCGGTCGCCGGGACGACGTTCGGCGTCTTCGATCTCGCGAAGACCGATCCGGCGACGGTGCGGTTCCGCTTCGAGACCGGCACCGCCCCGGAGGCGAAGCGCCTGGTGTTCGAGCTCTTCGCCGGCCCCGACTACCGGACGATCCTCGACGAGTACACCGGCGTCGTCGGCCGTCCGATCGTCCCGCCGTCGTGGGCGTTCCTGCACTGGCGCTGGCGTGACGAGCTCCACATCGGCGCGCCCGGGATGCTCGACGGCGCGCCCGTCAACGCCGAGCTGGCGGACGACGTGCTCATGTACGACGCGCTCGGCATCCCGCCCGGAGTGTACCTGTTCGATCGCCCGGTGCTCACCGGCGAGTACGGCTTCGGAGAGTGGGCCTGGGACGAGGTCCGGTTGCCGAACCCCGACGCGATGCTGCAATCGCTCAAGCGGCGCGGCTATCACCTGATGATCTGGAGCAGCATGTGGGCGTGCGGCAACACGCCGGGCGACAACGGGGTCGAGGCGCAGGCGTCGGGCTACCTCGCGCCGGGGCCCGGCGGCCCGCCCCATTGTGCGGACGCCGGCGGGACGAGCTTCATCGTCGACGTCACGAATCCGGCGGCCCAGGCGTGGTGGCGAGACAAGGTCGCGGCCTTCGTTCGCGCGAACGGGATCCAGGCCATCAAGCTCGACCGCGGCGAGGAGCACATCCCGTCCGAGGCCACCGACCTCTGGGCCGACGGCCGGACGGGGCGGGAGGTGCGCAACGACTACCCGACGCTGCAGTCGAAGATCCACCACGACGCGCTCGCGAGCGTCTTCGGCGACGACTTCCTGCTCGTCTCGCGCCCGGCCTACAGCGGCACGCAGCAGTGGTCCACGTTCTGGGGCGGCGACATCCCCGGCAGCACGAACTTCGGCGGCGGCCCCGGCACCGACCTCGGGTTGCGCAGCGCGATCATCAGCCAGCAGCGCGCGGCGTTCATGGGCATCCCCATCTGGGGCTCCGACACCGGCGGCTACTACGAGTTCAAGGACCGCGAGGTCTTCGCCCGCTGGATCGAGTTCAGCGCGTTCTCCGGATTCATGGAGATCGGCGGTCACGGCACGCACGCGCCGTGGATGATGGACACGACGCCCGCGTACGACACGGAGATGATCGACATCTACCGCCGCTACACCACGCTGCGCGTCACGCTCCAGTCCTACATCGTCGCGGCGGCCTCCGAGGCATCGGCAGGCATGCCGATCGTGCGTCCGATGCCGTTCGCCGACCGCAAGGACCGCAAGCTCGAGGATCTGTGGGACCAGTATCTCTTCGGACCCGATCTGCTCGTGGCGCCCGTGTGGAAGGTGGGGCAGCGGAGCCGCACGGTGTACTTCCCGCGCGGAACGTGGCGCAGCTACTGGGACGCGTCGAAGGTGTTCAAGGGACGGCGCACGGTGACGGTCGACGTGCCGCTGGACACGATCCCGGTGTTCGTGCGCGACGGCGCGGACGTCCCGAAGCCGTAGGCCGTCACTCGCGCGCGGGCCGGGCGCGGGGGCGGACCGCCGATGCGAGACTTCCGGCTGCCCAGCGCTGCCAGCTCGTCGCATCGAGGGGATCGTTCCCTGCCAGGAATCGCTCGAGATGGGGGAGATCGTCGTACCCCCAGAAGAGCTCGTCGCCCACCTCCATCGTGGGCACGCCGAAGACGCCGCGCGCGATCGCGGCGTCGGTCTGCTCGCGCAGCGTGGCCTTGCACGCGGGCTCCTGCGCCTGCGCGACGAGGCTGGAGCCGGGGAGACCGATCTCGTCGCCGATCGCCTCGACCACGCCGGGCTCGCTGACGTGCAGGCCGCGAACCCACACCGCGCGGAACAGCGCGTCGATCAGCGTCCGGCGTCGTGACGGATCGAGCACGAGCGAGGACACGCGCAGCGCGAGGATCGGATTGAACGGATGGAACGCCGGCGGATTCAGCTCGACGCCCAGGACGGCGGCCTTGCGCAGGTTGTTCCTGGTCATCCAGCGGATCTTGGGGGGAACCTCGGCTGGCCCGAGCTGTCCATGCGCCTCGAGCAGCGCAGCGAACAGCACGGGTACGGGCTCGAGGGCGCGCCCGTGTCGCTCCGCGAGCGCCGGGAGCCGGGTCCACGCCAGGTACGCGTTCGGCGACACGAAGTCGAAGTCGAACCGGATCGCGTCGGACATCACGCGCATCGTAGCGTCGTACATCGGTAATTGACATCCACGGGTCGCGGTGTCGCCGCGTGCGCGTCAGAGCAAGGTGCCGCGCAGGATGACGCTCGCGACCGTGAAGTAGATGACGATCCCGGTGACGTCGACCAGCGTGGCGACGAACGGCGCGGAGGCGCTGGCGGGATCGAATCCCAGACGGCGCAGGATCAGCGGCAGCATCGAGCCGGCCATGGTTCCGAACATGACCACGCCGATCAGGCTGAAGGCGACGGTGCAGGCGATCAGGAAGTAGTGCTCCCCGTAGAGATTGAAGAGGAACTGCCAGCTGAGGATGCGACAGAAGCCGAGCGTCGCCAGGATCAATCCGAGCGACAGGCCCGCCATGAACTCGCGGCGGATGACGCGCCACCAGTCGCGCAGCGTGAGCTCGCCGAGCGCCAGGGCGCGCACGACGAGCGTGGAGGCCTGCGAGCCGGAGTTGCCGCCGCTGCTGATGATCAGCGGGACGAAGAGCGCCAGCACGACCGCACGCGCGATCTCCTTCTCGAAGACGGCCATCGCGCTGGCGGTGAGCATCTCGCTGATGAAGAGCACCGAGAGCCATCCGCCACGCTTGCGGAGCATCGCGCCGAACCCGATGCTGAGATACGGGGCGTCGAGGGCTTCCATGCCGCCCAGCTTCTGGATGTCCTCGGTCGCTTCCTCCTGCACGACGTCGACGATGTCGTCGACGGTGACGATACCCTTCACGCGCCGCTCGGCGTCGACGACGGGCATTGCCAGGAAGTTGTGCTCCGCGAACAGCTTGCTGACGGTCTCTTGGTCCATGTCCTCCGGAACCGTCACCACGTCGGTGTGCATGACGTCGCGCACGCGCTTGTCCGGCTGCGCGGAGAAGAGATCGCGGAACGACACCACGCCGAGGAGATGCTGCTCGGCGTCGAGGACGTAGAGGTAGTAGACGCTCTCGACGTGCTGCCGCGTCTGGCGGCGGAGATAGCTGATCGCCTCGTCGACGCTCATGTCCGGCCGCAGGCGCGCGTAGCGCGGGCTCATGAGGCCGCCCGCGTCGTCCTCGGCGTAGGCGAGCAGCGCGACCACCTCCTTGCGCGTCGGCTCGTCGAGCAGCTCGAGCAAGCCCTGGCGATCCTCGGCCGACGCTTCCTGCACCACGTCGGCGGCGTCGTCCGGCGGCAGGAAGCGCATCAGCGAGCGCCGGGTGGCGATCGGCGCCGCGAGGAGCAGGTCGGCCTGGTCGTGCGCGTGCATGCCGAGGAAGAGCGCCTCGGTCTCGGCGTGCGTCAGGAGGGCCAGGCCCTCGAGCCGCTCCTCGGTGGAGAGGACCGGCCACGCTTCGCGCAGCTCGGAGCCGCTGAGACCCGGCTCTCCTGCTCGCTCCTCGGCCGGAGCCGACATGACGCGGTGAACCCTCCTCCTGCCCCGGGTCCGGGCCGAACGGAGCCGCGTCCGCGACCAGGGGCGATCTACCCGACGTGAGGACGGCTTTGGCCGTCGCTACTCATACCGAGGGGTGCCTAGCGCAAGTCCGCAGCCCCGTCCAGCGTGGGGAGCGAAGCCGTCAGCCGAGGCCCGCGAAACCGTTTGAATGCCGGACGGGGCAGCGCTATGCGTCATCCGTCATGGCCACCATGATCACCAGCGAGTGCATCAACTGCGGCGCCTGCGAGCCCGAGTGCCCGAACACGGCGATCTACCAGGGCGCCGTCGAGTGGCAGGCCCAGGGTGGCGGCACGCATCCCGCGCTGTCGAGCGAGATCTTCTACATCGTCCCCGAGAAGTGCACCGAGTGTGTCGGCTTCCACGACCACGAGGCGTGCGCCGCGGTCTGCCCCGTCGACTGCTGCGTGCCGAACCCCGACATCCCCGAGACGCACGATGTGCTGCTGGCGCGCGCCCGCGTCCTGCATCCCGGGGAGCCGATCCCCGACGATGCGCCATCGCGGTTCAAGAAGGACGGCGCCGCCGATGCGGCGCCTGCCGCTCCCGCATCGGCGGCGCCCACGCCGAAGGCCGCGGCCGCTCCCGCCCCCCCGCCGCCCGTGGCTGCCGCGCCCGTCGACGACGCGCAGATCGGCCTCGCGATTCCTCCGCCGGAGGAGTGGGAGGTCCCGATCCACTGCTTCCGGTGCCAGGGCGAGTACGAGGTGCCGTTCGGGACCTACCGGGCCGGCACCGTGTTCCGGTGCCCGCACTGCCTCGGCTCCTTCGTTCCCACGCTCAGCATGGTGCGCGCCGTCGCCGACGCGCTCGAGCGCTTCCACGCCGCGTGGACGGACACCTTCGAGCGCTTCCACACCAAGCGGCAGCGCGAGCTCGAGCAGTTCGAGGAGCGGCAGCGCCAGGAGCTGGCCCGGTTCGAGCAGGACATCCGCAGCATCGCCGCGCGCACGCGCGCGCCCGGCGCCCCCATCAAGCGGCGGCCGTTCTGGTCCTTCTGACGACGGCGGCGGACGCCGGCGGCGGTGCGGCAGCGTCTCCTCGAATACTTGCTCGATCGGCCCGACGGAGCGGAGCCAGCGGACCTGCTCTCGCTGGTCTTCACGGGCCAGGGACGCGATCCGGAGTTCGGCACCCGCTTCCTCGACGTGCTGCTCGGCGGCGACTCGCGCTTCAGCTTCGACGTCGACGCTCGTCGCTGGCATGCGCGTGCGCACGATCTCCTCTGCCGGCCGATCGCGGGACAGGCCTTCGTGGTCGTCGACCTCGAGACGACGGGTGGTGGCCCCGCGAGCGGTGGCATCATCGAGATCGGCGCCGTGCGCGTGGTCGACGGGCGCCTGCTCGACACGTTCAGCACGCTGGTGAATCCCGGCCGCCCGATCCAGCCGTTCGTCGCGGCGCTCACGGGGATCACCGACGCGATGGTGGCCTCCGCGCCGCCGATCGCCGAGGCGCTGCCGCGGTTCCTCGAGTTCGCAGGCGACGCGGTGCTGGTCGCTCACAATGCCAGCTTCGACGTCACGCATCTGGATGCGGCGCATCGCGCGATCACCGGGCGGGCGCTCGCGCGTCCTGCCCTCTGCACCATCCGTCTCGCGCGCCGGTTGCTGCCGGAGCAGCGGCGTCGCTCGCTCGACGCCGTCGCCGCGGCGCTCGGGCTCGCCTGCTACGACCGCCACCGCGGCCTGGGCGATGCCCGCATCGCGGCGGAGATCCTGTGCGTGTTCCTCGAGCGGGCCGCCGAGCGCGGTGTCACGCGCGTGAGCGAGCTGCTGGCGCTGCAGCATGCGGCGAGCGACGGCGAGCCGTTCGTCGTGCACGTGTCGCGCGAGCGTCTCGCCGAGATTCCCCCGTCGCCCGGGGTGTACCATCTGCTCGGGCAGGACGGCCGCCTGCTCTACGTCGGCAAGGCACGGCGCCTGCGCGCGCGGCTCGGGAACTGGTTCAGCAACTCGCGCGGACACTCGCGGCGGGCGCTCGAGCTGATCCGCCAGGTGTACGACGTGCGCGTGACCGAGACGGGATCCGAGCTGGCAGCGGCGCTGCTCGAGATGCGGCAGATCCGCGAGCTCAAGCCGCCCTACAATCGCCAGGGACGGCAGCTTCCACGGGTCGCGTTCCTCCGCATCACGCTGCGCGATCCGTATCCGCGCCTGTCCGTCACGCGCCGGCTCGGGACCGACCGCGCCACCTACCTCGGACCCTTCGCGAGCAGCGAGAGCGCCGAGCGTGCGCAGGCGGTGCTGGCGAGGGCGTTCGGCATTCGCACCTGCTCCGGGCGGCTGGCGCCGTCGGTCGAGACGAGCCCGTGCCTGCTCGGTCAGGTGGGCACCTGTCCCGCGCCGTGCGCCGCGCGCATCGACGAGCCGGCGTATCGCCAGCGGGTGGACGCTTTCCTCGCCTTCGTCGACGGGCGCGACGACGCCGCGGTCACGCGGCTGGTGGCACGTCGTGACGGCGCCGCGGAGGAGCTGCGCTTCGAGGCCGCCGCGCGCGCGCAGCGGGATCTGCTCGTGCTGGACGATCTCCGCCGGCGCCAGCAACGGCTGCAATGGATCCTCGCGCGCCAGAACTTCGTCGCGCTCCTTCCCACGGCGGATCGCGACGGGGCGCAGCTCTACGCCGCGCTCGGCGGCCGGCTCGCGGTCGAGCTGCAGATCCGCGCCGTCGCCGACCTCGCGGCAGCGGTGCAGGTGGTCCGCGAACGCTTCGCGCGCTACCAGGATGCGCCGCTCGAGCGCGGCGACGTCGCCGCGAGCACGATCATGGCCGCGTGGCTGCGCGATCGCGAGCACGAGGGCCTGCTCCTGCCCCTCGACGGTCCGGACGCGCTCGCGGAGCGACTCGACGAGCTCACGGTCACGCTGCAGGACATCCGCCAGCGCGGACCCCTGCCGCGGATCGACGGCCTCGCGTGAGCGCGCGCCAGCTCGTCGTCAGCGGCGACGACTTCGGCGCCGCCGAGGCGATCAACGTCGCCATCGCGCGCGCCCACCGCGACGGCATCCTCACCAGCACGAGCCTGATGGTCACCGGGGACGCGGCGGCGGACGCGGTGGCGGTGGCGCGTGCGAACCCGACGCTGGCCGTCGGGCTGCATCTGGTGCTGGCGCAGGCTCGACCCGCGGCTCCGGCCTCCGCGATCCCGCGGCTGGTCGACGCCCGTGGCCGCTTCGGCGACGACGCCGTACGAGCCGGCATGCACTACGCCGCCGTCGCGCTGGGACGCACCGGGCGTGCACAGCTGCGGCGCGAGATCGCGGCGCAGCTCGACGCCTTCGTCGCGACGGGGCTCGAGCTGGCACACGTCGACGGCCATCTGAACATGCACCTCCATCCGATGGTGCTGGCCATCCTGCTCGAGCTTGCTCCGCGCTACGGCATCCGCGCCATGCGCCTGACGCGCGAGAGCCTCGGATCGGCGCTGCGTCACGATCGTCGCCACATGCTGCGCAAGACCGGCGAGGGCCTGGTGTTCCGTGCGCTCGCGGCCTGGGCGGCCCCGCGGCTACGCGCGGCGGGGATCGTCACGACCGACCGCGTCTACGGCATGCACCAGACCGGGCACGTCGACGAGGCATATCTGCTCCGGCTGATCCCCGCGCTGCCGCCCGGCGTGAGCGAGCTCTACTGTCATCCCGCGGTCCTCCAGCCGCCGGCAACGGAGGGCCTCCAGCCCGGCTACGACCACGCGGGCGAGCTCGCCGCCCTGGTGAGCCCGCGCGTGCGCGCATGCGTGCACGCGTTGGGCGTGCGGCTGGTGAGCTACGCCGAGCTGGCCGCCGGAGACGGCGGCCGCGCGCGCGCCGGCGATCAGCGCACGTAGCCGAGCGCCTCGAGGCGCTCGCGCGTCGACGCCTCGACCTCCGTGTCCGCCGATGACGCGACGGCCAGCGGCGGGTGCGCGAGACGCTCGAGCAGGAGCGCGTCGTAGGCTTGACGGACGCCGGCCGCATCGGTGGTGAGGAGATCCTCGTGCTCGCCGGGATCCTTCCCGAGTCGCCAGTAGCCGATCCGGAGCCGGTGACGTGGACCGGAGGCGATGCTCGCCATCGAGGTCAGGCTCCGCCAGAACGGCCAGGGCGACGGCGCCGTCGGGTACGGTTCGAAGGAGACCACGAGCTTGCGGTCGGGCGTGCGATAGGCCGCGTAATCCCGCTCGCAGAACGACAGCGCCGGCAGCGCCGGCATCGGCGCGCCGCGCAACGCCGGCAGCAGGCTGCGGCCGTGCAGGCCGGGTCCGGAGGGGCCGTCGAGCAGCCCGGCCAGGTCGAGCAGTGTCGGCGCGACGTCGATCAACCGGACCTGATCTTCCACGTGCGAGCCGCGCGGTACGCCGGCGCCCTGGGCGATCAGCGGCACGTGGATCAGCTCGTCGAAGAGCGTCTGTCCGTGCGTCATCCCTCCGTGATCGGCGAACTCCTCGCCATGATCGGCGGTGACGACGATGGTGGTGTTGCTGGCGTCGAAGCCGCGCGCGTGCAGGCCGTCGACGAGGCGTTCGATCGCGCGATCGCTCTGGCGGATCTCGGCGTCGTAGCGGCCGACCAGATACGCCAGCTCGCCCGGCGCGAACGGCCGGCGGCCGGTCCCGAGTTCCTCGAGGCGGCGCGTGTAGCCGGAGATGTCGAGCTCGCCGTATTCCTGGTCGAAGGCGATGAACGTCGGGGACCCGGCTCCTTCCCAGGGCTCGGGCGCCGCCGGCTCGTACGGGTGGTGCGGGTCCATCACGTGGACCCAGAGAAAGAACGGCGGCTCGGCGTGCGCCAGCCACGCGATGGCCGGGTCCACGACATCCTTCGCCCGGCGGCTGCGTCCGCTGGCACCCCAGAAGTACATTCCCGACGTGTCGTCGTAGTGCTCGAATCCCTGGCCGAATCCGTTGCGCGCGCGCAGGAAGAGATTCGAGACGAAGCCGGCGGTGTGGTAGCCGCCCGCCGCCAGCCGCTCCGCGAGGGCGTGATACGCCGAATCGAGGAACGGTCCGCGCCGCTCGCGCAGCTCGAACGTGCGATCCACGACGTGCGGGTAGAGACCGGTCATCAGGGCCGCGATGGAGTGCAGGGTCTCCGGAGCCTGGGAGATCGCGAGGTCGAACACCGCGCCGTCGCGCGCGAGCGCGCTCAGCGCGGGCGCGGTCGGACGCTGGTACCCGTATGGCTCGAGGTGGTCTGCCCGCAGCGTGTCGACGGTGATGAGCACCAGGTTCGGCGCGCCCTCGCGCGCGTGGCGCGACACCAGCGGCTCGTACGGAGCCGGCGCGCCGAGCATGTGCCACGGCGAGTTGTGCGAGCGGAGCCCGGCGGCCACGGTCAGCGTTCCGCCGGCGAGCAGCACGAGCCCCACCAGGCCGCGCCGGATGCCCTTGTGTCGCGCACAGAGGACGAGCAGCGCGCCGAGCACCCCGAGCGCCGCGCCCGTCGGCGCCGCGAGCATCGCCCAGCGCGCGACCAGGTCGAGCTGCTCGGCACGTCCGATCGGCAGGACCTGCTTGCGGGCGATCGCGATGATCGCCAGCGTCGCGCCGGCGCCGGCGGCGAGGCCGACGGCGAGCGCCCATGTGCGGAGCGCGGAGCGCCACGGCAGCCCGGCGCGGCGGGTTCCGGGGAGTGCCCGGAGGTCGCGCTCCGCCGTGGCCGTACGTCGTCCCCTCAGCGCGACGGCGCCGCCAGCTTCGACGGGAGGGCCGGTTCGGAGACGGCGTCCAGCGGGAGCATGCGACCGTCGGGCAGCACGCGCAGGCGCTGCCCGCTCCAGACGACGTCGCGTCCGAGCCACGAGGTCATCCAGACCGCCGAGTAGGCGAGGTCCTTCAGCGGCACGAGCCACAGCTCGCGCACGGTTGCCGTATCGCCGAGCATGCCGAGGATCACGCGAAGCGCCCCGACGCGCGCGACGATGGCCGTGAGGAGCGCGATCCAGCCGACGGTCGACCCGCTCGTGGCGAGCACCGCCAGCACGCCCCACAGCATGGTGTGGACGATGAGCGAGACGAACCAGCCGAAGGGCTGGCATGCCCGATAGGTGCGCGCCCAGCGCAGCTGGTGTCGCCAGACGTCGCCGAGGGTGCGCGAGTCGAGGACCGTCTCGACCACGTAGGGCAGCAGCAGCAGCCGCCATCCCGCGTCGGCGATGCGGTTGCCGAGCACGTAGTCGTCCGCGAGGTGATCGCGCAGGGCGTCGAATCCGCCGATGCCGGCGAGCGCCTCGCGCCGGAACGCCGTCGAGGCGCCGTAGGCGTAGCGAAATCGCTGTACCCACTGCGCCATCAGCACCATCGGCAGGAAGTCGGTGTTGATGAACAGCGACTCGATCAGCGACGGGAGCCCGATGATGGAGCGACCGCGGTACAGGCAGGTGGTGAGCCCCACCGTCGGGTCAGACAGCGGAGCAGCCAGCGTACGCAGGTAGTCGGGTCGCACGCGGATGTCGGCGTCGCTGATCACCAGCACGTCGTGCCGGGCGTGCCGCATCATGTGCACCAGGCTCGCGACCTTGCGGTTGGCTCCCTCCTCGTCCCCGACCGAGAGGGTGATGTCACGGTCGGGAAACCGGCGCATGAGCGAACGGACGATCTCCACCGCCGGGTCACCGGCGTCCTCGACGCCGAACACGATCTGGTACTCGGGATAGTCCTGACGGCAGAAGGTCTCGAGGTTCGTCGCCAGCTCGACCCCGGGACCCTTGAGCGGCTTCAGCACGGTGATGGGCGGGGTGTATCCGGTCGGGAGACGGCGCGAGCGCAGGAGGAAGCGCCGCGCCGCCACGATCTGCAGGAGCTGGTAGAAGCTGGCGATCGCGGAGCACGCGAGCACGAGCGGAACCAGGGCGATCACGTCAGCTCCCCGTGGAGAGGTCCGAGCGTCCCGCCGCGGCGGCGATCTGGCGGCGCTTCCACATCGCGCCGAGGAACTGCCGCCCCTCCGACAGGAGCCGCTTCCGCTCCTCGCGGTCGCGCGCCATCTTCTTGATCGACTTCCAGATGTAGCGACGGCTGAAGTAGTAGTGGCGATAGAACGTCTCGACGGCGCGGAACATCTCGTCCGCCGACACCTCGGGATAGCTCACGGTGCACTTCTGGTAGCCGGTGTCGTCGACCAGGCTGTCGACGGTCAGGTAGTCGCGCTCCCGCACCCAGTCGTACATCGCCGTCCCCGGATACGGTGACGCCAGCGACACCTGCAGCGTCTCCGGCCGCATCTCGTCCGCGAACCGCATCGTCTCCACGATCGTGTCGCGCGTCTCGCCCGGCAACCCCAGGATGAACGTGCCGTGGATCAGGATGCCGAGGTCGTGGCAGTCGCGAGTGAAGCGGCGGGCCCGGTCGACGCCGACTCCCTTGCGGATGTTGCGCAGGATCTGCTCGTTCCCCGATTCGTAGCCCACCACGAAGAGACGCAGCCCGTTCTCGGCGAGCGCCTGCAGCGTCTCGCGGTCCACGTTGGCGCGCGAGTTGGTGGACCAGGTGATGCCGAGCTTGCCGAGCCCCTTCGCGATCTCGACGGCGCGCTTCGGGTCGGCGGTGAAGGTGTCGTCGTCGAAGAACAGCTCCTTCATCTCCGGGAAGAGCCGCTTCACGTGCGCGCACTCCGCGAGCACGTTGGCGACGCTGCGGGTGCGGTAGCTGTGTCCGGTCGTCACCTGCGGCCAGAGGCAGAACGTGCAGCGCGCCGGGCAGCCGCGGCCGGTGTAGAGCGAGACGTACGGATACTGGCAGTAGGGGCTGTTGTACTTCTTGTAGTCGAGGTCGCGCGCGTAGATGTCGGTGGCGAACGGCAGCGCGTCGAGCTGCTCGCTGTCGAGCGGAGCGGGCTCGTCGGTGTGGACGTAGCGTCCCTCGCTGAGGAAGCTGATTCCCTGCACGTCGGCGAGCGGGCGGCCATTGGCGACGGCCACGACGGCCAGGTCGAACTCCTTGCGCGCGACGTAGTCGAGCGCGCCGCTGAAGCGGAGCGACTCCTCGGGGCGCGCGCTGACGTGTCCGCCGACGAATCCGATGACGGTGTCGGGTCGTGACGCCTTCAGCGCCTCGGCGGTGCGGACGTCCGCCCGGAACGACGGTGTGCTGGTGTGGATGACGACGTGATCGAAGTCGCGCGCCACGCGCACGACGTCCTCGACGCTCAGACCCTCCGGCGGCGCGTCGAGCAGCCGCGCCCCCGGGAGCATGCCCGCCGGGTAGGCGAGCCAGGTGGGGTACCAGAACGACCAGACCTCGCGCTTCGCCTGGTAGCGTGAGCCCGCGCCTCCGTCGAAGTCGTCGTACGACGGCGGATTCAAGAAGAGCGTACGCATCCGGTTCCCTTTCCCCCCCTCGCCGGCGACGCGATCCCACGCGGCATACGGCCCACCACCGCTGACCGAGCGGTGAGTCAGCCGTCTACCCGACCGGTCAGCGACGCGCAACCGTTACGGAGGTGTTACCCGGATGGCCTGTCGTCTCGCCTGCTCAAACGCTGGCTTGCACCTGCGTGCCCGGGGGCTATAAGCGGATTCTCCGATGCCAGGGGGTCTGAGGCGGTTGCTCGAGCGGCCGGGGGTGGTGCTGGCGGCAGGTGCCCACGATGCGCTCTCGGCCAAGCTCGCAGAGGAAGCCGGATTCGACGCCGTCTGGGCGAGCGGGTTCGGCATCTCGGCGGTCCAGGCCGTGCCGGACGCCAACATCCTCACCCTCACCGAGACGCTCGATGCGGTCCGTCGCATCTGCGATGCCGTGACCATCCCGGTCGTCGCCGACTGCGACAACGGCTACGGCAACGCCATCAACGTGATGCGCACGGCGAGCGAGTTCGAGCGTGCCGGTGCCGCGGGCATCTGCATCGAGGACAACGAGTTTCCCAAGCGGTGCAGCTTCTACGCCGGGGTGCGCCGCGATCTGGTCGCGGCCGAGGAGCATGCGCGCAAGATCGAGGCGGCGTGCTCGGCCCGGCGCAGCTCCGACTTCGCCGTCATCGCGCGCACCGAGGCGCTGATCGCCGGCCTCGGCATCGACGACGCCCTGCACCGCGCGAAGGCCTATGCCGACGCGGGCGCCGACGCCGTCCTGGTGCACTCGAAGGAGCGCGACTTCGGCGAGCTGCGCCGGTTCGCCGATCGGTGGCGCGTCGACGGGTCGCCGCACGTTCCTCTCGTGGCGGTGCCCACCACCTACGCGGAGGTCGGTCTCGAGGAGCTCGCCGCGGCGGGTTTCCGCATGTCGATCTTCGCCAACCAGCCGCTGCGCGCCGCCATCGTCGCCATGCGCGACACCCTGCTGCGGCTGCGCGAGACCGGCCGCGCGGCCAGCGTGGACGATCGGATCGTGCCGCTGGAAGAGGTCTATCGCCTGGTCGGCGTCCCGGAGCTCAAGGCGAACGAGCAGCGCTTCCTCTTCGCCGGCGCGGAGGCCCCGAAGGCCGTCATCCTCGCGGCGGGATTCGAGCCGCAGCTCCTGCCGCTCACCCAGGATCGTCCGAAGACGATGCTCGAGGTGAAGGGCCGCACCATCCTCGACCGTCAGATCGAGTCGCTCGGGCGCGTCGGCATCCGCGACGTCGTGGTGGTACGCGGATACAAGAAGGAGCAGGTGGCGGCCGACGGCGCGCGCTACGTCGACAACGACCGGTTCGCCGAGACGGGCGAGCTGGAGTCGCTGCTGTGCGCGAGCGCGGAGCTGAGCGGGCCGTGCGTGATCCTCTACGGCGACATCATCTTCGAGCCGCCGGTCCTGGAGAAGCTCGTGCGCTCGACGGCGGACGTCGCGGTCGTCGTCGATCGCGCCTTCGTCGACACGCTCCAGGCCGGCATGCCGCCGCCCCCGGGCCCGCTCGATCTCGTCGTCACGGAGACGCCGCCCAACGGCCGTCGCTTCGTCGCGCCCGAGGGCGGAAGCCGCGTGCTGCGCATCGGGCCCGAGGTGCGCCCCGAGGAGGCGCACGGCGAGTTCATCGGGCTCGCCATGCTGTCGGCCGCGGGTGCGAAGACGTTGCTCGACGTCCACGCCGAGCTGACGGCGCAACGCGCCGAGGGGCTGGAGCGCAGCAGCATCACGCACATCTTCCAGGCGTTGATCGATCGCGGGCACCCGGTGGTCGCGGTCGACATCCACAAGGGCTGGATGGAGATCGACAGCTTCGACGACTACCGGCGGGCGTGGGCGGAGGTGGCGCGCTGACCGCTCCGGTCTCCGCTGCCAGCTTCGTCGATCGACTCCTCGCCGCCGGCTTCGACTTCTTCGCCGGTGTCCCCTGCTCGCTCGTCGGCCCGGTGATCGCCGAGCTCGAGCGTCGCGGCCGCTACCTGGGCGAGACACGCGAGGACGCGGCGCTCGGCGTCGCCGCGGGTGCCTACCTGGGCGGCCGCCGGCCGGTCGTGATCATGCAGAACTCCGGTCTCGGCGTGTCGCTGAACGCGCTCGGCTCGCTGCACATCCTGTACGAGCTGCCCGTCCTCCTCGTGATCACGTGGCGCGGATACGAGGGGAAGGACGCGCCCGAGCACCTCGTGATGGGCGGCGTCCTGGCCCCGTTGCTCGATCTGTTCGCCATCCCGCATCGCGATCCGGATGCGACGACCGTGCTCGCCGACGTCGACTGGGCCGCTGCCACGCTCTCCGCGACGCGCAAGCCCGTCGCGCTCCTCGTGAAGCCCGGCCTGTTCACGGAGCATGGGTGATGATGACGCTGCGCGACGCGCTGGAGCGGATCGTTCCGCACCTCGGCGACGAGGTGCGCGTGCATGCCAACGGGTTCCTGTCGCGCGCGGCGTTCGGCGCGCGCGACACCGACGCCTGCTTCTACATGATCGGCTCGATGGGACTGGCCGCGTCGATCGGCCTCGGGGTCGCGCTGGCACGTCCCGATCGACGCGTCATCGTGTTCGACGGCGACGGCAACGTGCTGATGAACCTGGGCGCCCTCGCCACGATCGCGACCGCGAGTCCCTCGAACCTGCTGCACGTCTGCTTCGACAACTCGGCTCACGCGTCCACCGGCGGCCAGCCGACCATCTCGGATCGCGTCGCCCTCGAGGAGCTGGCGCGCGCCGCCGGCTATCGCTGGACGGCTCGCGTGGAGTCGGCGAGTGAGCTCGACGCGGTGCTCCCCGGATTTCTCGAAGGTGACGGGCCGGCGTTCCTCCTGGTGCGCATCGCGCTCGGTCCGGCGGGATCTCCGGGCCCGCGGATACCCTGGACGCCGCCGGAGATGACCGCGCGGCTGCGTCGCGTCCTCGGGGCCTGAGCGACGGGCGCATCGGCTCGTGCCAGAGACGTCCGCCAGACGGCCACCGGCGTTCGATCCGCGCCCGGCCGTGCGCGCGGCGGTGGCCGGCGGGATCACGGGTCTGGTCGGAGGCGGGTACCGGCTGGTCCTCGGTCCCGACGTTCCCTGGTCGAGCGAGCGGATCGCGCCGCTCGTCAGGGGTCGTCTCGGCTGGCTCGCGCTCGCGGCACTGTTCGGCGCCGGGGCGGCGCTCTCGCGCTGGCTCACCGGGCGCTTCGCGCCCGAGGCCTCCGGCAGCGGCATCCCGCACGTCGAGGAAGCGATGGCGCACGACCGGCGCCTGCGCTGGCGCCGGCTGCTGCCCGTCAAGTTCGTGGGCGGAGCGCTCGCGCTCGTCTCGGGGCTCTCGCTCGGGCGGGAAGGGCCGACGATACACCTGGGCGCGGGAATCGCGTCCGCGCTGGAGGGGCCGCTGGGCGTCCGGGCGCGGCGCGCGATGCTCGCCGCGGGCGCGGCAGCCGGCCTCACGGCGGCGTTCAGCGCCCCGATCGCCAGCTTCATCTTCGTGCTCGAGGAGCTGCGGCTGCGGCCGAGCCGCCTGGTGGTCTCCACGGTGCTGCCCGCCGTGCTGGCCTCGTATCTCGTCACGCAGCGCCTGGTCGGCCCTGGACCGATGTTCGAGATGCCGCCCGTGCCGCCGCCGCCCGCGGCGCTCATGCCGCTGTTTCTCGCCCTGGGGCTGGCAGCCGGGATGCTCGGGGTGGCGTTCAACCGCGGGCTGCTGCGAGTCCTCGACGTGTTCGAGGCCGCGCCGGGACCGCGGTGGCTCGGCGCGGCCGTGGTCGGCGTCGCGGCGGCAGGCGTCGCGTGCTGGCTGCCCGCGGCGATCGGCGGCGGCGAGAAGGTGGCGGGGCGGTGATCCGCGGGAGCTTCCAGCCCGCTCTCGCGATCCTCGTCGTGTTCCTCCTGGTGAAGTTCACCCTCACGCTCGCGAGCTACGGCTGTGGCGTGCCGGGCGGCATCTTCGCGCCCCAGCTGGTGCTCGGCGCGGCCGTGGGCGCGATCGTGCACGTGCTCGCGCCGGACCTCGGTGGAGGCACGCTCGGGCCCGTACTGGCGACGGCGGGAATGGTGGCCGTCTTCGTGGCCTCGGTTCGCGCGCCGATGACCGGTCTCGTGCTTCTGGTCGAGCTCACCCACTCGGGACGGTACCTGATCCCCCAGGCGACGGCCGCCCTCGCCGCCTACCTCTTCGCGGCCATCCTCCGCGATCGGCCCGTGTACGAGGCGCTGCGCGAGCGCGACGCGCGGCGCGGCCAGCGGGTTGACGCCACGGTCGGGATCGGGAACAAGGCACCGCCGGAGGACACGCCGTGAAGCCCGAGGAATGCATCCTCTTCAGCGGTGCCGCCCAGGGCGCCGAGGCAGCGTTCGGCGAGACCGCGGAGCGCTACGGCATCGAGGAGGTGAACTTCACCTTCGAGGGACACGGTGATGCCAGGACCCGCGGCATCCGCGTGCTCACCAGTGCCGAGCTGAAGCACGGCGACGTGAGCCTGACGTACGTCAGCAAGCTGATGAACCGCCGCTACCCCGACACGCCCCTCTTCCGGAAGGTCCTGCAGAGCATCTGGCATCAGGTGAACAACGGGCAGGACATCTTCCTGGTGGGGAAGATCCAGCCCGACGGGACCGTGGTCGGCGGAACCGGCGTGAGCGCGGAGTACGCGAAGTTCTTCAACAAGCGGCTGCACGTGTTCGATCAGGATCAGGACGGCTGGTTCCAGTGGACCGGCGAGACGTGGCAGGCGGGGCAGGTTCCCGTCATCACGCACCCGCACTTCACGGGAACCGGCACGCGCTTCGTGCGCGACAACGGGCGCGCCGCCGTCGAGGGGCTCTTCGAGCGCACGTTCGGACCGCCTCGCCGCTAGGCGAGGGCGACGACGCCGAGCGCTCCGCGCGCGCTCTGTCAGTGCTCCGGCGGCCACGCCAGCGCGGCGGGTGACGGCGCGCCGGCGAGATCCTCGGCGGCCTCCGGCGCGCCCGCGACCAGCCGCAGCGGGACGACGCCGGCCCAGACCGGGAGGCTCATGTCCTCCGCGTCGTCGATCGGCCCGCCCGTCCGGACCTTGGCGACGGCCTCGCGCAGCGGCAGCTCGACGACCAGCGTGGCCTTCAGCTCCTGCTCGTTCGGCGGACGCGCCACGCTCCAGCGATCCGGATAGAGGCGCTCGGTGAACGCGCGCAGCAGCTCCCGCTTGCGCGCCGGATCGGTCACCTCGGCGGCGTGCCCGAAGATCACCACCGAGCGATAGTTGACGGAGTGGTGGAACGCCGAGCGCGCCAGCACGAGGCCGTCGAGGTGCGTGACGGTGACGCACATCTCTGCGCCCCCGGCGGCGGCGAGCAGCGTGCGGCTCTTGCTCGAGCCGTGGAGCACCACGGTGTCGCCGACGCGTGCATACGCGGTCGGGATGACGACGGGACGGCCGTCCTCGACGAACCCGACGTGACAGACGAGGCCGGCGTCCAGGATGCCGTGGACGGTCTCGACGTCGTACGACGCGCGCTGCGGAAGGCGGCGCACGCGGGTCCGCTCGGTCTGTGCGAAGGTGCCGGTCGCATTCATGCGCCCCTCATCGCACACGATTGGTACCACGAGAAGGTCCATTTCGCTCTTTCCAGTGGAGCCATTATGGAGGTAAGTCTTCCCGCGCCATGCCACGTCGCGGCGCCGTCCTCGGGACCCTCTCCCTCGATCGCGGCGGCGAGCCGCTCCACCGCCAGCTGTATGGCGCGCTGCGCGAGGCGATCCTGGCCGGGCGGCTACGCCCCGGAACCCGCCTGCCGGCGACCCGCACGCTGGCCCGCGACGTCGGTGCCGCACGCAACACGGTGGTGACCGCGTTCGAGCAGCTGGTCGCCGAGGGCTATCTCGAGTCCCGGGTCGGCGACGGAACGCGCGTCGCCGCGGTGCTGCCCGAGACGCTGCTGCACGCGCGCCGCACCCGCGTGCCGCCCGCGCCGCGCGGTGCGACGCCCGGGCTGTCGCGTCGCGGCGAGGCGATGGTCGCGGCGCGCCGCCCGACGGCCGATCCGCTGCGGCGCGCGTTCCAGCCCGGCTTGCCGGCGGTCGACCTGTTTCCGCGCGACGTCTGGGCACGCTTGCTCGCGCGGCGTGCCCGCCTCCCGGCGCGCGGCAACCTGGGCTACACGCATGCCACCGGCCTCCCGTCGCTGCGCGAGGCCATCGCCGCCTATCTCGGGCCGGCGCGCGGCGTCACGTGCGACCCGTCGCAGGTGATCATCGTGGCCGGCTCGCAGGCCGGACTCGATCTCTCCTGCCGCCTCCTGCTCGACGCGGGCGATCCGGCATGGATCGAGGATCCCGGATACCTCGGCGCGCGCGGCGCCCTCCTCGCCGCGGGCGCCCGCCTCGTCCCCGTCCCGATCGACGGCGAGGGAATCGACGTCGACGCGGGCGCGCGCACGTGCGGTGACGCGCGCCTCGTGTACGTGACGCCGTCACACCAGTTCCCGCTCGGTGTCACGATGAGCCTCGCGCGCCGCCTGACGCTGCTGGCCTGGGCCGCACGGGCCGGCGCCTGGGTGCTCGAAGACGACTTCGACAGCGAGTTTCGCTACGCCGGCCGTCCGGTCGCCGCCATGCAGGGCCTCGATGCGGCGGGCCGCGTGGTCTATCTCGGGACCTTCAGCAAGACCATGTTCCCCGCGCTGCGCGCGGGCTACCTGGTGGTCCCGGCGGCGCTGGTCGACGCCTTCACGGTTGCCGTCCGGCTCACCGGCCATCAGGTGGCGGCCGATCTGCAGGCGGCGCTGGCAGACTTCATCGTCGACGGCCACTTCGCGGCGCACGTGCGCCGCATGCGCGCGCTCTACGCGTCACGCCAGGACCGTCTCGTGCGCGCGCTGCGCCGCCGTCTCGACGGCATCCTCGCGGTCGACGCGCGCGACGGCGGCATGCAGGTCGCCGGGATGCTGGCGGCCGGCGCCGACGACGTCGCTGCGTCGCTGGCGGCGAGCGCCGAGGACGTGATCGCGCCCCCGCTCTCGCTCTATCACGTGAGCGCTCCCGTCCGGCGCGGGCTCCACCTCGGCTACGCGGGCGTCCCGGAACGCGAGATCACCGCGGGCGTCGATCGGCTCGCCCGCGCGCTCGAGCGCTGGAACCGCGCGGGTGGCGTGGCGCAGCGTGCGATGCTACGGAGCGGCCCGCGATGATCCTGCTGAACCCGGGGCCCGTGAACGTCTCCCCCCGGGTCACCGCGGCCCTCGCGCGCGGCGACATCTGTCATCGCGAGCCCGAGTGCGCCGAGCTGCTGGCGCGCGTCCGCGCGCGATTGCTCGAGGCGTTCGCCCCGCGCGGCGGATTCACCGCCGTGCTGCTCACCGGCTCCGGCACCGCGGCGGTCGAGGCGGCGGTGACGAGCGTGTGCTCGCCGCGCGGCCGGCTGGTCGTGGTCTCGAACGGAGTCTACGGCGAGCGCATCGCCGCCATGGCCGAGGCGTCCCGCGTCCCGCACACCGTGGTGGGATCGGCCTGGACGTCGGCGCCCGACCTCGACGCCGTCGAGGACGCGTTGCGCGCGCCGGACGTCGAGGCGGTCGCCGTCGTGCAGCACGAGACCACGACGGGCCTGCTCAACCCCGTCGCCGTCATCGCGCAGCGTGCGCGCGCGCTCGGCAAGCTCGTCCTGGTCGATGCCGTGAGCGGTCTCGCCGGCGACGCGCTCGACCTGGGGGCGTGCGACCTGGTCGTCGGCACGAGCGGCAAGTGCATCCAGGCGTTTCCCGGCCTCGGGTTCGTGCTGGTGCGCGACGAGGTGATGGCGCGGCTGGTCACGTATCCGCGGCGCTCGATCTATCTCTCGCTCGCGACCTACGTGACGCACGCGACGCCGTTCACGCCGGCGGTGCAGGTGGCGTACGCGCTCGACGAGGCGCTCGCGGAGCTGCTCGAGGAGACGGTCGCCGCACGCATCGCGCGGTACGCGTCGGCCGCGACGCTCCTGCGCGTGGGCTTCGCGCGTCTCGGTCTCGAGTGCGTGCTGCCCTCCGCGCTGCTCTCGAACACCATCACGTCGCTTCGCTTCCCCGCCGGGCGCACCTACGCCGCGCTGCACGATGCCCTGAAGGCGCGCGGCTTCGTCATCTACGAAGGCCAGGGCGCGTTCGCCAGGGAGGCGTTCCGGGTCGCGAACATGGGCGCGCTCTCGCGCGGCGACTTCACGCGCTTCCTCGCGGCGCTGGGAGAGGCGCTGGAGGCGCCGGCCGCGTGACCGCGATCATCCTCGCCGCCGGCGTCGGCAAGCGTCTCCTCGGCACGTCGGGCGGCACGCCGAAGTGTCTGATCGAGATCGCCGGGCGCAGCCTGCTGCTCCGGCTGCTGGATGGCCTCGCGGCCGCCGGCGTGCGCGAGGCCGTGGTGGTCACCGGCTTCGGGGACGATCTCGTGCGCGCCGCGCTGGCGGCGGGGGTGCGCGGCATCGACGTGCGCTGCGTGACCAACACGCGCTTCCGCGAGGGTGCGATCCTCTCGCTGTGGACGGCGCGGGACGCGCTCGACCGGGCGGTGCTGGTCATGGACGCGGACGTCCTCTGTGCGCAGGTGATGCTCGACCGCCTCGTCCGCTCGCCGCACGCCGACTGCTTCCTCCTCGACGCCGCGCAGGAGAACACCGGGGAGGAGCAGATGCTGCTGGTGCGCGACGGCCGGGTGCGCGACATCGTGCGCGGCGGCGCGCCCGGGTACGAGCTGATGGGCGAGTCGATCGGATTCCTGAAGCTCTCCGCTTCGGCGGCGTCGCTCCTGCGCGAGCTCCTCGAGGCGCGCGTGCAGGCCGGCGACACCGGCATCGAGCACGAGGAGGTGTACCCCGCGCTGCTGGCACGGGTGGAGGTGGGATTCGAACGGGTCGACGGCCTGCCGTGGATCGAGATCGACTTTCCGGACGACGTCGTCCGCGCGGAGCGGGACGTGCTGCCGCGCATCGAGGCGCTCCGCGACGCATGACCAGCGGCGCGGAACCGGTCCCGGGCAACCCGCGCGACGGCTACATCGACCGGCTGCTCTACCGCCCGCTCGCGCGTCCGCTCACGCGAGCGCTCCTGCCCACGCCGATCTCGCCCAACGCGGTCACGCTCGCGAGCGCGGCGATCGGCGTCGCTGGCGGGTGGCTGGTGGGGAGCGGCGGCGCGGCGGGTGTGCTCGCGGGCGTCGCGTGTCTCGTCGCGTCGGGCATCCTCGATTGCTGCGACGGCGAGCTCGCGCGTCTGCGGCACGCCGAGTCCCGGCTCGGTCACGTGCTCGACGTCGCCGGCGACACGCTGGTGGCCGTCGCGCTGCTCGCCGGCATCGTGCGCCGGCTGGTGCGGTCGGGGCCCGTGCCGGGATGGCCCGTCCTCGGGGCGCTCGGCCTCGGCGTGGCCGGCGCCTTCGCAGCGATCACGTGGAGCGAGGTCACGGAATCGCGCCGCCGCCGCGTGGCGCGCTGGGAGAACCGGGTGCTCGACGGGGTGCTCGGACCGCTGACGACGCGTGACTGGTACGTCTTCCCGGTCGCGTTCGCGCTCGCGGGCCGCCTCGGGTGGCTCGTGCCGGCGGCCGCGGTCGGCGCGCACGTGTTCTGGATCGTGACCCTGGTGCTCCTCGCGCGCGTGCTGCGCGCGGCTCAGCTCCAGGGCAGCGCGCCGCGGGTACGCCAGTAGCGCTCGGGAGGCTCGGCGAGCGCGGCCAGCCGCTCGCGCACGCCATCCGGCGCGGGCGTCCCGGCTGCCGCGGCGTGCGACGCGAGCTGCGCGACCGTCGCCGCGCCCGAGAGCGCGACGTCGACGAATGGATGCGCCAGGACGAAGGCGACGGCGAGCCGGTCGACCGGCACTCCGGGCGCGGCCGCGTGCAGCCCGGCGAGCAGCACGCGGTCGTCGGGTCGGTCGTTCGTGTCGGCGAGCCGGCCGTTGGCGTGCACCTCCTTCACGATCACGCCCAGTCCCTCGTCGTGTGCCGTCGCGAGCCGCGGACCCAGCGACGGCTCGAGGACGTTGAAGGTCGCCTGGACGACGTCGAAGACACGCTCGCCGTCGACGCGCGCCGCGAGCGCCAGCTCGAGTGCGCGCGCCGACTCCGGACCGCTCAGCGTGACCCCGACGGCACGGAACGCGGCACGCCGCCGCGCCTCGACGAGCGCGACGAGCAGCGCGGCGTCGCCGAGCGCCCCCGACTCCACCGTCGCGCTGTGGATCTGGTACAGGTCCACCCGATCGCCGAGCAGCGCGCGCGTCTCCGCGAGCTGTCCCCGGAATCGTTCCACCGAGTGCTCCTTCTGCTCGTGCACCGGCGCATCCACCGTCCAGCCCGCCGTGTAGCGGTAGCCCCACTTGCTGCCGACCGTCACCTCGTCGCGCGCCACGCCGCGCTCCACCAGCCAGCGTCCGAGGAACTCCTCGGCCCGCCCGTAGCTCCGCGCAGCGTCCAGGTAGCGGAGACCGGCAGCGCGCCCCGCGTCGAGCACCTCGGCACAGCGTGCCCACATGGCGTCCGGGCTGCGCGGCCCCGGGAGATCGCGTGCCCGGCCGAGCGTGATGTAGCCGGGGCGGCCGATGGCGGCGAGGCCGAGTCCGAGGCGCGTCACCTCGAGGCCGCTCCGCCCGAGCTGCCGCCGCTCGATCGTCATTCCGCCCTGACCGCGCGCCGGCCGCCGTGCTGTGCGAGATAGGCGAGTCCCACGCCGTCGAAGAGCACCTCGCGCGCGCGCTTCAAGATCCACAGGGTGACGGCGTCGGCCTCGGCCATGCCGAGGAAGGTGCACAGCCACACGCCGCCGAGCTCCTGGGTCCCGATGCCTGCGGGGACGACGATGGACGCCGCGCGGATGGGCTGCGCCAGCGTCTCGATGACGAAGGCGTCGAGCCAGGACACCGAGCGGCCCATCAGGGCCACCATGACGAACACCTCGGCGACGCCGAGGAGCCACCCCGTGAAGTGCCAGGTGGATGCGCGCACGAACGTCCGCGGCTCTCCGCTGTAGAACTCGCGCAGCCGGTGGTCGAACGCGGCGCTGCCGAGCTCGAGCCGATCGACCAGCCGGGATCGGGGTGCCACGCGCCGCAGGAGTCGCCACAGCGTGGCGCCCGGGTTTCGATGCTGCACCCAGACGAGCGCGATGGTGAAGACCACGCAGCCGACCACGAGGACCACCAGCCAGCCGAGCGCGAGCCGCGGCCGGCCGATCCGCGCCATCAGCGCGGCGATGCCGAGCGCGGTGAAGAGGCTCTGCGAGGCGATGAGCGCGGTCTTCGAGATGACCACCGAGGCGAAGGCCTCGGATCCCGTCACGCGCCAGGGCCGCAGCAGGTACGCCTTGACCGGCTCGCCCAGCGCTGCCGCCGGGGTGAGGCTGTTCACCGCCTCGCCGGCCATGCGGGTGAGCATCAGGCCCGGAAGCGGGATGCGCCCGCGCGTGGCTGGACGGCAGGGCGAGACGCCAGCCACGGGCGTCGGCGATCGCGACCACGAGATACGGCAGGAAGACCAGCGGAGCCCACCAGCCGAGCACTTGCAGGCGCTGCCACACGGGTTCGAAGCCGGTGTGGTGCAGGAGCCAGCCGAGCAACGAGAGTCCGGCCGCGAGTGACAGCAGGCTCAGGATCCGGCGGCGCGTCTCGCCGCCGGCGGACACTACGCGACGCCCCCGCGCGTGGCCCCTCGATCGCCCTGCTCGAGCACCTCGACGACGCGGAGCGAGCGGGCGCCGCTGGTGAGCGGCTCGACGCCGTCCCGGATGCACTCGACGAAGTGCGTTGCGGCGAGCGCGAGCGGCTCGTCGCCGGCAGGAACCTCCAGGACACGGCCGGAGAACGCCGAGACCGGCACGATGGGCACCGCGCCGCGGTCCGACCGGGGAGGCGGCGTCAGGTCGAGCGTGTAGTCGTAGAGGGTGATGCCGCGCTTCTCGAAGCGTCCCTCGTAGGCGAGCATGCGCTCGCGTCCCACCACCACCACCTTCGCGGTCTTCTCCGGGTGCAGCCAGCTCAGGTAGATGTGCGCCGACACGCCGCCCTCGAGCTCGAGGTCGCAGGTGACCATGTCGGCGATGCCCGGCTGCAGGTAGGTGTGCTGGTGCGCGCGGATGGCCGTGACCGGCCGCGGCACCAGGTGGAAGAGGATCGAGAGATCGTGCGGGGCGGAGTTCCACCACACGTTCGAGTCGCGCCGGATGCGGCCCATGCCCAGGCGCTCGAAGGAGAGATGCATGACGTCGCCCAGACCGCCGTCGTCGATGATGCGCTTCATCTCGCGCACCAGGGGATCGTAGAGAAAAGTCTCGTCGACGAAGAGCACCCGGTGGGCGGCCGCGGCGGCGTCGACCAGCTCGCGGCCGTCCGCCGCGGCGAGGGCGAGCGGCTTCTCCACCCAGACGTGCTTTCCAGCGCGGAGCGCCGCCAGGGCCATGGCGTGGTGCCGCGACGGCGGCGTGGCGATCACGATCGCGTCGACGTCCGCGCGTGCGGTGAGCGCGGCGAAATCGTCCGTGCAGCGCAGGCCGGGGTGCTCGGCCCGCGCCGCCGCGAGCCGATCAGGGTCGAGATCGCAGAGGGTCGTGACGCGTGCGCCGGAGAGCCGGCCGAATGTCCGCAGGAGGTTCTTTCCCCAGTACCCTACTCCCACGATGGCGATGCTCGGGTGCTGTGCGTCCATGCAGAATCCTCCTCACGCGGAACACGCCGTATCGCTGCGCGTCCGCGAAGCGGGCGACGTTGTGACCGATGGCCGCGGCGATGGCCGCGCCGAGCGCGAGCAGCCCCGCCGGGACCGCCATCCGCGTCCAGGCGACCGCGATCGAGAGACCCGCGAGGACGACCGCGGCCGAGGCGCAGACGCCCGCCGTCACGTGTCCCGGCGCGGGCCGGCGCACGAGCAGCGGCAGCGCGAACAGATCGCGAAAGACCACGCCGACGCGTGACAGCCCGTAGTGCGAGCTGCCCGAGCCACGGGGCCGATCCTTCGTCTCGATCTCCGCCACACGCCCGGCGCGCACGCCGAGGATCGCGGGCAGGAACCGGTTCATGCCGCGTGGCAGCTGCGCGCCGGCGACCACCTCCCGGCGATAGGCCTTCAGCCCGCAGCCGCAGTCGTAGACCGGCACGCGCGTGGCCAGCGCGATGAGCCGGTTTGCCACCCACGACGGCAGCACCCGCGTGACGAACTTCCCCTCTCGCGCGCGGCGGCGGCCGCTCACCGCGTCGTAGCCCTCGTCGAGCTTCGCGAGCAGCTTCGGGATGTCGTGGGGATCGTTCTGACCGTCGCCGTCGAGCGTGACCACCACCGGGCCGCGGGCCGCCTCGAACCCCGCGGACAGCGCGGCGGCCTCGCCGAAGTTGCCGTCGAGGTCGACGACCCGCACCTGCGGATCCTGCGCGACGATGTCCTCGAGGCGCTCGAGCGTCCGGTCGCGGCTGCCGTCGTTCACGAACACGAGCTCGTAGGGGCGCGCGAGGCTCAGCGCCACCTGCGTGAGCTCCTCGTGCAGTGGCCCGACGTTCCCCTCCTCGTCGTAGACGGGAACGACGATGGAGAGGGCCGGCCGGGGCGCGGCCAGGCGCATCAGTCGAAGAAGCCCGCCACGCTCTCGGCCACGTGCTCGACCTCGGCATCCGTCAGATCCGGGTGCACCGGCAGCGAGAGTATCTCGTCGGCCGCCAGCTCCGCTTGCGGCAGTCGGGGGGCCTCGCCGAACGCGTCGCGCCAGGCGGGCTGCCGGTGGATGGGTACCGGATAGTGGATGCCGGTCTCGATCTCGTGGTTGGCGAGGTGGCGCTGGAGCGCTTCGCGAACGGGAGTGCGGATGACGTACTGGTGGTACACGTGCGTGCGGCGCGGATCGACGAACGGCGTGCTCGACGCGGCCGGCCAGGTGGCTCGAGTAGTACGCCGCGATCTCGGCGCGCCGCGCGTTGCGAGGCTCCAGCCGTCCGAGCTTCACCCGCAGCATGGCGGCGTGCAGCTCGTCGAGCCTGCTGTTCCCGCCGTAGTACGCGTGCTCGTTCTTTCGCACCTGGCCGTGGGTTCCGAGCAGCTTCACCTGCTCGGCGACGGCGGGGTCGTCGGTGCTCACCGCGCCCGCATCGCCATACGCGGCGAGGTTCTTCACCACGCCCAGGCTGAACGCGCCGGCGGCGCCGAAGCTGCCGACGGAGCGGCCGTCGAGCGTGGCGCCATGGGCGTGCGAGCAGTCCTCGATCACCACCAGGCCGCGCTCGCGAGCGAGCGCGACGATCGGATCCATGTCGACCGGGAACCCGTAGAGATGGACCACGAGGATGGCGCGGGTCCGGGGTCCGACGAGCGCGGCGAGATGCTCCGGGTCGGGACCGAGATCGTCGCGGCGGATGTCCACCGCCACCGGTCGCGCCCCGCAGTCGACGAGCGCCTCGACGGCCGCCACGAACGCGTTGGCCTGGATGAGGACCTCGTCGCCCGGGCGAACGCCTGCCGCGCGCGCGCCGAGGCGGAGCGCATCGGTGCCCGACGCGACGCCCTTCACGTACTTCGTGCCGACGAACGCCGCCATCTCGGCTTCGAAGGCGCGCAGCTCCTCGCCATTCAGCAGCTGCATGCGATCGAGCACGCGCTCGCACGCATCGAGCAGTTCGCGCCGGACGCCGTGATACTCACGGCCCAGCTCGATCATGCGCACCCGCGTCCGAGCGCGTGACCGCGCTGCGGGCCGCCCTGCCAGCCCCACCACTCGTTGCATGGCGTTTGACTTGATTCGCGCGACATTAGCGGGCACTGCCTTGACACGCAAGGCCGCGCGTTGACTTTTGCGAGCCCATGGCAAAGGACGCGGATGTGCGGGTTGGCGGGCAGGGTCGGACGCATTGGGGGGCCGCTCTCCTGCTCGCGCTCGCGTTCGGATCGCTGGCGTCGATCCACCTCGATCGTCCCGGGTTCTTCGACAACGAAGGACGCTACGCCGAGGTGGCGCGCGAGATGCTCGTGCGCCACGACCTCGTGACGCCCGAGATGAATCAGACGCTGTTCCTGAACAAGCCGCCGCTGATGTACTGGCTCGCGGCAGGCGCGTTCGCGCTCGGTGCTCGCGACGAGTGGGCGCGAGTCGCGAGCGTGCTCGCGGCGATGGTGTCGGTGTTCTTCACCTGCCGCCTGGGTGCCCGACTCTTCGACGACGTCACCGGGTTGATCGCGGGCGCCTTCCTCGCGACGATGTTCGGCTTCGTGCTCGAAGCCCGCACGCTGCGCCCCGATGGCGTGCTGGTGGCATCCGTGGTGGCGGCTCTCTACTGCTGGCGGCTCGCAGAGGGCGCGCCGGATCGACGCCGCACGCCCTGGCTGGCGCTCGGATGGGCATCGCTGGCGATCGGGTTCATGGCGAAGGGCGCCGTTCCGGTCGCCGTCGTCGCGATCCCGGTGGTGGTGTGCACCGTCCGCGATCACGGCTGGCGTGGCATCTGGCGGCTCCAGCCGCTCGCCGGCAGCGCGGTGTTCCTGCTCGTGGCCGCGCCCTGGCACGTCGCCGTCGCCATGCGACACCCGGGCTTCGCGTGGGACTACGTCGTCAACCAGCACCTGCTCTTCTTCTTCGACAAGAAGCTGCCGCGCGACTCGGTCGGTGACTCGCTCAAGGTCTTCTGGTCGATGTTCCTCGGGCGCGGGCTGCCGTGGATCGTCCTGGTGCCCTTCACGGTGCGCGAGGCGCTGCGCGGCCGCCGGCGTGACGCGGGCGCGATCGAGCACGGCGTCTTCTTCTGCTGGACGTGGATCGCGGGCGATCATGCTCATGTTCTCCGCCGCGCCGTCTCGCCTGGAGCACTACTCGCTTCCCACGCTGCCGGCCGTCGCGCTGCTCGCCGCGCGAGGCTCGCGGCGGCTCGCGGCCGGCGTGGTGGGTCCGCTGGCATGGGCATGGCTCGGCACGATCGCCGTGGTACTCCTCGCCGCCGGCGTCGTCGGCGCGTTCTGGGCGCACGACCTGCTCGCGAGAGTCTACTGGATCAAGGCGATGCCGGCGCTGCTCGACCTCCTGCCGGCCAGCACGGTGGTGACGCTCCTCGGCGGCGCGATCCTCGCCTGGGCGGTGCGACGGCACACGGCGGCGGGCGTGGGCATCGCGCTGGTGACGGTCGGCTTGCCGATGATGGCGATCGTTCTCCGCGCCCAGGCCGAGGCCGAACCGTTCTTCTCGTGGCGGCCGCTGGCGCGTGTCATCGACGCGCGCATTCCCGGCTCGGTGGAGATCGTGTTCGAGGCGCCCGAGGAGTATCAGATCATCGGCGCCCTCGCGTACTACACCCGCCGGCGCATCACCATGCTCGCGCCGCCGCGCTTCACACCGCCGACGTATCTCGAGCCGTACCGCGACGCGCTCTTCCTCGAGCGCGCCGAGTTCGCCAGGCGCTGGAGCGGACCGGACGCGCTCGCGTTCGTCTCCGACCCGCAGCGTCGGCGCGATACGCCCGACGGCCTCGTGCCGGGTCCGTTCCACGTTCTCGACCGCTCTGGAGACCGATGGCTGCTCACCAACCGCGACATCATCGGCACGCGATCCGCGGGCTGATCGCGCTCGTCCTCGCCGCGTGGCTGGGCTGCGTCGCTGCGGCCCGGGCCGAAGTGAGCTTCGTGCCCGTGCCGGAGATCATCCTCGATCCCAACGAGGGGAACACCTACGGCGTGATGGGCGTGTGGATGTTCCTGAACGAGCAGAGCGAGATCCAGTACATGGTCGCGCCCGACATCCGCTACAACGCGACCAAGGGCATCTTCCCCGTCTTCCGGGTCTTCGGCTACCCCACGGACCTGCGGCGCTACAAGATCGCGCTCGGGAAGTCGACGACGAAGGACGAGGAGTACGAGGCGGAGTACCACGATCGCAGCCTGCTCGACGCGCATGCGTTCCTGCACGGGTGGGGCTCCTTCGCGCAGGACTCGACGGAGCGCTTCTGGGGCTTCGGCAATCACTCGAAACAGAGCAACGAGGCCAACTACACCAGCCGGAACCTGGAGGGCTGGGTGCAGCCGGGTTACTGGCTCGTGCCCACGGTCTACGTCTCGTACCTCATGGACATCCGCCGCTTTGGCACCTCAGCGGGCCAGGTGAGCGGCGTGCCGTTCCTCACGTCGTGCGGACCGACGGCGACCGGGCCGTACTGCAACCCGACGCTGCCCGCCGAGCAGGAGCACATCCGGAACACGAACACGTTCAATCGCGGCCGCTTCCCGGGACACTACTTCTCGCACCGTGTCGAGTTCGGCTACGACACGCGCGACTCGATCGATCTCCCCTCAAAGGGCGCGCTCTCGCGTCTCTACTTCGACCTGGCCGACCGGGCGCTCGGCAGCTCGACGTCGTACACCAAGTTCGGGTTGGACACGCGCGGCTACATCCCGCTCAGAGGCGAGAAGAAGAACCCGATCATCGCGATGCGCGGGACGCTCGACTACGTCAGCGGGCCGAGCGACACGCCCTTCTGGGAGCGCAGCTCCCTCGGCGGCCGGGACTCGCTGCGAGGCTACGGCGGCGACCGCTTCATCGGGTTCAACCGCAGCGTCGGCTCCCTGGAGCTTCGCACCAACGTCTACCAGCACCGCCTCTTCGGCGTGAAGGCCGAGCTCGAGCTCGCGCCGTTCATCGACGCCGGGGAGGTGTTCAAGGGCGTGACGACGAACCCGGTCGGCGATCTCCACTGGGACTACGGCCTCGGCTTCCGCGGCATCGTGCGCCCGCAGATCCTGGCCTTCGTCGACGTCGGCCGCGGCGACGAGGGCCTCAAGGTGTTCACGGGCATCGACTACCCGTTCTGAGCTGCTCACTCTCCCAGCGTGGCGAGGAAGCGCCGGGCGTCGGCGACGTCGTCCGCGTCGTGCGCGTGCTCGGCAGTCTCGAGCGCGCGCTGCCCTTCCGCGCGCGCGTCCGCCTTCTGTCCGTGGTCCGCGAGCGTCTCGGCGAGTCGCATGCGCGCGTCGAAGTAGCCAGGGTCGATCGCCAGCGCGCGCCGCACCAGCCGTTCACCCTCGGCGACGTCGCCTCCGAGCGGCCACGGGATGCTGAGCAGCAGCGCGCCCTTGCCGAGGAGCGCGGGCGGGAAATCCGGCGCGAGGGCGAGCGTGCGGTCCACCGCCTGCCGGATGGGACGCAGCTTCAGCAGGCTCGTCACGCTCGTGCCGGCGAGGCGCGCCTGCTCTCCGAGGGCGCAGAACCTGGCGAAGTGCGCGAGGGCGTCGTCCTCGTCGGCGGCGACCGCCTCGTCGGCCAGCGTGAGGCTGTGGCTCAGCATGGCCGGCCGCTCCCCGGGCGGCGCGTCCTGCGCGCGGTTGCAGAGCGCGAGCGCCTCACGCGACCGCGCCGTTCCCGGCGGATCGGTGGCCGGCGCACCTGCCGCGAGCAGTGCGAGGACGAGGAGCGTCAGAGCGGGGATCGGCGGGCGACGCACTGCGGTTCATTCTGGATCGCTCCGCCGCGCCGTGCTACTGCCGGGGAGGCGAGAGCGGAATGATGCGTCTGGACGCCGCGCTGCTGGTGGTCGCCGTGGTGCTCGTGCCTGCGACCGGTCGGGCGACGTGTCCCTCGGGCGACGTCGCGAGCTGCAGCTCGCGCTGCGACGCGGGCGACGCCGCGAGCTGCGCCAACATGGGTGCGGTCTACATGCAGGGCGGCAACGGCGTCGCGCGCAATGACCGGCGCGCGGTGGAGATGCTCCGCAAGGCGTGCGACGGCGGGAGCGCGAAGGGATGCTCCGACCTGCGCACGATGTACAGCGCGGGGCGCGGCGTCGGGCGCAGCTACGACACCCAGGACGTGGAGCGCTACCAGCGCGGCTGTGACTCCGGCCTGTTCGCGTCCTGCGCGGACCTCGGACGCATGTACCAGTACGGTCGCGGGGTCGCGCGGGACCAGCAGCGAGCCGTCGCGCTCTACCGCAAGGCATGTGACGCCGGGCACCTGGGGGGCTGTCACAGCGGCTGCCGGCTCGGCGATGCGACGAGCTGCGCCCGCGCGCAGAAGTCCGCCACGCGCTGAGCGATCACCGCGCGGCGGAGCGCGGGCGCAGGGTCGTGTCGGGCGGCACCAGCACGAGGTTCAGCGGCCCCCGGCTCGCGTCGCGCGCCTCGCTCACCGCCAGCGGCTCGAGCGCCTTTCCGTTCTCGTCGCGCAAGCGCGTGCGCTCGTCCTCCCAGAGCAGCAGGTACGCCGGTCCGCGGCTGGTCGCTCGCCAGGCCTCGAGGCGGCGCGGTGCGTAGAAGCGGAGGCCTGCGTCGGGTGTGAAGAAGGCGTACAGCGGGGCATCGGACGGGACGACGTCGGCGACGTGCGCCATGAAGGGTTGCAGGCTCGCCGCGCGGCCGAGCGGCGGGCGCAGCCACACCCCGATGACCGCGGTCCATGCCGTCGTCAGGAGTGCGACGATCATCACCAGGCGACGCCAGTCGCCGGCGCGCCGGGCGCGTACCACGAGCGCCGCGGTCACCAGCGTGAGCCCGGCCAGGGCCAGGAGCTCGAGGGTCGCGGGCCTGGCCACCGACACGATCGCCAGCGTGTTCTGCGCGTCTCGCGGCTTGAGCCATGGACGGATGAGCCCCACCACGTCGCCGCCGAACGCGAGGGCGACGGCGCCGATCGCGAGCAGCACGAGCACGGGCGCGTAGAGCGCGCTCGTCACGCGCGTCAGCCACGCGAGCCGACCGCTCCGTGGCGGCTGCTCGACTCCCAGCGCGAGCAGCAGGGCGAGCGCCGGGAAGAGCGGCAGCAGGTACACGCTGCGTTTCGCGGCGGCGAGCGAGAAGAAGACCAGCGTCACCGCCACCCAGGACGCCGCAAACGTGACAGCCGGCGTGCGCCGGGACGGCTCGACGAGCGGCGCGCCGGCGAGGGGCAGGAGCGGCGTCCACGGCATCAGGCCGACCAGGCCGACCAGGGGGAGATAGATGAACCCGTGGGAGTGACCGGTGCGCGCGTCCTCCGTGTCGATGTATCGGAGCCAGTTCTCCTTGGCGACGATGTCGAAGAAGGCCCAGCCGTGCTTGGCGAACGCGGCGACGTACCAGAGCCCGGCGACGGCCCCGCCGACGAGCAGGACCGTGATCACGTCGAGCCGGCGCAGCACGCGCCACTCGCGCCGGGCCACCAGCAGGACGCCGGCGACCAGCGCGGGCAGGACGAGCGCCACCGGCCCCTTCGCGAGCGTCGCCACGACCGCTCCGGCGGCGGCCATCACGAAGAACCGCGGTCCGAGTGCGGGACGGTCGCGCGCCAGGGCGACGAGCCACGCGCCGAAGAGCAGCGTGAGACCGGCGACGAGCGCCATGTCGACCCGCGCGACGGTGGCTGCGCGGATCCACTCGAGCGACGTCGCGAGCATCAGCGCGGCGGGGAACGCGATCGCCGCGCCGAAGCTCGCCTGCACGACGGCCCAGGTGAGGAGCACGCCGGCGGTGGCGAGGAGCGCGGAGGGCAGGCGCGCCGCCAGCTCGGGACGCTCGGGCAGGAGCGACAGGGACGTGGCCGCCGCCCAGTAGAAGATCGGCGGCTTGCGCGTCAGCTCGCCGTCGGGCCGTGCCGGCACCAGCCACTCGCCGGTGCGGATCATCTCGCGGGCGACCAGCGCCTCGCGCGGCTCGCCCCTGGTGTAGAAGGGCACGCTTCCCAGCCCGGTGAAGAAGAGGACGAGGCATGCCGCGACGAGGAGGAGTGGCGCTCTCACGAGCCCGGGGCCTGCTCGCCGCGATCCTTGTCACTCGCGGGCGCGGCTGTTAGCGTCGCGCGGTGATGGCCGAGCCCGTCGCCGGAGGCTACGACGCGCGCTGGGGCTATCGCGCGTTCGACGCCGAGCGCTACGAGCGGCGTCGCTACGGGAGTCCCGGGCGGCGGCTGAATCTCCGCCTGCTCGAGCGTGCCCTGTCGCGCGCCCTCGAGACCGTGCCCGCGGGAGGCCTCGTCCTGGACGCGCCCTGCGGCACCGGCATCCTCTCGGGCTTCCTGCGTCGCAAGGGATACCGCGTGATCGGTGCCGACATCTCGCCGGCGATGCTGGCAGTGGCGCGCCGGCGCGGCGCGGCGCTGGGTCACGTGCGTGCCGACCTGGAGCAACCGCCGTGTCGCGCACGCAGCGTCGACGCGGTGGTGAGCAGCCGCTTCATGATGCACCTGCCGCCCGACATACGGCCACGCGTGCTGCGCACGCTGGCCGACCTGGCGCGCGGCCCCGTGATCGCCACCATCTGCCATCCCTATACCTGGAAGAGCTTCCAGCGCGCCGTGCGGCGCAGGCTCGGATCGAACGTGAAACGCAGCCCCCGGCTCACGAGGCAAGAACTGGCGGCGGAGGCGGCAAGCGCCGGGCTGCGCATCGAGCGCATCATCCCGGTGCTGCCGTTGCTGTCCGAGGTCTGGGTCGTGGTCCTGAGCACGTTGCCCCGGCCCTCCTAGACCCCGGGCGAGGAGAGAGCAATGGCGAAGATCGAACGCGTCCACGCGCGCGAGATTCTCGACTCGCGCGGCTTCCCCACCGTCGAGGCGGTGGTTTCCCTCGCCGGCGGCGCCGCGGGCACCGCGGCCGTTCCCTCGGGGGCGTCGACCGGCGAGCGGGAAGCGGTCGAGCTGCGCGACGCGGATCCCGGGCGCTGGGCCGGCAAGGGCGTCACCCGCGCGGTCGCGAACGTGAACGACGTTCTTGCGCCCGGCGCTGATCGGTCTGGAGGCGCAGCAGGAGCTCGTGGACGCGCGCCTGGTCTCGCTCGACGGCACCGAGAACAAGGGCAAGCTCGGCGCCAACGCGCTCCTCGCGGTCTCGCTCGCGACGGCGCGCGCGGCCGCCGCGGCGCGCGGGACGCCGCTCTACCGCGCGCTGGGGGGCGATGCCGCCACCCTGCTTCCCGTGCCGCTGATGAACGTGATCAACGGCGGCCGGCATGCCGACAACAATCTCGACTTCCAGGAGTTCATGATCGTACCGCTCGGAGCGCCGTCGTTCCCCGAGGCGATCCGCCAGGGCGTCGAGGTCTACCATGCGCTCCGCGGCCAGCTGACCCGGCGCTCGCTCACCACCGCGGTCGGCGATGAGGGCGGCTTCGCTCCCGCCCTGGAAAGCCACGAGCAGGCCCTCGATCTCCTCGAGGAGGCGATCCGCTCGGTGGGCCTCGAGCCCGGACGCGACATCGCGCTCGCGCTCGATTGCGCGGCCAGCGAGCTCGCGGACGGCGACGGCTACGTCTTCCGCAAGGCCGGCGGCCCACGGCGGTCGGCCGCGGACCTGATCGCGCTCTACGAGCGCTGGTGTGCGCGCTACCCGATCGTGTCGATCGAGGACGGCCTGGGCGAGAACGACCGTGCCGGCTGGAAAGCCCTCACCGCGACGCTCGGCAGCCGCGTGCAGCTGGTGGGTGACGATCTCTTCTGCACCAACGAGAAGCTGCTCGCGCAGGGCATCGCCGACGGTCTCGCCAACGCGATCCTCATCAAGGTGAACCAGATCGGAACGCTGACCGAGACGCGTGCCACGATGGCGCGCGCGGCCAAGGCCGGCTACCGCAACGTCGTCTCGCATCGCTCCGGCGAGACCGAGGACGCGTTCATCGCCGACCTCGCCGTCGCGACCGGCGCTGGCCAGATCAAGACCGGCGCGCCGGCGCGCTCCGAGCGCACCGCCAAGTACAACCGGCTCCTCGTGATCGCCGAGGAGCTGGGTGCTGCCGCGCGCTACGAGTCGCCGTTCCGGCGGGGATGAGGACCGCTCGATCGTGCGTCGGTGCCGCGGCGGGGTGCCGGCGACGGCGCGGCGCTTCGCGCCGCCTCGGCGTCGCGCCCACCCGTCCGACGTCGCGCGTAGTCGAGCTCTAGCCCAGCGGATGCGGCGGTAGTCGATCTCGCGGTCGGCGAGTCCGGTGAGCTTCACGACGTCGAAGTAGGGCGACAGGTCGAAGTCGCGCGGCGTGATCAGCGCGCAGGGCTCGCGGTGGAAGACGTGCGGGTAGGGTCCGGGCCTGAGCCAATCGCGCCAGCGACGGCGTGCGGCCTCGATGGCGCCGGGCGTGACGGCGGGCAGGATCGGGAAGCCGACGCGCTTGAAGGCACGCGCGATGAGCGTCGAGCAGATGACTTCCTTGGTGACGTCGTCGCCGAGCTCGAGGGCGCGGCGACGCCAGCGCCGCGGGATCAGCGAGACCGGGAAGAAGTAGCGCGCCAGCGCGAGCGCGTTGTGGACGGCGTAGCGCGAGCCGAGCTGTGCCAGGATCTCGTCGATGACGTGGCCGCAATCGTCGGGGCGCAGGCCGTGTGGACGGCAGACGCGCAGGTTGTGACCGTCGTACTTGGCGAGCGGCGACGCGACGACGCCGTCCTCCATGAGCGCCTCCACCAGGAGGTGTCGTGCGTCGACGCCGAAGCGCGCCTCCAGATCGGCTCGTCGCTCGGGGTGACGCCGCCACAGCTCGTCGCCGATGTACATCGCGGCATGCGACCACGAGCTCTGGGTGAGGTACTTGATCACCTCGCTGACGCGCTGGTCGCCGTCGACCAGCAGCACGTCGCCCTTGTGCAGCGTGGTGCGCAGGCTTCCGAGGTGGCTCGGCAGCCGGCGGTGATAGTGGCTGCGCCGTCGCGTCAGCGCGCGAGTGGCGGAGTCGAGCAACCTGCGACGCAGCCAGCGCATCGATGAAGAGTGTAGACCGTCGGCGTCCGCGGCGGAAAACGAAACCGCTTGCGCTCCCGCAAGGCACGCGTGCTCTCCGCCGGCGTCTGCTCGGCTGGTACGCCCTGCACCGGCGCGCGTTGCCGTGGCGCGGAACCCGCGATCCCTACGAGGTCCTCGTGTCGGAGTTCATGCTCCAGCAGACGCAGGTGGCGCGCGTGATGGGGCACTACCCGCGCTTTCTCCAGCGCTATCCGACCCTCGAGGACCTGGCAGCGGCTCCCGCTGACGCGGTGCGCGAGAGCTGGGCCGGCCTCGGCTACTATGCTCGCGCCCGCAACCTGCACGCCGCCGCCCGTCGCGTGATCGACGAGCATGCGGGCGTCTTCCCCGACGATCTCGCCGCGCTGCGCCGCCTGCCCGGCGTCGGCCGGTACACCGCCGGCGCGGTGGCGAGCATCGCGTTCGGCGCGGATGCGGTGGCGGTGGACACCAACATCGCGCGGGTGCTCTCGCGCGTCTTTCGCGTGCGCGGGCAGCGCGGATCGGCGGCGCGCGCGCGGCGCCTGTGGAGTCTCGCCGAGCGCGTCCTGCCGCGCGGGCGCGCAGGCGACTGGAACCAGGCCCTGATGGATCTCGGCGCCACGATCTGCGTGGCGCGCGGTCCCCGGTGTCCGGTGTGCCCCGTGTCGTCGCTCTGCCGCTCGCGGGGCGACGCGCGCGCCAGCGGCCGGAGCTAGATCTTCACCACCGCGGTCTGCGGGCGCTCGGGCGTCGCGGACGGCAGGAACCACCGGAACCAGATCCGTCCGCGCGGGTGTCCCGCCGTGCTGACCCAGTTCGGACGTCCGGGATCGCGCGCCGCGACGACGATGGCCCACGATCCGTCGGGCTCGTACGCCACCTGGGCGCCGTTCAGGCTGACGCGATCACGGTCGTAGTTGTACGTGTGCAGGAACTGGTTCCACAGGCACACGTTCCAGAACGCGCACTCCGGCGAGCGTCCGGTGATCACGAGCGCCTCGTCGTCGGCGAGCTCGAACGTCCCCATCGCGTATGCCGCGTCGGCGGCCGCCCAGCCGTAGGTGACCTTCGGCACGGGGTAGGGTTCCTCGACCGTGTTCGGCTCGCCGAGCGGGAGCGGCACCATGTTCGCCTGCTCGCGGACCCAGGTGAGCGCGGCGCGGAATCGGCGCGCCAGGTCATGGTCGTTCTCGCGATGCACGGGCGCCGGATCGAGGCATTCGATCACCCACTCGACGCGTCGGGCGTCGGCGTCGATCACGTAGTCGCGCGTGATGGCGGCCACCGCGTCGGGCTCGAGCCGGATCCACGCGCCGGGATGCGGATGCGGGCTGAGCGTGATCTCGAAGCGCCCGTCCGCCGCGACCTCGAGCATGCGGTCGTTCACCGTGCCGACGATGCGCTCGGAGTAGCGCCCGTCGTCCGGACCGCCATACACGCTGAGCGAGAAATAGACGGCGTCACCCTTGCGGCCTCGCACCCGGTAGGTGCGCGTCGGATCGATCGGAGCGTACTGGTAGAAGGCGTCGACGTTGTCCCCGCCCCATTTCTTGTAGGGCCCGACGATGTCGACGAATCGCGGCCGCGTCGCATCGGCCCACACGTTCACGTCGAGGGCGACCTGGGCGATGGTGAAGATCCACCTGTAGCCCTCGAGGACGGACTGCTCGTCGCCCAGCGGGACCGGACCGCCGGAGAGCTTCTCCTCGAGGGCGGCGAGCTGCGCCATGAGCTCCTTGAAGACGGCGGCGGTCTCCGGCGCGAAAGGCGTCATCCGTGCCGGGTCCCTCGAGACGACGCGCGCGTCGCGCTAGAGCTGGCCGGTCTGTGCCAGGTACTCGGCCAGCAACACGAGCCCCTTCGCCGCGCCCAGCTTCGCGTTGTGCGACAGGGCCACGTACGTGAGGCCGTTCGTCAGCGCGGGCTCCGGTCGCAGCCGTCCGACGCTGGTCGCCATGCCGCCCTCGGCGTCGCGATCGAGCCGGGGCTGCGGACGGAAGGGATCGTCGTGGACGATGATGGGCCGTCGCGGTGCGCTCGGAAGGTCGAGCCCACCGTAGTCGCCCCGGAAGGCGCGCATCGCCTCGGCCGCCGTGGCCGGATCGCAGGGCCGCTCCGTCTCGATCGTGACCGCGGCGGTGTGCCCGTCGATCACCGCGGCGCGCGTGCAGGTGGACCCGACCGGCGCGGGGTACGGCTCGATGCCGCCCTCCACGAGCCGTCCCAGGATCTTGCCCGCCTCCGCCGCGACCTTCTCCTCTTCCTTCGGAATGTAGGGGATCAGGTTGTCGAGCATGTCGAGCCCGAGCACGCCGCCGGCGCGTCCCGCGCCCGAGATGCCCTGCATCGTGGTGAGGAGCACGCGGCGGACGCCGAAGGCGTCGACCAGCGGCTTGAGCGACACGACGAGCCCGACGACGGTGCAGTTCGATTGCGGGAGCAGATAGCCCTTCCACCCGCGCTTGCGCCGCTGATGCTCGATGAGCGGCAGGTGCGACACCATGTTCACACCCGGCACGACGATCGGCATGTCGGCTTCGTAGCGATACGCCGACGCGCTGCTGAGCGTGGGCACGGCGATCGCGAAGCGCGGCTCCAGCTCGCGCGCGGCGTCCGACTCGATGAGGGAGAAGACGAGGTCGACCGAGCCGGGGTCGAGCGTGGAAGCGTCGACGACCCGCAGGTCGAGCACGGCCTCGGACGGCTCCTCGCGACACCACCACTGCCGGGCGCCGCTCTTGTCGCGGATGGCGTCGCGATACGGCCGCCCCGCGGTGCGCGCGGAGGCGGCCACGGTCGTCACCTCGAACCAGGGATGGTCCGCGAGGGCAACCAGGGCTTCCTGACCGGCGATGCCGGTCGCACCGACGACCGCGACGCGCCGCTTGCGCATGGGGACGTGAAGTACCCGCAGCCCGCCGGCCAGTCAATTGACGGCGAGGCTGCGCGACGGCCGGTCTACCGGGGACCGCTGAGCCAGCGCCTGATCGGCTCGAACACCTCGGACGAGGCGAGGCGTCCGACCAGCACGTCCAGGTGGCCGTGCAGCGGGAGCGTCTTCACGACGGCATGGTCGCCGCCGAACTCGTCCGCGCCCTTCTTCACGCGCGCGACCCAGGCCGGCCCCATGTTCTCCGAGGCGAAGGCCAGCACCGGAAGCCTCTTGTACGGTCCCTTGGCCGGGCCCTCGAGCGCGGCGCGGGGCCACCAGCGGTCGTAGCTGTCGAGCAGCAGCGCGACGACCCGGATGTCGCTCACGCCGTCGCGCGCGGCGCTGAGGCCGCCCTGTCCGCCGTAGGACGGCGCGGAAAAGAGGATCTGCCCGAGCGCGGCCCCCGCCGTCCCGCCACCGACCGGGGAGGGATTGTTCGGGCTCTTGATGACGGCGCGCAGCAGCGCCTCCCGGTCGGCAAACGACATCTGGCTGCCCGCGACGTCGATGGCGGCGCCTCCGCCTTCCGGCGGGAAGCTGCTGCCGCCCGGCACGCCGTCGAGGATGATCAGTCCCTCGACCGGCTGGTTGCCGCGCGAGACGAGGCCGTACGCGATCCCGGCTCCATAGCTGAAGCCGGCGAGGAAGAGCGGCCCCGGGTCCACACCGCGGACGAAGGTGGCCGCCCACTCCGCGTCCTGGAGGAATGTGTCGCGCGTCCAGGCGGAGAGCGTCTGGAGCTGCTGGGGACTGGCGTTCGCGGGGACCGCGTGCGTCCGGTAGTCGAGGCTCCAGATGCGAAAGCCCGCCTGCGCGAGATAGAGGCGCAGATCGTAGTTGGCGCTCGTCCCGGAGATCTCGCCGTTCATGAACATGCCCGGGAAGTAGAGCACGACGGGGCCGCCGCCGCCGTTGCACGGAGCCAGGCGGCGCAAGCCGATGCGGTCCGATTCGCCGTTCGGCGGCAGGTAGCAGGAGAAGGCGTCCTCGCACAGCCTCTCGCCGCGTACCTGCCGCTCGCTCTGCAGGCGGACGCACGCCGAGGGCGTGGCCGGCACGCCGCTCGGCACACGCGTGCGGCCGCAGCCAGCCGCCGCCACCACCACCGCCAGGAGAACCGCCGCCCGCCGCCACACGCTCATTCTGCTCGAAGATACTCTATGAACTTCTCGGCCGCCGGTGAGAAGTGCTTGCCCTGGCGATGGATGATGCCGAGCGGCCGGAACAGTACCTCGTCGGCCAGCTGCACCACCGCGAGCGACTTCTGCTTCACCTCGGGCCGGATGGCCGGCTCCGGCAGGATGGCGACGCCGTGACCGATCTCGACCACCTGCTTGATCGTCTCGACGTTGTCGAGCTCCATGATGTAGCGGACCTCGACGCCGTGCTTGCGCAGCAGGCGATCGGTCTCCTTGCGCGTCGGGATGTCGCGCTCGAAGCCGACCAGCGGCTCGCCCGCGAGCTTCCGCACCGCCACGGTCCGGTGCCGGGCGAGGGGATGTCCGGGTGGCGTGACCAGCACCAGGCGGTCCTGGCGGAAGGAGATGACCGTGATGCCGGGCCGCCGGGTCGGGAAGGCCACGATCCCGAGATCGATGTGGCCGCGCACGGCGTCGTCGTAGATCTTGCTCGAGCGGCTGTACTCGAGCCGGAGCTGGACCTGGGGGAAGGCCTTCAGGTAGCGCTTGAGCGATGCCGACAGCTCGTACAGACCGACGGAATGCACCGTCGCGACGCGGACCGTGCCGCTGACCACGTTCGCCGATGCCTGGAGCTGTCCCTCCATCTCCTGGAAGCGCTGCACGATGTCCTTGCTGGCCTGGTAGAGGATGTCGCCGGCAGGGGTGAGTCGGACGTTGCCGCGGGTGCGCTCGAGGAGCCGCCGGCCCCAGCGATCCTCCAGCATCCGGACCTGTTGGCTGACGGCCGACTGCGTGACAAAGTTCTGCGACGCCGCGGCGGAGAAGCTCTTGCGTCTCCACCACGTCACAGAACACCTTGAGGGTTTCCAGGTGCATTTTCTAATGGGTAGGCAGCGGAGCGTGAGGCCCCCTCATAGGGAGCGCTCCGGGTCCTTGCAACCTGGCGCTCGGGAGGACGCGACATGACGAGCACGAACGACGTGGACTACTACCGGATCGACGATCTCCTCGCGCCGGAGGAGCGCATGACCGCCGCGACGGTGCGGAGCTTCGTCGAGCGCGAGGCGATGCCGCTCATCGAGGCCTGCCACGCGCGAGAGGAATTCCCGCGCCAGCTCATCCCGCGCATGGGCGAGCTCGGGTTGTTCGGAGCGCACCTGAAGGGCTACGGCTGCGCCGGCCTGTCCGCGGTGGCCTACGGCCTGATCTGCCAGGAGCTGGAGGCGGGCGACTCCGGCCTGCGCTCGATGGCGTCGGTCCAGGGCTCGCTGGCGATGTACAGCATCTGGCGCTGGGGAAGCGAGGAGCACAAGCGTCGCTGGCTGCCCGAGATGGCTGCGGGGCGTGCGATCGGCTGCTTCGGGCTCACCGAGCCGGACCACGGATCGGACCCCGGCGGCATGGAGACCCGGGCCCGGCGCGACGGCGGGCACTGGGTCTTGAGCGGCACGAAGCGCTGGATCACGAACGGCTCCATCTCCGACGTCGCCACCGTCTGGGCGAAGGACGACGAGGGCGTGATCCGCGGCTTCCTGGTGGAGCGCGGCACGCCTGGCTTCTCGACCCACGACATCAAGGGGAAGTTCTCGCTGCGCGCGTCCATCACGTCGGAGCTGGTGCTCGAGGACGTGCGTATCCCGGCGTCGAGCCAGCTTCCCGGAGCGCAGGGGCTAGCGGGTCCGTTCTCGTGCCTGAACCAGGCGCGCTACGGCATCGTGTGGGGCGCCATCGGCTCGGCGCGCACCTGCTACCTGACGGCGCTGCGCTACGGGCAGACGCGAACGCAGTTCGGCAAGCCGCTGGCGAGCTTCCAGCTCGTGCAGGCGAAGCTCGTGCACATGGTGAACGAGATCACGAAGGGGCAGCTGCTTGCCTTGCGACTGGGCCAGCTGAAGGACGCCGGGCAGGTGCGGCCCGAGCAGGTGTCGCTCGCGAAGCGCAACAACGTCGGCCACGCGCTCGAGATCGCCCGCCTCGCCCGCGACGTGCTGGGCGCGAGCGGCATCGTGAACGAGTATCCCGTGATCCGGCACATGATGAATCTCGAGACCGTGAACACCTACGAGGGCACGTATGACATGCACACGCTGATCGTGGGACGCGACATCACGGGGCTCGACGCGATCCGCTGAGCGAAGACCGGGCATGCAGGTCGTCGGTGCGGCGGAGCGTAGCGCGACGCCGCTCGACGCCACTGGACCTGTCGCTGCGCGCGGGCGTATGCCACCGCGATGGAGCTCACCGGAAAGGTTGCCGTCGTCACCGGCGCGGCGCGCGGGCTCGGACGGGCCATCGCGGTGGCGCTCGCCGGCGCGGGCTGTGACGTCGTCGTGTCGGACGTGGGGCGGTCGGCCGACGGCGTCACGCCATACCGGCTCGCGTCGAGCGACGATCTCGCGGCGACCGTCGCCGCGGTGGGCGCGACGGGCAGGCGCTGCGCCGCCGTCGTGGCCGACGTCACGGCGGCAGCGGACGTCGAGCGGCTGATGGCGGAGGTCGTGTCACACTTCGGCGGCCTCGATGTCCTGGTGGCGAACGCGGGCATCATCGCCGCGGCGCCGGTCGCCGCGATGGACGAGGCCACGTGGGACCGCATCTTCGCGGTCAACGTGAAGGGCGTCTTCCTGTGCGCGCGCGCGGCGATTCCGCTGCTCGTGAGCCGTGGCGGAGGTCGCATCGTGAACGTGGCATCCGTCGCGGGGAAGACCGGACGGGGTGGGCTGTCGGCCTACTGCGCGTCGAAGTCCGCGGTCATCTCCCTCACGCAGGCGCTCGCCGAGGAGCTCGGTCCGGTGAACGTGTCGGTGAACGCGCTCTGTCCCGGCTACATCCAGACGGCGATGTGGACGGAAGTGCTGAATCCCGTGCTCGCCGGAATGAGCGGCGTTCCCGTCGAGCGCGTGTTCGAGGACTTCGTGCAGCGCTCGACCTACCTGAAGCGCGAGCAGACTCCCGCGGAGATCGGCGACGCGGCGGTCTATCTCTGCCGAGCCGAGAACGTGACCGGCATCACCCTCACCGTCGCCGGCGGCGGCGAGGTCCACTGAGCGGCCATCAACGTACCGCCAGCCGGCCGACGTGCGGCACGAAGCGGCCGACGCGGGCGGCGTACGCGGCGTAGTGGCCGCCGTACGCGCGCAGCAGGTAGCGCTCCTCGGCCCCGATCGCGCCGCGAATCCCGACGTACGTGCCGAGCAGCGCGACGACCGACGGCCACGTCGGGACCAGGAGCGCGAATCCCAGCAGCACCGCGAGCATCGCCAGGAAGATCGGGTTCCGGCAGAAGCGGTACAGGCCGCGCGCCACGAGACCGGGCCGTGCGTCCTGCTCGATGCCGATGCGCCAGGACGCCCCGAGCTCGAGCTGGGCGACGACCATGAGGGCGACCCCGGCGAAGAGGACGATCGCGCCGAGACCCTGCATCACCGGCGTCGACGGCGCGATGCGAAACCGCTCCAGGGAGCCCGGCGCGACGGCGCATGCAATCGCCTCGGCCGCCAGCAGGGGCACCAGCACCAGGATGCCGGCCTCCCGGACGTGCTGCGCCAGGTCGCCCGAGCGGAACAGCGCGATTCCCGTACGAGCCGTGGCGGCGCCGCTGCAGCCACGAGCGCCAGCCCACTCCGAGTCCCACGAAGAGCACCACGCCGATCAGCGGAATCCAGTTCACGGGTCGTTCCCTCCTCTCGATCGCTGGGCATATCGAAATTGAAAATCAATTTCAAGAGGTCTCGGCGGACCGCCATCGCCGTCCGCGTCTTGTCGTCCGGCCGCCGGTGGACTACGGGTTTGCGGCGCCCCACCGGGCGCGCGAGGAGACCGCATGTACCAGGAGATCAGCTACGACGTGGCCGACCCGGTCGCGACGATCACGTTGAACCGTCCGCAGGTCCTGAACGCGTGGACCACCCGCATGGGCGCCGAGGTGAAGCACGCCCTGGCCCGCGCGGAGGCCGACGGCGACGTCGTCGCCATCGTCCTCACGGGCGCCGGCCGGGGCTTCTGCGCCGGCGCCGACCTGAACGATCTGAAGAGCATCAGCGAGGGCGGCCGGCAGGCGAATACGCCCGCCGAGCTCGACGCGGATCCCGGTGATCCGGACATGGCGTCGTTCCGCGGCACGTACACCTACATCGCGTCGGTGCGAAAACCGGTCATCGCCGCCGTCAACGGGCCCGTCGCCGGCATGGCCGTGCCGATCGCGCTCGCGTGCGACCTGCGCTTCGCGTCGGATCGCGCGAGCTTCACGACGTCGTTCTCGCGTCGCGGGCTGGTCGCGGAGTGGGGGGTCAGCTGGCTGCTCCCGCGTCTGGTCGGCACCGCGCACGCGCTCGACCTGCTCTTCTCCGCCCGCCGCATCGACGCCGCCGAGGCCGCGCGCGTGGGGCTGGTGAATCGCGTGATCCCGCACGACGAGCTGCTCCCGTTCGTGCGCGAGTACGTCGAGGATCTCGCGGCCAACTGCTCGCCGGCGTCCATGGCGATCATGAAGCGGCAGGTCTGGCAGCACTGGACCGGCGCGCTCGACGGGGCGGAGCAGGAAGCGATCGGGCTCATGCTGGAGAGCTTCCGGCGTCCCGACTTCCGCGAGGGCGTCGTGGCATTCCTCGAGAAGCGGCCGCCGAAGTTCTCGCGACTGCGGAGCTGACGAGGAGATCGGTCATGACGAAGGTGAAGCCCGTCATGGGGGGCGAGTGAACGCGATGCCGCCGCTCGCCGCCGTCACGCTTCCCGTCATCGAGCGCGTCTTCGAGATCCTGGACCGGCTCGGGATCTCGCGCGAGGCGGTGATCATCCCGCTGAAGCCGGCGCATCCGGGCGGTGTGCGGCGGTTGCCGAATGGCAAGCTCGAGATCGTGGTGGAGTCCGAGGTGGGTCTGGACGCCTGGCTACCGGAGCTCGAAGCGAAGCTGCGCGAGCCCGTCTAGGTCGCTCGCCCGGGAGGATCGGCCCGTCCGCTCCACGCATCGACGGCACCGTTCGCGGCGGCGGTCGAGCGGATGAGCCGGTCGCTATTGCCGCCGGCTCGCGAGGAATGGCAGTAAGGGCGGGATCGCACCCCCCGGGCGGCGCTCGGGACATCGAGGAGGACCGAACACCATGGCCGAGCAACAGGCACTACCCGAAAACGTCACCCCGGAGCAGTTCTTCGAGCAGCTCCTTCCGGCAGGCTACGCGGCGCAGAAGGCCGAGGGCGCCTCCGTTCCGCAGGACTTCAGCATGCAGTATCACGTGACCGGCGCCGGCGGCGGCGACTGGCACGTCGAGATCAAGGACGGCGTCATGACGTCGAAGAAGGGCACCGCCGACGCCGTGCTGACCTTCACGCTGGCGGCCAGCGATTTCCTCGACGCCGTGCTCGGCCGCAACGGCGCCGCGCCCGCGCTGCTGCTGCCCGCGAGCCGGCCCGGCCGCCCCGACAACAGCGGGCGCGCGAAGGCGTTGAAGGGCACGATCGCGCAGGAGCTGTCGCGCGAGGGCGGCGATCCGTTCAAGCTGGAGATGAGCTTCAACGGCGCGGCGACGCCCCGCACGATCCTCAAGATGAAGCTCGCCGATTTCGTCGCCATGCAGGAGGGCAAGCTGAACGGCCAGGAGGCGTTCATGACCGGCCGGCTGCGCATCGAGGGCGACATGGCCTTCATGATGCAGGTCGCGGCCCTCACCGCCTGACCCTGTCCGAGCGGCCTCTCGACGTCGGCGCCGCGCCTCGGCTCCTCGAGGCGCGGCTCGCCGAACCTCCCGTGTCGCCTCGCGGCGGCGCCGTCGTGTGCCACCCGCATCCCGAGTACGGTGGCGACATGGACAATCCGGTGGTCATGGCGGCAGTCCGCGCCTGCCTGGATGCTGGCTGGGCCGCCCTGCGCTTCAACTTCGCCGGCGTCGGCTCGAGCGGCGGCGCGTTCAGCGGAGGACCGGAGGAGGTCCGCGACGTCGCCGCGGCGGCTGCGGCGCTCCGCCCGATGCTGCCGTCCGCGACCCCGCTGGCGATCGTCGGGTACTCCTTCGGCGCGTGGGCGGGCGCCCGCGCCGCGTGTGACGACGCCGGCGTGAGCCAGGTGATCGCCGTCGCGCCGCCCCTCGCGTTCTTCGACTGGACGTTCGTGCGCGATCTGCGCGCTCCGCTCGCGGTGATCGTCGGGGACCGCGATCGGTTCTGTCCCCTGGATCGTGCGCGTGCGCTGGTGACCACGGGCGGCGTCGAGCTCACCACGATTCCGCAGGCGGACCACTTCTTCGCCGGCCGCGACGACGACGTGGCGGCCGCGATTCGCCGCGTGCTCTGAGCTCGGCCGTGCGGCTCGAGCGCATCGCCTGGCCGGGTCCGGACGCTCCCACGGAGGCTCGCGCTGCGGAGCCAGCTCGAGCGCGAGGGCTTCAGCGTGTTCCGCTGGAGTGACGGGCCGGCGGCGACCTACTCGCCGCACGCCCACGACCACGACGAGAGCATCTGGGTGGTCGCGGGCGAGATCGCCTTCGCTGCGGCGGGCGGCGAGCTGCGCCTCGGTCCCGGCGATCGCCTGATGCTGCCGCGCGGCACCGTGCACACGGCGACGGCCGGCGCCGAAGGCGCCACGTATCTCATCGGCGAGCGCTGAGCAGCCGCGCAGCCTTGATCCCGCCGTGGACTGCCTGTAAGGCGCAGTCGAGGAGCCACGATGCGTACACGGGACCCGCGCCGACATTGAGCGCCGATCCGTCCGGAGCGCCGGCATCGCGGCGCGCGCGTGGTTTCTGGAGCGCCGTCGGCTGGCTCCTGGTTGCGCTCGGCGGCGCCGTGGCGATCGCGGTGCTCGCGCTCACGCGCGGCGAGCCGGTGAACGCGGTCTGGTTCGTCGTCGCGGCGGTCGCCTGCTACGCCCTCGCCTACCGCTACTACGGCGCCTTCATCGCGGCCCGCGTGTTCTCGCTCGACGCGACGCGGGCGACACCGGCGGAGCGCTTGAACGACGGCCGCGACTTCGTCCCGACCAACCGCTGGGTGGTCTTCGGACATCACTTCGCGGCCATCGCGGGGCCCGGGCCGCTCATCGGCCCGACCCTGGCGGCGCAGTTCGGCTACCTGCCGGGCACGCTCTGGATCCTCTTCGGCGTGGTCCTGGGCGGCGCCGTGCAGGACTTCTGCATCCTCTGCGGCAGCCTGCGGCGCGACGGTCACTCGCTCGGCCAGATGGCGAAGGACGAGATCGGTCCCTTCGCCGGCTACGCCGCGCTGGCGGGCGTGTTCTCGATCATGGTGATCCTGATCGCGGTGCTCGCGCTCGTCGTGGTGAACGCGCTCAACCACAGCCCGTGGGGCACGTTCACGGTCGGCCTGACGATCCCGATCGCCATGCTGATGGGCTGGTACATGCGTGTGGTGCGCCCGCACGACGTGAAGGGCGCCACCGTGGTGGGTCTCGTCCTGCTCGCCGTCGCGCTGGTCGGCGGCCGCTGGGTCGATCAGCACCCGACCCTCGGTCCCATGCTCACGCTGAGCGCGCCGGCGCTGGCATGGACGATCATCGCATACGGCTTCGCGGCCTCGGTGCTCCCGGTCTGGCTGCTTCTCGCGCCGCGCGACTATCTCTCGACGTTCGTCAAGCTCGGCGCGATCGGGTTGCTGGCGATCGGCATCGTCGTGCTGCGCCCGCAGGTCCACCTGCCGGCCGTGACTCGCTTCGTCGACGGAACCGGCCCGATCTTCGCCGGCAAGGTCTTCCCGTTCGTCTTCATCACGATCGCCTGCGGCGCGATCTCGGGCTTCCACTCGCTGATCTCCTCCGGCACCACGCCGAAGCTGCTGCGCCAGGAGACCGACGCCCCGATGATCGGCTACGGCGCGATGCTGCTCGAGTCGTTCGTCGCCATCATGGCGATGGTGGCGGCCGCGGCGCTCCAGCCCGGCGTCTACTTCGCGATCAACAGCCCCGCCGCCGTGGTGGGCGCCGACCCTGTCGCGGCGACCGCCACCATCTCGAGCTGGGGCTTCGCGGTGACGCCGGAGCAGATGGCGACGCTCGCGCACGAGATCGGCGAGCGCACGCTGTTCGCGCGTACCGGCGGCGCGCCGAGCCTCGCGGTCGGCATGGCGACCATCTTCTCGCGCGTGCTCGGCGGGGAGGCGCTCGCGCTCTGGTACCACTTCGCGATCATGTTCGAGGCCCTCTTCATCCTGACCACGCTCGACGCGGGGACGCGTGTCGGACGCTTCATGCTGCAGGATCTCCTCGGACACGTCTGGGCGCCGCTCGGACGGACGAGCTGGTACCCGAGCGTGTTCCTCGCCAGCCTCGTCGTGGTCGGGTCGTGGGGATACTTCCTCTACCAGGGGGTGATCGACCCGCTCGGCGGCATCAACATCCTCTGGCCGCTGTTCGGCATCGCCAACCAGCTGCTCGCGGCAATCGCCCTGGTCGTCGCGACGACGATCATCATCCGGACGGGCCGCGGACGCTACGCGTGGACGACCCTCGCGCCGCTCGGCTGGCTGCTGGCGGTCACGATGACCGCCGGCTACCAGAAGATCTGGTCTGCGGACCCGAAGCTCGGCTTCCTCGCCGGTGCGGATCAGCTCGCCGCGCAGCTGGCGGACGGCCTCGTCGCGGCGGAGAAGATCGCGCAGGTCCGCAGCCAGATCTTCAACCTGCGCCTCGACGCTGTCATCACCGGGTTCTTCATGGGACTCGTTGCGCTGATCGTCGTCGATGCGATGCGCGTGTGGCTGCGCCGCGGCGGCGAGCGCCTGTCGCCCGCGCTGGAACGGGCGCGCGGCTGAGTCGGCCGCGCGCCGCGCTCAGTCCTGGATCAGGACGGGCGTGCCGACGTGGACGAGCGTGACGAGATCTCGCACGGCATCGTTGTCGATCGAGATGCAGCCCCACGTCCAGTCGACCCCGGTCTGGTTCAGCCACGGCTTGTCGGTGCCGTGGATGCCGACCGCGCCGCCGATCCCGGCGTGCGCGCCGCCGCGCACCGGGACGTCGCCCGAGGCGAGCGCCACCTCGTAGCGATACGCGTCGTCGGCGTTCGGGTAGTCGAGCAGGAAGAAGTGCTCCCAGCGCTCGTGCCAGCGATCGCCGATGATCGTGTAGAGCCCGTTCGGCGTGCGATAGTCGCCCTCGTAGAGCTTTCGCTCGCGGCCGCCCTGGCCGAACACCGCCGGATAGCTGCGGATGCGCTCGCCGTACCGGTACACGTCGAGCGTTCGACAGGATTTCCGGATGACGATGAAGTCGGGCTCGTTGGCGGCCCAGTCGAGCCGGTCCTCGTCCGCGACGATCCGCGCCGGCGGCACGGGCTTCTTCCGTGTCGCGCATCCCGCGTTCAGCGTCATCATCACCATCCCCACCACCACGACACGCGCCGCCCACATGATGCGTCTCATTGTCTCGTAGGACCCGGGGGGTGGGCAAGCAGGGTCCGATCGAGCCATGCACCCCTTCCGGGAATGTGATAGCGCGACGACCGTGACCGACCGGGCCCCCCTGGCAGCGATCGTACTGGCGGCCGGTCTGGGGACCCGCATGCGGTCGGCCCGGGCCAAGGTGCTGCACCAGCTGGGCGGGCGGCCGCTCCTGCGCTATCCGCTGGCGGCCGTCGGAAGCCTCGAGCCGGAGCGCATCGTGGTGGTGGTCGGGCACCAGGCCGATCAGGTCCGGGACGCGGCCGACGCGTCCGGCCTTCCCGGCATCCGCGCCGTCCTCCAGGAGGAGCAACGCGGCACGGGGCACGCGGTGCGCTGCGCCCTGCCCGCCCTCGACGGCTTCTCGGGAGACGTCCTCATCCTCTATGGCGATGTCCCGCTGATCCGTCCGGAGACGTTGCGCCGGCTGGTCGAGGCGCACCGCGAGCAGCGCGCGCATCTCTCGCTGCTCACGGTGCGCCAGGCGGATCCCACCGGCTACGGCAGGATCGTGCGCGACCCCGACGGCCGCGTGCGGGGCATCGTCGAGGAGCGCGACGCCACGGCCGAGGAGAAGACGATCACCGAGGTCAATCCGGGAGTCTACTGCGTGGGCGCCGAGTCGCTGCGGCCGCTGCTGGCCGCGTTGCGCGACGACAACGCGCAGCGCGAGTTCTACCTGACGGACATCGTCGCCCTGGCGGCGCAGGCGGGTCATCGGGTGACCACGCTCGAGAGCGAGCAGCCGGACGAGGTGGCCGGCATCAACACGCGAGCGGAGCTGGCAGACATGGAGACGACGCTGAGAGATCGGACCGTCGAGCGCTGGATGGCGGCGGGCGTGACGTTCGAGGATCCGCGCACCGCATACGTCGGTCCCGAGGTGGAGATCGGCGCCGATACCGTGATCGGCGCGAACGTCACCCTGCGCGGCCGCACGCGCATCGGCCGCGAGTGCCGTCTCGACGGCACGTCGTGGCTCGTGGACGCCGTGCTCGCCGATGGCGTGCACCTGCTGTTCGGCTGCTGGGTCGAGCAGGCGGAGATCGGCAGCGCGGCCGTCGTCGGACCGTTCGCGCGCCTGCGCGCGGGCACGCGGCTCGCGGAGCGCGTGCACATCGGGAACTTCGTCGAGACCAAGAAGGCGGCGATCGGGGCAGGGACGAAGGCCAACCACCTCACCTACCTGGGCGATTGCGAGGTGGGGCCCGACAGCAACGTCGGGGCCGGCACCATCACCTGCAACTACGACGGGTTCGAGAAGCATTTCACCCGCATCGGGGCGCGCGTGCAGATCGGGAGCGACACGCAGCTGGTCGCGCCGGTGACGGTCGCCGACGACGCGTACGTCGCGGCGGGCACCACGGTGACGAAGGACGTGCCCGCCGGCGCGCTCGCGCTCAGCCGGGCGCCGGTGAAATTCGTCGAGGGCTGGGTCGAGCGCTTCCGCGCCCGTCGCCGGCGAGGACGCTAAGCACCATGTGTGGAATCGTCGGATACGTCGGTCCGCGGGACGCCCCGCCCATTCTCGTCTCCGGGCTGCGCAAGCTCGAGTACCGTGGCTACGACTCGGCCGGCCTGGCGACCATCACCGACCACCACGTCGAGGTGCGCCGCTCGGTCGGCAAGCTGGACAACCTCGACGCGATGCTGCGCGAGCAGCCGCTCGGCGGGACGCCGGGCGTGGGGCACACGCGCTGGGCGACGCACGGCCGACCGTCGGAGCAGAACGCGCACCCGCACCGCGCCGGCAAGGTGGTGGTGATCCACAACGGCATCATCGAGAACTTCCTCGAGCTGCGCCACGCGCTGGCGAAGCGCGGCCGCACCATGGCGTCGGAGACCGACACCGAGGTCATCTCGCATCTCATCGACGAGTTCGTGGCGCAGGGCTGTGGCCTGGCCGAGGCCACGCGACGGGCGATCGCCGAGCTCGCGGGATCGTTCGCCATCGTGGTGCTGTCGGAGAGCGAGCCCGACCGCCTGGTGGCGGCGAAGAACGCGACGCCCATCGTGCTCGGGCTCGGCGACGGGGAGAACTTCATCGCGTCCGACATCCCGGCGATGCTCGACCACACGCGCCGCGTCCTCTTCCTCGAGGACGGCGAGGTGGCCGAGGTGACCGCCGACGAGGTCCGCATCACCACCTTCGACGGCACGCCGGTCGAGCGCGCGCCCAAGGTGGTCGCGTGGGACGCGGTGACCGCGCAGAAGGGCGGCTACAAGCACTTCCTCCTGAAGGAGATCCACGAGCAGCCGCAGGCGATCATCGACACGATGCGCGGCCGCATCCTCCAGGAGGAAGGCGACGTGCAGCTCGACGTCGAGGTCACCGACAACCTGCCCGCCGACATCAAGCGCTGCGTGCTGGTCGCGTGCGGCACCGCGTGGCACGCCTGTCTCGTCGGCAAGTTCCTGATCGAGCGCCTCGCGGGCGTGCCGTGCGAGGTCGACTACGGCAGCGAGTTCCGCTACCGCGACCCGGTCCTCGACCCCGGGACGCTCCTGATCGTGGTCTCCCAGTCGGGCGAGACGGCCGACACGCTGGCCGCGGTCGAGGCCGGCCGCGAGCGCGGGGCGCCGGTGCTGGCGGTGTGCAACGTGGTCGACTCCTCCATCGCGCGCCGCGCCGGCGGGGTCCTCTACACGCACGCCGGACCGGAGATCAGCGTCGCCAGCACGAAGGCGTTCACGACCCAGCTGACGGCGCTCTACCTGCTCGGACTCTACGTCGGGCGAAAGCGCGGCGTGATCGACGCCGACAGGGGGCGCCAGCTGCTGAGCGACCTGGTGGCGCTGCCGGCGCTCGTGAAGGAGGCGCTCGGTCGGGAGAAGCTCATCGAGCGCGTGGCCAAGAAGTACGGCCAGGCGCAGGACTTCCTCTACCTCGGGCGCGGCATCAACTATCCGGTCGCCCTCGAGGGCGCGCTCAAGCTGAAGGAGATCTCCTACATCCACGCCGAGGGCTACCCGGCGGGCGAGATGAAGCACGGCCCCATCGCGCTCATCAACGAGGAGATGCCGGTCGTCGTCCTGATCCCGCACGACGCGGTGTTCGAGAAGACGCTGTCCAACCTGAAGGAGGTGGAAGCGCGCGGCGGCCGCATCATCGTGGTCACCGACGCGAAGACGGCCGATCTCGAGGACGTCGCGTGGGAGGTGCTCGAGGTGCCGGCCACCAACGAGCTGCTCACGCCGATCATGCTGACGCTGCCGCTCCAGCTCCTGGCGTATCACGTCGCCGTGTACCGCGGCACGGACGTCGATCAGCCGCGTAACCTGGCGAAGAGCGTCACGGTCGAGTAGCGCTCAGAAGCGCTGGCAGGGCAGGCGGGTGAGGGCGTTGATCCCTTGCAGCGCGGCGTTCAGCAGCGCGCCCACCTGTGCGGAGCCGAACGCATCCGGACCCGCGGCGACGACGGCGGCGACGTCGCTCTGGAGCTGCTGCACGATCACCTGATCGGCCGGGGAGAAGAGCGCCAGGTCGCTCTGCGCCGTGGAGAAGACGTGATTCAGCGACAGCGCGTCCTGGTACGTCGCGGCGGCCGGGTTCTCGCCGCGGAACGGAGGCGGTGAGAGCGTGTCGGCGAGGGCGACCGTGGTGCGGAAGGCGATGCGCGTCTGGACGGCGAGCTTGCGCGTGTCGACGACGTCGAAGGTGTCGCCGGTGGTGTGGTAGCAGCCGCCCGTCGAGTCCGAGAAGAAGACGGTCGGCACCTTTCCGATACGCACGAAGTTCGCGTAGTCGCTGCGCAGCTGCCCGAAGATGAAGCTCACCGGCCGGGTGTCGAGCCCCTCCGCGGCCACCGCGTTGCTCACGAAGGCGCCGAGCGCGCTGCCGCCCGTCTCCGCGCCGACCGCGAAGCTGACGCGACGGAGCGACGGCAGGAGGTTGGCGCCCTGGATGTCGAAGTTGACGTAGGCGACGGTCTTCGCCAGCGGAACCAGCGGATGCTGCACGTAGTACAGCGAGCCGAGCAGGCCGTCCTCCTCGGCGTCCCACAGCGCCAGCACCACCGAGCGCCGCGGCGGCTGCGACAGCTTGCCGAGCGCGCGCCCGATGCCGAGCACCGCACCGACGCCCGCGGCGTTGTCGGTCGCGCCGGGACAGATGACGCCGCCGGGGGCGTTGCGGATCGAGCACGACCCGGACGGCGTGCTGCGCGAGTCGAGGTGGTCGTAGTGCGCCCCGACGACGACGTACTCGTCCGGGAGCTCCCGCCCCCGGATGACCGCCACCAGGTTCGTCCCGATCTGGCCCGACTGCTCGAACGGCTGCCGGAACGCATCGTCGCCGGTGGCGGCGGTGTTCAGCCCGCTGCCGAAGCGCCGCAGCTTGCGGATCAGCAGGCGCTGCGCCCGGTCGGACTCGGGGGTGTCGTTGTCCCGCCCGGCGAACGACGCGCCCGACAGGCGCTTCACGATGGAGCGGACGCCCTGACGCGCCGTCCCGGCGACGCGGTCGACGTCGGACGGGCTGGCGTGCGCGGCCGCCGAGCCGGCCAGCAGGAGGGCGGACAGCAGGGTGGCGAGACCGCGGGACATGCCGGCTGGGTAGCACGGCCCGGCCCGGAAGCGATAGCTGGCGCGGGTCTGGCCTCCTCGGGTGCCCGCGGTTATCATCGCCGCGTGCCGCACAGGCGTGCCGGGTCCAGCATCGTCCCCACCGTGGAGGCGCTGGAGGAGATCCGCGCGGGGCGGATGATCATCCTCATGGACGACGAGGATCGCGAGAACGAGGGCGATCTCTGCGTCGCGGCGGACCGCGTCACCCCCGAGCACATCAACTTCATGGCGACGCACGGCCGGGGGCTCATCTGCCTGTCGCTCACCGAGCACCAGTGCGAGCAGCTCGGGCTTCCGATGATGGTGCGGGAGAACCGGGCGCCTCTCGGCACCGCGTTCACGGTGTCGATCGACGCGCGCTCCGGCATCGGGCGGGGAATCTCCGCCACCGATCGGGCCACCACGATCCGCACGGCGATCCGTGCCGACTCCACGCCGGCGGACATCGTCACGCCCGGGCACGTGTTCCCGCTGCGGGCGCGACGGGGCGGAGTTCTGGTGCGTGCCGGCCAGACCGAGGGCGCGGTCGATCTCGCGCGGCTGGCGGACCTCGCCCCGGCCGGCGTCATCTGCGAGATCATGCGTGACGACGGCAGCATGGCGAGGCTTCCCGATCTGGAAGGATTCGCGCGCAAGCACGGTCTCAAGATCGCCACCATCGCCGACCTGATCGCGTATCGCAGCGCGCACGACAAGCTGGTGCACTGCGTCGCCGAGGCTCCGCTCTCCACGTCGTACGGCGGCCAGTTCCGTGCGCTGGTCTACACCACGGACATCGACGACAACGAGCACCTGGTCCTGGTGAAGGGCGACGTCGGCGGCCCGGAGCCGGTGCTCGTGCGCCCGCATCTCGAGTACCTGCCCGGCGACATCTTCGCCTACGCGCCGCGCGACACCCGGTCGCTGCTCCACCGCGCCATGGAGCGGATCGAGGCCGAGGGACGCGGCGTCATCCTCTATCTCCGGCGCTCGGGCCGCGGGCTCGACCTCTTCGACGTGCCGGAGGGCGCCAGCAGACAGGCGCCGAGCAGCGGCTTCGCCTCGCCGCGCGCCAGCATCTTCCGCGACTTCGGGATCGGCGCGCAGATCCTGCGTGACATCGGCGTGCGCAAGATCCGCTGGCTCACGAACAATCCGCTGCGGCTCGTCAGCCTGCCGGGCTACGGTCTGGAGATCGTCGAGTGGGTGCCGCTCTCGGAGGTCGCGGGCGGACGCTCGGGGGAGTCGGGAGGATCGCCGGGACAGCCCGGGCAGTCCGCAGGTCCGTCGAAGGTGATCCCGCTCCGCTGAGCTGCCGTGGCGAGGTTCTCCACGATCCACCGGCTGCTACCGGCCTTGCTCGCGGTCCTCGCGCTGCCGGCGCTCGCGCGCGCCGACGGCGACCCGGTGAGCGCGCGCCTCCAGGCGGACCCCGGCCAGGCGGTCGCCGAGGTGACCATCGCTCCGGGCTGGCACATCAACGGCCACGAGCCACGCGACGCGTTCCTCATCCCGACCACGCTCGACGTGAGCCCGCCACAGGGACAGACGGCCGGCGCGATCACCTGGCCGACGCCCGTGGAGCGGACCCTCGCCTTCTCGCCCGGCAAGCCGCTGCTGCTCTACGAGGGGACGGTCAAGCTGACCGCGCCGCTCACCGGCGGCGCCTCCGCCGCGGCTCCCGTTCGCGCGCGGCTCCGCTTCCAGGCGTGCAACGACACGACCTGCCTGCCGCCGCGGACCCTGGACCTGGTCGCAGAGCAGCAGACGGGTGCCGCCGGGGCCGGCGTGGACAACGCGGTGGCCGATGCCGTCGCGCGATGGGGATGGGGAGTCACGTTCCTGTGGGTGGGGCTCCTCGGGCTCGCGCTCAACCTCACCCCCTGCGTCTATCCCATGATCTCGGTCACGATCGCGTTCTTCGGGGGGCGTAGGGTTGCGGAGAGCACCCGGGTGGCGCACGCGCTGCTCTACGTCCTCGGCATCTGCATCACCTTCTCCGCGCTCGGTGTCGCCGCCGCCCTCACGGGATCGCTCTTCGGCGCCGCGATGCAGCAGCCGGTCGTCCTTGGCGGGATCGCGCTCCTGATGGTGGCGCTCGCGCTCGGCAACTTCGGCCTGTACCAGGTGCGGCTGCCGTCGGTGCTCATGCAGGCGGCGGGCCGCGGGGGCGACGGCGCGTTCGGCGCGCTCTTCATGGGGCTCACCATGGGCGTGGTCGGCGCTCCCTGCATCGGGCCGATCGTCGCCGCGCTCCTGCTCTACGTCGGCGCGCGCCAGTCCGTGCTCCTCGGCTTCGCCCTCTTCTTCGTGCTCGGACTCGGCATGGGCCTGCCGTACGTCGCCCTCGCGACCGCGGCCGGCAGGCTGCGACGGCTGCCGCGCAGCGGCGCCTGGCTCGCCTGGATGGAGCGGCTCTTCGGCTTCGTGCTGATCGGCCTCGCGCTGCACTTCGTCACGCCGCTGCTGCGACCGGGCATCGTGCAGGGGCTGTGGACCGCGCTGCTCATCGTCGCGGGTCTGGTGCTCGGCTTCCTCGGCGCCGTCGCGGGCGAGCCGGTCGGCTATCGCTGGGCGCGCCGGCTGGCGGGCGCGGGCGCCATCGTCGTGGGGCTGAGCGGGTTCTTCGTCGCCGAGGCGGAGAATCCGATCGCATGGGTGCCGTTCTCCGACCAGGCGCTCGCGCACGCGACCGCCACCGGCCGTCCCGTTCTGATCGACTTCCAGGCCGCCTGGTGTCTCCCCTGCCGCGAGATGGAGCGCACGACCTTCCGCGATCCCGCCGTGGTGCGCGCGACGCGCGACTTCGCCGCGTTGAAGGCCGACGTCACCGCCGAGGACGATCAGGCGGAGGCGTTGATGGCCCACTGGCAGATTCCCGGCGTGCCCACCTACGTCCTGCTCGGTCCCGATGGCCAGGAGCGCAAGCGATTCATCGGGTTCGTGCCCGTCGAGCGCATGCTCGACGGCTTGCGGGAGGCGTCCGGAGCGACGCGTGGCTGATGTGCTGGCGCGTGCGCTGGCGTGCGGTGGCACCGTGCGCGCGCTCGCCGCCGTCACCACGGGCCTGGTCGAGGAAGCGCGCGGCCGCCACGGCACGGCACCCACCGCGACCGCCGCGCTCGGGCGCGCCCTCACCGGCGCGTTGCTCCTCGCCGCCACCATCAAGCGCGACGAGCGCCTGTCGCTCGAGTTCAGCGGCGACGGCCCGCTCCGCGGCGTCCTCGCGGACGCCACGCCCGACGGCGACGCGCGCGGGTTCGTCCTCCGGCCGGCGACGCACCTCCCGCCGCGGCGCGGTAAGCTCGACGTCGGCGGGGCGCTCGGGCAGGGTCTCCTCTGCGTCATGCGCGTGCCGCTCGCGGCCGGCTCCCTCTACCGCAGCGTGGTGCCGCTCGCGTCGGGGGAGATCGGCGCCGATCTCGCGAGCTACCTGCTCGCCTCCGAGCAGACCCGGGCGGCGGTCGGCGTCGGCGTGTTCGTCGATACCGACGGGCGGGTCGCGGCCGCGGGCGGCTACCTGGTCCAGGCCCTGCCCGGCGCATCCGACGACGCGCTCGATGCGGTGGCTGCGCGGGTCGAGCGGGTCGCCACCCCCAGCGAGCTGGTGCGCGACGGCCTCGGGCCGGTCGACATGCTGCAGGCGCTCGTCGGCGGCGACCTGTCGGTCCTCGAGGAGCGCCAGGTACGATTCCGCTGTCGCTGCAGCCGTGAGCGGGTGGCTGCGGCGATCCTGGCGATGGGCCGGACGGAGATCGAGTCGGTGCTCGAGACGGATCGGCAGGCCCAGGTCACCTGCGAGTTCTGCGCAGCCCGCTACGTGGTCGAGGAGAGCGAGCTGCGGGGCCTGCTGTCCGCGGCCTCCAGCTAGGCTGCTGGCCCCCCGACCGTTCAGACGCCCCCTGAGCCGGTTGGCAGCTTTCCGTTGACGCTGGGATATCGGGCGATACCGTTCAGGAGCCCAGGGGACCCCGATCCAACAGAGGAGTCATCGATGATGCTGCGTGTCGACCCGCCGTCTCCCCCTTCCCGTCGCCCTGCTACTCGCGCTCGTGGTTGCCGCTCCTGCCGTGGCAGACTTCGTCACCTTCGAGAGCGGGCAGGTCCGGCCGCTGGCCCTCTCGGCCGACGGCAGCAGGCTGTTCACGGTCAACACGCCCGACAACCGCCTCGAGATCTTCGACGTCACCGCCGCCGGCCTCACGCATCGCGCGGCCGTCCCCGTCGGCCTGGAGCCCGTGGCCGTGGCGGTGCGATCGGCGAGCGAGGTGTGGGTGGTGAACCACCTCTCCGACAGCGTCAGCATCGTCGACGTCGCGGCGGACCCGCCGCGGGTGGTGCGCACGCTCCTCGTCGGCGACGAGCCCCGCGACATCGTGTTCGCCGGTCCGGGCGGCTCCCGCGCGTTCATCACCACGGCGCACCGGGGACAGCAGCGCACCGATCCGTCGCTCGCGAGCGTGCCCGGAGCGGGTGATCCGCAGCTGACCACGCCCGGCGTGGGCCGCGCCGACGTCTGGGTCTTCGACGCGAACGCGCTCGGCGCGGCGTTCGGCGGCGTTCCCATCCGCATCGTCACGCTGTTCGGCGACACCCCCCGTGCGCTGGCCGTGAGCCCCGACGGCGGGACCGTCTACGCGGCGATCTTCAAGTCGGGCAACCAGACGACGGTCCTCTCGGAGGGCGCAGTGTGCGATGGCTTCACGGCTGCCGCTCCCTGCGTCGTGGACGGCATCACGATGCCGGGCGGCCTGCCGGGACCCGGCACCGACCACTCCGGAGTCCGCGCACCGGAGACCGGGCTGATCGTGCGAATCGATCCCGCGACGGGCAAGTGGGAGGATCAGCTCGGTCGCGACTGGAGTCCCGCCGTCCAGTTCGACCTGCCCGACGAGGACGTCTTCGCGATCGACGCCACCACGCTCGTACCGGGCACGACGTACACCGGTGTCGGCACGACGCTCTTCAACATGAGCGTGAACCCGGTGAGCGGAAAAGTCTACGTCTCGAACACCGAGTCGCGCAACGAGGTGCGCTTCGAGGGTCCCGGCATCTTCGGCGGCAGCACCGTGCAGGGACATCTCGCCGAGACGCGGATCACCGTGCTGTCCGCCGGCGGGGTCGCGCCGCGCCATCTGAACAAGCACATCGACTACTCGCAGCTTCCCGCACCGGCCGGGGTGAAGGACCACAGCTTGTCGATGCCGGTCGGCATGGCGGTGTCGCCGGACGGCGGCACGCTCTACGTCGCGGCGTTCGGCTCCGCCAAGATCGGCGTCTTCAGCACCGCGGCGCTCGAGAACGACACGTTCGATCCGATCGCGGGCAGCGCCAACTACATCTCGCTCAGCGGCGGCGGTCCGAGCGGCCTCGTCCTCGATGCGACGCGCAACCGGCTCTACGTCCTCACGCGGTTCGACAACACGGTCGCGGTCGTCGACCTCGCGACGCACGGCGAGACGCAGCGGGCCGCGCTCTACAATCCCGAGCCGGCCGCGGTCGTCCAGGGCCGGCCGTTCCTCTACGACGCCGTCAACACGTCCAGCAACGGCGAGGCGTCGTGCGCCAGCTGCCACATCTTCGGTGACATGGACGACCTGGCGTGGGATCTCGGCAACCCCGACAACGACGTGACGGCCAATCCGATCCCGATCAACCTCGCCATCGCGATCAACGGGAACGTGATCCACCTGCCCACGCCGATCAACGGCACGGGCAGGATCAACGACTTCCATCCCATGAAGGGGCCCATGACCACGCAGACGCTGCGCGGCCTGCTCGGCAGCGGGGCGATGCACTGGCGCGGCGATCGCTCCAACCCGCCGGGCACGGCGGCGTCGGCGTTCGACGAGAACGTCTCGTTCAACAACTTCATCGTCGCGTTCCCCGGCCTGCTCGGGCGCGACAGCGAGATCGATCCCGCCGACATGCAGAAGTTCACGAACTTCGCGCTGCAGATCAAGCTGCCGCCGAACCCGGTGCGCGCGCTGGACAACTCGCTCACGCCCTCCCAGGCGAACGGCCAGGCGTTCTTCCTCGGACCGCGGCTCTCGGACGGGACCGCGGGCACGTTCTTCAACCAGCCGATCGGGCTTCACCTGCGAGGGCTGCCACCGGCTCGAGCCGGAGCTCGGACACTTCGGCACCGACGGCCACGCGAGCTTCGAGAACGAGGAGCAGACCGTCAAGATCCCGCACCTGCGGAACCTCTACCAGAAGGTCGGCAAGTTCGGAGACCTCGACGTGGCGGGCGTGACGCCGCTCAACACGCCGTTCCAGGGCCCGCAGATCCGCGGCTTCGGCTACCTGCACGACGGCTCGGTCGACACGCTCTTCCGCTTCCTGAACGCGAACGTCTTCCGCAACGACCAGATCGGTGGATCCGGGCGTCGGCTTCCAGAGCAACCAGCAGCGGCGTGACGTCGAGCAGTTCCTGCTCGCGTTCGACAGCAACCTCGCGCCCATCGTCGGCCAGCAGATCACGCTCGACGCGACGAGCGGCGCCGACGTGACGTCGCGCATCGACCTGCTCGAGGCACGTGCGGCGCTGGGCGAGTGCGACGTCGTCGTGAAGGGCATCAAGGGCGGCGAAGCGCGTGGATGGGTCCGGCTGGCGAACGGTACGTTCGCCTCCGATCGCATCGCCGAGCCGGCGCTGAGCGAGGCGCAGATGCGCGGCGTCGCCACCGCCGCGGGACAGGACCTCACCTTCAGCTGCGTGCCTCCCGGCTCGGGCAACCGGATCGGCATCGATCGTGACGAGGACGGCTTCCTCGACCGCGACGAGCTCGATGACGGCAAGGATCCCGCGGATCCGGCGAGCTTCCCGGGTTCTGCGCCCATGCTGGTGTCGACCAAGTCGCTGACGCTGAAGGACGGCACTCCGCCGACGAAGCGCAAGATCAGCTTCCAGGCCACCACCAAGGATGCGACCGTGCACATCGTCCCGCCGCCTGCGGGCAGCATCGGCGATCCGACGCTCGGCGGCGCGGCACTCACCGTGTACAACTCCTCCGGCCTGACGAACGACGTGGTCGTCGTCGACCTCCCGGCGGGTGGCTGGAGTCGCGTCGGGAAGACGACGCTCAAGGGGTACCGCTTCAAGGGCGTCGCGGGAGGCGCGATCAAGTCCGTCGTCGTCAAGGCGGACGGGATCACGGTGAAGGGTGGCAAGGCCGGCTGGACCTACACGCTGAACGAGCCGATGCAGGGACGCGTGGCGGTGCGGCTGCGGCTCGGAAGCACCGACGGATGGTGCACGGACGCGCCGGCGCTCGCGAAGGGCGATCCGCCTTCCACGGCGAAGTCCGACCGGACGAACCTGTTCAAGGCCGAGCACAAGGCGCCGGCTCCGGGCACCTGCCCGGACGTGCCGAGCAGCGGCTCCGCCAGCGGCGCCTTCCTCGACTAGCCGGTGCGCGGTGCGGGCGTCGCGCGACAGCGCGCGACGCTCGCACCGCGGCCGGACGTCATCGAGAATCCGACGATCAGTCGGAGTTACCCTTGAAATCCTGGCCGTCGTTCTTGCTCAGGCCGGGGCGCGAGAAAGTCGCCTCCCAGCACTGACCGTTCGCCGACTGGAGCTGGGCCGTGAGGGGGACCGACAGAGGCGGCTGCGGAAGCTCGAACGGCCGCCCCGTCAGGTTCACGCCCTTTCCCTTGAGCTGGATCTTCGCCTTGCCGGCGGCGCCCGCCGTCAGCTTGAGGCCCGTCAGGCCGGTGGCGTTGCCGGTGCTGCTCGCGAACTTGAAGCCCTTGTCACTGTTGGCGCTCCAGCAGGGCTTCTTCCCGCACGTGCCGCCCGCCGGGATCGTCGAACGGAAGAGCAGGCTCGGCGTCGCCTGCGACTGGTCGTAGACGCAGAACGCGTAGTCGTCGTTGCTGACGGGATTGCCGAAGTCGGCGACCGTGGTGGCCGCGCCGTCCGTCCACTTCCAGGTGACCAGGTCGCTGCTCGGTCCCTTGAGCGACTGCTTGAACGCGAGTTGCGACTTGCGGGGCTGGAGCGGACGCCGGCAGCTCGCTCGCGGTGCAGCGATGCAGCCGCCGCCGTCGGGGTCGCAGGTCTCGCAGGGCCCGCATGACTGCGAGCCGCCCGAGCACGTGCCGCCCTGGCACACCGCTCCGCTCGCACAGGAGCCGGCGGCGCCGCACGAGGTACCGTCCGGCACCTTCGCGTCGGGCGGGCACGCGTTGCTGACGCCGTCACAGCTCTCCGCCACGTCGCAGGAGCCCGTGGCAGGCCGGCACACGCCCGTGCGCTTCGCATCCGCGGGACAGCTCTTGCTGGTGCCGTCGCAGACCTCGGTGACGTCGCAGTCGCCGGCGGACGCACGGCACGCGGTGCCTGCCGGCGCGGGCAGATCGGGCGGGCAGACGTTGCTGATGCCGTCGCAGCGCTCGGCCGCGTCGCAAGTCGCCCGCCGCGGCGCGGCACGGCGCGGTGCTCTTCGCGTCGGCCGGGCAGGCGGTGGACGTGCCGGTGCAGGTCTCGGCCACGTCGCACGGCCCCGCGACGGCGCGGCAGGTCATTCCCGCGTTGCCGGCCGCATGCGTGCAGGTGCCCGTGGCGTTGCAGACGTCGACGGTGCAGGCATTGTTGTCGCTCGTGCACGGGCTGCCCGAGGGCTCGAACTGGCAGGTCGGCGAGCAGCAATCGCCCGCGGTGTGATTGCCGTCGTCGCACTGCTCCGTGCCCGACACGACGTGGTCGCCGCAGGTGCCGGGCGGCGCGGTCGTGCTGGTCGTCGTTCCCACCACGATGGTCGAGGTGGTGGTCGACGTCGTCGTCGTTGCGGGACAGTTCAGGCAGCAGGGAAGCGTCGGGTCGAGCTGGATCGTCGCGGGCGGCTGGACGACCGCATGCAACCCGATCGAGGGCGCCGGCGCCATCCGGTACGTGAGCAGGTTCTTCAGCGTCGCTCGCAATGTCCCGTTGATGGTCATGGTGGAGCTCGCCAGGACGACGTTGGTGCCGGCCGGATCCGTTCCGGGTCCCTGTGAGGACACGATGCCCGACGAGGTGATGTTCACCGTGCAGCCCTGGAGGGAGATCGTCCCTCCGAGCTGGGGGCCGTCGGTGAGCAGCGGCGCGGATACCGTGAGGGTGGCGCCGGCGGACGCCTCGATCGAGCCGCCCGAGCCCGTTCCGCCGCCCGCGTTCACCTGCTGGGTGATCGAGAGCGTGCGGCCCGCGGCCAGGAACACGTCGCCGCCGCCGGAGCCGTCGCCCGTCGACGTGCTGATCAGCTGCTTCGAGAACACCAGGTCCACGGCCGCCTCGAGGTCGAGGTCGCCGCCCAGGCCGCCCGCCGCGGCGCTCGAGTCGATGTGGCCGTTCATGGTGACGTTGCCGGTGTCGGAGATGATGCTGACGTCGGCCCCGTCGCCTCCGCTCTGCTGGTCCGAGCTGCTGGCGGCCGGCGCGCCCGCACCGTCCGAGTCGCCGCCGATGGTGATGTCACCGACGGCCTCGATGTCGACCTCGCCGCCGCTCCCCGCGTCGCCCGTGGCGCCCACGTTCAGGTCCGCGGCGGTCGACATCTGGAGCGTGGTACCGGCCGTGACGTCGATCTCGCCGGCGTCCCCGCCCGATGCGTTCAGCGGGACCGTGACCGTGGTGCTGCCGTTCAGCGACTGCAGCGAGATGGTGCCGCCGAACGCCATGTCGCCGGAGGAGGCGTCGATCGTCCCGCCGCTGAAGCTCAGCAAGCCGCCTGCGAACAGGTTGACGTCGCCGCCGTCCCCGGCGCGCGTCGTGCCGTTCGCCTTGATACGCCCATTGAAGGTCAGGTTCCCGGCGGTGGCCTCGAGATCGACCTCGCCGCCGGAGACGCCGGCACTGACGTCGATGAGGGCATTGTTCTTCACCGTCACGTCGGTGTCCGAGATGATGGTGATGCCACCGGCCACGTCGAGCGCTCCCGGGGCGACGATGGTGCCGCCGTCGATCAGCACGTTCCCGGCGTTGATGAAGAGGCCCGCACTCGCCGGTCCGGAGATGGTCAGGGTCTTCGTGAGGACGAGCCTGCGCGTGCCGAGGTCGATGTTGAGCCCGGCCGCGGGCACCGTGAGCGTGCAGTCCGCCGCGATCGTGCAGTCGCCCGCTCCCGGAGCGCACAGCTGCGTGCCGCCGCATTGTGCTCGCGCCGGCGCCGACCAGGTGATCGAGCCGAGCAGGATGACGATCAGGGCTAGGCGTACACTCATGGGGTGTGGGGGTACCCCCGGAGGCAGCGGTCTTGCAAGGAATATCTTCGACCGCTCCGCCGGACGCCGGGTGGCCAGGACGCGCCAGCCCGAGGCAGCCGTCAGGCGCGAAGGCGATAGGTCCGGGGCGAGACGCCGAACTCGGCGCCGCCGTGCGGATGGGAGCACTCGAACGTGCGTCCGGCACTCCCCAGCACGACGGAGCCGGGCGTCGCCCGCGGCGACCTCGCGTCCCTCGGCGCTGCCCGGACCGCCCGCCGCCGCCTTGCGGGTCAGCGCGGCGCCAGCGGATCGGGTGGCGACGTCACGATCGCTTCCGCCGCACCTTCGGCGGTCGGATCTTGTTGGTCGTGGCGTGGCCCGCGCGCTCGAACGCGCGCCACAGGTACCAGCTCGCGATGGTGCGATAGGGCCGCCAGCGCTCGCCGAACGCGAGCAGCTCCCTGGGCTTCGGCATGTGCTTCTTGCCGTACGTGACCGACCAGCCCTTCTTCACGCCGAGATCGTGGATGGGAAGCACGTCGGGTCGCCCGAGGCGGAAGATCAGGAACATCTCCACGGACCAGGCGCCGATGCCTCGCACCGAGACGAGCCGCTCGACGAGCTCGTCGTCCGACAGCTTGCGTGCCTGCGCCAGCGTCGGGACGACGCCCTCGAGCGTCTTCCGCGCCAGGTCCTTCATGGCGAGGATCTTCGCCCCCGAGAGGCCCACCTTGCGCAGGACCGGCGCGCGGATCCTGAGCATCTCGGCCGGGGCGGGCACGCGCCCGTTGACGCCCAGCGCCTTCAGGCGTCCGAAGATGGTGCGTGCCGCCTTCCCGGAGATCGATTGAAAGGCGATCGCCTCGACGAGGGCGTCGTACGGCGACGGCGCCGCGCGAAGCCGCAGCTCGAAGGCCCGCGTCTCGTCGATGAGGCGCTTCAGGTGCTCGTCGCGCTCACCGAGCCATCGCGTGGCCTCGGCCAGGTCGAACGGAAGGGTCGTCGTGCGCGCGGCCATCGTCGGCGATCCCTCTCGGATCGGCTCGCGGACGGTAGCGTGCGCGTGAGGAAAGAAAAAGAGGCGCGCCCGCAGGTTGCGCCTTGACGCTGTGCGACTCCTCTGCTGCTCTCGGGCCGTGAGACCGATGCCGGCGACCCTGGCGAGCGGGTTCGCGATCGCCGCGGCCCTGCTCGTCCTCACGCCGGTCGCCGCCACCGCGCAGGACGACTGCATCGTCCTCACCGACTTCTCGAAGGATCCCGTGGGTGCGTTTCCACCCGACTGGAAGGTTCGGAAGGACGCGGGCAAGGCGGTGTACTCCGTGCAGGAGGAGAACGGACGCCGTCACCTGCACGCGGCGGCCAGGGGACTCGGCATCCAGGCGGCGCTGGAGCACGGGTGGGATCTCGACGCCTACCCCATCCTGGCGTGGTCGTGGCGCCCTCGCGTGTTCCCGGCGGGCGCGGACGAGCGGAGCTCGGGGACCAACGACAGCGCGCTCGCGGTGTACATGCTCGTGCCCTACTCGCGCATCCGGGGTCCGAAGGCCGTGAAGTACATCTGGAGCGAGCGCGTGCCGGTCGACACGCGCGGCCTCTCGTCGAACGGCGGCCTCACCCAGGTGCGCGTGCTCCGGAGCGGGACCGAGAAGCGCGACCAGTGGGTGGACGAGCGGGTGAACGTGCTGGCGGACTACAAGCAGCTCTTCGGCGAGGGCGATACGCCCAAGCCGGCCGGCATCGCGGTTCTCACCGACAGCGACGATACGAACTCGAGCGCGGAAGGCGACTACGCGAACTTCCGCGTCTGCCGGAAGTAGCGCCGCCTAGGGGCAGCGCGGGTCGAAGCGCAGCGCCTGGACCTCCTGGCCGGTGAGCGACAGCGGCGGCAGATGGCCCTCGCAGATCCGGTCGTACGGCTTCACCTGGTTGGCGCCGTGGCAGCGGAAGTCCTGGCAGGCTCCGAAGAAGTTGCGCAGCGGCTTTCCATCGCGCTCGTTCTGCGTGCGGCCGGTGATCCGCGTGCCCTCCGGCGTCACCTTCAGGTTGAAGAACTCCCAGCCGCCGCCGTCCGGGTTGAACCCGCCGCCGCGCTTCACCATCGCCTCGAACGGGAAGACCTGGACGATCGTCCCGACGGGATACTTGCGGTGCTCGAGGTCCTCGGTCGCGATGCGGACCGCCCGGCGCAGCCGGCTCGGGTTGCGGTTGAAGACGACGAAGCTCTTCCCGGGAATGGGCGTGAAGTCCTTCAGGCACTTGAAGTCCTTCGCGCGCGCGACGAACTCGGCGCTCGCACCACCCGCCAGCGCGACGATCATTGCCAACGCCATCCACAGCCGGCGCATGCGGGACGGGGTAGGCCCTCCGTCGCCGGGAGCGCAAGCCGCGGTCCGCCGGGGTTGACGTCGCCCGGGGGTGGAGGACGCGGCCGCCGGCGGCCGTGACCGCGCCGCGACGAACGTGGTACGCCGTCGGGCGTGCAGCGTGACGACGGCGGCGGTCCGGCGGCTTCGAGCCAGCTGTCGCGGCGGAGCTTCCTCGTCGCGGCCCTCACCGGCGCCACCGCCGTCGCGCTCGGCCGCCCGGCGTGGACGGCGACGTTTGGACGCGCGCTTCCCCGCGCGAGCGACTCGGCGCCACGGGTCGCCGTCGTGGGTGCGGGACTCGCGGGGCTGACGGCGGCGATCGACCTCACCGAGGCGGGCTGGGACGTCGTCGTCGTCGAGGCGCGCGATCGCGTCGGCGGGCGTGTGCATACGCTTCACGTCCCGTTCTCTGCCGGGCTGCATGCCGAGGCGGGTGGCGAGTCGATCGACGACAACCACGACCGCATCCAGGCGCTCGTGGCCCGGTTCGGTCTCGAGACGGAACGGCGCCCACCCGACAAGCTGCTGGAGTCCGTCACCTACTACCGCCGGCAGCGGGCTCCGATCGCGGAGCTCCTCGGTCGCCGCGACGGCGACGTCGTGCGCGACTACCTCCGCTTCGGCGATGCGCTCGACGCGTTCTCCGAGGGGATCGATCCCGAGCACCCCGAGCGCTCGCCGCGCGCCGCCGAGCTCGACCGGCAGAGCCTCGCCGAGTTCATCCGCGCCCAGCGTCTCGTGCCGGAAGCCGAGTTCCTCGTCCGGCTCCAGAACCGCGCCGAGTACAATGCCGAGGCGGGCCAGCTATCGATGCTCTTCGTCGCGCAGCAGACGGCAGTGCTCGCCGGAGTTCCCGATTCGGCGTCCGAGACCATGCGGATTTCGGGCGGCAACAGCCGGCTGCCGGAGGCGATGGCGGCCGCGCTCGGAGACCGGGTCCGGCTGAACGCGCCGGTCACCCGCGTCGAGCACGACGCCGGCGGCGTCCGCGTCCACGCGGGTGGACAGCCGATCGAGGCGACCCATCTGATCCTCGCGGTGCCGCCGCCGCCGCTTCGCCGCATCGCCTTCGAGCCGGCGCTGCCCGCGCCCGTCGCGACGATGATCCGCCGGCTCGACCTGGGCGACGCGGTCAAGGTGACGCGGGAGTACGCGAGTCGATTCTGGGAGGCCGAGGGGGTGCCGGGGTTCACGGTCACCGATCTGCCGTTCCACGTCGCGTGGGCTGCGACGGATTCGTACCGGTCCGCCGGCGGGCTGCTCACGCAGTTCATCACGGGGCGACCCGCGCGCGCGGCGGCCCGGCTGCGCGACGCGCAGCGGATCGCGCACTTCCAGCGCCAGCTCGATCGCGTGTACCCGGAGGGACGGGCTCTCCGCACCACGCACGCCGCCACGACGGCGTGGGTCAACGAGCGCTACACCGGCGGCGGCTACGCGGTGTACGGCCCGCGACAGATGGCGTCCTTCTGGCCGCTCGTGCGAGCGGGGCTCGAGCGCATCTCATTCGCGGGGGAGCACACCGAGTCGCTCGCCGGATTCATGGAGAGCGCCGTGCGCAGTGGCCATCGCGTGGCGGCACAGCTCGGCGCGGCGCCCGTCGCCGCGGGCCTGCTCCGCGGCTGAGCGCCGGCCGCCGGACGTCGCGCGGTACGCCCGACCGGCGGCCGGCCATCTCGATGTGCTATGCCTGCGCACCGACGGCGACGTCGGCGCTCGACTGCCAGTGCTCGCGCAGGGCTGCCGCCAGCGGCTCGGGGCGCTCCTCGGGGAAGAAGAGCTTCGCGCCGTCGAGCTCGATCACCTTGCGGGTGCCGGGGATCGTGTCGCGGAGCCAGTAGGCCCACTGGACGTCGAAGAAGCCGTCTCCCGTTCCCCACACCACCAGCGTCGGCGCATGAAGACGGCGGAGCAACGGCTCGACGGCGACCGTGTGGCGGCAATCGAGCGCGAGGATGAAACGCTCGAGATGCTTCGTGGCGTCCGGGCTGGCGAAGAGCGGCGCGAGATACCCGTGCAGCGTCTCCTCCGACAGGAGCTCGGGATGCTCGTAGCCGACGGCAAACTGCGCGCGGGCGTCCTCGACGTCGTCGAGCATCCGCTGGCCGATTGCCGGCAGCAGCCCCTGGGCCGTCGCATCGATCAGGGGACGGACCGCGTCGGGCGGGAAGTTGGTGTGCACGTCGCCGTTGGTCAGCGTGAGGGTGCGGATGCGCTCGGGATGATTGGCCGCGAAGATCTGGACGATCGCGCTGCCGCTGTCGTTCCCCACGAGGTCCACCTGATCGAGCCCGAGCCGCGCGCAGAACGCCTCGAGCATCTCGGCCTGCCCGGTGACGGAGACGTCGGCGTCGTGCGGTGTGCGGGTCGCGCCGTGGCCGAGCAGGTCGACCGCGATGCAGCGGCGCGTGTCGGCGACGCGGTCGATGACGTGGCGCCAGAGGTCGCCGTTCAGAAAGACGCCGTGCACGAAGAGCGCCGCGGGTCCGCGGCCGCGCTCCGTGTACGCGATGTCCCCGAGGGGTGTGGCTGCATGCTGCAGGTTCCTTCGTGCCATGGTGGTCTCCTTTCGCTGCGAGCGTTAGAATGGAGGTGACATACCGACCGTCGGTCGGTATGTTGGATACAGACCGACAGTCGGTATGTCAAGCACGATGGCGACGAAGGGCAACCGGAAGATCGAGCAAGGCGAGACGACGCGGGGCCAGATCCTCGGCATCGCCAAGCGTCTGTTCGCCCGGCACGGCTACGACGGGACCTCGATCGAAGCGGTGCTGCGCGAGGCGAAGATCAGCCGGGGCGCGCTCTACCATCACTTCGCCGGCAAGGACGCCCTCTTCACGGCGGTGCTCGAGATGGTCGAGGCCGACATCGCGCAGGTCATCGGCAAGGCGGTGAACGGCATCGAGGATCCCGTCACGATGTTCCGTGCCGGCTGCGACGCCTGGCTCAAGCTGGCGCGCGACCCCGTCGTGCGGCAGATCGCCCTGATCGACGCGCCGGCCGTCGTTGGCTGGCAACAGTGGCGGGCGATCGACGAGCGCTACGCGTTCGGCCTCATGAAGGGCGGCCTCCATGCCGCCGCGGCACTGGGGCTCGTCCGTGCGGATCAGGTCGACATCCTGGCGCACATGCTGCTTGCGGCCCTCGCCGAGGTGGCGATGATGGTCGCGCGAGCCGGTGACGGCACAAAGGCGACGCGCGAAGCGCGGGCCGCCGTCCACGAGCTGGTCGATCGGCTGCTGCGCGCCTGAAGGAAGCCACGAAGATGCATGAGATCGTCGACGGCGTCGTCACCTGGTCCTGGTTGTCCGAGCCGCACGGCTACGACTTCAACGGCTACTTCGTGCGCCATCCCGCGGGGAACCTGTGCATCGATCCGGTCGAGCCGGCGGCGGAGGTGCTCGATCTGCTCGCGCGCGAGGGCGTCGCGCGCATCCTGCTCACGAACCGCAACCACGCCCGGCGGAGCGAGCTGGTGCGCGCGCGGACCGGCGCGACCGTGGCGATCCACGCCGCCGACGCCGCCCACGCCCGCGCACAGGGAGCCGTCGTCGCCGACGAGCTGCATGCGGGCGAGCGCGTGGGTCCGTTCGTCGTGGTGCCGGTCCCCGGCAAGTCGCCGGGCGAGGTGGCGTTCCACTGGCCGGAGCGGCGCCTGCTGCTGGTCGGCGACGCGGTGATCGGCAACCCGGCGGGTCGGCTGTCGCTGCTGCCGGACAGGGTGATGGACGATCCCGCGCGGCTTCGCGACAGCGTCCGGCAGCTCGCCGCGCTCGACGTCGACGTCCTGCTGACCGGTGATGGCGTGCCGATCCTGCGCGACGCGCGCGCTCGTCTGCGCGAGCTGGCGGCGACGTTCCCGGCGTGAGCCGAGCTGCCGTGACAAATTGCCGCGCCCCGAAGTTCCGAAGCCTCTTGTGTTTTGAGCCAGGGTCGTCAAATTAATCCTGGATCGCATCGGGACCTTCCCGGCGATCACGTGCCCGCGGGCAACTTGGGGGTCAGGGACCTGGCATCGGCATTTCAGCGCAAGATCGAGATCGGCTCGCGATGACCCGTCAGGTCCTCCGGCTTCCGCTCGGTTCTCGCTCGTCGATCGCGCCACCCGCGAGGACCGGTGCGCAGCGGCGCCTTCCGGTCCATGGCGACCGCGAGCTTCTCGCCCTGATCGACCTCGCCTACGACGCCGCGACCCAGCCGGACGCCTGGCCCGCGCTTCTCGAAGGGCTCGCGAGAGCGGTGGGCTGTGACGTGGCGGGGCTGAACGTGCAGGACCTGAACGGCGGACCGGCGAGCGTGCAGCACCAGTTCGGCGCGGATCCGCGCTGGACCAGCCGCTACGAAACGTACTTCGCACCGCGCAACATCTTCCTGGCGGCGCGGCCCGATCTCACCTTCTCCGGCGCCATCCGCAACGGCGAGGCGATCGTTCCCGACCGGCAAGCGATGCGCACCGAGTACTTCAACGACTTCCTGCGTCCGCTCGGCATCCTGCACGCCATCGGCATGGTCCCGTTCCGGACCGGTCGGATGGCCTCCCTGCTGTCGCTCATGCGGCGGATCGGCGCGCCGTCGTTCGCGGACGCCGACTTCTCGCTCCTCGAGCGCTTCATGCCGCACCTGCAGCGCGCCATCTCGATCCACCGGCGTCTCGAGGCCGTCGATCTCGCGCGCACCGCGGCGGCCGACGCGCTGGACCGCATGACCTTCGGGATCATCATCCTCGATCGCGACGGAAAGCCCGTCTTCGTCAACCGACAGAGCGAGTCGGTCCTGGCGCAAGGTGACGGGCTTCTGCTGCTGCGCGACGGCCTGTCGGCTTCGAGTCCGGCGGATGCGGCGACGCTCAGGCGCCTGGTCGCGGACGCGTGCGGCACCGGCGGCGGGAGGGGCCTGCTGCCCGGAGGTGCCCTCCACGTCGCTCGCCAGCCACCCAGACGAGCGCTCAGCGTCCTGATCGCGCCGCTCCGCCCACGATCGTTCGCACTCGCCGACGAATCGCCCGCGGCCGTCGTCTTCGTCGGTGACCCCGAGCGAAGCGTCGAGGGCATGGGTGACGTCCTTCGCAGACTGTATGGACTCACGCCCGCCGAGGCCGCCGTCACGGTGCTGCTCCTCGAGGGCCTGCGCACCGATCAGCTGGCGGAACGCCTCGGCATCACGCTGTTCACGGCGCGAACGCACGTGAAACGCGTCCTCTCGAAGGTCGATGCGCGGAGCCAGGCCGAGCTGGTGCGCGTCCTCTTGAGCGGCCCGCTCGGCCTCCGTGGCGACTCGCCCTGAGTGGAACACCCGGTTCATACACCATCTGGCGGATGACGGACCGGCGTTCGCCGCTTACGACCGGGGTATGGAGAACGGGCGTGCGGCTCAGCCAGACTCGGCTGTCACCACGGAACGGCGAGGAATCCTGATCCCCTTTCGGCGACGAGGAGTCGGCACGCGCCTCGATCCGTGCCTCGACGCGCGACTCAACGGCGAGTGGGATCGCCTGCTCGAGCTGGCGCTCGAGGCGTCCACGCGCCGCGACGACAACGTCCTGCACGAGATCCGGGATCAGGTCGCCCGGGTCCGGGTGCTGATCGACCCGGACTGGTCCTGACCGCGACCGCGTCTCAGTTCAGCAGGTAGGTCAGCCGCACCGCGAGCTGGGAGCGGTCCCTGAAGAAGCCGGTCGGGAAGGCGAATGCGCCACCGAGCGCGACGTACTTGAGATCGACGAGCATCGAATCGGAGTAACGATACGTGAGCCCGACCGGCAGGGTGTGACTCGTAGGGGTAGAGGTCGACGAAATCCGTGTCGACCGTGTGGAGCTTGGAGATGGCGAGCACCTTGCGCAGCGGCGGTGCGCGCAGCTCGTTCTGGAACGGGGCGGGAAGTTGCTCCGTCATCGGGTCTCCAGACCCATCATGTCGGGGCTACCCGCTCCGGGAAGCGTGCGACGCGTGCGGCGGAAAATCTCTTGACTCGATACGGCACCTTCAGTGAGACTGCGCGCGACAGCAATAGCCATTGGTAAAGGGGTGAATTCGATGATGATTCGCTCGATTGTGATCGCGCTGGCGACGGCGCTGGTGATGACCTGCTCCGGGCCCGCCTCCGCCCAGCAGCAGGCGAAGTGCATCGCGGGCAAGACGAAGTGCATGTCAACGAAGGCCGGCGGGTTGCTCAAGTGCGAGGCGACGGCCGAGACGCCCGGCAAGCTGCCGGATCAGAGCGCTTGCACCGCCAAGGTCGTGGCCAAGTTCGACGGCGGTATGGATTCCACCAAGGGCTGCTTCGCGAAGCTCGAGAGCAAGAAGGGGAACGACTGCTTGACGTTCGGCGACACTCCCGCGGCCGAGGCCGCGGTCGACAGCTGCGTCGGAAGCTTCGTCGCCGCCATCGACCCGCCGCCGACCACCCAGACGAAGTGTGGCGCTGGCAAGAAGAAGTGCGTGGCGAAGTATCTCGGGGCGCTCCTCAAGTGCGCCGCGACGGCCCAGACGCCGGGCAAGGTTGCCGACCCGAGCTGCACCAGCAAGGCGACGGCGAAGTACAACGGCGGCGCCGATGCGACCAAGGGCTGCTTCGCGAAGCTGGAGGCGAAGAAGGGGAACGACTGTGCGGACCCCAAGGGCAACTCCGGCGCGCTCCAGACTCTGGTCCAGGACTGCGTCGAGGAGCTCGGCACCCTGGTGACCACGCCGCCGACCACCACGACGACGACGATGCCAGCGGGCGGAATGCTCCTGAAAGGCGCGCTGGCGCCCACCCCCGGTCGCTTCAACTTCAACGCGACGCTGGGAGTTCCAGGGGCGAACGCGGCCTGCGCCGCGCATTTCCTGGGCACCCACGCGTGCACGTATGCCGAGCTCCAGACCGCAGAGGCGGACGGCGATCTCGTCGGCCTGAAGGACATCGGCGGCGCGACGTTCCCCCCCGCGACGGTCACGTCCTTCTGGGCAATCGACTCGTCGGCGCCTGGTATTCAGCAGTGTGTCGATGATGCCCCCATGGGCGGCAGCGGCCTCAACTGGGAGTACGGGACGGCGCACACCCCCTCCCGGGGTAACCAGGTTCCTCTCAACAACGGTACCGGTGCCCTCGGTGCGCTTGTGTTGAGCGTGCAGTGCAACATCGCGGGGACGAGCTGGGTCGGCTGCTGCCTGTGAACGACGCGGCGTCGCCGGCACGCCCGTGCCGGCGACGCCGACTCTCGACATCTTCCGCCGCCCTCGTTCTCTGCTGCATCTCGATCCCCGGCTTCGCGTCCGCGAGATCTACCAGTCCCGCGCCGCCCTGCTCCGCTCCGGGTACCGGCTGGTGCGTTGCGCGTCGCATCGACGGAACCATCCCCAGGGGTGAGCTCGGATTCCGCTTCGGCGAGCCGCTCGACGTCGACGGCGACGGGCACGCGGACATCGCCGCCGGCGCCCGCTTCAAGCTCCAGGGCACCTACCAGAGCGGGGACGCGTCGGTATGGTCGGGGGCGAACGGCGCGCTGATCCGGAGCTGGGACGGCGATCGATCGGACGGGCTCTTCGGCCACTGGGTCATGCTGGTGCCGGACATCTCGGGCGACGGACTCGCCGACGTGGTCATCGCGGCGCCCCACGCGCCAGTTGGCGGGCGCATGCAGGGCATCGTGGTGGCGCGCTCGCCCAGGACGGGCGAGGAGCTCTGGCGGCGCGAGGCGAAGGGCGACGAGAACTTCGGGTGGGATCTGACGCAGGCGGGCGACCTCGATGGCGACGGGCACACCGACCTCTTCGTCGGCGCTCCGGCGTATGAGAGCGGTCGCGTCTATCTCCTGAGCGGCAAGGACGGCTCGGTGCTGCGCACGTACGAGCCGCACGCGGAGGGCGGATCGTTCGGGTGGTACGTCGGCCGCCTCGACGACCTCGACGGCGACGGCAAGCCCGACCTCGTCGTCGGAGCGCCGTTCGCACGGGATGCCAGCGGCGTGCCGCTCGGCGGCGCCTGGGCGCTCTCGTCCGCCGATGGCAAGGAGCTGTTCCACTGGAAGGGGACGGATCGTCGGGGCGGCTTCGGCGGCGTCGTCGCACCGATCGGCGATCTCGACGGCGACGGCAAGGGCGAGATCGCGGTGGCGGCACCGGCGACCGAGGATCAGGCGCGCACGCTGCCGGGAGAGCTGCGCATCTATTCCGGGCGTACGGGCAAGGAGCTACGGCACTGGTCGGGCACGCAGCCTGGCGAGCAGTTCGCGCGGATGGTGGTCAGCGCCGGCGATCTCGATGGCGACGGCGTGGACGACGTCGCCATCGGCGCACCCTGGTATCGTCGCGGGACGGACGACCGTGTCGGTCGTGTCGAGCTTCGCTCTGGACGGAGCGGCGCGGTCCTGGCCGAGCTGTTCGGTGATGAAGGGGACGACTGGTTCGGCTGGCACATCCGCCGCGCCCCGGATCCCGACGGGCATGGCCGGCCGGCGCTCCTGATCAGCGCACTTCGCCACCCGGTCGACGGCCAGGTCGGTGTCGGCGTGCTCGACCTGTACGTGCTGCGCCGCCCGGGCCGCGGCAATCACGGGACGACGACCCGCGGAGCGCGTCGCAAGGACATCAGGTAGACGCGCAGCGGCCCCCTGTCGTCGTAGGGGAGCGCATTGAACGCCGCGCGCGCGGCAGCACCCTCGCCGTCGTGGCCGGCGATCGCGTAGTCGAGGCTCGGGGCGCGGCCGTCGTGCAGGTACGGCGCCGAGTCGGCCGTCGCCCACAGTCGCGGCGTGAGATACTCCTGCAGCGGCACGCCGCGCTGCACGTGCCTGGCCGCATTGGCCTTCCCCATGTCGTGACGCTTCAGATCGCTGAACAGCCAGACGGGATAGCCGCCGAGATCCGGGTCGTAGCGCAGTCCCGGCTCTCGCATGTCGCGCGAGAGGTCGATCGGCGGCAGGCCGTCGAGCGTGAGGACCGGGTTCTCCAGCACCATCATCGGCGTGTGGCATCCCGCGCAGCCGAGCTCGTGGAACTCCCGCCGGCCGCGCTGGAAATCGTCCGCGAAGCTCGTCGCGGTCGGGGGAAGCCGTGCGGTCGCCGGTGCCGGGAGCTGGCGGTCCTGGATCATCGGCTCGACGACCGGCAGCTCGAGCACGGCCAGGTGCGCGGTCATGGCGGCGAAGGGTCCACGGCCGAGCTCCTCGCGTACGCCGTCGCCGTCCGGATCCGCAGGGTCGTTCCCCTTGCCGACCACCTCGGGCGAGGCGCTCGCGAGGAGCACGTCGCTCTGGACGCCCATGTGGATCTGGAGCGCCTCGGCGGCGAAATCCGTGAAGCTGGCGAGCGTCCCTTTCCAGCCGAACGGCTTCACGACGAGGTCCTGGTCCACTCCGCGGACGCCGGACGCATCCACCTCTCCCCTGGGCGTGACGCGAAGCGCGCCGAAGTCGACACCCTTGGACGTCAGCCGGGCTTCACGTGCGTCGCCGGCGCGGGAGGCCTCGTGCACGAGATCGTCGCGTTGCTTCTGGAGGTCGCGCGTCATCTCGCGCGCGAGCGCCTGCACGACCCCCAGCGCCACCAGCGCCGGAGGATTGCGCTCGTCGCCGCTCGCCGTGCGCTGTCCGTCGCCGTCGAGGAACGCGCCGTCGGTCTCGGCGCCGGCGCCGGCCGGACCGCCGATCCAGTGGCACGAGGGGCACGAGATGGTCTCCGGACCACCGAACAACCCTTCGTGGACGCGTCGAAACGGTCCGACTGAAGCCTTCGCTCCGTCGCCGCCGCCGAGCCCATCGGGAAAGGAGTACTCGTGCTCGAAGAGGAGCTGCCCGAGATCCGCCAGCTCGGCGAGACAGACCTGGCCTGCGGCCACGCGCTTCGGATCGAGCGCGGAGTGCATCTCGCGCAGGAAGGAGCCGGGCGCCGCGGCTTCCCGCAGGCGGAGCTCGTGACGGCGTGTCGCCATGCGCTGCGCGTCGCGCGCCGCATCCATGCTGAGCGGGGCGGGTCGCGCGAGGGTGGGACAGTCGGTGCGCCACGTGGCGGCCTCCTCGCGCGTCGAGCCGCCGCAGGCGGCGATCGAGAGCCCCAGCGCCAGCAGCGCCGTCGCGTGTCTCGCTCTCATGGCACGAAGAGCTTCGGCTGGCGCGACAGCGACGTCAGGAAGATGCGCACGCTGGCGCGTCCTTGCTCGTCGAGCGCGAGGTAGGCGTCGCGTGCGGCGGTCGCCTCGCCGCCGTGCAGCACGATGGCGTCGTGCACGGTCGGAGCGCGACCGTCGTGCAGGTACGGCGCCGTCTCGGCCAGTCCCCACAGCGGTCGCGTGAGAAACACCTGCGCCGGGATCGTCCCCTGCGCGGCCGGCGTCGCGAGCGCGGGTCCCATGTCGTGACGCTTGAGATCGCTGAACAGGTGCACGAGGTAGGGCGTCTTGTTGCCGGCGTACTTCGGCTCGATCTTGGGCTGATCGCCGTCCTTCGCGACGTCGATGACGAACGTGGGGCGATTCGGATCCGGATCCTCGCGCGCGTCGAGCTTGGTGTCCTGGAGCTCGAGGGTGGGGACGTGACACCCCGCGCATCCGATCTCGTCGAAGTGCGCCCTCCCCGCCGCCCAGGCGTCGACCAGACCGGGATCGTGGGGAGGGCGTATGGTGGGCACCTCGAGCTGCGCCAGGTATGCGACGACGGTCGTCAGCATGCCAGGGTCGATCTCGAGCGAGACGCCGTCCTCGTCGACGTCGTACCACGGCCCCTTCCCGTAGGGTCCAGCGGGGAGCGTGCCGTCGCGCACCGCGAACTGGATGCGGTTGGAGAGCAGCCCCTGATGGAGGTGAAGCGACTCCTCGGCGATGTCGCGGAGCGTCGCCGAGTGACCTTTCCAGCCGAAGGGACGCACCGTCAGGTCCGCGTCGACACCTTCGACCGCCGTGGTGTCGAGCGTGCCGTCGGGCTCCGCCGAGATCTTTCCGAAGGAGACGGTCTTGGCCGTCAGCGACTGCTCGACGCGGTGTCCTTCCGACTTCGCGCGCTCGCTCGCCGCGTCTCGCTGGGCGCGCAGCTCGGCGCTCATCTCGCGCGCCAGGCACGCGACCGGCCCCAGGCCGAGGACGAGGGGAGGATTGCGCTGGTCCGCCCCGGTCGTGCGCGCGCCGTCGCCGCGCATGAAGGCGTTCTGCGTCTGCGTGCCGGCGCCGTCGGGGCCACCCTTCGAATGGCAGCTGAAGCAGCCGAACGCGTCGGGTCCGCCGGCGTCGCCGAGCTGGATGCGACGCAAGCGCGGCGTGTAGCCGATCGCCTTGCGATCGGCCTTTCCGCTGCCCCAGCCGTTCTCCGGGCGGAACGGATAGCCGAAGAGCTCGTCGCCGACGACGAAGAGGGTGTCGATACCCAGCACCTTCCGGTCGAGCGCGGCCTCCGACAGCGTCGCGTGCTCGACCAGCTCGCCGGGATCGCGCGCATCGAGCATCCGGTCGAAGTTCTCGCGCAGGCGGAGATCGACGGCATGCTCGAGCTGCTCGCGCAGCACGACGTCGTCGGGGATGGCCACGTCGGAGGTCGCGAACGCCGCGGGAGACGCCGGCGCGCGCGCATCGCCGTGCGCGGCCGGGGTGTGCCGCGCGAGCCAGACGCCGGCGAGCGTCATCGCGACGAGCGCGGACGCGCCGACACCCAGCCATCGCCGGCGCTGGCTCCACCGGGACTCGGCGGTTCTCGACACCGGGGCTTCCACTAGGGCGTGCAGGAAGTGCGAGCGGAAACGAGGGGTTCTGGCGAGGGGTCCATCGTCGTCTCGGGAGGATATCCCACACCTCCCGAATCGCGACCACAAGTGCTTTCGGGGGTCCCGGAGCCGTCCCGATCCGAGCTCGAGCCTGTCGCACCTGCGGGCTTGACCCGCGCCTCGGACCCGCCCCATGAACGGGGCTGGAGACACTGCGCATGGGATACGAGGTGTTGCGGTTTCCCTACGATGGGACGATCGACGCGGACGGACACGTCCTCGAGCCGGCGTGGCTCTGGGAAGAGTACCTGGAGGAACGCTACCGTCCGCGCGCGATGCGGGTGCGCGTCGACGAGCGCGGGCTCGAGTATCTCGAGCTCGACGGGCGGCCGTCGGAGCGAACCAAGAACGGCGTCCTCGGCCTGATGGGCGCGATGGGCGATCCGGACGCGCGGCCCGGACCCGATCGCCGCTACATGGACCACGTGCCGTTCGGCGCCGGCGACGCGACCGAGCGTGTCGAGCTGCTCGGACGCGAGAACCTGGAGAAGAGCGTCCTCTATCCGACGATCGGACTGCTGTGGGAGTGCGAGGTCACCGACCCGGAGATCTCGATCGCCTACATGCGCGCGTACAACCGCTGGATCGCCGACTTCTGTCGTCCGACCGGTGGCCGCCTGGTGCCGATCGCGCACCTCACGCTGCTCGACCCCGCGGCGGCCGCGGCGGAGCTCGAGCGCGCGGTCGCGGACGGCTGCCGCGGGGCATTCCTGGCGCCGTTCACGCACACGAGGAAGGCGCACGGGCACGCGGACCACGATGTCCTGTTCGCGAAAGCGTGCGCGCTCGACGTTCCCCTCGGTATCCACCCGACCTACGAGCCGGCGTGGGCGGCGCCGGTCCGGTTCAAGGGTCTGGGGCGTCCGGGGGAGTTCTTCTACAACGTCATGCTGCGCCAGGGCGTGCAGCAGGCGTTCCTCTCGTTCTTTGCGCTCGGCACGCTCGATCGCTTTCCCACCCTGCGTCTCGGCGTGCTCGAGGCGGGTTCGGGATGGATCGGCGCTTTCCTCGATCGCATGGACGCCATCCACGAGACGATCTCGGCCAGCGGGGTGGCGCTGACGATGAAGCCGTCGGACTACTTCCGCCGCCAGTGCTTCATCTCCGGCGATCCCGACGAGACCGCCGCGCCGCTGACGATCGAGCACGTGGGCGCGGACTGCTTCCTGTGGGCCACCGACTACCCGCACCCCGACCATCCCAGCACGTGGGTGCGCGCCCTCGAACGATTCGTCGCGCCGCTCGCCCCGGCGTCGCGCGCGAAGGTGCTGGGCGAGAACGTGGCGCGAATCTACCGGCTCTGACGCCTCACGGTGCCGCCTTCGCAGCCGCCTCGCGCGCGGCGCGCACCTTCTCGTTCGTCTGGTTGAAGAGCAGCTCCTTTCGCCTCCTCTGCTCCTCGTCGGTCAGCTGGCGCTCGCCCAGCTCCTTGTGGAGGTGGCGGCCCCGCTCCACCGCGGGCCGCGCCCCGACCTCGTCGGCCCAGCGCTTCAGGTTCGGGAACTGGGTCCAGACGTTCTCGTCGATCAGCCGTCCCACGAGCGACGCCCAGGGCCACGTGACGATGTCCGCGATCGTGTAGTCCGGCCCCGCCAGATGGCGATTGGCGGACAGCTGCGCATCCATCACTCCGCACAGTCGGTCGACCTCGCCGACGAAGCGCCTCGTCCCGTAGGCGAGCTGGTCCGCGTCGTCGACCAGCTGCTTCGCGTAGTTCTTGAAGTGGTTGGCGTTGCCCATCATCGGTCCCAGATTCGCCATCTGCCAGTGAACCCACTGCAGGACCGTATAGCGTGCGTGGCCGGAGCGCGGCAGGAACTTCCCCGTCTTGTCGGCGAGGTACTCGAGGATCGCTCCGGACTCGAAGAGCGAGAGCGGCTTCCCGCCGCCCAGCGGCTCGTGATCGACGATGGCCGGCATGCGGTTGTTGGGGCTGATGCGGAGAAACCCGGGCTTGAACTGCTCGCCGCCCCCGATGTCGACGGGAATCGTGCGGTACTCGAGTCCGCACTCCTCGAGCATGATGCTGACCTTCCAGCCATTGGGGGTCGGCCAGTAGTAGAGATCGATCATGAGCGTCTCTCCTTCACGAATGGTCCTGCGCATCTTGGCCTTCCGCAGAATCTGGGTCCATGCCCCGCGAGCTGCTCGGGCGATGCTGACCATGAAACGGATCGACATCGCTGCGGTCGAGCGCGCGGCGGAGGGCCAGCCCGTCCGCTGACCGAGGTCAGTCTCGCGTGACGCCGGCGGCGGCGGGCATCCGGAGGCGCGCGTCGCTCCCGGCGAGCGGCACGCCGCTCCTGACCAGGAGATCGCGCAGCGCGATGATCACGGGGTTGACCTCCTGATTCCAGTCCGCCCGTTGCAGGTCGTACGCACGCTGCTCGATCTCGACGGCGGCGCGATCCTCGGTGAACACGGACTCGGCAAACCGTCGGATGAGAGGCCAGACGACGTGGATGAGGCCCGGGATCGGCGGCTTCTCGATCATCAGCATGCCCACGCTGACGTGGCTGCGCTGCTCGCGGTCGTGCGGCACGTAGGCGGCCCACAGGTTGAACGCCGGATCTTCCGACCCGCCCCGCCGGATGCTGAGGGTCTGATACGGATACTGCGTGCGGATCGTCATCAGGCTGCCGGAGCTGGCGGCGCCGGCGTCGCGCGCGCTCTTCCGGCGTCCGGCCATCAGGAACCGGGCACCGTGGGTTGCTTTTCCGGCGGTCCTCTCGAACTTGTAGAGGGCTTCGACCCAGTCCTCGCCCTTCCGATGATCGAGCAGCGTGGGCTTGATCGTCCCCATGATGCCCCGGTGGAAGAACTGATGGTTCATGTCCATCAGGTTCTCGTGCATGAACGAGTAGTGGCAGTCGACCTTGCGCCAGAAGTGCATCGTGCGCGTGGTCGGGGAATGGAAGAACGGCAATCGCGGGAGCTCCGCACCGTTCGCCTTGTCACGATCGCCGGGGAACACGAACACGTAGCCGTAGGCGTCCCGGCACGCATAGCTCCGCACGCCGGCGGGGCGGCAGGCGTCCCTGGGCAGATACGGGACCCCGGCCAGCCGGCCGTCCTTTCCGTAGGTCCAGGCGTGGTACGCGCACCGCAGCATGTCGCCGCAGACGATTCCCTTGTGCAGCGGGAATTGCCGATGCGCGCAGCGATCCTCGAGCGCGAAGACCTCGCCGCGCTCGGTGCGCGCCAGCACGATCGGCTCGCCGGCAAATGCCGCGAGGTGCGTGCGCCCCGGCTTGACGTCCTTCGATCTCGCCAGCGGATACCAGAAGTCCGGGTGAAGTCCGATCCGGCGGAGGTCCGGTTCGTTGCCCTGTCGGTTCGCTGGCTGCATCGTCGTGCGCGAGCCCACAAGCTGTCGTCACGCAAGGGCGACGTCAAGTCACGTTGACGCCGCCCATCGGCTGCGGGGCGCTAACGGCGGAAGCCTGCCGGCCGGCGCGGCTTGACACTGGTAGTTGTATATACAAACACTGCTGCCGGATGACGAGACGCGAGAGAACCGATGCCCTCCACGACGTCGTGGCCCGGGAGTGCATCGCCACGAAGGTTCGGCTGCTCAACCGCGCCGTGACCGCGATCTATGACGAGGCCCTGCGACCTTTCGGGCTCAAGGTCACCCAGATGACCGTGCTCGTGACGGTGGCGAGGATGGAGAGCGCGAGTCCGGGAGCGGTGGGCCGCATCCTGCATCTGGAGAAATCGACCCTGAGCCGGAACGTGGACCGGATGCGGACACGGGGCTGGCTGGACGTCGTGCCGACCGCGGACGGCCGCGCCCATCTGCTGCGCGTGACCGCCCGTGGCAGACGGCTCCTGGAAGAAGCTCATCCCGCGTGGACCAGGGCGCAGGAGCGTACCGGCGAGATGCTGGGCGAACAGGGGGTCCGCGGCATCAGCCGCACGGTGGCGCTGTTCTCGCGGACGCGCGGCGGTGGCGCGTGAGTCACGCGATTCGGTGCGCATGAGGTTGTATATACAACGTATGTCGGCACCCCGCCGTCCGGATGGCGGAGGACGGGTGTGGCGCCGTCCGCGTCCCCCGCCCTGCCCGCCTCCGCTCGGGATGCGACACGATCGAGACGAATCGAGAGAAGAGGAGAGCATGCGATGAAGTACTTCATGGATACCCACGACCGCGCGAAGGGAAGCTGGCCCGAGGCCGACGTCTCCGAGACCGAGTTCGTGCGCATCTACGCCGAGTTCGGCCGGGCCGTGGCCGAGCAAGGCGGTCACGATCTGGGGGCGCACGTGAACGTGCGGGCGTGCCGCGCCTTCTGCTTCACGTACGGCCCCGACGAGGAGGCGATCCGGCGGGCGCACGAGAAGCTGCACTTCCCCTACGACTCGATCACCGAGGTGCAGCGGGTGACCGGCGTCGATCTGCGGCCGGGAGACCCCGAGGCGAAGTAGCGGGCGCGAGACGGCCCCGGGGGCGGAGTGCCGCCCCCGGGAGCTCACAGGCCGAACCGCAGGTTCAATCCGGCGCGTGCCGCACGGTGTACTCGCTACGGAGGAATCGAACATGACCTGCGATCAGTCTCGGGAAGTATGGCGGCGCCGTGCCGGAATCGCGGCGCTGGCGCTCGGAATCGTCGGCCTCGCGGGATGCATGGTGGCGCCCCGGCCGGTTCGCGACGAGGCCGCAGCAGCACTCGACAGCGCCCGGACCACCTCGGACCCGCCGACGGAGCGCGCATGCTCCAACTTCGGCTGCGAGCTGTGATCGTGACGAAGCGGCTACGGAGCCTGGCGGTCGCGGTCCTCGCGACGGTGGTGCTCTGCCCGGGTGCGCGCGCGTCGCTCTGGCAGCTCGATCCCGAGGCCACGCGCGTCGCGTTCTCGGTTCGCAATCTGTCGGTGGCGCACGTCGAGGGACGCTTCCGTCTCGCATCGGGACGGGTGACGCTGGTGGAAGACGATCCGGCACGCTCGACCGTCGAGGCGGTCATCGATGCGACCTCGTCGATACGGGCGAGCCGAAACGCGATGCCCACCTGCGGAGCGCGGACTTCCTCGACGTGGAGCACCATCCGAGCATCACGTTCCGTTCGACGTCGATCGAGAAGATGACCGACGATCGCTGGAAGGTGACGGGCGCCCTGACGATCCTCGACGCCACGCGCCCGGTCGTGTTCGAGGTCCAGGCGGGAGACGTCCAGGGACGTCGCGCGGAAGCGCACGCGTCGATCACCATCGACCGCCGGGACTTCGGCATGACCTACGCCGGCCTTGCGGTAGGCAAGGAGGTCACCATCACCATCGACGCGGTGGGCATCGGAGACGGTCCTCCGGGCAGACGATCGCGGAGTGAGGGGTGCCCGAGCGTCAGAGCGCCACGCTCGACGCCTCGTCGACCTCCTCGACTCCACCGGCTTGCAGCGCCTCCATCACCTCGTACGCCGCCCCGTACCCCGGCAGGAACGTCACTCCCGGCCCGGGATGACAGGACGCCCCGCACAGATACAGTCCGGCGATCGGCGTCGCGTGCGCCGACCCGGGCACCAGGAGCCGACCGCCGATCATCTGTTCCGGATGAATGAGCCCGTGCGTGAAGTCTCCGTGGTGGCGTTCCATCGCACCTGCCGTTCCTGCGCGGCCAGATACAGGCCCATCGAGAACCCGAAGCTCGTGAACAGGCTCATCGTGAAATAGACCCAGGTGCCCTTGAGCCCGCGCCGGGGCCCGTCGATCATCGTCCAGAGGGGAAAGAGGAAGACGTTCGTGACGATGAGATCCTGAGCGCCCGATCCCGCGGCCGGGTTGGTGAACAGCATCCTGGTGAAGTGCACCCAGCTCGCCTCCGCCGGGTAGGCGAACACGTACCGCACGTTGAAGAACCAACCGGTACACACCGACGCGACGGCGAGCACGTAGTAGAGTCCTTCGAGGAACGTCGTGCGGGATCCTACCCAGTCACGACGGTACAGGTGAGCATTGACGGTGAAGAAGACGCCGATGGTCAGCACACCGAGCGCGGCGTGGATGAGCAGGGACCGCATTGGAGGGCTGGCTACGCTCCGTGGACCGCACTCGTCAAGCCGGACCGACACCGAGCCCACGGCGCAGCGTTCGTCGTCCGCGAGCACTGTGGTACGCTCGCCGCCGAACCGGCCGGGTCGCGGAGCTCCCGGCGCGAGGAGGGTCCGAGCATGATCGACTTGAGGGGAAAGATCGCCATCGTCACCGGCGGGTGCAGCGGCATCGGGCGCGGCACGGTGAAGGTGCTGCACCGCGGCGGCGCTCGGGTCGCATGTGTCGACGTCCAGGACGAGAAGGGGCATGCGCTCGCCGAGGAGCTCGGTGACCGTGCGCTCTACGTCCACGCCGACGTCACGTCGGAAAGTGAGATCGCGGCGGCCTTCCGGCACGTGACCGAGCACTGCGGCGGGATCGATGTGCTCTTCAACAACGCCGGCACCGCCGAACCGCTCGGCTCCGACCCCTTCGACCTCGCGATCTTCGAGGGTGCCCAGCGGCTCCTGGTGCACAGCGTCGTCCTCGGCATGAAGTACGCGGTGCCCTCGATGGTCGCGCGCGGTGGCGGATCGATCGTGAACACCGCGAGCATTGCCGGTCTCCAGGCCGGGTACGGACCTTTCGCCTACTCGGTGGCCAAGGGCGCTGTCGTTCACCTCTCGCGGGTCGCCGCGGCGGCGCTCGCGAAGGACGCGATCCGGGTGAACGCGATCTGTCCCGGGCTCATCCCGACGTCGATCTTCGGGCGAGCGCTGGGCGAGTCCATCGCCGAGGCCGACCAGCGTGCCCGCGACATCAGCGAACGGGCGCACGGCTGGCAGCCAATCCGCGTCGCCGGCTCGCCGGAGGACATCGGCTACGCGGTGGCGTACTTCGCGAGCGACCTGAGCCGCTTCGTCACCGGCCAGTTCCTCGCGGTCGACGGCGGCATCACGGTCGGCCCCCGCTCGGCGTGGGAGGAATCCGCGGCCATCGAGAGCTGGTCCCGCATCGGGATGAGCGAGGAGCAGGTGAAGAAGCTGCTGGGCGCGGCGTAATCCGGACGGGACACGCGCGCCAGATCGACCGCACGAGGCTACGTCTTCTGCGTGGAAGCGGGAGGTGGCGACCCTTCCTCGGGGTTGCCAGCGGACTGGGGAGCGACGGCGGCGACGGCTCCCTCGACCGCTCCCTGGATCGCTCGGCCCACGCCCGTTGCGAACCGACCTAGAAGTCCGGAAGAGGTCGCCGGGGCCTTCGGGCTTCTGGCCGCGGTCTTCTTGTTGATCGCCTTCTTCTTCACCGCCTTCTTGCTCACGGTTTTCTTCTTCAGGGGTTTCTTCGGCGCGGCCTTCTTGGCCGTTGTCGGCTTCGCCTTCGCTCCGCCGCGCTTCTTTTTCGCTTTCGTCTTGGCCATCCGTCGCCTCCAACGCGTTGTGGCCTGTATGAACCTTCTTCAGCGAAGCGCAACAAGTAGCGAGGGGCGAGCCGCGAGCTTTCAGATTGGCACTCTCGCGCCGCCGATCCGCGTGGCATTGTGCCTTCGCCGACGCGACATGCAGGATCAAGGTCACCGATATCTCACTATGGGAAGCCTCGAAGGCATCGTCCCGGGTGAGTCCGCCGGGCTCGCGGCGTCGTCATGACGACCGACGAGTCGCCAGACGGCCCGGCACTCGTGCCGCTTTCGCACCTGAAGCATCGAGAGGTCGTGGACGAGCGCGGGCGACGTGTATCGCTGCTCGATCTGGCGGTCGACCCGCGAGACGGCGAGTACCCGAAGATCAGTCGGGTGCTGGTAGGCCGCCGGAACGCGCCGCGCGAGCTGCCGGCTTCGGAGCTCCGGCTGTCGGAATCGGGACGCGGCCTTCGGATCGACGACCTCGCGCCGGCGGCCCCGCGCTCCGCCGAGGACGGAGTTCACGAGATTCTGCTGCTGCACGACCTGGTCGACGCCTTGATCATCGATCTCGAGCGGCGTGGACCGGCCAGGGTCAACGACGTACTCCTCGAGCAGCACGACGAGGGGCTACGCCTGAAGGCGATCGACACGAGCGCGCGCGGGATCGCCCGCCGGCTGACAAGGGGCCGCTGGCCAGCACCGTCGGAAGCGGATCTCACCGACTGGAGATACGTGGCGTTCCTGCGTGGCGATCCCGATCGCCGGGCCGATGATGTGACCTGCGGCCGCATTGCCCGTCTGCCGCCGGGGGAGATCGCACGACTCAGTACCGCGCTGCCATACCTCCATGCAGCGGAGCTCATCGGTCTCTTGCCGGATCATGCGGCCGCCGAGGTGTTCGCGGACCTTGCCCCGGAGCGGCAGATACAGGTCTTCGAGGAGCTGGGCGAGGAGCAGGCGTCGAATCTCCTTGCGCTGCTCGCGCCGGACGCCGCGACCGATCTTCTCTCCCGGCTCGAACGCGGTCTTGCGCGACGCCATCTCGATCGCCTTCCCGAGGCGCGTCGCCGGCTCGTAGTCGATCTCCTGCAGTACCCGGAGCACACGGTGGGCGGCATCATGACCAACGATGTCGTGCTGCTCCCGGAGCACGCGACCGTCGGGGAGGCGTCGCGCCGGCTGCGCGAGTGTCTGTCGACCCCCGCGTTCGTCTACTACGTCTACATCGTGGACGATCTCGAGTCGCGCCACCTGCGCGGCATGGTCACCCTCCGCGAGCTGCTGACCGCGGATGCCGACGCCTCTCTGCACGACGTCATGAACCCGTACCTGACCGCGCTGGCGCCTCTCGATCCGGCGCGCCAGGCGTGCAACGAGGTGATCGACCACCGTGTGCAGGCGCTGCCGGTCGTGGGCGATGCCGGACGCATCCTCGGCGCCGTCACGGCCGACGCCGCGCTGGCGCAGCTCGCGCCGGCGAGCTGGCGGGCACGCACGCGGAACGTCTTCTCATGACCGGCTCGACCGCTCCGCGGAAAGGCCTGGAGCCGATCTCGGAAGCGCCCGATCGGCTCCCCGTCGCCTCGCGGCCGGGTGACCGGCGTGTCTTCTTGCACCTCCGGGGCCGCAGCGTCTCCCTGCGGCGTCTCGCAACGCCGCCGTCGGGTATCCTGCGCTGGCTCCTGATCCTCGGTCCGGGGGTGATCGCCAGTGCGGCCGGCAACGACGCCGGCGGTATCGCGACCTACAGCGCCGTCGGTGCACGCTACGGGTACGACCTCATCTGGGTGATGCTCCTGATCACGATCTCGCTCGCGGCGGTGCAGGAGACGTGTGCGCGGCTCGGCGCCGCCACCGGGCGCGGTCTGCTCGATCTGATCCGCGAGCGACTCGGACTCGGGTGGTCGCTGTGCGCAGTGATCGTGATCGTGATCGCCAACACCGGACTGGTGTGCAGCGAGTTCGTGGGGATCGGTGCGGCGGTCGAGTTGCTCGGTCTGAATCGATTCATCGCGGTTCCGCTGGCGGCTGCGACGCTATGGTACCTGGTGGTGTTCGGCAGCTACCAGAGCGTGGAGAAGATATTCATCGTCATGACGCTCGTCTTCTTCGCCTACCCCGTGGCTGCCGTGATGGGCGGTCCGGACTGGTCGGCGGTCGCACGCGGGGCATTCGTGCCCACCCTCCATCGCGATCCCGAATACATCTTCCTTCTCGTCGGCCTGATCGGCACCACCATCACTCCGTACATGCAGTTGTACCAGCAGAGCTCGGTCGTGGAGCGGGGCTCCGCCCGCCGTCACTACGGGCCCGAGCGCCTGGACGCATATCTCGGCGTCGGGTTCTCGAACCTCATGTCGATCTTCATGATCATGGCGACGGCGGCAACGCTGCATCGCGCTGGTCACCTGCACATCGAGACCGCGGCAGACGCCGCCAAGGCTCTTGAACCCGTGGCGGGACGGGCCGCAGGCGAGCTCTTCGCGGTGGGACTGCTCGGCGCCTCGATGCTCGCCGCCGCGGTCCTCCCGCTCGCCACCGCGTACGCGCTGGGAGAGGTGCTGGGATTCCCCAAGAGCGTGAACCTGGACTTCCGGCGTGCGGGGACATTTTTCGGTCTCTTCACGCTCCTGATCGTCGTCGGGGCGGTCGCCGCCTTGGTGCCCGGGTTGCCGGTCGTCCGGTGGCTCGTTGGGGTGCAGGTCCTGAACGGTCTGCTCTTGCCCATCGTGCTGTACTTCGTGATCCGGCTCGCCAACGACGCCGCGTTGATGGGTGATCTCAAGAACACCCGGAGCCAGAACGTCGTCGCATGGGTCACCTTCGGGCTGGTGACGACCGCGGTCGTGGCCATGCTCGGATCGCAGCTTCTCGACGTCCTCGGGTTCCACGTGCTCCGGGGCTGAGGCGACACCTGCGCGCCTGGACCATCTGGGTGTGTACGATCGGCCTCCTGCTGCTGGCGTCAGCGGCACGGGCCCAGCAACCGTTCTATACCGACGACGCCGATGTCACCGCCCCGGGCCGGTTCCACTTCGAGTGGAGCAACCAGTACAACTGGCTGCAGCAGTCTGCGCGGCCCGCGCTCCGCCAGAACACGGCCGACTTCGAGCTCGACTACGGTCTCCCGTGGACCGGGCTCGAGCTGAGCCTGGAAAGCCCGGTGATCACCATCGTCAGTGCGCAGCGTCACGGCGGGCGGCGCACGGTCGCAGGATTTGGCAGCGCTCGAGCTCACCTTGCGGACCAGCGATCGGGGCCTCACGCGAGAGATTACTGCGCAACATCACGTTCTCCCACGACGCCCGGCGCCTAGCGGCGACATGTGGGGTCTACCCCCGCGCACTGCTCGAGCAGAATGCGTCGCACCTCGGCGATTGCGTCCACGTTCCGGAGCGCGGAGTGCCCCGAGCGCACGACCAACTCCGAGCGGGCCCCGTCCAGGTGGGCGCTCGAGTAGGGGACCACGCCGTCGCTCGAGGTCTCGAGAGGGCCGGCAGCGGCGGCCGCGATGATCGAGTGGTACGGCACCTTGGGCGAGAATGGGAGCGAGTCGAGATAGGCGAGAAACGGGTTGGTCGCCGTCATCTCCGTGAGGCTCGTCGGCACGTGGTCGGGGTTCCAGTCGACGAGATTGAGGTGCCCCGCGATGCCACGCAGTGCCTCGCCCTCTTCATCGGGGGTCCGGAGCGGTTGTGTAAGCTTCCTCGGCATCCTCACCAGGCGTGTAACCCATCGAGCCAGCAACCCTTCATCGCCTAGGCCCCGGTGCGGTGTGCACAGAAACACCGCACGGCTAACGAACGGCTGGGCGTCGAACTCGAGCGTTCGGCGCAAGAAATCACGCTGCGTCGCCGTGAAGTCACTGGAGCGGGGGTTGCGCCTCAGGAAGGCTTCTGCCGCCGCCTCGTTGCTGCTCGTGACCTGCATACGCACCAGCAGGCCGCCTTGGCTGTGGCCGACGAGCACCATCCGGTCGAGCGCCGGGTCGGGACTGCCAGCGTCCAGCGTGTCATGCAGCGCGCGCAACGTATCGCGCAGACCGGCCGCGGAATCTGGGATGTATCCTCCGGACGTGTACACGAACACCCAGAACTGGAAGCGTGACCGCAGTACCGGATCCGCATAGAGCTCGTTCAGCAGCTCGGCCCAGCGCGCGGGGCTTGACGCCTCGGTTCCGTGGACGAGCACCACAGGCATTTTGCCACGCTGGTAGGGTTCGAGGAGGTAAAGGCCTGGCTTGAACGAGAGATCGGCTGCACCGAAGAACTGGCGCAGCTCTGCCGTGACCTGGGCGGCATGTGACGCCTCCTGCAACTGATAGGCGAGCGGCGCCGTCAGGTCGAACTCGAGCGGCGCTCCATTGTCGCCCATGTTGACGACGGGGTTCGCCGTCGGCCCCCTCAGCTCGAGCGACGCCGGGACCGGCTGCCCGGAAGACAGCTGCCCGGCGCTTCCGTGCACCTGCAGAACTACGGTAAGCGGAATGGCGGCCCGCTCGCCCACCCGGGCCGGCCAGATCGGCGTAATATCGGCCTCGCCGAAGCGAGCGATGACGGGGAGGCCGAGCCCCGATGACCGGTGTCGGCTCGTAAGGCCTTGTACCGAATACTCATCGGCGGGAAGCAACTGCGAGACGCGATGAATGCCGGGGAAGGCGGTCGGCCCGACGGTGACATCCAGCTGGCCGACCGTGAGATCTCTCGGACCGCTCACGAGCACAATCTCCGTGCCATCCTGCGACGAGAAGGCACGTGCCAACGCGCGGTTGTAGATGTCGCCTGCGGTGCGGAGTCGGCCGCCGAACACAGTTCCGGGCGTGGAATCCGCCGCGTGGACGTAGAGGTAGGCATAGGTGGCGGCGCTCAAATAGAGACGGCGACGCTCCTCCAGGGCAGCCTTCGGTCGCTCCGCCGCGAGGTATGCCAGTTCCGCCAAGACCCAAAGCACGTCGGGAGAGTCGGACGCCACTGCATCCGCGTGAAGGCGTCGTAGCGTCCCGACCGCGTCTCGGTCGTAGTCCCGCATCAGTCCCCGCCGCTGCAGCGCGGCTCGGGTCTCGGCGCTCGGTTCCACCGTGGCGAGTGCGTTCGCGTCGATCTGCGCGGCAACGAAGCGAGCGTCGGTGTGCGTCACGCCGACCGACGGTGGTGCGCAGCCGACCGCGAGTGCAACCAGCGCGGGCGACCAGCACGCAAACCTCACTGCCCGCAAACACAGACCCCGGACTGCGACACTAGGCGCGACGACGGAAGCACGTTCCGTCCTCGCTCGACCAACGTCAGACGCGCCAGGGCCTTCACTTCTCATCTCCGCCCGACCCTCCCAACGATCCCTCCCTCGCGCCCCACTCTCTGGATGGCGAAGTCATCCACGCAGGCTCGCGAGCCAACCGACGATACAGACCATCAAATGTTGCTCAGAACCGATCACGGCGCCTATCGCGGTCTCCTCATCCAGCTCTTCGTCCTCCCCATGGGCATGGCTCTCAAGGTTTGGCTGAAGTGCGTGATCTCGTCTCGTATCGTCGGGGTCGGAGGACACGATCTCTCCAATGGCAGTCGACTTCCGCGGTCTGTCGACGCGAGTACCACCCGAGGAGTCAGCGGGGCTGACTCCGCCCCGGGCTACCTTGTCGCCTCGGCAATGCCTCACCTCGACATATGCCGATGGTGGAAGTCCGCCACCCCCGATCCGGCTCACAAGCCCTGTGAGACGAGGCGCGATGACCACCAAGACGAAACTCGCCGCCCCAGACCCATAGAGCTTTCAAGGGGCCGATTCGGCCGCGCGACCTCCACAAGCCCCGCCGCTCCGTAACGAGCTATCAGTGCGGCGGTGTCATGCCCGCGGTCGGCGAGGGTGTCAGCGCCCGAGGGGTTGAGCCTCGATCGCTTCGCGAATCGGTGGATCCGGTTCCACGGGGCAGACGCGCGCAGGAGCGACTGATATGGGCCCGATATGCTCACACGATCGAATCGCATAGCTGCGCTGCTCATCATGCTCGGGACCGCGGCCGCCGTGGGAGAGTCCGTACCGATCCACGCTGAGGACGCGCCTCAGATGATCACCCTGAACCCGCAGACCTTGAAGTGGATCGCGATCCCCGACATGCCCGCCTGTGCAACTGCGGCAATTCTTCGCGGGAATCCGCGCTGGGAGGCGGCCTGGGTGCTCCTGAGGCTGGCGTCAGGGTGCCAGGTGCCGTGGCACTGGCACACGGCGAACGAGACTCTGCTTGTAATCAGCGGGCGGGGCAGCGTGACCGCACGGGACGGGACGCCCCTCCAGTTCACGCCCGGCGCATTCGCCTACCTTCCCAGCCATCACGCGCACCACGCCAGCTGCGCCCGCACGTGTGTGCTCTTCAACAGCGCCGATGCTGCGTTCGACATCCACTACGTGGGTGCGAACGGGGAGGAGATATCCTCCGAAGAGGCACTCAGGTCCGCTCCGACGCCGGCCCCGAGGCCCAGGCGGAGGAGGAGATGACGGGTCATCTGCCGGCTTGCTGCGTCGGGCGAAGATACCGGTCGAACCACGCAAGCGTAGCCTGCCATGCCTTGGTCGCCTCCTGCGGCTGACGGAAGTTGAAGAAACGCCCTCCATCAGGCGCCAGAAAGACCTCCGCGGTGTGGCCGGAGGCTTTCATACGCGCGGCCATACGCTCCGATTCCTCCGGGGGGATCAATGTCTCCTGTGCTCCATGCACGAACAGAACGGGGGCGTGGAGATACTCGGCCATGGAAATGGGCGAAGCCAGGTTGAGCTTCGATTGGAAATCATCGTCGTTGGAAGCACGAGATTCGTCCCGCAGCTGCCAGCGGGCCAGGGCGAAGAGCGTGCGGTCGGCAAGGCCCGAGCGCTTGCCCGCATACCAATGTGGGAAATCGGTGATCGGGTAGTAGGCCACGACCGCTTTGACGCGATCGGGATCCTGCGCGGCGATGAGCAAGCTGACGACCGCGCCTTCCGAAAAGCCGAGCGCGCCGATGCGGTTCGGATCGACCTCCGGATATGCACGCGTCGCGTCGAGTATCAGAGAGAGGTCGCCGCTCGATTGCCAGGCGAACATGCTCCGGCGATATTTTCCCTCGATCCGACGTTGGTATCCAGCGGCGATCGCGACGTACCCGCGCGCCGCGAGATCCCAGATGACTCCATGCATGTCCGAGGCCGTCCGCTCTTCTTCCGGGAAAACGAGGATGGTGGGGAACGGGCCTGCGCCGGGAGGCCGCGCACCCTCGATGTGCATCTTGAGATCGCCGCGGGCGAAATCGGCCGACCAGACGGTCAGCTCGGGAGCCGCTTTGTGAGGATGTATCAGATAGTGGTTCGTCGGCGCGCAACCCACGAGCAGGATCATGCCGATCCCGAACAAGGTCGGCGCGAGACCACGGATCCTCCGCCGCAATCCCGGTGCGCCGTCTCGGTGGATCATTCCCGACCGTAGCGAGGGTTGTCGACGCAAGACCGCGCGACACGTCGGGCTCTCGTCGGTGATCACGAGACGATCGTATCTCGCCAGCGGCAGCGCGCCATCCCATGAAACGCCGCGATCAGGCACCGCCGCGACCGAGACGAAAGGCGGAATTGACACCCTCCGAACGCGCCGCCATCATCCGCACGCTCGATGCGCATCCATCTGATCGCCGACCACCTGCGGCGTAACCCGGTCGCCTGGGGCACCATCTCATAGCCTTGGCTCTCGCCGCCAACCGAAGCTTCTACGACGCGCTCTGGTCGGCAGGCCGAGTTGTGCTGCCGGAGCGCTTCAACACCTGGGCGCTCCTCTCGGATCTCGCGGGGTCGGCGCCGGCGAGACTCGAGATCGGCCCCGGCCTGCATCCGCGCCTTCCTCTCCCCGGCACGCACTTCTTCGACGTCAGTGGGCCGGCTCTCGCACGCTTGAAGACGCGTGGCGGTCTGGCGACCGTCGGCGATGCCACCGCGCTGCCGTTTCCCGACCGCACCTTCGATCTGGTGTGCGCCTTCGACATCGTCGAGCACGTCGATGACGACCGACAGGTCTTTCGCGAGATCCGCCGCGTCACCCGCGAGGGGGCGACGGTGGTGTTGTCGGTGCCCCTTCACCCTGCGCGTTGGAGCGCCTTCGACGTTCTCGTCGGCCACGTCCGCCGCTACGATGCCGACGATCTCGTGCCACTGCTGGCGGAGAACGGCTTGACGCTCGAGCGGAGCGCGATGTTCGGTATGGAACCGCGAAGCGGCAAATTGCTCGACCTGGCCGTCTGGGGCCTGACGAAGCGGCCGGTCCAGGCGATGCGCTGGTACAACGCCGTCTTCCTTCCCCTCGGGCTTTTTTTTCAGCCGCGCATCACATGGGCGCCTGCCCTGATGGATGTATCGACCGTGGGCGAGGTACTGCTCCTCCTTCGACGCTCCGGGGACGGTTAGCGGCGAAGTGAGCGGCGGGGTTCTGGCTCTTCGTCAGGTAGGGTGATCGGGACCGCTGGCACCCTCGGCCAGACGTCCTCGAACAGCAGCCACTGCCAGGGCCGCTCTCGCACCAGGCGTTCGTAGAAACGCACGGTGGCATTGAAGGCTGCCGTGGTGTCGGCCGCGGTGATGGGATCGAACCGGCCCGCCACACGCAATTCATACTGCCGGATACCCGTCCGGACCGTGAACACCGGGACGAGTGGCGCGCGCGCGATGCGAGCCAGGACGAACGGCCCGATCCGGAACGGCGCTGGTCGGCCGCAGAACTCGATCTCCGGCGCGCCCGGCGGGGAGCCCCACGGATCGATCTGCAGGCCGACGACCTCATCTCGGCGGAGGGCCTGGAGCAGTGGAAGCGCCCCGAAGACGGAGCGGCCGGAATAGATGACGTTGAAGCCGTAACGCGTGCGGAGCCGGTGCATGAAGTCGCGCGTGGTGGGGTTCGGCTCCGGCGCAACGACCAGGTTCACCGGTCGACCGAGGTCGGAAAGAAAGCGTGCGCCGATCTCCGACCCACCGAAGTGAGCGGTGGGCACGACGAGCCCGCGGTGCTCCGCCAGCGCCCCCTGGAAGAGCGCGGGATCGGGCACCTCGAGCGAAAGCGGCGGTGGGCGCGGGCCCCACTGCTCGAGGTTCTCGGTCAAGGAACGCGCGAACTCGGCGAATACGCGGTACGCGTCCCAGCGCTCGCGGAGCCAGCCGCGCGGCCCGCGCACCTGCCGTTGATTGCGAAGCACGGCGGCACGGCCCTCCCGCGCGATCGCGAAAATCATGCCCGCGATGACCGGGGGCGAGCCGCGCTTCCACCATTCGGGGCCGTACACGCAGCCAAGCTCCGCGAAGCGACGCCAGGCACCGCTGTCGAAACGCAGTGCGGCACGGACCTGTGCGAGGTTCATCGCGTGCGTTTCTCGAGCGCCGTAGGGGTTGGGCGATCAACCCACGAATGAGATCGGCGCCCGCCTTCCCCCCTTCCCGGTGCCGGGTCAGGCTGCCTCGCTCGTCGCCACATCACCCCGGATGACTGCTGTCCGCACGCGGGCCACCACTACGAGCATCAAACGCACTCGCATGGAATCCCCAATCTCGTGCACTTGAATGTGGTCCTTCGCACCAGGTGTCTGGACCTGTCAACTCCGCCCATCCCCGGACGCCCAGTCGGCATCGCCGGGACAATTGACGTCTCGCCGGGCACGGTCCGCAGCGGTATGGTGCCCGCGATGTCGAATCGCAGCGGGCGCATGTTCAGCCCGGCCCGCCTGGTCTTCATGGGGGGGAGCCTGGGGCTCGGCGCGCTCGCGGTGCGCGCCGCCGCGCAGGGCGAGCTGGGCGTCGCCAAGATCGCCGCGCTGTCGGTCAGCTGGTCTGCGCTCGCCACGACGGGCGTCTTCTTCCCCCAGCTCGAGATGTACGGTCCCATCATCTCCTCTGGCCCGCCGGGCAGGATGCGCGTCGCGCTCACGTTCGATGACGGGCCCGATCCGGTGACGACACGACGCATCCTGGAAACGCTGGGGGCAAGCCGCCACCGCGCGACGTTCTTCGTACTGGGCGCCAAGGCACGCCGCCATCCGGATGTGGTGCGCGACATTCACGCCGGCGGTCACACGCTCGGCGTGCACGGAGATGTCCACGACCGCTTGCACTCTTTCCGCATGCCATGGACCGTGCGCGACGAGATCCTTCGTGCGATCCGTGCGGTCGAGGTCGCGACAGGCGTACGTCCTCGCTTGTTCCGTCCACCCCTCGGCCACACGAGCGTCACCACCGTACGCGGGGCGCGCCTTGCTGGCGTAACGCTGGTGAGCTGGTCCGCGCGCGGATACGACGGCAGGCGCGGCCAGACTCCCGAGGCTGTCGTCGAGAGAGTCGCGCGAACCCTTACCGACGGCGCGATCGTGATGCTCCACGATGCCGCCGAGCGCGACGACTACGAGCCCGCGGCCGTTCGCGCTCTGCCGCGACTCCTCGCGGTGCTCGACCGCCGCGGGCTCACGAGCATCGGCCTCGATGCGCTGCTCAGTATGGCCGACGACGCCGACGGCGTCCCCGCTAGGAGCTACTCTCCAAGGTTCCGTGCCTCATCAAGCAGGTAATCGGTGAGAGGATCCTGGTAGGTGTGATACTCGCGTAGAACCTTGGCTAGAGCGCGCTCAGTTACCGGGTCTGTTCGGTGGACATTATGGGTCAACTTGGGCAGCTCATGTGCGAACTGGCCTGACGGGCGTGTCGCACCGCCCGCGACGACCGACGTAACGGCGGTCGGCGACTTCAAGGATCCAGCGCACGGGCTCCTGCGCGCGACGGTGGGCAACGTGCTCCGCCGCTACGGGCTGGTCCGCCGGTGCGCCGCTACGAGCGCGCCCCGGCCCGGCGGGCATCCGTCTCCTCAACGCGTTGTGGCCTGCATGACCCTTCTCTTCAGCGAAGCGTAACAACTACCGAGGTGCGACGCGGTTCGAGGAGTCTCCGACCACGTCTGCGCCGCTGGTGCGAGACTCGACCGAAGCTGGGCCGCGAGACCTTCGCCACAGGGTCGCGACAACCTTGCGGTTCGCTTCAGGGGCGAGCCAGCTCGATATGGTTGATCACGTTCGAAAGGCCAGCAACCTGCTGAGCCGCGCGGACGAGTGCGGTACGCGCCTTCTCGTCCTGCACGGTCCCCCGCAGGGTGACCTCTCCGCGAGTGACGAGGATCTCGACGGCGGGCGCGATGGGGGCGATCTGACCGTCAGCAATGATGGCCTCGCGGACGCGACGGCTCAGCTCCACGTCGGCGCTGGAAGGCTCCGATCGACTGGACTCCTCCTGGACCTCACGGGTCACCTTTCTGTGCTTCGGAGAGGGATCCGCGGCCTCTCGACTGCAACCAAACGCGACCGCACACACGCCCAGGGTCAACGATGCGAAGAATCTCCGGTGGCGATGCATTCGAGTCTCTCCTTTTCTATGGGCCTCCGGCAATCCGTCAAGATCAGTACGGCCGAGGGACAGCAGCGATATCCAATCATTTTTCTGGGTCCCGGGGTCCGACGAATACGCGCGCTAGCCCGTCGAAGGCCGTTCGTTCCGGCAAACGTTACACTTCGTGTAGGAGCTACCGCCCAGCCGGCGTCATCGGCTCATGGCTGAACGCCGTTCCGACGCGACACGCCCGTGGGACGGCCCGATAGCGGCGCAGATCGCGTTGGCTGCTCGTTTGCTAACGTCTTCAGCCCGTCCGTACCGCCTTCCGCCTCGCCCGGCCGAACGGCCACCGCGAAGACGATACCTGCGGTCCGTATCAGATCAGAGAAACCCTGCTCCGCTCGTTGGAGGCCAGTTCACCTGGACCAGCTTCTTTGTGGTCCAAACCCGAGGAGGTTCGAATGAAGGCGACCGAGCTGCTGAAGAAGCAGCATCGCGAAGTGAAGGCGCTCTTTGGAAAGGCGAAGAAGGCCAAGTCCGCGATCGTCGGAACGTCATGGACGAAATCACGCAGAAGCTGCAGACGCACATGACGATCGAGGAGGAGATATTCTATCCAGCCGTGCGCGAGCTCGACTCGAAGAAGACGGAAGAGATCGTGCCGGAGGCGTACGAGGAGCATCACGTCGTGAAGCTCGTCCTCGCCGAGCTTCCCGAGGTCGACCTGGACGACGAGCAGTACGAAGCGAAGGTGACCGTGCTGAGCGAGCTGATCGAGCATCACGTCGAGGAAGAGGAGACGGAGATGTTCAAGAGCGCCGAGAAGCTCGGAACGGAGCGCCTGGGAGAGCTCGGCGACGAGATGAACATGGCGGCCGGGAGTCCCGCCGCGCCGGCCCGGAAGGCAGTGCGATGAAGACGCTATGCATGACCATCCTCGCCGCCACGATGGCCGCCGGCTCAGCCGTACCCGCATTCGCTGCGGACCCCGCGACGACGGGCAAGGCGGCGGAGAGTGCCCCTGACAACACGGGGCGCAACGTCCGGGACCGAGGTCCCACCCTCACCAGCGGAGACCAGTCGGAGAGCAAGGCCGACCTGACGACGACACAGAAGATCCGTCAGGCGGTCGTGGCGGACAAGTCGCTCTCGATGACGGCTCACAACGTGAAGATCATCACCGTGGATGGGGTCGTGACGCTTCGGGGGCCTGTGAAGACCGATGCCGAGCGCACCAACATCGCGTCCAAGGCAACGAAACTCGCCGGGGCGGGGAAAGTTCAGAACTACCTCGAAGTCGCCGGCGCGAAGTAGACACAGCAACGAAGGAGAAAGACATGGCAGGAAAAGCAGTGTTGTGCATCGCGAAGAGTGAATCCCAGGCAGAGAAGATCGTGAGTGACCTACGGGGCGCTGGCTTCTCGGACGGGGACATCTCGGTGCTGTTCCCCGACAAGAAGGGGACGCGCGACTTCGCGCATGAGAAGGGTACGAAGATGCCGGAGGGTGCCGCGACGGGCGCCGCGGCCGGCGGGGCGGTTGGCGGGACGCTCGGATTGCTCGCGGGCATCGGAGCGCTCGCCATCCCGGGTCTCGGGCCGTTCATCGCGGCCGGTCCCATCATGGCCGCTCTCAGCGGAGCCGCCGCCGGCGCGGCTGCCGGAGGCCTGACGGGTGCACTCGTGGGGCTTGGCGTGCCGGAATACGAGGCGAAGCAATACGAGTCCAAGCTCAAGGGCGGAAATATCCTGATCTCGGTCCACGTCGACGATAGCGCGCAACGGTCGCGTGCGAAGGAGATCTTCGATCACAACCACGCCGAGGACGTCGCCACGACCGGCGAGGCACGCGCCGCGAGCTAGGACCGGCGGGCGAAGACGGGCCCCGCTCTGGAGCGACCTTCGATGAAGCCGTCGTTCGCGGGGTCCGTCCAGCCTGCTCGTTCGTGGCCTCGCCTGCGAGCAAGTGCGACCAGTCCATCCTCGACGCGACCGGCAAGAAGGCAAAGGCCAAGACCGCGTGCGACTGCCTGACCGACGCGGACGTCGCGACCGTCGAGGGACAGGTCGACACCTTCGTCGCCAACGCGAACACGGCGGTCAACGGCGGCGCACCCGGTCCGGACGTGTGCAGCGCCAAGAAGCTGACTGCCGCCGGCAAGAAGGCGGCCGACGTCATCGAGTGCCACTCGACGGCCGCCAAGCAGGGCGCCACCGTCGACCTCGACTGCGGCACGAAGGCGGGACAGAAGTTCACCTCGTCGCTCAAGAAGTGTGGCACGGGCTCGCAGCTCGTTCCGCTGGAGAGCGTCATCGACACGTTCGCCTCCGACGTCGCGCGCACGGTGACCGTCCCGACGACCACCAGGCCGGCGCCAGGTCGGTTCCGCTCGGATCACTGGGCGCTGGTGCTGAACACCACGTCGACCCAGTAGTTGAGCGCCTGGAACGTGCTGGTCGGGAACGTGCCCGCCGCGCCGTAGCTGTACACGCCGTTGCCGCCGGCGACGCCGCTCGCGAGCGCGTGCAGCGGCGGCGTGTCGAACCCCTGGGTCGCGAAGTAGTTGAGGTCGCCGCTGTAGTGCCCGTTGGGGGCGAAGTACGACGCGACGTAGACCGTGTTGGCCTGGATCGCGATCGGCGTCGCGAAGCTGACCTGCTGCCAGCCCGCGCCCGTCTCGCCCGTGAAGGTCACCGTCCCGAGGCTCTGGCCGGTGCCCGACCACAGGTGCCCGACGTGCGTCCCGGTGTTGGTCGCGGCCTTGTAGAAGCGCAGCCCCTTGATGAAGCCCGCCACGTCGGACTGGAACTTCACGCCCAGCGCCACCGCATTGGGGTCGCCGCCGTCGATGATGGCCGGCGTCGGGTTGCTCGGCCAGATGCTCACGGACGCCGTGTTGACCGTGATGCTCAGCGGTGCCGTCGCGCTGTCCAGCGCCGCCGACGCCACCTGCACGGTGAAGCTGGAGGTGCCGGTCGCCGTCGGCGTCCCCGAGACCACCCCGGTGCCGGTCGCGAGAGTCAGCCCGGCGGGCAGCGTGCCGCTCGCGATCGACCAGGAGTACGGCGGCGTGCCACCCGTGGCCGCGAGGGTGGCCGTGTAGGCTGCGCCCACCGTCGCCGCGGGCAGCGCCGCGGTCGTGATCGTCAGCGGGCCGGGTGTGGCGGTGAGCCCCGTGCTGCCGCTCACCGACCCGAGCGTCGCCGAGATGGTCGCGCTCCCCGCAGCCACCGCGGTGGCCAGCCCGGTCGAGCTGATCGTCGCCGCCGTCGTGTTCGAGGACGCCCACGTCACCTGGCTGGTGAGGTTCTGCGTGCTCGAATCGGAGTACGTGCCGGTGGCCGTGTACTGCTGAGTCGCTCCCACCGCCACCGTCGCGTTGGCGGGAGCGACCGTGATCGACGTCAGCGTCGGCGCCGGCAGCGCGCTGAAGAGCACGTCCACCCAGTAGTTGAGCGCCTGGAAGGTGCTGGTCGGGAACGTGCCCGCAGTGCCGTAGCCGTACACGCCGTCGCCACCGGCGACGCCGGTCGCGAGCGCGTGCAGCGGCGGTGTGTCCACGCCCTGGGTCGCGAAGTAGTTGAGGTTGCCGCTGTAGTGCCCGTTGGGCGCGAAGTAGGACGCGACGTAGACGGTGTTGGGCTGGATCGCGACCGGCGTCGCGAAGGACGCCTGCTGCCAGCCCGAGCCCGTCTCGCCGGTGAAGGTCACGGTTCCCAGGCTCTGGCCCGTGCTCGACCACAAGGTCCCGACGTGGGTGCCGGTGTTGGCGGTGGCTTTGTAGAAGCGCAGGCCCGTGATGGAGCCCGCCACGTCGGACTGGAACTTCACGCCCACCGCCACCGGGCTGGGATCGCCGCCGTCGACGATGGCCGGCGTCGGATTGCTCGGCCAGATCGTCGTGGTCGAGGAGCTCACCGTGATGCTCAGCGGCGCCGTCGCGGTGTCCCAGGCCGGATCGGTGACCTCGACGCTGAAGCTGGAGGTGCCGGTCGCCGTCGGAGTACCCGAGATCACCCCGGTGCTGGTCGCGAGGGTCAGCCCTGCTGGCAGCGTCCCACTCGCCAGGAGCCACATGTACGGTGGCGTACCGCCCGTGGCCGCCAGCGTTGCCGTGTAGGCGACGCCCACCGTCGCCGCGGGTAGCGCCGCGGTCGTGATCGTCGAGCGGACCAGGGGTGACGGTGAGCCCCGTGCTGCCGCTCACGGATCCGAGTGTCGCCAGGATGGTCGTGGTCCCGGCCGCTACCCCGGTCGCAAGGCCCGTCGAGTTGATCGTCGCCGCCGCCGCGTTCGAGGACGCCCACGTCACCTGGCTGGTCAGGTTCTGCGTGCTCGAATCGGAGTACGTGCCGGTGGCAGTGTACTGCTGGGTCGCACCGGCCGTCAGCGTCGCGCTGGCGGGGGTGACCGCGATCGACGTCAGCGTCGGCGCCGGCTGCGCGCTGAAGAGCACGTCCACCCAGTAGTTGAGCGCCTGGAACGTGCTGGCCGGGAACGTGCCCGCCGCGCCATAGCCGTACACGCCGTTCCCGCCGGCGACGCCGGTCGCGAGCGCGTGCAGCGGCGGCGTGTCGAACCCCTGGGTCGCAAAGTAGTTGAGGTTGCCGCTGTAGTGCCCGTTCGGCGCGAAGTAGGACGCGACGTAGACCGTGTTCGCCTGGATGGCCACCGGGGTGGAGAAGGTCGCCTGCTGCCAGCCAGAGCCCGTCTCACCCGTGAAGGTCACCGTCGCGAGGCTCTGGCCCGCGCTCGACCATAGTATCCCGACGTGCGAGCCGGTGTTGGTCGCGGCTTTGTAGAAGCGCAGCCCCGTGATGGAGCCCGCGACGTCGGACTGGAACTTCACGCCCAGCGTCACCGGAGTGGCATCGCCGCCGTCGACGATGGCTGGCGTCGGATTGGTCGGCCAGATCGTCGTCGAGCGACGGGTTGACCGTGATGCCGAGAGCCTTGGTGACGCTCTGCGCTCCAGCGGCGACCTTGACGGTGAAGCTGGAGGTTCCGGTCGCCGTGGGCGTGCCCGAGATCACGCCGCTGGCGGGCGTGAGGGTCAGCCCGGCGGGCAGCGTGCCTGTCGCGATCGACCAGGTGTACGGCGGCGTGCCGCCCGTGGCCGTGAGGGTGGCCGTGTAGGCCACTCCCGCTGTCGCCGCAGGCAGCGCCGTGGTCGTGATCGTCAGCGGACCGGCTGTGACGGTGAGTCCCGTGCTGCCGCTCACCGCCCCGAGCGTCGCCGAGATCGTCGTGGTCCCGCTTGCCACCGCGGTCGCCAGCCCCGCCGGACTGATCGTCGCCGTCGCCCGTGTTCGAGGACGCCCACGTCACCTGGCCGGTCAGATTCTGCGTGCTCCCGTCCGAGTACGTCCCCGTGGCGGTGAACTGCTGCGTGCCGCCCACCGTCACGGTCGGGTTCGACGGCGTCACCGCGATCGAGGTCAGCGGGACCTGCTGCGGCGTTGCGCTCGCCTCTGGCGAGCTGGCGCTCCCACCGCCGGCATCGGGATCTCCCGTGTAGGCCCCCGCCACGACGTAGTAGTAGGTCGTACCGTTGGTCAGCCCGGTGTCCGTGTAGCTGATCGTCGCGGGACAGCCGACGGTGACGTAGGGCCCCCCACTGACCAGGGCACGCTGCACCGTGTAGCTCGACGCCCCGAGCGATGCCGGCCACGACAGCGAGACCTGGGCGTTGCCGGCGGTCGCCGTCAGGGCCAGCGGGGGCGGAATGTTGACCAGCAGGGTGGTGGCAGCAGCGTGGCTGATGCTCCCGGACGTCCCGGTGATCGTGAGCGACAACGCATAGGGCGTGGCGCTGGCCGTCGTGTTCATGGTCAGCGTCGCCGAGCCGGAGCCGGCGATCGAGGCCGGACTGAACCCTCCGCTGGTGATGCCGGTCGGGAATCCCGACTCGCTGTCCACACTCAAGCTCACCGTCCCGGTGAATCCGCTGATGGGTGTGACCGTCACGGTGAAGGTCGCCGATTGGCCTGGGACCACTTCGCTGGCCGACGGGGTCGCCACGATCGAGAAGTCGGGGGTTGTCGGCGTGACGGTGATCGTTCGGGTAGGCGGGCTGGGATCTGAATTCCCGGTGGCGTCGATGACGGTCAGCGACGCGACGTAGCTCCCGGGCGTGTTGAACGTGACGTTGCCGGGCGTCTGCGCGACGGACGTCGCAGGCGAGCCCGACGGGAAATTCCACGAATACTGGGCGGCTGCGGTGCTCGTCCCGAAGGCGACCGAGCCACCCGCCGGAATCGTCACGTCGGATGCTGGCGACGTGATCGCTCCCGACGGTGGTGTCGTCGTATACGGCGAGAGCTGGATGAACTGCGCCGTCGACGGCACACCGGCGCTGTCCAGCAAGAACAGCATGTAGTACCCGGGCGGGGCGGTGTTACCATTCGGAGGGCTCGTGAGGTTGAGCGTGCCGGAGCCGGAGCAAGGCGGCTGCGGCGACGGACCGCAGAGCCCGACCAGCCGCTGGTCCATGTCGAACCCGTGAGTGTCGGCGCCGGGACGGACCAGGACGGCGCTGCTGATCGGCGAAGCGCTCGTGTAGGTCACCGAGAACGGAGCGCCGTAGCCGATCACCCCCGACGCGGGCGACGTCCCCGTGATCGTCGGCCGAGTGGTGATGAGCTGGTCGTTCGCATCGAACAGGTAGGGCGGCGTGTAGATCTCGATCGCGGGCGCGTAGCCGCCGCGGTCCCCCGGGTTGCTGCCCATGCTCATCACGGTCGCGTCCGGCAGGAGCAGGGCCGTCGAATGGTAGAGACGGGAGAAGGATGCGGTGCCTGCGGAGCTGAAGGAGTTGCTCACGGGATCGTAGAGGTCTGCAGTTTTGCCCGGCGTGTCCGGGATCTCGTTGGTCACCGACCCGCCTTCCGCGAGCACCTTGCCGTTCGGCAGGATGACCGCATTCATCTCGATGCGGCCGGTCGACATGCTCGGGCCGGGCGTCCACCTCGGTGACGACGCGGAGAGATCGATGATCTCCGTCGAGCTCTGGCCGCTGCCCCCGAAGTTCATGACCTGCGGCCGATAGCTGGGCGGAAGGAGCGGCAGGAGGACGGCGGAGCCATACTGTCGCACTCCGGTCGTCGCTGCCGACGACGTCCACCGCTGATTGGCGGGGTTGAAACGCCAGGAATTCGCCGTCTGGGTGCCGCTACCCTGCCCCGTGAAGAAGACCGTGCCATTCGGCAGCAGCATCATGCGTGGGAAGAGCGGGGGGGTGAACTGTGCGGTCACCGGAGACGTCCACCCGGCGCCGGCGTTGGTCAGGCTGTAGATCTCGACCGAGTTGTTGACGCCCCCGGTGGGATTGATCCCCGAGAACGCCATGAGGCGTCCGTCGCCGAGCGCGGTCACGGTGCCGTACCACCGCCCGTCCGCCATGCTCTGCGACTGGACGAAATCTTCGGTCGCGGGGTCGAAGATCGACGCGCGGTTGTCTCCCGTGAATGCGTAGCTCGACGTTCCCCCCACGACCAATGCGCGCCCGTCAGGGAGGACGGCCGTGCCGCTACAGAAGACGTCGTAGGTCAGGTTCTGGACGGTGATGCTACTCTCGGTGGTTCCGGACGGATCCCAGATAGCGCCGCGGTAGCTCTCCGCGCCCGTCGAGTAGTTGTCGGCGTCGTTCTCCGAGCCGGCGACGATGAGGATCTTCCCCGTGTGCAGGAGCGTCGCCGAGATCGGGTTGATCGGCATCAGGTACGGCAGCGTCACCCACGTTCCGGTGACGTGCGGCACGTTGGCGGAGCAGGTCTGTGCCCGTGCCGGCCCGGGAAGTCCCAGGGTGCCAGCGGCCAGCAGGAGGGCGAACACGGCGTTGCGGTCCATCGAGGATCTCTTTCCGCTCACGGGCACTCAGCGGAGCAGGTCGGGGCGGGAGATACAGCACTATCGTTACCGGGGATTCGATCGTCCCCGGCATGTGAGGCCCCAGGGCGTAGGAGCAATGGCCATGCCAGCTGGGGGACGCTCCGGCGCTTCGTGCGGCAGGCAATCGACGATGTTCGCGAGGCGCAGCGCCGCATGGAGGGGCAAATGTGCACGGTAGGCAGACACGGGACTCGCGGCGGCGCCGGACTCGGGGGCCCGTACTGCTTCGCTCGGTGACCTCTATCGGACGCGGCTCTTCGACCTCTGGTCGTCGCCCCGGGTGAGCTGGACGATCGGGATCCTCCGACCGGCGTTGACCGCGTCGTGTCGATAGCTGGCGAATGCCGGGAAGACGCGGTCAGCGAGTACCCACAGCCGCTCGCGTTCCGCCGCGTCGTTCACGGTCGTCGCCCGCATGGGGATCCCTCCGAAGGTGACGTCCGGGTGCGCTGACAGGTTGTGGTACCAGGCCGGGTGCTTCGAGCTGCCGGCATTCGATGCGACGATGATGACGCGGTCGCCGTCGTGGAAGTAGATGATCGCGTTTCGTCGCCGCGCGCCGGTCCGCGCGCCACGGGTCTCCAGCAGCGCGGTGGGGAAGACGAGCGTCGTCGCCACGCGGCCCCGCGTGACTCGCAGGAGCAGTGGATCGATCTTCCAGTTGACGTGGCGGGAGATGAACCTGGCGAAGCGGCTGGCGGCCAATGCCGCATAGGAGCGCGCGAAGAGACCGGGCGTACGCGTCGGATCGACGTATCTGAGCTGCGCGGCCACCCCCCACAGCCTCCTCTGAAATTGTGCCTCGGCCAACCGTGCATCCATCGGCGCGTGTCGGCCGAGAGAGCGATCACTCCCGCTGGTGACCACTGAGAAGGCCCGGCGAGGTCCTGGAAAATCGCTTGCCAGCAAAGTGCGACTGGGCTATGGCGCACCGCAAGGCGGGAAGAGGTGTCCTCACATGCTCCCTGGCTTGAAGCGACAATCTCCTCCCGACCGGCTCCGGCGGCCGCCCGGACATTCATTCCGTGGCCCGGATGCCGAAGCCGAGCGTCGAGCAGTGAACCGCCGCGGGCAGCGCGGCATGGAGATTCCGATGAGAATGTTCCTTGCGACACTCTTCCTCGTCACAGGCGTCTGCGGCGGTCCCGGCTTCGCAGCCGACGACAAGCCCAACATCCTCTTCATCATGGGTGACGACATCGGCTGGATGCAGCCGAGCATCTACCACCGCGGCCTGATGGTGGGAGAGACCCCCAACATCGACCGCATCGGGAACGAAGGCGCGATCTTCATGGACTACGTCGCCATGCAGAGCTGCACCTCGGGGCGCAATGCCTTCTTCACCGGCATGTATCCGCTGCGCACGGGCATGATCCCGCCGCAGCTGCCCGGCAGCCCGTCCTATCTGCGCCCCGGCACGCCGGCGCTCGCCAAATTCCTCCTGGATCTGGGTTACAACACCGGTGAGTTCGGCAAGAACCACCTGGGCGACCACACCGCGTCCCTGCCGACGGCGCACGGCTTCCAGGAGTACTGGGGCTACCTGTACCACCTGGATGCGATGCAGCAGGTGAGCTTCCCCGACATCAACAAGACCCCGACGGAGCAGGGCGTCGCACCACCGTGCAAGAACACCCCGGTCCCCGGGCTGCCCGAGGTGCCCGGTGCGGTGGACCAGAAGACGACGCTCTGCCTGATGCCCCCGCGTCCGGTCATCTGGTGCAACTCCTCCGATGGCACGGAGAAGAACCAGACGTGCAAGGACGAGGGCCCGCTGACGCTGGATCGGTCGCGGACCGTCGACGAGGAGATATCGGCCAAGGTCATCGACTTCCTCGACCGAAACGACCCGAAGAAGACCAACAAGCCTTTCTTCGTCTGGTACAACCCGGCGCGCATGCACGTCGTGACCATGCTGTCGCCGAAGTACGAGGCCATGCTGGGCGTGCAGGGTGGCAAGGACTGGGGCGTCAACGAAGCCGGCATGAAGCAGATGGACGACAACATCGGCTACGTGTTGAAGAAGCTGGAAGACATGGGCCAGCTCGACAACACGATCGTCGTCTTCACCACCGACAACGGCGCCGAGGCGATCTCCTTCCCGGACGGCGGGGTCACCCCCTTCAAGGGTCAGAAGGGTGAGGCGTGGGAGGGCGGGTACCGCGCCCCGTGTGTCGTCCGCTGGCCGGGCCACATCAAGCCGGGGACGGTGCTCAACCAGCTATATGCCGCCCTCGATTGGCTCCCCACGTTCGTCGACATCGCCGGCGGCCCCAAGGGCGATGGGCTGAAGCAGCAGATCGAAGGGGGGAAGTACCCCGGCATCGTCAAGACGACGCTCGACGGCGTCGATCAGCGCGACTACCTGGAAGGCAAGTCCGACAAGTCCGCGCGTGACTACTTCTTCTACTTCTCCGGAGCGACCCCGTCGGCGGTCCGTTACAAGAACTGGAAGATGTACTACAACATGTCGCAACCCGGACCGGCCGGCTGGATCATGCCGCTCGTCCCGTTCCACTTCACGCTGGTCCAGAACATCAAGCGCGATCCCTTCGAGCAGGCGGTCGGCATCGAGCAGAAGTCGGCCATGAGTCTGGGCGGTGCGCTTGGCGCTCCGATGACCGCCTTCCAGTACGACTGGAACATGCTGCCGATCGGCCAGCAGCTGTGGATGGAGGAACTGTCGTCGTACGAGAAGTTCCCCCCGCTGCAGGCGCCCGAGTCGTACAACCTCAGTCAGATCCTGGAGCAGGTCAAGAAAGCCAACGCGAGTCACGCGAGCGACTAGCTACTCGAGGCGAGCCTGATGTCCCGAGCGGGCGCCGCGCACTGCGGCGCCCGTAATTGGCCGTGGCTGCTGCTTCTCCGATCCTTACACCCCGGATCACCCGCGTGGACTCATGACTCCGTCGGTCTCGAATCCAGCACACCCGCGATTGACGTTGCTGAGCCCGGCCGCAAAGTGGTCGACGTCGCTCTGGAGCTCGGGTACTCCGATCCTGCCTTCTGCGCGCCCGCCTGCGCGCGCTGGACGGCCTCGCCCCACGCGCCTTCCAGCGGCTTCGCTCGACCGGGCGCCCGGCAGCAACGTTCCGGGGGGTCCGCGTACGCGAGCTGTATCAGGACGAGTCCGCCGGGCTCGCCGCGCCCGCAGGGGGAGATGAGATGCCAAGGCGACGATTGGTGACCCGAGCCGGCGCGTGGTTGATCCGCTTGATGGTCGCGGTGCTCCTCGCGAGCCCGCTGCGGGCGGAGCAGCCCGCCGCGCCATCCAGCGGCGACAGCGAGAGCGCCACGGATCTCGCAAAGAAGACGCAGAACCCGGTGGCCGACCTCATCAGCGTGCCGTTCCAGAACAACTTCAACTTCAACACTGGCCCCGAGAAGCGCAGCGTCTGGATTCTGAACATCCAGCCGGTGGTCCCGATCAAGCTGACGGAGGACTGGAACCTCATCACGCGGACCATCGTGCCCATCATCAACCAGCCACCGCTGGCGCCCGGGGTGGATCAGGCGACCGGCATGGGCGACATCAACCCGAGCGTGTTCCTCTCGCCGTCCGGCTCGAAGGAGTTCATCTGGGGCATCGGCCCGACGTTCACGTTCCCGAGCGCGACCAACCGGCTGCTCGGCAGCGGCAAGTGGAGCGCCGGGCCCGCGGCCGTGGCCCTCACGATGCAGGGCCCCTGGGTGGTCGGCGCGCTGATCAACAACCAGTGGTCGTTCGCCGGTTGGGGACCCACCCGGGTGAACGCGCTGCTCCTGCAGCCGTTCGTGAACTACAACTTCGGTGAGGGCTGGTACCTGGTGAGCGCGCCCATCCTGACGGCCAACTGGGTGGCGAGCAGCGGCGACCAGTGGACCGTGCCGCTGGGCGCCGGTGGCGGCAGGCTGTTCCGGCTGAAGGAGCTACCGGGTGGGGAGAATCTGGGCAAGCTCGGCGAGCTGCCGGTGAACACGCAGCTCCAGGCCTTCTACAACGTCGTCCGCCCGGACGACGCGGCCACCTGGCAGCTGCGGCTCCAGATTCAGTTCCTCTTCCCGAAGTGAGAGCGGCGATCGGTCGATTCTTTGTTGAGGCGCTAGCGGTCGAGCCTGTCGCCGTCAGGTTCGCGCTGCTCGCATCCTCTGGAACGGCGCAACAGGAAGGGTCTTGGGATGAAGAACGCGCGGATCACACTCACGACGGTCGTCGTCTCGTTGCTTGCCGCGGCCCTGTTGGCCCCGGCGATTGCCCGTGCTGCAAGCAACAAACCGAACATCCTCGTCATCTGGGGCGATGACATCGGCATCTACAACATCAGCGCCTACAACCTCGGCGGGATGGGCTACCAGACGCCCAACATCGATCGTCTTGCGAAGGAGGGGGCGCTGTTCACCGACTTCTACGGGCAGCAGAGCTGCACCGCCGGCCGCGCCGCCTTCATCCTCGGGCAACATCCGTTCCGCACGGGGATGCTGACCATCGGCATGCCGGGCTCGCCGCAGGGCATCCCCGACTGGTCGCCGACGATCGCCGACCTGCTGAAGGCCCAGGGATACGCGACGGGCCAGTTCGGCAAGAACCACCTGGGTGATCGCGACCAGCACCTGCCGACCATGCACGGGTTCGACGAGTTCCTCGGCAACCTCTACCACCTGAACGCCGAGGAGGAACCGGAAACCTACTACTATCCGAAGGATCCCGACTTCCGGAAGAAGTTCGGTCCCCGGGGTGTGCTCCACACATGGAGCGACGGCAAGGGTGGGCAGAAGATCGAGGACACCGGTCCGATGACCCGGGCGCGGATGCCGACGGCGGATCAGGAGTTCTTTTCCGCCGCGACGAAGTTCATCGACAATGCGCACCAGCAGGACAAGCCGTTCTTCGTGTGGTTCAACACCACGCGCATGCACGTGTGGACGCGCCTGAGCGAGCAGGCCGAGGGCGTGACCGGCATCGGCCTCTACCCCGACGGCATGGTGGAGCACGACAAGATGGTCGGCGACATGTTGAAGAAGCTCGACGACCTCGGCATCGCCGACAACACCATCGTCATCTATGGCACCGACAACGGCGCCGAGACCGGAACCTGGCCGGACGGTGGCACGACGCCGTATCACGGGGAGAAGGGGACCACCTGGGAAGGTGGCTTCCGCGTGCCCTGCGTGGTGCGCTGGCCGGGAGTGATCAAGCCGGGAACGCACATCAACGACATCATGTCCCAGGAAGACTGGATGCCCACGTTGCTCGCGGCGGCGGGCGAGCCGGACATCGTCGGGAAGCTGGAGCAGGGCTACGAGGCCAACGGCAAGAAGTTCAAGGTGCATCCCGACGGGTACAACTTCCTGCCGTTCTTCAAGGGCGAGGTCGCGAAGGGTCCGCGGGAGGAGATCTACTACTTCGGTCAGGGCGGCGAGCTGAATGCCGTCCGCTGGAACGACTGGAAGGTCCACTTCGCGGTGACCAACGGGAACATTGCGACCGCCGTCAGGGACGTGCCTGGCTGGCCCGTGATCGTCAACCTGCGCGCCGACCCCTTCGAGAAGGCGCCGCACGAGTCCGGCCTGTACCTGCGCTGGTATGCCGACAACATCTGGCTGTTCGTGCCGGTGCAGCAGAAGCTCAAGGAGTTCCTGATGACCCTGCCGCAGTATCCGTTCCAGCAGGGCAGCAGCCTGAACGCCGCCGGCATCAACTACGACTCCCTGAAGGCGATGGACGCCATGAAGCGCCTGAAGGAGCTGGAGAGTCTCGCGTCGCCGCAAAACTGATCGGCTGAGAGCAGAAAGGAGCTCGTCATGAGGCTCGATACACCTCTGCACAGATTCGGCAGCGTGCTGGGACTCGTCGCCTCGCTGGCGGTGAGCGCGCCGGGCTTCGCCCAACCCGATCCCCTGCCTTCCTGGAACGACGGTGCGGCCAAAAGGGCGATCGTCGAGTTCGTGCAGGCGACCACGACACAGGGCAGCCCGAAGTTCGTGCCGCCGGAGGAGCGCATCGCCACCTTCGATCAGGACGGCACGCTGTGGGTCTCGCACCCGATGTACACGCAGGTGGTGTACTGCCTGGAGCGGGTGCCGGCAGTCGTCAAGGCAAAGCCGGAGCTCGCGAAGGTCGAGCCGTTCAAGACGGTGCTGTCCGGCAACCGCGAGGCGATGGCGAAGTTCACGATGAAGGATCTCGAGAAGATCCTCGCCGCGACGCTCACCGGCATGTCGGTGGAGGAGTTCCACGCCGAGACGAAGAAATGGCTCGATGCGGCCAGAGACCCCCGCTGGAAGCGGCCGTACACCGAGCTCACCTACCTGCCGATGCAGGAGGTACTGAAGTACATGCGCGCCAACGGCTACAGGACGTACATCGTCACCGGGGGCGGACAGGACTTCGTGCGCGACTACTCCGAGCAGGTGTACGGTATCCCGCCCGAGCAGGTCGTCGGGACCGCCGGCGGCACCAAGTACGGCTACGACAAGGATGGCAAGCCGTTCCTCACCAAGGAGCCCAGGCTGCTCCTGAACGACAACAACGCCGGCAAGCCCGAGGGCATCCACCTGATGATCGGCCGCCGGCCCTACGCAGCCTTCGGCAACTCGACGGGCGATCGGGAGATGCTGGAGTACACCGGCGCGGGCGACGGCGCGCGGCTCGAGATGCTGGTGCTGCACGACGACGGGCAGCGCGAGTATGCCTACGGCCCCGCCCAGGGGCTGCCCGACACCAAGGTCGGCACCTTCACCCAGGCGCTGTACGACGAGGCGAAGAAGCGGGGCTGGTCTGTCATCAGTATGAAGAACGACTGGAAGCGCATCTTCGCGTTCGAGCCGTAGGATCAGCGTCCTGTCACCGGCGGTTCGTGCTCGTCGGGCTCGAAGAGCGTGCGGAACACCGCGCCGGCGAGCAGTGCTCCGGCGATCGGCGCCACCCAGAAGAGCCACAGCTGCCCGAGGGCCCACCCGCCGACGAAGAGCGCAGGTCCGGTGCTGCGGGCCGGGTTCACCGACGTGTTGGTGACCGGGATGCTGATCAGGTGGATGAGGGTGAGGCAGAGGCCGATGGCGATGCCGGCGAATCCGACCGGCGCGCGACGGTGCGTGGTGCCGTGGATGACCAGGAGGAACATGAAGGTCATCACGACCTCCGTGACCAGGGCGGCGGTCAGGGAGTACTTGCCGGGCGAGTGCTCGCCATAGCCGTTCGACGCGAAGCCGGCGGCGAGGTCGAACCCGTGCGTACCGCTTGCAATCACGTACAGCACACCGGCGGCCACGATCGCGCCGGCTGTCTGGACGACGATGTAGGGGATCAGCTGCCCGCTCGGGAAGCGCCCGCCGGCCCACAGCCCGGCCGACACGGCGGGATTGAAATGGCCACCCGAGATCGGACCGAACGCGTACACTCCCGTGAGCACGGTGAGCCCGAAGGCGAGCGACACGCCGAGTAGACCGATCCCGACGCCCGGGAAGGTCGCCGCCAGCACGGCGCTGCCGCATCCTCCGAGAACCAGCCAGAACGTACCCAGAAACTCGGCCGCCAGTTTCGTCGTCATGTATCCTCCTGTCGGTCGCTTTCATCCGCTCCTCGCGCCACATCCACAACACGCCTCGCAGGTGCCCGCCGTCCCCAAGTGGACGCGACGATCGCAACTCTGGTAGCAGCGACGGGCACCCAGCCATTTTGAATTGCTCCCCATACCTGCGCCAGGATGCCCCCCGACCTCCTGCACGGTCGGAGCGAGGACGTCCGGCTGCCTCCATGGCCCGCCTCCGTCACGAGGCGATCGCGTGTGAAGCGGCGGGAGTTCCTCAAGAAGGCGTCGCTTCTCGCCGCGGGAGCCATCGTTCCCCGTTCGGCCTACGCCGCGCCGCCCGCTCCGGCGGGGACGTACGACCTGATCATCGTGGGCGCGGGACCGGCCGGCACCATCGTTGCCTCTCGGCTCGTGCAACGTTTCCCGGACAGGAAGATACTTCTCGTCGAGGCTGGAGGGCCGACGTCTGCCGAGATCGGCGGAAAGGATTTTCCTCCCTACGACAATCTCGCCACCATCTTCGACGTCCCCGGCGAGTACCAGAACATCGCCAACCAGCCCAAGGGCGAGCCCTACCGGCAACCGGAGACGCCCTTCTCGTATCAGGGCATGGGGTATGGCGGGAACTCGCAGTTCAACGGCATGCTGTTCCAGGCCGCCCCGCCCTCCGACTTCGGCGCGTTCTGGCCGTCCGGCTGGAGGTACCGCCAGCTCCGCCCCTATTTCGAGCTGGTTCGGTCCGAGATGCAGGTGTCCAACCGGCCCTCGGCCGACGGCGTCTTCTACAATGGCGAGGCGGCCACCATCATCCACGATATCTACAGCGCCCACCGGTTCACCGAGGTCGACACGAGTGCGCTGGGAGGCCTGGGTGAGCGCTACTTCAGCAATCCGTATGTCGTGTCACACCGGGGCTTGCGCGGGGGGCCGGTCCGGAGCCACCTGGCGTCGATCGTCGACCGCACCGGCGCGCCGACGGTCTCGAATCTGGACCTGCTCGGCTTCGCCAAGGTTCAACGCATCGTCTTCGACGAGGTCGATCGCCGCAGGGCCGTCGGCATCACCTATCTGCCGCAGCCCGCAGACCCGTCGGCAGCACCCACCTTCGTCCCGCTGGCGGCGGGGGGAGGATCATTCTCGCGGCGGGAGCCCTGATGAGCCCGCGACTCCTCTTGCAGTCGGGCGTGGGACCGTTCCACCGGCAGGACGAGATCTTCCCGGACGGGTTCTCGGTTCCCTTTCACATCCACAATCGCGCCATCGGCACCACGCTCTTCGACCACGTCGCCACGAGTCTGACCTACGAGTACACCGGCGCCACGCCGCCGTTCCGGGCCTACTACTACGGCGACTACGCCGCCAACGCGGAGGACCTGAGCCGGTACGTCGCCTCCGCGTCCGGCCCGTACGCTCAATACGGCCCCGTGTCGGTCATGCACGAGTACGTGAGCACCGCGCGGTGCGAGCAGGGGAAGCCCCGAACGCGCCAGCCAAACGTGGAGGTCTTCGTCAATCCGTTTGGCGTCGGAGCACCAGGCGGCCCGTACGCCGGGCGTCGCACCCTGTCGGTCTACGCCATGCTGCTCCGACCCCACGCCACCGCGACGATGCAGATCGACCGCGACGGCATCGTGAAGAGCCCGCCAATCTATCTCACGGACACACGTGATCTGCGCTTGATGACGAAGGTCATTCAGCAGCTGCTCTCGATGTTCCGCGACAACCCCGGTCTCGAGCTGATCTTCGGCCCCGGCGGACGTTCGCATCCCCACCTGAACCCCGATCGCCGCCGCGATGTCCGGGAGTACGTCGAGGGACCCGGTCCGGTGGACGGCGTCTACTACACGCGATTGAGCATCAATCACTGGGGAGGGACATGCCCGCTCCGGAACGGACCAGGCGGCGTGCATCCGGCGACATTGCGGGTCAAGGGGACGCGGAACATCCATGTCGTCGACGCATCCCTCCATCCGGCGCCGCTGTCGGCCCATCCGGTGGCCACCATCATGGCGGTGGCGGAGAGGGCCAGCTACATCCTGAGCCGACAGCTCGCACACGCCTCCTGACCGCCGCGTTCGCGCGTCGGCGATCTCGACCGTCGACGCGCGGAGCAACTGTCGCGTGACTCAGGCCGCGGGCGGCAGAGGGCGATCGCCGGCCAGAAGGCCGCAGGACAGCAGGACGGCGATCTCCCGAGCGACGCGCACGAAGTCAGGTGCACGCTCTCCGTCGAGCGCACCCACGACGATCTTTTCGATGCCACCGACGATGAACTGCGCGACGATCTGGGGCTCGAGCGCCCGGAGCACACCGCGCTCCGTCGCCGCGCGGACGTCGGCCTCGATGATGCCGACCACGCACTGGTCGATCCGTGCCAACGCGTCGCGCGCAAAGCCGGTCCCCCGGGCCATGCGAAGGATCAAGGCGGCCGTGTCGGCATCGTTGAACACGACCTGCATGATCTGACCGCAGCGCGCTTCGATGAAGGCGATGTTGTCCGCCGCTGTCCATGCCTGGCCCGGGAGCAGCTCGAACGGCTCCCACTGCCCCACCGCCTCGATGATCCGGCTCACGATCCGATCGATCAGGGCCTCGAGGACGTCACGCTTGTCCTTGAAATACTGATACAGCGTGCCCCGGGCGATCCGCGCCGGTCTACAGATGTCAGCGATGGACGCCTCGTGGAATCCCTTGCGGGCGAAGACCTCGAGCGCGCAATCGAGGATCTGATTCCGTCTTTCGTCGGGCCGGAGAGCCGTGCGGTGCATCGAATCCGGCATCGTAGCTGGTAACTAACTGACCGCTGTCACGGGGGTCAAGGCGAACCGCCAGCAAAGGCAGGCACGCCAGCTCGTCCCGCACGACGCATGACGCGACGTCTGCTGGCCCTGGTTCGAGGACCCGGAAGTCGTTGGACAGCACGCTGGCCGCGTCAGGGCGACGAGAACGTGCCGGTCGTGTCCTGGCCAGCGGAAACCCATTGCGCGGCGGTGAGGTCGTTGTCGTCCCACGCGAAGAATGCACCCGCAAGCGATGGAAGGTGGTAGATGTTGTGCACGAAGCGGTTGTTCACGGCGGTCGCGAATGGCGCCGCGCTGCCGAAGTCCTCGTCGAGGCCCGCGACCTCGCCGCCGCCCGTCTCCGTGACCGTGTTGTCGTGAGCGAATTCGTCCGTGGCCTGGTGGTAGCCGCCGGTGCACGCAGGCGCACCGTCGGGATACGTGTACGAGCACGAGTCGGTGCGGCGCTGCTGGAGGATGCCGATCCCGTTCGTGCCGGTCACGACGTTGTCCGTGACCTCGACCCCCGGTGACGCCGACACGAGGATGTTCGCGCCGACATAGAAGCCCACGTTGCCCGGTCTGGGATCGTTGCCCGTGAGGGTGTTACCGGTGATCGTGGCCTTGCGGCTTGATCTCGTACGACACGGTCGTCGTGCAGCCGGGCGGGGGTGCGCCGTGACCTGCGCCGGACGATGCGCCGATCAGGGCCAGCGCGAGTGCCGAGGCCCGCGTCGTCCCCGAGCCATGTCGCTCCGGCATGACGCCACTGTACGTCGTCAGAGTCTCCCGGACCATCGGGGCTCGTGAGCAAGTCGCGCTCCCGGCGCGGTGCTTCCGTTTATCGAGCGGTGAATAGACCCGCGCCTCGCGTCGCGGATCCCGCTCCTCGCCGATCCGGTCGATGTTCGGCGTCTCGTATCCCATGATGCCGCGATGGTAGATGCTCGGATTGAACCACCTGATGTCATCGCCCATGATCACCAGGATATTGGGCGTCTTGGCCGGATCGGCGGCCGGCAGGTACGGCGCGAAGCCCAGCAGGAGCAGGACGAGGATCACCGTCATTCTCACTCGCGATGGATGGGCGTTGCGGATCTGTCTTCGTCTCCTTTCATCAGAATGAGATGTCCAGGCCCGTGTAAGGGCCGCGTTGTTGCGAGTCTGCGCTGCCGCCGCCTCAAACTCGGCGCCTGCTATTCGGTCGCGTAGCCCGGCGTCACGACGAGGACGACCACACCGCCGGCACGCCCGCCGGGAAGAGGCATGGCGACTCGCGTACTGACCCAGGCCGTCGGACCGGAAGATTCAGGGGTGACTGGATGCGGATTGACAGATGGACGCGTGGACGCACGCCGCTGGCACCGCAGGCAGACGCTGAGCTGGCCAGGCGACCTTCCGACGCGCGCTCCGGGCCCATCTCCGCGCGGTCGTCTTCGCGATGACTTCGCTTGCGACGGCGAGTGCGAGCGCACCATCGGCCCGCCATACGCGCGTAACTCGCTGTGCGCAGCAGTGTCGCGCGGCAGCGTCGCGCGACAGTGTCGCGCGCGACAGCGTGAGCGTTCCGGAAGACCACCTCTGTAGCGGCTATCTGTTCACCTTTGTTCCTACTCGCGAACAGATGGAAGATCGCCATGAAATCGCCTTGCCATAGCATGGTTCTATAGCTTACTGTCCTCATTCTCGAGCGCCTGACCGGCGGCAGCCCAGGAAACCGCAGCGAGAAACGGGGGGAGAGATGGACGTCGGTTCCGAAAGACGGCAATCGTACCGGAGAGAGCGCGTGCGTGTGCTTGCGACGATCGCGCTCCTGCTCCTCGTGTGGATGGGGCTCGCCGCTTCGCCGTCGGCGGCGTCGCCGTGCGGCGACCCGGGCCAGCGCGCCTGCTGCAACGCCTTTGGTGAGTTCTCCAACTGCGGTACGGCCTGCAACTCCCGCGCCGTGATCGCGTCGGGCTGCAGTGGCGATTGCGACTGCCCCGGCGGCGGCGGGATCATCACCACCGGCGATCACTGCGACGCCGTCTCGCCGCCCTGTGGTGGGGACGGGCAGCGCGGGTGCTGCGTCGGCCTCGCCGAGTCCTGTACCGGGGCGTGCCCGGGTCTGACGGAAGTAGATGGCTGCTCCGGAGACTGCGGCTGCTCGAACAGTCACTGCCGCCAGGCGACTCCCTGCGGCGGCGCCGGGCAGCGCGCCTGCTGCGGCGGGGAGCTGATCAACGCCAGGTCGTGTGCGAGCGACAGTGTCGAAGTCGACGGTTGTACCGGCGACTGCTTCTGCGGCGGATCGGCGAATCCCGACTCGATCAACTCCAGCGGCCACTGCGTCGCGGTCTCGCACTGCGGCGGCGACGGCGAGCGCGCCTGCTGCATAGGGACGCTGGAGTTTGCGGCCAACAGCACGGCCACGGCCGGGCTGTGCGAGTCCGGCAAGTTTCCGGTCCCCGGTTGCGAGGGCGACTGTCAGTGCGGTGGGCCGACGGCCACCCAGATCGCGAAGTCGCTCGACACCTGCATCACGGTGACGGCATGCGGGGGAGCGAACCAGCGCGCCTGCTGCGTCAGCGAGCGGCCCAACCCGTGCGACGACGGCTTGCAGAAGATCCCCGGGTGCACGGGCGACTGCTTCTGCTATGGCGGCACGGCCTCGGATACCTGCGTCACGCTCGACAGCGGAAAGCTCCAGCAGATCTCCCAGCCCGACACGGGCCGGACATCAGCGCCCACGGAGCCGCGCGACTGCGCGCTCCGCGGCTACGCCGACATACACGTCCACATGTTCTCCGACACCGGGCACGGTGGCGGCGTCCTCTCCGGGGCGCCGTACGATCCCGTCAGCGACAATGTCAACGTGGCTCTTCGTCCCGACTACGGCACGCACCGCGACCTGGTGACCAAGACGGGCGGCGAGCTGCCGACACCGAGCTGTCCCTCCTGGATCGGGGACTGCGGCGAGAAGCTCTTCCACGGCGATCATTTTCCGGCCATCGACGATCCCGTAGGAACCGGAACGGGAGACGACACGCACTCGCCGCTCGGGGCGCCCGTCTTCAACGGCTGGCCCACGTGGCACACGACGACGCACCAGCAGGTCTACTACAGGTGGCTCGAGCGCGCGTATCAGGGCGGGCTCCGGCTCATCTCGATGCTCGCTGTCACGAACGAGGCCCTCTGCCTCGGCAACAAGCACGAGCGGGGCGTCGACTGCGCCGATTCTATGGCGGCGATCGATCAGCAGCTCACGGATGCGGTCGCGTTCGAGGCGTTCATCGACGCGAAGAGCGGCGGCCCGGGTACGGGATGGTTCCGCATCGTGCGCACGCCGGCAGAGGCGCGCCAGGCGATCGCCGGCGGTAAGCTCGCCGTCGTCCTCGGCATCGAGGTCGACAACCTCTTCAACTGCCACTGGGCGAACCGCGACGACGCCACGGGCGATTGCTCGACCGACGGCATCCGTCGCAAGGTCAAGCAGTACTACGACCTCGGCGTCCGGCACGTCTTCCCGATCCACAACTTCGACAATGCGTTCGGCGGGCCGGCGACGTGGCAGGACGCGATCGACGTCGGCAATCGCGCGTCCGAAGGCCACTGGTGGTCCCCCGCCTCGCCCACCGACGCCACGCCGACCATCCTCGACTGCTCCTCGGCGGGATACGGCTTCAAGCTGAGTTGCGTCATGCAGGCCGTGATCGACCTGCTCGGCTTCCCGCCGAGCGTCATTCCGCTCAACGACCCGGTGCCCTGCTACGACACGGCCGGGGCCACCTGCAATACGATCGGCCTCACACCGCGCGGCCGCGACCTCGTCCAGGCACTCATGGACAACGGCATGATCATCGACGTCGATCACATGTCCATCAGCGCCGTAAACGACACGCTCGCCATGGCGCAGAGCCGGAACTATCCGCTGGTCGCGAGCCACGTCCAGTTCTTCGATCTGTACGAGTCGGCGCAACGCCACGAGCGGATGCGGACGCGCGCGCAGCTCGAGGCGATCCGCGACCTCGGCGGGACGATCGCCGCCATGCTGAAGGACGACACCCAGGATTCGCTGGGCGGGAAGGACAGCAAGAAGAACGTCGCGTACACGACGAGCCCGTCGGGGCAGAGCATCGCCGACAACTGCCGGCACTCGAGCAAGACGTTCGCGCAGGCCTACCAGTATGCGGTCGACGTGATGGGGCGCCCCGTCGCGTTCGGCAGCGACTTCAACGGGGTGGCTGGCCACATCGGCCCCCGCTTCGGTCCGGACGCCTGTGGCGGCGTGCAGAGCGAGCTGTTCCCCGAGTACCAGCAGGGGAACCGCCTACAATATCCATTCGATTTCGGCGCCATCGGTGAGCCGGGATTCGGCACGTTCGGCAAGCAGGTGACGGGCGGCAAGACGTTCGACTTCAACGTCGACGGCCTCGCCCACATCGGGCTCCTGCCCGACCTGGTCGCCGATCTCGCGCAGGTCGGTCTGCCGCCGGCGTACCTCGACCAAGTGTTCCTCTCGGCAGAGGAGTTCGTCCGGACCTGGGAGAAGTCTGCAGGAGTCCCCAGCGGCGCGCCCACGTGCTTCGCTGGTTGCGGCAACGGTCAGATCGACGCCGGGGAGGACTGTGACGGCCCGGACCTCCTGAACGGTGCGACGTGTCAGTCCCGCGGCTTCCCCGGGGGGCAGCTCGCCTGCGATGCCTCGTGCCATTTCGACACGGGCGGCTGCCTGACCCAGGTGTGTGGAAACGGCGTGCGGGAAGGGACGGAGGCCTGCGACGATGGAGCATCCAGCGGCCAGCCGGGCGACTGCTGCTCCGCCAGCTGCCAGTTCGTCACAGACGACACGACATGCGCAAGCGACGACAACGAGTGCACCGCCGACCTGTGCCGTAGCGGCGCCTGCGTGCATTCGCCCGTGGCCGATGGCCAGCTCTGCTCCGACACCGACGGTGACGCCTGCACGGCAGCCAGTTGCGAGGCAGGTCAGTGCGATCAGACCACGTTCGCCTCGGACGGAACGGCCTGCTCGAGCGACCAGGACCAATGCACCGAGGATGTCTGCGGCAACGGAACGTGCACGCATCCACCCGTGCCGCGGGCGGCGACGTTCTTGTCGATCGACTGCCGTCTGGCGGCGCTCCGCGCCACCGTGCAGTCCGACACCAGCGGACGCGTCCAGCGGACCCTCCTCGGCCGGCTCGACAAGGCGATCGCCTCCAAGGAGGCGGCGGAATCGGCCGCGGCGGCGGGGAACACGAGCAGGGCGCGCTCGCGTCTGCGAAGCGCGGGCCGCCGTATGATCAGCTTCGCCTACCGCGTCAGTTCACTCGCCGGGCGCAACTCGATCATGCCCCCCGCGGTGGCCGCCGATCTGCTGGCGCAGCAGCGCGAAATCCTGGCGGACATGGACATCCTGCGCGGGGGGTTCCAGTAGCGTCTGCCGACGAAGCCGGTGAGCCAGCTCGTGATTGACCTGAGGCGGACTCTGGCGCTACAAGCCGCCGCGAGAGGTCGGCCGCCGTACTCGGTCTCTCGCGACGTGCGCCCGCCAGGCGACTGACGGTCACGACGGCACAGGACGGCACGGGAGTGTGCAGGATGGCTGGGAGCGACGAGGTGGTGTGGGTGCAGCTCGCGACGCGGATTCCGAAGTCGCTTCACCGGGACCTGAAGGTGCATTGCGTGACCGCCAGCACGTCCGTGATGGACTTTGTGACGAAGGCGATCGAGGAGAAGCTCGCGCGCTCGCCCGGCACCTCGGTGCGGCGCCGGGGGACGAAGGCGTAAGCACTCCCTGCCTCCGCCCGCGCGAGGTGGAGGATATCCGAGGTGTCGGGCGCTCGTGGAAGAGCGTCTGCGAAGCAATGAGCCGTTGTCGCTGACCGGCGCGACGACGACCGTCGACCGCCACGACCGCGGATGCGTCATCCGAGCCCGGCTGCTCGGGCGATGAGAAACAACCCTGCCACGACGACGACGGCCCCGATGGCGCGCGCGACGCGCTCACCGGCCGGGGCGAGACGTTCGACGGTGATGGCCACCCCCACGACGGCCATCGCGCCAAGGTCCATGACCCCGATGACCAGGAGGATCGCCATCAGACCGACGCAGCAGGCGGCGCAGTGGAGGCCGAGATGCAGGCCGTGGCGCCAGGCCGTGCCGGCGTCGGCCGGCAGCGTGCGGCCGGGCCCGGGTGCCTCCCGGCAGCACGCGAGGTGACGCGCCTTCCACGCGGTGAGCTGGAGGAAGCCGGCGAGCAGGACGACCACACCGACCGCGATCGGCACGGCGCGCGCCAGCGCCGGCTGCTGCATCTCGATCGCCGCCAGCGCCACGCCGAGCGGAAAGGCGGCCATTCCGAAGACGTCCAGACGACGAAGTAGCCCACCCCCACGAGCGCGGTCAGCGGACCGAGGCGCGTCTCCCCTGGCCTGCCGACGGCCTGGCGGTAGCGGGACAGCATCGGGACCAGGGACGGCAGCATCATCGCCAGCATCATCACGACCCACATGCCGACGAACGACGCCGCGGCGCCGGGCCACGTCTGTCCGGCCACCCGCATCCACGCCATCGACATCGTCCAGCCGCCGGGCACCGGCATCCCGTCCATCGCCGACATGGACCCGCACCAGACGATCGTTCCCGCGATGCTGGTGGCGAAGAGCAGCGCCGAGACGCCATGGAACGCTCGCTCCTCGGTAGGTATGCGACACGACGTCTCGGCGTCGACGCGCGGTTCGACCACGACTGCGCTCATCGCTTGTCGTACTCGTCGTGGTGGCGCCACCAGGCGCTCGTCTCGTTGCGTCCCTTGGGGGCGCGGTCGAGCCACTGGTACATGCCCCAGAGGCCGTCCACTCCGCGCGCGTAGGTGGAATAGGTATGGTAGAGGACACCGTCCTCGAGCGCGAACGCGCTCATGCCCGGCCTTTCGCGCGTGTACGTGGGGACGTCGGTTCCGGCCATGGCCGCGAACCTGGCGGGAGTCCCCTCGCTGCTGGGTTCCGGCTTCACGTCCAGCCGCTGGCGGCTGGGCCGGTAGTTGTATTCGATGGTCCCCTCGCGCTGTTGCTGCTCGGTGACCGAGACCATGAAGTCCAAGTTGAAGTCGCTGCCGAGCGAGGACGCCCACGGAAACGTCCAGCCCATCCGCCGCTCGAACGCCTGCAGCTTCGCGAGCGGCGCCCGCGACACCGCCCACAGCATGACGTCGTGGTTGGCCAGGTGCACGGCGCTCCCGTTGAAGCCGTCCGCGATCGCCGAGCAGGACGGACATCCCGCCGTGTAGTCGGCCCCGAACATGAAGTGGTAGACGAGGAGCTGCGAGCGCCCGCGGAAGAGGTCCGCCAGCGAGGCGTTCCCCTCGCCAGTGTCGAACCGGTACTCCTTGTCGATCCGGACCCACGGCAGCTCCTGCCGTCGCCGCGCCAGCTCGTCGCTGCGCCGCGTGAGCTCCTTCTCCGCCTCCAGCAGCTCGAGCCGCGCGGCCAGCCACTCTTCACGTGTCCCGGTCAGGTGCTTCGTCATCGCTCACCTCTCCTTCCATCGATGGCTTCGTGGTTGGTGGTCATGAGGTCGATTCTAGCGCCGGGCAGTCGAAAGGTAAGAGTTACAAGTGTGACGGGATTCCGATGGACTCGCTGATCAATGCCGCGGCGCGGGCACTCGCGGCCGGAGATCCCCTCGGCGCATTGAACCGGGTCGCCCTGCGCGACGACGCGCCCGCGCTCGCGTTGCGCGGCATCGCGATGGCACAGCTCGGCGATCTCGTTCGCGCGAAGGCCCTCCTGCGCCGCGCGGCGCGCGCGTTCGGTCCGAAAGAGGCCGTCGCCCGCGCGCGGTGCGTCGTCGCCGAGGCGGAGATCGCGCTCGTCTCGCGCGACCTGGGCTGGCCTGCGAAGGTGCTCGACGCGGCGCGCGCGACGCTCGAAGAGCACGGCGACCGGGTGAACGCCGCGCAGGCGCGGTATCTCGAGGTCCGGCGCCTGCTCCTGCTCGGGCGCCTCGACGAGGCCGAGCGTACGCTCGCCGACCTCGACCCCGCGCCGTTTCCTCCCGCGTCGAGGACCGCTCACGAGCTGGTGGTCGCGGGAATCGCGCTGCGTCGCCTCCGGACGAAGGCGGCGCGCGCTGCGCTCGCTCGGGCCGAGCGCGCCGCACGCGACGCACGCATCCCCGCGCTGGCGGCGGAGGTCGAAAGCGCATTCCTCGTCCTGAACACGCCCGCGGCACGCCTGATTGCGAGTGGCGAGGAACGACTCCTCGTGCTCGAGGAGGTCGAAGCGTTGCTGGCGTCGAAGGCATTCGTCGTGGACGAGTGCCGGCACGTCGTGCGTGACACACGCACGGCGGTCTCGCTCGCGAGGCGTCCGGTGTTGTTCGCGCTCGCACGCGCGCTGGGCGAAGCCTGGCCGGGAGACGTCCCGAGGGACACGCTCGTCGCGCGTGCATTCGGATCGAAGCTCACCGATGAATCGCATCGCGTGCGGTTGCGGGTCGAAGTCGGGCGACTTCGCACGGTGCTTCGGACGCTGGCCGACGTGCGCGCGACGAAGCGCGGGTTTGTGCTGGCGCCGCGCCGCGCCCGCGAGGTGGTCGTGCTGGCGCGGCCCGCCTATGAGGAGCACGCCGCGGTGCTCGCCTTCCTCGCCGACGGCGAATCGTGGTCGAGCTCGGCCCTCGGGCTGGCGCTGGGAACGAGCCAGCGCACCGTGCAGCGGGCGCTCGACGCGCTGGCGGCAGCAGGCAAGGTGCAGTCGTTCGGCCGCGGACGCGCTCGGCGTTGGATGACCACGCCCGTGCCGGGATTCACGACGACCTTGTTACTCCCCGCTCCGCTGCCGATCGACTAGGATGGGTGCATGCGTCGATCGACCGCCGAGATCGTCCGCGAGTATGGACCCTTTCCGGGTGCCGACCACGTGGACGGCGTCACGTATGACGGTCGGCACGTCTGGTTTGCAGCCGGAGCCAAGCTGATCGCCTTCGAGCCTGGGAGCGGGACGATGCTGCGCGCGATCGATGTCGACGCGGATGCAGGAACGGCCTTCGACGGGCGGCACCTGTTTCAGCTCGGCGCGGATCGCATCCAGAAGATCGATCCGAAGACCGGCCGCGTGCTCGCCACCATCCCGGCGCCCCCCGGCGGCGCCTCGGGGCTCACGTGGGCCGAAGGGACGCTCTGGGTCGGGCAGTATCGGGACCGGAAGATCCATCAGATCGATCCCGAGACAGGGGCGATCCTTCGCACGATCGAGTCCAACCGCTTCGTCACCGGGGTCACCTGGGTCAACGGCGAGCTCTGGCACGGCACCTGGGAGGGGGACGAGAGCGATCTGCGGCGAGTCGATCCTCGAACCGGAGAGGTGCTGGAGCAGCTCGAGATGCCGCCGGGAGTGAACGTGTCGGGGCTCGAGTCCGATGGCGGCGATCTGTTCTTCTGCGGCGGAGGGAGGAGCGGGAAGGTGAGGACGGTCCGCCGGCCCAAGACGCAGGCCTGAACCGAAGGGTTCGCCGTCAGGCCGGCGGCTTTCCGAGCCAGAGGGCCGTCAGCCCCGAGCGGCCGCTGACGCCGAACTTGCGGAACAGACCGGTGATGTAGGTATGCGTCGTCGCGAGCGTGAGCGCGAGCTCGTACGCGATCTCCTTCTCGACGCGCTCGGTGAGGAGCAGGTTCACGAGCCGGCGCTCCATCGGCGTGAGCGGCGCGCTCGCGATCAGCAGACCATGATGCAGCATGACGCGGCGATGAAACCACTTGAGTGGCCGCAGCGCGTAGGCCAGGAGGTCGCGATCGTAGGGAGCGAACGGGCTCGTCTTCTCCCCGATGCGATACCAGCCGAAGTACGACTCGGCATCCTCGTTGACGGGAAATGCGATGAAGATCGCGTCGCGGACGTTACGCGACCGGTAGAGGAGGTCGTAGTCGGCGGTTGCGGAGAAGCCGGGAGGGGCGAGCTCCCGCAGGAGTCTCGCCCGGAACACGCCGGCCTCGCGCACCTGCGCCAGCGTGATCGCGTCGGTGGTGCCACTGTCGAGGCGCTGCCGGGATAGCCTGTAAACCCGCTCGGCCTCCGGATTCGGATCCATCTGCCGGATGCCGCGGATGCGCCATCCGGCCAACGGATCGTGCTCGGTCCCGAGCCGGACGGCTCCGAGCCAGAACGCGCGTCGCACGCCCGCGAGATTGCTCAGCGCGCGCATCGCGTGCACCAGGGCGGTGTCGGTCTCGTGCGCGCCGAAATCGGCCAACTCGTCCCAGAGCGTGTGGATCCGCGCGACGACCGTACCCGGCAGGACGGTTTCCGAGCGTGCGTCAACGGTCATGGAGCCGCGGATGCCAGTGTCTCCGTCCCGTCTGAATCACGAGCTCGGTAGCGGGCGTGCGCGCGGCCCATGCTCCCCCTCTACGAAAGGGCGTGATTTCGCGGCAAGGGCTCAGCTTGAACGGTTCGCGACCTGAACGAAACCCGATGGCGAACCGGCACCCTTCCCAGACCGGCGTGTGTACTCGGCCGGGGCCGCCCGTCAGTCCAAATCTCGGCGTGCCCGTGCCGGATGACACGCCCGCAGCTTGGCGGCATGCGCTCATCGGACAGAGAGGTGAAAAGCGCATGCTCTCCGATGCTTCCCACCTCGTAAGGATCGTTCACGGTCCCGATCGCTGCGAGGATCCGGGACTCGGTCAGAGGGGGGCGTCTGCCGCGGCACGGCGTATGCAGATCAGCACGCTGCGTTCGATGTCACAGCTATCAGTCAGAAGACCGACCGGTGCACCGGCATGACGGACGATGAAGGAGGACGCTCATGCGGATCGTACGCACGAATCCCTCTGCGCGCACCCGAGCTTGGCGTGGGATTCCGGGATGCACACGTGATGCACGGGTGGACGGTGGACGGGGAGGTATGCGAAGAGCGTGTGGCACTCTTCTGACCCTGCGAGCGCGGGCGGGGGTCATGGGCGTCGGCGTCTTGCTGAGCGCGTTGCTCGCGTTTTCGGTCGACGCGAAGGCCACGACGCGACGCGTTCATCTCGCGCACCTACGGAGGCAACTCACGTGCGTTCCATGGCCCACACACGGCTGGCCGGTGGGTCCGCTGCCGGTGGGCGTCGATCCGGCGACGGTACGAGCGGCGGCCGACAAGATGGTCGGGCCTGGACGCGCCGACTCGGTGGTCGTGATACACGGCGGGCGGCTGGTGTACGAGAAGTACGCGCCGGGGATCACCGCCGATTCCATCGAGCCGTCGGCCTCGGTCTCGAAGTCGTTCACGTCGACCGTCATCGGCCTGCTCGTCGACCAGAAGGCGCTGGAGCTCGACGCGCGTGCACCGATCCCGGAATGGTCCGCGCCGACCGATCCGCGACACGCCATCACGTTGCGGAACCTGTTGAACATGAGCAGCGGGTTGCTATGGAACGAGGACTATTCCCTGGCACCCGACTCCGATATCCGCCAGCTGGTTCTTGCAGGTGACGAGGCCGGATATGTCGCCAACAAGCCGTTGGCGAACCCGCCCGGGACCGTGTGGAACTACTCGACGGGCGACACCACTGTGCTCGGCCGCATCATCGCCGACACCGCGGGCGTCTCGGGTGATGCATACCTCGCGTATCTCCATCGCGTGTTGTTCGATCCTCTCGGCATCGATCACGTCGAACCCGGATTCGACGCAGTCGGTCACTGGCGCGCGGGCTGGCAGACGAACACGACCACGCGGAACTTCGCGAAGCTCGGGCTGCTCTACCTCCGAAACGGCGTCTGGGAGAATGAGCAGTTTCTCTCGCGCAAATGGGTGAAGTTCGTGCGCACGCCGAGCGTCGTGCGCTTTTACGGCGGACAGTTTTGGCTCCAACCCGACGGCAGCTTCGAGATGATCGGACTTTTCGGCCAGCGCGTGCACATCATCCCGCGGCGCGACTTGGTCATCGCGGTGAACAACGACCAGGCCCACAGGGACGGGGCGATGCTGAAAGCGTTCAGGCACGCAGCGCGCCCGTCGTGCCGAGCCGGGTGAAATCATGATCAGTTCGCGTAGTACGCGAGCTGCTGAAACCGGCGTCCCTCAGCAGCCTGACCCGCAGACGCGACTGCGTCTGTGCTGAAGCGAGAAGCGGGCTGGCGATCCGGGGCTGAACGCGATACGCGTTCGCGATGCCGGTGCAGTCCTCGCCCCGTTTCCTCTGGGCGCTGACGGTGGTCTTCGCGCTCGCGACCATGTTGCTCGGCAGCTGGTTCTCGCGGGTGGTACCGGCCACCGGCTGCTCGATGCCGCCGCAACGTGGAGTGACCGCGCTGCTCGCGTTCCAGATGGCTCGCACGCCGGCCGACATGGAAGCCGTGTTCGGCCGCGAGGGCGACCCCTGCCGCGCGGGGATGGTCGCGGCGCTCGACCGCGCCAACACGGTCGACCTCTATGGCTTCATCTGGACCTACGGCGCATTCTTGCTCTGCTTCCTGCTCGCCATCGGGCGCGGCGGCGGCGGTCCGGCGGCGCGCCTCGGCATCGTCGCGCTGGTCGCGGGTCTCGGCCTCGACGTGCTGGAGACCGCCACCCAGCTCCGCCTGACCGGCGAGCTTCCAGGGACGGCGTCGGCGCTCCAGGCGCTCGCGATCGGCAGCACGGGCAAGTACATCGCGCTCTCCCTCGTCACCCTGTGCGCCGGCGTCGCGATGGTGACCCGCGGCGGCATCTGCGGCACGCTCGCGGGGGTCGCCTGCATAGCAGGCAGCGGGGCAGCGTTCGTCGGTCTGCTGGAGCCGTCCTCTCGTGGGCTGCTGACGGCCGGCACCGCGGTCGGCTGGGTGGTCATGCTGGTCTACGCGGTGGTGTCCCTGCTGCGACCGGGCCGGGCACATCGCGACGCGCTCCTCTGAGAAAGATAGGGCCGTCAATGATGACTGGGCACGCCGATGCTCGAGCTGCGATGGCAGTAGCCCGGTGACATCCAGATCGTCAGCCTTTTTCGGGCCGGTAGGAAGACCGCGATCTCAACCAACGATCATCGAACGCTCTCAAAAGGAGGGAACAATGCGCTGGATTGCTGGCCTATTACTGATGGGAATGGCTCATGCCGCCTTGGCGTCCGGTCCGCCAACCTTCGATAAGTTCCAGTCAGCGGTCGAGAGTAAGGGAGCCCCTCCCGAAGGGACGTTCTTCAACACCGGCAAGTTCAAGTCGCTGTGTACCTGCCTCGACCATACAGGTGACGTCGGAGTGATAGAGTCGAGTACCACTACCTTGGGGACCGAACGTTCTTGTGACTTCAGTTTGTGTCCTCTCGACCTTCAACGCCACGACCGGGGCGATCGCGACTCAAGCCCTCTGTGATACGTGGGCACCCATCACGAAGCCGTAGAGACACGACGATGCACCGCGATTCCTTGGACGCGGTGCGCGCGGCCACTTCCGCCCGCTACCACTGGTTGCCGGACGCTTCTACCAAGTAACTCGCATCGCGGGCGACCTCAGGCGGCGGGGCGGAGGGTGACCTCGTAGCCGAGGTGGTGCAGGCGCCGGGTGAGCCCGGCGACGAGGCGCGCGCGGTCGCCGCGCTGGAAATGATCGGCCCCGAGGTCGTGATAGTCTTGGCCGTCGCGCAGGATGTGGTAGGCGGCGGTGAGCATGGAGGCGGCTACCGCGACGATGGCTTTCATCGGCCCGCGGCGCGGCTTGAGGCGCAGGAACTGGGCGCGCAGATAGCCCTCGCGCCCCCGCACCGCGGCCCACGCGCCCTGCACGAGGACGGGCTTGAGCCATGGCGCCCCCTTGCGCAGCCGGGTGGAGCGGTGCTTCCCCGCACTCGCGTCCTGACGCGGGCAGAGGCCCGCCCAGGAGATGAGATGCCCCGCGCTGGGGAAGCGGCTCATGTCCGTGCCGATCTCCGCGACCAGAATCTGCGCCGCCGTGGTGCTCACGCCGGGAATCGTCACGAGGTGGTCGACGGCGGCGCGATACGGGGCAACGGCGGCGGCGATCGCGGCGTCCAGCTCGGCGATCGTCGCCCGCAGCGTCTCGACCACCCGCAGGTGCTGGCCCAGCAAGACGCGATGATGCGGCCGAACGTGGCCGGGCAACGCGGCCCGCAGCGCGTCCCGCTTCGCCCGCAGCCGCGGGTGGGCCAACGCCACCAGGCGCGCGGGATCGGTCTCGCCCGCCGCCAAGGCCGCCACGATCGCCCGGCCACTGACGCCGAGCAGCGGGCGGAGCACGGTGGCGAGCTTCACGTCGGCGCTCTCCAGCACCTTCTCGATCCGCTGACTATGCGCGGTCACCTCCCGCCCGAGCTGCTTGCGCGTTCGCGTCAACTCGCGCAGCGCCTGAATCGGCGCGGGTGGGACGAAGCTGCCGCGCACCAGCCCGTGGGCGAGCAGATCGGCGAGCCACTGCGCGTCGCTCACATCGCTCTTGCGTCCCGGGAGATTCCGCACTGCCGTCGCGTTCGCCAGCACCAGCGTCAGGCTGTCCTCGAGCCGGTGCCACACCGGTTTCCAGTAGACGCCGGTCGACTCCATGACAGCATGGGTGCAGCCGGCGGCCCCCAGCCACGCCTGCAAGGCCAGCAGCCCGGCAGCGATCGTCGGAAACGTGCGCACCTCGTACTGCGCGCGCCCCGCCGTCGTCACCCGCACACACGCCACCACGGTCTGCTTGTGCACGTCGAGCCCCGCGCACCGGGCATACAGGACATCCATCGTCGCGCCCCTCCCGTTCTGCCGGCGTGACGTCCCTGGGGATGCCAATCTACCAAGCGTGCTCCGGGACCGCGGGGGTCCGTGGCAACAATCACGGGTGCGCACGGGACGTCGGGTCCACACTTGTTACCGGGCTGCGCGCACCACATACGCTTCGACCTCGGTGCCGGCCCCGCGCCGTACCAGTTTCCCGCATCGCGGGTCGACCCCCCGGGGGTCGGTACTCACTTGTTACGGAGCAGGCGAACACTCGAGATCGGGGAGCAGTTTGCCCGTGCCGGACGACAGGTCCCAGCCTCATCGGGAAGTTCGCCGTCGACGCGGGCTCCCTCTTCGGCGGCAACTTCCAGCCCATCACGGAAGCGGGGCCATGACCTCGTGGGCCGCCGCCGCGAGCGTCGCCGCACAGCCGGCCAACGGGCACGGACGGCCGTCGCGTTGGCGGGTCATGCTCGACGCCATGGCAGCTGCGGTGTGCGTGCGAGAACCGCAGCGCCGCCCTGGGCGGGACCGGGTATCGACTTCCCGCCGGCGCACGACGGGGCGTCGCCGGGCACGGAGGCCGTCCCCGTGGAACCCGCCAGCTTCCGCGATTCCGGCGGATGGAACGGCCCGCGGAGTTTGCCGAACGCGTTCGAGCTGGGTTAGAGCCTAGGGCGAGGCGCCGCAGAATGCCACGACGACCGCCAAGGCCGCACCACCGCCGAGCGATCGGTATACTCTGGATCGCAGCGTGCGGCGTCGTCGCGGGTCGTGTCGAGGCGTTCTTCCCGACCAACCTTCGCACCCTCGAGCGCATCCAGGGTCACAGCCACGAGGCGATCACCACCGAGGCGCTCGAGGCGCTCGATGCCGAGCGCTTCGGCGCCCAGCAGCCGACCGACTCGATGCGCGCAGCGAACGACGCGATCGTCGACGGCAACGTCCACGTCGACGACGATCAGGTCCACTCCGCGCTCCACTTCGACGGCGAGAACTTCTTCGCGGGGCAGGCCCGTCTTCTCGGGATCAAGGAGATCGTCATCGCGTCGATCCAGCAGAACGACGTGCAGGGCGCGCGCAACGAGCTCGGTCAGGCGCTGCACTCGATCCAGGACTTCTACGCGCACAGCAACTGGACGAACAACAACGGGGGCGTGAACCCCGACCTCGGCGTCACGGATCACCAGCTCCAGAACACGCTCGGCATCAACGACCCCGCCGAGGTGAACGGCCAGCTCACGACCCTGCTCACGAGCGGTTACTACCACGACGAGGACCGCTCGCCGCCCACGTCGATCACGAAGGGGCACAAGGACCGCCACGGCGGCCTCACCGACAAGCTCTCGGCCATCGACTTCGGCCTCGGACTCAACCGCGACAGCAACAACCCCGAGTTCTCGCCCGAGGCGCTCAAGCACGAGCTCGCGGCGAACCTCGCGCAGCAGGCGACCAAGAAGTACATCAACGAGATCCTCGACCAGCTCACGCCGAAGCAGGTCGCGCTCCTGCTCGGCCGGTCGCGGACGTTCGGCATCGTCATCGACACGACGAACAGCATGGGGCCGGAGATCGCGTCGGTCCGAAGAACCGCGCGACCCAGCTCGTGGACGCCCGAGTCGGCACGTCGAGCGAGCCGTCGCGGTACGTGCTCGGGCAGATCCTCGACCCGGAGACGCCCGCACCGTTGGTCACGACGGACGCGGACGCGTTCAAGGCGGCGATCGCGGCGCTCACCCCGCGGCCGCAGGCCGTCGACTGCCCGGAGCTGGCGATGGCCGGGACGCTGTCCGCGCTCGGCGCGATGGAGGAGGGCGGCGAGCTCTTCGTCTGGACCGATGCGAGCGCGAAGGACGCCGCGCTGGCCGGCGCCGTCAGCGCGCTCGCCCAGTCGAAGCACATCGACGTCATCTACATGCTCTCCGGCAGCTGCTCGCCGATCGACCCGGCGTACGTTCGGGTGGCGAACGAGAGCGGCGGCCGCGTGTTCGTCGTCACCGAGGCGCAGGTCGACGCGGCGGGGGCGGCGCTGCCCGCACTGGCCCGAGGCGCGACGTCGGTGGACCTCCTGTCGGTCCGCGACGCGGTCGCGAGCGGCTCGAAGGACTACGCCGTCCCCATCGACTCGACGCTCACCGAGGTCACGTTCTCCGCCGACACCGATGCGATGGAGGTGCGGCGGCCGC
>CAVQLX010000014.1:0-36527 GCA_963713495.1 uncultured delta proteobacterium | reverse complement strand
GTGCTCGGCACGTGTGCTGCCGCCGGCCTGTCGCGCGCCAGATTCTTCGGGCGCGAGACGATCTCGCTGCTGTTCGTGCTACCGATCGCACTCCCGGGAATCATCACGGGCATCGCGCTGCGCTCGGCCTTCGACATCATGGGCATCCCGTTCTCGGTCTGGACGATCATCCTCGGCCACGCGACGTTCTGCATCGTCGTCGTCTACAACAACGCCGTGGCTCGCTTCCGGCGATTGTCGGCCCACCTCGTCGAGGCTTCCATGGACCTGGGCGCGGACGCCTTCCAGACCCTACGCCACGTGATCCTGCCGCAGATCGGGACCGCGCTGCTGGCGGGGGGCATGCTGGCCTTCGCGCTGTCGTTCGACGAGGTCATCGTCACGACGTTCACGGCGGGCCAGCAGACGACGCTCCCTATCTGGATGCTCTCGGAGCTGATCCGACCACGGCAGAGGCCCGTGACGAACGTGGTCGCCGTGTTCGTCTTCGTCGTGACGCTCCTGCCCATTCTCGCCGCCTACTACCTGACGCGGGAGGGCGAACACACCGGCGGCGCCTCGAGATAGCGGGCTGCCTCACGGGAGGAGACCATGCTCGACACCACCATGCTGATCGGAGCCGACTTCGTCGCAGGCGCAGACGCGCCCCAGGCGATCGTCAATCCGAAGACGGAGGAGGTCATCACCGACCTCCCGGACGCCTCCACCGCGCAGGTCGACGCGGCCGTGACCGCGGCCGCCGAGGCCTTCAGGACCTGGTCGCGGACGACCCCGGTCGAGCGTTCCACCCTGCTCTTGAAGTTCGCCGACGCGATCGAGCGTGACGCGGAGAGCTTCGCGACCCTCGAAGCCCTGAACACCGGCAAGCCGCGCATCCGCTTCCTGCAGGACGAGATTCCGGCGATCGTCGATTGCTTCCGATTCTTCGCCGCCGCCGTTCGCAGCATGCACGGGCCCGTTGCGGGCGAGTACATGGCCGGCCACACGTCGATGATCCGCCGCGATCCGATCGGCGTCGTCGGCTCGATCGCGCCCTGGAACTATCCGCTGATGATGGCCGCGTGGAAGCTCGCGCCCGCGATCGCGGGCGGAAACACGATCGTCCTGAAGCCGTCCGAGCAGACGCCCCTCACCCTGCTGAAGCTCGGGAAAACGATCGCCGAGATCTTCCCCGAAGGGGTCATCAACATCGTCGTGGGCAAGGGCGCGACCACCGGCTCGGCGCTGATCAACCATCCCCGGGTCGCGATGGTGTCGCTGACGGGCAGCATCGGCACCGGCCAGAAGGTGCTGCAGGCCGCGGCATCGACGATCAAGCGCACGCACCTGGAGCTCGGCGGCAAGGCGCCCGTGATCGTGTTCGACGATGCCAACATCGCGTCGGTCGTCGACGGCGTCAGGACGTTCGGCTACTACAACGCGGGGCAGGACTGCACGGCCGCCTGCCGCATCTACGCGGGCAAGAAGATCTACGACAGCCTGGTCGCGGACCTCTCGAGCGCGGTGCGGGAGCTCAGGTACAACCAGGCCAACGACGACGACAACGACCTCGGGCCGCTGATCTCATCGGTCCAGAAGGGCCGCGTCCAGGGCTTCGTCGAGCGCGCCGGCCAGCAGAGCCACATCAGCTTCCCAGCCGGCGGGAAGGCCGCCGCCGGCAAGGGCTTCTTCTTCGAGCCGACCGTCGTGGCCGGCGCCACGCAGAGCGACGAGATCGTCCGCAAGGAGGTGTTCGGCCCGGTCGTCTCGGTGACGCCGTTCGACGACGTCGAGGAGGCGATCGTGTGGGCCAACGACAGCGACTACGGGCTGGCGTCGTCGGTCTGGACCTCGGACGTCGGCAGGGCTGACCGTGCGGCGCGCCTCCAATACGGCTGCACGTGGGTCAACACGCACTTCATGCTGGTCAACGAGATGCCGCACGGCGGCCTGAGGATGTCGGGCTACGGCAAGGACCTCTCGATGTACGCGCTCGAGGACTACACGGTGCCGCGTCACGTGATGGTCAAGCTCTGAACGCCGTCACGCGAGCAGGTAGCACACCTTCGTCTCCAGCTTCGCCGGATCGTCGGTCCAGTCGCCGTAGATTCTCCCACTCGATGCCGGCGGGCGCGTGACGATTCGCCCTGCACCAGCGCTGCACGGCCTCGTGCGTGTCGCCGAGACGCTCATACGGCCCGACGTGCGTGGCCGTGGCGATGCGTCCCGCAGGCGTCGCAGAGGCGAACACCTCGCCGGTCCGCGCGAAGGCCTGCCGCACCTGCACCGCATACTCCACGTGCATGCGGCCGTCCGTCCGCGGATCGTCCTTGTGCCGGTAGAGCAGCACGTTGTGCGCTCCGGGAAATCGGAGATCGGCGTGCTCCTTCAGGAAGGCGTAGACCTGGTCGAGATTGGGCCTCACCCGCGTTCCGATGTCGCGCTGCCGCACCCGCTCCAGCACCGCGGCCAAGGACTGCTCCGTGACCATCTCGATTTCGATCGTCATTGGCGCTCCTCGACGTCGTACGCGATGCCCGTGACCTCGATGATCTCCTGGCCTCTCGCGAGCGCCAAGGTCGCCGTCTCGCCCAGACGCAGGCCGAGCACCGCGCGCGCGATCGGGGCGACGAAGGCGACACGGCCGGCCGCGGCGTCCGCCTCGTCCACGCCGACGATCTGCACCGTCCGTTCCTCACCGGCGGCCGCACCCTCGACCGTGCGAAGCGTCACGGTCGCGCCGAAACGTACCTCGTCGTGGGGTTGATCGCGTGGGTCGACGACGCGAGCCCCCGCGATCCGCGCGCTGAGCTCGTTCACCCGCGCCACCAGCACCGCGAGCGCTCGTCCCCGATCGCCGTCGTCGTCGCGATCGGCGGTGCGGCGAATGCGCTCGGCCTCGAGGGTCCCGAGCTCGTCGCGCAGCTGCTCGAGTCCGCGCGCGGTGACGTAGTTCGGGGTGCCCGGCGGGAGCGGCGCACGGGGCGGGACGACCAGCGGCGTCTCGCTGGCGTCGTCGCGCATGAAGGCCTTGCTCATGTCGGGCCACCCTACCCCCCGGCACCGGGGCCGCCAACACGCGGCCGTCAGCTCCCCAGCGCTGCCAGGCGTCCGACTCGCTGCTCGACCATCCGCGCGATCCGTCAGGGCGCGTATCGGCCGGCTCCGCACGTGTCCTTGTGGCCACGCAGCGGTTCGGTGTAGTCGGCGGCGCTATGACGGTGCGTGGAGCGGTTCTCGCGGCGGCACTGGCGGTCCCGATGCTCGGTGACGTCGCCGGGCCCGCGTCGGCGGCCTGGGTCGTCGACGCCAGGGGCAGGTGTGTCGAGCAATGGTCGGCGGACTCGCTGGTGCGTGGCCCGACGGCGATGCTGATGGCGCCGACGGCGCCCTTCCGCAACGCGGCGGGCGTGTTCGCGTACGCGCCGCCGCCGGAGCCGGGCACCAAGGCGGGGTTCGATTTCTGGGAGCCGGTGGTGGCGGTGCTCTCGGGTACGGCAGGGGTCATCGACACGGGCGTGTGGCTCGGGACCGGCCTGGCCGACACGGTCACCGGCGGCTACTTCGCGATCGCGCCCTACAGCGCCACAGAGCTCAGCCTGGACCCGCTGATCCCGCCCCTGGTGTCGGACGCGCAACGCCGCGCGATCGAGGCGAAGCGTCCGGACCCCTGCGGGCGCATCGGCGCGTCCTCCTGAGGGCGCCCGAGGCGGCGAGATGGAGACCTCAGAGAGCACACCCGTCGAGGCGCAGGTGAACTACCTGACGCCGATGACGGAGAAGCCGGTCAACTACACGTTCCAGCCACCGCCCGGCGTCCCGTGGCGGAGCGGGAGACCGGAGCCGCATCGCATTCAGGTGCGCAATGCGCGGACCCTCGCGAGGCAGCCATCTCTGGACGAGCAGGGCTTCGTCCTGGTCGCCCACCGGACCTCGGTCCGAGATTTCCACGACGCGGCACAGGTTCGCTCGGTGTACTACCCGGAGGTCGAGACGATCCTGAAGGCGGCTACCGGCGCCGCCGAGGTCCTGATCTTCGACCACACGCTGCGCTCGGCCTCGGCCGAGCAGCGTGCCGCGATGGGGATCCGGGAGCCCGTGCGCTACGTGCACAACGACTACACCTCCGTATCCGGCCGCCGGCGGGTGACCGATCTCCTCGAGCCCGCGCGCGCTGCGGCGCTCCTGAAGGGTCGCCACGCCGTGATCAACGTCTGGCGGCCGATCCACCGGCCGGTCGAGCAGGCACCGCTTGCAGTCTGCGACGCGCAGTCGATCGCGCCCGGTGACCTCGTGGCGACCGACCTCATCTATCGGGATCGCCTCGGCGAGGTGTACTCCCTCACATACAACCCGCGGCATCGCTGGTTCCACTACCCCGCCGTGACCCCGGACGAAGCCCTGCTCATCAAGACGTACGATTCGCTCGAGGACGGTCGGGCACGGTTCACCGCGCACACGGCCTTCGACGACCCGAACACCCCGCCGGATGCGGCGCCGCGGGAGAGCATCGAGGTTCGCGCCCTCGTCTTCCATCCTGACATGCTCAGCGCAGGCTGAGCGTCCGCCGGAAGAAGCGCACCAGCGTCGCGGCCGTCGCCTCGTGGACGGCCGCGCGATCGGGTGAGGTCGCGATGTCGATGCACACGGCCGCCGCGACCAGGCGCCCGGGCAGGGTGCAGACCGGCATGAGGACGAAGTGTCCCGCTCCCGGCACCGTGGTGAGCTGCGCGTGCCGGATCAGCCGCGCGTGGCGGGCGGCGTTCTGATCGAAGGGCACCAGCTCGTCGCTCGTTCGCGGAGAGCCAGCACGGCACGCGACCGCGAGGATCGCGAGCCCGACGACCCGACATGCCAGCGCACGCTGCCCGGTCATTCGATTCCAGGCTGCAGATAGCCGATCGCTGTGCCCCTGTGCGAAGGGTCGCCAGGCCCGGCTGCGCGGGAAATCCCGGCCGTTCGGCTTGACGAGCGCCGTCCACGGGGCGTACCCAGCCCACGTGCGCTCACTGCTCATCCACGCGGCGCTCGGCGCCCTGACGGTCGGCTCTTCTTCTACGTCAACGCGCACCTGTACCGGCGCGACTGGGCGGGCTCCCGCGCGACGTTCCTCGAAGGGCTCTACTACGTGCTCGCCGTCGTCGTCGGTCTGCATCGGGCTGGTTCTTCAACGTGCGGTACGTGTTCGCCTACCCGGCGGAAGCGAGCTGGGTGCACTTCACCAGGATGCTGTTCGACAACCCCGGCGGGCGGGTCGGTCGCGCAGGACTGATCATCACGAACGTCATCCTCTTTCCGCTCTGGACGATGATCGACGGGCCGCGGCGCGGGCTGCGCGGCACCTGGATCTACTTCGTGATGAGCCTGTTCACGAGCTTCGGCTTCGCGATGGGCCTGTACCTGGCCGCGCAGGAGCGGCAGCTGCGCTGGCTCGAACCGACGGTCGCCGATCCCGGAGGCGCGCATGAGCACCGACGCTACGATTACGACGTCGTCGTCGTCGGCGCCGGCCACAACGGGCTCGCGGCGACGGCGCTGCTCGCGGCTCGCGGCCTGCGCGTGCTGTGCCTCGAGAAGAACGGCTACGTCGGCGGCATGGCGGGGACGCGCGAGATCCTGACCGGCTGCCGCAACGACGTCGGGGCGAGCCTGCTCTTCCCGCTCGCGAAGGGTCTCGAGGAGGAGCTCGAGCTCGAGCGCTACGGCGTCGAGTTCATCGACCTGCCGATCATGGCGTCGAACCTGAACTCCGAGGACTCGCCGCCGGCGATCTTCTACTCGAATCCCGCTGCGCATGGCGCTCTACGTGCTCCGGCACTTCGGCGTCGGCGCGATGGTCGGGTTCGTGCGCCTGATGGCGTTCTGCAAGTACCCGGCGAGCCTGATGGACCGCTTCACGCCGCGCAGCGTCCCGCCGACGCTCGACGAGCTGCTCGCCAGCGCGCCCGACGAGCGCAAGCGCCGGCAGATCGAGCTCGCCTTCACCGGCAGCGCGATGGATCTCGTCGATCGCTTCCTGCCCGATCGTGAAGCGCCATCGCACCCTGCGCGCGCTGGTCGCGTTCGCCGCCGTGCAGTCGACGTACAAGGGACCGTTCACGCCGGGCAGCGCGCTGTGCCTCGTCTACACCTTCGCGCAGAACGAGGGCGGCGGACTCATGCGCCGCGTGAAGGGCGGCATGGGCTCGCTCTCCGAGGCGCTCTGCCGCTCGATCGCCGAGAAGGGCGGCGAGGTGCGCCTCAAGACGCCGGTGCGGCGCATGCTGATCGAGGACGGGCGCGCGATCGGCGTCGAGCTGCGCGACGGCCAGCGCATCACGGCGCGCGCCGTGCTCTCGAACCTCGACAAGCCCGCGACGTTCTTCGGGCTGGTCGGCCGCGAGCACCTCGACGACGGCGACCATCCAGCGGATCGAGCGCGATCGAGCAGCGCGGCGCCTACATGCACCTGCTCTTCAAGCTGCGGCGCCTGCCGCAGCTACGGCCCGCCCTTCGAGCACCTGAACGCCGATCCCGCGCACGCGCTTCAACACGACGCTCGTGCCCGATCCCGAGCTCCAGCAGGCGAGCTACGAGGCCTGCCGGCGCGGCGAGGTGCCCGAGCATCCGCCCGTCGGCATGCAGATCCCGACCGTGATGGATCCGAGCCTCGCGCCCGACGGCTTCCACATCGCGACGACGTACGGCTTCTTCTTCCCGTGCGAGGCGCCGAAGGAGGAGCGCGGCCGGCTGCGCGACGAGATGGCCGAGCGGATCCTCGACCGCCTGAGCGAGTTCCTGCCCGACCTGCGCGACTGCATCGTCGAGCGCGCCGTCTTCTCGTCGGATCACTTCGCCGCCATGCAGGGCGCGACGAACGGCGACTTCACGCACGGCCTGATCCATCCCGAGCAGATGATCGGCGGGCGCCTGCTGGTCCCGGGCTCGGCGCACGCGACGCCGATCGCGGGCCTCTATCTGTGCGGCGCGTCCTGCCATCCCGGACCGGGCGTGACGTTCCTCCCGGGCTACGGCGCGGCCTACGAGGTGGCGGAGGCGCTGGAGGCCAGTCGGGAGATCGTGAAGGGCGACGAGGCGTCGCGCCTGGCGATCTGAGCTCCCCCGGATTCGTGATCGTTCCCTGCTGCGCCGCCGTCGAGGCTGCTCCTCTGCGGTAGCGGGCCGGCTTCCGGTCCTGCAGCGGGCTGCGCTCTACGACCGACAGGGGCATCGCGCGCAGGCCAGCGCAGACTACCTGAACGCGCTGGCCCTCAACGGGAAGTTCTACAACAAACGCGTAACGGTTCAGTGGATCGGTCACAGATAGTGCGGTATGCGATCTCCGAGGCGCGGGGGGCGCTGGGTCCGGTTCATCCACCTCGACGACAGCCATGCGCGGACTTCTCGTCTCCGACCTCCACTACGCCCTCAAGCAGTTCGACTGGGTGCAGGCAGCTGCGACCGGATTCGATCTGGTCGTCATCGCCGGAGATTCGCTCGACGTCTCGTCGTACGTCGCGGTCGAGGCGCAGATCGTTGTCGTCTCCAAGTATCTCCGCCGCATGGCGGAACGCACGCGCCTGGTCACCAGCTCCGGCAACCACGACCTGAACGTGCGTGGTGCCGATGGCGAGCAGGTCGCCACGTGGCTCGCTCGGGGGCGGGTGCCGGGGGTGCTCTCCGACGGCGAGTACGTCGAGATCGACGACGTCTCGATCACCGTCTGCCCCTGGTGGGACGGCCCGCAGAGCTGCGCCGAGGTCGGGCGGCAGCTCGCACGGGACGCGGCGCGCCGGCTGGAGCAGTGGATCTGGGTGTACCATGCGCCACCCGACGCGTCTCCGACGAGCTGGACTGGCAGCAAGTACTACGGCGACACGGAGCTCGTGCGCTGGGCCCACGAGCATCAGCCCGATCTCGTCCTCACCGGACATGTTCACCAGTCGCCGTTTCGCGAGGGCGGCTCGTGGGTCGATCGCATCGGCGACACGTGGGTCTTCAACGCCGGGCGACAGATGGCCCCGGAGCCCACGCACGTCGTGTTCGACACGACGGCCGACACGGCGGTCTGGTACTCGCTCGCCGGCAACCAGAAGGTGCAGCTCGATCGACCGCTCGTGCGTCCGGTGCCCGAGTTCACTCCACCGTAGGATCCGGACAGCGCTCCGAGCCCGCGGCCGCGGCCGGTTCCTGGTGGTGCACCAGTGTCTCGAGCACCTCGTCGACCATCGACAGGTGATCGCCGCTCTCCTGGAACTGCCGCTTGAGGTCGACGAGGTACGAGTTCACGAAGTGCAGCCGGCGTGCGAGTAGCCGGGCGAGCTCGAACGTGCTGGCCGGGTGCGCGTGAAGGAACCCGAGCGGATCCTCGACCACGTGGAAGGTCGATGGCTCGAGCGCCCGGACCGTGGCCGTGTGCGGCCTCGCGAGCAGCACCGACATCTCACCCAAGAAGGAACCCGGCTCCGCGACGGTCGTGATCTGCACGTCGCCTTTGACGACCTCGACCGAGCCCGAGGCAAGCACGTACAGGACCCCAGCGGGTGACCCTTCGGCGATGACGGCGTCGCCCGCGGCAAATGCCTGAATCGGCAGTCCCTGACAGGCCCGGAGCACGGAGCTCATGGGCGACAGTGTACCCCAGCCGATCCCGCAATCCACCGGCAGTGGGTCTTGGCGCTCATTCCGCCATCGCCTCGCCGGAGCCGCCGAACTCCTTCGGAAAGTCCCTCAGCTTGGCGAGGCCGTCCTTCATGGGCAGCACGGTCTCCGCGTAGTTCACATGGACGCCGGGCACGAATTTGAGCGTCGGAATCGTCGCGGCGTAGACGTCCACGAGACCGAGGGGCGGATGGTTGGCCATGAGATGGCCGCCGCACTTGGTGCAGTACCGCCGCTGGCTGAGCGGCGTCTTCTGGAACGTCGCGACATGCTCGGCGCCCGACGTGACCCGTACGGCCTCCGGCTTCCACAGGCTGAAGGCGTTCACCGGACCGCCGGACCACGACCGACAGGACCGGCAGTGGCAATACCCCATGGCCTCGGGGGCGCCGGTGACCTCGAGTGTGACCGCACCGCAGAAGCAGCTTCCAGCGTACGTCATCGCTCATCCTCCTGGGCCAAGACTAGCTCGGCTTGGGCGAATCGTCCTAGTAGCACGGGCCGGGACCATGGCGACCTACACCCGGATCGACCTCGACGATGCCCGTGTCATCGGGCGTCATTTCGGCGTCCAGCCAACGAGCCTCGCCGTCATCGCGGCGGGATCGGTCAACTCGAACTACCGCCTCGAGAGTGCCCGTGGACCGTCCCTGGTTCGGATCTACGAAGAGGCCACGACGGCTGACGCCGAGGCGGCCCTCCCCACCGGCCGCTCGCCGAGTACCGGAGTGACGATGCCGGGAACGCGGCGGACCGGCCCGTCCTCAGCGATGTGGATGCCACGTCGGGTCCGTCGCTTCGCCGGACGGAACCAACCCATTGCCTCAGGAGTCCGGGATGCACTACGCGAGGACCTTGCCCGCGCGGTCAGGGAGTCTCGACGAGCGCCGCAATCCGTCCCCCTCGCGCTTGGGCCTCCTTCCAGTCCTGGTTCGACACCACGAACCGGACCGGCCGTCCGTCGACTGTGTTGGCCGGGAAGAAGACCACGAACATTCCGGCCCAACCCGGCAGGAGCGCGGGCAGCACGCGACTGGGACCAAACGGCTGGTTCTGGATGCGCACGACGGTATCCGGTGGCGTGCGGGCGACCTGCTGGTGGATGCTGACCAGCATGGCATCGACCTCGGCGCGCTCAGCGTCCCAATGCTTGATGGAGAGCGGATGTGTCACGAAAGCAACGGCGCGCGCGAGCAGAACGAGACAGAGAGCGCCGTAGACGACCCGCCCGGCGAACTCAGTGGTCGCCCTCAGCGACCGCAGCGCTGTGTAGACCAGCACCGTGAGCAGGGCGAGCGGCAAGTAGTGATACCGCGATGACCCGGCAGCCGTCGCCAGGGACATGCCCAGCAACTTCGCGATCGCGGCTCGCCCAGCGGCAATGGCTCCGTAGGGGCCCAGCACGAGGATGGCCAGTGCGACCAGGACGCGGCGCTTCGGGCCGTCGGCGTGGCGCCACCCCGCCGCCAGCAGCAGGAGGAGAGCGCCGGCGCCAGCAGCCTGCGTCCAGCTCGGCAGGCGCTCCTGCCACCCGACGAGGTCGAACAGGAGCGCCGCGGCGCCGAAGCCGACGAGATGCCCCTGCAGGCCGGCCACCGACGGCAGGACACCCAGAATCGCCCGAGGCGCGAACAGCTTGCGCTCCGCGGAACTCATCCAAGACGAGTAGGTCAGGAGCAGCTCGTAGCCGACGACCGTCGCGACCGCGCCGAGGACAAGCACGATCACGCTGCGAGCCGGCCGCTGCTCGTGGGGCAGAGCGAGTAGGACGATGACCGGGAACACGGCAGCAATGCCGAGACCCATCCCGAAGCAGGTGCTGCCGACGGCCAGCAACGCCGTCCAGCCGAGCGCCGTACGCACGCCGAGCGGGGCGCCGCGCTCGAGCAGGTCGCCGAGGCTCGCGAGCACGCCGAGAACGATGGTCGTGAGCAGGACCTGCCCGTAGACCGCGTACCAGCCGAGGGTACCCTCGAGAATGGACAGGCCGCCCAGAGCGTGGCGCCGACGCAGGCGAGCACGGCGTCGCCGGTGAATCGGCGAATGACGCGGTGAAGCAGCAGGGCGTTGAGCCCGTGGGTTAGCAGGACCGACCAGAAGAACGGACGGGGATCCGGACCGAAGACCGCGAACATCGCCCGGAAGACCAGGTTCCTGGTCACATAGACGTGGCCGCCGAACACCTGCGTGGCGAAGACGGGTAGCCGCAGGGTGACGAGATCATAGAGGTGGATGAAGTCGTCCCAGAAGAAGTAGTTGTTGCGCACCGGCGCCCACACCACCAACGCGGTGATCACTGGCACCAGCGGACCCAGCCGTTGCGCCACGCGTTCCACCACCCCACCACTCTCTCGACGCCAGCGGTCGGTCAGCGACCAGCCTCGTCCCTATAGGGGAAGTAGCGCTTCAGCCCGAGAATCGGCTTCTCGACGAAGTACCAGCTCAAACCGGCGAGAGCGAGCGATACTGCCGTGGCCAACGTGCTGAAGATCACGTTCGTCACCACGTACGACCCAGCCACAGGCTGCGTCCAGCGGTGATTGCCCAGGTGAGTCAATAGCACGAACGCCACCGCGAGGTGAAAGATGTAGAGTGCGTACGAGTACTTCCCGAAGGTGCGAAGCACGGGGTTGGCCAAGGCGCGGTGGAGTATTCGCTCGGTCCCTGACGTGACCGCGAGCAGGAGTAGCGCTCCGAAGAGGAACGCCAATGCCGAGAGCCCGACCGTCCGCACGGGAGGATCGATCGGGAGGAAACGCTCGTGCGTCAGGTACACCCCGGCAAGCACGACGAGCGCTGTTGCCCCGACGAACGGTGCCACATGCGTCAGCCGGTCGACGGTCGCGGTCCCTCCGCGGAGGGCGAGCGCAATGAATCCGCCGATGGCGAGCGTGTCGATGCGACAGGGCGTCAAGATGTAGTCCGCGCCGTCCGTGAAGATCCCGAGACCGTCGGTTCCCGAGAGCACGCACCGCAGCACGAAGGCGACGACGACGAGCACGCAGCAGAACACCATCAGACGACGTCGTCGGGCGAGCAAGAGCACGGCCGCCGGCCACACGAGATAGAACTGCTCTTCCACGGCGAGCGACCAGAACTGGCTGTGCACGAGCGGCATCTCGGCGCTGAATCTCTTCAGCGAATCGGCGATATTGACGGTGTACGTCCAGTAGAACGCCTGGACCTTGGCGAGCTGCTCGCTCTGGAGTGGGCGCGCGAGGCTCGGGATGGCCGGCAGGACGAAGAGGACGATCGCGAGGAAGAGATAGTAGATCGGGAACAGACGCAGGAAGCGCCGGACGTAGAAGCTCGTGAAGTAGGTGCCGGATCGGCGTGCGTCGTAGAGGATGCCGGTGATGAGGAAGCCCGAGAGCACGAAGAACAGATCGACCCCCATCCATCCAGCGCCGAAGAGGCGCAACAGCTGGACGTCGAGCACGCGCGGACTCTTCCGTCCGACGATGCCAGGGACCAGTCCCCAGAAGTGGTACTGCATCACGAGGAGAATCGCGAGACCGCGGAGACCGTCCAGCACGGGGAGCCGGCGGTGAGCGAATGCTGGAGGTCGAGACTCGGACACCCGCTCAGCGGCTCCTCCACGTCCCTCGCTCCGCCCAGTAGAGGGCGTCCTGTGCCGCGAGATCGGACGCGACGATCTGAGGCGCCGGCGCTCGCATGACGTGATCGACCTGCACGCCGGACGAGCGCATGCGGTCCCCGCTTAGACGGAGCCTCACCAACTTGCAAGACTCGTCATGGAAGCCGCGCGGCCGCGGCGACGCGTCGTGGTGTCGAGCGCAGTCAGATCGGAGGAGGCGGCGGCGGATCGAGGTTCGGATCGCCAGGCACGCCGAGGAACGATCATACGAGGATCGGTGTCGATCCGCCCCGCGGATAGGTCGACGAAGCGAACCACCAGCTCTCGATGGCATACCGGAGCTTCGCCATGCCCGGATATGCGCCCGTGCGGTGGAGGGAGAGGTGATCCAAGAAGATTGCGTCGCCGGGCTCGAACACGGGGCGCCACACTCGGACGTCCGGAAACTCGCGTATCAGCGTCTCCGCCGAGACGGTCCAGTCGAACGCCGCGTTGTCGCCCTCGCCGGTCGTGAGCAGCCGATCGATGCGAAACGGGATGACGTCTATTCCCGGGGAGTCGATCCCGCACGGAGAGAGGGCGAACCATGCATCGACCGTGCGGATGCCATCGCCGAGGAAGGCCCCATCTTGGTGCCAGTTGGACATGAACTGCCCCGGATCGGTCTTGCGCAGCATGCACTTCTCGGCCGACAACGTCGGCCGTTCACCGAGGTAGTCCGCGATCAACCGGTCGATGCCGAGCTCCTGCATCGTGGCGAGGAACTCGAAGAATGCGCGAGGTGAGTCGGCGGTGAAGATGCCACCGGCTTGACGCGCCCACGCCCGCGCCTCGTTCGCGTGCAGCAGCGCTTCGAAGGGATCGAACCACGCAGCCATCTCCGGATGGGCGTAGCCGGCCATGGCGGCGTCGAAAGCTTCGAACGTGCGATCGATCGCTTCGCACAGCCGCGCAACGCGAGGGGAAGGGATGAGGCCCCTGACCACTACGCACCCATGGCGCAGTATCCCGTTCCTGAGGACCGCGGACGTCAGCTCGGCTGCATTGACGATCGGCGGCCCGTCAGTGCCCGGCAAGTCTTCCGGAACGAACGGCGGCCACGCTGGCGGAGGCAGCGATCGATCGAGCCGTGCGAAGGCGCGGTGACGGAGTCGCACCAACCGCCGTTCCTGCACCACGTCGCGACGCAGTCGCGTGGCCGTCGTCAGCATCTCCACTGCTTCGACCAAACGTCCCTCCTCCTCGAGCGCATCGGCCAAGGCGAGGGCCCTCTCGGCCGTCATGCCGCGGGCCATGATCTCCTCTGACAGCGCCGCGGCTGGGCGCGGCGGCGAACGCAGTGGTGCTGCCAGAGGCGCAGCCCTGGGTTCCACCCAGCGGCGCAACGAGGCGAACAGGGATCTAGCCATGGTCCGACTTCTCTGTATGTCCCGTGAAGGGTCGTCTTTTGCAAGCGCAGACCGCTGCGAGCACTGCTGTCTTCCGCACCGAGTGCCGGGCGGAGACGGCCGACAGCGCCACGTATGACCCCAAAGCGCTGGGTCGGTGTCGATGGGTCCGGCAGCTTGGTTCTACCCTGCAAGTCACCTTGCGGTTACTGCGCCACTGCAAGGGAAGTGGATCGACCGGCCCAGGAAAACCTGGCGTCGGGCACGCGTGCCTGAGCCGATGCTGGCGCCCGGCTGCATCCGAACTGGCGCGTTGTGCGTAGGGAGAATGGCACACGTGACGCACGGGCCAATCGGGTCCCGACTCACCCGATGCCCGCAAGGAGGACGCGCGCCGACCACGGACGTGTCTGTGCGGCACACGTCTGCGTAGTTCTAGCGCTGCGAATAGCTTCGCGCGAAGCTAGACGTCGCTGCTGCGTGAAAGCGGTCGCGCGTGCGGACACCGGTGCAGCTGGCGATTCGTCTCGCTGACGGGATCGTCACGACATCGCCGAGCGCGATGGCTGGTAGCAGTTCGCTACCCGAAAAGTAGCTCATCAATACGAAGGCCGATTGCGCACCGCACGGCACGACCGATGAGCAGACATCAGGAAGCACTACAGCAACGTGGTCGAGACGGCTCCGCAGGACCTGACACTTCGAGCTCAACGCAGCGGAGGAGGCGGTCATGCCGCGAGACGCTTCGATCTCACGATGGCACTGACGCTGATCGGGCTCTTCGTCGTGCTCAGGATGCCTGGTCGTCGGCCTCGCGAAAGACACGCATGTCCGTCACCAGCTCGCACGTGGGGGACGACGGCCCCGACTTCGAAGGCGTGCGAGCACAATCCAGGGAACACCGCCAAGCGGCGTCCCATGGCCGCGCACAACGCGCGAATAGGAGAATCACACGGAGAATCGAAATGCATTGGGAGATCCGACCATGCGTCGCACCTTGATCGGCGCCTGGTCCACCGCAGTCGCCGTGGCTCTCACGGTCTCGGTGTCGCTGCCGGCCCATGCAGCTCATGTCACACCGCCCCGCGTGCCCGCGGCGCTCGAGGTGCAAGATGGGAACAGGGCGTTCATCGAGGGTCATGGAGCCGGCACCCAGAACTACATCTGCCTGCCGTGCCCGAACGCGAGCACCCCTGCGACGTCGTGTCCCGATGACTCCGGCTTCGCCTGGTTACTCTTCACGCCGGAGGCCACCCTGTTCAGCGACCATGGCAAGCAGCTCACCACGCACTTCTTCAGCCCAAACCCCGCTGAGGACGGCAAGATCCGCGCCACCTGGCAGGACTCGCAGGACTCGAGCATCGTCTGGGGAGGCCAGGCGACCCAGTACACCGAGTCCGACTTCGTCGCGCCCGGTGCCATCGCCTGGCTGCTCCTTCCGATGGCCGGAGTTCAGGCGGGGCCGAGCGGTGGCAACACGCTGACCGCGACCACCTTCATCCAGCGGCTGAACACCGCTGGCGGGGTCGCGCCTTCGAGTGGATGCTCCGAGCCGGCAAACGTTGGCGCAAAGGCATTCGTACCGTACACCGCCGACTACTTCTTCTACACGAAGGACCACGAGAACTAGGAGATATCGGCGGGGATCGTGGAAGAACCGGACCGGACGAGGTCCGGTTCTTCCACGTCACCGCAATCGGAGTCCTGTTGCACGCGCGCACGTGCAGGCATGCGTGCAGCGCATCGCGCGACATGCGGCGCCGGCGATGAACCCGCGTACTGCCGTCGGGGCGTGAGGTGGTGTCGTCCTTGCAAGAGACGGATGCATGAGCGTTCCCCGTCCGAACACCGAAAAGGCCCGTCGCGCCGCGGCGCATCCGGATGGGCCGGGCGAACAGTGCCGTGCCGAGGCGGGCCGCTGGCGTCCCGTCGTCGATCGGTCGCGGTGCGAGGCGAAGCGCGATTGTGTCGACGTCTGTCCGTACGGCGTGTTCGAGGTGCGCCGGATCGAAGACGCAGACTATCGTGCGCTGTCGTTCCTCACGCGCCTGAAGGTGCTGGCCCATCGCAAGCAGAGTGCATACACGCCGAACGCGGCTGCCTGTCACGCATGCGGGCTGTGCGTGGTCGCGTGTCCCGAAGGCGCGCTCCGGCTGGTCGAGATCGGCTGAGAACGGTTCGGCACGGCTCGATAGCCGCGCAAAGGGGTCGGCGTCGGGGTACCCGTGCCTAGCGTCCGCACGCGTCCTCGAACCGCACGATGTCGTCCTCTCCCAGGTATGGCCCCGTCTGGCATTGCCGGCCGTGTCCTTGCCGCTGATCTCCCAGAGTGCCGACCACGACCCAACGTCGTTCCACCCCATGTCGACCGGGACCACGACTCCGCCCGCCAGATGCTCCATCAGCGCGTGGTCGATCGAGATGGATGGCGACGCCGCGAAGGCCTCGGCACCGAGGCGGAGGACGGAACGATCGCCCGTGCCCTCGGCGAGCGCGCGGCGGCACGCGGCGACTATCGCCGGCTGACGGCGTGCGATCTCTTCGAGATACCGCGCGGGCCGGTACGAGGAAGATACCGCTGTTCCACAGGTACGCGCCCGAATTCACCCACGCCTGCGCCGTAGCGGCATCGGGCTTCTCCACGAAGCGCTCGAGGGCGAAGCACGCCGGCAGCTCGGGCAACGGGTCACCCTTGCGGATGTAGCCGTACCCCGTATGCGGTTCCGTGGGCGCGATGCCGAACGTCACCAACCGACCACCGGCGGCGGCGGCGAGCGCGCGCTCGACAGCGTCGCCGAAGGCGCCGGCGTCGGCGATCACGTGGTCGGCGGGCATGACGAGCATCAGCGCGTCGGGTTCGTGCTGGGTGAGCAGCAACGCGGCAACCGCCGCGGCCGGTGCCGTGTTTCGGCCGATGGGCTCGACGACGAGCGTTCCTGAGGCGACCCCGAGCTGATCGAGCTGGTCGGCCAGGATGAAACGGGGCTCGTCGTTTCCCACCACCAGCGGCGGTGCGAAGCGCGCGGTGCCGGCCGTACGCAAGATCGTATCCTGAAAGAGCGTCCGCTCGGAGGTGAGCGCCAGGAGCTGCTTGGGGTACAACGCGCGCGACAGTGGCCAAGGCGGGTCCCGAACCCGCCGCACAGCACCACCGGGTGGAATGCGTCGCTCCCCCGTCGCCGACCCTCCCCGTGGCGGCAGCCAACGGCGCGCACCGTGGCCCCCTGCCGAGACATGGGACGAAGATCCGACGATGCTCTCGCGCGATCGCGCTGTGTTCGGCCTCCGTGTCGGGGCATGGCGTTCTGCTGCTCGGCGCGTCGCCGTCAGAGCGACGCGGCGAGGCCGCCGATGGCCTTGCGGAGCGCTCGCGCCTCCTCGTCCAGCGTTTGCCCGCTCGATTGCGCGACCGCTTTGCGTCCCCGCGAGGAGTTCAGCCGCCGCACGAAATTCTTCAGTCCGCGCGCCGCCTGACCGAGGCGGGCGCGTGCTCGATGGCGATCCCCGGGGGTCGCAAATTGCTCCGCCTGCTGGACGTTCTTCATCACGCGTCCCTGCAGCATTGCGAGCAGGTTGGTGCGAAACGCCGACGCCGCGACGATCCAGCTCGACCCGCGTCCCGAGGACGATCAGGCGGCACGTGATCGATGGGAACGTCGCCGCCGTCCCGCACCCGGGAAGCGTCGTGGTCGTCGTCGTGGGCGAGTTGTTCGGGGTGGTGGTGGTAGTGGTGGACGTGCTGGAGCCGGCGCTACCATTGAACGAGACGACGAGGCTCGGCCGCATCTCGGGGCTCGCCCCGTCGTCTGTCATCACGAACGACCACTGGTGCGGTGTGCCCGGCGTCTCGGTGTCCTGCCGGATGAGGAGATCGAGATGCCCGCCGCGTGCCGCGATGGCGTCCTGGCAGAGCGGCGTCAGATCCGGGAACGCGAAGGACCCGGGCCCCGGCGGCGGTGCGAAGGCGATCCCCGACGCCGCGTCGACGTCGCCGCCCGGCGTGGTCCAGGGAACGGTCCCATTGTAGTGGTTCCAGGTGGCGGCCGTCTCCGTCCACCCGGGCTGCGTCACGCGCCAGAGGTGGCCTGGCAGCGGCGCCTGCACGACGTCGGCTTGTACGGTGAGCGTACAGGCCGACACCGCCGAGCCCGCCGGCGTGCCGTAGAGCGTGAACCGCATGAGCGGCCGTTGCGCGTTCTCCTGGTCCGTCCCGACCCACGCGCGAGTTGAGCTATCCGTGTAGGCGCCCCAGTTGGTGTCGGAGGCCGCCGGGCCAGCGAGGTACGTATCGAGATCGGGCTGCAGGACGAGTTCCGGCGGCGTGCCTTCCGTCCCGCCGAACGTGACGTTCTCCCACCAGCTCACCCGGCCGTCGCGGGGCGTAGTCAGCAGCTCGGTGTTCTCCTGGTCGCCCGCGAGGTCCGGCAGGCCGTCGCCGTTCAGGTCGATCGCCTGTCCCTCGTGGGTCCCTGTGTCGTCGACCACCGTGCGCTCCCACGCCGCCGGGTCGGAGGCCGCTCCGAGGAGGCGGTACAGGTACACGTGCGGAGCCGGGTTCACCCCGAAGTTGAAACCACCGATGGTGGTCTCCCCGACGACGATCTGCGGCCGTGACGTGCCATCGAACTGGCCGACCGCCTGGGTGTGCACGCCGAACAGCGGCCCGGGATCGATCGGGACCGCCGTCCACGCCGTCGTCGGATCCGGCGGCGCGAGGAAGGCGTACACCTGTCCCTGGCGGCTCTCGGTGAAGAGCGTGGCGAAGATGTCCAGGCGTCCGTCCCCGTTGAGGTCGAGCACCGAGACTCTCGCGTAGTCGTTGAATCGCGGATCGCTGGTGTCCTGGAACGTCGTGTACAGGTGCTTGCTCCACGTCCCGCCGCTCAGGCGGTACCATGCCATGCCGACGACGACGTCGGGTCGGCCATCGCGGTCGATGTCGGCGACGGCCGCCCCCATGGGCCGCGGCCCGGCGTCGATCACGATGCTCGGCCACGGGTCCATGGGATTGGACGGCCCGTGCAGCCAGGCGATCTGATAGAGAAACTGGTCGGCGCACACGGCGTCCTCGTGGCCGTCGCCATCGAAGTCGGCGAAGGCGAGGTCGTGGCAGAAGCTCGTCGTCGACACGACGTGCTCGACCCACCCGGTCGGCGTATTGCCGTACCAGACCGTCTGTCGCTGCTGGTTGTCGTTCGGCGGATACTTGCCGGTCATGACGTCGAGCCGGCCGTCGCCATCGATGTCACGGACCACCACCTGCGCGCCGCCCGCGAACTTGAACCCGCTCGCGATCAGGTTTGGCGTCCAATCCGGATTGTGGAACCAGAGGAGGTAGTCGTCGCCGCCCACGACGATGTCCGGCCGGCCGTCGCCGTCGATGTCGCCGACGCCGGCGCCCTGGGTGACCTGCCCGAAGAGGCCGGTGTCGATGTCATGCCGGACGAACTGCAGCACAGGCGACGCCGCCGCGAAGACGGGACCTGCCGCCAGGGCAACGCCGAGAGTCGCCGAGCGCAGGAGCGCCCCCTCCCGAACCTCGTCCCTGTCCTGCGGTCGTCGGGCACTCGCGCCGCTGCCGCGGTCACCCTCGACACCTGTTGCTTCGCCATCGCGCGTTTCCCCTCCGTCAGTAACATCCGGGCACGAGACGCCAGGGCACGCGCTGGCGGTACGCCTGGTAGTCGACCCGTCGCCCCAGCACGGCTTCTTCGGCTCGCAGCCGGACCACCAGCAACGCACCCGCGGCCGCGGCACAGGTGACGTTCTGCGCACTCGGCTCCCCCGCCACGTACGCGAGGAAGAGCAGCATGTAGGCGGCATACATCGGGTGTCGCACCACCGCGTACACGCCCCGCGTCGTGAGGCCGCGCACTGCGGGCAGAACCCCGAGATGCCGGCCCAGGGTGGCGGTTGCGAGCAGTGCGAGCAGCAGCCCTGCGACCTCGAGCACGGCGGAGACGCTCGCCAGAGCACCCCCCGGCACGTGGAGACCGAGGGGCAACAGGAGCGCCGCGCCCGCGACGAGCCGGTCGCTCCATCGCCGCGACACGGCGCCGGACGAGCGCCGCGCCAGCAGCAACGCGGCGACCAGCAGCTCCTGGACGCCGAGGAGCACCGCGGGTAGCGCGCGCCCGGGGACCGCCGTTCCGGCCGCGCGGCACGCTGCGAGCGTCATGTATGCCGCAGCCAGCGCCACCGCTCCAAGCCGGTCTCGCGCCACCACCCACCTCTTTCACGCCGCCGTCCCGGCAGCAGTCGAGAGCGGTCGGGACGACGAGCCACCCGCGCTCGCGAGCGCCTCGGGGCTCGGGCTGAACCCGGGCACGACCTGCTGCAGCAGGCGGAGCGCGCACGGGATGTCGCCGGCGGCGCACGCAGAGCTGCAGCCCGCCGAGCCATCCGGGCGGAAGGACGCGCCGCGGCCCGTGCACGATCCTGATGTGGTCGTGCACGGACGTCGTGACACGTTCTCCCTCGTCGACCAGCTCTTCCTCCAGCTTCTCACCGGGGCGCAGTCCGCTGAAGACGATCGCGATGTCCTCGTCGGGCTCGAAGCCCGACAGCCGGATCATCTGGCGCGCCAGCTCGGCGATGCGCACCGGGCTCCCCATCTCGAGGAGATAGGTCGCGCCCGGCTCGCCGGCGGAGGACGCCTCCAGGATGAGCTGGCAGGCCTCGGGGATGGTCATGAAGTATCTGGTGACCTCGGGATCGGTGACCGTCACCGGCCCACCGCGTGCGATCTGCTCCCGGAACAGCGGGACGACGCTGCCGCTCGAGCCCAGCACGTTCCCGAAGCGGACGACCACGAACCGGCACGGCCCCGGGGCGAGGCTGCCGATGACCAGCTCGGCGGCGCGCTTGGTCGCCCCCATCACGCTGGCCGGTCGGACGGCCTTGTCGGTCGACACGAGGACGAACTGGGTCACCTTGTGTCGCATCGCCACCTGCGCGGCGTTCAGCGTACCGAACACGTTGTTCCGAACCGCTTGCAGCACGTTCAGCTCGGCGAGCGGTACGTGCTTGTACGCGGCCGCGTGGAAGACGAGCGCCGGCCGGTGCGACGCGAATGCCGCCTCCACCTGATCCTCGAGCAGGAGGTCGCCGAGCACCGGCGCGATCTCCACGGCAGGAAAGCGATCGCGCAGCTCGCCCTGGAGGAGGAACACTCCGTTCTCGTGGCGGTCGAACAGGACGAGCCGTGCCGGTCCGTGCGCCGCCACCTGCCGGCACAGCTCGGAGCCGATGGAGCCCGCGGCGCCGGTCACCAGGACGGTGCGATCGGCGATCAGCGACCGCACGTGCGGCAGGTCGAGTCGCACGGGCTCGCGGGCGAGCAGGTCGTCCACCTTCACGTCGCGCATCTGGGTGAACATCACGCGACCCTCGACCAGCTCCGCCAGGGAGGGCACCACACGATGCCGCACCCGCGCCTCGCCACAATGCTGCGCGATGCGGCGCATGACCGTGCCGGGGGCCGACGGAATGGCAACCAGGACCTCGTGCACCTCGCGGGTGCCGAGCAGCCGGGGGAGGTCGTCGATCGTACCGAGCACCTGGGCACCGGCGATCCGGGCCCCCTGCTTGCTCGGGTCGTCATCCACGAATCCGAGCACTGCCATCCCGCGGCGCGCGCGGCTCTCGATCTCCTCGAGGAGTCGGATACCGGTGCTTCCCGCACCGACGATGAGGACGAGCGTGTCGATGCACCGTATTGCCGGGCGCGCGTTGCGCTCCCGGACGACACGCACGCCCACGCGAATTCCCGCCATCACGACGGTGCAGATGACGAGGTCGATCACGAAGACGGATCGCGGAAAGCCGTCCAGCCCGGGGCCGAAGACGATGGCCAGCAAGAACAGGAGTGACCCGAGTGCGTTCCCGCGCACGATGTCCACGACATCGCCCAGGCTCACGTGGCGCCACCACCCCGAGAAGAGCCCCGCCATCCAGAAGCCCAGCGCCTTGCACAGCACGAGCGTCGGGAGGGTCGACAGGAGGATGGGCAGGACGTCCGGAGGGAGCGAGAGATCGAATCGCAGGGCGACGGCGACCACGTAGGATCCCGCCGCCATGCCGGCCCCGGCGAGGATCACGCCCGCGCGCCGGTGCTCGACGACCAAGCTGCGCAGCACCATGCTCGCCGGTCGCCTCCCGGCTCGTGCGTCGGTGAGGACGGGTGGAACGGCGACCGGCGAGCTCGACATCTTCATCATCTCTGGGACCTTCTTCGTGTCGTGGATGCGCGGGGCTTCCACCGAGCAAGTGATGTGCCCAAGCGCCGTCGACACCACGCGGGCATGCATCCTGCTTCACGGCGGGCAGCAGTGCAGCGACCGGAGGCGCGTACACGATGACGAACAGACGGGCAGTCCTGGGGCTAGGAGCCGTGTTTCTCGCGCTCGCGTTGGCCGGATGCGGGACCTCGTAGCGCGCGCGTCTCCGACAGCGAGTCGCGTGCCGACGGCGCAAGCGCCGGGACAACCCGCCGTGTCTCAATCTCAGTCTCAGTCTCAGTCTCAACCCGGGGCCGCCCGCGTCGACATGCTCTGGAGAGAACGCGCCGGAGCGGCACAGGGCGAGTTCTGTCTCGGCTCCGGCGATCTGTTGGAGATCAGCGTGCCGCGGGTGGACGACATGCAGGCGTTGCGCGCGCGCATCGATCCGGCCGGCATGATCACGCTGCCGCACGTGGGCGCGATCCAGGCAGCCGGCCTCACCGAGTCCCAGCTGCGTGATCGCCTCAAGCAACGGCTGGGGCAGACGCTGCTCCGCGATCCGCAGGTGGCCCTGTTCGTCGCAGAGAATGCGAGCCAGCAGGTGTCCGTCACCGGCGCAGTCGCGCGACCCGGGCTCTTCGGGCTGACGCGGCAGAACCGCACCGTCGCCGATCTGCTCTCCGAGGCCGGCGGAACGGACCAGCACGCCGGCGGCACCGTGCAGTTCTTCCCCGCGAGCGGAAGCGGAACAGGATGCTCCCAGGCGACGGGGCCGCGCCCCATCAGGGCGGCAGGGGCACCCGTCAGCGGGACACCGATCGAGATCGACGTCAACCGGGAGTGGCAGCCGCCGCAGGAGAACCCGCTCAACCTGCCCGTGATCGGGGGCGACGCGATCGTCGTGAACCGCGGGCAGTACTTCGTCGACGGGTGGGTGGAGAAACCCGGCGCCTACGACCTCTCGCCGGGGACGACGGCGATGGGCGGCCTCACCGCCGCCGGCGGTGCGATGTATCCGGCCGATCTCCACAGCATCACCGTCTGGCGCGCCGAGCCCGGCGGCACGAAGAAGCGCATCGACGTCGACGTCGATGCGGTCCGCCAGGCGAAGGCGCAGGACCTCACGCTCCAGGCCGGCGACGTCGTCAACGTGCCGGCCTCGACGGCGAAGATGGTGCCGTACTCCGGCTACTGGTTCCTCACCAACGTGGTCCGCGTCGGCGCGGGACTGTCGTTCACCGGGTTCTGAGATGCACCGGCTCGACGTCGTCCCACCGGCACCGCCGGGCGCCTTCGTGATCTACCCGTCCGCCGCCGCGCTTCCCCGCCCGTCGCGCGCGCGCGACTCCCAGCTGCGCGAGATGCTCGCCGTGGTTCGGCGGCGCTGGCAGCTGGTTGCCAGCATGGCCGTCGCGGGGCTGACCGTGATGGCCATCGTGAGTCTGCTCACACCGCGGGTCTGGACCGCCAAGGCGGTGCTGCACGTGAACATCCAGCCCCCGCAGGTGACGAACCTTCCCCAGGTCGTCACGCCGCCCAGCTACTTCGAGGGCGTGGAGTACTTCCAGGACCAGGTGAAGTTCCTCGAGAGCCGCTCGCTCGCGGCCCGCGTCATCCGCGAGCTCGGACTCGACCACGAGCCGGCCTTCGCCGAGGCCGGGGGCGGCTGGAGCGTGCTGGGCGCAGCCGAGGCCGGAGTGGCGGTTCTGCTGAGTCCGCTCCGCATCCTCTTTCCCGAGCGCAAGGATGCCGCGCCGGAGCAGCCGCAGCCTCAAGAGCCCGGACTCGACGGCGTTCCGTCCGGCCTGATCGGGCGCTACGGCCAGTGGCTCGATGTGAAACCCATCACGAACTCGCGCCTCATCGAGGTCAGCTTCTCCAGCCCCAACGCCGGGCTCTCGCAGCGCGTCGCCAACGCGCACGCGCGCAGCTTCATCCTCCAGAGCCTGGAGTCGAAGTTCCAGCTCACCGGGGAGGCGCGGGACTTCCTCCAGAACGAGATCGCCCGCGTCGAACGAGAGCTGGCGGAGGCGGAGCGCGCGCTCAGCGCCTTCCGCCGAGAGCACGCCGTCGTCTCGCTCGATGATCACGACAACGCGACCGCGGAGCGGCTGACGGATCTCGGACGTCGTGTGACGGACGCCGAGGCGACGCGCATCGCCGCCGAGGCAGAGTACCGACTGGTGCAGAATCGCGCGAGCGATTCGCTGCCGAGCGTGCTCACCAATCCGCTCATCCAGGGGCTCAAGCAGGAGGTGAGCAAGCTCGAGGTGCAGTATGCCCAGCAGGCCCAGGTCTTCATTCCGAGCAGCCCGCAGGTGAAGGAGATCGACGCGCAGCTCAAGCGCGCGCAGGGGCGCCTCGCGCGCGAGGTCGCGCAGGCCGTCGGCGGCATCCAGTCCGCCTATCTCGCCGCCCAGGCGAAGGAGCAGAAGCTGCGCGAGCAGTTCCAGATCCAGCAGGACGCCGTCCTGAATTTGAAGGACCTCACGGGACAGTACATCAAGCTCGACCAGGCCGTCACGACCACGCGCGCCCTCCACGGGACGCTCCTCCAGCGATTGCAGGAGACGGACGTCGTGAAGGGCGCGCAGCTCTCCAACGCCACGGTGGTCGATCCAGCGGAACGGCCGACGATGCCCTCCGAGCCCCCCGTTCCGTTCAACCTGGCGTTCGGCCTGCTGCTCGGCGGCGGCCTCGGCCTGGCGCTCGCCTTCGCCCGGGAGAACATCGATGGCTCGTTGAAGACGCCGGACGACGTGCGCTCCGATCTCGAGCTGCCAACGCTCGGCGTGGTGCCGGACTACGAGCGCCTCTCGCGCTACCCGGGGCGGATCCCTGCGCTCGCCGGCCTGGTCGGCTGGCGCCTTCCGGCGCTGACCGAGCTGGTTGGCGGCCGGTTTCCGGCGCTGGCCAACCTGGTCGGCGGGCGCCATCAGGCTCGGCGCCGCGTCCGCGGGCGCCTGTTCGAGCAGACGCCGACGGCCGAAGCCTACCGCAGCATCCGGACCAGCGTGCTCTCCTTCAACCGGGAGCGGCCGCCCCGCTCCCTGCTCGTGACGAGCGCGCAGCCGCGTGAGGGCAAGACCGCCACCACGATCAACCTCGCGCTGGCCTTCGCCCAGCTCTCGCGCCGCGTGCTGGTCATCGACGCCGACATGCGGCACTCGCGCTGCCACCGGGCGCTCGGCGTGAAGCAGGGTGTCGGCCTCTCCGACGTCCTGCGCGGAGTCGTGCGCCCGCCGCAGGCCATCCAGCGGCTGGCGGTGCTCAACGGCCGGGTCGCGCCGCTGCAGCTCGGGTGGACGGGGCCCGAGCTGCACCTGCTGCAGGCGGGCCTGGCGGTTCGCGATCCGTCGTCGCTGCTCGCGGCACCGCAGATGGACGACCTCCTGCAGGCCCTGCTCGAGGCGTACGACCTCGTCCTGATCGACTCGCCGCCGGTGTTTCCGATCACCGACTCGGCCATCCTCGCCCCCCGGGTGGACGGCGTCGTCATGGTCGTGCGCTGCCATCGCACCGAGCGCGAGATCACCCGCGAGGCCCTCGAGCGCCTGCGCTTGATGCAGTCCAACGTGATCGGCGTCGTGCTGAACGCCGCCGATCCGACGAGCAGTGCCTACCAGAGCTACTCCTACTACTTCGCAGCGTGATGGGCCGGGGTCGATGACGAGTGCCGTGAGGATGTCGGTCGGAGCGGAACGCGGTGGCATGGCGTCCGGGTGGCCCCCCGCGTTGCCGTGGATCGCCGTCGCGGTGCTCGCGCTCGGCGCCGGCGCGGCGGCCTGCTTCGCCAGTCCGGCGCTCGGCATCGCTGCGCTTGCGCTGCCGGCAGCCCCGCTCCTCGTCGTGGCACCGGACCTCGCCATTCTCGCGCTCGTCGCCGCGCTGCCGTTCGACGCCCTGGCCGCGCTGGACGACACCGGCATGCTCACCGTGACACGGCTGCTCGGCATCGCCGTGCTCGGCGGCTGGGTGGTGCACGTCGTGGCCCATCCCAGGCAGCGCGTCCGGCTGGGCCGGCCTGGCCTGCTGCTGCTCGCCTACGTTGCCTTCGCAGCCGTCAGCATCGGCTGGTCACCGGATACGGACGTCGCACTGGCGGCGCTGATGACGCTGGCGCAGCTGTTCCTCCTCTACGTCATGGCCGCCAACGTCTTCGACGATTGGTCCCGGATCACACGCGGGCTCGACGTCCTGCTGCTCTCGACCGCCGTCCTGGCCGTCATCGTCCTGGTACAGAATCCGGGCGCACAGAACGGCGGCTTCGGCCTGGCACGCGCCGTGGTCCACTACGGGACGCACACGACCAACCCGGATCCCCTGGCGTACCAGCTGGCGCTTCCCGCGGTCGCCGCGCTCGCGTTCCGCCCACGCGGCGCCCCCCTCGGCTGGTGGCGCCTCGGCGCGATGGTGCTCATCGGCCTCGCCCTCGTCTCTACCGGCACGCGCGGCGGCGCACTGGCCGCCGGCGCCGGACTCGTCACGCTGGCCGCCGTCCGCCCACGCGTCGGCGTCCGGGTGCTCGCCGCGCTCGCACTCGTCACGCTGCTGCTGCCCGCGGTGCTGCCCGGAGGAGCCATCGACATCCTGCGCGCGCGATGGGAGGCGAGTGGCGACGACCGGCTGTCGGGGCGGCTCGACATCTGGCGGGTGGGGCTGGCGATGATGGCCGACCGGCCGCTTCACGGGACGGGGTTCGGCGGCTTCCAGGACACCTTCTACCGGTACATGCTGGAGACGCCGGTCGATCCGCACTTCGCGCTCATCCACAGCCGCGGCAACCGTGCGCCGCACAACATCTACCTGAGCACGTTCGCGGAGCTCGGGCTGATCGGTGGTGGGCTACTTACGCTCGCGCTCGCGGCGCACGCCCGCGCCCTGTGGCAGCTCCGCCGCGCGGCGAGGCAGGTCGGACACGACCACGCCGAGGACATCGCGCTCGCGCTGCTCGCGATCCTGGTCACGCTCCTGGTGGCGGGCTCCAACGGCGATCTCCTGCTCGAGAAGACGCCCTGGTTGCTGCTCGCGATCATGCAGGGGGCGTCGATCGCGGCCGGCTGGGACGGGGCGGCGGAGGTGCGCCCATGACTCGCGCAGCCGTCGCCGCGTTTCCGCGCACGGTGCGCGGCAACCCGTATTGCGACCTCCTCTACCGAACCCTCGCCGCGCGCGGCGTCGCCGTGGCGGCGAGCGCTGAACTGTCACCCCGGTGGCTGCTGCGACACGTGCGCGAGGTCAAGGTCCTGCATCTCCACTGGCCGGAGTTCTACTATCGCTCGGGAGGCGGACCCACCGCGCGCAGCGTGACCGGGTTCATCGCCGCGCTGCTGCTCGCCCGCCTCCTTCGCTATCGCGTCGTGTGGACGGTGCACAACGCCCTGCCCCACGAGCGCCATGTGGTCGACCGCGCGCTGCGCTGGCTGCTCCTGCGCTCTGCGCGGCTGGTGGTGCATGCCGAAGCGGCGCGGGCTGCGCTGCCGCAGACCCGACGGCCCGCCGCCGTCGTGCCCCACGGCCACTACATCGGGTGCTACCCGGACGAGCTGTCGGCGGCGGACGCGCGCCGCACCCTCGGGCTCGCCGCCTCCGACCGTGTCTTCGTGTGCTTCGGACAGCTGCGGGCGTACAAGGGCGTCGGGGCTCTGCTGGACGCGTTCGCACGGCTCCCCGGACAGTCCCTGCACCTGGTGATCGCGGGACGGCCCGCCACCGACGCGGACGCCGAGGTCGTCCACACGGCGGCACGACGCGACGCGCGCGTGCAGACGCACCTCGAGTTCGTGTCCGACCCGGACGTGCAGCGCTTCTTCAAGGCGGCCGACTTCGCCGTGCTGCCGTACCGTGACGTCCTCACGTCGGGCGCGGCGCTGCTCGCGCTCTCCTTCGCCCGGCCGCTGGTGGTACCGCGCCGCGGCTGTCTGATCGAGCTCGAGCACGAGGGCTGTGCCATCGGCTACGACCCGGACGCGCCGGACGGACTGCGCGACGCGATCGCTGCGGCGGCAGCGATCGCAGACCTGGAACCCTGGCAGCAGCGCGCGGCGGCCGCGGCGCGCAGGCGGGCGTGGGAACCCATCGCCGAGGCGTACGCCCGGATCTACCGCGGAGGCTGAGCATGGACCTGTGCGACTACTACGACCACCACTGGACCGAGCTGCCGGAGGGCCAGGTCGACTTCGACCGCCTGCGCATGATCACGAGCCGGGTCGGACCCGGCGAGCGTCTGCTCGAGGCCGGGTGCGGGCCGGGCTTCCTGGCGAAGCTGCTGCGCGACCGGGGCGCGGACGTCGTCGGGACCGACGTCTCCCGCGTGGGCGCGGAGCGCACCGCCCGGCGCGGCATCTTCACCTGGCAGGTCGACCTCGACACCATGACGCTGCCCTTCCCCGACCAGCACTTCGACACCGTCGTCTGCAACTCGAACCTCGAGCACCTCTTCTATCTCGACGACAACGTCGCCGAGTGCACCCGCGTGCTCCGGGTGGGCGGGAAGTTCATCTGGATGGAGCCGAACACGGCGCACTGGCGCTATCGCCTGTGGCTCCTCGCCGGGCGATTCCCCTACATCCCGGAGAGCCCGACCGATCCGTACCACATCCGCCACCTGACGGCCGCGGAGCTGCGACGGCAGTGCGAGCGCAACGGCCTCGAGGTGCGCGAGCTGCTGGGTCACGCGGGGCTCTGGTGTCGCGGCCTCTACCCGCGGTGGTTCTACGCCCGCGGGATCGCACGCGTCGTGCATGCGATCTACCCCGCGCTCGTCCGGCTGCGCCCCTCGGTGTTCGCCCGCTATCTCTTCGTGCGGGCGGAGAAGCGCGTGCACGTGCCACACGTCGCCGCCGCACCGCGCCGCCGACTCGAGCAGGTGGCGGTCGCGTGAGGGAGGCTCGATGACCGACTCGCAACGCGAGCCAGGACGGATGCGGCGGTGGGTCAAGGCCGTCCGGACGACGCTGAACATGCCGGTCAAGTACGCGACGTACGCGACCGCGCGCAGCGCGGGTCCGATCTATCCCGACCGCATCTACGTCGAGTCGACGAATCACTGCAATCTGAAGTGCATCATGTGCCCCACCGGGCTCGGCGTGATCCGGCGGCCGAAGGGATACATGGCGATGGACCTCTACCGGCGGATGGTCGACGAGATCGGGCCCCTGGTCGGCTCGGCGGTGCTGCACTCGTGGGGAGAGCCGCTCATGCACCCGCAGCTCTTCGACATGATCCGCTACGGCAAGCGCGCCGGCATCCGGATGGAAACCTCGACGAACATCACGCTGCTCGACGAGGAACGCGGGCGCCAGGTCCTCGACGCCGGACTCGACGTGCTCTATCTCGCGATGGACGGCGCGACCAAGGAGACCTACGAGCGCGTCCGCGTGAACGCGAAGTGGGACCGCGTGCTGCGCAACGTGGATCGCTTCCTCGAGCGCAAGGCGCGGACCGGTGCCAGGACCCGGGTGGTGATGCAGATCATCGCCATGAACGAGACCCGGGGCGACATCGAGGCCTTCGTGTCGCGCTGGCAGCGTCCCGAGGTCGAGCAGGTGAACATCAAGCATCTCGACACCTGGGGCGACCAGGTCGATGCCATCACCGGGCACCGCACCGACGAGGAGCCCCTCCCGATGCGCCGCCTCCCGTGTCCCAATCTCTGGTACCACGCCTACGTCTTCTGGGATGGAACGCTCGCCTCGTGCGAGCGCGACTACGACCTGAAGACGCCACTCGGCAGGGTGCAGGACGGGGTGCTCCGGGCGTGGAACGGTCCCGCCATGCAGGCGCTTCGTCGCCTGCATCGCGACGGCAACTTCACCGCGCCCGCGTGCGAGCGCTGCGTGGAGTGGAGCTGGTGGACCCCGACCCCGTGGCGATCGAAGGGCACCGCTCCCAAGGTCGAGAGTCACGAAGCAGGAGGGGCCGTAGCATGGAGGTGGGCTGCAACACGTACAGCCTCCGCGAGCTCGCCCGGCACGAGGCATTCGCCGAGCTGCGCGGGCTCGACTTCGCGGCGGCCGAGCTGTGGGTCGGACACGCAAACTACCTGAGCATCGGCATCTCGGCGCGGCAGGTGGCGGCCGAGGCCGCTCGCTGCGGCGTCGCGCTCCGCGCCTACTGCATCGGCGGTCTCTTCGGGTTGCGGCCGCGCGTGGTGGAGGATCGCCTCGCTCGCGCGTTCGACTTCGCGCGCGAGCTGGGCGTGCATCTCGTGACCGGCGTCCTCGACCGCACGGCGGTCCCGATCGCCGACGCGCGCGCGCAGCGCCAGGGCGTCCGCTTCGGCCTCGAGAATCACTGGTACACCGAGATCGCCAGCCCGCGCGAGGTCCTCGCCGCCCTCGACGCCTCCTCGCCCGCCGTCGGAGCCGTCATCGACACGGGCCACTTCGCCTTCCTCGGATGCGACCTGGCGGCGGCGGCCCGCCTGCTCGGCCGGCGCACCCTGCACGTGCACCTGAAGGTGGTGCGCCGGCCGGCCATCGCCGCGCGGCTGCTCCGCCAGCTGCGCAAGCGCCATCACATGGAGCCGTCGCTGCCCGGACCGGGCGACGGGCTCGATGCGTTCGTATCCGCGCTTCGCGCCGCCGGCTACGCCGGCATGCTCGCCGTCGAGCACGAGGGGCGCGACGACCTGTCCGATGCGCTCACGCGCTATCGGCAACGCGCCGAGATGCTCGCAGAAATCGTGCGGCCGCCGGCGGCCCCGGAGGCGATCGGTGCCTGAGCTGCCGACGGTGGCCGTGATCGTGCCGGTGCACAACGGCGCGGCGACGATCCGTACGTGTCTCGAGGCGCTGCTGGCACAGGACTGGCCCCGCGAGGCCCTCGAGCTGATCGTGGTCGACAACCGCTCCACGGACGCCACGCAGGCCGTGGTCGGGGAGTACCCCGTTCGTCTCGTCGAGGAGGACCGTGTCCAGAGCTCGTACGCGGCGCGCAACCGTGGTGTCGCGGCGTCGCACGGCGACCTCCTGGCCTTCACGGACGCGGACTGCGTCCCCGACCCGGGTTGGGTCCGCGCCCTCGCCGCCGCGTTCGAGGATCACCGCGTCGGTCTCGCCGCCGGACCCATCGAAGCGTGGCGCGCCGACCGACTCGTCGAGCGCTACCAGGCGGTGCGCGCGCTGCGAGCCGAGCGCGCCGTGCGCCACCCGGTCCTGCCGTTCGCCCAGACCGCCAACGCCGCGTGCCCGCGGGTGGTGTTCGATGCCGTCGGCGGATTCGACGCCGCGTGTCCATTCGGCGGCGACCTCGACTTCTCCTGGCGAGTGCAGTGCAGGACGGGGCTGCGGCTGGCCTACGAGGCCGCAGCGATCGTGCGGCACCGCCACCGCACGACGTGGCGCGGGCTCTTCGCGCTCTATCAGAAGAACGCCCTCGCGAATTGCCTTCTCGGCGAGCGCTGGATGCACTATGCGGCCTATCCGTCGCTCCGCACGGGCGCCTTCCTCGGCCGCGAGGTGGTACGGAGCGGGTTCCGTGTGCTCGTCGCCGGTCCAGCCGGCCGGGGCGATCCGGGGGACGCTCCGCTACCCGAGATGGTCCGCTGGGCCGGAGAGCTGAGCGGGTGGTTGCGCTGGCGCTTCGGCTCGGTGCCGCCGCACCGTCGTTCGCCCTACGCGCCGCGGCGCGCGGAGACACCGGCATGAAGGTCGCCGTGGTGGGCTGCGGCCGCATCGCCCAGGCGCACGCTGCCGCCGTGCGCTGCCTCGACGACGGCGCGGCGCTCGTCTTCTGCGACCTCGACGCGGACAGCGCGCGACGCACCGCCGCCGCGTTCGGAGGCGGACCGGCGTATCGTACGCTGGACGAGTGCCTGGCGGCCGAACGCCCCGACGTGGTCCACGTCTGCACCCCACCCGACACGCATGCCGACCTCGCGGTCCGCGCGCTGTCGGCGAACGCCGCGGTGCTGGTCGAGAAGCCCCTCGCCCTGTCGCGCGCGGAGACGACGCTCGTCGCCTCGACCCTGCGGGAGCGTCCCGGTGCCCTCTGCATCGACCACAACTTCCTCTTCGAGCCCTGCATGCTGACCGCACGTGGCTGGGTGAACGCCGGCCGCATCGGTCACGTGCTCGCCGCCGACGTCTTCTATGGCGTCGATCCGCTTCCGGGAGAAGCCGGGCCTGGCGTCTGGGCGCACGGGCTGCCGGGCGGCCGCTTCACGGACGTGCTCCCTCACGCGATCTACCTCGCGTGCCACTTCATGGGCGACGTCGAGCGGGTGGCGGCGTGCGACGGCCACGGAGCCGCGGGGAGGACGGATCTGGGCGTGACGCTCGCATGCGCGCGCGGTCTCGCGAGCCTCCGCATCTCGCTCGCCGCGACGCCGTGGGAGCTGGGCGTCGTGCTGCGTGGCGAAGAAGGCACGATCCGCGTCGATCTCGCGCGGCAGCGCGCCGTCCTCGCACACGTGCCGCGCCACGGCGGTCGCCGGGTCACACAGCTCCGTGTGGCCACGGCGACCGCCGCCCAGACGGCGCTCGGCGTCGTCGACCGCATGCTCGGAAAGGCGACGGGCCGGCTGCGCGGCTATCCGGGGATGCGCACGCTGATCGCGGCCTTTCATCGCAGCGTCCGCGACGGACTCCCCCCACCCGTCCCGTTCCGGGATGGCCTTGCCGTCGTGACGACGCTCGAGACGATCCTCGCGTGCCTCCACGCGCGAGAGGCGGTCGCCGGCGCCCGGAGGGTGCCGGCGTGAAGGTGCTCGTCACCGGAGCGACCGGCGACGTCGGCCGGCACGTGACGGACCGCCTGCTGGCCGACCGCATGGCCGTGCGTGCCCTCTGCCGCTCCGTGCCCGACGGGCTGCCTGGCGCGGTGGAGGTGGTGCACGGCGACCTGACGGCGCCGGAGACGCTCGACCTCGCGGTGGCGGGGATGGACGCGGTCGTGCACTGCGCGGCGCATCTCGGAGGCGGCGGGCGGGATCTCCACCGGCGGGTGAACGTCGGGGGGACCGCGGCGCTGCTCGCGGCGGCGCAGCGCGCGCAGGTCGGCCGCGTGGTGCACCTGAGCACCCTGGCGGTCTACGGCCGCAAGTGCGACGGGCAATTCGTTCGCCCGGCGGATGGCTACGACCCGTTTCCCGAGCTGCGCGACGACTATGCGTGGTCGAAGATCGCCGCCGAGCGCTGGGTCCGGCTCTTTCGCGACCATGGCGGGCTCGACACCGTCGTGCTTCGCCCCGGCATCGTCTACGGCGGGCGGCGGGACTTCGTGGCCCGGGTCGCCCGGCGTGGCGTCGGCCCGCTGCTCGTCGTCCTCGGGTCGCCGGGGATGTTGCTGCCGCTCGTGCACGTGCACGACGTCGCGGAGGCCGTGCTGCGCGCGCTGCGTACCTCCAGCGCTCCCACCGAGCCGCTCGACGTGGTCGGCCCCGACATGCCGACGCAGGCCGAGTATCTCCGCCAGCGGAGTGCAGCGCGCGACGAGCGCGTCGTCCCGCTCTACGTCCGGGCTGCGAGCGTGCTCCGGAGGATCGCGGCCCTCGAGAGCGTGCGGACGGCACGCGCGCTCGCCTACCGCCTCGCCTGGGCCACGCAGTCCGTGCGCTATGACGTCGGCCCGCTCGCCCGGGCGCTCGACTGGTGCCCCCGCATCGATCTCCCGCGCGGGCTCGCGCCGCGCCCCGTGCGAACCCCGGCAGGCGCACTCGCACTGAGTGCTCCGGCGACGGCGCCCCCACCATGAGACGCGCCACGGCACTCGAGCGAGCCCAGGCTGATGTCCCGGCGGCGGGACCGGCCGTCTGGCTCCCCTATCACCGGCCCTCGATCGGCGACGAGGAGATCGCCGAGGTGATCGACACGCTGCGCTCGGGCTGGGTGACCACGGGCCCGAAGACCAGGCGCTTCGAGCGCGAGTTCGCCACGCTCCTCGGCGTACCCGACGCGCTCGCCGTCTCGTCCGGCACCGCTGCGCTCCACCTCGCGCTCCGGGTGCTCGGCGTCGAGGCGGGTGACGACGTCATCCTGCCGACCTACACGTTCACGGCGACCGCCGAGGCGGTGACGTACCTCGGCGCGCGACCGGTCCTGGCAGACGTCGATCCCGTGACGTGCAACCTGCGCGGCGAGGATGTCGAGCGCGTACGAACCGCGCGCACGCGAGCCGTGATCCCGGTCCACATCGCCGGCCTCCCCTGTGACATGGACCCGATCCTCGATGTCGCGCGCAGCCGGCGGCTGGCGGTGATCGAGGACGCCGCGCACGCCTTGCCGGCGCGCGACCGCGGCCGATGCGTGGGCACGCTGGGCGATGCCGCTGCCTTCAGCTTCTACGCCACCAAGAACATCACGACCGGCGAGGGCGGGATGCTGGTCGTGCGCGACCCCGAGGCCGCGGAGCGGGCACGCATGCTCGCCCTGCACGGCATCAGCCGCGACGCCTGGAAGCGCTACACCGCCGCGGGCCACTGGCGTTACGAGATTCTCGCCAACGGGTACAAGTACAATCTCCCCGATCTCGCGGCGAGCCTGGGGCTGGCCCAGCTGCGCAAGCTGGCAGGCTTTCAGGCCCGGCGACGCCGGCTCGCCGCGCGCTACGACCGCGGTCTTGCGCACCTCGACGCGATCGAGCGACCGCCGCACGCAGCGCGCGACGGCACGCACGCGTGGCATCTCTACATGGTCCGGTTGCGGACCGCCGCCCTGCGTATCGACCGCGACGGCTTCATCGACGAGCTGCGCGCCCGCAATGTCGGGACGAGCGTGCATTTCATTCCGCTGCACCTCCATCCTTACTACCAGCAGGCGTGGGGCTACCGCCCCGGGCAGTTCCCGGGCGCGGAAGCGGCCTGGAGCCAGGTCGTGAGCCTTCCGCTCTACCCCGCCATGTCGGATGACGATGTGGACGACGTGCTGACGGCCGTGGCGGACGTCGTGCGCAGGTATCGCCGCTAGGAGCGAGGACGATGCCCGACGTCGCCGATGCCGCGCTTCGCCGCCTGCTCGACGTGACGGTGGCAGGCACGCTCCTCCTGGTGCTGGCACCGCTGCTCGGGGTGCTGGCGTTGCTCGTGCGGGCGACCTCGACAGGACCCGCCCTGTTCCGCCAGATCCGCATCGGCCGGAACGGCCGGCCCTTCGTCCTGCTGAAGCTGCGCACGATGCGCGCCGACGCGCCGGGCCCCGTGATCACGGCCGGCGGCGATCCGCGCATCACACGCTTCGGCGCCTGGCTTCGACGCACCAAGCTCGACGAGCTGCCGCAGCTCTGGAACGTTCTCCGCGGCGACATGAGCCTCGTCGGGCCGCGTCCCGAGGTGCCGGACTACGTGGCCCTGTACACGGCGGCCCAGCGCGCGGCCCTGCTGGTGCGGCCCGGTCTCACCGACCCCGCATCGCTCGCCTGGGCGGACGAGGCCGCGACGCTCGCCACGTTCGCGGAGCCTCACCGCGCCTATGCGGATGTGGTGCTGCCCCGGAAGCTCGCGCTCAGCCTGGCGTACCTCGAGCGACGCACCGTCTGGAGCGATCTCGCCGTCGTGATGCGGACGGTGGGACACCTGGCGCACGCTGCGCTGCCGGCGCGGCTCCGGGAGCGATCCACATGAAGGTCGTGGTCATCGGGGCCGCGTTCCCGCGCCGCCCCGAAGCCGGAGTCGACCGGGTCAACGTGCGGCGCGTGCGCGCCCTCTCCGCACGCGCCCCGGTAGTCGCCGTCGTGCCCACGCCCTGGGCACCTCCGGGACTTCGCGGGCCCTCCGGGCGCTGGGCGGGCTACGCCGCGACACCCCGCCGCGCGGAGATCGACGGCGTGCAGCTGTTCTATCCCCGCTATGTCCAGGTCCGGGGGATGGGACCGTGGGCAGGTGTCACGATGGCAATCGGCGCGGCCGGCATCATCCGCCAGCTGCGCCACGCAGGGCGGTGCGACGTGCTGCTCGCGCAGGACATCCTGCCCGAAGGCCTGGCAGCGGTGCTGCTCGGACGGTGGATCGGAGTGCCCGCGGCCTGTCTCGGGCGCGGTACCGACGTCCACGGGCTCCCCCGTGCCTCCTCGATGACGCGCGGAATGGTGCGCTGGACGCTCGCGCGGATGGCTGCGGTCGGGGTGGTAGCGGCGGCGCTTGGAGACACGCTCGCCCGGGTGGCGGGCACCGCTGCCTGCACGCTGCTCGAGGACGGGATCGACCTCGAGCACTTCGCACCGGGCTGCGCGCGGAACGCGCGGCGCGCGCTGGGAATCGACGAGGACAGACGCTTGGTCCTCTACGCGGGACGACTCGTCGACGGGAAGGGCCTCGACACCCTGCTCGACGCGTTCGGGCTCCTGCGCGGGACGGTGCCGGACGCCATGCTGGCGCTGGTGGGGTCGGGGCGGCTCCGGACCGCGCTCGAGCGGCGCGCGGTGGCGCAAGGACAGGGCGATGCGGTGCGCGTCGTCGGCGAGGTCGCTCACCCGCGAATCGCAGACTGGATGCGAGCGGCCGAGGTCGTCGTGCTCCCGAGCGAGGCCGAGGGATTCCCGAACGTCGTGCGCGAAGCCCTCGCGTGCGGGCGCCCGGTCGTGGCGACGCCGGTCGGCGACGTTCCACGGGTTCTGACTGCCGACGTCGGACGGCTCGTGCCCGCGCGCGATCCGGCCGCGCTCGCACAGGCGATTACCGACGTCCTCGCGCGGCGCTGGGACCCCGCCGCGATCCGCGCCCACGTGAGCGACATGACCTGGGAGCGCAGCGCCGAGGCGACC
>CAVQLX010000013.1:0-634084 GCA_963713495.1 uncultured delta proteobacterium | reverse complement strand
GATGCAGGCGTCGGGACCGAAATCGAACGTGCCGTACTCGTAAACGCCGAGCACGTCCTCGTCGACCCCGAGGATCCATCACCAGGTCGACCTTCTCCGCCTCGCAGAGGAGCGCCTCGGCGAGCGCCCGCACGGGTCCAAGGTGCTCACCGCGATCGCCGACCAGCGCCAGCCCCCCGGGATGCTCCCGCAGTGCAGCGACCGCGGGAGCGAGGTCCGAGAGACCGCCCAGGAGCCGCCGCAGCGCATCCTGGTGCGGGGCCAGCGTGACCGCCAGCCACATGCCGTCGTCGAGTGCGCGCCCGCTAGGCGCTGGGAGGCCGGGCGCGAGGCGGATGGGCACCGACATGCGCTCGTCGTCGCTGCCGAGTCGCAAGCCGGTTTCTTCCCGCAGGACGCGCCGAATGCTCGCGTTGAACCGCGTCTTCACCTGCTCGACGCGGCGGGTGGTGTCGGCCGGGATACGCTCGAGGAGTCTCTGGAGCGGGATCGGCACGCGTGGTTCAGTCTCCTCGATCGTCGCTCTGGTTGGCGGTCGAGATCGCGGTGCGGGCGCTTCCGTCGAAGCCGAGGACTCGCGTCTGCGCCGCCGCTCGGCCGTCGAGGATCGCGTAGAGGTCCGCGATCGTCGTCGGCCGCGTCACCCGCGCCGTCGCGCCGCGCGCGGACAGCCACGCGTTGGCGTCGTCGACCGGCAGGCGATCGAACTCGTGCGCCAGGGCGCACCGGCCCGCGCGCGCGACGGCCGGGTGGAGCGCCCCGACGCGCTCGTTCGTCGTGATCATGACGAGGATCCTGAGCCCCTGGCCGATCAGCCCGTCGACGACGTTCAGCAGCCGCGACAGCCCCTGGCCGGCGCGCTCCTTCGCGTCGGCCGACAGCATCTCGCCCGTGTCCTCCATCAAGAGGAGCCGCCAGCCGTCGCGGCTCCCGCCCTCGTCCTCCGCGAGCAGCACGTCCAGGAGATAGCGCGATCGCTGGCCGAGGAGCTGCTCGGGATCGGTGACGTAGTGCAGGCGGCACCACTCCCGCCATTCCCAGGCGAGCGCGCGGACGGCGTGGGTCTTGCCCGTCCCCGGCTCCCCCGTCCACAGCAGGAGCTGACCCGGAGCCTCGGGCACGAACCCGGAGACCAGCGTCGTCGAGCGCATGCCGCGTCCGGGCGCTGTAGTTCGTCGGATGTCGGCCCACGACGGCACGGCCAGCTGGCGGAAGAGCCGGCTCGGGCTGTCCTCCGCCCACGCCCAGAACGCCACCGGGACCGCGCGCTCCACGGCAGCGATCTCGGGGAGGGCGCCGGCGAGGCGGGCGAGCACGTCGGCCAGCTCGTCCTCGTGGCGGTGGGCGATGCGGGCGGTGACCAGCCCGTCGCCCAGGCTCAGGCTGACGAGGCACGCGCCCATCCGGAGCACCGCCGAACGCCACCCGAGACCGCGGCGACGGCGAACAGCACCTCCGTGTCCGCCACGTCGAGCGCCGTCGCGCGCGTCGCCCACGCCCGGATCTCGATCCGGCGCAGGCCGTCGCGCAGCACGTGCTGGTAGAAGGCCGCGCGCGCGACGTCGGCGTCGGTGATCCTGCCCTCGAGCGCGATGATCGGGCCGCTGCCGCGCTCATCGACGCCCCCGCGACCGCCCGCAGCCGCCCGCGACCCGGCCCCGGGCCGAGGCGGCGGAGCACGCGGTGCAGCCGCACCAGCGCGAGCGTGTCGCGCCGGCAGTACTCGAGCAGCGCGCGGCGCAGCGCCGCTTCCTCCTCCGCCGATTCGACCGCGCCGAGCGCCAGCTGCACGAGGGCGGTCGCCGCCTCGCCGCCGTCGCTCACGCCGTCGAGGTCGTCGTAGGCGATCTCTGGCGCGAGCACCGGCGCCACCGCTTGAGCGAGAACGACCCGCCGAACTCGGGGTGCCCGACGTGCCCGCGCACGATCGGGTGCAGGTCGACGAGCCGCGCCCGCACGCGCGCGATCTCCGCGGCGTGCTCGGGGAGCGCCTCGGCGAGTTCCCCGAGCCGGCTGGACTCGAAGCTGGACCACACCAGGATGGGCTCGCGCCGGTGGCGCAGCGCCGCGAGCAGCGTCTCGCGCGAAGGCGGGGCGCGGATCGGTCCGGCCGTCGGCGAGGAACTCGCGGTGCAGCACGCGCCCGAGCGGCGTCCACCCGGTGCAGCGACCACTGGAACGGGCACCTGCTGGTACGGTCGCATGCCGGCGTAGAGCGGGATCGCCGGGAACGCGGTCTCGAAGTCGAGGTAGTGCGCCGGCGGCCCGGTGCGGCGCAGCGCCGCGGCGAGTCCCGGCTCCAGGTGGAGCCCGCCCGCGAGCCACGCGGCGCGGATGCGCGCCTGGGCGGGGCCGAGCCGGAAATCGTCGGGGATGTCCGTGATGCGCTCGATGCCGGCATCGCGCAGGCGGGCCAGGCGCTCGCCGTTCAGGCCGGGGAGCCCGCCGACGATCCAGTCCGCCGGCTTGGCGGCGGTGCAATGGTCCCAGAACTCGCAGCCGTACGGGTCGAAGCAGTGCGGCGACGGCTCGACGTCGGGCGCCGTGGCTTTCGCGAGCATCCGCCGGAACGCGCGCACGCGTGCCGGCACGTCGGGGAGCAGCGCCGCCGTCTCGGCGGTCACGTCGGCGCGCTGGAAGAAGTGCCGCCAGTCGATGCCGTCGTCGCCGCGCACGTAGTCGCGATTGACGTGCACGATCTCGACCGAGCGCAGGCGCACGCCGGCGCCCTCGACGACGAAGCGCTGCACCGCCGCGTCGTCGAGGTAGACGTCCTTCACCGACGCGCCCTGCTTCACCTCGCGGAGCCCCCACGTCCGGGGACCGAGACGTTCCAGCACGTCCACGCGCACGCGCACGCCGGCGTGCACGAAGGCAGCCTCGAAGATGGCGCCGACGTTGCGGTCCGCCATGAGCTGGCGCGTGCGGGCCGTCGCCTGGCCGTGCTGCCAGGCCTCCTCGTCGACCAGCACGCCGCCGGGGAACAGGTCGCGCGCGCGGCGGCCGATCTCGGCGCCCTGGTCGAAGACGGCGGCGAGGCTCTCCGTCGCGGGTGTGCCGAGGTCGGGCTCGTGGCAGGCGAGCCACAGGCGGCGCGGGCACTGGAGGCCCGCGATGTACTTCGACTTGCTGAGGGTGGTCTTCATGTCAGTGCACCGTTGCGCCGCTGGACGCTGCGGGCAGCGCATCCGTGTCGGCGGGCCGGGGCTCGCCGCCGAGCGTCTCGATCCAGGCGACCGTGCCGTCGTCCTGAACGACTGCGACGACCGCCTGGCGCTCGGGGTCGTACGCCTCCACCTGGCTCGCGTGGCACGGGCACGGCGAGCCGGGCCGGTAGGCGAGCACCGGCGGGACCGAGCCGTCCTCGATCGTGACCGTGCCGCGGCCGTGGACGAGCCAGCCGTCCCAGGCGACGGCGGCGATCCGCGGCCAGTGCTCGAGCAGCAGGTCGAGGAAGGTGTCGCGCGCGCCCTCGGGCACGGCGGCCAGCTGCGCGCCGAGCTCGGTTTCCGTCTCCGTCATCTGTTCTCGTCCTCTCCTGTGGCCGCCGCCGTCAGCACCCGCGCGGCGGGTCGAGTCTCGGGTCGTGCGCCCAGTCCTGGGTGGCCAGGTCCTGGAGCAGCTCTCCCGGGGGGCCGATGTGCTCGGCCGTGAACACGTTGATCCGCGCCCCGTCCTCGCTCGCGAAGACGACGGCGATGGGGAACAGCCCCTCGCGGCCCTGGTCGTCCACGGCGGCGTAGAACTCCGACAGCGTCCGCTTGATGTCCTCATCGGTCACGGGCTTCACGGCTCATCTCCTTCTCGGGTTGGTTCGCCATCGGCGATGTGCCCGGTTGCGGATCGTCCCTCTCCTCTGATTAATACGCACCCTGGCGCGACAACCGTTGTCCGAGGGCCGCACGCCGAAACGCCTGTGAGCGCTCGGGGATGGACGCGGCGCCGCGAGGCGCGCGCTGCGCGCGGCTCGCAGACGGTCCGTCTCGACCCCGTAGCGCGTCATCTCGCCTCCTCTCCGCGTCAGTTCCCGCGCAGGGGCTGATCGGGCGTGGGCTCCCACTGCTGCCCCGCGGCCACCTCCAGCACCTCGCCGATGTCGATGCCGTCGACACCGAACACCTCCATCCGCTCGCCATCCTCCGAACCGAAGACGATCGCGAGGAGGCGGAACCCGTGGGCGTTGGCGTCCTCGACGGCGGCGCACGCGGCGGTCAGCTGCCTGCGGACCGCCGTGGCCTCATCCACCATGTCGTTGTCGTCCTGCTCCATCCGGTCGATTCCTCCCGTGCGACTCCGCCGCTTGCAGGCCGGGGCGCACTCTTCTTGAATACGCGGATGGCGCGACAACCGTTGTCGGAGGGTCGCACGCCGAAACGCCTGCTGGCGCTCGGGGATAGGCGCGGCGTCGCGACCCACGCGACGGGCGTGCGCGGTGCGCAGCTCGTCGACGGCCTGTACGCCCGGCCGACGGGCTGGAGCCTCGAGGCCGCCGCCGAGGAGCTCGACGTCTCGGTCCGCTCGGTCGAGCGCTACGTCAAGGCCTGCGCCGACTTCATCACCGACCGGGCGGGACGGCCGCGCATCGAGATCGTCGCCACGGGGGCCGGCGCCTGGTCCGATTGGTCCCGCGCGCGCTGGCGCGCGAGTCAACCGTCTTCCAGGTGGCGGCGCTGCGCCTCGCGCGCGCGCTGCTGCGCCTCGCGGGCGGCACGGTGCTGGAGGAGCTTCTCGATGACGCCTGCGAGCGCCTCGAGTCGGTCGCCCGCCCCGAGGACCGTCCCAAGCTCGCCGGCCTGGAGCACAAGTTCTATGCGATCCCGTTCGTGGAGAAGCAGTACCGCCACCTCGACGAGACGATCGACCAGATCCTCCGCGGCCTCGTCCGCCAGCTCCGCCTGCGCATCGACTACGGCGGCACGCGCGGCGAGGGACGCGTCCACGAGGTCGAGCCCTACACGCTGGCGGTCTACCGCGGCGGGCTCTACCTGATCGGCCGCAGCGACCGCTACGAGAAGATCATCTACCTCGCCGTGGAGCGGATCCTGTCGGTCGAGCTGAGCAAGGAACGCTTCGAGTATCCCGCTCGGTACTCGCCCCGCCAGCACCACCGGGGCGTCTTCGGCATCATCGGTGGCGAGGAGACGCGCGTCGAGCTGCTGCTGATGAACCCCGAGACGGCGGCGCTGCTGCGCGCGCGTCGCCTGAACCTGGGCGAGCGCTTCCACCCGCGCAAGGACGGGACGACGCTGCTCACCATGCGCGCGCGCGGGATCGACGAGCTGGCGAACTGGGTGCTCGGCTTCGGGCCGCACGTGAAGGTCCTGCGGCCGGCGGCGCTGCGGGAGCGGGTGGCGCGTGACCTGCGGGCCGCCAACGAGTTGTACGAGTCGACGTGATGAGACCGCTTGCCCTCGTGTGGCTCCTCGGGCTCCTGGCCTTCCCCGTGCCGGCCCCGGGCCAGGTCACGTGCCGCCCGAACATCTTCGGCGGACAGGACTGCGACGGGCCCGAGGGACGCTCGTCGTCCCGGCCCAACATCTTCGGCGGGTACGACACCGAGGGGCCCGGAAAGGCGCGTTCGTCGTCGCAGCCGAACATCTTCGACGGCGAGGACATCCGGACCCGCGACGGCACCATCCAGTCGCAGCCGAACATCTTCGGTGGGGAGACCTACCGGCTGCCCAGCGGGGGACGCGTCGAGTCCGTGCCGAACATCTTCGGCGGGCGGGACTACAGATACCCCGACGGGCGGAGGGTGACGTGCTCGCCCAACATCTTCGGCGGCCAGGACTGCCGGTGATCCGAGGATTCGCGGTCGCCCGGCGAGCTTCGGTAGGTCTTTTGCTCCTTATCGATGCCATACGGGGTGGAAATGATCCTTCCCGGACCGCTACCGAAGGAGGAGACGCCTGGCCGACTACGTGACCATTGCCACGCTCGCGCTCCCGCCGCCGGGAAATGACCTGGAGGAGCGCCTCGAGAAGGCCGAGGGCCTCGCGGCAACCGTCCATCTGTAGGCGGAGGTGTTCGAGGCCGACCCTGGCGGCGACCCCGAAGTGGTTCACCGCTTCGCCCGGACGCTCCTCGCCCTCGAGCAGTTCGAATTGGCGTGTCTTTGCCCCGAGCAGCGTCTCGAACGGGAGCAGCGGATCGAGTGCCACCGTCGCCTCGTGAAGGAGGAGACGACGAAAGGGCCGATGGGAAAGCTGGGCCTCTCCTTCGCGGCTAGCTACACGGCGGTGCAAAATCCACGACCGTAGCGGCGATCTCTCTCGTCGTGGCCGCCGCGACGGCGACTGACTCCCCCGCCGTGCGGGTCAGGCCGCCCGCGCCGCGATGGCCAGCAGATTGTTCGCGATCGCGGCCCAGTAAATGGTCCGCACCATGCCGGGATCGCCCCGATACCGGGCGCGGGCCAGCCCGAAGCAATGCTTCAACCGCGCGATCCGGGCTTCACCGCCCGACCGCCACGCGCGCCCACGGCGGAACCATCGCTGCTGTTCGAAGGCGAGCCGCTCGCGCGACCGGAAGCCCGGCTTGGGAATGACCGCATGGTGGACTCCGAGCTCGCGGATGCGGCGTTCCCCCTCGGTCGAGTAGAACGCGCGGTCGGTGGCCACGAGGCGCGGCGCCCGGCCGAAGACCGCGCAGTGCTGCTCAACGGCCGGCACCAAGAGCGGCGCATCGGCCTTGCCGTCGACCACGCCGACCGTGGTCACGATGCCGGCCTCGGTCTCCTGGATCTCCACCAGCCGTCCGAACTCGGTCGGGCGGTGCGGCTTCCCGCGCCGCAGGATCTGCGTGGACGGCTCGAAGAGACTGACCAGCTTGTCCGGGCTCTTCGTCTCCCCGCGCAGGATGCGGGCCCGGGTCTGCGCGATCACTTGCGCCGCCCGCGGCAGCATCATCTCGAGCACCGCGAGTGCCCGCGCCGCCACCCGCCGCGCGGCCGATGGCACCGCATCGAGCTGCGCTGCCGCGGCCGCGGCACTCGCCGCAGCCTGGCGGACCACCTGTCCCGTGACCCGCAGCAACCGGCGATACGGCCGCTGGAGCGCCGCGGTCGCGGCCTCGCCCCGCCGCCGCATGGCCTGCCCGATCTCCCGCACCCGACGGCTCACACTGCGACGCACATCGTGCACCTGCCCCGGCACCGTGAACCCCGCCTGCCCCAGCCGGCGCACCGCGCGGCTCAGTACGCGCACGGCATCGGCGCACAGCCCGCTGTCGGTCGGGTGGCGGATGGGCGCCTCGACGACCGTGGTATCGATCCGCAGTCGCCGGCCATTCGTTACGCGCCGCTCGACGGCGACCGCCACGACGCGTGCCAGGACCTCGCGCAGCACGGGCCCCGCGAGGAGTTGGCCCAGGCGCACGAGCGTCTTGGCGTCGGGAACCGTCCCGCCCGCCACGCGGCAGAAATGCCGGTAGGCCACGCTGCCCCGCACCTCCCACTCGAGCTGCTCATAGCTCCAGTCCTTGAGGTGCTTGAGCACCAACAGCCGCAAGACCACCTCCGCTGGGGTGCCGGGCCGCCCGCGGCGCGCGCTCTGCGGCCGGCGCCGCCGCAGCACCGCCCACACCGCGTCGAGCAGCGCCTCGTCGGCCAGGAGCGCGTCGACCCGGCGGAGGGCGGGCTCCAACAACGTGTCGGGAGCGCCGAGTACCCCGAACAAGACGACCTGCCCCAGCATCCCCTGCCCATCCCGCCGCCGCACCATGAATAGCTATCTACCAGAGCCGCGGCTTCGCTTCAACGGCGACCGAGCACTTCGGGCTGCCGAGCGCGCCGTCGGACCACGTCTCCGCTCATCGAACCCGCGGCCTTTTGCACCGCCGTGTAGCTAGCGGCTGATCGAGACGTCACGCTCCGCGGGTCCTCCACCCGCTGGGACGCGTCGAGCACCTCGATGGACGGCGGCTCGGGGATGCCGATTCTGAACCCCCGCGGTTCGTGGAGCACCTCTCGTGACCCGTTGGTCGCGGCCGACGGGTGGAGCACCTACTCTTTGAGGCTGAGCGCGGCGCGCAGGCGCGCGAAATCGAATTGCGCCCCCTCCGCCAGACGACTCTCGTGATTCTCAAGTTCCTTCAAGAGCACGTCCACGCGCTCTCGGCCCGTTTTGGTGCGCACCGCCTCACGAGGCGTCTGGCCGCGGAGCACTGGGAGCGGCTGGTCAATCCAGTCCGCATAGTGGCGCTCCTTGTAGGCACGCAGGAGCTCGGTGGCTTCCGGCGATTCGAGCGGCACGGGTACCCCGCGGTGGGCTGCCTGCACACGCGGGGACGTTGGATCGACGTGTTCGCGCGCCCGGTGTCGGAGGCGGCCGCCGCACGCGGTCTCGATCCGCTGGCGGAGTGTGTCCGCCCGGCGCACCGAGTTCGTCTCGAGCTTCAACGTTCCGTCGGCCACGACCGCCCGGCCGATGACGGTGGTGTCCCAGCTCTTGTGCATGGCGTTCCCAGGCCGCACGAAGGTGAAGTCGGGCTCTGGCTCGTCCGCCTCGGACAACTGTACGTGCTGCATCCCCCCGAGGCACGCCTCAACGTCGGCGCGATCGGCGGGCGCGAAAACGAAGTGGTCGATCGTGAGCAGGAGCGGGTCGCCGTCGGTGTTGTGAAGCTGGAGTGGGACCGCCTGCGCCCGGTCGAGGTCAGCGACGGCCTCCTCCCAGCGCGCAATCAGGCGGCGGCCGATCGTGTCGTCGCGCAGCCGCTGCACGGGAACGGGCGCCTTCGTGCGGAGCGTGGAGCGGATGCGCCGCACGACGGTGGCCGCGGCGGTCGGTGGGAGCGGCCGGGGATGGCTGCCACAGAAGACGGCGTCCCCGGTGTGGTCGACCACCCGCGCGAGAACCGCATCCCGCCGAGCAAGCGTCCGGGAACCATTGACCTCATGCACCTGCCGCTCTTCCCCACTGAGGAGGTCCCGCACGGTCATCCCCGTGCCGGGCTCAACCGCGAGCACTTCCCAGACCGAGAGCCATGCCGCTGCTGCGCCGTCAGCCAATCACGCGCCGCGGTCGGCAGATGCCGGCCCCGCTCTGCCAGGTACCAGACGACGATCGGCCGCCCCTCCACGTGGAAACCGTAGACCGTCCAGGGACAGAAGAGCTGCATGCTGGTCTCCGGGTCACGGAAGTCCTTGGCCGCACGCGACACCACGTCGCCGAAGCGGCGTCGCGCGTAGCGCATCATGTCGAGGACCAGCCGCTCATCCATGGCGTGGATGGGCGCCGGGTGGGTTGCGGGCGCCCTCTCGTCACCGGCGCGGAGGCAGCACTTCTTGTACTTCTTCCCGCTGCCACAGGGGCACGGGGCGTTGCGCGCGACCTTCGGCGCGGCCCGGCGGTTCGCCGCGAGCGGCGGCTCGTCGAGTCTCGAACGTGTCGTGCGCCTCGTACGGGACCGTGATCCGGACCGCCAGGTCGGCCTCGTCGGTGTACGTCTCGCACATGCGGCTCGAGCGGCTCGTGCGCGAAGGCCCGCGGGTGCCGAAGGCTGAACGTGCCGAGCGCCTGGCGCGCACGCGGCCACGACGCGCACATCGTGCTCCGTGAGGGGACGCGGCGAGCCCGTCGCGGTCGCGGTGCTCGACCCGCGGATAGGCCTGCGGGCCGGCCACCGGCCACCCGTGCGCCGCGACCTCGCGTCGCCGCGCGCGGGGCCACGTCGGCCCCACGCTCGAAGGTGAGCGAGAGGACCGTCGTGCCGAAATCGAGCTCCTCACGGCGGGGCGCGTCCGCCGCCGTCGACGAACGCCTCGTAGCCCGCAAGCGACGGGAAGAGCACGAACCCGAGGCTTTCCCCGAGGCCGCCGATGATGGACAGGCACGCCCCATGGACCCCGAGCGCAGGAATGTCGACGCGGAGGACCTGGTCGTCGCTCGCGGTCTTCCACGGGGCGAGGCGATAGAGCATCTCCGCGGCGCGGAACAGGTCGCGACGACGTCGGCGGGCACGCGCCCCGCCTCGAGATAGCTCTCCCCTTCGTCGCTCGCCGGCATGGTCGCGGCCATGTGGGCAAGCACGGCGTGCAGCTCCGGGGTCGGGGCCACGACCACGTCGACGTCGGGAACGACCGCCCGCACCTCGGCAGCGAGCGCGGCATCGGCCACGCGGATGCGCGTCGGTCGACGCGGCGGGCCGACGAGGGGCTGCGACATGCTGCGGACCAGACTCTGCGTGACCGAGGCGGGGGCGCGGGGGTCGACGACTTCCGTGCCGACCACGATGGCCTCGGGCACTTCGAGCCACAGAATGATCTCCACGCGATACGGGTCGCCAGCCGTCACGTACGCCGGCGCCGGGAGCTGCCCACCGACCCACTCGCCCGCGTTGATCGAGGGCGGTTGCCGATTCCGTCGCGTGCTCACGGTGGCCCTTTCAGGCTCGGGCCTGGTGCAGCGCGTCGCAAACATGAACTGTCCGCTCGGCATCGGATCACCGACTGATTCAGCGGTAGCGCCGCGGTAGCGAGGTTTCTGGTACCACGCTGCTACCACTCTGCCCCAAACCAGGACGCACGAGGCGAAAATGTGGTCAGTCGGGGCCCTCGGTTTTCTGCGGGGATAGCTCTTCCTGGTGCGGTGGAGTTTCGCCTCGATCGGAGTTCGTAATCAGTAGGTCGCCGGTTCGATTCCGGCGGGTGGCTTTGAGATTCTTCCGCGACGTCGAGCAGTTATGCCATCTACCACGATCAGCTCCGTCGCCTCCCATCCCCAAAGTGTGCCGCCGCTGCGACATTGGCAATCCCGGATCGCGACAGCCGCCAGCCGACGATCGTGCGGTCGATCCACGCGGCGATCAGCGGTTCGGCAGCATCTTCTGAATGTGTCGCCAGAGCTCGGCACGGAGGGTCTCGTCGTCGAGGCCTGCGACGAGCGGATGGATGACGGCGCCGCCGATCGTCGCGGCGAGCGTCGCCGCCAGCACCCGGGTCCGGGGGTCGGGCGCGCCGCCGATGAGCGCGCGGTTCACCCGCTCCATCACGTGCCGGAAGCGCGCATGCTCCTGGAGGCAGCGCAGCATGATTGGGTCCCGCTGGAGCACGCCCGCCCACTCGCGACGCTCCACCGCGAGGTCGATCATGTGGGCGATGAGCACCTCGCGCGCCCGCGCGCGGGATCTCTCTCCTTCCGCGGCCGTCACCCCCTCCTCGAGCCCCGCCATCACGGCTTCCGCGACAGCGAGGATGATCTCGTGCTTGGCTTTGTACTGGTGATAGACGGCAGCCTTCGTGACGCCGATCGAGTCCGCGATCATCTGCAGCGAGGTGCCGCCGATGCCGTGTTCCCCGAACAGTGCGACCGCGGCCTCTATGACGCGGGTCTGGGCGGCGGTGTAGCCGGTGGATTCCAGCGGGTCAGCCTTCATCCCCTAGAGAACGCCAGACCGAAGAAGTAGCAGCCGAGGAGGCTCACGCCCGTGACCACGAGCCAGAGATCGGTGAGACGGCCCAGCAGGACCGGAGCGTGCCTCACTTCCATGAACTCCTGAAAGATGACGCGCACCTTGACGAGCGCGATCACGATCGCACTCGATGTGGCCGCGGCGTTTGGCCTGAGCGCATCCTGACCATCGAGCGAACCAATCCATACCGACACCATCGTGATCGCCGACAGGGCCAGCCAGACGACAAGCAGTCTCTTCTCGAATCCGGTGTTCACGGATCACCTCATGACATAGAGCAACGCAAAAATTACGACCCAGAGGAAGTCGATGGTGTGCCAGTAGGTGGCGCCCGTTTCGACGAGCTCCTGGGAGCGCCGCGCGGGGCTCCAGAGCTGGTAGACGACGATTCCGAGGAAGACGAAGCCGATCAGAAGGTGAAGGAAGTGGAGCGCCGTCAGGAAGTAGTAGAAGGAGAAGAACTCGTTGGTGGTGAACGTGAACCCCTTGTCGATCTCCCTCGCCCACTCGAGCACCTTCGAGACGAGGAACACGGAGCCGAAGAGCATGGTCAGAAACGCATTCGTCAATGCGGCTCGGAACGATCGTTCTCGGGCCGCCTGCGCGCAGCGTGCCACGGACCAGGAGCTTGCCAGCAGAACGAGGGTGTTGAAGCCCCCGACACGCAAGTCGAGGTGCGCCTGAGACTGCAGAAATAGGTCGACACTCCGGGTCCGGCAGATGACGTAGACGGTGAAGTAGGCGGTGAACAGAAGCGCCTCGAAGAGGACGAACGCCCACATGTCCGGCTGGCCGGGCACGAATCGAGCAGGTTCGGCTGCCTCTTGCGATGCGATCGGCATATCGAGCCCGTTCGGCGGGACTGGGCGTTGGCGCCGTTCGTCATCGTGCCGCTTCCATCAAGCCGGATCGCCCCGGCGCTACATCGGTCGAGAGCTCCGGTAGCGGCCCGGTGCCGAAGTCTTCACGCAGGATCATCTTCCTGAGCAGGGTGATGAAGACGACCGTGTAGGTGGCGAACACGAATACCTGGAGGCACCACGTAATGACGCCATTCCAGGCAAAGACACCCTCTTTGAAGATCCAGGCGGGTGCAACGACGACCTCCGTGAGGGCGTTACAGAGATTGAAGTAGCCGAACCACTTCGGAAACACGCGGTTCTTGTCGAGCAGGATCGCGACCATCCACAGCAAGGAGCCGACCAGGAACACGCCCATGGTTCCGCTGAACGACAAGAACGCGAAATCGTACAGCCAGCGGATCAGCGCGGGATCGCGGTCGGGTCGCATGGCTCCGACCGTCAGCGCGATGCCCAGGAGCAGCATGCCCGGCAGCGTGCTGAGTGCGTAGATGACGAGGTACGAGTACGCGAACGCGCGACTCACCGACATACGCCGCATCGAATAGGCGATGAGCGCGTTCATGATCGCCGTCAGCCCGGAGATGATGAAGACGAACGCGAACCCGATGAGCAGCCGATCGTGGTTGTCGCCGAACCACTGCACGACCCTCGCTGGTTCCCACCACGGCGCCGGCGGGGGCTGTGTGCGCGTGACGACGAAGAACAACAGGCCGAACAGCTGGTAGAAGACGACCATCGTCCACCAGGCGATCCACAGCTCCCGCTTCGGGTTGTGACGCCAATGCCAGGCGATCCGGCGAAGCAGCGAGCCCGGGGGCTGCCCGGGCAGGGCCCCCGTCCCCGACTCCGAGTCGCTCATGCGGCCAACCCCTCCTCGGCCCGCTGTCGATGGATCGCCTGGCCGAGAACGACGCCCATGACGGCGATCCAGAGGCCGATCGCGACGTTTCGGACCCAGAAAGTCAGCAGGCCGTCCCAGGCGATCGGGCCGTCCATTGCCAGCCCCACGAAGGAAGCGGGGACCATCGCGACGGCGATGAGAAGATTGAAATGCGCGACCCATGGCTTGAAGACCGGTCGGGCCTGGCGGTCGAGGAAGATCGCCAGGGCGAGGATCACGCTCTGCGCGATCAGGAATCCGACCTGGCTGGCGAAGGTCACCCATGCGAGATCGTTGAATAGTTGGATCAGCTGTGGGTCCCGTTCCGGGCGGAAGGCAGCGAGGAGCCAGAACAGGTCGGCCACGAGAAAGATCGTGGGGCCGCCGGCCGCGCACGCGATGATGCTGTACGAGAAGATCGGGGTGCGATGAGCCATCCTCCGAATCTGCATCACGATCAGCGCCAAAAACGGGATCAGGCCCACCGCGAACCAATTGAAGACGATCATGCTGTAGCGAATGCGGGGGAGGTTCCCCGGATCGCGGTAGAAGGCTGCCACCTCCTCCGCCGACATCGTTGGCGACATCGGATGCACGAAGCCCGGAAACAACAGGAAGACAGAGAGCCAGATGATGCCCAGCACTGGCAACGTCCAAAGCAGGATCAACTCGCCATCGGTTCGCATCGTCTCGAATCCTTTCCGGAAGATGTTCGATGCGGAGCACCGCTCTTCGAGCTGCGGCTGCACCGAGCCTCATAGACGGCCGATCGACGGGCTGGCCACCGCGAGGTCGTCCGACATCCGTGCAGACCGGCGGTGAGCAGCCTCGCAGCGGATCTCGCCCGAGCTTTCGACTGGACGGGTCTGCTTCGAGTCATCGCCTCGGCGCATCTCCGCCCGAAGTCGCCGCCGCGCGGTGGGGAGAACTCGTCATCGTCGGGCTCCTTCCTGACTCTGGCCGACTCGGCGGCGGCTCTCGATGACACGGCACCGCTGCGGACCGATCGGACCTAGCCGATCGGCTAGGCCGCTCTTTCTAGCCTCTCGGGCGAGAGAAGGCAACCTCTTACCACCCCCACAGCCGGGCGCATGGCCGGATCTCGACCGCAAGTAATGCATTCGGTGTCTGGTGCCGCGCCGGGTCTTCGAGCGCAACGCGGCTACGACGTGTGGGCGCAGGGCCGTAGATGCCATGATGCCGCGGCTCGTGCGGCTGTGCGGGGTTCCCTCCGCGTTGCGTACGGCGCCTTTTGTCCTCTGTCGGCCACCGTCCGAATCCATCAGAAAAGGGACAGGGGTCCGAATGAAAGATCGGCGTATAGCCCGAAGCACCGGCTAGGCGACCACGTCGACGGGCGCGATCAGGACCGTTGGCGCTCCCGTTCGAGGTGGTAGCATGCGGCGCGCCCCTTGCGTATCCGGAGGCCACCGGCGGACGCGCCAGGGGAGGTGAGATCGGGTAGATTGCCCGGGATGCTCGCGATCCGCCCGCCCCGATTCGAGGGGACGTGCCACCTCGATGGAGACCGACGGCTCGGCTACGCCGAGTACGGCCCGGTGACGGGCCGGCCGGTCCTGTGGTTCCACGGCACGCCCGGCGCACGCCGCCAGATCCCGCCGCATGCGCGCGACGTCGCCTACGAGCGCGATGTGCGCCTCATCGCGGTCGAGCGCCCCGGCATTGGCGCCTCGCCCCCCCATCTCTATGGCTCGCTCGTCGAGTGGGGCATCGACATCGAGGCGTTCTGCGAAGCGCTCGGACTCGGTCGGGTCGGGATCGTCGGACTCTCCGGCGGAGGTCCGTACGCGCTGGCCTGCGCCCACAAGATGACGGAGCGCATCGTCGCCATCGCGCTTCTGAGGTGTCCGGCGCCGGCGGTGGGCGACGACGCCCTGCCGGGCGGCCTGTCGCGGTTCGTGCGCACCGTTTCACCCGCGGTGCCCTTCGTGCGCAGGCCGCTCGGCTTCGTACTGCCTCGGCTCGTGCCTGCGCTCGAGCCGGTCGCCGGACAGGCCATGGACCTCTTCGCGAGCTTCATGCCGCCCGGCGACCAGCGCGTCTTCCAGGATCCGGGTGTCCGGAAGATGTTCATCGAGGACATCCTGCTGGGCTCCCGTCGGCACATGCAGGCGTTCCTGCTGGACGCGTTCCTGTTCGGCAGGCCGTGGGGCTTCTCGCTTCGAGACATCCACGTCCCCGTGCACATGTGGTACGGCGACGCCGACGTCATCGTGCCGATCGCCCACGGCGAGCACATGGCCAAGCGGATTCCTCATGCCGTGCTCCGCACCCGTCCCGAGGAGGGCCACCTCGGTGGGCTCGGCGCCTCCGACGAGATCTTCGACGCGCTCCTCGGCCACTGGGGCCTGAACCGGCCCGGGTAAATCGCCCTATGTCCCAGGGCACGGGGTCAGTCGTGCCGCATCGCGAAGCACATCGCGGGGCTCGCGATCAGGATCGTTCGCGCTCTCGATCCCTGATGTGCCGCGCCAAATCTGTGTCCTCCCAAGAAGGAGGCGGCGGGGTCATGCGGCTCGACGGCTGACGGAGCCGTCCTCTGAGAAGGTCGGGCCACCCGCTCGCGCGCGACCACCCGCAGACTGGACCTCACGTCTCATTTATGAGACACTAGCATGTGATCATCATCGTCCCGGCTTGTCGCCGGGAGCTTGATGCATTCCCGCTGGATGTGCGTAGTGATCTCGTGGATGCGCTCGCCCGGCTCGACGCTGGCCTTATGCTCGCCATTGCCGTCACGTGCCATGCCCAGCATTGGCCGGGCCGTCCATGAGCTACGGCTTCGCGATCGTTCCGGTCACTACCGGGTGATCTACGCGCTCATTCGTCGTGGAGCGGTACATGTCCTCCACGCCTTTAAGAAGACACGCAGACAACCCCTCAACGCCACATCGATCTGGCGCGAAAGCGCCTGAAGGAGATCACGCAATGAACAAGAAGACGTCCGCCGACCGCCTGGCCAAGCTCCTCGGCATCCCGAAGAGCCGTGGCCTCGAGGCCGTGCTCAAGGCACAGCTCATCGCGGCTGTCCTGCGAGAGATCGATCGACGAGGCCTCACGCACGCCGAGCTGGCCGCGCACTCCGGCCTCTCCCGAAGCGCCGTCACGGGCATTCTCTCGGGGAGCCTGCAGAAGGTCACGATCGATCGCGTGCTGCGGCTCGTAGAAGCCGCAGGGCTGGAAGCCGACATCCGGGTCCGGCGCGCGGCTTGAACCGATCCCGCACCCGCGGGAGTCCTTACCCTCATGGTGAGGGCGGGGGTGACGGGGGCGGAGGTGGCGGATTCTGAAGTTGAGCCCATTGTTTCTGCGCGTTCTGGAGACCCTCAGCGAGCCGCTGTTCCCCGGCCGCGCGTTTGGCGATGTCCTCGGCGCACACCCACAGGAAGCACTCCAGAAACGAGATGCGTTGCGGGAGAAACTCGATGAAGACGTCCGCCACCTCGCCGAATTGGCGGCTCGCCTGCGCCCACATGAACGTATACCAGGCCCAGATGTCGATCAGCCGTCCAATCGGCGTCCAGTCGTGGAGGAGCGTGCCGACGACGGGGATCGCATCGAGAGGGTTGGTCCGGTCGCCGCCAGGGATCACGTTGCACGCGATCGTGAGGTCTGCACCACAGTCGCGCAGGAATTCCGCCGGGACGACGGCCGCGGCGCCACCGTCGGTGTAGCGATTGCCGTTCCTCTTCATCGGCGCAAACGCCGGCGGCAGGCAGCCACTCGCCCGCACACCCTCGCCGATGCTTCCCCGGCTCACCACGGCGGATGCAGGGGCACCCACGGACGGCAGCTCGGTCGTCACCGGCGCGAACCGCACGTCGAGCTCCCCGAGCTGGGCACCGCGCAGGTCGAGGTTGACGAGGAACTCGACGGGCCACGAGCTCAGCAGGACCCAGGGCAACACCGCCTGGAACAGGGGGCCATGTCGGGTCGCCCGCGCGAGGCCCTCCGCGCCACCCTGGCAGAAATACGCGCCGACAACCGCCCCACCGCTCAGTCCCGCCACCACGTCGACCGGCACGCGGGCGGTTGCGAGTCCGCGGAACAGTGCCGCCGCCCGGTACGCTGACGCTCCTCCGCCACTCAGGGCGACCCCTACGCGAAGGTTGGTCACAGCGCGCCCCCAACGCCGCGCGCGTTTCTGATTGGCCGCGCTCACCTCCTGCACGAACGCCGTTGGACGGCCCGCCGTATCCCACGGCGGAAACTTCGCGCTGATGTCCAGCAAATCGAGGGACAGCACGCAGGCATCGCGGAAGAGGTGCGCCTCGGTCAAGGCCGCGGGCGCCGAGGTGTCCGCATAGTCCGGCATGTGGCGAACGCCGAACCCCGCCGCGTCGGATTCCGCCGCCGTGCCGGACACGAGGACCGAAGGCACGTACGACGTGAAATAGGGCACCTGCCCAGCCATCATTTTGAGCAGCGGTACCAGCACCGGGTCGATGCTCGTCGGGACGCCATCGGTCACATACACGATCCGGTCGAACTGCATCTTGGGATCGAACTGTTGCGGAAGCTGGCGCGGGTTGGTGGTGTGCACGATGAAGACACGGCCGATTTGAAACCCGGTGTTGGCATCCGCCGGGACCAGGTTCCGGAGGTAGTGCTCATTGATCTGGGGGGGCCACGTCACGTTCATCGTCTTGAAGCGCGTGCCGTCCCAGGATCTCGGCGACGACCTGGGTCCCGGTGACGGTGACCACCACCGTCCATTGCTGAATCGACGCCGATTTGAGTATCCTCGGCGACCGCCGAGGCAAGCATCTGCGTGAGGGGCGCCATCGGCGCATTCACATGGTCCGCCCGGGACATCCAGATGAGCTCCGGGGAGGGATGAGCAGTGAGTGGTGCCATCGACGCAGCTCTAGCTCAGGCTCTCGGGCGGCCAAGCGGCTCGAGCTCGCGGAGCCGATCGAGTTCCCCAGGGTCGAGCGCGTTCACGACCATGGGGGGAAGGCCGTCGATGTCGTTTCCTCTCAGCAGGAAAGCGCGTGCCGACGGCTGCTCCGCCGCTTCGAGCGACGCTACCGGCCATTCCACGTGAACGAGCGGGGCCTCGTACCTCAGATAAGTGCCTGGCTGCAGGACGATCCGCACTGGCTTTGCCGGATCGCCGGGCTTAGGCCTTGTCGACACGACGATCGGCCGCTCGAGGACCACGAGCACCGCCGGTTCCTCGCTGATCGCCTCGTGTCCGTGCCCCACGGTGGTCAGGCCTCGCCACTCGATGACATCGATGAGGAGCCGCCGGCTAAGGTAGCGGAAGAGCTTCGTCGCCTTGAGCGCACTCACGGCTCTTTCGTTCAGCTCACGGTCGGGGGGAAACTTCTTCTCAGGGGGTTCCATGGCGTCCTCACACCTCCAGGCGGAGCCTCGCAAGCGCTCTGTACCTCGTCCGAGGAACTTGGCATGCGACTTCGGCTATCATATTCGGGCCTCATGAAGGAAGCTGGCCATACTTCTCGGCGGTCCGCCGGGTCGGAAGCACGCTCGCGCACGGTCAGGCGAGCGCGCGCGCCGGAACACAACAGAGTTCCCGCGAGGTGACCGGCGCGAACGGGGCAGCGCGCCCCGCGCGGGTGCACCCGTAGCCGGAGCACACGACGAGCGGGCAGTGTTGCCGCCCGGGTTTTCGGCGATGTATCTGTCGACGAACGTGCGGCTCGACCTGCTCGATCCCGAGACCCTCGCCGATCCGTACCCTACGCTCCATCGGCTGCGCACCGAGGACCCGGTCCACTGGGAATCCGAGCCGGGATACTGGGTGATCACCCGCTACGATGATGCTGTCGCGGTCCTTCGCGACCCGGCAACCTTCTCGAGCGCCATTCACCAGGGCCGGCCTGCCGCCCTGCGCAGCGCGCGCTGGTTCGTCTTTCGAGACGCCCCGGACCATACCCGCCTGCGCGCCGCCGCGCATGCCGCGTTGATGCCCCAGATTGTCCACAGGCTGCGCCAGCGGATCGATGCCCTCGTGGCCGAGCTGCTGGACCCCGTGGAGGAAGCGGGCGGTTGCGACCTCATTGCCACCCTCGCCTTCCCGCTCCCAGCCATCGTCATCGCCGAACTCCTGGGCGTGCCGCCCGGCGACCGCGTGCAATTCCGGGGATGGTCGGCGGACATCGCGGCAACCGGCGGGGTGCTCGGCGCTGCTCCCGACGCGGCCACACGGCGCGCCCGCGCGCAGGCGAGCGAGGACGCGCTCGCGGCCTATGTCTCCGACGTGGTGCGTGACGCCGGGCGTGCACCCGGCTCCCACCTGATCGGACAGCTGCTAGGGGGCGGGGCCGACGCCAGTGCCCTCCCCCTCGAGGACATCGTCGACCTCTGCATCTTCCTCCTCTTCGCCGGACATGAGACCACCACGAACCTGATCGGCAATGGGATGCTCGCTCTCTTGCGGCATCCCGAGACCCTCCACGCCCTGCGTGCGGCCCCGGAGCTATGGGGACCAGCGATCGAAGAGCTCCTCCGCTTCGACAGCCCCGTCCAGGCGCGCGTCCGTGTCACGCGCGCTGACGCCATCCTGAGCGGCCGCGCGCTCCGGAGCGGCGATCGCGTACTCGTTCTCCTCGGCGCCGCGAACCGCGATCCGGCGCACTTCTCCGAACCCGATCGCCTCTGGCTCACACGCAGTGACAACCGGCATCTTGCATTCGGAGCCGGTGTCCATTTCTGCCTTGGCGCGGCGCTTGCACGGCTCGAGGCGAGCGTTGCGCTCGAGGCCCTCGTGCGGCGCTTTCCGACACTCGCGCTGGCGAGCGATCGGGTGAGCTGGCGAGCGACCATGTCGTTGCGCGGCCTCGAGGCACTGCCGCTCGTCGTTCGGTGATCGCACCGCTGCTGCCGTGCGGGGGACGGCGACGATGAAGGGTGAGTGGGGACGGTGCGCGCGCCCTTTGCGGATGCCCGCGACCTCGAGAATGTGAACCACGAGACTTGACCCGGGACAGGGAATACAGCTAGATAATCGAACTAGAATCCGATGAACCTCTCCACCGTTGCGAGCGCGCTCAGGCGTCTGCCGCCGTTCGAACACGTCGGCTTGCGCCTCCTCCAAGACCTCGTCGAATTCGCGAGCGATCCCGTGACCGAAGAGGGGCTCGGGAAGCCTAAATCCAAGGATCTCTTCCTGGTGCTCGACGGGCAGGTCGAGGTCGTGCGCCGAGGCTCGCGACCAAACCGCCGGGTGCCCGCTGGCCGCATGTATCTGGGTGGTTCGGAGGACCAGCTATACCGTGGCGCCCCGGGCTGGGGTGACGTGCGCGTTCGGCGCTTTCGACAGAACTGGCTGCGCGACGCCGTCGCCGCATCGTTCACCCTGGCGCGGACCATCGAAGAGAGCGCCGAGGTATCTGATCGGTGTACCAGTCCAGCCCGATAACGTGCGAGCCCACCGCCTCTTCTTGACCGCCGACGAGAAGGTCCCGCTCCCCGTGGAGGCACTCGGCTGCCTCCTCGCTGCGCAGCTGCACGAGGAGTTCTACGAGCAGTCGGCCGTGGTCGTCCTCGATGACGATCGCTCGTTCGTGAAAGTGCGGACCCTTCCGTCTTGGACGTCGCAGAAGGTGGCGCTTCCCGCGGCACGGCATCCTGTGACATTCGCTGATGGAGCGTTGACAGCAATCCTGCGACGACTTTCTACCGGCAAGCAGGGCGCCGGGTGGCACCTCGTGTTCGTACATCCGGCAGACCCGAGGCGTCTGCCGCACTGGTGGAAGACTCGCTGGTTCCACCGCGTGCTGTGGGCAACACCCGAATGGCATCTGGACGATCCCTATCCGCAGGAACTGTTCAGTTGTCTGCTCCACGATCTGTGGACTCCGGCGACCGCGCACCAGAAATCGAGCGGTCCCTTCTTCTCGTCAGTCATTCCGACCATTGTCGGTCCCGCGACTTCGCGGAGACCCCTCTGGTCGTCATGGATCCCACCTCCGCTTGGTCGCGATCTGAACACGCTCGCTGTCATCACGCTTCCCGAGAGCTCGGACTTCGTCTCACGAATGGAACCCCTCGAAGCCAAATGGCGGCTCTTCCGGGATCGGTGCCGGGTGGTGCTTCCGCATCGGGCTCTACCCGAGTGGAGCGTCGACGCCGCCGGCGAGTTCGTTCGCGCCGCGCTGGACGAACCCACGCTGCGGACCGGGATCGCACGCTGGGCGCGAGCCGTGACGAACCGGCAGGTCGGCGTTGCACTCAGCGGCGGCGGCGCTTCGAGCGCAGCCCTTGTTCCACTGATCGAAAGGCTCGTGGACGCCGCTGTGCCCGTGGACGTCGTCAGCGGCGTGAGCGGCGGCGCCCTGCTCGGAGCCTTCTTTTGTCAGGACAATCAAGGCGGGGTCGCTAGGTACCGGCAACAGGGAGTCCTTTTCCAGCTCGCGCTCGTTGCAGCGGTGGCGAATTCATGGTTCGTGCAGCGGACGGTGGACATGCTCCTGCCAGGCGCGAGGGTCGAGGATCTCGCGACACGCTTCGTCGCGGTCACGACGGAGCTGTGCGACCGGCAGCAGAGCGAACCGCGGGTCCGGTCATGTGCCGTCGTCAGAGGGACTCTCGGCGAGGCCGTCCGGGTAAGCGGCGCCAGCCCCATTCTCTTCGGGCCGGCCGCAACCTCCAAAGCCCGCTACCTGGACGGGGCCACGGCCGTACCCGTGCCGGCACGCGTGCTGCCCGACTTCGGCGCCGACGTGGTGTTCGCGTTCAACTCGATCGCCAACGTGCTCGACCCGAACCTCCTGCGTGCGCTGGCACCGCGCGGCTTCGACTGGGTGGCGGACATCCTCTACCGGCGAACGGTTCTCGGGCGCTTCGCCGACGGCCTGACGGCGTTCCTGACGAGCCTCGGGCGGGCGAGTCAATTGGCGGCGGAAGACTCCGACGTGTTCTACCAGGTAACTCCTGCATCGCTTCCCCTTGCCGACGGCTTTTGGTGGCCGCGGGTGCGGACCGTCTCGAACGATCCAAAGCTGAAGCGGGAGCCGCAACTGAATACGACGGCGCGGGAAGCGATCGAACGCTGGGCTCAGTTCCGAGCGTTTCCTGTTCGACTCATTCGGGCACGAAAGCGACGATGAGCGCCGCGTTGCCCATTCGTATCGCCGGCACGGCGCACGTCGCGCCGGGCGAGGTGGTGACGACAGAGGAGTTGGTGCATCGCCTGTCGCCGCCGCCGGACGCCGCCCGGGTGGTCGCACGCACCGGCATCGAGCGGCGTCACCTCGCCGCACCGGGCTCCGTCGGAGCGGTCGCGCCGGCGGCCGAGGCCTTGGGGGCAGCGCTCGCCAACGCCGGCATGGACGCCGAAACGTTGCGCCGGATCTTCTTCGTCAGCTCCGCGGGAGGCGACAGCCTCCTGCCCGCCAATGCGAACCGCGTTGCGGCTGCGCTCGGCCTGTCGCGTACGTGCGACTGCCTCGACCTGTCGAACGGCTGCATGGGATTCCTCACGGCACTCGATCTGGCGGCGCGCAGCATCGCGACCGGGTTCGGGCCCGTCGGCATCGTCGTCTCGGAGCTCGGGTCGCGGGTCGTCACTCCGGAGAATCCCGCCCGTTCCTGGTCTTCGGAGACGCAATGGTTGCCGTCGTGGTCGAGCGGACGCACGCCGGCGGTGGGCTCCTCGCCAGCTACCTGCGCAACGACGGTCCCGCCGGCGGCGACGTCCACCTCACCCATCCCATGGCGAGCGGCCGGCGTGAGACCATACGGTTCACCGCCGCCAATGCCCGCATGGGCACCGATGCAATCGCCTACCTGCGCGACGCCGCCAGCGCCGTCCTGAGCGAGACCGGGCTGGCTCTTGCGGACGTCGCCTGGGTGGTGCCGCACCAGCCGAACGGCCCGATTCTCGACGCGGCGATCGCGGCGCTCGGCCTGGACGCCGAGCGCGTGATTCGCATCGTCCACGACGTCGGCAGCGTGGGAGCTGCAGCGATCCCCGTCGCCCTGCATCGCCTGTGGCAGAGCGGTCGGGTCCGTTCGGGCGATCGGATCCTCATACTCGGCGTCGGCGCCGGGATCTCGTACGGTGCGGCGTTGCTGGAGGTGCCGTGAGTACGCTCGATCGAATCCCCGTGGACGCGTGGCTCGCCTACTGGCGCGTGTGGCGTTGGTACCACCGCTACACCGTCGACGGATTCGAGGAGCATGTTCCGGACAACGAGGCGCGGCTCATCGTCGGCTATCACGCCCGGGGACTGGCGGTGGACATGTGCATCCTCACGCTCGAGATCTACGAGCGCCTGCACTACCTGCCGCACGGGATGGTCCACCGCGGGGTGGAAAAGGTTCCTGCGCTGCACTGGCTCACCAAGCGGCTCGGCTTTGTCGCCCGTGACAACGGCGACGACCTGCGCGCGGCGGTTGAGCGGCACGAGCATCTCGTGGCCACGCCGGGAGGCGGGGAGGAGGGCTGCCGCCGGTTCGACGACTCCTACCGCGTGAACTGGGGTGATCACCTCGGCTACGTCCGGATCGCCGTGAAGTACGGCCTCAAGATCGTCCCCGTGGGCGCCGCAGGAGCGGACGGGTGCTACATCGGACTCACCAGCGGACCAGAGCTCGGACGGCGCCTTGGATTCCCGAAGGACTTCGAGTGGCTCGCCTGGGTGGGTATCGGCCCGCTCGGCGTGTGGCCGTTCTCGCCCCCGTTTCCGGTGCGGCTTCACCAGCTGATCGGTCCGCCCATCGATCCGCGAGACGACGGTGCGACCTCACCCGACAACACACCTGCGTTGCTGAAGGTCCACCGGCGCGTGACCCGGGCCGTCCAGGGGCTCGTCGACGAGGCTCGAACGCAGCTGCGCGCCGAACGCGAGTGGACACGATGAGCGCCGACCGTTGGGCCGTCGTGCTCGGCGCGTCCACCGGCGTGGGAGCGGCCATCGCGCGGGCGCTGGCACACGATCCGGGCCTGCACGTCTTCGGAGTCCACCGCGGTCATCACCCGGACGACGCGCGGCGCCTCCAGGAAGACGTCCGCGCGGTTGGCCGTCGCGTCGTCCTGCACGTCGGCGACGCCGGCACGCCGGACGGGGTGCGTTCCTGCGGAGACGCGCTCGCAGCCGCGGTCGGGAGCGGAGGCGCGGCGTTCGTGGTCCACTCGATCTCGGGCGCCTCGTTGGGACGCTTCCTCGACACCCGGGGAGACGCATTCACCGTGCGGCAGGTGGAGAAGACCTTCAGCTACCTCGCGCACTCGTTCGTCTACTGGGCGCAGCGATTGCATGTGGACGGCCTGCTCGCGCCCTCGGCGCGGCTGCTCGGCCTCACCAACGTGCTGCATGACTCCCTCCTCAACAACACGGGCCTCGTGGCGGCGGCGAAGGCGGCGCTCGAGATGTACGTCAAGCATCTGGCGATCGAGCTCGGTCCCGGCGGCCACCGCGTGAACCTGCTCAAGTTCGGTACGGTGCTGACACCGGCCGTGCGAACGGTGATGGGCCCCGAGGCGGCGGCGCGTCTCGAGGCAATCCATGCCGATCTCATCCCGGCCGGACGCATGTCCACTGCAGAGGACGTGGCGGCGTTCGTCTCCATCCTGGCGCGGGAGGAGACCGCTTGGCTGAACGGCGCCACGATCGACTTCACCGGCGGTATGACGCTGCGGCTTCTCGACGTGGTGCTGCAGCCCGACTCGAGTCATCTGAAACGACACTCGTCGGTGGGAGGTACGTGACATGGCCGAAACGATCGACATCGAGGGTGCGGCGGCAACACTCCGAAAGACCTACGTCCCCTTCAAAGAGTCCGGCGCGTTTCAGGAGTTTCTGCGAAAGGTCCTCGAGGGGGAGTTCGCGCTCTCGGGGTATCCAGTGACCAGCGACACGATGGTAGCGAAGTCCTCTCCCGTGTCGCTCTACCTGAGCGCCATAGCGAAGGCGTTCTACGGGGTGACGTCAGATTCCGGGTCGGGTCACGAGCGACGATCGGGAGCGCGTGGTGCTCGCCGTTCTCGCGAGTCAGGGGCTCATCGGCAAGCTGGCGATCCACGTCTACCTCGGGCTCATGGAGAAGGTGCCAGCGGTCGAGATCGTCGACATCTTGTTTCTCTCCGGCGTCTACTCGGGGGTGGACCGGCTCTCCCAGAGCCTCGAGGTCGCGAACGTCGTGTTCCTCCAGGTGGTGGAGATGGGTAAGGTTACCCCAACTCCGTCCCCACCGGACGCGCTCACGCAGATCATCGCGCAGTTCCCCGAGGAGAAGGCGTTGCTCGATCGCCTGAAGGCAGCTCAGTGAGCTACGCCGTCACATCGTGCGGAACGACAGGCAATAGAAGAACGGCCCGGCCTGTTCGACCCGCACATCCGCAGCGGCCGCTGGGACGTGTTCGCGAGGAGCGCGAGGACCCGGGTCGTAGAGGGTGAGCAGCCGGAAGGCGAGCCACTGGCACAATGATCGTGAGGCGACCGGGTCGAGTTGCTCGTCCACCACCACGATCGGCGTGTCGCGTTTCGCGACGCGAGCCATCTCTGCCATGGCCCGACCCGGGTCGCGATAGGTGGCGATCCCGCCCACGTGGAGGACTCGATCGAAGAACCCGTCCGGGAACGGCAGCGCGTGGGCGTCACCGAGCAGCAGCCTCACCGGAGGGAGATCCGACGAGGCGAGGTGCCGTTCGCACTGCGCCAGCATGCCCGCCGAGTAGTCCAGGCCCCACCACTCGGCATCGACGCCGGGCGGGAGCGCACGAACGAGTGCCCGCAAGCCGCCGCCACTGCCGATCCCGACGTCGAGGATGCGCGATGACCCGGATCTGTCGAGGCGATCGAGTTCGAGACGCCGCACGTAGGCGGCGCGGGCCACGTCCTCGGAAACGCGCATGACCAGCGGCAGCACCCAGCGGACGCCGAGGTCGTGGACGGGCGCGATCCAGTCGTAGACCTGCCGGATGAGGCCCTCGAAGCAACCGATCTCGTCCTCGTCGAGGAGACGCGGCACACCGGCTTCAACCGCCCACTCGCCACCGCAACGCCCGCAATGCAGCGTGCCGACATCGAGCCCACCCGCGCGCATCGACCCGGCATAGACGAGCGGCCCCACGCACCGCGGGCAGCGCAGCAAGCCGGCTTCGTCGAGCGTCAGCCGGGCCACGGCGCTCAGAAGCTCCGTCCGGACGACAGCAGCCGCTGGCTCCGTGCGCCCTCGACGCAACACCCGAGCTGCTCGAACTCCTGAATGGCCGCTTCGAGATGCTGCGCGCGCGCGGGCGCTTCGGGTGGTTCGTGCCGGCCGAGCTCCAGGTGCGCGCGAGCGTGTTCGTAGGGCATACGCAGACGCTGCGACAATTCGAGTGCGCGGGTCCACAGCCGCCACGCCCGCCGCTCGTGCCCCGAGACCCAAGCGAGCGTGCCCTGCCAGAGCAGCATCGGTGGCTTGCCGAGGGGAAACCGCCGGGCGTATGCGCGAGTGGCTCCCACGGCCGCGCGTGCTTGACGGCGCAGCAGCGCCGGTTCCGGAACTCCGGGCCAGCGCTCTTCCAAGAGCGTCAGGAGGACTTCGGCGACCCCTGCGGTGCCCTGCTGCATCCAGTAGCCCACAGGCTCCGCGGCAGTGAGCAGGGGCAGGGCGTGTGAGGCGCCGTCGTACGCGCCCTCGCGGTCGCCGGCATAGAGCCGGGCGAGCGACTGCATGCAGATGGCGGTGGTGTGCTCGCTCCGCGCCGTGAGCTTGTCGGCGTGCTGCAGAAGGCTCAGCGCCTCCTTGTAGAGGTCGAGCGCCTCGCTGACCCGGCCCATGCGCAGCAGCGCATCGCCCCGCACCGCGAGCGCGCCTAGGCGAGACTGGAGGTTGCCGCTGCGCAGCGTCGAGTCGTACGTACTGCGTGCCCACTCGGCGGCCACGCCGTAGCGACCGGCATAGAGGCTGATGAGCCCGCCCTCGAGACGGACTTCCTCCCACATCCGCACATCGCCCGCGGCGCTTGCCCCCTCGACGCCGCGATTCGCCGCCGCGAAGGCCTCGTTCCAGCGACAGACGTAGGCGAGAAAGACGCCGTACCGAGACTGGACCCACGCCTCGTCGTGGGGCGACCCCGGCCGCCTCCGCGATCTCGAGCGCGCGACGGCACAAGCGTTCGGCAAGCCCGGGCATGGGCACCATCGCAGCGAGCAGGCCCTCGAGTACGGTGGCGCGGGCGAGGAGGGGTGAAGGACCGATCGGTTCGAGCTGGTTCAGAAGCTGAAGGGTCGTCCACACCAGCGGTCGCGCCTCCAGCGAATAGTAGTACGTATCGATCAGGCGATACTGGGCAGCGCCGACCGTAGTGGCGACCAGGCGCGCGCGTTCGGGGTGCGCCGAGCGCACATCGAGCGCCCACTGCAGCGTCCGGACGACCATCGCGCCGACCACTCCGAGCGCCATCCCGGGACGCGTCGCCGGCACCCGATAGCCCCAGTGCGCCAGCGCGGAGAGGCCATGCTCCCGGGTCGCCTTGAGGTCGCCGAGCCGGAACGAGGCCTCGACGAGCTGCCCCTCGATGGCGCCGAGCCGAAAGCTCGCGGTCTCGGGGTCGACTCGTGCGTTCGGGTCGAGCTGCCACCGGATGACGCGGGATCGCGTCCCGGAGAGCCGAGACGCCGGCAGCCTCGCGGTCTCCTTCACCAGCGACAGAGCACGCTGGAGATGCGCCGTCGCCTCACGACATGCGCCGCTCTGTAGTGCAAGCCGCCCCGCCTGCTCGGCGTAGTCGAGCTCGCGCAGTGAATCTCCGGCTTGTCGCCAGTGATGCGCGAGCGCCGTGACGAATTCTGCACAGCCCGGATACAGACGTTCGAGTGCCTCCGCCACTCGCTGGTGCCGGGAGCGCAGTGACTCGGGCTCGAGGTCGTTCAGGAGTTGCTCCCGCAGCCTGTCGTGCGTGAAGAGCCACTCCTGCTCGCGGAGCTCGAGGACGGCCGCTGCGGCGCATCGTAGGGCCCACCCGTCGAAATCGACGTCCGGGTGCACCGCGTGCAGCAGCGCGGCGTCGATCATCCGGCCGGAGACCGCCGCGGTCTCGAGCGCCGGCAAATCGAGTGTCGACACTCGATTGAGGCGCCTGCGGACCACGCGCTGGATGCCTCCAGACGCCAATCGTCCGGGTAGAGAAGCGTCCCCGATGTGCTCGAGGCCGCTCGCGTGCTCGCCCAGAGCCCGCACCACTTCGACGAGAAAGAAGGGAAGCCCCTCGGTCTCCCTTTCGAGCAGGTCCACGATCTCGGGACGTCGCGCCGCGGGGCCCGCCATCACCTCCGCCAGCGCCATGATCTCGTCCCGCCGCAGGCGCCCCAGGCGGTACTTCTGAGCATTGGCGATGGACCCAGGCAGGTCCGGCGTCTCGTCGTCGCGGACGCTGCCCAGCAACAGGATCGGAAGCTCGGGCACCACCCGCGACATCCATGAGAGTAGCGTGAGGCTCTCGCTTCCCACCCATTGCAGGTCCTCGAGGATCACCACCACGGGCCCGGGATGACTACGTAAGAGGTCCTCGACGGCTATCGATAGGCGCGCCTGCGTCGCATCCGCCTCGATCGCCGGGGCCGGAGGGATCCGCCGATCGAGAAGGAGTTCGATGTCCGGCACGATCGTTCGCAGCACTGCTGCATCGGCGTCCGTCACGGGAACCCGCAGAACCAGTCCCCGCACCACGTCTCGCCACACGTGGAAGGGTGCGCCACCCTGGCTGCGCCCCGAGCCGCGCAGCACGGTCATACCATCCACCAGGGCCTGAGTACGCACTTCGTCGAGCAGCCGGGACTTGCCGATGCCGCTCTCGCCGGTGACGAGCCAGGTCCCGCCGGTGCCCTGTGCGGTGCGGTGCAGGAGGGCCGTCATCACGGCCAACTCGCCGGACCGTCCCACCAGCGGCGCCGCTTGCAGGAAGCTCTCGCGAGTGGCCACCGTCTCGACGGCGAGCGGCAAGCTGAGAGCTGTCGCAAGCGCGACTATGACATCGCTCGCAGTGGCAAAGCGCCCGCTCGGCTCGCGCGCGAGCAGCCGGGCAAGCACGGGCCGGAGGGGATCGTCCAGGTCGTCGCTCGAGCGGGGCAGCGGCGTGGCGAGCACGTCGCGATACAGTGCCGCCGGCTCAGAGGCGTCGAACGGATGCTTGCCGACGAAGAGCTCGTAGGCGATCAGCCCGACTCCCCACAGGTCGGTCTGCTGCGAGACGGCCTCCCCGCGCAGGACTTCGGGAGCCATGTAGGCCAGGGTACCCGTCAACCCACGCTGTAGCGACGCGACGGCCTCGCGGTAGATCGAGAGGCCGAAATCGAGCACCTTGACGACGCCCCCGACGACCAGGACGTTGTCGGGCTTCAAGTCGCGGTGAATGATCCCGTGGCGATGCAGGTAGGCGAGTGCGCGCAGCAGCTGCACCAGCAGGTCGACCTGGACCGCGAGAGTCCGGCCTTGCCCCGCCTCGACGATGTTGTGCGCGTTCTCCTCGAGATCCATGGCGAAGAACGGCACGCGATCGCCGTCGAATCCGTAGTCGAGGACGCTGATGATGTTCGGATGCCGGAGCGATGCGAGAAGCCGGAACTCCTGCGCCAGGACGAGGCGAGCGGCTCCTAGCGCCGACACCTCTCCGTCCCGTTCCTCATGCAGGCGCTTGAGCGTGACCACGCGACCGGTGGACCGATCGAGCGCACGGTAGACGCTCCCCATTCCGCCACGGCCGAGTTCGTTGAGCAGTCGGTAACGCGACGCGAGCAACGCGTCCCCGACGGGATGCCCCTCTGCATCGGCGGTACTCCGCCCGGGTGAGGATCCGCGCGAGCACACGCGTCCAAGAGCTGGCTTCCGCATCGGGAGGCGGCTCACTGGTCCGAGTCTGCAGCGCCACGCGCACCCCTCTTGCTGTTCGGTAGCCTACCTAGCCGGCTTGAAGAGTCAAAGATTACCGGGTACCACGCGAGCATGACCCGGTCAAAGGCGGCGCGATGGGGCCCGGCCCGAGGCGCACTCGTTGTCCTACTCCCAAGATCGCGCGCCAAAATCGCAACTGGTCGAGGTCCGCTGCTGTCGAGACCATGCCGGCGAGCGGATCGGCGGCCGACGAGGCGGGTGCCAGTGCCGACGCGGCGCCGCGCGTCTGCTCGGCGAACGCCACCCAGTAAAATTGCACCGGCCGCGACAGCACCAGTGCTCCGCAGACGACGCCGGGTCGGAAACGTGCCGTCAGAAGAGCGGCTGAAGTCCAGCGAAGACGTAGCTCACTTCGGTGGTCACGTCGGGTCGGGCGGACGAACTGGATTGGTTGCCTGGGAATCGCGTGCGCTACCTCGCCCGGTGCGCGCGGCGCAAGCTCCAGCACTCGATCCGTCGCTACGCCTTCTGAGCGTCCTCTGCCTGGCAGCGGCGCTCACCGCCTGCGCCGTCAAGCTCCCCACCCACCCCGCACCCCGGCCAGACCTGCATCCTCGAGTGCCAGGCCCAGCACATCCGCTGCCTCCACATCCTCGGCACCAGCAGGAGCAACCAGCACAAGTGCGCCGACTAACCTGGGCACCTGCTACGACAGCGGCTGCAAGCCGCCGGACCAGAATCCGCGGCAGTCCCCTCAATCCTGACACGTGGACTCCCCTCCGAGGGCCCTATAGATCGAACCTCGGGCGGACCCTCAGGAGCAGCCCAGTACGCCGGCGTCGATCACGAGACGCGGTTCGCCGAGGTCCTGGACATCCTCCGGCGCGAAAGGATGCGGTCGGTCTGCGTGCTCCCGCTCACTTCGCCGCTGCGCCGCCTGGGCGGTCTCAGCTTCGCCAGCCGCGACGTGAACGCGTTCGGCGAGACCGACGTCGGGTTCCTGCGCGAGTTCACCAGCCAGATCGCTGTCGCCGTCGACAACACGCTGCACCACGAGGACATGGGGCGCGCGCAGCGCGACCTCGAGCGGGAGCGCGATCGCCTCCGGCTGCTGCTCGAGGTCAACAACGCGCTGGTGTCGAGCCTCGATCCGCGCGCCCTTTTCGGCGCGATCTCGGCCCATCTCCGCCGCGTCGTCGGGCACGACTACACGAGCCTCGCGGTGTACCAACCGGAGTAGCGCGCGTTCGACATGTGGGCGATTGAGTTCACCGGCAAGGGGCTCATTCGCGAGCACATGTCCGTGCCCTTCGAGGGCTCGCTGGCGGCCATCGCGTTCAATGCCGGCAGGTCCGTCCGGTTCGGACGCGCGGAGCTGGAGCACCTCTCTGCGCCCACCGTGAAGCTCCTCCTGGAGGAGGGAATCTACTCGATGTGTTGCATGCCGCTGACCGTCCACGACCGGCGGCTGGGCACGCTCGGGCTCGCGCGGTCGGCGACGAGCCGTTCAGCGCCGACGACGAGGACCTGCTCTCGGCGGTGGCGAACCGGGTCGCCTTCTCGGTCGAGAACGTCCTCGCCTTCCGGGAGATCGCGGCGCTCAAGGACAAGCTCGCCGCGGAGAAGGTCTGCCTCGAGGAGGAAGCTGCGCACCGAGCACAACTTCGAGGACATCATCGGCCGCTCGGACGCGTTGAAGCGCGTGCTCCACCAGGTGGAGACCGTCGCGCCGACCGGCTTGGTACCGTGATCGACCGTGATGGACCGCGGGCTCGCCGACGCCGACAGGATGCGGTCGAGGGCCGCGGCTTAGGACTGGACGGAGGCCGGCCCCGAAAGACACGCCTTCATGGACGCACAGCAGAGGCACGGCAGACCGCAAACTCGCGCAGAATGTCACGCAGGTAGCTGGTACCGAACGCTATCGGTGCAGGCCTCGTACCATGCGAGTGGGTCCTGGGCGGCCTTCGCCGGGGGCGGCACTGACCGCGATTCAGGACACTACCCAACGACACTGTCCGTCGAGCTGTAGAGTACCGCGCTGAAGACCGAGCCCGTAAGGGCTAACCGTGGACAACCGATTCAAAGACCTGGGTATTTGCGCTCTGTAGGGCCTGACAAGCTACCACAGGGGACGACCCAGCCTCTCCTCGTCACGGTGCCCCTGCGGTAGTTCCTCAACCTACTCGTCGTCGGTCGATCCCGAGACCTTTCTTCAGCTCATGCAGATATGTTCGCGACACGTCGATCTGGCGCGCCGCTTCGCTGACGTTACCTCCACACTCGCGAAGTATCTGCTCGATGAATTGCCTCTGGAAGTTCCGGGTCGCCTCCTGATACGTGAGCTGAGCAGCATCTGGCGCTGGCAGGGTGCCGGTCTCACGGAACAGATGCCGCCGCTCGACCTGCATCAAACCTTCCTCGACCGCGTGGAGGACCCCGCGAAGGACCGCGTTCTCCAGCTGGCGAACGTTGCCAGGCCATTCAGCGGTCTCGAGAGCACGGATGGCGTCGGCGGCGAGAGATCGCACGGCGTGACCCTCGCTCCGACACGCCTCCACGCAGAAGGCTGCCGCAAGCTCCGGGATGTCGTCGCGACGTTCCGCGAGCGACGGCATGCGAATCGTGATCACGTCGAGGCGAAACAGGAGATCCTGACGGAACTTTCGCTCTTCGACTGCTCGGACGAGATCGACGTTCGTTCCGGCAATGATGCGGATATCGGCCCGGAGCGGCTCGGCTCTGTCGTTCGAGAGCGGTCTGTATTCCTTCGATTGCAGGAGATGGAGCAGCTTTGCCTGCGTTCCCCAGGGCAAGTCACCGATCTCATCCAGGAAGATCGAGCCACGTTCAGCCTGGCCGACGAGCCCGATTCGATCTCCGATCGCGCCCGTGAAGGCTCCGCGCTTGTACCCGAAGAGCTCGGCCTCGACGAGATTTTCAGGGATCGACGTGCAGTTCACCTCGACGAAAGGTCGTCCCGCACGAGGACCGTTCTCGTGGATCAAGCGCGCGAGATGACTCTTGCCGGTGCCGGTCTCGCCGACCAGCAGCACGGTCTTCGACGATGGTGCCGCCACGGCCACTTCCCGCAACACCTCGGCCATCGAGTTGCTGCGCCCGATCAAGCCGTCGAGGCGGAGCTTCCGGCGCCAGGGATGCGTTGCATCCTCGCTCCTCTTGAGCCGTTCCTGGAGCAACAGCCGATCCGTCAGCGGAGCCAGGTGTCGCGTGACCAGCTCGACACGCCGCTGATCCTCCTCCGAGAACTTCTGACGTGGATCGGCGCAGGTCACGTACAGCACGCCCCGGGGAGGGTCCGCGCCGATCGGTGCGCAGAGAACGGCCTCGATGCCGGCACCCGCGACACTGTCACGGCCGCAGAACCTCGGGTCGAGCAAGGCCGACTGCGTCACCACCGTTTGTCCGCTCTTCACGGCCTCGGCGATGATGCCCCGGGATATCGACGTGCGGACGTCCTGTATCTTCTCGCTCGACAACCCTCGCGCGGCCCACCATCGGGGACCGTCTGAGGAGTCCCCGTTCTCGAAGAGTTCCAGGTAGGCCTCGTCAGCGCACGTGATCTCGCCGAGGAGTGAGAGAGCCTCCTGCAGGAAGGGCGTCACCGTGTTCTCGTGGCCCAGCTCGAGGAGTCGGAGGTAGAGGTCGCGCTCGCGCCGCACTCCGTCGACATCGGGAACTTCGGACTGGCCCATGCTCCAGTCTAGACCGATCCTGCACCGGGAAGCAAAATCGCACCCGTCTGTTGCTAGCTCACAAAGTAACGGTCTCCTGGTCGCGGGCGGCCCGGTGAAGACCGCCAAGACGACCGCGCACAGCGTCACCATGGGCGCTTGCGCCCTCCTTCCGGCTGGAGTTCACCCCGGCGGCGAGCTGCAGGCGGCACGCAAAGCTCTTCCCGGTACTTTCCGACGGTGCGTCGCGACACGTGCAGGCGCTCGCATCGAAGCTGCCGCATGATCTGGTCATCACTCAGCGGTCGCTCGGTATCCTCGCCCGCCACCAGCTCGCGTATCCGATCCTTCACCCTTGCCGCGGAGGCGCCCCCGGCGCTCGCTCGTCGTGCAAAGAAGGCCTTCAGGGGCAGCAGACCGTGGGGAGTCTCGACGTACTTGTCGGCCACGGCGCGAGAGACCGTGGATTCGTGCCGTCCGATCTCGCCCGCGACGTCGCGCAGCACGAGCGGCCGGAGCGGTCCCCGCCCTTCGAGGAAGTCGCGCTGGGCTCGCACGACGCTCTCCGAGACCAGCCGGAGTGTCTCTCGCCTCTGGGCCAGCGCCCCGAGCAGCCACTCCGCGTCGCGTCGCCACGTCCTCCACGTGGATCCTCCGGTCGGGCCGTCCCGCAATCCCAGCCGTGGCAGCCCGTCCTCGTTCAAGCTCACGACGAAGTCGCCGTCCACCTCGCTCACCGTCACGTCGGGAACCACGCGCGCCGGCATCGCGTCCCCGCCCCGTCCCGGACTCGGGTCGAGTCGCGCCACCAGCCGAGCCGCAGCTTGCAGTTCTTCTGTCGACACGCCGAGCATCGTCGCGACACGCTCCACGGGCTTCCGGACGATCGCGGACAGATACTCACGAACGAGCCGGACCGGAAGACTCGCGTCGCCGAGGCCCCGACGGCGGAGCTGCAGCACGAACGACTCGGGACGATCGCGGGCTCCGATACCCGGCGGGTCGAACTCCTGGACGCATGCCAGGACCCGCTCGACGATCGACAGGTCTGGCCACACGTTCGTCTGGACCGCGATCTCCTCGATCGTGGCATCGAGGAAGCCGTCGTCGTCCAGATTCCCGATGACGAACTCCCCGACGCGTCGTTCGGCCGGTGACAGCTGGGTGCAGCGAAGCTGCACCAGAAGCTCCTCTGTCACCGACGGGGGCGACGCGGCGAGGTTCTCCAGCGCGACCTCCGGATCTCCATTGCCGCCGACGCTGTGCCTCGCCACGTCGTCCCAGGGGCTCTCCTCGATGCACGGATTCTCGGCGATGGCATCTGCGAGCACCGTCTGCAGTTCGCCGCGCGAGGCCTGCAGAACTCGGAGTCGCAATCGGAGTAGGGGCGTGGGATGCAGCCCAACCGACGGCTCAACGTTGGTTCGGGTCTCGAGCGTGCTCATGCCAGCCTCCAAAGCAATATGGGCGCCAAAGCGAGAGAAGGTGAGAGTGGCCCCTGTGGAAGCCCGCCGTCAGCCAGCGCCGACGGCGGGCTCTACCGGTGTCGGACGGAGCGGACACCGGGTGATCGGGCCACCCGCGCTGAGCGCGCGGGTGGCCGCGATGCCTCGGGGACGGAGCCGGTTCAGCTGGTCTTGCACTCGACCCGGCAGGACAGGAAATCGTCCACGCAGGAGGTCTTGCAGCTTCCGACCCCGGCTCGACAGTCCTGCCGCTCCGTCCGGCACTCGGTCACGCAGTCCTTGCGATCCGGTCCTGGAACCGTGGAGTCCTTGCATCCGGTCTTGCAGGTGTCGAACATCCGGCCGCAATTCCCCTCAACGACGCACCCCACCGCGCAGTCGTGACGGTTCACGTGGCAGCCCCCAAAGCAGGACTGCGGCACTGCACCGGCGAACGCGCTCTGGCTGAAGGTCACCGCCAGAATGGCACCCGCCACGATCGTCCCGAACGTTCCCTTCAGAGTCGCGTAGCTCTTCATCGCTTCTTCCTCCCGTGTTCCCCGCAGCATCGTGCGTGCGGGTGTTGTAGAGGAAGTGAGCAAACTCGCTGCCGCGTTGAGCCCGCCTTCAGCGCGCCGAAAAGCCTTGGTTCACGGGGCAGAGCGCGACGGCGCGAGCCTGCCTGGAGAGAGACTGTCAGGAATGGTTTGAGATGGCGTCTGCCATGGCTACCACTCGACGGCGCGCACCCGTCCGTGGCGTCGTCGCCCCGATGGAGCCTCCGGAGCGAATTCGGCTCGGTCGCCAGGTCCGGGCTTGCGTGGAACCGAAGGAGCCTTCGAGTCGGCCTTCGTGAGCCGATCCCGACCCGGCTGGAACGCTCGGGGGTACCCGTCCGTTGCCGACCGTTGTCGATCGCCCGATGGGCAGCCGATGAGCTCGTCGTCAATTCGTGATCGGCGCGACGTCGAGCAGCTCCGGCGTGTGGCTTCTCACGAGGATGCCCCTGGGGGTCCGCCGGCGTGACGGGCTAGCGCGTCGCGGGTGAGGACCTCCTTCGTGTCTTCTCTGCCGTAGCGGCCGGGGGCGCGTCCAGCGTCGGCTTCTGCCGTTTGCGGTACGACTCGCCGTCGATCAGGAGGTCGTAGGCGTTGTTCACGAAGCGGTCGATGGCCGACTGCGCTCGCAGCGGATCGGCGAAGGTGGCGAGCCATTTCCTCGGGGCCGCGGTTCGAGGTGGCGGGGTGAGCCCATTTCCGGGCCTCCGCGGAGACGGCAGCAACTCACGCCGCTCGCCGGCCAATCTCCCGAGCAATCTGGGCTCGCGACGCCCCGACGAGCAGGAGCGATCGCACCAGGAGGTCCACGCTGACCGAGGAGTCTCCCGCCTGCATCTTGGCGACTCGCGACGGGCTCGAACCGAGTAGTTTGGCCATCGCCGCCTGTGACAGCCCACGGTTGGTCCGCACGTCACGAAGGCGACGCGCCAAGTTCAGTTTCATCTCCACCAGCGCGGCCTCCTCGGGCTTCAAGCCCAGAAATTCCCCTGCGTTACCCACTCGCCACCCGGCGGCCTCGAGGCGCTTCCTTTTTTGTTGCCTTCATGGCTGCTTCTCCTTGCTGGATCGGATCCTACCTGGCAGCGCGGGCCCGCCAGGTTGCGATCGTGGCACTGGGTGTGGGCCCGTCTTCTTGCAGAACACGTCGAGGAGCACGATCGCGTCGGCGTCGATCCGGTAAACAACGCGCCAGGTTCTATCCCGTCGTTGATACGGAGCTCGTGACAACGCGGGCCGATCGCTGGCATCGGTCGCGAATGCGGCATTGAGAGCAGCGAGCTCGTCTGCAGCCGGCAGGAGCAGAACTCCTGCCTCCACACGGGCAGACGCCGACGGCGGAGGCGCGCGACACGCTTCCGTGGCGCGCCCCGCTCCCTGGGAGCGGATCGTCCGCTTCGTGGAGACGGTCGAAAAACCGCGGCGCGCGGGTTCTTCCACACCAACTCGAGGCGGGGGAGAGGAACTCTTCGACCGTCCGGAATGCCGGACGGTCTGGTGCCGGTTGTCCGGTGAAGGCCGCAGCACCCGGCTCGCTACCGCCCAGCGCGTGGCGAGACCACGACTTCTTCAGCACACCACGGGCGGCATCGCACTTGCTCACTTGCGTCACATGGCAGACACACGATCGATTCGCGACGATAGCGGCCAGCCGGAGCTCGCGATGCTCCCTCGACCGGTCTGACCTGAACTCATGACGGGTGGCAAGAAAGACGGTGGACGGCCACCGGTGGCGGGCGCGGTCCTCGCCGTTGCGGCGCTCGCGATGGGTGCGCTGTGGCGCGACGCACCGCTCATTAGCTCGCGGCCCCATCCCGAGCAGGCGATGCTCCGCGCCGACGACAGGGCCCTTGTGCCCGCCCGTCTCTGGCAGGATCCGTTCGAGGCGATAGCCGAGTACCTTGCAAATCACGCGAAGGACCAGCCGCCAGCGAGCAAGTCCACGATGAGGCCGGGCGTAGATACGCACTATCACTTGACTCGCGCGATACACGAGGTCGACGGTTCGGTCGTCGCCCTGCTCGTCACCGTCTCCGGGGGGTCGCTTCCCGATGACGCGGAATCGCGCACGCGCACGCGGTATGCCGTCATCTCCGCGCTAGGCACCCTCGGGTATAGCCCCGAGGACGATGATGGCCTGGGCTTCGCCTGGTTCGACCCGGCCCGCCAGCACATGGTGGTCCCATTCGAATGGTACCGCCTGGAGATGCCCCGCGCCGACTTGCCCGCCGCGGTGCTCATTCTCTGGCTCGACGATAAGCGACTGGGGGAGACGCCACTGGACCAGCTCCAGCAAATTGTGCGGTGGGTGAGACGGGATACCGGCGGGCTGTCATCGCGGCCTCTGGAGGTCCGAATCATCGGGCCACGAAGCTCGGACACGCTCCAGCACATGCTCAGGGAACGCGTTGACGGGCACGCAGCGGGCCTGGACCTGTATTCACCCTGGGCAACCGCCGAGAGCAGGGAGCTGGCGTCGGGCATCGGCATCGACGAGCGGGGCAAGGTAGAGGATATGTTCGCCCAGGCCGGCGTCCGGCTGGATCGCACAGTCAGCGACGACCACGCGCTGGCCGCGGTGCTGGTGGATGAGCTGGCGCTCCGCGGCGTACGCCTGGACGGCGAGTCCCCGTCGGACGTGGCCATCGTAACCGAGCTGGACACGTTCTACGGACGGGCCTTCCCCCGAACCTTCGACCTTGCGGTGCGGACGAAATGCGTCAGGGAGGGTGGGGGAGCGAGGTGCGACGAGGTGGTCGCCGAGACGGGCGAGCAGAGCAGGATTCACCGCTACAGCTACCTCAAAGGTCTCGACGGCAGTGCGCCGCATGCGCAGCCCGATCGCGACGACAAGAAGAAGACCTCTGCCGACCTCCAACCAACGCGCGAGGAACTCGAGCGGCGGCGCGCCGCGCTCGAGCGGCCCGATGGCGACGGACAGCTCGACTATCTCCGCCGCCTCGCCGATCGTATCGAGGCCACCGCGGGCCGGCTACAAGAATGCGGCCTGGGCACTCGCTTTCGTACCGGATGCCGGCGCATCCGGGCCATCGGCGTCCTCGGGAGCGACGTCTACGACAAACTCCTGGTCCTCCAGGCCCTGCGGCCTCGTTTTCCCGACGCGATCTTCTTCACCACCGATCTCGACGCCCTGATGCTTCATCCGGCCGAGACGCCGTGGACACGGAACCTCGTCGTCGCATCCGGCTTCGGCCTGTCGCTCGCGAGTGATCGCCAGGGACCAGTGCCGCCCTTCCGCGAAAGCTACCAGACGTCGGTGTTCGCGGCGACGCTGGCGGCGATTCAGGCCCCGATCACCCCGAGCGACGACGACATCCAGACGGCGTCGTGGAGCCCATCCGCGGGACGGCCACGATCCGGCGCTGGAGGCGGGCATCTCGAGACCTGTGCGCGGCTCTTTGAGGTGGGCCGTTACGGCGCCATCGATCTGAGCCAACCCTGTCCCCGCTCCGACCAGCCGGCGCGCGAGGACGTCGTCGGTCGCGATAGCCTCATGCCGCTCGTGCCAATCGGTCTGCTTCTCATGGGACTCGTTGCTCTCGGAGCCGTGCTGGTCGGGCCCATGCTGCCGTACCTCGGGCTCAACCGCCAACGGACGCGGCTCAAGGCGATGGGGCTCCTGGCAATGTTATTCGGGACACCGGTCATCTTCGTACTGCTCGCCCGCATCGACGGAGCCAACGGTGAGCCCTTCACACTCCTTGATGGCGTGAGCGTCTGGCCGACCGAGATCGTACGAGTTTGGACGGCAGGGCTCGCCGTCTGGTTGGTAGGTCGATCGCACGCAGCCCTGCTCGCGAGCGACGCCTCGATCGCATACGCGTTCGGGTGGAATGTGCGCCCTGAGCTCGGACCATGGCGTTGGTTGCGACGCACCTGGCAGGCGCTCCGCGCAGGCCGCGCGGATCGGACGATGCAGATTACGCGCTGGGGAGTCGGCGGACAGGCATGTGACGGCGCGGAACTCTGGGCCCAGTATATGGAGCACGGACGGCCCATCGCCCGCCGCCTCCGCGTCGGTCTGTCGACGCTGATCTTCCTGGTCGTCGGATACGTCCTGGTCGCGATCTTCGGGCCGCCCTATGTTCCGTCTCGTGGTCTGACTGCGGGTACCGTCGATCGCATCGTGTTGTGGCTATGCGTGATCGTGACGGTCTATCTCAACTTCCTTGTCGTCGATGCGACTCGACTGTGCGTCCGCTTCGTGGAGCAACTCGCGCGTCTCGAATCGCCGTGGACACGCTCGATCTTGGAGCTGGCCGCTGCCAACTGGGGCACGGACGAACTCGAGGCTCGGGAGCTCTTGCGCATGTGGCTCATCGAGCAACGAACAGCCGTTGTCGGGCCGCTGGTGCTGTATCCCGCGCTCGTTGTCGGGCTCATGCTGGTGGCCCGGAGCGCGTTCTTCGATGCGTGGAACATGCCGCCGTGTCTGGTCGCCATCTTCGGGCTGTTCGGACTCTACGTAGTCGGCTGCGCCGTCATTCTCCGCCGTGCCGCACAGGGAGCCCGCGACGTGTCGCTCGCACGCCTGCGCGACCGCGCCTGGTACCTGCGGGGGAGCGACAGTCCCAAGGCGGAGCAGCAGCGCACCAAGCTCGAAGCGGCTATCGAGCGTATTGAAGCGCTTTCCGACGGGGCGTTCGCACCGCTGGCGCAGAACCCGATCGTCGGCGCCGTCCTGGTTCCCTCGGGAAGCTTCAGCCTGCTCGGCCTGCTCGAGGCTTGGTACGCCTTCCGCTGACAGGAGCGGGCGCGCGCCGTACGATCTGAGCGACGACTACTTGCTCACGCCGTTCCCGCACCGCAGTCGGATCGTCTCCGCGAAGGAGCGGTTGCACTTCGGCGGTGGCCGACGTCGAGACAGACAATCCGTCCTGCCCCCGCTCGATCTTCACCGCGCCGGCGTGGAGTCGCAGGTTGCGCCATTCGGTGAGGTCTTGGATGTACTGTTCCTCTTGGATGTCGGTGAGGGCTCAGCCGGGAAGCAATGAGGTACTCGGGGAGAAGAGCCGGCTGAGCATTGCGGGCGCGTTCGGCTTCGATGAGGCGCTCAATGCGACCCTCACCGAGCCGTTCCGCAAGATCGGCGCGCCCGTGCTCCTTCAGCCAGCCGAGACCGATGCTTCCTTCAGCGAGACATCGCCGCGCGCAACGATACACCGCTGCTCCAACGGCAGTCCTGAACTCTGGGGCGGTCGTTTTCCAGCGCGCCTCGTAGAAGATCATCGTCTCGGCTTCGGCGCTCACAGTAGAGGTCGCGGAGTTGTTGGTTTGACGAGTGGGCTCCGAGGCGCCCCACGAACCGGCTCGGTTTTCGAATTTGGGTCGAGTCATCGTCGAGGTGACGCGCGTCGAGGGCCGAAAGGTTAGTTCGCAATCGGCGCGACGTCCAACAACTCCGGCGGGCTCGGCGGCCCCGGCGGCGGCTGGACCCCCCCGGTCAGGTTCGCATTGCACGCCCCCAGATCGGCCACCGCCCTGCACCCCGACGGCCCGCCCGTCCCGAGATGCCCCACGCACGTCCCCTTCGCCGCCTGCGGCGACGTCCCGGCGAACGCGCTGTTGCACGACCCTGCCCGTCCGCCGCAGTCCGCGTCCGTGGCGCACGCCATCCAGTGGGACCCGTCCGGCGCGCACCAGCCGAGCGTCCCCTGCACTCCGACGCTGCGCACGCGGCATATCTGCTGCTGGCTCAGCACGGCCGCCGTCCACCACACCTCGTCCTCGTTCCCGATCACCCCGCTGTTGTTGCCCGGCGCGACGATGTGCGAGAGCTGGAACGGGTACGTCCCCGGGTTCTTCCCGAGCGTGTTGCTCACCCCGCCCGACAGCGCCGCGCCCTCGAGCGCGTAGCGCAGCGCGCTGCCGGCGTACTGGACGGCGCCGAAGTGCCAGGCCGAGCTCGGCGTCAGCGCGCTGGCGATGAACGGGGCGCAGGCGTCGCTCGACTGGTTCTTCGCGCGCGTGCACGCGTACGTCCGGCCCTCGGTGCTGCCGCCGTCGTTGATGTACGTCACGTAGAATCCGTTCAGCGCGTTTGGGCCGTTGGCGGCCTCGTCGCGGTTGAAGATGATCATCGGGAACGGGCTGGACGTCGCCGTGTTGAGCGACGTGTTGCGCATCCAGAACGTCATCGTCCACTGGTTCGGGCTGCCAGTGCGCAGGCAGCGCGTGTCGTTGATCGACGACTGCGCCGCGAGCGTCGTCGCGCCGTCGAGGCGTATCGACGCGCTACCTTCCTGACGATTGCTCGAGTCGAAGCTCAGACCACCCGACTGCCCGGCGTAGCGCGTGAGATCGGCCTCGCCCGCGGCGCAGTACGTCCGCGACGCCGAGACGTTGTTGGCGTTGCCGTTGAACGTCCAGAGCGCCACCGTCGACGAATCGTCGCCCCAGTTCACGGGCGCGCTCCCGACCTGCGCGTCGGATGCGCGCGCTGCGAGCAGCACGACGAGTGACACGATCGTGAGAAGCTGGCTCATCTTCCACCTCCGCCAGAGCGACCGGAGACGGTTCGCACTCGGGTGAGAAAGCCCGCGCAGCCCCGGTCGAACGACAACCTAGGCGACGCTGCGACGGAAGGTCAACAGGATCACGCCGCACACGGCGCGCGCACGAGCACCGAGAGCGTCCATCTCCTTCCGATCTCGTACCAAAGGGCGGCACTCGCGCTCGTTTTCCCGCATGCGCGTCAGCTCGACGGCCCAGTTGTCTCGCCGACCGGAACACGACGACGGCCGCGCGACCTGCTCGAGCACTCCGCTCGCAAGCGTGTGGCCATGAGCAGCAAGCAAGCCGGAGCGCGAGCTTGCTCGACGCCGTCCGGCGCACGGCCGGCACGGCCCCGACCCCACGTGGAGTGTCCGACCGCGCCGTGCTACGGCAATCGACGTGTCGTGATGATGCGGACGGCGGTGATCGACGGGCCAGGAGCACGAGTCGCGCGAGATTGGCGCGGGTCGCTCGCCGTGATCATCGCGCTCCTGGCGACGCTGCCCTCCCCCTCCTCCGCCGACGACTTCGCCTACAACGTGCTGCCGCCCGGGCAATACGGCGGGCTCCCGACCGAGGTCCACTCGACCGACCAGATTCCGCTCTACGACGGCCTCACGCCGCTGCGGGGCAACGTCACCGTCGCCGACATCCAGCGCTTCTACAAGCCGGAGAGCTTCACCCCGACCGGCGCGACCACCGAGGAGCCGACCGGGCGCGCGGGCCTGACCATCCAGCGCGACGCCTTCGGCGTGCCGCACATCTACGGGCAGACGACGGACGACCTCTGGTTCGGCGCCGGCTTCGTCGCCGCCGAGGACCGCAGCCTGCTGCTCCAGCTCGGCCGGAGCGCGGCGCGCGCGGCCGTGGCCGACATCCCGGGCATCGACGCGTTCGCGCTCGTCACCAGCGGACAGACCTTCGTGCCGAGCGCCCAGTCGGAAGCGCTGGTCACCGCGCAGCAGCAGAAGCTGGTCAACACCTTCGGCAGCAAGGGCCGTCAGATCCTGCGCGACCTGGGCGCCTACGCCGACGGGGTCAACGCGTACTTCGAGCAGAGCGGCTCCGCGGCCGAGCCCTGGACCGTCAACGACTGCCTCGCGGTCGTCGCGTTCATCGGCTCGATCTTCGGCAACGGCGGCGGCGCCGAGGTGAGCAACTCCGACTTCCTCGCGCGGCTGCGCGCGCAGCTCGGCGCGAAGCGCGGCGGCAAGGCCTTCGTCGACCTGATGGAAGCGGACGATCCCGACGCGCCGACGACCATCCGCCGGCGCTTCGACTACGGCCATTCGAGCGGTCATCCGACGCCGGGCTCGCTGCTCGTCGACCCCGGCAGCGTCGTCAGCCTCGACGTGACGCAGACGCGGCAGCTCGCCTCCAACTTCCTGGTGGCGAGCCGCCGGCGCTCGGCCACGCGCGAGTCGCTCTTCGTCGCGGGGCCGCAGCTCGGCTACTACTATCCCGAGATCGTGATGGAGGCCGACCTGCACGGCCCCGGCATCCTCGCGCAGGGCGCGCTCGTGCCCGGCGGCGGTCCCGTACGTCCTGATCGGCCGCACGCGCGACTACGCCTGGAGCCTCACGTCGGCGTCGAACGACAACCGCGACTCCTTCCTCGAGCGGCTCTGCGAGCTCGACGGCTCGCAGCCCACACGCGCGTCGCAGTTCTACCGCTTCCAGGGCCGCTGCATCGCGATGACGGCCTTCACCGCCGGCACGCTCGACGGCGCGCCGGTCCAGTTCCCGGTGACCGTCCACGGGCCGGTCCAGGGCACGGTGCTCGTCGGCGGGAAGCCGTACGCGATCGCGCTCCAGCGCTCGACGTACGGGCGCGACGGCCTGTCCATCGCGGCGCTGCGCGACATGACTCTCGGCAAGGCGAAGTCCGTGCATGCCTTCAACCAGGCGGCCAACGAGTTCGGCTTCACCTTCAACTGGGTCTACGCGAACCGGCGGCAGACGGCGTACTTCTCGTCCGGCCGCCTGCCGAAACGGCCCTCGGGCACGAACAAGCTGCTCCCGACGCTCGGCACGGGAGCGTACGAGTGGCGCGGCTTCCTCTCGCAGCCGCAGCATCCGCACGCCACCGGCGGACCGAGCGGCCTGTTCCTCAACTGGAACAACAAGCCCGCGCCGGGATGGCAGACCGGCGACGACAACCACGGCTACGGCGCGATCCACCGCGTCCAGATGTTCGACGACTTCCCCGAGCGCTCGCAGATCGAGGACGTGGTGAGCGTCATGAACCGCGCCGCCACGGAGGATCTGCGCGGCACCAAGATCTGGCCGACCATCAATGCCGTCTTGCAGGGCGGGCCCCCACCCAGCGCACTGGCGGGACAGGCGGCCGATCTGGTCACCGCGTGGAGCACGGCCGGCGGCAGCCGGCTCGCCAGCGACGTCGACGGCAAGGTCGACGATCCGGGCGCGGCGATCATGGCCGACGCGTGGAATCGCATCGCCGACGCCGTCATGACCCCGGTGCTCGGCCCGCTCACCGACGACCTCGCCAACCTCGAGCCGCGCGACAGCACGGGACAGAGCGACGGCTGGTACGGTTACGTCGACAAGGACCTGCGGACGCTGCTCGGCCAGCGCGTGCGCGGCAAGTACAAGCTGCGCTACTGCGGCGGCGGGTCGCTCGCCGCGTGCCGCACGTCGCTGTGGGCGGCGATCGACGCCGCCGCGAACGACCTGGTCGCGACCCAGGGTCCCGACCCCTCGAAGTGGCGCGCCGACAGCACGCGCATCACCTTTGTTCCCGGTCTCATCCCGAACACGATGCGCTTCACGAACCGCTCCACCTTCCAGCAGGTGATCCGGTTCGACTCGAAGAAGCCGCAGAGCTGAGCGCGGGCGTCAGCCGTCGCGGCGAATCCACTCCCGGCCGAGACCGTCGACCCACGCCGGCACCTCCGCTTCGTCCGCGGGTGGCGTCGCCACGATCACCAGCTCGTGCACGCCGAGCGCGCGATAGCGCGCGACGTCGGCCGGCGTGACCGGCTTCGAGAACGGCGCGACGATGATCTCGAACGTCGCCGCATCGCGTCCGCGCTTCGCGAGCAGGCCGCGGAGCGCGTCGATCTTCTCCGCGGCCTCCTCGGGTCCGAGGTTGAACCCGTACCAGCCGTCGCCGTACGCGGCCGCGCGCGCGAGCGCGGCCTGGCTCTCTCCGCCCACGATGACGGGCACGCCGCCGGCCCGCGTCGGCTTCGGATAGCTGCACGCCGACGCCAGGCGCACGAACTCGCCCTCGAAGGTCGTGGCCTCCTCGCGCCACAGGCGCCGCATGACCTCGACGTACTCCCGGGTCCGCTGCACGCGGCGCTCGAACGGCACGCCGAGCGCCGCGAACTCCTCCGCCATCCAGCCGACCCCGATGCCGAGCGCGAAGCGCCCGCCGGACAGCCGGTCGAGGCTCGCCGCCTGCTTCGCCAGGATCAGCGGGTTGTGCTCCGGGACGAGGCAGATGCCGGTCGCCAGCCGGATCGAGCGCGTGACCGACGCGGCGAAGCTGAGCGCGACGAACGGATCGAGCCAGTCGACCGTGGCGGGAAGCGAGAAGCTCCCGCTCTCGGCGTACGGGTATCGCGAGTCGTGGTGGTCGAACAGCACCACGTGCTCTCCCATCCACAGCGTGGCGAAGCCGGCGGTCTCGGCGGCGCGCGCCGTCTCCCGGAGCGTCGCCTGCCGCGCGCCGCGTCCGATCCCGATCGCCGCGAGGCCGACCTTCATGCGTACATCGGCCGCAGGTCGTTCAGCGCGAGCCAGCCGCGCGCGACGCGATAGATCACCCAGATGCCGGCGAAGAAGAACACCGCGAACGCGATCGGGATGCCGATCAGCGTGATGAAGAGCAGGAAGCCGATCACGATCCAGAGCAGCGCGAACCAGAACGTCCGGATCTGCCAGCGGAAGTGCGACTCGAGGAACGTGCCGCGCACGTCGCGTCGCTTCACGTAGTTGATGACGACGGCCAGGATGGACGGCAGCCCGAAGACGAACGCGCCGACGATCGTGGCCGCCGACGTGAGCCCGATCAGCACGCTCAGCGTGTGCAGGCCGTAGATGACGTGGGTGGTCGTCACCAGCGAGGGTTCCGGCGCGCCGGCGGGTGATCCGTCTCCCACGGGCGGACCTTAGACGCCTGGCATCGGGAGCGCCACTGCCGCCCGACGCCCCGACTTGAAAGATCCCCGGTACGAGACTAGCCGCGAGGGGCGATCTCACAACCAGGGAGGCATCATGGGACTTCTCGACGAACTTCTCGCCGGCATGCTGTCGCAGGGCGACCAGCAGGCCGGTGCACCGATTGGCCAGGCGGCTCCGCGACCGGCAGGCCAGGCGCCGGTCACGCAGGGGCAGCTTGCCGGACTCGCGCAGGCCGCCATCGCCATGCTGAACGACCCGCGCGTCGGCGGCATCCAGGGACTCGCGCAGCGTCTCCAGCAGGCGGGGCTCGGCGACGTCGTCAACTCGTGGATCGGCACCGGCCAGAACCGTCCGGTCGATCCCCGACAGCTCCAGGAGGCGCTGCCCGGCGAGGTCACCGACATCTCGCAGCAGGCCGGCGTCCCGCCGCAGCAGGGCGGATCGCTGCTCGCGCAGCTGCTGCCACGCCTGATCGATCGCCTGACGCCGAACGGCCAGGTGCCGCAGCAGGACCAGATGGGCCAGCTGCTGAAGAGCCTGCTCCGCTAAGCCATTCGCTCGCTCGTCCGCACCTGCTGCGCCGCCGTCACGATCCTCGGTCTCGCGGGGCTCGCGGTCCTGGTCACGCTCGACCGCCTGCCCTGGGTGCTCACCGAGCTGGCGGCGTGGCTCGCGCCGGACGCTCGCCTCGAGGTCGGCGCGGCGAAGCTCGACTCGCTCGGCCGTCTCGAGATGCATCACGTGCTCGTGCAGGCGACGGACGACGGCGCCACCATCCTCGCGGCCCGGCGCGTCGTCGTCGGCTTCTCGCCGTGGACGATCGCCAGCGGGCATGTCGACCTGCTCGTGCTGGACGAGCCGCTGCTGACTCCGCGGGCGTCGCTCCCCGCGCTCGGGAGCTCCGAGAGGGAATCGTCCAGCCGCTGGAGCATCGACCGTCTGGTGGCGCGGCACGGGCGGTTCTTCCTGGAGCCGGGCGACGAGACGCCGGCCGTGCGCTTCCGCTTCTCGCTCGACCTGCGTGAGCTCGGAAACGATCCCGACCTGGCCGAGCGACCGCACAGCGTCACGGTGAAGCAGCTGAAGGTGGCGACGCGCGGCCAGCCGCCCATCCTCGAGATGCGAGGCGGGACGGTCGAGGTGAGCATCGCCGGGCTGACGGATCGCAGGCGGATCGACGAGGTGATGCTGCGCTCGCCGGTGGTGACCGTCACCGGCGATCTGCCGGCGTCGTCCGCGAGCGAGGGCTCTGCCGGGCTTCCGCTCACCATCGATCGCCTGGTCGCCCGCGACGGGCGCTTCCGCATGCCGGCGGCCGCGAATCATCCCGGCGTGGCGTTCCGCTTCAGCACCGATCTCGTGGACTTCGGCACCGGCGCGGATCAGGCGGCAGAGCCGCGCCAGATCGCGCTGCGCGCGATCACGGTCTCCCTCGCCGACGGCTCGCCGGTGATGACGATGGACGGGCTGATCGCGCAGTTCACGATCGCCGGGATCGAGGCGAAGCGCATCGACGAGATCGCGATGGTGATGCCCGTTCTCAGCATTCCGCCGACGCTCGCCCCGACCACCGCCGCGCCCGCCGTCTCGCCGAGCGCCGCGCTGGCGGAAGCGGGATGGTCGATCGGCCGGCTGGTCACGCACGACGGGCGCGTCGCCATGGCGGCGACCGAGACCCTGCCGAACGTCTCGGCCGCCTTCTCGTTCGACCTGAAGGAGTTCGGCGCGGACCGCGAGCGCGCGGCGCGGCCGCAGCGGGTCCGGGTGCGCGATCTCCGCATCCGCTTCCCGCATCGCCCCACGTCGCTCGTCCTCGACGACGCGAGCCTCGACTTCACGCTGGCCGGCCTCCTCGACCGCCGGCAGCTCGCGAGCCTGCGCGTGAACAGCGGCCTGCTCGTCCTCGACACCTTCCTGCGCAACGAGCTGTCGGCGACGGGCGGCGGCACGCCGCACGCCGGGACGACGTGGTCGCTGGGCGTGCTCGACATCGGGCAGCTCGGTATCCGGCTCGCCGACCTGGGACCGGAAATTCCCGACGTCACGGTCATGATCCGCACGCGCCTGACGGAGGTCCCGCTCGGCGCCGGCGGCCTCGCCAGGGCGCGCACCACGCAGCGCGTGGAGCTGGCCGACCTGACACTCGATTCGCCCCTCGATCCGTTCCGTCCGGTCGTGCACGTCGGCAGCATCTTCGTCGAGTTCACCCTCGCCGACCTGGTGAACCACCAGCTCTCCTCGATCGCGGTCGTGTCCCCCACCATCTACCTCGGCGAGGACCTCATCTGGTACATGAACACCACGCGCAGGGCGGCGACGTCGGCGCCGTCGGCGCAGCCGTGGACCGTCCGGTCGCTGCGCGCGGACCTCGGCAAGATCGTCCTCACGTTCCAGGGCGTGAACCGCGCCTCGCTGCCGCTCAACTTCCGCACCGACGCGCACGACGTCATCCTCGGCGACCTGGCGACGCTGCGGCTCGCCGCCGCGCTCCAGGTGCCGAAGCAGGACTACACCTTCCCCGGCTTCGACCTCGGCCTGGTCGGCGTCGAGGGCGAGCTACGCTTCGACTATCCGCCGGGGCAGGCCACCGACAACGTCGTCAACACGCTGCGCGTCGAGGCGATCCGCTGGCGCGACTACGTCGTGCGCGACGGCTGGCTTGCGGCGACGTTCGACCAGCGAGGCGTCAACGGCACGATCGGCGGCAGCGCGTACGACGGCTACATGAACGGCGGCGTCAGCCTCCCGTTCGGTCCGGGGGCGATGGCGGGATGGGCCGCCTGCACCGATCTCGATCTCGCGCCGCTGTCCGCCGCGGTCGGCGGACACTCCGTCTCGATGACGGGGCAGGTCGACCTCGAGGGTGTCGTCGAGGTGCTCGATCAACGAGTCGACAAGGCCCGCGCGGAGCTCGATTTCGGGCGTCCGGGCCTCCTCACCTTCCCGGCGCTCGACCGGCTCCTCGACCGGCTGCCGCCGGAGGCGTCCTCGTGGCAGCGCGACCTGGCGCGCATCGCCGTCGAGACGTTCAGGGATTTCCCGTACACGACCGGCAGCGGTAAGCTCGACTTCGCCGACCGGCGCGGCGAGGCGCATCTGGGGCTGGCCGGCGAACGCGGAAAGCGCCAGTTCGACGTCTACTACTACCAGGACGTGCCGGACGTGACGCACGCGGCGCGAGACGAGGAGTGATGGGAGCCCGGATCGGATCGCTCGCTCCGCTGCTCTGGCTCATCGCCGGATGCAGCGGATTTCCGGTCAACGTCAGGACGCCCCAGCCGCTCCAGGTGGACGTGACGCTGCGGGTGGACATCTTCCAGCACAAGACGGAGGGGACCGAGGAGGCGCAGGCGGCCGCGCCGGAACCCGATGCGGGCACCTCCGACGACGAGACGCGCCGGCGCGCGCGCATGGGCGAGGTCCAGACGGCCAAGAACTCGCGCCTGGTGGGCGAGAATCGCTACGGGCTGCTCACCATCATGCGGCTCCCGCCGGGCGAGTACGGCAAGCGCGTCGAGGCCATGGTCGCTGCGGAGAACGCCGATCGCAGCGCCCTCATGAAGGCCGAGGCGGTGGAGCGCCGCGTGCCGCTCGCGACCGTGGAGGCGGAGCAGGCCGCGGAGTGGCGCGCGCGCGCGTTCCCCGGCGAGTGGATCGAGGAGCAGCAGGGCGACAAGACGTGGCGCTGGACGCAGAAGCAGGCGTCCGCGCCGCAGCCCGCGGTCCTCGAGGCGCCGGCTCCCGGGCCGGCGCCGCGGTAGCCGGGCTCACTCCTTCCGGCGCCTGAGCGTCAGGCCGCTCTCGCCGTGGATGGTCCGATCCCATCGTGTCACCGTGAGCTCGTCGCGGCCGACGCTGAACAGCAGGGGGTCGCTCTCGCCCTCGAGCGTCACCGCGACCTCCTCGCCCTGCGCCGCCCAGGTGCCGCTCGCGGCCGGTACGCGTTCCTTGCCGAGGTCGACCGTCTCGAGCGTCGCCTTCCCACCCGGCTGGAGCCAGAGGGTCACCACGCGTGCGCTGCCGTCGGCGGCCGCCGTCCGCGCGGTGTAGACGCCCGGCACGGTGCTCGACGGCAGCGGCGTCGGCGGCAGTGGACACGCGGAGATCACCAGCGCGAGCAGGAGGAACGCACGCGGGTCGCAGCATCATGGGCTCCTCGCGATCAGCTCCAGCGATCGAGGTCGTCCAGGTAGGGAATCCAGCGCAGCAGGATGGCGTGCAACCGACCGTCCCGTCGCCAGCCCGCGAGCGCGGCGTTCGCCGCGTCGCGCAGCCGGGTGTCCTGCGGGCGGAACGCCCAGGCGATGTCCTCCTGGGTCAGCCGGACGCGGACCACCTGCACGTTGCTGGAGTACTCCGAGACCGCCCAGGCGATCTGCGGGATGTCGCTCACGATCAGGTCGAGCCGGCCCTGCGACAGCTCGCGCGCGGCGTCCGTGATGCTCGGATAGGACGCGACGTTGGCGAAGGTCAGGTTGCTACGCGCCCAGCTCTCGGCCGTCGAGCCGCCGCGCACGCCGACGTTCGCCGAGGCGCGCACGATGGCATCGCGCGACTTGTACTTCGGGAGGTCGCCGCGCCGGGTCGCGGCCGCGAGCCCGGAGCGCATGTAGGGATCGCTGAACGCCACCCGGACCTCGCGCGCCGGCGTCACGGTCATGCCCGACATGATGGCGTCGATACGGCCGTCGAGGAGCGCGGGGATGAGCGATTCCCAGTCCATGGGCACGAGCACGAGCGGACGGCGGAAGTGATCGACCAGCGCCTGGCCCAGATCGGGCTCGATGCCCACGATGCGGCCCTCGCGCCGGAACGCGATGGGCGGGGCGTCGGGCGACACGCCGACCCGCAGTACCGGCTGGTCGCCGCTGTGCGGGCTCACCTGCGTCCCGCCGGTGCTGCACCCGATCGCCACGACGACCGCCAGGACGGCCGCCGCGCGGCCGACTCTGCTTCCCATCACCCTCGCTCCTTCCACGCCGTCACTCGAGCGTGATCTTGACGCCCTCGGGCGCCGCCTTGGCCTCGATGCCCTGGCTCGTCGTGTGCAGCGTGATGCGCACGCCGCTGCTGTTCTTCATGCTGGTGATGCCCTTGCCCCCGCCGACCGCCCCGCCCGCCTCGATGGCCGTGTAGGTGCCGGCGAAATCGCCGACCGACTTCAGGTTGTAGACGTACCCGATGGCCTCGCTCTTCGACGCCCCGACCGCATTCACCGCCAGGCCGTCGATCTTGAACGGGTAGGTCCGGCGCTGGAACGAGAGCGTGCCGCGTCCCCACTGGTAGCCGATGCCGAGGGCCACCGACGTCTGCTCGATGCGCAGCGTCGCATCGGGTGCGCCGCTGTCGCTGGGCGCACGCCGTGTCGTCTTCGCATCCGCGGCGCTCGCCGCCAGACCCACCATCAGCAGGGTCGCGAGACCCATCGTGCCGATCGTTCGCATGGTACGTCCTCCCGTTGCGCGTCTCACGAGCGCGGTGGTCCGGGCACACCCTCGCGGATGCGGTCGGCGAACAGCGGATCCTGATCCGCCGCCTTCGCCTTGTCGGCGATGCGGCACGCGGCTCTCAGCTGAGGCAACGGCAGCCGGGTGTCCATCGCCCCGCGCTCGTACAACAGCTCGTCGAGGTGGCCGTTGGCGAGCAGGCGCCAGTCGAGCGCCGCGAAGCCACCGACCGCCTTCGTGTGGGTACGGATGCTCGTCGTGCAGTTGTCGGTGAACGCGTTGTACCAGGCGGGCTGGTCGCGCAGCTCGTCGATGCTCTTCAGGTAGTCGAGCAGGAGCGCCCGCGCGCGTGCCGGATCCGTCCGCATCCGATACAGGTAGACGTCTTCTCCCCGGTAGTTGGTGCGCAGCCGGATCAGATCGCGCTCGTCGGCCGCCACGTAGAAGATCTCGTACTCGCGGAAGAACCCGCGCAGCGCAGAGTACTCCTGGGTGCGCGTGCGGCGCGTCTCGATGGAGATGGCGAGCGGCGGCCCCTCCGCGAAGCGCCAGCTCAGGATGGTGTGCGCGATCCACGGCGATCCCCAGTAGGACATGAAGAGATCGAGCTCCGTGATGCGGGAGAGATCGAACGTCCGCGTCTCCCAGTGCGGGGTGAAGTCGGTCTCGGTGCGATAGTCGAAGTTGCGCACGTTGTGCAGCACCAGCCGGTCGCCGTCGAGCTCTCCGTACGGGGCGTTCGCGTACTCGGGAGCCCAGTCGCGGTCGTTCGACGGGCGGATCGTGCTCCACCAGAGCCCGAGGACCGCGAACGACGCCAGCACCACGAGCGCCGCACGGCCGAACGGCCGGAGCCAGATCAGCACCGCCAGCGCCGCGACCGCGTAGGCGATCGCGACCGCGGTGCCGAGTCCAGGCGACACCGGCAGGCGGAACCGGAGCGCGAGGCTCCACCACGCCACGACAGCGAGGAGGGCGATCGCGATCGCGACTCGGATGATGCTGCGCACGCCCTTCAGCGGTCTCGGGATCGCTACCGGCCCTGGCTTCCGGCACGGTGGAGCGTCACTCCAGCCCCCGCGATCCGCGCGGCGAATGTGGCCAGCACGCACGCCTCAGCAACCACCGACGTCATCCGTTCGCCACCATCCGACCACCCGTAGCCAAGCCGGGCGCACTTCGCAATCCGGTGCGCTCGAGCAGGGTCACGTGGGCGGGGGCGCGGTGCGAGTGCCAGCGGCCACGTCGATCGTCGCGAGCACGTTCCTGTAGCCGCTGCCGTCGGCGAGGCGCCAGTCCTCGCAGGTGCCACAGATGGGGCTGGCGCCGAAACGGCCCTCGAGGTGCGCGCCGCGGCGCCGTGCGATCTCGTCGCCACACCAGATATCGCTCAGCGCCTGCTCGCGCACGTTGCCGAGAGGAGCGCGTCCGTCCCAGTCGGCCCCGCACATCGTGACCGTCCCGTCCTGCAGGACCATGAGCGACGAGAACAGCCAGTGGCAAGGGGCCCGGGTTCCCGCGGGCGGCGCCGGTGTGTCGATCGCCCCGGCGAACGTCGCCGGCTCGATCGTCATCACGAAGTCGCGCGGGCCGAGGAATGGCCGCCAGGAATCGACCAACCGGGAGAGGGTGTCGTCGACCGTAGGGGTGCGCATGAACTGGATCGAGGTGATCGGGTGCGTCAGCCCGAGCGCGCTCTTGCGGAGCAGGAAGGCCCGTACGTTCCCCTGTACACGCTCGAAATGATCGCGTCCCCGCATCGCCAGGTAGCCCGCCGGGTCATCGGCATCGAGCGAGCATTCCAGCCGGTCGAGGCCGGAGTGGAGAAGGTCCTCCGCCAGCGCCCCACGCAGCGTGACTCCGTTGGTGGAGAGCCCGACCTCGCCGACACCGGCGGCCTTGGCATGGCGCACCATGCGCACGAGCCCGCGGTGCAGCAGCGGCTCGCCCAGGAAGTGGAGCCACAGCCGCGTGTCGTGCCGCGCGCACTCCGCGACCACGCGCTCGAAGACGTCGAAGGCCATGAAGCCGAGGCGACGTGTGAAGCGCTGGCGGGGACAGAGGGGGCAGCGCTGGTTGCAGTGGTTCGTCAGCTCGAGGTTGACGCGCCTGGGAAACGGCTCGGGGCGAACGAGCATGACTCCGCGCGGGATACGCTCGCGGCGAAGTAGGTGTCAAGCTGGGGCACGCCTGGCCCAGCTCGGGTGCGCACGATAGGGACGGTGAGGACGATGTTTCGCAACAAGCGCGTAGTCGTCGTGATGCCCGCCTATAACGCGGCACCGACCCTCGAGCGCACGTACGCCGAGGTGATGGCGCACGACATCGTCGACCGCGTGATCGTCGTCGACGACGCCAGCCACGACGAGACGGTCGCGCTCGCCAATCGACTCGCGAACGTTCGTCTTCACGTGCACGCGCAGAACCGCGGCTACGGCGGCAACCAGAAGACCTGCTATCGTCTCGCGCTCGACGAAGGCGCCGACATCGTCATCATGGTGCATCCCGACTACCAGTACACGCCGAAGCTGATCCCGGCTCTCACGGCGATGGTCGAGACCGGGCTCTACGGCGCGGTGCTGGGGTCGCGCATCCTCGGCGGTCGGGCGCTCGCGGGCGGGATGCCGCGATGGCGATACGTCGGCAACCGGGCGCTGACGCTCGTGCAGAACGTGTTGCTGGGCGCGAAGCTCTCCGAGTACCATACCGGCTATCGCGCGTTCTCACGCGAGGTGCTGGAGCGGCTTCCCCTGAGCGCGAACTCCGAGGGCTTCGTGTTCGACGCGGAGGTCCTCGCACAGATCGTCTGGTTCGGCTACGTGATCGGGGAAGTGAGCTGCCCGACCCGGTACGCACCGGGCGCCTCGTCGCTCGGCGTCGGCGGCAGCGTTCGTTACGGCCTCGGCTGCATCCGGACGGCGCTCGAGTTCCGACTCGCGCGCATGGGCCTCGTCCGTTCGGCGTTGTTTCCCGCGACGGATGCCGGGTGATGCGCGTCGCTTGACACCTGCTCGACCTCGATCGTATCGGGCGCCGGCGTGGCACGTATTCCGTTCTTCCTCCACGATCTGGGAACGGCCGAGATCGAGGCCTTCGCCAGAGCGCTGACAGGTCCCATCCTCACGACGGGAGACATCGTGGCGGAGTTCGAGCAGCGCTTCGCCGCGCAGCTCGGCATCCCCCACGCGGTGGGGGTGACCAGCTGTACTGCCGCCATCCATCTGGCCCTGCTCGGCCTCGGCGTCGGCCCGGGTGACGAGGTCGTGACGACCCCGATGACGTTCGTCGCCACGGCCACGGCGATCCTGCAGGCCGGCGCACGGCCGGTGTTTGCCGACGTCGAGGCCGACACCGGCAACCTGGACGTCACGCGAGTGGAGGGCGTGATCACCGGCCGCACGAAGGCAATCGTGCCCGTCCATCTCTTCGGTCAGATGTGCGACATGCGGGCGATCCGCGCCGCCGCCGATCGCCACGGACTCGCCGTCGTGGAGGACGCCGCGCACTGCATCGAGGGGGAACGGGACGGCGTGCGCCCGGGAATGCTGTCGGACGCGGCCTGCTTCTCCTTCTATGCCACCAAGAGCCTGACGTCCGGCGAGGGTGGCGCGCTCGTGACGCGCGATCCCGACCTGGCCGGACGGTTCCGGATCCTCCGGCAACAAGGCCTCATGTGGGGCGCCGCCGAGCGGGAACGTGACGGCTACCGCCGCCGCGACATGGAAACGCTGGGCTGGAAGTACAACATGTCCAACCTCCAGGCGGCGATCCTGCTGCCTCAGCTGGGGCGCCTCGCGCGGAACCACCACCGTCGGACTGCGCTCGCCGCACGCTATCGCGAGTCGCTCGCCTCCGTGCCGGGGCTCCGGGTGCCACCGGTGCTCCCGGGCGTCCGTCACGCGTGGCATCTCCTGGTCGTCCGCACCGACGGCCCCGATCGTGATTCGGTGGTCGACGGGCTGCAGGTCGCCGGAGTGGCAGTGACCGTGCACTACGACCCCCCCGTCCATCTGACAGCGTATTTTCGCCGCACGGAGGGATATGCGCCGGGCGCCTTCCCGGTAGCGGAGGCGATCAGCGCGTCGGCGCTCTCCCTGCCCCTCTATCCGACCATGCCCGAGTCTCACGTCGACGAGGTCGTCGAGCGTCTGCGGCGCGTCCTCGGGGTCGCATGATCCCTTGCCAGTCTCGCCGGCAAGCTGGTACGCCTAGCGCGCTTCAAGCGGGCCAGGAGAACGGACCCATGGCGCCAACCTTCGAGTTCACGAAGCGGCTCAAGGCGGTGAGCGACCGCGACGTCGATCGGCTGCGGGCACACTTCCTCGACCCGGCCGAACAGTTCGACCCCACGACCCTCGGCGATCACACCCTGTTCCCGCTCGAGATGAGCTGGTTCTACGGCGAGCCGATCTGGCACGAGCTGTCGCCTGAGCGGCAGCTCCTGCTGAATCGCCTCTCGTTCTGCCAGAGCTACCTCTCGACTGCCGTCGCCGAGGTCGCCACGAACGTGCTCAATCTCGAGGCTGCGCTCGGCACGATCATCGGTGGCGACCCCGAGCTTGCGCTCTACATGGCCCGCGAGGTGGTCGAGGAGACCGCAGCACATCCAGGCCTTTCTGTGCGTCATCCGGCGCGTGCTCGGCCACCACGGCCTCACCCTCGAGCAGCTCCGCGCGACGAACGTCTCGCTCCGGATGGCGCAGCGCTACGTCGACCTGCACACCGTGATCGGCTGGCTCCGTCGCGATCTGCACTACTACTACTTCACGCGCTTCGCGCTGAACGTGAACCAGAAGACGGTCGAGCGCTGCACCATTGCCGAACCGAACATCCACCCCGTGGTTCGCACCATCCTGAAGAACCACGCCATCGACGAAGCGCGCCACATGCAGATGTCGCGCGGCACGGGTCTGGTCGCCCTCTCGAGGATGAAGGGACCGATCGCCCGCACGCTCGCCTGCCTCGGGTACGCACACTTCGCCGCCAACATCTACATCGGCCGGCACCGCCGCGACTCCGCGCTCCCGCGCGAGACGCGCACCCGCACGCTCGAGCTGTGCGGCGTGCCGCGGGCGCGCGCGGCCCTGGCCTACCAGCAGTGGCGCGACCGCGTGAACCAGCCGGACGACCCGCCGCTGGTTCGGGCCGGCCGGGCGTATTTCGTCCGCTGCAACCACGGCTACATCGACGACCTCGAGGTGCCGGCGTGGCTGAAGCGGCGGATGAAGCGGATCATCGACGCCAACTACGCCGACGTCCTCGGGCAGGCGGCACGGCCGCTCGAGCTCGACGATCTGACGCACGCCGCCTGACAGGAGACGCGGCGCGCCGCACTCGTTTCCCGCGCGTCGAACCGTGATCTATGGCTACCCGCGTCGCCGGCCTTCAACCAGGGTACCTGCCCTGGCTCGGCTGCTTCGACCAGATGCGCCGCGTAGACGCCTACATCGTGGCCGACGAGATGTATTTCTCGTCGAGCGGCTGGACCCACCGCAATCGCGTACGCGGGCCGCACGGCGCCGTCTGGCTGACGCTCCCGGCCCGCCACGCCCACGGTCAGCGCATCTGCGACGTCGCATTGGATCCGTCCGTCCCGTGGGCGGCAGAGCACCTGCAGCGCCTGCGGCACTTCTACGGCCGGAGTCCGCACGCCCGCGACCTCCTGGCCGGGCTCGCGGCCGTGCTCGATCCGGTCGCGGACGCATCGTCGGCGCGTCACTCCCCGCGCTCCGCTTCATCGCCGAGCAGCTCGGGATCACGACGCCGCTCCTCCTGTCGTCCGCCCTCGGGCTCGAGCGTCGCTACGCGGAGATGTTCCCCGAACAGCCCGGCCCCACCCACCGCATCATCGCGTTCCTGAAGACGGTCGGGGCGAGCGGTTCCTGCAGGGCGACAGCGGTCGCGCGTACCTCGACGTGGGTCTGTGCGAAGCGCACGGCATCCGGGTCGAGTTCCAGCACTACGCGCACCCCGTCTATCGCCAGTTGCACGAGCCGTTCATCTCTCACCTCTCGGCCATCGACCTGCTGCTCGCCACCGGCCCGACGGAGGCGCGACGCGTCCTGCAGACGGCGTCATGACCGCGGACCCTCCCTGCGTCTCCGTCGTCGCTCCTCTGCACAACGAAGAGGGGACGGTCGAGGAGCTGGTGGCGCGCATCACCGCCACGCTCGGTCCCCGCGGCGAGCCTTTCGAGATCATCCTGGTCGACGACGGAAGTACCGATCGGACGCCCACGCTGCTGGCGGGGCTGCGTGCGACCAATCCGGCGCTGCGCGTCCTCCGGCTCTCCCGGAGCTTCGGGCAGGCGGCGGCGTTGTGCTGCGGCATCTTCGAGGCGCGCGGCGCGGTCGTGGTCACGCTGGACGGCGACCTCCAGAACCCACCGGAGGAGATTCCGCGCCTGCTCGCGGCGATGACACCCGGGGTCGACCTGGTGACCGCCCGGCGATCGGTCCGTCACGAGAGGTCCTGGCGCTGGCTCGGGTCCCGCGCCGTCCACTGGATCGCCCGGGCGCTGATCGACGTCGACATCCAGGACTTCGGCGGGCAGTTCAAGGCCTACCGCCGGGACGTCATCGACGCCACGCGCACGGCGTGGGCGCCCGGCAAGCCGTTCTTCGCGCTCGCCGTGTCCCTCGGCTTCCGGGTGGTCGAGATTCCGGTTCGACACGATCCGCGAAAGGTCGGCGAGTCGCGCTACGACCTGCTCTCCCTCGTCCGCCTGAACGTCGACCTGATCACGAGCTTCACCACCGTGCCGCTCGCGCTCCTGGCGGTCGCGAGCGTCGTCACGGGGAGCGCCGGCGTGCTCGGGGTGACGTGGTGCGTGTGGACGGGATACACCTCGGGCTTCGCGGCGGCCCTGTCGCTCCTGCTGCTCGGGCTCGGCGGCGTCTTCCTCGCCGCCGCCGCCCTCGGCGTCTACGTGGCCCGCATCTACCGCACCGTCGCGGGCGGACCGACCGGCTGGGTGGTGCACCGGGGCGACGAGTGAACGGCGCACGCCGTGTCGCGGTCGGGCTCGGCTTGCTGCTGACGGTGGGGATCGTCGGCCTGCACATCGTTTTTCACCGCCATGCCGGAGCGCTCTGGCGCGACGAGGTGAACAGCGTCAACCTCGCAGCGCTGCCCTCGCTGGCAGACGTCGTCGCCAACAGCCACCTCGATACCTTCGGCGTCCCCTGGGTGACCCTGCTGCACGGTTGGATGTCGTGGGGGCTGGGCGATTCGGACGCCGGCTTGCGGCGCTTCGGACTCGCGATCGGCCTGGCGACGCTGCCCGTGCTCTGGTGGAGCGCGCGACGGCTCGGCCTCGACGCGCCGCTGATGACCCTGCTCCTCTACGGGATGAGCCCTTCGGTCATCGTCTACGGCGGCTCGCTGCGCGGCTACGGCCTGGGCGCGCTGGCACTCGCCTGGTGCCTGGGCGCCGTCTGGGCCTTCGTGGCGACGCCAACCTGGCGCACCTTTGCCGTCGCGCAGCTGAGCGCCGTGCTCGCCGTGCAGACCTACTTCCCGAACGGGGTGCTCCTGGTCGCGATCTGCGCGGGGGCGTTCGTGGTGTGCGTCCGCCGCGACGCCTGGCGGCTGTGCGCAGCCGTCGCGGGACTCGGCCTCGTGGCGGCGGCATCGCTCGGCGCGAACATCCCGTGGATCGCGAATGCGTTTCGCCTCGGCGCACTCGAGCAACAGAACCCATCCTTCGGACAGCTGCTGGGAGTGTTCCACGAGGCGCCAGCGGGCGGGGTGAATGCGCTCGCCGCCCTCTGGGTGGTGGCGCCCTGCTTTGCCGTCCTCGGATGCGCGGTGGGGTTGCGCGCTGCCGACGACCCCGTGCGGCCTTCGTCGCGACCAGCGCTGCGACCGCGCTGGTCGGCTACTTCCTCTACCTCCACGACGTCGCCCGCCTCCCCACGCAGTACTGGTACTATCTCTCGCTGCTGGTCCTCCTGGCGCTCGCCTGCGACGTCGGCATCGACCTCCTCGTCGGCCGCTCGCGGTGGGCAACCTGGGCCCGGCTCGCCACCGTCGCGCTCGTTGCGCTGCCGATCGGGCGCGGCGTTGCGCGGACGGTTGCCGTCCGCATGACCAACCTCGACCTCGTGGCGCAGGGCCTCACGACCGCGGCCGCTCCGGGCGACCTGATCGTGGTCGTGCCCTGGGTCTCCGGCATCACCTTCCAGCGCTACTACCATGGCTCCGCACCGTGGATGACGCTCCCCGACTTCGACGACCATCGGTTTCACCTCCACCTCGAGGTGAAGAAGAAGATGCAGCTCGGCGACGCCGGCGTCGCTCCCGAGCTGACCCGCGTCGAGCGCACGCTGCGCGACGGCGGCCGTGTCTGGCTCGTCGGCCAGCCGATGGTGCCGCCTGCTGGCGAACCGCCGCCGCACCTGCCGCCCGCGCCGACCGCGCCGACCGGCTGGCGCGCGGGACCGTACCTGGACGGCTGGGAGGCGCAGCTGGGAGTCCTGCTACGGACCCGCGCCCGCGAGGTGCGGCGCGTCGAGCTGCCCGACCCCGGACCGATCAACGCGTGGGAAAATCTCCCCGTCTTCGTCGGCGAGGGCTGGCAGTGACCGCGTGGGGTTCCCGCCTCGCGCTGCTCGGCATCCTCGCCGGGACCACGGCGTTGCGGCTGCGGCTGCTCTCCGTCCCGCTCGATCGCGACGAGGGCGAGTACGCCTACATGGGACAGCTCATCCTCCGGGGCGAGGTGCCCTACGTGGCCGCGCACAACATGAAGCTGCCCGGCGTCTACTACGCGTACGCCGCCATCCTCTGGCTGCTCGGCGAGACCGACGTCGCGATCCGACTGGGTCTGCTGGCCGTCAATCTGGCGTCCATCGTCGTCCTGTATGTGCTCTGCCGGCGCCTCCTCGACACCACGGCCGGTCTCACCGCGGCGGCAGCCTACGCGGTGCTGTCGCTGAGCCAGTCCGTCGACGGCTTCACCGCCAACGCGGAGCACTTCGTCGTCCTGCCTGCGCTGATCGGGGTCACGCTCCTGGCCGTCGCCGACGTGCATCGGCCGAACGCGCGAATCGCTGGCGCCGGGTTGCTCCTCGGTCTCGCGGTCCTGATGAAGCAGCACGGTGCTGCCTTCGTCGCCTTCGGTGGGCTCTGGATCATGTCGTGCGGAGTTCGCGCGGGGCGCGCGGCGTGGCGACGGACCGCAACGGCGTTCCTGCTGTTCGCGATCGCCGCGGTGCTCCCCTACGGCCTCGTCTGTCTCGGCATGTGGTTCGCCGGGGCCTTTTCCGCCTTCTGGTTCTGGACGGTGTCGTACGCCCGCGAGTACGCGGCGATGACCCCGACCGGTCCGGCGCTCGCGCAGCTCCGCATGACGCTGGCCGACATGATCGGGATGGCGCCCGTCTTCTGGCTCCTCGCCGGCCTCGGCCTCACGACCCCCTGGTGGGACACGCCAGCGCGACGAGTTGCCGGCTTCATCGGCCTTTTCGTCGCCTGTTCCTGCGCCGCCGTCTCCGCTGGCTTCCGTTTCACCGAGCACTACTTCGTGCTCCTGCTGCCGGCGGTCGGCCTCCTCGCCGGAGCCGCCGTGAGCGCCGTGGCGCGCGCAGCCGACACCCGGCGGCCGTCCATTGCCCCCGTGCTCCGGGTGGGACTGCTGCTCGTGGCCATCGTCGTATCGCTCGGCCGGGAGCGGGCGTATCTGTTCGCACTGACGCCGGCCGGCGTGGCGCGCGCGACCTACGGCCTCAATCCCTTCCCCGAGTCTCTCGGGATCGCTCGCTACCTGCGCGAGCACACCGGCCCCGATGAGCGCGTGGCGGTCATCGGCTCCGAACCGCAGATCTACTTCTACGCCCGGCGCGCGGCGGCAACGAGCTACATCTACATGTACCCGCTGATGGAGCCGCAGCCCTTCGCGGAGACGATGCAGGCCGACATGATCGCACAGCTCGAGCGCGAACGGCCGCGCTACCTGGTGCTGGTCAACGTGGACACCTCGTGGTCACGTCGCCCGGAATCCTCGCTGACGATCATGGACTGGGCGCAGCGCACGGTCGAGGCACAGTATCGCCTGGTGGGTGTCACCGAGATCCTTCCCGACGGGTCTTCCGTCGAGCACTGGGACGCAGCAGCGGCCATGGCTGTGCCGCAGTCGCACACGTACGTGCTGACGTACGAGCGGCGCTCCTGAGCAGGCGCCCGGAAGCGGGGGACAGCAGATCGTGTTGACCCGGCGCCGTCGGCCGCGTTAGGCACCGCACGCCGGCGATTGCCTGTCGTCCGGTCGGTCCGTCCCGATGTCCGTCCAGACGCTCCTCATCAAGCCGGCGAAGATCGGTTCGAGCTCCGCCTCCGTGGCGGTGAACCTCGAGCCGCTCGGGCTGTTGTGCGTCGCGGGGTTCGTCCGCGAGTTCTCCGCACACCGCGTCGTGGTGCTGGACGCGCAGGCCGAGTCGGCTCGCATCCAGCGGCTTCAAGACGGGAGCCTGCGCATGGGGATGCCGGACGCGATCCTGAGCCGCCGCATCGCGGCTGTCGACCCGCAGGTGGTGGGAATCTCGTCGCTGTTCGAGGCTCAGGAGGACGAGGTCTTCCGCATCGCCCGTCTCGTCAAGGCGATCTCCGGGGCGCTGGTCGTGGTGGGAGGTCTCGACGCCGGGGTACGCTACGCGCACTATCTCCGCTCCGGGGTGATCGACCTGGTCGTGCGCGGCGACGGCGAGGAGACCTTCCTCGACGTGCTGGACCACGTCGATCGCGGGGAGCGGCCGACCGGCATCGCCGGTACCTGCGAGACCGACGGGTCGAACGGCGGCCGCATGAACCCGCCCCGCGCGTCCCGTGTCCCGCTCGACGAGCACCCGTTTCCCGCTCGCGACCTGCTGCCACGCGCGCTCTACGATGCCCCCCGGGCCCAGCGCGCGTCGTTCCCCTTCGCGCGCGAGTCGCCGGCCGTCCTCCTCCAGGCGTCGCGCGGATGCCGTCTGCGGTGCGCCTTCTGCGACATCGTGGCCGTCCAGGATCGCTGGAACGCGCACAGCCCGGAGTACGTCGTGCGCGAGATCCAGCATTGCGTCGAGCGCTACGGCGCGCGCGAGATCGTGTTCGTCGACGACAACTTCATGCTCGACAAGCGGTGGGCCGCCCGGATCTTCGAGCTGATCGTCGAGCGGCGACTCGACGTCTCGATCGACGTCATGGCGGGTGTGGCGGTCTGGACGCTCGGCGAGTCCATGATCGACTTGATGGCGCGTGCCGGCGTCTACCGCCTCTGCCTGCCCATCGAGAGCGGGAACCCGGACACGATCCGGTTCATCAAGAAGCCCGTCGACCTCGACCGCGCGAGGAAGATGATCGACTACTGCAACCGCCGTGGGCTCTACACCTTCGCGAATCTGATCATCGGATTTCCCTTCGAGACGGAGGACGACGTGCAGCGGACGATCGCGTGGGGCCGGGCGTCGGGACTCGACGCCGTGCACTACTTCATCGCAACGCCGCTGCCGGGCGCGCGGATGTATTCCATCTACGAGGACCAGGGATGGATCGACCGGAGAGACCCGCGGTCGGTGACCTGGCGGACGCAGCACTTCACGCGTGGTGAGCTGGAAGGACTCGCTGCCGTCGCAGCACGCGACCACGTCCGGCGGCGCGCCGCCTTCTACACGGCGCCGAGGAACACGGCACGCTACCTCGTGCCGAAGCTCGCGAGCCGCCGGAGACTGCGCTACGCCCTGCGGCTCGGGACGCGCATGCTCCTCGGGACGCTCGGCAGCCGTCGCGGCGCGCGCGGATGGATCCCGTCGGCCACCTCCCGCGACGACCGCTCGGTGCAATAGGCTCAGCTCCCCGGTCGGAGGGGAAAATTGACCCGCGACAGGTGGCGGCCGTTGCGTACCGCCCACGAAACCCACCCGGGCGTCAGATATGCGGGTCCGTCCACCAGATCGTCGAAGCGCAGCAAGCTACGCCGGCCGAGCCCCAGGACCGGGCGGGCACCCTGCTGCGGGATCGCCTCCCAGCCGAGATGCGTCCCGCTCGGGTCGAAACGTGGTCGCCACGTGGCGTAGAAGGCGGCCGGATACGGCACCCCGTCGGCGTAGATGTGCCACGACGAGCCCGTGCCGCCATCCGGCGACGCACCGTACGCCGCGCGCCGGCCGTCGTCGGAGAGCGCGAGGCCCCAGACCTCGCGGTAGGGGCCGTGGCGAGCGCCGGGCGTCACGACCAGAACCTCCTGGCCGGTGACCGGAACGCCGGTGACGCACGCATACGCCCACGACTGACCGTCGCGCGACAGCACCGGGGGCTGCGCTGTCCACGGACGGACACAGGTGAGGTCGTCCACCGGCATGCCATCCCGGACGAGCCGCCAGCGTTCGTCCGGGCTGCCGCCCACACGTTCCCACCAGGCGAGGACCGGAGCCTGCTCGGCTCCGACGAGCGATCCCGAGGCGATCGCGGGCGCGCGGCGACACTCGTCGTCCGTCACCTCGAAGACGGGCGCGTCGGTCTGGACCGGCACGTTGACGGCGTACGAGGCGACACGGGCAACGTCGCGCCGGAGCGCCCACCCGTCCCCCTCCCGGACGAGAAGGACGAGCGTCCCGTCGGACAGGTAGAACGAGCGCTCGAACTGCGGCAGGGCGGGCCCCTCGCTGGCGCCCTGCACGGGCGCCACGCAGTGCCCCGCTGTCCCGGTGAAGGTCTCGCGCGCCGCGCCGTCGACCCACAGTCGCCGGCTGGTGCTGCCGTCGAGCGTCAGCTCCGCCGCGAGGTACGCCAGATGATCGCCGCGCCGAGACAGCCCCGGGACGGTGGCGTCGGCGTAGCGACCGTGCTCGACACCGTCCGCCATCACGAGCACGTGCGCGGCCTCGATCTCCGGCTCGTCGGCTCGGTGTGGGGTGGCCGCCACCAGCGCCCAGTGCCGGCCGTCGGGGGTGAACGTGAGATACTCGTGTCGTGACGCGCCGACCCGGTACGGGTGATCGTTCTCCACCAGGAACGTGTCGCCTGGCTCGAACCCGCGCGCCCAGTAGAAGAGCCGGTCCGACGCGGGCGCGAAGCTGCGCGTGCTGATGTGCTGGTAGACCGGACCGGGAACGCCGTCGCGGACCATGCGCACGCCGTCCGCCGCCTTCACCTGATAGGCGGCGTGCGCGAAGTCGTCCGAGACGGCGAATGAACCGTGCACATACCCCACCGGCAGACGGGCGAGGACGACCTTGCGCGGCAGGCGCACGTGATCGCCACAGGCGGTGATGACGAGCAATCCGAGCAGCACGATCCGCAGCACGAATACGCCGGCTACCACCTCGGCCGACGAGCGCCGAGAGACCAGGTGCGGCGGCTCAGAAGCGGCGCAGTATGCGGCTCGCCCAGGCATCGCCGATCGGTGTGTGACGCTTGATCCACGAGTAACCGTGGATCGCCCACGTGTCGAGACGGATCAGCACGCGGCGTACCGCGCCGTCGCCGGGCCGCGCCACGTAGCGTGTCGGATCGAGGGAGCGCGCCACACCCTCGTCGTGAAAGTAGTACAGCGCGAGGGAGCGGCGTGCACGGCCAGCCGGACAACGCACGCCGCCGGGCACGCCGTGGAAGGAGGTCTCGCCGGTGCGGAAGATCACGCATCGGTTCATCACCGGCGCAATGGAGCGCACGCAGGCGCTGACGGACGCGTCCCACAGCTCGAGGTCGCCGCCGTAGTCCGGCGGCCACTCGGGGTTGAGGAACACGAGGAGGTTCACCTGCCGGCTCCACGACGCGCGGGTGGTGTGCGCGAGGAAGTCGCGATGCACGTTCAGGAAACCACCCGCATCCATCTCGGCCAGCCCCGCGCCGTCGAGCGCCGGGTCGGGGCGGAGACCGTCGAGACCGGTCAGCGTCTCGAGGGCGCGCACGAAGGCCGCCGACCCGAGCTCCTCCACCAGCGCGCGCGTCGCCGCGCCCATGCGGTCGACGTCCCCCAGGATGCGCTTCTTCTCGTTCACGTGGTGGAGATACGTCCAGCCGCCGGTGATACCGTCGAACTCGCGGTGCACGGCCGCGGCGATCTCGGGCCGGAGGAAGCCGTCGAGCACCACGTGCGGGAACGGTGCCGCGGCAGCGAACTCGGCCCGCCGTCTCGCGGCGGCGGCTGCGAAGGCGTCCAGATCGAGGGATGTCACCGGCCGCTCGTTCCGCGCTGGTCCGCCAACGCCTCGGCCGTCGCGAGCTGTTGCACCGCGGCGGCATCCTTGCCGTTCGTGAGTCGCACCGCCTCGCGCAGGTATCCGAGCGCCTCGGCGGGACGCTGCAGGTCGAGCAGCAGGCCGCCGAGGTTCTGGTAGAGCCGTGCATCGCCGGGCGCGGCGCGCAACGCCAGGCGGTACTGCGCCACCGCTTCCTCCGGACGTCCGAGCGTCTCGAGCGCCAGGCCCAGGTTCCCGCGCGCCTCCGCCAGCGACGGCTCGACCCGGAGCGCCTCCTCGAAGTGGGGAATCGCCTCCAGGGTGCGACCCTGCTGGGCCAGCAGCAGCCCGAGATTGTTGTGCGCCTTGCCGTACTCGGGCCGCAGCCGCAGCGCCTCCTCGTAGCGCGCGATGGCGTCGTCGATGCGTCCCTGCGCGGAGAGCAGCACGCCAAGGGAGAAGGAGGCCCGTGCGAAGCCCGGGTCCAGCCGGAGCGCCTCGTCGTACCGAGCGCGCGCGCCCGTGGCATCGCCCCGGAGCGCGAGCGCCTGCCCGAGATTGGTCTGCAGGGGGGCCGAGTCGGGCTTGATGCGGACCGCCTCGCGGTAGTGCCCGAGTGCCTCGTCCCGCCGCCCGTTCGCCGCCAGCGCTTCGGCGAGGTTCGTGTGCGCCAGGTAGTTGTCGCGCGTCACGGCGAGCGCGTGCGAGAAGAGCGCCTCGCTACTCTCCCAGTATGCCAGCTGCCGTCGGGTCGCCACGACGCCGGCCACCAGCGCGGCCGCCGCGCCCGCGGCGACGGCGATGCGGACCGCGCGCGAGACCGCGACCAGGTCGCGCAGCCCCCAGATCGCCATCACGCCGAGCCCGATACCCGGGATGTAGGTGAAGCGGTCGGCCATGGCTTGCTCGCCGGCCTTCACGATCCCGATCACCGGCAGCAACGCGATCAGGTACCACAGCCAACCGACGAGGAGATACGGCCGGGTGTGGCGGGTCCGGATCGCCGCGGCGGTGACGAGGGCGAGCAGGGCGGCCGCCCCGACCGCCTCCCCCACGGGCACCCGGTGCGGCGGGTAGAACACCGCGAGCCCGGAGGGCCACACCGTCTGCACGATGTACGCGACGGAGGCCACCAGCGCGTTCGCCACGCGAGCGCTGAGCGGCAGGGTCTCGAGGGACACCACTGCACCGACGCTGCGCTGCACCAGGAGCGTCACCACGCCCCCCGCGGCCGCCAGCGCGACCAGCGGTAGCTTCTCGACGACGAGCCCGCGCCATGCGTCTCCGCGCCAGCGCTCGAGCGGCCACCAGTCGAGCAGGAGCAACACCGCGGGCAGCGTCACCGCCATCGGTTTCGCGAGGAGCGCGCACACGCATCCGACGACCACCAGGGCGTAGCGCCACGTGCCGCGCCGCACCGCCCAGCCGGCGTAGCTCCAGAGGGTGAGCATCCAGAACACACCGCAGAGGACGTCCTTGCGTTCCGACACCCAGGCCACCGACTCCACGCGTAAGGGGTGCAGGGCGAAGAGCGTGGCGAGCGCAACGCTCGCCACGGTGGCGTCGGTCAACCGGGCGAAGGCTGCGAAGAGGACCGCCGCCGCCAGCGCATGCAGGACGACGTTGGTCAGGTGATGGCGGCCCGCGTCGAGACCGAAGAGCTCGACGTCCAGCATGTGGGACAGTCCGGTGAGCGGATGCCAGGTGGCCGACTGCGGCTGCGTGAACGCCCAATGCACGCCGTCGAGGGTGAGACCCGCCGTCACGTAGCGATTCTCGAACACGTACTCCGAGTCGTCGTAGTTGACGAAGGGGAGGCGTCCGGCGGGGGCGTACACCGCCAGCGTCAATCCGACCAGGAGGGCGGCGAGCGCCGTCCGTCGCCCCTGCACGCCGACCACCCTCGTCACCGGACCGGCGCCGCGTTGCCGGCCCGCGCCTGCGCCGCGAGGACGGCGTCCAGATCCCGTCGGGCATCGGTGAAGTCGGGCCGCAGACGCAGCGCCTCGCGCAGCCGCTGCTCGGCCTCGCTCAGTCGCCCCGCGTCCGCCAGCACCCGGCCAAGGTTGCGCTGGGCCTCCGCGTACTGCGGATCGATCGCCAGCGCAGCCTCGTAGTGGGCGACGGCCTCCGGGATGCGCTCCTGCATCGCCAGGACGTTCGCGAGATTGCCGTGCGCGTCGGCGTACCGCGGCCGGAGCCGGAGCGCCGTCTCGTAGTACGTGATCGCCTCGTCGAGCGCGCCGCGCGCCGCCAGCACGTTGGCCAGGTTCACGTACACTGCCGCGTTTGCGGGATCGAGGCGCATCGCGTCGCGGTAGTGGGCCTCGGCCTCGTCGCCGCGTCCCTGCGCCGCGCGCGTATTGGCGAGGTCGAGGCGGGCATCGGCAGCGTCGGGCTCGAGCGCGATGGCGTGCTCGAACGCAGTCGCCGCCTCGTCGAGACGACCGGCCTGCTGGAGCAACACGCCCGAGGTTCACGTGCGCCATCGTCGCGCCCGGGTTCTTCGCGAGCGTGTCACGCCATAGTGTCTCTTCGTTCTCGTACGCGTGGACCTGGCGCCAGGTGAGCACGCCGAGGAGCCCGGCGACGAGCATCCCCGCGGCGTGCACCGCCCGCACGGGCAGGCGGGACAGCAGCGCCCCGGCCAGCGCAAGCGGCGCGGCGCTGGCGAGGTACTGGAAGTGGTCGGCGACGAACGAGTAGCGCATCGGATAGACGTTGACGAAGCCGAGCGCCGGGAGCGAGCGTGCCGCCGAAGCAGAGCGCCGCCACGAACGGCCCGCGTGCCGAGCCGGGCGCGCTCGAGCGACAGAGCGCGCCGAGCGCCGCCAGCGCCGCCAGCGGGAACAGCCATTGCCACCAGACGCCCGCGATCGACCGTCCAGCGCGGGTAGATGAAGATCAGGTGCGCCGGCCAGACGAGCTTCCCGAGATAGAACCAGAGCGCGCGGCCGGCGATCAGGACGCGGTCGACGAGCGAGAGGTCCCACGCCGCACCCGCGCGCGCCGACGTGCATGCGCTTCGAGCCACGCCGTCCGAGCCGCGGCCACGACGCCGGCGCGAAGAACGGCAGCAGCGGCCGCGACGTCGGCCGCCCGCACCCGGCCACGCTGCCACCACAGGACGAGCAGCAGCAGCGCCGGCAGCGTGCAGGTGACGGTCTTGCCGAGCAGCGCCAGCACGAAGAGGACCAGGGCCGCCACGTAGGTGCCAGCGCCCGCCGGCTGCTCGTCGTCTCGCGGCAGCGCCCGGCGCAGGTACGCCAGCGCGCGCCGCGAGATAGCACGCGCCGGAGAGCACGTTCTTCCGCTCGGTCACCCAGGCGACCGACTCGACGTGGACCGGGTGCACGGCGAAGAGCGCCGCGCGCGAGCCAGCGCGCCCGGGCACGTCCAGGCGGCGCAGCACGCGCCACAGCAGCAACGCGCCCAGCGCGTGCAGCAGGACGTTGATCAGATGGTAGCCGGGCGGCGCGAGCCCCAGAGCCTGATACTCGAGCCAGAAGCGTCGTGAAGGTGAGCGGATAGTACTGCGCGACGGCGCCGGGCTCGAGCCAGATGCGGCGCAGGCCTCCAGGCTGCGCAGCGTCGCATTCGTGGTGACGTATGCGTCGTCGTCCCAGACGTAGCCGGCGCGCAGCACGGGCAGGTACGCCAGCACCGTCACCGCGGCGATGAGGACGGCCGGCGTCGCGGCCGATGGCGACCACCGCCGCCGGGGCGGCGCCTTCCCGGCTCCAGGAGTGGCGGCCGGCTCAGTGCGTCGACGCCTGCGCGCTGCCCTCGACCGGCCTCGGTCCCGTGAACGGATTTCGTTTGAGCTCGTGGAGCACCGCCTCGGCGCGCGCACGAATATCCGGGTCGCTGGTTTCGCGCGAGACGTTGCGCATCAGGTCCTCGGCGCGATGGTAGCACCGGGCGCGGGCGAACGCGGCCAGATCGGCGTCGCTCACCCCGTCGAACGCGGCGACCAGCGCCGCGTGCAGGTCGCGGTCGGCCTCGATGGCTTGCATGGCGGCACGCACGGCGGCGCGCCGCAGGGCCGGGTCCTCGACGCCGTAGGTCATGTTCCCGAGCATGTCCCATCGTGCCTTGGTGTCGCCGAGCGTCTTCGCGAGCCGCTCGCCCACTGGAACGCGCTCACGCTCATCGAAGGCGAGGAATGCCGCGCGCTCGAACGGGCGCTCGCCGTTCGGACCCACGACGTTCTTGGCCTCGCCCGAAGCGCGGGCGCCCTGCTCGCGCAGCTCCTTCAGCTCGATCGCCTTGAGCTTCCCGTCGGCGGCGTAGGTGAGCGTGAAGTTCTGGTTCCGCAGCAACCGCTCGAGGGCTTCCTTGAGCGGCACGGCATCCAGCTGCGTGGTGACGTCGCGCTGATCGAGTACCTCGCCCCGCACCTCGGCTCCGCTCTGCTGCGCCAGCCCGGCCACGACCTCGGTGAGCGGCACACCTTCGAGCGTCGCCGTGACCTTGTCGTCCTTGTAGGTGATTTCCTTGCGTGCGCCCTCGGCGGTCCAGGGCCGGACCAGGATGCCCGACAGCGACGCGGCGAGGAGGATTGCGACGGTGAGAGGACGCATTTCCCGGTGGAGGGTAGCCGGTCCGGATCGCAGCATGCAAGGCAATCTCGTACGCGGCGGTGCGAACGGGCCCGGGATTAGGGCGCCCGTGGCCGACGAGAAAGCGAGATGACCATTTTTCCTTGACAACAGACCCCTAGCGCATGGTAGCGGACCGCCGAGCGTGTAGTTCCGGAACTCGAAGCCGGACGCGCGAAGGGGGGACTGACATGGGCCGTGCGAACGCAGACCACAAGGTTGCGGGGGCATCCAAACCGTGGGTACTCGGGTGGCTCGGCACGGCGGCGGTCCTCATGCTGTCGGCCGCGACGGCGTCGGCGCAGATCACCGGCGTGACGCAGAACGCGACCGGCTCGAGCGGGTCGCCGGCCAACAACAGCGACGGCTCGACCACCTTCAGCTCGGCGATCAACACCAACACCGGGACGAGCCTTCAGACCCGGCACGCGCTCAACGTCAACGCCGACACCGGCACGCTCAGCACGCGCGACCAGAGCGGCACGGCCACCCACGGGGTGGCGTTCACCGCCACCGCCCCCGGCGGCTACCGCCTCGACCTCTCGACCCAGCGCATCGGCGACCTGAACCGCTTCAGCGATCTCCCCGCGTGCGACGGCAACGCCTCGCTCGCCGCCATGACCTTCTCGGCCACCCCGGCGCTCACCTCGGGGTCGCTCAACGTCAACGCCACCGCCCTGTCGTTGGGCAACGGCGCGAGCACGACGAGCACCCCGTTCAGCCAGACCAGCACCGGCACCATCTTCCGCGTCAGCAACGGCGTGGGCCAGAGTCACTCCTTCAGCTTCAGCTACACCGCCAACGTACGGAGCAACTCGTGCGAGGCCGCGGTGCGCGTGGGCGAGCAGAACGGCACCACCACCGGCTGCACGGGGACCTGCGTGTACCCGGGTTCGCCGAGCCGCACCCAGGCGGCCGATGGCCTCTTCTTCAACGTGACCTTCACCTCCTTGTGCGGCAACGGCACGGTGGATGCGACCGTCAGCGAGCAGTGCGACCAGGGCCCCGCCAACGGTCTGCCCACCTCGTGCTGCACCAGCACGTGCCAGTTCCGGGCTTCCGGACAGACCTGCCGCCCCTCGGCAGGGGTGTGCGACGTGGCGGAGACCTGTTCGGGCTCGAACGGCGCCTGCCCGGGTGACGCATTCGCGTCGAGCAGCACCGTCTGCCGTGGCGCGGCCGACGTCTGCGACGTGGCGGAGAACTGCACCGGGTCGAGCGCCGCCTGCCCCACGGACGTCTTCGCTTCAAGCTCCACCGTTTGCCGTGGTTCGGCCGGCGTCTGCGACGTGGCGGAGACCTGCACCGGGTCGGGCCCCGCCTGCCCCACGGACGTCTTCGCTTCCAGCTCCACCGTTTGCCGCGGTTCGGCCGGCGTCTGCGACGTGGCGGAGACCTGCACCGGGTCGGGCCCCGCGTGTCCCGCCGACGCCTTCGCTTCCAGCTCCACCGTTTGCCGTGGTTCGGCCGGCGTCTGCGACGTGGCAGAGACCTGCACCGGGTCGGGCCCCGCGTGTCCCGCCGACGCCTTCGCCTCCAGCTCCACCGTCTGTCGCCCGTCGGCCGGCGTCTGCGACGTCGCGGAGAGCTGCACCGGGTCGAGCGCCGCCTGCCCGGCTGACGCCTTCGAATCCAGCTCCACCGTCTGCCGCCCCTCGGCGGGCGTCTGTGACGTCGCCGAGAGCTGCACCGGATCCGGGGCCAGCTGCCCCGCCGATGCCTTCGTCCCGAGCAGCACCGTCTGCCGGACCGGATCGGGTGACGTGTGCGATCCGGACGAGAACTGCACCGGCTCGAACGCCGCCTGTCCGGCCGACGTGGTTTCCTCCAGCTCGCACGGTCTGCAACCCGGGCTCCGGGGATATCTGCGACCCCGACGAGACCTGCACCGGGATCGCCGGCCAGCCCTGCCCCGCCGACAGCGTGAGCGGCGCCTTCGTGGCGTGCCGGCCCGCTGCCGGCGCCGTGCGACGTCGCGGAGAACTGCACGGGCGTCGCGGATCAGCCCTGCCCGCGCCGACGCGCGTCGCGCCCGCCACCACGGTGTGCCGGCCCTCGGCCGGCGTCTGCGACGTCGCGGAGAACTGCGACGGCACCGCGCGTCAACCTGCCCGAGCGATGGCGTTCGAGCCGAGCAGCACCGTCTGCCGCGCCTCGGCCGGCGTGTGCGACATCGCGGAGACACTGCACGGGCTCGGGCCCCGCGTGCCCGAGCGACGCTTTCGAACCGAGCAGTACCGTCTGCCGCGCCGCTCGGCAGGCGCCTGTGACGTCGCCGAGAGCTGCACGGGGACCGGCGCTGCCTGCCCCACCGACGCCTTCGCCTCCAGCTCCACCGTCTGCCGCGCCGCCGCCGGCGTCTGCGACGTCGCCGAGACCTGCACCGGCAGCGGAGCAGCCTGCCCGGCCGACGCCAAGAACACGGCCGTCTGCCGCGCCGCGGCGGGCGTCTGCGACGTTCCCGAGAGCTGTGACGGCGTCAGCGACACGTGTCCCGACCGACAGCGTCGCCGGCGCCTTCGTCCTCTGCCGCGCCGGCCGCCGGCGTCTGCGACCTCGCCGAGAATTGCGACGGCAGCACGGTGAACTGCCCGGCCGATGCGAAGAGCACCGCCGTCTGCCGCCCGTCGGCGGGCGTCTGCGACCTCGCCGAGAGCTGCGACGGCGTCAACAACACCTGCCCGGCGGACGCCAAGAGCACGGCCGTCTGCCGCGCCGCCGCCGGCGTCTGCGACGTCGCCGAGAGCTGTAACGGCGTCAACAATACCTGCCCGGCGGATGCCTTCGCCCCGCCCACCACCGTCTGCCGGGCTTCCACCGGCACCTGTGACATCGCCGAGACCTGCACCGGCACCAGCACCACCTGCCCCGCCGACACCGGCCAGCCCGACACCGACGGCGACGGCGTGTGCGACGCGCTCGACAACTGCGACGGCGCCGCCAATCCCTCGCAGGCCGACGCCGACGGCGACGGCCTCGGCGACGCCTGCGACCCGTGCACCAACATCGTCCCGACGGGCCAGGACAAGGTGAAGCTGACGCTCACCAAGCTCCTCGCTCCCGCGGGCGACGACAAGCTCAGCTTCAAGGGCTTCTTCACCTCCGTGCCCCTCACCCCGACCATCGACCCGGTCACCAACGGGATGCGCTTCCTGATCGTCGACAGCACGGGCGCGATCCCGGTCGACATCACCATCCCCGGCGGCGCCTACAACACCAGCACCAAGGTGGGCTGGAAGGCGAACGGCAGCGGGACGAGCTGGCTCTACAAGAACTCCGGCAATCCCACGCCGCTGATCAACGGCATCCAGAAGATGCAGCTGAAGAAGCTCTCCTCGCCGGTCGGGAAGTTCAAGTTCGGCGTGAAGGGCAAGAACGGCAACTACCCGATCAACGGAGCGAACCTGCCGGTGGTGGGCACGATCGTGATCGACGTGCCGAACGCGACCACGGGTCAGTGCGGCGAGGCGAAGTTCCCGGCGGTGCCGCCGGCGAAGCCGAGCTGCCTCAGCACCAGCGGCGGCAAGACCATCAAGTGTAAGTGAACCCGGGCGAGGGTCCGGGGTGTGGCGCGCCACCCCCGGACCCTTCGCCTCGAGGTCAGATCAGACCGTGGACCCGAGCGAACGGGTCCCAGCCAGCGTCGCGGTGCCACTCGTACTCGGTGGCCGTCGCGAGGAAGTCGGCGGTCTGCTGGTCGGCGACCCGGGCGACGACGGCGAGCGCCATGTCGATGCCCGCCGACACGCCCGACGACGTCCAGAACGTGCCGTCCTCGACCCAGCGCGCCTCGCGCACCCAGCGGACGGCCGGCCAGGTGGTCTCGGGCCAGCTGAAGAACATCTTGTTGGTCGTGGCCCGCCGACCGTCGAGCAGCCCTGCCTGGGCGAGGAGCGCGGTGCCGGTGCAGACGGTCATCGCCACCTCGACCTTCGCGGCACGATCCCGCAGCCATGCGATCAGCCGCTCGTTCTCGACCTGGGCCCGGGTGCCGACGCCGCCGGGGATCAGGAGAAAGTCGAGCGGCGGGCAATCGGCGAGCCCGTGGTCGGCATGCACGCGCGGCCCCTGTGCGCTGCGCACCGGTCCCGGCTCCTCCGCCACGGTGACCACCTCGATCCGATCGGGCAGGTTGCCGAACATCTCGAGCGGTCCGAAGAGATCGAGCACCTCGAAATCCTTGTAGAGCAGCGCACCGAGCGTCCGGGCCATGGGGTTCCTCCTCGATCGGGACGCTACGAGCACCGCTGGAAGGCTGCAAGGACATCCGCCCGACATATCCGGCCAGGAACCGGCATTGACAGTGAGCCATCTCGTGCCGCAGAACGTTTCCCAGAGGGCAGCCCCGGCCACCGGAGGTGAGGTTCGTGCGCATCCACCTGGTCAGTCCCCGCAACCCACCGAGCTTCTGGACGTATGACCACGTCCTGCCGGCGCTGGGGAAGCGCTGCATCTTCCCGAACCTCTCGATGCCCACCGTCGCAGGGCTGACGCCTCGCGAGCACGAGGTGACGCTGTGCGACGAGAACGCCGAGGACCTCGACCTCGACGTCGACGCCGACATCATCGGGATCACGGGCTACATCGTCCATCGCGAGCGCATGCTCGAGCTGATCGAGGCGTTCCGCGCGCGCGGGAAGTTCGTGGTGGTCGGAGGACCCTACGCGTCGCTCTGCCCCGAGGAGCTGCGCGGACGCTGCGACGTCCTCTTCGTCGACGAGGCGGAGGAGACCTGGCCGCAGTTCCTGCGCGACTTCGAGGCGGGCACCTGGAAGGCGGAGTACCGGCCCGCCGAGAAGCCCGACCTCACCACGGCGCCGATGCCGCGCTTCGACCTGCTGAAGGTCGACCGCTATCACGCGCTCACCATCCAGTTCGCCCGCGGCTGCCCGTTCAGCTGCGAGTTCTGCGACATCATCGTGGTCTACGGCCGCAAGCCGCGCGCGAAGAGCGTCGAGCAGGTCATGGCCGAGATCGAGGAGTGCCACCGGCTGGGTGCGAAGCAGGTCTTCCTCGTCGACGACAACTTCATCGGCAACAAGAAGCTGGCCAAGGACCTGCTGCGCGCGATCGCGACGTGGAGCGGCGCGCATGGCCACCCGATGCACTTCAACACCGAGGTGTCGCTCAACGTGGCGCAGGACGAGGAGCTGCTCGAGCTGCTCCGCGCCGCCCACTTCACCACGGTCTTCATCGGCATCGAGAGCCCGCGGCCGGCATCGCTGGTCGAGACGAAGAAGACGCAGAATCTGCGCGGCGACCTGGTGGGCAGCGTCCGCAAGGTCCAGTCCTACGGCATCCAGGTGCAGGCGGGCATGATCGTCGGGTTCGATCACGACGACGCCACCATCTTCGAGGAGCAGCTCCGGTTCATCCAGGACGCCCGCATCCCCGTGTCGATGACGGGCATGCTGCAGGCGATGCCGAAGACGCCGCTCCACGCGCGGGTGGCGGCCGAGGGGCGCCTGATCGGCGAGTCGACCGGCGACCAGTTCGTCTTCTCCAACATCCTGCCGCGCAGCATGACGCGGCTCGAGCTGTACCGCGGCTACCGCGAGCTGGTGACCCGCCTGTACGACTTCCGTGTCTATCGCCGCCGGTCGATGGACTACCTGTTCGGCAAGGGGTCCGAGGTGGCGAGCCAGAGCCGGCTCGGCGGCGCGGACATGCTCCTCTTCATGCGCATCATGTGGCGGACCGTGCTGCGTGCGTCGCCGCGACGCGCGTGGTTCACGCTCTCGCTGCTCGCCTCCACCCTGCTGCGCCGTCCGTCGGTGTTCGTCGACGCGGTGTCGCTCGCCGTCATCCACCAGGCGCTCTACGACTACGTGCGCGCGCTGCGCCCGCATCTCGACCGCGCCATCGCGGAGCTGGAAGCCCGCGAAGCCGCGCCGGTCGCGCTGAACGGCTGACCGTCGCCGCGGCCCTCGCTTGCCCGCACGCGGCCGGTCGCGTAGCAAGAGCGGCGGGTGAGTCGAGTACGGACAGCCATCCGACGCCGCGCCGGACGGGCGGCCATGGTCGCGATCGCGGCGCTGATGCTTCCCGTGCTGCCCGCGTCCTGCCTGTGCGCGGCCACGACCGCTGCACCCGTCGCCCACGCCGGCTGCCATGGCGGCGCGGAAGCGCCGCGGGCACCCGCGCACGGACCATGGCCGCGACTGCGGGCGCTGCCAGGTGGCGGTCGCGGCGGCGCCGGGACAGCAGACGCTGTCGTCACCGCCGGCCGCGAGCCGGATGCTGGCGGTCGGCGAGGTCGTTCGCGGCGGCCGGCCTGCCCGCCGCGCACGCGGACTGGACGCCGCACCGCGCGACCCGTCCGCCGCCGCGCACGATCCTGCTCGAGAAGCACGTCCTGCTGCTCTGAGCGTCTCCTCTCGCCCGTCACCGTCACCGGTTGCGATCGGCCGGCCCGCCGACCGAGGAGAGGAGACTCATGGCTCGTCGCTCGTGCACGCTCTCGATCATCGCGCTCACCGCCGCCGTGCTCCTGGCGGGCTGCGCGACCATGTCGCCGAAGCCCGGCTTCGACACCGTGAGCGATCTCGTCTCGGCGCGCAGCCCCGGCCGGACCGTGGTGTGGAACCAGGGGACCGCCGACGACGAGGCCGCCGCGCAGCGCGTCCGGGAGCTGCTCGCGGACGAGCTGACGCTCGACGCGGCGATCCAGATCGCGCTGCTGGACAATCGCGCGCTCCAGGCCGTCTACGCGCAGCTCGGCATCGCGCAGGCGGACGTGGTGCAGGCCGGCCTGCTGCAGAACCCCATCCTCTCCGCCGACGTCCGCTTCCCGACGGTGCAGGGCGCCGCCATCGGCGCCGCGGCGGGGCTGGTGCAGGAGTTCATCTCGATGCTGCAGATCCCGCTCAGGAAGCGCGTCGCCGCGGCGGCGTTCGACGAGGCCACGCTCACCGCGTCCGCGTCCATCGTCGACCTGGTGACGGAGGTGAAGCGCGCCTACTACCGGCTCCAGGGCGCGGAGCAGCTGCTCGAGCTGCGCCGCACGGTGCGCGACGCGACGAGCCTCTCGGCCGACATCGCGCGCCGGCAGCACGACGCGGGCAACGTCACCAACCTCGACCTCGCCAACGAGAGCGCGCTCGCCGAGCAGGCGGGTGCCGACCTTGCGCGCGCCGAGACCGAGGTCGCCGACGATCGCGAGGAGCTGACGGCGCTGATGGGACTCTGGGGTGGCGACGCGGCCGGGTGGCGCATCGCGTCCCATCTGCCCGAGCTGCCGTCCGACGACGTTCCCCCCGACGCGCTGGAGAGCCTCGCCGTCTCGCAGCGCCTGGATCTGGCGGCCGCGCGCCAGCGCATCCGGACCGTCCTGCTGGCGCGTCGGCTCGCGGGCGCCTTTCGCTGGCTGCCGTCGGCCGCGCTCGGCGTGGCGGCGGAGCGCGAGGTGGACAACGGCGTCTGGTCGATCGGGCCGTCCGTCGAGCTGCCCATCCCGATCTTCGACCAGGGACAGGCGACGCTGGCGCGCAACGCGGCCGAGCTCGGGCAGCGCGAGAACGAGCACGCCGCGCTGGAGGTGACGGTGCGCTCGCAGGTTCGCCGCGCCCGGACGCGGATGGAGACCTCGCGACGCCTCGCCGAGCAGTATCGCACCGTGCTGCTGCCGCTGCGCGCGAAGGTCTTCCAGCAGACGCAGCTCGAGTACAACGCGATGCTCGCCGGCGTCTTCCAGCTGCTCCTGGCCAAGCGCGACGAGATCGACGCCGGCGCGGCGTACATCGAAGCGCTGCGCGACTACTGGCTGGCCCGCACCGAGCTGGAGAGCGCCGTCGGCGGCGAGCTGGCGGGAGACACCGCACAACCGCAGCAACACGTCGGAGGGTAGAATCGTGCTGTCGAGACGAGACATTCTCAGGTCGGGAGCGACGGCGGTCGCGGGCGCGGCGTTGCTGAGCGGCGACGCGCGCGCGCAGCCGGAGGCGCCCCCGGGAAACGCGGTGGAGCCGGGCGGCGCGCAGCCCCCACCGGTCACGGTCCCCAACGGCGCCGTCCTGCCGTGGAGGATGGTGAACGGTGCGAAGGTCTTTCATCTCGTTGCCGAGCGCTTCAGTCACCAGTTCGCGCCCGGTCTCGAGGTCGAGTGCTGGGGCTACAACGGCATCACCCCCGGGCCGGTGATCGAGGCCACCGAGGGCGACCACGTCCGCATCTACGTGACCAACCGCCTGCCCGAGCCGACCAGCATCCACTGGCACGGCATCTTGCTGCCGAACGGCATGGACGGCGTCTCCGGCCTGACCCAGCGCGCCATCCCGGTGGGCCAGACGTTCCGCTACGAGTTCACGCTGCGCCAGTCCGGCAGCTACATGTACCATCCGCACTACGACGAGATGGTGCAGATGGGGATGGGCATGATGGGCATGTTCGTCATCCATCCACGCGTGCCGGAAGCGCCGGCGGTCGATCGCGATTTCGCGATCATGCTGAGCGAGTGGGCGGTGAAGCCCGGCACGCGCAAGCCCGATCCCACCGTGATGACCGACTTCAACGTCTTCACGATGAACGGCAAGGTGTACCCCGCCACCGACCCGCTGGTGATGCGGCTCGGCCAGCGCGTGCGCATCCGCCTCGGCAACCTCGGCGCGACCGACCACCATCCGATCCACATCCACGGGCACAACTTCCGCGTCACGGGAACCGACGGCGGCAGCATCGCCGACGCCGGGCGCTGGCCCGAGACCACGGTCCTCGTCCCGGTGGGAACCGTGCGCGACATCGAGTTCGTGGCGGACGCCGCGGGCGACTGGGCGTTTCACTGCCACATGACCCATCACGTGATGAACCAGATGGGGCACGGCCTGCCGAACATGCTCGGCGTGAAGCCGGGCGGGCTCGACCGCAAGGTCCAGCGCCTGCTGCCGGAGTACATGACGATGGGCGAGGCGGGCATGGGCGGCATGGAGCACATGACCGCCATGGGCGTCCCGGAGAACAGCATCCCGATGCTCGGCGGCACCGGACCGTTCGGGCACATCGACATGGGCGGCATGTTCACCATCATCAAGGTACGCGAGGGGATCACCAGCTACGTCGATCCGGGCTGGTACCGGCATCCTGCCGGGACGGTGGCGGAGCGGGCGACCGCCGGGGAGCTGCGCGACGACGGGATCGACGTCTAGAGGGGCGCGTCGCTGCGCAGCAGCCCGGCAATCTCGGCGTGCGGCACCACGACCTCGGTCGGGCCGAAGACGGTGGGCGCCACGTCGCCCGGGTTCCAGTGGAAGGTGAGCGCGTCCGGGCAGGCGAGCAGATTGTCGGTGGCGACGAACCGTCCGGCCGGGAACTCGAAGCCGGCGGCGGTGAGGCCCTGTCCCGGCGAGAGGCGGCGCGCCTCGCGGAACCGGCGCTCGACCTGCGCGGCGAACGCGGCCCGGTTCTCGGGCGCGACCAGCGCCTCGACCCCGACGCGGGCGCCGCTCGTGGTGTCGAAGCTCCGGTAGTCGACGCGCTCGACCGGGGCGGCGCCCCCGGTGAACGAATGGTCGGCGGCCACGAGCCCCTGGACGTGCGTCGTGTTGCAGGCGACGGAGACGGTGCGCTCGAGCTGCCACGGGATGCGGTAGTCGGGGAACGCCTGCTGCCGGTCGCGGTAGAGCTCGTACAGCTCGTCGCGCAGCAGCTCGACGTCGGGCGCCGCCCCGGTGTCGCCGACCGGGCGCAGCACCGTCGCGGCGACGAAGCCGGCGACGGCGCGGGCCAGCTCGATCGTCGAGCGCGTCGCCTCGACGTACTCGACCTCCATCCGGACGCACGGCGCCGGCGCATTGCTCACCGGGTCGTTGCAGCCCGCCAGCGACGACTGGAAGGAGCGCCGGACGTACTGGACCGATCTGAGCGCCGCGCGCGCGGCCTCGCCCGGGTCGGTCCGATGGCGCCGCAGACAGCCCGCGCCCGACGCGGCCAGCGCCGCGACGAGCAGGACCATCCGGGCCGCCGTCACGCGCGCTTCACCCCCACGGTCTCCCCCGCCAGCTCCGTGTCCGGATCGAGACAGAGCAGCCGCACGCGCCCCGTCGAGACGATGCGCCCCTGCTCGTCGCGAGCGACCGCCTCCCAGAGCTGGGTGCGCCGCCCGCGCGTCACCGGCGTGGCGCGGATCGTGATCGTGCCCTCGCGCACCGCGCGCACGAAGCTGGTGTGGTTCTCGAGGCCCACCACCGACTGGCCGCGTGCGAGCGCGTCGAGCCCGGCGCCCGTCGAGCAGACCGTCTCCACGGCGGTGCAGTGCACGCCGCCGTGGACGATCCCGTACGGCTGGTGATGCCGCGGCTCGACGGCGTACTCCGCGACCACCTCGTCGCGCGACGCCCGCACGATGCGCAACCCCATCGCCCCATCCCATCCTTGCATGGGTTGCCACGGCTCGGTGCGGTCGTCAGGCATCGTTTCTCCTAGCGCGCCTCGATCGAGGAGGCCAACCTCGCTCGTGCTGGCGGAGGGGGGTCGCCACACGGGGCGGCATGTGCTTGATGAGGGCGCAAGGAGGACCGCTCATGGGCCTGATCGATTTCGTGGTGCACGCGGGCAAGCAGCTCTTCGGCGCCGGAGAGGCCGCGGCCGCTCCGTCGAGCGATCCCGCCGTGCTGAGCAAGCGGGCGAGTGCGCTCGAGAGCGAGGTGAAGTCTCTCGGCCTGCCGGTCGAGGACCTGAAGATCAAGGTCGCGGACCAGACGGCATACGTGAAGGGCAAGGTGCCGACGCGGGCCGATGCGGAGAAGGTGTGCCTGGCGTGCGGCAACGTCGCGGGCATCGCCAAGGTGGAGGATCGGCTCGACGTGACCAATCCCGCGCCGGAAGCGAAGTACTACACGGTGGTGAAGGGCGACACGCTGTCGAAGATCTCGAAGGAGCAGTACGGCGACGCGAACAAGTACCAGAAGATCTTCGAGGCCAACAAGCCGATGCTCAGCAACCCCGACAAGATCTACCCGGGTCAGGTCCTGCGCATTCCGCCGCAGTAGCGCGAGGCAGTCGCCGGGGCGAGCGCCTAGAGCGTCGCCTCGGCGACGCCGTTCTCGGTCTCGTAGAGCGTCACCTTGACGAGTCGCACGCCGGTCCCGGCGAGCGTCTCCGGACCGACGACGCGCAGGAGATGGTCGGCGATGTTCTCCGCCGTCGGGTTGCCGGCCAGGAGATAGGTCTTCTGACCGTCGACGAGCGCGAGCGCGCGCCGTGCCTCGGCGTCGTCCTGCCAGACGATGAAGCCGTGATCCCACGCGTGCTCGATCCAGCCGCCGATGCGCTCCTTCAGCACGCCGAAGTCGATGACCCGGCCGACCGCGTCGAGGTCGTCGGCCGCCGCGGTCACGAAGGCGATGAAGTTGTGCCCGTGCAGGTAGCGGCACTTGCCCTCGTGTCCGAAGACGCGGTGCCCTGCGGCGAACTGGATGCGTCGGGTGGCGGTGATCATGATCTCTCCTGGATCGACTCGAGATAGTCCACCATGCCGTCGAGCCAGCGGCGCGTGCGCAGCGCCGCGGTGGCCGCAGCTCCCGACGACGTCGGCCCGAAGCGCAGTCGCCACACCGGGATCTCCGGCGTCCCGTGTGCCGCCAGCGGGATGTCGCCGGTGATGATGGCGGTCACGCGATCGCGGGGGAACACCCCACCGTTCCGCTTTGCGAGCAGGGTCAGATTCGGCGGCCGGACCTTCAGCGTGAGCGCCACCGGCCCGTCGCCGCGGGCGTCGAGCCCGTGGCACGACGAGCACGCGCGCTCGTAGGTGCGCTGCCCCTCGCGCAGGAGCTGCTCGCGGGTGGGCACGATCGCCTCCTGCAGACGATCGCGCTGGCTCGCGCAGCCGGCGATCGCCAGCAACCCCATCCCGCAGACCAGCACGGCGCGCAGCATCCAGCGGGGCGCTACCGCAGGCCCGGCATTCGTGCAACCGCGGGCTCGCCGCAGCAGCGCGCGCGCGCTAAGCCTCGGTGCATGGAGGATCGCGCGGACGCGACGGGTGCGCGCTGGGGAACGCCGCCCTGGCGCGTCGACGTCACGCTTCCCGCGACGCCGCTTCCGGCGCGCTGCGACGTCGCCGTGGTGGGCGGCGGCTTCACCGGGCTGTCTGCCGGGTATCATCTCGCGCGACGCGGTGCGCGCGTCGTCGTACTCGAGGCGACGGCGCTGGGCGCCGGCGCCAGCGGACGGACCGGAGGCATCGTGCTCGAGGGCACGGCCGCCGGCCCGCTGGACGGCGTCGAGCGCTGCCTGGATGCGCTCGCGGCGGTCGTGGCCGAGGCCGGGATCGACTGCGATCTCACGCTGCCCGGCTGCTGGGAGCTGGTCCACCGCGATGCGCCGGGCGCGCTCCGTCCGTTCTGGCGCGACGGCGAGGCCTGGCTTTGCATCGAGGACACCGTGCCCGGGGGCACCATCGATCCGGGGGCGCTGGTCGCGGGTCTGGCGCGCGCCGCACTGCGTGCGGGCGCGACCGTGCACGAGCACGCCAGGGTCGAGGCCGTCGAGCCGGGGCGTCCGGCCCGGCTGCGCGTGGGCGGCGCATCGCTGCTCGCCGATGCGGTCTTCGTGGCGCTGAACGCCTACGCCCCGGCGCTCGTCGCGCTCCCGGTGCGGCTCACCCCGGCGCTGACCCTGGCGGTGTGCACGGAGGCGCTCGAGCCCGCCGCCATCGCGGCGCTCGGCCTCGCCGGGGGCCCGCCCTTCTACACCCTCGACATGCCGTATCTCTGGGGCCGCGCGCTGCGCGACGGACGCGTCGTGCTCGGAGCGGGCCTGGTGACGAGCGACACCGGCGACGTCGCGGAGCTCGCGCTGGACGGCACCGACGGCGCCGCGTCCCTCGGCCGCCTCGAGGCGCGCATCGCCAGGTTTCACCCGGCGCTCGCCGGCGTCTCGCTCCGCGAGCGCTGGGGCGGTCCGATCGCCTTCACGCAGGACCGGACGCCCGTGCTGAGCCGCATGCCCGGCGCACCGAACGTGATCGTCAGCGCGGGCTGCGCGGGCCACGGCATCGCGCTCGGGGTGCGCGTGGGACAGCTCGTGGCCGGCGCGCTCACCGGCGGCTCGCCGCTCCCGGGCTGGGGCGCGCTCCCCGGCGCGCCCGCAACCTGAACCGGAGACTACGCCGCCAGCGCGACGGCGTCGGACTCGAGCGCCAGGCGCAGCACCTCGTCGATGCTGCTCACCGGGTGGAACCGCATCTGCTCGCGCACGTCGGCGGGCACCTCGTCGAGGTCGCCGCGATTGCGCTCGGGGAGGATGATCTCGGTGAGACCGGCGGCGTGGGCGGCCAGCACCTTCTGCTTCACGCCCCCGATGGGCAGCACCCGGCCCTGCAGCGTCACCTCGCCCGTCATGCCGACCGTGTGCTTCACCGGCCGCCGCGTCAGCAGCGACGCGATGGCCGTCACCAGCGTGACGCCGGCGCTCGGTCCGTCCTTGGGGATCGCTCCCGCCGGGACGTGCACGTGGAACTCGTTGTCGCGGAAGGCGTCATCGGGGATGCCGAGCGCCTTCGCGTGGCTGCGCACCCAGGTGAGCGCGATGCGCGCCGACTCCTTCATGACGTCGCCGAGCTGTCCGGTGAGCACCAGCCCGGCTCCCCCGGGCATCGCCGCGGCCTCGACGAAGAGCACGTCGCCGCCGGTGCCCGTGACGGCGAGACCGGTGGCCACGCCCGGCACGGCGGTGCGCTCCACCGCCTCCTGGAAGAACTTCTGGCGGCCGAGCGCGTCGCGCACCAGCGCCACGTCGACCGTGACGGGCGCCGTCGCCTGCCCGGAGATGATCCGGGTGGCGATCTTGCGCAGCATCGTGCCGAGCTCGCGCTCGAGCTGCCGCACGCCGGCCTCGCGGGTGTAGTCCGACACCACCAGGCGCGAGAAGGGCGTCGTCGATCGCGACCTCCTCGGGTCGGAGTCCGTTCCGCTCGACCTGGCGAGGCCACAGGTAGCCGCGCGCGATGGCCGTCTTCTCCGCCTCCGTGTAGCCGTCGAAGCGGATGATCTCCATGCGGTCGAGCAGCGGGCCGGGGATCGTGTCGGTCATGTTCGCCGTGGCGATGAAGAGCACCTGCGAGAGATCGAGCTCGACGTCGAGGTAGTGGTCGCGGAACGAGTGGTTCTGCGCCGGATCGAGGACCTCGAGCAGCGCCGACGACGGATCGCCGCGCCAGTCGCTGCCGATCTTGTCCACCTCGTCCAGCACGATCACCGGGTTCATCGTCCCCGCGTCGCGCAGCGCCCGGACGAGCCGTCCGGGAAGCGCGCCGATGTAGGTGCGGCGATGGCCGCGGATCTCCGCCTCGTCGCGCACGCCGCCGAGCGACATGCGGACGAACTGCCGCCCCGTGGCCCGCGCGATGGACTCGCCGATGGACGTCTTGCCGGTTCCCGGAGGGCCGATGAGGGTGAGGATGGCGCCGGAGCGCCGGTCGTCCGGGACGCCGCGCTCCGCCCGCAGCTTGCGCACGGCCAGGTACTCGGTGATGCGCGCCTTCACGTCGTCCAGACCCGCGTGGTCGGCGTCGAGCACCTCGCGCGCGGCGATCGGATCGAGCCGGTCCTCCGAGCGCTTCGCCCAGGGAACGGCGATGAGCCAGTCGAGGTAGGTGCGGATCATCGACGACTCCGCGCTCTGGTCGCCCATGCGCTCCAGGCGGCGCAGCTCGCGCTCCGCCTGCTCGCGCACGGCGTCGGGCATCCCGGCGTCGGCGATCTTCGTGCGGTACTCGTCGGCCACCGACGCCTCGTCCTCGCCCAGCTCCTTGCGGATCGAATCCATCTGCTTGCGCAGGAAGTAGTCGCGCTGCTGCTTCTGGGCGCCGGACTCGACGTCCTCGCGGATGCGCTTGCGCACCTGGAGCTCGGCCAGGCGGTCGCGCTGCAGCTTCACGGCCAGCGTCAGGCGCTCGACGACGTCCAGCGCCTGCAGCACCTCGACCTTCTGGGCGAAGGTCAGGTCGGGCGAGTAGCCGGTCGTGTCGGCCAGCGCGCCGATGTCGGTGATCGAGCGGACGAAGGCACGCATGCGGCCGTCGTCGCCGCGCAGCTCCAGGATCTCGTCGACGATGGCGCGGTACTCCTGCTCGAGCGCGGCCGTGCGGGAAAGCGGCGGGATGACGTCGGGGCGCTCCTCGACCTCCACCCGCAGCTCCCCCTCGTGGTCGGCGCGGGCGGCGCCGGCCACGCCGCGGTGCACGCCGCGCAGGGCCACCGCGCGGGCGCCGCCGGGAAGGTGCAGCCGCTCGACAACCTCGGCGACTACCCCGACGCGGGCATAGTCGGTGCCATGGCGGGGGACCAGGAAGACCCGGGACTCGGTACCGACGTCCACGGGAAGCGTCACCTGCATGTGCGGGAAGACGACGGAGTCGTCCAGCGAGATCAGGCGATACGTAGGCATGGTGCCCGAGACTGCGTCCGATCCCCGAGATGTCAACAGTTCGAGGCAGGGCCCCGGGTCCCGCATCCCTGGCCCTGGGTCTTACGCTCCGTATAAATGATGGCCGTGCAGCTGCGGCCTCCCCCCCTGGACGTAACCGAGATCGATCTGGACGCCGGCAACGCCGAGCTCGACGGGCTGTCGGCCGAGGCCCGCGTGGCCTGGGCGCTCGATCGCCTGCGGCCCCACATCGTGCTGTCGTCGAGCTTCGGCGCCCAGGCGGCCGTGCTGCTTCACATGGTGACGCGGCAGTGGCCCGAGATCCCGGTGGCGGTGGTCGATACCGGGTACCTCTTCCCGGAGACCTACCGCTTCATCGACGAGCTCACCGCCCGGCTCAGCCTGAACTTGAAGGTGTATCGCTCCGAGCTCGGCCCGGCCTGGCAAGAGGCGCGCTGGGGAAAGCTCTGGGAGCAGGGGCTCGAGGGGATCGAGCGCTACAACCGGCTCAACAAGATCGAGCCCATGCAGCGGGCCCTGGACGAGCTCGGCGCGCGCGGCTGGATCGTCGGGCTGCGCCGCTCGCAGTCGAGCTCACGCCAGCATCTGAACGTGCTCGGGCTCCAGGACGGCTACCTGAAGGTGCACCCGATCGTCGACTGGAACGACAAGCACATCTACGACTACCTCACCCGTCACGACCTGCCGTACCACCCCCTCTGGGTAGAAGGGTACGTCTCGATCGGCGACTGGCACACGTCGGCCAAGCTGACGGACGGCGTGGCGGAGGAGGAGACGCGCTTCTTCGGCCTGAAGCGCGAGTGCGGCCTGCACGAGTCCTGGGGCCCGGCGCGGTCGAGCGGAGCCGGCGGCGGCTGATCCGGCGTTGCCAAGGGGGAGCGGACCCGGCAGGCTTCCCACAGGGAGGCCATCGATGCCACCGGTGCAGCGCCGCCACACGTTCTCGATCGGCTACTTCGTCCTCGTCGCGCTGGGGCTCGTCTGGCTCCAGTCGATCCTGGCGCCGCAGATGCGGCAGATTCCCTACTCCGAGTTCAAGCAGATGCTCGGCAAGGACTGGGTCGAGAAGGTCGTGCTCTCCGACTCGCTCATCCGCGGCGAGCTCAAGCCCGAGCACGCGGGCGAGCAGAAGTCGTTCGTCACGGTCCGGGTGGCCGACGACCAGCTCGTCCCCGAGCTCCAGCAGAAGGGCGTCCTCTTCGAGGGGCAGTACGAGAGCCCGTTTCTGGGCGCGATCGTGTCCTGGGTTTTGCCGGCCCTGGTCTTCGTCGGCATCTGGGCATTCGCCATGCGGCGCATGGGACCGGGCGCCGGCGTGATGGCGTTCACCAAGAGCCGGGCGCGCATCTACGCGGAGAAGGAGATGGGCGTCACCTTCGCCGACGTGGCGGGCGAGGACGAGGCGAAGGAGGAGCTGCAGGAGATCATCCTGTTCCTGAAGGAGCCCGGACGCTTCAAGGCGCTCGGCGGCAAGCTTCCCAAGGGCGTGCTGCTCGTCGGCCCGCCGGGCACGGGGAAGACGCTTCTCGCGAGAGCGGTGGCCGGCGAGGCCCACGTGGCGTTCTTCTCGATCAGCGGCTCGGAGTTCGTCGAGCTGTTCGTCGGCATGGGCGCAGCGCGCGTGCGCGACCTCTTCGCCCAGGCGGAGGCCAAGGCGCCGTGCATCGTCTTCATCGACGAGCTCGACGCGCTGGGCAAGGCCCGCGGCATCGCCGGCATGATGGGCGGCCACGACGAGCGCGAGAACACGCTGAACCAGCTGCTCGTCGAGATGGACGGCTTCGACACGGCGAAGGGCGTGGTGATCATCGCCGCCACCAACCGTCCCGAGGTCCTCGATCCGGCGCTCCTGCGCGCGGGCCGCTTCGACCGCCAGGTGCTGGTCGATCGTCCCGATCGTCAAGGGCGCGAGGCCGTGCTGCGGGTGCACGTGAAGGGTGTGAAGCTCGCGCCGAGCGTCGACCTCGGCGTGCTGGCGCAGCGCACCCCCGGCTTCGTGGGCGCGGACCTGGCGAACCTGGTGAACGAGGCCGCACTGCTGGCGACACGGCACGACAAGGCCGAGGTCGACATGAGCGACTTCGATGAGGCCATCGACCGCGTCGTCGCCGGGCTGCGCAAGAAGAACCGCCTCATCAATCCGCGCGAGCGGGAGATCGTCGCCGTGCACGAGACCGGCCATGCCCTGGTCGCCTTCTTCACCGAGGGGGCCGACAAGGTGCACAAGATCTCGATCATCCCGCGCGGCATCGCCGCACTCGGGATGACCCAGCAGCTTCCCACCGACGACCGCTACCTGGTGACGCGGAAGGAGCTCGAAGCGCGCATCGACGTGCTCTTCGGCGGCCGGGCCGCGGAGCAGGTGGTGTTCAACGAGACCTCGACCGGCGCGCACAACGACCTCGACCGCGCCACCGAAATCGTGCGCGCGATGATCCTCGAGTACGGCATGGGAGAGACCCTCGGCCCCATGACCTTCCCGCGCCGACGTGGCCCCGCGTTTCTCGGCGACCACGCCGGGATGATGCCCGAGGGGCGCGAGTACAGCGAGGCCACGGCCCAGGCGCTCGACAGCGAGGTGAAGCGCATGCTGGACGGGCGCCTCGCCCATGTCGTGCAGCTCCTCACCGAGAAGCGGCCGCTGCTGGATCGCGTCTCGAAGGCGCTGCTCGAGAAGGAGACGCTCGAGGCGGCCGAGTTCGAGGAGCTCGTGCGCTCGGGCGCGGGCGCCGGCAGAAACGTCGCCTGACCGTGCGCGCGCGGCCTCGCCGCTACGATTCGGGCGCGGGCGCCGGCTTCGTGTGCTTCGCGGCGCGGATCAGCTCGACCCGGAGGCGGCGCTGCGCGCGCTTCAGCTTCTTGCGGGCGGTCCGGTACTTCGCCTCGTGGGTGACCAGGGTGCCGTCCTTGGTGGCGGCCTCGCGGGCGGCAGCGAGACGGGTGCGGCGCTTCTCTATGGTCTCGACCAGCGGCTTGGCGGTCTCGACGGTGTCGGGCGACGGCAGATCCTTCTTCGCGATCTTCTTCGGCATGGGTCGATAGTGCCCCGGCGCGGGGCGCCCCGTCCAGCGCTCAGGCGTGATCGAGGAGCAGGCTCTGGACCGCCCGGCCGAGGGCACCGCGCTCGTCCCAGAGCCGGCTGTGCGCTTGCCCGATCCCGTTCGCCTCGACCGCCGTGTCGGCCTCGAGACAGATCCACTCGCCCACCGGCATGCGGTGGAGCCCGACCGTCAGGTCCGGGTTGATGAACTGCCATCCATCGTTGCGCGACAGGACCCAGCTGACGCCGTTGCCGAAGTCGGCGACCGCCGCCACGCGAGCGAGCGGGCTCGTCTCCTCCCCCGCCAGCACGGGAACGCGGAGCCGGATCCAGTCGGTGGCGGGACCCGGCCGGTCGAAGCCTCCCGCGACGAAGCGATGCTCGACGCCCTGGTTGTGGAAGGCCGGGTAGTCGATCAGCTCGGACCACGCCGAGGCGCCGGGCACCCCCCGCTCCGGACCGGGAGGCGGCTCGGGGTGGGCGATCCCGGGCGGCAGCGGAAGATCGATGGTGCGGATGCGGAGCGCCGTCGCGCGGGCGACCTCGACGTCCCCGGCGTGCAGCGACGCGCCCACCAGCTGTACCTTGCGACCGGGCCGGAGCACGCGGGTTTCCACCGCGAGCGGCGAGACCGGCACCGGGCGCAGGAGCTCCACCGTGAGCCGGGCGACCATCGTCCCGTCCCCGCCGGGGACGCGCTCCGCGCACCGCGCGAGCAACGCGGCCGGCGGCCCGCCGTGGAGCGCTTCCGGCGTCCATGGTCCGCGCGCCAGCTCGGTGGGAAGAAACCGCGAGCCATCCTGCTCGAAGAGGGCGCCAGACATGGGGAGCCAGTGAGCGTGCGCGCGCGACCTGGGTCAAGGAGGGCGCATTGCAGACGGAGCGCGTGCGCGTCACGATCGCTCCGATGACGCAGCCCTCGATCGGCTCCGTGGATCTCGCCGCACCCACCGCGACGCGGAGAGACCTCCAGCTCGGCCGCCGCCTCATCCACATGGCAAACGGCGTCGCCATCGCGTCCGCGTACGCCCTGCTCTTCTCGCACCAGCAGCTCGTGCACGTCTTCGGGACGATCGCCTGCGTCGTCTACATCGCCGACCGCGTCCGCATCCACTATCCCGAGGCCGTGCCCCCCTGGCTGAACCGGCTCTTCTTCCGCGCCGAGGAGGAGGTCAAGGAATCGGCGATGATCCCGTACGCCATCGCCATCCTGCTCACCATCCTCACCTTCCCGAAGCCGGTCGCGCTGATCGCGATCTACACGCTCGCCATCGCCGACCCGCTCGCCGCGATCGTCGGCATCCGCTGGGGCGGCCGCGAGCTCGCGCCCGACCGCAGCATCGAGGGCATGCTGGCGTTCTTCACCGCCACGCTGGCGGTGTCGCTCGCCGTCCTCGGGGTGGCGACGAGCGCCCCGTACGCCGCCGTCGCGGGGGCGGCGTTTCTCATCGCGGTCACGGCCAGCGCCTTCGAGCTGTTCCCCGTACGCATCGACGACAACCTCACCATCCCCCTGTTCGTCGGATTCACCGGCTGGATCGCGTGCGCGCTCTTCGGGGTCAGCCTCGCCTGATCCGATCTGTGCTAGACCTCGTCGCATGCCCGACGACCTCGCCGCCCTCGACGCCACCGCCCAGGCCGCGCTCGTGCGTCGCGGCGACGTCGCGCCGCGCGAGCTGGTCGACGACGCCATCGCGCGCCTCGAGCGCCTGAACCCGCGGCTGAACGCCGTCATCCATCCGGCGCTCGAGCGGGCCCGCGCGGTCGCCGCGGGACCGCTGCCCGACGGGCCATTCCGCGGCGTGCCCTTCCTGATGAAGGACATCGGCGGCGGCGAGGCCGGCGCGCCGCATCACTGCGGCATGCGCTTTCTCCGCGACGCCGGGTGGATCGAGCGCGAGGACGCCTACCTCACGCGGCGCTTCCGCGCCGCCGGTCTGGTCTCGCTCGGACGGACGAACACGCCCGAGCTGGCGCTCCTGCCGACCACCGAGCCGGAGGCCTACGGCGCCACGCGCAACCCCTGGGATCCGGCGCGCAGCGCCGGGGGCTCCAGCGGCGGCTCGGCGGCGGCGGTGGCGGCGGGCATCGTGCCGGCGGCGCACGCGAGCGACGGCGGCGGCTCCATCCGCGGACCCGCCAGCATGTGCGGCCTGGTGGGTCTCAAGCCCACCCGCGGCCGCAACTCCTTCGGTCCCGCGCTCGGGGAGCGCTGGAGCGGGTTCTCGGCGGAGTTCGTCGTCACGCGCAGCGTGCGCGACGCCGCCGCGCTGCTCGACGTGACGGCCGGGGCCATGCCTGGCGATCCGTACACCGCACCCCCTCCCCTGCACCCGTTCGCGTCGGCGCCGGCGACGCCGCCCGCTCCGCTCCGCGTCGGGATCCTGCGCGGAGCGCCGCGCAGCGTGGAGACGCATCGTGAGTGCGTCGAGGGTGTCGATCGAACGGCGCGTCTTCTCGCGGGACTCGGCCATCGCGTCGAGGAGGCGCACCCGGCCGCGCTCGACGAGCCCGAGCACGTGATGACCTACGTCGCGATCGTGTCCGCCGGCACCGCCCGCGCCGTCGAGGCGTGGGGACAGCGGGTGGGACGTCCGGCGGGCGAGGACGACATGGAAGCCCTCACCTGGACGCTCGTCGAGCGCGGTCGCGCCGCGACCGCCACCGAGCTGCTCGCCACGATCGAGTCGGTGCACGCCTTCGGCCGCCGGCTCGCGTCGTGGTGGGACGGCGGCTTCGACCTGCTCGTCACGCCGACGCAGGCCGCCCCGCCGCCGGAGCTCGGCTACCTGAGCTCGACGCCGAGCGAGCCGCTGCGCGCGTTCATGCGCTCGGCGCCCTACGGCGCCTGCACGCTGCCGTTCAACATGTCGGGCCAGCCGGCCGTCTCGCTGCCGATGCACTGGACGCCCGACGGGCTGCCGATCGGCGTGCAGCTGGTCGCCGCGTTCGGGCGCGAGGACCTGCTGCTCGCCGTCGCGGCGCAGCTCGAGCAGGCGGCGCCGTGGGCGGGTCGCCGCCCGCAGCTCCACGCCTGACGCCGCGCCTCAGTGCGTCCCGGGCTGCCAGTCCGTCATGGGACGGCCGGCGAGGATCGCGCGGCGGTGGGCGATGTACCACTCACGGAGCGAGCGCCGTGCCGCCATGCGATCGGCGGGGCTCGCCTGCGGATCCCCTTGTCCCAGGGCGTTCAACCTGCGGCGATACTCGGTCATCAGCTCCGAGAGATCGGCGCGGCGCTCCATGGGATCGGGTGCGGACCGCGCCGCGGACCCCGAGGGCGCGCCCGGGACCGCCGCCGGAGCCGGCGGACGCTGCTTCGCGGCCTCGAGCGCCTGCGTGACCTTCGCCTCGGCGGCGCCGACCCGCTGCTCGAGCGCGTGCATGTCCTCGCGCAGCCGCGCACCGGCGGCGAGGTCCTTCTCCGTCGTGGCGAGGCGCTGGTCGAGCGCGTCGAGCCGGCGCTGCATCACCTCGAGCTGGGCCTGGTCCTTTCCCTGCGGCGTGTCGTCGTGGCCGCCGCAGGCGAACAGGACGGGCAGGCCGACGAGGAGCAGCGTCACCGCGCGCGGCATCATGCGGGTGTAATGACGTGGCCCCGCACGGGGAGCAAGCGACCTCGGAGCTCAGCCTCCCGCGCGGCCGAGCCGCGCGACGATGGCCGCCGCCGTGCGCCGGCCATCGAGGGCCGCCGACACGATCCCGCCGGCATATCCCGCGCCCTCGCCGCACGGGTGCAGGCCCGATACCTGCTCGCTCTCCGTCGTCTCCGCATCCCGCGCGATGCGCACCGGCGAGCTGGTACGCGTCTCGACGCCGATCAGCTGGCCGTCGGGCCCGGCGAACCCGGGAAGCGTGCGCTCGAAGGTGCCGAGCGCGGCGCGCAGGCGCGCCGTCATCCCCCGCGGCAGCGCGGACGCCAGATCGGCCGCCACCAGCCCCGGCCGGTAGCTCGACGGGAGCGGCGCGGCGGCGCCCCCTCGCGCCTCCACGAAGCGATCGCCGCGCTGGCAGGGCGCGCGGTTCCCGCCGCCGCCCAGCGCCGCCGCGCGCTCCTCGAGCGCGAGCTGGAGTCGGACGCCGAAGAGCGGATCGTCGGCCGGCGCGTCCGGCAGGGGCTCGCGGGTGAGCGTCTCCCAGCCCCAGGCCGCCCCGCGGCTGCCGCACCAGTCGAGCGGCTCGAGCTGGACGACGACGCCGGCATTGGCGAACGGCGAGTCGCGACGCGACAGGCTCATGCCGTTCACGACCACGCGCGACGAGTCGGTGCTCGCCGGGACGACGAAGCCGCCCGGACACATGCAGAAGCTGTACACGCCGCGCTCGTCCACCTGCGTCGCCAGCTCGTAGAACGACGCCGGCAGATCGTGTCCGTCGCGCAGGCCGCCATACTGCCTCGTGTCGAGCCAGCGCTGCGGGTGCTCGATGCGCACGCCCATGGCGAAGCCCTTCGCCTCCAGGCGCGCGCCCGCGCGCGCCGCCATGCGCAGCCCGTCGAGCGCGCTGTGGCCGGCGGCCAGCACGACGACGTCGCACGGCACGCGCTCGCGGGCGCCGGCGTCCAGGTCGCGCGCGATCGCCGCCGCGACGGCGCGGCGCCCGGCGCGCGCGCTGGTCTCGATCTCCTCCACCCGCATGCCGAAGCGGACCGCGGCGCCGGAGCGGCGCACGGTCTCGCGCAGCGCCTGCACCACGCGCGGCAGCCGGTTCGAGCCCACGTGCGGGCGCCAGGACGCGAGGATCTCCGGCGGCGCACCGTGCGCCACCAGCGTCTCGAGCACGGCGCGGATCGCCGGCCGCGAGCCGGCGCGGGTGTAGAGCTTGCCGTCCGAGTACGTCCCGGCGCCGCCCTCGCCGAAGCAGTAGTTCGAGTCGGGGTCGATCGGCAGCCCGCGATGCGTGGCCGCGAGCGCGCGCCGCCGCGCCTGGACGTCGCGCCCGCGCTCCAGCACCGTGACGTGCAGGCCGGCCGCCACGCAGTCGAGCGCGCAGAACAGTCCCGCGGGTCCGCTGCCGACGACGACGACGCGCGGCGCGCCGGCCCGCGGCGCGGCGAACGTCGGCGGAGACGTGGCCGGCGGCGGCGGAGGCACCTCGTCCCGCATCCACACGTCGACGACGAGCCGCCAGCGCCGCGCACGCGGTCGTGCGTCGAAGGAGACGCGGCGCAGCCGCGCCTCGGCGAGCGCGTCCGGCGCCAGCCCGATCGCGGCGGCGGCGGCGGTCAGCAGGGACGGTCCCTCGAGCGCCGGCGGCTCGGGCGACGGCGGAAGCTGGAGCACCACCTCGCGCGGCACGGCGGCATTCTGGCGTGCCCCGCGCGGTCGCGCGAGCGCGGGCGCGTTGACATCGATGCGCAGGGACGCGCCCTCGACAGCCCGGCGCTGAACACCCTCACCCCGTCGTCACGATTCCGCCGGTGTCCTGAATCGCACGGGGCTTCCCGATGGGGTCGCGGGTGCGCTACCCTCCGCCCTCTTGGCCCTGGCACCGTTCCGAGAAGACAGCGGCACGTGGGAGGCGCCCGGGCGCGCCGGCGGCGGCCTGCGGACCGTCGACCTCCTGCCGGCCGCGGAGCGTCATGCGATCGGCCTGAGCGTGACCATCGGGCTGGGGCTCGCCGCGATCGCCGTGGCGCTCGGCATCACGGGCGATCCGCTGCTGGCGGCCGGTGCGCTGGGAATCGGCGCCGCCATCGTCGTGCGCGGCTACGTCCGCCGGCGCGCGGAGACCGTGCGTCTCGCGAAGCTGCTGGCCGGGCAGACGCGCATTCTCGAGATGGTCGCCACCGGTGCGGCGCTCACCGAGGTGCTCGACGCGCTCTGCCGGGTGGTGGAGAAGCAGGTGCCCGGGCTCCTCTGCTCCGTGCTCCTGCTCGAAGGGGACCGGCTGCGAGACGGCGCCGGTCCCTCGCTGGCGGAGGGCTATCGTCGCGGCATCGACGGCGTCGCGATCGGCCCGGAGGTCGGATCGTGCGGCACGGCGGCGTTTCACCGCCGCCCGGTCGTCGTGCGCGACATCAGCTCGGATCCGCTGTGGAAGGACTACCGCGATCTCGCCCTGCAGCACGGCCTGCAGGCGTGCTGGTCGGCCCCCATCCTGACGCCCGGGAAGGAATGCCTCGGGACGTTCGCGATGTACTATCGCGAGCCGCGCCGGCCGGGTGCGCGCGAGTGGCGGCTGCTCGAGACCGCCACCCACATCGCGCGCGTGGCCATCATCCGCGCGCGCACGGAGGACGCGCTGGCGGCGTCGCATCGCCGGATCGAGGAGGAGTCCGAGGTGGCGAGCGCGCTGGTGCGCGTCGGACAGGGGCTCATCTCGTCGCTCGACAAGCCCGGCATCCTGGAACGCCTGTGCCAGCTCACCACCGAGCTGATCGGCTGCGACTGCAGCCTCACCATCCTGCACGATCCGCAGGACGACGTGTACGTGCCCCTCACCTCGCACGGCTATCCCGCCGAGACGTGGAGCGCGCTACGCGCCGCGCGGTACCCCGCCGAGGGCGTCGCGCCGATCCTGTCCCAGCTGGAGACCCTTCCCGTCGTGCAGTTCCTCGCCGGCGACTCGAGCGCCGCCACCTCCCAGCTGCTGCGCGAGTACGGTCTCTCGGCGTGTCTCGTCGTCCCGCTGCGCCACGGCGGGGAGACGCTCGGCCTGCTCAGTGCGGGCTTCCGCAACCGCGCGCGCGGATTCACCCCGGTGCAGGAGCGGGTGGCGTTCGGCATCGCGCAGTTCGCGTCGCTCGCCTTCGAGAACGCCCGCCTGGTCGAGGAGCTGGAGACCGCGACGCGCCTCAAGATCGAGTTCATGTCGACGATCTCCCACGAGCTGCGCACGCCCCTCGGCGTGATGCTGGGCTACGCCGAGATGCTGGGCGACGAGGACGAAGCCGGCCAGCGCACGATGCTGCTCGAGCGGATCCGCCGGACCGGCGTCGAGCTGCTCGAGCTGATCGACGCCACGCTGAACCTGAATCGTCTCGAGGCGGGACACGATCCGCCGCGCCTCGAGACGGTGGCGCTGCGGGACTTCTTCACCGAGCTGGCCGCCGACTTCGCGGCGCTGCCCCGCCCCGCCGGCGTCGAGCTGCACTGGCGCCCCGGCGACGAGCTGTCGCTGCTCACGGATCGTCGCAAGCTCCGCATGATCCTCAAGAACCTCGTCGGCAATGCCCTCAAGTTCACGCCCGACGGATCGGTCACCGTCCGCTACGGGGCCGACGCCGGGCGGTGCACGTTCGAGGTCGAGGACACCGGCATCGGCATCGCGCCCGAGCATCTTCCCGTGATCTTCGAGATGTTCCGGCAGGCCGACGGCTCGAGCCAGCGCTCGTTCAGCGGTGTGGGGCTCGGCCTCTACATCGTGCGCCGGCTGGTGAACCAGCTCGGCGGCGAGGTGCGCGTGGTGAGCGCGCAGGGGCGCGGGAGCACCTTCACGGTGACGTTGCCGCGCTCCCGCAACGAAGCGCGCCTCAGCGCGTGACGCGCGCTCAGTCGGTCAGCGCGATCGAGTCGATCACGCCGATCGCCACCTCGATCAGGGCGGCGATCAGGCCGCCCACGACCGCGACGCCCGCCAGCACCACCGCCCCGAGGTAGAGCTCGTTGGCCAGCCTGCCAAGCCACGAGTCCGCGTCCCTTTGCCGTGTTGCCATGTTGCCCCCCCGGGTGCGACCGCACCCATCTCTGGCGTCCGTCTACGTCTCAGGTGCCGTCTCGCAAACGCCCCAGGACCTTGTGCTCGAACAGCTCCAGGCTCGCCCACGCGAGCGCCGGCGACAGGCCGCCCATCAGCGGATGGAGGAGCACCCGGCCGTGCTCTCGCGCCAGCGCCACGCACTCGTCCGGCGTCACGACCCGGTACACGCCGCTCGCCCGCAGCTCGTCGATGGTCTTCGCGGCGGTGTGAACCTGCGAACGCTGGCCGGGCGTCTGCCACGCGGCGTACGTCTGGGCATCGTAGAGCGCATGCGGCGCGATGCGCGCCCAGTCGCGCTCCGGATCGTCGGTGACGTGCACGAAGCCGGGACCGCCCGGCATGGCGACGAATCCGGTGAAGCCGTGCTGCGCGCACGCCTCCTCGTACACGGCCGCCAGCGCCGGATCGCCGACGGCCGGGAAGAAGCCCGCGCGCAGGCGGGCCGCACGACGTGCCGCTTTCTCGGTCGAGCCGCCGATCAGCACGACGGGCGGCGACTGCGGCGCGGGGGTGACGCGAACGGTGCGACCACGCCACTCGAAGGGCTCGCCGGTCCACGCCTTGCGCAGCACGTCGACGTACTCGTCGAGCAGCCGCCCCCGCTGCCGGCGGTCGACGCCGGCCATCTCGAACTCCTCCGGACGATAGCCGAGCCCGGCGACCAGGGAGAGCCGGCCGCCGCTCGCCAGCTGGAGCGTCGCGAGCTGCTCGGCGAGGCGCACCGGGTCGTGCAGCGGCACCAGCACGGCGGCGATGTTGATCTGCATGCGGGTGGTCCGGCCGGCGATCGCGGCCGCGAGCGTCACCGGCGCGGACATGTAGCCGTCGTCGACACCGTGATGCTCCGAGAGCGCGACGACATCGAAGCCGCGCGCGTCCGCCCACGCGCATTGCTCGAGACAGGCGGCGTACATCTCGGCGTGGGTGACACCCGCGAACGCCGGGGCGCGCAGGTCGTAGCGCAAGCCGAGCATCGTCATCGTCGTCGCCTCACCATGCGTATGCCTCGGGGGCCTCGCCGCCCGGCCCGGGCCAGATGCGATCCAGGCGCTCGAGGGTGAGCTGATCGAGCGCCAGCTCCACCGCGTGCGGGCTCGCCACCAGCTGCTCCATCGTGCGCGGGCCGATGATCGGCGCGCTCACGGCGGGCTGATGCAGGAGCCACGCGAGCGCGACGTCGGCCGGCGCCTCGCCCAGCTCGCGGCAGAGGCCCTCGTACTCCTCGAGCTTCGAGCGGTTACGCTCGATCGCCTTGCGCAGCCGATCGGACGCGCGCCGGCCCTCCGTCAGCTTGCCGAGCGCGCCGCCGAGCAGGCCGCCCGCGAGCGGGCTCCACGGGATCACGCCGAGCCCGTGCGCCCGGCACGACGGGATGACCTCGAGCTCGATCGTGCGCGCGGTGAGGTTGTAGAGGCTCTGCTCGGAGACCAGCCCGAGCGCGTGACGGCTCGCGGCCGCGCCACTCGCCTGCGCGATGTGCCAGCCGGCGAAGTTGCTGCTGCCCGCGTAGATCACCTTGCCCTGCGCGATCAGCACGTCGAACGCCTGCCAGATCTCGTCCCACGGCGTGCCCCGATCCACGTGGTGCATCTGGTAGAGATCGATGTGGTCGGTCTGCAGGCGGCGCAGGCTCTCGTCACACGCGCGGCGGATGTGGAGCGCCGACAGCCGCGTGTCGTTCGGACCCGTGCCCATGCGTCCGTAGACCTTGGTCGCGAGCACGATCCGCTCGCGACGTCCGCCGCCCTGCGCGAGCCAGCGGCCGATGATCTGCTCGGTGACGCCCTCTCCGGTCTTCCAGCCGTAGACGTTGGCCGTGTCGAAGAAGTTGATGCCGAGCTCGAGCGCCCGGTCCATGATGGCGAAGCTGTCGGCTTCCGAGGTGAGCGGGCCGAAGTTCATGGTGCCGAGGCACAGCCGACTCACCTGGAGCCCGGTGCGACCGAGCCGGACGTACTGCATGTGTCCCCCGTTTCCTCTTAGCACGAGTGCCCCCGCGGACGTCCATCCGCCGTTGGGACGAGCGATCGTGCGCGAACGCTGGCCGGCGATCGCCGGAGCGCGCTATACCGTCTCTCCATGAGCAGGCGACGTGGTGCGGCGATGGGTGCGGGGCTGATGCTGCTCGCCACGAGCTGCGGCCCCCCGAACCCGTACCCGCCGGACGTCGTGGAGACCTTCGTCACGTCGTGCCGGGCGAACGCCGACGAACGCGTCTGTCGCTGCGCCATCGACCACATCCAGCGACGGTACTCCCTCGACGAGTTCCGCGCCTTCGAGGCACGCATCGGGAAGGGGGAGGCCGTGAAGGAGATGATCGATACCGTGGCCGACTGCGTCGGCAAGTAGCGACGCCCGGCAGCCTCACCGGGCGCGATCGAACCAGCCGGGCGGCAGCCCCGGCCAGACGGCCGACGGCGTGGCGAGCGACGCCGCGCGCGACGTCCGGGCCTTCGGCGCAGCGACCCTCCGCTTCTTCGCCGCCGGCTTCGCGGACCTGCTCGTCGGACGCTTCTTCGACACGGTCTTGGCCTTCGGCTTCGACCCGGTCTTCGATCGCCCCGTCTTCGCTGCGCGGGTTCGCTGAGCCCGCGTGGTCTTCTTCTTTGCCATGGTGGTTCCGCTACCACGAGCGCGTACGAAGGTCACGCTCGGCGGTCGGTCGCGCTACACGGGGTCGATCGCGTCGCGCTCGATCCAGCCGCGATGACCGTCGTCGCGCTCGACCTGCGCCCAGCCCTCGCGCATGCCGAGGAGGCGCAGCGTGGTGCCGGGCTTCGCCTGGAAGTAGACCGTCCCGCCGCTCGACGGCTCGAACCGGACCGCGACCTGGTCGGGGGCGACCACGATCGCGGCGGGCCGCAGGTCGACCGTCGCGAGGCGCCAGGACGCCGAGGCGGCGAGGACGACGAGAGCGGCTCCCGCGAGCACCGCCGCGCGCGACGTCGCGCGGCGCGCGGCGGGCAGGAATCGTCCGGCGGCGAGCAGCCCCATCAGGAGCCACCAGGCGCATCCGGCTGCCAGGATCAGCGTGTCGCTCGACCACGACCCGGCGAGGGGAAAAAGGACGCGCGTCCACCAGGGCGCGGGCGGCGGCGCCGTGTCCGGCGGGCGGGCGAAGGTGAGATTCGCGCGCAGGTCCGGATCGCCCGGGGCGAGCCGGCGCGCGCGCTCGTAGGCGAGGACGGCGCGACCCGTCTTGCCGGCCTTCAGATAGGCGTTGCCCAGGTTGAAGTAGGTGTTCGCGCTGGCGACGCCCGTGGCGAGGAGCCGCTCGTACTCGGCCGCCGCATCGGCGTACTTGCCCTCCGCGTAGAGCCCGTTGGCGCGGTAGAATGTGGCCTGCCCGGTCTCCGCCGCGAATCCGCCACCGGCGCCCAGCAGCACCAGCAGCGCCACGGCGGCGGTCGCGATGCGCCCGAGCCGGCGCGTGCGTTCGAGGGACCGGATGATCTGCTCGGCACGGTCGAGCGTGCGGCGCATGTCGCCGTCACCGGCCGCCGCCGGCGCGAAGCGAGCCACCTCGCAGGCCGCGAGGAAGTCGCGCAGCTCGTCAGCGACCCCTCCCACCAGCCCGATCTCCCGCAGGCGCGCGCTCGCCGCGTCCGCCGTGACGGCGCCGGGCGACAGATCGAGCTTGGCCGCGAGATACTCGCTGACCGCGTGCGCCACCCGATCGTGGAAGAGAACCGCATCGCCGCGCGACAGGGCGTCCCGCGCCTCGCTCAGCGCGACGCGCGCCGCACGCCCCGCGCGCGTGAACCGCGCATAGCGCAGGTCGGCGCCCAGACGCTCTCTCCGCCGATCGACCAGCACCGCACCCACGAGGCCCAGGAGCGGGATCAGCTGGAGCGCCCAGAAGAGCGGGCTGCGCCAGGGATGGTCGCCGATCGGAGCGAGCGTCCCGGGCGACTCCTTGATGAACACGATGTCGCGGCCGAGGGATTCGGCCGATCGCGCGGCGTGCTCCGACGGCGCACCGACGATCTGCGGTCCGGGGCCTTGCGGAGCCGCCTTCACCGTGAGGATCACCGGCGCATGCTGCGCGACGCGATACGCCCGCGCGTCGGGGTCGAACCAGCTGAAGCGCACGGCCGGCAGCCGCACCGAGCCTGGCTGCAGCGGGATCACCACCTGCTCGAACGTGCGCGCGCCCGCGGCGTTCCCCGGCGGCGTGGCGGCAGGCTGGACGGGATACACCCGCAGCGCGTCGCTGCCGCTCAACGCGGGGGGCACGACGGACGACAGGTCACCTTCTCCACGCAGCGTGTAGGTCAAGGTCACCGGATCGCCCGCGGTCACGTCGAGCGGCGCCGCGCGCACCTCGAGCGTGAAGTGGCCGACGGCTCCCGAGAAGTCGGAAGGCTTTCCCTGCTCGGGAAGCGGCTGGACGTCCAGGACGAGGGGCTGGCTCGTCAGCTCGATCGACTGGCGCGCCGGACCGCCGAAGAAGAAGCCGTGGTGCTGGCTCGCGCGCGCCGAGACCGTCGACATGCTCATCGTCGCGGGCCCGACCGTGATCGCGCCGGCTCTGAGCGGGGTCAGGCCGGTCTGGAACTCGACGACCTGGAACACGGCGCCGTCGCGAACCTCCTGGCGCTGCTGCGGCTTCCCGAGCGGCTCGAGCGCGAAGCCATCGCCGGGCACCTGCGGGTACTGCACGTCCCCCACCTGCACGCTCCCGACACGGAGCGTGACCGTGATCGGGAGGCGCTGGTGCAGGAAGACCGTGGTGCGCGGCGCGGCCAGGTCGAGATGCAGCTGCTCGTCCGCCTGTCCGCCCGCGGCACCCGACGCTCCGGCCTGCAAGGCGACCGTCCCCGCCTGGATCGTCTGCCCGTCGGCGCTGACGGTGATCGGGCCGATCGTGAAGGTCCCCTCGCGGCGCGGGATCACGCTGTAGTGGTGCGTGATCGACGAGCTGGTCTGGCCATTCACGATCGAGAGCTGCGTCGACGGCCCGACATACTGGATGGTCAGGCCGTCGACCGCGGGGATCACCGGCGCGGCGGCGTTCTGCGTGCCGCGGACGTCGACGGTGAGATCGGCCTGGTCACCGACCGCGACGCGCGGCGGATCGATCTGCGCCCGCGCGGTGACGGCGGCGCGCGCACCCGGCGCGAGCAGGACGACGAGCGCCGCCACGACCATCGACGCCGGCAGCTTCACCAGTCCTCCGACGGCTCCGCGACGCGGGCCTTCTGCTGCCGACGGGCGATCTCACCCGGCTGGACCTCCTGCGTTCGCTGCGCGTCGAGCAGGGCCGCAGCCTCCCGGGCCGTCATCTCGCCCGGCTGCGCCTCGCCCGTCGCGGCGTCTCCGCCCGGGGCCTTCTCGCCCGCCGCGGCCTGCTGTTGCTGCTGCGTCCCGCCCTGCTGGTCCTGCTGCTGCGCGTCCTGCTGCCCGTTCTCCCGATCCTGCTGCTGATCGTCCTTCCCCTGCTGGTCCTGGGCGGTCTTCTCGTCGCCCTGCTGCTGGTCCTGCTGCTTCGCCTGATCCTGCTGGCCGCTCTGATCCTGCTTTTCCTGCTTCTCCTGCTGATCCTGCTGCCCCTGCTGCGGTTGCTGCTGCTGGTCCTTCTGTCCGTCCTGCTTGTCCTGCTTGTCCTGCTTCTGCTGCTGCTTGTTGCTGCTTCTGCTGCTCGAGCTTCTTCTTGAGCGCGGCGATCTTCTTCTCCACCAGCTCGTGGTTGAACTTCGCGTCGACGTCGTCCGGGTTGGCGCCGAGCGCGTGGCGGTAGGCCACCAGGGCGTCGGCCCAGAGCTCGAGCGCCTTCTGCGGCTCCTTCGCCTCCGCGGCCTCGCCCTGCCGGAACTTCGTGTTGCCGACGTTGTAGGCGAGGCGCGCGCTCCGGCCGGCATCGGCGTCGCCGCCCGGAACCTGTCCGAACGCCGCCAGCGCGTCGTCGAACTTGCCGGCCTTGTAGCGCGCGTCGCCGAGGTTGAAGTGCAGGCGCGGCGAGTCGGGGTCGTCGACCAGCGCCTGGTTGTAGTGCTCGGCGGCGTCGTCGTACTTGCCCGCGTCGTAGAGGCGGTTTCCCTCGCGCGCGATCGCGTGCGCGTCGAACCACCCCACCGAGACGCGCGCCAGCAGCACCGCCGCGGCCGCGCCGCGCCAGCGCCACCAGGACCGTCGCGACGCAGCCGTCACGCGGCGCTCGCCGACGAACGGCTCGAGCAGCAGCAGCAGGAACGCCAGCCCGAGCGGCAGCTGGTAGCGCAGCTCGTAGCGCCGCTCGAGCGTGCTCTCGAGCTCGCGCTTGTCGAGGGTCGCGATGTGCTTGGTGTACAGCTCGGCGAGGCCGAGGCCCGGACCGGCCGCATGGAGGTAGACACCGCCGGTGTCGGTCGCGATCCGCGCGAGGGTGGCCTCGTCGAGTCGCGACTTCACCACCTGGCCCTTGCGGTCCTTCACGAACGAACCGCCGTCGGCCGGGATCAGCTCGCCTTCCGTGGTGCCGATGCCGACCGTGAAGATGCGCACGCCGCGTTCCTTGGCCCGCCCCACCGCGGCGTCGAGATCGCCCTCGTGGCTCTCGCCGTCGGTGATCAGCACGATGGCCTGATGATTCGCCTGGCGGCCCTCGAACGCGTCCAGGCTCTGGTCGATGGCGGCGGGCAGCGCCGTCCCGCCGCGCGGGATGATGCCCACCTCGATGGCGTCGAGCGCTTCCAGGAACGCGCCCGTGTCGAGCGTCAGCGGGCACTGGAGAAAAGCCGAGCCGGCGAACGGCACCAGGGCCAGACGGTCGCCGCGCGCTTCCGCCACCAGGTCACGCACCGCCAGCTTGGCGCGCGCCAGCCGGTTCGGCTTCACGTCGGTGGCGAGCATGCTGCGCGAGGTGTCGAGCGCGATGACCAGGTCGATGCCCTCGCGCCGCACCTGCTCCCAGCGAAAACCCCACATCGGTCCCGCGAGCGCGAACACGAGGAGCGCCGTGGCCGCCACGAGGAGCGCGGCGCGAATCGTGCGACGTCGCGGATCGACGTCGGGCGCCACGCTCGGCTGGAGCGCGGCGGCGACGAACCGGGCGAGCGCCCGGGCGCGCTCGCGGCGCGCCCACACGAGGAACACCGCCAGGCCGCCGACCAGGACCAGCGCCGCGAGGACCCACGGATCGCGCCACTCGATCACGGCAGCTTCCTCAGCACGGTCTCGCCGAGCCCGATCTCGAGCAGCAGCAGGCCGAGGGCCGGCCACAGCAGCCAGGGGTACGCCTCCCGGTAGTCGAGGAACTCCGGCGCCTCGAACGGCGCCTTCTCCGCGCGGTCGATCTCCGCGTACACCTGGCGCAGGCTCTCGAAGTCGGTCGCGCGAAAGAAGCGCGCGCCCGTCTTCTTGGCGATCTGCTCCAGCGTCGGCTCGTCGATGTCCACCTGCATCGGCCGGTACACCGTGTTGCCGAAGAAATCCTTCATCGGGAACGGCGCCATGCCGCGCGAACCCGCCCCGACCGTGTAGACCTTGATGCCGAGCGCGGCGGCCGCCTCGGCGGCGGTCTCCGGCGTGATGTTTCCGGCGTTGCTCTGCCCGTCGGTGAGGAGCACGACGAACTTGCTGGGCGCGGTCGACGCACGCAGCCGGTTGGTCGCTGCCGCCAGGGCCGACCCGATGGCGGTGCCGTCCTCGATCATCCCGACGCTCGCGCGCGCGAGGTTCTGCAGCAGCCAGCCGTGGTCGAGCGTCAGCGGAGCCTGCGTGTAGGGCCGACCCGCGAAGAGCACGAGCCCGATGCGATCCTGCGGGCGGTCGGCGACGAACTGCCGCACGACGTCCTTCACCGCGTCGAGCCGGCTGCTGCGCTTGCCGTCGATGGTGAAGTCCTCGGCGAGCATGCTCCCCGAGACGTCCACCGCGAGCACGACGTCGACACCCTCGCGGTGCACCGTGGTCTCGGCCGTGCCGAGCTGCGGCCGCGCCAGCGCGACCACCGCGAGGCCGAGCACCACCGCGCGCAGGAGCCCGAGGAGCGCGCGGCGCGTGCCCGCGCCGCCGGGAGCGACGGCGCGCAGCACGTCGAGCGACGGGTAGCGCACCGCGGCCTCCCGGGCGGCTCGCCGGCGGCGCGGCAACAGCAGCAGGAGGGTGCCGAGGAGCAGCAGCAGCCACGGATCAGCCAGCCGCACGGGTGTCCTCCGCGGGCTGGGGCTCGCGCTCCGCCGTGTCGTCGACGAAGCGCTCGGCGGCGACGAGCGCGCGCTCGCTGTCGGCCAGCGTCGGCACGAAGCGCGCGAACTTCACCAGGTCGGACTCGCCGAGGAAGTTGCCGAGCAGCGCGCGCTGCGAGCGCTCGAGGGTCGCGCCGCGGGCCGTGGCGGCCAGGAACTCCTCGGTGGTCATCTCCGGCGCGCGGACCCGGAAGCGATCCTCCAGGTAGCGCCGCACGATGTCCGACAGCGCCGAGTAGAACTCCTTGAACGCGCCCTCCTCGGCAAGCCGGCGGGCACGCAGCGCGCGCAGCGCGTCCGCGGCGACCTCGTGCGCCGACCGCGGCGGCGCCGCCACCTCGCCCCGGGCGCGCCGCCGGCGCCACCACCGCCAGCCGAGCACGAGGGCGATCAGCGCCGCCAGCGCGCCGCCGGCGACGTACCACGGGCGGAGATCGCGCGGCACCGCTTCCGGCCCGGCGATGTCGCGGATGTCGGTGCTCGTCGTTGGCGTCGCCCAGCACGCTCGCGACCACGACCTGCCGCGTGTCCGGCGCGGCGTCGCGCTGCTCGCCGCCGGGCACTTGATAGCGCACGGCCGGGGACTCGATCGTGTGCTCGCCCGGGCTCCAGCCGACCAGCCGCCACCAGCGCGACACGACGGTCGCGCCGTCGCGCTGCACCGGCGGGTCGACGCCGAAATCGACGATCTCGAAGTCACCGAGATGGTCGGCGGGCTGCGTCACGACGACCTCGACGCCCGGCTGCGCCGCCACCTCCATGACGTAGCGGAAGCGCTGGCCGATCGTCGGCCGGTCGGGATCGACGCGTGCGTGCACCGTGACCGGCGCCGCCGGCTCGTCCGCCGCCGCCACGTGGCCCGCGGCGAGCGCGACCGCGAGCAGCAGCCAGCGCGCCGCGCGGCTCACTGCCGGCGCTCCCGCATGCGGAAGAAGCGCAGCAACGCGTCGGCGTAGGGCCGATCGGTGGTGACACCGATCGCGTCCACGTCGCAGGCGCGCAGCATGCGGTCGCGCTCGGTGCGCGCGGTCGCGGCGCGCGCCGCGAACGCCTCGCGCACGCGCGCGCTCCCCGTGTCGACGACGTAGCGCGTGCCCGTCTCCGCCTCCTCGAGCTCGACCAGGCCGACGTCCGGGAGCGTCGCCTCGCGCGGGTCGTCGAGCACGACGGCGATCACGTCGTGCCGGCGCGACGCCAGCAGGAGGGCCTGGCGGCAGCGCGGATCGAGGAAGTCGGAGACCACGAAGACGACCGCGCGCCGCTTCGTCACGCGCCCGAGGTGCTCCAGCGCCGCCGCGATGTCGGTGCCGCGCCCGGCGGGGCGCACCGAGAGGACCTCGCGGATCACCCGCAGGACGTGGCGCGTGCCCTTGCGCGGGCGGCACCGCCTTCTCGATGCGGTCGGTGAAGATGACCAGCCCGACCTTGTCGTTGTTCGTGATGGCCGAGAACGCGAGCAGCGCGCCCAGCTCGGCGGCCAGCGCCGCCTTGGTCTGCCGGACGCTGCCGAAGAACGTGCTGGCGCTGGCGTCGACCAGCAGCATCACGGTGAGCTCGCGCTCCTCGGCGTAGCGCTTCACGTGCGGCACGCCGGTGCGCGCGGTCACGTTCCAGTCGATGGTGCGCACCTCGTCGCCGGGCTGGTAGAGGCGCACCTCCGCGAACTCCATGCCGCGGCCCTTGAAGACGCTCTGGTACTGGCCCGCGAAGAGGTCCGTCACCAGGTGGCTGGTGCGGATCTGGATCTTGCGGACCGTCTTCAGCTGCTCGCGGCTGAGCATGGCTCACGGCACGGGCACGCCGTCGAGCACTCGCCGGACGATCTCGTCGGCGTCCACCTCCTCCGCTTCGGCCTCGTAGCTGACGATCACACGGTGGCGCAGCACGTCGGGGGCGATCGCCTTCACGTCCTGCGGGGTCACGTACCCGCGACCCTGGAGGAACGCGTGCGCGCTCGCGGCGAGCGTCAGGCAGAGCGTGGCGCGCGGCGACGCGCCGTACTCGATGAGCGGCCCGAGATCGAGACCGAAGCCCTTGGGCTCGCGCGTGGCGAACACCAGGCTCACGATGTAGTCCTTGATCTTGTCGTCGACGTACACCTGGTCGACGAGCGCGCGCGCGGCGATGATGTCGGCGGTGGTCACGACGGGCGTCGCCGGGCGGTGGTTGCCGCTCGTCGCCATGCGGTCCAGGATCTGGCGCTCCTCCTCGCGCGAGGGGTACTCGATGCGGAGCTTCAGCATGAACCGGTCGACCTGCGCCTCGGGCAGGGGATAGGTTCCTTCCTGCTCGATCGGGTTCTGCGTCGCCAGCACGAGGAACGGATCGGGCAGCGGGTAGGTCTCGTCGCCGATCGTCACCTGGCGCTCCTGCATCGCCTCGAGCAGCGCGCTCTGCACCTTCGCCGGGGCGCGATTGATCTCGTCGGCGAGGACGAGCTGGGCGAACACCGGCCCGCGCTTGGCGGTGAAGGTACCGTCGCGCGGATTGTAGATCAGGGTCCCGATGAGGTCGGCGGGCAGCAGGTCGGGGGTGAACTGGATGCGGCGGAAGGTCGCCTCGATGGCCTGGGCGAGCGTCTTGACGGAAAGCGTCTTGGCGAGTCCGGGCACGCCCTCGAGGAGCACGTGGCCGTTCGCGAGCAGGCCGATCAGCAGACGGTCGACCAGATAGTGCTGGCCGACGATGACGGTCGCGATCTCCTCGCGCAGGCGGTGGGCGAAGGCCGAGCCCTCGCGCACGCGGTCGTTGATGGCGGTGATGCCGGCGTCCATGAAACCAATTTCGATACCGGCGATCGTCCGGGAGGGCAAACCGGAGCCGGCGCGCCCCCGGAGGCTCGGCCCGGCCGGCTCAGTGACGCGAGCGCTCGGGGTACAGCAGCGTCGCCACCGTCCGCCGGATGGCGCGCAGGTCGAGCGGGGCGCCGAGCTCGATCGCGCCGATCAGTCCCAGCGCGGCGACCACCAGCAGCTCGGCGCCGTGCCGCGGGTCGATGTCGCGGCGCACGGCGCTGCGCCCCTGCGCGGCGTCCGCGGCCCGCGTGACGCGCTTCACCGCCTGCTGGAGGATGCCGACGAGCCGCTCGCGGATCAGCGGCGAGCGCGCGGCCGCCTCCACCAGACGATAGAGCTGGACCCCGCCGAGGACCGGACGCACCCGGCCCCCGCCGTGTGCCGACGGCGTCGCGGCGGCCCCGAGCGCATCGACGAAGCGATCGAGCGTACGCTCGAGGTCGTGGGCGTCGTCCCCGGTCGCGATCACCGCGTCGAGGAAGCCGCCGAGCACGTGCTCCATCACGGCGACGACGAAGTCGTCACGGTCCTTGAAGTGGACGTAGAACGCGCCGCGGGTGAAACCTGCCCGGCCGCAGATCGCGTCGAGGCTGGGGACATCGAGTCCCTCCTCGGCGAATGCCTGGAGACCGGCCGCGATGAGCGCGTCGCGCGTCTCCTGCTTGGCCAGCTCGCGGGGTCCCTGTCGCTGGAGACCGGCGGGACCACTTGACGGCATACCGCCTGGTATGTAGACCAGCCGGGCCGACATACCAAGTCGTATGTGGGTTCGGCACAGGGGGAACCGCAGCATGCCGACGGCCGTCGCGACCGCAGAGAGCATTCCTTCGCCCGGCGAGACCGCGCGCGTCTGGGCGCTGCACTGCCTGTCGTTCGTGTTACCGGTCACATGCCTGGCCTACCTCCTCGGCGGACTCCATGCGGGCTGGCGCGCCGGTGCGTGGCTCCTCGTCCTGGTCGGCTCGGTCGTCATCGACATGTGGAGCCCCGCGGAAGATCGGCAGCCCGCGGCCACGCTGCGGGGCTGGCCCTTCGACGCGGTCCTCTACGTGCTGGCGGCGCTCCATCTGGTGATCCTCGCGCTGCTCGTCACGCACGTCGCGCGCCACGGCTTCTGGACCTGGGACACGTTCGTCGCGCTCACCCTCGTCGGCGTCAACTCCGGCTACTCGGGGATCGTCGTGGCCCACGAGCTGATCCACCGCAGCCAGGCGCATCTCCATCTGATCGGCCGCGTGCTGCTCGGGAGCGTGCTCTACGAGCACTTCTCCACCGAGCACCTGCGCGGCCATCACGTGCGGGTCGGCACCGCCGAGGACGCGGCCACGGCCCACTTCGGCGAGTCCGCCACGCGCTTTCTCCTCCGCACGGTGCCGGCGCAGTTTCGCAGCGCATGGTGGCTCGAGTGCACGCGCCTGGGTGACCCGGCCATGCGATGGTGGGACCGACGCATGCTGCGGCATCGCGTGGTGCACGGCCTCGTCCTCGAGTGGACCGTGGCCGCGGCGATCCTCGTCGCGCTCGGTCCCGGAGCGTTCGCGGCGTACCTCGTCCAGGCCGCCGTCGCGGTGCGGTTGCTCGAGGCGGTCAACTACTTCGAGCACTGGGGTCTCACGCGACGGAACCGGCGCATCACCACGATGGATTCCTGGGACACCGCCTCGCGCTTCACCCTCTACACGCTCGTCGGCCTGTCGCGGCACGCGGACCATCACGCCGTGGCGTCGCGTCCGTACCAGCAGCTCCGCTACTTCGAGGAGAGCCCGAAGCTACCGTATGGCTACTTCGGCACCGTGGTCTTCCTCCTCGCGCGCAACGGGCGCTTCCAGGAGGTGATGACCGCGGAGCTGCAGCGCTGCCGCCTGGGGCCCTTCGCGCGCGCCGACGCCGGCTGAGGCGCGGCGATCAGGACGCGGGCGACCCGACCGCCGGCTCGCCGACCACGGCTTCCAGCTCGCGCCCGACGGTCTCCGGCACCAGGAGCACGAGCGGAGCCAGCGCGAGCGGCACCAGCCCGAGCACCGCGACCACCCCGGCGTGGCCCCCCAGACGGTCCGAGAGCATGCCGACCAGCGCCAGGCCGAGCATCGCGCCGAGGACCCCCGCATTCGTCACCCAGGCGCGGGCGGTCGCGCGCAGCGCGGTCGGGAAGTTCTCGGTGCTGAGCGCGCTCATCGCGATCGTGATGCCCGATTCGAAGAACACGATGGCCGCGAACGCCGGGAACAGATACCGCGTGCGATAGAAGAGCGAGACCGCGGCCGCGGCGCCGACGAGGCACACGATGGCGGTCGGCCGCCGCCCGACGATGTCTGCGGCGCGTCCGAAGAGGATCCAGCCCCAGAACCCGAGGCCCCCCCCGGTGAGGACCATGGTGCTGACCTGCGACGGCGTCCACAGGAACGTCGTGGTGGCGCGATAGGAAGCGAAGGAGAACGCGGTGGCAAACGAGGCGACCGCACCGGCGGCGATCAGCATCAGGACCAGGAACCGGCGCCGGTAGGCCGGGACGAGCACCCGGAGCACGCCGCCGCTGCGACGCCCCTCGGCGTCGAGCGCGGCGAACCGGGCGGTCTCGGGGAGCGAGCGCCGCAGGTAGCCCACGATCAGCAGTGGAACGATGCCGACGAAGTAGAGGCCTCGCCATCCGAGCCGCGTGTTCACCATCGCTGGGAACAGCGCGGCAGCCAGGCCGGCCCCCACCGCGGCGGCCGCGCCGAGCAGACCCTGGCCCATGCCGCGCGCCTCCGCGGGAAACTCCTCGGCGATCACGACCTGCGCCAGCGCCAGCTCGGCCGTGAGGAAGACCGTCGCCACGATCTGCAGGGCGACGAAGTCGCCGAGCCCGCGCGACAATCCCGTGAGCCCGGTGACCAGCGTGTAGCCGAGCACGGTGGCGAGCAGCACGCCGCGCCGCCCGACGCGATCCGCCATCAGGCAGAGCGGGATCGCCAGCAGCGCCCCGCTGCGGATGGCGGAGAGCCCCCACCCGAGCACGCCCTCGGCGGCGCCGAGGTCGCGCGCGATGTAGGGCAGCGCGAGGGTGACGATGAAGCGATCGTAGCCGTCGAACAGCGTCGCGGTGCCGAGGAGCAGGAGGAGGCGGCGATGGTGCGCCGTCAGCGTCACCGCGTTCCGGGTCGCCACCAGCGGTGCGCGGTGCGCGAGGACGAGCGCGCTCATCGCGATCCCGCTGAGCCCGAGGTTGAGCACGCGCCACCGGTTCCAGCTCTGGATCAAGCCCGGGAGCGGCGCCGCTCCCTCACGCGCCGCACTCGTGATCGCCTCGGCGACCGGGTCGAGCGCCAGCGCGCTCACGAGGCCCATCACCACGAAGGCGACGAGCGCGAGCAGCCGCAGCCGTCCGCGTCGCGCGCCCACGCCGCCCTCGCGCACGAGGGTCACGAGCACCAGCACGACCGTGAGCGTGCCGAGTCCCGTGAGGATGCCGCGCCACGCTCCCGACAGGCGGGCGAATGCGGCGGCGAACTCCTCCGGCTCGATCAGGAGCGACTTCGCGACGTCGGGCCAGAACACGAACGCGATCAGCAGGCCGAAGCCGACGTATGCACCGCTGCTCGCAAGCAGCAGCCCGTCGAGGACCCGGTGTCGCGTCATCGGGAGCTCCGCGAGGCGTTCACACGGGAAGATGCCCGAAGGCGCCGCCCAGCGATCCGTTCTTCCTGTACGTGTCGATGACGCTGGTCGCGATGCGCATCAGGTGCACCTCGTCGGCGCCGTCGGCGAACCGCGACCAGCGCGCCTGGAGCAGCATGCCCGCCAGCGGCGTGTCCTTCGAGTACCCGAGCGCGCCGTGCACCTGCACCGCGCGGTCCACCGTGCGCCAGAGCGTGTTGGCGACGTGGTACTTGCACATCGAGACCTCGGTGTTGAACGGCTGGCCGTTCTCGATCAGGTACGCCGCGTGCAGCACCATCAGCTTCGCGGCATAGAGCTCCATCGCCGACTCCGAGACCATCCACTGGATGCCCTGCTTCTCGGACAGCAGCGATCCGTGCGCGAACCGCGTCGACGCGCGGTCGATCAGCATCTCGAGCGCCGTCTCCACCTGTCCGATCCACCGCATGCAGTGCGCCAGCCGCGCGGGGCCGAGCCGGACCTGCCCGAGGCGATGTCCCTGCCCGCGGCCGCCCAGGATGGCGGAGTCGGGCAGACGCAGGTTCTCGATGCGGATCTCGCAGTGGTTGTGACCGCCCGCCATCGTCTCGACGTCGCGCACCACCTCCCATCCCTCGGCCGGCAGGTCGACGATGAAGGCCGTGTTGCGCGCCTGCGGCGGGTCCGCGTCCGGGTCGGTCTTGGCGATGAGGATCGCGAGGTTCGCCCCGCGCGCGCCGCTGATGAACCACTTGTGCCCGTTCACGACCCAGTGGTCGCCGTCCTTGACGGCGTGCGTCCGGATCAGCGTCGGGTCGGAGCCCGCCACCTCCGGCTCGGTCATGGCGAAGCACGAGCGCTGGACGCCGTCGCACAGCGGCCGCAGGTACTGCTCCTTCTGCTCCGGCGTCCCGAAGTGCAACAGCGTGTGCATGTTGCCCTCGTCGGGAGCCTGGCAGTTGAGCACGAACGACCCGAGCGACGTGCGAGCGCTCTCGGCCGACACCGCCGCCATGGCCGTGGGACCCAGCCCCATGCCGCCGAACTCGGCCGGCATGTGCGGCAGCCAGAGGCCCCACTCCTTGGCCTTCTCGCGCAGCTGGAGGATGGTGACGATCAGGCGGCGGCGGCCATCGGGATCGTGCCGCTCGACGGTGAGGTCGCCCTCGGCGGGCTTCACGACGGTGGTCATGAACTCGCGCACACGCTGGCGGACCTTCTCGACGTCGGGGGGGAAAGTGAAATCGATCATGGGAACGTTCTCGCCTACCCACGGGTCCCGGATCAACCCGGCACGCCGCTGGCGCGACTACCAGCGATCGTGCACGAGCGGACGGATGCGGGTGTCGTAGACGCCCCGGATGCACGCGAGGGCGTCCGCGCCGAGCGGCCGGACGCTCCCGGCCGCCGCATTCTCTCGCGCTTGGTCGGGAGAGCGGGCGCCCGGGATGACGACCGAGACCGCCTCCTGGTCGAGCACCCAGCGCAGCGCCGCCAGCGCCGGCGCCGTATCCCGCGGGGCGCAACGCACGATCTCGCGCGCCGCCGCGACGCCGGCCGCGAACGGCACCCCCGAGAAGGTCTCACCCACGTCGAAGGCCTCGCCGTGGCGGTTGAACGTGCGGTGATCCTCGGCGGGGAAGGTGGTCGTCTCGTCGTAGCGGCCGGCGAGCAGCCCGCTCGCCAGGGGCACGCGGGCGATGATCCCGACGCCGGCCGCCCGGGCGGCCGGCAGCACCGCGTCGAGCGGCTTCTGCCGGAAGCAGTTGAGGATGATCTGGACCGTGGCGACGGCGGGACGCGCGATCGCGGCCAGGGCCTCGGCGCAGGTCTCGACGCTCACGCCGTAGGCGGCGATGCGCCGCTCCGCGACCAGCGTGTCGAGCGCGTCGAACACCGCGTCGCGGTGGTACACGTCCGTCGGCGGGCAGTGCAGCTGCACCAGGTCGAGGGTGTCGACGCCGAGGTTCGTCCGGCTGCGATCGGTCCAGCGCGCGGAAGGCGTCCAGGGTGTACGCCGCGGCGACGTGCGGCCGGGCACGCCGCCCCATCTTCGTGGCGACCACGAGCCCGGCGCCGGGCCGCTCGCGCAGCAGCTGGCCGATCAGGCGCTCGCTGCGGCCATCGCCGTACACGTCGGCGGTGTCGATGAACGTCACCCCGGCCTCGACGGCGGCGTGCAGCGTGGCCAGGGCGTCCGTGTCGGAGACCGGACCCCAGTCGGCGCCGATCTGCCACGCGCCCAGCCCGACGATCCCGATCCGCCGGCCGGTCCTTCCGAGTACGCGCTGCTCCACCGCCGCGCCCTTGTCATCCGCGGCGCGTCCGTGTCAACGCGTTGCGCCGCGGACGGCGAGGCCGCTTTCGCGCCGCGACGGTCCTCGACTATAGAGAGAGGACCACGGCCGGCTCGCGCCAAGGAGGTTGCCAGGTGTCCGCTCCCGCCCCATCGTTCGATGCTCCGCTCCTCTTGGGGGCGCAGATCGAGGCTCGTGCCACCCATCCCGACGTCGCCGGGCGCATCTTCCTGCGCCAGAACGACCGCACCTGGACCTTCCGTCGCTACCGCGACGAGTGCGTGCGGGTGGCGCACTTTCTCCGCCGCCGGCTCGGCACGATCGACGATCGGCGGCCCGCGCACGTGGCCATGCTGCTCGAGAATCATCTCGAGCTCCTCGCCCTCTACGGCGGCTCGGCCTACGCGGGCGTGACGCTCTTCGGCGTCAACACGGGACTGCGCGGCGACACCCTGGCGGGAGTCGTCGACCAGTCGCACGCGCGGCTCCTCGTGGTCGACCAGCGGCTGTGGCCGGAGGTCGAGCGCGTGCGCGGACGCCTGGCGCACGTGGCGCCCGAGAACGTGCTGGTCGTGCGCACCGAGGGCGAGGCCTTCGACGCCACCGCCCTGGACGACGCGCTGCGCGACGAGGTCGGGGCACCTGACGCGTCGCTCGAGGCACCGGCGGTGGACGTGAACCCCATGGCCCCGCTCGTCGTCATCTACACCTCGGGGACCACCGGGCTGCCCAAGGGCATCAACAACAACCACTTCAAGCTGCTGGCGATCGGCATGGCGGTGTCCGGCAATCTCGGTCTCGGCGCGGACGACGTCGGCTACGCATGCATGCCGCTCTTCCACTCGAACGCCCTCTTCCTGGGATTCCACCCCGCGTTCCACGTGTGCGGCAGCCTCGCGATGCGCGAGCGCTTCAGCGCGTCTTCCTTCGTGCCCGACGTCTTCCGGCACGGCGTCACGTACTGGAACTACGTCGGCGAGCCGGTGCACTACGTGCTCTCCGCCATCGAGAAGGAGTACGGCGGCGACGTCGACCGCATCCACGCGCAGGTGACGAACGACCCGCGGAACCGGTTGCGCTACGCCCTCGGCAACGGCGCGGCGGCTCCGGACATCGAGCGATTCATGGACTGGCTCGGGCTGGAGGAGATGTTCGAGCTCTACGGCTCGACCGAGGCGGCCATCAGCACGTTTCGCAAGAAGAGCGATCCGCGCGGCTCGGTCGGCGAGATCACCGATCCCAGCGTGCAGATCCTGAACGAGCGCGGCGTGCAGTGTCCCCCGGCGCGGCTCGATCCCGACGGCAAGATCGTCAACTACGCCGAGGCGGTGGGCGAGATCTGTCGCGTCGCGCCGGATACCGGACTCTTCCAGGGCTACTTCGACAACCCGGACGCGAACGCCAGCAAGTATCGCGACGGCGTGTACCACTCGGGAGACCTCGGCCACGTGGTCGAGCGCGACGGGTGCCGCTACCTCTTCTTCGACGGCCGGACCGACGACTGGATCCGCAAGGACGGGGAGAACTTCTCCGCGCTCCAGGTGGCCCGCCTGCTCCAGGAGCATCCCGACGTCGTGCTCGCCGCGGCGTACGGCGTGCCGTGCGCGGTCTCGGACGAGCTCGTCATGGCCGCGCTGAAGCTGCGGCCGGGCGCGGCGTTCGACGGGCGCGAGTTCTTCGACTTCTGCGAGCGACAGGTGAGCGGCGGCGGCATGGACCGCAAGTGGTTCCCCGACTTCGTGCGCGTGGTGCCGGAGTTCGAGTACACGAAGACGGAGAAGATCCTGGTGCGCAACCTGAAGCGCGTGCATTTCGACCGCCGGCGGCTGGCGGACGAGCGTCTCTACTGGCGGCGGCGCGGCGACAACGGGTTCATCGAGTTCACGGCGTCGGACTACGAGGCGCTGCGGACGCAGTTCGCCGAGGCGGAGAAGCTCGACCTCCTCGACCGCTGAGTCCCCCGCGCATGCCGCGCTGCCTCCCCGTCCTCGTCCTGCTGCTCGTCACGGGAGCCGCGGCGGCGCCCCGGCCGTGTCCGCAGTATCTCCCGCGTGCGGAGCTCACGGGTCACGTGCCCGGCGGCGCTCCCGGAGCTCTCGGGCTTCGCCGCCAGCCCGGTCCATCCCGGCATCTACTGGGCCCACAACGACTCCGGCAACGTCCTGGCGCTGTACGCCATGCGCGCCGACGGCACGATCGTGGCGACGTTTCCGCTGCGCGGCGCGACCGCGCGCGACCCCGAGGACATCGCCGTCGGCCCGTGCAACGCGGGCTCCGCGCGCAGCTGCATCTACCTGGGGGACATCGGCGACAACGGCTCCCGCCGCCCGAGCGTGCAGATCCTCAAGATGGTGGAGCCCGACAGCCTCGACCCCGCGCCGCTGGTGCCGACCATCCTGCCCTTCCGCTACACCGGTGGACCGCGAAACGCCGAGGCGCTGGTGGTCGATCCGATCAGCGCCCGGGTGTTCGTGATCACGAAGAACGTGCTGTCGCTGGGCGACGTCTTTCGTGTCGACGGCCTCGGCGAGCGCGAGGGCGGCACGGCCGTCCGCATCCGCACGCTGCGCGCGCCGCACGAGTTCGATGCCGCCACCACCGGGGCGGCGGTCCATCCGAGCGGCGAGCGGCTCCTGCTGCGCACCTACACCCGCGTGTGGGAGCTGCGCAGCCCCCGCGCGCGCTCCTTCGAGGACGTGCTCGACGCCGAGCCCATCGCCGCGCCGGCGGCACGCCAGCCGCAAGGCGAGGCGATCAGCTACTCGTCCAACGGACGCAACTATCTCCTCGGCGGCGAGGGCGTCGACAGCCCGATCTACCGCGTGCTGTGCGCCGAGAAGTGAGCGCTACCACCCCTCGAGGCCGACCAGCGTCCGGACGACGTGGGCGAAGCGATCGATCCCGACCAGCGAGAACCCGAGCAGGGTGACGGTGAACGATCCGAAGCACATGGCAAGCGGCCACTTGATCGCAAGAAGTCCCTCGCGCAGCGGTGACGACGACTGCGGCGGCGGTCGGCGGCGGCGCACCGCCGCGTGGGATGCGACGCCGACGAAGTTGATCGTCCCCCAGAGCGCCAGCGGCGCGAGATCCATCGGCCGCCAGGTGGCTGGTCGGAGGAAGGGAACGCCCGCGCAGTGCCAGATGGTGCTCACCACGAACGCGGCCAGAATGTTGCGCGTCTGCTGCCGGCGATTCCCGCCGAGCGGGATGTAGACGTACCGGATGAGCCAGTTCGTCATCGTGCCGCGCCACGCCCGCCAGAACTGCGACGGATTCGTCGCCGTCAGCACGCCGCGGAAGTTCGGCCGGAGCCGCACGCCGAGAAAGAGCGCCCCGCCCTCGATCATGTTCCACAGGCCCATCGACCCGGTCGCGGCGCGGAAGAACACCACGAGGATGTTCGTCCACATCGACACGAAGCCGACGCTGTCCCGGATCTGGCTGTCGGTCGTCGGGATCGCCACGGCGATCGAGAGGAGCACGACCCCCTTCGCCACCATCAGCGCGGCAGTCCGGTAGTCCCGCGCGCGATCGCTTGCGAGGTTGCGCTCCCAGAACTCGTTGTAGACCTCCATCGCGCCAAAGCAGTTCGGGTAGAAGAGCAGGAAGCAGAGGTAGCCGCCGAGCGTCACCGGCACCCCACGGGCGCTTTCGACGACGAAGCTCACGTGCCTGAACAGCGCGAACGCATAGAAGCCCCAGCCGAGCATGCGCGGTGTACGCGGACGACGAGCGGAGCTGCCACAGCACCACGAGGACCGCCGCCATCAACACGCTCTGGACGACGACGCGGCGACCGGGCCGATTCGTCACGGACCATCGCGTCGCGGCGAAGCCGAGCAGGCAGCCTCCCGCGACCAGGCAGAACGCCCTCCTGCCGACGTAGGATTCGACGAGGATGACGCTCAAGCATCGCGAGGAACCAGATGCGCGCCCGGAGCGGGACCCGCCGCAGCGCGATCCCCGCCAGGATCGCGAACACCAGGTAGTCCCATCGCCCGGGAACCGCCCCCAGCTCCGCGCTCGGATGCTGGTAAACCCAGTAGATGCAGTCGGAGCGCCCACGAGCCCGCCCGCCATCTGCACGGCACCGAGCACCACCACGTGAGGTCGGCGCGCACGCGATCGCACCACAGCCGATCGACGGCCGCGGCCAGCGCCGAGAGCACGAGCACCAGCACGATCAGCTCGACGGCCGGCAGCACCGATTGCAGCCAGGCCGCCATCTGCGGCGAGATGCCCCGCTGCTCGAGCAAGGCTCCGAGGGTGAAGTTCCACCCGATGGCGTTTGCGCTGCAGCAGATCGTTCTCGAAACCCATGTCGATGGCCGCGACGGCGGCCGCGCACCATAGGACGGCGACCGCGAGAACGCCAAACCCGCCGCCGGACGACCTGTGATCGCTCGCTCCTCGACCAGGCAGCCGGTACTATGGCGCGCCGTGCGCGCAGCGCTCGTCGTCACGAGACCCCTCGCGCTCCTGGTGTGCCTCGTGGCGGCGGGAGCCGGCTGCTCGCGGCACGCCGAGCAGACAGCGCCGCCGCCGTCGGGTCCGCAGCTCGTCGTCCGGACGGTGCCGGCCGAGCGCGCGCAGTACAACCCGGACGAGTACGTCCAGCTGGTCGCGACGCGCGTCCACGTCAGCCGCCAGCAGCGCAGCGTGTTCTGGCAGTCGGTCGGGGCGTATCTGGTGGACCGCTCGAGCAGCGCGATCCTGACGGTGGGCGTGCAGGTGAACGGCAAGAGCGTCGGCGCCCTGCCCCTCGCCACCATCAAGACGGCGGCGGCGGGCAGCGTCACGCGAGACGTCAAGGAGAACGAGCCGCTCACCTCGCCGCTTCGCCTGCAGCAGAGCGATCAGGTGAGCCTGCAGGCGAGCCTGGTCGAGGCGACCGAGGACACGGAGACGAAGCTGGTGAACGCGGCGAAGACGATCGGCGGCGCGGCGTCGCTCCCCGTCTCGACGGTGGTCCCGGGCGGGAGCGCGGCGTTCGACGTCGCGGGGCAGTTCTGGCAGCTCGCGCGCGCCGTCGGCAAGCCGCAGGACGTGACGCTCACGCGCGACGGCGGCCTCGACCGCCACCTCTGGGAGCTCGACCGCATCGAGCTGGTGTCCGCCGCCGACCTGGCGCGCTTCGACGCCAACCGCGAGCAGCTTCTCGATCCCAAGCGCCTGCTGGCCGACGACGATCCGACCTTCGTCGTCATCCGCGTCGATCGCCGCGGCCGCCTCTACGACCCGCAGCTCGTGCTCGTCGACCCGTCGCCGATGCGGGCCAAGGTCGCCTTCTTCCTGGACGAGATGCGCGAGGGCAACGACGCGCAGAAGATGAAGAGCTGCCGGCGGCTGCGCCGGTTCCTGCGCAGCGAGGTCGGCGTCAATCCCGCGGACGAGACGACCGTCGTGATCGCCGTGCTGCGCGAGGCGGGGTACGACCCCGATCGCAGCCAGGCGTCCCGCGACGGCTGCCTGAGCGACGAGGACGTGCGCGCCGCACGCGCGGCCGGCTTCCGGTGGGGAAGCTGCGACGACACGGCGTCGTGCCGGCTCGCGCGCACGTTCGCCGACGCGTGGTTCGCCCGCCAGTCGCTGGCGCCGCTCACGATCGCGCCGCTCGCCGTCTACGACCGCGTGTTCGGCGCGGGCGCGCGCGAGGACGTCGATCCCGGCGCCTTCCTGGAGCTCGTCGAGCTGCAACCGAGCTGGGAGCCGCCGGCCGCCGAGTCGGACGGCACCGCGTCCTTCCGCGCCACGATCGCGCGCGGAGGACAGGTGCGGCCCGCACGCGTACGCGTGTCGCTCGGCTACGACGCCCAGGGGGCGCCCCGCATCGCACGAGTCGATCTGTGCTCGCCGGACGGCCCGAGCGAGTGCGCCGCGGCCGCACCACAGTCGCCGTGAGCCGCCAGCCGCTCAGCGCAGCGAGAGTCCCGCCACGCGTTCCAGCTCGGCGAGCGCCGCGTCCGGCTCGTCGACCTTGATGGTCGTCATGCCGAGCGCGCGCGCGGTCTTCAGGTTGCTGCCGATGTCGTCGAGGAACACCGCCTCCGCGGGCTCGACGTCCAGCTCGCGGCAGACGAGCTGGTAGATGCGCGGGTCGGGCTTGCGCAGCCCGACCGCGATCGACTCGACGAACACGTCGAAGAACGCGCGCAGCGCGCCCGTGCCCTGGTCCTCGGTGATCCAGTTGTTGGTGAGCGCCGCCACCCGCAGGCCCCCGGCGCGCAGCTTCCGGATCGCCTCCAGCATGGCCGGACGGGGCACGGCGATCTCCGCCACGCGTCGCATCATCTCGCGTGCGTCGATCGCGACGTCGAGGGCGCGGCAGTCGGTCTCGAACAGCGGGTAGAACTCCTCGAGCCCGAGCTCGCCGCGCTCGAGCCGCGACCAGGCGCCCGTCGGCCCGCTCCGCACGACGGCGTGGTTCACCGCGTTCGTCGCGAGCCCGAGCTCGCGCTCGTACGCCGCGATGGCGTGCAGCGGCGAGCCGATGACCACGCCGCCCAGATCGAAGATCACCGCACGGATGCGCATGTGGACCTCAGGAGAGATGGCGGCCGCCGTCGACCCGGATGGACTCGCCGGTGACGAAGTCGGTCTCGACGAGGAACACGACCGCCCTGGCGATCTCCTCCGCTCCGCCCCAGCGCCCCAGTGGCGTGGCGCTGCGAACGGCGGCGTCCTCCTCGGGTGTCAGGTTGGGAGGCGCCAGGATCGGTCCCGGGGCAACGGCGTTGACCAGGACGTCGGGCGCCAGCTCGAGGGCGAGGCTCTCGGTCAGCGCCGTCACCGCCGCCTTCGACGCGTAGTACGCCGTGTAGCCCGTGTAGCGTGGGCGGCCGCTCACGGGCAGCCAGTCGCTGACGTTCACGATCCGGCCGCCGCCGGCGCGGCGCATCGCCGGTGCGGCATGGATCGCGAACAGCCACGCGCTGCGCGCGTTGGCGTCCATCGCGTCCGAGAAGGCGCGGGCACCGGCAGCGTCCAGCGACGAGCGCTCGTAGGTCGACGCCAGGTTCACCAGGATGTCGAGCCGCCCGAGCTCCTGCTCGGCGTCGCGCACCGCGGCGGCGACCTGCGCCTCGTCGGTGACGTCGGCGCGCAGCACCGTGGTGCGCACGCCGGCCTCGCGCGCGCTGGCAGCCGCCGCCTCGGCCGCCGCGCGGGAGCTGCGATACGTGAGCGCCAGCGCGCACCCGCGTCGCGCGAGCGCGTCGGCCACGGCCTGACCGATGCGCGCCCCGCCGGTGATCAGCGCGACCTTCCCCGCGACCTCCATGCCGCCCTCGCGTATCGGGCCTCGCGTCCCGCTGCAACGGGCCAACACGACGATCTTCGGGTACGATCCCCCCGTGGAACCGGGACGCGACATCCGTGGCCCGGCGTGTGGTCTACTCGCCGCCGGTCTCTTCGGCCTCAGCGCACCGCTCGGGAAGGTCCTCGTCTCGCACGCCGGGCCGGTGGCCCTGGCGAGCGTGCTCTACCTCAGCGCCGGCCTCGTCCTGTCGGCCATCGGACCGCTGCGCGAGCGGAGCGCCGAGGCGCCGCTTCGTCTCGCCGATGCACCGGTTCTCGCGGCCATCGCCGTTCTGGGCGGCATCATCGGTCCCGTCCTCATGCTCTACGGCCTGTCCCGGGTATCCGGCGTCACGGGCGCGCTCCTCCTCAACCTCGAGGCCCCGGCGACGATCCTCCTCGCCGTCGGAATCTTCGGAGAGCACCTCGGGCGCCGGGAGACTCTCGCGGCAGCTCTCGTCATTGCCGGCGCCGCGATTCTTGCGGTTGGACCGGCATCGCGCGGCTCCGGCGGAAGCCAGGGCGGCGCCGTGGCGCTTGCCGGCGCGTGTCTCGCGTGGGGCATCGACAACAACCTGACGCAGCGCCTCTCGCTTCGCGACCCGGTCGCGCTCGTCCGCTTCAAGGCGCTCGCCGCCGGCTCCGGCAGCCTCGTCCTTGCTTTCGCGCTCGGGGACTCGTTTCCGGACGGTCGGGTCCTGCTGGGAGCGATCGTTCTCGGCGCGCTCAGCTACGGGGTGAGCACGCTGCTCGATGCCTACGCGCTCCGGTTCGTCGGCGCAGCGCGTGAGGCGGCGTATTTCGCCACCGCGCCGTTCTTCGGCGCGCTCGTGGCCGTTCCGCTCCTGGGTGAACGGCTGGGGTCGGCCCAGCTCTCGGCGGCCGCATTGATGGTCGGGGGTATCTGGGGGCTGCTTCGCGAGCGGCACACGCACGAGCACGTGCACGCCGGTCTCACGCACGAGCACGCCCACGTTCACGACGCGCACCACCAGCATGATCACGCGCCCGGGACTCGCGTCGAAGAGCCTCACTCTCACGTTCATGACCATACGCCGCTCTCGCATGACCACGCGCACGTTCCCGACGCGCACCACCGTCACCGCCACTGAACGTCAGCCCCGAGCGCTGGGACGAGGTGTCGCGGCGCTACCGGGCCTCGGCGTTGACAGCGTCGCTTCGTGCGCGCTAGCGGCGTCGCATGCGCTCCGTCTGGATCCCCAGGGCCGGACCACCCGAGGTGCTCGAGGTGCGCGAGAGCGCCGATCCGTCCCCGCGCGCGGGGCAGGTCCTGATCCGCGTGCGGGCGGCGGGCGTCAACTTCGCCGACGTGTCCGCACGCCTCGGCTTCTATCCGGACGCTCCGCCCTTCCCCTGCGTCGTCGGCTACGAGGTCGCCGGCGTCGTCGAGCAGGCGCCGGAGGTGAGCGGGATCGCGCCCGGGCAGCGCGTCGTCGCCCTCACCCGGTTCGGCGGCTACGCGGAGGCCGTGGCGGTCCCCGCCGCGCAGGTGTTCCCGCTGCCCGACGGCCTCTCGTTCGAGCAGGGCGCGGCGATCCCGGTGAACTACCTGACGGCGGTCCTCCTGCTGCGCCACTTCGGCAACGTGAAGGCGGGCGAGCGGGTGCTGGTCCACGCGGCGGCCGGCGGGGTCGGCATGGCGGCGATCCAGCTCTGCCGTCTCGCGGGCGCGGAGGTGATCGGGACCGCGTCGGCGAGCAAGCACGCGGTGCTGAAGGACGCGGGCGTGGCGCATACGATCGACTACCGCACGGAGGACTTCGAGGCCGCGGTGCGGCGGATCACCGGCGGACACGGCGTGGACATCGTGCTCGACGCGACGGGCGCGTTCCGCAAGAGCTATCGCTGCCTCGCGCCGCTCGGCCGGCTGCTCTGCTTCGGGTTCTCCACGGCGGCCACGGGCATGACGCCGAACCGGCTCGCCGCCATCCCGAAGCTGCTCGCCATCCCGTTCTTTCACCCCGTGCAGCTGATGAACGCCAACAAGGCCGTCATCGGCGTGAACCTGGGCCATCTCTGGGAGCAGATCGACCTGCTCAGACGCGAGATGCTCGCGCTGCTGGCGGACGCGGAGGCAGGACGGATCGCGCCGGTGATCTCGCAGACGTTTCCCCTGACCGACGCCGCCGCGGCGCACCGCTACATGCAGGAGCGTCGCAATGTGGGTAAGGTGCTGCTGACCAGCTGAGACGACATGGAAGCCAGAGCGCAGGACGCCGTGGCCGCGATGCCGTGGAGCGACTGCCTCGTTCCACCCGGCACCGCGGCGCCCGACCTCGTCGCCGAGATCCGCCGCACGCATGGCGGCCTGGTTCCGGGATGGGCCGCACGCTTCGCTCCCGTGCCGTGGCTCGTCCGCACCATGTGCGAGATGACCTCGTTCCCGTTCGCGCACCTGTCGGTCCGCGACAACTCCCTGATCGCGCTGGTCGTCAGCCGCGACAACTCGTGCCGCTTCTGCTACGGCACCCAGCGCGCCCTGATGCGGATACTCGGCTACCAGCTCGATGCCATCGAACGGCTCGAGCGCGGCGAGCTGGTCGATCCGGATCCGGGCGGGCAGCTCGGTCTCGACTTCGCGCGCAAGATCTCGCGTGGCACCCCGAGGCCGGGCGCGTCGGAATGCGCCGCGCTCGAGCGCACCGGCCGCTCGCGCGAGTTCGTGGCCGAGCTCGCCCTCTCGGCGGCGTTCACCGTGTTCGCCAACCGGGCGAGCACGCTGGTCGCCCTGCCGCCAGAACCCATCGAACGCACCACCTACCAGGTCGCGGGACGTCTGCTCCGTCCGTTCCTGCTGCGACGGACCAGGTTCGGGGCCCGGACACGTCCATCGTCGCCGACGCCCAACGACGGCGTGGGCGCCGACGTCGTCGCCGCGCTGGGCGCGTCGCCGGCGGCGGGCGTGCTGCGTCGCGCGATCGACGCGGCGCTCGCCTCGCCGGTGCTGCCGCAGCGCACGAAGCTGCTCATGCTCGCGGTGATCGCACGGTCGCTCGCCTGCCCGCGGTCGGAGCTGGACGCCAGGACCGCCCTCGCGGCCGAGGGCATGGCCGCGGACGACGTCGCGCGGACGCTCGATCACCTGGGATCGCCGGCGCTCGATGCGCGCGAGGCGTTGCTCGTTCCGTTCGCCCGCGAGACGGTGCGCTGCCAGCCGGTCGAGATCCAGGAACGGCTGCGCGCGCTGTCGAGCGAGCTCGGACTGAGCCGCGAGGAGCTGCTCGAGGTGGTCGGCATCACCGCTCTGGCGAACACGCTCTGCCGGGCGAGCGTCGTCGTCGAGCAGTGCTGACCTGGCTCGTCCTGGCGGCTGCGCTGACTCTCGCCGCCGTGGCCCTGCGTGCACGCCGGCGCGCGGCGATCGCGGGCGAGCGGCTGGAGGCCTCGGCGCGCGCGCTCGAGACCTTGCAGGCGGCGTTCGCGCGATTCGCGCCGGCACAGGTCGTCGAGGACATCATCGCCGAAGGCGTCTCGACCCGATCGGAATCCAAGGAGGTCACCGTGCTGTTCGCGGACCTCCAGGGGTTCACGGCGCTGACGGAACGCCTCGACCCGGTCCGCCTGGTGGCCGTCCTGAACGGCTACTTCGAGGCGATGAGCCGCGCCATCGCGGCGCATCGCGGACACCTCGCCAAGTTCCTCGGCGACGGGCTGCTGGCGCTCTTCGGCGCCCTCGAGCACGACCCCTGGCAGGCTCACGACGCCGTGCGCGCGGCCCTCGCAATGCGCCGGGCACTCGCCGAGTACAATGCGACGTTGGCGCGCGACGGCATGTCGCCGCTGGTCGTCGGGATCGGCATCCATCGCGGGCCGGTGGTGGCCGGCGTCATCGGCACGGCCGGGCTGGTCGAGTACGGCGTCGTCGGGCAGACGGTGAACCTCGCGTCCCGGGTCGAGGGGCTCACGCGGGTCCACCGCGTCGACATCCTGGTGACGGACGCCGTCCGCGGCGCGCTCGACCAGCGCTTCCACCTGCGCGCCCTGCCGGCCGTCGAGGTGAAGGGGGTCCCGGCGCCGATCGCGACGTTCGCCGTCGAGGGATGCGACGACGACGGTCGTTGACGCGCGGGAGGCCGATCAGGTAACCGGACCCGATCCCGCGCGCGGTGAGCGCCACCGGGATTCCGCATGGTCCGAGGTCTTCTCGTTGCAGCGATCCTTGCCGGCACCCTGGCGAGCCCGGCCTCGTCGCGGCCCGCGCCGCGCGTGGTCGATCCGGCGTGCAGCCATGGCCGGTGGAACGTGGTCTCCGGACGGTCCGGCGCCGACGCCGTCATCCTCGCGCCGGGCGGCGTGTCGGTCGGGTCGAGCTGCCCTCCGGGCAAGGGACGGTTGCGAGCCGCCAAGTCACGCACGAAGCTCAGGGCGCAGCTCCCGCGTTGTCCGGGCCTGCGTGGGGCCGCACAGCTCACCGCGACCTTCCAGAACGACTGCGACACGCTCACGGGATCGATCAAGCTGCGACGCGGCGGAGCCGCGCGCTCCCTCGTCGCGCACCGGCAGTGGTGTGGCGACGGCACGCGGGACGAGTCGCACGGCGACGACTGCGACGGCTCAGACCTCGGGGGCCAGACATGCGAGAGTCTCCACTACGTGAGCGGGTCGCTCCGGTGCACCGACGCATGCAAGTTCGACACCTCCGGGTGCATACCGGTGCACACGCCAAGCTGTGGTGACGGCATCGTCGATCCGGGCGAGCAGTGCGACGGCTCGGTGCCGGCCGGCATCACGTGCGAATCGCTCCAGTACGCCGGCGGGACGATCGGCTGCACGTTGGATTGCCGGCTCGATCTGACCCACTGCCAGGTCCCCGTGCAGGCGGTGTGCGGCAACGGGCGGCGCGATCCCGGCGAGGCCTGTGACGGCGACGATCTCGGCGGCGCGATTTGCCCGCGCAGTGGCACGCTGCACTGCCGGCCGGACTGCCTCGGGTTCGACACCAGCGCCTGCCTGAATTGCGGCGACGGACGCCGCGATCCCGGCGAGGCCTGTGACGGCGCGGACCTCGGCGGCGCCACCTGTCAGTCGCTCGGCGACGCCGGCGGCCCTCTCGCCTGCGACCACGTCTGCCGCTTCGATCGCTCCGGCTGCTTCCGCTGCGGCAACGGCCGCGTCGATCCCGGCGAGGAGTGCGACGACGGCAACACCGAGAGCGGCGACGGCTGCTCGGCCTCGTGCACGAGCGAGTGCGGCGATGGCATCGTCGAGCGCGGCGAGGAGTGTGACGACGGGAACCGCACGGACGGCGACGGGTGCACGGCCCTCTGCGCGCTCGAGCACACCTACGGAGGGGGCGGCGGCGAGGCCTACGACAGCTGCCTGCTCGACTGGGGCGTGCAGGGCTCCGCGTCGGGCGCCCTGCTCGGCTGCGACGACGGCAGCGCGCCGTGCCAGCGCGACGACGCCACCGGCGACTGCACGTTCACCGTCTTCTACTGCTTCAACGCGAGCCCGCTCGTCGGGAACACCCCGGCCTGCCTTCCCACCGGCATCGCGCACGTCGAGATCGATGCCGGGTCGGTGCTCGATCCGGCCACCGAGAACGCGATCCTCGACGCGTTCACGACCACGCTCACGCGCTGGGGCGGGGCAACCGTGACGCGCACGGGCCTCGCTCTCGACGCCGCGCCCCCGGCGAGCACCCCGCGCATCTGCGGCGGCTTCGCGCTCCCCGTGTCATCCGGCGAGCAGCGCATCGTCGCGGTGTCGGTGGACGACACGCTGGCACCGCCGAGGGTCGACGCCGATCAGCTGACGTTCGTCTGCGCGCCGTGAGGCTCTAGGCCAGGTCCGCGTCGCGCTCGACCTCGGCGCGCTTGGCGGCGAGCCACGCCTCGTACTCCGGCCCGTCCCAGGCCCGGTAGAGCCCGCGGCGGGCGTGGTCGGCGTTCCGCTGGTACCGCCACGCGTTCAGGCGATTCTCGCGTGCGCAGTCGCGTTCCCGCAGGATCCGGGCCGGGATCCCGACGACGATCGAGGCCGGCGGCACGATGGTGCCCTCTTTCACGAACGCGCCGCCGGCCACGATGGACCCGCGGCCGATCAGCACGCCATCCATCAGCGTCGCGCCGATCCCGACCAAGGAGTGATCCTCGATCGCGCACCCGTGAAGCGTCGCATGGTGCGCCACGGAGCAGAACGTTCCAATCACCACGCTCTGCTCGTCTGCGTGCACCATCACGAAGTCCTGGATGTTCGTCATGCGCCCGATGCGGATGTCGTTACGCTCGGCGCGCATGACGGCGTTGTGCCACACCGAGGCGTCCGCGCCGATCGTGATCATGCCGAAGAGCTGCGCGCTGGGGGCGATCCAGGCGGTGGGATCGATGTCCTGCATGGACGTCTCCTATCGGGTGGTGGGCCGCGCGCACGCGCGCTGCCGCGCCGGGCGCCGGAACGGCGCTCCCGTGCCGAACGACGGCGGCGCGTTGCGCCGCCCCGCGCCCCAGCGCGGCGCGGGTTCCGCACCCAGATCGAACCGGAGCCGGGCGCCACACGCGACGTCGGCCAGCGAGAGCCAGGGCCGTTCGTGACGACGTCGTCCGACGGTGAGCCGGCGGACGTAGGGCGTATCACTGGCCGCGGCTGGCGCGACTGATGCTGAGGTCGCCGCCGGCGAGATGGATCACGGTCTCCGGGAAGAGCGGGCTCGCGAGCGCGAGGACGTCGCTGCCCGGCACCGCCGGGTACAGGCCGAGCGCACCGAACACGTACCACGCCGACATCGTCCCGAGGTCGTCGTTGCCGGGGTATCCGGTCGGCGAGTCGTCGAACAGCGTGAGGAGAGCCTGGCGCACCACCCGCTGCGTCTTCCACGGCTGCCCGAGCCAGTCGTACAGCCACGGCACGCCGAGCTGTGGCTCGTTGCCGAGAAACGCATTCGCCGAGCGCGGCCCGTCGTTCAGCTTCGCGAGGTGCCGGTCGAGACGCTCGGCCGCGGCCCGCCGGCCCCCGAGCTGCGCGAAGAGCCCGGCGGGGTCGAACGGCACCATCCACGTGTACTGTGGCGCATCGCCCTCCGCGAAGCCCTCGCCGCCGAGCAGGTCGAGACCGGGCTTGAAGGCGCCCGACGCGTAGCGTGGCTCGAGGTAGCCGGAGGCGGGGTTGTAGAGATGCCGCCACCCGCCGGACCGTTGCATGAACGTGCGGTACGTCGTGCGATCGCCGGCCGCCGCCGCGACGCGCGCGACGGCGAAGTCGGCGACGCCGTACTCGAGCGTCGTCGACGCCGAGGCCCAGACGCCGGCGGTGTCGCCGAAGATCGTGGTCGTGGCGCCGCTGCTCGACTCGGTGCCGTCGTGCGGCACCCAGCCGAGGCGAAGGTAGTCCGCGAGGCCCTGGCGCTCGACGTAGGCGGCGTTGGGGCTGACGCCGGTCTCGGTGCCGCCCTTCACCAGCGCGGCGAGGGCCTGGTCGAGGTCGAAGTTGCGCGCGCCCATCGCCCACGCGCCCGCGATGATCGGGGCGGCGGGGTCGCCCACCATGACGTCGGTCTGACCGGCCGCGACCGGCCAGCGCGGCAGCCATCCGCTCTCGCGCGCGTTCGCCAGCAACGAGCTGACCAGGTCGCTCGCGCGATCGGGCGCCAGCAGCGCCAGCAGCGGGACCTGGCTGCGATACACGTCCCAGCCGGACACGTTGGCGTAGGCCGTCCAGCCGTCGGCGTGATGGACCGCGCCGTCCATGCCGCGGTAGGACCCGTCGGCGTCGCTGAACACCGTCGGGGCCAGCAACGCATGGTAGAGCATGGTGTAGAAGGTGCGCGTCGCGGTGGCGTCGCCGTGCACCTCGATGCGGCCGAGGAGGTCGTTCCACGCCGCGCGCGTCGCGGCGCCCGCAGCGGCGACGTCGAAGTCGGGGCTCTCGGCATCCAGATTGGCGCGCGCGCCGTCGACGCTGACGAACGAGACCGCGACGCGGGCACCCACCAGCGGATCGTCGCGCGCGTCGACGGTCACCCAGGCGCCGGCCTGGGCGGTGTTGCTCGCGTGCGGCACGTCGGCCACCCCGGGGACGCCCTTCAGATGAAACGGCTGATCGGTGTGCGCCGTCGCGCTGGTCGAGCCGGGTGCGAGCGTCTGTCCCGTCCACGTGCCCCAGCCCGCGAACGGCCGGCTCAGCCGCACGACGAAGTACAGCGTGTACCGGTCCCGGTGATAGCAGAACTGGCCCGACTCGACGGAGCCCGACACCTCGCCGCGCGCCGGATCCAGCTGGATGGTCACGTCGCCGTTCGCCATCCCGCTCCCGCCGGCGTTGAAGAGCAGGCTCGCCGTCGGCGTCGGCGGGTATCCGAAGGCGGCCACCCCGCTGCGCGTGCGGGCCGCGAGCGCCACGTCGATGGCGTGATCCGTGCCGGGATCCAGGCGCACGCCGTAGAAGCCGGGCGCCGCCTGCTCGTCGGCGTGGTCGAAGCCCGGGATGTACTCCGGTGCGACGTCGTACGTGCCGGCGACGGCCGGCGGCGTGGTCACCGGCACCGTCGTCGGCAGGATCGGGACGTCCTGGAAGAATCGCGCAGCCGGCGCCGCTCAGGTGCGTGAGGCTGAACCCGCGGATACGGCGATCGTCCCAGGTGTAGCCGCCGGCGAAGTTCGTCGTGCCGGGTACCGTATCGGGGCTCCACTGGAGCATGCCGAACGGCGCGACCGCGCCGGGAAAGGTGTTGCCCGCGCCACCGCCCGTGCCGAAGTCCGCCGTGCGCGCCGCAGTCCCGGTGAAGAGGTTCACCTGATCGGCGAGGTCGGCGCACCACGCGACGCCGCCCGCGGCCAGCAGCGAGAGGGCGGCGCGGAGGACGAGCGTGACCATCCCGGATCCCAGAGCGGCTCGCGGGGCCGCCTGTCAAGGCGCGGCGGCGCGGGCCACGCACGTGCTCAGGACGGCCCGACCGGGACGAAGAAGAACGAGATGCCGAGGATCAGGTAGAGCGCCAGGAGGAGCACGCCCTCGAACCAGTTCGTGCGGCCGTCCATCATCAGCACGACCACCGTGAACATGGTGAGCATCACCGACACCACCTCGAGGGGCGTGAACACCAGATCGAGGTGCGTGGCGTTCTCGAAGCCGAGCGCCACCAGCGCCGCGCTCGTGAACACGAGGACCGGCGTCACGAAGAGCGCGATCTGGAGGCTGCTCTGGTAGGTGATCGTCATCGCCGTCTCCATGTCGTCGGCGCGCGCCAGCTGGACCGCCGTGGTGTGCTCGGCGGCGTTGCCGACGATGGCGAGCAGGATCACCCCGACGAACACGGGGTTCCAGCCGAAGCTGTCCGCGAGGGCCGCCGCGGAGCCCACCAGCAGCTCCCCGACCAGCGCGATCCCCGCGGCCGCCAGGAGCAGGATGAGGATGCTCTGCTGGACGCTCTGCTCGGGCTCGGCGGACGGGGTGTCGCGCGGCCCGGTGCAGAAGAGGTGGCTGTGCGTCCGGAGCGTGAACAGCAGTCCGAAGCCGTACACCACGAGCAGCACGATGCCGGTGCACAGCGAGACACCCCATTCGTGCTGCTCGAGATGGATGTCGTGCATCCGCTCCGCGCTGAAATGGAAGATCGCGGGGCAGAGCATGGCCGCGACGGCGATGGAGAGCAGCCCCGCGTTCGCCTCCGCGGCGCGCAGGCTGAAGGACTGCTCCTTGCGCCGCCAGCCACCGACCACCATGGCGCCGCCGGCGACCAGCAGGAGATTGCCGAGGATGGATCCGGTGACGGACGCCTTCACCACCGCGTTCAGACCCTTCGTGAGCGCGATGACGGCGAGGATCAGCTCCGCCGCGTTCCCGAAGGTGGCGTTCAGCAGGCCGCCCCACGTGGGCCCGAGGCGGACGGCGAGGCCTTCCGTCGCCGCTCCCATCAGCAAGGCCAGCGGAACCACCCCGATCGCCGCCAGGGTGAAGGTCGCGACAGGCTCCCATGGCGCGCCATGCGCCAGCCGATGGCTGACGAACGCGAGCACGATGGCCGGGTACCCGAGGAGGTTCGTGACCCGCATCGACAGGCGACATGCCCAAGTGACGGGGGCGGGTCAACGCGGGCCGCTACGGTCGGTCGGGCTCGCCGCGCTTCAGCTGCAGCGTGGGGGACGCCTTCTCGGGCTTGCCGACGGCGCGCCCGATGCTGTCCGCGCCGTAGCGCGCGACGATGCGGTCGAGCGCGGCGTTCAGCCGGGCGCGCGTCGCACGACCCGCGTCGTCGAACAGCACCAGCTGCGCGTCCCGCGCGCCGTCGATGCCACGCGCGCTGACCCCGATCAGGCGCACTGCACGCCGCGGCCGGTGCCGATCCCAGAGCCCGAGCGCGACGGCGGTGATGGCGGCGCCGTCGTCGCTGGCGGCGGGCAACGGTGCCTGGCGCGTCAGCATGCGGTACTTCCCCGCGCCGAGGCGCTCCGCGAGCTTGATCTTCAGGACCACGGTTGCCGCGCGGACGCCGTCACGTCGCAGCCGACGCGCCACCGCCTCGCCGTGCGCGATGATCGCCTCGCGCACGGTGCGATCGTCACGGACGTCGGTGCCGAACGTGTTCTCCTCGCCGTAGGAACGCGCGTCGCGCTCGGCATCGACCACGCGCACGTCCTCGCCACGCGCCAGCCCGCGCACGACGTCGGCCAGGGAGCCGAGGTGCTGCCGCAGCGGTCCGGGCTCGCGATCGGCCAGATCGCCCACGGTCGTGATCCCCGCGGCGCGCAGCGCGGCCTCGGTGACCGGCCCGACGCCCCACAGGCGGCCGACCGGCAGCGGACGGAGGAAGTCGCGCACCTCGCCCGGCCGCACCTCGAGGAGACCGTCGGGCTTGCAGAGGTCGCTCGCGATCTTGGCCACCATCTTGCCGGGCCCGATGCCGACCGAGACCGCGAGGCCAGTCGCGTCCCGCACCCGGTCCTTCACCAGGCGGCCGATGACGAGGGGCGCGCCGAGCAGCGTGACCGAGGCGGTGACGTCGATGAACGCCTCGTCGAGCGACAGCGGCTCGACCAGCGGGCTCACGCTGCCGAAGATCGAGCGGATCTGGGCGCCGATGCGGCGATACTTCGCCATGTCGCCGGAGACGATCACGGCTTCCGGGCAGAGCGCGCGCGCCTGCACCGTGGGCATCGCCGAGCGGACGCCGAATCGCCGCGCCTCGTAGGAGGCCGCCGCGACCACGCCGCGCCCCGACGCCCCGCCCACGATCACCGGCCGGCCGCGCAGCTCGGGCCGGTCGCGCTGCTCGACCGACGCGTAGAAGGCGTCCATGTCGGCGTGCAGGATCACCGGCGCCACGACAGAGGCGCTAGCATCGGTCCGCGAGCGTCGCCACCCGTCGCGCGGCGCGGGGTCGACCGCGAGGACGCGCGGGTGCTAGACCCGCCGGCATGGCGATCGTCGGCACGGTGCGTGAGCTCTGGCGGTATCCGGTGAAGTCGATGGGGGGCGAGTGTCTCGAGCAGGTCACGCTGGGCGCGGGTGGAATCCCCGGTGACCGTGGCTGGGCGGTGCGCGACGAGGCGGCGGGGGAGATTCGCGGCGGCAAGAAGCTGCCGCAGCTCATGCAGTGCAGCGCGCGCTACCTGCGCGAGCCCGACGGCGGCGCGATCCCGCCGGCGGAGATCACGCTGCCCGACGGCGCGGTCGTCGCCTGCGATGCCGCCGACGTCGCGAGCCGCCTCTCCGACCTGCTCGGCCGCACCGTGACGCTGTGGCCGCTCCAGTCCGCGGAGAACCGCGAGCACTACCGGCGCGGGCTGCCGGACAAGCCGGACATGATCGAGGAGCTGCGCGACATCTTCGGGCGCATGCCCGACGAGCCGCTGCCGGACCTGTCCGTGTTCTCTCCGGAGCTGTTCGAGTTCACCTCACCGCTCGGCACCTACTTCGATGCCTTCCCGATCCACGTCCTCACCACCGCGTCGCTCGGCGCCCTCGCGCACGACGCGCCGCCGGAGCGGTTCGACCGTCGGCGCTTCCGTCCCAACGTCCTCGTCGAGAGCGCGGCCGGCGAGTCCAGCCTCGAGGAGGCCGGGTGGAGCGGGAAGTCGCTGCGCATCGGGCAGGCCGTCGTGCAGGTGCACATGCCCACAGCACGATGCAGCATGACGGTGCAGGCGCAGCCGGGACTTCCGAAGGATCCGCTCGTGCTCCGCGCCATCGTACGTGACGCGGATCAGAACCTCGGCGTCTACGCGACGGTGGCGGCGCCCGGCAACGTCCGGGTCGGAGATCCGGTCGAGCTCGTCTGACCCGCGGCGCCGGCGACGGCGTCCGTGACGCCGCGACCGGTTTCTGCTACCTGGGCGCTCCGTGCGGCTGGCGGGGGGCATCGGTGCCGCGCTCGTGCTCGGTCTGGCGACCGGCGTCGCGGCCCAGGACGTGCCGAGCTGGCGCGATCGCATCACGTTCACGGTGAACGACCGCGTGCGCGGCGAGTTCGTCGACTGGTTCACGCCGCACGAGGGGAAGGCGCAGCCGGGAGCCGAACGGTACAACTTCGTCGCCAACCGGTTCCGCGCCGGCGTCCGCGTGCTGCTGCCACCCGCCGAGCTGAATCTCCAGCTCCAGGATACCGAGCTGGGAAACCTCCCGGAAAACGCGAGCCTCCCGGCGCCGATCGGCAACCTCGGCCCGGGCGCGATCTACTTCGCGAACCGGCGCAGCTCCCCGCAGGGCGAGGTGTTCCTGAAGCAAGGGACGCTCACCGTGCGCGGTCGGGGTCTCACCGCGGCGTTCGGTCGGTTCGAGTACCGCGACGGTCTCGAGGTGGTGCCCTCCGATCCCACGCTCGCTTTCCTCGCGAAGACGCGCATCGCCGAGCGCCTCGTCGGTCCCTTCGACTTCACGCACGTCAGCCGGAGCTTCGACGGTGCGCGAGTCGCGTACGACAGTCCCGACTGGAACGTGACGGCGTTCGGCACGCGTCCCACGTGGGGCGGCTTCCAGGTCAGCGCCAATCGCGAGCTCGACATGGAGCTCGCCGGGCTGGCGGCGACGCTCAGGCGCCTGCCGCAGGGGCCGCCGCTGGTCGCGCGGCTCTTCTACCTCTACTACCGTGACGCGCGTCAGGACGCCCTCAAGGTCGACAATCGCCCGAAGCCGGCGCGCGTCGCGGACAAGGACCCGATCACCATCAACACCATCGGCGCGAACGCGACCACCGCGATCGATCTCGGTCCCGGCATCGTGGACGGGCTGCTCTGGGGCGCCGTGCAGACGGGGACGTGGGGCGTGCAGAGTGACGGCGCATGGGCGTACGCCATGGAGGCCGGCTACCAGATCCCGCAGATCCCCACGGCGCCCTGGCTGCGGGTCGGATGGGATCGGTCGTCGGGGGACAACAACCCGAACGACGGCGTGCATCGCACGTTCTTCCAGCTCATCCCGACGGCCCGCACCTACGCTCGCCTGCCCTTCTTCAACCTGATGAACTCGAACGACGTGTTCTTCGAGCTGCTGCTCCGGCCGCACGATCGTGTCCTGGTGCGCACCGACTTCCACTGGCTCCGGGTCACGGACGGCCGCGACCTCTGGTACTCGGGCGGCGGCGCGACCAGCAACACGTTCTTCGGCTATGCGGGGAGCCCCGCCAACGGCAACCGCGCGCTCGCGACGCTGGCCGACATCTCGGTCACCGTCGCGTTGATCGAGCACCTGACGGTCGAGGGGTACTACGGCCACGCCTTCGGGGCGGCCGTCGTCGAGCAGACGTTCCCGGGCAAGGACGCCGACTACGGCTTCCTCGAGCTGACCTTCAACTACTGAGGTGCGGATGAGACAGCGACGATTCCGGTGGCTCGTGATCGGTCTGATCGTGGTCGCCGGCTGCGGCAAGGGCCACGAATTCGTCACGCCGATGGCCGGGCAGTCGGACACCTTCGTGATCCGCAACGTGCGCGTCTTCGATGCGCCACGCGCCGCGCTGCTCGACGGCACACGCGACGTGCTCATCCGCGAGGGTCGGATCGCCACGGTCGGCCTGCCCGGCGAGGTGCACGAGGCGGTGCGCGAGATCTACGGCGGCGGCAAGACGCTCGTCCCCGGCCTGATCGACGTCCACGTGCACAGCGGCGGCTCGGCGTCACCGCCGTGGCACACGGAGTTCCCCGATGCCGACGAGAATCTCGGCGCCCTGCTCTACGCCGGCGTCACGACCGTCCTCGACGCGGCGGCCCTGACGCCCGCCATATTCACCACGCGGGACGAGATCCGGAGCGGGAAGAAGCTCGGACCCCGCCTCTTCGCCGCCGGCCCGATGTTCACCGGGCCCGGAGGCCACCCGGTCGGCATCATGCGCGAGACGCTCCCCTTCTGGGTGCGCTGGTACGTGGTGGCGCACCTGACGCGGCAGGAGGCGACGCCGGACGAGGCGCGACAGGCGGTCGCGGAGCTCCTGCCGCAGCATCCCGACGTGCTCAAGATCGCCGTCGACCAGCTCCCGATCGAGCCGCGCATCGGCTCCGACGTGATCGCCGCGATCGCCGCGGCGGGGCACGAGCAGCACGTGCGCTCGGTCGCCCACGTCGGCCGGTCGTCGGACGTGCTCGACTCCGTGCACGCCGGCGTCGACGCGATGATGCACTCGCCCTACCAGGAGGAGATCTCGGACGAGGCGGTGGCGGCGCTGGCGGCGAAGGGCATTCCGGTGGTGGCCACACTCGGGGTCTGGGACGCCATCGAGCGGGTCGGCACCGCGAAGCAGGCAGACTTCACACCCCTCGAGCGCGAGATCGCCAAGCCGGCCGTGCTCGACGCACTCGTCACCGCGCCGGCCAGCTGGTCGGAGGGATCGAGCGCCGAGCTGGTGCGCATGCTCAACGCGACGCACGCCGCGCGACGTGGCAACGTCCAGAAGCTGCGCGCGGCGGGGATCACGATCCTCGCCGGCAGCGACGCGGTGAACCTCGGAAGCTTCCCCGGCGCCGGCTTGCACCTCGAGCTCGGGAAGCTCGTCGAGGCCGGCATGACGCCCGGAGAAGCGCTGCGCGCGGCCACCTCCGACAATGCCCGCTTCCTGGAGGGCGCGACGCCCGAGGCGGGCGAGGTGGCCGTCGGCAAGCGCGCGGACCTCGTGCTGGTCGACGGCGATCCCACCGCCGACATCGGCGCGCTCGATCGCATCGCGCGCGTGTTCCTCGGCGGGGTGGAGCTGGAGCGCCACCCGCGCCCCGGTGCCTAGCAGCCCGCCGGACGCTACACGCTCTCCATCACCCGCGGACCCGTCGGTGCATCGGGGAGGGAGGCGGGCTCGACGGTGACGAAGAGCTTGCCGATGGGCGCGGTGTACGACTCGACCGGAACCACGAACTGCGCCAGCACGGCGCCGTCGGGGCCGGCGGTGAACTGGCCGCACGGCACGCTCTTGTCGCCGACCGCCGCCCACAGGCGATAGACCTCGCCGGCCGGCAGGGCCGGCATGCCCTTCAGCACGACCGCGCCCTTCTTGGCGTCGAGGTCGAGCGTCACCCGGCCGACCGCGCCGCTCGCCGCCCCCGTCCCCGCCAGCGCGAAGGAGCGGACGACGTTCGGCTCCTGCAGGGCGACGGTCACCTCGCGCTGCAGTGCCAGCTCCTGCCGCGTGCGCCACGAGTCGAATCCGAACGCGAGCGCGACCATGGCGGCTGCCGCCGCGATGAAGCGACTCCAGACGACACGGCGCGAAGGGCGCGCCGCGGGCCGCGGCGCGTCCTTCGCGACGGGCTGCGCACGAGCGACCGCGGCGTCGAGGACGCGCGCACGCAGATCGACCGGGGGCTCCTCCAGGGTGGCGTACGGCATGAGCTCGAAGACCTGCCTGAGTCGCCGCACCTCGGTGGCGAGCTGGGCGTCCGTCTGTATCAGGCCTTCGAGCGCCTGGGCCTCGTCGCGCCGCATCTCGCCGAGCACGTACTCGACGAGGCGATCCTCGGACACGTCGACGGGGGAGCTCATGGCGTCATCCCGTGAGATCCTCGAGCGAGCGCTTCAGCGCCATCAAGCCCCGCCGGGACCGGCTCTTCACGGTGCCGAGCGGCGTGTCGAGATCCGCGGCGATCTCGGCCTGGCTGAGGCCCTTGTAGTACGCCAGCTCGAGCACCTGGCGCTCGGCGTCGGGCAGCTCGGCCAGCGCCCCCCGCACGCGCTCGGCGCACTGCGCCATCGACAGCCGCTCGAAGGGGCTGGTCGGGGCGGGCGCCGGGGGGGTCGCCTCGTGCCAGGTCTTCAGCAGGCGCACCGAGCGCCCGCGGCGGCGCAGCCGATCGATCGCCCGCGATCGGGTCATCGTCGTGAGGAAGGCGCTGACGGAGCCGCGGGCAGAGTCGTATGCGGTCGGGGTGGACACCGCCAGGAAAACCTCCTGCGTCAAATCTTGTGCCTCCTCGCGGTTTCCGAGGATGGCGACGGCCAGGCCGTAGACGAGCTTCGCGTACCGATCATAGAGATCTCCGAGCGCGGACGGGTCTGCCGCCGCAGCGCGCAGCAGCTGCTCATCCGCCTGGGAAGTGCGATCGGCAGGGTCTTCCGAAGTCCCGTGCAGAGCGAAAATCCCTACCAGCCGAGGATGCAGCGCACCAGCGCCTCCCTTAGTACGTCCCGGAGGTTCGGACGGATGCAGGTATTCAGGGCGCGAGGGCGGCCAGTCCGACGATGGTCGCGCGGCCGTCACCGATCGTCCCCATCTTCCGGGCGGCCCCGGTCGTCAGGTCTATGGCATACAGGGTGCCCGCGGTGGCGGCGTACCCGGCGTCCCGGCCAGCCGTGTCGGTCACGATGTCGAAGCCGCCGAGCGGTCCGAAGTCGATGCCCAGCGGGCCCACGGTGGTGAGGACCCCGTCGTTCGGCGGGTCCTGGAGCACGAGGACGTCGCGTTCGTCGTCGATCTCGAACAGCTTCGTGTCGGGCGCATCGGCGACGTTGTGGGTGTAGGCCGAGGCGGTGATCCGGGGACGCTTGCCCGCACCCGAGTCGCCGTCCTTGTAGCGCAGCGCGCCATCGACGGCGGTTGCTCCGAGCATCACGTTGACGCGCAGGTTCTGCCCGTCGTGGCTGACGACGCGCAGCCGGTCGGCCTGGGGATTGAAGTCGACCCCGGAGCGCGCATCGCCGTCGAACGGCACGGTGAGCGAGCTCACGAGCGACGCCTGCCCGGTGCGGGGATCGATGCGATACACCTCGTTGGTGGTGGTCAGTCCGTAGAGCACGCCGTCGGCGGGACGGCGGTCGATGCCGATCAGGCGACCGGAGAGTCCCTGCGGCTGGACGCGCCGCACCTCGGCGGGCCGGTCGGCGGGGAAGCCGAGCATGGAGCCGTCGTCGCAGAGAGCCAGCAGCTCGATCACCAGCCGGAGTTAGCCCTGCGCCGCCCTCCTCGGCAACTCCGCCTCGTCGACGGCACGCGGCTCCGCCACCACCCGCAGTCGCACCCGGCGCGGCTTCAGGCGGAGATGGAGGCGGTAGTCGGCTTCGGGCACGCCGGCGTCGCGACCGGCGACGCGCGCGAGCAGCGCGCGGCGAAGCCGTCGCGCGTCCATGTCGAGATAGGCGCACACGTTGACGAACGAGAACGGCCAGCGTTCGTCGCTCGCGCGGATCCACGCTTCCGCCTCGCGCGCGAGACGCGCGGCGCCCCGCGAGCGCCGCTCGAGACAGCGGATCGCGTCCTCGAGCACCGCGAGCATCAGGGCTTTCTCGCCGCAGATCAGGCTGTCGCGTCGTGGCGGCGCGAGCTGGGTGGGCAGGAGCTGCTCCGGAACCACCAGCGACTCGATCGTCTGCTCCGACATGACTCCTCCGCGGCACGCCCGGACCGGCACGCGCCGGGCTCGCTCGTCATCACAGGTACGAACGAGCGCGGAGGGTGGATGCCGGAGCGGCTAGCGCGGGGCGCCGGGATCGCTCGGATCGTACTCGACGCGCAGCACGTGGCTGTCGGTCCCGAAGCCGCCCTCGCCCGAGAAGATCACCCGGCCCTGACCCTTGTAGTAGTACGCGGTGCGCGAGCGGTCCGGGCCGAAGTACCAGGGGATGAACGCCTTGCCGGTGACGTAGGGCTTGATGGATGCGGGAGCGCCGGCGATCTTCTGGACCTGCTCCGGGGTCATGCCCTCGCGGACGCCCGCCAGCTTGCTCCCGGCGGGCGGCGGCGTGGCCGCCGGCGCCTGGGGGGCACCCTGGGGATGCGGCGACGTGGACTGCGTGGCGCACCCGGCCACCACGAGGAGCAGAAGCATCGTCAGCGCCAGACCGTCCGAGCGTCGCATCGGGACCTCCTCCGTCGCGGATCCGGCCGCGAGAGCGGCACGCTCCTTACGCGATGACGCGCAGGGTGTCGAGCGCCGGACGCCCGGGCGCGCGGCGTTCTTGACACGTGAATCCGGATTCACTAGACGGTGAATCCGGATTCACGGAAGGAGAGCGTGCGATGACGACTCCCGTGTCGGACGACCGGTCGGTGGTGCAGCGCATCCTCGACCACATCGACAACCGGACCACGGACATGAGCGAGGAAACGTGGCGCGAGCCGCTCGAGCACTACCGCTCCGCGGAACGCTTCGCGGCGGAGCTGTCGCAGGTGCTGCGCAGGTATCCGACACCGTTCTGCCCGTCCGCCGCGCTCCCGGAGAGCGGGTCGTACGTCGCGCGCGACGCCGCCGGCACGCCGATCCTGGCCGTGCGCGGAAGCGACGGCCAGGTCCGGGCGTTCCGCAATGCGTGCCGGCACCGCGGCACCCAGGTCGCGGCGGGCTCGGGATGCGAGAAGGCGTTCGTGTGCCGCTATCACGGCTGGACCTACGGCCTCGACGGCGAGCTGCGACACGTGCCGCACGAGCACGGATTCCCCGGTCTCGACAAGGCGACGCGGGGACTCGTCCCGGTCGAGACGGCCGAGCGACACGGCGTCGTGTTCGTCACGCAGGACGAGCCGCGCCTGCCGGGCATCGGCCTGGACGACCTCCCCGAGCTGCTCGCGCCGGGCCTCCGGCTGCTCGGCTCGAGCGAGATCGACGTGCAGGCAAACTGGAAGGTCGTCGTCGAGGGCTTCCTCGAGGGCTATCACATCCGCCCGACGCACCGGGAGACGTTCTACCCCGTCCAGTTCGACAACCTGAACGTCGTCGAGACGTTCGGGCGCAACAGCCGGATCGCGTTCCCCTACCGGCGCATCAACAAGCTGCGCGACGTCCCGCCGGCCGAGCGGTCGGCGGACGGCGTGCTGACGTACGTCTATCACCTGTTCCCCAACGCCATGGTCGCGACCTTCCCGACCAACGTCGTGATGGTCGTGCTCGAGCCGCTGGCCATCGATCGCACCAGGATCCTCACCTACGCGCTGAGCGATCGGCGCGACGACGACGGCGACGGACGCGCGGCGCTCGCGGGCGCGCAGGACTTCGTGCAGGCGGGCGCGGCGGAGGACCGGGCCGTGGCGTGCTCCATCCAGCAGGGGCTGGCGAGCGGTGCGAACGAGTTCTTCGAGTTCGGCCGATTCGAGGGCGCGCTCGTGCACTTCCATCGCGGGCTGCACGAGGCGCTCGACGGTGTCCGCGCCGGCGTCGCGCTGGCGGCCGCGCGGTCGGCATGAGCCCACGCTCGCGGCGCGGCGCCCGGACGCGCGCGGCCCGTTCGCCGGCCGCTCCACCCGCCGCCCCCACGCGCGAACGCCTGATCCATGCCGCCCGCAAGCTCCTCGAGGACGGCGGCTACGCGGCCGCCTCGGTGCAGGCCATCGCCGAGCGAGCTGGCCTCGCGGCCGGGGCGCTGTACCGTCACTATCCGTCCAAGGCCGAGCTGTTCGTCGAGGTCTTCCGCGACGCGGCGAAGCGCGATCTCGCCGCGATGGGCGACGCCGCCGCGTCCGGGCGCTGCGTCGAGCGCCTCGAGGCCGTCGTCGCCACGTTCGCGCGGAGAGCGCTGCGCCATCGCCGGCTCGCGTGGGCGCTCGTCTACGAGCCGGTGGATCCGCTGGTGGATGCGGAGCGCCTCGTCTACCGGCGCGAGTACTGCCGTCACATGGCCGCGCTGCTTCGCGCGGGCATCGCGGCCGGCGAGATCCCGGACCAGAACGCGGAGCTGAGCGCGGCGGCGGTGGTCGGGGCGATCGCCGAGTCCCTCGTCGGTCCGCTGTCGCCGGTCGCCGGGCAGATCGCCTCGGACGAGGAGCTCATCGCGACGCTGGTGCGGTTCTGCCGGCGAAGCGTCGGCGCCGCCGACGGCGCCGCGCTGCACAGCGTCGCGGCGGTCAGGCGTCGTGGACGGGCATCGACCCGATGAAGTCCATCTTGCCGAGGTCGACGCCGTTGTGGCGCAGGATCGCGTACGCCGTCGTCACGTGGAAGTAGAAGTTCGGCACCGCGACCTGCGCGAGATAGTCGGCGCCGCGCATCCACTTGCCCTGGAGCCAGGGCGGCGCCACGCGCCGGTCGTCGGCGCCTGCGTACGCTGACGGCTGCACGCTCCCGAGGTAGGCGACACACGTCCGGACGCGCGCGCGCAGGTCGGCGAGCGTCTTCTCGGTATCCGGATGCGCGGGCGCCTTCTGAGCGGACAGGTAGGCGGCAGTGTACTTCGCGGCATCGCAGGCGGACTGGACCTGGCGGACCAGCTCGTACTGATCAGGCGCCAGGCGTGACTGGGCGAGCACGTCGGGCTCGAACTTCTTCTTCTCGGCGAAGGCACTCCCCGCCTCGAGCCAGCGGTCGAGGTTCCCGAGCATCTTGGCGAACTGGGCGATGGTTCCGGCGGCATCCATGGGACATGCATGCCGCATCGCCACGGCCGATGGAAGGAGAAGCCGACGCGGTGGCTCAGGTGGTCGAGGGCTGAGCCGATCCACGTGCGCAGGCGGCAGCGCGCGCCAGGAGAAGCGCGCGCTCCCGGGCGTTGCGCGTGAGCGACGCGGCGCGCTCGCACTCCGCCCGGGCCTCGTCGAAGCGGCCCAGCTTCGCGAGCAGGTCGCCTCGCACGCTGGGCAGGAGGTGATACCCCCGGAGCGACGGCTCCGCGCCGAGGGCGTCGACCAGCTCGAGGCCGGCCGCGGGACCGAACGCCATCGCCACCGCGACCGCGCGGTTCAGCTCCACGACCGGAGACGGCGCGAGCCGGGCGAGCGCGCCGTACAGCCCCGCGATGCGCGACCAGTCGGTCTCCTCGGCAGTCCGCGCCCGGGCATGACAGGCGGCGATCGCGGCCTGCAGCACGTACGGACCGCGCGCGCCGGCGTGGAGCGCTTCCGCCCGCTCGAGCGCCGCGAGACCGCGACGGACGAGGACGTGGTCCCAGCGCGCGCGGTCCTGATCCAGCAGCAGGACGGGCTCTCCCTCCGGACCGACCCGCGCTCGCGCGCGCGACGCCTGGATCTCCATCAGCGCGACCAGGCCGTGGACCTCCGGCTCCTGCGGCGCGAGCTCGGCCAGGATGCGGCCGAGACGGAGCGCGTCCTCGCAGAGCGCCGGGCGCATCCAGTCGTCTCCGGCCGTCGCGGCGTAGCCCTCGTTGAACACCAGGTAGAGCACCTCGAGTACCGACGACAGGCGCTCGATGCGCTCCGCCCCGCGAGGAACCTCGAACGGCACCCGCTTCTCGGCCAGCGTCCGCTTGGCGCGGACGATGCGCTGCGCGACCGTCGCCTCGGGCACGAGAAAGGCCCGCGCGATCTCCTCGGTGGTCAATCCGCCGAGGAGGCGCAGGGTGAGCGCCACGCGCGCCTCGGTCGACAGCACCGGGTGACACGAGATGAACACGAGACGCAGGAGGTCGTCGCCGATGCCGTCGTCGAGCGCCGCCTCGAGGTCCGGCATGGCCAGATCGCGCTCCACCTCCATCTCGCGACCGAGCTCCTCGTGCTTGCGCTCGAGGAGCTTCGCGCGGCGCAGCACGTCGATCGCGCGATGCTTCGCGGTGGCCATGAGCCAGGCACCCGGCCTGTCCGGGATGCCCGACTCCGGCCACCGCTCGAGCGCTGCGACGAGCGCCTCCTGGGCGAGGTCCTCCGCCAGGCCGACGTCGCGCACCATCCGCGCGAGCCCGGCAATGAGTCTCGCCGACTCGATTCTCCAGACCGCGGTGATCGCGCGGTGGGTCTCGGAAGCTGCCACGGCGACCGATCACAGCATCTTCCTCCGCTGACACAAGCGGGAGGCGGGATCGACGTCAGTCCGCCCCTTCCCAGCACGGACCGATCTCGCGCACCTCGACGACCGCCCACTCCGTCGCGGGACACTCGGCGGCAATCGCGATGGCCTCGTCCCTGGTGGCGCAATCGATCAGAAAGAACCCGCCGACCATCTCCTTCGACTCCGCGAACGGACCGTCGACGACCAGCCGCTTGCCGTTTCGCGCCTGGATCCGCACGGCCTCGGTTCTGAGCGAGTCGTTGGCCAGGAGCTTGCCGCGGGCCCGGAGCTTGCCGGCGAAATCGGCCATGCGGCGGTACGCCTGCTGGCCTTCGGCCCTTGGCCGGCTCCGCCTCGACTCGGCGTCTTCCACGATCAACAGCAGGTAGGGCACGTGATCCTCCTCACGCCTTCGGCGCGGTCAGGAGCCAGCGATGCCCGAAGGGATCGGTCAGCTCCGCGAAGCGGTCGCCCCAGAACATGTCCTGCGGACCCAGGGTGATCGTCGCACCGGCTTCGGCCACGCGTGCCGCCATCGTATCCACCGCCTGCGCGGTGTCGAGACCCAGCGCGACGGCGACGCTCGCGGGCTCGTGGTCCGGTCCCATGTCGCTCAGGAAGACCGTCCCACCGGCGATCGCGAGCACGGCGTGCATGACCTTCTTGCCGTCCGTCGCGGGCAGGCGGAACTGCTCCACCGCGCCGAATCCCTTCACGTAGAAGTCGATGGCCGCGTTGGCGTCGGCCACATTGAGATACGGGGTCACACTCATGACGTCGCTCCTCCCTCGGCGATGCCCTTCAGGCTCGCCAGTCCTTTCTCGAATTCTCCACGTTCGAGGCCCTTCACTGCAGGCCGAGGCGCGTCGCGCCGGCGGCCTTCTGGACGTCGGGGGGAAAGTCCGACAGCTCCTGGACCTGGCGGACCTCGATCACGTCGCCGTCCTGTGCCGGGCAGCGCGACGCCCAGGCGACCGCCTCGTCCTTCGACTTCACCTGGATCAACCAGTAGCCGCCGATCACCTCCTTGGCCTCGGCGAACGGGCCGTCGGTCGTTCTCGGCTTGCGGCCGGGGAACGAGACGCGTGTGCCCATGGAGGTCGGATGGAGACCGTCGAGCGCCAGCAGCACGCCCGCCTTCGTCAGGGACTCGTTGTACTTCGACATCTCCGCGACCATGTCGGCGCTCGGTACGGTCCCCGGCTCGGCCGTCTCGTACCCCTTCGGGATCATCAGCATCATGAATCGCATCGTCGTGTCTCCTTATCGCGGGAAGCGCGCGCGATACGGCGCCGCTTCCTCGATTGCGCGCGCGAAGGACGGGCGCTCCGCCAGCCGCGCGAGGTACGCCGCCGCGCGCGGGTGCGCGTCGGCGAGCGGCATCACCAGGTTCGCGTAGTACAGCGCCGGTCCGGCGGCGCAATCGGCCATCGTGAACGCGTCGCCCATGACCCAGGGCTTCGCGTGCATGTCGCCGTCGACCATGCCGCACGCGGTCCGCAGGAGCGCCATCGCCTCCTCGACGCCGTAGGCATCGCGCTGCCCCTCGGGCCGCAGGCGGTCGGTGACGACCTTCTGCATGGGCACGTTCACGTACAGATCGAAGAAGCGGTCGCGCAGGCGCGTCTGCCGCGCGAGATCCGGGTCCGCCGGCACGAGCTGCGTCCCTCCCGGGTAGTGCTGGGCGAGGTACTCGATGATGGTGCTCGACTCGGGCACCGTCCGATCCCTCGCCTCGTCGCGCAGCACCGGGATCTTGCCGACGGGCCAGATATTCTTGAGCTCCGCGCTCGAGGCCTCCTTCTCGAACTCGACGAGGTGCGGCTCGAACGGGGTCCCGTTCTCGTACAGCGCGATGAGCACCTTCTGGCAGAAGGACGAGAGCGGGTGGAAATAGAGTCTGAGCGACATCCCTTGGCACCTCCACTGTCGCGACGAACGAGCCGCCGCAAAATCGACAGGGGGTGCAAGCCGCCGCAATTTCAAGGGAAAGGCCTCCGGCTTCGAGGCCTCGCCGCGCGCGTCGATCTGCGGGCGCTAGGCGGCCCGCCGCAGCGTCGGAACGGCCGCGCGTGGAGCGGTCGAGCCCGTGCACTCGAGCGCGAGGGCGACGAACGCGTGGCTCACGGCCGCGAGCTCGCGACGCGTGAGGTCCGCCGGCAGCACCACCGGGCCGAACGTCAGGCGCGCCTCCAGGCGCCGCCGCCGCAGCACGCGGCCGAGCGAGGCGACGAACGTCATGTCTCCGACGAACGCCGCCGCCGGATCCGCCCGCCCTCCCGCTCCGGGATAGCGCACGGCCACGGCCTGCACCGGGACGCGAGCATCGACGGCGGCCTGGAAGAACGCCGCATGAAAGAGGCCGACGTCGTCTCCCTCGCTGGTCGTGCCCTCCGGGAAGACCACCACGCGCTCGCCGGCGCGGAGCGCCGCCGCGACCGCATCCTTCACCCGGGCGGCGTCGCGGAAGTTGCCGCGCGCGTGGAAGAAGGTGCCGAACCCGCGCGCGATGGCTCCCGCGACGGGCCAGCGCGCGACCTCCGACTTCGCCACGTGGCGCGCGCCGCCGAGGACGGCGTTCAGGAGGTAGACGTCGAGCCACGACACGTGATTCGCGACCACCAGCACCGGCCCGTCCCGCAGCGGCTGCGCGCCGCCCGCGCGAGCCCGCACGCCGAGGATGGCGAGCGTCTGGGCGGCGAATCGCGCCACCAGGCCGTTGCGATGCGCGGTCCCGAGTCGTGGCGCCACCACCACGGCGGCGAGCCAGACGGCGGCCAGCTGGGCGAGCATCGCGGCGCCGCGGAGCCAGCGGAGCGTCCGGCGCGTGGTTCCCACGGCGTCAGGCCGCACGCAGCAGGCGCGCGGCGTGCCGCCGGCTCAGGCGTTCCATCGGCAGCAGGAGGAGCAGATCGGCGGTGGCGAAGTCCGGATCCCAGGCCGGCTCGCCGCACACCCACGCGCCGAGCCGGAGATAGCCCTTCACCAGCGGCGGGAGCGGCGCGGGGATCGCGTCGTGCGGCGGATCGCAGGGCAGCGGCCGGCGCGGGAACACGCGCCAGTCGGGTGGGCTCGAGTGCTCGCGCACCAGACGCCGGCAGAGCGCCGCGGCCGGGCGCGGGTCGTCGCCCAGGCCGATGCTGGCGCAGCCGACGACGAACTCGTGGCCGCGATCCACCAGGTAGCGCAGCAGCCCGCTCCAGAGGAGCGCGATCACGGCGCCGGTGCGATGGTCGGCGCGCACGCAGGCGCGTCCCACCTCGACCGCGCGGCGGCGAAGTGCGACGGAGTGCGCCAGGTGAAACTCGCTCTCGGCATAGAAGCCGCCGACGCGTCCCACCCGCTCCGGTGGGAGCATGCGGTAGGTGCCCACCACGTCGCCGGTCGCGATCTCGCGCACCAGGAGGTGGTCGCAGTGCGCGTCGAAGCGGTCGCTGTCCAGCCCGGGCTCGGGCGTGTCGATGCGGGCGCCGAGCTCGTCGACGAAGACGTCCCAGCGCAGGCGCTGCGCCGCACGGACGTCGCCTTCGCTTCGGGCCAGCATCACCATCAGTGCCTGGTCGGTGCGCGGGGTCTGCATGAACTGACCCTCCTTCGCCGCCCCAGGCTAGCGGCGCGCGGTTACCGCGCCGTGATCGGCCCGCGAACGTCCGACGTCGATCCGGCGAAAGCCTCGCGACGGTCCCGGTTCGACGCAGGTTCGGCGATGGCCGGGTGCCGCTTCACCCTCCCCGTTCGCGAGAGTACAAGGGCCCCATGGCCAAAGAGACGTTGACGATACGCGACGACCGGACCGGCAAGGAGTACGTCCTGCCCATCGAGCACGGCGCCATTCGTGCCTCCGACCTCTCACAGATCAAGGCGAGCCCCGACGACGGCGGCATCGTCAGCTACGACCCGGCGTCCATGAACACGGCGGCCTGCAAGAGCAAGGTCAGCTACATCGACGGCGACCGCGGCATCCTGCGCTATCGCGGCTATCCCATCGAGGAGCTGGCGGAGAAGAGCACGTATCTCGAGACCGCATACCTGATCGTGAAGGGCGAGCTGCCGACGACCAGCCATCTCGGTATGTGGCAGCACAACATCAAGATGCACACCATGGTGCACGAGAACCTGAAGGCCTTCATGCAGGGATTCCGCTACGACGCGCACCCCATGGGCATGCTGGTCGGCACGGTCGGCGCGCTGTCGACGTTCTATCCCGAGGCGCGTCACGTGATGGATCTCGAGTCGCGGCGCGTGCAGACGCGCCGCCTGATCGGGAAGATGCCGACCATCGCGGCGTACGCGTATCGTCACAGCCGCGGCTTGCCGTGGGTGTATCCCGACAATGATCTCTCCTACACGGGCAACTTCCTCTCGATGCTGTTCCGCATGACCGAGCTCAAGTACAAGCCCGACCCGGTCCTCGAGCACGCGCTCGAGGTGCTCTTCATCCTGCACGCCGACCACGAGCAGAACTGCTCCACCACCGCGGCGCGCGTGGTGGGAAGCGCGCTCGCCGATCCCTACTCCGTGGTGGCCGCCGCGGCCGCCGCCCTCTCGGGCCCGCGGCACGGCGGCGCAAACGAGGAAGTCGTGCACATGCTGCGCGAGATCGGCTCCATCGATCACATCCCGGAGCTCATCAAGCAGGTGAAAGCGGGCGAGCGCCGTCTGATGGGCTTCGGTCACCGCGTCTACAAGAACTACGACCCGCGCGCGAAGATCATCAAGGAGGTCGCCCACCAGGTCTTCTCGGTCACGGGCAAGAGCCCGCTGATCGACATCGCGCTGGAGCTGGAGAAGATCGCGCTCGACGACGACTACTTCGTCAAGCGCAAGCTCTATCCGAACGTCGACTTCTACTCGGGCATCATCTACGACGCGATGGGCTTCCCGGTGGAGATGTTCCCGGTGCTGTTCGCCATCCCGCGGACGGCGGGCTGGATGGCGCAGTGGGCGGAGATGGTGCTCGACGAGGAGCAGCGCATCTCCCGGCCGAAGCAGCTCTACATCGGCTACGACGAGCGGTCCTACCTGCCGCTCGATCGCCGCCGGGACATCGGCGCGAAGGAGACCGAGGTCCGGGGCCCGCTCTGACGTCGCCGTCTCCTCTCTACACACCGCCGGCCGGGGCGGTCAGTCCTGCCGTGGGATGAACCCCCGGCCCGGGCGATGTGCCCGGAAATGCTGCCTCCGGCGTCCCCGATGACACGGCACGTCACTTGCTCACGTCTATGTTTGCATGGACGAATCCACCGCGCGCGACGGGACCGCTGCCGGGCTTCCGGGAGCCCTCGTGCTCCTGGCAGGACTCGGCATCGTCGCGCTGCCCGAGCCCGTGGCCGCCACGCTGGGCCTCGTGCTCCTGTATGCGCTGGCTGGCGTCGCCATCGTCTCGGGCGTGATGAACGTCGTCGGCGCCCTGCGCGTCCGCGAGCTCACCAGCTGGCTGCTGCCCGCGGGACTGCTCGTCCTCGTGCTCGGCCTCACGGCGCTCGCCGCACCGGCCGCGCTCGGCAGCGTGCTGACGCGGAGCGTGGGCAGCGTGGTCGCGCTCGGTGGCGGCCTCGCGCTCCTGTCGGCGATTCGTCGCGCGCGACAGCTGCGCTGGGCCGAGGCGCAGCAGCGCCGCCACCTGCAGACTCGCTGACCCGCGCTCGTCGTTGTCCAGCGCGGCGGACTCCACCTATAGTCGGTCCCATGCGGACCACGCGGTGGGCCGGTCGTGGATAAGGTCGTCGGGAGCGCGCGCGAAGCGGTCGCCGACATCCCCGACGGAGCGACGCTCCTCATCGGCGGCTTCGGCGTCGTGCAGAGCTGGCCCACGTCGCTGCTGGAAGCGCTGCGCCAGCACGGCGCACGCGCGCTGACGCTGGTCGCCAACACGCCTGGCGTGGGTCCGACCTCGCCGCAGGTCCTCGCCGAGGCCGGCCAGGTGCGCAAGCTGATCGCCAGCTACGCCGTCTACCCGAAGCAGCGGACCCCGATGGACGCCGGGATCCGATCGGGGAGCATCGCGCTCGAGCTGATCCCGCAGGGGACGCTGATCGAGCGCATCCGTGCCGCGGGCGCCGGGCTGGCGGCGTTCTACACCCCGACGGGCGTCGACACGGACGTCGCGCGCGACCGCGAGGTGCGCGAGTTCGACGGCCGGCGCTACCTCCTCGAGACGGCGCTGCGCGGCGACTACGCCCTGATCCGCGCGTCGTGCGCCGACCGCCACGGCAACCTCGTCTACCGGAGCGGCTCGCGCAACTTCAATCCCGTGATGGCGACCGGCGCGCGCGTGACGATCGCGGAGGTCGACGAGATCGTGGAGCCCGGCGCGCTGGATCCCGAGTGCGTGATCACGCCCGGCGTCTTCGTCGATCGCGTCGTGCGCTGCGAGCGCCCGCTCGACATCGCCGCGATCCGCGATCTGCGCAAGTGGTGGGGACGGCAGTACGACCTCGAGGTGCGCGAGCGCCCGACGGGACCGACCGGCATCCCGCCCGACTTGATGGTGCGCCGGGTGGCGCGCCTGCTGCACCCGGGCGAGTACGTGAATCTCGGTCTCGGCCTGCCCACCCTGCTCTCGAGCGCACTCGACCCCGAGCAGGGCGTCACGCTGCACTCCGAGAACGGCATGCTCGGCTTCGGCCCGCTCGCCGACGACGACGGCGCGGAGGACGTTCACTGCTACAACGCCAGCGGCCAGCTCGTGCGCCACTACCCGGGGGCGAGCTTCTTCGACAGCACCAGCGCCTTCGCGATGGCGCGCAGCGGGCGCGTGTCCACCGTCGTGCTGGGTGGCTTCCAGGTGTCGCGCGACGGGGACCTCGCGAACTGGAACGTTCCCGCCACCGGCGTCGGCGGGATCGGCGGCGCGATGGACCTGGCGGCCGGCCGCGCACGGATCATCGTGGTGATGTTCCACCTCACGCGTGACGGCACGCCGAAGCTCGTCGAGCGCTGCACCTATCCCCTCACCGCCGCGCGCTGCGTGCAGACGGTGGTCACGGACTTCGCCCTGATCGACGTCGACGCGGACGGATTCCTCCTGCGCGAGCTCGCCCCGGGCCTGCGCGTCGACGACGTCCGGCAGGCCACCGCCGCGCCGCTCCGGGTGGCCCCGGACGTGCGCGAGATGGAATTCGCCTGAGCCTCAGCCGGCGTCGTCCAGGGCTTTCAGCTCGCGTTCGATATCCCGCGCCACCGTGCGCGCGTCCTCCGCGGCCTCCTGCGTGCCCTCCAGCTCCTTCTGCAGTCGCGCCAGCGCGCGCTCGTGCGTCTGGACGCGGGCGTGGGCGGCGCGCAGCGCGGTCTCGAGCCGGCGGCGCTTCTCCGCCTTCAGCTCGGCCTGCTTCTTCGCACGCGCCTCCTCCTTCAGCTTCGCCCGTGCCTCCGCCGCGCGCCCTCGCTCCGGCGTCGCCGTCCCGGCGGAGGCAGTCCGCTGCACCGCGGAGCCGCGCTGCGGCTGGCGTTCACGGGACGCCGCCGACGCGCCGACGGCCTCGAAGCCGGGCGGCTCGCGATCGCTCGTCAGCGTGCCCGGCGGATCCGGGTCGAAGCCGCCGGCGGCCGCGACGGCAGCGAGCGTCCCCGTCACGCGACGCAGGGTGGCCTCGGTGCCCCCGTGTCCGGCGTCTCGCAGGACCGCCGCGGCGCGCGTGCGCAGCGCCGCGAGCGCATCGCGGTAGGCTCTCGTCTCGCTCAGATCGCCCGTGCGGAGCTTTGCCGCGGCCGCGAGCAGCGCATCGAACGCCGCGCGTGCGTCCCAGTAGAGCTGGTTGACCGCCCACGCGGACGCCGTCGGGCGGCGCCGCTGCCCCAGCCGCTTCGACCCCGCCTCGTCGCCCGCGGCGCGCAGCTCCGCGGCGAGGCGCGTGCGCTCCGCGACGAAGCGCGCGATCGGGGCCCTGGAGAGCGCCTGCAGGGCTCGCGGGTAGTCTGCCATCGCATGCACCGGATCGGTCGCGCCGGCCGCCGGCGCGATCGCGAAGCGCGCTCAGGCGGGACGGTCCAGCCGCACGCCGAGCTTCGCGCCGACCTCCTCCGCCAGCCGGCCGAAGAGCTCGTGCCCGTCGCGATCGTCCAGCCAGACGCCGTTCCCCTCGTCCCAGCGGTAGTGCCAGGCGCGCGCGCTCGCGGCGAGCCACATCTGCCGCGCGGCCGACTGCCGGTTGAGCACGAAGCGGGCGCCGTCGTCGAATTCCATGGTGACGAGCCCGTCACCCGTCGTGACGTCGATCTCCTCGAGGTCGCCCAGCCAGCGGGCCGCGCGCTCGAGGCAGGCATCGGCGGCGCGGAGATACTGCTGCTCGTCCATGAACCGACTCTAGCCGTGGCGACCCGGCCGTGCCATGCGCCGTGACGGCCGCCAGGCTGGCTCCCCCGGGCGCGTGCTGCTAGCCTCCGGCCCCCGACGGACCCGGGACGTCCGGCCGGGAGCGAGGCGGCGCCATGATCGAGTGGAGCGAGCAGCACCTGATGATCCGCGACATGACGCGGCGGTTCATCGACGAGGAGATCAAGCCCCGGTGGCATGACCTCGAGCACGGCGACCTGCCGCCGTACGACATCCTGCGCAAGCTCGTGCGTACCTTCGGCCTCGACGAGATGGCGCGCCAGCGCTTCGCCAGGGAGATCGAACGCGAGAAGGCCGCAGTCGAGGCGAAATCGCGCGGCGAGACCGCGAAGGCGCGTCGCACCGACGGCGCCGACGCCGACGGGGTCGGGCTCGCGTTCATTCCGATCATCGAGCTGTGCCGCTGGTGTCCGGGGATGGTCACCGCCATGGGCGTCAGCTGGGGGCTCACCGCGTCCGCCATCATGTCGAAGGGCACCATCGCGCAGAAGGAGCGCTGGGGGTTGAAGCTCCTCACCCTCGAGGCGATCGGCTCGTGGGCCATCACCGAGCCCGGCTCGGGATCGGACGCCTTCGGCGGCATGAAGTCGACGGCGCGTCGCGACGGCGACGGCTACCTGCTGAACGGGAGCAAGACGTTCATCACCAACGGTCCGTATGCCGACACCATCGTCTTCATCTGCAAGCTCGACGACGGCGCGGATACCAAACACCGGAAGGTCCTGAGCTTCATCCTCGACCGCGGGATGGCGGGGCTCACGCAGTCGAAGCCCATGCGCAAGATGGGCATGCACTCCTCGCCCACCGGAGAGCTGTTCCTCGAGGACGTGCGCTGCGGGCGTGATCGCCTCATCGGCGAGACCGAGGACACCCCCGGACGCTCGGGCGCGAAGGCGACGTTCTCAATGGAGCGCTCGGGCGTCGCCGCCATGGCGCTGGGCATCGTCGAGGAATGCCTGGCGCTCTGCCTCGACTACGCCCGCACGCGCGTGCAGTTCGGCAAGCCGATCGGCGAGTTCCAGCTCATCCAGCTGAAGCTCGCGCGCATGGAAGTGGCACGCATGAACATCCAGAACATGGTCTTCCGCCAGATCGAGATGGCGCAGTCGAAGAAGGACATGAGCTTCGCGGAGGCGTCCGCGTGCAAGCTGTATGCGGCGCAGGCGGCGATGGAGGTCGCGCTGGAGGCCGTGCAGCTCTTCGGCGGCAACGGCTACATGGCCGAGTTCCGCGTCGAGCAGCTCTGCCGGGACGCCAAGGTGCTGCAGATCTACGGCGGCACCGACGAGATCCAGGTCTCGCAGATCGCCCGCAGCTTGCTCGCGTCGTAGACCGCACGCGCTCGCGGCCCGGAATGGGCTGGCCAGAATCCGCCACGCGCCATAGACCAGAACCATGCGGATACTGCTCCTGCTCGCCCTGCTCCTCCCCCTCGCGCCTCGCGTCGATGCCGCGGCGCTCCTCAAGCCCGGAGACCCCTTTCCTGCCTGGACGCTGCGCGACCAGACCGGGGCGAAGGTCTCGTCCGCCGATCTCGCGGGCAAGACCTACCTGCTCTGGTTCTTCCCGAAGGCGATGACGCCGGGCTGTACCGCCGAGGGTCGCGGGCTGCGCGACGAGGTCGAGGGGTTCCACGCGCACGGCGTGGAGATCGTCGGCGTCTCGTTCGACGACCCCGTGAGCAACGCGGCGTTCGTCAAGGAGGAGGGGTTCCCGTTTCGCTTGCTGTCCGACGAGAGCCACCGCCTGGCCGTGAGCGTGGGAGCCGCCGATTCGACCGACGCCCCGGTCGCCCGGCGCATCTCCTACCTCGTCGGACCCGACGGCAAGGTCCTGCGCGTGTACGATGCGGTGAATCCCTCGAGCCACGCCAGGGACGTCCTCGGCGATCTCGCGCATCACTGACGTCGATCGCCGAGCGCAGACGATTCCTCTTGCCAGCGTCCCGCCCCGCGTGGCAGGGTCGCGAGCGCTTCGTCACGCTCAGGGAAGGGGGGCCCACCATGTCGACCGGAGCCGTGTCCCGGGTTCTCGTGATCCTGCTCGCCGCCGCGGCGCCGGCGGCTGCATTGAGCGTACCGGACATCCAGCTGGTCTCGCACTGCCAGAAGCAGTTCGCGAGCGCGGGCGCGAAGTTCGCCGAGAAGGTGATCCGCGCCACGCTCAAGTGTACCGATGCCGTGGTGGAGTGCCAGGTCGAGTGCGATGCCGGCGTCTTCGGACCGTCCTGCGACACGAACCCACCGCCGTGCTGCGATTCGGACGATCCATCGTCGAACCAGGCGTTCGGCGACTGCATGGCCGACGCCAATGCCGAATGCGACGACGAGAACGCGAAGATCGCCGTCTACGAGACACAGAAGCAGACCAAGATCACGAATGCCTGCAGTGCGCTCACGACGGACGAGCTCTGTGGCGCGGACGCCGACGGTCTCAACTTCGCCACGCTGAACGCCGGGTGCCTCGCGCTCGACCCGAACTACAGCTGCAGCCTCCAGGGACTCATGGGCTGTGTCGGCGGGCCGCTCCAGCGGGCCCTCGCCGAGCAGACGAGCGCGCTTCTCGATCCGCGGGCGCCGGACGCGGCCGCCGCGATCGGTCTGCACGGCCTGTTCAGCGGGCTCGGAGTCACCCGCAAGGCGAAGGAGACGGTGCCCGTCGGCAAGGCCGACGTGTGGGCGATCAGTGGCCAGGCGGGCGACCAGGTCACGGTCCGGATCAAGACGCGAGACGACAACGGGAACGGCACCTCGAACCTCCGTCCCTCGCTCACGCTGCTCGGCGCCGACCACACGCCGGTGGCGGACACCATCGTGCGAAACGTCCCGTGCGCCGTGCCGAACGTGTGCGGGGGCTCGTGCGCGGCCTTCACGCGCAGCCTGCCATTCAACGGCACCTACTACATCGAGGTGGGCGCCGTTCCGGCCTCGACGTGCAGCGGCGGGCTCTACCGCCTGCTCGTGACCAGCCCGGGCGGCACCACGCCCACGCTGGTGCAGGACGACGTCACCCCGTAGCCCGCGTTCAGGTCGGGTGGGTCGTGAGGCCCAGGATCTTGTCGTAGCGCGCGATGCGCGAGGCGTCGCCGCTGCTGATCCGTCCCGCGTTCAGCTGGACGGCGGGGATGTGGCGGTGCACGAAGCTCTGGGCCAGCTCGAGGCGGCCCTCCGAGACGTCCGCCTGGCAGAGCAGCTCGGCGCTGACCACGACGTCGATCACCATCTCGCACACGCGCTTGGCGTTGAGCAGCGCATACTGCGGGTCGCCCATGAGCATGGGCACGCCGTCGCGGATCGCCTTCACGCCGTCGCACACCAGCTTGACCAGCTCGGGGCGATGCGCGCGCAAGCCGTCGAGCTCCGCCTCGATGCTCTCCAGCGTGGCGAAGAGCGCCCCCTTCGCCATCTCCTTCAACGCGAAGCTGGCCTGGATCTCCGACGTGCCCTCGTAGATCGTCGTGATGATCGAGTCCGAGTGGTAGTGCCCCGCCGGGGTCTCGGCCATGTAGCCGATGCCGCCGTGCACCTGGATGCCCTGGCGCGTCACGTGGTTGCTGATCTCGGTCGCGTAGTACTTGCAGAGCGGCGTGAAGAACCGGATCAGCTGCGTGTTGCTCTCCAGCTCGTGCTGTAGCTTCGTGGCGTCGGGGTCGCCGGCGGCACGGTCCGACTCGAGGTGCGCGCGGATCGCCTCCGTCATGTCGATCAGCGCCGAGGTCCGGTTGAGCAGCGCGCGCGCCGCCTCGATGTTGATGCGCATGAGCGTCAGCATCGACTTGACCAGCGGCTGCTGGATGATCGGCGCGCCGAACTGCACGCGCTGCGCGGCATACTCGTGCGCCGCCTGGTACGCCGCCTCCGCGATGCCGATCGCCTGCGCGGCCACCCCGAGCCGGGCGTTGTTCATCAGGTCCAGCATGGCGCGGAAGCCCTGGCCGCGGGTCGCGAGCAGGAACGCCTCGGCGCGGTCGAACTCGATGACGCACGTCGGCGAGCCGTGGATGCCGAGCTTCGACTCGACCCGCGCCACGCGCAGCCCGTTCGGCCGCCCGTCGGGCAGCGTCTTCGGGCACAGCATCAGGTTGAGTCCGTTGGTGGTTCCCTTCGACTGCTCGAAGGTGTCGGCGTCGCGCGCCAGCACCAGATGGACCTGCGCGCCACCGTTCGTGATGAAGATCTTCTCGCCGTCGATGAAGTAGCGGTCGCCTTCCCTGGTCGCGCGGGTGACGATGTTGCCGAGATCCGAGCCCGCCTGCGGCTCGGTCAGATCCATCGATCCCTGCAGCTCGCCCGACACGAAGCGCGGCAGGTAGCGCTTCCGCAGGTCGTCGCTGCCGTACTTCTCGATGTCGAGCGCCACGCCGGCCTGGAGCCCGATGATCGTCATCAGGCTCGAGTCGGCGCGCGACACCATCTCCAGGTACGGCGTGTTCACGAGCGCCGGCAGTCCATAGCCCCCGTATTCGGGGTCCATGGTGAGACAGAGCAGCCCGGCGGCGCGCAGCTTCTCGTAGCCGGCGGCGATGTGCGGCGGGACCACGACCTGCCCGTCGACCAGCTTCACCTCCTCGTGCCAGTGGCCGCGGGCGCCCTCGGCGATCGCCTGGCAGATCTCGCCCGTGGTGCGGAGCACCTCCTTGAACGTCGCCACCTCGTCGGCAACCGCGACGCCGTCGCCGCGCCGGAGCTTGAAGTAGCGCGACCAGTCGAAGCGGTGGTCGATGAAGAGTTGCATGTCGCGATGAAAGAACTCCTTGGCCATGCGCGCCTCCGGGCCGCTACGGTAACACGCGAGGCGACCCCCGTGGACCCCGGAGCCCGGCTACCCGGCGGTGTCGAAGAGGCGAAGGCCGCGGGCGCGCGTCGCCGCCAGGCGCGCCAGGAAGCGATCCCGCGACACGCCCCGGGCGCCGAACCGCGCCATGTGCGGGGTCATGACCTGGATGTCGAGCCACTCGAGGCCGCGCGCGGCGAGATGCGCCACCAGGTGGAGCAGCGCGAGCTTCGACGCGTTCGGCTCGTGGTAGAACATGCTCTCCGCGGCGAACGCGCCGTCGACGTCCACCCCGTAGATCCCGCCGACGAGCCGGCCGTCGTCCCACGCCTCCGCGCTGTGCGCCACGCCGAGGGCGTGCAGGTGCTCGTACGCGTCCACGATGTCCGTGGTGATCCAGGTCCCGTCCTGTCCCGGGCGTGGCGTGTCGGCGCACCCGTTGATGACCCCCGAGAAATCCGCGTCGACGGTCAGGCGGAATCGACTGTGGCGACTCGCGTACTCGAGGCTCCGCGGGACGTGCAGGTCGGCGAAGTCGAGGACGCCGCGCTCCGGCGGCGAGAACCAGAGCAGCGGCAGCCCGGGCGCGGGCCACGGGAAGATGCCGCTGCGGTAGGCGAGGCGCAGGGTGTCGGGATGGAGGTCGCCGCCGACGGCGACCAGCCCGTCGCGGGTCGCCGAGCGCGGATCGGGGAAGCGGCGAACCGGCACGCCGGCCTCACCCGGTGGCGAACACCCCGGACCGGTCGAGCCCCGTCAGCTGCAGGCTCACGTCCCACAGGCGTCGTGCGGTCGTCTCGTCGTAGCTGGCATCCGACGACCGCCGTGGCCTGCGGTCGACGAAGTACTGCCCGCTGACGCCCTCCGCCTCCGGGGACGATGCCAGCCAGATCGACGTCTCCGCCCCCTGCGCCGGCGTGCGGAAGAACGGCACCAGCAGGCGGGCCAGCGTCCGCGCGACCATGCCGTTGTTGTGCCCGAGCCGCGTCCCGACTGCGCCGGGATGCAGGCAGTTGCAGGTCACCCCGCTGCCGGCGAGGCGCCGCGCCAGCTCGTAGGTGAAGAGGATGTTCGCCAGCTTCGACTGTCCGTACACCTGCATCGCGCGGTAGCGCCGCGCGTTGCCGAGGTCGTCGAGGTCGAGACGTCCCCAGCGGTGCGCGTCCGAGGCGACGTTGACGATGCGGGCCGGCGCGCTCGCGCGCAGCCGATCGAGGAGGAGCAGCGTGAGATGGAAGTAGGCGAGGTGATTGGTGGCGAACACGGTCTCGAGGCCGTCCTCCGTGAGCGTGCGGCGGAGGTTCACCACCCCGGCGTTGTTGACCAGGACGTGGATCTGCGGGTGCGCCGCGAGGATCTCCGCCGCCACGCGACGTACGTCGCGCTGCGACGACAGGTCGGCGAGGTGCAGGACGACGTCGCGGTTGCCGGTGCGCGCGGCGATCTCCGCGACGGCGTCCTCGCCACGCCCGCGGTCGCGGCACACGAGCGCCAGGCGCGCTCCGAGCCCGGCCAGCGCGACGGCCGTCTCCCGCCCGATGCCGGACGTCGCACCGGTGAGCACGCAGGTCTTGCCCGTCATCCCGGCGTGCGACGGGCGGCGTCCTCGGCGTTCCGTGCCTGCACCACGACCGGCATATCGTCACGCCGTGCACGTGTCGACGGGTGCCACGGCCCGTGCTAGCCCGCCAGCCGTGGTGCACCACGTCTACCTCGTTCCGGGCTTCTTCGGATTCGCCAACCTCGGCGACCTGAAGTACTTCGCGCACGTCCGCGAGTATCTCCTGGGCGCCTTCGCCCGCCGCGGCCTCGGCGTGCACGTCGACGTGGTGGCCACCCTGCCGACGGCATCGCTGCCGCGCCGTGCGGAGCGCGTGCTCTCGACGATGGCCCGGACGCTGCAGGACGACGCCGGCCCGGTCCATCTCATCGGGCATTCCAGCGGCGGCCTCGACGTCCGGCTGCTCCTCAGCCCCGGCGTGCAGCTCCCGACCGACCTCGACGTCGAGCGCCACGTGTCGCAGGTCCGCACCGCGGTCACCGTCGCGACGCCGCACCACGGCACGCCGCTGGCGGCGTTCTTCGCGAGCCTGCTCGGCCAGCAGCTCCTCCGGGTCCTGTCGCTGGCAACCATCTCGGTGCTGCGCTTCGGGCGCCTGCCGGTCTCCGCCCTCGTCCAGCTCGGCGCCGTGTTCGCCCGCGTCGACGGCATCTTCGGCTTCAACAGCGCGCTGCTCGACGAGCTCTTCGCGCAGCTCCTCGACGATTTCTCACCGGAGCGGCGCCGAGCGCTCAGCAGCTTCTTCGACGAGGTGGGCGGCGACCAGTCGCTCCTCACGCAGCTCACCCCCGAGGCCATGGAGGTGTTCGACGCCTGCGCGCGCCCGCGGCCCGGCGTGCGCGCCGGCTCGGTCGTCACGCTCGCACACCCGCCGAGCGTCGGCTCGCGGCTCGCGGTCGGCCTCGATCCCACCGGGCAGGCGACGTACGCGATCTACGCGGCGCTGTACCGCCTCGCCCGGCTGCCGTCGGACCGCGTGCCGACCCTCGACGACGCGCAGGCCGCCGTGCTGCGCGATGCCTTCGGCACCCTGCCCGACGCGGCCGCGAACGACGGCATGGTGCCGACCCGCTCGCAGCCCTGGGGCGAGGTCATCCACGCCGTGCGCGCCGATCACCTCGACGTCGTCGGGCACTTCGGCGATCCGGCGCACGACCCGCCGCACATCGACTGGATCACCACGGGATCGGGATGCAGCATCGCGCGCTTCGAGGAGCTCTGGAGCGCGGTCGTCGACTTCATGCTCCGGGCGCCGGCTGGAGGCACTCCGGCGAGTCGTTCCGCGGCGAGTTGACCAGCGGCGACACCGGATAGAGCTCGAGCGCCTCGTCCGCGTACGGCACGAGGAGCGGACGCAGCACCGCGGGGTCGTCGCGGTTCGGATCCAGCCAGCGCGCGGCCGCCTCCGGATCGAGGATGACCGGCATGCGATCGTGGACCGACGCCAGCCGCCCCGTCGCCGGGCACGTGATGACCAGGCCGGTGAGCAGCGGCGGGCCGTCGGGCGGGCGCCAGCGCTCCCACAGTCCCGCCAGACCCATCGGGCGATGCGAGCGCAAGCGGACGAAGAAGGGCTGGCGTGTCCGCCCCTCGCGCCGCCACTCGTAGAAGCCGTCGGCGGTGACGAGGCAGCGCCGGCGGCGGAAGGCGTCGCGGAACGGCGGGCGCGTGGCCACGTTCTCGGCGCGCGCGTTGATGGAGCGCGGGCCATCGTCCGGCGAGCGCGCGAACCAGGGCACGAGGCCCCAGCGCACCGTGCCCATGCGACGCTGCTCGCCCTTCTGCACGACGATCAGCAGGTCCTCGCCCGGACAGAGGTTCCAGCGCGGACGGGCGTCGACGGCGGCCGGCGGCTCGGCGCCGAACTCTGCCGCCAGCGCCTCCGCCGGGCTCGTCCGCACGATGCGTCCGCACATGCGCGAGCCATAGCGGAAGAACGTGTCCGGCGCCGCCCCTCCCCCTCCCCTCGCCGGCCGTTCGCAGGTATACGGGGGGCTGTTCCGGAAGCGGACGATCGCGTGGACCGATCCGAGGCGAGGAGGACGAGCGATGGCCGAGAGCGTCTACAAGATCATCGAGCTGGTAGGCACCAGCCCCGACTCATGGGAGAAGGCCGCCGCGGCGGCCGTCAACAAGGCGGCGAAGACGCTGCGCGACCTGCGCATCGCCGAGATCTCGCAGCTCGACATCCAGCTCGAGAACGGGAAGATCCGCGCCTATCGCGCCAAGGTGAAGCTCAGCTTCAAGTACGAAGGCAGCTGAGCCGCCCCGCTTCGACATCCGGATGACGAGGGGACGCCCGACGGCGTCGGGTCGTGGTGCATCCGCCGGGGGCATCGAGCCGAAGTCGTCGCTCGGCACCCTCGGCGACCTGCTCGCCAGCCGCGGGCTGCATGGCGCTCCCGCGCCGCCGCTCCGGCGAGTGCGCCGCCGGCGGATCGGTCCCGACCTCGCGCGCTGCGGCAAGATCACGCTGTCGCGCGAGCGCAAGGGCCACGGCGGCAAGACGGCGACGGTGGTGACGGGCCTCGAGCTGCCGGCGCGCGAGCTCGAGAGCGTGGCGCGGGCGCTGCGCCGCGCGCTCGGCTGCGGTGTCACCGCCGACGGCGACCGCGTGCTCGTGCAGGGCGACCAGGCGACGCGCGTCCGCGACTGGCTCGCTGCACAGGGCGCGCGGCGGATCGTGCTCGGGAACTAGCGCGGGCTCAGAACATGCCGCCGGTGGGATCCACGCCGCCGGACGGCGGGTTCTCGCGTCCCGGGATCCACTTGCCGGTGATCATGTCCTTGTAGCCCATGCCCGGCCCCACCATCGGGTACACGTGCGCGCCGGGATCCACCATGACCTCCAGGAAGGCCGGGCCCTCGAAGTGCACGAAGGCGTCGAGCAGGCCCGCCAGGTCGGCGGGCTGGGTGGCGCGCTTCGCGAAGCCGAAGCCGTCGGCCTCGGCGGCCTTGATGAAGTCCTTCTTGTGCAACGTCTTGTCGGAGCCCGAATAGCGGTTGGCGTAGAACAGGTCCTGCCACTGGCGGACCATGCCGTCGCCGAGATTGTTCAGCAGCAGCACCTTCACCGGGATGTCGTAGGTGGTGAGCGTCTCCAGCTCGCCCAGGTTCATCCGGATGCTGCCGTCGCCGTCGACGTCGATGACGAGCTTGCCCGGGTTGGCGAGCTGCGCCCCGATGGCGGCGGGCAGCCCGAACCCCATGGTGCCCATGCTGCCGGACGTGAGCCAGGTCCGCGGCGCCGCGAAGTCGAGATACTGCGCGGCCCACATCTGGTGCTGACCGACGCCGGTGGAGACGATCGCGTGGCCGCGGGTGATCTTGTTCAGCTCCTCCAGCACGCCCTCGGCCTGGATCCGGTCCGAGCCGCGGTTGAAGTTGAGCGCGTGCTGGCGCCTCAGCTCCGTGACGTAGGCGCGCCACGGCCCGAAGCTCTTCTTGAACCCGGCGCCGGCTTCCATGAGCTGTTGCAGCCCGGGCTTGCAGTCGGCGACGTGTGCCCAGTCGACGTTCTTCACCTTGCCGATCTCGGACGCGTCGATGTCGAGGTGCGCGATCGTCGCGTTGGGGGCGAACTCCTTCACCTTGCCCGCAACCCGGTCGTCGAACCGCGAGCCGATCGCGATCAGGAAGTCGCAGTCCTCGACGGCGTAGTTGGCGTAGGCCGTGCCGTGCATGCCGAGCATCTGGAGCGACAGCTCGCTGGTGGTGTCGATGGCCCCGATGCCGAGCAGCGTGGTGACGACGGGGATGCCGAAGCGCGCCGCGAAGGCGCGCAGCTCGGCCGCCGCGTTGCCGTTGATGACGCCGCCCCCGACGTAGAGCAGCGGCCGCTCCGACGCGGCGAGCAGCTTGAAGAACGCCTCGGCGTCGGCGGGCGAGATGCTCGCGCGCTCGAGGGCGTCGATGCGCTCGGTGTATCCGTGCAGCGAGAGGAGACCGGCGCCCTGGAAGACGCCCGGCGCGAGCTGCACGTCGCGCGGGATGTCGACCACGACCGGTCCCGGCCGTCCGTGGCGCGCGATGTCGAACGCCGTCCGCAACGTGGCCTCGACCTTCGTCTCGTCGGTGAGGAGGAAGACGTGCTTCGCGCAGGCCGCCATGATGTTGAAGACCGGCGCTTCCTGGAAGGCGTCGGTGCCCATTGCGGCGCGCGGGACCTGTCCGGTGATGAGCACCACGGGCACGGAGTCGGCCTGGCAGTCGCGGACCGGCGTCACCGAGTTGGTCGCACCCGGCCCCGAGGTGACGACGAACACGCCGACGCGGCCGCTCGAGCGCGCGTACCCCGCGGCCATGAATCCCGCGCCCTGCTCGGTTGCCGGAACGACGAGCCGCATCTCCCGCTCGGGGTGGCCCTCGTTGTAGCGGAAGATCGCGTCGTACGTCGGCAGGATGGCGCCGCCGCTGTATCCGAAGATCGTGTCCACTCCCTCGTCGGCCAGCACCTGCACGATCATGTCGGCACAGGCCATCTGATTCCCCGCCAGCGGGTGCGGCGCGGCGCGCGTCGAGGTGGGCTTCGCAGCGGTGCTCATGAGCATCCTATAGCGTGGATGTCCCATGGGTGCGAAGCCCGCCCCGACGGCGGCGTCGCCTGGACACCGCGCCCGGCATCCTCGTAGGGTGGTGCATGAACACCTGGCGCATCGGGAAGGTGACCATCACCCGGATCGTCGAGCTCGAGGCGGCCGGCGGCACGCGGTTCATCCTGCCCGACGCCACGCCCGAGGCGCTGGCACCCCATCACTGGCTCCGTCCGCACTTCGTCGACGAGCGTGGACGTCTCCGGATGAGCGTGCACGCGCTCGTCGTCGACACGCCGGAGCGGCGGATCGTGGTCGACACGTGCATCGGGAACGACAAGGAGCGGAGCATCCCGGCATGGAGCCGGCTGCACGGCCCCTTCCTCGATGACCTCGCCGCCGCCGGCTTCCCGCCCGACTCGATCGATGCCGTGCTGTGCACGCACCTGCACGTCGACCACGTCGGCTGGAACACGACGCTCGTCGGCGAGCGCTGGGTGCCGACCTTCCCGCGCGCCCGCTACCTGATGGGACGCGGCGAGCTGGCGTACTGGCAGAGCCGCCGCGCGAACGACGATCACCGCCGCGCGTTCGGCGATTCCGTCCAGCCGGTCCTCGACGCGGGTCTGGTCGACCTGGTGGAGACGGATCACCGGGTCTGCGACGAGGTGAGCCTCGTGCCGACGCTGGGACACACTCCCGGCCACGTGAGCGTGCGCGTCGCGTCGCAGGGCGAGGAGGCGCTCATCACCGGCGACTTCCTCCACCATCCCTGTCAGATGGCGCGGCTCGACTGGCCCTCCTCCGCCGACCACGACGTCCAGCAGGCGATGCGGACGCGGCGCGAGGTGTTCGAGCGGCTCGCGGGGACGTCGACGGTGCTGCTCGGAACGCACTTCCCGACGCCGTCTGCCGGCCGTGTGGAGCGCGACGGCGACGCCTTTCGCCTCGCCGTCTGACCGCGCCGATGACCGAGGGTCTCTCCGAACCCGATCGCCTCCTGGCGATGCCGCCCCTCGCGGCGGTCCTGCGGCTCGCCGGGCCGACGACGCTCGTCATGGCCGTCTCGGCCGTCTCGAACATCCTCTACACGCACTTCGTCAGCCGCCTCGGCGTGGACGCGATCGGCGCCGTCTCCCTCGTGTTTCCGGTCTCGCTCCTCGCCCTCACGACCATGGCCGGCGGCATCGGGGCCGGCGCGTCGTCGGCCGTGGCACGCGCGCTCGGCGCCGGGCGCCGGGACGACGCGTGCGCAGTCGCGGGGCAGGCGCTGCTCCTGAGCGTCGCGATCGGCATCGGCTTCGGGCTCGTCGCGCAGGTCTCGATGCCCGCGCTCTTCCGCCTCATGGGCGCGAGCGGCGCGGTGCTCGCCAGCGCGACGCTCTTCGCGCGCGTGCTCTTCGGCGGCGCGACGATCACCTTCCTCGGCGGCATGTTCGACAGCGTGCTGCGCGGCGAGGGTAACGTGCGCGTGCCGGCGATCTGGTCGACCACGTCGCTCGTCCTCCAGATCGCGTGCACGCCGCTCTTCATGTTCGTCTTCGGCTGGGGCCTGGTCGGGGCGCCCCTCGCCATGCTGGCCTGCCAGCTGCTCGCCACGGTCGCGCGCGCCATCTGGGTGCTCGGCGGTCGCGGCCTCGTGCGACCGGTGTTCCGGATCGGCCGCCGCTCGCTGCGGCCGGTGCGCGAGATCCTGCGCGTCGGCATCCCCGCGGCACTCGCCACCTCGGTGACCAATGTCGGCCTGATGGCCCTCACGGGCGTGGTCACACGCCTCGGCAAGGCGGACCTCGCGGCCTACGGCCTCGGCACGCGCCTCGACTTCCTGCTGATGTCGTTCGGCTACGGCTTCGGCGCGGCCGTGCTCACGCTGGTCGGGCTGGCAGCCGGAGCGGGACGGCTCGATCGCATGCACGCGTTCGTGACGCGGTCGGCGGCCCTCGCCGTCGTGACGCTCGGCATCCCGGGACTGCTGGTGTGGTGGCGGCCCGCCCTCTGGCTCGGACTCTTCACCGACGACGCGGGCGTCTACGCCGTCGGCGCCCAGTACTTCCGCATCATCGGTCCCACCTATCCTCTGATCGGCATCACGATGGTCGTCGCCTTCGCGTTCCAGGGTCTCGGCCGCGCCACCATCCCCCTCGCCCTGACGATCGTGCGCGTCGCGGGCGTGCTCGCGGTGGCGGTCCTCTGCACGCACCGCTTCGGGCTCGGCGAGGCGGCCGTGTTCAAGACCGATCGCCGTCGGCAACCTGGTCTCGGCGGCCAGCATGGTGGCGTTGTTCGCCCTCGTCGAGCGGCGCGTCCGAGCCGGGCTCCGACCGGCCGCGATCCCGGTCGAGCTGGCCGCGACCGGCACCCGCTGAGCGGCTACGTGTGCAGGCGCGGCCACGCGGGCGCGCGTGCGAGGACCGCGGCCTCGTGCCGCGCGAGCTCTTCCAGCCGCGCGCGGACCGTCTCGGCCGGGGCGACGCGCTCCGCCAGGTCGACGTAGGTGCGGTGGTGGCGCGCCTCGCTGGCGAGCAGCCCGCCGAAGAGCCCGGCCAGGTCGCCGTCCGCCACCGCGTCCGCGAGGAGCTGGAGGCGCTCGCAGCTGCGCGCCTCGATCAGGGCCATGCAGAGCAGCGTGTCGAGGAGCCGCTCGGGTTCCTCGGGACGCACGGCGGCGAGCAGCTCCGACGCATACGGGCTCGGGCGCTGGCGACGGAGGGGAATGCCGCGCGCCCGCAGGCGATCCACCACCTGCTCGAAGTGCCGCAGCTCGTCGCGCGCCAGGCGGGCGAGCGGCCCGAGCAGCTCGGTCCGCTCGGGGTAGCGAAAGAGCATGCTGACGGCGGTCGACGCCGCCTTCTTCTCGCAGTGTGCGTGGTCGACGAGGACGTCGTCGATCTGCGTCAACGCCCGCGTGAGCCACGCCCGGCCGGTGCTGGAGGCCAGGTGGAGCATCCCGGAGCCGGGGCTAGCACAGCTCGGTGGGGTGCCCAAGCGCCGTGCGCACCCGGCGCCGGAGCCGGTCGGCGTCGATGCCGAGGGTGTCACACAGGTTCTCGAACGCGAACGGGCCGTTGCGGTCGCGGCTCTCGATCCAGGCGAGGTCACAGCGGAGCGCCCGCGTGCGGCGGTCACGCGCCGCCAGCAGCCCGCGCAGGCAATCCTCCAGGACCGCCAGCCGGAGCTGGAGCTCGCCGGTGAGCGGGCGGCCCGCCAGCCGGACGGGCATGCGGCTACGACGCGACTCGTTGGGCGGCTGGCCGCGCCGGCGGGTCAGCTCGCGGATGCGCGGTGGGCGAAGAGGCGCGACGTTTCCCCGGTCGATGGCCCGATCCATAGGTTCCCCAGGGGCTATACGGAGCGGGACCGGCGATGGTTACGCGCGGCGATCGCGAAAGAGCATGGGACCCAGCGCCCCCGACAGGACCGTGCCGGTCACGAACGGCAGGACGTGGAAGACGCCGAGATGCGTCAGCTCTTCCGTCTGACAGCACAGCCTGAGCGCCCCGAACGTCAGGCACCACGCGGCGGCGCCGACCAGCGCTCCCGTCCACCGGCTGCGCAGCGGCGCGGCGCGACGCACCGCGATGACGAGCAGCGCCCACGGCACCATCGTCCACGCGAACGAGCGCCAGAGACATGGCAATCCGACGGCAAGGAAGACGTCGGGCGTCCAGCTCGTGAAGACGGGCTTGCTGAACACGAGCAGACTGCCCAGCGCGAGCGCCGTGGCCGCGGCGAGGGAGATGGCGGCGCCCACGCGACGCCCCGGCACCGCGGCACGCAGGGCCGCCAGGGCCAGCAGCGCCGCCGCCACCAGCATCGTCGCCTCCTCGAGCAGGAATGCGGGCGTTCGGAGCTGCTGCACGACGTCGTCGCGCAGCACGCGGCTCATCGGAAACACCACCAGCGGGATGCCGACGGCGAGCCAGGCGAGCAGACGCAGCTCGGGACGCCACAGACGACGTACCGGCGTACCGTCGGCCACGAGCCGCTCGACCAGATCCTGCTGCCACCCCGGGTCGCGCATCCGGAAACTCAGGATCCCCCGAGGAGCGCCCGCAACGCCTTGTAGGCGCGGTGCGCGCGCACCTTCAGGGCGCCGGGGGTGACCCCCGCGCGCGCCGCCGCCGCCCCGACCGACAGGCCCTCGAGCTTCAGCATGCTGAACGCCTCGCGCTGGGGGCGCGGCAACGTCCGGAGGGCGTCGACGAGCGCGCGGCGGTCGGGGTCGGATTCGGCCGCGACGTCGGGAAGCTCGTCCACCAGGACCTCCCATGCGCGCTGGCGCCGGCGCCGCGCGTGGTCGGCGGCGCAGTGGCGGGCGATCGCGAAGAGCCAGGGCTCGAAGGGCCGTCCGGGATCGTAGGTGTGCCGGGCGCGGTGCACGTGGACGAGGGTGTCCTGGTAGACGTCGGCGAGATCGGGCGAATCGCCGAGCCAGCGGCGAAGCCAGCGGAGAAGCAGCGGGCCGATGTCCTCCAGAACGGCACGGTAGGCCTCGCGATCCCCGGCCTGCGCACACGCCATCCACTCCGCCCGCCGGCGGCTTCGGCTTCTCGCAACATCTTCGTCCCCCGTCCACATTACGGTCTGGATGGGGAGAGGTTACCAGGCGCACGAACGTATCGGGAGCGTCGGGTTTCGTTCTCCTTGACTGCTCCCCGGCGCGTGCTAAGCGCGGCGCGATGCGCAGCCCGGTGGGCGTCCTCTGCTCCGGCGGCCTCGACTCCGCGGTGCTCCTGGTCGATCTCGCACGTCGGACCGGGCAGGCCGTGCCGGTCTTCGTCCGTGCGGGACACCCCTGGGAGGACGCGGAGCGCGCGGCGCTGGATCGGTTTCTCGCCGCCGTGGCGGAGCGCCGGCTCGCGCCGGTACGCGAGCTGGCGATGCCGATGGCCGATGTGTACCGCGCGCACTGGAGCGTGACCGGCGAGGGGTCGCCCGGCTGGGATGCGCCCGACGAGGCCGTCGAGCTACGCGGCCGCAACCTCGTGCTGCTCTCCAAGGCGCTGGTGGCGGCGGCGATCGAGGGCTGGCCGACGGTCGCGATCGGCTCGCTCGCTGGCAACCCGTTCCCCGATGCCACGCCGCACTTCTTCGCCGCGATCGCCGCGACCGCCTCCGAGGCCCTGCGCGCGCCGCTCGAGGTCGTCGCGCCGTATCGCGAGCTGTCGAAGGTGGACGTGATCCGGCGGGGAGCCGACCTGCCGCTCGAGCTGACGCTCTCCTGCCTCCGCCCGACGATCGACGGCCGGCACTGCGGCGACTGCAACAAGTGCCGCGAGCGCGCCGAGGCCTTCGCGACCGCCGGCGTTCCCGATCGGACGGCCTACGCGGTCAGCCGCGCGCCGGCGCCGAAGGACTGATGCGCGGCCGCTCGGCGGCCCACAGCGCTTTCGTCGGCGCACCCGCGCCGGCGAACGGGTCGTAGCGCTCGACGCTGGCGCGCGTGAAGCCCGCGCCGCGCAGCGCATCCGCGACCTCGGCGTCGTCATATGGACGCTGGCGGATGCGATCGTGCGAGACGGCACCGTCCGCACCCCGGATGGTGACCTGGGCCTCGAGACACGGCGTGCCGGCGACGCGATGGTGCTCGCGCGTGACCACGGCGTCGGGGAGCGTCACCGTCTCGGCGCCGGTCCAGTAGCGCGCGTACGCCTCCGGCAGGTTCAGCTCGAAGAGGAACAGCCCGCCGGGCTCCAGCGCCGCGTGCACGGAGGCGAGCGCGCGGGCGAGGTCGCCGTCCCCGGTCAGCTGGTTGATCACCGTGTACACGCAGACGGCCGCATCGACGGGGGCATCGAGGTCGAGCGCGCGCAGATCCTGCTGCACCAGCACGGGTGCGGGCGCCGGCGCCAGCGACGCCGCCGCCACCTTGGCGCGCGCGACGGCGAGCATGGCCGGCGACCGGTCCACGCCGACGACCGCGTAGCCCGCCCGGGCCAGCGCGACGACGAGATCGCCGGTGCCGATGCCGAGGTCGGCGACGCGCCGCACCGGTGGCGCGTGCCGGGCGAGCGCCGCCAGCACCCGCGGCAGGATGAGGTCGTCGTACGGTCCCCCGAACGCCTGCTGCCAGGCGTCGAAGTGGCGCGCGAAGACGTCGTACGGCTCCGCCACGACACGGGTTGTATCGCGCCCCGCCGTCCCGGCCCAGCGAGGGCGGCCTTGACCCTCGCACCGCCGCGCGGCACGACGGCTGACGACGTGATCGACCCGGCCCGTACCGCTCCTCCGCCGCGCGACGCGACCGCGCGCAACCGCGACGTCCCGGTTGCCCGGCCGGGCGAGTTTCGCCCGCTGCGCGTCGGCGCGCTCCGCGTGTGGCCCCCGGTGGTGCTCGCGCCCATGGCCGGCGTCACGAATCGGCCCTTCCGGACCCTGTGCCGCGAGTTCGGCGCCGGGCTCTACGTCTCCGAGATGATCACCGCGCGCGGCTTCCTCGAGGGCAACCACCTGACGCGCCTCCTCGCCAGCGGCGGAGCGGACGAGCGGCCCCGCTCGGTGCAGCTCTACGGGACGAATCCGTCGGACCTGGAAGAGACTGCGCGCATCATGGTGAGCGAGGGGGTCGAGCACCTGGACCTCAATTTCGGATGTCCCGTCCCCAAGGTCACGCGCAACGGCGGCGGGAGCGCCATCCCGGTGCGCCCGCGCCTGATGGCCAGGCTGGTGGCGGCCACCGTGCGCGGCGCCGGCGACGTCCCGGTGACCGTGAAGGTCCGCACGGGCATCCACGAGGAGCTGATCACCTGCTTCGACTCCGGCCGCGTGGCCGAGGCCGAGGGCGCCGCGGCGATCGGGTTGCACGCGCGTACCGCGGCACAGCTCTACGCCGGCGAGGCGGACTGGGATGCGATCGCGGCGCTCAAGGCCGCGGTGTCGATTCCCGTGCTGGGCAACGGCGACGTGTGGGAATGCTGGGACGCGCTGCGCATGCTGCGCGCCACCGGGTGCGACGGGGTCATCGTCGGGCGCGGCTGTCTCCGGCGCCCCTGGCTCTTCGCCGAGCTCGCCGCGGTGTTCGACGGCCGCGAGCCCGATCCCCAGCCGCGCCTCGGGCAGATCACGGCGCTCATGCGCCGTCATGCCGAGATGCTCGTCGAGTTCTTCGGCCCGGTGAACGGCATGCGCCAGATGCGGAAGTGGTGCGTCTGGTACACGACCGGTTTTCACGGATCGGCGGCCGTTCGCGCCGCGCTGGTCGCGGATCGACACGCTACCCGAGATGCTCGCGATCCTCGAGCGGCTCGATCCGGACGAGCCGTTCCCGACCGCCACCGTGCGCGGGAACCGCGTGAAGGACACGCGCGTCCAGCGCCGGGTCATGCTGCCCGCGGGCTATCTCGCCGATCGCGACGACGACACCCCGCCGAGCCCGCCCTTCGATCCGCGCGAGCGCGCCGCGCTCGAGCGCGCGCTCGACGGCGGGTGATCAGCGCCGCCGCTGCATCGCCGCATCGACCAGCGGGCGCAGCGCGCGGGCCACGGCCGTCTGCTCGCGGGCCGGAGTGGCGCGCAACGCCTCCACGTACTCCGCGGGGAGTCCGTGCTCGACGGCGCCCGCGATGACGAGCGCCATGTAGCGGGTCGACGGCAGGAGGCTCGGGTCGCGCCGCTCGGACGCGAGCGACATCGCGCTGGACGGCGCATCGTCACACGGGGCGAGCGGATCGACCGCGAGCTCGACCCGCCCGTAGTTGCCGAACGAGACGCCCTCCGAGCGCTCGATCTGGGCGAGATCGTCGTCGCCCACCTCGAACGCCACGCCGAGCGCGGCGGCGCCGGGCTCGCGGACGATGTTGGCGAAGGCCTCGCCGATCGAGAACAGCGGCGGCTTGTCGAACACCACGCGCCATCCCGGCGCGCGCACGGGGAGCGCCCGGCGGAACGCCACGCCGCGCCGGCCGCGCAGCGTATCGCTCTGCATGTTCGAGCCGTACGCGAAGTACCACATGACGTCCCGCCGTCGTCTAGCCGACGCCGTCGGCCGCCGCCACCGCTCCGCGCGCGTGATGACCTGGGCACGCCGCGGTCCTATGATGCGCGCCGCCCGTGGCGACCACCTGGAAGGACTACGCCGTCGACGGCATCCTGCGTGACGGGACGTCGGTGCACATCCGCGCGATCCGTCCCGGCGACCGTGCGGAGCTCGCGCGGGGCTTCGCCGAGCTCAGCCCCGAGGCCGTCTACTTCCGCTTCTTTCGCGTGAAGCAGCGCCTCACCGACCAGGAGCTCGAAGCGTTCACGGAGCTCGACTTCACGACCCGCGGCGCGCTCGTGGCGACGCGGCGGATCGGCGACGCGGAGCGCATCATCGCGACCGCGCGCTATGCCGTGACCGACGGCTCGCCGATCCCCCCGCATCGCGCCGAGGTGGCGTTCACGGTCGGTGACGCGTTCCAGGGCCGCGGGCTCGGCACGCTGCTCCTCGAGCACCTCGTCGTGATCGCCCGCGCCAGCGGCGTCACGGAGTTCGAGGCCGACGTCCTCGGCGAGAACAACCGCATGCTCCGGGTCTTCGCCAAGAGCGGCTTCCGCGTGAAGCGCTCGCTCGCCGACGGGGTCTTCCACGTCACCTTTCCGACCCGGGAGACCGACGAGCACGCCGCCGTCACGGAGGAGCGCGAGCGCGCCGCCGCGGCGCGCAGCCTGCGCGCGATCCTGGCGCCGCGGGCGGTCGCCGTCGTCGGCGCGTCGCGTACGCCCGGCACGATCGGGGCGGTGCTGGTCGACAACCTGCGCCGTGCCGGATTCACCGGACCGATCTATCCGGTGAACCCGCACGCCGAGACCATCGCCGGGCTGCGCTGCCATCCGACGGTGGAGGCGATCGGGCAGCGCGTCGACCTGGCCATCATCGCCGTGCCCGCGGCGGCCGTGCTCGACGTGGTCCGCGACTGCGCGCGCGCCCACGTCCACGGCGTGGTCGTCGTCTCGGCGGGCTTCGCCGACGCGTCGCCGGCCGGGGCCGAGCTCGAGCGCGAGCTGGTCCAGCTCGTGCGCGGCTCGGGCATGCGGCTGGTCGGACCGAACTGCATGGGCGTGCTGAACACCGATCCCGCCGTGTCGCTCAACGCCACCTTCGCCCCCACCTGGCCCGCGGCCGGACCCGTCGGCATGCTCTCGCAGAGCGGGGCGCTCGGCCTCGCCGTCCTCGATCACATCCGCAGCCTGAACCTCGGCGTCTCGACGTTCGTGTCCGCGGGCAACCGGGCGGACGTGTCGAGCAACGACCTGCTCGCATACTGGGCGGACGACCCGCGCACGCGCGTGGTGCTGCTGTACCTGGAGAGCTTCGGGAATCCCCGCACGTTCGCCCGGCTCGTTCCGCAGGTGGCGCGCGAGAAGGCGATCGTGGCCGTGAAGTCGGGACGCGCGGGGGCGGACAATCGCGCCGCGCGAGGCCTCTCGACCACGCTGCCGAGCCTCGACGTCGGCGTCGACGCGCTCTTCGCCCATGCCGGCGTGATCCGTACCGGTACGCTCGAGGGCATGTTCGACGTCGCCGCGCTGCTCTCCACCCAGCCGGTCCCACCCGGACCGCGCGTCGGGGTGATCACCAACGCCGGCGGCCCCGGCGTCCTCTTCGCGGACGCGTGCGAGGCGCGGGGGCTGCCGCTGCCACCGCTCGCCCCGCCCACGCTGGAGACGTTGCGCGCGCTCCTGTCACCGGGAGCGACGGGGGCGAACCCGGTGGATCTGCTGAACACCGCCACGCCCGCGCACTACGAGCACGCGCTCGCGGCGGTCGGAGCGGATCCCGGCGTCGACGCCGTGGTGGTGATCTACGCGCCGCCCATCGTCACGCGACCCGAGGACGTCGCGGCCGCGATCGCGCGCGGCGCGGGCCGCGTTCCGCTCGAGAAGCCGGTGCTGGCGGTCTTCCTGTCGGCGCGCGGCGCCCCGGTGCTCCTCGGCAGCGGGCCACGTGGCGCGATCCCGTCCTACAGCTTCCCGGAGAATGCGGCCGAGGCCCTCGCGGCCGCGGTCCGCTGGGGGCGCTGGCGGCGCCGTGTCACCGGCTCTCCGCTCGCGCTGTCGGCGTTCGCGCGCGACGCCGTCCGCGCGGTGGTCGAGCGCGTCCTCGCCACGGCGCACGGACCGACGTGGCTCGAGCCCGAGGACCTGGCGACGATCCTGCGCGCCGCCGGCATCGACTACGCGGAGATCGTGCGCGCGACGCCCGGCGGCGCGACCGCGGCGGGACCGCGCCTCGGCTACCCGCTCGTCGCCAAGGCCGTCTCGCCCGGGCTGCTCCCGGGAAGCGATCTGCGCGGCGTCGAGCTCGGGCTCGACGGTCCCGTCGCGCTCGCCGCCGCGGTGGAGCGTCTCGGCCGACGGCTGGCCGAGGCGGGGCGGCGACTCGACGGCGTGCTCCTGCAGCGCCAGGTCACTGGCGGCATCGAGGCGCTGGCCGGCGTCACGACGGATCCCACGTTCGGCGCGCTGGTACTCTGCGGGATCGGCGGCGCCCTGGTGGAGCTCATGGGCGACGTCGCGGTCCGTGTGCCGCCCGTCACCGACGTCGACGCCGAGGAGATGCTCTCGCAGCTGCGAACGGTGCGGCTGCTTGCCGGCCATCGCGGCGCCGCCCCGGGAGACCGCCCCGCCCTGGTATCGATCATCCGCCGCGTCTCGGCCCTGGCGGAGATCGTGCCCGAGCTCGTCGAGCTGGAGCTGAACCCGGTGAAGGTGCTGGAGCCCGGCCGGGGAGCCGTCGTGCTCGACGGTCGCATGCAGATCGCGCCGCGCTCCGGACCGCTCGCCCTCCCGTCCGGACGGACGACACCGAGCAGTGTTGACTGACCGCGCGGGGACTTCGTAGGGCTGTCCCCCATGCGGCCTTCCCGTCTGCTCGCGCTCGCCTCCTGCCTGCTGCCTTGTACGGTGCTCGCCGTCCTCCCCGGCGGCGGCGGAGCGCGCCAGGATTGCTGGCTGGAGCTCGACGCGCCCGCGCCCAACTATCCGCTGTCCACGCCCGGCAAGAGCCGGACGCCGAAGGAGGTGCGCTGCTTCGACGGCGACGCCGGCTGCGACCTCGACGGCACGGTGAACGGCGAGTGCCGCTTCCCGCTCGATGTCTGCATGCGCATGAGCGATCCGGCGGTTCCCGCGTGCGCGCCGAGCGACGTGGTGTCGTTCGCCGTCGCGGGCGCGCACGGCAACCCGGACCTCTCCGCGCTCCAGCAAGCGGGCTCGGCGCTGCTCCCCGCCACGGCGAGCGCCTGCACCAGCGGGCAGTCCGTGCGCGTGCCGCTGCGGCACCTCGGCAAGCGCGGGCTCGGCGCCGCACGGCGCAGCGTCAAGCTGAAGGTCAACACCCGGGACGGGACCGACTCGGACCGCATCACCTTCACGTGCCTCAAGCACGACTGGCCGACCTTCGGCTACGACCACGGCAACACCCGCGCGACGTCGGTCGAGACCACGCTCTCGCCCGCGAACGCCGCGCAGATCGACGTCAAGTGGACCTTCGACATCGTCGCGCACGAGGGCGGCGGCTCGGGCACGGTCACCTCCACGCCCACGGTCGGCAACGGCATGGTGTTCGTCACGGCCTGGAACGGCAAGGTCTACGGGCTCCGGCAGCGCGACGGGAAGGTGCGCTGGAGCTACGACACGGGCGCGGGCACCGGGCTCGGGGTGCAGAGCTCGGCGACGCTGACGCCCGAGGGGCGCCTGATCGTCGGTGACAGCCTCGGCTTCGTGCACTGCCTGGTGGCGAAGACCGGGCAGCTACTCTGGAAGGCGAACGCCGGGGACACGGATCCGGCGGCGTCGCACGTGTGGGCGTCGCCGATGGTGGCGCTCGGTCGCGTCTTCGTCGGCCGGGCTTCGCACTCGGATCAGCCGTGCACGCAGGGGCATCTCTACGCCTTCGATCTCGAGACGGGCGCCGAGCTGTGGCGCTACGCGACGGTTCCGGCGCACGTGTGCCGCAACGACACCCACATCACCTGCACGACAGACGCCGACTGCGGCGGGGCAGAGTGCGTGCCGGGTGTCGGCGGCGGCGTCACGGCGACGGTCGCCATCGAGCCGACGGGCAAGACGGTCTACATGGGCGCCGTCGGCTGCTACACGCGGCCGTCCATCGGCAACTCGGACGCGCTCTTCTCGCTCGACGCCGCCACCGGCGCGGCGCACTGGATCTACCGCACCGAATCGATCGAGCAGTACCACGACGCCACACCGTTCTATCACGACTTCGGATTCCTCAACGGCCCGCTGCTGATCGACGCGGCCGACGGTCTCGGCGGCACCCGGACGCTGGTCCTCGGCGCCAGCAAGGACGGCACGATGTACGCCGTCGATCCCGCGACGGGCGCACTCGTGTGGAGCTACTCGCTGGTGCCGGAGGGCGGCTCGTTCGCGGGCTTCGGACTCTTCAACTCCGCCGTCGCGTGGACGGGCCACACGATCTACGCCTCGCTGTACGAGACCATCAGGCCCGACTGGCCCGAGAGCAACGATCACCTCTATGCGTTCTCCGACCTCGACGGCGCGCCGAAGTGGTCGGCGCAGATCGGGCCGAGCTGGAGCTCCGCCGCCGTCGCCAACGGCCTGCTCTTCGTCGGCACCAACGTGGCGAAGGAGTACTACGTCTATGACGCCGCGACCGGCGCGCGCCTGAAGACCGTGCAGCTGGCGGGCCAGGTCCAGTCCGGCGCCTCCATCGTCGACGGTGTGGTCTACGTCGGGTACAGCGGCGGCATGGTGGCGCTCGGGCTTCCCTGAGCGCCGTCGCGACGCGTCAGGCCGTCAGCTTGCGGTACTTGATCCGGTGCGGCTGCTCCGCGTCGGCCCCGAGACGCTTGCGCCGGTCGGCCTCGTACTCCTGGTAGTTTCCCTCGAACCAGACCACGCGGCTGTCGCCCTCGAAGGCCAGCATGTGCGTCGCGATGCGATCGAGGAACCAGCGGTCGTGGCTGATCACCACCGCACAGCCGGCGAACGCGACCAGCGCGTCCTCGAGGGCGCGCAGGGTGTCGACGTCGAGGTCGTTGGTGGGCTCGTCGAGCAGCAGCAGGTTGCCGCCGCTCTTCAACAGCTTCGCCAGGTGCAGCCGGTTGCGCTCGCCGCCCGAGAGATCGCGGACCTTCTTCTGCTGATCGGGCCCCTTGAAGTTGAACGAGGCCGCGTAGGCGCGTGAGTTGACCTCCCGCTTCCCGACCATGACGATCTCGTGGCCGCCGTCCGAGATCTCCTCCCACAGCGTGCGGTCGCCCTGCAGGGCCTCCCGGCTCTGGTCGACGTAAGCGAGCGCGACGGTGTCGCCGACGTGGAGCGTGCCGGCATCCGGCAGCTCGCCGCCGGTGATCATGCGGAAGAGCGTCGTCTTGCCCGCCCCGTTCGGCCCGATGACCCCGACGATGCCGCCGCGCGGCAGGGTGAAGTCGAGGCCGTCGATCAGCAGGCGATCGCCGTATCCCTTGCGCAGCGCGCTCGCCTCGACGACCAGGTCGCCGAGCCGCGGTCCCGCGGGAATGGCGATCTGGGCCGCGCCCTGTCGCGTCTCCTGTGCCTGCTCCTCGGCGAGGAGCTGCTCGTACTGCGTGACCCGGGCGCGGCTCTTCGCGTGCCGCGCCCGCGGCGCCATGCGCACCCATTCGAGCTCGCGCTGCAGGGTGCGGCGGCGAGCGGAGGTTTCCTTCTCCTCCAGCCCGAGGCGCTCCTCCTTCTGCGCGAGCCAGGAGGAGTAGTTGCCCTCCCACGGAATGCCCGCCCCGCGATCGAGCTCGAGGATCCAGCCGGCGACGTTGTCGAGGAAGTAGCGATCGTGCGTGACGGCGACCACCGTCCCGGCGTACTCCTGCAGATGGCGCTCCAGCCACGCGACCGATTCGGCGTCGAGATGGTTCGTGGGCTCGTCGAGCAGGAGGAGGTCGGGCTGCTGGAGCAGGAGACGGCAGAGCGCCACGCGCCGGCGCTCGCCGCCCGAGAGCGTCTCCACGGACGTGTCCGGCGGCGGACAGCGCAGGGCGTCCATCGCGACCTCGAGCTGGCGGTCGAGCTCCCAGGCGTTGGCGGCGTCGATGCGGTCCTGCAGGCGTCCCTGCTCCGCCAGGAGCTTCTCCATCTGCTCGTCGGACATCGGCTCGCCGAGCTGCATCGACACCGACTCGAACCGCGCCAGGAGATCACGCGTGGCGGCCACGCCCTCCTCCACCACCTCCCGCACGGTCTTCGTATCGTCGAGCGCCGGCTCCTGCGGCAGGAGGCCGACGGTGGCGCCCTCGGCGAGAAAGGCCTCGCCGGCGACGTCGTGGTCGAGACCCGCCATGATGCGCAGCAACGTGCTCTTGCCGGCGCCGTTGTGCCCGAGCACCCCGATCTTCGCGCCGGCGTAGAACGAGAGCCAGATGCCCTTCAGGATCTCCTTTCCCTGGGGCGTGATCTTGCGGAGATCCTTCATCGTGAAGATGAACTGCGGCATGTGACGCTCTTTCAACGCGACGCGCCGTCGCGTGTCAACGCGCGTCTCGATTTCCGCTCGCGACGCCGCTAGGAAGCGGCGATGACCTGGCGGCGGCCGTGGCTCGTGCTCGTCGCGTGTCTCGCGGCCTGCAGCGGGATGCGCTCGACCCCCGGGACGCGCTACGAGGGCATCCTGCTGAACGGACGCAACCTCGGTGTCGGCGAGGTGGCGCGCGAGGCGGCCCACGATCCGACCATCAAGGCGTACGTCGCCGAGCACCCGACGCCCGACTTCGTGCTCGTCGCCAGCAAGCGCGACGTCGAGCTGGTCTACACCGGCCGCGCGGTGCTGGCGTACTTCCACCGGCCCGAGCCCGGTGCGCCGAGCGTGATGAGCGAGTCGACGCCGCTGCCGAGCGGGCTCCTCCAGATGTTGCCGTCCGACCTCCGCGCCGGGACGGCGCCACCCATCGCCCCGATTGGCCCCAACTGCTGGACGGTGCCGGTCGGCGAGCTGAGCTGCCGGACCTGCTGCCTCACCACCCAGGCGTGCACGGTGGATTGCCGGGCCGCGCCGGCGGCGCAGGGATCCTCCGCTCGCTGACCGCTCTCCCGGCGCGTCAGCGCGGGGTGAAGATCAGGAAGTACTGGTAGGGCAGGAAGGTCGGCTCGTCGGAGAGCCGGTAGCCCGCGGCGTTCATCTCGTCGACCACCAGCTTGCGGTCGAGCTTGTGGTCCATCTCGGGACCGACCGGCATCGGGCGCTTCTGCCAGTCGACGACGGCGATCCGGCCCGCCCCGCGCAGCGCGCGCCGCAGACGTCGCAGGTACGCGATGCGATCGTCGATGTGATGGTACGTGTCGACGATCAGCACGACGTCGACGAGCCCGGCCGGCAGGCGCGGATTGTCGTTCGACGCGAGGATCGGCACGACGTTCGCCGTCCCCTCGCGCTCGGAGCGCTCGCGCAGGTGCGCGATCAGGTTTGGCTCCGGATCGACCGCCAGCACGGTGCCCGTCGGGCCCACCGCGGCGGAGAGCAGCCGGCTGAAGTACCCCGTCCCGGCGCCCAGATCGGCGACGCACTGCCCCGGTTGCAGCGCGAGCGCCGCCACCACCTGGTCCGGCTTCTGCCACGCGGCGCGCGCGGGATCGTCGAAGACCGACGACCAGTAGGTCGGATCGTCGAAGCGGCGGTGCGACGTGGCGTCGTGCGTGGGTGCGCCGCACAGTCCCGCGGCCGCGAGGAGGAGCAGCGCGAGACCGGTGGCGAAGCCGCGACGCCGAGCCGACATCGGTGCGCTCATAGCACCCGGCCGAGCGTTCGCGGAACGGCTTCGCCGCCGGGCCGCCGGGCCTTGCCCGTCGCGTCGAAGGCAGCTAGTACGCCCAGACCCGACACTGATTGGAAGGAGTGTGCCCATGCGAACTCTCGCCGCCGCGTTGCTCGCGGTGCTCGTGATCACCCCCGCGGCTCGCGCCGCGGAGGTCAAGCTCGAGACCGAGGACCAGAAGACCCTCTACGCGCTCGGCCTCGCGCTCAGCCGCAACCTCGCGACCTTCGCCCTCACCCCGGCCGAGCTCGAGACGGTCGAGGCAGGGATGTCCGACGGCCTGTTCTCCAAGGAGAAGAAGGTCGACATCGACAAGTACGGCCAGAAGATCCAGGAGATGGCCCAGGCGCGGTCGAAGGCCGCCGCCGAGAAGGAGAAGGAAGCGGCCAAGCCGTTCCTCGAGAAGATGGCGCAGGAGAAGGGCGCGAAGAAGCTCGACTCGGGTGTCATCTACATCGAGCAGAAGGCAGGCACCGGCGACGCGCCGAAGGCCACCGACAAGGTCAAGGTGCACTACACCGGCAAGCTCACCGACGGCACGGTCTTCGACAGCTCCGTCGAGCGAGGGCAGCCGGCGACCTTCCCCCTGAACCAGGTCATCAAGTGCTGGACCGATGGTGTCCAGCAGATGAAGGTCGGCGGCAAGGCGAAGATCATCTGCCCCGCCGACGTGGCGTACGGCGATCGCGGCGCACCGCCGAAGATCAAGCCCGGCTCCACGCTCCAGTTCGACGTCGAGCTGCTCGAGATCGTGAAGGACCAGCCTGCGGCGACACCGCCCGGGGCGACACCGCCCGCGGCGAAGGAACAGCCGAAGAAGTGATCCCGGTGGCGGCCGGGGGCACGACGCCTCCGGCCGCCGCCGACGTCAGATGTTGATGCTGCGCTTGGCGACGCCGAGCGCGGCTTCGCGCATCGCCTCGGGGAGCGTCGGGTGCGCGTGGACGGTGCGCGCGATGTCCTCCGCGCTCGCACCGTACTCCATGGCGAGGACCGCCTCCGCGATCAGATCCGACGCGCGTGCGCCGAGGATGTGAATGCCGAGGATGCGGTCGCTGGCGGCGTCGGCGATGATCTTCACGCCGCCCTCGGTCTCGTCGAGGCAGCGCGCCCGCGCATTGGCCTGGAAGGGGAACGTGCCGATGCGGACCTCGAGCCCGCGCGCCTTCGCCTGCTCCTCGGTGATCCCGACGCTCGCCAGCTCCGGCGCCGTGTAGACGACGTTCGGCACCAGGTCGTGGTCGACGTGCACCGGGTGACCCGCCATGCCCTCGACCGCGGCGACGGCGTCCTCCTCGCCCTTGTGCGCCAGCATCGGGCCGGGGATGACGTCGCCGACGGCGTACACGCCCGGCACCGTGGTCTCGAAGCGCTCGTTCACCGCGATGCGACCGTGCTCGTCGAAGCGCACGCCCAGCTCGCGGGCGCCGAGTCCCTCGATGTACGGGCGGCGCCCGACCGCGACCAGCACGACGTCGGCGTCGACGAGCGGCGGCTCGCCGGGTCCGGCCAGCATCACCCGCACCCCGGTCGCCGTGCGCTCCGCCGACTTCGCCTGCGTCGAGAGCCGGAAGACCAGGCCCTGCTTGCCGAGGGCGCGCTGGAGCTGGCTCCCCATCGCCGCGTCCGCCCACGGCACGATCCGGTCGAGGAACTCGACGACCAGGACCTCGGAGCCGAGGCGACGCCACACCGAGCCGAGCTCCAGGCCGACGGCTCCCGCGCCGATGACGAGGAGCCGCGCGGGCACGCTCTCGAGCGCGAGCGCCTCGGTGGAGCTGACGATGCGCTCCCCGTCGAACGGCAAGCCGGGCAGCGCGATGGGCTCGCTCCCGGTGGCGATCAGCACGTGCGCCGTCTCGACGACGGTCTCGCCGTCGGCGCCGGTCACCACGACGCGATCGGGCGCGGCCAGCCGCCCCGTGCCCGTCAGCCGGGTCACCTTGTTCTTGCGGAACAGCCCGGCGATGCCCTGCGTGAGGCCGCGCACGACCTTCTGCTTGCGGGCCATCATCGCGGGCAGATCGAGCGCCACGTCGCCGACACGCACACCGTGGACGCCCAGCCCGTTGCGCGCCAGGTGGTAGTGCTCGCTCGAGTCGAGCAGCGCCTTGCTCGGGATGCAGCCGACGTTGAGACACGTGCCGCCGAGCGGGACGTCCTTCTCGACGCACACGACGCGCATGCCGAGCTGCGCGGCCCGGATGGCGCCGGTGTATCCCGCCGGGCCCGAGCCGACGACGACGAGGTCGACGCGCTCGGCCATCAGACGTCGAGCAGGAGCCGCGCCGGATCCTCCAGGCGCTCCTTCACCCGCACCAGGAAGGTCACGGCCTGCTCGCCGTCGACCAGGCGATGGTCGTACGACAGCGCGAGATACATCATCGGCCGCACGACGATCTGATCGTTCACGACGACGGGACGCTTCTCGATCTTGTGCATGCCGAGGATGCCGCTCTGGGGTGGATTCAGGATCGGCGTCGAGAGGAGCGAGCCGTAGACGCCGCCGTTCGAGATCGTGAACGTGCCGCCCTGCAGGTCGTCCACAGCGAGCTTGCCGTCGCGCGCGAGGCCGGCGAGGCGCGCGATCTCGTGCTCCAGATCGGCAAAGGACATGGCGTCGGCGTGCCGCACCACCGGCACCACCAGTCCGCGCGCGGTGCCAACCGCCACGCCGAGATGGACGACGTGCCGGTAGACGACGTCGTCGCCGTCGATCTGGGCGTTGACGGCGGGGATCTCCTCCAGCGCGGTGATGCACGCGCGTGCGAAGAACGACATGAAGCCGAGGCCGATGCCGTACTTCTGCTGGAAGCGCTCCTTGTGCTGGGCACGCATCGCCATCATCGCGCTGCAGTCGATCTCGTTGAACGTGGTGAGGATGGCGGCGGTGTGCTGAGCGGCGACGAGCCGCTCGGCGATCCGCTTGCGGATGCGGGTCATCGGCACCCGCTCCTCGCCCTCCCCGGCGGGCCGCGTCACGGGGCGAGCGACGGCGGGGGTCGCCGCCGCGGCGGGCACGGGCGGCGCGGCATTCGCGACCGGCTCGCGACGCTCGAGGTGCGTCAGGATGTCGCTCTTGGTGAGGCGGCCACCCTTGCCCGACGCGGGAATCGCGCCCGGGTCGAGGCCGTGCTCGTCGATCAGGTTGCGCACCGCCGGGCTGAGCGGCCCGACCGGCCGGGCAGAGGCCGGCGCGGGGGACGGCCGCGAATTCGCCTCGGCCGGCGCCGCCGCGACCGGCGGCGCGGGGGCGGGTGCAGGCGTGGCGGCCGCGGCAGCGGCTGGCCTGGCGGCCTGCGCGTTCTCCTCGATGCGAGCCACGACGTCTCCCGGGACGACCGTCTCGCCTTCCTGCTTGAGCACGCGGAGCACGCCGGCGCGCTCCGCGGGCAGCTCCGTCGTGGCCTTGTCGCTCTCGATCTCGAGCAGCACGTCGTCGGGCGCGACGGTGTCGCCGTCGTGCTTCGCCCAGCGCGCGATCGTCGCCTCGGTGACCGATTCCCCGAGGCTCGGGATGCGGATCTCGAACATCATCCGCCTCAGGCGCGCGCGAAGGCGCGCGTCACCAGCTCGGTCTCCTCGGCCTGGTGCACCTTGTACGACCCGCTCGCCGGGCTGGCGGCGGCGTCGCGACCCACGTACGTCAGCGTGCGCCCGCCGAGCAGCGGTCGTAGCAGGGGATCGATGAACCGCCATGCTCCCATGTTCGCGGGCTCCTCCTGCACCCAGTGCACCTGCTCCGCCTGCGGGTAGCCTGCCAGCACCGCCTCGAGCTCACGACGAGGGAACGGATAGAGCTGCTCCACCCGCACGATCGCCGTGCTGGCGGTGCTGCGCTCGCGGCGGCCCGCGAGCAGCGCGTAGTAGATCTTCCCGCTGCACAGGACCACGCGGCGAACGCCCGTCCGCTCGAGCCTGATCTCGTCCTCGGCGCCGCCCGCGTGCGCCCCGTCGTCCAGCACCGGCTCGAACCGTCCCTCGGTGAAGTCGCGCAGGCCGGAGACGGCGAGCTTGTGCCGCAGCAGGCTCTTCGGGCTCATGACGATGAGCGGCTTGCGGAAGGTGCGGTGCATCTGCCGGCGGAGCGCGTGGAAATACTGGGCAGGCGTGGTGAAGTTGCAGACCTGCAAGTTGTTCTCGGCGCACAGCTGCAGGTAGCGCTCGAGGCGCGCGCTCGAGTGCTCCGGCCCCTGTCCCTCGTACCCGTGCGGCAGGAGGAGGACGAGGCCGCTCATGCGCTGCCACTTCGACTCGGAGCTGGCGATGAACTGGTCGATGATCACCTGCGCGCCGTTCGCGAAGTCGCCGAACTGCGCCTCCCACACCACCAGCTTCGTCGGGTCGGCCGTGCTGAAGCCGAACTCGAACCCCAGGCAGGCGTTCTCCGACAGCATGCTGTCGATGATGACGAACGGCGCCTGGCCCGCGCGGACGTGCGCGAGCGGGACCCACCGGGCGTCGTCCTCGATGTCGTGCAGCACGGCGTGGCGGTGGCTGAAGGTGCCGCGGCGCGTGTCCTGCCCGCTCACGCGCACCTCGGTGCCCTCCAGCACGAGCGACCCGAACGCGAGCGCCTCGCCGCAGCCCCAGTCGATGTCGCCGCCGCCGGCCACCATGGCCTCGCGCGCCTCCATCGTGCGCAGCACCTTCGGGTGCGGATGGAAGCCCTCGGGCATGCGCGTGAACGCGCCTGCGATCTCCCGCAGCACCGCCTCCGGCACCGCGGTCTCGGCGCTCCAGTCGTCGCCCGCCCAGGTGAACCCCTTCCACAGCCCGCCGAAGACGAAGATCTGCTGGCGCGGCATGAAGTCGCGCGCATAGCTCTGCGCGTCGACCAGCAGGTCGCGGAACTCGGTGGCGCGACGATCCGCCGCCTCGGCGGTGAGCGTGCCCGCCGACACCAGGCGCTCGCGGTACTGCGTGAGCGGAGACGGATGCGACGCGATCTCGCGGTACATCGTCGGCTGCGTGAACGTCGGGTCGTCCAGCTCGTTGTGCCCGTGCTTGCGGTAGCACACGAGGTGGATGAACACGTCCTTCTTGAACTGCTGGCGATACGCGATCGCGAGCCGCGCCGCCTGCACGGCCGCCTCGGGGTCGTCGCCGTTCACGTGGAACACGGGCGCCTGGATGATCTTGGCGACGTCGCTCGGATACGGCGTGAAGCGATAGTCCGGCGGACACGTGGTGAAGCCGATCTGGTTGTTGACGATGATGTGGATGGTGCCGCCCGTGCTGTACTCCTCGAGCTCCGACAGCCAGAGCGTCTCCGCGACCACGCCCTGACCCGTGAAGGCGGCGTCGCCGTGCATCAGCACGGGCACGACACGCGAGTGGGTGTCGTCGTGCAGATGGCTCTGCTTGGCCCGCACCATGCCCTCGATCACCGGATTGACCGCTTCGAGGTGGCTCGGGTTCGAGCTGAGCGAGAGGTGCACCTTCCGTCCGCTGCGCGTGGTGTGGTCGCGCGAGTAGCCGAGGTGGTACTTGACGTCGCCGTCGCCCGTCGCCTCGCGCGCGAGCAGGCTTCCCTCGAACTCCGACAGGACCATCTCGTAGGGCTTGCGCAGCACGTTCACGAGCACGTTCAGGCGCCCGCGATGCGGCATGCCGAGCACCATCTCCTCGACGCCCAGGTCGCCGCCGTCCTCGATCAGCGCGTGCAGGATGGGGATGAGCGACTCGCTGCCCTCGAGCGAGAAGCGCTTCGCGGTGGGATATCGCACCTGCAGGAACTGCTCGAAGCCCTCGGCCACCACGAGCTGGTCGAGGATGCGCACGCGGTCCTCGTCGGTGAGCACGGGCGTGTTCAGCGTCGGCTCCATGCGCTCCTGGAGCCAGAGCCGCTGCTCGCGATCGGGGATGTGCAGGTACTCGACGCCGATGGTGCCGCAGTAGGTCGCCTGCAGGCGCGCGATCAGCTCGCGCAGCGGCACGGATCCGACGCCCTGGAAGCTGCCCGAGTCGACGGGGCGATCGAGGTCGCCGTCGCCGAACCCGAACTCCGACGGCGCGAGGAGCGGATGCTCTCCCGGTCGTGGTGCGAGCGGGTTCAGGAACGCGACCAGGTGCCCGAGCTCGCGGTACGAGTGGACGAGATCGAACGCCCCGAGCTCCGGACCGGCCTGCGGTCCGCGCTCGGGCGACGGCGCGGGCGGTTCCGCGCCCTCCTCCGCGAGCATCGCGGCGCCGTTCCGGCCGTCCGTGGCGAGCTCGAATCCGGCGAAGAACAGCTGCCAGCTGTCGTCGACGGAGCGCGGATCCGCCTTCCACCGGCGGTACTGATCCGCGACGTAGTCCTTGTTGGCGAGTGCGAGACCTTCGAAGCCATTCATGGGAACGTCATCCGTTTTAGCGGGCGTGCGCGCCGATGGCCACCCGGGCGCGGCGCGGCGTGCGATCCGATGCCGGCGCTCAGTCGCCGGCCTGCTTGACACGTCGTCGGTGGTGGATGCCGGCCGCGGCGAGACAGGCGTCGAGCGCGGCCTCGGCGGTGTCCCCCTCGCCCAGGGGACGGAACGCCCCGGGATCGCTACGATTCGTCGCCACGGCGAAGAAAGGCTGCGCGGACGCCCCCTTCAGCGAGCGGAACACCTTCACCTCGTAGCAGACCTGCTCCTGTCCCTCGAAGTCGAAGGCCACCTGACACTCGCCGACCACGGCCGCCGCCTCGACCATGTGCGTGGAGAAGGTGACGCGGTCCCAGCGCACGGCGTCCATCGCACGGCCATCATGCATTCTCGCCGCGCTCCGGCAAGGCGCGTGGCTCCTCGGGTTCGCGCACGATCCGGACGTCGCGCTGCGGGAACGGGATGTCGATGCCCTCGGCACGGAGCGCCATCTGCACGGCCAGGCCGATGTCGCTGCGCGTCTTGACCCACTCCTCGAAGCGCGCCGTCCACGCCCGCACCTGGAAGTTGAGGGCGCTGTCGCCGAAACCCAGGAAGAGCACGACGGGTGCGGGCTCGGGCAGCACGCCCGGGCTGGTTCGTGCGACTTCGGTCAGCACCGCGACCACGCGCTGCGGGTCGGTGCCGTATGCGATGCCGATATCGAGGTCGATGCGGCGCATCCGGTCCGACAGCGTCCAGTTCGTGACCTGGTCGGACACGAGGCTGGCGTTCGGCACGATCACCTCGGCGCCCTCGAACGTCCGCACGGTGCTCGAGCGGATGCCAATCCGCTTCACCTCGCCGGTGAGCGTGCCGAGCTGCACCGAGTCGCCCACCTGGATCGGTCGCTCGAAGAGCAGGATGAGCCCGGACACGAAGTTGTTCACGACGTTCTGGAGTCCGAAGCCCACGCCGACACCCAGCGCGCCCGCGATGATCGTGATGCGGGTGAGATCGATGCCGAGCGCCCCGAGCCCGATCATGAATCCGAGCAGCAGGATCGCGTAGTGGACCAGGCTCGAGAGGGCGAGCGCGATGCCCCGCCCGAGGCGAATGCGCGCGAAGAGGTCCTCCTCGAGCAGAGCACGCACGGCGCCCGAGAGCTGGAAGGTGACCCACACGACGACGAGGAAGGCGATGAAGTCGCCGAGCGAGACACGTATCGCGCCGTAGCCCACGTGGGCCTCGAGGATGGCCGTGAGTCGCTGCGTCAGCGGGCCGAGGATCGCCAGGATGCTCGCGACGCTGATCGCCCAGAAGACGCCGGCGAGCACGTGGAACACGTGCTGCAGGCTGCGCTCGAGCCCCGTGCGGTGCTCCTGCACGGCGCGCAGGAGGCGAAGCGGGCGCACGCGCAGCGCCCAGGCGACGAACCCGTCGGAGATCCGCACCAGCGCCCACAGCACGAGCGCCCACTGCGCGGCGCCGATCAGCGCGAACTCGATGGCCCGGGCGAGGCGCAGGTATCCGCCCATGGCCGCGACGAGGGCGATGCAGGCGAGCGCGAGCACGCCACCGCCGATCTGCTGCCGCCGCCGCCGGCGCTCCTCGTCCATCTCCCCGGACGTGAGGCGGCGGCGCAGCCACTCGACGGCGGCAACGAGCGCGGCCACCTGCACGAGAAACACCACCTGCTCGACGAGCGGGATCGTGATGACCAGGGAACGCACCAGATCGACGACGTGCAGGGTGCCGACGACCCAGATCACCGGCACGAACTCCGCGGGCGTCAGGTTCGCGATCAACCGGATGATCGGCACCATCGCGAAGAGCGCCACGCTGGCCTGGAGCGCGCGCGGCTCGCTCGGCGGCGTCTGCGAGGCGACCAGCAGGGACAGGAGCGCCGCGCTCGCCCAGGGATACTTGAACGGCTGGAACCGCGCCGCGAGGGATTCGTCGAGGGCAATCCAGCGCCGGGCCCGGCGGCGCATGGAGCGGAAGATCACGCCGAGCACCAGGAACATGATGGTCTCGAGCATCAGCGACGTCTGGTGCTGCTGCGCGAACAGGCGCACCACGGGCAGCTCGCCGCCGATCGACCGGCCGGCCTGATCGCGCGCGCTCTGCCAGCCCTCCGACTGCAGGAAGTACCCCCACACGGGGATCCCGTCGCGCACGAACAGCTGGCCGAACAACGCCCGCCGGTTGGACTGGATCTGATCGAGCATCTCCTCGGCGCGCGCCAGCACCTGGGCGGCGCGATCCTGTAGCACGAGGACCTGGTCGCGCCGCTCGGACACGCGATCGTGCGCCGAGGCGACCAGCACGAGCGTGTCGGCGATACGACCGACGGTGGCCACGGGGGCGACGCCGGGGGCGCCGCGTCGCGCGTCACGGACCAGCGCACGCGGATGTCGTCCAGGCGCTTCAGCAGCGCGTCGAGATCCTCGGCGCGCGCCGTCAGCAGGTTCACCCAGACCTTCGCCTGCTCGCGGACGTTCATCCAGGGATCGAGGAGACCGTCGAGCGCCGCGAGCGTCAGGTTCTCCTTCAGGACGCGATAGGTCTCGCTGGTGGCCTCGGAGACGCGGGCCTCGAGGTCGGGAATCCGGTGCACGATGTCGTCCACGGTGCGCACCGGAGCCGCCGCCGCTTCGATGGTGCGGAGCCGCGTGACCGTGTCCTCCGCCTGGGACGCGATCTGCGGGATCGGTATCGGCCGCGGCGCGGCCGTGGGCACGGCTTCAAACGGCAGCGTGGTGGTCGTCGCCGGCGGCGCGGCCACCGCCGCGCGGGCGAGGAGGACCACCACCAGCCCCACACCTCTCCACCCCATCGGCCCGATGCTACCAGAAGCCGGGACCGTTTTCCTTGGGTCTGCGCGCGTGGCACCGTCAACCCATGCCGCAGCCGGCATATGTGGTTCTCGGAGCGACGGGCGGGATCGGCGCGGCACTCTGCCGCCGCCTCGCGGCGCGGGGTGCGCGACTGACGGTGGCCGCCCGCGACTGCCGGCGAACGCGGGCCCTGGGCGAGGAGCTCGGCGCCCAGTCGCTGCCGATCGACGCGACCTGCGCCGCACACGTCGACCGCTGCCTCGCCGAGGCGTCCGAGCACCACGGGCGCATCGACGGCGTCGTCAACTGCGTCGGCTCGCTGGTGCTGAAGCCGGCCCATCTCACCACCGACGACGAGTGGGCGGGCGTCCTCGCGGCCAACCTGACCTCGGCGTTCCTGACCGTGCGCGCCGCGGTGCGTGCGATGACGGGCACCGGCGGCTCGGTGGTCCTGATGTCCTCGGCGGCCGCCCGGCTCGGGATCGCGAACCACGAGGCCGTCGCCGCCGCCAAGGCCGGCGTGCTTGGGCTCGTGCTGTCGGCCGCGGCGTCCTACGCCGGGCGCGGCATCCGCGTGAACGCGGTCGCCCCCGGCCTCGTCCGCACGCCGATGACCGCCGCGCTCACCGGCGACGAGGCGGCCCTGAAGGCCTCGACGGCGTTGCACGCGCTCGGGCGGATCGGCGAGCCCGACGAGGTCGCGTCGGCGATCGAGTGGCTCCTCGACCCCGGCCAGTCGTGGGTCACGGGCCAGGTGCTCGGCGTGGATGGCGGCCTCGCCACGGTGCGCTCGCGCGCCTGATCGCGCGCGGGAGTCAGCCGAGGAAGAAATGCCCGGCGGGGTTCGCCGACTCGTCGGCCCACGGGAACCCGATGGCGTCGAGGCGGCTCGACAGCTCGGCGCGCTCCGCGGGCGGGACCTCGAGACCGCAGAGCACGCGTCCGAACGCGGCGCCGTGGTTGCGATAGTGGAAGAGCGAGATGTTCCAGCGAGACCCCAGGTGGGCGAGAAACTGCATGAGCGCGCCGGGGCGCTCCGGGAACTCCACGCCGACGCGCACCTCGTCGCGCACCTCGGGAGTGCGGCCCCCCACCATGTGGCGCACGTGCGTCTTCGCCAGGTCGTTCTCGCTCAGGTCGACGCACGGATAGCCGCGCGCGACGAGGTCGCTCGCGATGGCGCGCGCCTCCTCGAGTCCCGACACCTCGACGCCGACGAAGATGTGCGCCGCGCTGCGTGACGCCAGCCGGTAGTTGAACTCGGTGACGTTGCGATTGCCGACGACCCGGCAGAACTCGAGGAACGAACCCGGGCGCTCCGGGATGGTCACGGCGAAGATCGCCTCGCGGTGCTCTCCCACCTCGGCTCGCTCGACCACGTAGCCGAGCCGCGCGAAGTTCATGTTGGCACCCGAGGCGACGGCGACGACGGACCCCTCGCCGAGCGCTCCCGCCCGGCACGCACGCTTCAGCCCGGCCAGCGCGAGCGCGCCGGCCGGCTCCAGCACCGAGCGGGTGTCCAGGAAGGCGTCCTTGATGGCGGCGCAGATCTCCTCGAGGCTGACGGTGAAGCAGTCGTCGAGGTAGCGCTGGCAGAGGGGAAAGGTGATCTCGCCGGGCTCTCGCACGGCGACGCCGTCCGCGAACAGCCCGACGTGCTCGCGCCGCACGCGCCGGCCCTCGCGCAGCGACGCCGTCATCGCGTCGGCGTCGTCCGGCTGCACGCCGATCACGCGCACCTCGGGTCGCAGCTCCTTCGTCACCGCGGCCACGCCCGCTGCGAGCCCGCCGCCGCCGACGGGAAGGAAGATCGCACGCAGGTCGCGCGGCGCCTGGCGCAGCACCTCGAGGCCGACGGTGCCCTGCCCCGCGATGACGTCGAGGTGGTCGTAGGGGGGAATGACCGTCATGCCCGTCTCGCGCGCGAGCGTCGCGCAGGCGAGCGCGGCCTCCGTGTAGTCGTCGCCGACGAGGTCGATCACGGCGCCGAGCCGGCGTACCGCGTCCACCTTGATGGACGGTGTCGTCCGCGGCATCACGATGCGGCACTGCAGTCCGAGACGTGCGGCGCCGGCGGCCACACCCTGGGCGTGGTTGCCGGCCGACGCCGCGATCACGCCCGCGCGTCGCTGCGCCTCGTCGAGCGCCGCCATCGCGTTGTAGGAGCCGCGCAGCTTGAACGAGAAGACCGGCGTGAGATCCTCGCGCTTCAGGAACACCGGGCGCCCCAGGCGCTCGCTCAGCGTGACGGCGCGATCGAGCGGCGTCGGGGCCGGCAGTACCTCGGCGACACGAGCGTTGAAGACGCGCCGGAGCATCTGGTCCATCGACGAGCGTCTCCTCACCCGCGCAGCGGCGGGACGACGTCGCGCGCGTAGGTGCGTAGCAGCGTCCAGTCGTAGGGCGGCGGCAGCGACAGGATGAAGTGGCCGACCCCGGCGTCGGCGAGCGCCCGGATGCGGCCGCGCGCCGCGTCGGGCGAGCCGCCCGTGACGTCCTCCGGGCGCAGCGACACGGCCTTCTCGACCGCGCCCGGATCACGTCCCACCGAGCGGCAGATGTCGTCGAATGCTGCGATCGTGCGTCGCGCCTCCTCCGGATCGCTGCCCTTCAGGAAGAAGTGCCAGATGTCGGCGTGACGCGCGGCCAGCGGCTGGAGGACCTTCGGCCCCATGCCCCCGATGAGGAGCGGCGCGTGCGGCCGCTGCACGAACGGGGGATCGAAGGGCGCATCGGTGAGCTGGTAGAATTTCCCGGCGTACGTCGCGCGCGCCCCGCTCGAGAGCGACGTCACGACCCGCACCGCCTCGACGAGCCGGTGGGCGCGCTCGCCGGCGGTGTAGAAGGGGATGCCGTACGCGGTGAACTCCGCCTCGAACCAGCCGGCGCCCATGCCGAGGATCAGGCGGCCGTTGCTCACCTGATCGACCGTGGCGGCCATCTTCGCGAGCAGCGCGGGGTGGCGGTAGCCGTTGCCGGTGACCAGCGCGCCCACCTTGATGCGATCGGTCTTCGCCGCCAGCGCCGCGAGCGACGTCCAGCCCTCGAGGCAGGGTCCCGGACGGCCGTCGATCGGCATCAGGTGATCGAAGGTGAACGCGGAGTCGAGACCCAGGTCCTCGGCTTCGTGGAAGGCGCGGGCGAGGTCGGCCCAGCTCACGTGCTCCGGTCGCGGCTGCACGCCGAAGCGGAGCTTGCCCGGCTTCGCCGGCGGACGCTCCTCGGCGCGCGCCGGAACGGCGCCGGCCACGGACAGCGCCGCGGCCGCGGCTCCCACGTCGCGCAGGAACCGCCGCCGGCTGATCGAGCCCTCGTCGGGACGCATGCGATCCTCCTGGCACCGCCCTACCCGACACTCCGCAGCCGTGCTAGGGGCAAACCGCGCCAACGCGAGACCACGCGCGCGGCGGCGGGGGGGCGGGGGCCGCCGGGACCCGCGGTCGCCGCCGCGCCCCCCGGCCGCCCCGGGCCGCGCCCGCGCCGGCGCCGCCGCGCTCGGGGTCGGCCCCCGCGGCGGTCGCGGTGACGGGGCCCCGCCCCGCACGTCGGGCCGGGGCCCCCGCGGCCCGCGTGCCCTGCGCGTCGCCATCTCGGGTCCCGCGCCGCGCCGCGCTCGTCGCGCTGGGGGCCGCGATGATGGTCGCGCGACGATCGGCGCGCCGCCATGACGACCGACCTCTGGATGCTGGTCTGGAGCGCAGTGCTGTGTCTCGCACTCCCCCTGCCGTATCTGATTGCGCGCGCCACGACGCCGGGGGGCGCCGCGTGGGGACTCGGCAACCGCGAGCGCGACTTCACCTTCCCCACCTGGGCGGGCCGTGCGGAGCGCGCACATCGCAACCTGGTGGAGAACCTCGCTCCGTTCGCCATCCTGGTGCTCGTCGCCCAGGTCACCGGGAAGGCGAACGCGACGACCGCGTTCGGCGCGACGCTCTTCTTCTGGGGGCGCGTGGCGCACGCCCTCGTCTATCTCGCGGGCATCCCCTACCTGCGCACGCTGGTCTTCGGGATCTCGATCGCCGGCGAGCTGATCATCCTCTTCCAGCTCTTCCACTGACGCCGCTCGCCGGACGCTTGCCTGGGCTGGCGTGCGGTGTAGGCGAAGACACATGAAGGTGTACGACTTCGCCGGCGCGCCGAATCCGAAGAAGCTGCGCGTCTACCTGTCGGAGAAGGGTCTCGACGTGCCGTTCGAGTCCGTCGACATCCTGAGCGGACAGAACCGGACTCCCGAGTTCCTCGCGAAGAACCCGCTCGGTGGCCTGCCCGTGCTCGAGCTCGACGACGGCAGCCATCTCACCGAGTCGCTCGCGATCATGGAGTACTTCGAGGAGCTCCACCCCACGCCGTCGATGCTCGGCAAGACGCCGCTCGAGCGCGCGCGCGTCCGCGAGGCGGAGCGCATCTGCGAGATCGGAGTGCTCAGCCAGGTCGGAGCGATCTTCCAGAACACGCACCCCTTCTTCGCGCAGCGCGTGAAGCAGTCGCCCGAGGCCGCCGAGAGCGCGCGCAGCCGCCTGCAGAACGCGCTCAAGGTGCTCGACGCGCGGCTGGCGGCGCGCAAGTTCGTCGCCGGCGACTCGCCCAGCATCGGCGACTGCACGCTGCTCGCCGCGCTCGACTTCGCGTCGTTCGCGGGTATCGAGCTCGATCCCGCGCTCACCAACGTGCACCGCTGGTACGATGAGTTCCGGCAGCGGCCGAGCGCCCGGGCATGACGCCGCGTTCGATCGTGCCCAGCCCGCCGCGTCCGGGGCAGGAATCGGTGTGGCAGTACCCGCGACCGCCCCGGATCGAATCCTCGCCACGGCACGTCGTCGTGGTCCTCGGCGGCGAGGTCGTCGCCGAGACCACGCGCGCGCTGCGCGTGCTCGAGACCAGCCAGCCGCCCGTGTACTACATCCCGCCCGGCGACTACCGGCGCGCCTGCTTCCGTCCCACCGCCAACGAGACCTTCTGCGAGTTCAAGGGTGTCGCGCGCTACTTCGACCTGGTCGTGGGCGAGCGTGCGGCGCGCCAGGCAGCGTGGGCGTACGCGAGCCCGGCGACGCGCTACGCCGTGCTGCGCGACTACGTCGGCATCTATCCGGGACGCGTGGACGCCTGCTACCTCGACGGCGAGCCGGTGCGCGGTCAGGAGGGCGGCTTCTACGGAGGCTGGATCACGAGCGACGTCGTCGGACCCTTCAAGGGAGGCCCCGGCACGCAGGGCTGGTAGCGTTCGCGCCGACCGCTCGATCGGCCGGCGTTGACACCGCGTCCGGCCGCTGGAATGGCTGGCCACCCCCATGGCCACCCGTCCCGCAGGCGTGACGCTCTCCGAGCATGCGTCGAAGGCCCTCGTCGCGCGCTACGGCGTTCCCGTGCCGCGCGAGGCCCTCGCCACGGACGTCGCGGGCGCGGCGGGCGCGGCCGAGGCCATCGGATTCCCGGTCGTCCTCAAGCTGTGCGGCGACGCCATCGCGCACAAGACCGAGCGCAATCTCGTCCGGCTCGGACTCCCCGACGCCGCCGCCGTGCGGGCGGCGGCAGGCGAGCTGCTGGCGCTCGCGCGCCCGGACGACGGACCCGTCCAGCTCCTGGTCGCCGAGCAGGTGCGCGGACGGCGCGAGCTCATCGCCGGTCTGGTGCGCGATCCGCAATTCGGGCCCTGCGTCGTCCTCGGGCTCGGCGGCATCTTCACCGAGGCGCTCGGCGACGTCGTCTTCGCGGCGGCGCCCGCTCGGCACCGGCGAGGCGTTGCGGCTGATAGACGGCCTGCGCACGCAGGCGCTGCTCGGCCGCTTCCGCGGCGAGCCCGCGGTCGATCGCGACGCCCTGGCGCGGCTCCTCGTCGGTCTCGGACGCCTCGGCCAGGAGCGCGCCGACGTCCGCAGCGTCGACCTGAACCCGCTGATCGTGCGCGACGGGTTGCCCGTCGCCGTCGACGCGCTCGTGGAGGTCGACCCGTCGTCCGCGCCGCCGGCCGCGGCCCCGGTGCGGGCGGCGTTCGATCCCGCGACGGTGCTCGAGCGCTTCCGTCCGCTCTTCCACCCGCGCGGCGTGGTCGTCGCCGGCGTGTCGAGCCATCCCGGCAAGTTCGGCTCGGTGGCCTTTCACAACCTGCTGCGCTTCGGGTACCGCGGCGTGGTCTTCCCGGTGAACCGCGAAGGCGCCGAGGTGCTCGGACACGCGACGCTGCGCGACGTCGCCGACGTGCCGGCGGGCGCGGCCGACCTGGCCGTGGTGTGCACGCCGGCAGCGGTGAACGCCGGGCTGCTGCGCGCGTGCGCCGCCCGCGGCGTGCGCGCCGCGTTCGTCGCCAGCGGCGGCTACGGCGAGTCGGGTCGCGACGGCAAGACGCTCGAGGACGAGCTGGTGCGGACCGCGAACGAGTGCGGCGTGCTGCTGGCGGGACCGAACGGCCAGGGGCTCGTGTCGACGGCGGACGACCTGTGCGCACAGATCGTCGCGCCCTACCCGCCTCCCGGCCGCATCTCGGTGGCGAGCCAGAGCGGCAACCTGTGCTCCGCGCTGCTCAACTACGCCGTGCTCACCGGGATCGGCGTCAGCAAGGCGATCTCCTGCGGCAACTCGGCGCAGACGACGATCGCGGACTACCTCGACTACTTCGCCGCGGACCCGGAGACCGCCGTCGCGCTGGCCTACACCGAGGGCGTCGGCGACGGGCGCGCGTTCCTGGAGGCGCTGCGCCGCCTCGCCGCCGCGAAGCCGCTCGTCCTGCTGAAGGGCGGGGTCGCGGGAGAAGGACAGCGGGCCGCCGCCAGCCATACCGGCTCGCTCGCGACCGACGACCGCATCTTCGGCGGCATCTGCCGCCAGCTCGGCGTGCTGCGCGCGCCCGGCGTCGAGCAGGCCTTCGAGTGGGCCGCCACGTTCGCGACCCAGCCGTTGCCGCGCGGGCGGCGCGTGGTCGTCTTCACGACGGCGGGCGGCTGGGGCGTGCTGACGGCCGACGCGTGCGCCGCCGCCGGCCTCGAGCTGCTCGCCCTGCCGGAGGATCTGCGTGCGCGCATCGACGAGATGCTGCCCGCGCGCTGGAGCCGCCAGAACCCCATCGACCTCGCGGGCGGCGAGACGCGCGACACGATCCCGGACGCGCTCGACCTGGTCTGCGCCCATCCCGACGTGGACGCCGTGGTGTTCCTCGGCCTGGGCATCCAGGCGAACCAGGCCAACGTGTTCCGCAGCGGGCGCTTCTACCCCGGCCACGGGCTCGACCGCATCGTCGAGTTCCACGAGCGCCAGGATCGCCGCTATGCCGAGGCCGCGCGCGCCGCCTCGGAGCAGCACGGCAAGCCGGTGCTGGTGGCCAGCGAGCTGGTGTACGCGGACCGCGCCTACGGCAACGCCGGCCCCGTCGCGGTCCGCGAGGGTGGCCGCCTGTGCTATCCGAGCGCGCACCGCGCCGTCGCCGCGCTGCGCGCGATGGTGGAGTATGTCGAGTTCCGCGCCGGACGCGCGTGACCTGGAGCACCGCGTGGGGCTCTGCGCGCGCTGCCGCCACGCGCGCACGCAGGAGACCAAGCGCGGCAGCACCTTCTGGCGGTGTCTCCGCGCCGACGACGATCCGCGCTTCGTGCGCTACCCGGCGCTCCCCGTGCGCGAGTGCCCGGGGTTCGAGGCGACGTCCCGGGCCTGAGGCCGCCGCGCCCGTCGGTTGACCCGCGCCGCCATATACATCATGCTGTTACAGCATGAAGGCTACGGAGAAGCGCACGCAGGTGTACCTCACGGCGGCGCAGCACCGCGCCGCGATGGCACTCGCGCGCCGTCGCGGCGGCTCCCTCGCGGGCGTGGTGCGCGACGCGCTCGACCGCTACCTGGACCACACCATGCACGACGCCGACGTCACCTGGGACGGCGATCCGGCGTTCACGCTCATCGGGGCGCTCGAGCTGCCTGCACGGACGTCCCACGCGGCGCTGGCCGAGGACATCGACCAGGCCGTCTACGAGGAGGACGCGGGATCGTGGTCTTCGCCGACAGCTCCGGGTTCATCGCCGCCTTCGACCGCCGCGACGCCGCGCACGCGAAAGCCGCCGCGACGTGGCGCCGCATCGCGAAAGAGCGCGATCGGCTCATCACGACGCAGCTCGTCCTAGCCGAGACGGTGACGTACCTCCGCCGACGCGGCGGCTGGGACCTGTCGCGGCGTGCAGGTGCCGCGATCCTCGACAGCCCGTTGATCGACGTCGTCGGTCTCGACGCCGAGCAGCTGGCGGCGGCGTGGCGCGACTTCGTGCGCAACCCCGATCCGAAGCTGTCGCTGTGCGACGCCGCGTCGTTCCTCGTCATGCGCGACCGCCACGTCCGGCGGGCATTCACGCTCGATGGCCACTTCGTCGACGCGGGGTTCGGCGCTGATCGAGGTGGTCGGTCCCGACACCGAGCAGCTGGCGGCAGCGTGGCGGGAGTTCGTGCGCAACCCGGACCCGAAACTGTCGCTCTGCGATGCCACATCCTTCATCGTGATGCGCGATCGCCGCGTACGCCGGGCGTTGACTCTCGACCGCCACTTCGTCGCCGCGGGGTTCGACGTCATGCCGAGAGGATTCTCGGAACGTGGAGAACGCTAGTCGGGCTCAGCATCGCGAAGAGCTCAGCCCAGCGCTCGGGCGGCTCGCGATTCAGGTCCATCGCGGCATGACGACGTACAAGTAGCGCGATTTGTCCTAGCCTTCTCCCATGGCGCATTCCGATCACACGCGCAGCGCGCGCCCACCCCCGATCCCTCAAGCTGAGCGACGTCCGGAGCAACATCGCCGAGCTGGTGAACCGGGTGCACTATGGTGGGGAGCGGGTGGTCATCGGTCGCGCGGGCAAGGCGTCGGCCGCGTTGATCTCGATGCGAGACCTCGGGCTGCTCGAGCTTCTGATCGAGGAGGCGGAGGATCGGATCGACGTCGCCGAGGCCGATCGGATCGCAGCCGACGAGCCCCAATCGGTCCCGTGGGAGGAGGTGCGGCGTGGTCTCGATGGGGCGTCGGCGGTACACATCGAGATCAAGTCAAGCGCCGTGCGCACGCTGCGCCGCCTGCCCGCTCCCGTCCGCGCGAAGGTCGTGTCCGTCATCGACGCGCTCGTTGACGATCCACGGCCTCCTGGCTGCAAGAAACTCGCTGGGCAGGTCGACCGCTACCGCGTCCGGGCCGCCGGAGCGTAGCGCGTCGTGTGATGTAGCAGATGTGGTCGCCGACGCGGTTCTCGTCGACGTACTCGCGTGCGAGCTTGCCGCCCGGCAGCTCCTCGAAGCGCGCGATCGCCTCGAGCATCGAGACGCTGTTCTCGCGGCCGCCGCCGAGGTTGTAGACCGCGCCCGCGCGCGGCGCTCGGCAGAAGGCCATGAACGCGCGTGCAGACGTCGTAGGAGTGGATGTTGTCGCGGACCTGCTTGCCCTTGTAGCCGAAGATCCGGTACGGCCGGCCCTCGCGCGACGCACGCGCCAGGTAGGCGAGGAAGCCGTGCAGCTCGGCGCCGGAGTGGTTCGGGCCCGGTGAGGCAGCCGCCGCGGAAGCAGACCGTCGGCATGCCGAAGTAGCGGCCGTACTCCTGCACCATCACGTCGGCGGCGACCTTCGAGGCGCCGAAGAGGGAGTGCAGGCGTCGCGTCGATGCGCATCGTCTCGTCGATGCCGTGCGCAGTCGGCGGGGTCGGCGTAGTCCCAGCGCGTCTCCAGCTCGACGAGCGGGAGCTCGTTCGGCGCGTCGCCGTAGACCTTGTTCGTGCAGATGAAGACGAACGGCGACTCGGGCAGCGTGCGCCGCGCCGCCTCGAGCAGGTTCAGCGTGCCGACCGCGTTGACGTCGAAGTCGTCGAACGGCCGGTCGCGGCGAGGTCGTGCGACGGCTGCGCGGCGCAGTGGACGATGAGGTCGGGCCGGCGCTCGCGCGAGCAGCGTCGAGCATCGCGTCGCGGTCGCGGATGTCGAGCGTCGTGGTGCGTGAAGCGCGTGGTGGTCGCGACGCAGGCGCTCGAGGTTCCAGCGTCGTGTCGCCGTCGGGGCCGAAGAAGTCGCGCCGCATGTTGTTGTCGACGCCGTGCACCGTCCCAGCCGCGCTGCGTCGAAGAAGGCGACCGCCTCCGAGCCGATGAGCCCGCTGGAGCCGGTGACGAGGACGTGTTTCATGCCCGGAACTCCTTGCGTAGAATCTGTCCGGAGGAGCCGGTAGCCTCTTAGAAGATCATCGCGGACATGGACGCGACCGAGGCGCTCTGAACACCCTCGAAGACGGAGACCTCCGGATCAAGGCGGCAAGCAGAAAAGGCGGAGATCATCGCGTCCGGCGCGCTGATTGGGGCGCGTAAACATCACACGGGCGCCGCGGGTTCATCTACCACAAACCGTAGGCCTTCAGGCTGACCAGCCCTAAGAGGAAACCCACGATCGCACCCGCCACCCCTCCTATCTCGCCCCACAGGGAAGTTCTCAGACGTGAGAGCAGGAGCAGGAACGGCACCGCGGCAACCACGTATCGGCTGGAGAACTCCCCGGTCACGCACCCGCAGCTTACCGCGATCAGCGCTACCGCGAGACAGCAGACCCCTGCCGGCGCGTTCCGTTCGATCCACGCTGCGCGGACGAGGGTGCCGAAGTAACCGTAGGCCATTCCCACGGCCGTTCCCCAGAATACGCGGCGGAAGATCTCGGTCCATGCGCCTCCATCGGGAAACACGGTCAACAAGACCGGGAAGGTCCACCACCCGCCGAGGAGATTCAGAGCCAGCCCAGCTCCGCCAAGCCACGCAACCGTCGGGCTCCACAAGATCGTCGGCTGTATGTGACTTCCCATGACGGTGCAATATGCCAGCGCTCGCACGACATGCTCCATGGTGAAACCTTCCTTGGCCACCAACTTTTCCTGCCCCGGCGGCACCAGACCACCCCACAAGGACAGCAGGAGCAGCAGCGCCAGAATCGAGGGCGTGCTCAAGATCGCGACATCAACCAACCGGAATCCGCGCACGCATGTCCACGCCACGACTAGGGGCAGCGCGAGCACGGCCAGCGACTGCCGCGTCAAGATAGCCACTCCCATCAGCACGGCAGCCGCCAGCAGTCGCTCTAACCCCGGCCCGTCCCAACGATCAGCCGTCCAAATCACCACAAATGCCCCGAACCCAAACACGAGCGAAAGCGTTTCCGTCAGCGCCAATGTCGACGACACGAACAACGGACTCGAGCAGAAGAGCAACATGGCGGCGCGGGGATCGTCGCCGATACTCCGGAGGACCCCCGCGACGCACCCGATACAGATTGCCATGGCTAGAAGACTCACCAGCCGCGACGCCCGAACGCTTCCGTGTGACACGCGTTGCACCACGGAGTGTATAAGCGGGAACACGGGTCCGACCGCTGAGGGCGTCGGTTCCGTGAACACCTCGGACAGCGGCCGTCCTCGAACAATCTGGTCAGCGCGTTGGAGATGGAATCGTTCATCGTAGACTCGACGAGTGGTGCCGATCCAGACACCCACCACCAGCACCATCGAGAACACCACCAGGAGAAGCCGGCGGGCTGTCAACAGCGATGCAGCAGGGCCCGCGGTTTGCGTACGAGTACCAGACCCCATCACGTCACCCGAAGGCGCCATGCACGCTAACGCGGATCCACCGCTACTACCCCATCCGATCTGATGATCAGCGTGCCAGGTGAGGTGTCCCCGCAACATCCCAGGGCGACCACGTAGACGCCTGAAGTATTCCCCTAACGCCGCAGCGCTCGAGGCGCGGTCCGAGTCGACGTGGTTCATACTCGAATCCCGCGGCTACATCAGAAAGCAGCGCGGTTAGCCGATTACACTAAAGTGTCCTCGCCGTAGTATCTCTCGGGCGAGATGCTCACCATCAAATTGCTCAAGCGAATGCCAGGCGTGCTCGACGTTCTTCCTCAATCTTCCTCCACCTCGTTGACCCAACATCTGGTCCAGCGCAGCTCGGCACGCTTCACCCGCGAGCGTCCCTCGGTCGAGCCGGAAGCCGGCGCCAAAACGCTCGCACACCATCGCCGCGTTGGTCCCGCTAGGACCGAGATAGACGATCGGCAACGATGCGGCCAAATAGCCGGAAAATTTACTCGGCGAAAGTAATCCGCGGAATTTCTCATCGAAGGAGACGATCCCGTAATCGAAGTTCATCGGCTGCGAGGTCTCCCGGAGTTTCGCGAAAGCGACCGGCGGGTGCAGCTCGATCCCAAGGTTGTGGGTAGTCGAGGTCGACAGCCGGCGCAGGGGAGCGATACAGGACTCAGCCGTCCCGATGAAGGCGATCTCGACATCGACTTCCGTGGTGCATGCCTGCAGGAACTCGGCCAGCATCGGCACATCGTGCGCCCGGCCCAGGTTGCCCAGATATGCCAACCGCAGCGCTTCGGCCGTTTCCTTCACGGCGCTAATTCCTCGTTCCGCCGGTGCAGCGGTCGCGCCCCATGTCGGACAAATGATCACCCGCTCGTGGGGCAGCGTGGGCACGAGCCGCTGGCGCATGTCGTCGTCCAGCACGATGACCATTTGCGCCCTTTGCAGGCAGGCGCCATTGAGGGCTTTCAGTCCCGCGAGGATAGACCCCAGGCCGAATAGCCCCGACCACAACTCATATTCGATCTCGGGATGGGCATCCATCAGCCAGATCCCAACAGGGAATGCGCCGCAGATGGCACGCCAAGGCAACAGTCATTTGAATGAGAGGCGGTGCGCTCCGGACGAGCACTGCGTCGTGCCGGGACCAAAGTATCTCGATAAACGCACGCACATGAATCCAGAGGCCGTTGAGGATGCGCAGCGGCCGCAAACCACCCGGCCTATATTCCCTGACCCAACCCGCGCAATGGTCGATTCGCAGATCCGGCTGCTGGTGGCGCAACGCTCTGGCAAGGTCGCGGAGCTGCCATTCGGCATCCCCCGGAGGAAACTCGAACACCATCAGGATCTTCTTCATTGGGAGCCCCACTCCCTCGGCGCCCCGCCTCGGCCCTATTGTCGTGGAGCCTCGCGCGCTCCGTGAGCCGTGGCATTGTCCCTTGGCGGCATTCAGAACTGCTGCCGCAACTCCCGTCGCCCGATCGGTCGCGCCGGATTTCCCGCCATGACTGTCTGTGCGTCAACATCACGGGTGACCACCGCACGTGCGCCGATCACGCTGCCGCGGCCAATTTCCACGCCCGGCCCCACGAAGGCGTCAGCGGCGATCCATACATCATCGCAAATCACAATCCGGGACTTGATCAGCGGAAGCCTTCGGTTTCGAAATCGTGGGTCTCCTCTGCAAAGATGGACGTTCTGGGAGATGACTACCCGCTCACCAATGTGAACCAAGCCAAGATTGTAGACCTGTACGTTCCAGGCGATCAAACTCCGCGCGGCAATGTGGAGATTCCAGGGAAAGGCTATCCGTGCCGATGGATATACCTCCACCCCCGCCGCTACCCGCGCCCCAAAAAGCCGGAGCAGGAAGTTTCGCCAGCCCGGGAGATGGCGTGGGCTCCAGCGAAACAGGGGTTGCACAACCATCCATGCTGCACGAAGCAGGTATTCCGTCGGTCGATAGTAGCGCAGTCCGTTGAAACGAAACGGCGGGTGCTTGGTCATAAAGATCTCCCGCGTCCGCCCGCACCCAGCCGCATCGTCATCCGTGCGGCTTAGACGGCCCGTCCTTCCCTCCGGCCCCGGCGGGGCGGAATTCCACTGGTGATCCGCTGATGATCCCACAGTCATCGCAACACTATTCGGTGGTCAGCAAGTTTGGCCTGTGACCGGAGCCAAGCAGCCAGCGATAGAGACTCGCGAACTGCTGCTCCACCCGATCCCACGTAAACTGAGTTTCGACGAGCCGGCGGCCGTTTTCGCCGGCCTCCCTCAACGCGCCAGAATCGCGGCCGAGTACGCTGGCGATTTGCGCCGCAAGCTCCAACGGTTCCGCGTTGATTTCGAAGGCCGCGTTGCTCGTGTGCCCCTCCGGGCATGTTGCAGGCGCGGGTCATCAAGACGGGCAGACGATTCGCCCAGGCCTCGAGGACTGCCATCGGGAGGCCTTCACTTAGCGACGGGAGGACAAAAGCGGCGGATTTGTTCAGGGTGGCAGCCTTAATGCCGCCGAAAGCCGGACCAAAAAGGCGGCAAGTTTGGGCGATCCCCAGCTCAGCGACTTGGCGCCGGTAGCGCGGGAGATGGCCACCATCATCCCAGCCGACGATGGCCAGACGCCAACCCGTGGCAGTGATTCCCTCCGGCAGCGCAGACCATGCTTTGATCAATCCGTCCACCCCCTTCTTCGGGTGGAGCCGGCCTAAGAACAGCAGCACTTTCGCAGAGTCGCCGAAGGCCTCGGCCCAGACCGGACGGGCGGTCACCTCGGTTGATGGCAGCGCGACGCCGTTGGGAATAACGGCAATCGGGTTCCTGATTCCCACCGTCCGGATGGCCACGCCTTCCGCTTTGCAGAGCGCATGGATCACGGTCGCGCGCTCTAAATGCTTCTTTTCGAAGAGGTGCCAAACGATCCGTTTCTTCCATGCCTGGTTGCGCAGCGCCCAAGGATCGAGCATCCCGTGTGGGGAAACGACCTCCGGCAGGCCATGGCGTTCCGACACCCGCCCGCCGGCCCGTGCGTGAGCCAGCCAAAGGCCGTGCACGTGAACTACATTGGGACCGAAATCCAGAACACGTCGCTCCGAGCTGTCCCACTTCACTACCCAACAACATGCGCCCCTCTTTCGGCGCATCTAACAACACGTTGATTCCGTGAAACTGCTGCAACGCTGCGCAAAGCTGCCCCGCTGCGGCAGTCACTCCGCCGCCGGAATGTTCGTGAGATGGCACCAGGTGCGTTACCCTGACTTCGCTGTTTTTCGCGATGGTGGTCATACGATCACTCCCCAGATTTTGCTGGTGGAGACGCGACGCAGGGCGGCGAGCAGAAGGGGTCGGCCAACGCCCGGCCGCACCGGGCGTTCGAGCGACGCGTTCCGCCGAACCTCGAGAGGCGGCGCCAACGATGCCGTGTCACGCGACGCGTGATGTCGCGAGCGCTGGCGTGGGGACAGCTTGGGCAACGGCCTCGCTCGGTCGGTAGACGGGCACGAGCTTCTGAAGCAGCGCCACGGCGTTCGGCGACGTCGCCGGCCCTATGCGCGCCTCGATCCCCGGCAACCAGCCGTCGAGGAGCGCGGCGCGCTCCGGGCGACCAGCACGCGGATGCGGTCGTGCGGCGTGGGCGATCGCCTCCTCGCCGTCGGCGACCAGCTCCTCGTGCAGCTTCTCGCCGGGGCGGAGGCCGGTGAACACGATCTCGATGTCCTCGTCGGGCTCGAAGCCGGAGAGGCGGATCATCTGGCGCGCGAGGTCGACGATGCGGACCGGCTCGCCCATCTCGAGGATGAAGATCTCGCCGCCCTCGCCGATGCGTCGCCGCCTGCAGGATCAGCTGCACCGCCTCGGGGATCGTCATGAAGTAGCGCGTCACGTCGGGGTGCGTGACGGTGACCGGGCCGCCGCGCGCGATCTGCTCGCGGAAGAGCGGGACGACGCTGCCGTTCGAGCCGAGGACGTTGCCGAAGCGGACCGCGACGAAGCGGCAGCCGCCGTTCTGGCAGTCCCTGCACGACCAGCTCGGCGACGCGCTTGGTGACGCCCATGACGCTCGTCGGCCGCACGGCCTTGTCGGTCGAGACCAGGACGAACTCGCTGCGCGCCGTGCGCGACGGCGGCGCGCGCGACGTTGCGCGTGCCGAGGACGTTGTTGCGCACCGCCTCGAGCGACGTTCCGCTCCGCGAGCGGCACGTGCTTGTAGGCGGCGGCGTGGAAGACGAGCTCCGGCCGGTGCGCGGCGAAGACGCGCGTCGAGCTGGTCCGTCGAGCAGCATGTCGCCGAGCACCGGCACGAGCGTCACCTCGGGGAAGCGCGCCCGCAGCTCCATCTCGAGCGCGAACATGCCGTTCTCGTGACGGTCGTAGAGCACCAGCCGCTCGGGCTCGTGCGCCGCGACCTGGCGGCAGAGCTCGGAGCCGATCGAGCCGGCGGCGCCGGTCACCAGCACGGTCTGGCCGGCGACGAGCGCCGCGCACGCGCGGCAGGTCGAGCCGCACCGGCTCGCGCGCGAGCAGGTCGTCGACCTTCACCTCGCGCATCTGCGTGTACATGACGCGTCCCTCGACGAGCTCGCCGAGCGTCGGCAGCACGCGATGGCGCACGCCGGCCTCGGCGCAGTGCTGGACGATGCGGCGGATGCACGCGCGCCCGGCGCCGACGGGATCGCGATCAGCACCTCGCCGACGTCGTGCTCGGCGACGAGCGCCGGCAGATCGTCGATCGCGCCGAGCACCGGCGTGCCGCAGACGCGCAGGCCGACTTGCGCGGAGTCGTCGTCGACGAAGCCGACGACGCCGACCCGGAGGCGCGGCCGGCTCTCGATCTCCTGCGAGCAGCCGGATGCCGGCCGAGCCCGGCGCCGACGATGAGCGCGAGCGTCTCGATGCGGCGCGCGCCGGCGGCCGCTCGCCGCGCTCGCGCCAGACGCGGATGCGCGACGCGGACGCCGCCCATCAGCGGCCGTGCAGAGCAGGAGGTCGAGCAGGAAGACCGAGCGCGGGAAGCCGCGCAGGCCGCGCACGAAGACCATCGCGGCGAGGAAGAGCGCCGACGCGAGGATGTTGCCGCGCACGATGTCCTCGACGTCGCGCACGCTGACGTGGCGCCACGAGCCGGAGAAGAGCCCGCCGACCAGAAGCCGACGAGCTTGCACGCGAGCAGCAGCGGCAGCGTCGCAGCGAGCACCGGCGTACCTGCTGCGCGGGATCGACGAGGTCGAAGCGCAGCGCGAACGCGACGACGTAGGCGGCGGCGGCGATCGCGAGATTGCCAGCGATGGTGACCGCGGTGCGATGGCGGACGAGCAGCGGGATGCAGCTCGCGCCTCGCCGGACGCGACGCGCGGCATCTGCGATGCGCCCGCCGCGGCGGTCTCGGCCTCAGCGAGGATCTCGCCGAGCGCGCCGCAGACCGTGTCGACCTGCTCCTCCGCATCGCGCCGAAGAACGGCAGCGCGAGGCAGCGTCGCCCGCCGCCTCGGCGACCGGGAAGTCGCCGGGCCGGAAGCCGAATCGCTCGCGGTAGAACGGCTGCAGGTGGATCGGCGGGAAGTACGGCGCGCGCCGGGATGCCGCGCTCGCTCGAGCGCGCGCGATCACGCGCGTCGCGATCGACGCCAGGGCGCGAGCCGGACGACGTAGACGAACCAGCTCATGCGCGTCGTCCACGGCGCGACCGTGCGGCGAGCGTCAGCGCGCTCGAGCCGCGCGAGGCGCGTCGCGTACCAGGCGGCGACCCGCGCGCGCCGCGCGAGGATCTCGTCGAGGCGCTCGATCTGCGCGACGCCGAGCGCGGCGCTCAGCTCGTCGAGGCGGTAGTTGTAGCCGAGCCGGCTGTGCTGCGAGCCAGCCGTCGAAGACGTCGCGGCCCTGGTTGCGCAGGCTGCGGAAGAGCGCGTCCCACGCGGGGTCGTCGGTGACGATCATGCCGCCCTCGCCGGTCGTGATCTGCTTGTTCGGGTAGAAGGCGAAGACGCCGGCGTCGCCGAGCGTGCCGACCGGCGCGGCCCTTGTAGTGCGCGCCGATCGCCTCGCAGGCGTCCTCGATGACCGCGAGGCCGTGGCGCTCGGCGATGTCGCGGATCGGGTCCATGTCGGCCGGCTGGCCGAAGACGTGCACCGGCAGGATCGCCTTCACGCGCTCGCCGCGCGCCGCGAGGCCGCGCGCGGCTCGCTCGCGAGCGCTTCGGGTCGATCGTCAGCGTCACCGGGTCGATGTCGACGAAGACCGGCCGCGCGCGCTCGTAGAGGATGCAGTTCGCCGAGGCGACGAAGCTGAACGGCGTCGTCAGCGACGACGTCGCCCTCGCCGACGCCCGCGGCGAGCATGCAGAGATGCAGCCCGGCGGTGCCGCTGCTCACGCCGACGCCGTGCGCGCGCCGACGTACGCGGCGAGCCGCCGCTCGAAGAGCTCCAGGCGCGGGCCGAGCGCGAGCGTCGTGCCGGACAGCACGTCGAGCACGGCGGCGCGCTCGGCGGCGGTGATGTCGGGCTCGCACATGGGAATGGTCATATTGAAGGCGACTCCTCAAGCTGGACTGTGAAACAGGGCGGCGCCTCTCGGCCGAACCCTCAGCACGCAACCCGGTCGGACGAGGTGCCGAGCAGATACAACGCGGGCGCTTCTGGTGTCGTCCGTTTCGCCCGCCACAGCGACCGCTACTCCATCGCCTTTACTGATCCCGGGTTCTACCCGCGTCGCACTTACTACGGCGTCGCGGTGCGAACGCTCGGAAAGCGAGCGTAGCGGCGAAGCGGACTAGTCTCGAAAGAAGACGGCGGTGTCGGTCACGCCGTTCGAGAACCATGCGTGGCGCCAGCCGGCCACGGCCGCTGCGAACTTACGCCAGCCGAAGGTCGGGGGAGCGTTCGCCCCAAGGATGCCGGCGATCGAGTGGCACGCGGAAGATATCGGTTCACGTTGTCCACGACGATGATCCCGCCCCTCCGCACTCGCTCGAGTGACCAAAGCGCGCAGGAGTCCCGGAAGATTCCATCGACCAGGACCAGGTCTGCGGCACCCAGGAGAGACTCCTCCGCCGCGCGAACATACTCGGCCGCACCGTGATGCGCATCTCCCGATTCCGCAGTGACCGGAACGCAGTGATGAACGACGTTAGAGAGCTGCTTCGCCTGCCAGCCACCCTGTGACGCGTTCGGCCCATGCCACATCGTGCTCGACGCTGATGACCGACCCCGCACGCTCGGCGAGCCAGAGCGTGCTTCTTCCGGAACCAAATTCGACCACCACGTCGCTGGGGCGCAGCCAGGTCGTCAGCAGATCGACCGCCTCGCCGACCAACCACGGTGCCTCCGGATGACGACGCTCCCACCTCCGAAGCTGAACGCGATCCTTGATGTACTGCGGCGTCCAGTGACACCTCGGCCGCGGGAGATAGAAACCCTTGAGGGCTCCCATGGTCACCTTCACTTCCCCACAGACAACGACGAGCGGGTCTCGCGTTCCTCCGCCGCACGCGCGGAGACGTGTGCGCGCCGGATGGCCGCAACAAAACCGTTGACCATCATGTCAAGACCGTACGCCCTACGCATGGTATTGCGTGCTGCCATACCGAGTCGTGTCGCGAGCTCCTCATTACCGAGCACCCCCACAGCCCGCCGTGCCAGTTCACCGACGTCACCGTCCGGGGCCAGCACGCCGTTGATGCTGTCGTGGAGCGCCTCGAACTCTGGGTTCTGGCGGGTGGCATCACCAAAGGTCGCGACCGGGAGGCCGTAGCCCATCGCGTGGTCGAGGCCCAGACCGATCTTGACGGGGTGAAGCAGCAGGCGAGCCGTCAGGAAGTAGGGTGCGATCTCGTATTCCTCGTAAACGGGACCAACCCGAACGACCGAGCTAGAGAGCCCATTCTCGCGGATCATATGATTCAGCTCGCTTTTCGCGGAGCCGTCGCCGATGATCACTAGCCGCGCGCGCGGGAGAGACGCCACAATCAGTCGCCACGTATCCACGAGCGTTTGTAAGTTGGATGCATTGTTCAGCCGAGACACGTGGAGAGCCGTCGGCCGATCACCGATGTCGAGACGTGTACGGAAGTCCCGAAGCCTCTCGGGTGTGCCGCTCCATGCCTGGACGGCTGAATCGATCGCATCGCCGTCGAGTGCATTCGTCGCAACGAAGATCCGATCCGCCGGCATGCCCTTCCTCGACCAGTTGGCGCGCTGCTCGGCGATTGTACGTCACGACCGCGTCGGCCCATCGTGCGAGGATATTCCGGTACGGCCCGACGGAACGATCCTTCGTAGTTGATAGAGTAGCCGTGACCCCAGAGCACCACCCCCATGCCGAGGCGCTTCGCGCGTCAGGATAGAGGGCGCCAGGTCGAGCATATCGCGCGTTCCAGGCGAACACGATCACGTCTCGGCGCCGATCGCCGGCGACATGCCAGATGGCGGGCATCCAGAGCAGCGGCCCGAGGGCATGATGCGCGACCGCGATCGCCTCCACGCCTTGCATGACGGGCACAGGCGACTCGATCTCTCCAGGTAGCGGCCGGTGACCATGGACGACGGTCAATGACCCGAGTCGAGTCCCGAGTCTACTGAAGAAGGGTCGACGATACCGTGGCAAAGCCGGTTGCAAGACGACCACGTTCGAGGCCACCTTTACATCGCCCGCGTTCATCCCGGTTGACTCGCCAGCTCCGGTCGTCTCCGGAACACCTCCGCCAGGACCCGAGTGATGGTTCCGAGATCGCCAGCGCGATACCAATAGGCGTCGCGGAACCCGAGGCCTGTGAGGCGGCAAAACGTGATCGCCACCAGCGTCAGCGCCACTCCGTACGAGACTAGGCTCGCCCATGCAGCACCGAGTACCCGTACCGAGGAATCCACAAAGACCCAGCCCTACGATCGTCACGTTCGCAACGAGACTACTCACCGCGACGAGTCCGGGCCTCCCCCTACCTTCAATATCAGAGGCAAGTAGGCGGTACAGACCCCATATCGCCATTGCCGGGATCATGATCCAGAGCGCCGGAACGGCGAGCGCGAACTGCCGCCCATAAAGTGGAACGACCAGCACGCTTCCGATCGATCCAACGACGACACCCACGCCGGTCACGACCAAGCCGGCTACGCGCAGCAGTTGCGCGGTGCGAGCGCCGTCCCCAAGCTCGCGGGCCGAGGTGCGATGGAACACCACGTAAGCAACGATCTGCGGAATGCTCGCGAGACGCGCGCCGATGGCCACGGCCACCGAGTAGACGCCGACTGCTCCCGTCGAAGCCATGTAGTTCAAGAGCACAATGTCGAGCCTCACCGTAACGAGGTCGAGGAGAAGCGAGAAGTACGAGACCGATCCGAACCCGACCATCTGGCGAAGCAGCGCACCGTTCCATTCCGGTCGTATGCGACGGCGCCAGACGAACACCGCGAGCCATACTGCCTCGAGGGTCCAACTCACGGCCGCGCACCACCTTAGGTAGCCTAGTACCTCGCGCAGACCCGAGCAGCGAGAGCCCGCAAACCGCGATTGCCTGTGCGATGTTGTATGCAAGCAGAAACCGCGAGCGCCCGCCGAAGTCCCTCAGGCCGCCGTAGATGGCGGCAATGCCTACATAGAGGCACTGCGTCCCAACGAGCCATCCCACCAGTGATGCGACCGCCCGGGTCGACCCCGCGGAACAACCGTGCCACCTTCCGACGGGAAGACGGCGATCAATGCCGCAGTGAGGCCACTAGCGAGACCCGCCATACCCACGACTGAGGTGAGGATGGTGGGCAACGCCCCTGACGTCTCGAGCGAGGAAATGCCCGGCGGGGCGATCCCACCGCAGTCCGAGCATCGCCGCGGCCATCGCTGCTAACGTCATCGCCAGCGTGAACACACCCTTGCCGTCGGCGCCTACGGCGCGGGCCAATACGACTCCGGCGACGAGGCTGGCAACGGCCGTGACAACCTCGGCCGCCATACTCAACAGCGAGTCCTCCATGACCCGCCGCCCTGTGACCTTGACGCTCAACTCGAACTCGGCACGACGACGATCGACAGACGGTCGTCGGGCAGCGCTACAGAACGATCGTCGACAGTTACCCGCAGATTCCGGCGCGCCTTCCAGTTGTCGACGACGAGTAGCATCTCTCCGCCGCGTCCCCGAAAGCGTCGAACATCGACGTCGGCCGGAATCTCGCCGAGGCCGCGACGGTCAAGGTAAACCGGATCACGGTCCCACCACTTGCTGGCGTCGCGCGCCCTAATTGCCGCTGCAAGCGCCTGATCTTCTGGGCCATCGGGCTGCCCGTTTTCGGTCGTGTGCATCGCGTCGAACTTCGCGCCGAGCAGAAAGGCCTGGCGCTCCGTCCAGTAGTCTGCACCCGGCCCCCACCAGCGCCCGTCTCCGTTGCTCTCCCCAGGAAGAGCATGCGGTCGTCGAAAGGATCGCGGCCGAATGAGGGAAACGTCGTGTGGGTCACCGTCTCGTCCACCTGAGCCATCGTTCGTTCTGGGCCACCGTGCCAGTTCCCACCACCCGAGCGCGCCGCTCACCAGAAACGCCGTCGGGTAGACGTCTACGGCGTGCTCGATCACCGTCCACGTGTTGATCCCTTGCTTGAGCAGCGTTGCGATGCGGAACGGATCGCCGAAATCCCTATTCCCGAGCACGTCGATGTAGAACGCGTTGGCCCCGTACTCAGTTCGATTTTTCTCAAGCCAACTGCGCAGGAACTGCCCATTCGGCGGTCGTGCCTGGGCCATCGGAACTCACCAGTGGCGCGTAAGGACTCCTCGGACGCGCGTAGAATCCTACACGGCCTTCGCGCGCGACGCTTTGCGCAAGACGTGACAAGTCGGGTTCGTATCGTGGATGGAGCCCCAACTTGTCCAGACAGCAACCGGCCTCTTCTGGTCGAGAGTGCCCGCGCTTGTAATAGCCACTCATCTGTCCCCAGAACTGAATCCACGGCAGCCGGGACTTCCACCGCTCCCAGATGACCTCGATACGCGCGGCGTCCCAGTTAGCCATGTCCTGTAGCTGGACGTTCAGCCAACCGTGGGCGTCTCGCATCCAGGAGGGATGCGAAGGCTTCAGGCCCGCGGCAACGATCTGCGGGTTCAACCAATCCTTGTACTCATCGAGCGCTCGCTGCCAGGATCGCTCCAACGGCGAGCGCGTCGTTCGAACGACGAGCGCTCGATAAGATCGAGGCGCGTCGGGGGCGAGTCGCTCATCGTATCGGAGGCCGATGCGGCCCAGCGAGTACATCGGGATCACCCGCCGTGGCGGCCAGTTCGTCGCCGCGACCATCCGAGCGTCGACTTCGTCCGCGACCACCACCAACGGCGCGAAGCATTCTCCCGGATACACACCGCCCTCCCAGCCCCAATCACTGAGGAGCGACGCCCGGACGGCGACTCCCAGATGGCGAGGATAGTACACGACCGCTCTGTCCAAGCCGGGCGCCGAGACCACGCGATCGGGCTCCCATGGGAACCACACCGCGGAAATGGCAGTCCCCTTCGGCTTGATCGTCAGTTCCCATTCGTCTCGGTCGAGGTGGGCGACGGTGGCATCGAGGACGGCGTCCGATACGGTCATAGGGCCTTCGCCCCGGTACTGCTTGAGTGGCCCTCCCTCGAGTTGCACAGCGAAGGCGACGGCGGTCGCAGTCGAGGCGTGCCCCAGTGCCGAGAGGAGGCTTGCGATCATGAGATATCGTCCGCACACCATGCGAGGGCGGCCACCCCGGCCTGTGCCGAGGCCACACCGATCTCCATGTCGAGCATCCCTCAGCGCCCCTAGCGCACCCGACAGAAGGATCAGGCCGCCTCTTGGAGCGGCGCTCGTGGCCTCAAGCGTCAAGCGCATCATGAGCCCCACGGTGCGCCACGCCCCAGCGGCTCTGCACCGCGGCGGATACCGCAACGGGAGCGGACCTTGCGGGGAGCGATCCTCCACGAGCGCAGCCGGCATACCGAGCTAGGGACCCCCGAGACCGTCTACGCCGGCGGGCGCGAACGAGGAGGAAGATCGGCAGGTAGACGACGACGCACGACTCGAGGAAGAGGGCGCTCGTCTGCGGCGACCGCATGGCGAAGAATACGGCAAACGGCAGGAGGGCGGAGATCACCGAAGCGGGGTCCGATGAATCGCCATGTATGCTCATGAATTGATCGAGGCGCCACAGTACGAGTCCGTAGAGAAGACAGACTACGAGGCCCAGATTCGGACCGAAGTCGAGCAGCGCGGGCAGCAGGAACCCGCCGGCGACGCTGTACCCTGCACTGCCCTCTTGATCTGCCATGACCTCGTGCGCAATCCAGTAACCGTCCATGGTGGGTTTCGCCGGCCAGAGCGCACGCGGCACCCACCAATAGAGCAGGAACGCGTGTTCAGGGGCACGTCCTCGTTCCGCGAACAGCTGTTTCCGCTGCACCCAGGCGTGCACGCGCAGCATGCCCTCCGAACTGACATATGTCTCTGGTCGAGCGAGCATGGATGCCACCGAGCCCGCGCCTGTTTCGCCGAACCCAACTACGCGCACGACGCGCATCGTGCCCTGAACCGCAGTCAGCAGGAGCACGGCGCCGGCAAACACTGCCATGCGGCGGTTCGACAGCGGCTGGCTCACGTGTGCGACGTAGAACAGCACCCCACAGGCGAAGAAGCCGAGGAAGTAGCGCGTCCCGAGGCCGTACAGGATAGGGATCGAGAGCACAGCGATCGCAACCGGGTAGGCGAGGGACAGGTCGCGGCGACGCGCGGTCATCGCCTGCGCCGTGAGCGCGGCTTGGACGACCATCGCGGCGACCACGGCGATGAACGCTGGCCCTTGCACCGAGGTATCATTTCGTGCCGACCGCACTATCAATAAATCGGATGGTGATACGGCCAGCGCGATGTACGACAGGATCAGCGTCGAAAGACACATCAAGGCAAGTCGTTGCCGCCTTCGATCAGCGTAAAGTGTCTCGACCGGCCGCTGCCTTCGCCGGGGCGTCAGGCAACTGCCTCCCGCGTACCCCAGAAGGGATGCCCCGAACGCCGCCACGATGATCCCTTCCGCGGCGCTCGCGATCCGAATGCCAAAGTCGGCGCGTACGTCCGATAGCGTGAGTAGTACGTCACTGCCGAAAAGATAGACGAAGGCGACGCACCAGACATCGAAAAGACGTAAGACTCGGGGCCGACGCGCCGTGATATCGCACGCAACCGCCACGAGCGTCACGCAGACCGCCAGCGACAGCGTCGCGAACTCGTAGTACCCACCTGCAAGCCCGAGCAAGATGAATGCACAGCCGACAATAGCCCAGAGGCTGCTCATCCCCTCCCCTTAGGCCCTTTGGTGCGGCCCGGAGTCCCTCGCGAACGGCTTGGCAGGCAAACCGACGTAGGTGTCACCGCCGGGTAAAGAACGAACCGCGACCCCTCCGGCACCGATGATCGCCCATTCCCCTATGACGGTACCGGGAAGCACGATACTTCCTGTTCCCAGCTCGCAGCCGGTCCCGATCGTAGCGTTCCCCGAGAGGTGGCAATCGGGATGGAGAGTGACGAAATCGCGCACGACGTCATCGTGCGCGACCTGGCAATGGATGTTCACCGTGACGAAACGCCCGATTTCAACGTTCACCGTGATGATTGCCCCTGCGGCCACGTAGGTCCCCTCGCCCCACCTCACGTTCGGACCGACCACGGCCGACGGATGCACAACGGTCGCCCAGCGAAGGCCCAGTGCCTCCAGCCGCGCGACGAGTTTCACCTTCGTGCGTGGCAGTCCAACGCCCAGTACGAGGCGAACCTCGTCGCCCCCGAGGTGGTCGCGAATTGCATCGATCCCGCCGACCACGTCTCCGAGACCGCTCGCGACACGCCCAGACTTAACGTGATCGTCGAAGAAACGCAGCTCCCCACGCTCGTCGCGCTCCTTGAGCTGCTCCGCACAAGGCCCAAGCCACCTCCTGCGCATGACCCGCCGCACCAATGACGAGGTAGCGCGCTAGCCTGCCCAGCGGCCTGTCGGGACCGGGACACTCACGTCCGGCTCTCCGAGAAACTCGGGCATCGTCGCGTAACCCGATGCGCTCACGCCTCGCCCGCTCAGCACGACCCTGCATCGTGCGCAGACGATCGCGCGTCGAGCGCGACGCTGCGGTGATCGACGTACCAGACGTCCAGCGCGAAGCGTTCGCCCCAGTGAGCGCGTTGCGGCCGCTCACCTGCGCGAGGCCCGTGATGCCCGGCCGCACCTCGTGACGGCGCGCCTGTTCGGCGTGTAGCGCGCGAGGTACTGGGGCAGCAGCGGCCGCGGGCCCACCACCGACATCTCGCCGCGCAGCACGTTCCAGAGCTGCGGCAGCTCGTCGAGCGAGAGGCTGCGCAGCCTTCGCCCGACCGGTGTGAGTCGCGCCTCGTCCGGTTCGCCGGGGGAGCCCGCGCGCATCGTGCGAAACTTGTACAGCGTGAAGAGCCTACCGAGGAGCCCCGTTCGCGTGTGGCGGAACAGCACGGGCGTGCCCATCCTCGCCCCGTACCAGCATCCCCACGACCGCCATCAGCGGTACCGCCAGCGGCAGGACCGCCACGGCCACCGCGAGGTCGAAGAGACGCTGCGCTTCGACTCTCATGACACTGCGTTTTTTTTTTTTTTTTTTTTTTTTTTTTTTTTTTTTTTTTTTTTTTTTTTTTTTTTTTTTTTTTTTTTTTTTTTTTTTTTTTTTTTTTTTTTTTTTTTTTTTTTTTTTTTTTTTTTTTTTTTTTTTTTTTTTTTTTTTTTTTTTTTTTTTTTTTTTTTTTTTTTTTTTTTTTTTTTTTTTTTTTTTTTTACCATCACGGATCACCGACTTCATCGCTCGCTCGCTTTCGTCGGCAGAGCTTCGCCCCTCGATTTCGGAAGGATCCTTCCCGCCCTCCTGGGAGCGGCGGGGGGCGGGCGGGCTCAGCAGCGCTCGAGGAGCGCCGCCTCGAGTTCCACGCCCACGCTGCGCTGGAGCAGATCCACGTTCACGACGAACGTGGCGCGCCCGCGGCAGCGATCGCGCACCAGCCCCTCGAGCCCGGCGAGCGGGCCGCGCGGCGATGCGCACGCGGTCGCCGACGCGGATCCACGGCACGGCGCGCGCGCCGTCGGCCGACGTGACCAGCCGCCGCACGGCGTCCACCTGCTCGTCGGGCACGGGCTGCAGCGCGTCCCAGCCGTCGCCGAGCACGCGCACCACGCCGTCGGTGCTGGCCACGCTGACGTAGCCCGCGCGCGACGGCGCGAAGCGCAGGAAGAGATAGCCGGGGAAGAGCGGCTGAGCGAGCACGACGCGCCGGTCGCGGCGCCGGCTCGGCACGCGCACGCGGGCAGGAACACCTCGAAGCGCTTGCGCCGCAGCTGCTCGCAGACGCGCGGCTCGTACTGGTTGCGCGTCCAGACCGCGAACCACGCCTCGTCGCGGGCAGGCGGTCACGCCGCGTTCGACGACGCAGTCAGCGCGCCGGCTCGATCGGGCGGCAGCTCCGGTCCCGGCTCGGGGCGGCCACGCGCTCGGTCCACGCCTGCTCGCGCTTGGCGATCACGTCGGCCGACGCCGCGTAGACGGGCAGCATGTCGACGGCGTTGCGCTCGCCCGCCTCGAGCACCTTCTCGGCCAGGGCGAAGTCGCCGCGCGCGGCGTAGATGTCGACGGCGAGGCGCTGGTAGAGGCTGCCGCGTTCGGGATTGCGCAGGAGCGCGGCGAGCAGCGCCTCCTCGGCGCGCTCCGGGTCGTTGGCCTTCAGGTAGTTGCGGGCCGCGTGCGCGAGCGACGCGTCGTCGGGCTGTCGCGGCGCGCCTCGGCGCGCAGCTGTCCGCGGCCTCGGCCCAGCGCTCGCGCGCCTCGAGCAGGGTGACGAGGTCGGCGACGATGCTCGGCGCGCTCCTCGCCCGCCGGCGCTCGCGCGAGCGCCCGGTCGAGCCCGCGCTCGATGGCGGCGGCCAGCGTGCGGATCGAGGCGCGCCAGGTGCGCCGCAGCGTGTCGCCGTCGGCGAGCGCGCGCACGACGTACGGGCCGTCTGCCGGGCGTCAGCTCGGCGTCGGGGCCGAGGAAGGCGTGCGAGACCAGGTACGGGAAGCGGGCGAACGACTCCTCGAGCTCCGCCGCGGCGGCGTCGCGCTCGCCGCGGCGCCAGAGCCGGAACGCGAGCTCGTCGCGCCCCGGGACGCACCAGGGCTCGAGGCGGAGCGCGCGGCGCAGCGCGTCGTCGCCCTCGGGGCCGGGGCCGAGCACGTTCGCGAGCACCTCGTGCGCGTCGCGGTAGGCCGGCGAGCGGTCGATGGCCGCGAGCGCCAGCGCCTGCGCGCGCGGCGCGTCGCCGTCCTCGGCGAACGCGCGGTCGGCGGCGTCGAGCGCGTCGTCGGGCGACAGCGGCGTCCGGCCCGCGACGACGAGGACGGTGTTCCAGGCGACCGGCACGGCCGCGGCGAGGCCGAGCGCCGCGAACGCCGCGAGCGCCGAACGAGCCGCGCGCCTCGCGCGCCGGCAGCGCCAGACCAGCGAGGCCGACCAGCACCATCAGGAGCAGGAAGTTCGCCGGCATGCGCAGGCCGAAGTCGACGACGCTGTGCACCAGGATCGCCGCGATGCCGCCCGCGAGGCCCCAGGCGAGGGTGCGGTGGTCGCCGAGCGCCGCGCGCCAGTCGGGCGCTCGCCGAGCGACCGGCCGCGGCGCTCGCGGCGCGCCGTCGGCCAGCCGCATGCGGCGCCGCGCGCCCCGGACGGCGCGCACGACCGCGAGGGCGAACAGCGCCGCCAGCGCGACGCCCGAGGACGCCGGTCTCGGCCGCCAGCTCGAGGTAGTCGTCGTGCGCGTGGTCCCAGATGCCGCCCTCGACCGGCGGCGCCGAGTAGCGGCGGAAGGCGTGCAGCCACGAGCCGAGGCCGGTGCCGAAGAGCGGATGGTCGCGGACGATGCCGTGCCCTGGAGCGCTGACGGCGAGGCGGCTCGCGAGGCTCACGTCGACCTCGTCGGCGCCCGCGACCTGCCGTGCCGTCGGCGCGCGTCCACGAGCCGAGCGCGACGGCACCGGCTGCGACGAGCAGCACGAGCGCGGCGGCCGCGGGCACCCAGCGCGGCAGCGCGGCGCTGGCGGCGCGCGACGCGGCGCGAGGATGCCCGCCGACCGTCGACGCCGAGCCCGACCAGCAGCGCCGCCGTGCCGCCGCGCGACGCGTCCCGAGGTGCGCGGTCACCATAGCGCGACCGCGGCCGCGGCGAGCAGCGGCACCAGAGCCGCGCTGGTTCGCGATGAGCGCGCCCACCCAGGCGCGCCGCGGCCGCACGCCGAGGCGCTGCGCCGCTCGGCCGCCTGCACGATGCGGCGCCGCAGCAGCGCCGGCCGAGCGCCCACGCGTACGCGAGCGCCGGCGGGATCACCATCTCGAGCCAGCCGGCGAAGTGGTTCGGGTTGACGAACGGCCCCGAGGCGCGGCCGCGCGATCGACCGGCTCGTCGCTGACCCAGAGCACCTGGCCGTTGCCGGCGACCTCCTGGAAGAGCGCCAGCAGCGCCAGCGCGACGCCGCCCGCGACCAGCGTCAGGAAGCACGCGCCCGAACACGCGCGCGCGCGCCGCCTCGTCGCCCCACGGGTAGCCCGACCAGCACGACGTACGCGCCGAGCCCGATGCCAGCGTGCACAGCTCGACCAGACGGCGTACGGGTCGAGCGCGAGCGGGCGCCAGCCGTCCAGCCGCCGCCGTCCGGCCAGCCGGGCAGCACCTCGCGGTACAGCGCGGCCGTGGCGGGCGACAGCAGCGCGAGCAGCGCGGGCGGCAGCGGCAGCGTCGTCAGCGAGCGCGAGCGCGAGGAACGCGCCGAGCGCGCCGCGCGCCGACCGCCGCCGGCGCGGCCCGCACGCCGGCGCTCGCGCAGCGTCAGCACGAGCAGCGCGTCACCGACGAGCCACGCGGCCGACGAGCCCGACGGCTGGCGGCCGCCGAGGAACAGCGGCAGCGCCAGCGAGCATCGCCTGCAGCGTCCACAGCACGCGCGACGCTCGCCGGCGTCATGCCGCCTCCTCCTGCGCTGCGGCCGGTGTAGTAGCCGTAGTAGCGCTGGTAGAAGTAGAGGTCGCCCCAGCCGAGATCGACGTTGTTGACGACCGCGCCGAGCAGGTGCGCGCCGGCGAGCGCGAGCTGGTCGCGCGCGCGGCGCACCAGCTCGCGCGGCGTGTCGTGTCCCTTGACGACCAGCACCACCCCGTCGCCCTCGCGCGCCAGCACGACCGCGTCGGTCACCGGCAGGACGGGCGGCGAGTCGAGGATGACGAAGTCGTACTCCTCGCGGGCCAGGTCGAGCACCTCGCGCATGCGCGCCGAGCCGACCAGCTCGGCGGGATTCGGCGGCGTCGGTCCGGCGGGGAGGAACCACGAGGCGCGGCCGCTCGAGCGCGTGCACGATCGTCGTCGAGCCCGACCTGCCCGGCGAGGAAGCTCGACAGGCCGCGCGCGTTCTCGATGCCGAGCGCGCGATGGCAGCTCGGATGGCGCAGGTCGGCGTCGATCAGCAGCACGCGCGAGCCCGACTCGGCGAGCGTCGCGGCGAGGTTGAGCGAGGTCACCGTCTTGCCCTCGCCCGCGGTCGCGCTGGTCACCAGGATCACCTTCGGCGGCGCGGCCGGCGTCGAGAACAGGACCGCGGTGCGCAGCCTGCGGAACGCCTCGGCGACCACCGAGCTCGGCTCGTGCAGTCACCACCGAGCTGCTGCGCGCGCGCCGGCCGCCGGCGCCGACGCGCCGGTCGCCGTTGGTCGAGCGGCGTGCGCCGTAGGCGGAGCGGCGCGCGAGCGCGAAGTTCGGGATCGTGCGCGAGCATCGGCAGCTGCAGCAGCTCCTCGACCTCGTCGCTGCTCTTCACGCTGTTGTCGAAGTACTCGGACGCGAAGGCGGCGCCGACCGGCGAGCACGAGGCCGCCGAGCGAAGCCGAGCGCCAGGTTGAGCGGCACGTTCGGCCTGCTCGGCTGCTCCGGCACCTCGGCGCGCTCGACCACGCGGACGTTCGACGGCGCGAGCTGCGCGTTGACCGCGGTCTCCAGCTGCTGCTTGAGGAGCGAGTGCGTGCAGCTGCCGCGCGGTGTCGACGTCGTTCTTCAGCATCTCGTAGCGCGCGCCCAGGTCGCGCAGCAGCGACGCCGGCCTCGAGGTCGTCGAGCTTCGTCGCAGCGCCGTCCTCGCGCTGCCTGGCCGCCGCGTAGTGCGCGCGCACGCCGCGCGTCTCCTTGTCGACCTCGCCGTGCAGCTGCTCGCTCGACGCTCGCCTTCTGCCGCAGCAGCTCGATCATCTGCGGGTGGTTCGGGCCGAGCTCGGGCTCAGCGCCGCGCGCTGCGCCGCGAGGTCGATGCAGCGCCGAGGTGCAGCTTCTGGATGCCCGGCTTGTCGAGGAAGTACGCCAGCGGATCGCGGTTCGGCTCGGCGAGGAACTCGTAGCGGCTCTCGAGCGTGATGCCGGTCGCCCTCGGCCTTGGTGAGCTGGGTCGACAGCTCGCTGATCTGCTGGCCGGCGACTTCTGCTCCTGGTTGACGGCGACGTTGGGATGCTCGGTCGCGAAGCGCCGCAGCGCCTCCTCGGCGCGCTCGACGCGCTCGCGCGCCTCGCGCAGCTGCTGGCCGAGGAACTCCTTGGCGGTGACGTCGGTGGCGAGCCGCGCCTCCTCGTTGGCCTCGATGTAGGCCTGGGTGTGCGCGGCGGCGAGGAACGCCGACAGCGCCGGGCTCGGCGTCGTGAAGCGCACCTCGACCAGATCGGTGCCGCGCACGTCGCTCACCGTCAGCTAGCGCATGTAGCGATCGAGCAGCTCGGCGCGGACGTCGGCGGTGCTCGACGTGTCCTCGCCCGTCGACGCCGTCCCGCGCTCGCTCGAAGCCGCGCGGCCGCAGCAGCGCGAGCAGGCCGCCGCCGACCCGCGAGGCCCTGCCGCCCGGCGCTCGGGTGCAGGAAGGCGTCGTTCTGCGCCGAGCTCGTGCGGGCGGATCACGCGCTCGGCGAGGTCGCGGCTCTTGAGCGTCGCGACCTGCGTCGAGAGGAAGCTCGAGGTGCCGTTCACGTTGCGGTCGGTGTCGTCGACGCGGAGCACGTTTCGTCGAGCTGCAGCTGGATCGGCGACTGCGCGCGACCTGGAGCCGCGTCGTCGGCGGTGTAGAGGCGCGGCGTGAGCAGCGTGACGAGCACGGTGAGGCCGAAGACGACGCCGAAGCAGGTCGCCGCGAGCCAGCGGTACTTGTAGAGGATCCGGAGGTAGTCGCGCAGGTGGCGGCGGCGGACGTCGATGAACTCGGCGTCGATGTAGCCGGGTAGCCGGCCGCGACGGCGCGGCGCGGGCACGCCGGGGCGGCGTCGGCACGACGTTCGGTCGACGGCACGTGAGGGCGTCATGGCTCAGAAGAGCGGGATGCTGCCGCCGACGTGGATCATCTCCTTCGCCACCTCGTACACGCCCCACGGCACCGCTCGGTCGGCGGACATCGGCAGGTGCACGACGTCGCCGTCGGTGATCGGGAAGTCGGGCGCGCGCCCGCGCGATCGCGTCGAGGTCGACCGTGAAGTGCTGCTGCTCGCCCGCCGCGAGCACGCGCTTCACGGTCACGTTCTGGCGGTCGGCGGCGAACAGATGGCCGCCCGCGGCCGCCACCGCGCCGGTCACCGTGAGGCCGCGCGTCACCGGATACGAGCCCGGCTTGTCGACCCAGCCGTCGACCTGCACGTGCCCGCCGGCGCGACGGTGATCACGTCGCCGGCCAGCGCCACGGGGTTGAGCGCGGTCGGCTGGCCGCCGCGATCCTTCGCGCAGCACGCTCGAGATCGATGCGGATCGGCGGCGCCGGCACGTCCTGGCCGCTCGCCGGCGTGAACTCGACGACGCGGCCGGCCTCCTTGTTCGGCCCGCCGGCGGCCCAGATCAGGTCGGCGATGGTCGCGCCCGGGCGCGTCAGCGGGTAGAGCCCGGGCCGCTCGACGCTGCCGATCACCGCGACGACGCTGCTGCGGTGCTCGGCGATCTGCACGCTCACCTCGGGTGCAGCAGGATGCCGCCCGGCGACCAGGCGCCGCGCGATCTCCGCCTCGAGCTCGCCGGGCGTGCGCCCGGCCGCGTGCACGCTGCCGATGAGCGGCAGCGTGACGTCGCCTCGGCGCGCACGCGCACGCCCTGCTGGAAGACCGGCGCCTCCGCGACCGACGGCACGCGTCGCGCCGCTGTTCGCCGCGTGGGTCGTGTCCGGAGCTGCGAGCGTGAGCAGCTTCGGGATGCGGATGTCGAGCAGGTCGTCCGGCCCGATGCGATAGCCGTCGCGGCCCTCCGCGCGCGCTCGCGGCGAGCGCGGCGAGCGCGCTCGTGGTCGCGCGTGCTCATCAGATCGCCGGCGCTCGCCGTGCCGCGTACGGGCTCGGCGGAGGTCGAGGTCGCGCCGGACGCTGTCGCGCTGCATCCGGCGGCGAGCGACCAGCCGCCAGCCGAGGATCGACACGCGACGTCCACCGCGCGCAGGTCACGAGAGCCCGAGTCATGGCGCTCGGTCGGCTCAGGACGGCGAATTGCGCGGGCAGTGCGGGAACGACTTGCAGCGCGTCTTCGTGCCCTTCTCGCTGGTCTTCGTGCAGCACGCCCGCTGGACCACGACGGCGGGCCGGCCGGTCGGTCCGGGCATGTCTTCGATCTCCACCATCGTGGCCTGCCCGTCCGGGCAGGTGCTTGCGGGAGTCGTCGCCGCGTCGTCGGCGAGCGCGTGCGGCGGCGACACCGAGCGTCGCCGCCATGACGGCCGCCAGCGCCACACGCCGCACCCGGTTCGTGATCGATCGTGATCGTTGCATGGTCACTCTCCTCTCATTCGTCGCGCTCGCTGCGTGCTCGTTCCGTAGGTCGCCGTGGTCGACCGCCATCGCTCGGGCCGCTCCGCGAGCGCCGACCAGGAACCGGCGGAACACGTCGCAGCGCCGGTACTGAGCCGTCAGGCAGTGGCTCGCGAGCTGCTCGGCGGACGGAATCCGCATGGCATCACCTTCCGCGCGGCAGATCGGCGCCGCATCGCTGTAGAGGCATGGACACTTCACGGTGGCCCTCCCCCGATCCACCGACGGACGTTCGCGGTACAGCAGCAACCAGCGTGCCGCAGCCCAACGACCGTGGAATCGCTCGCACGCGTGACGCGTCCAAGCTAGAATGGCACCGTCGAGGTGCGCTCCCGCGCGCACACGCGGCGTCGACGAAGCGCACGCGCGCGGTGCGCTTTCGCACGGCGCCAGCAACGGCGCGGCGTCGTCGGGCAGCGCCGACGAGCACAAGCGCACCTCGCGGTGCGCTCCGGCTCACCGCGGGCGCCGCGTCAGCGCGACTTCGACGAGCGACGCAGCGAGGCGCGTCGCAGCGGCGGACGGAAGTCGCGCCGATCGATCCCGTGCCGCGCATCAACTCACGGACGTGCTTCGTCGTCACGCCCGCATGATGCGCGACGTCCGTGATCCGCCCGCGGAAGCGCCGGAGCTGGCCGAGGAGATAGAGCCGCTCGAAGGCTTCCATCGCGTGCTGCCGCGCCTCGCGGAACGTGACGTCCAGGTCCTGCGGCGGCAACCCGGGCGGCGGCGCGCCGCCCGCGAAGTGCAGGTGCGCGGGCTCGATGCTCTCGCCGTCGCACTCGAGCATGGCCGTCTCGACGACGTTCTCCAGCTCGCGGACGTTGCCGGGCCAGTCGTAGCGAGCAGAGCTGGTCGAGCGCGGCGTGCGTCACCCGGCAGACGCTGCGTCGCAGCCGCTGGCGCTTGCGGGTGATGAAGTGGCTGACGAGCAGCGCGATGTCCTCCCGCCGCTCGCGCAGCGGCGGCAGGTGGAGCTGCACCACCTTCAGGCGGTGGAAGAGGTCCTCGCGGAACGTCCGGCGCTGCGACGCTGGCCGCCAGGTCGACGTTGGTGGCGGTGATCAGGCGGAAGTCGGAGCGCACGAGGCGCGTGCCGCCGAGGCGGCGGAACTCGCGCTCCTGCAGGACGCGCAGCAGCTTGGCCTGCGCGTCGAGCGGCAGGTTGCCGATCTCGTCGAGGAAGAGCGTGCCGCCGTCGGCCAGCTCGAACACGCCGGCGCGCTGCGCGTCGGCGCCGGTGAACGCGCCGCGCTCGTGACCGAAGAGCTCGCTCTCGAGCGTGCTCGGGCGCGACCGCGTTGCAGTCGAGCGCGACCAGCTCGCGCGCGCGACCGCGCGCTCAGCCGGTGCAGGATGCGCGCGACCAGCTCCTTGCCGGTGCCGGTCTCGCCGGTGATCAGTACGGAGACGTCGGCGGGCGCGATGCGCTGGATCTGCTCCCACAGCCGCCGCATGGCCGGGCTGCGCCCGAGGAGCATGCGGCCGGCATCGACCTCGACCTGGACGACTTCCGCGCGGCTCGCAGGCATGGCGGGGTCGGACGCTGCGCGGTCAGCGGACGCGGACGGCATGGACCCCCCTCACACACGCCGTGTCCCCAGCGCGCAGATATTCCGGGAGTGTAGGATCTGTCAAGAATCGGGTTCCCAGCGCGCACGAGTCTTCATGCGAATGACCCCGACGGTCCGAGGTCGAGATCCATCGCACAAGATTGAACGCGCGCGTCGATCCAGCTCGCGTGGTTGAGAACCAGTGGCGGATTCGGGTACTCGCTCTTGCATGGATCTGCTCGACCTGAAGAAGCACCTCGTGGACATCTGCCACCGGGCCAGCGAGCGCTGGCTCACCGCCGGCTCGGGGGGAACATCAGCGTCCGCGTCCCGGGGACCGATCGCTATCTCTGCACGGCGACCGGCGTCACGTTCCGCGACACGGCGGTCGAGAACGTGGTCGAGATGGACCTCGGGGGAACCCAGGTGGGCGGCTTCGACTTCAAGCCGTCAAAGGAATACCGCTGGCACGCGGGCGTGCTCGCCACCTGTCCCGACGTCCACGGCGTCGTGCACACGCACTCCACCGCGACGATGGCGTTTGGCATCTGCGGCATCACGCCGCCGCACATGACGGGACAGGCGCGCGCGCACCTGAAGGAGATCCAGATCGTCCCGTACGCCGACGCCGGCTCGGAGAAGCTGCGCGACTTCGTCGTCGACGTGTACGAGCGCAAGCCCGACACGCGCATCGTGCTGCTCGCGAACCACGGCCTCGCCGCCAGCGGGCCGTCGCTGCTGGAAGCCTACAACCGGGCCGAGATCGTGGAAGACTCCGCGCAGGCGTACCTCCACTGTCGCCTGCTCGGGCGCGAGCCCAACCTCGACTTCTGATCGCGCCTGCGGCGCGACCGTCACGACAGCGGCTCGAACACGACGAAGCCGCGGTAGCGTCGGCGGCGCAATCCGGGAACGGGCGTCTCGCCGAAGAACGGCGAGTACAACACCAAGCTCACGCCCTCGATGTGAGCCGGCCACGTTCCCATTGGCTCGCGCAGATCGATCAGCGTCCGGATCTGCGGCGCCTGTCCGAACGGCGTGCCGGCGCCGAGCGTCGATTCGAGCCGACCGTCCTGCGGCCCGCGACAGCCGTCGGCGCAGGTGGCGAGGCGCGTGACGGTGGCGGGATCGGAGAATCCGCGCAGGACGACGTGGTCCGCGAGACCGTAGGCGCGGAGATAGAAGTCGAGCAGCGGATTGCCGAGGTAGCCCGGACGATTGCGTTCGACCAGGATCAGGTGCCGCGAGCCCGGCGGCGCGTGCGCCAGCCGGCCGGACAGATCCTGCGCGAAGCCCCGAAAATCCCGGTCGATACTGACGAGACCGAAGAAGGGCGACGGATCGATCAGGTAGCGATACCCGATCGGTCCGCACACGGCGAGAACGACGGCGAGTCCGAGCGCGGTGGTCCACCCGGCGTGCTCGCGCACGCGACGCCGCAGCACCGCGATCAGCGCCAGAGCGGTGGTGATGTGGACGATGGGGAGCAGGAAGATGGCGTGGCGCGGGTGGTAGTAGTAGTGCTTCCAGCGCGCGATCTGAACGATGATCGGAATCGCCAGGACCGTCAGAGCGAGGGCGATCAGCAGCGGAAGGCCGCGGCGCCCATGCAGAGCCGCGTCGAGGAGCGCCAGCGGTACGCCGACGATCAAGGCCCACGAGAGCAGCGAGCTGTCGAGTCCGAAAAACGTCGCCGTGTCGCGGAACGCTCCCCACGTGTGCAATCCGGCCGGGTAGCCGCGCGGGTAGATCACGTCGAGCGCCGTCCCGGCGAAGTAGGCGGCGAGGAGCGCCCCGAGAACGACCCCGCAGACGACCATCGCCACGACGGCACGACGGCCCGCCCGGGCACCGACCACGCTCAGGACGGCGAACTCGGCACCGAGGAGAAACACGCCGTAGAGCCCTGCGGCCACCATCACGATGCTCGCGACGGCCCATACCAGCCAGCACCGCAACGACCGGGGCGCGTCGAGCAGGCGCGCGAAGGCCCACAGATTCAGGATCGTCACCAGCACGAAGAGCGCGTAGAAGCGCGCCTCGGCGGCATACAGCACGTGCGGCATGGAGGCGGCGAGGAGCGCCGTCGCCACCGCGGCGACCGGAAGGCCGAAGGTGGCGCGACAGAACGCCCACATGGCGACCAGCGCCAGGCACGAATAGATCGCGGCCGGCGCGCGATAGTACACCTCGAGCCACGGCGGCGACGGCTCCGGGACCAGCCGTAGCCACGCGTGGAGCAGCAGGTAGTCGAGCGGCACCGCTCCCGCGTTGCCGGAGCCGGGTGGCACCCCCTCCTTCACGGCGTGAAAGACGGCGAGCCAGCCGGGCTGCTGCGCGGTTCGCACGTGCACCAGCTCGTCCCACCACAGGCTCGCAGTCCCGAGGTGCACGAGGCGAAGGAAGCAACCGGCGACGACGATCCCGCAGACCAACGCCAGCTCGGTCACGCGCACCCACCGTCCATAGACCGGGGCGAGGCGCGTTGCACCCGGGTCGGGCGGGCGGTAGGAACGGGATTCCAGGAGGTCCCGTGATGCTCGAAGGATCGGCGGGTTCGGCGAAACGGATCGAGACGCGTCCTGGGGTGGTGATCCGCTTCGCCGGGGATTCGGGCGACGGTATGCAGGTCACGGGGCTGCAGTTCACCACCGAGTCGGCACTGGCAGGCAACGACCTCGCGACGCTGCCGGACTTTCCGGCGGAGATCAGGGCGCCGGCCGGCACGCTGGCGGGCGTCAGCGCGTTCCAGCTGAACTTCGCGGCCGAGCACGTCTTCACGCCCGGCGACGACCTCGACGTGCTGGTCGCCATGAATCCTGCCGCGCTGCGCATGAACCTGGACGACCTGCGCCCCGGCGGCATCCTCATCGTCGATCGGGAAGCCTTCAACGACGCCAACCTGCGCAAGGCCGGCTACGACCGCAACCCGATGGACGACGGCTCGCTGGAGCGCTGGCAGCTCTTTCCGGTCGACATCACGAAGCTCACCACGAGCGCTCTCAAGGGACTCGGCCTCTCGGCGCGCGAGGAGTTCCGCTGCCGCAACTTCTTCTGTCTCGGCGTCACGTCGTGGCTGTTCCACCGCCCGATCGAGCCGACGGAGACGTGGATCGAGGCCAAGTTCCGCAAGAACCCCAAGGTGGTCGAGGCCAACCGCCGCGTGCTGCGCGCCGGGATGGCGTTCGCGGAGAATGCGGAGCTCCTCGCGGTCTCGTACCAGGTGGCGCCGGCCCCGATTCCGGCCGGGACGTATCGCAACGTCACGGGCAACACGGCGACGGCGCTCGGGCTGGTGGCAGCGGCCAACCGGGCCGGCCTGCCGATCTTCCTCGGCAGCTACCCGATCACGCCTGCCAGCGACGTCCTGCACGAGCTCGCCGCGCTCAAGCAGTTCGACGTCGTCACCTTCCAGGCCGAGGACGAGATCGCGGGCATCGGCGCTGCGCTGGGAGCTGCCTTCGGCGGCGCCATCGGCGTCACGACGACGAGCGGCCCCGGGATGGATCTGAAAGCCGAGACGCTCGGGCTGGCGCTGGCCGTCGAGCTGCCGCTGATCGTCTGCGACATCCAGCGCGCGGGGCCGTCGACCGGGATGCCGACCAAGACCGAGCAGGCCGATCTGCTGATGGCGCTGTACGGCAGGCACGGCGAGGCGCCGCTGCCGATCCTGGCTCCCTGCACGCCGTCGGACTGCTTCGCCGTCGCGTTCGAGGCCGTCCGCATCGCCATCAAGTACATGACGCCGGTGATCATCCTGAGCGACGGCTACCTGGCCAACGGCGCCGAGCCCTGGCTCATCCCGGATCCCGACGCGCTGCCGGCCATCCCGGTCGCCTTCCGCACCGATCCGCAGGGATTCTTCCCCTACGTGCGCGACGAGGAGACGCTGTCGCGACCGTGGGTTCGCCCGGGAACCCCCGGCCTCGAGCACCGCATCGGCGGCCTGGCCAAGGAAGCCGTCACCGGAAACGTGAGCTACGCGCCGCTGAACCACGAGCAGATGGTGCGCCTGCGCGCCCGCAAGGTGGCCGGCATCCAGCGCGAGATCCCGCCTACCGAGGTCTTCGGCGCAGCATCTCCCGATCTCCTGTTGGTCGGCTGGGGCAGCACGTTCGGATCCCTCCGCCAGGCGGTGACCGACCTGCAAGCCGCCGGACACCGGGCTGCGCACGTGCACCTCCGCCACATGAATCCGCTGCCGTCCGATCTGGGAGACATCCTGCGCCGTGCCCGGCACGTGCTGGTGCCCGAGATCAACCTGGGACAGCTGGTGCGCGTGCTGCGCGCCGAGTTCCTGGTGCCGGCGATCGGCTACCAGAAGATCCAGGGCCGGCCGTTCAAGGTCTCCGAGCTGGTCGCCCGCTGCACGCGCCTGCTCGCGGGCGACGAGGTCCAGGAGGACGTGAGAGAGGTGCAGCCGTGAGCTCGACGCCGCTCAGCCGCAAGGAGTTCGTCTCCGACCAGGACGTGCGCTGGTGCCCGGGCTGCGGGGACTACGCCATCCTCGCGCAGGTGCAGAAGCTCCTGCCCGACCTCGGCGTCCCGCGCGAGAACTTCGCGTTCATCTCCGGCATCGGATGCTCGAGCCGGTTCCCGTACTACGTGAACACGTACGGCTTTCACTCCATCCATGGGCGCGCGCCGGCGATCGCCACCGGCTTGAAGGTCTCGCGGCCCGAGCTGTCGGTCTGGGTGGTGACGGGCGACGGCGACGCCCTGTCGATCGGCGGCAATCACCTGATCCACGTGCTGCGGCGCAACGTCGACCTGAACATCCTCGTGTTCAACAACCGGATCTACGGGCTGACCAAGGGCCAGTACTCGCCGACCTCCGAGCCCGGCAAGATCACCAAGTCGACGCCGCTCGGCTCGGTGGACCGTCCCTTCGACCCGCTCGCCCTGGCCCTCGGCGCCGCCGGGACCTTCATCGCCCGCAGCGTGGACGTCGAGGCCAAGCATCTGCAGGAGATCCTGCGGCGGGCGCACGCCCACCGCGGCGCGTCGTTCGTCGAGATCCTCCAGAACTGCAACGTCTTCAACGACGGGGCGTTCGACGACCTCACGGACAAGGCGCGCAAGAGCGACCACACGCTGGTGCTCGAGCACGGGCGGCCCATGGTCTTCGGCCGCAATCGCGATCGCGGCATCCGGCTCCGCGGCCTGGTTCCCGAGGTTGTCGAGCTGGGATCCGGTGTCAGCGAGACGGAGCTGCTGGTCCACGACGAGCAGGACCCGACCATCGCGGCGTTCCTGTCCCGGCTCGGTCCACCCGCCTTCCCGACCCCGATCGGGGTGCTCTACGCGGTCGACCGGCCGTCGTACGATGCAGCGGTGAATGCGCAGGTCGCCGCCGCGAAGGCGCAGGCGCCCGCCGACCTGCGCGCGCTTCTGCACCGCGGCGAGACCTGGACCGTCCGCTGACCCCTCGCCCGGCACGCTGACACATTCCGCGAGCGGCATCCGTCAAGAGCGGCGGAGTCAGCTCCTTGGATCACTACGACGTCCTGCGCATCATCCCCCGGCCGGTCCGGAGCCGTTTCGAGCTGGCCGCCGTCCGGATCGCCGATGCCTGGCTGGCCGCGGGTCACGCCAAGGCGTCGGCCGACGACCTCCAGATGGCACGCGACTTCCTCCAGCAGGTCGGCTGCAACGTGCGCGACCTCCCCGGCGTGCTGGTGCGGATCGAGGACGAGGACGGCCGCGTCGAGGAGATGTCACGCGAGGCGGCCATCGTGGTCGCCTTCCGCCGTCTCGTCGCCCGCAAGCGTCCCGATCGCGCCGGCGTCCTGGACGACTGACCGCTCGGAGCCGGCCGCGAGTCAGCGACCCGGCGCCCGCGACGTCAGCTCGCCGCCTCCGTCTTGGTGACGCACTTGCGGAGCTTCTGACCGACGGGGATCGACTTCCGCACCCGGCTGATGTCCTCCATGAACTCCCCGCGGCACTTCTTCGAGATGTCGTGGCTCTTGTACGCGTCGCGCGTCTCGTGCATGGCGCTCTTCAACATCTTGCGAGCATCCTTCGCGGAGGTGCGCGCGGTCGACATCGCGTTGTTCGAGCCCTGGCCGTCCTGCTCCAGCCGGACATCGTTGCACGCCAGCCGGAAGGCGCTCGACATCTGATCGGTGGGCTGCGAGCCGTCGCTGCACGTGAGCCCGCCCTCACACTCGCACGTGGCCTCGTCGAAGCAGGTCTTGTCCGCGCACTGCGGTGTGTTGAGGATGCAGGTCGATCCCTCGTTGCAGCAATCCCAGGGATACAGCGAGCAGCCGGCGCAGAGGCGGCAGGCCGAGTCGCCGGCACAGGCGGCGTCCGACGTGCAGCACTGGCCATTGTCGACGTTCAAGCAGGTGCCGGTGGTGGCGTCGAAGCTGTCGTCGGTGCAGGGATCGAAGTCGTCGCAGCGGTTCGCCGCGAGCGGATCGATGACGCAGCACGGCTGTAGCGTGCAGTCGTTGCGGCAGTCGTCGGTGTCGATGTCGTTCCCGTCGTCGCACTGCTCGTTGCCCTCGACGTGACCGTCGCCGCACCGCGGGCCGGAGGTGACGGCAGCCGCCGTGGAGCCGCGCGCATTGGTGACCGCGAGGCTGGTCGACACTGCGCCGGTGTACACATACACGCGACCCGGCCCCGGAGCGCCGATCAGCAATCCCGACGGACCGGGAGCGACGGAGCTGCCGAAGCGGTCGAAGGCGCCCTGGGCGGGGTTCTGGAACGTCTGCAGCAGGGCACCCGTGGCCGGATCGAAGAGATACGCCTGGCCCGTGTTCTGCGCCGTGGTGTCGGTGAGCGGCGCGCCGATCAGCACCCGTCCGTCGACGATCGCCACCGCGGCGCCGAAGCGATCGTCCTGCGCGCCGGTCGGATCGTCGACGATGCGGAGCAGCCCGAGCGACTGGCGATCGAACAGGTAGACGCGCCCCGGCCGGTGCGTTCCCTCGTCCTCGTTGGGAGCGCTCACCACGATCAGACTGGCGTTCATGGCGAGCGACGCGCCGAACAGCTCGCGCTCCACCGGGTCGGGGCTCACGAGGGGCTGCCCGGTGAGGAGCTCGGCGGTGGAGCGCTGGAACAGGTACACCGCGCCGGCGTTCTTCGCGCCCGTGTTGTCGAACGGTGCGCCCACCGCGACGGTGTCGCCCTCGCCCGCGATCGCGGCGCCGAAGAAGTCACCCGTGGTGGGAACCGGCTTCCGCAGCACCACGCGCCGGTTGCGCAGATCGCTCTGGTCGAAGACGAACACGGCGCCGGTGTCGGTGCTACCGAGGAGCGGCGCGGCGATGAGCAGATCGGTCTCGACGGTGGCCACCGCGAAGCCGAACTGGTCGCCGGACGATCCTTCCGGGTTCTCGATCCTCGGGCTCACGCGATTGGGCTGTGCGAGATAGGCGGCGCCGACGTCGACGTTCCCGCCTGAGTCCTCGTACGGCGCGCCGACCAGCGCGTCGCCCTCGACCATCGACACCGACTGGCCGAGTCGCGAGCCCGCGTTCCCCTTGACGGCGCCGAGCGCGACGCAGACGCCGCCGGTGCACGAGCCCTGCGCGTCGAACGTGTAGAGCGCACCGCTGCTGCTCACGTCCGTGGGCGCGCCGACGGCGATCGTCGAGTCGTCCGCGCTGACCGAGGTGCCGAATCCGGCGTCGGTCAGTCGCTTGCGGAAGATCGCCTCGGGGGTGTTGCCGCCGAGCTGGTAGAGGTAGTCGTAGACGGCGCCGCCGTCGACGTTCGCGCTGTCGTCGCCGGGCACGCCGACGAAGAGGTGAATGCCCGCCGTCACCACCGCCGTGCCGTACTGATCGCCGTCGTCGGGCTCCGGTTTGACGTAGGTCGCGACGACGTCGCCGTCGGAGTTCAGCCGGAGGACGACGCCGCCCTGGGCAGGAGGCTCGCCCGCCAGCGGAGCGCCCGCGAACAGCCCTCCGCCCGCGATCGGCGCGAGCGACGTCCCGAGGCCGCGGAAGGTGGACGGTCCGAACGGGGTCGGCGCCTGGCCCACGCCCGCGAGCTGGAAGATCTGGCCTGCGCCGGGGGCGCCGATGACGAGCGTCGAGTTCACGTACGCCAGCGCCGCCCCGAACGCGTCGTTGGGCGTCGGGGTCGGGCTCTGCACGACCTGCCAGGTCCCGTCGCGACGATCGAAGATGAACACGCGGCCCGCCCGGCCGGGCGTGGCCGGCGCGCCGATGGCGAGCTGGTCCTGGCTCGCGGCGACCGCGAATCCGAAGCGATCACCGGTGAGCGGCGCGGCGGTCGTCGCCAGCGCGGCGTCGGACGCTGCCGCCTGACTCGCATCGAATGCCTGCACCAGCGCGGTTCCGTCGAACAGGTAGACCCGGCCGACGTCGCTCTCCGTCGGTGCACCGACGAACAGCTCGCTGCCCGACACGGTGAGCGAGGCCCCGAACCCGCTGCCGGCCCTGGGCTGCGGCTGCGCCAGCACCGGCACCGAGGACGAGCCGTCCGTGAAGAGGTACACCGCGCCGGCGTCCTGCACGGTCACGTTGCTGGCGTCGCTCACCTCGGCACCCGGCGCGCCGACCGCCACCGTCGCGCCGACGAGCGCCACCGACGCGCCGAACGCGTCCCCCGCCGTGCTGCCGCCCGGCTTGAACAGCGCGCTGCGGAGCAGGCCGTAGTTCCGCGCCGCCGGAGTTCCCGACAGACTGACCACGAACGCGGCGCCGGCCGCGAGCCCTCGCGTCTGGTCCGACGGCACGCCGATCACCAGCCGATCGCCGTCGCTCGCGAGCGAGCTGCCGAGCGCTTCCGCCGGCGCGAAGTCGCTCGTCGTGCGGCGCAGCGTTCGCGACAGCTGATAGAGCGCGGGCCCGGGACCGATCAGCGTCGTCGTCGTCGTGCTCGAATCCGGAGGCGGCGCCGTGCTGGTGGTGGTCGACGTGGTGGTGGACGCGTCCTGGGGCTGGAGGAGCAGCGTGTAGCCCCCCGTCGCGTTCTGGTCGGAGTCGAATACCTTGATGGTGTAGACGCCGGACCCCAGTGGGCCGCGCGTACAGGAGAGCGTGCTGCAGTCGTCCGACACGGCGCTTCCGTCCGGACCGAAGAGCGTCCAGCGCGGATCGAACGTCGCGTCGCTCGAGTCGACGGTCGCCAGCTGGATGGTCACGGTCTCGCCCTGACCGTCGAAGGTGAAGGTGTCGGTCTCGCCGATCTCGTCGATCGCGCCGCTGACGATCTCTCCGCGCGTGATCGGCTGGGTGCCGTCGGGCTTCCCCTTGTCGTTGAAGCGCGCACACGGCGGATTCGTGGGATCGAAGGCGGCGCCATCGACCGTTGCGGACACGTTCTCGACGGTCAGACGATATGTCCCCGCACAGTTCTTGCCGAAGTCGGTGACGACCAGGGTGTAGGGACCGTCCTCCGACGATTGGTCGAGCGCCGCGGTCTCGCACGATGCGGCACCGACCAGACCCAGGCAGCGGCGACCGCCGTCTCCGAGCGGGATCTCCACGCGACTGCCGTCGGGCGCGAACAGCTCCCAGTACGGATCGAAGGTCAGACCGCTGTCGGCGCAGTCGGCGGAGGGAGCCACCGGTACGACGGTGATCGAGAGCACGTCGCCGGGTCCGCCATCATACGCCAGCGTATCGCTCTGTCCGCCGCGCTCGATCGTCCGCTCGATCGTCTGGCCGCACGAGATGTCGGCCGCTGAGGCTGCCACCACGCATCCGAGAAGAATGGTGATGGTGGCACTGACAATCGACCGGGAATGGAGACGCATGATCGACGATGATTGGAAGGCGGAGCGCGGAGAGTACCCTCTCCTACGTCCGCGAGAAAGTCCTCCCGGGGCCTCTCGTAGAGAGCCCCAGAACCCCTTCGCCGTATGAGCCTCGCATGTGCGCGGTTCCGACCCAGGGGACGCGCCCCCGAGCACCAATGTGTCGTCCTCCCTGGCGCTACCTTGACCGGGTACCGCAGCATCGGTCAATGTCATCCGGGCGGGATGACGTGCTGACTGGGCCGCCGGAATCGATCCTGGGAATCTTGCGCTCTGCGCAATCCGGGGCGCCGGATCCTCGACTCGGCTCGGTCCTCGAGGACTTCCGCAAGCACTGGCTCGCGCTCGGCCGTCGCCGCTACCCCCAGCTGCTCGACGATCTGGAGGACGCGGTCCAGACCGCGCTGATGAAGCTCGTCTCGGGCGAGAAGCTCGATACGCTGCGCGACGCGGACCGGCTCGAGGCGTGGGCACGCGCGCTCTTCGTCCATACCGTTCTCGACCTCGCCCGCGACAGCCGTCGTCACAGCAAGCGCCGGTCGTACATCGGTACGCCGGAGGAGGATCCGGAGTTCGCGCTGCGTGACGCCCTGCCCGATGATGCCCCGTCGCCCGAGCAGGTCGCAGCCCACAGGGAGCGGCTCGCGATCGTTGCACGCACCGCGTCACGACTGGAGGTGGCGCGGCTCAAGTTCGTGGAGGACCTACCAGAAAAGGAGATCGCAGCGCGCCAGGGGCTGACCCGCGACAGCGTCGCCGGCCAGCTCAAACGGATCAGGAAGGCCCTCCGCCAGGCCTTCGAGGACCCCGAGTGAATCGCGACGACACATCCCCGTATCCGCCTGCGTCCCAATGGGTACAGCCGTGAAACACGAGGACGTCATCGCCATTCTGCTCGGTTCGGGGACCACCGGTCCCGAGGCCCCGGCGACCGGCAATCGCCAGGCAGCCGAGGAACACGTTGCGAACTGCTCTGATTGCTGGGCAGTCGTGCGGGCCTCCTACGAGCTGGCCTTCGGGAAGTCCCCCGCTGATGCCGGGCACATGTCCGCCCTCTTCGGCTGTGATGCAGTGCAGGACCGACTCTACCTCGTGAGTGACCTGCCTGCAGCCGAGATTCGGTCCCGGGAGCCCGCGCTCGCCCGTCACATCGGGTGGTGCCTGAGCTGCCGGGAACGACTGGCAGAGCTGATCGCCGTCGAGCACGCCGTGACCGCAGGCGAACTCGAGCCTCTCCTGGCACCTGTGCCACGGTGGCGCGAGACGGTGACCCGGCTGGGGGCGACGGTACGCGAGGTCATCGGACACGCAAAGGTGCGCGTCGGTCGCGCAGCCGCCGTCTTCACGGAGGTCCCGGAGGGATTCCTCGTGGGCGGCATTCCCGTCCCCGTCGGAGCCTACCGTGGCTCCGAGGCGTCGACCGCTCTCGGCGGCGCTCCCGGGCTCGGCCAGGAGGTCCAGTTCGCGCTCGCCGATTCGGGGCTTTCCGTGGAGCTCCGACTCGAGCCGCAGAGCGATGAGCTGGTGGCGATCGCGCTTCGCGTCTCCGGGTCCGAGACCACCGATGTGTCGGTGCAGCTCAGAGCCGTGGAAGCGGAACGCGCCGAGCTGGTCGCCCGCTACACGGTTCGGGGTTCGGCCCCCGTCCTCGTGAAGGGCGTGCGACCCGGACGGTACGTGCTCGAGCTGCACGAACGGGAACGGACACTCAGGTTCAAACTCCGGTTCGACGTCGAGCTCGCCGCCTAGCGTCTGCGGCGGGATTCGTGTCGCACTCGCGCGACCCTCGACGAGCCCGGAGTGGACCGACGGGCCTCGCGATGCTAGGTGCGCTCCACCGAGACGACGTCCGTGCGCGACGATGCTGGCCTGAAACCCCGTCGTCCCCGTGGCGCCCTGGGCCGCGTGTTCACGTCGGTCGTGCCGGCACGAAGCGGCCCGCCCGCGGTGTCCAGCAGCCGGTGGCACGGGGGTCGATGAGGCTCGTTCCGACCCTCTCGATCGAGCGGGCCGAGGGCGCCCTTCGCTACCGGCTCGACATCCCGGAGCGCGACCTCCAGGAGCCCCTCCTCGAGGAGTACCGCCATCCGCTGGACGACGTCACCATGCGGTCGCTCCTGGCGAGCGCGGAGGCGCTGCTCCGCAGCCCCGAGCGCGCCGGCTTCGCGCAGGAGGCGCAGGCCCGCGGACAGGTGATCTACCGCACCCTGGTGCCGCCCCGGCTGCGCGAGAAGCTCCGCGGCGTCACCGGTCCGCTGCTGATCAGCACGTCCCTCTACGGGCTCCCCTGGGAGGTCCTGCACGACGAGCAGGAGTTCTGGGGACTGCGCTACGCGCTCGGCAAGCGCCTGGTGCTCGACCGCCCGATGCTCTCGGGCCCTCCGGCGCGCCTGCGCCCGCGCCCGCGCGTCCTGGTCATCGGCTCCGATCCGCGCGGCGACCTGCCCTTCGTGCGCCACGAGGTGGAGGAGATCTGCGAGACGCTCGAGGGCTCGGCCGATCTCGTGTGCGTCGTCGATCGCCTCGCCAGCTTCGAGACCGTCTCCGCGTATCTCGGCGAGGGCTTCGACGTCGTCCACTACTGCGGCCACGTCGTCGCGAGTCCCGAGACCGGGCCGGCGCTGCTGCTGGCCGACGAGCGCCCGCTCACCACGGCGGTGATCGAGGCCAACGTCGCCGGCCGGCCCCTGGTGTTCCTGAACGCCTGCGCCAGCGCGCGCGACAGCCATGCGCCGTCGAGCGGCGCGTGGGAAGCGACCGTGTCGAGCGTCGCCAACGCGTTCCTGTTCGGCGGCGCGGTCGCGGTGGTCGGAACGCTCGCCGACGTGAGCGACCGGCATGCGGCGCGGCTCGCCGTGGCGTTCTACCAGCGCGTGCTCGAGTCGGCCCCCATCGGCGAGGCGCTGCGCGACGCGCGGCTCGCGTGCCGGCAGGCGCCCGAGAGCGCCGGCTCGCCCACCTGGCTGTCGTTCGTGCTCTACGGCAATCCGGGGCAGATCCTCCTGCGCAGCGCGACGGTGTTGCCGCTGCCGCTGCCGGCGGAGCGTCCCGTCTCCACGCCTGCCGAGACCGTGCCGGCGATCGAGCCGGCGCTGCCGGCGCCCGCGCGTGTCGCCAGGGTGCCGCGCGGGCTCGGCCGGCTGCTCGGCGTCGTCGCGTTCCTGCTCGTCGCCGCCGGGCTCGGCGCATGGATGTACCGCGCGCGCGAGGCCGAGCCGCCGCCGCCGCTCGTCCTCGGCGTGATGGAGGTCCAGGCGCCGCACGCCCGGCGTCCCGTCGTGGATGCGGCAGCTCACGCGTGACGGGCTCAACACGATCCTCGGCAAGTTCCCGCCGATCAAGGTGTACTCGCGCCAGAAGATCGACTTCCTGCAGGAGAAGGATCACCTGACGGAGATCGAAGCGGCCGAGAAGCTGCGGATGAGCAAGATGCTGTCGGCGGGGATCGCGCTGGACGGGAAGAACGTCACGCTCGACCTCGACATCGTGGACATCAACACGGGCCTGCTCGAGGCGACCGAGCGCGTGGTCGGTCCGATCGACAAGCTGATGGAGCTCGAGAACGATCTCGCGCTGCGCGCGCTGCGTGCGCTCGGCGTCGATCCGACCGAGGAGCAGGTGCAGGCGATCCTCGCGAGCCGCGGCAACGATACGCTCGACGCGTACCGCCTGTTCGTCGACACCTTCGGTGGCGAGGGGAGCGCCGGGACGGGCGAGAAGCCCGCTGCGCCGGTCGTGCCGCCCCTGCCGGCTCCCGAGCACGTTCCGGGTGCGCCCGCCGCCGGGTCCGGGACCTCCTGGCTCGCCTGGCAGGCGGTCGCCTGGGCGGAGGAAGGCGACGGCGACGAAGCGGCCATCCGCGCCCTCCTGAACCGCTACGAGGCGGCCCTCAGCTCGCACAGCATCGACCAGATCGCCGCGCTCCAGCCCGACCTCACCGACGTCGACCGCGACAAGCTCGCGCACTACTTCTCGGTCGCGCCGGACCTGAGGGTGCAGATCTCGAACGTCGACGTGACGCGCTCGGGCGACGAGGCGCTGGTCACGTTCGATCGCAAGGACGAGTTCACCGACAGCAAGAGCGGCCGGCGGTTCGCCATCGAGAACAAGCCGGACGCCCGCGTCCGCAAGATGCCCAGCGGTGAGTGGAAGATCGTCGGGCTGGGAAGCGGGAAATGACCGCGCGCTGCGGTGCCATCGCGCTGGCCATCGTGCTGTGTGCCGGGCCCGCGGCAGCGAAGACGTTCACGGACCGCTTCGTCGGTCCCACGCAAGCGCTCGGGCAGGCCCTGTCGCAGACGGTGGCGCGTTCGCTGCCGGTCACGTCGGCGTCACCCGGCCTGACCTTCAGCTACGATCCGGCGTCGGGCGCGTTCGTGCGCGACACCGACCTGCTCGGCCAGCTCTATCTCGAGCGCGCGCGGCCCATCGGGAAGGGGAAGTGGAACCTCACGGTCAGCTACCAGCACGTCCACGTCGACGCGGTCCAGGGTCACGACCTCGACAGCCTGCGCGACAACACCCTGCCGATCATCACGCAGGGCTCGACCAACAATCCGAACGCCCCGAGCGGGAACGTGCTCCTCAAGTTCCCGCGCTACGACGTCGGCCTCGCGGTCGACGAGGTCACGCTGGCGGCGACCTACGGCATCACCGACAACCTCGACGTCAACCTGACGCTGCCGATCCTGATCAGCTCGCTCTCGATCAATGCGACCGCGCTCACGTTCACGCGCAACCCGAACGACAACAGCCTGGTGCCGTCGGGGCGGCGCGGGAACCGCTTCTCGCAGGGCAACACCACCGCGACCGGCGTGGGCGACCTCTTCCTGCGCGGGAAGTATCGCGCGTACACCAACGACTGGCTCGAGGTCGCGGGCGGCCTCGTGCTCCGGATGCCGACGGGCGACGAGGACAACTTCCAGGGAACCGGCGACTGGGAGATGTCGCCGCTGCTCTACATCTCGACCCGGCGCTTCCCGGTCGGCGGCCCCGTCGCGCTCCAGGGCTTCGTCAACGGCGGCGTCGACCTGGACATCAACGACGTGAATCAGAGCGAGGGACGGTTCGGCGCCGGGGTCGACGTGGCGCTCGGCGAGCGCGCGACGCTGTCCCTGTCGTTCCTCGGCCGGGAGCCGTTTCACGGCTTCGCACCCGCCGGCTTCTTCGACGTCCCGCGCTACAACCCGCGCACGGGCTGCCCGGTCGGGTGCAGCAACCAGCCGATGGGTCCGCTCTTCGGCCTCGATTCCGCGCGCGCCAGCTACTATGCCCTCTCCATCGGCGGCCGCGTGAATCTCTGGCGCGATACGGTCTTCGGCTTCGCGAACGTCCTGATCCCGCTCAGCGACCAGGGCATCCATACCGACCCGATCCCGCTCGTCGGCTTCGAAGCCACGTTCTAGCGCGCGACGGCCCACCCGGGTCGGGGCTTGATTCTGCGACCGCGGCCAGTGCATTCTTTCGTTGAACTGACGGGTTCGCTCGAAGAACCGAGGAGATCGCCGATGGAGTCGAGCAGCACGGGCAGCGCGTGGCGGCAGACGGCCTGCATTCTCTGCAGCGTCAACTGCGGCATCGAGATCCAGACCGAGGGCCGTCGCATCACGCGCGTGCGCGGCGATCGATCCCATCCCGGCTCGAAGGGCTACGCCTGCGAGAAGGCCCAGCGGCTCGACTTCTACCAGTCGAACAAGGATCGGCTGCAAACGCCGCTCAGACGGCGTGCCGACGGCACGTTCGAGCCGATCGACTGGGACACCGCCATCGCCGAGGTCGCCGCGAAGCTGGCCGCGATCCGCGACGCCCACGGCGGGGAGACGATCTTCTACTACGGCGGCGGCGGCCAGGGGAATCATCTCGGCGGCGCATACAGCGCCGCCACGCGCAAGGCGCTCGGCTCGATCTACACCTCGAATGCGCTCGCGCAGGAGAAGACGGGCGAGTTCTGGGTCGACGGCCAGCTCTACGGCCGTCCACGCTGCCACACCACCGGTGACTTCGAGCGCGCCGAGGTGGCGGTGTTCGTCGGGAAGAACCCGTGGCAGTCGCACGGCTTCCCGCGCGCGCGGGCGATCCTCCGCGAGATCGCCGGCGATCCCGGCCGTGCGCTCGTCGTCATCGATCCGCGCCGGACCGAGACCGCCGAGCTGGCGGATCATCATCTCCAGGTCCGTCCGGGCACCGACGCCTTCTGCCTGAGCGCGTTGCTCGCCGTCCTCGTGGAGGAGGATCTCGTCGATCACGCCTTCCTCGCGCAGCGCACGAGCAACGGCGACACGCTGGTCGACGCCCTGCGCGCCGTGCCGATCGCCGACTACTGCGCGCGCGCCGGCATCGCCGAGACGGAGCTGCGCGCGGTCGCACGCCGGATCGGGCGTGCCGCGAGCGTCTCGATCTTCGAGGACCTCGGCATCCAGCAGGCGCCGCACAGCACGCTCAACTCCTACCTGGAGAAGCTGGTCTACCTGCTGACGGGCAACTTCGCGAAGCCTGGCGGGATGAACATCCACACGCGCATGGCCGGCCTGGGTGGCGGCCGGGAAGCCGGCCGCACGAGCCCGGTGGGCGGCCATCGCATCATCACCGGCCTGATTCCGTGCAACGCGATCCCGGACGAGATCCTCACCGACCATCCGAAGCGCTTCCGCGCGGCGATCGTCGAGTCGACCAATCCGCTGCACTCGCTCGCCGACAGCCAGCGCATGCGCGAGGCGTTCGACGCGCTCGAGCTGGTCGTGGTGATCGACGTCGCGATGACCGAGACCGCACGCCACGCCCACTACGTGCTGCCGGCGCCATCCCAGTTCGAGAAGTGGGAGGCGACGTTCTTCACGCTCGAGTTCCCCGCCAACGTCTTCCAGCTCCGCGCGCCGATGTTCGAGCCGCTGCCGGGAACGCTCGCCGAGCCCGAGATCCATCGCCGGCTGGTCCGCGCGCTCGGCGCGCTGCGGGACGACGACCTGCAGCCGCTGCGGGCGGCGCTCGCGGAGAGCCGCGAGGCCTTCGCCGCCCTCTTTCTCCAGACGATGGCGGAGCGTCCCGACCTCGCCGGCCTCGCGCCCGTCATCCTCTACGAGACCCTCGGACCGACGCTCGGGAGCGACAACGCGGCCGCCGCCCTCCTCTGGGGAGCCGCCCATACCTGCGCCATGGCGTACCCCGATTCCGTCCGCCGCGCCGGCTTCGACGGCGAGGGACCGGCGCTCGGCGAGGCGCTCTTCGAAGCCATCCTCGGCAGCCGCTCGGGTGTCACCTTCACCGTCGACGAGTACGCGGAGACCTGGAAGCGCCTCTGCACGCCGGACGGCAAGGTCAACCTCGCGGTGCCCGAGCTGCTCGACGAGCTCGCGCGCCTGCGCGACGAGCGGCTCACGGCGGACGCCGACTTCCCCTTCGTGCTCACCGCCGGGGAGCGCCGCACGTCGACCGCGAACACGATCTTCCGCGACCCGGCGTGGCGCAAGAAGGACGCCGCGGGCGCGCTGCGCATGAGCCCCGCAGACGCCGAGCGCCTCGGCGTGGCGACCGGCGGTCGCGTCCGGGTCACCACACGGCGTGGGAGCACGCTCGCCACCGTCGAGATCAACGCGTGCATGCAGCCGGGTCACGTGAGCCTGCCGAACGGCCTCGGGCTCTCCTACCCGGACGACGCGGGGCAGCCCGTCGTCCACGGCGTCGCGCCGAACGAGCTGACGTCGTCCGAGGATCGCGACTGGATCGCGGGCACGCCCTGGCACAAGCACGTGCGCGCGAGGCTCGAGACGGTGGCGGCCTGAGACGTGCGGCGCACGCGCTTCCATCGCTGGCCGTGTCCCATCGCCCGGGCCACGGACCTCATCGGGGACTGGTGGACGCCGCTCGTGCTGCGCGAGGCGTTCTCCGGACGCCGGCGCTTCGAGGACTTCCAGCGCTCCCTCGAGATGCCGCGCGCCGTGCTCGCCCGGCGGCTCGAGCGTCTCGTCGCGGAGGGTCTCCTCGTCAAGGTGCCGTACGCCGAGCGGCCGACGCGCTACGAGTACCGCCTGACCGACAAGGGCCGCGCCTTCTGGGACGTCCTCGCGGCGATGTGGCGCTGGGGCAGCGACTGGATGTGGCCCGACGGCAAGCGGCCTCCCGTCATCCTGGTCGATCCCGACACCGACGCAGAGATCAAGCCCGTCGTCGTGGACGAGGCCACCGGCAAGCGGCTCGACGTGCGCCGCGTGCGTGTCGCGCGCGCACGCGCGTAGGCGCGTCGGCGCTACCTCGCGCGCCAGGGATACTCGAGCTGCAGCGCGACGAACGCGGCGGTCGGCTGGCCGTACCGGCGCGCGATGTCGCCCAGCGCGCCGTCGAGCGCGAGCGCCGCGCGCTCGCTCGGGACGGCGGCGAGCATCGCGTCCGGCCGCTCGCTTCGCGCGTCGTCGGGCAGGAGCGCCAATCCCCGACGGGTGGCCAGCGGCGCGGCATCGCTCGCGACCGCGAGCGCGCGCGAGCGGTAGGTACGCGAGTAGGCATCGGCGATGAGCGCGAGCGCGATCTCGTCGACGCCCGGCGCGACCGGGATCCCGATCGCGTCGTGGTTCCAGAACGCCAGCCAGTTGCGAGTCGCCGTGAGCACGTGCCCGCGGTCGAGCCGGAAGGCATCGCTGTCGTGTCCCGCGTCCCAGACGTCGACGCCGAGCTCGTGAGCCACGGCCTGCGCGCGCGCGCGGCCGCCGATCGCCTCGACGATCGCCAGGGAGACCGGCACGGAGGCGGTCACGCCCGTCGTCGTCACGACGCCGTGATCCGCGACGTAGCGACGGTCGCGCACCCAGCGCACCGTGGGCTCGTCCCGGCGCAGGCCGGCGAGCTCGTACCAGTGCGTGGTCGCGCGGCGGTCGCGCAGGAGCCCCGCATGCGCCAGCACCCTCGCACCCGCGCAGATGCCGACGATCGTCGCGCCCTTCTCCGACTGGCTCCGGATCCACGTGCCGACGGTCGGATCCGCCGGGTCGTGCAGTGCCGGTACGATCACGTAGTCCGCACCCTCTGGATGCCGCGCGTCGAAGTCGGCCGTCGTCTCGCGCGACTCGAGGGCCAGCGCGGGCATCAGCTGCAGCCGGCCCGGCGAGGTCGAGACCGCCTCGACCTCGGCCACGCCGGACGCGCGCAGCACGCCGTACGGGACGATGTAGTCGGTGGTCTCGGTCCCCGCGTTCAGACCGATCACCGCGACGAGCGGAATGCTGCGTTTCGGCGGTCGCAGCGCGGCGACCAGCTCGGCCTGCTCCGCGGGCCCGAGCACGGGAGCCACCCGCGCGCCGCCCGCGGTGGACGGTGGCAGAACCGCGATCACCCAGGCGCCGGCGAGCGCGAGCAGGAGGCCACCCAGGACGAGCAGCGTGCGTGAGCGCATCGATCACTTCCTCGTCGAGCGATGGTGACTCTAGCGCGTGGCGCCTCGTGGCGTCAGGACAGCCGGCCCACCGATTCCGCCATCTCGCAGCACGGCGCCGCCGACGAGGTCACGGCTTCCGGCCGAGGGCCTCGACGTGTCCGATGCTGAAGAACGCCGCGGGATCGCGGCACCACGCGCGGAAGCCGTCGGCGATCGCCTCGAGCTCCGCCCCGCTGGCGATGCCGTACTCGAGCGCCTTCGTGGCCAGGTTCGACGCGGTGGTGCGGTCGGCCCATGCGTTCGCCCACGTCGCGACCGCATCGTACCCCGGGAACGTCCACGTGGTCCCGCTCATGCGCAGCTCGACGAATCCAGCCTGCTGCAGCCAGCCGTGCAGGTGCCGGCCGGCGTCCGCGTCCGCGCCGTTGGCGCGCGCCACGGCGTGATAGACTCGCAGCCATTGCGTGATGCGCTCGTCGGGCGGGCTCCACGTGCAGGTGCCGTAGTCGCTGTCGCGGACACCCACCAGCCCGCCGGACCGCAGCACGCGCTGCATCTCGGCGAGCGCGGCAACCGGCCGTGAGAGGTGCTGGAGCATCTGGTGCGCATAGACGACGTCGAAGGTCCCGTCCGCCCATCGCAGGTGCTCGACGTCTCCGCTCTCGAAGCGCACCGTGGTGACGCCCTTCTCGGCAGCCAGGCGCCGCGCGCCCTCCAGCACGTCGGGCGACAGGTCGACGGCGATCACCTCGCCCGGCGCGACCGCCTCGGCGAGCCCGAGCGTGATCGAGCCTGGCCCGCATCCGACGTCGAGGAGACGCATGCCGGCTCGCAGGTGGGGCAGCAGGAACCCCGCCGCTTCCGCGGCCGTGCGCTTCCGATGCTGCGCGATCACCGACTCGTGGTGCCCGTGGGTGTACCGGTCGAGCGTCGACCCCATCGCCGCGGGACTCTAGCACGGGCGGCGGGAGGCAGTCCCCCCCGGGGTCACGCGCCGGCCAGCTCGCGAACGCGGGCGAGCGTGTCGATCTCCTCGACCGGCTTGTCGTCTCGCACCCGGACGATGCGCGGGAAGCGCAGCGCGTAGCCCGAGGCGTGCCGCCGGGACGGCTGCACGACGTCGAACGTCACCTCGAGCACCACCTCGGGACGCACGCGATGCCAGCCGCCCTGACGCTCGAGGGTGATCGCCTCGAAGCGCGCCGTCAACGCCGCGATCTCGGCGTCGGTGAGCCCGCTGTACGCCTTGCCGACGACCAGGAGCTGCGGATCGTCCGCGCTCGCCCGCACGGCGAAGGTGTAGTCCGACAGCACCGCGCGCCGCCGGCCATGTCCGCGCTCGACCGCGGTGACCACCACGTCGAGACTGGCGAGCGGTCGCTTGAGCTTGAACCACGCGCCGCCACGCCGCCCCGGGGCATAGGACGACCTGGCATCCTTCGCGACCAGCCCCTCGTTCCCGGCCTCGCGCGCGGCCTCGAAGGCGGCCGTCACCTCGCCCGCCTCGGACACGAGCCGCCAGGGCGCCAGCAGCGCACCGCGCGTCGGCCAGCCGAGACACTCGAGCCGGCGGTGGCGCTCGCTCCACGGTTCGTCGACGACGAGCACGCCGCCGGCGGCCAGGACGTCGAAGGCGACGAACGACACCGGCACGGCGGCGCGCAGCGCGGCATCGGGCTTCTTCCGTCCGAGGCGTTGCTGGAGCGCCTTGAACGGCAGCGCGCGCTCCGGGATCGCGGGATCCATGGCGAGCAGCTCGCCGTCGAGGACGAGGCCCTCGCCGAGCGACGCGCACGCGTCCACCACCTCGGGATAGCCTGCCGTGATGTCGTCGAGCGTCCGCGAGAAGAGCACGACCCGGCCATCCGCGATGTGCGCCTGGGCGCGGATGCCGTCGTACTTGTCCTCGAGGACGAAGGGCGCGGGCAGTCGGCGGGTCACCTCCTCTGCCGTGGGAAGCGGCTGGGCCAGCATGAAGCCCAGGGGATGGAAGAGCGCCAGGCGCGCCGTCGCGAGCGCGTTCCCGCGCGCGAGCTGCGCCACCTCGCCGAGATCGCCACGCAGGAGATGTGCCCGGCGGACGGCGTCGAGCGGCGGCGCGTACGCCGCCGCGAGCGCTTCCTCCACCTGCGTCTCGCGCAGCCCGATGCGCAGCTCGCCGAGCAGCAGCCGGACGACGTAGCGCGCCTCGCGCGGCCCGAGAGCCGCGAGGAGTGCTTCCAGCCCGGCGCGTCGCTCGGCGGTGCTCGGGGCGGCGCCGAGCGCGCCGAGACGTGCCGCGACGGCCTCGAGCGCGAGACCGGTGTCGGTGCGATCGGCCAGCAGGTCCGCCGCCAGGTCGCCGGCGTCGCCATGCGCGACCCAGCGCTCGCCCAGGCTCGCCACGGCGACGCCGGCCACGGCGGCCAGGGCGTGCGAGAGCAGCGCCGGCCCGACCTGCACCGTGCGGGCATCGTGGCGCGCGAAGATCGTGCCGCCGAAGAAGCGCGCCGCCACCGCCAGCGGGCCGTCGTCGAGCTCGGCCAGGTAGCGCGCGAGGATCGCGCCCTTCTCGCGCCGCCTGGAGGTCACACCGATGGCCTCGGCAGTCGCCGCCCAGCCGGCAAACGAAACGACGGCGCCAGCGTCCACCCGTCAATCGTAGGGGGGCGACGTCAGCGAGGGAACCGGGTGCGCATGACGCGCGGGTCTGTGCTAGGCACGAAGCGGTGCGGTGGAGTTCCGCAGCATCGGCCGCCCCGCGGCTGGCAGCCGCCGTCGACGAGGCGGCCGCGACGGTGCGCGCGCGGCTCGACAGCGTGGCTCCCGACCTGGTCGTGGCCTTCGTGTCGGCGCACCACGAGTCGGAGTACCGGCTCCTCCCGTCGCTCGTCCGCGACGCCCTCGGCGACGGCCATCTCCTCGGTTGCTCGGCGGGTGGAGTCATCGGTGGTGGGCGCGAGCTGGAGGAGCAGCCTGGCCTGTCGCTGACGGCGGCCGTGCTCCCCGGCGTGACGATGTCGACCTTCCATCTCGAGCAGCCGGCGATGCCGGAGCTCGCGCGCGACGCGGCGCCGAGCTTCGTGCTGATTCCCGATCCGTTCACGTTCGACGTCGACGAGCTGCTGCACCACCTGGACGTTGGCTGGCCGGGCTCGACCGTGATCGGCGGCCTGGCGAGCGGCGGCCGCTCGCCGGGCGGCAACGCACTCTTCCTGGACGCCGCAGTCTACCGCCGCGGGATGATCGGGCTGGCGCTCACCGGGGACGTCACCGTCGACACCATCGTCGCGCAGGGCTGCCGGCCCATCGGCGAGCCGATGTTCGTCACGCGCAGCGAGCGCAACGTCATCCAGGAGCTGGACGGCCGGCGCGCGGGCATGGTGCTCCAGGACCTCTACAACCGGGCGAGCGCCGACGACCAGGCGCTCTTCCGGCACTCGCTGCACCTCGGGATCGTGATGCGCGAGGATCGCCAGGAGTACCGGCACGGGGACTTCCTCATCCGCAACGTGATGGGCATCGACGGCAAGAGCGGCGCCCTCGTCATCGGTGCGCTCGTTCACGACGGGATGGTGGTGCAGTTCCACCTGCGCGACGCGCGCACGTCCGCAGCGGACCTGGAAGAGCTGCTCGGCCGCTACGAGGGGAAGCCCGCAGGCGCGCTGCTGTTCTCCTGCCTCGGGCGCGGCAAGCATCTCTACGGCGAGCCGGATCACGACACGAACGCCTTTCACCGGCACGCCGGCGACGTCCCCCTTGGCGGCTTCTTCTGCAACGGCGAGATCGGCCCGGTGCACGGCACCACGTTCCTGCACGGCTTCACCAGCGCCTTCGGCCTGTTCCGACCGCGCGGCTCGACGCCCTGAGCGCGCGCGCCGGCGCGGCGGCGCCGGAGAAGATCGTGGATCGCCTCGCTCACGGCGCTCTGCGCGGCGCCGGCGCTGCACGCGTCGCGCCCACGCGCCGCTGTGGGCGAGGTCGGTGACTCACGCGGCACCGGCTGCCACCCGACACCAGTCAGGCGCACGGGAAGCCACTCGCAAGCGACTTGCCACTTCGGACAGCCAGCCGGCAGCGTGGAACGACCCGCGCACGATTGGACCGGAGCAATTAGATTTACTTAAGACTGGCTGCTCCCCTTGACTGCTGCGACCAGACGCGCGCAGGATTGCCGAGGCAACGCAGCTACGCGCGGTCGACGGATCGCGCGAAAAAGGGGGGCTCGGGGAGGTTGTGCGCTCTCGGCAGGCGAAGCGGGCGTTCGTCGCGGCCATGGCCGATGGCCTTCGCGACAGCCGGCGCCGCAGCCCTGCGCACGCATGCGACCTCGCGAACGGCAAGCCGACCCCGTTCAGCCGCCCAGATACCGCCGCGCCCGCGGCCCGAGGGCCGCGCCGTCAGCACTCGTCGCACGTGCCGAGACAAGGAGGTTCGGATGATCTCTGTGGCCTTGACCGTGGCACTCCTCATGCCCGTCCTGCTCACGACGACCGAGATCGCGCATGCCGCCGAGAACCGCTACGGCATGACGGCCGCGCCGCCGAACAACGCCACGATAGCGGCGGTGACGGCGTACGGCGATGACGAGTCGTACGTGCTCACGGTAACGCGCATCCGTCGCGTGGTCGTGTCCGACACCGGCGCCACGACGGTTGCGTATGACATGGGCGCGTTCCATTCGCTCGATGGCCCCGAGAACGTGCTGGTCGAAAGTGACATCGCGGACGTGGTCGTCACCGCGCGGGGTGTCCGCTGGATGGAGTTTCCCGCGCACCTCGATACGGAGCCGCCCCTGGAGATCCCGTCGCCCGCCGAACGGAGTCCGGTGGCGATCTGCTACCGGATCCGGGCGGCGGGATCCGTCACGACGAAAGTGGTCGAGACGACGGATGCGTTCGGCACGCAGCGTCTGGTGATCGGTCGCCCGGAATCGTTGTGTGTGCCGGCCTCTGTCGCGTTCCCGGGCGATCCGTATTTCTACTACCCGGCGTATGGGAAGGACTTTCCCCCTGCCCCCCCGTGGCCGGTGCGGCTCTGCTTCAAGGTCCGACCCGAGAAGCCCGCGCTACGCCCACCAGTCGCGGCTGTTGCGACGTTCTTCGGGAGTGCCGTGGCGGCGCTCGAATCCGTGAAGGAGCACTGCGTCGAGGCAACGATCACTCCGGGAACTCCAGCAGGGCACTGAATGGTGACCTGGGGACGATCGGGGGCATCGTCGTCCTCCTCGGGCGAGGATCCCGTGCGGCCGTAGCTCTCACCAACTACCTAGCGCGCATCCAGGAGACCGCCCGGGCGATTCGCCACCGACGAGCCCCAGCAACCAGCTACCCACTCGACAGAGCGCGACCTTCGTTGAGTGACTTCACGCGACAGAGACTTCTCAGCCTTGATGATACGTTCGTTGCGTCGATGATGCGAGTGTTATAAATCCGCGGTCGATGGCGGCTGCCGACTCCTGGCTCCTCCTTATTCATCAGTTGCCTCCGAAGCCGTCCTACCTGCGAGTGAAGGTCTGGCGGCGACTCCAAGCCCTCGGCGCCGTCGCCCTGAAGAACTCCGTGTACGTCCTCCCCAACACAGAGGATGCACGAGAGGACTTCGAGTGGGTGCTTCGGGAGATACACAAGGAACGGGGTGACGCCTCCCTCTGCGAAGCGCGGCTCGTCGAGGGTCTCACGGATGAGGAAGTCCGCGGCATCTTCCTTCGGGCCCGAGAGGAAGACTACCGGGCGCTCGCTGCCGACATCCGGAAGTTCGTTCACGATGCGCTGTCCACCCGCGCGCGCTCGCTTTCTGATGAGGTGCGCGCGGCAGTGGAAGCGGCGCTCCTGCGGTTTCGCAAGCGCCTCGCCGAGACCACGAAGATCGACTTTTTTGGAGCTCCGGGGCGCGAGGCCGCCGAGGGGCTCATCGGTGGCTTGGAACGGCGCATCTCCCCCGAGGGACCACAGAGCACCACGGTAGGCTCGAGCTCCCAGAAGATCGGCGAGGTGCAGAAGCGCACCTGGGTCACGCGAAAGGGCATCCACATCGACCGCATCGCGTGTGCCTGGCTCATCCGTCGCTTCATCGACCAGAACCCCACCTTCAAGTTCGTTCCGGCCCGGGGCTACAGTCCGGCGCCCCGCGAGCTCCGCTTTGACATGTTCGACGCGGAGTTCACGCATGACGGTGATCTTTGCTCGTTCGAAGTCATGCTCCGGGCCTTTGACCTGCGAGATCCGGCGCTCCGCGCCCTCGCCGAGGTCATCCACGACGTTGACCTGAAGGACTCGAAGTTTCGCCGTGATGAGACAGCAGGCGTTGACCACCTCATCGCCGGCATCGCTTGGCTCCATAGCGACGACGAAGCCCGCCTCGAACACGGCGGAGCCGTCTTTGATGCCCTCTACAACTACTTTCACCGCCGAAAGGGTGGGGGGAAACACGAGTGAGCACCGCAGCCGTGGTCCGAGCGCCCGAGGAGGGGCTTCAGCCTTACTCGCTCCGCGAGCTCGTTTGGTACTTCCTCCAGCTCGGCACCGCGGGGTTTGGCGGACCGATCGCGCTCGTTGGCTACATGCAGCGAGACCTCGTCGAGAGACGACGTTGGATAGCGCTGAAGGACTACAAGGAGGGCCTCGCGCTTGCGCAGCTCGCCCCCGGGCCGCTTGCCGCGCAGCTCGCGATCTACCTCGGCTGGCTCGACCACGGTGTCGTCGGCGCGACGCTCGTCGCGATCGCTTTCGTTCTCCCGTCCTTCCTCATGGTCTTCGTGCTCTCGGCCTTCTACCTCGCTTACGGCGGCCTCGCCTGGATGCAGGGCGCCTTCTACGGCATCGGCGCGGCCGTCATCGCCATCATTGCTCGAAGCACGTACAAACTCGCAAAGAGCACCCTCGGGAAAGATCCACTTCTCTGGATGCTCTTCCTCGCGAGCGCCCTCGTGACCGGCTGGACCGAGAGGGAGCTTGTCTGGCTCTTCGTCCTCTGCGGCATCGTCGGTCTTTTGGCAAAGACTCGACTCGCCCGAGCGACGCCGCTAGCCGTTCTGCCGTGGCCATTTCTCCTGACCGGTCTCCACGGCCCCGCGACGACGTCGACCCTGTGGAAGATCGCGACCTGCTTTGCCGAGGCTGGGGCCTTCGTCTTCGGAAGCGGACTCGCTATCGTGCCGTTTCTTCACGGAGCCGTCGTGAACCAGCTTCAGTGGCTCACCGAGCGTCAGTTCCTCGACGCAGTCGCGGTGGCGATGATCACGCCGGGACCGGTTGTCATCACGGTCGCCTTCATCGGCTACCTCGTCGCCGGACCGCTCGGAGGAACCGTGGCCGCCCTCGCCGTGTTCCTGCCGTGCTACCTCTTCGTCGTGATCCCAGCACGCTACTTCCGCCGCTCCGCGCACAATCCACACGTGAAGGCCTTCGTCGAGGGCGTGACGGCCGCTGCCGCGGGAGCGATCGCTGGCGCGGCGTTTGTGCTCGGCCGGCGTGCCATCCTGGACATCCCCACAGCCCTCATCCTTGGCGCTGTCCTTCTGGTTCAATCGCGAGTTCGAGGAAGCATCGAGCCGCTCATCATCATCGCCGCGGGCGCCGTCGGCATTTCGCTTACCGCATATGGCCTCTAGGCTGATCATCGTCAGCGCCGGCGGCGCGAGAGACCCGTAGAGTAGCGAAGGACTCGAAGTAAGGAGGCACGTGATCATGACTCGTTGGCTGTTGGCTCTGAGCGTAGTGCTACTCTGCTCAATCATCACGGCAGCGGCCGAGACGCCCGACACGAAGCGGATCGGAGAGATCACCGGCCTCGCTGTCGAGACCGCAGACGGCGTCGCGAAGGTTTCAAAGCCTCGCGGGGACATAGCGGAGGTCGTAGACGGTAGACCTCTAAAACCCTTTCAGGGTCTCACCTCGTGGGCTGCCTTCGAGCAGTCCGGAAAGAGCACGATGGTCATGGGCGATATCGTTCTCCTCGAGCACGAGGTGAACCCGGCGCTCTCAGCGGCCCTCGATGGCGGCCTCGAGGTCACCGCCCTTCACAATCACTTCTTCTACGACCAGCCGCGGGTCTACTTCATGCACATCGGCGGAAACGGCGACGAGGAGAAGCTCGCGAAGGGGGTGCGCGCCGTGTTGGATGCAGCTGCGGCCGCCCCGAAGGCCGACGCTTTCTCGGGTCCGACACTGCCCGCAGAGGACTCCATCGACGCTGCGCCGCTTGAGCAGATCTTTGGAACCCACGCCCAGGCAAAGGACGGCATGGCGAAGTTCGTCTTTGGAAAGACGACGAAGATGCACGGGACGGCCGTCGGTGCCCCGATGGGCGTGAACACCTGGGCGACCTTCGCCGGCTCGAACAGTGCGGCTCTCGTCGACGGCGACTTCGCGATGCTCGAATCAGAGCTTCAGAGCGTGCTGAAGGCGCTTCGCGCGGCAGGCATCAACATCGTCGCCATCCACTCACACATGGCGCATGAAGAGCCGCGGATCCTCTTCCTCCACTACTGGGGGAAGGGGCCCGCCGAAGGACTCGCTCGCGGAATCCAGGGAGCGCTGAAGACTCAAAAAGCTGCCGGCTGAGTACTGCCAGGGCATACCGTGCACGCCCGTAAACGCGCGAGGGCGGCCTGAAGATTCCTTGCCGCTGCGGCGACCCTTCTCGGCATACCCAGAATGGCTTTGGCATACCGACCGTTCATCTCGACCCGCGCCCGGGCAGGGGACTGCTGGCACCTTCGCCTACGAGGCACAGCATGACTACGGTTTCACGACGGCAATTCATTGGCTCAGTAGGTATCGCAACAACGGGAATCCTCATTGCGGGCGACGTGAGCCTTGCCGCTCCGCCAAAGGAGACCGGTCTTTCCTCAGAGGGCCTACTCGTCGGTCATGCCGGGTTCCAGCCGCGAACGACGATGCCGCTGCCGCATGGCGAGCTGCCGGGATTCCTCTCAAAGGAACAGCTTGCTCTTCACCATGCAGTCTACGCCCGCCTCGTCGAGCAGCTCCACGACGCGGAACAGGGTCTTCGCCAAGGCGCAGCCGATCCAAACACGTATGCGCAGCGCCGGCGCGCGCAGGTCGAGGCCGCAAACGGTGTGCTTCTTCACGAGTTCTACTTCACCGGTCTCGCACCAGCGACGGTCGAACCGTCCCGGTACATCCAGGGCCACATGAACGAACACATGGGTCCGTTGGAGAGCTGGCAAGAGGATTTCCGGGCGTGTGCGCTCGCGGCCAAAGCCTGGGCCGTCCTCGCCTATGACCCCTACGACGACCGCTGGCACAACGCAGTGATGGATTCGGACAACGACGGCGTGTGGGTCGGAGCAAACCCCCTCGTCGTCTGCGACGTCGCGCCCGATGCGTTCTCGAAGGACTATCAGCGCCGGGAGGAGTACGTCGCGAAGTTCCTCGACCACATCGACTGGGACGAGGTCTCGCGGCGTTACCGAGCTGTCGATCGCAAGTAGTTGCGCGACTCGGAACTACTCTGATCTGACCACGCGGCCCCCGTTTCCGCGTGCGGGCTTCAACACCACCGGCCCCGACAGCAAGCGAGAGGGAAGCTCGTCCCGAAGCGACGCCACGTCGTCACACAACCGAACATTGCTGCCCCAGCCGAGGCTGCGCGTTCGGTAGAGGCCTTCTTTGGTCCCCAGCGTACTCACGACGTCTGGGTGCGCGCTCACCCAGACGCCTGCGGCCGCAACGTCTCTAAGAACGGCATCGAGGATAGAACGGTCGCGCCCAGCGGTGATCGGGTTCACCCATCCGAGGCCGCGCAACCGTCGAGGTTGACGTCGAGGCCGTCACACACCCCCGCTCTGGTCAGCTATCAGCTGCTCCGGCACGGTCCCGCCCTGCATCGGCCGACGGGGTCCGCGAAAGGGTTGCCACAGCAAGGCGCCTGTCGAGTGGAGCGCCACGTCGTCAAAGCCGTTGAGCCCGTAGACGATGCAATTGCCGCGCTCGGAGGGTGTGAAGGTCGCGCAGAGCCGGTCGAAAATCGAGAAGATGTTCCCGTAGTTCGTGTTCGTCTCCCCGATGCTGCGCGAGTGATGAACCTTGTGCATGTTCGGCGTCGTCACGATGCCTGAGAGGACGGTGTCGAGCCGTCGAGGCACGCGGACGTTCGCGTGCTCGAGGAAGCCGTTCACCACGGACCAGACGCGATACAGCGCGAAGGCCTCCGGCGGTGTGCCAAACGCGATCGCGAAAGCCGCCATGAAGCCATAGCGAATCACCGTTTCACCGGGGTGCTGCCGTATGGTGGTCGTCACGTCGACGGCCGGATCAGAGTGGTGGATGGCGTGGAAGCGCCAGAAGCTCGGGCTCCAATGCATCGCCCGGTGCGCCACATAGAACGACAGGTCGAGCAGAACCACAGCCAAGGCCGTGGTCGCCAGGGGCGGGAGGGATAGAAGACGCAGGAGACTCACGTGACTCGCGTCGAGCGCGAACAGTATCGACACGAGAGCCATGTTGAAGACGAGGCTGGTCCCGAAGGTGATGAACGTCAGCGCCAGGTTCGGTCCAACGTGTACCTTGTGCCAAGATCCTCGTGCGTGGAGGGGAACCGTGGCTTCCACGACGGCGACGAGCCCCATGATCGCGAGAAGCGACGCGATCGTGCGAAGGCTTGAGACAAGACCCTCAGTTGCTCTCATCGATCACTCCTCCTGCCTAGGGGGCCCGCGGCACGTAGAGAAACAGCCGGCGCGCCGAATTCGATGCGTCGGACGAGCTCACGCTTCGTCGGTATCTGGTCTCGCTGGATAATGCAACAGATGTTGCGTGTATGATGCAGCTGTTTCATCACCCTGTCGGCGCACGGGGTGCGCGTTTGGAGCCCCGCGCTCGTGGGGGTTGCTCCCGCGCGGTCTTTGCCGACCGAGCACTCGACATGTTCTGGTACGGCCGATCGTGCACGGAGATCTGCTCCTCGCTCTCGACACTGGCGACGCAGGCCCCATCGGGCTCGCCCCCCGCGCCGCTGCCCGACGCGCGGGGGTGCCGCTCACGCCAGGAACGCTACTGCGACAAGCGCGTGGGCGGCCTCGGACGGGAGCAGGGAATTTGGGGGCTGACCCACGGACTGATTCGGATACAGTCCTCATCGTGGCGTTGGCAGCCGCCGCGCCGCGCGGGAGGTTGTCATGCGAAGAGTCCCATCCATCGGACGCTCGGGCGATCTCGCCTGCGGGATCATACTCGCCGGGTTGCTTGCCGGGAGCGCCGCGTCCGCTGCCGTCATCGCGGTCCCCGCGGATCAACCCACTATCCAAGCGGCCGTGGCCGCCGCCGCGGCCGGCGACGTCGTGCGTGTCTCGCCGGGCGTCTACCCCGAGCGTGTGCGCATCACCGGCGCGCGTGACGGGTTGACCATCGAAGCGGCCGACCCGAGCGATCCGCCGGTGATCCAAGGGAAGGCCAACACCAGCACCGACGGTGTGCAGGTCGATGGCGTCGACGGCATCACCTTGCGTGCGCTTCGCATCGTCAACGCGAACACGGGCGTGCGTCTGACCCGGGTCGAGAACGCGGTCCTCGAGAACCTGCACCTCGAGAACGACGGCCTGGGTATCCGCATCGTGAACGGCAGCGGCAATAGCGTGAGCGGCGCGTTCGTCGAGGGCACCCGTGGCCGCCAGGGGATCCTGGTGGAGTCGTCCCCGAACACGACGATCGAGGACACCGTCGTCCACGCACCGAAGCGTGAGGGCATCGCCATCCGGAACTCCGCCGGCGCCATCCTGCTGCGCGTGACGGTGGACGGCAGCCAGGGCAGCGACGGAATCCTCGTCTACCGTGCGAATGGGAGCCGCGTCGAAGACGCGACGGTGGTGAACAACGCGCGCAACGGCCTGCGCGCTCAGTCCTCGCTCGACCTGGTGCTCGTGCGCACCACCGCCAACGGCAACGGAACGGGACTTCGCATCGAGCGCAGCTCGCCGTTCGACGACGTCGCCGACGTGCTGGCCGCCGGAAACACGGCCGCCGGCAACCACGGGCGTGACATCGTCGTCGAGCCGTTCCTGTGCAACCAGTCGAAGTGCCCGACGACGACGATGTTCACGACGAGCACGAGCTCCAGCACGACGACGACCACGTCGACGACGCTCGTGCCGCCGTCGTCGACGACCACCACGACGATCCCCTCGCCGCCGCTCGCGGACGCGTCCTGGCGGTTCTATGTCCGCATCGCGACGGCCGATCCGTTCCCGCACAACGTCGACGTACCCGCGCACTCGACCGACGCGGCGCTGGACGTGCCGATCCGAGCGGATCGGCTGCCGGCGTTCCGTCCCGGCGACCAGGTGACCGGTCTGGAGATCGCGGCGCTCGGGGACGACACGCTGGACCGACTCACATCAGCCGTCGATGCGTACCTCCGATCGCATGCCGAAGCGTATCCGGGCTTCGGGACGATCGTCGAAATCCGGTGGGCGAAACGCGTCGTGCCTTGAGCTTCCGGTAGGCGAACACCTCAGCGCATGCCCGCGTCCAGCGCGGGTCCGGCCGGCAGCCCCTGGGTGGATCCTGCCGCGGCGACCGGATCGACGTAGTAGTTGCCGTCCAGGATGAACATCTCGTTCTCCGTGCTCTCGCCGCCCGTGATGGGGCATGCGTCACACGAGCCGTCTCCCGCGCTCGGCGACGAGTCGCACCGCCGATCGTCCCCGACACCCGAGCAGGGGACGCCCACCTTTCCGGAGACGCACGCGGTGGGCGTGCAGTGGAATCCCTGCGGCGGCACGTGCGATGCGCGGGTCACGGTCGTGGGGTCGGGCGAGCCGTCGGCGGTGACACCGTTGTTGTACAGCGAGCAGTAGTGCAGCCGGCGCTGCGCAGGATCGGCGGAGTCGAACGTCAGCGGAGGATCGAAACCAGCGCGACGGGATCATTGTAGACGAAGCTCTCGTAGAGGAGCGTGCCGTCAGGCGCCGTCACCGTGAAATCCTTGCCGTGCTTGTGGGTGTGCGACGACAGCTGGAACAGGCGCGCTCCACGAGGAAGATCCTGGTCGGCGCAGACCGTCTGCTTCGTGTACGGCGGCGCGTTGGGTTTGAAGATCGCGCTGAGGTTGTGGATGGCGTGGAGCGGGTACTGCTGACTCGGGGCGAAGTAGTAGTTCAGCCTCCCGTGCATGGTGGTGTCTTCGTCGGTCAGATTGAAGGCGTGCGAGTTCCAGTAGAGGATTCCCTTCATCGGAACCTGCGCGAAGACACCGTCGGCGTAGTCGACTCTGGCCTGCGCTTTCTGGGCGCCGCCGATTGCGAACGACGCGTCGCCGTCGTCGCTCGGCCCGAAGCCGATGCACGCGAACGACTGCTGGATCGCGCTCGTACAGCTGCCGCTCCCGCACGACGTGAGATCGGTGGGCTCGCACGCCTGCCCTGCCCGGTCGCCGCCGTTGCAGGTCCAGGCCCCGAACGAGGGATCGTGCACGTCAGCACTCCCGAAGTAGCGCTTGAGAACGAGGTGGTGACTCTGCGGGTCCTGTCGCAGCTCCTGAGCCGAGGAACGGAACATCGTCCCGCCGGGATCCTGGAACTCCTTCGGCACCTGATCCGTGATGTCGTAGTACGTCGCGAAGCAGACCTCTGGTGCAGGCGCGATCGACCTTGCCGCGCAGCACGACCCTGCGAGCGCCGTCGCACGGACGCCAGTGGGCCTGGAACTTCCAGCCGCTGCGCGTGCGCCTGGGGCGGCTGACGGCCGTCCCGCAGTCTGTGCTGACGGTCACGCCGCGCGCGTCGATCGAGACCAGGCGCAGCACCGAAGCCGGCACACCGGGAATGCCCGACTGCGCGACGGCGAACTGGCCGGCGCACGCAGGCGCAGGCGCCTTCTTGGCCACCGCAGCCGGCGCCGTGCCGGAGGCGACGAGCACCACCGTCCAGAGGATCAGGAATGCCCGAGTCTGCATGGTCCCCTCCGTCCTGCGATCCGGCTGTCCATCGAGCGCGCTCAGCACGGATCCGCTATATTCGACATGGATGTCGAACTGCAACGGCTATCGACATGGATGTCGAAATATGACTCTACGACCGTTCAGCGCCCGAGCGGGTATCGGCACCCCACTTCGAATTGGGGCGACAGCGCTCGCCGTGTTAGCTTGCCCCGTGGCGCTGAACACCGGATACAGCTATCGCGAACGGGTCGCGACACGCGCGGGGGCCGCGCCGGAGACGGTGCTCGACTACCTCGTGCGGCGGCATCGACATTCCGACCAGGCCATCTGGAGCGCACGTCTCGATCGAGGCGAGGTCGAGGTCCGTGGCGTCCGCGCTCACCGTGCCACCGTCGTGCGCGCGCATGACACGCTCGTCTGGCATCGTCCGCCCTGGGACGAGCCGCCCGTCGATACGCGCTACACGGTGGTGCTCGAGGACCGCACCCTGCTCGCGGTCGCGAAGCCGCGCGGCCTGCCGACCATGCCGGCCGGCGGATACCTGCAACACACGCTCCTGGCCCTCGTGCGCACGCGGTGGCCCGAGGCGAGCCCGATGCACCGGCTCGGACGCGAGACGTCCGGACTCGTGCTGTTCGCCCGGACGTGCTCGGCGCGCGTTGCACTGCAGGATGCCTGGCGCCGGCACGCCGTGCACAAGACGTATCGCGCCCTCGCGGCCGGCGTCGCGCGGTGCGACGCGTACGACCTCGACGCACCCATCGGCCCGGTGGGACACCCGCTCCTCGGCGCGGTGCACGCGGCCAGCGCGAGCGGAAAGCCGTCGCGCAGCCGAGCCCGCGTCCTCGAGCGCCGCGCCCGGGATACGCTGTTCGAGGTCGCGATCGATACCGGGCGCCCCCACCAGATCCGGATCCATCTGGCGTTCGCGGGACATCCGCTGGTCGGCGACCCACTGTACGCGGTGGGCGGGCTGCCGCGGGACGGCGCGCTTCCCGGAGCCGGTGGATACTTCCTGCACGCGGAGCGCCTCGCGTTCACGCATCCCCTGTCGGGCCAGACGGTCGCGTTGCGCGTCGAGCCGCCGGTCGAGCTACGAACCCACGACGAGTCCTGATACGGCTCCGATCCCCAGGAGGACTTCGGCAGCGGGCCGGTAGATAGGGTGAACGATGAGGGTTCTCGCCCTCCGTCAGGAGCATCTCCCGACGAGGCGTAGCTCCTATCTTGCTTTCTCCCGACACCGCCTGCGTGACGTCGGATCACCTCCCTGCGAGCATTCGGCGCACGGGGTGAGCGTTGGAGCCCCGCCCTCGTGGGTGCTGCTCCCGCCAGGGCCGCAGCTTTCGCAGACCTGCGCCGGCGGTCAGGCCTGGAGCGTTGTCGGCGGCGGCAACGACGCCGGAAGTGGTGGCAAACCACTCGCCGAGAAGTCACTGAGTGAGCCCCCGCAACAACCGTGCGGGGATGCAACCATCCGGACTTGATCTGTCCAGAGATTCCCTCGTCCTTTCGGGCGGTACGAACAGCGGCCGTGGGCATGGCACTTGCTACGTACTGATCCGCGCCCTGCGACGGGGACCTCGGTAGACGTCGCCCAACGAAGCAAGAACAGCAGATGAAGATTCAAAGCGGTGACATTCCCCGTGCGCCCCCTGGCGGCGACGGCGCTGGCGACACGGATCTCGGGGTCCGAGCGCCGCCGCCCCGGCGCCGCGTCGGCCGGTGCGTGGTCCTTGGCCGAGGGGCTCGGCGCCAGGCGCATCGGTGGCACGCCGGCACCAGCAGCACGAGGTGAGCCGCCCGCGGCGCACCGACCGGGCTCAGGCGGCCTGGTGCTCGAGCACGACATTGCCGGCCGTCCACTGATCGGCAAACCGAAGGAGGAAAACAGATGAGAATGAGAATTCTAGCATGCGTCACAACGATCCTGCTGGCCGGAACGGCGTGGGCCCAGCAGATGTGTCCTGATCCAAACTCGTGCAACGGCTGCGGTCTACCCCAAGAGTGCTGCGAGCTGGCCGGAGGTGATCTCGTATACGAGTGTGCGTCGAAACCGCCTGACTTCGTCCTAGCGGACGGCGCCGCAATCGACCTTACCGACGCAAATAAAGTGCCCGCGTCGTTCTCCGTTGCAGGTCTTGTTGTGAACAACTTGGTCATCGGCAATGGGACCTTTGCTCCGCCTCCCTTCACCATCGGTAGCAGTAACAAGACCGCCCGCTTTACTACTAGCGATGGCGGGCAGTGCGTTGGGGTGAGCAATTTCCAAGGCTTAGTCGTTCCAAGTCCGATCATTGTCGCTGGACGTGCGCTCACCGTTTCGAAGACGCAACCCCTTCTTCTGCCGCACGCCGACACGTGGTGACGTCCTTTGTTTCCAAGTGAAGGGCCAGGTGGGTCCCCCGTTCCCGGCGCTTCCCTGCATGCCAGATCGCGTCGAATATGCTTGCGGTACAGTTAGCTAGTCGATACGGCTCGACGGCCGAGCGTGTCTCCACGAAACACGCTGGACACCTGACCAGCGCCGGGGGCAACATGCTCGACCTACCGGCGGCGGGGGGGCGGCACGACGTCCCTCCCGTCGTCGCAGCCTGCGGGACCCTTGCGGCGACGCCCACCACAACGCCGAGCGGTTCTCGATGGCCCTGCGGGGCGGCTCGCAAGCCATCGCCGACGCATCTCTCGTGCCGGCTCGCGTGCCGCTACCGCGTCCCCGAACCGGCCGCGTCGGCACGGCCCTCGACGCGCGTCACGACCGGCAGATCGGCCAGCACCGCGAGATGATCGAGCGCGACGACGCCCCGCACCCGTCGATCCTGCACCGACTCGATGACGAGTCCCGCGCGCTCCAGGTCGCGGACGGCGGCCGACGATGCGTCGGCCAGCTCGATCTCCACCGGCACCCAGCCGTCGATGCACGCCGTCGCCCCCGGCGCACCGGGTCCGCGATCGAGGAGGAGCAGCAGGCCGGGAGCGAGCCGCGAGCGACCGATCGGGGACGGCGCCGGCATGCGGTCGCGCGCCGGTTCGGGCGGCGCAAGGGTTGCGGGCTGCGTGCCAGCGGAGCGGAGCGCGAGGAACTTCGGGCCCACCCCGCCGGCCGTCGCCGCGGCCTCGTCCCGCGCGTTCTCCGCGCCGAAGATCCCCTCGTAGCGGACGCCGTCCGGCATCTCGACGGGCACGCCGACCGTCCGCGGCGCCCCGCCCTCGTTCACCACGCGCTCCTCGACCGCGATGAAGGAGGTGAACGGCGTGACGATCCGGTGCGCGAGTGCGACGGACACGATCTGCTCCCGCAGCGGGCCGGGAAAGGTGCCGCTCTGCAGCGCCCCGAGGTCCTGCGTCGTGAGCGCCTCGACCTTGGCGCGCGCCCACATGGTGGCGATCGCGGCGTGGTCGGGCTCCTGCTCCGGCAGCGTCACCGCCAGCTCCTGGCGATACGGCTCGCCGTGCTGGAAGCCGGTGAGGACGATCCGCCCGCTGCCGGCGCGGCGATAGCGTGCGTGGATCACCAGCGGCTTCTCCGCCCACACGTCGGCCGGGGCATCGGGATGCATGTCGACGACGTCGAGGTCCTGCCGCTCGACGTGCACGTCGATGAGGACCGGCGACGACACGTGATCGTAGAACGTGCGCGCGACCGCGTCGCCGGGCTCGCCGAGGAGTGCGTAGTACGGCTCGCCGCCGCCGAGTCGTGCCATGCCGTCGATCAGGAACCGGTTCACCCCGTTGCCGGTGCCGAACGGGAACCAGCGCGACGTGCCGCGCAGCCGCTGCACCAGATCGAGCACCTCGAGGTCGTTGCCGACGTAGCCGTCGGTCATGAAGGTGACGACGCGGAGGAGGTGGGCGTCCGCTGCGTCACGGCGACGCGCGCGACGAAGCCCGCGACGTCCACGGCGACGTCGGTGTGCTCGAGCGGGCAGCCGCCGCGGCGCGTGCCGTCCGGCGCGAACGCGTCGAGGGCTCCGCCGGCGCCGGGGCCTCCTGCGGCACCGGCGGCGGCGGGCAGGATCAGGGACAGGAGCAGAGCGGTTGCGGTGAGTCTCATCGATGACGACCTCCTCTGTGGGGAAGGTCGGCGAGACGGCGCGGATCGGATCACGCAGCGGTCGGGTGCACGCTGCGCGGCCATTCCATACAATGCTCGGGGATGCCGGCTTCGCCCGAGGACTGGGTCGCGGTCCTCGACCGCCTGCTCCGCGGCGACCGGCTGGCGTTTCTCGAGGTGAACCGGTTGGTGACGGGCTACCTGCGACAGCTCCGGGCCTGGGATTTCCGCGACGAATGGGACGACCTGCGACAGGAGGTCCTGCTCTCCATCATCGCCAGCGCGCGTGCCGGGCGCTTGCGCGATGCGCAGGCGTTCCTCGCCTACACGCGCGCCATCACGCGCAACAAGTTCGTCGATCGACTCAAGCGGCGCCTGCGCTGCAAGGAGAAGGAGGCCCTTCCGTGGGACGAGCAGACGGCGCGGGCGCTCGAGGCCCGGCCGGACGAGTCCGGATCGGCGGAGCTGCGGGCGGCCGTCCAGTCGCTGCCGCTCGACCAGCAGCGCGTGCTCGATGGTATCTACACCCAGGGTAAGACGTATCAGGAGGTGAGCGACGACACGGGCATTCCCCTCGGGACCATGAAACGACGGCTGCGCGATGCGATCCTCGCTCTCCGCCGCCGCTTCGCGGACGCGTGATCCGATGCGACCGCGCCGAGCGACCTTGATGCTGTGGGACCATGACCTGCCGTAGAGCGTTCGACGTGGACCTGGCCGGGTTCCTGCGCGACCCGCGCGCACCCGAGCTGGCGGATTTCGTCGACCACTACCCGCGCTGTGCGGACTGCTCCGCCGAGGTGCGGGCATGGACGGAGGTGCATCTCGGGCTCGCTGGCCGCCATCCGGATGCCGCGGAGCTGCTCGCGTACCAGGACGGAACACTGTCCGGCGACACGCGCGACGTGGTGGACCGACATCTGCAGACGTGCCCGTCGTGCGCGGAAGAGTTGCGCGCCGTGCGGCGATTCGACGAGGCCGGGGGGGCGACCCGTCGTCCGGAGCCACTGCCCCGCTCGACGACCGGATGGCTCCGCCGCGTGCTCTGGCATCCCGCCGTCGGATATGGCGTCGCGCTCGTGGCGCTCGCGGCGGTCGGCCTGCAGCATCGCGTCGGGACCGGGCCGCCGCCCACGAGCCCGGTGCACGAGGCCGCGCGGGACACGGAGCCCGCGCCGCCTTTCCTGTCGCTCGGAACACCACGGCCGACGGCGCCCCAGCCGGCAGAGGAGCGACAGGCGGGAGGCGCCTCGCCCGCGCTCAAGAGCGCCGCCGCGCCGCCGCCGAAGCTGGACCTGCACGCGCAGTCGATCGCGATCCCGGTCACCGAACCGTTCGGCCCGACCGGCCTCGAGGTCCGCATCCGCGACGAGACCGGCACCCGCGAGCTGCTGCAGCGCTTCGCCGCACCGACGCGCGACGGCGCCGTCGTCGCGCAGCTTCCCGCCGGCTGGCTCACGCTGGGCGGCCGGTGGGACGTCGAGGTACGGACCCCCGGTTCCGAGACGCAGCCGGCGCGGCACTTCACGGTCGACGTGCCACGCCGGCTGCGCGATTGATCTCGCCGAAGGTCCTCTGCTACCGCGGTGGCATGGACCTCGCGAACCGCTCGCGCGCCGAGCTCGCCGTGCTCGGCCGGGAGTACATGCTGTTCGGCCACCTGCTCAATCGCGCGGCCCTGCCGCACGTGCACATCCAGCTCGGGGCGGCGGCGCGCGAGGCGGTCGCGATCGAGGAGTGGATGGGGGCGAGCCCGATCTACACCCGGCGCATGCAACGCGCGCTCGACTTCGCCGGTGACGACGTCGCGACGATCTTCAAGGGATTCCAGCTCGACGTCGGCTTCCCTCATCAGTACATGGACGTGCACTATCAGCTCGCCGACGACCGGCACGGGTTCTTCTGGCTGCAGAGCTGCGGCGCGCTGCTCGAGGTCGAGCGCTACGGCGAGGACGCCGTGCGCTCGATGTGTCACGCGATCGAGGATCCCACCTTCGACGCCTCGGCCGTCGCGACCAATCCGCGCGCGCGCTGCCGTCCGATCCACCGTCCCCCGCGCACGCCGGCCGATCGCATGCCGCACTGCCACTGGGAGGTCTTCATCGATCCCGACGCCGAGCCGATCCAGGAGGCCACCATCACCCAGCGGGTGGGCGCGTCGCGGCTCGCACACATCGAGTTCCCGCCCGCGCCCGGCGACGACACCGGCGGCTGGGAAGACTATCGCCGGCCGTTCGATCCCGATTTCCGCCTCGAGCATCTGTCACGCGCCGCGCTGGTACGCGTGTGCCAGGAGTTCCTCGTGCAGAACCACCTCCTCGTGCGCGCGCTGATGCTGTCGGTGGCCGATCGGGCGGGCGACGACGTCGCGCAGAAGATCGCTTCCGCCCAGTGGGTCGGCGCCGGCGCGGTGACGGCAGGGCGGCTCCGTCGCGCACTCGCCATCGCCGGCGATGACAGCGAGGCGATCGCCGCGGTCCTGCGCGTCCATCCCGCATTCGTCCCGGGCTACGCGACCGTCGGCGCGATCCCGGTGGCGGACGATCGCGTTCGCTTGTGGCTCGAGGACGGCGATGCGTTCCACGAAGCCGATGCATTCGGCTGGCACGCGCTGCTCGGCGATGCGCCGCACCCGGCGCTCGATGCGATGGTGCAGGCGGTGAACCCCGGCGCCCGCTGCGTGCCGGTGCCACTCGTGGGCCGCGAGCGACTCGCCTGGGACATCGTCATCGACGCTGCGGACGGCGGCCTCGCCGCCGCCCGAGGTCGCCATGGTCGCCGGCACGAGCACGGCGGCCTTCGTGTTCCGTGCGACGGATCCCGCGCACTGACCCGAGACGACGCATCGGGCGGGCGCCGAGTTGCAGGAGGACCGAGCAGCCGCCTACTCGCCTTCGCCGACGCCATCTTCGGGAACGATGAACTCGCGCGCCACGAATCCCACCGCTGGCCAGGGCGCTTTCTCGCGGTCGCGGCGATTGCTCGCGGCGATCATCGTCGCCCGGCGTCCCGACGCTGTCACCAACCCGCAGTTCTGGGGCGAGGACGGCTTTCTCTACTTCCGGGACAACCTGATTCTCGGCTTTCCGCGGGCGGCGCAGAGCCTGTACATGGGCTTTCCGCATCTAGGACAGCGGCTACTCGCGCTTCATCGGCGGGCTGGTCCCCGTCGCGGCGGCGCCGCGCGCGTACACGACGCTGACGATTCTCCTCACGGCGCTCTGCCTGGCGACGTTCGTGCTCCCGGCGTTTCGACATCTGGTCCGCAGCGACGCACTGCGACTGCTCTGGTGCATCGCCGCCGCGGCACTGCCGTTCGAGACCGGGATGCCGCCGATCCAGTTTCCCGGTGTGCTCGAGCAACCCTGCCAACCTCGGCTGGTGGGTGGGAATCTGGCTCGCATTGCTCTCGCTGATGCGTCTTCCGTCGCAGACCTCGCACGATCGGGCTCCTCGCTCTCGCCGGCTCGCTCGCGATCTTCACCACGCCGCTGGGTCCGGCCTTCGCGCCACTCTGGCTTCTGCGTGCCTGGCGACGCGCGGCGGCGATCGGATCACCGCGAGCTGGGATTCGCGCTCTCGCTCGTGACCGCGCTCGCGGTCTGCATCGCGGTCACCGGGAACCTCGGGTCGAACGGAACCGGCAGCATTCGTCTGTCGTTCCTCGATATGCCGCGCTTCTACCTGCTGAGATACCTCATGCTCGGTGGCCGACCGAATCGCCGCGCTGGTCTTGGTGCCAGGCGGCGCTGGCCAGCGTGCGGGCCACGGGCACCGAGGCAACCGCGGGTGTGGCGCTCGTCGTCCTTGCGGCACTCGCCGCGGGCTCGCTGGCGGCGCAGTGGCGGACCCTTCCGGCGCTCCTCGGCGCCCTGTACCTCTTCTTCGCCTCGTTGCTGCTCACGACGCTCGGCCGGCTGTTCTGGGCTTTGACGCCCCTCCATGACTTCCCGGCACGCTACACGCTCGTGCCGGCCGCGATGCTCGTCCTCGCCGTGGTGATCGCGCTCGACGGCATCCCACGCGGTTTCGTCCGCATGGCGACGGTTCTCGGCGTCGCTGGCATCCTCGTCTGCAGCTGGGCTCCGCGCTTCGTAGTGAGGCCGCTCGTCGACCAGCACTGGCCCCGGTACGCGGCGCTGCTCGAGCAAAAGCTGCGCGCGGGATCCACGGCTCCGCTGACTATTCCGATCAATCCCCCTTGGACCCCGATCAGGTTCGACGTGCGCCCGCTCGCGCCAAATCCTCCCGTGCCGCCAAGTCCGGTCCTCGCCCGGCTCGGCCCCGACGAGACGTTTCGCCAGACGTTCTTGAGCGAGTGCGACGGTCTGGACGGAATCACCTTGCAGTTCGCAGACGAGAAGTCGCCGACTGCGGGCGCCCTCGAGCTGGCGCTCGTCGACGATGAACGCAGACGAGGTTCTGGCGTCGGTCACGATCCCTCGCGACCAGCTCCTCCAGGGCGCACCGCAGCCGCTCTACGTTCCCCCGATCGCCGCCTCCACAGGTCGGCGATACACGATCGTCGCGAGAGCCATGGGGATCGACCCCCAGGTTCCCATCCGTGTGCTGGGAGCGCCGAACGATTTGTATCCCGGACGGGTACGCCAGCTTCGCGGGCGCGACACCGGATCTGGACGCGAGCTTCGCCTACAGCTGCGCGAGCACGTGGACCGCCGCCAGCCGTTGACAGAACGCGGCGGCCAGCCGTAGACCGTCGCGATGGATCTGAACCTCACCCCGGAGGCGCTCGCCTTCCAGGACGAGCTGCGCACATGGCTCGGGACGAACCTGCAGCGGCCGTGGCGCGAGGAGCTGCGCGACGCCGCGGCCACCGAGGACTCGCTCGTCGAGCTGCGACGCGCGTGGCAGCGCAAGCTCTACCAGGCCGGCTATCTCGGCATGGGATGGCCGGCCGAGTGGGGCGGTCGCGGGGCCACCGAGGTGGAGAAGGCGATCTTCGAGGCCGAGCTGGCCGCCGCCGACGCCCCGCCCATCCTGAACATCCTCGGGATCGGGCTGCTCGGTCCGGCGCTGATCCATCACGGCAGCGAAGCGCAGCGGCGCCGCTTCATCTCACCGATGCTCTCCGGCGACGAGATCTGGTGCCAGGGCTTCAGCGAGCCCGGCGCCGGCAGCGACCTCGCATCGCTCAAGACCTCCGCCGTCCTCGACGGGGATCACTTCGTGCTGAACGGCCAGAAGGTGTGGACCACGTTCGGGCCGTGGGCCGACTGGATCTTCGTGCTCTGCCGCACCGATCCGAAGGACCGCTACGGTGGCATCTCGTTCGTCCTCTGCAAGCTCGACACGCCCGGCGTGACGGTGCGGCCGCTGCGGCAGATGACCGGCGAGAGCGAGTTCGGAGAGGTCTTCTTCGAGGACGCGCGCGTCCCGAAGGAGAACCTCGTCGGCACGATCGGCGAGGGCTGGCGCATCGCCATGACGGTGCTCGCGTACGAGCGCGGGGCCAGCTCCCTCGCCTACTCGCAACGCTTCGCGCGCGATCTCCGGCTCCTGGCGCGCGCCCTCGAGGAGCGCGGCCGCCTCACCGGCAGCGCGCGCGAGAAGGTCGCCCGGCTCCTCGTCGACAACGAGGTCATGCGCGCGAACGGCATCCGCATGCTCGCGACCTTCGCCGAGGGCAAGGCGCCGGGCACGGAATCCTCGCTCGAGAAGATCTTCTGGAGCGAGTTCGACCAGCGCTTCCGCGAGACCGCGATCGACCTGCTCGGTCCCGGCGGCCAGCTGCTGCGCTCGAGCCCGGGCGCGCGGCACGACGTCGACTGGGCGCGGGAGTTCCTGTGGTCGCGCGCGGGCACCATCTACTCGGGATCGTCCGAGGTGCAGCGCAACATCATCGCCAAGCGCGTGCTCGGCCTGCCGCAGACCTGATCGCATGCGATTCGAGCTGTCCGACGACCAGCAGCTGTTGCGCGGCTCGACCCGCGACTTCTTCACCAAGGCCGCGCCGCTCGAGCACAGCCGTCGCGTCATGGAGCAGGACACCCGCGGCTTCGAGGCTCCCCAGTGGCGGCAGCTCGCCGAGATGGGCTACGTCGGCCTCGTCGTCCCGGCGGCTCACGGCGGCCAGGGGCTCGGCGCCGTCGAGCTCGCCGTCGTCGCCGAGGAGGCCGGTCGCGTGTGCCTGCCGGGTCCGTGGCTCGACGCGGTCCTCGCCGCGGCCCTGATCGCGCGCGCGGGCGGGCAGCACGATCTGCTGCGCCAGGTGTGCGAGGGACACAAGGTGGTGACGATCGCGCGCGCCGACGCCCCGTTCTCGGGCGCGGCAGAACCGGCGACCCGCGTCGAGAGCGGCAGGCTCCGCGGCACGAAGTACTTCGTGCCGTTCGCGGCCGCGGCAGACGCGCTCTGCGTCGCGACCCCGGCGGGTGTCGCGCTCGTCTCGGCACCGTTCGACGTCACGCCCACACCGACGATCGATCTGGCGCAACGCTTCGGCACGGTCGCGTTCGATCACGCCGCGACGACCCTCGGGCCTGCGACGCTGCTCGACGACGTCGATCGCCTCGCCGCCGTCGGCGCGTCCGCGATGCTGCTCGGTATCATGCAGCGCTGCCTCGAGACCACGCTCGCGTACGTCAACACGCGGGCCGCGTTCAGCCGGCCGATCGGCGCGTTCCAGGCGCTGCAGCACCGCATCGCGAACATGCTCCTGCGGGTCGAATCCACCCGCTCGGCGGTCTACCGGGCCGCCTGGTGCGTCGACGCAGGCGATCACGACGCCGCACTCGCCTGCGCCACCGCGAAGGCGTACGCCGGCGACGCCGCGCGCCTCGTCTGTGGCGAGACCATCCAGATGCACGGCGGGATCGGCTTCACCTGGGAGCTCGACGTGCACGTCTTCTTCAAGCGCGCGAAGACCCTCGAGCAGTTCTACGGCTCGACCGAGGAGCAGCTCGAGCGCGCCATGGGCGCGTCCGGGTACCTCCCGGGCTGAGGGCCGCCGCCCCGGCGCCGCGGCCCCCGGGCCCCAATGTCCTTGACAGCGCAACGGCGATCGCGGTATCGACCCCGCGATGAAATTGACATCCATTATCAACCTGGTCGCGCTGGGGTCGGCCCTGCTCCTGGCCACGCCGGGTGCACGGGCCGAGGACGCCGCGCCGGGCCCGAACGCGATCCCGGAGATCACGCTCGAGAACGGGCGCTTCGACCCCTCCGAGGTGGTCGTGCCCGCGAACAGCGCGTTCAAGCTGCAGGTGACCAACAAGGACAAGGACACCATCGAGTTCGAGAGCTTCGAGCTCCATCGCGAGCGCGCGGTGCAGCCGGGCGAGACGATCACGGTCTACATGCCGTCGCTGTCGCCGGGAACGTACGAGTTCGTCGACGACTTCCACAGCACCACGCCCAAGGGCGCGATCGTCGCCAAGTAGGCCGGTGAACCGTCTGGCGAGATACCTGCTGCCGGTCGCGGCGGTCGTCCTCGCGATGCAGGCCGTGCGCTACCCGCGCACCAACCCGCCGGTGGAGCGCGATCTCGTCGCACCCCCCGACGTGAAGGCCGCGCTGCACGGCGCCTGCTACGACTGCCATTCCAACGAGACGGCGTGGCCGTGGTACACCGCCGTCGCTCCGGCCTCGTGGATCATCCACCGCGACGTGGACGAGGGACGGAAGCGGCTGAACTTCTCGAGCTGGGGCGACTACGCGGACGACCCCGGCACCCTGTCGCAGAAGCTCGACGAGATCGCGAAGGCGGTCTCCGCCGGCGACATGGCCCCCTGGTACTACCGGATGCTGCACCCCGACGCGCGGCTGAGCGAGACGCAGCGCGAATCGCTCGTCCGCTGGGCGAAGCAGGCGCGCGTCTCCGCGACCGCGTCCGCACACTGAGACAGGAGAACGTGAGCTGATGCGAGTGGCTGCGGTGGTGTGTACGCTGGCGGGCCTGCTCCTCGCCCGCAGGGCGCGCGCGCAGGTCGATCCCTGGGAGTTCGAGGTCTATCCCGTCCAGACGGTCGGCAAGGGCGTCCTCGAGGTCGAATCACTCAACAGCTTGGTTGCCGACGGCCACACGACGGGCGATGCCGGGACCTCGGCGGGCACGTACCCGAGCAACCTCATGTACCGTACGGCGATCGAGCTGACGTACGGCTTGACCGACAGCATCGAGGCGGCCGCATACCTGAACCTGGCGCGGCCGGACGGCGCATCGTTCCAGTATGCCGGATCGAAGTTCCGCCTGCGGGGCAGCTTCTTCGAGCCGGGCAAGTACTTCATCGACCTCGGCTGGTACACCGAGCTGGAGTGGCACCAGACGCCGCAGTTCGACGACGCCACGCTCGAGCTCGAGGTGCGTCCGATCATGGAGAAGGATTTCGGACGCCTCCAGATCCTCGCCGCCCCGATCTTCGAGAAACCCCTCGTCGCGCCCGACACCAGCGGCGGCTTCGAGTTCGGCTATACCGCCGGCGTCTACTACAACTACTGGCGCGCGGCGTCGCCCGGCGTCGAGTTCTACGGCGGCATCGGCCTCATGTCGGACCCGGATCCGCTGCACGAGCAGCAGCACTACGTGTTCCCCGTCATCCGCGGCTACCTGCCGGGCGGCCTGGAGTACAACTTCGGCGTGGGCATCGGGATGACGAGCGGCTCGGATCAGGTCATCACCAAGCTCAACATCGAGTTCGAGCACTTCATCGGCACGCTGTTCTGAGCGACACCGTCGGGGGCGAGCGGGTCTCAGAACGAGCGCGCGAACGCCGGCCGCAGGTCGACGTCGCTGCGCTGCTCGACCGCGGCCTCGACGCGCGCCCGCAGCGCGTCGTCGTGGCGATACGTGGCGAGCGCGGCGATCGCGTCGCGGGCGTCCGGACCCGTTCCCTCGGCCACCTGCGCGAGCAGGAATGCGATGGCGTCGTCGTGGCGAAGCATCGCGATGGCCAGCAGCCCGGTTCGACGGAGATCGACGTCGGACGTCCGATCCCACCAGCCGCGCAGCACCGGCAGCGCATCGCGCAGGCGTGACGTCCCGAGCGCCACCGCGGCCGCCTCCTGCGTGGCGGCGTCGGAGTGGTCGAGCAGCCGCTCGACGAAGCCGAGCGAGCGCGCCGGGGCGAGCGACAGGAGCGCGCTCAGCGTCTCCGTCAGCACCGACGCATCGGGCTCGCGGGTGAGCGCCCGCAGGCGGAGGAGCGGCTCGCCCGCCGGGTCGTCCGCATAGGCGAGAGCCCGCGCGGCGCCCACTCGTGCGGGCGCCTCGGGATCGGCGAGCAGCTCCGCGATCTCGACCAGCGCGTCGGGACATCCGATGCGCACGAGACCGAGGGCGCACACGCATCGCAGCTCCGCGGCCGTGTCCTCGCGGCCACCGAACACCGGCTCCAGCTGGCGATGACGCACGCCGCGGCGGAAAACGGCCGCCGGATCCTCGCCGAGCTCGTACAGCGCCCGCGCCACCTCGACCTTCGCGCGACAGCCCGGATCCGTCTTCACGGGATTCACCAGAAACCGGTCGAACGCCGCGGTCGCGTCGGCGACGAGCACCCGCAGGCCGAGCTCGCCGCTCACCTGAGCCGCCTTCGCGACGACGTGCGACGACCGCGCGCGCAGCGCCTCGCGGAGCGTGTCGATCGTCCGGGGCGTCACCGGCTCCCGGCGCAGCGCGCCGATGGCCGCGAGCGTGTCCTCGAGCGGGCGCGACCTCGCCATGCACGGGGTTTACGCGACGACGGCGGCGGGTGTAAGCACGGCCCCATGCGCGCCGCCGTCCTCGAAGCCACCCGCAAGCCGCTCGTCGTCCGCGACATGCCGGACCCCGAGTGTCCTCCGAGCGGCGCGGTCGTCCGCGTCGAGGCGAACGGGATCTGCCGGACCGACTGGCATCTCTGGGCGGGAGACTGGAGCTGGGTCGGGATCGCCCTCCCCTCGCCCTGGGTGATGGGGCACGAGTTCTGCGGCGTGATCGAGGAGGTCGGCCCGGGAGTCACGCAGTGGAAGAAGGGCGACCGGGTCCTGGTGCCGTTCAGCCAGGGCGAGGGCACCTGCGAGTGGTGCCGCGACGGCCATCAGAACATCTGCGACACGCCACTCGTTCCCGGCGTCGCGTACTGGGGAGGGTTCGGCCGCCTGGTCGGCATCCCGCACGCCGACGTCAACCTCGTCGCGCTGCCCGAGTCCGTTGCCTTCACCGACGCCGCCAGCATGGGTTGCCGCTACATGACGGCGTTCCACGCCGTCGTCGACCAGGCGCACGTCCAGGCCGGCGAGTGGGTGGCAGTGCACGGCTGCGGCGGCGTCGGGCTGTCGGCGGTGCAGATCGCCACCGCGATGGGCGCCAACGTCATCGCCGTCGACGTGGCGGACGAGAAGCTCGCCGCCGCGAAGGGCGAGGGCGCCGTGCACGTCGTGAACGCGGCCAAGGACGAGCCCGTCGGGGCCATCATGGGCCTCACCGGAGGCGGCGCGCACGTCTCGATCGACGCGCTCGGCGTGGCCGCCACGTGCCGCAACTCCGTGATGTGCACGCGCAAGCGGGGCCGTCACATCCAGATCGGACTCACCTCGAGCGCCGAGAAGGGCGAGATCGCGCTGCCGATCGACATCATCGTGCTGAAGGAGGTGCAGGTGATCGGCTCGCTGGGCATGCAGGCGCCGCACTTCCCCTCCATGCTGCGCATGGTCGAGAGCGGGAAGCTCAAGCCGGGCAAGCTCGTGCACCGCACCATCGGGCTCGAGGAGGCGAGCGGTGTGGTCGAGTCGATGGACAAGTACGGCACGCTCGGCGTCACCGTCATCGCGAAGTACTGAGCGCGACGTCCATCCTCAGGGCTGACACCCGCCCACGGCCCAGGTGCAGCCCGACGGCAGGCGGCCGTCCTTGAACATCGAGCACTGCGCGCGGCAGTCGAACTCGGTCATGCTCGGCTTGCAGTCGAACTTGTCGCTCGCGGTCGGGTGCAGCTTCGGGAAGCAGCAGCACCCCGGCCGGGCCTCGGCCTGCGCGCACGCCTCGGCGATCCAGCCGCCGTGCAGAGGCTTCGCCTCCTGCGCCTTCGACGCCGCGACGAGGTCGTCCCATGCTTTCTTCCAGTCCGCGAGCTTGGGGTAGCTCGGGGCCGCTGGCTGGACCGCGAGACATTCGGCCTGGGTCTTCGACGCACAGACGAACGCGCCACCGCTCGGCACGCAGCAGCATCCATTCGCGCCCATGGCCGGCTGCGCCCGGACGACCCGGACTGCCGCCAGCGTCGTGCCGAACGCAAGCACGACCATGGCCACTCTCATGTGGCTCGACATCGCGAGGCCCTCCTTCACACGTAGCGCGCGCCGTCGGCTCGCCGACGGACTCAAGGCTTGGGTTGCTGGACGGGGTTGGGCTCGACCTTCAGGACCTTGGTCTTGTCGAGCGGACTACCCTCGGACGCGAACACGACCTTGCCCATGATGTCAGGACCCTGGTGCGAGTAGAGGAACGTGTGCCCGACGATGTCGGACGGCGGGCCGAGCGTCTGCAGCACCTGGAGCATCGTCATGCCGGGCTGCACCTGCGTGATCTTGTTGAAGCCGGGCTCCTGGCCAGCCGCCAGCCGGACTCCGGCGACGGCCATCAGTCCGACGAGAAGCATCCCAGCAGCCCACGAGGTCGAACGTCGCATGGTCTAGCCCTCCCTTTGCCGCGGTCCGCCCGCGGCCGTCCTCTCGGTCGGCCTTCTAGGCGATTGCGCGGGCGTCTGTCGAGATCACGTGGCGCCTCAGCGCACGCGGACCGCCCAGCCCAGCATGAAGAGACCGATGGCGGCGATCCAGCTTCCGGCCACCTGCACCGCGATGCGCGCCCAGGCCGCCCGCACGGAGGCCACCTGCCCGGTGACGAGCGACACCACCACGAAGAGCGAGGCCGAGGCACCCGCAGCCGCCAGCGGGCTCGAATGCGCCGTCGCCAGCTCGATGCCGTTCAGGGCGCCGGCGAGCACGCCGACCGCGACCGCGAACCCGCCGACCAGCGCCAGGGGCAGCCGCCTCCCGGCTGCCACCATCGCGCCGACCCCGATGGTCACGATCGCCGTCGCCAGCGGCATCGGCGCGCGCGGCGCGACGAGGAGGCCGAGCACGCTTCCGGCGAGCCATGCCGCCGGAAGCGCGAAGAGCACGGCGCGCCCGAAGCGGGGGCCATGCAGGCCCGCGAGCAGCGCGAGCGCGATCATCGGCAGCAGATACTCCGGCGAGACGAGGAGATGCGTGAGCCCGTCGTAGAACGGGCCGAACCCGGTCGTCATGAGATGCGCGTGCGCGGGGCGCGCCACGACCACGATCGCCATCAGCGCACCCGCCACACCGCGACCGAAGGACGTCATGCGCCTCGTCCGGTGACCGCCTGCCACAGGAACACCACGCCGGCGAGCGCGACGCCCGCGCCGACGGCGCGCAGCGCGGCGCGGCCCACGGGCCAGCGATGCGCGACGCCCAGCCCGATCCCGGTCGCGTGCAGCAATCCCGTCGCGATCACGAACCCGATGCTGTAGAGGATCGCGTTGGCGCCCGGCGGCAGCTCGGTGCCGTGGGCGTTGCCGTGAAAGATCGCGAACACGCCGACGACGAGCGCCGCGACCCACAGGCTCGGCCGCGCCTCGCGGAACACCGCGAAGCCGAGGACGATGGCCGACGCGGCGATGCCCACCTCGATGCCGGGTAGTGCGATTCCGACCAGACCCAGCATGCCGCCGAAGGCCATCACCATCGGGAAGGTGACGGGCAAGAGCCACACGGCCGGCTCGCCCAGCTGCGCGCCCCACAGTCCCACCGCGATCATCGCGACGACGTGGTCGAGGCCCGAGATGGGATGTCGCAAGCCGCTGGCGAAGCCGAGCGCCTCGCCACCGCGCGTGTGCGCGAGCGCCGCGGTCGGCGCGGCGAGCAGCAGCGCGAGCAGCCGGACGGCGGCGCTCATCGTCCGAACCCGAAGAGGATGGCGGTTCGCTGGATGGTCCAGAACGCGCCCAGCGATCCGACCGCGTACCCCGGCAGGACCTCCACCCAGCGCGGCCAGCGGATCTCGAGCTGGCGAAACGAGCGCTCGAGCAGCAGGACGAGGAGCACGAACGAGACCTGCCCGATCTCCACGCCCGCGTTGAAGCTGAGAAGCGCCAGCGGCAGCTCGCTCGGGGGCAGCCCGGCGCTGGTCAGCGCGCTGGCGAAGCCGAACCCGTGCAGCAGTCCGAAGAGGAACGCGACCAGCCACGGCTTGCGGATGGTGATGCTCGTCTCCCCCCGCCACGACCGCACGATCTCCGGACCGAGGAACAGGATGCTGAGCGCGATCGCCGCGTTCAGCGGGAGCGGCGGCGCGTTGGCCCAGCCCAGGGTGGCGATCGCCAGGGTGATGCTGTGCGCGACCGTGAACGCGGTCACCGTCTTCAGCAGCATCCAGCGGTCTTTCACGATCAGCATCAGCCCGAGCACGAAGAGCAGGTGATCGACGCCGAAGGCGATGTGCTGGATTCCGTGGACGAGGTACGCGCCCGCGACCTCGAGCGGCCCCTGCGACGCCGCGATCTCGACCCACGGCTGCGACGGGGTGACCAGCTTCGTCGACGTCGTCCCGTCCGCCATCTCGACGCGCACCAGGACGTCGGTGATGGTGCCCTCCAGACCCGGGAACTCGACGCGCGTGCCGGCGAGGCCGCCTTCGCCCGCGTCGATCGAGCGCCGCTCGAGCACCGAATCCGTCAGCTCCTGCACGGTCGGTTCGCCGACGTCGCGCACGCCGTCGGAGAACCGGAGCGCGACCGGCAGGCGCATGCCGGACAGGACCGGGGTGCGCCACACGACGTCGTACCGGCCGGGCGCCGTCTCCTTGATCTCCAGCGACGCCGGACGGACCTCGTGCGCTCCGACCGCCGGCGCGAGTGCCAGCAGCGCGAGCACCGCGGCGGCGAGGCCACGCGTCACGGCGGGGTGTCCGTCGGCGGTGCGGGCATCACGAGCTGATACTTCGCCCGCATCTTCTCGTAGGCCCGGTTCCACGCCTCGGTGCGCTGGTCGGCGTTCCACGACGTTCTCACGTCCGGCTCGACCTCCTCGAAGGTGGGAACGTGGCCCGGCGTCAGCGCCTCGACGAAGATCGCGTGCCAGCCGTACCCGGACTCGACCGGCCCCTGCCAGGAACCGGGCGTCAGCGCGAAGACCGCCCGGGCGAAGCCCGGTCCGAAGTCCTTGGCGAGCTGCTCGGGCGAGCGATCGGCCAGGTAGTCCTGGAACATGAACGGGTCGCCGAGGCTCTTCGCCGCCGGCGAGTCCTCGCCCGCGCCGGCGAGCTGCTCGAGCGCCTTGCTCGCCTCGTCGCGCGCGCGGGCGCCCCGCCGGTCGGGAGAGAAGTAGAGATGTCGGAACGTGATGCGACTCGGGAGCGCGAAGCGGTCCGTGTTGTGCTCGAACCACGTCCGGAGCTCCCCGGTGGCAGGCTCGCGCGAGTCCGAGACGTCCTCGGCGAGAAACTCCATCTTCTGCGCCATCCGCCGCTTCACGATGGTGTCGTTCTTGTCGAGCCCGAGGGCGAGGGCTTCACGGTAGAGGATCTCCTCGCGGACCTTGCTCTCCACCAGTCCGACCATCTCCTCGGGCGTCGGTGGACGCTGCCACTGCGCGGTGAACGCGATCTCGAGCTGCCGCAGATCGTCCAGCGTGAGCTCGATCTGGTTGGAGGTGGGCGTGCGCGTCGCGTCGCGCGCGAGCGCCAACCAGCCCGCGAACAGCAGCAGTCCGAGCAGGAGGAAATGGACCAGCGGCTCGCGCAGCAACCGCGTGAACCGGGAACGTCTCGAAGGTGCGGGCGGCCGTGCCGCCTCGACCATGCGTCCGGGCGGCGCCGGTCGCAACGGGACGGCCGTCGGCGGTGCGCTCCGCGTCGCCATCTCACATCGCGCCGTGCTCCGCTTCCGGCGGCACGTGGACGTCCTTCCCGAGGTCGAGCAGATTGACCGGCGCCTTGGGCAACATCTCGTAGTTCGCGAAGCCGAACTCGTTGCTGCGTGCGGCGACGTACCGATCACCCATCTTGTAGACCGTCACCTCGAAAGGCGTGTCCGCCAGCGACGTGACGATGCGGCCGTTGCGGATCCAGTAGGCCTGGGAGTTACCGAGATAGCCGTTCGCCGCCACCTCGCCCACTGCACTCGGCTGCGGCGTGCCGCGAGTCACATGGTACACGATGGCCTGGCCTCCGCTGTCGTAGACCACCTTGAACTGCTCGCCGGTGACGGTGTTGCGCAGCCAGATCGACTTGCCGACGATCAGCGCCTTCAGCTGCGCGTCGGTGAGCGCCACGCCGCCCTTCTTCACGAGGTCGGCGACGGTGACCCCGGGCGTGGCGCCCTGGCGCGCTTCCGCGCTCGGCGTGTACCAGATCGGCGAGCTCCAGGCGCGTTCCTGCACGGTCGCGGCCACGACGTCGGGCGGGGCGATCCCGAGCTCGTGCGCCTGGATGGTGGTCCAGCGCGGCGTCGGGATCTCCAGCATGCGCGCGTAGTAGAAGGCGTGCAGGGTCGGATCGAACTCCGGATCGGTCCACACCGTCTTCAGCTCGACGGCGCCGATGGTGTTCGTGTACGTCGCGTTCTCCACGTCGACGGTGCTGCCGATCGGCGGCAGCTTGCCCGTCCATCTGTCGGGCTTGCGATCACCTGCCCAGACCACGTCGAAGATCTTCTCGAAGCTCTGGCCGCTCTTCGTCCATCCCTTGACGATCTGGATGCGATCGAGGTTGCCCGACGTCGGGTCCTTCACCGCCCACACCGCGAAGGTCGGCGCCTTCGATCTGGCGGGCGGCAGGTCCGCGCCCATCGGCACGCCGCCCGCATACGCCGCCTTCACCCAGTCCGGCTGGCTCACCAGGTCGCCGGGATACTCCCAGCCGCCGAAGAAGCGCAGCGTGTGGTGCGGCCCGCTGGTGCCGAAGGTCTCCTTGCGCTGCATGCCATCGAAGAGGGAGGCGCGGGTATTCTCCTCCGCCCAGACGCCCGTGACGCCGGCTGGATTCTCCAGACGTACGTCGAGACCGGCGAACAGATGGCCCGACATGCGTCCCTCGATCGTACCGTCGAGACTCGCGTGACCGCCGAAGAAGTTGTCCTGGCGATACGGCACCGCGGTGTTGTGCGAGTCGGAGCCCCCGACGATGCCGAAGTGGTACGGGTTGTACCCCTTGGTATCCTGCATCGTCAGGCCGTCCTTGAGCGCCTGTCGCGCGAAGCTGCCGACGATGTGATCGAAGCGCCCTTCAGGATTGCCCAGGAGGTAGGACATGATCTCGTAGTTCGCGAACTCGTCGTTCGGCGACAAGAGGGGGTGCGTCTCCGACTGTCCCTTGATCTGCTTGATCTCGACCAGACGCTCGTTGCGATCGCGTGACGCGGCCCATGCCGCGTCGATCGGCCGCCCCTTGCTGTCGACGTCGATCGGGTACATGTGGCCGTCGCTCAGGTTGGCGTTGTGCGAGATCGCCAGCAGCTCGTTGCCCGCCTTGCGCTGCGCGTCCATCCAGCTCCACAGGTCCTCGGGATGCGAGGAATCGATCGAGCTGAAGGGCATCTCCGGCACCTTGGCGCAATCCCGGAAGAAGACGTTGCGGTGCAGGTTGCGGTAGTCCGGCGTGGAGGTCCACTCGTAGGAGCAGAAGGCCGTGAACTTCCCGGGCTCGTTCGCCTGGTCGGCGAACTGGTTGTTCTCCTTCCACACGGTGCCCGCGATCTCGGGGACGACCAGCTCCTTCACCGGCTTGCCCTCGATCATCGCCGTGCCGAGCCACAGGTAGATGCGCTGGACGTCGGCCGCGTCGTGCACCACCAGCTTCTGTGCGATCGGCAACTTGCTCAGGAACGAGCCGGGCTCGTTCGCCAGCCGGACGGTGCCGACGTACTCGGAGTGGTCGGTGACGCCCATCCAGTCGAGCGGCGTCGTGATCTTGATGTCGTAGCCGAGCGGATGCTTGATCGTCTCGCCCTTGGCGTACTTGTAGGCATCCGCCGGACCGGTGACGTGGTTGCCGAAGATGAAAGCGTCGAACGACCAGCTGGTGTGGACGTGCGTCTCGCCGAAGAACGCCTGCCGTTCGGGATTCGGCTGGGGGGCCGTCGGGGCAGTCGTCTGGGGCAACGCCGGCGAGGGATGCAGCCAGATCCCCACGACCAGGGCGGCGAGCGAGAGCCGTACTCGTTGTGGTTTCACGTGATGCCCTCGCTCTCCCCACCCTCCTTCGCCCCCTTACCGTCAGTCGGTCACGAGAGTCCAGGTGCCGTCGGGCGGATAGCTCTTGATCGTCTCGGCGGCCTGCGCGGTCTTGGTACCCAGGTCCTTCTCGTAGACGCGGTCTCCCACGCCGACGAAGGTCATGATCCCGCTCGAGCCGTACGCGACCGGGTACGCGACGAGGCCGTCCGTGCCCTGCGCGGCGCGGAAGTTGTACCCCCGCCGCGCGGAGGGCGGCGGCTGCCGCGTCGTGGCATACGCCCGGCAGACGTCGATGGCGGCGAGCTCGTCGGCTCCCACGCGGCGGCGGAGGATCTCGTCCGCGCCCTGCTCGGTGTCGAACCGCCAGCCCGATGCGTCCCGCACGAGCGGGATCGGGAACGGGAAGTCGTCGTACCCGACGACGAGCTCGAGCGTGTCCGCGCCCTTCGGGTCGAGCCGCGTCATCTGCTTGGCCGCGCCGACCAGCAGTGCACAGCGCTGCTTGTCCTGCTCCGGATCGCCCGTGCTCACCATCGCCCTGGCGTTCGCGCCGAAGATCGCGAGGAGCGCGGGCTCGTCGTCGGTCCGGCACGCGGCGAGGAGCGCGTCGACCGCCGCCTTGGGATCGGAGAACCGTTGCTCGGTCGCCGGTGACGGTGCCGCGGGCCGTCGATGGCCCGCGCAGCCCGTGAGCGCGAGCAGCGACAGGAAGAGCGCACGGAAAACGCGTGGTGTGAAGGTCGCCATCGGATGCTCCATGGTCATCGACCGTTCAGCGGCGGCCGCCGCGGAAGCCACCGAAGCCGCCGCCGCCGAATCCGCGGCCACCGAAGCTCCCGAAGCCGCGGTTGCTGGCTTCGCGCGCCCCCCATCCACCGCCGCCCATCCCGCGGAACGCGTCGTTTCCGAAGCCACGATCGCCACCGCCGAAGCCACGATCGTCGCCACCGAAGCCGCCACCACCGCCGAAGCCGCGGTCGCCGCCGCCCCAGCCACCGCCGAAGCCGTGGTCACCGCCTGCGCCGAAACCCGGCGAGCCGAGACCGCGCTGGCCACCGAGCGATCCGCCGTTCGTCGATCCGCCGCCCACGCCGCGCGACGGGTCGCTGCCGCGGTACTGGCTGCCGCTTGCCGTGCCGCCGTAGCGGGAGCCGCTTGCCGGGTCGGCGCCGGCGTACTCGCTCCCGGAGGCCCAGCCCGCCTTGTACTGGTTGGCGCGGTACGCATCGGTGGAGCGCCCGACGTCCGACGACGAGGGCGGGTGCCACGCGGAATAGCCGGAACCCGGGTTGTGGTACCCGGTCGTCCCGTTCTTGTTGTAGGCGCCGGTGGACGGGTCGTACGTCCCGTACTTGCCCGTCGACGGGATTGTAGGCGCCGTACGTCCCCGTCTTGGCGTCGTATCCCGTGTAGGTTCCGCTTCCGGGATGGTACGAGGCCGAGTTGCCGGTGTTGGCATTGTACGCGCCGTGCGCGCCCGTCGCGGAATTGTAGCCGTGGTACACGTTGCTCTGGTTGTAGTGGTAGTTGTTGTTGACCGTGACCGAGCCGGAGCCGCCGTAGTACCCCCAGTTGCAGGCGTACGCGGTCGCCGCTCCCGCCGCGAAGCCGACCCCGAACGTCATCAGACCGTATGCCGGATCGCCGTAGTAGTACGCCGGGGCCGGGGCGAGGATCGCCACCGGGTTGTACTGCGGCACGTAGATGACCTGCGGGTTCGCCGGCTCGATGACGACCGTGCTCGAGTCGCCGCTTCCCTGCACGCTCACCACCTGCTTGTCGTTCGACCGCAGGTTGCCCGCCGCCTGCGCCTGGCGCCGCACGCTCTGGATCGCCGCCATGACCGCGGACTGGTTCGCGGCCACCGCCTGACCGAGCTGGGTCGTCCAGTTGATCTTGTCGCTCATCATCTTGAGGACGGTCGGGTACGACAGCAGCGACTGGATGCTCGGGTCCCACTGCGACGCGGTCGCCTTGCTCGGCCGACTCCCGGACGCGAGTGCCCGCGCGGCCTCGATCACCTCGACCGGATAGGTCGACGCAGGGAGGATCTGGGCGACCAGCGGATCGGGATAGAGCGCGATCGGCGCGACCAGCTTGTCGAGCTGCGCCGGGGACGGCGCCGAGCTCTGCGAATGGGCCGGTGACGGGCTGCGTCCGCACGCCAGCATCAGGATCGCCCCGAACACGAACGCGCGACGGAAACCGCTCATGGCAGCCACGACACTCCCTTCAGCCGGGCTGGATGCCCGGACCCCGGAAATAGCGGATACACGATGACGCGTCTTGCCGTCACGCGCCAGGGTGCGACGGTCACGTCACTTCTTCCCCTTGCGTGCGACCTCCTCTGCCCGCGCGTGCAGCTCGCTCCATCCGGGACGCGTCCGCAGCGTGTCGAAGTCCTCGTTGGTCTCGAGGAGATTCGTCGACCCGAAGCCCAGGTCGACCGCCTGGCCGAGCAGCACCAGCGCCCCGTCCTGCTCGCCTTCGAGCGCGCGCAGACACGCGAGATTGTACGGCGGGATCCAGGAATCGGGCCGCGCGCGAGCCGCCTCCTCGTAGTAGCTGGACGCCGACTGCGTATCGCCGGCGAAGCGCGCGCTGTTGCCCGCCTGGATGAGCACCTCGAAGTACTGCGGCAGCACCGAGAGGACGCGGCGATAGTACTCGAGCGCGTGCGGCCAGTCCTGACGGTCGTAGTACAGGTCCGCGAGACGCCGGTAGACGTGGGGATACGAGGGGTCGAGCGCGATGGCTCGCTCGTACCAGTCCTGCGCCCCGCGCCTCGTTGCCACGCGTCGCCTCGATCCAGCCGAGGTTGCTCATCGCCTCGACGTAGCTCGGCGCGAGATCGAGCGCCTGGTGGAAACGCTGCTCCGCCCCATCGAGATCGCCGCGACGGAGCGCGAGGGCTCCGAGCGCGCCCATCACGCGGTGCTGCCTCGGCTGTCGTTCCAGCGACGCGAGGTACTGCCGTTCTGCCTCGTCGTAGTCGCCGCGACGGACGGCCGCCAGGGCCAGCACGTTGCGCGCCGTGACGTTCTCCGGCGCGACGGCGAGCACCTCGCCGAGGAGCGCCTGCGTCCGCTCCCACTCGCCCTCCTGCGCGAGCTGGCGCGCCTCCTGGAGCTTCGCGTAGAGCGCCATGCCATCCTTCGGATCCATCCCGCCCATCTCGGCGCGTTGCTCCGGCGGCGCGAGGTAGCCGAGCGCCCGCAGCATGTCCTCGGTCTCGCGGTCGATCTCGCGCGTGGGCGCGGTGAGCGCGCGCCGCCCGCTGTCGGCGACCACGGATTCCAGGTCGGCCTGCAACGGGCGCGCGGCCGCCGCCTGCGCCGGGTAGAGGTTGTGCAGCTCGCCGGGGTCGCCATGGAGATCGTAGAGCTCGGGATGCGGCGCCTGGATCCACTTGCGGCCGTCGTGGCGCACCCCGAAGAGCGGCGCCATCCCGAACCCTTCCTCGGCGAGCCGGGCCTCGGAGTACTGCGTGAGATCGAGCGGCGGCGTTCGCCCCTGGAGCGCGCCCAGCAGGTTCGCCCCCTGCGTCGTCTCCCCGCCCGGAAGTCCGAGCACCGCCAGGATGGTCGGGACGATGTCGATGTGGCGCACCGGGCCGGGATAGGTGGTCCCTGGCGGCAGCATGCCCGGCAGCCGCCAGATGAGCGGGACGCGGATCGTGGCGTCGTAGATGAAGACCCCGTGCGTCGGCTCGCCGTGCTCTCCGAGACTCTCGCCATGGTCGGCGGTGAGGACGACGAGCGTGTCGTCGAGCGCGTGCTGCGTGCGCAGCCAGTCGATCAGGCGGCCGACACCGCGGTCGGCCTCCGCGATCTCGGCGTCGTACGGCGTCGGCGTGAGCGCCGCGAGATCGATCGACTTCACGTCGTAGGGTTGATGGGGATCGAAGAAGTGCACCCAGAGGAAGAAGGGCTGCGGTCGCGCGTGCGTCCGCCATTCCTCGAGCCACGACAGCGCGCGATCCGCCGTGCGCGACGCCGGTCGTTCGCGGATCATGAACAGCTCGGGCTCGTCCTCGGACCAGAGATCGTCGTCGTAGACCTCGAAGCCCTGATCGAGGCCATAGCGCCGGGTCAGCACCGCCGCCGACACGAACGCGCCCGTGTGATAGCCCGACGTCTGCAGGCGTTCCGCCAGCGTCACCGCCTCGGGTCCGAGCGCATAGTTGCCGTTGTCGCGCACCCCGTGCGCCGGTGGGTACAGGCCCGTCATGATCGAGCAGTGCGCCGGCAGCGTGATCGGGGCGGACGACGTGGCGTCGAGGCAGCGCACGCCCTCGCGCGCCAGCCGATCGATCGCGGGCGTGTGCGCGAGGCCGAAGCCGTAGCATCCGAGTCGATCGGCGCGCGTCGTGTCGATCGTGATGACCAGGACGTTGGGCCGATGCTCGCGCTCGCACGCCGCCAGCGCCACCAGCGCGATCGCGACGCCGGCCGCCACCGCGAACCCGCGTCGCCGGGTGATGAGTCTGCGGCTCACGCGGGTGCGAGCGGGCGAATCATGTACGTCGTGCTCGCCCTGGCCGCGAGCTTTCCACCCGCCCACACGTCCACCTCGGCATACGCGCTCCGACGGCTCGAGCGCAGGACCGACGCCTCGGCAGTCACGACACCGGAGACGATCGGTTCGAGGTAGTTGATCTTCATCTCGATCGTCAGCAGCGCATTCCCCGGCCCATAGATGGTGAGCAGCGCCGCGGCGACCGCGGAATCGGCGAGACCGAAGCTGGCGCCGCCGTGCATCACGCCCGAGGGGTTCATGATCCGTGTCGTGCTGTCCACCTCGATGCGCGCCCAGCCCCGGCGAACGTCCACCAGATGGTAGCCCAGGTGTCCGCCGAACCGATCACGATTCACCTCGTTGAAGCGCTCGATGAGCAGGCGACGCGAACCATCGTCGAGTGGCGGGTGCTCGGGGCGAGGACGATCGTCCATGCTGGCGCAGTGACCTCCGCGCTGCACGCTGCCGGTTTCGTCGAGTCCGCGCAACGCCGGACGGCCCGCGCAGGTGTCGACAGAACGGCTCTCCGAGTGGATGCTCGGGCGGTGCTCTGGCCCGCACACCGGTGCGTCACCGCCGTCGCGGTCCTGTGTGTCGCGCTCGCCGGCTGCACCCCGCGCCGGACATCCGCGCCGGATGGACGGCTCGATGCGATCGAGCACGTCATCGTGATCTACGCGGAGAACCGCAGCTTCGACAACCTGTACGGACTCTTCCCCGGCGCCGACGGTCTTCACGACGCCGGGCGAACGATCCAGGTCGATCGCGACGGGACGCCGCTGCCGGGTCCTGCCGCCGGTGTGGCAGGGGAATGCTCCCGATCCCCTCTTCCCCGCCCATCTCCCGAATGCGCCGTTCCGCATCGACGCCGCGCCGATCGATCTCCCGCTGTCGGCGCCGACGCGCGACCTCGTCCATCGCTTCTACCAGAACCAGGAGCAGATCGACGGCGGCAAGCTCGATCGCTACGCCGCGATCTCCGACGCCGGCGGGCTGGTGATGGGAACCTACGACGGCTCGGCGCTGCCGATGTGGCGATGGGCGCGCGAGTACACGCTCGCCGACCACTTCTTCATGAGCGCGTTCGGGGGATCGTTCCTGAACCACTTCTGGCTCGTGTGCGCGTGCACGCCGGTCTTTCCGGACGCGCCGGCGTCGCTGCGGGTCCACCTCGACCCCGATGGCCGGCTCGAGCGCACGCCCGATTCGCCCGCGTCCGCGCTCGCGCGGTCCCCCGTCGTTCCGCGACGGCAGCGTGACGCCCGACGGCTTCGCGGTGAACACGCTGCAGCCACCCTTCCAGCCGAGCCAGGTGCCGCCCGCGCCCGGCGGCGATCCCCGCTTCGCCGATCCTGCCGGGAACCCGTTGCCGCCGCAGACCCAGAAGACGATCGGCGACACCCTTTCCGCGCGCGGCGTGTCGTGGGCATGGTACGCCGGCGGCTGGGACGCGGCTCTCCGCGACGGCATGCAGCCGCCGGACGCGCCGCGCACGGTCATCTACCACGGCCCCGTCAACTTCCAGGCGCATCATCAGCCCTTCAACTACTTCGCGCGCTTCGCGCCCGGGACCCCGGAACGTGCGCAGCACCTGCGGGACTACGACCAGCTACTGACGGACCTCGACGCGGGGACGCTGCCGCAGGTCGTCTTCTACAAGCCGCAGGGGAGCCTCAACGAGCACCCGGGCTACACGTCGGTCCTCCCCGGCGATCAGCAGATCGCCGATCTCGTGGCACGCATCCGGGCGAATCCGGTCTGGCGCAGCACGGCGATCATCGTCACCTACGACGAGAACGGCGGGTTCTGGGACCACGTTCCGCCGCCGACGGGGGACCGCTGGGGACCGGGCACGCGCGTGCCGGCCATCGTCATCTCGCCGTTCGCGCGGCGCGGCTTCGTCGATCACACGCCGTACGACACGACCTCGATCGCGAAGTTCCTCACGCGACGGTTCGATCTGGAGCCGCTGCCCGGCGTGCGGCGCGGCGCGGGCGACCTGACGGCGGCCTTCGCCCTGTGAGCGGTTGCACACTCAGCGCAGCAACGCCCAGCCGACCATCGCGCTCCCGAGGATCAGCAGCGCCGGGTTGATGCGCGTGGTCAGGACGAGCGCCGCGACGACGACCGCGAGCACGGCGGCCCCGACCACGTCGATCGCCACCTTCCCGATGCTGATCACGCCCGCGATCATCAGGCCGACGGTCACCGGCCCGAGCCCTCGCCGGATGGATTCGCGCCACGGCCAGGCCGAGAGGCGATGCCAGAGCCGGTTCGCGCCGAAGGTGAGGACGCTGGCCGGGAGGAAGAAGGCGACGAGCACGCTGATCGCGCCGACGAGGCCGGCAACCTTGTAGCCGATCAGCGTCACCATCACCATGTTCGGCCCCGGGGCCATCTGTCCGAGGCTGTAGAAGTCGACGAACTGATCGGCGGTGACCCAGTGATACTGCTCGACGGTGAGCTTCTTCATCTCGGGCAGCACGGCGAGCCCGCCGCCGACGGCGAGCACCGAGAGCATGCCGAACACCCCGAGCAGCCGCAGCAGCGTGGTCACGCGGCGTCCCGCGGCCGGTAGATCCAGATCGCGGCCGCACCGACCGTCGCGAGCACGATGGGCAGCGGGACGTGGAGCACGCTGACCGCCAGCACGGTGACCAGGACCAGGAGCACGTCCGTGACCCCGGCCAGCTCCTTGCGCCCCACCTGGATCGTCACCGCGACCAGGAGGCCGACCGCGGCGGCACCCGCGCCGTCGAGCACCGCCGCGAACGACGAGCTCTCCGACTGCATGCCGTAGAGGATCCCGAACGCGAGCAGGATCGTCGTGCCGGGCAGGATGATGCCGAGGAACGCCGCGACGGCCCCGGCAACGCCGCGGAGCGAGTCGCCGACGATGATGCTGATGTTCGTCGAGTTCAGCCCCGGCAGCGTCTGCCCGATCTCGAGCGCGACGATGAACTCGTCGTCGTCGAGCCAGCGGCGCCGCGTCACGAGCATCTCGCGCAGGTAGGCGACCATGCCGCCGCCGAAGCTGGTGCCGCCGATCACCAGGAAGGTCCGGAAGATCAGGCCGAGCGACACGCGGTCCTGAGCGCCGCGCGACTTACTCACGGTGGTGCGGCACCGTCTTGCCGAGGCCGTAGACGACCCCGGTCTTGGTCACGCCGCGCGCGAGCCAGTCGCTCACCGCCGACTGCAACCCCACGTAGAGGGCGTCGGCGCGCTTGCGGGCCTTCACGTGCAGGTCCTCGTCGCGCTTGAACTTGCACTGGTACGCCAGCTCGCCCACCAGCGACGGACCGACGGCACCGGTCCGCCACAGCGCCACGTTCGCCTTCGCCGTCAGGCCGTGCCCGAAGTCGAGGATCCCGATGTCCTCGAGGACCTCCGTGATCCGGGCGCGCTGCACGATCTCGAGCGGGTCGGCCCGGTCGAGAAGGGGCCGCAGCGCCGGAAAGACCCGTGCCGCGCGCGCGACGTCCGCCGACAGATGCTCCGGCGGCATCGTGAGCACGACGTTGTGCGAGAACAGGCTGCGCATCCCGTTGCCGCGCCCGCGCGGGGGCAGCAGCTCTTCCTTGAACTTCATCCGGAACAGGTGCTTCGTCGCCGGCCGGACGTCGATCCGGGCCGCGGCTTCGAGCTCGGGATGGCGGAACTTGAGGGTGAGCTCGGAATCGCCGACCGGCCAGCCGTTCTGATGCGCGGCGCGCTGGCGCAGGATGAATGCCGCCTCGTAGAGATCGAAGCGCGGGGTGTCGAAGAAGACGATCTCACGGAGATGCTCTCCCGCGTTCACCGGGGGGCGAAGCACTTCCACGCATTCCTTCTTCGCCGCCGCACGCACGAGCTTGCCGAACTCGTGCAGCGCGTCCGGTGACGTGAAGCGATCCGGACGCAGGATCAGCTTGTACTCGCGGTAGTGCACCGAGTCCGTCGGATGCCCGTCGGACTGCTCGCTCTTCCCCCTGGGTCGCGGCGCCGTCATTGCTCAGTGCGCCGCTGCTAATCCCCCGTCGGCGAGATTTCAAGAGCCGCGCGTCACCGTCGCTCCTCTGCGCGGATCGCCGACGCGATGTCGTTGCTCACCGCCTCGAGCGCGCGGCTGTGCGCGGCGGCGAGCGCGTCGAAGCTCTTGTCCGACACCTGCTCGCGCGCGACGGTCCTGCCGGTGCGCGTGCTCCGCTGCCGCGCGCCGCGCACCGTCCACACCGCGTCCACGACCGCCGCTTCGCCCGGAATCGAGTCGAACTGCTGGACGGCGATGGTCACCCGGTAGGCGGGATCGAAGTTCGCCAGCGGCGCGGCCGCGACGTGCGACGTTCCCAGCAGCGCCGCGAGATCGCCGGCGACGACGCGTGCGATGCTCTCGTCGAGCGGCGCGGCCCAGCGGTTGAACTCGTCGAGCGTGACGCGATTCGGGGTGACCTGCACGACGAACTCGGGCCGGTCGACCGACGCGGGCACCGTGACGGGGCCGACGATGACGCCGTAGCTCGCCAGCGGCGATTCGTACGGCGCCGCCGTCGACGCCAGCGTGTAGAACCGCGACGTCGCGGAGCGCCCGCAGCCCATCGCCGCCAGCGCGACGAGCACGAGCGTGATCCGATCCCGGTAGCGCGCCGCCATCACTTCGCCTCCCCCGGCTTTCCACGAATCAGCGCCTCGGGATGGCGCTCGAGGTAGTCGGCGAGCAGGCGCAGCCCCCGCGCCGCGCCGTTGACCTCCTGGAGCGTGTTGCCGAGCTGCTCGCGCAGCAGCGAGTCCGGCTCGATCAGCTTGTCGACGTGGCCGAGCGTGAGGTCGACGTTGCCCAGCGTGCCGTGCGCGCCCGCGAGCGTCACGTCGAGCTGCGCGAGGGCCTTCTGGAGATCGACTCCGATCGCCTCGAGCGGCAGCTTGTCGAGCTTCTTGACGATGTCGACCAGGTTCGCCTCGATCGCCTCGAACTGGCCGGGCTGCGTGGGCAGCTGGACCGGGTCCTGGGACCAGTCGATCGCCACGTGCGGGGCATCCGGGAAGAAGTCGAGCGCGACGAACAGCGCCCCGGTGAGCAGGCTGCCCGATCGCAGCTGCGCGCGGAATCCGTGCTCCACGAGCGTATCCACGCGCTGGCGGTGAATCTCCGGATCGGTCGTGACGCCGAACGGCTGTCCGGTCGTCGACCCGAGAAGCACCTCCGGATACACGTGAATGGTGACCGGCACGGAGAAGGTGAGGTTCTTCGGGTCGATCTGCACGCGGATGTCGGTCACCTCGCCGATGGCAATGCCGCGGAACTCCACCGGCGCGCCGCGCGTCAACCCGCGCACGGATTCCTTGAAGACCACCTGGTAGGTCTGCGGCTCACCCTGCGGAGGCTTGAGGGCCGCGGCGCGGTCGCTGAACAGGGTGAAGGTCGTCTCGGCCGCCGCCGGCTCCAGGACGGGGGCGGTCGGCGGGGTCTCGAAGGCGATGCCGCCGACCAGGATGGAGAGCAGCGACTGGGTCTGCACGGTGACGCCGCTGGCGGAGAACGACGCATCGATGCCGCTCGCCTGCCAGAAGCGGGTGCTCGGCGTGACGTACTGGTCGTACGGCGCGCGGACGAACACCCGGATGTCGAGCGACTGGCCGTCCTTGTCGAGTGAGTACGCCGCGACCTGACCCACCTCGAGCCGCCGGAAGTAGATCGGCGTCCCGAAGTCGAGCGAGCCCAGGTCGGGACTCTTCAGCACGAAGAAGCGGCCCACGACGTCGCCGGTCACGACCGGCGGCGCGTCGAGCGCCGCGAACTCGCGCTTGCGCTCCTTCGACTTGCCGATCTCCATGCCGAGGTAGGCGCCGGAGATCAGCGTGCTCAGGCCCGTCACGTTGGCGCCCGAGATGCGCGGGCGGACGACCCAGAACTGCGTGTCGGCGACCAGGAAGTCCTCGGTCTTCGGCTCCATCTGCGCGGTGGCGATCACGCGCTGGTGATCGTCCGACAGCCGGACGGTCGTGACGGTGCCCACGTCGACGCCGTTGTAGTGGATCTTGGTCTTGCCCGCTTCGAGCCCCTCGGCCGTGTGCAGGACGATGGTGATTGCCGGTCCCTCGCCGAGGATGCGGGTGACCGCCACCCAGACGCCCGCCAGCGCGGCGACGATGGGGACGATCCACACGAGTGAGATCCGCGTCTTGCTCCGGCTGACGGCGCGCGACTCGGGCGCGTCGGGCAGCATCGTCTCGTCAGGCATGGCGTACCTCCGGTACGGGCACCGCATCCCAGATCAGACGCGGATCGAACGACTCGACCGCCAGCATCGTGAGCACGACGACCGCCGCGAAGAAGAACAGGCCGGACGCCGGCTCCACCGACATGAGGGGCTGGAGCTGCACGAGCGCCGCGGTGAACGTGTCCACGAAGACGTCGACCATCGACCAGCGACCGACGAAGCGGACCAGCCGGTACAGGCGCACCCGCTGTGCGGTGTTCTCGATCGATCCGCGGCGCACGCTGAGCAGCAGGTACGCGAGCGCGACGATCTTCCCGACCGGGATCATGATGCTCGCGACGAGCACGATGAGCGACAGCGGCCAGCCGGTCGGCGACCACAGCAGGACGACGCCCTGCAGGATGGTGTCCGACTCGGCGCCCGCCGCGGTCGTGGTGGTCAGGACGGGCAGGAGATTCGCCGGGATGTAGCAGACGGCCGCCGCGATCAGGAGCGCCAAGGTACGCTCCAGGCTGGCCGGCTTGCGGAAGACGGTCTCGTCGTCGCAGCGCGGGCAGCGTCCCTCGTCGGCGTCCGCCCGCGGGCGAGAGACGAGGCCGCAGGCCTCGCACGTCTGGAGGCCACGCTGCATCGCCGTCAGGGCGGTCACGCGGAAGCTCCCTCCGCCGGCGGACGCCGATCCGCCCATTCGATCCGGTCCCACACCGCTCTCGGGTCGAAGCCCGCCTGCATCGCGGCGAGCACCACGACGAGGGCGCCGAGGGCGTAGAGCGCGATGCCCGGAATCACGCGCGCGTAGTCGGCGATCTTGATCAGCGCGACGAGCACGCCGACCATCATGACCTCGATCATGCTCCACGTGGCGGTGGTCGGATGGTGCCGGAGGAGCAGCCCGACCCAGCGCGGCGCGGGCTGGCGACGGGCGCCGAGCACGATCGCCAGCATGAAGCCGATCTGGAGCGCCGGCGCGACGACGGCGGTGAAGAGCACCAGCGCGCCGACCATCCCCCGCCCGTCGCGCCAGAGCTGCTGCGCGCCCCCGAGCACCGTGGTGGCCGCGTGACGGCCCACGGCGTCGAGGCCCAGCATCGGCACGCAGTTCGCGATCGCGTACAGCGCTGCCGCCGCGAGCGCGAGCGCCAGGGTCCGGTCGAGCGAATCCTCGCGCCGGCGCCACAGCTCCCGGTCGCAGCGCGGGCAGCGAGCGGAGCCGCCCGGCGCCAGCCGGGGAAGTCGCTGGAGCAGGTCGCAGTCAGGACATCCGACCAGCGAGGCGTCGGGCACGGGTCGGTTGTACGTGTGCGTGGGCGAGATGCGGGCGAGTGTAGCGCAGCGACGCGGAGGTGGCGAAGGGAACGGAGGGGTCCACGCGCTCTCGACCGTCGCTGGCAGGATGGCCACCTCGTGTGCGAGTAGCGATCGAGGGACGATGGTCCGACACTGGAAGGTGGCCACCGCCGTCGCGGCGATGATGGTCGGGCTGGTGATGCTGGGCGTCGGGCTCGCGACCGCCCAACCGTCCCTGGCACCACGATACTGGCTCTGGCTCGTACCCGTGTTCGGGGTGCTCAGCGTGCTGACGGCCTGGATCGGCTCGGGCAACCGCGAGGGCCCGGGATTGCGCGCCGTCGGCCGACAGGTGCTGCACTGGCTCGTCATCGGCGGCGCCGTGTCGATCGACTTCTGGCTGCGCGGAACGGGTGAGGAGGCAGGAGTCGCGGCCGGATTCGACGCGCTGCTGCTGCTCGCCGTCGGCTGCTTCCTGGCCGGCGTCCACCTCGAGGCGATCTTCTCGCTCGTCGGAGCGCTGCTCACCCTCACGCTGCTGGTCCTGGTGAAGGCCAACCAGTACTTCTGGATCCTGTTCGTCGTCGGTGCTGCGGTGCTGGCGCTCATTGGCTGTTTTCTGTGGCTTGGGAGGCGAAACCGGCCCGCCGTCGGGTGAGTCCTCCGACCTCGCACGGTGGATGTGTGAGGCAGAATCGCTGGTGCATCGCGCGGATCCCTGCTAGCAAGGTGCTGGACGGGAGGGGCGGATGCGGCGAGCGATGGTGGTGGGGATGGTGGTGACGGCTCTGGCGTGGGCGGCTCCCGGGCACGCGCAGTCGGGTGGAGAGCGCCCGCCGAGCTCGCCGTTCGGCTACGCGGTCTTCGGCCTCGGCGACGTGACGCTGCAGAACGGCGTCCGCGCGGTGGATGGCGACGTGGCCTCGAACAACGGCACCACGACCATCGGGAAGGGCGTTCGCGTGGCCGGAGCGGTCGTCGGCAGGACGATCCAGCTGCGCCAGAACGCGCTTCCCGACTCGCTGTTCTGTCTGTTGCTCAAGGGCGGCTCCAGCACGCTCACGTGCCAGGCGGTCACGCTGCCGATCGTCAGCGCCTCGCAGCTCCCGCCGGTACAGGTCGTGCCGGGAACGACGAACCTCACGATCCCCAGCAAGGGAAGCACATCTCCCGCTCCCGCGGGGGCGTATGGCAACCTCCGGATCGGGTCCCGCGGTACGCTGGTCCTGGCTGGCGGGACGTACGTGTTCAGATCCATCCGGGTGAACTCGCGCGGGCAGCTCCTGTGCGCGGCGGCCTGCCAGATCGGCGTCGCCGAGACCGTGAAGATCCAGTCCCGCGGCGTCCTCGGCGGGATGAACGGCACGCGGGCCGAGGCCATTCGCGTGAACGTCGCCAGGACCTCCTCCAACACCGTCTTCTCCGCCGGCACGAGGTCCAACGTGTCGGCAGTCGTGTACGCCCCCGGCGGGCGCATCGTCCTGCAGAACCAGGGCAACTTCGTCGGTGCCTTCGTCGGGAGCACGGTGAGAGTCCGCCAGGGGGCGCTGGTGCAGGCCAGATCGCCGTGAGTCCGGCAGCCGCGCGAGAGTCACCTTTTGCACGCCCGTGCAGCTCCGCCCGGCGCAAGTCGACACACGTTGCGACCTGACATATGAGCATGCGCCACGAGACCATGCGCTTTCTCGCGGTCCACCCGAGCTGCCTCATGTACTCGAAGATCTTCCTCCGGCTGGAGCCGGTGGGGCTCGAGCTCGTTGCGGCGGCGGCGCGGCGCGCCGGACACTCGGTTCGCGTCATCGATCTGCAGGTGGAGACGCACGCCGACTACCTCCGCCTCCTCGACGAATGGGCGCCCGACGTGGTCGCGTTCTCGGGGAACTATCTCGCCAACGTGCCGGAGATCGTGGACCTCGCGAAGGCGACCCGCGCGCGACTGCCGCGCGCGTTCGTCTTCGCCGGCGGCCACAGCGTCTCGTTCACCGCCGACGAGGTCCTGCGCCACGCCGGCGGCGCGATCGACTGCGTGCTCCGCGGCGAGGGCGAGCCGCCCATCGAGACCTTGCTCGACGCCGTGGCGCACGACCGGCGGGCGCTCGACCGCGTCCCCGGCGCCGTCATGCCGGATGCGCAGGGACCGGCGCCCGTGTTCGTCGGCCATCTCGACGACCTGCTGCCGGCGCGCGACCTCCTCCGCCATCGCCGGAAGTACTTCATCGGCCAGCTCGATCCGTGCGCCTCGATCGAGTTCAGCCGCGGATGTCCGTGGGATTGCACCTTCTGCAGCGCGTGGACCTTCTACGGCCGCAGCTACCGCGTGAAGACGCCCGAGTGCGCCGTCGAGGAGATCGCGGGAATCCGCGAGCCCGGTCTGTTCATCCTGGACGACGTCGCGTTCATCCAGGCCGACCACGGCATGGCCATCGGCGAGGCCATCGCGCGGCGCGGCATCCAGAAGCGCTACTACGTGGAGACGCGCGGCGACGTCCTGCTGCGCAACAAGGAGGTCTTCAAGTTCTGGGCCCGGCTCGGCTTGAAGATCATGTTCCTCGGCATCGAGGCCATCGACGAGGAGGGCCTGCGCAAGTTCCGCAAGCGGGTGAGCTTCTCGAAGAACTTCGAGGCGCTCGAGTTCGCCCGCACCATCGGCGTCAACGTCGCGATCAACATCATCGCCGACCCGGCCTGGGACCGCGAGCGCTTTCGCGTCCTGCGCGACTGGTGCAGCGAGATTCCCGAGGTCGTGAACATCAGCGTGAACACGCCCTACCCGGGGACGGAGACCTGGCTCACCGAGGCGCGCAAGCTCACCTCGCGCGACTACCGCCTGTTCGACATCCAGCACGCCGTGCTCCCGACCACCCTGCCGCTGCACGAGTTCTACGAGGAGCTGGTCGCGACGCAGCAGGTGCTCAATCGCAAGCACCTCGGCGTGGGGCAGATCTGGGGCGCCACCAAGAAGGTGGCCAAGCTGCTCGCGAAGGGGCAGACGAACTTCGTCAAGATGCTGTTCAAGTTCGGCAGCGTCTACGATCCGGATCTGCAGTACGCCGACCACCAGCGCCCGGTCGACTACGAGATGTCCCTGCCGCCCCCGCCGCGCGAGGCCGTGGAGCGCGACGCGCTCTACGTCCATCAGGCCGCCGGCCGCCGGAAGCGCGAGCTCGACGCGGCGACGGAGCGCTTCGTCGACGAGACGCGCATCGGCGTCGCCGACTGAGGACGTCGCCGGAAGCACGTCGGGCGTCACCGTCAGAACGCGAAGCCGACGCCGAGCAGCACGCCGCGGAGCTGCAGGTTGAGCGCGCTGTTCCCGCCGAATTCGTGCTGGTAGGCCACCAGGCGATAGCCCGCCTCGAGCCACGGCTGGGAGGAGAACAGCGAGTACGGCACCCAGTATCGCACGCCGCTGACGAGTCCCCATGTGAGCTTCGAGCCGGTGGGCAGACCGCCGACGTCGCTGCGAAAGTCGAGCGACAGGCGGTCGAGCAGCGGGACCTCCCAGCGCACCCCGATCATCGGCTCGGCCACGTTGAAGTTGTCGGAGACGTTGCCGCTGGCCTGCTGACCGTTCACCACGCCGCCCGAGACGTCGAGCTCGGTCCCGAGATGCGTGTAGCGCATGCCGAGATACATGCCGAGGGAGATCGGCCGCTGGCGCTGCGGCAGCGACCAGTGTCCGAGCTCGTATCCCAGCGCGAAGTCCATGACGACCGGCTTCAGCCGCGCCGTTGCCGCGACCCGGACGGTGCAGAAGCGGGTCGGGATGGTCTCGTTCACGTGCAGGTTCAGGAACCCGCCGTACGCATCGAGGAACCCGCTCCAGCGATCGTAGCGCGCCGCGAAGTATCCGCCTGCCGTGAAGGCGTCGCCGTGCCAGAGGAGCGTCAGGACGTCCCCCATCGTCGTGTCGACGGCGGCGGTCCGTCCCTTCACCTCGATGTTGCCGAAGGTGCCGGGGATCCAGGCGTACGGCATCACCTCGAACTGCCATGCCGGCGACGCCTCCTCGGCGGCGACGCTCCGCGCCGCGAGCACGAGGAGGAGCGCGGCCACGCGTGCGGCCCGGCGAAGCATCACGACGCCTCCCCCGGCGGCGGACAGGCGTGGACGCAGCTCACGTAGGGCTCGACGCACGCGGCGAGGCCGGGCGCCGCGGCGGCGAGCGCGGCGTCGCGGCACTCCGCGGCGGTCGCCTGCGCGTCGGTGACGCACTGCTGGAAGAGCGGGGTGCCGACGGGATTGGTCGCCTGGCACGCCGCGATCGCCGCGGCGCTCGTCGCGGCGCAGGTCGCGATCGCGGCCTGGAGCGCGGCCTGCGTCGGCGCCTCGCAGGTGGCGCGGGCGTCGCCGCAGTCCTGGACGCAGGTGACGTCGCGGTTGATGCAGCCGCTCGACGTCACCTGGAACGTCAGCTTGCAGTTGGCGAGCACGGAGCGGAACTCCGCCCTCCCCTGCGCCCGGCACGCGCCGGATCCTCCCGGCGGGCCGCCCGCGCCACATCCGCCGGTGCAGCCGGTGAACTCGTGCTGACACGTGAGCACCGCCCGCCGGAAGCGCCGCCGTACGCCGTTGCGGCACCGGAAGTCCGCGGTCTCCGCCCTGCTGATGCAGCGCGCGCGCAGCATGCGCGACCGCTTCGGCGCCAGCGGGAACGTATCGCGACACCGCGCCGTCTCCGTCTCGAAGTCCATGTCGCAGCGCTCCAGCTCCGCGTCGGATCCCGTCGAGTCGCGGCACTCCTGACGCTGCGTGCGGCACGCCTGGACGCAGTCGTGCTCGCGGCCGAGGCAGCCGTCCACCGCATCCTGGAACGCGCCCGTCGCGCTCGACGTGCACTGCCGGTGGGCGTCCCGGGCGGCCGCCAGGCATGGATCGTCGCAGGCACGCATCATCGGCATCGCGGCCCGCGCCACGGCGGGCGCGGCCGCGACCGCGAGCCCCGCGAGCAGCAGTCGCCAGGCGCGACCGCCACGTGACATCGGATCTGTTCGGCGCCGCGTCACGATCATGTCGCCGCTCTCTTCATGGCGTCCTCCCTCGGCGTCCGCCGACCGGGCAGGTTGATAGCCGCTTCGCCACGACGCGTCTTGCCATTTGACGCCAGCGCGAGTCGCCGCCAACCGGGGCGCACAATGGCAAGACGCCCGGCTCCGGAGGGTGCAGGATGCCACGGTCAGAGGCGATCACATGGGACGCCCATTGCTGCCGGCACGCGGCTCCGAGACCCGCGACTTCGACCGTCGCGTACGGCAGATCGTGGCCGCGATGCTCGTCGACGGCTCGCCGCGGGTGCATCGCGTGGCCGGCTCGGTGCGCACCAGCGCCCGCACGCTGCAGCGCCGGTTGCAGGGCGCGGGCCTCACCTATGCGGGGGTGGTCCAGCAGGTGCGCTTCGAGGTCGCCAGCCAGATGCTGCGCGATCCGGCACGCAAGATCGGCGACGTCGCACGCACGCTCGGATACTCCGATCCGTCCCACTTCACGCGCGCCTTCCAGCGCTGGACCGGTCTGACGCCGCGCGACTTCCGGCGCCGCCAGCTCGCCGGCGCGACCGACCGCGATCCCGGACCGCCCGGGCGCTGACCCGCGCGACATCGACCACGTCCCGCTCGACGGGCATAGTCGCCGCCGATGGGATCGGGCTGGTGATGCCGGCGAGCCGGCGCGGCCGAGGCACGAGCGGGCTGGCCTGGCGCTTCTTGCTGCCGGCCCTGGCCGCCGTCGCCGGCACCCTCCTCGCCGCTGTCCCGTGGCTCGTCTGGACGCTCGATCGCGACCAGGTCGCGACGCTCGTCACGCGGCTGCAGGGCGAGGCCCGCGAGGCGAGCAGCGTGCTGCCGTGGACCCGGGGACCCGACCTCGATCGCGCCTGCGCGGCGCTCGCCACGCGTCTCGGCGCGCGCCTCACGGTGATCGGCCCCGACGGCACGGTGCTCGGCGAGTCGTCGCAGCCCTCGGCGACCCTCCCGAACCACGCCGATCGACCCGAGATCCGCAGCGCCATGGGCTCGGGCGAGGGCCACGCGGTGCGCTGGAGCGCGACGCTCGACCGGCGGCTTCTCTACGTCGCGTGGCGCCAGGAGGACGACGGCGACGTGCGGGTGATCCGCACCGCGGTGCCGATCAGCTCGCTCACCGAGCACCTGCTGCGCCTGCGCGCCCCGCTCGCGACCGGGCTCGCCACCGCGGTGATCATCGGCCTCGGCGTCGCGTGGCTGCTCTCGGGCGCGATGCGCCGACGCATCGATCGCATGGTCCGCTTCGCCGCCGCGCTCGCCGCCGGCACGCCGCCGCCGCCGGTCGGTCCCGAGCGCGGCGACAGCCTCGGCGTGCTCGAGAGCCGGCTCGGCGACATGGCGCGCGACGTCCAGACCACGCTCGCCGCGATGCGTGTGGAGCGCGAGCGGCTCGAGGCGATCCTGGGCGGCATGGTGGAGGGCGTGCTCGTCACCGATCTCGACGGCCGGGTCGTGCTGTCGAACGCGCGGGCGCGCGAGCTCCTCGGTCTCCCGCCCGGTCCCGTGGTGGTCGGGCGCCCGCTCGTCGATCTCGTGCGTCATCCCGGCATCACCGAGATCCCGCGCCAGCTCGCCAGCGGGGAGCCGGTGGTCTCGCGTGACGTCACGCTCGGCGACCGGCGCTCGCTGCAGGTGAACGGCGCCCGGCTCACCGCCGAGGACGGAACGCCGTTCGGCCTGGTGCTCGTGCTGCACGACGTCTCCGAGCTGCGCCGTCTCGAGACCGTGCGGCGGGACTTCGTCGCGAACGTCTCGCACGAGCTGCGCACCCCGCTCACGGCCATCAAGGGATACGCCGAGACGCTGCTCGGGCCGGCAGGCGAGAGTCGCGAGACGGCGCTCCGGTTCCTGCAGGTGATCGACCGTCATTCCGAGCGCCTCGGCCGCCTGGTCAACGACCTGCTCACCCTCTCCGACCTCGAGTTCGGGCGCATGCCGCTGCGCCTGCGCGCCATTGCCGTCCACCCCGTGATCGACGACGTGATCCAGATCCTGCACGATCGCGCGGCCCAGCAGGGCCTGACGCTCACCACCACCGTCGCGCCCGACACGCCCGACGCACACGCCGACGGCGACCGCTTGCGACAGGTGCTCATCGATCTGGTCGACAACGCGATCAAGTACACGCCCGAAGGCGGACGCGTCACGATCGACGCGCGGCCGGCGACGCTCGACGGACTTCCCGCGCTCGAGCTCGCCGTCGCGGACACGGGCATCGGCATTCCGAGCCAGGACGTGCCGCGTCTGACCGAGCGCTTCTTCCGCGTCGATCGGGCGCGCTCGCGCGAGCTCGGAGGCACGGGGCTCGGGCTCGCCATCGTGAAGCACATCGTGCAGGTGCACGGCGGCCGGCTCGTGATCGAGAGCACGCTCGGCCACGGCACCACGGCCCGCGTGACGCTCCCCGCCGCCATGGACGGGGCGTCGGGATAGACCTTGCCTTGGCCGCGAGGCCCGCGATAGAAGCCGCGCGCGATGCTGCGGTGGCTACTCCCCCGAGACGAGGACTTCTTCGGCTTGTTCGAGCGACACGCGGCGCTCACCGTCGAGGGCGCCAGGGAGATGCAGCGTCTCGTGCAGGGCGGCCAGAACATTCGCACACGGGCCGCACGCATCAAGGAGATCGAGCACGAGACCGACGTCATCACGCACGCGTGCGTCGAGCGCCTCCACAAGACGTTCATCACGCCGTTCGACCGCGACGACATCCATCGTCTCATCACGCGCATGGACGACGTGATGGACTACATCGAGTCCGCCGCGATCGCCGTGATGCTCTACGAGCTCGTCGAGATGACGGACCCCGCCCGCGAGCTCGCCGACGTCCTCGTCCGTTCCACCGAGTCGGTGGCGGTGGCGGTCTCGGGCCTGAAGAACGTCAAGCAATCCCAGGCGATCCTGGACGCCTGCATCGAGGTGAACCGCCTGGAGAACGAAGGCGACGAGATCCTGCGCGGCGCCCTGGCCGATCTCTTCCGCGAGGCGAAGGATCCCCTCCTCGTCCTCAAGTGGAAGGAGGTCTACGAGGCGCTCGAGAACGCCACCGACCGGTGCGAAGACGTCGCCAATGTCATCGAGGGCGTCGTCCTCGAGCACGCCTGATCCATGACGCTGGCCGTCGCCAGCGTCATCCTGGTGGCGCTCGCGTTCGACTTCGTCAACGGCTTCCACGACGCCGCGAACTCGATCGCCACGGTCGTCTCGACGCGCGTGCTGTCGCCGCGCTACGCGGTCATCTGGGCCGCGTTCTTCAACTTCATCGCGTTCCTGATCTTCGAGACGCACGTCGCGAACACGATCGGCAAGGGCGTGGTCGACGCGCACGTCATCGACACCGCCGTCGTGTTCGCCGCGCTCACGGGCGGCATCGTCTGGGACCTCGTCACGTGGTGGTTCGGCATCCCGTCCAGCTCGTCGCACGCGCTGATCGGCGGGCTCGCGGGCGCGGCGGTCGCCAAGGCGGGCGCGCGCGTCCTCGACACCGCCGGCCTCACCAAGATCGGCATCTCGATCGTGCTCTCCCCGCTGCTCGGTCTCGTCCTGGGGTTCATCCTGATGACGCTGGTCTTCTGGACGTTCCGCCACTTCACGCCGACGCGCGTGGACGCGATCTTCCGGCGGGGACAGCTCGTGTCGGCGGCGCTCTACAGCCTCGGGCACGGCGGGAACGACGCGCAGAAGACGATGGGGGTCATCGCCGTGCTCCTCTACGCGAACGGGATGCTCGGGCCGGACTTCTACGTCCCGCTGTGGGTCGTGCTGGCGTGCCACGCGGCGATGGGACTCGGGACGCTCACCGGCGGATGGCGCATCGTGCGCACGATGGGGATGCGCATCACGAAGCTGAAACCCGTCGGGGGCTTCTGCGCGGAGACCGGCGGGGCCGCGACGCTCTTCCTCGCCACGGGCCTCGGCATCCCGGTGTCGACCACGCACACCATCACCGGCGCGATCGTCGGCGTCGGGTCGGTGATGAACGCCTCGGCCGTGCGCTGGGGCGTCGCGGGACGCATCGTGTGGGCGTGGGTCCTCACCATCCCGTGCTCCGCGTTCATCGCCGCGCTCACCTGGATGATCGTCCACTGACGAGGCGCACGGACGCGCCGCGGCGCCGCCCTCGTGCGGAGGGCGGCGCCACGTCCGGCGCGGGGACCCGGGATCTCCCGTCCCATCGGCGCGTCGGATGGAGCAGCCAGCGCAGGACCCGCGAGAGCCATCGCCCCGGCATCCCGTGCGCGGAGGGCCGGAGTTCCACCAACCGTCCCACGCTGGCCGCCCACTCCGTCAGGCCTCGGCGACGACCATGTCCTCGGGATAGGCCGGAAGGCCGAACTCCGGGACGTCGAGCCCCTCGAGCTCGACCGCCGCCGACACCCGCAGGCTGCGCACCGCGTTCACGATCTTGAAGACGACGAAGGTCGCGCCGAACGCCCAGGCCGCACACAGCGTGGCGCCCATCAGCTGGCAGACGAACTGGCTCGTGTCACCGTGGAGCAATCCGGTGACGCCCTGACCGGCCGTGCCGAGATAGCTCGTCGCGCCGACGCCGTTCCATCCGGCGCCGTAGGTGCCGTCGGCAAAGATGCCGAGACTGACCGCGCCGAACCAGCCGCAGTACCCGTGCACCGAGATCGCGCCACACGGATCGTCCACCTTGATCACGCGCTCGTTGAACAGCACGCCGAGGTCGACGATGATGCCGGCCAGCAATCCGATCAGGACCGCCGCGTTCGCGCCGACGAAGGCGCACGGCGCGGTGATCGCCACCAGTCCCGCGAGCATCCCGTTGCAGGCCATCGAGATGTCGGGCTTGCCGAAGAGGAAGTACCACAGGGTCATCGCCGACGCCGCTCCAGCGCACGCGGCCAGGTTCGTGTTGATCGCGATGACGGAGATGCGGAGATCGGTCGCGCCGAGCGTGGAGCCGGGGTTGAAGCCCATCCAGCCGAACAGCAGGATGAACGTGCCGGTGACGACGAAGACGATGTTGTGCGCGGGGAACGCGCGCGGCTTGCCGTCACGGTCGTACTTGCCGATCCGTGGACCGAGGATGATGGCGAGCGCCATGGCGGCGAAGCCGCCGACGGCGTGCACCACGGTCGAGCCGGCGAAATCGCAGTAACCGTGCCCGAGCCCGAATGTCGTGCCCCACTGCGACATCCACCCGCCGCCCCATACCCAGCAGCCGAAGATCGGATAGAGGATCGCCCCCATGAACATCTCGATGAGCAGGAAGGCACCGAAGGTGATGCGCTCGCAGATCGCGCCCACGATGATGTAGCCGGCGGTCTCCATGAAGACGACCTCGAACATCGCGAGGGTGTTGACGCCGGCGTCGTAGCCGGCGCCGCTCAGGAAGAATCCCTTCCCGCCGAGCCAACCCCATGAGCCGCCGCCCACGAGCCACTGGTTGAGGGTCGGCGTGCCCCCGAGGTTGAGTGGCGCCGCGTTCACCGCGACGGCGCCGAACTGGAAGGCGAAGCCGCAGACGTAGTACGCCAGGAACGCGAAGACGTAGGCCGCGAAGTTGAGCATCATCAGGTGGCCGGCGTTCTTCTTTCGCACCAGGCCGCAGGTGAGCAGGGCGAACCCGGCCTGCATGAAGAGCACGAGGTAGCCGGTGTTGAGCGTCCACGCGAAGTTCGTCGCGATGCGCAGGTGGCCGACCGAGTCCGCCAGCTTCGCCGCCAGCGGCTCCCGCTCGGCCTGTGCCGTGTACTCGTCGAAGTCCTTCTTCTTCTGGACGTAGTCCTCCGCCGTCTTGTCCGTGGGCTCGGCGAGGACGAAGGCGGTGCCGCCGGCGTCGTAGACGCTGGCGCGGTCGCCGGTCGCGATGCCCGCGGGATCGGGCTTCGGCTCGTCGTCCGCGCGACAGACGCTGCCGCCTCCGAGCGCCGTCGCGAGCGACGCGGCAAGTGTGCCGGCGATGACGGCTCGCGTCACCGTCCGGCGCCAATTCCCCCCGATGACGAACATCTGCATGACACGGGCCCTCCTCCTGGCCTCGGTCCGGCGCGGTAGCAAGGGGAGCGCCACCGATGACGATCGACTCGAGCCCGCAAACCATTCGCAACTTCCGGCTTCGCCCGACCGGCGGGTCGGATGCTGCTCGAACAACGGGCGGCAGCGCTCATGTGAACAGCATGTAAAAACTAGCTAGTGACTTCGTCCATCTTGCAGATTGCAGTGGCAAAGCCCGGGTATCGTGCATTTTGCACTGCACCACGCGACGCCTGCCGGCCGGCTCCCGGGGGCCCTGCCAACCTTGTTTGGCCCCGCCCGGGACGTGTAGAAGCGACCGACGATGAGCGATCCGTACTTCCAGGCACGCTTTGCCGACCGCATCGGGGGCGCCGCCTACGGCAAGGGCACCGAGATCTACAAGTTCGAGAAGATCAAGCGCGCCAAGCGGCAGGCGCTCGCCGCGCGGCCGGACCGCGCGCTGCTCGACTTCGGGATCGGCGAGAACGACGGCATGGCGCCGCAGTCGGTCCGCCGCGCCCTGGCGGAGGAGATCGGCAAGCCGGAGAACCGCGGCTACGCGGACAACGGCATCCCCGAGTTCAAGCAGGCGGCCGCGCGCTTCATGCAGCGCGTGTTCGGCGTCACGCTCGACCCCGCCAGCGAGGTGAACCACTGCATCGGCGGGAAGCCCGCGCTGGCGATGATTCCCGCCTGCTTCATCAACCCCGGCGACGTCACGCTCATGACGGTCCCGGGCTACCCCGTCGCCGGCACCCACACGCGGTACTACGGCGGCGAGGTGCACCGCCTGCCGCTGCTCCGCGAGAACGGCTTCCTGCCGGACCTCGACGCCATTCCCGACGACGTGAAGCGGCGCGCGAAGCTGCTCGTTCTCAACTATCCGAACAGCCCGACCGGCGTCGTCGCGACGCACGACTTCTACCGGCGGGTGATCGCGTTCGCGATCGAGCACCGGATCGTGGTCGTGCAGGACGCCATCCACGCCGTCCTCACGTTCGAGGGCGAGCCGCTCTCGCTCCTCGCCGTACCGGGCGGCAAGGACGTCGGGATCGAGATCCACTCGATGTCGAAGGGCTTCGACATGATCGGGTGGCGGCTCGGCTGGTTCTGCGGCCATCCCCGGCTGGTGCAGGCGCTCGCCGACGTGAAGGACAACAGCGACTCCGGGCAGTTCATCGCCATCCAGCGCGCCGCGATCGTGGCCCTGGACGACGCGTCGATTCCCGGGCGCACGCGCGAGAAGTACCGCCGGCGACTCGAGAAGCTGGTCTCGATGCTGCGGCGCTGCGGGTTCACGTGCGCGATGCCCGGCGGCACCTACTTCCTCTACACGCCGGCGCCACGCGGCACGGACGACGGACGGCAATTCGCCAGCGCCGAGGCCGCGAGCCAGTACCTCATCCAGGAGCAGTCCATCGTCACCGTGCCGTGGGACGATGCCGGGCCGCATCTCCGGTTCTCCGTCACCTACGAGGCCGCCGACGAGCGCGCCGAGGACGACCTCATGGCGGCGGCGGAGGAGCGGCTGCGAGCGAGCCACCTGCTCTTCTGATACGAGCCGGGCCCGGTGCGCGCGACCTGCCTCGTCCTGGCGCTGGTCCTCTCGCCGGTCTCGCTCGTCCGCGCCGCGTCGGGCGCCGACGCGGTCCGTGCCGACCACGACGAGACCGCGGCGCACGTCGATCGCTTCACGCCCCAGGGCACGCGTGAAGCAGGTCCGCCAGGCGAGCGCGCGCTTCTCCGTTCCGATGGTGGCGCTCGGCGATCCCCGGCTGAGCGCGCCGTTCGACGTCGACTGCCCGGAGACCGGGAGCGGGCGCTGGGTCGACACCCGCACCTGGGCGTACGACTTCATCCGCGACCTTCCCGCCGGCATCACCTGTCGCTTCACGCTGCGCCCCGGCCTGGTCACCGTGGGCGGCGCCCCGGTCACGGTGGACACCTTCACGTTCTCCACCGGCGGCCCGGCGATCGTGCGCGTGATGCCCGACCCCTCCGGACCGATCGCGGAGGATCAGATCTTCGTCCTCTCGCTCGACGGGACCGCGGAGCCGGCATCGATCGTCGAGCACGCCGGCTTCACCGTGCAGGGTCTGCCCGAGCGCGTTCCGCTGCAGGTGCTCGAGGGCGCGGAGCGCGAGGCGGTGGTGCGCACGCTCGACGACTGGCAGCGCGAGGAGCCGTTCGTCGTCGTCGCCGCGCGCCGGCGGTTCCCGAACGGTGCGGCCGTCGAGCTGGTCTGGGGTCCCGGCATCCAGTCGGCCGGCGGCGTCGCGGGAGAGACGCCGCAGACGTTCCGCTGGACGGTCCGGCCCGTCTTCACCGCCGAGCTGACCTGCGATCGCGAGAGCGCGAATCGCGGCTGCATTCCGCTCACGCCCGTCGTGCTCCACTTCACCGCGCCGGTGGCATGGTCGCTGGCGAGCCGTGCGGCGCTGGTCGGGCCCGACGGCCACCGCTGGACGCCACGCCCCCCCGAGAACGAGGACTGGACGACCGATCTGACGTTCGCGCCGCCGTTCCCGCCGGACGCGACCGTGCACGTCGAGCTCCCCTCCGACGTGGTCGACGACGCGGGCCGCACGCTCGAGAACGGCGCCAGCTTCCCGCTCGCCGTCCGCATCGACGGCGAGCCGCCGCTCGCGAAGTTCGCCTCCCGGTTCGGCATCATCGAGTCGAAGGCCGACCCGACGCTCCCCGTCACGGTGCGCAATCTGGAGCCGGACGCCGGGGGCCGTCAGCTCCGGGTGGGCGGGCGCGTCGCACGCATCCCGGCCGCGGATGCGCTCGACTGGCTGCGCCGCGTCGCCGTCTCGCCGCGGACGCGCTCGGTGTTCGCCGGCACCAAGCCGCCGGCGCCGGCGCGTCCGATCAAGCTGCCGCGCGCGGCGGACGACAAGGCCGCGGAGGTGATCGGCATCCCGCTCGGCGAGCCGGGGCTCTACGTCGTCGAGCTGGCGAGCATGCGGCTCGGCGCCGCACTCCTCGGAACGCCCGCTCCGGTGTACGTGCCGACCGCGGCGCTGGTCACCAATCTCTCGGTGCATCTCAAGTGGGGTCGTGAGGCATCGCTCGTCTGGGTGACGACGCTCGACGGCGCGCGGCCGGTGGCGGGCGCGCGCGTGTCCGTGACCGACTGCACGGGGAAGACGGTCGCCGCCGGCACCACCGACGCCGACGGGCTGGCGCGCTTCGCCCGTCTGCCGTGGGACGACGCCCTGCCCGCCTGCGATCTCCAGTGGCCGGAGAACTTCTTCGACTGGCGACAGATCCAGCCGCTGCGCGGCCTGTCCGGCGGCCTGCTCGTGCTGGCGGAGTCGGGCGACGACCTCGGCATGGTGCACTCGTCGTGGGACCAGGGAATCGAGTCCTTCCGCTTCGACCTGCCGTCCGAATCCTACGACGGGCCGGTGGTGGCGCACACGGTCCTCGACCGCACGCTCTTCCGCGCGGGCGAGACCGTCCACATGAAGCACGTGCTGCGGCAGCAGTCGCTCGACGGCTTCTCCGCCGTGCCGCCGGAGCAACGTCCCACGGTGCTCTCGGTCCGCCATCTCGGCAGCGACGAGCACTTCGAGCAGCCGCTCGCCTGGCGCGACGACGGCAGTGCGGAGAGCACGTGGGCGATCCCGCGCGCCGCCAAGCTCGGGCGCTACGAGGTGGTCCTCGTCGTGCCACCGGCCGCGGGAAAGCCGGAATGGTCGGCGATCGAGCGCAGGGCGGGCAGCTTCCGCGTCGAGGAGTTTCGCGTACCGCTCATGCGCGGCGTCGTCCAGCTCCCCGCGGGCCCGCTGATCGCCGCGAAGAAGGTGGCGGCCGATCTCGGCGTGTCGTACCTCGCCGGCGGCGCCGCCTCGACGCCTGCCCGTGGTGCTGCGCGGCGAGATCCGTCCGCGCGTCTTCCCGTCTCCGGCCGGGCTCGACGCCTACACCTTCGCGAACGGCCCGGTGCGCACGGGCGTGTTCCGCGACGGCGAGGACGGCGAAGGAGGCGAGGAGAAGCCGCGGGCGCTCGCGCGGCAGCAGCTGACGCTCGACGCCGCGGGCACGGCACGCGGCCGTCTCGTGCTGCTGCCGCGCCCGACGTCGCCGCACGAGCTGCTTGCCGAGCTGGAGTTCCGCGATCCCAACGGCGAAGCGCAGACGGCGGCGACGACCGTGCCGCTGTGGCCGGCCGCCTGGCTGCCGGGGCTGCGCACCGAGCGCTGGGCGCTCGAGCGCGGCGACCTGGAGGCGCACGCCGTGGTGGTCGACGCACACGGCGCGCCCGTCGCCGGCGCACCGGTCCGGATCGACGTCCTCGACCGCCGCACGTACTCGACGCGCGCCCGCGTCGTCGGCGGGTTCTACGCCTACCAGCACACCACGGAGGTGCGGCGCACCGGCCAGCTCTGCCAGGGCGTGACGGATGCCCTCGGCCGCCTCGCCTGCAGCGGCCGTCCCGACGTGCAGGGAGACGTCGTCCTCGAGGCGACCGTCACCGACCCGCAGGGACACGCGGCGGTCGCGAATGCCGACGTCTGGGTGGCGCGCGGCGAGGAGATGTGGTTCGAGGCCGGCGACAGCGATCGGATCGACGTGCTGCCCGAGCGCCGTCGCTACCAGCCGGGCGAGACCGCGCGGTTCCAGGTGCGCATGCCGTTCCGCGAGGCCACCGCGCTGGTCACCATCGATCGCGAGGGCGTGGGGGACGCGCGCGTCGTCCAGCTCTCGGGCGCCGAGCCGGTGATCGAGCTCCCGGTCGACGCGCGCTGGGCCCCGAACGCCTTCGTCTCCGTGCTCGCGGTGCGCGGGCGCGTCGGCGACGTGCAACCCACTGCGCTGGTGGACCTCGGCCGGCCGTCGTTCCGCCTGGGCATCGCGGAGATCGAGGTCGGATGGAAGCAGCACGAGCTGGCCGTGTCGGTGGCGACCGACCGTCCGACCTATCGCGTACGGGAGCAGGCGACCGCGACCATCTCGGTGCGGACACCCGACGGCGGCCCGCCGCCCCCCGGAAGCGAGGTGGCCGTCGCGGTGGTGGACGAGGGCCTGCTCGAGCTGTCTCCCAACGGGAGCTGGCGGCTCCTCGACGCCATGATGGGACGGCGCGGCGACGCGGTGCGCACCGCGACGGCGCAGATGGAGGTGATCGGCAAGCGGCACTACGGGCTGAAAGCGGTGCCCGCGGGCGGTGGTGGCGGTCGGCAACCCACGCGCGAGCTCTTCGACACCCTGCTGCTCTGGCAGCCCCGGGTCGCCCTCGACGATCACGGCGACGCCCGCGTGACGGTGCCGCTGAACGACTCCCTCACGAGCTTCCGCGTCGAGGCCGTCGCCACCGCGGGCCTCGCGCAGTTCGGCGCCGGTGGCACCGCGCTCAGCACCACCCAGGACCTGATGCTGCTGCCCGGGCTGCCGCCGCTCGTGCGCGAGGGCGATCGCTTCCATGCCGACCTCACCGTCCGCAACACGACGGCGCGCGCGATGACGGTCGAGGCGCGCGGCATCGTCGCCGGCCTTCCTGCGCCGCTCGCGCCGCAGACGCTGAGCCTCGGCGCCGGCGAAGCCGTCGTGACCGGCTGGGACGTCGCCGTCCCCGCCGGCGTCACCAGCCTGGGGTGGGACGTCGAGGTGGGCGAGCGCGGCGGCGCGACGGATCACGTGCGCGTCACGCAGCAGGTTCTGCCGGCGGTGCCCGTCCGCACGCTCCAGGCGACGCTGTTCCAGTGGTCACCCGAGGCCGCGCCGGTGCCGGTCGCACGCCCCCAGGACGCGCTGCCGGATCGCGGAGGCGTCACCGTGCGCGTCACGCCGTCGCTGGCCGGCGGCCTCGGCGGCGCGCGCGACTGGATGCGGCGCTATCCGTACAGCTGCCTCGAGCAACGCGTCTCACGTGCCGTCGCGCTCGGCGACGACGAGGCGTGGACCGAGATCGTCCGCGCGCTGCCCGCGTACCAGGACCGCGACGGGCTGCTCAAGTACTTCCCGACGATGGAGGACGGCAGCGACGTCCTGACCGCCTACGTGGTCTCGCTGGCGGACAGCGCCGGCCGGTCGATTCCCGGCGACGTCCTCTCGTCCATCCTGGACGGCCTCGCCGGATTCGTCGACGGCAAGGTCAAGCGAGCGTCGCGCATGGCGGACCTGCCGCTGCGCAAGCTCGCCGCGCTGGATGCGCTCGCGCGCCACGCCAAGGCGACGCCGGCGCAGCTCGCCGCGCTCGACGTCGAGCCGGCGCTCTGGCCGACGTCGGCCGTGCTCGACTGGTGGAGCGTGCTGCGCCGCATGCCCGATGCTCCCGACCGGGCGGCGCACCTGGCGGAAGCCGAGCAGCAGGTGCGCGCCCGGCTCGACCTCTCCGGGACGACGCTGCGCTTCTCGTCCGCGTCGCAGGACGATCTCTGGTGGCTGATGACCGGGCCGGAGGTGAACGCGGCGCGCCTCGCGCTGCTGCTCCTCGATTCCGGTGCATGGCCCGACGACCTGCCCCGGCTCGTGCGCGGCGCGCTCGCGCTCCAGCGCGCGGGACGCTGGGGAACCACGACCGCCAACGCCTGGGGCATCCTCGCGGTCGAGCGCTTCGCCGCCGCGTTCGAGGCCGTGGCGCCGACGGGAACGACGACGGCGGTGCTCGGTGGCCAGCGCGAGGCGCTCGCGTGGGCGAAGGATCCCGCCGGCGCGGCGCTCGACCTCGCATGGCCGGCGGCAGCGGCCGACCTGACCGTCGAGCAGGCGGGGACCGGCGCGCCGTGGGTGACCGTCGAGACGCGCGCGGCCGTGCCGCTGCGCCAGCCGCTGGAGAGCGGGTACCGGGTGACGCGGCACGTGGAGCCGCTCGAGGTGGCCGAGCCGGGGACGTGGCATCGTGGCGACCGGCTGCGCGTGCGGCTCGAGATCGAGGCGCAGAGCGACATGGGGTGGGTCGTCGTCGACGACCCGGTGCCGCCGGGCGCGTCGCACCTCGGCACCGGGCTCGGCAACGACAGCGAGACGGCAGCCGGCACCCCCGACGATGCGGATACCCTGTCACCGGACTTCGTCGAGCGCTCGTTCTCGGGCTGGCGCGCCTACTATTCCTACGTTCCCAGTGGACGCTTCGTCGTCACGTACGCCATCCGGCTGAACCAGCCCGGCACCTTCGAGCTGCCCCCCACCCGGGTCGCGGCGCTCTACGCGCCGGCGCTGTTCGGCGAGACGCCGAACGCGCCCTTCGAGGTCCGATGACGCGACGGCAGGCCGCGCTCGCCTGCGGCGGCGTGACGCTCGCCGCCGTGCTCGGGCTGTGGGCGACCCGTCCCGCCGCTCCACCCTTCGAGGCCGTGCGCGCTGCGCACGGATCCTCGGACGCGCGGCTCCTCGATCGCCGCGGCGTCGTGCTCGACACCCGCCGCATCGACGCCACGCGACGCCGTGCCGACTGGGTTCCGCTGCCCTCGATCTCGCCGTCGCTGCGCACCGCGATCGTCGCCGTCGAGGATCGCCGCTTCGCCGAGCACGCCGGCGTCGACCCGCATGCGCTGGCGGCGGCGCTCGTCCAGGCCCTGCGCGGTGGACCGTCGCGCGGCGCGAGCACGATCACGATGCAGGTGGCGTCGCTGATCGATCCTCGCCTGCGACCGCGCGGGGGTGCCCGGACGCTCGCCCAGAAGTGGGCCCAGGCGCGCCTCGCCCTGGCGCTCGAGCACGCATGGTCGAAGGACCAGATCCTCGAGGCGTACCTGAACCTGGTCGATTTCCGGGGCGAGCTGGCGGGCGTCGGCGCCGCCGCGGCGGCGCTGTTCGGCACCACGCCCGATGCCCTCACCCCGGCCGAGAGTGCGGTGCTGGCCGCGCTGGTTGCCGCGCCCGGCGCGGCGCCGGCGGCCATCGTCCGGCGCGTGACCGCGCTCCGCACCCGCGTGCCGGAAGGGATCGCCGCCGATGCCGTGCAGGCCGCGGCACGGCGCGCGCTCGCCAGCGTCCCCGCGATGCCGTCGCCGCGCTCGCTCGCGCCGCACGTCGCGCAGCGGCTGCTCGGGACCTCGCCGGTGGTCCGGACGACGCTCGACGCCGGGGTGCAGCGCGCGGCAGCGGCCGCGCTCGAGCACAACTTGCTCGCCGTACGCGAGCGTGGTGTGCAGGATGGCGCCGTCCTGGTCGCCGACAACGCCACGGGCGACGTCCTCGCCTATGTCGGCAGCAGCGGACGTCTCTCTGCCGCGCGGCACGTCGACGGCGTGCGCGCGCGGCGGCAGGCGGGCTCCGCGCTCAAGCCGTTCCTCTACGGCCTCGCCATCGAGCGGCGCCTGCTGACGCCGGCGGCGCTGCTCGAGGATGCCCCGCTCGAGATCGCGCTGCCGAGCGGGCTCTATCGCCCGCACGACTACGACGAGCGCTTCCTCGGCCTGGTCTCGGTGCGCACCGCGCTGGCATCGTCGCTCAACACGCCCGCGGTGCGCGCGCTCGGCCTGGTCGGCGGCGACGCCTTCGCGGCCCAGCTCGCGCGTCTGGGGTTCGCGGGAATCGACCGGCCGGCGGACTACTACGGGCCCGCGCTGGCGCTGGGGAGTGCGGACGTCAGCCTGTGGGAGATGGTGGGCGCCTACCGCGCCCTCGCCGACGCCGGGCGATGGACGCCGCTCCGCCTGCGCCTCGACGACCCGCCGGGCACGGCGCGCCAGGCGCTCGACCCGGCGACCGCCTTCCTGGTGGCGGACGTGCTCGCCGATCGCGAGAGCCGCAGCGCCACGTTCGGGCTCGAGAACGCGCTCGCGACGCGCTTCTGGACCGCCGTCAAGACGGGCACCAGCACCGACATGCGCGACAACTGGTGCATCGGGTTCTCGCGCCGGTTCACGGTGGGCGTGTGGGTGGGCAACTTCTCGGGCGCGCCCATGCACGACGTGAGCGGCGTGACGGGCGCGGCGCCCGTGTGGCTGGAGGTGATGGAGCGCCTCCACGCCGGCGTGCCGAGCGACGCGCCGGCGCCGCCGCCGGGAGTCGTCGCCGTGCCGGTCACCTTCCCCGGAGACGTCGAGCCGCCGCGTCGCGAGTGGATGCTGGCGGGCAGCGACGCGACCGGCTCGCGCCCGGCGCTGGCGGCGGCGCGACCGCGCGTGCGCGCGCCGGTGAGCGGCACGCGGATCGCGCTCGATCCCGACGTGCCTCCGGAGCGCCAGCGCCTGCTGCTGGAAGCGGAGCACGTGACGGGATCGCCGCGCTGGCGGATGGACGGCATCGATCTGGGCGCCGCCGATGCGCGCCGCCTCTGGGAACCGGTCCCCGGCCGCCATCTCCTCGAGCTGGTCGACGCCGCCGGCGAGCCGCAGGACCGCGTCGAGTTCGAGGTCAGGGGCCGCACCGGTCGCTGACGCCGTCGCGAGGTTGACCGCGCAGGGACGGTCGGGTGAAGGTACACCACGCATGCGGGGCCTTCGCGGACGACCGGTGCTGGTCACGGGCGCGGCGAGCGGCATCGGCGAGGCCGCCTGCGAGCGGCTCGCCGACGAGGGCGCCGCCGTCGCGCTGCTCGATCGCGACGGCGATCGGCTCACGGCGATCGCGGGCGCGCTCGAGCGCCGCGGCGCACGCGTGGTCGCGCTCCGGGCGGACGTCGGTCGGGAAGACGAGGTCCGGGCGGCCGTCGAGCGGGCGGCCACGACGCTGGAGGGGTTGCAGGGGATCGTGACGAGCGCCGGCATCTTCCGTCCCGGCGACCGCCAGCCGCTGGCGGAGGTCGACCTCGACACCTTCGAGCGCACGCTGCGCGTGAACCTGATCGGCACCTTCCTCGCCGTGAAGTACGCCTTGCCGCACCTGATGCGACGCGGCGGCGCCGTGGTGACGATCGCGTCGACGGCGGGACTGCGTGGACACGGATTCGGCAGCGGCTACACGGCGTCGAAGGGCGGCGTGATCGCGCTCACGCGGCTGATGGCGGAGCAGTACGGTCCGCATGGTGTGCGCGCGAACTGCGTCTGTCCGGGAGCGACCGACACACCGATGACCGGCGGCGTCTACCGGCAGCCGGAGCGTATCGAGCAGATGCGGCACGCGATCCCGCTCGGGCGCGTCGCGGAGCCGCACGAGATCGCCGACGTGGCGGCATTCCTGCTGTCCGACGACGCCGCGCACGTGACCGGACAGGTGCTGGCGGTCGACGGCGGATCGACCGCCCGATGAGGAGACCCCCATGAGCTTCGACGTCCCCGGTCACATCCGTCCGCTGCGCGCCAGGGTGCGGCGGTTCATCGAGGAGCGCATCTACCCCGTCGAGCAGGTGCTCGATCGCGGCGACGGCGAGGCGCGCGCGGTCCTGCGCGAGCTGATGGTCGCCGCCAAGGCAGAAGCGCTCTGGGCGCTCGGGCACCCGAAGGAGATCGGCGGCGGCGGCCTGCCGTTCCTCGACTACGTGTACGTCAACGAGGTGGTCGGACGCTCGCAGCATGCGATGGTGGCGCTCGGGACGCACTCGCTCCAGGACTCCATCATGCTGAACCTGTACGCGTCGCCGGAGTGGCGCGACCGGTATCTGGCGCCGCTCGTCGCGGGCGAGGTGTTCCCCAGCTTCGCGATGACCGAGCCCGACGTGGCGAGCTCCGATCCGACCCAGCTCCAGACCCGCGCGGTCCTGGACGGCGATCACTGGGTGATCACGGGCCGGAAGTGGTTCACCACCGGCGCGCGCAACGCGGCGTACACCACGGTGATGGTGCGCACCGAGCCCGACGCGCCGCCGCACCGCGCGTTCAGCATGATCGTCGTCCCCACCGACACGCCGGGGTACGACATCGTGCGCGAGACGCCGGTGCTCGGCCTCATGGGCGGCCACTGCGAGGTGGCGTACAACGACGTGCGCGTCCCGCGCAGCAATCTCCTCGGCGAGCGCGGACAGGGATTCCTGATCGCGCAGCAGCGGCTCGGTCCGGGCCGCATCTTCCATTGCATGCGCTGGCTCGGGCAGGCGCAGCGCGCCTTCGATCTGATGTGCGCGCGCGCCAACAGCCGCGTCGCGTTCGGCGGCCCGCTGGCGGAGAAGCAGTCCATCCAGAACATGATCTTCGACACGGCGGCCGAGATCCAGGCGTGCCGGCTGCTCACCCTGGACGCCGCGCACAAGATCGATCAGGGCGATCCCGCCCGGGTGGAGATCGGGCTCATCAAGGTGGTCGGCGCGCACATGCTGCATCACGCGGTCGACCGTGCGATCCAGGTCCACGGCGCGAAGGGTCTCACGCCCGACACGCCGCTGGAGCGCATGTACCGGCACGCGCGCGAGGCGCGCATCTACGACGGGCCGGACGAGGTGCATCGCATGAGCGTGGCGCGCCTGCTGCTGCGCGCCTACCGGGACGACGGCGCCGGCTGGGATTTCGGCCGCTCCTGAGCGCAGAGGACACGACATGGAACACGACCGCCCCAGCTCCACCGCCGACGGCGCCGCCCTGATGCGCGCGGTGCATCGGGTCCTCGACCGCCCCCGGATCCTCGACGACCCGCTCGCCGCCCTGCTGATCGGTCCCGAGCGGAAGGCGGCGCTCCAGGGCGATCCGAGCGTGTTCGACACGCCCGAGCTGCGGCGCCTGCGCGCGTCGATCGCGGTCCGGAGCCGGTACGCCGAGGACTGCCTCGCGGACGCGGTGCGCCGCGGCACCCGCCAGTACGTCATCCTCGGCGCCGGACTCGACTCGTTCGCGTACCGCAATCCCTTCGCGGCCGAGGGCCTGCACGTCTACGAGGTCGATCACCCGAACACGCAGGCGTGGAAGCGCGAGCGCCTGGCGGCGGCGGGCGTCGAGCTGCCCGCGTCGCTCACCTTCGTCGCGATCGACTTCGAGCGCGAGACGATCCCGCACGCGATGCGCCGGAGCGGGTTCGATGCCGGCGCCGCGACGTTCGTCTCGTGGCTCGGCGTCACGGTCTATCTCGCGCGGGACGCGGTGCTGCGCACCCTCGCCTGGGTGACGTCACTCGGCGCCGGCAGCGAGATCGTCTTCTCGTTCGTGACCACGCCGGCGCCCGAGCGCGCCGCGGCGGCGCCGGCACTCTCGTCGCTCGCGGCGCGGGCGGCGGCGCAGGGAGAGCCGTGGGTCACGTTCTTCGACCCGGCAGACCTCGTGCGTGAGCTCGAGCAGCTCGGCTTCGCCGAGATCGAGGATTTCGGCGCGCCGCAGGCGGTCGCCCGGTACTACGGCGGGCGCCGCGACGGGCTCAGGCCCGGCGGGCTCGGACACCTGATGCGCGCGAGAACGAAGGGGTGATCTCGTTCGCGCCGCCACGCGGGCGGCCTCGTCGTTCCACGCGGTGGTGGGTCGTCGCCCCCGCGTGCCTGACCATTGCCCTCGGGACGCGGTCCCCGGCGATGGCCGTCCCACCGGGGGACCTCGCGTCGCGCCCGCTCGCCGACCAGGTCGCGACGGCGCTCGGGATCGTCCCGCCGCTCGTGACCATCGACCAGATCTCGCGACCGGGCCTCCCGCCGCTCCCGTCGCTCATCGTCCACTCGCCGGCGGCCCCCGCCGCACGGCGCACGCCGGAGGGGGGCCTCGAGATCCCCGTCCCTTGCTCGAACGCCCTGCACGGTCTGCGCGCCGCCGCGTTCGTGATCACGCCGACCGCCATCCAGGTCGAGCGCTTCCGCTGCCCGGCCGCCGCCGCTGAGCCGGTCCTCCTCCGCCTCCCGGGCGTCACCGAGGATCCCTCCCGGGTCATCGCCCTGGTGCAGCCCCTCGCCCCGTACCGGGTGAAGACGCCTCCCGTCACGCTGCACCCGGGTGCGTCGCTGCGCGTGGCCGTCGCCCTGCTCCAGACCGGCCCGCTCGAGCGGAGCGGTCACCCCCGGGTCCGCATCGTCGCCCGCAACGCGGCGGGGCGAACGGCCACCGTCGTCGATCGGCGCTTCGACTGGGCCGCCACGCCCACCGACCGCCACTGGGTCGACGTGCGCGTCGACCTCGATCCCGTGCGCGAGGCGCTCGGCTCCGAGGTGCGACTCAGCTTCGAGTCTGCCGCCGACCAGGCGCGGATATCCCGTCCATCCCGTCTGGGGAGATCCCGTTCTCGCCTGGCCGGCCGCCGATGCGACGGAGAAGCGATGGAACGTGGTGCTGGTCTCGCTCGACACGCTGCGCGCGGACCGGGTCGGGTCGTATGGATGGGCGCGCAAGGGCACGCCGGTGCTCGATCGACTCGCCAGCGAGGGCACGCGCCTCGACACGGTCGTCGCGCAGGCTCCCTGGACCCTTCCCTCCCACGCGACGATGCTGACGGGATTCTATCCGTGCGTGCACGGCCTCACGAGCTCGCTCGGCCATCCACTCCCCCCGGGGGTCGTGCCGCTCGCCGAGCGCTTGCGCGCCGCCGGCTACGCGACGGCGGCCACGCCGGAGGACATCTTCTTCGATCCGGCGGCCTTCGCGCGCGGCTTCGGCTTCTATCACGAGAACCACAGCAACGACCCCATCCGGATGCCGGTGACCGTCGGCTTCGCCGTCGACTGGCTCCGCACCCAGGCGACCACGCCGTTCTTCCTCCTCGTCCACACCTACCAGGCACATGAGCCCTACTTCGCTCCCCCGGCCATCCGCGCGGCGTTCGGTGCGCCCGCGCAGACGGTGGGGACGGACGCGCCGCGCGAGCAGCAGGCGGCGCAGTACGATGCGGCGGTCGCGTACACCGACGCTCGCTGGCTCCGCTCCTCGACGCGCTCGACGAGATCGGCGTCCGCGACCACACCATCGTCGTCGTCGCCAGCGATCATGGCGAGGCGCTCCAGGAGCACGGCTACACCGGCCACGGGCGGACGCTGCACGAGGAGGTGCTGCGCGTACCGATGATCTGGCGCGCGCCGGGTCTGATCGGCGCGGGACGCCGCGTGACCGGCGAGGTCGGCGTGATCGACTTCACGCCGACGCTGCTCGATCTGCTCGGCATCCCGCCCGGAGCCGAGCTGCAGGGGCGGAGCCTCGCCCCGCTCCTGCGTCCGCGGGGGGCCCACCTCGGCGCCGGCGGACCGCGTGCTCTTCGCCGAGAACTCCCTCGAGTTCTACCGCCGCGCGGCCCGGTGGAACGACTGGAAGGCGACGTTCGAGAACGGCGGGGTCCAGATCGTCGATCTGCTGCGCGACCCCGCGGAGATGTCGCCGGGAGCGCCCGCGGATCGTGTCGCGGAGGCGGAGCGGGCGGCCGCCGACTTCGAGCACGAGTGCGCGCGCGCACGAGCCGCCGTGGAGCGGGCGGGGGCCGGCGAACCACTCGCTCCCGTCGTGCCGCCGGACGAGGCGACGTTGCGCCGCCTGCCGCGCTGGGCTACGTCCACTGACCCCGCGGCCGGGAGACGTTGCGCGGGCAGCGCGCGCTCGGCTACGTCCCCTGTCCGGAGGATCCGAGCGATGCCGACGTTCGACCGCGACGAGCTGGAGCAGGCATTCCGTACCTACTGGCGCACCGGCGCGGTGGGCGAGGACTGGGACGCGTGGGCCGACCTGTTCACCGAGGACTGCACCTACTTCGAGCACTACTACGGCGCGATGCAGGGCCGGGAGGTGGTCCGCGCCTGGATCAAGCCGGTGATGGCGCGGTACGGCGAGATCTACACGGCCTACGAGTGGCACACGATCGACGTCGAGCGCGGCCGCGTGATCTTCTACATGCAGAACCGTCGCGACCACCCCGGCGGCCAGGGGACGATCGACTTCCCGGGCGTGTCGCTCCTCGAGTACGCCGGCAGCGGCAAGTGGAAGCGCGAGGAGGACTTCTGGGCCTGGAAGCAGCGCGAGGTCGCGATGAAGGCCTACGAGGACGCGAGCCGGCAGTTCGACCCGGAGCATGCGCGGAAGAAGACGCGCTGGAGCTGGGGCAACGGACCGGAGTGGACCCGGGGCGGGCGCTCCTGGGCGGAGCGCCCGCGGGACCGCTGAGCTCCGGTCGGTCGCGACGGGCTAGAAGCTGCCCGCGTCGATCCGCCCGAGCGTCGGGGCGAGCGCCTGGCCCACGCTGTCTCGGCACGCCGCCGAGATGCCGTTCTTCTTCTTTTTCGCGAGTGCGGCGGCCTTCTTGTCGATCGCCTTCAGGAGCGTGCGGGCCACGCGCGTGAACTTCTTCGCCTTGGTCGGCTTGCTGACGGCCTGGGAGAGCTTGGCCTCGGCGGCGCCGACCTTCTTGTCGATGAAGCTGCCGAGCGACGCGGGGAGGCCTCCGGGGCAGTCCACGCTGGACTTCAGCTCGCTCAGGCACTCGCGCGCGGTGGCGCACGGCAGCGTCGTGGTCGTCGTCGTGGTGGGCGTGCTCGACGGCGTCGTGGTGGTGGTCGAACCGGTCGTCGGCAGCGTCGTGGTCGTCGTGTCCGGCTGCGCCACCAGCGCGAACGGCGACAGCGAGGTGACCGTGACGCAGGCATACTGGCCATCGATGCGCGTGTCCTGGAGCACGAACGCGTTGCCGACGTAGTGGAGCCCCGCGAGCTTGCTCACGGGCGTGCGGGTGCCATCGACGATGCCGTCGAGGTCGGCGTCGACCACCACGCAGACCTCGGCGTTGGTGAAGATGGCGCCGGTCGCCACATCGAAGAAGATCGACTCGAAGCCGTCGTCGGTGCTCGTGACGTACGGCTTCGGAATCGCGCCCCGCTCCCGCGAGAAGCCGGCCACCCGGAGCGTGTCCGCGGCCGGAACGTCGGTCAGCGTCACGCGGGTGTCGAAGCTCCGCACGATGCCCAGGCGAGGGTCGTAGAAGCTGGTGGTTCCGGGGATCACGACCCGATCGCCCTTCTCGAACGGTTCGGGCGAGAAGTAGTTGAGGGCGAAGGGCCCGTTGCAGTTCACCGCGCTCACCGAGTTGCCGCTGCACGCGACCGAGCCGTCGAACGTGTAGAAGAAGTCGGCCGGGAGCAGGCTCACGTTCACCATGTCGAGGATGCCGACGAAGGCGTACGTGTCGTTGATGGCGGCGCACCCGGCGGCCGGACATGCGACGTCACCGACCGCACGGAAGCTGTCGGTGGCGTTCGCAAACGGCACCTTGAACGATGCGCCCGTCCCCACGTTGATGTTGCTGAGCGACACGCCGGTGGCCGAGAACGGCGCCAGCGTCCCCAGGTTGACCGCGGGCAGGTCCCTGGCCCCGTTCGCGAACGTCGCGGTGACGCTCAGCTTCTGGGTGATGAAGTTGACCTGCACGGTTGCCGTGCCGGTGCCCGCGACGCCCGCCAGGACGGGCGACGCTGACGAGCGCGAGCCACGCGCCCGCGAGCCGGAACGAGACCTGAAGACGCCCTTGCATCGAAACTGACCTCCCGGGGTCGTGTGGCCCCGCACCGTCAACGTTGACGGGGGCGTACCATGTGGACTCGGGCGGGCACCATGCGATTTTGGGGACCTCGCACGAATGTCCTTGCCAACCGCCGGCGCCGAGCGCTATGCAACGGGCGGTTCAACGCAGCGCAGATAGACGGGGGGGACTATGCGCTCGAGTTCTTGTTCCCTAGGGCTGGCAGCTGCCTTGTTGCTCCTCTGCGCCCCGGCGCCTCGCGCCCAGACGCGCGCCTTCAGCTCCTCGTGCGACCGGTTCGAGATCGACGGCAACGCGTTCGGCACGGCGGACGGCACCGCCGACTTCGTCGACGAGTTCAGCGGCACGCTCGCACCGAGCTGGGCCGTGCTCCTCGGCACGGCCGTGGAGACGGGCGGCGCGCTGGTCGTGAGGGATCCGGGCGTTTCCGTCGTTCTCGGCGCCGTCCCGTTCGAGATCAGCACCGTGGAGAACGCCGTTCACGAGATCGGCAACGGCGAGGGAAGCTTCACCATGAGCTCGTCGTGGGTCCCGACCTTGCCAGCCACCGACACCGAGTTCCACATGCAGCTCTACTCCATCAGTCCGATCATCGAGGCCGTGGGGCTCACCGTCACCAACCTCTCGCCACAGACCGCCTCCCTGCAGGGCAACGGCTCGATCCCGGGCTACTCCGTCAGCCAGTCGCTGACGCACGGGTTCGGCGCGAGCTTCTCGACGATCCAGTCGAACTCGGTGCCGATCAGCGCGGCAGCCGTGACGGGACCGATCGTCCTCCGGATGTCGCTCGACGATGCGACGGACATGGTGACGACGTCGTTCAGCCTGGACGGCGGCGTGACGTTCCAGAGCCCGTTTCCGCCGATGCACATCTTCAACGACGGCGTCGCCGACTACGACATCCTGCTGGGCGCCGCGGCGCTCGGGTCGAACACCGGCCCGACGTCCACGCAGATGCTGCCCCTCGATCAGCTGGTGGTGAAGACGGGGAAGACACAGCAGTCCCGACGGGTGACGTACAAGGCCAGCTTCGCCCGCGGCCAGGGCTTGCTTTTCGGGAACCCGATCCTCTCCGGCGCCAGGCTCCATCTCCAGGTCGACGCCGAGAACCAGTGCTTCTCGATGCCCGGGATCGGCTGGAGCCGCGACGGCCCGGCCTACAAGTACGTCGACCGCAAGGGCCTCTACGGCCCCGTCAAGGTCGCCTGGCTGCGACAGGTCTCGAACGGTGCGATCCAGAACAAGGTCGTCATCGACGGGAAGCACGGCGCCGTCGACATCGTGCCGCCGAACCCCGGCATCCGGGGCGATGCGAACTTCAACGTCGGCGCGTCGGAGTACTGCGCCTCCACGGCAGGCGGCACCATCCATCCCAACACCGATCGCACCTTCAAGGCGACGAAGGCTCCTGCGCCCGCGAGCTGCTACGTGCCTGCGTGCTCGCCGAGCGGGGCGTTCCTCGACTAGCCCCGACCGACGCCATCCGGGAGAACGACCATGACGCACGCGAGATCGCTGCTGATCCTGAGCCTGCTCGTCGCATCCGGACGCTCGACGTTCGCGTACACCCCGACGTCGCTCACCGCCGCCGAGGCAAAGTGCCAGCAGGCGACGGCCAAGGCGGTCGGCGGAGGCTGGGCGAGAATGACGAAGTGCCAGGCGCACTGCGACGCGGGCGCCCTGGCCGGCAAGAACCCGGCGAGCGACTGCCAGTTCCCGTGGGGCGGCGCCACGCTGGCCTGCATCGAGAAGGCGAAGACGAAGACGCGCGCGGCCATCACCTCGCACTGCGCCGCGGGCTGCCCGACCTGCTACGACAGCGCCCGCGACTGCGACGCGAGCACGAACCTCGACCAGTGGGTGGCCAGCGACATCAACCTGAACCGGCCCGACGTCGGTGACGAGATCTTCGTCAGCTTCCTCTACGACCAGTTCACCTGCGCCGACGAGAACACCCTCACCACGCACGAGGCCTCGTGCCGCGACACCGTCCCCGTTCTCGTGGGACGACACGTGGCGGCCTTCCTGAAGTGCCTGTCGCGCTGCCGGTACGCACAGTTCAAGGGCGCGCTCCCGCTCAGCCCCGATCCGTGCGTGCCTCCCACCGCCGAGCCGACGACGTTCGCCTGCTACCAGGCGGCACGCGCGAAGTTCGAGGCCAAGTGCCAGACCGCCTGCGCCGATCCGCCCGACTGCGGCGGATTCGTCTGCTTCGCCGGAGCGAATGCGGGTAACCCGTGCACGAGCACGGCCCAGTGTCCCGGGAGCTTCTGCGAGGGCCCCAAGTTCTCCCAGTGCTTCGACTGGCAGGCGGACGCGGAGGTATCGGCGCTCTACTACGATCGCATCCCCGCGCCGTTCTCGACCGAGGGCGCGAGCCTCGTCTTCTGCCCGTCGCCGAGCGGGGCCTTCCTCGACGACGAGTGAGGCCCCGTCCCGTCACGCCCGGGTCGCCAGCTCGATCCGGGGCGGGCTGGCGACCAGGCGCGCCGCGGCCTCTCCGTTCGCGTCCAGCGCGGCGACATCGGCCGCCACACGGCCGCGCAGCGCGGCGACCTCCACACCCCACGCCCGGTCGTCGAACGCGCCCAGCTTGGCGAGCCCGAGTCCCAGCATGCGTGCCGAGCCCACGTGCCCGGAGGCGAGCTTGTGGTAGCCGACGGCCACCTGGATCAGCGCGACGAGCAGGTCCCAGCGCTCGTCCTCCTCGACCTCGTCGAGCAGATCCTCGAAGGCCTCGTGCGCTTCGAAGAAGTGGCCGGCGTTGAACAGCGCGACGCCGTCGTCGAACGGCGGCGGCATCCGGGCGGTCACGGGCGCGCGCTCACCGCGTCTCTCCGTACACCACCACGCTCCGGATCGACTCGCCGGCGTGCATGAGATCGAAGGCGCGGTTGATGTCGGCGAGCGGCATGGTGGCGGTCACCATCTCGTCGAGCTTGATGCGGCCCTTCATGTACTGGTCGACCATGCCCGGCAGCTGCGTGCGCCCGCGCGTGCCGCCGAACGCGGTGCCGCGCCAGGTGCGGCCGGTGACGAGGAGAAACGGGCGTGCGTGGATCTCCTCGCCCGCGCCCGCCACGCCGATGATGATCGCCTGGCCCCAGCCCTTGTGCGTGCAGGCCAGGGCCTGGCCCATCACGTCGACGTTCCCGATGCACTCGAAGGAGTAGTCGGCGCCGCCGCCCGTCAGCTCGACGATCGCGGCGACGACGTCGCCGCCGTCGGCGGGGTTCACGGTGTCGGTCGCCCCGAGCTGCCGGGCCAGCACGAACTTCGCCGGGTTCGTGTCGACACCGATGATCCGTTCGGCGCCCGCCATCACGGCACCCTGGATCACCGACAGCCCGATGCCGCCGAGACCGAAGACCGCCACCGACGAGCCCGGCTCGACCTTCGCGGTGTTCAGCACCGCACCGATGCCGGTGGTGACGCCGCAGCCGAGGAGACACACCGTCGCGAGCGGAGCGTCCTTGCGGATCCTGGCGAGCGCGATCTCCGGCACCACGGTGTGGGTCGCGAAGGTCGAGGTGCCCATGTAGTGATGCAGCGGCCGGCCACGGTGTGACAGCCTGCTCGTCCCGTCGGGCATCATGCCCCGGCCCTGGGTCGCCAGGAGCGCGCCACAGAGATTCGTCCGCCGCGAGAGACAGAACTCGCAGTTGCGGCACTCGGGGATGTAGAGCGGGATCACGTGATCGCCGACGGCCAGCGACCCGACCCCGGGGCCGACCTCCTCCACCACGCCCGCGCCCTCGTGTCCCAGCACCGACGGAAAGAGCCCCGACGGATCGCGGCCGCTCATCGTGTAGGCGTCGGTGTGGCACACGCCCGACGCGGCGAGCCGCACCAGGCACTCGCCCGCCTTCGGTCCGTCGAGATCGACCTCGTCGATCTCGAGCGCCCGGCGAGGCTCCCAGCAGATCGCCGCCTGGACCTTCATCAACGCCTCCTCGGATGGTTTGAGCCGCTCACCGCGTGGCCGGCATAATAGGGTCCGGGAACGCACACCCTCAAGCACGATGCCGAGCACTCCCCATCATCCCCTCCGATCGTGGACCCGCCTGCCGGACCACAAGCTGCTGGACGTCCGGCTGAGCGACCTCGACCTCGATCTGGAGCGCTCGCCGGTGATGCCGCGCATCCAGCAGCTCTATCGCGAGCTCGATCGCCGCCACCTGATCTTCCGGCCGCACTGCTGGCTGTCGGACGAGTGGTACACGCCGGACGGCGTGCCCGGCATCGCCATTCCCTTCTATCTCGCCCATCCGCGGCTGTCGGAGCTCGAGTGCAGCCAGATGCGCGAGGTCGAGGGCGGAACCCCGGAGTGGTGCATGCGGATCCTGCGGCACGAGAGCGGCCACGCGATCGAGAACGCCTACCGACTTCGCCGCCGCCGGCGCCGGCAGGAGCTCTTCGGCAAGACGTCGCAGCCGTACCCGCAGCACTACGCGCCGAAGCCGTACAGCAAGCGCTACGTGCTCCACCTGGAGGCGTACTACGCGCAGAGCCACCCCGACGAGGACTTCGCCGAGACCTTCGCGGTGTGGCTGACGCCGAAGTCGAGCTGGCGGCGGCGCTACGCCGGCTGGCCCGCGCTGCGCAAGCTCGAGTACGTGGACGACCTGATGGACGAGCTCGCCGGGCGCCGGCCACCCGTGCGCGCGCGCCGCGTCGTCGATCCGCTCCGCATGCTCCGCAAGACGCTGCGCGAGTACTATCGCGAGAAGCGCTCGCGCTACGGGCTCGACAGCCTGCGGGAGTACGATGCCGCGCTCCGCCTCGTGTTCTCCACCCAGAAGGCGTTCGCCAGCTATCCCAAGGCGGCGACGTTCCTGCGCGGCGCGCGCGCCCAGCTCCGTCGCAAGGTGTGCGAGCTCACGGGCGAGCACCAGTACACCGTCGACCGGGTGCTCGACGACATGATCGAGCGCGCCTCCGACCTCGGCCTGCGGCTGACACGCTCGTCTTCTCAGACCATGTTCGACTTCGGCATCGTGCTGACCAGCCAGATCATGCGCTTTCTCCGCAGCGGCAGACATCAGGTGGCGCTGTGAAGAAGCTCCGCCTCCTGGCGGTGATGGACGAGGTCCTGGTGCCGCCGGACGACGTCAAGGGCATCGATCTCACCGAGGCGGACTGGAAGACCGAGTTCGACGTCGTGAGCTCGCTGCGCGAGCTGGGGCACGAGGTGCGGTGCCTGGGCGTCGGCAGCGATCTCGGCGTCATCAGGAACGCCATCGCCGAGACCCAGCCGCACGCCGTGTTCAATCTCCTGGAAGACTTCCATGACGTGCCGATCTACGACCAGAACGTGGCGAGCTACCTCGAGCTGCTCGGCGTGCCGTACACCGGCTGCAACCCGCGCGGGCTGATGCTGGCGCGCGACAAGGGCATCTCGAAGAAGCTCCTCTCGTACCACCGCATCCCGGTGCCCGAGTTCGCGGTGTTCCGCATGGGCAGCCCGGTCCGCCGCCCGCGGCGGCTCGCCTTCCCGCTGATCGTCAAGTCGCTCACCAAGGAAGGATCGGCGGGCATCGCGCAGACGTCGCTCGTCTTCGACGACGACAAGCTGGCCGAGCGCGTCGTCTTCATCCACAAGCGGCTGCGCACCGACGCCATCGTCGAGCGCTACATCGACGGGCGCGAGCTCTACGTCGGCATCCTCGGCAACGCGCGCCTGCAGGTGTTCCCGGTCTGGGAGCTGCTGTTCACCAAGGTGCCCGAGGAAGCGCCGCGCATCGCCACCGAGAAGGTCAAGTGGGACGCCGCCTATCGCGAGCGTCACGGCATCAAGACGAATCTCGCCAAGGCGCTCCCCGACGCGCTGGTCGTGCGCATCAGGAATCTCTGCAAGCGGATCTATCGCGTGCTCGAGCTGTCGGGCTACGCCCGCATCGACCTGCGCCTCGATCCGGAAGGCCGCATCTACATCCTCGAGGCGAATCCGAACCCGCAGCTCGCCTACGGCGAGGACTTCGCCGAGTCGGCGGAGCGGGCCGGCGTGTCCTACGACGGACTGCTCCAGCGCATCGTGAACCTCGCGCTCCAGCGCATGCCGAACGGCAGGCCGGGACCGAACGCCGGCGGCTGACCGTCATCGGGTGAGCAGGCGCTCGAGTCCCTTGATCGCGTCCTCGACCACACCGTTCTTGCCGCCCTTGCCACCCTTCCGCTCCTTGCCGTCGGCTCCATCCTTCCCGCCGAGCAGGCGGCCGGCGCGATCCGCGAGCGCTCGTCCCACCACCCGCGCGACGAATGCCGGATCGGGCTTGATGCGAACGTCCGGCAGGCGGCCGGTCAGGCGAAACGGGATCTCCAGGAGGTGCTCGTCGTTGGCGGCCCAGCGAGCGTCCTTGATGCTCCCGACGACGTCGGCGGTGAGCGCCTTGCCGGCGACGAATCTCCCCGTCAGGTCGAGACCGCCATCGAGGGCAACGACCCCGCTGCCGCTGACCGTGTACGCCGGCGTGCGGAGCACGAGGTCGTCGGTGCGAGCCTGCCCGTCGGCGAGCCGGGCGGTCGCGTGCAGCTCCTCGAAGCGCGTGTCGGCGGCGCCGAAGAGCTCGGGGTGGCTCGCGCGCAGGCTCGCCGGCGCCAGCGTCGCCACGCCCTCGACGCCGGTGAGACTTCCGAAGATCCGCTCGACGAGATTCACGTCGTGCAGCACGCCGTCGCTCACGTCGGCGCGGACCGTCCCCGCGAGCGAGCGGCGCAGCCTCGCCTGTCCGCCACCGCCCGACAGCGACAGGGTGGTGTCGAGTACCCCGTCGACGTGCGGCGCGAGGCGCGCGCCGAAGGCGGAGAGCAGCGGCTGCAGGGCGACGTGCCGGGCCGTCGCGTCCACGGTGAAGCGCGGGCGCGCGTGATGCCGCAGCTCGACGCGGGCGCTGCCTTCCGCCGATCCGCCGAACAGGTCGCCGCTGGCGCGCTCGATCGTGAGCAGCCGGTCCGCGAGCACGAACGTCCCGCTGGCCTCGACGGACCCGTCTCCCAGCCGGAATCGCGTCGCCGGCATGCGCGCGACGCCGTCGCCGAGGGTGATCGTGGTGGTGAGATCCGAGACGCCCAGCGTGTCCTCGGGACGACGCGCCCGCGCGCGGTCGAGTGCGACGGTCCCGCTGATCGCCGGGAGGGTCTCGGTCGCCAGCGGGCCCTGGATCGTCAGATGCGCTTCGACGTCGCCACCGATGTCCACCCCGGCGGCAGCGGGAAGCACCGCGGCCAGCGCGGCGATCCCGGCGCGGTTGGAGTCGATCCGCACGTCGACCGCCTCGCCGGGACGGACGGTGCCCGTCGCGTCGACCTGGAGAGCGCCGAGCCGCAGGCTCGCGTGACGGATCTCGGTGCGCCCCGCGTCGCGCGCGCCGGAGACGCCGGCCTCGAGCGCCAGATCGCCGAGCTTCGCGAAGTCGGTGCCCCAGCGCACCGCCGCCCTGGTCGCATCGACGCTGCCCTCGACGGACAGCTGGTCGACCGTGCCCTGGGTGCGCGCCCGGATCGCCAGCGGTCCGTCGACCGACAGGCGCCCGGGCAGCGAGAGATCGAGGACCGCCGCGGCGGCGGGCAGCGCCGCGGCGTCGAACGTGGGGATGTCGAGACGCAGGTCCAGCGGCATCAGCTCGACGGCGGGCTGGTCACCGAGCGGGCCGACGCTGCCCGTCAGCTCGACCTTCGCCGGCGCGGCGCCGGGGAGGGTCGCCGATGCGACCACGTCGATCGGGCGGTCGAGGGTCACGTCCGCCGCCGAGACGTCGACACGCTCCAGCGCCAGCTCGCGTGCCGGCTCGACGCGCCGGTCGACGTAGTGCACCACGCCGTCGCGCAGGTTGAGGAGCCCGATCACGAGCAAGGGCACGCCGGAGCGCTGCCGCTCGCGATCCGGCTCCCGGCGCTCGTGCTCCCTCGGCCTCCTGCCCAGCATGTCCAGGTTGAACCCCCGCTGATCGCGGATGACGGTGAGGACCGGCCCGCTGAGCCTGATGCGCCCGATCTCGTATCGTCCGACCAGCGCCGGCCACAGGCGCACCGTCACCCACACCTCGCGCGCGCGGAGCAGGTCGCCGCCGCCGTACGAGGGATCGTCCGGAATGCGCACGTCGGAGACGCGCACGCCCGGCCCGCCGCGCAGCGACACCCCGATCTCACCGAACGTGATCGGCCGGCCGATCTCGTCCTCGACCCGATCGGCCAGCCACTGGCGCTGCGCGTCGACGAACCGCCCGAGGTTCACGACCGCGACGGCCAGCACACCCCCGAGCACGACGACCACGACCCCGGCCGCGATGAGCCACCGCCGCATCACGTGGGAGGGGAGCGTACCCGTCAGCCCCTTGCTTGCAAAGCGGCGCCTGGGCTACCGCATCTCGATGCGGCTCGCGGGCGTCTGCCTCGGAACCGACGACCTCGCCGCCGGCGAGCGGGCCTACGAGCTGCTGCTCGGTGTGCCACCCGTGAGCCGGAACCGGTTGACCGCGCGCTTCGCGCTCCAGCGCGGATCGGTGGAGCTCTTCCCTTCCCGGACGTTCCGGGCGCTCCGCTTCGTCGAGGAGACTGCCCGGGATGCCGCGTGTGGCGCGCGGGGTGCTGGTCGTCATCTATGGCGAGAGCGACCAGCCGCCGCCGGTCGAGTCGGCGATCGCGATCGACCACATCGTGGTCCACACCATCGACCCCGAGGCCGCGATCGCGACGTGGCGCGACCAGACGGGCATGCGCCTCGCGCTCGATCGCGAGTTTCCCGACCGTCATCTGCGACTGCTCTTCTTCCGCAGCGGCGGCATCACGCTCGAGTACGCGAGCCCGCTCCCGGCAGCGGCCGACCGCACGGGCGAGGACCGCATCCACGGCGTCAGCTATCGCGTCACCGATCTCGCCGCGCGGCGCGAGCGGCTCCTCGCGGCGGGCGTCGACGTGAGCGAGCTCCGTCCCGGCATGCGGCCCGGCACCACGGTCGCGACGGTACGCTCCGGGACCGAGGGCGTGCCGACGCTCCTCCTCCAGGTCGACGCCTGAATCACTCGCCGGGCGCGGCCGTGCCGCCCGGCTTGAAGCGGTAGATCTGGTAGGGCTTGTGCGCGTCGCGCGCCGCGGCGCTGCGAAAGAGCACGTCCTGGAGCGCGCTGCACGTCACGTACAGCCAGCCGTCCGGCCCGAAGCTCAGGCCGTCCGGCCAGCGCAGCTTCGGGTCCTTCACCAGCGTCCGCAGGCGGCGGTCGGGCTCGATGGCGAGCACGGCGGAGTGCTCCGGATCGGTGAGATAGACCCGACCCTGGTCGTCGCTGCTGGCGCCGTCCGAGATCGGTTTCGGCGCGTACGCCTCGACGCGCGCGCCGAGCGCCTCGGGGGAGAGCGACGGATCGTTCAGGTCCGCGGTCCGGACGCGGTACAGCGTCCCACCGGTCACCGGTCCGTAGTAGAGCCACTCGCCGCGCCGGTCGAGCGCGATCGTGTCGACGCCGATGCGCAGCGTGAAGAGACCGAGGAGCGTCATGTCGCGACCCGGCGCCTGGATGCGATAGTCCTCGGTGCGCACCGACGGGTGGCCGTCGAGCAGGCGGCGGCTCGTGCGGGCCCCGACGTCGTAGACGACGATCGCCGGCGTGCCGGCGATCGGGCTCGCCTCGGCGATGTAGATGTGCTCGCCCGCCGGATCGACCTGGAAGTCGTTCAGCATGGACAGCAGCCCCGCCACGCCGGACGGGAAGTCGTAGTGCTGCAGCTCGCGCCCGCTGCGCGGATCGAAGGCGGTCAGCCGCGGCTGGCCACGCCCGTAGTTGCCGTGGTCGAGCGTCCACAGCCGGCCCTGCCGGTCGATGCGGAGCGACAGGACGCTCTGGAAGGGCGCGTCCGGCGGCGGCGCGACCGGCACGGGCGTCCCGTCGCGGAGCTGCATGACGGCGTGTGGCGGGTCGCCGTCCGGATGGAAGGTGAAGAAGACCGCGCCGTCCGCGCCGACCGCGATGTTGCCCGGCGGATGGTCGAGGTCCGCCACCAGCTCGATGGCCGACGGCGGCAGCTCCGCCGCCGTCGTGCGGTCCTCCAGGCGCGCGCCGCCGCCGTAGCGCAGGCGGATGCCGAGCGCCACGACGCCGAGCAGGACGAGCAGCCCGAGGAAGAACCGTCTCACCGCGATCCGGCGGCCGCGTGGGTGGCCAGCGCGGTCTCGAACGCGCGGATACGCGCGGCATTCGCGCCGAGGTCGCCCTGCCCGACACGGGACTTGGAGCGCATGTCGACGCGGCTCCCGCCGGCAGGATCGGGGCGCACGCGGATGACGATGTCGTCCTGGAAGCCGAAGAGCTTGCTGGTCGCGACGGCTTCCAGCTCGCCCGCCTGCGGGTCGCGGCGGGTGATGCTCCACGACGGCATCGCCGACGCCGTGCCCTCGACGGCGACGAAGGCCGCCGCGGGGTCGAGCGCCAGGCGAGCAGGCGCCAGATCGGCGCAGCAGGCCGCCTGCTGCGGCGCGAAGGCCGCCGGGTACGCGAGGTCGCGCCCGGCATTGGGCGGCAGCGTCGCCGCCTGCTTGAAGGACGGCGGATCCGCGGTGTCGGTCGTGAAGTCGTTGATCCTGGGCGCTCCGCGGCCACCGGCCGCCAGCACGACGAACGCGAGCGCCGCCAGCGCCGCCGCCACGGTTCCACCGCTCCCGAACCCGCGACCGCGGATGGCGCGGATGATGCCGAGGATCGTCACCAGGAGCGCGACGAGTCCGCCGAGCGCGAAGGTGACGAATCCGGCCAGCCCGGGTATCAGGCGAAGCCAGGCGAGCAACGGTCCGAGGACCATCAGGGCCACGGCAACGAGCCCGAGACGTTCGAGGATGCGTGACGGCGCCGCGGCGCCGCGCGACGAGAGTCCCATGCGGCGCACCGCTAGCCGACCGGCAGCGCGCCCGTCAACGACCCGTCACGCTCGCCCCTTCACGCGACCGGGTCCGCAGGCTATAGCCGTCGTCCGATCGATGAGCTCTCCGATCGGCACGGCCGTCGTCGGCATCATCCTCGCCGGTGGCGAGGGAAAGCGCCTGTTCCCGCTGACGCGCGACCGGGCCAAGCCCGCCGTGCCGTTCGGAGGACGGTACCGGATCGTCGACGTCGTGCTGTCGAACTTCGTCAACTCCGGCATCTACAAGCTGAGCGTGATCACGCAGTACAAGGCGGGCTCGCTCATGCAGCACCTGGCTCGCGGCTGGCAGCTCGCCCCGCAGATCGGCCACTACGTGGCGCCGGTCCCGCCGGCCATGAACCTCGGGCCGCGCTTCTTCGAGGGCAGCGCCGACGCCGTGCTGCAGAACCTCGACGTGATCGAGAACGAGCGTCCCGCGCACGTCTGCGTGTTCGGCGCCGACCACATCTACAAGATGGACGTCCGGCAGATGCTGCGGTTCCACATCGAGCGCGAGGCCGACGCGACGGTGGCGGTCATCCCCGTGCCGGCGGCGGAAGCGAGCGGGTTCGGCATCGCCGAGTGCGACGCCGAGAAGCGTGTCACGGCCTTCCTCGAGAAGCCGCCGGTCGCTCCCGACGCGACGGGGACGCGGCTGGCCTCCATGGGCCTCTACATCTTCCGGGCGAGCGTGCTGCTGCGCGCCATCACCGCGGACGCCAACCTGCCGGATTCGACGCACGACTTCGGCCGCGACATCCTGCCCGGCCTCGTCGACTCGGGGCGGCTGCTGGCCTACGACTTCACCACCAACGACATCCCCGGCATGAGCGAGCACGAGCGCGGCTACTGGCGCGACATCGGCACCATCGACGCCTACTGGGACGCCTCGGAGGACCTCGTCTCCGTGTCACCCCGATTCAGCCTCTACAATCCGGAGTGGCCGATCTACTCCGCGTACTACCCGTCGCCGCCCGCGAAGTTCGTGTTCTCGGACCGCGAGCAGAACCGCTTCGGCATCGCGACCGACTCGATGGTGTCCGAGGGCTGCATCATCAGCGGCGGCCGCGTGAATCGCTCGATCCTCGGCCCGCGCGTGCGCGTGAACAGCTTCTCGCGGGTGACCGGGTCCATCCTGTTCGACGACGTGGAGGTCGGCCGCTACGCGCGCGTGCGCCGCGCGATCGTGGACAAGGGCGTGGTGATCCCTCCGGGCATGACCATCGGCTACGATGCCGACCAGGACCGCGAGCGCTTCACCGTGAGCGAGGGCGGGGTCGTCGTCGTGCCGAAGGGCGCGAAGCTCGAGTGAGGCCGGCGCGAACCCCGATTCCACGTTGACTCGAACGACCGCGATGTGCGAGCACATCCGCTCGTGGGCGCGATGGGCGACCTCGCCGGCGGCAGCATCCGACGGCGCGACTTCCTGAGGGGAGGCGCGGCGTTGATGGCGGGGCTGGCCTTGCCATCCGCCATGCCAACGTCCGCATGGGCCGCTCCCCGCCGGAAGCCCGACTCCCTGACCTTCCCGAAGGCGCCGGAAGGCGAGGACATGATTCCCCAGATCGACCACATCGTCGTGGCGATGATGGAGAACCACACCTACGACAACTACCTGGGCGTGCTGGACCGCGGCGACGGCTTCCGCCTGGACCGCGACGGGCGCCGAAGAACGCCTGCCCGGACGGGAACGGCAACCTGATCCGCGCCTTCCACATGCCGTCGACCTGCCAGCTCGACCGCGAGCCCAGCCAGGCATGGAACGCGAGCCACCTCTCGCTCGGCATGCACCGGCGCAACGACGGCTTCGTGCTCGCCAGCGGTCCGGTGGCCATGGGCTACTTCGACGAGGAGGACATCCCGTTCTACTACGGGCTCGCGCGGACGTTCCCGGTCTGCGATCGCTTCTTCTCCTCGTGCCTCGCGCAGACGTATCCCAACCGCAAGTTCCTGATGTGCGGCACGGCGGTCGGGCAGATCAGCACCGACGTCTCCCAGGTCGGCAAGGCGCCGCCGCCGAACGGCACCATCTTCGAACGCCTGAACGCGCACGGCATCTCGTGGCGGAACTACTACACCGATCTGCCCCAGGTGCTGCTGTTCCCGCCCACGTACAACGGCAACCTCGACAAGGTGGTGCCGATCGACCAGTTCCACCTCGATGCCGCCGCGGGCACGCTGCCCGCCGTCTCGTTCGTCGACCCGGGATTCGTCAACGACGAGTCGGAGGAGAACAACGCCGACATCCGCAAGGGCGAGACCTTCATGTCGCGCGTGGTCAACGCGGTGATGGCGGGCCCGAAATGGTCGAAGACCTTCCTCATCTGGCTGTACGACGAGGGCGGCGGCTACTACGACCACGTGCCGCCGCCGCGCGCCATCCCGCCGGACGACATCCCGCCCGAGATCACCGTGCCGCCCGACCTTCCCGGTGGCTACGATCGCTACGGGTTCCGCGTCCCGGCCGTCATCGTCTCCCCGTACGCGCGCCAGCGATACGTCTCGCACCGCGTGCACGACCACACCTCGGTCCTGAAGCTGATCGAGACCAAGTGGAACCTGCCGGCGCTGACCTATCGCGACGCGAACGCGAGCGACTTGCTCGACGCGGTCGACTTCCGCAGACCGCCCGCCTTCATCGATCCGCCGACGCTGCCCAGCCCCGGTCCGTCACCCTCGGGGTGCATCGAGGGCAGCCCGGGTCCGGTCCCGCCGCCCGACGCGGTCATTCCCGCTCGCTGAGCCGCCGCGTCAGGACTGCCCGGGCGTGACTGACCGGGGTCCGGCATGCAGGCACGGTCGGTCCCTCGAACACGCACCGCCGGGGACCGGCCTCACCCTGCCAGGCGCGCTCCCTCGATCCGCAGCAGCGTCCGCTTCATGCGCAGGCCTCCGCCGTACCCGCCGATCTTGCCGCCCGCCGCGATGACGCGGTGGCACGGGAGGATGATCGGCATCGGGTTGCGATGGAGCGCCTGGCCGACGGCGCGGCTGCCGCGCGGCTGGCCGATGCGACGCGCGATCTCTCCGTACGACACGACCTGCCCCGCGGGCACGGCGGCGGCCGCCGACAGCACGCGGCGCAGGAACGGCGTGACGTGACGGAAGTCGATCTGCAGGTCGAAGGCACGGCGCTCGCCGGCGAAGTAGGCGCGGAGCTGGTGGACGATCTCGGCCGTCCTGGCGGGCGATCGGACCGGCTCGGCGTCGAGGCTCCGCTGCAGGTCGGCGACGAACGAGGCCTCGCTGCGGCGGAACCCCACGCGCACCAGTCCGGTGTCGCTGGCCGCGACCAGCACGCGGCCGACGGGCGACGGGAGCGAGCACCAGTACACCACGGGTCGGGGGCGAAGGTCGCCGTAGAGCTGGCGCAGGCCGACGACCGTGCGGCGATAGCTGGCGAGTCGCCGCCGTCCGGCGGCGGTGCGGAGCCAGCGTGCCACCTCGGGCGCGGGGGCCACGCCGTCGATCAGCAACGCGATCAGTGCATCATCGTACGTGGTCATGGACGGTCCTCCAGCACGGCCCGGAGCTTCTTGAGCGCCTGGTAGACGTTGGCGCGCGCCGCGGCCGCGTTGCCGCCGAGGCACGACGCGATCTCGCGGTAGTCGAAGCCCTCGAACTGTCGCAGCATGAGCGCGGCGCGCTGCCTCGACGGCAGCGTCTGCACCGCGCGCGCGACGGCGCGCAGCTGCTCGCGCTGCTCGAGCGAGGCCGGGCACCCGCCGGGCAGGCCGTCGAGCTCGACGTGGACCAGGTGGCGCGTCCGGCGGGTGCGTCCGCGGGCCGCGCTGCGCGCGGTGTTGGTCGCGATGCGGAAGAGCCACGCGCGCACGTTCGACTCGGGTCGCAACCGGCCGAAGGCACGGTGCGCGTGCAGGAAGGTCTGCTGGCACGCGTCCTGCGCCTCGTCGCTGTTGCCCAGCAGGCGCAGCAGATAGCGCAGGATCTCGTGACGGTGGCTCTCGGCGAGCTCCGTCGACGACGTGGGGGGGCCGGTCATCGGTACGCCTGTCTAACACCGGGCCGGCCGCGGCGTGAAATTTCACGCCGGCGCCCCGCCGGCGTTGCACCGGTATGCCAGCACTCGGTGTCGACATCGACTGGATCGCGGGACTCTTTCCCGTGCTGCCCGGACCGGGCGGGCGCGTCACGCTCCTCTTCACGGACATCGCCGGCTTCACGCGTCATGCCGCCGCGCTCGGTGATCGTGAGGCGGTCCGCCTGGTCCGCCGTCACGACGCCGCCGTGCTCCCCGCCGTCCGGACGCACGCCGGCCGCATCGTGAAGCGCCTCGGGGACGGAGTGATGGTGGCCTTCCCGTCGCCGGCCGCGGCCCTCGCCGCGGCTGTGACGATGCAGCGCGCGGCGGCGCGCCGGCCGCCGCTCCGCCTCCGGATCGGCATCCACGCCGGCGTCGCGCGGGTGAGCGCCGGAGATCTGATCGGGCATCACGTCAACGTCGCCTCGCGCATCGGCGATCGCGCCCGGGCCGGCGAGATCCTCGTGAGCGACGCCATCCGGCGCGCCGCCGTCACGCTGCCGGTCGCATTCCGGCCGCGTCCGCCGCTGCGCACCGGCGGGGACATGGTCGCGGTGTTCCGCGCCGTCTCGTGACCGCCGGCCGCGGCCTGTTGACCTCTCCCCGCCGCCGGTCGAAGAGTGCCAGCGTGGCCGACGACGAGCCGCCCGAATACGGCACCCTGGTGACGGCGGCGCTGCTGATCCTGGCGCTCGCCTTCGCGGGCTACTGGATCTACACCTACGTCGGCAACACCGGGCAGCCGCTCACCCCGTGGTTCGGGGTGGCCGCCGGGGTCATCGTGGTCGTGGCCATCCTGAACTACGTGCTCGCGGGCCGCCGCGCACCACCGCAGCGGTAGGCCCGGACGCGCCGAAGCCGCCTCGATGGATCCAAGGCGGCTTCCTGCGAGGCCTGTGGGTGCGGACACGAGCCGCTGGGGACGGCCCGCTCGTGCGATTCCTCGACCACGCGCGTCCCTGTTGCAAGCCCGCCTTGCATCCCCGACGTCGCCGGGCTACCGACCTCGCCTCATGAGTGACACGCCGTACGTGACGCAGAAGGTCGACTGGTACCAGTTCCGCGCCCCCGACGGAGAGGCGTTCTTCGTCATGGTCTCCAGCTTGCCGAACGGATTCTTCACCGCGGTCCCCTGCGAGATCACCCTGACTCGCGCACCACACGGCCTGATGGCGCTCGCGGCCACGCCCGACGAGGCCCTGGTGCAGCTCCAGGGGACGCTCGCCGGCAAGTCGCGCGACGAGATCTTCCCGCCGGAGCACTGATGCAGTTCGCCATCCAGGTCGGCGGCGGCCAGGTCCGCCACGACCAGAGCGGCATCGACGCGATCGTCGAGGAGACCCAGCTCGCCGAGTCGCTCGGGTTCGACGTCGTCTTCGTTCCCGACCACTACGTCTTCGAGTCGCTCGGGACGCTGCGGACGGAGACGCCCGCGTACGAGATGTTCTTCGTCATGGCCACCCTCGCGCAGCGCACCAGGCGCATCGCGATCGGCAGCCACGTCGCCTGCATGCTGTTCCGGCATCCCGCCATGCACGCGCGGCTCTTTGCCCAGCTCGACGAGGCGAGCGGTGGCCGCGTGATCGCCGGCGTCGGCGCCGGCTGGACGCGGGCCGAGTTCGCGATGATGGGGATCGAGTTTCCGGACGTGTCGGACCGGCTGCGCATCATGGACGAGGCCGTCACCGTCATGCGCGGGCTCTGGCGCGACGAGCCGTTCACCTTCGCGGGGCGGTACTTCCAGGTGACCGATGCGGTGTGCACGCCGAAGCCGGTCCAGAAGCCCGGACCGCCCCTCATGCTGGGCGGCAGCGGCAACGGTATCCTGCGACGGGCCGGCGCCTGGGCCGACATCATCCACATGGTTCCGGTCATCGGCGCCGCCGGCACCACCACCCTGGACGAGATCCGGAAGTTCGACGACGCCGGGCTCCCGGAGCGCCTGGCTCGCGTCCGGGCGGCGGAAGCGAAGGCGGGCCGGGCGTCCGGCAGCGTCCGCTTCGCCTCCACGATCTTCACGTATGCACCGACCGACTCGGCCGCCCGCACCCGGGAGCTCGCCGAGGGCCTCGGCAACGTCTTCGGCCTGCCGGCGGACGCGTTGCGGCGGCACCCGATCGCACTCGTCGGCACGCCGGACGAGATGATCGAGGAGCTGCGCCGGCGCGAGCGCGAGCACGGCCTCTCGCTCCTGGCGCTCAACTTCACGAGCCTCGAGCAGCAGCGAGACTTCGGCGCCCGGGTCCTGCCGCACGTGCGCTAGGCTGGGCCGCCTCCGAGCCGTTCAGCACCGGTCCCTGGCTGAATGCGCGGAAATGGGGTTTCGCCCATGTCGGCTCCTGTGGTAGCCCCGCGCAGGCACAACCAGAGGGGGGTCCATGCTGCCACCGTCGGCTCGTTCGTCCGCGGCTCGTCCTGCGAGCATCCTGCGCGCGGCACTCGCGCTTCTGATCACGGCAACCGGCGCGCACGCCGCCTTCACCACCTTCGAGACCGGCCAGGTGCGTCCGCTTGCCCTGTCGCCCGACGGGACCAGGCTCTTCGCCACCAACACCCCCGACAACCGCCTCGAGATCTTCTCGGTCTCGGGGGCGGGGCTCACCCACACCGGCTCCGTCCCCGTCGGCCTCGAGCCGGTCGCCGTCGCCGCCCGCTCCAACAGCGAGGTCTGGGTGGTGAACCATCTCTCCGACTCGGTCAGCATCGTCGACGTCGGCACCTCGCCGCCGCGCGTCACCCGTACCCTGCTCGTCGGCGACGAGCCGCGCGACATCGTCTTCGCTGGCCCCGGCGGCAATCGTGCCTTCATCACCGCCGCGCACCGCGGTCAGAACCGCCCCGGCGACCCGCAGCTCACCACGCCGGGCATTCCCCGCGCCGACGTGTGGGTGTTCGACGCCACCAATCTCGACAACGGCAATCCCACTCCCACGCTCGGCTGGCGTGCCGATCACCGTCCTCGCGCTCTTCGGCGACACGCCGCGCGCGCTCGCCGCGAGCCCCGGCGGCGGCACGGTCTACGCCGCCGTCTTCCACTCCGGCAACCAGACCACCGCGCTCTCGGGCGGCATCGTGTGTGACGGCGGCGCGACGGCCGGCCCGTGCACCGTGAGCGGCGCGACCATGCCGGGCGGGCTTCCCGCCCCGAACGCCAACGTCCAGGGCACGGCGCAGCCGGAGGTCGGCCTCATCGTGCGCTTCAACAACGTGACGAACCACTGGGAGGACGAGCTCGGCCGCAACTGGGACGGCGGGGTGCGCTTCACGCTGCCCGACCTCGACGTCTTCGCGATCAACGCCAACGCCGGCACGCCGGCGCAGACCGGCGAGCTTCGCCCACGTCGGCACCGTGCTCTTCAACATGGTCACCAACCCGGTGAGCGGGAAGGTCTACGTCTCGAACACCGAGGCCCACAACGAGGCCCGCTTCGAGGGCCCCGGCACGCTCGCCGGGCACTCGGTGCGCGGCCACCTGCACGAGGCGCGCATCACCGTGCTCGACGGCGACGAACGTGCTGCCGCGGCACCTGAACAAGCACCTCGACTACAACGTGGTTCCGACGCCGGCGAGCGACAAGGCGAAGAGCTTCGCGACGCCGACCGCGATGGCGGTGACGGCGAACGGCCAGACCCTCTACGTCGCCGCCTTCGGCTCGAGCCAGGTGGGCGTCTTCACCACCGCGCAGATCGAGGCCGACACCTTCGTGCCGACGGCCACCAACCACATCGCCGTCAGCGGCGGCGGGCCGAGCGGGCTCGTGCTCGACGAGGCGCACGGCCGGCTCTACGTCTTCACGCGCTTCGACGACTCGATCAGCGTGATCAACACGTCGACGGCGGCGGAGATCGCGCACCTGCCGGTGTTCAATCCCGAGCCGGCGAGCGTGAAGAACGGGCGGCCGGTGCTCTACGACGCGGTGCTGACGTCGAGCAACGGCGAGGCGTCGTGCTCGGCGTGCCACATCTTCGGCGACTTCGACAGCCTGGCGTGGGACCTCGGCAACCCCGACGACGTGGTCCTGAACAACCCGAACCCGATCCGGCTCCACGCGGCGGCGACCCCGACTTCCATCCGCTGAAGGGCCCGATGACCACGCAGAGCCTGCGCGGCATGGCGAACGACGGGCCGATGCACTGGCGCGGCGATCGCACGGGCGGCAACGACGTCGGCGGCGACCCGCTGGCGGAGGACCAGGCGTTCAAGAAGTTCATCATCGCGTTCGACGGCCTGCTCGGCCGCGGCGCCCCGATCAGCGACCCGGACATGCAGCGCTTCACCGACTTCATCCTCCAGGTCATGTATCCGCCGAACCCGAACCGCCCGCTCGACAACCAGCTCGTGGGCGCGGCGCTCGCCGGGCGGACCCAGTTCAACGGGCCCGTCACCGACACCGTCTTCGACTGCAACGGGTGCCACGTGCTCGACCCGGCGAACGGGCATCTTCGGGACGGACGGCTTCACCACGTTCGAGGCCGAGACCCAGATGTTCAAGATCCCGCACCTGCGGAACCTCTACCAGAAGGTCGGCATGTTCGGCATGCCGGCGGTCTCGGGCATGCGCGCGGGGAACAACGGCAACCAGGGCGCCGCAGGTGCGCGGCTTCGGCTTCCTGCACGACGGCAGCGTGGACACGACCTTCCGCTTCCACCGGGCGAACGTGTTCAGCAACACGGTCGCGGACGCGCAGAACCTCGAGCAGTTCATGCTCCAGTTCGACTCCAACCTGGCGCCGATCGTCGGTCAGCAGGTCACGCTGACCAGCACGAACAGCGCCGTCGCGGGGCCGCGCATCGACCTCCTGATCGCGCGCGCGGCGGCGAACGAGTGCGACGTGGTCGTGAAGGGCACGATCTCGGGGCTCCAGCGTGGCGCCGTGCGCCTGGCGTCGGGACAGTTCCGCACCGACCGCGCGAGCGAGGCGCTGCTCTCCGACACGCAGGTCCGCGCGCTGGCCACCGCCGGGCAGGAGCTGACGTACACCTGCGTCCCGCCGGGGAACGGCACCCGCATCGGCGTCGACCGCGACGAGGACGGGTTCTTCGATCGGACCGAGCTCGACGCGGGCAGCGACCCCGCCGATCCCTCGAGCATCCCGGGAGGCCCGACGACCACGACCACCACCTCGCACGACGACCACGACCGGTCCGGGCTCGACCACGCACCACCTCGACCACGATGCCGGCCGGCGGTCTCGTCCTGATCCAGACCAAGTCGCTCAAGCTGAAGGACGACCTCGGTCGCCAAGAAGAGCTTCGCCTTCAAATCCGGCAACAAGCTCGATCCGCCCGCCAACCGCATCGTGCCGCCGCTTCCGGGTAGCCTCGGCGACCCGACGCTCGCCGGCGGCGCCGTCACCTTCTACAACTCGGCCGGCCTCACCCTCGACCAGGACACCTACGCGCTGGCGGCGGCGGGCTGGGAGCCGCTCGGCTCCGCGACCAGCCCGAAGGGCTGGAAGTACAACGGCAAGCTGGTCGGCGACACCGTCGTCAAGTCGGTGACGGTGAAGGCGGACAGCATCAGCGTCAAGGGCACCGGCACCTACACGCTGAACGAGCCGGCGCAGGGACGCATCGCGACGCGTCTCACGCTCGGGCAGCGCGACGTGGTGCGCGGACGCACCGGCGAAGACGCGGCAAGCCGCCCTCCAGCGGCAAGAACGACCTCGCCGGCAAGTTCACGGCGCAGTCGAAGACGCCGGCCGCCGGCGGTCCTGCCCGCCGACTGCCACTGAGGAGGACGTGCCGATGATCCGCGCCCTCGCACTCGCGGCCGTGGTGTCGATCGGCTTCGCCACGGCATCGCGGCGCATCATTCGTCACGTTCGAGAGCGGCCAGGTGCGGCCGCTGGCGCTGTCGCCGGACGGCACGCGGCTCTTCGCCGTCAACACGCCCGACGACCGGCTCGAGATCTTCGACGTCGTCGGCGCGGCGGCCTCACGCACACCGGCTCGGTGCCGGTCGGCCTCGAGCCGGTCGCGGTCGCGGCGCGCACCGAACACCGAGGTCTGGGTGGTGAACCACCTCTCCGACTAGCGTCAGCATCGTCGACGTCGGCGCCGCGCCCGCCGCGCGTCGTCGCGCACGCTGCTCGTCGGCGACGAGCCGCGCGACATCGTCTTCGCCGGCCCGGGCGGCAACCGCGCCTTCATCACCGACCGCGCACCGCGGGCAGAACCGCCCCGGCGACCCGCAGCTCACCACGCCGGGCATCGGCCGCGCCGACGTCTGGGTGTTCGACGCGACCAACCTCGGCGCGACGCTCGGCGGCACGCCGCTCACCATCGTCGACGCTCTTCGGCGACACGCCGCGCGCGCTCGCCGTCGAGCCCCGACGGCAGCACGGTCTACGCGGCCGTCTTCCACTCCGGCAACCAGACGACGACGCTCTCCGAGGGCGTCGTCTGCAACGGCGGCGCGGCGGCCGGCGCCGTGCACCGTCGGCGGCGTCGACCATGCCCGGGCGGCCTGCCGGCGCCGAACACGAACTTCCAGGGCATCGCCGCAGCCCGAGGTCGGCCTCATCGTCAAGTTCAACGCCGCGACGAACCACTGGGAGGACGAGCTCGGCCGCAACTGGAACAACGCCGTGCGCTTCACGCTGCCCGACCAGGACGTCTTCGCGATCGACGCGAACGCCGGCACGCCGGCGCAGACCGCGCAGCTTCGCCGACGTCGGCACGGTCCTCTTCAACATGGTCGGCCAACCCGGTGAGCGGGAAGGTCTACGTCTCGCAACACCGAGGCGCGCAACGAGGTGCGCTTCGAGGGCCCCGGCACGTTCGCCGGGCACGCACGGTGCGCGGCCACCTGCACGAGGCGCGCATCACCGTGCTCGACGGCGCGAACGTGCTGCCGCGCCACCTGAACAAGCACATCGACTACGACGTCGTCCCGACGCCCGGCGGGCGTCAAGGCGAAGAGCCTCGCGACGCCGCTCGGCATGGCGGTGACCGGCGACGGCGCAGACGCTCTACGTCGCCGCCTTCGGCTCGAGCAAGGTCGGCGTCTTCGACACCGCGCAGCTCGAGGACGACACCTTCGTGCCGAGCGCCGGCGAACCACATCGCGCGTCAGCGGCGGCGGCCCGAGCGGCCTCGTGCTCGACGAGGCGCACGGCCGGCTCTACGTCCTCACGCGCTTCGACAACGCGCATCTCGGTCGATCGACACGGCGACGCGACGCGAGATCGCGCACCTGCCGCTGTACAACCCGGAGCCGGCGAGCGTCGTCGAACGGCCGGCCGGTCCTCTACGACGCGCGCGCTCACGTCGAGCAACGGCGAGGCGTCGTGCGCGAGCTGCCACATCTTCGGCGACTTCGACAGCCTCGCCTGGGACCTCGGCAACCCCGACGACGTCGGTCGCTGAACAACCCGAACCCGTTCCGCGTTCCGAGCCGTCGGCACGACGTCCGACTTCCATCCGCTGAAGGGCCCGATGACGACGCAGAGCCTGCGCGGCATGGCGAACCACGGCCCGATGCACTGGCGCGGCGACCGCACCGGCGGCAACGACCCGGGCGGCGACGCGCTCGACGAGGACGCGGCGTTCAAGAAGTTCATCGTCGCCTTCGACGGGCTGCTCGGCCGCGGCGGCGCCGATCAGCGACGCCGACATGCAGGCGTTCACCGACTTCATCCTGCAGGTGACCTATCCGCCGAACCCGATCCGCGCGCTCGACAACTCGCTCACGCCGGCGCAGCAGGCCGGGCGCGACAACTTCTTCAACGGCGCCGTCACCGACACGTCTTCAGACTGCAACGGCTGCCACGTGCTCGACCCGGCGAGCGGGCTTCTTCGGCACCGACGGCGTCATCGACGCTTCGAGGACGAGACCGCAGGTGTTCAAGATCCCGCACCTGCGCAACGTGTACCAGAAGGTCGGCATGTTCGGCATGCCGGCGGTCCCGTTCATCAACGCCGGCGACAACGGCAACAAGGGCGACGCAGGTGCGCGGCTTCGGCTTCCTGCACGACGGCAGCGTCGACACGCTCTTCCGCTTCCACCGGCGCCGAACGTGTTCAACACTCGACGCGACACGCGAGCGCGCAGCAGCTCGAGCAGTTCATGCTCGCGTTCGACTCGAACCTGGCGCCGATCGTCGGCCAGCAGGTCACGCTCACCAGCACGAACGGCGCGGCGTCGTCGGGCCCGCGCATCGACCTGCTGATCGCGCGCGCCGCGGCCGGCGAGTGCGACCTGGTCGTGAAGGGCACGCTCGCCGGCGAGCAGCGCGGCTGGCGTGCGCCTGGCGCGGCGGCAGTTCCGGACCGACCGCGCGAGCGAGGCGCTGCTCGACCGACGCGCAGCTGCGCGCGCTGGCCGCACGCGCCGGGCAGGAGCTCACCTACACCTGCGTGCCGCCGGGCTCCGGGCAGCGCATCGGCATCGACCGCGACGAGGACGGCTTCTTCGACCGCGACGAGCTCGACGCCGGCAGCGACCCGGCCGATCCGTCGAGCATCCCGGGCGGTACCACGACGACGAGCACCACCCGACGACCACGACCGGTCCGGGCCACCACGCACGACCACCACGACTGCCGGCCGGCGGTCACGTCCTGATCCAGACGACGTCGCTCAAGCTGAAGGACGACCTCGATCGCCGAGCTCGGCAAGCTTCTCGTTCAAGTCGAGCAACAAGCACGATCCGGCCGCCAACCGCATCGTCGCCGCCGCGCCGGGTAGCCCCGGCGATCCGACGCTCGACGGCGGCGCCGCTGCGCCTTCTACAACTCCGCCGGCCTCACCATCGACCAGGACACCTACGCGCCTGGCCGCGGCGGGCTGGACGCTTCTCGGCTCCGCCGACCAGCCCGAAGGGGTGACGCTACCGCGGCAAGGACGGTCGGCGACACCGTCGATCAAGTCGGTGACCATCAAGGCGGACAGCATCAGCGTGAAGGGCATCGGCATCTACACGCTCGACGAGCCGGCGCAGGGACGCGTCGCCGTCGCGTCTCACGCTCGGGAGCGCGACGTGGTGCGCGGACGCACCGGCGAAGACGGGCACGCCGCCCCCCAGCGGCAAGAACGACGTCGCCGGCAAGTTCACGGCGCAGTCGAAGACGCCGCCGCCGGCGGTCTGCCCGCCGACGCACTGAGGTGATCGGGGTCAGCGCGAAGCGCGCGTGAGCCAGACGAGCTGATCGAGGAGCATGCCCACCGGATCGCGGCCGGGACGGCCCGCGATCCGGCGCTCCGCCTCGCGATAGGCTGGCAGGTAGCGCAGCGCGCCGGGAAGGAGCCACCAGCTCGCCCGGAGCGCGGCGATGGACGTCTCCGCGATGGCGCGCTCGAACGTGCCGAACGCCAGCCCGAACTCCTCGCGCAGGCGCGGCGGGAGCAGGTGCGCCGTCACGACGCGGAGCCACTGCCACGCGGGGCCGAGCCACCACGCCGGCGCGCGCAGGAGGAACTGCGCCAGGTCGCGCGCCGTCGGGGAGACGCGTGATGACGTCGGAGGCGAGCATGCCGTCCCAGTAGCGCCGGAACGCGGTCCAGTCCGCGGGCACCATCTCGGCCGGGATCCCGAAGAGCGCCGCGAACCGCTTGGTCTCCTCCCAGTAGGCGTCCTTCTCCGCGAGCGACAGCGGCCCGAGCAGCAGCTCGGAGATCTGGAGCGAGGTGTCCCACAGCGTCGCGTGCACCCAGAGGAGCGCGTCGGGCAGATTGGCATCGTAGCGCGTGCCCGCGGTGACGCCGCCCGCCGTCTCGCGCACGACGCCGTGGATGTGCGTGTGGATGGCGTGCACCCGGCGCGCGGAGGCGACGGCGGCATCGAGGTCGCCCCACACCATCGCGAAGACGTGCTCGAAGGTGCGGAGGAAGCGGCCGAGCATGTCCTCGCGCGTGCGCGAGTGATCGGCCACCGCCTGCGCGACGAAGGGATGCGCGAGCTGGAGCAGCGCCGCGCGGCCGCCGCCGAGAAAGATGATGGCCTCCCGGTTGCGCGCCCACACGCGCGACGACGGTCCGAAGATGCCGTTCCGCGGATCGCCCACGGCGGCCCGCACCCGGGCGAGGGCTCGCTCCAGATCGTCGCGATCGACCGCGGACACGGGTCGAGTTGCGCACGGACCCGTGTCACCCGCAAGCGAACGACGGTGTCGCGCGCCGGACGGGTGCGCTAGGTTACCGTCGTGGGCCGCGGCGAGATCCGCATCCGGCTGGCCGAGGCCGCCGAGCTTCCCGAGCTGCAGCGCGTGGAGCGCGAGGCCGGGGTCCGGTTCCGCGGGCTCGGGCTCATCGACCACCTGCTCGAGCACAGCCTGTCCCTGCCCGAGCTGTCGGGGCATCAGCGCTCGGGCCGGGTGTGGGTGGCGGCGGACGAGCACGATCGCCCGGTCGGATTCGCGGTCGCGAGCGTGGTCGGTGGCGCGGCGCACCTGGAAGAGCTCGACGTGCTGCCCGAGGCCGGTCGCCACGGCATCGGCACCCGGCTGGTCGCCACCGTGTGTGAGTGGGCGGCGGCGCAGGGTTTCCCCGCGATCACGCTGTCGACCTTTCGCGACGTCCCGTGGAACGCGCCGTTCTACGAGCGGCTCGGATTCCGCCGCCTGGCACCGGCCGAGCTCTCTCCCGCGCTGCGCGAGGTGCGCGCGCGCGAGGAGCACCTCGGCATCGCGCTCGAGCAGCGCGTGATGATGCACCGCGAGCTGCCTCCGGCGCCGGACGCCCCGCCGCTTCACCTCGTGCTGTACGACGGCGAGTGCGGGGTCTGCAGCCGCATCGTGCGCTGGCTGCTCGACGCCGATCGCCGCGGCCTGCTCCGGTTCGCCCCGCTCCAGGGAGCGACGGCCGCGGCGCTGCGCCAGCGCTGGCCGGCGATTCCCCCCGATCTCGACAGCATCATCTACGTCGACCGTTCGAGCGGCGTCGAGGACGTCTCGTGGCGGGCGGATGCGTTCCTGCGCATCTGCCGGCTGCTGGGCGGTCCGTGGCGCGTGGTGGGAGCGATCGGCGAATGGCTCCCCCGCTCGCTCGCCGACGCCGCGTACGACGCCTTCGCCCGGCGCCGGCATCTCCTCGGCAGACCGCCCGACACCTGTGCGCTGCGCTCGCCGATGGAGCGCGCCCGCTTCCTGCCATAGGTTTGCGTCGTCGTCGGGGCGCTCCTACACTCCCCGCCGCGTGAGTGCTCCACCGTTCTATCTCCCCATCGGCGACGAGGTCGTCGTGTTCACGGCCGCGTGGACCGCTCGCCTGCCCGTGCTGCTCAAGGGGCCCACGGGATGCGGCAAGACCCGCTTCGTCGAGTACATGGCCGCGACGCTGCCGCGCTCGACGCCCGACGGCGACGGGCTCGGGCACCTCGTCACCGTCGCCTGCCACGAGGACCTCACCGGCAGCGACCTGGTGGGACGCTACCTGATCAAGGGCGACGAGACCGTGTGGATCGACGGACCGCTGACGCGCGCCGTGCGACACGGCGCGATCTGCTACCTCGACGAGGTCGTCGAGGCGCGCAAGGACACCGTCGTCCTGATCCATCCGCTCACCGACCATCGCCGGCTCCTGCCGATCGACAAGACGGGCGAGCTGCTCGAGGCGCATCCCGATTTCCTGCTCGTCCTCTCCTACAACCCCGGCTACCAGAGCGTCATGAAGGACCTGAAGCACTCCACGCGCCAGCGCTTCGTCGCGCTGGAGTTCGGCTATCCGCCGCTGGACGCCGAGGCGCGCATCATCGCGCACGAGAGTCGTCTCGACCTCGACACGGCGCTGCGCCTCGCCACCCTGGGCGAGAAGGTTCGTCATCTGCGGCAGAGCGGCCTGTCGGAGGGCGTCAGCACGCGGCTCCTCGTCTACGCCGGCCAGCTGATCGGCCACGACGTCGCGCCACGACGCGCCTGCGCGGCGGCCGTGAGCCGCGCGCTCACCGACGACCCCGAGGCCGTGCGCGCGATCGATGACGTCGCGGCCGCCATCTTCGGCTGACGCCGGGACGCGCGCCCGCTGGCGCGCCGCCGCCGATCGGCTCGCCGCGGTATCCGCGGCGCTCGCCCATCGTTTCACGGAGCACACGGCATCCTTCGTCGGCCGTGCAGATGCGGCGCGGCTCGAGGCGTGGGCCGCGGCCGGATTGCGCCTGCGCGCCGACGCGGGCTGGCGCGGCGAGCGGCTGGCGCACGAGCTCTTCGCCTCCGCCGACCGGGCACTGCCGGTGCTCGCCGCGGACGACGTCGGCAGGTGGGCCGCCCTGGCGCTGCACTGCGGCGGCGAGCTGGACGACACGACGTTCTTCCGCGCGCTGCCCGAGGCGATCGGCGCATGGGACGCCGGGCTGCGGACGGCATGGCTCGACGTCTCGCTGGCCCTGCCGCCGCGGCTCGCCGTTGCTGCCTATCGCGACCTTCCGGGCGCGCTCGAGCGCGTGAGCGCGGCGGCGCGGCCGGCGCTGCTCGGCGCATGGCACGCGGCCGCCGTGCACGGTGGCGCTCCCGCCGAGCTGGTCGAGCTGACGCCGCTCCTCGGCGCCCTGCTCGCTTCGGTCCCCGCGCCCGCACGTGCGGGAGCCGTGGCCGCGCTCGACGAGGTCGCGGCGGCGTTTCCCGCCGGCGTCGCCGGCCTGCTGCGCAGCCTGCCCCGGCTCTTCGACGAGGCCCCGCCGGAGCGCATCCGCGACTGGGTCGCGCACGGGCTCGCGCTCGCCACCCGGCATCGCGCCGCGGCCGTCGCCTACTTCGGCCTCGCGTCGCGGACCAGCGAGCGGGTATTGGCCGCGTCGCCCACCGCCGCGACCCTCGACGACATGCAGGGAGAGCTGCGCCGTCTCGTGCACATGCTCTCCGGCGCTCCGGCGACGCCGCGGCCCCTCGCGCCGTTCCGCCTGCTGCCGCCGCTCGAGGAGACGGCGGGCGGCAGCATGGTGGCGCTGGCGCCGTCGATCACGCGTCTCGATACCTGCGAGGACAATGCCCGTCTGTATCGACTCGCGGCCGCGTTGCTCGCGGGCCGGCGGGAGCACGGCACCTACGCCGTCCTTCCCGACGGCGCCGGCACCCTGCGCGCGGCCGGACGCCCGGCGGCGCTCGAGCATCTCTTCCTGCTCGCCGACGGCGTGCGCGTCGCGGCGCGCCTGTCCGCCGCGTACCCGGGTATCGCCAGCGAGCTGCGCTGGGCCGGTGAGGCGCTGGCGGGCGAGGAGACGGAATCGGCCGACGTGTACGACGCGCTCTTCGCGATGGCGTTGCGGAGAGGCGCCGCGCACGACGTCCCGCGCTGGCTCGCCGCGCTCGCGCAGCTCGTGCTGCCGAGTCTGCGCGCGCTGGAAGACCCGGGCGCCACGGCGGCCGACGCGTTGCGCATCGCGGAGCGGCTCGCCGTGCTCTTTCCCGACACGGATCGCGCGGCGATCGGACTCGGCGTGCTGCCGGACCTGCTCACCGTCCTGCTCGACGCCGGCCCGGGCGACGGCCTGCCGAGCGGCGCCGAGGACGCCGTCAGCGGCGGCCCCTCGCTGCCGACCGAGCGCGACGCGCTACCCGACGAGCTGCGCGACGCGCTCACGCTCCTCGTGGACGAGCAGCTCGGTGACGCCGCCGGCGACGGCTTCTCGCTCGACCCCGAGACGCTCAGGCGGCTGGTGGAAGCCCTCGGGGCGGACGCCCTCGGCCAGGCTCGCGGCGACCTGTCGGCGGAGGCGGGACTTTACGTGACGCAGCTCGTCGGCAAGCGGCTCGCCGAGGCCGGCGACGATCCGGTTCCGCCGGCGACGGTCCCGCGTGATCGGCTGCGCCGCGGGCCGCGGCCGGCCGCCGCCGATGCCGCGGTGTTCGTGTACGACGAGTGGGATCACGTCATCGACGACTACCGTCCCGCCTGGTGCCAGCTCCGCGAGATCGAGCTCCCCGGCGACTCGGGCCTCTTCTTCGACCGCGCGCTGGCACGGCACGCCGACCTGGTCCCCGAGGTGCGCCGGCACTTCCAGCGGCTGCGGCCCGAGCGCTACCGGCCAGTCCTCGGCCTCGAGGACGGCGAGGTCATCGATCTGAACGCGGTCGTCGACGCGCGCGTCCAGCGGCGCGCGCGGCAGCCGGTCTCCGCGAAGCTGTACGCCAGCCGCCGGCGCGAGGAGCGCGACATCGCGACGGTGTTCCTCCTCGACCTGAGCGCGTCCACCGACGAGACCGCACCCGACTCGAACGAGCGGATCGTCGACATCGTGAAGGACGCCCTCGTCATCATGGCGGTCGCCCTCGAGGAGATCGGCGACCTCTACGCGGTGTACGGCTTCTCCGGTCAGGGGCGCGACGGCGTCGAGGTGTATCCGGTCAAGACGTTCGGCGAGCGCCTCACGCCGGCGGTGCAGAGCCGCATCGGGGGCCTCGAGCCGCGCGGTTCGACGCGCATGGGCGCCGCGCTGCGCCACGCGGCGGCGAAGATGACCGGCGTTCCGGCGTCGTCGCGGCACCTCGTCCTGCTCAGCGACGGCTTCCCGCAGGACCTCGACTACGGCACCGATCGCGCCACCCACACGTACGGCATCCGCGACACGTCGGCGGCGCTGCGCGAGGTCCAGCAGGCCGGCGTGCGGCCGTTCTGCATCACGGTGGACGTCGCCGGGCACGACTACCTGCGCGAGATGTGCGCCCCGGAGCAGTACCTGGTGATCGAGGCGGTCGCCGATCTGCCCCGCGAGCTGCCGAAGATCTACCAGCGGCTCGTGCGAGCCGCGTAGAGCCGGCGCCGGCGGATCACGGGGACGAGAACGATCTTGACTCCGACCGATCGGTCGGTTTAAACCTACCGATCGGACGGTCCATGGCGGCAACAGCCCCGAAGACGAAGCAGCCCTCCCGCGACAAGATCCTCGACTGCGCCGAGGGCCTGTTCGCCCGCCGCGGCTTCTCGGGCACCGGGCTCGCCGAGGTCGCCGAGCACGTCGGCCTCGGGAAATCGTCGCTGTTCCACCACTTCTCCAGCAAGGCCGAGCTGTACGCCGCGGTGGTGGCGCGCATCCTCGCGGTGATCGAGGAGCGGCTCATGCGCGCGCTGGCGGCGGGCGGCAGCGCGATCGACCGCCTCGACCGCTGGATCGACGTCCTCGTCGACCTCCTCGCCGAGCGGCGTACCTACGCGCGCATCCTGCTGCGCTCGCTGTTCGAGGACGACGAGCTCACGGGCGAGCTGCCCGGGGAGCGCGAGGCCAACGAGATCATCCGCCGCATCGTCGCGGCGGGCGCGGCGCTGCTGAAGGAAGGGATCGAGTCCGGCGCGATCCGACCGGTCAGTGTCGGCCACACGCTCCAGACGCTGATCGGGGCCACCGTGTATCACTTCGCGTCAGGCGAGTTCGGTGACGAGATGATCGGGCGGCCGGTCTTCTCCGCCACCGAGGTCCGCCGGCGCCGCGACGAGCTGAAGGCGCTCATCCACCGAGGTCTCGTCGCCTCACACTCCGGGGAGACACGCTGATGCAGACCATTCTCGAGAGCAACCGACGCAAGATCGGCGACTTCGAGGTCGTCGAGTTCGTGGACGAGGGGCAGGTCGAATCGCTGCGCAAGAAGCTCGACATCGACGTGCCGCTCGAGCTGCAGTGGACCTGGGAATACGGCAGCGAGGTCGAGGAGCTGCGCGCGCTCTACGAGCGGGGCAAGCGCGGCCAGTGGAACGCCGAGGAGGACCTCGACTGGTCGACTCCGCTGCCGCGTGACGAGTGGTTCATGCCGCAGATCGGCGCGTCCCTGCTCTCGAGCCTCCTCACCGAGATGGGTGCCGACGAGAAGACCTGCCGCGAGGCGGCGTGGGACGAGTTCTCGCACCTCATCTCGCAGCTGCTGCACGGCGAGCAGGCGGCGCTCCAGCTCTGCGGTCAGCTCGTCAACTGCTGCCCGACCATGGACCAGAAGTGGTACGCCGGCTCGCAGGTGATCGACGAGGTGCGCCACGTCGAGGTGTTCTCGAAGTTCCTGCAGCGCAAGATGGGCGTGGTCGTGCCGATCGATCCCACGTTGAAGGTCCTGCTCGACAAGCTGCTCGCCGCGCCGACGTGGCAGGCGAAGTGCCTCGGCATGCAGACGCTCTTCGAGGGCATGGCGGTCGGCATCATGGACATCGTGCAGCGGGCGAACACGAATCCGCTGATCAAGGACATCATCCACCGCGTCCACCAGGACGAGGCGCGCCACGCCGCCTTCGGCATCCTCACCATGCGCCGGCTGGTGAAGGAGTGCGACCCCGAGACGCTGGTCGAGCTCGAGGACTTCGCGTTCAACATCCTGGAGACGCTGAACGCCAACCAGCAGCTCGACATGCTGCACCGCTTCGGTCCCAAGTACGGCCTCGACCCCGAGGCGGTCGTGCAGGCGACGCACAACTGGGAGCAGTGGTCGTTCGTGAACAGCGAGCCCTACATGCACACCGTGATGCCGAACCTGATGCGGCTCGGTCTCGTCACCGAGCGCACCGAGGAGAAGTACCGCGAGCGCGGCATGCTGGTGGGCGACCACCTGGCGCCCCGCTCCTCGCTGCCGGGTATCTGAGCCGTCCGCGACGGCGGCGGCGCCCCGGCGCCGCCGCCGTCAACGGACACGGGTGGCGCACTTCGCGAGCGCCCGGTAACGTGTCACCTCATGCTTCGTATTCTCGCGCTCGTCGCCTGTCTCTGGCTCGTGCTCGGGCACAGCGCAGACGCGGCCGGCAAGCACACCCCGTCCGTCCAGTCGCTCTTCCGTCGCGCCGGGCACATCGTGAGGGGCCGCGTCCTGTTCACCGGAGCCTCTCCGCTCGAGGCGGACGGCGAGCCGTCCGCAGGCTCGGCCATGACGGCCGGCGAGGTCGATCGCTGGCGCTTCGTCTTCGACAACCAGCGGACCAGTGGCAGCCGGTTCCGCACCGTCGTCCTCAAGTACGGCAAGGGGGGGTTCGGTCGCGTCAAGGGTGTCCTGCCCGCATTCCTGGAAGACACCCGCCTGAGTCCCCTGCCCAGGATGACGCTCGAGGCCGCCATCGTACGGCTCCGCGGCGCCGGCTATCAGCAGCCGTTCTCCTCCGTGACGCTCAGATTCCCGCTCGGCCCATCCTTCAGCGAGCCGCTCTACATCTTCGGCTTCGACACCGGCAGCGGGGCGCCGTTCGTCGGGGTGGGGACGAACACCGGCGACGTCGCGCCGCTCGGCTGAGCGGCGTCCGCACCTTGTTCCACCGTCCGCGTCCCGTTATAGCCGCGGCATGCCGGCCGTCCTGATCCACGGCGTTCCCGACACGCCCCGGTTGTGGGACAAGCTGCGCGCCCATCTCTCGCGACGCGACGTGCTCGCGCCGGCGCTGCCCGGGTTCGGGTGCCCGGCTCCGGACGGCTTTTCGGCCACGAAGGAGGCGTACGTCGACTGGCTCGTCGCCGAGCTCGAGCGCGTCGGGGAGCCCGTCGACCTGGTCGGGCACGACTGGGGCGCGCTGCTCGTGCAGCGTGCAGTCTCGCTGCGACCGGATCTGATCCGTACGTGGTGCTGCGGCGACGGGCCGATCGATCGCGAGTACGTCTGGCACGACCTCGCCCAGCAGTGGCAGGCCCCGGGTGTCGGCGAGGCCGTGATGGAGGTGATGACGCCGGACGCGATGGCCGAGGGCCTTCCCGCGGCCGGCGTGCCCGCCGACGAGGCCCGGGCGATCGCCGACCGGATCGACGATCCCATGAAGCGCTGCATCCTCCGTCTCTACCGATCCGCGATCCACGTCGGGGAGGAGTGGGAGGACGGCGTCGCCGGCATCACGCGTCCCGCCCTGATCCTGTGGGGACGCGACGACCCGTACGTCACGTCGCGCTTCGCCGAGCGCCTCGCGGCGCGGGTGCGCGGCGAGCTGGTGCTGTTCGACGGCTGCGGTCACTGGTGGCCTCACGAGCGTCCCGCCGAATCGGCGGCCGCGCTCGAGGCCTTCTGGGCCCGTCACGCCTGACGCGCCCGGCGTCAGGCATCGCGAAATCGCGCCGGCCGCTTCTCGAGGAAGGCGATCACGCCCTCCTGGAAGTCCCCGGTGCTCGCAGCCAGCACCTGGTTTCGATCCTCCAGCGCGACCACCTCCTCGAGGCTGCCGGCGTCCAGGCTGAGCTTCAGGCACTCCTTGGTCAGGCGCAGCCCGAGGGGCGAGTTGCGCAGCATGTCCCGGGCGAGGGACCGAGCAGCGTCCTCGAGCTCGGCATCGGGGACGACCCGTGACACGAGACCGACCCGCTCCGCACGCGCGGCATCGATGAAGTTGCCGGTGAGCAGGAGCTCGGCCGCGACGGACGCGCCGACGATGCGCGGCAGGAAGTAGCTCACGCCGACGTCGCAGGCGCTGAGACCGAGCCGGATGAACGCCGCGTTCATGCGCGCGGACTCGCCGGCCACGCGCACGTCGGCGGCGAGCGCCAGCGCGAAGCCGCCGCCGCACGCCGGCCCGTGCACCGCGGCGACGATCGGCTGCGGCGCGCGCCGCATGAGGAGCACCAGCTCGCTGATGGTCCGCTGCGCCCGCAGGCCCGCCGTGACCGAGCGCTCGCCCGGCCGGCCCTCGCTCGGCTGCTCCTTCAGGTCGAGGCCGGCGCAGAATCCGCGTCCCGCCCCGCGCAGGACCAGGACACGCGTCTCGGTGTCCGCCGGCAGCTCCCAGAAGAATTGCCGGAGCTCGCGCACCAGCGTGGCGCTCATGGCGTTGAGCGCGTCGGGCCGGTTGAGGGTCAGCCAGGTGAGATGCTCCTCGCGGTGGACGGTCAGCGTCTCGTACATGCCGCCGTCGTCCGCCGGCGGAGACGTCCCTGTCAAGCCGCTCGCAACGCGAGCCACCAGGAGGCGGCCACCGCGACGGCGGTCGCGACGGCGAGCGTGCGTTGCACCCCGCGTCCGGGGACGCTCGCCATCGCCCATCCCGTGATCGCGCCCAGCGCGACGCCGACCACGAAGCCGCACAGGTGCGCGCCCAGGTCGGTGCGCGGATCCGACCCCAGCATGCCGAGGAGCGCGAGCCCGGCGGCGAGCGGCAGCCACGCGCGCCCACGACGGCGCAGCGTGCGTCGGGTGCGCGCGAATGCGAGCCCGCTCAGCAGCCCCACCGCGCCGAGCACGGCCGTCGAGGCGCCGATCGACACGTGCGGCGGCCCCTGGAGCAACGCGTTCAGCGCGTTCCCTCCCGCGCCCGCCGCGACGATCAACGCCGCACCCAGGCCGCCGCCGACGGTGCGACACACCGCCGTCGCCAGCAACGCGCCCGCCGTGACGTTGGCGACGAGATGCGACGGGTCGGCGTGCAGCGTGAGCGCGGTCACCGCGCGCCAGGGCTCGCCCGAGAGGATGCGCTCCGAATCCGCGCTTCCCGCGACCAGGGGATGGCTCTGCTCGGCGCGCGAGCCGGTGGCGACGTATGCGAGCACGAGCACCAGCGCCATCACGAGCCCGGCGAACTTCCCGCCGCCGTGGTCCGGCTCCGGCGGAGGCGGCGCCTCCTCGGGCGGCTCCTCGTCGTCGAACGGATCGGGGACGTCGCTGTCCGTCGAGTCGACCAGGCCGGACGCTCAGGACCAGCTACCGAGGTTCACGGGCGCGAGCGGCGCGCTGCACTGCGGACACGCGACGCGCTCCGCGATCCCCTCGACCATCTTGAGCGGCCCGTTGCAGTGCGCGCAGCGGCGGTCGCGACGATCGGCACGCGCGTCCGACAGATCCACCACGCGCAGCTCCTTGCACGCGTCGCACAGGGCGAGGCCGCCCCAGTAGCTTGCTCGTCCGGCCTTGCCCCAGCCCACGTTGAGCTTGCCGGTTGCGTAGTTGCATGTGCCACAGCGGTACTCGACGAGCGATCCCATCTTCCCGGTCGCTACAACCGAGTCGCGTCGGCTGTCAAATAGCCGCCCGCCCAGCGGCCACCGCCAGGGGCCTTCAACCGACCGCCGCCTCGCTCGCAGCGCGCCCGGCGACGTGCTGGCTGTAGACCCAGGCCAGGAACCGCTCGACGCCCTGCACCACGAGCATCGTCCGCAGGGACGGGAAGATCTCGAACGCATGCTGGGCGCCGGGAATCTCCGCGTAGGCCACCCGTCCGGGGATGGCCTCGCGCAGCAGGGCGACGAACCGCCGCGCCTCCTCGACCGGCACCATGGTGTCGCGGTCGCCGTGGATCACGAAGAACGGCGGCGCGTTCGCCCCGATCCGGCTCATCGGCGACGCCAGCTCGTACGCGTCGCGCGCCTCGTCGAGCGCCGCCTTCATCACCTGACGTTGCAGCAACCGCGTCAGCCCGTGATGCGGCCACAGCTGGTTACGATCGGTGAAATCGTAGACGCCGTAGAACGCGACACAGGCACGGACCGAGGTGTCCACGCGCTCGAATCCTGGCTGGTACGCGGCCTCGTTGGCGGTGAGCGCGATCAACGCCGCCAGGTGTCCGCCCGCCGATCCGCCGGTCACCACGACGAAGTCCGGATCGACACCGTAAGACCGACCCTCCTCGCGGATCCATCGCAGCGCGTGCTTCAGGTCCACCAGCGGATCCGGGAAGGTCGCACGCGGGCTCAGCCGGTAGTTGGCGCTGACGCAGACCCACCCGCGCGATGCCAGGTGCAGCATCAGCGGCACGCCCTGCTCGTTCTTGCTCCCGAGCACCCAGCCGCCGCCATGCACCTGCAGCAGGGTCGGGCAGCCGGTGGGACGATCGCGATGACGGTAGACGTCGAGGCGCAGGCGCTGGCCGGCGACCTCGCGATAGACGATGTTCCGGATACGCTCCACCTGCGGGTGCCGCATGGGGAACGGCAGCGCGATCGAGCGCCAGTCGACGCCCTCCACGAAACGCTCGGCCGCGGAGGGCAGGATCTGCGACCGGTAGTCCGTGCCGAGCCCGGCCTGCAAACCGTGCTCGACCGCCTCGGCGGCGCCGAGCCCCTGGCGGTGGCTGCGCCAGAGGAAGATCCAGTTGCCGAGCAGGACGGGGAGCGCGATCCGTCCCGGCCACGCGGACAGCGCGCCCAGGTCGATCAGGACGCCCGCGATCAGCGCCTGCCAGGCGATCTGGTGCAGGGCCAGCTCCGCCGTCAGCCAGCCGGAGAAGAAGCTGAACACGGCCAGCGGCGCCGGCCGGTAGCGCGGGTGGTAGACGTTCCAGGTGAACCCGGCGCTGATCACGGCGACGAGGAGGAGAAGCCACGACGTCACATCGCGTGGCTTTCACGTCGTCCGGCCGCCGTCAAGCAATGGCCTTGCGCAACCCGGCCGCACGGTGCGACAGCGACATGCAGGGAGGATACCCATGCGCTGGACCCTCGTCGTGCTGCTCGCGATCCTGCTCCGTACGGTGCCTGCCGCGGCCGTGCCCGCCGACTGGTCGCCCGCCCGCTGGGCGAACGAGAACACCCTCCAGCTGACGACCGACCGTCCCGACGAGGGGGCCTACACCTTCCCGGTGTGGCTCGTCGTCCTCGACGATCAGCTCTATGTCCGCCTGGGAGGGCGTGCCGCCGATCGCGTCCAGAAGAGCAAGAGCGCGCCCGACGTCGGCCTCACGGTCGCCGGCAAGCACTTCGAGCACGTCCGCTGCCAGCCGGTCCCCGACGTCGCGCCGCGCGTCGCGGAGGCCATGGCGCAGAAGTACTGGAGCGACATGTTCATCCACTACTTCCCGCACCCGCTGACCTGCCGGCTCGTGCCGGAGTGACGCGTGCGGCGCGGGGTCAGCCGCCTGCCTTCAGCGCTTCCAGCACCTGGGCGGGATGCGTCTCGGCCTTGGCCACGCGCGCCCAGTGCTTCTTCACCTTGCCGTCGGGACCGATCCACACGGTGGAGCGGATGACGCCCACGGTCTTCTTGCCGTACATCATCTTCTCGCCGTAGGCGCCGTACTTCTCCATCACCGCGCGGTCGGGATCGGAGAGCAGCGGGAACGGCAGCTTGTACTTGCTGCGGAACTTCTGGTGCGACGCCTCCCCGTCGGCCGAGACGCCCAGCACCACCGCGTTCGCTTTCTGGAGCTGCTTCCAGTCGTCGCGGAACCCGCACGCCTCCTTGGTGCAGCCCGGCGTGTCGTCCTTCGGATAGAAGTACAGGATCACGTTCTTCCCGGCGTAGTCCTTCAGCGACACCTTCTTGCCGTCGGCGTCGGTGAGCGTGAACGCGGGCGCCGTCTTGCCTTGCTCGATGGCCATCGCTGCGGCGATTCTCACGTCCCCGAGCTCGACGCAAGCCGAGCGCGCTCCAGCCAGCGGCGATCGATGCGATCCTTCACCCAGAACGCCGCGCGTCCACGCCACGCGAGTCCTCCCCAGGTGGCGAGCCCCGTGCCGTCGCCGAGATTCAGGATCAGCAGTGCGCGACGTTGCGGGCGGTAGCGCCGGGGCGGCCGCCCGTCGAGCGCGGCCAGCAGGTTGTGGAGGAGCACGGGCGCCTGCTTCACGGCGTGCACGCCGATGTGCGGCAGCGCTCGGCCTGCGAAGGCGATGCAGTCGCCGGCGCCGAACACGGTCGGGTCGGCGACCGAGCGCAGCGTCGCGTCGACGAGGAGCGCACCCGCGCCATCGGTCTGCAAGCCGGAGCGACGTAGCAGCGGCACCGGCACCAGACCGGTGGCGAGCACGAGCAGGTCGAAGGGATGCTCGCCGCCGCCCGCGGTCCGCGCGCGGTCCGCCTCGATCGCGGTGACGCGCGTCCCGGTCGCGCAGCGCACGCCACGCCGTTCGAGCTCGCGGGCGACCCGCGTCGCGGTTGCCGGACGGATCCCGGGCAGCAGGCGATCCGCCTCCGCGAGCAACGTGACCGCGACCGCGCCGCGTCGCCGCACCGCGAGCTGCTGGATCGCCGCCGCCACCTCGACGCCGCTGTTGCCGCCGCCCACCACCACGACGCGCACGCGCTCGCCGCTGCGCCAGCGCGCCTCGAGCTCCTGGCGCAGCCGCATCAGGTTGGAGAGCGGCTTCACCGCCAGCGCGTGGCGCGCCGCGCCGGGCAGCACGTCGACCGCCACCTCGCTGCCGACGTCGAGCGACAGGAGATCGTAGGCGAGCGTCTCGCCCGACGCGAGCAGGACCTGGCGCGCGGCGTGATCGACCGCGACCGCCGCGCCGCGCACGAACCGTCCGCCGGCTCGCGCGAGCAGCGCCCCGACGTCGACCACGTCCAGCGCCGGCTCGTACTGGCCGGCGAGGACGCCGGTCGCGAGGCCCGAGTACCAGAAGTCGCCGGGCGCGACGACGACGACGGTCGCACCGCGCCGCACCAGCGCCGCCGCGCGCGCGATGACGTGCAGGTGCGCGTGTCCCGCGCCGAGCAGCACCACCCGGCTCATCCCGGCGCACGTTGACACGAACAGGACCCACGTCCATAGCGCCCCCATGACGGCGGTGCGGGCGGCGGGGCTGCTGCTGCGTTACGGTCCGCGTACGGCGCTCGATGGCGTGAGCTTCGAGGTCGCCGCCGGCGAGGTGGTCGGTCTGCTCGGCCCGAACGGGGCGGGCAAGACCACGGCGCTCTCCGTGCTGGCGACGCTGCGCCGCCCCGAGGCGGGCGACGCGGAGGTCGCCGGCATCTCCGTGCGCAGGGACGCGGCCGGCGTGCGGCGCGTCCTCGGCCTCGTGCCGCAGTCGCTCGCGGTCTATCCCACCCTGACCGCGCTCGAGAACCTGCGATGCTTCGCCGGCATCCTCGGCCTCGCCGGCCGCGCGGCACGCGACGCCATGATGCGCGCCCTCGACCTCGTCGGGCTGGCGGAGCGCGCGACCGACGTCGTGGCGACCTTCTCGGGCGGCATGCAACGCCGGCTGAATCTGGCGTGCGCGCTCCTCCACCGCCCCGCCGTGCTGCTCCTCGACGAGCCGACCGTCGGGGTCGATCCGCAGTCGCGCGAGCGCATCCTCGAGACCGTGCGCGACCAGGCGCGCGGCGGCACGGCGGTGCTCTACTCGACGCACTCCATGGACGAGGCGGAGCGCCTCTGCGACCACGTCGTGCTGATCGATCACGGCCGCGTCGTGGCGAACGGCACGCCGGCGGAGCTGACCCGCGGGGCGGAGGGAGGCGTGCGGCTCGTCCTCGTGACCCAGGCCCCGCTGCCGGACGGCTGGCTCGACGGCATCGACGGCGCGCGCCCGGTGCCGGTCACCGGGCTCTCGTCCGCGCGCGGCCACCGGTCCGAGATCCTGCTCGACGCGCTGCCGCGCGCCGCGCGCGTCCTCGAGCGCGTCGCCGCCACGACCGAGGTCCTCGAGCTGCACGTGCAGCGGCCCGATCTCCAGGAGGTCTTCCTCCGGCTGACCGGCCGGGGTCTGCGCGACTGAGCCATGCGGGCGTTCCTGGCGCTGCTGATGAAGGACCTGCGCCTCCTGTGGCACGACCGGGTCGGTCTCACCTTCCTCGCACTGGCTCCGCTGGCGGTGATCACCGTCGCCGGGCTGAGCCTCTCCAACCTGTACGGCGCGGACCCCACCGGGCAGACCGCGTACGAGCTGCCCCTCGCGGACGAGGACGGCGGCGCGCTCGGCCGCGAGATCCGCTCCCGCCTGTCCGGCGAGGAAGCCGTGCGCCTGCGACCGGTCGAGAGTCGCGCCGAGGCGGAGCGGCTGGTCCGCGACAAGCAGGCCGGCACCGCGCTCGTCATTCCCGGTGGCACGCAGGCGGCGCTCGATGCCGGACGTCCCGCGTCGCTCGTGCTCTATACCGACGCCGTCAAGTACCTCGAGCGCCTGAACGTCCGCCTCCGCCTCCTCGAGATGCGCGACGCGCTGGCGGCGCAGCGCATCGAGACGACGCGGGCGGATGCCGGCGGCGAGCGCGATCGGCTGGCGCGCCAGCTCGATCGCCTGCGCGACGAGGTGGACGCCGCGCGCCGCCGGCTGACCGCCGCCTGGGAGGATGCCGCGCGCGCGCGCGACGAGGCGGCGCGCGCGGCGCAGGCGTCACTCACGCGCCAGCTCGCGACGGCGGGGAACGCGTACGCGGAGCGCGCGACGCACGAGCTCGACCGCCAGCTCGCCGACGTCCGCGCCTACCTCGACACGGTCGCGGCGCGACGGCGCGATTTCGAGGCCTGGCTCGGCGAGCTGCGGCGGCTGGCGGGATCGCACGCCCAGGACATCCCGCCGCCGCCCGCGTTCCCCGAGCCCCCGCCGTCGCTGACGCAGCTTCTCGCGAACGGACCGGTACTCCCGAAGCCCGAGCCACCCGCGATCCACCTTCCCGCCCCGCCGCCGCTGCCGAAGCCACCGGCGCTCGCGGTGCCCGACATCGAGGTGCCGCAGCCACCCCCCGTTCCCGGCCGGATCGACTTCGAGGAGCGGGACGTGAGCGGTGGGTCGTCGCACATCAACACCTTCGACCAGAACGTGCCGGGCTTCAGCGTCACCTTCCTGCTGCTCGGCATGCTGCTCGGCGTGTCGCTCGGGCTGCTCGACGAGCGCGACTGGGGCACGCTCGACCGCCTGCGCACGATGCCCGTCTCCGTGAGCAGCGTGCTCGGCGCGAAGCTGCTGGCGCGCTTCCTCGTCGGCGTCGTGCAGATGATCCTGCTGTTCGCGGTCGGTCGCGCGCTCTTCGGGATCTCCCTCGGCCCGCAGCCCTGGCTGCTCCTGCTGCCGACCGCGGGCATCGTCTTCGCCGGCACCGCGTTCGGTCTGGTCGTCGCGGCCCTCGCCACCAGCCGCGAGGCGGTGCTGCCGATCGGCTCGATCGCCATCGTCACCATGGCGGCGGTCGGCGGATGCTGGTGGCCGATCGATCTGGAGCCACGCTGGATGCGGCAGGTCGCGCTGGCGTTCCCCACCACCTGGGCGATGGAGGCGTTCAACGACCTGATGATCCGGCGGCGCGGCATCGAGGCGGCGCTGCGCCCGACGGCCGTGATGGCGGCGTTCGGTGTCCTCTACCTGCTCGTCGGCACCGCCGTGTTCAGACGCCGGTTGACCAGGGCCTAGGCTGCGCCCGGGAGTCCACGCGGAGCGGAGCGCCCGGTTTCGACCGCGACCGCGGCGGTGTACCATCGGGGCACCCTGTTTCGACGGAGGTACCCATGGGACGGTTCGATTCTCTCTCCGACGCGACGCTCAGCACGACCGCCGGCTCGGAGCGCGTCAGCGCCTTCCTGCGCTCGGTCTATGGCTGGATGTGCGTCGGGCTCGCGGTCACGGCGCTCGTCGCCCTCTACGTGTCCGGCACCAACTGGTCGATGACCATCGCCCGCAGCCCCTGGCTGCTCCTCGCGCTCTTCGGCGTGCAGCTCGGCGTCGTCGTGGCGCTCTCGGCGGGCGTCTCGCGTCTCTCGCCCGGGCGTGGCCACCCTGCTCTTCCTCGGCTACTCGGCGCTGACGGGAGTGACCTTCTCCTTCCTCCTGCTCGTCTACACCGGCCAGTCGATCGCCACGACCTTCTTCATCACCGCCGGGATGTTCGGCGCGCTCGCGATCTTCGGCACGACCACCTCGCGCAGCCTCGCCGGCTGGGGCCAGTTCCTGTTCATGGGGCTGATCGGCGTGGTGCTCGCGTCGGTCGTCGGTCTCTTCTGGCACAACGGCGCGATGCAGTTTCTCATCTCCTTCGTGGGGGTCATCGTCTTCACGGGGCTGACCGCCTACGACGCGCAGCGCTTGAAGGCGATGGCGCTCGCCGTACCCGAGGGGAGCGCGGGCACCTACGCCATCGCCGGCGCGCTCTCGCTCTACCTGAACTTCGTCAACCTGTTCATCAGCATCCTGCGCCTGAGCGGCGGCCGCCGGGACTGACAGGCCTGGACAGACTGGATTCTTGACACGAGAGCCGGCGCCGCGTAGCCGGGTTAACGATGTTAACCCGGCGCGCGGCGGTGGCTCGCTCCGGCCGGCGACCCGCCAGGCGGCCCGGATCCCTGCGTGCCGCCATCCTGCGCGCGGCGCGACGTCTGCATGCCACCCGCGGCGCGGACGCCGTCACGGCGCGCGCGCTGGCGCAGGCGGTCGGGGTGAGCCCCACCGCCATCTACCTCCACTTCCGGAGCCTCGAGGACGTCTTCGAGCAGCTGCGCATGGAAGGACACCAGCGCCTGGCCGGGTATCTCGAGGACGCGCGCGGCGAGACGGCGCCCGAGCGCCTCCGCGCGATGGGGCGGGCCTACTTCCGCTTCGGCGCGGAGCAACCGGCAGACTTCGACCTCATGTTCCACGGCCGCCCGGGAGCCGCCCGGCGCCGCGACGCCGTGCACCGCGAGATGTTCACGCTGCTCATCCTGCGCGACGTCGTCGTGGCGGGCATCGCCGCCGGCGAGCTGCGCGACGACGTGGATCCGACGGTCGCCACCAACACCCTGTGGGCCGACGTCCACGGGGTGACCGCGCTGCGCGCCGCCGGGCTCCTCGTCGAGACGTCGGAGGGTCATGCCGACGAGGTGCTCGAGGCCGTCCTCGACGGCGCGCTGCGCTGGATCGCTCCCGCCGGCACGCGGCGGCGGCGGTAGCCGATGGCCGTCGCCCGCCGCCCGCCCAGCGCCAGCGACTGGCCCTTCCCCTTCCCCGCTCCGGGACGGCCGCGGCCCACCGCTCCCGACGCGGTGCCGCCCGGGATCGCGCACCGGTGGCCGTTCCGTCGCATCGACTCGCCGCCGCTGCCGAGCCGCGGCGTCCCCGCTCCCCTTCCGCTCGAGGCGTTCAAGGCCGAGGTGCGCGAATGGGCCGACGACGTCGGCGTGATCTCCATCGACGATCCCGCCATCGCGCACGAGCGCGACGAGGTGCTCTGGGTCTACCCGCACGCGCGCTCGCTCGTCTGCCTGATCGGCGAGGAGAACAAGCCGGCGATGCAGTCGCGCTACCTGCCGACGGCGAACCACGAGCTGTACTCGTGCGAGGAGCGCATCTTCCAGATGGGGCATCGCACGGTGAAGCTCGTGAACGCGCTCGGCGGCGAGGGCCTGACCACCACGATCGGCTGGCCGCAGGAGGTGGGGCAGCGCTGGGCGGACAAGATCTGGCCGCTCAGCCACAAGCTGGTGGCGCAGGCGGCGGGTCTCGGGGTCGTCGGTCTCAGCCGGAACTTCCTGCACCACCGCTTCGGCGCGTACTGCCTGATCGACACCGTGGTGACGAACCTCGAGTGGCCGTCGTACGACCAGCCCGTGGCGTGGAACCCGTGCCTGCAGTGCAACCTCTGCGTCGCCTCGTGTCCCACCGACGCCATCCGGCAGGACGGCACGTTCGACTTCTTCGCCTGCTACAACCACACCTATCGCGACTCCATCCCCGGCTTTCTCGACCTGGTGGGCGACCTGGCGGAGCGCTCGACGCGGGAGTTCCGCAAGCGCTGGGCCGACAACGAGATCGCGGCGCTCTGGCAGGCGCTGTCGTTCCGCGTCGAGTATCGCTGCTTCAACTGCGTCGCCACCTGCCCCGCCGAGATCGAGCACGCGTTCCACGACGATCGCGACGTCCGGCGCCGCTATCTCGACGAGACCCTCAAGCCACTCACCCACACGCGCACGATCGAGGATGCGCAGTTCGTCATCGATACGCCCAGCGCACGCGAGCGCCACGGCATCCCGCCCGGCGAGTGGCGGACGCCCGTGGACCGCGCCTCGCCGCGCTCGGCCGAGGGCGTGCGCCTGATCAACCTGCGCCGCATCCGCACGCAGAACGTCGACGCCATGATGCGCTGGATCCCGCAGTACTTTCGCCCCACCGAGGCGCGGGGCCTCGCCTTCACGACGCAGTGGGAGCTGACCGGCCCGGGCGGCGGCGACTGGGTGATGCGCGTCGGTGACGAGCGCTGCGCGGTGACTCCGGGCCGAACGGACACGCCGGACCTCACCATCCGGTCGCCCGCAACCTACTTCCTCGCGGTCCATCGCGGCGAGGCGAACGCGGTGCTCGGCCTGCTCCTCGGGCGCATCCGGCTGCGCGGCCGGCGCCGGTTGTTCCTCCGCTTCCCGGCGCTCTTCGGGTTCGAGCCCGGGCAGACGGTCCTGCATCGCTGGCTCTTCGAGCTGCGACGGCGGCGCGCGCGCAGGCCGGCGTGATGCCCGGATTCTCGGACCGCACCGCCATCGTCGGCGTCGCCGAGACGGACTACGTCCGCGGCGCCGACGAGCTGCCGCTCGAGATGATGCTGCGCGTGGCGCGCGACGCGGTCGGCGACGCCGGCCTGACCCTCGCCGACGTCGACGGCATCATTCCACCGCAGGGCTACACCACGGCGGAGGAGCTGGCCGCGAACCTCGGCGTCCGCGATCTGCGCTACTCGGTCACCGTGCACATGGGCGGCGCGAGCCCGGTGGCGGCGCTCCAGAGCGCCGCGATGGCGATCGACGCCGGACTCGCCACGACGGTGCTCATCGTCGTCGGGTGGAACGGCTACTCCGCGTTTCGCCCGAAGCCCGGCGCGCGCGTTCCCCGCCACGGACTCAGCGCGACCACGCTCGCCGACGTCGTCATGGATCTCTACATGCCGTACGGAGCGATGCTGCCGGTCCAGATGTACGCGTGGATCGCGACGCGCCACAAGCTGACCTACGGCGTGCCCGACGAGGCGACGGGCGCCGTCGCCCTCGCGTGCCGCGGGCACGCGCAGCGCAACCCGCGCGCGCTCATGCGCGGGAAGACGCTCACGATGGAGCAGTACCTCGCCGCGCGCTGGGTCTCGGAGCCGTTCCGGCTCTACGACTGCTCGCTGGAGACCGACTGCGCGAACGCCATCGTCGTGACGAGCCTCGAGCGGGCCCGCGATCTGCGGCGGCCGCCGGTGGTGATCCTGGGCGCGGCCGAGGGCCACCCGACCCCCGCCGACGACATCCCGAACCGCGCCGATCTCTTCCACATCGGCCTGCACGACGCGGCGCCGAAGGCGTTCGCGATGGCCGGCATCCGGCCGCACGACGTGGACTTCCTCCAGGTCTACGACTGCTTCACGTACGTCGTGCTGCTCCAGCTCGAAGCGCTCGGGCTCTGCGGCGCCGGAGAGTCGCCGGCGTTCGTTCGCGGCGGCGCGATCGAGCTCGGCGGCCGCTATCCGCTGAACACCCACGGCGGCCTGCTCTCGCAGGGCCACATGTGGGGCATGAACCACGTGATCGAGGCCGTCCGGCAGCTGCGCGGCGAGGCGGGTGCGGCCCAGGTCCGCGATGCACGACTGGGGCTCGTCACCGGCTGGGGCGATTTCGGCGACGGCAGCCTCGCCATCCTGCGGAGCGAGCGGTGAGCGACTTCGTCCCGCGGATCGTCCCGAGTCCCGACGGCCTCACGGCGGAGTTCTACGCCCATCTCGCCGGCGGCGAGCTCCGCCTGCAGCGTTGCGACGACTGCGAGCGCTGGCGGCACCCGCCGCGGATCCTGTGCGCCGCGTGCGGCTCCGCGCGCTGGACCTGGCGGCAGGTGTCGGGTCGCGGCTCCGTCTACACCTGGACGGTGACGCACCAGGCGCTGGTGCCGCCGTTCGCCGACGATCTGCCGTACGCCGTGGCCGTCGTCGAGCTGGCCGAGGGCCCGCGGCTGGTCACCGCCGTGTGCGTCGCCCCGGATGCGCTGCGCATCGGGCTTCCGGTGGAGGTCCGCATCGCGCCGGCGTCGGATGCGATCGGCCTCCACTACTTCGTCCCACGCGCCTGAAGACTCGACCCGTCGAGCCGGGCCTGTGCTACAAGCCGGGGCGATGGTCACCCGCACGATCAAGACCCCGAACGTGACGTTCGAGGCGCTCGAGGACGGCAGCGGCCCGCTGGTGCTCTGCCTGCACGGATTCCCCGACGACGCTCGCTCGTGGCGTCATCAGGTCCCCGTCCTCGTGCAAGCGGGCTACCGCGTCGTCGCGCCGTTCATGCGCGGCTACGCCCCCACCTCCGCGCCGGCCGACGGACGCTTCGACGCCATGGCGCTCGGCGAGGACGTCGCCGCCCTGCTCGACGCGCTCGCCGCCGACGACGCCATCGTCATCGGCCACGACTGGGGCGCGGCCGCCACCTACTTCGGCGCGCTGCTCGCCTCGCAGCGCATGCGGAAGATCGTGACGCTCGCCGTCCCCTACGGGCCCGGCTTCTTTCGCGCGCTGCGCGAGAGCTACCCGCAGCAGCGCCGGAGCTGGTACATGGTGTTCTTCCAGCATCCGCTCGCGGACGAGGCGCTGGCGCGCGACGGCTTCGCGATGGTCGAGCACCTCTATCGCGACTGGTCCCCGGGCTGGCAGCCGTCGCGCGAGGACCTCCGCCTCGTGCAGGAGACGCTTTCCCGTCCCGGCACGCTCGAGGCGGCGCTCGGCTACTACCGCCACACCATGCGACCGGTGTTCGACGACCCCGCGCAGCTCGACGCCATGCTGCAGGCGATGGGCACGCCGCTCCAGGTGCCCGCGCTCTACCTGCACGGCGCCGACGACGGCTGCATCGGCGTCGAGCTGGCGCGTGGCCTCGAGCCCTATTTCGCGCGCGGCGTTCGGGTGGAGATCGTCGACGGCGCGGGCCACTTCCTGCACCAGGAGCGCCCCGAGGTCGTCAATCGCGCCATCCTCGACTTCCTGCGGAGCTGACGGCGCGTGCGGGCCGCGCTCGCGCTCACGCTGATCCTGGCGACCGGCGCCCGGCTGTCCGCGGCGGCCGGTGTCGACGACGCCTCACGCTACGAGCGCTGGTGCGCGCGCTGCCATGGCGCGCACGGCGACGGCCGCGGCCCGGCAGCGGTCGCCCTGGCGTTCGACGGGCAGCGACCGCGCGACTTCACCACCGGGCGCTTCAAGATCGCGAGCGTCGCATCGGGAAAGGCGCCGACCGACGAGGATCTGGCGCACACCATCGCCGAGGGGCTGCCCGGGACGCCGATGCCGTACTTCCACGACTTGCTGACGCCCGAGGAGATCCGGGGGCTGGTCGCCGTGGTGCGGGGCTTCGGCCCACCGCAGGCCATCGGCGCTCCGATCGATCTGGGAACGCCCGTGCCCGATTCGCCCGGGAGCCGCGCGCGCGGGGCCGCGCTGTACCACGACCTGGGATGCGTCGCCTGTCACGGCGCCCACGGGCGCGGCGACGGGTCCTCGGCGGCGGCGCTGCGAGCATCCGACGGCTCGTCGATCCGTCCCGCCGACCTCGCACGCCCGTGGACCTTCAAGGGCGGCCCGGCCGCGTCCGACGTCGCGATGCGCCTCGCCACCGGCCTCGGCGGCACGCCGATGCCGGGCTACCTGGACGCGGCCAGCCCTGCCGACCTGTGGGACGTCGCGAACTTCGTCGCATCGCTCGCGATCGCGCCGTCGCTGGACGCGGCCGCCACCGCCCTCGCGCGCCGGCCGCCGGGCGACGGCCAGACGGCGCGCGCGCGCGGCGAGTACGTCGTCAGGTCCGGCACGTGCTTCCTGTGTCACGTCCAGATGAATCCCGACGGCTCGTACGTCGAGGGGAGCTTCGGCGCGGGTGGCATGCGGGTGACGATCGCCCACGTCGGCACGGTGTTCACGCGCAACCTCACACCCGACCCCGACACGGGGCTCGGTGGCTGGAGCGCCGACGATCTACGCCACGTCCTGCGCGACGGTCGCAGCCGCGACGGCCGCGTGCTCAGTCCGCTCGACATGCCCTGGACCGTCCTCACCGGCCTGGACGACGCCGACATCGACGCCGTGCACGGCTACCTGCAATCGCTTCCGCCGGTCCGGAACCTCGTGCCCGCCCCCGAGGCGCTGGGACTGTGGGACGGCGTGGTCGCCAAGACGGGGGCGCTGCTCGCGGGCGATCCGGTGCGCGCCGGCTACCATCCGTCGAACGCCGGCCGCGCGCCCGGGGACGGCGAGCATCCCGCCCCGGTGCGCAATCCGCTCCGCGACGAGGCCGTCGCCGTCGCCAGCCTGGCCGTGCTGGCGACGTATCTGCTCGTGAGACGCCGGCGCAGCGTGATCGAGACGGTCGCCGTCGGCGCGCTGCTCCTTGCCGTTCCGCTCGTCTACACCTGGCCCCCGCTGCGCTGGCTCCCCGCGGCGCTGGTGAAGGGCGAGCCGCCATTCGAGCGCGCGAGCACGCTCCTCGGCCTGCCTCCGGTGCGCCGCCCGCCCGCAGCGCGGGCCGCCGGCGACGCCGACGTCGATGCGCTGGCCGAGCGCGGCCGGTACATCGCGACCATCGGCACGTGTCCGCTCTGTCACACCGCCGGACCGAATCCCGCGCGCCTCTGGCTGCCGTTCCCGGAGATGGGCGGCGGCATGCGCGTCGCGTGGCGGGTGTTCGGCACGACGTACTCGCGCAACCTGACGCCGCACCCGGAGACCGGGCTCGGAACCTGGAGCACGCCCGAGATCAAGCGCGCGATCCAGAGCGGCATCGCCCGCGACGGGCGGACGATGCACTGGCAAGCGATGCCGTGGGACCACTTCGCGAACCTGACGCCGGAGGATCTCGAGGCGCTGGTCGTCTACCTCCGGCATCTGCCCCCGGTGTCCTCGACCGTCCCGCCGCCCGAGCCGCCGTCGCCCGGTGATCCGGACGCCGACACCTTCTGGTTCTCGTACAGCGGCGAGTATCGCCGCTAGGCACCCGGTGCCCGCGCGACCAGCTCTCGCGTGGCCGGAGCGCGGAAGTACCGTCCGGGGGTCTCGCCGAACGTCCGACGGAAGACCGAGACGAACGCACTCACCGATTGGTAGCCCGCGTCGAACGCGGCCGCCGTGACCGACGAACCACCCGCCAGCGTCTCGAGCGAGCGTGCGAGACGGAGCTGCCGGCGCCAGTTCCCGACGGTCATCCCAGTCTCGCGGCGAAACAGCCGCTGGAGCGTGCGCGGACTGGCACCGGTGGTCCTGGCCAGGCGACCGAGCGGACGGCGCGGAGCCGGGTCGCGCTCGACGTACTCGACCAGGCGTCTGGCGCGCGGATCCGCGGGTCGAGGGACGTGCAGCGCGCGTGACGGAAGCGCGCGGACCTCGTCCAGCAACACGTCGACCAGGTGGCGTTGCGCGGGAACACGGCGATCCAGGCTGCCGTGCTCGACGGCACGGAGAATGATCTCGCGAAGCAGTGGCGGCACGTCGACGACGCGGCACTCGCGCGACAGTCCGTGCACGATACGCGGGTCGAGGTAGAGCGTACGCATCGACACTGCGCCGGACATGCGGATGGCGTGTTCGACGTGCGCGGGCACCCAGACCCCGCGATGCGCGGGCACGATCCAGGATCCCCGATCCGCCGACACGGTCATCACACCCTGCACCGCGTACACGAGCTGGTGATGGTGGTGGACGTGGGAAAGGACCTCGTGGCCGTTCGGATAGTCGTAGGAAAGGCTCCGGACGCATCCCGACGCCTGGGCGGGCCTCCAGATGGCAGCCTCATGACCTGTTCGCGACATATCTTGGCCTTCTAGCGCAAGAATGCCGCAGGGCGAATCGCTAGCGTGCCGCGAGCGGCTGCACCGCGAGGAGGACATCATGCCGGCTACAGGCATCTTCTACGTGTTCGCGTTCGTGTCGGACCTTGCGCGAAGCAAGAGATTCTACGGTGAGACCCTCGGCTGGAAGCTGAGCACCGACGAGGTCGACGTGGCCGGCTTCGCCTTCGGCAGCGGCTACCTCGTCATCCACACCGACGACCGCCACGAAGAAGCACGGTGCTACGCTGGCGGCATGCAGGTCGAGGTCCGCGTCGACGACGTGGACGCCGAGCACGAGCGCCTCCGGAAGCTGGACGTCGCGGTCAGCGATCTCGACGATCAGCCCTGGGGCGAACGCAACTTCTTCTTCGTCGACCCCGACGGCTATCGCTGGTCGTATGGACAGGCGACCCGTGAGGGACCGGGGACCTGATCAGCCCTTGCCGTCGCGGCCGTCGAGGTCGGGCGGCAGCGGAAGCGCGGCCAGAACGAGCGCGCCGGCGACCAGCAGCGTGATGCACGCGACCGTGAACGCCAGGGCCCTGCCGTGCCAGAGCCCCTGGAACCATCCGGCGATCTCGCTCCCGATCAGGTTCGCCTTGCCGCCGTAGCGCTGCATGTCGCGCAGGTACACCTTCGAATCCTCCGGCTCGTATCCCAGCGGATTCTCCGGCGTACCGGCGGCAGTCAGGTAGATCCAGATCGAGATCGCGAACCCGACGAGGGCCACGGCGCCGGCGAGGAGGCGGAGACGCGCCTGCGCCGCGGTCGGTCGCCCCGTCATGCGCACGTCAGCGCTTGCCGTCGATCTCCTCGTACATCGCGATGTCCGGACGGCCGTCCATGATGCCGCCCGCGAGCTTGAAGAACTCCTTCATGGGCTCGCTCGCGCCGTGCGCCGCGAAGGCGGCCTGGTCGGCGTAGACCTCGTAGACCAGGAACTTCGTCGAATCGGCCGCCGAGCGGTGCAGCAGGTACGTCTTGGTGCCGGGCTCGTGCGCCCGGACGTGCTCGATCATCTTCTTCATGCCGGCGACGAGCGTCTCCTCCTGTCCGGCCTGGACCTTGAGCGTGGCGATGACGGTGATCATGCAATCGAGTCCTTTCCGGATCGCTCAGCGACCCTTGAACGCGGGCGGGCGCTTCTCGCGCAGCGCCGCCAGGGCTTCCAGATGGTCCGTGAAGTCGTCCGACGTCATAGCATCGTCGTGTCGGTCTCGAGCCCGAGCAGCACGCGACCCGCGAGCTCCCACGTGGCCGGCGCCACCATCATGTGCTGGGTCACGACGTGGACGTCGCGGAACGTACGCTGGAGCGGGCTGTCGGCGTACACCGCCGTCCCGCCGCCAGCCGTGTACGCGGCGTCCGTCGCGCGCGCCGCCGCGGCGGTGGCGTGGGTGGCGGCGAGCCGCAGGCGCGCGCGCAGCGGGACGTCGATCGCGCCGCGATCGCGAGCGGCCTGCCAGGCCGTGCCGACGACCTCGTGGAGGAAGGCGCGCGCCGCCGCCAGCGTCGCCTCGGCCTCGGCGATCGCGGCCTGGATGGTCGAGCGCTCGGCCAGCGTTCTGCGGGCCGCGGTGGGCGTCTTCGCGACCGCCAGCGCGACGATCTCGTCGAGCGCGCGACGCGCGATGCCGAGGGCGACCGCGGCGACGCCGATCGCGAGCAGGCCGAAGAGCGGGAAGGCGTACAGCGCCCCCGACGCGACGGGGCGGTCGTGCGTCAGCGACGCGGAGCGCGTCGCCGGCACGAGCAGGTCGCGCACCGCGATGTCGTGGCTGCCGGTTCCACGCAGTCCCGACACCGTCCAGGTGTCGATGATCTCGGCGTCGGCCGCGGGAAACAGCACCATGCGCGCCCGCGGCGCACCGTCGTCCTGTACGACGCAGCCGCCCATCAGCCAGTCGCAGTGCTGGCACCCGCTGGCGAACCGCCAGCGACCGCTCACCCGGTAGTGGCCGTCGCGGAGCGTCGCGCTCGCCGTCGGCGCGAACACGCCGCCGGAGATCACGTCGGGCGACGCGCCGTAGATGGCCCGTGCTTCGCTCTCCGGCAGGTACGCGCTCAGCAGGCCGCTGGTGGCGCCGATCATCGCGCACCATCCCGTCGAGCCGTCGGCGCGCGACAGCTCCTCCAGCACCGCGAGCAGGGTGGCCGGCTCGGCCTCCGCGCCGCCGAGCGCGCGCGGCACGCACAGCCGGAAGACGCCGATCCGCGCCAGCGAGCGGACCAGGTCGAGCGGCAGTCGCCGGTCGCGCTCGATGCGCTCGGACTGCGCCCGGACGTCGGGCGCGAGCGCGCGTACCGCCTCGATCACCGTCCACCGGTCGCCGGTCGGAATTGCACGGTGATCTGTGGCCGGGGTGCGGGCATGGGTCACGAGCCGACTACTCTGCGAGGATGCGTGGGGCAAGCCGAGCGGCGAGAGACGCGACGCGCCGTGCCGTGGTAGGAACCGCGGTCGCATGACCCAGTCGAGCTCCGCGACCGCCACGACGTGTGCGGAGGCCGCCCTCGCCGCCGGCCGCGAGATCCGCGCGCTGGTGCACGGCATGGACCCCCGGGCCCGCGCCGAGCCGCAGACGCCGCTCCTCAAGCCGCACGGTGGCTACGGCGCGCGGCACGTCGATGCCGTCGCCGAGGAGGTCGGCCTCGCGCATCTCGCGCGTCTGGCCGACGCGCTCGGCTGCGCCATCGAGCTGCTGGTCGACCCGGCGGCCGGCGCCACGCATCGCGTGGGACGCGGGTCGCGGACGGTCTGGGCCTCGATGGATGCGATCGACGGGACCGTGAAGGTCGCCGGTCTCGGTGAGCGCCTCACGGATCGCGTGCGGGTCGCCAACGACGGCGGGTGGGCCGCCGGGTTCGCCTTCACGGCGCCCACCGAGCAGGGTCTCCGGGACCTCACGTTCGGCGACTTCGAGGTGGCCGTGGTCGTGGACGGCAATCCGACCCGCTATCGATCGTATCCCCAGGATCTGGTGGCGCTGCCGTCGCCGGGTGGACCGATCACCTGGGAGGCCACGGAGCGGCCCTGGCGGCGCGTGTTCACGACGAGCAGCACCGACCTGTCGCAGCTCTGGGCGTACCTCGACGTCTTCCAGGCGTACGATCTCGACACGCGACTCCCCGGCGACGAGGCGACCGGCGTGGAGCTCTACCGGCGCCTCACCGATCGCCACGGCGGCGGCGCGTTCGACGTGCTGCGGCAGTACGCCAATCTGAGCGCGCTCGGCCGCGTGCTGTTCGGCTGGCGCGAGCCGCCGGTCTGGATCGAGTCGCAGGGCGCCGCCTACCTGGTGGTGAACGAGAACGTGCCCAATCTGATCCCGTCGGTGCCGCTCGTCGCCGGAGCGGGCGGCGTGTCGGTGGACTTCGCCGGCGCACCGCTCGCGGGGCGTCCGCTCCGTGCGGGACGCACGAGCGTGCTGCACGCGGCGAACGAGGCGCTCTGTCGTCGCGCGCTCGCGCTCGTCGCCGCGGCGCGCGCGGCGGCCGGGGTGGCGCCATGACGTTGCGCATGGTGCGCGACGCCGGAGCCGACGCCGCCGACCAGCAATCGATCCGCGACCGTCTCGACCAGTGGAACATCGACGTCACCGGACACGACGACTGGCTCCCGGTGGCGATCTTCCTGCGCGACGAGCAGGACCACATCCGCGGCGGCGTGCTCGGCGACATCTGGGCAGCGTGGCTGCACGTCAAGTTCCTCTGGGTCGACGAGGACTGCCGCCGCCACGGCTGGGGCGCCAAGCTGCTCGAGGCCGCCGAAGCGGTGGCGCGCGAGCGGGGATGCGGCAACGTCCACCTGGATACCTTCAGCTTCCAGGCCGGCCCGGACTTCTACCGCCGCTTCGGATACGAGGTGTTCGGGGTCCTCGACGGTTACCCGGCGGGGCATGCGCACTACTACCTCCGGAAGCGCCTGCGGTAGCGCGCCGCCACGCGGCTTGTCAGGCCGGCACGCGAGTTGGTAGACGCCCGGGTCTATCATGGAGTTCGGACTCTTCGTCCAGGCACACGTTCCCCGTCACGAGGTCGAGGCGGATCCAGAGGGCGCCGAGCACAGCCGCATCATGCGCGAGCTGGAGGTCGCCGAGGCGTGCGACCGATCCGGCTGGAAGTACGTGTGGTCGGTCGAGCACCACTTCCTCGAGGAGTACTCGCACCTCTCGGCGTCGGAGATCTTGCTGCCGTACATCGCCGCGCGCACGAAGCGCATCCACGTCGGCTCGGCGATCTACAACATCACCCCGCCGGTGAATCATCCCGCGCGCATCGCCGAGCGCGTGGCGATGCTCGACCACCTCAGCGAGGGCCGCTTCGAGTTCGGCACCGGTCGCGGCTCGTCGTCCACCGAGTTCAAGGGCTTCGGCATCCCCGACGGCGACACGACGCGCGCCATGTACGACGAGTCGCTGCCGCAGATCCTCCGCATGTGGAAGGAGGAGCGCTACGCCTACGACGGGCGCTTCTTCTCGATGCCGGAGCGCAAGGTGCTGCCGAAGCCGTACACGAAGCCGCATCCGCCGATCTGGGTGGCGTGCGGCAGCCCGTCGACGTTCGAGAAGGCGGCGCGCCTCGGCCTCGGCGCGCTCTGCTTCAGCCTGGGCTCGCCCGAGGACTTCGCGCCGCTGATCGAGGTGTACAAGAACACCATCCGGCACGCCGAGCCGGTCGGCGACTACGTGAACGACAACGTCGCGTGCGTCACCGCGCTGGTCTGCCTCGAGGACGGCAAGGAGGCGCGCGACGTCGCGCTCCGGATGGGCACCGGCTACCACACGAGCCTGGTCTTCCGGTACCTCGACACGTTCCCGCGACCCGCCGGCGTGCCGGCGTGGCCGCAGGTGATCCCGGAGCCGACGCGCGGCGCAGCTCGAGGAGCGCATCGCGAGCGGCCAGCGCATCGTCGGCAATCCCGACGAGTGCGCGCGGGCCGTGCAGCAGTACGCCGACATCGGCTGCGACCAGCTCATCTTCGGCGTCCTCGCGTCCACGCAGCCGCAGGAGGTGGCGCTGCGCTCGGTCGAGCTGTTCGGCCAGCAGGTCATCCCCCGCTTCGACCACGACCCGGTGCACCGCACCGTCCGCATGCGCGAGGCGGCCGTGTCACGGAACGGCCGATCGACGTGATCGACGTCGTGCAGATCGTGCCGCCCGGAAAGCTGGTCGTGGGTCTCCAGCTTCCGGTCGCGGCGCAGAGCACCGTGTTCGCCGCGCCGTGGGAGGCGACGGCCGGTCCGGACGAGCTGCTCCGGGTGGCGCAGGCGTGCGACCGCGCCGGATTCTTCTACGTCGCGGTGTGCGACCACGTGTGCATCCCGCGCTCCCACGCCGCCGCCATGTCCACCACCTGGTACGACCCGGTGGCCACGCTCGGCTGGCTCGCGGCCGCCACGCGTCGCGTGCGGCTCCTGTCGTACGTCTACGTGGCGCCCTACCGCCATCCGCTCCAGACGGCGAAGGCGTTCGCCACGCTCGACGCGCTGTCGGGTGGCCGCGTGATCCTCGGCGTCGGCGCGGGGCACCTCGAGCCCGAGTTCGCGGCGCTCGGCATCGACTTCACCCGTCGCGGAGCGCTCCTCGACGACGCCATCGAGGCCGTGGCGGCGGCATTCCGGGACGAGTTCCCGGAGCACGACGGGCGCGTGCTGGCGCCTGCACGACGTGGGAATCCGCCCGCGCCCGGTGCAGCAGCCGCGACCGCCCATCTGGGTCGGCGGCAGCACCCCGGCGGCCCTGCGGCGCGCCGCCGCGCGCGGCGACGGCTGGCTGCCGCAGGGGACGTTCCGGGATCGCCTTCCCGCACAGATCGCCGCGCTCCGCGAGCACCGCCGGCGCACGCGCGGCGACGTCCCCATCGAGATCGGCGCGAACAGCGAGTGGCTCTACGTCGGCAAGCCGTCCTTCGACCTCGGGCCGAACTCCCGCGCGGGGTCCGGCGAGGAGCTGGCGGCGTCCCTTCGCGAGCTGCACGCCCTCGGCGTCTCCCATTGCGGCGTCCGCTTTCGCTCGCGCTCGTGCGACGAGCTGGTCGAGCAGATCGACGCCTTCGCCGCCGAGGTCATGCCGCACCTCCCCGCCTGACGATGCTGCTCACCGATCGCATCGCCCTCGTCTCCGGAATCGGCCCCGGCCTCGGCGCCGAGATCGCGCTGGCGTGCGCGCGCGAGGGCGCCGACCTGGTGCTGGCGGCGCGCACCCCCGCGATGCTCGACGAGGTGGCCGCGGCGGTGCGGGCCAGGGGCCGACGCGCGCTCGTCGTCCCGACCGACGTCACCCGGCCCGGGGACTGCGAACGGCTGGTGGACGCCGCGCGCGCGGAGTTCGGGCGCATCGACGTGCTCGTCCACAACGCGTTCCTCAGCAACCCGGTCTCGCTGGTCGCACGGGCCGACCTCGACGACTGGCGGCGCATCTTCGAGGTCAACCTGTTCGGCTCCATCCGGCTGACGCAGCTCGTCGCGCCGGTGATGAAGGCGCAGGGGCGCGGCTCCATCGTCTTCGTCAACTCGATGTCGATCCGCGTCATCGAGCCGATGATGGGCGGCTACGCGGCCTCGAAGGGCGCCCTGCTGATCGCCGCGCGCACGCTCGCGAAGGAGCTCGGACCCGACGGCATCCGCGTCAACTCGGTGGTGCCCGGTTACATCTGGAGCGACAAGATGGAGGCGTACTTCCGGCGCCTCGCGACCGAGCGCAACGTCGCCTACGAGGCGGTGCACGCCGACGTCACGTCGCGCACCGCCCTCCACCACATTCCCGACTCCGCGGAGGTGGCCGACGCCGTGCTGTTCTTCGCCTCCGACCTGGCGCGCGCCATCACCGGCCAGTCGCTCGACGTGAACGGCGGCCACTTCTTCGACTGACCGCGGCTCAGGAGCTGCGGGAGGCCTGGTGTGCCCAGGCCTCGAGCTGTAGCAGGTCCCGCAACGTCGTGACGCCGGGGAGACCTTCCGGCGCACCCGCAGCCCCCGACCAGCAGCGCCGTGCGTCGCGGGAGCAACGAGCGAAGCGCGCGCAGGCGGCGTGTGGTCGCGGGACCCTCGGTGGCAGCGGAGACGCTGAGGCCACACCGCCCGGGCACGCAGGTCGCGGGCCAGCTCCGCGAGCTGCGGCGGCGGCACCTCCGTGCCGAGCACCAGCACGCGACAGCGAGTGGTCACGAGGACCAGCGCCGCCATGTGGATGCCGAGCGCGCGCGACTCGCCCGGAAGAGAGCTGAGGACGACGAGTGGACCCGCAGCGCGCTCGTCGAACGGCAGCCGCAGCGACCGGAGCAGGTCGCCCACACGCTCGGACAGGAAGTCTCGTGCGGACCTCGAGGGTGCCCTCCTCCCAGGCCTCGCCGACGGCTTCCACCACTGGCGCGAGGCACGCGACCAGGAACTCGAGCGGTCCGAGCCGCGCCCACTCCGCGAGCAGCCGGCGGGTCAGCGTCTCGCCGTCGAACGCGCGGACGGCGGCGAGCAGATCGGCGGTCAGGGAGCCGCTCGGCGTCCGCGGCGGCCGCCGCACGGCGTAGGGCGGAGCCGTCTCGAGCAACGCGCGCAGGTCGGCATCCGACGCCGGCACCACCTCGCTGGCGCGGTGTCCCGCGGCGAGCGCCTGCGCGATCCGTCGGAGGCGCGGCACGCTGCGCACCGGATAGAGCCGATGCCCCGATGGCTTGCGCTGCGGCACGGGGTAGCCGTACCGCCGCTCCCACGTGCGCAGCGTCTCGACCGGAATCGCCGTCGCGCGCGCGAGCGCGCCGATCGAGAGCATCCCGCCGGCGGTCCGCACGTCGTACGGAGCGTCTGCGCGCTCAGTGGCTCGGGGCTCGACCAATGGACCAATCACTTAGGGTCGGGAGCAAGAACATACAAGCCTCGGAGCGGCGTGGTCTCGCGATTCAGATTCTCGCAGCACCGGTTCGTCTTCCTGTCCGAGCCCTACGGGCCACCGTCCATTGTGTCAATATATTGCACAGATCTTGAACTTGACCCGATCGGATCTCCGTGAGAGTTTGCGGCCATGGACGCAGCGCGTGGTCGGAGGGGGTACTCGATCGGAGGCGGCGGGATCGGCCTCGAGCCGGGCATGGTCCTGCCGGCGCAGATCTTCGGCAAGCCCGGACTCGACGCGTCCCTCGTCCCCGAGAAGCGCCTGCTGCTCGCGGTGCTGGAAGAGGCGGTGGTCACGTTCCAGCGCTACGCCACGGAGCACGGCCGCCGCGGGCGCCGGCTCTTCCGCGAGGCCGAGGAGTGGATGGGCTCGGAGGAGCTGTGCTGGCCCTGCAGCTTCCGGAACATCTGCGACGCTCTGGGACTCGATCCGGGCTATCTCCGGCAGGGCTTGCGCCGCTGGCGCGACGAGCAGGAAGCCAACCCGGGACTCTACACGCCGCACCGCCATCCCTTCCGGCGTCTCAGCGGATCCCGCACGCGCGCCATCGGACGGCCGATCGGGCTGGGTCGCCGGACGCGGGCGCAGCTCTCCATCTGACGATCGTCATCCCGCCCCGACGCGGCGAGTCAGCGCGGCACGGATTGCCTTCACGACGGGCAACCTGCTGGTCGCCGCGCAGGCAAGGCGGCCGAGCGCGGTGCCCTTGCCAGCCAGCCTTTCCACCGGCCGGGACGGCACCCTCCTTGCTCGGGAGCTCCTCATGCTCGCGAGCGACACGGTGCCAGGCCGTCGGCAGGATCGGGATACTCGCGCCGCGGAGGCCATCGAGTCCCGCGTCGGGCGGATCGTCGCCGACCGGCTCGGCATCTCACCCGCCGAGCTGTTGCCGGACACGTCGCTGGCAGACGATCTGGCGGTGGATTCGCTCGACCTGATCGAGATCGCGATCGCGGTCGAGACCGAGGTCGGCGTCTCGATCGCGGAGCGCCGGCTCGAGCGCGTACGAACGTATGGCGACCTCGCGGCGCTGGTGACCATGCTGGCGGCCGAGAGCCGGTCCCCGAGCGCCGGCCCTGCGCCGGCGGTCGTGACGCGTGTCGTGGTCGCCGACCGTGCGACCGTCGAGCGAAGCGCCCTCCTGACGCCCTATGCGGTCGAGACCATCGCGGACGACGCGATCGCGGCCGGACCCGGCGCGCGGCTCGAGGTCGAGCTGCGGGGACAGGCCGGCGCCGGCGCGCTCGAGCGCGTGCGCGTCCTCTTCGCCCGGCTCGGCTCGCGCGGCATCCGCGTGCAGGTGGCTCCGGATCCCGCGCTGCGTCTCACCGGCCGGCGCCCGGCCGCCTGACCTTCCCTTGAGCCCGCACGGCGGGGCATGCGATCTTCCAGCCCGGCCCGCCGATGGACGACCAGGATCTCGTCGCGCGTCTGGAGCAGTTCCTGCGCGCTCGCCTGCCCGACGCGCACGCGCTGCGCGTCGTCGGCCTCGCGCGCAGCACCGAAGGATTCTCGCAGGAGACGTTCAGCTTCGACGTGGAGACGCCGGCCGCGCGCCGCGGCTTCGTGCTGAAGCGGGAGCCGCTCGCCGGGTTGCTGGAGCCCTACGATCTCGAGCCGGAGTTCCGTGTCCTGCACGCGCTGTCGTCCGATCCCCTGCCCTCGCCCCCGACGCCGTGGCTCGAGCGCGATCCGCAGGTGCTCGACCGTCCGTTCTACGTGATGGAGCGCCTGCCGGGCGACGTGCCCATTCCCGCGCCGGGCCCGGACGGCGCCGGCCCGTTCGACGACGCCGAGCGCGCAGCCCTCGCGCCGCAGGTCGTGGAGGCGCTCGCGCGGCTGCACGGGATCGACTGGGGCGCCGCCGGACTCGGCTTCCTCGGCGACCCGGGCCCGGGGCAGGCAGCGGCCGCGCGCGAGCTGCAGCGATGGCACGCGCGCATCGCCGCCAGCGGCATGGACGTGGATCCGCCGCTGGCCGAGGCACTCGGGTGGCTGCGCGCGAACGTCCCCGCGACCGACGACATCACGCTCGTCCATGGTGACTTTCGCCTCGGCAACTTCCTGGTGACGAAGGACGCCGGCCACGCCCGCCTGACGGGCGTCCTCGACTGGGAGATGGTGCACCTCGGCGACCCGCTCGAGGACGTCGCGTGGTGCATCTCGCCGCTCTGGCGTGGCGGCACGGCGTACGCGTCCGGGTTGCTCGAGCCGGACGACTTCGTGGCACGCTGGGCGATGGCCACCGGCCGCGCCTCCGATCCGGCGCGGCTGCACTTCTACGGGGTGCTCTCGGTCGTCAAGATGATCGCCATCATGCTGACCGGGCTACGCGCCTTCCGTGACGGCCGGACACACGACCTCCGCATGGCGATCTTCGATCATCAGCTCCCGTACCTCTACCTGCTGCTCGGCATGCTGCGCGGCTGGATCGGAGGGCTGTGAGCATGCAGCTGGCGATCGAGACGTTGCTCGACGGGGTGATGCGAACGTTGCGCGACGCCGTCCTGCCCGCGGTCCAGGACCGATTCGCGCGCGGACAGCTCTTCGCGGTCCTCGACGTCCTCCAGAACCTGCGCGATCGGGTGGAGTCGAAGGCCGCGCTCGACGAGGCCGAATCCTCGTCCGCGGACGACGCGCTCGGGCGGGTCGTCGACGCGCTGGGAGATGCCGGCGCGCCGCTCGCGCGTGCGCTGGCCGCGGCGCCCGCGTCGCCGCCGTCGGCGCGGGCGACGGCGCTGCGCGAAGCGATCGGCAGGGCGTTCACGCTGCTCGACGGCGTGCCCGACGACGTCGCGGCGGCGGCGCGGAGCGCCCTCGCCCAGCACCTGGCGGCGCAGGCGATGCGCGACGTGGCGCTGCTGAAGCCGTCCCTCCTCCAGGAGATCTCGAAGGGCTGACGATGCTCACCAGCTTCGACGACTATCCGGTGCACCAGACTGCCGAGCCCGTGGCACACGCCGCGACCGGCGACCGCAACTTCTACGATCGCTACTTCTTCAACGGCTACAGCCGCGCGGGCGATCTCTTCTTCGCCGCTGCACTCGGCCTGTATCCGAACCGGCGCGTCATGGACGGCTCGTTCAGCGTCGTCCGCGACGGACGGCAGCACGTGGTCCGCACCTCGCGCCTCGCCCCGAGCGACCGGCGCGAGACTCGCGTCGGTCCGCTGTTCGTCGAGGTGCTCGAGCCGCTGCGCGCGCTGCACGTGCGCGTGAGCGACAACGAGTTCGGCCTCTCGGCCGACCTCGCGTTCTACGCGCGCACGGCGGCGATCGAGGAGCCGCGCTTCACCTGGCGTCCCGAGGGCCGGCTCGTGATGGACAGCACGCGCCTCACCCAGTTCGGATTCTGGGAGGGCTACATCCGCATCGACGGCGAGGAGATCGCGATCCTCCCCGATCGCACGCCGGGGACGCGCGATCGCTCGTGGGGCATCCGGCCCGTCGGCGAGCCGGAAGGTGGCGCGCCGGGCCTGCCGCCGCAGTTCTTCTGGCTGTGGGCGCCCGTGCACTTCGACCAGCGCTGCACGCATGCCGCATTCAACGAGGACGCAGCGGGCCGGCGCTGGCACGCGAGCGGAAGCATCGCGCCGGCAGGACGGCTCGACGAGCGCGCGCCGGAGCCGATGGCGGCGGTACACCATCAGGTGGTCTGGCAACCGGGGACACGCCGCGCGCGCGCCGCGCGGATCACGCTCACACCGCACGGCCAGACGCCGGTCGTGGTCGCGCTGGAGCCGATCCTCTGCTTCCAGATGCGCGGACTCGGGTACCTCGATCCGGAATGGGGCCACGGGATGTGGAAGGGAGCCGAGGTGACCGACGGCGTGACGTGGACGCTCTCCGAGCTCGATCCGATGGATCCTCGCCACGTACACGTGCAGCAGCTGTGCCGCGCCCGCATCGGCGACGAGGAGGGACTCGGCGTCCTCGAGCAGCTCGTCATCGGCCCGCACGCGCCGTCGGGCTTCACGTCCATCCTCGACCCGGCGTCGTGAGCACGAGCCGGATCGTCAGCCGCGACGCCGGTGACTCCTGGGTGCGGGAGGGCTACGGGCGGCTACAGCGAGACGCCTATCACTACCTGCTCGACGCCTCGTGGCCGAAGCTAGTCGCGATCCTCATCGGCCTGTACGTCACCGTCAACACGCTCTTCGCCACCGCCTACCTCTCGCAACCGGGAAGCATCGAGAATGCACGCCCCGGATCGTTCGCCGATGCCTTCTTCTTCAGCGTCCAGACGATGGCGACCATCGGATACGGCAAGCTGCTCCCGGCCACGGCCTACGCCAACCTGCTGGTGGTGCTCGAGACCAGCACGGGCATCATCGGGCTCGCCATGCTGACCGGGCTGATCTTCGCCAAATTCTCCCGTCCGACCGCACGCATCCTCTTCAGCCGGCGCGCCATCGTGACCATCCGCAACGGCATCCCGTGCCTGATGTTTCGCATGGCGAATGCGCGCGCGACCGGAATCGTGGAGGCGGACGCCCGCGTGGTCTTCGCGCGATCCGAGGACACCCTCGAGGGAGAGAACGTGCGCCGGTTCTACGACCTCGAGCTGTCCCGCACACGCAACAGCGTCTTCGCGCTCACGTGGACGGTGATCCACTGGATCACCGAGACCAGCCCGCTCTTCGGCGCCACCCCCGCGTCGCTCGCCGCCAGCGAGATCGAGATCATCGTCTCCGTGGTCGGGCTGGACGAGACCCTGTCCCAGACCGTCCACGCCCGCCACTCGTTCATCCCCGAGGAGATCGCGTGGGGAGCGCGCTTCGTCGACGTCATCTCGCGGTTGCCCGACGGCCGGCGCCAGGTCGACCTGACCCATTTCCACGAGGTCGTGGACGATCCGTCGACCCTGCCGCCATGGTTGACAGACGGCGGAACCGCCACGTAGACGGCCGGGATGCGACTCGGCCTCGGCGTCGGCTATTCCGGATCTCGCGTCTCGCTCGACCTGCCCCTGATTCGTGAAGCCGACCGTCTCGGCTTCCACGTCGTGTGGACCGCCGAGGCGTACGGCTCGGACGCGGTCACGCCGCTCGCGTACATCGCGGCGCAGACCGAGCGCATCCACCTCGGCTCGGGCATCATGCAGATCCCGGCGCGCACGCCCGCCATGACCGCGATGACCGCCACCACGCTCGATCAGCTCTCCGGCGGCCGCATGCTGCTCGGTCTCGGCGTCTCCGGGCCGCAGGTCGTCGAGGGATGGCACGGGGTCGCCTACGGCAAGCCGCTCGTTCGCACGCGCGAGTACGTCGAGATCGTGCGCGCCATCTGGGCGCGCGAGAAGCCGCTCGAGCACCAGGGACCGCACTACCAGATCCCGTACCGCGGCGCGGACGCGTCGGGCCTCGGCAAGCCGCTCAAGAGCATCGTCCACGGCCGGCAGATTCCCATCTACCTCGCCGCCATCGGCCCGAAGAGCGTGGCCCAGTGCGCGGAGATCGCGGACGGCTGGCTGCCGATCTTCTACTCGCCGTTCCGCGCGCCGAAGGTCTACCAGCCGTCGCTCGACGAGGGGTTTCGCAAGGCAGGCGGCGGCAAGAGCCTGGCGAGCTTCGACATCGCGGTGTCGGCGGCGGTCATCGTGAGCGACGACGTCCAGGGCGCGCTTCGCATGGTGAAGCCCCAGCTCGCGCTCTACATCGGCGGCATGGGCGCCCGCGGCAAGAACTTCTACAACGACCTCGCCTGCCGCTACGGCTTCGAGGAGGCGGCGAAGAAGATCCAGGACCTCTACCTCGCCGGCCGCAAGGAGGAGGCGATGGCCGCCGTGCCCGACGAGCTGGCGGACGAGGTCTCGCTGGTCGGGCCGAAGGAGCGCATCCGCGACCGCCTCCAGGCGTGGCGCGCATCCCCCGTCGGAACGCTCAACTGCGGCTCGCAACGGCCGGAGACGCTGCGCTTCCTCGCCGAGACCCTGCTCTAGCGTCTGCCCCGTCGCAGGCTCAACCCCGCTCACGGCGTCGCAGAAGATGCGGGGCTTCCGCTTCCTCACGCGGTGAAGCGCGGCGTCCGGCGGAGATCGAGCGTGAACGGATAGCTCGGGTTCCGCGGCTCGGGAACGATCCGCATCGGACCGGGCGTGTGGCCGTGGGGCCAGAAGCGCGACACCCGTCGCGCCTCCGCCTCGTTCGCGTTTACCGGGAAGGTCTCGTAGCTGCGGCCGCCCGGGTGTGAGACGTGATACGTGCAGCCGCCGATCGCGCGCTCGCTCCACGTGTCCACGATGTCGAGCGTCAGCGGCGCGTGCACGCCGATGGTCGGATGCAGCGCGGACGGAGCGGCCCACGCGCGGAAGCGCACCCCGGCGACGTACTCGCCGCGCACGCCGGTGGGGGCGAGCGGCAGCGGCCGCCCGTTGCACGCGACCACGTGCCGGCCGCCGGTGAGGCCCCGGACGCGCACCTGCAGGCGCTCGACCGACGAATCGACGTAGCGCGCGGTGCCGGTGCCTGCCACCTCCTCCCCGAGCACGTGCCACGGCTCGATGGCCTGCCGGAGCTCGAGCTCGACGCCCTCGTAGACGACCGTCCCGTAGCGCGGAAAGCGGAACTCGACGAACGGCGCCAGCCAGCGCTCCTCGAAGCCGTATCCCGCGCGCCGCAGGTCGCGCACGACGTCGCCGATGTCGAGCGCCACGAAGTGCGGCAGCATCCAGCGATCGTGCAGCTCCGTCCCCCAGGGGATCAACGCCGCGCGCAGCGGCTCGCGCCAGAAGCGGGCGACCAGCGTCCGCAGGAGGAGCATCTGGCAGAGGCTCATCTGCGGGTGCGGCGGCATCTCGAACGCGCGGAACTCGACGAGCCCGAGCCGGCCGCTGGGTCCGTCGGGGGAGTAGAGCTTGTCGATGGAGAACTCGGCGCGGTGCGTGTTGCCGGTGAGGTCCACGAGCAGGTTGCGGAGCAGGCGATCGACCAGCCAGGGACGATCGCACTCCTGCGCCTCCGGCAGCATGCGATCCAGCTCCTGGAACGCGATGTCGAGCTCGTAGAGGTTGTCGTCACGCGCTTCGTCGGCACGCGGCGCCTGGCTGGTCGGGCCGATGAACGTTCCGGAGAACAGGTAGGACAGGGCCGGATGGTTCTGCCAGTAGGTGATGAGGCTGCGCAGCACGTCGGGACGCCTGAGCCACGGGCTGTCCGCCGCGCTGGCGCCGCCGAGGGTCACGTGGTTGCCGCCGCCCGTGCCGGTGTGACGCCCGTCGAGCATGAACTTCTCGGTGCCGAGACGGCAGAGCCGCGCCTCCTCGTAGACGATGGCGGTCTTCTCGACGAGATCGCGCCACGAGGCCGACGGATGCACGTTCACCTCGATGACGCCGGGGTCGGGCGTGATGGCCAGCACCTTGATGCGTGGATCGGACGGCGGCGGGTAGCCCTCGATCGTCACCACGAGGCGCAGGGCGGCCGCGGCCCGCTCGACCTCGGCGACGAGCGCCAGGTAGTCCTCGCACCGGGTGAGCGGCGGCATGAAGACGTGCAGCCTGCCCTCGCGCGTCTCCACGCACAGTGCGGTGTGGACGACGTCGCGCGGCGACGGGTCGCGCGGCGCATCCGCGGCAACCGGGGACGGCGTCGCCGCATCGCCGGACGGATCGTCGAGCGCCGCACGCGCGGCGAACGGGTCGGGAGGAAAGTCCGGCTCCACGTCCTCGGGCAGCACCCAGGGCAGCGTGGCGAGCGGCAGCCGGAGCCCCATGGGCGAGTCACCGGCGATCAGGTAGAGATGCTCGCGGCGCAGCGGCCACGGGCTCGACCGCCAGCGCGCCGATTCCGCCGCGCGACGGCGCGCGCTCCCGACCGGACGGGGCGCGAGTGGCAGGACGTATCCGGCGGGCTCGCCCAGCGGACGTCCGAGCAGGCGGGCGAGCCGCCGCCGCTCGTCCGGATCATCCAGTGCGCTCGCCAGCGGGTCGACGTTGACCGGCACCTGCTGCTCCTGCAGCGCCACCAGCGAGACGTCCTCGTAGGCCGCGATGACGTGACCGGGATGAATCCCGAGGCGACGCGCCAGCGCCGTGGCGAGCGCGCGCGCGTCGGCGGCGGAGAACCGGTAGGCGCGCTGCTCGTCCGCGATCAGCGAGAGGTCGCGCCAGATCGGAACGCCGTCGGTCCGCCAGTACACCCCGAGCGCCCAGCGCGGGAGGGGCTCGCCGGGATACCACTTGCCCTGGCCGACGTGCAGCAGCGCTCCGGATGCGAACCGGCGCATCAACCGCTGCGTGAGCTCCCCGGCGAGCTCGCGCTTGCGAGGTGAGAGCGCGGCGACGTTCCACTCGGGACCTTCCATGTCGTCGATCGACACGAAGGTGGGCTCGCCGCCCTGCGTGAGCCGGACGTCGTGCGCCAGCAGCTCGCCGTCGACCCGTTCTCCGAGCGCATCGATGGCCTGCCACTCGGCATCGTCGTACGGCCGGGTGACCCGCGGATCCTCGTGCACCCGGGTGACCGACATCGAGAAGGCGAGTCGTCCCGGCACGTCGCTCATGACCCAGCCCGTGACCGGCGCCGCGCTCGCTGGCACGGCGGTGCACGCGAGCGGGATGTGTCCCTCGCCGGCGAGGAGGCCGGACGTCGGATCGAGTCCGATCCAGCCGGCGCCAGGCACGTAGACCTCCGCCCAGGCATGCAGGTCCGTGAAGTCGCGTTCGGGACCGCTCGGACCGTCGAGCGCCTTCACGTCGGCGACGAGCTGCACGAGATAGCCGGAGACGAAGCGCGTCGCCAGCCCGAGGTGGCGGAACGCCTGCACGAGCAGCCAGCCCGAGTCCCGACACGAGCCGCTGCCCCGGTCGAGCGTCTCCTCGGGAGACTGCACGCCCGGCTCCATGCGGACGAGATAGCGGATGTCGCTCGCCGCACGGCGGTTCAGGCCGACGAGGAAATCCGTCGTCGTGATGCCCCGCGTGCATACCTCGCGCCGGGCGGCGTCGAGCCAGGCGGCGAATCGCGGGCTGGCCGGCTCGGGCGTCAGGTAGGGCGCCAGCTCGTAGGCCAGCTGCTCGGTGTATGTGAACGGGTAGTGCTCCGCGTACTGCTCGACGAAGAAGTCGAACGGATTGATCACGGTCATGCTGGCGACGAGGTCGACCGTGAACGACAGATCGCGCGTCGGCTCGGGGAACACGAAGCGCGCGACCCAGTTGCCGTACGGATCCTGCTGCCAGTTGACGAAGTGCCGCTCCGGCGTGACGCGCAGGGAGTAGGACGCGATCGGAGTGCGCGCGTGCGGCGCGGGCCGCAGCCGCACCTCGTGGGGAGACAGCGGCACCGGCGCGTCGAACGCGTAGACCGTCTCGTGGTGCAGCGCAACGCGGATCGCCATGGCAGGGACCCGCACTCTAGCCAAGGGAGCGTACCCCGTTAAGGGTCGTCGAAGACCCGCGGAGCGCCACCGCAAACGAGACTGGTGCTATAGGTATCCGCGATGGCCTCAGGCCGGCGTCGCAGGACGGAATGGTGGACGACTCGTCTCCTTGGTGTCGGATCGTTTCTGCTCGCCCTCGTCGGGCTGGAGGTCGGCCTGCGCCTGGTCGACGCGTGGACGACCTACGACTTTTTCCATGTCGTTCGGAGCAAGGACCGGACCGCGCGCGATCCCGCTCGCCTCCTGCGACTCGTGGATCTGATCCGTCTGAGCGACGACCCGGACATCATCTACGAGCTGGAGCCCGATGTCAGTGGAACGTTCGAGGGCGCCCGAGTCGACATCAATGAGCTCGGCCAGCGGGGGCCGCTGGTGAGGCCCACGCCGCCGGCCGAGACCGTCATCCGGCTGGTGATCCTCGGCGATTCGATGGCATTCGGCTGGGGTGTCGCGGAGAAGGATACCTTTGCGAGCCGCATCGCCGAGCGCTTTCAGGCTGACCACCCGAAGGGCCCCTGGCTCGAGACCGTGAACCTCGCAGCACCGGGATACAACGCGCAGCAGGAGGTCGAGACGCTCGTCACCAAGGGCCTGGCGTACGCGCCGTCGCTCGTGGTGATCTTCCTGTGCGGCAATGACGCGGACCTTCCGGGGTTCGTCACGCTTCCTGCTCATCCGTGGGCGATGAACCGGTCGTACTTGTGGGATCTGGTCGCGCTGCGGCTCTCGACCCTGCTCAAGCGGCACTCCTTCCGGAACCATCAGCCGCCGAAGGGCCTTGCCATCAACGATGGTCCGGCTCACGCTCCACCCGAGCTACGCCACCTCGCCGGAAAGCCAGCCGTTCGGCGCGCGTACGAGCGTCTCGCCGAGCTCGCGAGGCAGCACGGGTTCACGGTCGTGTATGCTGCCTACACGCAACGAGAGCGGAAGCCGACGAGCACAGACCTGGACGCGGTGATCCGTCCCCTGGCTGCAGCGTCCGGCTTCGTCGTGGTGGATCTCAATCCACGAATCGATTCGCTGCTCGCGCCGAGGCATCTTCCGTTCGAGACGCTCATCCTGAGCTCCCGGGACCCCCACCCGAACCCCACGTATCACCGGCTGATCGGTGATGCGATCTACGAAGACGCCCTCCTTCCCTGGTTCGCGGCGCGCGCCCGCGGTCCGCTGGCCGGCCGTTCCCAGGCGGAGAAGTTCGTTCTGCAGCGAGCGAACTAGCGTGGCGCCTCCTGCTCGCTCCAGTCGGGATGCATGACGCACCACACGCTCGGCACCAGCAGGGTCTCGCGGTAGTCCACGCGCCACTCGCGCGCCCGGCCGAGCCACGCGCGGGCCGCGCGGTCGTCGTGCAGCGTTCCGAGGTGGTCGGTCAGCGCGGCGAAGGTCGGCAGGCTCCACAGCACCACGGCCTCGGTGTCACGCATCGCCGTGCGCCAGGCCCCGACGAGGCTGAGCCCGCGGCGCGCAGCCGGGGCGAGCCAGCGCGTCGCGAGCGCGTCGAGGTACTGCTCTGCGGTCCCCGGCTTCACGGTGGCGATCTCCTGCAGGCACGCGGCGCCTCGCACCCCGCGCTCGACCAGCTCCGCACGCGTGGGGGAGAAGGGCGCAGGCTCGAGGATGCGGTCGAAGCCGCCCGAGCGGTACTTCGTCGCCTCGGTCCACCACTTCCGCAGCGTGGGCTCCTGCCCCGAGGCCCGCGTGTACTGGCGCTCGAGGATCTCGCTCCAGTGATCCCAGCCGCGCATCTCCCACAGGTTCACCACCACGGGCCACGTCCCGGTCGAGCCGCTCTGCTGCCACGTTCCCACGAGCGGCGCGCCGCCGTCGCTGCGACCGGTCCCGAGACGACCCGTGTGATCCTTGTAGGCCTCGGATCCGGTGCCGACGATGTCGATGAGCTCGTGCAGGTACAGGCAGGCGTTCGGCATCGCGTCGCCCTTATCAATCGACGGGGCGCTCTGCTAGGTTTCGCCGCGCATGGACTTCTCGTTCTCCTCCGCCGATCTGGCCTTCGCCGACGAGGCGCGCGCGTGGCTCGAGCGTAACCTCCCGGCCGGCTGGCGTCGCGACCACTGCTGGACGCGGGTGGAGGACCCGCTCTGGATCCGGATCGCGCGCGAGTGGCAGCAACGGCTCTTCGACGGCGGGTGGGCCGCCATCTCGTGGCCGCGCGAGCACGGCGGCCGCGGCGCGACCGTGGTGGAGCGCTGGTTCTTCGATCAGGCGCTCGACCAGGTCGGCGCGCCGCGCCCGCCGGCGCAGTCCTACGTCGATCTGATCGGCCCCGCGCTCCTCCAGCACGGCAGCGAGGCGCAGCGCCAGCGGTTCCTGCGCCCGATGGTGAATGGCGGCGAGCTCTGGTGTCAGGGCTTCTCCGAGCCGGGCGCGGGGTCCGATCTGGCGGCGCTCCGCACCAGGGCGGAGCGTCACGGAGACGACTACGTCGTGAACGGCCAGAAGGTGTGGACCAGCCACGCCGACATCGCCGACTGGTGCTTCCTGCTCTGCCGCACCGAGTCCGAGGCGCCGAAGCACAAGGGTCTCAGCCTCCTGCTCGTCGACATGAAGACGCCCGGCATCACCGTCCGTCCGCTGCGCCAGATGACCGACGACGCCGAGTTCTGCGAGGTGTTCTTCGAGGACGTGCGCGTTCCGGCGACGAACCTCCTGGGCACGCCCGGCGCGGGCTGGGGCATCGCCATGGGTATCGTGGCGCACGAGCGCGGGCCGATGTGGACCTTCGTCTTCCAGCGCAAGATCCGCCGCTCGCTGACCCGGCTGGTCGAGATGGCGCGCGCACATCCCGCCAGCGCCGGCGCGCTGGATGATCCGCTGATCCGCCAGCGCCTCGCGCAGGCGCACATCGAGGTGGAGATCCTGCGGCTGAGCGGCTACCGCAGCCTGACCACGCTGCTACGCACCGGCCATCCCGGCGCCGAGAGCTCGCTCGAGAAGGTGATCGGGAGCGAGACCGATCAGCGGCTGCAGGACCTGGCGGTCGGCCTGTTCGGATCCTACGGCGGCCTGCAACACGGCGACCACGCCCTCGACGACGGCGCGGTGCCGCGACAGTTCCTCTATGCGCGCTCCGAGACGATCATGGGCGGCACCTCGGAGATCCAGCGCAACGTCATCGCGCAGCGCATCCTCGGCCTCCCGCGCTGACGCGCGTTACCGGCCGGGCACGGCGTCCGGAGGAACGAGGAGTCGCGCCAGCGGCGTCTCCGGGAACTTCGCGTACCACTCGACCACCGTCGGGTCGCGTTCGATGAACCGGAGCCGGCGACCGGCGAGCTCGTCCGTGTCGTGCGTCAGCACGAACGCGGCCGCGCGTCCCGGGAAGGCCAGTGCGTCGGTGACCATGACGGGGCCCAGCAGCGCCGCCGAGGGCTTGCCGTTCTCGAGAAACGCGGTGCTTCCGGACGGCCGGGATTCGACCTCGACGTCCACTCCCTGCAGCACGCGCGAGAGGTAAGCCCGGCAGGCGCCGTGGTCGTCGATGCGGAAGTCGGAGCGTGCCCAGCCGTAGGCGCCCAGCGCGAGGGTGGTCACGAGGAGCCCGACGAGCGGGGCCGGCCGCAGCGGCCAGACGCGTGCCAGATGTGCGAGGATGAGACACGCAAGGACGACGATCGGCAGGCTGCCGACGTAGTGGTAGCGGGGCTGGGCCGCTCGCGGATCGACGAAGCCGTACCGGCCGATCGCGATCGGTATGTAGGCTGCCAGACACAGGATCGCCATGCCGAGGACGACCCGGCGCGTCCTCATGTCGCCGCGCCAGAGGAGCAGCAGGAGGCAGGTGGCGAAGAGCACGATCGTCACCGTCCGACCCCATCCGGGCGGCTGCGACGACGAGACGAAGAAGCTGCGGAGGGAGGTATCGATCCCTTCGGCAAGGAGGCCCGGGACCATGTGCCGGGCGCCCAGGATGCGTGCGAGAGAGATGTTCTCTGCGATCAGCTCCCGGATGAGCACCGGCTCGAGCCTGGCGTGCAGCGAACGATCCCCGAGGTAGAGCGCGATCGTCGTGAGGGGAAGCGTCAGGAAGGCCGCCCGGATTCCCCGCCTCCGCCAGGCCGCCGGCAGCAAGAGGAACAGGACCGCGGGGAACGCGAGCGCCACCCCCAGGCCGGTGCCGAAGCACGCCGAGCCCAGGAGCAGCAGCACGTACCAGCCGCCCGCGGCGCGCGCGCCGGGTGCGTCCCCGGTGCGCGCGAGGCGCGTGACACGATCGAGCACCACGAGGAGCGCCGACACGACCAGCACCTGGCCGTAGACCGAGTACCATCCGAGTGTCCCGAGGAGGACGGGCGACGTTCCCCACAGCGCCGCACCGACGCACGCGAGCGGGTCGCTCGCCGTCAGGTTGCGTAGCACGCGAAAGAGCAGCCAGACGTTCAGCAGGTGCGTGAGCAGCATCGTCCAGTAGAAGAATTCGGCTCGCAGCCCGAAGAGCCACGCGGAAGCGTAGAACACCAGGTTGCGGACCACGAGGTCGTGTCCGGCGAACGGGCGTAGCACGAAGCGCAGGAAGCCGTCGTTGCGGATGCTGAGCAGACACACGAAGTCGTCCGCGTAGAAGAAGGACCGCGTGATGGGGAAGTAGATGCACGCGGCGAGGAGCACCGGCACCAGGGTGGCGACCAGGCTCCAGCGCGTCGACCTGGGCTGCACCGACGCTACGCACCCCAGTTGCTGACGTCGACTCCGAGCGCCTTGATGCCGCCGATCACCCGCGACGGGACCAGCGACACGGGCTCCCAGTCGTAGCGATGCATCCGGTTCTCACCCGTTCCCGCCACGAAGCGGCGCTGCCTGCTCGAGCGTGAAGAGGACCCCGCGCCGCGCGATCTGGCGCTCGTAGGCCAGCGCGTGCTCGGCGTCGAGCACGAAGTTCATGCTGTCGCACATGCAGACGATGTCGGTCGCGTTCCACTCCCGCGGCGTGGTGCTCACGTGGACGAGCGGCGCTCGCGCCGCCGCCGGGCGCACGTCCCCGTCACGCGCGACGAGCGAGATCGGCGCAAGGCAGCAGGCGCAGTAGGACTCGAGACGGAGCTCGCGGCCCGCGAACGGCGGCATCCGGGAGATGGCGATCGACTCCATGGCGCAGCCGGCCCAGCAGTGGAAGCGGCCGTCCAGGTGGACTTCCACCTGGCTCGGATAGCTCGAGAACGGCTGGCACTTGAGGATCGCCAGCTGACTCGTCCGCTGGTCGAGGGTGAGGATCAGACCGAGGTCGAGCTCCCGGTACACCTCGACGAGACGCTCGCGCGCCAGACCCGTCGTCTCGCGCATCCCGCGCAGGTTCGGCGCTCGCCCGTGCGCACACCAGTGCTCGTAGATCGCCTGACGCACACGCTTGGCGTCGTCGCTGAACTCGAAGGAGGGAACGTTCTGCGGCATGGTCGCCGGTCATAGGCCCGACGCGGCCCGGGGCACAAGCGTCACGCGCGGCGCGGCGGGATCGGGTAGAGCGTCTCCAGGATGTCGTTGCGCCGGATGCCGACGGCCTCGCGATGGATCAGCAGCTCGTGGCGCGCCTGCAGCGCCTGGGTCCTGAGCGCATCGAAGCGCGCGGCGCAGGCTGCGCGCTCGGTGTCGTCGGTCACCGCATCCAGATCCCTGCCCGCGAGCTCCAGCCGCAGCAACGCGAGATCGAGCTTCGCCGCGCTGCGTCCGAGGGCGGCGGCGATCTCCTGGACGATCTCCTGCTCGAGCGTGGCCTGCGCCTGCTCGGGGTCGAGACGCCGGCGCAGCCGGTCGAGGTAGGGGCTCTCGTATCCCTGATCCTGCAACGCCAGGACCAGCCCTTTCCAGGGCGGCTCACGCATCCCGGCCTCGCATACCATCCCCGACACGTCATGCCGAACCCGCCCGCACCTTTTGTATCTTTCCGGTCGATCTTCCGCTTGCACTCCGGGGATGGCCTGCACTAAAGGGGCGCCCATGCGGAACCGCGCTCGGCTCCTCCTGCTCGCGGCGCTCGTCGCCGTGCCGGCCACGCTCCGGGCCCAGCCCTTCGCGGGCGGCGTGCTGCCGTACACGATGGAGGGCGTCATGGCGAAGAACCAGGCCGGCGCGCAGGACGCCGGCTGGTTCGGGATCTCGGTCGGGTTCATCGGCGACGACAAGACGCCCGAGCGCTGGATCGGCGTGACGTCCTTCATGAACTGGAGCGGCGACCCGTTCCTGGGACGCGAGACGCTGCGACGGCTGATGCCGAGCGACCCGACGCTGCTCGTCAGCGGGCCGCCACCCATGATGAAGCAGCTGAAGACCGCGCCACCCGGCAGCAAGCTCGTGGTGAGGGGCATGCTCGACACGACATCGCGAAACTTCATGCTGTCCGGCGTCAAGGTGACGCCGGCGGGCGGGAAGGGACAGTGACCGGCATGCGCGCAACGCTCGTGCGGACCTCCGGCTACCTCGCGCTGCTCGCCGCGCTGCTGCTTCCCGTCGGCGCCGGCGCCCAGATGGGGAGCGACTTCACCGGTGTCGTCGGCGTCAAGATCAAGGGCACGCTCGTGAAGGACGAGGCGACGGCCAACGATGTCGGCTGGGGGGGCATCTCGCTCGGCTTCACCGGCGACAATGCGGGAAAGATCCGCTGGCTCGGCGTGGTCCATGCCACGACCTTCGACGGCGACACCTTCGCAGCGAAGTCGGCCGTGTTCCGGGCCCACATGGTCCCGGCGCTCACGGTTGCCGGTCCCCCGGACCTGGCGAAGCAGCTCTTCAACATGCCCGACGGCTCGCGGGTTCACATCGAGGGCGCGGTCGAGCGGCGTTCGCACACGATCCTGCTCGACCTCGTGCAGCCGCTCCCCCCGCCGGCGCAAGGGCAGCCGTAGCGCCGTCACCTCGCGCGCGCGCTCTCGACCACGACACCCGGAGGGGCTCCCCGCGCGCGGAGGAGCTTGCCGAAGGACGGCTTCTGCGCGACGTAGCGCAGCATGAACGGCACGGTCCGGCGCAGGGTGGAGGAACCGGACATTTGCACTTGGGCCCTACAGGCCAGCGTCAGAGTTCGGGTGTTCGGTAAAGCTTTCGCGGAAAAGGCCCGTTGTACCGGCTATCTGCTATCTGCATCCCCCTCAGCCGCCTCGAGTCCGAACGCGTTCCGGAACGCGTCCAGTCCGCCTAGCACCGGTCCGAAGCGGTCGAACCAGCCGGCACCGAACAGGTCGATGTTTCGTCGGGTTGCCCCATCCGCTCACCGTCCGCGCGGCCGCGATAGCCTGGTCTAGCTATCGCCACCGAGGCACCGCGCCCGTCGCCGGCCGACGAGCCACACGCATAACCCACCGCCCGCTCTGGCCATCGAGAAGCGCACGGGAAAGGCTCGGCGCACCTGCCCGAACCCGCGCGCCCTGGCGTCCCCCGCATGGCGTACAAGTATGCAAACCGCACAGCATAGAAGATACGCCCGATTGGTGACAGCCGGCCACCGGCCTGCCGACGGCTCCACCGCCCGGAGCGACGACCCGGCGCCCTACCCCACCATCGGCCCGCCGCCGCCCGCCTCCTCCCGCAACCTGTACTTCTCCACCCGCTGCGTCGGGGTCTTCGGGAGACTCTCGCGGAACTCCCAGAGGCGCGGCACCTGGAACTTCGCGAGCCGCGCTGCCGCGAAGTCGCGCAGCGCCTGCTCCGTCACCGGCGTGCTCGTCACCACGAACGCCTTGATCTCCTGGCCGAGCACCGGGTCCGGTACCCCGATCACGGCGACCTCCGCGACCGCTGGATGCTCGCGCAGCGTCTTCTCGACCAGCACCGACGACACGTTCTCACCGCCGCGCCTGATCACGTCGCGCTTGCGATCGACGAAGTAGAGCCATCCGTCCTCGTCCAGGTAGCCGAGGTCGCCCGACAGGAACCAGCCGTCGCGCAGCGCGCGGGCGGTGGCCTCGGGATCCTTGAAGTACGCCGCCATGCGCGCGGGCGAGTCGACGGCGATCTCGCCGATCGCGCGGGGCGGGAGCGCGGCGCCGGCGTCGTCCAGCACCTTCACCCGGACGCCGGGCACCGGCGGTCCGCACGAGCCGGGGCGCGGCGGGACACCGATCGGCTCGATCGTCACCACCCCGGCGTCGGTCGATCCGAAGCACTCGAGCACGTCGTGCACCCCGAAGCGCTCGCGCACCCGCGGTCGGATCGGCGCGCTCCCCAGCCCGAGGATCACGCGCAGCCGATGCGAGCGCTCGAGCGGCGACGGCTCCCGCGTGAGGAGCATCGCGAGGACCGTTCCCAGGGTGTAGACCACGGTCGCGCCCGTCTCGTGCACCAGCGGCCAGAACTCGGACGCATGGAACGCCTTCGGGAACGCGACGGTCGCACCGGCATGCAGCGCCGTGACCACGGCGCCCCACGCGTTGCCGTGGAAGAGCGGGGTCACCGCGAGGATGACGTCGTCGGGCACCAGCCCGAGCGCCGCGATGAAGTGCGGGCCGCTCGTACCCGAGCGCCCGTGGGTGAAGACCACTCCCTTCGGGCGGCCCGTCGTGCCCGACGTGTAGAGGAGCGTGGAGACGTCGCCCGCGCCGATGCCCGCGTCCGGCACCGTCTCGGGACCGCGCGTCACGAGGCTCTCGGATCCCACCGTACGCACGCCGAGCTCGCGCAGGTGCGCGTCGCTGGACGCGTCGGTCACGACGATCCGGGGTTCGGCATGACCGAGGATGTAGCGCAGCTCGTCGCGCCCGAGCCCGGGGTTCACCGGATTCAGGACCGCGCCAGCCTTCAGCACGCCGAAGGCGGCGACGACGTACTCCAGCGAGTTGCCGTGCGCCAGGGTGACGCGATCGCCGCGCCCGACGCCGAGGCCGTGCAGCGCATGGCCGGCGCGGTTCGCCAGGCGATCGAACTCCGCATAGGAGACGGTCCGATCCGCGTGGCGAAGGAACGGATGCGCCCCGCGCGTCGCCACGTGGCGCGCGAGGACGTCGAGGATCATGCCAGCGTCCCGCCGTCGGCGGTGAGCGCGGCGCCGTTGATCATGCGCGCCTCGGCCGACGCCAGGAACGCGATGATGCGGGCGATGTCGATGGGGTCGGCGAAGTGTCCGGTCTTCGGCGGCGCCTGGTAGTCGACCAGGTGCGGATCGAAATCGGCGCGGCGCATGAAGTTCCGCACCAGCGGCGTCTTCACGCCACCGGGGCAGACGCAGTTGAAGCGCAGGTCGCGATCGGCGAACTCGAGCGCCAGCGATCGCGTCAAGAGCAGGACGGCGGCTTTCGATGCCGAGTAGTGGGCAGCGTACGCGTTACCGCGCAGGGACGCCGTCGAGCCGACGTTGACCACGCAGCCGGGGGTCGTCGCCAGCAGGTGCGGCAGCGCCGCGCGCACGGTGTGGAACATGCCGGTGACGTTGACGGCGAAGGTTCGGTTCCAATCCTCCTCGGTCAGCTCCTCGAAGCGCTTGAAGCTGCCGATGCCCGCGATGTTGCAGAGCACGTCGAGGCCGCCGAACTTGGCGGCGGCCGCGTCGACGGCCTCCTTCACCGACGCCATGTCGGCGACGTCGCACGGCCGGCCGTCAGCGGTGCCGCCGGCTTCTTCGATCTGCGCCAGGGTCGCGTGCAGGCCGTCGCGGTCGACGTCCACGGCGAACACCTTCGCGCCCTCGTCGGCGAGGAGTACCGCCGTCGCACGCCCGATGCCCGAGGCCGCACCCGTCACGAACGCCACCTTGTCGAGGAATCGTTTCGTCATGTCAGCTCCACACTCCTACGACCCGGTCGACGGGCGCAAGCGTCGCGAGGAGGCGAAGCGTGTGCTCCATGACCGCGGCCACGTACTCGTCGGGCGTGCCCGTCACCGCCTCCGTCGGGATCACCACCTGGTAGCCGGCGTTCACCGCCTCGAGGACCAGGCCGAGGATCCCGATGTTCACCGACACGCCGGTGGCGACCACGGTGCGCACGCCCAGGTTGCGCAGGAGCGCGTCCAGCTCCGTGCCGTGGAACGGCGTGACGCCGTGCCAGCGGGTCACCACCCATTCGCCGTCGGCGGGCGCCAGCGCGGCCACGGGCGCCTGCTGGGGCGATCCGGGCAGCAACGGGCGCGCCGACTTCCTGGTCGCCGCGAGGAGCAGGCAGTTGGCGGCGGCCCCGCGCGCCGTCGGGACGGCGCGCCATCAGGCAATGGAACACCGGCACGCCGCGCGGCGCGCGCCGCGGCGAGCACGCGCGCGATCTGCGGCACCGTGCCGTTGCGGCGCACCGCCTCGGCGAGTGCCGACAGCGTGCCGCCCTCACCGATGATGCCCTCCTGACATTCCATCAGGAGCAGCGCCGCACGCGACGGCTCGAGAAGCGCGCCGAGATCGACCGGCACGACGCCTCAGGCGAGGCCGTAGAGCCGGCGCGGATTGTCCTCGAGGATCTTCCGCTTCGCGCCGGCCGACAGGTCGGTGCGCTCGTTCACGATCTTCACCGTGTCGGGGAACTTGCAGTCCCAGTGGCAGTAGTCGGACGCGTACACGACGACGTCCTCGCCCAGGCTCTGCACGACGTGCGCGACGCCCTTCTCGTCGGGGTCGCACCCGATGAAGCAGCGGCCCGACAGGAAGTACTCGCTCGGCTTGCGGTCGATGTTCGGCGCCTGCTCCGGCGTCAGCTCCCAGTGCTCGTCCAGCCGCTCGAGCCACGCCGGCAGCCATCCCGTCCCCGCCTCGAGGAACGCCACGCGCAGCTTCGGGAAGCGGTGCAGGATGCCGCCCACCGTGAACGCCATCACCGCGACCATCTGGCCGACGGGGTGGGTGAAGGCGTGCACCTCGAGCCGCGTCTTCCAGCGGTCGACGCCGAGCGGCACCTGGTCGATGGCCTGGCCGCCGCCGTGCACGCACACCGCGACCCCGAGCTCCTCGGCCGTCCGCCACACGACGTCGAACACGGGATCGTCGAGGTTCCGCTCGCGCACGTGCTGCGGGGTGACCATGCCGACCATGCCGAGCTCCGCGACGCCGCGCCGCAGCTCGGCCGCCGCCGCCTCGGGGTCGATCATCGGCAGCTTCGCCACCGACATCAGTCGCTTCGGCGAGTAGCTGGTGAACTCGGCGCGGCAGTCGTTCAGGGTGCGGCACAGCGCGACGGCGAACCCGCGATCGAGCCCGGCCCACTCCTCGCCGGCGCCGCCCGGGAACATGATGGTCTGATCGATGCCCTCGAGGTCCATGTCCTCGAGACGCGCCTTCGGGTCGGTCATGCCGGGACGCTCGAGGCTGTTCAGCTTCGCCGTCCCCTTCGTCTCCTTGATGCCGACGCCCGGCAGGTTGGCGAACTGCTTCTTGATGCGCTCGCGGCGCTCCTCCCACTTCGGCTGGAAGGCGGCCGGGATGCGGGCCTGCCAGTTCGGCAGATCGCCGCCGTGGCCATCCGCGTCGATCACGTGCGTCCCGAAGCGTCCCATTGCATGTCTCCTAGCTGCGCGCCGCCGACGTGGAAGACGCCGCGGGCGAGGCGGCCGGCCTCGAGGTCGTGCAGCGCGCGGTCGAACTCGTCGAGGGGATAGCGGTCGGTGATCAGCTCGTCGATGCGCAACCGGCCCGCCAGATAGAGGTCGGCGAGCATGGGGAAGTCGCGCCGCGGACGCGCGGCGCCGTACCGGCAGCCGAGGATCGCCTTGTTGTTGTAGAGGCTGTGTACCACCAGCTCGATCGTGGAGCCGATGCGCGGCACGCCCACCACGGTGAGCGTCCCGCCGGGCGCGAGGGCGTCGAGCGCCTGGCGGATGACGGCGAGGTTGCCGACGCACTCGAACGTGTACTCCGCGCCGCCGCCGGTGAGATCGCGCACGGCCGCGAGCGCGTCGTCGCGCGACGCGTCCACCACGTGCGTGGCGCCGAAGCGCCGCGCCAGCTCGAGCTTCTGCGGGTTCACGTCGACGGCGATGATGGGCGCCGCGCCCGCCAGCACGCCGCCCTGCACGCAGTTGAGGCCGATGCCACCGACGCCGAAGACGGCCATCGACGACCCGGCCTCGACCCGCGCGCGATTCAGGACGGCACCGACGCCGGTCATGATCCCGCACCCGATCAGCGCCATGCGGTCGAAGGGCACGCGCGGGTCGACGGGAATCGCGCTCTGCTCGCGCACCAGCGTCAGCTCGGCGAACGCCGACGCGTTGGCGAACTGGTAGGCCGGCGCGCCGCCGAGGGTGAAGGGCGTGGTGTCCTTCGGGTTGGGCGCATTGCGGCAGGCGGTGGGCTTGCCGCCCTCGCACGCCGGGCAGCGGCCGCAGTGCGCCAGCGTCGAGAGGATGACCGCGTCGCCTTCCTTGACGCTCGTGACGCCCGGGCCCACGGCCTCGACCACGCCGGCCCCCTCGTGTCCCAGCACGACGGGAACGGGGTACGGGATGGTGCCGTCGATGACGCTCTGGTCCGAGTGGCAGAGCCCGGCGGCGCGGATCGCCACGCGCACCTCGCCGGCCCCGGGGCCGCGCACGGCCACGTCCTCGATGGCGACCCCGCGCGCGGGGCCGTGGAAGACGACGGCCTTCACGCGCTGTTCCCGATGCGCAGCACGCGGCCCGGACGTGTGCCGGTGAGCGCGCCGTTCTCCACGATGACCTCGCCGTTCACGAGCACGCGGACGATGCCCTCGGGCTTCACCTGCCAGCGATCCTCACCGCCCGGCATGTCGGCGACCAGCTGCTTCTTGCCGAGCCGGATGCGAGCGGGATCGAACATCAGCACGTCGGCGTGGTAGCCGCGCGCGAGGAGGCCGCGCAGCGGGATGCCGCAGATCATGGCGGGAAGGTGCGTGATGCGGCGGACTCCCTCCTCCAGCGTCATGTGCTCGCGGTCGAGCAGCCACGAGCGCAGGAAGTACGTCGACCACTCGGCGCCGTCGTCGCGGTCGGCGTGCGCGCCGCCGTCGCCGGTCCCGATGATCATGTGGGGGTTCTGCTGCGACTCGCCGTTCGCCTCGATCCAGGGCGCCGATTCCGAGTTCCACAGGAACTGCGTCTCGAGGCGGTCGGCGACCGCCAGCTCGCACATCACGTCGGCGGGATGGACGCCGCGCTCCTTCGCCAGCTGCGCCAGGCTCTTGCCCTCGGCGCCCGGATCGCTCGCGGAGCGGTCGACGAACAGCGCGGTCATGGCGGGAGGCGGCAGCGTCGAGCCCTTCTCGGGATCCTTGTTCGGATTGTCGAGCGCCCAGCGCAGCTCGGCGCGGCCGGCCGGATCCTTCATCCGCGCCTGGCGCTCCGCGGGCGCGAGCGCCTGGACGTCGCGCCAGTGGAACACGCCGTCGAACAGCGACGTGCCGCGCTTCCAGTTGAACGGCCGCATGAACGGCTGGGTGCGGAGCATCGAGAACACGGCGGCGCCCTGCCGGCGCGCGTCGGCCAGGAAGGCCGTCTGGTTGTCCCACATCTCGCGCTGGCCGGGGCGGAACCCCATGCCCTGCACCACCACCGGCAGCCCCGACGCGTGCGCCAGCTTCACCACGCGCGCGCGATCCTCGGCGTCGTACCCCTGCACCGCGCTGCGCGCGAGAAACCCGATCGAGCCGGCCCCACCCTCGCCCGCCGCGGCGGCGAGCGCGAGGACCTCGTCGAAGTCGGCGTGGCGCGACGGCACCGGACGACCGCCCGGGTCGACGTGCGTGGGCGCGTGCGACGAGGTGAACCCCGCCGCGCCGGCGCGCATCGCCTCGCGCACCAGGGCCTGCATGGCGGTGACCTCGTCGGCCGTGGCGGCGCGCTCCGACGCGGCTTCGCCCATGACGTAGCGCCGCAGCGCGGAGTGTCCGACGTAGATCGCGGCGTTGATGCCGAGGCGCGTGTCGAGCCTCTCCAGCAGGGACGGGAAGCTCTCCCAGTCCCACGGCAGCCCCTCGCCGAGCACGCGCGGCGACATGCCCTCGACCTTGGCGAACAGCTTCGTCACCCAGTCGTGGTCGGCCGGGCGGACCGGCGCGATCGAGTAGCCGCAGTTGCCGCCGACCACCGAGGTCACGCCGTGGAAGCACGACGAGGTGGCGAACGGCTCGAAGGTGAGCTGCGGGTCGTAGTGCGTATGGGCGTCGATGATGCCGGGCATCACGACGAGGCCGTCGGCGTCGAGCACGCGCCGCGCGCCCGAGAGACGACCGATGTCGGTGATGATCCCGTCGCGGATGCCCACGTCGGCCACCCGCTTGGGCAGCCCCGAGCCGTCCACCACCGTGCCGTTCTTGATGATCGTGTCGAAGCTCATGCCGTCCACCCGATGTACTTCGTCTCGCTGTAAGCGGCGAGCGCCCATGCGCCGCCGTCGCGTCCGATGCCCGAGCGCTTGTAGCCGCCGAAGGGCGCGTCGGGATGCATCCCGCTCGCGCTGTTCACCTGCACCGTGCCCGTACGCAGGGCGCGGGCCACGCGCGTCCCGCGCGCGCGGTCGCGCGTCCAGACGTACGCGTAGAGGCCGTAGTCCGAATCGTTCGCGAGCGCGATGGCCTCCGCCTCGTCGCGGAACGGGATGGCGGTGACCACCGGGCCGAAGATCTCCTCGCGTGCGACCGCCATCGCGTTCGTCGCCCGCGTGAAGAGGGTGGGCTCGACGTACCAGCCGCGCGTCAGGTGCGGCGGCCGCCGGCCGCCGCAGGCGACGACCGCCCCTTCCCGCACGCCGCGCGCCACGTGCTGCTCCACCCGATCGCGCTGCGCGGACGACACCAGCGGCCCCATCACCACGCCGGGCTGGCGTGGATCGCCGATCCTGATCGCCCGCGCCCGCTCGACCAGCGCGGCGGTGAACTCGTCGTAGATCGATTCCTCGATCAGCAGCCGCGTCCCGGCGATGCAGATCTGTCCGCTGTGAAACGTCCACACCTGCGCGGCGCCGCGCAGCGCCGCGTCGCGATCGGCGTCGGCGAACACGATCTGCGGCGACTTGCCGCCCAGCTCGAGCAGCGTGCGCTTCAGGCGCCGCGCGGCGCTCTCCTGGATGCGCAGCCCGACCGCGGTCGAGCCGGTGAACGAGATCATGTCGACGTCCGGGGAATCGACCAGCGCCTCGCCGACCGCCGGGCTCTCGCCGCAGACGAAGTTCAGCACACCCGGCGGCAGCACGCCGTCGACGATGTGGCAGAGCGCGGCGACGCCGAGCGGATCGACGGGCGCCGGCTTCACCACCACCGTGTTGCCGCACGCCAGCGCCGGGGCGATCTTTCCCGCGCAGTTCGTCATCGGAAAGTTCGACGGGGTGATGCAGGCGACCACGCCCACGGGCTCGCGCGCGGCGATGCCGAACGCGATCCCGCCCGGTCCCTCGCGCGGCCCCACCGGCGTGTCCGGCGGCTGCGTCGCCAGCTCCGCGTACTTGAGGAACCGCACCGGGACCGCGCCCACCTGCTGCGACTCCGCGACCGGCCGCACCGCCCCGGTCTCCGCGATGGTCAGGTCGACCAGACCGGGCGCCGCCTCGCGGAATCGCGCCGCCGCGTCGCGCAGGCACGCGCGCGCGCTCGGCGGCCGACATGCGGGGCCACGGGCCGTGCTCGAAGGCCTCGCGTGCCGCGCGGGCGGCCTCGAGCGCCTGCGCCGGCGACGCCTCGGGCGCCCGGCCGGCGATCTCCTCGGTGGCCGGATCGATCACCGGATACGTCCCGCCGGCGGCGGGCACCCACCGGCCGCCGATCAGGACCTCGCTGACAAGAGACTCCGCCATGCGCTGCGGCGCCCTGGCTATCGCTATGCCGCGCGCGCCGCCAGTGCCGCCTCGCGCTGCCGCGTGGTGCTGTGGATCGGATCGCGATCGAAGCGGGGCAGCACGTGGCGTCCGAACGTCTCGATCGAGCGCAGGACGTACTTCTGGTCGAGGGTGAGCGTGAGCGGCGCGTAGATGAGCTGGTCGACGCCGAGCTCGACGTACATGTCGATCACCCTGGCGATCTCGTCGGGCGAGCCGATCTGCCGGCCGCCGACCGCGAGGCCGGCCTGCAGCTCCGCGGGCGTCGGGTCGGGCAGCGGCGGGATGGGTCCGGTCTGCGGCATGCCCTTCGGACGCGGGATGGAGTCGAGCCACTTGAAGAAGTAGCCGGTGAACGCGCCCACCTTCGCCTTGGCGTAGAGGTGGCGCGCCTCGTCGCCGTCGTCGAGGCAGAACATGTTGGTGGTGACGGCGATGTTGTCGTTGACGTAGGCCCCGACGGGCTTGGTGCAGCGCTTGACGGCGTCCTTGTAGCTCTTGACGTGCCCGGCGATGTCGGCGGGCGTGCCGAACGTGAAGCAGAGGGCGCCGAGGCCGAGCTCGCCCGCCTCCGCGAAGGTCTGCGGGCTCGAGCACGCCACCCACATGGGCGGATGCGGCTTCGAGTACGGCTTCGGCAGCACGGTCCGCTCCGGCATGCGGAAGTACTTGCCCTCGAACGCGTAGGGCCCGTCGCGCCACATGCGCGGGATCTGCTCCAGCGACTCGCGCCACATCGGCTTGGTCTCGGCCGCCGAGGGGATGGCGAAGCCGCCCCACTCCGCGGACGACGAGCCGCGCCCGGTGCCGAACTCGACCCGCCCCTCGGAGAGATGATCCATGGTGGCGATGCGCTCGGCGACGCGCGCCGGATGATTCACCGCCGCCGTGATGTTGGTGATCGCCGTCCCGATGTGGATGCGTTTCGTGCGCGCCGCGACCCAGGACAGGTAGACCTCGGGAGCGGGCTGATGGGAGTAGTGCTCGAGGAAGTGGTGCTCCGGCGACCAGTCGTACTTGAACCCGACCGTGTCGCACAGCTCCGAGACTTCCAGCTCGCGCAGATATCGCGAGTGCTCGTCGTCCCACGGGGGGCAGTGCATCTGGGAGAAGATCCCGAACTCCATGGTGCCTCCTTCGTGTTCCTCGATCCCTAACTCGGGTCTGCGAATTACCATTCGGAAATATGACTTGTCAAGAAGCCACCCGGATGGTAGGCAACGGCATGCCCCGGAAGAAGGCGCGCGACGAGGCGCGCGCGGCGCGCAACGGCGTCTACCGCCAGCACATCCTCGACGCGGCCGAGCGCGTCTTTGCCGAGCGTGGCTACGAGACGGCCAAGGTCGTCGAGATCGCGTACGACTGCGGCCTGTCGATGGGCACGATCTACGCGATCTTTCCCGGCAAGGCCGAGCTGTACGGCGCGCTCCTCGAGGAGCGCGGCCAGGAGCTGCTGCGCCTCGCCCGCGGCGTCGCGGGCCGCGACATCCCGCCGCGGGACGCGCTGCTCGCGCTCATCGAGATGTACATCGACTACTTCGTGCATCACCCGGCGTTCCTCCGCATGCACCTCCGCTCGGGCGCGTCGTGGGCTCTCGGGCCCGCGGTCGGCACGCCGAAGCAGGTCGGCTACTGGGAGAGCATCCACGCGCTGCAGGCCGACATCTTCCGCCGCGGCGTCGAGGCCGGCGAGTTCGTCGAGGAGGATCCGGGCTACCTGGCCAAGATGTTCAGCACCATGGACCAGGTGCTGCTCGCCGACTGGGTCGCCGGCGGCATGAAGGCCGACCGCGACACCCTCGTGCGTCGCCTGCGTGACATGGTCGAGCGGGCGCTGTGCCTGCCCGCGATCGCGAAGAAACGAACCGCGGCTCGCTGAGCCGTCAGCGCGCGGCGACGCGCGCGAAGTAGCTCGCGAACGCCAGGATCCCGCCTTCGGCCTGGCGCCAGTCGAAGCGCTCGTTGGGCGCGTGGTAGCCGTGCTCGGGGAGCGAGAGTCCCAGGAAGTGCACCGGCGCACGCAGCACGCGCTCCATCGACACCACGGCGCCGATCGATCCGCCCTCGCGCACGAATACCGGCTCGCGTCCGAAGGCGAAGCGCACCGCGGCGCGGATCGCGTCGACGTGCGGGCCGCTCGTGTGACCGCGGAACGGCGCCAGCGCGTGCTCCGGAGCGACCTCGACGTCGGGCGCCCGCCGCCGGACGAAGTCGCGCACCAGACGCATCACCACCTCCGGTCGCATGTCGGGCACCAGGCGGCACGACAGGATGGCCGTCGCCGCCGGCGGGACGACCGTCTTGACGCCCGGCCCCTGGTAGCCGCCCGCGATGCCGTGCACCTCGAGCGTCGGCCGGCACCAGAGCCGCTGCATCACGTCCAGCGCGGCGTCTGTTCGCAGCGAGCGAAAGCCGTGGTCGCGCTTGAAGCGCGCGACGGAGAACCCGCTCTGCCGGAGATCCGCGAGCTCGCGACGCGACGGCGGCACCACGTCGCGGGAGAAGCCGGGATCTTCACCCGGCCGGTGCGCGCGTCGAGCATCGCCGCGATCAGCTCGGCCAGCTCGGCCACCGGGTTGCGGGCGGCTCCGCCGGTGGTGCCGGAATGCTGATCGGTCGTCCCCGTGCGGAGCGTGAGGCGGAATCCCTGCAACCCGCGCAGTCCCGCCGGCACCGCGGGTTGTCGGCGCGACACCCAGATCGTGTCCGAGACGATCACCGCATCGGTGGCGAAGCGCCGGCGATGGCGGCGGATGGTCTGCTCGAAGTGCGGCGACCCGATCTCCTCCTCCAGCTCCCAGAGGAACTGCACGTTGACGCGCGTGTCCCGCTCCATCGCGTACCGGGCGCCGAACAGCGCCGCGAGCGCCGGCCCCTTGTCGTCGGTCGTGCCGCGACCGACGTAGCGGTCGCCGTCCCGTGTGAAGCGGAACGGGTCGCTGCGCCACTCGGGCTCGTCCGCGGGCTGCACGTCGAGATGGTTGTAGACCGTGACGGTGGGAAACCGGCGGTCGCGCTGGAAGCGACCGTGCACCAGCGGATGTCCGCCCGTCGGCACGACGGTCGCCTCGCCGCCGAGCGCACGGATGAGCCGCGCCGCGGCCGCCGCGGTGCGCCGGACGTCGGCGGCACGCGCGGGATCGACCGAGACGCTCGGCAGCTCGACCAGCGTCGCCAGCTCGTGCTCCCAGCGCCGGCGATTGGCACGCGTCCACGCGCGGCCGGCGGCGCGCGAGAATCCGTCCGCCGCGCGCTTCACTTGACGGCCAGCGGATTGATCGGCGACCCGACGCCGCCGGTGACCGTCAGCGGCGGCGCCGTGAACAGGAAGACCCACACGCCGTCGCCCGCGCAGTCCTCGGCGAGCGCCTCCAGATCGAACATCTCGCCCAGCGTGAGCCCCATGTCGCGGATGCAGAGCGCGTGCAGCGGCAGCATCACCGCCGGGTCTTCCAGCGGGAACACCTCCACCATGTTGGTGTCGCTCGCCACGGCCGCGACCTCGCGCGCGTGCAGCCACTCGACGCTGGCGATGCCGAGGCCGGGCATCTGCTTCATGTACGCCACGCGGTCGTGATCCACCGTGAACGCGCGGATGTGGCCGGTGCGGATCAGCAGCACGTCGCCCGACTCGACGCGCACACCCTGCGCGCGCTCGGCAGCCTCGAGCTCGGCGGGCCCGATCACCTGCCCGGGTCGCAGGCGCTCGACGCCGTGTGCGCGCGCGACGTCGAGCAGGACGCCACGCGACACGATGCCCTCCCGCATCTTGTCGATGCCGTTGCGCGACGCGCCGGCCGGCGTCAGCGTCGACGCGGGGTGCCCGTTGTAGAGCTTCCCGCCGTAGTGCACGTGCGCCAGGCTGTCCCACTGCGTCGCGCACTGGAGCGGCATCACGATCACATCGTCGGAGTAGCGCGGGCCGTCGGGATCGGGCCCGAGCGGGTTCTGCAGCGACGTCATCAGGTGGACGGGGTTCACGCGGCCGCCCTGTCCGAACTGCGGGCCGTCGCCGGCGAGCGGCAGCGCCAGGCTGAAGACCGTCCCGCGCCGCACGCACGCAGCGGCGCGCCGGATCACGTCGGGCGTGACGAAGTTGATCGTGCCGCGCTCGTCGTCGGCGCCCCAGCGCCCCCAGTTGGAGACCCGGCGGGCGATGTCACGGATGCGATCCATCGGCTCTCCTCACGCCGCCGCCTCGGCCAGCACGCGCAGCGCCTCGACGTCGCCGGTCCCCGCGAGCAACGTCGTCACCGCGCTCCGCTTCCAGACCTCGAGCCGCTCGCGGATGCGCTCCTTCGGCCCCACCAGCGAGATCTCGTCCGCGAACTCGTCGGGGACCGCCGCCGCGGCCTCGTCGCGACGGCCGGCGAGGAACAGCTCCTGGATCGCGTCCACCGCGTCGCCGTATCCCATGCGGCGCACGAGGTTGGCGTGGAAGTTCTGCTTCTTCGCGCCCATCCCGCCGATGTAGAACGCCAGCATGTACTTGACGGGGAGGAGCGCGGTGGCGAGGTCGTCGTTGACGTTGACCGTCACCGGGCAGGCGATCTCGAAACCGGGCTTCGCGCCGCGCAGCGACTCGGCGTACACCTCCGGGCGATACGGCGAGTAGTAGAGCGGCAGCCAGCCGTCGCACAGCTCGGTCGCCATCGCGATGTTCTTCGGTCCCTCGGCGCCGAGATAGATCGGGACGTGGGAGCGCAGCGGGCGCGTGATCAGCTTGAGCGGCTTGCCGAGTCCGGATCCGCCGCGCAGCGGCAGCTGGTAGTGCGCGCCGTCGAACGTGACCGGCTCCTCGCGCTTCAGCATGAGCCGCAGCAGCGTGATGTACTCGCGCATGCGCGCGAGCGGCTTCGGGAAGGGTTGCCCGTACCATCCCTCCACCACCTGCGGTCCCGAGACGCCGAGCCCGAGGATCAGCCGACCGCCGGTGAGATGGTCGATCGTCATCGCGGTCATGGCGACGCAGGCAGGCGTGCGAGCCGAGATCTGCACGATGCCGGTGCCGAGCTTGATCTTCGACGTGCGCGCCCCGATCCAGCAGAGCGGCGAGAACGCGTCGGAGCCGTACGCTTCCGCGGTGAACACCGCATCGTAGCCCAGCCGCTCCGCCTCGACGGCGAGCGCCGTCGGATCCGCGGGTCCGAACATCCAGTAGCCGGCCATGAGTCCGAGCTTCATCGCGTCCAGCTACAGCGAGGAGCGCGTGCGGGTCAACGCGAGCGGCTTGACTCCCGCGAGGCGATCGCGCTCTACACGATTCGGACCCATGCCCTACGTCGAAGGCCGGACCGTGCACGACGCCGACTCGCACGTCATGGAGACGCCCGACTGGCTGGTCGCGTGGGCCGATGCGCCCGTGCGCGAGCGCATGAAGCCGCTCGTCCTCGACCGCGTGAAGCCGAACGAGCAGACGTTCATCGACCACTTCCGCCGCCAGCATGCCGATCCCGCCCAGCGCGCGACCCTGGAGGCGGAGATCATGCTGCGCAAGAACTGGAGCGCCCTGGGCTCGTTCCTGAAGGAGGATCGACCGCGCGCGCTCGACCTGCTCGGCTTCCGCAGCCAGCTGGTGTTCAACACCTTCCTCAGCGCCTACCTGTGCACCGTCGAGCACGAGCCGGATCTCGATTTCGCGTACGGCCTCGCCGCCGCCCACAATCGCGCCATGGTCGACTTCTGCTCCGTCGACCGGCGTCTGCTGGCGGTCGGGTACGTGCCGCTCGCCGACTTCGCGCGCGCCCGCGCGATGGCGGAGGACGCGATCGCGCTCGGGTGCAAGGCGCTGCTCGTGCCGTCGGCCTGTCCGTCGACGCATTCGCCGAGCCACGTCGGCCTGTTCCCGGTGTGGGCGCTCGCGCAGGAGGCCGGCCTCCCGATCGTGTTTCACGTCGGCGGCGGCGGGCGGCTGCTCTCGCCGCGCTACTTCGACAACGGACTGCCACCGGTGCCCGATTTCCACGGCGGCGCCGAGAACTTCCGCTCGGTCGACTACATGGCGATCCCGCACCCGCCCATGCAGACCCTCGCGACGATGATCATCGACGGCGTCCTGGATCGCTTCCCGCGCCTGAAGGTGGGCGTCATCGAGCAGGGAGGGGTGTGGGCGCCCAGCTGGATGCGCCAGCTCGACGCGGCGCTGGAGGCGTTCGCGAAGAGCGAGGAGCGGCTGCGCGCGCTCCAGCTCAGGCCGAGCGAGTACGTCCGCCGCCAGATCCGGATCACGCCCTACCCCACCGAGCCGGTGGGATGGATCATCGAGCAGACCGGACCGGAGGTCTGCCTGTTCTCGTCGGACTGGCCCCACGTCGAGGGCGGCCGGAACCCCATGAAGCGCTTCGAGGACAGCCTCGCCGGCATCCCGGCGGACGCGAAGCGACGCTTCTACTGCGACAACTTCGTCGACCTGATGGGCGCCGGCCTGGCGCCGGAGCTGCGCCAGGAGCCGCCGCGCGCCGCGGCGCCCGCCTGATCAGCGCAGCTCGATCGCCGCACGGTCCGGGAGCATCGCCGGGCGCGAGCTGCGCGGACGCGATGCGCGCCGCGAGAGTCCGCCGTCCGCTGGATGTCGCTCCATCCGCTCGACGCCTACCACGGCCGGCCCGAGGGCGGCGAGCCGAAACGCGTCAGGGGTCGGAGCGCACGCGCCGGCGGTTGTCCGTCGTCCGCCAGTCGACGCGCGGCAGGATCACGTCCTCGCGCACGCGATCGCGATGCGCGAGCGCGATCTCGAGCAGGGAGTCGAGCAGCGAATCCGACAGCAGGTGCGGTTGCAGGCCCAGGTCGAGCAATCGGGAATGGGCGGCGTTGTAGTAGTGTTGCTCGCGCTCCACGCGCGGATTCGCCAGATGCTGCACCTCGACGTGGAGCCCGAGCTTGGCGCTCGCACCCCGGACCTTCTCCGCCAGCTCGCCCACCGAGAACTGCTCCGTGAACTGGTTGAAGACGCGGTACTCGCCCGCCGCCGGCGGATGCAGCATCGCCAGCTCGATGCAGCGTACGGCGTCGCGGATGTCGAGGAAGCCGCGCGTCTGGCCGCCTCGCCCGTAGACCGTGAGCGGATGGCCGATCGCCGCTTGCACGCAGAACCGGTTCAGCGCCGTGCCGAAGACGTCGTCGTAGTCGAAGCGCGTGATGAGCCCGGGGTGGCGCGCGATCTCGTCGGTGGTCGTGCCGTACACGACGCCCTGGTGGAGGTCCGTGGCGCGCAGGCCCCACACCCGGCAGCAGAACATGATGTTGTGCGAATCGTGGACCTTGCTCAGGTGGTAGAACGAGCCGGGCTGCTTCGGATACGGCAGGACGTCGCGCCGACCCTTGTGCTCGATCTCGATGAAGCCCTCCTCGATGTCGATGTTGGGCGTGCCGTACTCGCCCATCGTCCCGAGCTTGATGAGATGGCAGTCGGGCCGCAGCTCCTGCAGCGCGAACAGCAGGTTCACCGTGCCGACGACGTTGTTCACCTGTGTCAGCACCGCGTGCTCGCGATCGATCATCGAGAACGGTGCGGATCGCTGCTCGGCGAAGTGCACGACGGCCTCGGGCTCGAAGGTCCCGATGACCTCCGAGAGGGCGCGGTGGTCCTGCAGATCGACCACGAAGCTGGCGATGACGCGATCGCTCCGCTCCCGCCAGAGCTCGACCCGGTCGTGCAGCGGGCGGATGCGCGTGAGCGTCTCGACACCCAGCTCGTGGTCCCAGAGCCGGCGCACGAAGCTGTCGACGATACCGACGTCGTGGCCTCGTGCGGAGAGATGCAACGCGGTCGGCCAGCCGCAGTAGCCGTCGCCGCCGAGGATCAGGACTCTCACCGCGCCCGCTGTATGACCAAGGGGCGGCGGGAGTCCAGCCGGTGCGCGACGCCGGTCGAGGTCATCGACGCGCTCCTCGGCTGACGGCGCGAGCCGCCTACCCTGGGCTCCACGGGCGCGCTAGGGTCCGCGCATGCAAGACAAGGTGTGTGTCGTCACGGGGGTCGGTCCGGGCACGGGCGCCGCGCTCGCACGCCGGTTCGCGGCGGGGGGTCATCGCGTCGCCATGGTGGCACGCTCGGCCGAGCGGCTGGCGGAGCTGGCGCCCACGATCCCGGGATCGCGCGGCTACGCGGCCGACGTCGGCGACGCGCACGCGGTGGCCGACGCGTTCGCGCGCATCCGCGCCGAGCTGGGAGCGATCGACACCCTCCTCTACAACGCCGGCAGCGGTCTCTTCGCGCCGTTTCTCGACACCACGCCCGACCTCTTCGAGGCAGCGTGGCGGGTGAACGCCCTCGGGCTCCTGCTGTGCGCCCGCGAGGTGGCGCCGCCCATGGTCGCGGCGGGCAGCGGCACCATCCTCGTCACGGGCGCGACGGCGTCGCTGCGAGGCGGTCTCAACTTCGCGGCCTTCGCTCCCGCCAAGGCCGCGCAGCGAAGCCTCGCGCAGGCGATGGCGCGCAATCTCGGGCCGCACGGCATCCACGTCGGGTACGTGATCGTCGACGGCGTGATCGACATTCCCATCACACGCGCGATGCTGTCGGACCGGCCGGACGACTTCTTCCTGGCGCCGGACGCCATCGCGGAGACCTTCTGGCAGCTCGCGCACCAGGACCGCTCCGCGTGGACGTTCGAGCTCGACGTGCGGCCGTTCGGCGAGAAGTGGTGAGCAGCCTGGGCGGCTTGCGCGCGGTCGTGCGGTATTGCTACCGAGCAGCATGGCCACGCCGCTCCGGCAGCCGGTCCCGGCCGCCGCGCCCAATGCCAGCGACTTTCTCGAGCTCTATGCGTTCGAGCGCCCCGCGCCCGCGATTCCCCCCGAAGCCTTCGTCGAGGAGCTGAGAGGGCTCGTGCGCGAGCACCCCGTCGAGCCGACGCTCGCCGAGGCGCTCAAGTACGGCGGCGCCGACCGCGAAGCGTTGCGGCGGTGGATCAAGGACTACTGGCAGTTCATCCGCCTCGACGCGCAGGGCACCGCCGCCACCATTGCGCGCTGCCGCCGGCGCGGGCTCTTCATCGCGCTGTCGCCGCTCGTCAGCCGCAAGAGCGGCTTTCACCAGGTGACGCGGCCGCCGCTCGAGCTCTTCCTCCGCTTCGCCGCCGCATTCGGGATCGAGCGCGACGAGCTGGAGGCGCACTGGGCGTGCCCCGAGACGATGCAGGCGACGTACACGCGCCTGCACTTCCAGTTCTCCAGCTTCGAGGAGGGCTTCGTGGTGAGCGCGCTGGCCGGCGAGGGATCGCTCCTCGACGTCTGGCGAGACGAGCGGCCCTGGCTCTGCCAGCGCGGGCTCGCCGAGTACATGAAGCGCGCCTGGAAGCTGGACGACGAGGCCGTCGCCTACTGGCGCGCCTACGAGGACTTCCGGGGCTTCGTCACCGAGCCGGTCTGGGACCTGGTGCGCGAGCTCGCGGTCGACGGCACGCAGCAGGCGGTGCTGCGCACCACGCTGCATCACTGGCTCCTCATCCACGCCAACATGCGCCGCGCATGGAACGACATCGTCGCGGGCCGCTATCCGCTCCCCGACGTCGTCTGGCCGCCGCCCGACGCATCCTTCCAGGCAGGCGCGGAGCAATCGCACGAGGAGATGGAGCAGGAGCTGGGCGCGTTCTGCCTCGGTCTCACGCGCCCACCCGAGACCGCCTTCGGGCTGCTGATCTCGGGCAAGGCGAGCCTCGACGCGGCGAAGGAGCTGGTGCGAGACTTCATCCATCTCGACGCCACGCGGAACATCGCCGGCCAGCTGTCGCGCCAGCAGACGCCGCGTGCCTTCCGCGCCATCGCACAGGCCTTCGCCACCGAGTCGGGCGGGTACCTCACCCGCAACCACATGGAGATCTGGGCCGACTTCGCCGAGCGGGCCTTCGGCATCACGCGCGAGGAGCTCTTCCGCTGGACCCCTCCGACCGAGACGATCGCGAGCGGCCACGTCACCTCGTGGTTCCTCGTGCACTGTCCGCCGGAGGAGGCGATCGCCGCGTTCCACCTCGGGCCGCCTCCGTCCGCGCGCGAGCGCATGGGCAAGGCGGCGCTCGGCCTGGGTCAGGGCGGGGTCGCGGGCGAGGGACTGATCCAGCCCCTCGCGGCGCGCACCGGGCATCCGCTGACGGCGGCCTTCGAGCGGCTCGGCGTCGACCCCGACCTGGCGGACTACTTCTTCCGCCTGCATCGCGAGATCGAGCCGTTCGAGCAGGACGAGGGCTGGGAGTACGTCCCGGAGGTGGTGCGCACGGGACCGCAGCGGCAGGCGTTCAAGCGCGCCTACATCAGCAAGATCCTCTCGGAGCGCCGGAAGGACGAGGGCCTGCTGCGCCGCATGAGACGACTGTCCGGCCTCTCCTGAGCGGCCGCGGTGGCGGCGCAGAAGCATACGTCCGATGCGCAGGTCCTGGACCGCCGCACGCTGGCGCGGGATCATCGCCGTCTCGCCGCGCTGGTGCGCCCGGGCATGCAGGTCCTGGACGTCGGCTGCGGAACGGGCGCCATCACGTCCGGCATCGCGCGCGTCGTCGGGCCGGCGGGCCTGGCGCTCGGGATCGACCGCGATCCCATCCTGCTCCGGATGGCGCGGGAGCAGCACGCCGGGGTGGCGGGGCTGCGGTTCGAGGAGCGCGACGTGTTCGAGCTCGATGCGGATCCTGCGTTCGACCTCGTGACGGCGGCCCGCGTGCTGCAATGGATCGAGCGCCCCGCACTCGCGGTGGCGCGCATGGCGGCGGCGACCCGGCCGGGGGGACGGGTCGTGATCCTCGACTACAGCCACGCCGATCTGGTCTGGCAGCCCGAGCCGCCCGCCCCCGTACGGCGCTTCTACGACGGATTCCTCTCCTGGCGCGCGGGCAACGGCTGGGACAACCGGTTGGCGGACCGCCTCCCGCGCCTGCTGGCGGACGCAGGTCTCGACGACCTCGCGACGCACGTCGAGGACGAGGTCGCCGTGCGGGGAGAGCCCGGCTTCGGGGACGCCCTCGTGCTGTGGCGCCGGGTCATGGAGAGCATGGGGCCGACCATCGTCGAGGCCGGCGCGCTGTCGGCGGGCGAGCTGGCCGAGGCCCTCGTCGCGCACGGCGCCTGGTGCGATCGGGCGGCCCGGGTGCAGCGCATGGTGCTGCGGGCCGCCGACGGCCGCCGGCCGCCGCGCGGATGAGATCCGGTACCCGTCGGTACTGGAGAGCTTGAGAATTGTATTGACGGGCGGCAAGCGAGGGGTGTAGTGCGCGTCACTGGATCGGCTCGATCGACACGTCAGCCAGGAGGGCGCGCTGATGAATATCTCGAGACTGACCGGTTCCTCCCTCGTTGCCGCCGCGACGCTCGCGGTCCTCTTCCTCCCGGGCGTCACACGCGCCGACGTGAGGACGGTGCATCAGCACGCGGTGCTGGGGTTCGCCGTGAGCGGCGCCATGCCCGGCAACGTCGACAAGAGCGACGGTATCGGATGTCTGCCCGCCCCTCTCGACGACGTCTGCGATGCCTTCTACCAGGCCCACCTCCACGGCATCACGCTCAGCGTCTCCACCGCATTCGGTGGCGACTACGACCTCTCCTGGGACCGCGCCAACATCCGTTCGGGCCTGAGCGCGCCAATCGACATCGCCTACACCCCGACGAACGATGCGGGTCCGGAGTTCACGCTGACCCTCGACGGGACCGTGTCGGCGACGCTCGAGGTGGTACTGCCGCCCGAGGTCTGTGTCGTTCCAGACCAGAGCATCCACCTAACGGCGAACGCGAACGACCTCCATGCCCCGCTCTCGAACGACGGTACGATGAACATCCACGTGGAGAGTGACTCCTTCCTGTCCGGATGTGGGGGAACCATCCCCGGCGTGTTCGAGCTGAAGGTGGTGGGAACCCTCACGCTGATGCCGGTCCCCTCGTTCGACTCGACCACCCTGACGCCGCCGATCAATCCACTTCCCCTCCTCGGGGGTACCACGTTGCCGGGGGTCGGAGGAGGGACGGGAACGTTCTCCGTCGACTCTGCGAGCGGATCGCTGCTCACCGGCGCGAGCATCCCCGAAATCGCCGCCAACCAGTTCCCGATGGAATGGCAGACCTCCGGGGAGACGAAGAGCCGGAACGTGCTCCTGAAGAACCCCCTGCCGTCGACGCCCATGCACGTCGAGCTGGGCTCGGTCCTCCACTGGGTCGAGATCGGCGGGAGCCTCGATCTCAGCATCTCGGTGCCGCTCTTCGGTCACGTCGCCGACGTCGGCATCGTCAGTGCCAGCGACATCGAGGATGCGATCAACGACCGGAAGTGCCAGGGCGGTCCGAACGACGGGAACTCGTGCACCTCGGACTCGGACTGCACCCCCAACACCTGCGGAGGCGACCTCGGCGAGTCTGTGGGTGACAAGGTGAAGACGCTCGTCGAAACGGCGCTGAACTCCCCGGGAATCCCGCCGATCCCGGACGTCGTCACGGCGCGTATGGTACTCCCCCAGGCCTATGCCGACGCGTTCCGGAGCAGGGTGGACGCGCTGCAGGTCCCCATCCCCCTCTTCGATCCGGCGGGGGCCACCGTCACCGATCCGGCGAACCTGCCGCCCTTCGGCGTCATCCCGTTCGACATCATTACCGATAGCGACGGGGACGGGATCCCCGACGGGGACGAGATCGCGATGGGACTCGACCCGGACAATCCGGACACCGACGGCGACGGGCTCACCGACGGCGAGGAGATCCACGGGTGTACCGATCCCAAGAATCCGGACACCGACGGCGACGGCTATGGTGACGGCGTGGAGGTGCTCACCGCGCACTGCAATGCGTGCGACGGCGGCGAGATCCCGCTGCAGCCCACGATCTTCCAGGGCTCCCGCGGCGGCGGGGCGATCCCGCCGAAGGAGCTCATGACGTATGCCGCGCCGGCGAAGCACACCGTGCGCACGTCGACCGACATCACCTGCGCTCCCGACGGACTCTGCGCCTTGGGGTTCTGCATCGTGGGCAAGATCGCCGACGCGTGCTCGAACGACGGCGACTGCGATCAGCCGCCCACCACCTGCCGGGTCGTCATCAACTTCCGTCCCGACGCGACCAACCTGACGCTGCTCAAGTCGGAGTACAACAAGGCGACGCTCACCAACGTGCTGAGCCCGCCCGGGTGCTCGCGCAAGCTCGATCTGCCGATCGATCCGGGCGTGAACCGGAACAAGCTGCGCCTGCTCGCGACCGGGACCGTCGCGGGACGGACGCGCAGGGACAACGACACCTTCGGCTTCCACCATTGAGCCGAGACGCGCGAGGGACGCCGGAGTTTCGTCCGGCGTCCCTCGGGGACGGCCGGTGCGGACGCGGCGCACTCGCGCGCGCCGCGCACCTGGCACGTGCGAGCGCCGTCGTCCTTGACAAACGTTCGTTCGCTGGACTACCCAGCCAGGCCGATGCCCGCGCCTGCCGTCGCGCCCTTGTTCTCCGACTGGACGATGGAGTTTCCCTACAAGCACTCCACCGGGGAGACCATCGGCCGCTTCCTGGCCGGCCTGCGTGACCAGCGTCGCATCTGGGGCCAGCGCGTCCCGGGGCAGGGCGTGATCGTTCCGCCGCTCGGCTACGGCGAGACCGACGCGGCCGAGGGCGGCGAGTGGGTCGCGGTCGAGAACGCGGGCACCGTCACCGCGGTGGCCGTGGTCCACGAGGCGACCGAGGGACTGCATCCCGCCGCCGCGCCGTTCGCCTTCGTGCTGGTGCGACTCGACGGCGCCGACACGGCGCTGCCACACATCGTCACCGAAGGCCTCGACCGGCTCCGGGTGGGCTCGCGCGTCGAGGCCGTGTGGCGTCCCGACGGGGAGCGCATCGGCTCCATCCGCGACATCGCGGGCTTCCGGCCGATCGCCTGAGAGACGACATGGACGAGCCGCCGAAGGAACCGGTCAAGTACATCGACGCCGTGGTGCACCTGCCGTACCACTACGTGGCCGGCGACTATCGCGCGCGTTACCTCGCCGCCCTGAAGGACCGGAAGATCCTCGGCTCGAAGTGCGCCGCGACCGGGAAGGTCTTCGTCATGCCGGTGGTCGCGTCGCCCGAGAGCTTCGCGCCGTGCGACACGTTCGTGGAGGTGGTCGATCGCGGGACCATCACCACGTTCTGCACCGTCAACATTCCGGTGATCGGCCGCGCTCTCGATATCCCGTACGTCGCCGCATCCGTGGCGCTGGACGGCGCCGACATCTCGATCTTCGCCCTCATCCAGGAATGCCCGCCCGCGGACGTGCGCATGGGCATGCGCGTCGAGGCGGTGTGGAAGCCGGACGGCGAGCGCCGGGGCGATCACGAGGACATCCTCTACTTCCGGCCGACGGGCGAGCCCGACGCGCCGTTCGACTCGTTCAGCCACCGCCTATGAGCCTGCGCAACGTCGCCCTGGTCGGCTTCGCCCAGCTTCCCGTCGTCGCGCGCGACGAGCACCGCATGTCCACGGAGATGCTCTATCCCGTCGTGCGCGAGGCGCTCGAGCGTGTCGGCGTCACGCGCGACGCCATCGACTACCAGGTGTCGGCCTCGGCCGACTATCTCGACGGCCGGCCCTTCGGCTTCGTCGCGGCGCTCGACGTGATGGGCTCGTGGCCCCCGCGCCAGGACCTGCACCTGGAGATGGACGGCTCGTTCGCCGCCTACTACGCGTGGCTCAAGATCCAGACCGGCGAGGTCGACACCGCGATCGTGTGCGGGCACGGGAAGACCTCGGAGGGCGAACCGGAGCGCGTGCTCAACCTCCAGCTCGATCCCTACTATCAGGCGCCGCTCGGCCTGACCCCGACCGCCACCGCCGCGCTGCAGGCGAGCGCCTACCAGGCGCGGACCGGAGCGACCGACGCCGACTTCGCCGCCGTCGCCGCGCGCAACCGCACCGCCGGCGCGCGCAACCCCGACAACCAGGTCCGCGAGGCCGCCACGGCCGACGAGATGCGGCGCACGCCCTGGGTGGTCGAGCCGCTCCGGCGCGGCTACCTCCCGCCCGTCGGCGAGAGCGCCACGTGCCTGGTGATGGCGGCCGAGGGCAAGGCGGAGCAGCTCTGCGAGCGACCGGCCTGGATCCACGGAGTCGACCACCGCAGCGAGCTGCAATCGATCGGCGCGCGCGACCTGTCGCACAGCGCCGGCGCCGCCCGCGCCGCGGAGCAGGCGTTCAAGATGGCCGGGATCGGCAGCGCGCGCGACGTCGATCTCGTCGAGCTGCTCGCCACGAATCCCGCCGAGGAGCTGATCGTGTGCGAGGCGCTGGGCGTGAACGCGCGCGCCGCGGCACCGGTGGTGAATCCGTCGGGCGGCGCGCTCTGCGGCCACCCGATCATGAGCACGGGGCTCATCCGCCTCGGCGAGGTGTTCCGCCAGCTCGCGGGACAGGCGGGCGAGCGCGCCGTGCCCGGCGCGCGGCGCGCCGTCGCGCACGCCGCCCAGGGCCACTGCCTGCAGCAGAACGTGGTCTGGGTGCTCGGCTCCGAGCGGAGGTGGACGTGAAGCGGCCGGTCGCCGTCGTCGGCGTCGGGCAGACGCACCACAAGGCGCGCCGCTCCGACGTGAGCATCCCGGGGCTGGTGCGCGAGGCCGTCGATCGGGCGCTGGCCGACGCCGGGCTGTCGCACGAGGACATCGACGCCGTCATCGTGGGCAAGGCCCCCGACATGCTGGAAGGCGTGATGCAGCCGGAGCAGTTCCTGGCCGGCGCCCTGGGCGCGCACCTGAAGCCGCTGCTGCGCGTGCACACTGCCGGCTCGGTCGGCGCCTCGACCGCCATCACCGCGATGACGCACGTCGCGTCCGGTCTCTACGAGCGCGTCCTGTGCGTCGCGTTCGAGAAGCAGTCGGAAGGCAACGCCATGTGGGCGCTGTCGCCGAACCTGCCCTTCACCCCGCCGCTGGTCGCGGGAGCGGGTGGCTTCTTCGCGCCGTACTGCCGCGCGTACATCGCGCGGACCGGGTGCCCGCCGCACATCGGCCCGATGACCGCCGCGAACGCGCGCGACAACGCGGGCCGCAACGAGTACGCCCACCTGCGCGAGCCCATGACGGTGGACGACGTCCTGAACTCGCCCGTCCTGTGGGACCCGATTCGCTACCTGGAGACCTGCCCGTCGTCGGACGGCGCGATCGCGCTGGTCGTCGCCAGCGAGGACGTCGCGAGGAAGGGACCGCGAAAGCCCGCGTGGATCAAGGGCGCCGCGTCCTACGCCGAGGCCATGTGGGTGCCGGGTCGCGACCAGGTGAGCCCCCGCGCGGGCAAGGTCTGCGCCAAGCACGTCTATGACCAGGCAGGCATCACCAATCCGTGGAAGGAGATCCACACCGCCGAGATCTACGTCCCGTTCGCCTGGTTCGAGGCCATGTGGCTCGAGAACCTCGGGTTCTGCGACGTGGCCGAGGGGTGGAAGCTGGTCGATCGCGGCGAGGTGAAGTTCGGTGCGCACCTCCCCATCAACCCGTCGGGGGGCGTGCTGTGCACGAATCCCATCGGCGCCTCCGGCATGATCCGCCTGGGCGAGGCGGCGCTCCAGGTGATGGGACGCGCCGGCGCGCACCAGGTGGAGGGCGCGAAGACCGCGCTCGGTCACGCGTACGGCGGCGGCGCGCAGTACTTCGCCATGTGGGTGGTCGGCTCGGAACGCTGACCCCGGAGTCTCGACCGATGTCCGAACCGGCAGTTCTCTACGAGAAGCGCGACGGCATCGCCGTCGTCACCATGAACCGGCCCGAGGTGCGCAACGCCATCAACACCGAGATGCTCTGCCGCCTCGCCGATGCCTGGCAGGACGTGAACGACGACGAGAGCGTCCGCGTCGCGGTGCTGACGGGAGCCGGCGACAAGGCATTCTGCGCCGGCGCGGACCTCGACCGGCTGGTCCGCATGATGCAGGGGCTGCGCCCTCCCGAGACCGACTTCGACGAACGCGTCCGCAACGACTACTCCATCATCTACAAGGGCCTGCTGCGGAACTACCGGGTGTGGAAGCCGATCATCGCGGCCGTGCGTGGCTTCTGCGTGGCCGGTGGCACGGAGATCCTCACCTGCACCGACATCCGCGTCGCCGGCGACGACGCGCGCTTCGGTCTCGCCGAGGTGAAGTGGAGCCTCTTCCCGATGGGCGGCTCGACGGTGCGCCTGCCGCGGCAGATATCGTACTGCAACGCCATGGAGATCCTGCTGACCGGCGAGCAGCTCTCCGCCGAGCGCGCGCTCCAGATGGGGCTCATCAACAAGGTGGTGCCGCCCGGCGAGGTCATGTCGGAGGCGATGCGCTTCGCGCGCATCCTGTGTGACGCCGGTCCCCTCGCCGTGCAGGCGGTGAAGCGCTCGGTGGTCGAGGGCCTCGCCCTGCCGCCCGAGCAGGCGCTCGAGCGCGAGATGGAGCTCGGCATCCCGGTGTCCATGTCCGAGGATTGCCGCGAGGGCACGAAGGCGTTCAAGGAGAAGCGGAAGCCGGTATTTCGGGGACGGTGACGGGAGTCTGCCTCTGCCGCGATTTTCGTTGATGTGCGCTCCGACACCGTAGCAGACGACGTGCGTCGCATCTTTTCGGTGGGGGGGAACCATGCCGAAACCGGCTCGTCTGACACTGACCGTGGGTTTTCTCGTCCTGTCGGGGTCGCGCCCAGCGCGCGAGCGGCGAACGGCCTCTACGGCAACAGCACGCTCGACGTCGCGGAGGAGTGCGACGACGGCAACCAGGCCGACGGCGGCGCCCTCTCACCCTCGGGTTGCGGCAAGCTGCCCTGGCCATCATAGTCGGACGCCGTGATCCGTGACGGTGCGGAGCATCGTACCCGATGGCGGTGCGACGCGCCCGTCGCACCGAGACGCCGGGTGGCCCGGCCACGATGAAGGTCGTCACCTGGAACGTCAACGGGATCCGCGCGCGACACGAGCAGGTACGCGAGCTGATCGACCGCGAGCGGCCCGACGTGCTCTGCCTCCAGGAGCTGAAGGCGACGCGCGAGCAGGTTCCCGACACCATCTGCGATCATCCCCGCTACTGGTGCTACTGGCACGGCGCCCGCGCCTACTCGGGCGTCGGCCTGCACGTGTCGAAGGAGCGCGCCGGCGAGGCGCCACGCATCACGCATCCGGCCTTCGACCACGAGACGCGCATCGCGGAGGTGGAGCTCGGCGACGTCGTCCTGGCGTCGGTATACGTGCCGAACGGCGGCAAGGACTTCGCCGCCAAGATGGCGTTTCTCGAGTCGCTGGCGGGCTACGTCGCGAGCGTTCACGAGCGCGGGCGGCGTCTGGTCCTGTGCGGCGACATCAACATCGCGCTCGAGGAGCGTGACGTGCACCCGAAGGAGCGCAAGCCGAACGCGATCGGCCAGCGACCCGACGAGCGCGCGGCGTTCACGCGACTGCTCGGGCACGGCCTGGTGGACGTCGGGCGCGCCCTCGACCCCGACAACGACGCGCTCTTCACCTGGTGGGCGCCGTGGCGCAACCTGCGCCAGCGGAACATCGGCTGGCGGCTCGACTACGTCCTCGCCAGCGACGTGGTGGCGCGGTCTGCCTCGTCGTGCGTGAGCCTCCGTGAGTTCGGCACCAGCGATCACGCCCCGGTGGTGACGAGCTTCGACGGCGCATGGTAGACCGCCGACGCATGGCCCCACCCGATTGCCGACATCGACGGCCGGCGTCCTGCTGGCCGCGTTCGCCGCGATCGCTCTCCTCTGACGGAACCGCGATGCGGCGATGGCGTGAAAGGGCAAGACGAGCGACCATCGGCGGTATACTGCGGGCGACCATGGGGCTGATGCGCACGCACACGCGGCTCGACGCCACGTCGGACGGACGCCGGTACACGACGGTGATCGTCGCGGCTTCGCTCCTCGCGATCGTTGCGGGGCTGGCAGCGGCCGCCGACCAGCCGGCCCCCGTCGCCCCGCCGCCGGCAGCGGCACCACCGCCCGCCGCGACACCCCCGCCTCCAGTCCCGCCACCGTCACCCGCGACCTCGCCGACGTCGGCGACGCAGCCCGCGAAGTTCTCGACCGCACAGCTCGAGCAGCTCGTGGCGCCGATCGCGCTCTATCCGGATCAGCTCGCCATCCAGGTGATGATCGCGGCGACCTATCCGCTGGAGATCGTCGAAGCCGATCGCTGGCGCGCGAAGAATCCCAAGCTCCAGGGCGAGGAGCTCGACAAGGCGCTCCAGGGCCAGGACTGGGATCCGAGCGTCCAGTCACTGACGCGCCTCCCCGATCTGCTGAAGCGCATGTCCGAGAACCTCGACTGGACGAAGGACCTCGGCGACGCGTTCCTCGGCCAGAAGGACGAGGTGCTGAACACGATCCAGCGCATGCGCACGAAGGCGTACGACGCGGGCAACCTGAAGACGACCAAAGAGCAGGTCATCACGCGCGACGTGGTGAACCAGAAGGAGATCATCAAGGTCGAGCCGGCCGAGCCCGACGTCGTCTACGTGCCGCAGTACAACTCGGAGGCCTACGGCCAGCAGTGGGCCTCGACCGCGGCGCCGGCGCCGTACTACCCGACGACCATGGCGTATCCGGGATACGCGTACCCGCCCGGATACGCGTATCCGTACGGCGCTCTCGCGGCGACGAGCCTGCTGTCGTTCGGCGCCGGGATGGCGGTCGGCGCCGCCGTCTGGGGCGACTGCGACTGGGACAACCACGACGTCTACAACAACAACTACTACGGCGGGAACGGCAACGGCGGGAACAACAGCAACGTCAATCGCAACGTCAATCGCGAGCGCGACGTCAATCGCGAGCGCGGCGAGCGTCCCGACCGGGGTCGGCCGAACGACTCGCGGCCGGACCGTGGCCGGCCGAACGACAGCCGCGGCGGCCGGGCGAACGGCGGCCGACAGCAATGGCAGCACAATCCGTCGCACCGCGGTGGCGTCGGGTATCGCGACCAGTCCACCGCGAAGAAGTACGGCGGCAGGGACCAGGTCGCCCAACGCGACCGGGCCAATCGCGATGCGGCGCGCGGCTTCGATCGAAGCCAGGCGGGCTCGCGCGGAAACAGACCGAGCGCCTCGCCGCGGCCATCCGGCGGGCCGGGCGGGTCGCAGCGCGCGTCGAGCAGACCGAGCCCCTCGCAGCGCCCGGCCGGCGGACGCAACGCTGCCGGCGCATCGCGACCGGGTGGGGGCGGCGGCATGGGTGGCCAGCGTCCGGCTAGCGCATCGCCGCGTCCGTCGACTGGATACGGCGGCGGCCGAGGGTCGGCCGGCGGTGGTCGGCAAGACGCGTTCGGTGGCTACGGGAGCGGTCGCTCGGCAAGCGCCGCGAGCAGTCGCGGCGCCGCGAGCCGCGGTGGGCGCAGCTACGGCGGCGGTGGCGGCTACGGTGGTGGAGGGGGCCGCGGCGGTGGTGGCTTCGGCGGCGGCGGCCGTGGCGGCGGTGGAGGATACGGTGGTGGCGGTCGCGGTGGCGGTGGAGGATTCGGTGGCGGCGGTCGCGGTGGTGGCGGTCGCGGCGGCGGCGGCGGGCGCGGCGGCGGCGGCCGCGGAGGACGGCGATGAGGCTCCGCACGACGATCGCGACCATGCTCGTCTCGCTGCTCGCGCTGTCGCGCGCAACGGCGGCGACGCAGGAGCACTTTCCCACTCCCGACGCCGCGGCGAAGGCGCTCGGCGCCGCCATCCGCGACACGAAGTCGACGGATCGGCTCGCCGCGGTGCTCGGGCCCGACAGCGACGAGATCATCTCGTCGGGCGATCCCGTCGAAGACGCGGCCGCGCGCAAGCGCTACGCCACCGCGGCGTCCGAGCACACGCGGATCGAGTCGCTCGACGACGCGACGGCGATCGTACGCGTCGGAAAGGACGACTGGCCGCTCCCGATCCCGATCGTGCACGACGCCGACGGCTGGCACTTCGACGCCGCGGCGGGCAAGCAGGAGCTGCTGAACCGCCGCATCGGGCGGAACGAGCTCACGGCCATCTCCGTGGGCCGGGCCTACGTCGCCGCGCAGCGGGAGTATGCGAGCCGGTTCCATACCTACGCGCAGACCGTGCAGAGCAGCCCGGGCAAGAAGGACGGGCTCTACTGGGAGGAGACCGACCACGACGTGAGCCCGTTCGGCCCGCTCGTCGCCTCCGCCACCGCCGAAGGCTACCAGCTTCACGGGGCGACGGACCCGCCGACGCCCTACCACGGCTACTACTTCCGCATCCTCACCGCGCAGGGCGCCCACGCCCCCGGCGGAGCGAGGAGCTACGTGACCGACGGGCGGATGACGGGCGGCTTCGCGCTTCTCGCGTGGCCCGCCGATCACGGCTCGAGCGGCGTCATGACCTTCCTCGTGGGCCCGCAGGGCGTCGTCTTCCAGAAGGATCTCGGCGACGGCACGGAGCAGGCGGCCAAGGCGATCACGGCGTACGACCCCGACGAGTCCTGGGAGCCGACCCGCTAGCTCAGCGACCCGACATCGTCGCATTGCTCTCCGAGCACGCTTGAGTGATCAACATTGGCAGGCCCCCGGGCCGCCCAACCGGGAGAATGGAGGCCGAATGGCAGATGCAAAACATTCCGCCCACACGGTGCGCGACGTACCGCTGTTCGATGGCCGCGGAATCGACCACGTCGGCATTCGCTATCACGATCTGAAGAAGGCGCTGGGCTGGTTCCGCGACACGCTCGGCCTGCCCGTCGATCACGAGACAGGCACGATGGCGTTCGTGCGCGTCGGTGACGACGGGTCACATCTCGCGCTGTTCCAAGCGGAGGGTGACGAGCCGCCACGGCAGCCACACCATGTCGCGCTGCGGGTTCCCGATATTGCTGCAGCCGAGGCGGCATTGCGCACCGTCGGTGTTCCGCTCCGCCGCTTCGGGCCCAATTGGGGGTTCCAGGATCCGGAGGGGAACGTCTTCCACTTCATGCCGTCGCGCTAGCGGCCCGCGCCGACGATCCATCGGTGATCCTCACCCGAGGCCGGCCAGCACGCGGCTACTGCGCCGCGCCCGGGTGGTGACGACCTTCGACGGCGCGTGGTAGTCGGACCGCTCCACCGTCCGATGACACATGCCGGACGGCAAGGGCGGAGCCCAATTGATGCGGCGTGCCGCGGTCTGTCCTTGCCCGCGCCGAGCCCAGGGTGTTAGGTGACACGTCGAGAGCCTGGTCGCCTGGTAGCCCTCGGATGAAGCCCGCCAGACATCTCGCGACGTACGCCGCTCTGATTCTGGGGGGTCTTGCCGCGGGAGTTGCGCTCCTCGTCGCCATCGAGCTGACGCTACGACGGCTGGACATCCCTCCCGAGCGCGGGCTGTTCACCGCTGCCGTTGCGCCGGACGGCACCAGGATCATGCGCCTCTCCTGGAACCCTCAGTTCAACAAGCCCCAGGAACCACAGGCCCAGCGGGATTTTCTGGCCACCAAGCCACCGGGCACGTTCCGGATCTTCGTGGTGGGCGAATCGTCGGCCGAGGGCTCGCCGTACGGAACGAGCCTCGCATTTTCCTCATGGCTGGCGCGCCGTCTCGCCGCCGAGGCGCCGGAGGTACGTTGGGAGGTGGTCAACGCAGCCCTGGCGGGGGCCCAGGCCGGTAGCATGCTCGCCATGGTTCGCGACATCGCCCGGCATGCCCCCGACCTGCTCATCGTCTATCTCGGCCACAACGAGATCGGCGCGCGGCTGACCGACGCCGAACGCAGCCAGTTGAAGTCGGAGCACCTGGACCTGCGGGCGCTCGCGGCGCGACTTCGCCTGTACCGACTCGTTGCGCGAGCGCTGCCGTCACGGGCGAAAACGATCGACCTGCGCGACGCGGACCGGCCCGAGCGTTCCGTCGTGCGCCTCGGGTCGCCCCGGGACTACGCGAGCACAGCCGATCGGGTAGTCCTCGCGCGCCTCTACCGGGCGCGCATCGCGGAGATGGTCCAAATCATGCGAGACGCGGGTGCGCGCACGGCTCTCCTCACGTTGTCACAGAACTTCTCCGGCTGGCCCCCGAACGTCTCGGTCCACAATCGCCGCTTGCCGCCGGAGGCTAAGGCCGCGTGGCGCCGTGCCGTCCGGCAGGGAGATGTTCTCGCGCCCAGCGATTGCCCCGGGGCGCTGACCGCCTGGCGCAGCGCGCTTGCTCTCGACGATGGATTCGCGCTTCTCCACTTCAAGATCGCCGGTTGCGAGCAGCGCCTCGGGCATCTCGACGAGGCGCGCTCCCAGTACCGTCTGGCCAGCGACCTGGATCGCTTCTCGCAGGGAGCACCGCTCGCGTTCAACGCGATCCTCCGCGACGTGGCGGCGCGCGAGGGGGCGATCCTGATCGACGTCGACACCGCGCTGATCCAGGCGAGCGGTGACCGCCTCGTCGGCGACGACCTCTTCGTGGATGCCGTACATCCGAACCTCCGGGGGCACCAGTTGATCGCGGAGGCGGTGGCAGACGCGTTGCGCCTGGGGGCGATCCCTGTCCCCGCCAGTCATTGGCGAGCCGGTGCGTACGTCGATCCAGACCCCGCGAGCGTCGTCGCCGCCGACCCGGAGCTCGCCGTCAAGGAACGGCTCTCGCACGCGCTGTGCTGCTATGCCGCCGGCAGAACCAGCTGTGCCTTGCGTGACCTGGACGCCGCCAAGGACCTCACGAAGGACGAGAACACCCGCACCATGATCCAGCACGCCCTGCTCACGGCACCCACCGACGGCGAGCGGGGCGCCGGCGACAAGAGGTGAGCTCCCTGCCCTCGCGGTGGTGACGTTTTTCGACGGCGCGTGGTAGACGGGCTTGCGCATGGCCCCCATGCTGCCACCGAGCTCCCGCCCGCACATCGGACGCACCAGCGCCGACTCGACCCCCGCCTTCGACCCGCTGCCGCAGCCGCCCGACGGCGCGCCCAACGTCGTCGTGATCGTCCTCGACGATCTCGGCTTCGCGCAGCTCGGCTGCTTCGGGGGCGACGTCGACACTCCCGTGATCGACGGGCTGGCCGCCGGAGGGCTCCGCTACCGCAGCTTCCACGTGACGGCGCTGTGCTCGCCCACCCGCGCCTGCGTGCTCACCGGCCGCAACCATCACGCCGTCGGCATGGGCTTCCTCACCGACATCCCGATCGGCTACCCCGGCTACAACGGTCGCATCCCGCGCTCGGCCGCGGCGCTGCCTCGCCTGCTGCGCGACGTCGGCTACTCGACGTTCGCGGTCGGCAAGTGGCACCTCACCCCGCGCTGGGAGCAGAGCGCGTCGGGTCCCTTCATGCGCTGGCCGCTCGGCCTCGGCTTCGAGCGCTACTACGGCTTCCTGAACGGCGACACGAACCAGTGGACGCCCGAGCTGGTGAGCGACAACGGCTTCGTCGAGGCCCCTGCCACGCCGGAGGCGGGCTACCACCTGACCGATGATCTCGCCGACCGCGCCATCCGCTTCGTCCTCGATCAGCAGCAGGCCACGCCGGGGAAGCCGTTCTTCCTCTACCTCGCTCCGGGGGCGTTGCACGCGCCGCACCAGGCGCCCGAGCCGTGGATCGCGCGCTTCCGCGGCCGCTACGACGAGGGCTGGGAGGCGTTCCGGGCGCGCGCCTTCGCGCGCCAGCAGGACCTCGGCGTGATCGCGCGCGGCGCGGCGCTGCCGGCGCGTCCGGAGTGGATCCCGCCCTGGAGCGAGCTCGGCGGCGACGAGCGCCGGCTCTACGCCCGCATGATGGAGGTGTTCGCGGGCTTCCTGGCGCACACCGACGATGCGATCGGGCGCGTGGTCGGCTTTCTTCGCGACCGCGGACTGCTCGACGACACGCTCCTCCTGCTCATCTCGGACAACGGCGCGAGCGCCGAGGGCGGACCGCTGGGCTCGCTGAACGAGCATCGCTTCACGCACGACCTGGTCGACGACCCCGCCGACCTGATCGCGCACGCCGCCCAGCTCGGCGGCCACCGCGCCTACAATCACTACGCCTGGGGCTGGGCGTGGGCCGGGAACACACCCTTCCGCCTGTGGAAGCGGTTCGCCTGGCTCGGCGGTGTGCGCACGCCGCTGATCGCGCACTGGCCGAAGGGCATGGCCGCGCGCGGACAGGTGCGGAGCCAGTTCTGCCACGCCATCGACCTGCTCCCGACCATCCTCGACGCCGTCGGCATCGCGCCGCCCGACGAGGTCGACGGCGTGCCGCAGCAGCAGATCGACGGCGCCTCGCTCCGGCCCACCTTCGACGACGCGGACGCGCCCGCTCCCCGCAGCACGCAGTACTTCGAGATGCTGGGCAGCCGGTCCATCTACCACGCCGGCTGGAAGGCGACGACGGACCACGTCGGCGCGCAGCTCTCGGTCGAGCGCGAGCGTGTCGCCGGGAGCCACGACTTCGACCGCGACCACTGGGCGCTCTTCCGCCTCGACGACGATCCCGCGGAGGCGCGCGATCTGTCCGGCGAGGAGCCCGACAGGGCGCGCCGTCTGGTCGAGCTGTGGTGGATCGAGGCCGGCCGCAACCAGGTGCTACCCCTGGAGGACGGCTTCATCTCGCGAGCCAGCGCGCTCGAGCCGTCACGGTGGCAGTTCCGGGCGCGCGCCGAGCTGGTGCCGGGCGGCGGACCCGTCTCGGAGACGATGCTGCCGCCGATGATGGGCGGCTTCCGCCTGTCGGCGGACATCGAGGTGGGCAGCGCGGGTGCGCACGGCGTCGTCGTCGCGCTCGGCGACTGGCACAACGGCTGGGCGCTCTACGTGCTCGACGGCAGGCCGGTCGCGTGCGTCAACCGCTTCGGGGAGCCGTTCCGCGCGGCGGCGACGCGGCCGCTGGGGCCGGGACGGCACGCCGTCGAGGTCCTCTACCGCCGCGCGTCGGGTGGCGGCGGGCCGCTCGCGCTCCGCGTCGACGGCGACCTGCTCGGGGAGACCCGCATCACGGGCGAGCTGCCCTTCCGCTGGCAGATCGGCGGCACCGGAGCGCTCGTCGGGCACGATCGCGGGTTTCCCGTGTGCGATGACTACCGACCGCCGGCGCCATTCAGCGGCACCATCGAGCGCGTGGTCCTCGAGCCGCTTTTCGTGCTACCGGCGGACGTGCAAGCGGAGATCGAGGCGCTGCTCAAGCGAGAGTGAGCGCGCCGGATCTGGATCTCGTCCTCCTGGACCTCGGGATGCCCGGCATGGACGGGCTCGCCGCGCTCGGCGTGCTGCGCGAGCGCTTTCCGACGCTTCCGGTGGTGATCGTGTCGGCCTCGGAGCGGCACGCCGACGTCCGCGCCGCCATCGACCGGGGGCCGCGGGATTCATTCCCAAGTCGTCGAGCGCGCCCGTCCTGCTCGCCGCGCTGCGACTCGTCGCTGTCCGGCGGCGTGTACCTGCCTCCGCTGGTTCTCGCGACCTCGACGGCCGCCGCGCGGGCCTCGTCGCCAGCGACCGACAGGCGACGCGGGCGCGCGGCGCCGTCGGCGGTCGAGGCCTGCGATCCCGCCGGCCTGTCCGCGGCCACCCCGGACGTGATCGTCGCCGACTACCAGCTCGCCGGCGGCGCCACGGGCATCGAGGCGATCTCGGCGATCCGCATCATGCTCGGCCGATCCGTCCCCGCCCTGCTGCTGACCGGCAGCACGTCGCCGGAGGCGCTCGGCGCCGCCCGCGCCGGTGGCTTCCCGCTGCTCCGCAAGCCGCTGGCTCCGGCCAAGCTTCGCGCCGCGCTCACCCAGCTGGTGCGTCGCTAGGAGACGCGCCCGCCAATCGGGCACGCGCTGCCCGTTTTTTTCGCCTGGGCGCGTGTCTCCCATCGCAGGCAGCACCGGCCGTCCCCGGCACGCGCGTTGCTCGGAGAGGCGAGGGGCATGATGGCGAACTACGAGCGGCTCTCCGGCCTCGACGAGTGCTTTCTCGGTTTCGAGACGCCGAACTCGCCGATGCACGTGGCGGTGACCGCAATCTTCGAGCAGGGCCCGCTCTGCCGTCCGGGTGGCGGCGTCGACCTCGACGGGGTCCGGGAACATCTCGCCGGACGGCTGCGGCTCGTGCCGCGATTCCGCCAGCGGCTCGCCTATCTGCCGGTGATGCGGGACGCGGTGTGGGTCGACGACGAGGCGTTCGATCTCTCGCGGCACGTGCGACACGCGAGCCTCCCGCGACCCGGATCGACGGAGAAGCTCCAGCAGCGCTGCGCAGAGATCATCGAGCGGCCGCTCGACCGCCGGCGTCCGCTCTGGGAGGCGTGGGTGGTGGAAGGACTCGCGAACGGCGGCTTCGCGTTCGTGGTGAAGGTGCACCATTGCATCGTCGACGGGATCGCCGGCATCGGCATGCTCGCCGCGCTCCTCGACCCGACGCCGACCCCCGCGCCGGCGGCGGCGGAAGTGTGGCAGCCTCGCCCGGCGCCCACCGCGCGCGAGCTGCTGCGCGACGAGGTCGGCCGCAGGCTCCGCGGCACGCGGGAGATCGGGCGCGCGCTCGGCCGCGTGCTCTCCGATCCGGTGGCCGGCGCCGAGGGGCTCGGCGCCGCGGCGGGCAGCCTCTGGCGACTCGTTCGCAGCGGGCTCTCCGCGGCGCCCGCCGTGTCCTTCAACCAGCCCGTGGGACCGCACCGGCAGCTCGCCTGGGGGCAGTTCGATCTCGGGCGCGTGAAGGCGATCGCGCGCCGCCTCGGCGGCACGGTGAACGACGTCGTCCTCACGGTAGTGAGCGGCGCGATCGGCGGGGCCCTTCGCCGTCGCGGCGAGCAGGTGCCGGACACCCCGCTGCGCGCCGTGGTACCCGTCAGCGTGCGCAGCGCCGAGGAGTTCGGCGCTCCGGGCAACCGCGTCTCGCTCTGGCTGGTGCCGCTTCCGGTGGGCGAGCCCGACCCGCGCCGGCGGTTTCACGAGATCCACGCGACGACCGACGAGCTGAAGCGCAGCGGAGAGGCGAGCGGAGGGGCGGTGGTGGCGGAAGCCGCGAACTGGGCGGGCGGTGCGGTCGTCGAGCTCACGGCCCGCCTGATCGGCTCGTCACGCATCTACAACCTGATCGTCACGAACGTGCCCGGGCCGGGCATCCCGCTCTACCTCGCGGGTTCGCGCATGCGCGAGGCGTATCCCCACCTGCCCCTGTTCGATCAGCAGGGTATCGGGATCGCGCTCCTCAGCTACATCGGGCGGCTGGCGGTCTGCATCGGCGCGGACTGGAACCTGGGCGACCTGGTGCACGACATCGCGGGCCGCCTCGAGACCGGGCTCGCCGAGCTGGGCAGCGTGGCCGGCCTCGCCGCCGAAGACGGACCCGAGGCGGTCCAGGCGCAGAGCCCGCCCCGGAAGGTCGCCCTGCGGCGGGCCAGATGACCGACCCATCCTAACGAACCCATTGACAGGAGCGCGTTTGCCCAAATAAAAGACTACCAATACCCTTGGGGGGCCTTATGGTATTCGGTCACCAGCAGGAAGCCGAGCTCGACGACACCGACCGCCGCATCCTCGACATGCTGCAGGACGACTGCCGGACGGCCCTCGCGCGCATCGGGGAACACGTCGGGCTGAGCGCGCCGTCGGTGATGGAACGCATCAAGAAGCTCGAGTCCGCCGGGATCATCCGGGGATATCACGCCGTGCTCGAGGCGCGGCTGCTCGGTCTCGACGTCACGGCGTTCATCGGGGTCATCGCGAGCCACCCCGACAAGATCGGCACGCTCGAGCGCCAGCTCGTCGCGCTCGACGGCGTGCTCGAGTGCCACCACGTCACCGGCGAGTACACCTTGCTGCTCAAGGTGAAGACCGCGAACACGTCGTCGCTGGAGCAGCTGATCACGCGGATCCGGTCGCTGGACGGCGTGACCCGGACGGAGACCACCGTCGTGCTCTCGACCCACGCGGAGAGCCACCGGGTGGGGCTCCATACCGAGGAGCTGCCGCGCGCTTCGCATGGCAAGCGGGCGCGGCGCGTCGGCGAACGGAACGGGCACCTGCGACGCGCGTAGCGGAGGCATCATGAACACCGATCGTCGAGCCACACGGTGGTTGCGCGACCCGCGGATCGAGCACGACGCCTGCGGCGTCGGCTTCGTGGTCAACGTGAAGGGCGAGAAGTCGCATCGCATCGTCGAGCAGGGCCTCGAGGTGCTGCGCAACCTCACCCATCGTGGCGCCTGCGGATGCGATCCGCTCACCGGTGACGGGGCGGGCATCCTGGTGCAGGTGCCCGACGCGTTCCTCCGCCGCGAAGCCAAGGCGGCGCGCATCGAGCTGCCCGCCGAGGGAGCGTACGGCGTGGGCATGGTGTTCCTGCCCGCGGAGGTGCGGCAGCGCAACGAGTGTCAGAAGCTCTTCGAGAAGGCGGTCCGCTCCGAGGGGCAGAAGCTGCTCGGCTGGCGGCGCGTTCCCGTCGATGCCGGCGCGCCGGGTCCGCTGGCGCGCGGCGCGATGCCCGAGATCCGGCAGGTGTTCGTGGGCGCCGGACGCCGCACGAAGGATCAGGACGCCCTCGAACGGTCGCTGTACGTCATCCGCAAGCGCGTCGAGCAGCTGGTGCGGACCTCCGGCATGCCGGACTCGGAACGCTTCTACGTGCCGAGCCTGTCGAGCCGCACGGTGGCGTACAAGGGGCTGCTCCTGCCCGATCAGATCCCGGCCTTCTACCACGACCTCGCCGATCCGCTGTTCGTCTCTTCGCTCGCGCTGGTCCACCAGCGCTTCTCCACCAACACCTTCCCGTCCTGGGACCGCGCCCATCCCTACCGCTTCATCGCGCACAACGGCGAGATCAACACGCTGCGCGGCAACGTGAACTGGATGTTCGCGCGCCAGGCCATGTTCGCCTCGCCGCTGTTCGCCGACGTCTCGAAGCTCTTCCCCATCATCGACCCGCTCACCAGCGACTCGGGCAACTTCGACAACGCGCTCGAGCTCCTCGTGCGGACCGGACGGTCCCTGCCCCACGCGGTCATGATGATGATCCCCGAGGCGTGGCAGAACCACGAGGGGATGAGCCCCGCCAAGCGGGCGTTCTACGAGTATCACGCCTGCCTGCAGGAGCCGTGGGACGGCCCGGCGTCGATCGCCTTCACCGACGGCCGCGTCATCGGCGCGGTCCTCGACCGCAACGGGCTGCGGCCGTCGCGCTACGTCGTGACCAAGGACGGCTTCGTCGTCATGGCCTCCGAGGTCGGCGTCCTCGACATCGCGCCCGACAACGTCGAGCACAAGGACCGCCTGCAGCCGGGTCGGATGTTCCTGGTCGACACCGAGCAGGGCCGGATCGTCGGCGACGACGAGATCAAGGAATCGATGGCGGCGCGCAAGCCGTACCGCCAGTGGCTCGACACCAACCTGCGGCGCCTCGCCGAGCTCCCGCCGCCCGCCGACGTGGCGCCGGCGTACGAGCCGGAGACGCTGCTCGGCCGCCAGCAGGCGTTCGGCTACACGATCGAGGACCTGCGCCTCCTGATGACGCCGATGGCGCTGAACGGCCAGGAGGCCGTCGGGTCGATGGGGACCGACACGCCGCTCGCGGTCCTCTCCGACAAGCCGCAGATCCTCTTCAACTACTTCAAGCAGCTCTTCGCGCAGGTGACCAATCCGCCGATCGATCCCATCCGCGAGGAGCTGGTGATGTCGGTCGAGACCACCATCGGTCCCGAGCAGAACCTCTTCGACGAGACCCCGCTCCACTGCGCGCAGCTGCATCTGAAGAGTCCCACGCTCACGAACGACGAGCTGGCGCAGGTGAAGGCTCTCGACGACGGCCCGCTGCGCGCGATCACCTTGCCGATCGTCTTCCCTGCCGGCAGCGGCGGTGACGGGCTGCGCGACGCGCTCGAGCGTCTGTGCGAGGCCGCCGCGGACGCCGTCGCCAGCGGCTACAGCATCCTGGTGCTGTCCGATCGCGCCGTCGACGCCGCGCATGTGCCGATGCCGAGCCTGCTCGCCACCGCCGCCGTCCACCACCACCTGATCCGCGAAGGCTCGCGCACGCGCTGCGGCATCGTGGTCGAGTCGGGCGAGCCACGCGAGGTGCAGCACTTCTGCCTGCTCCTGGGGTTCGGCGCGGGCGCCGTGAACCCCTACCTGGCGTACGAGACGCTGCGCGACATGGTCGCCGAGCAGGTGCTGCGCGACGTCGACGCGGACGAGGCGGTGAAGAACTTCCGCAAGGCCGTCGACAAGGGCGTCCTCAAGGTGATGACCAAGATGGGCATCTCGACGCTCCACAGCTACCGGGGCGCGCAGATCTTCGAGGCCATCGGGCTCAACCGCGAGGTGATCGACCGCTACTTCACCTGGACGGCGTCGCGCATCGAGGGCATCGGGCTCGACGTCATCGCAGCCGAGGCGCAGGAGCGGCACGACCACGCATACAAGGTGTCGCCCGCGCTCGACGGCGACCTCTGGGTCGGCGGCCAGTACCAGTGGCGGCGGCGCGGCGAGCACCACATGTACAACCCGAACACCATCGCGAAGCTGCAGCACGCGGTGCGCGCCGGCAGCTACAAGATGTTCAAGGAGTACACGGCGCTCGCGAACGACGAGAGCCGGCGGCTGTGCACCATCCGCGGGCTGCTGCGCTTCAAGAGCGGACACGCCATCCCGCTCGACGAGGTCGAGCCGGCCTCCGAGATCGTGAAGCGCTTCAAGACCGGCGCCATGTCGCTCGGCTCGATCAGCCGCGAGGCGCACGAGAATCTCGCCATCGCCATGAACCGGCTCGGCGGCAAGTCGAACACCGGCGAGGGTGGTGAGGATTCGGTTCGCTACCGGCCGGACGCGAACGGCGACCTGCGGCGCAGCGCGATCAAGCAGGTGGCCTCGGGCCGCTTCGGCGTCACCAGCTACTATCTGGTCAACGCCGACGAGCTCCAGATCAAGATGGCGCAGGGGGCGAAGCCCGGCGAGGGCGGCCAGCTCCCCGGGCACAAGATCGATGAGTACATCGCGAAGATCCGCTACTCGACGCCCGGCGTGGGCCTGATCTCCCCGCCGCCGCATCACGACATCTACTCCATCGAGGACCTGGCGCAGCTCATCCACGATCTGAAGAACTCCAACAACCGGGCGCGCGTCAGCGTGAAGCTGGTCGCCGAGGTCGGGGTCGGCACGGTCGCCGCCGGCGTGTCCAAGGCGAAAGCCGACGTCGTGCTGATCAGCGGCTACGAGGGCGGCACCGGCGCGTCGCCGCTCACGTCGATCAAGCATGCGGGCGTCCCGTGGGAGCTGGGGCTCGCCGAGACGCAGCAGATACTCGTCGCGAACGATCTCCGGGGTCGTATCCGCGTCGAGACCGACGGCCAGCTGAAGACCGGCCGCGACGTCGCGGTCGCGGCGCTGCTCGGTGCCGAGGAATTCGGCTTCGCGTCGGCGGCGCTCATCGCGTCGGGCTGCATCATGATGCGCGTGTGCCATCTGAACACCTGCCCGGTCGGCATCGCCACGCAGGATCCGCGGCTGCGCAAGAAGTTCGAGGGCAAGCCCGAGCACGTCGTCCACTTCATGACGTTCATCGCCGACGAGCTGCGCGAGGTCATGGCGGAGCTCGGCTTCCGCACGGTCGACGAGATGGTCGGCCGCGTCGACGTGCTCGACGTGCGCGACGTCGCCGACCACTGGAAGGCGAAGGGGGTGGACCTCTCCGCCATCCTGCACAAGCCGGACGTGCCGCCGTCGGTGGCCATCCGCTGCGTGCAGGGACAGGATCACGGCCTCGACAAGGCGCTCGACAACGTGCTGATCGAGCGTTGCCGCCCGGCGCTGGAACGGCGCGAGCGCGTCGTGCTCGACCTGCCGATCCGCAACGTCAATCGCACGGCCTGCACGATGCTGTCGGCGGAGGTGTCGCGCCGGCACGGCGAGCAAGGCCTGCCGGCGGGCACCATCACGCTCAGGTTCGCGGGTTCCGCGGGGCAGAGCTTCTGCGCCTGGCTGGCGCCCGGCATCGAGGTGGAGGTGGAGGGCGACGCGAACGACTACTTCGGCAAGGGGCTCTCGGGCGGCCGGGTGGTCGTCTACCCGCCGAAGACCGCCACCTTCGTGCCGGAAGACAACATCATCGTCGGCAACGTGTCACTCTACGGCGCCACCGGCGGCGAGGTGTTCCTGCGCGGCCAGGCGGGCGAGCGGTTCTGCGTCCGCAACAGCGGCGTCACCGCGGTGGTCGAGGGCGTCGGGGATCACGGCTGCGAGTACATGACCAAGGGGGTCGTGCTCGTGCTGGGTCGCACGGGCCGGAACTTCGCCGCCGGCATGAGCGGCGGCGTCGCCTACGTGCTCGACGACGACGGCACCTTCCGCTCGCGCTGCAACATGGGCCTGGTGGCGGTCGACCCCCCTTCGGCGCAGGACCTCGAGGTGGTGCACGACCTCGTGCAGCGGCACCACGATCTGACCGGCTCGGGCGTCGCGTCGCGACTCCTCGCGAGCTGGCGGGAGGCGCAGCAGCAGTTCGTCCGCGTGATGCCGGTGGAGTACGCCAAGGTGCTGGCGAAGCAGCACCTCGATACCGACGCGGCGCGCGTCGCGGCGGTCTGACGGACGTCCGAGACATGGGAAAGATCACCGGCTTCCTCGAGTTCGAGCGCGAGAAGGTTCACAAGCAGCCCGTCGAGGAGCGCCTCAAGCACTGGCGGGAGTTCGAGGAGCAGACGCCCGACGAGGTGCTGCGGACGCAGGGCGCGCGTTGCATGGATTGCGGCATTCCCTTCTGTCACAAGGGCTGCCCGCTCGGGAACATCATCCCGGACTGGAACGACCTCGTGTACCGCGGGCGATGGCGCGAGGCGATCGAGCGCCTGCACTCCACCAACAACTTCCCGGAGTTCACCGGGCGCATCTGCCCGGCACCGTGCGAGGAGGCGTGCGTCCTCAACATCAACGACGATCCGGTCACGATCAAGAACATCGAGAAGAACATCATCGACCACGCCTTCGCGGCCGGCTGGGTGACGCCCCAGGTTCCCGAGCGCCGCACCGGCAAGAAGGTGGCGGTCGTCGGCTCGGGACCCGCCGGGCTCGCCTGCGCGCAGCAGCTGGCGCGTGCCGGCCATGCGGTGACGCTGTTCGAGCGCGACGACCGCGTCGGCGGCCTGCTGCGCTACGGGATTCCCGACTTCAAGATGGAGAAGTCGCTGATCGACCGGCGCATGGAGCAGATGGCGGCCGAGGGGGTGACCTTCCGCACCGGCGTGCGCGTGGGCGTCGAGGTCGACGCCGACGAGCTGCGGCGCGACTTCCACGCCATCGTCCTCTCCACCGGCGCGACGCGACCGCGCGACCTGCCGGTGCCCGGTCGTGAGCTGCGCGGCATCCACTTCGCCATGGAGTTCCTGCCGCAGCAGAACAAGGTGGTCGCCGGGGACAGCATCACGGGACAGATCCACGCCCGCGACCGCCGCGTCGTGATCCTCGGCGGTGGCGACACCGGATCGGACTGCCTCGGCACGTCGAACCGCCACGGCGCGACGTCGGTGCACCAGTTCGAGCTGCTTCCCCAGCCCCCGGCCGACCGGCCCCAGCTCGGCTGGCCCAACTGGCCGATGATCCTCCGCACCTCGTCGTCGCACGAGGAGGGCGTGACGCGCGACTGGAGCATCAACACGAAGCGCTTCAGCGGCGACGAGCGCGGCAACGTGAAGAAGCTGCACGGCGTGCGCCTCGACTGGGTGCAGGACAACGGCCGCCCCGTCATGAAGGAGATCCCCGGCAGCGAGTTCGAGCTCGACTGCGACCTCGTGCTGCTGGCCCTCGGCTTTCTCGGCCCGGAGAGCGAGACCATCGTCGCGCAGCTCGGGTGCGAGCTGACGGAGCGCGGGAACCTGAAGGCCGGACCCGACTACCAGACCACGGTCCCCGGCGTGTTCGCCTGCGGCGACGCGCGTCGCGGACAGTCGCTGGTGGTGTGGGCGATCTGGGAAGGCCGTGAGGCCGCGCGCGGCGTCGACGCCTTTCTCATGGGCGAGACGTTCCTGCCGGCGAGTCCCGACCTGTAGCGTCGCGGCCGCGGAACATCCAGCGATCGCCGTCGAGCAGCGTGCCTTCGCCGACATAGCGATCGGAGCCCCCATCGACGACGGTGCCAGAGAAGGCGGCCGTCCCTGAAGCCTGGGTGAAGTCGAGCAACAGCTTCGGGTCGGGATCCGGGTCGTCGAACTCGCAGGAGAAGTCGGCCACGGCCTCTCCGCCAGTGGCCTACACACTGGACCGGACACGACAGCCCACGCTCACGGACAAGGTACACATGGCCCGGGTGCGGGCCGTGCGCCGCGACTGATCGTCCTGGCGACGGCAGGCATCGCCGAACGTTGCGCTGACCGTCGAGCGCCCGATCCGCGTGAGAATGGAACACGCGTGCCGTCGGATGTTCCTCCTGACGACGCACGACGACGCACCCCGCAGCACGATGCTCACCACGCGGGATGCCGCGCACGCGTGCGCCGCCGGGTGCTCGCGCATCCCGGCAAACTCACCCGACCCCGTCCGTCAAACCAGGAGGAGCATCGATGTCGATCACCCGTCCGGCCACCGTCACCGTCGCGCTGCTGTGCGGCCTGCTGCTCGCAGCAACCGCCTCTGCCCAGTTCGACCCGCAGCATTCGCATCTGCAGTGCTACCAGATCAGGGGGAAAGCGATCACCCAGAGAGTCATCACCGACGATCAGTTCGGCCGCTCGCTGGTGGTGAAGCTCAGCCCCACGCTGCTGTGCCTGCCGACCCAGAAGAGCTGCTGCGCGCCGTCGGCAGCCGGGGTCTGCATCCCCACCACCTGTCCGACCGGTCCCATCCAGCCGACGCCCGTGCCGCACTTCAAATGCTACAAGATGGCGGCGCGCACCTGTCTCGATCCGGCGTGCACCAAGCTGACCGGGTTCAAGAACGGCAGCATCGTGGTGAATCTCGAAGACCAGTTCGGCTTCGAGGGCCCCATCCGCGTCAATCGTCCGCAGATCCTCTGTGCGCCGGTCGAGAAGACCGTCATCACCCCGACGACCACGAGCACCACCAGCACCACCAGCACGACGCTCCAGCCGTGCAAGGCACCCGACGCCACAGGCCTGTGCGGCGGGAGCTGCCCGGAGCAGACCAGGTGTCTCGCCACGAGCCCCTCCACCTGCGACTGCGTCCCGATCCAGAAGCAGTGCGCCGGCAGCCCCGCGGGAGCAGCGTGCGGCGGCTTCTGCCCCGGCGTCACGCAGATCTGCAGCCAGTCGTCTCTCAGCGCGGGCTGTGGCTGCGTCCCGGCCTGCGGCGGTAGCGCGCCCGCCTGCAATGGCGCCTGCGCGGGAGGACAGAAGTGTGCCCGCCTGCCCACCGGCGGGTGCACCTGCGGCTGAGCGTTTCACGTGCGACGCGGGGAGCAGGCAGCCTCCTGCTCCTCGCGCGCCGAGGCCGTCGCCGATCCTACCCAGACGCGCCCGGCCAGCCGGTCACCGCGGGGTGAGCAGCACCACCGGAATGTCGCGTTTCGTGTTGGCCTGGTACTCGTCGTACCCGGGCCACTGCGCCGTCATGGTCTTCCACACGCGCGCTTTCTCGCTGGCCGTTGCCGTGTGCGCGGTGACCGGGATCACGTCGCCACGGACCTGGATCTCGACGTCCGGATGCGCGACCAGGTTCTGGTACCAGCCCGGGTTCTGCGGAGCGCCCCCCTTCGACGCCACGATCACGTAGCTCGCGCCGTCGCGTCCGTAGATCAGGGGGAACTTCCGGACCTCGCCGGACTTCCGGCCGATCGTGTGCAGGATCAGGCACGTCGCGCCGTTCCAGTCGTGACCGACCTTGCCGTCGGTCGCCTCGTACTTCGGACGTGCTCGTCTCCGAAGAGCGTGTAGTCGGGCATGCGCAGGAAGGTGCCACGTCGCGCGAGCCTTGGCGACCCCCGACCCGCCGCTCGAGGCATTGACCCGGGCGCACGAAACCGCTCCTCATGCCGGCATGTCGCGCGCGCGCATCGAGGTGACCCACGTCGAGGGAGACCGCTTCCGGGTGACGATCGACGAGGGCGGTGGTCGCACCACCCACCAGGTCACGGTCGACCCGGCGTACTCCACCAGGATCGCGGGGAGCGTGACGCGCGAGGAGCTGATCCGCCGCTCGTTCGAGTTCCTGCTCGAGCGCGAGCCCAAGGATGCGATCCTGCGCGCGTTCGACCTGCCCGTGATCGCGCGCTACTTCCCGGAGTACGAGACCGAGATCGGCCGCCGCCTCCGGGCAGGGTAGCTCGTGACGAGCGACCGGCTCACGGCGCGAGGAACGCTCCGCTCGGCGAGCCGGTGGCGCACGGGAACGGCAACACCCCAGGCCGGCTGGCCTCGATCGTGCCGGTCGCGATCTTGTCGATGACCGAGTCGGGATCGCTCATGGCGCCGGCGACCCAGTCGCGCAGCAGCGTGCCGCCGATCAGCGCCTGGTTCCACGACGTATCGTTGATCATGCCGTGGATCGGGCTGTTCGAGGCGAACAGGAACGAGTGCACGCCCTGGGCGCCCTTGATGTCGCAGTAGCTCGCACGCAGCTCGTTCACGAACGCCGGGACCGACGGGAAGTTGGTGGTCGCGACCTGCGTGGTGTCCACCTGGTTGGTGACGACGAGGATCTGCTGGTCGGGCACGGCCTTCAGCCTGGCCGACTGCGCCTGGTCGAGGTTGATGTAGGTCTCGGCGCAGGTCGGGCCGAGGCAGTAGGGCGCGAAGTAGGGGAGGATTCCCCAGCCCGGAGACGTCGGCAGCAGCGCGACCGCGGCCAGTGCGAACACGCCGTCCGGTCCGCCGTTGTCCATGCCGAGCCCGGCGTCCTGCACGCTCGTGGTGTGCGCCCACTGCAGGTCGTCGAGGAGGAAGTGGTAGTTATAGGCGGCGCCGAACCCTCCCGCCGAGCTGCCCGACAGCAGCACCTGCAGCCGGTCGGGGCGGAACCCGCCCGGCACGGTGGCGTCCATCTGCGCCCAGAGCACGTCGCGCACGTAGCGCAACGACGCCTGGATGTTGCGCGCGCCGTAGCGGTACACGGTGATCTCCGGGAACACGTCGGTGACGCCGCCGCCGATGTGCAGATCCTGCGTGCAGTACGGCAGGAAGACCTTCGTCCAGTTGAGGAACGGATTGTCCGGCTTGGTGTTCGACATGAGGCCGGCCTGGCTCATCGTGTCGTTGATCGACTCGAAGAGATCCGGCTTCGTCGCGGCGCAGTCGGGGCCGTCGAGACACGAGCCGCCGCCGGGGAGGAATACGACGACCTTCTCGACCGGGCTTCCCGCCGGGGCGAGACGGATCCAGAATGCGTACGGACTGCCGTCGCCGCAGCGCGTGCCGGTGGCGTCGCTGTCGAGGACGATCTGGGTGGGGGTGGCGAGCGGCGGGACGGGAACGCTGCCGCGCGGGCCGCAGTCGAGGTCGAAGGGTGCGGTCTGCCCGTGCGCCGTTGGCGTGAGGCAGCGTGACTGCCCCGAGCCGCGGGCCGAGAAGGTCGCGGGATCGATCCCGATCAGACCGTCCAGCGCCGGACACCTGGCGAGGATCGACGTCGTCGTGCTCGCCTCACGCTTGCCGATCTTCGCCGTGACGCTCGCGGGATCGCAGGTGCCCCCGGCGTGCGCCTTCTCGATGCACTTGCCGTACTGACGATAGCCGTAGTCGATCAGCGACTGTCCCTTGGTGTAGGCGCGATCCAGACAGGCCTGGTCCGTGGCGCTCGCAGCGTTCCGCACCGCGGCCTGCGGGCCGCCGAACGTGCGCGCCACCAGGGTGGCGACGTTGCCGGCGCAGGCCTCCTGGAGCCGGTCGACGAGGGCAGCCGGATCGACGAGCGCCGGATAGCCCGCGGCCGTCACCGTCGCGGTGTCGGGACAGGCGTCGAGCACCTTCGTCTCGAGCTTCGCCAGCGCCTTCGCCACGTCCGCGTCTCCCGGCGCACAGGCGGCGCCGGTATCGCGATAGCACTTCCACTCGACCTTCCCGGTGGAGCGGAAGCAGCTCGACAGCGCCTTGTCGGCGTTCTTCTCGCACCGCTGCCCGGGGGTGAGCGCACGGGCGTCGGGGGCTCCTGCCAGGCAGATCGCGCTCGCGACGGCCAGGACGAGAGACGGAGCAACGCGGCGGATCGACATGACGGGCCTCCTTGGACGTGCACGACGCACTCGCACCAGGTATACGGTGTACACATACGCGTCAAGGGAAAAAACGGCGGAGTGGGACCCGGGTTTGCGCGGATTGCACGCGCTGGCTATCGGGAGAACCGATGATCCGCACCGGACGGACCGCGCAGCGGCGTCTGCTGGCCGTCCGCGGGCGGGCAAGCGCATCCGGCGCGGCGCCGGCCGGGCGCATCACGCGCGCCGTCGTGGTCGACGCGGCGCTGCGCATCGTCGATCGCGACGGACTCGACGGCGTGAGCATGCGGCGGGTCGCGGCGGCGATCGGCGCGACGCCGATGGCGCTCTACCGCCACGTTCCCAGCAAGGCGGCGCTCCTCGACGCCCTGGTGGCGGGGGTCCTGGGCCAGCTCGAGTTCCCCACGGGGGGCGACGTGCCCCTGGCGGAGCGCCTGCGCGCGACCGTTCGCTCGCTTCGCCGGCTGCTGACGGCGCATCCCTGGCTCGTGAGCCTGATCCTGCGCGGCCCGGTGCTGGGCGAGGGCGTCTATCGTGCTTCGGAGACCGCGTTGCGCGAGCTGCGCGAGACCGGCCTTCCCGCGGAGACGGTCGCCGCGGTCTTCCGGCTTCTCCACAGCTACACGGTCGGCTACGTCGGCATGGAGATCGCCCGCCAATCCGTCGATCCGGCGCGCTACGAGGATTTCGAGGCGCGACGCTATCCGACGCGGGCCGCGGTCGCCGCACACCTCGGCAAGTTCGGGGAAGCGCAGTTCGAGGCCGGCCTCGACGTCATCGTCGGCGGCATCGAAGCGCTCGTGGCCACCCGCAGCGCCGGCCCGCGACGACGCCGCTAGCGCGTCACCTGCCGCGGCTCACGGCGCTGCCGGAGGCGGCGCGGCGGCCGGGCCGTAGAGCCCCTTGCGATCGGCCTGCCGGATGCGGACGAGGTCGACGAGCATGCGCGCCGCGTCGGAGATCGGACGGACGGTGCTGCGCGGGTCGTCGACCCAGGTGACCGGAATCTCCGCCACCCGCAGTCCGAGCCGGCGCGCGATCCACAGCAGCTCGACGTCGAAGCCGAAGCGCTCGATGCGCTGGCGTGGGAAGATGCACCGGGCGGCGTCGGCGGAGAACAGCTTGAAGCCGCACTGCGTGTCGCGGATGCCGGTCATCACCAGACGACGGGTGCACGCGTTGAACGCGCGCCCCATGGTCTGCCGCCACCACGGCTGCCGGACCTCGACGCGCGATCCGGGCAAGTGGCGGGAGCCGATCGCGACGTCGTAGCCCGCCGCGACCGTGGCCGCGAGCCGCTCGACCTCCTCGATGGGCGTCGACAGATCGGCATCCGAGAAGACGCGCAGGTCGCCACGCGCCTCGAGCATCCCGCGGCGCACGCAGGAGCCCTTGCCGCGGTTCACGCCACTGTCGAGCACGCGGATCGGCACGTCGCTCGCGACCCGCCCGACGATCTCGGCGGTGCGATCGCGCGACCCGTCGATCACGACCAGGACCTCGCTCGTGCATCGCCGGGAGCCCAGGTAGGCAACGACGCGCTCCAGGGTCGGGCCGATCCGGCGCTCCTCGTTGTACGCCGGGATGACGACGCTCAGGTCCACGCCGCAAGGCCTACTGCATTCGCCGCGTGGCCGCGAGCGCACGGCCTCACCCTTCCACGGGCGGGCGCTCGCGAAATCGCCACACCTGAGGCAGATGGGGAGCCGCATGTCCTCCCCGCCGAGCACGTGGTTCACGCGCGCGCGCTTCGGGCTCTTCGTGCACTGGGGGCACGGGAGCCAGCGCGGCTGGGAGCTGTCGTGGCCACTGGTCGGCGGCGTGGGCAACCTCCCCTACTGCCAGGACGTCCCGGCCGCGACGTATCACGCGAACGCGCGCACGTTCGCGCCCCGGCCGGGCGCCGCGCGGGAGTGGCTGGCAGCCGCGAAACGTTGCGGGATGCGCTACGCGGTGCTCACCGCCAAGCACCATGACGGCTTCGCCCTCTTCCCGTCACGCGCGTCGGACTTCTCGATCGCGGCGGCACCGTACGGTGGGGACCTCGTCCGCGAGTACGTCGATGCCACGCGCGCCGCGGGCCTCCGCGTCGGGCTCTACTACTCGCTCTGCGACTGGCATCACCCCGACTACCCCGCCTTCACCGACGCCGATCGTCCCTACCGCTTCGGGCTCGCGCCGCGTCCCACCGAGGCGCAGTGGACTCGCTTCACGGCCTTCCAGATCGCCCAGCTGCGGGAGCTGCTCACCACGTATGGCCGCATCGACCTGCTCTGGTTCGACGGCGGCTGGGAGCGCAGCGCCGAGGCGTGGCACTCGAGCGAGCTCGAGACGATGATCCGGGAGCTCCAGCCCGGCATCGTGATCAACGACCGCCTGCCGGGCGTCGGCGACTACGAGACCCCCGAGCAGTTCGTCCCGCCCGAGCCGCCGGGGCGCACCTGGGAGACCTGCTTCACGATGAACGAGAGCTGGGCGTGGAACCCGTCCGACCGGGAGTACAAGTCGGCGCGCGCGCTCGTCCACGCGCTCTGCGAGGTCGCCGGACGCGGCGGCAACCTCCTGCTGAACGTCTCCCCGATGGGCGACGGCAGCCTGCCGCCGGAGCAGGCGGAGCGGCTGGATGCGATCGCGAGCTGGATGGCCGCCTACGGCGAGAGCATCCACGACACGGAGCCCGGGCTCGCCCCCTGGCAGTTCTACGGGCCGTCCACGCGGCGGGGAGACCGCCTCTATCTCCACCTGCTGTCACGTCCCTACGACACCGTCGCGGTCCGCGGCATCCCGATCCGTCGCGTCCGCGCGGTGACCGAGCTGCGCACCGGCACGGTGCTCGATGCGAGCGGCCGCTGCCCGGTCGTGGATCAGCTCTTCAACTCCGACCCCACGGGCGAGCTCACCATCCGCGTGCCGGAATCAGTGCTCGATCCCCTCGCCACGACGCTCGCCGTGGACGTCGATCCGGCCTGAAGTGGCCGCCGGCGAGCTACTCGTCCCGGAGCGCCTGCGGGACCGACAGGCGCGCCGCGCGCAGCGACGGCCCCGTCGAGCCGAGGATGCACAGGATCAGGGCGAGGCTCGCGGCCATGGCGACGAAGCTGGCCGGGAAGCTGTAGTCGAGGTTCCAGCCGAGCAGCGCCGGGAACTGCACGCGGACCCAGAACAGGCTGAGCGCCAGACCGGTGACGGCCGCCAGCGCGATCCCGAGGATCGCGATGCCGGCGCCTTCGAGGAGCACGAGCGACGCGAGGCGCGTGGGCCGCACGCCGACCGCGTGCAGGAGGGCGAACTGCCGCGTCCGCTCCAGCACGCTGGCGGCGAGGGCGTCGCCGATCCCGAAGAGCACGAGCAGCAGCGTCACCGCCTCCATGACGTACAGCGCGCTGAACGCCTGGCGCGCCGCGCCCGCCAGGTAGGCGAGGAAGTCGCGCATCGTCCGTACCTGGACGCGGTAGCGCTCGCCGAGCCGGCGAGCGATCGCCGCCGCCACCACGCCCGCGTCGGCGGTCGGATCGACCAGGACGTGCACCCAGGTGACGTTGTCGTCGTTCCACGCGTGGCGATAGCGCTCTCGGCTCATCACGACCGCGTGCGCCGGTTCCTGCGCAGCCACGCCCTCGACGCGCAGCTCCTGCGGACCGCTCGGCGACGGCAGCGTGATCATGTCGCCGGGAGCGAGCGAGTGCTCCTTCGCGATCGACGCGGACACCAGCACGCCGTTGCCCGCGGCGACCCGCTCGAGAGCGCCGGGCAGCGCGCCGCTCCGCAACGGCCACTGGCACACGCGCGCGTCGGCGAAGCACGCGGCATCGTACGAGAACAGCGAGATCATGCCGCCGCGATAGTCGATCTGCGCGATGTGCTGTCCGGCGGCAACCGCGACTCCGGGAATGGCGCTCACCTCGCCGACGATCTCGTCGCGCACGGGGGCGGCGGTCCACCCGCCGCTCACGAACGCCGAGTTGACGATCAGATTCGCCTGGAAGCGCGCGCCGAGCTGCGCGATCAGCGAGCGCTCGAAGCTCCAGCCGAGGATGCCGAAGAGGAGCACCGAGCCGAGCCCGAGCCCGAGGGTCGCGACGGCCAGCGACGTCCGACCGGCCTGGTCGCGCACCTCCGCCGCGGCGAGACGTCCCACCGGACCGAAGAGCAGCCCGAACACCATGCCGAGCACGCGGCTACCGTGCACCACCAGCGGTGGCGCCAGCGCGACGACCGCGAGGACGAGCAGGATCGTGACGAAGCCTCCGAGCCACGAGATCTGCCAGAGCTGCTCGGCGACGGTGAGGGCGAGCGTCGCCAGCACCGCGGCGCTCGCCAGCAGCAGGCGCGTCCGGGTGCCCAGCGGCGCCATCGCGCGCCCGCGCAGGCGCAGCGCGTCGACCGGCTGGATCCGCGCGAGGCGGAGGCCCGGAAGCACGGCGGCGAGGATCGCGGCGAGGATACCCACGACCACGCCGAGCGCGATGCCGGAGAGCTGCAGCGTCCCGCGCGCCGCCGGAACCGGCTGGCCGAAGTTGAGTGCGGTGGCCGTCGCCAGGAACGGGAAGGCATACCACGCGACCGCGATGCCGAGCGGGACGCCGATCGCGACGCCGAGGACGCCGATGATCGCGGCCTCCTTCAGCAGCTCGACGAACACGACGCTCTGCCGCAAGCCGACCGCACGGAAGAGCCCGACCTCCCAGGTGCGCGCGTCGAACAGCGTGCGCAGCCTGCTGTAGCAGATCACGAATCCCGCCAGGACGGCGAGCAGCGCGAACGCCAGCATCATGGCCTGGAATCCCCGCACGCTGCCGCGGATCACGTCGCGCCGCACCGCCGGCTCGTCCACGACGAGGCCCGGCGGCAGCACGGCGGCGACGGCGCCGCGCACCCGATCCATGTCGGCCGCAGGGTCGAGCACGAGATCGATCTGGCTGATCTGTCCGTCGGCGGTGAACGCCCGCTGCGCGGCGTAGAGATCCATCACCACCACGCGCCCGGCGAGCGTCGCCGCGAGGCCGCGCGGCTCGACGATGCCGCGGACCGTGAACGCCCGGCGTCCCGTGGGCGTGACGAGGACCGCCTGGTCTCCCACCGACAGCCCGTGCGACGACGCCCACTGCCGCCCGACGATGATCGAGTCAGGCTGGCCGAGAAAGCCGAGGAGGTCGTCCACCACCTCCTCCGGCCGGTCGCCGTCGTGGTACACCCGCACCGCCGCCTCGTTGGCGAGGTCCACCCCGAGCACCGTCAGCAGCTCGCCGCTCGCGTCGTCCGGGAATGCCACGCTCCGCACCAGGGGCACGGCGAGCCGCACCCCCGGGACGCCGGCGACGCGATCGACGACATGCTCGGAGAAGGTGAACCCTGCGCCCGCGCCGATCGTGAGCCCGGCCCGCCCCGCCAGGCCGTCCACCGTGTCCAGGAAGGACGCGAGCACCCCGCCGTTCATGAGCTGCACCGCGACCACGAGGCTCACCCCGACGGCCACGGCGACGATGGTGAGCGCCAGCCGCCCCATGCTCGCCGTCAGGTGCAGGGCCGCGAGCTTGAACGACAGGAGCGACCGGAGCCGGGTCATCGGCTGCGACGTCGTGGTGCGCGCCGGCCGCACGCATCGGGGCGGCGATGTCGCGAACCAGGCGCCCGTCGCGCACCTCGAGCGTGCGGTCGCCGTACGCGGCGGCGAACGCGTTGTGCGTGACCATGACGATCGTGACGCGCTCGGCGCGGTTCAGGTCCGCGAGGAGGTCGAGCACGAGCCGGCCGCTATGCGAGTCGAGGTTGCCCGTGGGCTCGTCGGCCAGCAGGAGCCGCGGACGCGTGGCGATGGCGCGTGCGATGGCGACGCGCTGCTGCTCGCCGCCCGACAGCTCGGCGGGGTACCGCCGGTCGCGTCCGGACACGCCGGTCCGCTCGAGCGCTTCCTCGACCCGCGTGCGCACTTCTCCCCGCCGCACGCCGGCGAACTCGAGCGGCCAGGCGACGTTGTTGGCCACCGTGAGCGACGGGACCAGGTTGAAGGCCTGGAACACGAAACCGACGTTGTGCAGGCGGAAATCCGCGAGCGCGTTGCCGGGAAGCGTCGCCAGGTCGTTCCCGTCGAGGATCACGCGTCCGGCGTCCGGGGCGTCGAGACCCGCGATCAGGTTGAGGAGCGTGGTCTTTCCCGAGCCGCTGGGTCCCATCAGCGAGACGAACGACCCGGCGCGGATCTCCAGGCTGATGCCCGAGAGCGCGACGCTGGACGCATCACCCGAGCCGTAGGACTTGTGGACGTCGACGAGCTCGACGAGCGATCGCCGCTCAGCGCTCGGCATGATCCCGTCGCTTCACCGGCGGGACGGCATCCCGCTGCACGACGACGGATCCCGCCGGGACGTGCTCGAGCTCGTGACGCAGCTCCTCCAGGAACTCGAGCTCTGCCGTCACCTGCTTGAGGCGACGCAGGAGGACGTAGGCCGCGGGGCGGTAGCTCCCGTCGTCGCGCCGGGCCGCGGGCAGCAGATCCTCGCGGCTCCGCGCCAGCGACTTGTTGAGCAGCCACAGCTCCTCCTGGCGCCGCTCGAGCACGCGCTGGCGGTCCTCGGTCGAGAGCATGTCCGCGAACAGCACCCAGGCTTCCAGGCCCCCCTCGCCGCTGATCGGCTCCAGCATCCAGACATCGAACTCGCCGCGGCCCTGCTCCGTGATCCGGTACGGAATGCGACGGGGATCCGCGTCGCGTGGCCGGACGTCCTGCTCGATGAGACCCTGGGCGACCAGCTTTGCCAGCTCGCGGTAGAAGTTCCCGGGATTGGTCCGCAGACCCGAGCGCGCGCGATAGCTCGTGATCAGCTCGTAGCCGTGACGAGCGTGCCCATCGCGCAACAGACCGAGCAGCAGACGGGAGAACACGCCCCCATGGCCTCCAATGCCCTGCCGATAGTCGGGCGCCGGGAGTGCTGTCAAGAAGAATCGTGACGTAGCGGTGCTTCCTGTATGCCGTGAACTGATGTCCGGCACCATAGGGGTCGTCGGCGCCGAGGACGTGGCATCCATTGCACGCGTCAGCAGCGTCCGGATACATATTCCGGTTGTGGATCTCCTCACCGTGGGGACGGCGTTCCCTGCGCACCGCATCGAGCAGGCGGTGGCCACGGGGTCGCTCGCGGCGATGTGGGATCAGCACGGCGCGCGCATCGACGCGATGGAGCGGCTCCACAGGTCGGCGGGCGTCGCGCAGCGGTTCCTGACGCTCCCGATCGCCGACTACACGGTCCCGCGCTCGTTCACCGCGTCGAACGACCTCTTCGTCCGGCACGCGACCGATCTGGCGGAGGCCGCCATCCGCGACGCGTTCGATCGCGCCGGACTCGCCGCGACGGACCTGAGCATGCTCGCGCTCGTCACCTCGAGCGGGCTTGCGGTGCCCTCGATCGACGCCCGACTGGTGAACCGCCTGGGTCTGCGGCGCGACCTGAAGCGCCTGCCGCTCTTCGGGCTCGGTTGCGTTGGCGGGGCCGCCGGCCTGGCTCGCTGCGCCGAGTACGTCAAGGCGTTTCCCGACGACGTCGCGCTGCTGGTCTGCGTCGAGCTGTGCTCGCTCACCTTCCAGGCAAACGACACGTCGGCGGCGAACCTGGTCGCGACGGGCCTCTTCGGTGACGCGGCGGCGTGCGCGGTGGTCGCGGGAGAGCGCTGGGACGGAGAGGTCGATCTCCCGCGCGCGCACATCCTCGGCAGCCGGAGCCTGCTGCGGCCGAACACGGAGGAAGTGCTCGGCTGGCGCATCGGCGAGTCGGGGTTCCAGGTGGTCCTCGGAAGCGAGCTGCCGGCCATCGCATGCGACGCGCTCCGCGACGACGTCGATCGCTTCCTCGCCGCACACGGTCTCGATCGCGACGACGTCGGGCTGTGGCTCGTCCACCCGGGCGGACCGAAGGTGCTCCGCGGCATCGAGGCGGCCCTCGCGCTCCCCCCCGGGGCGCTCAGATACAGCTGGCAAGGGCTGCGCACGCTCGGCAACGTCTCGAGCGCAGCGGTCCTGTGCATGCTGCGTGACGTCGAGGCGGATGGAGTGCCGGACGACACCTACGGCCTGCTCATGGGGATGGGACCCGGCTTCAGCATGGAGATGGTATTGCTCCACTGGAGCTGATCGGCCGCGAGGAGCCCGCGGTCATGACGTCGCTCGCGTGGTACGAGGTGCTGCTCGCGTTCGTCGTGCTCGAGCGCGGAGCGGAGCTCGTGGTCGCCCGCCGGAACGCGCGCTGGGCGCTGTCCAACGGCGGCGTCGAGCACGGACAGGAACACTACCCGATCATGGTCGCGCTGCACGTCGCCCTGCTCGCGGGCTGTGTGCTGGAGCCCGTCGTCCTCGAGCGGCCCTTCCTGCCGTGGCTGGGCTGGCCCGCGCTGGCGGTCGCCGCCGTATGCCAGCTCGTGCGCTGGTCGTGCGTGACCGCGCTCGGCCCGCGCTGGAACACCCGCGTGATAGTGGTGCCGGGCGCGCCGCTCGTGACGAGCGGCCCGTATCGGTGGATGGAGCATCCGAACTACGCCGCCGTGCTCGCCGAGGGGATCGCGCTGCCGCTGGTCCACACGGCGTGGATCACGGCGTTGGCGTTCACCGTGGCGAACGCGGCCTTGCTGCGACGGCGCATCCAGATCGAGAACACGGCGCTCGGCCGGCGCGCGGCATGACGCGGACGCGCAGCGATCCCGCGCACGCGTCGCGTGCACTCGTCGCGGCGGTGCACGCCGGACTCGCCGCGGCGGCGGACCCGGCCAAGGCGCCCGCGATGCAGCGCTACATGAAGTCGGCGATGCCGTATCTCGGCGTTCCCACTCCACCCCTGCGCCGGATCTGCAGCGAGGTCTTCGAACACCATCCGCTCGACGACTTCGCGTCCTGGCGCGACACCGTGCTGGCGCTGTGGCGCGGCGCCACGCATCGCGAGCATCGCTATGCGGCCGTCGAGCTGGCGAGCGCCCGGCGCTACCACGCCCTGCAGACGACTCGCGCGTTCCCGCTGTACGAGGAGATGATCGTCTCGGGCGCCTGGTGGGACTACGTCGATGCGCTCGCGCACCGGCTGGGCGACATCCTGCGGCACGAGCCGGCGCGGACGAAAGCGCGGCTGCGCACCTGGGCCCGCTCGCCTCACCTGTGGAAACGGCGTGCGGCGATCCTGTCCCAGCTCGGCTTCAAGGGTGAGACGGATCTCGCGTTGCTTCACGCCTGCATCGCGCCATCGATGGCGTCCGACGAGTTCTTCCTGCGCAAGGCGATCGGCTGGGCGCTGCGCGATCTGGCCTGGAGCGATCCCGTCGCCGCGGTGCGCTACGTGAAGCGCTGGGAGCACGCGCTGAGCCCGCTCACGCGCCGCGAGGCGCTCAGGAACGTCGCCACACGCGATGCGTCCCGGCGGCGCGGTCGCCTCACAGCGCGACGAGGATGACCGTGCTGCGCGGGCTCGCGATGTAGTGATCGGCCGGATCGATCAGCACCTCGCCACCCGGATCCATGATGTCGTCTCCGGCGGCGAGGCTGGTGTCGGCGACGCGCCGCCAGCGCTTGCCGTCGCGGGGCACCGGGAGCCGCACCCACTGGCTGTCGGGGTCGGCGTTCATGATCACGAAGAGCAGGTAGTCCCCCGCGTCGGACGGCGCGCTGGCGCCGTCCAGCCGCACGCAGATCGTGCGGGCGTCGGGATCGTTCCAGCGTGGAGCGCCCAGGTCGGTGCCGAACCAGGTGAGCGCGGGCAGACGGTCGTCGCGCAGGTCGGGCGCGAGCGGGAACTTCCGTCGCTGCAGCACGGGAAAGCGGCGCGTGAGCTGGATCGCCTTGCGCCAGAAGTCCGTCATGTCGGCGTTCCGCGCCGCCTCGTCCCAGTCGAACCAGCTGATCTCGTTGTCCTGGCAGTAGGCGTTGTTGTTGCCCTGCTGCGTGCGCAGGAACTCGTCACCGCCGAGCATCATCGGCGTCCCCGAGGCGAGCAGCAGCACCAGCGTGAAGTTCTTCGCGAGCCGCCGGCGCAGCGCCAGCACGTCCGGGTCGTCCGTCGGTCCCTCGAAGCCGCAGTTCCACGAGTTGTTGTCGTCGGCGCCGTCGCGGTTGTCCTCGCCGTTGCGCTCGTTGTGCTTGTGATCGTAGGCGACGAGATCGCACAGCGTGAAGCCGTCGTGGCACGTGATGAAGTTGATGCTGTTGTACGGCGACCGCCCGTCCTCCCCGTACAGATCCGCCGACCCCGTGAGGCGCCATCCGAGGTCGGCGAGCTGCCCGGTGTGGCCCGTGGTGTAGCGCCGGATCGTGTCGCGGAAGCGTCCGTTCCACTCGCACCAGTCGACCGGGAAGTTCCCGACCTGGTAGGTGCCCAGGTCCCAGGGCTCGGCCACGAGGATGGCGCGCTGGAGGACCGGATCCTGCGCCACCGCATCGAAGAACGCGGACGAGGACTGGAACCCGCCGCCGGGACCGGCCCGACCGAGCACCGACGCCAGATCGAAGCGGAAGCCGTCGACGTGCATCTGCTCCACCCAGTAGCGCAGCGAGTCCATGACCAGCCGGATCACGGCGCGGTCGTCGAAGTCGAGGCTGTTCCCGCAGCCGGTCCAGTTCATGTAGTAGCGGCCGGGTTCGGCGGCGGGACCGGTGAGCGCGTAGTAGGACGGGTTGTCGATCCCGCGAAAGGAGATCGTCGGGCCGCGCTCGTTTCCCTCGCCGGTATGGTTGTAGACCACGTCGAGGATCACCTTGAGCCCGGCGCGATGCAGTGCACGGACCAGCGTCTTGAACTCGGCGACCTGGCAGCCGGGTGTCCGTCCGGTGCCGTAGAAGGCCGTGGGAGCGAAGAAGCCGATCGAGTTGTACCCCCAGTAGTTCGTGAGCCCGCGCCCGATCAGGAAGTCGTCGACGACGAACTCGTGCACCGGCAAGAGCTCGACGGCGTTGACGCCGAGCCGCACCAGATGGGGAATCTTCTCGACGAAGCCGAGGTAGGTGCCCGGATGCTCGACGCGCGACGACGGATGGGCGGTGAAGCCCTTCGCATGCACCTCGTAGATCACGAGCGATTCGAGCGGGACGTCGGGTGACGTGTCGCCCTGCCAGTCGAACGCATCCTCGACGACGATGCACTTCGGGACCACTGCCGTGTCGTCGCGCGTGTCGAGTGCGAGGTCGGGATCGCTCGCGGCGCTCGCGTCGTAGGCCAGCAGCAGGTTGTCGGGATTGCGCACGGGTCCGGTGAGCGCCCGCGCGTACGGATCGAGCAGCAGCTTGTGCTCGTTGAAGCGCAGGCCCTGCGCGGGTCGATACGCGCCGCGCACCTTGTAGGCGTAGAGCTGGCCGGGACGGATGCCGTGGACCAGCGCGTGCCAGACGTACTTCGTCCGCTGGTCGAGCCGGATGACGTCGGTGGGGTCGCCGTCCGCGGCGTCGAAGAGCAGCAGGAACACCTCGTCCGCGTGCTTCGAGTAGAGAGCGAAGTTGACGCCCGTCGGTCCCGGCGTGGCGCCCAGCGGATACGCCAGGCCGCTACCGACCACCCTGTTCGTCCGATGCTCCAGCACGTACGCCATGGCCGGCCCTCGTACACCGGCCATCCGACGCTGTCTCCCCGTCACTTGCCGCCAGGGCGCGGGCGGGGTTACACCGCGGGCATGCACGTCATCATGGTGAAGAAGAAGCTCAAGGACGGCTCGGACTGCCGGAAGTGCGCCGAGGCCACCGAGCACCTCCGCTCACGTGGCTTGCTCGACCGGATCGACGAGGTGGTGTGGGCGGTCGAGGACGATCCGAGCAGCCCGGGGATGGCGCTGGGAGCGTTGCTCGGAGTCGAGCGCGCTCCGTTCTTCGTGGTGCGCGACGAGCGCGGCGAGCAGGTCTACACCAGCGTGCTGCAGCTGGTGCGCGAGCGCTTCGGCCAGACCGTCAGCACGACCGAGCAGGCGCGCGCCGTCGATCCGGACGACGTCGGAGGGATCTGACCGCGGTCGCGCGCTACTTCACGTTGCCGGCGTGGAGACCACATTCCTTCATGGTCTCCTCTTCCCACCACCAGCGGCCGGCTCGCTCGTGCTCGCCGGGATTCGTCGCCCGGGTACAGGGCTCGCAGCCGATCGAGATGAAGCCGCGCTCGTGCAGCGCGTTGTAGGGCACGTCGTGCTCGCGGATGTAGGACCACACCTGCTGCGACGTCCAGTTGGCCAGCGGGTTGAACTTCACGAGCGGCCGCTCGGGTGAGCCGAAGGTCGGGTCGAGCTGCACCACCGGCACCTCGGCGCGCGTGCCTGGGCTCTGATCCCTGCGCTGGCCGGTGATCCACGCCTTCAGCGGCTTGAGCGCCCGCACCAGCGGCTCGACCTTGCGCACGCCGCAGCATTCCTTGTGGCCGTCGCGATAGAAGGAAAACAGCCCCTTCTCGTGCACGAGCTTCTGCACCGCCTCGGGGTGGGGAAAGAACGTGTCGACCGGGAGCTCGTAGTGCGTCCGGACCTTGTCGAGGAACTGGTAGGTCTCGGGATGGAGCCGGCCGGTATCGAGCGAGAACACCGCGAAGCGGCCGCCCGCCTTCTTCGCCATGTCGACGAGGACCACGTCCTCGGCTCCGCTGAACGAGACGGCGATGTCCCCACCGAACTCCGTCAGGGCGAGCGCGACGATGTCGCGTGGGTCCTTGCCGGCGTACTCCGCCGCGACTGCCGCCAGGTTCTTGCTGTCGAGTGTCATGGGTCCCCCCGTCTCCCTCTCAGGTACTTTGCCCGCACGCCGCAGGTCAAGGACGACGTCCGTCCTGCGCGGCCGAGGAGTCTCAGCCGGCGAGAAACGCGCCGATGTCCGCGTCGCCGACGCCGAGCAGCCGCCCCGTACGGGCCGCCACAGACAGGGCCCGCTGCTGGCTGGCGCCGACCACATCGAGCCCCACCGGCCAGGTGGCGCCGTCGACGCGCAGGACGAGCCCGTCGGCCTGCGAGACGACGTCGTCGCGGGTGAAGCCGACCGCCGCGGGCGTCCGCTCGGCGAGCTCGGCGAGGAACGGATCGTCCGTACACACCAGCACCGCGCTCGCGGTCGCCGATCGGCAGAGGGTGTCGATCTCGCGGCGCAGGGTCGACAGCGCACCTGCATCGTCGCTGAAGCTCGGGGCCAGCGGCGCCACCACGACGATGTCGGGGCGGACGACCTCCAGGTGCGCCTGCATGTCGCCAGGCGCTCGCACCCCCAGCTCGAGGACCATGACGTCGACGCGGGCCCGGGAAGCGTAGGCCGAGCAGAGCGCGGCCGCCACCTCGCCGGCCGCGCGAGCCGGGCGGCGCGTGTCGACCCGGCAGCCGAGGACCGCCAGCGGCAGTCCGACGGCGGTGTTGTACGAGAGGGGATTGGACCGCACGCGGAGCGTCCGCCCGAGCAGCTCGGCGACCGCGCGCTTGATCACCGTCTTTCCCTGGGTGCCCGCGATGGCGATCACCCGCGGGCGGGTTCGCGCGAGATGCACCCGGGCGCCATGACGGAGCACCGCCACGCCGGCCCGGCGGCCGAGGCCATGGATGGCCGGCGTACCGGGCGCGGCCGGCGCGGGAGACGTCACGCGCGCCGGTCGACCGGCGAAGTAGTCGTCGAGACGGTCGAACGCCCGGTGGATGTCAGCGGCCGGGCGAGCGTAGCAGAGGCGCAGGTGCGATTCGCCCGTGGGCCCGAAGGCGACTCCCGGGACGAGGGCCACGCGCGCCCGGGCGAGGATGTCGGCGGCGAGCCGGCGCGAGTCGCGCGCCAGTGGAATCGTGTCCTTCACCCGCGGAAACACGAAGTAGGACGCATTCGGCTTCTGGTAGTCGAAGACGTGCGGCAGGGCGTCGAGCCGCTCGATGACCTGGTCGCGGCGCCGCCGGAACTCCGCGCGAAAGCCGGCGATCTCCGCATCGCCGAGCTCGAGGGCGGCCAGCGCGGCATACTGCGAGACCACCGGGGCGCAGGTAACCAGGGTGTCATGGACCTTGAGTACCTCGGAGATGAGGGGCGCGGGGCCGTGGACGAAGCCGACGCGCCAGCCTGTCATTGCATATGCTTTAGAAAATGAGCATACACGCAAGACTCGATGCCGCGCCCATACCTCGGTCGCCGCGCTGTGGATGCGTGCCTCGCCGTACAGGAAGTCCTTGTAGACCTCGTCCGCGATGACGATGAGGTCCTCTCGCTCGGCGACCCTCAGCATCCGCCGCGTCTGCTCCGCCGAGAAGACCGTCCCGGTGGGATTGTTGGGGTTGCACAGGATGAGGGCACGGGTGCGGCGGCCGACCGCGTCCTCGATGGCCTCGGGATCGAGGTCGAAGTTGGTGTCCTCGGCCAGCGGTACGAAGCGCGGCACGGCACCGGCCAGCCGGATGGCCGGGATGTAGGAGGCGTAGGTCGGAGAGACCACCAGGACCTCGTCCCCGGGCTCCACCAGCGCCAGCAGGCTCGCCGCGATGGCCTCGATCGAGCCCGCCGTCACGAGGATCTCGCCGTCGGCATCGTAGGTCATCCCGTCGCGCCGCAGGGTCTCGGCGATGCTCTCGCGCAGCCGGGGAAGCCCCGGAGTGACCGAGTAGCGGGCGCAGACATCCTCGCTCAGGCGCTCCTGGACGAAGCGCTTGATCGGCTCCGGGGTGTCGAAGCTGGGTATGCCCTGGGCAAGCGAGACCACGTCGGGAATCCGGCTCGCCTCGAGCTCGACTGCCTTGATCGGCGAGAGCTCGACGCCATCGATCCGGGTTTTGATCGCTCGGTCCGCACCCGGCCAGCGGTGTCGTACGGCTCCGCTCCAAGATCGCTCGCCCATCTCGCTCCCTCCACGCCTCCGGCGGGTGGACCGTAGCAGGGCGCCGGCATCCCGGCCATTGGCCCGCCGCCAGGCGCGCCACGGGAGTGGTCCGACTCCGCCTCGTACGGTCGTGCGGCGCGATGTTGCGGCGCCGGCCCGTTGCGGAGCCCGCGAGACATCCGAAGGCAGGTGGAGCGGCGCCCCCGAGAGGGCGCCGCTGCTGCAAGCGAGCCCGGCGGAGGAGGGCGTCTCCTCCGCCAGGTGAGTCCGGTGAGTTACGGGGTGACGATGGCAGTTACGCAGAAGTCGTCGAGCTTATCGAGATGGACGTTCGTCGCCGGGTTCTGGAACTGGTTTGCCCAGTTTACGAACGTGTTCTTCAACGGGGAATTCTTGTCATTCCCCGTCACGAGGCAGAGGAGACCGCTCGTGTTCGTCGGGGCGCTCGGGTCCAAGCCGTCCTTGTCGACCGGCACACAGAGCCGCCAGGACTTCTGCTTCGTGAACGAGACGGTCTGCGGGGGCTTGGTTCCGGGCGGGTTCGGGTTGAACTGATCCCTGACCTGGACGGGCCCCGGAATGGCGCCACTCACGACGTCGAAGTCATAGCACAAGAAGTGGCCCATCGGGTTCGTGTCCTGGGGCGGCGGGGGATTCGGCTGGACGGTCTTGAAGCTCGGCACGAGCAGAGAGGCCTTGCCGGCGACTTTGGTAACGTCAACCGTGAAGGAACCGAACTGAGGGCTGTTTACCACCACACCGTTCACCTTCCTCTTGAGGGGTTGATTGATCTCATAGCCGACCAGATGTTCGGTTCCCAGCACAACAGGCTGCGCGGGGTCGGTCACCTTGACCGACGGCGCACAGAGACGATCAGAGCCGCCCACCGTCACGTTCGTGAACGTCCCGAACACGTCGGCTAGCGAATGCCCGCTACTATTAAAGGTTGAGTGGGCCTCGTAGCAGTCGAGATCGACGGTGGGTACAGCTACCTGCAGCTCGCCGGTCTGGAAGCCTCCGCTATCCAACTCGCCGTTGTCGCACTGCGCCATCTCGTAGCTCGCCACTTGCTCGATGAACCCGGCCGGGTTTTTCGACGGCGCCAGCACCGTCTCGGTGAACTGCAGGAAGCAGGTGCCGGGGGGATCCGGCGTGTTAGCCGCGATGATGACCTTCGGCGCCGCAGTGAAGACGACGTCCGTGGTGGCGCCGCCACCGGGGTTGTTCGAGGTCCACGGCCCCTGCGGCAGCGCCCCCCCCGGGCAGTCGCTCGTGATCGACGAATCCCCGTCATAACTGATCACGGGCCCTTCGTTTGCGCACATCGGCACCGGCAGGGGCGGCACGGTGCACGCCAGATCGAACCCGAGGCTGGTGATGGCTAGGATGTTCAGCGGGCCGCCGGTAATCGAACCGGCGCCAAGGTCGAGTTTCACGGTAACTTTATCGCCCACGTTGTGCCCCCCCGGGGGGGGAGCCACGGGGTAATCGAAGTTGATGAAACCATTGCACACATTGTCGGCGCGGCTGATGGCCGCGTGCCCGAACGCGACGCCGAGCGCGCACAGGACCGCGAGTCCCGATCTAGATACCTTCCTTTCGGCTAAGCGACCCACGCCGCTGCCGAGGCCTCCCGCGATCGCCGCGATCAGGTTCTTCGTCGTTCTCATGATTTCCTCCAGCGATTGAATTGTATGGTCACCTGATTGCCGCCGTAGGTGGCCTGACTGCCCAGGCGGCGATCGTTCGCCGCCGCGGCGGGGTTATCTGGGTGCTGCATCGCGGCCTCCTTGCCGGGATTGACGGGGTCGCCGGCCCGGCTGCGCGGAGACCACGAGAGAGCGAGCCGCCCTCTCCAGGCAGGAGCGGTAAAATGAACTGCACAGATGTGCATTCCGCCGACATGTCACCGAGCACTACTCGCTCCCTGTGCGTTGCGCCTCACGGCTCCGTCGACGAGATCGCGCGGCGGAGCGGGGCAAATAGCCGGGTGCAAAATCCACGGTTCAAAAGCCTTGTAAAGTTGTGGACCTGCCCTCCGGGGTCAGGTTGCCTTCCTTCCTTTTTCCGACCGGACGGAGTCAATGGGGGAACGAGGATCCGGCGGGCGTGGCGAGGGTGGCGCCCGGGCGCCCGGTGGAGGGTCGGCATGCCGGCGTGCCAGCAGCCCAAGACAGAAGTCGCGGTCGCCCCGGATGGCATGGCTATGGCGCCTCCTTGAAAGCGGGCCGGAGAACGAAGCCTTTATGCATCTCACCAGAAAAGCTGGCAGTATTGGGCTCGATTTCGAGCATTCGAATTCAGGGCAGGACAATCGCCCCTGGCGTGAACACGCACCGCGTGGCGTGAGAAACCCGCCGATGTCCTCGGGGATGCAAGGCCGTGTTGACCAGCGAGAAGCCGATCGCTTGGAAGTTCAACCTGCTAACATCCTTACTTCCTCGGCCAGCTCCGTCGTCAACAGAAATCGGCAGGAAGCGCCGTGATTTGGTAGCGCCGAATGATCGTGTTGCCAGATCATCTGCATGAGATTGGCTACCGGTGGCGACTGCGTCGTAGTTCTCCGCAGGCCGGCGGGAATGTCAGCGCCGGGGCTCGAGAAGATGCTGCGGATCTACTTTCTGCAACAGTAGTTCAATCTCTCCGACCCGCAGGCGGAGGACGCCATCTATGACAGCGAGGCCAGCTGCCGCCGGTCGGATACGGGATCGCGTCGGGGAGGGTTCCACCCGAACTGCTCGGCGATCTCGTAGCCCATGATCTTGCCTTCCTGCCGATAGGGCTCCCGCAGGCTGGAAAGCTCGAACCAGCCCCGCTCCGACGTCACGCTCGACCTCGACAAGCGAGGGCCGTTCCGGCTCTGCGTCCCGGTGCACAAGAACAACGAGGATCCGACGGCGCCGACCAACCCGACCGCCTTGCTCTGCTACAAACACGCAGGGGGTGACAAGCTACCCTTCCTGCAGAAGACGGTGTTCGTCACCAACCAGGTCTGGTCGTTCCAGGAGCACACATAGCTCACGCGACTCGCTCCAGCGCGTGCGGATCATCGGGATCGAGCACCGGCAGATCGGGACGCGGCAGCAGCTCGCCGTACTTCCACGCCGCTCCGGTGTTGAAGAGCACGATGCGCTCGTCACAGCGAAGGAACCCGCGCGCGAGGAGCTCGCGTGCGGCGGCCAGGGTCGCGGCGCCCTCGGGCGCGGCCGAGATGCCTTCCTCGCGTGCCAGCACCTGCATGTCGGCAATCATGGTCGCGTCGTCGACCGCGATCGCGGTCCCGCCGCTCGCCCGGACGGCATCCAGGATCAGGTAGTCGCCGATGGCCGCGGGAACCCGCAGACCGCTGGCGGCCGTCGCCGCATCCGGCCACGACTCCGCGTGCCGCTCGCCGCGCTCGAACGCGCGCACGATGGGAGCACAGCCCGCCGCCTGCACGGAGATCATCCGGGGACGCCTCCCGTCGATCCAGCCGAGGCGCTCCATCTCGTCGAACGCCTTCCACATGCCGACGATCCCCGTGCCACCGCCCGTCGGATAGAGGATCGCGTGGGGCAGCGTCCACCCGAGCTGCTCGGCCAGCTCGTAGCCCATCGTCTTCTTGCCCTCCTGGCGATAGGGCTCGCGCAGGGTGGAGAGATCGAACCAGCCACGCGCCGCCGCCCCCTGCCGCACCAGCGCGCCGCAGTCGCTGATCAGCCCGGCGACGAGATGAAGGTGCGCGCCGAAAAGCAGGCACTCGATGACGTTCGCCGTCGGCACGTCGCGGGGCATGAAGACGTATGCCGGCACGCCGGCACGCGCCGCGTAGGCCGCCATCGCGCCGCCGGCGTTCCCCGCCGACGGGATCGCGAGCGCGCGCGCCCCCAGCTCGACCGCGCGCGACACCGCCACCGCCTGTCCCCGCGCCTTGAACGACCCCGTCGGGTTGAGGCCCTCCTCCTTGACCAGCAGCGACGTGCAGCCGAGGGCCGCGCCGAGGCGCGGCGCCGGCAGCAGCGGCGTCATGCCCTCGCCGAGGGTCAGGATCGCGCGCTCGTCGCGCACGGGCAGCAGCTCGCGATAGCGCCAGAGGGTCGGCTCGCGGTCGCGCAGCGCCTCCCGGGGCAACGCCGCGCGCACGGCGTCGAGGTCGTAGCGAGCGTAGAGCACCTTGCCGCACGCGGGACAGACGCCGTGCAGGTGATCCGCGCTCTCACGCCGGCCGCAGGCCGTGCACTCGAGATGCGTCAGGTGGCTCGCCGGCACCTGCATGAGCGCGCAAGACTAGCAGATCACGGCCGGCCGACCACGGGCCCGCCGCCGTCGGCTCGCGGGTTTCGCGCGTAGAGGCGATAGAGCGGCGCCCCCAGTATGACGCCCGGACCGAGGCCGGCGACTTCGTGCCAGTTGGCGTTCAGGTACTGCATGAACGGGTCGTCCTTCTTCGCGAAGAGCGCGTTCACGAAGACCATGGCCTTCGGGTCGCGATCGACCTGGTCGATGGCCGTCTGGCTCTGCTCGGGCGTGTTGTAGACGGGACGCAGGAGCGAGAACGCGGTCGGGTTGTCCGCCGGCAACACGAGGTAGATCCAGGCGTCGGTCGGGTACGCGAAGATCCGCGGCGGCGCGGCGGGGTCGACGTGAAGGAACGCACGCATGTCCGCGATCGTTTGCCGTTGCTGGTCTCGCGAGGCGATCCGTCCGAAGGCGTTGTCGTACGGGACGGGATTCTCTTCCCACGCGAGCGCGAAGTTCGCCCAGCCCTTGGCGGCCACGATCGCCAGCAGCACCGCGAACCCGAGACGCGTGGCGATGCGCATCGCGGGTCCATCGGCGTGCGGCAGCGCCGTCCGGACGCGGCAGATCATCCCCGAGAGCACGATCATCGCGAACGGCACCACGAACGCGACGTGGACGATGTCGGGAAAGTACACGATGGCGGCCACCGCGCTGAGCGCGAGGAGGAGCAACGACAGCCTGACGACCTCCGAGGCGAGGCCGAACCGCCAGAGCGCCCACAGCACGCTGATCGCCTCGACCGCGAGGATCTTCGGAACGATCTCCAGCAGCCAGAGATAGGTGTACTTGAGGCCGCCGGACCAGAACGCGCCGTATCCCGCCCACCGGATGATGCCGACGTTGTACTTCCGGTAGTTGGTCGTCACCCAGGTGTGGGTGGCGTAGAGCATCTCGGCGAAGGACGAACGCCAGACGGCGTACCCGAGGATCGGCACGCACGCGGCAGCGCCACCGAGCGCCGTCCACACCAGCTCCCGCAGACAGCGTCGCCAGCGGTCCGCGTCTCGCGTCGCGATCGTCAGCAGGGGGATGGTCACCGCCAGCCAGACGATCAGCCACACGCCGCGCGCCTGATGCGTGCACACCACCAGTCCCGCCAGGGCGCCGGCAGCGGCGGGACGTGCGCGTTCCGACCCGCGCCAGCGCGGGGCGAGCAGCACGGCTGCCGTCGCGAGCCCGAAGGCCGTGGCGATCCAGTGATGGCTCGCCATGTTCCAGACCGGTACGCAGACGACGACCACGAGAAGTCCCGCGAGGATCGCCTCCCCCATGGACGCGACGTGCAGCGTCAGGAAGTACGTGCATACGACGCTGATGGCGTGCAGGAGCGCCGTGGTCGCGCGCGCGCTCGTGATCGAGACGCCGCCCACCGCGTAGGCGAGGGCGTAGAGGTAGAACGCGCCGGGCGTGAGAAAATCGAAGAAGTCGCGGTAGATCGCCTGGCCCTGATACACCCGCTTGGCCTCGTAGAGGATGAAGCTCTCGTCGGCGGAGTTCAGCGTCGGCGGCAGCCCCATCATGTACACGAAGCAGGCGAGCCCGAGAGCCCACCCCACCAGGATCGACGCTCGACTCCCCGCGCCGGAGCGTGGGAGCATGCGCGAACTATAGGGGGATCGCCCGCGGGCCGGCAACCAAAGCCGTCCCCCTACCGGCGGTGGCGTGACGTCGAGCCGTGCCGGGATTCAGACCGGGTCGAGCTTCCCGCCCGGGCCGGTCGTGACGCACTCGAAGTTCCATCCCTTCTTCACCTCGACCAGCGACGCGAGGAACTCGTCCACGAACCGCCGGTGCTCGGGATGCACGCGATACGCCGCGATGTCCTCGACCGAGGCGAATCGCACGACGAGGAAGATGTCCCAGGATTTCTGGGCTTCCTGGTCGACCGCCACTCCCGCCGTGACACCGAGCACGCCGGGCACCGCCGGGAGCACGGCCAGCGCGTGGTCGACGATCTCCCGCCGGTCCCTCGGCGTGGCGTGCTCCGGCTTCAGCTTGAGCAGGTGAACGCGTTCGATCATGCGTCGTGCGGCACTTAGCGTGCCCCCTCGAGCACCGCAAGGCGCGTGCGGTGGTCGTCGCGCTCGCGGGAGATTTGCTATGACGTGGAGCCGATGCGCGAGCACGAGTTCACCATCGAGCTTCCGGCGGCGGCACCTCGACTGTGGGCGCTCTTCCAGCGCTACGATCTGTGGAAGGAGTACGCCCCGGCGGTTCTCGACGTCGAGATCGTCTGGCCCGGGGACGCCGACGGCAACGGGCTGCTCCGCAAGGTGATCTACCCGCTTCCGCTCGGGCGCCGTGGCGAGTCGTTCGAGCTGGTGAAGAACGTCCAGCCCGGCCGCGGCTACGACTACGTCATGCTCCGGTCGGGGCTGTCCGGCTCGGTCACGCTCGAGCCGCAGGGTCCCAACCGCACGCGGCTTCGCTTTCGCGAGCGCTTCCACATGCGCACGCCGGTGCTGCGCTGGTTCGAGGGGCGCATCTACCGATTCATCAACCAGAAGAACGAGGAGTCGATGCGCGGTGCCGCGGCGTGGCTCGAGAAGCACCCCGAGTTCCGGCCCGACCTGGTCGACTGAGCTCGGCGAACCTCCGCGTCACCCGCTTGAGCGCGGCGCGCGGGTCACGTAAGCGCCTCACGCATGAAACGCTCGGGCTCGCTCCTGATCTGCGGACTCCTCCTCGTCGCGCCGGCGGCCCGCGCCGGCGACCTGACGATCCGCCAGCGCACGACGACCAACGCCGCGGGGCAGACGAGCACGCGCGAGGAGATGCAGTACGCCCACGGCGACCTGCTGGTGATCGACGCGGCCGACACGCGCACCATCGTCGACGTGGCGGCGAAGACGATGACCGTCGCGGACAAGGCGAAGAAGACCTACTTCGTCATGACCTTCGACGACATGCGCAAGCAGGCCGAGGCCGTCCGTTCGCGCGTGGCGAAGATGCCCGCCGACGTCCGCAAGATGCTCGAGGAGATGCTCGGGAGCGGGGGCGCCATCACGCTCAAGCCCACCGGCAAGCACGAGAAGATCGCCGGGTTCGACGCGAGCGAGCAGGAGCTGTCCGGCGGGCCGTTCCACGGATCGATCTGGACCACCGACGCGATCGAGCTTCCCGACGGCGTCCGCCGGTGGCGCGAGCTCGCCGCGGGCGCGACGGCGGAGGGCGGACCGGCGCGGCCGCTCGCGGAGGCGCTCGCCCGGGTGCACGGGCTCCCGCTCCGCAGCGCGATGACGGCGACGGTCGGACCCGGCTCGTTCACCACCACCATCGAGGTGCTCGAGGCGAGCACGAAGGCCCCGCCGCCCGAGGTGCTCGCGCTGCCGCCGGGCTTCACGAGAGTCGACGCTCCGACGGACTGAGCTCAGTCCGGCTCGAGCTCGCTCGCGATCGCGCGGGCCCGCAGCGCGAGACCGGTCGCGACCGTGGTCAGCTCCTCGCCACCGCGCAGCCGCTGCTCGCCGAAGCGGTCCGCGAAGACACGCCGCACCGCGGGCACGAACGACGAGCCGCCCGTGAGGAATACCGTCGCGACGTCGCCACGCGCGAGCCCGCTCGCAGCCAGCAGCCCGTCCACGCAGGCCGCGATCGCGTCGACCTCCGGTACGATCCATCCCTCGAACGCGGGACGGGAGACCGTGCGGGCCAGCTCGATGACGCCGTCCGCGAAGCGGAACTCCGCCGCGTCCGATGCCGACAGCGTCCGCTTCGCGCGCTCGACGGCGCCGTGCAGCGCGAAGCCGAGATCGTCCTCCACCAGGTGAACCAGCGCCGCGATCTTCTCCGGCTCGAGCGCCTCGTGCGCGAGCCGGCGGAGCAGCTCGCTGGTCTCGCGCGACTTGAGGAACGACAGCTGCTCCCAGCGCTCCACCCGGTCGTAGAGCCACAGCGGGACGGGCAGCACCTGGCCGAAGGCGGTTCGTCGCTCCGACCCCAGGCCCAGCCCGGGCGCCGCGACGTGCCGGATCAGGCGCGCGTCGAACGCGTCGCCGGCGACCGCCACCCCGTCGACCCCGAGAACCGCGCTGCCGTCGGGACCGAGGCGCACCAGCGTGAAGTCGCTGGTGCCGCCACCGAAGTCGCCGATCAGCACGAGCTCCTCGTGATCGAGGCGCAGCTGGTATCCGTAGGCGGCGGCGACGGGCTCGAGCTCGAACACGACGCGCTCGAAGCCCGCCCGCCGCAACGCCGCCTCGAGCCGGCCGAGTGCGAACGCGTCGTCGTCCGGCGCTCGCCCTCCGGCGAAGCGCACCGGCCGTCCGACGACGACCGTCCCCGCCGGGTCCGCACCCAGCTGCTCCTCCGCAGCCAGCCGCAGCACGCGGAGGAGCACCGCGATCAGCTCGTCCAGGCGATAGTGGCGGCCGAAGAGGCTGGTCGTGGTGAAGAGACGGCTCGCCAGGTGCGCCTTGATCGACTGGATGAGCCGGCCGCGTCCGCCCGTCTCCACCCAGGTGCGGATCGCCTCCGGACCGGCGGTGATGCGCGGCGGAAGCCCGTCGTCTCCCGGCTCCTCGGGATCCACGTGCAGCACCGACCGCAGCGTCGGCTCGGCGCCGAAGGTCGCGAGCCGTGGCGCGGCGCCCGGCGCGGCGAGCGCGATCGCGCTGTTCGTGGTGCCGAAGTCCAGCCCGAGCACCGGTCCGCTGCCCGCGGGCCCCGGGCTACTCGCGCACCAGGATGTGCGCGGCGCACACGCTGCCGCCGCCCATCATGTGGCAGAGCCCGGCGCGCGCGTTCGGCACCTGGCGCTTGCCCGCCTCGCCGCGTAGCTGGAGGGTCGTCTCCCAGACCTGCGCCAGCCCGGTCGGACCGCCGGGATGACCGCGCGCCGTGAGGCCGCCGTCGGTCGAGAACGGCACCGCGCCGCCCGGCGCGAACCTGCCCTCCTCGATGCATTTCTCGGCCTCGCCCTCGCGACAGAACCCGAGCAGCTCGTAGTACTCCAGCTCCTCGATGACGAAGGCGTCGTGCACCTGCACGAGCTGGATGTCCTCCGGGCCGAAGCCCGCCTGCCGGTACAGGTTCTTCGCGGCGTCGCGGCTCATCTGCGCCGGACCGACCACGGGCCCCATGAAGAGATGCCCGCGCTCGTAGACCTCGCTGCCGAGATGCGACGCGGCGATGCGCACCATGGGGCGATCGGGCTGGAACTTCTTCACCAGGTCCGCGCGGCAGAGCACCGCCGCCGCCGCGCCGTCACCGATGGGACACGACATCATGGCGGTCAGCGGCCAGGACACCATGCGGGCGTCCAGCACCTTCTCGACGGTGACCCTCTCCTTCGCCTGCCGCTGGCTCATCGGGTTCAGCGCGCCGTAGTTCCAGTTCTTCGCCGCGATGGCGGCCAGGTGCTCCTGCTTCGTGCCGCGCTCGTGCATGCGGCGCGTGGCCCACATCGCGAAGAACGCCGCCGGCAGGATGGCCTCGTCCATGTCCTGCGGATTGGGCGCCGAGCCGATGACGGTGGTCATCTTGTCGAAGCCGAGGACGAGCGCGGTGTCGTAGTGACCGCCCGCGATGGCGAGGTAGGCTTCGCGCATCGCCGCGGTGCCCGTGGCGGAGGCGTTCTCGACCCGCTGCACCGGCACGCCGGTCATGCCGATCTCCTTGACGGCCCGCACCCCCGCCATCGGCGGCATGAAGAGATGCCCGACGTACACCGCGTCGATGTCCGTGAAGCGCACGCCGGCGTCGTCGAGCGCGGCGAGGCCGGCGTCGCGCGCCATGATGCTGTGATGGGTGTCGGGGTAGAGCCCGAACCGGATCATCCCCACCCCGAGGATCGCGACCTTCTCCATCTGCTCAGCTCTCCGCCGGCCGGAACCGGATGATGACGACGTCCTTGCCGTTCTCCTCGCGGAGCGCGTCCAGCTCGCCGAGGAGCTTCATCCCGACGCGGAACTCGTCCTGCTTGCCGGCGAGCGGCACCTGGAGGCGCGGCCCCTCGGGCAGGTCGACCTGGCCGACGCCGTATCCCTCCATGTGCTCGACGCGCATCGAGCCGAACAGCGGCATGTGCACGAAGGTGAAGCTGTACAGCGTGCCGCGCGCCGGCACCTTCGCCTCCGTGGTGCGGCGCGAGAGGCACTTCGCGCACACCAGGCGCTGCGGGAAGAAGTACTCGCCGCAGTCCTGACAGCGCGTGCAGATCACCTCGGGGGGAGCGGCGGGATCGTCCGGGATCGTGAAATACCCGGCTTTCATGGGGATGCGCGGACGGACGTCGGCCATGGCGGCCGGGAAGAGTGGCACGGGGGCGCTGGAAAAGTCCAGGGACGGACGGTAGCTACGCCGACATGGCGTATGCGCCGGAGTACGATGCGGTCCACGCGCGCCACTACGACGGCGCCTACGACACGATCCGCGCCCCGGCCGACGTCGCGTTCTACGGGCAGCTCGCCCGCGAGACCGGCGGACCGGTCCTCGAGGTCGGTTGCGGCACCGGACGCGTGCTGCTTCCGATCGCGCGCGAGGGACTCGCCTGCGTCGGGCTCGACGCGTCCCCGGCGATGCTCGACGTCCTGCGCGCGAAGGATCTGCCGCCGACCCTGCGCACGGTCATGGCCCGGATGCAGGACTTCGATCTCGCGCCCGAGCGCTTCCGCCTGGTCTTCTCGGCCTTCCGGGCCTTCCAGCACCTCTACACGGTGGAGGACCAGCTCGCCTGTCTCGCCTGCATCCGGCGCGTCCTCGCTCCCGGCGGCGTGCTGGCGTTCGACGTCTTCGCGCCCGATCTCGCGCGCATCGCACAGCGCGAGGAGCCGGAGCACGAGGAGGGTCGCTTCCCCGACGGGGGGACGAGATCGTGCGCGTCGCCAGCGTCCGGCGGGATCATCGCCACCCAGACACAGCACGTGACGATGCGGCTCGAGCGGTGGCGCGATGGCGCGCTCGTGGGCGCCGAGATCGAGCGCTTCGGGATGCGCTGGTACCATCGCTACGAGCTCGAGCACCTGCTCGCCCGTGCCGGCTTCGAGATCGTGGCACTGCACGGCGGATTCGACCGCCGCGCCTACGACGAGCGAGTCGAACGAGATGGTCTTCATTGCTCGGGAGGAACGAGACATATGAAGCGTCGGTTGTGGCGTTGTCGGCCTCGCGGTAGCAACCGCACGCTTGGGTCCGGATTTCCTTGACACCACGGCGAACCGTGAGTCGATGGCAGGATGCGCCGCGCAGACTGACAAACCGACGTCACCCATCCGTCCACTCGATGGGATAGCCAACGGCGCCGAACGGCGCTGGATACCGCACCACCCCTCGGTAGCTCGGCTCATAGGCGCGGAGGGGCTTTGCGAGGTAGTGATCCCTGGCGACCGCGAACGGGGCGATGATGTCCAGATCAGCAGCGGGACGAAATCCGAAACGTCCATAGTACTGAAGGTCACCTCGCACGATCATGACCGGCTCGCCGCGGGCCTCGAGACGCTCGATGCCCTGCCGCACCAGCGCGGTACCTATTCCGCGTCCCTGCATCCCCGGTTGCACGGCGAGCGGTGCGAGTAACACCACTCGACGGATGGTCCCATCGGAGCCCTCGAGACCGGCGTAACTGAACATCGCATGGCCGACTACACGGCCCGCTCTCTCGGCGACGAGTGAGAGGACCGCCACGTCGCCTGACTGGTGTAGTCTCCGGACCACATCCGCCTCGAGTTTCCTTCCGAACGCCGCCTCGTGGATCGCCTCCGAGGCCGCGTGCTCCGTGGGGTATTCGGCTCTGATCAGTCTCCTCGGGTTGTGGTCTCGGGTGCGGACTTCGGTGCCGTCTTCGGCGTAGACCGTCCCGCCCTGACGAAGCGCTCGCAGCGCCAGCGCGATACGTCGTGCGAGGGGCGGGTTGAGCTTCGCCATCGCCTCGGCGTGGGATACCAATCGGTATTCCTCGATTTCGCACCCGTCGATTCTGATCGTCTGCAGTTGAGCCGCTGACAGGACCCCGCCAAAGAACACGAAGTTGATACGCTCGATGTAGCCCCCGTCTGTCGATTCGTACTCCACACACAGAAGACGGTCGCCTTGCGCTTCCAGCGCGAGTTCCTCTCGGACTTCCCGCAGACAGGCCGCAAGTGGCGATTCGCGTGGCTCGACAACCCCGCCAGGTACGAGCCATCCGGCGCGGTAGGTCGGCTTCACAACGAGGATTCGGCGTTCCTCGTCCAGAAACAAGGCTCCCGCCGACATGCGTCGCCTCGGCGGTTCCGCCTCGCAACCTCGTCCTTCCATCTCATGCTCGGCGGACCGCTCTCACGCGGCCACACCGCAGCGCCCCACTTCGCGCGGGATACTCGAATCGCTCTGGTATTGTTGGCGCCAGAGGTATCCTTCTCGGGACACTACGGGCTACGCTCCTCGGGGCCATACAATGACGCGGCCCGCTTGCGGCTCGATCGATCGCAACGCCCATTGGCTCTTGAACTCGGCCACGTAGACGGCTCCGCGCGCCTGGGGGAGCGTGACGATGACGATCGCGAGGTCCGACAACAACGCCCGCGGGCTCGCTGCAGAGTCACCAAACCCTCGGTCGCGGGTCAGGATGACACGAAAGCCCTCCCGGTACGCCGTCTCGGCGAGCGTACCGTTCGTCAAAGCTCGCCAGCCCCGGGCGACGGCCGTGTCGCAGTCGATCCCGTACGAGCAAAGCACTCCCTGGAGGACCGACGGCAGATTGACGTCAAGCAGCCACATCCTGGCGATCGGTCAGCGCTGCCGCGAACCGGAGAACCTCGGCGATGCTCTCGTGGGGGAAGGACGAGTAGTCTTGCACGATGTCATCGTACGACATGCCCTCCGCGAGACAGGTGAGAATGAAGGACACCGTGAGCCGGGTTCCCTTGATCGTCGGCTTGCCCCCGAAGCGGTCGGCGTTGGTCACGAGGAAACGGTAACCAGGGATCGAAGTGTCCTCCATGGATTGCTGCCTCCTCGCTCGAGGATAGCCCAAGGTGTCGCCCGGTGCACGGCGCGCAACTAGCCCGCCGGGTCGGCGATCATGGCCTTCCGGCGAGCGAAGGTGATCGTCGCGCAGGCGCGGCCCGGCCTCCCCCGCGCGCGTCGCACCCCGACCGTCACCCCGTGCTCGCCTCGAGGAAGCGGACGTTCGCCTGCTGCAGGCGATCGCTCAGGATGCGCGAGAGGTTGAGCAGCACCTTGGACGCGATGCGCGGGTAGCGCCGCTGGATGCGCTGCAGGAAGCGCTCGTCGACGGCCAGGACCTCGAGGTCGCTCGCCGCGACGACGTCGGCCGTCCGCTCGATGCCGCCGCGCACCAGGCCCATCTCGCCGAAGACGTCGCCGCGATTCATGTCGACGATGCGCCGACGGCCGTGCTCGCCGCCGATCCAGACCTCCGCGCGGCCCTGGATGACGACGTACATCTCGGCGCCGCGCTCGCCACGCCGGACGATGAACTGGCCGGGCTGGAACCGCTTCAGGTCACCCATGAGCACGACGACCCGCGCCTGTGACGCGCGCAGCCCCGCGAAGAGCGGGATCGTGTGTGCGGGCTCGTCGCCGAGCCGCACGCCCAGCAGGTCCCACAGGGTGATGATCTTGAACTGCGCCAGCAGCGCAGGGAGCAGGATCAGGTTGGCGCCGAGGGCCGTCGCCATGGTGATGCTGGAGAGGCGCCCGAAGTCCTGGATCGGCACGAAGCTCGAGAACGCGAACGTGAGGAAGCCGAGCGCGAGCGCGACCGTGGTGTAGATGATCGGCGCGCCCACCCGGCGCAGCGCGCGCGTGATCGCGGCCTGCTGGTCGGTCTCGCCGCGCAGCTCCTGGTTGAGGCGCGCCATGTAGTGGATGGTCGAGTCGATCGCGATCCCGAGCGCGATCGCGGCGATCAGGCTGGTGCCGATGTTCAGCTGCACGCCGAGCGCCCCCATCACGCCGAAGAAGATCAGGATGGGCAGCACGTTCGGCAGGATCGCGAGGAAGCCGATGCGGACGGAGAGGAACATCAGCGTCAGCACGAGGAAGATGACCCCGAGCGCGAGGGCCAGGCTCTTCACCTGACCCGTCACGATCTCCGACGTGGTTCCCGTGAGCAGCACCAGGTTGCCCGTGGGCCGCACGCGGAGCTCCGCCGGGAAGTGGGCGGCGACGTACTCGCGGATCTTGCCGAGCGTCTGCTCGATGGCGCGCGAACCCGACAGCGTGGTCCGCACCAGGATGCTGGCCTTGTCGAAGTCGCGGGTGACGAAGCCGGAGAAGGTCTCCGGGCTCGCCGCCACGATGCCGAGCACGGGCTCCAGGTTGGCCGGAACCTCCCAGAACGTCTGCGGCTTCCCCGCTGCGACCGCCTCACCCTGCTCGTTCACCACCAGGTCGGCGCTGGCGGGCGTGTTCAGCCCCGATTCGAGCAGCTCCAGGTAGTCCACGATCGAGACCGTCGACGTGATACCCGGCAGCGTCCGCAGGTACTTCTCCAGGTCCTTCATGAGCCAGAGGTTGTTCCAGCGCTTCAGCGACCCGGCTTCCGGGCCCTCGATCACGACGTAGAAGGGATTCGAGCCGACGACGTCGCGGTTGATGATCTCGTTCGCCTGCCGGACCGACGAGTGCGGGCTGAAGTAGGTGAGGAAGTCCGCGTCGACCTCGATGCGGCGCATGCCGAGGAGCGCGAGCAGGGCGAGCCCGCCGGCCACCCACCAGATCGGCCGCGGCGAGCAGGCGACCGCGCGTGCCACCCGCTCGAGGACGCCGCTGAGCGCCGGCGAGCCGTCACGCGCGCGCCGCGCCACGCGCTCGACCGGCAGGAGCGCCAGCGCCGCGGGCAGGAAGGTGAGGCAGACGATCGCGACGAAGAGCACGCCGACGACGGCGAAGGCGCCCAGCTCCCAGATTGCGGGGATGCGGTTCACCATCAGCGATCCGAAGCCGACGACCGTGACCAGCGCGGAGATGGAGAGCGGGAGCCACACGCGCGCATAGGCGCGCTCGACCACCGGGATCCGCTCGGTGACCTCCTCGGACTGCTCGTAGTATCGCGCCATCACGTGGATGGCGTAGGAGGTCCCGACGACGAGCAGCAGCGGCGGCAGCACGAACGTCCCCAGCGAGATCGTGTGGCCCGAGAGCACGAGCACCCCGATCGTCCAGATGAGCGCGATCAAGACCGCGGTGAACGGGAGCAGCACGCCGCGCTTGGTGCGGAACGAGAGCCAGAGGCTGAAGACCACCACCAGGAGCGCGATCGGCGTGAAGCGCACGAGGTCGCGTCGCATGAGCTCGACGGCGGCCCGCTTCACGTGCGCCGCGCTCGTGTAGTAGAGCCGCTCGGGCCCCTGCTCGGCCGCGAGCACCTGCTCGATGCGCCGGTCGAGGTCGAGGTCGGCGTACTGGGCGTCCGACATGGGCGAGAAGACGACGTTGATCGCGGCGCCCCGTCCGTTCGCCGCGACCATGTTCTCGCGGTAGAGCGGCATCGGCCGTCGAGCTTCGCCCGCAGCGCGGCCACCTCCTCCGGCGACGGCGGCATCCGCGGCAGGAGCGGCGGCGGATTCAGCACGTCGGCGGCGACGTCCTTCGTGTTGGTGATGCTGAGCACGCTCTGCACGCCCGGAAGCTTGCCGAGCGCGGCCGTCACCCGCGCGATCTTCTCCAGCGTGGGAATGGCGAAGATGTCGTCGGCGATGATGCCGACCACCCCGACGTCGTCGCTGCCGAACTGCCGCCGGACCTCGTCGTAGAACGCGACGGCCGGATCGCCGGCGGGCAGCACGCTCTCGAGCGCGCTCTCGATGCGGACCCGCACCGCGAAGACACCCAGGATCGGCCGTCGCGAGCAGTGTCGCGACGATGACGCGTCGAGGATGCCGGACCAGCCAGGCCGCCACGCGCTCCATCGGGCGCGACTATACCCAAGGCGGCGGGCGCACGGCGAGGGGCGCACTACGGGCCGATCGCGGTATATCGCCCGCGTGTCCGCGCCACGCGTCTCGGTGCTCCTCCCGGCACGCGACGCCGCGGCGACCCTCCCCGCGGCACTCCGGAGCCTGCGGCGGCAGACGCTGGCGGACTGGGAATGCGTGCTGGTGGACGACGGGTCGCTCGACGGGACGGCCGCCCTCGCCGGCGCGGTCGCCGCCGAGGACTCCCGGCTCGCGGTGCTCTCGACGCCGCGCGCCGGGCTGGTCGCGGCCCTCTCCGCGGGGCTGGCCCGTTGCCGCGGCCGGTACGTCGCACGCATGGACGCCGACGACCTGATGCGCCGCGATCGGCTCGCCGCCCAGGTCGCCGCGCTCGACGCCGCGCCCGACCTCGCCGCCGTCGGCGCGCACGTGCGCTTCTTCCCGCGCACGGGCATGTCGGACGGGCTGCGTGCCTACGAGCGCTGGCTGTGCTCGATCGACTCGCCGGCGCGCGTGCGCGCGGACGCCTTCGTCGAGTGCCCCGTCGCCCACCCGACGCTGCTCGCCCGTCGATCGGTGCTGGCGGAGCTGGGCTATCGCGATCGGGGCTGGCCCGAGGACTACGATCTCGTCCTCCGGCTGCTCGCCGCCGGGCACGGCATCGGCGTGGTGCCGCGTCGGCTGCTCGCATGGCGCGACGGCCCGGCACGGCTCACCCGCACGCACCCGTCCTACGCCCTCGATCGCCTGACCGCGTGCAAGGCGAGCTTCCTGGCCGACGGCTTCCTCGCCACCGGCGAGCGCTACGTGCTCTGGGGCTACGGCGGAACGGGACGCGCGCTCGCTCGCGCGTTGCGCGCGCACGGCAAACGGCCCTCGCACGTCGTCGAGGTGCACGCGGGACGGCTCGGCAACGTCATCCAGGGCGCGCCGGTCGTGCCGCCCGAGGCGCTCGCCGGCCTCCCGGCCGGTCGCCTGGTCGCCTCGGTCGCCGGACCGGAGGCGCGCGGCGAGATCCGCGGGTTCCTGGCGCGGCTCGGCTGGGTCGAGACGCGCGACTTCATCTGCGCGGCGTGAGCGCCTTTTCAAGAAACCCGTCCCGGAGGTATGTGGGTGCGATGGACGCAACCACCCGCGACGAGGTGCTCGAAGGCCTGAACGTGTTCCGCGCGCTCGAGAGCTGGGGCGCCGCCCTGTATGCCGCCTGGGCCGAGCACGAGCCCGACCCCGTCCTGCGAGCCGGCCATCTCATCATCGCCGAGCGCGAGGCGAATCACGCGCGGCTCCTGGCGGAGCGCGTGCGCGCCCTCGGCGGCCAGCCGGGTCCCGCATGCGTCGACCAGGTGCTCGCCGAGCAGCTGACCGAGCTGCGCGACGTGCGCGGTCTCGTCGCACAGCTCGACGCTCTCAAAGCGGCGAACACCCGCGACCGCGACCGCATGGCCGGCTGCCAGGCGGCGCTCGCGCGCGGCTTCGCGGCGGCCAAGGCGAGCGACCCGGACACGCACGCCTTCTGGGCCCAGCTCTACAGCGAGGAGCGGGTCAGCGGCGGCTGGTACCGCGCCAAGTACGGCGAGCTGAGCGGACGGCACCCGCGCACGGACGATCTCCCGCTTCTCGCGCCCGGGCAGGTCGTGCGTCGCGCGCAGTCCTCGGCGCCGGCGGGCGATCCCGCCACCTGCCCGGCGGTCTGAGAGCGGCCCCGCATGCGAGCCATCGTCGTCGATCGCTGGATGGAGCCGTCCGACCTCGCGGTGCGCGAGGTGCCCGAGCCCACCGTGGGCCCGGGGATGCTGCGCGTCGGCGTGCGCGCCGCGGGCTGCAACTTCTTCGACATCCTCATGGTCCGCGGGAAGTACCAGGTCCGGCCGCCCTTCCCGTTCGTGCCCGGCGCCGAGCTCGCCGGCGTGGTCGAGGAGGTCGGCCCCGACGTCGAGGGCTTCTCGGTCGGCGACCGCGTCCTGGCCTCGGCGGGGCTGGGCGCATTCGCCGAGCGCGCGGCGGTCCCGGCGCGCGCGGCGTACCGCCTTCCCGACGCCATGTCGTTCGAGGCCGGCGCGGCGTTTCCCATCGTCTATCCCACGTCGTACGCGGCGCTCGTCTTCCGTGCGCCCGTCAGCAAGGGCGACTGGCTGCTCGTGCACGCCGCCGCCGGCGGCGTCGGCATCGCCGCGGTGCAGATCGGGAAGGCGCTCGGCGCGCGCGTCATCGGGACGGCCGGCGGCGCCGACAAGCTCGAGGTGGTGCGGCGCGTGGGCGCCGACGTCGCGATCGACTACCGGGGCGACGACTGGGTCGAGCGGGTGAAGGAGGCGACCGGCGGTCACGGCGCCGACATCATCTACGACTCCGTCGGCGGCGACGTGACCGACGCCTCGCTGAAGTGCATCGCCTGGAATGGCCGGCTGCTGGTGATCGGCTTCGCGAGCGGGCGCATCCCGGAGGTGAAGCTCAACCGCGTGCTGCTGAAGAACATCTCGCTGGTCGGGCTCCACTGGGGCGCACATGCCATGCACGAGCCGGCGCGCATCGACGAGACCTTCCGCGCGCTCTTCGCGCTGTACGGAACGGGCGCCGTCGAGCCGGTCATCTACGAGCGCTACCCGCTCGACCAGCTTCCCGCGGCGCTGGAGGCGCTCGGGTCACGGCGGAGCTACGGCAAGGTCGTCGTCACGCCGTAGACCGGCCCACGGGGCTTCCGCTCCGGCGGTGCTTGCCCCTGGCCGGTCGTCCTCGTAGCTTCCGCCCGTCATGCCGAGCCTCGCGTTCCCCGACGGCTTCGTGTGGGGCACCGCCACCGCGGCGCACCAGGTGGAGGGCGGCAACTGGAACAACGACTGGTGGGCCTGGGAGCACATGCCGGACACTCCGTGCGTGGAGCCGAGCGCCGACGCCTGTGACCACTACCACCGCTATCCCGACGACGTGCGGCTGCTCGCATCGCTCGGATTCACCGCGTATCGCTTCTCGCTCGAGTGGAGTCGCGTCGAGCCGGAGGAAGGGCACTTCTCGCGCGCCGCGCTCGACCACTACCGCCGCATGTGTGCGGCGTGTCACGAGCACGGCCTCGAGGCCATCGTCACGTACCACCACTTCACGACGCCCCGCTGGGTGGTCGCGCGCGGCGGCTGGACCGAGCCGCCCACCGCGGATCGCTTCGCCCGCTTCTGCGAGCGTGCCACCGCCCACCTGGGAGATCTGATCTCCCGCGCGTGCACGCTGAACGAGCCGAACATCGTCGCCACGTTCGGCCATCGCTGGGGGCTGTTCCCGCCCGGACGCCGCGATCCCGAGCTGCATCTGCGCGCCAACGACGTCCTGGTGGCCGCGCATCGCAAGGCGGTCGACGCCATCAAGGGCAGCCGCGGCGCCCGGCCCGTCGGGCTGACCCTCGCCATGCAGGACCTCCAGGCGGTGGACGGCGGCGACGTGCGGCGCGACACGGAGCGCCGGGTCGACCAGGACGTCTTCCTCGAGGCCGCGCGGGGCGACGATTTCATGGGCGTCCAGACGTACACGCGGCTGCGCTACGGTCCCGATGGCATGCGCGGTCCCGAGCCCGGCGTGCCGACCACCCAGATGGGCTACGAGTTCTGGCCCGAGGCGCTCGAGGCGACGATCCGGCGCGCGTGGGAGGTGACGCAGCACGTCCCGCTCTTCGTGACCGAGAATGGCATCGCCACCACCGACGACGCCGAGCGCGTCGCGTACGTCGAGCGCGCGCTGCGCGGCGTGCTCGCCTGCCTGCGCGACGGCATCGACGTGCGCGGCTACATCTACTGGAGCCTGCTCGACAACTTCGAGTGGGTATTCGGCTACCGGCCGACGTTCGGGCTGGTCGCGGTGGACCGCGCCACCCAGCAGCGCACCGTCAAGCCGAGCGCCCGCTGGCTGGGCGCGGTCGCGCGCGCGAACCGGCTCGAGCTGCCTCGGGCCTGAGCCGCCCGCTCACTCCGCCGCGACCGGCGATCCGAGCAGCGTGAGCGCGTTGAAGAGCAGGATCCACTCGCCGCTCGTCACGTACTGCTGCAGGTCGTCCGCGGTGCAGCGGAAGGGCAGGTCCGGGTTCTCCCAGTACTCGATCGGCTGACCGTCGAGGAAGAAGTGCTGTCGGGTACCCAGAGTGTCCATCGAGCCTCCCGCTCCGCGTACGGAGCAACCGAGATGCCATCCACGATCCAGATGGCGGGCCGGCCCGGGGCGTGAGGGCTGGTAGAAGGGATTGAGGATCAGGGCAGGCCGCCCCCGGCCGTCCCGCCACCTGGACAGTGGCTGTTGTCATCCGGTGAGACGGGAAAGGGGGCCGAAACGTGTCGTGGCCGCCGCCCCCGGTCCCCTCGGGACCCGCCACGACCGCGCGGATGCTTCCGGCAATCGACCGCGGATAGCCCCGAAGGGCCCCCGGGCGCGAGAGCTGTACCCGCTCACCGTTGCACGCCCGCGCCGCTTCGGGGAAGGTACGGCCCGCATGGCCACTCCCACGGGCTCCGCGCTGATGGAGCGCCTCGTCTCGCTCTGCAAGCGCCGCGGCTTCATCTTCCAGTCGTCCGAGATCTACGGCGGCATCAATGGATTCTGGGACTACGGACCGCTCGGCGTCGAGCTCAAGAACAACCTGCGCGACGCGTGGTGGGACACCATGGTCCACCACCCGCCCGCCGGGCCCGGACGCGAAGCCCGTCGAGATCGTCGGGCTCGACTGCTCGATCATCAGCCACCCGAAGGTGTGGGAGGCGAGCGGCCACACCGCGGGCTTCGCCGATCCCATGCAGACGTGCCGCGTCTGCAAGAAGCTCTACCGCGCCGATCACGTCGACGAGCTGCTCGACGAGAGCGAGTGGGTGCAGGCGCTGCTCGCCACCTGCGAGGCGGGCGCCGTCCCGGGCACCTACGTCCCGCGCCGGGCGGAGCTGAAGCGCTGGGCCGAGACCAAGGGCAAGAAGGTCGCGCGCGGGCTCGCCGTCGTGCGCGAGCCGGCGCTGATCGCCGGGCTGGCGGAGAACGAGCACGACGTCGCGTCGCTGCTGGGCATCCTGTCGAGTCCGGGCGCCATCGTGACCGAGGTGCGCCTGCCCTGCCCGAACTGCGGCGGCGACCTCACCGAGCCGCGACAGTTCAATCTCATGTTCGAGACCTGGGTCGGCGCGGTGCGCGACGACGAGTCGAAGGCGTACCTCCGCCCCGAGACCGCCCAGGGGATGTTCTACAACTTCAAGAACGTCCTCGACTCGACGCGCGTGAAGATCCCCTTCGGCATCTGCCAGGTCGGCCGCAGCTTCCGCAACGAGGTCACGCCGCGCAACTTCATCTTCCGCTCGCGCGAGTTCGAGCAGATGGAGATGGAGTTCTTCGTGCATCCGGGCGAGGCGGACGTCTGGTACCGCTACTGGCGGCAGGCGCGTTTCGACTGGTGGTGCGGCCTCGGGCTCGCCGGCAAGAACCTCCGGCTGCGCGATCACACGCAGGACGAGCTGGCGCACTACGCGAAGGATTCGGGCGGCTGCTGCGACGTCGAGTACGCGTTCCCGTTCTCGGGCGAGAAGGGCTTCACCGAGCTCGAGGGCATCGCGTACCGGAGCGACTACGATCTCCGCCAGCACCAGCGCGTGAGCGGCGTGAAGCTCGAGTACTTCGATGCGGAACGCAACGAACGCTACCTCCCGCACGTCATCGAGCCGGCGGCGGGCCTCACGCGCGGCGTGCTGGCGATCCTGTGCGAGGCCTACAGCGTCGACGAGAGCCGGCCGTCGCCCGAGCTGATGCGCTTTCACCCGCGGCTCGCGCCGGTGAAAGCGGGCGTCTTTCCCCTGGTGAACAAGGAGGGGATGCCGGAGATCGCCGAGCGGATCTACCGCGATCTTCGCGCCCGCGTCGGTCCGTGCCAGTACGACGCCAAGCAGAGCATCGGGAAACGCTACGCGCGCATGGACGAGGCGGGGACGCCATTCTGCATCACGGTGGACGGCCAGAGCGTGACCGACCAGACCGTGACGGTGCGCGACCGCGACACCGGCGCACAGGTGCGCGTGGCGGCCGACCAGGTGGTCGCCTGGGTTGCGGAGCGCGTCGGCGGCTAGCGCGCCAGCCCATCCGCGATGGTGACGGCGCCGAGGCCGAACGGGCCCGGATAGCTGCTCAGCGGCCACGTCGGCGGCGCGCCGTAGAACGCCGACAGGACGAGCGAGCGCACGCCACCGAAGAGCGCGCGCTTCACCGACAGCCTGGAGCGCGCGAGGTCGGCGAGCACCGCGTCCTGCGCCTGTCCGGACAGGCTCGTGAAGGGACGCACCTTGTCGACGATCGGCCAGACGCCGAACTCGAGCACGACGAGCGCCTGCGAGAGCCCCGCCGCCACCGCCGGCGTGCGCGCGAGCAGCGAGTCCGCGATCCGTCCGACGTCGACCGTGCGCGTGTCGATGAGCGCGGCGCCGCGCGGGCCGACGATGCGCAGCGCGGCGGCGGTCAACGTGGCGTAGTCGCGCGGCCGCAGCACGGCGAGCGAGAGGTCGGCGGGCGGCGCGAGCGTCGCCGGGACGCCCCCGCACCCCGACGGGAGCAGGCCGGCGGCGGCCGCGACACCGGCGAAGCGGAGGAAGGAGCGACGGTCCAGCGGCCGCGCCGCGCGCGCCAGGTCGACCGTCACGCGCCCCGACCCCGGGCCACGATCCCCGCGCCGATGCGCAGCGCGTTCGCCATGATCGTCACCTGCGGATTGACGCCGGTGTTGCTGGGCAGCGACGACGCGTCGCTGACGTACAACCCGCGCACGCTCTTGCAGCGGCCACTCTCGTCGCACGGTCCGTAGTCTCCCATCGCGGCGCCCCCGAAGAGGTGGACCGCGTAGAGCAGCGTGAATGCGCTGGCGTCGAGGGGAGCGTGCAGCAGCGGCACCAGACCCGCCTCGCTGCGCACCGGCGGGAAGTCGTGCAGCGGCAGCCAGACCTCCTCCGCGCCCGCGGCCAGGTAGGCGCGCGCCGCCTCGTGCATGCCGAGCCGCAGCCGATCGAAGTCGTCGGCGACGTGGTCGTAGCGGATCGAGCCGTCGCTCGCGATGCTCCCGCGCGTCCGGTCGCGGACCAGCACGAGCGCTTTCGCCAGGAACGGCAGCTGCGCCATCCGCGCCGCGTGATCGGCGCCGAAGCCCGGGATCGCGGCCGCGGTGGACAGCGGATGGACCGACGTGTTCTCGATCATCACGCCGGGTCCCGGGAAGCCGAGGAGGGTGGAGAACTCCGTCACCGTGAACCCCATCGTCGGACCGTAGTAGCCGTGGATCGGCTCCGGGCAGCGCGCGATCACGTGGGTGCTGGTGTGAAACGCGACGCCCTCCCCCGTGACGCCGGGAACGCCGCTGCGTTGCAGCAGCGCGGGAGTCTCGAGGACGCCCGCCGCGACGCACACGATCGGCGCATCGATGACGACGTCCTCGTCCGCCGCGACGGCGTCGACCCCGCGTACCACCCCGGCGTCGACCCGGACGCTCCGGGCGCGCGTCGCCGGCGAGCACGCGCGCGCCGGCGCGCTCCGCCCGCGGCACGTACGTCACCAGCGTCGACTGCTTGGCGCCGCTCGGGCAGCCGAAGTTGCAGAGACCGAGGTTGAGGCAGTTCCTGACGTTGCGCGGCGTGGGCGACGCGGCCCAGCCGAGTCGCCGCGCCCCCTGCGCGAGACGGGCGGCGTTGAGGCTCGTGTGGTCCGGCCCCGTGGGCTCGGCGTGGATGTCCGACCACACCCGGTCGACGAACGGGGCCATGACCTCGTCCGTCAAGCCGGCCAGCCCCTCGTAGTCCCGCCAGGCCTGGAGCAGCGCGTGCGGCGGCCGGAAGCAGAGCGCGTCGTTGATGACCGTCGAGCCGCCGACGCACGCACCCGCGTAGAGCGAGAGGCCGCGTCCCGCGAGGCCGAGCCGCCAGAGCCGCTCGGTCATCTCGTTCCCGTCGCCGGTGAACTGGGCGGTCTCGACTCGCGGACCGGCTTCCAGCACGACGACCTGCATGCCCGCCTCGGCGAGCACCGCTGCCACCGGCGCGCCACCGGCGCCGGTTCCGATCACGACGGCGTCAGCCGTGAGCTGCACGCCGCCCGTCCTACCACACGACGGGTGCGGGGGATCTGCGCAGATCCCCCCTGCCCGTATCTCGACTACACCAGGGTGGTCACTTCGCCGATGCCATCTCGTCGTCGATCACGGCCTTGAACTGCTCGAAGGGCTGCGCGCCGACGAGAAGACGCCCATTGATCACGAACGACGGCGTGCCCGTGACGCCGACCGATCCGCCCTCGGCCTGATCGGCCTTCACGCCCGCCTGCGTCTTCTTGTTGTCGAAGCAGTCGCTGAACTTCGCCTTGTCGATCTCGGCGCCCCCGAACTCCAACGCCTTGTCCTTCACGTTGGTGGGGTTGATGTCCTTCTGATTCTGGAAGAACCCGTCGTAGACCTTCCAGTAGGCGTCGGCCTTCTGCTCGCGCACGCACTCGGCCGCGATCGCCGCCGGCTCCGCCCACGGATGGAAGGCCAGCGGGAAGTCCTTGAAGCAGAACTTCACCTTGTCGCCGTACTCCTTCAGCACCTGCTGCTCGAGCGTGGTGTATCCCTTGGCGCAGAAGGGGCACTGGAAGTCCGAGTACTCGACGATCGTCACCTTCGCGTTGTTCGGTCCCTTGCAGGCGGCGCCGTCGAGCTTGATCTTCCCCATGACGGCTTTCGACGGGTCGACCGTGACGTCACTGACCTCGGCGAAGATCACGTACTTGCCGTCCGGCGACGCGGTGAAGGGGATCTTCCTGACCTGCGGCGCGGTGCCGATCTCCAGCGTGCCTTCCTTGGCACCCTTGATCGGCGAGTCCTTCAGCCCGGTGACGCTGATCGCCTGTGCCGGCGGGACGTTGTTCTTCTTGCGATAGTACTTGACGATCTGGTCCGTGTTCGGGCTCTGGGCGAGCGCGGAGCCCGCCGTGAGCCCGAGCGCGACCCCGAGCAGAACGAGACACGTGCGCATCGAATACCCCCTTGGTTTGGTCGAAATAGCTGCCCACGCTGCCCGCGTTTGGCCCGGCGGTCAAGCTTCGCTGGCTTGCGCCCCCGGGGGGTCGGGGGCTAGGGTTCGCGATCGTGCGCCGGCCCGCCCTCGCCTGCTGCGTGATGCTTCTCGCGCTGGCGACGGCCGCTCGTGCCGCGCTGACTCCGGAGGTGGAGAGGGCGCTCGCCGATTCGCAGTACGTCTACATCCAGTCGGAGCGCAAGGGCGGCGAGCTCGGCAAGGCGTCGGAGATCTGGTTCTTCGTCGACGGCGGCAAGATCTTCGTCGGCACCCGGCCGTCGTCGTGGCGGGTGAAGCGCATCAAGGCAGGGCGCACGCGGGCACACATCGCGGTCGGATCACCGCAGGGTCCCGCCTTCGATGCCACGGGCGCGCTGGTGAAGGACCCGAAGATCGAGGACAAGCTGATGCGCGCCTACGCGAAGAAGTATCCGGAGGGCTGGCCGGCCCACGCCGACAGCTTCCGTGACGGCTTCCGGAGCGGCGAGCGCGTGCTGGTCATGTACACTCCGCGTTGACCGCCGATCGACCCGCGATGGATCCGCGCAGCGCCGACCTGACCGGCCGCACTGCCCTGGTGACCGGCGCGGGCGCAGGGATCGGCCGCGGCATCGCGCTGACCCTGGCGCGGTTCGGCGCGCGGATCGGCGCGCTCGAGCTGAACCCGGAGACGGCGCACCGCACCGCCGACGAGATCACGCGCGCGGGCGGCGACGCCGTCGCGCTGCCGGCCGACGCCAGGGACCCCGAGGCCGTGGCCGGAGCCCTCGACGTGGCCGCCGCGCGCTTCGGCCCGGTCGACATCCTGGTGAACAACGCGGGGGGCACCTTCGCTGCGCCGTTCATCGGCAGCGCACCCAAGGGCTGGCACGCGCTGTGGCGCGCGAACCTCGAGTCGGTGCTGCACTGCACGCAGCTCGTCGGCACGCGCCTGGTCAGCGCAGCACGCGGCGGCAGCGTGGTGAACATCGTGTCCATCGAGGGCGTGCGGGCGGCGCCGCTGTACGCCGCCTACGCCGCCGCCAAGGCGGGCGTGATCAGCGTGACCCGCACGCTCGCGCTCGAGCTCGCACCCCACCGCATCCGGGTGAACGCGATCGCGCCGGACATCTGCCTGACCGAGGGTCTCGAGGCGATGGTGCCGCCGAACGAGCGCGCGCGCTGGACGCACCTCGTCCCGCTCGGCCGGCCGGCCGATCCCGACGACATCGCCGGCGCGGCGGTCTTCCTCGTCTCGGATCTCTCCCGCTACGTCACCGGGATCACGCTGCACGTCGACGGCGGGACGCACGCCGCCGGCGGCTGGTATCGCGATCCGGCCGACGGCACCTGGGTGCTCGGACCGCCGCGCGACCGAGAGGTTTGACTCCGAGGCCGGCCCCGCACTAGTCGGTCGGGGCCATGTTCGACTCGAAGGAGCTCCGTCGTGTGATGGGAATGTTCGCCACCGGGGTGACCGTCCTCACCACGCGCGACGCGGAGGGCCGGCCGTACGGCCTCACCGCGAACGCCGTCACGTCGCTGTCGCTGTCGCCGCCGCTGCTCGTCATCTGCATCGACAAGAAGGCCGAGACGCATCCGCACTTCTTCGATTCGCGCTGCTTCGTGGTGAACATCCTGGCCGAGCACCAGGAGGATCTGTCCACGCATTTCGCCAAGTCCGGAGGCGACAAGTTCGGCGCCGTGCCGTTCAGCACCAACCAGGACGGCGTTCCGGTGCTCGAGGGCACCCTCGCGCAGTTGGAGTGCCGGATCGTCGCGACGCACGAGGGCGGCGACCACGTCATCCACATCGGCGAGGTGCAGCACGCCGAGACGCGGGGCGGCCGGCCGCTCCTGTTCTTCCAGGGCAAGTATCGCCGGCTCGACGACTGACGCGGAGGAGGACGGGACCATGGTGACGCTCTACGGCCCGACGCTGGTGATCGTTCTCGCCGTCATCGAGGTCATGGTGCTCGGCATCCTCGTGGGCCGCGGCCGCGTGAAGTACGGCGTGCCCGCACCCGCCACGACGGGCGATCCCACGTGGGAGCGCCTGAATCGCGCCCACCAGAACAGCATCGAGCAGCTGGTGCTCTTCGTTCCGCTGTTCCTCGCCTACATCTTCAACACCGGCCTGCAGACCGGCCTGGTGCTCGGCGTGCTCTACCTGATCGCCCGCATCCTGTACGCGGCGGGATACGTGCGCGACCCCGCGCGGCGCCGCGCGGGCGCGTTCCTCACCTTCGCCGTGCAGACGTGGCTCGCGATCGGCGCGGTCATCGGTCTCGTGGTCAAGATCGCGCGCACCTGATCCCGTACCCCTCTTGCACGTCGCGGCGAGGTCCGGGTAAGTGCGACGGCGAAGAAGGAGGTCGGTATGCGCCGCACGATCGCTCTCACACTGCTCGCCGGCATTCTCGTCGCGGCTCCCGCGTTCGCTCAGACCGCCATCGAGCTCAAGAAGGAGCTGTTGCCGCAGATGAAGAAGGCGCAAGCCGAGGGGAAGGATCTCGGCGAGGCGCAGCAGTTCTACAACGACGGCGACAAGGCGCTGAAGGACGGGATGCAGGACGAGGCTGCCGAGGCCTTCAAGAAGGCCAAGGCCGCCATGCCGAAGTAGGCGCGCGCGCGCTCACGCCGGCTTGCGCAGGACCACGTAGACGAGAGCGGGTGCGACCTCGGGATCGGCGCTCCCCGCGCGCTCGAGGGCATCGAGACGGGTGACGACCTCGGGCGCCACCCGCCCGAGCGCCGGCAGATCGAGCGACTGCGGGATCGGGAAGAGCGCGCCGCCGCGCACCTCGTGGACCACCTCGAAGCGCGTCTTCGCGAGCGGCAGGATCTCGTCGGCACGGACGGCGCACAGCGGTTCCGGCGACTCGGCGGCGCTGACCGCCGACTCGAGGCCGGCGGAGCGCCAGCGTGCGGGAATCTCGCGCAACGCGGCCTGGAGGCGCGCCCGGCGCGCGGTCGTGTAGCGCTGTCGCCGCTCCGCGACGTAGCCGTGATAGGCGAAGAGCCCGCCCGGTCGGAGCGCCGCGGCGATCTCGTCCAGCAGGTACTCGAGGTTCACGACGTCGCGGAGCGCGTCGTCCGACCACACCACGTCGTAGCGCCGCGCCGGCAAGGAGAGGAAGTCGAGATCGGCGCGGGCCAGGCGGGCGCGGTGGAGCACCGGCCCGAGACGGTGGCGAAGCTCGCCGAGCACGGCGTGCGAGGGGTCGAAGACGTCGAGACGCGGGCTGGCGTCGGCCCGCAGCCACCGCTCGGCCAGGCACGACCCGCCGAGGAGAGCCGCGTGACGGAAGGGACCGCGGCCGACGAGGTCGTCCAGCCAGCCACCGGTGCGGTCCGCGGCAAGCTCCGCCGGCGCGGAGGTCGCCGGCGGCCGGCTTCGTCGGATCGGCACGCCCATCCGCGCCCGGCGCACCGGGTCCGCCGGGCTGCTCCGCATCGTGCGCACGCGGGCGGGCGGCGCCACGGGGCGCCCGGCGCCGAGACGCGCCAGTCGCGGCATCATCGCCACGCCGATCCCCTGGAACTCCTCCTCGCGGCGATGCCGCCAGACCGTGAACAGCATGTCCGCCAGGCCGGGGACGCGCCGCGACACCCGGTCGAGGGCGAGGACGAGCCCGCGCGCCTGGCGCTCCGGCAGTCGCCGCAGCAGCGCGCCCCAGCCAGGGACCCCGAACAGCATAGACGTCCCGACCACGCGGTCGAGCTCGAGGTACTGGCCACAGAGCGCGATGACGTTGCGATACGTGCCCTCGAACGTGTGCTCGTGCGGCACCGGCGAGTCCCAGAAGCGCAGCACGGGCGCCGCCTCCGGCGCGCGCACGCGGTCGATGCGGTACCATAGCCGGCTCACGCGCGCCGACAGGCTGGCGTAGTTGACGAAGCTCAGGATGAGCCGCCCGCCGGGCGCGAGCACGCGGGCCATCTCGCGCACGCCGAGATCGGGCGCGGCGAAGTGGTCGAGCGCCGAGTCGCACAGCACCCGATCGAAGGCTCCGTCGGGAAACGGGAGTCCTTCGCCGATGCCACGCACCAGCTCCAGCCGCACGCCGAGTCGCTGCATGTGATTGCGCGCCCTGGCGAGGAGCGCCGCCGACGGCTCGAGCACGACGCACTCGAGGCCCTGCTCGGCCAGGTGACATGCATGCAGCGCTTCCGCCGCGGCCACCTCGAGCACGCGACCGGTCGCGCCGCGCGCGGTGAGCGACACGGGCTTCGACCACAGGTGCCGCAACAGCCCCTCGTTCTCGAGACCCGACGGCCAGCCGCTGCGCACGGCGTCGGGACTCCACGCGTCCTGGATCTCGAGTTCCGGAGCCGGCACGAGACGTTCAGCCTAGCCGGAAGACCGGCTGGAAAGCGAGAACCGGATCGCCGGCGCACGCCGATCCGCGGAGCGCCGGACGCGAAAACTCCGTTCTGGCTCTAGCTTTCTTTCGCGCCAGCTGAGCGTTGACACCACCCGTTTCGCGTGGGAAGGTTCGGCCCCTCGGACACCGCGGAGGGGGGCTGCGGGTGCCCTGGCCACCAGCAAGGTCGAGACATCCATGCGCATGATCCTTCCTGGCGTGCGAGACAGGCGCGCCATAGACCGACAGCTCACCGGCTTCTTCCGTGTGCATCGCGAGCCCGAGTTCCGGCGCGCGATCCAGGCGCTCAGCCGCTTCTACCACCTCCGTCCTCCGCACGTGGAGTGGTTCGAGTACCTCGACTGGGGCCGCATCGGCGGCCGCTGCTACGAGAACGGCAAGATCCACCTCGTTCACCCGGAGAACTGGAAGAAGGGGCGGAAGTACAACTCCGAGCGGCAGTGGATCCAGACCGTCTACCACGAGCTCGGGCACTACGTGCTGTGGGCCGACGCCGAGCGGAAGGCCGACACCTTCGCCTATCGATTCGTGCGCGGCGTCAACCCCAACGGGACTCGCCGCTCGGACTGCTCGCAGAACGGCGTTACGCAGTCACGTCCTCGCCGCCGTCGACCCCGATCACGTTCCCGCTGATCCACCCCGCACCCGGGAGCGACAGGGCGACGATCGCGCCCGCCACGTCGTCGGGGACGGTAAGGCGGCCGCCGGGATTCCGCCGTTGCGCCTCGGCGAAGAGGATGTCGGCCACGGGAATCTTGCGCGACGCGGGTGTGTCGGTCACGCCGGCGCGGATGGCGTTGACGGCGACGCGCGCCCGGCCGAGCTCGAGCGCCAGCTGACGGACGTGTGACTCGAGCGCCGCCTTGGCCGCCGAGACCGCACCATAGAACGGCATGACGCGCGTGCCGCCGGAGCTGGTCATGGCGAATACCCTGCTGCCCTCGCCGAGAAGCCCGCGGGTGTGCAGATCCTGCACCCAGTAGACGAGGCTGTGCGCCATCACGTCGAGCGTCATCTCGAGCTGCGCCCTGGTGGTGTGCTGGCCGGGATCGTCACCCACGAACGGGCGCAGGGTGCCGAAGGCGAGCGAGTGCAGCACGACGCGCAGCGGCTTGCCGGCGGTGAGCTCGCTCGCGCGCGCGCAGGTCTGGACGCGCTTCTCGGGGTCCGCGGCGTTGACGTTGAAGAAGTGCGCCTCGCCACCAGCCGACCGGACGTCGGCGGCGACGGCCTCGGCCAGGGGCAGCGTCGCCTTGCGGTCCAGGTGCACGCCGATGACGCTCATCCCGCGGCGTGCGAGCTCGCGTGCGGTCGCCGCCCCGAATCCGCTCGACGCGCCGAGCACCAGTCCCCATTCCCCTGCGAACGGACGCCAGTCAGCCTGCATCGGCGCGATGGTGTAGCCAATGGTTGTCGCCCCGGCAACGCTCCGCTACGCTCGCCGCGTCATGGGGGGAAAGGGCGACCGGCCCGCCGGGCTCGAGAATCGCTGGTGGGTCGACCAGCAGAAGGACGCCCAGGGTCATCTGATCGACCGGCCGCGCGTGCCCCTGCGCTTCTTCCGTTCGGGCGCCGGCTTCGAGCAGGATCGCGCCCAGCGCCGGCTCACCGACCTGAACCTCAAGTGGTTCGGCGAGGTCGACGCGCCGCCAGGCGGCTGGGCGGTCATCCACATGCTGGAGCACCAGCGCGTGCCCGAGCCGCGCGTCAACAAGGTGCGCAACGCGCTGCCGGTGCCCCCGGACGGCCGTGGCGTCCTCGTCGACTCGGGCGAGGCGCTGCGCGCGATCATCACGACGATGCCGCTCGGCGAGCGCCTGGTCGAGGTGCGGCTGGGCGTCGAGTCCTCCTTCGACGCCTGGGTCTACGGCGAGTGGGTGCGAGAGGTCCTGTTTCGCAACTTCGAGGACGCGATGCGCCGCGGTCCTCGCCTGGTGCGGGAGTACCTCACCACCGCGCGCGGCGCGCCGATCGGGTGACGCGCCGGCCGCGGGCCCTTTACCCTCTGCCGAAACGGCGCTATGAGCGCCCTCAATTGCCGGAGGGGGTGCCCGTGGCGAGCCAGGAAGACGAGGAAGCAAAAAAGAGGGTCCAGGAGGCGGTCTGGGAGTGGACCCAGCGCCTGCTCGTGCTCGCGGTCACCTTCGGATTCGGCTTCTTCGCCGCATGGGTACTCTGGGGATACGGCCTGCAGGGCGCCCCGTACCTGCGCGACGCGGCGGTGAAGACCGACGAGGCGATGGTCGAGTGCAAGAACAAGCGCGTCGACGTCGAGGGCAAGCTCACGGTCACCGAGGGACGTCTGACGCAGTGCCAGACCGAGCTCCAGAAGGCGCGCACCGCGGCGGCCGCCGCGGCGCCCAGCACGCCTTGATCGCGCGCACCCTGCTGGAACGCTAGATCACCTGCCGCGCCCGCAGCGCGGCCAGCTCCTCGTCGGAGATCCCGAGCAGCTCGCGGTACACCTCGGCGGAGTGCTCGCCGAGCTCCGGACCCACGCGCCCAGCGGCGCCGGGCGTGTCGGACATCTTGACGACGACCCCCGGGGCGACCACCTCGCCCAGCGTCGGGTGCGGCAGCCGCTGGATCATCTCCCGCGCCAGCAGCTGCGGATGCGTGAGCAGCTGGTCGACGGTGAAGACGGGCGAGCACGGCACGCCGGCGCCCTCGGGCCCGAGCGCCTGCACCACCTCGTCGACGCTGCGTTCGGCCACCCACGCGCCCACGATCCCGTTGATCTCGTCGCTGCGCGCGACCCGTCCCGTGACGCCGCGGAAGCGCGGGTCGTCGCCCAGCTCGGGCCGGCCGATGGCGGTGGCGAGCGTCCGGAAGAGCTTGTTGCTGGCGACGGCGATCACCACCCAGCCGTCGCGCGCGCGATAGCAGTCGTACGGCGCGGTGCCGAGGTGGCGGTTGCCGACCTGCTCGGGACGCCGTCCGGCGGCGGCGAAGATGCCCGGCCAGCCGTCGAGCAGCGAGAACATGGCGTCCTGGCTCGAGACGTCGATCGCCTGTCCGCGACCCGTCCGCGCGCGGGCGCAGAGCGCCGCCAGCACCCCGATGGCGCCGAACAGCCCCTCGACGTAGTCGCCCAGCGAGCCGCCGCCCCGCGTCGGCGGATTGCCGGGAAATCCCGTGAGCGACATGAAGCCGCTCGCCGCCTGCGTGATGATGTCGTACGATGGGCGATCCGACCACGGCCCCGTCTGCCCGAATCCCGAGAGGCTCGCGACGATCAGCTCCGGGTGCTCGCGACACAGGTCCGTCGGGGCGAGTCCCCAGCGCGCCAGCGTGCCACCGGCGAAGTTCTCGACCAGCACGTCGAAGTGCGGCAGCAAGCGGCGCAGGATGGCGCGGCCCTCGTCCTGCCGGAGATCCAGCGTGACGCCCTTCTTGCCGCGATTGAGCGCGAGGAAGAACACCGGCACGCCGTCGACGGGCGGGTAGCCGTACCGTCCCTCGTCGCCGCCCTTGGGTGCCTCGACCTTCACGACGTCCGCCCCGAGGTCCGCCAGGATGGTCGTGCAGAAGGGCCCGGCGAGGAACCGCGTGAGATCGAGCACGCGGACTCCCGACAGCGCGCTCATGCCGGCAGGAAGTGGCGCATCGCGGAGAGCAGCGCGTCCAGGTCGGCGTAGTCCGCCAGGCTGTCGCACAGGAGCGCGTGCGTCGCCTCGATGCGCCCGAAGTCGTAGTCGCCGTCGGGCGCGTCGAGCAGCTGCTCGAGCTGCTTCAGCAGCGGCTGCGTCTCGAGCTTCGTCTCGACCGGGATCTCGTCGGAGAGCGCGATCAGCAGGCGGCTGCGCTCGATGAGGCCCGCCAGGATCTCCGCGTCGCTGCGCTCCTTCACTGGCCTTCCTTCAGCTGCCGCTTCCAGTCGAGCACGCGCGCCTTGGCGCCCGCCGCTTCCGCCTCCGGGATCATGTTCGCCGCCTGGTACATCCGCGACAGCGTGGTGTGGGCGAGGACGTCGTCGGGCGTCAGCTCGCACAGGCGCTTCGCCGCGTCGATGGCCTCCGCGTGGCGCCCGAGATCGTTCAGCGCGAGCGCTACACCCTGCCAGCCGTCGGCGAAGTCGGCGTCGAGCGCGATCGCTTCCCGGTAGCGCGCCACCGCCTCCTCGGTCTTGCCCTCGGCGACCAGATCGACCGCCTGATCGTAGAGCTCGTACTTGTCGGGCATGGGCGATGGGTAGCCCTTTGCTCCGGTGCCGGCAAGCCGCGCGCCATCTTCGGTGCAGGGGACCTCGCGTTGACACCCGCGGGGCCGCCCCCTACCCTCGCGCGTGTCACTCGAGGCCGAGCTGGCCGCGGCCATCCGCGCCGCCGGCCGCGCCGATTCCTTTCCCTTCGAGCCGTGGGCGCTGCGCATCTTCGCGCACCAGTTCGAGCACAACGACCCGTATCGCGCCTTCTGCGAGCGCCGGCACGCAACGCCCGAGACCGTCGTGCGCTGGGAGGACGTCCCGCCCGTGCCGGTCGCCGCGTTCCGTCACGCCGATCTGTCCTGCGCTCCCGCCGAGGCAGTCTTCCGCACGAGCGGCACGACGGGCGGGGCGGCGCAGCGCGGCCGGCACGGCGTGCCGTACCTCGACCTCTATCGCGCGTCCGCGCTCGTCACCTTCGAGCGCTTCCTCTTGCCGGACGGAGCCCGCCTTCCGGCGATCTTCCTGCTGCCGCCGCCCGACGAGCGACCGGACTCCTCCCTCGTTCGCATGTGCGCGTGGGTGGGCGAGGAGCTGTCCGATACGGCGGAATGGTTCGGCTCCGCGGCCGGGATCGACCTGCCCCGCGTGCGCGCCTGCCTGCGAGCGTACGAGGCGTCGGGCCACGCCGTGCTCGTCGCGGGGCCCACCGCCGGCTTCGCGCAGCTCTTCGACGACGGCTCGTCGTTCCGGCTCGGTCCCGGCAGCCGGCTCATGGACACCGGCGGCCCGAAGGGCATGGGACGCTCCCTCTCGCGCGCCGGATTCCTGCGCGCGTGCTGGACGCACCTCGGCATCGCCGGCTACTTCTGCGTCAACGAGTACGGCATGACCGAGCTCTGCTCGCAACGCTACGAGAGCGTCCTGCGCGATCGCTTCGCCGGCCGCAGTCTCGCGGACCGCCGGCTCGTCGGGCCTCCCTGGCTGCGCACGCGCGTGCTCGATCCCGATACCCTGGAGCCCGTCGACGCCGGCGCCATCGGCTTGCTGTGTCACCACGACCTCGCCAACGCAGGATCGGTCGCGGCGGTGCTCACCGAGGACCTCGGACGCACCGTCGGCGACGACGGTATCGAGGTGGTTGGCCGCGTCCAGGGCGCGCCACCGCGCGGATGCGGCCTCCTGCTCGCGGACCTCGTGCCGTGAGCGCTCGCGACGAGCTGGGGGATGCGGTCGAGTCGGCTCGGCTGGCGGCCGCCGCGACCGCACGACGCCCGCGACGCGAGGTGGCGGCGGCGCTCGCTCGCGCCGCTGCCCGCTGGCGACGCGATCCTGCGCTCTCCAGCCTACTGCCGGGCGAAGCGAGGCTCTCGCCTCCCGTCGTCTCCGCCGCACTCGACATCGTCGCCGGAGCGCTCGACGTCGACGCGATGCTCGACCTCGTCGAGCGCGAGCTGGGATCGGAGCGTCCCGTCCGGCCGTGGCTCGTCGCACACGTGCTCGCGTCCAACGTCCCGGCCCTCGCGGTGCACGCCATCACGCTCGGCTGCCTCGCTGGCGCCGCGGTGCTGGTGAAGTCCGGCCGCGCCGATCGGGTCTCCGGGCCGGCGTTCCGCCGCGCCCTCGAGGCCGAGGATGCCGAGCTCGCCGCGACCGTCGTCGCCACGTCGTGGACCGGCGGCGACGTGGAGACGGAGCGCGCGCTGCTCGCGCACGCCGACGTCGTCGTCGCGACCGGAGGCGATGCCACCGTCGCCGCGATCGCGCGGCGTCTCGGCAGCCGGGTCGTCGCGCACGGCGAGCGCACCAGCGTGGCAATCGTCGGCCGCGACGCGAGCCGGGACACCGACGCCGTCACGCACGCCGTGGCGCGGGACGTCGCGCTGCACGACCAGCGGGGCTGCCTCTCGCCGGTCGCGGTGTACGTCGAGGGCGACGTGCATGCGGTCGCCTCGCAGCTCGCCGCGGCGCTCGAGACGGTGGGCGACGAGCTGCCGCCAGGACCACTCGAGGCCGCGGAGCGCGCCGCCCACCGCACGGCGCTCGCGGAGGCCGAGTGGGCCGGCGCGACCGTTCTTCCCGGCCTTCACGGAACGGTGCTGGTCGACGCCGTCAGCCCGCGGCTGCGGTCGAGTCCGGGGCGGCGCACGGTGTGGGTCCTGCCCCTGTCCTCGCTCGAGGAGGCGCTGCCTGCGGGACGGATCGAGTGTGTCGGGCTCGCCGGCGCCGCCCCCGACGCCTGCGCGCTCCGCCGGCTGGGCGTGTCGCGTGTCTGCGCGCCAGGACAGATGCAGCGTCCCCCGCTCGGGTGGCCGCGCGGACAGCTCGCGCCGCTGCGCACGTTGCTCGCGCTCCCTGCCGGGCCACGGCTGGAGGTCGAGCTCGCGTGACCGAGGATCTGCGCGCGCTCTTCCTGCGGCACGTCTGCCAGACGTCGGACGGACCCATGGCCCTCGTCGTGCGCGACGCGCGCGGGTCGATCGTGCGCGATGCCGGGGGGCGCGAGTACCTCGATCTCCTCGCCGGCATGGGCGTCGCCAACGTCGGGCACGCGCATCCCGAGGTGGTGTCCGCGCTGCGGTCACAGGCGGATCGCCATCTGCACGTCATGGTCTACGGCGAGTTCATCCAGGAGGCGCAGGTGCGCCTGGCGACCCGGCTCGCCGGCCTCCTGCCCCCGACGCTGTCCACGGTGTACTTCACCTCGAGCGGCGCCGAGGCGGTGGACGGCGCGCTCAAGACCGCGCGCAAGGCGACCGGCCGTCCCCGCTTCGTGGCGTTCGCCGGGGGCTTCCACGGCGACACCTGGGGCGCGCTGTCGGTGGGCGGCAACCCGGTCTACCGCCGGCCGTTCGAGCCGTTGCTCCCCGACGTCGCGCTGCTGCCCTTCGACGACGTCGACGCGCTCGCGGCCATCGACGAGCGAACCGCCGCCGTGATCGTCGAGCCCGTGCAGGCGGAAGGGGGCGTCCGGATCCCGCATCCGGAGTTCCTCCCGGCGTTGCGCCGGCGCTGCGACGCCGTCGGCGCGCTCCTGGTGTTCGACGAGGTGGTGACCGCCTTCGGTCGCACCGGCCGGCTGTTCGCGCTCGAGCACGAGCGCGTCGTCCCCGACCTCCTCGTCCTCGCGAAGGCGCTCGGCGGCGGCCTCCCGCTCGGCGCGTTCGTCGGGGCGCCGGAGCTGATGGCGACGCTGCGCCACGATCCGCCGCTGGCGCACGTGACCACGTTCGGCGGCCATCCGCTGTCGTGCGCTGCCGGCCTCGCGGCGCTCGAGGTGCTCCTCCGCGATCGCCTGGTCGCGCGCGCCGCCGCGCTCGGCGCGGATCTGCGCCGGAGGCTCGGCGCGCTCGCCGGACGCGGCGGCCTCGCGGAGGTCCGCGGCGTCGGCATGCTCGTGGGCCTCGAGTTCGTCGATGCGGGAGCCTGCGCTCGCTTCGCGCGCCGCGCGTGGGAGCAGCGCCTGATCCTCAACTGGACGCTGCATCGCGATACCGTCGTCCGGCTCGCGCCGCCGCTCGTCCTCACCGACGCCGAGGCCGCCGAGGCCGTCGCCCGCATCACCACGGCGCTGGACTGACGGCCGGCGCCCGGATCAGTCCGGGTGGATCGTCCCGAGCAGCCAGTCGGCCAGCGGCACCGTCACGTTGAAGTTCCAGCGCTGCATCAGCTCCGGCGTGTGGTGCATCGCATGGTGACGGCGGAGCCCGCCGATCAGCGGGTTGCGCCCGATCGGGTTCGAGGCGGGGAGATGATACGCGAGATGGAGCCACTCGTAGGCGACGACGTAGCCCATCGTGGACGCCACCCAGAGGAGCGCGACGTTGTGGGAGACGAAGAACCACAGCGCCGCGGTGATGGGCAGCGCGCTCAGGAAGATCGCGAGGATGCCGTAGAACGGGATCAGCACCAGGCGGAACTCCTCCGTCGCGCGCATCGCCATGTCGTCGCGCACGAAGATGACGTGGTGCTCGGGCGTGTGGCGCCAGAAGAGGATCTCGAGCGGCCACGTGCGGCGATGCAGGACGTTGCGATGGATGTGCCACTCGTTCAGGTTGACCAGCACGAGCACGAGCGGCACGACGAGCAGCTCGAGCGGCGTCGGATGGTCGAGCAGCGCGATCGACGCGGCGATCAGGCCGAGACCGACGACCGAGGGAAAGGCCAGGTGTCCCCACGGGCTGTACCAGCTCGGAATCTCGGCGACCGCGCGGGCACGCACCTGCTCGCGCCGGGTGGGTGGCTGGGTGACCTCCCACGGCCGGGTGTCGGTCGCCTTCGCAAGCACCGGAAGATTGTAAGCCAAGACGTCGGGCGCCCGCCAGGCCGGAACGACACCGGCGGGCGGCGCTCACAAGGGACAGAGCATGTCCCCGCTGCAGAACCCGCCGCTCGGATCGCCGGGGTCGGACGGGGGCAGCCCGGGATTGTACCCGCCGCCTCCCGGCACGCCCCCGGCGAGCGTGACGCGATCGCACGACGCCGACACCGCGCCCGGCCCGCGCGCCTCGAATCGGCCGGGGACGTCGGTCACCACGGTGCCGGCGTGGAAGTACGAGCAGGTGGCGAGCGTCCCGGAGACCAGGCGAAGGCCCACGCCGATCAGCGGGGTGTCGAGCGCGAAGCCCGTGCTGCGGGCGACGACCTTGATGCTGCGTCCCTGGCGCAGGACGGCGACGCGCACCGGAGAGGAGCCGCCGGGGGCGTCGCGGTTCTTGAACTTCGCGCCGCTGCCGCCGACCGTCCAGCCCGCGGCGGGCAACGTCATCGACACGGACCCGCCGGAGGGGGACAGGAGCTCCAGCGTGGCGCCGGCGATGGACGGATCGGCCACCGTCCCGGTGGACAGCGGCGTGCGACTGCGCGCCACCCAGAGAAGCTTCTGCTTCTCGCCCGCGCGCTGGATCTTGAGCTTCACGCCGTCGATCGGCTGGTCCACGCAGGCATTCTCGTGCAGACACGTTCCCGCGCCGTCGCAGGTGCCCGGCGTGCAGAGATCACCGTCGCCGGGACAGGCGCTTCCGGCCGGCTCGACGGTGCACGTCGGCGAGCAGCAGTCACCGGCCGCCGTGTTGAAGTCGTCGCACGTCTCGCCCGGCTCGACGATGCCGTTCCCGCACACGGGCGGGCGCGGGCAGTTGACCGGCTGGTAGGCGCCACCGTTGCCGACGTAGGCGTACGTGTCCATGGTCCCGTGACCGTCGACGAAGCCCCAGACGGCGCTCCCCGACTTCGCAACCGCGAGATAGATGCCGGGCGCAACCCCCACCGCGTCGTACCATCCGAAGCCGTGCTTCTCGCAGATGTGGAAGAACGGCACCTCGCCGGGGATCGAGCGCACGGCGTCGATGTCGTCCTCCGTGAGCCCGAGCAGGTCGTCGGGGGTGCACCGTCCGCGCACGGTACACAGCGCCGAGTCCGGACCGACCCGGGCGACGACGAAGCCGGTGCCGACGCACGAGATGCCGAGACGGAATCGCCCGGTGTCCGCGAGGACGACCACGCCGTACACCGGGTTCGCGCCGTGGTAGTCCGCCGCGAGAAAGAGCGGCACGCCGGCCGCGGCCGTCTCCCCGGCGCACGGACCGGGGTAGTCGCGGCTCGAGGCCCCCCGCGCCACGGCGGCCCAGCCGAGCGCGATGCCCGCGAGCACGCCGATTCCCGCCGTCCACGCACGACCCGTCGTCTCGCTGCGCATCGCCGACCTCCTACGCCGTGCGGGGGTGAGGCCCAGGTGGCCGCGGATCCTGACGCGCGCCTACTGCCGGCACCGCGGTCGTGTCAAGGAGCATGATAGGACGTGGCCGGCATGGAGACCGACACGTCCCTCGCCATCCTCGTCACCGTCGCGTTCAGCCTGCTCGGCGTGGTCGGCGACTACTTCCTGAAGCTCGCCAGCGAGGAGCCGAACGCGCTCGCCACCAGGTCGTTCTACGTCGGCTTCATCGTGTATGCCTCCACCGCGTTCGGCTGGGTCTTCGTGATGAAGCACCTCAAGCTGGCGACCATCGGGGTCGTGTACTCGGTCACCATGGTGCTGCTGCTGACCACCATCGGGGTCGTGGTCTTCCGCGAGTCGCTGAGCCGCGCGGAGGTCGCCGGCCTCGTGATGGCGATCGGAGCGCTGATCCTCCTCACGCGATTCGCCTAGCGGTCAGGGCTGCACCACGACCTCTCCCGTCATGCCGAAGCTCTGGTGCGCCGAGCAGAAGTAGGGGAACGTCCCGGCGGTGGTGAACGTGTGCTCGTACGTCGTGCCGGAGTTGGACAGCGGCGCGTTGCCACAGTCCTGGTCGTTCGGCGAGCAGAACGTGCCGTCGGCCGTACCCGAGCCACTCACGACGCTGTGGCCGCTGCTGCCCCAGTGCCAGCGCACCGTGTCCCCGGCGTGGACGGTGATGGTCGCCGGCTCGAAGCGCAGGTCGTCTCCCGGTCCCACCGTGACCGTGGGGATCGTGCCCGGGAGCGTCGTGGTGGTCGTCGTCGGGCCGGGGCACGGCGCGGTGCGAGGCAGACACTGGAGCACGTACTTGTCGCGATCCCGCGCAGGGTTCGTCCCCTTCTCCGCCGTGGCGTTCGCCGGGAGCGCCACCATGCCCGCCTTCTTGCCGCCCTTCTTCAGCGGGACCGTCAGGTCGACGAAGCTGCCGCATGCCGAGCCCGTCCGGCTCGCCGGCACGGCACCGAGGATCTTGCCGTTCACCTTGAGCTTCGACAGCGAGCTGGCCGGCGTACACTGCGGGAGGTTCGGGTCCTGCTGGTCGACGCAGACCGCGACCCTGAACGTGCACGACTCGTTGCCGCACGTGCCGTCGCCGTCGCACGCATCGCCTTCCACGCACCGAACCGTCCGGTTCCCCTTCACGTCGGGCCCGGGGCTGTCGATGTTCTGAACGCTCAGCTCGACGTAGCAATCCGATTTCTTCGGGCCGCCACCGGGGATCAACCCCGCCGAGACGAGCGAGCCCACTCCCGCGATCGCGGTGGCAGCCGCGACGACCGCCACCCGCTGTCTGAATCGTGTCTTCAAGCCGCGCATTGCTTTCCTCCATGGGCAGCGTCTGCTGGCGCTGCCGCGAAGATGGTCCGCCTCTCCCGATCGTCGTCAAGCCGGAATTCATGATGCATTCGCGCGTGAATCGCCTGCGGGCTATACGGCGTCGCGATGCAAGCGGTAGACACCGTGCTGCTGGGCGGTCGCGTCGTCACCATGGACGAACGCCGCACGGTTCTTCCCGACGGCGGTCTCGCGCTGCGCGACGGAGCCATCACCGCCGTCGGATCGCGCGACACGATCGCCGCAGCATACCGGGCGCCGCGCATCATCGACACGAGCGACACCCTGATCATCCCGGGCCTGATCGACGCCCACACGCACATCCCGATGACGCTCTTCCGCGGGCTGGCGGACGATCTGCCGCTGCACACCTGGCTCGAGAAGCACGTCTGGCCCGCGGAGCGCCGGTTCATCCGGCCGGAGACCGTCGGCTGGGGCACGCGCCTCGGCGTCGCGGAGCTCCTGCGCTCGGGCGTCACGACCATCTGCGACATGTACTTCTACGAGGACGACGTCGCGGCGGTCGTCGACGAGCTCGGCGGCCGTGCGGTGCTCGGTCAGGCCTTCTTCGACTTCACCGGCCCGCAGGGGCTCGACGTCGAGCAGAACGTCGCCTACGCGGAGGCGTTCATCGCACGCTGGCGCGGCCACCCGAGGATCGTGCCGGCCCTGGCGCCCCATGCCCCCTATACCGTCTCGCCCGACCTCTATCGCCGGCTCCATGCCCTCGCCGAGCGGCACGACGTCCCGCTGCTGACCCACCTCGCGGAGACGCGGGAAGAGGAGCGCGACATCCGCACGCGCTACGGCCGTTCCTCGACGCGTCACCTCGCGAACCTCGGCGTGCTCGACCAGAGGCTCGTGGCGGCGCACTGCGTGTGGGTCGACGGCGAGGAGATCGCGCTGCTCGCCGCGGCGGGAACCGCCGTCGTGCACAACCCGCGCAGCAACCTGAAGCTCGGCAGCGGCGTCGCGCCGGTTCCCGACATGCTGCGCGCCGGGATCCGCGTCGCGCTCGGAACGGACGGCGCGGCCAGCAACAACGAGCTCGACCTGTTCTCGGAGATCCAGATGGCGGCGCTCATCCACAAGGGCGTCCGGCTCGATCCCCTCGCCGTCCCCGCGGCCGCCGCGCTCGAGATGGCCACCATCGGCGGCGCGCGCGCGTTACGGCTCGATCGACTGATCGGATCGCTCGAGGTGGGCAAGCGGGCGGACCTCGTCGTCATCGATCTCGACGAGGACAGCCTGGTTCCGCTCTACGATCCCGTCTCGCACCTGGCCTACGCCGTCGAGGCCGCCGACGTGCGGACGGTGCTCGTCGACGGTCGCGTCGTGTTCGAGAACGGGCGACTCACGACCGCCGACGAGCGCGAGATCCGCCGCCAGGTGCGGGCACTCGCAACCGAGATCGGCTCGCTGCGCGGCTAGGAAGGTCCCCGGGCCGCTCCGCGAGTCCTAGCGTACTCGATCCTCGAGACGTAGCGGAGCACGACGTGCGGCATCCGCGTGGCCCGTCGCCGGAGCGCGTGGTCCCTCATGCGCCGCTCGCCGAGAGGAACTCGCGCCCCTTCCCGATCCGGGTGTCGATCGGCACCCCGTCGCGGCAGAGCGGACATGTCGCGGCGTCCCACGAGTCGAGGGAGAGCTCGACCAGCGCGACCAGTGCCGGCACGCCGAGGTCGGCCGCCGTGACGGCGCCCCGATTGCAGAGCACGGCAACCGCGACGACCTCGCCGCCCGCGGCGCGAACGGCGGCGACGGCCTGGCGCACCGATCCGCCGGTGTTGAGCACGTCCTCGACCACGAGCACGCGCCGGCCCGCCACCAGCCGGTCGTAGCCCCGCCGCAGGCCGAGGCCGCCCTCGGGAAGCTTCTCGGCATAGACCGCGAGCGCGCCGAGATGGTGGCCCGTCCACTGCGACAGGATGATGCCGCCGAGCGCGGGGCCGCACACCACCTCCGGCCGGGTCTCGCGCGTGGCGTCCGCCAGCAGGCCGCAGAGCTCCGCCACCCGCTCGGTGTGCGGGTAGACGGCGTCCTTGTTCACGTACGCGCTGCCGTGCCGCCCCGACGTGTAGACGACGTGACTCCCGGTTATGACGGCGCCGGCCTCGGCGAGGATCTCCGCGGCGCGCGACGCCACGCTCATGCGGTGGCCGGCGTTCCCGCCGCGAGCTGCGCCCGCAGCCATGCGTCGATGAAGGGATCGAGGTCGCCGTCGAGGACGGCGTCGGCGTTGCCGACCTCGGTGCTCGTGCGCAGGTCCTTCACCATCCGGTAGGGATGCAGCACGTAGGAGCGGATCTGGTGGCCGAAGCCGATGTCGGTCTTGCCCTTCGTCATCGCCGCCATCTTCTCCTGCTGCTTGCGCTGCTCCAGCTCGTAGAGCCGCGCCTTCAGGACCTTCATCGCCCTCGCCTTGTTCTTGTGCTGCGAGCGCTCGTTCTGGCACGCGACGACGATGCCCGTCGGGAGATGCGTGAGACGCACCGCCGAGTCGGTCTTGTTGACGTGCTGCCCGCCCGCCCCGCTCGAGCGATAGGTGTCGACGCGCAGGTCCTCGTCCCGGATCGTGATCTCGATGTCCTCCTCGATGTCCGGCAGCACCAGCACCGAGGCGAACGACGTCTGCCGCCGCGCGTTGGCATCGAACGGCGAGATGCGCACCAGACGGTGAACGCCCGACTCCGCCTTCGCGTAGCCGTACGCGTACGGACCTTCCAGGCTGATGGTGGCGCTCTTCAGCCCCGCACCCTCACCCGGCTGCAGCTCCAGCAGCTCCGCCTTGAAGCCGCGTCGCTCCGCCCAGCGCAGGTACATGCGGAGCAGCATCTCGGCCCAGTCCTGGGCCTCGAGGCCGCCCGCGCCCGGATGGATCTCGATGATGGCGTTGCCCGCGTCGTGCTCGCCGCCGAGGAGCTGCTGCAGCTCGAGCGCGTCCATGCTCTGCGCCACCGCGTCCACCTTCGCGCGCAGCTCCGCCAGCGCGTCCGGGTCGCCCTCCTGCGCCATCTCGAGGTACACCTGCGCCTCGTCGACGCCCTCGCGCTGCCGGCGCCACGTGCCGATGGTCGCCTGCACGCGCGCGTTCTCGCGCGTGACCGCCTGCGCGCGCTCGGAGTCGTTCCACAGATCCGGGGAGGCGGCCTGCTCGCTCAGCTCCGCGGTCCGTCGCTCCAGGCCAGGCAGGTCAAAGATGCCTCCCGAGCTCGATGACGCGAGCGTCGAGCGCGCGCACCCGCTCGCGCAGTTCGGCGACCAGCATCGTGACGTCGGTGACCTTGCCCTGCTCCATGACGGCGCACGATATCCGACGACCGCTCCCGGAGCGAGGGGCACGCGCCGAGCCGGCTTTGACTTGCTCGGTGCGCTTGGATAGCCGCGTGCCGCCATGCGAGCCTCGCGTGGACGTCGTGCGGCAACGCTCCTCCTCGTGCTCCTGCTCGGCTGGTGCGCGCCGGCTCGGGCCGCCGAGCTGCTGGCGTTCGCCGCGGCGAGCCTGACCGACGCGATGACCGAGCTCGGGAAGGCGTTCGAGCAGCGCAGCGGCGACACGGTCCGCTTCAGCTTCGGTGCCTCCAGCGATCTCGCGCGCCAGATCCAGGCGGGCGCGCCCGCCGACGTCTTCTTCTCGGCCGACGCGGCGCGGATGGACCAGCTCGAGCAGGCGGGCCTCGTCGACAAGGCCGATCGTCGCGACGTGCTCTCGAACGATCTGGTCGTCATCGTTCCCGCCGACGCGAAGACCACGATCACCGGACCGGCCGACCTGACGAAGCTCGAGCACCTGGTGCTGGCGAACCCGGACTCGGTTCCGGCGGGAGTCTACGCGCGCACGTGGCTCCAGTCGCTCGGCTTCTGGGACCGCGTCAAGGACAAGGTTGTCCCCACGGTGGACGTCCGCGCGGCGCTCGCCGCGGTCGACGCCGGGCACGCGGAGGCGGGGATCGTCTACGCCACCGACGCCGCCATCACGAAGGGCGTCCGCGTCGCGTATCGCGTCCCCCGCGAGCAAGCGCCGCCCATCGTCTACGTGCTGGCGCCGCTGAAAGCGTCGAAGAACCCGGCGGCGCGCGAGCTCGTGCGGTTCCTCGCGTCGCACGACGCCGCGGCCACCTACCAGCGCCTCGGATTCATCGTCCTGCCCGGCACGTAACGCGTGCTGACCCGCGAGGAGCTGGAGGTCGTCCTCTTCACGCTGCGGATCGCGGCCCTCGGTACGCTCCTGATCCTGCCGATCGGCGTGGCCGTGGCCTTCGCGCTCGCGCGGTACCGGGGGCCCGGCAAGTCGGCGATCGAGACGCTGCTCTCGCTCCCGCTGGTGCTGCCGCCCACGGCCGTCGGCATCGTGCTTCTCGAGCTGCTCGCGCGCCGGAGCTGGCTCGGATCGGCGCTCGCCGCGCTCGGCATCGAGATCGTCTTCACCTGGAAAGCCGTGCTCCTCGCGACCATGGTGATGGCGTTTCCGCTCCTCGTCCGCTCGGCGCGCACCGCGTTCGAGGAGGTCGATCCGCGCCTCGTGGGGATCGCGCGCACGCTCGGCTGTGGACCGTTCCGCGCGTTCTTCCGCGTCATCCTGCCGCTCGCGTGGCGCGGCGTGCTCGCCGGGGCCGTGCTCGCGTTCGCCCGGGCGCTCGGCGAGTTCGGCGCCACGGTCATGGTGGCCGGCAACATCCCCGGGCGGACGCGGACCCTGGCGCTGGCGATCTTCAACGACAACCAGATCGGTCGCGACGACCGCGCGCTCTTCCTCGCCGGCGTGACCTCGGTGCTCGCGTTCGCCGCGCTGTGGATCACCGAGTGGGTGACGCGCCGGCGCACCCGACGGACCACGGCATGATCGAGCTCGCGATCGACCTGCCGCTGGCGGGCTTCACGCTCCGCGCCGCCGCGCAGCTCGACGGCCGCATCACCGCGATCATGGGGCCGTCCGGCTCCGGGAAGACCTCGCTGCTCGAGGTGGTCGCGGGCCTGCGCCGGCGCGCGCGCGGGCGGGTGGTGGTGAACGGCACCGTGCTCCTCGACAGCGCCGCCCGCGTGCGGCGCGCGCCCGAGCTTCGCCGCATCGGCTACGTCCCGCAGGACGCGGGCCTCTTCCCGCACCTGACCGCGGGCGCGAACGTCGCATTCGGCGCGCGCAGCCACCGGGCGCGCTCGCAGGCCGCGATCGAGACGCTGGACATCCGGCACGTGCTCGACCGGTATCCCGCCACCCTTTCGGGCGGGGAGCGCCAGCGCGTCGCGCTGGCGCGCGCGCTCGCCACCGATCCCTGCCTGCTGCTGCTCGACGAGCCGCTCGCGGCGGTGGACGTGGAGCTCCGCGAGCGCATCCTGCCCTGGCTGCTGCGCGTCCGCGACGAGTGGCGCATCCCGATGCTCTACGTCACGCACAACGTCGGCGAGGCGCTGGCGCTCGCCAACCAGGTGATGTTGCTCCGTGGCGGCAGCGTCGAGGCGATCGCCGCGCCGCACGAGCTCCTGGCGTCGCCGGTCGTGGCCCGCGACGCGGCCCTCGGCATCGAGAACGTGCTCCCCGGGCGGGTCCTGGCTCACGATCCCGGCGGAGGGGTCACACGGATCGGCGTCGAGCCGGAGCTGACGCTGTCGGTGCCACTGCATCCCGACGCGAGCGTGGGCGCCGCGGTCACGCTCGCCGTACGCGCCGAGGACGTGCTGGTCACCGTGGCTCCCGCGCCCGGTCTCTCCGCGCGCAACGTGCTGGAGGCGCGCGTGCTGACGCTCGAGCGCCTGGGCGCCGACGCGATCCTGCGCTGCGAGCTGGTCGCGGGGGGCGCGCCGTGGCTGGTGCGCCTCACGCCGGCAGCGGTGCACGCGCTCGCGCTCGAGCCCGGACGCTCGATCTGGCTCGCCGTGAAGAGCCACTCGATCCGGGTCCTGTGAGACCGGCGGCTACGCGCGCGTGCGCCGCGCCAGCCCGTAGGCGATCGCCACGGCCGTCGCCAGCGCGCAGGCCCACACGAAGACGTCGCCGAAGCGGGTGTAGAAGCTCCGCACCCCGGTCCAGCGGATCTCGTCCACGTGCCACAACGTCTCGAACAGCGGGCCCTGCCAGCGGATATCCCCGTCGGCGTCGACGATGGCGCTGATCCCCGTGTTCGCGGCGCGGACCATGGGCACACGGTTCTCGATCGCGCGGAACGTGTCCTGCGCCAGGTGCTGATAGGGAGCCGACGTCTGGCCGAACCAGGCGTCGTTGGTGACGTTCACGAGGAAGTTCGCGCCGTCGGCCACGAATCGTCGGGTCAGCGCCGGAAAGACGCCCTCGTAGCAGATCAGCGTGCCGAAGCGCGCCCCGGGAAGCGCGAAGACCGTGGGGACGAGGCCCGGTCCGATGTTGCCGACCGCGGTGACCATGTGCGACACGAAGAAGAAGATCGACTGGAACGGGACGTACTCGCCGAACGGCACCAGCTCCATCTTGTCGTAGGTGCCCGCTTCGCGGCCGTCGCCGAGCACCAGGTAGGCGCGGTTCAGCTGCTCGAGCCTGCCGCTCGGGAGCTGGTGGAAGGCCGGGCTGCCGAAGAGCAGCGGCGTGCCGGTCTGGCGCGCCAGCGCGAGCACCTCGTCGCGCTGCGGACCCGGCTCCTGGAAGAAGAACGGCGCCGCCGTCTCGGGCCAGACGATCAAGCCCGGCCGCTCGCGCGCCGCCTCCACGGTGAGCCGGCGGTAGCGCTCCATGGTCTCTGCCTGGAATGCCGGATCCCACTTCTGGTCCTGCGCGACGTTTCCCTGCGCCAGCCCCACGCGCAGCGTTCCCGCGGCGGGCAGCGCGTCCAGCGCCGCTGCGCGCCAGCGCCCTGCCCCCACCAGCAGCACGACGAGGAGCGTGAGCGTCGCCAGCGCCGGCAGGTTGCGGCGCGCGCCCGAGCCGTGCGCCAGCAGCACCGCCGCCACCACCACGTTGAACAGGACCAGCAGCGCGGAGACGCCGTAGACGCCGGTCACCTCGACCATCTGCACCAGCGAGTGAAAGCGGTACTGCGAGTACCCCAGCGCGGCCCACGGGAAGCCGATGAAGAACCAGCCGCGCAGCCACTCGAGCGTCACCCACAGGGCGGGGGCCAGCCACACCGCCGGCAGGCGCCGCATCTCGAACCAGCGCAGGCCGAGAGCGAAGGCGCCGTGGTAGCACCCGAGGACGCTCGACATCAGGAGGAGAACGCCGGCGGCGAGCGGGACGGGCACGTTGGTGTAGTGCCCGATGGTGTGAATGATCCAGTAGCAGGTGCCGAGGAAGAAGACGGTGCCCGTCACCCAGCCGAGTCCGAACGCGGCGCGCAGGGAGCGGCCACGGATGGCCATCAGCAGGGGGATGAGCCCGATCCACGCGAGCGGCGCGATCTCGAGCGACGGCAGCGACGCGGCGAGACAGAGGCCGCTGATCACCGCGAGCGGCACCCCGAAACGGCCCCGCGGCTCCTCGGCGACGGCGACCGTCACGTCGGTCGCGCCGTTCGCCCCCACCAGCGCCACGTCACCCATCGCCGCCTCACGCCTCCAGCCGGCGCGCCAGGGCGCGCTCGCGACGCTGCATGCGCCGCGCTTCCGCAGGCGAGCGCTCGTGATCGTATCCGAGCAGATGGAGCACGCCGTGGATCAGCAGCCGGTCGATCTCGCGCGCGAGCGGCGCCGCCCGCTCCTCCGCTTGCCGCCGCGCCGTGTCCACCGAGATCACGACGTCGCCCAGCAGTCCCGCGGGCGCTCCGCCAGGGCCTTCGGCCTGCGCGAACGACAGGACGTCGGTGGAGCGGTCGGCCCCGCGCCACTGGCGATTCAGCCGGCGCATGACCGCATCGGACACCAGCAGGAGCGAGAGCTCGGCCTCCGGCAGGCGAAGCGCGTCGAGCAACCGCCGCCCGCGGCGGGCGACGCGCGTCGCGAGCGCGGGGACGCGGCGGCCCCGGGTCGCGACCACGACGACGGGCCGGCGCGCCGGCTCAGTGCCGGTCGTAGGCAGCGATGATCTCCTGCACCAGCGGATGGCGCACGACGTCACGCTCCGTGAACGAGACGAACTGGATCCCGGTGATGCCCCGCAGCACGTGCTGCGCCTCGCGCAGCCCCGACGTCTTTCCCGCCGGCAGATCGACCTGTGTCACGTCGCCGGTGACGACCGCCTTCGAGCCGTACCCCAGGCGGGTCAGGAACATCTTCATCTGCTCGGTGGTGGTGTTCTGCGCCTCGTCGAGGATGACGAACGAATCGTTCAGCGTGCGGCCGCGCATGAAGGCGAGCGGCGCCACCTCGATGGTGCCGCGCTCGATCAGCTTGCGCGCGCGGTCGAAGTCGACCATGTCGTGCAGCGCATCGTAGAGCGGCCGGAGGTACGGGTTCACCTTCTCGGCGAGATCGCCGGGCAGGAAGCCGAGCTTCTCGCCCGCTTCGACCGCCGGCCGCGTGAGGACGATGCGCGTGAAGGTGTTCTTCATCAGCTCGGCGATCGCCATCGCCATCGCCAGATAGGTCTTGCCGGTTCCCGCCGGGCCGATCCCGAAGACCATATCGTAGTTCCGGATCGCGTCGATGTACGCCTTCTGGTTGACGCTCTTCGGCGTGATGACGCGCTTGTGGGCGGAGATGAAGACCGTGTCGAGGAAGATGTCCTTCAGCCGCGCCGAGCGGTCACCCGACAGGATGCGGAGCGCATACTCCACGTCGGCAGCGAAGATGGGGTATCCCTGCTCGAGGAGGCCGTAGAGCTGCGTGATGGTCCGGCTGGCGAGCTCGGCTTCGACCGTGTCGCCGTGAATCGTGAGCGTGCCGTCACCCACCTCGATGCGCACGTCGAGCTCGCGCTCGAGCAGCTTCACGTACTCGTCGTGCTGGCCGAGGAGCTCCCGGAAGAGCGCCTGGTTCCCGAAGCGCAACGGGACGGGGACGACCGCGGGTTCGCTCAAGGCGCCTGACCGCTCCCCGCGCCCAGCAGGTCGTACGCGGCGGCCAGCGCCGCGTCCAGGCGATCGGGATTCTTCCCGCCGGCCTGCGCGAAGTCGGGCCGGCCACCGCCGCCCCCGCCGACCAGCGGCGCCAGCTGCTTGATGATGTTGCCGGCGTGGTAGCGACCGGTGAGGTCCTTGGTGACCGCGGCGAGCAGCACCGCGCGCTCGCCGAGCGCGGTGCCGAGGACCACGACACCCGACTGGATGCGGTCGCGCAGCCGGTCGGCCATGTCGCGCAACCCCTTGTCGTCGAGACCGTCGATGCGCGTCGCCAGGACGGTGATCCCGTCGACGCGGCGCGCGTCCGCCAGGACGTCGCGGGTGGCGCCGCCGGCGAGCTTGCCCTGCAGCTCGGCGATGCGCTTCTCCTTCTCGCGCAGGTCCCCGAGCAGCTTCTCGAGCTTGCCGCGCGCATCGTCCTCGCCGGCCTTCAGCAGCTCGACCAGCTCGCCCAGCACGCCCTGCTCGCGACGCACGTCGACGATGGCGCCCTGCCCCGTGGCGGCTTCGAGGCGGCGGACGCCGGCGGCCACCCCGCTCTCGCCGCGCAGCTGGAAGAGCCCGATGTCGCCGGTGCGGGCGATGTGGGTCCCGCCGCACAGCTCGGTCGAGAAGTCGCCCATGCGGATCACGCGGACGCGATCGCCGTACTTGTCGCCGAAGAACGCGAGCGCGCCGGCCCGGATGGCGTCGTCGTAGCTCATCTCCTCGCCCGTCACCTCCGCGTTGGCGCGCACCCAGGCGTTGACGTCGTCCTCGATGCCGTGGAGCTCGTCCTCGCTGATGGGCTTGTGATGGCTGAAGTCGAACCGGAGGTGGCCGGGATCGACCAGCGACCCCGCTTGCTTCACGTGCGCGCCGAGGCGGTTCCGCAGCGACGCGTGCAGCAGATGCGTGGCGGAGTGGTTCAAGCGAACGGCCTCGCGGCGCTGGGCGTCGATCTCGAGCCGCACCCGGTCGCCGACGCTGATCGCGCCCTGCCGCACCACGCCGCGGTGGGCGACGACCGCGGGCGCGATCCTGCGCGTGTCGAGCACCTCGACCCGCGCGCCGCCCGCACCGACGATCCAGCCGCGGTCGCCCACCTGTCCGCCCGACTCGGCGTAGAAGGGCGTCTCCGCCGTGACGACGTCCACCTCCTCGCCCGTACGCGCGACGGAGCGCGACTCCGTGCCGGCGACCAGCGCGACGACCTCCGACTCCCACTCGGTGATGCGATCGCCGACGAAGCGCGAGGTGACGCTCTGCTCCACGACGCCGGGCGCCGCCGCGGCGTCGGCGAAGCGCTGCGCCCCGCGCGCACGCTCGCGCTGCTCCGCCATCGCCGCGTCGAAGCCGGCGCGATCCACCGCCATGCCTTCGCCCGCGAGGATGTCCTCGGTCAGGTCGAGCGGGAACCCGTAGGTGTCGGAGAGCCGGAACGCGACGTCGCCGGGCAACGTGGTGGCGCCGGCGCCGCGTGCGCGCTCGACCTCACCCGCCAGCAGCGCGAGCCCGCGGTCGAGGGTCACGCCGAAGCGCTCCTCCTCGGTCCGCACGACGTCGCGGATCGTCTCCTCCGCCGCGGCGATCTCGGGATAGGCCCCGCCCATCGTCGCGACCACCTCGCGCACGACCTCGAAGAGGAACGGCTTGTCCAGGCCGAGCAGCTTGCCGTGGCGCGCGGCGCGGCGCAGCAGCCGGCGGAGCACGTAGCCGCGGCCCTCGTTCGACGGCACGATGCCCTCGGCGACCATGAAGGTGACCGCGCGCGCGTGGTCGGCGATCACCTGGAGCGAGACGTCCTCGCGCCGATCCGCGCCGAAGCGCTTGCCGGCGAGCCGCTCGGCGCCGGCGATGATGCGCCGGAAGACGTCGATCTGGTAGTTCGAGGGCACGCCCTGCAGCACCGCGGTGATGCGCTCGAAGCCCATGCCGGTGTCGACGTGCTTCGCGGGCAGATCGGCGAGCGCGCCGGCGGCGTCGCGGTTGTACTGGATGAACACCAGGTTCCAGATCTCGACGAAGCGGCCGCAGTCGCCGTTCACCGCGCAGCGGTGCGGCGTGCCCTGCCGGTCGCATGCCTCCGGCCCGCGGTCGATGTGGATCTCCGAGCAGGGGCCGCACGGACCCGTCTCCCCCATCTCCCAGAAGTTCTCCTTCTCGAAGCGGCTGATGCGCTCGGGGCCGATGTCCGTGACCTCGCGCCACAGCCCGTCGGCCTCGTCGTCATCGACGTACACGGTGGCGTACAGCTTGTCCTTCGGCAGCTTCCACACGCCGGTGAGCAGCTCCCACGCCCACACGATGGCGTCGCGCTTGCCGTAGTCGCCGAACGACCAGTTGCCGAGCATCTCGAAGAACGTGTGGTGCCAGGTGTCACGGCCCACCTGCTCGAGGTCGTTGTGCTTGCCGCTGATGCGGAGACACTTCTGGCTGTCGGCCGCGCGTGCGTACGGACGCGTCTCCGCCCCGAGAAACACCTGCTTGAACTGCACCATGCCCGCGTTGGTGAAGAGCAGGCTCGGGTCGTTGGCCGGGACGAGGGGCGCGCTCGGGACGATCGTGTGACCGCGATCGCGGAAGAAGTCGAGAAACGATTGCCGAACCTGGTCGCCGGTCACACGCGCAGGTCTATCGACTCTGCCCGGAGGCGGCAACCCGACGCGGGTCGTCGGCGCGGCACGCGCGCGCCGCGTCAGCCGCGCCGCAGGTCCTCGCCGCCCCGAAGCTGGAGGCGAAGCCGTGAGCAGCGTCCCGAGCCGCGCTGGCCCCAGGTTCGCGTCTCGTCACGATCGGCATGCGGAAATCAGAGGCCTGGAGCCAGACGGCCTGGTGGCGCCAACCGGTGAGGAGTTGTGGTGCTACCAAGATTCGTATCACGAGGAGTGCGGCGGCGTGCTCCTCGGCGGTCAGGGATGCTGCGGCGCCCTTCGCGGCGGAGCTCAACTGCTAGCGCGGCAGAGGGCGGAGTCGCTCAGGCGGCCTGCGAAACGTCCTGGTTCGCGGACGGGCGCAGGACGCTGGGGCGCTGCGCGGCCCCGAGGCGATAGGACCGAGGGGCCGTCAGGTCGAGAAGTACCAAGGCCACGACGCCGCCGATGACTGACGCGGCGACGACGATGGCGGCGAGCAGCGCCAGTGCGTCGACTGCCGCCATACGTGCGGCGACCGAAATGGCAAGGGGTGCGGCGATCGGGATCGTCATGGGCCTGCTCCTCCGCCCCTCTGACCGAGGGGACACCGCAGGGTGGAGCAAGGACGGTGCCGGGCGCGGGGTGGCGCGAGGTGCTGCGAAAACGGCGGTCTTGCCACGACGACGGCTCTGAGGAGAGCAACAAGAAGTTTGCACCGCCACCCGCCGTTGTCACCAACCCCGAGGCGGGGCGCCCGAGCGGGAGGTCCGGGAGAGATGAACGGTCGGGGTCACGTCGTAGCGGTCGAGGTGGTCGCCGCCGTCGACCATCGGCCTCTGGACAGAACTTTCAGAATTATGTAAACGTTCGCAACAGTCATGGAGCGCATCCTCGGCATCTTCGTCGACGGCATCGGGGCGGCCGCCGCTACCTCCGGGATCCTCACGCAGCTCCAGGGGCGCATCTTCGGCCTGCTCTACCTGCACGCCGGTCCGCTGTCGCTCGACGACATCGCGGCCGAGCTCGGACAGAGCAAGAGCAACATGTCGATCCAGGTCCGCGGGCTGGTCGAGTGGCACCTCGTCCGTCACACCCGGCTTCCGGGCTCGCGCAAGGATCACTACGAGGCCGCCACCGACTTCTGGCGCGTCATGCAGGAGATCATGGAGCGACGGTTTCGCTGGAACCTGCGGCAGGTGCTGGCGACCGTCGACGAGACGATGCGCGCCGTGCAGAGCGGCGCCGGGAAGGAGCTCGACCGCGATCAGGCCGCGTTCGTCCCCGCCCGGCTGGCCGCGCTGCGATCGTTCTTCGCCGCCGTCGACATCGGTCTCGGCGCGTTCGCTCAGGGCAAGGCCTTCACGCCGGAAGGCCTCAGGAGGGCCGTGCCGGCGCCGCCGTCGCGCGTGCGCCGCATGCGCTGAGAGAGGAGAGATCATGGACTCGTCGCTGGGTGTCGTGCTCTTCGCGCTCGCGTTCGTCGGAAGCCACCTCGGCCTCGCGACCCGGCCCGTGCGCTCGCGTCTCGTGGCCAGGTTCGGCGAGTGGGGCTTCCGCTCGATCTTCTCGAGTGTCGCGTCGATCTCGTTCGCGCTCCTGGCCGTGTGGTACGCCGACCATCGCGCCGCCGGCCCCGCGGGGCTCGCGCTCGGCGCGTATCCGGCGCTGCGCTGGCCGCTGATCGCGATCCTGGTGCTCGGCCTCGTGCTGATCGTCGGGGGCTTCGCGCGCTACACCGGAGGACCGTACGACATGGTCGATCCCGGCGCCTCGCGCCCGCCGCGCGGCATCGAGCGCATCACCCGACACCCGTTCCTCGTCGGGGTCGCGCTCTTCGCGGGAGCGCACGCGCTGCTCGCCACGCATCTCGTCGGCACGCTGCTCATGCTCCCGCTGGCCGTGCTCGCCGGCGGCGGGGCGGCCCATCAGGACGCGAAGCTCCGCCGGCTCCGGGGCGCGCAGTTCGACGACTACCTGGCGCTCACCTCGACGGTGCCGTTCGCGGCGATTCTCGCGGGGCGGCAGCGGCTCGCGTGGCGCGAGCTGCCAGCCGGCGCGTTGGCGACGGGCCTCGTGCTGGCCGCGTGCCTGCGCTCCGTGCACGGGCAGATCTTCGCGCACCACGGCGCCTGGGTGATCCTCGGCATGCTGGGCGGCGCGGTCGCCATCGTCGCAGTGAGCTGGGCGCGCGACCGCCGGCGGACCGTGGCGATCAGGCAGCCGGCGCCATCGTCTTGAGCAGCATCTCCGCCAGCTCGAACGGCGCGCCGGTGGGCAGGTTCATCAGCGCCAGCCCGACGCCGTGCGCGCGCCACTCGGCGAGCCGCTCGCGGCACTGCTGGGGCGGCCCGCAGATGGCGATGGCATCGATCAGCTCGTCGCTCACCGCGGCGGCCGCCTGCTTGCGATCGCCGGCGTCGTACAGGCTGCGGACCAGGTTCGCGTTCTCCTCGAAGCCGTAGCGGCAGAAGAGCGCGTGGTAGTACGCGCCCATGCCGCCGATGTAGAAGGACACCAGCGGCTTGATCATGGTGCGCGCCGTCGCCACGTCGTCGAGCGGCACGATGGCGAGGAACGGGGCGATCTCCACGGCCGACGGATCGCGGCCGGCGGCCCGGGCGCCCTCGTCGAGCAGCGCCCGCCCGTCCTCGAAGTGCCGGTAGGGCCAGAACGTCGGCACCCAGCCGTCGCCGATCCGCCCCACCTCGCGGATGGCGGTCTCCTGGAGCGAGGCGACGTAGATCGGCACGCTGGAGCGCAGCGGCGTCATCTCGAGCTTGAAGTGCCTGGCGTCGAAGAGCGAGCTCAGCTCGGGCTGCAGCCGATCGCCGCGCCACAGCGCGCGGCAGATGCCGATGGTCTCCCGCAAGCGGGTGAGCGGCTTGCGATACGGCACGCCGTGGAAGTTCTCGACCACGACCCGGCCGCTGGTGCCGAGCCCGAGAATCGCGCGGCCCTCCGAGATCTCGTCGAGCGTCGCGACGCTCATCGCGAGGAGGCCCGCCGAGCGGCTGAAGACGTTGGCGATGCCGGTGGCCAGCCGCAGCCGCTTGGTGCGAAGCGCGATCTCCGTGAGGAGCTGGAACTGCTCGTAGGCCCACGCTTCGGGAATCCAGATCGAGTCGTACCCGAGGTCGTCGGCGAGCTCCGCCGTCCGCAGCACGGCGCTGCGATCGTAGCTTTTCCAGAACGGGACGACACCGATGCGCTCCATCGCGCGACCATCCGGCCACGCGACGGCGGAGTCAAGGTGCGGTCCCCTTCAGGCGTTGACACGCCTCCGGCACGTCTATACTTAAGCGATCAGTTAAGTGCTTCGGGCTCGCCGGTTGCACACGAAACGAGGGCGACATGAACCAACACGCTGAGTCTCGCACGGACCCGACGGAGCGCACGCTCGTCATCGTCAGGGAGTTCAACGCACCACGCACGCTCGTCTTCCGGGCATGGACCGACCCCCGGCAGGTCGCGGCGTGGTGGGGACCGGACGACTTCACCATCACCTCCTGCACGATGGACGTCCGACCCGGCGGCGCGTGGCGCATCGGCATGCGCGGGCCCGACGGCGTCGACCACTGGCACCGCGGCGTCTTTCGCGAGGTCGTCGAGCCGGAGCGCCTGGTCTTCACGCATGCCTGGGAAGAGTCGAACGGGATGCCCGGCGACGAGACGCTGGTCACGGTGCACTTCGCCGATCGCGGCCGGGGTACGCTCCTCACCTTCCAGCAGGCGCTCTTCGAATCCGTCACGGCGCGCGACGAGCATCGCGGCGGGTGGTCCGAGTGTTTCGACCACCTGGCGGATCATCTCGCCGGTTCCTGACGGCGCCCGCGTTCGACGCGCGCCGTCGCCGCCTGCCCGCCGGACGTGGTACGGTGGGAGCCGATGTTGCGCCTGATCGATCTCGAGGGATGCCTCAACTTCCGCGACCTCGGCGGCTATCCGGCCGCCGACGGCCGCGCGGTGCGCTGGCGACGCGTCTTCCGCAGCGATGCCCTGCACCTGCTCACGCCCGGCGACGTGGCGCGCATCCGCGACGAGCTCGGCGTGCGGGACGTCATCGATCTGCGCTCGAGCGCGGAGGTCCGCTCGGAAGGCCAGGGACCCCTCGCCGCGCACGCGGTCCGCTTCCATCACGTCCCGCTCTTCGACGCCGAGGTGCGCAGCGAGGACCGCGAGCGCGCCGCACAGATCACGCTGGCGGACCGCTACGTGTTCCTGGCCGAGCTGGCCGGCGAGCGCATCGCACGGGTCGTTCGCCTGCTGGCCGACGCCGACACGCCGGCCGTCTACCACTGCGCCGCCGGCAAGGATCGCACGGGTGTCATCTCGGCGCTCCTGCTGGGACTCCTCGGCGTCCCGGACGAGGTGATCGTCGCCGACTACGTCGCCACGCGCGAGAACCTGGATGCCATCGTCGACCGCCTGCGCTCGCTCGACGGCTATCGCGCGATGCTCGACGCCCTGCCGCCGGACACGATGCACGCCGACCCCGAGACCATGCTCGAGTTCCTCGCCCGGCTGCGCGAGACGCACGGCTCGATCGCGGAGTACGCGCGGCGCGCCGGGCTCCCGGGCGATGCGATCGCGCGGCTGCGCGAACGGCTCCTCGAGCCGTCCTGAGCGCCACGGCGGCTCACGCCGCGACGATCCGGTCGCGCAGCGCCGGGAGGACGACCTCGACGGGGTCGGTCAGCTTCCAGGCCGCGACGTCGTCGAACGGGGTCTCCGACGCGGTCAGGATCGCCGTGCGGGCTCCGGCGCCGTGCGCGATCGGCACCATCTGATTGATCGGACCGACCACCAGCGACGAGCCGGCGGCGACGAGGAGATCGCACGCCGCCGCCGCACGCAGCGCGCGATCGAGATCCGCCTGCACGAGCGCTTGCCCGAACGAGATGGTCGCGGGCTTCCACGCCCCGCCGCAGGGACAGCGTGGCACCGCGTCGCCCGATTCCCAGGATCGCTGCGCCACCGCGCGCTCCGCCCGTCGCTCGCAGCGCACGCACGTGACGGCGGCGTCGGTGCCGTGGATCGTGACGAGGCGTTCGGCCGGGACGCCGCTGCGCTCGTGCAGGCCGTCGACGTTCTGCGTGACCAGGAGCGCGACGCGACCGGCGGCCACCAGGTCGGCCAGGGCCGCGTGCGCCGGATTCGGCCGCGCAGCGCTGATCACCTCCCAGGTCTCGCCCTTGTAGCGCCAGTAGCGAGCGCGCGCGTCCTCGCCGGCGAGGAACTCCTGGATCGTCACCGGCCGGTACTGCGACCAGCGACCGCCGGGTGACCGGAAGTCGGGAATGCCCGAGGCCGTCGACAGCCCCGCACCGGTGAGCACGACGACGTTCCGGGCCGCGCCCCACGCGGCCCCGAGGTCGTCGAGCGCGCTCACGGCAGGAGCTCGTACGCCGGGACGGTGAGGAACTCGGTGAAGTCGTCGGCGAGCACGAGCCGGTCGATCAGCGCACGGGCGTCGTCGATGCGATCGCCCTCGAAGCGCGCCAGCTTCGCGAGCTCGTCGTCGCGCAGCCGCGCGTAGAGCGCCGCACTCATCGCGCGCCCGTCGTCGAGTGCTGCGCCATGGCGGCGCCACTGCCAGAGCTGTCCGCGGGCGATCTCCGCCGTCGCGGCATCTTCCATGAGGTTGAAGAGCGCGACGGCGCCCGTGCCGCGCAGCCACGACTCGACGTACTGCACCGCGACGCTGATGTCGTTCCGCACCCCCGCCTCCGTGATCCGGCCGCCGGGAACCCGGAAATCGAGCAGCGCGCGCGCGTCGGCCTGCACGTCGTCGCGCAGGCGCTCCTTCTGGTTGGGCCGGTCGCCGAGGACGGCGTCGAAGGCTTCCTGCGCCACCGGGACGAGATCGGGATGCGCCACCCAGGTGCCGTCGAAGCCGTCCCCGGCCTCGCGACGCTTGTCCTCGCGCACGGCGGCGAGCGCGCGCTCGTTCACCGCGGGATCGCGCCGGCTGGGGATGAAGGCCGCCATCCCGCCGATGGCGTGGGCGCCGCGGCGATGGCACGTCCGCACCAGCAGCTCCGTGTACGCGCGCATGAACGGCGCCGTCATGGTCACCTGGACGCGGTCCGGCAGCACGGCGTGCACGTCGTGGCCGAACTTCTTGATGGCGCTGAAGATGTAGTCCCAGCGCCCGGCGTTCAGCCCGGCGGCGTGCTCGCGCAGCTCGTGCAGGATCTCTTCCATCTCGAACGCGGCGAGGATGGTCTCGATGAGCACCGTCGCCCGGATCGTGCCACGGGGGAGGCCGAGCGCGTCCTGGGCGGCGCAGAAGACGTCGTTCCACAGCCGCGCCTCGCGGTGGCCCTCGAGCTTGGGGAGGTAGAAGTACGGGCCGCTGCCGCGAGCGAGCAGCTCGCGCGCGTTGTGGAAGACGTACAGGCCGAAATCGACCAGGCTCGCCGACACCGGCTCGCCGTCCAGCCGGAGGTGCTTCTCGACCAGGTGCCAGCCGCGCGGCCGCACCAGCAGCGTCGCGACGCGGTCGCGCAGGCGGTACGTGCGGCCATCGGGCGCCTCGTGGGTGATCCGGCGGCGGACGGCATCCTGCACGTTCGCCTGTCCGTGCACGACGTTCTCCCACAGCGGCGCGTCCGCGTCCTCGAGGTCGGCCATGAACACGCGCGCGCCGGAGTTGAGCGCGTTGATGATCATCTTGCGGTCGACGGGACCGGTGATCTCGACGCGCCGGTCCTGCAGGTCGTCCGGCGTCGGCGCCACCGTCCAGTCGCCGTCGCGGACGGCGCGCGTCTCGGCGAGGAAGTCGGGGCGCGCGCCGGCGCGCAGCGCGGCCCAGCGCTCCTGCCGCGCGGCGAGCAGCTCGCGGCGGCGCGGCTCGAAGCGCCGCGCCAGCTCCGCGACGAAGGTGAGCGCGTCGGGCGTGAGCACGCGCGCGCCGTCGTCGACCGCGGCGCCGTGGATCGTGAGTCGGTCGCTCATCCCACGGTCTCCGGACGGAGCGCGGCGATGCCCGCCTCCGCCACCGCGACGTCCTGGTCGCCGGTGCCCGAGCCGACGCCGATGCCGCCGACGACGTGTCCGTCGATCTCGATCGGCAGGCCGCCTTTCAGGTTCGTCACGCGTCCCCCGCTGGCGAGCGCGAGCTTCAGGACGTGGTCGTCGGGCGCGTTGCCGGTCGCCACGCGCGTCGTGGCGGCGGTGACCGCCTTCGTCGTGGCGGTGTGCTGGCTGAGCACCTTGGCGCCATCCATGCGCGCGAAGGCGAGCAGATTGCCGCCCGCATCGACCACGGCGATGCACTGCGGGACCTGCATCTCGGTCGCCTTCGCGATCGCCGCCTCGAGCACGGCGAGCGCACCGGCGTGGGTGAGCAGCAGGGAGGGCTTGAGATGTCGCGCCATGCGGGTTGTCTACGACGAACGCCCGCGCCGTGCCACTCACAGCTCGATCTGCGCGCCCAGCTCGACGACGTCGTTCGGCGGGATGCCGAAGAACTCCGTCGGCGGTCGCGCGTTGCGCGCGAGGAACATGAACAGCGCCCGCCGCCACACGGGCAGGTTCGACCGGCCGGTGGCGACGAAGGTCTCGTGACCGATGAAGTAGCTCGTGCGGCCGGAGAACGTCGCGAGCCCCTGGGCCGCTGCCGTACGCAGGATCTCCGGCACGTTGGGCGTCTCCATGAAGCCGTAGCGACCGATGACGCGCCAGTAGCCGCGTCCGAGCTGCTCCACCTTGACGCGCTCGTCGGTCGGCACGGTCGGGTCGTTGCAGGTCTCGATGGTCAGGATCACCACCTGCTCGTGGAGCACCTGGTTGTGCTTGAGCTGGTGCAGCATGGCCGGGGGGGTGCCTTCCTTGTCCTGCGTCATGAACACGGCCGTGCCCTTCACGCGCAGCGGAGGGTTCAGCCTGAGGCTCGCGAGCAGGTCGGCGAACGGCACGCGGATCTTGGCCATCTCGCGAAAGCGCCAGCGGGCGCCCATCCGCCAGGTCGTCATCACGCTGAAGACCCCGAGCGCCGCGACCATCGGGAACCAGCCGCCGTGGAAGAGCTTGGCGAGGTTGGCGCCGAAGAACGCCAGGTCGACCACGAGGAAGGTCCCGGCGACCCCGCCCGCGAGGACCGCCGACCATGCCCAGCATCGTCGCGCGACGGCGTAGAACAGCACCGAGGTGATCGCCATCGTTCCGGTGACGGCGATGCCGTACGCCGCCGCCAGCCGCGACGAGCTGCCCGCGGCGACCACCACCGTGATGCACGCGAGCATGAGCAGGATGTTCACCACCGGCACGAAGATCTGCCCCTCGGTGTCGGCGGACGTGTGCACGATGGCGACGCGCGGTACGAAGCCGAGCTGCACCGCCTGCTGCGTCAGCGAGAAGGCGCCGGAGATGAGCGCTTGCGACGCGACCACGGTCGCGGCGGTCGCGATGAGCACCATCGGATAGAGGAGCGCCTGCGGGACGAGCGCGTAGAACGGCCGCTCGGTGGCGAGCTGGCACGCGGCGGCGCCGGCCCCGGCCATGTCCCGGCACGTCGCCAGCAGGAGTGCGCCCTGGCCGAAGTAGTTCATGAGCAGCGCCGGGAACACGATCCAGTACCAGGCCAGGCGGATGGGCCGCAGGCCGAAGTGCCCCATGTCGGCGTACAGCGCCTCGCCGCCGGTGATGCAGAGCACCACGGAGCCGAGCACGAGAAACCCGTGCACGAAGCCGTGGTCGATGAGGAAGCGGACGGCGTGGAGCGGGTTGATCGCGGTCAGGACCGACGGCTCCGTCGAGACCCACGGCAGACCCGCGAGCGCGATGCTGGCGAACCAGACGAGCGTGATGGGGCCGAAGACGGCGCCCACGCGGGCGGTCCCGCGACGCTGGACGAGGAACAGTCCCGTCAGGATGACGACGGTCAGCGGCAGGACCCACGACGCCAGCGACGGCGCGGCGACCTCGAGTCCCTCGACCGCGCTCAGCACCGAGATGGCGGGCGTGATCACGCCGTCGCCGTAGAGCAGCGCGGCGCCGAAGAGCCCGAGCGTCACCAGCGGCGCGACGCGGCCGGTCGGCCGCAGGAGCGCGAGCAGCGCGAGAATGCCTCCCTCGCCGCGATTGTCCGCGCGCATGATGAAGGTGAGGTACTTGACCACGATCACCATGAAGAGCGCCCAGAACACCAGCGACAGGACCCCGAGGACGTTCTCGTGGGTGGGGATCAGCCCGTAGCCGCTGCTGAAGCACTCCTTGACCGCGTAGAGGGGCGACGTGCCGATGTCGCCATAGACGACGCCGAGCGCCCCGAGGACGAGCCGGGGCAATCGGGGCGGACGGCCCACCACCGGATGACCCGGAGCCTCGGCGACGCTGACCGGTGCACTCATCGGCCACGCGCATATAGCGTGGCGACGGCGGAGGAGAAACGATCGGCCTCAGTGGCCGGCCGCGGGGCCAAAGTCGCGGCGATACGCCGCGTAGTTCGCGCACACCTCCGCCCCGAGGCGCTCGGCGGTGCGGCGCGACGGCCAGTTGTCGTCGAGGACCAGCGTGTAGCTCACGTGCTCGGCGCCGCGGCGCGCGAGCTCGCGAAACGCGTAGCCCGCCAGGGCGAGGTTGAGCCCGCGTCCTCGCGCCGGCACGCGGACGCCGATCCCGAGCCAGTTGAGCCGCTCCTCCGGGCGCAGCATCCGGCCGGGCGAGACGAACGCGAACGCGCTCGTCTCGGGCACGGCGGTCACCTGACCCATCGGCTCGTCGTCCCGGTAGCCGATCACGGACGTGTCGAGCGCGCCGACCGACTCGAAGAGATCGAGATACGTCGCCTGCTCCGCCGCGGTGACCGGCGACATGCCCCAGTGCGCGGAGAAGGTCTCGTTGAAGATGTCCGCCGTCAGCGCCGCGCGCCGCTTCGCGGGGACGTCGCGCAGCGGCACGAGACGGAACCCCGCACGCTCGGCGGCGGTCACGGCGTCGTCCCAGCGCGCCACGAGCTCCGGGCGCACGGTGATCTGGTAGTCCACGTAGTCGCGCTCGACCTCGAAGCCGGCGTCCTTCAGGAACGCGTGATAGTAGGGCGGATTGAAGCGCAGGATGCTCGGCGGCAGCGACTCGTAGTCGTCGGTGACGAACGGCATGTCGAGCGCTCCCATGCCGCAGCGCGCCGCGTCCGCGCCCTGGTCGGCGAGCCACTCGCAGGCCGCGTCCATCATGGCGCGCACGGCGGTCCCCGCGCCCGGCATCGCCTCGAACTTGACGACGTGACCGAGCTGCTCGCCCCAGTGACGCCGGTAGCGTTCGTCCACCACGGCGAGCACGCGCGCCACGATCGTGCCGTCCTCGCGGGCGACGAAGGGACGGCAGCGCCTGTCCTCCGCCACCGGTCCCGTGCCGCCGACGAATGGCGCCTCGAGGGCCGGGAACGCGGGCCAGAAGGCGCCTCGGTCGGCGTACACGCGGTCGTGGAAGCGGACGAACTCCTGGATCGCTCCCGCACCCGCCGGGACCTCGATGCGTGCCGCCATCGCGCGGCTACCCTACGCTGCGCGATCGGATCGGGGCAACGAAAATCGCCGCGTCTCTTGACTCCCCGGCCCGTTTTGATCGATGCGAGCCGGCATGTCGCTTCTCGATCGCTTCCGGCTCACCGATCGTGTGTCACTCGTCACCGGAGCGGGCCGCGGAATCGGGCGCGGCATCGCGCTCGCCTTCGCGGAGCTGGGCGCCCACGTCGTGTGCGCCGCGCGCAGCGAAGCGGAGATCGAGGCGGTCGCCGAGGAGGCGCGCCGCTTCGGATCGCGGGCGCTGGCCGTGCCCTGCGACGTCACCGATCCGGCGCAGCTCGAGGACGTCACCCGGCGCACCATCGCGGAGTTCGGCCGCATCGATCTGCTGGTGAACAACGCGGGCGGCTATCCGCCCATGCCGTTCCTCGACACCGACCTGGCGTCCTGGGAGTGGTGCTTCAAGTTCAACCTGAACTCGGCGTTCGCGCTGACCCGCGCCTGCGTGCCACACATGCTCGCCGGCGACGGCGGCGCCATCCTGAACATCTCCTCCGCCGCCGGTCGCATCGTGCGCAAGAACTTCGTGGCCTACGGGACCGCCAAGGCCGCCCTCTCGTTCATGACCAAGCAGCTGGCCGCCGAGCTCGCGCCGCGCGTGCGCGTGAACGCGCTCGCCGTGGGCGCGGTCGAGACCGCCGCGCTGCGCCCGTTCCTGAACGACGAGATCCGCGCGCAGATGGAAGCGCTGACGCCCATGCGGAGCATCGGCACGGTGGAGGACATCGCCCTGGCCGCGCTCTGGCTGTGCTCGCCCGCGGGCAGATGGGTGACGGGCAAGGTCGTGGAGGTGGACGGCGGCATCGAGTCCACCAACTGGCCGTTCGACTGATCGCGTCGGGCGCCCGGCAGGACGGGTCTCGATGCTCTGCCTTGCGCTGGTCCTCGTCTTCGCGTCGCGGCGGCCGCGGCGCCGTGAAAGCTCCTGACCGGGCGTCTGGCCGTACCCAACGGCATGGCTGATCGAGCCCTGACGTCCGATCGTTCGCGCGTAGCGCGCGCCTCGAGCCTGGACGCGTCTGGATGGTCGTGTTAGCCCAACATAAGCCCACTGCTGCCCAGGGGGAGGCGCCATGCCCAAGCGGAGCGACGACGACGAGAGGATGTTGCCGTTTCCCGTTGCGCCGGTGTCCAACGGAGAGTGGTGCCCGCTGCCCATCACCGACAAGGCAGCGGCTCGCCGCGAGGCTCATCATCGAGGAGACGAAGGCGGGCGCGAAGCGGCACGGCATGACGCGCGCGAAGTTCCTGCGCACCGCGGCGGCCACGACGATCGCGTTCGCGGTGCTGAACAAGGTGAACGGACTCGATCAGTCGGGCGAGGCGTCCGCGCTGCCGATGAAGAAGGTTCATTGCGACGACCCCGATGCCGCACGCGAGCTGCTCGACAGGAAAGACACGTTCATCATCGACGTTCAGCAGCACCATGTGGACCTCGCCGCGTTCGGCGCCAGCCAACTCCTTCTGCTTCCTCGACTTCCGTCCCGATCTGCATCCGGGCATCCCGTGCCCGCAGGGCATCGGCCAGGGGCAGTACATCAAGGACGTTTTCGTCGACAGCCGCACGACCGATCGGCGTACTCAGCGGCCTGCCCTATGGCTTGCCGATCGGGCCGCATGGGCATGGCCGAGACGCGCGACCTGGTGAACGAGCTCGCGGGCTCGGAGCGCTGCTTGTCGCAGGCGGTGTGCGACCCTACCGCGCCGCCCGGAAGCGCAGACCTCGCTCGAGACGATGGAGCACCAGGTGAAGGAGCTGAAGGGCCGCGCGCTCAAGTGCTACACCTACGCCTACGGTGGATGGCGCCTCGACGACGACGCCGGCACCAAGATGCTCGCCGAGGCGACCCGGCTCGGCATCACGCTCTGCAACACGCACAAGGGCTTGCCCGCGATCTTCGCACCCGGCAGCCCGGAGACCGTCCGGACCATCGACTACCCGGGCGCGCTCAAGAACTTCCCGAAGATGCGTTTCATGGCGTACCACTCGGGCTACTTCCAGAGCGGCATGGTTCCCCCCGAAGGAAAGCCCGGCATCGGCGAGTTCATCGACGTGCTCGAGAGCCTCCCCAAGAAGGACCGCAAGCGGATGTACTCCGAGATCGGCAGCACGTTCGCGTTCACCTTCCTCGACAGCCCGGACAGCGCCGCCCATCTGCTCGGCCAGCTGCTCAAGACGCTCGGCTCGCGCAACGTCATCTGGGGAACGGACTCGGTGTGGTGGGGCTCGCCGCAGTGGCTCATCGACGCCTTCATGGCGCTCCAGATCCCGGCGTCGATGCAGGAGCAGTTCGGATACCCTCCCCTCACGATGAAGGTGAAGCGCCGCATCCTCGGCGAGAACGCGGCGCACCTCTACGGCGTCAAGATGAAGCAGGAGCGCTGCGAGGTTCCGCCCGATCGGGCTGCAGCAGATGCAGCTCGCGCAGGGCGGCGCACGCGCCGGACGGAACCTGCGCTGGTACGGTCCGCAGACGCGGCGAGGCTTCCTCGCCATGCTCCGCGGCGAGTGGCGGCCACGCGTCTAGGCGCGGCGCTCGCGCTGGCGGCTTGCCTGACGGCGTCCGGAGCGGCGGCCCTCGCCGCTGCTCCGGAACGTTCCTGCACCGGACGCTACGTCCTCGTGCGTGCGAGCGGCACCCTCGTCGACCGGACGCGCGACACGATCGTGCTCGACGCGACCAGCGCGGTGATCGATCCGGCGTGCGGCGCCGCGACGGTCACCGCCCACACGATCCGGCACGGCACGCGGATCGCGGCGCGCTGGACGTCATGCCGCGGGGCGCGCGCGCTGCGGCTCCGCCTGCGCGCGAGCGCCGACTGCACGCTGCTGAAGGGGACGGTCGCGGGTCGTGGGCGCCAGAGCCGCGTGGTCGCGGTGACGTCGACCTGCGGTGACGGCGTGGTCGACCCCGGGCGCGGCGAGCGTTGCGACGACGGCAACCTGCTCGACGGCGACGGCTGCGACTCGAGCTGCGGAGCGTGCAGCGGCCCGACCGACTTCGCCACGACGTGGGATGCCATCCAGACGAACGTCTTCGACCGTGCGTGCACGACGTGCCACGGCGCGAGCGCGTCGGGCGGCCTCGATTTCCGCGCGCCCGGCACCTATCAGCGCATCGTCGGCACGACGGCGCCCGATGACCCGGCGCTGCTCCTCGTGCGTCCGGGCGAACGCGCCACGAGCTTCCTCTGGCTGAAGATCGAGAAGGGAACGGCCGGCGGGCACGACGAGGTCTCCGGTCCGGGGATGCCGATCGGACCGTCGCTCCCGGCCGACGTGGTCGACGCGATCGGTCGCTGGATCGACGCGGGAGCGGCCGAGACCGGGCTCGTCGCCGGCACCGATGCGCTCACCCGGGCGTGTCCGTGAGCGGCCCTCCGGCCGTCCGGCGCCGGGATCGACGTGCCGGACGGTCGCCCCGATCGGCCAGACGGGCCCCGGAGCCGACCGGTGGAGCACCCGGCGCTCTCATACGTGCTTTTCGGCTACCGCGGCGATGTGGTACGCGGCATCATCAGACCGGCCGTCGAGGCCGAAGGGGGGTCAACCTGATGCACGGTGCCGCCAGGTTCCGTTCGCTCGCGATCGCGTCCGTCCTGCTTCTGACCGGCGTCACGGGAATCGTCCCCCGGCTCGCCTGGGGCGAGGACGCCTGCACCACGAAGCGGTGCCAGAACCCCGCTGCGATCCAGGCAATGCGGGACAGCATCGGAGCCGCCTGCGACTGCGCCGGCGCCTCGAGCGCGGCGAAGTACATGAGCTGCGTCAAGCGGACGATCAACGCGGCGATCGCCAGCGGATCCTTCGCTGCGGCGTGCAAGGGCGCGGTCGCGAAGTGCGAGGCGGCGGTGGGATGCGGCAAGGGCATCCGGCCGTTCCGCACCGTGCAGGACATCTTCGGACAGAGCTGTGCGCTGCCATCGTGCCACTCGACGATCGCACGCCAGGGCGGACTCGTCCTCGACTCCGAGGACGTCTCCTACGCCAGCCTGGTGAACCGTCCGGTGACGGAATCGGAGGGCGCGGCTCCGGGAACGATGCTCGTCAAGCCCGGCGACCCGAAGGGCAGCTTCCTGGTCCAGAAGCTCCTCGGCACCGCGCCGGGCGCCCGCATGCCGGAGTCCGGCGAGCCGCTGTCGAAGGGCACGATCAAGCTGATCTCGAAATGGATCCAGCGTGGCGCGAAGACGACGGCGCAGGAGTGCCCACCGGCGGGCAGCAGCGGTACGAAGAAGCGCGGGAAGAAGAGCTGCAACGACCGGCCGCTGGTCGCCGGAACGTTCGTGTGGAAGCCGCAGCCGCCGCTCGAGGTGCCGGCGGCCGGAACGGGCTTCCAGATGCACACGCCTCCGCGCAACGTCGATCCGGGAACGGAGTGGGAGCGCTGCTACGCCTTCAAGAACATCGACTGGCTCGGCATGGCGGCGCAGATGGGATACCCGGCCGGTTCGCTCCCCGTGATCAAGGAGCAGACCTACCGCATGCACGAGGGGAGTCACCATCTCCTGCTGTACGCCTACTACGGTCCACACCCCGAGCAGTGGAACGGCGACGGGTACTTCCCGTGCAACGCCGCCAACTGCGAGGCGGAGAATCCGAACGACTGTCCGGTCGATGCGAGCTCCTTCATGCTGCCGATCGGCGGGACGCAGGTCGCGGGCACGCGCTACGACGTGACCTATCCTGCCGGCGTCGGGATTCCCGTCCTGAGCAGCAACATGGTGCTGATCGTCGACACCCACTTCACCAACCCGTTCCAGCCTCCGCAGGAGATCTACGGCGAGGACTGGCTCAACATCTACTTGTACAAGCCCGGCGAATTCCAGGTGCTGCTCGACGGCATCTTCGCGATCAACTTCGGCGATCTCTACGTCGAGCCGTACCAGACGCGGACGATCTCACGCGTCTGGCAGCCGACCGGGCTGCTGAGCCGCCAGCCCGCGGACGCCGCGGTGTTCCAGCTCTTCGGCCACATGCACAAGCGCGCCACGGCGTTCCAGATCGACGTGGTGCGCGGCGGGCACTGCTCGGGGAATCCGGACTGGGCGTGCGGGCGCGACGACGACTGCCGGTGCTGGTTCCCGCAACGAACCAGGGGGAACTGCCAGGCCGGGCAGACCTGCGTCCGCGGTCCCGATGCAGAGGATTCGACCATCTACTACACGGACGCGTGGGACCGCGCGCCGGTGATGAACTTCCAGAAGCCCTACCTCCTGGTGAACAAGGATCAGGGACTGCGCTGGACCTGCACGCACACCAACGGCATCCAGGGAGATCCGAACCATCCGCCGAAGGTCTGCAAGGAGGACTGCAGCGCGTGCGGATGGGACGCGGCGACGCGGACCTGCCTCTTCACCCAGGGCGCGGAGCTGGGATTCCAGAGCGCGCCGCAGACGTACCAGGAAGGTGAGCCCATGCCGCTCGTCTTCGGCGAGACCGCCGACGACGACATGTGCAACATGTTCGGCTACTTCATCAACCAGGCGGACGCGGCCAGGCTGCCCTGAGGGGCGACACACTCTCGAGCATCGGACGCTGCCCGCGCCACCACGGCGCGGGCAGCGCGCTTTCCGCGGTCAGGGTGTAACGGTGACGGTTCCCGTCATCCCGAGGACGCCGTGCGGGGCGCAGAAATACGGATACGTCCCCGCCACGGTGAAGGTGTGATCGTACGTGTCACCCTGTGTGGATAGCGGCGCGTTGGCACAGCCCGTGTCGCTCGGCGAGCAGAACTTGCCGTCCGGCATGTTCTGGCCGCTGACCACGACGCCGCTCACCACGCTGTGGAACGACGACGCCCACATCCAGCGCACGGTGTCTCCGACCTTGATGGTGACCGTCGCGGGATCGAAGATCAGGTTCCCGTTCGGTCCCACCATGACCGTCGTCATGGAGCTGCCCATGGTCGTGCTGGTCGTGGTGGTCGGCGCGGGTCCGGTCGTCGGCGTCGTTGTCGGGGTCGTCGTCGGGGTTGTCGTCGTGGTGACGGTGGTGCTGGTCGCCGGCGACAGCTTCGCCACGACCTGATCGACGAAGCCGTCGACCGTCGCATCGAGGGCGCCGGCGTCGCCGACCGTCGCACAGCCTCCCTTCTGCTCCGCCTTGCGAACGCCTTCGCGAACGCGGCCTCGGCTTTCCCGACGCACTCGGGGTCGACCGCGGTCTGCTTGCTCGCCGCCTTCGACTGGCACAGGAGCTCGGCGGACGCGGCCTTCCCGCTGGCCCTCCGCTTGGACGAGGCGCACTTGCCGCCGTCCTTGGTCCCCCCGTCCGGAAGCGCCACGGTGACCGACACGACCAGGGCGTCGACGCTGGTCTCGAGCGCAGCCGCATCGCCCGTGGTGGCGCACGCCCCCTTCGCCTGCGTCTCGGCCTTCGAGAACGCCGTGGCGAAGCTCGTCCCCGCCTTGGCGAGGCACGCCGCGTCGACCGGCTTCAGCTTCTGCGCGGCCTTCGCCTCGCAGGCCACCTTGGCCGCCGCTTTCTTGCCGACCGCCTTCAACTTGGCCGAGAGGCACTTGGCTGCCGGCGGCGTCTTTGCGATCGCCGGAGTCCCGGCCAGGCCGATGACGGCAATGCCGATGAAGGACACCAATAGAGAGTGTGCCATGGCACCCCGCTAGGCGTCGACGGTTTTTCGAGTCAACCCCGGACCTCTCGGCGGCCCGGCCGACGATGGATCAGTCCACGGAGAGATCGGTGCTGGTCATCACCTCGTGGACCTCGAGCACGTTCGCGCCCGCGAACATCTCCGCCGGCGGCCGATTCTTGTGCGCCTCGGCGAAGTCCGGACTGCTCGTCCAGGAGACGAAGTCCTCGAAGCTGCGCCACCAGGTCTTGACCTCGTAGTACCCCTGCCCGTCCGGGTCGTTGGTCCAGGACCCGTGCTCGTGGTCGAACTTCATGGGGCGCGGCCGATGCACCTCGTTGCGCACGAAGCCGGGATGCCGATCGACCAGGTGCACGCGGCGCCGGAAGCGATCCTCGAAGTCGATCTCGTGTCCGCGTGCGATGGGAATGCGATTGGTGACGACGATCATGACAGCCGTGTACGCGCCCTCGCGTCAGCGGACAAGACGCCTCGCGACGTTGACTCCGCTCGCGCGGGCCGGCACGGTCGCACCGTGGAGCTGGGCATCCTCCTGCGCAACATGGGTCCGGGGTCGGCGCCGGAGACGGTCCTCGCGGCGGCGCGCGCCGCCGACGCGACGCCCGGCATCGCGGCCCTCTGGGTCACCGACCACATCGCGATCCCACCCGACGACGCCGAAGGCTCGGGCGGCCGCTACCTCGACCCGCTGGCGACGCTGGCGACGCTCGCCGGCGCGACGACACGCATCGGCCTCGGCACCGCGGTGCTCGTCGTGCCGTACCGGCCTGCGCTGGCCACGGCGAAGTGGATCGCGACCATCCAGGAGCTGTCGGGCGGCCGCCTGCGCCTCGGTGTCGGCGTCGGCTGGATGGCGGCCGAGTTCCGCGCCGTCGGCGTCGACTACCGCCGCCGCGGACGCATCACCGACGACACGCTGGCCTTCCTCGAGCGGTGCTTCGCGGACGACGTCGTCGAGGCGAACGGCCAGGCGTTCTACTTCCGGCCGCGTCCGGCGCGACCATCGCTCTTCATCGGCGGCGTCGCCCGCCCACGCGTTCCCGCGCGCCATCGCGCACCGCGCGGGATGGCTGCCGATGGGTCTCACCCCGGACGCGCTCCGGACCCCCGCGGCCGAGCTGCGCGCGGCCGCGGCGGCCGCCGGGTTGCCGGCGCCCGAGATCGTGGTGCTGGGAACGCTGCCGCGGCGCGACCCGGCCGCGGCACACGCCGCGCTCGAGGCGTACGCCGCGGCGGGCGCCACCCAGGTCGTGCACTCGGAGCGGTACGCGGCGCTCGACGAGTTCCTTCGCATGCGCGACGATCTGGCGCGCATCGCCACCGGCTGAGCCGGCGCCGGCGCCACGGCCTCGAGCACCTTCACCGAGACGCCGTGGGCACGATCCGTCGCAGCCGAGCCCGCGCGAGGAGTGCGCCGAACTCTCCGCGCGTGCGCTCTCCCACCCGGCGCGACGACCAGCATGTTGATGTCGAGGAGCTTGCCGAAATCGGGACGATTGCCCGGCTCGACGAGGGCTCCACCAGCAGCACGCGGCCGCGGGCGCCATCGCCTCGCGGCAGTTACGCAGGATGCGCAGGCATCGCTGTCGTCCCAGCGGGCGCGTCCCACGCGCTCCCGGCGAAGCGCCAGCGCTCAGCCGGCCGCGCGCGCGCTGCTCGTGTCGCGATCGGCAGCCGACTTGCTCCTGCTCCGGTTGCGCGCCGCCCGGCCGTCGCGGAGGAATCCCTCGATCTCGTCGATGCGCTCGCTCGCGTCGCGATGGCCGATGTCGACCAGCGCCCGCGTGTACGCCGCATCGAAGAGCAGGTAGCTCATCAGGTCGGCGCTCTGCGCATCCGGAGTGCCGAGGCCGTCCATCAGGTAGCGGACCAGGCGGGGCATGCGATGCGCGAACCGCTGCGCCACCATGGCGAGATCCTCGGAGGGGCTCACGACGAGCGGCGTGATCAGCCGCATCGGCTCGCTCACCGGCGCCGCGGCCGCCCGCGCGGGTTTGCGCGCCTCGAGCTCGCCGCCGTATGCCAGGATCAGCTCGTTCATGCGGCGCAGGTGGTCGAGGTCCGCGTCGAGGTGATCGAGAAAGATCGCGTTCAGGAATACGCCGCACACCTGCGCCAGCGGAGGACTCGGCAGGACGGATCCCGCCGCGCCGGTCTCCTCGCCGGTGGCCAGCTCCTCGCGCGACAGGGCATCGGCCGCGCGCTGCGACCGCACCCCGACGCCGAGGATGCGATTCGCGCCCAGGCGGATGGCCGGGCTGAACGGCGTGGCCAGGCGGAGCGCGCCGTCGCCGAAGTACAGGTCGCCCGCCGACGAGCGCACGCGCACCGGCGGGAACACCAGCGGGATGGCGGCGGAAGCCATGACGTGCTCGATCGTCAGCTCCACGGGCAGCACCACCCGCCGGGACTTGTGCCACACGGGGTGGCCGGACCGTCCCTGGACGAAGGTGAAGGAGCGGCCGGAGTGATAGCTGGTGGCCGAGATGGCGACCGCGAAGAGGTCGCCCTGCCGGATGCTCGTGGCGATGCCGTCGAGCGGCAGCCGAGCGGCGAGAAAGCGACGCAGCGGAGCGGTGTCGAACAGCGCCTGCGTGATCGTCCGGCCGAGAAATCCGCCGAGCGCCATGTCACGCAGCAGCCCGAGCGCGCCCCAGCCGAGCGACAGGGCATCGGTCCGGAAGACCTGCTCCACCTGGAGCTCCGACCACAGCGCGGCGAGCTGCTGGGTGACCTCGTGAAACCCGGCGGCGCCGGCCGCCACCGCGGCGCCGTTGATGGCCCCCGCCGAGGCGCCGGTGACGATGGCGAACGGAGACGCGCCACCGCGGAGCGCAGGGATCTCGCCGATCCGCTTGAGCACCCCGGCCTGGTAAGCACCCCGGGCGCCCCCGGCGGTCAGCACGAGTCCGAGCATGGGAAGTCCCCCGACCGCTAGAGCAACCGCAGTGCCAGGCCGACGAGGCACGAGACACGGCGCCGCGACGGCGCGCGGAGACGGCGAATGCTCGCGATGACGGCAGCGGCTGGCGACGGAACGCGCAGCCGGACGGGCTCAGCTCGATCCGGCCAGGAGGGCCTGCTTGAGCGAGGCGTCGACGGGCGACCCACCGATCCAGGCGCTGAAGAGCACGTCGGCGAAGTCCTTGCCCGGGACGGTGCCGAGGTCCTTGCCGCCGGCGCCGACCACGGTACCGGTTCCGGGCACGTAGGTGAGCGTGATCACCTCGCCCTGGGTGGCATTCGGGAACATGGCCTTGAAGCGATCGAGCCGCTCCTTCAGCTGCGGCCCCGCGCTGCCGGCGTTGGCGTTGAACGCGTCCGCGATGGCGTCGCCCATCTCGGACGCCGAGACCGACCGGAGCATGTGCAGCTCCGCCCGCCGCACCTCGTCCGCCGCGAGGATGGTGGCCGCGTCGCTCGCGGGATGCTCCAGGTAGAGTCCGATGGCGTACACCTTGAACAGGAATCGGGTGCGCAGGCCGGCACCGTTCAGCACGAGCGTCTTGCCACCCGCCTGCACCGTGCGCGGGAAGCTCACCCCGGCGACCTCCATGGCTCCTGCGGACGGCGGCAGCGCGAGGACGGCGGCAAGAACTGCGGCGCGAGTTCGCATGGTCACCTCCGCCGGCCCCTGTAGCGCCGTGCGCTCACGACGGCAACGCGGGCTTGGCACGACCGCGAGGCCATGCGAGAAGCCGCATGCCAGCGAGGTGAACATGGACATCGGACGCGTCGGTATCTGGACTTTCTCCCTCGAGCTGCAACCGGCCGCGCGCGCGCAGGAAGCCGCGGCGGAGATCGAGTCCCTCGGCTACGGGGCGCTCTGGATCCCGGAGGCCATGGGCCGCGAGGCGCTCACCCACGCCGGCCTCCTGCTCGCGGGGACCCGGCGCCTGCCGGTGGCGACCGGCATCGCGAACATCTGGGCACGCGACGCGATGGCGATGGCGGCCGCCGAGAAGACGCTCGACGAGGCCTATCCCGGCCGCTTCCTGCTCGGGCTCGGTGTGAGCCACGCGCCGCTGGTGCAGGCGATGCGCGGCCACACGTACGAGAAGCCGCTCTCCTTCATGCGCAGCTACCTCGACGCGATGGACGCCGCGCCGTTCCTCGCCGTGCCGCCCAGCCTGCCGCCCGAGCGCGTGATCGGCGCCCTCGCGCCGAAGATGCTGGCGCTCGCCGCCGAGCGCACGGCGGGGTCACACCCGTACTTCGTGCCGCCCGAGCACACCGCCCGTGCCCGCAAGATCATGGGCGCCGGCGCCCTGCTGGCGCCGGAGCAGGCGCTCGTCCTCGAGACGGATGCGGACAAGGCGCGCGCCATCGCCCGCGCGCACATGTCCATCTACCTCGGGCTCCCGAACTACCTGCGCAACCTGCACTCGCTCGGCTTCGGCGACGATGACGTGCGCGACGGCGGCAGCGATCGTCTGGTGGACGCGATCGTGGCCTGGGGCGACGTCGATGCGCTGCGCGCGCGCGTGCGCGCGCACCACGCGGCCGGCGCCGATCACGTCTGCGTCCAGGTCCTTCCCGCCGACCCGCGTGCGCTCCCGCTCCACGAGTGGCGCGAGCTGGCGCCGGCGTTGCTCGAAGCGTGACGAGCGCGGGCTACCCGCCTTCGTCGTCGCTCGTCGTCGACTTCTCCTAGCGGCCCGCTGCGCGTGAGCGACGCGATGCCCGTCCGTCGACCATCCAAGAAGCGCCTGGGCGTTGCGGGCTGTGCGGTTGCCCTGGTGCTGATCGGCTTCGCGTTCGCGATGTCGCCGGCGCTCCGGGACAGGGTACTCCCGCGACCGAACATCGTGCTGATCGTGATCGACAGCCTGCGCGCGGACCGTGTCGACCTCCGTGGCGTCCCCGGCGGGCTGACGCCGTTCCTCGCCGAGCTCGCGACGAAGAGCACGGTGTACGAGCGCGCCTACGCGCCGAGCTCGTGGACCATCCCGGTCGTCGCCTCGTTGATGACGGGCCAGTATCCGTCGGAGCACCGTGCGACGAACTTCTTCTCGCGGCTCGACCAGGGAACGCCGACCCTGGCCGAGCTGCTGGCCCGACGCGGCTATGCCACCACCGGGGTGGTCGCCAACGCCTCGCTGCGCGAGGATCACGGGTTCGCCAGAGGGTTCGAGCACTTCAAGCTCGTCGGCGAGCCGGACTTTCTCAATCCGAAATCGGACGGGTGGCTCCTGATCGATCAGGTGCTCCGGTGGGTGGACGAACCCGGCCCCCGCCGTCCGCGGTTCCTGTACCTTCACTTCATGGACGTCCACATGCCCTACCGCACCCAGGAGGGCCTGTCGCCGCCAGCTCCTGCCTCCATCCGCTCGGACGGGGAGCTCGTCCTCGCCCTGGTGCGCTCGGAATGGAACTTCTCGGACGCGGAGGTGCAGCGCCTCGAGGACCTGTACGACGGCGAGGTGCGCTACGAAGACGCGCTCCTGCGCGCCCTGTTCGGCGACCTGGCCACACGCGGACTCCTCGACCACGCGCTCGTCGCGGTCCTCGCCGACCACGGCGAGGAGTTCGGCGAGCACGAGGTCTTCGGTCACGGCGCCTCGTTGAACGAGACGCTGCTGCGCGTGCCGCTGCTGGTCCGCTTCCCCGACCGCGAGGTGGGCCGCGTCCACGAACCGGTGCAGCTCGCCGGCTTGACGGCCTCGATTCTCGCCGCCGCCGGCGTATCGCGGCCCGATTCGGTTCATGTCGACCCGCTCCCGCGCATCGGCGCCGCAGCGCCCGACACCGTCTTCAGCGAGCTGACGGAGTCCGGACAGCGGGATCACTGGCTCCACAAGCAGTCGCTGGTCGCCAACGAGGCCAAGCTGGTCGTCGAGCCGGACGGCACGCGCCTCACGTTCGATCTCGCCACCGACCCGTTCGAGCGATCGCCGACGGCGCCGAAGGACGATTCCCTCGAGGTCGCGCTCGCCGCCCAGCTCGCCCGGTTGCACACCGGGGTGGCGAGCGCGCAGCAGGCACCCGATCCGGACACCCTGAAACGCTTGCGAGCCCTCGGGTACCTGAACGATCACTAGCTGGCGCGGCACTGGAAGCCCATCGCTTCCATCTGGTAGATAGCCGGCTGTCTCGACGCAGCCAGCGGGCGCCGGGAAGGGGGTGGCGGGTGACCACGGCGACGGGCAGCTCGACGCGTCAAGGCGAGGTGTCGTTCTTCGTCGCGATGGTGGCCACCATCGCCGCGATCGGCGGCGGCCTCTTCGGCTACGACACCGGCGTCATCTCGGGAGCCATCCTGTACATCAAGCGGGAGTTCCCGATCGACGACACCACCGAGGGCCTCGTGGTGAGCGCCGTCACGGCGGGCGCCCTGGTCTCGGCCATGATCGCCGGCGTGCTGGCCGACCGCAGCGGCCGCCGCTTCACCAACATCGCGGCCGGCATCGTCTTCGCGGTCGCATCGCTGCTGTGCGCGGCGGCCAGCAGCGTGTCGACCCTGATCGCCGGTCGCTTCCTCGTCGGCTGCGGCATCGGGCTCACGTCGGTGGGCGGCCCGATGTACATCGCCGAGGCGTCGCCAGCCCGCATTCGCGGCACCTTCGTCTCGCTGTTCCAGCTCGCGGTGACGGTCGGCATCCTGCTCGCGTACATCGCCTGCGCGGTCCTGGCCGCGTCGGCGGCGTGGCGCTGGATGCTCGGCCTGGCCGCCCTGCCGGGCATGCTCCTCGCGGTCGGCATGCTGTTCATGCCCGAGAGCCCGCGCTGGCTCGTCAAGCAGGGACGGCAGCGAGACGCGCGTGCGGTGCTGGTGCAGATCGATCCGCACGGCGATCCGGACGCGGCGCTCGCCCAGCTCGAGCGCGACCTGTCCACCGAGGGCCAGGGCGCCTGGGCCGAGCTCATGCGCAGCGCGCTCCGTCCTGCCCTGATCGTGGGCATCGGCCTCGCCGTGTTCCAGCAGGTCACCGGGATCAACGCGGTCATCTACTACGCGCCGCAGATCTTCCAGGCCGCGGGCTTCACGTCCGATGTGACGTCGCTCGCCGCCACCACCGGGATCGGCACCATCAACGTCCTCGCGACGTTCATCGCCATCTGGCTGGTCGATCGCGTGGGTCGCAAGCCGCTGCTCATCGCGGGCGTCCTCGGGATGGTCGCGACGCTGGCCGTCCTCGGGCTCGCGTTTCGCGACGACGCCTCCGGCCGGGCAGCAGGCACCCTCGGGCTGATCACGGTCGTCTGCCTCGCGGCATACATCGTCTTCTTCGCGTTCTCGCTCGGACCGATCGTGTGGCTGATGATCTCCGAGATCTACCCGCTCAGGAACCGGGCCCAGGCGATGGCCGTCTCCACCGCGGCCAACTGGGGCGCGAATTTCCTGGTGAGCATGTCGTTCCCGATCCTGACCAACCGGGTCGGCAGCTCGACCACGTTCTTCATCTATTCGGGACTCGGCGTCCTGACGCTGATCTTCGTCATCGCGCGCGTTCCCGAGACCAAGGGTAAGACGCTCGAGGAGATCAGCGCGCTCTGGCACTGAGGAACGCGGGCGGGGCGGGGGGAAGGTGGCTCGGAGACGCGCCTGGACGCGCTCGATCGCGCTCGCTGCGCTGATCGTGTCCACCCGCCCCGTCGGCGCATCCAACCAGACGCCGTGGATGCAGCCCCAGTCCGATCATCCGTCACCCTGGGGCCTGATGGACTTCGATCGCGCTCGCGGCAGCTCCTCGGCGTGGGATCGCCCGCACTCGCTCACCGGCGACTGGGGCGGCTGGCGCTCGGAGCTGGAGGACGAGTACGGCATCTTCCTCTTCGGCAACTACACGGCGGAGGTCGCCGGCAACCCGGTCGGTGGCATCACCCAGGGCATCAAGTACACGCACAACATCGGGCTCGCCTTCCTGGTCGACCTCGACACGCTCGCGGGCATCCCGCACACGACCTTCATCGCCTCGGCGTCGAACCGCGAGGGGTCCAGCCTCTCGAAGGAGAACATCGGCAACGTCTACGCCGTCCAGCAGATCTACGGCGGCCAGACCACGCGGCTGGTGCTGCTCGCGCTCGGCACCGAGCTTCTCGACGGCACGCTGGACGTCGTGGCGGGACGTCTGAACGGGCTCGACGACTTCGTCGCGTCGCCGCTCTACTGCAACGCGCAGAACCTGGCCTTCTGCGGCAACCCGCTGAGCATCCCGGTGGACGTCAACATCTCGAGCTATCCGAACACGGCGTGGGGAGCACGCGTCAGCTGGTCGCCTGTGAAGGCGTTCTACGCGATGGGCGGCACGTACAACACGCGCACCGACTTTCGCGAGAACAAGTTCCACGGCGTCGACTTCAGCATCCACCCCGACTCGGGAGTCATCGGCATCGGCGAGGTGGGCGTGCATCCCCACCACATCGGACCGGACGGTCTGTTCACCAGCCTCCCCGGCGACTACAAGGTCGGCGGCTACTGGGACACCGAGCCGGTCACCGTCTTCTCCACCGGCGAGCGCGACCGCGGCACCGGCGGGTTCTACCTGGCTTTCGATCAGATGCTGTGGCGCGAGCCCGACTCCACGCCCGATCAGGGGATCTACCAGTGGTTCGCCTTCCACTGGGCGCCGTCGGAGCGGAATCCGCAGGACCGCTTCTTCAGCTGGGGGCTCGTCTACCCGGGCATGATCCCGGGACGCGACACCGACGTCTTCGGCATCTACGGCGCCTACGGGCACTTCAGCCCCGCGCAGCGCAGAGCGCAGGAAGCGGCCAACCAGCCCGGGCAGGTCTACGAGATGGTGCTCGAGGTGAACTACCGTATCAACGTGCTGCCCTGGTTCTACATCCAGCCCGACATCCAGGGCATCATCAATCCCGGCGCGGCGGGGAAGATCGACGACGCGCTCGTCCTCGCCATGCAGTTCGGCGTCCCGTTCTGATCGCGGCAGGTCCGCGGCCGTGCCGTTGCCCGCCGCGGGTACCGGGGTCTATAGGCTGGCGGCGTCATGGCATCGGAGACGCCCGCCACGCAGCTCCGCGCCGAGGCCGATCGCCTGCGGGCGGAGGTCGCCGTGCTGCGCGAAGCCGTGCGCAGCCTCTCCGCCACGGTGGGCGAGCAGCGCGATCTGGTGTCGAACATCAACAGCATCGTGCTGCGCTGGGACCCCGAGGGCCGCATCCTCTACCTGAACGAGTACGGCCAGGACTTCTTCGGCTACACGCTCCGCGAGCTGCTGGGACGCTCGGTCGTCGGCACCATCGTTCCGCAAACCGAGACCACCGGGCGCGACCTGGCGCAGGTCATGCACGACGTCCTGCGGCATCCCGGGCGCTACCTCTCGAACGAGAACGAGAACATGCGGCGCGACGGCGAGCGCGTGTGGGTCACGTGGCGCAACCGGCCCGTGCTCGACGAGTCGGGCGGCCTGCGGGAGATCGTCTCCAGCGGCATCGACACGACCACGCGCAAGCGCGCCGAGGAGGCGCTGCGCGAGAGCGAGCGCCGCTACCGCGTGCTGTTCCAGTCCACACCGGTGCCGCTGGTCGAGAGCGACGCGTCCGAGCTGAAGACGCATCTCGACGAGCTGCTGGCCCGGGGCGGTCACGTGGACGCGGTCGCGAACGACCCGGATGCGCTCGCGCGCTGCCTCGCCATGATCCGCACCACCGACTGGAACGCAGCGCTGGTCGAGCTGCTCGAGGCGCGCGACGACCAGGCGCTCGACGCGGTGCGCGTCCTGGCGGAGGCCGTCGGCGTGGGGCGGGCTGGCCCGGAGATCCTCCGCGCCGTCGCCGCCGGCCGTCTGACGTCGCTCGAGCGCGAGACCTCGCTCCACACGTTGCGCGGCAACCGGCGCACGGTCGCGGTGCAGGCGACGATCATCCCCGGTCACGAGGAAAGCCTCTCCCGCATCGTGCTCGCGATCGCCGACATCACGGTGCGCAAGCAGGCGGAGGACGCGCTGCGCGCGAGCGCCGAGAACTTCCAGTTCCTCGCCGTCCACGACAGCCTGACCGGCCTCTACAACACGCGCTACCTCTACGAAGCGCTCGAGCGCCTGGTCGAGGAGGCGCAGGGCAGTCGCGGGCGCTTCTCCGTGGTCTTCATGGACCTCGACCGCTTCAAGCGCGTCGTCGACGAGCACGGTCACCTGAACGGCAGCCGCGTCATCCAGGAGGTGGCGACGACGATCCGCGGCGCGCTGCCGGAGGGCGCGTTCGCGGTGGCCTACGCCGGCGACGAGTTCGTGGTCGTGCTGCCCGGGTTCGGCAAGGACGCCGCCGTCGCGACGGCGGAGACCATCCGCACGCGCGTCGCGCACACCATCTACCTGGCCGCCGCCGGGCAGACGATCTCCCTCACCATGAGCCTCGGCGTGGCCACCTTCCCGGACGACGCCGACAACGCCCAGCGCCTGCTCGCCTCCGCCGACCGCGCGCTCTTCGCCGTCAAGGGCACCGGCCGCAACGCCGTGGGCCGAGCCGCGGCCGGGTAGCTCCGCCCGGGCGGGGGGGCCTGCTTCCGATGTCTGGCACAACCGCGCCGGACGACTACAATCGCTCGCCGTGCCCCTGCTCGCTCCGCTGAATCCCGATCAACGCGCCACCTTTCTCGTCGTCGCGATGGCGCCGAAAGCGTTGCGCAAGCTGGTCGGCAGGCTCGGCACTGCGCCGACCGGAACACGGCTGGAGACGATGTCGGTGTGGGACCTGGCGTGGAGCCTGGTCGACTACTACGACGGCGACGTCGAGGTCTCGCGCACGGTCGACAAGACCCTGCTGAAGGACCTCGGCGAGCCGCCCCTCCTCACGGCCGTCCAGGCCGAGGGCGGCGCCGACGCCGTGAGCGCGCTGGTGCTTGCCTCGCGCGATCCGCTGCGCGACCTCGCCTGGGCGCTCCTGGCCGCGGGCACGCCGGAGAGTGCGCCGCACGCCGCCGACGCGTTGCAGGCGATCGTGACGGAGTTCGACGACGCCGACGCTCGCGCCAAGGCGGAGGAGGACGCCGCGGCGCCGGAGAGCGCCGACGACCCCCAGGAGGTCGAGGCCGAGCGCGCGACGAAGACCATGCAGCGCGAGGTCAGCCGGGCGGCGCGGGCGCGCGAGCGGGCGCTCAAGCGCGTGGACACCATGAAGGACCGGCTGCTGGAGCTGGAGACTGCCGTCGCCACGGCGCGGCGCGAGCTGCACGGGTCGGAGGACGCGCGCGAGCGTCTCGAGGCCGAGCGCGATCGGCTGGCGCGCGAGCGTGACGCGCTCCGGGCGCAGCTCCAGGCGGGAACGGCCGGCGAGGTCGCCCGCCTGACGAGCGAGCTCGACGCCGGGCGGCGGCGCGAGCGCGGGCTCGAGAGCGAGCTCGACGAGCTGCGCGAGTCCGAGGCGTCCCTCGCCGCCCGGCTGCGCGCGATTTCCGAGGAGCGGCCGGCGCGCGTGGTGACGGACGGCGAGGCGGAGCGCGGCGGCACCTCGACCGCCATCTGGAGCCTCCCCATCTTCAGCGACGAGTTCTACGAGTCGATCCGGCGCTGGGACCGGAAGGTGATCCGCAACGCGTTCGAGAAGATCTACCGCCTGTCGGAGGACTGGCGACATCCGAGCCTGCGCGCCATTCCGCTGGAAGGTCTCCCCGGTTGCTACCGCATCCGGATCGCGACCGACGTGCGCCTCATCTATCGTCCGCTCGACGGCAACCGCGTCGAGATCATGTCGCTGATCGATCGCGAGGACCTCCAGCGCTACATCCGGCAGGCGAAGACCCGCTACGGCACGTCGTAGGCGTCAGCCGCCCGGCGACTGCCGCAGCCGCCGGACGTCCGCGTGCCGACGGCCACGGTCGCGAGCAGCGCGAGCCATCCGGCCGACGGCCCGCGCGCCGCCACGCTCACCCGTCCCACAGCGCGTCTCGCAGGCCCGAGGAGCGCTCGACACGCGCTGCCACCCCCGCCCGGACCACCGGCTCGCTGCCCCACACGTCGACCCGACGTCGCGCCCGCGTGATGCCCGTGTACAGCAGCTCGCGCGTCACCACGCGCGACGCCTCGGGCGGCAGCAGCAGGAGCACGCGGTCGAACTCCGAACCCTGGCTCTTGTGAACCGTCATCGCGTAGACCGTCTCGTGGGAGGGCAGGCGCGCCGGCGACACGAGACGCTCGGAGCCGTCCGCGCCCGGAAACGCGACCGCGAGGCGTTCCGCATCCCGCGGATCGGGGAGGACGATGCCGACGTCGCCGTTGTAGATCCGCAGCACGTGATCGTTGCGCGTGACCATCACGGGGCGGCCGACGTACCACGGACCCGATGCGCCCGCCGGATGGATGAGTCGCCGCGCCGCCAGCGCGTCCTCCACGACGCGATTCGCCACCTCGACGCCCGCCGGGCCGGCGCGATGCGCGCAGAGGACGCGAAAGCCCTCGAACGCCTGGAGCACCGCGCCGGCCGGCGCACCGGCGCGGATGCACGCCAGGTACGGCGCGAACCCGTCCAGGGCCGCGGCCGCAAGCGCGTCGCGCCACGCGCGCCGGCCGGCGTGCGGCATCCAGCCGACGTCCGCCGGCTCGCTCGCCAGCACCGAGACGGCGCCATCACCGTCGCCGCGGTTGACCGCGGCGGCCAGCTGCGCGATCCCGCTGGTTGCCGTGAAGCGCCGGCTGTGGCGCAGCAGCACGACGCTGTCGCGCAGCGGCGAGCCGCCGCCGCCCGTGCCGGCCGGCACGGACTGCCCGACGACGCTGGTGACCCGGGCGGCGAACGCGGCCGAGAAGCCGGGGGCGTCGCCGCACACGTCCCCGAGCACCGCCCCCGCCTCGACCGACGCCAGCTGGTCCTTGTCGCCGAGCAGCACCAGCCGCGCCTCCGGCTTGAGCGCGCGGAGCAGCTTCGCCATGAGCGCGAGGTCCACCATCGAGGCCTCGTCCACCACCACCACGTCGGCAGAAAGCGGGCGCGCACTGCCGTACGTCACTCGGGGTGAGTCGCGATGCACCCCGACCAGGCGATGCACGGTGGAGGCGTGCTCGGGGATCGCGTGACGGAGCGGCGCGGGAAGCAGGCCGAGCCCCCCCGGACCGCCTCCTCCAGGCGGGCCGCCGCCTTGCCCGTCGGAGCCGCCAGCGCCACCTGCGGCCGGGCGTCCTCGGCGAGGGCGGCGAGCAATCCGAGCAATCGCACCACGGTGCTGGTCTTGCCGGTGCCCGGGCCGCCGGAGATGACGCACAGGCGACGCAGGACCGCCGTGACCGCCGCGACACGCTGCCAGTCGGGCGCCGGCGCCTCGACATCGGTCGGCAGGACCGCGGCGACCGCGGCACGCAGGCGCGCATCGTCGATTGCGCCGACGGGCGCCGCGGCGCGCGCGATCAGGTCGCGGGCGAGCTCGCGCTCGTAGGCCCAGTAGCGACGGAGGTAGAGCCGGCCCGCGAGATCGAGCACCAGCGGGGCGTCGTCGTCGGGACCCCCGACGACCGCCGTGCGCCGCAGCGCGTCCGTCCACGCGGCGAGCGCCGGCGTACCGGGCGCGTCCGGCGCGCCGGCCACGAGCGGACCGCCCGCGACCGCGGCGAGGTCGGCGCAGACGTGCCCCTCCCCGGTCCGGTGGCTGGCGAGCGCAGCAGCGTACAGCAGGGCGGGGTCATCGTCGCCGGCGAGGCGCGCCATCAGGTCCGCGAGGTGGACGTCGAGGTCGCTCAGATGTCCGGCGTCGCGGAGCGCGGAGAGGTGCGCGCGCGGCGTCATCGGGCGCCGCCCAGCCAGCGATCGAGCGCTTCGACGAGTGCGCGCGACGGCCGGTCGTGGAAGACCCCGCACGTCGCACCGCGCGCCGGCGTCATGCCACGCAGGAAGAGATAGAAGACGCCGCCCACGTGCGTGTCGTAGTCGTAGCCCGGCACGCGAAGCCGCAGCAGGCGGTGCAGCACCATGGTGTAGATCAGGTACTGGAGCCAGTACGACTCGCGCGCCATCACGGGCGGCAGTCGATCGGCCGCGTAGTCGTCCACGGACGGCCCGAGCCAGTTCGACTTGTAGTCGACGATCCAGTAGCGACCGCCGTCCTCGAAGACGAGGTCGATGAAGCCGCGCATGAACCCGCTGACGCGCGCGAACGCCAGCTCCTCGATCGCCTCCGCGAAGGCGCCCGCGCCGAGATCACCCGCGCGCAGAAGGTCGCGCAGCGCGTGCGCGTCGAAGTCGGCGAGCGGATAGGTGAACTCGAGCTCGTCGAGACGGCGTGCACGCGGCACGCCGGCCAGCCGGACGCGCCCGCCGGGATCCAGCGGTGTGGCCAGGACCTGCGCCAGCATGTCGTCCACGACCGGCAGCCAGTCGGCGGAGAAGCCGAAGCGGCGCAGCTCGTGCGCCACGATCTCGCGCCGCTTCTCGCCGTCCGGGTCGGCGAAGTCGATGTGCTCGAAGACGGCGTGCAGGCAGCTTCCGGCGCGCGTGCCGCCCGGAAAGGTGAAGATCGAGCGCGCGATCGCGCCGTCGGCGCCGGGTCCCACCGACGGCGCGGCGTCGTGATCCGGCCGCTCGTCGGTGCGGTCGGCGACGAGCGCCGTGAAGCTCGACACGCGCCACGGCCACGTCACCGGGCGCATCAGGGGTCGCGCCTCGAGCGGGCTCGGGCGGTCCTCGGGCTCACGATACGGGACGCCGGGACCTTGCGGCGGCGCCTCGATGCGGATCGTGCCGCCGCTCCGCGCACGCAGCGTCTCGAGATCGGCTCGCAGTGCCTCGTCGGTGCGTTTTTTCAGGGCGCCGAGGAGCCCACGCCAGTCGCTCACCCCGTCCGGAGCGTGCAGCAGCCAGAACGGCGCCGACGTGGCGGCATCGTTGGTCGCCCCCCACACGATGGTGCAGCGGTGGATGGCGCGCGTCAGCGCGACGTAGAAGAGCCGCAGGTTCTCCGCCAGCTCCTCGTGACAGGCCTGGAGGCGGAGGCGCGCCTGCAGGTCGGCTTCCATCTCGAGCGTCGCGCGGTTGTCCGCTTCCGGATCGTGGCAGACCACGTCGCGTTCGCGGCGGGCATCCGATGGCGAAGAGCCGTCCGTCCCAGACGAAGGGACAGAAGACCACCGGATATTGCAGCCCCTTGCTCTTGTGCACCGTGACGATCTTGACGACGTGCTCGTCGCTCTCGAGCCGGAGCTGCTGCTCCTCGCTCTGCGGTCTGGGATCCGCGGCGCGCGCGGCCATCCACTGCACGAGCGCGTCCAGACCGCGCGGGTGCCGCGCGGCCTCGTCCTGCAGCAGCTCGCCCAGGTGGAGCAGGTTCGTGAGACGGCGCTCGCCGTCCTCGTGCGCCAGCAGGCGATGCGACACGCCGCGCTTCGCCACCAGCTCGCGGAACATGCGTGCGAAGCCGTGCTCGCGCCACACCTGATGAAAGCGCTGGAAGGCGTCCAGCTCGGCCCCCCATCCGGTGTCGTCTTCGCGCAGGGCGAAGAGCGCTTCCCCGGTCACGCCGAGGAGCTCGGTCCCCAGCGCCGCGCGCACGACGTCGTCCCTGCCCGGCTCCGCCACGCCCGTCAGGACGCGACGCAGCTCGTCCGCCTCACGGCTGGTGAACACGCTGTCCTCGGCCTGCTGCACGCTCGCGACGCCGAGGCGCGCCAGCGCCGCGCCCACGAGGCGGCCCTGGCGATGGCTGCGCACCAGGACCGCGATGTCGCCGCCTTCGAGGGCGCGCTCGCCACCATCGGCGGCGGGCAGCCGGGTCTTCCCCTCGTCCGCCAGCCGGAGCAGGCGCGCGATCTCGACTGCCGTCGCCTCGGCCGCCCGCCGCGCCGCGCGGGCCTTCGGGTAGAGGTTCTTCTCGCCGTCGCGCTCGAGGAACCACAGCCGGAACGGCTCCGGTGCGTCGCCCGCCACGACGAGCGGCTTGCTCGGTCGGGCGGCCTCGACGGGAACGAACGGGATGGCGTCCAGCACGAACGGCTGCCGGACGCCCCCGAACACCGCATTGACCGCGGTCAGGAGCGCCGGCTCGGAGCGCCAGTTCCGGATCAGGTCGTGGCGTGCGGCCGCGTCCTGGCGCGCCGCGAGATACGCGAAGATGTCCGCGCCGCGGAAGCGGTAGATCGCCTGCTTCGGGTCCCCGACCAGGAACACCGGCAGGCCGCTGCCCCCCCAGATGCGCTGCACGATCCGGTACTGTGCCGGATCGGTATCCTGGAACTCGTCGACCAGCGCCGCCGTCCAGCGCCGACGCAGGCGCGCCGCCAGCGCGGGGCCGCGCGGGGCGTCGAGCGCCTGGCGCAGCTCGAGGAGCAGGTCGTCGAACGACTGCACGCGCTGCCGGCGCGCGCGCAGCGCCAGCTCGCCGCGCGCCTCGTGCAGGAGGTCGATCTTCATCGCCCGCAGGCGACGCTGCACGGCGGGGCAGACGCACTCCAGCGCGCGGGCAAACGTCTCGACCGCACGGAGCACGTCGTGCGTGTGCGGCACACAGTTCTTCTTCCAGCACCCGGCGAGCGTGTCCGCCCTGAACTTCGTCAGCTGCTCGAAGCCGCGCAGCCCTGGCAGCTCCACGCGCAGGTAGCCATCCATGCGCCGCAGCCACGTCGTCACCGATCGGTCCGGATAGCGCTGCTTGTTGAGACCGGGCTGGCGCAGCAGCTCGTCGACCGCCGCCCGCGCCTCCGGCCACAGCGTCGCGGAGCCGCGCCCAGGCCTCGAGGCACGCCGACTCGAGCGCCGGCAGGTCATCCACCCCATCTGGGGGCACGACGGTCAGATCCGGCCGCGCGAGCTGCAGGGCGACGCCCGGTGCCAGCGTCTCGGGCGTGATCCGCTGGTCGAGCAGATGCTGCACGAACAGCACCGGTGCGTCGACGACCCGGGTGCGCCAGAAGTCGTCGACGACCTCCTGCACGAGATCGCGCACGTCCGGCACGAGCTCGCGGTCGAACGGCAGGCCGCTCTCGAATGCGCCGTCCGCCAGCGCGCGCTGACAGAAGCCGTGGATCGTGTGAATCGCCGCGAGGTCGAAGTTCGCCAGCGCCTGCTGGACCCGGCGGGTCGCTGCTTCGCGATCGTCCACTGCCGCGGTCAGCTCCGCCGCCATCTCGTCGGTGACGGCGCTCCCGCGCAGTGCGGCCAGCGCCTGGAGCAGCACGTCGCGGATGCGCTCGCGCAGCTCCTCGGTCGCCGCCACCGTGTAGGTGACGACGAGGATCTGCTCCACCGCGATGTCCCGCTCCATCACGAGGCGCAGGTAGATGCCGGTGATGGTTCGCGTCTTGCCCGTGCCGGCGCTGGCCTCGATCACCTGCAGGCCTTCCAGTGAAACCGCCCGCAGGTCGAGGGGCCGGGAGACATCCGGCACGGTCACGAGGACTCCTCGGACCGATGTGCGACCAGCGGCTGCATCACCAGCTCCGCGAGCCGCTCGAACTCCGCGCCGATCGGGTCGACCTCGCGCCACGCGTAGAGGAGATGGGCCTCCGCGCTCTCGCCGTCGACGAAGTCGTTCCCATCCCACTCGGCATGCGCGGCGTCGAGCTTGGCTCGCGTCGTCTCACACCACACCAGCGCCGACTTCGGGAAGAACGGCAGGAGGCGCTGCATCCCCTCCCGGTAGACCGCGACGAGCGCGTCCAGGTGGCTGCGGGCGTCCGCCACCGGCTCGAAGACGACCGCGCGTGTTCCGAGCCAGACGCTGCGCCATCCTTCGGACCGCGGCCGCGCGACGTGCAGGACGAGATGCCGGATCCACAGCGACAGCTGGTCGCTCGCCTTCGGCTCCGCGAGCCGATGGTCGATCACGCCGTCGCGAGCGACACCGTGCAGCGCGCCCTCGAGCCGCAGCGCGCCGAGCTGGAGATCGAGCGCGATCGACTCGAGCGCCTCGCCGCCGGTCAGCGTGAGAAGCCGCTCCGCGAATTCCTCGACCACGGCGCGCTGTCGCACGAGCTCGACGTCCCCCACCCGGCCGTACGGCAGGAGGCCGCCGGCACGGAGCGCCCGCAGCTGATCGTCCCCGGCCGCGCGGGATCTGCCGCGCGAGCAGCTCGTTGCGCACCACGTACCTGCCGAGCCCGTCCAGCACGAAGGGTTCGCGTCGCAGGGGCGGCAGCTCCGCCTCGGTCAGCCGCACGCCCAGACGCCGCTGGAGCAGGCGTGCGGTGGGATTGGCGAAGAAGCGCAGGAAGCCGTCGAGGTCGACGCTCGCCTCCTCCGCAGGGACATCCGGAAGCCGCCCCTCCAGGAGGCGTCGCGTCGGCTCCGGGCGCAGCCGCCGCACGCGACTCGCGGCGCACAGCTCGGTGGAGTAGCTGACGAGGCCCGGCTCGGCGGGGCGCGCGAAGTAGCGCGGGCTGAACGCCTGCAGCGGATGCTCGGTCACCACCGGGCACCCGTCGACGTCGTATCCCCGCCGTACCGCGTCGAGCAGCTCGCTGACGACGATCGATGGCGGGATGGGCGCGTTGTCGCGAATGCCGCGCCCGACGTAGCTCAGGTACAGGCAGCGGCGCGCCGAGACGATCGCTTCCAGGAAGAGGTAGCGATCGTCGTCGCGCCGGGAGCGGTCGCCGCGCTCCGGATGGTCGGCCATCAGGTCGAACGACACCGGCTGGCGCGTGCGCGGGAAGCTGCCGTCGTTCATCCCGACGAGGCAGACCACGTCGAACGGAATGCTCCGCATCGGCACCATGGCGCAGAACGTGACGCCGCCGGTCAGGAAGCGTCCCGTGTTGATCGGCTGCTCGAACTCGCGACGCAGCAGCACGCGGACGAGCGCCAGCGACACCGGCGCATCGTAGCCCGCCCGGCCGGCGTCGTCGGCGAGGCGCTGGAGCACGCCGCGTAGCGCCTGCACCGTCTCGGCGTCGTCCTCGGCGGCATCGACGAAGCGGTCGAGGACCTCCGCCAGCGACGCGCCCCAGGCGGCGAGCCCTCGCGGCGCCGCGAGCGACTCCCGGAGCGACGCCGCCGCCTCGACGAAGGCGCCGAGATGCCCGAGCACCTGGGCGTCGCTTCCCTCCACGGCGTCGCACGGCAAGACGCCCTCCAGCAGTCGCGCATCGCCGCTCGGGACGCTGAAGCCGAGCAGCAGGCGGTCGAGACCGAAGCGCCAGGTGTGCTCCGCGACCGCCGGCAAACCGAGACGGGCGCGCGACGCGGCGTCCACTCCCCACCGCACGGCGCTCTCGGTGACCAGCCGCTGTACCAGGTCCAGATCCCCCGACGCGATCCCGAATCGCCGGTGCACGGCGGGAGCCTCGAGGAGGGTCAGGAGGCGATCGGCGTCGTAGCGGCTGTCGGGCAGATCGAGCAGGCCGAGGAACGCCTCGACGAGCGGGCTGTCCGCACGCAGGCTGCGGTCGGCGATCGTGAACGGGATGCGCCGCGGCCCGGCCGCGCCGCCGAACACCGCCTCGATGGCGGGCGCGTAGGCGTCGATGTCGGGCGTCATCACGACGACGTCCGCGGGCGTCAGGTCCGGGTGCTGCTCGAACAGCCACAGCAGCTGGTCGTAGAGCACCTCGACCTCGCGCATGGGGCCGTGACAGACGTGCACCTGGATCGAACGGTCGTCCGGCGCGATGGCGATCCGGCCGTCGCCCGCGCGCAACGTGAGCATGTCGGTCTGGAGCGCGTGCAGGAGGCTGTCGTCTCCCGGCTCGCGGAACGCCGGCTCGTCGACGTGCGGGTCGCAGTCGATCACCAGGTCGAGAAAGTCCCGGCCCTGCTTGCCGAGCGAGGCCAGCAGCGCCGCGCCCGGCGTCTCGGGCGCGCCGCCCGCGACTCCGCCGGCACGCGTGCGTCGCGGCCGCGCCACGTCTCCCCAGTACTCGCGGCACGGGGCGAGCAGGAAGAGATGGACGTCGACGTGCTCCGCGAGCCGGCGGAAGCCGTGCAGGTACGCCGGCGCCAGGGTCGGGATGCCGAAGACCGCCACGCGACGCGGGAGCGTCCCCGCCGCCGGCGGCTTCGCCAGCGCGCTGAGCGCGGCATCCTGGACCCGGGCACGATGCGGCTCGGCGGTGCGCGCGACGAGCGCGCGCCAGAGCGCCGCCTGCCACCCCTCGTCGGCGCCCGCCTCCCAGCGCGCGATCCACTGCGGGCGATAGACGAGGTACTGGTCGAAGAGGTCCGCGATGCGCGCGGCGAGCTCGTAGCTGCCGCACTCGTCGGCGGCGCGCAGGTACGCGCGGAGCGGCTCGAACCGCGGAGCGTCGTCCAGGCCGTCCAGGATCGCCCGCAGGTGCCAGACCGTCACCCGGCGCTCGAGCGGGTCGGACTCCGGGACGTGCGGCAGCACGCTGCGAAACGTGTCCCACAGGAAGCCGCCGGGAAGCGGGAAGCGGATGTTCGCCGCCACGCCGAGCGCGCGCGCGAGGCGGAGCGATAGCCAGCGCGCCATCCCCGGGCTCTGCACGACGACGATCTCGGGCTCGAGGGGCGGCGGCGGCGCCTCGCGAACGAGCGCGACCAGCCGGCCGACGAGGTCTTCCAGATAGTTGCCGCGCAGGACGGAGAGCACGGCCGGATCAACCGACCTGGTGGCGGACGCTGTCGCGCCGGGGCAGCGGGCACGCGGGCCGTCCGGCCGGTCCGACGCCTGGACCCGTCCATCCGGCCGTTCCCGGCCGCTCCGACCCATCGGCCGAGCTGGCATCGTCCTTGCCAACAGGGACAGCAGGGACGCTCAGGGAGGTAGGACGCATGAAGGCGCAGACCACGTTGCTAGACCTGGTGACCGCAGTGAGCGATGCATCGGACAACGAGGACGAGGTGATCGCCACCGTGGTCCATCTCGTGAACTCCGGCACCGTGCGGCTCGTGCGGACACTTCCGTGGCGCCCGCATCGACCTGACCCCCTTCTCCCGCCCCACCGCCTTGCTCCACTGAGTCAGGCGGCGACGCCGCGCGCTCCCAGCGGCTGCGGCAGCTGCACGTGGAAGGTCGCTCCACGGGGCGATTCCGTCGCGGCCCAGAGCCGGCCGTCGTGCGCCTCGACGATCGAGCGGCTGATCGAGAGGCCGAGCCCCAGGCCGTCGTGCTTGGTGGTGAAGAAGGGCTCGAAGAGGCGCTCCGCGATATCCGGTGACACCCCGGGCCCCGTATCGCTCACCGTGACCTCGGCACCGCCCGGGGTTCGCAGCGTGCGGATCACCACCTCGCGCTGCTCGCGCTCGTCGGCGGCGAGCCGACCCGCCGTCGCCTCGAAACCGTTGCGCACCAGGTTCAGGATGACCTGCTCGATCTGCACCGGGTCGACCTCGACCTCGAGCGGCGTCGGGCTGAGCTCCACACGGAGCGCGATGCCGAGCTGCCGGGCTTCCACCTCCGCGAAGTGCAGCGCCTCACGCACCAGCGTCCCCAGGTCGATCCGCTCGCGCGCCAGCTCGCGATGCCTGACGAAGTCACGGATCCGGCGCAGCACCGCGGCCGCGCGCAGGCCCTGAGCGGCGATCAGCTCGATGATCTCGAGCAGCGCCTCCGGCCGGGCGTCTCCGGAGCGCAGGCGACGCGCGCAGCCGCGGGCGTAGCTCACGATGGCGGCCAGCGGCTGGTTGATCTCGTGCGCGAGACCGGCCGCCATGCCCCCGAGCGTCGAGAGCCGCGCGGCGCGCGCCAGCTCCGCCTGATGCTTGCGGGCGCGCACCTCCGCTTCCGCCTGCTCGGCGCGGCGCCGCTCCCGGTGATACCGCGCACCGTCGCTGGCGGCGTACAGCGCGACCACGGCGCCCACCACGACGGCGACGGGCATCGTCGCGGCGGTCTCCAGGCCGCCGACCGCGTGCGCGTTCCACAGGATCGCCAGCGTGGCGACCACCTGCAACGCGAGCTGCGGCCAGGGACCCCACGGCAGGAGCGTGGCGGCGCCGAGCGTGAGCACGAGCAGCAGGACGGGCGTGGTGGCGGCGTCACCGACGATGATGCCCGAGAGCGCCGTCGTGACGCAGAGCACGCTGACGACCGTGAACGCGATGACGATCACGTGCATGGTGCGCGCCGCGAAACGGGTCACCCACAGGCCGCCGAGCACCACGACGAGCTGGAGCGCGGCGAGCGGATAGAGCCATCGCTTCTGCGCGGGGTACACCACCGGATCGCTCAGGCTGAAGACGGCGATGCCGAGAAGGCTCAGCAGCAGTCCGGCACGCAGACGTCCCGCGAGCAGGTTTCTCGTGTCGTCCATGCGCGCATCTTTCGCGTAGCGCGTGGCCGTCGAGGTGACAAGCCGCAGCGCTTCAGGGACCGTCGTCCGCCGGCGGGGGCGGAGTCGCCAGGGGGTCCGGCCGGAGATTCTCGAGCGGGCTCGTTCCCATCGGGCTCTGGAGACCGGGGGCGGGACGCACCCCCGCGGCCGGGCTCGGTGCCTGTGCGGCCCCGTCCTTCGGTGCGCCGGCAGTCGGCCTCACGGCGGTCGCCGGCTTGAGCACGGCCGCGTTGCCGGCGCCGACGGGCGGCGAGGGCGCAGGCGTCGGGGCGGGCGCCGGCGTCGGAGCCGGGCACCGGCATGGTCACCTCGCTCCCGTCCAGGTTCGGGCTCGGCTCGGCGGTATGCTCACCGCCGGGCCTGACATCACCCATGCCACCGGTCGCATCGGTGTCCGGCTTGTCTCCGGCATCGCCGTCCTCCCCCATCGTCTCGGGATGATCGGCTTCCCGCTGGAGGTTCTCGTCGATGCTGCGCAGATGCTGCGAGAGCGCCGGCAGATCGGGGTCGGTGTCGTCGTCGTCGTCGTCACCGGACCTGGCGATACCGGCGAGGAGCAGCATGAGCAGAATTGCCGCCAGCCGCACGCCCCCTCGCTAGCAGCGGCCGTGGTGCGTGTCCACTCCGGGAATCGAGCGCAGGCGTGTCGTTTTGCGCCACCGGCGTGCGGGACGATCCCGCAGATGGGTTGGCGTACGCCAGGCCCGTCGACGGGCGTCGCCCCGCTCGCAGAGCGCAAGCGTGCGGGAGTGGGACGTTCCCGGACACGCCGTCGCACTGCCAAGGCCGTGCGCGGCGCGCGGCACGCATCTTGGACCCACTGCACCACCCGATGCCTGGAAACACCTTCTCCGTCGACGCAGCGGAGCTGTCTGCGCTTCGCGATCAGGTGGCGCGACTCGACGCCCTCGCGCGCCGCCGCGGCCGCCAGCTCCACGCCCTGCTGGTCGCCGGCGCGTCGCTGCTCGCGCTCGGCGTCTGCTTCGGTACCGGCTTCACCCAGCTCCGGCACCAGCTGAGCTCGTGCCGCGCCAGGCTGCTCGAGTCCCGCCAGGAGAGCTCCGCCGTCGCCTCCACCGACGGCGGGACGCGGCACGCCTCCACCAGCGGCCCCGCAGGCGAGCTCGACGTCACGGCGCACGGCCGTCACGAGGCGATGCAGTGCGGACGGCAGCAGCGACGCGTGGTCGTGACGCGCCACGGCGCGCGCGTCTAGCCGCCGGTCGGACGCCGCTCGCTCGGCGTGCCTTCCGCGCCGCTCGAGCCCGTGGTAGCCGTACGGCCGATGTCGTCGTCCGGCCTCCGCGAGCGCGGGAGGGCCGCCCTGGTGCTGATCGCCGTCCTGGCGGCCCTGGGCCTGTCGATCCCGCTGGTCCTGCACTTCACGCAGAAGGTCCACGATCGGCTCCCGGTCGAGGTCCTCGCCGAGTACCCGCCGGGCCGTCCGTTCGTCCAGGGCGAGGTGTACGCGTCCACGCTCGCCGCGATCATGGACCACGAGCTGCGCGAGGGCACGGGATGGCGCCCGAACGACTTCGTGCTGTGGGGTCCGGAGGTGATGGCGGACAACAACGCGAACCGGCAGCGCGGCATCATCCTCGCCGTGCGCGAGAGCCTGCGCGTGCTGAAGGATCACCTCACCAAGGTGTCGTCCACGGAGTACGACCCGAACCTGCTGCTCGCCGACACCGCGTTCCGCAACGACGAGAACCGCTTCATGCTGCCGTCGGCGGAGAGCAAGTTCCGCGACGGCGTGGCGGCCCTGCGCCGGTACGTCGAGGGCCTGCGCACGACGCCGCCGCACTCGAAGCCGATCGCCGGACGGAACGTCGAGCTGATCCGGCTGATCCAGTCCTGGGGCGACCTGCTGGGGGATGCGCACGCCAACCTGTTCAAGGCGCGTGAAGCCGACGGCGAGCGCGTCAAGCCGTGGCGCACGGACGACTACTTCTATCACGCGCAGGGCGTCGCGCACGTCATCCACCACCTCGCGCTCGCGCTGCAGGCCGAGTACCGCCAGGACTTCGCCGGACGGCCCGCGGTCCAGACGCTGCTCCAGGACGTCGCCGACTCGCTCGGCGAGGCCGCCACGATGAAACCGCTCCTCGTCCTCGACGGCGCGGGTGACGGTGTGTTCGCGAACCACCGCCGCAATCTCGATGCGTACCTCGTCGACGCGCGACAGAAGCTGTATTCGATCCGGGAGGAGCTGGAGAAATAGGCGGCCCGTCGCGCGCTGTTGACTCGCGCGAGCGCTTCCACGAGAACCCGCGGGACGGAGGGCTCATGCCGACGAGCGTAGGACTGCACGAGGACGCGAAGCTGCTGCGACCGGAGACCGTCGACCGGCACCGCGCCATCACGTCGCTGGGTGAGGAGCTGGAAGCGATCGACTGGTACGACCAGCGCGTCGACGCCACGCAGGACGAGGAGCTCAAGAAGATCCTCGCGCACAACCGCGACGAGGAGAAGGAGCACGCCGCGATGACGCTCGAGTGGCTCCGCCGGCACGACCCGAAGATGGACGAGGTGCTGCACACGTACCTGTTCACCCAGGGATCGGTCGTGACGATCGAGTCCGCCGAGGCGGGCGGCCAGGGTGGCGGCGGGGGCGGCGGCGCGCCGAGCGACGGCTCGCTCGGCATCGGCAGTCTCAAGCGCTAGCGCATCGGAGAACGGCATGAACGACCTGTTTCGCGACCTCGCTCCCATCACCGACGCCGGCTGGAAGATGATCGACGACCAGGCTCGACAGACGCTGGTCGTCGAGCTGGCCGGACGCAAGCTCGTGGACTTCGACGGGCCGAAGGGCTGGCACAAGAGCGCCATGAACCTCGGCCGCGTGAAGATGCTGAAGGGCGGCCCCGCCGAGGGGACCAGCGGCGCGATCCGTCAGGTGCAGCCGCTGGTGGAGCTGCGCGCGTCCTTCGCGCTGTCGCGCGCCGAGCTCGACAACATCGAGCGCGGCGCCGCCGATCCCGATCTCGATCCGCTCATCGACGCCGCGATTCACATCGCGCGCGGCGAGGACCGGGCGATCTTCCACGGATGGGAGGCCGCCGGGATCGGTGGCATCTGCGAGCGCACGCCCCACAAGCCGATCAAGATCCAGGACAACTACGCCGCCTACCCCAGCTCGGTGGCCGAGGCCGTGCGCACGCTCAAGACGTCCGGCGTCGGCGGCCCCTATGCCATCGCGCTCGGCCCCCGCTGCTTCACCGGCCTCATGCAAGCGATGGGTCCGGGCGGGTTCCCGATCCTCGAGGTGGTCAAGCACATCGTCGACGGCGACGTGATCTGGGCGCCGGGCGTCGACGGCGCCGTCGTGATGAGTACCCGCGGCGGCGACTTCGAGCTGGTGGTCGGCCGCGATCTCTCGATCGGCTACACGTCTCACGACGCGGCGCAGGTGAACCTCTACGTCGTGGAGAGCCTCACCTTCCGGGTGCTCGAGCCGAAGGCGGCCGTCTGGCTGCGGTACGCGAGGTGACGGGACGCGCAGCGAGGCGTAACCGGCAGCGTCGGCGGGCGGCTCGTGTCCGGGCGCTACTGAGCGGGTGACGCCTCGCGCGTCAGCTCGGCGTAGGCGCGCTGCAGCTCGACGGTCTTCTGGTGCGCGACCTGCTGCAGCTCCGGACCGAGGTCGGCGACGCGATCGGGATGGTAGAGCTTCACCTGCTCGCGGTACGCGCGCACGATCTGCTCGTGCGAGGCGCCGCGCGTGATCCCGAGCACGGCGTAGGGATCCCAGCGCCGCGCGCCGTCCGCGGCAGGTCTTCGCGCCGCCGGCGCGAGCAGGAACCGCACCACGCGCATCACCAGCAGCGCGACGGCGACGAGCAGGACGAGACGGCTCACCGCGCGGGTTCCCCGGGTTCGGCGCGCTCGAGGAACCGGAAGAACTCGCTCTTCGGCGACAGGATCAGGGTGGTACCGCTGGCGAGCGAGGTGCGGTACGCGTCGAGGGTGCGCTGGAAGGTGTAGAACTCCGGGTCGCGTCCGTACGCTTCGGCGAAGATGTGCGTCGCCTGCGCGTCGCCGGTCCCGCGCATCACCTGGCCCGTCTGCTGCGCGTCGGCGAGGATGATCTGCACGTCCTTGTCGGACTCGGAGCGGATCTTGCGGGCTTCCTCGTCGCCCTCGGCGCGGAACTTCTTCGCTTGCCGCTCGCGCTCGCTGCGCATGCGGCCGAAGACGGTCTGCTCGTTCTTCTCGGGCAGGTCGGCGCGCTTGATGCGGACGTCGACCACCTCGATGCCGTACACCTTCGCCTTCTCGGCGCTGCGCGCGGTGACGTCGGTCATCAGCTCCTCGCGCTTGTCGCTGACGATCTCGCGCATCGTGTGCCGGCCGAGCGTCTCGCGAAGGTCCGAGTAGACGATGTCGTCCAGGCGCGACTGCGCGCCGCGCTCGTCGCGCACCGTGCGGTAGAACTGCAGCGGGTCGGCGATGCGCCAGCGCGAGTAGTTGTTGACCACGAGCTGCTGCTTGTCGACGGTGAGGAGCTCCTTCGACGACGCGTCGTAGTCGAGCAGGCGGCGGTCGAAGTACGTCACCTGCTGGATGAACGGGATCTTCCAGTACAGTCCGGGCTCGCGCACGACGCGCACCGGATCACCCAGCTGCACCACCAGCGCCTGCGTCCACGGCGAGACGGTGAAGAAGACGAGGTTCCAGATCGCGACGAGAAGCGCGAGTCCGCCGAGAACCCACAACCAGCGACGATCCATGCTCAGCGCCCTCCCCCGCCCGCGGGAGGCTCGGGCTTCGGGACCTCGCCGTGCAGGAGCGACTCGAGCGGCAGATACGGCACCGTCTGCTTGCCGGCGAGGTCGTCCATCACGATCTTCTGCGCCGAGGGCAGGATGCTCTCCATGGTCTCCAGGTAGAGCCGCCGCCGCGTGACCTCCTTCGCCTTCGCGTACTCCTCCTGCACCGCGGTGAAGCGCTGCGCCGTGCCGCTGGCTTCGCGCACCTTGGTCTCGCGGTACGCTTCCGCTTCGTTCACGATCTGCGCGGCCTGCCCGCGCGCGCGCGGCACCACGTCGTTGGAGTAGCCGCGCGCCTCGTTGATCAGGCGCTCCTTGTCCTGCTGGGCGCTGATCACGTCCTTGAACGCATCCGACACCTGATCGGGCGGCCCCACGTCCTGGAGCTTGACCGTGACGACCTCGAGCCCCGCACCGTAGAGATCGAGAACGCTCTGCAGCACGCGCTGCGCCTCGATCTGGACGTTCTGCTTGCCCTCGGTGAGCACCTCGTCGATCGCCGTGCGACCGATCACCTCGCGCATCGCGGCCTCCGCCGCGGCGCGCACCGCGCCGTCGGGATCGCGGGCGTTGAACAGGAAGTCGGTGACGCCGCTGGCATCGGTCCGCACCTTGTACTGGACGATGAACTCGAGCTTCACGATGTTCTCGTCGCCCGTCAGCATCAGCGCCTCGGCATCCACGTCCTGGTACCGGGCCGGCGGCCCGACCTCGACGGTGCGGAAGCCGAGCTCCTCCTTGCGAATGGCCGTGACGCTCGGACGCACCACGCTCTCGATCGGCCAGGGCAGGTGATAGTGCGGGCCGGGATCGGTCTGCGCGACGACCTTGCCGAAGCGCAACACGACGCCGCGCTGGTCGGGCGCGACGATGTAGATGCCGGACAGCAGCCAGATCACGAGTCCGATTCCCAGCGGGATCCACGGACCGAAGCGCGGCCCGCGGCGCCCCGCGTCGCCGAGCCGCTCGCGCAGCTTCTCCGACAGATCGATGAGCTGACCGATCGGATCCTGTGGCGGTCGCCGCGTGGGGCCGCCGTCCCATCGATCAGGCATCCCGCAGCCGTAGGCTCAGCAGGGGTTCCGGTCAAGCGCGGCGGGTTGCGCCGCGCGCCCGCCGGTCCCACAATGGCCGGCGATCCATCACGTGGAGGTATCCGCATGGAGCGAGTCGAGCTCTCGAGGGACTGTCAGGGCGTCCAGGTTCCCGCTGGTCACACCGTGCTGCTCGAGCAGGGAACGGAGGCATACGTCACCCAGTCGCTGGGCGGCTCGTACACGCTCCAGGTGCCGGCCTACGGTGGCCTCTTCCGCATCTCGGGACGCGACGGCGACGCCATCGGCAAGGAGATCATCCAGGAGACGGTCGCGGCCGAGGGCGGCGATCTCGAGCAGCAGGTCTGGTCCGTCCTGAAGACCTGCTACGATCCCGAGATCCCCGTGAACATCGTCGACCTGGGACTGGTCTACGACATGCGGATCACTCCCGGCGATGCGGGCAGCCTGGTGGACGTGAAGATGACGCTGACCGCGCAGGGCTGCGGCATGGGGGCGTCGATCGCCGCCGATGCGCGCTACAAGCTGCTCGCGCTGCCGGGCGTCGGCGACGCCACCGTCGACATCGTCTGGGATCCGCCATGGAATCCGCAGATGATCTCGCCCGAGGGCAAGGAGCGCCTCGGGATGGCGTGAGCCGCGCCGCCGGGACGGTCAGGCGCTCTCGGGTGTCGCTTCCGCGGTCGCGGGCCCGGCGCCGCGGCGCCCGCGACGGCGGCGACCGCCGCGGCGCCGGCGCCGGCGGGGTGCGCCCTCGGGTGGCGTCGGCTCCCCCGTCGCGGCGGCGGGCGCTGCGGCCGATTCGGCGTCGACGTCCGCGCTGCTCTCGGCGGGCGCCTCGACGACCGCTTCCAGCGCGAGGGCTGCGCCTCCGGGCACGACCGGCTCGGCGCCGTTGGCGACCAGTCTGATCGTCCCGCTGCGTCCGAGGTCGAGCTCCTTGATCCGCCGCAGGCGAGTGATCAGGCGCGGCGAGCCCGCCGGGCGGCTGAAGCCGCGCTCGCGCAGCGCGTTGGCCAGCGCATCCAGGCTGACGCCGCCCGGCGCGCTCGCGAGCAGCTCGCGCACCAGGCCGATGATCTCGTCGTGCGGCGCCGTGTGCGGCTCCTGCGACACCGGCGGCGCGACGGGCATGCGCGGCGGCTCCGGCGCGCGGCGCTCGCCGTAGCCGCGCCGTCCGCCGCGCCGCGAGCGATGCGGCCTGGCCTCGCTGCTCGGCGCCTCGACCTGGGGAGCGCTGCGGCCGCCGGCGAGCGCGCGGTACGAGGTGCGTCGGAACGTGACGCCCAGGCTCGCGGCGACGTCGCCGACGGCGTCGAACGCCTGATCGTCGGACACGATCTCGATCACGTCGCCCGGACGCGCGCCGGCGAGCCACACGCCCGCGGAGACCGCGATGCGGAGATCGCTCCAGTCGCGCACGCCGACGGAGGGGGCGCTGTGCACCAGCGCCGCACCGTGGTGCGCGAGCAGCCGGGCCGTGTCGTGGCCGATGACGCGCCAGTTGCCGACCGCCATGAACTCCGTCGACCAGCCGACCCAGTCGAGGTCGAGGTGCTGGAGGACGCGCGAGATGTCGGCGGCGCGGCTCGTGTTCTCGACGTCGAAGAAGATGCCGCGGCGGCGTGAGGGACGGGGCGGAAGCGGTTCCGGCGGCAGGACGCGCGCCGCGAACCCGGCCTCGGGGACGCCCGTGACGATCACCGCCTCGACGGGGGCCTCGACCGCGGGCTCAGGGTCAGGTGGGGGGGGTTCGGGGGCGAGCTCTGCGGCTACCGGCTCCGGTTCGGGGGGCTTGGCCTGGGGCTTGCGCGCGCGCGATCTGGGTGTGGTTCGACGGGTCTTTGCAGTTGCCGCTCCGGTCTTCCGGGAGCGTTTTGGTGTTGTCACGCTGCGAGCAATAGCACGCCCCGGCGCGAAGTTCAGCTTCGTACCGTGGCCTGGTTGACTCGCGCCGGGACGCCTGCGATCGGTCCCGCAGAGCGATGCCGGGACGGAGGTGGCGTATGTGGATCGAGCTCGCCGTGGCGTTCGTCGTCCTCGGGGCGGCGGTGGCCGGCGCCCAGTTCGCCCCCGACGTGCGTGACGCGCTCGGCAGCGCGAAGGAGCTCTACGTCGCCACCAGACGCGCGGACGGCAGCACGAGCAAGGTGGCGCCCATCTGGTTCATGTTCGATGGCGAGGCCGTCTACTTCACGACGGTTCCCGGCAGCCACAAGGCGAAGCGCATCGCGAAGGGCAGCCCCGTGCTGGCCTGGGTGGGAAGCCAATCGGGACCGCACTTCGTCGGCAAGGGCGAGGTCCTGCGCGATCCCGCGCTGGCGGAGAAGATGGCCCCGGTCTACGACCAGAAGTACTGGATCTCGTGGCTGGGCTTCTTCCGACCCCGCCCCGACCGGATCCGCGACGGCAAGACCGTGATCGTCCGCGTCACGCCGCTCCCCGCGGGCAGCTGAACCGTCAGCGGCGCTGGGGCTCGCCGACCACCTCGCGCCGCGCCGGGTCGTAGCGCATGGCGAGCTCGCCGCGCGCAATGGAGAGCAGCGTGTCGCCGACGAGCCGACGCCGCCAGCCCTGGAGGAGCGCGGGCTCGCCCTGCTCCGATTCTTCTCCCGCCTTGGCCGTCGCGCGGGCCACGAGCGCGTCCAGGTCGCGCGCGCTGGCGATGACCTCCGACGCGAGCTCGTCCCGATCGGCCACCGCCTGGACCGCCGCACGCAGCAGGGCGACCAGGCCGCTCGGCGGCGCCTGGCGGCGGACGCGCTCCGGCGGCGCCGGCCAGCGCTCGGCCGGGCACTCGCGTCCGGCACGGATTGCAGCGACGATGTTGCGCCCGTGACGATCCACGGTGCCCGCCGACAGGCCGCGCACGCCGCGCAGCTCCTCGACGTCCTCCAGCGAGCGGCTCGCCAGCGTCACCAGCACCACGTCGTTGGCGAGGAAGTTTGGACGGATGTTGGCGCGCCGGGCCGCGCGCTCGCGCCACGCCGCCAGCTCGCGCAGGACGGCCAGCTCCTCGGCGTCGAGCCGCTGCCATCCCTTGACGGTGCGGAAGCGCTCGTCGTCGGACATCGCCTGGTAGCGTGCCCCGTCCTCGAGCCGCTTGAGCTCCTCCTCGACCCAGGCGAGACGCCCGCGGCGCTCGAGGTCGGCGCGCAGGCGATCGTGCAGGGCGAGCAGATGCACGACATCGGCCCGCGCGTAGGCGAGCTGCTCTGGCTTGAGCGGCCGGCGCGTCCAGTCGGTGTAGGTCTGGTCCTTGCGGATCCGCACCTTGAGCACGCGCTCGAGCAGCACGCTCAGTCCCACCTGGAGGCCGTACCCGAGGAACGCCGCCTCGACCTGCGTGTCCACCACCGCGCGCATCGGCTCGCCCATGAGCAGGGCGAGGATCTCCAGATCCTGCCCGGCGCCGTGGAGCACGACGGTGATCGACGGATCGCGCAGGACGGGGAACATGGGGGACAGGTCGGACAGGGCGGTGGCATCCAGGATGGCGCACTCGTGATCGGTCGCAACCTGGACGACGCCGAGCGTCGGCCGGTAGGTGCGCTCCCAGACGAACTCGGTGTCGAGGGCGACGCGGCCGGCCGATTGCACCCGGTCTGCCAGGGCCACGAGCTCGGCGCGGGTCGTCAGGACGGGAGGCGTCTCGGGCACGGTGCGCCCCCAGCTATCCGGCTGGCCCGTCGCTCGCAACCTGCGAGCGGAGGCGGCCCTCGGCGTCTCGACGGGGCCGTGGCGGCCCTGTTAAGCAGCTGGACCATGACCGAGCAGACGATCGACGCGTTCCGGCAGGAGCTGCGGGCCTGGCTGGAGGCGAACGTCCCGGATCGGCTCCGGCCCGAGAACGCCGCCCGCCTGCCCGAGGCGGAGCGTATCCGCGGCCTGCGAGCGTGGCAGAAGCAGCTCGCCGAGGCGCGCTGGGTCGGCATCCACTGGCCACACGAGTTCGGCGGCCGGGACGCGAGCATCCCCGAGCAGATCGCCTACGTCGAGGAGATGGCCCGGGTGCGCGCGCCCGAGGTCATCGGCAACCTCGGCATCGGCATCGCGGGGCCGCCGATCATCGCCTACGGCACCGAGGAGCAGAAGCAGCGCTTCCTGCCCGGCATCCTGTCCGCGAGCGACCTCTGGTGCTTCGGGTTCTCGGAGCCCGGCGCCGGATCCGATCTCGCCTCGCTGCGCACCCAGGCCGTCCTCGACGGCGATCACTTCCGGGTGACGGGTCAGAAGGTCTGGACGACGCTCGCCCACCACGCCGACTGGTGCATGCTGCTGTGCCGGACCGATCCCGAGACGCGGCGTGCGAGAGGCGTGTCCTGCCTGCTGGTCGACATGCGCAGTCCCGGCATCGAGGTGCGGCCGCTGCGTCAGATCACTGGCGACGCGGACTTCAACGAGGTGTTCTTCGAGGACGTCCGCGTCCCGCGCCAGAACCTTCTCGGCGAGCTGCACGGGGGCTGGCAGATCGCCGTGTCGGCGCTGCAGAACGAGCGCGGCATCCTCTACGTCATCGGGATGCAGATCGTGCTCAAGGAGCAGCGCGACCGGCTGATCGCGCTGGCGCGCGAGCGCGGCGCGGGACGGGATCCGATCCTGCGCCAGGAGCTGGCGCGGGCGTATCTCGGCACGGAGATCTTCCGCTTCACCTGCCAGCGCACGCTCGACAAGCTCGTGCGCTTCGGCGCTCCGGGGCCCGAGTCGGCGATCATCAAGCTCCACTGGACCGAGCTGACGCAGATGATGCCGCAGCTCGCGATGGAGGTGATCGGCCCGGAGGGGCTGCTCTACGACACGCCGGAGGCGCGCGATGACGACGGCGATCCCGCGCAGATGATCCAGCGAGGCTATCTCGGCGCACGGGCGGCCAGCATCGCGTCGGGGACGTCGGAGATCATGAAGGGGATCATCGCGATGCAGTTCCTCGGGTTGCCGCGGGGAGCGTGAGTCGTCGGGGCGCGGTCGGGGTGCGGGGCCGACGGCGGGCCGCCCTTGGCGCTCCGCGTCCTCGCCCCATGCGCGCGGACGCGCGTGTGACGTCCCCCCGTAGGCCGCGGGCGCGCGCAGGGGGCTGCGGAGTCGCGCTACGGGCGGCCCGCCACCGGCCCCGCACCCCATGAGCTATACGGGCGGTCACGCGTCCGCGACGTTTTTCTTCGGGTGCTGGGAGCGATCTTCGTGGTCGCCTTCTGGTCGTTGGGGCGGCAGGTGGTGTTGCTGTATGGCGAGCGCGGGCTGGAGCCGGCGTGTCCGGTGGCGGCGCACGCGCTGCTGACGGTGTTCCGGCTGCACTGCTCCGATGCGATGGCTGTGGTGGGGGACGGTGGCGGGCGGCGCGCTCGGCGTCGTGCTCGCACTCGGGTTCATGCCGCGCTGGACGCTGATCGCGTGCTGGGCGCTCTACCTGTCGTATGTCCGCATCGGGCAGGACTTCCTGTCGTTCCAGTGGGACAACCTGCTCCTCGAGTCCGCCTTCTTCGCGGTCTTCGTGACGCCCCGCGGGTGGCGGCTGCGTGGCGCGCCGCCGCCGCATCCGCTCGGCGTGTTCCTGATGCAGTGGCTGCTCTTCCGTCTCTACGTCGAGTCGGGGCTCGCGAAGCTGCTGCTGGGCGATCCGACGTGGCGCGACCTCACCGCCATGTCGACGTACTACGAGACCGCGCCCCTGCCGACGTGGGTGGGCTGGTACGTGCACCAGCTCCCGATGTGGGCGCACCGCGCCACGGGCATCGTCACCCTCGCCGTCGAGCTCGGCGTCCCGTTTCTCATGTGGGGACCACGCCGGCTGCGTCCCGTCGCGTTCGCGCTGATGGTCGGATTCCAGATCGTCGTGCTCGCGACCGGCAACTACGGCTTCTTCAACTACCTCTCCCTCGCGCTCTGCCTCTGGATACTGGACGACGGGCATCTTCCCGGCGGGTCCACGGAGCCGGCGCCCGCGCGGCGCTCGAGTCCGGCGGTGAGCGTCGCGATGGCGACGGTCACGGCGCTGCTGGTTCCCATCTCGCTCCTGCCGTTCCTTCCCTTCGTCGCGCGGGCACGGCCGCTCGCGCGCGCACTCCTGCCGGTCAGCGTTGCCGTCGAGGAGCTTCGCTCCATCAACGCCTACCACCTCTTCGCGCAGATGACGCTGGTGCGGCGCGAGCCGGTGATCGAGGGCTCGGACGACGGCGTCACCTGGCTGTCATACGAGCTGCACTACGAGCCCGGCGACGTCGACCGCGCGCCGCCGTTCGTCGCCCCGCACCAGCCGCGTGTCGACTTCCAGATGTGGTTCCTGCTGCTCGGCCGCGGCCTCGCGGGCTGGTTCCAGACCCTGCTCGACCGCATGCGGCACGATCCGGCCGCGGTCGCGCCGCTGTTCGCGCGCGATCCGTTCGGCGGCGCGCCACCGCGCTACCTGCGGCTCGCGGTCTACCGCTACCGCTTCACGGATGCCGCGACCCGTGCGCGCACGGGCGCGTGGTGGACGCGCGACCTGGAGGGCGTCACGCGTCCGATCGGCGAATAGCCTCTCCGTATTCCGAAACAATGGGTCGCGCGGGCCGCCGGGGCGGGGGGTGTCGTGCCGGAGCGCGCCCGCTTTCGGCCGATCCGGATGTTCGCCATGGAGCACCGTATCAACGGCGTACTCCTTCCGCGGTACCACCCAGCAGCGGCGGCCTCTGTGCGTGCACGAAGATCTGGCATCTCCTGGGCGGAGAACGGAGTGAACGTCTGCATGCCTGGAGCGCCTGATGGGAGGCCGGACGCGGGGTGCGGGACCGGCGACGGGGTTCCTCGAGGCCGGGCACCGCGGATCGAGTCGGCCGCTCGTCGCTTGTTCATCGTTGCCGTTCGATGAGCCAGTGGTCGAGCCGGCAGGACGTCCGATCGGACAGGCGGGCACCATGACGTCATGGCTCGGATAACGTCGTCGTTCCTTCCCCGCCTCGTGGTGCACGGCCCGGCCGCGCACGTGCGATCGAGCGTCGAACCCGACGCGCGATGTTCGAACGCCCGCGCCGCGGTCGCGACGGTGTGCGACTGCGAGGGTGCCGCGGCCCACCGCGACTACGTGCGCTGCGCGGCGGACCAAGCGGCGGCCACGCTCGGCAACAAGGGCTGCACCGGGGTCGTCAAACGCTGCGCCTCCAAATCGACGTGCGGCAAGCCCGGCTACGTGGCGTGCTGCCGGACGCGACGCTCCGGCCAAACTTCCTGCGCGCTCAAGCGTACCGCCGCTCGCTGTGTCGCGCCGAACGGCGGTAGAGCATGTGTGGGGGCCGTTCCCAGCTGCTGCGACGCCTGCGTCGCCGGTGGTTGCAGCGCGACAACGACCACCACGTGCGACCTCGACGATGAGCACCCTCGTTCCGCCGCCCTGTGGCCCGCAAGCGGGAGGAACCTGCGGGGGAACATGCACGTCGCTGTTCGACAATGCGTCGCCGATCCCGTCACGAGCGCGTGCAGCTTTCCTCGGCCCGTGCCTGGCGATCGGCGGTCTTGGCTCGAGCGGCGGCAGCTGCACGGTCCCAGGGCATCCTGCACCCTCTTCCCGGGTCCCGGGGGCTGCGCGTGCGTCATCCCCTGCGCCGGAAGCGGCGCTCCTCCCTGTGACCCCCCGTGCGGGCCCGGCCAGGGGTGCGCCTTCAATCCCTCCACGTCCGCGTGCGAATGCGTCCCGTGACGCCCGACGCCGCCAAGGTGAGCGGGCTTCCGCAGCTCAGTCGGGACGCCAGCGGCCGTCGCGCAGGACGAGGCGGCGCGCCGGCAGCTCGGGGCGTCCCGTGTTGTCGGGATAGCTGAGCGTGGGCAAGCCGTCCGTCGCGACGACCTCGGGGCGGACCGCGCGCACGATGCGCCGGCGCGCGTCGTCGAGCACGGCGTCGACCGAGGAGAAGGCGGTGAGGTCGTCGAGCGTGCGCACCGTCGGCGGGATGAGCATGATCTCGCCCCGCTCGTATGCCGCGAGCGCGGCGCGCGGCGTGAACCAGCCGCAGCTCTCCGTCTCGGTGCCGTCCGCCACGGCCTCCTGACCCGTCCGGCATGCGCCCGACGAGGAAGCGGGTGTCGAAGCGTCGCGGGTTCTGCCGCGGCGTGATCCAGCGCGAGAAGTAGTAGAGGGCGGCGGTCGCGGGCCGCAGATCGTGCGCCTCGAGGAGCGGGCCGAACTGCTCGCCCGCGTGCAGCCGCCCGCGCAGCGCCGCGAGCTCGGGCGCGAGCGGTCCATCGAGGATGCGCCCGTGCCGCTCCGCGAGAAGAATCCCCACCTCCTCGAACAGCTCGCGCACCGCGGCCACCCAGTACGGCAGTGCGCCGGGCGGGCAGTCACCCTCCTCCGCCGGCGCCCAGGACTGCTCCGGCGGGAGCGCCGCGCCGGTCACGGCGTGATCGCCGGGATCGACGACGCCGCCCGGAAATGCGTGCACGCCGGGGAAGGTCACGCTCCCGTGACGCTCGAGCATCAGGACCGAGAACGGGGAGTCACCGGCGCGCTCGTCGCGCAGCAGCATCAGGGTGCTCGACGGGAGCGGCTGGACGTCCGGCACGGCGGGCGAAGTGTAGCGGGTGTCATGGCATCGTGAAAGGACACGGATGGCACCGCGGCGACTTGACCCGCCCGGCGAGTGCACACATGAACACGGTGCTGCCCGCGATGATCGACGTCCGCAACGTCTCACGCCTCTACCACCGGGGCGTCGACCTGGTTCACGCGCTGGAGCACGTGAGCCTGCACGTGCCGACGGGGCGGTTCGTGGCGTTGATGGGACCGTCGGGATCCGGGAAGTCGACGCTGCTCCACCTGGTCGCGGGGCTCGATCGGCCCGACGGCGGCGAGGTCGTCGTCGCCGGGCAGGCGCTCTCCTCCCTCGACGAGGACGGCCTCGCCGCGTGGCGCGCTCGCCACGTCGGGCTGATCTTCCAGTTCTACAACCTGCTGCCGGTGCTGACCGCCATCGAGAACGTCGAGCTGCCGTTGCTGCTGACGTCGCTGCGCCGCGCCGAGCGGCGCGAGCGCGCGGAGGTCGCGCTGCGTGCGGTCGGCCTGCCGCATCGCGCACACCACCGCCCGCAGCAGCTCTCGGGCGGCGAGCAGCAGCGCGTCGCCATCGCGCGCGCGATCGTCACCGACCCCGATCTCCTCGTCGCCGACGAGCCCACCGGCGATCTCGACGCGAAGAGCGCCGTCGACATCCTCACCCTGCTCCGCGAGCTGAACCGCGCGTTCGAGAAGACGATCGTGATGGTGACGCACGACCCGCGTGCCGAGCGCTGGGTCGACACGGTCGTCCGGCTCGACAAGGGCATCCTGGTGGACGACGGCGGGCTCGGACGGGCGATCGCGTGACCTACCCGCGCCTCGTCCTGCGCAACCTGCTGCGCCACCCGCTCCGCATGCTGCTCACCACGCTGTCGATCGCGCTCTCGATCTTCCTCGTCTGCGCCGTGCTCACCCTGCCCTCGGCCCTCGACGCCATCACCGCGCGCGCGGCGTCCAACGTGCGCATCTCCGTGCATCACAAGGCCGGCTTCACCTACTGGCTGCCGGGCGCGTTCGTGCAGAAGGTGCAGCACCTGCCGGGCGTCGTCGGCGTGAACCACTACTCGTGGTTCGGCGGCATCTACGACGAGCCGAAGAACCTCTTCCCCAACTTCGCCGTCGATCCCGAGACGGTCGACGTGGTGTGGCCCGACTACCGCATCGCGCCCGACGCGCTCGCCCGCTTCAAGCACGTACGCAACGGCGCGCTCGTCGGCGAGGACACGATGCGGAAGTTCGGCTGGCACGTCGGCCAGAACGTCACGCTGAAGGGCACGATCTTCCCGGTGGATCTCACCTTCGAGATCGTGGGCACGGTCGGCGGCGTCGCCAACCCGACCATGCTCTGGTTCAACCGCAAGTACCTCGACGAGGCCATGGAATCGCGCGGCGGCTTCAACCGCGTCGGCATGATCTGGCTGCGCGCGGCGAGCCCGGAGCAGGTGGACGGCATCATCAGCCAGGTCGACGCGCTCTTCCGCAACTCCGAGGCCGAGGTCGCGGCGGAGACCGAGAAGGCCTTCATCGCGAGCTTCATGAGCACCTTCCAGGGCCTGCTGCGCGTCATCCTGATCGTGGGCTTCCTCGTGGTCGGCGCGGTCGTGCTCATCGCCGCCAACACGAGCGCCATGGGCATCCGCGAGCGCATCCCGGAGATCGCCATCCTGAAGAGCCTCGGCTTCCGGCGCGGGCCGATCCTCGCCGCGCTGCTCGCCGAGTCGTCGCTCCAGGGTCTGCTGGGCGGTCTCCTCGGCGCCGGCTCGGCGTATGCGATCCTGGAAGCCCTGCGCCTCGCCGGAAAGACCGGGTACTCCGGCATCCTCGGGCCGCTCGGCGGGTTTCGCATGTCGCCGGGAGTCGCCGCGGAGGGCGTCGTCGTGGCGCTTGTCGTCGGCATCGTCGCCGGGATGATCCCGGCCTGGAACGGCGCGCGCACGAACGTCATCGAGGCGCTGCGGCGTCTCTTCTGACGAGGTCCGGCGTGGCGGTTCCCCTGAGCTACAACGTCCGCAACCTGCTCGTGCGACGCTGGACCAGCGCCTTCACCGCGGGCGGCATCGCGCTGGTGGTCGCCGCGACCATGCTGCTCTCCGCGCTGGTGACCGGGCTCAAGCAGATGCTGGTGTCCGCCGGCGAGTCCGACAACGTCGTCGTCATGCGCAAGGGCGCCACGAACGACGGCTCGAGCGCGGTGCCACGCGACGCGGCGCAGACGATCCGATCGCTGACCGGGATCGCGCGCGGCGCCGATGGCTTGCCGCTCGCCTCGCCCGAGCTGGTGAACCAGCCGTTCATGCGCACGGCCGACGGCGGGCGCGAGAACGTGCTCGTGCGCGGCGTCGAGCCGGTCGCGTTCGCCGTGCACCGCCGCGTGAAGCTGGTGGAGGGTCGCGTCTTCACGCCCAACCTCGGCGAGGTCGTCGTCGGCGTCGACGCCGCCCGGCGCTACCAGGCGGGGCTCGGCCGGCAGATCGAGTTCGGGCGGAGGCGCTGGACCGTGGTCGGCATCTTCGACTCCGGCGGCACGTCCTTCGACAGCGAGATCTGGGCCGACGTGACCGACATCCAGGACGACACGCGGCGTGAGGGATACTCGGGGATGCGCGTGACGATGGCGCCGGGAGCCGACGCCGGAGCGCTCAAGCGGCGCATCGAGGACGACGGCCGCTTCACGCTCGAGGTCAAGCCCGAGATCGACGTACTACGACGAGCAGGCCGAGAGCGCCAACGCGCTCTACATCCTGGTCCTCACGCTCGCCACCATCATGGGCGCGGGCGCCACGTTCGGCGCGCTGAACACCATGTACGCCGCGGTGGCGAGCCGGACGCCCGAGATCGGCACGCTGCGCGCGCTCGGATTCGGGCGCGGATCCATCCTCCTCTCCTTCCTCGCCGAGTCGCTGCTCCTCGCCCTGGCCGGGCTCGTCGCGGGAATCGCGCTGGCCGGAATCGCCATCCTGGCCGTGAACACGTTGCTCTCCGGGGTGGCCTTCAGCATGATGACCTTCACCGTGGCGACCGTCCTCCTGAGCCCGTCGATCGGGGGCGTGCTGCTGGGCGTCTCCTTCGCCGCGCTCATCGGCGTGCTCGGCGGTCTCGGCCCGCCTGGCGCGCCGCCCACATCCCGGTCGTCGACGCCCTCCGGCACGCCTGATGGCCACCGCCCCCGACGAGCTGCGCGAGAACCTGAATGCGTTGCGTCTCGAGCGCGACGGCGCGCCGGCTCGTCCGCGGCGCCGGCTCCGCTGGGTCGCTGATCGGCGTCGCGCTGCTCGCGGTCGCGGGAGTGGTGGGGAAGCGCATCGCCGCCGGCCGCGTGCCGACGGTGCAGGTCGCGACCGTCACGCTGACGCCGCCCGGTGCGAAGGACGGCATGCCCGTGCTGTCGGGCGCCGGCTACGTCGTCAGCGCGGATCGCTACATCTCGATCGGGACACGCGTGTCGGGCCGCATCGACCGGTACCTGGTCGAGGAGGGATCGCGCGTCACGGCCGGTGACCCGCTGGTCCAGCTCGACGCGCGCGAATACAGCGCGGCCGTCGATCGGGCGCAGGCGAACCTACGCCTGACGCAGGCCGAGGCCGCGCTGGCGAAGGTGAAGCGCGAGCGCGCGGAATCGTTGCGGCGGCAGGGGGTCATGTCGCAGGAGGAGATCGACGTCCGCCGCGCCGAGGCCGACACCGCCGCGGCGCGCGTGGGCACGGCGCAGGCCGAGCTGCAGCAGGCACGCGTGGCGCTGGAGTACACCACGCTGCACGCGCCGCGCAGCGGGGTCATCCTCGCCAAGCTGAAGGAGGTCGGCGAGATCGCCGTGCCCGGCGGCTTCTCCGGCTCGGGCGACCTGGTCCGCATGGCGAACCTGGAGGACCTGCGCGGACAGGTGGACGTCACGGAGGCCGAGCTGGCGAAGATCCGCATGGGCCAGCGCGCCGAGGTCACCCCCGATGCCTACCCGGACCACCACTACGCCGCCCACGTCGTGAAGCTGTACCCGCAGGTGGACAAGCAGAAGGGCACGCTGCGCATCGAGGTGCAGATCGAGAAGCCCGACGAGCAGCTCTGGCCGGACATGAGCGCGCGCATCGTGTTCCTCGAACCGCTCGAGGGCGCACCCGGCACGACGGGCGTGCTGATCCCGCGCAGCGCCGTGCGCACCGGCACACAGGGAAGCTACGCCTGGGTGCTGCGCGACGGTCACGTGCAGCGCACCCCGATCACGACGGGTCCCGAGTTCGCCGATCAGGTCCAGGTGACGGCCGGACTCACCGGCGGCGAGCAGGTCGTCATCGGCGACACCCCTCCGCTGGACGACCGGGAAGAGGTCCACGTGGCGGAGCACGCGTGAGCCGCGCCGTGGCGGCGCTCACTTGGCGCACCGCCCGCCGGGCAGCTCGGGACACTCGCGCAGTCGGCGCGCCGCACGCAGGCGCGGCTCTCGATGCCGTCGCCTGCTCGTAGTCGTAGGCAAAGCCGATGATCTCGGCCTCGCCGTAGAAGTCTCCCACGAACTGCACGTTCCCGGGACGCCGTTGGAGTAGAAGCCCATCGGCACCGTGATGGCCGGAAGCCCGAGGATGTTGCTCTCGAAGCGCGCGTTCAGCGTGTCCCCGAACGCGTCGATCCCGGGTCGGTCAGCTGCTTGAACGCGGAATCTTCGCCGTCGGGCAGACGAAGGCGTCGATGGCGCTCTCCTGCATCCATGCCTCCAGGTACTGCTGGCGCAGCAGCTTGAGCGCCGCGAGTACTGCTGGATCGCGGGTGCGCTGTTCGGCTGCAGGTTCCCGCGTTGTAGGCGCCGAGCAGCGTGTTGTAGAGTCCAGAAGTCCGGCGTGCTCGAGATGAGCGGCGCGACCGCGGCCGACGTGTACGGCCCGCTCCCGAAGTGCTGCAGGAACTGGTCGTAGTAGTAGACCGAGTTACCGAGGCCGGGGTCGGCCACGTCGAAGGAGAGGAAGTTCGGCGGAGCCGAGGCTCGTCCAGCGCGCCGTGTTGTTCGGCTGATCGACGAACCAGATCGTGTGCGCCGGTGGCGTCACCTCGATCAGCGTCGCGCCCTCCGCTTCGAGATCGGCCTCGGCTTGCTCGAAGAGCGCCGCCACCTCCGGGTCGATCGGATCGCTCACGCCGAGCTCCGGCGTCCCCTTGCCGATGTAGGCCGAGCACCCCGAGTCGCTTCCCCGCCAGCGCGTGCGGTCGAGGATGCGGTGTACGTCGCCGGCCGGCGCGCGGGTTGTGCGGCGTCGGATCCCACAGGTACTCGGCGCGTAGAGGTCGTCGGGATCCTTCACCGCCAGCACGTCCATCGCCAGCGCGACGTCGTGACGCTCTTCGCGATCGGTCCGATGACGTCGCGCGTGGACCAGGGCACGGTGCCGCCGCAGCACGAGCCCGAGCGACGGCTTGAGGCCCACGAGCCGTTGAAGTCCGAGGGATGCGATCGAGCCGCCGGTCTCGCCGCCCATGCCGAACATGGCGAGGTTCGCGCCGATCGCGGCGCCGGTGCCGGAGCTCGAACCCCGGAGTGCGTGGATCGTACGGTGCGCACCGCCCGTAGGCCTCGCTGATGCCGTCGTACGAGAACGCGAACGTGGACATGTCGTCTTCCCGAGAGATGGCGCCCGCCTGCCGCAGCAGCTTCACGTTGGTGCGTCGTCGGCGCGATGATGAGCTCCAGCCCTCGATGCCGTCGGTGGTGCGAATCCCTTGACGGCGTACGAGTCCTTCACGACGACCGACACCGTGCAGCGGCCTAGCACCACGCCGGAAGAGCGCAGCGATCGGACTCGGCGGCGTCCGCGAGCGCCGCCGGTTCACGATCACGGCGTTCAGCTTCGCGCCGGCGTCGTCCTGCTTGCGATCCGGTGCAGTAGCGCTTGACGACCGACACCGCGGTGGGCGGTGTTCGCGTAGCGTCTTGAGCTCGGTGATCGTCGCCTCGACCGGATCGAACGGCGCCGCGAACGCGGGAGGACCGTGAAGCGCACGACGAGGAGGATGATCGCGATTCGGCTGGTGGATGACATCGACTCGCTCCCTCTCCCCCCGACTGTCGCGGCGAGTGAGCAGAAGGCGTCCACGGCGGTTCGCGTGCCGCGGCGCAGGAACGCGTCACCGGCGTGCTCGTGGCGCCTGCGCGGGCACCGTATCGCTCGCGTCGGCGGCATGTGCGAACGCCACCGCGACGCCGGCGAGTGATCCGCCGCATGTATCGCCGCCGATTGCGTGGCAGGCGATCGGCGGTCGAAGATGGATGAAGTCGTCGCGCACGCGAACGGACTCGACGTGCGAGAGATCGCGCGCGAGCGCAGGCACGGGCGGGCGGCGAGCGATCCCCCGTGGGGGATCGTCCTGCACGCGCGAGGACCCGCGACCTTCAGCCGATGCGCGGCTTCGGCTTCTTCTTGACGACGACGACTTCCTGACCGTTCACCTTGAGGGTGCGCCGGTCGGAAGGCGCCACGCGCTGCGGCTTGGCGGCGCGGTCCTCGCGCCACTTCCGCAGCTCCTTTTCCAGATTCTCCTCGAGCATCTCTCCCTCCGGCCGCCCGGGGCTCCCCTCTCGGGTCACCCGGCCCCAGCCGGCCCGTGTACAGTCCCGCCCGCCTCCTACTGGCGTCCCACGAACGATTCGAGGACGCGCGACCGATTGGGGCTGCGAAGCTTGCGCAGCGCCTTCGCCTCGATCTGGCGGATGCGCTCGCGAGTGACGGCAAACCGCTGGCCGACCTCCTCGAGCGTGTAGTCGGACTTCTCGCCGATGCCGAACCGCAGTCGGAGGATCTGCTCCTCGCGCGGCGTCAGCGTGGCGAGCACCTTGCGGGTTTGTTCCTCGAGCGACAGAGCCATGGCGGCATCTGCCGGTGACAAGGTCTGGCGGTCCTCGACGAAATCGCCGAGCGAGCTCTCCTCGTCGTCACCGATCGGCGTCTCGAGCGAGACGGGCTCCTTCACGATCTTGAGGACCTTGCGAACCTTGTCGGCGGGCATCTCCATCTGCTGCGCGATCTCGTCGGCGCTCGGCTCGCGACCGTACTGCTGCACCAGGTAGCGCGACGTCCGGATGACCTTGTTGATCGTCTCGATCATGTGGACGGGAATCCGGATGGTGCGCGCCTGGTCCGCGATGGCGCGGCTCACGGACTGGCGAATCCACCACGTGGCGTAGGTCGAGAACTTGTAGCCGCGCTGGTACTCGAACTTCTCGACCGCGCGCATGAGGCCGATGTTCCCTTCCTGGATGAGGTCGAGGAACCCGAGCCCGCGATTGGTGTAGCGCTTCGCGATCGAGACCACGAGGCGGAGGTTCGCCTCGATCAGCCGGCGCTTGCCCTCCTGCGCCTTCGCTTCGCCGCGCCGGATGACGCGCAGCACGTCGCGCAGCGTCTCCGCCGGCATGCCGACGTCCTCGGTGGCCTGCTTGATGCGGCGGCGCGCCTCCCTGATGATCTCGCCCGCCTCGAGCACCTGGGCGGCCGGCGCGTGGAAGAAGCGGCTCGCCGCCTGGCGCGCGTCCTTCTCCTCGGCGCGGATGCGGCCCGCGTGCCGGATCACCTCGGTGCCGGGGTGGCCCAGGCGATCCTCGAGCCGGCGGACGGCGAGCTGGTCGCGGTCGATGATGCCGTGCGCTTCCTTCAGCGTCTCGACCAGGCTCGTCACGTGCTTCGCGCCGATCTTGGTCTCCAGCAACGTCTCGCGAACGCTCTGCTCGACGATCTCGAGCCGCTTGGCGATCGCCGCCTTGCGAGTCTTCGACGTGCGCGCCTTGCCTCGCTCGGCCACGAGCTTGTCCTGCTCGCCCACGAGCCGGCGCAGCTTCGACACCTGCTTCAGGAAGCCATCGGCCCGCTTGTCTTCTCGCGGACCGGTCTCGCCCGCCTCGGTGGTCTCGCTGGTGGTCGCCTCGTCGTCACCGAAGACGTGCCGCGCCTCGATCTCACCGTGCTTCAAACGATCGGCGAGACCGAGCACGTACTGCACCGCCAGGTCGAGCGAGAAGACCGCCTCGCGCACCTCGCGCTCGCCGGTCTCGATCTCCTTCGCGATGGCGACTTCCTCCTCGCGCGTGAGGAGGGGAACGCCGCCCATCTCCTGGAGGTACATCCGCACCGGATCGGCGGTCTCGCCGGGTGCGCGCTCGACCTCCTCGGCCTCGGCGGGCTCCTCGGTCCAGGAGTCGGGCTCGGCAGGCTTCTCCGCCGGATCCTCGGCGAGGGCCGTCTCCTCGACACTCTCGACCTCGATGTCCATGTCGCCGAGCAACGAGACGACCTGGTCGAGCTCTTCGGTACTGGCCGTCTCGACGGGTGCTTCGCGCGGCTCGTCGACCGCGGGGGCCGACTGCCTGGGCGCCGACCTCGCGTCCCGGACGCGGGCCTTCTTCTCGGGGGCTCTTTTTTCCATGCGCCTCACGCGTGCGGAGGTCGGGCGGGCGTCCATCAGCACGCGCAATTCGAGATCGAGCGTGAGCCGCTGGACGACGTAGAGACCGGGCATACGCCCGACCACAGGTAGTTGCGGAGGTTCCGCACCGACGGGGAGTATCTGACCGAGCGCGATCCGGGCCCGGGAGAAGCCGGGCGTGCCAGAACGCGATTTCAGGGGAGAGAACGTACTGTCCGACGTAGGGTCAGTCAAGCACAAAATGGCCTGCCGTCAGCGTTTCTCCGCCGCCCCGAAGGTCGGCTCGATGCCGTACTCGGCGAGCTTCATCTGCAGGTGCTGGCGGTACATGCCGATCTCCTCGGCCGCCTTCGAGATGTTGCCGCTGGTGGCGCGTCAGCGCGTCGGCGATGAACTGGCGCTCGAACTGCTCGATGACGCTGCTGCTTGGCTTCCTTGAAGCTGCCGCCGATCGCGGGCGGTCGCGGCCGGCGCGCTGGCCGCCGGTCCGCCGGCCGCGCAACGCCGCCGGAAGGTCGTCGAGCTGGATCTCGGCGCCGCGAGCCAGCACCATCGCCTGCTCGATGGCGTGCTCGAGCTCGCGCACGTTGCCCGGCCACTCGTGCGCGAGCAGCGCGCGGTACGCCTCGGGCGCCAGCGTCTTGGCGCGGCCGGCTCAGGCCGCGCCGCGACGGCGCCGAGGAAGTGCTCGATCAGCAGCGGCAGGTCCTCGCGCCGCTCGCGCAGCGGCGGGATGCGCGATCGGGACGACGTTCAGGCGGTAGTAGAGGTCCTCGCGGAACGTGCCCGTCGCTGCACCTTGGCCTCGAGGTCCTGGTTGGTGGCGGCGAGGACGCGCACGTCGACCTTGATCGTGCGGTTGCCGCCGACGCGCTCGAGCTCGCGCTCCTGCAGGACGCGCAGGATCTTGGCCTGCGTCTCGAGCGGCATGTCGCCGATCTCGTCGAGGAACAGCGTGCCGCCGTCGGCGATCTCGAACTTGCCCTCGCGGGTCGCTGATCGCGCCGGTGAACGCGCCCTTCTCGTGGCCGAACAGCTCGCTCTCGACCAGCTCGCGCGAGAACGCGGCGCAGTTGACCTTGATCAGCGGGCGGTCGCGGCGCGGGCTGTTGTAGTGGAGCGCGTTGGCGACCAGCTCCTTGCCGGTGCCGCTCGGGCCGCGGATCAGCACGGTGAGGTCGGTGTCGGCGACCTTGCGGATCACGTCGAAGACGCGCTGCATGGCGGCGCTCTTGCCGATGAGGTTCTCGAAGCGGTACGCGTCCGGCCACCTGCTCCTGCAAGAGCGCGCAGGTCGCGGCGCAGCGTCATGCCCTCGAGCACGCGCTCGACCACCAGCTCGAGCTCGTCGTTGTCGAACGGCTTCGGCACGTAGTCGGCGGCGCCGAGCTTCATCGCCTCGACGGCGATCTTCTCCGAGCCGTAGGCGGTGATCATGATGACCGCGGTCTCCGGGCGCGTGCTGCTTGACCCAGCGCAGCAGGTCCATGCCGCTCATCTCGCCGAGGTTCAGGTCGGTGATGACGAGGTGGTACGGGCGCCGCGCCGAGCTGCTCGATCGCCTCCTCGCCCGACAGCGCCGTGTCGCACCTCGTAGCCGCGCGCCGCCAGCAGGCGCTGGATGGCGATGCCGATGGTGCGCTCGTCGTCGACGACCAGGATGCGCGGCGTCATCGCAGCGAGCCCTCGCGCAGGCGGCATCACGTCGGCGGCATGTCGACGCGGAAGCCGCCAGCCCGCGCCCGTCCGCGGCGACGCATCGATCCGGCCGCCGTGCGCCTCGACGGTGCGCTTGGCGATCGCCAGCCCGAGCCCGGTGCCGTGGCTTGAGCGAGAAGAACGGCTCGAAGAGCCGCGGCAGCGCCTCGGCCGGCACGCCCGGCCCGTTGTCGCGCGACCTGCGAGCCTCGCGGTGCCGTCGTCGCCGCGCGACGGCGACGGCGATGCGCTCGCGGCGGCGGCGCTCGCGAGCGCGTCGACGGCGTTCTCGATCAGGTTGATCAGCACCTGGCGCAGCTTCTCGCGATCGGCGCGCGCCACGACGCCGTGCGGCGACGTCGAGCTCGACGCGCGACGCTCGCCCGCGTCCAGGCGCGGGCGCAACGGCTCGAGCGTCGCTGCGCGCGAGCGTCGCCGAGGTCGACCGCGCTCGAAGCTGGAACTCCTCGCGGCGCGCGAAGCGCAGCAGCGCCGGCAACCTGGCGCTCGACGCGCTCGAGCTCGGCGAGGATCAGCGTCGGCGTGCTCGGCGGATGCGGCGACCGCCGGGTCGCGCGCCAGCTGCTGCGCCAGGCTCCGCGCGGCGGTCACCGGGTTGCGGATCTCGTGCGCGATGCGCGCCGCCAGTCTCGCCGATCGCGGCGAGCTTCTCGGCGTGCGCGAGCGAGCGCTCGACCGCCACGCGCGCGCTCGAGCAGCTCCGCGGCGTCGAGCACGAGCGCGAGCTGGTCGGCGAACGCCTGCGCCGCTTCGATCTCCTCGTCGCTGAACGCGGTCGCGAGCAGGCCGACGGCGATGAACAGACGACCCCAGTGTCGACGCGGGCTGCGGAGCGCCAGCACCACCGAGACGCCCGCATCGCTCGCGAGCTCGCGCAGCGCCGGCGACAGCGAAGCGAGGTCGTAGCCGACCAGCACGCGGTCGGGCAGTGCCTCGTCCTCGGCGCCGCGAGGCCAGGCGCGCTGCAACGGCTCCAGCGCGAGCGTCCCCTGGCTCACGACGTCCCCGTCGGGCAGCAGGGCCGCGGCGCCCCGACAGCGCAGCACCTCGACCAGCGCCGAGAGTGCTCGTTGGGTACAAGCGCGTGTTCCAAGCTCCAGCGGCAGCGTGTGCAGGAATGCGAGCAACTCGGCGCGCCGGAAACGGCTGCGCCGGAAGACCGTCCATTCGAGTGCGGCGCGGACTCGCGACCACAGCGGGACCATCGCGATCGCCAGAATCGCGGCCGCGACGGCGATCGACACGCCACCGAGACCTAGCGCCGCGAGCGGCCGCGCCACCGCCTCGACGGCGGCAAACGCGGCGGCGGCGATCGCGAGGGCCGTCAGGGCGCCAAGGAGTCCCCGCACGACCTCTCCGAGCGCACTGACGGCGATCGGAATGAGGACCGCGAAGCCGGTCGTGGCGGCGAGACCTACTTGGAGCCAGGACGGCTCGAAGCCTGCGAAGGGCCGCAAGGCGAGCACACACATCGAGACGCTCACGCCGGCAGCGACCACCGCGTAGAGGAGCACGTCGGCCCGCCTCGTCCGTCCGGCAATCAAATCCCCCTCCGCCCGCCACCACACGCCGGGCCGTACGCTGCGGACGATGCGGTGAAGCGCGAACACCACCGCCCCTACCACGTAGGACTCCTGGACGACGATGTAGAACCGGAGGCGCTGCTCGAAGCTCGCAGCCGGAACGACGTCGAACAGCATCACGCTTCCGAGCGCGACGGTACCGGCGATGCCGTAGTTCAGGCCGACCCAGAGCGCCGTCGGCTGGCGAGCGAAGAGCAAGCCCGCGAGGTGCGCCCCCATCGCCGCCGCCGCAAGCAGGAGCCAATCGCGAGTGATCGAGATCGCCGACAACCAGGATGGAAGCGGAGGCGCCAGCGGCGGCAGTAGCCAGCGCCGGCGTCGAGGGTGCAGAACGCGCTCATGCAGGTCATGAACGCCGCCAGGAGCCCGGTGATCGACGCCGGGGCGGCGAGTCGACCCCGTGCCTGCCACGCCTGCCTCGCGCAGATGCCCCAGACGAGCGCCTGCGCGGCCGAGACGCCGACGCCAACCAGCCGGATGGCGGACGGCGCCACCGGTCGATACCCGCTCGCCGCCAGGGCACCGAGCGCCTCTACCCCGCTCGTCGCCGCCCGCCATCCCGCAACCGCAGCGACGACCACGAGCATCGAGCGGATGGCGCTCGCGAGCCGGCCGCGCGCGAACGGCGCCGCGAACGCGAGGCCGATCGCGGCCGCCAGCGGCGCCACGAGCCCGTGCGCACCGGCGATCGCGACGAGCAGCCAGCCGCCGGCCGCGAGCACCATCCCAAACGCGAGCAGCGCCACGCCCGGAGGCGCACCCAAGGGGCCGACGAGCCAGCCGAGCGTCCGCCCTGCAGTGGTCAGGGTGTAGGACAGGAAGATCGCGCGGTACGCCTCGAGCTGCCGCGGAAAGGTCGGGAGCGGAATGACGACTTGGAAGGTAGCGGCGAGGAGACAGAGAGCGACCGCAGGTCCGTAGTTGGCGGTGAGCCACCAGCGCCCGGGCGGATGCTCCGGCCTGGCCCGCCGGCGCGCGAGATGAACGTAGCCCGCGAAACCGAGCGCGAAGAGAGCGTCGCCAAGGACGTAGGCGGCGATCCGGATCGGCCCGAGATCGACATCCTGCGGAAGGGCGGCGAGCGCACAGGAAAGCCCGACGAGCACGCCGGGGTGGGGGAGACGTCGCGCCCCCGTAACACCCGCCGCACCGCGATCCTGCCACGCGATCCACGCATGCGCGGCCGCGGGGAACAGCATGAGCAGCCCGTCGATGAGCTGATCGACACGCATCGCGGTCATGCCGCAGCGGCTCCCGCAAGCGGCAGCTCGACGTCGATGCGCAGCCCGCCACGCGGGTTCGACATCGCGGCCAGCCGACCGCCGTGTGCGTCGACGGACCGCTTGGCGATGGCGAGGCCGAGCCCGGTCCCATGCGGCTTGAGCGAGAAGAACGGCTCGAACAGGCGCGGCAGCGCATCGGCCGGCACACCCGGGCCGTTGTCCTCGATCACGAGCGCAGCGTGTCCATTCACTCCCGCGACCGCGACGTCGATCTGGCGCAACCCATCGACCGTGGCAAGGGCATCGAGCGCGTTCTCGAGCAAGTTCAACACCAGCGAGCGCACCTTGTCCGCGTCGGCGCGCGCCAGGACACCGGGCTCGAGGTGGAGCTCCACGTTCACCGACTGCGCGTCCAGCCTCGCACGCAGACTCGCTACCGTCGCTCGGACAAGGTCCGCGAGATCGACCGCAGTGAAGCGGAACTCCTCGTGCCGCGCGAAGCGCAGCAGCTCGCCACCTGGCGTTCCACGCGCTCGAGCTCCGCCCAGGATCACGCCGATTCGCCGCGCGTTCGGCGTCCCGGGTTCGCGCGCGAGTTGCTGCGTCAGGCTCCGCGCCGCGGTGATCGGGTTGCGGATCTCGTGCGCGATGCGCGCGGCGAGCGCGCCCACGGCCGCGAGCTTCTCGGCGTGCGCGAGCGAGCGCTCGACGGCGACGGCGCGGGCCAGCAGGTCGGCGCCGTCGAGCAGCAGCGCCAGCTGATCGGTGAACGCCGCGAGCGCCACGACCTCGTCCTCGTCGAAGGCGCCGCGGAGCAGGCCGGTGCGGAGGAAGAGATGTCCCCAGCGCCGGCGCGGGCTCAGGATGGCGAACGTCCCGAGCCCGACGCCGGTGATCGTCAGTGCCTCGCGGACGGCGATGGGCAGCTCGCGCAGCTCCGTCGAGCCGAAGTTGCGCCGCGGTAGAACGTCGGCGGCGTCTCCTCGCGGCCAGACGGCGAGCAGCGGCGGGAGGTCGATCGGCCCGTGTACGATCGCGTCGCCGTCGCGCAGGACGACGGCGGCTCCCGGCACCTGCCAGACACGCACCAGCTCGGCGAGCGCGCGCCGGCAGCACTCCCGGACACCGATGTCGGGCGAGAGGGTGTGCACGAAGGCCAGCAGCTCGGCCTGGCGGCCTTCGCGCCGGTGGAGCACGCGCGACAGGAGCGCTCCCAGCCAGCGCCGAACTGGGACGAACGTCGCGCCGAGCGCCAGCAGCGTGGCGACGTCGAGGAACGGCTGCCACGCTGCTCCCGCACGCGCGAGCGCCCACCCCCGCGCGGCGAGCAGGCCGCCACCGATCCCGAGCACCGTGACAGCGACGGTGAACTGGGTGATCACGACGCTCAGCATGCGGAGCGCGAACGGCGCCGCGAGCGCTAGGCCGACGACCGCCTCGTAGAGGAGGAAGCCGAGGCCCACGCGGCCGGCCGCAGCGAGCATCCACAACAGGAGCATGGACGCCAGGCTGCCGGCGACGACCAGGATCAGATCCGGACGGCGCGGCTCACCGGCGTGCTCCGGTCCCCACACGCCGGGTCGCGCGACACGCCAGAGGTCGACGATCGACAGGAGGACGAGAAGGGTGAAGGTCGCCTCGAAGATGTGGTGCGCGCCGGTCTGCGCCTCCGGCGACGCGCCCGTGCGCAGTCGCACCCAGGCATCGGCGATCGCCGCCAGGGCTGCGAGCCCGTAGTTCACAGTGAGCCACGCCACGCTCGGGCGCCGCTCCGGGATCGGCAGCAGGTGGACGAGGTGTCGCAGCAGGGAGACGATCAACAACCAGGTCACCTCGGTGCCGAGGTTCCGGTGCGAGCGGACGAGCTCCCACGGGTCCATGGGCAGGCCCGGCGGCGCCAGCACCAGCCCGACCAGCAACGCGTAGTGGAGGACGAACGCGCCGCCGACCAGGGGCATCAGGCGAAACGCCAGGCTCTCCGGCCGGCGCGCGCGCACGTACCACCACATTTGTCGCGTGATGACGGCCCACACGATCGCCGGCACGCCGTACACGCCCGCCACCGTGAGCGCGGACTCCGTCATTCAGGCTCTCCCCCGGGCACGCCTGGCCGGCTCGGGATCATCATCGACTCGCGTCCGCAATCCCGGTGCCACGGACGGCTTCGCGGCCGCAACCGGGGCGTCGACGGCAGATTGTCCGCTCCATGTTGCACCCGGTGCAACGTGCAGCAGGCAGTCGGCCCGCGACTGCCACCTGGTTCAGGCACCGCCTGCAGTGGCGGGACGACACCTGGACTCCACCACATCGACGTTTTTTGGCCATGGAGCGCGACGAGCAAGGTGGCACGATCCATGCGAGGTGCGGGCGCAGGAGGTGGCACGTCATGATCCCTGCCGGATTTCCCGCCGTTGCCCCGATCGCCACGCTGGCCGACCTGTTCGGACCGCTCGCTCCGGTCGCCGCGTTGGCGGCCCTGGCCGCCCTGGCAGTGCTGATCACGCTTGCGGCCGGTGAGTCCTGGATGAGCGCGCGCCGGCGCCGACGGACCCGGGTTGCCCGACCCGCAGCCGTCCGACCGGGGTCGGTCTCGCTGCGCCCGGCAGCCTGAGAGACGCCACACCCGTTACATATCGATCGACACCGATATCGGCTTGACACTTCGCGCCCCGCCCGGGAAGTGTCGTGATCGGTGAATGACGACAGGACTCCTCGCGGCGGGGGATACCAGGGCGGGGAGGCGGCCGGTCGCACCGGAGTGCTCCGCGAGACCTTACGAGCCGCGCGTACGCTGCTGCGCAGACTCACGAACGATCCGCTGCTCCTCCGGCTCCTCGACGTGTACTCGTGCACGCCGGCTCAGGACCGCGAGGTGATCGTCGGGGTGCTCGAGCGCGAGGTCACCCTGCGGCGAATGTCCGCCACGAACGCGCGCGCGAGTCTCAACGGCATCAACATGGGCATCAACGTGACGCGGCCCAATCCGAATGCCCGGCTCTACGTGCGCGTGCTCGAGGCGGCGACGGCCGCACCGTACGTCAGCCGGCAGGAGATGATGCTCGCCACGCTGCGGGTGGCGCGTGCGACGTACCTGACCCTCAGCACGACGCCCCGCGAAGGGCACTGGCAGGCGGGCATCCGCGACGCGCTGGCCCGTCTCACGCCGCAGGAGCTGGCGGCCGTCGACTGGGTCAACCGCCACATGCGGGAGCTCGTCGACGAGGCGCTCTCGTCGGCGGCAGGCGACGCGAGCACACACCAGGCGCCGTGAGGATCCGAGCATGACGACGTCGCGTCCGGTCGAGAGCGCTCGCGAGACCGTCGCGGCGCTCGACACGCTGCTCGAGAGCGCCACCACGTTCGCGGACGACCTCGCGACCGACCATCTGTTCGACCGCTTGCAGCGCGCGTTCTGCCAGATGCCGCCGGGCGACCGTGAGACCATCCTCCAGGTGCTCGAGCGCGAGGTCGAATGCCGCTGTCTCACCCGCGGGACCGGGGACCTCGCCACCGGGTACGACACCCGTCCCAACCCGAACGCGCGCCTCTACCTGCGCGTTCTCACCGACGAGCGCACGCCGCCGCTCATGGATCACGACGAGCTCGTGGTCGCGAACTACCGCGGGCTCCGCGTGCTGCGCTACGTGCTCGGCCCGCTCCACGGCGTGTGGAGCGAGGCGATGGCGGCCGCTGCCACCTTGCTCGAACCCGACGAGCGCGCCGCGGTGCGACGGGTCCTGTCCGAGACGCTGGCCTTCGTCGACGCCACCGACCGCGTCCCCGCCAAGTAGCGGTCGGCGCCCCTCGCGGGCGGCCGCGCTTGCCTGCCTGACGGCCAACGGTATCTTACTCGGTGACGGAGGTTCCCATGACCTGGGCCAAGCGCATCGTGCTCTTCCTCATCACCAACATCCTGGTGATGCTCACCATCTCGATCCTGGTGCAGCTGCTGGGGCTCAACCGCGGTCTCGGCGCTTACGGGATCGACTACGGCTCGCTGATGGTCTTCTGCCTCGTCTGGGGCATGGCGGGCTCGCTGATCTCGCTCGCGCTGTCCCGCGTGATGGCGAAGCGGATGATGGGCGTCCGGGTCATCGATCCGAACACGCGCGATCCGCGGGAGCGCGAGATCGTCGAGATGGTGCACAACCTGGCCCGCGCGGCACGGCTGCCGGCGATGCCCGAGGTGGGCTACTACGACAGCCCCGAGGTCAATGCCTTCGCCACCGGCCCGACCAAGTCGCGGGCGCTGGTCGCGGTCTCGAGCGGCCTGTGGCAACACATGAGCCGCGACGAGGTCGAGGGCGTCCTCGGCCACGAGATCACGCACGTCAGCAACGGCGACATGGTGACCATGACCCTGCTCCAGGGCGTGGTGAACGCGTTCGTGCTCTTCTTCGCGCGCGTGATCGCGTTCGCCGTCAGCCAGAACGTGCGCGAGCAGAACCGCGGCATGGTGCAGTTCGGGATCGTGATGGTCCTCCAGATCGTGCTCAGCCTGCTCGGCGCCCTGGTGGTGGCCGCGTTCTCGCGCTGGCGCGAGTTCGGCGCCGATCGCGGCAGCGCGCAGCTCGCCGGCCGGGGGAAGATGATCGCGGCGCTCGAACGGCTGCGGCAAAACGCCCAGCTGGTCGACACGCGGCAGGACGCGCTGGCGACCCTCAAGATCGCGGGAGCTCCGAGCCGGATGGCCTCGCTGTTCGCCTCGCACCCGCCTCTCGAGGTGCGCATCGCCCGGCTCCAGCAGTATCGCTGACCGTGCGTCGCGGGACGGGCTCGCTCTACCGCCGCGCGCAGTCGGTCCGCTTTCTCCTCGGACGCGATCGACGCGCGGTGCTGGCGTTCCTGCGCGCGCGATATCCGCGAGCCGTTCCGCTGCGCGTGCGCGTCGGACTGGTGCGCCGCTTCCTCGCCACCACCAACCACGTCCGCACCTATCACACCCAGGCGGAGATGCTCGCGGTGGCGGATCGCATCCTCCGGATCGCCGGACGTCCGGGGCTCACGGTCGTGGAAGCCGGCAGCGGCAAGGGCGGCAGCACGGCGAAGCTCAGCCTGGTGACGGGCCTCGCCGGCGGCCGGCTCGTCGTGTTCGACTCGTTCCGCGGCATCCCGGCCAACCGCGAGGTGCACCGCAACCTGTGGGGCCGGCGCGTCGAGTTCCGCGCCGGTGCGTTTCGCGGCCGCCTGCCGTCCGTGCGCCGTACCGTCGCGCGTTTCGGCGACCCGCTCGTGTGCGAGTTCCACAAGGGCTGGTTCGCCGACACGCTGCCGGCGTTCCAGGGCCACGTCGACGTCGCCCTGCTCGACGTGGACCTGCTCAGCTCGACCCGGACCTGCCTCACGCACCTCGTCCCGCGGCTGCGGCCCGGCGGCGTCCTCTTCACGCAGGATGGCCACCTGCGCGCCGTCGTCGATCTGCTCGCCGACGCGGGCTTCTGGCGCGACGAGGTCGGCGTCGAGCCGCCGCCCATTCACGGCCTCGGCTCGAGCAAGCTGCTCGCGATCGAAGCCGCGCCGGCCGCGTGCAGCGCGGCCGCCCTCTAGCGGCCGCCGGCCTTCGCCTGGCGCTCGCGCTGGCGCAGCTCGACGCGCCGGATCTTGCCACTCGCCGTCTTCGGCAGGGCGTCGACGAACTCGATCTCGCGCGGGTACTTGTAGGGCGCCGTCACTCGCTTCACGTGGTCCTGCAGCGCGCGCACCAGCTCCGCGCCCGGCTCCTGCGCCGGCGCGAGCACCACGAACGCCTTCACCACCTGGCCGCGGACGGGATCCGGACTCGCGATCACCGCCGACTCGACCACCGCCGGGTGCTCGAGGAGCGCGCTCTCGACCTCGAAGGGACCGATGCGGTAACCGGCCGAGATGATGACGTCGTCCGCGCGGCCGATGAACCACAGGTACCCGTCCTCGTCGCGGCTCGCGCGATCGCCGGTCAGGTACCACTCCCCGCGACGGCACGCGGCGGTCTCCTCGGGGCTCTTCCAGTACTCGAGGAAGAGCGAGGGCGGGTGCCCGCGGAGCGCGAGGTCGCCCACCTCGCCCGCCGGGAGCTCGGCACCGTCGTCGCCGATGATGCGCAGGTCGTGTCCCGGGAACGCCTTTCCCATCGAGCCCGGACGCAGCGGAAGCGACGGCAGGTTGGCGGCGAGGATGATGCTCTCCGTCTGTCCGTAGCCGTCGTACACCAGCAGCCCCAGCGCATCCTGCCAGGCGTGGATCACCTCGGGGTTGAGCGGCTCGCCGGCAGCGGTGCAGTGGCGCAGCCGGGGCAGCCGGCGGCGGCGGAGATCCCGGGTCACGAGCATCCGGTACTCCGTGGGAGGCGCGCAGAACGTCGAGATCTCGTAGCGCTCGAGCAGGTCGAGCTGGCGCTCGGGGTCGAAGCGACCGTGGTACATGAACGTGGCGACGCCGTTCATCCACGGCCCGAACAGCACGCCGTACGCCGCCTTCGCCCAGCCCGTGTCGGCCGTGGTCCAGTGCAGGTCGGTGCGCTGGAGATCGAGCCAGTACTCGCCCGTCCAGCGGTGCGCGAAGGTGTACGCGTGCGCGTGCAGGACCGCCTTCGGATCCTTCGTCGTCCCCGACGTGTAGAAGCACAGCGCCGGCTCGTCGCTCCGCGTGCGTGCCGCGACGCCGCTGGTCGCCGCACGCGCGAGCAGCCCGTCCCAGTCGTGCCAGCCGGCCGGTGCGCCGCCGACCGCCACCCGGACCGGGAGATCCACGCCGGCGGCATCCACCTCCGCCGCGAGCTCGGTGGTGGCGACGACGCCACGCGCTCCGCTGTGACGGAGGCGGTAGGCGATGTCCTTCGCGCGCAGCGTCGACGTGCACGGGATCACGAGCGCACCCAGCTTGAGCCCGGCGATCATCGCCACGTGCCACGCCGGCACGCGCGGCAGCATCACGAGCAGGGGATCTCCCCGCCGGAGCCCGAGCGCGGCGAGGGCGTTCATGGCGCGATTCGAGGCCTGGTGCAGGTCCCAGAACGTCAGCCGGTCGGTGCGCCCCGCCTCGTCCTCCCAGTAGAGCGCGACGCGGCTGCGGTCCGTCGCCCAGGCGGCCACCAGGGCGCCGAAGTTGAACTCGTCGGGGACGCGCCACTCGAACGTCGAGATCAGATCCTCGTAGCGCCGGCCGGGGACGATCATGCGCGCACCCAGCGGCCGTGGCGGGCCGACGCCTGGATGTACTTGCGCGATACCGGCGAGAGGTCGTCGGGCGCCACGCACGCCTCGATCACGACGAACGACCTGCTGCGCGCCGCCTCGTCGAGCGCGGCGCGCAGCGCGCCCGCCGTCTCGACGCGAAAGCCGAGACCGCCCCAGGCGCGCGCCAGCTCGGCGTACGGCCACGGGGGGAGATCGAGCAGCTCGGTGCGCCGCACCACCGGCCGGAAGATCTGCCAGCCGCCGTTGTTCACCACGACCACGATCGGCGACAGCCCGTGGCGTGGCGCCTGCGCGATCTCCGCCCCCGTCATCTGGAAGGCTCCGTCGCCGCACAGGACCAGCGGCCGCACGCGCGAGCCGATCTGGGCTCCGAGGGCGCCGGGGATGCCGAATCCCATCGAGGCGTAGAAGCCCTGCGCCAGGTAGCCGTCGCCACGCCCGAGCCGCACGTCGAGGCCGGCGAAGAGCATGTCGCCGGACTCCGCGACCACCACGTGGCGAGGGTGCTCGCGGAGAAACCGGTTCACCTCGCGGAGCAGCCCCGTCACCTCGAGCGGCGCGGCGGGACGAGGCGTCTCGCGCGGCAGGTTGTCGTGATAGCGCACGCGCTCGCGATGGCGGCGCAGCTTCGTCCGCAGCAGACCGCGGACGAAGTCCCGGATGTGGACGTCGGTGTAGGTGTGAAAGCTCACGTGCACCCGGCCGTCCACGGCCCAGATCGAGCGATCGCGCGCCACCGGCGGCGGGCGCGAGCCGAGGTCCATGTCGGTGCGCATCGCGCCCAGGTTGAGCACCAGGTCGGCGCGATCGACGCGGCGGAGGATCGCCGCCGGCGAGATCGCCCCGATGTGCACGCCGAGGAAGAGCGGATGATCCTCCGGGAACGCGCCCTTCGACAGGACGGTGGTCGCGACCGGTGCGCCCATCGTCTCGGCCAGCCGTTGCACGTCGCGCTTCAGCTTGTAGCGAAACGTCTCGATGCCGACGGTGACGAGCGGCCGGCGCGACGCGTTGAAGCGCGCCGCGGTGTCGCGCACCGCCTCCGCGACCTTCCGCTCGTCGGAGCGCGCGAACTGGAGCGCGCCGTCCCACGCGAGGATCTCCTTCGGGACCGGGATGCGGCGCTCGACCATGTCGCGATGCACCTCGAGATATCCCGGGCGCTGCTCGCGCCACACCGTCTGGACCAGCTCGTGCACGGTCTCGGCGGCGGTGCGGACGTCGTCGAGCAGGCGCGCCGCGCAGGTGAGCTCGCGATAGATGCGCAGCTGCGACTCGATCTCCTTCGCCTGGTGGTGGATCAGGGTCCCGAGCTTGCGCTCCTCGTCGCCCGGACCGCCGCTCAGCACGAGGAGCGGGACGCGCTCGGAGAACGATCCCGCGACCGGGTTCACCATGTTGTGTCCGCCCGCGCCGTAGGTCACGCACACCACGCCGATGCGACCGGTCGCGCGCGCGTATCCGTCGGCGGCGAAGCCGACGCCCGGCTCGTGCGACAGCGTCACCACGCGGAGCCCGCGGCGCGCGCCGAAGCGCAGGAAGAGCCGGAGCACGAGATCGCCGGGGATGCCGAAGAGATGCGTGACCCCGATCTTGCGGAGGTAGGCGACCAGGAAGTCGCCTAGCGCCATCGTGGGCTTCATGGCGACCGATCGCCGGCGCGGGGCACTAGGCGAAGAACTCGACGACGTCGCCCGACGCGACGGTCACCAGGCGCGCCTCGTTGCTGCGGAACACCTTGAGCGTCACCGGCTCGCCCGGACGGCGCCGCCAGAGGTGGCGGTAGAGCGAGGCGCGATCCGCCACGTCGCGGCCGTCGACCGCCAGGACGACGTCGCCGGCCTTCAGGCCCGCCGACTCGCCGGGACCGCCGGGCAGCACGCCCGCGATCACGACGTGGTGGTTCATGGCGTAGCAGAACACCCCGAGCCACGCCCGCGTTCCCATGCCCCGGCCGCCGCCCGCGAGGAACTGATCGCGCGCGTCGAGGTAGTACTCGGACGGGATCGCGAGCGAGAAGCGTCCGATCTCGTTCAGGTTGAGCGAGACGACGCCGAGCACGTTGCCCTGCATGTCGAGCAGCGGACCGCCGCCCAGGCCAGGGTTCATCGCCGTCGTCATGACCGCGCGCTCGAGCACGTACTCCCAGTTCGCGTCGAACGGACCGAGATAGCTGATGCCGCCGTTCGAGATCCTCGCCGAGCCCTCGCCCGCGCTGGCCACGAGGAAGACCTCGTCGCCGAGATGCACCTCCGACGTCCGCCGCAACGGCAGCGCCGGCAGCCCGCCCTCGGCGATGCGCAGGAGACCGAGCCCGGACGTGAAGTCGTAGCGCACCACCTCGGCGACGTACTCGCGCTGGTCGAGCAGCGTGACGCGGACCTCGGAGGCGCCGAGCACGACGTAGTTGACGGTGAGGATGAGGCCCGACGGATCGATGATCGTGCCCGATCCCATGCGCTCGGTGCCGAGCAGGCGCGCCGACGGGTGCTCGGGCGGAACCTCCGCCTTCACGTGCACCGTGGCCGGAAGCACGCGCCCGATGAGACTGACGGCCGCGTTCACGGGTGCGCACGCTAGACGGTGCCTCCCGGGGACGCAAGACCGCTGCCGGCGACGACGATGCGCGTCCAGGGCAGGGTGCGGTGACGCGCGGCGCGCTGTCAGCGCGGATCGAAGCGGGCGGCGCCGTCCGCGGTCGCGACCCGACCGCGCCGGCCGACCGCCTCGTGCGTCTCGAGGCCGCCGAGCACGGCGGGATCGTCCGGCGTGTCGGCGAGGAATCGCCTGCCGTCGTCGAGACGGCCCACGACGAGGCCCCGCATGGGCGCGCCGTCGCGATCGTGCAGCACCGTGAAGGTCTCGATGGTCGCCGGACCCGACGGCTCGAGGGCCAGCGCGGGCGCGGGCTCGGCGTCGAGCAGCGCCTGGCGCGGCGCCGGGTCCTCGCGCACGAACGGGCCGTCCTTCGGCTCCCCGGCGTAGATGCCGACGGCGTGCTTCGTCAGGTACCAGCCGAGCGCGGTGACGAGCCCGATCGATCCCGGCCGCGTCCGCACGCGCGCCATCGTCTCGGCGATGGCGTGCATCGAGTAGTTGTTGCCGGGCCCTCCGAAGTACGGCAGGCCGCCCGTGACCGTGAGCGGCCGGGGATCGTCCGGGGCGATCCCGAGCATGTCGCGGCCGATCTGCACGGCGGCCGGGAAGCAGCTGTAGAGATCGAGATGATCGACGCGATCGATCGTGATCCCGGCGGCGTCGAGCGCCTGGCGTCCCGCCTCGCGGATGGCGGGCGAGCTCGTGTAGTCGACGCGCTCGGAGACGAACCAGCGATCGTGCGCCTGGCCGCTGCCCCGGAGATACACCCAGCGATCGCGCGGGATGCCGAGCGCGCGCGCCTCGGCGACCGACGTCATCAGCACCGCGGCGGCCTGGTCGACCTCGATGATGGCGTTCATCAGCTTCGGATACGGGAACCCGATCATCCGGTTCGACGACCCGGGCGTGGCGATCTCGTCCGGTGCGCGCGCGGCGCGGAACCAGGCGTACGGGTTCTCGGCGGCCACCGCCGACAGCCGGCTGCACAGGCTGCCCAGCATGTGGCGGTGCGCGTCGACGTCGCGACCGGACCGCGCCCGGAGCGCGTTCTCGAACAGCGGATAGATCTGCGTCGGCAGCATGAAACCCTGCGCCACCTCGTGCTCGCTCGTGCCGTCGCGCGCGTCGCCGACGATCGTCGGTGGACCGTCGCCGCCGCTCGACCAGGCGAGCCTCACGCGCGCCTTGCGCGCCTGCATCACGCTGCGCACCGCCTCCGCGCCGGCCAGCAGCGCCACGCGCACGCGACCGGCCGCGATCCGCCCCGCCGTCTCGTTGACCAGCCACTGCGGCGTGCTGCCGCCGACGGTCGTGTAGAGCTCCTCGGCGGGATGGATGCCCAGCCGCTCCGCCAGCAGCCGCGGCGGATTGGCGTACGGCCAGCAGAACACGTTGACGACCGCGAGCGAGTCGATCCGCCCGAGAAGGGTCGGCCCCGCGCCGGCATCGTCGGCCGCACGACGGGCGACCATCTCCATCATCGCCACCGGCTCGAGCGCCTCCGCCGGCGACACCTCGCGCTGGGTGAGCTGGCCGGCGCCGACGAGGATCGGCGTCCGGTCGTCGTTCACTGCTGGGTCGCCTCGACGTCGATCGTGACGGCGATGTCGTCACCCACCATCACGCCGCCGCCGTCGAGCGCCTTGCTCCAGTTGATCCCGAAGTCCTTGCGGTTGATCTTCGTGGTCGCGTGCGCCCCGGCGCGCGTCTTGCCCATCGGATCCTTGATGGACGGCGTCACGTCGGACACGTCCAGGACGACCTCCTTCGTGACGCCGTGGAGGGTGAGATCGCCCGTCACCTTGAAGCTCCCCGCTCCGGCGGCCTCGATCTTCTTCGACTTGAAGGTGATCGTCGGATACTGCGCCACGTCGAGGAAGTCCGCGCTCTTCAGGTGCTCGTCGCGCTTCGGCTCACGCGTGCTGATGCTCGAGGCGTCGATGCTGGCCTCGATGGTGGCACCGGTCGCGGCGGACTGGTCCCCGTTCACCGTGCCCGAGACCTTGGTGAACTCGCCGCTGACGTTGCTCACCATCATGTGGCGGACCGAGAACTGGACGCTGGTGTGCGCCGGATCGAGGGTCCAGCTGGCGGCGAGCGCGGGGCTGACGAGGCAGAGGCTGATGGCGGCGGCGAGCAGGCGTCGAATCATGAGTCCTCCTTGGATCGGCCATTGGTGCGTGGCTCCCGGGGGCGTGTCAACGCACCACGTGCACCCGATGCCCACTACGCCGGGACGACGATGCGGTACAGGACGGTGCCGCTCGCGACCAGCCGGCCGCTCTCCGCGCCACGCACCGTCACGGTATTGTGAAACAGCTCGTCGGTGCGCCGGAGCGTACGGGCCTCCGCCTCGACGGCCTCGCCGGCGGCAGGCGCGTGGTGCGTCACGTGGAGCGCCGGGGTCGACGCCTTGTTGCGTGGGTCGAGGGGCACCAGCGACCACGACGCCATCGCGCCCGTCGTGTCGATCAGCGCCGCGACCGCTCCACCATGCAGCGCACCCATCGCGTCGGCGTTTGCCTCGCGCCACGGCAGCGACGTGAGCGCGCTGCCCTCGGCCGCGTGACGCGCCTCGATGCCGAGCCGCGCCATGAAGGGCGCGGTGGTGAAGAAGCGCGCGAAGCCCGGGAGCTCGGCGCGCGGCCCCGTGAACGGCGCGGGATCACGTCGCAGCTGGCGCTCCGCGCCTCCCGGCTCGCCGGAGCGCTGCGTGACGAGCCCGCGCGCGATGGCCTTGCCGGCACCGGTCCGCACGTCGACCTCGACGAACGCCAGCTCCTTGCCCCGGCGCAGCAGGCGCGCCTCGGCCAGGATGTCCTCGTTGATGGCGGCCGCCAGGTAGGTGACGGCGAGATCGACGACGGCGTGCTCGAGGCCGGCCCGATCCTCGACGCCCGCACGACCGACCAGCCCCGCCGCGACGTCGATCACGGACGCCGCGACGCCGCCGTGCAGCGCGCCGCCCGGATTGGAGTTGCCGTCCTGGAACGGCACGCGCAGCAGCGCGCGCGCGGCGTCGGCCGTCTCGATGCGGACTCCGAGTCCGTCGACGTAGGGCCCGGCGCTCATGCACGCAGCCCGGGGAGCAGGCATGAATGGATGCTCTGCTCGCCGGGCACCTCGCCGCCCAGCATCTGGATCGCGCGCTCGGCGTCCTCGAGCGCGAAGTCGTGGGTGTGCATGCGCGCGAGCGGCACGCGTCCAGACTCGATCAACCGGATCGCCGCCTCGTACGCCCGGCTCGCGACCCCGAACGCCCCCATCACCGTGAGCTCCTTCACGACCACCAGATCGCTGACGAAGTCGGGCACCGGTTTGAAGCCCTTCACGCCGGCGAGCACCACGCGGGCGTGCGTCGCGGCGAGCCAGAGCGCCTCCGCCACCGGCGCGGTCGTGTAGGACGCGACCTCGACGACCACGTCGGCGCCGCGGCCGCCGGTCAGCTCGCGCACGCGACGTCGCACGTCCTCCTGCTCGACGTCGATCGTATGGTCGGCGCCCAGCTCGCGCGCGAGCGCCAGCTTGGCCGCGTCGCGCGAGAGGCCGGTGACGATGATCAGGTCGGCGCCCGCGGCCCGCGCCGCGATGACGCTGGTGAGCCCGCGCTGGCCGGGGCCGAGGATCAGCACCGTGTCGCCCGGCCCCGTGCGCGGCAGCTCGACCGCCCAGCGAAACCCGGCGCCGAGCGGGTTGAAGATCACCGCGATGCTCGGCGGGATGTCGGCGCGAATGCGGTGCGGGATCGAGAACGGATCGAGGTGCATGTAGTCCGCGTACGCGCCCCACAGCCCCGGCGGTCGATCGAGTGGAACGTAGCCGTGACCGAACATGCCGCCGCGACCGCGACACACGGTGTAGCGCCCGCCGCGACACGCGGTGCAATGCCCGCACGGGATGACCGCCTCGACCGCGACGCGATCGCCGACGTCCAGGCGCCAGCGCTTCGCCGCGCGGTCGCCGATCGCCTCGATCACCCCGAGGGGCTCGTGTCCCGGGACCAGCGGATACTGCACCGGGATGGTGCCGGTGTACTGCTCCGCGTCGCTGCCGCAGATGCCACACGCCTCGACGCGGAGCAGCGCCGTGTCGTCGGTCAGCTCGGGTATGGGCAGCTCGCGCAGCTCGAGCTGGCGTGGTCCGGTCTGCACGATCGCGCGACTGGTGCGTGGAGGCATCGCCGGCTCGCTATAGCACGGACGCCGGCGCGCGAGCGCCCAACCTTGACCGGTCCCGGGACGCCCCCTAGACCTGGCGCGATGGCCCTGGCCCGGCTCACGCTCCGCCGCGATCCGCTGGACGTGCTGGCGTGCATCGCCGGGGAGCCGGGCGCGTTCCTCATCGAGGTGCCCGACCCCGAGCACCCCGCGGCCGTCATCGGCTGCCGGCCGACGGCGGAGCTGTGCCTCCGCGCGAGCGACCCGGATCCCGCGGCGGCCATCGCGCGCTTCGTCGCGGCGGCCCCGAGCAGCGAAAGCGGATTGCCCTTCCCGCTCGCCGGCGGCGTCGTGGCGTGCCTCACGTACGAGCTGGGCGTCGGCATGGCGCCGCGGCCGATCCACCATGCCCCCGTCGATCCGCTCGCCGTGCTCCGGCACTACGACCCGGTGCTGGTCCTCGACCGGCGTCGATCGGCGTACGCGCTCGTCGGCAGCGGCCCGTCCGCCATGCGAGCGCCCTGGCTCGAGTGCCTGTCCCGGCCGGCGCCCGAGTGGCACGGGCCGCTCGGGACCGCGCCGCTCGCGGCGACGATGGCGGCGGAGCGCTATCGGTCCGCCGTCCGCGACATCCTCGCGTACCTCGCCGCGGGGGACTGCTACCAGGTGAATCTCACCCAGCCGTTCACCGCGCCGCTGGCCGCGCCCGCGTGGGCGCTGCTCGATCGCCTCGCGCGCCGGCATCCCGCGCCGTACACCGCCTACCTCGATCTCGGCGGCCCGGTCGTCGTCGCCAACTCGCCCGAGCTGCTGCTCCGCCGCCGCGGACGGCGCGTCGAGACCAGACCCATCAAGGGCACGCGACCGCGCGCAGACCATGCCGGCGGGGACGACGCGCTCCGAGCCGAGCTGTGCCGCGATCCCAAGGAGCGCGCGGAGCACGTCATGATCGTCGATCTGGAGCGCAACGACCTCGGCCGCGTGTGCGTGCCGGGCAGCGTCCGCGTCGACGCGCTCGCGCGGGTGGAAAGCCATCCGAGCCTGCACCATCTCGTCTCCGTCGTCTCCGGGACGCTGCGCGACGGGGTCGACACCGGCGCGCTGCTCGCGGCCACGTTTCCCGGCGGGTCGATCACCGGCGCGCCGAAGGTGCGCGCGATGGAGATCATCGCCGAGCTGGAGGCGTCCCCGCGCGGGGTCTACACCGGGGCGCTCGGTCTCATCGCACGCGACGACCTCGAGCTCGGCCTGCCGATCCGCACGGCCGTCGTCGCGGACCACCACGTTCGCTGGCACGCGGGCGGCGGCATCGTCGCCGACTCGGACCCGGAGCGCGAGCTGGCCGAGGCATGGCTCAAGACGGCAGCGCTCCGCCTCGCCCTGGGCGAGACACCCGGAGCAGAGCTGGACCGGTGCTCGTCTGGCTGAACGGTCGCTGCCTGCACGCACGGGACGCCAGGCTGTCGGTACTCGACCGCGGTCTGCTCCACGGCGACGGGCTCTACGACACGTGGCGCACCTACGGCGGCGAGCCGTTCGCCGTCGCGGCGCACGTGCGGCGCCTGGCGGCCGCCGCCCGCCAGCTCCGCCTGCCACCTCCGGACCCGGCTCCGGTGTGGACCCTGCGCGCGCGCCGTCTCGTGGCGCGCAACGGGCTTGGCGATGCCACGGTCCGGCTCACGATCACGCGTGGCGCGGCGGGCGACTTCCTCGTTCCCGATCGGGCCGCGCCGCCGACGCAGCTCCTCACGGTGCGCCGCTTGCCTGGCGACCTCGCCGAGCAGCAGGCGCGGGGCATCGCAGCCGTGCTCCTGCCCTTCCCGCGTGACGTCGCCCCGCCGTGGGCAGGCCTGAAGCTGCTCGGCCATCCGAGCGCCGTGGTGGGACGCATGCTGGCCCTGCGTCGAGGAGCGCGCGAGGCCCTGTACGTCACGCCGAGCGGCGAGGTGACGGAGGGGACCACCTCCAATCTGTTCATCGTCGAGCGCGGCGCGGTGCTCACCCCGCCGGCGGACGGCACGGTGCTCGGTGGCGTGACGCGCGACCTCGTGCTGCGCCTCGCGCGCCGCGCCGGGTTGGTCGTGCGCGAGGAGCGGATCTCCCGGATGCGGCTCCGGCGCGCCGGCGAAGTCTTCCTCACCGCGTCGACGGTCGAGATTCTTCCGGTCGTGCGCCTCGACGGCCGCAGCGTGCGGAGCGGCCACCCGGGAGCCGTGACACGCACGCTCCAGGCTCGCGTATCGCCGGGCGGTGACCGGCGCGCTCGCACGTGCGTCGCGCGTTGCAGCGTCGCGGTAAACCTGTTAGCGCCGGGCGCGCGTGGCGGTGCGTGGTGGCACGGCGGGGCGGCAGCGGCGGATGTGTGTCGGCAGCGTCATCGGCCTCGGCCCGGAAGGGGGGAAGCGACGATGACGTTGCGCAAGCAGCTGTTCATGACCAAGCCGGTGCACGTCCTCCTGGCGGACATCGAGGGCGATCATGGGCTGCGTCGCGTGCTGGGGCCCATCAGCCTCACCGCGCTCGGCGTGGGCGCCATCATCGGTGCGGGCATCTTCGTCCTGACCGGCCTGGCAGCGAATCAGTACGCCGGCCCGGCGCTCGTCCTGTCCTTCGTCGTCTCGGGGATCGGCTGCACGCTCGCGGCGCTCTGCTACGCGGAGTTCGCCGCCATGGTGCCGGTCGCGGGCAGCGCCTACACGTACGCCTACGCGACGCTCGGCGAGCTGTTCGCCTGGATCATCGGCTGGGACCTGGTCCTCGAGTACGCGGTGGCGTCGAGCACCGTGGCGCACGGCTGGTCGCACTACCTCGTGTCGTTCCTCGGCATCTTCCACATCGAGATGCCGCACGCCTGGATCAACAGCCCGTTCGACTTCGACCCCGCGCTGGGCGAGTGGGTGGTCACCGGCGCCGTGATGAACCTGCCCGCGCTGCTGGTCGTGCTGGCCGTGACGGTGGTGCTCGTGATCGGCATCCGCGAGAGCGCCAACTTCAACGCCGCCATGGTGATCCTCAAGCTCGCGGTCGTCCTGTTCGTGATCGTCGTCGGCGCCGGGTACGTCGAGACCGCCAACTGGCATCCCTACATGCCGTACGGGCCGTCGGGCGTCCTGAAGGGCGCGGCCTACGTCTTCTTCGCGTACATCGGCTTCGACTCGGTCTCGACGCACGCCGAGGAAGCGCGCAACCCGCAGCGTGACGTCCCGATCGGGATCATCGTCTCGCTGCTGCTCTGCACCGCGCTCTACATCCTCGTCGCCGCCGTGCTGACCGGCATGGTGCCGTATCACCAGATCGACCTCGACGCGCCGGTCGCGCAGGCGTTCGCGGCGCGTGGACTGCCGACGGCTCAGCTGCTGATCGCGGCGGGGGCGGTCGTCGGCATCACGAGCGTGCTGCTGGTGCTGCTGCTCAGCCAGGCTCGCATCCTGCTCGCCCTGGCGCGCGACGGCCTCATCTCACGCAGCTTCTTCGGCGCCGTGCATCCGCGCTTCCGCACGCCGTACAAGGCGACCATCTTGACGGGCATCCTGGTGGCGCTCGCCGGCGCGCTCTTCCCGCTCAAGCTCCTCGCCGACCTGGTCAACATCGGCACCCTGATGGCCTTCGTCATCGTGTGCGCCGCCGTCATCGTGATGCGCCGCACGAATCCCCAGCTGCACCGTCCCTTCCGGACGCCCTGGATGCCGTGGGTGCCCATCGCCGGCATCCTGGTGAATCTCGCCATGATGTTCTCGCTCGGCTGGGAGAACTGGCTCCGGCTCGCGGTGTGGCTCCTGATCGGCCTCGTGGTCTACTTCGCCTACGGCCGCCGGCACAGCCGCCTGGTCACCGAGGCGTAGCGGCCGCTCGCCTCACTGCAACCGCGAGTAGGTCGCGTCGATCAGCGCCATGGCGCGCGGGTCGAGGAGGATGCGCGGCCCCATGCGGTTCATCACGTAGCTGAAGCCGAGGCGGGCATCGAGATCGGCGAAGCCGACGGAGCCGCCGGCGCCCGGATGACCGAACGCGTTCGGATTCGGACCGAAGCGGGCATCGGGACGGTCCTGTGACAGCATGAATCCGAGCCCGAACCGCGTGGGGATCGTGAGCACGAGGTCGGGACCGTTCGACTGCTCCTCGCGGCAGCGTGCGATACCCGCGGCATCGAGCAGCTGGCGGCCGCCCGCCTCGCCGCCGCGCGCCAGCACCGCGTACACGCTCGCGAGCGCGCGCGCCGTCGCATGACCGTTCGCACCCGGGATCTCCGCGGTGCGCCATGCGGCGTAGTTCACGCCGTGCGCCAGCGAGGGCGGATTCATGAAGGCGCGCGCCGCGAGTCCCTCGGGATCGGACATGATGACCATCCCGAGCTGCGCGCCATCGTCTTCCGGCGAACGCGAGCGGCAGCATGCTCATCTCCGCGACGCGACCGTGCTCTCTCTCCGGCAGCCCGATGTGAAAGTCGACACCGAACGGCTCCGCGACCTCCTCGCGGAAGTACGTTCCGAGGCTCTTGCCGGTGATGCGCCGCACGACCTCGCCGACGAGCCATCCGAAGGTGACGGCGTGATAGCCGTGGGCCGTCCCCGGCTTCCACCACGGCGTCTCGGCAGCGAGCGCGGCGCACATGGCATCCCAGTCGTAGAGGGCTTCGTTCGGCAGGAGATTCCTGACCGCCGCCAGCCCGGAGCGGTGACCGAGGAGCCATCGCACCGGCAGCTCGGCCTTGCCGGCCTGTGCGAACTCCGGCCAGTACCGGGCGACCGGCGCATCGAGGTCGAGACGACCTTCCGAGACCAGCCGATGCGCGCAGATCGCGGTCATCCCCTTGGTGCAGGAGTAGACGTTGACGAGGGTGTTGCGCTCCCACGGCTGCGTGCGCCCCAGGTCCGCATGACCGCCCCACAGATCGACGACGGGCTCCCCGTCGATGACCACCGCGACGGCTGCGCCGACCTCGTCCCGATCACGCAGGTTTCTCGCGAACGCGTCGCGCACCGCCTGGAAGCGCGGATGACACTCGCCATGGACTTCTGGAAGCGTGGCCGACATGGGAGGCGAGGCATACGCCCGCCGGCGCGTGCTGTCCACCCGCGCAGCGACATCCCCCGGACGGGTGATCCGCACGCTCCCGGCGACGTCTGGCGCACGATCCGGTTGACGCGCGCGACCGCCGTGGGCCACGGTTGCATCGTGGGTGCGCGTCACGCTCGCTCCGCGAGCCAGGCGTTCGCCTGGTTGCGCTTCCTCCACCAGCCGCTCGCGGCGGTGGGGCTGCTGGCGGTCGATCCGTCGGCGTGGCCGCTCTACCTGACGGTGCTGATCGTCGTCACGTGCGAGTGGCCCTTCCACCTCCAGCTCGCCGAGGGCATCGAGATCTACCCGCCCGCGGAGTGGACCAGCGCATCGGCCGCCTACGTGCTCGGGCTCGCCGTGCTGCCGGTCTTCTGGCTGTCGGCCACGCTCGGCTTCGGGCTCATCGTCCTCCTCGACAGCCTCCGCCTGGTGCGCGCCAGCGGTATCGCTGCCGAGAGCGTGCGCTGGGTCCGCGGCCGCCCCCACCCCGCCGGCGTGATGATCGACGGGCACCTGCGCGGCTTCGTCAACGTGAGCTCGCAGGCGGTGCGCGTCGTGGTGGTCGCGGCGCTCCGTCACCTGGACCTCGGCGCCCCGCTGTTCCTCGTCGTCCTGACCACGGAGACGGCGGTGGCGGTCTGGCTCGCCGTGCTCCCGATCCCCGGACGCATGGCGCCGTGGGAGCGCTGGCGGAGGCTCGCGGATGCGCTCGGCTGGGACATGCTGGTCGCCACGGCCGCGCTCCAGGTGCTGATGATCTACTTCCTGCTGGTGAGCCTCGAGCGGGCGGGGATCGCGGGGTGGGCGGCGACGAGCGCAGCCACGGTGGTGCTCTTCGCCATCCTGAAGCGCCTGAACGATACGCGGCTGGAGAGCGAGCGGCGCCGCCGCGAGCTGGAGGACGCGCAGGGCGAGCTGGCCCGGCGCCAGCGCCTCTCGGTGATCGGCCGCACCGCCTCCACCGTGTTCCACCAGGTCGCGCGCCAGCACGGCGCGATCGGGATGTTCGCGCACCTGCTGGCACGTGACGCGGAGCGGGCCGACGATCCGGACTGGCGGCGTCGCGTGCGCGAGCACGTGGCGGGCATCCTCTCGAGCGTCGACGAGGCGAACCGGGTGATCGACGAGCTGATGCGGTTCGGCCAGGACCGCCTGCTGAACCTCTACGAGCAACCGCTCGGTCCGCTCGTCGACGAATGCATCGCCGCCTGCGCGCCGCGCGCGATGGCGCGCGGGATCCACCTCGAGGTGGTCCCCGGGCCCGAGCGGGTGATCGTCATCGACAAGCACAAGATCACCCAGGCGCTCGGCAATCTCCTCGACAACGCGGTCGAGGCGTCGCCGCAGGGCGGCCGCGTCGAGGTGCGATGGACGCTCGACGGCGCGCTCGTTCGCATCGCGATTCGCGACTACGGCGCCGGCGTCCCGGACGAGATCAGGGGCCGCCTCTTCACGCCCTTCTGCACCACCAAGCCCGAGGGCATCGGGCTCGGCCTCGTCCTCGCCCGCGAGCTGGTCGAGGCGCACGGCGGCCATGTCGGCCTGACCGGCACGACGCCCGGCAGCGAGTTCGTCCTCAGCCTGCCGCTGGACGTGCAGCAGCCGGCGTGACGCCGGCCGGGCTCACTTCCCGGCGGACGCCAGCGCCTGGTAGTCGAACATCGCCGGCTTCAGCGGGATGCGGCGATCGTTCGGCGCGTCCGGCGATGGCTGCCAGGCCCGCCAGCGTGGCGCGGTTGGCCTTGATGTTCTCGGCGCACTGCCAGCCGAAGGTCGATCCCCACCAGCGCTGCGTGGCGTTGTAGGGCGCGGTCGCCGGCCCGGTGATCTGATAGGTGTTCAGCAGCTCGTTCTTCCAGGAGAAGCGCCGGTTCCAGGATCCCTCGTACGTGTAGTCGTCGATCCAGAGCTCGATCTTCCCGTAGAGGTAGTACTGATCCTTCGGCGTTCCCTCGATGACCCAGACGTTGCGCTTGGCGAGCGCGGAGGTCACCGGAGCCCAGGCCACGCCCTTCCAGTCCTTCACCTGGAAGCCGGCGGTGCGCTCGTTGTTGGTGAACGTCGTGCGCCACCCGCCGCCCGGCAGCTCCCGCCGCTGCACCTTGCCGGCCAGCGAGTCGGGGTCGGTGAAGCGGAGCGCCTCGCGGCGACCGACGAGCTTCCAGACGAAGTCTTCCGGCTTGCCGTCGAAGAAGTTGCCGTCGTCCTGGCTCAGGTCCGAGCCGAGGAAGCCGTCCGAGCGATTGGTCGGCGACACCGAGCGCACGCGGCGCAGCGCCGGCACGTAGGCCCAGCTGGCGTCGCGCTTGCCGGGATCCTTGTAACGCCACGACAGCGCCGCCGTGCCCTGGAGATCGGCCGGATTGAGCGTCAGCGCGAGGAACTGGAAGATCAGGTTGTCGGGATTGGCCGGCGGACTGTATTCCTTCGGCTGCCCGTCGTAGTAGAGGAAGATCACGTCCTGACCCGCGGCGCGCTCGACGCCGGTGCGGCTCACCCAGTTCAGATTCGTGACGTTCCGGCTGTTGCCGCCGTTGTAGACGGTGAAGATGGTGTTCCACAGCACCTTGTAGCCGGCATCGGGATCATCCTGGCGGATGTCGGGGAACGGCCGGCCCATGATGTAGTCGGGGCGCTTGCCCGTGTCCTTGTCGACGGGCTGCTTCTCCGGCGACAGGATCAGGTGCGCCCGGTTCCACTCCGTCGCCTTGTCGTAGCCGTCGTCCCACTGGAACTTCGAGTCGGGGAAGTCGACGACCGCGTTGGTGTACTCGCCCTTCTTGTAGTGGTCGTAGATCTCGGGCGGCAGCAGATCCTTCGCCTGATCCGCGGTGGACTGATCGAGCGTCATGCCCGGTGTGACGGCCGCTCCGACACGGAGGGCCGGTACCGACGCCGCGAGCAAGCTCAGGACGACGAGCGCGGTCTTCGACACGGTGGAACCTCTCTCTCTTCTGGCCATCCGAGCCAGCACCCGACTCCAGTCACTCTGGAGGAGCAGTCGTAGCCGTAGTGGGCGGCGCTCTCGCTGTCAACTGTTTGGGACCTCGCATCGGCCCGGGATCGCGCGCGTGACGCACATGCTCACGCCTCCTCCCCCATCCGGGGGAGACGGGTGTTCGCGCCGCGAGCGGAATTCGCCGTTGACGCCGCGCCGGCGTGCGCGGGACAATGCACGCGTGGCGGAGACCGACGCGCGTCGCGTGGTGGTCGTCGAGGATCATCCCATCTTTCGCGACGGCGTGGTGCAGTGCCTCGACGCCGAGCCGGACTTCGCCGTCGTGGGGCAGTGGGCGAGCGGCGACGTCGACCTGGTCGCACTCGGCGCGCTCGCGCCCGACCTGGTGCTGATGGACGTCGAGCTGCCGGTGATCTCGGGCATCGAGGCGACGCGCCGGATCCGCGCCGCGCTCGCGGACGTGCGCGTCGTGATGCTGACGGCGTACGCGGAGCCCGATCTCCTCTTCGCCGCGATGCAGGTGGGCGCCTCGGGCTACCTGCTGAAGCACACGCCCGCGGCGGAGCTGGTGGCGACGCTGCGCCGCATCGCCGGCGGCGAGCACGTGCTCAATCCCGAGGTCGCGTCGCGCATGCTGCGCGAGTTCCGCGCCCGCCAGGCGTCGTCGGCGCCGCATCCGCTCCCGCCGCTGTCGGGACGCGAGGAGGAGGTCCTGAAGCTCCTCGCGACCGGCGAGACCAACCGGCAGATCGCGCGCCGGCTCTACATCAGCGAGGAGACGGTCAAGTCACATGTGGCGTCCATCCTCCGCAAGCTCGAGGTCTCCGACCGCACGAGCGCAGCCGTCCTTGCCGTCCGCGCGGGCCTCGTGGACGGCTAGAGCGGCGCCGCCCGGCGTCCCCGCCTCGTGGCTCCGCTGGCTGCACGTCCCGCTCGCCGCGGCGGGGCTGGCGTGGGTCGAGCCGGCCGCATGGCCCCGGTACCTGACCGTGGTGGGCGTCCTGGCGCTCGAGTGGCCGTTCTGCATCCAGCTCACGGAGGGCGTCGAGGTCTACATGCCGGTGATGTGGACGAGCGCCGCGGCCGCCTACCTCCTGGGTCCGGCGATCCTCCCCGTGTTCTGGGTGGCGGCGATCCTGGGCTTCGCGCTCACCGTGCTCCTCGACAGCGTGGGCGTCGTGCGCGCGGTCGGGCTCGCGGAGGAATCCGCCCGCCGCTGGCGCGGCCAGTCGTTCGTGCTCGACAGCGTCGCGGACGGCGACATCCGCCACTCCTGCAACATGGCCGAGCACGCGGTGCGCGTGGCGACGATCGCCGCCTGCGCCCGCATGCACCTGTCGATCGCGGCCACCGTGGTCGTCGCGGAAGGGATCGTCGCCGCCGGGCGATATCTCGCGCCGATCTCCGGCCGCATGGCGCCGGCGCGCGCCTGGATGCGCATCGCGGAAGCGCTCGGACCGGACATGCCCGTGGTGACGCTCCTGCTGCACCTGGTGATGGTGTCGTTCCTCGTGCTGGCGGCGCAGCACGGGGGGACCGCCGGCTTCGCGACCGCCAGCCTGTCCACGCTCACGCTGCACGCGATCCTGAAGCGGCTGAACGACACCCGCATCCTGAGCGAGCGACGCCACGAGGAGCTCGTCGCCATGCAGGGCGAGCTCGATCGCCGCCAGCATCTCGCCACCATCGGCCAGACGGCGGCGACGGTGTTCCATCAGGTGGGTCGGCATCACGGCGCCATCGGGATGTACGCGCACCTGCTCGGCCGCTCGGTCCCGGCCGAGCGCCACGTCGTGCGCGCGCACGCGGCTCGCATCCTGACCAGCGTCGAGGAGGCGAACCGGGTCATCGAGGAGCTCCTCCGCTTCGGCCAGGATCGCGCGCTGAATCTCTACCCGCACGACCTCGAGGCGCTGCTCGCGGAGTGCCTCGCCGAGTGCGCCCCGCGCGCCGACGCGCGGGGCATCGAGCTGGCGTTGCGCGCGACGCCCGACGTCGTCGTCTCCCTCGACAAGCACAAGGTGAAGCAGGCGCTCGGCAACCTGCTCGACAACGCCGTCGATGCGTCGGCGCCGGGCTCGTGCGTCGACGTCGAGGCGACGACGGGCGACGGTCGCGTGCGGATCTGCGTGCGCGATCGCGGCCCCGGCGTGCCGGCCGCCATCCGCGACCGCCTGTTCACGCCGTTCGCCACGACCAAGGTCGACGGCATCGGCCTCGGCCTCGCGCTCGCGCGCGAGCTGGTGCAGGCCCACGGCGGTACGCTCGAGTGGCAGGCCGCCGACGAGGGCACGGTGTTCGTCGTCCTGCCTGCCGCGCGTCCCGGCTAGCCCTTCTCGCGCATCATGACCGCGCGCTCCTCGGCGTTCATCTTGTCGCGGATGCGCGATCCCTTGCCGAGGTCCCGGACGCTCCGGTCGCCGCCCTCGGAGAAGTACTCCTCGAAGGGCTGTGCCGGCTCGTACTCGGCCGGCGCGCGGTCGCCGATGGTCACGCCGAGCAGCTGCTCGACGAGCGCGACGTCGTACATGCGGATGGCGTCGTAGTCGGTCAGCAGCGCGCAGACCTCGACGCAGATGTAGCAGCCGATGCACTCCTGGAAGCGGTCCTGGACCGGCTGCACGCCGCGGCCCGGGACGGTCCCCGCCGCCAGGTACTCGATGCACTGGACCGGACAGAACTCCGGACACTTCCCGCACGGGAAGCACAGGTTCATGTCCATGAACGCGACCTCGCGCGGCCGCTTCTTCTTCGTCCCGAGCTCGTCGGGGACGTCCGGAACGCGCTCCTCCTTCAGGCGGCGCTTGATGACGTCGATGGCGCCCATCGATCAGGAGAGCTCGCCCAGCACCCAGGCCGCCGTGTCCTCCGGCAGATCGGGCACGCGGCGCAGGAACTCGTGCACGTCCTCGCCCACGATGCGGCTGCCGAGATTGCCCTGCAGGAACTCGTGGAAGCGCGTCGCGACGCGCTCGCTGAGCAGCCCGCAGCGGCGCAGCGTCGGGATCACGAAGCCCTGCACCGGTCCGAGCCGGCGCACCGTGGGCAGGTCGCGTACCAGCTCGTCGCGCTCGCGCTGCATGCACGCGAAGAGCTCGGCGACGTCGATGCCGACCTCCCGCCAGCTCTCGAGCAGCGCCATGAAGAGTCCCTGCTGGTTGCGGTTGTCGACCACGGTCTGCGCCGCGTCGAGCGCGAAGTCCTCGAGCTCCTCGCGCTCGGCGGCGCTCAGCTCGGGGACGCAGCGCTCGACGTACTGGACGCCGTACGCGTGGTGGCGCGATTCGTCGCGTGCGACGTAGGTGAGGATCTCCTTCAGGAGCGGCTCCTCGGTGAGCACGCGCATCTCGCGGAAGCTGTAGAGCGCCAGCCCCTCGACGACGATCTGCATGCCGACGAGCTTCTTCAGCCAGTCGCCGGTCTCGAGCGTGGCGTCGAGGATGCGCTTGAGCGGCGCCGCGATCGGCCGCAGGCCGTCGAGCTTCTCCAGGTAGCGGGCGAACACCTCGACGTGGCGCGCCTCGTCCATCGTCTGCGTCGCGGCGTAGAACTTCGCGTCGGTGTGCGGCACCGCGTTCACGAGCTGCGCCGCCACCATGAGCGCGCCCTGCTCGCCGTGCAGGAAGTTGCTCAGGCGGAACGCGGCCGTGCGGCGGGTGAGCTCGATGCGCGTGTCCTCGTCGAGGCTGCGCCAGTACGAGTTGCGCTCGATGGGCACGGCGCCTCCGCCGACCGGCGTCGTGGCGAACTTGCGCAGGTCGATCGGCCGGTCCCAGTCGATGTCGCGCGACGCGACCCACTGGGCCTCCGCCGCCTTGACGTAGAGCCGGCGCAGCTCGTCGACATCGGAGCCGTAGTTCCACTGGTAGACCACCTTCATGGCGGTCCCGAGATCGGGCTCCTGCGTCGGCGTCGTGAGCGTGAAGTCGTTCATCGGGATGCTCCTCTCGGGGTACGCGTGCGGGCGGGCGGCGAAGCCGCCTCGGCGTCGGGATCGCTCGCCAGCCGCAGGATGCGCTGGATCGCGTCGATGGCGTCGTCGGTGCGTCCGTCCTCGAGCGCGGCGAGGCCCGCGTCGATGAGCGGGACGATGCGTCCGGGATCGCGCCGCAAGCGGCGGCGAGCCTCGGCGAGCGGCGGCGAGGCCAGGAAGTCCCGCGTGCGGCGCGCGATCATCCGCCAGACGCGATTGCCGGACATGTCGGCCAGCAGCACGATCAGCTCGCGCCAGGACGCGTAGCGCGTCTCGGACTCGCACCGCTCGTCGGCGATCCGGTCGCGCAGCTGTCGCATCTCGCGCAGGTGCTCGGGCCGCCGCCGCGCGATGGCCGCGCGCGCGAGCTCGAGCAGCAGCGGTCGCATCACCTCGCCCAGCTCCGCCATCAAGCTCGCGTCCACCCGGCCGCCGTGGAAGATCATCGGGCCGAGGACGCCGAGCGACGCCTCCACCAGCGGGCGCACGGTGACACCGTCGCCCTGCCGGACGTACACCAGGCCGAGGCCCTCCAGCACCTTGATGGCCTCGCGGACCGACGTCCGGTTGACCCGGAACTCCGCGGCCAGCTCGCGCTCCGCGGGCAGCTTGGCGCCGGCGGGGAAGCGGCCGTCGAGGACCGCGTCGCGTAGCTGCTCGGCCACCGCCTCGTGGAGGCGGCGGCGGGCAGGCGGGCGGAAGGGCACGACGCGCGGGCTCGGCACGGTCGTCCACCTATCCAATGGTCCAACCAATGGCAAGAGGCTGCGGCGCGGGGCGCCGGACTCAGGTCAGGAGACCGGCGTGCCGGAGCATCGCCGTCGCCTTCTCCGCGTCGTCCTCGTCGACCAGCAGCTCGGTGGCGTGCACGAGGGGGATCAGGAGGGCGTGCTCGTTCCGCACCACGTACTCGACGCCGACGGCGCCCAGGATCGAGCGCGCGACCGCGAGATCGGCGGCGTTGGAGCTGGCGAGCACGATGCGCAACACGGCTGCACCCTACCGCGCACGCGCGCGGCAGTCGACCCGATTCGTGCCCTCGGGGGTGCGCGGGCGCCGTCCGAGCGCTATGCTCCGGGCATGCCGACGCGCAGCTTCCGTCCCTCGCGGCGGCGGAAGGGACCTCCGCCCGACGTCGAGGCGATCGTGCGTGAAGCCCAGGAGTCCGTCCGCTCGCGACAGCACGGGTACCGCGAGCGATCGCTCGCGCTCCACGGCTGGATCTGCGCCAAGTGCGCCCGCGAGTTCGAGCAGTCGAACCTGCACCTGCTGACCGTGCACCACCGCGACGGCAACCACAACAACAACCCGCCGGACGGCAGCAACTGGGAGAACCTGTGCGCGTACTGTCACGACGACGAGCACAGCCGCGACCTCCTCGCGGAGTATCTCAGCCGGAAGGACGGCTGACGGCGGGCGCCGCCAGCGCGCTGGCGGCGAGCACCACGAGCGCGATCCAGACCAGGTCGGCCAGCAGCAGGTGCACGAGCTGGATCGGGAGCGGCGCGAGCCACCAGACGTTCAGCACGCCGACCACCAGGTTCAGCGCGAAGACGCCGCCGAGCGCGCGCGCGAGCAGCACGACCGTGGCATCGCGCCGCGTGCGCGCGGCATGGACGGCTGCCCCCACCACGAGAGTCCCCACGACGAGCGCCAGCACCGGATGCCACACGCGCAGCCGCACGAACACGTGCGCCGCACCCGAGAACGTCATCGCCTCGCCCTCCGCGAGCGTCGTCACGGGAAACAGCGTGTCGCCCAGGGCGGTGATGGCCCCGCTCACCCCGAGCACGAGCATGCCCGCGAGCGCCAGGCCGAGCGTCACCGCGAGCGGCCCCGCGCCGCGCAGCCGCGGCCGCGCGTCGTGCGTCGACCACCAGGCGGTGAGCGTGAGCGCGGCGACGAGCAGGAACGTGTTCACCAGGTGCCCGGCCATCCACCACGCGCGCGCGATCGTCGCGTTGCCCGCGACCAGCTCGAGCAGCACGAGGCCGGCGCCGATGAGCGCTTCCAGCACCATGAACACGCCCGCCGCCACGGCGCTGCGGCGCACCAGGCGCCCGGGAGGGAAGACGCGCCAGGCGCCGATGACGAGACCGGCGACGAGCAGCAGCGCGAGGCCGCTGGTCACCCGGTGCCCGAGCTCGATCAGCGTCGCCGTGCTCGGGGCGCGCGGGACCACCTCGCCGTTGCAGAGCGGCCAGTGGCTGCCGCAGCCGGCCCCGGAGCCCGACGCGCGCACGAAGGCGCCCCACAGGATCACGGCGAGATTCGCCCCGAGGGCCGTCCACGCGAACGTGGCGTAGCGCGGCGCGCGCGACACGAGCGACCCGGCCGGGTCGACGACGTCCAGGGCAGACTCCACGGCGCGGAGGGTAGCGGGTTCGCAAGGCATCCGCACACCCCGCCGGCGCCGCGACGGATTCCGGCCGCCCGCCCGTTGAGAGAGGTGAGCCGGGAGCGAGACCACCCCCGGCGGGTCCCGGACCCGGGACGAGACGAAAGGAGACCGTTCGATGAAATCGACCACACGATGGCTCGCGGCCGCCCTGATGCTCGCGAGCACCACGGCATTCGCCGAGGGCGGCGACTGGCAGGCGAAGCGCGAGGCGATGCAGGCGCAGGCGTTCGCGCAGGCGGACGCCGACGGCAACGGCTCGCTGTCGCCGCAGGAGTTCGCGAACTACAACACGATCCTCCAGCAGCAGCGCGGGGAGCACAAGTTCACGCGGCTCGACGCCAACGGCGACGGGCAGGTCACGCTCGAGGAGCTGCAGGCCGCGCCCGCGCATCACCATGGGTGCAAGGGCCAGCACCAGCAGCAGAACTGACGCGGCCGCGCAGTCCGCACTGGATTTCGGCTCGCGCCGGCGGCTAGCATCGCCGCCGGCGCGACGCAGGCCGTGCGGCGCGCCGGAGCGATGGGAGTCGTCGCGGATGAGGAGCTCATGCTACGTGTGGCCCGCGGGGATCGGGACGCCTGTCGCGTGCTGGTCGAGCGGCATCTCGCGCGGGTCGTCGCATTCGCGGCGCGCGTCCTCGCCAACCCGAGCGAGGCGGAAGACGTGTCGCAGGAGGCCTTCGCGCGGGTCTGGACCAGCGCCGCGACGTGGCGCCCCGGCGTCGCCCGCTTCACGACGTGGCTGCACCGGGTGGTCCTCAACCTCTGCCTCGACCGTCTCGCGCGCCGCCGCGAAGCGCCCCTCGAGGACGCCGCCGAGCCTGCCGACCCCGCTCCCAGCGCGGCCCGCCGGCTGGAGGAGGCCGACGTGACCCGGGTCGTGACGCGAGAGATCGAGGCCCTGCCCGAGCGCCAGCGGACCGCGCTCGCGCTGTGTCACTACCAGGGCATGCGCAACGACGAGGCCGCCGACGTCATGGGCATCACCGTGGAAGCGGTCGAGTCGCTGCTCTCGCGAGCGCGCCGCACCTTGCGCGACCGCCTGCGGCCGGTCGCCGCCGATCTCCTCGAAGGCTGACGATGGCGCCCGACGACATGACCCTCGACCGCTTCGCGGCCCTGCTCGACGCGTACGGCGCCGACCCGGCGCGCTGGCCCGATGCCGAGCGCGCGGGCGCGCACGCGCTGCTGGATCGATCGGCTGAGGCGCGCGCACGCCGCGACGCGGCCGCGGCGCTCGACGCGCTGCTCGACCGCGCGGCGGCGGCGCAGCCGTCGAGCGCACTCGCGGCGCGCATCCTGGCGCAGGCGCCGAGGGCGGCCCGGGCGAAGGTCGTGCGCCTGCGCGCGAGAGTGGCCGCGGCGGTGGGACTGGCCGCGGCGGCGAGTCTTGCGATATGGCTGACGCAGAGACCTGCAGCACGGCAAACGCTCAGACCGGCGGCGGTGGCCCAGCTCGGCGAGTACCAGACGCCGACCGACGCGCTGCTGTCGGCGCTCGATCTCGACGCGGACGACACGATGCCGGAGCTCGGATGCGACGACCCCGAAGTGGACTGCGACGATTCGGATCTGGCGCAGCAGCACCCGAAAGCCGGGGCACGCGCGGCACGACAGGAGAGCTACGCATGAGACGCGCGATTCGCCTGACGGCAGTCGTCCTCGCCCTGTCGTGCGGCGGCCGCGGTCTGGGCGGAGGGCGGCGGGATGGGGATGGGCCGCATGCGCGGTCCCGCCTTCCTGCGCACGCTCTTCCCGCCCACGCTCATCATGCAGCACCAGAGCGAGATCGGACTGACCGCCGCCCAGCGCGACGCGATCACGAAGGAGATGACCGACACGCAGAAGGCCGTGCTCGATCTGCGCTGGCAGCTGGAGGAGAAGACCACCTCGCTCACCACCCTGCTGTCCGCCGACAAGGTCGACGAGAAGTCCGCCATGGCACTGGTCGACGAGGTGCTGAAGCTCGAGGATCAGCTGAAGCGCTTGCGGCTCGGCTTCCTCATCCGGGTGAAGAACGTGCTGACGCCACCCCAGCAGGACGCCTTGCGGAAGCTGCAGGCGAGCGAGCCGCACGAGCGGCGGGGCGCACAGCCCGGCGGCCCGGGCGGCGCGGACGCGCTCGAGCCCTGACGCCGTCACGCATCGGCCCGTCCTCCCATCGAGACTGGCTACCCGCGGCGCGGGACGCGCTCGAGCCCTGACGCCGTCATGCATCGGCCCGTCCTCCCATCGAGACGGGCTCCAGCTCGACGATCGACGGCGCGCCGCGCAGGTGCGGATCGAGCGCGTCGCGCAGCCCGTCGCCCGCGAGGTTGTATGCGGTGACGGTGAGGAAGATGGCGAGGCCGGGGAAGACCGCCAGCCACCAGGCGAAGGTGTTCTGCTGCGAGACGGCGAGGATCGATCCCCAGGTGACCAGGCCCGCGGGCACGCCGATCCCGAGGAACGAGAGGCCCGACTCGGCGAGGATGGCGGACGCGACCCCGAACGATGCCGACACGAGCACGGGGGCGAGTCCGTTCGGCAGGAGATGCCGGACCATGATGGCGCTGGTGCTGGCTCCGAGCCCGCGCGCGGCCGTCACGAAGTCGAGGCTGCGCAGCTTGAGCGACTCGCCGCGCACCAGCCGGGCGATGTCCACCCAGCCGGTGAGACCGAGGATCACCATCACGTTGTAGATCGAGGGCGGCAGCACGGCCGCGACGGTGAGGATCAGGAAGAAGGTCGGAATCGACAGCATCACCTCGAAGAGACGCGACAGCACGAGATCGGCCGTGCCGCCGTAGTAGCCGGCGAGGCCACCCAGCAGCATGCCGATCGTGAGCTGGATCGTGACCACGACGATGCCGACCGTCAGCGAGATGCGCGTGCCGTGGACCATGCCGCTCGCCACGTCACGCCCGAGCTGATCCGTCCCGAACCAGTGCCGCGCCGACGGCGGCGCGAAGGCCTCCTGGCTCAGGTCCGCGCGACTCGGTGAATACGGGATCGGCGGGAACCAGCCATGGTCGTCCGGCAGGTTGCGGTAGTCGAGGTCGCGCAGCGCCGCCGGCTGCGCCATCAGGCCGGTGGAGACGGCGTAGTCGACCAGGATCGGCGCGTAGGTCTTGCCCTCCACCCGCACCAGGTACGGCTTCTCGTTGGCGATGAAGTCCGCGAACACTGCCACGAAGGCGAGCGCCAGGATGCCGTAGAGGCTGACCATCGCACGCCAGTTGTGACGGTACTGCCGCCAGACGAGGCGGGCGTAGCTCTCGGAGCGCACGGGCTCGCTCACGCGGCGCTCCGCTCGAACGAGATGCGCGGATCGACCACGGCGAGCAGCAGGTCCGCGACCAGGAGCCCGACCAGGGTGAGGAACGAGCTCATCGCGAAGAGTCCCAGGACGACGGGATAGTCGCGCGCCAGGATCGACTGGTAGCCGAGCTGTCCGATGCCCGGCACCGAGAAGATCGTCTCGACGATCACCGAGCCGCCGATGAGCGCGGGCAGGAGGCTGGCGAGGATCGTCACCATCGGGATGAGCGAGTTGCGGAGGATGTGGACCAGCACGACGCGGCCTTCCGGCACGCCCTTGGCGCGCGCGGTCCGCACGTAGTCCATGCGTGCGTTCTCCAGCATCGAGTTGCGCGTGAAGCGCGACAGCATGGCGAACGCGCCGTACGTCTCGCAGAACACCGGCATGGCGAGGTGCCAGGCATAGTCGCCCATGCGGCGCAGCAACGGCCAGGTGGACTCGTAGTCGAGCGAGTGCAGCCCGGCAGGCGGGAACCACAGCAGGTAGTCGCCGCCGCAGAGAAAGATCAGGATCAGCGTGCCGACCCAGAAGGTGGGCAGCGAGTAGAGCATGAAGGTGGACGACGTCGAGATCGAGTCGAGCCAGGAACCCGGCCGCACCGACGAGTAGATGCCGAGCGGGATGGCGATCAGGTAGGTGAGGAGGATCGAGACGACGTTCAGCGTGATCGTGACCGGCAGCCGCTCGCGGATCTTGTCCCAGACGGGGCGCTTGTCCTTGAAGCTCTCGCCCAGGTCGAGGCGCGCGAGCCGCCCGAGCCAGAGCGCGTACTGCACGGGGACGGGCCGGTCGAGGCCGAGGCGCTTGCGCTCCGCCTCCTTCGCGCGCGCGACGTCCGCCAGCTTCTCGGAGCTCGCGCCCTTCGCGCCGGCGGCGAGACCGCCCGCGAAGTAGAGGTCCACCGGATCGCCGGGGGCCAGGAGCATGATGGCGAAGGCGATGAACGTGACCCCGACGAACGTCGGGATCATCAGCAGCGAGCGGCGGAGCGCGTAGGCGAGCACTCAGTGTCCGTACTTCTGCAGCGCGAGCGGTACCCACCACTCGAGCGGGAAGCTCTCGCCCGTCGGATACCAGTTCACGTTGCGGAAGCGCCGGCTGTACGCGTGAATCGTCTTCGGCATGTAGAGAAACGCGTACGGCGCCTCGTCGTGGATGATCTCCTGGAGCCGCCAGTAGAGCGCGATCCGCTTCTGCTTGTCGAACTCGCGCCGGTAGGCGGCGAGGATGTCGTCGGCCTCGGCGTTCTTGAAGCTCACGAAGTTCGAGCCGCCGGGGATCGCCTGGCTCGAGTGCCAGATCTGGAAGAGGTCGGGATCGGCCGGCGAGAACTGCCAGCCCATGATGACGGCGTCGAAGTCGTGCTGGTCGAGCCGCTGCAGCAGGATCGACCAGTCCACCTCGCGGAAGGTCGCGTCGATGCCCGCCCGACGGAACTCGTCGACCACGACGAGACCGATGTTCTTCCGGATCGCGTTGCCCGAGTTGGATACCAGCTCGAAGCGGAGCGGCACACGCGTCCCGTCGATCACCTTGTCGCGGATGCCGTCGCCGTCCGTGTCGCGCCAGCCGGCCTCGTCGAGGAGCCGGCGTCCCTCGGCGGGGTCGAACGGGTAGCCCTGATCTCCGTGTTGTACTCCGGACTGAATCGGTAGACCGGCGAGTTGACCTTCTCGGCGAAGCCGAAGAGCACCTTGTCGATGATGCGATCGCGATCGACGAAGTGGGCGAGCGCCTGGCGCACGGCCGTCTCCGCGAACTGGGGACGCAGCGCGTTCCACCCGATGTAGAGGTAGCTCGGCACGAACCCGATGTGCTTGGCGTAGCGCGCGGCGAATCCCGGCGTGTCCGTCTGCTTCAGATGCTGCAGCGGCGTCAGCGTCATGAAGTCCAGGGTGCCGGCCTTCAGCGACACCAGCGCGGCGTCCATGTTGTTGATGACGCGGTAGAGGATGCGGTCGACCCAGCCGTCGCCGCGCAGCGCATCACCCGGCGCCCAGAAGTCGGGCCGGTGGCGCAGCATGATGCGCTCGCCGGTGACGATGTCGTGCTCGGGATCCGCGAGCACGTAGGCGCCGGCGCCGAGCACCTTGCGGTGGAAGTCGCGGTTGAACTGCTTCGCGAAGCGCATCGCGCGCTCCTTGTGGTCGGCCGCGATCGTGTCCCAGTCGGCGAGCTCCCGGACCGTGATCCCGTCCATGTCTCCGTCCGGATCGTAGAAGTGCTTCGGGAGCACGGAGACGCCGCCGAGGATGCGGTCGTTGCGGAAGTAGGGCTCGCTGCACTCCACCTCGAGGGTCTTCGCGTCGCGCGCGCGGGCGTCGCGGACGGAGTTGAAGTAGTTGCGCAGGAAGGGCGCGTTCACCTCCGGGTTCTTGATCACCTTGAAGGAGAACACCACGTCCTCCATCGTGACCGGCTTCCCGTCGGAGAACGTGGCGTCCTCGCGGATCGTGAAGGTGTAGGTCAGGTGGTCGTCCGAGGCGACGGGCAGGCTGGCGATCACGGGGATCGGCTCGAGCGTCGCAGGATCGGTGCCGGTGAGCGACGACATGATCGGTCCGAGCACGTCGTTCGACGCGACGTCGTTCGACGTCACCGGATTCAGGCTCTCCGGATCCGCGAGCAACCACTGGACGAGCCAGTCGCCGCGCACGGGGCCCGCCTCGTCCGCGGCCGCCTCGGCGGGCGCGGCGGCGCCGCCGCGCTCCTCCGGCCGGGAGCAGGCGACGAACAGCGCGAGGACTGCCAGCGCGGCGGACGTCGAGACGGTGCGCCTTCCACAACCCATCGCGTCGGGATGGCCTGGTATGCCGGGTCGAGGTCGCGCCGGCAAGCCGAGCCGGAGCGTCCGGAGGGCGACGTGTGCGGACGCGGCGCGCAGGGTAGGATCCACCGGCGGCGATGGACGACCCGTTTCTCTGGATCGCGCTCGCGGTGCTCGCGGGCGTGCCCGCATATGCCTGGGCCGTGCGCGGGCGCGGGTATGCGACCTTCGGCTTCGTGATCCTCGCGATCGCGCTGGCCGGCGCCGTCGCGCTCCACCAGCGGCTCGCGACGTGGGCGCCGCCCGACGCGCGCCCCTGGATCGATGTGGCCTTCGTGTACGGCGCCGTCGCGGGCGGCGCGCACCTGGCGCACCTGGTCCGGGCCCGGTTGCGCTCGTCCCTGTTCCGCGGACTCGTCAGCATCCCGGGCATGGTGTTCATCGCGGTCGGAGCACTGTCGGGCCTCTGGCTGCTGGCGCTCCTCCCGGTGCGTGGCGTCCTCTGGCTGGGAGGATGGACCGGCGGGCTCGCCGCACTGCGCTGGCTCGATCTGCTCCCGGTCGCGGTCGGCATCGTGTCGGTGGGAACGTCGCTCCGGACGGCGGAGGAGATCGTGCGCATCCCGCTCGGCGACACCGGACCGGAGGACGTGACGCGCATGCCCGTCGAGCGCTACCGCCGTCGCGCCCCGGCTCCGCTCGACGCCCCGCCGCTGCGGATCGTGCAGATCACGGACCCGCACCTGGGTCCGTGGCAGCCGGTCCATCGCCTCCAGCGCGTGGTCGCCGACCTGGTCTCGCACGCGCCCGACCTCGTGCTGCTCACCGGAGACTTCCTCACCATGGAGGGCGCCGGCAGCCCCGGCGCGCTGGCGCGAGCACTCGAGCCGCTGCGCGGGCTGCCGGGGCGATGCTTCGCGATCTTCGGCAACCACGATCACGACGCCGAGGCGGAGGTCCGCCATGCCATGGAGGCCACGGGCGTCACGCTCCTGGTCGACGACGAGGCGGTGGTCGAGACGCGCGATCGGCCCCGTGCAGATCGTGGGCGCCGACTGGGTGGGCAAGGGACGCCGCGAGCACATCCAGGAGCTGCTGGATCGCTTCCCGCGCCGCGCGGGACACCTGCGCCTGCTCCTGCTGCACGACCCGCTCGGCTTCCGTCACGTTCCCAAGGGCGACGTCGACCTCACGCTCTCCGGGCACACGCACGGCGGGCAGCTCGGCCTGGTCAGCCTCGGGCTCGACTGGACCGTGCTCGCGCGCTCGCGCTGGCCGGATCACGGACTCTTCGGACACGGCGCGAACCGGCTCTACGTCCACCGCGGCACCGGGTTCTACGGATTCCCGCTCCGCATCGGCGTGCCGGGCGAGATGTCCGTGCTCGAGCTGGTCGTCGGCGAGCGCTAGCGTCATGCGGCTGGCGCCGGTCCTCATCGTCGTGGCCGCCACGCTGGCGGCGGGTTGCGGGCGCCAGGACGATCGCGGGCGTGTCATCGTGCTCGGGCTCGACGGCATGGAGCCGAGCGTCGTCGAGCGCATGATCGACGAGGGGACGCTGCCGAACTTCCGGCGCCTGCGGGACGGCGGGGCCTCGGGCCTGCTGCGCAGCAGCAAGCCGCTGCTCAGCCCGATCATCTGGACGACCATCGCCACCGGCAAGCCCCCCGACGCGCACGGCATCGGGCACTTCGTCGCCACCAATCCGCGGACCGGCAAGGAGCTCCCGGTGACGAGCGCGATGCGCAAGGTGAAGGCGCTGTGGAACATCCTGTCCGAGGCGGGACGCAGCGTGGCGGTCGTGGGCTGGTGGGCGACGTGGCCCGCCGAGCCGGTGCGCGGCGCCGTGGTCAGCGATCACACGTGCTACCATTTCCTCTTTCCCGACGGTGGCGGCGGCGAGGCCGAGCCGGCCGGGATCACCTATCCCGCCGACCTGCTCGCGACGCTGCGACCGGCGATCCGGCGCCCGGACGACCTCGGGCCGGCCGACGTCGCGCCGTTCATCACGGTGTCGCAGGAGGAGCTCTCGCGCCGGTTCGACTTCAGCGACGATCTGAGCGACTTCAAGTGGGCGCTCGCCACGGCCCAGACGTACCAGCGCGTGGGGATCGAGCTGTGGCAGCGCGAGCATCCGGACGTGTTGCTCGTCTACATCGAGGGCACGGACTCGGTGGCGCATCTCTTCGGACATCTGTTCCGCGCCCGGGATCTCGCCGGCGAGCTGGCCGCGCAGCAGGCGAAATTCGGCGGCGCGGTCGAGGCGATGTACCGCTACGCGGACGAGATCGTGGGCCGCTACCTGGCGGTCATGGACGATCGCACGACGCTGATCGTGCTCTCCGACCACGGCTTCTCGCTGGGAGATCTGCCCGACGACCCGAGCATGACGCGCGACCTCCGCCGCGTGAGCGAGCGCTACCACCGCATCGACGGCATCCTCTACCTCTACGGCCGGGACGTCCGGCGCGGGACGCGGATCGAGGGCGCGACCATCCTCGACATCGCCCCGACGGTGCTCGCGCTCGCGGGCGTGGCGCCGGCGGCAGACATGTCGGGACGGGTGCTGACCGCGGCCGTCGCCGTGCCCGACGGGCCGCGGACCGTCGCGAGCTTCGAGGACGGCCCGACGGCGGCCGCGCCCGCTCGCCGCCGCGGCGCCCGCGGTCGACGATGCCGTGATCGAGCACCTGAAGAGCCTCGGCTATCTCCAGTCGGCTTCGCCGCGCGGCGACCGCACGCTCGCCAACCTCGCCTTCGAGGCCGGCCGGTACGCCGAGGCAGCGGCCACCTACGAGGCGCTCGTCCGCGACGCTCCGGGCGATGCGGCTCTGCACGCCAGCCTGGCGGGAGCGCTGGGCGCGCTCGGCCGGCTCGACGAGGCGCGCGAGCAGCTCCGGATCGCCTCGGAGCTCGATCCGCTGGGCGCCGAGGCACATCACAACCAGGCCGTCATCCTCGAGCGGCAGGGCAAGCGCGACGAGGCGATCGTGGAGTACCGCGCGGCGCTGCGCTACCACCCGGACTACGAGCCGTCGCGGACCGCGCTCCAGCGCCTGGGGGCGGAAGCCAGACCGAGTGCTCCACGTGATCCGAGCCAGGAGCGCGCTCGCCAGCTCGCGGCGCGCGCAGAGCAGTCGGCTCGCCGCGGCGCGTACGACGAGGCGCTCGCCACGCTCGACGAGGCCGACCGCCTCGCTCCGCGCGATGCCCTCCTGGCGCAGTACCGATCCAACGTGGCCTATCTGAAGGGCGACCGCGCCGCGGCCATCGCGGCGCTCGAGCGTGGGCTCGAGCTCGAGCCCGACAACCAGCTGTTCCGCCAGAACCTTCGCCGTCTCCAGCAGGAGACGACGACCACCCGCTGACGACGGCCGGACCCCTCACCGGCAGGATGCGGGGGGCGGCGCGTTCTGTGCCCGGAATCGCTTGCCGGGTGTGAACGTGGCCGCCCCGCCGAACACCATGCAGTGACGGAGGGCCTTCGTTCCGGGTCGGAAGACCACCATCACGGGATCGGGATTCGCCGCGGCAGGCAAGTGCGCGAGCTGCGCGCCCTCCCCGCTCACCCGCAGTGCGCCCGCGCGCATCACGACATCGGTGATGGGACCGGACAGGAGTGCGCGATCACGATACTCGTAGCTCGGTGATCCCGACGAACCCCGGCGGGTCCAGTTCGCCGCGGGCAGGACGTAGGTGACGTCGAAGGTCGCGCTCACGAGACGGAGCGTCGCGCCGCCGGTGCTCGGGTCGTTGCCCGCGGCGGCGCTCATCGCGATCGCCGCGTCGCGCGAGCGCAGGCGGAGACGTCGCTTGCGCGGATCCTGCGGATCGTCCTTCAGCACGAGCCGATCGCCATGCAGGCGGCGGTCGACCTCCAGGCTGGACGTCCGCAGTCGCTGCCCGAAGATGCCGCCCTCGTCTCCGTCCTGCTGCGGCCCCGGGCCGGAGTAGCCGCTCTGCCACACGACGACGAATCCCCCGGTGCCGTCCGCGGCCACGGACGGCTCGAGCTGCTCACCTGACGTGTACGTGTTCACCTGGAGCTCGTCGCCGATGGGCTCTCCGGTGCTGGCGAAATGCTGGCCGATGACGCCGACGTCGTCGCGGCCGGGGACCGGGTCGCTGAAGCGCTCCCACACGACGAGGAAGTCTCCGCTCCCGCCGACCGCAACCGACGAGGCTCCCTGGAAGCCCGAGGTTCCGGAGGTCACGCCGAGCTCGCCGCCGACGCGGGCGGCGCTCGCGTCGAAGCGCTGGGCGAACACGTTGGTGGTGTAGTCCGCCGCGCTGCTCTCCCACGTGACCACGAAGCCGCCGCGCGGGTCGGCGGCGATGGCGGGCCGCTCCTGGTCGCCCGTCGTGTACGTGTTGACCTGGAAGTCGTCGCCCAGCGGTACGGCGCTCGCGTCGAAGTGGCGTCGCGATCACGCTCGTCCCGCTTCCGTCCTGGGAGGGACCGTAGTCGTAACCTTGACTCCTCCACACGACCACGAAGCCACCGCTGCCGTCGCCGGCGATCCGGGGACCACTCTGAGAGCCCGTCGTGTAGGAGTTCACCTGGAACTCGCCGCCGACCGGCGCACCGGTGCTATCGTAGCGCTGGCCGAGGATGCCCGAGCCGCTCCCGTCTCCTCCCTCGTGCGTGTAGTACGAGCGCGAGCTCGTCCAGACCACCACGAAATCTCCTGCCGCCCCCGTTGCCACCGCGGGTGTTCCCTGAAATCCGCCCGTGGTGGTGTTCGCCCGCTGCTCTCCGCCCCGCCGCGCGCCGGCAGCCGTGAAGCCCTGCACGAAGACGCCCGCCGCCGAGCTGCTCGGGCCGGAGTAGGAGGCGTGACCTCCCCACGCGATGACGAAATCACCCGACGGCGCAACCGAGATCGCGGGATCCACCTGCGCGTCCGGCGTGAAGGTGTTGACGACGAACTCCGCTCCGACCGGCGTGCCAGCGGCGTCGTAGCGGCGCGCGGAGATTCCCTCGCGCGAGCCGTCAGCTCCGGTCTCTCCGTAGTAACCGCTCTGCCACACGACGACGAAGCCGCCCGACGCGTCCGCCGAGACCTGCGCATTCTCCTGGTTGGCGGTGGTGTAGGTGTTCACCTGGAACTCCCCGCCCACCGGAACCACGTCCGCGCCGACATGCCCGTGCATCAGCCCGAGGAGCAGACCGCCCGCGATGGCCAGGCGCACGGTACGCATGCGACCTCCCGCGTTCCTCATCGGCCGCACGTCGCCACCGCCGGCGCATCCTGCGCGCGGTAGCGCCGCCCCGGCTGATACGAGGTGGTGCCGCCGAAGCTCATGCAGTGGCGGACGCCGGCCGAGCCCAGCTGGAGCACGACGGTCACCGGATCCGGGTTGGTCGCCAGGATCAGCCCGAGCGCCGCACCCTTGCCGGTGACGCGAATGCCCCCGGGACGCAGCACCACCTCGGAGACGGGACCGGACGAAGATCCGGTGGCGCGATACCGATATCCCTTGCCGGTCCCCGGAGAACCGAGACTACGCCACCCGCTCGCGGGCAGCGAGTACGTCTGGTCGAATTGCGCGCTCACTACGTGCACGCTGCCCCCGTGACTCGTGGGATCGTCTCGACTCCCCGCTCCCGCGCCGATCCCGATCGCCGTGTCGTCCGCGCGGAGCGTGAGCCGTTCCTTTCGCGGATCGTTGGCATCGGCACGCAGCGCGAGGCGGCGGCCGGTCGCGGCGTGCGGCGGCTCGAACGCGCTCGTGCGGAACCGCTGGGCGAAGATGCCGCTGCCGTCGCCGTCCTGCGAGCCGCGGTAGCCGCCGCTCGTCCACGCGACGACGAAGCCTCCATCGGGACCTGCAGCGATCGCCGGCTCGTCCTGGTCGCCGGTGGTGTACGTGTTGACCTGGAACTCGCGGCCGCTCGGCTCCCCGGTGCTCAGGAAGTGCTGGCCGAACACGCCGGCGCGATTGCCGTCCTGCCCGGACCCGTAGCTCGCGCTCTCCCACACGACGACGAAGTTCCCGTCGCCGTCGATCGCGACCCGAGGATTCTGCTGCGCGCCGGTCGTGTAGGTATTGACCTGGAACTCCGCGACCGGCGGGTGCGTCCTTGCCGTCGAACCGCTGCCCGAACACGCCGTCGCGATCGCGGTCGCCGGGGCCGGGAATCGAGTTGTTCTGCCAGACGACCACGAAGCCGCCGGCGGGGTCGGTTGCGACGGCCGGGCTCGATGGGCCCTCCGTCGTGAACGAGTTCACCTGGAACTCACCGCCGCTCGGGACGCCGTTGGCATCGAATCGCCGCGCGAAGATGCCGGAGCCGAACGCATCCTGGGTGAAGGTGCTGCTCTCCCAGGTGACCACGAAGCCGCCGGCGGGGTCGGCTGCGACGGCCGGGCTCGCCTGGAATCCCGGCGTGAACGTGTTCACCTGGAACTCCGCCACCCAGCGGGACGCCGCCGGCGCCGTAGCGCTGGGCGAAGACGCCGTAGCCGTCGCCGTCGCCACCCGGAGGGAAGCCGAAGAACGCGCTCTGCCACACCACCATCGCGTCGCCCGTCGGCCCGACGGCGACCACGGGGGCCTGCTGGAATCCTCTCACCACGGTGTTGGCCCGGAATTCCTGGCCGAGCCGGGCGCCGCTCCCGGCGAAGCGCTGCACGAAGACGCCCGAGGCCGAGCCGTCCTGCTCGCTGACGGAAGTCGCCACCTTGCCACGCGACCAGGAAATCGCCGCCGGGCGCTGCCGCCACGTCGGGAGACTCCTGCGGGCCCGCCGTGTAGGTGTTCACGACGAACTCCGCGCCGGCGGGCGTTCCGGCGGTGTCGAAGCGCCTCGCGGCGACGCCGTACCCGGAGCCGTCGGGACCGCTCCCGTAGTACGAGCCGCTCTGCCAGACGACGACGAAGCGGCCCGAGCCGTCGGCCGCGACCTTCGGCTCCGTCTGATCCCCCGTGGTGTACGTGTTCACCTGGAACTCCGGCCCGTCCGGCGCCACGTCGGCGCGCGTCCGACCGGGCATCAGGGCCAGCGACGCGAGAAGGACGATCGGTGCGACGAGTCTGCGCATGGCACGCCTCGCTCAGGGCCGCGGCGGACAGAACGCGGGCGGTGCACCGTCACCGCTGAAGCGGTCGACGCGGTCGTTTCCCGGCCGGCTCGGCGCGGCCTCGGCGCACCAGCGCGCCCCGCTGCCGAGCGTGAGTCGGACCGCGATCGCGCGCTGCGACGGCTCGTTCAGGCTGTACGCGAACCCCGCGCGTCCGCCGCGCACCGAGATCCCGTCGCGCTTCACGATCACGCTCGAGACGGCCGCGTCGCGATCGGCGCTGCGGTAGCGATAGCTGGGCACGCTGCCGCCCCGGACCTTCCATCCGCTCGCCGGCAGGTCGACGCGCACGTCGTCGTCGCTCATGCCGGCGGCGTTGTAGATCGAGAGCACGGCGCCCGCGACGGTCGGGTCGCCCGCGCTCCCCGGCGGCGGCGGGATGATGCGATCCGCGAGCACGTCGAGCTTGCTCGTCGCCGACTTGAAGGAGACCCGCCGGCGCGAGGGCTTCGCGGGCGGACCGGTCGCATCGGCCAGCCGCAGCGAGCGCGCGGGCACCGTCGGCCACGGGCCGACGATCGCCGGCGTGCTGTGCGGGTCGTCGGGATCCGTGTCCTCGTCGCGCTCGGTCGCGTCGGGCACCCCGTCGTCGTCGTGATCGAGACCGATGCGGAAGCCCGAGCCGGGCGGGACGCAGGTGTAGGTGCGCTCCTCGCCGGCGGCCGTCGCCTGCGCGCGGAGCGCGGCGTCGCTGATCGTCTCGCCCGTGAAGTCGCTGGCGAACGAGCCGTCGGCCGCGCGCAGCCAGCCCCGGCGCCGGCCGTCGTGCAGGCCCTTCACCACCAGGTCGCACTCTCCCGCCGCCGCCCTGGCGATGAGGAGATCGATGCGCGCGCCGGTCACGGCACCGTTGGCGGCGGTCAGCGTGATCTGCTGGCCGACGATGGGCGCCAGGTTCGAGTCGAACTGGAGCATGAACTGCTCGAGGTTCTGCGCGTCGGCGATCGTGTTGTTGAACACGCTCGCGCGATGGAAGCGGAAGGTGGTGTCCACGCTGCCGTCGTGGAGGAAGCCGAAGCCGCGCACCTGCGGGCCCTGGTTGCCGTTGTCGCCCGGGTTGAGGAACGCGATCTGCGGCATGCCGAACATGCCGACCTTCTGGTAGACGTTCCGCAGGTGCGGGATCTTGAACATCTGCGTCTCGTTCTCGAAGGTGGTGAAGCCGTCGGTCCCGAAGTGGCCGTTCGCCGGATCGAGCACGTGGCACCCCTCGCAGTTGAAGGCGCTGTCGGAGATGGGGCCGAAGAAGCGGTCGTGGCCGGCGAGGGCCGCGCCGGTGAGCTGGTTGTCGAGCGGGCGGTTCGGGTTGGGGGGATACGTCACCTGGAGGATGAAGTCGGTGAAGCGCTGCATGTCGGCGTCACCGATCGGGCCGCCGCGCCCGAGCAGGCCGTCGAACGCGATGATGAACTTCTTGAACGCCTGATCCTCGGCCAGCGGGTCGCCGCCGGGATCGTTGCCGCCGGTGCGGTCGCCACGCCAGTGCATCGGGCCGTCGTTCGCCATCCCGCGCAGGCTCTGCGTGGTCATCGGACCCTTCAGCGGGTGAAAGTCCTTGTTGCCCAGGAAGAGCCTGATGGGATTCGGGTTGTTCAGCACGGCGTCGTCGGGGTTGCCGAGGTCCCAGGCCAGGCTGTCGAAGTCGCCGAAGATGTGACAGCTCGAGCACGATGCCTCGCCGTTGCTCGACGTCAGCACCGCGTCGTAGAGCACCGGTCGGCCGTTCTGCACGCTCGCCGGCTCGGGATTGAACACCGGCTGGTGCGCGATCTCCGCCGCCGTCGCCGTGTCGATGACGCTGATCGCGTCGTCGAAGCGCGTGAACACGTAGAGCCGGCCGCGCGACTCGTCGAGCACGAGGCCGCTCGGCCCTCCGCCACTCACCGCGATGTGATTCGACGCCGTCGGCACGAAGGTGTCGGCCTCGAGCTGGGCCGTGCTGAAGACACCCAGCTGGCTCGAGCCGAACGCCGCGACGTAGAGGGTCTGGCCATCCGCCGTCACCGCCATCGCCGTCGGCGTCGCGAAGCTCTTCGCCTTGTCGCTCGCCGGCGTCGGCACCACGTCGTAGTCGAGGTGCTTGTTCAGGTGTCGGGGCAGCACGTTCGCGCCGTCGAGCACGGTGATGCGCGCCTCGTGCAGATGGCCGCGTACCGAGTGCCCCGCGAACATGCCGAGGCCCTCGAAGCGCGCTTCGTTGCGCGCCTCGGTGTTCGAGACGTACACCTTTCCGTTCGCCGGGTTGGTCACCATGTTGAAGAGCACGGTGCCGACGTGCGCGAAGCTGGCGGTCTCGCGCCGGCGTGGCGGCGCTGGCATCGATGGCGAACACGTCGAGGTCGGGAAGCGAGAAGCGCACGCCGGCGTCCCAGTCGCGGCCGAGCTCGTCCTCCCAGTGGTTCGGTCACGTTGTTGAACCGGACGATGAGGCCGACCTCCGGCTGCGGCGTTCCCTGCACGTTGACGTTGGGCGCGGGCAGCCCGCCGGGATAGGTGGTTCCACCGACGATGCAGGGCGCGGCGCCTGCGCCGCCATTGCAGATCACGCCCTCGGACAGCGTGGTGGTCTGGTTCCCGGAGTGAAAGACGGCGGCGTAGACCGTGCCGCCGTCGGGGCTCGTGGCGAGGGCGCGGGGCGTGTCGCCGAAGAGCGAGAGGATGGTGAGGGGCGTCCCGCCGAGCGTGCTGCCCAGGTTCGCAGCATCGAACACCCAGACGTCGGCGCGGCCGACACCGGGGGTGGTGAGCTGCGGATCGCCGGGCCGGTTCTGGCCACGGTGCGCGGCCGTGATGAAGGCGCGGGAGGCGCCCGGGCCGGCGAAGACGATGTCGCGCGGCTCGTCGCCGACGAGCAACGTGCGGACGACCCGCGCCGGCGCCGCGCCGACGTCGACGATGCTGACGCTGTCGGAGAGGTGGTTCACCACCCAGACCTCTCCCGCGTTGCGCACCGCGACCGCCACCGGCTCCAGGCCGACGGGCACCGACTCGCGATGCACCACGCCGGCCGGCCCGACGTCGAAGATCTCCAGCCGATCGTCGGGCGTGTTCACCGCGAACAGGCGCGCGCCATCCGGCGAGAGCGCGAGCGGGCGAACCTGTCCGCTCTCGAAGGTCACGAAGCTCGCACGCGCAGCGGGCGGGGCGACCAGCACGCCGACCATGGCGAGCATCACCATGCGGGTTCGGAGCATGGCAGGCTGCGCGGAGACTGTCGTCACGATTGCCGCCCTCCCCTCGGCTGTCGAACGCGACGTGCGCTTCTGATTGCTGCTCTCGCTCGGACTACTCCCATGATGACGAACGGGGCGTCAAGTAGGACGGACGTATAGTCTGCAAGGTGAACTTCCGTTCCGGAGTACTATTCTCTCGCCGTCGTGCAGCACTGCGCGGCAGATCACCCGTTCGGGTGAGCGCGGCGCTCGACTCGTGCAGCGGATTCGCTGTACGGCATCCATCGTGCGCACCGGGCCGACGACGCTGGCGATCACGGCGGCGGTCTTCGCGGTGTACGCGCTCGGCGCCTGTCCGACGATCTACGTGGGCGACAGCGGCGAGCTGGCGACGGCGGTCTCGCTGCTCGGCATCCCGCACCCGACGGGCTACCCGCTCTACGTGCTGCTCGGGAAGGCGTGGACGATCGTCTTCCCGTTCGGCTCGGTCGCCTGGCGCCTGAGCATCTTCAGCGCCGCGTGCGGTGCGCTTGCGTGCGGCCTCCTCCACCGCCTCTGCCGCCAGCTCGGGATGCGACCGGTCGCGGCCGTCTTCGCTGCACTGCTGCTCGCCGTCGCTCCGAGCTTCTGGGCCGAAGCGACGATCCAGCGCGTGTACACGCTGAACGCGCTCTTCGTCGTGCTGGCCACCACGGCGGCGTTCCGCTGGGCGGCGCGGCGCGACGGCGCCAGCCTCGCCACGGCGTTCCTCTGGTGCGGTCTGGGGGCGGCGAACCATGCCTTCATGGCGGTCTACGCGGTGGCGCTCGCCCTCGCCGTTGCGTGGATCGACCCTCGTACGCTGATCAGCCGGCGCGCGCTGCTGGCCGCCGGCGCGTTCATCCTCGGCCTGACGCCCTACCTCTACCTTCCGCTCCGTGCCCGCGCCCACCCGCCCCTCGACTGGGGCGACCCGCAGACGATGCATCGTTTCCTCGACGTGGTTCTGCGTCGCGAGTTCTGGCCGCGCGCGTGGATCGAGAGCCCGGCCGACCTCCTGCCGATCATCCGCAACTTCCTCGACGGCATCGCGCACGAGCTCGGCTGGGCAGGCGCCGCGCTGGCGGGGATCGGCGCCGTCGTGGCGTTCCGGCGGTCGTGGCCCGTCGCGCTTCTCGCGCTCGTCGTCGCCGGCAACCTCGCCGCGCTCGCGCTGCACGGATCGCGCCACGACATCTTCGTCTGGCATCGCTACTACATCCCGTCGTACCTCGTGCTCGCCCTGCTGGCGGGTCTCGGCTGCGACTGGCTGGTCGGACGGCTACCGCGAGGTCTCCGCGCGCTTCCCCTCGCGATCCCGCTCCTCCTCCTTCTCGCCGGCTGGCGTGACCACGACCGCAGCCGCTATCGCATCGCCGAGGCGTTCGGCGACGCGGTGCTCGCATCGCTGCCGCCGAACGCGCACCTCGCCGCCACGGACGACAACGTCCTCTTCACGCTCATGTACCTCCACCTTGCGGAGGGCCGGCGCCCGGACGTCGATCTGATCCTGCAAGGCATCGGCGGACCGGGACCCCCGCCGCTGCGTTTCGATCCCGACACGGACGGGCTGTTCTTCACGCACCATCCGAACTGGCGGACGCCCGCGCTCGACGTCGTCCCGGTGGGACTCGTCTTCCGCGTGCAGCGCGCGGGACGCCCGTGGCCGCCGCCGGTCGTCCCGCTCGACCAGCTCCCCGGCGAGGACGACCCGCGAGTGCCGAAGGACGACCTCACCCGGAGCCTCATCGCGCAGCTTCACTACATGCTGGGCTTCACGTACGCCGAGCGTGACTGGCGCCGGGCTCGCGACGAGCTCGCACGCGCGATGGCCGTCGCGCCCGACGACGACGTGCTGTTCTACAATGTCGGGCTGCTCTACGAACGCGACGGCCTGCTCGACGAGGCCGCCGCCGCCTTCGCACGATCGGATGCGATCAATCCGCGTCACCTCGCGAGCCGGGGCCGGCAGCGTGCGGCCGACCGCCTGGCGGAGGTCTCGGCGGAGCGCGCGCGAATCGCAGCGATCGAGACCGAGCTGCTACGCGACCCCGGGGTCCTCGCGGCGACCGACGCCCCGACCCGGCACCTGCGTCTTGCCGAGATGATGGCCGCGCGTGGCGAGGTCGTCGCGGCGCGTGGCCACCGTGTGCGCGCCGCGTTCGCGAGCGAGGCCGCGCCCGCCGCCAATCGTTAGAGGGCGAACGCGTGGATCAGCGCGTAGGCGCCGGTACCCAGCGCCATGCCGATCAGCAGGGGAACACGCTGCGCCTGGCCGCCGGCTCGCATCACGATGGCACCGACGCCGAACACGGCCGCCAGCATGCCGAGCGCCGCCGACGTTCCCGGCTGCGCCGGCTCGGTCGTGAAGCGTCCCGAGTCGAGGGCGAGCCACAGCACCGCCGCGACCGCGACGGCGATCACGACGGATCGGGTGGGTAGCATCAGAGGAAGAAGTACGGCGCCACCATCGCGCCGATCGTCACCGCCACCTGGAGCAGGCCGATGCTCGCCCCCGTCACCTTCTGCTCGGTGGTGGGCTCCTCCTCGATCTCGTTCCGACTGCCGGAATCGTCGCCGGGCGCGGTGCTCGGCGCCAGGCCCTGCTCCGCGAGCGCTTGCCTCTCCTCCTCGGTCGGCTCGAGCTGGTGCAGCAGCGGCGGGTCCTCCTGCAGGTTGCGGAGATGCGCCGCCGTGATCTCGTCCTCGCCGACGACCGGGGGCGGCTTCTCGGGACCACACCCCGCGATGCCCAGCACCACCACCAGCAGCGCCATCGCCAGGCCCAGCCGCATCGGGCACCGACTATAGTCGCCCGGGGTCGGCGCCGCCACCACCCCGGGACCTCATCCGCCGAGGCCCATGCGCCGGGCGATGATCACCTTCATGATCTCGTTGGTCCCGGCATAGATCGACTGGACGGCGGCGTCCGCGTAGTCCTCCGCGATCGGGGTCTCGAGCATGAAGCCGTACCCGCCGTGCAGCTGCACGCAGTCGCTCGTCAGCCGCTTCTGCAGGTCCGTGGTCCACCACTTCGCCATGCTCACCTCGGTGACGATGTCGTCGCCGCGCACGTGCGCCACCAGCAGCCGGTCGACGAACGCCTGGCCCACCTCCACCTGCGTCGCCAGCTCCGCGAGCTTGAACTGCGTGTTCTGGAACGCGGCGATGGCTTTCCCGAACGCGCGCCGCTCCTTCACGTACACGACCGTGTCGTCGAGCGCGCGCCGGCAGGATGCGACGGCGGTGATCGCGATCACGAGCCGCTCCTGCTGCAGCTGCTGCATCAGCATCTTGAAGCCCTGCCCTTCCCGTCCGAGGAGCTGCGTCGCCGGTACGCGGCAGTCCTCGAAGAAGAGCTCGCTGGTGTCCTGGCCGCGGAGCCCGAGCTTGTCGAGCTTCTTTCCGCGGATGAATCCGGGCGTCGTTCCCTCGACCAGGAGCAAGCTCACGCCGGAATGTGCGGGACGCGCGTGCGGATCGGTCTTCGCGACCACGACGAAGAGATCGCCGATCTGCCCGTTGGAGATGAACGTCTTGGCGCCGTTCAGCACGTAGGTGTCGCCGTCGCGCCGCGCGGTGGTGGCGATTCCCGCCAGATCGGATCCCGCGCCCGGCTCGGTCATCGCGATGCCGAGCAGCACGTCCCCCGACACGGCGCCCGGCGCCCAGCGGCGCTTCTGCTCCGGGGTCCCGTAGACGAGCAGGTACGGCAGGCAGATGTCCGCGTGCAGCGAGAGCATCATGCCGTGCGCGCGTACCCGCGCCATCTCCTCGTTGACGATCGCCGCATAGAGGAAGTCCGCGCCGGCGCCGCCGAACTCCGCGGGCGCGCACACGCCGAGCAGGCCTTCCGCGCCGGCGCGGCGCCACGTGTCGCGGTCGCTCATGCCGCGGGCGTTCCAGTCCGCCACCTTCGGGGCGACCTCCTTCTCGACGAAGCGCCGCACCTGGCTGCGAAAGAGATCGTGGTCCCCGGTGAAGATGTCGCGTCGCATGCGTGCTCCCGTCGCTCTCGCGCTCAGCGCAGGCCGCCGAGCGGCGTCTGCCCGATGCCGACGGCGCGCAGCGATCGCGTGAGCGACTGCATCGCCTCGACTCCGGCCCGCACGGCCGCCACGCCCGGCTCGTCGTCGCTCGCGTCGTCGTCCGATCCGGTCGCGCGCGCGACCAGGCCGCCCAGCAACCCGCGCGCGGCCGGGAACTGCTCCAGGTGCACGGGGGCATCGGGCGCGAGCCCCAGCGTGGTACGCACCTGGCGCAACGCCTCGGGATACCCGCCGAGGGCATCGACCAGGCCGCGCGCGAGCGCATCCTCGCCGGTCCAGACCCGCCCGCGCGCGATCTCGTCCACACGCTCCTTGGACAGCTTCCGTCCCGCCGCCACCTTCCCGACGAAGTCCTGGTAGATGCGGTCGAGCGTGCCGTCGAAGTTCGCGCGCTCGCTCGGCGAGTAGTCTGACAGACCGGTCCACATGCTGGCGTTGGTGCCCACGTGCACCTCGTCCCAGGTGACGCCGAGCTTGTCCCACAGGCCACCGGTCAGCATCTTGCCCGCGAACACCCCGATGGAGCCGGTGATGGTTCCGGGCTGCGCCACGATCCGGTCGGCGGGGACGGCGACGAAGTACCCGCCGGACGCGGCGACGTTGCCCATCGACACCACCACCGGCTTCCCGGCTTCGCGTGCGCGCGACACCTCGCGCCAGATGGTGTCGGAGGCGACGTAGGATCCGCCGGGACTGTCGATGCGGAACACGATGGCGCGGACGCGGTCGGCCTCGACCGCGGAGCGGAACGCCGCGGCCAGCGTCTCGCTCCCCATGCCGACGTCGCCGGACATCGGATCGACGCCGCTCTTGCCCCGGCTCACCGCGCCGACCCCGTGGATCAGCGCCACGGTGTCGCCGCCGGCCGGCGGGGGACCCGCCAGGGCGACGTAGCGCGCGAGGCTCAGGCGCTCCGGCTTCGTGCCCCCGTCCTCCAGCTTGGCGAGCACCTCGTCGCGATACGCAAGGCCGTCGACGAGCTTCGCATCGAGCGCCTGCTGCGCCGAGAGCGGCGCCCGGTCGACGACGCTGCGCACGTCGCCCTCCGCCAGGCCGCGGGCCGCCGCGATGCCGCGGACGATCTGGTCGAACTGCGACGTGATCAGGCGGCTGGTCGCCTCGCGATGCGGCCCGGTGAAGCGCCGCTCGGTGAACGTGTTGACCGCGTTCTTGTACTCGCCGCGGGCGCCGAAGCGCGGCACGACGCCGAGCTTGTCGAGCGTTCCGCGCACGAACGGCGTTTCCGCCATGAGCCCCGTCAGGCCGACGTCGCCCGATGGCTGGAGATAGATCTCGCCGAAGGCGGTCGCGAGATAGTAGGCGCCGTTGCCGGGTCCGAACTCGCCGAAGGCCTCGGCGAACGCGACCGCTCGCTTGCCGGAGCTGCGGAAGTCGGCCACGGCGTCGCGCAGCTCCTGGATCTGCGCCAGGCCGAGCGTGCCCTGCCCGACGTGCGCCACGAGGCCGACGACGCGGTCGTCGCTCTTCGCGCGCGCGAGGCCGTCCAGCACGTCGCGCAGCAGCGCGCGCCTGCGCTGCAGCAGGTTGGCGAGCGGATCGTCCGGCACGTACTCGACGAGCGGCTGCTCGAAGTCCAGCACGATCACCGTGTGCGCCGGCACGTGGCCGCGCCAGAGATAGCGCGCCGCGATCCCGAGCACGACCGCGCCCACGACGGCGCCGCCGATCGTCGCCAGGATCCGGAAGATCAGCCGCATGTGATCGCTCCTTCGCAGAGGACGTCCAGGACGCCGGGCGCGGCGAGGTCGTCGTACGCCCACGTCGCGCCGGCCGCGCGCATCTGCGCCGCGTCGCAGCCGCCCGTGCCGACGCCGAGCGACGCCGCGCCGATCGCGCGCGCCGCCGCCACGTCGTGCGGCGTATCGCCGATCACGACCACCCGGCACTCGTCCGGCGCGCACCCCAGCGACGCGGCGCCGCGGGCCGCTCCGATGCGGAGCAGCTCGGCGCGCAGCTCGTGGTCGCAGCCGAAGCCGCCGAACGCGAAGTAGGGCTCGAGACCGGCGCGCGCGAGCTTCATGCTGGCGCCCGCACGCAGGTTGCCGGTCCCGAGCCCCACGGCGGCCCGATCGCCGGCGGCGAGCGCATCGAGGAGCGCCCTCACGCCCGGGAAGACCTGGAAGCCGTCGGCGCGGGCCAGCTCGTCGGCGAGGAGCGGGACGTAGTCGTCGAGGATGGCGGCAACGACCGACGGCTCGGCTGCCCGCCCGAGCAGCTCGAGCCCGATGCGGACGATGCCGGGGTCGGTCATGCCGTTGAACCGTACGTCGCCGAGTGGCGCCGCGGTGCCGCAATGGGTCTCGAACGCCCGCTCGAGCGCGCGGCGACCGGCGCCGGCGGCCGAGAGCAGGGTGCCGTCGACGTCGAAGAGAAGGATCGTGGGTCGCACTGCCGAAGCCCCGGACACTAGCCGAGCCCTTCCGCTCTCGCCAGGGACCGAGTGGCCGCCCGTCTCAGCGCCGGGTGAAGAAGCGAGCCCGCAGCTGACGCTCGGGAACGTACCGGCAGGCCTGGCGGTAGATGGCGTGCAGCGTGCCGTCGGCCAGCGTTCGATGGAGCGGTACCGTCAACGTCTCGCGGGTCCCGTCAGGTAACGTCCGGCGAAGCTTTGCATGACTTCCCCGGACCGACACCACCTCGAAACCGAACTCACCGAGCGCACGAAGCACATCGCGGGCCGACAGCCGCCTATGCCTCGGTGGCATCGCGGCTCATCGCGACCTCGTAGGTGACCAGCAGGCGGGGCGCGGCGACGAGGCCGAGCGATCGCAGGTCCTCACCCTCGAGGTGCAGGGCGATCGCCTCCTCGAGATTGGCCAGCACCTCGTCGGCCGTCCGACCCTGGGTGACGACGGCGACCTCGAGACATTCCGCAACGAAATGTCTCCCGTCACGCTGCAGGACCGCGTGAATCGTGTCGCGCAGGCCGCGCGCGCGCATGCGGCCGTAGCGCGGCGCGCCCTCGGAGACGTGATCGACGTCGGGACGTGCGCGAGGAGCGGCGCGGTATGACCTCGCGACCTCGTAGCGCCCGCGGGCGAGGCGCCGGAAGTACGGCCAGCGATGTCCGTGATGTGCGGGAGCGTTCACGCAACACCGGCTGGAGAGGTGCGTGCGAACGGAGTGCTCGTTCAGATGCGGCAGGGCGCGGACGAGCTCTTCCGCGGTGAAGTCCCACCGCCCGCGTTCCGCGCACAGTCGCAGCGCAGCCTGCAGGACCTCGTCGTGCACCGCCACGGGGAGGTGATTATCAACCCCCGCGTTGATTGTCAACCCGCCAGCCCGTCAGAGCCCCAGCTCGCGGGCGATGATGGTGAGCTGGATCTCCGTCGTGCCTTCGGTGATCGTCATCAGGCGGGCGTCGCGCCAGAAACGCTCGACGGGGAACTCGGTGATGTAGCCGTAGCCGCCGTGGATCTGCATGGCTTCCCACGTGACCCGCTGCGCGACCTCGGAGGCGAAGAGCTTCGCCATCGCGGCCTCCCGCATGCACGGCCCCTGATCGAACAGCCACGCCGCCCGCCACATCACGGTGCGCGCGGTCTCCACCTCCATGGCCATGCGCGCGAGCTTGAACTTGATGGCCTGGAACTTCGATATCTTCTGCCCGAACTGCTCGCGCTCGCGGGCGTACCCGAGCGCGGCCTCGAGCGCCGCCTGGCTCACGCCGACGGAACGCGCCGAGTGCGTGATGCGGCCGCCCTCGAGCGTTCCGGTGACCTGCTTGAATCCGCCCTCGACGCCGCCGAGCAGCGCCGATGCGGGCACGCGCAGGTCCTCGAAGGTGAGCGCCGCCGTCTCCGAGGTGTGGTGGCCGGTCTTGCGGAGCTTGCGCGACACGTGGAAGCCCGGCGTCTTGGTGTCGACGACGAAGGTGCTGATCCCGGTCCCGCGGCGCGTGCGATCGGTGTACGCCGCGATGAGACAGTAGTCGGCGATGTTGCCGTTCGTGATGAACATCTTGGAGCCGTTGATCACGTAGTCGTCACCCTGGCGCGTGGCGGTGGTGCGGATCGACGCGGCGTCGGAGCCCGCGTTGGGCTCCGACAACCCCCAGCATCCGAGCTTGTCGCCGCGCAGCGCGGGCACCAGGTACTCGCGCTTCTGCGCATCGGTGCCGAACCGCAGGAGCGGGATGCATCCGAGCCCGACGTGCGCCAGGAGCGCCGCCGCGAATCCACAGTTCAGGCGTGCGATCTCCTCGATCAGGAGGCAGCGCATCACCATGTCGCCGCCGCTGCCGCCGTATTCCTCGGGATAGCCGACGCCGAGATAGCCGAGGCGGCCGAGCTCGCGGAACAGGTCCAGCGGGAAGGTCTCGGTGCGCTCCAGCTCCTCGACGCGCGGGGCGAGCGCCTTCTCCGCGAAGCTGCGCACCGCGACGCGGAACGCGTCCTGTTCGTCGTTCAGGGTGAAGCCGAGCATGGTGTCTCCCTCCGCGCGGCGGGTCATAGCAGGCGTGATCCGCCGCTGTCACGACACGCCGCACCTGGGAGAGGGTCTCCGGTTCTGGTATGGGCTGACCCGGTGACGGCAGTCCGGGTCGAGGACATCGGCGCGCACGACGGCGAGCGCGTCACGCTTCGTGGCTGGCTGGCCGCGCGCCGCTCGAGCGGCAAGATCCACTTCCTCCAGCTGCGTGACGGCACGGGCACCATCCAGTGCGTGATGGGAAAGAACGACGTGCCGCCCGACGTCTTCGCCCGCGCCGATCACCTCCGCCAGGAGAGCGCGCTGGAGGTGACCGGCACCGTGCGCGCCGACGCGCGCGCAGCCATCGGCTACGAGCTGGGCGTCAGCGATCTGCAGGTGCTGCACGCGCCGGCGGACGAGTTCCCGATCTCGCCCAAGGACCACGGCACGGGCTTCCTGCTCGAGCACCGGCACCTGTGGCTGCGGTCGAGCCGGCAGCACGCCGTGCTTCGCGTCCGCGCCGAGGTCGTCCGCGCGTGCCGCGAATACCTCGACGAGCACGGCTTCCTCGGCTTCGACGCGCCGATCCTCACCCCCGCCGCGTGCGAGGGAACCACCACGCTGTTCCCCGTGGAGTACTTCGGGGAGACGGCGTACCTCACGCAGAGCGGTCAGCTCTACGGCGAGGCCGGGGCCCTCGCCTTCGGCAAGGTGTACGTCTTCGGTCCCACCTTTCGCGCGGAGAAGTCGAAGACGCGACGCCACCTGACGGAGTTCTGGATGGTCGAGCCGGAGATGGCGTTCGCCGGACTCGACGAGGACATGGACCTGGCCGAGGACTTCCTCGTCCACGTCGTGGGACGCGTGCTGCAGCGGCGGCGCATCGAGCTGCGCGCGCTGGAACGCGAGCTCGCGCCGCTCGAGCGCGTGCAGAAGCCCTTTCCGCGCATCACCTACGGCGAGGCGATCGAACGGCTGCGCGGCGCCGGCGTCGACATCGCGTGGGGCGACGATCTCGGCGCCGAGGCGGAGACCACGCTGTCCCAGCAATTCGATCGTCCGGTCATGGTGCATCGCTATCCGCTCGCCTCCAAGGCGTTCTACATGAAGGCCGATCCGGCGGATTCGCGGCTCGCGCTGTGCGTGGACGTGCTCGCGCCCGACGGCTACGGCGAGATCATCGGCGGCGGCCAGCGCGAGGAGGACCTCGCCTCCCTGGAGGCCCGGATCGCCCAGCACGCCCTGCCGCGCGAGGCCTTCGACTGGTACCTCGATCTGCGACGCTTCGGCTCCGTGCCGCATGCGGGGTTCGGGATGGGGATCGAGCGCTGCGTCGCGTGGCTCTGCGGCCTGCACCACGTGCGCGAGACGATCCCGTTCCCCCGCATGCTGGAACGCCTCCGCCCGTGACTTGACGCTCTGCGGGACCGCGCACTAGAGAGGCGGTCTCATGTTCCTTCGCGGCCCGCTCGTCGCCGGAGCTCTCGTGCTCCTGCTGGCGTTCCCTGCCCTCGCGCAGCAGCAGAAGTACACGCCCGCGCAGCGAGCGGCAGACGAGCAGCGCGCGCTGCTCAACCAGCTGGCGGATGCGCAGAAGTGGGCGGGCGAGCAGCTCTGGCACGTGAAGGAAGGCATCGACGGGCTCCCCGCCCTGATCAACGGCCTGAAGGACGCCAACGCCGCGCGCGACGAAGAGGTCCAGAAGATGCGCGAGGAGGTGAAGGGCCTCTACGTCGAGACGTCGAGCCTGCGCCAGCAGCTCGACGAGCTGAAGACGGACATCGGCGGCGTCAACGCCAACGTCTCCGGCTTCCGCACCTTCTCCGGCTTCTTCATCGCCGTCATGATCCTGCTGCTCGCCGTCATCTTCATCATGACGATCCGCCGCTGACGCTCGCCGGCTGGTCGCTCCTGACCTTGGCGCCATCGGGAACGCCGCTGGGCAGCGCGGTGGCGATGACGTCCGCCGGATCGAGCCCGCCGAGCACCTCCACCTGATCGCCGTAGTCCCGCCCGATCTGGATCGGCTTGTAGTGCAGCGTGGCGTCGGACCCGATCACCGCGACGCGGATACCCGCGCCATTCACCAGCAGCGCCGTGCCGGGGATCAGCAAGGGCGGATTCGCACGGTGCAGCTTGAAGTGCACGGTCACGTAGCTGCCGGAGAGCAGCGCCCCGTCGTGATTCGGCACCTGCACCTCGGTGAGCAGCGTGCCCGATGCGGTGTCGATCGCCCCCGCCGTCCGCGTCACGGTTCCCTTGAAGACCCGATCGGGCTGTTCACGCAGCGCGACATCGGCGGACTGGCCGATGCGCACGTCGAATGCGTAGGCCTGCGGCACGTACACGAAGATGCGCAGCGTATCCACCTGCGCGAGGCTGAAGAGCTGGGTCGTCTGCTGCGTCGAGCCCGACGTGATGAGGGTGCCCGGATCGACGTTGCGCGCCGTGATGATGCCCTCGAACGGCGCGTAGACCCGCTCGAACCCGGTGAGCTGCTCCAGGCGGTCGACGTCCGCCTGGTTGGCGTTGACGGTGGCCTGGGCCGCGTCGACGGCCTTCTCGGCGGTGGCCGCCGCCGTCACGCGATCGTCGATCTCCTGCTGTGTCACGGCGCCGACGCCGATCCCGAGGAAGCGCTTCAGCGTCGTGCGCGCCAGCATGAGATCCGACTGGAGTCGCACCACGTTGGCCTTCCCCTGCGCGAGCGTCGCCCGCGCCTGGTTGAGCTGCTGGTCGACCTCCGGCGAGGCGATCTCGGCGAGGAGCTGGCCCGCCTTCACGCGGTCTCCGATGTCGACGTGGCGCGCCGTCAGATAGCCGTCGGTGCGCGCGTAGATGCCGGTGGTGAGCAGCGGCTCGGTCGTACCGGGCAGCGGGACGTCGACGTCCACCGGCGCGCGCTTCGGGCGCGCCGTGGTGACCTTCGGCACGCTGTCCTTCTCCGCCTGGGCGTGGGTGGCGAGCCGATGCCAGAGCCGGAGCCGTGGCACCAGCCCCACGAGGCCGAGGAGCACGAACACGGCGACGATGGCGGCCACGACGACGCGCTGCCTGCGCGGCTTCGCCACGGCGGTCTCGCGTGACGGCTGCTCCACGAAGGCCTCGGGTGCGTCCATCACTCCAGCTCCGGGTCGACGCCCGTCTGCACCGGTCCGCGCCGCAGCCGGCTGTACACGACGGGGACGAAGAACAAGGTGGCGAAGGTGGCCAGGAGCAGCCCGCCGATGACCACGCGGCCGAGCGGGGCATTCTGCTCGCCACCCTCCCCGAGACCGAGCGACATGGGGAGCATGCCGAGAATCATCGCCGCCGCCGTCATCAGCACCGGACGCAGGCGCACGACCCCCGCGTCCAGCGCGGCGGCGACCGAGTCCATTCCCTCTTGCCGCTGGTCGTTCGCGAACGTGACCAGCAGGTTGGAATTGCTGGTCGCCACTCCGATGCACATGATCGCGCCCATCAGCGCCGGCACGGAGATGTTCGTCTGCGTCAGCCACAGGATCCACAGCACCCCCGCGATCGCGCCCGGCAAGGCCATCAGGATGATCATCGGATCGATCCACGACTGGAAGTTCACGGCCATGAGCAGATACACGAGCACGATCGCGAGCAGCATGCCCCATGCCATCGTCGTGAAGCTCGTGCGCATCGACTCGGCTTGACCGCGGATCGTGATGAACGTGCCGCGTGGGAGCGTGGGGCGGACCTCGTCGACGACGCGCTCCACCTGGGTGGAGACGGACCACAGGTCGGCGTCCTGCACCCCGGAGAGCACGTCCAGCACCGGCTGGACGTTGTAGTGGCTGATCACGCTCGGTTGCACGGTGCGCTCCGTCGAGGCCACGTTGGCGAGGAGCTGTGGCTGCGTCTGCCCCGGAACGATCACGGGCGTGCTGTTCAGCGCGTTCATCGTGTCCATGCGGTACTGGGGCGTCTGCACTCCGATGGGATAGTTCACGCCGTTGGTCAGATTCAGCCAGTAGTTGGGCGCGATCTGTGAGATGCCCGAGAGCGAAACGAGCAGGCTCGTGGCGACGGTCTGCTCCGTGAAGCCGAGCTGCCTCGCCCGCCGGCGGTCCACGTCGACGTCGATAGTCGGCGCGTCCACGACCTGCTGCAAGCGGACGTCGACGGCGCCGGGGACCTGGCCGATGCGACGCACCAGGTCACGCGCGATCTCCAGGTTCTTCGGGTCGCGGCCGATGATCTGCACGTCGATGGGCGCCGGCAGCCCGAAGTTCAGGATCTGCCCGACGATGTCGGCCGGCTGGAAGAAGAACACGAGATCGGGAAACCGCTCGCGCAGGATCGTGCGCAGGCGGGAGACGTATCCGAGCGTGGGAGCGTGATGCTCCGGATTCAACGCGACGAGGATCTCACCGTCGGCCGCCGAGACGATCGAGGCGTCGGTGAACGCCAGGTTGACGCCTCCGCCGGGGATCCCGATGTTGTCGATGATCATCTGGATCTCGTCGGCCGGGATCGTCTCGCGGATCACCGCCGCGACCTCTGCGTAGCGGGCCTCGGTCTCCTCGATGCGGGTGCCGGCGGGGCAGCGCACGTGCAGGCGGAACTGCCCCGCGTCGACGGTGGGGAAGAAGTCCATGCCGAGCAGCGGGAAGATGCCGAGCGACACCACCGTCAGGACCACGAAGCCGACGACGACGACCCATCTGTGCTGGAGCGCCCAGGTGAGCGCGCCGCGATAGGCGCCCTGGAACCGCTCGAAGTGCCGGTTGAAGCGCTGGTGGACGGACCAGATCGGGCCACCGTCGACGGCCGGGTGGCCGGGCTGGTGGAGATGCGCTTCGGCCGGGAGCAGGTACTGCACCATCGTCGGCACGACGGTCCGCGAGAGGAAGTAGCTGGCGAGCATGGCCAGCACGACGGCGAGGGCGAGGGGCGTGAAGAGGTACCTGGCGACGCCGCTGATGAAGACGACCGGCACGAAGACGATGCAGATGCACAGGGTGGAGACGAAGGCGGGCGTGGCGATCTGCTGCGCGCCGTCGAGGATGGCGCGCGTGACCTTCTTGCCCATCGCGAGATTGCGATTGGTGTTCTCGATCTCGACCGTCGCGTCGTCGACGAGGATGCCGACCGCCAGCGCGAGGCCACCCAGCGTCATCGAGTTGAGGGTCTGCCCCATGGCCGAGAACACGATGATCGACACCAGGATCGCCAGCGGGATGGAGACGAGGATGACGAGCGTCGAGCGCCACGAGCCGAGGAAGAGCAGGATCATCAGGCCGGTGAGCGCCGCGGCGATCAGCGCCTCGCGGAGCACGCCGTTCAACGCCGCGCGCACGAACACCGACTGGTCGAACAGCGGCGTGATCTGCAGCTCCTTCGGCAAGCGTGGACTGGATGCGCGGCAGCGCGTCGCGCACGCGCTGGACGATGTCCAGTGTCGATGCGGTGGGGGTCTTCTGGACCGTGAGCAACGCCGAGCGCCGGCCGTCCACGTGCACCATCGAGGTCTGGGGCGGGAAGCCGTCGTGCACCTGCGCGACGTCGCTCAGGTATACCGTCGCCTGGCCGTCCTGCCGCACCGGGATGTCGTTGAGGGTGCTGTAGATGTCGGGAGACGAGTTGGTGTGGATGACGTACTCCGTCGGCCCCATCTTCGCCGTCCCCGCCGGCAGGATGACGTTCTGCGCGTTGACGGCGTTCGACACGTCCGCCGCCGACAGCCCCTTCGCGTAGAGCTGGGCGGGGTCGATGTCGACCATGATCTGGCGGGTCTTTCCACCGAAGGGCAGCGGCACCTGCGCCCCCTGCACGGTGGCGAGCTGCGTGCGGACGAAGTTCAAGCCGTAGTCGTACAGCTGTTGCTCGCTGAGCGTGTCGGACTGGAGCGCGAGCTGCAGGATGGGGACGTTGGTCGCGGAGAAGCGCAGCACGAACGGCGGCGTCTCCCCCGGCGGCAGCACCTTGAGCACGGTCTGGTTGATGGCCGTCGTCTCGGCCACCGCCGCATCGATCGACGCGTCCGGCTGGAAGAAGACACGGATCACGCCGGCGCCGATACCGGCGCCGTTGAGCGATTGCGACTCGATGTGCTCGATGGCGTTGACGGTCGTCGTCATGGCGCGCTCCGAGATGGTGACGACGCGTCCCTCCATCTCCTGCGCCGACAGCCCGTTGTACAGCCAGATGACCGAGACGACCGGGATGTTGATGTTGGGGAAGATGTCGGTGGGGGTGCGCGCGATCGTGAGCGCGCCGAGGATGCCGATCAGGAGCGCCAGCACCGCGAAGGTGTAAGGCCGGCGCAGTGCGAGGCGAACGATCCACATGTTACCCTGTATGGTGCTCCATCTGCGCTGGCCGGCGATCCGTGCTCGCCGGCGGCGCCATGAACTCCGGGCCGACGGGATCGATCACGTACTCGCGCACGATCGCCTCGATCCGCTCGAGCGCGTCGGCGTCGAGCGACCATCCCATCGTCTCCCCGAGCGGGTCGAGCTGCTCCGGGGTCCGCGCACCCCAGAGCGCCACCTGCACGCCGGGCTGATCGAGCACCCAGCGGACCGCGAGGGCGAGCACGTCCTTCCCGTAGTGCTCGCGCGCGAAGTGGTCGAGCGCGGCGACAGCACGCAGATACTGCGCATAGCGCGGGGGCTGGAACTTGGGATCGGTCCGGCGCAGGTCGTCGCCGTCGAAATGGCTGTCGAGCCGCATCCGTCCCGACAGCAGGCCGCGACAGAGCGCGCCGTAGGTCAACGTGACGAGGCCGTGCCGCTCGCAGTACGGAAGGATGCGCTCCCGGGCTTCACGCTCGAAGAGGTTGTAGGGCGGCTGCACGACGCGCAGCGGCGCGACCTGGTTGAAGACCTCCATCTGCTCGGTCGAGTAGTTGCTCACGCCGATGGCGCTGATGTGCCCGTGGCGATGGAGCCGATACAGCGCCTCCGCGGTCTCCGCGATCGGGACGACCGGATCCGGCCAGTGCACCTGGTAGACGTCGACGTAGTCGGTGCGGAGCCGGCGCAAGGAATCGGTGAACTCCTTCTCGATGCGGAGCCGGCTCGCGTTCCGGAAGGGTGCGCCGTCGGCGGTCCACTCGAGCCCCACCTTGGTGGCCAGCACGACGCGATCGCGATGACCCCAGCGCTGCAGCGCCTTCCCGACGATCTCCTCGGAACGTCCCTGGCCGTAGACGGGCGCCGTATCGATCAGCGTGATTCCGCGATCGAGCGCCGTGCAGATCGTGTCGATGGAACGGCTCTCGTCCGTGCCGCCCCACATCCAGCCGCCCATCGCCCACGTGCCGAGGCCGACCCGGGAGGCTTTCGGGGTGATGCCCTCGATCTCGACGTGCTCCATGACTGCTGCCTCCGTTCCTTCACGCCAGGGTGTCGTGCGTGCGGCCCGCAGCGGGATCGAGCGCGTGCTCGGCGAGGAACCACACCTGCATCTCGTTGGTGCGGATCACGCCGCTGACCAGGAGATCGTTCGTTCCGTCGTCCCCCGCGTCGGCGGCATGCCGGGCGAAGGCCCGCGCCTCCGTCACCACGATCTCGTGCGCGTGCAGGAGTCGCGACAGCTGATCCGACACCTCTTCCCGGCCGCGAGGCGCGCGCGGGATCCGCGTCGTCTCCGCAACGTCGTGTGCCATCGCGATGCTCACCCCTCCGAGCATCTGGACGCGCTCGGCCAGCTGGTCGACGAGCGCCGCTTGCTCACCGTGGTGCTTGTCGAACATCAGGTGAAGTGCATAGAAGCTCGGGCCCGACACCTGCCAGTGGTGCTTCTTGTAGAGGTCCCGCAGGGTCATCGTGTCCGCCAGGACCTGGTTCAGGTTCCTGACGCCCAGCGCGCAGGCCGAATCGCTCAGGCCGATCGCGTACGGCGCGACGACTCCGTAAAGCTGTGTTTGCCGGCTCACCCGGGTGAGCGTCCTCGCCTGCCCGGTGGGCCTCAGATTCGCCGGTATCGTGTTCATCTGCTCTTCCTCCAGTCTCCCGGTCATCACACCGCGAAGGGCAAGTCCCATGCCACGGACGCCGGCCATGATTCGTCGACGGCTCCAGGCAGCCGCCGCCGTCGTCCCGTGAGTTGCAGCCGACATGTCGGCAGGTGCCGAGATCTCGGCGTCATCCATCGAGGCTCCGCTTCGCGGGCTTTCGAGGGGCGCGCGGAACGACCTCGTCTCCGATCGTGCGCCTCATCACGTCCGTCGCCGCCAGGGAGACACCGCGAGCACGCATCGACCGGATGAACGCCCTCCCCGCGGCGTCGATGAACGTGACCCCGTCGAGATCGACCCGGATCGAGCGGGCAGCGTGCGTCGCGAGCAGCCCCTGCCAGCAGGCAGACACCTCGTCCACCCAGTCGCCGCACAGGCGTCCCTCCAGGACCAGCGTCGGTCCCTGCGGGCGCCTCGTCACCGTGATGCGCAGCATGCACGCGAACAGCATGGCAATCGGTGTGCCGTGGCGGGCCATCCATGCCTGGCTGGATCGCCGGACGTCTGCCGACGATCCGCCGCCGATATGTCGCCGGATGCCGAAATCTCGGCAGCCGGCTGACGCTCCGACGCGGTCACCTCGCGTGGCGGATGCCGAGCTTGCGCATGCGGGACTGGAGCGTCGTCCGCTTGAGGCCGAGCCGCGCGGCGGCGCCGCGCGGACCGCCCAGCACGCCATCGGTCTCGCGCAGCGTGCGGAGGATGGCTTCACGCTCCGTCGCCTCGAGCGTCGGGCCCTTCGGCGGCGTGCCCTCTCTCCGATGGAGATCGGCGACCGGGACCTGGAGCACCGGCCCCGTGGTGAGGATGACCGCTCGCTCGATGGCGTTCTCGAGCTCGCGCACGTTCCCGGGCCACTCGTACCTGCACAGCGCCGCCATCGTCTCCGCGGGAATGCGCTCGATGCGCTTGTTCAAGCGGCGCGCGAGCCGCTGCACGCAGGTGCGGACGAGGTCGGGAATGTCCTCGCGGCCGCTCGCGGAGCGGCGGGAGCACGATCGGGAAGACGTTCAGGCGGTAGTAGAGGTCGCTCCGGAACGTGCCGGCGGCGACGCGCTCCTCGAGATCGCGGTTCGTCGCCGCGACGACGCGCACGTCGACCTTGAGCGTACGCGTGCCGCCGACGCGCTCGAACTCCTGCTCCTGCAGCACGCGCAGGAGCTTCGGCTGCAGCTCGGGCGGCAGGTCGCCGACCTCGTCGAGGAAGATGGTGCCGCCGCTCGGCCAGCTCGAAGCGGCCGATCCGCTGCGCGATCGCGCCGGTGAAGGCGCCGCGCTCGTGGCCGAAGAGCTCGCTCTCGAGAAGGCCGGTCGGGATGGCCGCGCAGTTGACCTTGACGAAGCGTCCGCTCGCGGCGCCCGCTCAGGTCGTGGATCGCGCGCGCGACCAGCTCCTTGCCGGTGCCCGTCTCGCCGAGGATGAGCACCGTCGAGTCCGTCGGGGCGACGGTCTCCACCTGGTGCAGCGCCCGCTGCAGCGCGGGCGAGTGGCCGACGATCTCCTCGAAGTTGTAGTTGGTGCGGATCTCCTCCTCGAGGTAGACCTTCTCGGCCGCGAGCCGGTCCTTGAGCGCGGCGATCTCCTGGAACGCCAGGGCGTTCTCGACGGAGAAGGCCACCTGCTTCGCGACTGCCGCGACGAGATCTCCCTCGTCCTGCGTGAACGGCTCGCCGCCGAGCCGGCCGATGCTGAGCGTTCCCAGCCGGCGGTCGTGCACCGCAAGCGGCACGCAGCACATCGACTCGACGCCCTCCGCGAGGAGCAAGCCCGCGACCTCTGCCGACAGTCCCTCCAGATCCGCGCGCGCCAGCCGGATCGGGGTGCCGGCGGTGAACGCGGTGCCGGCGGGAGAGCCTTCGAGGGGGACCATCATGCGCTCCTTGATCAGCCCCTTGCCGTCGAACTCGATCGCCCAGAGGTCGAACGCGCTCCGTTCCGCGGAGTAGACGGCGAGGCTCGTGTAGTCGTGCGAGACCACCCGCCGCAGCCACGTGGCGACCGCGCCGAGCATCGCGGCGGCTCGAGCGTCGAGACGAGCGCGTTGTTCACCTCGAGCAGGAGCTGGAGACGATCGCGCTCCCGCGCCAGCGCGTGCTGCGCGTGCTCCGCCGCCTCGTGGTGCAGGGCGTTGTCGACCGCGAGCGCGACCTGGCCAGCGAGCTGGTGCAGGAACTCGACGTCGGCGCCGCGGAACGCATCCAGGTCGCTGCTGGCGAAGCTGAGCGCACCAAGACGACGCAGCGGCGACGTGAGCGGGAGCACGCAGTACGAGTGCATGCCCTCCTGGCGCAGGATGTCCTGTGTCTTCGGAAAGCGCGTCTCGCGATCGATGTCCGGGATGACGAGCGGCTGCTGCGTCCGCCACGCGATGCCCGCGGGGACCTCGGCCACGGGCAGCGCGACCTCGGTCACGTGCGGCGTCTGGCGCGCGGCCACCATGTACAGCCGCATGAGGTCCGCGATCGGCTCGTGGAGCACGATCGCCACGCGGTCGAAGTGCGTGGCTCCGCCGAGGACCTCCACGAGCTCGCGGAGCAGACTCCGGAGATCGCGGCAGGATGCCGTCGCGCGTGCGACGTCGAGCAACGCCTCGGCGCGGTCCGCGGGAAGGGCCGCGGCGCCGCGACGCCCATCGTCCGGGTCCGTCCCGGCGCTATTCCGGTCGCCGCGCGACAGGTCCACCTGCTTCGCTCTAGACCCGCTCCCGAGCCGAGTCCACCA
>CAVQLX010000012.1:0-195624 GCA_963713495.1 uncultured delta proteobacterium | reverse complement strand
GAGGTGGTTCGGCACCCTGGGGCGGCGCGAGGTCGGCGCTCACGCTACGCGACCGCCAGCACGTTCTCCCTACGTGACGGTCTGCCGGCGAACAGACCCCCAGACACCCACGGGGCTGGGCTGGGAGGTATTGGCGAGCCAGGCCGCGTTCTGATGGGACCAAGCTCCACGATCGCCGGGATCGGGTTGGCCGGCCAGAGCGTGAAGGCCCGCCGCCGACCGCGCTTCTTAACTTTTCGGATCGCTGCCATTCATCCCTCCTGCTGACGGGGGATTCTGGGGCTGTTCGAAGCGATCGACCCCGAGAACGGCAACAAGCTTCTCACCTGCTACGCCCTCCCCGTCATCGTCGTAGTACTGCTGGCGGGTTTCGCGCATGCCGAGCGAGACTGGGTGTCGATCGGCCCGAACCACGGCCTGGGCCAGTTCATCCAGGACGTCGTGGCGGACCCGACGGCTCCCGGAACGCTGCACGCGACCACCTCGGTGGGCTTCGTCAGCAGTCGCGACGGGGGCGCACCTGGAAGAAGCACGGGCGGGGGTTGCCCGCGGGCGGTCTTCGCCAACTCGTCATCCATCCGGGATATCCGGCGACGTTGCTGGCGCGCTCGTTCGACGGCACAAGCAAGAGCACGGCCCACTCGTCTTGGCGTCGGTGAACATCGCACCGACGGCCGCACGGAGGTCGACCTCAGCCCGCTTTCGCCGTGTAGCTGGCGACGGCGGGGTTCCGCTTCTCGGTGCGAGCAAGCTCCTGGGCTCGGTACGGAAGGGCGGCGGGCTGGTAGGAGCCGCGAGGACAAATCGGCCGTTTGAATTGACACCCTTCGCGGGGCCTTCCTATGTTCCACGTCGCGGAGGGCATTCATGCCGAATCGATGGATCGAGTGGGGACCGACCGGCGTTCGCATCCGCTTGCTCGCGGTCTTCGTCTCGACGCTGGCGGTGCTGCTCCTCGCAGCGAGCGCCCCGGCCGTCGTCGTGACCCCGAGCGTCACTGGACCAATCACCTCGCCGGGCAGCGCGTTCCTGACGCCCCCGACGGGCCTCGACCTCGCGTCGCTCGGCTACGTCGAGCAGGAGTTTTTCGTCGCGGGCACGGCCACCGCGTACACGAGCGCCGACCCCCTCGACGCGGACGGCGTATGGACGGCGACGCCGGGAGATACCGCCGGGTACGTGACGCGCATCCTCGTGCGGCGGCCGACGAATCCGAAGAAGTTCAACGGTACGGTCGTCGTCGAGTGGCTGAACGTCTCGGGCGGGCGTCGACGCCGCGCCGGACTGGACTTTCGTCCACACGATGCTGCTGCGCGAGGGCTTCGCCTGGGTGGGCGTGTCGGCGCAGCTCGTCGGCGTCAGCGGCGACGGGCGGTCCGCTCGGCCTGAACCTCTCCGCTGAAAGCCGTCAATCCGGTGCGCTACGCCCCGCTCGTCCATCCCGGCGACAGCTTCTCCTACGACATGTTCTCCCAGGTCGCTCAGGCCATCCGACGGCCGAGCGGGACGCCGCCGCTCGGGATGCTCGCGCCCAGCGCGTGCTCGCCACGGGCGAATCGCAGTCGGCGTTCCGTCTCGTCACCTACGTCGACGCGGTCCATCCCGTCGCGCGGGTGTACGATGGGTTCCTGGTCCACAGCCGCAGCGGTGGTGCGGCGCCGCTGTCGCAGGCGCCCCAGCCCGCGATCAACGCGCCGACGCCGTCGTTCATCCGGACCGACCTCGACGTGCCGGTGCTGCTGCTCGAGACGGAGACCGATCTCATCACGCTCGGCTTCCTCCCCGCGCGCCAGCCCGACGACCGGCACGTGCGGCTCTGGGAGATCGCGGGCACGGCGCACGACGACGCGTACGGGCTCGCCGCCGGCCCGGACGATCCGGGTCCGGCCGCCCTCGACACGACGTACCTGCCGCCGGTCACGTCGATCTTCGGCGTGCTCATGTGCGACCGGCCGATCAACGCCGGCCCGCAACACTACGTCACCAGCGCCGCGTTCTGGCGCCTCAACCGCTGGGCACGGACCGGCCGGGCGCGCGGGGCCAGCGCGCCACGACTGGAGATCGCACCGGGCACGCCGGCCGCCCTCGGCGCGCGATGGATTCGGCAACGCGCTCGGCGGGATCCGCACCCCGCAGGTCGACGTGCCGATCGCCGCGCTGTCCGGGCTCGGGCAGAGCGGCGACGGTTTCTGCGCCCTCTTCGGCACCACCACTCCGTTCGATGCCCCGACGCTGGCGACGCTGTATCCCAGCCACGCGGGCTACGTCGCGGCGGTCCTGGACGCGGCCCGCAAGGCCGTGCACGGGGGCTTCATCCTCAAAGCCGATCGCCCCGCCATCGCCACCGCGGCCATGGCCTCGAACGTCGGACAGTAGCCAGGCGCACGTCGACGGCTTCGACCGGCGCGCCAGCGTCGCCGTCGCGGTGAGAACCGCGATGGGAGCGACCGCCTCGCGCGTCATGTGCTTTTAGCCTGCAGCTTGGTGACGGCCTCGGGAACAGCTGTCACGGTGGCGAGCGACGCGACGTAGTTCAGCACGGCCAGCGGGGCAGGCGCAGAGAGGCAGCATCCAGTGCTCGTCTCCGAGCCGCCGGTAACCAGCTGGTAACCACCGCATCTGGCGCTTCAGTAGTGGTATCGACATTGCGCGATCTGTAGCTCACGGGCCGTGCCCTTACCCATGATGCGGTACACGAGGCGATGGTCACCGGTTATGCGGACGCGACCACCAGCCGGCAGGCTCCCGCGGAGTGGTTCTGGTTTGCCGATGCCGGCAAACGGCCTGCGCTTGATCTCGTCGACCAACCGATCGATTCGGGCAGCGACCCTAGGCTCCTGGGCGCGGAACCAGCGGTAGTCCTGGGCGGCTCCTGCCGTCCAGCGCTCGGTCATCCCCGCGGACTACGGACGAACCGCCGGGCATCGGCGTCGCGCACCGCCTTGTGCAGCCGTCGCGCGTTCTTCGGACTGCGCAGGAGATGCAGGGTCTCTGCCATCGCCTCGTACTCGTCGAGCGCCAGCATGACGACCGCCGGGGCCTTCCGCCGCGTGACCACTACCGGCCGGCGATCATCGACCACGGAGTCCATCAGCTTTGCCAGCCGCTGTCGCGCCGCACTGTAGCCGACAATGTTCATCACACCCTCCGAGTTGTACCTGTTCCTGTACAATCGGAAGGGTCGTGGGTCAACGCCGCGCGCGACGAGGCTGTAGGGCGTGCACTCTCGCGGAGCCGGAGTCCGTAAGGAACTGTGAGAGTTCGCGTAAACTGCGGGCACCGGGGCCCTCGGGTTCCGAGCAGCGTCACCGTCGCGCGCAGATCGATGCAGGTCGTCTTTCGGGGCAGCTGCGCGGCGATCCCGGTACCGCTCCTCGTGGTCGACGGGACTCAGCATGTTGATGGCCGAACGCCGGCGTCGTCGGTTGTCGTAGATGGCTTCCATTCCAATGCACGGGTCGCCGTCCGGGGCCCGAGTGCGCGTTGGCCAGGTCGCCGGCCACCGCCGCGTTGCCCCCGAGGTCGCGATGGTTCGCCCTCGATCGACTCACCACCTGGTGTGCCGCCCCGAAGGTCTCGACGATCCCCGCATCACGGCGTTCCGCGACTGGCTGGTCGACGCGCTCGCGTAGCAGGATCGGTTGCGCCGCACGCAATCGCGCGTGCAAAGAAATCGTTTGCGACGAGGGCGGAGCGCTGGAAGATCCGGCGCCATGAGACAGCTCACCTGCACCGCTCCCGGTACCATCGAATGGCAGGAAGTCCCAGAGCCGCGGCTCCAGGGCGACGCCGAGGCCCTGGTTCGCCCGCTCGCCGTCGCGCGCTGCGACATCGACCTGTTCCTCACCGCGGGCTTCTTCCCGCCACGCGGGCCGTTCGCGCTCGGCCACGAATGCGTCGGCGAGATCGTCGCGCTGGGGGACGCGGTCCGCGGGCTCGCGGTCGGGCAGCGCGTCGTGGTGGCGTTCCAGGTCTCGTGTGGCGCGTGCCGCGTCCTGCGGCGCGGGGCATACCGCGAACTGCGACCAGTACCCGGTGCTCTCCGACTACGGCATGCAGCCGCTCTCGGGCGTCGAGTACGGCGGCATGCTCGCCGACGTGGTCCGCGTCCCGCATGCCCAGGCGATGCTCGCACCGGTTCCCGCCGGCCTCGATCCGGTGGCGCTCGGCAGCGTCTCCGACAACGTCCTCGACGGCTATCGCGCCGTCGCCCCGCATCTGGCCGATCTCCCCGGGGCCGACGTGCTGATCGTCAGCCACGGGCTGAAGAGCGTCCCCCTCTACGCCGCGCAGACCGCCGTCGCGCTGGGGGCGGCCCGCGTCGACTACGCGAGCGACGACGCGGAGGCGCTCGCACTCGCCGAGCGACTCGGGGCGCATCCCATTCGCACCGACTTCGAGAAGCCCGAGCGACGCTACCCGATCGTCGTCGACGCGGGGCTCACGCCGCCGGGGCTACGCTATGCGATTCGGGCCACGGCGCCCGAAGGGACGCTGCAGAGCGTCAGCTTCTACGCCGGCGGCGACATGGCGATGCCGCTCGGGCGGCTCTACACGCTGGGGATTCGGTTCTTCGTGGGGCGCGCCCACGCGGCGGCGCTGCTGCCGGAGGTGATGCCGTTGATCGCGCAGGGACGGCTGCGGCCCGAGGAGGTGACGACGCGGGTCGTCGATTGGGAGGAGGCACCGGCGGCGTACCTCGAGCCGGCGATCAAGCTCGTGGTGCGGCGGTCATGAGGCGGGCGGCGACCTGGCTCGCCGCGGTCGCGAGTGTCGCGATCCTGGCACTCGGGCTGCGCGCGTTCCTGGATCCCGTCGCGGCGTCGGTGGCGTTCGGCCTCCCGATGCACACCGATGCCGAAACCACGTTCGTCCGCATCTACGGGGCGAGGAACGCCTTCCTTGGCGCCGTGGCGTTGAGTTTCATCGGGCTGGGCATGGGACGACCGCTGGCATTGCTCTTCACGCTCGCGACCGTGCTGCCGTTGCTGGACGCCGTGGTGATCGTGTCGAGCATCGGGCTCGGACACGAGCTGGTGCGTCACGGGGCGATCCTGTGCGTGCTGCTGATCGCGAGCGTCTCGCTGTGGCGGGCGAACGGGAAACGTGTCGGCGCCGCCTCGGCCGTGAAGCGGGCGCCGTCGACGAAGTTCGCGAGGACGGCGCCCGGATCGACCACGCCACCAACGACGCTGGAGTGCTCGCCGCCAGCTTCGCCACCGCGATACGGCGGGCTCGATGGGGGATCTGACCGGAAACCCCACCGCGCCCGGGTCGTGCTTCTCCCTCGATCCTCGTCTTCCCCCGGCTTGCGTTGCCCGTCGGCCTGTCAGCCGGCGAGCTCGATCGGCTCGACGACGAGTTCGCGCACGATGCCGTCGCGGAGCACGCGTACAGCGACAGGCCGCGCGATGACGGCTTCCACCATCAGGCGCTGGAGGTCGCCGGCGGCGGCGACGGGGGCGCCGTCGAGGTCGACGAGCCAGGTCGCCTCGTGCGGAGGCCGGCGCGCGCGGCCGGGCTTCCCGGACGACGTGGACGACCTCGACCCCGGCGGCGGCCCAGCGCCTGCGGGGCGCGCGGGGGGAGCGGGCGTCGCCGCCGGTGATGCCGAGGTAGGCGCGGCGGAAGCGGCCATCGCGCATCAGCGCGGCGATGATGCTCCGGGTGGTTGGCGTTGACCGGCACGGCGAGGCCGAGGCCGATGCCCGGCGACCGCGGTGTTGATCCCACGACGCGGCCGCGCGCTGTCGGCGAGCGCGCCGCCGGAGTTGCCCGGGTTGAGCGCGGCGTCGGTCTGGATGACGTTTCGACCGAGCCGGCCGCCGGCCGTCGCGGGCGGCAGCGACCGGCCGAGCGCGCTCACCACGCCGGCCGTGACCGAGCCGGCGAAGCCCGAGCGGGTTGCCGATCGGCGATCACCAGCTGGCCGACGCGGAGCCGGTCGGCGTCGCCGAGGTCGCCGGCGGCAGCTCGGCGCCGCGACCCGCACCACGGCGAGGTCGGAGAGCGCGTCGTGGCCGACGACGTCGAAGGTCGCGCTCGCGTGCCGTCGGTGAGGTCGCCGTCGCCGCTGCGCGGCGCCCGTCGACCACGTGCGCCGAGGTGAGCGAGGAACCCGTCGGGCGTGATGACGACGCCGGAGCCGCTGCCCTGGCCGCGTCGGCGTGCAACCGAAAGGTTGGCCACCGACGAACGCAGGCGCTCGGCGACACGTGTGACGACGGTCGAGTACGCGTCCAGCGCCTCGGCGTCCGTCGGGCCACCGCAGGACGCGATGGGTGGCAGCCAGGCGTCGTCCGTCCCGGTCACGAGTCGAGGGGCTGCGGCAGTTCGTCGCATGCCGGGATCGTACTCCGGGCGACGAGGTCACTCCATGTCGTTGCAACGCTCGGTGTCGTCTTGACAATCGCGTTGCGCGAGCAGTTGCTGAGTCGCTCGAGCCACGACGTCCCTGTCGTGCCGAGGGCTGTGCCCCCGGCCAACGCGGCGGTGAACAGGAGCACGCCGTCGGCATCGAAGCAGACCAGCTCGTCGCCGCTCGGCGAACTGGCGAGGAGCATCCCCGCCGCGAGCCCTGATCCTCAACGGCAGCCTTCAGCAGCGGGCATCGCTCACGGGAAGCAGGTACAGGGCAACGACGGATCGCCGGTGAAGGTGCAGGTGCTTCCGCTTGGGCAGCTCCCTCTGCACGAGCCGATGCCACCGATGGCCTGGCATGGAGGCGAGACGCAGACGCACGCGCCTGTCTGGCCATCCTGGACGCATTGGTCGACCACGCCGTCGCAGATCCCCCCGCACGTTCCACCCGGATCCCCACCGCACGGACGGAACGGGTCGAGCGTGGTGGTCGTCGTGCTGGTCGATGCCGTGGTGCTGGTGGGCGACGCACCATTGAGGTCGTCGACGGCCGCGTCGGCCATGATCTCGAGTGCGTCGCAGGTCGACGTCTACGCCTGGCAGTCGCCCTTGCTCTGTGCCTTGACGCAAGAGGCGGCGAACTTTCCTTCGCACTTCGTGAGCTTCGCGGTGTTCACCGCCGCGCCACTCCTCTGTGCCGCAGCGAACACCTTCAGCTTGCAACTCACCTTCTGAGCCAGCGCCTTCGTGACGCCGGCGTCGCAGCTCGACTGCCCCTGCGCCGTCCCGCCCAGCGTGAGCGACAGGACCGCGAGCCCCCCGACCACGAACGATCCGACCATGTGCCGCTCCTTCGTGAGACGATTCGTGGACGATCACCTATCGCCCCGCCGTCTGCCGGGTGTCAAGCATTTTGCTCGTCACTCGCCCCGGCCGCGACGCTTGGCGACACAGACGGGTGGGCTAGCTACGCGGTATAGCCAGTCTACTCGCTCCGACGCCCGCACACGGCTCCGCGAGTTTCACTTCGTCGCCGGGAGGCTCACTCTGGTCTCGAAGGTCGACGTGACCTGGAGCAAACTCGCTCGAACCTTGCTGCTCGAGGTCGTGAAATGGCAGTAGACAATCTCGTCCTGGACCAACTTGGTCAGGTTGGTCGAGCATGAGTGACCAACCGCAAGAGTAGCCGGAGGAGCTGGGCACACATCCACCTGCCCCGGGACGACAGAGCTGTCAAAGGAGTCCAATATCTCGGCCGTCACCTCGATGGGCTTCGTGTTGACGTTGGTGATGATGCAGATCGTCTCCTCGGTACTCCCTCCCGAAAGAGAATGACCCGTGTACAGATCATGGGATGCGAGGGCGGGGGCTGCGAGGAATGTGAGGATGACAAGGCTGGTCCAGCGCATGACTGTTCTCCTACGGCTTCGTGATGGCGGTCCTGCACGCGTCGTTGATTCATGCGCGTGTCTCATGATTGGGGTCTGCGGAGCAAAGGAATTGTGAACGCGCTTCGGCCACCACGGTGCCGCTCACCGAACGCCCGGCGGCAGCAAGTAGAGCGTCAGGGCGAAGATCAGGTACACCATCAGGAGGAGCACCCCGACGAACCAGCGGAGCGTCCGCTGTTGGTCACCAGCGCCGCGGTCATCGTGGCGATGAGCATCATCGCCACAGCGCCCGGCCAGAATTGCAGGGTCATCGGCGTCGGGCCAACGACATAGCTGACCAGCACCAGCACCGGGGCGACGAAGAGGGCGATCTGCGACGCGCTCCCCAGCGCGATCCCCACGCTCAGGTCGAGCCGGTTCTTGCGCGCGGCGGAGAACGCTGCGACCATCTCCGCCGCCGCGCCGACCAGGGCCACCACCACGAATCCGACGAACGCGGGCGTCATCCCGAGCGCCGTCGCAGCCTTCTGCACCGACTCGACGAACACCTCGCTCACCAGCGCGACCAGCACCGTGACTACCGCCAACGTGGCCAGCGCGGTCGCGAGCGGCCAGGGCTCCTCGCCGTCCTCCGCGGATGCCGCGCTGGCGAACAGCTCGCGGTGAGTCTGCAGCGAGAACACCAGACCCAGGCCGTAGGCGGTGATGAGCAGCACGGACAGGCCCACGCTGATCTGCCCCGTGACGGTCGCCCCCGCCACCGAGTCGGCGTCCGAGACCGTCGACGGCACCAGCAGCGCGACCGTGGCGAGAAAGAGCATGCTCGCCTGCATACGGGCGCTGACCCGATTGTACTCCTGCACGTGGTACGGGAGTCCGCCAACGAGGAACGCCACGCCGAGCATGAACAGAGTATTGGTGACGATCGCGCCGGCGATGGTCGCCTTGCACCAGCGTGTGTTGTCCGGCCCGCAAGGCGGCGAGCGCGATGACCAGCTCGGTCGGGTTCCCCAGCGTGGTGTTGAGCAGGCCGCCCACCGTGTCACCCGTCTTCGCGGCCACGGACTCGGTCGCGACTGAGGAGCGCCGCCCAGCGGCACGATGGCCAGGACGGACAGCACGAAGAGCAGCGTGGACGCCTCGGGCTCGAGCCGTTCCGCGGCGAACACCGCGGGCACGAAGACCAGCAACCACAGCAGCGGATCGTGGCGCATCTGCTTCAGGAGGGGGTGCCTCTCGTGGTCCGGTCGTGCCTAGCCTGGATCAATCGAGGGTGCCAGGGACATCGCGTCGCCCTGGCTTGACGGGAAACGGAGCGGGACCGTATGCGGATGCCTCGAATTCCTGCGAGGCAACAAGCAGCTAGCATCCAAGTAGATCAGGTTGCGCGTGCTGCAGAGTGACGGAGCGGTCGGGAGAGCCGAGCGTGTACGCTCGCCTCTCGGCACTGAAAGGAGGGACGATGACGACAAAACTGGCGGCGGAGTTCCTGGGAACGTTCTGGCTGGTTCTCGGAGGGTGCGGCAGCGCTGTGCTGGCGGCGACCTTTCCCGGGGTCGGGATCGGTCTCCTCGGCGTCTCGCTCGCGTTCGGGCTCACGGTGCTCACGGGGGCGTACGCGTTCGGTCCGATCTCGGGAGGGCATTTCAATCCCGCCGTGTCGGTCGGCCTGTGCGCCGGCGGCCGGTTTCCGGCTGCGCATCTGTTCCCCTACATCCTCGCCCAGACCGTGGGCGCGATCGTCGCCGCGGGCGTGCTCTACCTGATTGCAAGCGGCACGCACGGGTTCGATCTCGCCGCCGGCTTCGCGTCGAACGGCTATGGCGACCACTCGCCCGGCAAGTATTCTCTGACCGCCGCGCTGGTTTCGGAGATCGTGATGACCTTCATGTTCCTGATGGTCATCCACGGCACCACGCACCGCCGGGCCCCGATCGGGTTCGCGGGCGTGGCCATCGGGCTCTGCCTCACCCTCATCCACCTGATCAGCATCCCGGTCACCAACACGTCGGTGAACCCCGCACGCAGCACCGGACCTGCGCTCTTCGTCGGCGGCTGGGCGGTGCAGCAGCTGTGGCTCTTCTGGGTCGCACCGATCGCGGGCGCGCTGCTTGCCGGCGTGGTCTTCCGCGCGCTCTTCGAGCCCGACGTGCAGGAGCCGCCGGTCACCGGACGGTGATCGACGTCGCCATCGAGCTCACCATCCACACCGGACGGCCACCCAGCAGGTCGCCGTTCCCTTGCCGACGTCGAGCGGCCCTGCCGTCAAGACCCCGAGCAAGGAGTGGCGCGTGTATGAGCGAGAGCTTGTCGGCCTCCGAGCGGGGCGACGTGTCGCTCGGACGTCGCCCCCGCTCGGGCGGTCATGGCGTCGGGTTCGTCGCGGGTGCCTCGTGGGCCGTGCCCCCGCCTCCACCCTCATGGTGCTTGGTGGTGCGCTTCACCTGCCGGCATTCCGAGCGGGTCTTTTCGTCTCCCGCTTTGCACGCCTGCTTCGCGGCCCGTCCCCCCGCACGGCTGTCGCGGTGCTCGTCGCGCCGCTCCATGCCTTGCGTCTGCGCGTACGCCGGCGCGACGACAGCGAGCATCACGATGGCAGCCAACACGCCCATGCCTCGCCGAGAACTTCGTTGCATGCTGTTCTCCTTTGGTGCAGCGATCGTTCAGTCGACACATCGTAGAGCAAGAAGTCTCCCGTCGTGCAAACGGACCGGGCGCTCCTGCGAGCGCGTCAACCGCCGCGCACGCGCAGTCGAACTGTGCAACGCACGCCGAGCATCACCATATCGAACTCCGCCGACGGCCCAGCCCACGCAGGCGGCGCGCCTCTCACCGAGTCGAGCGTACCGCGCCGTTCATCGCGAACTTCATATTGCCGTCCCCGAGGCTTCCAGCGCCGCGGTGGATATCTGCTCGGAGAGATCTGCAGCCGGCTCGCCCGCTTGACGGAAACGCAGGGGGGCCGTATCGCCTCCCCGAGTCCACGCCAGCGCTGCGACCTTCTCGTCGAGCGGAGGAGGAATCATGGAACGATCCCGTCGTCTCGTCATGGGAGCGCTGCACGTGGCGATGGACCCCGCGCTCCTCGCCTCGTCGCCCGCGACCGCCACGCCGGAGAAGAAAGAACGATGAGGGCACGACGTGGACCGGCGTTCCTCGCCGCGCTCGTCGGCATCGTCCTGACCGTGGATGCCTTCGCGCGGGGAGGCGGAGGCGGCGGAGGTAGGGGCGGCGGCGGCTTTGCTCGCGCCGGGGGTGCGAGCCGGGGATCCTTCAGCCGGTCTGGCGGCCGCCCCAACGCGGGCGGCGGATACGGGAGCGGGTACCGTACCGGCGGACCGGCCGCCGGGGGGTCGTTCGGCGGGCGGCCGCCTGCCGGCAGCTACGCGGGTCGGGGCAGCTACCCCGCCGGCGTGGGCGGAGCAAACGTCCAGCAACGTCCTGCGCCCACCCGCGACACCCGCGGGCTGAAACAGCCCGAAGCCGCACAACAACGGCAAGCACAGCGGCAAGACGAGCGCGGCGAGAGCCTGGGCCAGCGGCAGGACCAGCGGGATCAGGCACGCGAGGACTGGCAGAAGTACGGCAGGAATCGACAACAGGATCGGCAGGAGTTCGCCGACGACTACGCCGACGACAACGTGAGATACTACGGTGGAGGCTACGACGGCGGCTACGCGGGCGCCGTCGCCGCGGGTGCCGCCGTCGGCGCCGTCGCGGGTGCTGCAGCCGCCTACCCGCCGGGCTGGACGCAGACCTGCACGCCGACCGTCGTCACCGTCGGCTCGACGACCTACTACCAATGCGGCTCGGCCTGGTACATGCGGGCGTACCGCAACGGCGAGGTGGCTTACCAGATGAGCAATCCGCCACCAGGCTACTAGGAAGCAGCGCGGTTCACGACGCGGGCATGCTGACGACCCTCGCCAACGGCTATCGGCGCCACCGCTTCGCCTGGCTCTTCGGCTCGCTCATCCTCACCATCATCGCCTCGCCCGCGCTCCACGCGATCTCCCCGCGGGTCAACGCCGTCGAGCTTTTCCTGGCGATCAATCTCGTCGCGGTAGTCTCGACCGTCGGGCGCGAGCACGGCATGGGATGGATGCTGTGGATCGCGGGTGCCTTCCTGGCCCTGCGCGCCGCGGAGACGGCGAGCGGACTGCGTGCGCTCGTCCCGTTCACCGAGGGCCTCTGGGTCATCGGCTGCTCGCTCGGGATGCTCGCGACCGCTCGGCACGCCTTGCAGGGCGGCTCCGTCGACGCCGAGCGCATCTTCGCCGCGCTCGATGCCTACCTCCTGGCGGCCCTGGTGTTCGGCGTGTGCTTCTGGTTGCTCGGCCGCCTCGACCCCTCGGCGTTCAATGAGACCGACCTGTCGCTGGCCCGCGCCACCTATTTCAGCTTCGTGACCCTCGCGACGCTCGGGTACGGCGACATCGTGCCGAGGAGCGAGCTGGTGCAGAGCCTCGCGATCGTCGAGGCGGTCGGCGGCCAGATGTACCTCGCCGTCCTGATCGCCCGGCTGGTGAGCCTGTATTCCAGGCAGTCGGAGATCTGACCTCTCCCCAGCAACTCGACACGACGGTAGGGAACGGATACCGCCACGGCAATGCCCTCCACTCGCGCGGGCGGCAGCGTGCCTGCGAGGCGGCGCCTGCCACGGGCGATCGAGTCCGATCCGCGGTGCGACGAGGTGCGGGTGGCGCTTGCGGCGTCGAACGTCCCGCTCTGGTCTGGCTCCGACGTCGTCGTGCCGAGCGTGGTCGACTCACCGGCGATCCGCTCGGCGTTGCAGGCAGCGAGCGCGGCCGGCCAGCTCGAACGCGGCCTCGAGACCATTGCCGCCGCGCTCGACGGCGAGGCGCGCGGGCTGTTCGCTGCGGGACTGGGCGATGCCGACCGCGTGTCGCGCCTGCTGATCGTGTCAGACGATGGCAGCGAGCGTTTCTACCGCCAGGTCGAGCGGCTTCTGCGCGCGCACGGCGACCGGATGCTCGTGCTGCGCCTGCGATGCGGCGCGAGCGCCCTCGGCGAGCTGCTGTTCGGTCCGGACGCGACGGCGAAGGCGGTCGCCGTGTCGCGCAAGTCCGCGGTGGCTGCGGTGCTGCTCGCGCTCGCTTCTGGAGACTGAACCGGGGGAACTACCCGCGTCGCCCTGTGTGCTCCGCACGTGACTGGATACGGTGGTCGCCACTGGTCCGCACCGATCGTCGCTGCAGGAGCCAGCCGGAGACACAGGCGATCACCGCGCCGGCGAACAGGTGCTTGAGATTGTGTCCGCTCACGACACCGCCGGTCAGCCGCCAGATCTGCCAATCGAAGTGCTCGGCTGCTCTCCATCGAGCGACGCGAGATCAGCAGGACGAGTATCCCGATCGACGCACCGACACGCACGAGCAGATAGAGCCACAGGTCGCCGCGGCCGAATGCTTCCGTGAGACCCCACAGCGCGACGCTCCCCACTGCCAGCGACCCGACGGGCAGCAGCGCAGCACGAGCGAACGCGGGGGTCACGCGATCCGCGAGCACCAGCGACACGATGGCAGTGAGCAGCAGCGCCAGCGGCAGCCGGTCCCAGACGAGTCGCGCGTTGCTCGGTTCCCAGTGGTAGTACGCCGAGCCGAATGCGGTGAGGATCGCACCTGTGACGAGTAGACGAAAAGCGGGACGCTCATCACGACTGACGTAGACGCGGTGCCGCAGGGATGCGGCCCAGATGCCGGCCGCGAGGATGGCGAGGTTCGTGAGCACGTCGCCAGCGCGCGGAACGAAGCCGAGCACCCGCGTGTCGGCGAAGTCGTGATAGTCGAGCCACTGCGGCAGCGGGCCGGCCACCCAGCGCAGCGAGAGGGAGAGAAGCAGCACCGCGAAGACGAGGCCCCACGCCTGACGCGACGCGAGGGTGGGATTCGCGCTGGACTCCGCAGCACGCATGGAGGGACTACCCCGCCGCTCACCTGCGAGGCGTCGCGTATTCCGTCAGCAGCCGCTGCAGGATCTCTCGCGTGGTCGGATCGGTGAGGACGCTCGTGTGGGTGGCATCCACACCGTACGAGCTCCGCGCCCGGAGGTGCACCGGAAGCGCGAGCTGACTCCGGAGCAGTATCGTGCCGTCGCCGCTCGGCGCGGCACGGATGCGGGCACGGTTGTCGTAGGCGAACACGAGGTAGAACGGCAGCGCGTCCGGCAGGGGGGTCGCATCCAGCTGTTGGAGGAACGGGTTGCCGGGCACGAGGTCTCGCCAGGACGGCACGACCTCGGACGCGCGCTCCACGCCCAGCCGGGCGGCGTCATGCCCGCCATACGGGGTCGCGATCGAGACGAACAGCGCCAGCCAGTCGGGGAGGCCGTCGCGACACAGCATCGACACCGCCGAGTAGGCGACGAGGCCGCCCATGCTGTGGGCGACGATCGCCACGCGGTGAAGTCCGAGGTCCTGCACCGCGACCTCGAGAATGGAGCTCAGCACCGCAGCGCTCTGCTCGAGGGGGAGCCCCGAAGGGTAGAAGAAGAACCACGGCTGGAAGCGCGTACGGTCGAGGCCCTCCACCAGGGAGGTGAACTCCACGGGGGCTCCGCCGGCGCCGTGCACGAAGAGCACCTGCGTCTTGTGGGGGTCGGGCTCCTCGAGCCCGAAGAAGTAGCCCTGCGTGTGCACGAGCAGGTCCATCGGGTGGAACAGGCCGCGCTGTCCCCAGCGCAACGCGAAGAAGTCGTCGGCGAGCGAAGGGAGAACGTTGTGGGAGCGCGCGACCTCGATGCGGATCGGGACGCTCGACGTCCTCGGGTGCGCGGGATCGAGGGCGATCGGCGGCCCGTCGACCTGGAATCCGTCGCGGGACGCGTCCGCATGAACGCGAGCGGGAGCTGCGGGATCGGTGCTCCCCACCAGCTCGCTGGACTCGAAGACGCCGTCGCGGTCGACGTCGGAGACCACGAGGAGGTCGTAGTCGCCGTCCGGGAGCAAGATGCTGTAGAGATCGACGTCGCGCGGCACCAGCTTCCATCCGACCACCTCGTCCTGGGCGAAACGATGGCCGACGGCGACGAGCAGGAGAGGGTCGTCGCGACCCTCGGCTCCGGTGACCCGCCCGACGACGCGGTAGCTGTCCTCGGGTGTCAGCGCGCGCTGCAGCGCCAGCCGCGGCTCGCGCGCGAACGCCGCTCGCATGCCGCGACGGCGATGGACCATCTCGAGGTACTGGCACCCCGGGCCGAGGCCGCCGACCATGATCGCGAGCAGGGTCCACACGGCAACGCGCCGGCGCGCGCTCACGAGCGCTCCTTCCGTGGCGCGACGCGTCGGCACATGGCGACGGACCGGTAGCGCAGCCGCCGCGGCGGACGCAAGACGGCGCCGGTGGACGAGCCGCCATCCTCAGTCGACGTCCCACCTGATGTGGCCCGCGGGCGGTGTCGCGCAGAGCGGTCCGCCCGCCTCGTCGGTAAGGCGCAGCGTCACGGTCAGCGGTTTGTCGGCTCGGATGGCCCGCCGGATCTCTGGCCAGCGAAGATGACCGAGGCGGACCTTGAGCCTGCGAAACATGGCGAAGGTGCCGGCGGGCTCCAGGGTTCCCCACGAGAGGTAGAAGAAGCGATCCTCCGGTGTGCCCTGCGCGAACGGCCCGAGGAAGTTCGGCGCCCCGTCGGGCCTGCGTTCCACCCGGAACTCGACGGCGAAGGTCACCCGTCGCCTGTCGGCCGGAACCTGATCGACGACCTCCCGCCCGCGCTGCACGCCGAGATGGACCGGTGCCCGTAGCGGAAGATCCTCGTCGTGCGGATCGCGAAACCGCCTTCCCGGGAGATCGGTGCACATGACCCGCACACGAAGAATCGACGCCGGCGAGTCGGCGTCGCGTCGCGCGGTTCCTCGCCGCGCCCGTCCGGAGCCAGAGCGGGGGATCCGTTCCATGAGCGCCCCATTCTGGAGGCGTCGCGGCGGCGTGTGAAGGCGGCTCGCTCCACCCTGGCGATGCGCCGGAGCCCTTGCTCGGCGCGCACGAACGCATATCCTCCCGTCTCGGATCCGCCGACGCCGACCATGGATGCGACTCTCGATACGGTGCACGCCGAAGCGATCGATTCCGCCGTCGCGAAGAACCGTCGATTCTACACGTCCGTCTGGTCGGCGACGACGTTGATCTCGCCCGAACGCTTCAACACCTGGCCCTTCCTCTCCGCGCTGGCGGCATCCGCCCCCGCCCGGCTCGAGGTGGGCTCCGGCCTTCGTCCGCGCCTGCCGGTCGCCGGGACCTGCTTCGTCGACATCAGCCGGGAGGGGCTGGGCTCGCTGCATGGTCGCGGAGGGTCGGCCGTGCAGTGCGAGGCCACTGCCTTGCCGTTCGGGACGGACCGCTTCGATCTGGTGTGCGCCTTCGACATCGTCGAGCACGTGGTCGACGACCGGCAGATCTTCCGCGAGCTGTCGCGCGTGGCGAAGGCGGGCGCCACGATCGTGTTCTCGGTGCCGCTCGATCCCCGCCGCTGGAGCGCGTTCGACGAGCTGGTGGGGCACGTGCGGCGATACGACCCGGACGATCTGCTCGCCACGATCCACGCGCATGGCCTCGTCGTCGAGCAGAGCGCCACGTTCGGCATGGCGCCGCGGAGCCGCTTGCTGATGCGCTTCGCCGCGTGGGGACTGCGGCACAAGCGCGCCCTGGCAATGCGCTGGTACAACGCGGCATTCCTCCCGCTCGGGCTGCGCCTGCAGCGCCCGCTCGCCTTCGCACCGGGCATGATCGACGCCACGGACGTCGGCGAGGTCGTGCTCGTGTGTCGCCAGGGCTGATTCGAACTCGCTCCCGGCCCCGAGGTGCGGGGCTCACGTGTGGTTGTGCCGCACCTCGCCCCGCCAGCCGCCGGTCTCCCGACCGCGCGACTCGATGAACTCCTTGAACCGTTCGAGATCTCCCTTCACGCGAAGGCTCGCGACGCCGAGGAGATCGCCGGTGTTCTCGACGAACCCTTCGGGGTCGTACTCCATCTGCAGCATGATCTTCGTCCGGTCGTCGCGCAGGCGGTGGAACGTGACCACGCCGGCGTTCGTGGCACCGCTCACGCTGTGCCACGCGATGCGAGCGTCAGGGTCTGCTCGGTGATCTCGGCGTCCCAGGCCTTCTCCGTGCCGCCCACGTTCGCCCGCCAGTGCAGGTGCTTGTCGTCGAGCTGTCGCACCTCGACGATCCCCTCCATGAAGTGCGGGAACTCCTCGAACTGGGTCCACTGGTTGTAGGCCGTCCGTACGGAGACGTTCACTTCGATGGACTTCTCGATCTGTGAGGCCATGATGACATCTCCTTCCCTGTGACGATCTCGTGGCGGCTTTCGTCCGCGCACCGGGTCACGTCGCGCGCGTTGCGCGCGTGCGCGCCGCCTTCTTCGCCGCCGTCGAGCGCCCGCGCGCGCCCTTCGTGCGCACGGCCTTGCGTGCCGCCGACGACCGCGCTGCGGCGCCGCGCTTGCGTGCGGCTCCCGTCGCCTGCTTCGAGAGGGCTTGCTTCGATGCGGCCGCACGCCCCTGGCGCTTGAGCACGCGCGTCGTCGCGCGCGACCGCGTACGCGAGGTGCGGCGCGGCGTGCGGCGCTTTCCGGCTTTGCGCATCCTGGGCCGCTTTGCGGCGGACCCTCGTCGAGCTCTTGGCGCCGGGTGGCGGAAGCTTCACGCCGGCCCGCCGTGCCTTGGACAGCCCGATCGCGATCGCCTGCTTCGCCGATTTGGCGCCGTGCTTACCCTCCCGGACATGTTCGATCTCCTCGTGGACGAACTCGCCGGCCTGGGTGCTCGGGGACTTGCCCTCTCGCGCGTCTTGCCGGGCACGTTCGATGACATCCTTCTCTGGCATGGCCGCCCTCCTTCGAGCTTGCTCGCGGCGTGCATCACGCGTGCCACGGGCGAGGTGCTCCGTCGCGGTGATCGAGTTGGTCGGCGACCGATCCGTCGCTCCGCCGGCCGGAAGTTTGTTCAATCGCTCTGCCCCAACGTGCACGTCGATCGTGGCGCGAAGGCAGCCGCCGGAGGTGACGCGACCCTCAGCGTTGCGCGATGTGCTCCGCCGAAGTCCGGAGCTCGAGCGCACGGAGCACCGCGTCGCAGAACGCGTCGAGATCGTCCGGCTTCCGCGACGTGATCAGGTTCCGATCCTCGACGACCTCCCGATCGACCCAGGTTGCCCCCGCGTTCTTCAGGTCTTTGCGCACGGAGGGCCACGACGTGAGACGTCGTCCGCGCACGGCGTCTGCCTCGATCAGGAGTTGCGGACCGTGGCAGATTGCCGCTACCGGCCGGCCGCTCTTACGGAAGCGTCGGACGAAGGACACCACGGCACGGTTGGTACGCAGGTGGTCGGGGGAGTGGCCGCCGGGGATCAGCAGCATGTCGAAGTCCAGCGGATCGACTGCAACTCGCGTGTGCCGCTCGAGTTCGGTGTGTGGATGGCACGCGTGATGCACACGCACGGAGGAGGAATTCATGTCGGCGGGAACGTGTCGGGCGATCGGATTGCTGGTGATGGTGACCCTGACCATCCCGTGCGCCTCGTGGGCCGGGGATCCGGCCCAGCGCGAGCGCGGACGCTACATCGCGCACGACGTCGCGATGTGCGTGCAGTGCCACACCCCGCGCGATGCATCCGGCGCACTGATCGAGGAGCAAGAGTTCATGGGAGCGGCGTTCCCGGTGGCCGCACCATCCTTCATCCCGGAGGGCGCCTGGTGCGTGACGACGCCGCGGATCGCCGGGCTGCCGGGTTTCACCGACGACGAGGCGGTCGAGTTCTTCATGAACGGCGCGCGTCTCGGTCGGCATCAGCCGAAGTGGCCGATGCCGCCGTTCCATCTCGACCGCGCCGACGCAGAGGCGCTGGTCGCATACCTCCGCACGCTTCCCGAATCCCGGCTGGCGCCCCAGGGACCCTGACGCGGGACGAAGGTCGAAAGGAGCGAGACTCACGGGTGAACTCGATGCAGGTCCAGGTGTCGGCTGGCGAGGGGATCGTGCAGCTCGACGGGACGGTTCCACGACAGGCTGATCGCGATGCCGCCGAGGGCATCGCGCGCAAGGTCGCGGGGGTACGGGACGTGCACAATCAGATCGTGGTCGATCAGAATCCGGCCGGCCCGGGCGCGCCCGCCATTCCGGAGCGACCCCGCCCCTGACTCCGGTAGGCGGCGATGAATGTCCGGCCGTCCAGCAACGTCGCACAGGAGATGACCGTACGAGACACAGGCTGGTGTCGTGTTCCCCGAGGGGTACCATCGGCCACATGGGGAAACCGATGCGCGACCATCCGATCCTGATCCTCCCGTTGCTCCTCGTGGTCCTGGGCCTGGCGATGGCCGCCGACACTCCGGCCCCGTCGCCGGCCGGGACGGCCGTCACCGATGCCGTCGCCGTGATCTCCCCCACGCAGGGGCAGAAGGTCGCCGGCATCGTCCGTTTTCATCGCGATGGGGACGCCGTCCACGTGACCGGTGAGCTCGCCGGGCTCACGCCGAGCGCGAAGCACGGCTTTCATCTGCACGAGTACGGCGACTGCACGGCGCCCGATGGGTCCAGCGCCGGCGGCCACTTCGCTCCCGAGGCGCATCCCCACGGGGCGCCCGACCCTGCCGCCCACCACGCCGGCGATCTCGGCAACGTCGAGGCCGATGCGGCCGGGCATGCCAAGGTCGACGTGACGGTCCGGGGCCTCGGCCTCGCCAGCGGCGAGCGGGCGATCGTCGGCCGCGCCGTGGTGGTGCATGCGCAGCCCGACGATCTCACCTCGCAGCCGGCGGGTAACGCCGGCGCGCGCGTCGGATGCGGCGTGGTCGGGGTGGCAAAGTCGGCGAGCTGAGTCTCCACGCTCGTCCGTAACGTCGCGTCCGCGCTCGAGGGCTCCTGGGCGCCGCCGCCCGTCAAGCGGGTGGAGTGAAGTCCGTCGACGCCGCCAGCGATCGCCACGCGCGTACCTCGCGCTCGACGAACGCATGCTTCTCCTCGATGCGTGCGATCGCGTCCGTCCCGAGCGGGAGGCGCAGCGGCGGCTCCTTCGCCTCGACCAGGGTCACGATCGCGGTGGCGAGCTTGTCCGGGTCGCCCGGCTGCTGGTGGCTCAACGTCGCAGCCCGCGAGCGGACGGCACCGGCCGTGCCGGCGTAGTCGTCGATACGGTGCTGCGATTCGACGAGGGACGTCGAGTCGAGGAAGTCGGTGCGAAAATATCCGGGCTCGACGACGGTGACGTGGATCCCGAGCGGCGCCACCTCGTCGCGCAAGGCCTCGCTCAGACCCTCGACCGCGAACTTGGTCGACGAGTAGACGCCGAAGCCCGCCGCGGCGCGATACCCGCCGAGCGAGGAGATGTTGACGATGTGGCCCGACCGCTGCCGGCGCATCTGGACGAGCACGGCGCGGGTGACGTTGAGCAGGCCGAAGACGTTCGTCTCGTAGATGCGCCGCACGTCCGTCGCGCTGGCTTCCTCGACGGCGCCGACCAGACCGTAGCCCGCGTTGTTGATCAGCACGTCGATGCGACCGAAGCGGGCGACGGCTGCCTCCACGGCGGCGGCCGCCTGCGCTTCGTCGGTGACGTCGAGCCGGAGCGGGAGGACGGACGGGCCTTCACCGAAACGCTCGGCGACGGCGCCGGCGTCGCGTGCCGTCGCCACGAGCGCGTCGCCGGCTGCGAGCGCAGCATCGGCGATCTTGGCGCCGATCCCGCGCGCGGCCCCAGTGATCATCCAGACCCGGCGGTGCGTCCCGTCGTTCGACATGGCCGGCAAGCTTCCACACCCGACGGACTGGCGGAAGGGTCGTCGCACGCGGAGCACGCGTCGGCAGCCGAGCAGCGCGAGCGTGCTGGCGCGTGATCGGCTGCGCGGGTATGCGAAGGACTGCGATGTTCTCCCCGCGCCGAGCGCTCGCGATCGCTGCCATGCTGTGGACGGTGTGCCGGCCGTGTCCGGCGCCCGCGGCGCTCTCTCCCGCGTCGCTGCGCACGATCTCCCACACCAGCGATCTCCTGTCCCGGTTCTGGGGCGGCCCGATCGACATCCAGGCCGCGGCATACGTTCCGGCGCGTTGCCAGCGGGCGGGCACCAGGTGCCCGGTCCTCTACCACCTGCCGGGCTACGGCGGCTCCCTCGCGACCGCGTGGTCGACGGTGCGGGAGTACGTCCGGCTGAGCGCACGGGAGCCGCGCCTGGCGATGGCGCACGTGTTCATCGACCCCAGCGTCAACGGCGGCTACAGCTATTTCACCGACTCCGAGAACAACGGGCCGTGGGACAGCGCGCTCACGCAGGAGTTCATTCCCTACGTCGAGACGCTCCTCGGCGTCGGAGGATCTGCCCAGAAACGGTTCCTCGAGGGACATTCCTCGGGAGGATGGACCGTGATGTGGCTGCAGGTCTCCAACCCGGACTTCTTCCGGGCGGTGTGGGCCATCGCTCCCGATCCGCTCGACTTCCGGCACTTCTACCAGCTGGACGTCACGCCGGGCTCCACCGACAACTTCTACACCAAGCCGGACGGCTCGCCGCGCTACCTGACGCGACAGCGAAGCATCACGATGCAGCGCCTCATGCGGACGGTCGACGACGATCCGTCGCAGGGCGGCATCATCTCGTCGTACGAGTTCGCGTGGAGCCCGCGCGCCGCCGACGGCCTGCCGGCGCGCTTCTTCGATCGAGACGACGGCAGCCTCGAGCAGGATACCCTGCAGGCCTGGCAAGCGTACGACGTCGAGCAGGTCCTCGACCGCGGCGGCACCCCGCTGCGCGATGCACTCCGCGGCAAGGTGCACATCTACTGCGGATCCAGGGACGACTTCTTCTACAACGAGCCCACGAGCGCGATGTGCCGCTTCCTCCGGACTGCGCACTACTCGGCCGTCTGCCGGATCGTGCCCGGCCGCACCCACGGCTCGGTGTTCAATCCGACCAGCAGCTACCCGTTGGGCCTGCGCCACCTGATCCTCTCCAAGGCCGCCGCCCTCGCGCGCACGAGCCCGCGCTGAAGGTCTGCGACCGCCCGCCGCCGGATCTGTGATACGAGAGCGGCATCCAGAACGCCGTGCGATCCGTACCCCCTGAACGAGGGACCTCTGCGTGCTGACTCTGCTCTCCATCGTCGTCCTGGGCTTCTTCCTGGGAATGCGCCACGCCACCGACCCCGACCACGTCGTGGCCGTCACCACGATCGTGAGCCGGGAGCGGTCGGTGGGGACGGCGGCGCTGATCGGCGTGCTCTGGGGGGTCGGCCACACCCTCACCATCCTGCTCGTGGGCGGGGCCATCATCCTGTTCGGCATCGTGATCCCGCCGCGGATGGGCCTCACCATGGAGCTGTCCGTCGCGCTCATGCTGATCCTCCTCGGAGTGCTCAACCTGACGGGTTTCACGCGCTGGATCACCGAGCGGTCGACCCCGGCCCGGGTCGCGGACGTCGATGCGCACGCGCACGTGCACAGCCACGGGGACTTCGTGCACACGCACCGTCACGGGCACGCGCCCGCCACCCACGGGCACGCCGAGCACGCGACGCCGCTCGGCTGGCTCGACCGCACGTTCCGTCGGCTCGGGGCGTACCAGACGATCCGACCCCTGGTGATCGGGGTCGTGCACGGGCTCGCCGGCTCGGCGGCGGTGGCATTGCTGGTCCTCGCCGCGATCCCGACCCCGGCGTGGGGTGTCGCCTACCTGCTGGTCTTCGGTGTGGGGACCATCGCCGGCATGATGCTCATCACCGCCGCGAGCTCGCTGCCGTTCACGTACACGAAGCAGCGGTTCTCGCGGGTGCACCGCTACCTGGCCGTCGCGTCGGGCGTGCTGAGCGTCGCGTTCGGCCTGTTCCTGGTCTACCAGATCGGCTTCGTCGACGGCCTCTTCACGAGCTCGCCGCACTGGATTCCCGAATGAGCGCCGGCCGTCATCCGAGCACGACGCGCACGTGGTGCGTGGCACCGTCGTCCACCAGCGCGATGCCGGCGCCGTCGATCGCCTGATCGTCGAGCGCGACGGTCGACACGCCGCGCGTCACGCCGAGCGGATTCTCCACCGCGATCTCGTAGCGCGCCGAGTGGTAGCGAAACGAGAGCGAGAAGCTGCGCCACGCGCGCGGGATGCAGGGGTCGAGGTGCAGGACGCTGCCGCGCAGGCGGAATCCGAGGATCCACTCGACGCCCGCGCGGTACATCCAGCCGGCGGACCCGGTGTACCAGGTCCACCCGCCGCGACCGACGTGCGGCGACGCCGCGTACACGTCGGCGGCGGCGACGTATGGCTCGACCTTGTAGCGGTGGACGCCGGCGCGCGTCCGGGTCTGGTTGATCGGATTCAGGATGGCGAACAGCTCGCCGGCCTTGTCGCCGTCGCCCAGGCCCGCGAAGGCGAGCACGGCCCAGATGGCGGCGTGCGTGTACTGGCCGCCATTCTCCCGCACGCCTGGCAGGTAGCCCTTGATGTATCCCGGATCGAGCGTCGTGCGATCGAAGGGCGGTGCGAACAGGAGCACCAGCCCGTCGCCACGGTGCACCAGGTACTCCTCGACCGCGGCCATGGCGCGCGCGGCGCGCGTCGGCATCGCGCCTCCGGAGATCACGCCCCACGACTGCGCGATGGAGTCGATCCGGCACTCGTCGTTCTGCACGGAGCCGAGCGGCGTGCCGTCGTCGAAGTACGCGCGCCGGTACCAGTCGCCATCCCACGCCTCGCGCTCCAGCGCCGCCTTCAGCGCGCTCACGTGGTGCCGCCAGCGCTCTCCGCGCTCCGTCTCCCCGCGCAGATCCGCGACGCGCGCGAACTCCCAGAGCGCGGTGTGCAGGAACCAGCCCAGCCAGACGCTCTCGCCGCGTCCCGCGGGGCCGACACGGTTCATGCCGTCGTTCCAGTCGCCGGTGCCCATGAGCGGGAGGCCGTGTGCGCCGACGGCCAGGCTGTGATCCAGCGCACGCGCGCAGTGCTCGAAGAGGGTCGCGGTCTGCTGCGACACGGTGGGCTCGAAGTACGCGTCGGCCTGCTCCGGCGACAGCGCCGGACCCTCGAGGAAGGGCAGCACCTCGTCGAGGATCGTCATGTCGCCCGTCACCTCGAGGTAGTGCACGGTCGCGTAGGGAAGCCACACGAGATCGTCCGAGATGTGGGTGCGCGTGCCGCGTCCCGATGGAGGATGCCACCAGTGCTGCACGTCGCCCTCGACGAACTGCCGGGCGGCCGCGCGCAGGAGATGCTCGCGCGCGATGTCCCGGCGCGCCATGGTGAGCGCCATCACGTCCTGGAGCTGGTCGCGGAAGCCGTACGCACCACCGGCCTGATAGAACGCCGCGCGCGCCCAGACCCGACACGCGAGCGCCTGGTAGAGCAGCCAGGCGTTCAGCATCACGTCGAGCGACCGGTCGGGCGTCTGCACCTGTACGACCGACAGGATGTCGTCCCAGCGGGTCGCCACTGTGCGGAGCGTCGCGTCCACGTCCGCGGTCCGGTAGCGGGTGACGAGGGCGCGTGCCTCGTCGGCGGTCGCCGCCTGTCCGAGCAGGAACACGACTTCCGAGCGGGCGCCGGGACGCAGCTCGATCGTCGTCTGCAGCGCGGCGCACGGGTCGAGGCCGGCGCCGACCTTTCCGGACAGCGTGGCGGCCCGCTCGAGCGCCGCCGGGTGGTCGAGGGTGCCGTTGCGGCCGATGAACTCCGTCCGGTCGCCGGTCCACCCGGTCTGACGGCCCCCGAGATCGGCGAATGCGACGCGGCTTCCGAAGTCCAGGTGCCACGCATTGCGCGCCAGCATCGCGCCGCTCGCGGCGTCGATCTCGGTGACCACGAACGGTGCGGTCGCGCTGCGCGACGATCCGAGGACCCATTCGAGATACCCGGTCACGCTCAGCCGGCGCGTCCGGCCGGAGCGGTTCTCGAGCACCAGCCGCGAGATCTTCACGGGATCGTCGGTGGGGACGAACTGGAGCAGGTCGAGCGCGATGCCGTGCGAGGTGTGCTCGTAGCGGCTGTAGCCGGCACCGTGTCGCACGAGATAGGTCGCGTGCTCCTGGCGGATGGGGAGGGCGGTCGGACCCCAGACCTCGTTGCTCTCCTCGTCCCGTACGTAGATCACCTCGCCGGGCGGATCGCAGACGGGATCGTTCGACCACGAGGTCAGCTGGTTCTCGTGGCTGTTGAGCGCCCACGTGTAGCCGGAGCCGCACTCGGTGGCGAGGAAGCCGAACGAGCTGTTGGCCACCACGTTGATCCACGGCGCCGGGGTCCACTGCCCCTCGCCGAGGATCGTGACGTAGGTCTTCCCGTCCTCCGTGAAGCCGCCCAGGCCATTGAAGAACTGGAGCTCGGGCCGCTGCGGCGGCGACTCGTTCGCCGGCGCGGCGTCGACGGTCCGGCGTGGCGCCGGCGCCGCCGGCGTATCGACTGCTTCCATGCGCATGACCTGCTCGGACAGCGTACCGTGACGGCTCAGCAGCAGCGCGCGTGCGGCGGTCTGGAGGAGATCCCGCTCCTCGGTCGAGACGGTATCGCTGCGCAGGACGAAGACGCCGCCGTGCTGGCTGTCCTCCGGGGGCGTCTTCGACTGGCTCGTGCGTACCAGCGTGTCGAGCGTGCTCTGGAGATCCTGGGCGTACGAGCCCGGCTTCTCGTTGATGATCACGAGATCGACCGCGAGCTGCTTCATCCGCCAGTACTCGTGCGCGCGGAGCAGCTGGCGCACGATCTCCTGATCCTCCGCTTCGTCGATCCGGACGAGCACGATCGGCAGGTCGCCGGAGATGCCGAGTGCCCACAGGCCCGACTGGCCGCGGGTGTTGCGTCTCAGGACGTCCGGCGACGCACGCAGCGACGGGTCGGAGTAGAGGATACGGTTCGCGAGGCGCTGGAACAGATGGGCCTCGCTGGGCTCGACCCCGAGATGGTGTAGCTCCACCTGCGCGCGGGTCCACGCGAGCGTGGCCGCGCGCTCGAAGATCGCCGGATCGTGGTACTTGTCGGCCAGATCGAGCACGGCCTCACGCGACGACGAGACCACCGTCGAGAACGTCAGCCGGGCGCTGGCGCCGCCGGCCAGGCGCACCCGGCAGCGCAGGCTGAAGATCGGATCGAGCACCGAGCCGGTCGTGTTCGAGAGCGGCCGGCCGTCGATCACCGACATCGGTGTGCGGACGCCGCGGCCGCGGCCGAGGAACCGCGCCCGGTCGGTCTCGTACTGCGCGCCGCTCACGGTCTCGCCCTCGACGACGACCACGTGGGCCGCCCACACCGGCACGTCGTGCGGCTCGCGCGGGCGGCGCGTGGCGAGGAGCGCGCTCACGTCGGGCACGAACTCGGTCTGCACGAACAGGTTGGAGAAGACGGGATGCGCGGCGTCCGCCATCGGCGGCGCCAGCACGACCTCGGCGTAGGACGTCAGCTCGATCTCGCGCGCCCGCACGCCGAGGTTGGTCAGCGAGATCCGCCGTACCTCCGCGTCGTCCTCGGGCGAGACCACGACCTCCGTGGTGGTCGAGATGGCGCCGTCGCGCCGGCGGATCTCGACGCGGTCCTCGGAGAAGATCGCCTCGTAGCTGTCGGCGACGGCGCCCGTCGGCTGGTAACCGGCCGACCAGACCTGACCGCGCTGCGTGTCGCGCACGAAGACGTACTGCCCCCAGCAGTCGCGCGTGACGTCTTCTCGCCATCGCGTCACGGCCAGGTCGCGGCACCGGCTGTAGCCCGAGCCCGCGGCCGTCAGCATGACCACGTATCGTCCGTTCGAAAGCAGGTGGCTGTGCGGGATCGGGCCGTGCGGTGACCGCACGCGACGCTGGACAGGCGGGACGAAATCGCGCACGTGCGGCGCGGCGTGCACCTCGTCGGCGCGCGCGCGCGTGACGCCGACGTCGCGCGGCGTCCGCTCCTGGAGCAGCAGGTCGTTGGCCTGCACGCTGGGCGCGGCGTGAAAGCGCTGTCGCATGATGCCGTCGCGAAGCACGTTCAGGATCGAAACCAGCGTCATGCCCTGGTGGTGCGCCATGTAGGCCCGCACCGGCGCCACCGTCCGGCCCTCGGGCAGGCGGCCCTCGGTGTAGTCGAGCGCCTCGTAGAACCCGTACGTGCCACGCGCGCCGACAGTCGCCAGGCGCGCCAGGTTTCGCGCGGCCGCCGCCGGATCGACCATCGCGGCGAGCGCCGTCGCGTAGGGCGCCACCACGAGGTCCTCGCTGAGCCCGCGCTCGAGGCCGAGCCCGGGGACGCCGAAGCTCGAGTACTGGTAGGTGAGGTCCAGGTCGCGGACGTTGAAAGCCGACTCCGAGATGCCCCATGGCACGTGGCGCTCGGCGCCGTACTGCATCTGGCGCCGCACGACGATCTCGCAGGTCTGCTCGAGCAGGCTGCCGGTTGGCGCGCGCAAGACCAGCGTCGGCATCAGGTACTCGAACATCGAGCCCGACCACGACACCAGGGCGGACCCCCGGCCGACGGGCGTCATCGCGCGGCCGAGCTGGAACCAGTGCGTCGCCGGGACGTCGCCCTTGGCGATCGCGACGAAGCTGGCGAGACGCGCCTCGGACGCGAGCAGGTCGTAGCAGTTGGAGTCGGACTCGCCGTCGGCGACACGGTAGCCGATGCTGAAGAGGTTGCGCGTGGGATCGAAGAGGAACTGAAAGTCCATCTCCCGGAACAAGCCGTCCGCGAGGCGACCGATCGCAGCCAGCCGGCGGTTGAGGGTGGCGCACGCGCCCGCCGCCCTCGTCAGCTCCTCGGCCATCGCCGCGCGATCGACGTGGTCACCGAGCGCGGCGCGCATGCGTTCGTACGCGTCCGGGGCGTCCGCCAGCGTGGGCAGTGGCGCTGCGCCCTCCGCCGCGGCCAAGGTCGAGCCCTGGCGATGGAGACGTCGCGCCCAGGGGGCGAGGGTGTCGAGGTCGCGCGCGTGGCTCGCGACCGCCGAGCGCACCGCCTCCGCCCAGAAGACCAGCTCGCCCGCCGCGGGATCGTCGCGCTCCGCGCGCAGCGTGCGCGCGATGTCCGCCATGGTGTCGGCGAGCGTCTCGAGGGTCGAGAGGCGCGCGGCCCAGGCGACCGCCGAGTCCGGAAGCCCTTCGAGGGCGGCGGCGACGGCCGTCCGCGAGTCCTCGAGGGTCCGGGGCGTCACGGTCAGCGTGCGCCGATCGTCGCTCAGAGATCGCATGGCTTCCTGCAGCACCAGGAGGCCGTCCTCGATCCCCGTGAGCACCTCCGGACCGAGGAGCGGTCGCCCCGGCAGCTCGCGACACGTCTCGCGCAGCACGATGAGGTGTCCGGCGAGATTGCCGCTGTCGACGGTCGAGACGTACTTGGGATCGAGCGGCCGGCCGTCGCGGGTCTCGTACCAGTTGTAGAGATGACCGCGGAAGCGCTCGAGCCCGTTGACCGTGTCGAGGGTGGCGCCCAGCCGGTCCACCGTGTCGAGGATCCCGATCCAGCCGAAGTCGTGCGCGCCGAGGGTCGAGAGCAGATAGAGGCCGATGTTGGTCGGCGAGGTGCGATGGGCGACGACGGGCTGCGGGTCCTCCTGGAAGTTGTCGGGCGGGAGCGCGTGATCCTCCGGTCCGACGAAGGTCTCGAAGAACCGCCAGGTGCGCCGGGCCGTCGTGCGCAGGATGCGCGCGTCGGCGGCCTCCAGCGGCTCCATGCCGGCTTCTCGCTGCGGCAGGCTGATCCACCACGCGACCACCGGCGACAATGTCCAGGCGGCGATGAACGGCGCAGCCCATGGCCATGCGCCTGCGCGATAGAACACGAGAACGCCGACAGCAGCGGCGAGGGCGACGACACCGCCCATGCGGCCGACGAAGGTCCGGAGCGAGCGGTCCTGTCCGGCGCGGGTCTGCGCGGCGGTCATCCATTCGAGCAGGCGCCGTCGCGTGAGGAGCATCCGGACGAGCGTGCGGCCGATCGCGTCGGCCATCACGGAGGCCTGGTGCGCCAGCAGCGTCACCGTGAGCGCCACCTGCGAGCTGGCGATCGCGAGGTCGGAGGCCACCGCGCGTACGTGACTCCGCTTCGAGATGCCCTTCCGCTGCGGTATGATCCCGTACAGGACCGGCACCAGGGCGCCGAGCACGATGCTCGCGAGCACGAACGTGGTCCACGTGGCGGGCGAGCCGACCGGCAGGGTCCACCCGGCGACGAGCGTGAGGAACGTGGCGGGCGCGGACAGCGTGCGCCGGAGATTGTCGAGCATCTTCCAGCGACCGATCACCGAGATCGGCGCACGGGCCCATCCGACGATCCAGGGAAGGAGCTGCCAGTCGCCGCGTGCCCAGCGATGCTGGCGCCCGGTAGCGGTGAGGTAGTTCGACGGGAAGTCCTCGAAGAGCGAGACGTCGGTGACGAGCCCGGCGCGAGCGAACAGGCCCTCGAACAGATCGTGGCTCAGCAGCGTGTTCTCGGGTACCCGGTCCACGAGGGCCGTCTCGAACGCGTCGACGTCGTAGATGCCTTTGCCGGTGTAGGAGCCCTCGCCGAAGAGGTCCTGGTAGACGTCCGAGACCGCCGAGGCATAGGGATCGATGCCCGACGGACCCGAGAAGATGCGACGGTAGATCGATCCCTCGCCGTCCTCCGGCAGCGTGGGGCTCACCCGCGGCTGGAGCAGGCCGTAGCCGTCGACGACCCGGCCCGCCGCGGGATCGAACCGCGGGCGGTTGAGCGGGTGCGCCATCGCGCCCACCAGCTTTCGCGCCGCGCCGCTCGGCAGCCGCGTGTCGGCATCCAGCGTGATGACGTAGCGGACGCCCGCGGGAGCGCCCGCGGTCGCACCGACGGGTGGAAGAAAGCTGGTGTCGGTCGCGCCCCGGAGCAGCCGGTTCAGCTCGTGCAGCTTGCCGCGCTTGCGCTCCCATCCCATCCACACCGCTTCGCGCTCGTTCCACGCCCGCCGGCGATGGAAGAGGAGGAAGCGGTCTCCGCCGTCCGACGCCTGGCCATGACGCAGGTTCAGGCGGGCGATGCCGTCCCGGGCGGCGGCGAGGAGCTCGTCGTCCTCCGGCGCGGTCTCCGCCGGCGCGTCCACCCAGTCCGAGACCAGCGCGAAGCGCATCTCGGCGTCGGCGTTGGCGAGGTAGTGCATCTCGAGACCGGCGATCTGCTCGGACACGTCGGCCGTGTCGGTCAGCAGCGTCGGGACCACGACCATCGTGCGAAGTTCGGCTGGCACGCCGGCGCGCAGCGCCAGCTTCGCCAGCGGCGCGGGTCTGACGCGCTCGATCACGCCGCGGTTGGTCAGGGCGATGGCGAGATCGCTGGCGGGGAAGAGCGCCAGGAGCCCGAACACCACCAGCCAGGGCGTGCTGGCTCCGGCGTGCACCGTGACGAGCGGAACCGCCAGGACCAGCGCGCTGATGAGCGCGATCGTGCCGAGGTAGGCGGGGGTTCCTGCGGCCACGTACGCGCGCAGGAACCGTCGTCGCAATCCCGGACGGAAGCCGACCTCGTCCTCGAACGAAGAGAGTCCGCTGGAGAGCAGGTAGTAGCCCGGATCCCGCTGCGGATCGTCCGCCGGCCGCGACGGCACGCTGGCCGCCTTCTCGACGGCACGCCGTGCGACGTCGAGCTCGGTGTGCTTGGAGCCGCGCGCCAGGCGTTCGACCGCGTGGCGGTACCGATCGCGCGTGGTGAAGTCCATCGCCGCGAACTGGCTCCCGCGCCGCAGCACCTCGTCGACCAGGCTGAGGCTCTCGAAGAATACCTTCCAGTCGAGCGCCGACATGAGGCGCATGCTGGTGATCACGTTGCGGACCGTGACGTTCAGGGCGGCCTGGCTCTCGTGCTCGCGATGCACGATCTCGTCGGTGGTCGTGCCCTGCGCCGCGAGGCGCTCGTCCAGCCAGTGCAGGGCGGGAACGGTGGTCGGATCCTGCTCGCGCAGTCGCTGCACGAGCTGCACGGCGAAGCTGCTGGGCAACGGGCCGCGATCGAGGCGGGCCAGCGCGGTGGTCGCGTCGGCGGCGACTCGCCCGCCGATCCCGAGCAACCCGTCGGCGATCTCGTCGGCGCGCTGCCGATTCGCGCGTCCGATGACGATGCGTTCCGAGAGACGGCGGAGATTCTCGACCAGGACGATGCGGAGCGTGATCGCGATCGCCCACAGCTCGCCGATGCGAAGCGGCTCGATGCGCTGGTAGGCGCGTACGAACCGTCGCAGGACCTCGGGATCGAACCGGCTGTCGGTGTGGGCCACGAACGCCCACGCCAGTCCGAGGACGCGCGGATAGCCGGCAAGGTGCCCATCGGCCAGCTTCGGGAGCTCGCGGTAGAACCCGGAGGGCAGATGGTCGCGGATGTCCCGCAGCTGCTCGTCGACGATGTAGAAGTTGTCGACCAGCCACTCCGCGGCCGGCGTGACCGCCCGTTCCTCGCGGATCTCCTGGGCGAGCACGCGGTACGACTGGAGCAGCACCCGTCCGTTGTCGCGCACGCGCGGCGCCAGGGCGTTGCCCTGACGAGGATTGGCGGTGACGTGCTGGGCGACCGCCAGGCTCTCGGCGTGCTGCTCGAGGCGTTCGACGCTGAACAGCTCCGCCCGGATGGGCTCCTGTGCCTCCGGAGGCGTCGTCAGCGCGGGCCATTCCCGGTCGACGAGCCCGAGAACACGAGCGCCAGTCATCCGCCGGAAACCGGCGCAGATCGACGAGGCGGGCCGTTTGTCGCGATGGGACTCGATATAGCCCGCCGTGGCTCCTCGCGGAAGCCACGCCACCGGCGGCCGGCCTGAAGGGCTGGCGGCCGCCCCAACTACTGGAATCCACGCATCATATGTGGATGCGGGCCACGCCGGCAATCCGCGATGGTGCTTCTTCGCTTGACTTGACGCGGCACGCCATGGTCTATGGAACTCGCCTTTCCATGCACCGGCACCCCGGGTTGAACCGGACGCGCCCCGCGCGCGTAGCGTCAGGGTGAGACCCAGACGGTCGGTGACCTCCCTTCAGCGCCCTCTCGTCCCGGCAACGAATTTGCTCTTCTGATCCAGTGTCGCGGCGAGGACCTCGGCGCCGGAGCGCGGGGCGACCAAAGCACAGGAGCCATAGCGAAGTGCACATCCGTAATCTTGGTGGTGACGTTCAGTATCCATGAAGATGTATCCGCCCCGTAACCAGACGCCGATCGGGCACATCGAAGGACGGACAAGGCGAACGCAGGTGATGAATCACGACAAGCAGATTATGACACCGAGCAGGCTCCTGCCGATCGTCTTCCTGCTCGCCGTGGTCCTGGCGGCCGGGTGCGGTCGTTCGCCGGGCGTCAGCGCATCCGCCACCGGCACGGACGCCGTGCACGCTCCGCACCTGCTGCAGACGACCGATCTCGCAGACGACTCCAGCGACGCCGCGGACTACGATCCCTGGCAGCCGTTCAACGAGAAGATGTTCGCCTTCAATCACAACGTGCTCGACCGCTACCTGATGAAGCCGGCCGCACAGGGATGGTCGAAGATCATGCCGGCGGTCGCGCGGCGGAGCTTCTCGCGATTCTTCGACAACCTCGAGATGCCGCGCCGCCTGGTGAACAACCTGCTGCAGGCGCGGCCGCTGGGCGCCGGTCGCGAGCTGGCGCGCTTCGCCGTCAACACCACCGTCGGTCTGGGCGGACTCATCGACGTCGCGACGCCGCTGCACATCGAGCCCAGCAACGCCGATGCGGGACAGACCCTGGCGCTGTATGGCGTGCATGCGGGTCCGTTCCTGGTGCTGCCGACGATGCCGCCGTCGACCGTGCGCGACGCGGTCGGGAAGGGCATCGACGGGGTGCTCGATCCGATCGGGTACTTCCTGCCGTTCTTTGCCAATCGTGCCAAGTCGCTGGTCACCGCCATCAACGACCGCTCGCTGAACCTCGAGCTGTATGACAACGTCGAGGACAGCGTGCTGGATCTGTACACCGCGGCGCGCAATGGCTACCTGCAGCGGCGTCGCCGGGGAATCGAGCTCGCCTCGCAGGCGCGTCGTGAGGAGTGGATGTGGGCAAGGGCTACGCCCGTGCATGCGCAGCCCGAACAGACGGAGACGGCAGCGTCTCCTCGCAGAGACAATCCGACATGAAGACATCCGTTCGACCGCTCCGCCGTCCCGAACATCCGAGGCCGCAGCTCCGTGCGGTCTCCACGGCCGTGGTCCTGCGCGATCTGCGCCGCGACCACGGTGATCGCCAGGTCGTTCGCGGCGTATCCCTCGAGATCCCCGAAGGCGAGATCTTCGGACTGCTCGGCCCCAACGGCGCGGGCAAGACGACGCTCCTCTCGATGATCTCGACCCGCATCCGGCCGACGTCGGGCGATGCGTGGGTTCACGGCAAGCACGTCGTTCACGACGTCAACGCCGTCCGCAAGCTGCTGAACGTCGCTCCGCAGGAGGAGGCGCTCTACCCGAGCCTCACCGCCGAGGAGAACCTGGCGTTCTTCGCCGAGCTCTACGGCGTGAAGCGCCAGGAGCGCAGCGCGCACGTGGCCGACGCCCTGGAGGCAGTCGGGCTCACGGGCCGCAAGGACGACCGCGTCTCCACGTACTCCGGCGGCATGCGTCGCCGGCTGAACCTGGGGTGCGCCCTGGTCAGCCGCCCGCACCTGGTCCTCCTCGACGAGCCCACGGTCGCGGTCGATCCGCAGTCGCGCGCGCACATCTTCGACGCCGTGCGGGCGTTGCGCGCGCGCGGCACCACGATCGTCTACACCACGCACTATCTCGAGGAAGCCGAGAACCTCTGCGATCGCATCGCGATCATGGACGAGGGACAGATCGTCGCCTGCGGGACGCTTCCGCAGCTGCTGTCGCGCTCGGGCGCGACCGAGGTGATCGAGCTCCGGCTGCTCGCGCCGCCCACCACCATCGCTCCGCTGGAAGCGGTGGAGGGTGTGCAGAAGGCGGAAGCCGTCGGCAACGTGGTGCGCATCTTCACCGAGCGCGCGCAGCACGCGCTGCCGCGGGTGTATCGCGCCCTGTCGGCCATCGGCCACGGTATCGTCCGGACCCGGGTCACCCCGGTCACCCTGGACGACGTCTTCTTCGAGCTGACGGGGAAGGCGCTGCGGGACTGATGACCGCGCGCGCCGGCACCCTGCTCGCGGCGTCGCTCCTCACGGTCGCCGCCGCTGGCCCCGCGTCCGCCGCGGAGCCCCAGAGCCCGATGGCGCTCACGCGCGACGTCCTCGGCCGGAGCAACGCCATCGTGAAGGGGGAGGGCGACCGCAAGCAGAAGCTCACGGCGCTGAGCGATCTCCTGCGGGGCTTCCTCGACACGGATGCCCTGGCGCGGCTCGCCGCAGGAAAGAACCTCGATGGGCGGAGCCCGGCCGAGACGCAGGAGTTCCTGACCCTCTTCCACGAGTTCTTCGTGCGCACCTACGTGCAGCGGCTGCTCCTCTTCGATGCTCCCGACTTCACCTTCGGCGCGGAGAAGGTGAACGGCGACCAGGCACAGGTGGCGACCGAGGTCGTCACGCCGGGAGACCGCTTCGCCGTCGACTACACGCTGCACCGCAACCCCGACGGCTGGCGCGTCACCGACATCGTCGTGGAGGGTGTGAGCCTGGCGCGGAACTTCCGGTCCCAGTTCGACGCGGCCGTCGCCAAGGACTCCTTCCAGGGTCTGCTCGATCGCCTGCGTGCCAAGGTCTCGGGAACCGGGCAGGGGAACGCCCTCTAGGCCGCCATGCTCGCCGTCTTTCGCAAGGACCTGCGCCTCTTCCTGCGGGATCGCTCGGCGCTCGTGTTCTCGCTCCTGATGCCGATCTTCGTGATCACCGTCATCGCCGAGGGGCTGTTCCACGGCGACGGCGGCCCGAAGCTCCTGATCCCGGTGGTGAACGAGGACGGCGGCCCGGTGGCCGGAACGTTCCAGAAGCTGCTCGCCGAGCACGCCGACGTCCGCGAGATGAGCCGGGAGGAGGCGGAGCGGCTGGTGCGCGACAAGCACGACGCGCCCGCCGCCATCGTGTTCCCGGCGAAGCTCAGCAAGCAGTACCTCCAGGGCCGCTCGAGCGAGATCCTGCTGCTGACCGATCCGGCGTCGGGCAGCGACCTGCAGGCGGTGAAGGTGCTGCTGCTCCTCATGGACAAGGAGGCCGCGGCGCTGGCCGACCCGTTCGCGGAGGAGAAGATCACCCTCACCGAGCAGAACCTCACCGGCAATCGCCTCGCGGTCACCGTCTTCGAGCAGCGCGTGCCGGGCTTCGCGCTCATGTTCGTGCTGCTCGCGGTCGTGTTCGGCACCTCGATGAGCATGCACGACGAGCGCGACTGGGGCACGCTCGCGCGTCTCCTGGTCGCGCCCGGCGGATTCACGCGCATCCTGCTCGGCAAGCTGGCGGCACGCTTCGTCGTCGGCGTTATGCAGATGCTGCGTGCTGCTCGCCTGGGGCCATTTCGTCTTCGGTGTCTCGCTCGGCTCGTCGCCGATCGCCTTCGTGCTGCTCACGATGGCCGCCGTGTTCGCGGTGGTGGCCGCGGGGATGCTCGTGGCCGGTCTCGCACGCTCGCGCGAGCAGACCTTGCCGCTCGGGCTGTCGATGGTGATGGCGCTCTCCGCGCTCGGCGGCTGCTGGTGGCCGCAGTCGAGTGCAGCCCGACTGGATGAATCGCGTGTCACCGGTGGTGTTCACGACGTGGGCGATGCGCGGGCTGAACGACCTGATCTTGCGCGAGCGCGGCCTCGACGCCGTCGCGCTGCCGATCGGCGTGCTGATCGTCTACGGCGCCGTCACGATGGCGCTCGGTCTGCGTCTCTTCCGGATGCGCTTCAGCGCCCGCTAGGCGTCGGCGGCTCCGCGCCTGGCATCGATCCCCGGCGCCCGGCGGCGAACCGGGCTGGTGGGGTTTCCGCTTCTCCTGTAAGCCATCGAATCGATGGTAGACCCGAAGAGCCGGCGCCACGGCGAGGCCCGCGGGAACCGTCCGCGGTGAGCGACCCCGTCGTTCCGGGGCGCGATACCGCTCCGGTCGTTCTCACGGAAGGCCTCGGCCGCCGGTTCGGCACGCTCGACGCGGTGGTCGATCTGTCGTTGCAGGTCGAGGGCGGGCAGATATTCGGATTCCTCGGCCCGAATGGCGCCGGCAAGACGACGACCATCAAGATGCTGTGCGGGCTGCTGCCGCCGAGCAGCGGCCGGGCGCAGGTCGCGGGATTCGACATCGCCAGCGAGCACAACGAGATCAAGCGGCACGTGGGCTACATGGCCCAGACGTTCTCGCTCTATCCGGACCTCACGGTGGAGGAGAACTTTCGCTTCTTCGCCGGCGTCTACGGCGTGCGCGGCGGCACGGCTGCCCGGCGGATGGACGAGCTCTTCGCGGAGATCGAGCTCGACGAGCTGCGCGACGTGCAGGCGGGCCGACTCTCCGGTGGGATGAAGCAGCGGCTCGCGCTCGCGTGCGCGCTGGTCCACGAGCCGGAGCTCGTGTTCCTCGACGAGCCGACGTCCGGGGTCGATCCGGCGCAGCGCCAGCGCCTGTGGGACTTCCTCTACGCCCGGTGCGAGGCCGGCACGTCGCTCTTCGTCACGACGCACTACCTGGACGAGGCCGAGCGCTGCCACGCGGTCGGCTTCATGCTCGACGGACGGCTCATCGCGCGCGGCGCGCCCGCCGCGATGCGCGAGCAGCTGCGGGATCGCATCATCGGCGCCGAGGCGCGGCGCGCCGTCGAGACGATGCGCGTGCTGCGAACAGTGCCGGGGGTCCAGGACGTGACGATCCATGGCCGCGAGCTGCGCGTGTTCTTCGACCGGCCGGTTGACGCGACCGCCATGGCCGAGCCGCTGCGAGCGGCGGCGGCGCGCGCCGGCGTGCCGCTCGACCGGGTCTATCCGCTCGCCCCGACGCTGGAAGACCTCTTCATGACGTACATCCGGCGCGGGCCTCCGGCGCCATGATCCGGAACGTCTACCACCTGGCGCTGAAGGAGTTCCTGCACCTCGTCCGCGACCGCCGGACGCTGGCGTTTCTCCTCTTCATGCCGACGATCCTCACCATCATCTTCGGCTACGCGATCGGCAATCCGCGCGTGACCGGCATCCGCACGCGGGTTCTCGACATGGACGGGGGCCGCATCGCCTACGAGTACGTGCAGGCGATGACCGACAGCATCACGTTCAAGCCCGACATCCGGGAGCATGCCACCGAGGCGGACGTGGCACAGGCCGAGGACGACCTGCTCCACGATCGCATCAACGCGTTCGTGGTGCTGCCCGCGGGGATGAGCGCGGCGCTGGACGCCGGGCACAGCGTGACGGTCCGGGTGGTGGTCGACGGCTCCGACACGTTCATGGCGCCGTCCCTGCTCGCAGAGCTGGGCCGGACGACCGTGCAGCAGAACATCTTCGTGGCGGCGGGGTTGCTCGAGCGCGCCGGGCACGCGCGCGACCTGGAGGCGGGGCTGCAGCAGGTGGCGCCGATCGACATGAAGACCGAGCTCCGCTTCAACCCCGATCTGAAGAGCCAGAACTTCGTGATGCCCGGCGTCATCGGGCTGATCCTCCAGCTCCTGACGGTGATCGTCATGGCGACGTCCATCGCGCGCGAGCGCGAGCGCGGAACGATGGAGCAGCTCGCGGTCACACCACTCACGGCGGCGGAGATCTTCATCGGCAAGCTCGTGCCGTACTTCCTGCTGGCGCTGCTCGACACGGTCAACGTGATGATCGTGGCGCGCTGGCTCTTCGGGGTGTCGCTCGTCGGGCACTATCCCGTGGTGGCGACGCTCATCGTGGTCTTCATCCTCGCCTCGCTGGGGATCGGACAGCTCATCTCGGCGGTGTCGAAGAACCAGAGCCAGGCGATGCAGCTCGCGGTGTTCTACATCATGCCGACGTTCGTGCTGTCGGGCGCCTTCACGCCGATCGAGACCCAGCCCGAGCGCGTGCGCCCGATCGCCTCGCTGTTTCCCCTGACGTACTTCTGCCACGGGTTCCGCGCCGCGATCCTCCGCCAGTCGTCGCTGCTGGACATCAGCCGGGATCTGCTGGCGCTGGCCGCCTTCGTGGTGCTCACCTTCGGCCTCTCGGTCCTGCTGCTGCGTATCCGTCCCGACGCACGCTGAGGGCTTCCGTGGTGCGGCCGGGATCGGTGCCGGGTGACACGGAACCGCTCGCCGGGCTCGCCCCGAGTGCGCTATGGAGGGAGCCATGCACGCTCGAGCCTCGCTCGTCCTCTCGCTCGCGGCGCTCGTCGCCGCCGTCGCGGCGGCCCCTGCCGCGGCGAAGAAGGTGGCCGCGCCGACCTGCTCGGGGCAGTTCGCGATCGCGCAGTCGGGCACCGCCAACGTGCCGGCGTCGGTCCTTCGTCTGGTCTCGATCGACGCCACCGGCGTGACGGTCGCGACCCAGTGCGGGACCGTGGTCAGCCGACCGAAGCGCACGCGACACGGGTGGAAGTTCCGGGCCCACTGGCGTCCCTGCGACGGCGCGCCGAAGGTCGTGCTCGCTGCCCGGGTGGACGGAGCCTGTACGACGCTGAACGGCGTCCTGCGCACCCGGAAGCCGCACCGTACGGTGAAGCTCGGGCTGCGGGTCGCGCCGGTCTGCGGCGAGACCTCGTCGTTCGCGAGCACGTTCGACGGCATCCAGTCGACGATCTTCGAGAAGCACGGCTGCACCGATCAGGCGTGCCACGGCAGCGTCTCCAAGCAGGGGAACCTCGACCTCTCCCCGGGCGTGGCCTACCGGAACCTCCTCCAGGTGCCGTCGACCGCCAGCGCCCTGCCGCGCGTGGAGCCCGGCGACGAGCGCCGGAGCTTCCTCTGGCTGAAGCTCGCGGCGGCGACCGACCCCTCGCAGCTGCCCGCGCACGTCGATGTGCCGGGTGCGCCGATGCCGAACGGGCTGCCGCCGCTCAGCGAGGACGAGCTCGAGCTGGTCCGGCTCTGGATCTACGCCGGCGCGCCGGAGACCGGCACCGTCGCGCGGACACCGACGCGCTGCTCGGCGCGTGCCTGCCGCCGCCGACGCCGATCACCATCGAGCCGCTCGACCGCCCCCGCGCCCGGCGACGGCATCCAGTTCGTGATGCCGCCCTGGAAGCTCGAGGCGCACAGCGAGCACGAGATCTGCTTCGCGACCTACTACGACATCACCGATCAGGTGCCGGAGGAGTTCCAGGACCCGACGCGGGACCTACTTCCGCTTCTCCGGCCAGGAGCTGCGGCAGGACCCGCAGAGCCATCACCTCATCCTCAATCGCTACATCGGGCACGCGCGACGTGCACGATCCCGCCTTCGGGGGCTGGACCTGCAACGGCGGCGACCGGGCCGGGCAGCAGTGCGAGCCGACCGATCCCGCCTCGTGCGGCGGCGGCGGCTTCTGCACGAGCGCCGATCCAGCAGTCGTTCGCCTGCATCGGCTTCGGGCCGAGCGACGGCGGTGCGCTCGCGTTCGCGATCGGCGGGGCGCAGAAGGCGCAGGCGAGCGTCGACTACGTGGCCGGCGTGTTCGCGCCAGATCCCGATGAAGGGCATCCTCTACTGGAACTCGCACGCCTTCAACCTGACCGACGACGACACCACCATGCACGCGCGGCTCAACTACTACTTCGCCAAGAGCCAGCAGCTACCCGCTGCAGCCGATCTTCGACATCAGCGCGATCTTCTCGCGCCGACGCGGCGCCGTACACGACGCAGACCGTCTGCAACGATCACGATGCTGCCGCGGGGCGCGCGCCTCTTCGAGCTGTCGTCGCACACGCACAAGCACGGCAAGCACTTCACCGTCGACGGCGCCGGACGGCACGTTGCTCTACGAGAGCTTCGTCTACAACGACCCCGTCGACCTCATCTTCGATCCACCGCTGGCCTTCGACTCGGCCGATCCGGCGCAGCGCACGCTTCACTACTGCTCGCTGTACAACAACGGCGTCGCCGCAGACGGCTCGCCCGATCCGACGACGGTGACGCGCGCCTCGCACGTGCCGCCGCAGCGGCTTCGCAGTGCCAGCCCGATCGCGTGTGTCGCGGGCAAGGTCGGCGCGCCGCATCGGCGCAGGCGACGATCGCCGCTGCGACTCGTCGCCGGGCGCAGGCGACGGCGCGTGCGACGCCTGCTCCGATCACCGGCGGCGAGAGCACGGAGAACGAGATGTTCATCCTGCAGGGCGGCTACTACGTCGCCGCGGGTGCGGGAGGCTGACGGGTCCGCGCGCGGGACCTGCGCGACCTGTGCATCTCGGGCGCGGGTCATGATAGTCCCGCGCGCATGGCAGGGCATCCGCTCGACGCGCATCCGCTGCGCACCCTCTTCACCGACACCGGTGCGCGCAGCCGCCGGGCGTCGTCCTGGGACCGGAGCGGAGGCAACTGGGACTTCCTGATCGTCGGGTCGGGCGAGACCGTCACGCTGCTCGAGCACGAGGGCCCGGGATGCGTGATGCACGTCTACTGTGCGCTGGCCTTTCCGGAGGTCACCGACTACCGGGACGCGATCCTCCGCTGCTACTGGGACGGCGAGGCGACGCCATCCGTCGAGGTCCCGCTGGGCGACTTCTTCTGCGTGGCGCACGCCCGGATGCGATTGCTGCGCAGCGCGCTGGTGGCGGTGAATCCGGGGTTCGGATCGTCGCACGGCATGCACGCCTACTTCCCGATGCCGTTCGCGACCGGCGCGCGCATCACCCTCGAGCACCGCGGCGACCGGGCGCTCGGCGGTGCGCTGCCCGCCCTCTGGTACCACATCGACTACGAGGCGTACGACGCGCCGCCGCCGGCGGACACGCTGCGCTTTCACGCGCAGTGGCGCCAGGAGCGCCTCACGGTGCCGGTGGGCCCGCGCCCGAACGTGCAGCTGCACGGGGGCATCAACCTCGACGGTGCGGACAACTACGTGGCGCTCGAGGTGGCCGGAGCGGGGCAGATGGTCGGGTTGCTGCTCCAGATCAACAACGTCGCCGGCGGGTGGTACGGCGAGGGCGACGACATGGTGTTCGTCGACGGCGAGTCGTGGCCGCCGGCGATTCACGGGACCGGCACGGAGGAGATCTTCGGCGCCGGGGCGTGCCCCGTCCGCGAGTTCGCGGCGCCCTATCACGGGTTCCATCTGCTCGAGTCGCCCGACCACGCCGGGCTGGTTGGCGCCTATCGCTGGTTCGTCCAGGATCCCATCCGGTTCACGCGGTCGCTGCGCTGGACGGTCGAGCATGGCCACGCCAACAACTTCGCGAACGAGTACGCCTCGGTGGCGTACTGGTACCAGACGGAGCCGCACGCGCCGTTCCCCGTCCTGCCCGCACGCGATGCGCTCCGGCCGGCGCTACCGGCCGCGTACGCCGAGGCACGCGAGGCCTACCTCGGCGCCGTGGGCCAGGCCATGTCGACTGCCGCGACGGAGGAGCTGTATCGCCTCGCCGCGATCGGGGAGCTCTTCTATGCGGGGCGCTTCGAGGACGCGCTGCGCGCGGTGCGGGGACCCTGATGCGGCTCCTGCTGCTCGCGCTGCTCGGCCCGGCGACGTTCGCCCACGCCGGTGCGCCCGCGCCGCTGTCCGCCGCCCGCGTGCGGCCGCCGGTCGCCTCGACGTACGGGAGCGGGAGCTTCGGCTCGTGGTTCGTCGACGCGTTCGGGCTGCCTGCATTCCGCTACGCCATCGACGAGGACGTCGACGCACGTGCGCGCCAGCCGGAGCTCGCCGGTGGGACCGAGGCGCAGCACCAGGTGGGCAACGACAGCATCGTCGCCGCGGCGTTCAACCACGGATACACGCAGCTGTGGAGCCAGGCCCGCGAGGCGCAGTGGGCGAATCGCTACCAGCCGGAGACGCGCCACTATGCGGGCGGCTACGGGTACCTGCATGCCGGCGGAACGGTGCTGAGCACGCTCTACGCCGACCGGCCCGCGGGCGCCGACGTCGAGCGCGACTTCGGCGTCGGCTACGCGCGCAAGCGCGTGGCGGCGGACGACCTGACGGTCGAGCAGGTGGTCTACGCGCCCTTCGGGGACGACCCGCTGCTGCTCGACGACGTCACGATCACCAACACGGGCGGCACGCCGCGCCAGGTGTCCTGGTTCGAGTACTGGGACGTGAATCCGTACGACCAGGCGGCGGCGGTCGCGCGCGGGCTCGACGTCCCCGTCTGGAACCCGGAGACGGCGACGCTCTCGGTCCGCCAGCGCGGCCGTCCCGCGGACACCGCGCCCCTCAGCATCTTCGCCGCCGCCCTCGACGGCAGCGTCGACGGGTACGAGACGTCGGTCGAGACGTTCTTCGGTGCGGGGTCGCGCGCCATCCCGGCAGCGGTCTCGGCCGATGCGCTGCCCGGGACGCTCGCGCCGGCCTCCGCGCCCGGAGCCGTGTCGCCCGCGCTGTTCGTGTTCCGGACGGCCGTGGCGCTCGCGCCCGGACAGGCGGTGACGCTGCGATACGCCTACGGCATGGCGCACGAAGAGAACGTCGCGGCGCTGGTGGCCAAGTATCGCGCGCAGGCCGCCCCGTTCGAGGTCAGCGAGGCCGCATGGCGTGACTGGCTTCCCCGCGCCGACTTCGGGCGGAGCCGCGCGTGGGTGGCGCGCGAGCTGGCGTGGGATGCGTACCTGCTGCGCTCCGCCTCCGTGTACGAGGAGCTCTGCGGGGAACACACGATCACCCAGGGCGGCTACTACCAGTACCTGACCGGGCTGAACCTCGGCTTCCGGAGCTGGCCGCACTACGCGCTGCCGATGGTGTACGCGGATCCCGAGCTCGCGCGCGAGATCCTGCGCTACTCGGTGTCGTGGCAGCCGGAGCAGGGCGGCCAGCTGCCGTATGGCTCGGGGCCGCTGTGCACGCCGGTCCAGCTCGGGACGTCGGGAGATCTCGACGTCTGGCTGCTGCTGGCGGCGGCGGAGTACGGCCTCGGGTCGCGCGACACCGCGTTCTTTCGCGAGCAGGTCCCGTTCTTCGACACGCGCGCGCCGGCGAGCGTGTGGGAGCACGTGAAGCGCTCGTACGAGCACCAGGAGAGCCTGCGCGGCCCGCACGGCGGCTATCTCGCGGGCACGAACGGCGACTGGTCCGACTTCAGCACGCAGTTCCTCCAGATGACGGAATCGATGCTCGTGACGGCGCAGCTCGCCTTCGTCTACCCGTACCTCGGCGAGCTGGCCGACCGTCTCGGCGACCGGCCGTTCGCGGCCGAGCTGCGACGGCGTGGCGCGGAGCTGCGCCGCGTGCTGCGCGTCGAATGGACCGGGAGCGGCTGGTACTCGCGCGGCTATGCCGGCGACAGGCAGATCGGCAGCGGCGCGATCTTCGGGGAGCCGCAGCCGTGGGCGATCCTGTCCGGCGCGCCGAGCCGGCAGCGCGCGATCCGGCTGGTCGCGAACATCCGCCGGTTCCTCGACGGCGTCGGCGCACCGCCGGAGGTGCACGGCCCGTCGCGCATCGGATCGTCGCTCAGCCCGGCGCGCAACGATCCGGACGTCACGGAGCGCTCGTCGCCGCCCGGCGGTGTCGGAGACAACAACGCCAACTACGTCGGCGGCGTGTGGTTCGACGTGAACGGGTGGCTCACGTGGGCGCTGGGCGAGCTCGACGGCGTCGTCCCCGGCGCGCGCCGCTACGCGTGGAGCGAGTACACGCGCAACACGCTGGCAACCCATGCGACGGCGTTCCCCGATCACTGGGCGGGCACGATCTCGGTCGACGACACCTGCTACGCCTACTACGCGAGCCGTCCCGCACAGTGCGGCAACGACCTGTACCGCCAGTACGACGGGCAGATCACCGAGCAGCCGACGTGGATGGTGATGGATGCCATCCGGCTCGCGGGCATCACGCCGACCCGGCGCGGATACCGGATCGCGCCGCGGCTTCCGTTCGGTCGTTTCTCCCTCCGCCTGCCACGGATCGGCGTCGCGGCGCGGGCCGGCCAGCTGCGCGGCTACGTGCGTCCCGTCGAGTCGGGTCCCCTCGAGCTGCGCGTGCAGGTTCCCCCCGATGTCGTGCCGGCGTCCCTCGTGGTCTGGGCTGGCCGCCGAGTGGTGGCTTTCCGGCTGGTCTCGGGATCGGTGGTGTTCCGCCTGCGGGGTCGGGCCGATTCGGCAGCCGACTGGGCCGTCACCTGGCGCCGCCTTTCGTGATTCCTCCGCGAGGTAGACGCCTGCATCCACCCTCGCCGGTCGTGCGTAGGGAGGATGAAACGGCTGCCGACCCGGTCGAATCCCGACCGAAATCCCCGGGCAGCCCGGAGGAGACGCAAGATGAATATCCGTTCCGAGAGTTGCAGGTGGCTCGCCCGTGCCGCGCTCGTCGCGGCGATCGCGATCGCACGCGTGAGCAGCGCCCAGGAGCTCGATCAGAAGCAGTTCAACCTGGTGGTCGATCCGTCGATCGTGAAGTGCCTTGCCGCGTTCCCCGACGATCCGTCCCGTCCGCCGTCGGCGAGCGTCACGGTCAAGCGCGGACGCCTCAACGATCGACTCGATATCCAGCTCCGCAACATCAAGCCCGGGCTCGCGTTCGACATGTTCACCGTCGAGCACAGCAAGTTCCTCGCCGACGGGTCGGTGGATCCCGCCTTCGTCGCCAGGGGGAAGAGCTTCGGCCTCGCCTGGTACCAGTCGGACCTCGAGGTGAAGAACGACCACCGCAACGTGACCACCATCCAGACCATCCTCGTCGACCAGATCTTCGGCTTCGATTCCGCGATCGGGCTCGATCCGACCAACACCTTCCACGTCGGCTTCTGGTTCAACGACCCGCAGGTTCCCTTCGACCTCGGGTGCGAGCCCGGCGCGGCAACGCCCACCGTGACTCCGTTCAACGGCGAGCACCACGCCGGTCCCCTGGCCATGATCAGCGTGCCCGACTCGGTGACCGCGCTCGGCCCGCTGTGCCTGAACCCCGACTTCTCGAGCGACCCGATCCACTGCAATCCGTGAGCGAGCCTTCCATCCCGTCCGGGCCGCCCCGGACGGTTCAAGCGAGCGCGTGGGCCCTCCGGTCCGCGCGCTCGCGCGCATTTGCCCGGGCGCGCCCCGGCGCCCGGCTTGACAATGCCGTCGCCGTCGAACGTGATGGCGCCATGCGTCAGCTCGGCCTGGTCGCCGTCGCGTTCTGCGGCGTCTTGCTCGCGGGGTGTGCCCAGGAAGCGCCGGTTCCCGGGCGGCCGTCGCGCCCGCCTCCGGATACGGCGAGCAGCGATGCTCCGGGCTACACCGAGGAGATGTTCGCGAAGAAGCCGATGCGGGCATACCGCATCCCGACGCCCGAGCCCGGCAAGCCGCCGGTGCAGACGGTGATCGGCGAGGTCCAGAGCCACGTCGTCAAGCCGAACGAGACGCTCCTCGACATCGCCCGCTACTACGATCTCGGGATGAACGAGATCGCGGACGCCAATCCCGGCGTCGATCTGTGGCAGCCGAAGGTGGGCACGCGGGTAGCGGTGCCGACGTCGTGGGTTCTTCCGTGCTGCAGCTACGACGGGCTTATCGTCAACGTGCCGGAGCTGCGCGTCTTCTACTACCAGCGTGCGCCCGGCGAGCCGGAGACCACGATCGTGCGCACCTACCCGGTCGGCCTCGGGCGTGACGATCGCCGGACGCCCAAGGGCGCCTTCAGGGTCACCGGCAAGACCGTCAATCCCACCTGGGTCATCCCCCCCCGCATTCGCCAGGATCACATCCGCGAGTACGGCGACTCACGATCCAGCATCGCTGGCGGCGAGCCCGACAACCCGCTCGGCAAGTATCGCTTCGAGCTCTCCCTCGAACCGTACCGCATTCACGGCACGAACATTCCGTGGGGCATCGGCATGCTGATCAGCAACGGGTGCTCGCGCCTCTACCCGGAAGACGTCGAGCATCTCTTCCCGATGGTCACCGTCGGTACCAAGGGGGCGTTCATCTACCAGCCGGTGAAGGTGGGCGTGCGCGACGGGCAGGTCTACGTCGAGGCACATCCGGATCTGTACCGTCTCGGCGGCACGGTATCGCCGAACGCCGCCACCACGCTCAAGTCGGCCGGCATGACGCTCACCGACGCGCGCGTCGCGTCCGTGCTGAAGGACGCGCAGGGCGTCCCGACGAAGGTCGGGACCGTCGCCGATCTGCCCCGCTCCGCCGAGCTCTGAGCGGGGCTCAGCGCGTCGTGAGCTTCGCGCGCTGAGCGGCGCGAGCGGTTCGGCTCTCCGGCGAGGTCCACACCGCGGCGCCGTACGCTTCCTCCTCGGGGGTCTCGGCTGCCACCCGCGCGAGCGCGTCGGCGATCAGCCCGGCCTTCGCATGCGCGTAGGCCTCGCGCGGGAAGGCACCCAGCCGGGCCGCGCGCCGCAGCACGGTCGTGTCGAAGGTGTCGGGGGGCAGGAGCTCGTCGACGATCCCCAGGCGGATCGCCTGGCCGGCCGGATACAGCGCCGCCCCGAGCGCGAGCTCGCTGGCGCGGGGAGCCACCAGCCGCAGGCGAACGATCTCGAGCGCCACGCGCGGAAACGACGCACCGATCGCGACCTCGTTGAGTCCGACGCGGTAATCGCCTTCGCGGCCGAGGCGGTAGTCACACGCGAGCACCAGGACCAGTCCGCCGGCGACGGCGTGACCGGCGACGCGTGCCAGCGTGGGCTTGGGAAACGCGAGGAGCTTCAGGTGCGTCTCGCGATAGAGCAGGCGCAGCGCGCGCGCAGCGTCGTCGTCACGCCGGGGTGCCGTCAGATCGAACCCCGCACTGAAGAATGCGCCGGCGCCGGTGAGGACGAGGGCGCGAACGCCGACGTCGCCGCGCGCGGCGTCGAGCTCGGCGCCGAGGTCGGCGAGCAGCGCCTCGTCGAGCGCGTTCGCCGGCGGGCGGTCGAGCGTGAGCAGGCGCACCCCGTCCGGATGATCGTCGCGGCGCACGGTCGTCATGCGCGGGCGTCTAGCGGACGGCTCGGCGCGCGGTCAACGACGATGCATCGACTCGGTGCGGCGTGCTGGTATAGGAGGCGACATGCGGTGGTGCGGGCGGGGAGTCACGCTGGGCTTGTCCGTGGTGCTCGCGGTGAGCTGCACGCCGCGCCAGCGTTCGCCCGCGGCGGCGCCGCCGGTTCGCCGCGGCGCCACGGCGGTGGCGGTGTTGCCGTTCCGGATGGGCGGCGAGATCGATCCCACCACGACGTTCGCCGAACGCGCCGACATGCCGTCCGTGCCCGACGTCGGCGCGCGCATGGCGACGCTGCTGAGCGCCGCCCTCGCGCGCAACGGCATCTCGACCGTCGATCCGTCCGTCGTGTTGCAGGCGACGCCTCCACCTGGCGCGGCCCGCTACGACGGTGAGCTGGCGGCGCGCGTCGCGCGCAGGGTGGGTGCCCAGCTCGCCGTGTTCGGCGCGCTCACGCGCTTCGTCGAGCGGGAGGGATCCGCGTGGGGCGCGAGCACCCCGGCGACCGTGTGGTACCAGGCCGTGCTGGTCGACGCGGACGGCGGCGCCGTGCTCGACCGCGAGCGATTCGAGTACACCCAGCAGCCGCTGAGCCAGAACCTGCTCGAGCTGCCGCGCTTCCTGCAGGGGGGCGGCAGGTGGGTGACGCGCGACGAGATGCTCGACGGCGCGCTCGTGGAGACGGCCGGCAGGCTCGCCCGCGCGATCCGTAACCCATCGCCGCCGCCGCGTTGATCCGTCGACGCCCGGCGATCGGTGGGAGCGCGGCCGGACCCGGGGGGTGGTGGGAGGACGGGGATGGAGGTGGGCCCGGCCGCGCAGGAGAAACCGATGGAGGACACCGATAGGCTCGGAGCGTGTCCACATCCCAGGACGGATACGTCGCGCTCGACGTGTCACGGCCGTGCGTGACGGGATCCCGCGACCGCCCGTGATGAGGGGGGGCGCCGCCGTCCGACTGCTGCTGCGGACCTAGACCGCCGGACGGCGGCGCCAGCGGACATGGACATAGGGATGGACGGCGCAGCTCGCCGTCTATTCAGTGGGGTACCCGGTGCGCTCATCGGGTGCGGAAACGCCCCGAGAGCGCGACCAGGAGGTCATCCGCAAGGGTCTGGGCTTTGGGATCGAGCAACGACATCCAGGGTTGAATGTGCCGCCGGGTGTGCTCGGTCGCGGCAGCTGGATCGCCGCGGAGGGCCAAGCGCCTCGACCTCGCGGCAGCGGTAGGCGAGCTGGTCCCGCCGCTCCCCGTCGAGCGTCACGGCATGCTCGAGCGTGAGCCGGAGCGCCCGAGCCAGCTCATCCCCGCGACTCCACGGCCGGGAGCGCTCGTCGAATCCCCATCCCGTGACGGCCCGCTCTCCCATCCGCCCCTCGATGCGCACCGGGCCGGTCCAGTACTCGATCGGCAGGGCGTGCGCCGGCGCGTCGACCAGGGGATCGCCGCGCAGGTCGAGGTCCCATTCGGGCGCGCGCAGCCTGTAGCGGTGAGGGAACCAGCGCGGCCCCTCGGTGAGCATCGAGCGGCCCCGGACGACGCCCGGGCTGCGGATGAACTCCGGAACCGTGAGGTCGACGTGGGGCGTGGCGCGGAGCTCGAAGTGCAGGCGCCGGCCCCTGTGCCGACAGCCCGGTCCACGGCACGACCGCGTTGCGCGCATCGCGCTGGTACTGGTGGAAGCAGCTCATGTCCCAGCCGTCGTCGAGCTGGATGACGCGCCATTCGTTGCGGTACCGGCTCGCGCGCATGTCCTGGTACACGCGTGAAGTCGTCGGGCGCCCACTGGCGATCGATCCACCCGACGGTGCCGGTGACGTCCTCCGCGTGATCCCCCCAGGCCAGCCGCCCGCGCATGTCGAGGCCGCTCTGGAAGTAGGAGAAGGTGCGCGGCGCACCGAGGAACATCATCTCGCCGCCCAGCAGGCGGCCGCCGAGCGGCGCCGGCGGCCGTGCCGGCCTCGATGGCCAGCTCGAGCAGCATGCGAGCGCCGTGGTGATCCACGCCGGGCAGCGACACGTCCCACGCGAACGGAACCAGCGTCCCGCCCGCGTCCGTGCGTTGCTCCCAGCGGGCCGTCCCCGCCGCGCTGTCGAAGCGTAGCGCGAGATGGTCCGGCCCGGCGTGGATCTTGTGCCGCAAGCGAATACGCGGCGGGCGCGGGAAGTCGTAGTCGGTGTACGTTCCGTAGTGCCGCCGGTCGAGATCGTACAGCGCGAACGTGTAGAAGCCGACCCGCAGGCGCTTCCGGAGTACGCGCATGTCGGTGAGGATCACGATGAACGCGAACGATCTCCCGCTCTCCTGACCTCGCAGAAAGCCGTCAATGAAGTAGGTCGCGACGCCGAGGTCGCGGCGATACCCGTCGACCGCGGGGAACGTGAACCAGGCGGGATCGCCCCAGTCGGGCGCGTATGGATAGCGCTTCCAGTTCACGTCGTGCACGCGTTGCCCTTTCGTCTGATGGTCGCTCCAGCGAACGCGTGCTATGCCGCGCGCATCCTGCGGAGTCCAGCGATGACGCCCGCCTCCCGACCCGGAGGTCGCGCCCGCCTGCTCGCCGTCGTCGCGCTGCTCGCGTGGTGCTCGGCCGAGCGCCTCGCGCACGCGCGCGCCGACGACGGGGTGCGTCCGGAGCGTGTCTCCCATCGCGAGCACGCGAAACAGCCGAAGCCGCCCGGCGCCGCCCGTGAAGCAGACGCCGGTGAACGTCCATCTCGCGCCCGCCGGCACGATCGCGCTACCGGGCCGCGGTCTCAGCCTGGCGTGGTCGCCCGACGGCACGCGCCTCGCGGTCGGCGGCCACTTCCGCGACAAGGCGACGCGGCTGCGGTACGATACGCGGATCGCGGACGTCGCGTCCGGCAGGCTGGTGAAGAGCTTCGCGTGCCACTGGTTCTGGGCGGTCTCGCAGGCGTGGGTCCAGCATCCCGACTACGGAGCGCTCCTCGCCGACGGTGGCGGCGACCACGCCGTCAAGGTGTGGAACCCGGGCGCGCGCGGTAGCACGACCTGCCATCCGGGCCAGTTCCTGGGCGCCGATGGCGCGCTCCAGCAGCTGGGCGAGATCGACGGCTGGATCGTGTCGCTGGCGTTCTCGCCCGACCGGCGCTGGCTCGCGGGCGCGAGCCGCGACCGGACCATCCGCATCTGGCAGGTTCATCCCGGTCCGAACGCCTGGCGGGTGGTCGCCCTGTGGTTCGATCGCGACGTCGGCAACTTTCTCTCGGTGGACTGGGCCCCCGACGGGCGAGCGGTCGTGACCGGCGATCGGCGAGGTCGGGTCGCGGTGTGGGACGTCGACCCCGAGCAAGATCGCTGGGACGACGCGACCATCGCCCAGTTCGCCCGCACGAGCTACGAGGGCCAGGCGTCGTGGTTCGGCAGCCACACGACGTTGACCTCGCGCACGCCACGCTGGAGCGAATCGGGCCACGGCGTGGTCTGGAATGCGCGCTGGGCGCCGGACGGGAGCCGGGTTGCGGCGGCAGGGACGGACGGATCGCTGTCGGTCTACGACGCGAGCACGGGCGAGGTCCTGTCTCGCCAGATGATGCCGAAGCCGGGGTCGCTGAACGGTCTCGCCTGGCACCCGGGGAGTCGCTGGCTGGCGGCCGGAGGCTCGGACGATCGCATCTACGTCTACGACACGCAGGCGAACGTGCCGTACGACGTTCTCGAGGGTCACGACGACCTCGTGACCGCGCTGGCGTGGTCGCCGGACGGTGCGACGCTGGCGTCGACGGCCGGCGGCCCGCTGCTCAAGCAGGCGCTGGTGGAGGTCTCGGACGGTCCGGATCAGACGGTCCGGCTGTGGCGCTGGCGGTGACCGCGTCAGAGCGCCGGTCCGTGGCTGCGCGCCCGGCGTGCGGGCCGCGCCAGCACGCGTCCGCCGCGGACGGAGCGCCACAGGCGCTTGTAGCAGGCGTAGCAGCGGCTGCGGGCCTGGAGCAGCTTGCGCTCGCCGCAGTCGACGCACGCACCGACGCGCATGCGCGCGCGGTCGGCACAGGTGGCACACACCAGGCGGCCCGTCTTGCGGCTGCGGTGGATCTTGTCCTTGCGCTTCCGGCACGCACTGCATCGTGCGCCCGACTCCGTCTGCCGTGCTCCGGGTCGCCGTCCCGGCATTCCGCGTCGTTTCCCCGCTGCCATCAGAGGCTCCTCCGTGGCCTCTTGTATATGAGGCACATATACTGACACAAGGGTTGAGAGGGGACTAGCTGGCATGAAACGTCCCCCAGCTGTGCCGAACGTCGCACGGCGAAGCGCCGTGGTGGACGACCGTGGACGGGGCGCGCGGTAGCGTCTCCCGGGTCGGAGCCGTGCCAGCGCGGCACACGCCAGGTCGCAAGGCATGGGCCATGGCGTCGAGAGGCACGCGCGCGTGCTCACCGTGGAACGCGATCGGCGACGGCCGAGACACGCCGAACGGTCCGGCCAGCGCCGACCTTGCGCAATGCGTCCCCATTGCGCGAGCGCAAGGCGGGGCAGTCTGCCCTACTGCCAACCGATGCTGCGGCGCGGCGCCCCGAGCCGAGTGGGCCGCGCGACGTCTCTCTCCCCCAAACTCCGCTTGAAACTCCTCCCCGCTGTGAACAGAGCGCGAATCCGACGACAGAAGGCCTTCTTTCACGTCGCGTCCGGGCGGGCACCAGCACGAGATTCCCTTGCCCCATTCGATACTCTGCGCGCGTCAGAGGGGTGGGAAGGACAGCTGGAGATTGCAGTCCTGCCTGAGGCCAATGACGCTTTGCAGCTACGCACGAATCGTTATCGCCATGGCAATACCTCAGTCGTATTTGCTGGCGAATTGGACGGCACGGGCGTTGCTTTAGTCAAAGCGCGCGAAAGCTGGAGATTATGAGCATCGACGCGAACATCGACGTCCGGAGACAGAGGCTGCGCCAGCCCGGCGCGGCCGCTCGTGTCCATGGGGGCCGCCTTCCGGCCATCGCCAGCATCGTCCTGGCTGCCGCAGCACTGGGCAGCGGGTGCGCGTTCAAATCGCCATCGGGGCGAGCCGACGCGTCGATGACGGCGCTGGGGGTCGAGAAGCGGCCGTACCAGATCAGGGTGGGCGACACCCTCGACGTGCGCTTCTACAAGACTCCCGAGCTGAACCTCGACAAGGTCCCGGTGCGCATCGACGGCAAGATATCGCTCGACCTGGTCGGCGACGTCCAGGCCGCAGGGCTCGGGACGGACGAGCTCTCGTCCAACCTCGCCCAGGCCTACTCGAAGGAGCTGCAGGATCCGCAGATCGCGGTCATCGTGCGCACGTTCGGTGGGCAGGTGTTCATCGGCGGCGAGGTGAACAAGCCGGCCACGCTGAGCTTCACGGACGGCCTCACGGTGCTCGAGGCGATCCAGGGAGCCGGCGGATTCAACATCGAGGCCAGCATGGAGAACGTCGTCCTCGTGCGGCGCGCGGGCGACCACTACGAGGGCTACCGCCTGTTCCTCAAGAAGGCGCTCACCGGCGACGACTACACGCAGGACGTCGCGCTCCAGCCGAACGACGTCGTGTACGTGCCGAAGAGCCGGATCGCCAACCTGAACCTCATGGTGAACCAGTACATCACCAAGATGATTCCGCAGGTTCCGATCGGCTTGCCGGTCTTCTAGGGGGAATGATGTCGCCGCAGGAACAAGCAGTCCTCACGCTCGCCCGGGAAGCCGCCCACGGCATCCTCCGCCGCTGGAAGCTCATCTTCGGGGTCTACCTCGGCATCGTCCTGGTCTCGGTGTCCGGCATCTTCGTCCTCCCGCCCATCTACCGCACCGCCGGCAAGATCCTGCTCACCACGGATCGCGCCGAGGTGTCGGCCGGAGACAAGGCTCCGTCGCTCGTGCGCACGGACGAGGTCTCGGAGGGCGAGATCAACTCGCAGGTGCAGATCCTCAAGAGCCGCGAGCTCATCGATCAGGTGCTCGCGGACATGAAGCCCCCGAAGGACGACGACGACGACGTCCCGTCGGACTCGCGGGTCGCCCGCATCCTGCATGCGCCCGCCTCGTTCATTCGCACCGCGTACAAGCGGCTGCACAAGATCGACAACCTGAAGCCGGGGAGCCCGCTCTACTGGCAGACGCGCGACGTGCTCGATCGTCTGGACGCCTCGAACGCGCATCCGTCGAACATCATCGACGTCGGGTACGTGAGCTCCGACCCCGCAGTGGGCGCAGGACTTCGTCAACCGATTGATGAAGGCCTACGTCGAGCATCACGCGAAGATGCAGCAGATCTCGGAGGCCCAGGACTTCTTCAACGCAGCAGAGCGAGATCCTGCGGCAGAAGCTGGCGGCCTCGGAAGGTGACCTGCGGAAGGCTCGCGAGCGCGCGGGAACCCTGGCGGGCCAGCAGACCGAGGTGCACGAGCGCCTGAACGAGTTCAACGCGGAGCTGTCGCGCGCGCGCATCGCCCGCGTCGAGCAGGAGCAGCGCATGGCGTTCCTCCAGCAGACGCTCGCCGGCAAGGGTGGACGCGTGGCCACGCCGGAGCTGATCGAGCTCGAGGCCAAGCGCGCCGACCTGATCGGCAAGTACAAGCCGGACAGCGAGCGCATCAAGGAGATCGACAGCCAGATCGAACGCCTGCGCAAGGCGATCGCCGGATACGACTCGTTCACGGCGGGATCGACGGGCGACGGCGCGGGCAGCGCGGCCGGCACGGATCTCGTGGGCGGGCGGGCGGCCCTGGCGGCGCTGCAGGGCCGCGAAGCGGCGCTCACCAAGGCCGCCGACGAGTACAAGAAGCAGGCGGAGTTCCTCGACAGCCAGAGCTTCGATCTCGCCAGGCTCGAGCGGCAGGTGAAGATCGACGAGGAGACGTACCTGTCGTACGTGCGCTCTGCCGAGCAGTCGCGCCTCTCGAACGCCGTCGAGCAGAGCAAGCTGCTGCGGCTCCGCATCATCGAGGATGCGCCGCTGCCGCTCGAGGCCATCGCTCCCAAGAAGGGCCGCATCCTGTTCTTCGCGCTCTTGGGCGGGCTCTTGCTGAGCATGGGCCTCGGACTCGCCCGCGACCACTTCGACACCACGCTCAAGAGCAGCGCCGACGTGCGCCGCTACGCCAACCTCGAGACGCTGGTCTCGCTGCCCGACCGGTCCTGATCGCCGATGTACTACGAGCACTTCAGGCTCTCCGGGGAGCCCTTCAGCCTCACGCCGGACCCGGCCTTCCTCTTCCTCAGCGAGAAGCACCGCGAGGCGATGGCGGCCGTCCAGTACGGCCTCGAGAACGGTCGCGGATTCATCACGCTGATCGGCGAGGTGGGTACGGGGAAGACGACGATCCTCTACAGCGTCCTCAGCCAGCTCGGACCGGAGGTCGCTGCGGCGTACGTGCCGTATGCGGCGCACACGTTCGACGACCTGCTGACGGCGGCGCTGAAGGACCTGGGCGAGAAGCCACCCGCCGGCGCGTCGCGCCTCGAGCTCCTCGAAATCCTCCAGCAGATGCTGGTGCGGCGGGACGAGGCCGGCCAGCGCACCGCCCTGGTGATCGACGAGGCGCAGAGCCTCGCCGACTCGACGTTCGAGGAGCTGCGGCTGCTGTCGAACTTCGAGACCTACACCCACAAGCTGCTGCAGATCGTCCTGGTCGGTCAGCCCGAGCTCCAGACGCGGCTCCGCCAGCAGAACCTGCGTCAGCTCCAGCAGCGGGTGAGCGTCCGCGCCATCATCAATCCGCTCGATGCCGCGGAGATGCAGGCGTACATCCAGCACCGCCTGAACCAGGTGGGGGCAGACGAGCGGCTCTTCGAGCCGGCGGCGCTTCGCGCCATCGTCCGCCACGCCCGCGGCATCCCGCGCCGGGCCAACATCCTCTGCCACAGCGCGCTCCTCTTCGCGTTCGGCCGCAGCCAGCCGGTCGTCACCATGGGCGCCGCCGCGCGAGGCCATCGCGGAGATGGACGAGCGTGCGCCGGGATGGCTGGGCCGCGGAACGTTGCAGCGCGTCTCCGCACGTCGGAGCTGGTCGTGGCTGCGGCCAGTCGGCCTCGTCGGGGCCGCTGCCGCGGCGCTCATCGCGGCGGGAGCGCTGCTGCTCGGTGCCGGAGGATCGGGGAATGCCGACCCGTCGGCCGCCGTGGCCGCTGCGGCCACGCCTGCCGCCGCGCCCGCGGCTCCTGCCGTTGCCGAGCCGGCTCCGGCGCCCGTCGCGGCGCCGGCTGCTCCGGCCGCGCCGGTCGCCGCGCCCTCGGCCGAGGTGATCCCCACCCCCGCGCCGATCCAGGTCGCGGACACGGACACCGCGGAGCCCGAGGTGAAGACCCCAGCCGGCACCGCCGAGCAGGCGGCTGGCAACGTCCACACGGTGAACATCCCGCGTGGCGGCAGCATCCTGGGCGCGGCCCGCGAGCTCTATGGCAGCCTCGCGGCCGATATCGACAGACACGCGCTGCTCGAGCAGGTGCGCCGACTCAATCCCGGCCTTCGCGACGTCAATCTGGTGAAGGCGGGTGCAGTGGTGAAGTTCCCCTCGATGGCAGGACAAGCGGAAAGCGACGGGCAACACCCCGAATGAGCGCCTATTTCGAATCCCTGAACCGGCGGGTATCCACACCACCCGCCGCCAGCGCTCCGGCTGCCGCGCCCGAGCCTGCGGTCGTCCGTCCGGCGCCCACGCGGGTCGCCGTTCGCCGACTGCTCCCCCGGTGCCGTTCCGAGCGCCTACGCCACGCTGCGCGAGCGGCTGATGGTCGCTGCGCAGGGGAAGACGCTCAAGTCGATCGTCTTTGCGGGATGCGATGGCGCCGAGGGCTGCACCCAGGTGACGCGCGAGTTCGCCGAGAGCCTGGCGAGCGCCGGCCTCAACGTGCTGCTGGTCGACGCCGACATCCGCACTGCCGGCCTGACGAGCAGCATCGCCGCGCGCGGCGCGGACCTGACGGAGCTCGTGCGCGCGAAGGACGTGCCGCCGGCCACGCCGTGGGGACGGGGTCGTCTCACGGTGGTCCCGAGTCCGAAGGCACTTGCCGACAAGGAGACGTTCCTTCGGTCGCCGGAGCTGGCACTTTGGCTTGACACGCAGCGAGCGGCCTACGATTATACGTTTCTGGATGCACCACCGATCTTGCGCCATGCCGACGGTATCCTCGCGAGACTGTTCTGCGATGGAGTCGTGCTCGTGGCGAAAGCCGGTGTCACGCGAGGGGATGCCCTGGCACGGGCCCGCCAGCAGATCGAGCGGGCCGGGGGAAAAGTGCTGGGGGTAGTATTGAGCCAGGTACGCAATCCGGTTCCGGTCTTTCTCCGGCGGTACCTGGCATCGGAGTAAGGTCAGAAAGATCATAGGTTAGGGAAGGCGACGGGACGTAGGCCTCGGGAGGGGGGTCTGCATTCTGTCGGGAGGAAGATGTCGGCTCGACACGATTCGTGCCCGTATGGCGGAGCTGTACCCGATGATCTCGGGTGGATGGTGCTGCAGTCGAAGCGCCACAAGGAGCGGGCGGTCCAGGTCAATCTGGCCCGCGACGGCGTCACGACCTACCTGCCGCTGCTGCGACAATGGCCGCGGCCGGCTGTCGGCGGCGAGGTCGGTCCCATGTTCCCGGGATACGTCTTCTGCCAGCCCGCGCCGCGCCAGCTGAGCGCGGTGATCAACTGCAGCGGCGCTGCCCGCCTGGTCACCTTCGGCGACGGCCCGGCCCGGGTGGGCCCCGAGGTGGTGGCCTACCTGCGCTCCCGCGCCGGGGCCGACGGCATCATCGAGATCGACCCGGAGCTGGCCGGCCGCCAGGTCACCATCACGGACGGGCCCCTGCGTGGCCTCGCGGCGGTCGTCGAACGGCGCCTGAACGCGCGCCAGCGGGTCCTCGTCCTCCTCAACCTCCTGCACCGCCAGACCCGGGTGGAGCTGCCCGAGCGCTGGCTCCGGCTCGCCTGACACCGCTGCCCCCCTCCGGAACGTCTCACACTCGAACGAACACACAAATTATGACGACCAACCCTCATCGGTACGCGCTCCTCACCGTCCTCCAGCTCGCAGACCTGGCGGTCATCGCCCTCGGCTTCACCCTGGCGGTGGTGACGGAGCTCCGCCCGGAGCCCTGGGTCAACGTCCTCGAGCTGCGCATCAGGTCGGCAACGTGCTCTTCCTGGTCGGCTTCCTCGGCTACTGCCACCTGATCATGCGGACCCTCGGGTTCTACCGCTCGCACCGCCTGACGTCCGTCGCGCGCGAGTGGAGCGACCTGGCCTGGGTCGTGCTGGTGGCGACCATCACGCTCTTCGCGGTCGGCCGCCTGATGGACTTCGACTACGCCACCAGGTCCTTCGCCCCGACCTTCGCGCTGCATCACCTTCATCGCCCTCGCGCTCGAGCGCCGCGGCTTCCGGGTCCTCGCCCGCGCCGTGCGCCGCCACGGTCACAACATCCGCAACGTGATCGTCGTCGGCCGCGACGAGAACGGCTTCGACCTCGCCTCGCGGCTCGCCCGCCGCGGAGACCTCGGCTACGCGATCGAGGCGGTCATCGAGGTGAAGCCACACGACGAGGGCGAGACCCTGCAGCAGGTGACGGCGCTGCTCGAGAACCGGCCCATCGACGAGGTGTTCATCACGCTGCCCCTCGACGCCCACCAGGCGCTCATCCGCGACGTCGTCGGGCTCTGCGAGGAGCAGGGGGTCACCATCCGCGTGCTCTCGGGGCTCGTCGACCTCATCGTCGCGCGCGCCCAGCTCGACGAGATCGACGGCCGCCCCGTCGTCACGATCTTCAGTGGACCGCCCGACTCGCTGCTGCTCGCCGTGAAGCGGATGATCGACGTCACCGTCTCCGGCCTGGCGCTGCTTCTGCTCGCGCCCATCGGCCTGCTGCTCGCCCTGGCGATCAAGCTCGATTCGCGCGGCCCGGTGCTGTTCGTGCAGGAGCGTGTCGGCCTCGGCGGCCGCCGCTTCCGGTTCTTCAAGTTCCGCACCATGGTTCCCGACGCCGAGCAGCGCCAGGCGGCGCTGGAGAATCTCAACGAAGCGTCCGGACCGGTCTTCAAGATCCGCAACGACCCGCGCATCACGCGCGTGGGGCGCATCATGCGCCAGTTCAGCCTCGACGAGCTGCCCCAGTTCCTGAACGTCCTGCGCGGCGACATGAGCCTGGTCGGGCCGCGGCCGCTGCCGGTGCGCGACGTCCTGCGCATCGATCGCCGCGCGCACAAGCGCCGCTTCAGCGTGAAGCCCGGGCATCACCTGCCTGTGGCAGGCGTTCGGTCGCGAGCCGAGCTTCGAGGAGTGGATCAGGACCGACATGGAGTACATCGACAACTGGTCGCTGCGCCTCGACTTCGAGATCCTCGCCAAGACCATTCCCGCGGTGCTCACCGGCCGCGGAGCCTACTGAGACGGCAGAGTGGATCCGGAGGTCATCGCAGTATGAGTGCACAACCAGCCGTCAGCGTCCCGCTCGAGAACCCGCCGCGGGTCCGGCTCACCACGGTCAGCGCGTCGCTCAGACCTCCCGTGAGCGTCGTGGTCCCCTGCTACGACGAGGCCGAGGGCATTCCCTCCCTCCTCGATCGTCTGGAGACCATGGTGCCGCTCGGGTGGGAGTTCATCTTCGTGGACGACGGCAGCCGCGACGCCACGTTCACGACGCTGCTCACCGCGGCCCGCACCCGACCCTGGATGCGCGTCGTGAAGCACGGCACGAACCTGGGACTCGGCGCCGCGATGCGCACCGGCTTCGCGCACGCGCGCGGGCCGATCGTGTGCACCATGGACAGCGACTGCACCTACCTTCCCGAGCGGCTGCCCGAGCTGGTCCGTCTCATCGAGCAGGGCGCCGACATCGCGACGGCATCGCCGTGGCATCCGGACAGCGTGCCCGCCCGCGCCGGCCGGTTCCGCTCGGCCCTCAGCCGCACGGTGTCCCGGCTCTACAAGCGACTCATCGGCCAGGACGTGCACACCTTCACCTGCCTGTATCGCGCGTACCGCCGCGACGTGCTGGAGCGGACGCACTTCCGCGCCAGCGGGTTCGCCGCGGTGACCGAGCTGATGCTGCGCGGGATGCTGAACGGATGCAGCGTCCGCGAGGTCCCGATGGAGCTCGGCGCACGCCGGTTCGGCGTGTCGAAGCTGAAGATCGGCGACGCGATCCTGTCGCACGTCGCGCTGCTCCTCATGACGGCCACGATGCTCTCGGGCCGCTGGGTGCGGGAGCACGCCGGGCTCTCCTGAGCCCGTCGAGTGGGTCGAGCACATGCGGATCGGCATCATCGGGTTCGGCCGCGCGGGGCGCGTGCACCTCGACGCCTGGCGCGCCGTGCCGGGGGTGGAGATCGCCGCCGTGTCCGATCCGTCGCCGGCGATCGTGGCGGCTGCCCGGGCGGAGGGCCTGCGCGCGGTCGCGGGGAGCTCCGAGCTGCTCGGCATGCCCGGTCTCGACGCGGTCAGCATCTGCGCGCCCCCCGTGGAACACGCGCCGCTCGCCATCGCGGCCCTCGAGCAGGGGCTGGACGTGCTGTGCGAGAAGCCGCTCGCGATCCGCGGCCCCGCCGCGATGCGGATGATGCAGACCGCCGCGCGGACCGGACGCAAGCTGCTGCTCGCCACCAAGTTCCGCCACGTGCCGGATCTGCTCGTGGCCCGCGAGCTGGTCGCGGGTGGCGCCATCGGCGAGCCGCTCGCGTTCGAGATCGACTTCTCGAGCCGCGTCGACATGGCCGGTCGGTGGAACGCCCGCCGCAGCATCTCCGGCGGCGGCGTCATCATCGACAACGGCTGCCACGCGTTCGACATCGTCGGCTTCCTGTTCGGACCGGTGACGCGCGTCCACGCGACGCGACTGCGGCCAGCGCAGGCCCTCACGGTCGAGGATTCGGCCACGGTGATGGTCGAGGTCACGAAGGGGCTCATCGGGCGCATCGATCTGAGCTGGAGCCACGCCACGCAGCGCGAGACCTACCTCATGATCCACGGCACCGAGGGCAGCATCGACATCGGCTGGCGCCAGTCGCGCGTCCGCCTGATCGGTGAGGAGCCGCGTCCGCTGCACGTCGGGCTGTACGACAAGCACGCCTCGCACGTCGCGATGATGAACGCGTTCCTCGCGGTCGTGTCCGGGACCCGCCGCCCGTGGATCTCGCCTGGCGAATGCCTGCGCACCGTCGCGGCGGTCGAAGCCTCGTACCACTCGCTGCGCTCGGGCGGCTGGGTTCCGGTGGACACGATGGGCGTGCTGCGACGCCCCGGTCCGGCTGAGGGCGCGCGCGTGAGCGGCGCGGGCGACGCGCCGCGCATCCATCCGACAGCCCTCGTCGAAGACGGTGTCCGGATCGGGGCGCGCACCCAGGTGTGGGACGGCGTCCATCTGCGCGGACCGTCGACCATCGGCCACGACTGCATCATCGGCGAGAAGACGTACATCGCCTACGGCGTCGAGGTCGGGAACTTCGTCAAGATCAACGCGATGGTCTACGTCCCGACGGGGCTCACGATCGAGGATCGCGTGATGATCGCGGCCGGCGTGATCTTCACCAACGATCGCTACCCGCGCGCGTTCGACGACGGCGTCGAGGGGCTCGCCCCGTCGGGCCCGACCGAGGACACCGTGTGCGGTCACGTCGCCGAGGGCGCCACCATCGGCGCGGGCGCGCGTATCGGCCCGGGCGTGACCGTCGGCTCGTTCGCCATGGTCGGCATGGGCGCGGTCGTCACGACCGACGTGCCCGCCCACGCCCTGGTGATCGGGAAATCCGGCGCGGATCCGTGGCTGGGTGTGCATCTGCGGGCGGCCGCTCCCGAGCGAGACGCCGGACGCGTTGCTGCCCTGCGGGCGCTGTGGCCGGCGCTACGGCTGGTCGGACGGAGCGGACGGCCGGATGGTGCACTGCCGTGATTGATCTCCTCGTCGCCGACGACGCGCGCGGCTTCGGCCTCGGCGCGGCGCTCGCCATGGAGGGCGTCCCGGCGCGCCGCATCGATCGTGCGTCCGAGTTCGACGGTCAGGTGCTGGTCGTCGACGGCCGACCGGCTCGACGACGCCGCGCGCGCGCTGGCGCGCCAGGTCCCGACGGTCGTGATCGGCGCCGGTGCGCGACGGGCCGCTCCAGGCCGTGACCGACGCGCCGTTCAGCCTGTCGCTCGACGAGCCGATCTGGCCCGACGCCGTGCGCCGCGTCGCGCGGACCCATGCCGACGGCGTGCTCCGCCTGCCGCAGGCGACCGGATATCTCGCTCCTCCCGATCTCGCCGCCGCGGTGCTCGCCACGTTCCAGGACGCCCACGGAAGGCGCACGCCCGCCGTCATGCAGCGCGGGCATCAGGTGTGGTGCCTGTTCGATCTCGGCGCCGCGCTGACCGACCTGCTCGCCGAGTCGTACCTCCCGGAGCCGACGACCCGGTCGCTCCGCTCGGGTGTGACGCGCTCGGCCCTCGCGCTCTACTACCGCGCACCGGACGCCGTCCGGCGCGTGGTGCAGCGCCGGAGCTACGCACGACTCGACCGCCATCTCCGCGGCCTCGGCGCGCGCGCCAGCACCTATCCGGTGGACACCACCGGCTGGCTGCTCGTCGAGCTGCTGAAGGCGCTCGTCCGGCGCGCCGGCGGCGAGCTGGTGCGCCTCGCACGCTGGCCGGCGCCCTTCGACTCGGCGGCGATGCTCACGCACGACATCGAGCCGTGCATCTACGCGTACACCGCCGGACTCGAGCAGCTCCTGTCCCGCGTGGCGCGCAGCGGACACCCGGCCACCTTCGGTCTGGTCGCGGGCCCCGCCAGCCGGTCGCTGTTCGTGCGCTCGGAGGCGCAGCTCCGGCGCGCGGAGGTCCTGTGCCACGGGCTCGAGCATCGTGGCGAGACCCTGGAGGGCTCGCGGATCGACATCGCCGCCGGCATCGAGTCCGCACGCACGATCCTCGAGCGGCGGCTCGAACGTCCCATCAAGGGATTCCGCAGCCCGCGCCTCGATCGCTCGCCCGACCTGGTGTGGGCGCTCGATCGCCTCGGGTTCGAGTACGACTCGTCCTATCCCGACGTCGATCGCGAGAGCCTCGACCACTTCGGGGGCGGTGTCCGGATCAACGTGCCGTTCCGCCCGCCGATCGTCACCCAGGACGGTCGCCTGCGCCCGAGCCGATGCCTCGAGCTGCCCGTGAGCGCGCCCGACTGCATCCAGCCGCTCTTCCAGGGCGACGACATCAGGCAGCTGCGCCGCGCGGTGCGCGCCAAGATCGCCTTCGTCCGCGAGACCGGCGGCCTCTACGTCGGCATCGTGCACGGCGGCGTCTTCGGCGATCGGGACGGCTCCCGGCGCGGGGCGCACCTGTCCTTCGTGTCCCGCCAGCTCGCGCGCCCCGACGTGTGGCTCGCCACCGCCGGCGACGTCGCGCAGTGGTGGGTGGCGCGCGAGCATCTCGCCATCAGGAGCGTCGCCGATCGGATCGTCGTGACCAACGAGGGCCGGCTGCCGGTCGCCGGGGCGCGCGTCCTGGTGGAGCGCGACGCGGGGACGACGGTGCTTCCCGTCCCGTTGCTCGAGCCCGGCGAGAGCGTGACGCTGGCGCGGCTCGACGAGGGACTGCCCGCGGTGGAGTGCCGCGTGCAGGCGGCGTCGTGACGACGGAGACCGCGCGCGCCGACGAGCGGCCCGCCCTGCGCCTCGTGAACGGTGGCTGGCGGCCGCTGCGCGTCGGCGTCATCGGAGGCGGCATCGCCGGGCTCGCGACGGCGCACTTCCTGGCCAAGGCGGGTCACCGTCCGGTCCTCCTCGAGTCGTCGAGACAGCTCGGAGGCCTCGGCACGCATTTCGAGCACCACGGGTCACCCTCGACCGGTGGTACCACGTGATCCTCGACAGCGACGCCGAGCTGATCGACCTGATCGCCGAGCTCGGCCTGGCCGATCAGCTCCGCTGGAGCCCGACGGGCATGGGCTTCCTGGTCGACGGTGCGCTCTACGGCTTCAACACGCCGGCCGACCTGCTGCGCTTCCGCGCGCTCTCGCTCCCCGACCGCGTCCGGACCGGGCTCGGGGCGCTCTACATCACCAAGCTCAAGCGGGCGCGGTCGGCGACCTCGACGGCGTGCGCGCGGTCGACTGGCTGCGCGCCGTGTTCGGCCCGCGCGTCTTCGAACGCATCTGGGATCCGCTGCTGCGCGCCAAGTTCGGCGACCGGCGTGACGACCTGCCGGCATACTGGGTCTGGAACATGCTGAACCGCGAGAAGGACGGCGGCCAGGAGGTGAAGGGATACCTCCGCTGCGGCTATCGCGGTCTCGCCGAAGCGCTGCGCGACGCGGTCGTGGCGCGCGGAGCCGAGGTCCGCACGCGGTGCCCGGTCGACGCCATCGAGGAGGTCGCGGGCGGAGTCCGCGTGGCGATCGCCGGTGGCAGCGAGCGCTTCGACGCCGTGGTGTCGACGCTGCCGATCCCGTTGCTGGCACGCGTCGCCCGCGGCGCGCTCGCCGATGCGGTGCCGCTCTCCGATCTCGCGCTACCAGGGGGTCGTGAACGCGCTCGTGGTCTCGCGCGCCCGGCTCGAACGCTTCTACTGGACGGCGGTCATGGACCGGCGCTTCCCGTTCCAGGGAGTCGTCGAGACGACGCACGTCATCCCGCCCGAGTGGGTGGGCGGCCGCCATCTCACCTACCTGATGAACTACTGCGATGCGGAGAGCGAGCCGTACCGGCGCTCCGACGACGTCGTGGCGGGACAGGCGGTGGAGGGACTCGCGACGCTCTATCCGCGGTTCCGCCGCCAGGACGTGGAGGCGGTCTACGTGTTCCGCGCGCCGCACGTCGAGCCAGCCTGGACGCTCGGCTACCTCGACCGGCGTCCCGTCCCGCGAGTGGGCCGCAGCCGCGCTCTATCTGTGCACGACTGCCCAGGCGTATCCCCGTGTAACTGCTTGGAATACGAGCGTGGCGCTGGCGGCCGAGACCACCACGGCCGTGCTCGCCGATCTCGGCCGGTCCGCCGCGGCGGCCGGCTGACCCGTCCGCCCCCCTGGTCCCGTCTAGCCAGAGGGGAGCAGGAACGGTGATGGCTGACAGGATGGTTCTACCTTCGGACGCTGACCACTCCGGGCGCGACCTGGGTGCGACGAGCTCGCGCTGCTGCGCGAGGTGATCGACTCGGGCACGCTCAACTGCACCAAGGGCACGCAGGTGAAGGAGTTCGAGCGCGCGTTCGCAAGCCGGCACGGGATGCCGCACGCGCGCGCCGTCACCTCCGGCACCGCCGCGTGCCACGTCGCGGTCGCGGCGATCGATCCCGAGCCGGGCGACGAGATCATCACCACGCCGATCACCGACATGGGCGCGATCGCGCCCATCCTGTACCAGCAGGCGATTCCGGTCTTCGCCGACGTCGATCCGGTCAGCCTCAACGTCACGCCGGAGACGGTCGCGGCCCGCATCACGCGCGCGCACGCGCGCCATCATCGCGACGCACCTCTTCGGCAATCCGTGCGACGTCGGTCGGCATCAAGGCGGTGGCGGATGCGCACGGCATCCCGGTCATCGAGGACTGCGCCCAGGCTTTTCTCGCGCACGCAGGGCGGCCGGCTGGTCGGCACCATCGGGGCCATCGGGGCGTTCAGCCTCCAGCAGGGCAAGCACATGACGACCGGCGAGGGCGGCGTCGTGATCACGGCCGACGCGGCGTACGCGCGCCGGATGGTGCTGTTCAGCGACAAGGGGTGGGGCTACGGCGATCCGGAGCCGGACCACTACTTCCTGGCGCTCAACTATCGCATGACCGACCTGCAGGGTGCCGTCGCCCGCGCCCAGCTCGCGAAGCTCGGCGGGGTGGTCGCGCGGCGCCAGGCGTCGGCGGCTCGTCTCACGCGAGCAGCTCGCCGCGCTTCCCGGCCTCACGCTGCCGCGACCCGTCCGCCGCGCGACGCACGTGTTCTGGAAGTACCCGCTGATCGTCGACCCCGCGGTGATCCGCGGCGGCGCCGACGCGCTCGGCAGCGCGCTCAAGGCGCAGGGCGTCTTCTGCGCGCCGCGATACATCCAGAAGCCGGCCTTCATGTGCCAGGTGTTCACGGAGCGCAGGACGTTCGGCACGAGCCGCTATCCCTGGGCCAGCCGCGTGCGCGACGGCGGCAGCGACGTGACCTACGATCCCGCCGACTACCCGAACACGATGCGCGGGCTCGAGCGGGTCGTCGTGCTGCCCTGGAACGAGTTCTACACCGAGCGGCACGTCGACTTCATCGCCGACGCCGTCCGCACCGCGGTGCGGACGCTCGGCCGTCTGCGAGCCAGCGCGTGAGCTACGCCGTCCTCTCCTGCGATCTCGACACGGTCGATCGCCACCTCCAGGGCTACGGGTTCGAGGATCCGGAGCCCTGCGACCTGATCTACCGGACCGCCGTGCCGCGCCTGCTCGATCTGCTCGCCGAGCTCGGCGTGCCGGCAGTGCTGTTCACGATCGCGCGCGACGCCGAGCGGCAGCAGGACCTCCTGCGCCGGGCGGTGTCCGCGGGACACGAGATCGCCAGCCACTCGCTGACCCATCCGCAGCCGTTCAGCACGCTCGCGGACGCGGAGATGCGGGAGCAGCTGGAGGCGTCGCGCCGGCGCCTGTCGGACGCGTCCGGCCGTGACGTGGTCGGGTTCCGGGCGCCGGCCTGGGACGTCGACGACCGCGTCCTGCGCATGGTCCGCGAAGCGGGCTACCGCTACGACGCCTCCGTCTTCCCGACTCCGGCGCTGATCGCGAGCCGGCTCGCCGCCTACCGCCGCAGCACCGGGAAACGCTCGATCTTCGCCATGGACCTGCTCGGGCACGCCTTCGCGCCGCTGCGGCCGCACGCGGTGGGCGACGGCGCCGGCGAGCTGGTGGAGTTCCCCATCGCCGTCACGCCGTGGCTGCGGATGCCGGTGTATCACACGTTCGCCTACTTCGTGCCGGCGCGGCTCTTCCGCCGCAATCTGCGCGCGCTGCTGCGCTCGGACCTGCCGGTGCTGTACGAGTTCCACGCTGCGGATCTGCTCGACCTGGCAGAGGACCGCGTCGATCCGCGCATGGCGCGCCACCCCGGCATGCGGGAGACGCTCGCGAGCAAGCGCGCGCTGCTGCGCGACACCCTGGGCGCCATCGCCGCCGCCCGTCGCGTCACCACCTACCGCGCGGCAGTCGAAGAGGGAACGTGGAACTGACCCGCACCGAGCCCCTCGTGGTCGCGGTGGTGATCAGCCGCAACGAGGAGCCGTGGATCGAGACGACGCTGCAGGCGGCGCTCGCGGCGGTCGAGCCGTTCCCGGACAGCGAGGTCGTGCTGGTGGATTCCTGCTCCCGCGACCGCACGGTCGCGCGCGCGCAGCAGTTCCCCGTGCGGCTGGTCGAGCTCCGGCCGAACGCGCCCCTCTCGCCGGCGCTCGGCCGGCTGGTCGGTCAGGACCTGACGCGCAGCCGCTACGTGCTCTTCGTGGACGGCGACACCGAGATCGACGCCGCCTGGGTGGCGACGGGGCTCGACTACCTCGAGCGACACCCGTCCGTGGCCGCCGTCGACGGCAAGCTGCCCGAGCGCTACTACGAGGACGGGCGCCAGGTCGGCTCGAGCCCCGACGTGTTCGCGGCCGGCGACGCGCCGGCGGAAGTCGAGGGGCTCGGGGGCAACGCGCTCTACCGGCGGAGCGCTCTCGAGGGCGTCGGGTCGTTCAACCCGTTCATCGTCTCGTACGAGGAGGCCGAGCTCGCGGCGCGTCTCCGCAAGAGCGGCTCGGTCGTCGTCCGCCTTCCGGTCGTCATGGGCACCCATCGCACCGGCGTGCGCGGCAGCCTGCAGGAGCTCGGACGTCGGTACCGGGAGAACCTCATCAAGGGATACGGCCAGGTGCTGCGCGTCGCGCTCCGACAGGGCACGTTCCTCGCGCATGCCCGCAGCATGAAGCGCTACCTGCAGTTCCAGGCCGTGCTCGCGGGCGCGGTGCTCGCCGGCCTCGCCAGCGCGATCACCGGCGATCTCCGGCTCGTCGCGATCCCGCTGCTGCTCGCCGCGCTCCTGGTCGTCCTCTTCATGCTGCGCAGCCGCAGCGTGACGAAGCCCTTCCGGCTGATCGCCGACTGGGCCGTCTGGACGCCGCCGATGATCCGCGGCTTCCTCGAGCGCCCGCGCGATCCGCGGGCGCTCCGTCCGCTCGACATGATCGCGCGCGAGCGCGACTACCGCCCCGCCGCGGGGCCGCTCACGAGGCGTGCCTGACATGTCGTCGGGTGCATCGGCATACGAGCCGGTCGCAACGCGGCCGCCAGACGCGGGGCAGGGGAGTGACCAGGCGGTCGCCGTGCTCGGCGTGCCCTTCACGCTCTGCTCGCGCGACGAGGGCATCGGGCGCGTGCGTGACATGATCGAGAGCGGGCGCCCGCACCACGTGGTGCTCGCCAACGCGCACACCCTGAACGTGGCGTGGAGCGACCCGGCCTACCATCGCGTGCTGCGCGACGCCGATCTCGTCCTGCGCGACGGCGTCGGCGTCGAGATGGCCGTGCGACTCGCGGGCAAGGACCCGCGGCACAACTTCGTCGGCACGGACTTCGTGCCCGCGCTGCTGGAATCGCTCGCGCCCACCGGTGTCCGCGTGTTTCTCTTCGGCGCGGAACCCGGTGTCACCGAGCGGGCCGCGCGCGCCCTCGAGGCGCGGGCGCCCGGGGCGCACATCGTCGGGATGGCGCCCGGCTACGGGGACCTCGCGCGCGTCGTCCAGCACGTGCGCGCGGCGCGACCGGACGTGTTCCTGGCGGCGCTCGGCAACCCGCTCCAGGAGCGCTGGATCGACGAGCATCTCGAGCAGCTCGACGTCCCGGTCTCGATCGGCGTCGGCGCACTCTTCGACTACCTCGCGGGCCGCGTCCCGCGCGCGCCGCGCTGGATGCTGCGGGCGCGGATCGAATGGCTGTTCCGTCTCGTCGTCGAACCTCGACGGCTGTGGCGGCGATACGTGATGGGCAATCCTCGCTTCGTGTGGCGCGTGCTGCGTAGCCGCGGAAGGGAACAGTGGTGACGGAGACAAGGCTGTTGACGCTGGAGCAGGACGGCCAGGACCGTGCTGCACGGCTGCGGGATCTCGGTGGTCGCGTCGGCGGGCTCGGCTGGCTCGACGGCGCGGTGACGCGCGCGGTGCTGCACATCGGGTCGTCCGGACGGTCCCCGCTGGCCGTCGAGACGGCACGGGCGGTTGCGGCGGCGCTGCGGGCATACGTGCCGGCCGCGCACCTCGAGGTCCTCGATCTCGCGGAGCCGGCAAGCGAGCGGTACGGCCTCCCGGCCGTCACCCTCGATCGCGACGACACCGTCGTGGTCCGGGGTCCCCGCGGCGCTGCGGTGCACGTGCCGCGGCTCTGGTTCGAGCCGTTCTTCCTCGTCACCGTCGCCACCGTGCATCCGGATCGCCGCTGGCGCATCGGGGGCATCCTCCCCGCGCAGGCCGAGATCCTTGCGCGCCTGAATCCGGGTGCGCCGGCGGGCCTGCTCCTCGCGGAGGCGCATCGCCTCGGCGCGTCCGATCTCGCGATCGCCTGCGGAACGCACGCCGGTCACCGGCGACTGGTGGATCGCGAGCCCGAGCGACGTCCTCGTCGAGGGCGCCGTGGCGCGGGCCGCCGGTCTCGATCCCCGCGAGCTGCCCGGCATCCGCGCCATCGCGCGACACGAGCTCCTGGCCTCGTGGGAGGCCGAGCAGACGGCACCCGATCTGCGCGGCGTCGCCGCCGGCGCCGTCGCCGCCGCGGTCCTCGCGGCGCAGGAGCGGAGCGCCGCCGCCGGCCGCCGCACCCTGGAGGACGTCGGGCTCGTCACCCGCAACCTGCGCAAGGTGCCGCAGGCATTGCGCCGCCGGCTCGCGGCCCGGAGGTCGGCATGACGCCGCTCCGGTTCGGCGTCGTCGGGTGCGGGGCCATCGTCACGATGCACCAGCTGCCCGCGCTGCGACGCTGCCCGTCGGTGGAGCTGGTCGGCCTCGTCGACCGAGACCGTGACTGGGCGGCCAAGGTGGCGAAGCGGTTCCACGCGCCGGCAGCCTACGACGACCACGCGCAGCTGATCGGGAAGGTCGACGCGGTATTGATCGCGACGCCGAACACGACGCACGCCGCCATCGCCTGCGACCTGCTCGAGCGCGGCATCCACGTGCTGTGCGAGAAGCCGCTCGCGACCACGGGCGAGGAGGTCGAGCGCATGCTGGCCGCCGCCGAGCGCGGTGGCGCGCGCCTGATGACGGCGCACTGCCTGCGCTTCAGCCCGCAGATGGAGATGCTGAAGACGGTCGTCGACGCGGGCTGGCTCGGCCCGGTGGAGCGCGTGAGCGCGAGCATCGGCGGCCCCTACGAGGGCGTCGTGCGGCGGACCGACTTCCGGCGCGAGCGTGCGCTTTCCGGGGGTGGCGTGCTGATGGACCTCGGGGTCCACGTGCTCGACCTCACCATGTGGCTCGCGGGCAGCGCGCCGGTCCAGGTCGACTACGCGGGATCCTTCGCGGACGGCTGGGAAGTGGAGACCGACGCGGAGGTGTCGTTGCACTTCCCCGGGGACGGCCGCGCGTCACTCCAGGCGAGCTTCTCGACGCCGCTCGGCAACTCCTTCACGGTGCGCGGAGCGAAGGGCTGGGCGCGCGTGTCGCTCTACGTCCCGACCGAGCTGACCGTGTTCGCGGAGGATGCCCGGGTGTGCCGGCGCGCCGGGCTCCAGACCATCCAGCTCGCGGATCGCAACATGTACGATGCACAGATCGCCCACTTCTGCCGGGCCGTCGACACCGGCGACGCCTTCCGCGTGCGAGACGCGGAGGTTCGCGCCACCATCGGCGTCATCGATCGTTGCTACGGGAGGATCGCGGCGTGACCACCACCATTCGTCGGGCGCTCGTCACGGGTGCCAACGGCTTCGTCGGCGCGCGCATGGTCGACCGGTTGCTGCGCCGCCGCGTGCCGGCACGCGCGCTCGTGCGCCAGCGGCTCGTCGTGGGCCCGGGGGTGGCGGGCGTCGAGCGAGCGCACGGCGACGTCACCCGTCCCGACTCGCTGCGCGCCGCGGTCGCCGGCTGCGACGTCGTGTTCCACTGCGCCTGGGGCGGCGATGCGCTGGCCGACGCCCGCCGGGTGAACGTGGAAGGGACGCGCAACGTGATCGAGGCCGCCGCGGCAGCCGGCGTGCGGCGCGTCGTCCACCTGAGCACGATGGCGGTGCACGGAGACGACCTCGGGGCCGAGCTCACCGAGGATGCGCCCATGATCACCGGCGGCGACGCCTACGGCGTCAGCAAGGCCGAGGGCGAGCGCCTGGCGCTCGAGCTGGGCCGCGCGCGCGGCGTCGAGGTGGTGGCACTTCGACCCACGCTGGTCTACGGCCCGGCCGCGCCCTACTGGGTCGTCGGCTACTGCGAGCGGGTGAAGCAGGAGCAGGTGGCGCTCGTCGACGGCGGCGTCGGGCTGGCGAACCTGATCTTCGTCGAGGACCTGGTCGATGCCATGTGGGCGGCGGCCGAGGCCCCGGGCGTCGCCGGCACGTCGTGCCTGGTCTCGGGCGCGCACCCGGTCACCTGGGCCGAGTACCTGGGCCACTTCGCCCGCATGTGCGGCAAGCCGCTGCCGCCCTCCGTCCCGCTCTGGCGCGCCAAGCTCGAGATGCAGGTCCTGCGCGTCTACGGCACGCTCACCCAGCGTCCCCGCCGCCTGCAGGGCATGGACGTCCGGCTGATGTCGCAGCACACCACGGTCCGCATCGACCGCGCGCGGCAGCTGCTCGGCTGGTCCCCGGCGACGTCGCTCGAGGGCGGCATGGACGTCTGCGAAGCCTGGCTGCGCCGCGAGGGGCATCTCCCGCCCCTCCAGCACGCGATCGACACACCGCGGGTGCAGCGGAACGTCGGATGAGCATGAGTCGCAACGTCTCGAAGAACTTCGCGTTCATCGCCGTGAGCAACCTGCTCGCGCCGATCTTCTCGCTCGTCCTGGTGCTGGCGATCGGCCGCATCCAGGGCGTCGAGGCGCTCGGGAAGTACTCGCTCCTGATGAGCGTGTTCGTGTTCGGGATGTCCGCCGCCGGGTTCGGTCTCCCCGTGGTCATCACCCGGGAATCGGCCCAGGCGCCGCTCGACGCCGGGCGCTGGTTCGTCAGCGCGGTGGCGATCTCGGGCGCGCTTGCCCTGCCGCTCCTGGCGGCGGCCCTCGTCGCCTGCGCGGTGTGGGCCGCGGACGGCGCCGATGTCCCTCGCGCTGGCGCTGACCGCGCTCACCGTGCTGCCGTCGATCGTCACGCAGTGCGCCGAGGCCGTGCTCCTCGCCTACGAGCACGCGCGCGACTTCGTCGTGATCAACCTGGGCGAGACCGCGGTGCGCGCGGTGCTGGGCACCGTGCTCGTGCTCTCCGGGTTCGGGGTCGTCTCGATCGCGATCCTGCTCCTCCTCTTGCGGGTGGCGGCGGCGCTGGTCTTCGTCCTGACGCTCCGCCGGCGCGGCGTGCAGTCGCTGCGTCTCGACCGCGCGCTCTTCAGGCGGCTCGCCGGCTACGTGCCGGTCACCGGCCTGATCCCGGTGGTGAACGCGCTCTACGCCCGCGCCGACGTCTTCGTGCTGTCGAGCCTCGGGAGCTGGCGTGACGTCGGGCTCTACAGCGCCGCGCTCCGCCTGGTCGACCTCGCGCGCACCGTGACGCCGGCGTATGCGCGCGCGATGTATCCCGTGCTCGCGCGCTTGCGCGCCGCGGGTCAGGCCGAGTACGCCGCGGCGGCCGTGCGCGCGACGCGCGACGGGCTGCTGCTGACGCTGCCGATCGTGGTCGGCCTCTACGGCTGCTCCGACCTGGTGATCCGGCTGCTGTTCGGCGCCGACCTGGCCGGGGCCGGCGAGATCCTCCGCATCCTGGCCTGGGCCGTCGTGCCGTTCTCCATCGCCATCGTGCTGGCGCAGGTGCTGTTCGCCGCCGACCGCCAGGCCGTCGACCTCGGCGTCAACGTCGTCAGCATGGCGGTGAGCGTGGGCAGCGCGGCGGTGCTCGTGCCGCGCTTCGGTGCCGCGGGAGCCGCGGTCGCCGTGGTGGCCGCGTCGTCCGTGTACGCCGCGCTCCAGTACGCCGGCGTGCTGCGCTGGGCGGCTCCGCTCGGCCTCGGTCCGGACCTGCTCCGCGTGGCGGTCCTGACGGCGACGGCGCTGGCCGTGCTCTGGGGCTTCTCGTGGGCCGGCCCGATCGTCGCCACGGCGCTCGCCCTGGTGGTGCTCGGCGCGGGCTGCTTGATGCTCGGCCTGGTCCCGATCGACGAGGTGCGCAGGCGCCTCGGATGGCGCATGCTGGGCGCCACGAAGCGGGAGCGCGTGGCGCTGTGACGACCGAACCGATGGACGACGTGACCCGGCGCCGGACGGGGCGGAGCAGCTTGCTGCCCGGCCTCGGGCTCGGCCTGCTCTTCGGGGTCGTCGTCATCTACATCTTCGGCCAGGAGACGCGCTTCGCCGTGTACGGCCTCGCGGCCATCCTCGGCCTCGCGTTCCTGCCGGGCGTGATCCGCCTCGCGGGATCGCTCGAGCGCCTGCTCTTCATCGTGCTGGTGCTGTCGCTCCAGTTCGACGTCGCCGTCGCGTTCCGCTACCGCGAGTTCAAGCCGGCAGGAGCCTACGGCATCCTGATCTCGCCGATTCTCGGCGCCGCGATCCTGCTCTTCGTGCTGCGCGTGCTGCTGTCGGCGCGGCGCCTGGGCCCCCGGCTGTCGATCGACGGCCGGCTGGTGCGCTGGACCGGCTTGCTGTTCCTGGCCGGCCTCCTGTCCAACGTGAACACGCCCGATCGCCAGCTCGTGTCGTTCGGCCTGTTCGAGATCTTCAGCGTCGGGCTCATCGCGGCGATCACCGCCGATCAGTGCCGGACGCGCGACGGCCTGCGGATCGTGCAGCGGATGCTCGCGTGGACCGTGGTGATCCAGAGCGTGCTCATCATCGTGAGCTTCTCGACGGGTGTGCAGATCTCGCTCAGCCACGGGGTGCGCGGCGACGACTACGGCTGGGCGCAGGTCGGCCGCTTCGCGGGCACGCTGAACACCCCGTCGGCCGCCGGCACCATGCTGGTCGTCTGCCTGCTGGGCGCGCTCACGCGGCTCTACCAGTCGATCAGCGTTCGCGAGCGGCTGTGGCTCTACCTCCAGCTCGGCCTCGGGAGCTTCGCGCTGCTCCTCACGCAGACCCGCACGGCCTGGATCGCCCTCATCCTCGGCGCCGTGGGAGTCCTCGGCGCGGCGGTCCGGCGCGGTGAGCTCCAGGCGCAGCGTCTGCTGGCGCTGGCCGGCGGCGCGGTGATGTCCTTCCTGGCGGCGTGGCCGTTCATCGCGGGCCGCGTCGAGGCGAACCATTCCGACGACGCCGAGGTGCGCTGGCGCCTGATCACCATCGCCAAGGAGATGATCAAGGCGCATCCGTTCGCCGGCATCGGGCTCAACACGGGAACCAGCCAGGTCTACAGCTACGCCGCCAAGGCCGGCACGGACGGCTGGGTCTTCATCGTGCACAACCAGTTCCTGCTGGCGTGGGCGGAGATGGGTATCCTCGGCATCCTCGCCACGGTCTGGCTGTTCCGGCTGGCGCTGCAGGGAGCCTCGCGACTCAAGCGGTCGAACGACGTCGAGCTGCGCAACGCCGGCCTGTGGCTGTTCTGGTCGCTCATCTCGCTCATCTGGGCGCTCAACATGGACCACGTCGCGGGCGCCCCGACGTACAAGCTGGTGTTCTTCATGTTCGGGGTGGCCCTCGGCGCCGCCCGGCTGGCACGGACGGCGGAGGACGCCGCGACGGAAGCGGCGCCCGGGTCGGGCGGCCCCGGCGACGGCGCGCGTACGAGCGCAGCGGCATGAGGCGCATGATGTCGGTCCACGTCGTGAGCGAGAGCGAGTCACGCACGCCGCGCGTCTCGGTGATCGTGCCGGCGCTGAACTCCGCGCGCACCATCGGCCGATGCATGGAAGCCCTCGGAGCGCAGCAGACCGCGCATCTCTTCGAGGTCATCGTCGTGCACTCGGGCGAGGACGACACCTGTGCGGTCGCGGCCGGGGCGCTGCCGCCGGCGCGCACGGTGCAGCTCCCGGAGCGCGCCCTGGCGGCGCGGGCCCGCGCCGCGGGCGTCGCGGTGGCCCGGGGAGACATCTTCGCCTTCATCGACAGCGACGCCTATGCCGCGCCCGACTGGATCGAGCAGGTCGTTCGCAGCGCGGAATCCGGTCGCGACCTGATCTGCGGCTCGATCGGGAACGCCAACCCCGACTCGGCCGTCGCCCGGGCCGAGCAGCTCGTGATGTTCAGCGAGTTCCTCTCCGAGACCCCGCAGCGACCGATGTGGTTCGCGCTCTCCGGCAACCTGGTCATGCGGCGCGCGGCGTACGAGCGGTTCGGCCCCTTCGTCGAGATCCGCGCCTCGGAGGACCTGATCTTCTCGCGCCGCGTGGCGATGGCCGGCGGGACGATCCTGTTCGCGCCGCGCATGCGCGTCTTTCACGACAACCGCCGCCAGCTCCGGCCCTATCTCCGCAACCAGCTGCTGCTCGGCACGTACACGGCGATGGCCCGCCGCGTGGTGCCGTTCGAGGATTCGCGCTCGTGGCCGCTCTTCCTGGCGCTGCTCCCGATCGCGCCGGCCGCGAAGCTGGCGAAGATCGTCTGGCGCCTGGTGCGCTGGTGCCCGCGGCAGCTGCTCGCGCTCGCGCGGGCGTTCCCGCTGGTGCTGCTCGGGGTGATCGCCTACGGCATCGGCCAGGTGCGCGGGGCGTTCTCCTCGGCGGCGGCGCTCGAGGCCGTGGGGCGCACCGGCAGCACGACACCGTCGAGCGCCGACGACAGCACGTCGCCGAGCCACCCGGCTTCGCGTCCCACGTCGAACTCGCGCGCGACGGTGCGGCGGCCTGCGGCCCCGAAGCGCTGGCGCAGCGAGGGGTCCGCGAGCAACGCGTCGATGGCGTCGGCGAGCGCGCCGACGTCGCCCGGGGGTACGACGAACCCGGCGACCCCGTCCTCGACCAGCTCGGACACCCCGGCGACGCGGGTCGACACCACCGGAACGCCGGACGCCATGGCCTCCATCAGCACGACGGGCACGCCCTCGGCGAAGCTCGGCAGCACGAACACGTCGGTCTCCTGCAGCAGGGACCGGACGTGGTCCGACGACTGATACCCGAGGAACCGGACCCGGTCCGCGATCCCGAGCCGGCGCGCTTCGGCTTCGAGCTGGGCGCGATCCGGCCCGTCGCCGGCGAGGGCGAGCTCGACGTCCGGATGTGCATCGCGGAGGCGGGCGAGGGCTTCCAGCAGGACCGGGATCCCCTTCACGCCGGCGAGCCGCCCGGTGAACAGCAGGCGGCGACCGGCGCCGCGGTGGGTACGCTGGACGAACTCCATGGGATCGACGCCGCAATGGACGATGTGCACCCGGTGCCAGCGGTCGACCGGTGTCCAGATCAGCACCTGGCTGCGGCAGAAGTGGCTGATGCATGCGACGAAGAGCGCGCGCGAGAACTTGGCGTCGAGGCGCCACCATTCCGGGGCATAGAAGATGTCGGGACCGTGCTCCGAGATGCTGAACGTGAAGCCGCCGAGCTCGGCGGCGAGCATCGCGACGGTCCCGCTCGAGCTGGCGAAGTGATTGTGCAGGTGGACCAGACCGCGCTCGCGCATGCGCTCCGCGACGACGCCGGCCTCGGCGAAGTAGGCGAGCTGGCGAAAGAGCGCCGCGGCGCCTGGCGGGCGGGTGCTCCAGGCCAGCCGCAGTGCGCGCAGCCAGCGATCGGGCGCGCGCGCGAGCAGGCGGGCATGGGAGCCCAGCAGCCGGCCGATCGACGGCGGCAGCACGACGAACGTGGTCGCTGCCTCCTCGCGCTGCGCGTCGTTGACGGCCTCGCTCGAGTCGGCGAGGCCGCGGATGCTGATCGTCTCGACGTGGAAGCCGAGGCGTCGCAGGGCCGCCACCTCCCGGTGAATGAAGACGAACGGGGAGAGCCGCAGGTATTCCCCGGTCATGTAGGCGATCCGCGGCCGGCGCCCCGGGATGGCGTCCGTGATCGCGCGGAGCGGGCTACTGGGGCTCGACACTCAGCAGCTTGGGCGGCGACGGCGGCCCGTTCGGCGCGGTCGTGGTCGTCACCGGGCCGGTGGTCGTGGTCGTGCCCGACGTGGTCCCGAGCGCATACGCGCCGCGATCGGCATGGGCACGGCTCGCACCGGTGACGTCGGCAGGGGCGAGATGAGAGGAATCTCCCGATCCCACGGCGGGCGAGCCCGGCTGCAGCCGCAGATCCGGTGGCGTGGCGGTGGGGTTCACGAACAGCGGATCCTGCTGCAGATCGTGCACGCCATATCCGTACTGCGGTTGCATGGCATTGACAAACTCCTGCACGGTGCCGTTCGTGCCCCCGGCGTACTGCACGATGTCCTGGGTCGTGGGCGACCAGAGGATGTTGGAGCCCTCGCTGTTCGTCGTCGGCGTGATCGGGAAGATGCCGCTGCTCGAGTAGAGGGCCAGTGCCCACTTGTCGTTGCAGATGCCGCCCTGGCAGACGGACGCGTCGTTGGTGCAGTCGACGCCTTGATTGGTCGACTGCCAGCACGTGCGCTCCGCGCGCGGCACGACGACGTTGTTGTAGAAGGACGAGCGGTTCGTGAACGCGGTGATCTCGCCGCCGCTCGGCCGTCGCTGGTTCCGGTAGCACGTGTTGTTGCGCACGGTACCGCCGCCCGACTTGAACAGGTCGATGCAGTTGCCCTCGTTGTTGTAGAACACGTTGCTCTCGATCAGGAAGTTGCCCGCGTCGCCCTGGTTGCAGCAGTTGCCGGCGCCCTTGCCGGTGCAGCAGGCGTAGGGCTTGCCGCTGCCGGTGCAGCCGCCGTCGCACACGGGATCCTGCAGCCACCCGCAGTTGGTGGTCGGCTGACTCGAGAAGCTGCACGTACCCTTCGCGATGTCGAGGATGATGCCGTGCCCCTCGGTGTCGCCAGCGCACTCGCAGCCGCCCTTGGCCGCGCTGCAGTTGCGGGCGACGCACTTGTTGCTCTGGCAGTCGGCATTGGCGCCGCACGCGCAGCCGTAGCCCTGCGGCGTCGAGAGGTGTGTGTTGGTGTACTGATCCCAGGCGCAGGCGTTCTTGTTCGAGGTCGCGCCGCCGCAGTACTGCGGGATGCACCAGATCGGCGGGTCGTCCTGGTTGTTCCACACGACGTTCCCGCGAATGACGTTGGCGCCCTCGTTCTTCCCCACGCCGTTCCAGAAGTTCACCGCCGAGGTCCAGCCGTGCGTCCAGTTGTCGTGCACCTTGTTGTACTCGAACGTGACCCGCGCCGTGCCGTGCGCGTGCAGCACGCCGCCGCCGTTGTTGTTCGCGAACTCCGAGTTGCGGATGGTGATGTCGGTCGGCGAGCCGAGACCCCAGTTGATGTAGAAGGCGTACTGCGACGGGATGTGGCTCGTGTTGCTGGAGCTGGGGTCGGTGTCGACGAAGCTCCAGTTCTGGAATTTGAAGCCGTCGACGATCGTCTGGTAGCTCGGACCCCGGTCGCAGCAGTTGGGGCAGGACGCGCCCGGGCAGCCAGTGGTCGCGTTCGTGTCGTCGCTCAGGCAATCCTGGCCGGCGCGCGAGCCCGCCTTGCAGAGACCCGCGGGCGTGCTGACACCCGCGCAGACGCCGTAGACCAGGCCCGGCGACGCGGCGCTCCGCGGAACCTGTCCCGCGGGGTCGATGACGGGGACCTCGCCGGCGTACGCCTTGTAGGTGATCGGGTTGGCCGCGGTGCCCTTCTTGACGAACTCCAGCACGCACAGGCCGGCGCACCCGACCGGGTTCGCGCTGCACTGCATGGGCTCCGAGTAGGTGCCGCCGCGCACGGTGACCAGATCGCCCGCCCGGGCCAGCCGCCCCGCGACGCCCAGCGTGCACCAGGGCTTCGATCCGGCCGGGCTGGCGGTCGCATTCTGCGTGTCCGTGTAGCCGTCGCTGCACGGCCCTCCCTTCGAGTCGTGGTCGACCCACAGCGTCCGTAGCGGCGCCGCCAGGGCCGCGCCCTGAAGGAGCAGGGCGGCGAGTCAGCGTCGCGATCCAGAGGTGGGCTCGGTGAGGGTTCATCGAAGGTTTCTCCGCGCAGAATTGAGGGTTTGCATCGTACAGCGAGGGTGCTCGGGCCTGCGACCGTGCAGGCCGCCGACGCAAGCCGGGGTCCCGCTACGTCGCTTAGGTGACGGGCCGGGCCCTCGTATTCGATCCATCTCTACCCGGCAAGGGGACGAAAGTACCAGATTCATGACGAAAAGTGGCCATTCCGCGCATGTTTGAGCATTCCAGCACCTCGTCCTCCCCGGGGTCGTCCCGTCGTTGGCCGCGGTCTACGACCGGCGGAGGAACAACTTCGACGTGCTGCGCTTCGGCCTCGCGACCGCCGTGATCTGGTCGCACTGCTACGCCCTGGCCGGCCGGTCGATGGATCCGGTGTTCGCGCTGACGGGTCAGATCGATGCCGGGAGCCTCGCCGTCGAGGCATTCTTCGTGCTGAGCGGATTCCTCATCACGCAGAGCTGGGACGGTGATCCGGATCTGCGCTCGTTCACCACGAAGCGCACGCTGCGGCTGGTGCCGGCGCTGGTCGCGGCACTCGTGTTCGGCACGCTCGTCGTCGGTCCGCTCGCGACCACCGTGCCGGTCTCCGACTACCTGCAGGCCGGTAGCACGTGGGCGCACTTCGGCGGCGTGGCGCTCCACCGTCATCTCGCGTCGCCCCTGCTGTTCCCGGACAACCCCGTACCCAACCAGCTGAACGCGTCGCTGTGGTCGCTGCGCTACGAGATCCTCTGCTACGCCATGGTCGCGCTGGTCGGCGCGCGCGTCAGCGCGCGGTGGAGCGTCGTCAGCCCGGCGATCATGGGCGGCGCGCTGGTGGCGCACGCGCTGCTCGCGGGGCTGGGCGCGAATCCGGGGGGCGTCGCGATGACGTTCGCACGGCTGATCGCCGCGTTCTTCGCCGGCAGCGCGCTCTACGCGCTCCGCCGTCGCGTGCCCTTCAGCCCGCTGCTCGCCGCCGGCGCCGCCGCTGCGCTCGCCGCCGCGGCGCTGATCGGCGGCCTGCGCTTCGTCTTCCCCCTCGCGGGGGCGTACCTGCTCCTCTTCCTGGCGTGCTGGCCGGCCCTCCCGCTGCAGGGCTTCGGCCGCTACGGCGACTTCTCCTACGGCCTCTACGTGTTCGCCTACCCGCTCCAGCAGTGGATCGTCCAGGCTGCCGGAACGTCCATCTCCATGCCGGCGTTCTTCGCTGCGGCCTTCAGCGCGACGCTCGTCCTGGCCGTGCTCTCCTGGCGCTTCATCGAAGCGCCGTCCCTGGCGCGCAAGCCGCACCGGGCAACAGTCCGCATGGCCGAGGCGCCGTGCCCCACCGGGCCCGCGTGGCCCGTCACCTCTCCCGGAGGATCGTGAGGATCGTGATGAATTCCCCGAAGCTGTCCATCGTCATTCCCGCCTACAACGAGGCCGGCCGACTGCCCGCCTCGCTGGAACGCATCATCGGCTACCTCGATTCGCGCAGCGTGGACTACGAGCTGCTCGTCGTGGACGACGGCTCGAGCGACGGCACGGCGAGCGTCGCGGAGTCGATCGTCAGCCGGCTCGGGGAGCGCGGCCGCGTGCTCCGCAATCCGCAGAACCTGGGCAAGGGCGCCAGCGTCCGTCGCGGCATGCTCGCGGCCCGCGGCGCGCGGGTGCTCTTCTCCGACGCGGACCTGTCGGCTCCCATCGAGGAGCTGGTGAAGCTCGAGCAGGCGCTCGACGCGGGCGCGGGCGTCGCCATCGGCTCGCGCGCGGTCGATCCGTCGCTCATCGAGGAGCGGCAGTCGCTGGCGCGGAGCCTGATGGGACGCTTCTTCAACCTCATCGTGCAGACCTTCGCCGTGCGGGGCATCAGCGACACGCAGTGCGGCTTCAAGCTCTTCGCCGCCGAGGTCGTGAGCCCGATCTTCGCGCGCACGCGGATCGAGCGCTTCGGGTTCGACGTCGAGGTGCTCGCCCTGGCGCAACGCCTCGGTATCCCCATCGCCGAGGTGCCGGTGCGCTGGCGCAACAGCCCAGGGTCGACCGTCACGCTGGGGCAGGGCGCGCGCGCGTTCCTCGATCCGATGCGCGTGCGCTTCGGCATGCTGCTCGGACGCTACCATCTGCGGCGCGCGACCCGCTGGACCGGAGCGGCGCGGGTACCGGTCTCGGGGCGCTGAGTGACCGCAGCCCGCACGTGGCGGCCCGTCCGGGAGGCCGCCTCCCCGACGGGCGCCTCGCGGGACCCGTGGGTGCTCGCCGCGCTGCTCGTCGGCCTGGCCGTCCGTCTGCTGCATCTCGGCGCGGCGCCACTCTGGTTCGACGAGGTGATGACCGCCGACTGGGTGGCCCACCCGTGGCGCGAGATGCTCGCGCTCTGTCTGGCGGACAACCATCCGCCGCTCTACTTCGCCGTGGCCAAGCTGGCGCACGACGTGCTCGGCGATTCCGCCTGGGCGCTCCGCCTGCCGAGCGCCGTGCTCGGCGCGGCCGTGATCCCGATCGCGGCAGCCGCTGCGGCGACGCTCGCCGACCGGCGCGCGGGACGCTGGGCGGCATGGTTCGCGGCGCTCTCGCCCTTCCTCGTGCAGCATGCGCAGGAAGCGCGCATGTATGCCCTGGTCGCGACGCTGGCGGCGGCGAACCTGCTCGCGCTGGCGCGCTTCGCCACCGGGCGGACGGCGCGGCTCGGCGCGCTCTTCGTCGTCTCGGCGCTGGCGCTCGCCGCGACCCACTACTACACCGTCTTCTACCTCGCCGGCGCGGTGATCTGCGCGGTTGCCGTCCGGCCGCGCGAGCTGCGTGCCTGGCTGCCCGAGGCCGCGGCGGTGAGCGTGGCGTCGACCCTCTCCCTCCTGACGGCCGCGCTGGTGGCGCGCCACGGCGGGGGCGGCAGCTACGAGCTCGGCTGGTTCGCGCTGCCCGGGACGCTCTGGTCGCTGGTGTCGGGGTACACCCTCATGCCCGATACCTTCGCGCTGCATGCCGAGGGCAGCCGGGCGGCGATGCGCTACCTGCCCGTCGCCGTCGCCGCGGCTCCGGCGCTCGTGGTCTGCGCGGTGCTCGGCCTGCGCCCGCTCGACTGGCGCGGGCGGCTCACGCTGGTGCTGCCGTTTGCGACCGCGCTGCTGGCCCCGTTCGCCATCCGCGTGCTCCTCGGGGTTCCCGTGAACCCGCGCTACTTCCAGGCCACCGTCCCGGCGATCCTGGTGCTCCTCGCGATCGGCTCGACCGTGGTCACCAGCTGGCCGGGTCTCGCGCCCGCGGCGGGTGCCGGCGTCGGGATGCTGCTCGTCGCCGGGACGGCGCTCCACCTCGCCGAGCCCGGACACGGTCGCGAGGACGTGCGCGGAGCCGCGGCCTGGCTCGCGACGCACGTCCCGCGCGAGCAGCCGCTGCTGGTGACGTCGAGCGAGATGGCCTATCTCGCGCGCTATCACTGGGCGGACCGGCAGATCGTCGAGTATCCGTCGGAGCACGCGGTGGTCAGCGCGGTGTCGGCCGATGACGTGGCCGAGCGCCTCCCGTGGCGCGACGGCCGCGCCGTGTACGTCTTCGGGCGCGCGTGGGTGTCGGATCCCGAGGGCGCGCTCGAGGAGGATCTGCAGCGGCGCTTCGGCTCCTGCGGCAAGTTCGAGACGCGCGGCATCCGCATCTACTGCCTCGAGGAGACGGCGACCGCCGCGGCGTCGGCCAAGGGCAGCGGATGACCGCCAGTGCGCGAACGCTTGCGGCGGCCGGTGCGCTGGTCGTGGTCCTCGGCCTGCTCGCACAGCGCGCCGCGCCACGGATCAACGTTCCTGGCCACGTCGATCCGGCGCACTGGGTCCTGCAGGACTTCCGCGACGCCGTCTACTACCCGGTGGTGGCGTTCCTCGACGGCCGCAATCCCTACGACCAGGCCGCGCAGGCGCAGACATATCCGGTCGGGCAGGCGTTCCCCCCGTACCTGCCGCTGACGCTGGTCGCGCATCTTCCCTTCGGGCTCGTCCCGACCGCGGAGGCGGACGCGCTCTACGTGGTCGCGGTGCTCGCGCTGACCGCCGCGATCGCGGTGCTGGCGCTCGGCGGCGCGGGCGTTCCCATCACCTCCGCGGCGACGCTCGGGCTGACGGCGTTGCTCCTCCTCTCGCGTCCCGGTCACATGAACCTGCTCCTGGGTCAGGTGGCGGCGCAGGTGGTGATCGGCACGTACGTGGCGCTGCGCTGGGCGCGGACGCGTCCGCTGCTCGGCGGGCTGGGTCTCGCGCTCGCGTCGCTCAAGCCGACGTACGGCGTGCCGCTCGCCCTGCTGATGCTCTTCGGTCGCGGCGACCTCGGCGCGGTCGTCGGCGGCGTCGCGCTCTCGGGCGCGCTCTGCCTGGTGGCGCTCGTCCCGCTCGCGCACGCGGCGGGTGGCGTCGCGCCGTTCGTGGCGTCGCTCGGTGGCAGCGCGACGGCGTTCGCCACGGAGCACACGAGCAACGCCTGGTCGAGCTTCGCGCGCATCGACGTCGTGGCGCTGGCCGCGCGCGTCCTGGGCCGCGTGCCGGACACGTGGATGGAGATCGTCCTCGGCGTGACGGTGACGGTGGCGTGCGTGATCGGGCTCCGTCGCCTGCGCGGCGACGACAGCGCGCCCACCGCGCAGCTGGGCGTGGGGCTCGTCTGCCTGACGCTGCTGATCGGCACCTATCACCAGGCGTACGACGCGCTCCTGCTGGCACAGCCGGCAGTCGCGCTGTGGGCGGGCTCGTGGGGCCGGGGCGTCGCGGCGCCGCGCGCGCTGCGCTGGGTCGTGCTCACGCTGCTCGCCGTTCCTGCAGTGAACTACCTCGCGACCGGCACGATGGTGTCGGGGATGACGGTCGGCAGCCCGACGTGGCTCGTCGTCACCGCGGTGAATCCGGCGGCGTTGCTCGCCGCCTGGGGCATCCATCTCGGTGTCGCCTGTCGGCCGGCGCCACGCTGACGGTCGCTCCACCAGACCCTCTCCTCGTGCACCTCGAAGCCACAATGTCCGATCGTCCGGCGACGCGTACCGCCCCGCGGCTCGTGCCGGCGTCACGCATGGTCCGACTCCCCTGGGTCGAGGTCCTGAAGGCCACGGCGCTCGTCTGGATCGTCTGGAACCACGTCGTCGAGCGCGTGTTCGGGTTTCCGCTCGCCGGCAATCCCGCCGCGGACTGGCCGCCCCTCGCCGACCGCATCGCGCAGCTCGCGCCACTCACGGGACAGGGCTGGCTCGACATCCCGCTGAATCTGGTGCGCTGGATCGGCTGGGCCGGCGACCAGGGCGTCGGGCTCTTCCTGATCGTCGGCGGCTTCGGGCTCACGTGGGGGCTGCTGGCGCGCAGCGTGGGCGCCACGCTCCCGCTGCGCGACTTCTGGCGCCGGCGCGCGCTGCGCATCTATCCGCTGTGGTGGGCGGCCCATCTCTTCTTCCTGATCCCCTGCCTGCTCCTGGGGCGCGGTCTCGACCCCGCGCAGAGCACGTTCTGGCTCGATCTGCCGGGGGTGCGGGTCACGCCGTACCAGCTCTACTACTTCGCGCCGTCGTGGTGGTACGTCGGGCTGCTGATCCAGCTGTGCGCGGTGTACCCGCTGCTGTGGGCCGCGCTCCGCCGCCTCGGCCCGGCGCGATTCCTGGCCGCCAGCCTCGCGGCTCGGGTTCGTGGCTCGCGCCGCGGGGTTGCTCCTGTTCCACGACTACCTCGATGCCTGGTCGCGGGGCGCGATCTTCGTCACGCGGCTGCCGGAGTTCGCGCTCGGCATGGCGCTGGCGGGGTGGATGCACGCCGCACCGGTGGCGACGGATGCCTGGCTTCGCGCGCGGGCCACGCGGGCCGCCGCGCTCGTCGCGCTCGCGACCGGCGTCGTCCTGTCGCTCGGACTGCTCGGGATGACCGTCGCACCGTTCCTGCTCGCGACGGCCGTGTTCGCGCTGCTGTACGCGCCCGCGAGCCTCTGGGCGAGTGGACGCGGCGCGTGGGACTGGCTCGGCAGGCACACGTACTCGCTCTTCCTCGTGCAGCATCCCTTCATCGCCCTCTGCGTGCCGCACGGGACCGCCGCAGGCGCGGGGCGCATCGCGGCCGGCGTGAGCGCCGCACTCGCGCTCACCGTGATGTCGGCGATCTCGCTCGAGTGGTTCGTCGACGCCTGCCGGCTGCGGGCGCGACGCACCGGGTGGCTCGGCGTCGCCGGCGGCCTCGCCGTCGCCTGCTCCGTCCTGGCGCTCGTCCTCGTCGCGGCGGAGCTCACCGTGCGCCATGAGGCGCCGCGCGAGGTGTGGGGATGGGGCGAGCGTCCCAGCCTGGAACCCGACGCCACCTTCGGCTGGCGGCTCCAGCCGTCGACGCGGACGCGCCTGCGATGGCTCGACTACGACTACGTCGTCCGCGCCAACACGCTCGGGTTTCCCGGTCCGAACCGCCCGGAGGAACGCGCCCCGGGCATGCTCCGGGTGCTGGTCACCGGCGATGCGTTCAGCAGCGCCGAGGGGGTCGACACCGACCTCGCGTGGCCGCGGCTCCTCGAGCCCGCGCTCAGGACGCGGACCGACGGTCGGCTCGTCGAGGTGCTCAACTTCGCGGTCACCGGCTACGGTCCGAACCAGGAGGCCGCCGTCGTCGCCGCATTCACGCCGCGCTTCCGACCCGACGTCGTCGTGGTCGAGATGTTCGTCAACGACTTCGACGACGCACTCACCAGCGACGATGCGTTTCGCGCGTCGATCGGTTTCGGGCGTCCCGACCCGCACGGGTGGCCGAGCGTGCTCGCGGCGCCGCACGTCCTCGACCTGGCGAAGGTCGAGCTGCTCGAGCCGCTCTATGCCCGGCTGACCGGGACGCCGGAGAGGCGCGGCTACGCCCTCGGCAACTTCGCGGCGCTGGAGCGCGACCGCCCCGAGCTCGAGGAGGGACGCCGGGTGACGGGTGAGCGGCTGCGCGAGATCGCGGCCGCCGCGCGGGCTGCCGACGCGCGGCTCGTGATCCTGATGGTGCCGGCTCCGGGGCAAGTGTGCTCGCCGCAGGAGCTGGCGTACTGGCCGCGTGGTGTCGACCTGGGTGACGGCCGGCGCTTCGACCCCGAGCGCCCGCAGCGCTGGGCCGCGGGCCTCGCGGGCTCGGTCGGCGCCGAGTATCACGACCTGCGCGACGTGCTCCGCGGGGGCACCTGTGCGTACCAGCCGCGCAACATGCACTGGACGGCCGAGGGACACCGCCGCGTCGCAGAGGCGGTGGCGACCTGGCTCACCCCGTCCGGAGGCGCGCCGTGAACGGCGACCTCCTCCTGCACATGGGGCTGCCGCTGGTGGCCGCGGTCCTGGTCGCCGCCGTCCTGCTGCCGTTCCGTCGCCGAGCCGGACTCGGCCGCGTGCTGCGGCCGCTCCTCGTGGTGATCGCCGTCGCCAACCTGCTGCTGGTCGCCTACCTGTGGACGCGGCAGGTCGACTTCCCGCTCAACCTCGACCTGATGGAAGGAACGGTGCTGCAGCACGTCCAGCGCGCAGCGTCGGGCATGGCGATCTACACCGCGCCGGCGCCGGAATTCGTGGCGCTGGCGTACAACCCGCTCTACTACGAGCTCGGAGCCGCCGTGGGCCGCGTCACGGGTGTCTCGCTGCCGATGCTGCGGCTCCTGTCGATGCTCGCCGCGACGCTGAGCGCGCTCATCATCTTCGTCGTCGTGCGCGAGAAGACGGGAGGCGCCTGGTGGGGCGTCGTGGCGGCAGGGCTCTTCGCCGCGGCATACGACGTGATGGAGTGCTACTTCGCCACGGCGCACTCGGACGCGTGGTTCCTCTGCGCGGCGCTCGCGGGCACGCTCGTGCTGGATCGGACGCGCTCCCGGCTCGGCAGCATGGCGGGCATCGCGATCCTGGTGGCGTCGTTCTGGTTCAAGCAGCACGGCGCCCTCTTCGTCATCGGCGGACTCGGATACCTGTCGTTGCGTGACGGCCTGCGCAGCTGGCCCGCGTGGGTCGTGGCGGCCGTGCTCGGACCGGGCATCTACGTGCTCGCGGGGCCGTCGCTCTTCGGGCCGTACTTCCACTACTTCACGTGGCAGGTCCCGCGGCAGTGGGGCACGGAGCTTCGCCTCCGCTCCATGCTGCGGTTCGCCGGCTTCGTCGCGCTGTTCTACCCCGTGCTCGCGGCGGCGAGCCTCGCCAGCCTGGCGCGGCGCTGGCGCCGCCCGGACGCCTGGCGCGTGCAGCTCGTCTACGCCATCGTGTCGGGCGGCATGGGCGCGATGGATCGCGGGTCCGCCGAGAACGTCTTCATCGCGATGGGCACGTTCTTCATCGTCGTCGGCACGATCGGGCTGGCCGAGTGGGAACGCGCGGCAGCGCCGTCGATCCTGCCGCAGATCGCGCTCCTGCTGGCGTTCGTCACGCTGGCATACGACCCGCGGACGGTGACCCCGTCGCCGCGGGCGGCCGACGCCTACGCCGATCTGGTCAGCTACCTGCATCGGCTCGGCGGCCCGGTCTTCGGCCCGTGGCAGGGCCAGCTGCCGAGCGGGTTCGTGCTCGCGCCGGCGGCGCACTGGGTGGCGCTGGAGGACCTGGTGCGCGGCCCCGGGCGCGATCCCGGCCACAGCGCGGTGATTCGCCGTCTGGCGGCGCCCGCACTCCGGCATGCCGGCCCGGCGTTCATCCTCGCCAACCACCCCCTCGAGACCAGCGAGGTGCTCGCCTTCCTGGGCGACGACTACGTCCTCGCCTGCGATCTCGGCGATCGGTTCGCCGCGCTCCGCGTCCTGCCGAAGCGCTACGATCACGGGTGGCCGCGCTACCTGTACCGCGACCGACGCGAAGCCTTCGACGTGGCTGCGCTGCGCCGCCTGTGCGCGACCTCGTGAGCCATCGCATGCCGGATCGTCCTCGCATCCTCTGCGTGTTCGGCACGCGCCCCGAAGCCATCAAGATGGCGCCCGTGGTGCGTGCCCTCGCCGCCCCGTCGTCGGGCCTGGAGCCGGTGGTGTGCGTCACCGACCAGCACCGCGAGATGCTCGACCAGGTGCTCGAGTTCTTCGCCGTGACGCCGGACCACCGCCTCGGCGTGATGCGCGCCGCGCAGACGCCCAGCGAGGTCGCCGCCCGCGTGCTCGAGCGGCTCCCCGCCGTCCTCGATGCCGTGCAGCCGGCCGCCGTCCTGGTGCAGGGCGATACGACCACGACGGTCGCTGCCGCCCTGGCCGCGTTTCACGCGCGGCTGCCCGTCGGCCACGTCGAGGCGGGGCTCCGGACCCACAGACTGGACTCGCCCTTCCCGGAGGAAGCGAATCGCCGGCTGGCCACCGTGCTTGCCCGCTGGCACTTCGCCGCCACGATGCAGGCGCGCGACAACCTCCGGCACGAGCACGTCCCCGCCTCGCACATCGTGGTCACCGGCAATCCGGTGGTGGACGCGCTCCTGTGGGCGGTGGAGCGGCTGGGAGACCGGCGAGTCGCTCCGCGGCTCCCCGCCGACGAGGCGCGGCGCCTGATCCTGGTGACCGCACACCGCCGGGAGAGCTTCGGCCCCCCGTTTCTCGAGCTCTGCCGGGCATTGCGGGAGCTGGCCGACCGGAATCCCGAGGTGGAGCTCGCGTATCCGGTCCACCTGAACCCCGAGGTGCAGGCGCCGGTGCGCCGCGTGCTCGACGGGCACCCCCGCATCCACCTCCTGCCCCCGCTCGGGTACAGCGCGCTGGTCGATCTGCTGCGTCGCAGCCACCTCGTCCTGACGGACTCCGGAGGGATCCAGGAGGAGGCGCCGTCGCTCGGCAAGCCGGTGCTCGTGCTGCGCGACACCACCGAGCGGGGCGAGGGCATCGCGGCTGGCACGGCCCGGCTGGTCGGCACCTCGCGGCGCCGGATCGTGGCGGAGACCGAGCGCCTGCTGCGCGATCCGGCGGCGTACGACGCGATGGCGCGCGCCCACAACCCGTACGGCGACGGCCGTGCCGCCGAGCGCATCGTGCGCGTGCTGCGGCGCACCCTGCTCGCGGAGCGTGCGGCGTGACCCGCGGCCTCCCGGACCTGCCTTGCCGCACCCGCCACCCGCAGCGTATCTTGCCGCCTCCGCTGTCGCAGTCCGGAGTCGAGGTGGGCGGGACGACGCTATGATCGCGGAAGACGTGGAACTGGCGCCCGGCGTGGTCATCTTCCATCCCGAGCTGGTGAATCTGTACGGCTGCCGGGTGGGAGGCGGGACGAAGATCGGCAGCTTCGTCGAGATCCAGAAGGGCGCCTCGGTCGGATCCAATTGCAAGATATCGAGCCACAGCTTCATCTGCGAGGGCGTGACGATCGAGGACGGGGTGTTCGTGGGTCACGGGGTCATGTTCATCAACGACACGTACCCCAGCGCCGTGACTGACGACGGCGCGCTTCAAACCGATGCGGATTGGCAGGTCGTGAAGACGCTGGTCAGGTCCCGCGCCTCGATCGGCAGCAACGCGACCATCCTGGGAGGGTTGACGGTGGGCGAGGGCGCTCTCATCGGTGCGGGGGCCGTGGTGACGCGCGACGTGCCGGCGCATGCGGTCGTCGCCGGGGTGCCGGCGCGGGTGGTCGGCGACGCCAGGACGCGGGGACGCTGAGGATGTCGGCCACCGGCCTGCTCCTGGTCCTCGTGACCGCGGCCCTCACCATGGTCGCCAACCTGCTGCTCCGCTCGGGCATCGATGCGGCCGGGGGATTCTCCCTCGGAGGCCTGGCCACGACGGCGGCTGCGCTGTTGAAATTGTTCATGGAACCCAAGTTCCTCATCGGATTCGTCCTGTATTTCATGGCGAGTGTGGTGTGGTTCCGGGTGGTCGCGACAGAGCCTCTCAGCGTCGCCTATCCCCTGCTGGTCAGCTGCACGTTCACGCTGGTGACGGCGGGGGCGGTGATCGTCTTCAGCGAACCGTTGACGCTGCGACAGATGCTCGGGCTGGCGGTCATCCTGGCGGGCATCGCGCTCATCTCGGTGCAGAAAGGCACCGCGGCATGATCAGGATCGGCATCATCGGCTACGGCTACTGGGGGCCGAATCTGGTCCGGAACTTCGCCGAGATGCGAGGCGCCGAGGCCGCCGCGGTCGCCGACGTCGACCGGACGAAGCTGGAGAGCGTGCAACGCCGCTTCCCGGCGGTGAAGGTGACCACCGACTTCCACGAGCTGCTCGGCGACCCGACGATCGACGCGATCGCGATCGCCACCCCGGTCGCGACGCACTTCGAGCTCGGCATGGCGACGCTGAAGGCCGGCAAGCACCTCTGGCTCGAGAAGCCCATGGCCGAGACGTCGCTCCAGGCGCGCAAGCTCGTCGACGAGGCGGACCGCCGCCAGCGGGTCCTGATGGTGGACCACACGTTCATCTACACGGCCGCGGTCCGCAAGATGGGCGAGATCATCAAGGCCGGCGAGCTCGGGCAGACCTACTACTACGATTCGATCCGGGTGAACCTGGGTCTCTTCCAGCGCGACGTGAACGTGATCTCGGATCTCGCCGTGCACGACTTCTCGATCCTCGACTACCTCCTCGGCGAGCACCCCGTCGCCGTGTCCGCCAGCGGGATCAATCACTTTCCCGGGCACGCCCGAGAACCTGGCGTACATCTCGCTGTTCTACGACTCCGGGATGATCGCGCACGCCAACGTCAGCTGGCTCGCGCCGGTGAAGGTGCGCCAGATCCTCATCGGCGGCAGCAAGCGCATGATCACGTACGACGACCTGCAGCCCAGCGAGAAGATCAAGGTCTACGACAAGGGCGTCAGCTTCACCGACGATCCCGAGCAGATCTACCAGATGCGAGTCGGCTACCGGACGGGCGACATGTGGGCGCCCCGGCTCGACGGCACCGAAGCGCTGCGCGTCGCCGGCGAGCACTTCGTCGATTGCATCGTGAACGGCACGACGCCGCAGACCGATGGACATCTCGGGTTGCGCGTCGTCGAGCTGATCGAAGCCGCCACGAGCTCGATGCGGGGCAAGGGTGAGACCGTGTACATCCGGCGTCAGGAGCGTGCGTCGTGATTCCGTTCGTCGATCTGAAGGCGCAGTACCGCGCCATCAAGCCCGAGGTCGATGCGGCCATCCTCGCCGTGCTGGAGAGCTGCGAGTTCACGCTCGGCAGCGAGGTGACGGCCTTCGAGGAGGAGTTCGCCGCCTACTGTCAGGCGACCGCACGGCATCGGCGTCAACAGCGGGACCAGCGCGCTGCACCTGGCGCTGCTCGCGGCCGGCGTCGGACCCGGCGACGAGGTCATCACGGTGCCGTTCACCTTCATCGCGACCGTGTCGGCCATCGCCTACACCGGCGCGACGCCCGGTGTTCGTCGACATCGATCCGGAGACGTTCACGATGAACGTCGCGGCGATCGAGGCGGCGATCACACCGCGGACGAAGGCGATCATCCCCGTGCACCTCTACGGGCAGCCGGCCGACATGGATCCGATCCTGGAGATCGCCAGGCGGCGCGGCATCGTGGTCATCGAGGACGCGGCGCAGGCGCACGGCGCCGAGTACCGCGGACGCCGCGCCGGCAGCCTCGGCGACATGGCGTGCTTCAGCTTCTACCCCGGCAAGAACCTGGGTGCGTACGGCGAGGGCGGCATCGTGGTGACCGACAGCCCGGAGTACGCGCGCACCCTGCGCATGCTCCGCGACTGGGGCGCCGAGAAGAAGTACCAGCACGTGCTGAAGGGCTACAACTATCGCATGGAGGGGATCCAGGGCGCGGTGCTGCGCGTGAAGTTGCGCCACCTCGACCGCTGGACCGAGGGCCGCCGCGCGGCCGCGGCGCGCTACGACGAGCTGCTGGTGGACGGCGGCGTGGCCACGCCGGCGCCGGCCGCGGCCGATCGTCACGTCTACCACATCTACGCGGTGCGGACCGACCGGCGCCAGGAGCTGCAGGAGGCGCTCGGCGCGGAGCACATCCACACCGGCGTGCACTACCCGATCCCCGTGCACCTGCAGCCGGCGTTCGCCGATCTCGGCTACCGTGCGGGCTGCTTCCCGCACGCCGAGCGCGCCGCGCACGAGGTGCTGTCGCTCCCGATGTTCCCCGAGCTGACCGCGGAGCAGACCGAGACGGTGTGCGGAGCCGTGCGCCGGCTGGCGCGCGCCGCATGAGGCGGAGCGGGAATGACCGGACCGGAGAATGCGGCTGCCCGGGATGCGCGGCCGCTGCTGATCTTCCCGTGCAACGGCAACGGGCGCGAAGCGCTCGACTGCCTCGGTGACGCGTATCGCTGCGTCGGCTTCGTGGACGACACGCCGGACAAGCAGGGGACGGACGCCCACGGCCACCGCGTCTTCGATCGCGCGGCGCTGGCGGCGCGCCCCGATGCCGCGGTGCTCGCGGTGCCGGGCAGCGCGACGTCGTACCGATCGCGACGCGACCTCATCGATGGGCTGGGAGTCGACCCCGACCGCTTCGCCCGCGTCGTGCACCCGAGCGCTCGCATCTCGCCGACTGGCGGTCGTCGGCCGCAACGTGCTCCTCATGGCCGGCGTGGTGATCACCAGCGACGCGGTCGTCGGCGACCACGTGTGCGTGTTGCCCAACACGGTCATCCATCACGACGCGGAGATCGGCGCCTGGACGCTGATCGGCTCGAACGTGACGATCGCGGGCGGCACGGTGGTGGGCGAGAACTGCTACATCGGCAGCGGGTCGAGCATCATGAACGGCCTGCGCCTCGGCGACGAGGTCCTCGTCGGCATGGGAACCACCGTGATCCGGGACGTGCCGGCCGGCGCGCGCGTCGTCGGCAATCCGGCACGACAGCTCTGAAGGCGGGACATCTCGGCATGAACATCGACGGCGCAAACATCCTCGTGACCGGCGGCTGCGGCCTGGTCGGCTCGACGACCATCGACCTGCTCCTCGGCGAGCACGATCCGGCACGCATCGTGATCGTGGACAACCTCGAGCGCGGCACCCTCGGCAACGTCGAGGCAGCGCTCGCCGATCCGCGCGTGACCCTGGTCCGCGGCGACATCCGGGACCCCGCCACCATGCACCAGGTCACCGAGGGCATGGACGCCGTGATCCACATGGCGACGCTGCGGATCACCGCCTGCGCCGCCGAGCCGCGCGCCGCCCTGGGCGTCATGTGCGACGGCACGTTCAACGTGGCGGAGGCCGCGCACGCGGCCGGCGTCCAGAAGGTGGTGGCGGCGTCGTCGGCGTCGATCTACGGGCTGGCGGACGTCTTCCCGACGTCGCGAGGATCACCATCCGTACAACAACCGCACGTGGTACGGCGCCAGCAAGATCATGCTCGAAGGGCTGCTGCGCTCGTTCAACGACATGTACGGGCTGCCCTACGTCGCGCTGCGCTACTTCAACGTCTACGGGCCGCGCATGGACATCCACGGCAAGTACACCGAGGTGCTGATCCGGTGGATGGAGCGCATCGCTGCCGGTCAGCCGCCGCTCATCCTCGGCGACGGCACGCAGACGATGGATTTCGTCTACATCGAGGACGTCGCCCGGTCGAACATCGCTGGCCCTGCAGTCGGACGTGAGCGACGAGGTCTTCAACATCGGATGCGGCCGCGAGACCAGCTTGAACGAGCTCGCCGCGGCGCTGCTCGCCACGATGGGCTCCGACGCTCCGGCCGGAGTACGGGCCCGAGCGCAAGGTGAACCCCGTGCCGCGGCGCCTGGCGGACGTCTCGAAGGCCGAGCGCATGCTCGGATTTCGCGCCCGCGGTCGGCCTCGAGGAGGGGCTGTCCCGCCTGGTCGAGTGGTGGCGCGCGAACGCGACCGTGGCGGCATGATCCCGATCATCAAACCCCTGATGGACGAGCGAGAGGCCGCGGCCGCTCGCCGGGTCATCCTCAGCGGCTGGGTGACGCAGGGTCCCGAGGTCGCCGCGTTCGAGCGCGAGTTCGCCGACTTCGTCGGCGCCGCGCACGCGTGTCGCGGTGTCGAGCTGCACCACGGCGCTGCATCTCGCCCTGCTCGCCGCCGGCGTGCGGCCCGGCGACGAGGTCGTCACCGTGAGCCACTCGTACATCGCGACGGCGAACGCGGTCCGCTACTGCGGCGCCACGCCGGTGTTCGTCGACGTCGAGCCGGACACCTTCAACATCGACCCGGCGCGCATCGAGGGAGCGGTGACGCCGCGTACGCGGGCCATCCTGTGCGTGCACCAGATGGGCATGCCGTGCGATCTGGCGGCGATCGTCCCCATCGCCCGGCGACACGCCTTGCGCGTCGTCGAGGACGCGGCCTGCGCCAGCGGCAGCGAGGTCCGCTGGGACGGGCGCTGGGAGAAGATCGGCAAGCCGCACGGCGACATCGCGTGCTTCTCCTTCCATCCGCGCAAGGTGATGAGCACCGGCGACGGCGGCATGATCACGACCGACGACGCCGACTGGGACGCGCAGTGCCGGCTCCTGCGGCAGCACGGGATGAGCGTTCCCGATACCGTCCGGCACGGCGCGAGCCAGGTGATCTTCGAGTCGTACCCGGTCCTCGGGTTACAACTACCGCCTGACCGACATCCAGGCAGCCGTCGGCCGGGAGCAGCTGAAGCGACTGCCCGAGGTGGTCGAGATGCGCCGGGCGCTCGCCGAGCGCTACCGCACGCTGCTCTCGGGCATCCGGGGCCTGCGGCTCCCGCGCGAGCCCGAGTGGGCCCGCAGCAACTGGCAGAGCTACTGCGTGCGGCTGCCCGACGGCTGCGATCAGCGCGCGGTCATGCAGCACATGCTCGACCGAGAGCATCGCGACGCGCCGCGGGGTCATGTGCACGCATCGCGAGCCCAGCTACGAGGGGAGCGCGGCACCGGGTGCGCTCCCGCACTCGGAGCAAGCGCAGGAGCACTGCATCATCCTCCCGCTCTATCCGCAGATGACCCGGGACGATCAGCAGCAGGTGGCGGACGCGCTGCAGCGCGCCTGCGCGCGCGTGAATCGAGCGAGGTATCCCATGATCTCCATCGTCACGCCGGCGTTCAACGAGTCGCGGAACCTTCCTCTCCTCTACGAGCGGATCTGTGCGACGATGGAGTCGCTCGGTCTCGACTGGGAGTGGATCGTCGTGGACGACCACTCGTCCGACGACACCTTCGCGGTCATCAATCGCCTGGCCGAGCACGATCGCCGCGTGCGAGGCGTGCGCTTCGCGCGGAACTTCGGGGCGCACACCGCCGTGACCTGCGGCCTGCATCAGGCACGCGGCGATTGCGTCGCCGCGCTGGCGGCGGACCTGCAGGACCCCCCCGAGGTGCTCCCGCAGCTGCTCGAGCAGTGGCGCGCGGGCGTCAAGGTCGTGTGGGCGGCGCGCGGAGCTCGCGAGGGCGAGAGGGCGGCCACGCTCGGCTTCTCGCGGCTCTACTACTGGGTGATGCGCAGCGTCGTCGGCATCAAGGAGATGCCCGCGACGGGCGCGGACTTCTTCCTGATGGATCGGGCGGTGGTCGACGCGTTCTCCCGCTTCAGCGAGAGCAACTCGAGCATTCTCGCGCTCATCACCTGGATGGGCTTTCGCCAGGCCACCATCACGTACGACAAGGGCGCACGGGTCCATGGTCGATCGGCGTGGACGCTCAAGAAGAAGCTGAAGCTCGTCGTCGATTCGGTGACGGCGTTCAGCTACGTGCCGATCCGCTTCATGTCGTACGTCGGCTTCACGGTCGCGTTCGCGGGCTTCATGTACGCGGGACTCGTGATCCTGAACTACCTGCGCGGCGCGCCGATCGAAGGCTGGTCGTCGTTGATCGTGGTCGTGCTGGTGCTCGGCGGCATCCAGATGGTGATGATGGGCGTGCTCGGCGAGTACCTGTGGCGCGCGCTGGACGAGTCGCGGCGCCGGCCCCGCTACATCATCGAGGCGGCGACGTCTGACGGTCCGGCGCTGCACGCCGCGCCCGCGGCCTGGTCCGCCTGAGTCGTTTCGCGCCTCCTCCCGCCGCGCGCCCGTACGTGGCGCGTTCCGGCGGCACCCGAAGCGCAGTGACGTCGAACGGACATCCGGTGCTGCACATGCGTAGGCTCGGCTGGCTCGTCCTCGCGGCCGCCGTCGGCGTGACGACGGCGCTCGGGGTGCTCGGGGTGGGGCATGGCGGCGTCGCCGCCACCAACCTGGACATGCGCATCCTCTACCTGGCCGGCGTGCTGTGGCGGGCGGGGTCGAGTGCGTACACGCACATGCCCACAGGTCCCGCCGATCCGTGGCTGGCGGAGGCGATCAGCCGATACGACTTCGCCTACCCGCCGCAGATCGCTCCCCTCTGCCTCCTGCTGGCGGCGTGGTCTCCGGCCGGCGCTCGCGTCGTCATGACGGGCCTCAACCTGGCCGCGGCGCTGCTCCTCGCGGCCGCCTGCGTGTGGTTCGCCCGCCAGCCGGAGCCGTCCGCGCGCCCGCAGCCGGGGGATGCCTCGGGCTGGCTGATCCCGGCGCTGGTGATCGGGAACTTCGCGACGGCCTTCGTCATCTGGGCCGGCCAGACGACGCTGATCGCCACCGTGGCGCTCATGCTCGGCTGGTACCATGCGCGACGCGGCCGCTGGCTGATCGGCGGGATGCTTCTCGCGGTGTCCACCATCAAGCCGCAGCTGAGCTTCCTGGTCATGCTCTGGCTCGTCCTCGAGCGCCGCTGGCGCGTGCTGGCGGCCACGGCGGCGAGCGCCGTCGTGCTCGCGGCGGTCCCGATCGCCATCAGCGGTCCGGTCGGCGTGATGACGGAGTGGTCCGCGGCCGCCATGCGTTACGCCTCCGGCCCGTACAACACGCTCGGCTCGCGCATGATCTTCGGCCTCGGCAACGTGCTTGCCATCGCGGGCATCACGACCTCGTTCCTGTTGCCGGTGGCGCTGCTGATCGTCGGCATGCCTCTGGTACTACCGGGCGAGCCTCGCAGACGAGGATGTGCTGGCGCTCCTCGTCGGCCTGTCGCTGCTGTTCGGCTTCTCGCACAGCTACGACATCGCGGCGCTGGCGCCGCTGATCCCGGCGTTCTGGCGCCACGTGCACACGCGGACGGTCGCGTCACTCGCGGCCCTCGTCCTCATGCTGGTCGTGACGCTTCCGAACAGCCTGCTCGAGCCGTACGTCCCCCCGCTGCTCCTCCACCTGCGGGTCGGGGCGCTCTTCGTCGCCCTGTGCTGGCTGGTCGTGATCAGCGTCCGGCAGCGGGCGCCGAGCATCGACCTGGCCCGCAGCCGACGCATGACGCCGTGCAGCCCCTGAGCGATCGAGTCAACGGATCCGCTTGTACACGGTCCCGCCGTAGTCCTTGGTGAAGACCCACATCATGAACTTGCTGCGGGCGAGCAGCGGATAGCGGAGAAGACTGCTGACCGCCGGCACGTCGACGGTGCCGATCTTCTCGAGCGCGGTGCTCGCGCGATAGGCGCTCAGGACCTCGGAGTTCTCGTCCTCGCCGCTGACGAGGTAGTCGAAGCCGTACGGACCGGCGTGATACCTGACCCGCTCCTCGAGAGTTCCACCCCGATCCATGTACTGGAAATCGGAGCCGGCGCGCCGGACGAGGAAATAGAACTTGTCGTCTCCCACCACCTTCGAGCCCGGAGGAATCGTCCTCTGCACGAGTGCCTGCGCGTCGCTCGGATCCAGCGCGGGCCAGAGCAGCAGGTCCGAGCTCACGACGGCGAGGAACGCGCCACCGTTCAGCAGGAACAGCACGCCGAGCACGATGCGGCGGAGCGCGGTGCGCGAGATCGGCAGCGACAGCCGGGGACAGCTCGACACGAGCCATCCGATGGCCATGTACTCGAAGGGGACGACCAGGATCGTGTAGCCGCCGCCGAACGCGCCCTTGTTCTTCACGAAGAGGAAGAACAGCACGATCCCCATACCGACGAACAGCGTGAGCTCGTTGAGGAACAGGCGTGGCTCCCGCGCGAGCTTCAGGAGCGTCATGCCGAGCACGAGGGCGAGGAGCGGCTTCTGGATCGAGACCGTCGTCAGCCCGGTTCCCGCGTAGGTATCGGCGAACCCGGAGAAGTAGGCGAGGAGCGCTCCGACGCTGCCGAAGGCATACGCGATCCACGCGATGCAGAGCGGAAGAAATCCCAGCACCCAGGCGACGCCCTGTGCGAAGCGGGACGCGAACGGACCGGGCCAGCAGCGATACAGCAGGATCAACGCCAGCGGGATGATCAGGTAGCCGGGCCGGGGAGTGGTGAGGACGCCGAGCGACGCCACGATCCCGGACAGCACGGAGTAGGCGATCGCCGCACGGGCAGGGGCCTCCCGCGAGTGTGCCAGCAGCAGGTACGCGAGGAGGAAGAAGCAGACCGCCAGCAGGTCCATCCGTCCGATGCGAAGGAACTCGAGGAAGATCGGATCGAGGGCCATCAGGGCGCAGGCCGCGAGCGCGAAGCGCCGCTCGACACCCTCGCGACGGAGGATGCGGTACGCGACCGCGACGAGCGCGCACGCCCCGATCAGGCCCACGAGACGATACTGGAGCACGCCGAACCCGAGCCTGGCGAAGACGCCGGCGACGAGGAGGAAGTAGACCGGGCCGTACAGGTAGACCGGCTGCTCCAGCCACAGGGGCGAGACGGTCAGCTTGAACTCGCCGGTCCTCCACAGCGTGTCGGCGATGCTGGCGAAGAAGGTGTCGTCGAACCACGGGATGTGCGACCGCCCGATGGTGACCAGGTGCAGGACGACGTAGAGCGCGCAGGCGGCGCCTACGAGCGCGCGGGTGGTCGTGTGCGACATCGCGGGGTGGGCCAGGGTCGGACTGATGCACTCGATTGCGCGGCGCCGCACGCGAGCCGGGCAGGACGCGTCGGCCGGGCTTTTCATAGCGCTCAGGCACACGCGATGTCCATGGCGGGGAGCAGGTGCCGCTCGAGGCACCCCGGATCGACTTGGACGAGCGCGCTAGCAGGAGGGCAGTCAGTGAGACCATCGAGTTGCCAAAGCTTTCTTCCCTGCAGCGGTCGCGGCATGGCGGCCCAGTCGTGCGCGCATGCACTGGCATCCTGTCCATTCAGCAAGGCTTTTGCGGGCACGGGCTTTGCTGCCCTGCGTAGTCCTGGGGCTCGACCACGTGGTCCTCGTGCAGGCCGCTCCGGGGAGGGAACGTGCCTGATCGGGAGCCCCTGGACCGCGCGGCGACCCGGCACCGAGGTTCGGTGCGTCTCTTAGGGGAATCGGCGGGGGTTCTGCATGTCCGGCCCGAGGACCATCCGAAGCCGTGGGCGAGTCAGTGGTGAATGAAAGGAAGTTCGAGATGAGTGTCGAGTCTGAGTCCTCTACCTGGTGGGCATGCGGGGGCGGCCGGAGCCGCCTGCGCGCGTGGGGTCTGGCCGTTCTCGCCGCCATGGCCATGGTGGGCCGTCCGGCCCCCTCCGAGGCGACGATCACCTTCACCCCCTCCGGGTTCGTCGAGGACGTCGTGGCGAGCAACCTGCCGTTCGCCACGGGCATCGCCTTCGCGCCCGACGGCCGGATGTTCATCACGCTGAAGGGCGGCGTCGTTCGGGTGTACCAGAACGGCACGCTCCTCCCGACGCCCTTCCTCGACATCACCTCCCAGGTCTCGAACTCGAACGACCGCGGTCTCCTCGGCATCGCGATTCACCCGGACTTCCCGCACACCCCCTACGTCTACCTGCTCTTCACCTGGAACCCGCCCGGGTTCTCCAACATCGCCGGTCGGCGCCGCGCGTCTCGCGGCTCATCCGCGTCGAGGCCGACCCTGCGCAGGGCTACAACGTGGCGCTGCCCGGGAGCGACCAGCCGCAGACGGTCGCCCGGCGGTCCCGGGTCACGTGATCCTGCTCGGCACGAACAGCACCGCCGCGAACATCGGGAACCCGAACGACGGTCGCGACACCAGCAAGGCGTCGTGCATGACCGGCCTCACGATGGCCGGCGCGCCGATCGAAGACTGCATGGCGTCCGACGAGGACTCGCACTCCATCGGCACGGTCATGTTCGGCAACGACGGCTCGCTGTTCGTCGGCAACGGCGACGGCTCGAACTATACCGCGGTCGATCCGCGCGCGCTGCGCTCGCAGAACGTGAACAGCCTCGCGGGCAAGATCATGCGGATCGACCCGCTGACCGGCAGCGGCCTGCCCGACAACCCCTTCTACGACGCCACCTGTCCGACATGTAACCGCTCCAAGGTGTACGCGATACGGCCTGCGCAATCCGTTCCGCTTCACGGTCCACCCCGTCACCAACGAGGTCTACGTCGGCGACGTGGGCTGGAACACGTGGGAGGAGATCAACACCGGCAAGGGCGCGCAACTTCGGCTGGCCCTGCTACGAGGGCGGCGCGGCGGGCACGCCGGCGCCGGCGCGAGAGCGGCGTCACGACGAGCCTGCAGCAGGGAAGCTACGCCAACGACCCCAGCACCACGGCCGCGTGCAGCGCGCTCTACGCGCAGGGGCCGGGCGGCCGTGCGCGCGCCGATCTTCTCCTACGACCACGCCGACCTCGACGGGACGGGCACGAACGGCGGCGCCTCGGCCAACGGCGGAACCTTCTACCGCGGCACGGTGTATCCGCCGCTGTACCAGAACGCGGAGTTCATCCTCGACTACAACCGGCAGTGGATTCGCTACCTGACCTTCGACGCCCAGGGACACGCCACGGTCAACAACTTCGGGAAGGAGAACAGCGGCGGCATGGTGCAGGTGCTGACCGGCCCCGACAGCAACCTCTACGTCGTGGTGCTGAACGGGTCGGGCAGCCAGGTGCGCCGCATCCGCTACGTCGGCGCCGGCAACACGCCGCCCACGGCGGTCGCCAACGCGACGCCCGACCATCGGCACCGCGCCGCTGGTCGTCGCGTTCTCCAGCGTGGGCTCGTTCGATCCCGACGGCCAGCCGCTCGTCCTACAGCTGGGACTTCGGCGACGGGACCGCGCTGTCCACCGCAGCAGAACCCGAGCCACACCTACACCGCCTCCGGCGTCTACACCGCGACGCTGACCCTCACCGAGCTGACGTCGCCGTTCGCCACGCGCAGCACGACCGTGCGTCATCACGGTGGGCAACGAGCCGCCGCTGGCGCACATCACGTCGCCCGGTCGACGGCAGCACCTACAAGATCGGCGACATCATCACCTACGCAGGCTTCGGCACCACCGGCGGCCAGCCCGATCGATCCGTCGCAGCTGACGTGGGAGCTGCGCCTGCACCACAACGAGCACATCCACTTCAACCTGCTCGACCCGGGGGCCGGCGGGACGTTCGGCGTCATCCAGCACGGCGACAACACGCACTACGAGATCTGCCTGACGGCGACCGTCGACCAGACGCTCACCGACACGCAGTGCGTGAACATCTTCCCGCAGACCGTCCCGATCACGCTCACCACCGATCCCGTCGGCCTCCTCGTCAACTACGAGAACGAGGGTCTCACGCAGGCGTCGCCGCTGCATCGCCCATCCGGTGGTGGGCTCCCAGGACACGGTCTCGGTGCAGCCCATCCAGGGCGGCCTGACGTTCTCGAAGCTGGACCGACGGCGTGACCTCCAACGTCGCACGACTTCCTGGTCGGGACCACGCTCGGCCACCTACACGGCGCAGTACGTGAACCAGCCGCCGGTGGCGGTGGCGGCCGTCACCCCGCTGGGCGGCGTCGCGCCGCTGGCCGTGCAGTTCACCGGCTCCGGCTCCTCCGATCCCGAGTTCACCACGCTGCACCTACAGCTGGGACTTCGGCGACGGCGGCAACTCGACGCAGGCCGACCCGGCGCACACCTACACCAACCCGGGCACCTACACCGCCACGCTCACCGTCACCGACCAGCGCAACGGCGACGGCGACCACAGAGCCGTCACCGTGATCGTGACGGCGACCGGACAGTGCGGCAACGGCCAGATCGATCCGGGCGAGGCCTGCGACGGCGGCCCCTGCTGCACCGGCGGCTGCCAGTTCGCCGGCGCCGGCGCGGTGTGCCGCCCCGCGGCGGGCGCCTGCGACGTGGCGGAGACCTGCACGGGATCCAGCGCGACCTGCCCGGCGGACGTCCTGGCAGCGGCCGGGACCCTGTGCCGGCCCGGCGGCGGGTGTGTGCGACGTGGCGGAGACCTGCACCGGGATCGAGCCCGGCCTGCCCGGCCGACGGCTTTGCCAGCTCCGGCACCGTGTGCCGTCCGCCGGCGAGCCCCTGCGACGTGGCGGAGACGTGCACCGGCTCGGGCGCCGCGTGCCCGGCCGACGTCAAGCGCGCCGAACGGCACGAGCTGCAGCGACGGCAACGCCTGCAACGGCGTCGAGACCTGTCAGAGCGGCACCTGCACCGCGGGAACGCCGCTGGTGTGCAACGACGGCAACCCGTGCACCGACGACTACCTGCAACGCCGCCACCGGCTGCGTCTTCCTGAACAACACGGCGCCGTGCAGCGACGGCGTCGCCTGCACGAACGACCTCTGCACGAACGGCGTGTGCGTCAGCACGTCGTCGTGCCCGGCAGGGCCAGACCTGCAACCCCACCACCGGCGCCTGCGAGGCGCCGGCCGGTGGCTACACGATCTGGCCGACCAATCCCGTCCCGGCCATCGTGGACGGCGGCGATCCGATCGCCGTGGAGCTGGGCGTCAAGTTCCGCTCCGACGTCGCCGGCTTCGTCACCGGCATGCGCTTCTACAAGAGCGCGACCAACACCGGGACGCACGTCGGCAACCTGTGGTCGAGCACCGGGACGCGCTCGGCGACGGTGACGTTCAGCAGCGAGACGGCGTCCGGGTGGCAGCAGGCGAACTTCTCGCACCCCGGTCGCGATCGCGGCCAACACGGTCTACGTCGCGTCCTACTTCGCGCCCAACGGCCACTACAGCGGGAACCTCGACTACTTCGCGGCGCAGGGCGTCGACACGCCGCCGCTGCACGCGCTGGCCGACGGGGCGCAGGGCGGGAATGGCGTGTTCGCGTACGGCGCGGCGAGCACCTTCCCGACGAGCACGTTCCGGTCGCTGAACTACTGGGTGGACGTGGTGTTCAGCCCACAGGCGACGGCGCGCTCACGTCGATCGCGGTGACGCCGGCGAACCCGTCGTGGCGCATCGGGGGGACGCAGCAGTTCACCGCCACCGGGACGTACTCGGACTCGAGCACCCAGAACCTGACGAGCCAGGTGACCTGGACTTCGTCGACCACGGCGGTGGCGACGATCACGGCGACGGGCCGGCCACGGGAGTGAGCCAGGGCACGACGACGGTCACGGCGCGCTCGGCGAGCTGAACGGTGACGCACGACGCTCACCGTCCTGCCTCCGGGAGGACTGCCATCACGACCACGCGCTCCCGGTCGGCGTCGAGAACGGCCTACAGCGCGACGCTGGCGGCGACGGCGGGAACCCGCCGTACACCTGGTCGATCGCGAGCGGCACGCTGCCCGCGGGGCTGACGCTCGGCGCCGAGCACCGGGGTGATCTCGGGAACGCCGACGGCGACCGGGTGTCGACCGTGACCGTGCAGGTGACCGCCGGGGCGCTGACGGCGACCCAGAGCCTGGTCCTCTCGGTCGGGCAGAACGAGATCGCCGCGGAGAACGCGCTCCCGGGCAACCCCGCGAGCCAGTGGGACGTCGAGCGGCGCGGGCGACCCGAGCATCCAGGGCTTCGCCACCGACATCAGCGTCAACCAGGGCGAGACGGTCAGCTTCAAGATCGAGACCGACGCGACCAACTACCGCATCGACATCTATCGCCTCGGCTACTACGGCGGCCTCGGCGCGCGCCTGGTCGCGACCGTGCAGCCGTCGGCGACGCTGCCGCAGACCCAGCCCGCTTGCCTCGTCCGACGTCAGCACCGGCCTGGTCGACTGCGGCAACTGGGCGGTGTCGGCGTCGTGGAGCGGTGCCGCCGACGGCGACCTCGGGCATCTACATCGCCAAGCTGTGCGCGAGGATCCCGAGGACGGCGCGCCAGCCACATCCTCTTCGTCGTGCGCGACGACGGCGGCCACTCCGATCTGCTGTTCCAGACCTCGGACACCACCTGGCAGGCCTACAACACCTACGGCGGCAACAGCCTCTACTTCGGCTCGCCCGCCGGGCGCGCCTACAAGGTGAGCTACAACCGCCCGTTCACCACCCGCTGCTGCGAGTTCCCGAACGGCTCGACCGAGACCTGGCTGTTCGACGCCGAGTACCCGATGGTCCGCTGGCTCGAGCGCAACGGCTACGACGTCAGCTACTTCGACCGGCGTCGACACCGACCGCCGCGGCGCCGAGCTGCTCGAGCACCAGCGTCTTCATGTCGGTCGGCCACGACGAGTACTGGTCGGGCGCGCAGCGCGCCAACGTCGAAGCGGCGCGCGACGCCGGCGTGCACCTCGCGTTCTTCAGCGGCAACGAGTGTTCTGGAAGACGCGCTGGGAGACCAGCATCGACGGCTCCGGCACGCCGTACCGCACGCTGGTCTGCTACAAGGAGACGCACGCCAACGCCAAGATCGATCCCGCTGCCGACGTGTGGACCGGCACGTGGCGCGACCCGCGCTTCAGCCCGCCGGCCGACGGCGGCCGCCCGAGAACGCGCTCACCGGCATCGATCTTCACGGTGAACGGCATCCGCAACGACGCGATCAGGTGCCCGCGGCGGACGGCAAGATGCGCTTCTGGCGCAACACCAGCGTCGCGACGCTGGCCGCGGGCCAGACGGCCACGCTGCCGACGGACGTCCTCGGCTACGAGTGGGACGAGGACCTCGACAACGGCTTCCGGCCGGCCGGGCGTCGTCCGCTCTCGACCACGACGGTGTCCGGCGTGCAGTACCTGCAGGACTACGGCATCGACGTACGCGTCCGGGCACCGCGACGCACCACCTGACGCTCTACCGCACTCCGAGCGGCGCGCTCGTCTTCGGCGCCGGCACGGTCCAGTGGGCGTGGGGCCTCGACGACGCAGCACGACTACGCCGGACGCCACGACCGACGCGCGCATGCAGCAGGCGACCGTCAACCTGTTCGCCGACATGGGCGTGCAGCCGGCCACGCTGCAGTCGGGCCTTGTCGCGGCCACGGCCTCGACCGACACCACCGCGCCGACGGCGACCATCACCTCGCCGGCGAGCGGCGCCACCGTCGCGACCGGCACGCCGGTGACGATCAGCGGCACGGCGACCGACAGCGGCGGTCGGGTCGGCGGTGTCGAGGTATCGACGGACGGCGGCGCCACCTGGCATCCGGCCGTCGGCCGCACGTGCTGGACCTACGCCTGGCTGCCGACCGTGGTCGGGCTCCACGTCGCTCCGCGCCCGCGCGGTGGACGACAGCGGCAACCTCGGCTCCGCGTCGCGGCGTCACCGTCAACGTCGTGGCGCCCACGCTGACCAGCGATCCAGGTGTCGCCGAGCAATGCCACGGTGACGGTGGGAGGAACGCAGCAGTACACGGCCACCGGGCATGTACTCTGACGCGAGCACGCAGAACCTCACGACTCAGGTGACCTGGACATCGTCGAACACGGCGGCGGCGACGCATCAACGCCGCGGGCGTCGCCACGGCCGGCGGCGCGGGTGGAGCGACCATCACGGCGACGCTCGGCTCCGCCAGCGGAAACACCGGGCTGACCGTGCAGTCGGGACCGCTCACCATCACCACGACCTCGCTGCCTGCGGCGACGGTGGGCACGGCCTATATCACGGACCTGTCGGCGCTCGGCGGGATGCCGCCCTACACCTGGTCGATCGCGGCCGGAGATCTGCCGGACGGCCTCACCCTCACGGCGAGCTCGGGCGTGATCTCGGGTATCCCGACCACGGTCGGCACCTTCAACTTCACCGCCCAGGTGAGCGCGGGTGACGACAGCGTCACACGGCCGCTGAGCATCGCGGTCAGCCAGCCGTCGGTGACGATCTGGCCGAGCAATCCGACGCCGACGATCGTGGACGGCGGCGATACCGCCGCGGTGGAGCTCGGCGTCAAGTTCCGCTCCGACACGGCCGGCTTCATCATCGGCATGCGCTTCTACAAGAGCGCCGCGAACACCGGCACGCACATCGGCAACCTGTGGTCGACGCCGGGGCACCAGCTGGCGACCGCGACGTTCACCAGCGAGACGGCGTCGGGCTGGCAGCAGGTGAACTTCGCCACGCCGGTGGCGATCCAGGCCAACACGGTCTACGTCGCCTCGTACTTCGCCCCGAACGGCCACTACAGCGGCAACCTCGACTACTTCGCGACGCAGGGCGTGGACACGCCGCCGCTGCACGCGCTGATGGACGGCGTGTCGGGCGCGAACGGTGTGTTCGCGTACGGTGCGACCAGCGCCTTCCCGGCCAACACCTACCGGTCGTTGAACTACTGGGTGGACGTGGTGTTCAGCCCGCAGCCGCCGCCGACGCTGAATTCGATCGCGGTGACACCCGCCAATGCGACCGTCACGACTGGCGGGACGCAGCAGTTCACCGCCACGGCGACGTACTCGGACGCGAGCACGCTCGACGTGACGAATCAGGTGACCTTCGCGTCATCGGCCACGGGCGTGGCCACGGTGACGGCCGGCGGCCTGGCCACCGCGGTCTCGACCGGGACGACGACGATCTCGGCGACCCTCGGGTCGGTCAGCGGGAGCACCGGTCTCACGGTCGCCGCCGGTCCGTTGACCATCACCACTGCATCGCTTCCTGCCGGGAGCGTCGGAGTCGCGTACTCGGCGACGCTGGCGGCCAGCGGCGGACTCCGCCATACACGTGGGCGATCGCCACCGGGTCGCTCCCGTCGGGGCTGGCGCTGAACACGAATTCGGGCGTGATCTCTGGCAGCCCCACGGCGACTGGCACGTCCAGCTTCACCGTCATGGTGACGGCGGGTGCTCAGAACACCACCAAGGCGCTCGGCATCACCGTCAACGCGGCAACCACGACGATCTGGCCGAGCAACCCGGTGCCGGCCATCGTGGATGGCGGCGACACGGGCGCTGTCGAGCTGGGCGTCAAGTTCCGCTCCGATGTCGCCGGGCACATCACGGGGATCCGCTTCTACAAGAGCGCCGGCAACACGGGCACCCATGTCGGGAACCTGTGGTCGAGCAGGCGGGACGAAGCTCGGGACGGTGACCTTCACGGGCGAGAGCGCCTCGGGGTGGCAGCAGATGAACTTCGCCACGCCAGTGGCGATCCAGGCCAACACCACCTACGTCGCGTCGTACTTCGCACCGAATGGACACTACAGCGGAAACCTCGACTTCTTCGCAGGGCAGGGCGTGGACAACGCGCCCCTCCATGCCCTGGCGGACGGCGTATCGGGCGGGAACGGCGTCTTCACGTACGGCGCGGCGAGCATCTTCCCGACCACCACGTACAGGACGTTGAACTACTGGGTGGACGTGGTCTTCACGACGCCGTGATCTGCTTCGAGTCGCTCCGAGCGATGCGGCGACGGCGGCGACGGCGGGCATAGCTTCCCCGCTGCTCGTCGCCGCCGAGTCGCACGCTCATCGTCCCGACGGTCCGTCGCTCACGCGTTGTCCGCTCGCGGAACCTCCGGCGACGCGCTCGGTGTGTGGACACGCCCCCCCTCCCGCGAGCATAATTTCAGTCGAGAATGATTCCTGCTCCCGAGAACCCAGAGCTTCATCATACCGCCTACCTGGTGACGGACATGGCGGCGTCGATCCGGAGATGGGAGGACCTGGGGGCTCGACTGGAGCTGCCCGCGACGCTAGTGAGCGCGGATCAGGTCCGGGTGTCCTTCTTGACGTTCCAGGGCGGTCGCATCGAGCTCGTCGAACCCTGTGAGGGTTCTCGGATCAAGAGCACCGGGAGCCGACAGCGGACGCCCCGATCATCTGTGCTTCCGCTGTGACAACTTCGACGAGATGATCAAGGGGGCGCGATCGAGTGGCGGTGTCGTCGTGCGCCCCCCGGTACCCTCCCAGGCCTTCGAAGGTAAGCGGATGGCGTTCGTGCTCTACCACGCGCTGGGGCTCATCGAGTGGGTCGAGAGATGAGCGATGGGCGCGTCTTCCTCGTCGGCCGTGCATCGTGGGAGCTGTTCGCGGCGGTCTTCCGCAAGGCGCTCCAGAGCTACGGATTGAACCCCGAGATCGTGGTCTGTGGGTTCGATCGCGAGCTTCGGCTGTGGTCGGGGAGCGGACGACGACTTCGAGGCCGACCCGCCCCGCGCGGCCGTCGTCTTTCCGGAGGCGCGCGACCTGTTCCAGGGCCAGCTCACGGGAGCCCGTCCCGAGATCGCTCCCGAGGAGGCGGGTACCCAGGCGGCGGAGTTCCTTCTCGATGCCATCTCCTCGCTGTCCGCGCGGCACCCGGAGGTGAGCTGGATCGTGTCGACCGCCGAGGTGGAGTTCCCAGGTGCGCTCGCCGGCCTGAACGACTCCGAGCTGGATCCCGTGGCGGTCGCGACCGGCGTGTTCAACGCCCACGTGCGGCGCCGTTGCCGCGACGTCGCGGGCTGGTCGCTCTTCGAGCGCGAGCGCGTGACCCACGCGCTGGGCGCAAGCGTGACGTACGACGCCCGGATGGATCTCCTGGCCCGCATGCCGCTCTCGGCCCGCGGCATGAAGGCCCTCGCGGAGCGGCTCGCGTCCCACTGGAACGCGGTCCTGGGGAGAACCAAGAAGGTGTTGGCGCTCGACTGCGACAACACGCTCTGGGGCGGGATCGTCGGCGAAGATGGGGTGGGAGGCATCCGCCTCGGCGGAGACGGCATCGGACGAGCCTACACGGAGTTCCAGCGCACCGTCGCATCGCTCGAGAGCCGGGGCGTGCTCGTGGTCCTGTGCTCGCGCAACAATCCGCAGGACGTCGACGAGGTCTTTGCGACGCGCCCGGAGATGCTGCTGCGAGCGGATCAGGTCGCCGCTCGCCACGTCGGCTGGGGGCCGAAGTCGGAAGGGCTCGTGCAGCTTGCCACGACCCTCGGTGTGGGCTTGGACAGCTTCGTGTTCGTGGATGACAATCCCGTCGAGCGAGAGCAGGTGCGATCCGCGCTTCCCGAGGTCACGATTCCGGAGTTCCCGTCCGATCCTGCCGGTCTTCCCGCCTTCGGCGAGGAGCTGGCCTGGCGATGGTTCTACAAGGTGAACGTCACGAGCGAGGACCGCGCGAAGACGGGGCAGTATCGCGCGCGGGCACAGTCCGTCGCCGCGTCGAAGGAGTTCGGCAGTCCCGAGGAGTTCCTGCGATCCCTGCGCATGGAGGCGGTGCTCAGCGTGGACGACGTTTCCCTCCTGGCGCGGAGCACGCAGCTCACCCAGAAGACGAACCAGTTCAATCTCACCCTCAAGCGGTATACCGAGGCGGAGATGGGCCGCGTTCTGAACGATCCGGGCTGGATGGTGATCGCCGCGTCGCTCAAGGACAGATTCACCGATCACGGCTGGATCGCACTGGCCATCTTCGAGCACCGGCAGGCCGACGCGTGCTGGGAGCTGGACAGCTTCATGATGAGCTGCCGGGTCATCGGTCGGAGCTTCGAGGACGCGTTCCTCGCCGCCTGCCTCGATCACGTCCGGCAAGGCTCCCGGGAGACGATCCGGGCCACCTTCGTCCCCGGACCACGGAACGCGGTGGCGGGCGGGTTTCTCGAGCGGGCCGGGTTCCGCCTCCTGGATGAGCAGCGGGACGGCAGCCGACGCTTCGAGCTCACCGGCGCGGCCGCTGCCCCGCCGCAGGGTCTCTTCGCCGTGAGCTGGCGAGGCGAGCAGTGAGCGACAAGCTGATCGCGACCGTGGCGGAAGCCCTCCAGGTGTCTCCCGACCTGGTGCAGGAGAGCGCCTCGATGGAGAACACGCCGGAGTGGGACTCCCTCCGACACTTCGCTCTGATCCTGGCCGTGGAAGAGGCGTTCGACGTGCACTTCTCGTCCGATGACATCCCGTCCCTCACCGCCGTCGCCGCGCTGCGCGCGGAGCTGCTGAGGCAGGGACGGGACCCCGGCGCGGCGAGCTGAGGACCGGAAGGAAGGCGGCGGCGTGTACCCGGCTGACGGCAACATCATCTCGTCCGAGGCGGCGATCGACGAGTCCGTGTCGTTCGCGCACTTCGCCGTCATCCACGATGCCGTCCGGATCGGGGCCGGGACGCGCATCGGGAGCCACGTCGTGATCTTTCCCGGCATCACGATCGGCGGCGGTGTGACGGTCCAGGACCACGCCGTGATCGGGAAGCGCCCGCACAGCTCGGTGCTGGCGACCCTCGGGGCCCAGGCGACCGACAGTCAGACGACGATCGAGGATGGCGCGCTGATCGGCACCGGCGCGATCGTGTATGCGGGATGCCGGATCGGAAAGGACGCCTTCCTCGGCGACATGGCCTCGATCCGCGAGAACTGCACCATCGGTGCGAAGAGCGTGGTGGGGCGCGGGGTCAACCTGGAATTCCACGTCACGATCGGGAGCCGATGCCTCATCTTCACCGCCTCGTATCTCTCGGAGAACACGGTCGTCGAGGACGACGTCTTCATCGGAGCCCGGGTCTGTACCGCATCAGGCACGGTGATCAGCCATCGTCGGGATATTCCCTGCGAGAGCAGGGGGCCGGTGATCCGGGCGGGGGCGAGGGTCGGAACCGGTGCCTCGCTGCATCCGGGCATCACGGTGGGACGCGAGGCCGTGGTCGCGCTCGGCGCGGTGGTGTTCCAGGACGTGCCCGAGGCGACGCTCGTCCTCGGGAACCCGGCGCGCGCGGTCAAGAAGGTGCCTCCCGAGGAGTTCATCAAGTAGCGCGGCATGGATGGCATGGACTTCGATCTCGACGCACTCAGGCAGAGCAAGCTGATCGGCTACGGAGCGGGCCTCGCTACCCTGCTCACGTTGCGGGAGACCCCGCTCGACCTCGAGTTCATCGTGGACGACAGCCCCGCATCCCAGGGTACGAAGCTGTTCGGCATTCCCATCGTCTCGCCTGCGGAGCTCGATCGCGTACACCTCGCCGACTACCGCGTGGTCATCTTCGCCTACACGGGGTCAGCCATCCGGGCGATCGGGGATCGCCTCGCGGCATCCGGGCTGAGCTTCCCGGACGGCTGGATCGACTGTTCGCTCCTGCATTTCGAGAGCTATCGCCGTCGTCTGAAGACGTCGCTGGGGATCGACGCGTCTCCCGAGCTGTTCGCGATCGCGCGGTTGCTGTCGCTCTACACCTACCCGCAGAACCTGAGCGGCTTTGCCGGGACGTGGCTCTACCTGGAGCTGCTGAAGCACCTCAACCGGATCGATCTGGCGGGCGACATCGCGGAGCTCGGGGTCTTCCAGGGGGGAAATGCCTTCTGCAGCCTGCTGGCCGGCGGCGAGATCCTTGGTCGGCGGACGCTTCGCCTCTTCGACAGCTTTGCGGGGTTTCCGGATCTGTCGGTTCACGATCCTTCGCAACGGCGGAGCGAGTTTGTCGATACGACGCTCACGAAGGTGCGAAGCTACCTCTCGCCATTCGCGAATGTCAGGATACATCCCGGGTTCTTCGAGGATACGCTGGCGGCCGTGCGGGACGAGCGCTTCGCATTCGTCTACTACGACGCCGACCTGTACGAGCCTGCGATGAACTGCTGCGAGTTCTTCCACGACAAGCTCGCCCCTGGCGGCATGATGCTGTTTCACGACTACTGTGCCGAGGAGCCCGAGTTGCCGCGGGGCGCGAAGGTCCCTTTCTCGGGCGTGAAGAAGGCGGTGGACGAGTTCTTCTCGACGCGAGGCGACACGCTGGTGCACTTCCCCGAGACGACTCACGTGCTGGCGATCAGGGAGTAGTCCCGGATCGCCCCCGCTCAGCCGACGCGCGGGAGGCGGTCGACGAGGGCCTCGAATGATTCGAAGGCGAAACCCCTCGACGTGACCAGCACGGCAAGCTCCTCGAGCACCTCCCGGGTGCCGCGGCCCGGTGGACCAGCTTCGGATGATCGCCGGGTGTCGAGAACCAGCGGGCCTTGATCTCGGCGTAGTAGGCCGGAGACGGGACGTTCGCGGCGACGAAGGTGGGATGGAAGTTGAGAACCTTGAGGCCAGGGCCGAAGAGCGTCGCCCGGATGTGGTCCAGGGAAGCTCGAGCGGGAACGCAGCGAAAGAAGATGTCGTCCTCGAAGTAGACCGGAAGCCGCCAGATGCCGGACGCGTGCAGGAGTGGGACGAGGCCTTCCTGGAAGTAGGTCGGAAGCTGGGAATCGGCGACGATCCCCGACGCGGCGAGGGCGTCCCAGGCCATGGTGTGCTCCATGAAGCAGTGGGCCCTGACGGTGCGGCAGCCCGGGAAATTGCGTGCGGCAATAGGCGATCACCTGCTCGGGAGTGTCGCCGTGGTCCGAGCCCGGCAGGAAGTTCGGATGCCATCCTTGCGTGATTCGACCTGGGCGAAGGCGTCGTCGAGGACGGGGCACGGATTCGTACGGAAAACGTGTAGGGGCATTCCGAGTGTCGCGACCACGGCGAGAAGCTGCTCGGAAGCCCAGGCGGGAGCCCAGTCCTGATCGGCGGTGAGCGCGAACACGGGGCGCTCCCACGGTGTGCGCGAGAGGCGGGGCGGATCCATCGAGGGCGACATCATCCTGCGGCAGGCGCGACGCAACGCTCGATGCGCGCGGTGAACACTCGATCGCGGATATGGCCTTCCGGCGATCGCAGAAAAACGGGCGGGAGGTCTCGGCGCGGGAGTTCACGTCTGGGTTCTTTCCGGTCGTGGCTCCTTGCATCTACGGCACGGGCGGGGCGCGCGCAACGCGCTGGCGAGAATGGCGGCTCCACGATACAGGGCCGAGGCTGATGCGATCCCTGTCGACGTGATGCCTCCTGCCGCTCGCATGTTCCGCAGCGCCGCGGTCCAGACCTGGGCACGGCCGCTCGCGCTCGCGATCGGGCTGAGCGCCCTGACCGCGTTCGGCATGCTGGGCGTCGCCCGGCACGGCGTCTGGGCGATGGACATGGCGGTGTTCCAGGCTGCGGGCCGGAGCTGGATCGCCGGCGAGAGTCCCTACGACCGGGCGTCGCTCGACCGGCACTTTCCGCGTGACCAGCCGTATCTGCCGGCGTTCGCGAGCCCACCGGTCGCCGCGCCCTTCTACATGGGCCTGGCGCTGTTCAGCGAAGGCGCGGCGATGCGGCTCATTCACGTGCTCGACCTGCTCGCGGTGGCACTGCTCGGATGGCTCACCGCCCGCATGGCGTGGGAGCCGGTGGCGCCGAGGCTCCTGCCCGCGTCGCGCAACGTCATCTGGTATTTCCCGGCGCTCTTCGCGTTCTCGACGTTCACCGTCCAGACGCTCTGGCTCGGGCAGGTGTCGCTGCTCGGCGCGACGGCTCTCCAGGCAGCCTGGTACCTGGATCGGAAGAGTCACGCGGTCCTCGGCGGAGTCTGCCTGGCGCTCGCGAGCATCAAGCCCCAGCTCATGATGCTCCCCCTGATCTGGTTCTTGCTCGAGCGGCGCTGGCGGATGGTGTTCGTCTCGGGCGTCGTCGCCGGCCTGCTGATGGCGTATCCGCTCGTGCTGAACGGGCCCGTCACGGAGATGCGCGCGTGGCTCGGCGCGGTCCAGAACTACAAGACACACGAGCCGAATCTTCTCGGCTCCTGCTTCGTCGTCGGGATTCCGAGCCTGGTCGCCGCGGCGGGAGGACCGGCGCCTCGACCTCACGCTGATGGGCATCGCCCTCACGGCCGTGCTCTGGTGGTACCGCCATCGCATCTGCGAGGACGACGTCCCCGCGCTGCTCGCCCTGATCACGCTCGCCATCGTCTACGGTCACGACCTCGACTTCGTCTATCTGGCGCCGCTGGCCGTCTCGCTGACGCTCCACCTCCGCGGCCGTCCGCGGGCCGGCCTCGTCGTGGCCGCGCTGCTGGCGCTGTTCTTCATCCCCTCGCGGCTCATCTGCCAGTTCGGGCACCCGGTCATCGACCAGTGGCGGACGCTGATCGCGCTGTTCTTCCTCGGCTGGCTGCTGTGGATGAGCATACGCGACGCGCCCACGGCGTACGCGCCGCCTGATAGCGTCCCGGACACCGATCTCTTTCGCCGCCGGCGCGACGCAAGTATCCGCGTCGTTTCGTCGTAGGGACGAGCCGTCGAGCGGAACTCCGCCGTGTTGCGCTGGGCCTTGGCACACGCGCGCACGCTCACAAGGACTTCTGATGCCTCACATGCACATCGCACGTCGCAGCTCCCCGCTCTCGGCGATCCGTCTCGCGATCCTCGCCGCGCTCGCCTGCCTGCTTCCCGCCGCCCGCGTCCTCGCCGACGTCGCTGCGGGCTTCCAGGACCTCGAGGTCGTGTCGGGGCTGTCGCAGCCCGCGGCCCTGGGCTTCGCGCCCGATGGCCGCCTGTTCTTCACCGAGAAGGCGAGCGGGAGGGTCCGGGTGATCAAGAACGGTGCGCTGCTGGACGCGCCCTTCTTCGATGCCAACGACGTCATCCAGCCGCCCGCGTACTTCGACTCGTTCCTCGAACGCGGGATGCTGGGCATCGCGTTCGACCCGGACTTCGCGACCACGCAGTACGTGTACCTGTACTACTCGATCTGCAAGGTTCCCGGCTCGGGGATGTGCCAGACGGCGAAGAACCGCGTCGTCCGGGTGACCGCGGGCTACCAGGGATCGCCGGATCAGGCCGACCCGACGAGCCAGGTGATCCTGCTCGACGACATCGACAACGATGCCGGCTCGCACAACGCGGGCTGGCTCGGCTTCGGCCCGCTCGACGGCAAGCTCTACGTCTCGGTGGGCGACGGCGGGCTGATCCACACCAAGGCGCAGGATCTCGGATCGCTGAACGGCAAGATCCTGCGGCTGAACGCGGACGGCACCATGCCCGCCGACAATCCGTTCGTCGGCCAGTTCGGCGCACGTCCGGAGGTGTGGGCGCTCGGCTTCCGCAATCCGTGGCGATGCCGCTTCCACCCCGACGGGCGCCTCTTCTGCGGCGACGTCGGCGAGCAGACGTCGGAGGAGATCGACGTCGTGGTCAAGGGCGGCAACTACGGCTGGCCGGTGACCGAGGGCAAGTTCGATTCCGCCACCATGCCGCAGTTCGAGCAGCCGTTGTTCGTCTACATTCACGACCTGCTCAACGGCGCGACCAGCACGAGCCGGGCGATCACCGTGGGCGATTTCGGCTCGGAGACGAGCTTCCCCGCAGCCTACCGGCAGGCCTTCTTCTTCGCCGACTACGCGCAGGGCTGGATTCACTACGTGCAGCTCGCGGCCAACGGTGTCTCGCTGGCCTCGAACAATGCCTCCGAGCTCGCCACCAACCTGGGCGGTGTGACGGATCTGCTCGCCGGTCCGGATGGCGCGCTGTACTACGTCGATCTCGTTCACGGGACGATCCATCGCATCACGTCGATCGGCAGCAACCATCCGCCGGTCGCGCACGCGACCGCGACGCCGTCGCAGGGTGCCGCGCCGCTCACCGTCCAGTTCTCCAGCGCCGGGACCATCGATGCCGACGGCGACCCGCTGACGCTGTCGTGGGACTTCGGGGACGGGAGCGCGATCTCGACCGACCCGGCCCCGACCCACCAGTACGGCGCCCTGGGCGCCTACACCGCCGTCCTGACGGTGAGTGACGGACGCGCCCCGACCCCCGGCATCGACACCGTGTCGCTGCCGATCACCGTCGGTACTCCGCCCGTGGTGACCATCAGCGCGCCGCAGGCCGGCACGTTCTTCGTCGGCGGCCAGACGATCGCGATCGCGGGAAGCGCGGTCGACGCCCAGGACGGACCGCTGCCGAGCTCGGCGCTGCACTGGGAGGTCCGGTTCCAGCACGACACGCACTATCACCCGTACGTGAACGACCTGGTCGGCTCGCCACAGGAGTTCACGACGCAGACGGAGGGCGAGACGTCGGCGAACGTCTGGTACCGCGTGATCCTCCGCGCCACCGACTCGGTCGGGCTCACCGGCGAGACCTTCGTCGACGTCCACCCGGTGACGTCCGTGATGCACTTCGAGACCAGCCCGCCCGGGCTGGGGTTGACGCTCGACGGACAGCCTCTCGCCACGCCGGCGGACGTGACCGGCGTCGTCGGCGTGATCCGGACCCTCGGGGCCCCGTCGCCGCAGGGCGCCAGCACCTTCGATTCCTGGTCGGACGGCGGCGTGCAGGTGCACACCATCAGCACGCCGGCGACGGACACGACGTACACCGCGATCTACGACGGGCCGAACCCGACGACGACCACGGCGCCGCCGACGAGCACGACCACGAGCACGACCGGAGCGCCGGCGACGACGAGCACCACAAGCACCACCGTCGTGCAGGAGACGACCACGACCAGCACGACGCCGACGACCAGCGTGACGACCAGCACCACGGTGCCGAGCACCACGACCTCGTCGTCGACGACCCCACGACGAGCACGACCGTCGACACCTCGTTCACCACGACGACGTCGTCGTCACCGACGACCTCGACCACGACGAGCACCTTCCTCGCGGGCACCACCACGACCACGTCGACGACGGTGCCCGGCTGCTCGCCGGCGTTCACGCCTCGGCGCGGTCGGCTGCCGCATCGACGAGCTGACGGCGCGCCTGTCCGAGGCGTCGACCGCGCTCGGGTCGGCTGGTCCCGGGCTCGAGCGTCGCGTGCGGCGCGCGTCGGACCGCGTGGCCCGTGCGGCGGCCCTGTGCGCGGGGCATCGGCCGGGACGCGCGCGCGCCGCGCTCCGCAGCGCGCTCCATCAGCTGAACGCGATCGGTGCAAGGCTCCGGAGCCACTCGGGCCGGCGGCTCATCCCGTCGGATCTGGCAGCGCAGCTCGGCGCGCAGGTGGCAGCGGCCGCTGGCGACGTGAAGATGCTGCGCGACGGGCTCTCGTGCCCGTGACGGCGGACTACGACCGGCTGCCCGGCCGATCGACGCCGGCGGAGTAGGCCTCCGGCAGGAACAGGCGTGGCTCACCGCTGCCGTCGGCGGGGGTGATCCACTCGTCCATGATCGCGCTCCGGCCGTCGCCGCCGGGGAGCGCGTAGAGGACGTGCTCGTCGTCGAGCCATTCCGCCTGGTCGTCGACGTTGCGGGTCTCGGCGAGCGGGTGTCGCGTGCCGGTGTCGAGATCGAGCACCCACAGCCGCCAGGTCACCGGGCCGGTGACGCCGCCGCTGCGCTGCTTGAATGCCACCCGCCGTCCGCTGGGCGAGAGGGAAGGGCACTCGACGCTCTCCTCGAGGACGTCCATGGTGCGCGCGCCGACGTCGCCCTTCACGAGGAGCGTCTCGCCACCCGTGCCGAGCGTGGCGTAGAAGGTGCGGCCGTCGCGGGCGAAGGTGACACCCCAGAAGTTGAAATCTGGCGACTGGATCTGCGCCCCCTTGCGGCGCACGGTGAAGGTCTCGATATCCTCGACGAGCCACCGTCCCGACTCGAGGTCGATGATCGACGTGCGGGTCGAGAAGCTGCCGTCGGAGTACGCGTGCCCGCTGACGAAGACCGTGGTGCCGGCCAGCTTTCCATCGGGTGCGACCTGCACCCGGCTGGGGACGCCCGCCAGTGGCAGCTCGCCGCGCGGATTGAAGTGGTCGTCGAACAGCACCGCGCGATAGGTCGTGAAGACGCCGCGATCCGCCGCCAGGCAGACGCCCTTGCCGGCCGCCATGTTCACGCGCTCGCAGCGCAGACGCTCCACCAGGCGTGCCGCGCTCGGGTCGGACAGGGGTGAGACGCCGAGGATGCCGTTGTAGCGGTCCAGCGACGTGCGCCGGAAGACCACCACCGGGCCGGACGGTGGCGGCTCGCCCGGAGCGAGGAGCGACGGCGGCCCCGCCGGCGGCAGCGCGGCGATGCCGGGCGTCGCGCGGCGCACGGCGTGGAGCAGGTACGCGGCGGCACCGCCGAGGCAGGCGACCGCGATGACGACGAAGAGGATCGCGCGACGTGACACCATCTCACTCCACGGCCGCTGGCGCCCAGGGTCGCCCGACGCGCAGCAGGCCAGCCGCCAGCGCGCCGGCCACGACGAGCCCGGCGGCGAAGACCTCGAGCGCCTCGGCGGGACCCCACCAGTTCCAGACCGCGCCGAAGAGCGACGAGGCGAGCAGCCGCGCCAGCGCGGTGATGGTGCTGACCACCGCGAGCCCGGTCGTCAGCTGTTGCTCCTGGAGGACGCTGCTGGCCAGCGCGGACAGCACGCCATCGGTCGCCGCGTAGTAGGCGCCCAGCAGCGCCACGCATGCCACGATCCCGGCACGGGGAAGCTCCGTGGCCATCAGGAGCAGGTAGATGCCGAACACGAGAACATGTCCGGCGAGAAACACCCGGTGCCTCCCCCAGCGATCCGCCAGCCGGCCGACCGGCAGGGCGAGGAACAGGTAGACGATCGCGGTGCCGACGAACAGCAGCGGGAAGAAGGTGGTCGGCACCGCGCCGCGACGCTGGAGGAGGAGATAGATGAGGGCGTCGCTGGCGGTCAGCAGGCCGAGCACCCCTCCGGCGACGACGAGCGCGCGGAAGCGCCGGCTCGCGAAGGCCGCCCGCAGCCGGGCGCGCGCGTGCGAGGCATGCGCCGCGGGGCCAGGCTCGCCGCGCTGGTCCCGGACGAAGAGCCCGAGGACGGCGAGACCGACCAGCGCCACCGCGAAGCTCATCACGAACACCGCATCGTATGCCCCCGGCGCCGCGGCGAGCACGGCGAAGGCGAGGACAGGTCCGACCACCGCGCCGACGGTGTCCATCGCCCGGTGTGCGCCGAAGGCCTCGCCGAGCCTGGTCGGCTCGCTGCTGAGCGTGATGAGCGCGTCGCGAGGAGCCGTGCGAACGCCCTTGCCCAGCCGGTCGATCATCAGGAGCGCGGCGATCGGCGCCCAGGCCGATCCGACCAGCAGCAGGCCGAGCTTGCAGAATGCCGACAGCGCGTAGCCGACGAACGCCACCGGCTTGTACCGACGCCCGGCATCCGCGACCAGGCCACCCGCCACGCGGACGAGCGCGCTCGAGCCCTGGTAGAGCCCGTCGAGCAAGCCGAACTGGAGCGGCGTCATGCGCAGCTCGAGCATGAAGTAGAGCGGCAGCACCGCCGTCAGCGATTCGGACGACACGTCCGTCAGGAGGCTCGTCATGCCGAGCAGCACGACCGTGCGGCTGACGGCGCTCCATCGCCGCGGTACGGCCACGGGCGCCGGCTCGAGCACGCCGGGTGGTCCTTGGTCTCGAACCGACGGATACACTCCCCCCGATGATACAGGGTCGGCGGTGGGCGATGCGACACATTCCCCTGCCGCGCGCCGTCTCATAGGATTGCAGCGGATGGCCACGCTTTCCTGCCCCTCGGCTGACGTCCATGGCGGGCCAGGTGCGTCGGACGTCGGACCACGCGGTCCCCTCGTTCCGGGGCTCGCCCGCGCGCTGGTCGCACACCGCGAGCTACTGACCCGGGAGCTCTTCCGCGTGGTCGCGGACTGGGAGCGCACCACGAAGATGGTCGCCGAGGGCGGCGTCGAGTTCGTGCTCCAGGCCGAGAAGCGGCCCCTGATCGACTACCTGAGGCTCAGGTTCGAGACCGGGGATCCGCTCTACGAGCAGCTCTACATCGGCGAGAAGCTGAAGCAGCTCCACTACGAGCCGCTGCAGGGTGATGCGCGCCGCGCGTTCCGCGAGCGCGTGGCGACCGCGGAGCAGCGCGTCTTTCACGACGTGCTCGATCCGCAGCTCGCGCAGGGAGAGGTGGATGCGCTGCGCGCAGTCCTCGCGCGCGTCTATGCGGCGGTGCTCGCCGAGGGCGATCGACGCGCGCGCGTGCTGCTGGTCGGCGACTGCCTCTACCTCGACATCGTCACCTTCGCGCAGCCGGCGCTCGCCGCGGAGGGGATCACCCTCGAGCCGACCTTCCTCACGTCGAAGAATCCGATCCAGCTCCGGCGCGAGATCGGCGCGCTCGATCCGACGCAGTACTGCGCGGTCTTCTACAGCCCCTTCACCTACGAGTTCGTGCCGATGCTGGAGCCGCTGCATCACCTGCGCGCGGCCATCCAGGCGCCGTGGCGCGCGGCCGCCGTGGGCGCCGAGGCGTTCGCCCAGGTGGCGCCCACGCTGTCCCTCCTCGCCGGACGGTTCGAGTGTCCCGTCGTCGTGCACAACACGGCGCAGGTGGCGCGCTCCGACGGCTCGTCGCGCAGCACCGTGCGGCGTCTCGTCACGGCGCCCGGGCGCCGGCGGCTCGCGCACGTGCTGAACCAGCGTGTCGCCGCGGCCGTCGCGGCGGCGAACCGCGACACCTTCGAGCACGTCCATCTGCTCGACGAGACCTCCTGGGTGCGCGCCCACGGCGAGGCGTCGCTCGGTCGCTACCTGCACGCCGCGGAGTACCAGCATCCGGCGATGCTCGGCTGCCTGCTGGCGGAGACCTACGTCGACGTCATCGCGGTGGTCGTCGAGCTGGCGAAGAAGAAGCTCGTGGTGTGCGACCTCGACAACACGATCTGGGACGGGATCATCGGCGAGGGCGCGGTCCGCCACCACGTCGATCGGCAGCGCGCCCTCCTCGCGCTGAAGGAGAAGGGCGTCGTCCTCGCGATCAACTCGAAGAACGATCGCGACAAGGTCCACTTCGACGGCGGGCTGCTGCAGGAAGAGGACTTCGTCCACTCCGAGATCAACTGGGACTCCAAGGTGCGCAACATGAAGCGCATCGCGGAGGGCCTGAACTTGAAGGCCAAGGACTTCGTCTTCGTGGACGATCGCCCGGACGAGCGCGCGATGGTGTCGCAGGGCGTTCCTGGGGTCTCGGCGCTGGACGCGACGGCGCCGCGGACATGGCGGCGCCTCGCCCTGTGGGCGGACCTTCTCGAGGCGAGCGAGACCGACCGCACGGAGATGTACCGCCAGTACCACGAGCGCAGCTCGGCCATGGCGCGTGCAGGGGACGAGGACGAGCGCGAGCTGCTTGCGAGCCTCGGGCTGAACGTGCAGATCCGGGAAGCCGAGACGGCCGATCTGAAGCGCGTCGTGGAGCTGATCAACCGCACCAACCAGTTCAACCTCCAGGGCGAGCCGCACCACGTTCGCCGAGGTCAAGGACTGGCACGAGGACCCGGCCACCACGATTCTCCTCGCGTCCGCATCGGACCGGTTCGGCTCGAACGGCACGGTGTGCATCGCCGTCGCCCGGCGCACGGGGGACGGGGTGCAGGTTCCGGTATTCGTGCTGAGCTGCAGGGTCTTCGGCTACGGTATCGAGCGGGCGGTGATGAATCACATCAAGCGCACGTTCGCGCGCGACGGCGAGCCGCTGGTCGCTCGCCTGGTCGTGACGCCGCACAACGGGCCGTGCCACGAGTTCCTGCCGCAGAACGCCTTCTCGCGCGAGGGTGACGCGTTCGTGTTCCGCGCCGGCCAGGAGATCGACGCGGATCCACCGTGGCTGACCGTCGATGCGCCTGCCGTGGCCGCCGTCCGTCGCGTCGCGTCCGCGGGCTAGGGTACCCGCGCCGTCAGCGCGCGTCGCAGTGCCGCCGGCCGCGTGCGTCGTCGGTGCAGGCGAAGGCGATGGTTCCCGAGCACAGCTGGCCGAACCGCACGTGCCAGGTGAGCGCTCCCGGATCGCGGCCCGCCGGCGCTCCGCTCGCGTCGACGAGCGCGAACTCCGGAAGCGTTCCGCGCAGCGTCACGCGCGCGGTTCCCGTGCTCGGGCGGACCTCGAGGCGGCGGACCACGTCGCCGGGCCGCGCGAGCTCCCACCCGGATCGCTTCGCGGTGAGGTCGCTGCCCGCCAGGTCGATACCGAGGACGACGTGCTGCGCGCCGTCCTCGAACATCACCGACAGCCCGCTGGTGGCGAGATCGAGATCGTCCGGAAAAGGAAACTGCGCAGCGGCGCTGAGCGCATAGCCGGCTGCCGCGGGATGGATCACGAAGCGTCGCGGACCGACGCCCCGCGGCCCGCTGGTCGGCGCGTCGAGCGTCCCGGTGCAGGTGCCCGCGCGGCAGCTGTCCTCGACGGTGCACGCGTCCCCGTCGTCGCATGCCGTGCCGTCGGGCCGCACGTCGCTCACGCATCCGGTCTGGGGCTCGCACCGGGCGCTCCGGCAGCCGTCGGTGGATGGCGGACAGACGACGGGCGTGCTGACGCACGCGCCCGCCTGGCAGCGCTCCGCGGTGGTGCAGCGATCCTGATCCGCGCAATCCGCGTCGCTGGTGCAGCACCCGGCGGCGGGACGGTGGGTGCAGCCAGCCCGGGGGTCGCAGGCGTCTACCGTGCACGCGCTGCCGTCGTCACACGCGGGCGGCGAGCCCGGTGCGCACACGCCGGCGGTGCAGGTCTCCACGCCGTTGCAGACGTTGCCGTCGTCGCACGTCACCTGGGCGCACGAGCAGCCCGAGCCGTTGACCGCGCCTCCCGGGGCCGTGGCCTGGCAGTGATCGCTCGCGTCGCCGATGCCGTCCCCATCCGTGTCGGACCGTAGCGGGTCGGTCTCGCCCGGATCGACCACCCGGTTGAGGTTCGGATCCTCCTGCGCGTCGCTGAGCCCGTCGCCGTCCGTGTCGATGCGCGCGGCGACCTGCGCGTAGCCGATCGCGAGCGCGTTGGAGGGTGCACTCTGCTGGCCCTGGGCGTCGTATGCCGTCATCGACACCTGGTAGTCGGTGCGTCCGTCGAGTCCGGTGACCACCGCCGCCAGCGAGCCATCGCTCGCGGCGGCCGGGAGCCCGGCATCGACGACCGGGAGCGTCGCGCCGGCGACGGTCTGCACGGTGATGCGATAGCCGGTCACACCGGAGCTCGTGCTCGGGTTCCAGCGGACGCGGATGGCGTAGGTCGCGCCGCGTGCGACGCTGACCGCGAGCGCGAACGTGGCCACCACGGCGCCGGCAGTCGCGAGGCGAGCGATCCTCATGCGGGGTCCCTCCGGCGACCCGGAAGTTCGTCACCGGACGCCCTGGCGATTCGCGGTGGACGGTGCGGGACTCGACCGCGAATGCGTCGAGTCGCTCGTTCTCCGTGGGACGGCCGGCGGTGACGCGGCGCCGTCCCCGGCATCCCCTCAGCGGCAGGAGAGGGTCCGCACTCGCGATTCGCAGGCGGGTGGCGGAGCGGCCAGGCAGAGGGTGCCCGATTGCAGCGCCACGGTGGCGCTGTCGGGCAGGGTGGGCGGCGGCGGTGACGCCACGATCTGCGCCTTCAGGATGGTCTCGCCATTCCGGTCTCGAAGGACGAGGCGGCGGACCTGCACGGGCGCCGTGTTGTCACGGCGGCGAACGAGCTTCAAGACGCTGCCGCTCGCCATGAGGTCGGCGGCGCCCAGCGCCGCATCGAGGATCGCGCCGCCGTTGCCGTCGGCCAGCGTCAGTTCCAGGCCGGAGGTCTCCGGCGTGAACAGGGTCGAGGTGGCGAAGTGCGCGTTGATCTGGACCTTCATCTGGTTGCCGGAGAGCTTCACCTTCAACCGATCGAGCGAGAATCCGTGCTCGGCGAGCCCGACGCACGTGCCGGCGAGGCATGTCGAGCCGCAGCCGGCCGCGCCCGGAGGTCCGCAGGCGCTGCCGTCGGGCAGCGCGCGCACGGTGCACTGGGTCGGGGCAGTGCAGGTGTCCTGCACGCAGGGGTCGGGTGAGCCGATCGCCAGCTCGTTCGAGAGCGGGCTCTCGACGCGGCTCGCCGTGTACGCCGACACGGCGACGAAGTACGTCGCGCTGGAGGACAGGCCGCTGACGACCCAGTCGAGCGTGCCGCCGCTCGCCTGCCGCGCGGCACCCGCATCGATCGGAGCTGCGTAGGGTTTCGTCGCCTGGCGCACGTAGACGTAGTAGCCCTGCACGCGGCTGTCGCTGGACGGACTCCAGTGCAGACGGGCATCGAGCGCCCGGCTCGGTGCCGGAGTCGACAAGATCATGCAGATCGCCGCGCCGAGCCCCAGGCACACTCGTGCCCCTGGGCGACCTGCGCGGTTAGCTGGGCAGGTCCCTAGCATCCCGGATGTCTCCCCTCCGTCACAGCGACCCGGGTCTGCTGCGAGCGTGCGTGCTACGTCGAGCTTGCTTGCTTTGAGGCAGGCGGGATACCGGAAAGCAGGGGTCGATGGCAATCGGGCGAAGGTCGCAGCCGAATGGCGCGAACGCACGTGGCTTTTTGTCGCTCGATGCAGCGGAGCACGCGCGGTCGCTGGGATGCTCCGTCGACGCGGTGCGGCTCGTTCGTGCGTGCGACGTGGTCGACCTGCACGTCGACACGTTCATCCCGCCGCGTCTGTGGGGCTACGATCCCCTCGTGCGGCACCGCGGCGGGCCGTTCGGCCGCTTCTTCTTCGGGCACCTCGACGTCCCACGCATGGGCGACGGCGGTCTCGGGGGCGCGATGTGGTCGATCACCACGAATCCGATCCGCGGGATCGCGTCGCGATGGCGCGTCTTCCAGCGGAACCTGCGCGCGTTGCGTGCGCTGATCGCGCGCTCGCGGGGCCGTCTGCGCGAGGTCCGCAGCCTCGCCGGCTATCGCGCGGCGCGCGCCGACGGCGCGCACGCCTGCTTGCTCGCCATCCAGGGGCTGAACGCGGTCGAGGGCGCGCCAGCCGGCGTCCTCTCGCTTCCCGACGACGGGATCGTCCGTGCCACCCTCGTCCACCTGACGAACGCGGTGTACGGCGCGACCTCCAGTCCGCTCGGCGCCGCGCGCCGGCACAAGGGGCTGACGCCCGCGGGGCACGAGGCGGTCGCGCAGCTGAACGCCCGGCGCATCTTCGTCGACCTGGCGCACGCCCACGAGCGCACGTTCTGGGAGGTCGTCGCGGTGCACGACCGGACCCAGCCGCTCCTCGTCACGCATACCGGCGTGACGTCGGTGCGCCCCCACTGGCGCAACGTGACGGACGCGCAGATCAAGGCGGTCGCCGACACCGGGGGCACGATCGGGATCATCTTCGCGGCCCAGTTCCTGCGCCGCCCGGGTGGTCCGCGCGACGCGGGCATGGTCGTCGAGCACATCGCGCACGTGCTGCGCGTCGCGGGCGAGGACTTCGTCTCGCTGGGAAGCGATTTCGACGGCGCGATCACGCCGCCGCCCGACCTGGCGGGCGCCGACCGCTACCCGGTGCTCGTGCAACGACTGCTCGATGGCGGTGTCGGCGAGCGGCAGATCGAGAAGATCCTGGGCGGAAATGTCCTGCGCGCGCTCGGTCTCCTGCGCGCCGGCTGAGGCAGCTCAGCGCCGCGCGCCGGCGCGTGCCGTGAGGGGCTTGCGCCGGCTCGCGCTCCGGCTCTTCGGCGTGGGACGAGCGGGCCGGCGCTGGAGCGCGGCCAGCATGGCGGTCAAGCCGGCCTCGACGTTCCGGCCGAGATGCACGTGGAGCAGCGGGCGCCTGCGCGCCGCGAGCAGCTGGGCGCGTGCCGCGGCGTCGGCCGCCTGGATGTCGACCAGGCCGTGCGCCGTTCCGGGAACCGGCACGTCGGCGACGGGATCGGCGGTGAGGTCGAGTGCGATGGCCGTGGGCGGCCCGCCGATGTGGAGCTGTCCCGTGGCGTGCAGCGCGGCTCCCCCGAACGTCAGTGTGGTGGCAACCCCGAAGCGCTTGCGGATGGCCACGCGGATGTCGTCCAGCAGGCGCTGGCGACGTGGCGTGCGAGCCATCCAGGCGGACATGGCGACCCAGCGGCGACCGCGCGCGGCCGCGAGCTGCGTGCCGAGGCGCGCCGCGAAGTCGGGCGCCGCCGCGAGGAGCGGCTCCCCGGGATAGGCAGCCCGCGTCGCGAGCGCCCGGCGCGTCGCCGCCTCCAGCTCCTGCGTCTCGGGCTCGGCGAACGGATGCACGTCGAGCAGACGGGCGGCCGCCGCCGTGGCGATCTCCCAGCGGACGACCTCGCCGGCGAGGTCGTAGCTGTCGACCAGGTTGAGCGTCACGATCGGGTGACCGGCGGCGGCGAGTGCCGCGACGGCGCGGTCCTGGCTTCCGCCGAGCCGGAGGTGGACGAAGAGGCGATCCTTGCCGTAGACGCCGGGCGAGCCGAGCGTCTCGCCGACGACCGGGACGAGCCCACGACCGTCCTTGCCGGTCGCGCCGGCGACGAGCTGCTCGATCCAGGCGCCGAAGGCGGCCAGGCGGTCGGGCAGCACGATGGTGAGCTTGTCCCGCCCGCTGCGGGCGAGCGCGCCGAGGGCGGCGCCGAGCCACAGCCCCGGGTTGTGCCGTGGCGGGACGACGGCGCTGCACGCGGTTGCCATGCGCCGCGCCCGCTCGAGCAGCTTGCCGAGGTCGGCGCCGAGCAGCCCGGCGGGCACCAGCCCGAGAGCGGAGAGCGCCGCCCAGCGTCCGCTGACGTCGGCGGGCGTCCTGAACATGCGGCGGAAGCCGTGCTCTCCCGCCAGCGACTCGAGCGCGCCCCCCGGCGTGCCGATCGCGGCGAAGTGCGCGCCGGCGGACGCACCGAGCGTCTCGCCGGCGCGCTCCCACAGGACGCGGAATGCGGGCTCGATCGCCATCGATCCCGTCGCGCAGAGGACGTAGAGCGTGCGCGCGGGTTCGGCCCGCGTGGCGGCGGTGGCGACGCTCGCGGGATCGAAGGAGTCGAGCACCTGGACGTCGAGCCACCCGCGCGCCACCCCGAGGCAGCGCCGGAAGACCTCCGCGGGCACCGGGTCGGCACCGGCTCCGCACACCACCGCGTGGGTGAGACCCGCGTCGCGGACCTCGCGCGCGAAGGCGCTGATCGTCGCGATCGCCGGTCCTGCGGCGTCCGGAACGGCCAGCCACGCGTTGCTCCCGGTGCCCGGGGTTCCCTGCAGCCGCTTCCACAGCGTCGGATCCTCCGCCCACAGCCGCTCGCCGACGCGGTCGGTCGTGAGCTCGCCCAGCGCGCGCGTGACGGCGCGCGTCGGCTCCACCCAGCCGCGCCTTCGTGCGCGTCGCCAGGCGGAGCGCCTCGCGGCGGCGCGACACCGTGTCGATCAGGCTGTGCCACGACCGGACGAACGCCTCGACACCCTGCGCCTCGAGGCGCTGCGTGACGGCGTCCATGTCGATGCCGAACTGCGCCAGCTGGGCGAGCACGGTGCGCGCGCGATCGACCGCCAGCGCGAGTCGATCCTCCGGGTGGCCGTGATCCTTGTACGCCGCCAGCGTCGCCGGCGGCATGGTGTTCACGGTGTCGGGACCGATGAGGGCCTCGACGTAGTAGACGTCGGGGTACGCCGGGTTCTTGGTGGACGTGCTCGCCCAGAGCGGCCGCTGCGGCCGCGCGCCCTCGCGCGCCAGGAGGGCGAAGTGCTCCTCGCCGAACTGCACGCGGAACGCCAGATACGCCAGCTTGGCCTGCGCGATGGCGGCCTTTCCACGCAGCCGCTCGATCTGCACGCGCCGCTCGCCTCCGGCCATCCCCGCGCGCTCGTCGAGAAGCCGGTCGACCTCGGTGTCGACGCGGCTCACGAAGAAGCTGGCGACCGAGGCGATCCGGTCGACGCGCATGCCCGCCTCGAGGCGCCGCGTCAGACCGCGCACGTAGGCGTCCGTCACCTCGCGATACCGTTCGAGCGAGAAGATCAGGGTGACGTTCACGTTGATGCCGGCGGCGATGCATTCCTCGATCACCGGGATGCCTTCCGCGGTGGCGGGGACCTTCACCATGACGTTGGGGCGATTGACCGCGCGCCATAGCCGGCGCGCCTCGCGCAGGCTGCCCGCGGTGTCGTGCGCGAGGGTCGGCGCGATCTCGATGCTCACGTAGCCGTCCGTCCGGCGCGTGCGCTGGAAGACCGGCAGGAAGACGTCGGCGGCGGCCTGGATGTCCTCGACGATCAGCGCGTCGACGACGGCCTCCGGCGTCCGGCCGCCGGCGGCGAGCGTCGCCAGCGCGGCGTCGTACTCCGCGCTCTGCGCGATCGCCTGGTCGAAGATGGTCGGATTGGAGGTGAGGCCGACGATGTCGCCGTCGCGGACCATGCGCGCGAGCGCGCCGGAGCGCAGCAGCCCGCGGTGGATGTTGTCGTGCCAGGGCGACTGGCCGAGCCGCTGCAGCTCGAGCAGCGGGTTCGCCGCGGGCTCCCGTGCCGTCACGACACGAGCCTCGCGGCGCGCTCGGCGACGTGCTCGGGCGTGAAGCCGAACTCGGTCATGAGCTTCGGCGCCGGTGCGGAGGCGCCGAAGTGATCGAGCGTGACGAGATCGCCTCGCGAACCGACCCACCGGTGCCACCCGAGGGACGATCCCGCCTCGACCGCGAGCCGGGCCTCGAGCCGCGGGGGAAGCACCTCGTCGCGATACGCGGCGGACTGCTCGTCGAACAGCTGCCAGCAGGGCATGGACACCAGCCGTGCCTTGATCCCACGGCGTGCGAGCAGGCCCTCGGCGGCGACGATCAGATGCACCTCGGACCCGGTGGCCATCAGCGCCACCTGGGGATCGACCGACGTCGGGGTTGAGGACGTACGCCCCGCGGCGCGTGCCCTCGGCCGAGGCGAAGCGCGTCCGATCCAGGGTGGGGACGTTCTGGCGGGTGAGGGCGAGCGCGGTCGGACGGTGGCGCTGCTCGAGGGCGAGGCGCCACGCCCACACCGTCTCGTTGGCGTCGCCGGGCCGGATGAAGCGCAGGTCGGGAATCGCGCGCAGAGCGGCGTAGTGCTCGACCGGCTGGTGCGTGGGACCGTCCTCGCCCAGCCCGATGCTGTCGTGCGTGAAGACCCAGATCGTTCCCAGGTGTCCCAGCGCCGAGAGCCGGATCGCCGGGCGCATGTAGTCGGAGAAGACGAGGAAGGTGGAGCCGTACGGAACGAAGCCGCCGTGCAGCGCGAGGCCGTTCACCGCCGAGCCCATCGCGTGCTCGCGTACGCCGAAGTGGAGGTTGCGCCCGATCGGTCCCCAGGGACCACCCACCTGGCCCTGCGCGCCGTCCTGGCTCGCCGTCGCGGCCTCGAAGTCGCCTTCCTTCTTGAGCCAGGTGAAGGTCGAGGGATTCAGGTCCGCCGAGCCGCCGACGAGCTCCGGGAGCCGGGTGGCCATCGCCTGCATCACGCTCTCCGACGCCTTGCGGGTCGCGATGCCCTTGGCGTCGGCCTCGAAGCCGGGAAGATCGGCGTCCCACCCGGGCGGCAGCTCGCCCGCGAGGCGTCTCGTGAGCTCGGCGGCCAGGTCGGGATGCGCCGCGCGATACGCGCGCAGCCGCGCGTCCCAGTCGCGCTCGAGCGCCTGCCCGCGCGCCACCGCGGTCCGGAAGTGCGCCTCGACCTCCGGAGGCACCAGGAACGCCGGCTCGCGCGGCCAGCCGAGATTGTCCTTCGCGGCGCGCAGCTCGTCGGGACCGAGCGGTGACCCGTGCGCCTCGAACGTGTTCTGCTTGTGAGGCGCGCCGTAGCCGATCACGGTGCGGACGAGGATGATGGACGGCTGCGTGCGCGCAGCACGGGCTGCGCCGATCGCCGTGTCGATGGCGGCGAGGTCGTTGCCGTCGGTGACGCGCTGCACGTGCCAGCCGTATGCCTGGAACCGGGCGCCGACGTCCTCGGTGAAGCAGAGCGAGGTCGAGCCAGAGAGCGAGATGTGATTCTGGTCGTAGAGAACGATCAGTTTCCCGAGCGCGAGGTGGCCGGCGAGCGAGCAGGCTTCCGACGCGACGCCCTCCATCAAGTCGCCGTCGCTGGCAATCACGTAGGTGTGATGGTCGACGATCTCGTGGCCCGGGCGGTCGTAGCGGCCGGACAGATGCGCTTCGGCGATGGCGAGACCGACCGCGTTCGAGATGCCCTGACCGAGCGGACCCGTCGTCGCCTCGACGCCGGGCGTGTGGTCGTGCTCGGGATGCCCCGGGGTCCGGCTGCCCCACTGCCGGAAGGTCCGCAGGTCGTCGAGGGAGAGGTCGTATCCGGTGAGGAAGAGCAGGGCGTAGAGGAGCATCGATCCGTGACCCGCGGAGAGCACGAAGCGGTCACGGTCGGCCCATCGCGGCCCGGCGGGCGAGTGCTTCAGGTGGCGTGTCCAGAGGACGTACGCCATCGGTGCAGCGCCCATGGGAAGGCCGGGATGCCCGGAGTTGGCCTGCTGCACCGCGTCAGCGGCCAGAAACCGGATGGTGTTGATCGCCAGTTGATCCAGATCAGGCTGCCCCATCGACTCCTCTCAGGGCGCCCCCGGCGCCCGGCAAACCCGCCCAGGATGGTTGTATGGTGTGGGTCGACCCTCAGGCAAGAGCGGGCTGCTTCGGCTTGCTCTGACGCGGGTTTGCGCGTACGGAAGCGGCCGGAATGCACGGCGCCCAGGCGCAGCTCGAACCGGGGGAGCAGGTGCTCTTCCAGACTCGCCAGCATCCGATGGCGTTCTCGGGAGCCGCAGGCATGGCGCTGTGCATCGCGCTCGCGGTCATCCTGCTGATCCGCCACAACGACCTCCCGCTGTCCACCGAGGTGCAGATCGCGATCGTCGGCGGATTGCTGGCCCTGGCGAGCGCGCTGCCGGCGATCCTGCGCTGGCGGCACACGGCACTGGTGCTGACCGAGCGACGGCTGCTCGTTTCGGCCGGAGGCCTCCGGCGACACGAGATCGCGATCCCCTTGGGCCCGGCCGTCCTCGAGCAGGAAGCGGGCCTGTCCGGCAAGCTACTCGATCACGGGACCGTCCTCATGACGGCTCCGGACGGTCAGCTGAGCAGCGTGGCCCACGTGGCGCGAGCCCGGGAGCTGGTCGAGCTCGCCCGAGCCCAGGCCCGGCGCTCGCCCCGTCGCGGCGTCGTCCCGGTCTAGAGCGTTCCGGGGCTCGCCGACGGGAGCTCGCGGAGCACGAAACGGCCTCCGTAGGAGGCTTCCAGCGAGAACGTGTCGCTGCGCGCGTCGTCGAGCGCGTCGATCACGAACCGATCGCGAACGAGGTACCGCGCGTGATCGGGATGCGCGAAGAGCGGAATCCCGGCCACGGCGCCGAGCGGCACGTCGAAGCCGATGAGCACCGTGTCCTTGCGGCACAGGACCGGATTCGTGCCGCCGCAGCATCCCCCGCTGATCATGAACGCGAGGGCGCCGTCCGGCTCGAGAGCCTCCCGGACCCGCACCAGCAGGCGTGTGGCACGGGGGGTCAGACCCACGCAGGGTGGGGCCGCATCTTCGACGTACATTGCGTCCGGCGGCCGCGGTGGCAATCTCGACGATCGCCGCCGCGGCCGCCGGCAAGCTCTTCAGGCGCGGGCGCGCCGGCGTTCCGACTTGCTACCGGACTCGCGTGCGAGCTTCTCTTCCAGTGCTCCGACCACGAAGTCCATGACCGAAACGTCGGACTTGACGCAGTGAAGCTTCAACTCCCGATGGAGCTGCTTCGGGATACGAGTCGCGAGTTGGACCCAAACCTCCCCTTCACTTGTTGCCATAATGATCCTTTCTCCGGGCACGGTTGAAATTCTCGATTATGTTTCTATCCACTCTGGCTAGAGGGCGCAATACCTAAAGTAGCGAAAACGTGGGCTGTATGAGCACCGCATGGGGCATGCAAAGCTGACTGTATGCGACTTTCGTAGTACTGCTCGTGCGGTACTGCGAGGTGCGGGGATTTCTAGCGTGGGGCGGGTGTAGGCAGGGCGAATCCGCTGTGGCAGAGGCCGGAGAGGCTGGTGGGAGACCCCGGACCGGAGTAACTTTTCTTCACCAGTCGACGTTGGTATAGGCGCCCACTGGCTTCAGTGAGGCGTCACAGACGCGTTAGACATGCGTAAGGAGGTACGATGCGAATCGGAATCCTGATACTGGGGGGGACCCTGGTGCTCGCCACCGCCGTCAACGGGCTGGCCGGTGAGGTCAATTGCAAGCAGGTCAACAAGTACCTGCAGACGGGTCGCTCCGCGAAGGACGTGGCCGAAACCATGGTGATCAGCGAGTCCGACGTCGAGAAGTGCAAGGCGGCGGCTCCCGCCGACACCAAGGGTGCCGGTGATGCGAAGGGCGGGATGGGGAGCGAGACCGGCGAGAAGGGCAGCGGGCACTGAGCAGGTGAAGCGGTCGGCCTCGGGACGGGCGGAAGCATCCGGCGCCACCGGCGCGGTCCCGTCCCAGGCCGACGAACGCTGGATGGCGCAGGCGCTGCGGCAGGCTGCCGCCGCGGCGCGACACGGCGAGGTCCCGGTGGGCGCCGTCGTTGTACGAGACGGGCGAGTGCTCGCGCGCGCCGGAAACCGGAGCATCGCGACACACGACCCCGCGGGCCATGCCGAGGTGCGGGCGCTCCGCGCCGCGGCCCGCGCGGTGGGCAACTACCGTGTGACCGGCGCGACCCTGTACGCCACGGTCGAGCCGTGCGCCATGTGCGTGGGCGTGGCCATCCAGGCGCGCGTCGCACGCGTGGTCTACGGATGTCCGGACCCCAAGGCAGGCGCGGCGGGATCGCTGTACGACCTGCCGAGCGACCGCCGGCTGAACCACCGCATGGCGGTGACGCCCGGGGTGGCGGCGGCCGCGTCGCGCGAGCTCCTGCGGGCCTTCTTCCGGGCGCGCCGCGCGTCGTGAACGCGGTGGCGGACGACCGGGCGCGCGCCCTCGTCGCCATGCTGCCCGGAGCGGGGGATGCCGTGCTCGCGCGCGCGCCCGGCCGCGTGAACCTCATCGGGGAGCATACCGACTACAACGGGCTGCCGGTCCTGCCGTTCGCCATCGCGCGCGACGTCGTGGTGGCGGGCCGCGCGCGCGACGACGGGACCATCGAGGTCGCCAGCCGCGACCGTCGCTACCCGCCACGGCAATATCGGGCGACGTCGCCGCTCGCTCCGTTCGCCGCCGGCGACTGGGGCAACTACCTGCAGGCGTCCACCGATGCATTGCTCCGCGCCGGAGCGCCGCTCGGCGGAGCGTCGCTGCGTGTCGAGGGGACGATCCCGATGGACGCGGGCGTCTCGTCCTCGTCCGCGCTCGTCGTTGCCGCGGCGCTCGCCCAGCTCGCGCTGGCGGAGACCGTCCCTCGACCGCATCGCGCTGGCCGAGATACTGGCTCGTGGCGAGCAGTACGTCGGGACCCTCAGCGGCGGGATGGACCAGGCGGCGATTCTCCTGGCGCAACCCGAGCACGCCGTACGGCTCGACTTCTTTCCGCTCCGGGCCCGGACGGTGGCGATCCCGGGAGCGGCGTCCTTCATCCTGGCACACAGCCTGGAGCGGGCGGCCAAGGCCGGCGCCGCGCGCGGGCACTACAACCAGCGGGTGGTCGAGTGCCGGGCGGCGTGTGCGCTGCTGGCGCAGCGGCTCGCACGGCCGGTCGAGCGTCTCGGCGACCTTCCCGACCCGGTCGGCGTGCTGCGCGCGCTCGACGACCTGCTGCCGGCGGGGCCCGTATCGCGCGCCGAGCTCACCGCGCGCTTCGGGCTGGAGGCGGCGGAGGTGGAGCGGCTGGTCCCGCCGCAGGTCGTGGTGTCGGATGCGGATCGCCTCGTCCTCCGCGCGCGCGTCCGGCACGTGCTCACCGAGGCGGCTCGGGTCGACGCGGCCGAGGGGGCGCTGCTGGCCGGCGACCTCGTCGCGCTCGGCGCCCTGCTCGACGCGTCCCACGCGAGCGGCGCCGCCGACTACGCGACCAGCACCCCCGCGGCCGACGAGCTGGTGCGACTCGCGCGCGCGGCGGGCGCGCGCGGCGCGCGCCTGATGGGCGCCGGCTTCGGCGGGACGGTCCTCGTCCTCGCCGAGCGCGAGCGCTCCGCCGCGGTCCTCGCGGCGCTCGACCGGCACTTCTACCGACCGCGCCACGCCGGAGCCGACAACCGCTTCACGGTCGCACCGGCGAATGGCGCGACCATCGCGCGCGTCGACTGCCATGGAGTCGTGTGCTAGGGCAGAGCCGGTTCGGAGAGGTGCGTGAGCCCGGTTGAAACGGCACGACTCGAAATCGTGTATGCCCTTGCGGCATCGAGGGTTCGAATCCCTCCCTCTCCGTTGATGCATCGGTGGTGGAGGGAAGTCGGCGTGCAGGAGAGCGGCGCGAGGCGGGAAGCGTACACGGAGAGGTGCCCGAGTGGTCGAAGGGGCACGCCTGGAGAGCGTGTGTACCTTCACAGGTACCGAGGGTTCGAATCCCTCCCTCTCCGCTCAGCTTGCGCCTCCGTCGTCGCGCCGCTACCCTGCGCCATACGTCGGGGCATCGGGCGGTGGTGGCTAGGTCCTGCGCAAGACGGCGTCGCGAACCCCGCCAGGTCCGGAAGGAAGCAACGGTACCGAATGTCCCTCTGTGCCGCAGGGCACCCTAGCCATCACCGTCGGATGCCCCGGCGCGCCGCCGACGGCTTGCGCGCGCGATGACGTATCAGGTCCTGGCGCGACGGCTGCGGCCGCAGCGCTTCGCGGACGTCGTCGGGCAGGAGCACGTGACGCGCACGCTGCAGGCGGCCATCGCGGGCGACCGCGTCGCGCATGCGTTTCTCTTCACGGGGCCGCGCGGCGTCGGCAAGACCACCACCGCGCGCATCCTGGCCAAGGCGCTCGACTGCGAGCGCGGTCCCGCACCCGAGCCGTGCAACGAGTGCTCGACGTGCCGCGAGATCGCGGACGGCATCGCGTTCGACGTGCTCGAGATCGACGGGGCATCGCACACCCAGGTCGAGAAGATGCGCGACCTGATGGAAACCGTCGCCCACCGCCCCATCAAGAGCCGCTTCAAGATCTACATCATCGACGAGGTGCACATGCTCTCGTCGCACTCCTTCAACGCGCTGCTGAAGACGCTCGAGGAGCCGCCGCCACACGCCAAGTTCATCCTCGCCACCACCGACCCGCACAAGGTGCTGGCGACGGTGATGTCGCGCTGCCAGCGCTACGACCTGCGCCGCATCGGACTCGGTGCGCTCACCGCCGAGCTGCGACGTGCCGTGGAGCGTGAGGGCGTCGCGCTGCCCGAGGGAACGCTGGCGCTGGTGGCGCGCGAGGCGGAGGGCAGCCTGCGCGACGCCCAGTCGCTGCTCGAGCAGGTGCTCGCGGCCGGCGAGGGCACGCCCGACGAGGCGACGGCGCGCGCGCTGCTCGGGGCGGCCGATCGCGCGCTCGTCGTCACCGTGGTCGACGCGGTGCTGGCGGGTGACGCCGCCGCGTGCCTGCGCCAGCTGGCGACGCTCCACGAGCACGGCTACGACCCGCAGCGCTTCTGTCGCGACCTGCTCGAGCACGTCCGTCACCTGGCCGTGCTGGCGGCGACGGGCGACGCCTCGCTCGTCGCCGAGCTGCCCGAGGCCGAGCGGACCGCGTTGCAGGCGCAGGCCGGCCGGCGCTCGGCGGACGAGCTGCAGCGCATCTTCGGCCTGCTCCTCGAGACCGACGAGACCCTCGCCTCGCCGCTGCGCACGATCGATCCGCAGCTGGTGCTCGAGATGAGCGTGCTCCGGGTGGCGACGCTGCCGCCGCTGCTGCCGGTGGACGAGATCCTCGCGCGCCTCGACGCCATCGCCGGCGCGGCGCCGGCAGGGTCGGCGCCGGCCGCGCCGTCGCGCGGGACTCCCGCCGCCGCGCCGCCGACCCGGCGCGGGCGGCGCCGCACCCGCCGGCGCCGCCGGCACGCTGTGGGAGAGCGTCCTCGCGCGCGTGCGCCAGGAGCGTGTCTCGCTCTACATGACCCTCGCCGCTGCGCGACCGCTCGGCGTCAGCGACGGCGTGCTGCGGCTCGGCCTGGACAGCGAGGCGCTGCGGCGCGAGGTGTCGGGCAAGGACACGCTGACGCGGCTCGGCGCGCTCGCCAGCGAGATCGCCGGCCACGCGGTCCGGGTCGAGGTCGGTCCGGTGCCGGGCGACCGCGCCGGCGAGACGCCCATCGCGGAGGTCCGGCGGCGCGAGCAGGAGACCCTGGCCGACCCGCTGGTGCAGGCCGCGGTCGAGATCTTCGGGGCCGAGGTGCGCGGGGTGCGCGACCGTCGGTCCCGTACGGAGGACGGCGCATGAGCAAGGGATTCGACCTGGGCGGCCTGCTGCAGCAGGCGAAGCAGCTGCAGGAGCGGCTCACGTCGGTGCAGGACGAGATCGCGTCGCGGACCGCCGAGGGCCGCGCCGGTGGCGGCATGGTCACCGCGGTGGTCAACGGACGTCTCGAGGTGCTGCGCGTGAACATCGATCCGTCGCTGCTCGAGTCGCCGGACCGCGAGATGCTGCAGGACCTCGTCGTCGCCGCGGTGAACGACGCGCTCCGGGCGGCGCGGACGCTGATCGCCGACGAGATGCAGAAGGTCACCGGGGGCTTGCCGATCCCGGGGCTCGGCTGAGGCGGGCATGGCGCAACCGCCCGCGATGACGCGTCTGATCCAGCAGCTCACGCGCTTGCCCGGGATCGGCGAGAAGACGGCCTCCCGACTGGCGTTTCACATCCTGCGCAGCGAGCGCGAGTACGCGCAGTCGCTGGCCGAGGCGCTGATCGCGGTGAAGGACGAGACGCGGCTCTGCTCCGTCTGCTTCGCGCTCACGGAGAGTGACCCGTGTCCGCTGTGTGCGGACCCCCAGCGCAGCGCCGAGGTGATCTGCGTGGTCGAGGAGCCCGCCGATCTCCTCGCCATCGAGCGCGTGCGCGAGTTTCGCGGCCGCTATCACGTGCTGCACGGGACGCTCGCGCCGCTCGACGGGGTGGGGCCGGACGACCTCAAGATCCAGCCGCTCCTCGTCCGCCTGCACGACGATCCCGTGCGCGAGGTGATCCTGGCGACGAATCCCACGGCCGAGGGCGAGGCGACCGCGCTCTACCTGGCGAAGCTGCTGAAGCCACTCGGCATCAAGGTCACCCGGATCGCGCACGGGTTGCCGGTCGGGGCCGATATCGAGTACGCCGACGTCGTGACCGTCGGGCGGGCCCTCGAAGGCCGCCGCGAGATGTGACGCTGCACTGGACGCCCCGCGAGGGCTCGGCTAATCAACCCGCATTCCCCGGTAGCTCAGTCGGTAGAGCGATCGGCTGTTAACCGATTGGTCGCTGGTTCGAGTCCGGCCCGGGGAGCCTTGATCGGACGATTGGAGGCCGCCGGCGGCGTGCCTGGCGGCCTCCCGTCGTCCTCGTCCTTGACGGAGCGCACATGCATCGGACTCGACCGGGAATCGCGGCGCTGCTCCTCGTGCTGGGGGTTGCCGTGCCGGCTCTCGCGGCAGCCGACCTCCCGGTGAGCGGGCAGCTGCTGCGGCTGCGCGCCGGTGACCGGGATCCGGACCGCCGCAGCGCGACGCTGCAGGTGAAGGACGCGGCGATCGCCGTCCCGCTGCCCGATCCGCGCGTCGACGGCGCGTCGCTCGTGCTGCACGGCGGCTCCTCCGCGGGACAGTGCTTCGTCCTCGCCGGGCTTCCGCCCGCGCGCTGGCGTCCGATCCATGGTGACGGCGCCCGCCGCGGCTGGCGCTACCACGATCCCGGCGGCGTGGCGGCGGGCATCCGGCGCGTGCTGCTGCGTCCGGGACGTCTCGTCGTGTCGGCCCACGGCGGAGCATGGCCGTGCGATCTGTCGGCCGCCGAGCGACTTCCGGTCACGGCCACGCTGCGCGTGGGCGGGCAGCGCTGGTGTGCCGCCTTCGGTGGGGTCGCGAACACCAACCGCCCGGGCCGCTTCCAGGCGCGCGGCGCCCCTCGGCCCGCGGCGTGTCCCGATGCCGACGTGACCGTCGCCGATCTCAACATCCTGCACGGACTGTTCTGTCCGGGAACGGACAACTGCCGCTTCGCCGACCGCGCGGCGCTGTACTTCCAGTGGGTCGAATCCGTCGGTTGCCCCGACGTGCTCACGCTGCAGGAGGTGCGCGATACGGCGCTCCCCGTGCTCCTCGGGTTGCTGCCGTCGGTCTGCGGCGGCACGTACCAGGCGCTCTACGATGCGGGAAACCGGGTCGACGACGCGATGATCCTGAGCCGCTGGCCCTCGCTCGGGCTCGAGGTGGCTCCCCTGTACGGCGGCTTTCGCGACATCCTGCACGCACGCCTCGACCATCCGCTCGGTCCGCTCGACGTCTTCACGACGCATCTCGGCGCGGCCGCCGACGGCGCGCAGTCCGCGTGCGCGGCGGACTGTCCGCCCGAATGCGTGGCGGCGGGCGCGAGCACGCTCGGCGACTGCCAGGCGGTGCAGGTCGCGCGATTCGTCGAGGAGCACCATGGCACGCCGACGCCGGCGATCGTCACGGGGGACTTCAACGACGATCCCGGCAGCTTCGTCACCCGGCAGCTCGTCATGCGGGGATGGCCGGACGCGTATCTCGCCGCCGGCAATCCCGAGTGCGATCCCGCGACCGGCGTGGGGTGCACGTCGGGCCGGATCGACGACAGCCTGATCGAGCTCGAATCGCCGGTGAACAACGAGACCGAGCGGATCGATTTCATCTTCGTGCCGCCGGCACCGACGTGCCGCATCGAGCCTGCCGGGGATCCGGACGGCGACCACACCGCGACCGGCCTGTTCGCCGATCGGCCGGACCCGTTCGGCGCACCCTGCGGGCCGGCGCCCGCGCCGATCTGCTGGCCGTCGGACCACGTCGGCGTACAGCTCGACCTGAACTGCGGGTGAGCCGGCGTGCCGTCGTGGACCGTCTGGCTGGTCGTGGTCGTCGGCGCCGGCCATCTTGCCGCCCACTACACCGGCCGGCGCGCGCTCGCGGGGACGCTGAAGGCGCTCCCGATCCTCGCGCTCGCCGCCGTCGTGCTGGCGAGAGGATCCGGCACGCACTACACGGCGCTGCTTGCCGGCGGGCTGCTCGCATCGGCCGTGGGTGACGTCTGCCTCGTCTGGCCGGAGCGCTTCACCTGGGGGCTGGCGAGCTTCCTCCTGGCGCATTGCCTCTATCTCGCGGCGTTCGCATCCGGCGCCGCGGCGGGCGGTGTGGCGTGGCCCTGGCTCGTCGGGATCGCGCTCGTCGCGGCCGTCCTGCTCGCGCGGCTCTGGCCCCATCTCGGCGGCGTTCGCGCGCCGGTGCTGGTCTACGTCACCGTCATCGCGCTCATGGCGTGGACCGCTGCCCGGCGCGCGACCGCCCCGGCGACGCCGGCGCCGAGCGGTACGCTCGCGCTCGCCGGATCGCTCCTCTTCATGAGCTCCGATGCCGTCCTCGCGCTCGACCGCTTCGCGCGCCGCATCCCCGCGGGGCACGCGCTCGTGATGCTCACCTACTACGCGGCGCAGACCCTGATCGCGGCTTCGGCGACGGCGGCCCGTGCCTGATGCCCGCGGTGGCCTCGCGCAACACCTGCAGGAACGCGACGAGGACGGGCGAGCGGGCGCCGTGCCGGTATGCGATGCCCATCTCGACGTGCGGGACGGGCGGGGCCAGCGGCCGGTAGACCACCCCGTGACGGCCGAGGCTGCGGATCGACGCAGGCATCAAGGTGACGCCGATCCCGGCGGAGACGAGCCCGAGATTCGTCTGGATGCTGCCGGGCTCGTGGAAGACGCGGGGTGTGAACCCCGCGCGGCGGCACGCGGTGAGGAGGAGATCGTAGTATCCGGGCGCCGTCTCGCGTGGAAACACGATCAGTCGATCGCCTCGCAGCGCGGACAGGCGCACCGTGGAGCGCTTCGCCAGCCGGTGACGGGCGGGCAGGACCGCCACCAGGGGCTCGTGCTGGATGGTCTCGACGATGAGGCCGCTCTCCTCGACGGGGAGGCGCACGAAGCCGATCTCGATCCGCCCGTCGCGCAGCGCCTCGGTCTGGGCGCTCGGCGGCAGCGGATGCAGGCGGATCTCGACGGCAGGAAAGCGTGCGCTCCACACGCCGAGCACGCGCGGCAGGATGTCGAGGTCGGCGGACGGTACGAAGCCGATGGCGAGCTCGCCGATCTCGCCCCGGTCGGCGCGCTGCGCGGTACTCACCGCGTGCTCGGTCTGCGCGAGGACGCGGCGGACCTCGTCGAGGAACGCGCGGCCCGCGGGGGTGAGCTCGACGCGGCGGTTGGTGCGGTGGAACAGCACGACGTCCAGCTCGCGCTCGAGCTGGCGGATCTGCTGGCTGAGCGGGGGTTGCGCGATGCGCAGGCGCGCCGCGGCGCGGCTGAAATGCAGCTCCTCCGCGACGGCCAGGAAGTAGCGGAGGTGGCGGAGCTCCATCGATCGCGATCCATATCTCAGAAGTATCAATCCCTCCAGGAGATTGTATTGGACCCCGGAGGGTCGCTCGTGCCTAGCTGCAGAAGGAGGAAACAGATGATCATGCCCAGCTCACCGGATGCTTCGCGCCGGTCCATCGGCCTCGGCGGAGCATCGCTCGCCGCCATCGCGCTCTGCGCGCTCACCGTGTCGGCGAGCCCTGTGCACGCCAAGAGCGACGCCTGCCGTGCAGGTGCATCGGCTCTCAGCGACGCCAAGGCCATTGCCGGGGTCCGCGGCGCGATCGCCCGGTCGTGCCCCTGCGCCGCGTTCGACGCGTCGACGCCCGCGAAGACGCACGGCAAGTTCGTGAAGTGCGCCAAGACGGTCGATCACAGACGCCACCGACGGGACGCCCGTCCTCGGCGCCTTCACGCTCCGCAAGGAGTGCAAGAGCGAGGTGAAGAAGATCTACTCCAAGGCGGCGTGCGGCTACCCGGCGGCGGAGCCGCGGGTGATGTGCTGCGAGGCGAAGTCGGCGAGCAGCAAGACGACGGCGAAGGCGCAGAAGGTCGCGAACTGCGTCGACGCGTCGAACGGGAAGATCGTCCGGCATGCCTGCTACGCGTCGCCCTTCGCTCCCGACGCCTGCAGCTTCGACGCCACCAACTCGTGCGCCGTGCTGGTCGTGCAGGAGACGGTGAACATCCCGAGCGGCGCGCAGCCGGCGAACACGCCGGGCACGTCGGGCGTCACGGTGACCAACCCGAAGCTGCTGACGCAGTTCGGCGGCGGGCTCGTTCAGCCTGAACAACGCGCGCTACACGCGCCACTTCCTGGCGGGGCCCCCGCAGCAGCCCGACGCCATCCTGGTCCTCGTGCCCGGGTTCGAGGGCGGCGCGGCCGACTTCCGCATCCTGGCGCAGAACCTGATCGCGCGCGCCAAGCAGCAGACGGGCCTCGTGCTCGAGGTGTGGGCCTTCGACCGGCGGACCAACCAGCTCGAGGACAGCGCCGGGCTCGACATCGCGGAGGAGTTCCTGAGCCCGGAGATCGCGCTCGACTGGCTCTACGGCGGCGAGCTCGGGCTTCCGCTCGACCCGCTGCTGGCGGCGGGACCGAATCGTCGGGCGATCTTCTACGACACGCAGGCCGACGTCCCGTTCATGGCGAGCTGGACGAACCTCGTCTTCTCGCGTGACATCGACGCCGTCGTGACGGCGGCCCGCGCGGCGGCGCGCAACCAGAACGTCTTCCTCGGCGGTCACTCGGCGGGCACCGGCTTCACGGCGCGCTACGCGTCGACCGACTTCAACCTGACCGGCGTCGGGCCGGCCGATCCGGGCTTCGCCAAGCTACGCGGGCTGGTGCTCCTCGAGGGCGGCGGCGGCTCGACCGGCGGCGCGTTCGTCAGCAACGACACGCTCGACCGCATCGAGGCGAAGTTCGACGGCGGCCTCTTCGGCGCGGTGCGTGACAACGCTGCCCGCTGCGTCGACGGCGTCACCCCGTGCACCATCGCGACCGAGGCGACCGACTGCGCCGGCCAGGTGCCGCCGAAGTGCACGCCGGCCGCTGCCGCCTACGCGACCGTGCCCGGCATCCTCAACCCGCGCATCCTCACCGCCGGAGAGCTGAGCGGCCTCCAGTCCGCGCTCGATCCGAACGGCGGCGAGAACCTCGTCCGCGTCGACCAGGGCGCTGCGGGGAACAACGCGGTGGCGAAGGTCCCCGATCTCGCCACCCTCTCGGCGTTGCCGCGCGCGACGGCCTGGGGCGGGCTCGGCGAGTTCGTCGACGACGACGGGACTCGTCGCGAGCATCGCCTCCTTCGTCGCCACCTCGCTCGGCGGCCCGGGTCCGGTGGTGGACGGCGTCATGCACTGGCTCGACATCACCCAGGCCAGCTTCCCGCCGTGCTCCCGGCGTCGGCGCTGCCTCGCGCCGAACAACGGACCGCCGCCCACTACGATCAACGGGGTCAAGTGGGGACAGGAGAAGGAGGTCACGCGCATGGATCGCATGGCCAAGAACTTCTACCTGGGCGGGACCAACTTCACCGACGTGTACTATCCCGCGGCGGGACCGAGCGTGACGTCGGTCAGCGGCGTCTGCACGGCCGGCGTCTGCTCGGTCGGCAACGTCGGCGCATCGTGCAGCATGGATGCGGACTGCTCCCAGGCGATCAACCTCGACTCGTCGGCGCTCTCGATCGGCCGCGGCCGGCGCGACATCGAGAACCTGACGCAGGCGGCCAACATCAACATCCCGGTGATCGCGTTCGGCGGGACGAACGGGCTGGCGACGGTGCCGGGCGTCTACTCGGCCTTCGGCGTCAGCATCGGCGTGTGCACCGCGCCGAGCTGTGACGGCACGCCGCGCGTGGTCGATCGCCTCAATCCGAATCCGGCCTTCCCGACCTTCGGCGGCGTCGGGGGCGGGTTCGAGGTCGTGATGGCCGAGGGCTTCGCGCACCTCGACATCGTGACCGCCGAGGACAACGCCGACAATCCGGTCCCGGCGGCCCTGCTCGCCTTCGTGCAGCGCAACATCCAGTAGGGGGAACGGATGGGGGCAGCCGGGGTGCCGCGCCAGCGGCGCCCCGGCTGACGGTGGTCGGGCGGGCGCTCTGTCAGGCGCCCGCCCGGCTCACCACTGCCCGGGCTCGAACATCGCGTCGAGCTTGGCGGCACGCCGGCGCAGGAACTCGCGCTGCTCGGGATGCGTGAGCACGTACAGGTCGCCGCGATCGATGGCGCGCACCACGCGTCGCGCGACCTCGTCGACGGCGATGACGCCGCCCTTCATGAGGCCCTGCACGTCGGCGCCCGGCTCCTCGAAGTCGACCGGGTCGCCGGGATTGCGCAGGGCCTGGGGGCGGTTGCGGACCGAGTTCCGGTTGATGTCGGTCTGGACGATCATCGGACAGAGCACGCTGACCCCGATGCCCTGCGGCTTGAGCTCCCGGTGGAGCGATTCCGTCAAGCCGACGACCGCGAACTTCGCCGCGCAGTAGACGCCGAGCCACTGCATGCCGACGAGCCCGGCCATGGAGGCGGTGTTCACGATGTGGCCGCCCTGGCCCTGCTGCAGCAGCAGCGGCACGAAGGTCTCGACGCCGTGGACGACGCCCCAGAAGTCGACGCGCATCGTGTACTCCCAGTCGGCGTGCGTCGCGCTCGCCATCGGCCCGAAGAGCGCGATGCCGGCGTTGTTGCAGACGACGTGCACGGCGCCGAAGCGCTCGACGGCGGCGTCGGCGAGCGCGCGGACCTGCGCCGGGTCGCCGACGTCGGTCCGCACGGTGAGCACCTCCGTGCCCCCGCCGCGCAGCGCGCCCGCGGTCCGCTCGAGGGCGGCGACGTCGATGTCGGCCAGCACGAGTCGCGCGCCGCGCGCCGCGAACGCGCCGGCCATGGCCGCCCCGATGCCGCTCCCGCCGCCGGTGATGACGGCGACCCGGTCCTTGAATTGCTCCGCCATCCCGGTCGCATACGGGAGGCGCGGGGTCGGAGTCCAGGGGTCGCCGGGAGTGCGCGGGCGTGGACACGGCCGGCGAGGCGATGCTACCTCGGAGCACATGACCGAGACTTCCGCCGCGCCCGGCCGCCGGCCCATCGTGCCGTTCCTGCGTCTGCCGGACGACGGGGAGCCGCACCTCGTGGGACAGCGCTGTCCGGCGTGCGGCGCCACGTATCTCGGGCACCGGATCGCGTGCAGCAAGTGCGGCGGCCGTGGGCCGTTCGCGGAGGTGCCGCTCTCGCGGCGCGGCACGCTCTGGGTCTACTCGATCGTGCACCAGTCCTTTCCGGGCGTGCCGGTCCCGTACGTGGTCGGGGTCGTCGACCTGCCGGAAGGCGTGTCGGTGCGGTGCAACCTGATCGACGTCGAGCCGCGACCGGACGCGATCCGCTTCGGCATGCCGGTCGAGATGACCACCGGCGTGAGCCAGCAGGACAAGCAGGGAAACGACGTGGTCGCGTTCTACTTCCGTCCCGTACAAGACGCCTGAAGGAGGAGCTCATGGCTGCAGACGTGTTCGTCGCCGGAGTCGGCATGCTCAAGTTCGGGCGCTACCCGGACAAGGACGTTCCGCAGCTCGGCGGCGAGGCGGCGCTCCTCGCGCTCGACGACGCGGGACTCGCCATCGGCGACGTGCAGTTCATGGCCGCGGGGTGCCTGTTCCAGGCGAACGCCATGGTCGGCCAGCGCATCCTGCAGCAGATCGGCCAGACCGGCATCCCGGTGATGAACGTCGCCAACGCGTGCGCCACGGGGTCGTCGGCGTTCCGCGAGGCGTGGCTGCACGTGGCGTCGGGCGAGTGCGACGTCGCGCTCGCGGTGGGCGTCGAGCAGATGGGCAAGATGGGATTGCTCGGCGGCGGCGGCGGGTCGGGCGTCCGCACCGAGGGCGTGATCGGGAGCAGCCTCATGCCCGCGGTCTTCGGCCAGGCCGGCATGGAGCACATGCGGAAGTACGGCACCACGCAGGCGCAGTTCGCCAAGGTGGCGGTGAAGAATCACCAGCACTCGACGCGCAACCCGCTCTCGCAGTACCAGGTGGAGACGCCGCTCGAGCAGGTGCTCGGCGCGCGCGTCGTGGCGTATCCGAACACGCTCTACATGTGCTGCCCGACGGGCGACGGCGCCGCCGCTGCGGTGGTCGTGTCGGCGGCCAAGGCGCGCCAGCTCGGAGCGAAGGTGAAGGTGCTGGCCTCGGTCCTGACGTCGGACCCGTGGGGCGAGCGCGATCTGACGTTCCCCGACGTGAACACCCTCACGCGCCGCGCCGCGCAGCTCGCCTACGATCGGGCCGGCGTCGGCGCGGAGGACGTGAACGTGGTCGAGCTGCACGATTGCTTCGCCACCGCGGAGATCCTGCACTACGAGAACCTCGGGCTGTGCGGGGAGGGCGAGGCCGGACGGATGATCGACGAGGGCGAGACGGCCTGGGGCGGACGCGTGCCGGTGAACGTCTCGGGCGGCCTGCTGTCGAAGGGCCATCCGCTCGGCGCCACCGGCGTGGCGAACATCTACGAGGTCACGCAGCACCTGCGGGGCACGGCGGGTGCCCGCCAGGTGGAGGGAGCGAAGGTCGGTCTGGCGCACGTCATCGGTCTCGGATCGGCGTGCACCATCAACCTGCTGGGCGCCTGAGTCGCCCGACCCGCGGGCCGCGTCACGGGATGCCGTGGCGGTCGAGCTTGCGGTACAGGGTGCGGCGCGAGAGGCCGAGCAGCTTCGCGGCGGCGATGCGCTTCCCGCCCGCCGCGTCGAGCGCGCGCAGGATCTGGTCGCGCTCGGCCGCTTCCAGCGTGAGCGCGGGCGCCGCGCCGAGCGCCGCGGGCCGGGCGCAGCGAATCTGGCCCGGGAGGTGGTCGGGCAGGATCACGTTGCCGGACGCGGCGACCATGGCGCGCTCGAGCACGTTGGCCAGCTCGCGCACGTTCCCCGGCCACGCGTGACGGCTGAGCAGCGCCAGCGCCGGCGCGCTGATGCCGGTCACGTTGCGGCCGAGCTTGTGATTGCAGTGGATGATGAAGTGTCGGACGAGGGGCTCGAGATCGTCCGGCCGCTCGCGCAGCGGCGGGAGATGCACGGACGCGACGTTCAGGCGGTAGTAGAGGTCGTCGCGGAACTCGCCGGTGCGCACCATGTCGCCGAGATCGCGGTTGGTGGCGGCGACGACGCGGACGTCGACCGGGGTCGCGTCGGCGGACCCGACGCGGCGGATCTCGCGCTCCTCCAGGACGCGGAGCAGCTTCGCCTGCGCCGAGCCGGGCAGGTCGCCGATCTCGTCGAGGAAGATGGTGCCGCCGTGGGCGGCCTCGAACAGCCCCTTGCGATCGCGGTCGGCGCCGGTGAAGGCGCCGCGCACGTGTCCGAACAGCTCGGTCTCGATGAGCGTGGGTGCGAGGGTGGTGCAGTTGCAGACGACGAGGGGCCGCTGGCTGCGGGCGGAGAGGCGATGGATCGCGCGCGCGACGAGCTCCTTGCCGGTGCCGCTCTCGCCGGTGATCAGGGCCGTGGTCGGATAGGGCGCGAGCCGTTCGATGAAGGCGAACAGCTCCGCCATGACCGGCGCCCGGCCGACCATCCCCTCGAACGTCGCCGGGGCCGCCAGGTAGGGGCCGGGACGCGGCGTGCGCGGGACCTCGTGCAGGGAGAAGACCCGTCCGGGGTTCGGGCGAGCATGGCCGGTGGCGGCTGCCGTTGGCGCGTCGTGCGCGAGCATCTGATGGTCACCCCTTTATCCGTGGATCGCGCCGGGAATGGGTCCCGGCGTTCCCACGGTGTGCCATCCATGACGCAAGCGCCGTGCCGCATGACACGCGTGGCGCACGATGCGCGGTCGCGGCGCAAATCAAGGACATGCGGGTTCCGGAGGGGCCGCGACGGTCCCGCAGAGCGTCGAGAAATTGACGGAGTGACGCTGCGGTGACGGTGGCGGGGCGGCGGGCGGCGCAGCGCGCGCGCCGCGTCAGCGCCCGTTCACCGACTGCTGCGGGCGCTGGAGGTGCGCCGTCATTCCGCGCCGGCGAGCCAGGTCCCGAATGACCTTCCACGCCAGCTTGCTGGGCGCGGCATGGCCATTTTCCCACCGGTTCACGGTCGAGACCGTGACGGCGATCTCGTGGGCGAACTCCTCCTGGGTGAGGCTGAGCCGCTGCCGCAGGCTGCGAACCAGGTCTCCGGAATTCGCAGGCATCAGGTGAGTTCTCCAGAGGTGCGGGCCATCATGGCATCTGAGGAGCAACCCCCATGCCAGCGCGGATCGGGCCTTTCGGAGCCGTCGGCCCTTGTGCTAGGCACGCAACGATGCGTCACGGGTGCGTTCGGGGGCTGCTGCTCGTGATGGCCCTCCTCCCCGTCACCAGCATCCTCGCCGCGGAGTCGAGCGGACCCGAGGACGTCCTGCGCCACTACCTGGCGGCGCTGAAGGCCGAGAAGTTCGGCGACGCGTACGATCTCGTCTCGAAGGCGATGCGGCAGGGGAAGGACAAGGAGCAGTACGTGAAGGAGTCGAAGGCGATGATGGGCTTCGCCGACGTCAAGATCTTCGACTTCACGGTCTATCCGGGAAAGGTGGAGGGGGAGAAGGCGCAGGTGCCGAACATCCTCGAGTCGCAGGATCGCTTCGTCAACACCCTCGGACTCACCGAGTACGAGCTCTACACCCTCGTTCGCGAGGACGGGGCCTGGAAGGTGGACGCGCAGATCCTGCTCGAGCCCTCGGAGCAGGCGAAATGGTTTCCGAAGGACGCGAAGCCCAAGGAGGCTGCGCCCCATTGACACTTTGAGCACCGGTTTGTTACGTCGCGCACGCGGGCCGTCCAGCGACGGCCCCGAGGGAGGGAGTCGCATGCGCCGTCCGTCGATCCCAGTGGGGATCGTGTTGGTTGCGCTCGCGATGGGTTGCCATCGTGAGGTCGAGATGATCCCGCTGATGGAGCGGACCATCTATCCCCGCACGGACCGCTTCTACGACGTCCAGGCGCTCTCGAAGGACCGTGCGATCGTCGTCGGCTACGGCGGCAAGATCGTCGAGACTCGCGACCGCGGCCGGAACTGGACGATCCTTCCGAGCGGCGTCGACGTCGCGCTCTACGGGGTGCGTTTCGTCGACGACGACCATGGCTGGATCGTCGGCCAGGACGGCGTGATCCTCGCCACGGCCGACGGCGGCAAGACCTGGACCAAGCAGGAGTCGAACGCGACGTTCGAGGAGAGCGACGGGGCGGTCAAGCGAGCCTATCTCTTCAACGTCGACGCGACCGACGCGCAGCACGCGTGGGCAGTCGGCGATCGGTCGATCCTGACGTCCACCTCCGACGGCGGACAGACGTGGCGCTCGCGCAAGATCAAGATGGAAGGCGATCTGTCGGGAGGCGAGAGCCTCGCCGCGGCCGATCCCATCCTCTACGACGTCAAGTTCGTCGACGCGCAGAACGGCTGGATCGTCGGCGAGTTCGGCAAGATCCTTCGCACGCGCGACGGCGGCGAGACCTGGAAGGAGCAGACGAAGTCGCTCCTCCAGGGCACGGAATACTTCGATCTCCTCGACCTCCCGACGCTCTTCGGGATCGATGCGCAGGATACCCAGCACGCGGTTGCGGCCGGCCTCGAGGCGCACATCGCCGCCACCAGTGACGGCGGCGAGAAGTGGGTCTACCAGAAGACCGAGGGCGGCGAGGTGAAGCTACAGGATCCGCTCTACGACATCGTGCGATTCGCCGACGGGTCCGGGTGGTCCGTCGGCGCTGCCGGACAGGTCGTCAAGACCGAGCCGGGATCCGACGTCTGGACGCGGGCGAACATCGGACAGGACGTGTCCACCTGGCTGCGCGCCCTCAGCTTCTCCGAGCCGCAATACGGGTGGCTCGTCGGGGGATACGGGCTCATCTATCACACCGAGGACGGCGGCAAGAGCTGGCTGCCGGTCCAGGGCTGAGCCGGGAGAACCGCATGAGCGCTGGTGACACGAACGAACAAGACAAACGAGCCCTCTACTGGCTCGGCGAGCGGCTGATCGACTACCGCAATCCGATCATGATCCTCGTGCTCGCGGTCACGGCAGTGTTCGCCTACTGGGCCTTCCAGCTGAAGCTCGAGACGAGCTTCGGCGACCTCCTGCCGCAGACGCATCCGTTCGTCCAGATTCACAACAAGTATGCGGGCACCTTCGGTGGCGCGAACAACGTCCAGCTGATGGTCGAGGCGAAGAACGGAGACATCTTCACCGTCCCGACGCTCGCCCGCATCTACAGGATCACCGAGGCCGTCGATCAGGTGTACGGCGTCAACCACAACCAGATCGACTCCATCGGTCATCGCACCACCCGGTACCTGCGCGCACAGTCCGGCGGCTTTCTCCGAGCCGAGCCGGTCATGATCGGACTCCCGAAAACGCCCGATGACGCGGCGGCCATCAGGCGCATCGTCCACAACACGGAGAGCATCTACGGCATCCTCGTCTCGCTCGACGACAAGGCCGCCCTCGTGCGTGCCAACTTCATCGAGGGGCGGCTGGATCATCGCCGCACGTTCACCGAGTTCAACGAGCGCGTCATCGCGCCCTTCGAGAAGGGGTGGTTCGGCGCGCTGATCAAGGGCAAGGATCCGTTGAAGCCGGACCAGCCGACGCCCGCCACGATCGAGGCCGTCTACCGGGGTACCGCGGCGGCGGATGCCGGGCTCAAGGTGGGCGACGTCATCGTCTCGGTGAACGGCACCGCGACCGCCGACCGCACCGCGGTGGCGAAGATCATCAGCGAGATGCCCCGGGGCAGCGAGGCCACGCTCGGGATCCAGCGCGGAGACGGCCAGGAGACCGTGAAGATCAAGGTGCCGGAGCCCGACATCGCCATCTACGTGGCCGGCGAGCCGCGCCTCTACGGGTGGATCTACAGCTACGCGGGCGACGTCTTCTGGATCTTCACCGTGACCTGGTGCTTCGAGTGGCTGCTGCGCTGGCTGTACTTCCACGACTGGCGTGGCGCCCTGCGGCCGTCCCTGACGGGGGTCATCGCGGCCATCTGGGGGATCGGCTTCATCCACCTGATCGGCTTCGCGCTCGACCCGCTCATCCTGGTGATGCCGTTCCTCATCACGGCGCGTGCCGTGAGCCACGCCATCCAGATGCACGACCGGTACTACGAGGAGTACGAGCGCAACGACTGGGACCAGCGCAAGGCCATCGTGGCGGCGTTCGCCGAGCTGTTCGTCCCCACCTTCTCGGGGATCCTGACCGACGCATTCGGGGTACTGGTCATCATGCTCGTACCCATCGTCATGCTCCGGAAGCTGGCGATCGTCGCGTCGTGGTGGATCCTCGCCATCACGATCTCGGAGATGCTGCTCAACCCGATCGTCTACTACTACCTGCGCGCCCCCGACAAGGAAGTGGTCCTGGAGCGCGAGCGTGGCTGGTACCGCAACCTGATCGACTGGTGCACGGACCACATCCTGTCGCGCAATGGCAAGATCGCGACGATGGTCTTCTGGGCACTCCTCACGGGGATCGGGGCGGTCCAGATGCGCGGGCTCATCGTCGGAGACCCCACCGTCGCCTCGCCGCTGGTCTTCGAGGATTCGCCCTACAACGTCTCGCATGCCCACATCCAGGACAAGTTCGGCGGCGTCGAGCCGCTGATCGTGGTCGCGGAAGGGCACGACCGCGACGCCATGAAGGATCCGACCGTGCTGCGCACGATGGAGAACTTCCAGCGCTACCTCGAGCGCGATCGCGACATCGGCTACAGCTTCTCGCTCACCGATATCCTGCGCACCGTCAACATGGTGTTCCACGAGCTGGAGCCGAAGTGGGGCGTCATCCCGAACACGGTCCGCGACGTCGGCCAGACGTTCTTCATCTTCTTCGCCAACTCGCCGCCGACGGAGACGGCGAAGTACGTGACGCCGGACTACACCACGGCGCACGTGACGTTCTTCGCCCGCAACCACAAGGGCGACAACGTCGCGCGCATCATCGAGCGTTCCAAGGAGTTCATCGCGGCGAACCCGATGGAGAAGGCCACCTTCAAGCTGGCAGGTGGACTCATCGGTGTGCTGGCGGCGGCGAACGAGGTGCTGGTGCGCAACGACCTCATGATGAACGTGCTCGGGTTCGGGACCATGTTCGTCATCGTGCTGTTCGCCTACCGCTCCGCGATGGCCGGCCTCCTCCTGCTGCTGCCGCTGTTCATCTCCAACATCGTGATCAACGGGATCATGGCGACGATGGGGATCGGCATCAGCATCAATACGCTCCCGCTCGTGACCGTCGGCGTCGGCTTCGGCATCGACTACGGCCTGTACATCCTGAGCCGTGTCATCGAGGAGATCCGCATCAACGGCGATCTCGACGAATCGATCCACATCGCGCTCCGGACATCGGGCAAGGCGGTGAGCTTCACGGCCGTCTGCATGGTGGCGGGCACCGCGCTCTGGACGCTGTCGAACATCCGCTTCAACGCCGTCATGGGCGGCCTGCTGGCCGTCTGGATGTTCGTGAGCTTCGTGTCGGCCGTGACGCTGCTGCCCGCGCTGATCTCGTACACGCGGCCGAGGTTCGTCATGAAGGAGGCAGCGCAGGGCACACGGCGGCGGATGACGGGGATCGAGCAGAGCGCGGTCGCGGCGAGCTAGGGAGGCGATACCCGATGATGCACATCCTGGAGAGCATCGGCTTCTACGAGTCGATCATCATCGTCCTCAGCTTCAGCGCCCTCGTGATCATCGCCGACGAGATCATCCACGCGCGCAGCCGCAAGCGGCGCGAAGCCGAGAAGGCCGCCGGGGGGACGCGTCCCGCGCACTGAGTCCGTCCTGATCCAGGTCGAGCATCTGACCAAGTGCTACGGCCCCGTGCGGGCCGTCGACGACGTGTCCTTCGCGATCGCGCGCGGCGAGGTCGCGGCGCTCCTGGGACCGAACGGCTCGGGCAAGAGCACGCTCATGCGTTGCCTGATCGGCTTCTTCTCGCCGACCGGCGGTCGCGTCCGGGTGGGCGGCGTCGACGTCGCGGAGCGCCCCGTGGCGGCGCGGCGCGAGGTCGGCTACCTGCCCGAGCAGGTGACCCTGTATCCGGACCTCGGCGTGCGGCGCTATCTGCGCTTCGTGGCCGGGATGAAGGGGCTCGACGGGAGGAGCGCGCGGCGTGCCGTCGAGACCGTCATCGCGAGCTGCGGCCTGGAGACGGTGGCGGAACGTCTGACCGGGAAGCTGTCGAAGGGTTTCCGGCAGCGCGTCGGCCTGGCGCAGGCGTTGCTCGGCGATCCGCCCGTCCTCGTGCTCGACGAGCCGACCGTCGGCCTCGATCCCGTGCAGACCGTGGAGATGCGGGACCTGCTGCGCGGGCTCGCCGGCCGGACCGTCCTGCTCTCGACGCACGTCCTCGCGGAGGCGTCGGCGCTCTGCACCCGCATCGTGATCATGTCGGCGGGCAAGCTCGTCGCCGAGGACACGCCGGCGGCCCTCTCGGCGCGTCTCGAGGGAGCGGAGCGGGTGGTCGTCCGCGTGGACGGCCCGCCGGCGGCGGTCGCGCAGGCGCTCGCGTCGCTGCCCGGCGCGCTCGGCGTGGATGCCGCCGCCGCGGACGGCGAGGCGGGGCATCGCTTCGTCGTGCGTGCGAAGGAGGCCGAGCCGGTGCAGCGTGCCGTCGCGGCGCTGGTCGTCGGACGCGGCTGGACGTTGCTCGAGGTGCACACCGTGACGCCGACGCTCGAGGACCTCTTCGTGCGCGCCGTGCAGTGAGCGACGCATGCGCGGCTTCATGGCGCTCCTCCGCAAGGAGCTGCGGACCTACTTCGGCTCCCCGCTCGTCTACCTCGTCGCCGCGGCGTTCCTCGCCTACACCGGCTACTACTTCCACTCCGACCTGATCTACTTCGTGACCTTCGGGTTCGGCTTCAGCATCATGGAGAACCTCTGGCAGCTGGTGTTCATGGACGTGCGCCTGGTCCTGATGCTCGCCATCCCGCTGCTCACCATGCGGCTCCTCGCCGAGGAGCGTCGCCTGGGGACGCTCGAGCTGCTTCTCACCTATCCGGTCACCGACCGCGTCGTCGTGATGGCGAAGCTCGGCGCGTGCCTGCTGGTCGTCGCGATGCTGCTCGCCTGCACCCTCGTGTACCCGTTCGCGGTCTGGCGCGTGCAGCAGTTCCCGCTGGCGCCGCTGGCCGCCGGCTACCTCGGGCTCCTGCTGCTCGGCAGCATGTGCGCCGCATACGGCTTGTTCGTCTCGTCGATGACCGACAGCCAGGTCCTCGCCGGCTTCCTGACGGCGATGCCGTTGCTGCTGCTCTGGCTGCTCTCGTGGAACGAGGCGGCGAACGCGACCGGCTCCCTGCCCGTGCTGCACGCGGTCTCCCTCTTCAATCACTTCCAGCCCTTCTCGGTGGGCATCATCGACCTGCGCGACGTCTTCTACTTCCTGTTCCTGGCGGGGTGCTTCGTCTGGGGCACGCTCCGGGTGCTGGAGGCGAGGCAATGGCGCGGCCGGCGCTGACGCTGCGCGGGCAGGTGGCCCGCATGGTGCTGGCGATCCCGGCGCTGCTCGCGATCTTCTTCCTCGGACAGGGCCTGCTCGACGCGCGCTCGTGGCGGCTCGATCTCACCCCCGAGCGTCGCTACACGCTCTCGGAGCACGCGCGGCAGGTGCTCGGCGGCCTCGATCGCGAGGTCCGGGTGCTCGCGTTCCTGCGCTCGCAGGATTCGCGCAATCCGATGATCGAGGATCTCCTGCGCCAGGTGCGCGCGGTCGGCCCCCGCCTGCGCGTCGACACCGTCGACGTCAACCGCAGCCCGGCGCTGGCGCGGGAGTACGACGTCGACTCCTACGGCGCGCTCGTGGTGGAGAGCGGGGGACGACGGCGAGTGTTCTCGAATCCGCGCGAGGAGACCCTGGTGGCCGCGGTGCTGCAGGTGACCCGCCAGCAGCGCAAGACCGTCGCCTGGGTGACCGGGCACGGCGAGGGCGATCCGGCGAGCAACGACCGCAATCGCGGCTACGCCACCGCGCGCACGTTCCTGGAGCAGGAGTACTACGAGGTCGTGCCGATCTCGCTGCTCGGAGACGAGGTGCCCGTCGGCACCGCCGTGCTGGTCATCGCGGGGCCGCAGAAGGACTACCTGCCCGAGGAGCTCGCGGCGCTCGACCGCTACCTGCAGCGCCCCGGGAACGCGATCGTGCTCCTCGACCCGCAGAAGGCGCCGTCGCTGGCGAACCTGCTCGGGCAGTATCGCGTCGCGCTCCCCGACGACGTCGTCGTCGATCCGGCCGCGCGGATCTACGGCGGCGAGTATCTCACGATGCCGCTCAGCTACGATCGCGAGACGCATCCCATCGTGGGCCCGCTCGAGGCGCCGCCGCTGTTCTCGCTCAGCCGGTCGGTGAACCGCGTCTCCGAGGAGATCCCTGGCACGTGGTTCACGCCGCTGCTACGCACCAGCCCGGAGAGCTGGTCGACGACCGATCTCAGCATCCTGCGGACGGGCGCGGGCGTCTTCATGGCCGGCCGGGACCAGCGCGGCCCCGTCACCGTGGGCGCGGAGGTCGAGTTCACCGTGCCGGTGCCCGCGGGCAACGATCCGCGGTCGGGCCGGCTGGTCGTCTACGGCAACGCGGAGTTCGCGAACAACTTCTTCATCGAGTACCTCGGCAACAAGGACCTGTTCGTGAATACGGTGGCGTGGCTGGCGCGCGATCCGGAGGTCATCGGGCATCGCTCCTCGCGCCAGGAGCCCGGTCGGAACCAGTTCTTCGTGACGGCAGAGCAGGGCGACCGGATCTTCTGGTCGACGGCGGTGATCCTGCCGCTGGCATTCGGCCTCGTCGGCATCGCACTCGTGCTGCGGCGGCGCTGGGGCGGGTGACCGCGTGCGCTGGCGACAGGTCGCGTTGCTCTATGCCGTGGCCGCGCTCCTCGCGGTGCTCTACGGCCGCGAGCGCACCCCGCCGCCGGAGGCCGACGGGTTGCCCCCGCCGCGGGCCCGGTTCCTCCAGCTGACCGCCTCCGACGTGGTCGGGATCCGGCTGGCGCGCGGGCTCCGGTCGGTCGTGCTGCGTCGCGAGGGCCACGGCTGGGTGGTCGTCGAGCCCGCCGGGGCAGAGCTGCCGAACGACCTCGTCACCGGCTTCCTCCAGGCCCTGCTCACCACCGAGGAGATCGATCGCGTGGCGACGACGACCGGCGAGCTGAGCTCCTTCGGCCTGGACGAGCAGGGCGATCGGGTCGAGCTCGCCCAGACGGACGGGGAGCCGGTGGTCGTGACGCTTGGCGGCACGAACCCGACGGGCACGGCGCTCTACGCACGCAGCGCGAAGGAGGGAGGCGTGGTCCTTATCGGCCGCCAGGTTCGTGACTACGAGGACATGATCTACGACGCGCTCCCGCGCGGTGCGGTGCCGGCCGGCACCGCGGATGGTCGAATCGGAGGTCGGACCCCGTTGCTTTTATCGCGGGGTGCGGTGTAGGACCGACGCAGGCGCAGTGCGCATCCCGCCGGGGGCGCTGCCATTTGAGGACGTTTCTCGAGACGGGGGGAATGTACGATGCGTAGAGCAATCGGGCTGGCGCTGGTGGTGCTCGCAGTGGGCATGGCTCCGGGTCGGAGCGTCCTCGCCGACGTGTCGCCCGGAGACAAGATCAACGCGAGCAACGCTGACAAGGTGAAGGACCTGCTCTCACCGGGTCTGCTCTGGTGCGTGAAGCGCGGCTTCCCGATCACGGTTTCCGAGACGAAGCCCATCGAGTGGCCGAAGGCGTACAAGGAAGCCACCGAGAAGTACGCGCCCCAGGTCAAGCTCTCGGCCGACGGCTTGAGCCTGCAGAACTACGTCGCGGGGCAGCCGTTCCCGAACATCACACCGAAGGATCCGCAGTTCGCCATCAAGGTCATGTGGAACTACGACTACGGGTTCGTGAACGGCCTCGACGATACCGATCTGCGGAACTTCGACGCCGACACGGGTTCGATCCCGGAGAACGGCCCCATGACGGTGGAGCGGCACTTCCTGCTCGACCACTTCCGCCGCCTGTTCTGGAACGCGAGGCTCTACGTCGATCCGAAGCCGGAAAAGCCGAACCCCAACGGGTATCGCGCGCAGCAGGGCCTCTATCCCATCCTCGAGCCCTTCGACCTGAAGGGCGTGGGGGCGCTCGGCAACCGGTACATCGACTCCGCCAAGCAGGATGACTCCTGGCTCTACCTGCCGTCGCTCCGGCGCGTGCGGCGGCTCTCCACGGCGCAGCGCTCGGACGCGCTCTTCGGGCAGGACACCGACGTGGACAGCTACTACGGGTACGCCGGCCAGGTGTCCTGGATGGAGTGGAAGTACCTCGGTGACAAGGAGGTCCTCGCCACCGTCCACGCCGAGCACTTCCCCGTGAAATGGGACGAGAAGGTCGACTGGGCGTGGAACGACAACTGGGAGAAGCGCAAGGTGTACGTGATCGAGGGCACGTCCAAGCTGCCCCAGTACGCCTACTCGAAGCGCGTGCTCTTCGTCGACAAGGAGACGTGGGGCATCACGTACTCCGACATCTACGATCGGTCGGGCGAGCTGTGGAAGATCTGGATCAACGACGTGAGCTTCCGGAAGTCCGTGCCGGGGAACAACGCCATCACGTACGAGGACGAGATGCCCTTCGCGCCCGCCATCGTCATGGTGGACATGCAGCTCGAGCACGCCACGAAGGCGTCGCTCCCGAGCCCGCGGTTCCCGGGTGAGCAGGGCTGGTACTTCCACCAGGGCGAGAAGGCCGGGATCACCGAGGACTGGTTCACGGTCGCCGCGCTGGTCGCCGCCGGACGCTAGCTCGTCATCACCGGTGCGTTCCGGGGCGGCGCGGGATGCCGCGCCGCCCCGGAACCCCGCTGTCGCTCTCGGCGTCCGCGTCCCCGTGATGGTGGCGCGCTGGACCTGAGGGTCGGACCTTTGCTACTCGAAGCGGGTTCATGTCTGGCGCGCTCTCCCGCTTTCGCATGCTCGATCTGACCCGGCAGCTTCCGGGGCCCTTCTGCTCCACGCTCCTCGCCGACCTCGGCATGGACGTGCTGGCGATCTGCGCGCCCACCGATCCGATGGGCATGGGCATCCCGCTCCTCGGGCGGAACAAGCGCAGCCTGACGCTGAACCTGAAGCAGCCCGACGGGCAGGCGATCTTCCATCGCCTGGTGCAGGACGCGGACGTGGTGCTGGAGGGCGGGCGGCCCGGCGGCGCGGCCAAGCTGCGGGCAGACTACGACACGCTGCGCGAGGTGAACCCGCGGCTCGTCTACTGCTCGATCTCCGGCTACGGGCAGGACGGGCCCTACCGCGACCGGGTGGGGCACGACGTGAACTACCTCGGGTTCGCCGGCGTGATCGACGTGACCGGCACCGAGACCGGGCTGCCGGCCATCCCCGGCGTGCAGATCGCCGACATCGGCGGCGGAGCGCTGATGGCCGCGACGGGCATCCTGGGCGCACTGCTCGCGCGCGAGCAGTCGGGCACCGGTCAGTTCGTCGACATCAGCATGATGGACGGTGCGGTCGCCTGGCAGGTCGTCAATGTGATGAACCTGCTCGCCACCGGCATCGAGCCGCGCCGGGGCGCCACCATGCTCACCGGCCGCTACCCCTGCTACGCGGTGTACGAGACTGCCGATGGCCGCCACGTCACGGTGGGCGCGCTGGAGCCGCACTTCTGGCGCAACCTGTGCACGCAGCTCGGCATGCCGGAGTGCGTCGAGAAGCAGTTCGCGGAAGGCGCCGAGCGCGACGCAATGATGGAGCGTTTCCGGGCGGCGTTCCGCGAGAAGACCATGGCGGAGTGGCTGTCGCAGCTCGCCGACCTGGACATCTGCTTCGGCCCGGTCGCGAGCGTCTCCGAGATGCTCGACGACCCGCAGGTGCGACACCGGCAGATGGTGCTCGAGTTCACGGATCGGCGGGGCGAGCACCGCCACACGCTCGGCAACCCGATCAAGCTGTCGGTCGACAGCCCGACCATCCGGACGCCGCCGCCCGACCTGGGTGAGCACACCGATGGGGTGCTCGAGGGCCTGGGCTACACTCCGGAGCAGATCGTCGATTTCAGGACCCGCGGCATCGTCTGAACGAGGGAGGCGTCGAGCGATGGCAGGTATCCTGGCGGTCGCCGCCTACGTCCCGCGCTACCGCCTCCCGCGGGAGGTGATCGCGAAGGAGTGGGGCGGAGCGCCGGGGCCGGGCGAGCGCGCGGTCGCGAACCACGACGAGGACAGTCTGACCATGGCGGTCAACGCCGCCGGGGCGCTGCCGGAGTCCGGCGGCCGCCCCGACGCGGTCTTCTTCGCGACCACGAGCCCGCCGTACGCCGAGAAGCAGGGCGCCGCGACCATCGCGGCGGTCCTCGACCTGCCGCCATCGACGCGGACGCTCGACGTCGGGTCGACGCTGCGCGCGGGCACGTCGGCCATCCTGGCCGCGGTCGATACGGTCGCCGGCGGCGCCGCCGCGCGCGTCCTGGTGGCGGCGGCGGAGTGTCGGCAGGCGGAGCCGGAATCGGCTGCGGAGCAGAGCTTCGGCGACGCGGCCGCGGCGCTGCTGGTCGGGGCCGAGCCCGGGCTTGCCGAGGTGGTCGCCACGCACACGCTGGCCGACGAGCTGCTCGGCACGTGGCGGACCAGCACGCAGGACTTCTCGCACACCTTCCCGAGCGCGTTCGAGAGCAAGCTCGGCTACGCCCGGCTCCTCGCGGGAGCCGCGAAGGGCGCCCTGGAGAAGGCCGGGGCGGCCGCGAGCGATCTGCGCCTCGCCATCCTGCCCGCGCCGAATCCACGCGCGCCGCTCGCCGTGGCGAAAGCCCTCGGGCTCGACCCGAAGCGCCAGCTCGCCGACGCGTTGTGGACGACCGTCGGGGACACCGGCGCCGCGCAGCCCCTCGTCATGCTCGCCGCCGCGCTCGAGCAGGCGAAGGCGGGAGAGCTGATCCTGGTCTGCGGCTACGGCGACGGCGCCGACGCGATCGTGCTGCGCGCCACCGGCACGCCGCCGGCGGTGCGGGCGAGCGTCGCGCAGCAGATCGAGGTGAAGCGCACGCTCCCGTCGTACGGACGCTACGCGCGCTTCAAGCGGCTCATGCGGAAGGACCCCGGGCTCGGCGACGTGTCGTCGCCGGTCATCGCGTTCCGCGATCGTGGCGAGCTCCTGCCGCTGCACGGTGGCAAGTGTCCCGCGTGTGGCGTGGTGCAGTTCCCCAGGCATCGGGTCTGCATCGAGTGCGGCCATGGCGGCGGCCTCGAGGACGTGGCGCTCGAGCGCCGCGGGACGCTGTTCACGTTCACCAACGACTATCTGTTCGAGAGCGCCGATCCGCCGACGACCCACGGCGTCGTCGATCTCGAGGGCGGCGGGCGTGTCTACCTGCAGCTCACGGATTGCGACGCCGACCGCGTCGCCATCGGGATGCCGCTCGAGCTGACGTTCCGCCGCCTCCACGACGGCGGCGGCTTCCACAACTACTTCTGGAAGGCGAGGCCCGCGTAGCGCGTCGGACGCGGCACGCAGGGTACGAGAGAGGATTCCCGCATGGATTTCGGTTTCAGCGAAGAGCAGGAGATGCTGCGCAGCTCGGCGCGCGACTTCCTCGCGAAGGAAGCGCCCATGACCTACGTCCGCAAGATGATGGACGACGAGGTCGGGTTCACCGCCGAGCTGTGGAAGAAGATGGCCGACCTGGGATGGATGGGCCTCATCCTGCCGGAGCAGTACGGCGGCTCGGGGCTCGACTTCGTCGACCTGATCGTCGTGCTCGAGGAGATGGGTCGCGTCGTCCTGCCGGGGCCGTTCTTCTCCACCGTCGTCCTGGGGGGCGTGGCGTTGCTCGATGGCGGGAGCGCGGCGCAGAAGGACGCGCTGCTGCCGAAGCTCGCGAGCGGCGAGCTGCGGGTGACCCTGGCGCAGCTCGAGCCGTCGGGCCGCTGGGATGCGGACGGCATCCAGCTGGCGGCCAAGGCCGACGGCGGCGGCTTCGTCCTCTCCGGCACGAAGCTCTTCGTCCCGGACGCGCACACCGCCGACCACATGGTCGTGGCGGGTCGCGCGCCCGGGTCGACCGGGACCGACGGCATCACGCTCTTCCTGGTGGACGCCAAGGCGCCCGGGCATCACGACGACGCAGCTGAAGACCATGGACCAGACGCGCAAGCTCGGGGAGGTCGTCCTGAAGGACGTCCGCGTGCCGGCGGACCGCGTGCTCGGTCCGGTCGGCCAGGGCTGGGCGCTGCTCGATCGCGTGATCGATCGCGGCAAGGTGGGGCTGTGCGCGGAGATGTGCGGCGGCGCGCAGCGGGTGCTCGAGATGAGCGTCGACTACGCCAAGGTGCGCGAGCAGTTCGGCAAGCCCATCGGCAGCTTCCAGGCGATCCAGCACAAGTGCGCCAACATGCTGGTCGAGGTGGAGAGCTCGAAGTCGGTCGACGTACTACGCCGCCTGGGCGGTGGCGAACGGCGTGGCGGAAGCGCCGCTCGCCGCGGCGATGGCGAAGGCGTACTGCTCCGACGCGTATCGCCACGTCGTCCGGCGAGGGCATCCAGATCCACGGCGGCATCGGGTTCACGTGGGAGCACGACATGCACATCTACTTCAAGCGTGCGAAGAGCTCCGAGGTGACCTTCGGCGACGCCACCTGGAACCGCGAGCTGGTGGCGCAGCACATCAACCTGTAGGCGGGGCGATGGCCGAGATCGATCGCAGCCTGCTCGGGGTGTGGGGCGCCGAGACCGTGATGCGGGTCGAGAGCGGGAAGATCCGCGAGTTCGCCCGCGCGGTGAAGGATCCGAACCCGGCGTACCTGGACGACGAGGGCGCCCTCGCACCGCCCACGTTCCTGATGACGATCGCGCACTGGATGCGCGACCTGGGCGAGACCCGCAGCGCGGTGAAGCTCGACTATCGCCGGCTCCTGCACGGCGAGCAGGAATTCGAGTACGTCCTGCCGATCCGCGCCGGCGACGTGCTCCGCTTCCGGTCGCGCACGCGCGAGGTGTTCGAGAAGCAGGGGCGCCGCGGCGGCACCATGACGTTCATCATCGGTGAGACGGAGTTCCGCAACCAGCGCGGCGAGGTCGTGGCCTACATGCGGAACACCGCCATCGAGACGGCCGACGCCGTCAAGGAGTGACGCATGAGCGATCGCTTCGCCGAGGGGGCGGCGATTCCGCCCTTCGTGGTCGAGGACCTCACGCGCACCGACCTGGTGCGCTACGCCGGCGCCTCGGGCGACTTCAACCCGATCCACCACGACGAGAACTTCGCGCGCGCCGCCGGCAACCCCACGGTGTTCGGCCACGGCATGCTCACCGCGGGCCTGGTCGCGCGCTGCATCACGGACTTCGTCGGCGCGGGAAACCTGCGGCGCTACAAGGTGCGCTTCGCGACACGAGTCTGGCCGGGTGACACGATCACCTGCGCCGGGCGCGTGACGCGCCGGTACGACGAAGGCGGCGAGGCGCGCATCGACGGCGAGGTCACCGCCACCACGCAGCGGGGCGAGACCGCGGTGAGCGGCACGTTCTCGGCCGCCATCCCGTCCGCGTAGGAGCCGACGCTGGCGCGACTCGCGGTCGTGACGGGAGGCGGCCGGGGCATCGGCCGTGCGGTGGCGCTCGCCCTGTCGCGCGCCGGCTGGGCCGTCGGCATCCTCGATCTGGACGGCGCCTCGGCGGCCGCCGTCGCGGCGGAGATCGCCGAGACGGGCGGAGCGGCCGCGGGCGCCGCGGCGGACGTGACGCAGCCGGCGACGGTGCAGGCGGGAATCGCGGCGATCGAGCGCGAGCTGGGCCCGGTCGAGGCGCTCGTCAACAACGCCGGCTGGGACGTGCTGGCGCGCTTCGTCGAGGGGCCGCCCGAGCTGTGGGACCGGGTGATCGCCGTCAACCTGAAGGGCGTGCTCAACGCCACGCATGCGGTGCTGCCCGGGATGATCGCGCGCGGGCGAGGCCGGATCGTCAGCATCTCGTCGGACGCGGGCCGGGTGGGCAGCTCCGGCGAGGCCGTCTACTCGGCGTGCAAGGCCGGCGTCATCGGGTTCTCGAAGGCGCTCGCGCGCGAGGTGGCGCGGGCCGGCATCACCGTGAACTGCGTCTGTCCGGGGCCCACCGAGACCGCGCTCCTGGCCTCCGTGATGGCGGGCGAGCAGGGCGAGAAGGTGCTGGCGGGGATGCGCCGCACGATCCCGCTCGGACGCCTCGGCCTGCCGGAGGACGTGGCTCCGGCGGTGGTCTACCTGCTGTCCGACGGGGCCGCCTACGTCACGGGGCAGGTGCTGAGCGTGTCGGGCGGCCTCACCATGCACGGGTGAGCATGCGCGGCTAGAACAGGCTCGTGACGATCGTGCCCAGGATCGAGATCGGGGCCTGGTCCTCCACCGACTGCGCGGCGCGATTCGCGGTGCGCAGCGTGTCGAGCGACTGGTCGTAGAGCGAGCTGTCGACGAGCGCCTTGCCGAGCGTCCCCTCGCCCGCGCGCAGCCCGTCCGTGATCTCCTCGGCGTTGCGCGCCGCCACGGAGAGGTTGTCGATCGTCTCCTCTGCCTGCCGGTAGAGGGTGTCGTCCCTGGCGAGGAGCTTGCCGAGCGTTCCCTGGCCCTCGTTCAGGTTGCGCGCGACCGCGCCGATCTCGCGCACCGACTGCTGCACGTCGGCGACCGTGTCGGTGACCCGCTCGTAGAGCTTCGGATCGTTCACGAGACGGCCGAGGGTGCCGGCGCCGCGGTCCAGCTTCTCGGTGATCGAGGCGACGTGGGTGGTGAGGCCGTTCAGCGCGCTGCGGTTCTCCTCCACCACGTCGGAGAGCGAGGTCAGGAGCCGGCCCGCGTCCGCGTTCAGGTTGGTCGCGAGCTCGTCGATCGACTGCGCGACGTGGGCAAGCTGGTCGACGGCGTCGGCGAACCCGGCCGGCGTCTCGCCCTCGAGCACGTCGCCGGGTCGTGCGATCGGGCGCGGTCGGCGTCCCGAGCGTGAGGGCGACGAAGCGCTCGCCGCTGAGCGCCCGGAAGTCGAGCTTCGCCACCGCGTCGCGCTGCACGCTGTACCGTCCGTCCAGCGCCATGGTCACACGGACGTGGTCGCCGTCGATGCGCAGGTCCTCGACGCGGCCGGCGCGCAGACCCGCCAGGCGGACGTCGGCGCCGCGGTCGAGCCCCTGCACGTCGTGAAAGTCGGCGTACAGCACGTAGCGGTGGCGGAACAGGCCGAGCCCGATGGTCAGCTCGACGGCGACCGCCAGCAGCGCGAGGCCGATGAGGAAGAAGACGCCGATCCGTTGCTCGTTGCTCATGGCGAAGACCCTCCGAGACCCGCCGCGCGCAGCAGCTCGCGCGTCAGCGGGTGATGGCTGGCGGTGAGATCGGCCGCCCGCGTGCACTCGACGATGCGACCGCCGTCCAGGACGGCGATCCGGTCGGCGATCGCACGCGCCAGCGCCGAGGTTGTGCGTGACGACGATCTGCGTGCTGCCGCGTCGGCGGCGGATGCGGGCGATCAGCTCGCCGATCTGCTCGGTGAGGAGCGGGTCGAGGTCGGCCGTCGGCTCGTCGTAGAGGATGAGCTCCGGGTCGATGGCGAGCGCGCGCGCGATGGCGGCGCGCTTGCGCATGCCGCCCGACAGATCGCCCGGCAGCTTGCCCTCCGCGCCGCTCAGCTCCACCTGCTCGAGCGCTTCCCGGACGCGTCCGGGGATCTCGGACGGCGGCACCTGGTGGTGCTCGCGGAGACGCAGCGCGACGTTCTCCGCCACGGTGAGCGACGCCAGGAGGGCCGCGCCCTGAAAGACCATCGCGATGAGAAAGGGCTTCTCGCCGGGAGGCTGCGCCAGGTAGCGCTCGAGCGGCACGCCGCCGAGCTCGATGCGCCCGGCGTCGGGCCGCTCGAGGCCGACGATCTGGCGGAGGAGCACGGACTTTCCCTGACCGCTCTGTCCGACGATGGCAAGGAGCTCCCCGGGCCGGATCTCGAGGTCGACGCCCGCCAGGACCTCCTGGCCGGCGTAGCGCTTGCGGACGCCGTCGAGCAGCACGGACACGCCGCGATGTCCGTCGGCCGTCACGAGAAGGCGAGGCTCAGGCGCACGATCAGGAAGTCCAGGATGAGGATCCACACGAAGCTCCACACCACCGCTGCCGTGGTGGATCCGGCGATCCCCTCGGCGCCGCCGCGGGTGCGCAGGCCGAACGTACAGGGCACGATGGCGGCCACGATGCCGAAGGCGACGCCCTTCAGCAGCCCGACGAAGATGTCCCCGAGCTTCACCCACTCGAGCATGCGCGCGAAGTACTCGGAGGCGGAGAGGTTGATGGCGGGGTCGACGGACACGACGACGGCGCCGCCGAGGATGCCGACGAAGTCGGCGTAGAGCACCAGGACGGGCAGGGCGACCGTGGACGCCACCAGGCGCGGGACCACGAGGAATCGCACCGGGTCGATGTCCATGGTGCGGAGCGCGCTGATCTCGTCGTACACGGTCATCGAGCCGAGCTCGGCCGCGATCGAGGAGCCGGTGCGGCCGGCGAGGAGGAAGCCCATCATCACCGGTCCCATCTCCTTCGTCATGGCGAGGCCGACGATGGGACCGAGCACGGTCTGGCTGACGTTGCGCAGCTGGTCGGCCGACTGGACGACCAGCACCATGCCGACGAAGAGCGACAGCGTGGCGGCGATGGGGGCCGTGTCGGTGCCGATCCGCACCAGCTGCGCGACCATGCGCTGGCGGTCGGTCGCTGCGAAGCGCAGCTGGCGGCAGGCCGCGACGAAGAGCTGGAGGCCCTCGCCGATCAGCTGGAGCGTCGACAGGATGGCGGCGCCGGTGCGCGCCGTCACGCCGGAGCGCAGCGTGTCCACCTCAGCCGCCACGCGGCGCCTCGACGGGCGGATCGGTGTCGATGAACCACGGCGGCCGGAGCCGGCCGCGCTCGCGGGCCGCCAGGCCCCAGAGGAGATTCCAGTCGAGCCGGCCCGCGGGACTGGTGTCCCAGCGAAACACGCCCCAGAGCGGGGCCCACATCGCGAGGACGCCGCGGTTCGCGGGCAGCAGGCTGTCCATGAGCGCCGGGATCTGTCCGGCGGGACGGCCGTCGTGCGCGTCGCTGCGCAGCAGTCCGACGACGGTGTCGAGGTCGCGGGACTGCCGGGTGTCCTCGTTCCGCTCCCACTGGTGGCGCCAGAGGACGAGGAGGCCGTCGCGGCGATGGAAGTGGAAGTCCTCGTCGTCCTGATCGGTGGTGCGGTAGAGCGGCCACAGCCAGAACGACGAGCGGATGCCGTCGCGGTCGCTGCGGCCGTAGAGGGGAGCCAGGCGCCAGACGCGCCAGGACTCCTCGCCGAGACGCCGCTCGCGGAAGATCACCGGCCACGGGCTGCCGATGGCCTCGGAGCCCAGCCGCTCGTCGACGGTGTGGGTGTAGGCGAGGACGCCGTAGCCCCTGGTGGTGCGCTGCTCGCCGTCGAGCGCCGCGTAGACCGGGAGCACGAGCAGGCGTCGCTCCCAGCCGTACTCCGGCGCGAGGCGGTCGCTCTCGATGTAGAACGGCCAGAGCACGAAGCGCTCGCGCTCCCGGCCCGCGACCGCGGTGTCGCCGTAGAACGGCCACACACGCCAGCCGCGGCCGTCCGGACCTCCGACCGTGGAGACGAAGGGGAAGCCGTAGAAGCGTCGCTCGACCCGCGGCTCGTCGAGCGCGAGGTAGGCGGGGAACAGCACCGTACGCACTCGCTCGTATCCGAAGACGTCCGCCAGGTCGAGGTAGAACGGGAAGACGCCGCCCGTCGTGCCGTGCTCGCGGTCGTGATGCCAGAAGACGAACGGGAAGAACGTGAACGACGACGTGCCGGACTCCGATGCATCGCGGGGAGCCGTCCAGGTACGTGACACGAGGAGGAAGCGCAGGCTCCGGTAGCCGGGCTGACGCTCGGCCGAGAGGATCGGGGTGAGGATCTCCATCCGGTCGACGGGTGTGTCGCCCAGGCGGCGCGTGAGCCAGAGCAGCGGCCGGATGCGCAGGTCGCGCAGGTCCGGAGTCCGGACGTACTCGATCAGCGGTCCGAGCGCCGACCAGCGCAGCTCGCCGCGCGCGTCGTTACGGGCGTAGCGCAGCACGGGCCACAGCTTGACGTCGAGCGACGGCCCGGGCCGGCAGGCCAGGGGACCGGACGCGAGCAGCAGGACGACGAGTGCGCGCGCGCTGCGGCCCGGCCGCAGCCGGCTACGGGGAGAACTCGACCGCTCGCAGATCGCGGGCACGAATCTGGTACGCCCCGCTCGGGATCTGCCCGTAGAAGGTCGTCGAGCTGCGCACGGTGAGCGAGACCGGCGATCCCTCGCGGAGCTCCACCTGGGCGCGCAGGGTGTCGCGGTCGGTTCCGTCACGGACCACGTCGATGCGAGCGATGTTCTCGAACGGCACGCGCAGGCGTCCCCGGCCGAGGTCGCCTTCGAGCGTCGTGCCGCCGCCGCAGTTCACGTGATCGGCCGACACGTGCACGCCATCGATGTCGGTGAACGTGGCGTGGAAGTCGCGCACCGGGGCCCCCGGCTCGTGTCCGCCCATGGCGCCCATCCCGAGGAGGGCGATCGAGAGGGCGGTCAGTGTGAGTGCTCGTCCGGCTCGTCTGCGTCCCCAGCTCATCTGCCTCCCTTGTTCGGGGGCCCAGCCTCGTCTCCGGCTGACCCCCGGGCCGACCCCCGAGCCTTCCAGGTCGTGCCGCCCGGACCGTCCTCGAGCACGATCCCCTGCTCGCGGAGCCGGGCCCGGATGGCGTCGGCCTCGCCGAAGTCGCGCCGCGCGCGCGCATCGTTGCGCGCCGTGATGGCCGCCTCGATGGCGCCCTCGTCGATCCCGGCGCGGGCGACGCCACGCGCGCGCAGCTCGTGCAGCAGGGCGGCCGGTTCCGCCGTCATGAGTCCGAGTCCGACCCCGACGCGTGCGAGCTCGGCGCGCACGGCGGCGGCCTCCGGGCGGTCGCCGGCATCGAGCGCGCGGTTGAGATCGCGGATGCGGTCGAACACCAGCCCCATCGCCTTCGCCGCGTTGAGATCGTCGTCCATCGCCTCGCAGAAGGCGGTCTCGAAGGGGGTGAGGGTTCCGGCCAGCGCGCCGTCCGGCGCGATCGGCGCGCGCCAGCCGCCGGCGGCCTCGTCGGCGCGCGCGAGCGTCTCGTAGAGACGTGTGAGGGCGCCACGCGCCTCCTCGAGCCGGGCGCCGGAGAAATCGAGCGGCGTGCGATAGTGCGTGCCGAGGTAGAGCAGGCGCAGCGCCTCGGCCGGGACGCGCCGCGCCACCTCGGGAACCGAGAGGATGTTGCCGAGCGACTTCGACATCTTCTCGGCGCCGGACGTGAGCATCCCGTTGTGCATCCAGAGCGCCGCGAAGGGCTTCCCGGTGTCGGCCTCCGACTGCGCGATCTCGTTCTCGTGATGCGGGAAGATCAGATCCGTTCCACCGCCGTGCACGTCGAGCCCGTCGCCCAGGTAGCGCTGCGCCATGGCCGAGCACTCGAGGTGCCAGCCGGGCCGCCCGGGGCCCCAGGGGCTCGGCCAGGTCGGCTCGCCGGGCTTCGCGCCCTTCCAGAGGGCGAAGTCGTGTACGTCTTCCTTGTCCGGATCGATGCCCTCGCCGGGGCTCATGTCTTCCAGCCGCTGGTGCGAGAGCTTTCCGTAGCCCGCGAAGCGGCGCACGCGGTAGTACACGCTGCCGTCGCAGGCCGGATACGCGTACTCCGCGGCGACGAGACGCTCGATCATCGCGACCATGTCGTCGATGTGCTCGGTGGCGCGCGGCTCGTGGGCCGGGCGGAGGCACTGGAGCCACGCGACGTCCTCCGCGAAGGCGCTGATCTCGCGCTCGGCGAGCGCCGCCGGCGTGAGGCCCTGCTCCGCCGCGCGCTTGATGATCTTGTCGTCGACGTCCGTGAAGTTGCGGACGAGCGTGACGTCGAGCCCGCGCGCGCGCAGATAGCGGCAGAGCACGTCGACGGTGATGAAGGCGCGCGCGTGGCCGACGTGGGAGCGCGAGTAGACGGTGACGCCGCACCAGTAGACGCCGACCCGGCCCGCGACGCGTGGGGCGAGGGGTTCCTTCCGGCCGCTGAGCGTGTTCGTGAGGACCAGGCTCACGGCGAGCTATTCCTCGTCCTCCCGCAGCTTCGCGAGCACGGAGTAGTCCTCGAGGGTCGTGGTGTCGCCGGCGGTCTCCTTGCCGGCGGCGATGTCGCGCAGGAGGCGGCGCATGATCTTGCCGCTGCGGGTCTTCGGGAGCGCGTCCGTGAAGCGGATGTCGTCGGGGCGTGCGAAGGCGCCGATCTCCTTCGCGACGTGCTCCTTCAGCGCCTTCTTGAGCTCGTCCGACGCGCGCTGTCCCGACTCCAGGCTGACGAACGCGGCGATCGCCTGGCCCTTCAGATCGTCGGGCCGGCCCACGACGGCGGCCTCGGCCACCGACGGATGGCTCACCAGCGCGCTCTCGACCTCCATGGTGCCGAGCCGGTGGCCTGCCACGTTCACGACGTCGTCGATGCGGCCCATCACCCAGAAGTAGCCGTCGGGGTCCCGTCGCGCGCCGTCGCCGGTGAAGTAGATGCCGGGCATCTGGCTCCAGTACTGCTGGGTGTAGCGCTCGGGATCGCCGTAGACGGTGCGGAGCATGCCGGGCCACGGGCGCGTCACCACCAGGTAGCCGCCCTGGTTCGCCGGCAGCGCCTGGCCGTCGCGGCTGCGGATGTCGGGAACGATGCCGGGCAGCGGAAGCGTGGCGGAGCCGGGCTTGGTGGGAACGGCGCCCGGAATCGGCGCGATCATGATGCCGCCGGTCTCCGTCTGCCACCAGGTATCGACGATCGGGCAGCGCTCCTTGCCGATCACGCGATGGTACCACATCCATGCTTCGGGATTGATCGGCTCGCCGACCGTGCCGAGCAGTCGCAGCGAGGAGAGGTCGTGCTTGAGCGGCCACTCCTCGCCCCATTTGACGAAGGCGCGGATGGCGGTAGGGGCGGTGTAGAAGATCGTGACCCCGAGCGTGTCGATGATCTCCCACAGGCGATCCGGGCGGGGCTGGTTCGGCGCCCCCTCGTACATCACCGACGTGGCGCCGTTCGCGAGGATGCCGTAGACGACGTAGCTGTGCCCGGTCACCCAGCCGATGTCGGCGGTGCACCAGAAGGTGTCCTCTTCCTTCAGATCGAACACCCACGCCGAGCTGCACATGGCGTGCAGCAGGTAGCCGCCCGTCGTGTGGACGACGCCCTTCGGCTTCCCCGTCGTGCCGCTGGTGTAGAGGATGAAGAGCGGATGCTCCGAGTCGAGCGGCTCCGCCGGGCAGTCGGGCGACGCCGCGTCCATGAGCTCGTGGTACCAGTGGTCTCGCCCGGGGTGCATCGCGACCTGCTCGCCCGTGCGGCGGACCACGACGACGTCCTTCACCGACGGTGATTCGGTCACGGCGGCGTCGACGTTCGCCTTGAGCGGCACGATCGCGCCCCGGCGGTAGCCGCCGTCGGCGGTGACGATCACCGATGCCTGGGCGTCGTTCATGCGGTCGCGCAGTGCTTCCGCCGAGAAGCCGCCGAAGACCACGCCGTGCGTCGCCCCGATGCGCGCGCAGGCGAGCATCGCGACGGCCGCCTCCGGGATCATGGGGAGGTAGATGCCGACCCGATCGCCCTTCTTGACGCCCAGTCGCTTCAGCACGTTCGCGAAGCGGCACACCTCGCGGTGCAGTGCCTGGTAGGTGAGGACGCGCGTCTCGCCCTCCGGCTCGCCCACCCAGATGATGGCGGCCTTGTTTCGACGCGGCCCCTCCACGTGGCGATCGAGGCAGTTGTCGGCCACGTTCAACGCGCCCCCGACGAACCACCGGGAGAAGGGCGCCTGCCAGTCGAGGACCTGGGTCCAGGGGGTGCTCCAGCGCAGCTGCGTGGCCATCTCGGCCCAGAAGCCCTCGGGATCGTCCACCGAGCGGCGGTACAGCGCGTCGTACTGCGCACGTCCGGAGATCGAGGCGGCGCGGCGAAACCCGCCGGCGGGGGAAAGACGCGAGTCTCCCGCAGCACGGAGTCGATCGTCGCCGGGTCGGTCGCATCGCTCATGGCGCGGCGTAAACTAGTTGGGGTACCCCCGCGGGCGCAAGGCGTGCCGTGCCCGCAGCGCCAGTCTTACATCCCGCGTGTAGATGCTACCCCCCGCGGAGGCCCCGATTTCGTGGCACCCCGGTTGGGTTCGCACCTGCGATCGCGTTGGCATGGTGACTGCTTCATCCCCCGAGACCACAACGGGTCGAAGGAGAGGAGGAACACCATGAATCGGAAGATCGTCCGACGGATGCTGCTGCCTTTCGGCGCGGCGCTTGCGGGAATGATCGCGTGCGTGCCCGGCTCGGCGCGCGCAGCGAACGACAGCTGCTTCTTGAAGGGCGCCATGTTCTCGGACGGTGCCATGTCCTGCCAGACGGGAGCCCAGTTCCGCTGCAAGGACGGCGACTGGAAGGCGACCGGCTCGCAGTGCACCCCGGAGAACACGACGGCGTCGCGCTCGTGCAGCCTGGATGGCATCTCCTACGCGACGGGCGCCGCGAGCTGTCAGAACGGCACCCAGTATCGCTGCGAGGACGGCGCGTGGAACACCCTGAACACGACCTGTCCGGTGGCCGATAGTCCGGTGCGCTCGGTTCCCGACACGCGCACGTGCATGTACGAGGGCGCGACGGTCGCCAGCAACTCGACGATCTGCAAGGGCGGGACGACGTTCCTCTGCAGCGCGGGCGAGTGGACCAACCTCGGGACGCTCTGCCGCTAGTCCCTCTGCGGCAGCTCGCACACCTCGGCGACGTCCGATGACGCGCCGAGCTCGAACCGCTTGCTCACCGACCAGGTGAGCCCGAACGTGCAGAAGTACACCGCGTGGTGTCCCGACTCGCCGCCCGCGACCGCGATGAGGAACTGATCGGGCCGGGCGGCGAGCGGCACCACGTTGCCCTCGACGTAGCCGAGCTTCTCGAGCTTCGGCCAGTGCTGCCGGTGCCAGCGCTCGATCGGCGTGCGCGTCCAGCGCAGCAGCATCTCCTGGAGCTGCGCGACCGTGATCCCGTCGCGCGCGATCTTGTGCGCGAAGTCCGGGCAGAGCAGCAGCAGCATGTCCCCCTTGTCCTGGGCGACCAGCACCTTGTTGTTGCCGATCCAGTCGATGGAGTGTGCGAGGACCCAGGCGAGCTCCTCGCCGGTCTCGGCGAAGATGTCGGCGATGTCCTGCGTGCCGGTCGCGCAGACGGCCGTCACGACGTCGTCATCGGCGCGGAACCCGCGGCGGACGTGAAACGGCTCCCACGGGCTCTTCTCCTCCCACTCGCCGAAGCAGAGCGACACGCGGCCCGGCTGCCCGAAGACCGACTTCGACACCGCGCCCGGGATCGCGCCGCCGACGTTGCGCATCACCAGGCGCAGTGCGCGGCCGATGGTCGCGTTGGCGCGGCCGTTCTGTCCGAGACACGAGTAGCCGCACTCGATGCCGAGGGTGCGGCGCGCGGGCCCGTTCACCATCAGCGCCGGCGTCGCGCAGCACGTCGTGGTGTTCAACGCATAGAGATTGAAGCGCGGGTCGCACACCGCCTCGACCGCGGCGAGCACCACGGCGAAGTACTCGGGCCGACACCCTGCGAGCACCGCGTTGACGGCGATCTTCTCGACCGTCGCCTCGCCGCGGCGCGGCTCGACGACGCCGACGACGTGCGCCGGCGGAAGCGGGGTCGCGTCGAGCATGGCCTGGACGCGGGATTCGGTCGGCGGGATGACGGGAAGCCCGTCTCCCCAGCCCTGCGCCTCGACGTACGCCAGCACCGCGTCGGGATCGTCCGCGACCGAGCGGAGCTCCGACGTGAGCGTACCCCGGGCCATCAGCGCCGAGCCGCCAGGAGATCGATCAGGGCGTGAAAGCGATCGCGGGCGATGGCGCGGACCTCGGCCTCCGGACGAGATTCCATGGGATGCGGCAGCACCAGCATGCGCAGGGCAGGGTAGCCCTGCGCGCGCGCTGCCGTGCGGGCGAGGTTCTCGAACACCTCGGTCACCACGACGACGGCCGGCACCCCGGCCGCCTCACAGACGATCGTGTCGTGGACACTCCACGACGTGCACGACCCTCAAGTGCCGAGCCCGACGATCGCCGCATCGACGCTGCGGGCGAACGCCACGACCTTCGCGCTCTCCTCTTCCGGCCGGCCGATGCGCGACTCCGGGTCGAACACCACGACGTCGCGTACGGCGAGCTCGGCGCGCGCGAGCTGCGCGAGCTCGTCTGCCGCCTGCCACCAGGAGCGCCACGCGTGGTCGATGCGCACTCCGAGGACGGCGCCGGACAGGCTGGGAACGCGCGGCGCGAGCGGCCTGGACTCGGACGGACCGAGAGCGACGGGTGAGCAGATCTCGATGGAGCCCATGGCCGCCAGGTGCCGCGAAGCACCGGACGGCGTCAAGCGTCGAGCGCGGCCCCGCGGCGGACGAAGACGACGGTGGTCCGAGGCGGCGGGTCGGGATCGGCGTCCGCGTGCACCAGCAGCGGCAGCGGACCGATCACGGGCTCGGCCTCGCGTGCGAGCTGCGCAACGGCCGATCCCAGTCGCGCGAGCGACATTCCCGCCTCCGGCGGCGTCAGCTCGTAGAGGCGATCGGCGATGACGCGAAGGAGCGTCACCACACCGTCGCGCTCCTCCTCGACCTTCGTCCTGGCCAACTCATCCATAGGTCAGCCCCTCTTCAGCAGGCATGACGTATGCCCGATGACGATCCCGGGTCAAGAGAGTTTTCACCTCGTGACGGCCTCGGCGGAGTTATCAACACGCCGGCCGCTGTTTCGCTCGATAGATGGCGAACATGGACGATCGCGGCGGCAGGTGAAGTAACGTCTTGACCCGGTCGCCGCTGCGGGCGTACCCCGGATTGCAATGGGGGGGCGACGTCGAGCGCGGACGAGAGCGGCCGCGGGTCTCGTCGCGCTGATCGCGGCGTCGGCGCTGGCCGCAGACCAGGCGGTCACGTGCAAGACGAGCAAGATGGTTCGCGCCGGCGCGTATGATCTCTGCGTGTTGAAGGCGACGGCGGCGGCGGTGAAGCAGGGGGCGGCGGCGCCGGACCTCTCGCGCTGCGACGCGAAGCTCGCCGCGGCGTGGGCGAAGCTCGAAGCGAAGTCGGGGGGCCTCTGCCCGACCTCGGGCGACGTCGGTGCGATCGCCGCGCAGGTGCGGAACGATGCGAGCGCGATCGTGGCCGCCCTGATGCCGCCGATCGCGACCACACCGTGCGGCGACGCGACGTACCCGGGGTGCGGCGGATCGTGCGCGCCCGGTCTCACCTGCTGGGCGCTGGTGAGCGCCGGTCCGACGCAGTCGTGCGCGTGTCTCGCGGCCGTGGCAACGCCGTGCGCCGATACGGGCGGCCCGGCGTCTGCCGGCGCGACCTGCGGCGGCGCGTGTCCGGACGGTGCGGTGTGCTCCACGCTCGGCATCGACGACACCACGCTGAGCGCGACGTGCGGCTGCGTCCCCGCCGGCTCGACCCCGTGCATCAGCAGCCTCCAGCCCACGTGCGGGGGCACGTGCCCGTCAGGGCTCGGATGCGGCGCCGATCCGCTCGGCCTGTTCTCGTGCGTGTGCCAGTGAACGTCCGCCAGGCGTGCTTGACAGGCACGCTGGCCGATGGTCCAAGGACATCTGCGTCATGAGCGTGCGCACGCGCATCTGTTGCTGTACCGCCGCCCGGGGACACTCCGGGGTGTGCGGAGCGCCGCGCGGGCAGGTTCTGTCCGGCCGCTGATCCGACGCCTCACGGATCGGTCCTCGGGCGAGCAGGGCAGCGCCCACCCGTCGACGGGGGGCCACGTCCACCTCGGCCGCTGACCGGGACGTCCGGAGCCGGCCCCTGTATCGACGCGAGGAACTTTCCATGAGGCAATCATCCGTGTCCGCGACCGCGGCACATCACGCGAGCCCGCCCACGTCGTCCCTCGAGACCCGTCTGCGCGGGCTGGTCGCGCAGCACCTCGGCATGCACGCCGATCAACTCGTCGGATACCTCTCGGGGGGCGACGACCTCGCGGGCGAGCCGGATCTTCCGGTCGTGCGAGTCCGGACCAGCCTGGCGCGCAGCACCGAGAAGGGTCCGCGCCTGGGACGCGCATTTCGCCTGAACCCGTACACCCTGCAGGTGCTGATCGACGACGCCCGCCGTGTCGGACGGGGAGGCCGGCTCGATGTCGTCGTCGGCCAGAACACCCCGGCGTTCCTGATCGGTGCGATCCGGCGGCGTCTGGCGGCACTCGAGCGGCGAGGCGTTCGGGTCCGGGTGCGGCCCGAGCGCCGGCGGCGCGACTACTCCTTCCTCTTCCGCGGCTGACGCTGGAACGCGACGCGGCCGGCCGTCGTCAGCGGCGGCGACGCCGGCCGCGCTTCGCGCCGCTTCGACCGCGGCGCTCCGAGCCCACCCGGTCGGGCGTCCCACCGCGGGGGCCCGGGTCGGCCTCGGCGGGATCGAGCGTCCGGAGCGTGCTCTCGACCTTTGCCGGGCCGCCACGTCCGCGCACGAGGAGCGTGACGCGATGATCGCCCGGCTCCGGGGCGGTGATCCAGGCATCGAGGCCTTCCGCCACGGGACGGTCCTCGATCTGCCACGAGCACGCGGCGGGATCGGCGAGGGCACCATCGTCCTCCGTGACGGCGCCCCAGAGCCGCAGCGGAAGACCGGCGAAGAACGGCCGTCCGGCCTGCGGGCTCAGGATGCTCGCGATGGGCGGCCGTCGCGGAATCTCCACCGGCCGCGACACCGCGGTCGTGGTGTGAAAGCCGTCGTGCGCGAGGAGCCGGAAGGTCAAGCGGCCGCTCGGCAGGTGCGTCAGCGGGAAGCGATGGCGGGTCGTCGTGAGGCCGACGGCGAGGCCGTTCCAGGAGCGTCCCGCGTCCTTGGAGAACTGGAGGGAGAACTCGAGGGAGCACTCGCGGGCGCCGCGGGCTTCCCAGATCGCGCTGCCGGAGCCGCGGGTGACGGTCACCGAGAAGCGCGCGATGCGCGGTCGGCGCGATGGCGCGCTGCGCGTCCACATCGTCTCGCCTTGTCGGCCCTCCGTGGAGCGCTCGACGATGCGGAGCTCGGTGCCCGGTTCGATGTCCGGCACCATCGCCTCGAACACGAACGGGCCGTCGTCAGACCCCGCCGCACCGCCCTGACACCCGCAGCCGCTTCCCTGTGCCGGCAGGCGCACGACGGGCACGGTCGCGACGGGTTCGTCCTGCGCGCCGATGAGCTGCGCGACGTACCGGGTGGGGACCGCGTCCCTCGTGCGGCGCAGCGCCTGCACGCGGGTGACGCTCTGCACGGCAAGCGCACCCGTCTCGTCGACGACTCCGAGGATCGAGATCAGGCGCTCCGCCTGCGTGCGCAGGTCGCCGGGATGCCGGTCCCAGTTGGGCGGATCCGGCTTGTACTCCCACGGCCACAGGTAGGGATCGACGAGGTCGGGCGGTCGCGAGGTGAGGAGGCCGACACGCCGCGGGTTGAACGCGGCGTTGTCGCACAGGAGTGCGTGGCCGTAGAGCGAGATCCACGCCGGTCCGCAGTAGGACATGTAGTCCTTGTCGGTGGGTGGATGGATGGTGCCGTTGGTGATGTCGAGGCCGTACTCGCCAATCGAGGCCGTCGGCGTGTTCGCGGGGTCGTAGGGCTCGTACGCCGGGTAGTTCCCGTCGACGGTGGCCCCCGTCACGCCGCAGGGGCCGTGCTTCAGGCCTGCGCCGTGGCCGATCTCGTGGCACATCGTCTGCTGATCCGTGTCCGTTCCGGCGCTGACGCCGTACAGCTCGCACCCGGAGACGTTCGCGATCGGCGTCGCCGCGGGCAGCAACCCGTAGTAGATGACGTCGTTGCGGTTGCCGTCGTTGTTCTTGATGAGCGAGAGCCAGTAGGTGAAGGACTGCCACCCCGACGAGCAGCCGCCGGGCGACGTCGCGGTGCCGGTGAGCGGCGCGAACCAGTTCATCTGCCCCGCGCTCGAGAAGATTCCCTGCGACTCGAGCGGATTGGTCGTGAGGGTCCACGCCGCCGTCGCTTGCAGGTTGGCGAGCGTCGGCGCCGGCAGGTTCACGGTTGGCGGGTTGGTCGCGTTCTTGGTCGGGTCGGGGCCGCTGTAGGTGACGAAGACGCCGCGCAGGCTGAGCGTCTGGAGCATCGAGGCGTCGACGGTCTCCTGCCACGTGTCGATGGGCGTGCGGGTCTCGTCGCCGAGCTGCCAGATGCGCGCGGTGAAGCGCACGATGCCCTGCATGAGGCTGGCGCCCGCGATGAAGTCGAGCGTAGCCCCGATGGTGCCGCGCTCGGTGGCGTAGGTGGGACTGCGCTGCGAGGTGACGAATCCCGGCGACTGCGGTGTCAGCGTCGCGAGCGTCGTCCACTGGGTCAGGAGAAGCCCGCTCCGACGCTCGACGATCAGGTCGCCGGTCAGATCCTGGCTCCGGCCGAGGATGCCGCTGCGCACGTAGACCCGCACCCACGCGGGCTTGCGGGCCGCCAGGCGGACGGAGTTGTCGGCGCCCCGATCGTCGGCGTTGGTCAGGTGCTGGTCGGCCCAGAAGTACTGGATACCCTGCGTCACCTCCACGCCCGCGACGTGCGACCTGACCAGCCACTGCTCGAGGTCGAAGTCCGCGCCGAGCCGTTGCGCGGCGTCGGCGAAGTCGAGCAGCGTTCGCAAGCCCACACGCCCGGTATCGAGATCGAATCGTCCCATCAGTCCTCCTCCTGCTGCGGCGCGCCGGATGCCTCTCACGGCGAGGCGACGAGATAGCGGACTTGCTGGAGCGGCACCAGGCGACCACCTCGCCGGGGTTGTGTCGCGGGGGCGTCACGTTTCATCCTGGCCTCGCGAGCGGACGACAGCACGGCGAAGCGACGAACAGGAGGCGATCGATGACGAGCAACACCGGGGCGGAGGGTCCGACCTCGGAACAGGACCTCACCGACCCACCCAGGGTTCGGCTGCAATACCACGGGTTCCGGCTCCTCCACGACCTGGTCACGTTCCCGCTCACCGTCATGGCGTTGATGCACAGCAGGCGGATGCACCCAGCCTACGGCATGACGTGGGTGAAGAAGTTCAAGCTCGCCTGGGCCATGTACCGCAACTCGTTCCGGATGTTCACGGCGACCAGCTGGAAGGCGCACCTGGCGATGGCGGTCAAGCTTCTGGAGACGCCACCCGAGGTGCAGGGGGCGGTGGTCGAGTGTGGCTGCTTCCTCGGCGGATCGGCGGTCAACCTGTCACTGGTCTGCGACATCGTCGGCCGGGACCTGATCCTCTACGACTCGTTCGAGGGACTACCCACGCCGGTCGAGGGAGAGAAGTACGGCAGCCCGGGGATGGAAGGCGGCTTCAAGGGAGAGATCGAGGTCGTCAAGGCCAACATCGCCCGCGGCGGCGTCCTGGCGCGCTGCATCTTCCGCAAGGGATGGTTGAAGGACACGCTCCCCGACCACCAGGAGCGGGTGGTGCTGATGTTCCTCGACGTCGACTTCCAGAGCAGCCTGCACGACTGCGTCCTCCACCTGTGGCCGAAGCTCGTCGACGGGGGCTTCGTCTTCATCGATGAGTACGTCCTGGTCGACTACTGCTCGCTCTTCTACTCCGAGCGCTACTGGCGCACCTTCTTCGACACGACGCCGCCCGGGTTGATCGGCGCCGGTTCCGGGATCGCGCTCGGCCAGTACTACCTGGGTCCGTTCCTCCTCACGGGACCGTTCCAGCAGCCGGCGAGCGTCGCGTACACGTTCAAGGGCAACAGCGGCTTCTGGGACTACTACCCGGAATGCGAGGCGGGAAGAAACCAGAACGCGACGTGACGAGTTTCCGCGGGACCGCGCACACGCAGCGCATTCGCCCGGGCAGGCCAGCGCCATCTCTGCCGCTGCGAGCAAGGGTCCAATCGGATCGGCCCGTGAAGACCGAATCGCGCGCAGGAGGGAGCGACGCTCCAGGCCGGATCTACCTACGGAAGCACGCGGGCGAGCCACGCGACGGTCACCGGCACCGTGCCCCACGCGATCGACACCCCGAGCGCGCAGGCGGTCTTGCCCTGGAGGCCGAGCAAGCGATCGTCGGGGAAGTACCACCAGTCGAGCCGGGCGAAATTCAGCATTTCGTAGAGCAGCCCGATGCCGAACCCGAGCGCGAACAGCGCCGCCGTGCCCAAGGCGCCGCCCGCCCACGCGAGCGTGCCCATCACGAGCCCGAACATCAGCAGCACGTTCAGCGCCCGATAGAGCGGGCTGCGGTAGACCCAGAGCCGCCGGAGCGACGCCCCGATCTCGCCCGCGACGCCGACGCCGATCCCGATGAGCACGCGTTCGACCACGTTGCCGCACTCCCGCCGACCTTCTAGAAGCGCCCGCTGTGACCCGTCAACCGATCCCGACGAGCGACCGCGTGCACGCGATCCTGATGCTGGTCGTCGCTGCGGGCACGCTCGCGTATTGGCTTGCGTACTTCTTCTCCGGCGCCGTGCAGACCGGCGACGACGCGGTCTACACCGGGTTCGAGAACGCTTTCCCGCTCGCCGACGGCTACATGACGGTCGCGTACGTCGCCGCGGCGTGGCTCCTGCTGCGCGGGCGGCTCCTCGCCGTGCCAGTCGGGATCGCCGCCGGCAGCGCGATGGTGTTCCTCGGCGCCATGGACACACTCTTCAACCTCGAGCACGGCAAGTACGCCGACATGACACCCGAGATGGCGGTCGAGACCGTGATCAACGTCGTCTGCTTCGCGTTCGGGTCGATCACGATGGTGCGGCTGTGGCGCATCCGCAGCCGGCTCGCGGGGTAACGCGTCGGGCGTCGCGGTGCACGGTGTCGGGCGCGAACACCGGCAGACAGACCGCGACGTACTCGGCACCGTCGGCCTCGGGCGAGCTGTAGCGCACCCACTTGCCGGTGTGCGCGATCGCTGACGCTTCCGCGCACACCCCGCGTCGTCGAGATAGCCCCGGCGCCACGTCTGACGCCGCCTTCACGACGGAGGGTTCGGGACGAAGCATTCCAGGCCTGAGCCCAGAGGCAGGCAGCCCGGTCCCGACACCGTGGCGCCATCGTCGTCCGGGTAGAAGTATCCGGCGACGAAGCACATCTCGTCCTCGGTCGTCACGCCGAAGTGGACCGGGTGGTCGTCAGGGTTGCTCCATTCGCACGTGAAGCGCAGGCCCTCGCCCGCGTGGATCGTCTTCGCCGTGGTGTACCAGGTCACGGACGGGTGCTCCCAGTCGGGCGAGCTCACGAGCTCTCCGACGTCGTTGCCGGCGGCGTCGAGCTGGTGGACGGTCACCCCCGTCCCGCGATGGTGCTGATGGGTGGAGATCTGCACGAGGTTGATGTCTGCGGGGGCACGCACCGGGCATTCGTCTTCTCCTACCGCAAGGCGGTGAGCCAGGCCGTCAAGAGCGGTCACATCCTGCAGCCCGATGCCAAGCTCATGCGGCGATGGGCAGACGGGTCGGATATCGGCGGCTGACCTGGTAGGCGCGATCAATCGGCGTTGTCGGAGAAGATCCCTCCCACGTTCTTCTTGAACGGCGCGCTGAAGGTGGTGCCGAAGCAGATCGCGTGGTCGGTCCGCTGGAGCTGCACGTCGATCGGACCGGTGAAGCCGGTCGGGTTCAGCGCCGGGAGGTTCACGCCCTTGCCGTTCACCTTCGCGGACGCCTTCCCGGCGGTGCCGGCCTTGAGTGTCGCGGCGAGCGCGCCGCTGGGAGTGAGCTCCTTGTCCTTGTATTTGTAGCCGGTCTTCTTCGCCAGCCAGCACGGCTTGCCCGCGCAGATGTCGCCCGGCGGCAACGAAATCGTCGCCAGCTTTGAGCCCGCGTCGTACAGGCACAGGAGATAGCCGTCGGTCGCGGTGGGATTCCCGAGCTCGGCGAGCGTCGTCGCCGCGCCCTTCACCCACTTCCATTTGAGCACGTCCTTCGCGTCGACGGCGTTGTCCTTGATCGTGAGCTTGGACTTGCCCGAGAGAAGCGGCAGCTTGCAGCCCGCGCTCGGTGCCGCGGTGCATCCGGGCTGACAGACGCCCGCAACGGGCGCGTCGCCGGTCGCGCAGCTGGTGCACTCGGTGGCGCCCGCGCCGGAGCAGGTGGCGCACGACGAGTCGCAGGCCGCGCATCCCGTGTCACTCGACGCGGTGCAAGTCGCCGTCTCGAACTGCCCTGGCGGACAGGTCGGGGTGCAGGCGTTGCAGGTGCTGGCTCCGGGCATGCCGGCGAACGTTCCCGTCATGCAGCCGGTGCAGGCAGTGCTTCCTGGCGCAGCCTGCGCGGTGCCGATAGGGCACGCATCGCAGCTCATCGCGCCGGGCGCGCTCTGGAACGACCCCGCGCTGCACTGCATGCAGCTCGTCGCACCCGGGGTGCTCTGGAACGTGCCGGCGTCGCAGGGCAGACAGCTCATGGCGCCCGGTGCACCCTGGAACGACCCTGGGTTACACTGCGTGCAGCTCGTAGCGCCGGTCCCCCCCTGGAAGGAGCCGGGGTTGCAGGCCGTGCAGCTCATCGCGCCCGGTGCGGCCTGGAACGATCCCGCCGCACACGCGGTGCAGCTCGTCGCGCCGGGCGCGCTTTGAGAAGAGCCAGGGCTGCACGCCATACAGCTCATTGCGCCGGCCGCATTCTGGAAGGAGCCCGGATCGCACTCTGTACAGATTGTGGCTCCCGGGGAGCTCGTGAAGGTCCCGGGGTTGCATGCCTGGCAGCTCGTCGACCCGGGCGTATCCTGGAACGACCCGGCGCTGCACGCGGTGCATCCCGTAGAGCCGGTACCGGCCTCGAACGTGCCTGCGGTGCAGGGAGTACAGCTCTGCGAGCCGGGCATGCTGGCGAAGGAGCCCGTGCCGCACGGGCTGCACGCCACCGAGCCGGGCGACGCCGCGAAGCTACCTGCGCCGCAAGGGAGGCAGCTCGGGCTGCCGGTGGACGGCTGGTAGGCGCCCGGGTCGCACTCCAGGCACGTCGTCGCACCCGTCGCCGGCTGTGCGCTCCCGGCAGCGCAGTCGAGACAGCTCGCGCTGCCGGTCGACGGCTGATAGGTGCCGGGCGCGCAGTCGCTGCACGTCGCGGATCCAGGGTTCGAGAACTGGCCAACCGCGCACTCCGAGCAGACGATGCTGCCCGGAGTCGACGCGAACGTTCCCGCCATGCAGGGCGTGCAGGGGTCGCTGCCCGTCTCGCTGAAGGATCCGGCGGGGCACAGGTCGGCCGCGGCGACTGTCGCAAAAAGACCGGAAGCTAAAATGACGGCTGCGAAGAACGATGCGCGCATGGCGTGGACCGTCCCATACGGGAGGTCCCCGATCAAGGCGTTTTCACGTTCGCATCGCGGGCGCGCTCGCGGTCACCTGAACCGCAGGCGGCACGGTCGAGCACTCACTGGATGCTCTTCGTCGAGGCGCGGCCTGGCGGCCCGGATGTCAGCCACGCTCCCGCTCGAGCGCACGGACGACGGCGGGCCACCCCTCCCGGACACTCCCATGGCGGGGCGCCCAGCCGGTCGCCGTGCGGAAGCGACGATTCGACACCGAAGCGCGTGGTCGACCGATCGGTCACTTGCGACGCCGCAGGTACCGAGGGTCCAGCCGGTGGGAACCTCGCGTACGAACCACGCGGGACTTTCGGCACCTCGAAGCTGGAGTTCTGGATGATGTTCCTGGCGGCGCCGATCTGTAACGCTCGACGTCAGAATCAGTGCCGAGATCTCATTCCGTACCGGATGACGATCGACGATCACGCGGCGGCGCGTGACTGGATCGTAGGGACGATCGCGGCGATCAGTCAGGGACGGGAAATAGGCTGGTCGCGACGACCGCCAGCGGACCGCGGGCTGCGACGCTTCCCGGGACGATCTCCTGACGGCGATGGCTTTCCTTCCCCTACGCGGCTCGAGTGTCTGATCGGCAGTCAGACGCTCGCCGGAGCTCCTGCGCGTTCGGCAGGTTTACCTCTGGTGGCTTCTGCCCGGCTTCCATCGCTCGGCGGTTATGTCGCTCGCGCGCCGCTCACCAGGCCTGCGAGCGACGGGTAAGATGAGCGTAGACGACGTCACGCAGGTCGGAGGCTGAAGACGGCCCACGTCGTCCGCCACTACGTCTGGGCAACGTCGAGGTTCTCCGCGAACGGCTCGGTCGCGCCCGCCGCAAGTCGCGGCTGTCAGCCGGCTCCGCGACCGCCAGCAGCCGTGCGTGTCACGGCATAAGTCGGCCGGTTCCTGCACAGTAGCTACACAGCAGGAGTTGCGAGCAGCACCGCCACGCGCTAAGTGCGCGGTCGGCATCACTGCGCCCGTAGCTCAGCTGGATAGAGCGTCAGGCTTCGAACCTGCAGGTCGCCCGTTCGAATCGGGCCGGGCGCGCTCCTAACCTCATGGAATATCGATGGACCGGTTGGGTAGCTTTGCTAGCAGAGCCAGGATGGTCCGTGTCATGGTCCGTATCTTCTCGGGGGGGGCCCGCCGTGGGACCTCGGACAACTGCTAGGGTAGTGGCTTGGTAGCAACTCGGGAGGCCGCCCGTGCGGCTCTCGACCGAGCGCCAGCTCGCGGCCGTCGTCGGCTTCCTCGAAGACAGCGAGTTCGACGAGTTCCTGACCCTCGCTGTCGAGCGGTTCGTCGCGCCGGCCGACGCCCCCGATGGCGTCGATGTCCCTCCGGTCGACGTCCGGCTCGTCTCATCGGGGATGTGGACCCCAGGTGATTGAACCGCTCGGCGTGAGAGGGCGACTCGAGCCCCTACGGTATTGCCACCGCAGGATCCTGAATCCGATCGTCTACCCCTCCACGGCCGCGAAAACGGCGCGCAGCCGTTCTTTCAACATGACGGGCGCGGCCATGGAGGGGCCAAAACGGCCTTGTTGGGGCACGACAGGGCACGACGCGCTCTCGCGTCGTCGGCGGCCTGCACGTCGTGATAGTGGTCCGCGCGCGAGAGAGCGGCGGCCAGGAATCGAAAGCGGCGATGGACGCGGTTGGCTCGGGAGCGGCGCGGACAGAGAAAGGGGCGCAGGCATGGAGAGGCCACGTGGCCCAGATCGTCTACGCTGGAGGAGCCTCTCTACCCTTACGACCAACCCGACCAACCTGACCACAGAGGAAAAAGTATTTGATGAGATGAGGGCCGTGGCTCCCGAAAGCGTGGTCGGGTTCCAAAAACAACCTGCCCACGACCCGACCATCCGTGCCCGGCCAGTTCGCCGACAACGAAGGTCCAGGTAGCGTTCGCCAACTGTGAAGCCGCCCGGGGACGACCGGGCGGGGTCTTCGCACTTAACGCAAGCGCGTTAGGTCACGTCGGAGATGCTGAGTGGGCGAGGAAGCTGCACGTTGTACTCGACGGGCATTTTGCCCCGCCGGACGAGCGCACGCCGTAGGGCCGAGAAGAGCGTGGAACTGGCGGCCGTGCATCGTGGAGCGCGCGGTCCACCGTAGGAGCCTCGCGCGCTGCCGCCGCCGCGGCCGCTCCGGCCCGGGGGTGACGCCGCGGGAAATACTGCTCGTGGCATCCCTGTTCTCGTGGCATCCCTGTTGAGGAGATGTGCACCGTGACGGTGCCGGCCGCGCCGTCCGAACGGGTTTCCCGGGCGCGCGTGCTTGAATTGCTCAGGCGCGGCGGCGAACTCGACGGCGTGCGCCTGCTGTCGCCCAGACGGTGGATGCGATGACGGCGCGCCATCGCTGCGGCCTGCGCGATGTCAGCTTCGAGAACCAACAACTGGACTGGGGCCTCGGGCTGGCGCTCGATTCGCGCATCCACCACGGCGGCGGGACGCACCTCTACGGCTATGGTCCGCATGCGAGCCCGCGGGCGTTCGGCCACTCGGGGTTTCGCACCACACTCGCCCTCTGCGACCCGGCGCCCGGCCTGGTCGTGACCTGCTCGTGGAACGGTATGGTCGCGGACGACCGCATCCACTCGGCGCGGCAGAACGCGCTCTGCGGGGCGATCTACGAAGACCTTGGGTTGGTCAAGCGGGGGCTGGCCTAGCTGGCGCGCCGGTCGCGCGGCAGGCCGAGGCGATCCAGGAAGAGGTAGGCCGCTACTGAGAAGCAGACGATTCCGATGATCCCAACGGCGATGCCAGCCGTACGTGGCGCGAGGCCCATCACCGGATGGCTGTTCGCCTGGAAGCCCCAGATTGCGGCCAGGGCCAGCAGGCCAGCGCCCAGGGCGCCAAGGATCAGCACGGCGAACACTCCCGTCCAGCCAGGTCGCCTTGAGGCCTTACCTCCAGGAAGGTGATGGGCGGGAGATCGCGGCGTGCGTCGCGCATGGCAGTTGGCTCGTGCGGCTCGGCCCTGCCAAAGAGACTGGCTCGAGCGGTTCGGTGGCCGGCTCGACCAGCGGCGTCTCGGCGAGCGCCGGCGCCACGGTCGGCTCGGTGGGTCCGGGACCGGACGACGCCGGCTCGGACAGGATGCTTCCACCCGGCCACCCGATCATACGCTGCGTCGTTCCGGAAGGGCTCAGTTGATGACCGTGGGCCTGGGACAGTCGATCTTGAACACAAGGAAGTTCGAGCAGAACCAAGGGTTGCCATCGGTGTTCATGTTGCAGGAGTGGCCGGGAGCGAAGGTGCTCTGGCGGCCGATGACGAAGTGGTAGGGGCCCGTGTCGGTGGCGGTGAGGATGAAGTTGAAGTTGAAGATCAGGCTGGTGCCGTCGGACGTGCCGCACACCGTGCCGTCGAGCGTGGTTTCCGAGTTCTGCACGTGACCGCTGAGCGGCCTGCAGTCCCCCGGTCGCGGCATCCTGAAGTTCTTGAACACGAGGGTGTCGCCGATCTCGTCGCGGTAGCAGGCGTCGGCCGCGTGCGCGGCAGAGGCACCGAGCAGGAGCCCGAGCGTTAGCAGCGTAGCCCTCAGCATGTGCCCCCCGGTCGCCGCTTTCCGACGGTTTCTCGACGCCCTGTAGTGGTCGATTCCTTGAAGTCCATCGTTCCTTCTCCCTTCTCTCGCGGCCCGCGTCGTGCGGGTCCTGCTTCAGTGGCTACTCTTCGGTAGCGGCTCGCTACCTGATCGGCGAGGAGGTCCCACTCGCCAGTATCGGACGCGCGCGCTCGACGCCTGCAAGTCGGCCGACGTCTGCCCCGACCTCGACGTCGAGATCATGTACGAGCCGGCGTCGTCGGCGATCTGGGAAGTCGGGTTCGGGTAGCGCCACCGGGTTAAGTAGGGACACGGCATGCCGCGTCCCTACATCCATCGGATCTATCGGATCGCGGCCTGGGCCCGCGTCGGGTCGGCGGTGAGGAACGGCGTCGTCACCGCGCTGCTGCCCTCCGAGTTGCAGACCGTATCGGCCGGGTCGTCGCCCGGTCCGGTGGCGGCGCCCCAGAAGTTGTTGGCGGCGTGCAGCGTCGTCCCGGAGAAGTTGGACACGCCGCAGTTGGTGCTGCTTCCGGCGAACGTGTTCCCCCGGAAGGTGGGAATGTCCATGCCGAGCAGCACACCGGTGCCGTTCCCGATCACGGCGTTGTTCGAGAATTCGGCAACGGTCCCGCGGTTCAAGTCGAACCCGAAGCCGCCCGGGACGTTGAACCCGCTGCCAATGACCGTGTTCTGGACAAAGCGGACCCCTTCCGAGTCCTGTGCAAAGATGCCTGTGGTGCAGCCCAGGACCACGTTGCGGGTCACCAAGTCGGCTGACTGGGCGAGAAAGATCCCGAAGGAGCAGCCGCCCGGGGCCACGATGCGATTGTGCTCGATCCGACCTCGCGTGTTGACCGCGAGAATCCCGGCCGGTCCGCGCGGGTCGTCGATCACGATCACGTTGCCGCCCACCCGCACGTTCACCAGCTGACCGCCGCCGCCCACGAGCACGGGATTGCCGAGCGTCTCGATCGTGAACCCGCTGCCGAGGACGCCGAGCGTCACGCCGCTCGACTCGATGACGAAAGACCGGACCGAACGAGTTGACCAGCGTGCTGCTGGCGCCGAGCTCGGAGACGATCTGCAGTGGTTTCGTGATCGTGATCCCGCCCCTCGGCTCCTCGCCAGGCCCGCTCACTCCCAAGTCTCCATCCAGATTGTCGCTGTACAGTCCGGGCCCCACGACGATCTTGTCGCCCGCCGCGGCATTCGCCACTGCTTGGCCGATCGATCGACAGGGACTGGTCCCGCCACACCCCGGCCCATCCGTTCCCGTGTTGGACACCTGAAGCGTGGCCGACAGGGCGCTGGTCGGGATCCCGACAACCAGCACCAGACCAAGACCCAACCATCTCTGACGCTTGCCCATTCACGCTCCTTCTCAAGGCACAGCTCCGGTGACGAGGCCATGCGCGATTCCATCGGACCGGCATGGCGAAGTCCTTCTTCGCTGCCGTCCCCCCTTGCAGCCCAGGGGCACCTAGGAAGGATGCGCTACCTTTCGGTAGCGAGCCGCTACCCGAAAAGTAGCACCGTCCAGGTGATGACACGGCTGCCGCACGAGTCACTCTGGTGCGAACTCCACCCAGCAGCCCGGGAGGCGCACATCCATGAAGACGGAACAGACGCCACCCGCTCTACGGGGTGGTGATCAACTTCGACCCAGTGGGAAGCCGAACCTTGACCGCGGGCTTCCTCGGGGCCGGGTACGAGCGGTCGTTCACTACGGGCTCCGTGATCCCTTCCGGAACGACGCCAAGCGCGCGCAATACCGCCTTCAGCTTCACGGCCGTCGAGGTGTCTCTGGAGGGTTACTTGACGAAGGGGACCGCCCTTCCCGCGAACGCACCGTTCTGATCGAAGCAGCCCTGGCGATGGCCACGCGCCGCTGCGCGTTACCGCTACGACGGGCGCGGGCCCAGGGAACCACAAGAGACCTGGGGCCACTGCGATGCGAGGCACGCCGGCGCTCCGTGCATCCGACGCGCCGAGCATCGCACGCTCCCCAGAGGCCGGTCGAGAGGACGCAGTGTGGCGTTGACGCAACCCTCGCTGTCGAACGTCGGTCTGGGACGGATCGATGATACGGAGATCACCGAACCACCTAGAGAAGTGGCACCTGGGAAATACCCGTTAGCCAATATTTGGTGAAGGCAGGCCTTTGATGGAAGCTGAAACCAAGTACGCCAAGAGCGGCGACGTTCACATCGCGTACCGCGTTTTCGGCAACGGCCCGCGCGACGTCATACTTGTGCCGGGCACCGTGTCGCACGTGGAGCTCTACTGGGAGCTGCCCGCGAACGAGTATCTGCTGAAACGGCTCGCCTCCTTCTCGCGGGTCATCGTCTTCGACAAGCGAGGCCAAGGGCTCTCTGACCGAGTCGCCAACCAGACGCTCGAAGAGCGGGTCGGCGACGTGCTGGCGGTGATGGATGCGGCCGGGTCGGATCGCGCGACGGTCTACGGCTGGTCGGAAGGCGGTCAGATGTCCCTGATGCTCGCAGCGACATATCCGGAGCGAATCTCGGGCCTCGTCCTGTATGGCACGTATGCATCGATCAAGGCGGCCCCGTGGGCCGTGAGTGCCGAGCAGTTCGCGCGATTCCTTGCGGCGCTCGAAACCCACTGGGGTGAAGGCGTCCTTGTCCGTCTCAATGCGCCGGGCCGCGTCGAAGACAAAGCCTTCGTCCAATGGTTTGGCCGACTCGAGCGCGCCGTGGCGAGTCCGAGTGCGATCCTCGCCCTGATGCGCGCGAATTACGAGATCGACGTCAGCCATCTTCTGCCTTCGATCCGGGTGCCGACCCTGATCCTGCATCGCGAGGGCGATGCGCTCGTTCCGGTCGAAGCCGGACGGTACTTGGCTCGTAGTATTCCTGGCGCCAAGTACGTCGAGCTGCCCGGCGACGACCATATGCTCCAAGCCTTGGATCAGGACGTGCTGGACATCCTTCTCGACCAGATCGAGGAATTCGTAACCGGCCGACGACATCGCCCGGATACGGACCAAACTCGTCACCGCGGATCCGCCGATATGGTCGGCTCCGCGAAACACATCCCGCTGGCACCGGCTGGCGCCGAATGGGGAGGCCTCGGACGACGCCATCGCAGAGCTCGAAAGATGCCGTGAGATTCTCGCTTCCGGCGAGGACGGGCGCGGGCTTGCGGGCCTCGTCGCGCGGGCCGAAGCGGTCGTCGCTGCGGCACGAGGATCGTGGAGCGAGTCCGAAGCACAATTCATCAAGGCGGCCGAGACCTTTCGACGCCATGGGATGGTGTGGCAGGAGGCACAGACGTTTCAAAGCTGGGGCTCTGCGTTGCGGGCCGGCGCCGATCGTCGCGCAGCGATCGAGAGGCTCGACATGGCAATCGAGATCTATCGTCGGCACGCCGCGGGCCAGAGTTGGATCGACAGCGCCGAAGGCGACCTCGCCCGCACCAACGGTGGCAACGGTGCATCCGGAGCACAGCCAGGGACCCAAGCCGCAGCGCCCGAGCGGTGTTTCGGCGAGAAGGCGACTATTGGACGGTGTCATGGCGGGGCAACGTGGTCCGCCTCAAGGACGCCAAGGGCCTTCACTACATCGCCTACCTGCTGGCCAATCCTGGCCGCCAGGTCCTGGCCTGCGAACTCGCCGCGGCTGGAACGGCACCCGGCAACCAACGCGCATCGATCGATCCGGGCGGCACGGCCGCAGACCTCGGCGACGCCGGCGCGTTGCTCGACGCCAAGGCCCGAGAGCAATACCGCCGCCGCATCGGCGAGCTGCGCGAGGAACTCGCAGAAGCCGTTCAGCTCAACGATACGTGGCGGGCAGCGCGCCTGCGCTCCGAGCTGGAGTCCCTTCGCGATCAGATTGTCGCCGCGGTGGGGCTTGGCGGGCGAAACCGCAAGGCCGCTTCGCACGCCGAGCGGGCGCGGCTGATGGTGACGAAGGCGATCAAGGCTGCGATCGCGAAGGTCCGTGCCAGCGACGCTTCGCTGGGCCGCCATCTCGCCACTTCCATCAAGACCGGCCACTGCTGCGCCTACGATCCCGGCGCCCTGCCTCCCGTCTCCTGGCAGCTGTAGGGCTCCCGGCGCGGAGGCCAATTCGGACCGCGGCCCCGATTTGTGCCGGCTGTCGGCACGTCGTGCCCGTGATTCGTCACGCCTCGGTGTCAGGAAGGATTCACCTCGACCGGGACGAGCGACGACATCGGGCTTCGCGTTCGCTACCGGTGAGAACGCGTAAAGGAGGAAGCAGCAATGCATAAGGCAACGGCACTGACTCTGCTGGCTGGGTGCGTGATTCTCGCCGGCGCGACACACGCGATCGCGCAGCGATGCTCGCCAAACGTCGCCCAAGTCGTGGCATTGGACGAGTGCGATCCGGACACGTTCAACGCGAGGTGAAGGGGGGCTAGGGGAAGGAGGGACTGGCTTTTGCCACAACGTCGCGCTCGCTGCTTTGGCTACGCGACGACGCTGACTGATCTAGTCGCCAAGGCAGCCGCTGGAACCCCCGATCCGGGCTGGGACTTCGAACCCGACGCGCTGACGATCCAGAAGGGGACCATCCTTTCCGTGGTCGACCAGGGCGGTGAGCCCCACACCTTCACGGAGGTGGCGCAGTTCGGTGGGGGATTCGTCGACGGCCTCAACCATGGCGAGGCCACCGTTCCGGAGTGCGCCGGCGGCTTTTCCAACGTCGCGGTGGCCAGGACGCGAATCCTCCAGGGTAGCCACCTCGATGTCACTGGCCTTTCGAAGGGCAAGCATCTCTTCCAATGCTGCATCCATCCCTGGATGCGCATGGAAGTAGACGTGAAGTGATCCGTCCCTGCAGAAGACGGATATCCGGCGAACGTGTGTTCAGTTCAGCCGGAGCGGCGCCGGCTGCTCACGCGCGCGCCGCACTTTCAGCGAGCAAGGAGGTGACCGCCAATGGCATACACGTTCTCCATGATGACCCCATGTGTGATAGACACGTGCCTACTCTTTGTGCTTCTAGCCTTGGGGAGGTCCAGGTGACTATCCGCACTGCTCTCACGCGCTGGCTTTCCTGGCAATGATGCACGTGAACTGCCAGACGATAAACGTGACGCTGAGCAGGGCGAAGGCGGTCACAGCACCCGCGCTGACCTAGCGATGCCACGCCGCAACGTCATCAACTGGCTTGGGCTTGTCCCCGCTTCCTGACTGAGGAGGTGAACGACCGCGATCGCGTCACCGCACCCGTGGCGTCCTGAGCGTCCTGGGCCTGCACCGGAACCGGCGACTTGCGGAATGACGTTGGCAGTTCGCCGGTCCTAGTGCCCCGGCTGGTTGGCAGGCGTGCGGCGATTGCATGCCGCAGGGCCTCACGATCGGCGGAACTGCCGCGACACGATCGCGTGGGCCGACCTGGCCTGCGGTTTGCTCAGGTCCACGCCCGAGGCTTGCGCAGACCCTCAACGCGAAAGACGGAGAACTCGACTGTGAATGAACGAACCCATGCACGGCGTCGAGTACCCTGATGGTGAAGCCCGAGACCGTAAGGCCACCGTGGTCGGCGTGCAGATCCTCACGGTGATGCCACCCACCGGACCCAGAGGGGACTGCCGCCAGCCGCCAGGGTGTTCCATCAGGCCGCTGATCGGCATTCATTGTGGGCGCGCTGCGCAGACGAGCGGTGATTGAGCCGCGTTCCTGATTCGCCGCAGCGTCTCGCGCGTATTCTCATGGGGAATCGAGAGCTGCATCAGCTCAATGCCCGAGATGGCACCGATCGTCCCCGAGGCGTGGCACGCGTTGCCGACATCGTCAGAGCGCCGACCGCGTTGACGACACGATCGACGACGACAACCGCGGGCCCGAGGTGGTCACGCCACGGAAAGGAGCCCATGCAGACCCTGGATGCAGCTCGGACCAGACATCCCGATCTGGAGACCGGCACGCGGGCGCTCATCCCCACTGTCCCGCTCATCGACCGCGAGCGCGAAGTCGGGGAGCTGCGCGCGGCCCTCGACGCCGCGCTCGGCGGGCGCGGGCGCGTCGTGCTGCTCTGTGGAGAGCCGGGGATAGGCAAGACCCGCCTGGCGAGCGTCCTCGTCGACGAGGCCGAGTCGCGCGGCGTGCCGGTGTGGTGGGGACGCGGCTGGGAAGACGGCTCGGCACCGGCGTTCTGGCCGTGGAACACGGCGCTCCGGCGGTGGATGGACCGGGTCGGCGACGACGCCGTCGTGACCGCGGCCGGTTCCTGGAGCGCCGAGCTGGCGCACGTGTTTCCGGTGCTGCGCGATCGCATACCCGAGCTCCGGCAGAGCGAGAGCCGGGAATCGGACGGGGCACGCTTTCGCCTCTTCGACCTCGTGAGCCGCTTTCTCGCAGTCGTCGCCAGGCCCGCGGGGCTGGTCGTCGTGCTGGACGACGTCCACTGGGCAGACCGCACCTCGCTCAAGCTGCTCGAGTTCATCGCCGCCGACCTGGCCGACATGCGTCTGCTCGTCGTCGCCACGTATCGCGACACCGAGGTGCAGCGCGAGCATCCGTTCTTTGCCACGCTGTCGCACCTCGCCCGCGAGCCGTCGACGCGCCGGCTCCTGGTCGGCGGGCTGTCCGCTCCGCACTGCGCGCGCTGGATCGCCCTGGCGGGGGCGCAAGGCGACGCCGTGGCGCTTGGAGAAGCGCTCCACCGCGAGACGAACGGCAATCCGTTCTTCGTGGGTGAGCTCGTCCACCTCCTGGCGGCCGAGGAGAACTTCGGGACGGGCTGGGATGCGGAGCGCGTGCCGCATGGTGTGCGGGAGGTGATCGCGCGGCGCCTGGATCGGCTCGGCGACGACTGTCGCGTCTCGCTCGCCGTCGCGGCGCTCTTCGGCGACACGGTCGATGCGGGGATGCTGGCGGACATTCTCGGGGACGTGCCCCTGGCCGATCACCTCGAGCGCGCCGTGCGCGACCGGATCCTGGTCGAAGGCGAGGGCCGGCCGGGACAGTACGGGTTCGCGCACGCGCTCATCCGACGGGTCCTGGTCGACGAGCTCCAGCCATCGACGCGTATCACATGGCACGCCCGCATCGCGACGGTGCTCGAACGACATGCGACAGCGTCCGAGGTGGTGACGACCGAGCTCGTCCACCACCTCGCCGCCGCCGGGACATCCGAGGCGCTGCGCAAGGCATTCGACTACGCCTGCCGGGGTGGCGAGCAGGCTGCGCGCGGCCTGGGCTGGGAGGAGGCGGTCCGACTCTACGAGGTCGCGCTCGACGTGGGCAGGCGCTCGGGCATGCTCGACTCCAGGCGAGCGATCGAGCTTCGACTCGCGCTGGCTCGTGCGCTGCGCGGAGCAGGTGACATCCCGGCGGCGCGCGCGCGCTGCGAGGAGGTCATGGCGGCGTGCCGCCGGAAGTCCGACCCCGAAGCGTTTGCACGAGCGGCCCTGATCTATGCCGGGCCGATCCCGGAGTGGGGGCTGGTCGACCCAGCCGTGCGGGCGGTCCTCGAGGAGGCAAGCCGGGCAGCGCTGGTCCTCGACGACGCGCTCAGGGCAAGGCTCCACGGCCGGCTCGCCAGCGATCTCATCGCGGCAAACGAGGTCGCGCAGGGAGCGCGCATCTTCGCCCTGTGCGACGATGCGGCCGGGGCGGCACGACGCGCGGGCGCCGACGGCGCGCTCGCCATCGCCCTCGCCGGGACCTACTACGCAGCCGCGATGGGCATGCGTCCGGCTCGCATCCGGTGGGGCCTTGCCGCGTTCCCGGGAGATCCTCGAGACGGCGGAGGCGGGCGGGGAGCACGAGTGCGCCGCCGCGATCCGGTTCATGCGTGTCGTGACCCGGCTCGCGATCGGCGAACCAGAGGCCTTCTCGAGCGAGGTCGACGGCCTGGCCACGGCGGCGGCCACGGCGCGCGTTCCCGATGCGCTCTGGCTGGCGGACGCGCTGGCGGCGCTCCGCGCCACGGTGCAGGGACGGTTCGGCGACGCCCGGGACGCGATGGAGCGTGCCCTCGCCACGGGACGCCGCATGCGGCTCGCGAATGCCGGCGGAGTGCACGCGAGCCAGCGTATCATGTGGCACGCGTTCCAGGGCCGGCTCGCCGAGATCGCGCCGGAGATCGAGGCCTTCGTCGACTCGGATCCGGGTGGCGCCGGATGGCGGCCGTTCAGGGCGCTCGCCCGGCTGGCGCGTGGCGACGTCGTCGCGGCCCGCGCCGAGTTCCAGAGCCTGCTCGCGAGTGGTCTCGCCGCCGACGAACGCGGCGTGATGGCGCGTTGCCACCTCGCGGGGCTCGCGGCGCTCTGCATCGCGCTGCGCGATCGCGCGCACGCGCCGATGCTCTACGACCGCGTCGCGCGACGGAACGACGTGTGGATCGTCGATGGCTGCCAGACCCTGGGACCCTGGGCACTGGCGCTCGGCGGGCTCGCGCGCCTGTGCGAACGGGCGACGGACGCGGTGCGACATTTCGAGACCGCGATCCGGCTCGGCCGTCGCATGGGCTCGCCGCCGATCGTGGCGCGGGCGCAGAGTCTGCTCGCCAGCGTGCGCCTGTCGTTGCGCCCCGAGATGGAGGAGCGCGAACGCATCGCGGCGATGCTGGCCGAGGCGGCGCAGTGCGCCCGAGAGCTCGGGCTGCTCGACGTGACGGCCCGCGTCGAGCGTCTACAAGGCAAGCTCGTCGGGCAGCGCGAAGATCCCGGCCCGAACGCGTTTCGCCGCGACGGTGACGTCTGGACGGTGCGCTATGCCGGCCGGGGTCTCCAGCTGAAGGACGGCAAGGGCCCCCGCTACGTGGCCACGCTGCTCGCCGCGCCCGAGCGCGAGCTCCACGTCCTGGAGTTCGGTGCGATGGCGGCGCCGCCCGCGTCGCCGGGCGCGCTGCCCGGACTCTCGATCGGCGCACCGGGCGGGTTGCTCGATGACACCGCCGACCACCGCGCCCGCCGCGAGTACCGCGCGCGGCTCGACGACCTGCGAGCAGAGCTCGAGGAGGCCGAGCGGTTCGCCGACATCGGGCGTGCCGAACGGCTGCGTGTCGAGCGGGACCAGCTGGTGGCCCAGCTCGCCAGGCGCTTCGGCGCACGTCCCGCGCACCGTGGCCCGGCGGAGACCGCGCGCAAGGCGGTCACCAAAGTGCTCCGCACGCAGATCGGGAAGCTGCTCGACGTGCACCCCGCTCTCGGCCGGCATCTCCGCGACGCGGTCCGGATGGGGACGGTCTGCGTCTACGCACCGTCGACGCCGGTCGAGTGGGACGTCGGTTTCGGGACGGGCTAGATTGGCCCGGGCCGAGCGGGCGGCGCGCTGCGCCCCGCGCCGTCCTCCCGCGGGCCACGGAGCGCCGGTCGGGCGCGGTACCGCGCCAGGCTCGTCGCCCTGCATCGGCGGACCGGTGCAGGAGCTACCGCGCGACCTGGAGCGCAAGACGCCCCTTCCCGGTACCCGGCGCCGATGCCGTCGGCTCAGAACCGGAAGTTCTTGGTCGTCGGACACGTGACCCTGGGGCTATGAAGATCGGGCACCTGGTCGCAGAACCGTCGAGAGGGGGATACGTTTCTTCGGGGACCCTGCCCGAAGCCCATCGTCGCTGCGGTGCGCGGGGCCTGCAACACGCTCGGCATCGAGCTGGCGCTGGCGTCCCAGGGTGGCGGTGGCGGCCGAGGGGCACACGCTTCGCGCAGCTCGAGGTGGGCGCGCGGGATCTTCCCGCTGGGAGGAGCGACGTTTTCGTCTACCGGCCGTCTCGGGGCCGCCGGCATGCGATGTCTGGTCACGGCCGAACGTTTCGATGCCGACACCTCGCTCAAGGCCGGTCTGGTCAGCGAAGTGGTGCCGGAAGGCCGGCATCTGGAAAGGGCCGTCGAGATCGCCCGCCTGATCGCTGCGAATGCCCCACTGGCCGTCCAGGCCGCGCTCGCGTCGGCCCGGGCCGCCGAGCGGGCCTCGCGCGACGTGGCGGCGCGGGCGCTGCTCGATTGCAACCGCAGGGTGCTGCAAAGCAGCGACGCCGCCGAGGGCGTGAGCACCTTCCTCGAATGCCCCGCCCCGGTGTTTACGGGACGATAGACCGATCGATCGACGGGAGTGTGTATGAATCAGCCGCGCACCGCGCGTGGGACGACCGTTCCAACAGCAGGCGAGCCTCCCCCTCGCCTTGGCGGTGCACGCCGGCTGCGCTATCGATCGCGCATGTCGATCGAGCGTGACCACGCCGGGGAAACGATCGTCCTCAAGCTCTCCCGCCCGCCCGTGAACGCGCTCGACGCGCCCACGATCGACGCGCTCGAGCAGACCTTCGTCGAGATCGCCGCCGCGCCGCCCCGCGGCGGCCTGGTGTTCACCGGTATGGACGGCGTCTTCTCCGCCGGCGTGGACACCAAGGCTTTCGCCGAGCAGGGGCCGGAGGCACGGCGTTCGATCGTGCTGGCGATCACCCGCATGGTGGCGCGCTTCGTTTCGCTGCCCTTCCCGGTTGTGACGGCCGTGAATGGCCACGCCCTCGGCGGGGGCTTCGTGCTGATGCTCGTCGGCGATCTGCGTCTCGGTGCGGACGACGAAACAATCCGACTCGGGATGCCCGAGGCGCGGGCTGGTATTCCCTTCCCTGCCGGGCCGAGCGAGATCATCCGCGCGGAGCTGCCAGCCCCGCTCTGCCGGCGGCTTGCCCTCTCGAGCGCGATCCTGTCACCGTCGCAACTCCACCGCGAAGGCGTGCTCGATTCGTTGTGTCCACGTGCCGGTCTCCTCGCGCAGGCCGTCGTGCAGTGTGCTGCGCTTGCGGGTCGGTCGGGGTTCGCAGTCGTGAAGAAGCAGGTACGGGGTCCGCTCATGGCGCGGCTCGCCGACCTCGCGCGCACGGGAGATGAGCCGCACCTCGCGGCCTTTCTCTGAGTTCTTCACCGTGTGTGTTCGCCCGGATGAGATGGATTCACTGCGACCGCGAAACGCTGGGCAAACACCACCCGTGATCTCGGTGGCTTAGCCCGATCCCTTTCGCTACCTGCCACCGAGCTCGTCGCTGGTCAGAAGCCAGCAGGTCGCGGCAGGGTGGTACCTTGCAGCTTGCGCGCCTCCTCACGCAACCAGCGCAGAATCTTCTCGGCGCATCTGCTGGGTGCCCACGGCTCTTCACCGCGTGCTCCTCGTGGGGCATGCTGAGGGTGTCGCCATGTCGAATCTCGATCCCGTGTATGCGCCGTCGACGTCACCGCTGGACCTGGCGCCCGACCCCGCAGCCGACGCTCGCGTCGCGACCATCGAGCGCGAAGGCTTCGTCGTGCTCGAGAAGGTGCTCTCTGTGCAGGAGGTCGCCACCATTCGCGCGGCTCTCGCGCCCTACCTTCAGGGTGAGCACATGGGTCGCAACGACTTCGAGGGCTTCCACAGTGAGCGGGTCTACGCCTTGCTGGCGAAGGACCCGGCGTTGGCCCTGCTGGTCGAGCATCCGCGGCTGCTCGCGATCGTGGACCGTCTACTGGCACCATACTACCTTCTCTCGGCGTTCCTCGCGATCAACGTCCATCCAGGCGAGACGGCGCAAGGCTGGCACTTCGACGATGGCGGATGTCACGTCCCGATGCCGCGACCGATGTACGGCGTCTCGGCAATCTGGGCGCTCGATGATTTCACGACCGAGAACGGGGCCACGGAAGTGATCCCGCGCAGCCACCTCTGGGGCGACGACGCCCCGGCACCGGACGGCCGGGACGCGGTGGCCATCTTCATGCCCGCCGGCTCGGTGCTGGTGTTCGCGGGAACCCTTCAGCATCGCGGCGGAGCCAGCCGCGGTGGCGGGACCCGTCTCGGGGTCACGCCGCAGTATCTGCCAATCGTGGTTGAGGCAGATCGAGAACATGACGCTCGCGGTGCCGCCGCCCCTGGCGCGCCGCCTCTCGCCTCGCGTGCAGGAGTTGCTCGGGTACAGCATTGCGCCGCCCTTCGTGGGGTACGTGAACGGCCTCCACCCGAAACGGTTGATCGATCGGCGAGCGGCCGGGCTAGGGCCGGGCCAGCGGGTGCAACGAAAGCCGAAGAGGCTCTCCGAGCGAGTTGGTGAGATGGTTTTCTTCGGTGGATGCCACGCGCGACCAGCGCGGGCCGGGACCTTGCCGGTCGCGATGGGTGCGCGACACGGCCCGTGGCGCTCGAGGGCGGCGCACGGAATGCCACGCGCTCGCGCGTTGGCGAGCAGCCGGGCCGACCGGAGCTCCGAGAGCATCTGCGCCGCGTCGCCGTCCGAGACGTACATCAGCTCGGCGAGGAGCTCCGCGGTCGGTCGGACATCGGCGGGAAGCCAGTAGAGACATCGCAGGGCAACTTCGTGCTCGGGCTTCATCGTCAGCATCTCGTCTTCCTCTAGCGAAGCGACGACCCCCTGCCTAGGGCTGTGGGACTGGACGGCAACTTGACTCGACCGCGCGATGTTCAATTGGGGAGCCCTGCGACCCGGAGGGGGAATGGGGTCACGACGGCTCTAGCAGGGTGCTGAAAAAAGCATGAGTTGCGCGAAATCGGTGCCCGGGCGAATTCTCTGAGCCTCTGAAATTCCGCGGTACTTTATCGCTCTTGTCAGCGCCCCTGATCTCTGTTCCATGGCTTTTTCAGCACCCTGCTAGAGAGTGCAGAGCGCTCACTACCGTGCCCGGCAGGCTACATAGGCATGTCCCAGAGCCGTCGCTCTTTGGGTGCTACACGAAACCGCCACCTACACAATTCCCCACGGCAAGATTTGACAGAGTACGGATCCGCATCGAGGCGGCGCAACTGGTCCCGTTTTTGCGTTTGCGATCGGCTTCGCTTGGTGCACCACGGCATCATGGCGCCGTGATCGTGCACGTCGCCCCCGAGACCGAAGTGATGCGTAGGGGCCTTTCGTGCGCA
>CAVQLX010000011.1:0-347937 GCA_963713495.1 uncultured delta proteobacterium | reverse complement strand
GCGGAGGCGGTGGCGCGCGAGGCGGCCGACGCGGCGCTAAGACTCCGCAAGCCGTGCACGATCCAGGCGACGGCTTTGTCCGACCGAGTAGACGACGGCGGGCAGCCCGAACTCGTCCGCGGCACCCGGGACGGCGCCCGGGGGCTGCTGTGTCCCACAAGGCCGGGCGCATCGAAGATTCAGCGGGGGTTCGCGATTGTGCCTGTGACACTCAATCTGACCGGCAAGAACCGCGCGCTGGTAGGATTGGGCAGCTATCTCGTGAACGCGGTCGGCGACTGCAACGGGTGCCATGCCGGTCCTGCCGGCGAGTACGCCGACGGCGGCAACCCCTTCCTGGGTCAGCCGAAGGTCGTCAACACAGCGGCGTACCTCGCGGGCGGCACGCCGTTGTTCGGCCCGGTCTTCATCCCGCGCAACCTGACACCCGACAAGATCGGGAGACCCGAAGAGGCGCGTCGTTCGAAGAATTCCTGAACATCATGGTACGGGCATCGATCCCGATCAAGCGCACCCCCAGTTCGGGCCGTATCTGCAGGATGCCCTGGCCAACCTTTCAGAACATGAGCGATCGAGACCTCAGCGCAATCTACGAGTACCTAAGCGCGATCCCGTGCCTCGAAGGCGATCCTGGGCTTCCGAATCCGCGTCCCGTGGGCACGCGCTGCAAATAGAATAGCCACGTGCGAGCCGGCGCGGCGTTCAGTCTGATCCTGGGCGCCACTTGGTCCGTCTGGGCGACGGAGGAGTTCCGCCACGCGCTCGAATCGCACGCGACGCGCTACCAGGCGACGCACGTCCTCCCCATGTGTCGAGGAAGTGTTTGGGAGAGAGGAAGAAGCGAGCGAGGGTATTTCTGGGTCCCTGTCCGGTGCAGGCCGCAGAAATATTCCGTTCGGAGGCCCTTGTCTCGCAGGGGTTCCAGAAGCGGGTATTTCTGCGGCTGTTTTTTCTCGACGTAGAATCGGAGCGCGTCTCCGCGCCTCCGACCGCCCAAGGGTGTCCGTATCGGTGTCCGTATCGTGTTCGCCGTTGTGCCCCGTTCTTCCCAAGGGCAGCGGTGAGAAAGCGTGCTGCGATGGGGCTCGGAGGGGGACAGCGGCGCTGGTGGCGGGTGGTCGCAGTCTTGGCAAGCACACGCTCTAGCCAACTGAGCTACACCCGCAAGAGCGAGGAAGTGTTTGTAGCCGCTCGCCTTTCGGGGGTCAACAGTGGACCGGGGTCGTCCGTCCCACACCGGTGTCCATGCAGGGTGTCCATGCGGCTCTTCGTCAGAAATCCCGGACCTGCTCCGCGACCCGCGCCGGATTGGCCGTCATCCGAGGTCACCCGACGTCCCGGACACCAGCCTCGGACCCGCCATCATGCTGGCGTCCGATGACGTGCGAGCGCCGCGCGCTCTCCTGGGTGATGTTGTAGTGGCCCGTGACGCTCCGGGCGACGACGTCGGGCACGCCGGCCGCCGTGAAGTTTTGTCGACACGCACCGCCTCGTGTCCCGGAAGACGAAGCCCCCGGCCTTGCGCCCCACCCGTCGTGGAGAGACCAACGAGACCGAAGGCACACAATGGCAAGACTCGTGGTGCGACTCTCAGCTAGCCTACGGGGTTCGAGCTTCCGGGTACCGTGCCTCGCTCACCCGAGGCACCCGACGGTCGTCCCGGAATGCAACCAAGCGAAAGGCAGGAAAGACACCATGAGGGGACGGGGCCGCTTCACAAGCTCCCTCGCCGGAATCGGCGTCGCGATCCTCGCGATGGCTGCACCGACGGTCACGGAAGCCCAGGGTAAGCCGAACATCATCTTCATCATGGGTGACGACATCGGCTGGTTCAACATCGGCGCCTATCACCAGGGCATCATGGCAGGGAAGACGCCGAACCTCGACCGGCTGGCCGCCGAAGGGATGCGGTTCACCGACTACTACGCCGAGGCGAGCTGCACGGCGGGTCGCGCGAACTTCATCACCGGCGAGCTGCCGATCCGCACCGGCCTGACGACCGTCGGTCAGGCCGGCTCGCCGCTCGGGATGCCGGCGGAGGCGCCCACCATCGCGACGGTGCTGAAGTCGATGGGCTACGAGACCGGGCAGTTCGGCAAGAACCACCTCGGCGATCTGAACCAGTTCCTGCCCTGCGTGCACGGCTTCGACGAGTTCTTCGGATATCTGTACCACCTCGATGCGATGGAGGACCCGGATCATCCGAACTACCCGCAAGCGCTCAAGGATCAGGTGGGACCGCGCAACATGGTCACGTGTCAGGCGAGCGACAAGGACGACCCGACCGTCGAGCCGCGCTGGGGCAAGATCGGCAAGCAGACGATCAAGGACGAGGGTCCCCTCGATCCCGGAGCGCATGAAGACGATCGACGACGATATCCTCGCGCGGTCGCTCGCGTTCCTCGACGGAGCCAAGAAGGACGGCAAGCCATTCTTCATCTGGCTCAATCCGACGCGCATGCACGTCGTCACGCACCTCGCAGACAAGTACGAGAAGATGCGCACGTCCGAGAACGGCTGGTCCGAGGAAGAAGCCGGGATGGCGCAGCTCGACGACGTCGTCGGGGCGGTGCTGGCCAAGCTCAAGGACGCCGGCCTCGACGACAATACCATCGTCGCGTTCAGCACGGACAACGGGACGGAGAACTTCACCTGGCCCGACGGCGGCCAGACGCCGTTCGCCGGCGGCAAGGGGACGGTGATGGAGGGCGGCTTCCGCGTGCCGGCGATGGTCCGCTGGCCAGGCAAGGTGCCGGCCGGCAAGGTCGAGAACGGGATCTTCTCGGGGCTCGACTGGTTCCCGACCTTCGTCGCCGCAGCGGGCAACCCCGGCATCGTCGACGATCTCAAGAAGGGGAAGCAGATCGGGGGCACGACCTACAAGGTCCACCTCGACGGCTACGATCAGACGGACGTGCTGACGGGCAAGGGGCCGTCGAAGCGGCACGAGGTCTTCTACTTCGCCGAGTCGACGCTCGGCGCGGTCCGCATCGACGACTACAAGTACCGCTTCATCGATCAGCCGAACGGGTGGTTGGGCGGCACGGTCAAGGTCGACTGGCCGATCCTCGTCAACCTGCGGCTCGATCCCTTCGAGCGTACCGGTCTGAACGGATCGCTGAACTTCTACCACTGGTTCGTCTACGAGTTCTGGCGCTTCGTCTTTGTGAAGCAGGAGGTCGCCAAGTACGCCCAGACCTTCCTCGAGTACCCGCCGATGCAGAAGGGGGCGACCTTCAACCTGGAAGCGCTGAAGGCCGAGCTCGAGAAGAAGATGGAGATGCTGAAGAGCCAGCAGGGGGAGCGTCTGAGCGAGATCAGTCCTGATTGCCGAGGCAGCAGCGGTCGCGGCGGTCACCCGGAAATGCTACACGGACCTCGGAACTCCCCGCATCGCCCGACCGCGAGCGCCACTGCGGTGCGTCCGGCGCGACGCGGGGAGCAATCGGCGTATGATTGGGCTGGGTCGCGGGATGGCGGGACGCCGGATCGGGGCGGTGCTCGCCGTCCTCGTGGTCGTTGCCGGATGTCGCGCACCCGTTCGCCGGCCGCCGATCGCCCGCGAGCCGACGATTGCCGATCGCCTCGCGCAGTACGGGCCCGTCGCCAGAGCACGGCTTACACCGTACTTCGCCGCTGCGCGGGTTCCGTATCCGCCGGAGCGCTTCGTCCTGGTCGGCTTCAAGCGCGAGCGCGAGCTCGACCTGCTCGCGGCCGGCCCGGGACGTCCGCTCGCGTTCATCCGGTCGTACCCGATCTGGGGAGCCAGCGGCGTGCTCGGCCCGAAGCTGCGCGAGGGCGATGGGCAAGTTCCCGAAGGCATCTACGGCATCGAGTACCTGAACCCGAACAGCGTGGCACACCTCTCGCTCGCCCTCACTTACCCCAACGACTACGACCGCGCCCGCGCACAGGAGGACGGTCGGGACGCCCTCGGCGGGAACATCATGATCCACGGCGGCTCGGGCTCGATTGGATGCCTCGCGATCGGCGACCAGGCATCCGAGGACCTGTTCGTGCTGGCCGCCGACGCCGGCTACCAGCGCGCCGTGGTCGTGGTGAGCCCCGTCGACTTCCGGAGGACCGTCCTGCCGGCGGACTATCAGCCGTCGACGGGCTGGGTCGATGATCTCTACCGCTCGATCTGGGCCGAGCTCGCGGTCCTCCCTCTCCCGCCGACCGCGGCGTCCAGCGCCGCGGCGGTCGACGTTCCCGCGACGCGGTAGATCGCCGGCGTCACACCGACCCGGTCTCGCCTCGAGACCGGGCGAGCAGACGGTCGCGGTAGCGTCCGGGAGACATGCCGAACCACCGCCGACACGCGCGGCCGAAGTTCGCCGCGTCCTCGTATCCGAGACCGTACGCGACCTCGGCGATGCCGAGCCGCGTGTCGCGCAGCAACGCCTCGGCATGGCCCCGCTGCCTCGCTTCGAGGAGATCGCGATAGGTCGTTCCACCCAGGCGGAGCCTGCGTGCCAGGGTGCGCCGCGAGACGTGCAACAGCCGGGCGACCGCTTCCGATCCCGGCGGCCGACCGGGCACGGCGATCAGCTGCTCGACGCGCGCGGCCAGGAAACGATCTCCCTCCAGGCGGCGCTCGCCCGCCACGAGGGACCGCACCGACGTCTCGAACAGTGTCGGGTCGGCGAGCGGACACGCGAGGTCGAGCCACTCCCTGGGAATCACCACCGCGGCCTCGCGGCACCCGAAGTGCACCGGGGCGTGGAAGTACTCGGCATAGCGGCGCGCGTACCGCGGTGCCCCGTACGAGACCTCGAATCGCCCCTCCGCCATCGGTCGGCCGACCGCCGCCTCGATCAGTCCCTGCGTGCTGAGCATGACGATGTCGAGCAGCGCCATCCGCTCGGCGTCGTCCAGGTCGACGAGATCCTCCGGAACCAGCCGGACCTCCGAGTCTCCCGTCGACAGGCGCAGGCGGAAGTGCGGAGCCCGCACGCGGCTGAAGCGCGTCATCACCGCGATACCCTGCTCGACCGTGGGTGCGCTGATCGCGGCAAGCCCGATCGGGCCGTGCGTGGCCGCGTGCAACCGGCTCCCGACCGAGAGCGCCCACCCGGGGTCCAGCAGGCGATTGGCGTTCCGGACCTGGCGGAGCTGCTGGCCCAGCGTGATCTCCCGCGCCGGCCCGGCGATCGCCCCGGCCGACACGCCCGTGCCGGCGAGGAGCGCCGCCCGGTCGTGTGGCGTCCTGCCGTACCCGCGCTGGATGAGCGCGAAGTACGCGGCCGACATCGGCAGCGCCTCGGAGAAGTTCCCCGCGTCCTGGCTCAACATGACCACTCGCTGACCCGGATGGCACTCGAACGGGTCGCCGACTCCGTGTCAAGAGACGTGGACGTCACGAGGAGGTGTCGCGATGGCCATCGAGAACACGGAGCGCGCGCGGCGACGGGCGCTGCTTCACGCGCACTACGCCGCCGAGAACGCCAACGACGTCGACCGCATCATGAAGACGTTCGCCGCCGACACGGTGATGCTCTACAATCGCCAATCCTTCGCCGACCACGACGGCATCCGGCAGGCGCACGGCTACATTGGCTTTGCCGGGAACGGCGCCTTCAGCGGGCTGCACAACGTCACGGACCAGGAGCACTTCACCGACGACGAGATCGTGGTCGAGGGACGGCTGTGCGGGAAGCACGTCGGTGAGTTCGGGGGCTTCGCGCCGACGGACCAGGATGTCGAGCTCCCCTTCGTCGCCTTCTATCGCTTCGACGCCTCGGGGAAGCTCACGTCGGAGCGCGTCGTCATGAACCTCGGTCCCCTCGGGCGCCGGCCAACGTGGCAGCCGCGCTAGGTCCCGATCACTCGAGATCGAGTCGCCGGAACACGCGCACGCAGTAGTCGACACCGGACCACACCGTCAGCGCCAGCGCCACCCACAGGAAGCGCATGCCGGCGGCATGGAAGTCGATGTTCAGGCCGACGCCGGGGATGGGCCAGGTGTAGTGGATCAGCAGCCCTTCGAGCGCGAACATCTGGAAGATCATCTTGTACTTGCCGAGCTCCTCGGCGGCGAGGACGATCCCGTGCTGCGCGGCCACGCCGCGCAGGCCCGTCACCGCCAGCTCGCGGACCGCGATCGCCACCGCCATCCACGCGGGCACGCGCGGCTCCGGGTCGACCGCGGCCAGCATGATCAGCACCGCGACGACGACGAGCTTGTCGGCGAGCGGATCGAGGAACTGTCCGAGCGTGGTGACGCCGTGACGCCGCGCCAGCCAGCCGTCGAGGAAATCGGTGATGCAGGCGACGAGGAAGAGCGCGGCGGCGAGCGCGCGCGCCAGCGGACCGGACCAGAACAGCACCACGACGATCACCGGCACGAGGCCGATGCGAAGCAGGCTGAGCAGGTTCGGAAGCGCCACGACCCGGCTGGAACCGGGCCGGGCCGCCGCGTCAGCGATAGGCCTCGCGGACACCCGCGCTCTCCCGGAGATACCCGAGCCGGTAGCGGAGCACACGGGCGAGGTACTCGCGGGTCTCGGCGATGTCCGGGATGCCGCCCACCTCGTCGACCCGCATGGGTCCCGCGTTGTAGGCGGCCACGGCGAGCGCGAGATTGCCGTCGTAGCGATCGAGCAGGCGACGGAGGTACTTCACGCCCCCCTCGATGTTGTCCTGCGGCGTGAAGGCGTCCTGCACCCGGACCTCCGCTGCGGTATCCGGCATCAGCTGCATGAGCCCCTGCGCTCCCTTTCGCGAGACGGCCAGGTGGTTGAATCCCGACTCCGCCTTGATCACCGCCTTCACCAGCGCATACTCCACGCCGTACCGATCGGCAATCACGCGGATCATCTCGTCGAACGGCGACGGCATGCCGGGCGTGATCGCCATCGGCGTGAGCGCCGCCAGCCGCGCGCGCTGTGCCGCGGACGGCCACCAGCCTTGCCGGGGCCCCATCGGCTCGATGGTGAGCACCGCGGGATGGATCACCCTGGGCGGCTGACGGACGATCAGCTGGGTGCCGGGGTCCACGGGGGTGTTCGTGATGTGCAGCACCCCCTTGCGGTCACGCAGCAGGTAGATGTCTGCGGTGGCCGGCCGCGCCGAGCCCGCGAGCGTCCCGAGCACCACCGCAACCCCAACCGCGGCCCGCATTGGTCGCGCAGCATAGGGACGGGCCGGGAGGAGGTCAACCGCTTGACCCGCACTGTGGCACACGGGAAGCTGGCGTCCGGACCCGATGGACGCGGACTTCCTGGTCGTCGGCAGCGGCATCGCCGGGCTCACCTGCGCCTTGCGCTGCGCGTCGGGAGGCAGCGTCCTGCTCGTCACCAAGGACCGCCTGCCGGAGAGCTCCAGCCAGTACGCCCAGGGCGGTATCGCCTCGGTCTGGAGCCCGGACGACTCGTTCGAGTCGCACATCGAGGACACGCTCGGCGCGGGCGCGGGCCTCTGTCATCGCGACGTCGTGGAGATCGTCGTGCGCGAGGGCCCGGCCCGCGTCCGCGAGCTGATCGACCTCGGCGTGCGCTTCGACGGCCACGAGGACCGCGAGGGCTGGGCGTACGACCTCGGGCAGGAGGGCGGTCACTCGCAGCGACGCATCCTGCACGCGCTCGACGCCACCGGACACGAGATCATCCGCGCCCTCACCGAAGCGGTGCGCGCCACGCCGCAGATCCGCATTCTCGAGAACCATCTCGCGATCGACCTGCTGGTCGATCACACGAGCGACCCCGCCGTCTGCTGGGGAGCGTACGTGCTCGATCGCGCCACCAGCAACGTCCACCCGATGCGCGCACGCGCGACGTTCCTCTGCGCCGGCGGGACCGGGAAGGTGTACCTCTACACGTCGAACCCCGACGTCGCGACCGGCGACGGCATCGCCATGGCGTATCGCGCGGGCGCGGCGATCGCCAACATGGAGTTCATCCAGTTCCATCCCACCTGCCTCTACCACCCGCAGGCGAAGTCCTTCCTCCTCACGGAGGCGCTGCGCGGCGAGGGCGCCCTGCTCCGCCGTCCGGACGGCGAACGCTTCATGTCACGCTACGACCCGCGCGCCGAGCTCGCGCCACGCGACATCGTCGCCCGCGCGATCGACAACGAGATGAAGGTGCACGGCTGGGAGTCGGTCTACCTGGACATCAGCCATCGCGACCCCGACTGGGTGCGCACGCGCTTCCCGACCGTGTACGAGCGCTGTCTGCGCTTCGGCTTCGACCTCACGAAGGGGCCCGTCCCCGTGGTGCCGGCCGCGCACTACTGCTGCGGCGGCGTCGTCACCGACCTCGACGGGCGGACCGGTCTGGCACGGCTCTACGCCTGTGGCGAGAACGCCTGCACCGGCCTGCACGGCGCGAACCGCCTGGCCTCGAACTCGCTCCTCGAGGCGCTGGTCTTCGCCCATCGCGCATCCGCGCACGCGTGCGCCGCCGCCGCGCGCGATCGCGCCGCGCCGCCCGCGGTCCGCGCGTGGGACCCCGGCGCCGCCACCGACAGCGACGAAGCCGTGGTCGTGACGCAGAACTGGGACGAGATCCGCCGCTTCATGTGGAACTACGTGGGCATCGTGCGCAGCGACCGCCGCCTCGCGCGCGCCCGCCAGCGCATCGCGGCGCTCCAGGAGGAGATCCGCCAGTACTACTGGCACGTGCTGCTCACCAGCGACCTGGCCGAGCTGCGCAACATCGCCTGCGTCGCCGAGTGCATCATCGCCTGCGCGCAGCACCGCCGCGAGAGCCGCGGGCTGCACTACACCATCGACCACCCGGAGCCCGATCCGCGGTGGCGCGTCGACACGGTCGTGCGCCGCGCCCGGAGCGGCGCCCCGGAGCTGCAAGCGGACGGCGGCGTGCGGCGCTGAGACGGGCCTCGCGCCCAGGGCAGCCGGGCGAGCGGCCCGCTCAGCGATGCTCGGGGCGCTCGCGGGCCTCGAACAGATGCAGCTGCCGGACGCCGCGATGCTCGTCGTCGAGCGGCACCGGGTACTCGCCGCTGAAGCAGGCGTCGCAGAAGCCCTCGCGGCGACCGCCCGTGAACGCGTAGAGGCCGGGCAGGCTCAGGTAGGCGAGCGAATCGGCGCCGACGTACTCGCGCGTCTGGGCCACCGAGTGCGTCGACGCGATCAGCTCCTCGCGCGTCGGCGTGTCGATGCCGTAGAAGCACGGATGCGTCGTCGGCGGCGAGCTGATGCGCATGTGCACCTCGCGCGCCCCCGCCTGCCGCAACATGTGCACCAGCTTGCGGCTGGTGGTGCCGCGCACGATGGAGTCGTCGACCACGACGATGCGCTTGTCGGCCAGCACCTCGCGCAGCGCGTTCAGCTTCACCTTCACGCCGAAGTGCCGGATCGAGCTGGTGGGCTCGATGAACGTGCGCCCGACGTAGTGGTTGCGGATCAGCCCCATCTCGAAGGGGAGGCCCGCCTCCTCCGCGTACCCGATGGCCGCCGGCACGCCGGAGTCGGGAACCGGGATGACGATGTCGGCGGGCACGGCGCTCTCGCGCGCCAGCTGTCGTCCGAGCTCCTTGCGCACCTCGTAGACGTTGCGCCCGAAGATCTGGCTGTCGGGTCGCGCGAAGTACACGTACTCGAAGACGCAATGATGCCGCCGCGCGGGCGCGAACGGGCGGAGCGACGAGACGCCGCGCTCGTCGATGACCACGATCTCGCCCGGCTCGACCTCGCGCTCGTACGTGGCGTCGACGAGGTCGAGGGCGCACGTCTCCGACGTGACCACGACCGCATCGCCCACGCGCCCGAGCACCAGCGGCCGGAAGCCGTCCGGGTCGCGCGCCGCGATGACCTGCGTCTCGGTCAGGAAGACCAGCGAGTACGCGCCGCGCACCTGGGCGAGCGCGTCGATGATCCGCCCGACCAGCGTGGTCGCCGGCGAGGCCGCCATCAGGTGAATGATCACCTCGGTGTCGGACGTCGACTGGAAGATCGAGCCGCGCGCCTCGAGCCGCTCGCGCAGGGCCTCGGCGTTCACCAGGTTGCCGTTGTGGGCGATCGCCAGCGCGCCCTGCGCCCACTCGACCACGAAGGGCTGGCAGTTCTTCAGCACCGTGGAGCCGCGCGGTGGAGTAGCGGTTGTGGCCGATCGCCAGGCGCCCCTCGAGGCGGGCGAGGATGTCCTGGTTGAAGATGTCGGCCACCAGCCCCATGCCGCGATGGGCGATCAGCGCCTCGCCGTTCGACGCGACGATGCCGGCCGACTCCTGCCCGCGATGCTGGAGCGCATACAGGGACAGGTACGCGAGCGTCGCAGCCTCGGGATGGCCGTACACGCCGACCACGCCACACTCCTCGTGGAACTTGTCGGTGTGAAGGGTGTCCGGGTGGAACCGGTCCGGACGGACTGTGTCCAGCTTCGGCACGCGCGGGATCAGTGTACCGGAGGCGGCCCGGGGAGTACACGGCACCGCCTCAGCCACCGATCCGGCGCTCGAGCGCGCGCCGCCAGCGCTCGCGCGCCACCTCCACCGGGAGATCGACGAGCCCGTCGATCACGAGGTTGTGACCGCGCACCTCCCCGAGCACCTGCACCGGCAGGTCGTCGTGCCGCGCCAGGTCGCGCAGGCGGCTCAGGTTGCGACGGCGCAGCGACAGCAGCATGCGCGACTGGCTCTCTCCGAACAGCAGCGCGTCGCGCCGCATGCCGCCTTCGATCGCCACGCGTGCGCCGAGCCGCGCGCCGCCGAAGCAGCACTCCGCGAGCGCCACCGCCAGGCCGCCCTCGCCGACGTCGTGCGCCGAGCGCAGCAAGCGCTCGTGCGCCGCCTCGAGCACCAGGCGATGCAGGCGCTTCTCGGCTTCCAGATCGATCCACGGCGGGGTGCCGCGGCCCAGCCGGTGCACCACGGCGAGATACTCGCTTCCGCCGAGCTCCTCGCGGGTGCGTCCGAGCAGCACGATGACGTCGCCTTCGCCGCGCCACCACGGCGTCAGCATGCGCCTCGACGTCGTCGAGCAGGCCGACCATCGCGACGGTGGGCGTGGGCGGGATGTTGTGCCCGTCGGTCTCGTTGTAGAAGCTGACGTTCCCGCTGACCACGGGCGTGCCGAGGGCGAGGCAGGCGTCGCGGATGCCCGCGATGCCCTGCTGGAACTCCCACATGACGTCGGGACGTTCGGGGTTGCCGTAGTTGAGGCAGTCGCTGATCGCGAGCGGGCGCGCGCCCACCGACACGACGTTGCGCGCGGCCTCGACCACCGCGAGGACTCCGCCGAGATACGGATCGAGCTGCCCGTAGCGATGGTTGCAGTCGACCGTGAGCGCGAGCGCGCGGCGCGTGCCCTCGATGCGCACCACCGCCGCGTCGGCGCCCGGCCGCAGCGACGGTGTTCCCGCCGACGAACTGGTCGTATTGCCGGTACACCCACTCCCGGGAGCACAGGTTCGGGCTCTCGAGCAGCGCCAGCAGCGCCGCGCCGAGATCGTCGGGCTCGGTGACGGTCTGCGAGGTCGAGGCGCTGCGCCTCCTCGAGCCGGCCGGGCTCCTCGGCGGGGCGGCGATAGACCGGCGCCGAGTCGGTGAGCGCGGACACCGGCAGCGCGCACACCTCCTCGCCGCGCCAGCGCGCCCGGAAGACGCCATCGTTGGTCACCCGGCCGATGACCTCGGCCTGCAGGTCCCAGCGCGCGAAGATCTCGAGCACGGCGCGCTCGCTGCCGGCATGGGCCACCAGCAGCATGCGCTCCTGCGACTCGGAGAGGAGGATCTCGTATGCCGTCAGGCCCTCCTCGCGCAGCGGCACGGCGTCGAGGTCGATCTCGATGCCGGCCCCGCCGCGGCCGGCCATCTCGATCGAGGTGCTGGTCAGCCCCGCGGCGCCCATGTCCTGGATGGCGACGACGTGCTCGGTCTTCATGAGCTCGAGGCACGCCTCCAGCAGCAGCTTCTCCGCGAACGGATCGCCCACCTGCACGGCCGGACGTTTCTCCGGCGCCGAGGCGTCGAGCGCGGCGGACGCGAGCAGGCTGGCGCCGTGAATACCGTCGCGGCCGGTGCGCGAGCCGACGTAGATGACCGGGTTGCCCGGGCCGGCTGCTTTCGCACGGAAGAGACGGTCGGCCGGCGCGATGCCGATGGTGAACGCGTTCACCAGGATGTTGCGCTCGTAGGCCGGATCGAACACGACCTCGCCACCGACCGTGGGAACGCCGATGCAGTTGCCGTAGTGTCCGATGCCGGCGACCACGCCACGCACCAGGTGAGGCGTGCGCGGGTGATCGATCCCGCCGAAGCGGATCGAGTCGAGAATGGCGATCGGCCGCGCGCCCATGGTGAAGACGTCGCGCAGGATTCCCCCGACGCCGGTCGCCGCACCCTGGAACGGCTCGACGAACGAGGGATGGTTGTGGCTCTCGATCTTGAAGACCGCCGCGAGGCCGTCGCCGATGTCGACCGCACCGGCGTTCTCCCCGGGACCCTGGAGCACCTGCGGGCCCTGCGTCGGGAGCTGGCGAAGCAGTGCGCGCGAGCTCTTGTACGAGCAGTGCTCGGACCACATGACGCCGAAGACGCCGAGCTCCTCGAACGTGGGCGGACGCCCGAGCAGGTCGACGATGCGAGCGTACTCGTCTCGCGTGAGACCCTGTTCGACGGCCAGGTCCGCCGTGATCGGGCGGCTCGCCTCCTGGCCCATCAGGGGCCGGGCACCACGGTCGGCTCGCGCCGGCCCGCCGGCTGCCGGTTGCCGAGCCATGCCTGCACGGAGCGGAAGAGCTTGAGCCCGTCTTCGCCGCCGGCGAGCCGATCGGTGGCGTGCTCGGGATGCGGCATGAGCCCGAGGACGTTGCGGCCCTTGCTGCACACGCCCGCGATGTTCGCGAGCGATCCGTTCGGGTTCGCCTCGGGCACCGAGCGCCCCGCGCGGTCGGCGTACCGGAAGACCACCTGGCCATTCTCCTCGAGCGCCGCGACCGTCGCCTCGTCTGCGACGTAGCATCCCTCGCCGTGCTTGATGGGAAGCTCGAGGAGCTCGCCGCGGCGGCAACCGTAGGTGAACGGCGTGTCGGAGGCCTCGACCCGCGCCGTGATCACCTCGCACACGAACCGGCGCCCGCGGTTCCGCACCAGCGCGCCCGGCAGCAGTCCCGCCTCGCAGAGGATCTGGAAGCCGTTGCAGATGCCGAGGACCAGGCCGCCCGCCTGCGCGTGCCGCGCCACCGCCCCCATGATCGGGGCGAAGCGCGCGATCGCACCGCAGCGCAGGTAGTCGCCGTACGAGAACCCGCCGGGCAGGACGACGCAGTCGACCCCGTGCAGGTGGTCGTCCTTGTGCCACAGCATCACCGCGTCGTCGCCGAGGACACGGTCGGCGACCCGCAGCATGTCGCGGTCGTCGTTCGATCCCGGGAACGTGACCACGCCCCAGCGCATCGGCTACGCGCCTCCCTCGACGATCTCCACGTGGAAGTCCTCGATCACACCATTGGCCAGGAGCTGCTCGCACATGGCCTGCACGCGGGCTGCCGCCGCGGCGCGATCGACGTCGCGCAGGCGCAACTCGACGTACTTGCCCACCCGCACCTCGCCGACCTCCGCGAATCCCAGCGCGTGCAGCGACTGCTGCACCGCCTTGCCCTGCGGATCGAGAATGCCGCGCTTCGGCGTGACCGTGACACGCGCGGTGAGCCCCCCGGCCTGGCCGCCCATCAGGCGGCGATCCCGCAGATGCGGCGGGCGGCCTCCTGGTAGGCCTCCTCGACGGCCCCCAGATCGCGGCGGAACCGATCCTTGTCGAGCTTGCGCTGCGTGCTCTTGTCCCAGAGCCGGCAGGTGTCGGGTCCGATCTCGTCGGCGACCAGCAGGCGTCCCGCATTCCGGCCGAACTCGAGCTTGAAGTCGACCAGGATGATCTCGCGGGTGTCCAGGAACTCGCGCAGCATGCCGTTCACTCGCAGCGCGGTGCTGTTGATCTCGGCCAGCTCCTCCGGGGTGGCGAGGCCGAGCAGGCGCACGTGCCAGTCGTTGATCAGCGGGTCGCCCAGCGCGTCGTCCTTCAGATAGTGCTCCAGCACCGGCTCGGCGAGCGCCTCTCCCTCCGGACGGCCGAGACGCGTCGCCAGGCTGCCGGCGATGACGTTGCGCACCACGACCTCGATCTTCACGATCTGGCACGCCCGCACCAGCATGTCCCGGTCGGACAGCCGGCGAACGAAATGCGTCGCGATCCCGTGCTGCTCGAGCACCCCGAAGAGAACCTCCGAGATGCGGTTGTTCACGATCCCCTTCTCCACGATGGTGCCGCGTTTCTGCGCGTTGAACGCGGTCGCGTCGTCCTTGAAGTGCTGGATCAGGAGCGCAGGGTCGTCGGTCCGATAGACCTGCTTGGCTTTGCCCTCGTAGAGAAGCTCACCGCGATCCATCGCCGTCCTCCAGCGCCCGCGAGAACAGGATGTCGATATGCCGCAGGGCGTGCCGCATGTCAAAGAGACCGGCGAGCTCCGCGGCGGGAACGACCCGCGTCACGTCCGGATCCGCGCGCAGCCGACCGAGGAGGTCGTCGCCCGCCAGCGCGTGCCGCTGCACGAGACGATACGCGTCGTCGCGTCGCATGCCGCGTCGCACCAGCGCCAGCAGCACCTGCTCCGAGAAGATCGCGCCGCCGAGGCGGTCGAGGTTCCGCTCCATGGCCTCGGGCCGCACGTCGAGGCCGCCAACGACTCCGGCCAGGCGGGCGAACATGAAGTCGAGGACGATGGTGGCATCGGGCGCGATCACGCGCTCGACCGACGAGTGGCTGATGTCGCGCTCGTGCCAGAGCGCCATGTTCTCGAGCGCCGCCAGGGCGTAGCCGCGCACGAGGCGCGCGAGGCCGCACAGATTCTCGGTGAGAATCGGGTTCCGCTTGTGCGGCATGGCCGAGGAACCCTTCTGCCCGCGCCCGAACGGCTCGAGCACCTCGCCCACCTCGGTGCGCTGGAGATGGCGAATCTCCGTGGCGATGCGCTCGCATGTCCCCGCCAGCACGGCCAGCCGGCTGAAGAACTGCGCGTGGCGGTCGCGCGGCACCACCTGCGTGGCGATCGGCTCGGGCGTCAGACCGAGCCGCCGGCACACACCGGCCTCCACCTCGGGCGGGTTGTTGGCGAACGTGCCGACCGCGCCGGACAGCTTCCCGTGCGCGATCAGGTCGCGCGCCTCGACCAGCGCACGCCGCCCGCGCCCCAGCTCCGCGTACCACCCCGCGCACTTGAGGCCGAACGTGATCGGCTCCGCATGGATACCGTGCGTCCGGCCGATCATGGGCGTGTGCTTGTGCCGCTCGGCCTGCTGCCGGACGGCGGCCCGCAAGCGATCGAGCGACGCGAGGAGCAGCTCGGCGGCGTCGCGCAGCTGCATCGCGAAGGCGGTATCGACGACGTCGCTCGACGTGAGTCCGAGGTGGAGGAACCGGCTCTCGTCTCCGAGCGTCTCGCTCACCGACGACACGAACGCGATCATGTCGTGATGCACCTCCGCCTCGATCTCCTGCATGCGAGCGACGTTCACGCGCGCGTCGCGCCGCAGCGTGCGCGCCGCATCGGCAGGGACCTCTCCGCGCGCGGCCAGCTCGTCGACCACCGCCAGCTCGACGTCGAGCCAGCGCTGCAGCCGCGCCTCCTCGGACCACACCAGCTCCATCTCCGGCCGCGTGTAGCGCGCGATCACCCGCCACCTCCCTGCCCGGTGCTCCCGAAGCCGCCGTCGCCGCGGTCGCTCGTGGGCAGCGCCGCGACCTCGAGCCACGCGATGCGCGTGACCGGAGCGACCACGAGCTGCGCGATGCGCTCGCCACGGCGCAGCGTCACCCGCTCCGGTCCGAGATTCACCAGGAGCACCTGGATCTCGCCGCGGTAGTCGGCGTCGACGGTCCCGGGCGCGTTCAGCACGCTGACGCCGGCGCGCAGCGCGAGGCCGCTGCGCGGCCGCACCTGTGCCTCGTAGCCGGCGGGGAGCGCGACGGCGATGCCGGTCGGCACGAGGGCGCGTTCGCCCGGCGCGAGGCTCACCTCCTGCGGCACGTCGGCAAGGAGATCGAGTCCGGCGGCGCCGGGACTCATGTAGCGCGGCAGGTCGAGCGGCGCCGGCCCGGACCGCACGCGCACCACCTCGACCGGCAGCGTCGCGTTCACGCGCGCAGGATCCCCTCGTCCAGTCGCTCGCCCTTCAGATCACCCAGCACCGTGACGGCGAGCGTTCCCGGGCGGAAGATCCGCTGCGCGACCTGCACCACGTGGTCGTTCGTGACCCCGTCGACCGCCCGCGCGATCTCCTCGAGCGTGACATCGCGCTGGAAGTAGATCTCGTTGCGCGCGATGCGGCTCATGCGACTGTCGCTGGTCTCGAGTCCGAGGAGCAGGCTGCCCTTGATCTGGGTCCGGGTCCGCGCGAGCTCCTCCGCTCCGAGACCCCCGGCTACGATCTTGCCCACCTCGTCCTGGATGACGTCGATCACCTCGCCCGCCCACTCCGGGCTGGTCCCGACGTACACGCCGAGGTAGCCGCCGTCGTGGAAGCTCGGCAGGAAAGAGTACACCGAGTACGCCTTGCCCCGGCGCTCGCGCACTTCCTGGAAGAGGCGGGAGCTCATGCCGCCGCCGAGAGCCTGGTTGAGGACGTGCGCCGCATAGCGGTCCGGATCGCCCTGGGCGAGGCCGGGCGAGCCCAGGCAGATGTGCACCTGCTCGAGAGCCTTCGCGTGCACCGAGAGTCCCGCGTGCGACTCCGGCGGCTGTGGCGGGTCGGCAGCCGAGGTCCCGCGCAATCCGCCGAACGTTCGCTCGACGACCTCGACCAGGTCGTCATGCCGGACCCGCCCGGCCGCCGACAGGATGACGCGGTCGGGGCGGTAGCGCGTCTCCAGGAAGCGCAGGAAATGCTCGCGTTTCAGCGGCCCCACGGTCGCCGCGGAGCCCGCGACGGGACGCGAGAGCGGATGCCCCGGCCAGAACGCCAGCCCGAAGAGATCGTGCACGTAGTCGTCGGGCGTATCCTCCGCCTGGGAGATCTCCTGCAGGATCACCGAGCGCTCGCGATCGATCTCCTCCTCGGCGAAGCGCGAGTGCAGGAAGATGTCGCCGAGCACGTCCAGCGCGAGCGGCAGGTGCTCCGGGAGCACCTTCGCGTAGTAGCAGGTGTATTCCTTGCTGGTGAACGCGTTGACGACGCCGCCGACCGCGTCGATCTCCTCCGCGATCTGCATTGCCGTCCGCCGCTCCGTCCCCTTGAAGAACAGGTGCTCCAGGAAGTGCGAGATACCCCCCTGCTCGCTCGACTCGTAGCGAGACCCGTTCTCCACCCAGATGCCCACCGTGACCGACGAGAGGTCGGCCAGCTCCTCGGAGAGCACCCGGATGCCGTTCGGAAGCTTGGTGGCGCGCATGTGGTTAGTGCGCGGCCTCCTTGCCCGGGGTCTCGCGCAGGGCTTCCTTGCGCGAGAGGCGAATCTTGCCCGACTTGTCGACCTCGAGCACCTTCACGTCGATCACGTCGCCCTCGCGGACCACGTCGGTCACCTGCTTCACGCGCTCGTTGGCGAGCTGCGAGATGTGCACCAGGCCGTCGGTTCCCGGCATGATCTCGACGAAGGCGCCGAAGTCGACCACCTTGCGCACGGTGCCGCGGTAGATCTTGCCGACCTCCGCCTCCGCCGTGAGACCGCGGATCCAATCCACCGCCCGCTGCATCGACGCGCCGTCGGCGGACGCGACGAATACCGTGCCGTCGTCCTCGACGTCGATCTTGCAACCCGTCTCCTCGACGATGCCGCGGATGGTCTTGCCTCCGGGCCCGATGAGATCGCGGATGCGGTCGGTCTTGATGCGCAGCGTGACGATGCGCGGCGCGTAGGTCGACAGATCCGGACGCGGCGCCGGCAGCGCTTCGTCCATCTTGCCGAGGATGTGGAGCCGCGCCGCGCGCGCCTGCTCGAGGGCCTGCTGCATGATCGCGCGCGTCACGCCGCCGATCTTGATGTCCATCTGCACCGCGGTGACCCCGTCGCGGGTCCCGGCGACCTTGAAGTCCATGTCGCCGAGATGATCCTCGTCGCCGAGGATGTCGGACAGGACGCGCACCTCGTCGCCTTCCTTGATCAACCCCATGGCGACGCCCGCCACGGCGGACTTGACCGGCACGCCGGCCTGCATGAGCGACAGCGAGCCGCCGCACACCGTGGCCATGGACGACGACCCGTTCGACTCGAGCACCTCCGACACGATACGGATCGTGTACGGGAAGTCGCCCTCGTCCGGCAGGACCGGCGACAGCGCGCGCTCGGCGAGCGCGCCGTGGCCGATCTCGCGGCGTCCGGGGCCGCGCAGGAACTTCGTCTCGCCGGTGCTGAAGGGCGGGAAGTTGTAGTGCAGCATGAACTTCTTGTAGTGCTCGCCGACCAGGGCGTCGATCTTCTGCTCGTCCGACGACGTGCCCAGCGTGGTGACCACCAGCGCCTGCGTCTCGCCGCGCGTGAACAGCGCAGAGCCGTGCGTGCGCGGGAGCACCTCCACCTCGCAGGTGATCGGGCGGACGTCGGCCAGGCCGCGGCCGTCGACCCGCTTGCCGTCGCGGACGATCGCCTCGCGTACGACCTGCTTCTTCAGCTTGTCGACCAGCTCGCCGACGAGCTTCGTCCGTACCGGATCGCCGCCGCCGAGCGCGGCCGCCGTCTCGTCGTGCGTCTCGTCGAGCGCCGCGTAGCGCTCCTGCTTGACGCTCTTCGCCAGCGCCGCGCGCAGCTTCGGGAGCGCGTGCTCCTGCACGGTCGCCTCGAGGGACGTGTCGCGCGCGGGCGTCTCGACCGTCCGCTTCGGCTTGCCGGACTGCCGCACGAGCTCTTCCTGCATGTCGATGAGCGGCTGCGCCGCCTGGTGCGCGGCAAAGAGCGCTTCCAGCAGCTCGGTCTCCGGGATCATGCGCGCTCCGCCCTCGACCATCACGATGGCGTCGCGGCTCGCGGCGACGATCAGGTTCAGGTCGCTCTCGGCGAGCTGCGTACTGGTGGGGTTGATCAGCAGCGATCCACCGACCCGTCCCACGCGCACCGCCGCCACCGGCCCGTTCCAGGGAATGTCGGAGAGCGAGAGCGCGGCCGACGCACCGACGATCGAGATCATGTCGGGGTCGTTCTCGCGGTCGTGCGACAGCACCGTGGAGATCACCTGGGTCTCGCAGCGGAATCCCTTCGGGAACAGCGGTCGCGTCGGGCGATCGATCAGCCGCGACGTGAGGATCTCCTTCTCCGCCTGGCGGCCCTCGCGCTTGAAGAACCCACCGGGAATCTTCCCGGCCGCGAACGTCTTCTCGACGTAGTCGCAGGTCAGCGGAAAGAAGTCGATTCCTTCTCGCGCCGATCGGCTTGCGGTGGCCGTGACCAGGACGACCGTGTCGCCGAACTGGACGAGCACCGCGCCGCCCGCCTGCTTCGCGACCCGCCCGGTTTCGATGCTGAGCCGCCGGCCGTGAAAGTCGGCCTCAACCTTCTGATACATTACACTCTCCCCGCGGCGATACGCCGCTTCGATGATTCTGGCGAGCCGTGACGGGGGAGAAAGGGAGGGTGATGCGATGGAGCCAACAACGGCTCCGTTCGGGCGCTACTTGCGGATGCCGAGCCGGTCGATGACGACCTTGTACTGCGGGAAGTCCGTCCGCTTGAGGTAGTCGAGGAGTCGTCGACGCTGGCCCACGAGCTTCAGCAGCCCGCGACGGGAATGGTGATCCTTGCGATGTACCTTGAAGTGCTCGGTCAGATACACGATGCGATTCGTCAGGAGCGCAATCTGCACTTCCGGTGAACCGGTATCCGAGTCGTGCCGCCGATTGACCTGCACGATCTCGCGCGTGCGCTCCTGGAGCACTGCCATCCCGCCCTCTCTGTTTCCGTTCTCTCGCTTTACGTTTAACTGGCAGCGTCTAACACGCGGGGATTTCGTTGTAAAGAGATGCTCGTACCGGTGATGCTCAGGCGCCCAGCATGCGAGCCAGCCGCCAGCCGTCCGGGCCGACCTCGATCAGCGCCGCCACTGCCCCGGCGTCGTCGATCACGAGCGCCGCATCCCCGGTCGTCCCGCGCGGGAGCCGGCGCAGCGCCCCCTGCTGCCCGCGCCGTAGCTGCGACAGCGCATCCACCTCGAGCGTGAAGGCACGCAGGCCCGCGAGCGCGTCCCGCACCGCGACCAGCGGCAGCGCCGGCATGGCCGCGAGCGCCTCGGGCGCGTGCGCGTCCGTCACGCGGAAGTCGCCGACCGCGGTCCGCCGCAGGCGCTCGAGATGCGCGACGGTGCCGAGGGCGCGGCCGAGATCGGCGGCCAGCACGCGCACGTAGGTGCCCTTCGAGCACTCGAGTGCGAAGTCGATGCGCTCATCGTCGCGCGGCGTCAGCTCGAGCCGACTGATCTCGATCTCCCGCGCCTCGCGTTCGACCTCGAGTCCCCGCCGCGCGAGCTTGTAGAGCGGTACGCCGTCGCGTTTCAGCGCCGAGTACATCGGCGGCACCTGGTGCTGCCGGCCGACGAAGCGCGCGGCCACCTCGGCCAGGCGCCCTGCCGAGACCTCGGGCACGGCCGCCGTCGCGAGCGTCTCGCCGGTGCGATCGAGCGTGTCGGTCTCGATCCCGAGGCGCACCGTGCCGGCGTACTCCTTCCGCTCGAGGAGCAGGTAGCGCGCGACTTTCGTCGCCTCTCCCACGCACAGCGGCAGGAGCCCGCTCGCGAAGGGATCGAGGGTCCCGAGATGTCCCACCTTCGCACCACCGAGCCGGCTCTTCAGCACCCGGATGGCCCCGGCGGACGACAGACCCTCCGGCTTGTCCACCAGCAGGATGCCGATCACGACGGCTCCTCGTCGCCATCCTCGTCGTCGCCGTGGCGCGTCTCGCCCAGCAGCGCATCCACCCGGCGCGCGGTGTCCGGAGTGGTGTCGTACTCGAAGTGCAACTCCGGCGTGACGCGCATGCCGAGCGCACGCCCGAGCTGACGGCGAAGAAAGGGCGTCGCGCGGCGCAACGCCGCCTCGCCCTCGCGCGGCGCGGCATCGGGCGTGAGGGTGCGGAAGTAGATGCGCGCCGTGCGGAGGTCCGGCGTGACGCGCACACCGGTGAGCGTCACCGCTTGCAGCAGGGGATCCCGCGCTTCACGCAGCAGCAGGGTGGCGAGCTCTGCCTGGATCTGGTGCGCCACGCGTTCGCGACGATGCTCCGACATGGCCTCCCTCGCTTCCTAGTAGTGCAGGAACTCGACGCGCTCCTCCCCGAGCTCGGCGAGCTGCAGGTTGTCGATGAACTGCACCACCTGGCGGAGACATGCATCCACGTGTCCCTGCTCCGCTCCCACCTGGCTCACCCCGAGCGTCGCTCGCTGCCAGAGGTCGTGGTCCTCGCACTCCGCGATCGACACGTTGAACTTGTTCTGCACTCGCGCCTTGATGGCGCGAAGCACGCTGCGCTTGCCCTTCAGCGAGTGGTTCTCCGGCAGGAGCAGCTCGAGGCGCAGGACACCGACCACCATGCCGGGCGGCCTCCGGGCTCGCTCAGGCCTGGCGCTCGACGGGCTGGGCGGCCTGGCCGGACTGGCCGCTCTTGGCGCCGCTCGGCGCCAGCCGGCGTGCGACTTCCTCGACCTCGTAGCCCTCGATGACGTCCCCGACCTTGATGTCCTGGAAGTTCTCGAGCCCGATGCCGCACTCGTAGCCGCTGGCCACCTCGCGCACGTCCTCCTTGAACCGGCGGAGGCCCGTCATGCGCCCGTCGTGCACGACGACGTTGTCGCGCAGCAGCCGCGCCTGGGTGCCGCGCTGCATCTTGCCCTCGGTGACGAAGCACCCCGCGATGACGCCCTGGCCCGACACGGTGAAGGTCTGCCGGACCTCCGCGCGCCCGAGTATCTTCTCCTGGCGCGTGGGCTCGAGCAGTCCCTCGAGCGCGTCGCGCAGGTCGTTGAGGGCGTCGTAGATGACGGTGTAGAGCCGGATGTCGATCCCCTCGCGCTCCGCGAGACCCGCAGCCTTCGGCTCCGGCCGGACGTTGAACCCGATGACGACGGCATTCGACGCCGACGCCAGCAGCACGTCCGACTCCGTGATCCCGCCGACCGAGCCGTGGATCACGTTCAGGCGAACGTCGTCCGTCGACAGCCGGCGCAGCGCATCGCTGACCGCCTCGAGGGAGCCCTGCACGTCGGTCTTCACGACGACCTTCAGCTCGCGGACGTTGCCGCTCTGGATCTGCTGGTAGAGATCGTCCAGGGAGACCTTCGCGGTCTTCGCCATCTCGGACTCGCGCTGCTTGCTGCGGCGATGCTCGGCCACCTGGCGCGCCTTGGCGTCGTCCTGCAGCGCGACGAAGACGTCGCCGGCGTCCGGAACGCCGCCGAGGCCGAGGATCTCGACCGGCATGGACGGTCCGGCGGACTCGATGCGCCGCCCCTTGTCGTCCATCATCGCGCGGATGCGGCCGAACTCGACGCCGCACACGAAGGGATCGCCGACGTTGAGCGTGCCCTCCTGCACGAGGACGGTCGCCACCGGGCCGCGGCCGCGATCGAGGCGCGCCTCGACGATGGTGCCCTTCGCCTGCCGCTTCGGGTTGGCCTTCAGCTCGAGGACATCGGCCTGCAGCAGGATCATCTCGAGCAGATGGTCGATGCCTTCCTTCGTCTTCGCCGAGACCGGCACGACGATCGTGTCGCCGCCCCATTCCTCGGGAGCGAGCCCGAAGTTGCCGAGCTCCTGCTTGACGCGCTCCGGGTTCGCCTCCGGGCTTGTCGATCTTGTTGACCGCGACGATGATCGGCACCTCCGCCGCGCGCGCGTGATCGATGGCCTCGCGCGTCTGCGGCATGATGCCGTCGTCCGCGGCGACGACCAGGACGACGATGTCCGTCACCTTGGCGCCGCGCGCCCGCATGGCGGTGAACGCCTCGTGACCCGGCGTGTCGAGGAAGGTCACCTGCCGGCCGTTCACGTCGACGGTGTAGGCGCCGATGTGCTGCGTGATGCCGCCCGCCTCGCCCTCGGCGACGTTCGGTCGCGCGGATGGCGTCGAGCAGCGACGTCTTCCCGTGGTCGACGTGCCCCATCATGGTGATGACGGGCGCGCGCGGCACCATCTCGCCCGCCGACCGCTCTCCTGCTCGGCTTCGAGCGCCTGCTCGACGTCGAAGGCGATGTTCTCGACCTGGTAGTCGAACTCGCCGGCGAGCAGCACCGCCGTGTCGTGGTCGAGCATCTGGTTGATGGTGGCCATCATGCCCATGTCGATGAGCTTCTTCAGCACCTCGCCGGCCTTGACGCCCATCGCCTTGGCGAGATCGCCGACCGTGACCATCTCCGAGATGCGAATGACGCGCTTCGACGCGCGCGGCGTCGTGATCTCGGTCTTGCGCTGCTCCTTGCCCGGGAGCGCCTTGCGCTTCTGCGGCCGCCGTCCTCCGCGGTGGAAGTCCCGCTCGAGGAGGTTCGCCATGTCGGGCTTCTTGATGACCTTGCGGCCCTTCTTCTTCTTCGGCGCACCGTCCGCCGTGGTGCCGGGCTGCGTGCTGGGGGCTTCACCCGGCGGGCGCCACGTCTGGCCGGCGTTCGGCGGCGGCGCGGCCTTGCGGAGATCGATGCGTCCGAGGACCTTGACCCCACGCATCTCCTCGAACCCGGGCGGCGGCGGCGCCGCCGCGGCGCTCGCCGGAGCGACCCGCTCTGGCGCCGGCGATGGCACCCCGGGCCGCGGCCCCGGACGCGCGGCGCGGCGGCTTGCGGCGCGCGGCGCTTCCTCGGGCTGGACCGTCGCCGGGTGCGGCTCCTCGGGCGTCGTCTCCGCGGCTTCGGCCACTGCGGGGGCCGGCTCCGCGCTCACCGGCTCGACCGGAGCGGAGGTCGGCCGGCGCCTCGTCGGGCACGACGTCACCGGCGGGCGGCGGCAGGTCGTCCATCGACGGCGGGATGTCCGGCTCGAAGTCGAGGGACGGCGGAATGTCGGCGGGGGCAGGCTCGGTCTCGACGGCGGGTGGCAGCTCCTCGCGCTTGAGCACCTCGCGCGCCGTGCGTCGCCGGATCACGTTGACGCGCAGACGCGTCTCGGTGGTCTGCTCGATGGCAGTCACCAGCTGGTCGGCGTCCGAGTCGCGCTGCGTGACCACCCGCTCGGCCACCACCCGCTCGGATCCGAGCGTGACCGCAGGCCGCTGGCGCGAGGCCGAGGCCCTCCCGGAGTCGGGCAACCTCCTCGTCCGTCAGCGCGCTCTGCGACCGTTTGCCCCGCAGCCCGACGCGCTCGGCCATCGCAAGGAGGTCCTTCGGGTTCTGATTCCATTCCCTGGCGAGCTCGTGAATCCGCTTCGACATAGGCTCCTTAGTGCGTCTCCCCGCTGGCCATGAGCACGTCGCGCAACGCCTGCGCGAGCCTCGCGGCTCGGCGTCGTGCGCAGCGACCGCACCGCACCGCGACGCTGGACGAAGGCGCTCCAGCAAGCCGGCTCGCGGTGCAGCCACGCGCCGCGACCGGGCAGCCGGCGGCGCGCGTCGAGCGCGAGTCCGCCCGCCGCAGCGACGAACCGCACGAGGCGCTGCTGCGGCGCGCGCGCGCCGCAGCCGACACAGGTGCGAACCGGGCTCGCCGTCACCCGAGCCCCTCCTCCTCGCCGGCCGGCGGTCGGAGGTGGCGGAGGCTCCGCGGCGGCTGCCGCCGCAGCGGCTGCCGCGGCTGCCGCGGCCTCGGCGGCTGCGGCTTCCGCCGCCGCCTGCTGCCGCGCGACGTGTTCGCGCGCGGATTCGAGGATGCCCGTGGCGCGCTCCGGCCCGATGCCGTCGACCTCGCTCACGCTCTCCGCGTCCGACGCCGCGAGCTCTTCCGCCGACTTGAAGCCGTACTGGTAGAGCAGCTCGGCGCGTCACGTCGCCCAGCCCCGGAATCGCCGACAGCGACGCCCGGGCCCGACGCGCTTCGTCCTCCGCCTCGGACTCGCTGCGCACGTCGAGCTTCCAGCCGGTCAGGCGCGACGCCAGGCGGACGTTCTGTCCCTTCTTGCCGATCGCCAGCGACAGCTGATCGTCGGGGACGATCACCTCCATGGCGTGCTCGTCCTCGTCGAGGATGATGCTGCGACACCTTGGCGGGCGCCAGCGCGCGGCAGACGTACTCCGCCGGGTCGACCGTCCACTCGACGATGTCGATCTTCTCGTTGCGCAGCTCCTGCACCACCGCCTGCACGCGCGTGCCGCGCATGCCGACGCAGGCGCCGACCGGGATCGACGTCGGAATCGTGCGACGTGACCGCGAACTTCGCGCGCCCGCCGGGCTCGCGCGCCGCGCCCTTCACCTCGACGATGCCTTCGTAGATCTCCGGCACCTCCTGGCGGAACAGCTCGATCAGCAGGCCCGGGTGCGTGCGCGAGAGGATGATCTGCGGACCCCGGCTGGAGAGCTCGACGTCGACGATGTACGCGCGGATGCGGTCGCCCTGGCGATAGCGCTCGCGCGGGATCTGCTCCTTCTCCGGCAGGATGGCGTCGGCGCGCCCCAGGTTGACGATGATGTTCTTCTTCTCGAAGCGCTGCACCGTGCCGGTGGCGAGCTCGCCCTTGCGGGTCTTGAACTCCTTGAAGATGCTGTCGCGCTCGGCGTCGCGCACGCGCTGGATGATGTTCTGCTTCGCCGCCTGCGCCGCGATGCGGCCGAACTTCTCGGGCGGGAGCTTGGCGAGCAGCTCGTCGCCGACCTCGGCTTCCGGGTCGATGCTGCGCCGCGCCTCGGCGAGCGTGACCTCGTTCTCCGCGTCGTTGACGTGGTCGACCACGGTACGGATCTCGAACAGCTCGACCTCGCCGATCTCCGCGTTCCACTGCGCCTCGATCTTCTTCTCCGGGCCGTAGGTGCGCTTGGCCGCGGACAGCATGGCGTCCCTCAGGGCTTCGACGATGATCTGGCGGTCGATGCCCTTCTCCTTGCTCACCTGCTCGATGACTCGATTCAGATCCGGCAGCATGGGCGACTCCTGCATCACGCGTTCGCGTGGCGGGGGCCACGGCCCCCCGAGCTGCGGGGACCCTTGCCCCCTGGCGAGGGGAACTCGAACTCGGTGCTGGCACGCTCGATCCGGTCGAGCGCCAGCGACACGACGCCCGCGTCAGGATCGTGGACGGTGATCGACTGCTCGGTCACGTCGCCGAGTACCCCCCGGAACTGCCGCCGCCCGTCGATCGGATCCTGCATGCGCACGCGCACGAGCTGACCGATGGCGCGCCGGAAGTGCTCGGGTCGCACCAGTGGACGGTTCAATCCCGGCGACGAGCACTCGAGATGATAGCGTCCCGGCACGGCATCGTGCGCTTCGAGGACATCGCCCAGCTCGCGCGACATGCGCGCCAGCTCGTCGAGCGTCACGCGCGCGGCGGACGCCTCGACGGGGGATTCGGTGAGCCGGTCGAGCAGTAGCCGCAGAATCAGCCTCCCTCCTTCGGGTCGGTACTGCACGTCGACGAGCTCGAGCCCCGCCGCACGGGCGAGAGGCTCGGACAGCTCCCAGACGCGCCGGGTAACTGCGGCCCGATCCATCAATTTTTCGCTCCTACAAAAGAAAAAGTGGGCGGGGGCCCACTTCGATCGGTCAGTGAAGCCTGGGAACCTGCACCGTATAACATGGGGGTCCCAGACCCGCAACGCGCCGCTTCATCGGCGGAATCTGCCCTGACCCGCGCTGGTGACCGCGCGCGACGATCCGCCGGATGGAGTCTCGCGACGCGACCGGCTAAGAGCGTGCAGGCGTCCCGGGCGGGGCGGCAACGAGCGCAGTGTCGGAGCTTCGACGAGATCCCATCCTCAGGCGCTGGGTGATCATCGCCCCCGAGCGGACGGGCGACCTGTCACCCCGGCGCGGGGGTACGCGCGCGGACGCGCCAGGCCCCTGCCCCTTCTGCCCGGGGAACGAGCACCTCAACCCCGTCGAGATTGCGCGCGTCGATCACGCGGGCGGCTGGCGCGTCCGCGTGACGCCCGACAAGCATCCCCTGCTGCGCATCGAGGGGCAGCTCGCCGGGCGCGGCGCCGGGATGTTCGACCTGATGAACGCCATCGGCGCGCACGAGCTGGTGACCGACACGCCCGAGCACGTCGAGACCTGGGCGGAGCTGCCGACGGCGCAGATGGTGCGCCTGCTGCGGACGTACCGCGATCGCCTGCGCGACCTGCGGCGCGACCCTCGCTTCCGCTATGTCCTGGTGCTGAAGAACCGCGGCGCGGTGTGGGGCCGCTATCCCCACTCGCACTCCCACGTCATCGCCACCCCGTTCATCCCGAAGCGCATCGAGGAAGAGCTCGGCGGGGCGCGCGAGTACTACCGCCACAAGGAGCGCTGCGCGTTCTGCGATCAGCTCACCGAGACGCTGCGCGACGCCGCGCGCGTGGTCGCCCAGCGCGGGGACATCGTCAGCTTCACCCCCTTCGCCTCGGCCTACCCGTACGAGACCTGGATCAGCGCCGTGGCGCACGAGGCCGACTTCGGGGCGGTCTCCGACGAGTCGCTGGAGCCGCTGGCCGAGATCCTCGTCGACGCCGTGGCGCGCCTCGGCAAGACCTGCGACGACCCGGCGTACAGCATCGCGCTGCACGCCGGCGCGCTCGACGGCAGCGATCGCCACGAGTTCCACTGGCACTGGGAGATCGTCCCGCACCTCGGCCACGAGCTCGGCATGGAATGGGCCACGGGAATCTTCTCGAACCCGGTGGCCCCCGAGGACGCCGCGCGACGCCTGCGCGACGCGCTGCCCGCGTGACGCGGGCTCAGCTCTGCTGCGACCCGTCCTGCTCGCGCAGCTCGTGGAAGGTGACGAGCTCGATGATCTGGTAGGTCCGACGCCCGCCGGGCGTCTGCACCTCGACCTCGTCGCCCACGCGTCTTGCTCATGAGCGCGCGGCCGATGGGCGACGACAGGGAGATCTGCCCGCGGCCGGCATCGACCTCCTCGGGGAAGACGATCTCGTAGGCGACCAGCTCGTCGGTATCGGCATCCGCGTCCGCGAGCTTCACCCGGCTGCCGTACGCGACCACGCCGCGCGGGATCGACGCGACCGTGTACATCGACAGCTCACGGATGCGGCCTTCGAGCTGGGCGATGCGCGAGCGCACGAAGTCCTGGCGGTGCTTCGCGGCCTCGTACTCGGCGTTCTCCGACAGATCGCCGTGCGCGGCGGCGGCCGCCAGCTCCTTGGGGAGCTGGACGGTGAGCTCGTGCTTCAGGTCGGCCAGCTCTTTCTTGAGCTTCGCGAGGACGGGGAGATCCATGGTGCGCGCTCAGCCGGCGGCGGGCTCGGCCAGGATCTTGCGCGCCAGCTCGCTGGCCGCCTTGCCATCCACGCGGCCCGGGTAGCGCTCCCGCAGCGCCGTCATCACCGCGCCGAGCTGCCGCGCGCTGCCGGCGGCGAGGGCGTCGCGGATTGCGTGCTCCAGCTCGTCGCCGCCGAGCTGCGCCGGCACGTAGCTCTCCAGGATGGCGCGCTCGCCCCGGTTCTGCGTCGACCAGATCGTCGCGGCCACCCTTCACGGCGAACTCCTCGGCCTCGTCGCGCTTGCGGACCTCGCGCCGGATCACCTGGACGAGATCGGCTTCCTCGAGCTGCGGCACGCGACGCTCGACCTTGAGGTGCTTGGCCGCCGCGACCACGCCGCGCAGAACGGCGACCCGCTGCGCGTCGCGCGCCTTCATCGCCGCCGTCAGGTCCTGGGCGAGCTGTTCCTCGGTGAGCGCCACGCGCTGCAAGGTAGAAGGAGCGCCCGGGGTTGTAAAGCCCGCACGGCCCCGCTTGCGACGACCCGCGCCGTCCCGCACGGTCGAGCCGTCCCGCCCGGGACGGGAGTCGCATGAGACGCTGGATTCGCCTCGGGCTGGACGTCGTCCTGCCGCGCGCGTGCCCCACCTGCGATCGGCCGCTGCCCGCCGGGGCTCCGTCCCCCCTCTGCGCCGCGTGTCGGGCTGCGATCGTCGTCCCGGTCGCGTGTCCGTGCGCGCGCTGCGGCGGTCCCGCACCGCCCGGCGGCACCTGTGTGTCGTGCGTGCAGCGCTGCCCCGCCTTCACCGGCGCGCGAGCGCTCGGGCCGTATCGTCCCGGCGACCCGCGCGACGTCCTGGCGCGCGCGGTGCAGCAGCTCAAGTACCATGCCCGCCGGGAGCTCGCCGCACCGCTCGGCGAGCTGCTCGCCGAGCACTACCCCTATGCCGACGACGCCCTTCTCGTGCCGGTCCCGCTGCACCTGTCGCGGCTGCGCGCCCGTGGCTACAACCAGGCGCTGCTCCTCGCACGCGCCCTCGCGCGCCGCCGGCACCTCGCGTGCGACCCGCGACTCCTCGTACGCATCCGCGCCACGCCCGAGCAGGCGGAGCTCGACGCCGACGCACGACGGACGAACGTGCGCGGCGCGTTCGCGCTCCGCCGCGGCGCGAGGCCCGCGCACCGGAGCGTGGTCCTGATCGACGACGTGCTGACCACCGGCGCCACGGCCGACGCGTGTGCGCGCGCCCTGATCGCCGGCGGCGCCCGCCAGGTGCACCTGTACACCGTCGGCCGGACACCGTGACGGCGCTTGTGGGCGCACGGCCGGATGGCTAAGAGACGGCCGTGATCACGGTGGGTGTGCTCATCTCCGGAACGGGCACCAACCTGCAAGCGATCATCGATCGCGTCGCCGACGGCAGCCTCGACTGTCGCATCGCGCTGGTGATCTCGAACCGCGCACAGGCCGCAGGCCTCGAGCGCGCCACGCGGGCCGCCATCCCGACGCGAGTGATCGACCACCACGAGTTCGCCACCCGCGAGGCGTTCGACGGTGCGCTGGCAGACGCGCTCCGCGCCGCGGGCGTCGAGCTGGTCGTCCTGGCCGGCTTCGACCGGCTGATCACGCGCGTGCTGCTCGACGCGTTTCCGAATCGAATCGTGAACGTGCATCCCGCGCTCCTGCCTGCGTTCAAGGGACTCCACGCGCAGCGCCAGGCGCTCGCCTACGGCGCGCGCATCACGGGCGCCACCGTCCACTTCGTGGACGAGGCCGAGGACCATGGACCGATCATCCTCCAGGGAGCGATCCTGGTCGCGCCGGACGACACCGAGGAGACGCTGGCGCAGCGCATCCTCGAGGTCGAGCACCGACTCTACCCGGCGGCGATTCAGCTCTTCGCCCAGGGGCGGCTGGTGGTCGAAGGGCGGCGCGTCCGCATCCGGGCCGAGCCCGCCGCGCGCGAGCGGCGCTTGCTCCCCGACGTCCTCCCCGCCGGGCATGACGAGGAATCCAGTTGAAAGCTTGGGATTTCGCTGGTATCAACAGCAGCGTCACGATGACGTAGCGAGAAGTTCGCACGAGGCACGCTGTCCGATGGGGTGAGGGACCGGCGGCAGGGTGCTCGACGGCTGGGGGGCCGGCCGCGGTGAGGGGACACATGGATGGGCGACGTGGATGCGATCCTCGCCGAGGTTCGCTTCCTGGCGACCCGCGGTGAGCATCACCTGATCGTGGCCCGGTACGGGCGCCTCGACGATCCCCCGCAGGACGACCTCTGGAACTCCACCGATCTGCTCTACGAGATCGGGCGTGCCTTCGGCATGCTCGGCAACGAAGACAAGGTGGAACGCTACCTCCTGCGGTGCGCCGAGCTGGCGCCCCGGCGCGCGGCGGTCTTTCACTGCGCCATCGGCTGGTACTTCCAGCGCAAGAAGAAATGGACCAAGGCGCTGCGCTGGTATGATCGCGCGCTGCTCTCCTTCCCCACCTACCATCTCTGTCTGTTCCGGCGCGGCTACTGTCTCGAGAAGCTGCACCGCCCGCGCGAAGCGGTCGAGGCGCTCGAGCGCGCGAGCGCCGTGTGGGAGCAAGCCGGCGCCGAGCAGCTCGTCCGCGGGCGCGGCGTACAGGTGCAGGTCCTCTTCCACCTCTCACGCATGCGGCGCGACCTCGGCGACTTCGACGCCTCGGCGGCGGCGCTCGACGAGTGCCGTCGCCTGGACGCCAACTCCCACCCGCCCGCCATCCGGCCGGAGCACATCCTCGCCAGCCAGGGCGAGCTGCTCATGCGACGGGGCGACCTCGACGGAGCCCGCGCGCTGTTCGAGGAGGCACGCGGGCTCGATCCGGAATCGAGCTACGTCTGGGAGCGCATCGGGCGCGTCCACGAGCTCAGCGGCGACATCTCGGCGGCGCAGGACGCCTACCGGCACGCCGCAACCCTGCCGCGCGGCGCCTTCGCGTACCTCGCACTCGGCCGCCTGCACACGGAGATCACGCACGATCACCGTGCCGCGGCCGGTGCGCTCGCCGAGGCGCTGCGGCAGCTGCAGAGCGCCGAGCCGCTGGTGCGGCTCGAGCTGGCGCGGCTCCAGCTCGCCCTCGCCCGTCCGCACGCGGCGCGCGCGCAGGTCGAGGAAGCTCTCGCGTGTCGTCGCGAGGGAGGCTTCGTCGAGGCGCTGCGCCTCGCAGCCGTGGTCACGGAGCGTCTCGAGGATCTCGAAGCCGCCACCGGCTACCTGCGCCAGGTCGCGAAGCTCGCGCCGGACGATCACGATATCCAGCGACGCCTCGAGACGCTCGAAGGATCCACCGCCCACCACGCGCAGCCGCCGACCGACGCGCCGCTGCCACCGGGCTTCGAGGTCCTGGCCGACGCCGGCATCGACGCCCCGGGCCGAGCGCGCGTCGAGGGCGTGATCGACCGATTCTTCGCGGAGAAGGGCTTCGGCTTCGTGCGCTACGGCGACGGCCAGACGCTCTTCTTCCACGTCACGCAGTGTCAGGACGGTGCGGCGGGCATCGAGCCCGGCGTCGCGGTCTCGTTCATCCTCGGACACAACCCGAAGAAGGGGAAGCCGCAGGCGGAGGCGCTCCGCCTCGAGGAGCACCTGGAGGAGCACCCGGAGTAGGCAGTCACCGCGTGCGCGAGAGCGCGTCGGGAAGAGCGGCCAGGGTGCGCGGGAGCTCGACCTCCCCGCGCGCCAGCACGTCGCGCAGCCTGCGCAGGCCGTCCGCGTCGTCGACGTCGAACGTCGGCTGCAGGAGCTGCATGCGCATCCCGCCGTCGCGCGCATTCGCGAGCGTCGCGTCGAGAACACCCGACGAGCCCCAGGCGACGTCGCGGAAGATGCGCGACGACGGCTGCCGCAGCCCGATCAGGTAGTACCCGCCGTCCTCCGCTGGCCCGAGGACGCCATCCGCCCCGCCGGCGAGCGCATCGGCCGCCTCGCGAAGCCACTCCAGGTCGAGATGCGGCGAGTCCACGCCGATGACGATCACGGGTGCCGGGATGGCGCGAAAGCACCCGGCCACCGCGTGCTCGAGACGCTCGCCCAGGTCGCCGCCCACCTGCGGAACGCAGCGCTTCCCGGGCACGATCGACGCGAAGGGAGCGTCCGGCGGCCAGAACGCCCACGTCAGCGGAAGCTCGACGGCCTCCAGGCGATCCGCGAGATCACGGACGAACGCGTCGTGCAGACGACACGCCGCCGCCGCACCGATCTGCGAGGCCAGGCGGGTCTTCACCGAGCCCGGCGACGGATACTTCGCCATCACCAGCAGCTGCGCCCGCGGCGGGGCGGAATCGCTCGACGAAGGCGACGACGGCGTCGATCTCCTCATCGGTCAGCACCCCCTGGAACGGCTGCATCATCGTGCCGGGCTTTCCCTGGCGGACCACCTGGCGGAGCTGGGCGACGTCCCGGCCCTTCCAGAACGTCGCGTCGCGGAAGTTCCGCGGCCGCGGCTCCAGCGCAGCCGCGGCGGGTCCGTTCCCGCCACCATCGTCGCCGTGGCACGGCGCACAGCGCTCGCCGTAGACCCGCTTTCCCGTCGCCTCCGACGGGCCGCTCGCCGGCTCCGCGGCCAGGGCGGGCATCGCGAGCGCCAGCGCGAGGGCGAGAGAACAGCCCGGCCGCCGGCGTCATTGCGCCGGCTTGGCCGACAGGTCCTTCAGCTCGCCGGCCGCGTCGAGAGCGGCGAGCTCCTCGAAGCCGCCGATCGAGCGCCCGTCGATGAAGATCTGCGGCACGGTGCGCCGCCCCGTTCGCTCGATCACCTGCGCGCGCAAGGTGTCGTCGGTCGCGACGTCGATCTCCTCGAACGGAATGCCGCGTGCCTCGAGCAGGCGCTTCGCGCGCACGCAGAACGGACAGCTCGGGGTGGTGTACATCTCGACCTGGGCCACGGGCGGTGGTTAGACCTCCGCCCGCGCCAAGGCAAGCGCGCGTTGACTCCACGCAGTCGGGCCGTTACCCGGGACCGATGGCCGATGCCGAGACGCTCGAGAGCCTGGGCCGCCTGGTCGACATCATGGCGCGGCTGCGCGCCCCGGGCGGCTGTCCGTGGGATCGCGAGCAGACCTTCGAGAGCCTGCGCCCGTACCTGGTCGAGGAGGCCTACGAGGTGCTCGACGCCATCGACGAGGGTGACCTCGCCGGGTTGCGCGACGAGCTGGGCGACGTGCTGCTGCAGGTCCTCTTTCACTCCGAGATCGCGGCCGAGGGTGGCCACTTCCGCCTCGCCGACGTCGCGCGCGCCATCGCCGACAAGCTGGTGCGGCGTCATCCGCACGTCTTCGCCGACGTCACGGTCCGCGACGCCGACGAGGTGGTGCGCAACTGGCGACGCATCAAGGCGGAGGAACGGCGCGCGGCAGGCGGCGGCGCGGAGCCCACCCTGCTCGCGACCGTGCCCACCGGCCTTCCCGCCCTCGCCCGCGCGCAGCAGGTCGGCGACAAGCTCGCCCACGCGGGCCTCGACTGGCCCGACCTCGCCGGGGTGCTCGCCAAGCTGGACGAGGAGCGCGAAGAGCTCGCGACCGCGCTTCGCAGCGGCGACCACGCGGCCGCGGCGCGCGAGCTGGGCGACCTGCTCCTCACCCTGACCAGCGTGGCCCGGCACCTCGACGTGCCGGCGGAGATGGCGCTGCGGGACGCGGTCGGTCGCCTGGTGCGGCGCGTGGACCACGTCGAGACGTCGGCGCGCTCCACCGGCACGCCGCTCGCCACCCTGGACGCAGCCGAGCGGGATCGATTGTGGGAGGAAGCCAAGCGCGCGACCGACCCCGGGGCGGCGCCGTCTCCGGAGCCCCCGGCGCCCGACCGCGGGAGGGTTTGACGCCGGGAGGTTTGACCGGGCGGAAGCCGCGTGGTAACCGCACCGGCCGTGGCAAATCACGCCTCAGCGCTCAAGCGCCATCGCCAGACCGTCAAGCGCACGAAGCGCAACCAGGCCCTCCGCACCCGGCTGCGGCACTTCGTCCGCGCCGTGCGGGAGGCGGTCTCGACCCGCGACGTCACCGCCGCCGAGGACCACCTTCGTCGGGCGACCCGCGCACTCGACAAGGCCGTCACCAAGGGGTTGATCCACCGCAACAATGCCGCGCGCCGCGTGTCGCGGCTGGCGCGCGCGGTGAGCAACCTGAAGACCGGCGCCGCGGCCAGCTAGCTGGCCGTCATCTCCACCAGCGCCGCCGCGAATGCCGCGGCGGCCGGCCGGGAGGTCTTGAGCGCCAGGTCGAGCTCGCGCAGCGCGGCGAGCGATCGCTCGAGCTGACCCGCCGACCGCGCGCTGTGGATGCGCCGCACCAGCCACGCCGGCATGCCGAGTCGCGTGGCGATCGCATCCTGACCGAGCCCCTGCCCCGCCAGCTCGGCGACGTGCAGCGCGCGCCGCAGGCTCGCGGCCAGGAATGCCACGATGCGCACCGGCGGCTCTCCCGCGCCGAGCAGTCCCGCGAGCGCACGGTGCGCGCCGCGCAGGTCGCGGCGCGCCAGGCGGTCCGCGAGCTCCTCGACCGCGACCCCGCGACCGAACGTCCCGGTGGCCTCCACGTGCGCCGCATCGATCGCGACGCCAGGTCCGGCATACAGCGATGCCTTCTCCACCTCCGACACCGAGCGTGGCGAGGTCGGGCGTCGCCCGCTCGAGGAGCAGCTCGACGGCCGCCGGCCGGACGTCCTGTCCGCGCTCGCGAGCCAGGCGCCCGATCCACTCGCGCAGCGCTGCCGGATCCGTCACGCGCGGGAAGCGCGAACGCGCCGTCACTCCGCTCGAAGGCGGACAGCAAGCGGCGGCGCGCGTCCAGCTCGCGTGCCACGAGGATCAGGCAGGCGGGCGGCTCGACCCGCCCGGCCGCCGCCAGGACGAGCTCCTCGTCGGTCCCGGACAGCGCCTCCGCGCGTCGGATCACCAGCACCTGCGCCCCGCCGAAGAGGAGCGGCGAGGAGAGGTCGTCGAGCGCCGCAGGGAGGCGCGCCGCATCCTCGTGCGCCCACAGCGTGCGCGAGTCGCCGCTCATGCGCTCGCGCAGGAGCGCGAGCCCGCGCTCGAGGAGATGGGTCTCGCTGCCGTGCAGCAGGTAGGACGCGCGCAGCGGGCCGCGCGCCAGCGCTGCCAGCGGGTCGCCGGCCCGCGCCTGCGGGGCGCGCGGTGGCGCCACTCAGAAGGCCTCCACGCTGTAGAGGTAGACCTCGCGGGCGACCTGGGTGACCAGCTCGTCGACCGCCGTCCGCCGGCGCGATTCCCCGATCTGCACGTTCGTCAGATTGACGAGATCGCGCGCGTTGATCGTCTGGTCCTGGAAGCGCGGCGACGCCGACACCACCGTGCCGGTGACCGCGCCGAAGTCGGTGCTCTCCTGGAGCGTCGGGTTGTCATACAGCACGCGGCCGGTCGCGTGCTCGGTGAGCTTCAGCGAGATGAGCAGGTTGCTCTGGAACTGCGTCGCCACGAGGGTGCTGTTGAACGCGATCGGATTGCTCCAGAACCGGATGATCTGCCCGCTCAGCACCAGGTCGCCGTCCTGGTCGGTGACCACCTCGAGCGTGCCGCGGCGGCGGAACTCCTCCTCGATCGCGCTCTGCAGCGCGACGTCGAGGCCCTTCTCGCGCGACCTGTTCTTGAACAGCCCGATCGAGATGGTGTGCGCGGTCGCGGGCACGTTCGTGCCGGTTCCGGCGAGGTGGTAGCCGCAGCCAACGACGAGCGTCGCGCAGGCGAGCGCGACGACGCACCGCCACGCGCGCCTCATATGACGAGGCTCACCATGCGACCGGGAACGAGGACGTGCTTGCGCACCGGCCGCCCGCCGAGCTGCGCGCGGACGCGCTCGTCGGCGAGCGCGGCCGCCAGCACGTCGTCAGCCGTCGCGTCCACCGCCACGGTCACCCGCGCCCGCACCTTGCCGTTCACCTGCACCGGCAGCTCGACCGTCGCGCGCGTCAGCGCCCCCGCGTCCGCGACGGGCCACCCGGCCTCGGTGACGTGGTCGTCGCGCCCGACGACCTCCCACAGCTCGCTCGCGACGTGCGGCACGAACGGTGCGAGGAGGAGCAGGATCGTCTCCACCGCCTCGCGCAGCGTCGACGGATGCGCCGTCTCGCCGGCGGCGGACGTCGCCGTCACCAGCTCCATCACCGCCGCGATCGCCGTGTTGAAGTGCAGGCGCTCGACCACGTCCTGGGTCACCCGCTCGATCGTGTGGTGCGTCGCCCGGTGCAGGTCGGCATCGACCGGGGCCGCAGTCGACACCGGCGAACCCGGTGGGGCGAGGCGAGGCGCGACGCCGTGCACGAGGCGCCAGAGTCGGCCGAGGAAGCGGCTCATCCCCTCGACGCCCTGATCGCTCCAGTCGAGATCGCGCTCCGGCGGCGAGGCGAAGAGACAGAAGAGACGCGCCGTGTCCGCTCCGTAGCGCTCGATCAGGGGATCGGGATCGACGACGTTGCCCTTCGACTTGCTCATCTTGGCGCCGTCCTTGATGACCATGCCCTGGGTCAGCAGGCGGCGGAACGGCTCGCCGAGGCGGAGGAAGCCGAGATCGCGCAGCACCTTGGTGAAGAACCGCGCGTACAGCAGGTGGAGCACGGCGTGCTCGATGCCGCCGATGTACTGGTCCACGCCGCGCTGGCCGAGCCAGTAGTCGACCTCCACGGGATCGAACGGCATGCCGTCCGAGCGCGGCGAGCAGTAGCGCGCGAAGTACCACGACGACTGGACGAACGTGTCCATGGTGTCGGTCTCGCGCCGTGCCGGTCCATCGCAGCGCGGGCAGCGCGCGTGGACGAACGCCGCGTGCGCCGCGAGCGGCGAGCCGCCGCGGCCCGTGAAGACGAGGTCGTCCGGGAGCGTCACCGGCAGCTCCGACTCCGGAACCGGCACCGTGCCGTCGCGATCGCAGTAGACGACGGGAATCGGGGTGCCCCAGGCCCGCTGGCGCGAGACGCCCCAGTCGCGCAGGCGATACGTCACGCGCGCCTCGCCGAGCCCGCGCTCCGCCAGGGCAGCCGTGATGCGCCCCTTCGCCTCCTCGCTCGGGAGACCGTCGAAGTCACCGGATCCGACGAGCGTGCCCGGCCCCTCCCACGCCGACGTCATCATGCGCGGGTCGAGCGGCTCGCCCGGCGGCTGCACCACCACGCGCACCGGCAGGTCGTACGTGCGCGCGAACTCGAAGTCGCGCTGGTCGTGCGCCGGCACGGCCATGACCGCACCCGTGCCGTACTCCATGAGCACGAAGTTGGCGACCCACATCGGCAGGCGAGCGCCCGTGAGCGGGTGGCGGCAGAACGCGCCCGTCGGCACGCCCTCCTTCGCCGTGGTGCGCTCGCTCCGCGCCGTCGCACGCGTGCGCGCCGCGAAGGCGGCCACCGGGGCCTCCGCCGGCGTCCCGCGCACCAGCTCTGCCACCAGAGGATGCTCGGGCGCGAGGTTCACGAACGTCGCGCCGAACAGCGTGTCGGGCCGTGTCGTGAAGACGCGGATGTCCCCGCCGCCGCCGCCCTCGAGCGGGAAGCGGATCTCGGCACCCGCGCTGCGCCCGATCCAGTTCCGCTGCATGGTGACGACGCGCTCGGGCCAGCCGTCCAGGCGGTCGAGGTCCGCGAGGAGCTCGTCGGCATACGCCGTGATGCGGAAGAACCACTGCTCGAGCTCGCGCTCCTCGACCGGCCCGTCGCACCGCCAGCACGCCCCGTCGATCACCTGCTCGTTCGCCAGGACCGTCTCGCACCGCGGGCACCAGTTGATGATGGCGCGGCGCTTGTACGCGAGATCGCGCTCCAGCATGCGGAGGAAGAAGAGCTGCTCCCAGCGGTAGTACTCGGGGCGGCACGTCGCGAGCTCGCGATCCCAGTCGTACGAGAACCCGAGCCGGCCGAGCTGCGCCCGCATGCGCGCGATGTTCTCGTCGGTCCAGCGCGCGGGATGCGTCCCGTGCTGGATGGCGGCGTTCTCCGCGGGGAGGCCGAACGCATCCCAGCCGATCGGATGCAGGACGCGGAACCCGGCCATGCGGCGCTGGCGCGCGATCACGTCGCCGATCGTGTAGTTGCGGACGTGCCCCATGTGGATGTCCCCGGAGGGATACGGGAACATCTCGAGCACGTAGTACGGCGTGGCCCGGGGGTCGACCACGGCGGCGAACGCCCGGGACTCCGCCCAGCGCCGCTGCCACTTCTCCTCCAGCGCCCGCGGATCGTACCGCGCCGCTCGCTCCGCCTCCGCCATCCCCCCTACTCCGACGTTTCCGACAGTCCGTGCGCCCCTACCTGTCGCGCGACGTGGTCGAGCACGCCGTTGACGAACCCCGCGGATTCCTCGCTACCGAAGCGGCGCGCGATCTCGACGGCCTCGTTCAGCGTGACCGACGCCGGGATCTCGGGCCGCCCGATGAGCTCGAACGTGCCGAGCCGCAGCAAGCTCAGGTCGACGCGCGACAGGCGCGGCAACCTCCAGTGCTCCGCCGCGCTCGCGATCAGCGCGTCGATGCGCTCGCGGTCGTCGCACACCCCGTCGACCAGCGCGCGCGCGAACTCGCGCACCTCGGGATCGGCCTCCGGGTCGAAGTGCTCCCAGAAGAGCGCCAGGCCCCTCGCATCCTGCTGCACGTCCCCCAGGAGGTCCACCTGGTAGAGCGCCTGCAGGGCCAGCTCGCGCGCGGCTCGACGCGATCCCATGTCAGAACTTCTGCACCACTCGCAGCACCTGGACCATCTCGAGCAGGGTCACCGCGGCCTCGTAGCCCTTGTTCCCGGCGTCGCCTCCGGCGCGCGCCAGCGCCTGCTCCATCGTGTCGGTGGTGAGGACGCCGAACGCCACCGGCAGGTCGTAGTGCCGCGCGACGGCGGAGATGCCCGCCGCCGCCTGGCCGGCGACGAACTCGAAGTGCGGCGTCTCCCCGCGCACCACGGCGCCGAGGCAGACGATCCCGTCGTAGCGTCCGGTCATCGCCAGCCGCTGCGCGCACAGGGGCAGCTCGAAGGCGCCCGGCACGCTGGCGACGTCGATGGCGTCGTCCGCCGCGCCATGCGCCACCAGTGCCTCGAGGGCGCCGGCGAGCAGGCGGTCGGTCACCGCGCGGTTGAATCGGGCGAGCGCGATGGCGATGCGCAACCCGTCGCCGTTCGGGTCAGCCTGGAGATGGCGCGGCACCGGTCCGTCAGCTCAACGCGGAAGGCCGGACAGCAGATGTCCGAGCTTCGCCTGCTTGGTGCGTAGATATTCGATGTTCCCGGCATGGGGCGTCACCTCGAGCGGCGCGCGCGCCGTGACGCTGATGCCGTACGCTTCCAGGCCGGCGATCTTCTGTGGGTTGTTGGTGAGCAGACGGACGCGCTCGACGCCGAGGTCGCGCAGGATCTGGGCTCCGATGCCGTAGTCGCGGAGGTCCTCGCGGAAGCCGAGCTCGAGGTTCGCCTCGACCGTGTCGCGGCCGCGGTCCTGCAAGGCGTACGCGCGGATCTTGTTGGCCAGGCCGATGCCGCGCCCTTCCTGGTGCAGGTAGACGAGCACGCCCTGCCCGGCCGCGGCGATGAGCTGCATGGCCTGCGACAGCTGCTCGCCGCAATCGCAGCGCTGCGAGCCGAAGACGTCGCCGGTGAGGCACTCCGAGTGCAGGCGCACGAGGACCTCGGCGCCGCCGCGCAGCTCGCCCAGGACGAGCGCCATGTGCTGCTGCTGATCGATGCTGTTGTCGTAGACGATGGCGCGGAACGTGGCGCCGTCCTGCACCGGCAGCGCGGCCTCGGCACGCCGCCGCACCAGCGTGTCGGAGCGCAGCCGCATGTGGATCACGTCGGTCACCGTGACCGCGGGGACGTGATGATCGCGCGCCAGGGCGACCAGCTCCTCGCCGCTGGCGAGATTCCCGTCGCGGCCGAGCACCTCGCACAGCACGGCCTCGAACCCGAGGCCCGCGAGACGGACGAGATCGCTCGCCGCCTCGGGCAGGCCCGCGCGCACGAGGCTCCCGCCCGAGACGATCTGGATCGGCGTGATGTGCCCGGGCATCACGAGATCGGCGGAGGTCGACTCGGGCGCGACCGCGGCCAGGATGGTGGTCGCGCGATCCGACGCGCTGATCCCCGTCGACACCCCGCGCCGCGCCTCGATCGACGCGCCGTATGCCGGCAGACGCGCGCTCTGCTCCGACGCCATCAGCGGGATCCCGAGCCGGCGCATGCGCTCGCGCGTCAGGCCGAGGCACACCAGCCCGCGGCCGTGGGTCACCATGAAGTTGACGGCCTCCGGCGTCGCCCGCGCCGCCGCGCCGACCAGGACCGCCTCGGGCGGATCGATGGCGTCGTCGAGCAGCAGGACCAGTCCGCCGGTGCGGACACGGTCTGCGAGCTCACGCGCGCGATCCGGGCCCGTCATCTGCCTACGGTACCGCGCGACCCGGGCGGAGGCAAAGGGTGTCGGAGCCGCCGCGGTCGCCCGTCGACCAGGATGTCCGCGCCGATTCGCCGTACGGTGACGCGGGTGAGGCGGATGGCGTCGGCCGCGCGCGCGATCCCGAGCACGCCCACGGCCGGCACGCCGTCGCCACCGAGCAACGCCGGCGCGACGAACAGGAGCACGCGATCGACGATGCCGGCGCGCAACGCGTCCGCCGCCACGGTGCCGCCTCCCTCGACCAGGACGCTGGTGAAGCCGCGCTGTCCGAGCGCCTGCACGACGCGCGCGAACGGCACCCGCCCTGCCCGGGCCGGCAGCAGCGCGACGTCCACCCCGGCGCGGCCCAGGGCCGCCACCCGCCGGGGCGCCGCGCCTGCCGGCGCCACCACGATCGTGGGCGGCCCGCCGGGCGCCAGGACGCGAGCCCGCCGTGGCAGATCGAGGCCCCGTCCCGCGAGGACGACGCGTACCGGATCATGCCCGCCACGCACGCGGCACGTGAGCCGCGGATCGTCGGCACGGACCGTGCCCGCTCCGACGAGGACGGCATCCGACACGCTGCGCAGCTCGCGTCCGAGCCGGCGCGCCGCGACGCCCGTGATCCAGCGCGCGTCGCCGCCGCGCGCCGCGATGCGGCCGTCCAGCGTGACCGCCAGCTTGAGCGTGACGAGCGGGCGCCCGCGGAGCACACGCGAGCGGAATCCCGCGACCAGGTCGCCGGCCGCCGCTCCCTCGACACCCACGACGACGGGCACGCCGCGCCGGCGCAGCCCGCGGATGCCCCGACCGCGCACGCGCGGATCGGGATCGACGGCGCCGATCACGACGCGCGCCAGGTCGAGGCCGAGCACCGCGTCGAGGCACGGCGGCGTCCGCCCGTGCACCGTGCACGGCTCCAGCGTGACGAAGAGCTCGGCGCCGCGCGCGCGCGAGCCGGCCGCGCGGATGGCCTCGATCTCGGCATGCGGCCCGCCCGCGCGCGCGTGAAAGCCCTCGCCCACGACGCGGCCCCCGCGCACCAGGACCGCACCGACCGGCGGATTGGGATACGTGCGCCCGAGACCGCGCGCGGCGAGCGCGAGTGCCCGCCGCATGAACCGGGCGTCGGACGGGCGCGCGCGCCCGGCCGCGATCATCCGCTCCGTCTCCGCCGCGGGGCCTTGCCACGGGGTGGGCGCGGCTCGGCGCGGCGCTCGGCGATCAGGTCCTCCAGCTCGCGCATGAACTCGTGCACGTCGCCGAAGGATCGATAGACCGACGCGAAGCGGACGTAGGCGACGGCATCGAGCGCGTGCAGCTCGCGCATGACCGCCTCGCCGACGACGCTGCTGGCGATCTCGCGCTCGCCCCGCTCCTGCACCTGGCGCTCGATGCGGTCGGCCACCGCCTCGATGGTATCCGCCGAGACCGGTCGCTTCTCGCACGCGCGCAGCAGGCCGTTCACGATCTTGTGCCGGTCGAACGGCTCGCGCCGCCCGTCCTTCTTCACCAGCAGCGGCATGGTGGCGTCGGCCCGCTCGTAGGTGGTGAACCGGCGGCCGCAGCGCTCGCAATGCCGCCGGCGCCTGATGGCGTCGCCTTCCTTCCCGAGCCGCGAGTCGACGACGCGGCTGTCGGGCGTCCGGCAGAACGGGCACCGCATCGTGCCCCGTGCCTCTCAGCCGACTTCGGCGAGGCGCTGACGGAAGACCGGGAAGCGGCCACAGAGCGCCCGCACGTCGTCCCGGACCCGCAGCGCTCCGCGCTCGTCGCCGAGGGCCTGGATGCCCCGGTGCATCAGCTCGGCGATCTGCTCCATCTCCGCCTCCCGCATGCCGCGTGTCGTGACGGCCGGTGTCCCGATCCGGATGCCGCTGGTGACGAACGGCGGTCGCGGATCGAACGGGATGGCGTTCTTGTTCACCGTGATGCCGGCTCGATCGAGGGCCTCCTCCGCCGCCTTCCCCGTGATCTCGGTGCCGCGGAGATCGATCAGCATCAGGTGGTTGTCGGTGCCGCCCGAGCACAGCCGGAAGCCCCGGCGCAGGAGACCGTCGGCGAGCGCCTTCGCGTTGGCGACGATCTGACGCTGGTAGGCGCCGAACTCGGGCCGCCGCGCCTCGGCGAACGCGACGGCCTTGGCGGCGATGACGTGCATCAGCGGACCGCCCTGGTTGCCGGGGAAGACCGACGAGTTGAGCGCCTTGGCGACGTCGGCGCGGCTCAGGATCAGCCCGCCGCGCGGCCCGCGCAGTGTCTTGTGCGTCGTCGTCGTCACCAAGTCGCAGTGCGGGATCGGCGACGGATGGATCCCCGCCGCGACCAGACCGGCGAAGTGCGCGATGTCGGCCATCAGCATGGCCCCGACCTCGTCGGCGATGGCGCGGAACGGCGCGAAGTCGATCTCCCGGGAATAGGCCGAGTACCCGACGACGATCAGCTTCGGGTGCTCCGCGCGTGCGAGGTGGCGGACCTGATCGAGGTCGATCCGGCCGTCGCTCTCGCGCACGCCGTAGGGCACGATGCGGAAGAACTTGCCGGAGAAGTTCACCGGACTGCCGTGCGTCAGGTGGCCGCCGTGCGAGAGGTTCATCGCGAGGATCGTGTCGCCGGGCTTGAGCAGCGAGAAGTACACGCACATGTTCGCCTGCGAGCCGGAGTGCGGCTGCACGTTCGCCGCCTCGGCCCCGAACAGCTCGCGCGCGCGGTCGATCGCCAGCTGCTCGACCTGATCGACGAACTCGCAGCCCCCGTAGTAGCGCTTGCCGGGATAGCCCTCGGCGTACTTGTTCGTGAGCACCGATCCCTGCGCTTCGAGCACCGCCTCGCTGACGTAGTTCTCCGAGGCGATCAGCTCGAGGTTGAACTCCTGCCGCTCGGTCTCGCGCCGGATCGCGGCGAAGACGGCGGGATCGGTCTGCGCGAGAGGCGAGCTCATGGCGTCCCGCGTCTCACCGGTGGCTTTCGATGTAGTTCACGACGTCCTGGACGGTGCGGATCTTCTCCGCTTCCTCGTCGGATATCTCCATGTCGTACTCTTCCTCGAGGGCCATCACCAGCTCGACGATGTCGAGCGAATCCGCGCCCAGGTCCTCGATGAAGGACGCCTGGGGCGTCACCTGATCCTCGCTGACGCCGAGCTGCTCGCAGATGATCTCCTTCACCCGCTGCTCCACGCTCGCTGCCATGTCCATCCTCCTTGCGATCGCGCCTCGCGCGCAGCTCACATGTAGAGTCCGCCGTTCACGTGCAAGACCTGACCCGTCACGTACCCCGCCGCGGGCGAGCAGAGAAACGCGGCGGCCTCCGCCACGTCCCCGGCGCTGGCCACCCGTCCGAGCGGGACCAGCGTGGTGTATGCCATCCGCTGGGCATCCGACAGGTCCGCGGCCATCTCCGTGTCGACCAGCCCCGGGGCCAGGGCGTTCACGGTGATCCCGCGCGACGCGACCTCACGCGCCAGCGATCTGGTCAGCCCCACCACGCCCGCCTTCGCCGCCGCATACGCGACCTGCCCCGAGTTGCCCATCGCCGCCACCACCGAGGTCAGGTTGACGATCCGGCCGTACCGCGCCCGGATCATCGTGCGCACGGCCGCCCTGGCGCAGTGAAAGACGCCCGTCAGGTTGGTCTGCAGCACTCGATTCCAGTCGTCGTCCTTGAGTCGCAGGAGCAGGCCGTCGATGGAAAGGCCGGCGTTGTTGACGAGAATATCAAGTCTTCCCTCATGGTCAAAGACATCGGCGAAGGCCGCGCGCACCGCCCCGGCGTCGCCGACGTCGAAGCGCAGCGCCCGCGCGCGTCCGCCCCCCTCGGCGATCAGCCGGACGGTCTCCGCCGCGGCGGCCTCGTTGGCCACGTAGTTCACCACGACCGACGCGCCCTGCGCCGCCAGCCGGCAGGCGATCGCACGGCCGATGCCGCGCGACGCACCGGTGACGACCGCGTGCTGGCCGGCCAGCGGCTGGTCGCTCACGCCAGGACCTCGCGCGCCCGCTCGACCGCGGCGACGTCGCCGACCGCCTGGCAGCGGAGCTCCGGCCAGAGGCGCTTCGCGAGACCGGTGAGGACGCGGCCCGGCCCGAGCTCGAGCGCGGCCGCCGGCTCGAACGGGCGCAGCGCCGCCATCGTGTCCTCCCAGCGGACCGGCGCCGTCACCTGCTCCACGAGGAGCGCCGCGACGTCGGGGCCGTCGCGCACGGTCCGTGCCTCCACGCTGGTCACCACCGGGATGCGCGGATCGTGCACCACGATGCCATCCAGGAAACGCGCGACCCCGGCGGCGGCGGGCTCCATCAGCGGGCAGTGGAACGGGGCGCTCACGTCCAGCGCCCGGGCGCGGGCGCCGCGCTCCGTGGCGAGGCGGACCAGCCGGGCGACGGCCCCCGCGTGTCCGGCGACCACGATCTGCCCCGCGCCGTTCAGGTTCGCGGGCGTGACCACCTCGCCGTCCGCCGCGGCCTCGCACAGCGCCCGCAGGGCGGGGACGTCCAGGCCCATCACCGCGGCCATCGCTCCCCTCCCGACGGGAACCGCCTGCTGCATCAGCCGGCCGCGCTCGCGCACGCCACGCAGCGCATCGCCGAACGCCAGCGCGCCGGCCACGACCAGCGCCGACCACTCGCCCAGGCTGTGGCCCGCCAGCACGCGCGGCGCCAGCCCCGCCGTCTCCGCGAGCACGCGGCACACGGCGACGCTGGTCGCGAGCAGCGCGGGTTGGGCGTGCTCCGTGCGCGCGAGCTCGTCCGCCGGGCCCTCGAAGCAGAGCGCCGAGAGCGCGATGCCGAGGCACTCGTCCGCTTCCTCGAAGGTCCGGCGAGCGGGCTCGAACGCGGCCGCCAGGTCGCGTCCCATCCCGACGCGCTGGGAGCCTTGTCCCGGGAACAGACAGGCGACGGCGGCGGGCAGCGTCAGCCTTCCTTGACCTCGACCACCTTGCGGCCGCGGTACGTGCCGCAGTGCGGGCAGGCGCGATGCCGCAGCGTGCGCTCCCCGCACTGGGGGCACGCGATCACGTGGGGAGCGCTGAGCGCGTCGTGCGCCCGGCGCTTGTCGCGTTTCGACGCCGAGGTGCGGCGCTTGGGAACTGCCATCGGTTCTTCCTCCTCTGCGGCGCGACGCTGTGTCAGCGCTCGCGCAGCAGCGTCTGCAGCACCGCCAGGCGTCCACCCGCACGCTGGCGGGACAGCCACACGGGCCGGCATTGAGGTTCGCGCCGCAGCGCGAACAGAGCCCCCGACACTCCTCTCCGCAGAGCGGGCGGGTCGGCAGGGCAAGCAAGGTCTGCTCGTGGACGAGCGGCGTGAGATCGATCTCGTCTCCGTCGTAGTAGGCGAGGCCGATGTCCTCCTCGCGGAGCGCGCCCGACGTCGGCGTCTCCGCGGCGGCCGGCGTGAGCACGATGGCGACCGGCACGTCGAGGCTGAAGGCATAGTCACCGAGACAGCGCGCACAGGCGCCATGCACCGCGGCGTGCACCGTACCCTCGACGAAGACGTCGAGCCCGGCCCGGTGATACGTGACGTCGACCTCGAGGCCCTCGGTCATCCGGTAGTCGCCGGCGCCGCGAGCCAGCTCCTGGTTGAGCGCCTCGACGTCCTCCACGTAGGTGAGCGCCCTGGGCGTCTCCCGGATCTGTTCCAGCGCGATCTTCATGGGGCAGGCGCAACGGCGAGCGCGGAGTATAGCGGCTCGACCGCGCGGCGCGAAAGGGGCGCTCAGTCCTCGTCGCCCCCGTCCGGGCTCATTCCGAGCGCCTTCTCCACGCGACGCAGGCGCCGGAACAGCTCGGGAAGCACGGACCATCGCGGTCGACACGCGCCGCCAGCGACGCACCTCTATGGCGGGATATCCCCCGTAGACGGCGCCCGCGGGCACCTCGCGATGCACGCCGGACTGGGCGGCGATCTGCGCGCCGTCGCCGATGACGAAGTGCCCGCTGGCGCCCGCCTGTCCGCCCATCATCACCCCGGCGCCCAGGCGCATGCTGCCCGCCAGACCGACCTGGGCGGCCAGCAGGCAGCCCGGTCCGAGCTGCGAGCCGTGGCCGATCATCACCAGGTTGTCGATCTTGGTGCCGTGGCCGATCCGGGTCGCGCCGAGCGTCGCCCGGTCGACCGTCGCGTTCGCACCGATCTCGACGTCGTCCTCGAGGACCACCGTGCCCACCTGCGGGATCTTGCGATGCCCGTCCGGGAGCGGGACGAAGCCGAAGCCGTCGCTGCCGATGACGGCGCCGGCGTGCAGCGTGACCCGGTCGCCGATCACCACGTCCTCGCGCACCACGGCTCCCGCGTGCGCCGTGAAGTCGATCGCCGATGCGCGCGCCGCGGTAGACCGTGACCCGCGGGTGCAGGACCGCGTCGCGCCCGATCCGGACCTCGTCGCCGAGCACGACGTAGGGACCGACGAACGCGCCGGGTCCGATCACCGCGCTCGCCGCCACCACCGCCGTGGGATGGATGCCGGCCGGCGGGCGCTGCGCGGGGTGGAACAGCTCCATCGCGCGCGCGAAGGCGACCTACGGGTGCGGCACCCGCAGCACCGGGACCGGCGACGGCGGAGCATCGGGTCCGAGCAGCACCGCCGATGCGCGCGTCGCCGCGAGGTGCGTCTCGAGCCGGCGATCGGCGAGGAAGGTGATCGTGCCCGGTCCCGCCTCCTCGAGCGGAGCGACGCCGGTGATCTCGACGTCGGCCCCCGTCCCCTCGAGCGTCGCACCCAGCACGCGCGCGAGCTCCGCGAGCTTCATGCGCTCCCTCTAGCCGAGGCGCATCCGACCGTCCAACCAGGCGCGCTCGCCTTGCATCCGGGGCCGTGCTAGCCGAGGGAACCGTCGCGATGACCGCACTGCACCTCGGCATTCCCAAGGGCAGCCTCGAGGCCGCCACCATCGAGCTCTTCCGCCGCTCCGGCTGGAAGATCACGACGGGGTCGCGCAGCTACTTTCCCAGCATCGACGACCCGGCGCTGCGCTGCCTGCTGGTGCGCGCCCAGGAGATGGCGCGCTACGTGGAGAGCGGCACGCTCGACGCCGGCATCACCGGCCGCGACTGGGTCCTCGAGTACGACGCCGACGTCGTGGTGGCGGAGGAGCTGGTGTACTCGAAGGCGAGCCTCCGCCCGACGCGCTGGGTGCTCGTCGTGGCCCGCGACTCGCCCGTGCAACGGCCGGAAGACCTGCGCGGCTGCCGCGTCGCCACCGAGCTGGTCGGCTACACGCAAGCGGTGGTTCGCCGAGCGCGGCATCGACGTGCAGATCGAGTTCTCCTGGGGCGCCACCGAGGCCAAGGCGGCCGAGGGCCTCGTCGACGCCATCGTCGAGGTGACCGAGACCGGCTCGACCATCCGCGCGCACGGTCTCCGCATCGTCTGCGATCTCTTCGAGTCGGTCCCGCAGCTCATCGCCAACCGCGCCGCCTGGAACGACCCGTGGAAGCGCGAGAAGATCGAGCAGATCGGGCTGCTGCTCTCGGGTGCGCTGCGCGCCGAGGCGCAGGTCGGGCTCAAGATGAACGTGCCCATCGGCAAGCTCCAGGAGGTGATCGGCCTGCTCCCCGCCATCACCTCGCCGACGGTGTCGAACCTCTACGAGCAGCGAGTGGTGCGCGGTGGAGAGCGTGATCGCCGAGGCGACGGTGCGCGACCTGATCCCGCGCCTCCTGCGAGCCGGCGCGGTGGGGATCATCGAGTATCCCCTGAACAAGATCGTGGGCTGAGGGTCGGCGTCGCCGTCAGGCGCTGCCGTCAGGCGTTTTCGACGTCGTAGCCGAGCGACTCGAGGAAGGGGCCCTTGTCCTTCCCGGTCATGATGTAGATGCCCTCCCAGCCGCAGACCTCCTCGCACAGCTTGCAGCCGACGCAGGTCTTCTCGTTCACCTCGACCTTGCCGAGGTAGGCGGCCAGGTTCTCGCTCGACGGGCTGATGCAGTCGAAGGGGCAGACGTCGACGCACACGCCGCAGCCGTTGCAGTTGTCGGGGTGCACGACCGCGATCGGCCGCTCCTGCCGCTTGAGGACCTTGGTCACGTTGCCCCAGGTGTCGAGGATCGCCTCGTCGGGGCAGATGACGCCGCACGCCCCGCAGTCGATGCAGAGCGTGGCCTCGATGTAGTACGCCTTCTTGGGATCGCCGCTGATCGCCTTGGTGGGGCACCGCTTCTCGCACGCGGTGCATCCGGTGCAATTCTCGGCGACGATCGTGAAGGGCATGGACGAAGTCTTAGCAGAGGAACGCGCTGGCGGCCAAGCGTTTCAGCGCTGCATCTCGCGCAGGATCTCCTCCTCGCGCCCCTGCTCGATCAGGCGATCGTTGCGCAGTGCCTGCTTGAACCCCACCCAGGTGAAGAAGAGGACCAGGACGAGCATGAAGACGATGGGGATGTTGTCGGCCTTGGTGAGGATGCCGATGAACTGCGCCATGTGGCTCCGGTACTCCGCGGGCCGCAAGGTGTCAAACGGACGGCCGCGGCTTGCATCACGCCATGCCTTCGCGGTAAGAGCCGCGCGATTCCCGCCAGAAGTCGGCATGATGCCCACCATGAGCCGCTGCAATTTGTCCCCGGATGCGCGCTCGTGCACCATCGCTTCCCGGGGGGCTGAGGTAGGGTCCGCGCGATGCTGAGCTGGTTACCTCCGAACGTCTCGTCCTTCGGCGGGCAGATCGACCGCCTCTTCTACGCCATCTACTACCTGACCACGGCGGTCTTCTTCGCTGGTCCAGCTCACCCTGATCGCCTTCCTGGTCATCTATCGCGATCGGCCGGGCCGCAAGGCGACCTACACGCACGGCAACACCACGCTCGAGATCGTCTGGACGGCCATCCCGGCGGTGATCCTGGCCGTGCTCGCGCTGGTCAGCCGCTCGACGTGGGCCGAGATCAAGGAGACGCAGCCGCCGAGCGACTTCCAGATCGAGCTCTACGGCAAGCAGTTCAACTGGGAGATCGTCTACCCGGGGCCCGACGGGAAGCTCGGCACCGACGACGACGTCCACCTGGACAACGACTTCCACGTGCCGGTGAACAAGGTGGTGCGCATCCAGCTGAAGTCGAAGGACGTCATCCACAGCTTCTTCGTCCCCCAGTTCCGCCTGAAGCAGGACGCGGTCCCGGGACGCTCGATCCCCGTGTGGTTCAAGGCGACGGTCGCGGGGAAGTACGAAGTGCCGTGCGCCGAGCTGTGCGGCTTCGGACACTCCGGCATGCGTGGCTGGGTCTACGTCGACACGCCGGAGAAGTACGAGGCCTGGGCGCGCGAGAAAGGCGTCGGCCTCGCCGGCACCGCGGGAGGCCAGTCATGAGCGAAGCCATCATCCACGCCGAGGCGCACGGCCACGAGGCCGGCCACCACGAGCTGAGCTTCTTCCGGACGTACATCTTCTCCACCGATCACAAGATGATCGGCAAGCAGTTCCTCGGCGATGGGGCTCGGCATGATGGTGCTCGGGGGCATCCTCGCGCTCCTCGTGCGCTGGGAGCTGGCGTGGCCGGAGACCGCGGTGCCGGGCATGCACTGGGTGCCCGAGCCGTTCATGTACGACGGCGTGATCCCTCCGGAGACCTACAACGCCTTCTTCACCATGCACGCCACCATCATGATCTTCTTCGCGGTCATGCCGATCCTGGTGGGGTGCTTCGGAAACTTCCTGATCCCGCTCATGATCGGCGCGCGCGACATGGCGTTCCCGCTGCTGAACGCGCTGTCGTTCTGGACCGCCGTGCCTGCGGGCATCATCATGCTGGCGAGCTTCGCCGTCGAGGGCGGCGCCGCCGCGGCGGGCTGGACGTCGTATCCCCCGCTCAGCGCGGTGCCGGCTTACACCGGCGTCAACTGGGGACAGAACCTCTGGTGCATCAGCCTGATCGTGCTCGGCATCTCGTCGCTGATGGGCTCGATCAACTACATCACCACGATCATCAACATGCGGGCGCCGGGCATGACGTGGTTCCGGCTGCCGCTCACCATCTGGGCGCTGTTCGTCACGGCCGTGCTCCTGCTCCTGGCGCTTCCGGTCCTCACCGCGGCCCTCGGCATGCTGCTCTTCGACCGCATGGCGGGCACGCACTTCTTCCTGCCGTCCGGCGGAGGTGAACCGCTGCTCTGGCAGCACCTCTTCTGGTTCTTCGGTCACCCCGAGGTCTACATCCTGATCCTGCCCGCAATGGGCATCGCGTCGGACATCCTCTCCACGTTCTCGCGCAAGCCGATCTTCGGCTACCACGCGATGGCGTTCTCGATCATCGGCATCGCGTTCCTCTCCTGGATCGTGTGGGGGCATCACATGTTCCAGAGCGGCATGAACCCGATGCTCGGCATGAGCTTCATGCTGACGACGATGGTCATCGGGGTGCCCTCCGCCATCAAGACGTTCAACTGGCTCGGCACGCTGTGGGGCGGCCGCATCCAGTTCCGCACCCCGATGCTCTTCGCCATCGGCTTCGTCTCGATGTTCGTGATCGGCGGGCTGTCGGGCATCTACATGGCCTCGACGCCGGTCGACATCTACATCCACGACACCTACTACATCGTCGCGCACATCCACTACGTGGTGTTCGGCGGCAGCATGTTCGGCATCTTCGCCGGCATCTACTACTGGTACCCCAAGATGTACGGCCGCATGCTGAACGAGACGCTCGGGAAGATCCACTTCTGGGGCACGCTCATCTTCTTCAACCTCACGTTCTTCCCGATGCACATCCTCGGCGTCGCCGGCCACATGCGCCGTATCTACAACCCGACGCAGTACGAGTTCCTGAAGCCGATCCAGCACATCAACGTGCTGATCACCGTCGGGGCGCTCTGCCTGGGCGCTGCCCAGCTGGTCTTCGTGGTGAACTTCTTCTGGAGTCTGGTCGCCGGAAAGCGCGCGGACCGCAATCCGTGGCACGCGAACACGCTCGAGTGGGAGGCGCCCACGCCCACACCGCACGGCAACTTCCCGGGCCCGCTCCCGACCGTCTACCGTGGTCCGTACGAGTACTCGTCGCCCCTGGTGGCGGAGGACTACCTCCCCCAGGCGCGGCGGCTCGAGCCGCAGGTGGCCGCCACCGGCTCGCACTGACGGATGCGCGACCCGGTCACAGAGATCACCCCGGCCGCCGTGCACTGGACGGGCGCGGGCGTGCGCCAGCGGGCAGCCGACTACGTGGCGCTCACCAAGCCGCGCGTCGTGATGATGGTGCTGGTCACGACGCTCGTCGGCTACTACCTCGGCACCGAGGGCACGCCGTCGCTCCTGCGGCTGCTGCACACGCTCCTCGGCACCGCGCTCGCGGCCGGGGGCACCCTGGCGCTGAACCAGTACGCCGAGCGCGACCTCGACGCACGCATGGACCGCACCCGCCATCGCCCGCTGCCGGACGGCCGCATGCTGCCGGTCGAGGCGCTCGTGCTCGGCATCACGCTGCTCGTCGGCGGCCTCGCCTACCTCCAGATCGCCGTCGGCGCGCCCGCCGCGCTCGTCACCACCGCGATCTCCGCGACCTACCTGCTGCTCTACACGCCGCTGAAGCCGGTCACGTCGCTCTGCTCGCTGGTCGGCGCCGTCCCCGGCGCACTGCCTCCGGTCGCCGGCTGGGCCGCCGCGCGCGGCACCATCGGGCCCGAAGCCTGGGTGCTCTTCGCGATCATGTACCTGTGGCAGATCCCCCACACGCTGGCGATCGGCCGCATGTACCGCGACGACTACGCCCGCGCCGGCATCCGCGTGCTCCCCGTCATCGACCGCGACGGCTCGAGCACCGCGACCCACGCGGTCGTGAACTGCCTCGCCCTCCTCCCCGTCGCCCTCCTGCCCACGCTCCTCGGCATGGCCGGGCAGGTCTACTTCGCCACCGCGCTCGTCCTCGGGCTCGGGTTCCTGTGGTCCGCCATCGGCCTCGCCCGCACGCGCTCGCTGGGCGACGCCCGGCGCCTGCTGGTGACGTCCCTGGTCTACCTCCCCGTCCTCCTCGCCACGATGGCGCTCGACAAGCTCCCGATCACGCGATGACGGCGGGGACGCTCACCGTGCCGCGACGGCCCGTCTCGATCCCCGAGGTGCGCGAGCCCGCGGTCAGCAACACCCGGCTCGCGATCGTGATCGTGATCACGGCCGAGAGCATGCTGTTCGCCGGCATGATCGGCATGTTCCTCGTCTTCCGTCTCTCGCAGGCCTGGCCGCCGCCCGATCTTCCCCGCCTGCCGGTCGGCGTCGCCGCGCTGAACTCCATCGTGCTCTTCGCCAGCCTCGTTCCACTGACCCGCGCGCTGCGTGGCGCGCGCGCGCACGACGCCACGGGACGCGGCGGCGTGCAGATCGCCGCGCTCCTCGGTGCGCTGTTCCTGACGGTCCAGGGCGTCGAGTGGCTGCGACTGCTGGCGCACGGGCTGACGCCGAGCAGCAGCGTCTACGGCGGCACCTTCTATCTCCTGATCGGCTGTCACGCGCTGCACGTCCTCGCCGCCGTGATCTGGCTGGCGGTCCTGGCCGTGCTCGAGCGGCGGGCCCGGCCCACCTGGCGCTCCGCCGACGGTCTGGAGATGTGCACCATCTACTGGTACTTCGTCTGCGGCCTCTGGGCGGTGCTGTTCCCGCTCGTCTACGTCTACTGACGCGAGGTGATCGTGACCATTCGACGCATCTGCACGACGCTGCTCATCCTTGCCACGCTGTGTGCCGTCACCGCCCCGGACGTCTTCGCGCAGGGGTGCGCGATGTGCGGCACGGCGTTCACCAAGGACGATCCCGTCACGCGCGCCTTCAGCTGGAGCGTGCTGTTCCTGATCGCGATGCCCTACACCATCTTCGGCGTGGCCGCGGGCTGGCTGTTTCTCGCCCATCGCCGCCGCGGCACCCGGCTGCGTGGCGACGTGATCGCCCTGCCGATCACGCGCAATGTTCCGGCGCCGGCCAACGGACCAGAGGAGAGCTGAGCGTGAGCACCGCAGCCGCCATCACCGAGCATCACCTGCACGAGCCCGCCGAGTCGCCGCTCACCCCCGAGAGCTGGGGGAAGCTCGGCATGTGGATCTTCCTCGCCGCCGACGCCATGACCTTCGGCGCGCTCCTCGCGGGATACGGAGCGCTTCGCTACGGCGATCCCAACTGGCCGCGGCCGTCGACGATCCTCGGCATCCCGCTGACCGCCTTCATGACCTTCCTGCTCATCTGCAGCAGCGTCACGATGGTCGAGGCGCTCGCGGGGATCCGGCAAGGCAAGATGGGCAAGTTCCGTCTCTTCCTCTTCCTCACCGTCGTCGGGGGCGCGATGTTCCTCGCCATGCAGGCGTTCGAATGGACGCATCTGATCGAGCACGGCCAGTCCATCCGGCGGAACAACTTCGGCGCCACCTTCTTCATCCTGACCGGCTTTCACGGCATGCACGTCTTCAGCGGGGTGGTCTACCTCTCGATCATCCTGCTGATCAGCTTGGGCGGCAGATTCACGCCCGAGAACAACTCCGAGGTGGAGATCTCCGGCCTGTACTGGCACTTCGTCGACCTGGTCTGGATCCTCGTCTTCACGTTCGTGTACCTGCTGTAGCGCGCTCAGGGGGGACGCATGGCCGCACACACCGCAACCCACGCCGACATGGTCCGGGAGGAACGGCGCTACATCCAGGTCTTCGTCTGGCTCTCCGTCCTCACCGCCATGGAGATCGGGCTCACGTTCCTGCCGATTTCGCGCGTCGTCATCGGCACCGGCCTCGTCCTGCTCGCGGCGAGCAAGGCCTCGATGGTGGCCCTCTACTTCATGCATCTCACGCACGAGAAGCGCACGCTCAAGTACATCGCGCTCACGCCCGCGGTGCTCTGCGTCTTCCTGGTGCTGATGCTCCTGCCCGATCTCGGTGGGATCACGCGCCTCATCACGACGGCCATCGAGTCCGGGACCTCCGCCGCGCACTGACGTCGACCGGGCGACGCTGGTCGCCCGGGCACTCGTCCTGCCGATCGTCGTCCTGCTCGGCTGCGCGCGCCCGGAGCCGCTCCCGGTGCTCGGGACGGTTCCGGCCTTCTCGCTCACCGAGCGACACGGCGCGACCGTCACCGCCGGCGATCTCACGGGGCACGTCTGGATCGCCGACTTCGTCTTCACCCGCTGCCCCGACATCTGCCCCGTGCTCTCGACGCGCATGGCGGCGCTCCAGGACAAGGTCGCCGGTGGCGACCCTCCGGTCCGCCTGGTCTCCATCAGCGTCGACCCGGATCACGATACGCCCGAGGTGCTCACCGCGTACGCCGACCACTACCGTGCGGGCCCGAGCTGGCTGTTCCTCACCGGCTCGCGCGACGCGGTATCGGCCCTCCTGCGCGACGGCTTCCGCGTCGCCTTCTCGGACGCGGGACCCGCGGCCTCGCCGATCACCCACAGCGACCGCTTCGTGCTCGTCGACCGGCAGCGCAGGATCCGTGGCTACTACCACGGCAACGATCCCGGCGACGTCACGCGCCTGGTCGCCGACGCCGGCAGGCTGCGCGACGATCCCGCGGCGTGAGCGTCAGCCCGACGGCCGGCCGCCGCGCCGTGTCGACCGCTGGTCGAGGGACGACACGAAGTACTCGATCCCGAGCCAGAAGCTGCGCGCGTGCCGGAAGAACAGCACCGGCGCGAGCAGCATGACGGGGATCGCCAGCAGCAGCTGCTGGGTCAACGAGAGGCCGATCAGCGCATCGAGGAGCAGGACGCTGCCGAGGCCCAGCACCGCAGTGAGCGCATAGTTCACGTACATCGCGCCGACGAAGTAGCCCTGCTCGCGCTCGTAGAGCAGCCCGCACACGGCGCAGCGCTCGCGCATCGAGAGCCAGCCGTCATAGAGCTGGCCGCGTCCGCAGCGGGGACACCGCAGGCGCATCGCGCGCGCGAGCGCGACGCCCACTCGCGGAGGGTCCAGCGGGATCGTGGCGGCCATCCACGACGACGCTAGCGGGCCGGCGGCTGCCCGTCGAGGGCCGTCAGGACCCCCGGGCGCAGCGTGCCGGTCTCGCCGTCACTCCCGCCGGCCAGAAGCTCGACGACGCGCCGCGCGTTGCGATCCTGATCGTGCTGCTGCTCCACGAGGGCACGGCCGGCCGATCCGAGCCGGGCGCGTAGCGCCGGGTCGGCCGCCAGGCGCTCGACGGCATCGGCCAGCGCGTCCGCGGCGTCCGGCGGCACGATGAGGCCCGTCTCGCCGTCACGCACCAGCTCCGGCACGCCCGAGACGGCACAGCTCACCACCGGGCGCGCCGTCGCCAGCGCTTCCATGAACACCGTCGGAATGCCGTCCATGTCGCCGGTACGATCGCGCCGGCACGGCATGACGAAGACGTGACAGTCGCGGAGCGCCCGCGCCACCTCCTCCTGCGGCATCGGGCCGGGCAGCTCCACGTGCGCCTCGAGCGCGAGGCGCTGCACCTGCGCCCGCAGCTCGGCGGCCTGCGGCCCGTCACCGATCAGCCGGAGGTGGAACCGGACGCCCCGGTCGCGCAGCAGCGCGCAGGCATCCACCAGCGTGTCGAGACCCTTCTTCTCCTGGAACCGCGCGACGCACAGCAGGCGGAGGCCGTCGCCGTCCGGAGGTTGCGGCTCCGGTCGGAAGAGCGCCGTCGGGATGCCCACGTACGCCGTGCACACCCGCCCCTGCTCGACCGCGGTCAGGCGCTCGCGCAGCAGATCGCGCGCGTAGCGGTTGACGGTGAACACGCGCGCCGCGTGCCGGAGCTTCCAGTCGAGCGTGGCGTTCCGCTGCCGCGGCGCCGTCGAGTAGATGTCGTACGCGTGCGCCGTGAAGGAGAACGGGAGCCCGGCGACCCCGGCGGCGATCGCCGCGCAGTCCGCGGTCTGGTTGGCGAAGTGCGCGTGCAGGCGCTCGACACCGAGGCGGCGGAGCCGCCAGGCCGCGGCGAGCGCCTTCGGTGTGACCGCGAGCACCCGCGCGAGCGACCAGATGCTGCCGCTCGCCGCCCAGAGCAGACCGCCGAGCGTGCGCAGCGACCGCCACGGATGGCGCAGCAGGACCCAGAGGGCGAGCGCCGCGGTCGGCGCGTCGCAGAGCGCGGGCGGCAGGACGGCGACCGGCCGGAAGCGGGCGAACGTCCCGTGACGCACGCCGCCGCCCGGCGCCGGATAGAGCGGCAGCACGACCACCTCGTGACCCGCCTCCTGCACCGCGATCATCTCGTTGACGACGAACGGCTGCGAGGGGAGCGGAGGGTATGCCGGGATCACGTACGCGATGCGCATGCCGTCACGCCGCCGCCACCGCGCCGCGGCCTGCCAGCCCCGTCTGCGACAGGCAGGTGTCGTAGGCGGCCATCGTCTTCGCGACCATCGCCTCGACCGTGAACTCGCTCTCGACGCGGCGCCGCGCCGCCGAGGCCATGCGATGCGCCACGTCCGGCGATCGCAGTACCTCGAGCATCGCGCCGGCCACCGCCTCGACGTCGCCGGGCGGCACCAGGAAGCCGGTCTCGCCGGGTACGATCAGCTCGCGGCAGCCGCCGACGTCGGTGGCCACCGCCACCGCGCCGGTCGCCATCGCCTCGATCACCACGTTCGGCAGGCCCTCGTAGAGCGACGTGAGGGCGAGCACGTCCACCCCGCCGAGCAGCGCGGGCACGTCGTGGCGCAGGCCGAGGAACCGCACGCGGGACGCGATGCCCAGCCGCGCCGCCAGCGCTTCCAGGTCGGGACGCAGCGCGCCCTCCCCCGCGATCAGCACGTCCACGTCCGGCAGGTCCTGCAGCACGCGTCCCGCGGCGGTCAGGAAGGTCGGGTAGTCCTTCTGCGGCTCCAGCCGCCCGATCTGGGCGATCAGTCGCCGCCCGGGCTCGAATCCGGCGCTCCGGCGCGCGGCCTGGCGATCCAGGGTGAACGCCGGCACGCGGCCGAGGTCGATGCCGTTGTGCACGACCCGCATCTTCGTCGCGGGGAGGCGCTCGCGAGCGACCAGGCCGTCGGCGATGGCGCGCGAGTTCACCAGGTAGAGGTCGGTGAAACGGTCGAGGACCCGCTCGACGGTGACCTGCCAGCCGGGGCGCGCGATGACGTTGCGCTCGGCCGTGATGACCACCGGGATACCGAGGCCGATCGCCGCCAGCCGGCCATAGGAGTTGCCGGACCAGAGGATGGTGTGCAGTACGTGCGGCGCCCAGGCGCGCAGCGCCGTCCGCAGGCGGCGCAGCCGCCCGACGTCCCCGGACCCGCGCCCTGCGATCTCGTGCACCGGGACCCCGAGCTCCCGGATCGGCCCCGCCCAGTAGGCGCCCGCCGCCAGGACGAACACCTCGGCGCGGAAGCGGGTGCGGTCGAGGCCGCGCAGCAGCTCGTAGAGCTGATACTCCGCGCCGCCCTTCCCGAGCTCGCCGATCACGTATGCGACGCGCCACGGAGTCACGGCGGTCGCGGCCATGCCTACGGGGTCCTCGGCGCGCGCGCTCGGTCGAGCCGCTCCTTCGATTCCCGGATGCGGTGCAGGTGGCCGAGCAGCGCCGTCAGCTCGGCGACGATCCGGTGGCCTCGTGCGAGGGCCTCTCCGATACCCTCGTCGTCGCCCGCCTGCGTCCGCCCGGGCGCCGCGAGGTCCGCCCCCGCGACGTGGCGGTCGTCCAGCGCCGCGAGGCAGCGCCGCAGCTCCTCCGCCTCGCGCAGCAGGTCGGCAGCCACGGCCTACGGCGTGGCCGAGGCCGAGGCCTCGTTGCCGAAGCGCTTCACGAAGTACTCGCAGGTACGTCGGATGCCGTCGTCGAAGTCCACGTCCGGTCGGTAGCCGAGCAGCCGCTCGGCCTTCGAGATGTCGGCGAGCGTGTGCTTGACGTCACCGGCGCGCGATGGCGTGTGGTGGCGCGCCAGGTCGCGGCCGAGGAACGCCCCGATCGCGTCCGCGATGGTCAGCAGCGAGTGACGCGTGCCGCAGGCGATGTTGAACACCTCGCCCGACACGCCCGGCGTATCCATCGCCCGCAGGTTCCCCTGCACGACGTTGTCGATGTAGGTGAAGTCGCGAGACTGCTCGCCGTCGCCGTGGATCTCGAGCGGCTCGTGCTGCAGGGCGAGCTGGAGGAAGCGCGGGATCACCGCCGAGTACTTCGACTCGGGATTCTGGCGCGGCCCGAAGACGTTGAAGTAGCGCAGGCTGACGGTCTCGAGCCCGTAGAGACGGGCGAACGTCCGGCAGTAGTGCTCGGCGGCGAGCTTCGCCACCGCGTAGGGCGAGATCGGATTGGCGGGTAGCGTCTCCACCTTCGGCAGCGCCGGGTCGTCGCCGTACGCCGAGGAGGACGAGGCGTAGACCAGCCGCCGGACCTTGGCTTCGCGGCTCGCCATCAGGAGGTTCAGGGTGCCCCCGACGTTGACGTCGTTGGTGCTGACCGGGTCGTCGACCGAGCGCGGCACCGAGCGGAGCGCCGCCTGGTGGAAGACGCCCTCGACCCCGTTCACCGCCCGCCGCACGTCGTCGAGATTGCGCAGGTCGCCTTCGACCGTCTCGAGCCCGTCGAGGCCGGCGAGATTCTCGCGCCTGCCGGTCGAGAAGTTGTCGAGGACCCGCACGCGGTCGCCGCGGCGCGCGAGCGCCTCGGCCACGTTCGACCCGATGAAGCCCGCGCCCCCGGTCACGAGATACAGCTTTCCCTTGTGGCTCACGCGCGGACTCTACGAAAGGCTGCCGGCGGCTTCAAGCTCACGCCGGTGCGCGGTGTCCTGCCTCATGTCCTCCCCCTCCGCTCCTCGTCCGGGGTCGGCGCCCGGACGCCCACGACGGTCACCGTGGCGGTCAGCGCCTGACCAGCCTGCGGTCGGTTGAAGTCCGCCTTCACCTCGTCGGCGCCGAGCTCGAGCAGGCGAAAGCGGAGCGCGCGGCCGTCGGGACTCTTCAGCCGGTACTCGCGCCCGACCTCCAGGTCCAGATCGGGCGGGAGCCGGTCGCGGGGCATGCGTCCGAACCAGCTCGGCACGCCACTCGCCATAGGCGTCGCCAGGCGGGATGGTCAGGGTCCGGGTCTGTCCCGCCTCCATCCCGAGGATCCCGCTCTCGAGCGCGGGGAAGAGCTGCGCCGAGCCAATCATCACCGCGAGAGGCCCGCAGTCCCGGGTCGAATCGAGCAGCGTGCCGTCCGCGAGATGCACGGTGTACTCGAGCGTGACCACGGCGCCCTCGGCAACCTGCATCACGCCGCTCCGGCCGCCAGGCCGTGCACCAGCGCGGCCAGCAGCCCGGGCTCGCCGGTCGAGCCCCCCTTGGTGACGACCGGCAGGCCGCGATGCGGGCCGCCCGCCAGCCGCCCGCGCACGACCAGGGGCGCGGGGCGACTCTCGATCGCGAGCGGCGGATGCCCGAGGCCGTCGAGCACGTGAAACGCGGTCTCGCCACCGACGAGCAGCATGCCCGCGGGACGCGCGGTGGCGAGCGCGCTCACCACTGCCGAGCGCAGGGCCGCCGCGATCGCCGTCTCGTTCCCCGCCATCACCTGCTCCGGCGCCACCAGCGCCACGGAGTGGCCGGCGCGAAGCGCGCGTGCCGCGTCCTGTCCGACGTGCTGGCCGCTGGCCGGCGAGACCTCCATGACGGCCCCGAACACGTCGCACCGCATGGCATGCTCTCGCTGTGCCCGGGTGGTCGGGTGAACGCTCCCGACCACCACCAGGACGCCTGCGCCACCTCGGTGCTCCGCGGCGACGTCGGCGCCCGTACCGCACTCGACCGGTAGCGCCTCGCGGAGCGCGCGCGCGGCCCCGATCGAGCCGACCAGGACCAGCGGACGAGGCCGTGCGAGCAACGCCCGCACGGCGATCGCGAGGTCCTCGTCGGTCTCCGCGTCGATCACCACGACCGGCGCCCGGCAAGCCGTCGAGCGCCGCGCCGAGCTGCTCCGGTCGGCGGGTCGCGTGCAACGCGACGCCGCCCGTGCTGCGCCGACCCGTCGCCTCGATGACCGCCCCGACCCGGGCGTCCCGTACGGGATTGTGCGGATCGTCCGCGAACGCCGTCCGGTGCACGGGTACGCCGCCGACGAGCTGCTCGCCGCCCACCGTCGTGCGTCCGACCTCCGGGATGGCGGGAAGGATGAAGGCCTGCGCGGCGCCGAGCGCATCCAGCGCCGCGTCGATCTCGGCGCCGAGCGGTCCGCGCAGCCCCGTATCGATCTTCTTGAGCAGCACCCCCTCGAAGCCCCGCCCGACCGAGGCGAGCGCTCCGCGCACGCGTCGCGCCGCGGCCGCCGGCTGCAGCGTCCGGCTCTGGGTGTTGCGCACCGCCAGCGGCCGCCCTGGTGAGCCGGGATCGTCCCGCACCATGCCGTCCGGGTACACCGTGATCCCCGTGGGCCAGGGCAGCAGCGCGGCGGCCACGTCGCAGGCGCCGGTCAGATCGTCCGCGATGACGTGCAGCGCATCCGCCACGATCGCATCACGCCAGGAGGACCGCGCGCGCCGGCGCTCCGTCCAGGTCGGGAAACTTGAGGGGCAGGCAGACGAGCGTGTACCGGCCCGGCTCGACCGTGCGGAGATCGAGGCCCTCGATCACGAAGACGCCCGCCCCGAGCAGCTCGTGGTGAACCGGAAACGCGCTGCTCCCGAACTGCTCGATCGAGAGGTAGTCCATGCCCACCGCGCGCGCTTCACGCTCGACCAGCAGCCGCGCGGCGTCGAGCGTCAGATAGGTGAAGTCGCGCTGGAACTCGGGCGCCGCCCAGCGCTCCGAGTTGTCGGTCCGGCAGAGCACGATGTCCCGCGCTCGAATCGGGGCGCCGGCGAGGGCGGCGGCGTCCACGGCGTCGCGACCCCGCAGGTCGAGCACCACCGCCTCCCCGACCATCCGCTCGAGCGCCACCGCACCCAGGCGTGGCCCGGCGTCGATGAAGTGGTACGGCGCATCGACATGCGTCCCCGTGTGGGAGCCCATGGTGAGCAGCGAGACGTTGCACACGTCCCCGGCCGCGATCGCCTTCGCCCGCTCCACTCGCGGCGCGGGATCGCCCGGGTACACGTGCTGGTCGGGGCCGTTCGGCACCGAGATGTCGATCACCCGCATCGCGCTCACGCCGCCCGGCCGAATGCCGCCGCCAGTCCGCGATCGGGCGAGCCCGCCTTGCCACGTGCCACCTCCGCGGCGACGCGGATCGCTTCCAGCAGGTTCACGTGGTCCGCGATGTTCCGTCCGGCGATGTCGAAGGCGGTGCCGTGGCCGGTCGACGTCCGGATGAGCGGCAGCCCGATCAGCAGCGTCACCACGCGGCCGAAGCCCACCAGCTTCACCGCCATGAGACCCTGATCGTGGTACAGCGCCAGCGTCATGTCGTAGGCGCCGTCTCGCGACTTGAGGAACACGGTATCGGCCGGGAACGGGCCCTGGGCGTCGATCCCACGGGCCCGCGCCGCCGCGATCGCCGGCATGATCGCGTCGAGCTCCTCACGGCCGAACGCGCCGTTCTCGCCCGCGTGCGGATTCAGTCCGGCGACCGCGATGCGCGGCTTCGCGATCCCCATGTCGCGCAGCGCGGCATCGGCCAGCGTCAGGCGCTCGAGCACCCGGTCGGTGCGCAGGTATTCGCAGACCGCCCGCAGCGCCATGTGGTTCGTGAACAGCATGAGGCGCATGCGATCGACCACCATCACCATCGCCGGCTTGCTGCGCGTCATGTCGCCCAGGATCTCCGTCTGCCCCTCGTAGGCATGCCCGGCGGCGTGCATCGCCTCCTTGTTCAGCGGCGCCGAGACCATGGCGTCGATCTCACCGGCGAGCGCGAGGCGTCCGGCCTCCCTGGTCCAGCGCACGGCGGCGTCACCGTATCGGGGATCGATCTCGCCCCAGCGGTGCGTCGTCATGTCGATGGCGGCATCGTCGAGCACGTCGATGGTCCCGGCCGTACCGGTCGCCTCCCCCACCGCACGGATGCGCCGGATCGCGAGACGCGTGCCGGTGGCCTCCATCGCGCGCTCGAGCACGCGCGCGTCGCCGATGACGAGCGGGACGCACCATTCGCTGGCGCGCGAATCGGCGAGTGACTTGACGGTGATCTCCGGGCCGATGCCGGCGGCATCGCCCATCGTGATCGCGACGCGAGGACGACTGTTCATTGGCTCACTCCGTGACCGTGACGGCCACCGCACGCGCCGGGCGACCCCCGGCGCCGGTGGACAGCACCTGCTGATAGATGGACTCGACTCGCCCGAGAACCCGCTCCCACGCCTCGCCGCTCCCGACCGCCCGGCGCCCGGCGGCCCCGAGCCGTACCCGGGCGGCGGGATCGCGGAGCAGCGAGAGCACGGCGCCGGCGAACGCGGCGACGTCGCCGTCGGGTACCACACGCGCCGTCACGCCGTCCACGAGGCCCTTGGCCGACCCGGCGCAGGCCACGACCGCGCGTCCCGTCGCGAGATACGTCAGCAGCTTCATCGGGAAGCCGGAATCCTCGGTGCGCGGGCAGACGGCAACCGCTGCATCGCGCACGCGCCGCCGCACGTCGGCGTACGATCCGGCCAGGACGATCTCGACGCCCGGACCGAGCCCGCGCGCGGCCAGGCGCGTCGCCTGATCGTGCGCGTCGGGATGGCTGACGAGCACCAGGCGCGCGACCGGCTCGGCGGCGCGCACGCGCGCGAACCCGCGCAGGAGGAAGTCGAGATTCTGGTAGCCGTCGAGGTTGCCGGCGTAGCAGACGACGCCCTCGGTGCCGGCGCCTCCGGCCTCGTCGTCGATCTCGGCCGGCGCCGCCGCCGGCTCGATGCACGCGAGCACGTGCCGCGACGCCCGCCTGGCCGAGGCGCGCTCCCAGCTCCTCGCTGACCGCGATGCAGCCGTCGGCCCGGCGCGGGACCTGCGCGTCGAGCAACCGGCCGAGCCGGCCCATCCAGCGACGTCCGGCGCGCGACGACGCGTAGAGCGGCAGCTCGTCGGCGAGCGCGCTGTGCCCGTGAAAGACGACCGGCCGCCCCGTGGCGCGTCCGACGAGGAGCGCGGCGATCCCGGCCTCGTAGTTGTGCGCGTGGATCACGTCGATCTTCTCCCGCCGCACGGTCCGCCACAGCCGGGCGACCAGGAGCGCGTCGAGCGCCAGGCGCGCCGGTCTGGGGCCGGGACGGTGTCCACGCCGCGGTCCGTACGTCACCAGGCTGACCCGATGGCCGCGCTGCTGCAGGCCCGCTGCCAGATGCGACACCAGCACCTGGGAGCCGCGGAAGGCGGGATACGGTCCGGCGATGACGAGCGCGACGCGCATCTACCGCACGGACTCCAGGTAGCCGAGGCTGGCGAGCCGGGCGGCGATCTCCCGGCTCTCGCCCTCGTCGTACGGTTGCGGCGCCCCCGCCGCCTCGGGCAGCGGATCGCGCTCCCAGCGCGGCGCGCGCGCGAGCACGGCGGCGATCGGCACGCCGTCCAGTCCGAGCGGGACGGGTGCGTCGGCGAGCGCGAGCAACGTCGGCAGGATGTCGACGACGTCGGCTGCGCCCTGAGCGCCCGCCTGCCGCACTCCCGGACCCGAGAGCACGAAGAGCCCGTCGCGACGATGCGCCCCGTTGAGGCCACTGCCCTTGCCGGCGCCGTGCTCCGCCGGCGGCAGCCTGCGGAGCGCCGGTCCGGGACCGGCACTCCGGAGGCAGGACGGGCTGTAGCCGCCGGGCGCTGCCAGCTCGAGCAGCAGGTCGGGAGCGCGCTCGGTCGCCGGTCCCGAATACAGCTCCTCGCGCCGCCAGACGCGCGTGACCACGGGACGACCGTCGGCGTCGCGCCACGCCGTCAGGGCGTCGACCACGACCTCGCGCGTCCGCTCGTACTCGGCCGGCGGGACGATGCCCTCGCTCTCGCGGCCGGCCACGTTGATCCAGACGCTCGGGTGATAGTCGAGCTCCTCCGAGAAGGCCGCCGTGCGGGTCCAGTCGATGCCCCCGAAGCGCGCACCCCCTTCCAGACGGCCCGCCGCCGCCGGCGCGCGGCGAACGAGGGTTCCCTGGAGCCGGAACGGCACCGCACGCAGCGCCAGGCCCCGGACGGCGCGGGACGCCGCCCCGCCCCGCGGCCGGAAGCCCAGGAGGCCCTGCTGCTCGAGGTAGCAGTTCAGATGGACCACGCGGTCCCCCGCTCCCCCGCTGCCGTGATCCGAGACCACTGCCACGCAGGCATCGCCCGCCGCGGCCACCATCCGCCCGATCGCCGCGTCGAGCGCGCGGTAGACCCGCAGGATGGCATCGGCATGCGGTCCCGGGGCGTGACGAGGCGATGCCGGGTCGTGGAATCGCCAGAAGTGATGCGCGACCGTGTCGGACTCCCCGAACACCACCATCAAGGCGTCCCATGGCTCGCGCACGAGCAGGGTCTCCGCCAGCGTGGCGCGGCGCTCGATGCCGTCGAGCAGGCTGGCCAGCGCGCGGTGGTGCCAGCGCGGCCCGGTGCGAACCTCCTGGAAGTCGGCGAACGGCAGCCTCCCCACCAGCCGGCGCAGCTCGGCGTGGAACGCACGCGGGTAGACGAAGGACCCGTCGACGCCCGTGGTGACGGGACTGTCGAAGCCGCTCACCATGACGCCGTTCACCGGCTCGGGCGGATAGGTCGCCGGGACGGTCAGCACCGCGACGCGGCGTCCACGCGCCGACAGCCGCGTCCACAGCGCCGGCGTGCGGCGCTGGCTGCCGTTGACGAAGCGCACGCGCAGCGTCCCCGGCACCCGCTCGACGAAGTCCAGTATCCCGTGCCGCCCCGGATTCACCCCGGTGACGACGGACGTCCAGGCGGGGAAGGTCGCCGGCGGCAGCGTCGAGCGCAGCGGTCCCCACGCACCCGCGCGCATCAGCCGACCCAGGACCGGCAGCTGCCCGGCCGCTGCCCACGGCGCGACCAGGTCGAGCGTCGCCCCGTCGAGGCCGATCACCAGGAGCTGCGCGCCCACGGCCGCTGCGTCAGTTCACGTAGCCGAGCGCGCGCAGCCGGTCCTTCGTGACGCTGTCCACGTCGGTCTGCGCGCCAGCTCCCGCGTGCGCCCGCGCCTCGAGATAGGAGCGCCCGAGCGCGGCCCGCAGCTCCTCGAGCAATGCGGGGTCGCTCGCGACCAGGCTCTTCTGCTCGCCGGGATCGCTCTTCAGGTTGTAGAGCTCCTCGGGCTGCAGCCCGCGCGGGTTGCCCGGGTTGGCGGTGATGAGCTTCGAGACGGGCGTGCGCACGGACTGCAGCACGTTCCCTTCCAGGTCCTCTTCGGAGAACACGCTCGCGCGTGCTAGCGCCTCACCGCCGTCGAGCGGCAGGGGATGTCCCTGCATCACCGGCGGCACCGGAATGCCGGCCCGGGCGATGATGGTGGGCGCGATGTCGAGGCTCGTCGTCAGCTCGTCGATGACGCGGCCCTTCGCGCCCCCGACGGGCGGCTTCAGGATGAGCGGCACGTGGATCTGCTCGTCGTACAGCGTGGTGCCGTGCCACCAGCCGCCGTGCTCCTGGAACTCCTCGCCGTGATCACCCGTGAGCACGATCAGCGTGCGGTCGTACAGGCCGCGGCGCTTCAGCTCCTCGAACAGGCGGCCGAGATGTGTGTCGAGGTACGCGATCTCGCCGTCGTAGAGACCGCGATACTTCTCGGCCACGGCCGGCGGCGGGTTGGGATTCGCCACCCGGGCATATCCCTCGCCGTCGAAGGGATGCACGAAGTACGGGTCGTGCGGGTCCATGTAGTGCGCGAACATGAAGAACGGCTCCGCCTTCGCGGCGGGCGAGTCGAGCCACCCGATGACCGTGTCGGTCACGACCTCGGCCGGCTGATAGTAGTTGTGGACGTCCACGCGACGGGCGAGGAAGCGCTCGCGCACGAGGCGCAGCCCGTTGTACAGCGTGAGCTGCGCGGCGGGCTCGTTGGCGTGGAAGAAGAGGTCCGGCGCCAGGTAGCGGTAGTCGGCGAATCCCTGCCCGAAGTTGAAGCTCGGCGAGACGTTCACGTTGTCGGCGAATCCGACCGTGTAGTAGCCGCCGCGCGACAGGACCTCCGCGAGCGTGTCGACGCGATCGGGCAGGATGTCGGCCTTGTGCACCGCGCCGTGCGACGACGGATAGAGGCCGGTCAGGATCGTCGCCACCGACGGGCGGGTCCACGATGCCTGCGAGAACGTGTGCGCGCCCCGCACGCCGTCGGCCGCCAGGCCGTCGATGCTGGGCGTCTTGGCCGCCGTGTACCCGTAGGCGCCGAGATGATCCGCGCGCAGCGTGTCCACCATGACGAGGATCACGTTCGGTGCGCCCGCGGGCGGCGCCGCCGCACGTGCCGGCACGGGACGCTCCGTCGGCCGCGCCATCAGACGGCTGCCGCCTGCCCAGAGCAGCGCCAGGATCGCCACCAGCGCCGCGGCCACACCGGGACGCGTGAGCGCGCGCCGCCGGGCGTCCGCGCCGCGCAGCATCCTCCACACCACGATGGCCAGCGCGACGGTGAGCAGCAGTCCCGCCAGCTGCACGACGGACGTGAGCGTCCCGGGCGGAAGCTGCTCGAGGAAGACGTCACGGATGATGCGGAAGCGGGCCACGACGAAGCCGAGCGCCGCCCCGACGCCCGCGAGCGCCAGCGCGAAGCCGTCGGTACCGACGATCGCAGCGACGATTCCGGCGCCGAACCCGCCCGCCGCCCCGATGAGCCCGTAGACCACCAGGGCCCAGGTGACCGGCGGCAGATCGCCCGCGCCGTGCGCTCCGAACCAGGAAGCCAGCGCCTCGACCGCGCCCACGGCCGCACCGGCGAGCAACCCGCCGGCGATTCCCGCTCCCACGGCCCGTGCCTTCATCCGGCCGACTTCCCCCTTCGCTCGATCCCGTCCTGACGCCGCCCGCGCAATGCCGCGGCGGGCACGCGGGTCAGCTCTCGGGGAACTCCAGGTCGAGCTCGCTCTGGTTTCCGGTGACCCGGATCCCGCGCGGCGACAGCTTGTACAGGTCCTGCGCCTTCCAGTGCAGGAAGCGATTCTGCTCGAGGTCCTTCACGTCTGCCGAGACCTGCTCGAACGACAAGCCGAGCCGTTCCGGCAGGCCGTCACGCGCGTGCAGATACGGAACGGCCGGGGACTCGTCGTAGACCTTCCGGTACTCGAGCAGGATTCGTCGCTTCAGGTTCACTGGGTAGTCCCCTCGACGGAGCGACGTCGCGGCGTCGCCTCCGGACCGGGACTTAAACACACGCCGAGAAAAATGGCCACCGCGTACCGCCTATGGCAGCGGTCCCGGCGGCGCGAGCTCTGGCCAGCGCAGACGCCGTGGCGACCGCCAGGGGCTGGCGGCCGCCACGTGCAAGTCTCTCGAAGCCCACGGCCGAACGGTCGCCTGGACACACACCTCGTCCAGGGGATCGACACGCATGCCCGGGAACCGTCCCAGGTCCTGGGTCGTCAGCCAGACGTCTGGCGGGTTCGAGCGCGTCCCTGGTCTTCTGGTTGAAGCACACGATCCACGCCTCGGCCGGTGCGGGACCCCCGAGGCTGACGTTGACGCAGGCGTAGTCGAGTCCCGTGAGGGACGGATGCTGTGTCCCGAACTGATCGGTCGTCGACACGTCCGGCTTCGGCGGCCTTCGACCTATAGCCGCATCACATGCGGCTCTTTGCATCCGTGCAAGGCATTGCGTGTGTCCACGACCAACTGGGCAGACCGAATCACCATCTGGTAGTCGATCTCCCGGTGGGCCGTCAGGATGACCACGCAGTCGGCGGCGGCCAGCAGTCCGTCGTCGAGTTCGGTCGACTCGAGGGCGAGCCCCTCCTCCTGAACGATCGGCACGTAGGGATCGGTGTAGGACAGGACTGCGCCCTTGTCCGCGAGGATCTTCATCACGTTCAGCGCCGGAGACTCCCGGACGTCGTTCACGCCCGCCTTGTAGGCGACGCCGATCACGTGGACGCGCGATCCGCGCACGCTCTTGCGATGCCGGTTCAGCGCGTCCGTGATGCGCTCGACGACGAACCGCGGCATGCTCTCGTTGATGGCACCCGCGAGCTCGATGAAGCGCGCATCGAAGCCGTTCATCTTCGCCTTCCAGGACAGGTAGAAGGGATCGATCGGGATGCAGTGTCCGCCCAGTCCCGGCCCGGGGTAGAAGGCCATGAACCCGAACGGCTTCGTCTTGGCGGCCTCGATCACCTCCCACACGTCGATCCGGAGCGCGCTGCACATGAGGGCGATCTCGTTCACCAGCCCGATGTTGACGCTCCGGAACGTGTTCTCGAGGAGCTTCACCATCTCCGCCACCTGCGTGGACGAGACCGGCACCACCGTGTCGACCGAGGCCTCGTAGAGCCGCTTCGCCACCTGCGTGCAGGTCGCGGTGACGCCACCGACCACCTTCGGGATGTTGCGGGTGTTGAAACGATCATTCCCTGGATCGATGCGCTCGGGCGAGAAGGCGAGCGCGAAGTCCCGCCCCACCTCGAGCCCGGACGCCTCGAGCGCGGGACGCACCACCTCCTCGGTGGTTCCCGGATACGTCGTGCTCTCCAGGATGACGAGCTGCCCGCGACGCAGGTGCGGTCTTGATCTCGTTGACGGCCGACACGACGTAGGTGAGGTCGGGGTCCTTCGTCTTCCGCAGCGGTGTCGGCACGCAGATGTTGATCGTGTCGAGGTCGCGGATCACCGAGAAGTCCGACGTGGCGGAGAACTGCCCGGACCGCACGGCTGCTGCGATCTCCTCGTCCGAGACGTCGACGATGTACGACGTGCCGGACTGGATCGCCTGCACCTTGCGCTCGTCGAGGTCGATCCCGGTCACGCGGAATCCCGCCTTCGCGAGCTCGAGGGCCAGCGGCAGCCCGACGTACCCGAGCCCGATGACGCCGCAGCGTGCGCTGCGGCGCTCGATCTTGTCGATCAACTCCTGCATCTGCGTGTCTCCTGACGAGGGAACGGCGGCTGGCGGCAGCCTATTCGACGTACCCGAGGTCCTCCAGGCGCTTGCGCACCTCGGCTTCCTCGTCGTCGGTGTAGCCCTGCTCCGATGGAGCGGGCTCGGATGGTACGGGGGGGTTCTCGACCCGGTCGCGCGGGCGCTCAGCCATGCGTCTGTCTCCTCTCGTGCGGGCCATCGTCGACGGTCTCGCATCCCGCCAGCTGCGCCCGGAGCGCGCCCTCGTGGCGCTCGAGGTGGCGCCCGATGAAGACGGCCTGGTTCTCGGTCACGGCCGGCAGCTTCACCCACGTCAGCTCCGGCCGGCCGCAGGTGACGCTGAACAGGCACTGCCAGTCACGGCCCGCGAAGCGCACGATCCCCTTCGCCCGCACGATGTCGCGCGGCAGCCGGCCGACCAGGCGTTCGAAGCGCGTCTGGTCGAGGACGCCCGCCGAGCGGTACACGAAGCTACCGAAGCCGTCGACGTGCAGGTGGTCGTGAGACGCGTCCGGACGCTGTGCACGCTCGCGGAACGCCGCCACGCCGGTCGCGAACAGCACGTCGCTGTCGATCGCGCCGCGCACGGTGCGGAAGCGCTCCGCCCGCGGGTTCAGCTTGGCCAGCCGCCGGTCGAGCTGGTCGGTGGCCGCCTCGTCGACCAGATCGAGCTTGTTCAGGACGAGGAAGTCCGCCGCCTCGATCTGCTGCCTGGCGATCTGCGTCTCGCGCAGGTGACGGGGGCCGTCGAGCGCATCGACGACCGTGATGATGGCGTCGAGACCGAGCCCTGCCCCCTTCACGCGATCGACGACCGGCTCCGGATCGGCCAGCCCCGTCGATTCGATGATGATCAGATGCGGGCGCGTGGTCTCGATGATCTCCTGCACCGCCAGGTCGAAGCGGTAGTCGTCGATGGTGCAGCAGATGCAGCCGCTCGACAGCTCGACCATCTTCTCGACGGCCGACAGCCCGGTGACCACGCGGCCGTCGATCCCGACGTCGCCGATCTCGTTCATGATCACGGCGACCGGCTTCCCCCGCAGGCCGTGATCGAGCACGTGCCGCAGCAGCGTCGTCTTTCCGCTGCCCAGGAAGCCCGTCAGGATGTCGACCGCCACGGTGTGCATGCGTGCGGATACGATCGTCTAGCCAAGTTCCATCGGGGTCGCAATTGTCGCCACCGCGCGCGCCCCTCAGAACACGAACGGAATGAGCCGTTTCGCGTGCGCCGCCCAGCGAGAGTGCTCCGGAAACGTTCGTGCGAGCGCCTCGTCCTCCAGACCCGCACGCAGCGCCAGGATCGCCATCGCCGGCAGGGCGAGCCAGATCACCCACCGGCAGCCCAGCGTCAGGGGCGCCCCGATCGCGATCAGCGCCTGCGCAACGTACATGGGATGCCGCAGGTAGCGATACGGGCCGCGCGTCACCAGCTCCGCACCCGGCCGCGGTGTGACGAGCGGCGAGAGCGACTCGCCGAGCGCGCGTGTCGCGACGCGATAGCCGGCAACCCCGGCCGCGAACAGCACGACGCCCAGCCCCCGCCCTCGCGTGGCTCCTCCGCGCACCAGCGCTTCCATCGGAGCACCGAGGAGCAGGGCATAGAACACCGCGTGATGCACCGCCACGAGGCGGACGGGCTCGTCGGCCGCGGCATGCAGCGGCGGGCGCGGCAGCGCGGCAGCGGCGTCGACGCGAACGAACAGGATCACCAGGAGCAGAACGTAGGCGAGCCACCAGATCATGGCTCCAGCGACTCGTCCGCGACCGGTCCCGCCAGCGCGCCGCGCGCCGCGCGGAGGAGGTGCACACTCGCGATTGCCACCACCGCGATCCCGACCTCGCGCGCCCAGGCCAGGAGCGCCGTCGGCGTCAGCAGGCTGCGGACGAACGCCGAGCGACCCGAGCGGTCGATGATCACCTCCCCGAGCAGGTTGAACGGCGCGTGCAGCCAGGCATCGCTGAGCGGCCACAGCATCTGGATGCCGAACGGCGGGACCGCATCCACCGTCATCCAGTCGACGAGGAGGTGGCTGCCGTACGTGGCGGCGGCGAAGCACGCCCACCAGCCCGGTCGCTCGGCTCGCCGCCAGCGCGCGATCGCCCACGTCGCGATCGTGACGACCACGGCGGCGCCCAGCGTGTGCGTCACGCCGCGGTGGAAGGCGTCGGGGTGACCCACCACCAGGCCCGGCACGAAGTCGAGGTCCGGCGCGTTGGCGAGGAGCACGGCACCGGCCAGCAGGTCCAGCCGGTGCGGCCCCGCCGGCCGCAGCGCCTCGTAGGCCAGATACCCCGCCGTCGCGTGTGCGAGGCAGAGCGCCATAGCGTCAGGGGGCCTGCGAGGCCCGGCGTTCCTCGACCGGCTGTTCCGCCGCGGGCAACGGGGTGACGGTGGCCGACGCGCGGCGCCGCCGCCCCAGCGTCAGCCTGAGCTTTCCCAGCGCAACCAGATTCCCGAAGCCGTCGCGCCACAGGTTGAGCTTGCTCTCGCCGACGCGGTCTCCGTAGTAGATCGGCATCTCGAGGCACCGGATATCGGGGTGCGTGAAGGCCAGGATCTTGAGCTCCTGCGACAGCGCCATGCCGTCGCTCTCCGGCTGGATGCGCTGCAGGATGTCGCGCCGGAAGATCCACATGCCGGACTGCGAGTCGATCAGGAAGCGGCGGAAGAGCACCATGGTCACGCTCGACAGGATGGCGTTGCCGAGGAGACGCAGCGGGCTCTTCGACTTGTCGTTCTTCGACCGCCAGCGGCGCGCCGTCATGAAGTCGATCTTCTCCTCGAGCAGGACGTGCAGCAGGAGCGGGATCGAGTTGGGCGGATACGTACCGTCGCCATCCATGGTCACGATGATGTCGCCGCGAGCGTTCTCGAAGCCGGTACGATACGCGCGGCCGTATCCCTTGCGGCCCTCGAAGATCACCCGGCAGCCCAGCGAGCGTGCCACCTCCGCGGTGCGATCGGTGGAGGCATTGTCGACGACCACCACCTCGTCGACGATGGCGGGCATCTGCTCGACGGTGGCGCGGACGCCCTCCTCCTCGTTGTGGCACGGAATGACGACGGAGATGCGCTTACCTCGGAACATGGGGACCCCCCGGGAATCGGGCCGACGCGATCAGGCGGTGGCCGTGGTGCTGGCGCCGGTTCCGCACGTGGCGAGCGAGGCGCGCGCCGGCTGCTTGCCGGTGACCTTGCGCCACGCCTTGCGGAGCTTGAGGCTCGACCATTCCTTCAGGACGGCCGGCATCATGCGCGGATTGAAGAGGATGTTGATGGTGAGGAAGCATTCGTACGTGCAGAAGCACTTCGACTCCCGGATGAACCGGCGCGATTCCTCCGCAGCCTCGCTGAACCAGATCTGCCGGAAATCGTAGCCCGCGTCGCGCACGTTCCCGAGCTTGCGGTCGATGAGCAGCTCGCACGGGTAGATGTCGCCGTTCGCGAACATCGCGCCGCCGAGGTTCCCGGCGTAGCAGGGAATCTGATACTCGTTCTCGCGCGCGATCTTCGCGATCAGGTTGTGCCGCACGATCCGCTTCGCGTTGATGAAGTCCGCGAACGGGAAGTGGTCGTAGCCCGACAGCGAGCCGCTCTTGTACTCCTTCTCCATGTGATCGGCGTACGCCTGGTACTTCTCCACGTCGAAGAACTTCGCGAGCGGCTCCTTGGGGCTGCCGCGGGTCAGCAGCGTGAAGACGGTGTCGACGTCGAGGTTGTGGCGGAACCACTCGTAGTTCTCGATCAGCACGTCCTCGTTGTGCTTGGAGACCGTGGTCTCCACCTGCACGCTGAAGTTCTTGTAGTGCTTCTCGATCTCGCGCAGTGCCTTGTACGTCTCGATCGAGCGCTTGAAGAGTCCGGGGAAGACGCGGATCTCGTCGTGCAGCTCGCCCACGCCGTCGAGTGACACGTCGATGTGGAGATCGAGGTCGGGACAGCTCTCGCACAGCTCCTTGACGATCGAGACCGTGCGCGCCGTGGTGCTGCCGTTGGTCGGGATGCCGACGTTTCGCACCCCGGTGTTCTTGTGGAAGATCTTCACGATCTCGCCGATGTCCTTGCGCAGGAACGGCTCGCCGCCCGTCGGCAGCAGGAACATCAGGCTGCCCTTGCCGATGCTGCTGGAGACCTTGTCGATCTCCTCGAGGGAGAGCTCCTGCTTGCGGTACGTCATCGACGGCTCTTCCCACCCGGGGTGGGCGCCGTCGGCGAGCAGGCAGTGCTTGCACTTGGCGTTGCAGGCATCCGTGATGAAGTAGACGAGGTACACGGGAAGCTCGCCCTTCTTGCGGAAGATCTTCTTCCCGTGCTGCAGGTAGTCGAGATAGCCCATCGATCGCGTCTCCTTAATAGCGTCGGCCGAAGGGGAACGTGAGGAGGCCCACCGCCGTTCCCGCTCCCACCACCAGCAGCTCGAGCCACAGGACCGGCACTGCGGCCAGCATCCTGCCCCATCCGTCGCTGCGCCGGATGGCGTCGAGGAACCCGGCGTTGAGACCCATCACGCCCGCCGCGAGCAGGACGCCCACCAGGGTGGCCGGGAGCCATCCGGTGACGAGCCCGAGCACGACGGCGAGGACCGCGAGGCCGCTGAGCGGCACTGTGGCCATGTAGCTCGCGGGCACCGAGGTGTTGTTGTCGCCGAGGTCCTCCGGGTGCCGGAGCTTCAGGCGGGTGAGGGACACCGCCCGCATGAAGTCGGTGCGCAGCATGCTCCACAGCGAGTAGCGCTTCACGTGCTCGACCTCGAGCTGCGGGTGGATGCGGACCCGGACGCCGAGTCGGCGAAGCTTCTGCCCGAAGGCGGTGTCCTCGACGTTCGGCGTGGCATACCCCACGTCGAAGCCCCCGACCCGCAGGAAGGTGTCCCGGCGGATGGCGGCGGCCGTCGTGTAGAACAGGGGCACGTCCCCACTCTGCCTCAAATAGGTCCAGCGCATCCACAGGTTTTTGTACTGGCTGGCCAGGTCACGGTGGCGCATCTCGGCGGCCTGGACCCCACAGAATCCGTCGACGTCCGTCTGCTCGAAGCCCTCCGCCAGCACCCCCAGCGTGTCCGGGCGGACCATGACGTCCGAATCGACGAAGAAGAGGAACTCGCCCGTGGCCACCTGGGCCCCGAGATTGCGCGCCGCGGCTGGCCCCACCCGCCCCGGCGACGGGATCACCCGGATCGGGAAGCGGCCCATGATCTCCTTCGAGCGGTCGGTGGACCCGTCGTCGACGACCACCACCTCGAAGTCCTCGAACGTGGATTGTCCGAGCTTTGCCAGGCACTCCTCGAGGGTGGCCTCCGCGTTGTACACGGGCATGACCACGGAGATCTTCGGCGCAGGGTGCGCGGCGGGGCCCTTGCGACGCGCCAGCCAGCGCGTCAGCGACGTCACGCGGCGGAGACCGCCTTGCAGCGCCTCCGACGACGCGGATACCGGGGTACCGTTGGGCCGCATACGCTAGTTCACCTGCTTGGTGGGCTCGGCCGTCGCAACCATGGTGCTCATCTCGGCTTCGAGCCGGCGTGCGAGCTCCTCGACGCGCTCGGGCTCCGCCGAGGCCAGGTCGTTCGACTCCTGCGGGTCGCGCGCCAGGTCGAAGAGCATGCGCTGGCCGTGCGACGTCGTGATGAGCTTCCAGTCGCCCTCGAAGAACACCCGCACCGCGCGATCGTACGTCGCGCCGTACTCCGCGACCAGGAAGGGGTTGATGTCCTCCTCGGCCAGGCTGGGCCGCGTCACCTGACGCAGCGGCTCGCCCTGGACGGCCGCGGGCACCTGTGCCCCGGCCTCGGTGAGCGCGGTCGGCGTGACGTCGAGCGTCTGCACGGGTGTATCGATCCGACCCCGCGGGTGATCGGCCCCGGGATACTTGACGACCATCGGCACGTGCAGCAGCGGCTCGTACAGCATCCGCCCCATGTGCCCGACGAACCCGTGCTCGCCGAGCAGCTCGCCGTGGTCGGCCGTCACGATGATGAGGGCGTTGTCGTAGCGCCCGCGCGCCTTGAGCGCCGCGATGAGCTCTCCGAGCGCCGCGTCCATCGCCGCGACCTGGCCGTCGTAGTTGGCACGGATGAACGCCAGCTCCTCGTCGGAGAAGTGCTTCACCTCGTGGGTGTAGAGGTCCTTCGTCACCAGCTTGCCGGCCTGCGGCAGCTCCCACACCCAGCGGTCGAACGGCGGTGGCGCCAGCCAGGGCTGATGTGGCTCCATGTAGTTGAGGAAGGCGAACACCGGCCGGCCGGCCGGTGCCGTGTCGAGCCACGACAGCGCCAGGGCGTTCATGTCGCGCGCCGTCCGGTACGGCTTCAGACAGAAGCCGGGCGCGAACTTCTGGGCGAATCGAACCGCCGGAGGACGCACCCGCAGCAGCAGGCCGGGCGCGTCGTCGTACACCTGGAAGCCCTGGCCGAGACCGAAGTCGCGGTAGAGGTACGAGAAGTTCGCGACGAAGCCGCCGGTCGAGTACCCCCGGTCGCGCAGCCCCTCGGCGAGCGTGATCTTGTCGGCCGCCAGCGGGAACGCGACGTTCCGCCGGCCGTCGATCGACTGCCCGGGGAGCCAGCCGCCGGCGAGATGCGCACCGTGACGGCTCGGGTACATGCCGGTCAGCATCGAGGCGTGGCCCGGCAGCGTCCACCCTGCCGTCGAGCGGGCCTGCGTGAAGGTGAGCGCGTCCGCGGCGAAGGCCTCGAGGTTGGGCGAGGTCGGGCGGTCGTGACCGTAGAGCGACAGGTGATCCGCGCGCGTCGTGTCGAGGGAGACCAGGAAGATGTCCGGCGTCTCCTTGGGCGGCGGCACGGCGGTCACGACGCGGTTCTCCAGCGGCGCCGTCGACAGCGGCTTGCCGAGGACGGCGAGCGCGATGGCCGCAGCCGCGACCTCGAGACCGAGCCGCACACCGCGGCGCCGGACGACGAGCCCGATCAGCCAGTCGGCCAGCAGCGCGAGGAGCGGCAGCAGCGCGATCAGGACCGGCAGACGGAGCCCGCGCAGCGCGCTCGCGTGCACGGCGTCGAGCGTGAAGTCGACGGCCAGCACGGCGGCCGCACCGAGCAGCGCCGTGTGGACGAACGCGAGGACGCCCCCGCCCGAGCGCCCAGCATCGCGCCGCCGGGCGATCCAGCCGCCGACCGCCAAGGCAGCAGCCGCGACGAGCACGAAGACGGTCTCGGCGCCCATGCCCGGTGGCTCGTAGACGCGCATGAACCCGTACGCCGCGCCCATCGCGAGCCCGAGCAGCACGCCGCCGCGCGGAAAGATCGCGCCGAGGACGAGCCCCGCGGCTGCCGCCAGCCCGAGGTCGAGTGTCGCGATCATGCCGAGCGTGTGGGTCGCGACGACGCCGCCCGCGGCGCGGTTCCCCACGGCCTCCACCAGGAACCAGAGACCGCCGGCGAGCAATCCGAGTCCACAGCCGCGCAACGCGCCGCCCAGTCGAGCGCCCATTGCGGCCCTACTCGCCCTGTCCGAACCGGTAGATCACGTTGAACTGGGGGCGCCGTCCCGCGAAGTGCGTGGCGATCGCGGTGCCGATGCCGAGGAGGCCCCAGAACATGATCTGGATGGTCGGGTTGTAGAAGGTGTTGAAGTTCCCCATCGAGACGAGGAAGCCGAGCCCCGAGGAGAAGATCGCCCACTGCGTGAGCGCGAGCCGGCGATCGCTGACGGCCCGGCTACCGCGGTAGATGCCGGCAAGCGCCGCACCGATCACCCACATGATGAGCGCCCAGCCGATCAGTCCCGTGCGCAGCAGGAGGGTGAGATGCATGTTCTCGTTGTGGACCTTCTCCGCGAGCCCGTCCGGCCCGCGGCCGACCTCGACCAGCGCGACCGCGCCCTTGCCGGGATCGGTGCCGATCAGGCCACGCAGCCCGGACGCTTCCTCGCCGAGCGTGGCCGCGGTGACCTCCACCCGGCGTGAGAACTCGGCGCCGAGGTCCGCCGGCGAGAAGCGCAGCGCGCCCGCGATCACGAGGACGGAGAGCAGCCCGATCGCCGAGGCGAGCGCGAGCCGGAAGGCACGCCGGGAAACGCGCCAGGCGAAGACCACCCCCGTGAGCCACAGCGCCAGCAGCGACAGCCGCGTCTGCGTCAGCAGCACCGCCACCAGCACCAGCGTCGAGCAGATGAGCCAGAAGTCGCGTTCCTCGCGACGTTCGGCGCACACGAGCTCGACGAAGACGAGCGGGATGCCGAGCACCAGGTACGTCGCCAGCGCGACGGGAGTGCCGAGCGTCGATACCAGCCGAGGCAGTCCGCTGTCGGTGATCGGCGCCCCCGCCGCGGCCGCATGTGCCTCCAGCACGAGCTGCATGAGGCCGACCACCGCCACCGCGACCGCAGCGAGCGCCACGACGCGCGTCGCCCGGCGCGCGAAGCCGGCGGTCACGTCGCCGCTGACCACGAGGAACAGCACCAGGAATCCGGAGGCTGCGAAGTACGCCACGTCGCGGAGGCGCGGGATGAGATCACCGGCCACGATGCCGGCCAGCGACGGAGAACACCACGAAGCAGAGGATCGGGCGATTGGTGGGCGTGCGATAGAGATAGAGCCGGTGGGCGGGGATCTGCCGGAGCAGCGCACCCGCCGCGAGCAGCAGGCCGAGTGCCTCGAAGGGCGAGAGGTGGAATCCTCCGACGTCGACCTCGAACGGCGAGCGGAACACCGCCGGCACGAACGAAGCGCAGAGGAAGATCAGCGCCAGCAGGAGGCCGAGCGTGAGCCAGCGGTTGAGCAGCTTCACGAACGTGGCGACGACCAGCTTCAGATCGAGCCAGAACCCGCGGTTGCGGATGTAGAGGATGTCGTAGCGCAGCTTGTCGCGCGGGTGCGTGAAGTAGCCGCCGCGGAGCTGCGCCAGCCCGGTCATCCCGGGCCGGACCACGAAGCGTGCCGCGTAGTTGCGGATCTCGCGCATCGAGGTGGCGAGGAACACGGGACGGATCGGTCGCGGGCCGACCATGTTCATGTCGCCGCGGATCACGTTCCACAGCTGCGGGATCTCGTCGAGCTTCGTGCGCTTCAGGAAGCGGCCGACCGGGGTGTAGAGCGGATCGCCCGGCGTCAGCAGGCGCGCGCCGATGCGCTGCTCCGCATCGACCAGCAGGGTGCGGAACTTGTAGATCTGGAACGGCTCCATGCCACGGCCGATGCGCGTGCCCTTGTAGACGATGGGACCGCGGCTGGTGAGCTTCGTCGCCATCGCGATCGCGAGCGACACCGGCAGCAGGAGCAGGAGCCCGAAGCCGGCCACGAGCACCTGCCAGACGCGGCTCCAGACCGAGTCCGGACGCAGCCCGAGGTCGCGGAACTCGTCCGGCGGCGGTGCAACTTTGAACTCCTTGGCTTCGAGGGCGATCACGTCGGGGGCATCCTGGTATCAGATCGACGCCGCAGCCATTCGTTGTGGGGCGGGCGGCACATCGCGAAGCATCTCGTCCTGCCAGACCGATAGCACGAGAAGGGTCCAGATTGCTCGGCTATGATCGAGTCGGCGCGCGAGATGGTCGGAGACGAGGCGTTCGACTGCCGCGGGCTTGAAGAGTCCCTGGCGGCGGAGACGCTGCGGCGACAGCGTGTCGCGCGTGAAATCGCGCAGGCCACCCGCCAGCCACGAGGGCATCGGCACGTTGAAGCCCCGCTTCTTGCCGTTGACGACGCTCGGAGGCAGTCGATCGGCCATGGCACGGCGCAACAGGTACTTGGTGGTCATGCCGCGCAGACGGAGTCGCGACGGGATCCGCCGGCTGAGCTCCAACATGGCCCGATCGAGGAACGGAACCCGCGCCTCGAGCGAGTGCAGCATGCTCATCCGGTCGACCTTAACCAGAATGTCGGCTGGCAGGTAAAGCTTTGCGTCCATGTATTGCAGCCGATCGAGCTCGTCGCCGTCGGAATCGGCGAACAGCGAATCGAAGAGGCGCACCGTGGGGCGCACGTCGCGCGCCACCCCGTCCGCGTACAGCGCGGCTTTCGTCTCGTCGTCGAGGATCGTCTTCCACCACAGGTGGCCGGCGGCGGGCGGAAGGTAGGCACCTGTGACGAAGCGCTTCGCCTTGTAGTCGAAACTGACTTTGGCGTGCGAGACCGGCAAGCGTCGCACCATCGCGGGCACGAGCCGGCTCCCGATGGCCTGGGGGAGCCGCGCATAGAGCGCCGCGACACGGCGCGCGCGGTACGTCTCGTAGCCGGCGAGCACCTCGTCGCCCCCCTCGCCCGAGAGCACGACCTTCACGTGGCGCCGTGCGAGCTCCGAGACGTGGTAGACGGGAATGGCCGACGAATCTGCAAATGGCTCGTCGAAGCTGCGCACCAGTCGGGGAAGCAATGCCACGGCGTCAGGCCGGACGATCAGCTCGTGGTGCTCGGTGCCGTACCGCTTCGCCACCTCGCGCGCCGTGTCGGTCTCGCTGAAGCTCTTCTCCTCGAAACCGATCGTGAACGTGCGGATCGGGCTCACGCCGAGCTCGTGCATGAGGGCCACGATGCTGCCGGAGTCGACACCGCCCGAGAGGAACACCCCGAGCGGCACGTCGCTCATCAGATGGCTCTCGACCGCCCCCCGCAGGGTCCCCAGCAGCTCGGACTGCCATTCGGCCTCGGTGCGCCGTTCGGGAGCAGGTGCGACGTGGCCACGGAGCGACCAGTACCGGCGCACCGTCGGCTCGGCGCCCGGAGACGTCACGAGCACGTGCCCGGGCGGGAGCTGCTCGACGCCCGCGAAGATCGACGCCGGGCCCGGTACGTAGCCGAGGGTCAGGTAGTCGTGCAGCCCCTGGAAGTCGATCTGCGGATCGAGACCGCCCGCGATCAGGCACTTCGGCTCCGAGCCCCACACCAGCCGGTCGCCGATGGTGGCGACGTAGAGCGGCTTGATACCGACCCGGTCCCGTCCCAGCACGAGGCGGTGCGCCTTCGCATCCCACAGCGCGAAGGCGAACATGCCGTCGAGCTTCGCGGCGACGTCGACGCCCTCTTCCTCGTAGACGTGCGCGATGACCTCGACGTCCGAGCGCGTGCGGAGGTGGTGGCCGCGCGCCTCGAGCTCCCGCATGAGCGCCGGCGCGTTGTAGATCTCCCCGTTGCACACCACCTGCACGGAGCCGTCCTCGTTGCCGAGCGGCTGCAGGCCACCGGCGACGTCCACGATGGCGAGACGCCGCATGCCGAGCGCGACCTCGTCCTGCACGTACTCGCCGAACGAGTCCGGTCCGCGATGCACCATCACGTCGCACATCGCTCGCACCCGGTCCCGGCTCGGCCGTTCACCGAGGGTGCGCCGCATCTCGCCAGCAATCCCGCACATACCCCGACGCGCTCCTCAGGCCGCCAGCCGCTGGCGCTCCAGCGCCGCCGCGAGCTCGCTCACCTGCGCGAGCCGCGGGCTGACGCCGAGCCGTGGCAGCTGGAAGGGATCGGCTTCCGGGGCGCAGCGCGCCTGGACTCGACGTCGTCGCCGAACGAAAGCCATGTCGCCGCAGGAGGTCCCCCACCTCGGCCGAGAAGTAGCGGTGCTGGCCGCCGGTGTTCGGGTAGCAGAAGTGATGCACCGGTGCGCCGATGGCTGCCGCCAGCGCGTCGCGCGAGCCGAGGATGTCCCGCTCCGCCTCGTCGGAGGGCGCCAGCGCGACGTTCGAGTGCGTCACCGTGTGCGCGCCGATCGTCCACCCTGCCCCGTGCAGCTCGCGAATCTGGTCCCACGTGAGCATCGACCCGGCCAGGACGGCGTGCAGGTCGACGCCTGCGCTCGCGGCGGTCTCCGCAAGCACCTCGGCGCGCTCCGCCGCCCGCAGCGGCACCAGGGCGCGCGTCAGCGCCTTCGCCGCCGTGCCGCGCGCCGCCGAGGCGCCGAGCGGCACGGGCTCCCGACCTGGCACCGTGAGCTCCGTACCGGACGCGGACAGCACCAGGGCGCGGACCGCGGCCACCCAGAACGGTGCCGCGTTCGAGATGCCCCCGGTCGCGACGTAGACCGTCGCCGGGAGACCCAGGTCCCGCAGCACCGGCAGCGCCAGGCGGTGGTTGTCGGCGTAGCCGTCGTCGAACGTGATCGCGAGCGAGCGCGGCGGGAGCTTTCCGCCGCGCTCGAGCGCCGCGACCAGCTCGTCGAGCGAGACGACGGAGTAGGCGCGCCTGGCAAACGCCATCTGGAGCCGGAACGCGTCGACCGGCAGGCAGATGTCCGGCGCGGCGTAGAGCACCTCGTCGCCGCCGTCGGTCAGGGCGTGGTAGCGCAGCACCACCCCCCGGGCCCGTTGCCGTGCGAGCCGGGCGAGTGCGAGCAGGCCGGAGTGGTGCAGCACGCGCTTCAGCAGCGGCGCGACGGTGCGACGGTCGGCCTGGCTCATCGGCCCGTCTCCCACACGACCTTGCGCTCGCCGCGCGCCAGCCAGGCGAGTGCAAGGAGCGGCGCGAGGTTCACGACGCAGAAGTAGAGCGGGATGAAGGCGCCGGGCACCCGGACCCGGGCGCGCTCGAGGCCGAACGCGATCAGACCCGACGCGTAGATCGCGAGCTGCGCTGCCAGCGCCAGAGCGAAGAGTCCACCGCGGCTGGCCAGCCCCGCACTCGACGCGAGCAGGAGCAGCAGGAACACCGGGACCAGCCAGCGCAGCACGCGGTGCGACCACAGCAGCGTGGCGAACCAGGGATGACGCACCGGGTTCAGGAGCTCCGGCATGCGGAACGCGCCCCGGAGACCGCGCGTGATGACGCGTGCCCGGCGATACAGCTCCTCGCCCAGCGAGTGCGACTCCACGGGCTCGTAGGCCAGCGCCTGGGGCTCGAGCACCGTGCGCCAGCCGCGCTCGGTCACGCTGCCGGGTTGCACGAAGTCGCTGATCGCGCCGGCGTCGAGCGGCCGGTACAGCTCGCGTCGCATGGCGTAGACGCATCCGGCCACGCCGATGATCGAGTGGATCTGGCTCTCCCAGATGCGCAGCTGGCGCTCATAGCTCCAGAAGAGCGCGCGGCCCTGCGCCGAGGGGTTGTGCGGGTCCTTCTCGTAGTGCAGGTCGCCGCCGACGCAGCCGACCGCGGGGTCGGCGAAGTTCTCCACCATCGCGCGGATGGTGCCGGGCGCGTAGACGGTCGTGACGTCCGAGAACACCAGGATCTCGCCGCTGGCCGCCTGCACCGCGGCGTTCTGCGCCACCGTCTTGCCGCCACGCCCCTCGACCCGGAGCAGCCGGATGCACGGCGCGCCCGCGCGCACGAATTCCCGCACGATGTCGTCGGTGCGGTCGGTCGAGCCGTCCGACGCGACGATCACCTCGAGCCGATCCGGCGGGTAGTCGCAGGCGAGCGTCTCCTCGAGCTTGCGGCGGATGTCGCGCTCCTCGTTGTACGCACAGATGATCAGCGAGACCTTCGGGTGCACCGCGCGCCGGTTCACCGGACGCCGGCGCAGCATCGCCACCAGACCGAGCACCACCGGGTATCCGACGTACACCCAGGCGATGACGGCGAGAGCGCCATAGAATGACATCTTCGCGATCACAGCCGCTCCCGGAGCGCGAGCAGCGGCGCCCGCAGGCGCTGCCAGCCGCCGTGGCCGAGGCACGCCTTGGCCGCGTTCTTCGCGGCTTCGACCGCCTGGAGCCCCCAGAGAGAGCGCCGCGCCCCATCGGCGATGGCCGCGAAGTCCTCCGGCTGCATCCCGCGCCGCACCGCGACGCGGGGCACCGCCAGGGGCGAGTCACCGGGGTGCCACCAGCCGAGCCGGCTGGTGCAGAACACCGCGTAGCCCAGCTCGTCGAGCACCGACTCGAAGTCGGGCGGCTCCCAGCCGCGCGGGAGGGACGCGCTGCGAACTGCCGCACCGAGCCGATCCTCGAGGATGCGCTTCGACTCGCCGAACTCGCGGCGGACGCCGGCGGCGTCCAGGTCGTGCAGGAACGGGTGGGTCAGCGAGTGACTGCCGATCTCCATGCCCGCCGCCGCCATCTCGCGGAGCTGCGCCCAGGTGACGTATCCCGGGGTACCCACCAGCGTCGGCACGACGAAGAAGGTGGCGCGCATGCCGAGATCCATCAGCGCGGGGAATGCCTCGGTGTAGTCGCTGGCGCAGCCGTCGTCGAACGTCAGACAGAAGAAGCGCGCCGCGAGCTCGTTCGGAATCCGTCCCGCGGTGATCGTGTTCTGGCCGACGGTGCGCGCCGCCATCAGATGCGCGCGGAAGTCCGCCGGCGAGAGGGCGTATGGCCGGTGCGTCACCGCGACCTCGGCGAGGCGCCCATCGGGCACGATGTCGTGCAGACAGAACACGGCCGCCCGCGTCCTCATACGTAGCCGAGACCCTCGAGCATGTCCTGGATGCGCTTCTCGTCGTCCTCCGAGTAGCGGAAGGCGCTCTCGGGCAGCTCGTACGGCGTTTCCGCGACGGTGACCGGCTCCGCCGCCAGACGCTCCGGGCGCAGCGCCTCGGTGAGGACGCGGCCGTCCATCTCGGCGTCGACCGGCAGGCCGAGGAGGTAGAGCACCGTCGGCGCGACGTCCTCGATCGCGGCGAGCGGCAGCGCGAGACCGGGACGCACGTCCGGTCCGTGCAGCATCAGGATGCCATCGCGCGCATGGTTGCCGGTCCGTTCCTCGGGCCCGCGGCCCGCGGGCATCAGCGAGCGCTGCCCGAGCCCCTCGACCATGCAGACCGTCCGGGCGGTCTCGACCAGCAGGTCGGGCCCCTCGCCGGCGTGCGGTCCATGGTAGATGTCCTCGCGCCGGTGCACGGCGTCGACCACCGGCTCCCCGCTCCGCGGGTCGCGGAAGGCGAGGAGTCGCTCGCGCAGCTCCGCCACCACCCGCTCGTACTCCGCGCCCGGCGCGACGATGCCCTCGGGCTCGCGGCCGCGCAGGTTGACCCAGAGGCCGCTGCCCGGAGCCGACGGGCAGTACGCCCGCGTCCGGCTCCAGTCGATCCGGCCGGCGACCTTGCCGAACGACGTCAGCGCCTGCGGCACCGCGCGCTTCACGCCGCGCGGCACGAGGCGCGGCACCCAGCCGAGGCCGGCGCGCCGGAGCCCGCGCACGACCGCGCGCGCATCCACGCCCATGGCGCCCAGGCCGCGGCGCGCCGCGCTGTCGCCGCGGAGCGCCAGGAAGCCCGTGTCGCTGAGCCAGTTCATCACGCAGAAGTACGTGTGCAGCGGCGCGGAGCCGTGATCGGAGAGCAGCACGACGGGCGTTCCCGCGGGCGCGGCGTCGATCATGCGCGCGAGCGAGCGGTCGAACTCCACGTGAAAGTCGCGGATCACGTGCTCGAACGCGCCGGCGCCCGGATACGCGGGATGTGCGGGGTCCATGTAGCGCCAGAAGAAGTGCTGCAGCTTGTCGAGCGTGTGCGTCATCACCCAGAAGAGGTCCCACTCCTCGTGGGCCATCAGGTAGAGCGCTTCCTCGGTCTGCACGCGCTGCAGGTCGAACGCGTCCCGGCGGAAGGTCTCGAGGTCCCCCCGCTTGAGCGGGCTGGCGTCGACCTCCATGCGATAGCCGGAGATGTGCGCGGCCAGCGTGTCCTTCAGCGCCGCGGGGGCGACGAAGTCGTCGGCGCCCTTCGGCGTCATGATCCCGGAGATCATGACGCCCACGCGCTCCTGCGGCGGGTACGTGAGCGGCATGTGCAGCACGACGCTGCGCCGACCCTCCTGCGCCACGATGTCCCACACGCGGGGGCTGCGCAGATCGCCGGGGGTGACCGGCGCGGGATTCAGGCCGCCCGCACGCCCGCGGTAGAAGTTGAAGACGTTGTGCTTGCCCGGATTGCGGCCGGTGGCCGCGGACGTCCATCCCGGAGGCGTCAGCGCCGGCAAGGTGGAGCGCAGCGGCGCATACGCGCCCTCGCGCAGCAGACGGCCGATGGTCGGTAGCGCGCCGGATCGTGCCCACGGCAGGACGAGATCGAACGTGGCCGCGTCCAGCCCGACCACGAGCACCCGTCGCCGCCCCGCGCCGTTTCCCGCGCTCACGCCGCCCTCCTCGCCCGGAGCGCCAGCCGCTCCTCGTACAGCCGCTCGAGCTCGGCCACGCGCGCCCGCGCCCCGAAGCGCCGCGTCACGTCGTCACGCGCCGCCGCGCCGAGCCGCATCGCCCGATCCGGGTCACGCAGCAGGTCGCCGACCGCACGCGCGATCGCCCCCGGATCGCCCGGCGGGACCAGCACGCCGGTCCTTCCGTCCGACACGACCTCGGTGTTGCCGCCGACCGCGGTCGCGACCACGGGGCGTCCCGCCGCCATGGCCTCCATCAGGGCGTTCGACATGCCCTCGGCCCACGACGGCAGCACGAAGACGTCCATGGCCGCGAGCAGCGGCCGGACGTCGGCCACGGTGCCGGTGAACCGGATGCGGCCCGCGGGGCCGATCGTCGCGGCATGCCCTTCGAGCGCCACCCGCAACGGCCCGTCGCCGACGATCAGGCCCTGCGGGCTCGTGCCGTTGCCGGTCGCGACGAGTGTTCGCATCGCGTCGAGGAACTGGTCGTGACCCTTGCGGTCCTCGAGGCGTCCGACGGTGCCCACGACCGGACGGGCACGATCCAGACCGGCGGCGGCGCGTGCGGCGGCGCCCGGCGCTGCGACCGTGAAGCGCTCGGCGTCGATGCCGTTCTGGAGCAGCGCCCAGCGGCAGTGCATCCCGAGCTGCTCGCCCTCGATGCGAAGCGCGTCGGCGTTGACGATCACCGTGTCGACCTGCCGCCCGATGCGACGCCAGGCGCCACGCGCCCGCGCGTCGTCACCGGTCAGGCTGCGCTTGCTGGCGAGCCGGAGCGGGACCCGCGCGAGCCGCCCGGCGATCGCCCCGACCAGCGCCGGCCGCCACTGATACCCGTGGACGACGTCGATCCGCGCGCGTCGGAGCGCGCGCGCCGTGGACACGATGGCGCGCAGCGAGCGCGGCGCCGCCAGCGAGCCGCCGACCGACAGCGAGCGCACGTCGACCCCGCTCGCGCGCAGCTCGTCCTCCACCTCGCCGCCGGGACGCAGCGTGTAGACCGTGGCCTCGAAGCGCGCGGGGTCGAGCAGGGAGAGAACCTGCTGCAGATGGCGTTGCGTTCCACCGGTCCCGAGCAGCGGCGCGAAGTACGCGATCCGCACCGTCATGCCGCCCGCCCGAGAACCGACGCCGCCGTCGTCCCACGCGTCGGAGCCCGCACGGGCTCCCCGAGTGTCTCCACGTATTGTCGCATCGTGATCACGAGGCCGAGCAAGACATAGGTCAACGGGTTCAACCACAGATCGGCGAACGCGGAATAGAAGAAGAAGAGGAGGAATACCACTCGCAGGGCGGTGGCCCAGACCTCGATCTCCGGATCCCGGTACGCGAGCCGGCGGATGACCTCGATGTCCTTCCACGTCACCCAGAACAGATAGAGGTAGGCGACGAGCACGAAGATGCCGCCCTCGCAGATCGCCCAGAGATACGAGTTGTGCGGCGGCCGGAAGAAGTCGTCCTTGTATACCTGCCGCGTGACCTCGCGGAAGTTGCCGAGCCCGACCCCGAACACCGGATAGTCCTGCGCCACCTGCCAGGCGCGCTCGAGCGTCTCCTCCCGCATCTCGTTGGACGTCGCCCCGATCTGCCCCTTCGTCGGCATCATGGTGGACATCCGCTGCCAGGTCTCCGCCGGCACCAGCGCGATGATCGCGACGAGGCCCATGACGGCGAAGAGGCCCACCTGCCACGTGGGAAGGCGGAAGCGTCGCGGACCCGTCTGGAGCAGGACCGCCGTGACTGCCGAGCCCGAGGAGGCCGCTGCGCGATCCGGTGGCCAGCAGGACCAGCGTGGCCGCAGCCACGCATCCGGCCATGATCAGCGGCCGGATGAACCCGGGCCGCGTCTTCGCCCAGAACCAGAACATGATCATCTCGACCAGACAGATCATGCCCAGCCGGTTCGGGTTCGATCCCGAGGTGAGGCTCGCCTCGACGCGGAAGCCGCGGTTCAGCGTGCCCTGCCACCAGTTCACCAGCGCCGACGGCACCGCCGCATAGAGCCCGAACATGAAGATGAGGCACATGACCTTCACGTCGGAGCGCGTGCGCACGAACACGATGAAGAAGATCAGGTAGACGAGCCGCGTGATGAAGTCGTGGCCCATGTCGGAGGTCTTGTCGAGGACCTTCGTCTTGCCGACGGTGGCCTGCAGGAGGGGAAACTGGATCTGGGCGATGTACGTACCGAGCAGCAGCAACACCCCGATGACCATCAATATCCGCACCTGACGGTTGCGCAGGAACGAGAAGTCACGCGTCTCGATGATGCGAGCCCCGAGCAGGACCACGAAGCACACGCCGAGCAGGTTGTTGATGGTGAGGACCCCGAGGGACTGCAGCAGCGTGGGATAGGCGGCCAGGAGGAAGAGGACGGTCATCACGGCGATGCCGACGACCGGCATGATGAACAGGAGCCCGGACACCGACAGGGCGACCCACCCTGCGGTGACGATGACCTCCTTGCCGAGCAACGTCCCGACGATCGTGGCCGCCGCGAAGCCCGGGAGCGCCAGCGCGATCGCGATCCGGATCAGGCGGGGGTTGCCAGCGGCTGGTCGACTCGGGACGGACGTCGCGGGCATCAGCGGTGCGGCGGTCGGCGAGGCCTGGGGCCTCTGGTTACAGCATTTCCTCGATGAACGCCGGGATGTAGTTGCGCTGCCGGTTCAGCACCGAGCCCGCGAAGCGAACGCCGGCACGCTCGAGCGTCCGGCGCGCGCGCTCCACGTCAGAGACGCGCGTCGAATCGGCTTCGATGACGATGACGGCCGCGTCGAGATGGGGCCCGACGATGAGAGCATCGCCGTACACGTTGACCGGCGGGAGATCGATGATGACGAAGTCGAACTGCTCGCGCAGCTGCGCGAAGGCTGCCGGAAGACCGGGCGAATCGAAGAGGCTGGCCGGGGTGACCGCGGAGTGACCGCCCGCGACGGCAAACAGCTTCGGGAACCGATGTGGCCTGCACCACCTCGGCGACCGTCGCCTCTCCCTGGATGATGTCGACGAGGCCGGGCGTCGGCTTGACCCCGAAGGACGTCTCGAACGACGGCGAGTGCAGGTTCCCCTCGACGACGACGACACGACCGCCGCGGCGACGCACCAGGATCGACGCGAAGACGCCCGCGGTCGTGGTCGTCCCCTCGCCGTGGCGCGATGCCACCACGCCGAGCAGCCGCGGATGGGAGGCATCCAGCTGGCCGGGGGCGAGCAGCAGGTTGGTTCCGAGCCGCTGGTAGGCGTCCTCGACCTCGGGACCCAGGTTGAAGTCGATCGCCACCGGAGGCGGTTTCGGCTTGCCGGCGTTCCGACGGAAGGGCCACGGGCGCCAGCCGCGTCGGCCGTGTCCGTTCCCCCCGCCGTTCTTTCCGTTGCCGTGGCCGTTGCCGTGGCCGTTCCCGTCGCCACCGCTGGACTTCTGGGACTCGGCCTCCAGCTTCTTCAGGGCATCGTATATCCGGCTCATCTGATCCGCCTGCGTGTCATCGTCCGTGGGCGAAATCCGGCACGTGCTGCAAGTCCGGAATGACGGCAAGGACGGGAAGCTCCAGGTAGTGTTCGACCTCCTGCTCGAAGCGCAGGCGACGATTCAGGAACTCGATGGCCACCGCGGTGGCCGCGCCGAGCGCCAGGCCGCCGAAGAGTCCGAGAGCGAGCGGAATCCAGGGCGGATTCTGCGGGTCGAGTGGCGGCACGGCTCGATCGACCACGCTGACGCTCACCATGCTCTGGTTGGCCATCGCCTCGACGGCGCTCGCCTCCTCGTGCTTCTTCCAGTACAGCTCGTAGACGTACTTCTTCCGGTCGGCCTGATCCTGCAGGTTCGCCACCTGGAAGCTCAGCTGCCGCAGCGTCTTCAGCCGCTTCTGCGTCCCCTTCAGGCGGCGCCACAGGTCGGGCTTGCGAGCACGCGCGTCGGCCAGCAGCGCCTCGATGGAGAAGATCGAGCGCTTCAGATCCATGTTGAGCAAGCTCGTGCGCATCGTCGTCTTGCTCAGCATCTTGTCCTGCTCCGACGACAGCCGGCCCTTGATGTTGCCGATCTGCTCGTCGAAGTCGCGCACGTGGCGGTCGTTCGGGAGATAGCGCTGCAGCACGTTCGCACGGCTCACCTCGAGCTCGGCGAGCTTGTTCTTGTAGGTCAGGGTGGTCGGGTTGGTCGTGTACTCCCGGCCCCACGCGATCTGCTCGGGCGTCTTGTCGAGCTGTGCCTGGATCGTCCGGAGCTTCTCGCGCAGCGCCGAGATCTTGGCGAGGTGGGCCTGCAGGCCCTTGTCCTGCTCGATCTCGTCGGCCGTGAGCAGCTTGATCTCCGTCTCGGCGTCCACGATGCCGTTCCGGGCCAGGAACTGCTTCAGGCGGCGCTCCGCCACGTTCATCTGACCCTCGAGCGTCACGAGCTGATCGCGGTAGAAGTCGGACATGCCCGTCTTCCCGTAGACCTTGTTGTGATGCTCGAGGTAGACGTCGGTGATCGTGTTGACGTTGCGCGCGGCCCGCTTCGGGTCGCGGCCGAGGAAGTTGATCTGCAGGATGTTGCCGCCGGGATTCTGCGTCACGGTGGTGGCGAGCTGCATGGCCGCCAGGAGCTCGTCCATGTCGGTGCCCGGCTCGGGCTCGATGCCGAGACGCTTGACGGCTTCCGAGATCACCACCTGACTCTTGATGATGTCGGCCTCGGTCTTCACCACGTCCTGGTTCAGCGGGAGGAACATGCTGCGCGACGGCGCTTCCGCGGGCGCCAGCTGCACGGTCTCACCGAGCTTCACGAGCACCTTGCTGCTCGCGAGCCAGGTACGCGGGCGGAGAAACGCCGCGGCAGCGGAGCCCAGGAATACGAGCGTCAGGATTCCGAGGACGAGCCGGCGGTGCTTGAAGACGGCGTAGAGGATGCTGCGAAGCGCGACCGGCGACGTCGCGGCGCCTCCGGGCGCCGGGAGGACGGTCACTGCATCAGGCAGGTTCTGCAAGGTCGCCATGCTGGTTGTCGTTCCTCTTCAGCCAGCCTACGGGCCGCCAGTGTTGTTCAGCGAGTAGCCCACGCCGACGCGCGGCAGGGCCGGGATCAGCCCGCGGACGTACAGGTCGACCACGTCGTTGGCGTTGGCGACCCAGGTCTTGGGCACGAATACGACCGCGTTGGGACGAAGGCGGACGCGCTCGGCGACGCCGTCGGTCAGCACCTGCTCGAGGTTGATCTTCGAGGCGGAGAACTTGCCGTCCGCGGTCGGCAGGATGAGGACCACGCTGTCCCGCTTCGCGGTCGGCCGGAAGCCGCCCTGCTCCATCACGGCCTGTAGCGGTGTCATCCCGGGCACCAGCGTGACGACGCCAGGGCGGAGGACCTCACCGCCGACATAGATGTTCTGCGTCCCGATCTTGGTGACGGTGACCGTGACCTTCGGCTCGCGCATGTGCTCCGACGCGCGCTCCCGGATGATCTCCTCGAGCTCCTGCTCCGTCTTGCCGACCGCCTCGATCTCTCCGGCGGCAGCGAGCGAGATCCGGCCGTCGGGACGGACGACGAGGTCGATGTCGTTCTCCGGCTGGAAGAGGAAGGACACCTTCAGCGTGTCGCCCAGCTGCACGTGATAGTCCGGCCCGGGCGTCGGCGTGGGCGGTGGCATGAGCGCAATGCTGGGGACTGTTGGCTGCTGCGTCCGGCTGGGACCGCATCCTCCGAGCACCGCCGCGACCGCGGCCAGCACCAAAACGAGCCCGGGCCTGCGTGAGCCGGCGCCGGAACCCGATGGCGAACCCTGCTGCCAACCCGCCAGACGGACCACTAGCGATCGCATCAAAGCACTGACAGGCAGCAATTTCGATGCCAGATGCCTCGTCATCTCATGCGGTAAAAGCTTGATTTTCATCGCTTTTCAGCCCCCGGGATAGCTGCCGAACGGGTTCGTCTCCACGTCAAAATGTCGCGTCCGTGCAATGCCGGTCAGGTCTGCTCGATGTCTACACCAGACGGCCGTTGGTCCGGTTCATCCGCTCCCGACGGCGTCGCCGTCGAGTCTGCTCCGGAAGCGGTACTCCTCACGCCGCAGCCCGTGCAGCTTCATCTTGCGGTGCAGCGTGGCCGCATCGACCAGGGCGTGCTTGGCGGAGAGGTTGATGCCCCCGCGGTACTTGCGCAGCACCCGACCGAGGTAGTCCTTCTCGGCCCGCCGCAGGTACTCCTTCAAGCGGGACCTCGTAGTCGTATCCCGGCTGGCGGCCGTTTCCGTTGGTGTTCTCGCGCCCGACGCTCGAGTGTCCGGGCAGGTCCACCTCGCGAATCACGGAGCCGCTGGTGCGCAGAATGGCGCGCTCGATCACGTTGCCGAGCTCGCGGACGTTGCCCGGCCACCCGTAGCTCATCAGCTGCGAGAGCGCCTTGTTGGAGAGCCGGTTGATGCCCTTCTCCCGCGCCATCTCACTGTTGCGCAGGAACTCGCCCACGAGGAGCGGGATGTCCTCGATGCGCTCGCGGAGCGGCGGAATCCGCATGGGGACGACGTTGATGCGGTAGTAGAAGTCCTCGCGCATGCGCCCCTCGGACACCGCTGCGGCGAGGTCCATGTTGGTGGCGCAGATGATGCGCATGTTCACCTTGATGCGCCGATTGGACCCGAGCTTCTCGACCTCGCGCTCCTCGAGGACGCGCAGCAGCTTCAGCTGCATGTTGAGGGAGATGCTCTCGATCTCGTCGAGGAACAGGGTCCCGCCGCTCGACAGCTCGATCTTGCCGACGCGGTCATGCACCGCCCCGGTGAACGCACCGCGCTCGTAGCCGAAGAGCTCGCTCTCGAGGAGCGTGTCCGGGAAGGCGGCGCAGTTGATGGCGACGAAGCGACCGCTCTTGCGCTTGCCCTGGAAGTGGATCGCGCGAGCCGCCAGCTCCTTGCCCGTGCCCGACTCGCCGTAGATCAGCACCGTCGCGTCGTTCTGGGCGAGCACGCTGATGGTCTCGAAGATCTCGTGCATCACCCGGTTGCGGCTCACCATGTTCGCGAACGAGTAGCGATCCGACAGCTGGCTGCGCAGATAGTTGATCTCGTCCAGCAGGCGACGCTTCTCGAGGATCTTCTCCGTCGCGAGAAGGATCTCCTCCTTCTGGAACGGCTTCGTGATGTAGTCGCTGGCCCCCTGCTTGATGGCCTCGACCGCGCCTTTGATGCTGGCGTAGCCGGTGATCATGATGACGTCGAGGTCGGGCCAGCGATCGCGGATCTCGCGCGTCAGGCCGATGCCGTCGGTGCCGGGAATCTTGAGGTCCACGACCGCGAGCGCGAACTCCTGCTCGCCGAGGAGGCGGAGGGCTTCGGTCGAGTTCGGTGCCGACGCGACCGTGTAGCGCTGCGAGGCGTAGAGCTCCTCGAGCTGCCGGCAAATGAAGGGGTCGTCATCGACGATCAGAATTCGGGTTTCCATCCTGTGCCCTCGGAAGACTCAACGCTGAAACGGCAAGAACAAGACGAGCGCCGGCGGACCGTCGGGAAGCTCCCGCTGCTGCAGGCGACCGCGGTGCAGGGCGACGATGCGCTCGGCGAGCGCCCACTCGACGCAGGACGCGGCCGTCTGGAAGCCCGGCGTCCCGAAGCGCCCCTCGACGTGGAAGGCCGCCTCGATCCCATCGGACCTGGCCTCCAGGCCGACGTGCACACCCGTGCCCGCGGGCGCACGCTCCGTCAGGCGACGGCCGACGGCAAGAAACACCGCGGGGAAGCGCGCGGGATCGATCAGCACCGAGCGCTGGTCCCAGCCACCCGCGTCGCTCACGCGCACCGGCCAGCCGTGGAGCTGCGCCCGGAGCTGGACGATCATCCCGGCGACGATGTCGGCGAGCGGCATCTGCACCGGCGACAGCTTGAGCGGCCGGAAGTAGTCGAGCGTGCCCTTGAGGAATTCCTCGAGCCCACCGACCGTCTGGGTCAGCATCTTCGCGGCCGTCGCCTCGCTGCTGTGGTCGGCGCGCTTCTCCTGGAGAAACTCGGCCCAGTAGTAGAGCTTGTGGAAGAAGTTGCCGAGCTCGTGCGCGATCTCCGCGAGCACCCGCTCCTCGACCACCGAGTATCGCTGCTCCAGCCAGGGACTGTCCGCGGGATCGTCCGGCTGCGCACCGGCGTCGGAGTCCGGCGTTGGCGTCGGTCGGGCGGCAATGGTCGTCGGACTGCTGGAATTCCGAATGCGCATGAACCTCTCGGCCGCGACCGCCTGTGCCTGGGCGTCCCCGAAGGTGACCCGGGCAGAGCGGGCATCCGACTCGTACGGCGTGTTCATCCCCGGAACCACCCCGCGACGAGGGCCGGGATTCTACGGGGGGCCGTCTCAAACTTGCAAGCAGTAGTCGCGCATTCACGCGCGACGCCGCGCGCGCGCGTGCGCTCGGCGGTGCTCCGGATCACCGTTCGCCGCCGCTCGAGCCGGGCTGCCTGGCGTCGAAGGCCAGCTTCAGGTTGTTCACGCGTCGCAGCTCGTAGTCCATCTTCAGCAGGGCCTCGATCACCGTCCGGATCTCGGTGGTCATCCGGTCGATCTCCTCGTACGAAACCCGCTCCAGCTCGCGCTGGAGCTGCTCATAGAGGTTGAGGAGTCGCCCGAGGCCCCCGACCGCGGTGAACCGACCGTCGATCTCCTGATACGACGAAAGAACACGCTCAAGTATGTCGCGGACCCCGTTGGTCGTGCTGGCAATGGGCGTATGCACTGGCTGACCTGAGATACCGCGCATTCGTGCAATTCAGGTGCCACCAAAGTGTTTGAAATGTGCACGAAATGCATGCCACGTACCGAGCGGTCCGTCGGGTAGTCGCGCAGATATGCACGATACCGGCGTCCCCGCCACGACCCCCGGGCGATCGTGCGGGCGGTCGTGCCGCCTCGCGCCGCGGCGCCTCCGGCCGCCCCGGCGCCCCCGTGCCGCCCCGGCGCGCGTGGACCCGGATGCGCCGCCGACGCGTCCGGTGTCACGCGTCACCTCGGTCGGCACGCGCGAGTAGCGTGCTAGCCCTTGATTGGCGCGGGTTTTCTTGACACTCGCCATGCGACTGCCGTAAATGGGCGCTCCCTCGGCGACACACGAGGTCGTCGCCCCACGCAGGGGATGGAGGTGCTGCGATGACGAAGGCGCAGTTGGTGACGAAGCTTGCGGAAGCGGGTGGCGTGAACCGTAAGCAGGCCGATCAGATGCTCGACTTTCTCACCGAGACGGTCGTGAAGAGCGTCAAGAAGGGCGAGTCCGTCAAGATCCCGGGGCTGGGCATCTTCCGGCTCCGGAAGATGAAGGCCCGCATGGGCCGGAACCCTCAGACTGGCGAGCCGATCAAGATCCCGGCGCGCAAGAAGGTGGGATTCTCGGTCGCCAAGGTGTTCAAGGAGTCGGTACTGGGCAAGGCCAAGTAGGCCGCCAGCAGCCCACGGCGCGCGAGCGCGTAGTCGTCATCGCGCGGCCCCGCGAGCCTAGCCGGGGTGGTAGTCCGACGCCCCGCACACAGGGAAGGGGTTTCGTATGATCCGGCAGGCGACATTCCTTGCCGTGGCCGTAGCCGCGCTCAGCGGCTGCGCCACGGTGGTGCATGGGCCGTACCAGGACGTGATGATCGACTCGAATCCGCCCGGCGCTCAGGCGACGGTGATGGCCCAGCTCTCGGAGCGCGGGCCGCTCTTCGTCGACAAGGAAAAGCAGACGGTGACCACGCCCGCCACCGTCCGGCTGCGGCGTGACAACAACTACCGCATCGAGCTGGAGAAGCCCGGCTACAAGGTCGCCACGACCCAGGTCGTCAGCGCGTACGACTGGCTCTGGGCGCCCGTCTCATGTGGTCCGTGCGAGGCGGTCGGCGCGCTCCCCACCTACGACATGTCCGCGCACTCGCTGCCCGTCCGCTTCCTCGAGGCCGCATTCTACGAGTACCCGGTCGGCGCCGTGCGCTCGTTCGGCGAGGCGCTGCGCATCTTCAGCCCCGATGCGCTCCTGGGCAATGCATTCAAGCTGAAGAGCAAGGACGGCGGCTACTTCGAGAACTGGTCCGGCCTCAGCACGCCGACGATCGAAGCGTCGCTCGAACCGTTGAGCTGACCGCGATGCACCTGGGTGCGACGGCGCACGCCGTCGCACCCAGCACAGCTCACGGCGCCAGCATCCCGCAGACGAACGTCAGGTCGGTCGGCGGCGTCGGGCCGTCCCGCCGCCGGAGTCCGCATCCGAGCAGCTCGATCCCTGCCCGCTCACCGAGCCGGAGCGCGTCGAACACCTCGGTGTTGATGCTCGTCTTCAACTTGCAGTTCCCGTTCGCGACCGTGCAGCACGCGGTGTCCGAGACGTTCGTCAGCTCGATGTCCTTCGTCGTACACGGCGACACCAGGCAACGATCCGTGGTCACCCTGACCTTGATGACGCCGCACAGATTGTGACCCTCGCATCCGTTGCCGAGGCCCGACGCGATTACGCTCAGCTGAATGTCTCCGTCGTGCACCTGGGCCTTGGCCTTGGCCATTCCCACCATGCCGTCGAGAGCGCCGAAGCCGCACACGGGATCGCTGCGCACCGGCGGCGAGCACGACGGCGTCGGCAAGCCTCCCTGCGTGCTGGTGTTGGGATCGGTGCACGGCTCGTACGCGGTCACCATCGAGATCCGGACGGCCTTGCCTCGGCCCGGCTCGTCGTGCGTCGCCCAGGCCAGACGACCTCCACTCACGTTCAGCATGGCGACTGCAAGAGCAAGCAATACCGACTTACAGGTTTTCATCGTCATGGTGCGCCCCCCACTTATGTCCGACTGGCCCAATGGTCGTAGGACGATAGGCGTACCCTATCGACCCCGGAGCAAGTCAAGCGAAAATGGCGAACGGAAGGTGGAGGCGGCTGAACCGCCTCCACCTGGACCCGACTAGCGCTCCCGGCAGCGGATGCCGGTGCGCTGGGCGCCGCAGTCGGATATCTGACCGACGCGGTCCACCCCGCGCGACACCTCGCTGAGCGTGACGATCACGGGCTCCTGGAACGGCGCGGGCTCGGACCGCTTGTTGAACTTGATGGCGAACTTATAGCTCACCGGCGACTTGGGAAGGTTCTTCAGCCGGATCTTGAGACCCGGATCCGTGCTTGCGCCCTTGACGTCGCAGCTGATGCCCTTCCCGGTGACGATGCAGGAGGGCGCCGTCATCTGGTAGTCGGTCTCCAGCCGTTCCTTGACCCGGACGGTGAGACCTCCCGCCGCGTCGAAGTGGTCGCCCGGCAGGACGACGAAGTCGCCGCGGATGCTGGCCCGGCCGCTCGGCTTCGTGGGCGACGACGAGCCCTTCATGACCAGCTTGGTCACGTTCAGGCAGAACGGGTGCGCCGGATCGCAGTCGTTCGCATCGCAGCGGTCCCCGATCCCGTCCCCGTCGATGTCGGACTGGTCGGGGTTGGAGACCGTCGGGCAGTTGTCCTGGCAGTCGATGACTCCGTCACCATCGGTGTCGATGCCGCCGGCGCCCGGGGTGCAGGTTCCGCTCTGGCAGGAGCTCGGGCCACCGCAGGTCGGCGCGGGACCACAGGTGGTGCCGTCCGGCTCCCGCTGGCAATCCGACGAGCAGCAATCGCCGGCGACGTCGGCTCCGGGGTCGCACTGCTCCCCCGGATCGATGTTGCCGTCGCCACACTGCGACGTCACCACCAGGGTGACCGGGCAGAGCGCCTGCTGCGACGCACTGTCCGTGGCGCTGAAGTTGACCACGTACGTACCGGCCTGGGAGATCAGCGGCGTCCACGACAGGAGGCTGCTCACAGGATTCCCCGTGGTGGGGAGCGAGGGCGTCATCGACGCGCCCGGAGGCAGCCCGGCCACGTTGAGGGTGACGGTGTCACCCGCGTCCGCGTCGGAGGCTTTCGCGGTGAAGCTGAAGGGCACGCCCGCCTGCGCGTTCAGCGTGGTACCGCACACCGGCTGCGAGAACGTCGGCGGGGTGTTCACCTTGGGTACGAGCTGGATGAAGAAGTCGACCGCGATCTTCCCGACCACGTTCCCGAGGCCGTTGCGCTCCTCGACGGTGACCTGCGTCGAGTACAGCGTGTTGAGCGCCACGGGTCCGAGCGTCGCGCCGGTGGTGTCCCAGCTGTAGATGCCGGTGGTGGCATCGATCGCGGCCGCATTCGGCGCCGCCGGCGGCCCCGGCTGGCGGAAGGTGTTGGTGTCGGCCTCGAGCGGGGTCGAGAGCCGGAACGTGATCGGATCGCCGTCGGGATCGGTGGCGGGAACCGCGAACGTGCACAGCGCGTCCTGCGGACAGATCACGATCGGCGGCATGGTCGACGACCGGGGAGCTGTTCGTGCCCGCGCCGGCGCGGACGATCGTCTGCACCTTGTAGTCGAGGTCGGGGTTGTTGATGTGCGCGTTCGGCGGCACCTGTGGCGAGATGCGGCAGCAGGAGTCGATGCGCGCGGTGTAGACCCCGGCGGCCGGGTACGTGTGCTGGATGGTGGTGTCGATCGTCGGCAGGCTCGCCGGATCGAGCGCGACGCCGAAGAGCCAGTTGTTCACCGGATCGACCGACGTCACCAGGTAGTAGAGCCCACCACCTCCGGGCGAGCCGACCGGCGGCGACGGATCGCCCTCGCCGGCGCTCGAGAAGAAGAGCTGCGTGTCGCCGATGTCTTCCCGGATGACGTCGCCGGGCAGCGCCAGGCCGTCCACACCGGAGCACGGGATCACGGTGTTGGTCACCACGCTCACGCACGGGTTGAAGCTCGGCGTGTTGCTGCGGCGCCAGCTGCTCTGCACCGTGAACGCCACGGTGTTGCCGCCGACCGGGGTCCAGCTGATCTGGCTGTAGCGGAAGTGGGTGGCTCGCGCGGCCGGGACGACCCCGAGGGCGAGCGCGGCGATCACGAGACCGGCGAGCGGCCGCCGGCGACAGGGAACGTGCGTGCGCATCGTCGCGATCCTTGCCTGCCGGCTCACAGCTCGCGACACGTGAGCTGGCCGTTGCTTGCCGAGCAATCGTGGATGACGCCGACGCGCTCGATTCCGCTGCCGGGGTCCGTCACGGTCACCGTGACGGGCTCGGAGAAGGCCTGACCGCCGATCGCGAGCTTCGCGATCTTCACGCTGAACTGGACCACGCGGGGTCCGGTCGACGAGGTGCTCGACAGCTTGAACGTCGCACCGGTCTGGACCGCGGCCTGCGGTGCGGGCTCCTTGCACTTGATGTTCCTGCCCGACGCCGACAGCGTGCAGACCGGCGCCGGCGCGGGCGGGACCGGCGCCGCCTGGTCGAGCTGGATGCCATCGACGACGCGGGCCTCGATCTGCGACGGGTTGAAGGTCTCGGCCGCCAGCAGGATGAAGTAGCCCTTGATCGTGATCTTGCCCTTGGGAGACGCCGAGATGTTGCCGCCGCGGATCTTCACCTTGTTGATCCGTGCCTCGGCTTTCAGCTCGCAGGCGTCGCCGGAGCCGTCACCGCTCGACAGGCCGTAGGTGTCGAGCTGGTCGGCGTTCGGCACGCTGACGCAGTTGTCGACCGCGTCGCAGACGCCGTCGCCGTCCGTATCGGTATCCGGCGCGCAGTCTGCGTGAGCGCGACCGGTGGCTACGAGAAGCAGCAATGCCAGCGCGATGCCCAGGCAGCGCGCAAGTGGACGGGGACATTCGAAGGGATTCGCCATGGATGTGCCGCTCCTCGTTCTCGTGGTGTGATGGCCACCCGAGGACCGTCACCGCCCCCCGTTGGCGCAGGCGTGGAGCTACCGCAGCGGCTGTCGCAGCCGTCAAGCAGAAAACCGTCTTGCCCCGACGCGGCCGAGCGTCGCGCGGGCGCTCACGCGCCCGCGGCGCTCCGCACGCGTCATGAGCACACGCCGAGCGACGCACGTCCCCGTCCCCGACGCTGCACGGGGTACCGTCGGCGACCGGCGGGAACTGGCAGCCGAGCACCGCGTCGCAGAGTCCTGCGTGCACTCGTTGCCGTCCACGCAGATGAGCGGTGTTCCGGTCTGGCAGACTGTCCGGCGACGCAGACCTCGTTCCCGTTGCACACGGTGCGCGTCCGCACAGGACGTAGCGTCGGGAACGTTCGTGAACGAGCACGCGCCCGTCGCCGCGTCGCAGGCGTCCATGGTGCACGGGTTTCCGTCGTCGCAATCCGCCAGCTGCGGCGCACTTCAGCGTGAGCGGGCTCGCCGAGTTCGACGTGAGGTCGCGCACGTCGCCCACTCGCTCCGGCTGGGCCACGTTCGTGAAGTCGATGCCCTTGGCCATGTTGCGATTGCCGTCGAAGAACCACACGCCCACCGGCATGTCCGTGATGTTGCCGCCGCGCACGGTGTTGCGGTCGCCGTCGATGAAGACGCCGGACACGCTCGACACGTCGATGCATGTTGCCCAGCGCCCGGTTCTTGCTGCCGAGGAACACCATGCCGTCCGACGAGAATGTCGCCGAGCTGGCTGTCCAGCACCGCGCAGGCCGTCGCCGACGATCGAATACGCCCGGTCTGCATGCCGTGATCGTGGACCGCCGGAGGCGCGCCTTGTGCGCCCCGAACGCCAGCATGACCGGTGCGCGGTCTTGCCGGCGACGGGCGTCTGGAAGTCGCGCACCTGGACGTCCTGCAGCGCGCGCCTTGACCCCGAAGCTGAGCTCGATGCCGTTCTGGACGCCGACGCTGGCCGCGCCGTCGCCGAACACGCCGGTGTCGCGGATCTTGACGATGGCGCCGTTACGCCGGCGCGACGATCCCGCCCTTCTGGTTGTCGTGGAAGTCGCTGTCGCTGAGCGACACCACTGCCTTGCGAGCTGACCGGCTTGCCGAAATGTCGCCGATCGTCCCGCCCTCGATGAGCAGGCCCACGCCGGTGTCGCAATCGGTCGGAGCCGTCGCATGCGCCCCGGATACTCCTCAGATTGTCGAGACCGCCCGCTGGCGTTCCGCAGGTAGATGCCCGCCACGACGGGAGCGCAGCCGGCGACGTTCGCCACGCTGATGTTCACGGCCAGCCCGTCGAGCACCACGCTTGGGGCATCGACCAGGATGGCCGCCGGCGACGAGCTTCGCCCCCTGGTGCTCTGCCGGCTCGCCGGAGAGCCAGCCGGCATGATGACGGCCTGCTGGCTGCCTACCGGCATGCCGCGCAGCGTGATCGACTTCGTGAGGACCACCTGCTCCATGTAGATGCCGGGGCAGACCTGGATCTCGTCGCCGGCGTTCGGCGAAGACCAGCGCGGCGTTGATGTTGTGGTACGGCGCGGCCGCTGAAGCACGGCATGTTGTCGTCATCGACGACCAGGATGCTTGGCGCGCGCGTACGAGGCGAACGAAGCAGCGTGCCGAGCACGCCAGCATGACGATAGATCGACTTGCTCCGAAGCATCTCCGTAAGCTCCCCCTCTTCTTGGATCTCTCGGCGCACGTCGCGCGCCGCTCGTCTCGTCGCTCGTTTCCCCCTCGAACGCAGCCCGTGCCGCGCGTCAGTGACCGCCAGTGCCGGGCGGGTTCAGACCCGTCAACCCGGCTTTCACCCCCTGGATCGATCTCGCGCGCGCTGCGGGCCCTGTCGGTCAGCAGGTGCATGAGCGCCGTCGGTGATCCGGTCCAGATCTGGAACGCTCCCGTCGTCATCTGGATCAGCGCCTGGAGCTTCTTGTCCGCCGCCGGTGAGCAGCTTGATGGCTTTCGGGTTGCTCGCCCGGGTAGCGAGCTTGACCTTGACCGGGCGCGCAAGCGCCAGCTTGGTCAGCTTGTCGCGGCAGCACGTGCTTGCCCGGTGATCGGCGCCGGCCGGACGGCCCTTGAGCTGATCGATGATCACGTCGATCTCGCAGAGCGCCGCGGCGAAGCCGGGCGATCCTGGGCTCGCGCAACCCGTGACCGGATCGCAGGCGTCCGTGCCGTGCAGCCATCGCCGTCGTCACAGTTGAGCGGTGTGCCGGCCACGCAGGCCCCGATCCCGGATCGCACGTCTCGACGCCGTTGCAGGCGTTCCCATCGTTGCAGCTGTGGCCGTCGCCGTCGGCGCACCGAGGCATGCGCCGTTCACGCACTCGTCGCCGACGGTGCAGGCGTTGCCGTCGTCGCACATGCCCGTGAGCTGGACGTGCAGGCAGCCATTGACCGGGTCGCACGAGTCGGTCGTGCACGGATTCGCGTCGTCGCAGTTGAGCGGCACCCGTGCCGTGCACGCGCCCGTCACCGTGTCGCAGTGCTCGAGGCGTCGCAGACGTCTGCCCGCCGCGCGGTCAGCCGCCGCGACCGGCCGTCTCGTCCCGACGCACTTGCCGCCGACGCAGCCGTCGCCCGTCGGTGCAGGCGTTCTGTCGTCGCAGGCTGCGGTGTTGGGGGTGTGCACGCACGCCGCCGACCGGAAGTCGGCGGTGGGGTCGCACGAGTCGTCGGTACAGACGTTGCCGTCGTCGCAGTCGAGCGTCGCCGCCACGCACGCTCCCGCCGCCGGGTCGCACGTGCTCGAGCCGTTGCAGAAGTTGCCGTCGCCCGAGGTCACTCGCCGCTGCCGGCCGTGAGGTCGCCGTTGCACGTCCCGGCCGGCGCAGATGTCGGGCCCGGTGCACGCGTTGGCGTCGTCGCAGCGGTCGGCCGGGCTCGTCGGCGGAGTTGCACCCGAGCGTCGGGTCGCAGGCGCCCTCCGTCGCGCACGGGTTCGGTGTCGGCGTCCGGGTTGCACACCAGCGGCGGCACGGTCTGGACGCAGCTGTTCCCCGTCGTGGGATCGCACGCCATGATGCCGTTGCAGACGTTGTTGTCCTCGCACTGCAGGTTCGCCGCCGCGTTGTTCAGCGGCGCCGTGCAGACGCCGTTCTGGCACGCGTCGCAGTGCTGTCCGGCAGGACACGGTGCCTCCGCGCCGCCCCCTGCGGGAACTCGGATCCTGACCGGTGCAGAGGTTGCCGTCGTTGCACGCCGTGCCGTTGTCGACATTCGAGTAGACGCAGAGGAAATCCGGCCGGCACGTGCCGCGCGTGCACGGGTTGTCGTCGTTGCACTGATGCCGGTTCGACTTGGCCCGCACAGCCCCGTTGGCCGCGTCGCAGAGCTCGAGGCCGTTGCACTGGTTGCCGTCGTCGCACGTCACCGGCACGCCCGGCTGCGCAGTTGCCGAGGTGGCAGAACTCGACGCCGTTGCAGGGATCGCCGTCGTCGCAGCTCGCGTCGTCGGTGCACGGCTGCGTGACACGTGCCCGCGCTCGGGACGCACGGCGGGTTGTCGGCGACGAAGCGGAACGTGAGGATCGTGTCGTGCGTGAACGGCACGAAGGGCACGTTCAGGAACGTCAGCGCGCCGACCAGCCGCCCGCCCGAGAGATCCTGGCTTGTTTCAGCCAGCGTCGCAGCTGAAGGGCGCGCCCGTCTCCGAGGCGCCCATGGTGACCCCGTCCTGGTAGTCGACGTCCGTGATCGTCGCCGCCGCCTTGCCGGTGGTGAGCCGCAGCAGGCCGTCGAAGCCGGCGCCGCCGAGCGCGTAGGTGTCGTCACCGGTGCAGTACAGCCCGTCCGTGCCGACGCTGGTCGAGAACTTCGACGTCATCGGGATCGTCAGCTCCATGTCGCCGGCGCCGTACGAGCCGGTCTGATCTGCGTGAAGCACCGGCGGCCCCTGGCAGATGTCGAGCTGGTCGCCGGTGCACTGCTGCGGGACGCAGTCGCGTGTCGGGTGCGCAGACCGTGTGCCCTCGTTCTGGCCGTTGTGGCACGTCGCTGCGCCAGGCAGTCGCTCGGGCAGTCGCTGTCGAGTCGCACCACAGGCCCTTCCGCGGGCCGCCGACGCCGCGGCAGGTGCCGGGGCTGGCGCGAGCTGGTCCTCGTCGAGCGCGCGCGCGTGGTGTCACACGCGCCCGGCCGTGCAGATGACCGTCCCGGTCGTCGGGTCGATCGACCTCGGCTTCCCCGGGCACTCGGTGTCGAACTGGCACGCCTGACCCTGCAGCGGGCCGTCGGCGCATACGCCGGGCTCGCGCACGCACCGGCGACAGTCCGGCGCGGGCGCGGCGTGATCGGCCCGGGACACGACGAGCCCTCGCTTGCAGCCGAACTGGCAGTTCGGGTCCTCGGCCCTGGCGTCCGGTTGTTCGTGACGTGGTCCTGGAAGGTGCGGTAGTCGAGCACGTCGGGCTGCCGACTCCCCGGCGTCGCCGTTGCAGTCGACCATGCCCTTGCCGGAGCCCGTCTGCTGGAAGCAGATCGGCGCCGAAGCTCGGCACCGGGATCGGCGGGATGGTCATCTTGGAGCCGGCGACCTTGCCCTCCTGGTCGATGTTCCGCCCCAGGATGGAGATCTTGATCGGCCCGGCGCCGGTGACGGGTTGCCGATCGGCGCGTTGATGTACTGACGTCGCCGGATTCGCCCCGAAGGTCGATTCGGTGATGAGCCGCACCGAGCTCCCACCCGATGACGCCGTGGCTGTCGACGTGCCCCGGCATGAGATTGATCTTCGCCGGCGCCGAGGCGCGCGGCGGCACCTGCAGGAAGACGTTCAGGGCGTAGACCTGACGGCCGGTGATGCCCGTCCCGAGCGGGTCCTCGTCGGAGTCGAAGAAGAAGATGGTGTCGGCGGTGGCGATCGGCGTTCCCGGCGCTGCCGGGCCCGGTCGGTCACCTGGTAGAGCGCGTCCTCGATCAGATCGTAGAGGAAGAGGTGCGGGCCGCCGGCGACGCCGGAGCCGAAGTCGCTGGTGGAGAGGAACATCGATGAAGCGGCCGCCGCCGCCGATGGACGGGCAGGTGCTGTCGCCCGCGGCGTTCGTGAGCTGCCGGAGCACGCCGGTCTGGCGGTCGAGCAGGAATATCTGCCAGCCAGTCGACCCGGTGCCGAGGAGGTCCGCCTGCGACTGGAACACCACCAGCCGCCCGTCCTGATCCATCGTCGGGTTGATGCTGTCGCCGTCGCCGTTGGTCAGCCGGTGCGGCGTCGGGAACGGCGGACCCCGGCGATGTCGTACAGCCAGATCTGCTGGGAGCCGTTCGAGTTACCGTCGATGGCCTGGTTCGAGTTGAAGACGATCTTGTCGGCCTGGAGGTTGAGCTCGGCGTTCCCGCTGACTCGCCGGCGCCCTTGGGCGGGATCTGCTGCGCCGTTGCTGCACGGCGGGATCGACAGGGATCGCATACGCTCTTCGTTCGCGCCAGAGAAAGATGTTCGTGCCGCTCGAGCCGTTGCGGCGGATGTCGCCGGTGCACTCGAAGACGATCTTGAACCCGTCGGCCGAGACGCGCGGGTTGCGTGCAGTCGCCGTTCAGGTCGTTGGTGAGCTGCTCGTAGGCGAACTGCCCCTGCTTGATGGTCGCGCGCAAGATCTGGCGGTGCGCCGAGCGGGGCGATGCACTGCTGCGGCTTCGGCGGGTTCAGGTCGCTCGTCGTGTCGAAGACGACGACCTTGCCGTCGGCGACGGTGGAGGCGTCCTGGCTGCTGCCGTTGGCGCAGTTGGTGACCTGCACGAGGTGGCGGGGTCCGGCCGGATCGTTGTCCCACAGGAAGACCTCGCCCCCGCTGCTGCCGTTGTGCAGCAGGTCCGACGTGGAGTCGAACGTGATCCAGCGCGCGGCCTCCCCCTGACAGAACGGCCGGAAGCTCTGCACCCCCTCGATCGCCGGGAAAGGGATCGGCTCCTCGAACGGGGTCTGGCGGTGTAGCGCCAACGCGTTGCCGCCGGTCAGGGTGACGACCATGGCGATGACGCTGAGCGCGACGGCCTGGATGGTTGTGCGCATGGCAATCCTCGACATGACCTTCACTTGCTCCCCTGCCTGGGTCTGGAGATCTTTCAGCACGCTTGAAATCGCATCGAGCAGCCCCCGTATCTGTATGACCAGCTCCGCGGCGGCATCTCTCGAGATCGATGGATCGGTAGTGATTTCAGGCATCACGTCCTGGAACAGCTTGGCGGCCTGCTTGAGCTTGCGCTTCGCCCCTTTTGGCTTCTTGTTTTCGGCTTGCTGCAGGAGCTTCTGCGCGCGCTTCAGATTCTTCAAAACCTGCTTGCTGCCCTGTGGAGGCGTCTTGCCCTTGACCTGATCGCCCTGGCAGCTCACGCCAGACATCCCGGTCAGCGGCGCGGCCGCGCATCCGGTGGCCGGGTTGCAGCTCCCCACGTCGCAGGGGTTCTTCGGGTCGCACGAGATAGCGACGTTCGCGCATCCGGTGTTCGGGTCGCAGGTGTCGTCGGTGCACTTGTTGTTGTCGTCGCAGTTCGAGCGGTGGCTCGACGTGCACTTTCCCTGCTGACAGGTCGACAACACCGGTGGTGCACTGATCGCCGTCGGCGCACTTGAACCCTTCGGGCTCCTGGGTGTGCATGCAGAGCTGACCGCCGACACAGTGTCGGACGTGCAGCCGTCGGCGTCGTAGCAGCTGTCGTTCGGGTTGCCGGGGAACGGCTCACCGGGCTTCGCCCCGATCTGCTCGACGGCCAGGCGCTGGTGGCCGGCCTCGGTGAAGTGACCCGGATCGTACGTGATGATCCAGATCTGGCGCCCGCAGACGCCGTACCCGCCGACGTCGTCGTCGGAGTCGAACGTGGCGAACCACGCGCCGAGGCTGGCGCCGATCCTCGGGCCGATCGTCCCGCGGCCGGTGATCTGGTAGAGCACCTGGTGCACGGGATCGCGGAAGTCGATCGCGAAGAGCGCGGATGCCGGTGGTGCCGTTCAGCAGCAGATCGCCGTCGCTCAAGAAGACCACCTTGCGGCCGCTCGGCTCGACGGCGGGCATCCACGCAGTTGCCCGGAGCCCCGCACCCTCGGTCCACTGCTCGATCGGCAGGTCGATAGCTGGCCGCATCCTTGATACCGCGCGATAGATCTGGCGGCCGCCCGTGGACGTCTGGCGTTCCCTGGCAGATCGGTAGCGGAGGAGTCGAAGCAGACGCCGCCAGGCCGCTTCTCCTCGATGTACGGGTCGCGGCTGTCCGCCGTTCCCGTGGGTGACCTGGAAGAGGTCCCATTGCCCGGCTGGCGAAGATTGACACCGATCGAAGATATATCTGCCAGACGCCCGTGTCGTGGCCGTCGCCGAGCAGGTCCGAGCCCGCGACTCGAACGCGACGTGGTGGCCGTCTGGTTCAGCATCGGGCGCGCCGCTCGGCCCCGTGCCCGCCGCGATACGGCGTAGGCTGATTCGCGAGGGTACAGCACCAGTCTTCTTCGGTCGGGTTGGCGATCTTGTACTGGTAGACGTAGCACCTGCGGATTCCCGCGGGCCGCCACCCGTGGATTCGCGGCCTGGAGACGAACGCGACCACGCCACCGCCGTCGTTGAGCGACGGCGCGTAGCTGTCGCCGTCGGGGTTGCAGGTCACCGCGCTCGTCTCGGGGATCGAAGCTCAGGTCCCGGATGAACACCTGCTTCCGTGTTCGCCGCGCCGCCCTGGCACTTCCCTCGAACGACCCGAAGGCCTCGAACGCGACGATGGTGCCGCTGCTGTCGACGCTGGGGTTGTCGATGCCGTCCTGCGGATTGGCGTTGGTGGCGCGCATCAGGTAGGGCTGCGGCGGGTTCGGGCATGTTGAGCGGGTCGTTCGAGCCTCGAGCTCGGGCCTGCCGAGCTGGCACGCGTAGTCGACGATGCTGAAGACGTAGATCTGGTTCCCGCCGAAGCCGCCACCCGTCAGATCGACCGGGGACGAGTAGGCGAAGAAGCGGCCCCATGACCTCCCGGTGGAGTGGTGGTGCACCGCGCCGGAGGTCACGCGGATCGACTGCGGAGTCGACTCCTGGACGGCCAGCGCAGGTCCGGGCAGCAGGAGACCAAGTGCCGCAGATATCAAGCAGAGACCGCCCCTTAGCTCCGTCAGCATACGGCCGCGACTAAGCAGGAAGCATGCCACCTGGGTACGCAATGATTGGGGCGATATGCCTCAAGTTTCAAGAGCTTGCGCGTCTCCAGCGGGTGGTGCGAAGCCGTGCGATAGCGCGACCTTGCAACCGCGCCATGAGCCATCTGACCATCGGTCGCCGCACTGCGACGTCCGGCCGTCGCCATCGCCCCCGTTGGCCGCCCGAGCCCCACTTTCGATAGCGAATCCCGCCGGGTGATTGCCAGCCGAGACACACCTGGGCTAAGCCGCCCTCCCACGATGAGCGAGCTGCGCGACGCGGTCCTGGTTGGATATGTCCGTACCCCCTTCGGACGGGCGGATGCGAAGCGCGGCGTCTTCCGGCAGGTCCGCTCCGACGACCTCGCGGTGCTGGTGCTGCACGAGCTGCTGCGGCGCGCCGGCGTGGACGCCGGCGACGTGCACGGCGTGATCCTCGGCGCCGTCGAGATGATGGGCGAGCAGGCGCATCCCGGAACCGCGATCCCGTACCTCGCCGGCTTTCCCGACCACGTCGTCGGTCTCAGCCTGGAGCGCGCCTGCACCACGGCGATGATGTCGGTGCACATCGCGACGATGCAGATCCAGTGCGGGCTGGGCGACGTCTTCATCGCGGGCGGCCTCGACAGCATGACGCACTTCCGCATCCCGACCATCAAGGACGGGATGGACATGGAGGCGGTCATCAAGGAGGGCGGCCACATGCTGGCTGCCATGAATCCAAACCCGAAGCTGTTCGAGCGCGTCAACCCGATCGAGCTGAACGGCGGCCAGGGCGCCGAGCGCCTCGCCGACGAGTACCGGATCACGCGGGACGACATGGACCGCTGGGCGCTGCGGAGCCATCAGCGCGCGATCGCGGCACGCGAGCGCCTGCGCGAGGAGATCGTTCCCGCCGACGGCCTCGACGTCGAGGGACGCCCGGTCCGGGTGACCGACGATCAGGGCCCGCGCGCCGACACGACGTACGAGAAGATCGCGGCCTTGCTGCCGGTCTACCGCGCCGACGGGAAGATCACCGCCGCCACGTCCTCGGGCCAGGCCGACGGTGCGGCCGTGTGTCTGCTGATGTCGAGCGCCGAGGCCGCGCGCCGCGGTCTCGCGCCGCTGGCGCGGATTCACACCGTCGCCGCCGGGGCCTGCGCGCCGACCGACCTGATCCGCTCCGCGATCCCCGCCACCGCGCGCGCTTTCGAGCGCTCCGGCCTCGCGCAGGGCGACATGGCGGTGATCGAGGTCAACGAGGCCTTCGCGTCGGCGCCGATCGCCCTCATGCGGGAGTTCGGCATCCCGGACGACGGCCGCGTCAACCCGAACGGCGGGGCCTGCGCGCTCGGGCATCCCGTCGGCGCATCGGGCGCCCGCCTCGTGGGAACCGCCGCCCTGGAGCTCCGCCGGCGTGGCGGCCGCTACGGGCTCGCCACCATCTGCGGGGGCATGGGCCAGGGCGCGGCGACGATCCTCGAAGCCGTGTAGCGGAGGCCCCGGTGGAGTTCTTCGCCGTCGTCGACACCCAGCGGGCGCTCCGCCGCTTCCGTCCGGATCCGGTCGGGGTCCACGCGCTACGGCGCATCCTCGACGCCGCGACGCGCGCGCCGTCGGCGCGCGGCGCGGAGCCCTGGGTCTTCGTCGTCGTACGCGACGCCGGGCTGCGGGCCGAGATCGGCCGGCACTACGCCGCCGCCTGGGACGAGGGCGAGCGCTTCACGCAGGCCACCGACGCCGACCGCGACGTCCGCCAGGCGGCGCACTACGCACGCATGATGCGCGCCGCCGGCGAGCTCGCGCAGACGCTCCACGAGGCGCCGGTCCTGATCGCGTGCGGCCTCGACCATGGCCGGCTCGGGCCGCTCGCCGCACCCGACGGCAGCCTGCGCGCGCCCGCCGCCGCGTACGCCTCGATCTTCCCGGCCGTCCAGAACCTCCTGCTCGCGGCGCGCGCGCTCGGGCTCGGCACGACGCTCACCACGCTCCACCGCCGGTTCGAGGCCGAGCTGAAGGCGCTCCTCGCCCTGCCCGACCGCATCGAGGTGGTGGCACTGGTGCCGCTCGGCTGGCCGATCGACCGCTTCGGCCCGACGCGGCGGCGTCCCGTCGACGAGGTGGCTGCCCTCGATCGATGGGGGACGCCGCTGCCCGAAACCGACTGATCGCGGTCGCATCACGGCACGCGGCTTCAAGCACTTGACCTTGATCGAATCGCTGTCCCGGTCGCCGAGCGGATTGCGCGACTCTGAGCGAGAGCTTCGCCCTGGCTCTTCCCGGCCGTCACGTCGACGTTCACCCGCTGCGTGCAGCGCTCGCCCGCAGGCAGCGGCAGGGAGAACGTCCCCAGCCGCTGCAGCAACGCCTGGCGGAGGGCTGCCGCCGCACCCTGATCCTTCGTGCTCGGCTTCTTCAGCTCGATGGACGCGACCGAGTCGGCGGCACAGGCGATGCGAGAATCGTCGCCTCCGAAACACAGCCAGACGTGGAACTCGCAGCTGCCCGGATTCGGATCGAAGTCACAGGTGGGATCGTTGTCGATGCAGACCTGGCTATTCGACGGGGTGCCGTCTTTCTTGAGGGTCGCGTTCTGCATGTCGATCGACGTCTCGAGCAGGCAGTCGGTCTGCTTGGACCCCCCGCCCGGGATGCGCAACGGCGGGACCATCTCGGTGCAGCTGGTCGTGCACTTGCTGCCAGGCGTCCCGTTGGCCGGTCCGTCGTCGCACTCCTCGCCGCATTCGACGATGCCGTCGCCGCAGCGCTCGAGCCGGCAGGTCGGCGCGCAGCCGTCGCACGCCACCTGGTTGCCGTCGTCGCACTGCTCGCCGACCTCGACCTTGCCGTTGCCGCAGACGGCGGTGTTCGGGGCGCAGATGAGCGTCACCTGGTTCGAGCGCATACGGGCGCCGAGGCCGTCGCGCGCGGCGATGTTGAGGGCCCTGGAGGCGGCCAGGCCTGCCGGGTGCGGGACGGTGATGCCGGTCGTCGCCGAGCAGTGATCATGGAGCAGGTCCGGAGCACGCCCGGGACCAGGACGTTCGTGCCCGCCTTCACCGTCAGGCCGAGACCGGCGATCGTGTTCTTCAACGCCGTGCCGTTGGCCGCGTCGACCGCGTCGGCCGGCTTCAGCACGTTCGGCTTGTTGATCGAGATCGACTCGACCTGGACCGGATTGCAGCTCGGAATCCGAGCATCCGTGACGTGGTCGCAGACCGCCGTCTGGAAGACGCACTTGCCGTCGGTGGCCCCGTCCTGATCGCAGCCGGGGTCGCCGTCGATGCAGGACTGCGTGGTCAGCGGGAAGCCGCTGTTGACCTTGCCGTTGGGGAGTCTTGATCTGCCACTCGGCCATGCACGAGTTCCGGGTGCGGCCGCCCGGGAACTGCAGGAGCCCGCCCGGGAGCGGCACCACCTTGCACTTCGCGTCGCACCCGCTGCCGGGCTGCCCGTTCAGCGGCGCCGGCGTCGCATTCCTCGGCGCACTCCACGCTTGCCGTTGCCGCAGCCCTCGATCTGGCAGGCCGCGTTGCACCCGTCACACGAGATGTTGTTGCCGTCGTCGCACTGCTCGCCGGGATCGAGGTTCGCCGTCGCCGCATGCCGCGGTCGCGCCAGGGCACGGCGGCAGCGTCGGGTCCACGTCTGATGACCGCCGCCGGCGAGATCGACCGGCCGCTGATCGCCGGAGGCATCGCCGGATCGCGGTAGCTGATGGTGTTCGTGGACGGGCGGCGTCGTCAGCAGCTTGCCGAGGATGGTGGCCTTGCCGCTCGACGTGGATCAGGTTCCCGAAACCGCGCCGGTCCCCCGATTCCGCCCAGGGTCCGAATCTCGCTGGACTTGCCCGACCGTCACGTTGCAGCCCACCGAGCAGTGATCTGGCCGACCGCGCTCAAGGAGCTGCCGGCGTTCGCCCGCACGACGTCGTTGGTCAGGACGTCGCGGCCCTTGAGGCCGATGGTGCCTGCGTCGCCGCCTCCGTCGCCGGTGCCGCCGTCGGCGTGGATCGCCGCGCCGGCGGTGGTGGTCCCGAGCCCTTGCGCGGAGACGTCACCGCCGCCGCACGATCCGCCGCCGACCTCGATCTGCACGAGGGTGATGTTGCGGCCCGCATTGACGTCCATCTCGCCGCCGCAGGCGTCGATGCCGTTGCCGAAGCAGCGTGATCTTCTGCGTCTGCGTGAAGTTGCCGCCCGCCGTCGAGAAGAACGTGCCGGCGCTCCCGTCGGGGAAGCCGCCGGTGACTCGATCGGCCCGCTCACGATGACGTCCTGGTTCGGCGTCGATCTCGACGTCGGCGCCGTCCCCGCCGCCCTCGTCGCTGGAGCCGGCCGCGGTCCCGTCGATGTTCCCGAGCAGCGTGGCCGATCCACCCGCGGTGATGAAGACCGTGCCGCCGCTGCCCGAGAGCCCGCCGCCGCTCACATTGATCTCCTGCCGGACGATCACGTCACCCGACGCCGTCAAGTCCAGCTCGCCGCCGTCGAACTCGCCGCCGGACAGGTCCACGGGCTGCGCGATGTCGATCTTGCCGCCCTGCGCCACGAGGGAGATGAAGCCGCCGCCCGCGTCCGAGCCCCCGTTCGACGACAGCGATCCCGACGACGAGGATGTCGCCCGCGGCGGACGTGAGCATGATGACGCCGCCGCTCGCCTCGGTGCCGTTCCCGTCCGACACGATGTCGCCCGCCGCGGTGATGGCGCCGCCGGCGTTCAGCGTGATGGTGCCGCCCTGCACGGTGCCGGAGAGGTCGATCCGACTCCTCGTGCTGCCGCTCGCCTTGAGCGCGATGCTGCCGGTGGAGTCGATCTCGAGCGTGGAAGGCGCCACGCCGGTGGCGCCGGTGATTCGCGCCCCGGCCAGCAGGCGTGACGGGGCCGGCGAGTATCTGCACCTGGCCGGCGCCGACCGTCACGCGCGCCGCCGCACCGAGCTGCAGCGCGCGGCCCGCGAGGTCGATCACCGATCCCGGCGTCGAGCGTGATCGTCGTGTTGACGACGCACGGATCCTGCGCCCGCCGGACAGAGATCGTCGGCGCACCGTCGCACGCGCCGGGATGCTGGAGAGCAGTACGAATAGAAAGACGAGTGTTGTGAGCGTCCGCATGGCGGACGTCCTACCATGACGAGGCGCGGACTGGCGAGGCAATTCCGCGTCTTGACCGGACATTCGCCGCTTCATTAAGGGTCTGTCCACATGCCTCCACGTCCGATTGCGCCCGGCCTGTTCGAGACGTCCGCCGACGGTCCGCGGCTGCGCGCGGCGCGCTGCGCAGCATGCGGCAAGCTCCACTTTCCGGCGACCACGACGTGTCCGTACTGCGGAAGTGAGACCACGACTCCGACTTTGGTCGGACCCGCGGGACGGCTGCGACTCTTCACGGTGGTCGCCAGCCGGCCGCCCGGATACCGCGGTCCGCTCCCCTATGGCTTCGGCGTCGTCGAGCTCGACGGCGCGGATCTCCAGGTCATCACGCGGCTCACCGAGAGCCGATCTGCACCGCCTGCGCCCGGGGTTGCCGGTCACGCTCGTGATCGAGCCGCTCTTCACCGACGACGAGGGCGCGCAGGTCGCGTCGTACGCCTTCGCACCTGCCGCGAGCATCATGAGACCCGTCTACGTCGCAGGCGTCGGCTTGCATCCGTTCGGACGCTTCGCCGATCGCGGACTCACCGCGCTCGGCGTCGAGGCGGTGCGCGCCGCGCTCCGCGACGCCGGCGTCGAGCGCGGCGGCTTCCAGGCCGCGTTCTGCGGGACGGTCTACGGAGGCGTCGCCACCGGCCACAAGGTGCTGACCGCGCTCGGCCTCTCGGGCGTGCCGATCGTCAACGTCGAGGCCGGGTTGCGCCAGCGGTGGCGCGGCGCTCTCCCTCGCCGCCGCCCAGGTCGCCAGCGGCCAGCACGACACGGTGCTGGTCCTCGGCGTCGAGAAGATGCCGCGCGGCATGATCCGCTCGAGCTTCTTCGAGCCGTGGCGCGAGGAGGCCGGCCTGGCCGCCACGCCGGCGTACTTCGCGCTGCGCGCACAGCGCCTGATGCTCGAGAGCGAGGTGACGGCGCGCGACCTCGCCGCCGTCTCGGTGAAGAACCACCTCCACGGCGTGTCGAATCCGTACGCCATGTACCGCAAGGCGCTCTCGCTGGACGACGTCCTCGCCTCGGCGGTCGTGTGCGAGCCGCTGCGACTCCTCATGCTCTGCGCGCCCAACGAGGGCGCCGCCGCGGTCGTGGTCTCGGCGCGGCCGCAGGCCGCCACCCCGGTGCGCATCGCCGCCGCCGTCCTGCGCTCGCACCTCGCCGGATCGGTGCTGGGCGAGCACACGCCGCTCGACGGGCTCGCCAGCGAGCACGTCGCCACGCCGACCGAGCGCGCGGCGCGCGCCGCGTACGAGGTCGCGGGCCTCGGTCCGGAGGATCTCGACGTCGCCGAGGTGCAGGACACCGATGCGGCGCGCGAGATCCTCTCCGCCGAGGAGCTGGGACTCTGCCCGCCGCATGGCGGCGGCCGCTGGGTGCGTGACGGCGGCGGCGCGATGGGCTCGCGGCTGCCGGTGAACGCGAGCGGCGGACTGCTCTCCAAGGGGGAGCCGCTCGGCGCGTCGGCGCTGGGACAGATCGTCGAGCTCACCTGGCAGCTGCGCGGTCAGGCGGATGCGCGGCAGGTGGCCGGGGCGCGCGTCGCGCTCGCGCACACCGTCGGACGCGGCGCGAACGCGTGCGTCGCGATCCTCACGCGCTAGCCGGCGTCTCAGCAGGTCGTGGTTCCCGCCTCGGCGAAGTAGCGGCGCGGATTGTCCACCAGCATGGCCTGGATCTTCGACTCGTCGACGCCCGCGTCCCGCAGGCGCGGCACCACCGTGCGCAGCACGTAGGTCGGCTGCCAGAGCGGCAGCATCTCGGGCGGCAACGTGGGGGCGCGGCCGCGCCAGCACCACACCGTGTCGTGCGAGAGCACGAGCTGGCGCTCGAAGCCGATGCCGAGGAGCCCGATGAGCACCGCCAGCCGCTCGCGGTCGGGATGCAGGATCTCGAGGCCGAAGCGATCGAACCCCAGGTAGGCGCCGCGATCGAGCATGCGCAGGTGGTACGACACGTCGCTCGCCCCGCAGGAATGCCCGACGATCACCGACGACGGCGCCACGCCCTCGGCCGCGAGGATATCCAGCTGCTCGGGGCCCATCGTGCCCTCGTCGGTGTGGGTGGTGATCGGCACGCCGGTCGCCTGGTGTGCGCGCGCCGCGGCGCGCAGCACCACCTCCTCGTACGGCGTGACGCGACCCGCGCCGGTCGCCACCTTGATGACCCCGGCGCGCACCCCGGTGTCGCCGATGCCGTCGGTGATCTCGCGCACGAAGACGTCGGTCATCTCGGCGAGCGCGTCGCCGAACTGCTGCCGGAACTTGAAGTAGGCCGGCGCCCCGGTGTCCTCCTTGTAGAGCCCGGTGGCGCACACGATGCGGACCCGGCTCTGCTGGGCGACCTCCGCCATGAAGTCGACGTCGCGGCCGAGATCGATCGGACACGGGTCGACCATCGTCCGCACGCCGACGTCGTGGAGCTCGGCCAGGCGGTCGATGCAGCGCCGGGCATGCTCGCGACGGGTCGCACGATCGAGCGGCGCCTCGGCTTCCCAGCCGGGCCAGCCGATCATCAGGTGCTCGTGCATCAGCGTGACCCCGAGGGCGTCCGGCGCGCAGCCACCCGTCACCGTCTGTACGCTCTGCATGGCCGGAGCAGAGCGCGGAGCGGCCGCGTCCGTCAAGATGCCCTGGCCGCCGATCGCTTGCCCTTGCGGGGGCCCATCCGTAGCCTCGCCGCGCCATGCGTCGCACGCGGCTCCTGCTCGCCGCCGCCGTCGTTCTCGTCGGGCTCGGCGTCTTCGTCGTGCGCGGCGCGGGTCGCTTCCTGGTGGTCGCCGATCCGCTACCTGCGCACGCCGACGTCATCGTCATGCTGGCGGGCTCGCTCTCCGACCGCGTCCTCGAGACCGCCCGCCTCTATCATGCCGGCGTCGCCCCGCTCGTCGTCCTCACCCGCGTGCGCCTGCGACGCGGGGCGCCGGCGCTCCGCGCCCACGGCGTCTTCGTGCCCGAGGAGCACGAGCTGGCGAGCCGCGCGCTCGGCGAGCTCGGGGTGCCCGCGAGCGCCATTCGCGTGGTGTCGCGCCGTGCGGCGAGCACCACGACCGAGGCGCGTGCGCTCGCGCGCTGGGTGTGCCGTCGCGGGTTCCGTCACGTCGTCGTCGTGACGTCGCCGACGCACACGCGGCGTGCGCGGATGATCCTCCGGCAGGCGTTCGGTCCCCGCGTCCAGCTGACCGTCCGCCCGACGCCCGACGCCTTCTTCCCGGCCGATCAGTGGTGGCGCCGCCGTCGCGCCATCAAGGACGTGCTGATCGAGTACCAGAAGTTCGTCGTCTACTGGCTCGTCGAGCGCTGGACGATCGAGCCATGCGGAGGGCTGAAGCCGCGCGGGCGGCAGGCCGGCTCAGCGCGGCTCGGCGGCCTGGCGGATCAGTGGCGCCAGCTCGCCCTTGGCGTGCATCTCGCGGATGATGTCGCAGCCGCCCACGAACTTTCCGCCGACGAACAGCTGGGGAATCGTGGGCCAGCTCGTGTACGCCTTGACCCCTTCGCGCTTGTCCGCCTCGGCGAGAATGTCGACCGCCTTGAACGGCACGCCGATCTCGTTGAGCACCTCGACCGTGGCGGCGGAGAAGCCGCACATCGGAAAGCGCGGCGTGCCCTTCATGTAGACCACGACGGGGTTCTCCTTCACCTCTTTGTCGATCTCGGCCATCACGTCGCTCATCGGGAGCCCTCCCCGTCGGCTTGGGTTCGAAGTTGCACGGCGTGGATCCTCGGCATCAGATCGCCGAGCGCCGCGTAGACCATCCGGTGCTGCTCGACGAGACCGAGCCCCGCGAACTGGGGCGAGGCCACATGCACCTCGAGATGCTCGCCGTCCCCCGCGGGATTGGCCACCTCGATCCGCGCCCCTGGCAGCTTCGCTTCCAGCCTGCGACGCACCTCGTCGGGATCCACCATGTCCCCTGGCTACACGCGCCGTTCTCGTGGAGCAAGGCGCGGTGTCCGTCCACGCCGGTGCCTTGGCCTGTGTCACCTCGGGCTTGACGACCCGGCACACGCCAGGTTGGAAGCACCGGATGGGACCTGGTGGACGACGCTCGCGCACACCCGCCCGACGCTTGCGCGCATGCAACCGCGCGTGCATGGATGCCGCGAGGCGACGCGGGTTCCGAGCGAGGGAAGTCGGCACGGGCGTTGCTCCGATCATGATCCCCATGCGGACCGCCTTCCTCGCACTGCTGCTCGTCCCGCCTGCAGGTCTCGCCTGGGCAAGCCCCGTCGACGACATCTGCGCAGCTCCCGGAGTGTCGCAGGCGAACAAGCCCTGTGCGTGCACGTTGGCGCCCAACCTAGTGTCAGGTGAATCGCATGGCGATCCTCACGCCGCCCTTGACCCTCGACTTCGGCAGCCGCACGCTGCGCTGACCCCTGGCGCCACAGCTCGACGCAGGGACCGGGGGCACGCTGACGATCATCGCCGCCGCGGTGGATCTCCAGGCCACCTCGCAGGGAGCCGGGCTGCTCGCGCGTCGGGCGGCAACCATCACCGTCACGCACGACCGGCGACATCAACGTCCGCCGAATGCGGCAATCGATCGCGCGCATCGACCGTCGCCGGGCGACCACCATCACCCTCGGGTCGACGGCGGGCAACATCCGATCTCGAGGCCACTCGACGGCAACATGCTCGTGGACGGCGTGTTCGACGCCGGCGCATAACGTCGCCGCCAGGAGCATCAGCGGTGGGCGCGGTGACCATGGACGGCATGCCGTGGCGTCTCGGAAGCCCGAGCGAGATCGACCTCGGCGGCAAGGGCGACGGCTGGCCGGCGGCCTACGCTCCAGATCGATTCCGGCTCGAACCTGACCGTGGCCGGCGAACATCGACGCGACAGCGGCGGGACAACTTCGGCGGCGGCGAGATCGATCTCAGCGCGGACGGCAACGTCGACTCGAGCGCGAACGATCGATCTGCAGGCCACGCAGGGACGGCGGCGATGGCGGCATCGCTCGACATCGAGCCGGTCGGCGGCTCCGTCACGCTCGGCGGCTCGATCAGGCTCTCGGCGGCGACAGCGACGGTGACTCCAGCGGCACGGCGGCGAGCTCGACCATCGACGCCGAGCGGCTCGATCACTGCTCACGGCACCCGTCGACGCCAGCTCGGGCACGGGCGGCGACGGCGGCACGATCGACTTCGAGCGCCGGTCTCGACATCACGCAGACGCGCCCCGATCCAGGTCCAGGGCAAGGGCGCGGACGGCGACGGGCGGCATCGTCGACCTTCGAGGCGCACCGCGCCTCATCCTCGGCGACATCGACGCCACGGCGCCGATGTCGGGAACGGCGGCAGAGATCGACGCCACCGCCTGGTGCTCGCTCAGCCTGCCGGCGGGCAAGACGATCGACAGCCAGCGACGGCGGCATCAACACGCTGGCGAGCGGCGGCACCATGACGATCGCCGGCACGCATGCGATCGGCCAACGGCAGACACGCTCGACTACCTGACCACGCCCCCCGTCATCACGGGCGTCGTCAATCCGCTGCTGCCCGGGCGACCCAGGACGGACGCTCACGCCCTGCGGCGGAACCTCCCGCCTGCGGGAACGGCAAGCTCGACCCGGGCGAGGACTGCGACGGAGCGCGCGGAACCTGCCCGACGGCAAGACGTGCATGCCGGCTGCACCTGCGCGGTTCCGCCGAAGTGCGGCGACGGCACGTCGACACCGGCGAGCAGTGCGACGACGGCAACACCAGTCGAACGGCGACGGCTGCTCACGCCACCTGCCAGCCCGAGGTCTGCGGCGACGGCATCACAGACGGCGGCGAGCAGTGCGACGACGGCAACACGATCGCCGGCGACGGCTGCTCGCGCCAGCTGCCTGATCGAGCGCTGCGGCAACGGCGTGCGTCGAGTCCCGGCGAGCAGTGCGACGACGGCGCGCAGCGGGTGCCGCTGCGACGCCTGCATCGCGCCACCTGCCAGCTCATGCCGCCCGCCACCTGCGGCAACGGCACCGTCGATCCGGGCGAGACCTGCGACGACGGCAACCAGACCGATTGTGACGGCTGCTCGCAGCTTCTGCCTGATCCGAGCTGCGGCGACGGCAACGTCCGGCGTGCTCCGAGCAGTGCGACGACGGCAACACCGACCTCGAACGACGGCTGCTCCGCCACCTGCCAGCTCGAGGTCTGCGGCGATCACATCGTCCAGAGCGGCGAGGAATGCGACGACGGCGCGCAGAACGGCGTGCTCGGTGACGCCTGCTCGACCACCTGCCCGCTGCACTGGTGCGGCGACGGCACGTCGACACCAACGAGCAGTGCGACGACGCCAACGCGAACCTGTGCGACGGCTGCACGCCCGATTGCATCGCCGAGACCGCGGCGTGCCCCATCTGCAGCGCCGGATCGACCGCCCCGTGCATCCCTGCGCCGGCGTCGCCGACTGCGACCGCTCCGCGCCTGCGGCGCGACGACCTGCGTCCGCGGGCGTCTGCACGCCGACCGACACCGCCGACCTGCGACGACGGCAACGCCTGCACCGGTCGACGCCTGCGACCCGGCGCGCGGCTGCGTGCAGACCCCGAAGACGTGCGAGGACGGCAACGCCTGCAACGGCGTCTCGACGTGCGACCCCGCCTCGGGCGCCTGCGTCGCGCGGAACCGCGCCCGACTGCGACGACGACGACGAGTGCACCGACGACGATCGCTGCGTCGACGTCGGCACGGGCTCCCAGTGCACCACCACGCCTCGCGCCGGCGCCGCGCTGGCGACCTGCCGCCTCGACGCCCTCCAGCGCCTGCTCGTCGTCGCGCGAGCATCCAAGAAGTCCACCCGGAACAAGCTGGCGAAGCTGGCCGAGGACGGTCCGCAAGAAGCTGCCGCCCGCAGCCGGCACCGGCAAGAAGGCGAAGCGCGCGCTGCAGCAGGTGAACAACAGCGCTGGCCGCGCTCGACCCGCACCGTCGCCAAGGCACGGCAAGAAGGTCCCGCCGGACGTGGCAGCGAGCCTGCGGGCACGCGATCTCGAAGGCGACCACGGCGGTCGGCACCCTCTGACGCCGCGCTGCGCCGTTTCATCGACTCGGGCAATCGCTTGATTGCCGCGCGCGGAGCGCGCTAAACCATCGGGTATCGGCGCTCGCGCCTGGCGTCGCCGTCGACGATCAGGAGGTGGACTCGATGAGTACGGAGCGCATCATCTCGGCCGATTCGCACGTGAACCCGCCGAAGGATCTCTGGACGCGCGACGCGCCGGCCAGCCTCGCCGACCGCGTGCCGCGGGTGGAATCGACCGAGCAGGGCGACTTCTGGATCGTCGACTCGCAGATCAGCGGCGCCATCGGCCTCGACTCGTCGGCCGGACGCAAGCCCGAGGACTTCAAGGCCTTCGGCCTCGGCTACAAGGACATGCGTCCGGGGTCGTACGATCCCAAGGCGCGGCTGGAAGACATGGACCTCGACGGCGTCGACGCCGAGGTGCTGTACTTCGGCGGTCCGGTCACCAGCCTCCCGAAGGATCCCGCGCTCCGCAGCTACATCTTCCAGCGCTACAACGACTGGATGGTCGACCTGTCGAAGGCGGCGCCGAACCGCCTCGTGGGCCTCGCCCACGTGCCGCTCCTCGACATCGACGAGGGCATCAGGGAGCTCAAGCGCATCGCCAAGATGGGACTGCGCGGCTTCCACTGCGATCCCTTTCCCGACGAGCGAGGCGGCAAGGCGCTGTGGGACGAGGCGTACGAGCCCTTCTGGTCGACCATCGAGGAGACGGGCCTTCCGCTGAGCTTCCACATCGTCGGGCCACGCAACGCAAACGTCATGGCGACGTTCCAGAATCCCACGCCCGGCGTGAAGGAGACCTTCATCGCCATCGCGCCCATGTCGATCTGCGAGACGGTGTCGACGCTGATCTTCACCGGCATCCTCGCGCGCCACCCGAAGCTCCGCTTCGTCCTCGTCGAGTGCGGCATCGGCTGGATCCCGTACTTCGTCGAGCGCATGGACCAGACGTTCAACAAGCACCGCTTCTGGACGAAGTCGATCCTGACGGAGAAGCCGAGCACCTACTGGTACCGGCAGGGGCACGCCACCTTCATCCAGGACCTGGCGGGCGTCGCGGAGCGGCACCGGGCCGGCCTGCACAACATCATGTGGTCCACCGACTACCCGCACTCCGACAGCACCTGGCCGAAGTCGCGCGAGGTGCTGGAAGCGCACTTCAAGGACATCCCCGCCGACGAGCGCACGCTCATCGCGGGCGCGAACGCGGCCAAGCTCTACGGTCTCAACTGAGCGCGCGACGATGAGCGACGTGCTCGCCGGCATCCGCGTGGTCGAGGTGGCCGACTGGGGCTTCGTGCCCTCGGCCGCCACCGTGCTGGGCGACTGGGGCGCCGAGGTGGTGAAGATCGAGCACCCGCGCTACGGCGACCCGATCCGCGGCCTGGTGACCTCGGGGCTGATCCCGGGCGCCTCGGGCCGCAACTTCTTCGTCGAGCATCTCGGGCGCAACAAGCGCAGCATCGGCATCGATCTCGGGCACCCCGACGGCCGCGCGCTGCTCGATCGCCTGATCGCGCGCGCCGACGTCTTCCTCACCAGCTTCCTCGACGACGCGCGCGAGCGCCTGCGCATCACGTGGGACGACCTGCGCGCGGTCAACCCGCGGCTGATCTACGCCCGCGGATCGGGCCAGGGCCGCCGCGGTCCCGACGCGCGCCGCGGCGGCTACGACGGCGTCTCCTTCTGGGCGCGCGGCGGCGTCGCCGATCGCCTCTCCACCACCGGCCAGCCGCCGCTCCAGCAGCGGCCGGCGTTCGGTGACTTCATCGGCGGCATGGCGATCGCGGGCGGGATCGCGGCCGCCCTCTTCCAGCGCGAACGCACCGGCGAGGGGCTCGAGGTCGACGTCTCGCTCCTCGGCACCGCGCTCTGGGTGCTGTCGCCCGACATCACCGCCGCGCTCATGTACGGCTTCATGCTGCCCGCCGCCGGCGACATGCCGAGCGCGCCGAACCCCCTCGTCGGCACCTACTTCTGTTCCGACGGCAAGGGCCTCGTCCTCATGATGCTGCAGGCGGAGCGCTTCTGGCCGATCTTCGCCGCGACCGTCGGGCGACCCGACATCCTCGAGCGCTATCCCAGCGCCGAGGCGCGGCGCGATCAGGCCGGTGCGATCCGCGACGAGCTGGTCGCCCTGTTCGCCACCCGGTCGCGCGCGGAGTGGGAAGAGCGCCTGCGCGCCAGCGAGTGCATCTGGGGGCCGTTCCAGACGCCGCTCGACCTTCCCGGCGATCCGCAGGTACAGGCGAACGGCTACCTGCTCTCCTCCCCGACGGCCGACGGGCCGGTCCAGGTGTGCGCGAACCCGGTCCAGTTCTCCGGCGAGGCCCCCGAGGTGCGCAGCCCGGCGCAGGATGCGGGCGCACAGACGGAAGAGGTCCTCCTCGAGCTCGACTGCTCCTGGGACGACATCGGGCGCTGGAAGGACGCCGGCGTCATCTCCTGACGCGATGCCGCGCCCTCGCCGCTCCAGGCCATCCCTGGCACGGCAGTCCCGGCGGGCGAGCAGGCGCCCGACGTCGTCAACGTCTTCGTCGAGCTCGTGCCCACCGACACCGTGAAGTACGAGGTCGACAAGGCCTCCGGCCACCTGAAGCTCGATCGCCCGCAGCAGTTCTCGAACCTCTGCCCGGCGCCCTACGGCTTCGTGCCGCGCACCTGGTGCCAGGTCGCGCGTCGCCGCGCTCGCGATGGAGGCGACGGCCGCACGGGCGTGGTCGGCGACGGCGATCCGGTCGACATCTGCGTCCTCACCGAGCGGCCGATCAACCACGGCAGCATCCTGCTCCGCGCCCGCCCGATCGGCGGGCTTGCGTCTCTTCGACCGCCACGAGGCCGACGACAAGCTCGTCGGCGTCCTCGATCGACGACCCCGCCTTCGGCGACTACACCGAGCTCGACGCAGGTTCCACGCCCGCTCGTCGACCGCCTGCGGCACTACTTCCTCACCTACAAGCAGATTCCCGATCCCGCAGGCGGCGGCCCCCGTGTGCGAGATCACGGACGTCTACGACGCGGCGACCGCGCGCGACGTCGTCCGCCGCGCCATCGCCGACTACGAAGACGAGTACGCCTGACCGCGGCGAGCCGCCGCGCTACGCGGCGACCCAGTTGCCGTGGAAGCCGTACGGCACGCGGTGCGGAGGATGCGACGCGCGCGATCGGCTCGCCGGCGATGTCGGCGCGCGTCGAGGACGTAGAAGTCGCTCGCGTCGCGCGCCTGGTCGTACGACCAGCGCCAGCACGTAGCCGTCGTCCTCCGCGGCGTCGGGGCGGCGCGGCACGAACAGCGGCTCGCCGACGCCGTTGCCGGCGCCGAAGTCGCGCGTCTGCGCTGCGTGCCGCGCTCGAGGTCGTAGCTGCCGGATCGCCCTGCACACTCGGCAGCCGCGCGGCTCTCGCTCGCCGGGCCGCGCGGCCGCCATGTAGCCGCAGCGATGCTTGCGGCCGAGGCGGCGCTCGTCGACGCGCGGGAACTCGCCGCGCGACGTCGTCGAGCGGCGTCGACTCGCACGCCGCCGCCGCGCGCAGGTCGATGCGCCAGCGGTGCAGCGCGCGCCGCGCGTCGCCGTCGCCGTCGCCGGGTCGCGCGCCGCGCTCGGGCTCATGAAGTCGCAGCCGCGGGTAGCGCGCGACGTCGAGCACGAGCGTCGCCATCCTCCTCGTAGGCGTTCATCGGATGGAAGACGTAGCACGGGTCGGTGTCGTACCAGCGCACGTCGGCGTTGCCGCCGTCGCGCGGCATGACCCCGATGCGCGTGCCGCGTTCCGGCTCCCAGGTGAACACGCTCGCCGCGCTCGCTGCAAGTCCTCGAAGCTGAAGACGAGCGGGCAGAGGATGAAGACCACGTGGTCGCTCGGTGATCGCGAAGTCGTGCATCATCGACGGCCACGCGACGTCGATCACCTCGCTGCGCACGCAGCGCGCCGCGCGCGGTCGGCGACGTGGTACTGCAGGTAGGGCGGGAACGGCGAGTAGCCGAAGAACAGCATCTCGCCGGTCTCCGGATCCATCTTCGGATGCGCGGTCATCGGCCCGGCCAGCCTGCCCTCGAAATCGTACTCGCCGACGGTCGCGAGCGTGTCGGGCCGCGAGCTGCGGTCGGCAGCGCGGCCTCCATCAGCGCCAGCAGCTTGCCCGCATGCCAGACGATGTTGGTGTTGGCGGTGTTCTTGAAGCACGGCGCCTCGGTCGGCGGCGATGTCGAGGAGGCCAGGGATAGAGCGCCTTGCCGGCGCGCGCGCTCCTCCATCAGGCCGCCGCTCTGCACCCAGCGATTGCGGTACGACGCGCGCCCGTCGCTCGAGCGTGATGGCGTGGATCATGCCGTCGCCGTCGAACCAGTGGTATCGCCCCGCGGGCTCGTAAGCCGGGTTCGGACCGTTGCGGTAGTACGTGCCGTTCAGGTCGCGCGGCAGCTCGCCGACGACCTCGAGAGCGGGCGCGTCGCCCTCCAGCCGCCAGGGCCCGAAGTTGCCCTGGAGGAACGGGTTCTCCGCGGACTCACGCGTGGCCATGACGAAACCTCCTCGACGCCGGTGCCGGCGTCTCGAGCGATACGACCGTCGCGGCGGCCGATGCAAACGGGACCGTACCTTGCGCTTCGCGTCCGGACTGTTACGACTGGCGCGTGCGGTCCGGGGTGTTGGGGCTGGTGCTCGGGGCGCTCCTGCTCACACTCCGCAATGCCGGCGCCATCCCGCTGGATGCGCTCGACACCCAGCGCGCGTGGAGGCTGGGCACGCTCCATTTCGAAGGAAATCACGGGGTCGGGACCAGCGCGCTGCGCGACGCCATCACCACGAAGCCGCGACGCTGGTTCGCGCTCTGGCGCGAGCATCCGCCGTTCGATCCGTACACCTTCCGGGACGACCTGGGCCGCGTCCGCGCGCTCTATCGCAGCCGCGGCTACTACCATGCCGTCGTGACGAGCACCGTCCAGGTCCCGGAGAAGGGCGACGTCGTGAACGTCACGGTCTCGATCGAGGAAGGCATCCCGGTCCGGGTGACGGACGTCGACCTCGGCATCGAAGGCACCACCCTCGCGGATGACGACGAGAAGCGGCTGCGGCAGCTCCTCCCGCTCGAGCTGGGCGACGTCTTCCAGGAGGACCGGTACGAGCGGGGCCGCTCGGTGCTGCGCGACTGGTTCCGGCAACGCGGCTACGCGCGCGTGATCGTCGAGAAGAGTGCCCGCGTCGACGTGCGCGACGATACCGCCACCGTCCGCTACCGCGTCGACCCGGGGCCGTCGGCGGTCTTCGGGCCGGTCACGATCAGCGGGCTCGACACGGTCGATGAAGCGGTCGTGCGGCGCGAGATCGCATTCAAGAGCGGCGAGCCGTTCCAGCAGAGCCTCCTCGACAAGACCCGCAAGAACATCGACGGGCTCCACCTCTTTCGCAGCGTCCGGCTCGTCGAGGACTCGTCGCGTGACGCGGCCGTCGCCGTCGACATCGCCGTCGCGGAAGCCGAGCGTCACGAGGTGAAGCTGGGCGTCGGGTACGAGACCGAGGAGGGCATCCGCGGCACCGCCGGATGGCGCGACTACAGCTTCCTCGGGGGTGCGCGACAGCTCGGCGTGTCGGTACGCATCTCGCAGCTCTATCGCACCATCGCCGCGGACTTCCTCCAGCCGCATTTCCCGAGCCAGACGAGCCGCGTGCGGCTCATCTTCTTGCAGGAGCAGACCCAGGACACCACCTACACGCTGAACGAGACGCGCGTCATGCCGCGTCTCGAATGGGAGATCACGCCGCGTCTCACCGCCTACACGTTCTATCGCGCCTCGCTGAACCTCCTCCCGCAGGGCGACATCAAGACCTCCGTGCGCAAGGCGCTCCCCGAGGCGCACCCGTCGCGCTCGGTGACCTCGGGGCTCGGCGTCGGCGTCGACCTGAACGAGACGGACGACCTGGTGAACCCCACGCGGGGCGGCATCGCGCGTTTCAGCGTCGAGCCGGTCGGCGGGGAGCTCGGTGGCGACGTCGACCTCGTCCGGGTGATCGGCGAGGGACGGGTGTACGTTCCCCTCCCCTTTCGCTTCGGGGCGGCCGGGCGCACGCGGTTCGGAAGCCAGGACGAGACCAACGGCGGCGCCCAGATCCCGATCTTCGAGCGCTTCTACGCGGGCGGCATCGGCTCCGTCCGCGGCTACGCCCGGCGGCGCGTCGGACCGCTCGCGAGCCAGCTCCTCCCCCTCTCGGTGTGCAACGCCCACGGGAAGAACTTCGTCGACTGCGACCAGCCCGTCGGCGGCAAGTCGCTGGTGGAGATGTCGGCCGAGCTGCGACACCCCGTCACCGACACCATCGACGTGATCGGCTTTCTCGACGCGGGGCAGGTGTCGCTCCGCAGCTGGGACTTCCCGCTCGGCGACATGCAGTACGGCATCGGCCTCGGCGCACGCTACCGCTCGGTGATCGGTCCCCTGCGCGTCGATCTCGGGTTTCCGCTCGATCGTCGCGGCGGCGATTCCACGTGGCAGGTGTACCTCGCCGTCGGCGACACCTTCTGATGACGCTCGCCTCCCTCGCCCGTCGGCTGGTATTCGTCCTCACCGGGCTGCTGCTCGCCCTCGCGGCGGCCGTCGCCCTGGTCATCCTGGCCGTGAACACCCGCACGGGTGAGGAGGCGCTACGCCAGCGGCTGGAGCGCATCCTCGCGGACGCCACCGGCGCGCGGGTCTCGATCGGCCATCTCGGCGGGACGCTCGTCAGCGGCGTGTCGGCACGCGACGTCTCGCTCGTGTTCCCGGGCGGCACCCGGATGGCGGCGTCCGAGCTGGCGGGCTCGTATGCGCTGCCGGCGCTCGTCTCCGGGCGCTTCGTCATCGGCAGCGCACGCGCACGCGGCGCACGCATCCGTCTCGTCCACGATGCGGCCGGATGGGGTTTCTCGGGACCATCGGCACCTGCCGACGAGGCCCCCACCGTGCTTCCCGATCTTCGCATCCTGCACGTCACGGTCGAGGACGGGCGCGCGGCGGTGATTCTCGCCGACGCCACGCCGCCGCAGCGCTTCGTGCTCTCCAGCCTCGGCCTGGAGGCGGGCTTCGCCATGGACTCTCGCACCATCCGCATCGACGTCGCGACGCTGCACGGCGTTCCGCGCGGTCGCGACGTCTCTCCGCTGTCCGCGAAGGGCACGATCACCGTCGCGGCCAGCGGCGACGAGGTCGAGGTCGCCGGGCTGGACCTGGCGACCCGCCGCAGCCGGCTGTCCGGCGACCTGCGGCTCGTCACCGGCCGGCGCGTCGACGCGCACCTCGACCTGGCGCCGCTGTCCGCACGAGAGCTGCGCGCGATCGTCCCCGCGGCCAGCATCGGGGCGGACCTCGATGGTGCGATCGTCGCGCGCGGGCCGTGGCGCCGGATCGCGACGCGTGCGACGCTGCGCACTCCCCGCTCCGGCGGTCTCCGGCTGTTCGGCGTGCTCGACGCCGCCGGCTCCGACCTTCCCTACCGCGCGAGGGCCAGCGTCCGGCACCTCGACCTGGTGGCGATCGATCCCACGCTGCCGGCGAGCGACCTGACGGGCCACGTGCACGGTCGCGGTGCGCTCACGAGCCTCGAGACGCCGCTCGACGTGCGCCTGCGCCTCGGTCCCTCGGCGGTCGCGGGTACCGCGGTGGACAACGCGCGGCTGGCGGGACGCATCACCGGCGACGGCCTCGACGCGCATGGATTCGTCGCTGCGGCGGGGGCGCGGGCGGCGGTCGATGGCGGGCTGTCGTGGGCAGGCGAGCCCGCCTATCACGCGCGCACCCGCGTCGACCTCGCGAAGCTGGACGCGATCGCTCCCGGGCTCGCGGGCGATCTCCGCCTGCATGCGCACATCGAGGGCCGCGGCTTCCGGGCGCCCGGGCGCACCGCAACCGTGCGAGCCCGCATCGACGGCGGACAGGTGCACGGCGTTCCGCTCGACGGAGGCCGCGCGACGCTGGCGCTGCGCGGCGACACGCTCGACGTGCAGAGCGGTTCGCTCCTCGCCGCCGGCCTGCGCGCGGACGGGACGGGCACCGTCGACCTCGGGCGGGAGACCGTCGATGCCTCGGCGACCGTCTCGGGAGACCTGGGTCGCGGCGCGCGCGCCACCGGCGCGGACGTCGCGGGCACGGTCACCGCGCGCGTCCAGGCGCGCGGGTCGCTCCACGCCCTGGCGCTCGACGGCACGGCGACCGCCGAGAACGTCCGCTCCGGCAGGACATCGCTCGAGCGCGGGACGGTGAAGGCCAGTCTCGCCGGCGTCGGCGGCGACTCCGGGGGGGACGGGTGACGCTCGACCTGGGCGGGCTCCGGAGCGGCGGCCTGTCCCCGTGGACCGCCACGGTGGGTGCCGACTGGCAGCGCGCCCGCGCCACGGACACCGCGGCCGTCACCGTGACGGGCCACGACGAGGACGGGGCGCGGCTCGCGACCCATGCCACGATCCGCCGCGCGCCGGCCGGCGACCTCGGCGCGCAGCTGACCGACCTCAGCCTGGCGACGGCGCAGCACGGCACCTGGACGCTCGTCCGACCGGCGGCGCTCGCGCTGACGGGCAGCACGCTCTCCGTCGACCGGCTGGAGGTGGGCGCCGGATCCCAGCGCGTCTCCGTCGCGGGTCGTGCGGGCGCGACCGGGCCGGCCGACGCCACCGCGGAATGGCAGAACATCGACCTCGCCGAGATCTGCCGGCTGCGCACCCTCGCGTGCACCGGCACCACCGCGGGCACCGTCAAGCTGAGCGGCACGGCGGCGGCGCCGGTGCTCGCCCTGACGGCGCGCGCCGACGGTCTGGTCGTCGACCGCTCGCCAACCACCGCGATGGCGTTCACCGGAACCTACGCCGACCGCTCGCTGTCGCTGCGCGGGACCGTCACCGAGGCGCAGACGGGTCAGCTCGACCTCACCGGGATCGTCCCCGTCGACCTGGCCTGGGAAGGGCCGCGGCGCGATCTCGGAGCCGCGCCGGTCGACGTCACCGTCCATACCGACGGGCTGGACCTCGCGGTGCTGCGGCTGTTCGCGCCGGAGACCATCCGGCAGAGCGCCGGCCGGGTGGTCGGCGACCTGCGCCTGCGCGGACGTCTCGACGACCCTCGCGCCGACGGCAAGCTCGCCCTGCACGACGGCAAGGTGATGCTCGCCACGACCGGCGTCACCTACGAGGGCATCGAGGTGACCGCCACCGCCGCCGGCCAGACCATCGACATCGAGCGCGTGCACGCGCGCGCCGGGCACGGCACCCTCGACGGCAGCGGATCGATGGCGCTCGTGGTCACGCGCACCACGCCCTTCGCGCTGCGCCTCACGTTCCACGACTTCCTCGCGGTCGCGCTGCCGGCGTACGAGGCGGCGACCGACGGCACGCTCACGGTCGAGGGAGCGATCGCGTATCCGGTGATCCGCGGGGAGCTGACGCTGAGCCGCCTCACGGTCCGCCCCACGGTCCTCAACTCGACGTCGGGACCCAGCCTCGAGCCGGACCCGACGATCGAGGTCGTCGGACTGCCGGAGGCCGTGGCCGCGACGGCAGCGGCGCCGGCGGCACGGTTCGACGTCGCCGACGCGCTCTCGCTCGACGTCGGCATCCGCATCACACACGACGCCTGGATCCGCCGCGACGATGCGGACGTCGAGCTGGCGGGGAACCTGCGTCTCGGCAAGGAGGCGTACCATCCGCTGTTCATCAACGGCGACCTCCGCCTGGTGCGCGGCTGGTACGCGTTCCAGGGCCGGCGCTTCGACCTCGACGAGGGTCGGGTCATCTTCGCCGGTGACGTGCCGCCCGACCCGCAGCTCGACATCCGGGCGCGGAACCGCACCGGCGAGTACACCGTCACGGTCGAGATCGGCGGACGCGCGACCGAGCCGACGCTCACCCTGTCGTCCGAGCCGACGCTCGAGCAGGCGGACATCCTGTCGCTCCTCGTCTTCGGCCGGCCGGCGCGCGACCTCGGGAGCGAGCAGAGCCTCGATCTGCAACGCAAGGCGATCTCGCTCGCCTCGGGCTACGTCATGCCCGAGCTCCGGCAGTCGATGATGAACACCCTCGGCCTCGACACGCTCGAGGTGGGCGACGAGGGCGTACGCGCGGGCCGCTACGTCACGCGCGACATCTTCGTCACCCTGGCGCAGGACTTCACCGGCCGCACGGGACAGGTGATGGGCGTCGAGTACTCGGTCACGCACCGCATGTCACTCAAGCTCTCGACGTCGACGCGCGGCGACAGTGCGGTCGACCTGCTCTGGCACCGGCGCTACTGAGGGTCACGCGCGGCCTTCACGGCCGGTTGCGCGTCGCGCAGCAGGGCATCCGCGGCGGCGCGATCGACGAACCACGACACGGTGTCCGACGGCAGGATTGCCTGGGCCGGCCGGCGCATCACGTCGGTCGGGTCGCGCAGCGCCGACGCGACGGCCGCCGCCCGTGTGGCACCCGTCGCCGTCACGATCACGTGGCGAGCGGACCGCAGCGCGATCGGCGTCAGCGTGATGCGCGCCACCCGCGGCTCGGCCGTGACCTCCGTGGCCGCCACGACGGCCACCGGCGCCGCGCTTTCCGCCGCCGCGCTACCCGGCGTCACCGCCGCCACGCCGCCATCGGGCGCGAGGTCGACCAGCACGACGTCGAGGATCGGCGGCGATCCGAACGCAGCCAGCAGCTGCGCGCCGTACGCCGACGCGGCGGCGACGACGTCGCTTCCGTCGGTGAGCATCGGGTGCACGCGATCGGGCGGCACGCCGCGGGGCGACAGCAGGCTCTCGCGCGCCACCGCCAGCGTGCGACGCGCGTCGCCGTCGGGCAGACAGCAGTCGTCGGTGAAGTAGACGTCGACGCGCGGCCAGACGATCTCGCCGTGCCCGGCCAGCGCCAGCATGAGGACGCGGCCGCCGCGCCCACCGGGCAGCGCGAGCGAGGCATGCCTCGACGCCGTCACCCGCGCCAGGCGCTCCGCCGCCAGCGCCGCTGCCGCCTCGTATGCCTCCGCGTCGGTCTGGTACACCTCCAGCTGCATGGCGGCGGACCGTAGCGAAACCGTCTCGGGAGAGCCACCGCCGGCGGTGGCGCTCACCATTGCCGGGTCCGACCCGAGCGGTGGCGCGGGCATCCAGGCCGACCTGAAGACGTTCCACGCCTTCGGGGTCTACGGCACCGCGGTGCTCACCGCCCTCACGGTCCAGAACACGCGCGGCGTGCGGGCCGTCCATCCCGTGCCACCGGACGTCGTGGTGGCGCAGCTCGACGCGGTCGACGACGATCTCCGCGTCGCGGCCGCGAAGATCGGCCTCGTGCCGACACCCGGGCTCGCTGCCGCGCTCGCCGATCGCCTGCGGCGCCGCCCGCTCCCGAACCTGATCCTCGATCCCGTGCTCGTCGCCGGCAGCGGCGACGCGCTCGGCACCGCGGGCACCGCGGCGGCGCTGCACGCGCTGCTCCCCTGCTCCGCACTGGTCACCCCCAACCTGGCCGAGGCCGCCGCGCTCACCGGCCGGCCGGTACGCGATCCCGCCGAGATGGCGGATGCCGCACGTGCTCTCGTCGACCTCGGCGCCCCCGCAGCGCTGGTCAAGGGCGGCCACCTGCCCGGCCGCCCCGTGGACGTCCTCCTCGCGGGCGGCGTGTTGCAGACGCTGGACGCCGCGCGCGTCGCGGTCGCGCGCACGCACGGCACCGGATGCACGCTCTCGGCCGCGATCGCCGCGGGGCTCGCCGGCGGTCTCGACCTCGTTGCCGCCGTCGCGCGCGCCCGCCGCTTCGTGCAGCGCGCGCTCGCCGCGGCGCTGGCGGTCGGCGGCGGCGCGCGGCCCCTCGATCACCGCGTGCGCACCGACTGAGATCCCGCCGCATCATGAGCACGGTTGACAAACCCTCGATCGACGGCGAAGCATCCTGCCATGGGCGACGATGACTCCCTCGCGCCATCGCTCCTCCTGGCCATGCCGCAGCTGCGCGATCCCAACTTCAGCCGCACGGTCGTGCTGCTCTGCGAGCACGGCCGCGACGGGGCCGTGGGCTTCGTCGTCAATCGTCCCACCGACATCCGTGCCGCCAACGCCGTCGCGCTCGACCCGCCACCGAAGCGTGACAGCGGGCTCCGCCTGTGGACCGGCGGACCCGTCGAGACCAATCGCGGCTTCCTCCTGCTCGGCAACGATCCCGGCGGCGAGCACGGCCAGCGCGTCGGGGAGGGCTTCTACCTGACCTCGTCGATGGACGTCCTGCGTCCGCTGATGGAGGCCAACCCGGCGGAGCTGCCGCAGCAGCGCTGCCGCTTGCTCCTCGGCTACGCCGGCTGGCGGCCAGGGCAGCTCGACGACGAGCTCGCGGCCTCGGCGTGGCTGACGGCGCCGGCGGATCCCGACCTCGTCTTCGGAACCCCGCCCGAGGACATGTGGGAGACGGCGATCCGCGGGCTCGGGGTCGATCCGATGGCGCTCACCCCGGCGCCCGGTATACAGTAGCGCGTCTCGCGCGCCCTTTCTCCAGAGGTCCGGATGCTGGGTACGCTCGTCACGACGCGCTTTCTCCTCCTCTACGCGTTCGTGGCGTCCGCGGTCTACGTGCATCTCCGCGGCCGCGTGCGACACAGCCTCCAGCGCCAGTTCACCGACCACTCGACGGTCTTCGCCCCGCTGAACGTCCTCATGTACATGGCGTCCGCCGTCCCGCGGACGCCCATCCTCGATCCGCGCGCCTTCCCCGAGCTGAACGTGCTGCGCGATCACTGGCGCGAGATCCGCGGCGAGGCCGAGGCGCTCCTCACCGGCGGCCACGTGCGGCCGTCCGAGGCGTACCGCGACGTCGCCTTCAACACGTTCTTCGATCGCGGCTGGCGTCGCTTTCATCTCAAGTGGTACGACGACTTCCTGCCCTCCGCGCAGGCGCTCTGTCCGCGCACGGTCGAGCTGCTGCGCTCGGTCCCCACGGTGCACGCCGCGCTCTTCGCCCTGCTGCCGGCCGGCGGCAAGCTGACCGAGCACCGCGATCCCTACGCCGGCTCGATGCGCTATCACCTGGGACTCATCACGCCGAACGCCGACACCTGCCGCATCTTCGTCGACGGCGAGCCCTATGCGTGGCGCGACGGCGAGGACGTCGTCTTCGACGAGACCTTCATCCATCGCGCCGAGAATCGCACCGACCAGGACCGCATCATCCTCTTCTGCGACGTCGAGCGGCCGCTCCGCACGCCGGTCATGCGCGCGCTGAACCGGTTCATCGCCAACTACGTCCTGCGCGTCACCGCCAGCCAGAACGTGCCGACGGAGCGCATCGGGCTGGTGAACCGCATCTCGGGCGGCGTGCATCGCTACCGGCAGGTCCTCCGCCGCGTGAAGCGCGCGAACCGACGCCTGTACTACACGGCTGAAGTACGCGCTCTGGGCGGTCCTGCTCTACGCCGTCTTCCTGCGCCACGTGCACCTGGGGCCGCTGAGTGACGCCGGTCGCGCGCGTCCTCCTCTGGGCTGATGGGCGTGTTCTACGTCGTCGCCGGGCTCGCGCACTCTCGTCCGCCCCGACTTCTACCTGCCCATGATGCCGCCCTGGCTCCCGGCGCATCGCGAGCTCGTCCTCCTCTCCGGCGTGGCGGAGGTCGTCCTCGGCGTCGCCGTCCTGGTCCCGCGGCTCCGGCGGATCGCGGCCTGGGGACTCATCGCGCTGCTGATCGCCATCTTCCCGGCGAACCTGCACATCGCGCTGCACAACGTCCCGCTCTTCGGCGCGCCGCACGGCGCAGGCGTGTGGAACTGGGTACGCCTGCCCTTCCAGGCCGTCCTGATCGCCTGGGCGTGGTGGTACACCTGAGCGCCGGCCGGGCGCGCGTCACCGCCGCTCGGCCACGACGCCCGAGCGGAACGCGCGCCGGCCGCCGTCCTCGACGCCGCCCTCCCGGGTGGCCAGCACCCGGAACGCGCTCCCGAGGCGTGCGACCAGCTCGCCGCGCGCGAGCAGGAATGCCGGATTGCGGGGATGTCCGATCTCGCGCTGCTCGAGCAGGAAGGTGTCCCAGACGAGGATCCCGCCCGGGCGCAGCCAGCCGGCGATCTCCGCGAACAACCGCCGGTCGAGGAAGCTGATCACGATCACCGTGTCGGCCGACCCCGCACGGATGCCCGGCGCATCGAGGTCCATCTGCACGCACGCGACGCGCGCATCGGCCGCCCGGGCGCGGAGCAGCCCCGCGCGGGCGACGTCGAGCGCGATCACGTGGTGCCCGCGCGCGGCGAGGAACGCGGCGTTGGGCCCCGCGCCCGCGGCGACGTCGAGCGCGACGCCGGGCCGCAGGAGCCCGGCGTGCTGCACCAGGAACGGCGCGGGCTCCACCTGCGCGGGTGACGCGGCGGTCGTACCGTGCGCCGCCTCCCAGTGCTCGCGATCCTCGCGCGACATCGCGCCGGCATCGTAGCCCACGGGGGGCCGCGCGTCGTATGCTGCTCCCATGCGCGTCCCCGATGCCCGGCCGCTCGCCGGCGTGGTCGTCGTCGACCTCACCCGTGTGCTGGCCGGCCCCTACTGCACCCTCGTCCTCTCGAACCTGGGGGCGCGCGTCATCAAGGTCGAGCGACCACCCGACGGTGACGACGCGCGCGGGATCGGCCCGTTCGTCGGCGGGAAGAGCCTGTACTTCTCGGCGCTCAATCACGGCAAGGAATCGATCGCGCTCGACCTGCGGCACGGCGACGACCGCGCCGTCTTCGCGCGGCTGCTCGACGTCGCCGACGTGCTGGTCGAGAACTTCCGTCCGGGCGTGCTCGATCGATTGGGCTACGGCTGGGACGTGCTGCAGGAGCGATGGCCACGCCTCGTGTACGCCGCGGCGTCGGGATTCGGCCACACGGGTCCGCTGCGCGAGCGCCCCGCCTTCGACATGGTGGCCCAGGCCATGGGTGGCATCATGAGCCTCACCGGCTATCCCGACGCGCCCCCGGCACGGGTCGGGGTGTCCATCGGCGACATCGCCGCGGGTCTCTTCCTCGCCGCCGGCGTCGCGGCCGCCCTCGTGCGACGCGGCGAGTCCGGTCGCGGCGCGATGGTCGACGTCGCCATGCTCGACTGCCAGCTCGCCATCCTCGAGAACGCCCTCACCACCTACCTGGTCACCGGCGAGGAGCCGCACCGGCTCGGCACGCGTCACCCGAACATCGCGCCGTTCCAGGCCTTCGAGGCCGGCGACGGCAGGCTGCTCGTCCTCTGCGCGGGGCACGACACGCAGTTCTCCGCGCTGTCGCGTGCGATCGACCGCCCGGAGCTGGCCCGCGACGCACGCTTCCTCACCCCCGATGCGCGACGCCGGCACGTCGACGAGCTGCAGGAGATCCTCGCGCCGCTGCTCCGCACGCGTCCCGCGGCCGAGTGGCTCGACCGCTTCGAGGGCGCCGGCATTCCGTGCGGCCCGGTGAACACGGTCGCGGACGCCGCCCGCATGCCCCAGGTTGCCGCGCGTCACATGGTCGTCGACATCGCCGACCCCGCGATCGGGAGCCTCGCGGTCGCGGGCAACCCGATCAAGGTCGACGGCGTACCCGATCCGCAGCCGCGGCGGCCGCCGCCCGACCTCGACGCGGACCGCGCGGAGATCCTCGCCTGGCTGGACCGCTCCTGAGCCCGCGCTCAGCCCCCGCGGGCGGCGTCGACGCTCCAGATGCCCGCGCCGCGGGCCGAGATGAAGAGGAAGGCGAAGCAGTAGAGCACCGCCAGCTCGCCCTGGTTGACGATCGGCAGGAGCGCCTTCGGGCCGTGGGCCATCCAGTAGGCGAACGCCATGAGCCCGCTGGCCAGGAACGCGGCCCAGCGCGTGAACAGCCCGATCATCACCAGCGTGCCGCCGATCAGCTCGATCGGGCCCGCGATGTAGAGCGACGAAGGCCGGGGCGCCGTCTGGCATCGCGCCCGGGAAGCCGAAGAGCTTCTGCAGCCCGTGCCACAGGAAGAGGAAGCCCGACGACGATGCGGAACAGCGCATAGGTCTGGCTCTCGTACGGCCGCATGAAGTTCGCCATGGGGCGCCTTCGTGAGCCGATGCGCCCGCCTGCGTCAACGGGGCTCGGCGCGAAGCGCCGGCCGGGTCATGAGGAACGCCATGGCGGCGAGCGGTGCCGCCGCCGAGACCAGGATCGCGGCGCGCGCGCCGAAGGGCTCCGCGATGGCGCCGAGCAGCAGGCTGCCGAGCGGCGCCATCCCCATGAACATGACGGTGTGCAGCCCCATCACCCGACCGCGATACTCGTCGTCGACCAGCAGCTGGATCAGCGTGTTCGTCGTCGCGGTGAAGCGGATCATCCCGAGGCCGGCGATCACCTGGAACGCGACCGCCAGCGCGAAGACCCGGCTGGCGGCGACGCCGAGCAGCCCCGCACCGAACAGACCGAGGCCGAGGAGGAGCGTTCTCCGGTGCTCGTCCCGCGTGTAGCGCCCGGAGGCGAGCCGGAGCGCCGAGAGGACGGCGCCGACCCCGTAGCCGGTCAGCAGCAGCCCGTAGCCGGTCGGGCCGCGCCCGAAGGTGCGCTGCGCCAGCGACGGCATGAGGACGTTCGCCTGGAGCCCGAGGGCCGAGACGAGGCCGAGCGCGAGCAGCAGCGCCGCCTGCGCCGGCTGGCGCTGCACGTAGCGCAGCCCCGAGCGCAGGCCGCGCCCGCCGTGTCGCGCGACGGCGCGCGGCGCGTCCGCCAGCCGCATCCCGCCCAGCGCCCACAGCACGGCCAGGTAGCTCGCCCCGTTCAGGAAGAAGCACGGCGCCTCGCCCACCGTCGCCACCAGGATGCCCGCGACGGCAGGTCCGACGACGCGCGCGGTGTTGAAGATGGACGCGTTCAGGGCGATCGCGCTCGGCAGGTCTTCCGCCCCTACCATCTCCACGATGAACGCCTGGCGCGTCGGCAGGTCGAATGCGCCGACCACACCGAGCAGGCTCGCGAGCACCGCCACCAGGGGCACGGTGACCAGGCCGAGTGCGGCGAGGCTTCCGAGAACGATTGCCAGCAGCATCATCGCGGTCTGCGTGCACATGATGAGCCGCCACTTGTCGACGCGATCGGCCACGACGCCCGCGACCGGCGCGAGGCAGAGCACCGGCAGGTAGCGCGACGAAGGCGACCGTGCCGAGGGCGAGCTCGGATCCCGACAGGCGGTAGACGAGCCACCCCTGGGCCACGTTCTGCATCCAGAACCCGATCAGGGAGAGACCCTGGCCGAGGATGTAGCGCCGGAAGTCGGCGTGGCGGAGCGCGGGAAAGCCGCCCTCGCCACCTCGCCCGAGCAGCGCCGCGCTCAGCGCGCCGCGCGCCACGGCGCCGCGAGCGTGTCGAGGTGCGCCGCCCGCGTGCCGAAGCAGTGCTCGAGCAATCGCGCGCGCTTGAGATACAGGTGAGCGTCCGACTCCCAGGTGTAGCCCATGCCACCGTGGTTCTGGATGTTGTCGGTGGCATTGGTGAGCGCCGCGTTCTGCGCGAGCGCCTTCGCCATCGAGACGTGCCGCGCGACGGCGGGCTCGCCCTCGGCCATCGCCACCGCGGCATAGGTCACGCTGGCACGCGCCACCTCGGTCCGCACGGCCATGTCGGCGCAGCGGTGCTTGATCGCCTGGAACGTGCCGATCGGCTTGCCGAACTGCCGCCGCACCTTGGCGTACTCGACCGACATCTCGACCGTGCGCTCCGCGACGCCGAGCGCCTCCGCGGCAGCCAGCAGGACGCCTTCCAGCCGTGCGCGGCGCGCGTCGCCGAGACCGGACCCGGCGTCGACGCGCGCGAACACGACGGTCCCGATCCGGCGCGTCGGATCGACGCTCGGACCGCTCTCGATCCGGACGCCGCGCGCGTCGGCACCCACGAGACGGATCGCCTCGCTTCCCAGGACGAGGAGCGCATCGGCGCAGCCGGCGTCGAGCACCGCGGGGGCTTCGCCGTCGAGCCGCGCGCCCGCCCCGAGCCGGTCCGCCGGATCGTCGACGACGGCCACGCGCCGTCGTCCGGCGAGGACATCGCCGAGCGTATCGCGCGCCGGCGCGGCCGCGAGCGCGCGGGCCGCCAGCACCGTGCCGAGCCACGGACCCGGGATCACCCCGCGCCCCAGCTCCTGGAAGAGCAGCATCGCCTCCGGCAGGTCGTAGCCCGTGCCGCCGGCGCTCTCCGGGAGCGCCAGGCCGAACCATCCGAGCGCGGCGGCCTCGCGCCACAGGGCCTCGTCGAGCGGCGGCTCCAGGATGGCGACCTGGCGCACGCGCGCCATGGGCTGGCGGTCCGCGAGCACGCCGCGGACGGCGTCGCGCACCGCTTCCTGCTCCGGGCCGAGGGTCAGATCCATCGTCGACTCCAGCCCGGCGTCAGCGCGGCAAGCCGAGCACGCGCTCGCCGATGATGTTGCGCTGGATCTCCTTCGTGCCGCCGCCGATGGTCTGCGAGAGCCCGGTCAGGTAGCGCTCCACCCACTCGCCGGTCGGCGCGCCGTCGGCGCGGAACCCGCCCAGGGCCGCCGGCCCGAGGATCTCCATCGCGAGCGCGTCGATGCGCTGGATGAGCTCGGAGAAGAAGAGCCGGATCATCGACGCCTCCGGCGCCCGGCATCCCGGTGCGTGCCGCGACGCTCAGGCTGCGATAGGTCATGGCGCGCATCGCCTCCACCTCGGCGGCGGCCAGCGCGAGGCGGCGCGCGATCTCGTCGTCGTCGATCGCCGGGCGGCCGTCGGGCCCGGGCGTGCGGCGCGCGACCTCGATCAGCTCGTCGAGCCGGCGCGCCATCCGCACCTGCTCCGACATGAACGCCGTGCCGCGCTCGAAGCTGAGCGTGGCCATCGCCACCCGCCAGCCGTCGTTCAGCTTGCCGACCACGTTGGCGAGGGGAATGCGGACGTTGTCGTAGAAGACCTCGCAGAAGTCGCTGTTGCCGGCGAGCGTCTTGATCGGACGGATGTCGAGTCCGGGCGCGTCCATCGGACAGATCACCCACGTGATGCCGGCGTGCGGGCGCGGCGCGGCGGGGTCCGTGCGCACCAGCAGCTCCTGGAACTCCGCGACGTGGCCGAAGCTGGTCCAGATCTTCTGCCCGTTCACCACCAGGTGATCGCCGTCGATCTCGGCGCGCGTCTGCAAGCTGGCCAGGTCGGAGCCCGCGTTCGGCTCCGAGAAGCCCTGACACCAGACGACGTCGCCGCGCAGGATACGCGGCAGGTGATACGCCTTCTGCTCCTCGCTGCCGCACGCGATCAGCGTGGGCCCGGCGTGCTTCAACCCGACGAATCCCGTGGTGACGTCGGGGGCGCCGACCCGCGCATACTCCTCGTACCAGACGAGCTGCTCCATGAGCGGCGCGCCGCGGCCGCCATACTCCTTCGGCCAGTTGATGCCGGCCCACCCCGCGTCGTGCATCCGGCGCTGCCAGGCCATGTCGTATGCCCGCCTGGCCGCGAGGTCGGCGCTCTCGGGGCGCGCCTCGCGCGGCACGTTCGCCTCGAGCCACGCGCGCGCATCGGCACGGAATGCCTCCTCGGCGTCGCTGAATCGGATCTCCACGGGAGGTGCACTTCAACATCACGCCGCGTCGTGGCGCAAGCTGATTTGGACTGGCCGGGAGGCGTGGATCACTCGCCGCGGGCCGCCGCCGCCGTGCGTCAGACTGCTCCCGCCGTCTCCCGGGACGGCGTCCTTCCAGACGTCGTCTGCCTTCGTACCCGAACGTTCCAGTAGACGATGACGGGAGTGAGAGCCACCGTAGGCGTCAACCACACGAGGACCACCGGCTCGAGCCGGACGTTGACCACGGTGAATGCCGTGACCGCAGCGATCGTACCGGCCAGCATCCTGGAGAGGTGATCCGCGATGCGAAACGTCCCTCGGTACCGATGACGCCGAAGGAAGTACAGGTCGCCGATGGCGTAGCTGCCCCCTATCCCTCCGAACGCGAGGAGCACGATGCCCATCGAATCCCCAGCGCGGAGAGCGACGACGCCCCGCACACACATGACAATGGCGGTGACGCCCATCGCAGCGGCCGCTATCCACTCCGCCAGGAGCGGTTTGCCACCACGATTTCGGGCCCGGAGCCACCCGGTCGAGGCAAGGTAGAAGCTGAAGACGGCGATGAGCAAGAGAAACAGGTTCGGCCTGATGAGCGTCATCGGGACGGCCGTCAGGAAGACGACCAGCATCCCGAGAGTGAAGGCTCGCCCCGCGTAGACATGCCAGCGATCCCCCTTCGAGGTCGCGAGGGCGGCGGCAGCAGCGACCAAAGCGGTGGTTCCCGCCGCGATATGGAATGCGATGAGAAGGCCGTACATGCGTCCTCCTGCCCTTGCCCAATGCCGCGCTTCAGGCTGCGAGCAGTCTTGGACCGGTCACGCGGGGAAGTCCATTCATACCAACCGCGCGTGATGGCGCGGAGTAGTACACGGCCCAGGCCGACGACGTGTCCACGCTGGCGGCCACCCCGCGAGAGGTCACCGGTCGCGGGTGGAGGTTGGTGCGCAAAGCAGGCTATCCCATGACACCGCGCGCCGCCCCACCGGTGGAGCAGCGAGCCGCGCACGTGCAGTGACATGGCCCGCTTGCTCGACATCCTCACGACGCGGCATCCAGGCACGTCACGTCGCACGCTCCGCCAGATGCTCGCGCACGGGCGGGTCACCGTGGATGGTCGAATCATCACGCGCGCCAACGTGGAGGTTCCGGAAGGTGCCGACGTCGCGCTGGGCCGCAAGACGACGGCGCCTTCGGAAAAGAAGGCGGTCGACGTCGTCTACGAGGACCGACATCTCCTGGTGATCGACAAGCCCGCCGGCGTGCTGTCTGTCGCCTCTGGAACGGGCGGAACGGCATCGGCATGGGCGGACGTGCGCCGGTATCTCGCACGCGCCCACCAGGAGCCGTATCTGGTCCACCGGCTGGACAAGCCTGCGTCGGGGCTCCTCGTGTTCGCAAAGAGCGCCGCAGTTCAGAAGTCGCTCGAGGACACGTTTGCCCGCCACGATCTCGAACGCGTCTACCTGGCAGTCGTCGAGGGCAGCCCACGCGCGGACGATGGGGTCATCACGACGCGCCTGCTCGAGTCCGATCGCCGCCCCTTCAAGGTGCGAAGCGTGCGGGCGGGGGATCCTCCGAAGCTCCGTGCCAGGGCCGAACGTGCCTGCACTCGCTGGCGGGTGACCGCGCGCGCGGGGGGTAACGCGGCCATCCTGGTCTCGCTCGAGACGGGCAAGAAGCATCAGATCCGTGTGCATCTCGCCGAGCTCGGATGTCCGATCGTCGGTGACCGCGCCTACGGTGGCCCCGCGTATCCGCGCCTCCTCCTTCACGCCACCCTTCTTCGCTTCCCGCATCCGGTCACCGGCGCTCAGGTGCGCGTCATCAGCCCCCCTGATTCGGCATTCCGACTTGCATTCCCGAGCCTTCCAGACCTGGTGGCGGCCGTAGCTCCAGGAGTGCGTGGGCCTCGCAAGTGACCGTCCGGGTGACATGAATCACGCCTGGAGGAGCACACGGCGCGGGGCCTCTTCGTCGACCACGCCGACCTTGCTGCGGCGGGCTGCACCATCGAGGACGTGATGAAGATCGGCGGCTGGAAGACGGCGGACGTAGCCCGTCGGTACGATCCCGGCAACCGCGACGCGCTTCGCGCACGTTCGCGCACAGTCGCAGGTTGAAACCCGCCGGAGACGCTGCTAAGCCCGCGACTCTTTTGCGTCCCCGTCGTCTAGTCTGGCCTAGGACGTCGGCCTTTCACGCCGATAACGTGGGTTCGAATCCCGCCGGGGACATCCGCCTCTTCGTGCGGTGCGGATGCCGCACCCGTCCGGCGGATTCGCGCGACGTGCTAACGCGGCCGGAGGCCGGCAGCACGCACGCGACCGACCGGGTCGCACCGCTCGACGTGGGCCGCGCCCGTCCGAAGCGGTGTGGGCCGCGACCCGGTCGAGAGCGTGCTAGCGATCAGTAGCGGCGACCACCGCGGCCACCGCCTCCGCCGCCCCCGCCGCCGCCCCGGTCCGAGCGCTCCTTGGCTTCGCTCACGTTGAGCTGCCGCCCCTGGACCTCCCTGCCGTTCAACGCGGCAATGGCCTTCTGAGCCTCGTCGTTCGAGCTCATCTCGACGAACCCGAACCCGCGCGAGCGTCCGCTGTCACGATCGGTGACCACGGAAGCCGACTCACACGTCCCGACCTCGGCGAACAGCGCCTCGAGATCCGCACTCGTCGTCTGGAACGACAGGTTGCCAACAAAAAGCTTCTTCCCCATGAACGTCTCACTCCTTCTGTCCGTGTTCGAGGCGCGCGAATCTCGCCGCAGCAGCACACCTGGACGTGGCGCGTCCTACGCTGAATCGGCTGCCGGCGCCAGTGTGCGTTCGGCTCGCAGAGCAGCCCGTCCCTATCGCTGGCCGAACCGGCGACCGGTCTCGGCCGGTCCCCCCGTTCGCCCGGAGGTCGGCGAGGGCGCGGCTCCCGCGGAGTCCGGCTCCTTGACCGCCTTGGGGTCGCGGAGACTCGCGACCGCCAGCCACCCGTCGCGGCCCGTTTCGATCGAGCGCACGCGATACCGGGTTCCTCGCGACCCGCTCGTACGCCAGGCAAGTATCTCCACCTCCGTGCCATCAGGCAGATTTGCCAGCGGGTTCGAGCCGGACTCGTCCGTCAGCGCCACGTGATCGGGGTAGCCTCCCGACCCCACCACCGACACGCGCCGGCCGACCGCGAAGACGGGACCACGGATGCGGGGGGGCGACGACAGCGACGAGGGAGGCCGGGGAGGCATTGCTGGTTCCTTAGAGCACGAAGCGGCCTGATGCTCCAACCAGGTATGTGCGGGACCCGGCGCGGCGCGTGGGGGCTTCCCCGGCGGTCAGCGGCCCTTCCAGACGGGGGGCCGCTTCTCCTTGAAGGCGGCGATGCCCTCCTTCGCATCGTCGCTCATGAAGACGCCGGCCGAGAAGGACATCTCGTTCTCGAGGGCCTCCCGCAGCGGCAGGAAGGTGCTCTCCTTCGCCGACTGCTTGCATGCGCGAACCGCGAGCGGGCCGTTCAAGCAGATCGTGTTCGCCAGCGCGCGCGCCTCCGGCGAGCACCCGGTCGCGCGGCACGACGCGATTGATCAGTCCGATCTCGAGCGCTCGCTGCGCGCTGATGCGATCGGCGAGCAGGACGACCTCCATCGCATTGCACCACGAGAGCTGGCGCGCGCTGTGCACCGTGGACCCGCCGCCGGGGAACAGACCGCGGCGCGGCTCGGCGAGCTGGAACCAGGCATCCTCCGCGCACACGCGCAGGTCGGTGTTCCACATCATCTCGAGGCCGCCCGCGGCACAGATGCCGTTGATCGCCGCGATCACCGGCTTGTAGAGCTTGAACTCCTCGCCGGTCTCCGGCAGGACCGCGCCGTCACGCAGCACCGCGACCAGCGAATGCGCCATGCTGTAGCGCGAGTCGCCGACCTTCTGCATCGACTCGCCGGCCGCGAGCTTGTCGGCGCGCTCGGTCACGATGGAGATGAACTTCTTCAGATCGGCGCCCACGCAGTACACGTCCTGCACGCCGGTCAGGATGGCGACGAACGCCTCGTCGTCGTCGCGGAACCGCACCCAGCTGTCGGCGAGCTGGCCGAAGTGCTCGAGGTCGAGCGAGTTGCGTGCCTCGGGGCGGTCGATGGTGATGGTGACGACGTGGCCGTCCTTCTCGTAGTGGATCGCCATGACGTCACGGCTCTTACACCAGCGTCGCGGCGCGCCGCCAGCGTTGCGAGCTCGCGGGCCATCGCATTCGCCGCACTGCGTGATGTCGGCTAGAACGAGCGCGGCATGGCCAGGGTCATCGTCCACTTCGAGAGCGGAGAGCCCGATCGCGTGATCGAGGTCGACCTGCGGAACGCACCGTTCCAGCACGACGGCCGGCCGGGCTCCGTTCTCGACATCCTGCTCGCCAACGGCGTGCCCCTCGAGCACGCCTGCGGTGGTAGCTGCGCGTGCACCACCTGCCATGTCATCGTGAAGCGGGGGCTCGACCGCCTCAGCGAGGCCGAGGAGAACGAGGAGGACATGCTCGACAAGGCGCCCGGGCTGACACCCACCTCTCGCCTCGGTTGCCAGGCGGTGCTGCGGGACAACGACGCCGTCATCGAGGTGCTCGTGCCGCGCTACACGATCAACCAGATCGCCGGCACGCATGGCTGAGGAGCGGACCGCGATCCTCGACGTCGTCACGGACCACGGCGCGGACACGCGATCGCTGTTCTTCCGCATTCCCGGAGGCCTGACGTTCCGCCCCGGGCAATTCCTCTCCTGCCTGCTCCCGATCGGGGGCGACCGGCTGATCCGGCCATACTCGATCGCCTCGGGTCCCGAGGAGCCCGAGCGGGTCGAGCTGCTGCTCAACCTGGTGCCGGAGGGATTCGGCTCCCGCTACCTGTTCGGCCTGTCGGCGGGCGCGCTCCTCGACTTCACCGGACCGTGGGGCACCTTCGTCCTCGACCGCGCGCCCGATGCCGAGGCCGTGTTCATCGCGATCCAGACCGGCATCGCCCCCATCCGTCCGATGCTGCGCCGGGCAGCGGCCACGGCGACGCACGCGCTGACGCTCGTGTACGCCTCGGACCACCCCCTCTACCTCGACGAGCTGCAGCATCTCCCCGGCGTCGCCGTCGACGTCGTGTCGCCCGACGGGCTCGACGACGCGATCCGCCGCCGCTGGCTGGAGCGCGACGACGACCGGACACGGCACTTCTTCATCTGCGGCGTCGGCGACGTCGTGCCGCGGCTCCGCGACCTCCTGCGAGGCGGCGGCTACGTCCGCCGGGCCGTGCAGTACGAGAAGTGGTGAACGTCGCCTTGTAGCCCGGCCGCGTGTGTGCCATGCAGCGCGCCCATGCGCGTAGCTGCCAGCCTGCCGGTGCCGCCCGACCTCGCCATGTGCCGGCGCGTCGCCGAGCGGGTCGAGGCGCGCGGCTACGACAGCGCATGGATCGCCGACACCGGCGCGGGACCCGACGCCTTCGTGGTCGGCGCAGCGGTGGCGACGTGTACCACGCGGCTGCGCCTCGGCACCGCCGTCGTCCCGGTCTATACACGGACTCCGTCGGTCATGGCGGCGTGCGCCGGGTCGCTGGCCCAGCTGGCGCCGGGCCGTGTCGTGCTCGGGATCGGCGCGTCGAGCGAGACCATCGTCGACGCCTGGGGCGGCGTGCCATACGAGCGCCCGCTCGAGCGGATGCGCGAGAGCGTCACCCTGCTCCGGCAGATGCTCGCCGGTGAGCGCGTGACCTTCACCGGCCGCACGCTGCGCACGAAGGGATTCCGGCTCGTCTCGCCGCCGCCACAGCCGGTGCCGATCTACCTGGCCGCGCTCATGCCGCCGATGCTCGAGCTCGCCGGCGAGATCGCCGACGGCGTCATCCTGAACTTCATGCCCGTCGAGGCGGTGCCGCGCATGCTCGAGTTCGTGCGCAAGGGCGCGGCGCGCGCCGGCCGCGATGCGTCGCAGCTCGAGATCGTCAGCCGGTTCCAGACCATCGTCACCGACGACGTCGCCGCCGCGCGCGGCGCGCTGCGCCACATGATGGGGCCGTACTTCGCGACCTCGGTCTACAATCGGTTCGTCGCCTGGTGCGGGTTCCCGGACGAGGCGGAAGCGATCCTGGCCGGCTGGCGGGCGAAGGACCGTGCGCGCAACCTGGCCGCCGTCAGCGACGAGATGATCGATCGCCTGGCGATCATCGGTCCGGCGTCCCACTGCCGCGAGCGCCTGGAGGCCTTCGTCCGCGCCGGTGTCACCACACCGATGGTGCATCCCTTTCTGTTCGACGAAGCGTCGATCTGGTCGGCATTCGACGCGCTGGCGCCGGGCTGATTTTTCGCCGCTCCCCTCTAGCCGTCGTACCCGGCCTGTGCTCTAAGAGCGCCCGATGATCGTCCTGTTCGAGCACCCGCTCTCGCCCTACGCGCAGAAGGTGAAGATCGCGCTGGCGGAGAAGGCGGTGCCGTTCGAGTCGCGCCTCCCGGACCTCCTCGGCGGCGATCCCGGCGAGTTCCTGCCGCTCAACCCGCGCCTCGAGGTGCCCACCCTGCTCGACGGCGAGGTTGCGGTGTTCGACTCGACCATCATCCTGGAATACGTCGAGGAGCGCTGGCCGAATCCGCCGCTGCTTCCCGTCGGCGCCGCCGAGCGCGCCCGGGTCCGCATGCTCGAAGAGCTCTGCGACACGTACTACGAGGCCATCAACTGGGCCATCTTCGAGATCCGGGTCTTCCAGCGCGCCAGCGGGGATCTCGCCGAGCGGCTGGAGGCGCGCGCCGCCAGCCAGCGTGCGGGATGCAACGCGTACCTCGAGCGCGCGCTCGACGGCCGGGCCTACTTCAACGGCGACACGTTCGGCTGGGGCGACATCGCCGTGATCCCGTTCGTGCACGCTGCCGCGGTGACGGGGGCGCCCCCCGCGGAGGGATCGCGCCTGGCGACCTGGCTCGCGCGCGTCGTGGAGCGCCCCAGCGTCGCCGGTGTCCTCGAGGCGGCGACCCAGAGCATGACCGGGTTCGAGATGCTGCCGCAGCTGGTGGCGTCAGGTCAGTTCCGTCGGGAGTATCGCGACCATCGCCTGGAGTGGATGCTCCGGAGCGGCGGTGTCGACGTGGTCCTCGACGGGATCCGCAAGGGCAACATTCGCTTCTCGCGCGAGCTGGAGTGAGCGTTCGAGGCTCGCACCCGGGCATCCAAGCTGCTATGGTCCGGCAAAATCGACGCTAGAGGAGGAGTCCCATTTCGTCCACCATCTTCATCGGCAATCTTAGTTTCGAGGCCACCGAGGACGAGCTGCGCACGCTGCTCGTCGAGGTAGACGCGCGGGTGCGCGTCCGGCTCGGCATCGACCGGGTCACGGGCCGTTCCCGCGGCTTCGCGTTCGCGGAGTTCACCGACGCCGCCATGGCGGCAGATGCCATCCGCCGCTTCGACAGCCTCGAGCATCGCGGGCGGCGGCTACGGGTGAACGACGCCGACGACAAGCCGCCGGCACGTGCCCCCAGACCGAGCGGCCCGTCGCCCATGTTCCGGGCCCAGGAATTCCCGCGCGAGTTTCCTCCCGAAGCCTCCGACTTCCCGGCATTCCGGAAGAACGGCGGCAGCCGTCGCGGCCTCCGGGCGAAGAAGCGCAGCTTGCGCTAGATCGTTCGCATCGCCCGGGATTCACTGTCCGGCCAGGCGGAGTGAGGGGCCCGCCACCCGGCCGCGCGGCGTGAGGGCCCGACCGGACGTGTCCGGCAAGGAGTGATCGATGGGCAAGAAGCTCTTCGTGGGGAACCTCCCTTTCTCCACCACCAGCCAGCAGCTGACCGACCTCTTCTCGCAGGCCGGCACCTGCGAGTCGGCCTCGGTCATCACGGACCGGGCCACCGGGCAGTCACGCGGCTTCGGCTTCGTGGAGATGAGCTCGTCCGAGGAAGCTGAACGCGCCATCGAGGAGCTGAACGGCCACGACATCGGCGGTCGCAAGCTCACCGTCACCGAGGCGCGGGAGCGCAGCGGCGGCGGGGGCGGCGGCTATGGTGGTGGTGGCGGCGGGGGCTACGGCGGGGGCGGCGGTCGCGGCCCGCGTCCGCGCTCCTACTGATCGTCGGATGGCGCCGTGAGCCCCGGCACGCCGGGACGCGAGCGCAGCGTCTGGGGATGGGGCTGGGCCGACGCCGGGCCCGGTCCCGAGTACGAGCGTGGCATCGCCCATGCGCTGGAGGCGCGTTACGGCCTCCAGCCCCTGACCAAGGTGACCCCGCCCGCACTCGAGAGCCTGGCGCTTCCAGCGTCGCGCTGCGATCCGCCGGCGTCGCTCGCGCCGCTCTGCTCGGCCGAGCCGCGCGACCGGGCGTCACATGCCTACGGGCGCTCGTTCCGTGACCTGGTTCGCGGCCTGCGCGGCGAGTTCCCCAACCCGCCCGACCTGGTCGCCTATCCGCGCACCGAGGCGGACGTCGTCGCGCTGCTCGACTGGTGCAGCAGCATCGGCGCGGCCGCCATCCCGTACGGCGGCGGATCGAGCGTCGTCGGGGGCGTCGAGCCGCCGCCGCGCGACCTGCATCCCGCGGTGCTCTCGCTCGACCTCGGCCACCTCGGGCAGGTCGTCGAGGTGGATCGGACGTCGCGCGCCGCGCGCATCCAGGGGGGCATCCTGGGTCCGGCGCTCGAGGAGCAGCTCCGCCCGCACGGGCTCACGCTGCGACACTTCCCGCAGTCGTTCGAGTTCTCCACCCTCGGCGGATGGATCGCGACGCGCTCCGGTGGGCACTACGCCACGCTCTACACGCACATCGACGACTTCGTGGAGGCGCTGCGCGTGGTCACGCCGAGCGGCGTCGTCCAGACCCGCCGGCTGCCCGGCTCCGGCGCCGGCCCGGCGCCCGATCGCCTCTTCATCGGCTCGGAGGGCATCCTCGGCGTCATCGTCGAGGCCTGGATGCGCTTGCAGGACCGCCCCACGTTCCGCGCGTCCGCCAGCATCACCTTCGCCGAGTTCTCCGCCGGGGCCGAGGCGGTGCGCGCCATCGCGCAAGCCGGGCTCTACCCGGCCAACTGCCGCCTGCTCGACGCCGGCGAGGCGGCCGTCTCGGGGGCCGGCGCCGGAGACGACAGCGTGCTCCTCGTGGCCTTCGAGTCGGCCGACCATGCACCCGACGCCTGGATGGCGCGCGCGCTCGAGTGCGCCCGCGATCACGGCGGTCGCGCGCCGGCAGACGCGGGGAAGACCCGGTCCACCGACGAGGGCGCCCGCGAGGGCGCCGCCGGCGCCTGGCGGCGCGCGTTCCTCGACGCGCCGTATCTCCGCAACACGATCGTCGCCCTCGGCATGGTGAGCGAGACCTTCGAGACCGCCGTCACGTGGGACCGCTTCGCCGGCTTCCACGAGGCGGTGATGGCGGCCACCAGCGATGCCGTGCAGCGCGTCTGCGGGCGCGGCACCGTCACGTGCCGCTTCACGCACGCCTACCCCGACGGGCCGGCACCGTACTACACGGTCATTGCGCCGGGACGCCGGGGCGCGGAGCTGGAGCAGTGGGCGGCCATCAAGGCCGCGGCGGCGGAGACGATCCTGCGGCAGGGCGGGACCATCACGCATCACCACGCCGTCGGGCGGGATCACCGCCCCTGGTACGATCGGGAGCGGCCCGACCTCTTCGCCGGCGCGCTGCGCGCCGCGAAGCGCGCGCTCGACCCGGCGTGCGTGCTGAACCCCGGGGTGCTGATCGATCCCGTGGCCTGAGCGGCCGACGGCTCAGGCGGCGGCGGCGCTCGCTTCCTCGGTGGGCATGAGCCGGATCACGCGCATCCAGGCCAGCATGCGGAGCACCTGGTAGGTGGGATCGAACTCGAACTTCCGCCACGCGAAGTTGAGCCGGCCGGACGCCCGGTGATGGTTGTTCTGGAACAGCTCGCCCATGGTGAGGAAGTCGAACGGCAGGAAGTTGCGGGACGCGTCGCGCGTCGCGAAGTTGCGATAGCCGTAGCGGTGTCCGCACCAGTTGACGATCGCCCCCTGCGTCGGACCCATCATCCAGTGCAGCGGGAGGAACAGGAACTGCCACCACTCGGTGGCGAGCCAGAGGTAGAGCACAGCCCAGCCGGTGCCGAAGGCGAGCCGGCTCGTCCACGTCGAGCCGATGCGGTCGATCACGGGCCAGTCGGGCGTGTTGCCGAGGAAGCGCGCCTCCGGATGCGACCGCCCGTCCAGGTGGGCGCTGAACTTGCCCGCCGTCGCCCACATCATCGCGAACACGTTCTTGAAGAACGCGGGCGCGTGCGGGTCGCGCTCGGTGTCGCTGAAGGCGTGGTGCTCGCGGTGCAGGATGGCGTACGCCCGCGGCGGGAGGAACGACGGGCCCTGCACCACCCACGCGGAGAAATGCACGATGCGTTCCGTGATCCGCGGCATCGTGAACATGCGATGCGACGCGTAGCGATGGTGGAAGCTGGACTGGATGAAGACGGAGAGGACCCAGTGGGTGACGAAGAGCGCGACGATCAGCATGTGGAAGCGCTCAAATACCAGCCGGACTGGCAGATCGCAACGCGATTTGCCGACGGGCGCATGACTTTTCGTGCGGCTGTCACCGCGCTATAGCGCTCCGCCATGCCCGACCTCATCCTCCTCCGTCACGGCCAGTCACAGTGGAACCTGGAGAACCGCTTCACCGGCTGGGTCGACGTCCCCCTGTCGGCGAAGGGCGAGGCCGAGGCACGAGCCGCCGGCGAGACGCTCCGCGGACGGCGCATCGACCTGCTCTACACGTCGGTCCTCAAGCGGGCGATCGACACCGCGACGATCGCCCTCGCAGCGGCGGGCATCACCCCGCCGCCGACCGTGCGGGACGGGGCGTTGAACGAGCGCATGTACGGCGACCTCCAGGGCCTCGACAAGGCCGAGGCGGCCGCGCGATGGGGCGACGCGCAGGTGAAGCTCTGGCGCCGCAGCTACGACGTCCGGCCCCCCGGCGGCGAGAGCCTCGCCGACACCGCCGCGCGCGTGCTGCCGTTCTGGGAGTCGCGCATCCTGCCCGACGTCCGCGCCGGCAAGAACGTGCTGGTGGCCGCGCACGGCAACTCCTTGCGCGCGCTGGTCATGCATCTCGACGGCCTCAGCCGCGAGCAGGTCCTCGAGCTCGAGATTCCCACCGGCGTACCGCTGCTCTACGACGTCGCGCTCGACGGCCACGTCGCCGGCAAGCGCTACCTCTGATCGCCGGGCCGCCCGGCCGCGCGATAGACGGCGTCGATCGCCCGCATGTTGGCGATCGCGTCGGCCGGCGCCGTCGGGAACGGCGTCCCCTCACGCACCGCGGCGACGAACGCGCGCAGCTGCTCGTCGTAGCTCGCCGCGCCCTTCACGCGCTCGACGCGCGTCCCGCTCGCCGTCGCGATCCGCAGGCGGTGGAAGTACTGCGGTGCCACCCAGTTGAGCACCCGCAGGTCGCCCGCGTCGCCGACCACCCGGGCGCTGATCCGGAGGAACGTTGCGGAGAGGAGCGCGCAGGTGAGGCGCGCCGTCCGTCCGCCCGGAAAGCGCAGATCGGCAGTCATCCAGCGGTCGACCCCACCCCGCGTCCAGACGGCACCCGCGGAGACGACCTCGGGCTCGGCCTCGGCGAGATGCCGCAGGAGGTGCATCGCGTAGCACCCCGCATCCATGAGCGCCCCGCCCGCCAGATCGGCTCGCCAGCGGATGTCGTCCCGGCGCAGGATCGGGATGCAGAAGATCGCCTCGAGGTGCCGCACCGGCCCCAGCTCGCCGGCGCGCAGCACCTCGCGCATGCGCGCGAAGAGGCGGTGATAGCGGTAGTGAAACGCTTCCATGAGCACGCGGCCGGTGCGCTCCGCGGCGCGCGCCATCGTCTCGGCTTCCGCCGCGCAGGCGGCGAACGGCTTCTCGCACAGCACGTGCTTCCCGGCCTCGAGCGCGCGCACCGTCCACTCGGCGTGCAACGAGTTCGGGAGCGGGTTGTACACGGCCTCGATCTCGGGATCGGCCAGCAGCGACTCGTAGTCCGGATGGACGCGCGGGATGCCGTGCTTCGTGGCGAAGCTCCGCGCGCGCGCCGCGTCGCGCGCGGCGACCGCCAGCACGGTCGCGCCCCCCGCGCGCCGCACCGGCGTGATCAGCGCCATCGGCGCGATGCGCGCCGCGCCCAGGATCCCGAGCCGCAGCGGCTCCGCCGTCATCAGGCGAGCCCCAGCAGGCGGGCGGGGTTGCGTCGCGCCATCAGATCGAGCGCCGCGGGGGCCACGCCGCAGCGGAGCATCTCGGCCAGGAACAGCCGCATCCCCTCGGCCGGATGCGGGCTGCGTGCCTGCCCGAAGTCCGTCGACATGATGGCCCGCTCCGGCCCGACCGTCATCATGGCGCGCGCGAAGGTCTCCGGCGCCTCGGTCGCCGCCATGCCGCCGGGGATGCACGTGAGGTAGGTGAATTCGATGACCGCGCCGCGGCGCGCCAGCTCGACGACGTGCTCGAGCGTGTGATCCGGACCCACCAGCGTCTCCAGCGCGTGCGTCATCACCACCCGGACGCCGAGCTCGCGCGCGGCGTCGACCACCGCGAACTGCTCGGGAAGATCGATGTGCCCGGTCGCGAGCACGGCGTCGTGCTCGCGGACCAGCCGCAGGATCTCCTGGACCGCCGGCACCAGCCGCCCGCCGGCATCGAGCAGCGGGATGCCCGGTCCCGGGAGGCCCAGCTTCCGGCGGTCACACACCGACGAGAACGTCGGCAGCCACACCACCTTGCCACCGGTGCGCACGGCGACCTCGACCGCGGCGGCGTTCAGCCCGCCCACCTCGAAGTCGCAGCAGATGCCGCCGAACACCCGCAGGCGCTCGACCGTCTTCTGCATGAGGATGGCCACCGGGCCGGTCGGATACGCGTGGCTCTTCAGGACGACGCCCGCGAGACCGAGGTCGGCGGCCTCGCGCACGGCCTCCGCCGCGTCCACGCTGCGCACGCGATGCGGATCGGGACCGTGATGGCAGTGCATGTCGATCGCGCCCACGACCAGCGCATCGGCGTCGCGATCCATGACCCGCGGGCTAGCGAGGTGTCCGGCGCACTGTCAAGCGCCGGCGGCCGCGAGCACCATCGGCAGCACCACGCGCGTCGAGAAGGCCTCCTCCGCCAGCGCACGCGCCGCGCGTGAGGCGCCCGGGTAGTCGGCCTCCACCGCCCGCACCGCCTCGACCGCGTCGTCGAGCGTGGAGAAGAAGCGCAGGCCTGCGCTCGCCGGCACGTGGCCCTCGACACCGGTCGCCTCGACCACGCAGGGGCGGCCGCTCGCCAGGTAGCAGACCGTGCGATCGCTGATCCATCCCGCGCGCGCCTTCACGTACGCCGGCTTCGCGGCACTCAGCTCGCCGCGCGACTCCTGCACGTAGCGCCGGAACTCCATCGCGGTCCCCGCGACCGCCTCCGGATCGACCAGACGCCAGCCGTGCCGCGCCAGCAGGGCGCGGTCCTCGGTCTCGTCGGCATGCAGGTTGGCGGCGATCTCGAGCTCGATCCCGGCGCGACCGGGCAGCGGCATGAGCGGCAGGAAGCCCGACCGCTTGTTGCAGTCGTAGGTGTCGCCGTCGAGGAAGGCGTAGTGGTTGTTCCACCACTGCGTCACCGTGGTGTAGCGCGCGCCCGGTCCCGGCGGCGCCTGCTCGGGCCAGGACGGCAGATGCACCGTCGGCCGCACGCGCGCCCATGCCACACCGTCGAGCGGGATCGGCGAGTCGGGCGCGCCCAGGTTCACGCCGATGGTGAGATAGGCGTCGTGGCCGCCGACGCCCAGGTCCCACTCGCGTGCCCAGAGCTGGAACGTGCCGGGGTCGACGTCGATCAGCGCGGTGCGCGCGAAGCCAGCGCGATGCGGCGCGGTCAGGCTGTTGGCGATGTTCAGCAGCAGGCCGTCGCGGCGACGGGCGGCGAACGCGGCCTCGTCGAGCCCGTGATACTCGACGCGACCCTGTGGGCCGTCGCGCCCGCTGTCGGGCAGGTGGAGCAGCACCACGCGATCCGCGACTCCCAGCGCGTCGGCCTGGCGAAAGAACGTGTCGATGCACGCCCGGTCCGTGCTCGCATCGCCGCGCGTCCAGAGGACCTCCAGCCACCACGCGTCGTGACCGAGCTCGCGCAGGCCGAGCAGGTACTGCAGCGGAATCCAGAACATGCCGCCCCCCGCGGGATACTGCGCCACGAACGCCGAACCGATGAAGATGGGAGTGCTCACGGGTCAGGGACGTTCGTAGTCGAGAGCGCCGGGGGAGTCGAGCCCCGCATGCGCACGCGGGGTCTTGAGCGTGCGGCGCACGTCGCATAGGCAGGCCGCGAGATGAAGTGGACCTCATGGGTCACCGCCGTCGTGCTGCTCGGGCTGATCGGCTTCGTGGTGTGGTCGAGCCTGCGGGTCGGTCGGGTGCGCTGCGAGGTCTGCATCGACTTCGCCGGCCGGCAGGCGTGCCGTGCGGTCGATGGCGCCACGGAGTCCGACGCGCGCATGTCCGCCATCAACAACGCGTGCGCGTTCCTCGCCTCCGGCGTGACGCAGGTGATGGCCTGCGAGCGCACGCCGCCGACGAAGGCCGACTGCCGCTCGTGACGGCGCGGTCAGGCTGCCGGTCGCGTCATGGCGATCGCGGCCTTCGCGGCGTCGGTGAGCTGGTGCTCGAGCGCACCCCCGACGCGGCGGCTCTTGCGCACCATCCGGACGAAGGCGCGCAGCTCCAGGCGCGCCTTCAGCAGCGCCGAGCGCACCTTCTTCGGCCGGGTCGACGCGGCTCGCGCCAGCGCCTTGTCGGCGCGGTCGAGCCGGCCGAGGAGCCGGTGCGAGAGGCCGCCCAGATCGTCCGGCAGCGACGCCAGCAGCGCGCGCAGCGCGTCCACACGGCAGCTGCTGCGGCGCAACCCCGTCACCGGCGGGTGCTGGCAGCCGGCGGCTGGATCGCAGACGTCGTCGGTGCAGAAGTCACCGTCGCTGCACGGCAGCGGCGCGCCGCCGTCGCACGCGCCCGCCTGGCACCTGCCGGCGCCGTGGCACGCATCGGCAGCCGGACAGGCGGTGCCGTCGGGCTGCGAGACGTTGCGGCAAGTCGCGGCGGCAAGGCACAGATCCGCGGTGCACGGATTGCCGTCGTTGCAGGTCGGATCGCTTGCCGCCACGACGCACCCGGTCTTCGGATCGCACGCGCCGGTCAGGCACGGCCCCGCGCACTGGATCGTGCTGCTCGGCACGCAGGCGCCGTTCCCGTCGCAGCGCTCGTCGATGCCGCAGACGTTGCCGTCGTCGCACGGCGTGCCCGCGGGCTGGTCGGCGCAGCTCTCCGGGTCGCACAGGGTGAACGGAGCGCTCGACGAGTCGTTGCCCCGCGTCACGATCATGCTGGCGGGGGCGTAGCAGTCGGCCGGCATCCGGAAGATCAGCATGCTCGGCGTCACCGCGTGGACGTCGGCATCGATCTCGAAGGTCCCCATCGTGATCTTCACGCGGTTCGCGCGTCCCACGGAGCTGTTCTGCGTGACCACGTTCGGGTTCTCGGGCGAGCAGGCATCCGCGGGCAGCCCCACCGGCCGCCCGCCGGCGTCACCCGGATCCGTGCAGGCGGCACCGTCGATCGCGTTGAACGTGCCGCCGACGCCGTCGAGGCTGCCGTTGTACACGCGCACGAAGTCACCGGCGTGCGGCCGCGCCGGCGCCACCCGCGTGATCACGGGGACCGGCCCGCGTCCGGGACCGGCGGGCGTCCCGATGTCGGCACCGACGTCGTTCGGGCGCACGTCGTTCCTCAGGACGGCGCCGACGTTGCACAGGGTGTCGGTGCCGCAGTGCTCCCACTGGTTCCCCCGCGCCACCACCGGCCCGCCCACACGCCATGTCGCGGTTGATCAGGTTGAAGCCGGCGGGCGCCGTGAGCGGGTTCTGGTTCAGCGTCAGCGCGTTCCGCCCGGAATCGCGCCCGCCGCTTCCGAGGTCGAGGTTCGGCACCGCGCACCCGTCGCAGGAATCGCGCCTGATGCCCGCGCCGTCGGAGTCCTCGTACTTGCACTGCACCCCGCTCGGACACGCATCGTCGCTCCCACAGCGTATGCCGGCGGGGTTGTCGGTGTCGCACATGCCGGAGATCTTCTTGTCGTTGCAGTCCAACGCCACGCCGCGGAACACCGCCGTCGGCGACGGGATCGTCTCCGCGGGCAGCGGCGGCTTTGGCGGCTTCGGCTGCGCACTCTCGACCACCGCCCCCGCCTCCTCGTTGTCCGTGACGACGTCGTGCATGAAGGTCGCGCTGGCCGCGTTCACCACCGAGATGCCGCGGGCGCCCGAGAACCGGATCACGTTGCCGTCGGTGGTCATGGTGTTCAGCGGTCCCGTCTGCTCCGGCACGCCGACCAGGAGGCCGTTCTGCGAGCTGCCGGGACGGTTCAGCTGGACGACGTTGCGCACCGCGACGACGTTGCCGCCGGCGGTCGCCTGGATGCCGCCGTCGCTGTTGTCATGGACGCAGCTGTCGACGACCTGGACGTGCCCATCGGTGGTCACCTTGACGCCCTTGTCGGCGGCGCCCGTGATCTCCGAGTGATCGACGACGTTGTCGCTCTGCGTGCCCGCGCCGGCTTCCACCTCGATCGCATCGCCGTTCGTCGGCCCGCGGATGATGCAGTGTTCGACGCGGTTGCGCTGCGCACCGGACCCGCTGATCGCCAGCGTATCGAGCGGCGTGTCCGCGCTCGAGTTCGTGCTGCCGTGCAGCTCGAGCCCGCGCAGCACGTTGTCGCTGCCCATGACGCGTAGCACGGACCGCGTGCAGAGATTCACGGACAGGATGACGCCGCCCGGCCGCGCGAGGGTGTCGAGCGCATCCACGATCACGCCCGACCCGGTGAGGCAGTAGCTGGTCGAGCGCCCGTCGGGGCAGTGGACGTCGTCCGGACACACGTCGCCGGTCGGGCTGCGCGGGATCGACGCCAGCAGGATCGTCTGCGGATGGTCCGCGCCACGGAAGACCAGGGGATCGAAGGTGACGAGTGCTCGCGCACCCGCGGAAGCGGCCGTGAAGGCCGCGGCGGCGTCCAGGCGATCGCGGAGCTCGTCGCCGTCGGCCGCGTGCACGACGAAGGTGCGCGGATAGACCGTCCAGGGAATGGTGTTGGTCCCGTCGGACATCCCGGCCAGCAGCACGCTGCGCTGGCTCTGCACCTGCTCGTCGGACCCGGCCACCTGAACCCGGACCCGATGCACCCAGGCGCCCGGCCGCAGACCCTCGAGGTGGCCGCACGGGGTGGCGCCCGGCCCGGTGCAGTCGAACGTCATCGCGTACGAGGTGACGCCGCCTCCGGCGCAGGTGGCGCCAGGATCGACCAGCTGGCCTTCCACGTGCAGCGTCACGGTGGCGTCGCTGCTCAGATTGTCGGCGACCACCGCGATCGTGGCCGGTCCCGGGCAGGAGCCGTTGTCCGCGCCGACGGCCGCGCGCGCGAGCGCGAGCAGGGCCATCGCCGCCAGCCAGTGTCGGGGCAGCATTGCATCCCAACATACGGGTGACCCGGGCAGATCCGAAAGCCCCGGCCCGACGGGGCCGCGCAGATGCCATTGCAGCCGCTCCCCCCCGTAGAAAGGTGACGCGCGGCCGTGTTACTCGAGCCGAAGGCCCATGTCCCGTACCGAGCCAACCTGAGTCCGCCGGGCGATCCGATGTCCTCGCCCAGGCTGGCGGACTACGTGGCGGACGTCGCGCGCTCTGCGCTCGCCGAGCACGCCGCGCTCCCGCCCTGGGAGCTGACGGCACGCGCCCCCACGATCGTGATGCACATGCTCGCCGCGGTCGGCACCGGCTTCGAACGCGCCGGCGACATCGTCTGGCACGGGAGCGCCCGCATCGAGCAGGGCGCGATCGTGAAGGGACCGGCGGTCATCGGGCCGCGCTGTCTCGTCGCCACGGGCGCCTACCTCCGTGGCGGCGTCTGGCTGGAGGAGGACTGCGTCGTCGGCCCGCACGCCGAGGTGAAGGCGAGCCTGCTCTTCCGCGGGGCGCGCCTGGCGCACCTCAACTTCGTCGGCGACTCGATCCTGGGCCGCGACGTCAACGTCGAGGCAGGCGCGGTCATCGCGAATCGCCGCAACGAGCTCGACGACCCCCGCATCCGGCTGCACGCCGGCGACGAGGTGATCGACACCGGCGTCGACACGTTCGGTGCGCTGGTCGGCGACCACTCGCGCATCGGCGCGAACGCCGTCCTGGCGCCCGGCACGCTCCTGGCGCCTCGCTCGATCGTGCCGCGCCTCGGACTGATCGATCAGGGACCTAGGGCTGGGCGGGCGCCTCGAAGTGGCCGATGAGCGTCTGCGGCGTGAGGGCGGGCTGCGCCGCGGGGGCCGTCCCGCCGCACGGGCCCTGGTAGTCGTACAGCGACGGCTTCCGCAGCAGGTTCGCCGCCTCGTCCCGCACCTGATCGCCGATGTCGAACGGGATCTGGCCGATCGACGTGACGGGGCTCAGCCGCGCGACGAAGGCGCTCCGGATCTCTCGCATCACGCAGGCCTGGTCGACCCGGCGCCCGGGTGCGAACCGGTTCTGCGTCCACAGCAGCCGGCGGCCGCTCGGATCCCACGCGAACTCGGGGATCACCCAGCCCGCATCGCCGTAGCTCGTCAGCCGGCGCACCGCTCCGGGCTTGAACCGCGTGCGGGCCTGGTTCCAGCGCAGCGTGAGCTCGTAGAGATCCGTCGCCTGCTGCAGGATCGGCTGCAGGTAGTTGTCGTTGAACACCGGCAGGATGAGCGCGTAGTCGTAGTCGGCGGGAAGGTCGAGCAACGTGGCGACCTGCGCCCAGTCGTTCTGCGCGCCGGGCAGATTGCGCGACGACATGAAGACGATCCGGGCCATGTCGGGGGTGAAGATCGCCTGCTCGTCCCAGGCGGGATCGTGCGTCAGTCGCACCGGCTGGCACTCGCCGCGGGCCGGATTGCGCAGCCGGCAGAAGAAGAGCTCCGGATTGATCGCCGTGTCGACCGTCTCGGTGTAGAGGAAGCCCGAGCCGTCCGGCGCCCACCACTGCGTCTCGTACCAGTGGCCGTTGCCGGGTCTGACGACGTGCTCGTCGACCAGCCGCGGACCCGACGGGCCCGCGGGGTCGAAGCGTGCGACGCGGATGTCGGACTTCCCGTTTCCGCCCTCGTCGGCGTTCCAGCTGAGCGCGGTCCACACGATGTACTTGCCGTCGGGCGACCAGTAGGCGTGGAAGTTGTCGTGGAACTCCGTATCCTGGTTGAGCTTGGTGCGCTGACTGCCGTCGCGCCGCATCACCCAGATGTCGGAGCCGATGCCGCCGAACCCCGGCGAGCCGATCTTGACGTCGTGGCCGTTCCAGGAATGGAACAGGATCCACTGGCCGTGCGGCTGCACCACCGGCACCTGGTTCGGGCCGTCCATGCCGCACGTCAGGCAGACCTTCTCCGTGCCGTCGAGCGCCGAGCGATAGATCTGGATCTCGCCGTCGTCGTCCTCGTCGCGTCCCGCGGGGTCCTGCCAGACGACGTGCGTGCGATCGAGCCAGTCGGGCGCCTGCCCGATCGTGAACGGATTGACGTCGACCACGAAACGCCGGTCACCCTGGCGCGCCGCCGGCTCGCCGGCGTCCTGGCCCCGGGCCGCCCGCGGGCCCATCGTCGCCGCGAGCGCGACCAGCATGGCCGTCACGAGTGCCGGCCTCACCGCCCACGGGCGTGCCGCGGCCGGCTCTCTCGTCGTCATGTCCGGGTTCGTGCCGCGGATCAGGGCACCAGGAACGCGCCCGAGGGCGACGCCGGCCACCCGGGTCGGAGCTCCCGCAAGCGGTCGGCCAGGTCCGCCACCAGCGAGGCATTGCCAGGATCGTTGACGACGTTCGTCAGCTCGAACGGATCGGCGTCCTCGTCGTAGAGCTCGCGCTCGGCCGTCACGTACTCGACGTATTTCCACTCGGGACCGCGCACCTGGGCGAACGTGGTGATCGGCCCGTTCCAGTGCTCCTCGAGGAAGTCCGTACGCCAGCTCGGCGCGGTTCCGTCGAGCAGGTGCACCAGGCTCGCGCCCTCGACGCCGGGATCGGGCGTCGCACCCGCGAGCTCCGCCAGCGTCTCCGCGTGGTCGATGTTCAGGCCGAAACCGGTCTCGACCCGCGGCAGCGGCGCCAGCGGCGGGTACCGGATTGCGAGCGGCACCCGGATGCACTCCTCGTACGGGCACTGCTTCGGCTCCCAGCGATGCGAGCCCCAGGAGTATCCGTTGTCCGAGGCGTAGACGATCATCGTCGTCTGATCCTGGCCGATGTCCTTCAACGCCTGGATGATCGCCGCGACCGCCTCGTCGACGGCCTGCAGGGACTCGAGCTGCATGCGGTCGAACTTGTCCTCGTTGGCCTGCTTCATCGCGCCCCACGGCGCGATCGCCTGGAGCCACGCCGGCTTGTCGGACACGTCGGCCTCGTTGTAGTTCGGCGGCCGCCACGGCGGCACACCCGAGTAGCTCCCGGCGTGGCGCGGCGCAGGCGTGGCCGGCCCGTGCGGCGCCTTCGGCACGAAGTAGAGGAAGAAGGGCTGCTGGCCCGCCGAGTCGTGGATGAACTGCACCGCGCGATCGCGCAGCACGTCGGTCGAGTAGTCGGTGTCCGCCGCGCCGAACGCGACCTCGGTGCCGTTCTCCACCAGCGTGTAGTTGAAGTAGGCGACGTTCTTGAAGACGTGCCACTCGTCCCAGCCCGGCGCCTGATACGGCGCCGCCGTGTTGTAGCCGTTCAGGTACTTGCCGTAGATGCCGGTGTGGTAGCCCGCGGCCTTCAGCCACACGGCGACCGTGGAGGCGTCGTCGAACGCGCCGAAGCCGCCGTCGGCGCCGCCGTTGTCGTGCACGCCGGTGGTGTGGGAGTACTTGCCCGACAGCAGGCTCGATCGGCTGGGCGCGCAGAGCGCGGTCGTGACGAAGCTGTTCTGGAACTCGACGCCCTTGTTCACGATCTCGTTCAGCACGGTCGGCATGACCGGCGTCACGCCGCCGTCCTTCGAGTGCTCGAAGCCGACGGTGTCGAAGCGCTGGTCGTCGCTCAGGATGAAGACGATGTTCGGCCGGAGCGGCGCGGCGTGCGGACCGACGCGGTCGACCCACGTCTCGAGCAGGGTGACCAGCGCGTCGCGCAGCACCGTCGGCTGCACGGCGCCGCCGGCGGCCGGAGGCACTGCCGCATCGAGCTGGGGACCGACGTCGGGCAGGATCACGAGGCTGACGTCCTGCGCCACGGTGACCACGCACTTGTCGGGGATCTTGTCGATCGAGTGGCGCGCCTTCGTCTCCGCCTCGGCCGCCGAGAGCCCGTTGATCAGGTAGCGCAGCTTCTTGGTGACGAAGTTGACGACGCCCTTGCTGATGACCTTCTGGCAATTGAACTGGTCCTTCAGCGCGCGGCGGTCGATCGCGGCCGGTGCGGGGTTGTTGGCGCCCCAGGCCAGCGCGATGGCGTCCGTCGCGAGGGTACCCGCGCACGCCGGTGGGACCGCCGTCTTGCAGGTCACCGCCGGACCGCTCTGCAGCCGGCGCTGATTGCACTTCGCCGCGAGCTTGACGCTCTTCGTGAGCGCGCTCGAATCAGCCTTGGTGGTGCACTGTGCCAGCGCGAGCGAGGGGAGGACCGAGAGGAGCGCGGCCCACAGGGCCATTCTGCGACACGACGTCATGGTTCCTCCATCGTTGGTACGACATCTCCTGCTACCGAACCGACCACCCCACGGTCAACGGGAATTCGTGCCGGGGGATATCCTATTGACGCCAAGGCGGGGGCGAGGGTAGCGCTCTCTCCCGCGTGCACCGCGTCGACGTCCCGCGCCCATCGAGCGCACGCATCGGACTCCGGCTGGCCCTCGTGGCATCGCTGCTGGCGGCCGTCCTGGTGCCGCCGGGCACGGCCGTCGGTGATCCCTCCCCCGATCCGGCCGCCGTCCAGCGCACGCTCCAGCTCCTCGCCGGCATCGGCAGCGAGTACCGGGAAGCGTTCGACGATCAGGGGAAGCTCGTCCGGCCGCTCGACGTCGACGAGACGCGCCTGCTGCTGGCGGAGGTCAGCGACCTGACCGGCCGGCCGCCGATGGCGGGGGACCTCGAGCTCCAGAACTGATGCTCGGGCTGGCGTCCGTCATCGACGACAAGGTCCCGCCCGAAGTCGTCGCGGCCTTCACCGAGGTCGTTCGCCGCTATCTCATCCAGGTCACGGGCGTCCACGAAGCGATCGTTCCCCCCGAGCGCCCCTCGCCCGCCCGCGGCGCGGCGCTGTTTCGCGACAACTGCACCGGGTGTCACGGCGTCGGCGGCGCGGGAGACGGCGCCGACGTGAAGCAGCTCGGCATCACACCCGCCAACTTCACCGACCTCGAATTCATGCGTGGCGAGACGCCGCGGGACTCCTTCAACGCCATCACGCTCGGGCGCCCGAAGAACGGCATGCCCACCTGGGGCGATGCGTTCTCCGCGCAGCAGATATGGGACCTGGTGGCCTATGTCTGGTCACTCTCCTCCCCGCCGGGCGCCGCCGCTGCCGGGCAACGGATCTACGCGGCCCAGTGCGCCGGATGCCATGGCCCGAACGGCGATCCCGCCGAGTCGCAGGCCGCGAGCCTCCAGCGCCCCTCGCGCAGCCTCGCCGCCATCCTCGACCGGGCCGAGCACTCCGACGCCGACGTCTTCACCGTGGTGACCAAGGGAGTGGCCGGCACGCCGATGCCCGCGTTCGGGGCGACGCTCAGCGAGGCCGATCGCTGGGCGGTGGTCAGCTTCCTGCGCACCCTGTCGCTGGCCGGCGCTCCGGGTACGGACGCCGGGGCCCTGGAGCCCGACCGCGCCGCGGAGCTGGCCGACGTGCGCCGCGTGCTCGATGCCGCGGTCGACGCCCAGCGACGCGGGGATCCGGACGCCCATGCGATCGCCACCAACGCCTATCTCCGCTTCGAGCCACTCGAGCGGTTCCTCGCCGAGAAGGACGAGGCCCGCGTCGAGGCGCTCGAGCAGTCGTTCGTCACGTTCCGCTCCGCGCTTCGCGACTCCTCGAAGGGCGCTCCCGACGCGCTCGGGCGACAGCTCAGCGCCGATCTCGACGCGGCCACGGCACTCCTCCGTCCCAGCGGCGCCCCGGGCCCGGCGCCGGCACCCTGGCATCGCGCGAGCCTGGCGATCCTCGTGGGCCTGGTCCTCGCCGCGGGAGCCTACCTCGTCCGGATACACGCGCGCCGCGCGGTTCCCGAGGGCGACCCGGCGTCCTGAGCCGGTCCCGGCGACGATTTCCTTGACGAAACGACGCCACGCAGCGTATCGACCCTGTGAGGGTGCAGACCGCGCTCGCGACAGGCGCCGCCTACGGCCGCAAGAACACCCGGGGGAGACGTGAAGATATGACGACGTGCATAGGGATCCGTAAGGCCCTGCTCGGGGCGGCGGTCGCAGGCAGCGTGGCGCTCGGCGCCGTGCCCGCACGCGCCGACGGCAATCTCAACAACGTGCATCACATCATCATCATGATGCAGGAGAACCACTCCTACGATAACTACCTAGGTGTGCTCGGCTATATCGCCGGTACCCCCTACCACAATGCCAAGGGCCGCCGCGGATGCCCCATCAACGACAACACGTGTGTCGACGGCCTCTCGTGCAAGATGAAGACGGGGGGGCTCGTCTGTCGGAACAAGAACCAGAGCAACCTGAAAGGGACGGTCCGCGCGTTTCACGAAGAGAACCTCTGCATCGGGCCCGACCTCGACCATAGCTGGATCGGGAGTCACGAGGAGGGCAACTTCAAGCATCCCAACAGCATGCTGCGGTCGAGCCCCAACAACGGGTTCGTCCGCGTGAACGCCGAGACGAACGGGCCCGAGCAAGTGACCGCGCACGACACGATGGGCTACTACGACGATGGCGACCTGCCCTTCTACTACGACATCGCGCAGGACTTCGCGATGAGCGATCGCTACTTCTGCCCCGTGATCGGTCAGACCTTCCCGAATCGAGCGTACTTCCTGGCCGGCACGTCGTTCGGCCATCTGACGACGAGCGAGATCATAACCCCAGGCGGGTACAAGCCGATCACCGGCACGATCTTCGACCGCATGGACGCCGCCGGGGTGTCGTGGAAGGACTACTTTTCCGATCTCCCCTACGCCGCGATCTTCGCGATCTCCCCGGGTCATACCAGTCCCATGGGGGCGTTCCTTACAGCCGCCGCGGCGGGGACGCTGCCCGACGTGTCGTTCATCGACCCCTCCGCGTTCGCGACTCAGACGATCAACGGCCACCTCTACCAGACGGATGAGCATCCCCCCAACGACATCCGTGCGGGCGAATACGTCGTGTCGCAGGTGATCAACGCGCTCCGCTCCGGCCCCAGCTGGAACGACTCGATTCTGTTCTGGACGTACGACGAGCACGGCGGGTTCTACGACCACGTCAAGCCTCCGCCCGCGCCGCAGGGCGGCTTCGCGACGCCGGACGGCATAGCCCCGGGGCAGTGCGCGGACCTGTCAAATCCGCCCGCAAGCCAGCAGCAGGGAGCGGGGGCGAGCTGCAGCCACAGCCAGACGGTGGACGCCCCGGGCATCTGCCCGGCCTTCACCCCGACGGGCCCCTACCCCGCAGACTGCGCGACGTTCAATCAGCTCGGATTCCGTGTGCCTTTCGTCGCGGTGTCGCCGTTCTCGAAGCCGCACTACGTCTCGCACATCACCGGGTCGCACACCTCGCTCCTCGCTCTCATCGAGAAGCGCTTCTCCCTTGCTCCCCTGACCGCACGCGATGGGGCGTCCAGCACGCTCGAGGACATGTTCGACTTCGACAACTCGCCGTCGTTGAGCACCGCGGTCAGCACGGCGCCGCTCCCCATGGAGCCGGGAGACAACGGCTGCCCGTTCTGACAACCGCCTGAGCAGATCCGCACGCGGGAGGGTTGCGGCCACAGGCCGCGACCCTCCCATCGTTTGGGGCAGCCGCGGTCACTCCGACGAGAAGCCCGTCACGGCGAACCACTTGTCCTCGCTTCCGGCGAGGACGAAGACGATCGGCGCCACGCACTCGGGGGGAAGCTGGAGCTGCGCGTCGATGTCCGAGTTGCCGGACGGCGTCGCCGGGAAGCCCGCCGTGGGCACGTTCATCGTCACGACGTGACCGGTCTGGTCCTCGGCCAGGCAGCTCACCACCGCGCGGAACTCGGTCTCGTCGTTCGTACCACGCTTGTCGGGCGGAACCTCGGGATCGTCGGTGAAGACCAGACCCCGGACGCGGATGCGCAGGTGCCCACGATTCGTGAGTCGTCCATGCACACCGCCGGCGATCCTCCACGGCAGCTCGTCTCCCACGATGCCGCGGATCGGGTTCTCCTCTCCGACGAACGCCTCGTCGACGCCGTACATGGTGGCGAAGTCGAGCACCACGCGATTGCGATCCTTCGCGTGCGCGCCCGCTGGCATCACGAGGACACAGAGAAACACGATGATCTTCTTCATGGTCCCCCTCTCCCAAGACACGTTCCAGGTTTCGGAATCGGGCCGTTGTGGTCGCGCCGTGGCCGCCGCGCCGCGCGGGCGGACTCCGGGCTCCTCGTCCTGAGCGCTTCATCGTACTCGGGCCGCGAGCGCGCACACCCAGCGATACCTGCCTCGCCGCCCCGACCGGCAGCGCGCCGCTACCCCTGCGGCTATGCTCCGACCTCGAACGGTGTCAAGACGTCTTTTGCTGAGGAGACATGACGAACCCCACTACCGACTCGACTCCCTTCCTTGCCAAGCTCTGGCGCCTCGTGCGGCCGTACTGGTTTTCCGAGGAACGCTGGCGCGCGCGCCTGCTGCTCGGCACGGTCGTCCTGCTGAGCCTCGGGTTGGTCTACCTGCTGGTCCTGCTGAACGAGTGGCAGCGCCTCTTCTACAACTCACTAGAACAGAAGAACTACGCGGACTTCTCGGCGCTACTCGTGCGCTTCATGGTTCTCGCCACCATCTTCATCGTCGCCTCGGTCTACCGGCTCTATCTGCGGCAGATGCTCGAGATGCGCTGGCGTGTCTGGCTGACCCGTCGTTACGTCCAGGCCTGGATGGACAAGCAGGTCTACTACCGGCTCGAGCTCGAGCACCACGGAACGGACAACCCGGACCAGCGCATCTCCGAAGACCTGCGCCTCGTCACGTCGAACACGCTCGCCCTGTCGCTGGGCCTGCTCTCCTCGGTCGTCACGCTGGTGTCCTTCATCGGGATCCTGTGGACGATCTCCGGCCCGCTCTCCTTCACCGTCGCTGGGCACGACGTCACGATCCCGGGTTACATGGTGTGGGCCGCCATCGTGTACGCCGTCTTCGGGAGCGTGCTGACGCACCGGATCGGCCGCCCCTTGATCCCGCTCAACTTCCAGCAGCAGCGCCTCGAGGCCGACTTCCGCTACAGCCTGGTCCGCCTGCGCGAGAACTCCGAGGGCGTTGCGCTCTACCGCGGCGAGCGCAACGAGCAGATCGGGCTACTCGATCGCTTCGAGCGCATCCGGGCGAACTGGTGGAACCTCATGCGCTACACCAAGCGCCTGACCGGCTTCACCGTCGGCTACGGACAGCTCGCCAGCATCTTCCCCATCGTGGTGGCGGCACCGCGTTTCTTCGCCGGCGCGATCACGCTCGGCACCCTCATCCAGATCGCCGGTGCGTTCGGTCGCGTGCAGGATGCGCTCAGCTGGTTCGTCGACAGCTACGGCGACCTGGCAAGCTGGAAGGCGAGCGTCGATCGCCTCCTCACCTTCGAGCATGCCCTGCAGCAAGCAGAGGCCGAGAGCGCCGCCAGCGGCATCACCCTCACGCGCGCACCGGGCAGCACCATCCGGGCGGAGGAGCTCAACCTGGCCCTGCCGAACGGTCGCGTGCTGCTCGCCGACACGAGCCTGTGCATCGAGCCGGGCAACCGGGTCCTGATCTCGGGACCGTCCGGCAGCGGCAAGAGCACGCTCTTCCGCGCGCTCGCCGGCATCTGGCCGTTCGGGACCGGGCGCATCCGGGTGCCCGAGCGCGCGCGCGTGCTCTTCCTGCCGCAGCGTCCCTACCTGCCGATCGGCACGCTGCGCGAGGTCGTGACGTACCCCTCGGAGCCGGGCACGTTTCCGGAACCCGCGGTGGTCGAGGCCCTCCAGCTCTGCGAGCTCGCCCCCTTCACCGCGCGTCTCGACGAGGCCGCCAACTGGGCGCTCCAGATGAGCCTCGGCGAGCAGCAGCGCCTCGCGATCGCGCGCGCGCTCCTCCAGCGACCCGAGTGGCTGTTTCTCGACGAGGCCACCGCGTCGCTCGACGAGGCGATCGAGACGCGTCTCTACCGCCTGATCCACGAGCGGCTGCCGGACACGACCGTGGTGAGCATCGCGCACCGTCCCGGCGTTGCGCCGCATCATACGAAACGCTTCGCCCTCGTGCCCGACGGCGACCACATGCGCCTGGCGGCAGGAGAGTCGGCCACCTGATGCCGCCCGCGGCCGCGATGTGGTACCTCGGTTCCCGACGCGCATGATCTTCCGACCGCTCGCCCTGCTGCTCATCCTCACATTTCCGGCCTACTCCGTGGCCAAGGGAAAGCCTGCGCCCCGGCATCCCGCCGCTGCGCGGCCACAGACGGCCGTCCCGGCCTACCCGGGGTTCGGATACAGGACGACCGGAGGGACCGGCCGCCCGGTCTTCACCGTGACGACGCTCGCCGATGCGGGTCCCGGCTCCCTGCGCGACGCGCTCGCCCGGGCCGGACGCGACGGCGGAACCATCAGGTTCGCCGTCGGCGGCGGCATCGACCTCGCGTCGGGTCTCGACGTCCCCGGCCGGACGACGATCGACGGCTCGTCGGCACCGCCGCCGGGGATCACCCTCTGGGGCCAGCGCGCCGGGGCTGCCGGCACCGGCGTGCTCAACATCGCGGAGAGCAACGCGATCGTGCGTGACCTGCGCATTCGCAACGGCATGAACGACGGCGTGCACATCGCCCCGAGGCGCCGGCAGCCGATCGCGAACGTCGTCATCGATCACTGCTCGATCACCAACAGCGAAGACGGAGGGATCGACATCACGGGACGCAACGGCCTCCCGGTGACCGACGTCACGATCATCGGCAACTACCTGGCCGGCAATGGCGGCCCGTGTGCCAAGGGCATGTGCGGCGGTGGGAGCCTGGCGAAGTACGGCGTCGATCGCCTCAGCTACTACTACAACTTCTGGGACAAGAACCTCAGGCGCACACCGGCCGTCAGCGGCGACTGCGTCGCCGACATTCGCTACAACGTCGTGCGGTCGCCGGTGCAGGGTGGAATCCAGATCCGCGACGGCGCCCGGGCCAACGTCATCGGCAACACGCTCCTCGGCACCAGGGCAACGATCGCCACGTCGATCTTCGGCGGGCACGCGCACCTGGAGGACGCGCCGACCGGGCCGAGCGCCGTCAGCGATCTCGCGCAACCGGTGGCGGTGCCACGCCTCCCGCCCGCGAAGCCACCCGCCACCGTCATGAGCGACGCCGGAGCGCTGCCGCGCGCCACCGCGGACAGCTACTACATCGACGTCGCGACCACCCTCGACCAGGTGAAGGCGAAGACGTTCACTCGATGAGCCACGGGTCCGGTCTCGGCTCCTGGCTGATCGCGCACGGCCGGCTCGTCGTCGGCGCCGTGGTCGCGCTGACGCTCGTGTTCGCGATGTTCGCCTTCCGGATCCAGCTCGACTTCCGTCCCGGCGACCTGCTGCCGCAAGGGCATCCGTTCATGCAGGTGCACAATCGCTTCCACGAGAACTTCAGCGAGGCGAACGTGCTCACCGTGATGGTCGAGGCGCGCGACGGGACGATCTTCACGCCCGAGATCCTGACGACCATCCTCCGCGTCACCGAGGCGGTCGATCGCCTCCCCGGGGTGAACCACGACCAGATCGACTCGATCGGCAGCCGGTTCGTGCGCGTCGTGCAGGTGCAGAGTGGCGGGCGCATGACGGCCGATCCACTCATGTCCGGACCGGTCACGAGCGACGCCGAGGCGAAGGAGATCAAGCACCTCGTGCTGTCCTCGGGCTACATCCTCGGCAACCTGGTCTCGCTGGACGAGCACGCCGCGCTGATCAGGGCGGGCTTCGCCGAGCGCCGGCTGGACGCCAGACGGCTCTTCACCGCGGTCAACGAGACGATCCTCCCGCTGGCCGACGAGCGGGTCACCATCTCCGTGGCGGGGCAGCCGCGGCAGAACGGCTGGGTCCTCGCGCTCGAGTGGCAGGTGCTGCTGGCCTTCGCCGGCGCCGTCGTGCTCACCTGGATCCTCCTCTACCGGTACTTCCGCGACTGGCGCGGCGCGCTGCGTCCGACGATCTCCGGCGGCCTCGCCGCGATCTGGGGATTCGGCCTCGTGCAGCTCTCGGGGTTCGCCCTGAATCCGCTCACGCTGGTGATCCCGTTTCTCATCACGGCACGCGCGGTGAGCCACTCCGCCCAGATGCACGACCGCTACTACGAGGAGCTCTCCGCGGGCGCCACGAAGGACGCCGCCGTGCAACGCTCCTTCTCGCGTCTGGTCGCGCCTACCGTGGCCGGCATCATGACCGACGCGCTCGGCGTGCTGGCCATCGGGATCGTCGCCATTCCGGCGCTGCGCGCCCTCGCCCTCACCGCAACGCTGTGGCTGCTCTCGCTCATCGTGACCGAGCTCCTGCTGAACCCGATCGTCTACGCGCACCTCCGTGCACCCGAGCTCGCGGCCATCCGCGCCCGCGAGGGAAGCTTCTTCGCCCGCGGATGCCGGCGGCTCGCCGCCGGCGTCACCGGTCCGCGCGGTCGCTGGGTCGCGCTGCTCGCGTCGGCCGGAGTGGGTGGCCTGGGAGCCCTCCTGATCCCCCTCATCCAGATCGGCGATCCGAATTCGGCGTCACGCATCCTGGCCACGGACTCCCAGTTCAACCGCGCGCATCGCGCCGTGCAGGACAAGTTCGGCGGCAGCGAGCCGTTCGTCGTGATCGTCGAGGGCGACGCGCCGCGGGCGCTCTACCACCCCGCCCTCCTGCGCGCCATGGAGGACTTCCAGCACCATCTCGAGCGCCTGCCGGTCGTCGCCTACAGCATCTCGCCCGTCGACATCATGAAAGGCATGCGGGAACGCTTCAACGAGCTCGAGCCGAAGTGGGGAGTGATCCCGTCGACCGAGCGCGAGGTGGCGGAGACGTTCTTCACCTACTGGGGGTTCATCCCGCCCAGCACGAGCGCCCGATTCTTCACGCCCGACTTCCGGATCGGACAGATGACGTTCTTCTGCACCGACCACGCCGTGCGCACGGTGCGCAGCGTCGTGGCCGCCGCCGAGGACTTCATCGCGAAGCATCCCCTCGAGGGCGCCCACTTCCGCCTGGCGGGCGGGATGATCGGGATCATGGCCGCGGTCTACGACGAGATCCTGCGCAGCGATGCGCTGATGACCACCGCCGCGTTCGGCGTCATCCTACTGGTGACGTTCGTCACCTACCGCTCGTTCGTCGCCTCCCTGCTCCTCGTCCTCCCGCTCGCCCTCGCGAACGCCGTGGTGAACGGCTACATGGCGGCGCGCGGCATCGGTCTCGACCTGGACACGCTCCCCGTGATCGCGGTCGGCGTCGGCTTCGGGATCGACTACGGCATCTACATCCTGAGCCGCGTGCAAGAGCGCACGGCGGCAGGCATGCCGCTGGACGACGCCGTGCGCGAGGCGATCTCGGGCGCCGGGCGGACGGTCGCCTTCACGGCGCTCGCGATGACCGCCGGCGTGCTGTGCTTCACGCTCACGCAGCTCCGCTTCGTCGGCGAGATGGCCTTCCTGCTCGCGCTCTGGATGGCGACCAGCGCCCTGACCGCGCTGGTCACCCTGCCCGCGGCGCTCGTCGTCGTCCGGCCCCGGTTCCTCGAGCGGCACGAAACCGAGAACGATGCACCGACGGCCGTCCAGGCAGCGCGTTGACGATGCGTCTGCTCTCCGAATCTGGTCAAGTTTCTGTCTGCTCACTGCCACGCGGCTTCCGGTTGTCGCGCTGTCGCTGGCGTTCAGGATGAAGGCCGTCGAGGAACGCGTGGATGGCGAGATCCCAGCGTCGATCGACCGAGGCTCGCGACGTGCCGAGCCATCCGGCCACCTCGGTTGCCGCGAGCCCCTGCGTCATCGAGACGAGCACGTGTGCGATGTCCGTCTCGTTTCCGGCGAGCAGACCCGCGTCGATGCACCGCCGCACGCGCTCGACGACGAACACCCTGACCGCACTGCCAGCCTTCGCCTCCGACGGACCAGGATCGAAGTCGGCGAAGGGGCGCGAGAACATCACCTCCGACAGGACCGGGTTCTCGCGCACGAACATCCGGATGGATCGGATGACACCGACCAGCGCTGCGCGCGGATCGTTCCCGTCCGCGAGCTGGTCGAAGCGACGCCGAAGCAGGCGAAAGCCCTCGAAGAACATCTCCCGGACGAGGCCGGCCTTGTCGCCGAAGAGCTCGTAGACCGCCGGCGGCGACGTGTGCGCCTCGCGGGCGACTCGCCGGGTGGTGAATCCAGCGACTCCCTCGTCCGCCAGCATACCCACGGCCACGCGCAGAACGTGGTCGCGCAGCTCGGGCGTTCGCTGCTTCGCGCGCGGCACGGCTGACCTTGTCGGCTGCTCCGCTGCGACTCAGGCGGGCGCGCGGAAGGCGGCGTCGTCGGCGTCGATGGCGGCCCGGATGGAATGCAGGGCATGCTCGCGCGCCCGCAGCTTTGTCGCGGAGTGGACCCCGAGGTCGAGCCTGGCAAGCGCGCCGGCAGTTGCCCGGGCGACATCCTCCAGCTCCGAGGCCGGCACGACCCGGTCGAGGAAGCCGGCGGCGACCGCATCGTCGGGGGTGTAGATCTCGGCGTTGATGACCGCTCGCTGGAAGTGCGCCGGCGCCAGGCGGTGGCGACAGATCTCGACGCCGAAGAACGGCATCGTGATGCCGATCGCGACCTCGTTGGCTCCGATCTTGTACGCCCCCGCCGCGCCGACACGGTAGTCACCCGACAGGAGCAGGAACGCGCCCATCGCGATCGCGTGGCCCGTGCACGCGACGACCACCGGCGCCGGGAACGACAGGATGCGCTCCGCCAGCTCGAAGCCCGTGCGGACCATCGCGCGCGCGTCGGGCCCACCGCCCGCGAGGACACGCAGATCGAAGCCCCCGGAGAAGGCGCCCTCCCGTCCGGTGAAGATCACGACGGCGCGATCGGCTGCCGCCCGGTCGAGGGCCCGGTTGATCCCGGTGAGCATCCCGATCGAGAGAGCGTTTCGCTTGCCGTCGTCCATCGCGATCGTCGCGATGGAGTCTCGCAGGTCATACGTGACGGGCGTGCTCATGGTGCCTCCGCGCGGCAGGTTTCATATCGTTGTTACGAAACGTGGATATGATTTGCGCCGTCGCAGGTCAAGGGCGGGATGGGGACAGGATACTCCGGCTGCAAGCGATCCTCCGACAGGCACGCCCTGAGGAGACGAAGCGCGTTTGATAGCGCACGCACTACTCGCTAGCCTGCGCGCGGGTGCGTGTTCATCAGCATGGGCGCGAGTCTCGCACGGTAGCAGGAGCTACCGGGCCACGCCGGTATGTCACCGGCCAGCGCTGCCAGCACCCGGAGGGAACGACATGACATCGCTCTTTGCCACGACCCTGACCGTGCTCCTGCTCTCCGCGCCCCTGAGCCCCGCCTTCGCGGAGTGCGTCAATGCGAAGTGCCCGGACACGACGTCCATCGAACAGGCGCGTGCGACCGTCCAGACGACCTGTGGCTGCACCCGTGAGGGCCAGACGCACGGCAAGTACACGAAGTGCGTGAAGAGCGCCCTGAAGGCCGCCAACCTCACGGCGCTCATCCCCGATAAGCCGTGTCGCAAGCTCATCATGAAGTGCGAGAACGCGTCGATCTGCGGGAAACCGAACGCCGCCGTGTGCTGCATCGCGAAGGGAAACGGCAAAGTCAAATCGTCGATCGTCGGCAAAGCTGCCAAGTGCAAGAAGGGGAGCGCCTGCGGCGCGCTCCTGGGATTGTTCAGCACGTTCGACGCGTGCGCGGCGGACGGCACCTGCGCCGGGCCACCGACGACCACGCTTCCCGGGAAGATGGTCCTCCAGGGCGCGCTGGCGGCCACCGCCGGTCGCTTCAACTACAACCTGACGCTGGGACTTCCCGGGGCCAACGCCGCGTGCGGCACGAGCTTCCCCGGCACCCATGTGTGCACGTTCGCGGAGCTGCAGAATGCGGTGACGGCGGGTGATCTCGTCGGCCTGACGGACACCACCGGTGCGATGGTGACGTCCTTCTGGGCAATCGACTCGTCGCAGCCCGCTCTCCAGCAGTGCCAGGACGACGTCGCTGGTGGCTCCGGCCTCAACTGGGAATACGCGACGGCGCACACCGCGTCTCGCGGCCAGAGGGTCGATCTCGACAACGCTGCCGGCACCCTCGGGGGACTCCAGTCCGACGTGCAGTGCAACATCGCCGGCAAGAGCGCCGTGGGCTGCTGCCGCTGAAGACCCTGGCGTCGCCGGCCTGCGCGGGCCGGCGACGCCGACGTTCTGCCGCACGTCGCTCAACGCTCAGCTGACGGCTCGACTCGATCGCCGTCAGGTGATGGAGCGCGCGGTGTCGGCTTCAGAAAACGGCGCGATCCTACAGACCAGCACGGCGTAGAGGATCGCTCCGGAGGACCACTGCGTGCTACCAGCCCACGGCCCGTCCGCAGCGGTCCTTGGCGTCACCGGAACTTCGACCAGAGGGCCGCGACAGGCAGCAGCACAAGACTTGCCATCCAGACGTAACAGCCCGGCAACAGCTCGACGACGGTCATTTTCACGACGTTGCCCTCGTCGGCCGGCAGCTCGCGACCGACCACCGAAAAGGTGGCGGTCGCAATCCCCATCGCAATCAGCCCCAGGAGCACGGCCGGGATCGGCTTGCGCACGTACGCCAGCTTCACGCCCAGCAACCAGAACGGATTTGCGTACCACGCCATGACTCCGGCGAAGAGACCCGACCAGCCTACGGCGAGGGCCCGCACGCCAAACATCACATCGTGCGAGCCATCGCTCTTCCGGAAATCGAGTGCCGGCAGGCAGCAGGCGATGGCAAAGAAGGCAACGCTGGAGATCAGAACCGCGTTCATCGGAGTGGGAGTTTTGGTGGGCGGGTTGGTCATGGCGGAGGGCTCACGGCAGAGGGACTAGAGCAAGGAAGATTGCACTGAGTGCCTAAGCCATCAACCGTCCACGGAAGCGGGAGCAGACCACATTCGCAGCAAGGGTTTCCCAGCCGCAACCACAACTTGGCGCGCGGCATGGTTTCGATAGGTTTCGATGGGCTTCTAGCTTTGCGCTTCTCTACTGCCACCAGAACCACCGTCTGGCGACTGCTCCAGCTTACCGTAGCGTCTCTCCCGTAGCTGGCGACGTGCGGCAGCGCTCCAGGATGACCACCAGCGTGCGTGGGAGGCGTACGGGCGATGTCGCGACGACCGCTGCGATCGGTGAGGACACCGGCTCAAAGGCGCACAACCCCTGACACCAAGCGCGATTGCCACGCGTACAGCGCGTCGATCGCCTCGACTTCCCGTTCCCCCGGCACAAACTGGGCGACCAACTGCAGCATGCCCTCCACCGCTGCGCACGTCGGGCGGCCGTCCGCGCCCCGCCGTCGCGACGCGTCGCCTCTTCGCGAGCGTCTGAACTGGCGCCGCTCCGAGCGAAGGCGATATGTGTCCGTCGTGTCGAGAGCACGCTGGGTGGGACGGGTGAAGGTCGCTGGGAGTCTCGCGGTTGCCGGAGCGGTCTGCGCGGCGGTGCTCGCGTCCGGCTCCGCGGCCGCGGGTGACGGCGTCACGCCCTGTCCGCGCGAGAGACTCAGGACCGCGTCGGGCTGTACGAGCCTCGCGGCCACGGGCCGCGAGATCCGGGCGATCGTGCAGCAGTCGGTCCGGCAGGACGACCTGCGCGCGGCGCTCGTCCGGGTCGACCTGGGCGATCGTTCGATCGCCCGCGTCTCCGCGGGGGAGTCGATGGACGGGGTGCCCGCGAACCTTCGGATGAACTTCCGCATCGGCTCGGTCGCGATCCCCTACGTCATCGACCTCCTGCTTAAGCTGCAGGACGACGGACGGCTGTCCCTCGACGACCGCCTGTCCAACTGGTTTCCCGACCTCCCCGACGCCGATCGCGTGACGCTTCGGATGCTCGCCACCGCGACCTCCGGCTACGCCGACTGGATCCAGGAGGACCCCGCCTGGGTCAAAATCTGGTACGCGAACGTCTTCCGCCAGTGGCAGACGAGGGAGCTGCTGGACATCGCGCTGGCGCGGCCGCGCATCTGCGACCCGGGGACATGCTTTCACTACGCCCACACGAACTTCATCATCCTCGGCAACGTGATCGAGGCCGTCACCGGCAAGCCGGTGGCGGAGCTGCTCCGGAGGCGCGTCCTCCGCCCGCTCGGCTTGCGCAACACCAGGATCTCCTCGCTGCCGGACATCCCGCCACCGGTTCTGCACGCGTACACTGCCGACCGCGGTCCCTATGAGGACTCGACCTTCTGGAGCCCTTCGTGGTCGATCGCCGAGAGCATGATCATGACGTCCACGATCGGCGACGTGATCAAGTCGGCCAGAGCGTTGGATACGGGAGCGTTGATCTCCAAGGCCGCCGCGCGCGAGCGCATCGCCCCGACGACGGCGGGGCTCCCGGGGTTCAACCAGAGCCTCTACTACGGACTCGGCGTCGTGATCGTGAACACCTGGGAAATTCAAAACCCAGAGATGCAAGGCTACACTGCGATCCAGGCCTATCTGCCGTCGAGGCGGATCTCGGTCGCTCTCACCGTCACCAAAGGGCTGCGGGCGGCCGCCACCGCGACGAACTACAGCGAGCGACTGTTCACGGCGATCACGGAATACCTGACGCCGGACCGTCCCGCGAGGTTCTGAACGCCGGGCGGCGCGGCTCGTCACGACGAACCGCATGGAGATAGAGCTTTCAAACGCGCGAGCGCAGCACAATTGCGGTCGACGGCCGCGGATCCACCCGCGTAGATGTCCACCGGCTACGCGAACCACGTGTGCTGGGAGGCTCGTCATGCGTCGCCTCGTGATGTTGGGCTTGCTGCTTAGGAGGCGCCGTGCGCCTGCCCTACGCTGCCCAAGGCCCGACCCTTCCCCCCTTGACGGCCTCCTCGGCCGCGGGTGCGCTCCGGGCGCACTGCGCTTGCGGGTGAGGTGACCGCAGGAAGGTCGGCGGCTCAGGAAGGGGGGATTCGCCCTTCGCGCCTTCAAGCCATCTGCCCGAGGGATCTCTACGGCCTGCCGCCACAGGTATGCTGTCCCCGTTATGGACGACGAACGCCGGCTCGCACGCGCGCGGACTTTCGACGAGATCGCCGAACTCTACGATCGCGCGCGGCCCTATTACCGCGAGGAGATGTTCGACGATCTCTTCCAGCTCGCAGGGTTCGAGCCCGCGTCCGCGCGGATCCTCGAGATCGGCTGCGGCACGGGCCACGCGACCGAGCCGCTTGCGCAGCGTGGCGCGGAGATCGTCTGTGTCGAACTCGGCCCGAACCTCGCACGCATCGCAGCTGAGAAGCTCGCGGCCTTCCCGCGCGTTTCCGTAGTCACGGCGAATTTCGAGACCTGGGAGAACCAGAGCCGCCAATTCGACATCGTGTTCGCCGCCACGGCGTGGCACTGGCTCGATCCGCAAATTCGCTATCGGAAGGCAGCGCAGGTGTTGAGACCCGGCGGCTTCCTCGCCTTCACCACCGGCGCGCACGCCTTCCCTGCCGACGTCGATCCCTTCTTCCTCGACATCCAGGCCGCCTACGACGTCATCGGCATGCCCTGGCCCGGCTCCTGGCCGCCTCCGCCGCCGGAGGAGACGTCGGATGCGCGCGACGAGATCGAGGCGAGCGGATCGTTCGAGGATGTGCGCGTCGTGCGCTACCTCTGGACCGACGAATACGACGCGGAATCCCATGTCGCGCTGATGCAAACGGCATCCGATCATCGCCTCATTGAAGGGAGGAAGCGCGAGTGGCTGCTCTCGGAAATGCGCCGGCTGATCGCCCTGCGCCCGGGCGGACGCATTACGAAGCACCAGCTGACGCTTCTGCATGTCGCGCGCAAGAAAAAGCCGTCCGAGGAGCCGACGGGAAGATAGAACACACGAAGGGGTATTCGCTCTTCGTGCCTGCCAGCCATCTGCCCGCCGCGTCTACCAGCCCGCCGCCCTTCCGGAACGCGCGCTACGCCAATGTTGCCATCGTGGCGGCGCTGGCGGCGAGCACGTCCGGCCGTCCGCGGTAGGCGTCGACGAACTCCACGAACCCGCGCGGCGGCCGGGTCTTCGAAGGATGGAAGCCGGGACGGAATCCGAGCAGGTAGGGCCGCACCATCCGGGTGAAGAAGCCACGGCGACCGCACAGATTCCGTCCGCTCCGGCGCCAGGTGCCAGGGTCGAAGAGCAGGCCGTCGTGCCACAACAGGAACGCGGCCACGAGCGCGACGTTCAACGACAACAGGATCGTCAACCAGAGCTGCGACCAGATCCGTCGCCCCCAGCTTCCCCGGGCCACCTGCTCGTAGACGTCCCACGCCACGGCCTTGTGCTCCACCTCCTCCACCGCGTGCCAGAGATAGAGCGCGCGCATGCGGAGGTCGGCGCAGGCGAGGTGATCGTCCATCGACGCGAGTAGTCCCGCGGCCATGGTCGCGGTGAGATGCTCGCCGGCGGCCGTGATGGCGAGCCGCTGCACGTCGGACAGATACGCGCTGGCGAGGGCGAGTCGCACCTGCAAGCTGCGCTCGACCCAGGCCAGCGTGAGTCCCTGGTCGGCGAGGTGCGCGTTGTAGGCCGCGTGCGTGTTCGAGTGCCGTGCCTCCTGGCAAGCGAAGTTCTTCACTTGTCGCCGCAGCTCGGGGCTCGTGATGCGCTCGCGGTAGCACTGCACCGAGCGGATGAAGAACTGCTCCCCGGCCGGGAAGAGGAGCGAGAAGGCATCCAAGATGCGGGTGAGCACGGGATCGCCGGCCCAGTGCCGCGGCACGCTCCGGGGGAATTGCAGAGCGACGTTGCGAGGAACGATAGGAATGTCCGTATCCACCACCAACCGCTGATGTCGAGACCGCACGTTGGGCGGTCGGATGAGGGGCTAGCCTACGCTGACGCGTCGGTCATCGACGTTTCGTCACATGGATCATGACGGTCGACTGCGAAGAACATTGCGCCGGTGGTGTTTCGCCCATGCAGTCGTTGAGGCACTCATCGAACACGCCATAGCACACAGTGCTTGTGCCGAGCACGGAGCGATACTTGGACTCCGCCGCTCATCAAGCGCCGCAAGTGACCGGGCGGTTCACGGAGCGCCGGAAGCGACCGACGCCGCCGGCGGGGGCGCGAGCGGAAGCGTGTCGAGCTCGGCGCGAATCCACGCGTAGAGATCGTTCACCCAGGGTGTCGACGCGCGGTAATCGGCAGGGAGGTCGGTGCGCCGGAAGTCCACCGGGCTGACCACGATCAAGCCGCGATCCCAGCCCGCGTCCGCCGTCAGGATGAACAGATCCTCGGCCGCTTCGTCGCCGACCGCCATGCAGCCGATCGAACCCGACCCACCGTGGATCATGATGCTGCCCCCCAGGGTGTCGTCGGCGCGGCCGTCCTCCGCCGCCCGGGCACGATCGAAGTCGTTCGGGTAGCTCAGGGCGAGCGAGAGGTGCGAGATGCTGTTCGGGTTCATGTAGGCGATCGTGTAGATCCCCTCCGGAACCTGGCGGTCGCCCTCGCGGAGCTTCGGCCCGAGCCCCCCGCTGGCTCCGTAGATGGGATAGGTGCGGACGAAGGCGAGCGGCTGATCGGGGCCGGCGGCGAAGAGCTGCAGCTCGCGCTCCTGCTTGAGCCCGAGGAGGACGAATCGTGTCGGTGGGTACGGCACCCGGGCGGCCCTGAAGTACGGCGCGAGCCGCGCCCGCACGCCGGGCCCGTACTGCGCGACGCGATCGGCGATCGTCGGCAGCCCTGACAACGGCGGCGGCTGGGGCCGGCGTCGTACCGGTCTGGCGCATCCCGCGACCGCGACGATCAGGCCGAGCACGAGCAGGCGCGCGATCACGCCGCGACCGCACCCCCTCGCCCGCCGACCCGACGCCAACCGATGCCCTTCCACATCCCGCCCCATGCGGCCTCCATCCCCGTTCGCATACGCGCGAGCTTCGCGCCAGTCCCCGGTGGGCGACCCCGGTTCCCCTTGTCGCCATTCGCAAGCCTGGAGTGTGGGGTCGTTAGTGGCCTGCTCACGTTGGCACAACGATGTGCGGTGGGTGCGGCCGCCCCCTGTCAACTCCATCGCCTGGAGACCGCCCGTTACGGAAGCGCGGCAGGCTGGTAGACGCGCCGGGGAGATGGCTGGTAGGGGTGAAGGGCAATTCGCCCTTTGAATCTCTTTTGAATCCTCCATGTGCACCGTCTCCTTCGACGGCTTCACGGTTGACGGCGCGAAGAAGCTCGTCGACCTCGGGGTCACCGACGTGATCGTCGGCTTCCGCAACGTCTACGACCAGGACACGATGCCGCCGCAGAAGAAGATCAACGCGCTCCGGCTCTATGCCGACCACGTCATCGCCAAAAGTGAGGCCGCATGAAGCCCGTCGAACCCGCGTCGCTCGACGCCATCGAGCTCAGCACGCCCGAGTTCTGGGAGAAGTCGCTTCCCGAGCGCGAGGGCGCCTTCCTGAAGCTCCGCCGCGAGGATCCTATCCGCAAGTTCAAGGAGATCGACTTCATTCCCGGCCTGCCCGTCGGCGACGGCTTCTACGCGATCACCCGCCACGCCGACATCCTCGAGATCAGCCGCCAACCCGAGCTCTTCTGCTCCGGCCGCGGCGCCACGTCGATTAACGACCTGCCGACGGAGATGCTCGAGTTCTACGGCTCGATGATCAACATGGACGACCCGCGCCACGCGCGGCTCCGCGGCTTGGTCTCGAAGAGCTTCACGCCGCGCGTAATGCAGACGCTGATGGACGACGTGCAGCGCACCGCCGTCGAGGTGCTCGAGCGCATCCGGCCGCTGGGCTCCTGCGACTTCGTGACCGAGGTCTCGATGCGGCTCCCGCTGAAGATCATCTGTCAGATGATGGGCATCCCCGAGAGCCAGTACGACTTGGTGCTCGCCAAATCGAACATCATCCTCTCGAGCGGCGACTCGGAGTACATTCCCGAGGGCAGCGACCTGATCCAGGCGTTCATGGCCGCCGGCGCCGAGCTCGCCGGCATGATGGCCGACGTCAGCGCCCACAAGCGCTCGCAACCGGGCGACGACCTGACGTCGGCGCTCGTGACGGCCGAGCTCGACGGCGAGCGCCTGACCGACCAGGAGCTCGCGTCCTTTTTCATCCTGCTGCTCGCGGCGGGCAACGAGACGACCCGGAACGCCATCAGCCACGGGGTCGTGGCACTTGCCGCGAACCCCGACCAACGCGCCCTCTGGATGCACGACTTCGAGAGCATCGCGCCCACCGCCGTCGAGGAGATCGTGCGCTGGGCGACGCCGGTCGTGTTCATGCGCCGCACGGCGACCCGCGACGTCACGGTCGGCGGGCACCAGTTCCACGAAGGCGACAAGTGCATCCTGTTCTACAACTCCGCCAATCGCGACGACCGGGTCTTCCCCAACCCCTATCGCTTCGACGTGCGCCGCGATCCGAACTTCCACGTCGGGTTCGGGGGACCGGGGCCGCACTTCTGTCTCGGCGCGCACCTCGCGCGGCGCGAGATCACGGTGATGTTCCGCGAGCTCTTTCAGCGCGTGCCGAACATCCGCATCACGAGCGAGCCCGATCGGCTGCGCTCGGGCTTCATCAACGGCATCAAGCACCTGCAGGTCGAGCTGAACTGACGCGATGATCGCTACTCGATCGGCACCGACGATGAGACGCGCGCGGCGCTCGTACGGCGGACCGCGTACACCGCCGAGTTGCGCACGCGGGCGCATCGCAAGGTCATCCCGCTCGCCGAAAGACGGGCGAGCTAGACGCCCACACGGACACACTTACGGACAGACCCGCCCTTTCAGGAACGGGACGAGCGGCCAACTGCGCGACTTTTCGCATGAGCCGTACTGGGATCGAACCAGTGACCCGCTGCTTAAAAGGCAGCTGCTCTACCGACTGAGCTAACGGCTCGACGTTGAATTGACGAGGCTTTTAGGCGCTGGCGCGCGTCCGGGCAAGCACCTGGTGCCCGTTTGGTCCCCGAACGCTCGCTGAGCGGTTCCCAGCTCCTACGTGGGCCGCCGCCCCGCTCGCATCGCTAAGAACCCCGCCACTCGCTCGCCATCCTCGGAGCGTATCGCCCGAGGCCCGCAGATGGCTGCGACCTTGCCGTTGCTCCCTGGCCGCGTGCCCAGCCACTCGACGCAGTCGTGGAGTTCCCCGGCCTCGGCGCAAGGGCAGCCGCGGCTCGCATTGGCGACTTACCGTTCTGCGCGAGTCGCAGCGCACGACGGCGTAGCCCTGCGGCACACATCACTCCGGGTCGACAGTTTCCCAGTGCATGTGCTCGTTCTGCTCCGGCAGACGGCGCCATGCCGCCGGGTCCCAGTCGCTGAAGTGGACGTCCTTGAGGTAGGGGCCGAGCGTGATGACGCCGGAAACTCGCCCTCGGTCGCGGGACGGAACACGATCGCGAGGATCGTCCCGCCGTCGCGAAGCCCGATCGCGGCGTCCGTCTCGACGAGCAGTGGATGGGACCCTCACTGCTTGCGGGGCCAACGGAGGGTCTGACCTCCATACTGCCCTTTCGGTTCTCGAGAAAAGCCCGCCGGCGCCCGGCTCGGGAACTCGAGCGCGCCCTTCCTTCTCTTCGCCGTACACGTAGCCCGATCGCCTGGCTCTGAGGCGCCGGCCGATCAGGAGCTACCGGTGCGGGAGGCGGTCGCCGCCTGGATCGCCTCCTCGACGTCCCGCAGCCGGTCCTTCCCGAAGAAGATATCGTCGCCGACGAAGAACGTCGGGGATCCGAAGCTGCCGCGCTCGACGGAGCGCTGGGTGTTGGCGAGTAGCCGCTCCTTGACTGCCGCCGTCTGCACCAGCTCGAGCAGGCGGCCCGCATCGAGACCCGATCCCACCAGCGCCGCGCGCAGCACCTCCGGGTCGTCGAGCTTCTTGGGTTCTGCCCACATGTGCCGGAAGACCTCGCCGACGTACCGCTCGAACACCCCGAGCTCGCCCGCCGCGATCGCGCCGCGCATGAGCCCCAGCGTGTTCACGGGGAAGAACGGATTGAACCGGAACTGCGTCAGGTGGTGCCGCCGGATGAAGCGTTCCATCTCCAGACGCTCGTACTCTGGCTTGTTGCGTATCCCGGCCAGGCTCTCGGCCGGCGAGCGGTTGTTCGTGAGCTTGAAGATGCCGCCCAGGAGGATCGGCACGTACTCGAACCGGACGCCCGTGCGCCGCTCGAGGTCGGGCAGCACGAGATGGCTCAGGTAGGCGTTGGGGCTGCCGAAGTCGAAGTGGAACTCCGCGTGCACCATCGCTCACCACGTCTCCGCGAAGGGTCGGATCTCGAGCTCGAAGGTCCACGCGTCACGCGGCTGCCGGTGGAGTTGCCAGTAGGCATCGGCGATCGCCTCCGGGCGCATCAACGTGTCGGGTGGCAGCCGCGTCACCGCGTCGGCCCCCACGCGGTCTGCGATGCGCTCGCGCACCCAGGCGGTATCGACGCCGGCGTCGATGACGAGGTGGGCGACGTGAATGTTGCGGGGCCCGAGCTCCCGCGCGGCGCTCTGCGCCACCATACGCAAGCCGGCCTTCGCACTCGCGAAGGCGGCGTAGCCCTGACCGCCGCGGAGGCTCGCCGTCGCACCGGTGAAGAAGAGGCTGCCGCGTCCGCGCGCGAGCATCAGTCGCGCCGCCTCGCGACCCGTCAAAAAGCCGCCGTAGCACGCCATCTCCCAGACCTTGCGGAACACGCGCTCGGTGGTGTCGAGGAGCGGGAAGCTCACGTTCGCGCCGACGTTGAAGATACACACCTCGAGGGGGACCGCCGCGTCGGCGTCGCGGAGGAAGCCCGTGATGTCGTCCTCCTTCCGGGCGTCGAGGGACCGGCCGATCGCGCGGCCGCCCCGCGCTTCGATGTCGGCGACGAGCGGCGCCAGCTTCTCGCCGTGACGGCGGCCGAGGAAAACGGTGTAGCCCTCGGCGGCGAACTTGCGCGCGATCGCGGCGCCGATGTAGTCGCCGGCCCCGACGATCGCGGCGCCGCTCATTGCCGTAACCTCACAGGGCCTCCACCCGCGCCGGCGTGCTCTTGTGCCAGGGGGTCCCGGCGATCCAGTCGCGATCCTCGCCGCGCGTGAGCTCGTTCGGCGCGACGCCCGTGGCGACCGTCGCCCCGCTCGCGTCAGGGAAGTCGAGGCCGAGGCCGTTGGGGAGCGACAGGTGCCCCGGCTGCATCCGGTCCGACACCTCGACGACGACCTCGGCGTTGCCGCGCCGGGTCGAGATGCGCACCCGGCCGCCGTTCGCCACGCCCAGACGCTCCGCATCGCCGGGACTCATGCGCAGCGCGCCGGCGGCGTCCTTCTTCCGCCAGCCGGGGTTGCGCATGATCGTGTTGGCGGTGAACGAGCGGCGCTCGCCGGCGGAGAGCAGGAACGGGAACGCGGCGCTCGCCGCGGTCGGGGACTCGGTGGCGAGGCCGTCGAGCTCGCCGAACAGCTCCGCGATCGCAAGCTGGACGCGGCCGTTCGGAGTGCGGATCCGCGCGAGGTTCTCCTCCCACGCGTCCACTGCGAACACCACGGCGCTCTTGCTCGTCAGCAGGGCGTCGAAGAGGGCGTCGGCTGCCTCGCCGGGCTCACCGACAAAGCCGGCCCGCGCGAGGGAGCGGGGATGACGCTGCGCTGCGATCTGGCAGAGACCCCAGACGCCCGCGGCCTCGGCGAGACCCGTCGGCAGCAGATCGCCGATCGCCCGGTAGAGAACCGCCGGCGCGATCGCGAGCAGGCCCGGGGTACTCCCCGCGAGCACGAAGAACTGCTCGCGGAAGGCCCGCCGCCCTTCGCGCCACGCGGCGCGCAGCGCCGAGACCGCGTCGGCCGGCAACGCTCCGAGCGCTTCGAGCATACGAGCATGGAGCTCGGCCTCGGAGAACAGGCCCGCCAGCGGCGGCACGAGCGCCTTGCGCAGGTGGAAGTAGTTGTGGGGGAACTCGAAGTTGAAGAAGGTGGCCTCGGCCTTCTCGTACTGGCTCGCCACCGGCAGCACGTAGTGCGCGAGCCGCGCGGTCTCCGTAAAGGCGACGTCGACCACCACGACCAGCTCGAGGGCGGTGATCGCCTGGCGCATGCGCGCGCTGTCGGCGAGCGAGTGGGCGGGATTGCCGCTCTCGACCAGCATCGCCCGGAAGCGCTTGGGATGGTCCGTCAGTATCTCGTCGGGAATCACGTTGCAGGGCGTGAGACCGCCGATCACACGCGCGCCCGTCACCGGCGTGCGCGGAGGCGCGCCGCCACCACCCTCCTTGCCGACCGCGAGCGGAACGAACGCCGTGGGCAGGTATGCCGCGCCCTCCTTCCCGAAGTTGCCGGAGAGGAGCACGAGGAGCTTGTGGAGGTAGGACACCAGCGTCGAGTGCCGGTTCATCTGCACGCCCAGGTCCTCGAACGTGGCCAGGCTCGACGCCGCCGCGATGCGCCGTGCGGTCGTCCGCACGAGCTCCTCCGGCACGCCGCAGGCGGCGCAGAAATCCGCCACGGGAAGCTCGACGAAGTGGGGCAGCACCTCCTCGAGGCCGTCGGCGTGCACGGCGAGCCAATCGCGGGCGAGCAGATCTTCCTGCACCAGCACCCCGAGCAGCGCCGCGAGCAGCCACGCGTCGGTGCCCGGCTTCACCTGGAGGTGGATGTCGGCGATCTCGGCGGTCTCGGTGCGGCGGGGATCGACTACGATCAGACAGCGACGCGGGTCCTTGGCGATCTCGCGCAGCGTGACCCGGGCGCGCGGGATGCTGTGCGAGAACCAGGGGTTCTTGCCGAGGAACAGCGCCACCTCGCAGTGGTCGAAGTCGGCGCGCGTGTAGCCCCCCATCATCTTGTCGGCAACCCAGAACTCGCCCGTCTTCTCCTGCGCGAGGGCGCTCGAGCGATGGATCGAGCCCAGCACCGCGCGCGTGCTGCGGCCGTAGGCACCGGGAAGATGGTTCCCCTGCCCGCCGCCACCGTAGTAGAAGATCGACTCGCCGCCGTAGGTGTCGCGGATCGCCGCGAATCGTGCCGCGACCTCCCGGATCGCGGTATCCCAGTCGATCTGCTCGAACGTACCGTCGCTGCGGCGGCGGAGTGGCTTCGTCAACCGGTGGGCACCGTTCTGGTAGAAGTCGAGCCGCAAGGGCTTCTCGCAGGCGTACCCCCTGGAGGTGGGGTGGGCATCGTCGCCGCGCACCCGCACCAACCTCCGGCCGTCCGGGCCGCCGAGCTGCACCTCGATGCCGCAGTTGCACTCGCACAGGATGCAAGCCGTGGACTTCCACTCGGCGTCGCCCGCGGCGGGCTTCTCGGCGATGGCAGTCTCCTCTACGACGATCCGCTCGCTCATGATGGTCGTCGGTAGCCGATCTGGTTGCTTGATGCAACCATGTCTCCCGGCTATACTCCAGCCATGGGGCGGAAGCGCTTCTCCGACATGAACTGCGGGATCGGGCAGTCCCTCGAAGTCCTAGGGGACTGGTGGACCCTGCTCATCGTGCGCGACGCCTTCTTCGGCGCCCGCCGCTTCAGCGACTTCGAGAGCAGCCTCGGCATCGCCAAGAACATCCTCGCCGCGAGGCTCCAGCATCTCGTCGATCATGGCATCTTCGAACGCGTGGACGTGGGCAGCGAGGGCCAGCGGTTCGAGTACCGCCTGACCGAGAAGGGCGAGGCACTGTTGCCCGTGCTGACGACGCTTCGGGAGTGGTCCGACGAGTGGGTCTTCGGGAGGGGACACGAGCCGGTGATCGTGCAGGACCGGCGCACGGGACGGCGCATCCCGCGGCTCCGCCTCATCGACGCCGACGGGCGGCCGATCTCGCGACGCGACCTGCGAACGGTCCCCGGTCCTGGCGCCTCGAAGGACACCATGCGCCGTCTGGCGCCTCGCGCGCGCTGAGCATGCCCGGTCGCGCGTGTGTCGATTTGTCGGCACGCGCACCGCCTACCGCCGAGGACAACCTCGGCTTGGTGCTGGAATCGTCGGCACCGTCGTCGCATGCTGTCTCGAGGCAGCGCGCGTCGAATGAGCCGAAGACAGGCGCCAGCAGCGCTGTCATGAGGCTTCGAGGGGCGACGATCATGACCATGAATGCACCCGGCTTGGTGAGCATTCGAAGCCGCCACCCGGTCAACGTGACGGTCGACCGCCTGGAGGCCAGCCTGAAGGGCAAGGGCATCACGGTCTTTGCGCGAATCGACCATGCCGCCGGTGCCGCGGCCGCGGGCATGCCACTTCGAGCGACCGAGCTGCTGATCTTCGGCAATCCGGCAGCAGGAACGCCACTCATGCAGGCCGAGCAGACCATTGGCATCGACCTGCCACTGAAGGCGCTCGTCTGGGAGGATGAGAACGGCAGCGTCTGGATCGCCTACAATGATCCGGCATGGCTGGCGGTGCGGCACGGGCTCCGCCACGACACGGTGGACGCTGTCCACGCCATGGCGGGCGTCGCTGTCCATGCGATGGTCGGCGCCCTGGCGAAATTTGCGGAGGCGGCGGCCGGCGACTGATCCGGCGACGGGACCGCCCTTGGGAGGGATCGCGCCTGGCACCGCCACTGGCCGGAAGCGACGCTGCTGCTCGACCGCGGGATCGACCCCGGCTTCGTGAACGTGCGCGGCGATTCGCTGAAGAGCATCCTCGACGAGGGCTACGTCGATGACGCCACGCTGGCGGACCCGGGCTACCGGGCGCTGATCAGCCGGCTCGGCGAACGCGGCGTGCGCGTGCAGCGGACGGCGGCCAAGGCGGGCTGAGGCGTGTCGGGCGGCTACGCCGCCTCGCCCAGCAACCGCTCGAGCTTCTGGCGCACCAGCGCCGGATCGACCACCGGCTTCGCCAGGTAGTCGTCGCAGCCGATGGCCAGCGCCTTCTCCTCGTCGCCGTCCATGGCCTGCGCGGTCAGCGCGATGATGCGGAGCGTGTTGCCCCCAGCCATCGCGCGCAGGCGCCGCGTCGCCTCCCAGCCGTCCATCACCGGCATCTTCAGGTCCATGAAGATGACGTGGGGCGGATCGCGGCGGACCTCCTCGAGGGCCTCCTGGCCGTTCGTCGCCTCGCGGATGTCGAACTCGCCGATCTTCCGCAGCCGGTAGACCAGGATCCTGCGATTGTCCTCGTTGTCCTCCACGACGAGAATCTTCTTGCGCGCCATCGTGACCAGTTGCCCTGCGGGCGGGGGGGAGTCGACCCCCGAAACAGTATGCAGGCACCCGCCAGAAGGCACAAACCGTACCATCGGGCAGGACGCGCCGCCCGGACGAGAAGTTTGACAGCCCGCCATTCCGGCGGTTAGGTCGCCCGCCATGTCGGTCCGGACGCGGTTTCCGCCCAGTCCCACGGGCCACCTGCACATCGGAAGCGCGCGCACCGCCCTCTTCAACTGGCTCTTCGCGCGGCACCACGGCGGCGTCTTCGTGCTGCGCTTCGAGGACACGGACCGGGAACGCTCCACCCAGGAGTCGGTGGACGAGTACCTCGAGGGCTTTCGCTGGCTCGGCCTCGACTGGGACGAGGGGCCGTTCTTCCAGACGCAACGCTACCCGCTCTACACGGAGTATGCCCGCCGGCTGCTCGAGTCGGGGAAGGCGTATCGCTGCTGGTGCACGGTGGAGGAGCTCGAGGCCCGGCGAGAATCGGCCATGCAGGCCGGGCACCGGCCAGCCTACGATCGGACCTGCCGGGATCTCACCGGTGCGCCATCGGGTCGAACGAAGCACACGCTCCGCTTCCGCACCCCGCTCGACGGCGAGACCGTGATCGACGACCTCGTGAAGGGTCCCATCGTGTTCCAGAACGCCGACCTGGACGACTTCATCATCATGCGCTCCGACGGCTCGCCGGTCTACAACTTCTGCGTCGTCGTCGACGACGTGGACATGCGCATCACCCACATCCTGCGCGGCGACGATCACGTCGCCAACACACCTCGCCAGATTCTCCTCTACCAGGCGCTCGGCGCGACGCTGCCGCGGTTCACGCACCTGCCGCTGATCCTCGGGTCGGACAAGACCCGGCTGTCGAAGCGCCATGGCGCCAGCTCCGTCTTCGAGTACCGCGATCAGGGATACCTGCCCGACGCCCTGGTCAACTTCCTCGCCCGCCTCGGCTGGTCGCACGGCGATCAGGAGATCTTCACGCGCGCCGAGCTCATCGAGCACTTCTCCCTCGATCACATCGGAACGGCGGCCGCGGTGTTCAACTCGGAGAAGCTGCTCTGGCTCAACTTCCAGTACGTGAAGGCGACACCGGCGGCGGAGCTGGCCGCACTCGTATGCCCCTTCCTTCAGCAGAAGGGACTGCCCGTGCCCGCGGACCGGGCATGGCTGACGCGGGCGGTCGAGACCCTGCGCGAACGAGCGAAGACGCTGGGCGAGCTGGCCGATTCGCTCCGCTTCTACGTCGTCGACGACATCGAGCCGAACCCCAAGGCGGCCGCCGCCCATCTGAAGCCCGAGATCGCTCCGGCGCTCGGCGACCTGGCGCATCGTCTCGAGACGGTTGCGCCCTGGGAGGCGACAACCATCGAAGCGGCATTTCACGACACGATCGCCACGCACGCGATCGCGCTCGGCAAACTCGCGCAGCCGGTCCGCGTGGCGGTGACGGGCGGCACCGCGAGTCCCGGCATCTTCGAAGTGCTCGACGTGCTCGGGCGCGATCGCACGATCGCGCGTCTGCGCGCGGCAATGTTGCGGCTCGGGGCCACCTCCGCAGCGCCATCGCCTTGACTACCCAGAACCCTTGCACTACCGTCCGCGCGTCCTTGAGGAGTGGGCTAATTGGTAAGCCACCTGACTCTGGATCAGGCGATTGGAGGTTCGAGTCCTCCCTCCTCAGCTCCCACGACGGTCCCATCGTCTAGCGGCTAGGACACCGGCCTCTCACGTCGGTAGCGGGGGTTCGATTCCCCCTGGGACCATCCCGATCTTTCCGTTGACACCACCGCGATCCGCATCGTCGGCGCGTCGTTATCTTTGCAAAACTTGACAGTTCGTACATCCCGGAGTACCCTCAATCACGCTTTGCGTGTAGGGGCGACCCGGAAGCGTTCGATCGACCGTCTGAGGTGGGTGTGGAAGTCGGGAGTGGCGCAGCGCAGCGAGACGTCGAATCCGCCGGAGGGCGCAACGCCGCTATCGCGCCACGCACCTGAGAACATGAGGCCTGTCACCTCGCCACGGGCCTCCACGTTCCAGACGCGGCATACGGATTGCTTCCCATCGTCATCGGAGCGCCAATGCAGCCTGCTCGGTGGCCTGACGATGGTTCGTCTCGATCCAATGTGGACCGTCGACGCCGGAATCTCCGGCCGCGCGGGGCCCTGAGCAACTGAAAAACTGGCGAGCCGAGAGGAGCTCACGTCCATGGACAAGCCCTCCTTCGAGCAGTTGATCCGCGAAGACCGCGCAGCGCGCGAATCGAAGCGCTGGCGGGGCCCCTTCCTCGAGTACCTCGAACTGGTCCGCCAGAACCCGCTGCTGACGAAGCTGTCGCACGGCCGCCTCTACGAGATGATGATGCGGGACGGCACCCAGGACATCCTGGAGTCGGAAGACCCGCGCGTGATGCGGCTGTACAAGGACGAGTCGCTCAAGGTCTACAACTTCTTCCGCGACGAGTTCTTCGGGATCGAGAAGACGATCAGCCAGATCGTCCGCTACTTCCACTCCGCCTCGCTGAAGGGCGAGGAGAGTCGCCAGGTGCTCTACCTGATGGGGCCGGTCGGCTCCGGCAAGAGCTCGCTGGTGGAGAAGCTGCAGCGCGGGCTCGAGCAGTCCGAACCCGTCTACGCCATCGACGGCTGTCCGATGTACGAGGAGCCGCTCCACCTCCTGCCGCGTCACCTGCGCAAGGAGTTCGAGAAGATGCTCGGCGTCACCATCGAGGGCGATCTCTGCCCCGTGTGCCGCTTCCGCCTGAAGGAGGAGTTCGGCACGCGGTACGAGGAGTTCCCGGTCAGCACGCGCGACTTCTCGAAGCGCAACCGCGTCGGCATCGGCGTGGTGCCGCCCGTCGATCCGAACAACCAGGACACCTCGGTGCTGATCGGCAGCGAGGACATCTCGAAGCTCGACCTCTACAGCGAGGGCGACCCCCGCGTGCTCGATCTGAACGGCGCGCTGAACGTCGGCAACCGCGGCATGGTCGAGTTCATCGAGGTGTTCAAGAACGAGACCGAGTACCTCCACGCCATGATCACCGCCACGCAGGAGAAGGTGATCCCGGCGCCCGGACGGCACGGCATGGTCTACGTCGACACGTGCATCGTCGCGCACTCGAACGAGGCCGAGTGGCAGAAGTTCAAGGCCGACCACACCAACGAGGCGATCCTCGACCGCATCGTGGTCGTGAAGGTGCCGTACAATCTCCGGCTCTCCGAGGAGGTGAAGATCTACCAGAAGATCATCCGCCACTCGGACTTCCGGGCGCACGTCGCGCCGCACACGCTCGAGGTGGCGTCCATGTTCGCCATCCTGTCGCGCCTCGAGGCCACGCCCAAGTGCGACCTCATGACGAAGCTCAAGCTCTACAACGGCGAGGAGGTCGTCGAGAAGGGCAAGACGAAGAAGCTCGACGCCCAGGAGCTGCGCGACGACACGAAGCGCGAGGGGATGAACGGCATCTCCACCCGCTTCATCATGAAAGCGCTCGACAACGCGCTGTCGGACAACGTCGAGGGCAACTGCATCAACCCGATCAACGTCCGCGAGGCGCTGATCAACATGGTCAAGGAAACCGACCTGCCCGACGACAACCGCAAGCAGTACCTCGAGTTCCTCCAGGACGTGCTGCACAAGGAGTACCTCGAGATCCTCGAGAAGGAGATCACCAAGGCCTTCGTCTACTCCTACCAGGAGCAGGCGGAGTCGCTGTTCCAGAACTACCTCGACCACGCCGAGGCCTTCGTCAACAAGACGAGGGTCAAGGACCGGAATACCAAGGAGGAGCTGCAGCCCGACGAGGGATTCCTCAAGTCCATCGAGGAGCAGATCGCCATCATCGGCTCCGCCGCCGAGGGGTTCCGCCAGGAGGTCATCGCATACCTCTGGGCTTCGAGCCGGCGCGGCGAACGCGTGTCCTACCGCTCGTACGAGCCGCTGAAAGAGGCCATCGAGAAGAAGCTGATGACGTCGGTACGAGACATCAGCCGCATCATCACGAAGGCCCGGACGCGCGACGAGGAGCAGACCGACAAGTACGACGCCATGGTCAGGAACCTGCTCGAGTCGGGGTACTGCCCGAGCTGCGTGGACGTCGTGCTCAAATACGCGGCGAACAACCTCTGGAAGGACTGAACGGATCTCCCGGGCGAATGCGACCCGGATGACCGACGCCATATTCCGTCCGTACGCCCCGTCGGACGCCGAGCGGAGCGATCGCTCCGCAGGCGATCGTGCGCGGCATCGCATGAAGGTCCGCGAGTCGATCCGCGAGAACATCGCGGACATCATCGCGGAGGAATCCATCATCGGGCAGAACCGGGACCGCGTCATCAAGGTCCCGATCCGCGGCATTCGCGAGTACCGCTTCGTCTACGGCGACAACACGCCGGGCGTTGGCCAGGGCGACGGCGACTCGGAGAGCGGCCAGGTGATCGGCAAGGCCCGCTCGCAGGGCACCGGCGAGGACAAGGCCGGTGACCAGCCCGGCGCGGACTACTACGAGACCGACGTCACGCTGGAAGAGCTCATCGACATCATGTTCGAGGACCTCGAGCTGCCGGATCTGGAGCGCAAGGCGCTGCGCCAGATCGAGGCGTTCCGGATGTCGAAGCGGAAGGGCTACCGCTCGGTCGGCATCCGCATCCGGCTCGACAAGCGACGCACGGCCCGGGAACGCTCGCGGCGCAAGATGGCCGCGGTGAAGTATCGCCACACCGGCTCGCTGGATTCACCGGCCGCGCCCGAGTCGCCCGGTCCCAGGCGCTTCCCGTTCCACGACGACGACCTGGTCTACCGGCACATGATCACCGACATGCGCAAGGAGTCCAACGCCGTGGTGCTCTGCCTCATGGACACCTCGGGCTCGATGGACACGATGAAGAAGTACCTCGCGCGCAGCTTCTTCTTCCTCCTCTACCAGTTCATCTGCACCAAGTACCGCAACGTCGAGATCGCCTTCGTCGCCCATCACACGGAGGCGAAGGAGGTCACCGAGGAGGAGTTCTTCCACAAGGGCGAGTCCGGCGGCACCTTCATCTCGTCGGCGTACCTGAAGGCGCTCGAGATCATCCAGGCCCGCTACCATCCGTCGCTGTGGAACATCTACGCGTTCCACTGCTCCGACGGCGACAACTTCGACTCCGACAACCCGCAAGCCCTGAAGGGTGCGCGGGAGCTGACCGACGTGTGCAATCTCTTCGGGTACGGCGAGATCAAGCCGCTCGGCTCACGCTACTACGAGAGCTCCATGCTCAACATCTTCCGACGCCTCGACGCCGACAACTTCCAGACCGTCCTCATCGAGCGCAAGGAGGACATCTGGCCCTCGTTCAAGGCGTTCCTCGGCAAGGACCGCGGCGCGCGCGAGCAGGCCTGAGGACCACGGTCGTGTCCGACTTTACCCTGAAGGACCTGGAGTACTGGGACGCTCGCATCCGGGAGAAGGTCGAGGAGTTCGGCCTCGACTGCTTCCCCCAGGAGTTCGAGTGCTGCGATCACAACCAGATGCTCGGGTACATGGCCTACTCCGGCATGCCGTCGCACTATCCGCACTGGTCCTACGGCAAGGCGTACGAGAAGCTGAAGACGCTCTACGACCACGGCGTCTCTGGGCTACCGTACGAGATGGTCATCAACTCGAATCCGGCCCTCGCCTACCTGATGCGCGACAACACGCTGTGCTTGCAGATCCTGACCATCGCGCACGTCTACGGGCACAACGACTTCTTCAAGAACAACTTCACGTTCCGCTCGACGCGCGCGGAGTTCACGCTCAGCACCTTCAAGTCGCACGCCGCGCGGGTCCGGTCCTACGTGGAGGATCCGAGCATCGGCTACGAGAAGGTCGAGCACATCCTCGACGCGGCGCACTCGCTGTCGCTCCAGTGCCGCCGCAACCTGGCGGTGAAGAAGCTCTCGCCCCAGGCGGAGCGAGAGCGGCTCAGCGACGCCGCGACGCCGCCGCGGGATCCGTTCAAGAGCATCCACCGCCGCGAGGAGGAGCAGGAGGTCGACCTGAAGCGCACGCCGCCCTCACCCGAGGAGGACGTGCTGCTCTTCATCCGCGACCACAACCCCTTCCTCACCAACTGGGAGCGCGACCTCCTCACCATCGTGCACGAGGAGGCGCAGTACTTCATCCCGCAGATCGAGACCAAGATCATGAACGAGGGCTGGGCCTCGTTCTGGCACAAGCGCATCCTCGATTCCCTCGACCTGCCACAGAACCTGCATCTCGAGTTCCTGGTCCGCCACAACCAGGTGGTGCGCCCGATTCCCGGCGGCCTCAACCCGTACCACCTGGGTCTCCGCATGTGGACCGACATCGAGCGCTGTGGCAACGATCCCACGCCCGAGGAGCGCGAGCGTCTGCCACCCGGCAAGACGGCGCGTGACCTGATGCTGGAGACCCGCGAGGTCGATCGCGACGGCTCGTTCATCCGGCGCTGGCTCGGCGAGCCGCTCATGCGCGAGCTCGACCTGATCCGCGTCGAGCCGCGCGGCGACGACCTGGTCATCAGCGACGTCTCCGACCAGGAGGGCTGGCGCACGGTGAAGGAGCTGCTGCTGAAGAGCGTCGGCATGGGCAGCGTCCCGGTGATCCGCATCGAGGACGCCGACCACGGGGGCAACCGCACCTTGCTGCTGTCCCATGCCCACGACGGTCGCGACCTGCACCTCGAGAACGCCGAGCGCACCCTCGGGTTCGTGCACCGCTTGTGGGGCCGTGAGATCGTGCTCGAGACCCTGATGAACGGGAAGAAGGCGACCCTCACCTACGGCGAGAAGGGCTTCGCGGCCAAGGCCGCCAAGTAGGGACGCTTCCTCGCCCGGTCCCTGCAGCACTGGCCTGCATGGCGCGGGGCGTTATAATCCGCCGCCATGCCCATCTACGAGTACCGGTGTGCGGGATGCCGCCGAAAGGTCACCGTGCTCACCCTGAGGGTCTCGGAGGACGTGTCCCCCACCTGCGAGCACTGCGGGAGTCGCGATCTGTCACGCCTCATGTCGCGCTTCGCCATGGTCCGCTCGGAAGACGCCCGGATGGACGACCTCGGCAACGACGCCGGCGATCTCGACGAGAGCGACCCGAAGAGCGTCGCGCGCTGGATGCGCAAGATGGGCAAGGAGCTGGGCGACGACGCCGGCGGGGACTTCGACGAGATGGTCGACGAGCTCGAGGCAGGCGGCGGCGACGACGCCGATCCGGGCGCGGAGGACGACGACTAGCCATGTCGGGACGCCTCTCTCCCGCGGCGCCCGAGGGCACGCCGCGCCCGACCGATCGGCTTCCCTGGGCTGACGTCCTCGCCAGCATCTCCGACGGGGTGATCGTCCTCGACGCCGACGGCATCCTCTACGATCTCAACCCGGCGGCGGAGCAGCTGACCGGTGTCGCCGCCTCGCAAGGCGTCGGGCTGCGCCTCGAGCAGCTCGTCGAAGGCCGGCCGACCAACGCGTGGCTCGCGGAGCTGGCACAGGCGACGTTGCGCGAAGGGCTCGCCCGCCGCCGCAGCGAGGATCGCCTGCGCGCCCGCGGAGAGGAGGTCGCCGTCAGCGCGGCGAGCGCCCCGATCCACGACGAGCAGGGCGTGGTGCGCGGCGCGGTGCTCGTCCTCCACGATCTGACCCTGGAGCGCGCCCTCGACGCCACCACGCGGCGCGCCGACCGGCTGGTCGCGCTCGGCACCGTCGCGCTCGGCCTGGCGCACGAGATCCGCAATCCCCTGGGAGGCATCAAGGGCGCCGCGCAGCTTCTCCGCGCGGGACTCACCGATCCGGCGCAGGTCCACGCCACCGACATCATCATCCGGGAAGTGGACCGGCTCGACGGCCTCGTCGAGCAGCTGCGCGGCCTCAGCACACCGCCGCGTCTCCAGGTCGGGCCACAGAACATCCACCGCATCCTGAACGACGTCCTCTCGCTGCAGCGCTCCGCGCCCGAGTGGGGAACGACCGTGCTGCGCACCGAGTTCGACCCGAGCCTCCCGGCAGTGGCCGGCGACCGGGCACAGCTGACGCAGGTGTTTCTCAATCTTGTGAAGAACGCGGTCGAGGCGCTCGGCGGCCAGGGAGAGCTGACGGTCGTCACGCGCATCGAGACGCGCTATCACGTGCGACGACGCTCGCACCGCAACCAGTTCCTGTCGGTGACCATTGCCGACGACGGGCCGGGCGTGCCCGAGCAGGCCCAGAGTGACCTCTTCTCACCCTTCTTCACCACCAAGCCGCGCGGAACGGGGCTCGGCCTGGCGGTCTGCCACCGCATCGTCTCGGAGCACGGCGGTATCATTGCCTACGAGCCGCGCCAGGGCGGCGGTGCGAGCTTCCGCGTCACGCTCCCCGTCAGTGAGGACCATGTCGACCCCGGAACCTAGCCTTCCCGGAACCATCCTCGTCGCCGACGACGAGGAGTCCATCCGCTGGGTGCTCGAGCGCGCGTGCGCGCAGCGCGGGCACACCGTCGTCACGGTTGCGGGCGGCGCCGAGGCGCTGCAGGCGCTCCGCGGCCGTCCCTTCGACCTCGCCCTGGTGGACATCCGCATGCCCGACGTGTCGGGGCTGGACGTCCTGTCGCGCGCCCGCGAGGAGGGGATCGACACCCTCTTCATCGTGATGACGGCGCAGAACACGATGGCGAATGCCATCGAGGCGACGAAGCGCGGCGCCTACGACTACCTGACGAAGCCGTTCGATCTCGATCAGGTCGCCGCGCTCATCGCCCGGGCGCTGTCGCTGCGCCAGCTGACCAAGGATCTGGAGCGTCTCCGCGGCGAGCTGAAGCAGCGGCACGAGCTGGTGATCGGCCGCACGCCGGCCATGCAGGAGGTCTACAAGATCATCGGTCGTGTCGCGCCGACCGACGCCACCGTGCTCATCCAGGGCGAGACCGGCACCGGCAAGGAGCTCGTCGCCAACACCATTCACTACCACTCCGACCGGCGCGGACCCTTCGTCGCCATCAACTGCTCGGCCATTCCCAACGAGCTCCTCGAGAGCGAGCTGTTCGGATACGAGCGGGGCGCCTTCACCGGCGCCGTCGAACGCCGTGTCGGCAAGTTCGAGGCCGCGGCTGCGGGTACGCTCTTCCTGGACGAGATTGCCGACATGCCGCTCGGCCTCCAGGCGAAGGTGCTGCGCGTCCTCCAGGAGCGCGAGTTCACCCGCGTGGGCGGCCGCGAGCCCATCCGTGCCGACGCGCGCATCGTCGCGGCGACCAACCAGGACCTCGAGGGCGCCGTCCGCACGGGCCGGTTCCGCGAGGACCTCTTCTTCCGGCTGAACGTCGTCCGCATCGTCGTGCCCCCGCTGCGCGAGCGCCGGGCCGACATCGTCGAGCTGATCGAGTTCTTCGTCGACAAGGTGAACCGCGACCTGGGCACCACGATCGTCGGCGTGACGGACGACGTGCGCGACCTGCTGATGCGCCACCACTGGCCGGGCAACGTCCGCGAGCTCGAGAACACGTTGTTGCGGGCCGCCGTCCTGGCGCGGGGGCGAACGCTCGTCCCCGAGGACTTCGTCCTCGCCGGTCAGGCCCGCCCGCTCGCCGCCGAGGTGCTGCCGCTCGAGGACGCCGTTCGCCAGCGGCTGGCCGAGCTGCTCGACTCGGGCGGCGACGGCATCCAGGACCTCTACAACGCGCTCATCACCGCCGTGGAGCGCCCGCTCATCGAGATGGTCCTCGAGCGGGCCGGCGGAAACCAGGTGAAGGCGGCGGACATGCTCGGCATCAACCGCAACACGCTGCGCAAGAAGATCACGGAGCTCGGGATCCCCATCCGTCGCGTCGTCGGCTCGCTCGGGTGACGCGCCTCGCCCTCCCGCCCCTCTACGCGATCGTCGACCCGCTCGACACCGGACGCGGGCCCGTCGACCTGGCCGCGGCGCTCCTCGCCGGAGGCGCCCGCGTGCTCCAGCTCCGCTTGAAGGCGTCTTCCGCGCGCGAGGTGCTCGAGGTCGCACGCGCCGTCCGGCCGCTCGTCCGGCAGGCCGGCGCCCTGCTGATCGTGAACGACCGGCCCGACGTCGCGCGCGCGGCGGAGGCCGACGGCGTGCACCTCGGGCAGGACGATCTTCCCGTCCCCGCCGCCCGGGCGCTGCTCGGACCGCTCGCGATCGTCGGGGTCTCGACGCACAGCCCGGGCCAGGCGCTCGACGCGGCCGCCGCCGGCGCCGACTACCTCGGCGTCGGACCCGTCTTCACCACGACGACAAAGGAACACGCGCTCCCCGCCCGCGGTCTCGAGCTGCTTCGCATCGTGCGCGCCGCCGTCGAGCTTCCACTCGTGGCCATCGGCGGCATCACGCCCGAGACCGCAGCGTCCGCCCGTGCCGCGGGCGCGGATGCGGTGGCGATGATCGCCGCCCTGGTGCGTGCACCCGACGTGCGGCGGGCCGTCCGCGATGCGCTCGCCCAGCTGGACCGAACCTAGTCCGCTTCCGTGCGACGGGCGCCCGTCATTTCTTCTGCAACTGGACCGCGAGCGTCCCGTTGACCAGCCCGCCCGATTGCGCGAGGGCGAACAGCTCGATCGACACCCGCTTGTTCACGAAGATCGCGTACGCGGGGTCGTCGAGGTCGAGGAATGCCGTGAAGCTCAAGGTGCAGTTTCCCCCGATCCCGGCAGGACAGACCTGACCCCCCAACGCCTGGGGAGGGACCACGAACTGCCCGGACGCCTCGTCCTCGACGTAGATCGCACCGCTGAAGGACGAGGGATTGTTGCCGAAGCCCGACGTGGCGAGGGTGCCCTGCATCTGCAGCACGGAATGCGATTTGGCGCGCAGGATGCTGACACTCGCGATCGGCTCCGAGAGCGACCACGGGACGTCCCGTACGTTGACGAATGCGGACGTCTTTCCCGGCGACACGATGGCCGCTTTCCCGATCTGCGCGAAACTGGATGTCGGTGCACCCAGCGTGAGCGAAACGACCACGAGGCCAGCGACGAACATGGCATTCTTCATCGATCCCCCTCCTTGACGAGACGCCAATAGCACACCCCACCGCTGGCGGGGGTGAGTTTTTTCACGCCGTCCGGGTGTCGATCGACACCGCCGACGACGGTGGCTAGCCGGCAGCACGCTACGCGTCTGCGCGGCCGCGACCCGCCCCGACGCCGGCGTCGGGAGCGTCGTCCGGGAGAATCTCGCGGTTCTCGAAGCGCGTGTACTCGCGCAGGAACGTGAGCTCGACGCTGCCGATGGGCCCGTTGCGCTGCTTCGCGACGATGATCTCGGCGACGCCTTCCTTGTCGCTGTCCTCGACGTACACCTCTTCGCGATAGATGAACATGATGACGTCGGCGTCCTGCTCGATGGCGCCGGACTCGCGCAGATCCGCCAGGCGCGGCTTGCCGCGGTCGCGGCTCTCGACCTGACGATTCAGCTGCGACAGGGCGACGACCGGGACGTTGAGCTCCTTGGCGAGCGCCTTGAGGGAGCGGGAGATCTCGGAGATCTCCTGCTCGCGACTGTCCTTGCCCTCGCTGCTCCGCATGAGCTGGAGGTAGTCGATCACGATCAGGCGCAGCTTCGCCGCCGGATCGCGATACAGCCGGCGCGCCTTGGCGCGCAGCTCGAGCACGGAGGCGGCGGGCGTGTCGTCCACGTAGATGGACGCGTACGACAGGCGAGCCGCGGCTTCCGCCAGCTCGCGGAACTCGCGGTCGCTCAGGTGGCCGGTGCGCACCTTGGCCAGGTCGACCCGCGCCTCGGAGCAGAGCATGCGCATGGCGAGCTGCTCCTTCGACATCTCGAGCGAGAACACGGCGACGCCACAGTCGGCGCGCAGCGCGGCGTGCTCCGCGATGTTCAGGCAGAAGGCGGTCTTGCCCATGCTCGGCCGGCCGCCGACCACGATGAGGTCGGACGGCTGCAACCCGGCGGTCAGCTTGTCGAGATCCGCGTAGCCGGTGGGCACGCCGGTGACCGGGGTGCGCTGGTCGTGCAGGCGGTCGATCTTGCGAAAGGTGTCACCCAGCAACGCGTCGATCCGCACGAAGGCCGGCCGCACCTCCCGGTCGGAGATGGCGAAGATCTCCTGCTCGGCGCGCTCGACCAGCGCTTTCACGTCCTGGCCGGGCTCGTAGCCGCGCGCGGCGATGCCGGTGCTGGTGGTGATCAGGCCGCGCAGGATCGCCTTGTCCCGCACGATGCGGGCGTACTGGAGGATGTTGGCCGCCGTCGGCACGCGCTCGGCGAGCTCGGCCAGGTAGGCCGCTCCGCCCACGTCGGCCAGCTCGCCCCCGCGATTGCGCAGCTCCTCGGAGAGCGTGATCAGATCGACGGGCTCGTTGCGCTCGGACAGGCGCTGCATGCCGCGGAAGATCTTGCGGTGCGCCTCGCGGTAGAAGTCGTCCGGCTGGAGCACCTCGGCGAGCCGGTCGAGCGCGTTGTTGTCGAGCATGATGCCGCCGAGGACGGACTGCTCGGCCTCGACGCTCTGCGGGGGAACGCGGCGGAGGGTGTCGTCGATACCGGCCATCGCGCCTCAGCGATCACCATCGCCGGCGCGTCCGGCATGCGACGCCCGCGCGTGCGTCTGGGCGGCGGACATGCTCGCGTCGGCCGAGCCCGCGGGCGCATCGCCGGCGGTCAGCATCCACCACATCGCGACCCCGCCCGCCACACCCACGGCGAGCATCGTCACCGGCCTGACGAACACCCGCGTCGACGGACCGTCTCCCTCGCGCTCCACGCCTCCCCATACCTCCGCTCCTTTCTCCACCCCCGACTCCGCGTCACGCGGAGCGTCCTCGCGCGCTCACCCCACCAGCGCTCGCGACGTGTCCATCGTCTCGTCCAACCGTGGTCGCAATACCTGCCACCCGCGCCGCTGCGCGAGTCGCCGCAGCCGCGGATCGGGGTGTACCACACGCGGGTGCCCCACGCGATCGAGGAGCGGCAGATCCGTGATGGAATCGGTGTAGAAGAAGCTCGCGGCGAGATCGACCCCGTGCTCGGCGGCGAACCGCTCGGCCCAGTAGACCTTGCCGCGCCCGTAGCACACCGGCTGGACCACCTCGCCGGTGAAGCGCCCGTCGCGCACGACCAGCTGCGTGACCAGGTGATGCTCGATCCCGAGATCGGCGCCGAGCGGCTCGGCCAGGTAGCGCGTGGCGCTGGTCAGGAGGGCGAGCACGTGGCCCGCCTCGCGGTGCGCCGCCACCTGGGCCGCCATTCCCGGGAACACGTACGGCCGGACGGCCTCGCCGTACCAGCCGACGCAGTCCGCCACCATGGCGGCCTCGTCCTTGCCGCGTACGAAGGCCATCGAGACCTCGAGCGCGCTGCGGACGTCGAGCAGGCCCAGCTTGTACCAGAAGAGATAGTACAGCGTGCGCGCGACATCCCGGCGCCGGGCCTGCCCCGTGCGCCGGAGATGGTTCATGTAGAGCGGAGCCGTGTTCCGCGCGAGCAGCGTCCCGTCGATGTCGAAGAGAGCGGCGACGGCCACGGGCGTTCGCGCTACGCGCGCTCGATCACCATGGCGATGCCCTGGCCACCGCCGATGCAGAGCGAGGCGACGCCGAGCCGCGCGTCGCGGTCCGCCATGGCGTAGAGCAGGGTCACCAGCACCCGTGCACCGCTCGCGCCGATGGGGTGGCCGAGCGCGATCGCGCCGCCGTTCACGTTCACCCGGCTCTTCGGGATCTTGAGCTCCCGCAGCACGCCGAGCGACTGCGCCGCGAAGGCCTCGTTCAGCTCCCAGAGGTCGATCTCCTCCTTGCGGATTCCGGCCTTCTGGAGCGCCTTCTCGGACGACGGCCACGGGCCCATCCCCATGATCGCGGGATCGACACCGGCGGAGGCGTAGCTGCGGATGGTGGCGAGCGGCGTGAGTCCGAGCTCCTTCGCCTTGGCATCCGACATGATCACCACGGCGGCGGCGCCGTCGTTGATGCCCGACGCGTTGCCGGCGGTGACCGTGCCACCGTCCGGCTTGAAGGCCGCCCGGAGCGGCTTCAGCTTCTCGGCCGTCGTGCCGGGCCGCGGGTGCTCGTCGGTGTCGAACTTGAAGGTCTCGCCCTTCTTCGCGCCCGGAACCTCGACCGGCACGATCTCCGCCTTGAACTTGCCGCCCTCGATGGCAGCGATCGCCCGCTGCTGGCTCTCGGCCGCGAACTCGTCCTGCTCCTCGCGCGAGAGCTCGTACTTGGCGGCGATGTTCTCCGCCGTGATTCCCATGTGCACGTGGGTGATCGGACACGTGAGACCGTCGGCGATCATCGAGTCGAGGAGCTGCTCGTGCCCCATGCGGATGCCGAAGCGCGCCTTCTTCGTGATGTACGGCGCGCCGCTCATGCTCTCCATCCCGCCCGCGACCACGATGTCGGCGTCGCCCAGCATGACCGCCTGCGCAGCCAGGACGGCCGCCTTGAGCCCCGACCCGCACGCCTTGTTCACCGAGAAGGACGTCTTCTCCTTCGGCAGCCCGCTCTCCATGGCCGCCACCCGCGCCGGATTCAGCCCGAGACCGGCCGGGAGCACGTGCCCGAGGATGACCTCGTCGACCTGCTCGTCCGCGAGCTTCGCGCGCCGGATGGCTTCGCGGATTGCGATGGCGCCGAGCTTGGTGGCGGGCTGCTGGGCGAGTGCGCCGCCGAGCGTGCCGATGGCGGTGCGGGTCGCGCTCACGATGACTGCCTTGGCCATGACGGATCCTCCTTGCCGGGAATGAGGCGGAGCGCGGGGCACGCGACCGCACGGGCGGCCGAATCTAGCACAGCCCGCGAAGCCGATGCCATCCGTCGCTTGGCAGGCGGCGACCGCTCGGGTAGGGCGAACGCATCCACCCGTGAGCCCGCTCCTCCGCATCCTGCTCTTCCTCCCGGCATTCGCGTCGCTGGCGCACAGCCGCGGCGCCGCTGCCCAGACGCTCGTACCCGGCGGCGGGAAAGCGAAGAGCGACTGCTATGGCGAATGGCTGGCGGCGGCGCCGAACCGCGGCGCGACCGGCATCGACTGCCAGGATGGCGATCCCGCGTGCGACCTCGACCGCACGGCAAACGGCACCTGTCTCGTCGCTGCCGGCATCTGCTTGCACATGGACAACATCCCGCGCTGCACCGCTTCCACGATTCGCAAGGTGACCGTGCGGGCGAACCCGAAGCGCCTGCGGAAGGACCTGCCGGTCGCGCTGCCCGCGGCACCCCCCTCCCCCGTCAGCGTCGCCTCGTGCGGCAGCGATGCGGTGCTCACCCTGCCGCTGCGCCAGGATCACAAGGGCCGCCTGCGCCCCTCGAAGCGTGTCACGCTCCACATGGTCACGCTCGCCAGCGGCACGCCGGCAAAGGACACGGACCACCTGAAGCTGCGCTGCGTCCCGAACGACGGTGCGGGCCGCTGCGGCGCGAATCCCGCCGGCGGTCCCGGCGAGCTGCGCATGGTGGCGCCCGGATCGGGCAGCGACCTCGACATCGGGTGGACCGGAGCCGCGCACGGCTTCGGAATCGTCGCGAACACGACCGTGCGCCTCTGTCTCGGTGGCTGCGGCAGCACGTCGAATGCCCGGTGTACCGAGCGCGACGCCGAGACCGCGGCGGTCAACGCCGGCGCCTTCGGCGCACCCCTGGCGCTGCTCGCTTCCGGCATCCCGGCGTGTGTCGTCAATCGCTTCGGCAGCCCTGCCCTCGCCGGATTCACGGCCGACGTCTCGAGCGGCGTCGTCAGCGGGACGCTGTCCCTGGTATCGGAGGCATTTCGTACGAGCCTCACGCAGGTCTGTCCGCGCTGCTCGGGCTCCGCGCCGGGCGCCGCCGGCATCTGCGACTCGGGCGCGCGGCAGGGTCGCGCGTGCCTCACCGCGGGGATCGTCGACGTACCCGGCGCGCAGGGCAGCTCCTCCTACGCGCTCTCGCCCGATTGTCCTCCCGCCGGGGAGCCGCTCGGAGCGGTCGATCTCCAGGTGCCACTCACCACCGGCGGCACCACCCTGTCCGGGCCGCTTCCGTGCGGCGCCGCGCAGGACGACGGTTGCGCCGGCGGCACCTGCTCCGCCGCCTGCACGGGTGTCGCGTGCGCCTCGACGACCAACGGACGGTGCGTCGACGTGAAGGGCGGCCTGAGCCAGCTCTGCTGCTCCGACGATCCGCAGCGGCCGTGCTTCCCGACCGCGAGCGGCATCCCCATCGCGCGGACCGGCAGTGCGACCGCGCCGGCGCCGCCGTTCGGCGACCCGAGCTATCCCAAGGTGGGCGGCGTCACGCTCGTCGGGACGTTCTGCGCCCCCGCGTCGGGCTCGTCGCTGGTCGACGCGATCGTCGGGCTGCCGGGCCCGGGCGCCATCGTGCTGCCGATGGCGACGGCGTGGACGCCGTGACGGCTACGAGCGCGGGTCGGCGGGCACCGAGGGATAGCCCTCGGGACGGACGTATCGCGGCTCGCGTCCCGGCGGCACCGGCACGCGGTCGCGCTGCTTCTTCGTGAGCCGCAGCATCACCTTCATGGAGTTCTCGAACTCCTCCATGGGGCGTGTCTCGAGGAGTCCGCGGCGCACCATGTCGTCGAAGAGCTCCTCGCCGCGCTGCGACCGCAGCACGGTGATCGTCCAGTCCATGCACGCGACCCCGCCGCAGGAGATGTCGGCCAGCTCGGCCGTGAAGTCGCCGCAGTGGTGGCACTCCGGCCGGGCGTACTCCTGCGCCTTGTGGAGGCTCATCTCCACCACCTCGCCGTCCTTCTTGTAGACCAGCACCTTCCCCTTCACGTTGAACTTCTTCACGTCGGTGAGGGGAATCCCCATCTCCTCCTGGATCTTCTGCACCATCAAGCCCTCGTAGGTGAACACCTCGGTGCACAGCAGGCCGATGGTGAAGTCCACGATCTCGCCGAAGCCCTTCAGGAACTTCGTCTGGCGCTCGATGTGCTTGTCCTTCTTGCGGCCGTTGTTCAGGAACGCCGGGTCGGCGAGCTGGATCTTGCGCACGGGCGTGATCTGGCACGGCACGCCGACGAAGCAGACGCGCTTGAGTCCCATGCGGTCGGCATCCGCGAGGGCGAGGTCGTTCGGGCAGTACGTGTACCACGAGCTCGCGCTGGTGATCGCCTCGTCGACCGTCGTCACCACCTTCGGCTTCGGCGCCGCGGGCATGGTCTCGTCCGCGGCCGAGACGCACGCGCCGTCGAACAGTCCCTCGCGCAGACCGTGGCACAGGATCGCCGTCACCACCCCGCCGTCCTGGCAGCGGGCCAGGATCTCCGGGTCCGTGCAGCGCGCGGCGACGACCCGCCGGTAGCGCCCGAAGACGCCCTCGTGCACCTGCTCCTCGCGCGGCAGGACCGCGTCGCGCATGTCGAACTCGCGGACGCCGAGGCGGGGACACACCTGCGCGCAGACGTCGCAGCCGATGCCCTCGCTGATCCCGCAGAAGTCGAAGGCCGCCGTCGCCTTCGCGACCTGCTTCGGCTTGGCATCGATGTAGTCGATGACGTTGTGGGGGCAGACCAGCACGCAGCTGCCGCACTCGCAGCAGCTGCCGAAAGCCACCACCTCGTTCATCATCTGCTTGAAGGTGACGTGCGACATGCGGCGCGACCCTAGCGCAGCCACACGGGTAGCGAAAGAGAACGCGATCGGCCGGTGAACGTCACCGGGAACCGGGTCGACAACCTCCGGCCGACGAGACTAAACGCTCACTACCGATGCCGAGCCAGCACAGTCCCGAAGACCATGAGCCGAGCCGATCGCGCCGGGCGCTCCAGGCCATGCGCTCGCAAGTGCAGCCGGGCTCGTTCCCGTTGCTCCTCGTCGCGACCCTGCTCCTCTACGTGCTGAACGGGCTGGCGGTCGAGTCCACGGCGGGCAGGATCCTCGCGCGGGTCGCCCGCACCGGCGTGTCTGGCGCAGCGATCTACGTGCTGAGTGCGAACCGCATCACGCTATGGCTCGGGATCTTTGCCCTGGGGCTCGAGCTGACCGGCAACCTCGGAAAAGCTGCGGCCGCCGATCGCGCAGGAGCGGCTGACGTGCACCGCCGATGGCCGCGTGCTCCTGACCTTGAAAGCCGAGTGGAGCGACGGCACCACACACCTGCTGTTCGAACCGATCGAGTTGCTGGAACGGTTGGCGGCGCTCACGCCGCGCCCGCGCATTAACCTCGTCCTCCACCCTGGTGTGCTGGCGCCGCACAGTCGGTGGCGCCCGGGCGGTCGCCTACGGGCGGGACACCCTCGGTTCAGTCAGTCCCGACGCGGCGGTTGGATGTGGCACGGCCGCTCCACCCGTCCCACCGAGCGCGCCGTGGTCCGCCGGTCACGACCAGCTCGTGCGCGACGCCGCCGACGCCCATCCAGAGGAAGAGGCGGTGAGCCGGACGCCCGCAGAAGCGGGTTGACAGGGCACACCTACTTGGGCATATGCCTTGGTCACTCGACCAATGCGCCAGGACGTCCTCGACAAGGCCCTCGACGATCCGCGCTCCACGCCGGCGCGCATCCTCGACGCGGCCGAGGAGGTGTTCGCGGAGCAGGGGTTCGCGGCGGCCTCGACGCGCGAGATCGCGCGCCGCGCGCGAGTGCCGTTCGGGGCGCTCCACTACCATTGGGGCAGCAAGGAGCAACTCCACCAGGCGGTGATGGCGCGCCTGGTCGAGTGGATCCGCGACACCGTGCTGCGTAACCTGGTGCCGGGGGGCACGCCGGGCGAGATCATGGATCACCTGACGGACGCGTTTCTCGAGGTGCTGGTGGCCAACCGCCGGGCAGCACGGTTGCTCTACCGGCACATCCTCGAGCCGATGGACCCCCGCGTCGAGCAGATGTTCGCGCAACTCGGCAAGTTCGGCGAAGGCATTCTCGCCGAGCACGGGTTGGCGACACAGATCGACGCCGGGGCGCTGCTGTTGGTCTTCCCCAACGGCTTCCTGGCGGCGGTGGTCGATGAGCCGGGGCAGAAGCTCGCCCTCGGCGGTAGCATCTTCACGTCGCGGGCGGCGCGCGAGCGCTTACGGATGGAGCTGCGACGAATCGGTCGGGCCGTACTGGGACTCAACCCGTGAGATTTTTCTTTGACCCGGTTTGGTCATTCGACCAGGCCAGATGACCAAGGGAGGATCGCCCCATGACTGCACCGGCAATGCACCTGGAGAGGAGGCACAGCGAGGCGCGTCGCGGTCTGCCGCCCGGACCGCGCAGCGCGCCGATCGTGCAGGCGCTGCACCTCTGGCTCCGGCCCATCGCGTTCGCCGAGGAGTGCGCGACGCCGCTATGGAGAGGCCTTCACGCTTCGTGTGCCCGGGTTCGCCGCCGAGGTCCACTTCAGCAACCCCGAAGCGATCCGGGAGATCTTCACCGCCGACCCGGAAGAGCTGCGCGCGGGCGAGGCCAACGTCGTCATTGAGCCCCTGCTCGGCGCCCACTCGTTGCTCCTGCTCGACGGCCCCCGCCATCTGCGCCAGCGCCGCCTGCTGCTGCCCCCGTTCCACGGCGAGCGCATGCAAGCGTACGGGGAGACGATGCGCGACATCACCGACCGGGAGACCGCCTCCTGGCCAATCGGCCGCCCGTTCCCGATCCGCCGGGCCATGCAGCGCATCACGCTCGACGTCATCCTGCGCACCGTGTTCGGGGTGGACGACGGGCCGCTGCTCGCAACCGTTCGCGCGCGGATCGAGCGGCTCCTCGCCGTCGGCACGAACCCGACCATCCTGCTACCATCGCTCCGCCGCGATCTCGGCCCACTCAGTCCCTGGGGTCGGCTCGTGCGTGCCCGCCGCGAGGTCCACGACATCCTCGCCGCGGAGATCGCACGGCGGCGCGTTCCCGGCGCACCGGCGCGCGACGACGTGCTCTCGCTGCTCGTCGCGGCACGCGACGAGGACGGCAGCCCGATGCCCGACGGCGACCTGCGCGATCAGATGATGACGCTTCTCTTCGCCGGCCACGAGACGACGGCGACGGCGCTCGCCTGGGCCTTCTATCGCATTCTCCGGCGGCCCGACGTACTGGCGGCCATCCGCGCCGAGCATCGGCGGGTGGTGGGCGCCGGGCCGTTCCGCGCCGAGCACGTTGCGCGGCTCGAGTACCTCGACGCGGCCGTGAAGGAAGCGTTGCGCCTCGACCCGATCATTCCCGACGTGGGACGGCGGCTGGTGCGCCCGATGCAGATCGGCGGATGGGAGCTGCCGGCCGGCGTGGTCGCGGCCCCCAGCATCCACCTTGCGCACCGGCGGCCGGACCGCTGGCCGGAGCCGGAGCTGTTCCGGCCGGAACGCTTCCTCGATGCACGTCCCGGCCCGTACGAGTTCCTCCCGTTCGGCGGTGGCGTGCGCCGGTGCCTCGGCATGGCGTTCGCGCTCTACGAGATGAAGGTCGTGCTCGCGCGCGTGCTCTCCCGCGTCGAGCTGCGGGTGGCGTCCGGCTACCGGGCGCGGCCAGTGCGGCGGAGCGTGACCCTCGCGCCGTCACGCGGCATGCCGGTCGTGGTCGCGGCGCGCCTCGTGTGAGGTTGCGCACCGCCCGCCGATCAGATGGGAAGCCGCAGGCGGGCGCCGTGCGCGTCGACGCGATCCAGGAGCGGTGGCCGAGAATGGACGCGGGGCTCGGCCACGTCGACATCGCGCTCCCCGCGTCGGCGCGCGTGCCGAGCGCACGCTTGACTACACGGCGAAGCGGAAGTGGACGATGTCGCCGTCCTGGACGACGTAGTCCTTGCCCTCGAGGCGAAGCTTGCCGGCTTCGCGGCACTTCGCCTCGCTCGGATGCTGGACGAAGTCGTCGTAGGCCATCACCTCGGCACGGATGAAGCCCCGCTCGATGTCGCTGTGGATCCGTCCCGCCGCCTTGCGTGCACCCGTGCCGCGGCGGATCGGCCACGCGCGGCACTCGTCCTCGCCCGCCGTGAGGAAGCTGATCAGGTCGAGCAGCGCGTAGCTGGAGCGGATGAAGCGATCGCGCGCGCTCTCGCCGAGCCCGAGGTCGGCAAGGAACGCCGCCCGGTCGCCCGTGTCGAGCTCCGCGACCTCGGCCTCGACCTGCGCCGAGAGCGCCATCGCGTCGCCGCCGGCGGCGCGCGCACGGCCGCGGATCTCGTCCGGGAGCGGCGCCGCGACGTCCGACTCGGGGACGTTGAGCACCACCAGCAGCGGCCGGAGCGACAGGAACGCGAAGCCCGCGAGCTCGCTTCGCTCCTCGGGCGCGAGATCGAGAATCCGCAGCGGCTTCTCGCGCCTCGAGATGCTCCTGGAGCCGGCCGAGCAACGCCAGCTCGCGCTCCTTGCCCTTCTCCTTGCGACACCGCTCCGCCCGCTTCTCCACCTGCGCCAGGTCGGCGAGCACGAGCTCGCTGTCGAACGCCGTGATGTCCTCGAGCGACGTCGCCGCGCCGCCCGTGAGATCGGGGAAGCCGCGCACGACCTCGACGAGCGCGTCGGCGTCGCGCAGCGCCGCCACCGCCTCCTGATCGAGCACGGCACGCTTCTGCGCGTCGCGCGCCGGCGGGAAGTCGATGAACGTCACCTCGGCGTACGTCACCTTCTTCGGCGAGTACACGCCGGCGAGGAAGTCGACCCGTGGATCGGGGACCTTGATGGTCCCGATCTGCGCGCGCCGGTCGGCCGGGTCCGGCCGCAGGCCCGTCAGGGCGGAGAACACCGTGCTCTTCCCCGACCCGGAGAATCCCGTGAGCCCCACCTTCACGGCGTCACCCCGAGCCGGGCAGCCGTCAGATGCAGGCCGCAGATCGTCTTCGCATCCACGATCTCCCCGCGCGGCACCATCGCGAGCGCCTCGCGCGAGCGGCACGCGCCGCACCTCCGAGATGGCCTCGTCGTCCTGATGCGCCGGACGCCCCTCCCGCAGGTCCTGCGCGAGGAACAGGTGGATGCGCTCGTCGGTGAAGCCCGGCGTGGTCAGGATGGTCGCCGAGGTGCGTGAGGCGTTCGGCGCGCAAGCCGGTCTCCTCGAGCAGCTCGCGGCCGGCGCAGGCGGCCGGCGCCTCGTCCGGCTCGTCCAGCACGCCCGCCGGCAGCTCCCAGATGAATCCGCCGGCGGCGTGGCGGAACTGGTGGATGAGCGCCACGCGGCCCTGGTCGTCGACCGCGGCCACCGCGGACGCACCCTGGTGTCGGATCACCTCGAGCTCCACGTCCTTCCCGTTCGGCAAGGTGACCCGCTCGATCCCCAGGTCGACGATGCGTCCCCGATAGATCTCGCGTCGCATCCGTCGAGCCATATCGGCTCGGCGGGTGGAAAAAAAGCGGCGGCACGGGGTACGCAGGCCACCATGAATCGGCGCGCGCAGATCGCTCTCACGGCGGACGAGCAGCACCAGTACCTCGAGCAGTCCCATACCATCATCCTGGTCAGCAACGACCGGCACGGCTTTCCGCATCCGGTGGCGATGTGGTACCTCGCCGAGCCCGACGGCGCGGTCGCGATGACCACGTTCCGCAAGTCGCAGAAGGCGCTCAACCTGCGCCGCGACCCGCGCTGCACCCTGCTGCTCGAGAGCGGCCGCACCTACCCCGAGCTGAAGGGGCTGATCATCCGCGGCCACGCCGAGATCGACGACGATACCGAGCACGTCCTCGACGTCCTCGAGGCCGTGCAGAAGAAGTACAATCCGGGTCACGTGGAGGGGCTGCGCGAGATGCTGCGTGGCCAGGCGAGCAAGCGCTGCGTGGTCCGCGTTCGGCCCGAGCGCGTGTCGAGCTGGGACCACGCGAAGCTCGGCGCCGGCGTGTACTGACCTGCTGCCGCCCGACAGCATCGTGCTCTTCGCCGCGGCCACCGTGGCGGGAGCCGTCAACGCCATCGCCGGCGGCGGGTCGCTGATCACGTTCCCGCTCCTCGTCTGGCTGGGGCGGCCGCCGATCCTCGCCAACGCGACCAACACCGTCTCGCTGTCGCCGGGGTCCGTCGCCGCGCTCTACGGCTTCCGTCGCGAGCTTCGCGGGCTCGGCCGCTGGGTGCTCTGGGGCAGCATCCCCTCGATCCTCGGCGGTCTCGCGGGGAGCTGGTTGCTGCTGCGCACGCCGGCGCACGTCTTCGAGTGGCTCGTGCCGTGGCTCATCGCGTTCGCCACCGGGCTCTTCGCACTCTCGGGTCCGATCACGGCGATCATCCGGCGCCGGCGCGCCGACTCGCACGGCGCCGACGTCCCGGAGCACCCGCGCTGGGCCGAGGTGCTCGCCTACCAGCTCCTGGTGTCCGTGTACGGCGGCTACTTCGGCGCCGGGATCGGCATCATGATGCTCGCCGGTCTGGCGCTGGTCGGCTTCACCGCGATCCACCGCATGATCGCGCTCCGCAACGTCTACGCCATCTGGATCAACGGCGTCGCCGCCGCGTACTTCATCCTGCGCGGGACCGTCGACTGGCCCGACGCGCTCGTCCTCACCGCCGGCCAGATCTCCGGCTCGTGGCTGAGCGCCGTGGTCGCGCGCCGCCTGCCGCCCGGCGTGGTGCGCGCCGTCGTCATCGCGGTCGGGGTCACGATGGCCGCGTCCTTCTTCCTGCGCGGCCGCTGACGCGGCTCAGAGGAAGCTCGCCACCGAGGCGAGCCGCTCGACCCACTCGTCGGGGATCAGGGCCAGGTCGCCGCCGAACTGCTTGCAGTAGAGCACGAGCTTCGCCGTCTCCTCGAGCATCATGGCGCGGGTGGCGGCGTCGCGCATCGTCTTCCCGACCGCCATCAAGCCGTGGCACTGCAGGATCGCGCCGCGGCTCACCTTGAGCGCCTCCTCCACCGCATCGGCCAGCTCCTTCGATCCGGGCATGAACCAGGGCACGATCCGCGTGTCCGCCAGGAAGATCGCGTCCGTGTTGATGGGCGGAAACTTCTGGTTCGTGATGCCGAACGCGGTGACGTACGGCGCGTGCGTGTGCACGGCGGCGGTCGCCTCCGGCCGCGCGCAATACGACTGCCAGTGCATCTGGTACTCGACCGACGGCTTCCCGTCGCCCGCGGCGATCGACCCGTCCTCGGTGATGCACAGCAGCGCATCCGGCGTGAGGCTGCCCTTGTAGAGCTGGCTCGGCGTGATCCAGATCTTGTCGTCGTCCGCGGCGCGGGCGCTGATGTTGCCCCCGGTCGGCGTGAGGTGGCCCATGGCGAAGAGATCGCTGGCGATCTCGATGATCTGCTTCTTCGCTTCGGCATCCGTGCGCATGCGACTCCTCGGGTCAGAGGCCGCCGCGCAGGACGCGGCCGGGGCGGCGCCCGGCGGGCACGCCGCGCTCCACCACGGCGGCGCCGTTGACGTAGACGTGCTCGACACCGTCGGCGCCCTGGAGGAGGCGGCGTTGCCGCTGCGGAAGGTCGTACACCATGGTCGTCGGCCGCGTCCCGATGCGACGCGGGTCGAAGCACACGACGTCCGCCGCACAGCCCGGAGCGAGTCGCCCCCGACCGGCGAGGCCGTACCGTGCCGCCGGGACCGCCGGTGATCAGGCGCACGGCCTCCTCCAGCGCGAGCGCGCCGCGCTCGCGTACCCAGTGTCCGAGCAGATAGGTGGTGAAGCCCTGGTCGCAGAGCGTGTCCATGTGGGCGCCGGCATCGGATAGCGCGAGCACGCCGGCCGGATGGCGCAGCATCGCGGCGACGGCGGGCTCGTCGAAGTTGAGCATGAGCGCGCCCCACTGCCCTTCCAGGTCGTCGTCCAGCACCGTCTCGCAGAAGGCATCGACCGGCGTCGTGCCGCGCTCGGCCGCGATCTCGACGACGCTGCGATCCTGCCAGCGCGTCGTGCGCTCCGACCCGGGGAGCCGCAGGACCAGGCGATCCCAGCCCTGGGCCAGCGCGGCGACGAACGGGCCCTGGATCGCCGCCAGCTCGGCGCGGAACGCGGCGTCGGCGAAGAGCCGGCGGCGCTCGTCGCGTGGCTTCGCCATGATCGGGCGCCAGTAGCCGTTGTTGTCGAGCCCGAACCCCGGCATGGCGAAGTCGAAGCGCAGCTCGAGCGGCCGGCAGCCGACCTGCGGCACCACCATGGCGCCGGTGTCCTGGAGCGTCGCCGCGGCGTCGAGACAGCGCGCTCCGACGTCGCGCAGGAACGGGCTCGCCAGGAGCGGCGCCCACGACACCGTCTTCCCGCTCGTCCGCGCCAGCTCGGCGAAGAACTCCTGATCGGCCAGCTTGTCGTCCACCGAGCCGATCACCGTCTGCGGCGCCACCTCGATGACGCCGCGATCGAAGTCGCGCAGCGCCGCCGCCAGCTCGAGGAGCTCCTCGCGGTCGGCCGCGCGGCTGGGCGCGGGCTTGCCGTCGTCCGAGAAGAAGTGCGTCGGCGACAGCGACGTCGACCAGCCGATCGCGCCCGCCCGGACGCCGTCGCGGACGATCTCCGCCATCGCCGCGCGCTCCGCGGCCGTGGCGGCGCGCTCGGTGGCCGCCTCCCCCATCACCCGCACGCGCACGGCGGAGTGGCCGATGAACGACGCCACGTTCACGCCGACGCCCTGCGCGTCGAGGGCCGCCAGGTAGCCGGGATAGTCTTCCCACGTCCACGGCAGCCCCGCCCGCAGCGCCTCGAGCGGCATGCCCTCGACGAACTGCAGCAGACGCATCAGCGTCTCGCGATGCTCCGGGCCGACAGGGCGCGACCGTGAAGCCGCAGTTTCCCATCACGACGGTGGTGACGCCGTGCCACGGCGACGGGCTGGCCGACGGGTCCCAGAACAGCTGGCAGTCGTAGTGCGTGTGCAGATCGATGAACCCGGGCGCCACGACGAGGCCGGCGGCGTCGAGCTCGGAGTCCCCGCGCTCGGAGACGGCGCCGACCGCCGTGATCCGTCCATCGGTCATGGCGACGTCGCCCACCTCTGCTTCGCGTCCCGAGCCGTCGCACACGAGTCCGCCGCGGATCACCAGATCGGCCATGGGCGTCTCTTGTACCCAGAAACCTCCGCGCCAGCCAAGGACGCGGCGCGTCTGCGTTTCCGTCTTGTCTTTGCGGCCGGCTCGTGCGACGCGTGCCCCAGACCGCGCGTGCTGCGGCGAGGAGGTCGCCATGAAGTTCAGCTGGTTCCATCTCATGCCGTATCGCTGGCTGCCCGCGGACTTCCGCGAGCGCTACCACGGCGTCTGGGTCGACGTGCCGAACCGGCTCTACGATCCCGAGCGCGGCCACCAGCTCTACAACGAGTACCTCGACATGCTCGAGTACGCCGACGAGATGGGCTTCGACGCCATCGGCGTGAACGAGCACCATCAGAACGCCTACGGCATGATGCCGTCGCCGAACCTGATGGCGGCGGCGCTCGCGCGCCGCACGACGCAAGCGCGATGATCCTCGTGCTCGGCAACTCGATCGCGCTCTACAACCCGCCCATCCGCGTCGCCGAGGAGTTCGCGATGCTCGACGTGATCTCCGGCGGCCGGCTGATCGCCGGCTTTCCGGTCGGCACCTCGATGGACATCAACTACTGCTACGGCGCAGAACCCGGCCACGCTGCGCGACAAGTATCGCGAGGCGCACGACCTGATCATCAAGGCGTGGGCGGAGCGCGAGCCGTTCGCGTGGAACGGCAAGTACACCAAGCTGCGCTACGTGAACCTGTGGCCGCAGCCGATCCAGAAGCCGCACCCGCCGATCTGGATCCCGGGGCTCGGCTCGATCGAGACCTGGGACTTCTGCGTCGACCACGGCTACAACTACAGCTACCTGTCGTTCAGCGGCTACAAGCGCGCCCAGAAGATGATGGACGGCTACTGGGAGCACATGCGCGAAGCGCGGCAAGCCGAGCGAACCCGTACAGCGCGGCGTTCTTCCAGCAGGTGTGCATCAGCGACACGCGACGCGGACTGCGAGCGCGAGTGGTGGCCGCACGTCGACTACTTCTTCAACAAGTGCCTGCACCTCTATCCCGGCATGGCCGAGGCGCCCGGCTATCGCAGCGAGGCGTCGCTGCGCGCCGGCGTCGTGGCGCAGGTCGGCAACACCACCGGCAACATGGGCATGAACAAGACGTGGAAGGAGCTCGTGCGAGCAGCGCTACATCGTCGCCGGCTCGCCGGCGACGGTGCGCCAGCAGCTCGAGGAGCTGGCGCGCTCGCTGCGCGTCGGACATCTCCTGCTCGGGCTGCACATCGGCTCGGCGCCGATCGAGCTCGTGAATCGCAGCACCCATCTCTGCGCCACCCAGGTGCTGCCGCACCTCCGGCCGCTGTTCGCCGAGTACGAGGACGTCACGTGGCCGAAGGCGTTGCCGCCGCGACGAGCGCGCGAAGCCCGGGCGGTACCGCGAAGGCGCTCCGTCACCGGTCGGGAGCGGCCGCATGAGCGGCGACGACGCCGGCCTCACGCGTGCTCGAGCTCGGGGCCGACCGGCCGATCGTCGAGGTGCTCGAGGCGGGCGAGGGTCAGCCGCTGCTGTTCCTGCACGGCGCCGGCGGCATTCCCGCCTGGGACGGCGCACTGCCCGATGCTGTCGCGCGCGTTCCACGTCTACGCGCCGCTGCTGCCCGGCTTCGGGCGCTCGACCGGCCTCGAGCACCTCGACGATCAGCTCGACCTCTTCCTGCACGGCTTCGACGTCATGGAGGCGCTCGGCATCGAGCGGCCCTACGTGGTCGGCGAGTCGATGGGCGGATGGATCGCGGCGGAGATGGCGGCGCTCCGGCCGCGCGAGATCGGGCGGCTGGCCCTCGCGGCGCCGATCGGCCTCTGGCGCGACGACGCGCCGGTCGTCGACATGTTCGGGCACATGACGCACGAGCTGGTGCCGCTACCTCTTCCACGACCAGTCCTGCCCGGCGGCGCAGCGCATGCTCGCGATGACGAGCCTCGTCAGTGACAAGGACGACCGCACCGAGGAGCAGGTCGAGCTCCTGATCGGCCTGGCGCGCGGCGTTCCGCACGGCCGCGAAGTTCCTCTTCCCGATTCCGGAGCACGGCCTCGAGAAGCGCCTGCGGCGCATCACCGCGCCCGACGCTCGTCGTCTGGGGTGCGGGCGATCGCTTCGTCGCGCCGTCGTACGCCGAGATATTCCGCACGCACATCCCCGACGCGCGCGTGGAGATCATTCCGGAGGCGGGCCATCTGGTGGGCCTCGAGCGACCGGAGCCGTATGCTCGCGCGGTGGTGCGATTCGCCGGCGTGGGATGATGGGCCGTATCGCACCTGCTCATTGACGCGCGCGCAACGGCCACCTAGGAAGGGCGCCCCATGCCCACGGCCGTCACGGAAGGAATCCGAGTCACGGTGGAGGCCACGTACCTCCCCGATCGTTCGTCGCCCGACGAGAGCACCTACGCCTTCGCGTACACCGTCACCATCGCGAACGAGGACGCCCCGCGCGTCCAGCTACGCCGCCGCCACTGGGTGATCACCGACGGCAACGGCCACGTCGAGGAGGTCGAGGGACCCGGTGTCGTGGGCGAGCAGCCGATCCTCGAGCGTGGCGAAGCGCATCGATACAGCAGCGGCGCCGTGCTCGCGACGCCCGTCGGGACGATGGAAGGTACCTACGAGATGCACGCGGCCGGCGGACGCGTGTTCAAGGCGAACATCCCGCGCTTCGCGCTCCAGGTGCCCGGCATTCTCCAGTAGCCGTCGCCGGCATCATCCTGACCGTGCGGACGCGTGCAGCGCGGGTACAATCGGCGCTGACCCTACTCGACCCACTTGGCCGGGTTGCGCGAGAGCGTGTTGCTCGCCACCAGATCGTCCATGACCTGGCGGACGTGAAGCGCGTCCTTGCCGAGGTCGGCGGCGATCTGCGCCGGGGTGGCGACCAGCCGCCGGTCCATCAGTCCCAGCACGCTCCAGTGATCCCCGGTCCAGTGCGGCACGTCGTCGGGTCGTACGGCGAGCGCATCGACGGTGGCGCCGTACGGTTGTCGAATTCCGAGATCGTCCCGCCTCGTCAAAGCCCTCGTCATCATGACAGCTCCTCCTGGCTCGTGAGCAGGCATTCGATCCCCCGGACACCGACGTGAAACCATAAATGACTGCTCTTGTCAAGGAGCTAGTTGCCATCATGACTTGGTGAATCGTTGTGTTGGTGGGCACCACGGACGGTCGCCGGGCGCGTCGTACGCCGTGCACGTACACATGCGTCCCGTTGCCTCGATGAGTGCCTGGCACACATCGCGGACCCTCACCGGCCGCCGCAGGTGCTTCCAGCCTCGCAGGATACAGAGCATTCGCTGGCCGACGTCCCGAGAGCGCCCGCTCCGGGCACGCACAGTCTTCCGTCGGCTCCCCCTGACGACCCCGCCTTCCGGCCGGAGTCCGAGGCCACCGCGTCGCGGGGGCGGAAGCCACCCGGGACCCGCTGGCCCCGGGTGCACCCCGAGAAATCCAACCTGGCCGAGCCGCCTACCCGCAGGGTATCCAGCGGCGGCGGCCGAGAGGGAGCGGGGAAGAGTAGCATCCCGGCCTGGGGACACCGGGCGAAGAGAGTGTGAAGTCTCGCTACGGGCGTGACCCGTCAGCGCCCGGGGACCGGACCCGGCGAGGGCCGGAGCCGGCGCTGGAATGCCCCGGCTGGAATCGAACCAGCGACCCCCTGCTTAGAAGTCCCAGACACCTCGTTCACCACAACATCGCATCCCATCGCACCCCAGTCGCATCCCATCGGACCGCAGCAATGACGGGGGATTCCCACCTTCCCCCGTCAGTCCGATGGACCCGGATGGGACCGTGATTGCGTACACACCGCGCACACACCCGAAGGGAACGAATGCCCTGCTACGTAGTCGCCAGAAGCTCGGAGGCCTTCGGCCCGATGAGGACGCCCCGCCGGACGGTTCCGGCGGGGTCAGTTTCGAGGACGACGCGCCTGCGTCAGTTGAGGAACGCGCCGCTCGGTGAGCCGGAGATCGTCACCACGCAAGCGTCGGCCTCGGCCTCGATCGCGGCACACGACTGCGTCTGGGCGCTGCAGTCAGCAGCGGCCTGCGCCTTCGTACAGGAACTGGTGAACTTCGTTTCGCACTTCCCGAGCTTAGTGCTGTCCGGCGTCGTGCCCTTCTTCTGGGCGGCAGAGATGACCTTCGCCTTGCAGTCGACCTTCTTGCCCGCGGCCTTGGTGATTCCGGAGTCGCACTTGGAGGCCGCAGCGTGAGCGAACCCTCCGATCGCGAGCGAGAACGCGAATAGTGCCCCTATTGCCATCAAACGCATTGCTGGTCCTCCTTCGTGTTGTGCACCATCTACCCTGGCTCACGTCGGCGTCAACGGCAATTTTCGTGTGTCATCTGTACGGCGCATGGGCAACGCACTCCGGCTCGTGAGCCTCTACAAGGAACAGTTCAGTGCGCGGTGGCGGGCCTGCGTGGCCACTGAGTACACACCTGCGTACACACCTGCGTCGTCAGGAGTGGGTCGGCATCACGCGCCGCGATTTACTTGGGGATTCGGAATGCCCCCGGCTGGAATCGAACCAGCGACCCCCTGCTTAGGAGGCAGGTGCTCTATCCACTGAGCTACGAGGGCGGCCCGATCTCGTCGCGCTGTGACGGGGCGCTACCACGACGGAAGGAGGGAGGCTAGCGCACGGCCTCCGGCGACGCGATTCGTGAGCCATCCCGTGCCGGACGATGCGCCGTCGTGGGTCTTTGCGCAACGCGTCGCCGCGCGAATGAATTTTCGCCGTGCGGGCGTGTCGAAGCAGGCGACCTGTGATAGTCCTGAGACGTCGTCGTCGCAGGGTCGAGAGCGAGCAGTAGGTATGCGGAGCATCGTGGAGTCGCGGGTACGGCGGCTGGTGGCGGAACACCTCGGCGTCGCGGAGGAGGAGCTGTCTCCCGAGCTGTCTCTCGTCGACGATCTCGCCGCCGATTCGCTCGACTTCGCCGAGCTCGCGGTCGCGGCCGAGGAAGAGCTCGACCTGTGCATTCCCGAGGACGTGCTCGCCAGCGTGCGGACCTTCGGCGACCTGATCGACGCGCTCATGACGCTGGCGCGCGCGCGCCTGGAGCACGACGCGCCACGAGTTCCCGTCGTGGTGCGCGTGCGGCGGCCCTCGGCCGGGATCGAGAGCATGCTCGAGCGCACCGGGCTGCTCACGCCGTATCTCACCGAGACGCTCGCCGACGACGTGCTGCGCAGCGGCCCGGGCGCGAGCATCGAGGTGCTGGTCCCCGGTCTCTCGGACGACCAGGCGCTCCAGCACGTCCGCAATGCGTTCGCCTGGCTTTCCGAACGCGGCGTCCAGGTCATGGTCCAGCGCGACCGGCACGTCGGGATCCGCCACCAGCCGAGCGCCGCCTAGCGCATACCCTCCCTCCAGGTGCGGCTCTTCGTCTACGGCACGCTGCTCGACCCGGCCAGCGTCGAGCGCGTCACCGGACGTCGCTACCGGAGCCGCCCTGCCACGCTGCACGGCTGGGTGCGGACGATCGGGGAGCACGGGTATCCCGAGATCCGCCCCGCCGCGGACGCCGAGGTCGCGGGGCTCGTCCTCGACGACATCGACGACGCATGCGCTGCGCGCCCTCGACGCCTACGAGGACGAGGGCCGGCTCTACCGCCGCCTGCTCGTGTCCGTCAGCGTGGATGGACGGCCGACCGCGTGCGACGCGTACGTGTCGCCGACGTCGCGCCTTCCCTGAGGCCGTCCTTCAGCCCGCCGGCCACTGCTCGATCAGGCGCAGGAGGTACTGGCCGTACCCCGTCTGTCGCATGCCCTGCGCCGTGCGCCGCACCTCGTCGGTTCCGATGTAGCCCATCCGGAGAGCGATCTCCTCGAGGCAGGCGACCTTCAGCCCCTGACGCTCCTCGATGGCCTGGATGAAGTTCGCGGCCTGCGCCAGCGCCTCGTGGGTGCCGGTGTCGAGCCATGCCACGCCACGCCCGAGCTTCTCGACGTGCAGCTCGCCCAGCTCGAGGTAGTGACGGTTCACGTCGCTGATCTCGAGCTCACCGCGCGCCGACGGCCGCAGCGCGGCGGCGATGTCCGCGATCCGCTGGTCGTAGAAGTACAGTCCGGTCACGGCGTACGACGAGCGTGGCTTCGCCGGCTTCTCCTCGACCGAGATCGCCTGCCCCTGGGCGTCGAACTCCACGACGCCGTACCGCTCCGGATCCCGCACGTGGTACGCGAACACGGTGGCGCCCTGCCCGCGTCCCGCGGCACGGCGCAGGCTCTCGGGAAACCCGTGGCCGTAGAAGATGTTGTCGCCCAGCGCGAGGGCCACGCAGCCGGCGCCGACGAAGTCGCGCCCGATGATGAACGCCTGCGCCAGGCCGTCGGGATGCGGCTGCACCGCCCACGAGATCGACAGCCCGAGCGCCGTCCCATCGCCCAGGAGCCGGCGGAACGCGTCTTGCTCGTGCGGCGTGGTGATCACCAGGATCTCGCGGATACCCGCCAGCATGAGCGTCGACAGCGGGTAGTAGATCATCGGCTTGTCGTACACGGGCAGCAGCTGCTTGCTCACCGCGAGCGTGAGCGGATGCAGCCGCGTGCCGGCGCCGCCGGCCAGGATGATCCCCTTCATGACGAGCGCGTCTTCGTTAGCACCCTTCGGGCAGCCCGGGAACTCGCACCTCCGGCGAGCGCTGCCGCCCGGTGGAACACGGCGTCCAGCATCGGACGCGTCAGCCGGCCGGTGAACGTGTTCTGCTGGCTCGGATGGTACGAGGAGAGGAGCACGAGCCCCGAGGCGAGCCGATGCTCCGCCCCGTGCCCGAACGACGGCCTCGGGCGCGCGACGGCGAACCCGCGCGCCGCCTCGGCGGCGAGCACCGCCTCGTGTGCGACGCGCCCGAGGGCGACCGCCACCTGGACTCTCGTCAGCAGCGCCAGCTCGGCCAGCAGCCAGCGCCGGCAGGTGTCGAGCTCCGCGCGGGTGGGCTTGTTCGCGGGCGGCGCGCAGCGGGCGGCGGCCGTCACCCACGCGTCGCGCAGCACGAGGCCGTCGTCGCGATGCGACCGACGTCGGCTGATTCGCGAAGCCGGCGCGATGCAGGGCCGCGTAGAGCCAGTTCCCGCTCTCGTCGCCGGTGAAGATGCGTCCCGTCCGGTTTCCGCCGTGCGCCGCCGGGGCGAGCCCGACGACCAGGACGCGCGCCGCGGGATCGCCGAATCCGGGAACCGGGCGCCCCCAGTACGTCCAGTCGCGGAAGCGAGCGACGCGCTCCCTGGCGACGCGGGTGCGATGGGCGACCAGCCGCGGACACAGCCGGCAGCGCACCAGCCGCTCCGTCAGACGGGTCAGGCCGTCACTCGCCGCAGAGGACTCCGGCCGTGACGAAGAGCGCATGCGTATCGCGCACCGTGCCGGTCATCACCTCGCCGTCGCCCGCAGGATCGACGCGCACCACCGTCACGGGCGCGCTCGGCCCGGCGCCCGGCACGTCCGGAGGCGCGTAGCCCTCGGGATACCGGAACGCGGTCTCGAGGCCGTCGCCGGGTGCGAGGCGTTCCGCCGCGACGGCCTCCATGCCGACGCGATAGAAGGGATGGCCTTTCGCGGCCAGCACCTCGTGCCCCGTGCTGAGAACGATGCGCACGAGTGGCACCGGGCCACGGGTGACGACCTTGATCAGCTGGCGGAAGCCGAGCTGTCCCGACGCGAACCTCGTCAGGACCGCGAAGCCCTTGTTGGGCGTCTCGGACAGCTGCACCGGCCCCTCGGCGGTCTCGACGTACGAGCTCGGGGCGAGCCCGTGTTCCTCGTTCGGCATCGACTTCCTCTCAGCCCCCGATGGGCAGCGACAGCTGTCGGCGGTCGCGCCGCGGTCCCGGCGTGCGACGATCGGGCGCGTTGCGCCGGCCGCTGCGAAGCATGCGCACCGCCTCGTCGATGGAGATGCCGGTGGCGCGCGAGTAGCGCTGCAAGGCCGCTCCCAGCGCGAGCAGCTCCGCGCTTCCTCCCCACAGCCCCGTCATGGCGCGGACACGACGCCACGACGGGACCAGCGTGCCGCGGACCCATCGCCGCAGCACCGACGGGTTCACGCGCAGCGCGCGCGCCATCTCGCCCGACCCCAGGCCATGCAGCCGCCTGACGGCATCGAGATAGACCGGGACCGTGACGATCGCCGGCGCGTCGGCGCGCCCGTTGCCACGTTCCGCGCGTCCCGCCGCCATCGCCTAGCCGACCACCGGCGAATGCGACCCGGCCACCGTCTTCGATCCGGCCGCCCGCCGGCGCTTCAGGCCGCCGAGATGCCGCTCGATGAGCGCATCGGCGCGCGCGAGCAGCGCCTCGTTCTTCGTGTAGCGCTCGACCATGAAGGACAGGTCGCCGAGGTCGTGCAGGAGAAGCTGGATGGCCCGCTCGCGCCAGCGCGGGCTGCGGACGACGCTCAGCATGTCGACCACCACGTCCTCGAGCTCGGAGGCCTCGACGTCGATGGCCATCTCGAAGGCCCGCTCCACCGACACGCCGCCGGCACGGACCTCGCGCAGGTAGGCGGTCAGGAGCGCCCGCAGCCGGGCGACCGTCCCCTCGTCGAACCAGACCCGCGCCGTGGTCGCGCGAGCCGGGTCGGACTCGACGATCGCCTCGACCAGCGCGAGCGCGCCGCAGTGGCCGGCCTCGTGCCGCGCCATCGAGAACCAGAAGTTCCGCACCTCCTCCGGACGCGGAAACGCCTGCACGAAGCCGACATAGAGCGCCATGGTCCTCTTCTCGAGCTCGATGGCGATGTCGAGCACCTCGCGGATGGTCGCGCGCCTCGACTTCCGCGACCGGATCGGCATCGACCCTTCTTAGCAAAGCCTCTCCCCGGTTGTAAGAAGGACACGATGGCCGAATCCCTGGCCACGGAGCTCGAGGGAGCCATTGCCGACACCGGCCTCCTGCTCATCGAGCTGGAGAAGTTTCGCGTCGCCCCGGCCTCGCCGGTGGCGGCGCTCCGGGCCGAAGCGCTCGCCCTCGGCGATCGCGCCCGGCGCCTGCATCGCACCGGCACGCTCGACGACGCCGCGGTGGCGTCGCTCGTCCGGGAGGCACGCGCCCTGGTCGAGCGCCTGCGGCGAGCGCTCCAGGACGTCCGCGACGCGCCGGCCTATCGCGAAGCCGTCGCGGCGCATCGCGGGGGCGATCTCACGGTCCTCGCCACCCTGCTGCCGGAGCTCCTGGTCGGCCTGGAGCACGTCGCCGCGCCACCCGTCCTCTTCCATCCCGTGAGCTGGCTGCGACGCAACCGGCCGCGGCCGCCGGCGGACGTTGCGGCCGAGGTGGCGAACCTTCGCGACACGGGCCTGGCCGCCTCGGATGATGCGACGGCGTGGGGCAGCGATCCGGAGCTTCCCGCCGTGCCGCTTCTCGCCCTCCAGCCGGCCGACGACCCGATCGCGCTCCGCTTCGAGCCGGGCGATCTTCCGCCCGCGGTCTTCCGCCTGCGCGAGACCGACGAGCACCTGGTCCACGTCCCGGTGCTACGGTCGCCGTTCACCGCGGTGCTGCCGGGCACGCTCGATCCCGACGAGCTGGGCGAGATCTCGCTCGACCATCCGCGCTATCGCGCCGAGCTGCTCGATGCCCTCGGGCGTCTCGCGGTTCCGGTCCACGGCGCCTAGGTGCCCGCGGCATCGTGAAGATGCCGCGGGCACCTCGCGGCGCCATCCCTGGCACCGCCCGCCCCACCCCCCATCCTGCTCAACCCCCCAGTCGCGCCTCCAGGAGCGATACGGTAGCGCGCAGATCCGCGTCGCGACGGAGGCGCTCCTCGATGGCGCCCAGGGCGTGCACCACCGTGGAATGGTCCCGGCCGCCGAGCTCCTTGCCGATCGCGCCGAGCGGCGCGTCGGTGTGGCGTCGGCAGAGATACATGGCGACGTGACGTGGCAGCGTGACGCGCGCCGTGCGCCGGCTGGACGTGAGCTCCGTCCGGCTCACCTGATAGTGACGGCACACCTCCCCGACGATGCGACCGAGCGACTTGCGGCCGTCGATCGGCGGGCGATACGGCGCGAGCGCCTCGCGAACCAGCGCCAGCGTGATCGGCTTCCTCGCCAGCTGCCCGAACGCCTCGATGCGACGGAGGACGCCTTCGATCTGGCGCCCCGTGCTGCACCAGTGCTCCGCCAGATGGATCATGACGTCGTCATCCAGCGCGAGCCCCGCTTCGCTGGCCTTCCGGGAGACGAGCGCCTGGCGCAGGTCCTGATCCGGCGGCTGGATGTCGGCGAGGAGCCCGGACGCGAACCGGCTGCGCAGCGTCTCCTCGAAGCCAGGCAGCTCGTGGGGCGGCCGATCGGACGCGATCACGATCTGCTTCCGACCATCGTGCAACGCATTGAACGTGTGCGTGAACTCCTCCTGCGACCGCTTCTTGTCGGCGAGGAACTGGATGTCGTCGACGATCAGCGTCCCGATGCCCCGGAAGCGCTGGCGGAAGCGTTCCATCTGGTGGCGCCTGAGGGCGCTGATCATCTCGTTCACGAACGCTTCGGCGGTGAGGTACGCGACGCTCGCCACCGATCGCAGCTCGGCGACCGCCGACGCGGTGGCGGTGAGGAGATGCGTCTTTCCGAGCCCGGTGCTGCCGTACACGAAGAGCGGGTTGAAGCGCAGTCCGGGCCGTTCCACCACCGAGCGGGCCGCCTCGAAGGCGACCTGGTTGCTCTTGCCTACGACGAAGGTCGCGAACGTGCATCGTGATTCGACCACCCGCTCCTTGACCGGTCGCTTCTCCGCGGCGAGCGGCGGACGCCGGCTGGGCGGCCGGACCTCCAGGTCGCGGTTGACGACCAGCTTCAGGCCTGCGGGACTTCCTGCTGCGGTCTCAAGCGAACGAGTGAGCGCCTCATGATAGTGCCCACGAATCCAATCGAGGCTGAAGGAGCTCGGGACTTCCACCGTGAGCTCTCCGGCCTCCCACGCGGTCGCCCGCAACGGGGCGATCCAGGTATCGAAGTCCTTGGCGAGCAGGCAAGCACGAAGCTGCCGGCGCACCTCCCCCCAGACGGCGTCGAGCATCCACCGACCCTCGTTGTTCCGATCGCCAATCGGATTCCTCGAGATACCGAGACCGGCATTTATCCACACGTGGGGACAAGTCGCAGAATTCCCCCATTGATAAGCCGTTCACGGCTGCGGTCGCCTCCGACACCCCGCCCCACCCCGCCGTCCTCCTCGTTCCGGGAGGGACCGCGTCCAACCTCCAACCAGCATCATGTGCAAGAAAGTAATATGTTGCGAAGAGGCGACTGTGTACCGCGGTTCCCCGACTATTTCAAGGTGGAATTTCGTCACGAAGCCGCCGCATCCTCGTAACGTCGCGCGCATCTTCGGGAATAAAATTTTCGCGCGTCGCGCGATCAGCGCGTCGCGCTGCTCGCGAGAGCGAGCTGCGCGTTCGGTGCGTGCGAAGCAGCGTCGTAAAGCCGCGTCGCTTCAGGGATCCACTCGCGCAGCTGCTTCACGCGCGTTCCGTGACTCGGATGTGTCGAGAGAAACTCCGGCGTTCCACCGCCGCCACTACGCTCCATGCGCTGCCAGAAATCAACCGCCTCGCGTGGATCGTATCCTGCTTGCGCCATCAGCAGCAGCCCGATGTGGTCCGCCTCCGATTCCTGCGTGCGACCGTAGGGCAGCAGGACGCCGTACTGCGTGCCGAGACCGTACGCTGCCAGAACCATCGCCGACTCGGCGCCGCCTCCGAGACCGATCGCGAGTGCCTGACCCACCGACTGCGCGACCATTCCCTGACTCATGCGCTCGGCACCGTGACGCGCCAGCGCGTGCGCGATCTCGTGTCCGAGCACGACGGCGAGGCCGGCCTGATCCTGTGCCACCGGCAGGATGCCCGTGTAGACGCGCGACCTTGCCGCCCGGAAGACAGAACGCGTTCACCTGTCGCGGGTCGTCGATCACGATGAACTTCCACTGGAAGTCCGGCCGGTTCGCGACGCGTGCGAGTCGCTCGCCCACCTCCGTGACGGCGCGATTCACGCCCGGGCTGGAGTCGACCCTGCTCTTCGCGACGACCTGGCTGAACGCCTGCGCGCCGAGCGCGGACTCGTCGCGCTGACTCACCAGGATCAGCTGCGAGCGATTGGTGTACGGGACCTTCGCACAGCCGAGCGCCGCGCAGACGAGGACGACGACCAGCGCGACGAGGCGACCCGGCATCGCGGCCCGTCGCCGGTCAGCCCGTCGCAGGAGCCTTCCCGAGCGAGGCGTCGATCATCTGCCTGAATCCGTCGAACGACCGGTTCATCAGCCGCTTGCCGTTCACGAACAGCGTGGGCGTGCCGGTCACGTCGGCGGCCTTGCCGTCCTGCATGTCGTGGTTGATCTGCGCCAGCACCTCGGGCGACTCCATGTCCTTCTGGAACTGGATCACGTCGAGCGCCAGCTTCTCGGCGAGCTCCGTGTACTTGTCGGGACCCAGCTGGCGCTGGTTCTCGAACAGGAGGTCGTGCATCTCCCAGTACTTGCCTTGCCGGCCGGCCGCGAGCGCGGCCTTCGCCGCCAGCATCGCCTGCGGATGGATCGTCGTCAGCGGGAACTGCTTGTAGACCAGGCGGACGTCGTTCGGATACGCCTCGAGCACCTGCTTCATCAGGCCCTCGGCCTGCCCGCAGAAGGGACACTGGTAGTCGGCGAACTCGACGACGGTGACCTTGGCCGCGTCGCTGCCCTTCATCGGCGCGTTCGTGAGCGGGATGGTGTAGGTCTTGTTGGGATCGACCTGCGGGCGCGCCGGAGCGGCCGGGGGCGCCGCCTTGATCTGCTGCACCGTCTTGTCGAGGGCCGCGAGCCGCTCGAGGATCTCCTTCTGACCCTTCTTCAGCTCATCGATGTCGGTGGGATTCCCGCCGCCGCCGCACGCGTAGACAAGGACGAGGAGCGCGAGCGGCGCGATCGCAGCGCGAATCGGCATGGGGCAACCTCCGTGACGCGGGATTAGATTGCTCACCTCTCGCTACTGTCAAGGCGTTCCGCGCGCTGCGCGAGCCTTGACTCCCAGAACCCTTTCGGTTACCGCACGCTGCGTTCCCGTTGCTGCGCCCACGAGCCGAGGACATCGGAGGAGGCGAACATGCGGAGACTGGAAATCCTTGTGGGGGGGCTTGCTGCTGTTGCTGCGCTCTCGGGCTGCGCGAACTTCTCGGATCGCGAGTGGGGCTCCTGTGCCGTCGCCGGCGGTGTCATCGGGGGCACCATCGGTGGAGTCACGGCGGGCGCGGCGCTGAACAACACCGGCAATCCGTCGGATGGTGAGCGCGCCGGCGCCATTGTCGGCAGCACGATCGGCGGCGCGGTGCTCGGGGCGCTCCTGGGCCACGTCGTATGCGATCCGCTGAGGGAGGCAGCGCCGCCGCCTCCGCCGCCACCTCCACCTCCGCCACCCCCGCCGCCGCCCGAGCGGCGCGGCGACTGAACGCGAGCGACCGGGAGATCACGCGGTGCCCCGCGTGGTCTCCCGCCGCCATCCGCGCTCGCCAGGCGGGCGCTGACCTGGCCCAGCCCGCGGACTTCCGCTAGAGCTGCGCGCCGTGTCGCAATTCAGCGGCTGCTTCCTGCTGCTCTTCGGGCAGCTCGCCGTGGGTGGCGTGGCCGGGCTAGCCGTGCCGCCGTTCGAGGTCCTCGATCGCGGCTTCTATCGCTCGAGCGCCGGCATCTTTCTCGGCTTCGCTCTCCTCTTCCTGGCCGGCAAGGTGGCGCTCGTGGTTCGCGGCGGCACGCTCAGCGCCTCCGACGGCGGTCGAGCTGGTCGCCTGGGTGGCATTTGCCGGGTCGCTCGGTCTCTACGTGTTCTCGCTCTGGCGCGAGTCCGGCGCCCTCCGCGCGCGCTCGTTCGCGTCGGCGCTGCTCCTCGGGTTGCTCGCGCTCACGATCAGCGCGCTGCAGTTCCACGTCGGCCCGTGGCTCGGTCCGGCCGCCCTCCTCTACCCGATGGCGTTCGTCACCGGCGCGCTGGTCCTCGGCGCAGTGGCGACCGGCATGCTGCTCGGACACTGGTACCTGATCGATCTCGGCCTCTCGATCGATCCCCTGCAACGATTGCTGCGCTACTTCGTGACGGTGCTCGTGGCGCAGCTGGTCGTCGCGGCGGCGACCGTGCTCCTGATCGGCCTCACCTCCGGCGAGGGCGGCGCCGCGGTGGCACGGCTCTGGCAAGAGCATGGCCCTCTGCTCGCGATGCGGCTCGGCCTCGGTCCACTCGCGGCGCTCGGCGTGGCCTGGATGATCCACCGCACGCTTCGCATCCCGCAGACCATGGCGGCGACCGGTCTGTTCTACATCGCGATCCTCGCCGTCCTGGTGGGCGAGATGCTGGGCCGGCTGATCCTGTTCCGGACCTCGCTGCCGCTCTGACCGGCGCGCGTCTAGTCGAAGACGCGGATCACGGTGACGCAGGCGCCGCGCGACGTCCGGCCGAGATCGAACCCGACAGCCATCCCCTCGCGCAGGCCATCGATGCGCGGGATGGCGCCGAGGATCGCCACCAGCGGGTACCGGAAGGCATACTCTCGCCCCGTCGCCTCGCTGCGGAGCGTGCCGCTCTCGCTGCCGTAGTACACCCGGGTGATGATCCCCCGGTAGTAGCGATCGGCACGGTCGGGAACCTCCGAGTCGGCGATCTCCGAGTCGCCGACCTCGGAGTCGGTGGCGTCTTCGGGCTCGTCGGTCACGCCCGCGCCGCCTCGATGGCGCGCGCGGCCACGGCCGTGAGCTCCTTCAGGCCGATCCGGTCGACGAACGCCGGGAAGGTCTCGCCGGGCTGGCGGCGCTCCTCGTACAGCTTCGCGACGCCGGCGATGGCCGCCGGGGCCTGCTCCTCGGGGTAGCGCCCGAGCCGCTGCCCGACTCTCCCGCGTCCCTCGCCCACCGAGCCGCCCACCAGGATGGAGTAGTATGGCCGCTCGGTCCCGTCACTCTCCGTCACCGAGTGGCCGGTGAGGCCGATGTCGCCGACGTGGTGCTGGCCGCAGGAGTTCGGACACCCGCTGATCTTGATGCCGAAGTGCCCGAGCCGCGCCGCGAAGCCGTTGCCCGTGGTGGGATCGTCGAGGAGATGGGCACGGATGCGCTCCGCGACACCCATCGACCGCGTGATCGCCAGCGAGCAGTAGTCCATTCCCGGGCAGGACACGACGTCGGTCGACGGTTCCGGCGTCGGCGTTCCCGAGCCCGATCTCGACGAGCGCCCGGTGCACCGCCGGCAGCGCCGCCTTCGGAACCCAGGGGACGACCAGGTTCTGATCGTTGGTGGTACGCAGCGTCCCGTTGCCGTGCTCCACGACGAGCCGGGCGACGGCACGCATCTGGTCGCTCGTGATGTCACCCAGCGGAAGCTGCACGACGACCGTCGCATGCCCGTCCTGCCGCTGCGGGCGGACGTTCGTTCGCTGCCAGTGGTCGAAGCCCGGTCCCGCGGAGGCCGCGCGCTCGGGCGCACGAGGAGGAGGCGGCACCGCGTGCGACGCGACCCGCTCCCGCACCTCGGCGCGCAGCTCGTCGCCACGCTCCGCCTCGACCCGCTGCACCTCGTTCTCGACCAGGGCGCGGAACGCATCGAGTCCGAGCTTCTTCACGACGTACTTCATCCGCGCCCGGCTGCGGTTCTTGCGCTCGCCGTGACGGTGCTGCACGCGGACGATCGCCTCGCACCATACGAGGAGGTCCTCGGCCGGGATGAAGTCGGTGAGGTGCTTCGCCAGGAAGGGCTGCGCTCCGAGGCCGCCGCCGGCCCAGACCGCGAAGCCTCTGCACGCCGTCCCGCACCTTGGCATAGAGGCCGATGTCGTTCACCGGCGCCTGCGCGCAGTCCTCGGCACAGCCCTCGAGGGCGATCTTGAACTTGCGCGGCAGGGTCAGGTTCAGCGGGTTGAAGAGGAAGTAGTCGTGGACGGCCATGCAGTACGGCGCGACGTCGAAGGGCTCGTCCGGGGCCACCCCCGCGTATGGACAGGCCGTGACGTTGCGTACGCTGTCCGCGCAGGCGCCGCGCGTCGTGATGTCGACCGCGAGCAGCCGCTCGTACATGTCGATCATGTCCTCGACCGGGACCCAGTGGATCTGGATGTCCTGGCGGGTGGTCACGTGGGCGATTCCGCGCCCGTAGAGATCGGCGATCTCGGCCATGGCCTCGAGCTGGGCGGCGCTCAGCATCCCGCCGGGGATCTTGATGCGCTGCATGTGGCTCGTGTGGTCGAGCTGGTAGTAGAGGCCGTAGGAGAGGCGGATCGGGCGCCACGAATCGGCCGGCACCTGGCCGCGCAGGAAGCGTGCCAGCCGATCGGCGTGCCCCGCCAGGGCGTCGCGATGCTGCTGCTCGGTGGGTCGCATGGTTCGAGCCACTGAGTATGGGGGCCGGCTCGGCGAAGTCAACGCGCGTCACGATCGGCTGGCCTCGCAACCTGCCGGTCCGCCACTGCGTGCAGGCGTCCAGGCACTCGTCGCCGGTCGTGCGGCAGGTGCCGGCCGCCGGGCCTGCGGACGCTGTACGAGAAGCTCAAGCGATACCGGCTCGACCGACGCGCTCCGATTGCAGCGGCCGGCTGGTGTTCGCGCCCCGAGCGAGGGCAGGATGCTCCTCGTGGCGATCGAGCGTGCCGAGATCGTGCTTTCGGCACGCGGCCGGTTCGATCTCCGCACCACGGTGCTCTCCCGCGGACCCGAGACGCTCCCGTCGTTTCGCTGGCGCGACGGCCGCGAGCCGGTCCTCGAGCGGGCGGAGCAGCTCGCGGACGGCACGGTGCACCTCCTCGTCATCCGGCCCGCTCGCCGGGGCGTGGTGCTCGAGGTGACCGGCGCGGATGCGCGCGAGATCGAGGTGCTGGCGCCGCTGGCGGCCCGTGTCCGCCGCGCGCTCGCCCTCGACTTCGATCCCGGGCCCTTCCAGCGCGCCTGCGCCGGGGATGCGCTGCTACGCCCCGTCGCCCGCCTCGGTCTGGGGCGCGTCCTGCGCGGCACCTCGGCGTTCGAGGACCTCGTGATCGCGCTCGCGTGTGGCAACGCGCTTCCGGCGGATGCCGCCCGCGGTCTGGCGCGCCTCGCCAGGCTCGGCCGGCGCTGCCCTGCCCGGCCGGCGCTGCGGGCGTTTCCGTCCCCGGCGACGCTGGCGCGCATCGACGGTCGCCGGCTTCGGGAGGGCACCGGACTCGGCCCTGGCGTCGCCCGGGTGCGCAGGCTGGCACGAGAAGAGACCTCGGGACGTCGCGATCTCCAGACGATCGACGGCCTCTCCACCGCCCGAGCGGCGCGGGTGCTGAACCGCGTGCAGGGACTCGGGGCGGTCGGCGTTGCCCGGGTGCTGCTCCTCCTCGGCCATCACGACCGTGCGGTGCTCGACCGTGCGGCGCGCGCGTTCGCCCGACGCGCGCTCGGCGGCGACGGCGCGCCGCTCGCCCGCTGGCTCCGCGGGCATCGGCCGTGGCGCGGCCTCGCCCTCTGGTACGCGCTGCGGCTCGGGGAGCCGCTCAGGACGGAGCGGCCGCGGGCGCGCCCTGATCGCCGAGCTGCGGGAAGCTGAGGTCGCGGAAAGCACGCCCCTCCGCCGCCAGCGCGGCGAACACGGCCTCGGCGTTCGCCAGCGCCGGCTCGCCGGAGAGACGCGCGAGCAGATCGGCCAGCACCGCCCAGCCCTCGCGGACCTCACCTGGCAGCGCGACGGCGCGCCGGAAGCGCTGGACACGACCGGCGTGATTCGTGAACGTGCCGTCGCTCTCGGCGTGCGTGCCGATCGGGCAGCACGACGTTCGCGTACTCCGCGGTCTCACGCTGCTCGGTATCGAGCACCACGACGTACGGGACCCGCTCGAGCGCGGCGCGCACCGCGCCGGCGTCACGCCACGCGGTCAGGTCGGTGCGGCAGAGGACGAGCGCCTGGACCGTTCCCGCGGACGCGGCGGCCAGGAGCTCGTCGACCGCGCCGTCGAGCGGCACCCCCTGGCGCACGAGGCCCTGCGTGTTCGGGTTCTTGTCCGCCTTGATGAGGAGGTCGTCGTGATACGGCGTCGGGCGGCGACCACGAGATGCCGGCCAGCGTCGCGCCGAGCCTGCTCGCCGAGCCTGCGGAGCAGGAACATCTCCTCGTTCGACGCCGGCGCGGACACGACGATGCCGACCGTGCCGCGGCCCTGGGCGCGCGACAGGCTCGACAGCCGGTCGCCGATCGCCGGCGAGCGCCGCCGGCCAGCCGGCCGACGGCGAACGCGTTCTCCCCGCGCACGAGCGGCTGCAGCAGCCGTCCCTCGCCCTGCAGGCTGATAGGCGGTCATCCGGCCTGCGTCGCACATCCAGTACTGGTTCACGTCCGGATTGAAGCGCGGCATGTAGCGGAAGATGCGCCCCTCGCGGTGGTAGATCTCGATGTTGCAGCCGTTGGCGCAACCCGTGCAGAGCGACTCCGTGCGCTCGAGGTACCAGACGCGCGCGCGGAACCGGAAGTCGCGGTTGGTGAGCGCGCCCGACGGGACAGATGTCGGCGACGTTCGTCGGAGTACGGGTTGTCGAGCGTCTTCCCGGGCGCGAGCGCGAGCTCGTTGTGGTCGCCGCGTTCGTAGAACGCCAGCTCGTGCGTCTTCGTGACCTCGTCGAGGAAGCGGATGCAGCGCGAGCACAGCACGCAGCGCTCCTGATCGAGCATGACGTGCGGCCCGATCGGGATCGCCTTCGCCTTGTGGACCTTGCCCGACAGCGGCACGCGGCTGTCCTGCCGGTCGTAGTCCATGTAGTACTCTTGCAGCTTGCACTCGCCCGCCTGGTCGCAGATCGGGCAGTCGATCGGGTGGTTGATGAGCAGGAACTCGAGGACGGCCTTCTGTGCCGTCTTGGTCTTCTCGCTCTTCGTGTGCACCACCATCCCGTCGGTGACCCGGGTGTTGCAGGCGATCTGCAGCTTGGGCGCCTTCTCGATCTCGACCAGGCACATGCGGCAGTTGCCGGCGATGGTGAGCCCCGGATGCCAGCAGTAGTGCGGGATCTCGATGCCGAGGCGGTCCGCCGCCTGGATGACGGTGACGCCGTCCTCGACCTCGATCCGCTGGCCGTCGACTTCAACCGTGGGCATGAGCGCGAGCCGGTGCCGCCGCGGGGCGGAACGGACAGCGGCCGAGCGCGGCGTGCTGCTCGAACTCGGCGCGGAACTTGGTGGTGAAGGTCCGCGTCGGCATCGCGGCGCCGTCGGCGAGCGCGCAGATGGTGTTGCCCTGGATGTTGTTGGCGATGTTCAGGAGCAGCTCGACGTCGCTCGGCGACGGCGCCGCCGTCCTCGAGGCCGCGGAGCACGCGGTCGAGCCAGCCGGTGCCCTCGCGGCACGGCGTGCACTGCCCGCACGACTCGTGGTGGAAGAAGCTCGATCAGGCTGTGCAGCGCCCACACCATGCAGACCGAGTCGTCCATCACCATGATGCCGGCGGAGCCGAGGAACGAGCCCGCCTTCTGGACGGAGTCCATGTCCATCGGCACGTCGATCTCCGCCGGGGTGAACGGCGGCATCGAGGCGCCGCCCGGGATCACCGCCTTCAGCTTGCGTCCGTTCGGGATGCCGCCGGCGTGCTCGTAGATGATCTCGCGCAGCGGCGTGCCCATGGGCAGCTCGTAGATGCCCGGGCGCACCACGTGACCCGAGACGCAGTAGAGCTTCGGGCCGGGACTCTTCTCCGGTCCGATGGCACGGAACCACTCGGCGCCGCGCAGCACGATGTGCGGGACGCAGGCGAGCGTCTCGACGTTGTTGACGATGGTCGGGCAGCCGAACAGACCGTGCGTCGCCGGAAACGGCGGCTTGATGCGCGGGTAGCCGCGCTTGCCCTCGAGCGACTCGAGCAGCCCCGTCTCCTCGCCGCAGATGTACGCGCCGGCGCCGCGGTGGATCACCACGTCGAGGTCGAACCCGGTGCCGAGGATGTTCTTCCCGAGGAACCCCTTGGCGTGCGCCTCGCGCACCGCGTCCCACAACCGCTCGTAGCCGAGGAGCATCTCGCCGCGGATGTAGATGTAGGCCAGCGCGGCACTTGATGGCGTAGGCCGAGATGATGACGCCTTCCAGCAGCTGGTGCGGGTCGTCCTCGATGATCAGGCGATCCTTGAAGGTGCCCGGCTCGCTCTCGTCGGCGTTGACGCACAGGTAGACCGGCTTCTCGGTCTGCTTCGGCAGGAAGCCCCACTTCATGCCGGTCGGGAAGCCCGCGCCGCCGCGGCCGCGCAGGTTCGACGCCTTCACCATCTCGACCAGCTCTTCCGGCTGGTGCGTGGTCAGCGCCTTGCGCACGGCGTCGTAGCCGCCGTGCTGCAGGTACACGTCGATGCGAGCGCAGGTCCGGGGATGTCCCGGCAGCGGGTGAGAAGTCGCTCGGGCATCGACCGGTCAGGAGGCGGCGGTCACCGGGTCCGTCGCGTGAAGCGATTGCTTCTCGCGCTGGATCTTGCGCTGCAGCGCCATCAGGCCATCGAGCACCGCTTCGGGCCGCGGCGGGCACCCGGGCACGTAGACGTCGACCGGGATCACCCGGTCGATGCCCGGGGAGCGTGGTGTAGTTGTCGTAGAACCCCCCCGAGGACGCGCACGCGCCGAAGGCCATGACCCACTTGGGATCACCCATCTGCTCGAAGACGCGCTTCAGGATGGGCGCCTGGCGCATGGTGACGGTGCCGATCACCATCAGCAGGTCCGCCTGCCGCGGCGTGAAGCGCGGCAGCAACGCACCGAAGCGATCGATGTCGTACGGCGACATCGAGAGCGACATGAACTCCATGGCGCAGCAGGCGGTCGCGAACGGGTACGGGAAGATGGAGTACTTGCGCGCCCAGCCGATGGCCCGATCGAGCCGGGTGACGACCACCGCTTCCGCGATGAGCGACTCCTCGCCGGACACTGCGCGCTGCGGGCGCGGCGGAGGGAGCGGCTTCGGCATGGGGTTCAAGTAGCCCTGCGACCCCTGCGTGTCAAAACCCGGTCGCAGCAAGCTGTTGCAGCACCCGTGGAGCGCAGGATACCCGCCGGGGATGGACGCCCTCACCCGCCTGCTGCACGTGCTCGCGCTCGCGACCTACCTCGGCAGCACCGTCGCCCTCGTCCTCGTCCTGCTGCCGGCGGCCGCGGCGATCGACGACGCGGCGATGCAGCGGCGCGTGCTCGCCCGCGGGCTGCGGCCCTACAACGTGCTGAGCGTCGGCGCGCTCGGCGTGCTGATCCTGACCGGCGCGTCGTCGCTGACCGAGTGGAAGCGGACCCTCGGTCCGGCGTACGGCAGTCTGCTCTGGCCACTCTTCGGCAAGCTCACCCTCACCTTCACCCTCACGATGGTCGGCACCTGGTTGTCCTTCGGGCTCGCGCATCGGCTGGTGCGCGCGGAGCTGGGCGGACTGCCGGTGGAGCCCGAGCAGCAGCGGTCGATGCTGAAGCGTCTGGCCGGCGGCGCGTGGCTCGCCATCGTGCTCGCCGTCTGGACGACGTGGGTCGGCCTGTCGCTGGGACGGTGAGCAGGGGTTGCGACGACGTCCCACCCCTGGGAGGAGATCGCATGGAGCACTTCATCCGGGTCCAGGAGCGGATCGCGTTCGGCGCAGAGAAGATGAAGAAGGTCGGGCTGGTCGATACGCCCAGCCTGTTCTGCGACGTGTACTGCTTCGAGCCGGGCCAGGAGCAGGCCGGACACCGGCACGCCGTCGGGGACAAGCTCTACTACGTGGTGTCCGGCTCGGGTCGCGTCCGCGTCGGCGCCGAGGAGCGGGACGTCGGCCCCGGCGACCTCGCTTGCGCGCCGGCCGGCGAGGAGCACGGCGTCCGCAACCCCGGGCCCGGCCGGCTCGTCCTGCTCGTGATGATGGCGCCGAAGCCGGCGTGACGCCGCGGCTAGCGCCGCGCCATCCGCGAGCCGTCGCAGCGCAGGAACTGCGACGTCTGCATCCAGCCCGGATCCGGATAGTAGGCGAAGACGGCGCTGCCACCCTTGATGCGGTCGATCACCGAGCGCGCCACGTCGCGCGAGAGCGCCAGGCACCCCCAGCTTCGCCCGAGACGTCCGTGCTCGGCGATCACCGTCGGGCCGACGTAGTCGGCGCCGTGCACGACGATGCGCCGCTCCATGGCCCGGTCGTTGACGCCGGGCTCGAGCCCGCGCAGGCGTAGCGAGTAGCCCTCGCCGCCCACGTACGTGTCCTCGGTCCGGAAGAGCCCGAGGCTCGACTGCAGCGACCCCGGCTCGTTCGAGAAGCTCACCGCCTGGTTCTCGCCGCTGCCCCGTCCGTGCGCCACGAACTCGTAGTTGACCACCTGATGCGTCGGCACGTCGATGACCCAGAGCCGTCGCTCCGTCGACGGCAGGGAGTAGTCGACCACCGTCAGCAGGCCCGAGTCGAACTCGCCTTCCTGACGCCCGCAGTCCCAGGCCCGCATGGCCGCGTCGAGCACCTCGGGACGCGGCCACTCCGACCAGGCCGGCAGCGGCCGGGCCGCGACCCGCGTTCTGGCCCGCGGCGCACACGCCGGAACCACCATCACCACGACGAGCAGAACCACCACTCGCCCCGCCACCGCCACCACCCGTCCGCACCACATCGGTCGATTGACTATCGCATCCCGGGGCCCCCGCGCCAGCGCAACATCCCGGTCCGGCAGTTGAATTCAGCCGCCGGCCGATGCTAGTGAGATCGGCTCACCGCAGTTCCCCCGGTCGGAGGAGTCCCCCATGCCACTGATTCCCGCCACGCAGCTTCGCGCGGGCATGACCATCCAGCACGAGAACGCGCTCTGGCGCGTGATGGCCGTCACGCACGTCACGCCCGGCAACTGGCGCGGCATGGTGCAGACCAAGCTGCGCAACCTGAAGACGGGCACGCAGACCGAGCACCGCTTCCGTTCCGAGGATCGCATCGACCGCGCCACGCTCGACCAGCACGAGATGGAGTTCCTCTACGACAGCGACGGCCACTACCACTTCATGAACACCGAGACCTACGATCAGATCGCCTTCGACCGCGACACGCTGGGCGACGCCGTCAACTACCTGACGCCGAACTCGCGGATCGAGGTCGAGTTCTTCGAGACCACGCCCATCGGCGTGAGCCTGCCGAAGACGGTCGACCTGAAGGTGGTGGAGACCACCCCGGGCATGAAGACCGCGACCGTCACCAACGTGCTGAAGCCCGCCACGCTCGAGACCGGCCTCGTCGTGCAGGTTCCCGGCTTCATCAACGAGGGAGACCTGCTGCGCGTCGACACCGAGACGGGCAGCTACGTGTCGCGCGCGAAGGAGTGACGCCCGGTCTCAGCGACCGGTCCAGCGCGGCTTCCGCTTCTGCGCGAAGGCCAGCGGACCCTCCTTCGCGTCGTCGCTCGCCCACAGACGCAGCACGCCGTCGTACGGCGTGGTGATCGCCTCGGCCAGCGGCCGGCCGAGACCCTGGAGCGCCGCCTCCTTGGTCGCCTGGATCGACAGCGGCGAGCACTCGGCGATCTCGCGGGCCCAGCGGTCTGCCGTGGCGGCGAGCGCCTCCTTCGGCACCACCTCGTTCACCAGCCCGAGGCGAGCGCCCTCCGCGGCGGTGATCGGCTTGCCGGTGAGCATCATCCCCATCGCGATCTTCAGCGGGATGTGACGCGGCAACCGGTGCACGCCGCCCGCCGCGGCCATGAGCCCGACGCGCGGCTCCGGCAGGCCCAGCGTGGCGTGCTCCGCGGCGACGATGACGTCGCAGGCGAGCGCGATCTCGAGCCCGCCGCCGAGCGCGAAGCCGTTCACCGCGGCGATGATCGGCTTCACCAGATCGAAGCGCGAGGTGAGGCCGCCGAAGCCGGTCTTCGGAACCCGCGGCATGCCGTGCTCGGCGGTCCACTTGAGATCGTTGCCGGCCGAGAATGCGCGCTCACCCGCCCCGGTGAGGATCGCGACCCAGCAGTCGGGGTCGGCCGCGAAGTCGTCCCAGACCCGCTCGAGCTCCTCGTTCGCCGCCGGGTGCAGCGCGTTCATCACCGCCGGGCGATTGATGGTGACGCGCGCGACGTGATCCTGCTTCTCGTAGACGATGAATTCGAGCGTCATGCGAGGCTCATAGCGCAGGCCGCCGCCGTTTGACAGAGAACGAACGCCTCCCTAATCGAGCCCGGATGCCGCTCGAGCACAGACTCGTGCGCACCAACGGCGTGCGCCTCCACTGCGTGGTCAGCGGGGACGGTCCGCTCGTGGTGCTGCTGCACGGATTTCCCGAGTCCTGGTACTCGTGGCGCCACCAGATCTCCGCGCTCGCCACCCGCTTTCGCGTCGTGGCGCCCGATCTCCGCGGATACAACGAAAGCGAGAAGCCGGCCTCCATCGCCGCGTACGCCATGCCGGAGCTGGTCGCCGACGTCGCCGGACTGGTGAGCGCCTTCGGCGAGCGCGACGCGGCGATCGTCGGGCACGACTGGGGCGGCGCGATCGCGTGGTCGTTCGCCATGGACCGTCCGGCGCTCACGCGCCGCCTCGCGGTGCTCAACTGCCCGCACCCGGCGATGATGGCGCAGCACCTGCGCGGCAACCCGCGGCAGCTCGCCCGCAGCTGGTACATGTTCTTCTTCCAGATCCCGTGGCTACCGGAGTTCCTGCTCGGACGCGGACACGCGTGGCCCATCGCGCGCGCGATCCGCCGCTCGACGGTCGCAGCAGGACGCCATCACCGACGACGACCTGATCCGGCTGCGCGACGCGGCCATGCACTCGGGCGCGCTGCGCAGCGCGCTCAACTACTATCGCGCCGCGTTCCGCGACCGCGCGAACGCCGCCATGCTCCCCGGCCCCCTGCAACGGTTCTTCTACGGCGACGAGCCGCTGCCGCCCCCGCGTCACTCCCTCGCCGACTGGCCAACGATCGCCGCACCCACCCTGCTCATCTGGGGCGAGCAGGACGTCGCACTCGGCAAGGAGCTCACGGTGGGGATGGAGCCGCTCTTCAGCGGCCCCTTCGAGGTCCGCTACATCCCCGACTCCGGGCACTGGGTCCAGCAGGAGCAGCCGGCCCTGGTGAACCAGTGGCTCGCGGAGTTCCTCGGCTAGCGTCCACGTCATGGACAACCGAGCGCTCGCGCGCGTCCTCCGCGACCTCGCCGCCTATCTCGAGATGGACGAGGTCCAGTTCAAGCCGCGCGCGTACGAGAAGGCCGCCGAGGCCGTCGAGGCCGAGGATCGCCCGCTGGCCGAGGTCTACGCCCAGCACGGGTCGAAGGGGCTGCGCGCGGTCCCGGGCGTCGGCGCCTCGATGGCGCAGAAGCTGGAAGAGCTCCTCACCACCGGACGGTGCGGGCTGCACGAGGAGTATCGCGCCAGGCTCCCGGTCGACATCCCCGGGCTCACCGCCCTCGAGGGCATCGGACCGAAGGCCGTGCGGATCCTCTACGAGACGCTCGGTGTCCGCACGATCGAGGATCTGGCCGCCGCCGCGCGAGCGGGCAAGATCCGCGCGCTCGCCCGCTTCGGCGAGCGCAGCGAGCAGAACATCCTGCGTGCGCTGACCACCGTCGCGGCCTCCGGGGGTCGCCACCTGCTCGCCACGGTCCTGCCGGTGGTGGAGGACCTGGCGCGGCGACTCGCCGCGATCCCCGGCGCGGAGACGCCCGTGATCGCGGGGTCCATCCGGCGGCGGCGCGAGACGGTCGGCGACGCCGACCTGCTGATCGTCGCGCGCCGGCCGGCGAGCATCATGGACGCGTTCGTCACGCTGCCCGAGGTCGAGCGCATCCTCGGACGAGGCACCACCCGCTCGAGCGTGCGGCTGCGCAGCGGACTCCAGATCGATCTGCGCGTCGTTCCCGCCGGGAGCTTCGGCGCCGCGCTCGTCTACTTCACCGGGAGCAAGGCGCACAACGTCGCGCTCCGGCAGCTCGCCATCGCGAAGGGACTCAAGCTCAACGAGTATGGCCTGTTTCGCGGCACGCGCCGGATCGCCGGCCGCACCGAGGAGGACGTGTACGCGCGCCTCGGCCTGGCGTGGGTCCCCCCCGAGCTGCGCGAGGACCAGGGCGAGATCCAGGCCGCCCAGGAGGGTCGCCTGCCGAAGCTCATCGAGCACGGCGCCCTGCGCGGCGATCTCCAGACCCAGACCGACTGGACCGACGGCGCCGACTCGATCGACGCCATGGCGCGCGCCGCACGCGATCTCGGGATGGAGTACATCGCGATCACCGATCACACCGTCGGGCTGCCGATGACGGGCGGCTCCGACGCGCGCAAGCTGCGTCGCCAGATGCAGGCGATCCGCACGCTCGACCAGCAGCTCGGCGGCATCCGCATCCTGGCCGGCGCCGAGGTCAACATCGAGCGCGACGGCGGTCTCGACATCGACGACGAGACCCTCGCCGCGCTCGACGTCGTGGGAATCGCCGTCCACTCGCACTTCCGGCTGTCGCGCGCCGAGCAGACGGCGCGCATCGTGCGCGCCATGCAGAATCCCCACGCCGACATCCTGTTCCATCCGACGGGGCGGCGTCTCCAGAAGCGCCCGCCCTACGACGTCGACATGGACGCGATCATCGCGACGGCGCGCGAGACCGGCACCGTGCTCGAGCTCGATGCCTATCCGGAGCGGCTCGACCTGCGCGACGAGCACCTGCGGCGCGCCGTGTCCGCCGGCGTCCCGCTCGTGATCGACTCGGATGCCCACAGCGTTGCACACCTGGTCTACGGAGAGCGCTTCGGCATCGACCAGGCCCGCCGCGGCTGGGTCACGGCCGCCGACGTGCTCAACACGCGCCCGCTCGGCGCCTTCCTCGCCGGCCTGAAGGGAGGTGGGCGCGCGCCACGTGCAGGGCGCCGCCCCGTCGCGCGGCAGTGAACGCCCCCACCACGCTCTGGCCGGCGCTCTTCGGCAATCCGCACGCGGTCGAGATCGAGATCGGTCCCGGGCGTGGTGACGTGCTGCTCGCGTTCGCGACCCGGCGGCCGGAGACCAACTTCCTCGCGATCGAGCGCTCGGCCGGGCTCGCGGAGGTGCTCGCCGACGCGAGCGCGGCACGCGGCCTGGCGAACGTGCGCGTCGTGGGCGGGGACGCACGCTGCATCCTCGAACGCCTGGTGCCGGCGGCGTCGGTGGCAACCGTGCACGTCTACTTTCCCGACCCGTGGCCGAAGACACGCCACCGCCACCGCCGGCTGTTCGATCGCCAGGAGCTGGCCGACGCGATCGCGCGGTGCTTGCTCCCGGGGGGCGCCGTCCACGTCGCGTCGGATCTTCCGTCGCTCGACGAGCGCATGCGCGCCCGGCTGCGCGCCGCCGGCCTGCTCGAGGTGTCCGCGTGCGGCCCTGCCCGCCCCGTATCGAAGTTCGAGCGCAAGTATGCCGCCGCGGGAACCTACACGGCGACGTTCGTGAGGCCCGGTGCGTGAGCGCTGCTACGCGGCGTGGTCGCGCTGCGCCGGCTGGCTCGGCTCGGCCAGCCCGCAGAACACCTCGTAGTCGATCAGCTCCTTGATGGTCGGGTGCTCGCCGCAGACCTTGCACTGGGGGTCGCGGCGCAGCTTCAGGATGCGCACCTCGCCCGCCAGGGTGTCGAAGTGCATCATGCGCCCGATGAGCGGCTTGCCCGTCCCGAGGATCAGCTTGATCGCCTCGAGCGCCTGCACGCAGCCGACGATGCCGGGCAGCACGCCGAGCACGCCCGCCTCCGCGCACGACGGCACCGCGCCGGGCGGCGGCGGCTCCGGGAACATGCAGCGGTAGCAGGGGCCCGCGGGCGGGTTGAAGATCGTCGCCTGGCCCTCGAACTGCCAGATGGCGCCGTCGACCAGCGGCTTCTTCAGCAGCACGCAGGCGTCGTTCGCCAGGTAGCGCGTCGGGAAGTTGTCGCAGCCGTTCACGATGATGTCGAACTGCTCGAAGATGCGGAACGCGTTCTCGGAGGTCAGGTGCTCGCGGAACTCGACGATGCGCACGTCGGGGTTGAGGGCCTGCAGGGTCATGCGGGCGGACTCCACCTTCGACATCCCGATGCGGTCGTTGGTGTGCAGGATCTGGCGCTGCAGGTTCGAGAGATCGACGACGTCCATGTCGACGATGCCGAGCGTCCCCACGCCGGCGGCCGCCAGGTAGAGCGCCGCGGGCGAGCCGAGGCCGCCCGCGCCGATGAGCAGCACCTTGGCGTCGAGGAGCTTCGCCTGCCCGGCCTCGCCCACCTCGGGCAGCAGGAAGTGGCGGCTGTAGCGGATCTGCTGCTCGGCGGTGAACTGGCGGTCCTTGGTGATCGGCATGCCCTGGTTCTTCCAGGCGTTGAATCCGCCGCGCATCGACACCACGTCCTCGTACCCGAGCTCCTTCAGGATGCGTCCGGCGAGCAGCGAGCGCGTCCCGCTGGCGCAGTAGGTGATGACGGGGTGCCTTCTTGTCCGGCACGGTCTCCTCGACCCGCATCTCGAGGAAGCCGCGCGGGATGGAGACCGCATCCGGGATGTAGCCCTGCCGGAACTCCTCGCGCTCGCGCACGTCGAGCAGCACGGGCTTCTTGCCGTCCGCGAGCCGCGCCTTCGCCTCGTCAGGCGAGACCTCGGGCACCTGCTGGCGGGCTTCCGTCATCATCTGCTGGTAGGTCTTGGCCATTCGTCAACCCTCGACACCGTCAAAGAGATTCATCCGATACTCGAGCCAGCGCGCCACGCCGGCAGCGTGCGACGGCGACACGACGAGCCGCGCGATCCCGAGACTGCGCCAGAGCGGATAGCGCCGGGAGAGCAGCAGCGGATCGGCGGCGCGGCCCAGGAACAGCTCGATCTTCTCCCGGTCGGCACGCCGGAGCAACCCGCGTCGCCAGAGCGCCCACAGGATCACCGACCCTCCGTCGAGAGCGCCTCCGCGTCGCGGTAGGCACGCTGTAGATCGTCCATCAGGGCGTCGCGGCCGCGCGTCTCGAGGATGTGCGAGCGCTCCATCAGGACCTGCTTGGTCTCGACGAAGTCCTCGCGGCGGTAGCCGTGAATGCGGGGATGGACGTAGGTGTCCATCCGGATCGCATCGCACGGGCACGCCTCGACGCACATGCCGCAGTAGATGCACTGGAGGGTGTCGATCTCGTAGCGCACCGGGTACTTCTCGACCGTCGGATCGGGATGCTCGCCCGCCTCGATGTGGATGCACTTGGCCGGACACGCGGTGGCGCAGAGGAAGCACGACGTGCACCGGACCGAGCCGTCGGGCTTGAGCGTGAGCCGATGCGCTCCCCGGTAGCCCTCCGAGTACACCTTGCGCTGCTCTGGATACTGGACCGTCACCATCGCCGAACGCTCCCGCGCGAGACCGAACAGGTGGAGCGTGTGGAGCGCCATGTTGCGCACGAAGTGCCCCGTCGTCACGGCGACGCCCCGGAAGATCTCGGGGAGGTAGAGACGCTCGACGATGCTGAGCTCTGGCGGTTTGAGCTCCATGAGAGGCGCGACCGTAGCACCCCCCGACAGCCACTGCCACAGCGGCGGACCGCCGGTCAGTGATGTCGGCGGCCCTGCTGGCCGCCGGGGTCGAGGCGAAGCTCCTGGAGGCGGAACTCGAGGACGTCGACCAGCCGGCGAGCCCGGTCGTCCAGGCTGGCGGCCTCGAGCAGCGCCTGCTTCTCGAGCGGATCGAGGTCGAGGTTCTGGGCCAGGAAGTTGACGAAGGTCTCGTCGTCCACGCCGGTCTCGACCAGCTGGGTCTCGGCGCCGGCGCGGCCGGTTCGCTGCAGGTAGCGCAGGACGACCTCGCCGATCCCGGCTCGCATCCGGGGTGGGAGGCCATCGCGCGGCGGCTCGCGCCAGCTCACCACGGCTTCCCGGTAGGGCGCCCGCGTCAGCTCGCGGTGGATCACGAACTCGCGCAGCCCGCGGAGCACGATGTCGAAGCGTCCGTCCGGCAGCTCCTCGCTCCGTGCCAGCTCGCCGACCGTGCCCACCCCGAAGATCTCCGGCGTGCCGGCGTAGTCCTGCTGCCAGTCGCCGCGCAGCAGCGTCATCCCGATCAGCCGCGCGCCCTTCACCGCGTCGCGCACCATCGCCCGGTAGCGCGGCTCGAAGATGTGCAGCGGCAGCGGCATGCGCGGGAAGAACACCACGTTGGGCAGCGGGAAGATGGGGATGATGTCGGGCAGCCTCATGTCGATCCCCGGCAGCTCCGGCACTGGCCGTAGAGCACGAGCGTGTGCGAGGTCACGGCATGGCCCGCGCGGCGCGCCGGATCGTGCAGCGGCTCGGGCGCATCGACCGTCAGGTCCTCGACCCGGCCGCAGCCCCGACACACGAAGTGATCGTGTGGCGCCGCGGTGGGATCGTAGTGCAGCGAGCGCGCGCCCAGCTGTGCCGCGCCGATCTGGCCCTCCTGCACGAGCCGCTGCAGGTTGCGGTAGACGGTGCCGAGGCTGATCGACGGCAGCACGCGCCGCACGCGATCGTAGATGCGCTCCGCCGTCGGGTGCTCCGCGCCGGAGGTCCGCACCGCTTCCAGCACGACGGCCAGCTGGGGGGTCGTCCGTCGCCCTTCCCGCACGCTGTCAGCCATCGCGCACCCGTCGGAGCGCGGCGCGCGACGCCTCGGCGTCGTCCAGCTCCGCCACGAGACTGCGGCGAACGGCCTCCGGCACCGGGGCCGAGCAGGGATACCCGGGATGATCGACGACGATCGTCAGCGCCGCGCCGTCGACGACGCGGGCCCGCGTCGCCGCCGCGAGCGGGAACCGGACGTACTGCACCGCCGACAGCTTGCTCTCGCTCTCGCGGCCCGCCTCGAAGACGCCGGCGACGCGCTCCCCCGCGACGTCGAGCCACACGTGCTCGTCGATGCCGCGCATGCGTCCCAGCTCGTCCCGGATGCGGGCGTACTCCGTGATCTCGATCAGCAGCGTCGCCGACAGCTCCGACCGTCCGGGCAGCAGGGCGCCGTACACGGCCAGCTCGTCCCGGATCGCGTCCAGATCGGTGATGTGCTCCACCCAGACCATCTCCTGTGTCTGATACCAGACCGTCGCGCGGTCCTCGAACAGGAGGCTGATTCGATCGCCGACCCGCACGCGGCGGCTCCGCTTGTACTCGATGATGCGACGGCGGATCGCGTCACGCTCGGCGCCGTAGCGCTCGCGTCCGAGAAGATCCTCGAGGCCGATCGCGTTCATGGCTCAGTGCGAGGCGAGCGTGCGTCCGTCGTAGGCCGCGTCGAGCGCCTCGACCGGATGGTAGACCCGCTGTCCGCGCTGCTGCTCGAGCTGGAGCGCGGCGAGGGGACAATCCGAGACGATGAGATCCGGCGTCAGCGCGTCGAGGTCGCGCAGCAGGGGTCGCGCGATCTTCACCGACTCGGCGTAGAACTCCTGCTTGAATCCCCACGTCCCGTCCATGCCCGTGCAGCGCTCGAGCACCTCGACCGAGGTCTCCGGGACGAGCCGCAGCAGGTCGCGCGACTTGAAGCCGATCTCCTGCACGCGGAGATGACAGGGCGCATGACAGGCGACGGCGCCGAGGCCGCCACGGAAGCTCCGGTCGAGCTTGCCGGCGCCGTGCAGTCGCATCAGGTACTCGCCCAGGTCGAAGACGTGCGCCGACACGTGCGCGGTGCGCTCGCCGGGAAGCAAGCGCGGATACTCCTGCTTCAGCATCCGGCTGCACGTCGGACCGGGCACCACGATGTCGCGTCCCTGGTCGACGGCGCGGCCGAGCCGCTCGAGGTTGAAGCGTGCCCGGCGGGTCGCGCCCGCGACGTCGCCCGCATCGAGCGCCGGCATGCCGCAGCACACCTGGTCGGGGCAGTCGACGTCGATGCCGCTCCGCCACAGCACGCGAACCGTCGCACGTCCCGTCTCCGGCGCGTTGTACTCGACCGGCGTCGTGTAGAAGAGCGCGACCTTCCCGTTGCGCCCGACGTCGGCCGGCGGCGTCTGGCGCTGGAACCAGCTGCTGAAGCGATGCTCGTAGCGCGGCAGCCTGCGACGTCGATCGATGCCGATCCAGCGCTCCAGGAGCAGCCGGAAGAGGCGATTCCGGTTCGCCCAGTTGGTGACCGCCGGCGCGAACGATCCGAGCCGGCCCAGCAACTCGGGGTTCCCGAGCAGCCGATCACGCAGCGGGATGCCCTCGGCGGCGGCACGCGTCACGCGGCCGCGGAGCATCAGCCGGGGAAAGTCGACCGCCCAGCGATGCGGCGGCGTGTAGGGACAGTGCGGGTAGCAGAGCTGACAGGAGAAGCAGAGGTCGACGACACGCCGGTCCTCTGCGGGTGTGAGCGTCGCCTCCCCGTCGTGCTGCTCGTCGATCGTGTCGAGCAGGGTCGTGAACGACGGACAGAGATTGTAGCAGCGCCGGCACCCCGCGCAGATGTCGTAGACTCGCTCCGCCTCGGCGGCCACGGCCGCCGGATCACGAAACTCCGGGGCCCCGATCTCCCGGCCGGACTCCACTCACCCGAGGCTCAGGGTCTGCAGCCCCTTGGTGAAGCGTCCGGCGTGCGACTTCTCCGCCTTGGCGAGCGTCTCGAACCACTCCGCGATCTCGTCGAAGCCCTCGTCGCGCGCCGAGCGGGCGAAGCCGGGATACATCTCGCTGAACTCGTAGGTCTCGCCCTCGATGGCGGACTTGAGATTCTGCTCGGTCGACCCGATCGGCACGTCGGTGACCGGATCGCCCGCTTCCTTCAGGAAATCCAGGTGACCGAACGCGTGGCCGGTCTCGGCCTCGGACGTGTCGCGGAACAGTCCGCCGACGTCGGGATAGCCCTCGATGTCGGCGCGCCGAGCGAAGTAGAGATAGCGACGGTTGGCCTGCGACTCACCCGCAAACGCCGTCTTCAGGTTCCCGTGGGTCTGTGTGCCCTTGAGCGCCTTCGCCATTGATTGCCTCCAGCGCGAGGTGCCGCTGCACCCCGCTGCAATCCCTTTAACAGGAATGATTCCTGATGGCAGGACGTCTGCTAGCTGTCAACCTCGGACCATCGACAGTTGCGTGACAACTACAGTCCGAGACCCCGGACGCTGGGGCGGGAGCGGATGCGATCGAGCCACGCCTGCACCGGCGCGAGCGCCGGCTCGAACTCGAAGCCCAGGCGCCCGAGGACCATCATGCGCGGCGCGAAGGACGCATCGGCCAGGGTGAACTCGTGCCCGACCAGGTACTCGTTGCCATCGAGCTTGTCGCGCAGGAAGTACAGGCACCGCCGCAGCTCCTCGCGTGCCTGTTCGACGCGCTGCGCATCCTGCTCCGCCTGCGGCTTGCGGAGCTGCGCAAGCAGCATGGTGGTGGGCGGGTATGAAGGAGTTGTCGCAGTAGTCCTCGAGGAGCCGCACCTGTGCGCGTCCCTGCGAGTCCTCGGGCATCAAGCGTGGAAGTGGATACTCTTCCTCCAGATATTCGTTGATGATGGTCGAGTCGTAGATGACCTCGTCCTCGTCGATGAGGACGGGGACCTTTCCGTACGGGTTCATGCGCAGGAATTCAGGGGTTTTCTGCTCCTGCTTTCGCAGATCCACGAAGACCTTCTCGTACTCGAGGTCTTTCTCCGCCAAGACCACCCGAGTCTTCTGGCAGAACGGGCAGTCAGGATAATCGTACAATTTCAGCATCGGCACGCCTCCTCAAAGCATCGGCACGGTATGTGATAAGGCGCGCCCGTGCAATGTTCCCGGCTCAAAAAGTCGTCGTTTTTACCTAGTTTCTTATGGAACGTGCGCCCATGCGTGATACGAGCTGCGCACCAGCGGGCCGGACTCGACGTGACGAAATCCGACGGCCGAGTGCCTGCTCTTTCAGCGCCGCGAACTCGGCGGGCGTGACGTAGCGCTCGATCGGGAGATGATCCCGTGACGGCCGGAGATACTGTCCGAGCGTCAGGATGTCGCAGTCGACGGCACGTAAATCGCTGAATACGCTCAATATCTCCGCGGTCGTTTCGCCGAGACCGAGCATCATGCCGGCTTTCGTGAGGCACTCCGCCCGGACCTCGCGGCCGCGGGCGAGGACGGAGAGGGATCGAGCGTAGATCGCCCCCGGGCGTACGCGCTTGTACAGACGGGGAACGGTCTCGATGTTGTGATTCAGGATGTCGATCGGCGACTCGACCACCGTGCGGACGGCGCCGACGTCTCCCTGGAAATCGGGCACCAGCACCTCGACGCGCGTCGCCGGAACGAGCGCCTTGATCGCGCGGGCGGTTGCCGCGAAGTGCCCCGCGCCACCATCCTCGAGATCGTCGCGATTGACGGACGTCACCACGACGTGTCGCAGGCCGAGTCGTGCGACGGCCTCGGCGACCCGCGCCGGCTCCCGGGCGTCGACGGTGAGCGGCCGCCCGTGACGCACGGCGCAGAAGCCACAGTTCCGCGTGCAGGTGTCTCCGAGCAGCATGAACGTCGCGGTGCGGTGTCCCCAGCACTCCCCGATGTTGGGACACCGCGCCTCCTCGCACACGGTGTGGAGGCCGAGACGCTTCACGGTGGCGCGCGTCTCGACGTAGTCCGCGCCGCCCGGCGCACGCACCTTGAGCCATGGCGGATGGCGTCGCGCCGGTGTCTGGTCGACGTTCACGGCGCGGCCTCCGACGCCGACGGGCGGTCGTCGAGCGGTCTCCACGCGGCGTATCCGAAGCCTCCGAGGAAGCGGGCCAGCACGGCGTCGGCGACCCGATCGAGATCGGCCGGGCCGCCCTCGCGTGCGACCGACGTCATCACGACGCCCTCGATCCCGCACGGCGTGATGGCGCCGAAGCCGGCGAGGTCGGCGCCGACGTTGAGCGCGAAGCCGTGCCAGGTGACCCAGCGGCGGATCGCGACGCCGATCGATGCGATCTTTCGCGGCCCGACCCAGACGCCGGTCAGCCCCTCCCGGCGTTCCGCCCCGATCCCGACGTCGCCGAGCGCAGCGATGAGGACGGCTTCCAGCGTGCGCACGTACCAGCGCACGTCGGGACGATGCGCCCGCAGGTCGATGATCGGATACCCGACCAGCTGGCCCGGTCCGTGATACGTGACCTGCCCGCCGCGCCCCACGCGCACCACCGGAACGGTACCGCCGCCGGCCGCGCCCAGGAAGCGCGCGTCGGCACCGCGTCCGAGCGTGTAGACCGCAGGATGCTCGAGCAGCAGGAGCGCGTCCGGACCGCCGGCGATCCGTCGCGCGACCAGCGCCTCCTGCCAGGCCAGCGCCTCGTCGTACGGCACCCGACCACAGCGTCCGATCGCCAGCGTCCGGCTCATGTCTGGCGTCATATGTTGATCGCCTCGCCGTCGGCCGCAAGCGCCGCCTCGCGCAGCGCCTCGGCCAGCGTCGGATGCGCGTGGATCGTGTCGCGCAGCTCGTGCGTCGTCGCCTCGAGCGTCCGCGCCAGGCCGCCCTCGGCGACGAGATCGGTCACACCGTGTCCGATCATGTGGACGCCGAGGATCTCGCCGTACCGCGCCCCCGCCACGACCTTCACGAAGCCCGTCGTGTGGCCCGTCGCCATCGCCTTGCCGAGCGCGCGAAACGGAAACTTGCCCACCCGGACCTCGCCCTGCGCGCGCGCCTCCGCCTCGGTCAGGCCGACTGCCGCGACCTCGGGCTGGCAGTACACGCACATCGGCACGCGCGTGACGTCCAAGCCCCGCGTCCCGTCACGTCGATCCGCCAGCGCCTCCACCGCGATCACGCCCTGCTCGGACGCGGTATGCGCGAGCAGGAGCGGCCCCACCAGATCGCCGATGGCGGAGACGCCAGCGGCGGTCGTCCGCATCGCCGCGTCGACCACGACGAAGCCGTGATCCGTCCGGACCCGGCGATCCTCCAGGCGCAGCTTCTCCGTCAGCGGCGTGCGGCCGACCGCCACGAGCACGCGCTCGGCGGCGAGCGTCCGCGGCTCCGCCGGACCGCGCACCGTGATCTGCGCCCCGGGCGCCGCGCGCTCGAGCCGCTTCGAAGCGATGGCCCGTCAGCACCTCCACGCGCTGCTTCGAGAATGCCCGCGCCAGCTCGCGGCCCAGGTCGACGTCCATGCCGGGCAACAACGTCGGCTCCATCTCGACGATCGTGACCTGCGCCCCGAAGCTGGCGTAGGCGTAGGCGAACTCGACGCCGATCGCGCCGCCGCCGACGATGATCACCGACGCCGGCAGGCGGACGTCCTCCAGCGCCTCGCGGCTCGTCTGCACCACGGTCCCGTCGACGTCGAGCCCCGGCAGGGTGCGCTCGCGGCTGCCCGTCGCGAGGAGCACGTGGCGCGCCGCGAGCCGCTCCGACGCGGCGCCGTCGTGGGCCACCTCGACGCCGTCGGCGACCAGCGCCCCGTGCCCCTGCACCAGCGTCACCTCGTGCTTGCGGAGCAGGGACTCGACGCCGCGGGCCTGCTGCGCCGCCACCTCGCGGCTGCGCGCGATCACGCGGGCGAAGTCGAGTCGCAGCCCGTCCGCGACCATCCCACGTGACGCGCCGTCGCGCATCGCGCGATAGAGCTCGGCGTCGGCCAGGATCGCTTTCGACGGGATGCAGCCCCAGTTGCCGCACACGCCGCCGGCGCGCTCGCGCTCCACCACCGCCGTGCGGAGACCGAGCTGCGCAGCGCGGATCGCCGCGACGTAGCCGCCCGGGCCCGCGCCCACGACGACCAGGTCGAGCGCCGCCACCTAGGCCACCAGCGCCAGCGGCGCCTCCAGGAGGCGGACGAGCTCGCGCAGGAACCGGCCGGCCAGCGCGCCGTCGACGATGCGATGATCGCACGACAGCGTCACGGTCATCACATGCCCCGGGACGACCTCGCCGTCGCGGACCACCGGGACCGCGCGCACGGTTCCGACCGCGAGAATGGCGGCCTGCGGCGGATTCACCACCGCCGCGAAGTGTGACACCGGATACATGCCGAGATTCGACACCGTGAACGTGCCGCCGCGGAGGTCGTCGGCCGCGAACTTCCCCGCACGGGCGCGCTCGACCAGCCCCCGCACCTGCGCCACGAGCGCGCCGAGCGGCTGGCGGTCACAGTCGCGAACCACCGGGACGACGAGGCCCTGGTCGGTCGCGGTGGCGAGGCCGACGTGGACGGTGTCGTGCAGCACGACCGATTCGTCGTCGAGGCTGGCGTTCATCTCCGGCACGCGCCGCAGCGCGACGCCGACCGCCTTCAGCACGAGATGCGTGTAGGTGAGACCGGTGTACTCGCCCTCGAGCTCGCCGAGCCCCTCCTTCAGGCGAGCACACTCGTCCATCGCCACGTCGCTGCTGGCATAGAAGTGCGGGATCTCGCGCTTCGCCTCGGCCATGCGCTTCGCCGTCGTGCGGCGCATCTTCCCGAGCTCCACGCGCCGGCTCGGGGCGGCGGCCGCTACAGGACGCGCCACCGCCGCGACCGGGCGCGGACGTGAGGGCGCTTCCGCTGCGGCCGGGCGCTTCGCCGCGCTCGCCGCTGCCTGCTCGACGTCCCGCTCGACGATCCGCCCGCCCGGACCCGTGCCCGCGACGCTGTCGAGCGCCACGCCCCGGTCGCGCGCGATCCGTCGCGCCAGGGGCGACGCCCGCACCCGCGACCCGGGATCGGCCTCCGTGGGGTCCGGCTTTGCCTCGGGCTCCGGCGTCGCCTCCCGCGTCTCGGGCGGCGGTCCGGCGGAGCGAGCCTGCGCGTCGGGCGGAGACGGGGGCGCCTTCGCCGCGGGCTTCTCGCGCGCCTCGGATGCCGGCGCCGCCGCGGGTTTCGGCGCGCCCTGCTCCGTCGTCGCGGCCGCGGGCGCTTCCGCGCCCGCACCACCCTCCGACAGCACCGCGATCACGGCGCCGACGGGCGCCGACTCGCCCTCCGGCGTCCGGATCTCGGCCAGCGTGCCCTCGTCGTACGCCTCGAGCTCCATGTTTGCCTTGTCGGTCTCGACTTCCGCGAGGATGTCGCCGATGGCGATGCGATCCCCCCGCTGCTTCAGCCAGCGGATGATGCGCCCCTCCTCCATGGTGTCGGAGAGCTTCGGCATGAGCACGTCGGGCATGAGTGGGTCAGCGCGCCGCCGCGGCGGCCGGACGCTCGGGCGTCGCCGGCCGGCCGAGCGTGCGACGGACGGCGGCGGCGATGCGATCAGGCGTCGGCACCACGAGCGCCTCCAGGTTGCCCGCGTACGGCATGGGGACGTCCAGGTTGGTCACGCGCTCGGGAGGCGCATCGAGGCAGTCGAAGGCCTCGCGCACGACGAGCGTGATCAGCTCGGCCGCGATGCCCGCGAAGGGCCACCCCTCCTGCACCACGACACAGTGATGCGTGTCGCGCACGGCGGCGAGAATCGCCTGCTCGTCGAGCGGGCGCAGCGTGCGCAGGTCGAGGACCTGCGCCTCGATGCCCTCCTGCGCCAGCGCGTCGGCCGCCTTCAGCGTGGCGTGCACCATCTTGCCCCACGTGAGCATCGTGACGTCGCGACCCGGCCGCTTCATGTCCGCGACCCCGAGCGGCACGACGTGCTCGCCAGCGGGCACCTCGCCCTTCAGCGAGTACATCGTCTCGCTCTCGAAGAAGCACACCGGGTCGTCGTCGCGGATCGCGGCCTTCAGCAGGCCCTTCCCGTCCGCGGGCGTCGAGGGCACGACGACCTTCAGACCGGGGACGTGTGCGAAGAGCGACTCCAGCGCCTGCGAGTGCTGCGCACCGAGCGCGTGCGCGGCGCCGCCGGGGCCACGGAAGACGATGGGCAGCGTGAACTGCCCGTTCGACATGTAGCGCAGCTTGGCCGCGTTGTTCACCAGCTGATCGTATGCCGGAAGCGAGAAGTTCCAGGTCATGAACTCGATGATCGGCCGCAGCCCGATCATCGCCGCGCCGATCCCGACCCCCGCGAAGCCCGTCTCGGCGATCGGCGTGTCGATCACCCGGCGCTCGCCGAAGCGCTCGACCATGCCCTCCGACACCTTGTACGCGCCGTTGTAGTGCCCGACCTCCTCGCCCATCAGGAAGATGGCGTCGTCGCGCTCCATCTCCTCGACCATGGCCTCGCGGAGCGCTTCGCGGAACGTCAGGATGCGTGGCTGGGCGTCAGACATAGACGTGGTCGTGAACCGTCTCGGGCGCCGGCGCCGGCGACGATTCGGCGAACTCGACGGCGTCCTTCACCGTGGCCTTCGCCTCGTCGTCGAGCTGTTTCAGACGCTCCTCGCTCGCGATGCCGAGGGTCTGCATGCGCTGCCCCAGGACCTGGATGGGATCCCGCTCCATCCACTTCTGGACCTCTTCCTTCGTGCGATACTTCGCCGGGTCGGCCATCGAGTGGCCACGGAAGCGGTACGTCTTCGCCTCCAGGAAGAAGGGCAGGCTCTTCGCGCGCGCCCGGTCGACCGCGTGGCGGACGGCCTCGCGCATCTCGAGGACGTCGTCGCCGTTCACGATGGCTTCCTCGATCGGGTACCCGCGCGCCCGCACGGCGACGTCCTCGACCGCCAGCGTGCGGTAGAGCGGCGTCCCCATCGCATACTGGTTGTTCTCGCAGATGAAGACGATCGGCAGCTTCCACTGCGACGCGAGCGCGAGGCCTTCGTGGAAGGCGCCCATGTTGGCGGTGCCGTCACCGAAGAAGCAGAGCGTGACGTCGCGCTCGTCGCGATACCGGGACGCGAACGCCACGCCGGCGGCGATCGGCACGTGGCCGCCCACGATCGCCCAGCCCCCGAGGAAGCGGTGGCTGGCGTCGAAGAGATGCATCGAGCCGCCCCGGCCGCCGACGCAGCCGGTCGCCTTGCCGTAGAGCTCCGCCATCGCCCCGCGCGCGTCGCGCGTCCGCGCCAGGTAGTGCGCGTGCTCGCGGTACGTGGCCACGATGTAGTCGCTCGGCTCCGCCGCCGAGATCGCCCCGACGGCGACCGCTTCCTGCCCGATGTAGAGGTGCAGGAAGCCGCTGATCTTCCCCTGCGAGTAGGCGCGCGCCGCGGCCTCCTCGAAGCGCCGGCAGAGACACATCTGCCGATAGAGATCGACCAGCAACTCGGCATCCATGACGCTGTTGCCGATTATAGGTGAACGGGTACCTGGGGAAAGCGTCGTCCGGGCTCAGCGCGGTGCGTGCCGGACGAGCTCGAGCTGGGGTGCGCCGGCGCCGCCGATCGAGGCCAACACGGGCGCGAACGAGCGCCGGTGCACGGGAGACGGACCGTGGACCCGGAGCGCGCTCAGGTGGCTGCGCGTGGCGTAGCCCATGTGCCGCCCGAAGCCGTACACCGGATAGATCGCGTCGAGCTCGCGCATGAGGGCGTCACGGTGACACTTGGCGACGATCGACGCCGCCGCGATGCTGGTGACGAACGCATCGCCCTTGGGATAGGCGCTCTGCGGGATGCCGAGGCCCGGGATCTCCCGCCCGTCGACCAGGACGAAGCCCGGCACCAGCGGTCGCAGCCGTTCGACCGCGCGGCGGAGCGCCCGCAGTCCCGCCTGGTAGATGTTCACGCGGTCGATCTCCTCGGGCTCGACCACCGCGATGCCGACGCCCAGCGCGCGCCTGCGGATCTCCGTGGCGAGGAGCTCCCGCACCGCCGCCGACAGCACCTTCGAGTCGGCCACGCCGTCGATGTGCGTCTCCACCGGCAGCACCACCGCCGCCGCCACCACGGGGCCGGCGAGCGGTCCCATGCCCACCTCGTCGACGCCGGCGACGTGCCGGACACCGACCCGCCAGAGCAGGCGCTCCAGATGCGGTCCGGCGGTCGCGACGGTCCGCGGCCGCCGGCCACCCGTGCTCACGCGCGCTGCCATGCCCCCGGCCGGACGAGCGCGCCCAGCGCCGCCCAGGCGCTGCGCTCGTCCCACGCGCCGATGCCGTTGTACCACGCGAGTCCGATGTGCTGCGCGCGCCGGCTGAGCCGCGCCAGCCGGAACCACCACGCCGCATGCCGGCCGTAGAAGCGGCGCGACGCCCACTCGAGCCGCGCCAGCTTGCGCGCCATCACGCCGGCGCCGACGGTGCGCTGGTACGCGATGCACGGGTCGCCCCCCTGCAGGCGCTCCGCCACGATCGCGTCCGCCGCCATGATGCCGTACTCGAGAGCGTACGAGATGCCCTCCCCCATGAGCGGATCGCAGCCGGCCGCGTCGCCGACGAGGAGCGCGTGCGGCGCAGCGATCGGCGCACCGGGCACGAAGGTGCGGATCGGAAACGCCTGCCAGCGCGTCGCGCGCGCGCCGACGTCGGCGAGCGTGGCCGCCAGCTCGCGCTGCAGCTCCGTGCCCGACGCCGGCGGCAGTGCGTAGACGCCGACGTTCACGTGCGCCGTGCCATCGATCCAGCACGGGAACGCCCAGCCGTAGCCGCGCACGCCGCGGGTGACGGGCCGGAAATCGAAATCGTAGCGCCGGCGCACGTGTCCATCCCATGCCGTGCCGGCCGCCGGGACGTCGCACATGACCGCGCGACCGACCACGCCCGGGTCGGTCGTGACCAGCGCGCGCCGCACCAGGCTGCCCCCGCCGTCGGCGCCCACGACCACGGGCGCCCAGAACGCCGCGTTCTCGGTCTCGACGCGCACCCCCCGGCCATCGCGGACGACGGCACGCACGCGGCTGTCCTCGCGCAGCTCGACGCCACGATCGCGCGCCGCGAATGCCAGGCGCGCGTCCAGCTCGCGCCGGCGAACGACACGGCAGAGATCGTCGCCCGCGATCGCGAGCGAGCGCCCGGGAATCGCCACCGCCGCGGAGTCGACGCGGGCCTGCGGGACGTCGAGCGGAACGCCCAGCGAGGCCAGCAGCGCGCTCGCCTTCGGGATCACCCCGCCAGCGCACGTCTTGTCCCTCGGGTGGCGCGCCTTGTCGAGCAGCAGCGTGCCCGGGGCCAGCGCCGGCGCGCGCTGCGCGACGCGCAATGCCGTCGCCGCTCCCGCCGGTCCCGCACCGACGATGATGACCTCCCGCCGCTCCACCTGCACGCTCTGTAGCGAAACGCAGCCCGCGCTTCCAGCCGATCACGTGGTCGCGAGCAGCCCCTTCCCCGGCACGTGGTTGACCTCGAGCCGGATGCCGTCGGGATCCTCGAACAGCACCGAGTAGTACCCCGGGGCCCAGGGACCATCCTCGGGCTCGTGGACGATCGTCGCGCCGAGCTTCTGCACGAGCGCGTGCACCGCGTCGACCTCGGTACGCTCGCGGGCGCGGAAGCAGAGGTGATGGAGCCCGACGCGCCGCTGCACGAAGCGCTCGCTGGCATGTGCCGGCTCCGCCGGTGTGATGCCGAGCGCGGTGCGGCCGCCGACGCAGTAGAAGAACTCGTCGGCGTCGAGCACCGGGCGCAGGCCGAGGAAGGGCAGCAGCTCGCCATAGAACGCGCGCGCCGCCTTGAAGTCGCTCACGGTGAGCACGACGTGCGCCATGCCGTTGATCTCCATGGCAGCGGCATCGCACGCGACTCGACGCGCCGTCAACGGCCGCACGGTTGGCACCCCGCGACCCCTTTGCTAAGCCCGGACCGTGGAGGTGGCATCCCCGACGGCTCCGTCGGAGAACCGGGTTCGGCTCCGCGCCGGACTGATCTCGCTCGTCGTCGCCGCGGCGCTTCTCGCCATCAAGTACTTCGCCTACGAGATGACCGGCTCCGCGGCGGTGCTGTCGGACGCGCTCGAGTCGATCACCAACGTGGTCGCCGCGCTGTTCGCGCTCGGCGGCCTCGCCTTCGCCGGCCGCCCCGCGGACCGCGGCCATCCGTACGGTCACGGCAAGATCGAGTACTTCAGCGCGGTCTTCGAGGGCGGCCTGATCGCGTTCGCCGCGGTGCTCATCCTCTGGCACGCGCTGCAGGATTTTCTTTCCGGGCCGTCGGTGCAGGCGATCGAGCTCGGACTCGTCCTCGTCGTCGCCGCCGCGGTGGTGAACATGGTGCTCGGCTGGTATCTCGTCGCCACCGGCACGCGCGTGCGATCGATCACGCTTCTCGCGGACGGGCGGCACGTGCTCTCCGACGTGTGGACGAGCGCGGGCGTCGTGACCGGCCTCGTGCTGGTGCGGCTGACGGGCATCGTGTGGCTCGACCCGCTCGCCGCCGCGGTCGTCGGGATCAACCTGGCGGCAACCGGCTGGCGGCTGGTGCGCCAGGCCGCGGGCGGCCTGCTCGACGAGGAGGACAGCGCGCTGCTGGCCGACCTCGTGCGCGCGTTCGACGAGAACCAGTATCCCGGCGTGATCCGCCTGCACCGGTTGCGCGCGCAGCGCGCCGGCCGCTTCACCCACGTCGACGCGCACCTCATCGTGCCCGAGTACTGGACGGTCGAGCGCGCCCACGAGACCACCGACGCCTTCGCCGACCGCGTCCTCGCCGCATGCCGGGTGGACGGCGAGATCATCTTCCACACCGACCCCTGCCGTCGCGCGCTGTGCGCCATCTGCACGGTCGAGGGCTGTCCGGTGCGCGTCGAGCCGTTCTCCGGCCGGCCGCCGCTCACCCTCGAGGAAGCCACCGCGACGGACGAGACGTTCTGGCGGGAACTCCATCGCCGGCAGTTCCCGCCGTCGCCGTCGTTGCCCGCGGCCTCCTGACGGCCCGTGCCGCCTCGCCTGACCGACGCGCGGACCATGAGCCGCATCATCGCTGGCCTCGAGCGTGCCGCGCCGGCGTGGGACACGACCGCCCTCGCGGCGGTCGCACGGGAGAGCGGCCGCGATCCCTTCCGCGTCCTCGCCGGGTGTCTCCTGTCGCTGCGCACGAAGGACGAGACGACGGGACCGGCCTCGGCGCGCCTCTTCGCCCTCGCGGACACGCCGGCGGCGATGCTCGCCCTGCCGCTGCGCACGATCGAGCGCGCGATCTACCCCGTCGGGTTCTATCGCACGAAGGCGCGCGTGCTGCATCGGGTATCGCGCGATCTGCTCGAACGCTTCGCCGGCCGCGTCCCCTCCGACCTGGATGCGCTGCTGAGTCTCCACGGCGTCGGCCGCAAGACCGCGAACCTGGTGGTCACGTTCGCGTTCGGCCTGCCGGGCATCTGCGTCGACACGCACGTCCACCGCATCTCGAACCGCCTCGGCTTCGTGCGAACCCGGACGCCCGAGCAGACCGAGCACGCGCTGCGCCGCCGTCTCGCGCAGCGTCACTGGATCGGCCTGAACGATCTGCTCGTGTCGTTCGGCCAGAACCTCTGCCGGCCGACGTCGCCGCACTGCTCGCGCTGTCCGGTGCGCCGCTCCTGCCCGCGCATCGGCGTGCGCCACGCGCGCTGACCCCGCTCCCGGCTAGCGCGGGGCGCGCCGCGGGTACTTCATGATGCGCATGATCACCGCGTCGCGCGCGCGATCCGGGAGGAACCGCGCCAGCAGGGCTTCGGCGCGGGCATCGGTGCCGACGAGGTAGCGCGTCCGCGGGCGACGGGCGGTGAGCGCGTGGAAGATCGCCCGGCTCACCGCCTCGGGCGGGATCGCCCGCTTCGACAGCATCCTCGCCGTGTCCAGCACCGCCCCGATGGCGGCGCCGTAGAGCTCGCCGGCACGCGCACCGAGCGCCGGGATCATCTGCTCCGCGTACGCATCGGTCTTCTCCCAGATCGCCGTGGCGATGGCGCCCGGCTCGACGAGGGCTACGTGAATGCCCCACGCGCCGAGCTCCATGCGAAGCGAGTCCGACAGGGCCTCGAGCGCGTACTTCGACGCGTTGTACGGTCCCATGATCGGCTGGGCGATCCGGCCACCGATCGAGCCCACGTTGACGATGCGGCCGCGACGCGTCCGAACCTGCGAGAGAAACGCCTGGGTCACGGCGACCGGGCCGATCACGTTCACCTCGAGCTGACGGCGGAGCTCGTCGAGGTCGACGAACTCGAGCGGTGCGCCGATGCCGATGCCCGCGTTGTTCACCAGCCCGCGCAGACCCTCGCCGCCGAGCGCCGCCTCCACCTCGCGCGCCGCGCGCGCGATCGACTGTCGATCGGTCACGTCGAGCTGGATGGGCGTGACACCGCCGGCGCCCTCGCCGCGCAGGGCGTCGGCGTCCTGCGCGCGCCGCACGCCCGCGAAGACGCGGAGGCCACGCGCCGCCAGGTAGCGGGCCGTGGCGCGCCCGATGCCCGTCGACGCGCCGGTGATGACGACGGCGTCCGGCGTCAGGACGTTCGCGTGCGCACCGAGTCGCGCACCCACGCGACGATCTCCTGGGTGGTGGCGCCCGGCGTGAAGACCTCGGACACGCCTGCCGCGCGCAACGCGGGTCGATCGTCGGCGGGGATGATGCCACCGCCGAACACCGGGATGTCGCCGCCGCCCCGCTGGCGCAGCTCGTCGATCACGGCGGGGAAGAGGGTGAGATGGGCGCCGGACAGGATGGACAGACCGACCGCGTCGACGTCCTCCTGGATGGCGGCCTCGGCGATCATCTCCGGCGTCTGGTGCAATCCGGTGTAGATCACCTCGAATCCCGCGTCGCGCAGCGCACGCGCGATGATCTTGACCCCGCGATCGTGGCCGTCGAGACCCGGCTTGGCGACCAGGATGCGCAGCGGACGCACGGGCATCGACGCGTCCTACAGCCAGGCCGGGTCGCGGTACACGCCGAACACGTCGCGGTAGACGTCGGAGATCTCGCCGAGCGTGCACATCGCCCGCACCGCCGCGACCAGCGGCGGCATCAGGTTCTCCCCCGACGTCGCGGCCTCGCGCACGCGCGCCAGCGCCTCGCGCGCCGTGCTCGCGTTCCGTTCCTGCTTGACGCGCCGGACGCGCTCCGCCTGCTGCGCCTCCAGCTCCAGCGGCACGCGCAGCAGCTCGGGCGGCGGCTCGTCCGGCACCTGGTAGCGGTTCACGCCGACGACCGTCTTCTCCTTGCGGTCGACCTGCTGCTGGTAGACCCAGGCGGCCTCGGCGATCTCCTTCTGCGGATAGCCCAGCTCGATGGCGCGGATCATGCCGCCCAGCTCGTCGATCCGATCGATGTACGCGCGCGCCTCGCCGGCCATGCGGTCGGTGAGGGCCTCGATCGCCCAGCTTCCCCCGAGCGGATCGACGATGTTCGTCACGCCGCTCTCCTCGGCCAGGATCTGCTGCGTGCGCAGCGCCACCATCACCGCCTGCTCGCTCGGCAGGGCGAGCGTCTCGTCGAGCGAGTTCGTGTGCAGCGACTGCACGCCCCCCAGCACGCCGGCGAGCGCCTGCACGGTGACACGCACCACGTTGTTCAGCGGCTGCTGCGCCGTCAGCGAGGCGCCCGCCGTCTGCGCGTGCGTGCGCAGCACGAGCGAGCGCGGATCGCTCGCGCCGAAGCGCTCGCGCATGAACGTGGCCCACAGCCGGCGCGCCGCACGCAGCTTCGCGATCTCCTCGAGGAAGTCGTTGTGCAGGTTGAAGAAGAAGGACAGGCGCGGCGCGAAGGAATCGATCGCCAGCCCGCGCTCGATGCAAGCCTGCACGTAGGCGAGACCGTCCGCGAGCGTGAAGGCGAGCTCCTGCACCGCCGTCGAGCCGGCCTCGCGGATGTGGTAGCCGCTGATCGAGACCGGATGCCAGCGTGGCGCGTGCTCGGCGCAGAACTGGATCATGTCGACCACGATGCGCATCGACGGCACCGGCGGACAGATCCACTCCTTCTGCGCGATGAACTCCTTCAGCATGTCGTTCTGGATCGTGCCGCCGAGCCGATCCCAGGGCACGCCCTGCTCCTCGGCCACCGCCAGGTACATGGCGAGCAGCACGCTCGCCGTGCAGTTGACGGTCATCGACGTCGTCACCACGCCGAGGTCGATGCCCGCGAAGAGCTGGCGCGCGTCGTCGAGCGTCGACACCGCGACGCCTTCGCGGCCCACCTCGCCGCGCGCGCGCGGGTGATCGGCGTCGTAGCCCATGAGGGTGGGCATGTCGAAGGCAGTCGAGAGGCCGGTCTGCCCCTCTCCCAGCAGGAAGTGGAAGCGGCTGTTGGTGTCGCTCGCCGTCCCGAAACCGGCGAACTGCCGCATCGTCCACAGGCGACCCCGGTACATGCTGGGGTAGACGCCGCGCGTGTAGGGATACTCGCCGGGCAGGCCGATGCGCTCGTCGATATCCGGCGCGACGTCCTCGGACGTGTAGAGCGGATCGACCGGCATGTCGGAGACGGTCGAGAAGCGCACCGGGCGCTCCGGCGTCTCGCGATAGCGTCCCGCGAGCCAGTCGCGCTTCGACATCGCGCTACCGGCCCTTCCACTCGGCCGGCCGCTTGTCGAGAAACGCGCGCAGGCCTTCGACGCGGTCCTCGCTGGCGAACGTCGCGGCGAAGGCCTCGATCTCGAGTCCGAGCCCGGCGTGCAAGCCCGACTCGACCGCGGCGCGCGTGGCACGCTTCGCCTGGCGCAGCGCCACCGGCGGCCGGTTCGCCAGCTCGGCCGCGAACGCGGCGGCCTCATCCGCGAGCCGCTCGTCGGGCACGACGCGATCCACGATCCCGAGACGCAGGCCGTCGGCGGCTCCGACCATGCTGCCGAGGTATATCAGCTCGCGAGCACGCGCCAGGCCGATGCGACGCGCCAGGCGCTGGGTTCCGCCGAACCCGGGAATGAGCCCGAGCGTGATCTCCGGCAGCCCGAGGCGGGCGCGCTCGGCCGCGAACGCCAGATCGCACGCCAGCACGAGCTCGAGACCGCCGCCCAGCGCCGCACCGTTCACCGCGGCCACGACGGGGACGTCGAGGTCATCGATGCGACCGAGGACGTCGTGCCCGAGCCGCGCGTACGCGTGCCCCTCGGTGGCGCCCATGGCCGCCATGGCGGCGATGTCGGCCCCGGCGCAGAAGGCCCGGCCCGTGCCCGTGATGACGACGGCGCGCACCGCGTGGTCCTGCGCGATCCCGTCGAGCGCGCTCGCCAGGGCGTGCAGCGTGGCGGGATCGAGGGCATTGAGCGCCTGCGGCCGGTTGAGGCGCAGCGTCGCGACGCGGTCGCTGCACGCGACGAGAACGGGCTCGACGTCGCTGTCCGCCATCTCGCCCGCGGGCATAACGTGTTCGAGCCCGGGTTGCCACTCCGAGCCTGCCGTCGCCCGGACCGATGCGGTGCGTCAGCAAAAAACGCTTGGCGGTCAAACGGAGGTCGTGCTATCGCGTGCCGCCGGACGTCCGGTCCGACCACCACAGCATGCAGACTCCGCGCGTGCCCGGATGGCTCTCCACAGCCCTCGTCGCCCTGACGCTGCTGGCCGTTCTCGGGGCCGGCTCGGCGCACGCGACCAAGCGCAAGCCGCCGGCCGCACCGGCGCCGCCCCCCATCCTGCGGTTCCCCGACACGGTCTCGGATTCGCTGCTCACCGACCTCACCCAGGCCGGCCAGGTGAGCACCGACCTGCCGCCGGACCCCGAGCAGTGGAAGCGCTGGGGACGCGCGGCGCCCGACGATCAGGTGCTCGCGGTGCGCGCGATCTGCGACGCGCTCGCGCACGCGCGGCTGCCGATCGACCTGAGCGCGATGGTCCTCGCGATCGCGCGCGTCGAGTCGGGATTCAATCCGTTCTCGGAGAACCCGGACTCGACCGCGTGCGGCCTCTTCCAGTTCGTCGAGGGGACCTGGGAGATGTACGTGCCGTCGCGCCAGGCGTGCTTCGATCCCTACGTCAACGCCTGGGCCGGCGTGAAGCATCTCAGCAGCCTCGACATCGGCCGGCTGCACGATGCGCGCAAGCTGCTGCAGGGCGTGCCCGACGAGCTGCAGCGGACGGAGTACCTCTTCCGCCTGCTGTACGCGTACCACTACCACGGCGCGCGCTCCCTCTACGCCGCCGTCGGCGGCTCGATGACGGCGCAACAGACGGCGGACGCCGGCGTGCCGTATCTCAAGCGGTACTACTCGATCCTCAAGAAGGCGACGTACGTGCCGCCGCCACCGCCACGCGCGACGCGGCGAAGGGCCGCCCCGCACCGCTCGACGCGGCGGGCGATCCGCGGGCGCTCGTGACCGGCTGGACCGTCCCTCTTGCATCCGGATCGAATTCCAGGCTAAGTGTCTTTCCCTGTGAACCCCGTCGGCCCCACATTCGACTCGAATCCGAGCGCGCTCGTCGTAGGCGTCATCGTAGTGGTCGTATGCGTGGCCATCGCGCCCTGACGGGGAGCTGAACCGAACGTTCCGAAACCCCTGCTGGCGCGAGGCCGGCGGGGGTTTTGTCTTTTCTGGGCCCCCGCTCCTTCGCACGCAGGCCAACCCGAAGAAGGAGGACAGGATGAAGGCCACCGGCGCCGAGCTGATCATGAGGCTGCTCGAACGGCAGGGCATCACCATCGCCGCGGGAATCCCCGGGGGAGCGAGTCTCCCGCTCTACGACGCGCTGCGGACCAGCCGGATCCGGCACGTGCTGGCGCGTCACGAGCAGGGCGCCGCATTCATCGCCCAGGGCATGGCGCGCGCGACCGGCCGTGCCGCCGTGTGCTTCGGGACGTCCGGCCCCGGCGCGACCAACCTGCTGACCGGCATCGCCGACGCGAAGCTCGATTCCATCCCGCTCATCGCCGTCACGGGTCAGGTTCCGCGCGGCATGATCGGGACCGACGCCTTCCAGGAGGTGGACACCTACGGACTCACGGTCCCGATCACGAAGCACAACTACCTGGCACGAAGCGCCGGCGAGCTGCTCGAGGTGATTCCCGACGCCTTTCGCATCGCGACCTCGGGGCGGCCAGGACCGGTCGTCGTCGATGTGCCGAAGGACGTGCAGACGGAGACCGTCGAGTTCGCCCGCTTCCCGGAGCCCGGCCGGCCGGACCCGCCGCCTCCGGTCGACCGCGCCGACATCGCGCGCGCAGCCACGCTGGTGAACACGGCAGAGCGGCCGGTCCTCCTGGTCGGCGCCGGCGTCATCGGCTCCGGCGCTTCGCCCGCGCTTCGCCGGCTCGCCGAGCGCGCCGGCATCCCGGTCGCCGCCACCCTGCTCGGTCTCGGCGTGCTGCCCGACGAGCACCCGCTCTTCCTCGGCATGGTCGGCATGCACGCCGCGCGCGCCACGAATCTCGTGCTCGAGGAGTGCGACCTGCTGATCGGACTCGGCATCCGCTTCGACGACCGCGCCACGGGCAAGGCGTCGGAGTTCTGCCCGCGCGCGCGCATCCTGCACGTCGACATCGATCCGAGCGAGCTGGGCAAGATCAAGCAGCCCACCCTGGGGCTCGTCGCCGACGTGGGAACCGCGCTGCGCGCTCTGCTCCCGCTCGTCACACCGGACGCGCGCCCGGCATGGCGCACGCGGGTGGCGGCGCTCCGCACGGCGCATCCGCTGGCGACCCCCGGCGCGGACGACCCCTGCGAGCCGTACGGCATCATCCGTCACACCGCCGCGCTCGCGGGACCCGAGGCCATCGTCACCAGCGACGTCGGCCAGCACCAGATGTGGGCCGCCCAGGCCTTTCCGTTCTCGCACCCACGACAGTGGCTGACCTCCGGCGGCCTGGGCACGATGGGCTTCGGGCTACCGGCCGCGATCGGCGCTGCCCTCGCGCTGCCCGATCGTCGCGTCGTGTGCTTCACGGGCGACGGCAGCCTGCTGATGAACCTCCAGGAGCTCGCCACCGCCGCCGAGGAGCAGGTCGATGTCAAGATCGTCCTGCTCAACAACGCGCACCTCGGGCTGGTGCGCCAGCAGCAGCAGCTCTTCTACGGTGGGCGCTACCACGCCTCGCGCTTTCACGCCGAGCCCGACTTCGCGGCCATCGCCCGCGGCTTCGGCATCGCAGCCCACGACCTGGGCGCGACCGCGGAGCCGCACGCCATGCTGGCGCGCGCGCTCGGCGAGCCGGGCCCCTGCCTGGTGAACGTGCCGATCGCACGGGACGCCAACGTCTATCCCATGGTGCCGCCGGGAGCGCCGAACCGCGAGATGATCGTCGGAGTGAGCCATGCAAGCTGAGCGACAGACCGTCCTGCGACTCCTCGTCCGCAATCATCCCGGGGTGATGTCCCACCTGTGCGGGCTGTTCGCGCGGCGCGCCTTCAACGTCGAGGGCATTCTCTGCGTTCCCCTCGACGGCGGCGCGTGCAGCGCGGTCCTCCTGCTGGTCGCCGACGACCCGCGTAACGCGCAGATCGTGGCCCAGCTCCGCAAGCTGGAGGACGTCATGGACGTCCACCCCGATCCGGAGGCGCGGGCCAGCTTCGACGCGGTCGCACGCTACGTGCAGCCGGCCGGAGCCCCCCGATGACCGAGACGGCTCAGGTCTTCTGGATGCCGAGCGCCGCGGCCGTATCGCGGAGCGCGGCCTCCTCCTGCTCGCTCACCAGCGTCCCGCCGAAGCCGAGGAAGCCTCCCTCCTTCGACGCGTTGGCCACACGCGTCGACACCTCGAGGAGCCAGCGCTTGTAGCCGTCGGCGTCCGCCGAGGCTTTCTGGTCGGCCAGGGCCGCAGCCTGCTTCAGCGCGTCGAGCGCATGACTCCGTGCCTTGTCCGGCGACATGCCCTGGATCTCGGTGGGCTTCGTCCCCTCCATGCCTTCGCGCGTCGTCAGCTCGGCGACGATGCCATCGACCAGCGCGTTCGATCCGCCTTTCGCTTTCGTCTCGGCGACGAGCTTCCCGACCGCGAACATCTCCTTCACCACCCCGATCGGCCCACTCGGGCTGGCGGCCACGATGACGAGGCTCGCCATCAGCGGGCTCTTCTTGAGCGCGGTCCACTCCTCGGGCGTGAAGTCGGCTTTACCGGCCATGTGTCACCTCCGTCGCGGGAGCAGAGTCGCTGCCCGCCGTCGAGTCAATGGGGGGCACGGCTCAGTATTCCGGTGCGCGGTCGAAATGGTGATGCGCCTGGATGAAACGCACGGTGCGCGTCGCCGACCGCATCACGACCGAGTTGGTGACGGCACCGCCGCGGATGTAGCGCACGCCGGCGAGGTAGTCGCCGGGCGTCACGCCGGTGGCCGCGCACATCACCATGCCGGCCGCCAGCTGCTCCAGCGTGTACTTCCGGCTCATGTCGAAGATGCCGAGCGCCCGGCACTGCCCGGCCTCGAACTCGTTGCGCGGCATGATGCGCGCCTGCATGTCGCCGCCGAGGCAGGAGAGCGCCGCGGCGGCGATGATGCCCTGCGGGGCGCGACCGGTCCCGAGCAGGAGGTCGATGCCGGCCTCCGGCATCGTGGTCGCGAGCGCCGCCGAGACGTCGCCGTCGGCGATCAGCTTGATGCGCGCACCGGAACGCCGCACCTCCTCGACCAGCTTCACGTGGCGCGGGCGGTCGAGGATCACCACCGTCATGTCCTCGACGTACACGCCCTTCGCCTCGGCGAGCGCACGTAGGTTGTCGCGCGGGCTGCGATCGAGATCGATCACCCCGCGCCCTTCCGGCCCGCACGCGATCTTCTCCATGTAGGTGTCCGGCACCCGCAGCAGCGAGCCCGGGTCGGCGATCGCGATCACCGAGAGCGCGTTGTACGCGCCCGTGGCGCAGCTCGTCGCGCCCTCGATGGCGTCGAGCGCGACGTCGACCTGCGGACCCTGCGCGGTGCCGACGCGCTCGCCGACGTAGAGCATGGGGATGGCGTCCTCGGGACCCTCGCCGATCACCACCGTGCCGTCGATCGCGATGGCGTCGAACGCCCGCCGCATGGCCTCCACCGAGGCCGTGTCGGCGGCGACGTCGTCGCCTCGCCCCATGTGGCGTGCCGAAGCGAGCGCCGCCGCCTCGGTGACGCGGACCAGATCCATCGCCAGGTTGCGTTCCATGGTGTCGCCTCTCAGACTCGGAGCAGGCGCTCGAGCAAGGTGTGCGCCTCCGGGACGAAGATGCCCTGCTCGCGTGCGTCGCGCTCGTGGTAGCCTCGCTTCTGGCTCGTCGTCTTCTCCTCGTGCGCCGAGACGTAGACCGTGAAGGGGACGGGATCGGTGGTGTGGGTGCGGCGCGCGCACGGCGTCGAGTGATCCGCCAGCACCATCACGCGCCACTCGCCGCCCCGTGCCCGCAGGCCGTCGAGCAGCGGGCCCAGGACGTCCTCGTCGAGCCGCTCGATGGCCTCGACCTTCTTCTGCGCGTCGCCGAGGTGGCCGCCCTCGTCGGGCGCCGCCACGTGCAGCAGGAGAAAGTCGCGTTCCTCGAGGGCGCGCAGGCCGTGCTCGGCCTTGCCGCGGAAGTTGGTGTCGCACTGCCCCGTGGCGCCCGGCACATCGACCACCTGCAGCCCGGCCATCGCGCCGAGGCCGCGCACCAGATCGGCAGCCGCCACCACCGAGCCCTCGACACCGAAGCGCTCCCGGAGCGGCGGCAGCGTGCGCTGCGTCCCCTGCCCCCAGAGCCAGATCGCGTTCGGCGCGCCCTCGCCGCGCGCCCGGCGCGCCTCCGACACGGCATGCTGCCGCACGATCTCCGCGCCTTGATCCATCAAGCTGCGCACGCGATCGGCCCCCGGACCCTCCGGCAGCGCCGCGCCGATCGGTTGCTCCGCGATCAGGTGGGGCGGCGTCGTGCGCATGCCCTGCTCGCCCCCGCGCCAGATCAGCAGGTGGCGGTACCCGATGCCGGCGTGAATCTCGATGCCGTTCCCGGCGAGCGCGCTCGAGAGATCGGCAACCAGGGCGCGCGCCTCCTCCGTGGAGAGGCGGCCGCCCGCGAAGTCCATCATCAGCGGCGGCCCGCCATCGCGGCGATCGATCGTGACCAGGTTGAGCCGGAACGCGACGTCGCCGGGCGCGAGCGCGATGCCGCGGCCCACCGCCTCGACCGCGGCGCAGCCGCCGCGGAAGCGCGTCGGGTCGTAGCCGAGCACCGCGAGGTTCGCGATGTCGCTCGCCGCGGGCGGCCCCGCCGCCAGCGTGCGCGTCAGGCCGAGGATGCCGCGCCCGGCCATGCGATCGAGGTTCGGGATGCGCGCCGCCTCCAGCGGCGTCTTGCCACCCAGCGCGCCGATGGGCTCGTCGGCCATCCCATCGCCCACGACGACGACGCACTTCATGGGCGATCGAGGTTAGCCGAGCTCCAGCACGGCGGCCAGCCGTGCGAGATCTGAAGGGATCGAGAGTGCGGCCTCCGAGTTCGCGATCGCGGTGTCGGGATCCTTGAGCCCGTGGCCGGTGAGCGTGAGCACGAGGACGTCGCCGGCGCGCAGCTGGCCGCGTGCGCCCATGCGCAGCGCGCCCGCCAGGCTGATGGCCGACGCCGGCTCGGCGAAGACGCCCTCGGTCCTCGCGAGGAGGCGATACGCGGCCAGGATGTCCTCGTCGTCCACCGCCTCGATCGCGCCCCCCGACTCGTCACGCGCGCCGATCGCACCCTCCCAGCTCGCCGGGTTGCCGATCCGGATCGCCGTCGCGATGGTGCGCGGATCGGTCACCACGTGCCCGTGCACCAGGGGCGCGGCCCCCGCGGCCTCGAAGCCCATCATCCGCGGCGTGGTGCCGACGACGCCGCCGTCGGCGTACTCGCGATAGCCGCGCCAGTAGGCGGTGATGTTGCCCGCGTTGCCGACCGGCAGGAGGTGATAGTCGGGCGCGCGGCCGAGCGCATCGCAGATCTCGAACGCGGCCGTCTTCTGTCCCTGGATGCGATCGGGATTCACCGAGTTCACCAGCGCGAGCCGCGTCGGGTAGCGCTCCTTCACGTCGCGCACCAGGGTGAGCGCCTGGTCGAAGTTGCCCTCGATCTGGATCACGCGCGCCCCGTGCATCACCGCCTGCGACAGCTTGCCGAGGGCGATCTTGCCCTGCGGCACCACCACGTAGGCCCGGATGCCTCCGCGCGCCGCGTAGGCGGCGGCCGACGCCGACGTGTTGCCCGTCGACGCGCAGATGATCGCCTCCGCGCCCTCGGCCAGCGCGCGCGTGACCGCGACGGTCATGCCACGGTCCTTGAACGACCCCGTGGGGTTCTGCCCCTCGCACTTGAGCCAGATCTCGATGCCCGGCGCGACCACCGCCGCCAGCCGGTCGGCGCGGACGAGCGGCGTGTTGCCCTCGTTCAGGGTGACGACGCGATCGGCCGCCTTGATCGGCAAGCGGTCCCGGTAGTGCGCGATCAGGCCGCCCCACGCGCTGCTGCTCGTCACGTGAGCTGCTCCTCGATGCGGATGCACACCGGCTTGCCACGCAGCGCCGCGAGGCGGGGGATCGCGGTGAGCGCCTTCGTCAGGTTGCGCTCGCGCGCCCGGTGCGTCCGGATCACGACGGGCACGGTCGTACCCGCGCGGCGGTCCCTCTGGATCACGGCGGCGATACTAATATCGAACCGCCCCAGGACTCCAGCGATGCGGGCGAGGACGCCCGGGCGATCGAGCGCCATGAAGCGCAGGTAGTACTCGCCCTCCAGATCGGCGAGCGGCTGCACGCGGGCGGCGCGCAGCGTCGCCTGCGGCACGCCCCACGGCGGCACGCGCACGGCGGCGCCCACGGCGCGATCCCGTGCCGCCGCGACGAGATCGGCCACCACCGCCGTCGCCGTCGGCGCTGCCCCGGCCCCCTGCCCGTAGTACATGGTCGGACCCAGCGCCGCGCCGCGCACGAACAGCGCGTTGAAGTTCCCGCCCACGTCGGCGAGCAGATGCCCGTTCGGAATCATCGTGGGATGCACGCGGGCCTCGATCCCGCGCTCGCCGTCCTTCGCGATGGCGAGGAGCTTGATGGTGTAGCCCAGCTCGCGTGCGAAGGCGATGTCGACCGCGTCGACGTGCCGGATGCCCTCCGTCGGAATGTCCGCGAAGCGCGGCCGCACGCCGAAGGCGAGCGTGGTGAGCAGGGCGAGCTTGTGCGCCGAGTCCACGCCGTCGATGTCGGTCGCGGGATTCGCCTCCGCGAGCCCGAGACGCTGCGCCTCGGCCAGCACGTCGTCGAAGCCGCGACCCTCGCGCGTCATCGTGGTGAGGATGTGATTGCACGTCCCGTTCACGATCCCGTAGACCGCCGTCGTGCGATCGCCGGCGAGCCCCTCCTTCAGGGTGCGCAGGATGGGGATGCCGCCGCCCACGCTGGCCTCGAACCCGAGCCGCACGCTCGCCCGCTCCGCCGCCGCGACGATCTCCTCGCCGTGCACCGCGAGCAGCGCCTTGTTGGCCGTCACCACGTCCTTGCCGCGCGCGATCGCCTCCAGGACGAACCGCCGCGCCGGCTCGTAGCCGCCGATCAGCTCGATCACGACGTCGATCTCCGGGTCGCGCACCAGGCCCATCGCGTCGCGCGTCAGGCGAATCCCCTTCGTCGGCACGCCGCGGTCCGTCGTCAGGTCGACGTCGGCGATCGTGGTCAGCACGATCGGCGCGCCCGCGCGCTGCGCGATCTCGGCGCGGTGCGCGCGCAGGAGCTTCACCACCCCGGTGCCGATCGTGCCGAACCCGATCAGCCCGACGCGAACGGGCCGTGCGCCGGGCACCCGGTCAGCCGGCCTGTGCCCGGTGCGCGGCCCCGTCGAGCGTCGCGCCGAGCGCCTTCTTGATGCCGCGGATCGCCTGCCGGGTCCGGTGCTCGTTCTCGATGAGCGCGAGGCGGACGTAGTGATCGCCGTACTCGCCGAAGCCGATGCCGGGCGAGACGGCGACCTTGGCCTCGCGCAGGAGGAACTTGGAGAACTCGAGGGAGCCCATCGCCTTGTACTCGTCGGGAATCTCCGCCCAGACGAACATCGTGGCCTTGGGCTTGGGCACGTGCCACCCGGCGCGATCGAGCCCCTCGCACAGGACGTCGCGCCGCTTGCGATAGGTCTCGCGGATCTCGTCGACGTAGTGCTGCGGGCCGTTCAGCGCGTGGATGGCCGCGATCTGGAGCGGCTGGAAGGTGCCGTAGTCGAGGTAGCTCTTGATGCGCGCGAGGGCGGCGATGATGTCGCGGTTGCCGACCGCGAACCCGATGCGCCAGCCCGGCATGTTGTAGCTCTTCGACAGCGTGAAGAACTCGACGCCGACGTCGCGCGCCCCGGGCACCTGCATCAGGGACGGTGCCTGGTAGCCGTCGAAGCAGAGGTCGGCGTACGCGAGGTCGTGCACCACGAGGCACTCGTGCTCGCGCGCAAACTCGACGATCCTTTCGAAGAACGCCAGATCGACCACCTCGGTGGTGGGGTTGGCGGGGAAGTTCAGGATGAGCAGCTTCGGCTTCGGCCAGGTGGTGCGCACGGCCTCCTGCAGCAGGCCGAGGAAGTCGCCGCCCGGCATGAGCGGAATCGAGCGCAGGTCGCCGCCCGCGATGATCACCGAGTACTGATGGATGGGATAGGTCGGGCTCGGGCAGAAGACCACGTCGCCCGGGCCCAGCATGGCGAGCGCCAGGTGACCGATGCCTTCCTTCGAGCCGATGGTGACGATCGCCTCGCCGTCGGGGTCGAACTCGACGCCGTAGCGGCGCTGGTACCAGTCGCAGATCGCGACGCGCAGCTTGTAGATGCCGCGCGACACGGAGTAGCGGTGGTTCTGCGGCTTCTGGGCAGACTCGACCAGGCTCTGCACGATGTGCGGCGGAGTCGGGCCGTCGGGATTGCCCATCGACAGGTCGATGATGTCCTCGCCCGCGCGCCGTGCCGCCAGCTTCAAGTCTCCCACGACGTTGAAGACGTAGGGCGGGAGGCGTTTGATGCGCGGGAACTCCATGCGACCGACCACGGTGGCTCATAGGGGATCGCGCTCGAGCGGTCAATTGCGCCGTCGCCGCGGGGCCGCTCAGACGCGCCGTCGGTTGTCGTCCGGGAAGGGATATTCCATCTGTCGCGCGGTGGCTCGCGCGATCGCCTCGCCGTGGTAGCGCGCTACCACGCGCAGCGCCATGTCGATCCCGGCCGAGATGCCCGCCGACGTCACGACGTGGCCGTCCTCGACGACGTGCAGCGCGCGCTCGACCGTCACCTGCGGGAAGGACTCGCTCATCCAGTCGAGCGATCGCCAGTGCGTGGTGGCGCGACGGCCGTCGAGCAGCCCGGCATGACCGAGCAGCATCGCGCCCGTGCACACCGAGGTCAGCGTCTCGACCTGCCGTCCCCGCTGCGCGATCCAGGCGAGAAGCTCCGCGTTGTGGATCTCGCGCCGCGTGCCCCAGCCGCCGGGCACGACGAGCACGTCCAGCGCCGGACACGCGTCCAGGGTGACGTCGGGGACGACCCTGAGCCCGCCCGCCGCCGTCACGACGCCGGCCTGCTGCGCGACCAGCAGCACCGCGAAGGGCGACGGCTCCTCGCGCCGGCGCTCCTCGTTCAGCCGCGTGACGGAGAACACCTCGAACGGGCCGCAGAAGTCGAGGACCTCCACGTCGTCGAAGACCACGATTCCCACTCGTCGTCGTTCCATGAGGACCCTCCTCAGCTCGCCGTCCGGAAGCGGACGCGGTAGTCGCTCGGCGCCACCCGCAGGTGACGCAGGAATGCGCGGCGCATCGTCTCCGCGGTGCCGAAGCCGCAGCTCGCCGCGATCGCGTCCACGCCGTCGGTCGATTCCTCGAGCCGCCGGCGTGCCGTCTCGACGCGTACGCGCTCGACGTAGTGTGCCGGCGTCACGCCGATTTCGCGCAGGAAGACGCGGGCGAAGTTCCGCGGGCTCATCGCCACGCGATACGCCAGCCCCGGAACCGAGCAGTCCTCGCCCGGATGCTCGACGATCCACGCCTGCAGGTCGCGCAGTGGCTGCCGGTCGGCTGCCTGGGCGGCGAGCTGCGCGCTGAACTGCGACTGGCCGCCGGGGCGGCGGAGAAAGAGCACCATCTGCCGCGCGACCTCGAGCGCGATGTGCCGTCCGAGGTCCTCCTCGACGAGGGCGAGCGCGAGATCCATGCCGGCGGTCACGCCCGCCGAGGTGTAGATGTTCCCGTCCTGCACGAAGATGGGATCCGGCTCCACGCGCACGCGCGGGAACCGTGACGCGAGCGTCCGGCACCACATCCAGTGCGTCGTGGCGCGGCGGCCGTCGAGCAGTCCCGCGGCGGCGAGGACGAAGCTCCCGGTGCAGACCGAGCCCACTCGCCGCGCGCGCGCCGCGAGGCGCCGGACGCCGGAGAGGAGCGCCCGATCCTCGAGCGCGGCTGCCGTGCCGAGGCCGCCGGTGACCAGCAGCGTATCGATCGCGCCGCGCACGCCGCCGAGCGTGCCGGACGCGACGAGGCCGATTCCGGACTGGGTCTCGAGCGGGCCGGACCGGCTGGCGACGATCTCGGTGGTGTACGCCGGAACCTCGCCAGGCCCGTGAGGCGCGAGCCGGGCGGCCACGGCAAACACCTCGAGCGGTCCGACGACGTCGAGCGCGTTCGCGCCCGGATACCCGACCATGACGATGCGCCGGGACGACGGAGTGGGTTGCGCCATGGGCCGACCATCGCAGCCTCTCCATCTGGCTGCAAGGACAGTGACCCCTCGGATCCTGCCACGAGAGGTGCCGGCTCAGCCGGCCAGCGCGCGGCGCAGGAAGCCGACGGCGCGGGGCCACGCATCGGCCGCGGCGTCGGGGCGGTACGCGTCCGGGCGCGTGTCGTTGAAGAACGCGTGCCCCGCGCCGGCATACGAGCGAATCTCGAACGTCTTGCCCGCGCCGGCGAGGATGCGCCGCAGCTCCTCGACGTCGGCCATGGGAATGAGGCCGTCCTCCTCGCCGAACAATCCGAGGTAGGGACACGCGAGCCGCGGAGCCAGGTCGAGCGGGCTCGCGGGCTTGCGATCGTCGCGCTCGGCGTAGCGCAGCATCCCGTACCACGACACGCAGGCGTCGATCCCCGGCACGCTGCACGCCGCCATGAGCGCGTACTGCCCGCCCAGGCAGAATCCCGTGATGCCGATCCGCGTGCCGGCCACCTCCGGCCGCGCCCCGAGGTAGGCCACCGCCGCACCGAGGTCGGCCAGCACCCGCGGATCGGGCAGCTGCCGGATCCAGCGCATCACGGCTGCCATGTCCTCGAACACGGGCGCGCCCTCGCGGCTGTAGAGATCGACGGCGAGGGTGCAGAACCCCTCCGCGGCGAAGCGGCGGGCCACGTCGCGATAGTGCTCCAGCAGTCCGCGTACGTCGGGAATGAGGACCAGCCCCGGGTGCGGGCCCTGACCCGCCGGCTGCGCCAGGTAGGCCTTCAACGTGTCGCCGGCCCGTTCGAACGTGACGTTCTCGTCGCTCATCCTCGGTCTCCTCCATCCAGCAGGGCATGCGCCAGGGCGTGCAGGTCGGTCGCCACCGGGCAGTCGACGTCGTCCCAGTCGCCGTACGGGTCGAGGAGCACGGCGTGGAGGCCCGCCGCCCGAGCGCCGAGGACGTCGACCGAGAACAGGTCGCCGACGTGCAGCGTCCGATCGGGTCGCGAGCCCACGAGGTCGAGGGCATGACGGAAGATCGCGGGGTCGGGCTTCTCGGCGCCGACGACCGCCGAATCGATGACGCCGTGAAGAAGCGGCCGCAGGCCCCCGGCGCGGAGACCGTCCTCGACCGTGCCGTCCGAGTTGCTGACGACCACCAGCGACAGCCCCGCGCCGCGCAGCATCTGCAACGCCTCGGGCACGCCGGGCAGCACCTGCGACCAGAGGCGCTGTGTCGCAACGCCGCCGCGCAGCGCGCGCACGATGCGCGTCGCCCGTGCACCCGTGTCGCCGTTCCCGGCTGCGCCGCCGACCCGCTCCAGGATCCGCTGGACGTAGAAGGTGAACGTATCGGGTTGCTCGCTCGACACGCCGCCACCCAGCATACGGGACACGGCGGGCCGCGCCGCCGCCTCGGCGCGCGCCAGCGCCGCGGGCTCGACGCGCAGACCCTCGGCGGCGAGCACCTCGCACACGAGCGCGTGGTCGAGCGTGATGAGCGTGTTGCCGGCGTCGAGAAAGACGGCGTCGATGTCCTGGCGGCGCAGCGCGAGCATGCGCCGTGACGCGTACCCCGGCCGCATGGTGGGGGCAAATCCGCCGGCGACGTGGTCGCGGGGTTGCTCGGGTACGCTCGCCATGCCAGGAGCGTGACGCAAGGGCGGATCGATGACCGACGCCGAGGCCGACGATCGCGAGGCGATCCGCGAGCTGTTGCTGCGCTATGCGCGCGGCGTCGACGCCCGCGATCTCGCGCTCGTGCGCTCCTGCTTCGTGCCGGGCGCCGCGTATCGCGGCGCGCTCGCCAGCGGCACGATCGCCGACGCGCTCGACGCGCTGCCGGCGGCCATGAGCCGCTACACGGCGACCCGTCACGCGATCACCGCGCAGAGCCTCGACATCGACGGCGACACCGCCCGGAGCAGCGCCGACTGCACGGCGCAGCACTGGCTTCCCGACGGCAGCTGCCGCACCGTCAGCGTCCGCTATGACGACGAGCTGGTGCGCGGTCCCGCCGGCTGGCGCATCAGCCGGCGCCATGTCGAGCAGCTCCGCGCGCTACGGCGAGGAGGATCCCGATGCCTGATCGCAAGGTCGCCTTCGTCACCGGCGCGAGCCGCGGCATCGGCCGCGCGTGCGCGCGCGAGCTGGCGCGCCGCGGCTTCGATCTCGTGCTCACCGCACGGACCGTGACCGGGGCGGAGCGCCTGGAACATTCCTCCACGGTGCGCCGGTCCGCCACCAACCCGCTGCCGGGAAGCCTCGAGGAGACGGCCGCCGAGGTGACGGCGCTCGGCGCGAGCGCGCTCGTCGTGGCGCTCGACCTGGGAAAGCCCGCCGATCCACCGGCGGCGGTGGAGGCGGCCGTCGCGCGGTTCGGCCGCATCGACGTGCTGGTGAACAACGGCCGCTACGTCGGCCCGGGACACATGGACGCCTTCGAGGACACGCCGCTCGAGCTGATCGAACGGATGTTCCGGTGCAACGTGTTCGCCCCGCTGCAGCTGATCAAGCTCTGCCTGCCGCTCTGGAAGCGACAGGGCGGCGGGATCGTGATCAACATCACCTCCAGCGCGGGACAGACCGAGACCGCGGCGCCGATCGGCCAGGGCGGGTGGGGTCTCGGGTACTCGATCACCAAGGCCGCCTTCGGCCGCATGATCGCCGGCCTCGCCAAGGAGCTGCGACCCGACCACGTCGCGGTGATCGGTCTGATGCCCGGCTTCGTCGCCACCGAGCGCATGGCCGCCGAGCTCGCCGAGTTCGGGTTCGACGCGTCGAAGGGGCTGCCGACCGACAATCCGGGACGGGTCTGCGCCATGCTCGCGACGGCGGACGATCCGATGCTGTTCTCGGGTCACGACGTCTACGGCCCCCGGTTCTACGCCGAGCACGCGGGGACGCGCTTCGCCCCCTAGCCCCGTTCGAACCGCTCGGGGTTGAATGCCCCGCCGCGACCCCCTAAACCGGGGCCATGGCCGAGCGCGCGCAGACGATGAACCGCACGGGCACGGCCACGAGCCCCGGGCTCGGCGGCCTGCTCGACAACTGGCGTCACATCCTGGCGCAGGGAAACCTGCCCGCCGGGCGTGCCATCGACGGGGTGTCGCGCTGGCTGCTGATCACGCGCGCCTGCGTGTTCTCCATGACCGCCACGTCGGCGCTGATCGGCGGACTGCTCGCGGCGACCGCGCCGCAGGCGAACTGGCGCTGCTTCGCCCTCGCCCTGGTGGGCCTGATCCTCGCCCACGCCGCCAACAACATGATCAACGACTTCTTCGACACCGCGGGCGGCGTCGACACGGCCGAGTACACGCGCGCGCTCTACGCCCCGCATCCGCTGCTCTCCGGGCTGATCTCGAAGCGCGGGCTGATCGCCAGCATCGCCGCCGTGAACCTCGTCGACCTGCTGATCCTGGTCGCCCTGGTGTCGGTGCGCGGGTGGCCCGTGGCGGCGTTCGCGCTCGCCGGCCTCTTCATCAGCGTGTTCTACGTCGCGCCGCCGCTCAAGCTGAAGCACCACGGGCTCGGCGAGCCCGGTGTGTTCGTCGTCTGGGGGCCGCTCATGATCGGCGGCACGTACTACGTCACCGCCGGCTCGATCCCGCCCTGGGTGTGGGTCGCCACCCTGCCCTACGCCATCAGCGTCACGACGGTGCTCATCGGCAAGCACGTGGACAAGTACGAGCAGGACTCGGCGCGCGGGATCCACACCCTGCCGGTGATCCTGGGCAGGGAGGCGTCGCTGCGCCTGAACCAGGCGCTGATGATCGCCTTCTACCCGATCGTCGTCGGCCTGGTGGCGCTCGGCGCGCTCGGTCCGGGCGTCCTGCTGGTCGTGCTCGCGCTGCCGCGGCTCGTCCGCGTGCTGAAGGCGTACTCGGAGCCGAAGCCCGCCGCGCCGCCGCCCAACTACCGCATCTGGCCGCTGTGGTACGTGGCGCTCGCCTTCTACCACAACAAGCTGGCGGGCGGCCTGTTCGTGCTCGGGCTGGTGGGGAACCTCGTCCTCGGTCGCTGAGCCGGACGCTCAGCGACGCGGCAGGCCGAGGATCCGCTGCGCGACGATGTTGCGCTGCACCTCGCTCGTGCCGCCGGCGATCGTCATCGAACGATCGTAGAGGTACTGCCGCGCCCAGCGTCCGTTGAACGGCGCGTGCTCGTCCCACATGAGCGCCGCGTACGGCCCGAGTATCTCCATCGCCGCCTCGGAGTACTCCTGCACCAGGCTGGTGCCCATCAGCTTCATGGCCGCGGACAGGTGCGGATTGAGTCGCTCGCGCAGCGAGTCGGTGAGCGACCGCATCCCGGCGTAGCGCATGATGGCGCCCTTGATGGCGAGGTCGGCGATGCGCTGGCGCACCTTCGGATCCTTCTCCTTGTGCTGCCCGCGCGTGGTGCTGATCAGCCAGTCGAGCGCCTGGTCTCCGCGGATGCTCCCGGCGATGCCCGAGCGCTCGTTCACCAGCGCGCTCGACACGATCTCCCAGCCCTGCCCTTCCTTGCCGAGCAGGTTGGTCACGGGGACCTTCACGTCGGTCATGAAGACCTCGTTGAACTCGGAGCCGCCGTCGATCTGCCGGATGGGCTTGATCTCGACGCCGGGGCTTCGCATGTCCATCAGCAGCAGCGAGAGCCCGCCCCACTTCGATTCGTTCGAGGTGCGGACGAGGACGAAGTACCAGTCGGAGATGTGCGCCAGCGTGGTCCAGATCTTCTGGCCGTTGACGACGTAGTAGTCGCCCTGCCGCTCGGCGCGCGTCTTCGCCGCCGCCATGTCGGAGCCCGACGAGGGCTCGGAGTAGCCCGTGGCCCAGATCTCCTCCGCGTCGAGGATCTTCGGGATGAAGCGTTGCTTCTGCGCGTCGGTGCCGTAGCGCATGATCGCCGGACCGACCCACCAGATGGCCATGGCGTTGACGACGCCCGGGGCGCGCACGCGAGCCAGCTCCTCGTTGAGGATCGCCTGCTCCATGGGCGACAGGCCGGCGCCGCCGTACTCCTTCGGCCACGACACCGCGAGCAGCCCCGCCCCGTGCAGCTTCCGCTGCCACGCGCGCATCGCCTCGAGGTCGTCGGCCAGCGATCCCGCCGGCGGGACGTTCGCCTCCAGCCACGTGCGGACGCGCGTCCGGAAGGCTTCTTCCTCGGGCGTGTTCGACATGTCCATGCGCGCATCCTAGACCGCGGCTCGGCCCGGATGCCAGCGCCGGCTGCGATCGCATTGACAGCCTGCCGCGCCGGCGGCAGTGTCGCGCCCGATGGCGACTCCCTCGCGGTTTCGCGTCGGCCTCGTGCAGCTCCGGGTCGGCGCCGATCCGGCCGCGAACATCGACGCGGCCATCGCACGCATCCGCGAGGGCGCCGCCCGCGGCGCGGAGATCGTCTGCCTTCCCGAGCTGTTCCGGACGCCGTACTTCTGCCAGCGCGAGGATCCCGCGCTGTTCGACCTGGCCGAGCCGATCCCGGGACCGACCACCGAGGTGCTGGCGCGGATCGCGCGCGAGCTGCGCATCGTGATCGTGGCGTCGCTGTTCGAGCGGCGTGCGGCAGGCGTCTACCACAACACCGCCGTCGTGCTCGACGCCGACGGCGCCGTGCGCGGTCGCTACCGCAAGATGCACATCCCGGACGATCCGCTCTACTACGAGAAGTTCTACTTCACGCCCGGCGACCTCGGCTTCGCGGCGTTCGACACCGCCGTCGGCAAGGTCGGGACGCTCGTCTGCTGGGATCAGTGGTACCCCGAGGCCGCCCGCCTGACGGCGCTCGCCGGCGCCGACGTGCTCTTCTATCCCACCGCCATCGGCTGGCATCCCAGCGAGAAGGCCGAGCACGGCGAGGCGCAGGTGACCGCGTGGCAGATCATGCAGCGCGCGCATGCGATCGCGAACGGCGTGTACGTTGCCGCCGTGAACCGGGTCGGTCACGAGGGTCCCGCGGACGGCGGGCTCGAATTCTGGGGCGCGTCGTTCGTCTGCGACCCGTTCGGCGTCGTCCTCGCCGAGGCCTCGCGCACGGACGAGGCGGTGCTGGTCGTCGAGTGCGATCGCGCGCACCAGGAGGAGGTGCGGCGCAACTGGCCGTTCCTGCGCGACCGGCGGATCGACGCCTACGCGCCGATCACGAAGCGCCTGCTCGACGGATGAGCCCGGCGCCGGGCACGCCCGCGGCGCAGGGATACCGCATGCCGGCGGAGTGGGCGCCGCACGCCGCCACGTGGCTGGCGTGGCCGCACGAGCGCAGCGACTGGCCGGGTCCGGGCAAGCTGGAGGCGGTGCGCTGGGTCTACGCCGAGATCGTGCGGCACCTGACCCCGGGAGAGCGCGTGCGCATCCTGGTGCAGGACGAGCGCCTCGAGCGTTCGGCGCAGGCCGTGCTCCGGCGGGCCGGCGTCGACGCGACCCGCGTCGACTGGTTCCGCATTCCCACCGACCGCGCCTGGACGCGCGACTACTGCCCGCAGTTCGTGCGCGGCGCGACGGGCGACGTGGCCGCGGTCGGCTGGCGGTTCACCGGCTGGGCGAAGTATCCGGACCACACGCGCGACGCCGCGGTGGCGCAGCGCGTGGCGCGCCGCCTGCGCCGGACGATCTGGCTGCCGGCGATCGGCTCGCGGCGCGTCGTGCTCGAGGGCGGCGCCGTCGACGTCAACGGCCGCGGCGCGCTCCTCACGACGGAGGAGTGCCTGCTCAGTCCCGTCCAGGCGCGCAACCCCGGGCTCTCCCGCGACCAGCTCGAGCGGGTGCTCGCCGATCACCTCGGCATCCGGAAGGTGCTCTGGCTCGGTGCAGGCATCGCCGGGGACGACACGCACGGCCACGTCGACGACCTCGCCCGCTTCGTCGACGCGCGCACCGTGGTCGTCGCCACGTGCGACGATCCGGAGGACGAGAACTACGATCGCCTGCGGGAGAATCGCGACCGCCTCCGCGCCATGACCGATCAGGACGACGCCTCGCTGCGGGTCGTCGAGCTGCCCATGCCGGCGCCTCTCGCCTTCGACGGCCAGCGCCTGCCGGCGAGCTACGCCAACTTCTACGTCGGCAACGACGTCGTGCTCGTCCCCACGTTCAACGATCCGGCCGACCGGCGGGCGCTCGGCATCCTGGCCGAGCTCTTCCCCACCCGCTGCGTCGTCGGCATCCACGCCGTCGACCTCGTGCTCGGCCTCGGCACCCTGCACTGCATGACCCAGCAGGAGCCGGCCGAGGGCGCTTCCGCCGGCGATCTATGACGGCGGGGGCTTCGGACCGACGACGACGACGAAGTCCTGGCCGGGCGACAGCGGGATGCCCGGCCAGTTCGGATCGGCTTTCCGGCGTTCCTCGAAGTACGGCCGATAGCCGGTGCCGCTCTTGAACTGGAAGCCGGTCGACTCGAGCGCTTGCTGCGCGACGTTCGCGTACGACGGCGGCTCCTCCTCGGCCATCAGGATGCTGAGGCCGGGCTTCAGCATGATGCCGGTCATCCGCTGCGTCACGGGCTCCCATCCCGCCTGCTTGAACACCGAGCTGAACGCGTCCGCCAGCGCCCCCGCCTCCGCGTCGCCGGCGGGAACCGCGAACCACACCTTGCGCACCGGGCCCTGCTCCGCCGCCAGCGTCTGGAGCATCGTCGCGCGCTCCGTGTCGGTGAGCTGACGCCCCGACACCTGGGCCGCCGGTGCCGTCGTCGACGTCGTCGTGGGCGTCGCGGCAGGCCGGTCGGGCGCACCACATCCGGGCACCACGAGCAGCAGGAGCGCCACGCCACCGATTCTCATGGGAGCCTCTCTTGCACCGCCCGGGCCTCGCGGGGCAAGACCTGGCGTCATGGCACCCACTGTCGAGGTCAGCGCCGGGCGTCTCGAGGGCCGGCGCGAGGACGGCATGCTGGTCTTTCGTGGCATTCCCTTCGCCCGGCCCCCCGTGGGCGCGCTGCGCTTCGAGCCCCCGCAGGACGTCGACCCGTGGCCGGACGTGCGCGACGCGACGCGATTCGGGCCGGCGGCGCCCCAGACGCAGGACCTGATCGGGCCGAGCGTGGGATTCGACCAGCCCGCCAGTGCGGAGGACTGCTTGACGCTGAACGTCTGGACACCGGAAGCCGACGCCGCGCGCCGTCCGGTGCTGGTGTGGATTCACGGAGGCGCGTTCACCATCGGCAGCGCGGCGCAGCGGGTCTTCGACGGCGCCGCGCTGGCGCGCCGCGGGGACGCCGTCGTCGTGACCATCAACTACCGTCTCGGCGTCCTCGGGTTCCTCCGTCTGACCGGCACCGCGGTCGGCCGGGAGATCCCCGCCGCCGCCGGCAACCTCGGGCTGCTCGATCAGATCGCGGCCCTCGCATGGGTGCGCCGGGAGATCGCGCGCTTCGGGGGCGATCCAGACAACGTGACGATCTTCGGCGAGTCCGCCGGATCGATCAGCTGCTCGCTGCTCCTCACGATGCCGCGCGCCCGCGGCCTCTTTCATCGCGCCATCCTGCAGAGCGGGCCGCCCACCCTGGTCGGCACCCCGGCAATGGCCGAGCGCGTCGCGCGTGCCGTCCTCGAGAAGCTCGGCGACTCCGCCGCCTCGGCGGCGCGGCTGCGCGATCTGCCGGTCGATGCGCTCCGCCGGGTGCAGGCGCGTGTCATCCTGGACCTCGGCCTCGAGACCCGCGGCATGCCGTTCCGCCCGTGCGCCGACGGCGACCAGATCCCGGCCGACCCCATGCGCGCGATCGCCGACGGCTGCGCGCGCGACGTGGCCGTGCTCGTCGGCACGACGCGTGACGAGATGAAGCTCTTCGCGCTCCTCGACCCGAGCGCGCTCACGCTGGACGACGCGACGCTGCTGCGACGGTGCGAGCGCAACGTCGGCGGTCGCGCGCAGGAGCTGATCGACGGCTATCGCGCTGCGCGGAGCGCGCGCGGCGAGCCGGTGGCGCCGTCCGACCTCTGGTTCGCGATCGAGACCGACCGCATGTTCCGCGTCGCCTCGATGCGGCTCGCGGAGAGCCAGCACGCGCACCAGCCGCGCACCTACGCGTACTGCTTCACGTGGCCCTCCCCCTACCGGGACGGCGTGCTGGGCGCCGCGCACGCGCTCGACATCCCGTTCGTGTTCGGGACCGAGGCCCGGCCGGAGCTCGCGGCGTTCACCGGCGCCGGCCCCGCCGCGCACGCGCTCGCCGGGCGCATGCAGGACGCCTGGCTGGCGTTCGCGCGCCGCGGCGACCCCGCGCACGCCGCGCTGCCGGCGTGGCCCCCCTACGACGGCGACCGGCGTGCGACCATGCTCCTCGGCGAACGCTGCGAGCTGGTGGACGCACCGCAGGACGCCGAGCGGCGACTCTGGGACACGATCCCGCTCTGACGCCGCCGCGGTACGGTCACGGCTTGGGGATGCGCAGGCTGGCGCTCACCATCGCCGAGCCGCTGATCGCGTAGAGCAGCACCAGCGGGTGGAAGTAGCCGCGCCCGAGCCGGTAGCTCCCGAGCCAGAGCGCGTCGCCGACGTCGCCGCGCCACCACGCCACGGCGAGCACGGCGACGATGACCAGGCTGGTCGGGATCGGCGTGCCCTCGTAGTACTTCACCTTGCCGCTCGCATCGGCGAGCGACGCCGCGGTGACGTTGTAGCGCGCGAGCCGGCTGACGCCGCAGCACACGAAGGCGCACAGGACGAGCGCGTCCCAGCCGCCGCGCATCCCGAGCGTGAAGCCCAGCACGGCCGGCGCCACGCCGAAGGACACGACGTCGGCGAGCGAGTCGAGGTCGGCGCCGAAGGGCGAGTGGCGGTTGCCCCGTGCGACGATGCCGTCGGCCAGGTCGAGCACGAGCGCGAGCGGGAGGAGGAGGAAGGCCCCCACCAGGTACGGATCGTGACGGCCCGCCTCCAGGTAGTTGAGACAGAAGAAGATGGCGCCCGTGCCGCACGCCGCGTTTCCCAGCGTCAGGAAATCGGCGGCCACGAACGACCGCACCAGCGCGCGACGGCGCCCGCGCGTGGTGGTGGCGGTTTGGGACAACGCCAGGCGGTTTAGCCGGACCGGTCGCGATTTGCGAGGCCGTGCTCGAGGACCCACCGCGCCCCCGACGATTTCCCTTGACGCCATGCGGAGCCCGCAGTACCGCCCCTGCAGGGAGGGATACCGATGACGCACGATCGCGCTCGTCGAGGGGCTCGTGCCGTGTTCGCCGCGATCATCGCCGCGACGTGGGGTCTGCTGTCGGTCCCGGTCGCGCGTGCGCAGGTGGACCTCTCGGGGTGGTGGCGCATCGACCAGCCGACGACGGCGCCCCCGGCGAATCTGGTGCACGTGACGCAGGCGGGCGACACCGTGACCATCCCGGTGTCCCCACCGCTCGTCGGGTCACTCAACAGCACGACCCTCACCGGAGGGCCTCCATCCACCTCGTACGAGTATCTGCTCTCGCCGGCCGCAGACGTCATCGACGGGCGGCGTCTGTTCTTCACGGGGACCCCTCCGAACCTCACGCTCCTGGACGTCGACCGACTCCTGCTGGTTCGCTGCGGCTGCAACGACGGCAACGCGGTCGACGGCGACGGGTGCGGAGCGGATTGCCAGATCGAGTCCTGCTACACCTGCTCCGGCGATCCGTCCGTGTGCACCCCGTCGCCCGACGGCGCCGCCTGCGACGATCGCCACGACTGCACGACCGGTGAGACCTGCTCGGCCGGCGCGTGCGGCGGGGGCAGCGCGATCGCCTCGTGCACCGACCTCACCGGCACGCTCGACGTCCACTTTGCGAGTATCATCGACGAGACGTTCACCGCCGACGTCGTCCAGCGGAACGGCACCTTCTTCCTCGGCGGGTTCGTGGGCGCCGTCGACCAGACGGCGGGAACGGTCCGGCTTTCCCAACCCATCGTGGACCCCACGTTCGTCTTCTGCCCGCCCGGCGCGTTCAACGTGCTTGCCGGCACGGCGGGACCCGTGGGGTTCAGCGCGAGCGGCACGCTCAGCGCACCCACCGCCACCTTCTGCCCATCGTTCGAGGCCACGGTGACGGCCGTGCGCACGACCTGCGGCGACGGGGTCGTCGACCAGCTCGAGCAGTGCGACGATGGCAATCGCTCGCCCGGCGACGGTTGCGACGAGTTCTGCGGGATCGAGGAACCCCACGGCGGCGAAGCGTGTCGTCCGCAAGCGTTCTGCGAGCGCTCGACGAAACCGCAGTCGACGGTCCTCGAGCTCCGCAACGCCGCGGATCCCACGAAGAACATCGTCAGCTGGAAGTGGCCGAAGGGCACGGCGGTCGGTACCTTCGGCGACCCGGTGTCGACGGACGACTACCGGCTCTGCCTGTTCGACGCGTCCACCGCGACGCCGACGCTGCTCTTCGACGCCACGGTGCCGGCGGGAGGAACGTGCGCCGGCAAGCCGTGCTGGAAGGCGAACGGAGACAAGGGATTCGTCTACAAGAACAACGAAGGAACGCCGGACGGCCTGACCGGCCTCACGCTGAAGGCCGGCACCTTCGGCAGGGCGTCGATCAAGGTCGCGGGAAAGGGACCGCTGCTGTCGTCCCGCCCGGCAGGATTGCCGCCGCTGCCGATCCCGCTGCCGCTGATCGTCCAGCTGCAACGCGTGAACGGCTCGTGCTTCGAGGCCGACTACGGAGCCGACGGAGTCGTCCGCAACGATCCGGCGACCGGACGCTTCAAGGCGCACGGGACCCCTTAGCCGACCCGGGCGAGATCCAGGCGTCCCGCCCACCGGTGGTGCAGGACGGCGCGCACGACGCGCGATTCCGGGCCTGCGAGCTGCGGATCGCGCGCCAGCCAGTCCGCCGCCTCGTCGCGCGCGGCACGCAGCATCTCGGTGTCGCGCAGCAGGTTCGCGACGCGGAACGGCGGCAGACCCGCCTGCCGCGTGCCGAGGAAATCTCCCGGCCCGCGGAGCTGGAGATCGGCCTCCGCGATCGCGAAGCCGTCGGTCGTGCCCTCGAGCACGCGGAGGCGCTGGAAGGCGTCCGCCGGCACCCAGTCGGGCGTGAGGAGGAAGCAGAACGCGGGCGCGTCGCCGCGCCCGACACGCCCGCGCAGCTGGTGGAGCTGCGCCAGGCCGAAGCGCTCGGCGTGCTCGATGGCGATCACGGTGGCGTTCGGCACGTCGATCCCAACCTCGATGACCGTGGTGGAGACCAGCACGTCGAACTCGCCGCGCTTGAAGCGGCGCATGACGGCGTCCTTCTCGTCGGGCCGCATGCGGCCGTGGACGAGGTCCAGCCGCAGCCCGGCGAGCGGCCCCGCCGCCAGCTCGTGCACCATCGTGGTGGCCGCACGGAGATCGCTCTTCTCCGATTCCTCGACCAGCGGATACACCACGTAGGCCTGGTGGCCGGCCGCCACCTCGGCGCGCAGGCGCTCGACCAGCCGGCCGCGCTGCGACTCGCGGCACAGGGTGGTGGTGATGGGCGTGCGGCCGGGCGGCAGCTCGTCGAGCGTCGAGACGGCGAGGTCCCCGTACAGCGTGAGGGCAAGCGTCCGCGGGATGGGCGTGGCGCTCATCACGAGCACGTCGACGGCGCCGGGCTGTCCGCCGCGCCGCTGCAGCGCCGCCCGCTGCATCACGCCGAAGCGATGCTGCTCGTCGACGATCGCGAGCCCGAGGCGTCCGAACTCCACGGTCTCCTGGATGAGCGCGTGCGTGCCCACCGCCAGCCCGATGCGGCCGTCCGCGAGCCCGGCCAGCGCCTGGCGGCGCGCGCGGCCCTTCACCGCCGCGGTGAGGAGCGCGGTCTCGACGCCGAGCGGCGCCAGCAGCGGGCGCACGGTCTCGAAGTGCTGCTCGGCCAGCAGCTCGGTCGGCGCCATGAGCCCGACCTGCCAGCCCGCGTCGATCACGACGAGCGCGGCCAGCAGCGCGACCAGCGTCTTGCCGCTGCCGACGTCGCCCTGCAACAACCGGCGCATCGGGTGCGGGCGGGCGAGGTCGGCGGCGATCTCCGCGATCGCGCGCTCCTGCGCGCCCGTGAGGGCGAACGGCAGCGTGGCGCGCAGCCCGCGCGTCAGCCGCCCCGCGTCCGGAAAGGCGACGCCGGGCTCCTCGCCCGCCGCGCTACGCCGGAGCGCCAGACCGAGCTGGAGGAAGAACAGCTCGTCGAAGATCAGCGCGCGATGCGCGAGCGAGGTCCCCGACGCGAGCGCGGCGAGATCGGCGCCGGCCGCCGGCGCGTGCACGTGCCGGAGCGCGCGCCCCGGATCGACCAGGCGCTGCCGCCGGGCGATCTCCGGCGGGATGGGGGCGGGCACGCGATCGGCGAGCGCCTCCACCGCGCCCTCCACGATCCGCCGCATGACCCCGGCGGGCATCCCCGTCGGCTTCTCGTAGACGGGGACCAGCGCCGGCAGCGCGTCGAGCTCCTCGCCGGCGCCGAGCAGCGTGACGTCGGGATGGACGAGCCGCGGCGGTCCCACACCGAGCCCGGCCTCGACCGTGCCGTGCACGAGCAGCCGCTGGCCGGCGCGGAACCGCGTCGCGAAGTACTGGACCTGGTTGAACCACACGAGAACGGCCGACGCCGCGCCGTCGCGCAGGACGACCTCCAGGAGCGGGCGGCCGCGGCGGCCGGAGAACTTCTGCTGCACGCCGGCGACCTCGCCGACCGCCGTCGCGTCCTCGCCGGGACGGAGCGCGGACAGCGGGACCCGCGTGCGCCAGTCCTCGTAGCGGAACGGAAGGTGCCAGAGGACGTCCTCCACGGTCGCGAGGCCGAAGCGCGTCAGCTCGGCGGCGCGCTTCGGTCCGACGGCACGCAGCGTCGCCACCGGCTGCCCGAGCTCGGCGAGCGCCGCCTCCACCGCGCCACTGGCGACGCGGTACTCGTCCCACGTCGCGGGCTGCGCCCCGACGTCGCGCAGCGCCGGCAGCAGCTCGTGGGCGCGCCGCAGCAACGACGCGCGATCCTCGGGCCGGGCATCGCGCAGTCCGCCGAGGACGGCGTCGAGCTCGGCGAGCGCAGGGTCGAGACCGGGCGGCGGATGCTGCCGCACGCGCGCGAGCCGCTCCGCGAGCGCCTGCAGCGGCAACCCGGTGCGGTCCGCTCCCCGGAAGCCCGTGGCGGCGAGGTACTCGAGCGGCGGCGCCAGCGCCGCGAGCAGCTCCGCGAGCGGCCCGTCGCCGGGGCTCATCGGGATCGATAGTGCTCCTGGAGCGGGCGGACCATCACCGGACCGCGCGCCATGGTCTCGATGCCCTCGACCGCCGCCGTGGCCGCGGCGATCGTCGTGAAGTACGGCACCCGGCGCTCGAGCGCGGTGCGCCGGATCGGGAAGGAATCGCGGTACGATTCCGCTCCCGACGGCGTGTTGATGACGAGCGCCACCTCGTCGCGACGCAGGAAGTCCACGATGTGCGGGCCGCCCTGCTGCACCTTGTTGAGGATCGTCACCTCGAGTCCTGCGGCGCGCAGCCGCGTCCCGGTCCCGATGGTGGCGAGCAGCCGGAAGCCGGCGCGCGCGAGCCGCTGCGCCACGGGGACGACCGCCTCGTACGAGCCCTGCGGTACCGAGACGAAGGCGCTGCCGCTCGTCGGCAGCAGCGTGCCACTCGCGCTCTGGGCCTTGGCGAAGGCGGCGCCGAACGTCGCGTCGATGCCCATCACCTCGCCCGTGGACTTCATCTCGGGGCCGAGCACCGTGTCGACGCCCGGGAACTTGATGAACGGGAAGACCGCCTCCTTGACGCTCACGTGCGCGGGGACGATCTCGCTGGTGAAGCCCTGGTCGGCGAGCGAGCGTCCGACCATGCAGCGCGCCGCGATCTTGGCCAGCGGCACGCCGATCGCCTTGGACACGAAGGGCACCGTGCGGCTCGCGCGCGGGTTCACCTCCAGCACGTAGACCACCCGGTCCTTGACGGCGAACTGCACGTTCATGAGGCCGACGACACCCAGCTCGCGGGCGAGGGCGACGGTCTGGCGCCGGATGTCCGCTTGCACCTCGGCGTCGATCGAGTACGGCGGGAGGGAGCACGCGCTGTCGCCGGAGTGCACCCCGGCGCGCTCGATGTGCTCCATGATGCCGCCGATGACGATGGCCGTCCCGTCGCTCACCGCGTCGACGTCGATCTCGATGGCATCCTCGAGAAACTGATCGATCAGCACCGGATGCTCGGGCGATGCGCGCACCGCGTGCCGCATGTACCGGCCGAGGCTCGCGCGGTCGTAGACGATCTCCATCGCCCGCCCGCCGAGCACGTAGGACGGACGCACCAGCACCGGGTAGCCGATGTGGTCCGCCACCCGCTCCGCCTCCGTGTCGCTGCGCGCGACGCCGTTCGGCGGGCGCTTCAGGTCGAGCGCGGCCAGCACCTGCTCGAAGCGCTCGCGATCCTCGGCGCGGTCGATCGAATCGGGGGACGTCCCGACGATGCGGACCCCGGCGCGCTCGAGCGGCACCGCGAGGCGCAGCGGCGTCTGGCCCCCGAACTGGACGATGACCCCGTCGGGCCGCTCGTGGCGCAGCAGGGCGAGCGCGTCCTCCAGGGTGAGGGGCTCGAAGAAGAGCTTGTCCGACGTGTCGTAGTCGGTGCTGACGGTCTCCGGGTTGCAGTTGACCATGATGGTCTCGAACCCGTCCTCGCGCAGCGCCAGCGCCGCGTGCACGCAGCAGTAGTCGAACTCGATCCCCTGGCCGATGCGGTTCGGACCGCCGCCGAGGATGACGATCTTGCGCCGGGTGGTCGGCCGGGCCTCGTCGTCGGCCGGCTCGTAGCTGGAGTAGAGATACGGCGTGAAGGCCTCGAACTCCGCGCCGCAGGTGTCGACGGTCTTGAAGACGGGCCGGATGCCCGCGGCTTCGCGCTGCTCGCGCACCGCCGCTTCCCCGGTGCCGAGGAGGACCGCGAGGCGGGCGTCCGAGAACCCCTGCTGCTTCAGCCGGCGGAGCTGCTCCGGATCGAGCGCGGCCAGCGTCTCGCCGGTGAGGACGCGCTCCTCCGCGACGATCTCCTCGATGTGCCGCAGGAACCACGGGTCGATGGCGGTCGACCTCCGCGACGCGCTCGACGGTCCATCCGCGACGGAACGCTTCCCCGAGGTGCCACAGGCGGTCGGCGTTCGGGCGGCGCAGCCGGCCCTCCACCTCGTCGTCGCTCGCCTCGAGGCGTGGCTCGAAGCCGTGGCTGCCGATCTCGAGCGATCGCATGGCCTTCTGCAGCGACTCCTTGAACGTCCGGCCGATCGCCATCGCCTCGCCGACCGACTTCATCTGCGGCCCGAGGGTGTCGCTCGCCTGCGGGAACTTCTCGAACGTGAAGCGCGGGATCTTGGTGACGACGTAGTCGATCGTCGGCTCGAAGCACGCCGGCGTCTCGCGCGTGATGTCGTTGCGCAGCTCGTCGAGGGTGTAGCCGACCGCCAGCTTGGCGGCGATCTTCGCGATCGGGAATCCCGTCGCCTTGGACGCCAGCGCCGAGCTGCGCGACACGCGCGGGTTCATCTCGATCACCGTGAGGCGGCCCGTCCGCGGATGGACCGCGAACTGGATGTTCGAGCCGCCCGTGTCGACGCCGATGGCGCGGATGATCTTCACCGCGGCATCGCGCATGAGCTGGTATTCCTTGTCGGTGAGCGTCTGCGCGGGCGCCACCGTGATGGAGTCGCCCGTGTGCACGCCCATCGGGTCGAAGTTCTCGATCGAGCACACGATGACGACGTTGTCCTTCACGTCGCGCATCACCTCGAGCTCGAACTCCTTCCACCCGGCGATCGACTCCTCGATCAGGATCTCGCTGATCGGCGACGCCTCCAGGCCCCACGTGACGCGGGTGCGGAACTCCTCGTCGGTGGCGGCGAAGTTGCCGCCCGTCCCACCCAGCGTGCGGGACGGCCGGAGGATGACCGGCAGGCCGAGCTCGGCCTTGACGCGCTCGGCTTCCTCGAGCGTGTGCGCGATGCCGCTGCGCGGCAGGTCGAGGCCGATCGCGCGGATCGTGTCCTTGAACAGGTCACGATCCTCGGCGCGCTTGATCGCATCCACCCGCGCGCCGATGAGCTCGACGCCGAAGCGATCGAGCACGCCGCTCTCGGCCAGGTCGAGGGCGAGGTTCAGGCCCGTCTGGCCGCCGATGGTCGGCAGCAGCGCGTCCGGACGCTCGGCCTCGATGATGCGCGCCAGGACCTCGACCGTGAGCGGCTCGATGTACGTCCGGTCGGCGAACTCCGGGTCCGTCATGATGGTGGCGGGGTTCGAGTTCGCCAGGATGACCCGGTAGCCTTCCTCCTTCAGCGCCTTGCACGCCTGGGTGCCGGAGTAGTCGAACTCGCACGCCTGGCCGATGACGATGGGGCCGGAGCCGATCAGCAGGATCGAGCGCAGATCGGTGCGCTTCATCGCCGCCACTGCTCCATCATGTCGACGAAGCGGCGGAACAGGTACCGGGCGTCGTGCGGTCCGGGCGACGCCTCGGGATGGTACTGCACCGCGAAGGTGGGCTGCCCGGTCACCGACAGGCCCTCGACGGTGCGATCGTTCAGGTTGACGTGCGTCACCTCCGCGCGATCGCCGAGCGAGTCCATGTCGACCACGAAGCCGTGGTTCTGCGCCGTGATCTCCACCTTTCCCGTGGTGAGGTCCTGCACCGGCTGGTTGCCGCCGTGATGCCCGAACTTGAGCTTCGACGTGCGGCCGCCGAGCGCGAGCCCGAGGATCTGGTGCCCGAGGCAGATGCCGAAGACGGGGACCTCGCCCAGCAGCGCCGCCACGTTCTCCGGCGCGCCGGCGACGGCGTCGGGATCGCCGGGGCCGTTCGACAGGAAGACGCCGTCGGGACGCAGCGCCAGCACGTCGCGCGCCGGCGTCGACGCGGGCACCACGCGCACCGCGCAGCCGACGCCCACCAGGTTGCGCAGGATGTTCCACTTGATGCCGAAGTCGTAGGCGACGACCTTGAGCGGCGGCCGTCCGAGCACCGCCGAGATCTCGTCGGCGGTGAGGTAGCCGCCCAGCTTCCAGGGTCCCTGCTCCCAGGCATACGGCTCGCGGCAGGTGACGTTGGTCACCAGGTCGCGCCCGACCAGCCCGGGCGTGTCCTTCGCCTTGCGCACCAGCCGGTCGGCGTCCGGCTCGACGCTCGAGAGGACGGCGCTCTGCGCGCCGTGATCGCGCAGATGGCGGACCAGCGCGCGCGTGTCGATGCCCTGGATGCCCGGGATGTCCCAGTGTGCGAGGTAGGCGCCGAGGCTCTGCTCCGCGCGCCACGACGACGGCGCCTCGCGATACTCGCGCACGACGAAGCCGCGCACGAACGGCCGCCGCGACTCCACGTCCTCGCGGTTCACCCCGACGTTACCGATCTCCGGATACGTCATCGCGACGAGCTGCCCCTCGTACGACGGGTCGGTGAGGATCTCCTGGTAGCCGGTCATGCTGGTGTTGAAGACCAGCTCGCCGCTCGCCTCGCCGACGGCGCCGAACGCACGCCCCCGGAAGACCCTGCCGTCCGCCAGCGCCAGGACGGCGTCGCCGGTCGCCTCGGTCTTCCCCATCAGGACGCCACCCGCAGCGTCGGCGTGGCCGGCCGATCCTCGTGCACCAGCCGGCCGCCCACCAGGACGGCGGTCGCGCGTCCCACCAGCTCCCAGCCCTCGAACGGCGTGTTGCGGCTCTTCGAGCGGAACCCGCGCGCCGCCACCTTCCAGCGCCGCTCCGGATCGACCAGCGTGACGTCCGCCGGCGCACCGACCGCGAGCGTGCCCGCGGGCAGCCCGAGCAGCCGTGCCGGGCCGAGGCTCATGCGGGCGACCAGCGCCGGCAACGCGAGCACGCCATCGGCCACCAGCTTGAGGCCGAGCCCGAGCGCGGTCTCCAGCCCGACGATGCCGAACGCCGCCTGATCGAACTCGACGTCCTTCTCGTCCTGGTGGTGTGGCGCGTGATCGCTCGCGATGGCCTCGATGGTCCCGTCGGCCAGTCCCGCTCGCACCGCCTCGACGTCGGCCGCCGTGCGCAGCGGCGGCGCCATCTTCGCGTTGGTGTCGTAGTCGCCGACGGCCTCCTCGGTGAGGAGCAGATGGTGCGGCGTCGACCTCCGCGCTCACCCGCACGCCGCGCGCTCGCGCCGTGCGGACGAGCTCGACGGCGCGCGCCGTGCTGACGTGCGCCACGTGCAGGCGCCCGCCCGTGCGCTCCGCGAGCGCGATGTCCCGGGCCACCATCACCTCCTCCGCCATCGCCGGCCGGCCCCGCAGGCCGAGCCGCAGGGCGGTGAGCCCCTCGTTCATGACGCCGCCGCAGCAGAGATCGTCGTCCTCCTCGTGCGCGATCACGGGCAGGTCGAACAGCGTGGCGTACTCGAGGGCGTGGCGCATGAGACCGGCGCGCATGACCGGCCGGCCGTCGTCCGAGACCGCGACGATGCCGGCGCGGTGCATCTCGCCCATCTCCGCGAGGCGCTCGCCTTCGAGGCCGACCGACAGCGCGCCGATCGGGTAGACGCGCGCCCCGCGCGCGAGCGCGGCGCGCTCGAGGATGAACCGCGTCACGGCGCCGCTGTCGTTCACGGGACTGGTATTCGCCATGCACGCGATCGACGTGAAGCCGCCGGCCAGCGCCGCGGCCACGCCGCTCTCGACCGTCTCCTTGTACTCCTGCCCCGGCTCGCGCAGGTGCACGTGCATGTCGACCAGACCCGGCAGCACCAGCGACCCGCGCGCGTCGAGCGTCTCGGCCTCCGCGACGATCGTGCCCGCGGGACCGCGCGCCGCGATCCGCCCGTCCTCGAGCAGGAGGTCCTCGGCGGCGACCGTCTCCGCGACCGGGTCGACGACGCGGCCGCCCGATACCAGCAGGCGCGCGCTCACGCCCGCACCCCGCGACGGCCGCGCGCCGGCTCGGCGGCCGGCTCGGTCTCGAGCGCGTCCTCGGCCTTGCTGCGCGCGACCAGCAGATAGAGGATCGCCATCCGCACCGCGACGCCGTTGGTCACCTGGTTCATGATGAGCGAGTAGGGACCGTCGGCGACCGCCGTCGCGATCTCGAGTCCGCGGTTCAGCGGGCCGGGATGCAGGATGATCACCTCGGGCTTCGCCAGGCGCACGACGTCCTCGGTCAGGCAGTAGTACTGCGAGTACTCCTCCACCGTCGGGAAGAAGTTCGCGCCCTGCCGCTCGCGCTGGATGCGCAGCATCATGATCACGTCGGCCTCGCGCACGCCGTCGGCGAGCCGCGGGTACAGCTCGACGCCGAGGCTGCGCGAACTCCGGCGGGAGCAGCGTCGGCGGACCGACCAGCCGCACCCGCGCGCCGAGGGCGCGCAGCGCGTGGACGTTGGAGCGCCCGACGCGGCTGTGCAGCAGGTCGCCGACGATCGCGACCGTGAGCCCCGCGATCGTGCCGCGATGCTCGCGGATGGTGAGACAGTCGAGCAGGGCCTGCGTCGGATGCTCGTGGCAGCCGTCGCCCGCGTTGATGATGGGGCAGCCGACGTGACGCGCGAGCAGGCTGCAGGCTCCCGACGACGGGTGGCGCACGACGATCGCGTCCGGACGCATCGCCTCGAGGTTGCGCGCGGTGTCGGACAGCGTCTCGCCCTTGGTGGCGCTCGAGCTCGAGGCGCTGATGTTGATGGTATCGGCCGACAGCCGCTTGGCCGCGATCTCGAACGACGTCCGCGTCCGCGTGCTGCTCTCGTAGAACAGGTTGATCACCGTCTTGCCGCGCAGCGCGGGCACCTTCTTGATGTCGCGCTCGGAGATCTCCTTGAACGAGGCCGCGGTGTCGAGAATCGCCGTGATGTCTTCCCCCGACACGCCCTCGAGCCCCAGCAGGTTCCGCTGTGCGAACGCCATGGTCGATCCTCCCTCTGGCCCTCAGCTCTCGATGACGACCTCGTCCACCCCGTCCGATTCGGCGAGCCGGACCGAGACGCGCTCGGCCCGTGCCGTGGGGAGGTTCTTGCCGACGTAGTCGGCGCGGATGGGGAGCTCGCGATGCCCTCGATCGACGAGGACCGCGAGCTGGATGGATTGCGGGCGGCCGAAGTCGACCAGCGCGTCCATGGCCGCCCGGATCGTGCGTCCGGTGAAGAGGACGTCGTCGACCAGCAGGATGCGCCGACCCTCGATCGGGAAGACGATGTCCGTGCCCTGCACGCACGGCGTCTGGAGGCCGCGGTCGAGATCGTCGCGGTAGAGGGTGATGTCGACGACGCCGAAGGGGATGAGCGGGCCGCCGGCGATCTCCTGGAGCGACCGGCGCAGCCGCTGCGCCAGGTAGACGCCGCGCGACCGGATGCCGATGAGCGCCAGGCCGTCCGCGCCTCGGTTGCGCTCGACGACCTCGTGCGCGATCCGCACCACCGACCGGTTGATGGCCTGGCCGTCCATCACCTGCCGGGTGCCGTTCGTGGTCACGCCCATGACCGGACGAAAAAAAAGCCTCCGCGGCGAGGCCGGGAGGCGTCTGGCGCGTGCTGCGCATGGTCCGCGTCGGACCGGGGAGGTGCGGTGATCATCGAGGAACCCTTCCTGACCTCGCCGGGTCAAGTTAAAAGGTGCCGGGCGTTTGGGGCGAAGCTGAAGTTTGATACGCGTCGGCCCTGGAACTGTCAAGGAGGGATGCCATGTCGCTGCCTGCGCTGCTGCTTCACCAGTACGACACGTCGCCGTTCTCGGAGAAGATACGCAAGATCTTCGCGCACAAGCGCCTCGCGTGGGGCGCCGTCGAGCAACCGAGCATCATGCCGAAGCCGGAGCTGGTGCCGCTCACGGGCGGATACCGGCGCATCCCCGTGCTCCAGATCGGTGCCGACGTCTACTGCGACACGCAGCTCATCGCGCGCGTGCTCGAGCGACGGCACCCCGAGCCGACGATATTCCCCGACGGCGGCGAGGCCACCGCGCAGGCGTGGAACCTGTGGGCCGATCGCCTGCTCTTCATGCCCGTGGTGGCCGTCGTCTTCGCCGACATCGGGCAGTTCGTGCCGAAGGCCTTCATGGACGACCGCTCGAAGATGATGCCGGGCCGCAGCTTCGACGATGTTCCCAAGCTCGCACCCACCGCGCGCGAGCAGGTGCGCGCGCTGCTCGCGACCGTCGAGGCGCAGCTCTCGGACGGACGCCCGTGGCTCCTCGGCGCCGCGTTCAGCCTGGCGGACGCCGCCTGCTACCACCCGCTGTGGTTTCTCCGTCTCGGGGCCGGCGGCCAGGCGCTGCTGGCGGAGTTCTCCCGGGTCGGCGCCTGGATGGCGTCGCTCGAGGCCATGGGCCAGGGCGACCGCCGCGACGTCGCGGCGGCAGACGCCCTCGCGCTGGCGCGCGACACGGAGCCCGCGACGTCCGCCGGCGTCGATCCGCGCGAGCCGAACGGTCTCGCCACCGGCATGGAGGTGACGGTCACGCCGGACGACTACGGCTTCGACCCGGTCGCCGGCACGCTGGTGGCGTCGTCGGTCGACGAGGTCGCGATCCGTCGCAGCGACCCGGCGGTGGGCGAGGTCGTGGTCCACTTCCCGCGCTTCGGGTTCCGCGTTGCGCGGCAGCTTGAGCCCCCTGCCGCTCTGCAGGGTCACGGGGGCATGAGCGGCGGCGTCTCACTGCTCCGGTTGCCATGGCGTGAACCCCGCCGACCGACGAAGTCGTGGTCGAACGTCAAGACCAGGCGGCAGCGCAGGGCGGTCATCACGGCGAAGCTCACCGCGTCGGTATAGGTGATGCGCTGGTCGGCGAGCTTCTCCAGCCAGGCCCGCGCCGCCCGGTGATGCTCCGCGGTTCGCGTAGACGACCTTGACGAGCGGCGTCGCGTCGATGCGGTCGAGCGCAGCCGCCGCCGGGGCGATGCCCGCCTGGAAGAGGAACCAGCGGTGCACTTCGGCGAGGATCAGGTTGGTGGTGACCAGGACCCGCCGCGCGCCTGACCGCCGCGCGAACCGGCCGTCCGCCTCGGCGTGGCGCGCATCGCGAACACTGAAGTACGCGATCCAGGCGCCACTATCGACGAACACGCTTCGCTGGTGTCCGCCGCGTCCGATACGCTGGGGGCCGCTCCGCGACATAGGTCTGGTTGAGGTAATGGTCGAACCGCTCGGCTGCCGTCGGGTGGCAGGTCGTCGATCATGCCGCTGGCTGCAAGCAGAGGGTCACGCTCGGAGGGTCGAGTGAAGGAGCGTATCGCCGCACGGACGACCGCGGACTTCGTCCAGCCCTTGGCCCGCGACCAGGTTTCCAGCCGGGCCAGGTCGTCGTCGTCGAGGTAGACCTGAAGTGGCCGACTCATGAGATCATGAGTATCTGATCATGATGTTGGAGGCAAACGATCATGATGCCAGGCCAGGACTTTGACGGGAGGCGCTACGCCATGCATCCATACCCGGCGCTGCGCAGGAAGGACGCTGCATGGGACGCACCGCCTGCATCGCCATCGCGACGCTGCTCGCGCTCACCGCGTGTCGCGGCAAGCATGAAGGACCGGGATCCGCCTCCGCCGGCCGCGTGCCGAAGGAGGACCTGTCGGCGCAGCGCGGCCGCGCAGACGGCGGCTCGCGCCCCCCTGCCCCCCGCGAAGCAGATCCTGTTCGGCGACCTCCACGTGCACACCACGTTCTCCGCCGATGCCTTCGTCCGCTCGCTTCCGATGCTGCAGGGCGAGGGCGCGCACCCGCCCGCCGACGCCTGCGACTTCGCGCGCTTCTGCTCCGCGCTCGACTTCTGGAGCATCAACGACCACGCCGAGGCGATCTCGCCGCAGCACTGGCGGGAGACGAAGCAGTCGATTCGCGACTGCAATGCGCTCGCGGGCGATCCGCAGAATCCCGACATCGTCGCCTTCCTCGGCTGGGAGTGGACGCAGGTCGGTCTGACGCCCGAGACGCACTACGGCCACAAGAACGTCATCTTCCGCGACACCGCCGACGATCAGGTCCCGACGCGTCCGATCAGCGCCCTCGATCGCACCCTGATCGGCGCCCTCCGCCATCCCCCCACCCTCTGGCAGCGGATCCGCTTTCCCATCCTCGACTGGCCGAATCGCCAGCGCTACTTCGACTTCGGCGAGTTCCAGAACGAGCTCGCGGCGACGCCGACCTGTCCCGTCGGCGTCGACACGCGCCAGCTGCCGGAGGACTGCAGCGAGGTGGCGCTCACGCCGCACGAGCTGTTCGAGAAGCTCGGGCAGTGGGGCTTCGACACGATCGTCATTCCCGCACGGCAACACGTGGGGCTTCTACACGCCGCCGGGCACGAGCTGGGACAAGCAGCTCACCGCGGCGAACGATCCCGATCGCCAGACCCTGATCGAGGTGTACTCCGGCCACGGGAACTCGGAGGAGTACCGCAGCTTCCAGGAGATCGCCTACGACGCCCAGGGTGCGCCGGTCTGCCCGGAAGCGACCAAGAGCTACACCCCGTGCTGCTGGCAGGCGGGCGAGATCGTGCGCTCGCGCTGCGGCGACGCGCCGGCGGCGGAGTGCGAGCGTCGCGTCGCGGACGCGCGGCGCAACTACCTGAACGCCGGCGCGGCCGGTCGTGCGACCATGCCCTGGGCCTCGGTCGAGGACTGGAAGGACTGTGGCCAGTGCCGTGATTGCTTCAACCCGGCCTTCAACTACCGCCCGCGCGTCTCGGCGCAGTACGCGCTCGCCATCTCGAACTTCGACGATCCGGCGGCGCCGCGACGCTTCCGCTTCGGCTTCATCGCGTCGAGCGACAACCACAGCGCGCGGCCCGGCACCGGCTACAAGGAGTTCGCCCGCCACTACATGACCGAGGTCGCGGGCGCGCGCGACGAGGCGTGGCGGCTCCGGCTGCTGTCCGGCGGCCCGCAGGCGCCCGAGGGGCAGTCGGTGCCCTTCGATCCGGCCGACCCGCCACCCGGGATCGCGAACTTCCAGATCCTCGACTTCGAGCGGCAGGCGTCGTTCTTCATGACCGGCGGGCTCGTCGCCGTGCACGCCGAGGGTCGGGATCGCAACAGCATCTGGAGCGCGCTCCGCCGTCGCGAGGTCTACGGAACGAGCGGCGAGCGTATCCTGCTCTGGTTCGATCTGCTGAACGCCCCCGCCGGGCTCGCACCCATGGGCTCCGAGGTCCGCCTCGACGCGACGCCCCGCTTCCGGGTTCGTGCGGTCGGCTCGTTCAAGCAGCAGCCGGGCTGTCCCGAGTGGGCGTCGACCACGCTGGGCGCGGCGCGCCTCCAGCAGCTCTGTCGCGGCGAGTGCTACCACCCGTCGGACGAGCGCTGGCGCATCACGCACATCGACATCGTGCGCATCCGTCCGCAGAGCCGCCCCGGCGAGCCCGTCGCACAGCTCATCGAGGATCCGTGGCGGCGCCTGCCGTGTCCGGCAGAAGGCGAAGGCTGCTCCGTCGAGTTCGACGATCCGGACTACGTCGCTGCCGACCGCGAGACCATCTACTACGCGCGCGCCGTGCAGGAGCCCACGCCGGCGGTGAACGCCGGCGGGCTCCGCTGTCGCTACGACGAGAGCGGCCGCTGCGTCGAGGTGCGGCCGTGCTGGGGCGACTACCGCACGCCCGCCGACGACGACTGCCTGACGCCCAACGCCGAGCGCGCGTGGTCCTCGCCGATCTACGTCCGGAGGTGATGCCATGATCCGACTCGACCGCAGCTCGGCCCTGCTCGCCGTCGGCTCGACGCTCGGCCTTCTCCTCGCCGCGGGATCGCTCCTCGCATCGGGACGCTCCCCCGGCCACGCGCTGCCGCCCGACACGGTGGCGCGCGTCAACGGCGTCCCGATCCGCGCCGAGGACTACCGCCGCGCGCTCGACGCGGTCGCCGGCGATCGACGCGACGACCCGGACGCGGCCATGCGGCGTCACGTGCTCGACCGCATGATCGACGAGGAGCTGCTCGTGCAGCGCGGCCTCGAGCTCGGCCTCGCGCGCGTGGATCCGCGTGTCCGCCGCGAGCTGGCCGCCGCCGTCGTCACCGACAGCCGTGACCGAGGGCACTGGCGGCGAGCCGACCGCCGACGACCTGCGGGCGCTCTACGAGACGGAGCGCGGCTTCTTCGCGCGTGGCGGCCGGCTCCAGGTGCGTCAGGTCTTCGTCGCCGCCACGACGCCGGATGCGGAGCGCCGCGCCCGCGATGCCGCCGCACGGCTTCGCGCCGGCGGCGATCCGGCGAGCGTGCGGCAGTCGCTCGGCGACCCGGAGCCGGCGCCCGTTCCGGACACGATGCTGACCCTCGCCAAGCTGAGCGAGTACGTCGGCCCGACGGCGGCGCGCACCGCCCTCGCGCTCGCGCCCGGCGCGGTGAGCGATCCGGTGCGGTCGTCGGCCGGCTTCCACGTCCTGCTGCTCGTCCAGCGCGACGAGGAGACCGTGCCGCCCCTCGCCGAGATCGAGGACGAGGTGCGGGAGGAATGGCGGCGCCGGAGCGGCGAGCACGCGCTGCGCGCGCAGCTCGACGATCTGCGCTCGCACGCATCGGTCGAGGTGACGGCCGAGCCATGAGGCGTCGCCTGTCCGTCGTGCTGCTGATCCTGGCGGCCGCGGGGATCGGGACCACCGTGCCCGCCCTCGCCCACGACCGCAGCGCGTCGTACTCGACGTGGGACGTCTCCCGCGACGGTGCGCTCGTGACCGCGCGGCTCACCGCGCTGGAGGCCAGCCGGCTTCCCTGGCCGGCCACCGACGTCGGCCGCCTCGGCGGCTACCTGAGCACGCACCTGCGGCTCGTCGCCGGCGATGCGCCCTGCCCCGTCGCCAGCACGCCCCGGCCGCTCTCCGCGCCCGCCGGCGAGCTCGCGCTCGAGTGGCGTGTCGCATGTCCTCCGGGCGCGCCGCTCCGGATCGAGAGCGACGCCTTCCTCGACGTCGCACCGTCGCACCTGCACTTCGCGCGCGCGAAGCTGCCGGACGGACGGACCGCCGAGCACGTGCTCTCGGACGGCGAGCGACGCTTCGCCCTCGACGCGCCGGATGCGCCGTCGATCCTCGGCGCGGTACGGCTGGGCATGGTGCACATCCTGTCTGGCTGGGACCACCTGGCATTCATCCTGGCGCTGCTGCTTCTCGGCGGCACGCTCGCCGACACGGCCCGGGTGGTGACCGGCTTCACGGTCGCCCACAGCCTGACCCTCGGCCTTGCGGTGGTCGGCTGGGTGCGACCGCAGCAGGCTCCGGTCGAGGCGTTGATCGGGCTGTCGATCGCACTCGTCGCCGCGGAGAACTGCTGGCTCGCCGGCCGTCGCGACCCTGCCCTGCCCTGGGGCATCGCCGCCGTCCTCCTCGCCCTCGCCGGCGCCGCGGCTGCCGGTGCCGGCAGCGTGCCGGCGCTCGCGCTCGCGGGCCTCGCGCTCTTCACGGGCTGCCACATGACCCGTCTCGTCCGCGCCGAGCGGCCGCAGCGCCTCCGCTGGCACGCCGCGTTCGGATTCGGCCTGCTGCACGGCTTCGGATTCGCCTCCGTGCTCGTCGACGCGGGTCTGCCCACCGCCGCACTCGCCCGCGTCCTCGTCGGATTCAACGCGGGCGTCGAGCTCGGTCAGCTCGCGGTGGTCGTCGCGGTCCTGCCGATCATCTCCCGCGTGCGCGGCTGGCGGCCGGCGCTCCTCGAGCTGGGATCCGCGGCCGTCGCGGGCCTCGGCGTGTTCTGGTTCGTGACCCGCGCCTTCGGGTGACGCCTACAGAGAGTCCATCACCGCACTCGATCGCCATCGCAGCCCGCCAGCACTGCGTGCGAGCACAGCCCGCGACGCAGCGTGTCCGCGATCACGGCATGGCCCTGCGGGTTCCAGTGCGGGTCGCCGGGCAGGCGCAGCCGCACGCCCTGCCCGCGCGGCGCGCCGAGCGCCGGACCGGCGTCCACCCACGTGACGTCCAGGCTGCGGGCCAGCCGCTCGAGCGGCTCCGACAGCCACGGCGCGTCCTCGTCGATGTTGAGCAGCACCATGCGAGCGCCGTGCTCGTGCGCCGTCTTCGCGAAGCGCGTGATCAGCGCGCGCGTCACCTCCCATGCCGGTCCCTCGGCCTGGAAGGTCGCGTCGTCGCGCCGGCGCAGCTCGCGGCTCCACAGCCAGCGCAGCAGCTCGCTGCGATCGGCGAGCGGCCAGGGTGGCGCCGGAACGCCGTCCCGCGCGAGCATGTCGGGATCGGGGACCGGCACGCCGCTGAGCTGCAACGCCCCGCCAGGCTCGAGGATGAAATGCGGCTTGGCGTAGAACCGGAACCCGGTGATGTTGCGATCGAGGTGGTAGTACGCGAAGGCGAGCACCACGACGTCGGGCGCATAGGCGACGCCCTCCCGCTCCCAGCGCAGCAGCATCTGGTCGGTGCCGTAGCCGTGCACGCCGAAGTTCAGCACCTCGACGCCGCGCAGGCTCACCGCGAGCCGGGCGCTGAACGTCTCGTCGTCCTCGACGCCGCTGCCGAAGGTCTGCGAGCACCCGAAGACCGCGATGCGCGTGACGCCGGGCGTCCGTTCCCGGCCGATCGTGCGCCGCCCGCGCAGGCCGTCGGCGGTCGTCGTCACGGTGACGTCGTACGACCCCGGCTGCGTGCTGCGCACCTGGATACCCGGCTTCGGACGCCAGCCGAGCACGGGATCCGGGACGTCGATCAGCCACGACTCGGCGCCGCCGCTGGCGCGGCCGTGCTCGACCCACTCGAGCCGCCGCTGGGTCTCGCCGCTCACTCCCACGTGCGGCAGGCGCGCCCGCTCCGGCGGCGAGAGCCGCACGCGCGTGCCGACCTCCAGCGCCACGAGCGTGGCGGCGACGGAGAGCGCGGCCATCAGCGGGCCCGCGAATCTCATCCCTTGATGACGATGACGGGCCGCAGCCGTGCCACCGGCGTCGCGAGGCCGGCGCGCGCCACCACGTCGACCACCTCGGCGGCGTCCTTGTAGGCCCAGGGCATCTCCTCCGCGATGCCCCGCAGCGACCGGGCGCGGACCGTCACGCCGCGCTCGCCGAGTGCGGCGACGAGATCGACGCCGCGACCCATCTTCTTCGCCTGCGCGCGGCTCATCATGCGGCCCGCACCGTGACATGCGGTCCCGAACGTCTCGGCCATGGCGCCGGCGGCGCCGCGCAGCACGAACGAGTGCCGTCCCATGTCGCCGGGGATGATCACCGGCTGGCCGAGATGGCGCACCGACTCCGGCAGCGCCGGATGACCCGGGCCGAAGGCTCGCGTCGCGCCCTTGCGATGGACGCAGACGCGGCGGGCGCGTCCGCCGACGACGTGCTCCTCCATCTTCGCGACGTTGTGGCACACGTCGTACACCAGGCCGAAGCCGAGCGTCGCCGGACCGGTGCCGAGCACCTCGAGGAAGGCGCGCTCCACCAGGCCCGTCATCACCTGGCGGTTCGCCCACGCGAAGTTCGCGGCCGCGGCCATCGCCCCGAGGTACGTCGCGCCCTCCTCCGAACGCAGCGGCACGCAGGCGAGCTGGCGATCGGGCACCGAGATGCCGTGGCGCCGCATGGCGCGGTCCATCACGCGCAGGGCATCGTCGCACACCTGGTACCCGAGGCCGCGCGAGCCCGAGTGGATCATGACGGCGACCTGTCCCTCCTCGATGCCGAGCGCGGCCGCGGCCTGCGCGTCGTCGATCCGATCCACCCGCTGGACCTCCAGGAAGTGATTGCCGGAGCCGAGCGTGCCGACCTGCGACCGGCCACGCGTCCGCGCCGTCTCGGAGACGGCGTCCGGGTCGGCGCCGCGGAGCCGCCCGCCATCCTCGCAGTGCTCGAGGTCGGACGCGCGTCCGAAGCCCTCCTCGACCGCCCATGCCGCGCCGCGCTCGAGCACGCGCCGCTCGTCGCGCGCCGAGAGCGCCGGCACCGCGCCCGACGATCCCACCCCGGCGGGAACCGCCGCGAACAGGCGATCGGCGAGCCGGTCGCGGACGGCCTCGACCGCCGCCACCTCGAGCCGCGTGCGGAGCAGGCGCACGCCGCAGTTGATGTCGAACCCGATGCCGCCCGGCGTGATCACCCCGTCGTCGGCGTCGACCGCCGCCACGCCACCGATCGGGAATCCGTATCCCCAGTGCACGTCCGGCATGGCCATCGCGTGGCCGACGATGCCGGGCAGCTCCGCCACCTGCGCCAGCTGCACGAGCGCCGGGTCGGCGCGCAGCGCTCCCATCTGCGCCTCGCTGGCGTAGATGCGCGCCGGCACCCGCATCGCCCCGCTGCGCGGGATCTCCCACACCACCTCGCCCACACGCCGGATCTCCATCAGACGTCCAGGATCACGCGGGCACGCCAGGCGCCGTCGCGGCGCTCGACCGACAGGCCGTGCCAGGTGACGGCCTTCACCTCGCCGTGCAGGCGGTGCCGCACCGGGTCCACGAGCTCGCCCGCCACCACCGCGCGCAGCGAGCCGTCGTCGATCGCCGTCACCTCCACGCCCTCGACGAGGAAGCCGTCCACCTGCGCGAGGAGCAGCAGCGCGTGCAGGAAGTCGTGCAGGAGCGCGACGCGATCCTCCGCCACCACCGCCACCTCGCGGCGTTCCCGGGACGCGACCCCGTCGGCCTCGGCGACCGCGCATGCGAGTCCGAGCGCGGCGCGCTCGAAGCACTCCGCGCGCGTCGGCGCCTCCACCTCGAACCCGACGTCCGCGGTGTGCGCGATCTCGTGCACGAAGCGCGCGGCGTCCCGGGCGTGCTGCACGGGCGCGTCACCCGGCACGCGGCTGGCGGTCGGCGCACTCGGCGGGCTCGGCTCGCCGCCGGCTCTCGTGCTCCACCTGGATGGTCGTGTGCTCGATCTGGAAGTCGCAGCGGCAGACCTCGGTCATCGCCGCCAGGAGGCTGTCGTCGCCCACCAGGTTGCGCGCGACGACGTGCGCCGACAGCGCGTAGCGACCCGTCGTGAGCGTCCAGACGTGGAGGTCGTGCACCTCCTCGACGCCCTGCACCGCGCCCAGCGCGCGCTCGAGGCGCTCCACGTCGACGTGCGGCGGCACCGCTTCCATGAGGACGTCCACCGCCTCGCGCACGAGCGTCCACGACGAGAAGAGGATGAGCGCGCCGATCAGCACGCTCACCAGGGAGTCGACCGCATTCCACCCGGTCGCGAGGATGACCGCCGCGGCCACGACGGCGCCGATCGAGCCGAGCAGGTCCGACAGGACGTGCAGGTACGCGCCGCGCAGGTTCAGGCTGTGCGTCTGATGCGCGCGCAGCCGCAGCGCGACGAACACGTTCACCAGCAGGCCCGCCGCCGCGATCACGAGCATGCCGCCGGCGCGCACCGGCTGCGGCGCGTGCAAGCGCGTCCACGCCTCCCAGACGAGCAGCACCACCAGGACGCAGAGCACGGCCCCGTTCACCAGCGCGGCGAGGATCTCGGCGCGCGCGTAGCCGAACGTCTTGCTGTCGCTGGCGGGCCGCGCCGACACCCAGAGCGCGAACAGCGCGAGCGCGAGCGCGGCGACGTCGGTGAGCATGTGCGCGGCGTCGGTGAGCAACGCCAGGCTGTTCGTCCACCAGCCCCCGATCAGCTCCGCGACGCAGAGCACCGAGCTGACCGCGAGGCCGATCTGCACGACCCCACGCTCGCCCACGTGATCACGATCGGACACCGGCGCCCCGTCAGTAGGCGATCAACGCGTGCACTTCGTGGCCTCCCAGACGTGCCCGCCCCTCGAGGAAGGCGAGCTCGATCAGGAAGGCGCACGCCACGACCTGGCCGCCGCATCGCTCGACCAGCTCGATCGCGGCGCGCGCGGTGCCGCCGGTGGCCAGCAGGTCGTCGACCAGCAGCACGCGATGGCCGTTCCCCACGGCGTCGTGATGGATCTCGAGCCCGTCGGTGCCGTACTCGAGCGCGTAGTCCGCGCGGTGCGTGCGATACGGCAGCTTGCCGGGCTTGCGCACCACGGCGATGCCGGTGCCGAGCGCGTACGCAGCCGCCGACCCGACGATGAACCCCCGCGACTCGATGCCGAGCACCAGGTCGACGCGGCCGCGATACGGGGCGATCAACGCGTCGATGGCCGCGCGGAACGCGCCGGCGTCGGACAGCAACGGCGTGATGTCCTTGAAGACGATGCCCGGCTTCGGGAAGTCGGGGACGTCGCGGATGTGGCGCTTCAGGTCAATCATTGAACGGCAGTCTCCTCTCGGCGATCGTCAGTGCTCGTCCCAGCCGTACGCTCCGTGCAGCTTCACGAAGCGACAGTCGCCGAGATAGTCCTCGATCAGTCCCTGCGCGCCGCGCCGCAGGCGCACCAGGGTCTGCACGTCGCGCTCGCCGATCGGCAGCACGAGACAGCCGGCCGGTGCGAGCTGCGCGAGCAGCGGGCGGGGAATCCGCGGCGCGCCGGCGGTCACGATGATCCCGTCGTACGGCCCGGCGTCCGGGGTGCCCAGCGTGCCGTCGCCGTCCACCACCCGCACCCGGTCTTCCATTCCCAGCTCCGCGAGGACGTCGCGGGCGCGGCGCGCCAGCGCGGGCAGCAGCTCGACGGAGAGCACCTGCGCGCCCATCGCGGCCAGGACGGCCGCCTGGTAGCCCGAGCCCGTGCCGATCTCGAGCACGCGCGCGCCCGCGGCGGGGAGACCGAGCGCCTCGCTCATGAGCGCCACGATGTAGGGCTGCGAGATGGTCTGCTGCTCGCCGATGGGGAGCGGCGTGTCGTCGTAGGCGTGCCCGAGCAGCTCCGGCGGCACGAAGCGATGGCGCGGGACGCGGCGCATGGCGTCGAGCACGCGGGCGTCGCGGATGCCGCGCGACTCGAGCTGCTCCGTGACCATCTCCGCGCGCTCACGCTCGAAGGCCACGCTGGCGTCCTTCCCGTCTAACACCACGAGCCGACCAGCGTGCGGAGCGCGTCGAACGACGCGTAGTTCGTCAGGTCGAGGTGGATCGGCGTCACCGAGATGCTGCCGTGGCTGACGGCGTGGAAGTCGGTGCCCTCCTCGTCCACGAACGACAGCTCCTGACCGCCGATCCAGTAGTACTTCCGCCCGCGCGGATCGACCTTCTCGATCACGGCGTCGCCGTACCGCCGCTTGCCCATGCGCGTCAGCGCGACGCCGCGCGGTCGCTCCCCGTCCGCGAACTGCGGGATGTTCACGTTGAGCAGCGTGTCCGGCGGCAGCGGGTGCTCCGCCACGCGCGCCACCAGCTCGCCCGCGAACCCGGCCGCGATGGTGAAGTCGTAGGGCCCGCGACCGATCTGCGACACGGCGATCGACGGGACGCCGAGCAACGTGCCCTCCATGGCGGCGCTCACCGTGCCCGAGTACGTGACGTCGTCCCCGAGGTTCGCGCCCTTGTTGATCCCCGACACCACCAGCGCGGGGCGCTCGCGCAGGATGCCGTTGATGGCCAGGTTCACGCAGTCGGTCGGGGTGCCGTCGACGGTGTAGCGATCCGGCGCCACCTGATCGATGCGGAGCGGGCGGTGCAGCGTGAGCGCATGGCTCACCGCGCTCTGCTCACGATCGGGCGCGACGACCACGACGCGGCCGTGCGCCGCCACCGCGTCCGCCAGCGCTCGCAGCCCGTCGGAGTGGATCCCGTCGTCGTTCGAGATCAGGATGAGCGGCGCGGCGGGCATCGAGCGCGAGGAGCGTGCCACCAAGGCGGCGACGCTGCAAGCACGGCGTCGCCGTCTCGGCTGCACGAAGAGTCGGGGCGAGCCGATTTGAACGGCCGACCACTCGCACCCCAAGCGAGTGCGCTACCTGGCTGCGCCACGCCCCGGTCAGGAGCGCAAGTACTAGGGGCTCCGCGGGCGGCGGTCAAGGCAGCGTCGCGCCGCGCGCTCAGTCGTCCGATTCGTGGTTCGCCTGGTCGCTGTGCGACGCGCCGTCGCCGTTCATGGTCTTCTTGAGCACCTGGCTCGCCTTGAACGTGAGCACGCGACGGCCGGTGATGACGATCTCCTCGCCGGTCTGCGGATTGCGTCCCTTGCGCGGCCGCTTCTCGTTGACCACGAAGTTTCCGAAGCCCGACACCTTCACCTTCTCGCCCTGCTCGAGGCGCCGCTTCACCACCTCGAAGATCGACTCGACGATCTCCGTGGCCTCCTTCTTGGAGAACCCCACGCGCTCGTAGATGCGCTCGACGATGTCTGCCTTGGTCATCGTCATGGCCGTGCTCAGCTCCGTAGCGTGAGGGCGAATCGCGCGTTCAGGTGATCACGCACGCGCTCGTGCGCGGCGCTCACCTCCTCGTCGGTCAGCGTCCGGTCCGACGCGCGATAGGCGATGGTGTAGGCCAGGCTCTTCTTGCCCTCGGGGATCTGTGCACCCCGATAGCAGTCGAACACGCTCGCGGATTCGACCAGCGGGTCGGCCAACGCCCGGACCTCCTCGAGGATGCTTTCAGCCTGGAAGCTCTCGTCGACGACCACCGCGATGTCCCGGGTGATTGCGGGGAATCGCGGCAAAGCCCGGACGCCGACGCGGCGCGGACGATAGTGGGCGACCTGCTCGAAGTCAAGCTCGAAGAGCCACACTTCTCCTGCAAGATCGAGGATCTGTGCGACGGCCGGATGCATCGCGCCGGCGGCGCCGAGGAGCGTGTCCGCGGCCGTGATGCGAGCCGCCTTGCCGGGATGGAGGATGGCGACGTCGGCGGCCGGGTGCCAGCGCACCTCGTCGTCCGGGATTCCCAGGCCGGCGAGAAGATTCTGCACGACGCCCTTCACGTCGCCGAACTCGATCGCCGGGCCGGTGCGCTCGACGCCGCGCGCCGGCCAGCTGCCCGCCAGCAGACCGGCCACGGCGCGCCACTCCGCCACGGCGCCGCGGTCGTCACGCCCGAACCCCTTGCCCACCTCGAATCCCCCGAAGAAGGCGGCGCCATGCGAGGTGTTCAGGCGCAGCGCGCGGGCCAGGCCGGCGAGCGGCGAGCGGCGCAGCTCGCTCAGCTCGGACGACAGGGGGTTCGCGAGTGCGATCGGCGTGCGCGCAGCCCCGATCACCCCGCCCGCGACCCGGTTCGTCTCCGGATCGGTGAGCGTGAGGGTGACCATCTCGCTGAGTCCCTCGGCGGCGAGCAGACGGCGGATCCGGCGCACGGTCCGGCGATCGGCGCCCTCGTCGGCACCCGTGGCCGCGACCAGCGGCAGTGTGGTCGGCACGCGGTCGTATCCGCCCAGGCGCGCCAGCTCCTCGGCGAGATCCTCCTCGATCTCGAGGTCGCCGCGCCAGGACGGCGGCGTGACCACCAGCACCGGCCCCTCGCGGCGGCACGCCATGCCGAGCGCGGTGAGCCGGCGGCGCATCTCGGGCGCGGGAATGGCCATGCCGAGCAGCGCCTGCGACGCGCTCCGGACGGAGCCGGATCGGGCGCGGGGCGAGCGCGGCGAGCCCCGGGCTCTCCTCCACGGCGCCCGGCGCCACGGCACCTCCCGCGAGCCGCGCGAGCAGCCCGGCCGCGGCGTCGGCCGCCACGGACACGCCGTCGGGATCGACGCGGCGCTCGAAGCGGTACGCGGCCTGCGACGGGAGCCCGAGCCGGCGGCTCGTGCGCCGCACCGCACGCCGGCGCGAAGAACGCGCTCTCGAGCACCACGTCGCGCGTCGCCGACGTGACCTCGCTCGTCTGGCCGCCCATGACGCCCGCCAGCGCGATGGGGCCGCGCGCGTCGGCGATCACCAGGTCGTCCGCCACCAGCGCGCGCTCGACCCCGTCGAGCGTCACGATGCGCTCGCCCGCCGACGCGCGGCGCACGACGATGGCGCCGTCCGCGATCCGCGACAGGTCGAACGCGTGCAGCGGCTGACCGTGCTCGAGCATCGCGAGATTGGTGGCGTCGACGACGGCGTTGATGGGACGCATCCCGCTGCGCAGCAGGCGCAGGCGCACCGCGAGCGGCGACGGACGCACGCGCACGCCGCGCACCACCCGCGCCATGTACCGCGGACAGAGGTCCGGCGCCTCGATCCGCACCCGGACCTGCTCGGCGCCGGGCGCGCCGCGCTCGCGCACGCGCGGCCGCGCCGGACGCGCGCGCACACCCAGCACGGCGGCCAGGTCGCGGGCGACGCCGCGGATGGACAGCAGATCGCCGCGGTTCGCGGTCACCTCGATCTCGATCACCGTGTCGTGCACGCCCGGCAGGTCGCGCAGGGCCACGCCCGGCGTCGCCTCGGGCAGCTCGAGCGCGCGCGTCGTCTCGTCGCCCAGCTCGAGGTCGGCCTCGGTGCACAGCACGCCGTCGGATGCCACGCCCTGCACCTCGACGGCCTCGATGTGACGGCCGTCGGGCAGCGTCGCGCCGGCAAGAGCGACCGCGACACGCCGTCCAGCCGCGAGCCCGGGCGCGGCGGACACGACGCTGCGGGACTCGCCGCCCAGATCGAGCCGGCAGACCGACAGCCGCGAGGTCGCGGGATGCGGGGCGACGGTCTCGAGCCGCGCCGCACGGATCTGCGGGTCGAGGTCGCCCACCTCCTCCATCGCCTCGACCTTCAGGCCGGCCATCGACATGCGATCGGCGAGGGCCGGGGTGGAGTCCTCCCACGTGACGAACTCGGCAAGCCAGCTGAGCGGAACGCGCACGACGATGTCCCGGCAGCTCAGAACTGCGCGAGAAAGCGCAGGTCGTCGTCGTAGAGGAGCCGCAGATCGTCCAGGTCGTAGCGCAGCAGGGTCAGGCGATCGATGCCGACGCCGAAGGCGAAGCCACGCACGCGCTCGGGATCGTAGCCGCCGGCGCGCAGCACGTTCGGGTGCACCATGCCCGCGCCGAGGATCTCGAGCCAGCCGCTCCCCTTGCAGAGCCGGCACGAAGGCCGTGGCGCATCGGCCGGACACTTGATGCAGCCGATGTCGACCTCGGCGCTGGGCTCGGTGAACGGGAAGAAGCTGGCGCGGAAGCGCACCGGCGTCCCGGGCCCGAACAGGCGGTGCAGGAACGTGGTGAGGACGCCCTTCAGGTCGCCGAACGTGACGCGCTCGTCGATCATCAGGCCCTCGATCTGGTGGAACACCGGCGAGTGCGTCGGATCCGGATCGTCGCGGCGGTAGCACGTGCCGGGCATCACCACGCGGATCGGCGGTGCGGTGCTCCGCATCACGTGCAGCTGGGTCGGCGAGGTGTGCGTGCGGAGGAGCAGGTCGCCGCCGGCGAGGAAGAACGTGTCCTGCGCGTCGCGCGCCGGATGGTCGGGCGGAAAGTTGAGGCCCCCGAAGTTGTGGAAGTCGTCCTCGACGTCGGTGCCCTCCGCGACCGAGAAGCCCATCGACAGGAAGATGTCGACGAGGTCGTCCTCGGTCTGGCGCAGCGGGTGGAGGTGCCCGCGCGGGCGGCGGCGGCCCGGCAGCGTGACGTCGATGCGCTCCTCCTCGAGCGCGCGCGCCAGCCCGGCCTCGGCCAGCGCGGCGGCCTTCGCGTCGAGGGCGCCCGACAGGTCGTCCTTGACGGTGTTGGCGAGCGCCCCCATCGCGGGCCGCTCCTCGGGCGCCAGCTGCCCGAGCCCGCGCAGGACCGCGTTGAGCGATCCCTTGCGGCCGAGATAGCGCACGCGGATGGCCTCGAGCGCCTCCACGCTCTCGGCCGCCGCGATCTCCGCGGCCGCCGCCTCCCGGAGCCGTGCCAGCTCCGCCTGCAACGAGGAACCCGCGCCTACACCGTCGCGGGGAGCTGCGCCTTGGCGAGGCCGGCCAGCTCGGCGAACGCCCGCGCATCGTCGAGCGCCAGGGCGGCGAGGATCTTGCGGTCGACGGTCACGCCCGCCGCCTTCAGGCCGGCGATCAGGCGGCTGTACGACAGCCCGTGCTGGCGCGCGGCGGCGTTGATGCGCGTGATCCACAGGCCGCGGAAATCGCGCTTGCGCTGCTTGCGATCGCGGTAGGCGTAGGTGAGGCCTCGCTCGACCGTCTCGCGCGCCTGCCGGTACGTCTTCCGCCGTCCGCCGACGTACCCCTTGGCGGCCTTCATGGTCTTCTTGTGACGGCGGCGTGTTTTCGGACCGCCCTTGGTGCGTGGCATGGTCGTCTCTCCCTAGCCGTACGGCAGCAGGCGCTTCACGTTCCTCTCGTCCGCCTTGTTGACGAGAGCAGGCTTGCGCAGCTGGCGCTTCCGCTTCGTGGTCATGTGCGTGTTGATGTGCCGCAGGTAGCCGCGGCGGCGCTTCACCTTGCCGCTGGCGGTGAGCTTGAACCGCTTCGCCGCGGCCCGGTTGGTCTTCATCTTCGGCATCGTGTGTCTCCTCGCGCTGCGCTCGTCACCTGCCCACCAGCATCATCGACATCTGCCGTCCTTCCATCCGCGCCTGCTGCTCGACCTGGGCGACGTCGGACACCTTTCCGGCGATCCGGTCGAGCATGGCCCTCCCGAGCTCGGGATGGGTGATGGAACGGCCGCGGAAGAAGATGGTGACCTTCACGCGGTGCCCTTCACCGAGGAAGTCGCGAATGTGCCCCACCTTGAAGTCCACGTCGTGTCCACTGGTCTGCGATCCGAGCTTCACTTCCTTCAGCTGGCTGGCAGCCGTCTTCTTCCGCGACTGCTGCGCCTTCTTCTTCTCGGCGTACTTGAATTTCCCGTAGTCCATGATCCGGCAGACGGGCGGCGCCGCGGTCGGGGCGACCTCGACCAGGTCGAGCTCCTTCCCGTCGGCGATGCGCTGGGCGTCGGACGTGGCCATCACGCCGAGCTGCTGCCCGTCACTGTCGATCACGCGGACCTCGCGGGCGCGGATCTGCTGGTTGATCCGGACTCTCTCCTCGACTTTCGCTATGACGCACCTCCTGGGATGCGGGCATCCGCCCGCGTGCGCGCGACGAAGGCGTCGAGCGGCTCTGCGCCCCGATTCTCGCCCCCGATGCGTGGCGCGACGGTCCCGTCCGCCGCCTCACGCTCGCCCACGACGGCGAGCACCGGGATCTTCTCCAGCTGGGCCTCGCGGATCTTGAAGTTCAGCTTCTCGTTGCGGAGATCGGCCTCGGCGCGCAGGCCCGCGTCGCGGCACGCCTGCACCACGCCGCGCGCGTACGCCTCGGCCTTCTCGCTCACCGGCAGGACGAGCACCTGCACGGGGGCGAGCCAGAGGGGCAGCTTGCCGGCCGTGTGCTCGAGCAGGATGGCGATGAAGCGCTCGAGCGACCCGAGCACGGCGCGGTGGATCATGACCGGCTCGGCCTCGCTGCCGTCCGACGTCACGTAGCTGAGCTCGAAGCGTTCCGGCATCGCGCAGTCGATCTGCACGGTGGCGAGCGTCCACGAGCGCTCGAGGACGTCGCGGAAGTCGAAACCGAGCTTCGGCGCGTAGAACGCACCCTCGCCCGGGAGGATCTTGACGTCGTAGCCCGCGGCCCGCGCGGCGCGATCGAGCGCGGCCTCCGCCGCGTCCCAGAGCTCGATCCGGCCGAGGAACTTCTCGGGGCGTGTCTGCAACGTCACCTCGACGCGGTCGAAGCCGAAGGCGTCGTAGACCTCCCGGGTCATGGCGATGAACGCGGCGACCTCGTCCTCGAGCTGGTCCGGCGTGCAGTAGATGTGGGCGTCGTCCTGCGCCATCGAGCGCACGCGGGTCAGCCCGGCCAGCGTCCCCGACGGCTCGAAGCGATGCAACCGGCTGAAGTCGGCGAAGCGGATCGGCAGGTCGCGGTACGAGTGCTTGCGGGTCGCGTAGAGGTAGCAGTGCCCGGGACAGTTCATCGGCTTCACGCCGTACTCGTCCTCGTCGAGCGTCATCAGGAACATGTCGTCCCGGAACGCGTCGTAGTGTCCGGACGTCTTCCAGAGCTCCGTCTTGTAGATGAGCGGGGTGATCACCTCGGTGTAGCCGTAGCGCCCGTAGAGGCTGCGGATGTAGGAGACCAGCGTGTTGTAGACGATCGCGCCCTTCGGGTGGAAGAAGGGCGAGCCGGGAGCGATCGGGTGGAGCGAGAAGAGGTCGAGCTGCTGGCCGAGGCGGCGGTGGTCGCGCTGCTTGGCCTCCTCGATCCGCTTGAGATGCGCGTCGAGGTCCTTCTGGCTGGCCCACGCGGTGCCGTAGATGCGCTGGAGCATCTCGTTGCGCGAGTCGCCCCGCCAGTACGCGCCCGCCACGCTGGTCAGGCGGAAGGCGGCGATGTGGCCGGTGGAGGGAACGTGCGGTCCGCGGCACAGGTCGACGAACTCGCCCTGGCGGTAGAGCGACACGACGTCCTCGGGGATGCCGCGGATGATCTCGACCTTGTAGTGCTCGCCCATGCCCGTGAAGAGCCGGACGGCCTCCTCGCGCGGCAGCTCCTCGCGGCTGACCGGGAGGTTCTCCGCCACGATCGCACGCATCGTCTGCTCGATACGCTGGAGATCGTCGGGGGTGAAGCCCTCGGGGCGCTTGAAGTCGTAGTAGAAGCCGTTGTCGATCACCGGACCGATGGTGATCTCCGTCCCGGGATAGAGCCGCTGCACCGCCTGCGCCATCAGGTGGGCGCACGAGTGCCGCAGCACCTCCAGCCCGTCCGCAGAGTCGGGCGCCACCGCGGTCACGTGACAGTCGACCGACAGCGGGCGGCCGAGATCGATGACGCGCGCGCCGCCGGCCTCGTCCACGCGTGCCGCGACCGCGCGTCGCAACTCCTTGCGACCGGTCCCGTTGCGCTCGGCGTGCAGCCGGAGCGCATCACCGGCGGTGGTCCCCGCTGGCAGACGCTCCTGCGCCCCGTCGGCGAAGGTCACGACGATCTCGGCCATCCGGGACTACGACACTGGGGAGTACGTGGTTGGTCTTGTGTGCAGGTGTGAAGTAGGCACGGGCGGGATTGAACCGCCGGCCTCTTCCGTGTCAAGGAAGCGCTCTAGCCACTGAGCTACGTGCCTGCGTAAGTGCTCGATAAGGGGGCATTTCGTACCAACGCGCGATCCGGGTGTCAAGGCGAGACGTCTCCTTGTACCGGACACCACCGGTCGCTACAGTCCACCCGTGTCGCGTGAGCGGCTCTTTGCGGCGTTCTTCTTCGTCGTGCTCGGGCTGCTCCTCTACCAGCTCTTCCTCTTCCTTGCGCCGTTCCTCCGGCCACTGGCGTGGGCCGCGATCCTGGCCCTCACCTTCTACCCCCTGACCACCTGGCTGATCCGGCTGTTCCGCGGCTCGCGCACGATCGCGGCCACGGTCCTGGTGCTCCTGGTCCTCATCCTGGCCATCGTCCCGTCGATCTTCCTCGGCTCGCTGCTGGTCAGCGAGGCGGCCGGGGCCTACGACCGGGTCCAGGAGCTGGTCCAGAGCGGCGAGCTGAACCACCTGATCGACCAGCTGAAGTCCTCCCGGCCTGGACTCCTGTTCGACCGCCTCGCCTCGCCCGTGATCGACTCCCTGAACCTCGACATCTCCCAGCTGCTGCTCGGGGCCACCAGCTACGTCTCCACCCAGATCGCGAGCCAGACCGGCGCCATCGCGCGCAACGTCCTCGAGAGCGTGGTGAGCGGCGCGCTCATGCTGCTCGCGCTGTTCTTCTTCTTCCGCGACGGCGAGCGCATGTCGGGCGCCATCCGCGACCTCCTGCCCATGGATGCGGAGCACAAGCACGAGGTCTTCGCGCGCGTCTACGACACGCTGACCGCGGTGGTGCAGAGCATGGTCGTCAACGCGGTGGCGCAGGGCGTGCTCGGCGGGTTCGGCTACTGGGCGATCGGCGCCCTGCCCTTCAGCACGTTCCTCGGCTTCCTCACCGCGGTCGCGTCGTTTCTCCCGCCGTTCGGCGCCGCGTTCATCTGGGCGCCGGCGGCCGTCTACCTGATGATCGTGGGGAACGTCGTGCGCGGCGTGTTCCTGCTGCTGTGGGGCCTGCTGGTGATCAGCATGGTGGACAACATCATCCGGCCGCTCTTCATCGGCGGCCGCGCGCGCCTGCCGACGTTCCTGCTCCTGTTCACGATCCTCGGCGGGATGAGCGTCTACGGCTTCCTCGGGATCTTCCTCGCGCCGGTGATCCTGGCGGCGCTGCTGTCCTTCATCGACATGTACCGCGAGCTGTACGCGTCGCCTGGCGGCATCGTCCTCATCCAGCCGCCGGCGCCGCCGCCGGTCGGGCGCGTCGCGGACGGACGCTGACCCGGGTCAGGACGCGGCCGGGACGACGCCGCGGCGGAGGATCGCCTCGGCCTGAGCGACGATGTCGTGCAGGACGTCGCCGGCGGGCCGGATCTCGTGGAAGCTGCCGACGCCCTGCCCCGCCGGCATGCACGTGCGCTCCGGATCCGCCTCCGGATTCCAGTACGCCATCACCTGGCGCGCGCTCGAGATCGCCAGCTGCTCCGGGAAGCGCTTGATCGTCGACGGGGCGGCCTCGTACTCGGCGATGTACCGGTTGCGCAGCGACCGCAGCGGCTTGCCGGAGTAGCAGCGCGTCCGGATCGTCTCGTCCTGCTTCGCCACGACGAGCGCCTCGCGATACTGCCGCGCGGCGGTCGCCTCGGGCGTGGCGATGAACCGCGTCCCGATGACCGCGCCCTGCGCGCCGAGCGCGAGCGCGGCGACGACGCCGCGGCCGTCCGTGATGCCACCCGCCGCCACGACCGGGATCTTCACCGCGTCGACCACCTGCGGCACCAGCGCGAGCGTGCCGATCTCGCCCGTGTGGCCCCCCGCCTCCGTGCCCTGCGCCGCCACGACGTCGGCGCCCGCCGCCTCGGCGCGGATCGCGTGCTGCACCTTGCCCGTCATCACCATGATCTTCATCCCGTGCCGCTTCATCTCGCCGACGTGCTTCTCGGGTACGGCGAGGCCGGCCACGAAGATGCGCACCTCCTCGTCGAAGAGGACGGGCAGGTAGGGCTCGATCATCTCGGGAATCGGCGCCAGCAGGTCGACCGCGAAGGGACGGCTGGTGAGCCGCCGGGTCTTGCGGATCTCCTCGCGCAGGCCGTCGGGCGCGAGGTTCGCCGCCCCCATGATGCCGAGCCCGCCGGCATTCGACACCGCTGCCACCAGCGGCGCCATCGACACGCCGCCCATGCCGGCAAGGCAGATGGGCACCTCGATGCCGAAGAGGTCACAGATCGACGTGCGAAGCGGGGAACGGCCGGAACCGTTTGACGCGGGCGGATGCTGCATGGGAAGGACTTGCGACGCCGCCCCCGGCACTGTCAAGGCGCGCGCCACCCCCGTATGGACCGACCGCTTCCCGTGCTCCTCGGCGCGGGGCAGATCACCGATCGCCCCGACGATCCGCGCGACGGACTGGAGCCGCTCGCGCTGATGGAGGCCGCCGCCCGGCGCGCCTGCGAGGACGCGCGTGCCGGGCGCGCGCTGCTCGATGCCGTCGACACGGTCGCCGTCGTGACCAACGTCTTCCACGACTATGGCGACACCCCACGCATGCTGGCCAGCCGCCTGGGCATCCGCCCCGCACGCACCATCCTCACCACCTGGGGCGGGAACACCCCGCAGTCGCTCCTCTCGCACCTGTGCGACGAGATCGCAGCGGACCGGATCGGGGTGGCCCTGCTCGCGGGCGGCGAGGCGTTCCAGACGATGCGGGCGCTCGGCAAGGCCGGCGTGCCGAGCCCGTGGACCCCGCCCTCCGCGGTCGCGGTGCCGCGCTGGGGCGATACGCGGCCGGGCGTGACCGAGACCGAATCGCGCCACGGCGCGCGCGAGGCCTACGTGAGCTTCGCGCTGTTCGAGAATGCCTTCCGCGCCGCGCGCGGCCAGTCGCTCGCCGCGCAGCGCGCCGAGCTGGGCGCGTTCGGCGAGCGCTGCGCGCGCATCGCCGCCGGGAATCCGCACGCCTGGTTCCGCGACGCGAAGGACGCGGCGACCCTCACGACGGTGACGCCGTCGAACCGGATGGTCGCGTTCCCCTACCCCAAGTACCTGAACGCCATCATGGAGGTGAACCAGGGCGCGGCGCTGGTGCTCGCCAGCGAGGCGGCGGCCCGCCGTCTCGGCGTGCCCGAGGATCGCTGGGTGTGGCCGTGGGCGGCCGCCGACGTCGCCGAGCTGTGGTTCCTCTCCGATCGCGCGAACTTCCACGAGCTGCCGGGCATGCGCCGGGCCGCCGCCGACCTGCTGGCGCACGTCGACCTCGACGTGTCGAGCGTCCGGCATCTCGACCTGTACGGCTGCTTCCCGATCGCGCCGCGGCTGTCCGCCGCCATGCTCGGGATCGACCCCGGCACCGAGCGACCGCTCACCGTGACGGGTGCGCTGCCGTGGTTTGGCGGTCCGGGCAACGACTACGCGACGCACGCGGTAGCCGCGGTCGTGGAACGCATCCGTGCCGATCGGGATGCGACGGCGTTCGTGCATGCGCTGGGGTGGAACTGCACGAAGCACGCGCTCGCCGTGTACGGCGGACGGCGGCCGGCGCGCGGCTGGCAGCGCGCGGGCGGCGAGGCGGTGCGGCAGCTCGTCGAATCACAGGCGCACCCGGCAGTCGCGGACGCGCCGGCCGGCCGCGGCACGCTGGAGACCTACACCGTGGTCCACGGCCGCGACGGTGCGCCGGAGCGCGGCGTGGCGATCGGGCTACTCGACGACGGCCGGCGGTTCGTCGCCGTGCTGCCGCGTGATCGCGCGGTGCTGGAAGCGTTCGAGCGCGACGAGCAGGTGGGCCGTGTCGGAACGGTCCGCACGGCAGACGGCATCTCGACCTTCGACCCCGCGTAGCCCGAACCGACGAGCTTCGTGGTCTCGGGTGCGCGCCGCGAGGCTCAGCGGTTCGCAGGCCGCGGGACCTGCCGGAGCAGCGCCAGCATGTCCTTCAGGCGCTCACCCCGCACCCCATAGAGATCGCGCAGCCGCGCGCGCACGGCGGGGATCGAGAGCTCCGTCGCCGACCGCTCGGGAAACGCCTCCAGCACGTGCTGTACGTCGGCGAGATCGCGCGCCAGACGGCGTCGGTCGGCTGCCGCGGCGAAGAGCTTCAAGATCACGTAGTCGTCAAGGCGCGGCACGGCAGCCCTCAGGCCCTCGATCGTTCTGCGCTCCGCGTGCTGGAACGCCACCGAGAACGGTCCCGCTGGCTCGGTCGAGGACGCCAGGGCGGCCACCTCGACGTGCACGGTCCGGTCCCCGGCACGGTAGCGCCACGCATGGGGCGACCCGGACACGCGCGAGAAGCCGGCAGCCCGCATCATCTCCGGATCGAGCTCCTTGCGGTCGATCAGGACGACGTCGATGTCGCGCGTGCTGGCCGACCGGACCGCCACGTCCCGGAACGTCCCGCCGATGATCATGAAGCGAATGCCCGCCGCGCGCGCTGCTTCCGCGAAAGCCCGGAATGCTTCGCGGTGGCCGACGGTGCTCAACCGGCCGCGTGGATGCGGTCGCGTGTGCCCGCGCTCATCGCCCGGATGCAGCAGAAGGTCCATGGACCCCCGGATGACCCTACGCGCGCCCCCAGGCGAGCTGCGCTTGCGCAGGGATGCGGAGCACGTCGCCGGCGCGGTAGCGCTCGAGCCGCGCGGCCACGTCTGCGGCGACCTGGCCAACCTCCGCGGGCCCGAGCTCGGCGATGAACGACGCCAGCGGGCCGCCGGTGTCGGTCATCATGCGCCAGAACTCCGCACCGTCCTGCGCCAGCTGTGACAGGACGACGCGCTCCTGCCCGACCGTCTGGAACCCCGCGCCGACCAGCGCCCGCGCCAGCGCACCGTCGGTCGAGAGGTGGAACACGCCGGGCTTGTCCGGATCGAGCGGCGGCACCGGCCGCACGCGCGCCATCGCCTCCTGGGGCACCGCGAACCAGGGGTTGGCTTCCGGCGGCGCCCACGCCGTGATCGCGATGCGCCCCCCGGGCACGAGCGCCGTGCGCAGCCGCTCGAGCACGTGCGCCACGTCCTCCAGGTAGATGAGGCTCCAGCGCCCGAGGACGGCGTCGAACCCGGCGTCGGGCAATGCGGCGGCCGTGACGTCCTCGACGCGGAACTCCGCATGCCCGAGGCCGAGCGCCGCGGCGCGCTCGCGTGCGATCGCGATCATGCCCTCGGAGATGTCGAGGCCGATGACGCGTCCGTGCGGACCGACGAGCACCGCGACCTGCAGCGTGGGATCGCCGATGCCGCAGCCGACGTCGAGGACGCGGTGGCCGCTCCCGATCTCCGCGACCGCGGCCATCCGCAGCGCCAGCGGCCAGGAGAACGACTGGAACATCGGCTCCCAGCGGCGCCAGCCACGGGCGACCGTCTGCCACTCGTCGCGGCCGCGCTCGTGCGTCATCGCGGGCCCGGAGGAGCCACGCTCAGTACACCAGGCGGCCGAGGCGATCCCAGCGCAGCCAGTGATCGCTGCCGTCCCACGACCAGTAGATCACCAGCGCCTGCCCCTTGATGTCCGTCAGCGGGACCGGCCCCCAGAAGCGCGAGTCGTAGCTCTGGTCGCGGTTGTCGCCCATCACGAAGACGTGGTCCTTCGGCACGGTGTACGGTCCGAACCGGTCGCCGTTGCCCGGCGGCCCGGTGCGCTGCTGCGTCATCCAGGTGGCATGCGGGTCGTCCCAGGGCTTGCCGTCGATGAACACATGGCGGTCGCGGACCTCGACCGTCTGGCCCTCGGTGGCGATCACCCGCTTGATGAAGTCCTTGGTGCGATCCTTCGGCCAGATGAAGACCACGACGTCCCCGGGCTTCGGCTTCCGGATGCCCGGGAGCTGCCCGAGGGACATCTGCGTCAGCGGGACCTCCAGACGGGGGCCATAGATGAACTTGTTCACCAGGATGTGGTCGCCGATCTGGAGCGTCGGCAGCATCGACCCCGAGGGAATCTTGAACGCCTGCACGACGAAGGTCCGGATCGCGAGCGCGAGCAGCAACGCGACGCCGAGCGCCTCCGCGTACTCGCGCAGCTGCGACTTGCGCTTCGGAACCGCGGCGGGCAGCCCGGCGGCTACGTCGGGGCGCCGTGCCCCCAGCTCAGCCATGGCGGCCGATCATAGACGAGGGGTTCCTCACTCGCCACCCTTCAGGACGGCGAGGAACGCCTCCTGCGGGATCTCGACCCGCCCGACCTGCTTCATGCGCTTCTTCCCTTCCTTCTGGCGCTCGAGCAGCTTGCGCTTGCGGGTGATGTCGCCTCCGTAGCACTTGGCGGTCACGTTCTTGCGCAGCGCCTTGACGCTCTCGCGCGCGATCACCTTGGCCCCGATGGCAGCCTGGATCGCGACCTCGAACATCTGACGCGGGATCAGCTGGCGCAGGCGCTGGCAGAGGTCGCGCCCGCGCACGAACGCGGCGTCGCGGTGCGCGATCACCGAGAGCGCATCCACGGGGTCGCCGTTGATGAGGAGATCGAGCTTCACCAGGTTCGAGGGCCGGAAGTCGAGGTACTCGTAGTCCATCGAGGCGTACCCCTTGGTGAGCGACTTCAGCCTGTCGTAGAAGTCGAGCACCACCTCGGCCAGCGGCAGCTCGTAGGTCAGCATGGCGTGGGTCTCGCCGATGATCTTCAGCTCGGTCTGCTCGCCGCGGCGGTCCTGGCAGAGCTGGAGGACGTTGCCCAGGAACTCCGTGGGCAGGTGGACCGTCGCGCGGATGTACGGCTCCTCGATGTGATCGACCTGCAGCGGCGGCGGCAGCTTCGCCGGGCTGTCGATGACGATCGCCTGGCCGTCGGTCTGCACCACCCTGTAGGCCACGGTCGGCGCGGTCGTGATCAGCGCCAGGGCGAACTCGCGCTCCAGGCGCTCCTGGATGATCTCCATGTGCAGCAGGCCGAGGAAGCCGCAGCGGAAGCCGAAGCCGAGCGCCAGCGACGTCTCCGGCTCGTACGTGAACGACCCGTCGTTCAGGCGCAGCTTCTCGACCGCGTCGCGGAGCGCGTCGTAGTCGGCGGAGTCGGCCGGGTAGAGCCCGCTGAACACCATCGGCTTGGTCGGTCGAAACCCGGGTAGCGGCTCGGCCGCGGGGCGTTCCGCATCGGTCACCGTATCGCCGATGCGCGTGTCGGCCACCTCCTTGATGGCGGCCGAGAGGATGCCGACCTCGCCGGGTCCGAGCTCCGCCACCTCGAGCGCCCGCGGCGCCAGCACGCAGAGCCGCGTCAGCGTGAACTCCTTGCCCACCGCCATCAGGCGGATGCGCTGGCCCTTGCGGAGCGTCCCCTCCATCACCCGGACGAGGACGACGGCTCCGTGGTAGGGGTCGAACCACGAATCGAAGATCAGCGCCCGGGTGGGCGCCGCCGCGTCGCCGCCCGGTGGCGGGATGCGCTGGACGATCGCCTCGAGGATCTCGTCGGTGCCGATACCCTCCTTCGCGCTCGCCAGGATCGCATCCGACGCGTCGAGCCCGATGGCCTCCTCGATCTCGTGGCGCACGCGCTCCGGCTCGGCGCTCGGCAGGTCGATCTTGTTGAGGACCGGGATGATCGCATGGTCGTGGTCGAGGGCGAGGTAGACGTTCGCCATCGTCTGCGCCTGGACGCCCTGCGATGCGTCCACGACCAGGATGGCGCCCTCGCACGCCGCCAGGCTGCGCGACACCTCGTAGGTGAAGTCGACGTGGCCGGGCGTGTCGATCAGGTTGAGGACGTAGTCGCGTCCGTCCCGGGCGCGGTAGGCGAGACGCACGCTGCGCGCCTTGATGGTGATGCCCCGCTCGCGCTCCAGGTCCATGTCGTCGAGGAACTGCGACGACATCTCGCGCTTCGACACCGTGCCCGTGCGCTCCAGCAGGCGATCGGCGAGCGTCGACTTGCCGTGGTCGATGTGCGCAATGATGGAGAAGTTGCGGATCCGCGCGGTGTCCAGGGGAGGCCTCCGGGCCAGAACTGCGTGACCTTATGGGCGAGGCCCGGACTCCGCAAGCGACGGTCGGTGTCGTTCGGTTCCTGCCTTCAGAGGCGAAAGTGCTCCCCCTCGATGACGCGCAGCGGTCGCTCGATCCGACCGAACGCTGCCTCGATCCAGCCGAGAAACTCGAGGAACTCGTCGAGATCGCGTGCAGGACGAGGGGGCCGGAGCCTACCCTGGTCCTCCACGTTGCCGGCGATGATCGGGCTGAGGCGACATCTTCGAGGCTACGTCTCTCGCCGGCAAGCAACCGCTCGAGCTCGGCTCCAGGCCGAACAGGCTGTAGTACTCGTGGAGCAGGTCGGTGTTCATCGAATCCCGCTTGACCGCGAAGAGTGCGTCGATGTCTGCCTGATCCTGCGCTCGCCGGCCCGGGGCGTTCACCAGCGCCTGGAGCTTGAGCCCGATGAGGGCCTCGGCGTCGACCACCGGCACGCGGAGCCGCGCGCCGCGCAGGAGCATCGGACGTGCTCGACGGAGCATATCGCGGGCTCGTTCCCGCCGTGCGTAGATGAAGTCGACGGGTGACAATCCCGGACCGGCCGCGTAGTTCGCGGCGTCCTCGCTCCGATGCAGACACCGTGCGCCGGCCGCTCCCAGCGCATCGTGCAGGGCATCCGACGCCTCGACGTCGACCAGGAAATCCACGTCGCCCGTCGCTCGCTGCACGCCGTGGAGAGGCAGCGCGAATCCACCGATCAGCGCCACACGACCACGCGTACGTCGTACCACCGTGAGGACGAGCGAGATCGAGCGGACGAAGGGATTGCGCGGGCTGGCGGTGCGGGCCACCCGGGGAGCTACCCCGCCGCGCGGGCCCGGAAGAACTCGACGGTGCGCGCGAGGCCGTCGCGCAGCGACACCTCGGGACGCCAGCCGAACACGTCGGCGGCGCGCCGGACGTCGACCACGCTGCGCCGTTGCTCGCCGGACTTCGCCGGGCCGTGGCGCACCTCGGATCGGCTCCCGGAGACGTCGAGCAGCGTGCCGGCGAGCTGGTTCACGTCGGTCTCGACCCCCGTGCCGATGTTCACCGGTCCGGTGGCCTCGCGCTGGAGCGCCAGCACGCTCATGCGCGCCACGTCGCCCACGAAGACGTAGTCGCGCGTCTGCTTGCCGTCGCCGTTCACGGTGATCGGCTCGCCCCGCAGCATCTTGCCGCTGAAGATCGCCACCACGCCGGCCTCGCCGTGCGGATCCTGCCGCGGTCCGTACACGTTCGCGTAGCGGAAGGCGACGAACGGCATGCGATACTCGGCCAGGTAGAAGTGGCAGTACAGCTCGCCCGAGCGCTTGCTCACTCCGTACGGGCTGACCGGCCACGTCGGGTGCGTCTCGGGCGCGGGGAACGTCTCCTGCTCGCCGTAGACGGCACCGCCCGACGAGACGAACAGCACCTTCTTGACGCCGGCCTGGCGCGCCGCCTCGAGCAAGGCGATCGTGCCCAGCACGTTGGTGCGCGCGTCGAAGAGCGGATCGGCCACCGACCGCCGGACGTCCATCTGCGCGGCATGGTGGTTGAGCACGTCCGGGCGCTCGTCGCGGAGCAGCTCCGCGGTCTTCGGCTCGAGGATGTCGAGCTGGTGGAAGCGCGCCTTCGGGTTCAGGTTCTCGCGCTTGCCGGTGCACAGGCTGTCGACGACGAGCACGTCGTGGCCCGCCGCGACGTAGCCGTCGACCACGTGCGAGCCGATGAATCCCGCGCCGCCCGTGACGAGGATCTTCATCAGACCTTGTCCCGGAAGTAGTCGATGGTATGGCGGAGCCCTTCCTCGAGACCGACGGACGGCTCCCAGCCGAGCAGCGTTCGCGCGCGCGTGATGTCCGGCTGGCGCTGCTTCGGGTCGTCGACCGGCAGCGGCCGGAAGACGATCTCGCTCTTCGAGCCGGTGAGCTTCTTGATGCGCTCGGCGAACTGCAGGATCGTCACCTCGGCCGGATTGCCGCAGTTCACGGGGCCGCTGTAGTCCGATCGCAGGAGGCGGACGATGCCCTCGACCAGATCGGACACGTAGCAGAAGCTCCGCGTCTGCGATCCGTCGCCGTACACGGTCATCGGCTCGCCGCGCAGGGCCTGCGCGATGAAGTTCGGGACCACGCGCCCGTCGCGCAGCCGCATGCGCGGGCCGTGCGTGTTGAAGATGCGGACGATACGCGTCGCCACCCCGTGCGTGCGGTGGTACGCCATCGTCATCGCTTCCGCGAAGCGCTTCGCCTCGTCGTACACGCCGCGCGGGCCGATCGGGTTCACGTTGCCCCAGTAGTCCTCGTTCTGCGGATGGACGAGCGGGTCGCCGTAGCACTCCGACGTGCTCGCCTGGAGAAACCGCGCCCCCTTCTCCTTGGCCAGCCCGAGCGCCTTGTGCGTCCCGAGCGAGCCGACCTTCAGCGTCTGGATGGGCAGCTCGAGATAGTCGACGGGGCTCGCCGGCGACGCGAAGTGCAGGATCGCGTCCACCGGACCCTTCACGTAGATGTAGGTGGTCACGTCCTGCTGGATGAACGTGAAGCGCGGGTTCGAGAACAGGTGGGCGATGTTGTCGGGGGTGCCGGTGAGGAAGTTGTCCATGCAGATGACGTCGGCACCGTCCGCCAGGAAGCGCTCGCAGAGATGCGAGCCGATGAAGCCTGCACCTCCGGTGATCAGCACTCGCGACACGCTGTCCCCCTGACGCTAGATCCGCACGGGCGTACGCCCGATGGGCAAGTAGGTGAAGCCATGCTGCCGCATGACATCGGGATCGTACAGGTTGCGACCGTCGAAGATCAGCGGACGCTTCAGCAGCTGCTTCATCCGCGTGAAGTCCGGGCGGCGGAACTCGTTCCAGTCGGTGACGATGAGGAGCGCGTCCGCACCGTCGAGGGCCTCGTAGTTGACCCGGTGGTACGTGACCCGATCGCCGAAGAACCCGTGCGCGACGGCGAGCGCTTCCGGGTCGTGCACGGCCACCGCGGCGCCGCGCTCGAGCAACCCGTTGATCACCGTGATGGACGGCGCCTCGCGCATGTCGTCCGTCTTCGGCTTGAAGGCGAGCCCCCACACCGCGAAGCGCCGGCCGGCGAGGCGCTCGCCGAACTCCGCGACCACCTTGTCGACCAGCCGCCGCTTCTGCGCGTCGTTGACCTCTTCCACCGCGTTCAGCAGCGGGAACTTCATGCCGTTCTCGTGCGCGGTGTGAATGACGGCCTGCACGTCCTTCGGGAAGCACGAGCCCCCGTAGCCGACGCCGGGGAAGAGGAAGTGATGCCCGAGCCGGCGATCGTGCCCGACGCCGCGGCGCACGAAGTCGACGTCGGCCCCGACCAGCTCGCAGAGGTTGGCGATCTCGTTCATGAACGAGATGCGGGTCGCGAGGAGCGCGTTGGCGGCGTACTTGGTCATCTCGGCGCTCGGATTGTCCATCTCGAGGATCGGCGCGCCCGTGCGCACGAAGGGCTCGTACAGCTCGCGCATGATCTTGAACGCCTGCGGCGAGGCCGCCCCGATCACCACGCGGTCGGGCTTCATGAAGTCGTCGATCGCGGCGCCCTCCTTCATGAACTCCGGATTCGAGACGACGTCGAACGGATGCTTCGCGATCGGCTCCATCTCCGCGCGGATCTTCTTGTGCGTACCGACGGGCACCGTGCTCTTCGTGACCACGATGCGATAGCCGTCCATCGACTCGCGCGACGCCGCGCGACACGGCGAGCACGGCGCCCAGATCTGCCGACCCGTCGCGCTTCTCCGGCGTGCCGACCGCGACGAAGCACACCGCGCTCTGGCGCACCGGCTCGGCCAGATCGGTGGTGAAGGTCAGCCGGCCCTCGGTGACGTTGCGGCGGATGAGCTCCTCGAGGCCCGGCTCGTAGATGGGCACCTTGCCCTCGCGCAACGCCTCGATCTTCGCGGCGACGTTGTCGACGCAGATGACGTCGTTGCCGCTCTCTGCGAAGCAGGTCCCGGCCACCAGCCCCACGTAGCCGGTCCCGACCACGCAGATTTTCATAGGGCGGCAGGATTAGCGGCGGGTCCCCGGGATGTCAATTCAGGCGCACCCCCGTCGACCACGGAACGGATGCGAAAGATCGGCTTGCCCTGCGACTCGTGATACGTGCGCACCATCATCTCGCCGAGCAGCCCGATCGAGACGAACTGCACGCCGAGCACCGTGAGGAGGATCGCGAGCAGCACGATCGGCCGACCCGCCAGGCGAACGCCCAGGAAGAGCCGCTCGAACCCCAGCGCGGTGATGAGGACGAGGCCGGGCACGGCGAGGCCGAGCCCCATCAGCCCGAAGAGCTGGATCGGACGTCCGGCGAAGCCGGAGAGGAACTTCACCGTCATCAGGTCGAGCAGCACGCGCAGCGTGCGCGACAGGCCGTACTTCGAGCGCCCGAGCGTGCGCGGCCGGTGCGCCACCGGCACCTCGACGACGCGGGCGCCGAGGTCGGCGGCGAGCGCGGGAATGAAGCGATGCAGCTCGCCGTAGAGGCGCAGCTCCTTCGCCACCGACGCCCGCATGACCCGCAGCGTGCAGCCGTAGTCGTGCAGGCTGGTCCCGGTGACCGCGGAGATGATGCGGTTCGCGATCCGCGACGGCAGGAGGCGCGTGAGCCACGCATCCTGGCGCTCGCGACGCCAGCCGTTGACGACGTCGACGTCGTCGCCGAGCGCCGCGAGGAGACGGGTGATGTCGCGCGGATCGTTCTGCAGGTCGGCGTCGAGCGACGCGATGACGTCGCCACGCGCCAGCTCGATCCCGGCCGCCATCGCCGCCGTCTGCCCGTAGTTCCGCTGCAGCCGGACGACGCGCAGCCGCGGCTCCGTCGCGCGCAGCTCCACCAGGCGCTCGAAGCTGCCGTCGCCGCTCCCGTCGTCGACGGCGATGATCTCCGCCGGGCGCCCGATCTCGTCGAGCGCCGCGCGCAGCTCGCCGACGAGGCGCTCGAGGCATTCCACCTCGTCGTAGACCGGGACGACGACCGAGAGGGCCGGATGGGTCCGCAGCGTCGCCTCCGCCGCGCGCTCAGGCCCCCAGGCGGAGCAGCTGCGACATGTCCGCGCCACCGAAGTTGGCCTGGTAGCGGGCGCGGAACTCGGCCAGCGTGTAGGGCTGCGGCTGCGGCCCGATGGTCTCGAGCGCGTAGACCGCGGCGATGCTGCCGACCCGTCCCGCGACGTCCCAGGGCAACCCGGCCAGCCGCGCCGCGAGGAGTCCGGCCCGATATGCGTCGCCGACGCCGGTCGGGTCGACCTCCGTGGCCTCGACCCGCGCCGGCGGCACGGTGATGGTCTGCGCGCCGTCGCGGAGCGCGATCGTCGAGCCCTCGCTCCCGCGCGTGACGATCAGCACGGGAACCCGGGCGAGCAGCTCGGCCTCGGCGAGCTCCGTCTTCTTCTCGATGACGCCGAACTCGTATTCGTTGCCGATGAAGATCGCCGCGCCCTCGAGCCCGGCGAGCAGGTCCTCGCCGCCGAGCTGCGCCACCTGCTGGCTCGGATCGTACATGAAGGGAATCCGGAGCGCGCGGCACTCGCGCGCGTAGCGCGCCATGGCCTGCGGATCGTTGGGCGCGATGATCGCCATGGCGACGGCCGCGGGGTCCACCGCGTCGAAGCTCAGGTCGCGCGCACGGTCCATCGCGCCGGAGTAGAAGGTGCCCACCTGGTTCTGATCGCGGTCGGTGGTGACGAAGAACGACGCGGTGAAGATGTCGTCGTGGATGCGCAGCAGCGAGACGTCGACCCCGGCCTCCGCGAGCCAGTCGCGGTACTCGCGCGCGTCGCTGCCCGCGGTCGCCATGATCACCGCGTCGGCACCGAGCCGGGCGAGGCTGTAGGCGATGTTGGGCGCGCACCCGCCGCGTACCCGACGCATGGCATCGACGCGAAACGACACCGACAGGCGGTGCATGCGATCGGGCACGAGCACATCGAGGAAGCGATCCGAGAACGTCATCAGGTAGTCGAAGGCCACCGAGCCGGTGACCACGACGCGGCGAGCGCTCACAGGTACCTCCCCGCGATCGGCGCCAGGTCGCGCCGCACGTCGGCGGGGATGAGCGCGCGGTCGGTGATGATGGCGTGCTCGAGCGCCCGCGGGCACGGACAGTCCGCCGGCGGGAGCCGCGACACCATCGCCGCCACCGTCCGCCGCGCGAGGTCCACGTTCGCGGCCAGCACCTTCAGTATCTCCTCGATCTGCACGTCGTCGTGGCCCGCGTGCCAGCAATCGTAGTCGGTGGCGAGCGCCAGCGTCGCGAAGCAGAGCTCGGCCTCGCGCGCGAGCTTCGCCTCCTGGAGGTTGGTCATGCCGATCACGTGCGCTCCCCAGCTGCGGTACAGGTGCGACTCCGCCCGGGTCGAGAACGCGGGGCCTTCCATGCAGACGTAGGTGCCGCCGGTGTGCACGGTGGCGCCCGCGCTGCGCGCGGCATCGACCAGTGCGGGGGCCAGCCGCGGACAGAACGGATCGGCGAACTGCACGTGCGCCACCACGCCGCGTCCGAAGAACGTGCTCTCCGCCTGGCGCCCCCGCGTGCGGTCGATGAACTGGTCGGGCACCACGACGTGGCCGGGCGCGATCTCCTCGCGCAGGCTGCCGACGGCGCTCACCGCGAGCAGGCAATCGGCCCCCAGCGACTTGAGCGCCCAGACGTTCGCCCGGAACGGCAGCTCCGACGGCAGCAGGCGATGCCCGCGGCCGTGCCGGGGAAGGAAGAGCAGTCGCGTGTCGCCGAGCCTGCCGGCGACGATCTCGTCCGAGGGATCGCCGAAGGGCGTCCGCACCCGCGTCCGCTCCACGGCATCGAGCCCGGGAAGCTCGTAGAGCCCGCTGCCACCGATCACACCAAGAGTTCGCTCAGCCATCGTGCGTTCGCCTCGCCCCGGAGGCCGAGGCCCCGGGGGTGGGGCCCCGAGCCGGCGTATCCTAGGGAAAATCGATTCGAGTGCAAGGTGCGCTTGCGTCGGGGCGCACGCTCCCGCTCAAGATGTCGCCGCATGTCCGTTGCACGAGACGCGACGCAGGCGACGCACACGGAGGCGCCGACCCGCATCTGGGCCGCGCTCGGCACCGTGTACATCGTCTGGGGCTCGACGTACCTCGCGATCCGCATCGCCATCGAGACGTTGCCGCCGTTCCTCATGGCCGCGACGCGCTTCCTCGTGGCGGGCGCCGTGCTCTTCGCCGTCTCGACGTGGCGAGGCGGGCGCGCCAAGGATCCGCTCGGTCCCGCACAGTGGCGCGCGGCAGCGATCGTGGGAGCTGCCCTGCTCGTCGGCGGCAACGGAGGCGTGGTCTGGGCGGAGCGTCGGATCGCATCCGGCGTCGCGGCCCTGCTGGTCGCCATGCTGCCGCTGTGGATGGCGATCCTCGATCGCATCTGCTTCGGCCGCAGGCTGTCGCGGCGTGGCGTGCTGGGTCTGGCCCTGGGTCTCGGCGGCCTGGTGCTGCTCGTCGGCCGCGTCGACTCGGGGGGCATCGATCCGCTCGGCGCGGCGGTCTGCATGCTCGCGTCGTTCTCCTGGGCCGCGGGCTCGGTCTATGCCCGGACGGCGCCGCTCCCGCGCCGCCCGCTGGTCGCCACCGCGATGGAGATGCTCGCCGGAGGCTTCCTGCTCACCCTCGTGGGCATCGCCGCGGGCGAGCCCGGGCGGGTGCGGCTCGACGCGTTCTCCACCCGGTCGGTTCTCGCGCTCGCCTACCTCATCGTCTTCGGCTCGCTCCTCGCCTTCTCGGCCTACATCTGGCTCCTGCATCGCGCGCCCCTCCCGCTGGTCGCGACGTACGCCTACGTGAATCCGGTGGTGGCGGTGCTGCTCGGATGGACGTTGCTCGACGAGCCCATCACGCCGCGCATGATCCTGGCCGGCGGCATCATCGTGGTCGCGGTTGCCCTCATCGCGGGCGCATCGCCGCCGCCGGTCGAGGAGGACGAGCCGGCGGCCCGGCGCGCCGCGACCGCGTGAGACGGCCATCGATGGATCGCCCTTGACGGGCACACCGCGCGGGTGTTTGCCCCCGCGCAGGCGAAGGGCGTAGAGGTGAGTGACTCTCTGCTACGCTCGCGTACCGGGTTCCGCGCGCGTACCACCGAGCGACGCGCATCGCGTCCAGCTCACGCTCGAACCCACACGGGGAGAGCCGTCATGATTGACGGTGCGCAGCGCATAGAGATCGATGACGTGGAGGTCCTGGACGGTGGTGGCCTGGTCATGAAGTGCCGGGTGGGCGACAAGATTCTCTTCGTGCCACCCCTCCGGATGCTTCCGGGCAGCCAGATCAAGCGAACGGGCGACCGCGGGCGGCTCGTGATCCCGCATGACCTGGCCGAGGACCTCGGACTCGCCTGACCCGACCGCCCGAACTGGACTGCTGCAAGCGAACGGCCGAGCCGTCGCGGCGACCGAGTCACGCGCGTTCTTCGGGCGCCCCAGCGACTATCCCTGGATCAGCTCGACGCGCAGCGGGACGTCGACCTCGACGCGCTCGACCGGCTCGAGGATGTCGCCGTCGAGCATGATGTGCGTCGGACGGGCGAAGCGGATCACCAGGCGCTGGCCCAGGTTGTCGTAGAGCAGCGGCTCGCCGGTCGGGAACCCGCGATAGACGCGCACCACGCGGCGGACCAGGCGGCGCGCCGGCACCGGGCCGCCGATGACGTGGAAGAATCCGCGCTTGCGATTGCCGAGGTAGGTCGGCTGGAAGCCGAGCGCGATGCGCTCGATGGTGGCGGCGAAGAAGAACGGGAACAGGCGGAACGGCAGCGCCTCGCCGTCGCATTCGATGTCGGCCTCGATCGTCTGGAACACGGCGCGCGAGAGGTGCGTCCCGGCCACCGCCGACGCGATCAGCCGCCCGAGCAGCTTGGTCGCCGGCCACGGTCCCTGCTGCTCGAGCGCGTAGTAGGCGCGCAGGTAGTTGACCGCCGTGCCGAAGCTCAGCAGGAAGCCGATCTCCGAGCCGTTGACGCGCAGCAGGTCGCGCTCGGTGGTGACGTGCGTGTTGCCGCGCCGGTGGTCGCGGACGACGCGGGCGAGCACCTGCTCCGGTGAGCCGCGCCGCCCGCCGGTGGCATCGGCGACGTAGTTGATGGTGCCGGCGCGCAGCGGCAGGAGCAGCGGCAGCTTGTCGCCCGCCCAGATGCGGTGGAAGGCGGTCAGCGTGCAGTGGTCGCTGCCGTCGCCGCCGCAGATGGCGAGCACGCCGATGCCGCGGTCGTGGAACTCGCGGGCGACGTCGTCGATGGCCTCGATGGTCGGCGTGACGCGCACCCAGCCGAACGCACCGACCACGTCGACCATGCGCCGCTCCCGCGCCCCCGCGCCCTTGCGGTTGCCGCTGGCGTTCGGATTGATGATGACACCGATCCCGGGCACGGCGACCCTAGGCGGCCGGCCGCGCGATGGCGAGCTGGCCGCACGCCGCCTGGATGTCCCGCCCGCGGCTCTCCCGGATGGTCGCCGACAGGCCGTGCTGGCGCAGGATGGCCTGGAAGCGCTGGACCCGCCCGGGAGGGCTCGGGATGAAGCCGGCGTCGGGAAACGGGTTGAAGTGGATCAGGTTCACCTTCGCCCGCAGCCCGTGCAGCAGCCGCACCAGCGCGCGCGCGTCGCCGTCGGCGTCGTTCTCGCCGGCGAGCATGACGTACTCGAAGGTGATGCGCTTGCGACGCGGCAACGGCACCTCGCGGCACGCCGCGAGCAGCGCGGCCAGCGGATAGCGACGGTTCACCGGGACCAGCCGCTCGCGCTGGCGGTCGGTCGGGGCGTGCAGCGACACCGCGAGGTTGACCCGCGTCTCCGCGATGAAGCGCGGGATCGCCGGCGCCAGCCCCACGGTCGAGACCGTGATCCGTCGCGGGGAGATCGCGTACCCCCACTCGGCGGTGAGGATCTCCAGCGCCGCGAGGACGGCGTCGTAGTTGGCGAGCGGCTCGCCCATGCCCATCAAGCACCACGTTGGTGAGCCGCTCGGGCGCCGCGAGCGCCTGCCCCGCACGCACCTGACCGACGATCTCGGCCGGCCCCAGGTTGCGCACCAGACCCATGCGAGCCGTCGCGCAGAACCCGCAGCCCATGCCGCAGCCCGCCTGGCTGGAGATGCAGAGGGTGAGGCGGTCGCGCGCGCCCTCGGGCCGCTCCACCTGGGGGATCAGGACGCTCTCGATCGCCGCGGGCGCCCGCGCGGGCTCGGACCCCGCGGGCAGCTGGAACAGGAGCTTGCGCGTACCGTCGCTCGCGCGAGCGACCGTCGCGGGCTCGAGTCGCCCGACGTCGAATTCCTCGGCCAGCCGGCGTCGCAGCAGCTTCGGCAGGTTCGCCATCTCCTCGAAGCGGGTGGCGCCGTGCCGGTGGATCCAGGCGAGCACCTGGCGCGCCCGGTAGGGCACCTCCCCCTGCTCCGCGCACCAGGATTCGAGCTCGGCCCGGCCGAGGTCCTGGATGTCCCGCCGCCCCATGCGGACCGGATGGTAGCAGCGTCATCGTCACGGGTGAACCTGGCGTGCCCGAGCCGCGTACTACCGGCCGGAGGAAAGCTCATGAGTGACTCGCGAGCGTGTCCGTACTGCGCCGAGGACGTGGCTCCCGCGGCGGTGCGCTGCCCGCACTGCCGGAGCCGCCTCGTCGCGCTCGATCTGTCGGGCTGGTGTCGCGACCATCCGGAGCGCAGGTTCGGGGGCGTCGCCGCGGCGATCGCGCACGGCCTGGCGATGCCGGTCGTCGTCGTGCGTGTCGCCTTCGTGCTGCTGACGGTGTTCGCGTTCCACCTCGGCCCGGTGATCTACGCCATCGGGTGGCTCGTGCTGCCCTACGCGCCGGGCGACGAGCCGCCGCTCGAACGCTTCCTCGGGGGCGTGCTCGAGACGCTGCGCCGGTGGCGCCAGGCCAGCCCGCCGCCCGGAGGTCCGATCGCGTGATACACGTGCGTGCGCAGCGGGATGGACGGCGAGCAGTCGGACGAGGTCCTCGTGACGCGGGTCGCGCGCGGGGACGCCCGTGCGCTGGAGACGCTCTGCCAGCGGTGGGAACGCCCGCTGTACTCGTTCCTCGCCCGGCAGACCGGTGGGCGCGACGTCGATGACCTGTTCCAGGACACGTGGCTGCGCGTCGTCCGTGGCGCCCATCGCTTCGACCCCGGGCGACGGTTCTCGACCTGGCTCTTCCAGATCGCGGTCAACCGCTGCCGGGACTGGCGCCGGCGTCCCCCGCCCGACCCCGTGGACCCGGCCGATCAGCTCGACGTCCCGGCGCCAGCCGGAACCTCCGACGCCCGTCTCGACGCCGAGCGCCTCCTGGCTGCCCTGCCCGAGGGCCAGCGCAGCGCCGTCATCCTGCGCTACTGGCACGACTGCGACGAGGAAGACGTCGCCCGCATCCTGCGCATCCCGCGAGGCACCGTGAAGAGCCGGCTGCACCACGCCATGCGACGGCTGGTCGCGCTCGCCCGCGGCTCGCGGACCCGATGACCCGGACCCCCATGGACTGCGACGCACGTCTCGCCTGCCTGCTCTTCGACCGGTCGCCGGCTCCCGACGCCGCGACGCACGAGGCCACCTGTCCCCGCTGCCACGGCGACGCACCGGCGGCGCGCGCGGTTGCGGGCGCGTTCGCGGGTGCGCCCGCGATCGCGCCGCCCGGGCGTCTCTCGCCGGCCATCCTGCTCGCCGCCGCCCCGCTCCTGGCCGCGAACGCGCACCGGCTGCCGGCGGCCGCCTGGCCGCGCCTCTCCGCCGCGATCGCGGTCGCGGTCCTTCCGCTTCCCGCGATCCTGTTCGTCGGATGGCACGCGCTGGAGGCGGCGAACCGCCTCCTGTCGTCCGTCCTGCCCGCGGCCCTGTCGTTCTATCTCGTCGCCACGCATGCCGCCGTCCTGGCGCTGCTGCTCGGCCTCACCTACGGAGCCGTTCCGCTGCTGGCCGCTCACCAGCTGCGGCTCCAGCACGAGGACACCCATGTCTGACGTTCTCACCAAGCGCTGCGCGTACTGCGCGGAGGAGATCCGCGCCGAGGCCGTGAAGTGCCGCTACTGCGGCAGCTCGGTGTCCGGACGCGCGCTCTCGCGCACCTGGTATCGCTCGCGGACGCAGCGGCGCATCGCGGGCGTGTGCGGCGGCCTCGCCGACGAGTTCGGCATCTCGGTCACCGTGCTGCGGCTCGCGTTCGTCCTGGCCGCGCTGATGAGCTGGGGCGTCGGGGTGGTGGTGTACCTGGCGCTGTGGGTCGTGATGCCCTACCGGCCCGGCGTCCCGCGTCTCGGCGACCCGCGAGAGCCGGCGGCCTTGCCGGATGCTCCCGTGCGGCCGGTCGACGATCGCCGGGTCGGGCGCTTTCCCGCCGACCCCGGCGCATCGTCGTCGTAGCGCCCGAGCTGCAGGCGCTTCGGCGCCTTGCGGCGCCAGGCGTCCTCGAGCAGCGCCGCGAACCGCGCGTGGTCGGCGCGCGCGAGCCGCACGCACACCCCGCTCAGCGTCTTCCCCCACCACAGCTCCTCGCACGCGTCGGGATCCCCGCGCACGACCAGCCGGGCGGCGTCGGGATCGAGCATCACGCGCACGTGAGCGTCGTCCGGGACGGTGGCGAAGATCTTCCCGAGCACGCGGAACGACGGGATGCCGTGGTGATCCTCCTCGGTCACCTCGGCGAACGACAGCGCGAGGCGGCGCGCCTCGGCGAGCGTGAGCATGCGCGACGCATAGTCCGGACGGCGGCGCTCCGCCACCCCGCGGCCGTCAGTCGGCGATCGCCTCGTCCGCGACCGCGGGCGGACGGGCCCGGCCAGCGAGCCCCACCGCCGCGAGCATCAGCAGCCCTCCCACCATCACCCGCGCGGGCAGGTGCTGGCCGAGCAGCAACCCCTCGAGGATCGCCGTCGTGAGCACGCCGGTCGCGGCCGCCAGGCTGCCCGTGGTCGCGGAGACGAAGCCGAGCCCGTGGTGCAGGAGCCACTGGCCGGACGCCGACGTGACGACGACGCCGGCGAGCGCGAGCGCCAGCGGCGCGGACCAGGCTGGCGCCCCGACGGCGAACGACGGCGCGGTGAGCAGCGCGCCCACGGCCATGAACCAGATGGTCACCAGCGACGCGCTCTCGCTGCGGCGCAGCTCGCTCGCCGTCGCGAGCGCGCCGCCCGCGAGCATGCCGCCGAGGAGCGCGATCAACGTGCCCGAGCCGACCTGGGTGCCGAGTTCACGCGGGCTGCCGAGCACGATCGCCGTGCCGAGCACGTTGAGGGCCAGCGCGCTCCCCAGCCGCCGGCCGAAGGGCTCGCCCAGCAGCAGGACCGCGAAGAGCGCGGTGAAGATCGGATACGTCGAGTGGAGCAGCGTCGCGAGCGCCGCGCCCGCGCGGCTGATGGCGACGTAGTAGCAGGTGATCGCCGCGCCCCCGAGCAGCCCGCGCAGGATCAGCCGGCCGGCATTCCCCGGCGCGGGACGGAGCTGGCGCGCGCGCGTCGCGAGCACCAGGACCACGAACGAGCCGACGAACCGGACGCAGGCGACCTGCGTCGCGGCCATGTGCGGCGTCGCGAGACGCACGCACACCGCCATGGCGCCGAAGCAGATCGCAGCGAGGAAGAACGGTGCGATCGGACGGCAGCCTTATCGGATGGTCACTCGGGCGCGGCGGTCGCGCCGGGCAATTCGAGTCCGGGGAAGAAGAACGCCACTTCCGCGCGGGCGGTCTCCGGCGCGTCGGAGCCGTGCGAGGCGTTCTGCTCGACGTCGGTCCCGAACTCGCCGCGGACCGTGCCCTTCGGCGCCTTCTTCGAGTCGGTCGGACCCATCAGGTCGCGCCAGCGCTTGATGGCGTTGTCGCCCTCGAGGACGCCCACGAAGACCGGTCCCGAGGTCATGAACTTCACGAGGTCGCCGAAGAAGGGCCGCTCGCGGTGCACGGCGTAGAACCGCTGCGCGTCGTCGGTGGTCAGCTGGCGGATCCTGCCGGCGACGATGGTGAGGCCACTGGCCTCGATCATGGCGAGGACCTTGCCGAGGGCGCGCGCGCGGACCGCGTCGGGCTTGACGATGAAGAAGGTGCGTTCGGTCACGAGAGCTTCCCTGCCTTTCGCAGTACGTCCTGCATGGTGGCGCCGAGTCGCGCCGGGCTGGCCGACAGCGACACGCCGGCGGCCTCGAGCGCCGCCATCTTCTCGGCGGCCGTCCCCTTGCCGCCGGCGATGATGGCGCCGGCGTGCCCCATGCGCTTGCCCTTGGGCGCCGTCTGCCCGGCGATGAAGCTCACCACCGGCTTCGTCACGTGCGCGGTGATGAACGCCGCCGCCTCCTCCTCCGCGGTGCCACCGATCTCGCCGATCATGATGACGGCGTCGGTCCCGTCGTCGTCCTGGAAGAGCCGCAGCGCATCGATGAAGCCGGTGCCGATGATCGGGTCGCCACCGATGCCGATGCAGGTGGACTGGCCGATCCCGAGCTGCGTGAGCTGGAACACCGCCTCGTAGGTGAGCGTGCCGCTGCGCGACACCACGCCCACGCGGCCGGGCTTGTGGATGTAGCCGGGCATGATGCCGATCTTGCACTGGCCTGGCGTGATCACGCCGGGGCAGTTGGGGCCGATCAAGCGTGTCGCCGTGCCCTCGAGCGCGCGCTTCACGCGCACCATGTCGAGCACCGGCACGCCCTCGGTGATGCAGACGACGAGCGGGATGCCGGCGTCGGCCGCCTCGAGGATCGCGTCGGCGGCGCCCGGCGGCGGCACGTAGATGACGGAGGCGTTCGCGCCCGTCTGCTTCACCGCCTGCTGCACGGTGTCGAAGATCGGGATGCCCTCGAAGTCGGTGCCACCACGGCCCGGCGTCACCCCGGCGACCATCTGCGAGCCGTACTCGCGGCAGAGCCGCGTGTGCAGCTGACCGGTGGCGCCCGTGATGCCCTGGGTGAGCACGCGCGTCGCGCTGGACACGAGGACGCTCATCGCGCCACCCGCTTCGCCGCCGCGACCGCCTTCTGCGCTCCCTCGAGCATGTCGCCGGCCGTGATGATGTCCAGCTTCGAGTCGGCGAGAATCTGCTTGCCCTTCTCCACGTTCGTGCCTTCCATGCGCACCACGAGCGGCACGGACAGGCCGACCTCCTTCGCCGCTTGCACGACGCCCTCGGCGAGGACGTCGCAGCGCAGGATGCCGCCGAAGATGTTGATGAAGATCCCGCGCACCGCCGCGTCGGAGAGGATGATCTTGAAGGCCGCCTTCACCTTCTCGGCATCGGCGCCACCGCCGACGTCGAGGAAGTTGGCAGGCTCGCCGCCCGCGGCCTTGACCGAGTCCATCGTCGCCATCGCGAGGCCGGCGCCGTTCACCATGCAGCCGATGTCGCCCTCGAGCGCGATGTAGCTGAGGTCGTACTTCGCGGCCTCGATCTCGCGCGGGTCCTGCTCGTTCGGGTCGCGCAGCTCGCGCAGATCGGGATGGCGGAAGAGCGCGTTGTCGTCGAAGCCGATCTTGGCGTCGAGCGCCAGCAGGTCGCCGGACGCCGTCACCACCAGCGGGTTGATCTCCGCGAGCGAGCAATCGCACTCGACGAACGCGCGGGCGAGCGCCTGGAAGAACGGGACCGCCTTGCCGACCTGCTCCTTCGTCAGCCCCAGGCCGAAGGCGATGCGCCGCGCCTGGAACCCCGCGAGGCCGACGACCGGATCGAGGGTCTCGCGCAGGATCTTCTCGGGCGTCCGCGCCGCCACCTCCTCGATCTCCACGCCGCCCTCGGTGGACGCCATCACCGTCACCCGTCCCGTCGCGCGGTCGACCACCAGGCCCAGGTAGAGCTCGCGGGCGATCTTGCACCCTTCCTCGACCAGCAGCCGGCGCACGACGCGACCCTGCGGTCCGGTCTGGTGCGTGACCAGCGTCGCGCCGAGCAGTTGCTCCGCCGCCGCCCGCACGCCGGCCTCGTCCTGCGCCAGCTTGACCCCGCCGGCCTTGCCGCGACCACCCGCGTGGATCTGGGCCTTCACGACGCAGGGGAAGCCCACCTCGCGCGCCGCGGCCAGCGCCTCGTCGACCGTGAAGCAGGCCTTCCCGCGCGGCACCGCGACGCCGTAGCGCCGCAGCACCTCCTTGCCCTGATGCTCGTGGATGTTCATCGCGTGCTCAGGCCTGGGCGAGGATCCGGTCGGTGGCCTCGACCAGCTCGCGCACGTGCGAGGCCGACACCGCGAGCGCCTCCTTCTCACCGTCCGTGAGTGCGATCTGGAGCACCTTCTCGACGCCGCCGGCGCCGATCTGTACCGGTACGCCGACGTAGAGATCGCGCAGGCCGTACTCACCCTCGAGATAGGCCGCCGCCGGCAGCACGGACTTGCGATCCTGCAGGTACGCCTCCGCCATGAGGAGCGCGGACGACGCCGGCGAGTAGTAGGCGGAGCCGGTCTTCAGCAGGTTGATCACCTCGGCGCCCGCCTGGCGGACGCGCTTCTCGATGGCGTCGAGGCGCTCGGCCGCGATCAGCGACGCCACCGGGATGCCGTTCACCGTGGTGTGGCTGCGGATCGGGACCATGTCGTCGCCGTGACCCCCGAGCACCAGCGCCTGCACGCTGGTGACCGAGACGCCGAGCTCCCAGGCGAGAAAGCGCCGGTAGCGGGCCGAGTCGAGCACGCCGGCCATGCCGACCACCCGTGCCTTCGGGAAGCCGGTCAGCCGCTTCATCAGGGTCACCATGGCGTCGAGCGGGTTGGAGACCACGATCACGAAGGCGTTCGGCGCATGCTGCTTGATGGCCTCCGCGACGGTCTTGACGATCTTCGCGTTGATGCCGATCAGGTCGTCGCGGCTCATGCCCGGCTTGCGCGCCACGCCGGCGGTGACGATGCAGACGTCGGCGCCGCGGAGCTCGGCGTAGTCGTTCGACCCCTTCACCTCGACGTCCCAGCCCTCGACGGGACCCGCGGCGGCGAGGTCGAGCGCCTTGCCCTGCGGCAGCCCCTCCACGACGTCGAGCAGGGCGACGTCGGCCAGTCCCTTCAGCGCGCAGAGGTGCGCGAGCGTGCCGCCGATCATGCCGGCGCCGACGAGTGCGATCTTCTTCCGTGCCATATCGGTCGATGCTCAAACAAGAAAAACCACCGGGCTGCAAGCCGGGGCGGGGTCACGGCCCTCGTCGGGACGCCGCGGGCGGGAGCACGACGCTACCGGCGCACCCGCTTGCTGCGCACGACCTGGAGGCTCGTCAACGAGTCTCCCGGTTCCGGGACGAGAAACGCCGCGACACCCAGGAGACGCAGCTTGAGCCTGCCCTTCCGGACCCGGACGGTGCTGCGGTTCCCCATCAGGTCGACGACCGTCAGGCGGTGGATGCTCCGGGGCATCGTCAGCAACAGCCGCACCGCCGCATCGGGTGACCACGTCTCGCCGAAGTCGTTTCGATTGGTGAGCGCCACGACCGGCCCGCCGCCGGACGCGAAGGTGTACGCATCGTACCCGAGGCCGACGGGCCCACCGCCGACCGGCTGGGCACTGCCGACGAGGTCGCTCATCGTGCGGAGCGCGATCGCATCGGGACGGGGCGTGTAGTCGAGGTTCACGGGATAGCTCCCGAACCGCTTGAAGTCGTCGAACTGCGAGTCGTCGAGCGCCGTGTGATAGATGAAGGGGAAGATGCGCTGGACGCCGGCGGCGCGCTGCCAGAGCCACCAGGAGATCTGGCGGCGCGGCGCGCCGTACGCCTCGGTGTTCCAGATCGCGCCCCCGGGACGGAGCAGCGGAATGGCCGCGACCGCGTCGGCGATCCACTCCGCGTTGCCGTAGTGCATGCCGAAGACGTCGAGCACGCTGGCGTCCTCCGTCAGCACCGCGTGTAGAAGGCCGCGCCTTCCGGCGTCTCCCGATCGACCAGGTTGACGACGACGTGGTTGCGCGGGATCGACGTCGCGCAGGATGCCCGCGGTCATCCGGAGGAGGTCGACGTACTCGCCGGCCGTCGACAGCCAGAAGGCGCTGATGTCGGGCTCGTTCCACACTTCCCAGGCGTGGACCCGGCCCTGCACGCGTCCGGCCAGCGTGCGGACGAACAGCTCCCAGTCCGCAGGATCGCTCGGCGCCACGCGCCCCCACGCCGGGATGCCGGCATGCAGCGCGTCCTGATCGCTCGCCGACGACGCCCAGCGCGCCATGCCGAAGAGCACGCCGAGCACCTCGATCCCGTTGGCGCGGAACGCCTCCACCCAGTGCTCGAACGAGGCCGAGTCGAGCCACGCGGGGTCGGTCAGGTCGGGGCGCTCGGACCGTGTGTCCATCCACCAGTGGAACGTGAGGCGGACCCAGCGGATTCCGAACCGTCGCATCTCGGAGGCGATCTCGTCGGCCTTGTCTCGCTCGGAGTCGTCCGGCAGAACGAAGTAGCCGACGCCTGAGCTCTCCGCGGGTGCGGTGTCGACGGGCGGGAGCACCGCGGCCGTCGACTCGGCGCTCGCCATGTCCCGCTTCCTGCCCGCGAGCAACGTCGCCTTCACCGTGAAGTATCCGAGCCGGCGACCGCGGATGGCGAACTCGCGCGTGACGCTCCCGCCCCGCTGCGAGCTCCACGGCCATCGTCTCTCGCCCCGCCCCGGCACCGTACGCGTCGACCGCCTGCACGCGCAGCCGGCCATGCAAGGCCTCGTCCGGACTCGCGGTCACCGTCACGGCGAGCACGGGCGACTCGCCCGCGACGAAGACGTTGCCGAAGTGCGCCGACTCGATCACGACCGTGGGGTCGGCGCGCGCGGAGCCCGCGCACAGCACGACGAGCGTGCCGACGGCGGCGCCGAGCCACGCGAGTCCCCCTGGTCTCGGGGTCCGGGGAGCCGTCACTGCATGTGGTCGACGATCGCCCGCGCGAAGCCGGAGCAGGAGGTCAAGGTCGCGCCCTCCATCAGGCGATGGAAGTCGTACGTCACGGTCTTCGCCGCGATGGCGCCTTCCATCCCCTTGATGATCAGGTCCGCGGCCTCGTCCCATCCGAGATGGCGGAACATCATCTCCCCCGACAGGATCACCGAGCCCGGATTCACCTTGTCGAGGTTGGCGTATTTCGGTGCGGTGCCATGCGTCGCCTCGAAGATGGCGTGCCCGCTGGCGTAGTTCACGTTGCCGCCCGGCGCGATCCCGATGCCGCCCACCTGCGCCGCGAGGGCATCCGAGAGGTAGTCGCCGTTCAGGTTCGGGGTGGCGATGACGTCGAAGTCGCGCGGCCGCGTCAGCACCTGCTGCAGCGTGATGTCGGCGATGGCGTCGCGGATGAGCAGCTTCTGCTTCCACCGCGCCGTCGCCGTGGGTCGGCCGGAGCGCCAGCGCCGCCTCGACGTCGCGGCGGACCTTCGCCTGCTGCTCGGGCGTCATCAGATCGTAGCCCGGGTCGATCGCGCGCGCGTTCTCCTCGACGGAGAGCGCGGCGTCGCCCTCCGCGTTGCCGAGGATCCAGCTCTCCCGCTCGGTGACCACGCGATCGCGGTACTCGCGGGTGGCCAGCGCGTATCCCCACTCGCGGAACGCGCCCTCGGTGAACTTCATGATGTTGCCCTTGTGGACGAACGTGACGCTTTTGCGCGCGTGGCGCAGCGCGTACTCGATGGCCGCGCGCGCCAGTCGCTCCGTTCCCTCGCGCGAGATCGGCTTGATGCCGATGCCGCTGGTCTCGGGAAACCGGATCTTCGTGACGCCCATCTCGTCCTGGAGGAACGCGATCAGCTTGCGCGCCTCGGGGGTCTCGGCCGCCCACTCGATGCCGGCGTAGATGTCCTCCGTGTTCTCGCGGAAGATCACCATGTCGACCTGCTCGGGCCGCTTCACGGGACTCGGCACGCCGGTGAACCACCGCACCGGCCGCAGGCACACGTAGAGGTCGAGCACCTGGCGGAGCGCGACGTTGAGGGAGCGGATGCCGCCGCCCACGGGCGTCGTCAGCGGTCCCTTGATCCCGACGACGAACTCCTTGAACGCGGCGACGGTGTCGTCCGGCAGCCAGGTGCCCAGGCGATTGAACGCCTTCTCACCGGCATAGACCTCCATCCAGGCAATGCGCCGGCGACCGCCATAGGCCTTCTCCACGGCAGCGTCGAAGACCACCTGGCTCGCGCGCCAGATGTCCGGGCCGGTCCCGTCACCCTCGATGAACGGAAGGATCGGATGGTCGGGGACCTGGAGCACGCCGCCGGTCGTGCGGATCGCGTCGCCCGCGGGAACGGTGACGGTCGTGTAGCCGGGCATCCCGTGTGGTCAAACCGGAAACCGGCCTATGGCGCAAGAGGATGCAGACGTTCAACACGGTACCCCAACACCGCCCGGCAGCCGGGTTGACGAGAGCCTCGTATGCGCATACCCGGTCGTCTTATGGCTACCGCAATGGTCCGAAGCACGTATGCACTCGACGTGGAGACCGTCCGGGCGCTGGAACGGATCGCCCAGGCGTGGCGCACCTCGAAGTCCGAAGCGTTACGCCGGGTCATTCGTGCCGCGGCAGGCGAAGCCGTACCCGCGGCGTCGGATCCGCTGAGGGCGCTCGACGGTCTGCAGCGTGCCCTCGGGCTCACGCGGACCAAGGCGCGCGCATGGGCGCGGACGACACGCGACGAGCGGCGCGCATCGTCCAAGCGTGCCGAACGGCGCATGCCGTGATCCATCTCGACACCAGCTTTCTCATCAGCGCCCTGCTTGCTGGCTCCCCGCAGGATCAACGGCTCCGAACCTGGCTCGTCGACCGGGCCTCGCTCGGGGTCAGCGCCGTGGCCTGGGCGGAGTTCCTTTGTGGCCCGATCACGCCGGAACAGCTCGAACTGGCGAATCGGATCGTCGGCCAGCCTCATGCCTTCGGCGGGGATGAGGCGCGGCTCGCGGCTCGCCTCTTCAATCTCGGCGGTCGGCGTCGTGGCTCGCTCATCGATTGCATGATCGCGGCGACCGCGATCCGGACCGGAGCAGCGCTCGCGACGGCGAATCCCACCGACTTCCGCCGCTTCGAGACCCTCGGGCTCGAGCTGGCGCCTCCCTCGTCCTGATCGAATCCGTCCCAGGCGAGGCCTACGATCCGTCACCGTTCGGCGGCGGCGGGCGGTGCTTCGACGGGGTCGACGGCGATGCGACGAAACGGCTGCCCGGCGTCGACACGCCGGTAGTCCCCCCTGGTGAGCATCTTCTCGAGCCACACGTGCAGCACGATGAAGAGGTAGCGGCTGCCCATCTCCTGGAGCTTCAGGCTGGAGACGCCATGGTGGCGCTGTCGCCAGCTGATGGGCAGCGTCTCGTAGCTGTAGCCGCGCACGATCGCCTTCAGCGGAATCTCGACCGTCAGGTTGAAGTGCGGCGACAGGAACGGCCGGCAGCCCTCGATCACGTTGGCGCGATAGCCCTTGAACGCGTTCGTGACGTCGTTGTAGCGAAATCCGAACAGGACCTTGATGAACCAGTTCGCGAGGCGGTTCACGAACAGCTTGAACCGCGGGTAGTCGATCACCTCGCTGCCGGGCGCGAAGCGCGACCCGAAGGCGCACTCGGCGCGGTCGCGGAGGATGTAGAAGTACCGCACCAGATCGTCCGGACTGTCCGAGCCGTCGGCCATGACGATCGTGACGGCGTCGCCCGTGAAGGCGTCGAGGCCGCACCGCACCGCGTGTCCGAAGCCGTGCGCCCCGGTGTTCGTCACCAGTCGCACGCCGCCGATCGACGTCGGCCAGCGCCTGCACCTCTGCCGCGGTCGTGTCCGTGCTGCCGTCGTCCACCACGACCAGCTCGTACTCGATCCCCTCCCGCGCCAGGCGCGTGCGCAGCGCATCGAGGGTGGGTCGGATGTTGGGCCCCTCGTTGCGCGCCGGGATGACGACCGAGAGCCTCACCGGCGACGGGGCTATTCGACCCATGCCTGGATTGCAAGACAAAATATGGGTGCCCCGCGGGCCAGCGTTGCCCGCCCGCGCCGAGTGCGGTACATCCGCCAGCGACATGCACGTCCTGGTCACCGGCGGGGCCGGCTTCATCGGTTCGTTCGTGGTCGACCGCCTCCTGGCAGCGGGCCATGGCGTGCGCGTGCTCGACTCGCTCGATCCGCAGGTCCACCCCGACGGCCCTCCGCCCTACCTGGCGCGAGACGCGGAGCTGGTGGTCGCCGACGTGCGCGACCGGGCTGCCGTCGAGCGCGCGCTCGACGGCATCGACGCGGTGGTGCACGCCGCCGCGGCCGTCGGCGTTGCCCAGTCACTGTACAAGGTGGAGCACTACGTCGACGTCAACGTCCGGGGCACGGCCACGTTGCTCGACTGCCTCCAGCGCCCGGCCGATCGTCCGCGAAAGCTTCTCGTCTTCACCTCGATGACCGGATACGGCGAAGGCGTGTACCGGCGGCCGTCGGACGGCCGGCTGCTGCGCGTCGGGATTCGCACCGAGGACGACATCGCCCGCTCCGGCTGGGAGCCGGTCTGCCCCGAGACCGGCGAGCCGCTCGAGCCCGCGCCCACACCGGAGGATTCGGCGCTCCTCGCGCGCAACGTCTACGCCCTCACCAAGCGCTGGCAGGAGGAGCTGGCGCTCAGCGTCGGCGGCGTCTACGGCTTTCCGGTCGTCTGCCTGCGCCTCTTCAACGTCTACGGGCCGCGCCAGTCGCTCAGCAATCCCTACACCGGCGTGCTCGCGATCTTCCTCGCCCGGTTGCTCGCCGGCGAGCAGCCGGTGGTGTACGAGGACGGCGGGCAGAGCCGTGACTTCATCTCGGTGCACGACGTCGCCGACACCGCGCTCCTGGCGCTCGAGAGCGACCGGGCGGACGGCGTGGTGATGAACCTCGGGAGTGGCGAGCTGCGCCGCATCGGCGACATCGGCCGCACGCTCGCGACGCTGGCGGGTCGGGAGGATCTCCAGCCGCGCGTGACGGGCCAGTTCCGGCTCGGCGACGTCCGGCACTGCACGGCCGACATCACGCGTGCGCGCCAGGCGCTCGGCTTCGCGCCGCGCATCGGCTGGGAGCAAGGGCTGCACGAGCTGCTCGACTGGTGCCGCGGCGCCGCCTCCAGCGACCACTTCGGCCGCGCGCACGGCGAGCTCGAGCGACACGGCTTGCTGAGCCGCGAGCTCAGGTCCCCGACCGACGAGTCCACCGCATGAAGCGGGTCCTCGTCACGGGCAGCAGCGGGCTCATCGGCTCCGAGGCTGCCAGGTTCCTCGACGCGCGCGGCTGGGAGGTGCACGGCGTCGACAACAACATGCGCCGCGACTTCTTCGGGCCGGACGGCGACACGACGTGGAACCTCGAGCGCCTCCGCAAGGCGACGACGCACTTCACGCATCATCCGCTCGACATCCGCGACCGCGCGGCGATGGCCGACCTCGTCCGCAGCGTGAAGCCGGACCTGCTGATCCACTCCGCGTCGCAGCCGTCGCACGACCTCGCCAAGGATCGCCCCTTCGACGACTTCGACGTCAACGCGGGCGGCACGCTGAACCTGCTCCAGGCGATGCGCGAGTCGTGTCCCGAGTCGCCGTTCATCTTCATGAGCACGAACAAGGTCTACGGCGACGCCCCGAACGAGCTGCCGCTGAACGAGCTCGCGACGCGCTGGGACTACGCGGATGCCGCCGACTGGCACGGCATCGCGGAGACCTGCCGCATCGACGCCACCCTGCACAGCCTGTTCGGCGCGTCCAAGGTCGCGGCCGACGTGATGGTCCAGGAGTACGGCCGCTACTTCGGCATGCCGACGGTCTGCTACCGGGGCGGCTGCCTCACCGGACCGAATCACTCCGGCGCCGAGCTGCACGGCTTCCTCGCCTACCTGGCGCGGTGCGTCCGCGAGGGCCGCCCGTACCGCGTGTACGGCTACAAGGGCAAGCAGGTGCGCGACAACATCCACGCCCACGACGTGTGCACCGCGTTCCTGGCGTTCTACGAGAACCCGCGCGTCGCCGCGGTCTACAACCTCGGCGGCGGCCGCGACAACAGCGTGTCCGTCATCGAAGCGGTGGCGCGCTTCGAGGAGCTGATCGGGAAGAGGCTCGACTACCAATACGTGGACCAGAACCGGGTCGGCGACCACATCTGCTACATCAGCGACCTGCGGCGCTTGAAGGCGGACTACCCCGGCTGGGATCTGACGCGGTCGCTGGACGACATCCTGCGCGAGCTGGCGGCGCCGCCGCCGGGGTGAGTTTTCCTGCTCCACGCCAACGCGCTACAGTCGCGCCATGGCGATCGATCGAGAGATCCTGCGCCGCGCGCGGGAACTGTTCGGGGACCGCTTGCTCGGGCTGTTCGCCTTCGGCTCGCGCGTGGCCGGCTCGCCGCGCCCGGATTCGGACCTCGATCTCGGCGTGTGGCTCGCCGGTCGCATCCTGCGGCGCGATACCTGGCTCCCGTGGCTCGAAGCGTTCGGGCACGAAGACCCTGCCCTCGACCCGACGTTCCTCACCACAGCCTCGCTCGACGCGCCGCCGTCGTGGCTGCTCGAAGCCGTCGGAGCCGGCGTAGAGGTGTGGTTCGATTCATCGGGAGCCCTGACGGAGCGCCTCGAGGCGATCCGGCAGGCCATCGAGGAGGGCATGTACCGCCGGCGGCTGTTCATGGGACTGCCCTACTACGAGCGGCCCCCGTCATGACCAACGCGCCGGCCCTCGCCGTCGACTACCTGAAGCGCTCGCGGCTCCGGCTACGTGCGGTCGAGACCCTGATCGAAGCGGAGGACTTTGCGGACGCGGTCCGGGAAGCGCAGGAGACGGTAGAGCTGGCCGTGAAGGCCCTCCTCAAGCTGAAGGGGCTCTCCTACCCCAGGGCCCATGACGTTGCCCGGCTGCTGCGCGACGCGGCCATTGCCGGCCGCTGCTCATGCCCGACGAGCTCGGACGGATCGAGCACGCGTCGAAGACGCTCCGGCGCGACCGTGAGCTCTCCTTCTACGGTGACGAGGACGTGGTGCCGCTCGAGTACTACGAGCGCAGCGACGCGGATGCGGCACTCGGGAGTCTCCGGGAAGTGCTCGAGCTCGTGAGCCGCGCCTTCGAGCGGAACGGGACGCCCGTGCCCGTGGAGGGGTAGGAGCACGCGGCCGCCACCGTCTGCCACGCCGGGGACCTCGACCCCCGGCTCACACAGCCAGGGCTATCCCGCGGCGGACTGGGGGTGCCCGGGCGTCGTGTGCTCCACGAACGCGTCCACCACCTCCGCCGACGGCCCATCGAGCACCACCTTGCCCTCGTGCAGCCAGACGGCTCGCTGGCACAGATCGCGGACCTGCTTCGGGCGAGTGCGAAACGAGCACCAGCGTGGCCCCGCGCGCGAGGAACTCCTCCATGCGCGCGACGCACTTCTGCTGGAACTCGATGTCACCCACCGAGAGAATCTCGTCCACCAGCAGGATCTCCGGCTGGAGATCCGTCGCCACCGCGAACGCTAGCCGCGCGCCCATGCCCGTGGAGTAGGTCCGCAGCGGCGCATCGATGAAGTGCTCGAGCTCCGCGAAGCGGACGATGTCCGGAAGCCGGCGCTGCATCTCGCGGCGCGAGCGGCCCAGCACGGCGCCGTTCAGGAACACGTTCTCGCGCCCCGTCAGCTCCGTGTCGAACCCGGCGCCGAGCTCGAGGGGCGCGACCAGGCCCTCCACCCGCACGCTGCCCGAGCTCGGTCGGAGCACGCGGGCGATGACCTTCATGAGGGTGGTCTTCCCGGCGCCGTTGCGCCCGATGATGCCGACCGCCTCGCCTTGCCCACCCGCAGGTTCACCTGCGAGAGCGCGTGCAGCTCCTCGATGACCACGCGCCCGCGGAGCCAGCGGATGAGGTACTCCTTGAAGGTGAGGACCCGCTCCTGGGGAACGCGATAGCGAACGGACACGTCCTGGAGCTCGATGACCGGACGCGCGTCGCTCGCGCGATCAGATGTAGTAGGCAATGCGGTCGTTGTAGCGCGCAAAGATGAGCCACCCGATCAGCAACGTGCCGAGCCCGGCGACGGTCGAGGTGACCAGGACGTTCATCGACGGAATCTCACCCTGGTAGATCGGCGTGCGAAACGCCTCCACGAGATGCGTCATGGGGTTCAGGACCAGCACGCGGCGGTAGGCGTCGGGCAGCGCGGTCAGCGGATAGATCACAGGCGTGACGTAAAGCCACGCCGTCAGGATCACCTGGTAGATCGGGACGATGTCCGCGAACATGAGGCTGAGCGGCGCGAGCGCCAGCGAGATGCCGAGCGAGAACAGCGCGGTGAGGAGGATCGGGACGGGGAGGAAGATCAGCGCCGGACTGAACCGATGCCCGAAAAACAGCATGATGAGCGCCAGCGGCACGAGGGAGATCAGCAGGTTCACGACGCCGGAGACGATCGTGGCGATGACGAAGATGCTGCGCGGGACGTAGACCCGCTTGATGATCGCCGCGTAGCTGAGGAAGCATGCCGTCGACCAGGACGTGGCCTGCGAGAAGAAGGTCCACAGGACCAGGGCGGAGAGCAGATAGACCGGGAAATGCTCTACCGTAACCCGCATGATGTGCGAGAAGACGAAGGTCAGGATGATCATCAGGAACAGCGGGTTGAGCATCGTCCACACGACGCCCAGCACCGAGCGCTTGTAGCGGACCTTCAGGTCACGCGCGACCAGCTCGCGGAGAAGGCTTCCGTACCCCAGCAGCTCACGCAGTTCCCGCAGCACCCGGACCTGGCTAGCAAAAGGATGCATGTCCGGCAACTCGAACGCGCTCGATTCTCCCTGCGCGTTGCGCGACTGCCTCAAATAGACTAGCAAAAGCCTCGTAGTGGCGGGGGATGCGCAACACTCCAGGGAGGTGACCATGCAGGGGCATGCCCCGAGCGAGCCGGGGAACGGGCATCGGGCACCCGACACCGGCGGCGCGGGCACGGCGGACCATCCGCGGCCGCCCGGCTACTTCGAGACCCGCGAGAAGCTGCTCACCCGGCGCGGGGTCATGTGGCTCGGACAGACGTGCAACATCCGCTGCCACTTCTGCTACTTCCTCGACCGGATCGAGAAGAAGGACCATCCCGAGCATCCGTTCATGGACCTCGAGAAGGCCAAGAAGATCTGCCACGACCTCCGCTTCAAGTACGGCAACACCTCGATCGACATCCAGGGCGGTGAGCCCACGATCTGGCGACACATCGAGGAGCTCGTCACGTACTGCCACGAGATCGGCCTGTACCCCACGCTGATCACCAACGCGATCGCGCTGGCGAAGCGGGAGAAGTGCGTCCAGCTGAAGGAAGCCGGGGTCCGCGACCTCCTGATCAGCGTCCAGGGGCTCGGCCCGGTCTACGACGAGATCGTCGGTCTGCCAGGTGGCTCGGCGAAGCAGGCGCAGGCGCTGCAGCACTGCATGGAGCTCGGCATTCCCTTCCGGTTCAACTCCGTGCTCAGCCTGAAGGCCATCCCGCAGTACGTCGACATCGCGAAGCTCGCGGTCTCGACGGGTGCCCTCGCGGTCAACTTCCTGGCCTTCAATCCCTTCGAGGATCAGGCGACGGGGCATCGCTCCACCATCAACGTGCCCAGCTACAGCGACGTCGCGACCGAGCTGAACAAGGCTCTCGACGTGCTGGCGGCGGGCGGCGTCGAGGCGAACGTCCGGTACTTCCCCGCTTGCATGGTGGAAGAGCGCCATCGCAAGAGCATGTACAACTTCCAGCAGCTCTCCTACGACGCGCACGAGTGGGACTACGACTCGTGGAGCTGGACCGGCCAGCAGCCGCAGCGCATGAAGTGGGGCGAGCCGTCGGAGCACCACTCGGATCTCGCCGCCCTCACGTACAGCTCGTGGGTCTTCCAGAATCCCGAGGAGAACGGCCAGAGCGGATTGCTCCCGCGCGTCCGCGCGAGCGTCAAGGACATGCTGGCGCCCTTCCCCGCGACGCGCGAGACGGTGAAGCGCGCGTACTGGTCCGCGCTGGCGTACCGGCGCAAGCTGAAGAAGCTGGTGACGGGAAACGGGCACGACGCGGACGCCGCGACGACCACCGACGAGCTGCATCGCGACCCCGACGTGTACCGCGATCACGCGCGTCGTCCGGGCGCTGGATCACTGTCACTACCAGTACGCGCCGCAGTGCGACGAGTGCGACGTGAAGGCGATCTGCGACGGCTTCCACGGCGACTACGCCGAGCTGTTCGGCAGCGCCGAGGCGCGCCCGATCCACCTCGGCCGGAAGGTCACCGACCCGCTCTACTACATCAAGGAGCAGGTGAAGATCTACGAGCCCGAGGAAGCCTCGCGGCCGTTC
>CAVQLX010000010.1:0-583192 GCA_963713495.1 uncultured delta proteobacterium | reverse complement strand
GCGTCTCAGCGACCGGTCATCTTCTCCAGCTTTTCCGGATACCGCTCACCCTGCACCGCAATCTTCGCGACGGCGCTCTCGATGTCACGGAGATCGTCGGGAGTCAGTTCGATGGCAGCTGCTCCGATGTTCTCTTCCAGGCGGTGCAGCTTCGTGGTGCCCGGGATCGGCACGATCCACGGCTTCCGGGCAAGCAGCCAGGAGATCGCGATCTGAGCGGGAGTCGCCTGCTTTCCAGTGGCGATCTCGCCGAGCAGATCAACCAGGGCCTGGTTCGCCTTTCGAGCCTCCGGTGTGAAGCGCGGAACGATGTTGCGGACATCGGCGCTGTCGAACGTCGTGTTTGCGCTGATCGCGCCTGTGAGGAAGCCCCTGCCGAGAGGACTGAAGGGGACGAAGCCGATCCCGAGTTCCTCGAGCGTCGGCAGTATCTCCTCCTCGGGGCGTCGCCACCACAGCGAATATTCGCTCTGAACCGCCGTGACCGGCTGCACGGCGTGAGCACGACGGATCGTTTGCACGCCCGCCTCGGAAAGCCCGAAATGCTTGACCTTCCCTTCCCGGATGAGGTTCCTTCACCGTACCCGCGACGTCCTCGATCGGCACGTCAGGATCGACACGGTGCTGGTAGAGGAGATCGATGCTGTCGATCTCGAGCCGCTCGAGCGACGCGTCGACCACCTGCTTGATGTGCTCCGGTCGGCTATCGAGGCCCTGCTGCCGCCCGTTCGAATCGAATTCAAAGCCGAACTTGGTTGCGATGACGACCTGCTCGCGCACCGGGGCAAGAGCTTCGCCCACGAGCTCCTCGTTCGTATACGGGCCGTAGGCCTCGGCTGTGTCGAAGAAGGTGACGCCGCGGGCGACGGCCGTTCGAATCAGCGCGATCATCTCGTGCTTGTCGGCGGGCGGCCCGTAGCCGAAGCTCATGCCCATGCAGCCGAGGCCGATGGCCGAGACCTCCAGGTCGCTGTTCCCGAGTCTTCGCTTCTGCATGGCGTTGCTCCCTCCCTTGTGATGCAGCAACAATACGTCGTCGCGCGCGTCTGGGAAGCCTGCGTGAACCCAGACCGCAGGGCTGTCACCGCGAAGGTCGTGAAGCCGTGACGACCGGTTGGAGCATCGCGCTACACGGGACGGGTGCTCGCGGAGGCCCGGTGCATCTCGATGCGTGGGGGCGGCTTGCTGAACGCCGGGACGCTGGCGGTGAGCGCCGCGATCGCCGCGGCTCGGTCCGCGGCGGTGAAGGTCCCGGTCGTCAGGCAGAACTCGACCAGGTTCTCGTTGGGATCCTTGGTGTAGATCGAGTGGCACCAGCCGTGGTCGATCTCGAGGACGTCGCGATCGGCCGCGAGCCAGCGTTGCTTCCGGCGAGCGAGCTCGTCCGCGGTCGGAACAGCGAAGGCGATGTGGTTGATGAAGTCGGGCACGCCGGCGGCGCGGGAGAGGTTCGTCTCGAGACGCTCCGTTCCCGGTACGTCGTGCAGCTCCCAGAAGGCGATGAACCGCGAATCGTCGCCGTCCATCCGATAGAAGAAGTGCTTCGCCCACCCGCCGTCGGGAACGGTGGCGACCTCGACCTTCACCAGCTCGAAGCCCATCACCTCCTCGTAGAAGTGATGGATTGCGGCCATGTCGCGCGCCGCGAGCGCGAGATGATGGTAGCCCATGTGCGGTCTCCTCTCAGGAATCGACCATGCGCATCACATCCATCCCGGCCCCACCCGGGGCGGCGACCTCGGTGACGCGCTCGTCGACATCGTCGTACTCGAGACGCAGCGCCCGGCAGATCGTGGCGTGCATCTCGTACAGGGTGGTCACGTAGGTGAGCTCGAGAATCTCCTCGTCGCCGAGGTGGCTCTTCAGGGCGGCGAAGACGCCGTCCGGTGTGCGGCCGCCGTCGAGCACCAAGCAGTCGGTGTAGGCCAGCACGGCACGTTCGGTCGGTGTGAACACGTCGGCGGTCTGCCAGTGCGGGACCGCCGCGATCAGTGCCTCGTCGAGGCCGACCGCACGCGCCGCTTTGCAGTGCTGCGAGAACACGAACCGCGAGCCGCGCGCCCACCCGGCGCGCAGCTGTCCCAGCTCGCGCAGCTTCGGATCGAGCTTGCGGTCGGCGCTGCGGTAGAGCTGGAAGCCGAGCACGGCGTGGCGGAAGCAGTCCGGCGACAGGGCGAAGACCGTCCACCAGTTGCCCGGCGACCCGGTTTCCGTCCCGGGCTCGCGGACGGGATCGCGCTCGCCGAACAGCATGCGGTAGATCTGGCGGACGAAGGGATCCGCCTCGTCGCGAGACACCTCACGAAGCCGTGGCATCTCCCGGGTGTAAACTAACGGAGCCGTTTTTCAAAGAGCGCCTTTGCACGATTCACCGCGGACATTGCGCTCGGCCAACCGACGTAGAACGCGAGGTGCGTGATCATTTCGACGATCTCCTGCTGCGTGACGCCGTTCTTGATCGCGTTGGGGAAGTGGAAATCCATCTGCTCGGTCTTGCCCGTCGCGATCAGCGCCGCGCAGGTGATCAGGCTGCGATCGCGCTTCGAGAGCTGCGGTCGTTCCCAGACGTCGCCGAACAGGACGTCCTCGGTGAGGTCGACGAGCTTCGGCGCGAAGTCGCCGAGGGACTTGCGCACCGCGCTCTGTGGGTTGCCGTTGCTCATGGCCGTTCCTCCTCTTTCAGGGCTAGCGTCAGGCTAGCGTCTCGCGCCACGAACTTCACTCCTCAGCTCGGACGTCGCCCCTTCCGGATCGCCTCCTCGACCACCCCGATCACCCAGACCATGCCCCGGATCGCCTGGGTGCGATCGAGCTGCCAATCGACCACCAGGCGCTCGAAGGACGCGACGCTCCAGAGCACGTCGAGCATCGCCGCGGCCACGATGCGATCCGCTTTCGACCATCTCCCGGTCCGGGCCGTCACCGCAGCGAGCAGCGCCGTTCGCTGGCGGTGGCCGGCCTCCACGAGCGTCGGGTCCAGCGGCGAGCGCGGCTCGATGGGGTGCGAGGAGACGTGCTCGACGATGCGGGCCGCGATGCCGCCTGCGACCACGTAGTGGAGGAGGAGCTGTCCCATCGCGCTCCCGGTGAAACGCTCGCGCCAGTGATCCGTCTCGCACCCGAGATAGACGGCGCCGTCGCCTTCCTCCATCTCGACCCTGGTGTCCGGCGGAAACCACAGGCTCGCCTCACCTCCATCCCTCCCGACGTGAATCGAGACGCTCACCTCGCAGCTGCCCCGATCGGAGTGTCTGATGAAGCCGTCGCCGTGGAAGTACACGCGCGCATAGCTGTAGGTCGGCACCAGGCGACAACCCGAAATCGCTTCGATCCGCGGGCGCAGGTCCAGCAGCAGTGCTTGAGTAGGAGCGTCTTGTAGACCACGCGGGCAAGGCTGGTCTCGAGGAGCCCCTGCGTGGCGATGTAGCCTCTCGCGCGCAGCTCGGGGTTCATCGCCCCACCATAGCAGTCGCGTAAGACGATGGCGCGGGGAGGGACACGTCATACGTCGTCCGTGGGCTTTGTCAGCGGCGGAGCGTTCGCGCCCGGTCGTTCCCTACAGGCGGATGTCGAGGCGGATGCCGGGCACCACGGTGGTGCCGATGGGCTCGAGCCGCCCGGCGCCTGGACCTGGGCATCGTCGGGTTCGCGCTCTCGCAGGTTCGCGATGACCGAGGCGCGGCGTCCCGCCCGTGCTCCGCGGGGCGCGCGACGAGGCGTACGGGCTCGGACCCGAGATCGTGCTCTCGTTGCGTCCGCTTCCCGTGCGGACGCGGCTCCGCTACGAACGCGACGTGACGGTGAAATCGCGCCCCCAAGGGGAGATATTCCTGTTCAGTCTCGAATTCGCCGCCTGCGCCCGAGGCCGGCGGTCACCCCTGGCGCCCGCTTCTGCTCCGTGAGGCGCACGATGGCTCGCGGCCTTGAGGGATGACGGAAAAGCAGGGCCATGGGCCGCCACGTCGACTGTCTCACGTGAACGTCACGTCGCTCCTTCGGAAGGCGGAAGGCGAAGAGCACGGCAAAGAAAATAGAACGGGCGCACGTCCGCGTTCGAGCGGTTATGCGGCGCGCCGAGTACACTCGGCCGCGTCCTCGCGCATCGAGGCCGAGGTCGAGCCGCTGGCGCAGGAACGGGAGCGCAATTGCCGCTGAACTCCGTTCGTGCCCAGCCGATCGCCGAACGTTTCGTGCGGCCGGCTCGCCATCACGCGTTGCCGCCGAAGCCCACGTGGTACGAGGACTCGATGGGCGCGAGAGCGCGCGGCCGCGGCGTCGAGCGCGAAGTACTGTCCGCCCATGCCTTGGTCGCCGGTCGTGCGGCGATAGTACTGCTGAAATCTGTCGGACGATGGCCCCACGTTTTTCCTCGGTGCAGTTGCCGACGTTTGTTTCGCTCATGACTTCGAGGCTGTAACCGTCATGAGCGTATTTGGACGCTAAAGCGATGGCCGGTGAGGATTGCCGAGACGCAGGGAGCCCTCCTCAAGAACGAAGCGCTTGAGCGTTCGCACGGCATCCTCGACTTTGCGCAGCGCGTTTCTCTTCTTCTCGCTATCATGTTTATCATCGGAGTCCTGGGGCCAACGCAGGCGCGAACGCTCTTCATCATGCAACATGCTTCTTGGCTTCGCTTGATGCGCTTCGTGAAGCACGTCATCTCGCTGAGCACGATGAATACGAGCGACTCCGACGGTCGTGTCCCAGAATGGGAATACCCGCTCGAGGACGATGACACGCCGACGGGGGTCAGCGCGAGGTGCTCCCACGGAATGCCGACGACCCCACCGCCGTACGCGGAAATCGGGACGAGAGCGGTGGCCATCGGAAAGGTCAGGGCCGTGTTCTCGAACTGGGTGCGGAAGTTGCCGGTGAACTCGCCGAGCGCCCCGTCGACCGTGAAGACCTTGCCCGCCACGAGCCCGTACTTCGGGCTCAGGAACTGTATGAAGGCCGCGTTCATCAGCGCGCTCGTCGGCTCGACCGAGGGCAGGAGGAGGGCGGTATTCGGCGGGACGAGGGCGCCGGAGTCCGTGGCAATGCTGTTGCCGAACGCGCTGATGCCGACGACCTTCAGGAAGCCTCCTGGCCACAGGCCGGCCTTCTGCGTGTCGACGTTGAGCGTGTACTCGGCGTTCCCCCAGAAGTGAGCGCCGGTGTCGACGCCTCCGGTCGCCACGGCTTGCGGCGTCAGGATGAAGTCGACGTCGAGGATGATGCCCTTCTTGCCCATCTCGTCCCGGAAGCCGCCCAGCTGCCGGTGAGTCGGGGCCGGGAGAGGAGATCGCCGCCCCACGTATCGGGGACAGGGACGGGTTGCGCGCTTCCCATCACCGGCGCGACGAGCAGAAGTCCGAGCGCCGCGATCCATCGCGTGATTCTCATCTCGCGTCCTGACGGTTGACCGAACGAGGATGGTCCCGGTCGCGGGCGGTGTAGCCTCACTCGGGTCGGGAAGGGAATACCCTGACGCGTCCCCTTGCGACGATGCGAAGGCCCCGTCCACCGGGGGTCCGCCAGAACGCCGCCAGTGAATGAACGCTGGAGCAGTGGCCAATGACCGGTCGATCCGGGTATACCCCGCGCCCATGCCGCTCGAGTTCGGAGTCTTCCAGGGCGCTTCCGTCGGCCCGCGACCGTGGGACGTGACGGAGCCGCTCCGCATCCGTCGCGACATCGAGGTCGGGATCGCCGCCGACGCCGCCGGATTCGATACCTACTGGGCGCCCGAGCACCACTGCCTCGAGGAGTACTCGCACGGGTCGTCGTCGCACCTCGCCTGCCTGGCCGTCGGCGTGCAGACGAAACGCATCCGCGTGGTGACCGGCATCTTCAACATCTGCCCGCCGATCAATCATCCCGTCCGCGTGGCGGAGCAGATCGCCTACATCGACGTCGTGACCAACGGACGCGTCGAGCTCGGCACCGGTCGCGGCAGCGGGAGCACCGAGGTGAACACGTTCGGGCTCTCCAGCGACGAGACGCGCGACATGTGGGAGGAGGCCATCCACGCCATCCCGCAGATGTGGACGCAGGAGCTCTTCTCCTGGCAGGGGAAGTACTTCTCCGTCCCCGAGCGCTGCATCATTCCGCGCGTCGTGCAGAAGCCGCATCCGCCGCTCTGGGTCACCGCCACCAATCCCGGGACGGTGCAGCGCGCCGCGGAGATGGGGATCGGCGTCGCGATGTTCAACTTCGCCGACCCGGAGCTCCTGCGGCCGCTCGTCGAGACCTACAAGTCCACCATCCCGAAGGCGAAGCCGGTCGGCGCGTTCACGTACGACAAGATCATGACGATCGCACCCACTCTGTGCCTCGAGGACGGTGACGAGGCGCGGCAGACCTACCTGCGGAACGCGGGCGCCACGACGCCGCACATGACGGTCTACTTCGACACCATCCCGTGGGCCTTCGAGCGCACGAAGCACATCCCACGGCCGATCCCGCAGTCCCGGCTGCGCGAGCTCATCAAGGAGATATCGGGCGAGAAGCACCTCTCCGGCGCATTCGCGAAGGCCTCCGGTGCCGAGGGCTTCTACAAGAACGGCATCTGCGTCGGCTCACCGGACGACGTCGCGCGCACCATCGCCCGCTTCGAGGCGATCGGGCTCGATCAGCTCGTGCTGATCCCGGTGGTCGGCTGGCACACGCCGCACGAGAAGACGCTCGAGTCGATCCGTCTCCTCGGCGAGAAAGTGCTGCCGCGCTTCCGCCGCGCCTGAGGACGTCGTGCCGGACTTCGCAGAGCTGCTCCGGACCTTGCGGACGTGGGGGCGCTGGGGCGCCGACGACGAGCGCGGCGCGCTGAACTACGTCACCGCAGACGTCCGCCGTCGTGCCGCCGGCTGCGTCCGGCAGGGGAAGACGTTCGCGCTCGCGATCCCGATCCGGCACGGCAGCGGCCCGCAGGCGGGCGGGGCGCGCATCAACCCGCTCCACCTCATGACCGCCACCGGCTGCGACCAGTCGGCGCGCGTCGATCTCGGCATGGGCGCTGGCTACGTCGACGACGTCCTGGTGATGATGGTGCAAGGCGGGACGCAGTGGGACGCGCTCTGCCACGTCTACTACGACGGCCACCTGTGGAACGGCTTCCCGGCCACCACCGTCGACGCGCGCGGCGCCGGTCGCGGCGGCATCGACAAGGTGCACGGCGACTTCGTGTCGCGTGGCGTCCTCCTCGACGTCGCGCGCGCGAAGGCGGTCGACTGCCTGCCGGCCGGCTACGCCATCACGATCGGCCGACCTCGAGGCGACGGAAGCGCAGCAGGGCGTGCGGGTGGACGAAGGCGACATCGTCATGGTCCGCACCGGTCAGATGGCGACCGTCGGCGACTTCGCGGACTGGTCGCGCTTCCGCGGCAAGGAGGCGGGGCTGCACTGGGAGACCGCGACCTGGCTGCACGAACGCCGGGTCGCGGCCGTCGCGGCAGACAACTCGATGGTCGAGGCCAGCGCGCAGATTCCAGGCGTGTGGGTGCCGTTCCACATGCTCGCGCTCTGCAACCTGGGTCTTCACCTGGGCGAGTTCTGGTACCTCGAGACGCTCGCGCACGACTGCGCTGCGGACGGCGTGTGGGAGTGCCTGCTCGTCGCGCAGGCGCTCCCGATCGCCGGCGGCAGCGGATCGCCGGTGAACCCGATCGCGATGAAGTGACTCAGTAGGGGGCGTCGAGCGGGTAGGGCTCGAATCCGCCGAGCGCCGTCAGGAGCGACTCCACCGTCCAGCCGTCCGCGGCCTTCGCCGTCTGCTCGACGCCCAGCGGCCGGAAGAGCCCGATCTCGCCGCGCCCGACGAAGAGCACCTGGCCGGTGAGCGTTCCCGCTTCCTCCGTGCACAATGCCGCGATCAGGGCGGCGACGTCCTCCGGCGGCTGAAGCGCTGCCTCCAACCGCGCGGCGCGCGCGACGGCGTCCGCGCCGCCCTGCGCCCGCGCCCGCTCGACCGCGCCGAGGACCATGCGCGTGCCGGTCGAGCCGGGATTCACGGCGTTCACGGTGACGCCCGACGACGCGAGGTCGCGCGCCGCGACGTTCGTGAGGGCGAAGACCGCACCCTTGCCCGCCGCGTACGCCGCCGTGCCGGGGATCCCGACGAGCCCCGCGCGCGAGACGAGATTGACGATTCGACCCCAGCGGCGCGCACGCATGTGCGGCGCCACGCAGCGGATGGTGTTGAACGTTCCCTTCGCGTGGCTCGCCGACACGCGATCGAAGACGTCGGGATCCATCTCCCATATCGGCGCGGCTCGTCGTCGCCCCGGCGTTGTTGACGAGGACGTCGACGCCGCCGAACCGGTCGACCGCCTCCGGCACCATGCGCGCGACCGCGGCGAAGTCGGTGACCGACCCGACGCTCGCCATGGCGCGGCCGCCGCTCGCTTCGATCTCGGCGACGACGGCGCCGGCGACGCTCGTGTCCTGGCCCGTGCCTTCGACCGCGGTACCGAGGTCGTTCACGACGACGGCGGCGCCCATCCGCGCGAGCTGGATGGCCGTTGCGCGCCCGATGCCGCGGCCGGCTCCGGTCACGATGGCGGTACGGCCGGCGAGCGACACCACGGTCGGGCGTCTACTATGGTGGCGTCGGCGCGTTCAAGGTCGCTCCCATGCGGCACCCCGTGACCTGCGTACGGCGGTAGTGTCCCGACCTCCTCACAGTGCCCGAACCATCCCGTGCCGTGACCGCGACATGGCCGGTCGCCTCCTGCTGCAGTCCCGTCCGGCTTCGCGGTAGACTCCTGCGCCATGAGCAAGGCGTTCACCAGGGAATCTGATGCCGAGGACGACGACGAGCGCGATCTCGCCGCCGACCCCGGCATGCCCGACGGGTTCACGAACTACATCACCCCCGCCGGGCGACAGCGACTGAACGACGAGCTGACCCGCCTGTGGAAGGTCGACCGGCCGCAGCTCGTCGAGACGATCGCGTGGGCCGCCAGCAACGGCGATCGGTCGGAGAACGGCGACTACATCTACGGCAAGCGGAAGCTGCGCGAGATCGACCGCCGGATCCGCTTCCTGTCCAAACGGCTCGACAGCGCGGTGGTGGTGGACAATGCCGGCAAAGACCACGACCGGGTCTACTTCGGCGCGACGGTCACCGTCGCCGACGAGGCCGGCGCCGAGCGGACCGTCAGCATCGTGGGGGTCGACGAGCTGGATCCGGGGCGCGGGCGCGTGTCGTGGATCTCGCCCATCGCCACGGCCCTGCTCAAGGCATCGGTCGGCGACGTCGTCGTACTGCGAACGCCCCGTGGAACCGAAAAGCTCGAGATCGTCGCCGTTCGCTACGAGGCGCTTCCATGAAGAACATCTCATGCTGACGGTCGAGGACGTCGCGGCGGTTCCCCTGTTCTCCGGGCTGCCGGCCGCCGAGCTGGAACGACTCGCGCGCACGTCCGCCGACCTCCACCTCGGTCCTGGCGAGTTCGCCGTTCCCGAAGGCGGTGAGCGCGCGCTGTTTGCCGTGCTCACCGGGAAGATCGAGGTCGTGAAGACGATCGACGGGATCGAACGCAGGCTCGGCTGGCGGCTTCCGGGCACGATCTTCGGCGAGGTGCCGATGGCCCTGGGGACGCCGTTTCCCGGCGGATACCGTGCCGTGGAGCCGTCGCGCGTGATCCGGATCGATCCGCAGCAGTACTACGCGGTCGCGGCGGTCTCGCAGGAGATCTCGCTCAAGGTGAGCGCGCTGGCGCGCGAGCGGATGGGAGGGCTCCAGAGCATCACCGCCGAGCCGCCCACGCCGCGCGTGACGGTCGTCGGCCACCAATGGGACGCGGCGTGCGGCAACCTGCGCCGGTTTCTCGCGCGCAACCAGATTTCCCTCAGCTGGGTGATGCCCGATTCTCCGGACCTCTCGACGATCTGGCCCGGCCCCCGTCCAGCGGACGGCGAGCTTCCGGTGGTCCGGCTCGCGGACGGACAGCTGCTCGTTCGGCCCGAGGTGCGCGATCTGGCGAATCGCCTCGGCCTGCAGACCAGCGCCCGCGCGGACGAATACGACGTCGTGATCGTCGGTGGGGGGCCGGCCGGCCTTGCGGCCGCCGTCTACGGCGCATCCGAGGGGCTGCGCACGATCGTCATCGAGCGCGAGGCGCCCGGGGGACAGGCCGGGACGTCCGCGCGGATCGAGAACTATCTCGGATTTCCCAGCGGGGTCTCGGGCGACGAGCTGGCCAGTCGTGCACTCCAGCAAGCGCGGCGCCTCGGCGCGGAGATCCTGGTCACGCGCTGCGTCGCTCGCATCGATCCGACGACGCGCGAAGTGTTTCTCGACGGCGACGACGTCGTGCGGGCACGCACGCTCATCCTTGCCACCGGCGTCACGTGGCGGCGCCTCACCATCGACGGCCTCGATCGGCTCATCGGCAAGGGCGTCTACTACGGCGCCGCGCGCAGCGAGGTGGGCGCCACGCATGGACTCGACATCCACCTCGTCGGCGCCGGCAACTCGGCCGGTCAGGCGGCCCTCAATTGCGCCAACCACGCACGCCAGGTGACCCTGGTCGTCCGGGGCGAGTCCCTGGACAAGACCATGTCGCACTACCTGATCGAGAAGCTGCAGGGAAAATCGAACGTGGAGGTGAAGCTGGGGTCGGAGTTGCACGCGGTCCACGGCGACACCCACCTGACCTCGATCGACATTCGCGACACCCGCACCGGGGAAGTGCGCCAGCACGATTGCGGCGGCCTGTTCATCTTCATCGGTGCCGACGCGGAGACCGCGTGGCTGCCGGCAGACATCGTCCGCGATGCGCGCGGATATGTCCTGACGGGTGAGGACCTGAAGAAGGCCGGGCGCTGGTCGCACCGGCGTGACCCCTATCTGCTCGAAACGAGTGTCCCCGGCGTGTTCGCGTGCGGCGACGTGCGGTTGAGCCCGGTCAAGCGTGTGGCGGCGGCAGTCGGCGAGGGAAGTATGGCGATCGCCCTCGTCCGGCAATATCTGGCGTACGACAGCCACTCCGACGGCGGCTCGGCCTAGCGCCGATGGAAGCGGGTCGACGCGTCACGTTCGGTGACTTCTCCCTGGACCTCACCAGCGGGCGGCTCTGGTATCGCGACGAGGTCGCCGCTCTCACTCCGAAAGCATTCGCGGTCCTGCGCCGGCTGATCGAAGACCGCGGGCAGCTGGTCACCAAGGAGGAGCTGCTGCGAGCCGGGTGGGCAAGGACCCACGTCAGCGAGGGTGTCCTCAAGGTCGTCGTCCTGGAGATCCGTCGCGCGCTCGGCGACGATCCTGCGGCGCCGTCCTTCATCGAGACCGTTCCGCGCCGGGGCTACCGGTTCATCGGCCCCCGCCCCCGTCAGGCCAAGGTCACGACGGCGGTCGATCCGCGCGGCGCGATGGTCGGGCGCGACAGGGTGCTCGCCCAGCTCGAGGACCGACTCGCGAGCGCCCTTGCCGGCCACCGCCAGCTGGTGTTCGTCTCCGGTGAAGCCGGTATCGGCAAGACCACGATGCTCGACGCGTTCCTGGGCCGCGCCGAGCACGAGCCGGATCTGCTGATCGCGCGCGGTGCGTGCCTCGAGCACTACGGGGCGGCGGAGGCGTATCTGCCGGTTCTCGAGGCGTTCGGGCGACTGCTGCGCGAGCCCGGGTCCGAGCGGGTGATCCGTGTCCTGCAGACTCACGCCCCCACATGGCTGACGCAGCTGCCGTGGCTCGAACAGCGTGACGATCGCGAGTCGTTGCGCGGCCACGTCCCCGTGGTCACCAACGAGCGGATGTTGCGCGAGATGGCCGGAGCCCTCGAGGCCCTGTCCGCCGTCGCCCCCGTTCTGCTGGTGCTCGAGGATCTCCACTGGAGCGACCACTCGACGATCGATCTCGTGGCGATGCTCGGGCGGCGCCAGGAGTCGGCGCGCCTTCTCGTGGTCGGAAGCTATCGCCCCGTGGACGCCATCGTGGCGCGACATCCGCTGCGGGCGCTCATCCAGGAGCTGCGGGTGCGGCGAGAGTGCGAGGACATCGCCCTCGCGTTCCTGCGCGAGCCGCACATCGCCGCCTATCTCGCGCAGCGTTTCGGCGGGCATGCGTTTCCGTCCGAGCTGGCGCGAGCCGTGCACCAGCGGACGGACGGCAATCCGCTCTTCATGGTTCGGGTGGTGGACGAGCTCGTCGCCCTTCGCGTCCTCGAGCGGGAGGACGACCGCTGGCGGCTGAGAGGATCCGTTGGAGAGATCGCCCGCGCCGTCCCCGACAGCCTGCGCGCCCTGGTCGAAAAGCAGATCGATCGCCTGCAACCCGAGGCGCAGCGCTTGCTCGAGGTGGCGAGCGTGCTCGGCCCCGAATTCACCATCGGATCCGTTGCAGCCGGCCTCGATCTGGACCCGCTGATGATCGAGGGCCGCTGCGATGAGCTCGTCCGACAGGGACAGTTCCTGTCTGCGGGGGCGCTGTACGTACGAGCCGACGGAACGCACGTCGCGCGCTACCGCTTCACCCATAGCCTCTATCCCCACGCGATCGCCGAGCGGGTTCCCGCCGGGTTGCGCCTGCGATTGCACCAGCGCGTCGGCGAGTGGCTCGAGCGCACCTATGGCGCGCGAGTCACGGCGATTGCCGGCCCGCTGGCATGGCACTTCGAGGAAGCGGGCGACTACCGCCGGGCCATCCGCTACCTCGTCATCGCGGCGGAGAACGCCGCCAAACGCTTCGCCTACGGTGACGCGAGCCGGGTGCTCCAGCACGCGCGATCCCTGCTGCAGCACCTGGCCGCGGACGCCCCCAGCGCACTGGAGGTGGAGCTGCTGCAACGCATCGGCGATGCGCACTACGGGCGCGGCGCGTGGGTCGAGTGCGCCGAAGCCTACGAAGCCGCGGCAACGCGCGCGGCCGACGCGGGATCCACGTCTACCCAGGTACACGCGCTGAGAGGGTTGATCCGTCCCTACGCCGTTCTGGATCCCGACCGCGGAATCGCAGCAATCGAGCAGGCCGTTCGCCTCAGCGCCACCCTGGACGATCCGCTGCTGCACGCGCGCACCGAGCTGCTGGCTGCCGGCATCAGACTCACGTACGACGCGTGGCGAACGGAGGACTGGGAGAGGAGCGCGGCCGCCAGCGAGACGATCAACCGCCTGAGCGATGCCGGCCCACCCGCGTTCGACAGGGTGATCCACGCACATCTCCAGGTCCTGCGGGGCGAGTACGCGAAAGCGCTCGAGAACCTCGAAGGCATCCCGAAGGAGGATGACTCCACGAGCATCATGGTTCCCATGTTCGCGCTGAGCGGAAAGATGCTGGCGCTCCTCTACGCGGGCCGGCTCGGCGAGCTGGTGCAGATGCTGCGCGCCGGAAGGGATACCGCCGAGGCGAACGGCAATGAGCCGTGGCTCTTCGTCTCCCGCGAAGCGTGGCTGCGTACCGCGGTCCTGGATTTCGCCGGCGCGCGCGCGCTGTGTGGAACAGCGGCAAGCGCCGCCGGATACGGGCATGGACCATCACAGAGCATCGGTGGGATCGCCAGCGGGTATGTCGCCCTGGAGCACGGAGAATACGACGACGCGTCGCGGAGCTTCACCAAGCTGCTCGATCCGAAGAAGGGCCCGAAGTTCTTCCTCCACTGGTACTGGCGCATGAATGCCCAGCTCGGGTTGAGCGACGTGTGGCTGGCTTCCGGAAACCTCCGCAAGGCGCGTCTCGAAGCCGACCGCTTTCTCGAGTCCGCCCTGTCGACGGCCGAGCCCAATCTGCAGGCGCTGGCGTGGGACGTGGGGGCACGGGTTGCGATGGCCGAAGAGGACTGGACGGCTGCCGAGGAGAAGATCGAGAAGGGGCTCGCGGTCGTGGAGGCGTTTGAGGTCCCGACGACCGCGTGGCGCGTGCATGCCACCCGCTCCGACCTCCACCGACGGGTAGCGAATGACACCGCGGCGGAAGTCCACCGAGCGCGTGCCGAAGCGATCATCCTTGCCCTTGCGAACTCCTTCGCGCCCGATGACCCGCTGCGCGACGCATTCCTCGCCGCGGCACCGGTCCGGCGGATTCGCGGTGTCGCAGACGCGGAACGAGGGCGGGCGAAGGCCCCGGGCTTGCGGCGATCCCGAAGCGCAGGCCACCGACCTCGGCGCCCGGCCCGTCGCCCACCTGGTTAGACGAACCGCTTCCTCACCGTCTTCTCACCGCAATCTGACGTCCGTTTCATGGTGACGACGGCGGGCAGACCCTATCGTCGCTCCCATGGCACAGAGGCGGAAGACATCGGGAGCGCGGCGGAACGCGGACCCTCGTAGCGTCACGCTCCAGCTCCCACCCGACCGGGCGTTCGTACTGCACCTCGACGCGCGCGCCCTTCCGCCGCGACGCATGCTCGGGCGCGTCGAGCACGTCGCGTCCGGGCGAGTCGCTCACGTCACGTCCCTCCGAGGACTGATGGCCTTCCTCGCCGGCGTCCTGCGCGATGCCGCGCCGGAGGACTGAGCAGAGACGAATCCAGGCCAGCCCGACGTCCCGCAGACAGAAACAGAAGAAAAAAGAGGAGGAGTGTCCAATGCATTCGCAACTTTCCGAGAGGATCACGCCCGCACGCAGTCTTCGGCGAACGATCGCCGCTCTTGCGGCCGCCGCCGTGTTGCTTGCGGCCCCCGCGGCACGTGCGGCCTTCCTGCCGCTTCCGGCCAAGGGCTCGCAGGTGAACGACGATCTCGCCGACGCGATCGACCCGCGCCAGGACGCTGGCGTCTCCGACGTCGCGGGCGGCGCGGTGATGGCCGGCAAGGTCCAGGTCCCGTGGGCGACGTTCGAGCAGAAGGCTGCCCCCGGCGCGCAGCACATCTTCGTCCGCGCGTTCAAGAACGGCGCCTGGGTGACCCAGGGGTCCCCCGCGTCGCTCAACATCGACGCCACCCAGGAGGCCGAAGCACCGTCGATCGACTTTGCCGGCGCGGGACGCACGGTTCCGTGGGTCGCCTGGTACGAGCCGAGCGCGGCCTTCGGAGGGCCGACGAACATCTTCGCCAGCCGTTTCAACGCGGCGGCCAACGTCTGGCTCCCCTCCGGCCAGGGCAAGGGCCCGGGCCACATCCCGTCCCTCAACATCCATCCCACTCGAACCGCCGAGCACCCCTCGGTCGCGGGTGGCGCCGCCGTCGCGGGCGCCGATCCGGTTCCGTGGATCACGTGGGAGGAGAACGACGGCGCCGCGAACGACGGCACGACGCTGCGGCAGATCTTCGTGGCGAAGGCGGTGAAGCAGGCTGTTCCAGGAACGGCCTGCCCGGTCGGGACGAGGCCCGTGGGTGGAGTCGACGTGAACGGGTTCTGCTGGCAGCAAGTCGGACTCGAACGGCTGAACCCGACTGGTCCAGTCCCATCCGAATCCGGCGATCCCACGCTCAACATCGACCCGACCCGCTCGGGAGTCGAGCCGGACATCGCGTTCACCGGTCCGAACGACACGGTCGCGTGGGTCGTGTGGTACGAGGAAGATCCCACCCAGATCGACGGGCTTCGCGACAACGACATGATCTTCGCAGCAAAGATCGTCGCCGACGGCGCAGCCGATGGTGGCTTCCATTGGGTCGCGGTCGGGAACGGAACGGCCGGCCAGACCAACGTCCTCGACCTCTCGGGCGCGCACGGCTTCGGCAGCTGCGCCGCGAGCCAGGACGCCGAGGACGCGTGCACGCTCAACGCGGTCGTCGGCCGCAACGCGGAGAACCCGCGCGTCGCCGCCGGCACGCTCAGGCCAGGCGGTCCGACCGTACCGTGGGTGGTCTGGCAGGAGGAGCTCGGCGAGGGCCAACACGCCGTGTTCGTCTCGCGCCTGGTGGGTGATCATTTCGAGCTCTTCAACTCCGGCCAGCCGGTGTCGAACACGGAGAACGACGCGACGCGGCCCGACATCACGTTCTCCGGCAACGTCCCGTACGTCTCCTGGCAGGAGACGGTATCCGGGGCGCAGACGACCTTCGTCGGACACTTCGAGGGGGGCGCCGCCGCGCCGGTCTTCGTGCTCGACACGCCGACCGGCATCGCGAACTCCGGACTGGGCGGCGTGGACTCGCTGCGCGCGCCGATCTCGTCCGGCTGCACGGCCAACCCGACCAACGCCGACGGCGCAACCTGCCAGGGCGGCGCCCTCGGGACGCCGTTCCTCCTCTACACCGCGGGCCAGACCGACACCCAGAAGCTCTTCGCCCAGGCCTTCGCGCCGACCGACGTGTCGACGCTCCCCGCGACCGACGTCTCCGATACGGGCGCGACGCTCGATGGCTCCGCGAATCCGGGTGGCTCCGCCGTCTTCACCCGCTTCGACTACGGTGCGACGACGGCATACGGCACCAGCACGCCGGACGTTCGCCTCGACGTCGCAAGCGTCCCGACTCGCTTCGACGCGACGCTGAGCGGGCTCACCCAGGACACGACCGTTCACTTCAGAGCGGTCGCGAGAACGGATTTCGTCACCGTCGAGGGTCGCGACCAGAGCTTCGCGGTCGCGAACACGCCGCCGACCATCTCCATCGACGACCTTCCCGACGAGGTGCGCGGAAAAGATCTGGGCAGTGGTCGGGTCCTGGCGGTGCAACTCACGGTATCCGAGCCGGTGAACGTCACGCTCGTCATCCTGAGCCGGAAGGGAAGAACGCTTGGCGAGGTGACACTCGACCAGGCCGCCGCGGGCTCCTTCGATGCGCAGATATCCCTGAAGCACATCAAGGGTGACGTGACTCTGCGCGTGACGGCGACCGACGCCGACGGCGCGAGCGCGGTGGCCGAGCAACGATTCCGGGCGAGATAGCCCCGGCGTACCCTTCGCACGAACGAACGACCGCGCCGGTGGGACACCGCCGGCGCGGTTGTTCGTTTTCGGCTGGACAAAGCGTTGCCAGCCTGGTCAGTCATTCATGACTTTTCAGCACCGATTCTCACGACCTGGCCGATCATCGCCCCCGACCCGGATCGAGACCATGGAGGTCCTGAATGATCCGCTCTCGCAGAGTGTTCGTCGCTAGCCTGACGGTCCTGCTGGCGCTGGTTGCCAGCGGAGTGGTGGCCGCGGTGGTTCCCGGGGTGACGAACGGCACGCCGGCCGCAATCGGGCGGAGCGGGCGCACGCAGGTCTACCTGCTCGGATCCCAGGGCGGTCAGCAGCGGACCCAGCTCACCGGCGCAAACGTCCGGGCCGGCACGTCGGCCCTGATCGTCGTCGACGGAGTCGGCTACCTGCTGGACGCCGGCGTCGGCGCGCTCCTGCGGCTCAACGAGGCCGGTTTCGACGCCAACATCGTCCGCCACATCTTCGTCACCCACCACCATCAGGACCACAACGCGGATCTCGGCAACGTGATCGGCTTCAGCTGGACCGCGGGGCGGTGGGGCAGCGCAGACCGCAGGCTCGACGTCTGGGGGCCGCCCGGGACCAGGGCCTACATCCGCGGCTACAAGATATCGACCGCACGGAACATCGCCGACCAGGAGGGTCCGCTGGAAGAGAAGCCCACTCTCGACGCATACCTGCACGGCCACGAGCTCTCCATGCGCGGTGCGATTCGCACCGAGGGTGTCCGCGTCATGGGCGACGCGCGGGTGACCGTGAGCGCGATCCGGGTGAACCATGGCTCGATGCCGACCGTCGGCTACCGGTTCGAGACACCCGATCTCAAGATCGTCTTCAGCGGTGACCGTGGCGATCGCGGCGACGACCTGGCTCGGCTCGCCATGGGTGCCGACGTCCTCTTCCACGAGATCAGCGATCTCGATGTCGTGAAGGCAGCCCTCCAGGCGCAGGGGGCGCCGCCACGCTACGTCGATCACCAGATCCACGATCACTCGAGCGGCGAGCTCGTCGGGCGAACGGCCACCGCGGCGGGCGTCCCCAAGCTCGTGCTCTACCACCTGGTCCCGGGCACCCCGGCGCTCAGCGACGAGCGGTGGCGCTCGCTGGTGTCTCCCTACTACGCGGGTGAGATCGTCGTCGGTAAGGATCTTCTCGAGTTCTAGGAGGCCTACGAATGTGCGAGGGGGCGGCGATACACCGCCGCCCCCTCGTCCGTGGTTCAGTGCGGGACCGTCACGGTCGCTTGGCCTACGGTCGTGTTGCCACTCGCGTCAGTCGCCGAGTAGGTGATCGTGTAGACGCGGCCCGAACCCTTGCCGCTGCGCTCGCTCCGGAGCAGGAACTGGCGGTCGTCGGTGCCGAACGACGCCCCCTGGATATCATTGGGTTGTGTCGCCGTCACCGAGGCCGTTGTCGGGCTCGTTGCTCGTGATCGAGACGAGCCGCACGACCGGGCTGGCGTCGCAGGTGTCGGTGGCCACGATCGTCGCGGTGATCGCGACGAGCTTGTGGTTCGGGGGGAAGAGCTGTGCAGGAGACAGGCTCACGGAAAGGTTCGGCGGCGTCGTGTCGACGACGGCGACGTGGGTCACGTCCTCGTCGGCCTGGGCGAACGTGTCGATGACGCGCAGGACGTACGTCTGCTGCGCCCCGACGCCGAGCGACTGTTCGGAGACCAGCGTCTGGCCGACCTCCGGGCCGATCCGGCTGCCCGCCCGCCAGCTCGCGAGCGTGACGTTCTGGTCGGGGTCGGTCGCGCTCCCGTTGAGCGTGAACGACGCGCCGCCGGTCGACGTGCACTCGACGGTCTGGTCCGCGCCCGCCGTCGCCGTGGGTGGCTGGTTCACGAGCGAGCCCTCGAGGGCGACGTTGACGCTCATCGGCTCGTCATCGTGATCCGGGAAGACGCAGGGACCGCCCGGGTCGTCGCAGTCGGGCGAGTCCTTCGTGCAGACCGTGCGGTGGTCCCCGTCGCAGGTGCCGACGGGGTTCTCGCCATCCACGGTCGAGGCGAGGTTGCCGTTCAGGTCGCACCCGTTGTTCGCCCAGTCGACACCCAGCGTGAGCGGCTCCTCGTTGAGCGCGTTGACGGCGAGCCCGTCGCTCCCGCGTCGTCCGTTGCCGGTGCCGCGGACCGTGCCCTGCGCGAACACGGCGTCGACCCCGTCGAGCGCCGTGAGGGCGGTGTCGCCCGACGCGCTCAGGTCGAAGAACGTGGGATCGGACGCGAAATGGACCGAGAACGTGATCGGCGCCATCGAGAGTCCGATGGAGGCGCCGACGGCGCAGCCGCCGCCCGGACACGGATCGCCGATGATGTCCACGGTGCCGGTCGTGTGCGGATCGTGCTTCGGCTCGCGGTCTCCGACCTGGATGTGGCTCGACCCGCTGACGTCGCAGGTGCTGTGGTTGCCGAAGACCCGGGCCGCCATGCCGGGCGTGCGCTCGGTCGCGAGGCAGACCGGCGTGCTGCCGCCCGCGCTGTTCGCCGCGATGAAGTGCGCGCAGCTCGCCTCGGTGCCGCCGCCACGGATGCAGTCCCCGAAGCCGTTCGGGTCGAAGTTGGAGCACGTGGCGTCCACGGGGACCGCGTTGCAGGTCGCGCCCTCGCACACGTCGCGGTCGAAGGTGGGGTCGCCCTGGTCCGGCGTCACCAGGCTGCAGGTGCAGGACGCCGTCGGATAGCCGCAGGCGGCGCCCAGCGCCTTCAGGTCGTCGGTCACGCGGCCGTGGCAGTCGGCGTCGGCTACCGCCGGCGGGAGCGCGCCGTTCACGTCCTGTGCCACGATGTCCGGCGTCGCGCACACGGGCACGTTCACGCTGAGCGGAGCGGTGAACGTCACCTGGAGCACGGCGGCGTGCGTCGGATCCCCCGAGAACGAGACCGCTCGACGCTGGCCGGTGCCCACCTCGAAGCGCAGCACCACGGGGCTGATCGCCGACCAGTCCGCCCGGCTCACGAGCTCCGTGAACAGCGGCGACAGGTCGGGCGTCCGCTCGGCCGGTCCTTTCTCGTTGTTGTTCCACGGGCCCGGTGACCACGGCACCGAGGCCACGGTCGGGGGCCGGTTGCTGATGTCGTTGGCGGTGTTGCTGAACGTCGCCGCGTTGGAGTCGTTCTCCGCGACGATCGCCACGGTGACCGGGTCGATGTCGGTCGCGCTGGCCGTGAACTGCACGGCGGCGCTCACGATGGTCGCGTCCTTGGGGAGCCCGACGTTGACGAAGCGCAGCCCGACGATGTCGGGCCCGATGTGCAGGTCGTTGCCGCCGAGACGGACGTTGGCACCGTCCTGCTCCGCATCGTCGGTGTTGGCGACGATCGCCACCGTCTTCGTGACGGGGGCGGCATCGCAGCGGCATCCGCACGTGTAGGCGTTGTCGTCGATCGGCGCTGACGCCTGGGACTGAAAGCCGCACCCGCCGCTGCCCTCGATGAGGAACGGCACTCCGACGAGCCCGAGCACCAACCAGAGAAGACTACGCATTGTCATCGTGACCTCCTTCTCCTGCGCAGCGAGCTGCGGAGGAGTCTTCGATTGCATCGCGGATGGAGACGACGAGATGGGTCTCGAACGGCGCGATGGCCCCCGAGATCGGGTGCTCTACGAGCGCCCCACGCTCGAGATCGGCACCCGACCGGATCCGCACGACGAGGGCGCGATTCCGCGGCCACGCGAATCCGGGGATGTCGTCTGTCTCCGCTGCAGCAACGGGTTTATCGAGTACGTCCGGGTCTGGGGGGACGGGGCAAGGACATTCGACGCGAACTACTCACCTGGAACTCTCCTTCGCGAGGTGTTGCCGCTTGCCCTCTTGCGGAGCGGCACTCGCCTCGTGCTGGTACCGCTACTTTTCGGGTAGCAGCCCGCTACCTGGCCGCGAGTCGCTGGCCTGGTCGACGCGATCCCCACCTCGCCGGCGCCGGGTGTACGTCGCCGTCCGATCACCGCCCGCGCGATCGTGTAAGCCGCGATTCAGATATTGACCGGCCGTGAGCCGCCCTGATCCGCGCCGGTCGGCGAGGCCGCTGGAGCGAGTTTGCGCGCCCACACCTGGCTCATCCGTGGCATCACAGCGAGCACCGTCTCATCCTCCGCGATCCGCTGCATGTCGGCCAGGAGGCGAGCCAGCTCCTCGTGCGTGACGAGTCCGGCGGCAAGGAACGCTGGACCCGCTTCTGCCACCGACAGCTCCAGGAATCGCTTGCTCTTGCCGCGGGCCACCACCGGTTGATTGAAGGTGATCTCCGGGCTCGAGAAATTGGCAGCGATGATCATGCGAAAGAGATCGCGCCCGAGCGTGTAGTCCAGGCCGCGAGTGGGGCCCAGACGGCCCCAGAGGTCGGCGAAGGCGTCGAGTGCTGAAGGAGGATGACTGCCAGCCGACGTCAGATCGCCGTCTTCGCAGACCAGAATGCCGTCCCGCCTGAGCAGACCATGCATCTCCCGCAGGGCCTGCTCGGGCTCGGTGAGGTGAAGCAAGAGAAAGCGGCAATAGACGAGGTCGAATGAGTCGGCGGGTAGTCCCGTGTCGGCCGCGCTCGCCTCGATGAACCTGACGTTCGAGACGCCGGGGGGCAACAACTCGCGCGCTCGAGCGATCTGCTCGCCGCTGGCGTCCACTCCGACCACCTCCCCGTCCGGGCCGACGAGTTCGGCGAGGAGCGTCGTCACCATGCCCACGCCGCATCCAAGGTCGGCGACTCGCATCCCGCGCTCGAGCCCAGCTCGAAGAAGCACACGGCGGGCGCCCGGCCCATAGAGGCTGTGCAAGATTTGAAGCCGGTGCGTGGCCGCCTCGCCCGTGGCGAGAACGTACTCGCCTCTGACGTCACTCTCGAGATGCTGCGCTTTCATGCACCCGAGCGTCTGGCCGTCTCCCATCGAAACCTCCCGAGCCGATGACCCGTTGATGTGAGCGTGGGGTTTCTTGCCTGCCCCCGAGTGCGCTACTTCTCGGGTAGCGGCCGCTACCTGACGTAAGCGGAACGCCGGAGCATTCGGGGCGTGATTCCCTATTTCGAACTCCGCGAGATCCCGATCGGCGACGGGCGATCCCTCGCCGCCTTCGGAACCCTGGTGGCACTCGGCATCTTCGTGGGTGCCTGGTTCGCGGAGCGGCGTGGTCGCGCGACGGGCATCCCTGCGGGCGAGATTCAACTCGCGATCCTCAGCGCCGTCGTCCCGGGCCTGGTACTCGCACATCTGTTCGCGCTGCTGCCGCAGGAAGGTGGTCCAACCGACTGGAGTCCGCGGGTGGTGCTCGAGCTCTGGAACGGGATGAGCTCGTTCGGCGGCTTCGCCGGAGCCTTGCTCGGCCTCGGCTTCTACTCCTGGCGCTCGCGACGCTCGTGGTTACCGACGGCCGACGTCCTCGTGCAGGCGCTCGTCATCGGGTGGGTGTTCGGCCGGCTCGGCTGTGCGCTCGTGCACGACCACGTCGGGACTCCGAGCGAGTTCGTGCTCGCGGTCCGCTTCCCGAACGGCCCGCGCCACGACCTCGGCCTCTACGAATTTCTCTACACGGTCGTGGTCCTGGTACCCGCCGTGGTCGTCCTCAATCGCCGCCCCCGTCCGCCCGGCACGAGCGTCGCCGTTCTCGCGCTACTGTATGCGCCGGTTCGCTTCCTCCTGGATTTTCTGCGGCAGACCGATCTCCCGGGCGCCAACGTCCGCCATCGCGGGCTCACCGTCGCGCAGTACGGCAGCATCCTGCTGGCGGCCATCGGCATCGGCCTGGCCATGCGGATCCACCGTCGGGCGGCGCCCGGAAGGAACGGCTGACTATGAAGATGGTCAGACTTCCTTGAAGGCGCGGACGAGATCCGTCACCGCGTCCGGCTCGGTCTCGTTGTAGAGGACGAGGCTCGTGCGGTCGGCCCACGTGTTGCGCTCGCGCAGCCGGCGGCCGACCTCGGCCGGTCGCCCGGCGACGCCGACCGTGTCGAGCATGTCGTCGGTCACGAGCGCGATCATGTCGAGCCACTGGCCCTGCTTCGACATGCGGTTCAGCTCGGGCTGGAGATGCCCCCAGCCGTGGTGCTCGAGCATGATACGGTACGCGGGCGTCGAGCCGTAGAACGCGATCTGCCCCTTGGCCTTCATGCGTGCGGCGGCGACCTCGGTGTCGGTCGAGCCGATCATCGTGATCGTCTGGCAGGAGATCTCGACGTCGCGACGCGCCCGCCCCGCGCGCGCGAGTCCGCGGGCGAGCGCCGGCAGGCCGACCACCCGCACGTAGTCCGGCGAGTTGAGCGGGTGGACGATCCAGCCGTCGGCGACCTCGCCCGCGACCGCGGTCATGGCCGGCCCGAAGCCGGCGAGCGCGATCGGCGGACGCCCGTGCGGATTCGGGCCTGGGCTGAAGAACGGCGTCATGAGTGTGTGGGTGTAGAACGCGCCCCGGAACTCGAGCCGCTCGCCACCGTCCCAGGCGCGCCAGATCGCCCGCACGGCCTGGACGAACTCGCGCATGCGGGCGTTGGGTTTCGACCAGGGCTGCCCGAAGCGTTTCTCGATGTGCGGCCGGATCTGCGTGCCGAGTCCGAGGACGAAGCGGCCGCCCGACAGGAGCTGGAGGTCGTTCGCCAGGTACGCGCACAGCATCGGATTGCGCGCGAACGCGATCGCGATCGCGGTCGTGAGCCGCACGCGATGCGTGTGCTCCGCCGCCGCGACGAGCGGCAGGAAGGGATCGTGGGCGCCCTCGAACGAGAGGAGTCCATCGAACCCCTGCGCCTCCAGGGCGTGGGCCGCGGCGCCGGTGTGGCGAAGGTCGGCCGCGAGCAATGCTCCTTCGATCTGCACGCGACGCTACAGGGTCTCGGTTCCGCCGAACGCCCACACATCGGGCCGGCAGACGTAGCGCAGCTTGGGCAGCGTCATGTCGGCGACCGCGATCGACGCCGAGACCGGGTGCGTCGGGACGATCCGGGCATCGCCCCAGGCGGCGGCGTCGAACGCGAGGAGATGCGGCCGCCCGCGCTCGGCACGCTCCACCGCGAACGTGGGATCCACCTGGACGAGTCGCACACCCCGCGGCGTGCGCGCGAGGTGCATGCTCGCCGTGTACTGGATGTCGCGCGGGCCGAGCGGATCGGGGTCGCGCAGCCCGACCTCGAGGATGGTGTGACCGTCCACGCGTACCATCCCGGTGACGACGTCGTACTGGCGCGCCAGCCGCACGTCGCCGGGTCGTGCCCCGTAGCCCCACCGCGACGCGAGTGTCCGGCCAGCCTCCATCGAGTCGATGATGGAGGCGACGAGAAATCCGCGCGGCCGCAGTCCGCTCCGACACTCGATGCGAAGCTGCGCGATGGCGAACGCGCCGAGGGGGCCGGCCACGCAGCGCAGGAACGTCCACGACACGAGCGGCGGATCGGTCGGGTGCAGCGCCGGTGGCAGCAGCGCCTCGCGCGCCGCGGCCGGCATCTCGTACGTCACCTGCAGCACCCACGCCCCTGGCAGCACGAGCGGCTCCGTGTCGAGGCTGTCCATCACCGGGGCGTGCGCGGCGAGCGCGTCCACGTCGGCCGTTCCGACGAGCATGTCAGCGCCCCGTCCGGAAGTGCGGCATGACCTCGGCGGCGAACAGGCGGAGACTCGCGAGCACGTCCGCCTGTGGGATCGCCTCGACCGTGTTCACGATGAAGTTGAGCGCGTCCACCCCGATCGACTCCCAGCGCTTGATCGCCCGGACGATGCGCGCGGGATCGCCGATGGCGATGCCGTCGGGAATGGCGCGGGCATCGCCGGGGCTGCCCGCCTCGGCGCCCGGCGTGGGCGCGAGCGCGCCGAGCGACTGGTAGGCACGCGTCGGGTACGCCTCGCGAGTCGGCAGGAGGTTGGCATTGAAGAACGAGAAGAGTCCGAGCATGCGCATGCCGGTCGCGGCGGCCTGCCGGGCGTCCTCGTGACAGTAAAGGAAGTTCAGCGTTGCAACCTTGTCGTTGACGACGCTCGACACCGGTTCGCACTGCCGGATCCGGCGGTGGTACTCGCGCGTACGGCGCTCCTGCTCCGCGAAGCTCGCCGCCGCGACGCCGAGCGAGCCGATCCCGCGCTCGGCGGCGTCGAGCTCGGTGCCGGGGCTCGTCACCGTCACCCAGAGCGGCGGATGCGGCTTCTGGATGGGCTTCGGCAGCACGCTGCGCTCGGGCATCCGGAACGACACGCCGTCCCAGGCGAAGCGCTCCTGGGTCCACATCTTCGGCAAGACGCGCACGTACTCGTCCCACGTCTTCTTGGTCGTGTCGGGATCGACGTTGAAGCCGCCCAGCTCCGTCCAGGTCGACGAGCGCGCTGTGCCGACCTCGAGACGGCCTCCCGAGATGATGTCGAGGACGGCGGCGCGCTCCGCGACCCGCACCGGATGGTTCATCTCCGGGACGCAGACGACGGCGCCGTGTCCGACGCGGATCTGCCGCGTCTGGACAGCGCAGGCGGTCAGGAAGACCTCGGGCGCCGAGCAGTGCGAGTACTCCTCGAGGAAGTGATGCTCGACGGCCCACACGGTGTCGAATCCGAGCGCGTCCGCGAGACGCACTTGCTCCAGGGAGTTCTGGTACACGACGCGCTCGATTCCGTCTGCAAATGGGCGGGGGACGGACAGCTCGAAGAAGAGGCCGAACTCCATGGAGGACCGCGACGCTAGCAAGCCCGGAGAGGCGGGGGCAAGGTCCCGTGCGGAAATGCCGTGAGAGCGCTCGCGCGCGTCTTGAGCGACGCGGAAGGGAAGCGGTATGGACCCGAGGTGATGTCCGAGAACACGGAGAGCGAGACGAATGCGCTGGCGGCGATGCGCGCACAGATCGGCAGACCCATCGGGAAGCCCTCGGTGGCGCCCGACCCGGTGAACCAGGCGATGATCCGGCACTGGGCAGCGGCCCTGGAAGACCACAACCCCGTCTACACCGATCCCGCGTTCGCGGCGGCATCGCGCTTCGGGGGCATCGTCGCGCCCCCGCTGATGTTGCAGACATGGACCATGCTGACGCCGAAGATCACGGGCATCGCGGAGCGTGGCGGCTCGCCGACGGACGGGGTCCACAACCCGCTCACGCCGCTCGACGACGCCGGCTTCATCGCCACGCTGGCGACCAACTCGGAGTTCGAGATCGTTCGCTACCTGCACCTGGGCGAGGTCGTCACGTCGACGATGGTGATGGAGTCGATCTCCGACAAGAAGCAGACGCGCCTCGGCCCCGGCCATTTCATCACGTGGGTGACGACGTTCCGGGACGAGCGGGGCGCGGTCGTCGGCCGGCAGACATTCCGCATCTTGAAGTTCAAGCCCGACCTGGAGGCGCTGCTGAAATGAGCTACCGCGTGGCTCCGACGACGACGCCGGACACCAGGTTCTTCTGGGACGCGCTGAAGGAGGGCAAGCTGCTGATCCAGCGGTGCGCGGCGTGCGCGACCCTGCGCCATCCGCCTCGGCCGATGTGCCCGCGCTGCAACTCGCTGACGTGGGACACGATCGAGTCGTCCGGACGGGGCGAGGTGTACAGCTTCGTCCTCCCACGTCACCCGCAGTGGCCGTGGTTCGACGGCACGTACATCGTCGCGCTGGTCGAGCTCGAGGAAGGAACCCGCATCGTGTCGAACCTGCGCGACGTCGACCCGGACGACGTGACCATCGGCATGCCGGTGCAGGCCTTCGTCGAGCACTTCGACAACGGCGTCTCGCTGCCCCAGTTCCGCCCGCGGAGGACCGCGTGACGACGAGGACGACCCTCGACTGGAACGGGATCCGGGTCGGCGACCCGATCACCCCGATGAAGATCGATGTGACCGCCACGGTGGTGGTGGCCGGCGCCATCGCGACCCGTGATTTCATGCCGGTGCACCACGACCGCGACTACGCCAGCTCCCAGGGCTCGCCGAACATCTTCATGAACATCATGACCGACAACGGATATTGCAGCCGCTTCCTCACGGACTGGGCCGGCCCCGAAGCGATGGTGCGAAGGATCGCGATCCGCCTCGGCGTGCCGGCCTATGCCGGCTCCGTGCTCGAGTACGCCGGGACGGTCGTCGGCAAGGAGCAGGTGGACGGCGAGGGTCTCGTCGAGGTCGAGTTCCGGGCGACCAACGACCGCGGCGATCACGTCTCCGGGACGGCCGTGATCGGCCTTCCCCTCCGGCGGGCGGGATCGTGAGCCGTACGCTGCGCAACCGCGCCGCCATCGTCGGCATCGGTCAGACCGAGTTCTCCAAGGCGTCGGGCCGGAGCGAGCTCCAGCTCGCCTGCGAGGCGACCAGGGCGGCGCTCGACGACGCCGGCCTCAGGGCACGCGACGTCGACGGGCTCGTCACCTTCACGATGGACTCCAGCGAGGAGATCGAGGTTGCGCGCAACCTCGGCATCCCGTTGCTGACCATGTTCTCGCGCATCCCCTACGGTGGGGGTGCGGCGTGCGCCGTCGTGATGCAGGCGGCGATGGCGGTGGCCACCGGCGTCGCCGACGTGGTCGTGTGCTACCGCGCCTTCAACGAGCGCTCCGGCATGCGCTACGGCGGTCCGGGCATGGAGGCCGCGACGCTCCCGCCGTTCCTCGACATGTACGGGCCCTACGGCCTCCTCACGCCCGCGAGCTGGGTGGCGATGCACGCGCGCAGATACATGCACGAGTACGGCGTCACCAACGAGGACTTCGGTCGCATCTCGGTGGTGGATCGCAAGCACGCGGCGACGAACCCTGCAGCGTGGTTCTACCAGCGCCCGATCACCCTCGCGGAGCATCAGAGCTCCCGCTGGATCGTCGAGCCGGTGCTGCGACTGCTCGACTGCTGCCAGGAGAGCGACGGCGGCGTCGCGCTCGTCGTGACCACCCCCGAGCGCGCGCGCGATCTGCGCCAGCCGCCGGCAGCAATCGTGGCGGCGGCCCAGGGCACGGCCGACGACGGCGAGCTGATGACGAGCTACTATCGCCCCGACATCACCGGTCTTCCGGAAATGGGCGTGGTGGCGGCCAGGCTGTGGTCCGCGTCCGGCCTGACGCCGGCGGACATCCAGACCGCGTTCCTCTACGACCACTTCACGCCGTTCGTGCTGGTGCAGCTCGAGGAGCTCGGCTTCTGTGGCCGCGGCGAGGCCAAGGACTTCGCGACGGTCGAGAACCTGTCGATCGGGGGCCGCCTTCCGATCAACACGAGCGGCGGCCTGCTCGGCGAGGCATACATCCACGGCATGAACGGGATCGCCGAAGCGGTGCGCCAGATCCGTGGCACGTCGTGCAACCAGGTGCCCGACGTGGAGCACGTGCTCGTCACCGCGGGCACCGGGTGTCCGACCAGCGCGCTCATCCTGGGTCGCAACTAGCGGCCATCGTCCGTCAGCCACAGCGCGGTCTGGCGGCGATCCCTACCATGGGCCCTCGAGCCACCGTTCGACCATCGGCAACCGATCGCTGCCCCAGAAAGGCTCGCCGTCGACGAAGATCCAGGGCGAACCGAACACGCCGCGGGCAACCGCCTGCTCGCCTTGCTGCCGCGCGATGATCTTCACGTCGGGCTCGGCGATACCCGCCAGGATCTTCTCCCGGTCGATCCCGAGTGGGGCCGCCACGGCCGCGATGGCGTCTGGATCGTCCGTATCGAGGCCGTCCCGGAAGTAGCCGATGATGATGCGCTTGGCCAAGCCGGCAGCGGCCTGCGCATCCGTTCGCTCGAGATGGTAGAAGGCGCGGATCGCCGGCAATCCCGTCCTTGGATGATTTTCCGGCAGGTTGAACGGGACGCCCTTGAGCCTTGCGAGGCGCTGCCAGTCGCGGCGCGCATAGTCGCGCTTGAGCGGCGTGCGGCTCAGCCCTTGCACGCCAGTGACTTTGAAAGCGGCGCCGAGCGTAAACGGCCGCCACGCGACTGTCCGGCCGTGGCGCTCGGCCAGCGCCTCGATTTCGAGCGCGGCGAAATAGGCATAGCCCGAAGCAAAGTCGAACCAGAACTCGATTGGCGCCCCGCTGCGCTGCCGCGCATCGCTCATTGTCCGTCGCCTCACCAAGCCGACGCTCACCGTCAGGTCGACGGCGACGCAGCGTCCGTCTCTCGCATCGTGCCGCGCCGTCCAGGGCGTTGCGCGGCGAAGAACCGACGGAGCGCGGCGCCGATCTCCTGCCGCGCGCCGGCAGCCGAAAGGATCGCGTCCACCGCGGGGACCGACGTGTGAACCTGCCCGCGACATGGGAGGTGCCGCGCTTCGACCCCGGCGTTCGCCAGTGCCTCCGCGTACGCGGCGCCCTCGTCGCGGAGCGGATCGAACTCGCACGTGACGACGAGCGCAGGAGGGAGGCCGGAGAGGTCGCGCGCTCGGAGCGGCGACGCGTTCGGATGCGGGCGATCCGCCGGATCGGCGTAGTGATCCCAGAACCACCGCATGAGCGCGGTGGTGAGGACGTAGCCCTCGCCGTTGGCGACGTAGGACTCGCGCGTGAAGTCGCAGTCGGTCACCGGCGTCACCAGCACCTGCCCGGCGATGTGCGGGCCGCCGGCATCGCGAGCCATCTGGCACACGACGGCGGCGATGTTCCCGCCCGCACTCCACCCGCAGACCGCGAGCTGCCCCGGTACGCCGCCCAGCGTCTCCGCGTGTGCAGCGATCCAGCGAACCGCGGCGAATCCATCGTCGACGGCCGCGGGGAATCGCGCTTCGGGCGCGTGACGGTAGTCGACGGAGACGACGACGGCGCCCGACTTCACGCACAGGTCGCGACAGAATGGATCGTCGGAATCGAGGCCGCCGAGCACCCAGCCGCCGCCGTGAAAGTAGACGACGATCGGATGCGGCCCCGGGGTCGCCGGCCGGTAGCGACGGTACGGGAGCGGGCCGGCCGGACCGGGGAGCACGCCGTCGACGACGTCGCCCACCTCGGGGCCGGGCGGACGATCGGCGAACATCGCCGCCGAAAACGCGCGCGCATCGGCCACCGACAGGGTCTCGATCGGAGGAAGGCCGAGCTCCTGGATCAGGTCGAGCATGATCCAGACGTCGAGCTGGAGCCGGTTGACGACGCCGTCGTTGCAGCGCCTGCCGGCCGAGCCGTCGAACGTGAAGCCGAGGTAGCCGCGGCGCACCACCTCGTCGCAGGTCATCCGGTAGCGATCGACGCCGCCGACGTAGGGCAGGAACACGCGCGGTTTTCCCGGGACGTTGGCGCCCATGTACCAGGAGTTTGCGGTCGGGTAGAGGGTGATGTCGGCGCAGTCGTTCACGTGCCGCACCCACCCCGCCTCGGCGACCGGGGTGGGCTCGACGACGTCGAGGCGCTCGGCGCGCATGTGGGCGAGACATGCGCCTATCCATTCGACGTGCTGCTCGATCGACACGACCATGTTCGACAGCACCGAGGGGCTCCCCGGCGCGGTGATCATGAAGAGATTCGGGAATTCCGCCGTCGTGAGCCCCAGATACGTCTTGGGACCCTCGGCCCACTTGTCGGCGAGCGACAGTCCGTTGCGCCCCCGGATGTCGACCGCGACGACCGGACCGGTCATCGCATCGAACCCCGTCGCGAAGACGATGGCGTCGAACGCGAACGATCGCGACGCCGTGTCGATGCCCGCTTCGGTGATCGTCCGGATGGGCTCCTTGCGGAGGTCGACGAGGCGGACGTGGGGCAGATTGAAGGTCTCGAAGTAGTTGGTGTCGATGCAGGGTCGCTTGGTGCCGTAGAAGTGGTTCGTCGGGCAGAGGGTCTCCGCCGTCTCGGGGTCGCGCACGATCGAACGGATCTTGCCGCGCATGAACTCGCACACGGTCTCGTTCGCCTCGGGGATGGCCCCGAGGTCGGCGAAGGTGGTGCTGAGCGCGAGGAGATCTCCCGACGCATAGGCGTCCTCGTACCTGGCCAGGCGCTCCGCTGCCGAGACCTGGAGCGCTCTGACGAGCGGCCGCTCTCTCGGCACGCCGGCCTGGGACAGCCGTGCCGCGGCGCGATACGCCGCTGGATCGGCGTCGAACTCCGCCTTCTTCGCGGCCGGGACGGGCCCATTGTGGGCGGGTCGCGAGAAGTTCGGCGTGCGCTGGAATACCGTGAGCTCGGCCGCCTGCCGGGCGATGAGCGGGATCGACTGGATCCCCGACGAGCCCGTCCCGATGACCGCGACGCGCTCACCCGAGAAGTCGACGCCCGCGTGTGGCCACCGGCCCGTGAAGTAGGTCTCGCCCCGGAAGCGATCGAAGCCGGGAACGTCCGGCGTCTTCGGCAGAGAGAGACACCCGCTCGCCATCACGAAGAACCGGCAACGAAGCTCGTCGCCGCGATCGGTGCGCACGTGCCAGCGCGAGGCGGTGTCGTCCCACGTGGCCGATTCGACGCGCGTCGAGAAACGGATGTCGCGGCGGAGGTCGTGCTTGTCGGCGACGTGGCCCAGGTAGCGGAGGATCTCGGGCTGCGTCGCGTATCGTTCCGACCATTGCCACTCGGTCTGGAGCTCCGGATCGAAGCTGTACGAGTAGTCGATGCTCTCGATGTCGCACCGAGCGCCCGGGTAGCGGTTCCAGTACCACGTGCCGCCCACGTCGTCGGCGCTCTCGACGACGGTGGTCGCGAACCCGAGACCCCGCAGCAGATGGAGCATGTAGAGGCCGGCGAACCCGGCACCCACCACGACGACGTCGAGGTCTCTGTTCCGTGTGGTCATCGCGCACCTTTCTCACACGGGATGTCCCCCGAAGTCGATGGGGGCTGTCGGGGGCCCGCCGCGTTGGCTGCGCGCATCACGGGCAGATGGTCACGGGCGTGGGCAGCGTGTCGCCGGTGATGCGCACCGCGCCGAACGTCGACCCCTCGAGGCGGGTTCTGTCCGACGGCTGCGCCCCGAACACCTGGGCATAACCGCCGGCGGATCCGCAGAAACCATCGCTCGAGGTCGTCACGCCGGCGAGGACGAATTCGTTGACGGTCAGCAACGGGTCGCCGAGGAGCGGGTAGGCTTGCTCCGGCACGGATCGCGTGCCGAAATCGGCCGTGAACCGGCCGTCGGCGGAGATGGCGACATTGGTGGCGATCCATGGCGCACCTACCGGGGCCTTGCTGATGTCGTCCAGCGGCTGGAGGCTGAGATCGAGAGTCGGGCCGTGCACCTGCGCATCGGCGCGGAAAGACAGTGTCTGCGCCGGCCAGATGACCGGAGCGAGGGTCAGGAGGTGGGCACCGGTGACGTCGAACGCCGCGGTGTCGGCGGGTAGCGGAGGCGGCTCGCAGCCGCGCTTCGGCGGCGGATGCACGCAGCCGGCGGGCGCGCGACGGAAATCGACGTCGGCGAGCCAGATGTCGCTCGGCGAGGAGATGCCCTGGAACCACGGCAGCTCCTGATCGACCGGGCTGCTGTACCAGGACAGCAGGGACCGATTCCGCGAGAGCGGCGCGAGCGCGGTGTATGCGGTGTCGCCCGAGCTCTTCAGCTCCTGGATCTCGCAGACCTCGATCGCTGCACCGGGATCGGCCAAGTCGCCGCGCAGCTCGTAGATGGCCGTGCGCTTGAACGTGCACGGCAGGTGCTTGCGGGCGAACACGAAGCTGCGCATGCGTCCGTGGGCGCGGCGGACGATCCAGGTGGGGCCGTCCAGACGCTGTTCGATGCGGCGGCCGCATTCCCAGGTGACGAACGGGTCGTGCGATGTGCAGATCGCGGTCTGTCCGTCGGCCAGGATGTCCTGATCGTCGAGGCGGACCAACGCCACCGCGGTGTCGTGGTTCTTGCCGAAGAACTGCAGCTCGGCCTCGCTCGGCACGTCGTTGTACGACGCGATGATCGTCGCGCGCTTCTCCCAGGTGATGCCGTCGTCGGAGGCGAACAGGCCGACCGCCGTGTCGCCGTCCTGGTAGCCGGTGGCGAACAGTGTACTCCGGTGCTTGCCGGCTCGGGTGTACTGGCGTTTCGTGTATCGCCAGAAGCCCCAGAAGGTCTCCACTCCGGTTGCGTCGACGTCCTGATACGTCCTCACCGGTGCGGTCCACGTGCGCCCGCTCGTCGGCCGACTCGGCGCGGATCGTCCACGCCTGCCCCCCAGGTCGCGGTAGTGGAAGCCCGGCACGCGGCTGATCGCGTAGAGAAACAACCTGCCGCCCATCTCGACCAGCTTGGGATCGCGGATGTCCCGAGCACCGGGGAGGTCGTTCGCGCTCACCTCGCTCAGCAAGGTGAAGGTCCGCCCGCGGTCGCGCGACTCGAAGATCTTGATGCGCGCGCGCGCCGATCCGATCTGGCCCTCCTCACCGCCCCGGAACGCGAGCAGGATGTGGCCGCGGAGACGGATCATCGCCGTGTTCTCGCTGTGCAATCCGTCCGAGTAGACGATGCGCTGGTTGGTCGCGAAGCTGACCGGAACGGCGCCGGCGGTCCCGCCTCCGGTCAGGGCGATCACCAGCGCGGCTATCGACACCCTCATTCGCATACGAGGTAGGAACCACACCCGGGCGATGCGGAAAAGAGCCCTGACTACAGCTGCCAGGGGACCGGGCGGGAAGGGTCCGGCTCGTACACGCAGAAGGCGCCGGTGCGAATGCGCCGTGCGAGCGGCGCATCCAGCACCGGGAGCGCCTGGACGAGACGCTTCAGCGCCGAGCGGATGTTCTGCGTGACGGCCGAACGTGCGCGCTCGCTCGGTCCCCCGACCCGACGTGGAGAGCCGCCGATGCCCATCGCGGAGGCCAGCTCCTCGGTGAGGAATTCCATCTCCGCGCGCAGCCGGTCGGTGCGGCCCAGATCGCCGTACGCCGCGGCTTCCTCGAGCTCGCTGCGCAGGTCGGTCAGGCGCCGCCGATAGGCCGCGCGGGCCGCCGCGTCGAGGACGGTACCCGCATCGGCGGACGCGAGGTGCCGGCGCGCAGCCTGTCCCGGCTCCGCATGCACGGCCGCCACGAGGTCGAGCACGTGGATCTCCTGACCGGGCCGCGCGAGCAGCTGCGCGAGGTACTGGAGCCCACGGTTGTCCTTCAGACGAACCACGGCGTCGTCCCAGGCGACGGTCCAGAAGTTGCCCTCGCGTCGGAAGATGCGGGTTGCTGGCACGCTCGGCGTGGCGGGCGCCTCGAGCGAGGAAAACGGCGGCTGCCTCGCCGGTAGGGAGCGGCCACCGGCGCCGTCCCGTGCGCGGATCACCGACTCGCGGTCACGCTCGGTGAGCGCCACGTATGGCGCGGCGCCCATGGCGCGGTCGACGGCGAGCGCCGTCTCGAAGTGCGCCATCGACTCGTCCCATCGCTCGAGCGCGCCGGCGAGCACGCCGAGTCCCCGCGCGACCGAGCCCTGACAGAAGAACGACGGGCCGATCGTGACGGTCCGGTCGGCATAGGGAGAGAGGAGGTCGTAGACCTCCGCTGCGCGCTCGCGGTCGCCGACCACCGCTGCGGCACGCCCGAGCCATGAGAGCTGCGCCAGCCAGTGGTGACCGCGCGGCCAGCTCGCGATGCCACTCGCCGCCAGCACGTCGAGCTCGGCGCGTGCGCGCGCGCCGGCGCCCTGCTCGGCCAGCACGAGCGCGAGCCCGCAGCGGAGCGTCCGCTCTTCGCGCCGGGTCCGGATCCCCGTCTCCAGCAGGGCGATCGTCTCCGCGAGACGCCCTTGCTGCCAGAGGAGCTCGGCGCGCTGCGCGAGGAAGCCGTCGATCGCGAGGCCGCCGAGGGCCTGGCGTCCGAGCTCGAGGCCGTCGTGCATGCCCTGCTTCGCCTCGACGGTACGCCCTTCGAGGAGCAGGCAGGTCACCCGGAGCCGCGCGGCGTTCCACAGATGGAGCGGCTGGCGCAGCTCCTCGGCCAGACGACCACATGCCGCCACGTGCGGCTCGGCGCCCAGGCGGTCACCGACCTCGAGGCGGTCGGTCGCGCGCATCCACTGCACCAGACAGTCGAGGTCGGCGCGTGCGGACGCCGCGGCGAAACGATCGAGCTCGTCGACGATCTCGCGGCGCCGCGGGAGGCCGTCGGGGTGCTGTGCGACCTGATGCTGCTGCACGAGGCACTGGACCAGCAGCGACGGGTCGCCGAGCCGGCGCGCCATCGCGACCGCGTCGGCGGCGAGCGCCGAGCCGCGGTCGAGCTGTCCGGCCGCGTACGCCATTCCGGTGGCGAGCTGCGCGAGGACTGCGGCGCGCAGCGGCGAGTCGAGATCGTCGAGCCGTGTGGCCGCGTCTACGAGAAGCGCCATCGCCCGTTGATCGTCCGCGTGGCTCGTGACCGCCCACCAGAGGCCGTCACGCAGGGCCGCCTCGGCCAGGAGCTCCGCGTCGCCGAGCCTCAGCGCCAGGTCGGCGGCTTCGAAGAACGACCGTCCGGCGGCCTGGGGATCGCCCGCCATCTTCCGCGCCCGGGCGAGACCGAGCAGCAGCTCGCCGCGACGGCGCTGCTGGGCACCGGGCACGAGCGCGAGTGCGCGCTCGTAGTGGCGAGCGCTCTCGTCGAACCCGTAGCGCTCCATCGCGCGGACGGCGGAGCGCGTACAGTACTCGACCGCTTTCTCCACGGAACCGCCGGGCGCGGCGCCCGCGAAGTGATGCGCCAGCTCGTCGAGGTGCGGACCGTCGAGCTCGCCGTGCAGGCGCTCGAGCGCGGTCCCGATCGCCTGGTGCAGCGCGGCCCGGCGGGCGGGACCGAGCGCTTCGTACAGGACCTCGCGCACGAGCGCGTGGGTGAAGCGCACGCGCCCCGGGTCCTCGCGCACCTCCGTGACGAGGCGCGCCGCGAGCGGCTCCTCGAGGGCTGCGAGCACCTGCATCGCCGGCTGTCCGGCGGCCTCGGCGAGGACCGCTACCGGGATCTCGAGGCCGATCGTCGCGGCCAGATCGAGGAGATCCCGGACCGCCGGGGAGAGGCGCGCGAGGCGCTGGCCGGTCACCTCGCGGACGGAGGGAGGAACGCCGAGCGAGTCGAAGACGCTGGCTGTCAGGCGTCCGAGCTGCATCCGGCTCGCGAGGAGCCGCACGACCTCGCTCACGAAGAAGGGATTGCCGCCGGTGTCGCGGAGCATCGCCTCGACCACCGCGGACGACGGGCGGAGTCTCGCCATCACCTCGACGAAGTGCGCCAGCGCGTCGCTCTCGAGGCCGCGAAGCACCAGCCGCTGCGTGTGTGCATGCCGGGAGACCGCCGCCAGCGCGGCGTAGAGCGGATGGTCGGGAATGACGTCCAGGTCGCGGTACGTCGCGAGCAGGACGATGGCGGCGCTCCGGAACCGCGGCGCCAGGTACTCGAGCAGCAGGAGCGACGAGCGATCGGCCCAGTGGAGGTCCTCGAGCACGAGAAGGCCCGGCTGGCGCCGTGTTCGGCGAACGAGCGCGCGCGCCGCGATGTCGAAGAGCTGGAACCGCCGCTGATCCGGCATCCCGTCGCTGCCGGGCCCGTTCGATGCCCTGGCGAGGTCGTCCACGAGCATTCCTTCCAGCAGCACCGGCGCCGTCGGCGGCAAGGGCTCGCCGCCCTCGGGCGTGGTGAGGGCGTGATGCACCTGGCGCCAGGGCCAGTACTCCGGCGTGCCGGCGCAGGGATCGCATGCGCCCAGGGCGATCGCGAAGCCGAGGGTCCTGGCCTCGTCCATCGCCGCCTCGACGAAGCGGGTTTTCCCGATCCCAGGCTCGCCGCCGACCAGGAGAACGCGACCCCGGCCGCGGCCGGCCTCCGCGAGGCAGGCGCGCAGCGCGCCGACCTCGGCCTCGCGCCCGACGAAGGGGACGTCGTTCATGCTCGACGAGACGCGCGCCGATCGCGGTTCGGCCGAGCGCGCGATGGGGAGCTCTTCATCGCCCGGCTTTGCGGTGCTGGTACCGTGACTCCCCCCGGCCGCGCAAGCAAAACGCGCACCCGCCCTCCGGCGAACTTTTCACACCGTAAGATCCTCCTTCACGCCTCTTTTTCAGGAGGAGCGATCTCAGTGACGGGGAGCGACCGCCGACTCAGGCGCTTTCTACACTCAGGGACCCACCGTCGGCGTCGGACGGCACGTGCCGACCGCGGTGGACAACGAAGGAAAGGGACGATGCCAATGAACACCCGACGTGTACGCGCGCTGCATCCCGGCGGCACGACCATGTCTCACCTCTGCCCGCGTCGCCGCGTACCTTCTGTCCCGGACGTCGTATTCGGCCTCCTTGGTCTGCTCCTCTGCGCTTCCCTGTGCTCGTTGGCACCCCGAGAGGCGTTCGCCCAGGAGCTGCTGCAAAACGGAGGCTTCGAAGACGGCGCTCCTTGGAGCGGGTGCGGTGGGGTGAGCCGCGCCGACCGCCAGGACGCGGGCACGACCGCGGCAATGGTGCGCACCGGTCGGTACGCCGCACGGATCGGCGGCACCTCCGACGGAAGCTGTGAAGGCGGGCTGGCCTCCCAGTTCGTGATCGTACAGCCGGTCGCCATCCCGGCGGACGCCACCGACCTCACGCTGTCGTTCTGGTTCTCCCGGCTCGGGCCGGACCTGGCCCCCGACGGCAACTCCGTCGCCGACCTGAGCGTCTCGCTCTCGACCGACCCGTCGTTCGGGATGGCGCTTTTCGACGTCGTCTCACACAACGTCTTGCGGGGCTGGATGCCGTTTCGCGGCCATCTGCGGTCCGAGGATCTGGCAGCGTTGCGTGGGCAGAACGCGTACCTCCGCTTCGCGGTGCAGTACACGGGCGACTCCGACGTCGCGTACTACCTCGACGACGTGAGCCTGGTGGCCGGCGACGTGCGCACGCAGGCGGAGCCGCTGCCGGCCGCCCTCGCCGGCGACGGCTCACGTCCGCTCGTCCTCTTGCAGCGCAACCCGGCGAACCCGGACGGGCTGACGGTCGTCCGTCTCGACACCGACGGCACCGAGCCGCTGCCGATCGACACCGGGCTCTACCACGAGCCGCGCATTCCCCGCTGGTCGCCCGACGGCTCGGCGATCGCCGTGGTGGACGACGACGTCTCCCCCCACGATGACACCGTCCCGGCAACGCTGAAGGCGCGAATCACGCGGCTCAGCGTGGTCCGGCCCGACGGCACCGGCCGCCGGGAGGTCTTCGCCACCCAGGGTCTCGAAGGGACGAGCGGCTCACCGCCGTTCTGTCAGCCGCCCCAGTGTGTCGACACGCCGCGTGCGGCGCTGGATCAGATCATCAAGGGCGTCGAGTGGTCCCCCGACGGAAGGACCCTCGCCCTGACGATCTGCGCCCGCAACCGCTACCACTGGGGCGAGTCCGGAGATGACACGTGCCGCGTCGAGATCGTCGACGCGACCACCGGCGCGGTGACTCGCGACGACCTCGACGGCTGGTTCCGGCCGGACTGGGGCGCCTCGGGCCGCGTGCTGTTCAACGGTCCGGCGCGCTATCCGACCTACGAGCTCCGCGGCGTGTGGGAGGGCGACCCGTCGGTCACGCCGGCGACGCAAAATCTCATCGTTCCCGCACCCCTCGACTTGCTCGTCGACGGCGACCGGCTCCCGACCTGGGCCCCCGACGGACGCCACTTCGTCACCGCCCGGGAAATGGGCGGCTACCGCTTCGACGCCAACGGCTTGGCCATTCGGAACGAAGCCGTGATGTTGCACGACCACGAAGACCTGCAGAATCCCCGCGTGCTGCTGATCGCCGATCACGGCGGGATCAGCGGGGCCATCGACGACTTCACCTGGTCACCGGACGGTCGTTACGTGCTGTACACCCTCTATGAGAGCGCGGACGCCGCCAACGTGTGGTGGCTCGACGTCGCGACGGGGGCCACGGGTCGTGTCACCAACGATGGTGCGAGCGTGTCCGTCGATTGGCGACAGCGAGCCAACGGTGGGCAGGGACCTGACCTGGGGCCGGGGCATCCGTGTGCCACGGAAGCACCGGGAGTGGCACGCGCCGCTTGCTACCTTGCGGCCGTCACGAGCGGCGTCCAGCCAATGCGGGCCACGAGCCCAGCCGGCCGGCGCGTGTTGAAGCGCGTCGCGCAGAGCGCTGCGGCGGCGCGCAAAGGGGTCCTCCGGCTGGCGAAGAAGTCGCCACCCCCTGCGCGACGGGTGGCGAAGGCACGAAAGGCAACCCTCGCCGTCGCGGGGCTGATCGAGCGGGCGAAGACGAAGGGCCATCTCGCAGCGGGTGCAGCCGAGGAGCTCGCGGCGCTGGCGACGGCGGCTACCCGCGAGATCGATGCGCTGTAGCGCTGCCCTGACATCCCGTTCGCGGGTGTGGCCGGCCCGGAACCCGAACGCAGGAATAGCAACGCGCGATCACCGTTGCTTGGCGCGGCCCCGCGGATCGCCGCTGGGTCGGGGCCGATCCGCGGCACAGCGACGAAGCGCGCCAGCACGTCGCTCTCGAGACCGCGAAGCACCAGGTCGAATTTTCACACCGTAAGATCCCGTTTCACGCCTCCTCGTTAGGAGGAGCGATCTCGATGACGGACAGCGAAACAGGGTCCCGACATCCGATGAGGCGGGTCGAGCCGCCACCCTGGACGGGGCTCCACCGACTGGGCCTGACGGGGCTGGCGGTGCTGGCGGCGACGGCATTGCCGGCGATCGTGCACCTCGTCGCACCCGGTGCGGATCCGGGCCGGATCGGGCTCGGCATCGCCGGCGCCGAGCGCGTCGAGGTGGCCGGCGAGGGAACGCTCGTCGCGCACACGGCCGTCGGCGACGTCGGTCAGCCACGGCCGATCGCATCCCGCCAGATCGGCGGCGCCCGCCGGCCGCTGGCCTCGTGTGACAACAGCTATTGCCCCGCCTTGCACTGACCAACAACGGAGAAGGAGCGAGCCATGGAACGACGACGTGTCTTTCGGTTGATCGCGATCCTGTTCACGATGTGGGCCCTGCTGGATATGTCCGCCGCGGAGGCGCGGAACCCTCGGCCTCCGCGGCCGCCACGGCCTCCCCGCATCAGCGCTGTCACCCCGGCAAGGTCTGCCGGCACGGGACGGGATTCTGTAACGACGCCGGGCGGTGCTGCGACACGATGGATGGCGATGTCGCGTGCGGGAGCAACTGCTGCGAACCTGGCCAGGCCTGCTGCGGCGGCACCACGTGCGCCGACGTCCAGCAGGACAACAACAACTGCGGCGGCTGTGGCATCGTCTGTAGCGGCGGACGCTCCTGCCAGAACGGCGTCTGCACCTGCCCGGACGGAAGGGATGACTGTCCGGCCGGGTGCGTCGATACCCAGTCGGACAACAACAACTGCGGTGGCTGCGGTGGCCACTGCATCGGCGGGACGGAATGCCAGGACGGGGTCTGTGCCTGCCCGCACACGACGGACGCCATCTGCAACGACCAGTGCGTCAACCTCCTCTTCGACGACGCGAACTGCGGCGCCTGCGGTAACGCATGCGCCGCCAGCGAGAAGTGCTTCCTCGGGAGATGCGGATGTTCGGACCCGGCGCAGCTCGACTGCGACGGGCAGTGCATCGACGGGTTCAGCGACCGGAACAACTGCGGCGCCTGCGGCAACGTCTGCGCGGCGGGCCGGGACTGCGTCGGCGGCCAGTGTCAGCTGCCGTGCGACGCATGCCACGAGCTTGTGAACAACGTATGTGTCCTGAGGAACATCGACGAGGACACCGTCTGCGACGGTGCCTGCGTCGACACCAAGACCGACTCGAGCAACTGCGGGTCCTGCGGCAACGTGTGTCTCGGCAGCGACACCTGCCAGAACGGCGTCTGCACCGGCGGCGGCTGTCCCGACCAGTGGCATTCGTGCGGGGTGGCCTACCCCCCGCACGTCACCAATGTGTGCTGCCTCAACGGGTACACGTGCAGCATCGGGGAGCGCGATGCCGTCGTGCTGTGGCGAGGGGACGTTCGCCTGCCCCAACCTCGACGGATACTGCTGCCCGGCCGGCTACCAATGCTGCGGTAACCACCTGGGCTATCCGTGCGTACCTCCGGGCGCGCAGTGTCCGGAGTGAGCACGCGGGACGGCGAGGCTGCCATGGAACCTTCCGTGTTCTCCGGACGCGTGGCGAGTCTCGCCGTCATCGCGAGTCTCGTGCTCCAGGTCTCCGGCACGTCGCTGGCGGCGGAGTCGAGGGTGGCCCTGCCCTCGACTCCCGCTGCCGACCACACCCTGTCGCGCCGGATCGGCTTCGAAGCCAACTGCGGCCAGGTCGACGAGAACGTGCAGTTCGTGGTGCGGGGCGCAGCCTACACCGCGTTCCTGACGTCGACGGAGGCCGTCCTGGCGCTCGGTGACCGTCGCGGCGGGCACGCCGTACTCCGCATCGAGCGGATCGGCGCGAACGCCGGGGCGCAGGCGGCGGGAAGCGGTCCGCTTCCGGGCGTCGTCAGCTACTTTCCCGATGGCCGCGTCGACTCGCCCGTCAGCGCGCCGGCGTACCGCCGCGTCCGATACGACGACGTCTACCCTGGTATCGACCTCGTGTACTACTCGCGTGCCCGCAGCCTGGAGTACGACTTCGTCGTCGCCCCAGGTATCGATCCGAACCAGATCGGCCTCCGGATCGACGGCGCCGAGCGCGTCGAGGTGGACGGCGAGGGAACCCTCGTCGTCCACACGGCCGCGGGCGACGTCCGGCAGCCACGGCCGGTCGCCTACCAGCGGATCGGCGGCATCCGCCGGCCGGTGACCGCCGACTATGCGCTCGACGCCGAGGGAAGGGTTCGGCTCCGGCTCGGCGCCTACGACAGAACGCGGCGGCTGGTGATCGACCCGGTCATCACCTACGCGACGTATCTCGGCGGTACCGGCGACGAGGCCCAGATCTACTTCGACGGCGAGGTCCACCTGGCGCGCGACGGGGCCGGGAACCTCTACGTCACGGGCACGACGCGCTCGACGGACTTTCCAACGACGGCCGGCGCCAATCGGGCGCTCGGCGGGAGCGCGGACGTCTTCGTGACCAAGTTCTCGCCCGGCGGCGCCGTCCTCTACTCGACGTATCTCGGCGGCCCGTGCGAGGACTACGGGCGCGCCATCGCGGTCGACGGCGCCGGCAACGCCTACGTGACGGGCGAGCTGAACGGGGGAGGCCTGTGCACCTCGGACCCCGGCGTGCTGGTCGCGAAGCTCGATCCGAACGGCAATCTCGTCTACGCGTCGCGCCTCGGCGGGAGCCTGGTCGATTCGTCATACGGGACCGGGATCGCCGTGGACGCCGAGGGGCATGCGTTCGTGACCGGCGTCGCGCTCACCTCCGACTTCCCGACCACGCCCGGCGCATACCGGACCGCAGCCTGCCCCAACGTGTATCCCTTCGCAGGTGACGGATTCGTCGCCAAGCTGAGCGTCGACGGGAGCGCGCTCGTCTACTCGACGCTCCTCTGCGGCCAGGGAGACGACGGGCCCGCGGGCATCGCGATCGACACGGCCGGAAACGCGTACGTCGCGGGAACCACGGCGTCGAGCGACTTCCCGCTCGTCGACCCGATCGAGCTGGCGCGCGGCGGCGGTGTCATCGGTATCAGCGGGTTCGTCTCGAAGCTGAGCCCCGACGGCTCGCAGCTTCTCTACTCGACGTACCTCGGCGGCTCGGGAAGCGCCGTGATCAACGGCATCGCCCTCGACGCATCCGGGAACGCCTACGTGACCGGCGAGACGGACTCGACGGACTTCCCGACCACGCCCGGCGTGATCCAGGAGAAGGCGGGACGGCGGCACTGCATCGATGGGTGCACCGACGCCTTCGTCACGAAGATCGCCCCGAGCGGGTCCGCGCTCGTGTACTCGACGTATCTCTACGGCGAGCTCGACGACAGGGGCAACGCTATCGCGGTCGACGGCGCCGGCAACGCGTACGTCGTGGGCCAGACGAACTCGCTGCTCTTCCCGATCCTCGACGCGTTCCAGTCGAGCAAACGCGATCTCGACGACGCGTTCGTGGTCAAGCTGAACCCCGACGCCACCCGGTTCGTCTACTCGTCGTATCTCGGCGGCAGCCGATTCGATCGCAGCCCGGGCAACGGCTACGACACGGGGACGGCCATCGTGCTCGACGCGGCCGGGAACGCGTACGTCGCGGGCTACACGCAATCGAAGGACCTTCCGACGACGCCGGATGCCTTCCAGCCGAATCTCGCTTTCGGCACCTGCGACGTCTCGGACACCGCGTGCGGCGACGGCTTCGTCGCGAAGATCAGCGCGGGCGGCCCCGGGGTGACGCCCGCCGTCAACCTCACCGTCGACACGGCCGCCGTCGCGCCGGGCGGGACGCTGACCGCCACCTGGGCCGGCAACCCGACACCCACGGCGAACGACTACCTCCGCCTGTTCACGCTCGGCTCGGAGGACGCCGAGTTCGACGATGCGTTCATCTACTGGCCGACGCCGGCCGCCGGCGCAGGCCAGCTGCAGCTCCTGTTGCCCGCCGACCTCGCGGCCGGCTGGTACGAGATCCGGCTGCTGAGCCCGGCCCCGGGCTCGAGCCTCCCGGTCCCGATCGCCCGCAGCCAGCCGATCAGGATCGACGGCTCGATCTCGCCCCCGCCCCCACCCCCACCGCCCCCTCCGCCGGGCGCGTCCTGCGACGACGCGTCGGCCTGCGACGACGGCGATCCGTGCACCGAGGACGCGTGCGTGGCGGGCGTGGGGTGCGTCTCGGCGCCGGTGTCGGGCTTCGCCAGCGTGACCTGCACGTGCGGGCGCAGCGTCCCCGCGGCGTGCGAGGATCAGGTGCTGCCCGGCTCGATCGGTGGGCGGCGGCAGCGGGTCTGCGGCCTCCTCGCCGCTGCCGCACGGCCCGTCGCCCGCTCGCGGTCCGGCGTCTCCGGAGAGCTGTCCACATGCTCACGGGGTCGATCCACCTCGTCACGAGTGTCCGGCGGCGAACCGTCTCGGCCGCTTGTGCGGGTGCGCTGAAAGAAGAGCTCCGCGACGCGCGGGACCGGGCGTCGCGGTTGCTCGCGACGTTCGCCAGGCCCTGAAGGCCGATGGCCGGGCGCGGTCTCGCGAGCGCGGACTCCTGTGCTTGAGACAGGGCGACCAGGACCGCCACGTGCTGCGATCCGATGCGACTTGTGTCGTAGACATTCGCGCTGATCGACGCGAATCTCCGCGGTCGGTGTCCAGCAGAAAGCAACCACCAATCCAGTGAGTAGTGGCTACAGCCGCGTCGGTGTTCGGTACCTACGGACACACGGCACCGATACCGCGCACACCCGGTGCCAGGCAGATGGACGACACCTTCTTGAAGTCGACATGATCGCCACGTATCTGAGCGTTCTGAGCGCCGACGACGTCGCGTCAGGCAGAGGGGAGGCGGTATGAAGGTTGGTCTGCCATCTCCGGGTTGTGCCGATTCGCGCACGGACCGAGGGGTTCGATTGCGGGACTTCTACGAGTCTGTCGACGGATGGTTCAATTTCCGAGAGGTCTTGTATTGCAACTGCTGGTCGGATCGATAAGAGCTTCGGCTCATTTGAGTGCCGGCAAGTACTGCGCCAGTGCGACGAGTCCGGTCGCTCCTGAGGGGAGCAATAGCGCTCCTACGACGGGATTTTCGGCGAAGGACCCGAACGCGCCGACACGCACGCTCTGAATGTCCTCCACCAGCCGTCGCGCCGTTGCCGCAAGCGGCTCTGACGATTTCCCCTCGGCCACAGCGGCGAACAGCAGGCGACGGAGCCGCCCCAAGGCGTCCTCGCGCGCCCGTTCCGCGGCCCGCCGCAGGGTGAGTGCAGCGAAGACCGCGCCCGCCGCATTGAAGCCGAAGACGACGAGGAGACCGAGCGGCCAATCCCAATTGTCGAAGTATCGGATGCGCGAGACAATCATGACGAACAGGACGATGAACGGGTAGTATATCAACTGCCCGACGACCGCTGTACGCTGCGCGATCAGGCTGATGTCGAGATACTCCGCGAGGCACGCGTCCGTCCTGGCATCGGGCACATCGCGCCACCGGGCCAGCAGCGGCTGGGGCCAGCGCGTGGGCCCGCGAGTCAGATGCCGGATGAACCACCTGTTGAGGAGCATGGCGTCGATCACGAAGAACAACAACCCGATGGTCATGAAGACGGCAAAGCCCCTTGTGATGAAGAGGTCCGCCCACCAGCTCAGGTCGCCTCGGCCCGGAAAGGAGGGGAAGCCGCACAAGGCCATCACGCCGAACCCGAAGCCATAGTACAATAAGGCCGGTGGGGCGAAGCGCAGCAGGCGCGCGCGAAATCGCCCGAGACGCACATAGCTGGTCCATAGTGCCTGCACATCAACAATGTCGGACGCGGAACGGTCGCAGGGCTCGGTGGGCTCGATCTGCTCCGCACCGATTGGACGCAGCAAAAACTCGCGCTCTATGTCCCCGTCACTGCGCCTCATGAGGTCGAGCGCCTTCGCCATGAAATGGAATGCAAGGAGGGCGGCGAAGAGCCTGAGCGCCTCGCTGGGCCAGATGCTAATGCCGTCAGCGAAAACGACGGGCTCGTTACGCGCGATGGGGACCTGCCCCAGCAGCGCGAACAGCGCAGCGATGACGATAGCCGCCACGACCAGGAAACATGGGGTCCGCGTGAGAAGCTGCTTCGCGTGAAGCCTCTCACCCATGCTCACACGCACCGCCCAGCAGCCGATTCCGAAGCCAAAGCTCATCAGGAGCAAGAGGGTTGGCCATCGCGACGCCCGGGCCGCATCCGTGGGAGCCGTCTGCTGGATGTTGAGCTCGTAAGGGCCGCGAACTCCGATCTCGTACACGTGTGGGTTCTCGGGCCGCACCTTTCGGTTCCCTGCGGCCATGAGTGTCGCCGCGAACACGGCGGTCTGGTAGCTGTCGCGGAACGGCGCATATCGGGCCGTGTCCGTGTCCGACCTGAGAGTCAATCCATAGGGCGATGCGATCACCAAATTGTGCGTGGCCTCCCACTCGACCGGATGACCCAGACGAACATCGATGTTGTTAGTGAAGAATATCGCGTTCGGCAGGGCCTGTCGGAGCGCGCGAAGGATCATCAGCTTGTCATAGACGTCGGCACCTAGCAGCCCGACGGCAACATATCCGGGCTCCCCCTGCCGCCGGAACTCGGTGTCTTGTGACTGCAGCTGCGCCGCTAGGCGTCGCAGATAGTCGGATTGGTCCATTCCCTCCTGAGCCTCTCGCGGCAAGACGTCGCCGTTCGACTTGGGTGCCATTGCATCGGTCTTTTTCCCATTGGGCTCGGCATGCCCATCGCCGGGAACTTTTCCGTCGATACCCTCTAAGTAGTGAAAGTAGTGAACGCGGTTCGATGTTCCATCGCTCGCGTTCTTCTTTCGGCGCCTGTCGGTGACGCCCAAGAATGTCCGCGGCAGTGAGCGGCCGTAGAGGGAGTCCGCTTCGGCGAAGATAGCGACGTGCCCGAGCGGCCCCCGTGTTTGATTCCACACCTGGCGCAGAGACAACTCGTTGATCAGCGTCTCGATGACTTCGGGGTCGGTCGCGATCGTCCGGTTGAGGGTGAACCCGGGGATTCTTTCTTCGAGCACCTTCTTTACGCTCATTCCTGGGATGGACGTCTCGAGGAGCTCCTCCTCGGCTGCGGTAGCTGAGGCGGAGTACATCGTGACGCCGTCGAGGAGCGCCCGTGCGCCGGGTGGTACGGTGTCCTCCTCGACCATGCTGCGCAGTCCACCCGAGCTGGACGGGCCGATGACGGCGATCTGTCCCCGAGCGCAGTCGGAGGTGAGGCCAAGTCGAGCAAGGAGCCATGCCAAGCGAGTTAGCGGGGCATCGTCGAACGCGCTGTCACGCAACCAGAGCACGAGCAACGCTGATACGCCGTTGGCCCCGTCGTCGCTGTCGTTCTCCCTCTTGTACCATTCATATGGCACCAGGAGCGTCCGACGGTCGCCCGCCTGGTCCCTCGAGCCTCCAGACCATGCGGTGGATGCATCGATCGGCCAGTCCAGCGTGACATAGCCGACGTGAGCGTTGTCTCGCGGGATGAAGTGACTCGCGCTGAGACCCTCGACGATTGCATCCCTGGTCCGCAAGCGGCGCTCGACGTCCTCGGCGTACGGCCCGCCCCGAACCATCACAGCGAGCACCCTGGCGGGTGCACGACTCGGGGAGCATGCGTCGGAGGCACACGCCCGCCACCCGAGGTCGTTCGTCACACGGTCCGGGTTGTGTGCGTGCTCCTCCGCAGACATCTCGGCGGGTAGCAAAGTCTGCTCGATCGCTGCACGGCGGAGCGCGCCTGCGTGCTTGGCGGACACATCGAAAGGGTCCTGCCAAAGCCTGGCATCGACGTCCTGCGCGTGCCAGCTGACTGTATCCTGAGATGGCTGGGCGCTGGGCCGAGAGCTTGTGAGCGGGACCAGATAGAAGAGGAGACTACCCCCGAGCCCGGCGATCATCACGAGATTGAACCAAGGAAGAACAGCCGGTTTGCTTTGCTGCTCGGCCATAGTCTCCTTTTCGCCGCCGGACTGCGGAACGCGGGAACGAACCGCGTCTAACAGAGCAAGCGAGAGGCCAGCATTGCAGACGAGAAATGGTGACGCCTAGCGCGCGCTGGTGTACATGCCGTGGGACGGGATGTCCAGAAAGGCGGACTGCCAGCGGTTGGAGATGCGTCACGCAACTGATCGGCCGTAGCACCGGCTGCGCCTAAGGCCATTGCCGCGACTTGGATTGCGCCGATCTTGTTGCAGATGAGTGAGCATCACTGACTAGTCAGAGGCGACCGATCCAGGCTCCTCGCGATCCGTGTACCGAGGACGCATGCGTACCGGGCGTGGGTTGCGTCTCGACACCGAAGTCGGGTGTCAGCGCCGTGATCTGCACGTGCGAGCGCAGCATCCCGGTGCGCGCGTGGATCAGGTCCTTCCCGCATCGATCGGTGGCCGCCGGCAACGGGTCTGCAGCCTCTTCGCAACTGCCGCCGGCACGTCCCGTCGCTCGCTCGTACTCCGGCGTCTCCGCAAAGCCGTCCACACCCTCAACGGGTCCATCCACCTCGTGGCGAGCGTCCGGCGCAGAACCGTCTCGGCCGCCTGCGCCGGCGCGCTGAAAGAGGAACTCCGCGACGCGCGGGACCGTGCGTCGCAGTGGCTCGCTACGTCCGCCCGGCCCTGAGACCGACGGCCATGCACCGTCTCGACCTCGCCACGAGAGACTGCGGGGATTGGCCGATCAGCGCAGCCGCGTCGCCAGGAAGTCGATCAGCACCCGCACGCGGCGTGGCACGTGGCGTCCGCTCGGGAGCAGGGCATGCGCGCGAAAGCGGGGCAGTCGATGCCGCGGGAGCACGTGAACCAGGGTGCCATTCCGGAGATCGTCGGCCACGAGGTACTCCGGGAGCGCCGAGAGACCCAGACCGGTGCGCGCGGCTTCGTGGAGCAAGCCGAGATCGTCGCTGATGAGGCAGGCAGGAACGTCGACGATCGAGCGCCGGCGCCCCTGCTGGAACACCCACCGGCTTCGCATCCCGAACGTCTCGGTGACCAGGCACTTGCGCTCGGCGAGCGCCGCGACGCTCGCGGGCGCGCCGTGCCGGTCGAGGTAGATGGGGGACGCACAGAGGACGAAGCGCTCCGTCGACAGGACCCGGCAGCGCAGGGTCGAGTCGCGGAGCGCGCCCAGCCGGACCACGAGATCGAAGTGCGCACCGACCAGGTCGGTCCGCTCGCCCGTGAGCACGATCTCGAGCCACAGCTCGGGAAACGCCCGGAAGAACGCTGGCAGCAGCGGAGCGACGCGCCGGCGCGCATACGTCGGCGGCATGGAGACGCGGACCCCTCCGCGTATGGCGTCACCCATGTCGGCGACGAGCTCGTCGGCGTCGCGCAACATGGCCAGCAGGTCACGACAGCGCTCGTAGTAGGTACGACCGGCGGTCGTGAGACGGAGCCGCCGAGTCGAGCGCTCGAGCAACCGGACGCCGAGGCGCGCCTCGAGGGCGGCGAGCTGCCGGCTGACCGTCGGCTGCGTCCGGCCCAGCCGGCGCGCCGCGGCGGAGAGTCCCTCCGCATCGACGATGGCGACGAAGGTCTCGGCATCCCGGATGCGTGCCACGGGCGACGATCAGCCATACGGGAATTGCATGAGTCAAATGCGCACATGCGGATTGTCCGGCGGGCAGCCAGCGGGCATCGATGATGCCATGCCCGAGACCATCCGCATCGTCCCCGTCGAGGCCGGCGTCGCGACGATCGTGCTGTCGCGTCCCGAGAAGAAGAACGCGCTCTCGATCGCGCTCCGCGACGAGGTGAGCGATGCGATCGACGTGCTCGCCGGCGACGACTCCGTCAAGGTGATCGTCATCACCGGAGCGGGCAACGTCTTCTCCGCGGGCTTCGACCTGGGGGAGTTCCGCCAGCTCGGCGATCCCGATCACGCCAGGCGCTTGTGGGACTCGAGCGACCGATTCCATTCCACGCTCCTGCGGTGCCCGCTCCCGACGATCGCCGCCGTGAACGGGCCGGCCCTCGCCGGTGGATTCGACCTCGCCGTGCTGTGCGACGTCCGGGTCGCGTCGACCACCGCCGTGTTCGCGCACCCCGAGGTCACGTTCGGCGACGTCGTGTACGGACCGCTGCACGACCTCGTCGGCGGTGCGGTGGCGCGCGAGCTGGTGCTGACCGGACGCTCCCTCGACGCGGCGGAGGCGCTGGCGCTGCACCTCGTGTCCGCGGTCGCGGCGCCCGACGATTTCGCCGCCGAGGTGAGATGCTGGGCCGAGCAGCTGACGCGTGCCCCGCGGGAGCTCCTGCTCCGCACGAAGCAGAAGATCATCCGGCGGGCGGGTGAGCACCCATCGCGGACCCTGGACCTCTGAGGGAGCGCGGGCCGGTGTCCGACTGGCCGTTTCTCGATGCGATGGTCGCCCAGGGGTGGGGAGTCTTCGCGGTGGTCGGCCCTCAGACCGTGTAGCGCCACCTCCCGGCACTGCACCGTTTCAAGCAGCTTCGCGAGCCGGCGTCAGTGGCGCTCGGCGCAGCTCTTCGGTGTGGTCCCGGTCTCCGGCAGGAACCGCGGCCTGACGCTCGTGAGCGTCAGGGCCTTCGCACTGTTCGGTACGATATCGAGGGAGCCGAGCGTCACCGTGTCGGCAAGACCGGTGACCAGCCAGATGGGCATCTCGACGGCTCCGACGCCGAAGCCGGCCGCGATCAGGGCAGGCCATTTGAGCACGCTGATCACGAGCGTGTCTTTTCCAGACGGGTTGCCGGCCGCTGCAACCTGCCCGCCGCCGACCGCCGCGCGCAAAGGCAGCGCGGGGGCGTTCAGCATTGCGACCGGGCCCTGGGCCGCCGGCGGTGCCACCCAGGCTGCGACACACTCGCCGGTTGCATTCACGGTCCACCCGGCGCGCGCTGGCGGAGCGAAAGCGAGGCCCAGTGCGGCGAGGACGAGGCGGGCGGCGAAGCGCATGAAGGCGTGCCGCGTGTACTGCAGCGGCCGACGTCGGGTCAAACAGGCCCTCGCTCAACGCAGCGGATACTGGATCGTCGTCTCCGGCATCGAGGGATCATCCGACCACCGTCGGGATTTCGGCCGCTCGCTTGCTCGCACCGATGCTGGCGCGCCGCCGCTTCGCCGACGGCGCGCTACGCGCTCACTGGCAGGTGCCGGGTGTGCAGGCGCTGCCGGCGGCGAAGACCGGGACATGTCCGCAGGCGATTCCGCTGCGGAAGTCGTCCGCCGTGTAGGTCTCGACCTTGCCGTTCGGGCAGACGAAGCTGCGCGTCCCGTCGGGGTTGTTGCGCAGCACCCACGTCTTGCCGTTGCGAGCGTACGCGACCTCGGACTCGCCCTCGGCGCCCTGCTGGATCGTTCCCGTGACGCACGGCCGCCCTCGCTTGCCGAGGATCGTGGTGACGCCCGGACCGCACGCGATCTGCGCGCCGTTGGCCCAGCACAGCGTCTCGGAGCCGTCGGTCGCGATGTCCGCGCTGCACGCGCCTCGCGGCTGGAAGCACTTGAACGCCTTCTTCGTGCAGCTCTTCTTGAAGACGCACTTCGCGCCGGCGGGAACGGCGATGGCGAGCAGGAAGACCAAGGCAAAACGCAATGTGTGAGACTTCTTCGTCGAAGGCATGGTGCCCTTCGCACTACAGATCGGACCGCGCCCGGTCAAGAAATTGCGGCGCGCACCGCACGCTCGCGGTGCCGGTTGACGGTTGGCCATGCGAGAGACTATCGCCTCGCGCAAAGGAGGGAATGCGATGGACCTCGAAGGCGGATGCTATTGCGGAGCGGTGCGCTACCAGGCGAAGGGCGATGCGATCTTCTCCGGTCAGTGTCACTGTCGCGAGTGTCAGTACATCTCGGGCGGACACCCCAACGTCGTCATGGGCATGCCCGCGCCGGGCTTCACGTACACCAAGGGATCGCCGAAGGGATTCAGTCGCAGCGACATCGAGAATCCCGTGACGCGCGAGTTCTGTGCCGACTGCGGCACGCATCTCCTGACCAAGACATCGAAGGTGCCGGGCGCCGTCCTCATCAAGGTCGGGACGCTCGACGACCCGAGCGTGTTCGGTGGACCGCAGATGGCGATCTTCACCATCGACAAGCAGAGCTTCCATCACCTGCCCGAGGGCGTGCCCGCCTTCGAGCGCTTGCCGGGCTGACGGCACGCGACGAGCGGAGCCGGCGCTGCGCGTGCCGGCTCGCTCGCTCACGCGCCGACCACCTCCGCGAAGCCGTCCGCCAGACACGCCACGAACGTTTCCGGGTCGGGCACGGCGGCGGGGTCGGTCGAGATGCCGAGGTGCGCGCGGTCGAGGTAGCTGAAGAGCGTCACGTTCGCGGCGGCGCCGGTCAGCGGACCGTAGCCCACGACGCCTTCCAGCCTGGCGCCCGCGACGTACATCTCGAAGCGCGGCCCCGGAACGTTGCTGGTGACGAAGTCGATGCCTCTCAGCATGGCGCCGAAGAGCGCGGTCGACGCGGCGAGCGGGAGGCGGTTCAGCAGTCCGGCCATCTCGTCGATGAGCCGGAGCGCGGGCTCGCCGCGCTGGCGTCCCACCAGGTCACGGATGGCCGCCATCCGCTCGCCGGGCGGCGCGATGCCGACGGGCACCTCGAAGCGAGCCGGGACGAACTGGTTGCCCGCGACCGCCGCCGTGTCGGCCTGCGCGCACGTTGATCGGCATGCTCATGCGCAGCGCGTCCACGGGCGCACCGTGCGCCTCGTGATAGCGGCGGAGTCCTCCCGCGACGCCCGCGACGAATGCGTCGTTCAGCTTTCCCCGCACGCGCCGGGCCGCCGCCTTCAGGCGATCCACGGGCACGGTGAGGGTGTCGAAGCGCACGCTGAGCGAGCGCTCGCGCATGATGGGGCTGAGCGGCGTCGTGGCCGGACGGAGCAGCCGTCCGACGGATGCGGTGGCGTCGACGAGCCCGGACGCCGCGCCCACGGGATCGCCGACCACGCTGCGGAGCGCGCGCGGGAGCGTGCCGGCCACGCGGCGCGCGCGGCCGAGGGTGCGCCGCCACTCGTGGCCGAGCGCGTCGACGACACGCTCCGGCTGTGTCAGCACGCGTCCGGCCGGCAGCGCCGGAAGCGGGCCCGGCGTCGGCTCCGGCTCGCGAGACGTGCTCGACCAGCGCGGCGGTCATCCGGACCAGCCCGACGCCGTCGGAGAGCGAGTGGTGGAGCTTCAGCACCAGCGCGGCCCGGCCGCCGGCGAGGCCCCCGACGACGTACAGCTCCCACAGCGGCCGCGCGCGATCGAAGCCCTGCATGGCGATCGGCTCGGCGCAGTCGAGCACCGAGCGCACGCCGCCGCCGGCCGGCGCGTCGAGCCAGCGCACGTGGAACTTGCGATCGAAGTGCGGATCGACCTCCCAGCGTGGCGGCGCGATCGAGTACGGGTTCGAGACCACCCGCTGCCGCAGGCGGGGAATCTGCCGCGTGGCGCGCTCGATCTTGTCCTCCAGCCGATCGCGGTCGGGCGCGGCATCGAGCCACCAGACGACGGTGATCGTCGAGCGCAGCAGCGGATCCTTCTCGATGTGCCACATGAGCGCATCGCTGTCGCTCATGCGCCGCTCGAACCGGATGGCGTCGGTCACGGGCGCGATGCTACCGGACACGCGCGAAGGTACGCCAGTCGACAGCCCCGCCGTGTCGTTCGGCGCGGATCCGGATTGACCCTGGCTCGATCGGCACGCTATCCCTGCGCGCCGTGAGCGAGCGCCCTCCCCGCCTCAGCACGTGGACCAAGGTGCTGTACGGCCTGGGAGCCGTGGCGTTCGGCGTGAAGGACAACGGCTTCTCCTTCTTTCTCCTCCTCTACTACAACCAGGTGCTCGGGTTGCCGGAGTCGTGGGTCGGGCTCGGCATCATGCTGGCGCTGATGGCCGACGCGGTCTTCGACCCCGTGGTCGGCTATCTCTCGGATCACCTGCACTCGCGCTGGGGACGTCGCCACCCGTTTCTCTACGCCTCGGCGGTGCCGGCGGCCGTCGCGTACTGGTTCCTCTGGAACCCGCCCGCCGGCCTCTCGCACGAATCGCTGCTCGCCTACTTCCTCGTCGTCTCGGTGCTCGTGCGGGTCTTCGTCGCGGTCAACGAGATCCCGAGCGCGTCTCTCGTGCCCGGAGCTGACCGACAAGTACGACGAGCGCACGTCGATCCTGAGCTATCGTTTCTTCTTCGGGTGGTGGGGCGGCCTCGCGATGACCGTCCTGGCGTACGCGGTCTTTCTCCAGCCCGACGCCACGCATCCGGTGGGCGTGCTGAACCCCGCGGGATACGGCACCTACGGCCTCGTCGCCTCGATCACGATGTGTGCGGCCATCCTCGTCTCCGCGATCGGCACCCACGCCTACATCCCGTATCTCAAGCACCCGCCGGAGAAGCGACATGCCGGGCTCGCGGGCGCCTTCCGGGAGCTGATGGAGACCCTGTCGAACCGCTCGTTCCTGGCGCTGTTCGCGGCGAGCATCTTCGGCGCCATGGCGGGCGGACTCATCGCCGCGCTCGCCATCTACATCAACACGTACTTCTGGGAGCTGACGTCGAGCCAGATATCGATTCTCGTCCTCGGCTACTTCGTCTCGGCCGTGCTCGCGGTGGCGGTCGCTCCGGGTCTGTCACGGCGCATCGGAAAGAAGCGCGCCGCGATCGCGACGTCGCTCGCGGCGATCCTGATCGGGCCCCTGCCGGTCGCGCTCCGGCTGCTCGGCGTCTTTCCGCCGAACGGCTCGCCCACGCTGATCCCGCTGCTCTTCTCGTTCGGGACGGTCACGATCGCGCTCCTCATCATGTCCGGCATCCTGACCTCGTCGATGGTCGCCGACATCGTGGAGGACAGCGAGGTGGTCACCGGCCGGCGATCCGAGGGCATCTTCGTCGCGGCCAACAGCTTCGTGCAGAAGGCCGTCTCCGGTATCGGCATCTTCGCGTCGAGCTTGCTCCTCGGCGCCATCGGCTTCCCGCGCGGGGCCAAGCCCGGAGAGGTGGATCCGGCCGTGGTGCACCGGCTCGGGCTGGTCTACGCGCCGACGATCGTCGTCCTCTACCTGATCGCGCTCGCGTTCCTGGCGACGTACAGCATCAGCCGGGACGTCCACGAGGCGAATCTCCGCAGGCTCGGTCGGGAGGACGAGACGGAGACCATGAGGCGATCAGCGCACGTAGATCTGGGCGATTTCTGCCCTGGATTCGGGCAAATTCTTTGCCTTCGTGGTCCGTGGTGGGCTATCTCGAGCCCCCATGACCCGCGACGAAGACCTCGTCGGCCACCTCGTCCGCACCACCTCCCTCGGGACCGGGACCGCGGGACGCCTGCTGGACGAGTTCCTCGCGTACTTCTCCGAGTCGATCGAGGAGTTCGTCGCGCGCCGGCACCGCGAGCTGCAGGCCGAGGGCCTGCGCAACGACGGCATCTTCGCGCGCATCGCCGAGGAGATGCGGGGGCGCCGGTTCGCCGCCCCCGCGCTCACCGAGCGCCAGATCCGCCGCCTGATCTACGGCTAGGAGAGGAGTCGATCCATGTGTGGCATCGTCGGATACGTCGGGCGGCAGGACGCAGCACCGATCCTGCTCGCGGGACTGCACCGTCTCGAGTACCGGGGCTACGACTCCGCGGGCGTCGCCGTCGTCGCGCGCAGCGGGCTCAAGGTGCACAAGGCCGCCGGCAAGATCGCGCAGCTCGAGGCCGCGCTGCCGAAGCGGCTGCGCGGCACGGTCGGCATCGGGCACACGCGCTGGGCGACCCACGGAGAGCCGAGCGACGCGAACGCGCATCCACACGTCGACTGCACCGGGAACATCGCGGTGGCCCACAACGGGATCATCGAGAACGCCTCCGCACTGCGCGCGCGGCTCGAGGCCGAGGGGCACGTCTTCCGCTCGCACACCGACACCGAGGTGCTGGCGCATCTCATCGAGGCCGCGGGCGGCGACCTCGACCCAGGCGGTGCGAACCGCCGTCGCCGCGATCGACGGGACCTACGGCCTCGCCGTCGTGGATGCACGCCATCCCGATCGATTCGTGGTGGCGCGCAACGGCAGCCCCGTGGTGATCGGCATCGGGCAGCGCGAGATGTTCGTCGCCTCGGACGCCGCGGCGCTCGTGCGCCACACGCGTCAGGTCGTCTACCTCGACGACGGCGAGCTCGCCACCATCGATGCCGACGGCTACCGCACCGTGACGCTCGACGACCGGCCGACCCAGAAGAGCCCGTCGGAGGTGTCGTGGGGTCACGAAGCGTACGACCGGGGAGCGTTTCCGCACTTCATGCTGAAGGAGATCAACGAGCAGCCCGAGGCGAGCGCGCGGACGCTGAAGGGCCGACTCGATACGCAGTTCAGCACCGCGCATCTCGGCGGTCTCGAGCTGAGCGCGCGCGAGCTGCTGGCGATCCGGCGCGTGAAGATCCTCGGCTGCGGCTCGGCCTTCTACGCCGGGCTGGCGGGCGCGCACGTCATCGAGTCCCTCACGCGCGTCCCGGCCGACGCCGAGCCGGCATCCGAGTTCCGCTACCGCAATCCCGTCGTGGAGAACGAGGTGCTGTACGTGGCGGTGAGCCAGTCGGGCGAGACCGCCGACACGCTGGCGGCCGTCCGCGAGATCCGGCGCAAGGGCGGGCGGGTCCTCGGCGTCGTCAACGCCGTGGGCAGCACGATCGCGCGCGAGTGCGAGGGCGGCATCTACATCCACGCCGGTCCCGAGGTGTCGGTGTGCTCGACCAAGTCCTTCACGTGCACCCTGCTGGCGTTCGCGCTGCTGGCGCTGCATCTCGGGCGCATCCGTGACCTGTCGCCGGCGCGGGGCAAGCGACTCGTCCAGGCGCTCGAACGGCTGCCCGGGCAGATCGCGGAGGTGCTCGCGGGTGCGGACGCCGTGCGCGCCGTCGCCGAGAAGTACGCGTCACGCACCAACGCGTTCTTCCTCGGCCGCGCGGGCGGCTTTCCGGTGGCGCTCGAGGGCGCGCAGAAGCTGAAGGAGGTTTCCTACATCCATGCGGAGGCGTACCCGGCATCGGAGCTGAAGCACGGACCGCTCGCGCTCATCTCGCCCGAGACGCCGACGATCATGGTCCTCCCGCAGGACGACCTGTACGAGAAGTCGCTGTCGTCCCTCGAGGAGATCCGGGCGCGCCGCGGTCCGGTGATCGCGCTGACGCACCCCGGGGACGATCGCCTGCGCGGGAAGGTCGACGACGTGATCCTCGTCCCGCCGACGGAGCCCGAGCTGAATCCGGTGCTGATGACGGTGCCCCTGCAGCTGCTCGCCTACCACGCGGCCGTGGCGCTCGGCCGCGACGTCGATCAGCCGCGCAACCTCGCCAAGAGCGTCACGGTGGAATGAGCCGCCCGAGTTGAGATGCCTGCGTCGAGCCGGCATGTTCGCCGGTTCGAGGCGTCATGGCCACCCGAGCACGAGCAGGTTCCTCCCGACGTTCACCCCCACGTTCACCCGAAGTTCGGCGCGCTCATCGACACCCGGCTGCGCGTGGTCACGTGGAACCTCTGGGGCCGCGGCGGCCCGTGGGAAGCGCGCCTCGCGGGCATCACCTCCACGCTCGTCGCGGCGTGTCCGGACGTCGTCGCGCTCCAGGAGGTGTGGGCAGAGGAGCGCGGTCGAAACCAGGCCGCCGTCCTCGCCGAGGCTCTGGGGTTCCAGCACGTCTGGGCGAGTCGCTTCGCCATCGACGGCGTCGCCGTCGGCAATGCGATCCTGTCGCGCTGGCCGATCGTGGAATCGGAGACCCGCCCGCTGCCGGCCCGTCCGGAGCTGGAGGAGCTGCGCAACGTCGTGCGTGCGTCGGTGGACGGTCCACGCGGCCGGCTCGCGATCTACACGACGCACCTCAACTGGCGCTTCGATCAGAGCGACGTCCGGCAGGAGCAGGTGCGCTACGTGGCGCGCTTCATTGCCGAGTCGCGCGAGGCCGGGTGCCCGCCGATCCTCACCGGCGACTTCAACGCCGTGCCGGATTCGGACGAGGTCCGCATGCTCACCGGCCGCATGGCCCTGGCGATGCCCGGCCTCGTGTTTCACGATGCCTGGGAGGCCGCGGGCGCCGGGGAAGCGGGCTTCACGTGGACGAATGCCAACCCGTGGGCGCGGCAGGACCTCGAGCCCGATCGCCGCATCGACTACGTCTTCGCGGGATGGCCCGGAAAGGGCGGCGCGGGGCACGTGACGGCGTGCCGGCTGATCGGGCAGGCGATCGACGGGGTGTTTCCGTCCGATCACCTCGGAGTGCTCGCGGAGCTGCGCTACTGACGCGGTCCGATCGAGCACCGGCCTGCGAGGGACTCGCGGTCCGCGGCCCGGGTTGCGTGCGGGCTGCGAGTTCTGCCAGGTATCGCCCCATGGCGATCAGCAAGGTGCTTCTCGACCTTCTCGTCTGTCCGGTGAGCAAGGGGGCGCTCGAGCTCACCGCCGACGGGAAGTTCCTCGTCTGCCGTGAGTCGAAGCTCGTGTACCGGGTCGAGGACGACATCCCGATCATGCTGGCCGACGAGGCCATCCCGCTCGACGAGTGGGAGCGGCAGCAGAGCGGCGGCGCGGCCTGAGCCGTCCGCGCGGCCGGATCACCCGTCGATCAGCTCGACGGTGTCGCCCACCGACAGGCTGCCGCCGCGCACGACGTAGGAGTTGAGCGCCAGGCTGCCGCCGAACCGCCGGTGGATCTCCTTCAGCACGCCGACGTCCTGCTCGAGCGTGTCGGGGTCGAAGGTGGTCATGATGCAGCGCTGGCGGAGATCGCGCATCCCGATGACGGTCGTGCCGGCGCGCAGCGCCTGGCCTTCCCACTCGCGCTCCTCCAGCCCCGCGACTCCGCCGATGACGATGTTCGGACGCAGGCGGCGCCGGTCGTGGCCGAACGCGGCGATCGCGCCGTCCGTCGCGACCAGGAGCGGGAGGATGTCGAAGCGTTCGACGCTGCTCGCTCGCTCGAGCCGCGCGCCGTTACCCGCTGCAACCTCGACGGCGTGGCTCACCCAGGGATCCGTCCACGGTCGATCCTCGACCACCGGCTCTCCGTCGGCGCCGAGCACGGCGTGGAGTCCGAGCAGGCGCGGGCGCGAGCGAGAGGTGACGATGCGGCCGCGGGCGTCCCGCACGAGCAGCAGCCGGTCGCCCTCGACGCCGTCCTCGCCCAGCCGGACCGTGTGCATGGGCTCCCCGGCCATCGACTTCACCGGATAGCGCCAGAGCTCCGACACCCACATCGCCATGTCTCCGGGGTGCCCGGTTCGCGCGGCTGAGGGAAACCTCAGTCGACCCGCACGTGCGTGAGGCACGGCAGCTCGCGCCGGACGCGAGCCAGATACGTGCGGTCGATCTCCGCCAGCGCCAGGCCCTCGCCGTCGCCGGCGCGCGCGACGATCACGCCCCACGGATCGACGATCAGCGAGTTCCCGAAGTCGGCGAAGCCGTGCGGGCTGGTGCCCGTCTGGTTGGCCGCCAGCAGGTAGCACTGGTTCTCGACCGCGCGCGCGCGGCAGAGCACCTCCCAGTGCGCTGATCCGGTGGTGAACGTGAACGCCGACGGGACCAGCAGCACCTCCGCGCCGGCCTTCACCTGCCGCCGGTAGAGCTCCGGAAAGCGCAGGTCGTAGCAGATCGACAGCCCGAGCACGCCGAGCGGGGTCGGCGCGACGACGACCTCGTCTCCCGGCGCGCGGGCGTCGGACTCGCGCACGGTCACGCGCCCGGGCAGGTCGACGTCGAAGAGATGGATCTTCCTGTACCGTGCGAGCAGCTCCCCGCTCGGGGACAGGAGGCACGTCGTGTTGAAGGTCCGCTGCTCGCCCCCGGCCTGCTCCAGGATCGAGCCCATCAGCAGATGGACCCCGGTGGCGCGGGCCACCTCCCCCATGGCGTCGGTCGATGGTCCGGGGATCGTCTCCGCGTGCGCCGCCTCCTCGCTCCGCGGGCCGCGCCACGCGAACACCTCCGGCAGCACCACCAGGCTGGCGCCCCGGCGCGCGGCCTCACGCACGAGCGCCGCGGCACGATCGAGGTTGGTCTCGCGGCGAGGTCCGGAGGCCATCTGCACGACGGCAGCGAGAAACCGGTCCATGACGCTGCCGCACGCTACTACGCACAGCCTATCGCAGACCAGTGGCGCCGGGCTCCTCAGAAAACAAAGCATTGACCGGAGAGGCGCTGCTCGGTTACGTCCCCTTACGCCGCGTCCGATGATCACTCTCCGAACCAGATTCCTTTTCCTCGCAGCAGTCCTGATGGCGATGGGTGCCGGAGCTCCGGAGCCGGCGCACGCCCAGTCGCGCGTGCTCTGTCAAAGGAAAAACGGCGCGGTCTTCGTGCGCGTCGGATTCTGCGCGAAGAAGGAATCCCAGATCGACGTCGAGGACATCGGCCTCGTGGGACCTCCCGGACCGCCAGGAAACGACGGCGAGTCCGGTGAGGACGGCGCGCCGGGCGCGGACGGACAGCCCGGTCCCGCGGGGGCGCCCGGGCCGGCGGGAGTCACCGGTCCTGCGGGGCCGCCCGGCGGCGCCACGGGCCCGACCGGTCCGACCGGCTTGACCGGAGACCTCGGCCCCACCGGTCCTCAGGGCTTGCAGGGTCCGCCCGGGCCAACCGGTCAGACCGGACTCACCGGGGTGAAGGGCGACAAGGGGGACATCGGGTTGACCGGTGCGCAGGGCATCGTCGGCCCCACGGGAGCCCAGGGCGTCAAGGGTGACAAGGGCGACAAAGGGGACATCGGGTTGACCGGCGCGCAGGGCATCGTCGGCCCGACAGGACCAAGGGAGCCAAGGGCGCTCAAGGGCGCAAGGGGAACACCGGGTCGACCGGCGCGCAGGGCATCGACCGGCCCAACGGGCCCGCCAAGGGCAAACGGGACTTCAGGGGCAGACAAGGGCGACACCGGCGACACCGGGCGCGACCGGCCTACAAGGTGAGGACTGGTCCGACGGGTCCGACGGGGACCGGAGCGCAGGGTCCCAAAGGCGACAGAGGCGACGAAGGGCGACAAGGGCGACAAGGGAGACAAGGGCGACATCGGCGTGACCGGCGGCCAGGGTCCGGCCGGTCCCACCGGCGCGACCGGCTCCACCGGCGACACCGGGCCCACCGGGCTGACGGGTGATCAGGGAGTCCGGGGCTTGCGCGGATTCCCGGGCGACACCGGTCCGACGGGTCCCGCTGGCGTCTCCGCGGTGCTGCGATCGTTCGCGCAGCAGGAGGACATCACCGACACGCCGGCCGCCGTCTCCAACGCGCTGTCGCTCGACCCGGGACAGTACGTCGTGATCGGCAAGCTGTACGCCACGGGACCGTCGATCGGCCAGGGGGCCGTCCACGTCATGTGCGAGCTGCACCAGGACAACGTGGTCATCGATTTCACCGGGGCATCCGTCGGCGAGATCCAGGACGTTCCGGTGATGCTCGCCGGCACGGCCGTGGTCCAGGATCAGCCGAGCGCGCTCTCGATCGTGTGCTCGACCGGGGCTGGTGGCAGCGCCACGGCGTTCGCCGTGCAGCTGATCGCCACCCGGGTCGATACCGTCGGGCCCTGAAGCCGCCGCGGCGGCCCGCGAGTCAGCGCGCCGCCGTGCGAAGCTCGGGTGGCGCGCCGTCGATGGACGTCCGGTCCCCGAGCGCGTCCGCCAGCGGGACGAAGCGCCGCCAGGCGGCCAGCGCCTCGTCCTTCCGGCCGGTCCCGAGCAGCGCGACCGCCACCTGGTAGTGCGCACCGTAGTGGTTCGGATCGATGGCCAGCACGGTACGGTAGCGATCCACCGCCGTCGCCAGGTCGCCGAGCCGGTAGTGATACACGAGGGCGGCGCGCATCGCGGCGTCGCTGCTGGTGGGGTCGGCCGCCAGCGCGCGATCGAACGCGTGCGCCGCGTCCGGCCAGTCGCCGCGCGCTTCGAGCAGGCGGCCCTGCGCCAGCCATGCGCCCGCGTTCACGGCGTCGATGGCGGTGGTCGCGCGATACTCGGCGAGCGCCTCGTCGGCGCGCCCGAGGCGCTCGAGCGCCCCGGCACGCTCGGCTCGCGCGAGCGCCAGGCCCGGGTTGCAGCGCACCGCCTCGTCCGCCCACGCCAGCGAGGCGGGAGCGTGCCCCTCGCGCGCTTCGACGGCGCTCAGGTTCAGCTGGATGTACGCGTAGCAGGGGCTCAGGCGGTGCGCTTCCAGGAGCAGGCTGCGGGCGCGCGGCAGATCGCCGCGCGCGAGGGCGGCGTGTCCGGCGTTCAGCCATGCGCGCGGGTTCTGCGGCGCCTTCTCGGTGGCATCGAGCCACAGTCGCAGGTCGTCTCGCCACACGTCGGTGCGCGCGTGCGCCGTCACGGCGAGCAGCGTCGCCACGAACGTCATGCCGACCGCGAACACCCACCGCGGCGGCGCGACGAGACGCCGTGCGACCGCGGTCGCGATCAGCCACAGCGCGAGGGCGGCGATGGTCGCCAGGCCCAGCATGGCGAGGTAGGGGCGGTGCTCGTTCACCGCCTCGGCGAGCGGGAAGAAGCTCGACTCCGGCGCCAGCGTGATCACCACCCACAGCGCGCAGAACCCGAACGCGAGGCGCACACGCGCCAGTCGCCACGCGCCGGCGCCGAGCGCCACCAGCGCGAGCAGGCTGCCCCAGGCCCGCGACTCGGACAGCGAGCGCGTCCAGCGATAGTCGAGCCGGTCCACCACGAGCGCGTCCGGCCAGACGAACAGACGCAGGTAGTAGAGGAGCGCCGACCACTGCGTCTGGAAGTAGATGCGCGGGGTGACGTCCGGCTGCCGCGCGGTCGCGATGATCCACGGCGGCAGGAGCAGCCAGCGATACGCGACGCCTGCCACGGAGGTCAGCGTCAGCGCGGCCAGGAGCCGCCAGGGCAGCGGCTCGACGGAGGCGGCGCCGGTGGAACGTCGAGCGACGAGTCGATGCGCGAGCACGACCAGGGGCAGGCTGACGGCGATCGATTTCGTCAGCATGGCGCATGCGGCCAGGACGACGCAGCGCACGGGCCGGTCGCGGGCGGCGGCGTCGAACGCGGCGAGGTAGAACACGGCGGTGAGGAGCGCCGAGCGCGCCGACACGTAGTTCACGGGCTCGGTGTTCAGGGGATGGACGGCCACGATGAGCGCCGCACCGACGGCGACCGGCATTGCCTCGTCGCCCAGCCAGAGGTGATCGCGGACGATGCGGAATATCAGCAGGGTCACGAGCCAGTGCAGGAGGAGATTCACCAGGTGATAGCTCCACGGGTCGAGCCCGGAGAGCTGGTAGTTGGCCGCCATGGTGACCAGCAGCAGCGGCCGGAGGTCCTTGTTCTCGTGCAGGATCGTCGTCGTGTCGGGATCGACGAAGTAGGCGGGGATCCGTCCGAGGCTCCGGATGGCCGGGTTCGACTCGATCGTGTGCCAGTCGTCGAAGACGAAGGGGACGCGGAGGCCGTTCGAGTAGGTTGCGGCGATCGCGCCGGCGAGGAGAAGGGGAACCAGCCACCGCGGCGCGCCCATCCGCCCCCTCTACCCCCTGAAGGCCCGATGGTGTAGCGCCAGGCTGAAACCGGCCGCCCCCGGCGTCTAAGCCGGCAACCCATGATGACCTCCCCGCAGTGCGGGGAGCGAAGGAGGAGAAACCGATGAATCGAGTGAGCAAGGGCATTCTCATCGCCACCGCTGCGGCGACGCTCTTCGCCAGCGGCGCGGTGAAGGCCCGAGCCGAGGACAAGGCGGGCGGCGACAAGGTGAAGTGCGCCGGCATCAACGAGTGCAAGGGCAAGGGCTCGTGCGCGGGCGCCGGCGGCAGCTGCGCAGGCCAGAACTCGTGCAAGGGCAAGGGCATGGTCGTGGTGCCGAAGGCCGAGTGCGAGCAGAAGCACGGCAAGATCCTGAGCTGACCCCGGAGCGGCCCCGGCCGGTGGCCGGGGCCACGCCCCCCATGTTTCCCGACTGTGCCCCGCTCGGCCACGGAATCGGTCTGCGGCCGAAGCACTACCCGAGCATCCTCGACGGCCAGCGCGCCGACTGGTTCGAGGTCATCTCCGAGAACTTCATGATCCCGGGCGGCCGTCCGCTCGCCGTGCTCGAGCGGGTCCGTGCCGATACCCCGGTGGTGCTGCACGGGGTCTCGCTCTCGATCGGATCGACCGACGCGCTCAACCTCGCATACCTGGATGACCTCGCCAGGCTGATCGCCCGTGTCGAGCCGGCCTGGGTGTCCGATCACCTGTGCTGGGGAAGCCACGGCCGTCGTTACGCGCACGACCTCCTGCCGCTCCCCTACACGGAGGAGGCGATCGACCACGTCGTCGGCCGCGTCCGCGAGGTGCAGGATCGGCTCGGGCGTCGCATCCTGCTGGAGAACGTCTCGAGCTACGTCGCCTTCCGCCACTCGACGATGCCGGAGTGGGCGTTCATCTCGGCCATCGCCGAGCAGGCGGACTGCGGCATCCTGCTCGACGTCAACAACGTCTTCGTCAGCGCCGTGAATCACGGCTTCCGGGCCGCGGACTACCTCGCCGGCCTTCCGGCCGATCGGATCGGTCAGATCCACCTGGCCGGACACAGCGACCACGGGACCCACCTGCTCGACACCCACGACGCCCCGGTTCGCGGCGAGGTCTGGGACCTCTACCGCGACGCCGTCCGCCGGTTCGGCGCCCTGCCCACCCTCGTCGAGTGGGACGACCACGTTCCCCCCATCGAGGACGTCCTGGCCGAGGCCGAGCGTGCGCGCGCCGCGGAGGCCCAGGTCCTGGGGACATCGTCAGATGGCCGGACCGCCACTGCGTGAGCTCCAGGCGCTCTTCTGGCGCACGCTGAACGGCGCGTCCGAGCCGGCTCTGGAGGCAGCGGTCGTCTCCACTCCCGGGCTCGCGGCCGCCGAGCGCCTGGACATCTACGGGCGGATGTACTTCTGGCGCCTGCACGACGCCCTGGCAGAGGATTTCGAGAAGACTGCCGCCGCGCTGGGCAGCGAGCGCTTCGCCGACGTCGTGCGCGGGTATCTGGCGGAGCACCCGTCGGGCCATCCCTCGGTCCGACACCTCGGACGCGACTTCGCGGGATTCCTCGCTGCCCGGCCGCCCGACGGGGCGCCCGCGTGGCTGGCGGACCTCGGCCGCCTGGAATGGGCCCGGGTCGAGGTCTTCGATGCCGCCGACGCGGACCCGATCCGGGCCGGCGACCTGCGGGCGATCGACGGGGCCGACTGGCCAGCCCTCCGCCTGCGGCCGACCCCCGCGCTCGAGGTGGTCGAGAGTGCCTGGCCCCTGCACGAGATCTGGAGGGACGGCGGTGACCCCTCGCCTGCCCCGACCTCGATCCGCGTCTGGCGCGACGCGGGGGCCGTCTATCATTGCGCGATGGACCCCCTCGAACGGGAGGCCCTGGCCGGGCTACGGTCAGGGGCCAGCTTCGGCGACATCTGCGAGACGCTCGCCCATCTCGACGCCGACGCGGCGGCCGCCGAGGCGAGCTCGATCCTCGCTCGCTGGCTCGACGACGGTCTGATCGTCGGCTTCGAGTGAAAAATCGCACTCGCACCTCTTGACGTCGGGGCCGGGCGTGCTTACTTGCGGCCCGCGTGAGCGCCGGGGGAGTTTCCTGCGTCGCTCCGCCAATCCAACAACCAGTTCCATTTCGATGCGCCCGGGGGCCAGAAGAGACGCTTCCCGGGAGGGAGGTCCTACTGATGGCAACCCGTATCCGTCCGCTGGCAGACCGCTTGATCGTCAAGCGGGTCGACGACCAGGAGCAGAAGAGCGCCGGCGGCATCATCATCCCGGACACCGCAAAGGAGAAGCCCCAGGAGGGCAAGGTCGTCGCAGTCGGCAGGGGAAAGCTCAGCGAGGAAGGCAAGGTCATTCCCCTCGACGTCAAGGCGGGCGACCGCATCCTGTTCGGCAAGTATTCGGGATCCGAGATCAAGATCGATGGCGAGGAGCACCTCATCCTGCGTGAGGAAGACGTCCTCGGCGTCGTCGAGGCCTGAGAAACGTAGGAGAGGAGAAGAGCCATGCCAGCAAAGATCGTAAAGTTCGCCGATGAGGCGCGCGCGAAGGTGCTTCGTGGCGTCAACCTTCTGGCCGACGCCGTGACCGTCACCCTGGGTCCCCGCGGCCGCAACGTGGTGCTCGAGAAGTCGTGGGGCGCCCCCAACGTCACCAAGGACGGCGTCACCGTCGCCAAGGAGATCGAGCTCCCCGACAAGTTCGAGAACATGGGCGCCCAGATGGTGAAGGAGGTCGCCAGCAAGACCTCGGACGTCGCCGGCGACGGCACCACGACCGCCACGGTGCTCGCCCGCGCCCTCTTCACCGAGGGCGCGAAGATGGTCGCTGCGGGTCACGATCCCATGAACCTGAAGCGCGGGATCGAGCGTGCCGTGACGGCGGTGGTCGAGGAGCTCAAGAAGCAGTCCAAGTCGACCAAGGGGCGGGACGAGATCGCCCAGGTGGGTACCGTGTCGGCCAACGGCGACAAGACCATCGGGGACATGATCGCCGCGGCCATGGAGAAGGTCGGCAAGGAAGGCGTGATCACGGTCGAGGAGGCCAAGGGCCTCGACACGCAGCTCGACGTCGTCGAGGGCATGCAGTTCGATCGCGGATACCTCTCGCCGTACTTCGTCACCGATCCCGATCGCATGGAGGCGGTGCTCGAGGACGCCTACATCCTCATCCACGAGAAGAAGATCTCGTCGATGAAGGACCTGCTCCCGCTGCTCGAGCAGGTGGCGCGCGCCAGCAAGCCGCTGCTCGTCATCGCCGAGGAGGCCGAGGGAGAGGCGCTCGCCACCCTGGTGGTGAACAAGATCCGCGGCACGTTCTCGTGCTGTGCGGTGAAGGCGCCCGGATTCGGCGATCGCCGCAAGGCCATGCTCGAGGACATCGCCATCCTGTCGGGCGGTCGCCTGATCGCCGAGGAGCTCGGGCTCAAGCTCGAGAACGTCACGCTGAAGGATCTCGGCCGCGCCAAGCGCGTCGTCGTGGACAAGGACAACACCACGCTCATCGACGGCGCGGGCAAGAAGTCCGACATCGAGGGCCGCATCAAGCAGATCCGGGCCCAGGTGGAGGAGACCACCTCCGACTACGACCGCGAGAAGCTGCAGGAGCGGTTGGCCAAGCTGGTGGGCGGTGTCGCGGTCATCAAGGTGGGCGCGGCAACCGAGGTCGAGATGAAGGAGAAGAAGGCGCGGGTGGAAGACGCCATGCACGCCACGCGCGCCGCGGTCGAGGAGGGCGTCGTCCCCGGCGGTGGCGTTGCGCTGCTGCGTTCCCAGACCGTCCTCGACGAGCTCAAGGTGAGCGACGAGCAGCGCTTCGGCGTGGCCATCGTGCGCCGGGCCCTGGAAGATCCGCTGCGCTGGATCGCCGGCAACGCCGGCCAGGAAGGCTCGGTGGTGATCGAGAAGGTGCGCCAGGGCAAGGGATCGTTCGGCTACAACGCGGCCACCGAGCAGTACGAGGACTTGATGAAGGCGGGCATCATGGACCCCACGAAGGTCGTGCGCACGGCGTTGCAGAACGCGGCGTCGGTGGCTGCCCTGCTGCTCACCACCGAGGCGATGGTGGCCGAGAAGCCGAAGGAAGAGAAGGGCGGCGCCCCAGGTGGCATGCCGCACGGAGGCGAGGACTTCTAGTCCCGCATCCACAATCCGTGATCGTGACGGGGCGCCGTTCCTCCGGGATCGGCGCCCCGTTTTGCGTCCGGCCTCCGCGAGCTCGGTGTTCTCCGTGCGGGTACCGGGGCGGCGCGGTTGACGGCGGTGTCGCCGCGTGACACGGGCCGCGGTGAGGAGCACACGCATGGGTCTTCCGAACGGCGTCCATCACCTGGCCATCGCGACGCGCGACATGAAGGGCCAGATCGAGTTCTTCACCACCGTGGTGGGCATGGAGCTGGTCGCGCTCTACTGGATGCACGGGGTGCCGGACACGATGCACGGCTTCCTCCGGCTCGGAGACACCTGCTCGCTGGCGTTCGTCCAGGGGCCGCAGATGCAGCGCATCCAGCCGCAGCCCGGCGTCTCGCACGCCGGCTCGCCCGCCGGACCTGTCGCGCCCGGGCGCGATGCAGCACGTGGCGTTGAACGTGAGCTCGGAAACCGACCTCCTCGCGCTGCGCGACCGCATCCGCTCGCACGGCTACTGGATCATGGGTCCCATCGATCACGGCATGTGCAAGTCGATGTATCTCTCGGCGCCGGAGGGCATCGTGCTCGAGTTCGCGACCTCGACCGGGCCGATCGACGCCGACCGGTGGATCGATCCGGAGGTCGTCCAGAAGTGCGGCATCGGTCCCGGGGAGCTGGCGCGATATCGCCAGCCCGAGGCGTTCGTCTCGCGCAACGGCGAGGTCGCGCAGCCCGATCATCGCACGCGGGCGACCCTCGAGTTCCCGCCCGAAATGGACTCGATCCTCACCATGAGCGACGAGGCGATCGCGGAGACGCTGGACTTCCCGCTGCCGCCCGTCACGAGGCCCTGATCCTCGCGGACCCGGGCTCCTCGCGGCGCTTCCCAGCGGGCAAGCGGTCGTCGTATAGACCGGCTCGATCTCCCGAGGAGGACTTCGCGATGACCACCGCTGCCAACGCCCCCGAAACGCCCGCGCGCCGCTATCAGCTCTTCATCAACGGCAAGTTCGTCGACGCGAAGTCGGGCAAGACCTTCGAGACCATCTTCCCCCACGACCGCTCCGTGCAGGCCGTGGTCGCCGAGGGCGACAAGGTGGACATCGAAGACGCCGTCGTCGCGGCGCGCGCCGCCTACGACGGCGGCTGGGGGACGATGCTGCCGAGCGAGCGCGCGCGGCTCCTGCTTCGCATGGCGGATCTCATCGAGGAGCGCGCGCAGGACCTGGCGCAGCTCGAGACGCTGGACGTCGGCATGCCGGCGTTCCTCGCCACCGGCATGATCATGTCGGCGGCGGACGTGTTCCGCTACTGGGCCGGCTGGGCGACGAAGATACACGGCTTCACCAGCCCGTCGATGCAGCCCGGCGACTACCTCGGGTACACGCTGCGCGAGCCGCTCGGCGTCGTCGGCGGCATCACGCCGTGGAACGGCCCGTTCATCATGGCGACGTGGAAGACCGCGCCGGCCCTCGCCTGCGGCAACACGGTGGTGCTGAAGCCCGCCGAGCACACGCCGATGACGGCGATGGAGCTGGCGCGGATCGCCGCCGACGCGGGGATACCCGAGGGCGTGTTCAACGTCGTGCCGGGATTCGGACCCACGGCGGGTGCGGCGCTCGCCCAGCATCCGGACGTGAACAAGATCGCCTTCACCGGCGAGTACGTCACCGGCCGACTCGTCGTCCAGATGTCGACGTCGAATCTGAAGACGGTGACGCTCGAGCTGGGCGGCAAGTCGCCGCACATCATCTTCGACGACGTCGACCTCGAGGCCGCGGTGGCGAACGCCCTCTTCGGCCTCTACACCAACACGGGGCAGATCTGCTCGGCCGGCACGCGGCTGCTCGTGCAGGACTCGATCTACGATCGCTTCCTCGAGCGCTTCGTCGAGCGCTCGAACCAGATCAAGGTCGGGAACCCGCTCGACTTCGCGACCCGCATGGGACCCCTGGTCTCCGAGGAGCAGCTGCGCAAGGTCGAGCGCTACGTCCAGATCGGACAGCGCGAGGGCGCCAGGCTGGTCTGCGGCGGCGGCCGACCGAAGGACGCCGAGCTCGCGAACGGCTTCTATCACGAGCCGACGGTCTTCGCCGACGTCACCAATCAGATGCAGATTGCGCAGGAGGAGATCTTCGGTCCGGTCGGCAGCGTCATTCGCTTCAGCGACGAGGACGACGCCGTACGAATCGGCAACGACGTGATCTACGGTCTCGCCGCGGGCGTGCAGACGCGCGACGTGAAGCGCGCGCACCGCATCGCCAAGCGGCTCCAGGCCGGCACGGTGTGGATAAATACCTGGCACAAGATCGAGCCCAACTCGCCGTTCGGCGGGTACAAGCTGTCCGGCTACGGCCGTGAGAACGGCCCCACGATGATCGATCACTTGACCAGGCTGAAGCAGGTCTGGGTCGATCTGAATGAGTTCACCATGGACCTGTTCGGCATGTAACGACAGGTACAAAATCTCCTTGCGCGGGGGGTGGGCGGCCGTGTACCTCGGACCTCATGCCGCCGGCCTCCCCGGGAAGTCAGGATCCGCTCGCGACCCTCTCGGCGCTCCTGCGCACGGCACTCGACGTCACCGCCGACCTCATCGGCGACGACCATCTCCCCCGCCTGCTCGGCGCCTTCGCGCGCCTGCCGACCGCCGACCGCAAGTCGCTGCTCACGAAGCTCGAGGCCGAGGTGCAGGACCGCCAGCGCAGCGTGGAGACCGGCGACGGGGTCGTCGGGCCGCCGAATCCGCTGAGCAGCCTCTACGTGCGGGTGTACGGAAACGAGCGGCCGGTGCCCGCCGTGACCCGTGACTCGCTGCTGCGGTCCGCCATGCAGGCGACGGCGAACATGCTCGCGTTCCCGGAGCCGGTCCGGGACGAGGTGGAGGACGCGCTGCTCGCAGGCATGGCGACGCTGGAGCCCGCCGACGCGCAGGCGCTCGCGCGCCGCCATCATGATCTGCTGGCGCTCGCCGCGTGGTGCGAGCACGACGCAGGCGGAGCGTCGCACTGAGGTCCCGGATGGTCACGCTCGACGCCGTGGATGCGCTCCAGACCCTGATCGGTACCGCGACTCGCGTCGTCGACGAGCTCCGTCGCGAGGGGTTGCTGGAGCGGCTCGTCGCGGTGCTCGGCGCCATGCTGCCGGATGATCGCGAGGAGATCATCCAGATCGTCGAGCACGACGCCGGCCTCCGCACGCACGTGGACCCGGAGAACGTGTGGTCGCGGTTCACGCTGCGGCCGAACCCGTTCGCGCAGCTCTACACGCGCACGCCCCACCGCGGTCGGTCGCGTGGCGTTCGCTACCTCGAAGCGCGGCGCGCGACCGTCGTCGGCGCCCGGCTGGCGCGATCGCTGCCTCCCTGGGGCGAGGGCGGCTGGGAGCCGGAGACCATCGAGGCCTGGCGGCAGCTCTCCGCCGAGGAGCGGGCATACGTGGTCGACGTGAGCCGCCGCACCCTCGCGATGCTCGAGCCGAACCGCCGTCGCACGTCGAACGTATAGCCCGCGTGGCTTGCGTCACGAAGGCGCTCCTGCGACGGTGTCACGTCGTGGGCCGAACCGCTGTGCTGGCCGCGGCGATCGCCGTCGCCGCGATTCTTGCTGCGCCCGCGCACGCGCTCGATCCCCAGAAACCCGCCCCGCCGCAGTCGCGCCCGCTCACCGTTCCAGGAGGGGAGCCTGGCTATTGCTGGACCGATGTCCGGGTATTCTACACCCTCCGCTACGGGCCCGTGGCGTTTTGCCGGCGCAATCTCCGCTACCGTCCGGGCGCGCTCGAGTGCTACCAGTTCATCGATCGGGTCTGTGCCACGCCCGACCCGCTGAACGGCTGGGTGAACAGCAGCAGTCCACTCGACGCGCAGGTGTTCCCCTGTCCCGCCGGGATCGAGCCGCCGGTCTGTCGCACCCTGGATCTCGGACAGCTCCCTTGACGCCCCAGGTTGGCGGGGCCATGCTCGCCGGGGAAACGCTGGGGGAGCCGCCCCGAGCCGGCGGCTGAGAAGGCAGGGGGACCTGCCGACCCCTCGAACCTGATCCGGGTCATGCCGGCGGAGGGAAGCGCGATGACACAGCTCGAGTCGGCACGTGGCGGCATCGTCACCCCGGAGATGCGGCGCGTGGCGCGTCGCGAGGGCGTGACGCCCGAGTTCGTGCGTGACGAGGTGGCGCGCGGACGCGTGGTCATACCCGCCAACGTCCGCCATCTGGCCGGCAGCGGCGGACAGCCGCCGCGCGCCGCCGAGCGCGCGTACCCGGAGACCGCCGTCGGCCATCCGGGTGCCAGCGCGGACGCGCGCTTGTGGGTGAACCAGACCGTCACCCAGCGTCAGGCGGCGATCGATCGCGCCGGGGACGCGTTGCGCGGAGAGCGCGCGCCAGGACGGCTCGACCCCACCGGAATCGGTCGCACGATCACCACCAAGATCAACGCCAACATCGGGGCGTCGCCGGTGTCGAGCAGCGTCGACGAGGAAGTCGAGAAGCTCCGCTGGGCGCAGCGCTATGGCGCGGACACCCTGATGGACCTGTCGACCGGCGGCGACCTCGGCGCCTGCCGCCAGGCGATCATCGACCACGCGACGATCCCGATCGGCACGGTACCGATCTACAGCATGATCGTCGGACGGCGGATCGAGGACCTCAGCCACGACCTCATCCTGCGCGAGGTCGAGCGCCAGGCGCAGCAGGGCGTCGACTACTTCACCATCCACGCCGGGGTCCTGCGCGAGCACCTCGCGCTGGTCGGTCCGCGGGTCTGTGGCATCGTGTCGCGCGGCGGGTCGTTGCTCGCGAAGTGGATGATCCACCACCGCAAGCAGAACCCGATGTTCGAGCTGTTCGACGAGATCAGCGCCATCATGCGCGAGTACGACGTGACCTACTCGCTCGGAGACGGGCTGCGGCCGGGCTGCCTGGCCGACGCGAGCGACGAGGCGCAGCTCGCCGAGCTGCGTACCCTCGCCGAGCTGGTGCAGCGGGCGCGCGCCGCCGGCGTGCAGGTGATGGTGGAGGGACCGGGGCACGTCCCGCTCGATCAGATCGGCTGGAACATGCGGCTCGAGCAGGAGCTGTGCGACGACGCGCCGTTCTACATCCTGGGGCCGCTCGTCACCGACGTGTTCCCGGGATACGACCACATCACGAGCGCCATCGGCGCCGCCGAGGGAGCGCGCCACGGCGCGGCGATGCTGTGCTACGTCACGCCGAAGGAGCACGTCGGGCTGCCGAAGGCGGACGACGTCAAGGCGGGCTGCATCGCCTACAAGATCGCGGCGCACGCCGGCGACGTCGCGCGCGGAGTCGCCGGCGCGCGGCAGTGGGACGACGACCTGTCACGCGCGCGCGCGGCGCTCAACTGGCCGCGGCAGTTCGAGCTCGCCTTCGACGGGGAGACTGCCCGCGCGCTGCACGACGAGGACCTCGAGGTCGACACCGACTTCTGCGCGATGTGCGGTCACGACTGGTGCAGCATGCGGATCTCGAAGGAGATCCAGGCGTTCGCCAGCGGCAAGGATCCCGACTTCCAGCCCGAGCGCCGGGCGGTGCCGAGCCCGGGCGTCTCCGACGGCGGCCGCGAGCTCCTCGATCGGCGGCGGCACGCCGTCCCGGTGATCGAGGGCAAGCATGCGTGCCACAGCGACCACGTCCCCGACTCCGAGCGGGCGCGCGTCGTGCAGTCGGAGCTGGCAGCCAAGGAGTGAAGGCTCGGGCCGAGCCCGCGCGAGCCGTCGCATGACGCACCGGCTCGACGCGATGCGGGCGCACCCCGCGTTCCCGTGGCTGGATGCGGGCGATCCGAGCGGACTGCGCGCGTTCCTGACGGCGCGCGGCTGGCTCGATCCCGGCGAGCGGATGATCGCCTGCACGCGCGCCGGCGAGGGCAACATGAACCTCACGCTCCGCGTGCGGACCGAGCGTCGCTCGATGGTGCTCAAGCAGGCGCGTCCCTGGGTCGAGAAGTACGATCACATCGAGGCGCCGTGGGAGCGCAGCCTCTCCGAGCGCTGGTTCTACGATCGCGTGGCGTCGATCCCGGAGGTGGCCGGCCACGTGCCCCGCCTCCTCGCCAGCGATCCCGAGGCCAGGGTGCTGCTGCTGGAAGACCTGCCCGGCGCGCGCGACCTGACCGGGATCTATGCCGGCGAACGCGTGGAGGCCGCGGAGCTGGACGAGCTGGCGCTCGTGCTGCGCGCACTGCACGACGGCACCGCGGCCGATCCACCACGGCCAGACTTCAACCGATCCATGCGCGAGCTGAACCACGCGCACTGCTTCGTCGTCCCGCTCGATACCGGCACCGCCCTTCCCCTCGACCGGTTCGAGCCCGGTCTCTCGAGCGTGCGCGCCGCGTTCGCGGGCGACGACGCGCTGCACGCCGTCGCCGAGCAGATGGGCGACCGGTACCGGAGCGCGGGCGGCCCGCTGGTCCACGGCGACTACTTTCCCGGAAGCTGGCTGCGCACCGACGCCGGGATCAGGATCATCGACCCGGAGTTCTGCTTCCAGGGCGACCGGGAGATCGACGTCGCCTGCGCGGTGGCGCACCTCGTCCTCGCGCGCCAGCCGCCGGCGGTCGCGCAGCGCTTTCTCGACGTCTACGGCTCCGGCGCGTGCGATCCCGGCGCGATCGCACGCTATGCCGCCCTGGAGATCGTGCGGCGACTGATCGGGGTCGCGCAGCTTCCGATCGCGCCGACGGAGCGCTGGCGAGCCGCGGTGCTCGCGCGCGCGCGCCGCGCGGCGCTGGACGGCAGCCTCGCGCCGCTGTGGGCCCCGGCATGACGGCGCGGTGCATCGTCACCGGCGCGAACTCGGGCATCGGGCGAGAGATCGCGACCGCCCTCGCACGCGATGGCGCCGCGGTGACGCTCGTCTGCCGCAGCCGCGAGCGCGGCGAGGAGGCTGCGGCGGCGATCCGCGACACCACCGGCAACCCGCGCGTGGACCTCGTCGTCTGCGACGTCGGCGACCAGCAGGCGGTCCGCGCCTGCTGCGACGCGCTGCGTGCGGGCGCGGCGCGCATCGACGTGCTCGTCAACAATGCCGGGATCTTCGCTCCCCGCCGCGGCCTGACGGCCGGCGGCCACGAGGTCATGCTCGCGGTGAACCATCTCGGGCCGTTCCTGATGACCAATCTCCTGCTCGATCGGCTCGACGGCGCGCGGGTGGTCACCACGTCCTCGGGGGCGCATGCCTTCGCGCGCATCGATCTGGACGACCTCGACGCGGCCCGCCGCTTCTCGGCGATGCGGCAGTACGGCGTCACGAAGCTCGCCAACATCCTCTTCACCCGCGAGCTGGCGCGCCGCGCCCCGCGCCTCGTCGCGACCTGCTTCCATCCGGGCGCCGTCGGCTCCGAGTTCGGCCAGGACGATCCGGGGCTGATGCGATTCGGGATGCGGCTCGCGAAGCGCTTCCTGCGCACGCCGGCGCGCGGCGCCGACACGGGATCTGGCTCGCGACGGCGCCGGAAGCCGCGTCGCTGTCGGGACGGTACGTCGTCGATCGGCACGTCCGGACGCCGCGCGGTCAGGGGACCGACGACGTGCTGGCCGCCGCGCTCTGGCGCACCAGCGAGCGGCTGGTCGGGCTCGCGTCGTGAGCCCGGTCACGCGTGATCGCGGACCGGCCCGCTGCTCTTCCGCAGGAGCAGCTCCGCGCTGCCGCGCACGAGCAGGTCGGGCAGCGTGCCCACGTGCGCGTAGCCGTGCCGCGCGTAGAAGCGGCGCGCGCCGTCGTTGAAGTCCGAGACGCACACGAAGAAGTTCCGCGCCCGCGCGAAGACCACCGTCTCGAGATGGGCGAGCAGCGCGGCGCCGAGCCCCCGCCCGCGCGCCGCCGCGGCCACGGCGAACAGCTCGAGGTAGTCGCCACCGAGGAAGCGCGGCCGGACCAGCGCCAGGCCTGCCACGCCGCCGTCGGCCACGGCGACGAATCCCTCGCGGCCCTCGAGCGGCGTCTCGAGGAGCCGGAGCCAGTCCGCCCGCGTGTAGCCGAGCCGCCGCCACGGGTCGGAGTCGAGGAGCGCGACCGCCGCGTCGCGGTCGCCAGCCGCGAACGACCGGATCGCGACGTCAGCGGCGGGCGGCGTGACAGCCATCGACCACCTGGCTGACGGTCCGCGGCGTCAGCCCGCGCTCCGGGAGCACGTCGCGGACCAGCGTCTCGACGACCTCGCGCGTGTGCGCGCCCTTCCCGTTGGCGTGGAAGATGACGATGCTGCCGTCCCTGATGCCGGCGCGCAGCGACGCGAGCATCGTCGTCGCCGTCAGCTGCGGATCCGGATCGCCCGAGACCACCGACCACTGGACGAGACGCAACCCCGAATCCGCGACGATCGCCCGCGTGTGGTCGTCGAACTCGCCGTAGGGCGCGCGGAAGAGCGTGGGACGATAGCGGTATTGCGATGCCAGGAGGTCGACCGGCCCCATGATCTCGACCCGCTGGCCGGCGACGTCCAGCGCCGGCAGGTGACGGTGACGCTGCCCGTGCGTGCCGAGCTCGAAGAACGGTACGGCGAGCAGCTGCCGCACCTCGGCGTCATGGGTCGCGATCCAGCGCCCGGAGGCGAAGAACGTCGCGGGCACGTGCTGCGATTCGAGGAAGTCGACGAGCGACCGATCCCAGCCCGGACGCTGCAGCACCGGACAGAGGTCGAAGGTGAGCGCGACCGCATGGCAGCCGTCCGGTCCGCTGCGCAGCACCGCGGCCAGCGGCTCCGCCGCACGCGCGGTCAGCGCGGGAGCGAGCAGCGCGAGCGCCAGCACGGGCGCGAGGAGTCGCGATCGCACGGCGCCGTCCTACGTCGCAGGGGTGCGATGCGCAACCTCGCGGCGGGTTTGAACGGCCTCCGGCAGCGTATAAACAGACGTCATGGGGACGGGCACCGACAGTCTGAAAACCCGTGGCACGCTCGAGGTCGGGAGCCTCCGCTACGCCCTCCACCGCCTCGACGCGCTCGGCGATCGCGTCACCCGTCTGCCGTTCTCGCTGCGCATCCTGCTCGAGAATCTGCTGCGGCGAGAGGACGGGCGATCGGTGACGCGCGAGCACATCGCCGCGGTGCTCGACTGGGACCCGAAGAAGCCGCCGCAGCGCGAGGTCCCCTTCATGCCGGCGCGCGTGATCCTGCAGGACTTCACCGGTGTCCCCTGCGTGGTCGATCTGGCGGCGATGCGCGACGCCATGCAGCGCATGGGCGGGGACCCGAAGCTCATCAACCCGCTCCAGCCCGTCGACCTGGTGATCGACCACTCGGTGCAGGTGGACGCGTTCGGCACGCCGCAGGCGTTCGGCCAGAACGTCGAGATCGAGTACCAGCGCAATCGCGAGCGCTACGCGTTCCTGCGCTGGGGACAGCGCGCGTTCCGCGACTTCCGCGTCGTCCCGCCCGGCACGGGCATCGTGCACCAGGTGAACCTGGAGTACCTCGCGCCGGTCGTCGCGCAGCGGGGAGCGAACGGACAGGCGATGGTCTTTCCCGACACCGTGCTCGGCACCGATTCGCACACCACCATGATCAACGGGCTCGGCGTCGTCGGCTGGGGCGTCGGCGGCATCGAGGCCGAGGCGGCCATGCTGGGCCAGCCCACGGTCATGCTGGTGCCGCAGGTCGTCGGCTTCCGCTTGCACGGCGCGCTGGCGAGCGGCGCGACGGCGACCGACGTCGTGCTGACCGTCACCCAGATGCTGCGGAAGATGGGCGTGGTCGGGAAGTTCGTCGAGTTCTTCGGGCCGGGGCTCGCGAGCCTGTCGCTCGCCGATCGGGCGACCATCGCGAACATGGCGCCCGAGTACGGTGCGACCATCGGCTTCTTCCCGATCGACGACGAGACGCTCTCCTACCTCCGGCTGTCCGGACGCGAAGCCGACCACGTCGCGCTGGTGGAAGCGTATGCGCGGGCGCAGGGCATCTTCCGGACGTCCGACACGCCGGCGCCGGAGTTCAGCGACACGCTCGAGCTCGACCTGGCGACGGTGGAGCCGAGCATCGCGGGGCCGAAGCGCCCGCAGGACCGCGTCCCCCTGCGCACCGCGAAGGCGTCGTGGAAGGCGGCGCTGGCCGACTACGGGAAGGGCAAGCCCGAGACCGCGGCGGCCGCGGTGCCGGTCGAGATGAACGGCCAGCGCGGCGAGCTCAAGAACGGCTCGGTGGTGATCGCCGCCATCACGAGCTGCACGAATACCTCGAACCCGTCCGTGATGCTGGGCGCCGGCATCGTCGCGCGCAAGGCGGCCGCCCGCGGGCTGCGCGTGAAGCCGTGGGTGAAGACGAGTCTCGCGCCCGGGTCGAAGGTGGTGACGCGGTATCTCCAGGACGCGGGCCTCATGGGCGACCTCGAGCGCCTCGGCTTCAACCTGGTGGGATACGGCTGCACGACGTGCATCGGCAACTCTGGGCCGCTCCCCGAGCCCGTCGCGAAGGCGATCGAGAGCGGTGATCTGGTCGCCGTCGCCGTGCTGTCCGGCAACCGGAACTTCGAGGGCCGCGTGAACGCGCTGACGCGCGCCAACTACCTCGCGTCGCCCCCCCTCGTCGTCGCGTACGCGCTCGCCGGCACCATGGACTTCGATCCCGCGACGGAGCCGATCGGCAGCGACACGCAGGGAAAGCCCGTCCTCCTGCGCGACGTCTGGCCGACGCCGGCGGAGGTGAACGCGGCCCTCAAGGCGGTCTCGGCAGAGCGCTTCCGCGAGGAGTACGGCCGGGTCTTCGACGGCGACGCGCACTGGCAGCAGATGCCCGTTCCGACGGGTGACCTCTACGCGTGGGATGCGAAGTCGACGTACATCCAGTCGCCGCCGTTCTTCGACGCGATGACCCGCCAGCCGGCGGCCGTGCAGGACGTGCGCGGCGCGCGCGTCCTGGCGCTGCTGGGAGATTCCATCACCACCGACCACATCTCGCCCGCCGGCTCGATCAAGCCGGACAGTCCCGCCGGCCGGTACCTCGTCGGTCTCGGCGTGCAGCCGAAGGACTTCAACTCCTACGGCGCCCGGCGCGGCAACCACGAGGTGATGATGCGGGGGACGTTCGCCAACATCCGGCTGAAGAACCTCCTGGTGCCGGGCGTGGAGGGCGGCGTCACGGTGCACGTGCCGTCGGGCGAGCGCATGTCGATCTACGATGCGGCCATGCGCTACCAGCAGGAAGGCGTGCCGCTGGTGGTGATCGCGGGCAAGGAGTACGGCACCGGGTCGTCTCGTGACTGGGCGGCGAAGGGGACGCTGCTGCTCGGCGTGCGGGTCGCGATCGCCGAGAGCTTCGAGCGCATTCACCGCAGCAACCTGGTGGGCATGGGCGTGATGCCGCTCGAGTTCCTCGACGGCCAGGGTGCGGCCGCGCTCGGGCTGACGGGCAGCGAGACCTACGACGTGAGCGGGCTGGCGAGCGATCTGAAGCCGGGGAAGCGCGTCACGGTTCGCGCCACCGCGCCGGACGGAAAGGTGACCGAGTTCCAGGCGGTGGCACGCGTCGACACCCCCGACGACGTGGAGTACTACCGCCACGGCGGCCTGCTGCCCTACGTGCTGCGCGGACTGCTGGCCACGACCGGCGCGTAGCCACGCGGTCCCTCTCTCCTCACGTCCGCGGACGCTCGTTCGCCATTGCCTGCTCCAGTCGCCGGGAGATTCTCGGATTTCGGCTGGACGCCGACGATTCGGTCCACCTCCCGCCCTCCTGCAGCACGAGCAGGGTCGGAATGCTGCGGAGATTGAAGCGCGTCGCCGTCGCCGGGTTCTCGTCGACGTTGAGCTTCGCCACCCGCACGCGTCCCGCCATCTCCATCGCCAGCTCGTCGATCACCGGGGCGATCAGCCGGCAGGGGGCGCACCACGCCGCCCACGCGTCGACCAGGACGGGAAGCGGCGATCGCTCGACCTCGGCGGCGAAGGTCGCGTCGCTCACCGTCGTGGGCCCGGCGCCGGCGAGGAGCGGTGCCTTGCAACGCCCGCACCGGGGCGCGAGCCCGCGGGCGATCTTCTCCGCCGGCACCCGGTTGGTGGTGCCGCAGGCCGGACAGCGAACGAGTCGTGCGTCTGACATGTGAGCAAGCCGATCGCTACAGCACGGGAAGCTCGCGGGGGCGGGCGCGGCGCGGGAAGGCCCGGGCGATCATGGCGACCTCGCGATCGGTCAGGTGCAGCTCCCCCGCTCGCGCGTTCTCCTCCGCGTGCTCCGGGTGAGAGGCCTTCGGGATGGTGAAGAGCGAGGGGCGCCGCACCAGGAACCGGAGCACGACCTGGCGGAAGGTCGCCCCGTGGGCGGCGGCGATCTCTTCCAGGACGCGCCCTCCGGCCGTGCGCGGGCCTGGAAAGCGCCCGTGACCGAACGGGCTGTATCCGACCACGGCCACGCCGTGCGCTTCGCACCACGGGATCACCGCGTGCTCGATCGTGCGCTCCCGCAGATGGTAGAGGACCTGATTGCAGACCGGGCCGCCCTCGCCCGCGATCCGCCACGCTTCCTCGAGATCGGCCACGTCGAAGTTGCTCACGCCCCAGGACAGGATCTTGCCGTCGCGCCGGAGCTGCTCGAATGCGGCGATCGTGTCCTCGAGCGGGTACCGACCGCGCCAGTGCAGGAGGTACGAGTCCAGCCGGTCGGTCCCGAGGCGCGCGAGCGACCGCTCGCAGGCCTCGATCGTTCCGTTCCGCGACGCGTGCTCGGGGAGGACCTTCGATACCAGGAAGACCTCCTCGCGGCGTCCGGCGATGGCCTCGGCGATCATCTCCTCCGCGGCACCGTACATCTCCGCCGTGTCGATGTGGGTCATGCCGAGATCGATGCCACGCCGTAGCGCGGTGATCGCGCCGCGGCGGTCGCCGCTGTCGATGCGCCAGGTGCCCTGCCCGATGACCGCGACCGCGCGGGTCAGGGAGCCGAATGGCCGGGACGGGGACGACGCTGCCGAGGCCGGGGTCACGCCCGGGCGTTCCGGTGCACGCTCCGCTCCCATGCTACCTGGCGGCCTCGCGGACCAGGTCGGCGAACGACAGGACGCCGACCAGGTAGCCGTCGCCGTCGAGCACCGGGAGGGCTTCCAACCCGCTCCTGCGCAGCACCCGCACCGCGAGTCCGAGAGAGTCGGACGCGCGGCAGGTGGACACGGCGGGCGACATGGCGGCCGCGACCGGTAGCCGATCGGATCCGTCCGACCGTCCGTACGTCGCCGTGAATGCGTCCCGGCATCGGAGCAGCCCGACGACGCGAGCGCCGTGCCCGTCCTCCGCCACGACGGGCAGGACCCCGGACCGGCATTCGAGCAATCGGCGAGCGGCCGACAGCATGTCGTCGTCCGGGTGCACCGTGGGCGCGTTCCTGTCGACGACGTGTGCGACTAGCATTGTCCCGCGAGCCTCGGGCCTGGCTCGACTCCCATCATGTGGCGGTTCCTCCTTGGCGGTGGCCTTCAACCAGCATCGCGGCGCTCCCGGGAGTCAGCGAGGAAGAGACTCCTGAGTTGTGCCCCTTCGCTGGAAGCTGTCAAGCGTGCTCGCGATGCGAGAGTGACGCGGGGGTCTTGGTCGTGCTTGCGGCGCGGCCGCCTAGCTGCTGAAGACGCACTGCATGAGCACCGCGGATCCCGACCTGCGTGCACTTCTCGCCGTCGCCCAGGAAGCGGCCTGGGTGGGGGGACGCCGGACGCTCTCGTACTTCGGGACCGGCACCGCGGCGACGGAGTTGAAGGCCGACCAGACGCCGGTGACACGCGCGGATCGCGAGGCCGAGGGCCTGATCCGCGGCGTGATCGCGCGCGCCTTTCCGGAGCATGCCGTCCTCGGCGAGGAGGACGGCGAGACGGCGGGATCGGGATCCGCTTCCGTGCGCTGGATCGTCGACCCGATCGACGGCACCCGCACGTTCGTCCGCGGCGTGCCGCTCTACGGCACGCTGATCGGGGTCGAGGTGCGCGGTGAGCCGGTGGTGGGAGTGGTCTATCTGCCGGCGCTCGACGAGATGGTCGCGGCCGCGCACGGTCTCGGCTGCACGTGGAACGGCCGGCCGTGTCGCGTGTCGAGCCAGGCACGGCTGGACGAGGCGCTGGCGCTGGTCACGGACGAGCGCGTGGCCCGGGCGCGCTCCGGGGCGTGGGACCGTGTGGCCGCGCGCACGGCGATGCAGCGCACCTGGGCCGACTGCTACGGATACGTGCTGGTGGCGACCGGACGGGCGGAGCTGTCGCTCGACCCATTCATGAACGTCTGGGACTGCGCCGCGCTCCTTCCCGTGGTGGAGGAGGCGGGCGGCCGCTTCACCGACTGGTCGGGACGGCGCACCATCCACGGGGGCGAGGCGATCGCCAGCAACGGAGTCCTGCACGACCAGGCGCTCGCGCTGCTCCGCGAGCCGGCGTGATCGCAGGCCGCGCGGTTTGACGCCCTCGGCGGCCCTGACCTAGAACGCGCGGTCATGCGGCGGCGCGTGCGCGACGGACTGACCGGGATTCTCCTCGGGGGCTTCGTGCTCCTCGAGCCACCGATCGCATCGGACCTCGGCGGCAAGTGGTCCGCCGACGTGGCGCGTCCGCTTCATCAGTGGAGCTTCGTGTCGGCCTTCGACGTCAGCGCGAAGTGCGACGCCAAGCGCAGCGCACGACTCGCCAATGCCGCCGGCGATCTCGGCGTGGATGCCGAGAGTGATCAGCCCGGAACCAAGCTCGGGGCTCTCTTCGACGCTCGCCGCAAGTCGCGCTGCGTACCCGACACGCAGTACTTCCCCGAAGGCGCGCCGACGAGGAAGCCCGCCACCCCGTAGCCGGCCCCCGGACCCCGGCCACCCGCGACGCCACCCCATCTGGCGCGACGTGTGCCATAGAGCACAGGCCCCGGTTTTCGTAGCCATTGCGCACGGTCATATTCGCTCCGTGGGCGGTTGCACCGAGCGGCGCCCGCGGTCGGCAGCGTGGTGATCCCCCTCCCACCGGCTCGACCGCGGACGCCGCGCCCCACGCCCGAGAATTGACGGAACAGCCGATCGGCCGTACGCGGATGCGGCCGTGATCGTCGCGATCGTTCCGCGCGACGGCGACGTCTTCCGCCCCGACGTCCTCGAGAAGATCGCCCGCATCACGACGAAGCTCGAGGCCATGCCCGAGCTCGCGCGCGGCGCGGTCTGGAGCATCGCGGCCGAGCGCGTGAAGCGGCTCGCCCTCGTCGATGGCGACCTCGACGTCCGCAAGCTGATGCCGGCGGTGCCGCGCACCGCCGCGGAGATCGCGCAGCTCCGCAGCCGACGTCTTCGCGGACCCGCGCTTCGTGGGCACGCTCGTGTCCACCGACGGCGGCGCCGCGGCGGTGATCGCCGACTTTCCGCCGGGCATCGAGCCGCAGGCGATTCTTGCACGCGTCGAGGAGGTGGTGGCGCCCGAACGGGACGCCAGCGTGTCGATCGCGCTGGCCGGTAGCCCCGTCGTGCTCGCGGCCGTCGACCGGGCGACCGCGCAGATGGCGTTTCTCTTCCCGATCGCGGTCCTGGTGATCGGGCTCGTGCACTACGAGGCGTTCCGCACCGTGCAGGCGATCTTCCTGCCGCTCCTGACGGCCCTTCTCAGCGTGGTGTGCGCCCTCGGCGCGATGGGCTGGCTCGGGCTGCCCCTCGACACATGGAGCGCCGTCACGCCGGTGGCCATCCTCGCGATCGCCGCCGGTCACGCCGTGCAGATCCTGAAGCGCTACTACGAGGACTACGCGGTGCTCGGGGATTCGCGCGCGGCCGTGATCTCGTCGATCGGACACACGGGTCCCGTGATGGTGACCGCGGGACTCATCGCCGCCTCCGGCTTCGCGTCGCTCGCGACCTTCCAGGTGACCAGCGTGCGCGTCTTCGGGCTCCTGATGGCGTTCGGCATCCTGAGCGCCCTGGTGATCGAGATGACGTTCATCCCGGCCGTGCGCGTGCTGATGCCTCCCCCGGCGTCCCGCGAGCGCCTGCGCTCGAGCGGCGAGCGCCGGCTGGGAGCCGTGCTCGCGCGCATCGCCGACCTGGTGATCCGGCGGCCGGGAGCCGTGCTGGCGATCGCCGCGGTGCTCGTCGCCGTGGCGCTGCCCGGCACGCGCCTGGTGCACGTCGACAACAGCCTCCGCGAGCTCTTCCCGCCGAGCAGCGCCATGCGGCGAGACGACGCCGTCGTGAACGCGCGCTTCGCGGGCACCTCGACGATGCGCATTCTCGTCGAGGGCGACGCGGACGGCGTGATCGAGCAGCCCGAGGTGCTGCGCGCCATCGACGATCTCCAGCGCATGCTCGAGCGCGATCCGCAGGTGGGGCGACCACGTCGATCGTCGACTACCTGCGGCAGATGGAGCGGGTGATGCGGCCCGAGTCGCGCGACCCGCGCGCGCTTCCCGCGACCCGCAACCTGGCGGCGCAGTATCTCTTCCTCTACTCGCTGTCCGGTCCGGACGATCTGAGCGGGCTGATCGACGCGGGCCAGCGCCGCGCCGCCATCCTCGCGTACACCAAGAGCGACGAGTCGGCGTTCGCCGAGCGACTGTTCCGTACCACGCGCGAGTTCGCCGAGCAGCGGTTCCGCGGCTTGCCCGTCCGGATCGGGATCGCCGGCGGATCGCTCGGCGCGCAGGCGGCGATGAACGAGGTGGTGGTGCACGAGAAGATCCGCAACGTGGTGCAGGTGTCGGCGATCATCGTGCTCCTGTCCGCGCTGGCGCTGCGCTCCATCATCGGGGCGGTCTTCGTGCTCGTCCCGCTGCTCGTCACCGTCGTGCTCACGGCGGGCATCATGGGGTGGAGCGGCATCTGGCTCGGCATGTCCACGTCGGCCGTGCTCGCCATGGGCGTCAGCATCGGGGCGGATTTCGCGCTCTACCTGATCTTCAGGCTGCGCGAGGAGCTGCCGACCACCTCGCTGGAAGAGGGCGTGCGCCGCGCGCTCGTCACGTCGGGCAGCGCCATCGTCTTCGTCTCCTCCGCCGTGGCGCTCGGCTACCTGGTGCTCGTCGCGTCGGGCTTCAAGGCCTGGGTCCACCTCGGCGGGCTCACGGCGCTCATGATGGTTCTCAGCTCGCTCGCCGCGATGACGCTGCTGCCCGCGCTCGTGATCGTGCTCCGCCCGCGCTTTCTCCGCGTCGCGAAGGACGAGACTCGCCCGCGACACGCGGCGAGCGGCTAGATGTCGAAGCTAGGCGAGACCGAACAGCCGGGTGGCGTTGCCGGAGAGGTATCCGTCGACGGTGGGTGCGGGGACCCGATGCCGCGCGAGCATCGCGCGCGCCTCCTCCGGCGTGCTCGTGTCGTGGCGCGGATAGCGCGAGCCCCAGGCGGCGACCTCGCCGAAGACGTCGGGCATGCGTGCCACCGGCTCCTCCCACGCGTCGAAGCTGACCAGTGACGGCCGCGCGAAGAACACGTGCTCCGGCTCGAGGCTGACGTCGCGGATGCCCGAGAAGAGCCAGAGATAGGTCTCCGACTTCTCGAGCGTGAGCGGCACCCAGCTGGCGCCGGCTCCGACGAACGCGATGCGCAGGCGAGGGAAGCGCTCCAGGTGCCCGTAGAAGCACATGGCGGTGAGCAGCGTGGCGCTGTCCATGAACGGCGCCACCGCCTCCGCGACGCCGTGTCCGATGCGCAGGTTGGCGGCCACGCGCTCGACGAAGGGACCCGAGCAGCTCCACTCGGGATTCGTGGGGCCCGCCGCCGGCACGATGCAGGCCGCGACGTCCAGCGCCTCGAGGCGCTGCCACACCGGATCGTAGATCGGATGGTTGGGATAGCGCCCCTGGAAGAACGACGGCCGTACGACGACGGCGCGGAAGCCACGCTGCGCGATGCGCTCGAGCTCGCGCACGGCGAAGGTCGGCGCCTGCAGCGGAAGGACCGCCGCGGGCACGAGGCGGCGAGCGTCCGCGGCGGCAAACTCGTGCAGCCAGTCGTTGTAGGCGCGTGCGAGCGCCCAGGCGACGTCCGGGTTCTCGACCAGCGGGAAGTGCTCGCCGAAGAGCGTGGGAAAGAGGAGCGCGCGATCGACTCCCATCGCGTCCATGTCGGCGAGGCGCGCGACCGGATCGGAAGCGCCCGGGGTGGCGTCGTGCTGCACGTCGGGATCGAGCGCGCCGACCGCGTCCGGCGTCATGCCCGGCCGCCAGCACGCCTGGCGGTTGATCCCGCCGCGGCGCAGCGAGCGCGCCGGCCGGCCGTTCAGGAGCGTGGTCTCGACACCGTGCGCGTCGACGTCGTGCCAGAACGCGCTGCGCGCCGGGAGGCGGTACTCGCGATCGAGGAAGCGGTCCCACACCGCCGCGGGCTCGTACACGTGGCTCTGCACGTCGACGACCATGGCGCGTTCCTCAGTAGGGTCGCAGCGCCTGCATCAGCAGGCGCGGGTCGAGCTTCGAGAGCTCGAAGCTGGTGATGCCGTGTGCGCGCGGGTCGGCCTCGACGGCCGCCCACCGGTCGAGCTCCTCGCCGCCGGGGAACCACTCCGGTCGCTCGAGGGGTCCGGGCTCGGCCTCCACGCAGAGCTTCGCTTCGATGCCGTACATGCGGCGCGCGTTGCCGCCGAGCAGCTTCGCCTGCACCGCCTCGGGGACCGAGGCCGCGCGCATCTCGCGGATCGCGCTCCACGAGTCGGCGCCGTCGTGATGGTAGGCGTCGCTCGACCACAGCCCGATGTCCTCGAAGTAGTCCCATTGCCGGAAGGTCGGCGTCTCGTCGGACTCGAAGGCGATGAAGCACTGGGCACGGAACGCCTCCGAGGGAAGGCGGTCCGTCTTGAGCGCGCGCTCGTTGGCGTAGCAGCGGAACAGCCGATCCCAGTGCGGGAGCAGCTGCGGCAGCCAGCCGGAGTTCGACTCGAAGATCGCCATGCGCAGCTTCGGGTAGAGGTCGAGCATGCCGGAGAGGAGCACCTGCGACAGCCACACGACCGCCTCGTAGATGAAGCTCATGGTCTGGACGTCGACCAGCCGGCCGCCGGTGTGCGCCTGTCCTGCGCGTCCCACCAGGTCGCCGGGTGACACCATGGGGATCGGCGGGATGGCCTCGCGCAGCGCGAGCCCGCCTTCGGGGATCATGGCGGGGAAGGTGTGCATCCCGAGCACGAGCCCGGTCTCCTCGAAGGTGCGGAAGACGCGGTCCATGGTCGAGGTCGGCGAGCCGCTGGTCATGTTCGGGAAGATGAAGTTGGGGTACTTTCCGCGCGCGTCGATCGGGCGGACGAGGGCGACGCGGAACCCGAGGCCCGCGATGCGCTCGAGCTCCCGGCAGGCGAACTCCGGGCTCTGGAGCGGCAGCCAGCCCGCGGGGAACAGTCGGTCGGGCGCCGCGCTGCAGAAGTCGCGCACCCAGTCGTTGTACGCCCGCGAGAAGGCATGGGCGGCGTCCACGTTCTCGACGAACGGGAAGTTGGCGACCATCATCGTGGGAATGATCATCACCTGATCGATTCCCATGAGGTCCATGTCGCGCAGCCGCGCGTGTGGATCGTAGGCGCCGCGATGCTCGACGTAGCGTCGCTGCTCGCTGCTGAGCGGCGACTGCTGCAGCCGGCGCATGATCTTCTTGTTCATCTGTGGCCCGGCGATGCAGATGGGGTTGTAGCCGGGGAAGTCGTATGCGCCGCCGCCGATGGCGACGGTGCGGCCGTTCAGCACGGCCTGGCGATCGTCCTTCCAGTACGCCTGCCGGACCAGATCGCGGTAGGCGGGCTCGACGTAGTCCGTCCAGATCGTGTCCGGGTCGTTGATGTGGGCGTCGCAGTCGAAGACGGGAAACGTCTTCGTCACGCGCTCGTGCCCGCTGCCGTCGTGCATGGCTCTCCTCCGTCGATGACCCCTCCGGCTTAGTGCCGCCGGCGGACACGCGTCAAGGCGAGGGCCGGCGCTTCGAGCGGTGATGGTCTCGGCGTGACGACCTTGCTATCGGGAGCCGTGGCCGCATCCCGGGGACCCGGACCGCTCGCGCTGGTCCATCGCATCACCATCGTCACGGCATTTCTCGGCGCGCTCGTCTACCTCGCCTGGGAGATCAACGAGGTGATGACGACCGGAACGGCGGCCGCCGCGGCGCGCTGCGTGGCGGCGGCGGCCTTCGTCCTGGCGCTGGGCCTCTACCTTCGCAACCTGCGAGCTCGCCTCGACGCCAAGCTGCGCCCGATCGGGCCGCCCCCGAGGGACCGCCCCGCGGCATAGCTGTTTCATTTTTCGAGGGGCCGTGTCAGTTTTGGCGGCCGATGAAGGCTCCCCTCGTCCTCGTCGCGGTCGCGTTCCTGGCCTCGTCCGCCGCCGCCAAGAACATCAGCATCACGATCTCGCAGGCGACGCAGGTCTCCGACGGCAATCTCGTCGTGAACGTCAAGGTCGGCAACTCGGGCGACGAGGCTGCGCTCTCCGTCGTCCCGACGCTCCGCTTCGGCGACAAGGTGGTGCGGGGTCAGGGCAAGCCCAGCCTCGGCCCGAACGCGTCGTTCGACGAGGTGCTCTCCCTGCCCGTGGGGGCGCTGGGCGAGGGACGATGGCCCTACCGGCTCGCCGTCGACTACACCGACGCCAACGAGTATCCGTTCCAGGCGCTCCAGACGCAGTCCGTCGTGGTGGGAAATCCGCCCCCGGCGAAGGTCGCGGTCCCCGCGATCAAGAGCGAGGACATCGCTGGATCGGGGACGCTCGCGGTGACGGTGAAGAACCTCACGCCGGACACCCGGACCGCCGTCGTCGACGTGCTCGTCCCCGACGGGCTCGAGGTGACGGACGGCTCGCGGCAGGTGACGCTCGAGGGCTGGAAGGAAGCGCACATCGACGTGCCCATCACGAACCGGACGGCGCTGGTCGGAAGCCGCTACCCGGTGTTCGTGTCGGCGCAGTACGACGACGGACCGGTGCACCAGGCGGTGGTGGCGCAGGGCATCGTCTCGGTCGTCGGGACCGAGTCGTTCTTCACGCGCTACCGCCGGTTCCTGTGGGTGCTCGCCGGCAGCGTCGTGCTCGCCTGGCTGGGCGTGGTCCTCCTCCGGGCGATTCGCTGACGGCCCCGTTTGCCGCCGTGATGATCGCTCGATGATGTCCGATCGGATGCGCACCTGGGTGCGGACGCTCGCCGATCTCGTCGCGGTGGCGACGGCGCTCGGGATGATCGCGTCCTACTTCCCGCGCGACCTGATGTTCTCGACCACCATCACGAACGGCGGGGACATGGCGTCGCACTTCTACCCCGCGGTCTACCTGCGCGACACGTTGCTGCCGAAGGGCCAGGTCACGGGGTGGTGCCCCGGGAACTACTGCGGCTTCCCGCTCTTCCAGTTCTATTTCCCGCTGCCGTTCGTCGGGGTCGCGCTGCTCGGCAAGCTCATCCCGATCACCGTGTCCTTCAAGCTCTGGACGGCCTTCGGCGTCTTCCTGCTGCCGGTCTGCTCCTACCTCGGGCTGCGGCTCGCGGGCATTCCCTTTCCCGGTCCCGCGCTCGGCGCCCTCACGCCGCTCTGCTTCCTCTTCATGGAGGCGAACTCCATGTGGGGCGGCAACATCCCCTCGACGCTCGCCGGCGAGTTCTCCTTCTCGATCGGGCTGGCGCTCGCCGTGCTCTTCTTCGGCGCGCTGCGCTGGTCGGTCGAGCACGGCCGGGGTCGTGCGTGGTGCGGGCTGCTGGAGGCCGCCGTCGGGTTGTCACACGGCTACACGTTGCTCTGGAGCGGGCTCGGATCGCTCGGCGAGCTGATCGCGATCCGGCGCTGGTGGTATCGCGTGGGGTCGCTCGTCGCCGTGCACGGGATCGCGATCCTGATCCTCGCCTTCTGGCTGTTCCCGCTGCTCGGCTACGCCGCGTGGACCACCGCGTACAACCACGTGTGGATCATCAACTCGTGGCGCGAGGTGATGCCCCCGATCCTCTGGCCTCCCGCGATCGTCGCCGTCGCCGCCGCGCTGCTGATCGTCGTCGTGAGCCTCGTCCGCCGCCAGGCGATCCCGCGCGGGCTCGCGCAGATCTGGTTCGCGACGCTGATCGGCGGATCGGTGTACTTCGTCGCGCACACCCTCCACGTGGTCGACATTCGCTTCCTGCCGTTCCTCCAGCTCGGCCTCTGCCTGGCGGCGGCGGCGGGCCTCGGCACCCTGCTCGCGATGCTGCCGATGCCCGAGGTCTGGCCGATCGCCGGCGCGCTCACCATCCCGCTCTTCGTGCAGTCGCACGTCACCTTCATCCCGTCGTGGATCAAGTGGAACTACTCGGGGTTCGAGGCCAAGGCGCCCTGGCCGTCGTTCCGCGCGCTGAACGATCGGCTGAAGGGCGACTTCCGGGATCCCCGCGTCGTCTACGAGCACACCCCCGAGCACGAGGCCGTCGGGACCATCCGCGTCTTCGAGAGCCTGCCACTGTTCTCCGGCCGCTCGACGCTGGAAGGCCTCTACATGCAGGGATCGCCCACGGCGCCGTTCATCTTCTACGTGCAGTCGGAGATCTCCACCGCCGGCTCCTGCCCGTTCCCGGACTGGGGCTGCGGCCGCCTGGATCTGGCGAAGGGCGTGCGCCACCTCCGCATGATGAACGTCTCGCAGTACATCGTGCGCAGCGCGGCGGTGAAGGCGGCGGCGGCGAAGGAGCCGGGCCTCGAGCGCGAGGCGGTGATCGGGCCGTACGAGCTGTATCGCGTGCGCGACAACGACGGGCGCTATGCGATCCCGCTTCCGCGCGTGCCGATGCTGATCCTGGGCACGGACTGGAAGGAGACCGCGTACCGCTGGTTCAAGCGCTCCGGACCCGACGACGTGGTGCCGGTGTTCGCCCTTCCCGACAGCGTGTCGCCCGAGGAGCGCGACAAGTTCGCCGGGGTGATGAACGATCTCCCGGCCGAGGCGCCGGTGCGCGAGCTGGGACCGCTTCCCACGCTGCGCGAGACCATGGAGCCGCAGCGTCTGACCATCGAGGGCTGCACGCCGGGACATCCCGTCCTGATCCGCATCTCGTACCATCCGCGCTGGAAGGCGACGACCGGCGAGCGCGTCTGGCTCGCGGGCCCGAGCTTCATGCTCGTCTTCCCGAAGGGCGACCGCGTGGAGCTGGCGTACGACGGAGGTCCGCCGGTGACGCTGGGATTCCTTCTCAGCCTGACGGGGTGGGCGCTCTTCGCGCTGTCCGTGCTGCCGTTCGGCCGCGGCCTCCGGGCGCGCGCGGCGGCGGCGGGCAGGCGTCTCGTCGAGACCGGACCGCTCCGGCCGGCGGTGGCGTGGGTACGCCAGACCGCGACGTGGTCGCCGCGCGTGCGCGCCGGTATCCTGGCCGGCGTCCTGGGCCTCGTCGTCGCGGCCTACGCCGCGGCGGCCGTCAGCGTGCGCGGGACGGACGCCGACACGCTGTATCGGCGCGGACAGGACCTCTACAGCGCCGGCAAGCTCGACGCGGCGCTGCCGCTGTTCCTCGAGGCCAAGCGCCTCGCGCCGCTCTCGGCCACCGCCATCCACTCGAGCTACTTCTCGTCGATCATCTTCTTCCGCAAGAACGACTGGAAGAACTGCGCGGACGGATTCGAGCAGCTGCTCGATCGCTTCCCGGAGGCGCCGTCGGCCGCGGAGTCGACCTATCATCTGGGGCTGTGCCGCGCGCGACTCGGCAAGCAGGATGGCGCGGTCGCGGCGTGGCGCGAGACGCAGGCGCGCTTCCCCGACACGCCGTGGGCGAAGTACGCCGGCGAGCGGCTCGCCGAAGTCAAGCCGTGACGCCGTTCACCGTCGGCATCCCGGTGTACAACGAGGAGGCCATCCTCGTCCCGAACACCGAGCGTCTGATCGCGTTCCTCGACGGGCTGGGACGCCGGTACGAGGTGCTGATCGGCTCGAACGGATCGACCGATTCCACCACCGCGCTCGGCGCCGATCTCAGCCGGCGCTTCGGGCAGGTGACCTTCTTCCACATGCCGGAGCGCGGCGTCGGGCTCGCCTTCCGCGAGTTCGTCCGGCGCGCGCGGGAGCCGCTCCTGGTCTCCGTCGACATGGACCTGTCGATCGACCTCGACTTCGTCCCGAAGGCGCTCGAGCTGCTGGAGACGAACGACATCGTCGTCGGCTCGAAGAAGATGGGGAACCAGCAGCGCTCGTTCTTCCGCAAGCTGGGATCCGACTCCTTCCTGCGTGCCACCCGCCTGCTCCTCGGGCTCGACTACGACGACTACTCGATCGCGGCCAAGGCGTTCCGGCTCGAGACGGTGCGGCGCTTCCAGGACCGCATCAACGAGGGCTCCTCGTACGTGCTCGAGATCTGCTACCTGACCAGGCGCGCCGGCGGGCGCATCGTCCAGGTCCCGGTGTCGTGCGAGGACTGGCGGGCGTCGAAGTTCAACCTGGTGCGCGAAGCGCTCTACAAGTACGGCCACCTGCTCCGGCTGTGGCTGGGCGGCGGGCGCGTCGCGCGCTGATCGTCGCCGGTCAGCGCCGGAACCACTGGCGGACGGTGTCCGCGAGGTCCCCCACCAGCCCGCGCTCGGCCCCGGGGACGCTGCGCAGCGCCTCGCGGGCCAGGTTGCACATGTTCTCGTCGTGCGGGAACGTGGCGAGGACGAACTCCAGCTCCGCGCGCGCCTCGTCGCTGTTGCGCAGCTCGAGATCGCAGCGTCCCATGTGGTAGTAGCCGGCGGCCGCCCAGCGCCCCATCGGATTCGATGCGATCAGGGTCTGGAACGCCGCCTTCGCGTCCTGCCACCGTTGCTCGCGGAACAGCGTGGCGGCATAGAAGTACCGGGCGTCGTCGATCGCGGCGGAGCGGGGGAAGCGGTCGATGATGGCCTTGAAGTGGGCGCGTGCCTGCGGGTACTCGTTCGCGTCGAAGTGCTTCATCCCGTTCTGGAACAGGCTGTCCGCCGTGTCACCGGTCACCGGGAGCGGGGGCTCTTCCGGCGCGGTCTCCGGGGTCGGGCCGGCTGCGGACAGACGCCAGAGCACCGCGGGGTCGGGCAGATGGCTCATGAACCCGTAGTTCTTGAAGATCGACCACCGCGGTGACAGCGGCTCGGTGAACAGCCGCAGCCGGAAGCCGTCCTGCTGGGCGCCGTAGAAGACGTACCCCGACAGCCCCGTGATCAGCATGGTGCCGTCCGGAAATCGTCCCTGCGACTGGTCGAGCCACTGCTCGTACTCGTGCGCCGGATAGGTGTGATAGGCGGTCATGATGCGCGTCCTGCCGTCGAGCAGGTAGAGGTTCTTCAGCCACTCCGCGATCACCGACTCGGCCACCACCAGGGGCGGCGAGGCGCGACGGATGTCGTCACGCATGGCGAGGAAGGTGCGGCGAAAATCGCGCGCGGGCGCCGTTGCCTGCTGGGTCTGCGCGAGATTCACGATCGCGAGCAGGAGGAAGATCGCGACGGGGATCCAGCGCTGCCGTGGCACGAGGGCCGCCGTCAGGTCGAGCAGCATCTTGCCCGCGTGCAATGTCATCGCGAACGAGAGCGGCACCAGGTAGCGGAAGATCCGCGGCGCCGAGTAGTAGTGGTCGAACTTCAGGCCGTTCGGCACCAGGTCGAGCAGGACGAGGAAGACCACGTAGACGGTGAGCAGCAGCACGTCGAGCCGGTCCCAGCGCGCGAAGTCGGTGCCGCCGCTCGAGCGCAAGGACGATGGCAGCCAGCGGGCGGCGATCTTCAGTGCGAGGAGGCCGACGAGCAGATACGGCACCATGCCGAAGAGAGTCGTCCCCAGGTCCGAGCCGACGAAGATCAGCTTCGGATAGTCCATGAAGAGCCTCGGCAGATCCGCCCAGGGGATCGGATACGTCGCCGCGTGATTCGTGAGGAACGGGAAGAACTCGCCGAGCCTGGATTTCCAGAAGAGGAGCGTCGCGCCGTGCAGCACGGTGGATGCGACCGCGAAGCTCGCCGCGGCACGCCACGCCCGGCTGCGGAGGTAGTAGATGCCGAGCGGCGGGAGAAAGTAGACGACCCACAGCTTCACGTAGAAGCCGAACCAGAAGCAGAGCGCGAGGAGCACGCCCTGGAGCAGCGGCCGGTCCGCATAGCGCAGCAGCACGAGGCAGCCGAGCGCGACGGCGAGCGCGAGGAACAGGTCGTTCGAGCGTACCGCGCCCAGGAGGATCTCGAACGGCGCGGTGGCGACGAACGAGCCTGCGAGCGCGGCGGGTCCCACGCCGTAGCCGCACGTGACGAGCAGCGCGTAGGTGATCACCGGGATGGCTGCCGACACGATCCACGTCGGCAGGAAGAGCGTGCTCTCCGAGACGCCGAACAGCTTGAGCGCGGCGACGTTCAGGACCCAGCCGCCGAAGCGGACGTGGAGCTGGTCCGTCCAGGTGGGACCGTGGCGGTTGATCCCGATGAGGGCCGCGAACTCGATCGGGTCGTCTCCCAGGACGAACCCGCAGAAGAAGTGCACGCGGAGGACCAGCGCGAGGAGGAACAGGGCGCCGGCGACGGCCACGTGAATCCAGCGCCCCCGCATCTCAGGCCGTCTGCTTCGCCTGGTAGCGCGCGATCGTGGCGGGCCGCTGCCGGAACCACTCGACGGTGCGCGCGAAGCCGTCGGCGAACGACGTGCGAGGCTCCCAGCCGAGCGCATCCCGCGCCGCGCGCGGATCGGCCACCCAGACGCTCGTGTCCCACCCCCGGTCGCGCATCGCGCCCCAGCGCGGCTCCTGCGCGACGCCCAGGATCCGCCGGGCGGTCGCGACGACGTCGCCGAGCGAGGTCTGCACGCCGCTTCCCACGTTGTAGACGGCGCCGTCCGGGACTCCGGCACGCGTCGCCGCGCGCACGAAGGCGTCGCAGGCGTCGTCGACGTACACCCAGTCGCGCGCCGTCTCGGGGTTCGTGAGCGGCGGCAGCGCGCCGCGCAGCCCGTGCACGACGAGCGTCGGAACGAGCCGTCCCGGATCTTCCCACGGCCCGTACGCCGTGTAGAGCCGCAGCGTGACGAAGCGGCGGCGATGGCGCAGCGCCCAGTGGCGGCAGAGCTGCGTCGCGGCGGCCTTCGTGCAGGCGTAGTCGCTGTTCGGGTCCAGCCACTCGGTCTCGGCGGGCGGATGATCCTTCAGTCCGTACTCCGACGACGAGCCGGTGTTGACGAGGACGGGCACGTCCGCTGCCACGCACGCGCGCGCGAGCGCCAGCGTGCCGACGACGTTGGTGCGGATCATCGTGTCGACGTCGGTCTGCCAGGAGTAGGCGCCATGGACCGCGAGGTGAAAGACCCAGTCCGGTCGCACGCGCCGGAGGAGCGCCGTGACCGCGTCGACGTCTGCGAGGTCCGCCTCGTGCCACGCGACGTCCGCGCGGATCTCCTCGAGCCGCCACGGATCGTGTCCCGGGCGGACGAGGCATGCCACGGTCACCCCGTCGGCCAGCAGTCGCCGCACGAGATTGGCGCCGACGAACCCCGTGGCGCCGGTCAGCAGCGCGCGCGTCAGACGATGCTCCGGTAGTCGAAGACGTCGAGATACTGCCAGGCGCGCTGCCGGATCTCGTCGCGCTCCGCCGGCGACAGGCTCCCGGCCTCGCGCCGGTTCTGCTCCGGCGTGGCGACGCGGATCGTGCCCCACGGGTAGACCTCCGTGAGGACCTGGCCGTTCCAGCTCGGGTGCGCGAGCGACTCCGCCCGCTCGACGCCGATCGCGTCGCAGACGGGCCCGAGCGTGGCGAGCGGATCCGCCATCACGTCCTCGGCGCGCACGATGTGCAGCCGCCCCGGGAACCGCTCGCGCCCGAGGAGCGCGTGGTACTGGTTCAGCGTCCAGCACAGCAGGTAGCGGTCGAGCGACAGCGGGACGGGGCGCTTCTTGGTGTCGGCGTACGCCGACCACGGATTTCGTACGACGTGCAGGACGTGCGCCTGCGGGAGGTCGCCGAGGATGTTCGCCGCGTCGACGACGATGATCGGGCTGTACCCGACGTACACCCGCTCGCGTCCGCTCCGCCGGTGATCCTTCCAGGCGTCGAACGTGGCGCGGAAGAACGCCGCCACGTTGTTCGGCCGCGAGCGCCCGGTCCGTGTCACGTGATCGCAGTAGATGCGGCCGCGCTCGTCGTCGGAGAGGTCGAACGGCACGTGGCGGAACTTGCTCACCTGCGGCGTGCGCGCGCGCACCTTGCACTCCTCGTCGATGATGGCGTGAAAGTCCGACGCGGGCGTGGCGTCGAGCGGGAAGGTGGGCCAGCGGTACTTCACCGGGAACATCGAGGTGAGCGGATCGTTGACCCAGCGCGTGCCGATCTGCGACTCGAAGGGATAGACGAACAGCTCCGGGTGGCCGTCGAGAAAGCGGTGGGTGGTGTTGCCCCCGTTCTCGTACATGGCGCCGAGCATCAGGAGCCGGAAGTCGTTGCTCATCGTACGTCCTTTCCGGTGTGCGTGACGAACCCCGAGAACAGCGCCCGCGTGGCCTCGGTCGTGTGTCGCGCGCGGGCGGTGAGGGGCAGCCCGGTCGTGAAGCGAGCCGGCACGGGCTCGACCGCGAAGATCTGGTTGCCGGACGGCCACACCAGGCTCCCGAGCAGCGTGCCGCGGCGGGAGTCGACGATGTGGACGCCGCAGACGCAGCGCGCGGGGTCCAGGCCCGGCGCGTAGTGGTGGAAGCGCGGCAGGATGCGCGACGTGCCGACGAACGCGAGGTCGCCGTGGAAGCCGAGGCCGCGCGTCCAGCCGGGCAGTCCGGCGGCGGGGCGGAAGCGGCCGTCGACGCAGATCCCCACCTCGCCGTAGCCGCTGTTGTCCACCCAGAGCTGCCCGCGGTGCAGGCGGGCGGAGTGCGGCCGTGTGAGCCCGCGCACGACCACCTCGCGGGTGCGGCCCGAGAAGATCACGCCGCGCCGGTCGACCGGGAAGTTCCGGTGCCCCGGGCGCCGGGGACCTGGCGCGGCCGCGGACGCCGAGAAGTACGACCGTCGCCAGCGTCGGCCCGGCGGCGATCGAGTTGAGCTGCAGGTAGTTGCGATCGAAGCGCGGGCGGCGGCCGGTCTCGATCGATCGCGGCCACCAGACGCGCGTCCAGCCGCCGTCGGGCGCGAAGCGGATCACGGCGTTCTGCCCCACCGCCGTTGGCGTGCAGCGCGCCGCCGATCATGGCGAGGTCGTGCAGGTAGAGGCTGCCGGGGAGGAAGCGGGAGCGCACCGGCAGGAGCGGGCGGCCGGCGACCCGTCGCGCCCGATCCCGCGTGCCGATGAGGCCGGTGACCGGTGCGAGCTCGAACAGCTGGTTCGGATTCCGCGTGCTGGCGACGTGGACGATGCCGCGCGCCGGATCCACGGCGAGGCCGTTCGGGTGGGGCAGCGGCAGCCAGGAGACCGTGGGTCCGCGCCGCCCGGCGTGGAGGGCGACGAGCAGATGCTCGTACTCCCGGGTGACGAGCAGCGTGATCCGGCGCTCCGCGAGGATGTCCCAGAAGTCGCCGCGCGCGCGGTGGGCGAGCAGCCGCGGGTCGACGGCGTCCGCATCTGCCCACTGTGCCGCGACGGTGACCGGATCTCTCCACGCCGCGTCGTGTCGCGCGGCGAGTCGACTGGACGACGGGGCACGGCGAGCTTTCGCGGCACGCGCCCTCACGCCACCACCGCGCGTCGCATCCGGTACGCGCCCAGGTACATCTTGATCGCCGACCGCAGCGACGTGGTCGATCTGCCGCCATGGCGCCGTGACGAGAAGATCGGCACCTCGATCATCGGGTGCCCCGCGCGGCGGCAGATCCAGCAGAACTCCGCATCGATCATGTCGTCGTCGCGCGTGAGCGCGAGCAGATCGCCGAACGCGCGCGGGAACACCTTCGGGGTGCCGTTGACGTCCCAGCTCGAGAGGTCGAAGAGCGTGCGGCACTCGATGTTGTAGACCAGCGACCCGATACGACGCGCCCAGTGCTCGCGAATCTTGCGGTTTGCCTTGACCACGACGCCGGGAAACGTGCGAGCGTACAGCAAGAGCAGCATGAGGTCCTCCGCCGTGGTGCGGGCGGAGTTGGTGTAGCACAGGAGATCGCCGCGCGCCTCGCGGAGCCCGCGCCGCACGGCCCGTCCCCAGCCGCCGACCTCGATGGGGACCGAGCGCACGCGGTCGTGCTCGCGGCCGAGGGCGGCGCAGATCTCCTCCGAGCCGTCACGGCACGCGTTCGGGACCAGGACCATCTCCCACTCGATCCCGCTCCGCTCGAGGGCGGAGACGTACTCGGAGACGACGGTGCGGATGTGCCCGGCCTGGTCGTGCACGGGCAGCACCACCGACGCGAGGCCGGCGCTCATCGCCGCGCGAGCCCGGCGAGGACCGCGTCCTCGAGAGCCGCGGCGGAGAGGCCGTGTGCGTCGTGCAACCAGCGCTGGCTGCCGGACACTCCGTCGGTGCCCGTGCGCACCCCGCAGCGAACCAGGCGGCAGCCGAGGCCGTGCTCGGCGATGCTCTCCGCCACCAGCGAGCCGAGGCCGCCGTTCACGTAGTGCGCCTCGACCGTGACGGCCAGCGGCACGCGCGCGAGCGCGGCGACGAGATCGTCGACGGGCGCCGGCTGCAGGCTCGCCACCACGAGCAGCGCGGCTCGCACGCCGCGCGCCGCCAGGCGCTCGGCGGCTGCCGCCGCCTCGCTCGCGATGCTCCCGCTGGTGACGAGCACGACGTCGTCGCCGGTGCGGACCGTCTCGAGCCGGCCGAGTGCGAAGCGGCCGTCCAGCCCCGGGACCTCCGTGCGGTCGTCCTTCCCGATCCGGTAGTACACCGGCCCGGGCAGGTCCCAGGTGGCGCGCAACGCGCTGGCCATCTGGCGGTGATCGGCCGGCGCGATCACGGTGATGCCGGGCTGCACCCGCATCACGCCCACGTCCTCGAGGCCGTGGTGGCTGATGCCCTGCGGGCCGTACTCGAAGCCGCCGCCGACACCCACGATGCGCACCGGCAGCCCGTGCCAGATCGGGTCCGTTGCGGATGAACTCGTAGGGACGGAGCGTCGCGAAGGTCACGATGGAGTAGACGAACGGGACGAATCCCGCCTCGGCGAGCCCGGTGGCGGTTCCGACCATGTTCTGCTCGGCCACGCCGACGTTCAGGAACCGGTCCGGGAAGCGTTCGGAGAACGGCTCGAGCGCCATGTAGCCGAGATCGCCGGTGAGCAGCAGGACGCGGTCGTCCGTCGCGGCGATCTCGCTCAGCGTGCGGACGAATGCGCCCCGCATGCGCCGCGCTCCTGCTCCTCGATCTCGGCGACGGCTCGCCGGTACTCGTCGTCCGACATCGGGCTGTAGTGCCACTTGATCTGGCGCTCCATGTAGGAGACGCCCTTCCCGAAGACGGTGTGCGCGACCAGCACGTGCGGCGGCCCGCCCGTGGTGTCGAGCCGCGCGATCGTGTCGGCGACCGCGTCCGTGTCGTGGCCGTCGACCTCGTGCACGTCCCACCCGAACGCCCGCCATCGGTCCGCCATCGGAGACAGCGACAGCACGTCCTTCGTGTAGCCGAGGGCCTGCTGCCCGTTCAGATCGATGAGGGCGACGAGCTCCGGAGAGGCGGTGGTGCGCCGCGAACATGGCGGCCTCCCACACCGACCCCTCGTTGCACTCGGCGTCGCTGAGGAGCACGAACGCCCGCCGCGCCGAGCGCCGCATGCGAGCGGCGAGGGCCGCGCCCACCGCGAAGGACAGCCCGTGGCCGAGCGACCCCGTCGAGAAGTCGATGCCGGGGAGCACGTGCTCGGGGTGCACGCCGAGCACGCTCCCGTCGCCGCAGTACGAGTCGAGCTGGCCGACGGGAAGCCAGCCGCGCAGCGCGAGGGCGGCGTAGACCGCGAGGACCGCATGCCCCTTCGACAGCACGAAGCGGTCGCGCTCGGGATCGTCGTGCCGCGCGATGCGAAGCACCCGGCCGTGCAGCGCCGCGACGAGGTCGGCCACCGACAGCGCGGACCCGATGTGGCCCACGTTCGCGCGCTTCGATTGCTCGAGCACGATGCGCCGGATGGCGTTTCCGGTGATCGCGGCCCGACCCGGCGCGGGCATCTCGGCGGCGTGCGGCATGCGGCGTGGTCGTATGCTCGGCCTCCTCGGGTTGTCAACGATCGCGCGGCGGGGCCCCGGGCGACTTTTGCCGAGCGGCCTCGATTCGTGCTTTCTTCCGCCGCCGTGGCTCCGGAGGGGCAGACCGATCCGGCGGCGATCGAGGCCCGGATCTTCGCGCGATACCTCGTCGGCCGCGTGCCGCCGCCCGACCTGGTGCAGCGTTACCGGGACGCGAGCCGGACCATCTGGGGGAGCGACGACGGCGCCGCGGCGGAAGACCCGCTGGTCGCATTCGCACGCCGTCACCCGTGGACCGTGGGCCCGCTCGACGCCGCGACGAGCGTCCTGCACCCGGGCGGTGTCCTGCACGCCAAGGTTCTCACCATGGCCGCGATCCTCGAAGCCTCGCCGGCGTTCGCCGACGACTTCCTGCCTCGCAGCGTGTCCAGGGGCGCGCTGCTCTGGCAGCTCGTGGTCGGCGGCGCCGCCGCGTCGCTCCAGGCGCTCGTCGGGCTCGTCCTGCTCCCCCTCGCCAGGCGCGCGCGGACATGACGGACGTCATCGTCGTGGGCTCCGGGCCTGGCGGATTGCATGCGGCGTCTCGCCTGGTGGAGGCGGGCCTGCGGGTGCTCCTGCTCGATTTCGGAAATCGCGACGAGCGCTACGCGCCGCTGATCCCGCGCCGACCGTTCTCCGACCTCCGGCGCTCCGATCCCACGCAGCACCGCTACCTGCTCGGCGATCGCTTCGAGGGCATCCCGTTCGGGCCGGTGCGGGTGGGCGCGCAGCTCACCCCGCCGCGCATGCACATCCTGGCGGACGCCGCGGAGCGGCAGCCGGTCGACGCGCCCGGCTTCGCCGCCTCGATGAGCCTCGCGCGCGGCGGCCTCGGCGCGGGCTGGAGTGCGGGGGTGTTCCCCTTCAGCGACGACGAGCTCGATGGCATGGGGTTCGGCGTCGCCGACCTCCAGGCGCACTACGATACCGTGGCGGAGCGCATCGGGGTGGCCGGGAACCACGACGACCTCGAGCGGTTCCTGCCGCCGAGCCCCTCGATGATGCCCGGGCTCGAGCTCGACTCGAACGCCGAGGTGGTGTGGGCGCGCTACCGGCGCGCGCGGACCGCGCTGAACGCGCGGGGGTTCTTTCTCGGCCAGACGCGGCTGGCCGTGTGCACGCGGGCGCATCGCGGGCGCGGGCCGTACGACTATCTCGACCTCGACTACTGGGCCGATACCGACCGTGCGGTGTACCGGCCGCAGTGGACGCTCGACGAGCTGCTGCCGGCGCCCGGCTTCACGTACCTCGCCCGGCGTCTCGTGCGGCGCTTCACGGAGCAGGACGGGCGCGTGCTGGTCGAGGCCGAGGACGCGGATTCGGGCGCCGTCGAGCAGCACGAGTCGCGCGCGCTGGTGATCGCGGCCGGCACCTTCGCGACCGCGCGCATCGTGCTGCGCTCGCTCGACCGCTACGACACGGCGGTCCCCTTCGTCTGCAACGAGTACGCCTACGTCCCCACGTTGAACCTGGGCATGCTCGGGCATGCGGCGCGAGACCGTCGCGCCAGCCTCGCGCAGCTCACCGCGATGGTACAGCTGGAGCAGCCCCGCCGGCGCGTCATCCAGGCGCAGCTCTTCTCGTATCGATCGCTCCTCACCTTCAAGCTCATGAAGGAGCTTCCGCTGCCCGGCCGGCAGTCGCTGCGCATCCTGCGCGTCCTGATGCCGAATTTCGCCATCCTGGGCATTCACCACGAAGATCGGCCGACCGCCGGCAAGACGTGCGTGCTGCGCCGCGGGGCCGCCGGCGCCCCCGACCGCCTCGAGATCACCTATCGCCCCACCGCCGAGGAGCAGGCGGTGCAGCGCGCGGACGAGCGCATGCTGCTGCGCTTCTTCCGATCGCTCGGCTGCATTGCGCTGAAGACGATCCGACCCGGGCACGGGTCGAGCATCCACTACGCCGGGACCTTCCCCATCACCCCGCACGACACGCCGCTCACCTGCGATCGCGACGGCCGGCTCCGCGGCACGCGCGCCGTGTACCTCGCGGACGGCTCGGTCTTCCCCTGGCTCCCGCCGAAGGGTCTCACGTTCAACATCATGGCGAACGCCGATCGCGTCGGTCTCCAGCTCGCGAGGACGCTCGGATGAGCGCGGCGCCGCGTGCGGTCGCGGTCACGGGGGCGTCCGGCTTCCTCGGGCGCGCGCTGTGCCGGCACCTGGCGGCGCGCGGCATCGAGGTGCGACCGCTGGTGCGGGACCCGGCCGGGTTCTCGCTCGCGGGAACGGCGTCTCCGGCGCACTGCGACCTGCCCGACGCGCTCGACGAGTCCGCGCTCGCAGGCGCCCACGCGGTGATCCACTGCGCCTACGCCACCCGCGAGCCCGACCAGGCGCGTGCCCGGCGCGTCAACGAGGAGGGCACGCGCGTCCTCCTGGACGCGTCCCGCCGCGCCGGCGTCGCGTCCTTCGTCTTCGTCTCGACCGTGGCGGCCTATGCCGGCGCGCCGAGCTACTACGCGCGCAGCAAGTACGAGCTCGAAGCGCTGCTCGACCTCGATCGCGACGCGATCGTGCGGCCCGGGCTCGTGATCGGTCGCGGCGGGAACGGGCTCTTCCAGCAGCTCCTCGACAACATGCGGCGCCTGCACGTGGTGCCGCTCTTCGCCGGGGGCCGACAGCCCGTGCAGACGGTGCACCTGGACGACCTCTGCGAGGCGATCGGCCGCGTGCTGGAGCGCGATCTGCGCGGCGCCTTCAACGTGGCCGAGCCGGTCCCGCTCACGTTCCGCGAGTTCCTCGGCGCCATGGCGGCGCGCTCCGCGGACGCGGTGCCTGTTCCTTCCGCTTGCCCGACCGGCCGGCGCTCGCGGCGGTGCGGACGATCGAGGCGCTGCGCGCTCCCGTTCCCGCTGCGCTCGGAGAGCATCCTGGGACTCCAGGGCATGCGCGCGGTGGAGACGGCGAGACGATCTCCGCCGCCTGGGCGTGCGGGGCCGGTCCGCCGCCGAGAGCCTGACGGAAGTCTTCTCGTGATCCTGGCGCTCCTGGGTACCGGCACGGCGGTGCTCTTCCTCGCGGCCGACGTTCTTCGGGGGAGCCGTCCTCACGCCGCGACCCTCATCTCGCTCGCCGGCTGGGTGCTGCTGGGTGCGGCGACCCTGAGCTGGGCGCGTGCCGGCAGGCCCTGGGGGCGCTTGTGGCGGAGGGCCGCACGTGTCGCCGCGCTCGCGGTCGTCGCGGCCGCCGTGCTGCTGGTCTATCTCGAACACTCGCACGTGCTGGAAGCCGGCACCCACGTCGATGCCGTATACACGTGGATCGGCCTGGGCTGGGTCTTCGCGCTGGACAATCCGATCACGTTCGTCGGCCGCACGCCGTCGTACCCGGGATCCCCCCTCATGCTGCTCTCGCACCTCCCGGCGATGGCCGTGGGCTTCGCCCGCCTCGGCCCGCTCGCCATCCATCTCGGCCTGCTCCTCACCGTGAGCGGCCTGCTCGCCCTCATGGTGGTCCTCCTCACGCCCACCGCGTCGCTCGGCCGCCAGGCGGCCGCCGTCGCGCTGGCCGCGGGATGCCTCTCCACGCGGTTCGTCGTCCAGGGATACGACGCCATCGGGTACGCCATCGCGGGAGTGTGCCTCGGCTTCGCGCTCGTTGCCGCGCTCGCCGTCGAGGACGCGCCGCGGCGGGATCGGGCGATCGGCGGCCTGATCGCGCTCGGGACGCTGCACTACTCCTACGTGGGTCTGGGGCTCGCGCTCCCGCTCTGTGCCGCCTGGCTCCTCCTGCGCCGCCATCCGATCCGCGAAATACGCGCGTTCCTCTCCGCCAACCCGATCCTGCTCCTGATCATCCTGTTGATGGCGATCACCATGACGACGCACCCCGAGATGGCGCTCAAGCGCGCGTACGACGTCGTGGCGGGCGTGGCCAGCAAGGTTCCCCTGCAGACGTCCCTGGCGAAGAAGCTCGCGTCACCGTCCTTCAGGGAGATCGCTACCACCTTCTACCAGCGCTGGTACATCCAGAATCAGGGGTCCTGGCTCCTGGTCGATCTCGCGCCCCTCGGCGGGCCGTCCCTGTGGCTCCTGGCGGCGATGTGGGTGTGCTCATGGATCGCGGCACCCCGCCGGGTGGTCGCCACCACCGCCTCCATGATCGGGTTCCTCGCGCTCCTCACGGGGTTGTCCTTCCTCCAACACATCGTCACCGACCACTCCGACTACCGCGACTTTCCGCTCGTCTTCGCGGTGACGGCGGCGGGGTTGCTGTTCATTCTTCGCGCGCCTGCGCTCGCGGGTCCCCGTGCCGCCATCGCGTGGGGCGCGGCCGTCCTCGTCGCCGCGGTCAACTTCGGTGACGTGGCGCTGCTCGCCGGCCACCGGCACGCGTCCGCCGACTACGCGCCCCAGGAGGTCGCCGTCTTCGAGGCGCTTCGCCAACACGACGAGACCGCCGAGCACGGCTGGCAGGAGCTCGGCGCGTCGCGGCTCGTCGTCACGGTCGCCGACACCTTGGTCCCGATCCGCAAGCTCTACGTGGACCTGCTGACGGCGCGCGGATTCAAGGTCACCACGGCCTCTACGTCCGCTTTCTGTCGGAACCGGGACGACGTGGTCCGGGCGGCGGCGAAGGCCAGCTGCGACCCGTTCCTGCTCGCGGTTGCCCTGACGGCCTGCCGCCCCGACGCGACTGCCGCCCAGCAGGACCGGGTGGTCGTCCTGCACTACAACGAGCCGTGCCCGGCGACCCGGGACACGGCCGCGAAGCCCTCGCCATCGGTCATGCTGCTCGGGGGTGGGTCGCGGCGCTAGCTCGACGGTCGATTTCACATCCCACCCCGCGCGGCGTTTCACGCGTATGGTCGACGAGGCCGGCGTGAAACCTGGATCCTCGTGGTCTCGGCCGAGGAGGTGAACTCATGGGACGAGGTCCGAGGTGCTGTTTCCGCCTCGATCACATCACGACCCCGATCGGCGTCGCGCTGGTCGTCCAGGACGAGGACGGCCGGCTGCGCGCCCTCGACTGGGAGGATCACGAGGCCCGGATGATCCGGCTCCTGCGCCTGCACTACGGCGACGACGGCGTCGAGCTGGTTGCCGGCGACGGATCGGGACGGATCGCCGGGGCCCTGCGCGACTACCTCGCCGGCGAGCTGGGAGCGCTCGACGCCGTGGCGGTCGAGACCGCCGGCACCGAGTTCCAGCGCCGGGTCTGGCGCGAGCTGCGCCGCATCCGGCCCGGCACGACGCTGTCGTATCGCCAGCTCGCCCGGAGGATCGGACGTCCCGACGCCGTGCGCGCGGTCGGTCTCGCCAACGGCGCCAATCCCGTCGGCGTCGTCGTGCCCTGCCACCGGGTCATCGGCTCCGACGGCAGCCTGACGGGCTACGCCGGCGGGCTCGAGCGCAAGCGCTGGCTGCTCGCCCACGAGGGCGCGATCGCGACGGCGAGCCTTCCCGGGATGAGCCCCGGCTCGCGCTGAGCGATCACTGCCCGGGCGTGGCCGGCGTCATGCGATCCAGGAGCTGCTTCCGCGTCCCCTCGACGTCGACCAGCGGGTGCGCGCGGAGCGGGCCGACCTCCGTCGCGGTGTAGGGCGCGAAGCCGGCGGGCACGTGCGCGGCGTCGAAGTGATCGAGCATCCAGTTGAGGACCGCGGCCAGGGCGGCGTCGTCGAGCGGCGCCTGGGCCGCACCCGGAACGCGGGCGAGGTAGTCGCGACCTCCGGGGACGGCGAGGAAGCGCGCGACCGAGTCGCGCAGCGCAGGAACGCTGCCCGGCGTACCCGTCCCGTCCCCGCGGTGGCAGCCGGCACACTCGAGCGTGTAGTCGAGCGCCGGGCCGCTGACGGCAGTCGCCGGGCTCGCCGCGAGCGCCAGGATCAGCACCAGCAGCGCGGCGCCGCCCGTCGGCGGCCTCACGACTTCGTCGCCACGCCGAGCACCACCGCCACCGAGCAGTGCACCGCCCGGCTCTTGGTGCCGAAGCACCACAGCAGATCGTTGTTCTTCGACGTGTAGTAGACGGGCTTCTCGCCCTCCGTGCGGGTGCAGCGACAGCGCAGGCACAGCGTCTGCCCGCAGCAGTCGTTGTAGGAGATGACGTAGTCCTTGCCGTCTCCGGGATGGCGGCAGGTGCCGATCCAGGTGACGGGCGACATCTCCGTCCCCGGCGGGCACGCGCTCTGCGATCCGCCGCAGCACGCGCACAGGAAGCCGTCGATCGCGCAGTGACGCCAGTAGGTGCAGTGGGTCGGGTCGCCCACGTCGCCGGCGAGCCCGGCGTCGCTCGGCGCCGGCAGGCGCGCATCGCCCTCCGCCGCGCGCGCGACCGGGAGGAGCGGGAACGCCGCGGCCCCCACGATCGCCGCGCCGAGCCGCGCGAGCAGGCTGCGCCGCGACGTGCGCCGCGCCAGCGTGCGCGCGCCGTTCTCGACGAGGTGGTCGATCCGCTCATCATCGCTCGTCGCCGCCTCCCTGCGCTCTGCCTGCGATGCGAAGTAGTCCTGGATCGACGCCACGCCGTGCTCCATGGCCTCGAACAGGCTCTCCAGGTGCTCGCGCGTGTTCACCAGTCCCTTGGCGCGCACGACGCCGCCCGCGTCGAGCAGCGCGGCGTACGGCAGCTTGCCGACCTGCCACGTCATCCCGAGCGAGGGAGACAGCACGTACGCGAAGCCGTCCAGCCGCTCGGCCTGCACGAAGGCCTCGTGCTCCGGCCGCGGCCCGTCGCTGGCGAGCACGATCTCGAGTCGATCGGCCTCGCGGCGCGCGATGGATCGCAGGACCGGCAGCAGCGTCTTGCAGACGGGGCAGGTGGGCGACAGGAAGAACAGCAGGGTGTTCCGCCCATCGTCGCGCGCGCCGCCGATCGCGCGGGCGCGTCCTCGCAGGTCCTCCACCTCGACGACGGGCGCCGTCGCGCCGACCTGCGGCCCGTGTCCCTGGAGCAGCGCGCCGGCGGGCGCGACCCGCTCGTAGAGGACGCCGATCTGCCGCGTGAGCGCCACCACGACGCACGCGAGCACCACGACGGCGACCCACAGCGCGAGGGTCGAGATGATGAGCGCCTGCGTCACGCCGCCTCCCGCAGGCGGGCGAACCCGGGTGCGAGCGCCAGGAGGTGATCCGCCGCGCTCCAGCAGGCGGCGAGCATCGCGGTGGCGGCGACGACGGTGCACGCGTCCAGCCAGACGAGCTCCCGCGCCGCTTCCGGCACGAGCGCCACCGCGAGCGCGGCGGCGGCCGCGAGCCCGTTGCGCGCGACCAGCCAGCCGCTGATCTCCCGGCGCGCGGCCGGGCCGCCGCAGCCGCAGTCGATGTGCCGGCGGCCGCGCGCGAGATTGACCGCGATCGCCGTGCCGTACAGGCCGAGCAGCGCGGCGCCGGCGGCGGCGCCCCACGCCGGCCGCAGTGCGAGTGCGAGGACGATCCCCAGCTCCGCCAGGATCACGCAGGCCGCGGCGAGCGGTGCGAGCCGCGCCGGGAGCAACCGGTACTCGGCGAGCGTCGCCGTGAAGTGCCGCGGGTCGCGCAGCTTGTGCTGGACGGCGCCGGCGAAGAGGAGGGCGAGGGCCGCGCGCAGGGTCAAGTCGATCACCGGATCCATGACGTCGCCGCGCGTCCTAGGGCGCCACCAGCAGGCTGGTCCCGAGGCCGGGCTCCGAGATCTCCCGCACGACCTCGCCCGTCATCGCGTCGTGCACGGTCACGGTCGGGGGGAGCTCCGCCGACGCCAGCAGCACCGGGTGCGCATCCTGCGTCACGAGGATGCGCGCGACGCCGGGGTTCGGCATCACCCGCGCGAGGAGCCAGCGCACGATGCGCCCGGCCGTGACGTCACGTCCGATGGATGCCTCGACGCCGACGAAGCTCACCAGCGGGTTCAGCATGGGCACGCGGAGCACGCGCTTGCGCGTCGCGAGGTCGTACACCCAGACCTCCGTGCCGGCCTCCTTGTGCGAGTCGGGGCCGCCCTGGTGCACGAGCGCGTAGAGCCGCCCGGAGGGTGCATGCAGCCCGAGCATCTGGCCGCCCCCGATGCGCCACGAGTCGTGGCGATCGGCGTCGTCGAAGAGCGGCCACGGCTCGCCGGGCTTGAATCCGTCGCCCGACACGTCGATCGGATGGACCATGCCGTCGAACGACACGAAGAGCCACTCGTTGCCGCGGCGGACCGCCTTCTCGGTGATCGGATCGGTCTGCGGATCGAAGAAGCGCGCGCTGCGCGCGACGGTCGCCGTCCCGGACTCGTCGAGCGTGACCAGCAGGGCCTCGCCGTTCGCGCACAGCATGAAGAACCGCCGTGGCCCGGCGGGGTAGACCAGGCTGCACCCGGGCGTCGCCACCTCGGACACGAAGGTGCGTGCGCGCACGTCGACGATCGACAGCGACGTCATGGGGGTGAGGTTGAAGACCGCCATGAAGCGCCCGTCGTCGGAGAGCGCGCTGGACGCGTTGCCGGGGAAGTACTCGGCGCGCTTCGGAGGAAGGACCACCTCGTTCAGCGGCTGCAACGTCCGCCCGTCGTAGACGGTGACGACGTCGGTGCGATCGCCGCGCACGCCGCGCGAGAAGTAGCTCTCGGCCAGGTAGACCTCGCGGTGATCGGGGGACGGCAGCGGCAGGATGGCGAACCCGACGCCCGGCGATCCCGAGGTGATCGTCCCGAGGAGCCCGCCCGAGTCGGCGTCGAACAGCGCGGTGCGATGCAGGATGATGTCGCTCATCCAGAACCAGTGCGGACCGGCCTGCTCGGGGAGCATCGCGACCGTGCCGACCGTCTCCGCCGGCTGGGCATTCGCGATCGTCGTCGCGATCAGCACGGCGAGACCTGCGGCCGCCCGCAGGAGCCGATGCGGCGCCGGTGGCATCCGATGGCGGCGAAGGAGCACGACGGCGCCGTATAGCACGCACGAGCCGACGCGGAACACGCCCGGCGCACTTGACGGTCCAGCCATCCGGCGCCTAGGAGGGCCGGGATGAGCCGGGAGACGTGGCCGCCTCGCGTCACCGAGACGGTCCTCTGTCTGACCCCTGGCCCGGCCGTCCTGTTCATACGCGTACGACGCGCTCGCCGGCGGTGTCGCGCGCCTCGCCGCGCAGCCGCGTGCCGTGTCGCTCCTCGAGCGTGTCGCCGGAGGGCTGCTGATCGCCGCGGGCCTGCGCATGGCGATGTTCCGCCGCGCCGGCTGACTCTCGGTCGCCAGCGGCGCGCTCGCCCGTGTCGACGCGTCCGGCCGAGCTCGCGCTTGGCGTCAGATCGGGACGCGAGCCCCCGTGCTGCCGCGCTCATCACGGGCGAGATATGGCTCCTCCGCAGGGTTCACGCCGGCGGCGAGGCGGAGACCAACCGGGGCGACGCGTTCGGTCACGCTGCTCACCGCGAGAAACCCATGCCGCAGAAGGCGGGCCGCAGCCGACCTCGAGGTCGCGACGCGGCACATCACGGCGGAGGCGACCTGCACGCGCCGGACGAAGCGGCGGCGGACGGCGTCGTAGCGCCGCCCTGCCTCATCGTGGGAGCCGCCACTGTCGAGCGCGGCGTACAGCAACCGCACGAGGACGAGAGCATCGACCATCGCCGAGTTCGCGCCCTGGCCGAGGTTCGGCGCCATGGCGTGAGCCGCGTCCCCGAGCAGGAAGCAGCCGCCTCTCCACCAGCGCCGCACGGTCACCTGGCGCAGCTCGTCGTAGCTCACGCGTGTCCAGTCGGGAACGGCGCCGAGGATCTCGCACGCTTCGGGGAGCGCGGCGCGCCAGCCGTCGATCCATGGCTGCACGTCCCGCGCGGTCTCGTGCCACTGCCCGTAGGGCGCGGAGCAATAGAAGTAGGTGCGACCCTGGGCCAGCGGAGCGATACCGAAGAGGCGGCCGTCATCGAGCCATATCTCCCGCACGATCCCCTCAGCGGTCGGCCGGTCGACCACGCCGCGGAGCGCGGCTTCGCCGATCGGGCGAGGCAGGCCGCCGAAGTCGCAATCGGCGCGCACCGCCGAATCCACGCCGTCGGCTGCGAGGACCACGGTGGTCTCCGCGGCGCTGCCGTCCGCGAAGCGCAACGCAAGGTCCCTCCCCTCACGCGCTATGCCCGTGCACCGCCGTCCGAACTCGATCCGTGCCCCCGCCGATTCGGCACCCATCAGCAGGTGCTCCTGCAGGTCCGCGCGCAGCACCACGGCGAAGCGCGGGAAGGGAACACGGAGCGCTCCGTAGTCCAGCGTCGCATAGCGGCGACGACCGGGCCCCTCGATGGCGATGGTCTGCGCCATGGCCATGCACGGCGAGAATCCCGACAGCAGCCCGATCGCATCGAGGACGCGCTGGCCGTTGTTCTGGATGGCGATCCCGCCGCCGACGCGGCCCAGCGAGGGCGCCTGCTCGTACACGACCGCTTCGAGCCCGAGTCGCCGCGCGGCGAGCGCCGCGGTGAGCCCCGCAGGTCCCGCCCCGACGATGCTAATCCGGCCGATCACGATGCCCCCCCTGCGCGCTCGCGCGCTGCGGCGATGGCCTGCGGCGGAACCGGATCGAACCGGCCCGCCCCCCAGCGAAAGACGCCCGGGGCGAGCAGTCGCAGCCACCACGCGAGCCGGAGGGTTGCCGGAACCCAGACCTCGTGCCGTCGCCGCTCGATCGCACGAAAGACCGCCGTGGCGACGGCGGCAGGCGGCAGCTTGCGGCCGCGGTAGGCGGTCGGCTCGTCGGTCTTGTGCCAGATCTCCGTGTCGATGGCGCCGACGTGGATGACCGTCGCATGGATGCCGGACCCGGCGAGGTCGAGCCAGAGACCTTCGGTGAACCCGGTGAGCGCGAACTTGGACGCCGCATACACCGTCTCGCGCGGCGGCGGCAGCTTGCCCGCCGCCGACGAGATGTTGACGACCCAGCCCTCGCCCCGCCGCAGCATCGCGGGGAGCGCGGCCAGGGTGAGGAAGGCCGGCGCGAGGAAGTTCACGCGCAGCACCGCGTCCACGTCCTCGCCGGTCACGTGATAGATCTGCTTGTGCTTCGAGATGCCGGCGTTGTTGACGACGACGTCGATGCGTCCGAAGCGCTCGACGGCGCGCGCCGCCATGCTCTCGACGAAGGCGCGCTCGCCGACGTCGCCGGTGAGCGCTTCCACCGATCCGCCGCTGCGCCGGCATTCCGCGGCGACCTCTTCCAGCATCTCGCGCCGGCGTGCCGAGATCACGAGGCTGGCGCCACGCGCGGCGAAGTCGAGCGCGAGCTGCCGTCCGATGCCGGACGATGCCCCCGTGACGATGACGACGCGGCCGCCGTAGTCCATGGCGCCCGTGTTCGCAGCCCCTGCGTGACGACCGTCAAGCCGCCGCGTGGTGCCGGACATCACGTCGCGAGGTCATTTCCCCCACCCGGGTGATCGACCCCTCCGCCTCCGAGGTCCGATGAGGAATCGAGAGAAGGAGGGCCATTCGATGCGGATGAAAGCAGTCTCGAGGATCGGTGCGCCGGCCGTGATCGCCTTCTGCGTGCTGCTCGCCGCCGGTTCGAGCGCCGCCGCCACCTTCGACGTCAAGGGGAGTGCCACGCTCGCCCGCATCGCGGGGCACGCGGCCCGGTTTCGCGTCTCGCTCTTCTTTCGCATGCGGCTCGACGACGACGGCAGCTATCGACTGTCACTCCTCGAGGGCGCATGCGTGCCGTCCAGGGAGGTCGGCGGGCGAGTGGAGAGCCGGGGCGTCCGGGTGTTCGACGAGGTCCTCGCACGCGGCGTGCGCGCGGTGATCGGCTCCTGCTTCGGTCGCGCGAACCAGCCCGACGTGCACGCGACCGTGGAAGGGGACACCGTCATCGGCACGTTCTCGACGAGGAACCGCCTTCCCGGCGTGGCGCGCCCCGACGGAACTCCGGCGTTCGTGCTCTGGCGCGGCCGCTTCGTCGGCTGGCGTGCCGACTAGCCGCGCAGGTCGCGCAGGGCCTGCTTGTCCACCTTGAACATCGCCGTCACCGGCATCTCGGGCAGAAGGGTGAGGCCGTCGGGCCGCTTGAAGCTGGCCAGCTCGGCGCCGACGAACGCGCGCAGCTCGGCGAGCGTCGGCGGATCGCGCGGGTCGCGTGCGACCACGAACGCCCAGCCCGCCTCGCCGAGCGTCGCGTCCGGCATGCCGACCACCGCGGCGCGCGCCACCTTGGGATGGGTGGCGAGCAGGTCCTCCACCTCGCCAGGGTACACGTTGTAGCCGCCGCGGATGAACATCTCGCTGCGCCGGCCGCGCAGGTGGAGGTAGCCGGCGTCGTCGACGAATCCGAGATCGCCCGTGCGGACCCAGCCTCCCGGGGCCACGACTGCCGCCGTGGCGTCGGGGTCGTTCCAGTAGCCGCACATGGTTGCCGGCGAGCGCACCTCGACGCCGCCCACCTCGCCGGAGGGCATCGGCCCGCCGTCGTGGCCGGTGATGCGCAGCTCGACGCCCGTCGTCGGCTTGCCGACCGTGGTGGCGAGCAGCTCGGGGGGATCGTCGGGCAGCGACGCGGTGGCGATGCCGACCTCGGTGGACGAGTAGCGCACGCTCACCCGCGCGTGCAGCTCGTCCTGTACGCGGCGGATCAGCTCGGGCGACGACGGTGCGCCGCCGAGCAGCACGTTCTCGAGCGAGCGCAGATCGCGCCGCGGGCGGTCGGGGTGATCGAGGAGCATGATGGCCTGGGTCGGGATGGCGCCGATGTGGGTGAGGCGTTCGCGCTCGATCACCTCGAGCACCGCCGCGGGGTCGAAGGTATCGTGGATCAGCGCCGCGCCGCGCGTCCCGATCTGCACGGCGATGCGCGCCATGCTGCCGACGTGCGCGAACGACAGTCCGGCGGCGAGATGCAGCGGCGCGTCCCGCCGGCCGGTATGGCGGCGGGCCTCGATCTCGGCGAGCGCCAGCAGGCTCCGATGCGCGTACCACGCGCCCTTCGGCGCACCCGTCGTGCCGCTGGTGAAGACGATCGCCACCGCCGCGTCCGGCGAGACCTCGACGTCCGGAGACGGACCCGCGCCGGCGGCGAGGCGCTCGACGCACGCGACGGTCCCCCCGGTGATCTCGTCCGCGTCCAGCCAGACACGCGCGGCGGCCGGGTCGAGCGCCTCGACCATGCTCCGGAAGTCGGCGTCGTGCCAGCGCGAGACCCCGAGCAGCAGGCGCGCACCCGCACGCGCGAGGACGTGCCCGACCTCGGTGCGGCGGTAGCGCACGTTGATGCCCGTCGTCACGGCGCCGATGCGCGCCGCGGCGAGGTAGGCGACGAGATAGAGCGGCGTGGACGGCAGGAGCAGCGCGACGACGTCGCCGGACCGCACCCCGCGCGCCCGGAGCGCTCCGCCCAGCCGATCGGCCAGGGTATCCCAGTCGCGATAGCTCAGGCGTTCGCCGCGGTAGCGGAACGCGTCGGCGGCGGGATCTTCCCGGGCGGCGTGGCGGAGCAGGGCTCCGATGGTGGCGGGCGCGGACACGACGGCCGTCTTACCGCATCGTGCGCGCGCGCGTCACGTCAGCAGACGTCGCGTCAGCTCGTCGAGGCCGAGGAAGGCGTTCATCTCCGCGAAGCCCAGCATCCGCGCCGTCATGGCGCGCGTGTCGCCGTCCGCGAGCAGCGCAGCCGTACAGGGCACGCAGGGCGTGGGCCGACGCCAGCAGGCCGGCAACGGGAACGACGATCAACGCGTAGCCGGCCGCACCGAGCTGCGCGACGGTGCGCAGCGGCGTCTTCCCCTGCTCGACCATGTTGGCGACCAGCGGCACGTGCGCGGGTACGGCCGCCCGCACCTGGTCCATCTCGACCACGGACTCCGGCGCCTCGACGAACACCGCGTCGGCGCCCGCCTCCGCGCACGCGCGGGCGCGACGCATGGCCTCGTCCAGTCCCGCGACGGCCCGGGCGTCGGTGCGCGCGGTGACGTGAAACGCCGCGCCCTCGCGAGCGCGCAGCGCGGCGCGCAGCTTGGGCAGGTACTCGTCGAGCGCGACGATGCGCTTGCCCTCCATGTGGCCGCAGCGCTTCGGCCACTCCTGGTCTTCCAGGAAGCAGCCGGCGGCGCCCAGGCGCAGCAGCTCCGTCACGCTGCGCTCGACGTTCAGCGGGCCGCCCCAGCCGGTGTCGATGTCGACGATCACCGGACACGGCGTCGCGGCGCACACGAGCCGCGCCGTATCCAGCACCTCGGTCTGCGTGAGCAGCCCGATGTCGGGCCGACCGAGCCGCGTCGCCGCCATCGCGAAGCCGGAGAGGAAGACGGCGCGGAACCCGGCTTCCGCGGCGAGCCGCGCGGAGAGCGCGTCGTAGACGCCGGGAAGCACCAGGGGCTCACCGGTGGCGAGCAGGTCGGCGATCGACGGTGGCATGACGTCGGACACGCGAGATGTTGCGCGGTCCGCGCCGGACATGACACAGAACGGCACGTGCCGCGAGCCCGTATCCAGATGCCACATCACTACCGGACGCTCGATCCCGCGATCCGGCGCGAGCTGGTCGACCACGCGGCCACCGACGGCTTCCCGCTCTCGGGCGTGCTCTACCTGCCGGCGCGCGGCGAGCCGGACGTCGTCGTCGTCGCGATGCACCCGCGGGTGGATTTCTCGCGCCACTACCTGGCGCCCGGGCTCGTCGGCGGAGGCTACGCCTTCTTCGGCGCGCACACGCGCTACCTGAACAACGACGCCGACATGCTGCACGAGCGCGTGCTCCTCGACGTCGCGGGCACGATCGCGTGGCTGCGCGACCGCGGCTTCCGGCGGGTGGTGCTGCTCGGCAACTCCGGCGGCGGGTCGTTGTTCGCCTTCTACCTCGAGCAGGCGGCGAAGGCCCCGGCGGATCGGCTGCAGCGGGCGCCGTCCGGCGACGCCGTCCCGCTGCACGAGACCGACATGCCGGCCGTCGACGGGTTCGTCCTGCTGGCCGCGCACCTCGGCGAGGGCCGCTTCCTGCTCGACCGGCTCGACCCGTCGATCGTCGACGAATCGGATCCCGTCGCGACCGATCCGCGACTCGACATGTACGATCCGCGCAACGGCTATCGACCGATGCAGGACGGGCCGTCGTCGTACGCGCCGGAGTTCCTGGCCGCGTTCCGTGCCGCCCAGCGCGAGCGCTGCGCGCGTCTCGATGCGCGCGCGATCGAGTGGTGCGAGGAGGTGCGCTGGTATCGGCGGCGTCTCGGGACGGCCGGCGACGCGCCGCCGGCCGAGCGCACGCATCTGGCGCGGCACGCGATGCAGCGCCGCTACTTCCTCATCTACCGCACGCTCGCCGACCCGCGCTATCTCGACCCGCGACTCGACCCGTCGCAGCGGCCGCTGGGATCGATCTTCTCCTTCGGACGCGACCCGGTGGTGGGGAACTACGGAGAGGGCCTCGCGCGCACGATGAGCGCGCGCGGCTGGCTGTCGACGTGGTCCGGGCTGCGCTCGAACGCCGCCCTCGAGCGCACGATGCCGGGGATCGCGGTCCCCACGCTCGTCGTCTGCGCGATGGCCGATCTCGACATCTATCCGAGCGAGTGCCGCCTGAGCTTCGAGCGGAGCGGCGCGTCCGACAAGCAATGGGCCGAGCTCGCGTGGGCCGGCCACTACCTCTACCCGGTCGGTCCCGAGGGCGCGAAGCTCCCGCACCCGCAGGATCGGGTGGCGGACGAGGTCATCCTGCCGTGGCTGCGCCAGCGCTGGCCCGCCTAGTCGGCGGCATCGAGCCGGACTGACCCGTGCGACCACGCGCCGCCGCCGTCGTCGGCATCGGGCAGTCCGCGTTCGCCAAGCAGCTCGGGATGAGCGAGGCCGAGGTGGCCGCGGTCGCGATCCGCGCCGCGCTCGACGACGCCGGCCTCGCCCTCGACGACGTCGACGGGCTCTGCCTGTACGACATCGAGTCGACCACCGTCGGGGACGTCGCGGAGGTGCTGGGGTTGCGGAACGTGCGCTTCTTCTCGACGCACAGCCACGGTGGCGGTGCCTACTGCGCGGTCGTCCTGCACGCCGCGGCGGCGCTGTCGGCGGGCCACGCGTCCGTCGTCCTCACGTTCCGCGCCCGCAATCGCGGGCGGCGCTCGTCCTTCGGGAAGGGATACACGGAGGGCGGGCGGCCGTGGGAGAAGATCGCGCCGCGCATCGCGGGATTCTACCAGTGGCAGGTGCCGTTCGGCGTCGTGTCGCCGGTGCAGGAGATGGCGCTCATCGCGCGCCGGCACATGCTCGATCACGGCACCACCGAGGACCACCTGGGCGAGGTGGCGTGCGCCGCGCGCAGCCACGCGGTGCACAACCCCTGCGCGCTGATGCGCGAGCCGCTCTCGCTGGCCGACCATCACGCGTCGCGCCTCGTCGCCGAGCCGCTGCGCGTGCTCGACTGCTGTCTCGAGACCGACGGCGGCTGCGCGCTCGTCCTCACCACCGGCGAGCGCGCGCGCGATCTCCGCCAGCCGCCGGCTCACGTGCTCGCCGGCGTCCAGTGCGTGGGTCCGGCGCATCACCATCCGCACGACTGGTTCGCGTTCGACCGCCGGCGCTGGGTCGCCGCCGCCGCCGAGCGGCTCTGGAGCGCGGCGGGCGTCGGCCCCGGCGACGTCGACGCCGCGATGCTCTACGACCACTTCACGCCGATGGTCCTCGTCGCCCTCGAGGACTGGGGGTTCTGCGCGCCCGGGGAGGGCGGCCCGTTCGTCGAGGATGGCGCGATCCGCTGGCCTGCCGGGCGCCTGCCGGTGAACACGCACGGCGGCCAGCTCTCCGAGGCGTTCATCCACGGGTACAACAATCTCACCGAAGCCGTGCGCCAGGTGCGCGGGACGTCGTCCTGCCAGGTGGCGGACGCCGAGGTGGTCTTCGTCGCCGCGGCGTCGAGCGATCCCTACGGCGCGCTGCTGCTCTCCCGGTGAGCGATGAGCACCGTGCTGCCTCCGCTGCCCGAGCCCGGTCCCGACACGCGCGAGTTCTGGGACGGGTGCCGGCGTCACGAGCTGCGCCTGCAGCGCTGTGCGCGGTGCGCGAAGGCGCGCTTCGCGCCGCGGCCCGCATGTCCATGGTGCGGCTCGCTCCGCTTCGCCTGGTTCAGCGCTGCGGGGGTCGGGCGCGTCTTCACCTGGACGGTGGTGCATCGGCCCACCCTGCCGGCGTTCGAGGCCCTGCTGCCGTACGCGGCAGGACTCGTCGAGCTCGACGAGGGCCCCTTCATGGTGGGCCAGCTCCGCGGCTGCGATCCGCGCGCTCTCTGCGCCGGCTTGCGCGTGCGCGTCGAGTTCGACGACCTCGGGGAGGAGCTCTCGCTGCCGCACTGGAGGGTCGAGTGACGCCCGTCGTCGTCGGCATCGGACAGGCGCGCGCCGGACGGCGGGCGGAGGTCAGCGCCGCCGCGCTCGCCGCGCGCGCGATCACGATGGCGCTGCGCGACGCCGGCGTGCGCCTGGAGGAGGTGGAGGGCATCGTGCGCTTCGACCGCGAAGCGGCGTGGGAGTACGATCTCCCGGGCCTGCTGCGGGTGCGCGCGCTCGGCTACTACGGTGCCGTGCCCGACACGCCCGGCAGCGGCGCGGCGCTCGTGCGGCTGGCGGCGATGGCGGTGTCGCAGGAGCTGGCGGGGGTCGTCGTCGCCTACCACGCGCGCAGCGAGCCGCGGCCGGCCGTTCAACCCGGGATCCTCGCGGCCGCGTGCGAGGGCGCCGTCGACGTGGACGTCCCGCCCTCCGGACGGGGAGGATGCGCGTTCGTGGTGCGCGCCGTCGAGCGTCGCGGCCGCGAGCGGCACGCGCCGGTGCGCATCCTCGGCTCCCTGCAGGCGGCCGTGCCGAGCGCCGAGCGACACCTCGACGCGTGGCTCGCGAGCCGCGAGGCCGGCGTCGGTGCAGGCCGCGGCCCGCCGCATGTTCGACGAGGCGAACCTCGGTCCCGACGCCGTCGACGTCGCGTGCCTGTACGCACAGCCGGCCGCGCTCGTCCCGCTCGCGCTGCAGGATCTTTCGTTGCCGCGCGGAGACGGTCGCCCGCGGGTGAATCCGCACGCCGGGTCGCCGTCGGCGATCGGTCTCGATGGTGTGGACGACGTGCTCGAGGCCGTGCGCCAGCTACGCGGCGAGGCCCTGCGCCAGGTGGCCGGCGCCCGCGTCGCCCTGGTCGCGTCCTCCCCGCTCGAGCCGACGTCGGCAGCGTTGCTGGGGGTGCACGATGCCTGATCCGGGCGCGCCGCTCGATCGCCTGACCATCGGCCACTACATGCTGCGTCGCTGGTCGCTCGAGGACGACGTCCGCGGGCTCGAGCGCCTCGGCTTCCGCTCGATCAGCCTCGCCAGCACCAAGGTGGCGGCGTACGGCGCGGCGCGCGCCATCCGACTGCTGCGGGCCTCGGAGCTGCGCGTGGCGCACCTCGGCTCCTACGGCCGGTTCGGTGTCGAGCGGAGGACGATCCGCCGCGGCATGGACGAGGTCCGCCGCGCGCTCGGCTGGCTGCACGCCCTGGGTGGCGACGTGCTCGTCGTGATCAGCGGCGGTCGCGACGGGGCGTCGTGGGAGGACGCGGCGCGCGCCTACACCGACGCGTACGCGGCACTCCTGCCGGAGGCGGCCAGCGCCGGCATCCGCCTGGCGATCGAGGTGATCCATCCGCTGCGCCAGGACCTGTCGTTCATCAACACCCTCGCCGATGCGCGCGAGATCGCCCGGCGTGCGGGACGTGGCGGCGGCTACGTCCTCGACTTCTGGCACTCCGGCTGGGAGCGCCGGTTGCACGCGTCGATCGCCGGCGATGCCGGCCGTCGCATCCATGCCGTCCAGATATCGGACTACAAGCGTGTCACGATGCGGACGCTCGACCGCGCGCTCCTCGGCCGGGGAATCCTGCCACTCGGAGAGCTGGTGGGCACGCTCGAGGCGGGCGGCTACCGGGGCTGGTACGAGGCCGAGATCATCAGCGACGACGTCGAGCAGATCGGCTACGAGCGCGTTCTGCGCGGACGCGGACGGCGTTTGCCCGCCTGTTCCGGTCTGCCTAGCCGGCGGAACACGGAGTGGCCTCGTACGCGGGCGCGGCGCGGGCCATGCGCCGCGCGTCCGCGAGCAGCCTGTCGAGCGCGGCGCGGTCCAGCAGCACGCCGCCGAGCACCACCGCACGGATCGTGGTGCTGTTGCGGATGTTCACCAGCGGATCGGCGTCCAGCAGCACGAGGTCCGCAATCTTGCCGGCCTCGACCGTGCCGAGGTCACGCTCCCGGCCGAGGAAGCGCGCCGGATTGCGCGTGGCCGCCTGGAGGGCTTCCAGGGGAGTGAGGCCCGCGCGCACGAGCCACGCGAGCTCGTCGTGCAGCCCGAAGCCCGGGAAGCAATACGGGTTCATCGCGTCGGTGCCGGCGAGCATCTCGACACCGGCGCCCTGCATCGCGCCCACCAGCGCGAGCTCCCGGCGGAACACCTTCCGGGCGACAGCGTAGTCGGATGCCGTCAGATTCTTGAAGCGGAAGTCGTTTCGCGGGTCCCAGAAAGCCCTGAATCCCGCGGGGAGATACGCGAGGCGAGGATCAGCGGCGCGCTTGGTATGGTCGAGCGTCGCCAGCGCATGGAGCACGGTGAGCGTGGGACACTGCCAGGTGTGGTTCCGCCGGAACGTCGCGAACAATGCCCGTGCCTTCTCGACGTCGTACGTCGACAGGCAGGACGCGACGCGCGCGGGGTGCCAGTAGGGCCGGGAGTCCTCGCCCGTTCCCGGGCCGCGAGCCGCGCAGCCGCACGCGACACCGAGCAGGTGCTCGAGGCTGCCCTGACCCGCCTCGGACGCCTCGGCGGCCGTCACCGCGTCGGGCACGTGGCCAGCGAAGGTCATGCCAAGCTTCCGTGCCTCGTCGGCGATCGCGAAATACGCCGGGCGCGGGAGGAGCGAGTAGACCTTGACGAAGTCCGAGCCCTCCTTGCGCACGGTGTGCACGGCCGCTCGGCCTTCCGACTCGGTCGCGACCGCGAGCGAGCCCGGCCACACCGGCTTCGGCCCGTCGATGATACGTCCCGCGGCCACGATGCGGGGTCCGATCCGGGCTCCGCTGGCGATCGCGTCTCGCACGGGGCCCAGCTCGTCGAGAGGCCCGAACATGTCTCGCACTCCGGTGACCCCGTTCGCGACGTACATGAGCGGGAACATCGGGTTCGCCGTCCCGTGGACGTGCATGTCCCAGAGACCCGGGATCAAGAACTTCCCCCGTCCATCCACGATCCGAGCACCCTCCGGCGGCGCGGTCGTCGCGGAGTCGCCGACCGTCGTGATGCGATCCGCGGCGACCAGCACCGTCCGATCCTGCGCGGCGGGGGCGCCGGTGCCGTCGATGACGGTGACCCCGACGATGGCCAGCGGAGGCGCCGCCGTGGCGGCGGCCGTCGCAACGCAGCACATCCCCGCGAGGACGACGAGTCGAGCGGCTCTCATGTGGCCGCGCTGCTCGGCTCCCAGGACCAGGGCGCCGTCGACGGGAGATCGCAGCTCAAACGGGAGAAGTCGATCGGAGTTTGGTGAGCCCTGTCAAGGATCTTGACGTCCTGCTAGGTGCGAGCACAAGGGAGACATGGGCGCCGGGGTGGAAGCGGGACCCTGTCCCGAGTGCGGCATCGAAAACGCCGCCGACCACAACTACTGCAAGAACTGCGGGACCCCGCTCGGGCGCGACGACGGCAGCAGCCTGAAGCTGAGCTTCGCCGAGCGTATGCGCGACCGCTGCCTCGAGCTGCTGCGGACCCAGCCCGACAGCGCCCGCGCCCACTTCGATCTCGGGCTCTCGTACTATCACCTCGGCCAGACCGGGAACGCGACGCGGGCGTTCGAGCGCTGCCTGCAAATCGAGGACGCGTATCCGGCGGCGCACTTCCAGCTGGCGCTCTGTCACTACCGTCGCGGTGCCATGGCGGAGTGCGCGGCGGCTTCGCGGCGGGCGCTCGAGCTCAACCCGTCCTCGGCGCCGGCGCACTTCCGGCTCGCGATCGCGCTCTTTCACCAGGGGCGGCTCGACGAGGCCGCCGGCGCGTTCGAGCGCACCGTGCAGGTCGACCCGGAGTACGTGATCGCGAGCTACCACCTCGGCCTGATCCGCGAGCGACAGAAGCGCATCGACGACGCCATCGGGTGCTTCGAGAAGGTCGTCGAGGCCAGCCCCGCCGACGCGTCGGCGCACTATCATCTGGGTCTGTGCTACGGGCATCAGGGGCTGGAAAGCCTCGCGATGAGCTCGCTCTCGAAGGCGCTCGAGCTCGACCCGTCCGACGCTGCCGCCGCCGCCGCGCTGCAGGAGCTGCAGCGCTAGCCGTCGCCCGACGAGTCGACGTCGAGCACCGGGTCGCGCACGCCGAGAGGCACGAAGCGGGCGAGCAGCAGCAGGCCCGGTATGCCGGCGGCGATCGTGATCCAGTAGAACGTGCGCCAGCCGACGGCCGCGACGAGGAAGCCGCAGATGGGGCCGGCGAACAGCCGCGGCAGGCCGAAGAGGCTCGAGAACAGGGCGTACTGCGTCGCCGAGAAGCGCTTCTCCGTCAGGCGGAGGAGCAGGACGGAGAACGCGCCCGTGCCCATGCCGGAGGCGAGACTCTCGAATCCCGTGGCGCCATACATGAGCGGCCGGTTCACCGGGCTTCCCGCGAGCACGACGTAGCCGATGCTGGCGAACGACTGGAGGAAGCCGAAGAGCCAGAGGCTGTGGCCGAGGCCGAGGATCGTCGTGGCGATGCCGCCGAGGAACGTGCCGCCGAGGCTGGCCGCGAGGCCGATCGTGGCGAGCGCGACGCCCCGGTCGTCGGCGCTGTACCCCATGTCGACCAGGAAGGGCCGCGTGAGCGCCATCGCGAGGTTGTCGGCCAGCTTGTAGAAGACGACGAAGCCGAGGATCTCCAGCGCGCGGTGCCGGCGCAGCAGTCCCACCAGCGGCCGCCAGACGGCGTCCCGCAGCGTCGTGGGCGCGGCGGGCTGCTCGGGAGGTTCGGGAGCACGCCACGTGATCACGAGCATCGGCAGATAGAGCAGCGCGAGCCCGAGGTTCACCAGCGGCCAGGAGATGTGCCCCGCCAGCGTGATGCTGAGGCCGCCGGCCACGAACATGGCCGCGCGGTACAGCGCGACGCGCGCGCCGACCGCGACGCCCTGCTCCTCGGGCTGCAGGACGTCGACCGCGTAGGCGTCGATCGCGATGTCCTGGGTCGCGGAGGCGAACGCGATCGCGAGCGCGAGCGCGGCCACCACCCACGGCGTGTCCGGGTTGTTCTGGACCCCGGCGAGCGCGAGGCCGAGGAGCAGCAGGGCCACCTGCGCGATCGCGGCCCAGCCGCGCCGGCGCCCGAGCCAGGGCGGCGCATAGCGGTCGAGCAGCGGCGACCAGAACACCTTGAGCGACCACGGCGCCTGCGCGAGCGTGATGAGGCCCACCGTGCGGATGTCCACGCCGATGGAGCGCATCCAGTCGGGAATCGCGATCAGGACGAGCCCGAGCGGCAGGCCCGACGAGAACGACAGCAGGACGACGGACGCCGTCCGCCACGAGCGGAACGCCGCGAGGAGCCCGCTCGATCCGCCGTCCTTCCCCGACCCCACCGCGCGGTCGCTTAGCAGGGGCCGGCGCCCGGCGCGAGCGGACCGCGGACCTCTTTTCGATTCCGGGGCTCTCTGGTAGACCCATCGCTCCGAGCGAACGATCGTTCACCCGACCCGGAGGACCGATGGAGCCCATGACCGATCCCATGATCTCGAGCGATTCCCACATCGTCGAGCCACCCGACCTGTGGGAGCGCTGGCTGGAGCCGGAGTTTCGTCCCGCCGCTCCCAAGCTGGTGAAGGACGACGAGGGCGGCGACGCGTGGCTGTACAACGACGGCGGCGCGCCCGCGCCGCTCGGGCTCGTCACCGTCACCCGCGATCGTCCGCGCGAGCAGCTCCGCTGGTCGGGCGCGCGATACGCCACCATCAATCGTGGCAACTTCGAGGCCGCCGCGCGCGTGGAGGAGATGCTCGAGGACGGCGTGGTCGCCGAGGTGATCTACTCGCCGCAGCGCACGATGCGGCATTTCATGCAGGGGACCGAGGACGCGCTCCACCTCGCCGGTGTCCGCGCGTACAACGACTGGCTGGCGAAGGACTTCTGCGCCAAGGCGCCCGAGCGGTTCGTCGGCATCGCGCAGATGCCGGCGGTCGGGATCGAGGCCGCCGTCGCGGAGATGCGGCGCACGAAGGCCATGGGGCTGCGCGGCGTGCTGCTGTCGTCGTGGCCGAGCGGGAACCCGACCCTGTCGTCGGCGGACGATCCGTTCTTCGCGGAGGCGGAGGCGCTCGGCTTGCCGATCAGCCTGCACATCGGCCTGGCGTCGCGCACCAAGGCGCCGCCCAAGCCGAAGTCGGCGATGGAGGAGAAGGCGTCGCGCGGCGAGGGAACCGGTGGCCGGCAGGTGTCGGTGCTCTCCGGCGCCGGGCTCGACTCCATGCCGCTGCTGCTCGGGGAGATCATCCTGACGGGCGTCCACGATCGCTTCCCGAAGCTCACGTTCGTGTCGGTCGAGGCGGGCATCGGCTGGGTCCCGTACTTCCTGGAGCAGATGGACGACCGCTACGAGCGCAATCGTCACTGGGCGAAGGTGAAGCTGGCGCGGAAGCCGAGCAGCTACGTCCAGTCGAACTGGGGCTTCACGTTCGTGATCGATCACTACGGGGTGAAGAACCGCCACGCCGTCGGGGTGGAGAACGTGATGTGGTCCACCGACTACCCGCATCACGGGTGCGACTGGCCGCACTCGCGACGCACCGTCGCCGAGATGTTCGAGGGTGTTCCGGCCGGCGAGCGGCGCGCGATCACGTACGGGAACTGCGCGCGCCTCTACGGCATCCGGGTGGGCGAGGGGGCCGGCTCGTAGACCAGGGCGACCGCCTGCGTGACGGTGCGGCGCTGGCGTAAGAGGGATGACTGGGCGATGATGCGCCCGGATCTCGATCTTGCAGATCCAGGAGCTACGTCGTGGAAAAGGCGCCCGCGTCCTCGTCCCTGCCGTCAGAGCCACCCGCGGGATCGCCGCACGGCCTGTTCGTCGGACGTGAGCGCGAGCTGGCGGAGCTCGCTGGCGCGCTCGACGCGGCCCGCGCCGGCCGTGGCGGCCTCTACCTCCTGAGCGGCGAGCCCGGGATCGGGAAGACGCGGCTCGGGGAGCGCTGCGCGGACGTCGCCGCGGCGCGGGGGTTCGCGGTGCTGTGGGGACGCTGCTGGGAGAGCGGCGGCGCGCCCACCTACTGGCCGTGGGTGCAGGTGCTGCGTGGCGCCGTCCGGGCGTGCAACGCGCCCGCGCTGCTGCAGGCCGCCGGCAGGATCGTGGCGCACCTGGGCCAGCTCGTTCCGGAGCTGTCGCCCGGACTCCCCGCCAGCGGCTGGACGCCGGACCTGCCGCTCGAGACGCCGGAGCAGGCCCGCGTCGTGCTCTTCGACGCGGTGCAGACGGTGCTGGCCACGCTGGCCTCGGAGCGTCCGCTGCTCGTGATCCTGGACGATCTCCACGCCGCGGACGAGTCGTCGATCCTCCTGCTGCAGTATCTCGCGCGCGAGCTGCAGCAGTGCGCCGCACTGATCCTCGCCACCCATCGCGACTGGGAGATGCATCGAGCGCCTGCGATGCGCCGTCTCCTCGGAGGGCTCGCGCGGACCAGCCAGCACCTGCCGCTGCGGGGGCTGGCCGAGCCCGACGTCGCGCGCTTCATCGAGGCCGGCTCCGGCGGCGCCATCCAGCCGCGGTCGCTCGTGTCGGCGGTGCAGCGCACGACGGGCGGGAATCCGTTCTTCCTCCAGGAGGTGGTGCGCCTGCTGGAGACGCGTGGGCACTTCGAGGCCTCGCCGGTGGTGTACGAGCAGCTCGGCGTTCCGCTGCGCGTCCGCGAGACCGTACGCCGGCGGCTCGAGTCGCTCAGCGAGCGATGCAGCGCGACGCTGCCGGCGGCGGCAGTCGTCGGCCACGAGTTCGACCGTGTCGTGCTGGGACAGGTGTGCGGGATGGCCGCGGAGCCGCTGCTCTCGCTCCTCGACGAAGCCGTCGGCGCGGGCGTCCTCGTCCACCTCGGCGCGCACCGCTACAAGTTCTCGCACGGCATCATCCGCGAGGCGCTCTGTGACGGCGTCCCCGCGGGCGAGCGCGCGCGGCTGCACGCGCGCGTCGGCGAGGTCCTCGAGTCGCGCAGCCCGAGCGATCCGGACGCGCACCTCGTCGAGCTGGCGCACCACTTCGGCGAGGCCGCACAGGGCGGCGCGGATCCGGGCAAGGCCATCACCTACGCGCGGCAGGCAGCCCAGCACGCCCTCCAGCGGCTCGCGTTCGAGGAGGCGGTCGCACAGTTCCAGCGCGCGCTCCTGGCCTTCGACCTCGATCCGCACGGCGAGCTCTCGCTGCGGGGAGAGCTCCTGCTGTCGCTCGGCGACGCCCAGCGCCGGGCGGGCGAGTCCGACGCGGCCCGTGAGACCTTCGCGCACGCCGCGGCGCTCGCGCGCCGTCTGCGCTCCGCCGACATGCTCGCGCGGGCGGCGCTCGGCTTCGGCGGCATCGGGCGCGAGCGCATCAGCGTGGACCACGACTGGATCGCGCTCCTCGAGGAGGCGCTCGTCGCGCTCGGCGATCGCGACAGCACCCTGCGGGCGCGGGTCCAGGCCTGCCTCGCCATGGCCCTCTACTGGTCCGACAGCCCCGAGCGCCGGGACGCGCTCAGCCGGGACGCGGTGGCGATGGCGCGCCGTCTCGGCGACACGGCGACCCTCGCGTTCGCGCTCGACTTCCGCCTGAAGGCGGTGTGGGGGCCAGGCGGCGTCGAGGAGCGGCTCGCCACCGCCGACGAGATCCTGTCGCTGGCCTTGCCGAACGGCGACCGGCACCTCGAGCTGGAGGCGCGTCGCTGGAAGGTGGTGAGCCTGCTCGAGCGCGGTGACGTGGTGGCGGCGGATCGCGAGATCGCCGCGGTGACCCGCATCGCCGAGGAGATGCGCGACCCGCTGTATCGCTGGCAGAGCCTGGTGTGGCGCGCCATGCGGGCAGGCCTCGACGGTGCCTTCGCGCGCTCCGAGGAGCTCGCCGGGGAGGCGCTCGCCGCCGGCGAGCGGGTGCAGAGTCACGTCTCCACACCGGTGTATCTCGGGCAGCTCTTCGGCCTGCGCTGGCTCCAGGGACGACTCGGCGAGCTGACCGACGCGCTGCGCGCGCTGGTCGACGAGGGTGTCGCCGCGCCCGCGTATCGCGTCGGCCTGGCCCAGGCGGCGGCCCAGCGTGGCGACGTCACGCTCGCGCGGCGCGAGCTCGACTTCCTCGCCGCGGGCGGATTCGCCGTCCTGCCGCACGACTCGGCGCGGCTGAGCATCCTGGTCGCGCTCGCCGAGGTGGTCGCGGCGGTCGAGGCCTCCGAGCACGCCGAGACGCTGTACGAGGAGCTGCTGCCGTACGCGCGCCTGAACGTCGTGCTCGGTCCCGCTCTCGGCTGCTTCGGCGCGGCCTCGCGCTACCTCGGCGTGCTCGCCGCCACCGCCGGCCGCCTCGACGACGCGGAACGCCACTTCACCGACGCGCTCGAGCTGAACGGGCGCATGGGCGCGCGCGCCTGGCTCGCCTGCGTACAGGCGGACCTCGCCGCCACGCTCTTGCGTCGCGGCGCGTCGGGTGACGCCGAGCGCGCGGCCGCGCTGCGCGACTCCGCGATGCAGACCGCCGAGTCGCTCGAGATGCCGCTCCTGCGCGAGCAGGTGCGCTCGCTCGCCACGCTGGCCCCGGCACCCGCGGCCTGCGTGCCGGCGTCCGCGCTGTCGTGCCGCCTGGCGCAGGAGGGCGACTTCTGGACGGTCCACTTCGACGGCACGACCAGCCGCGTGCGCGATGCCAAGGGGATGCGCTACCTGCGCGTGCTCCTCGCGCGCCCCGGACAGGACTTCCACGTCCTCGCGCTGGTCGCGGACGTCGAGGGAGCTCGCGAGGCGTCGCCGTCGCCGGTGCGGATGAGCGACGCGGCCCTGGAGCATCTGGGGATGCACCGCAGCGCCGCCGACGACTCCGGCCTCGTGCTCGACGCCCAGGCCCGGGCGTCCTACCGCAGGCGCCTGGCAGACCTCGAGGCGGAGCGCGAGGAGGCCGATGCGGCGAACGACCCGGGCCGGCGCGACCGCGCGGCCGCCGAGCTCGATTTCCTCGAGCGAGAGCTGGCGAGCGCGGTCGGCCTCGGCGGCCGTCTGCGTCGGGCCGGATCCCCTGCCGAGCGCGCGCGCGTGAGCGTGACGCGCGCGCTCCGGGCGGCGATCGCCCGCATGGCGAAGGCGAATCCCGCACTCGGGCGCCACCTCGACAGCACCGTTCGAACCGGGACCTTCTGCAGCTACGCTCCCGACCCGCGTGTGCCGGCGGCCTGGGAGCTGTAGCGCCGGACGCGGGAGATCTGGAATCATCGAGACGCCGTGAGCACGCCGTCGCCGGCAGGTCGCGCGAGCGCGCCCCGTGTTCTCGTCGGGCGCGAGCGGGAGCTCACGGAGCTCGAGGCGCACCTCGCCGCGGCATCCGCCGGACACGGCGGTCTGGTGCTCCTCGGAGGCGAGCCGGGCGTCGGCAAGACGCGGCTGCTCGACGAGCTGGCGGCGCGCGCCCCGGCGCGGGGAATGGTCCCGCTGTGGGGACGCTGCTGGGAGGAAGGAGGCACCCCGCCCTACTGGCCCTGGGTGCAGGTCCTGCGCGCCCAGCTCCGGCGGGACGATCCGGCCCGCCTGGCGGAGGAGCTCGGCGTGCAGTGCGCGGTGCTCGCCACGCTCGTCCCGGAGCTGGCGCCGGGCTCGTCGACGTCGCTCGCGGACGCGTCGAGCGCGGGTCACGATTCCGAGCACAAGCGCTTCGTGCTCTTCGACGCGGTCGCCGCCTGCCTGCGCGCGGCCTCGGCCCGCGATCCGTTGCTGGTGCTCCTCGACGACGTGCACGCCGCCGATCGCCCCTCGCTGCGACTGCTCGCGTTCCTCGGGCGCGAGCTGCGCGGCACGCCGGTCCTGGTCGTGTGCGCGCACCGCGACGCCGAGGTGCGCGCCGCCCCGGCGGTCGCGGAGGCGCTGGCGCACGCGGCGCGCGAGGGCGCGGCGCTGCATCTCGCCGGGCTGCCCGAGCGCGACGTGGCGCGGTTCGTCGAGGCGCGCGCCGGCGTGCGCCCGTCCGCCGCCATCGTGACGGTGCTACACCGCCAGACGGGTGGCAATCCGTTCTTCCTCGACGAGGTGGTGCGCCTGCTCGGCACGCAGGGTCGCCTCACCCAGCAGCGCGCCGCGATCGGCGGACGCCTCGGCGTGCCGGTCCGCATCCGCGACGCGGTCGAGCGCCGCCTCGGTCCCCTCTCCGGCGACTGCCGGGACGTGCTCGACGCCGCATCCGTGATCGGTCTGGAGTGCAGCCTGCGCCACCTCGGTGCCCTCACGCAGGCCGACCCCGCGGCGCTCCTCGGCCGGCTCGACGAGGCCGTCGCGGCGGGTATCGTGACCGCGGCGCGCGGAGCTGGCGGCCGCGTCCGCTTCGTCCACGCGCTCTTCCGGGAAGCGGTCTACGACGGTCTTCCCGCCGGCCGGCGCGTCGCGCTGCACGCGGAGGTGGGCCGACTGCTGCGCCAGCAGCCCGGCACGCCGGTCGCCGAGATCGCGCATCACTTCCTCGAGGCGGCGGAGGGTGGCGCGGACATCGAGGGCGCCGTCGAGTACGCGCGCCGCGCGGCGGGCGAGGCGACCGCGCGCCTGGCGTACGAGGAGGCGGCGGAGCTGGCGGAGCGCGCGCTGCAGGCGCTCGACCTGTGTGACCAGCCGGACGCCGTGGTGCGCGGCGAGCTCTTCGTCGAGCTGGGAGAAGCGCGGCAGCGGATGGGCGTGCTCGACGCGGCGCGCGACGCGCTGGAGGACGCGGCGGCCATCGCGCGGCGACTCGCTCCCGCGGTGCGCGGACCGCTGCTGGCGCGTGCCGCGCTCGCGCTCGCCGGGGTCGGCCCGGAGGTGGGCCGGGTGGATGGTGCGCTGATCGAGCTGCTCGACGAGGCGCTCGACGCGCTCGACCCCGCCGACGGCGCTCTCCGCGCCCGCCTCCTCGCGCGCCTCGCGAGCGAGCTGGCCTACGCACGGGTCGATTCGCGCCGGCACGAGCTGGGCGAGCTGGCGGTGGCGATGGCGGACCGGGTCGGCGATCCGGCGGCGCTCGGGTACGTCCTGGTGCGGCGGCTGATCGTGCTGATGGAGCCGGGGAACGCCGGACACCGGCAGACACTGGCCTCGTCGGTCCTCGATCTCGCGCGGCGCACGGGTGACCGCGAGCTGGCGGCCGAGGGACGTGGGTGGCGACTGTTCGCGCATCTCGAGCGCGGCGACCTTGCCGGCGTCGAGCAGGACCTGGACGCGCTCGGCCGACTTGCGGAGGAGACCCGACATCCACACTACCAGTGGCTCGCCTCGATGTTCCGCGCGATGCGGGCGCTGCTGGCCGCACGCTTCGACGACGCCGAGCGCCTGGCGGCGGCCGCGCTGGCCATCGGCGAGGCGCACGGAAATCCGAACGCGCTCGTCGCCTACGGCTCACAGGTCTACGTGCTGCGCTGGGGACAGGGACGGCTCGAGGAGATCGCCCCGCTGCTCGACGAGTTCGTCGCGCGGCACGCGTCCGGTCCGGTCTGGGAGAGCGCGGCCGCCAACCTGCACGCGACGCTGGGACGCCTCGACGAAGCGCGCCGGCGCTTCGAGCCCGCGTGCGACGCGTTCCTGACCATGCCGCGCGACGTCACCTGGCTGCCGCACCTCGGCTTGCTGGCCGAGTCCTGCGCCAGGATCGGCGACCGGACCCGAGCCGCGACGCTGTACGGGCTGCTCGAGCCGTTCGCCGGGCAGCATCTCGTCACCGGACCGGGCGCGGCCTGTCTCGGCGCGGCGGGCCGTCCCGCCGGGCTGCTCGCCGCCGTCCTCGGGCGCCATGACGAGGCGCTGGCCATGCTCGACCAGGCCCTCGACGGCAACGAGCGCATGGGCGCGCTGGCATGGGTCGCGCAGACGCTGAGCGACCGGGCGGCCGTGCTGCTGGCGCGCGACGCGCGAGGAGACCGCGAGGCGGCGTCGGCCTGCGTCGCGCGCGCGCGCGCGCTGGCGGCGCGCCTCGATCTGCGCGGCGTGACGGCGGCGGTCGAGGCGCTCGCCGAGCGGCTCGGCGGCGAGGCCGACGCGGCCGAGGACGCGGCGTCGCGTCAGGTGCTGCGACATGAAGGCGACCACTGGACGGTCGAGTACGGCGGCCGGGCGTTGCACCTGCGGGATTCGAAGGGCATCCGGCTGCTCGCGCATCTCCTCGGCCATCCCGGTCGCGAGTTCCACGCCGCCGTGCTCGCGGCGGCCGCGGATGGCAGGCCGGACGCGCCCGACCCCGCCGTCGTGCGCATGGAGGAATCGGAACGCCATCGGGTGAGCGTCACGCGAGCGATCCACGCGCTCCTGGCGCGCGTGACGGCGGCGCATCCCGGGCTCGGCGAGCACCTCGCGCGCACGGTACGCACCGGCACCCTGTGCTCGTACCATCCCGACCCGCGCATTCCCGAGGTCTGGGACCTGCGCGGCGTCCGTCACGAGTCACGCCGGCACTGAGCCGCGCGGCGGGTCAGCCGCGAAACGTCTGACGCAGGAGATCCTTGCGCACCTTGCCCGTGGCGTTGCGCGGCAGCTCCGACATGATCTCGAGCTGCTCGGGGATCTTCTGGCGCATCACGCCGCGCCCCTCCATGAAGGTGCGCACCTCGGCCAGCGTGAGCTCACCGGCGCCCGGACGCAGGACCGCGCAGGCGCAGACGTGCTCGCCGCTCGCCGGATCCGGAACGCCGATCACGGCGACGTCTGCGATCTTCGGATGCGCCGCCAGATCGTCCTCGATGCCCTTTGCCGACAGGTTCTCACCCTTGCGGATGATGATGTCCTTGCGCCGGCCGGTGATGCGCAGATAGCCGTCGGCGTCGGCCACGGCGAGGTCGCCCGTGCGGAAGAACCCGTCGGGAGTGAAGGCGGCATTGAGGGCAGCGTCGAGGTACCCGACGCACAGCTGTGGCCCGTACGCCTCCACCTCGCCCTCGACGCCGGTGCCGACCGGCCGTCCCTCGTCGTCGACGAGGCGCGCGACCGCGCCCGGCACCGGGCAGCCGTCCGTACCGTGCAGCTTCTCCTCGCTGTCGCCGTGGCGGCCCGAGGTGAACATCGGACACTCGGTCATGCCGTACGAGCGGAACGCGAAGGCGCCGAGACGCTGGTGCACCTGTCGCATCAGCTCGGGGGAGACGTCGGCGGCGCCCGAGCCGCTGCTGCGGACGGATCGGACCTTCTCGTGCGAGAAGTTCCTCGCGGCGAACATGCCCTGCAGGATCGCGGGCGGGCCTCCGGCCGACGTCACCCGATGACGCTCGATCAGGTCGACCGCGAGCTCCGGATCGTAGGCTTCCATCAGCACGACGCTCGAGCCGGAGCGGAGCGGCAGCATGACGAACATCACGATGCCGCCGATGTGCGTGAGAGGAAACTGGAGCAGGCTGACGTCGTCGGGCGAGGCGGGATAGAGCTGCGCATGGTAGTGCAGGACGGAGCCGAGCGTCGACGCGGTGTGGAGCACGCCCTTCGGGTCGGCCGTCGTCCCGGAGGTGTAGAAGAGCGCCGCCACGTCGTGCGGGCCGTGCGGAGAGGCGGGAAGCGGACTCGCCGGGATCGTCCTCCAGCGACTCGAGCGCGCGCTGCCCCGGCGCCGGGTCGGCGCGCACGGTGACGACGTGCTCGAGTCCCGGCGCCGCTGCCCGGACCGCGGTCGCCAGCTCGCGGTGATCGATGCCGCGCACCATCCCGGGAACGACGAGGACGCGCGAGCCGGCCTGCCGGCACACGAACCCGACCTCGCGCTCGCGGTAGATCGTGATGATCGGGTTCGAGACCGCCCCGAGGCGATCGATCGCCGCCGCCAGCGCGGCGCACTCCATCCAGTTCGGTAGCTGCCACGAGACCACCGTGCCCTGACCGACTCCGAGACGGCCGAGCGCTACCGCGACCCGATCGGCGCGCCGCGCGACGTCGCGAAACGTGAAGGTGCGGCCGCCTTCCCGGAGGCCCTCGATCAGGTAGGGACGGTCGGGGTCCGCCTGGGCCCGGGCGGTGAGCAGGGTCGACAGGCTCGGCTGTGGCCACTCCCCGGTGGCTTCGTGACGCGCGCGTCGAGCGTCGGCAGGTCGGGTCGGGCGCATCTCGGCTCGCTACCGCATCTCGGGGGACGCCGTCCACGCATCCGACCATTTCCCGCACCTCCGTACAGTCGGAGTGCACGCATTTCGCGCATGCCCACCAGCGCATCTGCCCGGGCGGAAGCCGCACGAGCGAGCTGGTGATTCCCCTCGGCCCGGTGCGAGAGTTCCGGGTCGTTCGGGGCTCCTCGAGCCCCCGAGCGCTCGGCCTGCCGGCCGGTCCCCCTCCGGGTCGGCGGGCCGACGCGCTCTCCGATCCTTCGAGCGACGCGTGAGAGCGAGAATCGTCGCGTCGAGCTACGACCCCGGACCGATCCGCAGCGGCTCGGTCCCGGTCACGTCCCAGCCGTCCTGATCGTCGATGTACGCCTGATCCACGGCGTCGCGCGGCAGGCAGCCCGCCCTGGTCCGGACGCGGGGCACCATGTCGGTCACCGGGAGGGTGGTGACGGGTGCCGCGGGATACGGCGCGCTCGCGTCTCCCGCGGGGCCGGCGTCAGCCAGCCCCTGGTAGACGTTGCCCGTCGCGAACACGGGCTGCGACGTGCTCAGGCGGAGAGCGGAGTTCGCCTTGCCGCCGACCGAGCGCGCGTACGGACCGAGCGCGAAGAGCGAGTTCACCATGTTGCCGCTCGAGTCGGCCTCGAAGCGGATTCCCCACATGGTCCAGTCCTCGACGATCACGTTGCGCACGTCCGCCATGACGCTGCTCGATACCATGGGGCCGCGCGACCACTGCTTCTGCACCCAGCTGTGATGGAAGGAGACGTTGGTCGTCGAGTCGTACTTGAGGAACATGGACCGCGTGTCCCCGGCCAGGAAGCACCACTGCGCGGTCACGTCGTGCGCGCCGTAGCCGATCGAGATACCGTCGTCGCCCGAGCCGGTGGAGGAGATGTGGCTGAAGACCACGTTGTACGCCGTCGGATCCTGCGCGCGCAGGTTGTCCGACCCGCTCCGCAGGTGGATGTTTCGCACGATGACGTCGTGGCCGCGCACGTCGATCAGGTTGGCGAATCCGCCGGCCGAGACGTACAGCGTCGCGCCGTTGCCCTCGACCGTGATGAAGCTGCCGGTGAGGCGAGGCAGCGAGCTGCGGATCGCGATCGGCTCGACGGTATCGAACCGGATGATCGCGTGCCCGTCGCCGGCGGCGGTGAAGGCGTCGCGCACGGCGTCCTCGGTCGCCTGCGTGACGGCGATGATGCGCCCGCCGGCTCCTCCGGGCGTCGTCGAGCCGAAGCCCTCGAAGGCGTCGGCGTCGTTGTCGGAGGGGCCACCCGGGGGCGGCGGAAGTCCCCCGCCGCCGACCGTGATCGTCACCTCGGCCGTGGCCTGCTCGTCGCCCGCGCTGACCGTGACACGGGCCGTGTAGATGCCCTGCTGCTGGTAGACGTGCTCGACGACGGCGCCGGTCTTCGGCAGCTGGCCGGGCGGCGGCAGCATGGGCATGGGATCGGGCACGTCGCAGTCGCCGTCGGCGAGCTTCTTGAGCTCCTTGGCGATGTCGTTGGTGGTGCCGTTGTCGGCCGGCAGATCCGGGAAGCCTCCCGCGATGGCCTGCGTCACCGATTCCCGCGACCACTGCAGCGCCACGGCGTAGCGGTCGCAGCCGGTGACGTCGCCGATGTCATGGAAGAGATAGATCGCGCCGAGGTCGTGCGCGGTCTTCTGGAGGTACCAGTGGGCCACGCGGTCGATGCGGTTGGTGCCCTTGGTGGTGATCGGACCGGGTAGCTCGACGACGCTGAGCGCCACCAGCGCCAGCGCGGTGGCAGTGTAGTCGCGAACCGCATCGTCGAAGTGACCGTCGTCGCGCTCGGCCTTGGCCGCGGTGTAGCCGTCGCGGCGCGGCGAGCAACGTGGCTCCCGGGTCGTCGCCCGGCGCCGGCGGCGGGCTCGGGGTTCCGTCGCCGAAGTCCCAGGCGAAGGTGAGCGCGCTGCCGCTCGCCGCATGCGAGCTGCTGGCGTCGAGCGTCACCCGGAGCGGCGGGCTTCCCGCGATGGCGGACGCCATCAGCTTCGCGACGACGTCACCGCCACCGCCTCCCCCGCCGGCACCACCGCCGCCTCCGCCTCCGGGCTGCGTCGGATCGGGGGTCAGCTCGCCGCTCCACAGGGCCGGCGTCGCGGGACCGGAGCCCGGATCGGACGGCGCCCAGCTCTTCTGCTCCTCCCAGCCGCTGCCGGTGTTCCGGTACGCGCGAGAGCGCGCGCCGCCGTCGGACACCAGGAGGTCCAGCCGGCCGTCGCCGTCGAGGTCGCCGAGGGCGGGCGCGAGCCGCGAGCTGACGGACGGCCCGTCCCACGCCTCCGCACGAGCCAGCGGTGTGCCGCGATCGCCCGTCCCGAGGAAGGTCAGCACGTCGCCCGACTCGGTCGCCACGACGAGGTCGGTCCGGCCGTCGCCATCCACGTCGCCGAGCGTCGGCCGCGCCTGGCGCAGGCCGGTCTCCAGACCCCAGCCGCGGCGCGCGCGCCACTTCGGCGCGCTGCGATTGCCGGTGTTCTCCCACGCGCTCACGCCGCCGTCCGCATCGCCGACGAAGAGATCGGCGTCGCCATCACCGTCGAGGTCGCCGAGCGCGGGTGCGCCGCGCGCACCGGCCGGCACGTCCCAGTCGGGTCGTCGCTCCCAGGACGGCGCGGCGGCGGTTCCCGCGTTGCGGAACGCCACCGCGGCTCCGGCGTCCGTGGCGATGAGGGCGTCGGCCGTGCCGTCGCCGTCGAGGTCGGCGAGGGTGGCCATCGCATGGCCGCCCACGTCGGGAAGATCCGCGGAGGCGACGCGCAGCCACGGGAAGCGCGCGTCGCGCGTCGTGTACGCGCCGACGTGTCCGTTGGGCAGACCGAGATAGAGGATCGCGGCCGGAGCGCTCGCGACCGAGATCAGGAAGAGCGCGACGCCGACCACGACCCGTCGAGTCGAGACGTGGCTCATCGGGTGCGGTGCGGCGCGCACAGTGCACGCTTGGTAGAGAGACTGCAATCGGACGAAGGTCGTATCGCAATTCGTCGCCGCGTGACGGTCGACACCCGCGCGACATCCGTACTAAGGATGTCGAGGCAGCGCGCGTGACGCGCGCACACGGGAGGGCTCGAAGGTGACGACGACTGGCAGCATGCTAATCGATGGCGAGTGGATGCCCGCGTCGAACGGCGCGACATACGCGGTGCCGAATCCGGCCACGGAGGAGACAGTCGGTCACGCTCCCGACGCGACCGTCGACGACATGCGGCGCGCCATCGGCGCGGCGCGGCGCGCGTTCGACGAGGGACCGTGGCCGCGCTCGTCGCGCGAGGATCGCGCGCGCGCGTTGCTGCGCATCGCCGACGCGATGGAGCGCCGCAAGGAGGAGATGCGCCAGCTGCTCGTCGCCGAGGCCGGCGCGACGGCCGTCACCCATTCCATGCAGGTCGACTCGCCCATCGAGCATCTCCGGCACTGGGCCGATCTGGCGCGCACCTTCGCGTTCGAGGAGTCGCTCCCCGCGCGCGCCAGCATGGGCCCGCTCGGACCGCAGATGAACACCGGTGTGGTCTACCGCCAGCCGGTCGGCGTCTGCGCCATGATCCCCACCTGGAACTTCCCGGTCTACGTCAGCGTGCAGAAGCTGGGACCCGCGCTGGCGACCGGCTGCACCACGGTGTTCAAGCCGTCGCCCTGGGGCCCGCTGATCAACCTCTTTCTCGCCGAGCTGATCGCGGAGGCGGACCTGCCGCCGGGCGTGGTCAACTTCGTGACGGGTCAGGACGCCGCCATCGCCGAGGCCCTGGTGAGCGACCCGCGTATCGACAAGGTGAGCTTCACCGGCAGCGTCGCCACCGGCCGCAAGATCATCCAGGCGTCTGCGAGCAACCTGAAGCGTGTCTTCCTCGAGCTGGGCGGGAAGTCGGTCGGCATCTACCTCGACACCGACAACATCGAGATGAACGCGATGATCGCGTCGGGACCCGCGATGTTCCACGCCGGCCAGGGCTGCGCGATGGCGACGCGCGTGCTGGTGCACGAGTCGGTGCACGACGGCTTCGTGCAGAACATGGTCGGCTTCGTCCAGAACATGGTGACCATCGGCGATCCGGCCGACCCGACCACGATGCTCGGACCGGTGATCCGCGACGAGCGGCGTCAGAAGATCGAGGAGCACATCGCGTCGGGTGTCGCCGAGGGCGCCACGCTCGCCAGCGGCGGCGGACGGCCGAAGGATCGTCGCCGCGGATACTTCCTCGAGCCCACGATCTTCAGCAACGTGCGCAACGATCACCGTATCGCGCGCGAGGAGATCTTCGGTCCGGTGGTGTCGGTGATCCCGTTCAAGGACGACGACGAGGCGGTCCGCATCGCGAACGAGTCGAGCTACGGTCTGGGCGGCGCGATCTACGCGCGGGACACCGCGCGCGCCGTCGAGATGGCCAAGCGCCTGCGCACCGGCGTCGTCTGGATCAACAACGGCATCAACATGTTCGACGGCCCCTTCGGCGGCTTCAAGGAGAGCGGCATCGGCCGCGAGGGCGGCCGGTGGGGGATGGAGGAGCACACGGAGGTGCAGCAGATCACCTGGCGAAGCTGATCTCGGGGGCTTCGCCAGCGGTCGTGCGACTCAGTCGCGCGCCCGGACCGTGAAGGCTTCGCCCTGCCAGCGCACGTCGACGCGGTCCGGCAGGATCCGCACCACCTCGAGGCCTCCCGTCGACTCGCCTTCGTGCAGCGTCTGCAAGCTGCCGCCGTCGAGCGCCAGCGCGACGCTTCGACGCTCCGCCGATGGCGAGAACAGCAGGAAGCTGAGCTGGACGTGCGGGGCGCCGGCCGGCGCATGGCGAATGGGCGGAGGCTCGGGCTCGAGGGCAGCGGTGCGTGCCGCCGTCGGATGTGACGGGGGCGTCCCCGCCACGCGCGCCGTGGGAGCGGGCGGCGGCGGTGGCGGCGTGACGGCCTGGCTCCAGGGTCTCGGATCCGAGGCGGCAGGCGGTGGCACCGGTGCCGCCGCGGCGAGCGCGGGCCGGTCGCCGGCGCCGTCCGCTGGCGCCGCAGGCGGAGCGGCCGCGGCCTGCTCGGGACGTCCGGGCTCGGATACCGGCGCCGGCGGCGCGACGGGTGCCGGAGCCGGAACCGCCGGAGCGGGTGGTGCCGGTGGGCTCTCGTGGGGCGTCGGCGCGCTCGGGGCGGTCTGCGTTGCGGCCGTAGCGACGGGCTCGCGTGCTGCCGGCGGCGTGACCACGGGTGCGACCGGCGGCGGCTCGACCACCGGGGCGTGCGCCGCGGGCCGCAGGAAGAGCATCATCGCGGCCGCGGCGCCGAGCGCGCACGCCGTGCCGACGAGCGTCACGGTCTGTCTGCGCCGCGGCGGGCGCGGCGCCGGGGGGGATCCATCCGGCGTGGGTGGACGGCTGCGTTCGAGCTTCTCGAGGGCGTCGAGGATCGAGCTCACGACGAGGCGCCAGTGGAAGCCACGGCAGGGGCCGAGCCGACGGAGGAGGCCGTGAGGGTCGGGCGCGGGTATCCGCCCGCCGCGGCATACAGCGCGACGCGCGTGAGCCGGCCGACGATGCCGTCGGCGCTGACGTACCGCGAGCGCTGGAAATCGAGCACGGCGGCGGAGGTCGGGGAATCGAAGAGGCCGCTCTCCGGTCCCGCATAGGCGCCGATCCGTCTGAGCAGCCCCTGGAGGCGGCTGACCCGGGCGCCCCGCGAGTGGCCGTCGAGCGTCCCCGGCCCGAGACCCTCGAAGTCGCGCGACAGGACGTACGCCTGTCCGTACCAGGCACGCTCGAGCAGCGCGGGCTTCACGGTGGCGGGCGCTCCATCGCCGACCGCGAGCACGGGCACTCCGTCGCGCATCGAGATCAGCGCGGCATAGCGCGGCCCGGTCGCGCCCGGCAGCTGCAGCTCGAGCACCACCGGGACGTCGAGCAGGCGCAGCATCGCCGTGTTGCCGGTGAGCGCGAGATGCTCGAGCCCACGCCGCTCGGCGATACGCGTGAAATCCGCCGTCGTGGCCTGCTCCTCGGCGGCGAGGGGTGGCACCTGCCACGCGCGCAACACGACGTCGAGCGCCTGACGCGCGCTGGCGGCCGGTGCGAGCGCCGCGAGCCGCGCCTCGACCTCGGGGGTGGGATCCGGCGCCGGCGGAGGCGGCGCCGCGACCGGCTGCGTCGCGGCGACCTCGACGGCCGCGGGCGCGTCGGCCGCAGCGTCGTCGGGCGCCGGCGCGTCGGCCGTCACGTCCAGCTCGGTCGACATCGGATCCGGTGCAGCCGCCGCAACGGGCTCCTCGGGTGCAGGATCCGGCGCGGCGCTGGCCACGACCGCGGAGACCGGAAGCGCACTTCCCTGCGTCATGGTGCGCAGCAGCGGCGGGACGCCGAATCCGCCGGCGAGGAGCCCGGCCATGCCGGCAGCGACGGCAACGGCCCCCGCCGCCCAGGCGGCGCGCGGCTTCGAGGGTGCGCGACCCGGGAGCGGCAGCGTCACCACCTCGCGATAGGCCTTGCGCATCGACGCGAGTCCCACCGTGCGGCGCTCGGCCGCGAACGCGGCCAGCATGGCGCGGTGGCAGAGCATGTTGATCAGGCGCGGCACGCCGTGCGACCGCCGGTGGACGGCGCGCAGCGCCGGCATCGAGAAGACGTCGCGCACCTGCCCGTCGCTCGCCACCTGCAGGCGATGGCGCACGTAGGCGATCGTCTCCTCGCGGTCGAGCGGCCCGATGTGCCAGCGTAGCGTGATCCGCTGGTTCAGCTGGGCGAGCTCGGGATGGGACAGCATCGCGCGTAGCTGCGGCTGCCCGACCAGGACGATTCGCAGCAGCTTCTCGGTGGTCGTCTCGAGGTTCGACAGCAGTCGCAGGTGCTCCAGCACCTCCATCGAGAGCGCCTGCGCTTCGTCCACCACCACCACCGAGCACCGGTTCGCGTGACGCTGCTCGAGCAGGTGGCGGTTCAAGCGGTCGATGAGCTGCTTCTTCGAATCGCCGCCGGGAAGGCCGAACTCGAGGTTGATCGTCTGCAGCAGCTCGAGCGGAGACAGCGTCGGGTTGACGACGTAGGCGACGCTCGCCTCCGGAGCCAGCTCGCCGAGGAAGTGCCGCAGCACCGTGGTCTTGCCGGTGCCGACGTCGCCGGTGATGCAGACGAAGCCACTCGACTCCGACAAGCCGAGGCGCAGGTGGGCCAGCGCGTCGGCATGCTTCCTCGACAGGAATAGATAGCGAGGATCAGGCGTCAGCCGGAACGGCGCATCACCCAGCCCAAAGAACCGCTCGTACATCGCCGCGCTCGGGTCCTACCATCGACCGCCCCGGCGCGCCACCGCGCCACCTTCAGGCCTCCCGGCGTGCCACCTCCGCAAATGCGCCATCGGTGACCTCGAGGACGCGGCCGACGTCGGCCTCGCCGAGGGCTGCCGAGAGGAACCAGTTGTGATGGGGGTGGAGGTAGACTCCGTGCGTCGCGCACGACGCCGCGAACACGCGGCTGCGCTCGAAGGAGCCCTCGTCCGCGACGAAGCTCATGAACGGGATCGCCGGTGGCCCGCTGTAGCGCACCCCGAGGCCGTGGGCGGCGGCCTGTCGCTCGATCCCGGCGCGCAACGCCGTCCCCAGCCGGGACATGCGGCCGATGGCGTCGCTCTCCTCGATCTCGGCGAGGCAGGCGAGCGCGGCCGCCATCTCGACCGGCCCCGTCCAGTAGGAGCCGGTGAAGAAGACCTTCTCCGCGGCTCGACGCAGCGCATCCCGGCCGAGCGCGGCGGAGATCGGGTAGCCGTTGCCGAGCGCCTTGCAGTAGCAGGTGAGGTCGGGCTGCACGCCGACCGCCTCGCCCGAGCCGCGGAGATCCAGCCGGAAGCCGGCCCGCACGTCGTCGAGGATCAGCACGGCGCCGAGGCGGTCGCAGCGTGCGCGCAGGCCCTCCAGGAAGCCCGGGGCGGCCATCTCCTGGTCGTGGAAGGCATCGTGGCGGAAGGGCGCCACCATGATCGCGGCCACGTCGCCGTCGTGCGCGTCCAGCGCGGCGTCGACCTCGGCGAGGTCGTTCCAGCGGAAGCGCGCGATGTGCGCCCGGTCCTCGGGTGTCACGCCCGCCGGCATGGGCGAGCACCAGGGATGCGTGCCGTGGTACGCGCCCTCGGCCACCAGCACCGCGCGCCTGCCCGTGGCGGCGCGCGCGACCTGCGTCGCCCAGGTGCAGACGTCGGAGCCGTTCTTCGCGAAGACCGCCCATTCTGCCCAGGGCGTGAGCGACACGAGCCGCTCGGCCAGGTCGACCCACACCGCGCCCGGACCGTTGAAGCAGCGCCCCGCCGCCGCCTGCCGGCGTGCCGCCTCGTCGACGCGCGGATGGTTGTGGCCGAGGACGATGGGCCCGTACGAGCACATCAGGTCGAGGTACTCGTTGCCGTCGACGTCCCACAGGCGCGCGCCCTCGCCACGTGCGAAGAAGTAGGGATACGCGTCCGGCACCAGCATGCGCGGCGACTGGTGGCCGTAGATGCCGCCCGGCACGACGCGCTGCGCGCGCGCGAACAGGGCGCGGGTCTCGCGGTAGCGGCCGGCCTCCATCGCTCAGCTCGCCTGGCGCAGGTGGCGATCGAGGAAGGCGTCCATCGCGACGTTCGCGCGCTGGTTCGCCTCGCCGCGCCAGTCGACCTGGAACGCGTGCGGCGCGCCGTCGAGCAGCAGGAGCTCGCTCGCCTTCCCGGCTTCCTGCAACGCCGCGTGCATGCGCTCCGACTCCCGCCACGAGACGAGCTGGTCCGCGGTGCCGTGGATCAGGAGCATCGGCGCCGTCGCCCGCGCCGCGTGCGCGAGGGGAGAGGCGAGTCGCGTCCACTCGGCGTCCTCGACTCGCTCGCCCATCAAGGCGTCGACCATGTCGGAGCGGCGCCGGCCGATGTCGTACGGACCGTAGTGCGCGATCACGCACCGCACCGATTCGGACACCTCGCGGAGCGGACCGGGCAGATCCGGCGCGAGGTCCGCCATGTCGTGCGCGAGATGGGCGAGCACGGCCAGGTGCGCACCGGCGGACACGCCGAGGAGCGCGAGGCGCTCCGGATCGATGCCCAGCTCGCCCGCGTGCGCGCGCACCCAGCGCAGGCCGTGGCGCACGTCGTCGAGGGGCGCCGGAAAGCGGCTGGCCGGGGCGAGGCGGTACGAGATCGAGACCGTCGCGATGCCTTCCCTGGCGAAGTGGAGCGCGTTGCCGGCCGCCTGGCTCGGGTCGCCGCGCATCCAGCCGCCGCCGTGCACGAAGACCACCGCCGGGGTCGCGGCCGTCGCCCGCACCGGCCGGTAGTGGTCGAAGCGCAGCGGGACCCCACCGGCCTCCGCGTACACCACGTCGGTGCGGAGCTCGTGGATGTCCGAGCGCAGGGGAATGCCGGGAACCTGGCGCGGGAAGGTCATGAACGGATGGCCTAGCACGTCTTCCGCGAGGTGTCCCGGGCGCTGTGCGCCCTGCCCGCTTCGTGGGCGCGTGCCAGCGGCTTAGGCAGCATGCGAAATCACGGCGAGCGGAATTCGACGCCAGGGGCGCGTCGCGCGAATGGCACGTGACTTGCCTAAGCCAGGCGGGGACCGGTTCCCCGAGCATGGAGCAAGCACGCCCGATGACCGTCATTCTCTTTCCCGTCCCGCGACGTCCCTCCCGGTGGGCTCGCCTCCTGCAGCGCGTGCGATATGGTCCACAGTCCGACGCCGTCGTCAGAGCCGTGATCCACAGACCGCTCATCCACCGAGACATCGGACGGCGCGAGCGTCTCCCAATCCAAGGGGCCAAGCGATGAAGAAGATCGAAGCCATCATCAAGCCGTTCAAGCTCGACGAGGTGAAGGAGGCGCTGGCGAAGGTAGGCGTCGAAGGCATGACGGTCACCGAGGTCAAGGGGTTCGGACGCCAGAAGGGGCACACCGAGCTGTATCGCGGCGCCGAGTACGTCGTCGAGTTCCTTCCCAAGGTGAAGATCGAGATCCTGGTGTCTGACGATCGCGCTGCCGCGATCGCCAAGGCCATCGAGGACGCGGCGCGCTCGGGGCAGATCGGCGACGGCAAGATCTTCATCCTCCCGGTCGAGGAGGCGCTGCGCATCCGGACCGGCGAGCGAGGATCCTCCGCACTCTGAGTCGCGCTGGAGCGGGGACGCGGCCGCCGGTACGCTAGCGGTCGTGCGACCCCTGATCGGGATATCGAGCTACGGACGGGGCGGGGAGCGGCAGACGTTCTCCGTGCCGTGTGAGTACGTCGACGCCGTCCGCATGGCGGGCGGCGTCCCGGTGATCCTTCCACCCGTCGAGGGCGAGACCCCGGAGGGGCTCGACGCGGTGTCCGGGCTGATCCTGCCCGGCGGTGGGGACGTCGATCCGGCGCACTACGGCGGCGGACACCACGACGCCAACTACGGCATCTCGCAGGAGCGGGATCGTTTCGAGCTGACGCTGGCGCGCGCCGGACTGTCGCGTCCCGGGCTGCCCGTCCTCTGCGTCTGCCGCGGCATGCAGCTCCTGAACGTCGCCCTGGGCGGGGACCTCATCGCACACATCCCCGATCAGTTCGGCGATGTGGTCGTGCACCGCACGCCGCAGCTGAAGCCCGTGCCGCACGCGGTGCGACTCGATCCGGCCAGCCGCCTTGCGGACCTGCTCGACGGCACGGAGCTCGTGGTGCAGTCGGTGCACCACCAGGCCGTCGGGCGTCTCGGAGACGGCCTCCGGGCCGTGGCGTGGAGCGAGGACGGGGTGATCGAGGCGGTCGAGTCGGAGCGCCATCCGTTCGTGATCGGCGTGCAGTGGCACCCCGAGCTGGATGCCCTCAGCGATCCGCGGCCGATGCGGCTGTTCGAGGCGCTGGTGGCGGGCGCCGTGACGTACCTGCGCTGCACGTCCGGCTGACTACGCCATCCGCGCCAGCGCCGCTTCGCGGGGAACGGGATCGAACGGCGGCTCCGGGCCGCGGCCTGCGAGCACGCGGGCCAGCATGGGCAGCGAGCGCAGCACGAGCTCGGGGTCGCGGGCGAGCGTGTCGGGAGCGTCGAGCATGTGGAAGACGCGCAGCAGCCCGCGGAACACGACGGGATCCTCGCGCGTCGCCGGAAGCATGCCGCGCTCGAGGAACCAGCCGAAGGCCTGCTGGGCCATGATGCTCAGGTAGGCGAGCGCATTCCCGGGCGCGGCACTGCGCCGTTCGCCGCGCGCGCGACGATCGGCGGCCACGGCGGCATCCCAGAACGGGCGGATCTGCTGCTCGCTCAGCAGGTGGAGCAGCCGGGCCGCGGCCTCCGGGTCGCGCGGATGTCGTCCGACGGCTTCGTCGAGCAGCGCGGCCTGCACGAGCGCCTGCGAGCACCCGCGACCGTAGATCGGGTTCGAGTGGTACGCGGCGTCGCCGATCACGAGCAGCCCGGGCGCGAGCGGACCGTCGGCGTCGACGAAGCTGCGCAGGCGGTTGCGCAGCTGGCCCATCACGAGGACGGGCGTTTGCCTGCCGCTGATCGGCACCGACACGCCGCGCGCGCGCCACGGTGCGACCTGCGGAAACGCGCTGACGAAGCGCTCGAAGCGCTGCGGATCGGCGAGCTCCTTCAGCCCCGCGTCGTCGACCGGTGCTCCGACGGTGATCGAGAAGCTGCCGGCGTCGCCCGGGAAGACGGCGAGCTTCACCCAGCCGAGATCGCCGGCGACGACGCCGGTCGTGCCGCCGGGCGCGCGCCCGCGGCGCAGGCGGTAGAAGCGCGTGTAGTAGAAGATGCCGGTATCCTCGCTGCGCTCCGCGGGAGCGGGTGCTCCGAGCGCCGTCACCCATCCGGGTACGGGCGAGCGCCGGCCCAGCGCGTCGACGACGAGCGCGGCGGGCAGCTCGCTCCCGTCCGAGAGCCTGACGCCGCGAACCCAGGGTCGGCCGCCGTTGCGCGAGCCGCCGACGAGGCCGCTCACGCTGACGCCTTCCCGCAGCTCGACCTCGGGTCGCTCCTGAACCCCGGCGCGGAGGGCCCATTCGAACGTGGTCCGGCGGCACGCCAGGAGCACGACGTCCTCGTCCGCCGGCTCCGGCTCGAACCCCATCCCGGGGGGCGCCATGTCGGCGAGCGCGATCTCGCGCACGCCGTGGGTGCGGAGGCGATCGAGCACGTCCGGCAAATGCGCCAGGAGCACCAGCCGGAGGCGTGCGAGGAAGGCGTGCGAGTGGCGAAGCTGCGGCACGCCGCCGCGCCGCCACGTGCGGAACGCCTCCTCGGGGTCGTCCACGTCGGTGCGCACGTCGCGCTCGAGCACCAGCACGCGCGGGAAGTGACGCGCCAGCAGCCGGGCAGCGGCGAGTCCTGCAACGCCGCCGCCCAGCACGATGGCGGGAGCCGACGGGATCGGTTCGAGACGAGGCATCGCAGGGGAGATACGGGATCCGGCCAGCCGTGTCGCGTCCGCAGATGCCTTGAACGAGCTCGTCGCGTGGGGTCTGCTCGCGGGTCGTGATCGCCGCGGCGCTGCACTGGTTCACCAGCGATCTCCGCCTGCACGACAATGCCGCGCTCGCCGGGGCCGGCCGCACGCCCCCGGTGGCGGGCGTGTTCGTGCTCAATCCCGCGCTGCTCGCGCGGCACGCGCGCGCCACGCGGCGCATCGCGTACATGTACGCCTGCCTGCGGGCGCTCGACGCGGGACTCGACGCCCTCGGCTCGCGACTGCTGGTGATCGAGGGTGACCCCGCCGCGGAGCTGCCTCGTCTCGCGGCGTCGCTGGGCGCCCGGGTCGTGAGCCACGCGCGCAACCACGAGCCCGCTGCCCGTGCGCGCGAGGCGCGAGTGGCCCGGGCGCTCGAGCGCGACGGTGTGACCGTGCGCGCCGCCGAGGCGGCGCTCGTCCACCCGCCGGGAGCGGTGACCACCGGCGGGGGCGCGTACCAGGTCTACAGCGCGTACGCCCGTGCCTGGGAGGCGCTCGACGTCCCGCCGGTGGCGAAGATGCCGCGCGACTGGGCGCCGGCGAGCGCGCTCGCCGGCATCGGGCACACGGTCCCCGAGGCGCCTCCGGGCATCGAGCTGCCGCCCGCGGGTGAGGACGCTGCCCGCGCCCGTCTCGACACGTTCCTGCGCGACGGCATCCGGCGCTATCCCGAGACCCGCGATCTGCCCGGTCTCGACGCGACGTCGCGGCTCTCGCCGCATCTGCGCTGGGGAGCCCTCTCCGGTGCCGAGGCCGTGCGGCGGGCACGCTCCGCGCTGTCGCGCGACCCGGCGCTGCGCGAGGGCGTGCGCGTCTGGACGCGGGAGCTCGCGTGGCGTGATTTCTTCGCCCAGCTGCTGGCGGCGTATCCCCGGGTCGCGCGCGAGCCGATGCGGCCGCTTCGCGTGCGCTGGCGGCACGACGATCGCGCGTTCCGCCGCTGGCAGGAGGGACGCACGGGAGTTCCGCTGGTGGATGCGGGCATGCGCGAGCTCCGCGCGACGGGCTTCATGCACAACCGCGCGCGCATGATCGTCGGGTCGTTTCTCGCCAAGCACCTGCTGCTCGACTGGCGGCTCGGCGAGGCGCACTTCATGGCCGAGCTGCTCGACGGACAGCTCGCGCAGAACGATGGCAACTGGCAGTGGGTCGCCGGCACGGGCGCCGACGCGCAGCCCTTCCACCGGATATTCTCGCCGCTCCGGCAGGGTGAACGCTTCGATCCCGACGGGACCTACGTGAAGCGCTGGGTATCGGAGCTCGCGAAGGTCCCGGCGAAGCTCGTCCACCGGCCCTGGGTGCTGCCGGCCAGGGAGCGGCGCATGATCTGTCCCGACTATCCGCCGCCGCTCGTCGACCTCGACGAGGGTCGCGCGCGCGCCCTGGCGGCGTTCGAGCAGGCGCGGGCGCGGGCTGGCACGCCCGGGAAGAGGGACGGACATGAGCAACGCCGAGAGGAGCTTCGACCGGGTCGCGCACTGCTACGACGAGACGCGCGCGATGCCCGAGGCGGCGCACGCCGCGGTCACCGACGGCATCGCACGGGCGGCGCGCGCCGTGGCGCCCGCGCCATCGGTGCTGGAGATCGGCATCGGCACGGGACGCATCGCCTTGCCGCTCGCCGACTCGGGCGTGCGCGTGGCCGGGATCGATCGTCGCGCGCGCGATGATCGCCCGCCTGCGCGCGCGCCGGCCCGAGCTGCCGGTAGCGATCGCCGATGCGACGCGCCTGCCGTTCGGGTCCGCCGCGTTCGACGCCGTCCTCTTCGTGCACGTGCTGCACCTGCTCGCAGATCCCGCCGGCGCGTTGCGCGCGGCGCGCGCCGCGCTCCGTCCGGGCGGACGGCTCCTCTACGGGCGCCAGGAGTTCCCGGCGAGCCCGATGCTGCGGGCGAGCGCGGCGGTGCGCGAGATCTTCTCCGAGGTGACAGGTGTCGAGGGCGAGTCGCGCTCGCCGCACGAGCGGGCCACCGAGGCGTTCGCGCAGCACGCGCGCGCGCGCGGCGTCGAGCCCGTCGAGTCGCTGCTCGCGACCTGGGAGGAACAGACGACGGGCCGCCGCCTGCTCGAGCACGTGGCCGGCAGGGTGTGGTCGAGCACCTGGGACATCCCCGACGCGCTCATGCCCGAGGTGCTGCGCCGCCTGACGCCACGGATCGAGGCCTTGCTCGGCGACCTCGACCGCCCGGTGCTCTTGCGGTCCAGATTCACGCTCGCCGTCGCCTGACCGCCCCTTTTCAGAACGCCGGGCGCCATGCCGGGCATGGTCCCTCTTCGCGGCGCAGCGGGGCTCGGCACCGATTCCCGAATCGTGCTAGGTCGCTCGGATGCCCATGCCGCCGCCGCCCCGTCCTCGCGGACGCCTCGCCCGGCTGTTCTTCTCGCAGCTCGGGATGCTGTGCTCGATCATCGTGTACTTCACGCTGTTCGAGCGTGGCGGCCGCACGCTCGACGCGTTGACGCACGCCTTGTGGGTCGCGCTCGGCCTGCACACGACGTACCTGCTCTTCGCGCGCTGGCACGGAGAGCTGAAGCAGTTCGACGTCGGCTTCTGGCTCCTGCTGGCGATCGGCGTCGTCTCGTCGATCCTCGGCATCGCGCCGATCCTCTCCCTCTACCAGCACTACTCCCCCGCCCTCCTCTTCACGATGTTCGGCCTCGTGGCGGTCGTCCCGCTGCTCCTCGGCCTCCAGCCGTTCACGGTCTGGTTCGCGGTCCGGCAGACGCCGCGATGGCAGCACCGGACGCCCGCGTTCGCCATCATCAGCCGGGTACTGGCGGTATTCTGGGCGCTCGTATTCTTCACCGCTGCCGCGCTGTGCTGGCTCCGGCCGACCGACCCGATCTTCACGGCGCTCTTTCCCAACATGCTCATCCTGCTCGTCGGATTGCCTTCCAACCAGTGGTTGCCGCCGCTCTGGTTGAAGATGTTTCCTGCCGCCGCCCCCGACGCCGCCGAGCCGCTCATCATGGGCATGCCGTTCGTGTTCGATCGCACGGCCGCCGCCGACGCGCGCGCCGTGATCCAGTTCCGCGTCACCGGCGAGGAGCCCGGCGACTACTGGGTGCGGGTGGCCGGCGGGCGCTGCGAGAGCTTCGAAGGCCTGGCGCCGAGCGCCGACCTGACGGTCCACACGCCCGACCGCGTCTGGGTCGGGATCATCCGCGGCGAGCTCGACGGCGGGCAGGCCTTGATGGAGCGCCAGTACAGCGTCGAGGGCGATCCGTTGCTGCTCGCGAAGCTGCGCGACTGGTTTCCCGGCGCAGGGGTTGAGCTGGCTGCCGCTCGATTTTGCTAGTTGACAGCAGCTCCCTGGTTGTGAGTACACCGGTCGGGCGAGGCGCGCTCGCACGCGGAATGTCAGCCACAACTCAGCAAGAGTCCGTCGATCTCGCTGCTCCTGCGACGGGTCGTCCCCTGCGCGTCGTGCTGCTGGCATTCTACAACTACGAGTCGCACGCGGTCCGCATCTTCCACCCGCTGCTCAGGCGTCGCGGTCACGACGTCCACTCCATCTTCTTCAAGAACTACTTCACCTTCGAGAGCCCGACGCAGCAGGAAGAGGACATGGTGGTGGATCTGATCACGCGCATTCGCCCCGACGTCGTGGCGATGAGCGTGTGGTCCACGTACTATCAGCTCGCGGCCCGCATCAGTCGCCGGGTGAAGGCGGCCGTGAACCCGGTGATCGTCTGGGGCGGCATCCACCCGCAGACGCGTCCGGAGGACTGCCTGGAGCATTGCGATCTGGCGGCACGCGGCGAGGGCGAGTACGTGCTCGCCGAGCTGACCGACCGGCTCGGGCTCGACCGCGACTGGCGCGACATCGCCGGCACCTGGGCGGCGCGCGATGGCGAGCTGGTGCGCAATCCGCCGCGGATGCTGATCCCCGATCTCGACGTGCTCCCTGCAGCCGATCTGTCCTCGGACAACAAGTACTACCTGGGAAAGGACGCCTGGCGGGACGTCGAGGCGTGGGACAGGAAGGCCGTCTGCTACGACATCATGATGGTCCGGGGCTGTCCGTTCGAGTGCACCTTCTGCATCCACAACTACACGCGAGCGGTGACCAAGGGGCTCGGGACGTACGTGCGACGGCGCAGCGTCGACCACGTCATGGCCGAGCTGCGCGCGGCCGTCGCACAGCGGCCACGCTTGCAGACCATCGCGTTCAGCGACGACATCTTCGCCCCGCCGCGGCCGTGGCTCGAGGAGTTCTGCGAGCGCTACAAGGCGGAGATCGGCTTGCCGTTCGCCCTGTACTCGTTTCCCCGCATGGTCGACGAGCGGCGCATTCGCCTCATGCGCGACGCGGGACTCTGGGTCACGACCATGGGCATCCAGTCGGGCTCCGAGCGGATCCGCCGCGACTGCTACGAGCGCGAGACTTCCCAGGAGGAGATCATCGAGGCCTGCAACATCCTCGCGCGTCACGGCGTCATCCGGAACCTGGACTTCATCGGGGACAACCCCTACGAGAGCGACGACGATCGCGAGGAGACGCTCGATCTCCTGTGCACGCTTCCGAAGCCGTTCTACTTCAACTACTTCTCGCTGACGTATTTCCCGGGGGTCGATCTCACGGAACGCGCGCTGCGCGATGGGCACATCGTGCCCGCGGACGTCGAGGACGTGGCGCAGAAGGGCTACCACCTCTGGGGCGGATCTCTCATGGACGAGCGATCGCCCGAGAACCTGAAGTGGGACATCGCCTACACGATGGCGGTGCTCGGCGTCCCGAAGGCTGCGATCCTGCGCGTCATCCGCTCGCGCGCCTTCCTGCCGAACATCCGACGCATCGCGGGCGGGATTCGCAGGCTGCAGGAAGTGTCGCGCTGGCGCATGCGGGTCCAGGATCGGCGCGCCCGGCGGCCGAACCTGCTGCAGATGTATGCCGAGAACACGGTGCGGGACTTCTCTCCTGGCTCCGCGTCGATCGTACATCCGAACTTCGACAACTCGCCCTTCAGCACGCCGCCGCGCGCGGCGCACGACGCCGCGTAGCCAGCGCACCGTCGCCGCGGCGCCTCTGGTCTGGCGCACGCCAGGCGTGCTACCCAGTCCGGCATGGACTGTGCGATTCAACTCGGCTGGATCGGATTCGAGCAGCTACGCGACCTGTCGCAGATGGCGGAGGAGCTCGGTTTCCACACGATCTACTTCCCGGATCATCTGGTGGCCGAGGGACCCGAGCGCCAGGCCATGGGCCTGCCGTCGTTCGATCCCATGATGCAGGCCGCGGTCGTCGCGTCACTGACCTCGCGCATCCGCATCGGCCACCTCGTGCTGTGCAACCTGTTCCGCCACCCCGCGGTGACGGCGCGCAGCCTCGCGACGCTCGACCAGATGTCGGGCGGCCGGATGCTCGCGGGCCTCGGATCGGGCTGGACGGAGACCGAGTTTCGCATGACCGGCATTCCGTTTCCGGAGATCGGACCGCGGCTTCGCATGCTGGACGAGGCGCTCACCTGCATCCGCGGCCTGTGGAGCGAGGAGTCGTTCACCCACGACGGCGAGTTCTACCACTTCCGCGAGGCGAGCATGTCGCCGCGGCCGGTGCAGGCGAGTCCGCCGATCGTGCTCGGGGGCGGAGGCAAGGGGCTGCTGCGCGTCGCGGCGCGGCATGCCGACGTCGTCAACATCGTGAGCGACACCGGCCGCGCCGGCTACATCGCGCTCGCCAACGCCATCAAGCTGACCGACGCGAGCTACCGCGAGAAGGTGCGCTTCCTCCGCGCCGAGGCGACGCGCGCGGGCCGCGATGCGCAGGCGATCCGCATCAGCGGCATGCTCTTCACCATGCAGCTGACCGAATCGCGCGCCGCGGCGGAGAGCGTGGTCGAGGGCATCGCCGGCATGTTCGGCGTTCCGCCGGCCGCCATCCTCGCCTCGCCGCTCTTCCTCGTCGGGACGCCGGACGACTGCATCGCGGAGCTGCGCCGGCGTCAGCGCGACTGGGAGCTCTCCGAGGTGGTGCTCTCGGGGGCGGGCGCCCCGGACCTGCTCGAGCGCTTCGGCCGGGAGATCCTGCCGCACATCTGACGCGCGATTGCCGCGCCGGCTCAGAGCGCGGCCACGACCTCGCGCGCGAGCAGCCGGACGGTCTCGGGCGCGGCCCGGTCGTGCAGGAAGAAGACGAACCCGGACACGCCGAGCGCGCGGCGTTCCTCGATGCGACGCAGGATCATCTCCGGCGTTCCGCACCAGCCCCCCGCCTCGACGCCCCAGCCCGGACCCGGGAAGCGGCGCAGCGCCACGTCGCGCGCCCCTGCCACCTGATCCGCATGCGGCACGAGCGCGAGCACCGCCTCCTCGGTGACGCGGAGCGATCCCGGGTCGCGCCCGATGTCCGCGCACGCAGCCCGCAGCGCCGCGAGCTTGCGCGGCAGCTCCGCGAGCGCGTACGTCGGGCAGTTCCAGGCGTCGGCGTGACGCACCACGATCGGCAGCGTGCGGCGCTCTCCCGCGCCCCCGACGTGGATCGGAGGATGCGGGCGTTGTAGCGGGCGTGGCACGCTGGGCGCGGCGTCGAGCTGGTAGTGTCGTCCCCGGAACGTCGGCGCCTCTTCGGAGAAGAGCAGCCTGAGCACCTGCAGCGCCTCGTCGAGCTGCTCGGCGCGGACGCGTTCGGGCGGGTGCTCGAGCCCGAACTGCGCGTACTCCGCCGGGTACGATCCGCTGCCGAGACCGAGGTCGAGCCGCCCGCCGCTGGCGTGGTCGAGGGTGATCGCCATCTTCGCCAGCAGGGCCGGGTGGCGGAATCCGTTCGCCAGCACGAGGTGTCCGAGCCGGATGCGCTCGGTGACCATGGCCAGCGCGGTCGCCGTCGTCCACGCCTCGAACGACGGAACCGCGGGCAGACCGGGGGGGTAGAGGTGGTCCATGAACCAGACCGAGTGCACGCCCTCGCGGTCGCAGAGCTGGACCCGCGCGCGCAGCTCGTGCCAGGCGAAGCCGACCTGTGGCAGGTAGACGCCGATCTCGGTCGCGCCACGCGCTCGCGCCGCCGCGCCGACGAGCGCCTTCCCCATGCTGACGCGATCCTCGATGCGCCAGCCGAGTCGCGCGTAGAACGCGACGACGTCGCGGTTCTCGCCCTCGATCTGGAGGTTCACCTTGAGGCAGCCGAGCTGGCGCAGGCGCAGCTCGGCCTCCGCGACGAGTGCGCGTCCGATGCCGAGACGCTCATGCTCGGGTGCGACGGCGACGCGGTAGAGCCAGCCGCGGTGCCCGTCGTAGCCTGCCAGGGTGGTGCCGACCACGCCGCCGTCGAGCGTCGCCACGAGGAAGAGATCGGTCTGGCGGCGGGCGACGACGCGCGAAGACGGCTTCCGGAGCGCGCCACTGCGACTCGTCGTGGAAGACGCGCCGCCAGAGTGCTGCCACGGCGGCGGCGTCGTCCGGAGCGAACTCGCGGATCGCGAGGACGTCACCCACGGCCGAGGCGCCCCGCCAGCGCGTCCGCGGCGACCTCGCCGCTGTGGATGCAGTCAGGGATGCCGACGCCGCGGTACGCCGCGCCGGCGAGCGCGAGGCCCGGCAGCGCCGCGGCGCGCGCCTCGATGGCGGCGATCCGGTCGAGATGACCGACGGCGTACTGCGGCATCGCGCGACGGTAGCGCTCCACACGGACGAGCATCGGATCCGCCGCGATGCCGAGCAGCGCGCGGAGCTCGTCGCGCACGGTGCGCACCAGCGTCGCGTCGTCCAGCTCGACCAGATCGGGCCGCCGCGCCCCCCCGACGAACGCGCGCAAGAGCTCGTGACCTTCGGGCGCGCGGCCTGGATACTTCCGGCTGGCGAAGGTGCACGCGAGCAGCGGCCGGCGCTCGGCGAACGGCACCACGAAGCCGAAGCCGGCGAGCCCGCCCGCGACGCCGTCCGCGCGGTAGCCGAGCGTCACCGTCGCCGACGAGGCGTACTCGATGTCCGCGAGCTGGCGCGCGAGCGCCTCGTCGAGCGGCGCCAGCAACGCCGACGCGGCGAACGCCGGTGTCGCGAGGACCACGGCGTCGGCGTCGAAGGCCTGGCCGCCCGCCGTCACGCGCCAGCGGTCGCCATCGCGGGCCACCAGCTCGGCAGGCGTGCGCAGCCGGATCACGCCCTCAGGCAGGCGCTGGGCCGTCGCCTCGACCAGGCTGCCCATCCCGTCGGCCGGCGCGACGAACATCCCGTAGCGCGCCCCGCCGCTGCCGCTCGCGACCGTGGTCGTCGCCCGGAGCCCGAGGACGATGCTGCGGTGCCGGCGCTCGAGCTCGACGAATCGCGGCATGGTGGCCGCGAGCGACAGCCGTTCGGGATCCGCGGTGTAGATGCCGCCGACGAGCGGATCGGCGACTCGCTCGAGCGCCTCGCTGCCGAGCCGGCGGCGCACGAACGCCGCCAGGCTCTCGTCGCGGGCGTCACTGCGCCGGGGCAGCACCAGGTCGAGCGCCATGCGCAGCTTGCCCGCGACCGAGAACAGCGGCGACGTCGCGACCGGCCAGAGCGCCGTCGGCGCCATCAGGAGAAACCCCTCCGGAAGCGGATGGAGGCGTCCGTCGTGCACCACCGCGGTGCGCCGCTCGCCCGGGCGCGTGCCGACGAGGCGATCGGCGATGCCGAGACGCTCGCACAGCGCCACGCCCCAGGGCTTGTCCGTGATCATCGAGTCCGCGCCGCGCTCGAGGACGAAGCCGCCGGTGCGCACGCTGCCGACGCTGCCGCCGAGCTGGCCGGAAGCCTCGAGCAGGATCACGTCGAGCGGCGCCCCGGCCTGGGCGTGCTCGACGAGCCGATGCGCCGCAGCGAGGCCGGCGATCCCGCCGCCCACCACCACGACACGCCTCACGGCGCGGACTCCCGGATCACGTCCGCCAGCATGCGCACGAAGAGCGGGTGATCGTTCACCGTCACGGCACGCGCGAAGGCGAGCCCGCAGCGGCCGGCGGTGGCGCGCGCCGCGACGTCGAGGTCGTAGAGGACCTCGACGTGATCGCAGACGAAGCCGACGGGGGCGACGACCACCGCCCGCGCACCGCCGGCAGCCAGGCGCTCCAGGGTCGCGTTCACGTCGGGCTCGAGCCACGGATCGCGCGGGCTGCCGCTGCGGCTCTGGTAGGCCACCTCCCAAACCGGCCGGCCGAGGCGCGCGGCGATCGCCTGCGAGGACGCCGCGATCTCGGCGACGTACGGCGAGCGCTCGGCCGCGGCGACCGGGATGCTGTGCGCGGTGAACACCAGCCTCGCATCCGCTCGCAGCGCCTCCGGCAGCGTGTCGAGGGCGGCGGTCACCCGCTCGGCCATCGCGTCCACGAACAGCGGGTGGACGTGCCAGGACGCCACGTACTCGATCGCCGGCGCGCGCGGCCCGAGCGCCGCGCGTCCCGCGTCGACGGCTTCCATGTAGCGCTCGCGGCTCGACTCGGTGGCGTGCGGCGACAGGATGACGCCGGTCGCACGCCGGACGCCGTCGAGCGCCATCCGCGCCAGCGTGTCGGCGATGTACGGCTCCCAGTTCCGCATGCCGACGTAGACGGGCACGCTGCCGACGACCCTGCGGAGCGCCTCCGCCTGCCGGAACGTCAGCTCGTTCAGCGGCGAGCGTCCGCCGATCAGCTCGTAGTGGTGTGCGACCTCGTCGAGGCGCTCGGGAGGAATGCGCCGTCCCCGGGTGACGTTCTCGAGAAACGGGCGGATCTCCTCCGGGCGGGTGGGTCCGCCGAAGGCGATCAGCAGCACGGCGTCGGAGGACGCCATCACGCGCCCGCGCGGCGCGCCGACAGCTCGTGCACCGCGTCCACGCACGCGCGCACGTGATCGACCGGCGTCGACGGCAGGACGCCGTGACCCAGGTTGAAGACGTGCCCCGGCCGTCCGGCCGCCTGCCCGAGGATGCCGGCCACCCGGCTGCGGATCTGCGGGATGGGAGCCAGCAGCGCGATCGGATCGAGGTTGCCCTGGACCGCGACGTCGGCGCCCAGCCGCGCCCACGCGGCATCGAGGTCGACGCGCCAGTCGAGACCGATGACGTCGCCGCCGGCGGCGCGCAGGCATTCGAGGAGACCGGCGGTGCCGGTGCCGAAGTGAATCACCGGGACGCCCGGCGTGATCCCGCGGATCAGCGCCTGCATGTGAGGCAGGACGTGCGCGCGGTAGTCGGCCGGCGCGAGGCAGCCGATCCAGCTGTCGAACAGCTGCACGGCCTGCACCCCGGCCGCGATCTGCGCGTTCAGGTATCCGGTGACCACCCGCACCAGACGCTCCAGCAGCGCGTGCCAGGCGCCCGGATCGGTGAAGAGGAACCGCTTGGTCGTCGCCCAGTCGTCCGATCCGCCGCCCTCGATGAGGTACGACGCGAGCGTGAACGGGGCGCCCGCGAAGCCGATGAGCGGGATCTCCGGCCGCAGCGCCGCACGCGTCGTGCGGATCGCCTCGTAGACGAAGTGGAGCGCCGCCGGGTCCGCCTCGGCGAGCCCGTCGACGTCGCGCGACGAGCGCACCGGCCGGTGGATCGTCGGCCCGTCGCCCTTGGTGAACTCGAGCCCGACGCCGAGCGGCTCGAGCACGAGCAGGATGTCCGAGAAGATGATCGCGGCGTCCACGCCGAGCTGCTCGACGGCCATCACCGTCACCTGGGCGGCGGCGTCGGGCGTCTTGCACAGCTCGAGGAAGCCCATGCGCTCGCGGATGGCGCGATACTCGGGCTGGTAGCGACCGGCCTGTCGCATGAGCCACACCGGCGTGTAGGCGGTGGGCTCGCGACGGCACGCGGCCAGGAACGGCGCGGTCATCCCCACCCCGCGAGAGCTACGCGATGGGGTGGGGGGATTCAATCACCGGGTGGCATGCAGGAGCGCCGGCGCGCGCGCCGCCACCAGCGCGACGAGCGGACCCATCTTGGGCGGCGTCGCTTCGAGCTGCGGGTGCACCCCGTGCGCCTCCAGCGCCTCGGAGCACACGGGACCGATCGAGGCCACGACGATGCGCCCCAGCGCGCCACGCAAGGCGCCAGCGTCGGGGGCGACGCGGAAGAGGTGCTCGACCTGTACCGCGCTGGTGAACACCGCGACGTCGAGTTCGCCCGCCACCAGCGCCGCCGCGGCGCGTTCGAGCGGGCCGGAATCCTCGGGCAGCGCCCAGCGATACACGGGGATGCGGAGCACGCGGAGGCCGCGGCGCTCGATCTCCTGCACGAGCTGCGCCGGCGACACGCCGTACTCCTGCACGGCGACGAGTGCGCCGGCCGCCAGGCCCAGACCGTCGAGGACCGCGAGCGCCTCGCGCCAGGTGTGCGGCGGCGGGACGGACAGGGCGCCCGCCACGCCCAGCTCGCGCAGCGCCGCGAGCGGCTTCGGCCCGCGCGCGACGATCGGCACCCTGGCCAGCGCCGCCAGCAGGCGCGGGGCGGCGTCGCCGGCCAGTGCCGCGAGCGCGCGCGTGCCGACACCGGTCAGCAGGACGACGGCGCCGACGTCGCCGCGCTCGAGGCGTTCGAGCAGCTCGAGGACGGCCGCGCTCTCCGGCAGGCGCGCCTCGCGCAGCGCGGGGGCGCTCGTCACGATCGCGCCGTGGCGCGCGAACAGCGTGGCGAGCTCCTGCGCGCGGCGCGCCTCGAAGGCCACCAGGCGGATGCCGGCGAGCGCACCCGGTGCCATGGACGCACACTGCTGGCCGGTACCCGGCCTGTCAACGCGCGTGCGCCAGCGACCGGCGATCTGCTAGACTTCACCCGTGCGACGCGTCCGGTGCCCCACTTGTCGCCGCGAGACCGCGTGGAACGGAAACCCGCACCGGCCCTTCTGCTCCGAGCGGTGCCGGCTGCTCGATCTCGCGGCCTGGGCGGACGAGCGCTATCGCATTCCCGGCGAGGAGATCCCGCCCGAGGCGGAGTCTCCGGCGGACGACCAGGAGCGGGGCCGCTCGTAGGTGCCGATCCATTCCACCGCCGTCGTCGACCCGCGCGCGGAGATCGATGCCAGCGCGGAGATCGGTCCCTTCGTCGTGATCGACGGACCGGTCCGCGTCGGCCCGCGCACCCGCGTGATGGCGCATGCCTTCCTCACCGGTGACAGCGCGCTCGGGGCGGACAACGTCGTCCATCCCGGCGCCATCATCGGACACGAGCCGCAGGACCTGGCGTATCGCGGCGCGCCCACCGGGCTCCGCATCGGCGAGCGGAACGTGATCCGCGAGCACGCGGAGATCCATCGCGCCACGCACGAGGGCACGCTGACGATCGTGGGCTCCGACAACTACCTGATGTCGCACGCGCACATCGCCCACAACTGTCGGGTCGGCGACCACACCATCATCTGCAGCGGCGCCCTCGTCGCGGGACACGTCGTGGTGGACGATCAGGCGTTCGTGTCGGGGAACTGCGTGGTGCACCAGCACGTGCGCATCGGACGGCTCGCCATCCTGCGCGGTCTCTCGCGCACCAGCCGCGACGTGCCGCCGTTCGCGATCATGGACGGCACGCACACGGTGCGCGGCCTGAATCGCGTCGGATTGCGACGAGCCGGGTTCGACCGGGCGCGGACCCGGGCGCTCCAGGACGCCTTCCGCATCCTCTTCCGGAGCCGGCTGAACCTCCGCGAGGCGCTCGCCCGGGTCGAGGCGGAGGTCCGATCGGACGACGTCGCCGAGCTGGTCGCGTTCATCCGGGCATCGAAGCGCGGCGTGGCGATGGGCCCGCGCAGCGGCGGCGTGCTGGACGCGGACGATGCGGCAGACGACTGAGACAGCAACATGGGGCGCCCCCGCATCCTCAGTCCGTGCTGACTCCGCGGTACCTTGCAAGCCGTAGCCGCGGCGACTAGGGTCATTCGCGGCAGCATGTTGCACCAGCGTCGCTTCGTCGTCGGGGCCGCGGTCATCGCCGCCGCCGTCGCCTACTTGGTCTATGCCGGTATCCGGACCACCTCGACCTACTACTTCGAGATGGACGAGTTCGTCGTCAGCAAGGCGTCGCACGACGGTGAGGACCTGCGCGTGAAGGGCTGGGTACGCGCGGGCAGCATGCACTGGGACCCGCGGACCAACGAGCTGGCGTTCGAGCTCGCACGCAAGGACGGGACCGAGCCGGTTTCCGTCGCGTATCGCGGCATCCTGCCCGACATGTTCTCGGAAGGGCGCGAGGTCGTCGTCGAGGGCCACTACGGCCAGGGTGCGCTGTCCGCGAAGCAGATCATGACCAGCTGTCCTTCCAAATACGAGCCTCAAAGGCCGAGCCGCAGAAGACGGAGCTACAGACACAGGAGGCGCAGCCGCCGGCTGCGTGAGCCGTGCCCGAGCTCGGCCGTCTCGCCATCTGCCTCGCGCTGATGTGCGCGCTGTTCTCGATCGGCGCGTCGATCCGCGGCGCGCTCACGCGCCGCGCCGACATCGTCCGCGCGGGCACGCACGCCGCCTGGGCGGTGTTCGGGCTGGTCGCGCTGGCCGTCGTCCTCCTCCTGCGCGCGCTGCTGACGCACGATTTCTCCCTCGAGTACGTCGCGGCGTACTCGTCGAGCACGCTCCCGACCAACTACGTCGTGGCCGCCCTGTGGGGCGGGCAGAAGGGCTCGCTGCTCTTCTGGACGTTCATGCTGTCGCTCTTCACCGCCATCGTGCAGTGGCAGAACCGCGAGCGGAACCGCGAGCTGATGCCGTGGGTCACCGCCACGCTGATGACGGTGGCGGTCTTCTTTCTCGGACTGGTCACGTTCATCACGGATCCGTTCGAGCGCCTGCCGACGCCGGCGATCGAGGGCGCCGACCTGAACCCGCTGCTGCAGAACTACTGGATGATGATCCACCCGCCGTCGCTCTACACCGGCTACGTGAGCGCGTCGGTTCCGTTCGCGTTCGCGATGGCGGCCCTCGCCACCGGACGGCTCGGCGACCAGTGGATCCGCAGCACGCGGCGCTGGGCGCTCTTCTCGTGGTTCTTCCTGAGCCTCGGGAACCTGTTCGGCGCGATGTGGGCCTACGAGGTGCTCGGCTGGGGCGGGTACTGGGCGTGGGATCCGGTCGAGAACGCCGCGTTCATGCCGTGGCTGGTGTCCACCGCGTTCCTCCACTCGGTGATGATCCAGGAGAAGAAGGACATGCTCCGCGTCTGGAACATGGTCCTGGTCCTCCTGACCTTCTCGCTCACCATCTTCGGCACCTTCCTCACGCGCAGCGGCGTGATCTCCTCGGTGCACTCCTTCACGCAGTCCGGGCTCGGCCCGTTCTTCATCGGCTTCCTGCTGCTGGTCATCCTGGTCGCGGGCGGTCTGGTCGCGTACCGGCTGCCGGAGCTGCGCACGTCGGGCACGATCGAATCGTTCTTCTCGCGCGAGGCGGCCTTCCTCTTCAACAACCTGATCCTCGTCGGCATCGCCTTCTCGGTCTTCTGGGGCACGGTCTTCCCGGTCATCTCGGAGTGGGTGCGCGGGGTGAAGATCACGGTCGGGCCGCCGTTCTTCAATCGCGTCAACGCGCCGCTCGGGATCGCGCTCCTCTTCCTCATGGGAATCGGGCCCGTCATCGCGTGGCGCCGCGCCACGCCGCGCAACCTGTGGCGCGCCTTCGCGTGGCCGGTCGGCACGGCGCTGGTGGCGGGCGGCGCGATGCTCGCCGGAGGCATGGCGCTCGGCGGAGCCTGGCTCACGTTCGTCGGCGGTGTCTTCGCCTTCGGTACGGTCGTGCAGGAGTTCGTGCGCGGGATGCGCGCGCGCCAGGCGATGCTGCACGAGAGCCCGCCCCGCGCGATCGCCAGGCTCGTCGGCAAGAACCGACGGCGCTACGGCGGCTACATCATCCACATCGGCATCGTGAGCATCTTCGTCGGCGTCGCCGCGTCCAGCATGTTCCGCACCGAGGTGCAGCAGACGCTCAAGGTGGGCGACGAGATGCAGGTCGGACGCTACACCTTGCGCTACGACCGCATCGACACGCAGGAGGACGGGCACCTCTCCCGGCTCGCCGCCGTGCTGCCGGTCTTCGTCGGCGGCAAGCAGATCGATACGCTGCGTCCCGAGAAGCGCTTCTACAAGAAGCCGAAGCAGCCGACGACCGAGGTCGCCAACCGCTCGACCCTGCGCGAGGACCTGTACGTGGTGCTCGGGTCGTACGACCCGAAGACGCAGCTCGCCACGATCCAGGCGTACGTGAACCCGCTGGTGGTGTGGATCTGGCTCGGCGGGCTGATCCTCGCCATGGGCACGGCCGTCGCGGTGTGGCCCACGGCCATGGAGCGCGAGGTGCGTGTGCTGGCGCCTGGCGCGGCGCGGGCCGCGGCGGAGTGACGGCCGCGCGCGCAGCGGCGCTGCTGCTGCTGGCGGTTGCGCTGTCGGCGTGCGGCGTTGCGCAGGAGCCGACGCAGCAGCAGATCGAGGAGTCGCTCACCTGTCAGTGCGGCTGCGGGCTCACGGTCCATTCCTGCAACCACCTGAACTGTCCGTCCGGCGAGCCCATGAAGCGCGAGATCGCCGACCGCCTCGGCCGCGGGGAGTCGACGGATCAGGTGCTGGCCGCGTTCACCGCGCGCTACGGCGAGAAGGTGCTGTCGTCGCCCACCTTTCGTGGCTTCAACTGGCTCGCCTGGGTGACGCCGTTCGGCGTCGTGCTGATCGCGGCCGGGGTGCTCGTCGCCGTCATCCAGCGTCGTGTCCGGACGACCACGGTCGCCGCGCGTCCGGCGGCTCCGGGCGCGGAGGGCGATCCGGCCCTGCGCGCTCGCCTGGCGCGCGAGCTCGACGATCTCGACCGGGACTAGGCGCGCACGATGACGCCGGTCACCATTGCCGTCTTCGTGCTCGGCGCCGTGTTGATCGCGCTGGTCGCGCTCTTCGTGGCGGCGCCGCTGTTCCGTCCTCCCGAGGTCGCGCCGCCGGAGGCGGAGCCGGGCGCGCGGAGCCGGTGGGAACGCCAGAAGGGACAGGCGCTGGCGGCGATCAAGGAGATGGAGCTCGATCATCGCATGGGCAAGCTGTCCGACGAGGATCTGGCGACGATGCGCGCGCGCTTCGAGGCGCAGGCTCTCGAGGCCATGGCGGCGCTCGAGCGGGAGGGACAGTGATCACGATCGACCGGTTCCGCGAGCTGGAGCTCAAGGTGGCCACCGTGACGGCGGCGGAGCCGCATCCCAACGCCGACCGCCTGCTCGTCCTGCGTGTCGATCTCGGCGGCGAGCAGCGGCAGATCGTCGCCGGCATCCGCGCGCACTACCCGCCCGAGACGCTCGTCGGCCGTCAGGTCGTCGTGGTGGCCAATCTCGAGCCGGCGATGCTCCGCGGCGTCGAGAGCCAGGGCATGCTGCTGGCGGCGTCGAGCGGCGACCGCGTCGTGCTGGTGCGACCGGACGATCCGGTCACGGCAGGCGCGGTGGTGCGATAGCGCCGTCGTGATGCGGCGCGCGGTCATGGGCCAGGTGGTCGCGGATTGATCGGGCCACCGATCGTCGCCGAGGGGCTGCGGCGCGACTTCGGCGGGGCGCCGGTCCTGGCGGGGCTCGACCTCACGGTCGACGCCGGCGAGCTGGTCGTCCTGCTGGGCGCGAACGGCGCCGGCAAGACGACGCTGCTGCGCGTGCTCGCCACGTTGCTCCGCCCGAGTGGCGGCAGCCTTCGCATCTTCGGCGAGGACGCCAGCCGGCGGCCGCCGGCCGCGCGCCGCCGCCTGGGCCACGTCGGTCACGAGAGCGCGTGCTACCCGGACCTCACCGGACAGGAGAACCTGCAATTCTACGCCGAGCTGCACGGAGTCCCCGACCCCGCCGGCCGCATCGCCGATCTGCTGCGCTGGGCGGGGCTCGAGGGCGCGGCCCGCCGCCCGGTGCGCGTGTACTCGCGCGGCATGGCGCAGCGCCTGGCGCTGGCGCGAGCGCTCCTGCACGGTCCGGAGCTGCTCCTCCTCGACGAGCCCTTCAGCGGGCTCGATCCCGCCGGCACGACCCGCCTCCAGACGCTGCTCGCCGAGCTGCGGCTCTCGGGGCACGCCATCGTGCTCAGCACGCACGACATCGAGCGCGTCGCACCCGTCGCGACGCGGGTGGCCATCCTGCACCGCGGACGCATCGCGTGGATGCAGGATGGAGCAGCCGACGCCGTGGTCCTCGCGGCGGCCTACGACACCGTCGTCACGGGACGGGCCTGAGCGCACGCGTCATGCTCCGCGGCGCGCTGGCAGTGCTGAGGAAGGATCTGCGCATCGAGTGGCGCACGAAGGAGAGCCTCGCGGGCTTCGTGGTCCTCGGCGTGCTCCTGGTCGTCGTCTTCAGCGTGGCGCTCGATCCGGCGCCGGCGGACGCGCCGCGCTTCGCGCCGAGCGTGCTGTGGGCCACGTTCGTCTTCACCGGATTGCTCGGCATCCAGCGCGGCTTCGTCCTCGAGCGCGAGAACGACTGCCTCGGCGGCCTGCTCGCGTCGCCGCTGGATCCCGCTGCGCTCTACCTCGGCAAGCTCGCGTCCAACGTGGTGCTGCTGGGCGCCATGCAGGCGCTCGTGGTGCCGCTCGTGGCCGTCCTGCTGCACGTCGACGTCGGCCGGGTGCTGCCGGTGCTCCTGCTCGCCCTGGCGCTCGGCAACCTGGGGTTCGCGGCGCTGGCGACGCTCTTCGCCGCCATGACGGTGCGCGCGCGGTCGCGCGAGGTGATGCTGCCCGTCCTCCTCCTCCCGCTGCTGGTGCCGGTCCTGATCGGCGGCGTGAAGGCCACCGATGCCGCGCTGCGTGGTGGCGCCGCGGGGGCGCCGCTGGCCGTGCTGGTCTCCTTCGACGCCATCTTCGTGGTGGCTGGCGTACTGCTCTTCGAACAGGTAATCCGGGATTGATGCGCCGGCTCGACGCGCTCCTGCCGTGGGCGACGCTGGTCGCCATGCTCGCCGCGCAGTGGTTGATCTTCGTCCGCGTGCCCACCGAGGCGCAGATGGGGATCGTGCAGCGCATCTTCTACTTCCACGTCGGAACCGCGTGGGCCGCCTTCGGCTGCTTCTTCGTCGTCGCGGGCGCGAGCGTCGTCTATCTCTGGAAGGGCTCGCGCGCGGCCGATCGTCTCGCGCTCGCCTCGGCGGAGGTCGGCGTCCTGTTCTGCACGCTCGTCCTCGTCACGGGACCGATCTGGGCGCGCCCGATCTGGGGGGTGTGGTGGACCTGGGACCCGCGCCTCACGATGACGGTCATCCTGTGGGCGATCTACGCCGCCTACCTGATGCTGCGCGCGTTCGGCGGGAACGAGGAATCGGTGGCGCGATACGCGGCGGTGCTCGGGATCGTCGGCGTGCTCGACATTCCGGTCATCCGCGTCTCGGTGCGCTTGCTGCAGGGCATCCATCCCGCCGTGCTGACGACCAGGGAAGGCGGATCGGGCCTCACCGATCCCACGATGCGCCTCACGCTGTACGTGTCGTCGCTCGCCATCCTGCTGCTCGCCGGGTGGCTGGTGGCGCTGCGCGCGCGCGGCGCGCGACTCGAGTCCGAGGTGACGGCGCTGCGCCACGAGGTCGAGGCGCGGGAGGGCGCCGCCGCATGAACGACAACCTCGGATACCTCTTCGCGGCGTACACCGCCGTCTGGCTCGGCGTCTTCGTGTACGTCCGCCGGCTCGCGCGCCGCGGCCGCGAGCTCGAGGAAGAGATCGCCGACCTGCGCCGACGCCTCGAGCGCTGACGCTCGCCGCGGGCTTCCCGCGCCGTCGCCGATGTGGTCAAACCGGCGACGATGCGCGTCGTCGTCTGCGTCAAGTACGTCCCGGTCCTGTCCCAGCTTCGCTTCGATCCCGCGACCCGGCGTCTGGTGCGTGACGGGGTGCGCGGCGAGGTCAGCAGCTTCGACGTGCGCGCGCTCCTCGGCGCGCTCCGCCTGCGCGCCGCGCACGGCGGCGAGGTGGCCGTGCTCACGATGGGACCGCCGTCGGCGCGAGAGGCGCTGACGTACTGCCTGGCGCTCGGCGCGGACCGCGGGGTGCACCTGTGCGATCCGGCGCTCGCGGGATCCGACACGCTCGCGACGGCGCGCGCGCTCGCCGCCGTCCTGCGCCGCGAGAGCGCGGATCTCGTCCTGCTCGGCCGTGCGAGCGTCGATGCCGAGACCGGCCAGGTCGGTCCGGAGATCGCGGAGCTGCTCGACCTGCCGCAGGCGACCGCCGTGCGCCGGCTGAGCCTCGATCTCACCGCGCGCACGTTCGACGCCGAGCGCGAGACCGACGAGGGCTTCGAGCACGTGCAGGGCGCGCTGCCGGCCCTGATCACGGCGGCGGAGGACCTGCACGAGGAGCGCTTCCCGTCGAAGGCCGAGCGCCAGGCGGCAGCCGACAAGCCCACCCTGACGCTCGCACTGGCGGACGTCGGCCTCTCGAGCGCCGACGTCGGCGCGGACGGCTCGCCCACCTGGGTGGCCGACATCGAGGAGGTGCCCTGCACGCGGCGCGGCGAGCTGCTCGACGGCGCCGACCCGGCGGCGATCGCGAGCGCGCTGCGGGCGCGGCTGATCGAGCTGGACGCGCTCGGCGCCCGTGCCAGCGACCATCCACCGCTGCCGGCGCCGGCGAACGGCAGCGGGCCGCCGATCTGGGTGGTGGCGGAGATGGGGCCGTCGGGTCCGCGCGCGATCACGGCCGAGCTGCTCGCGAAGGCGGCGCACCTCGCCGCGCCGCTCGGGTCGCGTGTCGAGGCGATCGTGATCGGACCCGGCGAGGCGCACGCCGCCGCGCTGGCCGCCGCCGGCGCCGATCGCATCCTGGTCGCCGACGCGCCCGGCTTCGATCCCTACACCACCGAGGCGCACGCGAGCGTGCTCGCCGACGCCATCCACCGCCGCGCGCCGCGGCTGGTGCTCCTGGGATCGACGGTGCGCGGGCGTGACCTGGCGCCGCGCGTCGCCGCCCGCCTCGGCCTCGGTCTCACCGGCGACGCCATCGACCTCGACGTCGACGCCGAGGGACGCGTGCGCCAGCTGAAGCCCGCGTTCGGCGGCACCATCGTGGCGCCGATCCTGTCGCGCACGCGCCCCGAGATGGCGACGGTCCGTCCGGGCGTGCTGCACCCGGCGCGGCCCGACCCGTCGCGCGACGCGATCGTCGAGCGCCTGGTCGTGACGGAGGGGACGAGCCGGGTGCAGGTCGTCGACCGCCAGGCGCTCGGCGGCGACGCGGGGGAGGCGCTCGAGACGGCCACCCTGGTCATCGGTGTGGGCAAGGGCATCGGCGGCCCCACGGCGCTGCCGGCGATCGAGCAGCTCGCCACCCGGCTCGGCGCCGCCGTCGCCGCCACGCGCGAGGTGACCGACGCCGGCTGGCTGCCGCGCCAGCATCAGGTGGGCCTCACGGGCCGCGCGATCGCGCCCCGCCTGTACGTCGCGCTCGCGGTCAGCGGCGCCATGGAGCACCTCGTCGGCCTCCGCCGTGCCGGCACCATCGTCGCGATCAACAAGAGCCCGAAGGCGCCCATCCTGCGCGCCGCCGACATCGGGATCGTCGCCGACGTCAACGACATGCTGCCGCACCTCGAGGCGGCTCTGCGCCCGTGACGCCGCCGGCCGCCCCCGACGTGCTGGTGATCGGCGGGGGGGTGATCGGCTGCGCCATCGCGCGCGCAGCGGCGCGGCCGGGACGCGTCGTCGTGCTCGCGGACCGCGGCGCGCTCGGTGGCGAGTCGTCGTCCGCCGCGGCGGGCGTGCTGTCGGCCGCCAGCGGAGCGGACGAGGGCGCGCGCCTCGCGCTGCGCCGGGCCAGCCTCGACCGCTTTCCGTCGCTGGCGGCTGCGCTCCGCGACGAGACCGGCGCGGACATCGAGCTCGACCTCGACGGCGTGCTGGTTCCGTGCCTCGACGAGGCGGCCGAGGCGGCGCAGCGCGCGCAGATCGCGCGCCGTCTCGCCGCCGGGTTGCGTGCCGCGTGGCTGGACTCACGCGCGCTGCGCGCGGCCGAGCCGGCGGTCAATCCCCGCGCCCGCGGCGCCGCGCTCTACGAGGACGACGGGCGCGTGGCGTGTGACCGCCTGATCGAGGCGCTCGCCGCATCTGCCCGCCAGCGCGGCGCCCATCTGCTGCCCGGCGTGGAGGTCCGGTCCGTCGAGCGGCGTGGCGACCGGATCGACCGCGTGCGCGTCGGCGACGCGACGCTGTCGCCGGGCGCGGTGGTGCTGGCGGCCGGAGCATGGTCCGCGCGCATCCCGGGCATCGCGCCGGCGCCTGCCGTGATCCCCGTGCGCGGGCAGATGCTCGCGCTCAGACCGCCGCCGCGCGCCGTGAGACGTGTGCTCTTCGACGGCGACGGGTGTCTCACGCCACGCCGCTGCGGCGAGGTGCTGGTCGGCGGCACCGTGGAGGACGCGGGCTTCGAGAAGGCGGTGACGCCGGCCGGCATCCGCCGGCTGCTGGACGACGTCGAGCGCATCGCACCCGCCGGACTCGGCTGGCCGCTCGTCCGCGCGTGGGCCGGGCTGCGGCCGGGGACCTCGGGAGACGGACCGATGATCGGCTGGCACGCGGAGCTGGAGAATCTCGTCGTCGCCACGGGACATCATCGCAACGGCATCCTGCTCGCGCCCGTGACCGCCGACACCGTGGCCGCGCTGCTCGAGGGGGTGGCGGTGCCCCGCGAGGCCGCGCCGTTCGGCGCCGGATGACCGTCGGCGCGCGGGTCGCCCGGCTCGACTGGACGGGCATCGCTCGCAGCCTCGACGAGGACGGCCACGCGGTGACCCCGCCGCTCCTCACCGTGTCCGAGTGCCGCGGGGTGGCGTCGCTCTGGTCGCGGCGCGACCGCTTCCGGAGCCACATCGACATGACGCGCCATCGCTTCGGCGCGGGCGAGTATCGCTACTTCGCCGAGCCGTTGCCGCCGCTCGTCGACGCCCTGCGCCGCGAGACGTACGCGCACCTGGCGCCGATCGCCAATCGCTGGTCCGCCGCGCTCGGCGGCCGCGAGCCCTTTCCGGACGACCTCGCCACGTTCGTCGCCCGCTGTGCCGCGCACGGCCAGCACCGGCCCACGCCGCTCCTGCTCCGCTACACGGCGGGTGGCCACAACTGCCTGCATCAGGACCTGTACGGCGCGATCGCGTTCCCGCTCCAGGTGACGATCCTGCTCAGCCGGCCCGGGGCCGATTTCACGGGTGGCGAGATCCTGCTCGTCGAGCAGCGCCCGCGTGCCCAGTCACGCGGACGGGCGATCACGCTCGCGCAGGGTCAGGCCGTCATCTTCCCGAACCGGTACCGGCCGGTCGCCGGCTCTCGCGGTGCGTACCGCGTGACCGTGCGCCACGGCGTGAGCGACGTGCGATCCGGCGAGCGCCGGACCCTCGGCATCATCTTTCACGACGCCGAGTAGCGGCCCGTCACACCTCCGTGGGCGTCGGCGGCGGCTCGTCGTCGAGCTTGCGCACCGCGACCTCGGAGACGGTGAGCCGCACCCCCTGCTCGGTCTCGATCTCGAGCATCGCGCCACGCCGCGCGACGACGTAGAAAATCCCCGGGACCTGGAGATTCACCACCCGGTCCCCCACCTCGATCGTCTGCGCAGCCATCCGGCGGGCCGGGATAGCCGGTCGGACGGGCAGCACGCAAGGCGCAGATGCATGGGCCCTTCCCGGATCAGCCATCGAAGCGGTAGTCCGCGGCGTCGCACACGGGCCAGTACCCGAGCCGCTGGTAGATTGCATTCGAAGTCGCGTTCGCCAGATCGGCGTACAGCATGCAGCCACGCGCTCCGTCGTCGAGCGCGAGCCGGCTCACGTCCGCCACGCAGGCCGTTGCGTAGCCGCGTCGGCGTAGCTCCGGTGGCGTGTAGACGAGGCCGATGCGCACGATGCCTCCGACGGCCGGCCCGTGTACCGTCAATGCGACGGGCCTTCCCGACAGCTCCCAGAGGAACACGTGACGAGCTGTGATGCGGTGCACGATCCCGGGCCGCACGTCGCCCAGGGTCGCGCCTGTATCGCCGCTAAAAGCGACCGCCCACGCGGTGACGAGATCGGCGTCATCCATCGATGCTGGCCGAAGCGCGCCCGGCACTTCGGACGCAGAGGTCACAGCCGAGAGGCGGTAGATCCGTAGCACCAGCGTGCGTCGCGCGGATCGGCCCGTACGGGCAGCCCACCGCGTAGCGAAGATTGCGCTCGTGTCGGCGATCCCCGTGACGCCTGGGGTATCGTCGGCGGGCCACGCCCCGGCGAGTGCGTCGATGGCGTCCGTGCACATAGACGCCAGGAGGAGAGGATGGGGCGGTGTCCTGCTCGCCGCTCCGACCACGATGTCACCGTCGCGGACAACGGCGAACGCTGGGCGGCCGCTACCGAACGGCACGCCAGCCCGCAGTTGAGCGAGGACCGTCAGCGCAACATTGTTCAGGACGGGATCGCCCAAGAGGAACGCCTCGACCGCCGCCGCGTACTCCTCGACATCGCTGGTGAAGGAGACGTCCATGGCGCGATGGACTCACACTCGGCCCAATGCGCGCAAGCCGGCAGGCGCCGGTCTCGCCCGCCGAGAGCGACCGCTGAGCTACGAGGCGAGCGTCAGGGGGCCAGAGCCAGCGCGGAGAGCTCCGACGACAGCCGCGCCAACGGTTGAGCGACCCCCTGTCCGACGCGCCCCATCGCCGCGTTGACGCGGGCAACGCTTGCCTCGTCGACCGCCGGGGAGGGCGACACGAAGCGCCCAGCCCGCCGGTCGAAGTCGAGTGCCGGCAGCGTCAGATCGAGATGATCTCTGCACCGGCCTGCGTGGTCCGCCGCCACGTCCTCGATGGCAGCGCAGGCGGCGCCGCGTCCGTCAGCGCACCCGCCGTGTCCTGGCCGCCCGCCTCCTGATTGGACTTTTCCTGGTCAGGCGACGGGGGGCGGCCCGGCGCAGCAACGCCTCGATGTGCTTCAGCATCACGTCGGCCTCGAGGTTGACGCGATCGCCGGGGACGCGTTCGGCGAGCGTCGTCTCCGCCAGCGTGTGCGGGATCATCGCGACCGTGAATCGTCCATCCTGACACCGGAACAGGGTGAGGCTCACGCCGTCGACGGCGATCGAGCCCTTCTCCACCAGATAGGGCCAGATCGGCCTCGGCGCGCGGAAGCGATACAGGACCCAGTCGCCTTCCGGCGTCACCGCATCCAGCCGCCCGACGCCGTCGACGTGGCCCAGCACGATGTGGCCGCCGAGGCGGTCGCCGAGGCGGAGCGACCGCTCGAGATTCACGCGTCCGCCGCGCGCGAGGGCGGCGGCCGTCGTCCGGCGCAGCGTCTCCGGCGAGACGTCGACGGTGAAGTGCTTCCCGTTGCCCGAGGTCACCGTGAGGCAGGCGCCGTCGACCGCGATGCTCTCGCCCAGGACCAGGCGGCTGAGCCTGCGCGTCGGGGCGAGCGTGAGCCGGGCGCCGCCACCGCGCGCCAGCACGCGTTCGACGCGCGCGGTGGTCTGGATGATGCCGGTGAACATCGCCCGGGCGCTCCGGCGCGCTACTCGTCGAGCTTCGGGCTGTAGAAGAGGCGGCCGAGCCAGCTGTCGTGCTCGCGCTTCGCGACGACCTCGAGCTCGCCCTTGTCGAGCCACGTCCCGCAGTCGACCGGACACTGGAGAATCGCGACGCCGTGCACCTTGATGGGGGTCAGGGTCGCGCCGCAGCGCGGACAGTGGCCCTTCGCCTCCTCGACGACGTCGACCGCATCGCGCATCTTCAGCCGGTCGATGGCCTCGCGCTCCTTCGCGGCGAAGAAGCGCTCCTCCTCTCCCTTCTCCTTCTCCTTCAGGCGCTTACCGAGACGATCCTTGCCGTCTTCCATCGTTCCTCCCTCGCGATGTCCCGGCCACGCCACGGCCGCGCGCCAGGACGAGGCCCACGGTCGGCCGGCGGAGGCGAATGACGTGCCGGATCATGGCGTGCGAGCGACGCCACGCGTCGCCACCGGGAGATTCTAGGCGCTTGTGACCGCGACGGTCAACGCACGGCGGCATGGCGATTGACAGCGGGCCTCGGTCTCGGCCACGAAGTCCTCATGGAGGCGCGTGAGAAGATCATCACCACGGCGGTGCGCCTGTTCTCGGCCCAGGGGTACGCCAACACGTCGCTGTCGCAGGTCGCGAAGGACGCCGACGTCTCGAAGGCGCTGATCTTCTGGCACTTCGACAACAAGGAGACGCTCTTCCGCACGGCGGTCCAGCGCACGCTCGAGCCGTACTTCATCAACGTGCTCGACGACCTGGCGGGGCTGTCCGAGGTCGACCAGATGAAGCGGCTGATCGACGAGTACTACGCCTTCGTCTCGAAGAACGTCTACTCGGTCAAGTTCTTCCTGAGCCTCATCCTGCGTGACGAGAAGCATCCCGACGACCTCACGGGGCACATGGGCGAGCTCCAGCGCGTCTTCCTGAATCTCCTCGCCGACATCCTCGAGAGCGGCCGTCAGAAGGGATTCTTCCGCGAGGACATCTCGCCGCAGCTGGACGGCGGTCTCATCATGAGCGGGCTGCACGGGATCCTGGTGCAAGGATTTCTCGGCGACGATTCCCCCGAACGGGGGACGCGTCTCGTGGAGCGCTTGAAGGCTCGCTTGGTGGACGCGCTGCGGCGCGAACCGGCTGTCGAAAAGTCTTGACATTTACGCTGGGATTCTCGATAGCGCCGCCCTATGCGGACGTGGGCAGGCTGGCTGGCGCTTGGCGTTGCGGCAGTGCTCGGCTGCGAGGCCACATCAGAGGCGTTCTACCTCGACAGTGACCGGAACTTCGACGTCCGCGTGCGTGCCTATTCGCAGCTCGGCATCATGACGCAGGACTCCCTGACGACCGGCTGCGTTCCGGTGAAGCTCCTCGACGGCACGGTGCTTCCGATCGATCCGCGCACCTGCCCGCCGCCGTACAGCGCCGGCGATCTCGGCCAGAACCGGAACTTCTACAACCCGGAGTTCGACGCCAAGCTGACCGACTACACGAAGGGCCTCGCCGACGTGCCCGGCCTCAACTGGATCGCGCCGGAGGAGTTCAAGTTCCGCTTCGCGTGGTGGGGGTTCTACGACGGCCTCTACGACTACCTCAATCCGGAATGGTCGGCGCACGTCAGCAATCCGAACAACCGGTTCCTGCCCGCGCAGTTCGGCGTCACGCGCTTCTCGCAGACGAGCAACATCAATCGCAGCTACACGTTCGAGGACCAGAACAAGAACCCTCGGAAGATCTACGGGAGCCGGAACCGCATCAACGAGCTCTACATCGACTACACCAAGGGGCCGGTCTTCGTCCGCGTCGGACGGCAGGCCATCTCCTGGGGCGAGTCGGACACCATCGCGCTGCTCGACGTGCAGAACCCGTTCGACCTGACGCTCGGCGCGCCGGGCTTCTTCCAGGACGTCGACGAGGCGCGCATCCCGCTCTGGACGCTGCGCACGACGGTCAAGCTGGTCGACAACTGGAAGTTCCTCTCGAGCGGCTTCATCGACGCCTACGTGGTGCCCGGAATCATCGACACGACGGTGCCGATCAACCCGATGACCTACGGAGTGTCGCCCTTCAATCCCAGCGTGCCCAACCCGCAAGGGAGCCTCTTCATCGGACCGACGAAGGATCAGGTGGTCAACCAGGACCCCTCGCTGCACACGGTCGTCGTCGATCACCTGCCGGAGAACACCTGGGCGAACACGCGCTGGGGCGCCCGATTGCAGGGCTTGCTGTTCCGCGACTACACGGTCCAGGGCTGGTTCTTCCGGACCTTCAACCAGCAGCCCGTGCCGCTCCTCAGCAGCGAGCCTGGCTTCGCGCTCGCCAGCGGAAAGAAGACGACGCTGGTCGACGACCGCGGCTTCCGCACGCCGATCTGCCTCGACGACAATGGCAACCGAATTCCGCAGGCGATCAACGGCGTGTCCACCTCCGGGACAAACGGCCGCACGCCGGCGGGGCGCACGTGCGGGTGGAAGGCGCCGGTCGTCACCTCGCTCAATCGCCGGCTCGAGTCGGTGATCGGCCTCGCCGGCACGTGGTACAGCGATATGCTGAACGGCATCGTGCGCGCGGAGGCGGAGTACTTCGTCGACGAGCTCGCGTTCATCCCGATGGTGAACCTGAACCCGCGCACGCAGATACCCGTGTCCTCTCCGCAAGGGCTCCTCGGGTACCGCACGAACATCACCAACACGATCCCGACCGCCGACTACATGCGGTGGGTGGTCGCGTACGACCGCTTCTTCTTCCTCCGGGCGCTCAATCCGACGAACTCGTTCGTGCTCTCGATGGCCTACAACAGCTCGTACAACCTGAGCGAGACGGCCGGCAGGGACTTCCGCAGCCCGCAGGCCAAGCCGGGCAGGAGCCAGGCCACGTCCGTGATCACGGGCGTCGGGACGACCTGCGTGCAAGGGCAAGCACTCGCGCAACAATCCGCTCTGCGTCACCGCGGTGCGCGACCGACTACGAGGATCAGTACAAGTACGAGGGCTTCCTCACCACGGCGGTCCAGACCGACATGATGCACGGCAAGCTCGAGCCGCGCGTCGCGATCATCACCGACGTGAGCGGCATCTTCGCGTTCCAGCCGACGGTCACCTACCGGGTGAACGACAACTTCCTGCTCAGCGCCACCTATCTCGCCATCGCGACGACCCGGAACACCGGCATCGGGACCTTCGCGAACCACGACATGGTGCAGCTGCGAGCGACCGTGCAGCTCAACTGAGACGTCGTCGCGTGCCGCTCAGGCGCGGCGCCGGACGTGCAGCACGAGCGACAGGACGACGTAGTAGACCGGGAACGCGAGGGAGGCGACGACGAGTCGCCGCGGGACCGGGTGCAGGTGGAGCAGCGCGTAGACGAGCGCGACGGCCCATGCGATGCCGAGCGTCACCGTGAGGGCGCGCAGCGTCGTGGTGCGCGACGGGTAGACGTAGCGGATGGGGACGAAGACGCCCACGGCCAGCGCCACCAGCCATGCGGCGTTGACCGCCGGCGACCAGCCGAGGGCGTAGAGGTAGAACGCGACGATGTTCCAGTACGACGGGAAGCCGGTGAAGAAGTGGTCTGCCGTCTTGGCCGCCGCCTGGCTGAAGCCGTACCCGCTCGCGATCACCACCAGCGCCAGCACGGGCATCGCCCACCCCGCCGGCAGCAGGTTCATCTGCAGCATGAAGAACGCCGGCACGAGCACGTAGGTGAAGTAGTCGACCACGTCGTCGAGGCGGCTGCCGTCGACCCACGGGATCACCTCCTTCACCCGCACCGCGCGCGCGAGGGTGCCGTCGATCGCGTCCACCGCCAGCGTGTAGGCCATCCACAGGAAGGCGGTCGCGGCGTCTCCCTGCACCGTCGCGCGCATCGCCAGGAGCCCGGCGGGCGCACTGCTGGCGGTGAGGAGGTGCACGCCCCACGCCGCCGCCCGCCGCGCACGACCCGGGAAGGGGATCGGAGCCTCGTTCACGGATCCACGATCGCGGCGTCGAGCAGCCCGGAGACGTCGGGAGCCTGCGGCAGCGCGGCGGCGGCGGCGGCGAGCCCCTCCACGCGCTCGGCAGACAGCGTGCGCCGAGCGAGGGAGCGGAACTTCGCGCCCAGCGCGGCGGCGTCGGGGAAGCGCTCCGGATCGCCGAGCGGGTGGGTGACGTGCTCGGTCACCTCCCGTCCGTCGCCGAGGACGATGCGGACCCAGGACGGCCACACGCGAGGGTACGCCGCATCCAGCTCGGCATCGCGCACGGCGCTGACGCGGTCCATGAGCAGCGTGATCCGTGGATCGTCCAGCGTCTCGAGGACGAACTCCGCCGGCGACGCCGCGCCCCGCGCCAGGGCCACGGCGATGCCGAAGGGCAGGCTGAACTGCTCGTCGACCACCGACCGTGGCCGTCGCTTCTGCTCCGCCGGCTCGCACACGATGGGGAACCCGGCGGCGACGAGTCCCACCTGCACGCGCTCGACCGCGGCGGGGTCGATGCGGTGGCTCGCGCGCAGCGCCAGCGCCGCGTCGATGGGCGCCTGCATGTAGCGACAGCAGGCGTGTGGCTTGACGCCGGTGTGCATGATCTCGAACCCGGCACCGGCCGGCTTCGTCACGGCATCCACGAGCGGGGCTCCGGAGTAGGCGTGGAGGAAGCCGAAGCGTCCCTCGAGGATGCTCGCGGGCGCGCGGAATCCGCCCGCCGCGAGCGCAGCGGCGTGCAGGCCGGCGGAGGCCGACCAGCCGGGATGGAGTCGCTTCGTCCACGCGCCGTCGGCGAGGAACTCCATCGACCCCGACGCCTGGCTGCCGGCGATCCCGAGCGCACGGCAGAGGCCGTCGGCGTCGAGGCCGAGGAGCAGGCCCGCCGCAGCCGCCGCGCCGAACGCGCCGCACGTACCGGTGGGATGGAATCCGCGCGCGTAGTGCTCCGCCGGCTGCAGCGCCATCGCGAGGCGCGCGGCGACCTCGTAGCCCGCGACCGCGGCGCGCAGCAGCGCGTCGCCGCTCGCACCCGCGAGCTGTGCGGCCGCCAGCGCGGCCGGGAAGACGGCCGCACCGAGATGGATCGAGCCGCCCTGGTGCGTGTCGTCCATCTCCAGCGCGTGCGCGGCAGCGCCGTTGGCGAGCGCGGCCTGGGGTGCGGGCAGGCGCTCGTTCGTCCCGAGCACCACGAAGTCGCCACGCAGCGCGAGATGGCCGAGGCCACGACGGAGCGCCACGCTCGACTCCTCGCCCGCGCCGCCGACGGCAACCCCGAGGAAGTCGAGGAGCAGCGCCGCCGCGCGTCCGAGCACCTCCGCCGGCACCTCGGCGCTCCGGAGCGCGACGACCTCGTCGGCCAGGTCGCGCGCGAGCGGACGGGCGGTCACGATCCGTCCTCCGTCGAGCGCGCCGTCGCCACGTACCGCTTCCAGCGCGCGAGCCGATCGGCGCGCTCGTCGTCTCCCAGGAGCGGCTCGAACACGCGCTCGCACCGCCAGGCGTGGCGCAGGTCGTCCGTCCCGGCCCAGACGCCGGTGGCGAGGCCGGCGAGGTAGGCCGCGCCGAGCGCGGCGGCGTCGAGCACCTCGGGGCGCTCGACGGGCAACCCGAACGCGTCGGCCTGGGCCTGGAGAAGGACGTCATTGCTCGCCGCGCCGCCGTCGGCGCGCAGCGATGCCGGCGCTGGATGCGGCGAGTCGGCGCGGAGCGCGTCGTAGACCTCGCGACAGCGCCAGGCGACGCCTTCCAGGACCGCACGCACCACGTGGGCGCGCGTGCTCGCGCGCGAGAGACCGCCGAGCACCGCCCGCGCGCCGGCGTCGAGGTACGGAGTCCCGAGGCCCTGGAACGCGGGGACCGCCCATACGCCGCCGCTGTCCGGCACCGATGCGGCGAGGGGGCCGGAATCGGCGGCGTCGGTGATGATGCCGAGGTCGCGCAGCCAGAGCACGGCCGCGCCCGCGGTGATCGCCGTGCCCTCCAGGCAATACGTGCGGATGCCGTCGCGCTGCCAGAGCACGAGCGGATACGCGCCGTGCATCGAGAAGAGCGGCTCGGGCCCGACGTTCATGTCGAGCATCGCCGCGGTGCCGTAGGTGATCTTCACCTCGCCCGGCGCCAGGCGGAGCTGCCCCATGGTCGCGGCCTGCTGATCCCCCACGATGGACGCGAGCGGGGCGGCCGCCATGCCCACCTCGTCGCCGAGCGAGCCGAGCACGCCGCCCGAGTCGACGATCGCGGGAAGCGCCGATTCCGGGATGCGCAGGGCGTCGAGCGGCCCCGCGTTCCAGCCGCCGCCGAAGAGGTCGTACAGGCCGGTGCACGATGCGTTCGACGCATCGGTCGCCTGCACGCGACCGGCCGTCAGCCGGGCGGCGAGCCACGCGTCGAGCGTTCCGCACCGGATTCGACCGGCGCGCACGCCCGAGCGGTCGGCGTCGGTGCGGTCGAGGAGCCATTCGAGCTTGCTGGCGGCCATCAGCGGCGTGATCATCAGGCCCTGCGCCATCAGCTCCCGGCAGCGCTCCTGGGTGCGCATGTCCTGCCAGGAGAGTCCCGGACCGAGCGGCCGCCCCGACGCGGCGTCCCACACCACCGCGGTCGAGCGCTGCGTGGTGAGCCCGAGCCCGCGCACCCGGCCCGGCGTCACGCCGCTCAGCACCGAGCGCACGACCGCCGAGACCGCGGCGAAGATCTCGTCGAGGTCGTGCTCGACGTGGCCCGGCGCCGGGCAGGCCGGCAGGGTCTCCCGGTATGCCTGTCCCGCGACGGCACCCGTCTCCTCGAGCAGGAACGCCCGCGCCCCCGTGGTGCCGACGTCGAGCGAGAGGACCAAGGGCCCGGTCGCGCGCGCCATCGCGCGTCTCATAGTGCAGGTGGCACGCGGGCGTAAACCCGGCGACACCTGGGCCGGCGCCCCCTTGACGGCCTCGGCGGGGTTCGATTGCATGCCGCCATGCTGGTCAAGATGCGCCGGGAAGCGTCGGCGGACGAGATCGCGACCGTCGAGCACAAGCTGCACGACCTCGGCTTCAAGACCGGCAAGCTGGAAGGCGTGGAGATCACGCTGATCGGCGTCTACGGCGACATCTCCAAGCTGCCGCAGGGAGAGATCGCCGAGCTGGCCGGCGTCGAGCAGCTCATCCCGATCTCGCGCGCCTACAAACGCGTCGCGCAGAAGGGGACGCCGGGCCATCCCATCTACCAGACGGTGACGATCGGCAACGTCGTGTGCGGTGGCGACGACCTCGTCTTCATCTCCGGGCCCTGCTCGGTCGAGAGCGAGCGGCAGATCATGGACGCGGCCCGCATGGTGAAGGCGGCTGGCTGCCAGGCGTTGCGCGGCGGCGTCGTCAAGTACCGCTCGAGCCCCTACAGCGGGTGGGAGGGGCTCGGCGCGTCGGACGCGGAGGCGTTGCGCAACGGGCTGGAGCTGATCGTGCGCGCCGGGCGCGAGTTCGAGCTGCCGACGGTGGTCGAGATCCTGGATCCCGCCGACCTCGAGCACTACGAGGACGCGGGCGTCGACTGTCTCCAGATCGGCGAGCCGAACAGCAAGAACCAGGCATTGCTCAACCGCCTGCGCGCGACCGCCCTGCCCGTCATCCACAAGCGTGGCAACTCGCTCGACACCGAGGCGTATCTCCTCTGGGTCGAGCGCATGATGGTCGCGGGCAAGGAGAACATCATCCTGTGCGAGCGCGGCATCGCGAGCGCCAACCGCTACACGCGCAACACCCTCGACGTCGGCTCGATCGCGGCGTTTCGCTACCAGCTGTCGTGCCTGCCGGTCGCGGTCGATGCGTCGCACGGCACCGGCGTGCGCGATCTCGTCCATCCCGCGACCCTCGCCGGCATCATGGCCGGCGCCTCCGTCGCGCTGGTCGAGGCGCATCCGAATCCGCTCATCGCCAAGTCGGACGGTCACCAGGGGCTCTTCGAGGAGCAGCTCGTCGGGCTCGTGCGCGCCGCGCAGGAGACCTGGCGTCTGTCGCGGGCGCTCGACCGGAGCTACCTCGCGTCGGCGGATCTCGAGAAGGGCTACCTGGCGCGCATGGACGCCGACAAGCGGCGCTTCTTCAAGACCTAGGGTCCAGGGTCTCCTCGCGCCCGCGGAGCTCGTAGTCCTTCATCTTCCGCTGCAGCATGTAGCGCGAGATGCCGAGGGCGCGGGCGGCGCGCGACACGTTGCCGTTGTGGAGCTGCAGGACGGAGGCGAGATGCTGCGCCTCCCAGGCGGCGCGCGCCGGGCGCAGCGCCAGGTCCTGCGGAGGAGCGATCTCGGCCGGCGGTGAGGCGGCGACCGTCGCGCGGGTGGCGACGAGCTTGCTCGACAGGTGCGCCAGGCCGATCCGCTCGCCGTCGCGTGCGAGGGCGACGCCGCGCTCGATCTCGTTCTGCAGCTCGCGCACGTTGCCGGGCCAGTCGTATCCCACGATCCGCTCGAGCGCCGCGGGCTCGTAGCCCTCGATGCTGCTTGCCGTTGCGCGCGGCGGCGCCGGCGAGGAAGCGATCGGCCAGCAGCGGGATGTCCTCGCGCCGGTCGCTGAGCGGCGGCAGGCGGATGGGGAACGCCGCGATGCGATAGTAGAGGTCCTCCCGGAACCGCCGCTCGTCCACCTCCGCGCGGAGCTCGCGGTTGGTGGCGGCGATGACGCGGACGTCGATGCGGCGCGGGCGCGTGTCGCCGAGCGGCACCACCTCGCCCTCCTGCAGCACGCGCAGCAGCTTCGCCTGCATCGCCGGAGGCATCTCGCCGATCTCGTCGAGCAGCACCGTGCCCCCCGCCGCCGCCTCGAAGAGACCGCGCTGGTCGTGGATCGCCCCGGTGAACGAGCCACGGCGATGGCCGAACAGCTCGCTCTCGAGCAACGTCTCCGGGAGCGCGGCGCAGTTGACGGCGAGAAACGGTCCCTCGGCGCGCGAGCTGGCGCGATGGATGCCCCGCGCGACCAGCTCCTTGCCGGTTCCGGTCTCGCCCTCGATGAGAACGGTGATCGGCGAACCCGCGGCGCTCTCCATGAGCGAGAACACCGCCATCATGCTCGCCGAGCGTCCGATGATGTCGGCGAAGCCCTCGCGCCGGGCGAGGTCACGGCGGAGCGCTCCCACCTGCGCGCGCAGACCTTCCTCCGATTCCTTCAGCCGGGCATAGAGCTGCGCGTTCTCGATGGCGACCGCGACGCTGCCCGCGAGCGCTTCGAGGAACCCCAGGTCCGCGTCGTCGAACGAGCCGCCGTGACGGTTCACGACCTGCAGCACCCCGATGGTGCCCCGCCGGGCGATGAGCGGGGCAGCCAGGACGCTGTGGGTGGAGCTGCCGGTCGCGCGGTCGATGCCGGGGTAGAACCGGGGATCCGCGTGGACGTCGTCCACCCGGATCGGACGGCCGGTCTGCAGCGCCGCGCCGGCGATCCCCCGGTTCGCCGGGAGCCGGAGGCCGGCGAGTCGCGCGGCGACGTCCTGCCGTTCCGAGACGACGTACGGGAAGTAGAGCTCCTGCTTGAGCTCGTCGAGGAGCAGCACGGAAGCGCCCTCGGCGTCGAGGACTTCCCGCACCTTGCTCATGACGAGCGGGATCAGCTCGTCGATCTCTATCCGGCCGGCGAACGCACAGCCCAGGTCGTAGAGCAGCCGGAGGCGGCTGTCTTCATCAGAGAATCCAGAGGACACGTCGTCCTGCTTAGCCCGCGCGGAGTGCCAGGTAAAGTTGGCGGCGAATCAGGTTTGCGGCGGCTTCCGCCTACCGCAGGTGGCAGAGCCGGAGCGGCGCTGGCGACAGACAGAGGGGAAACGCCGCCATCTCTAGCGAATTCCGGATGGCCAGCGCCCGGCCGGGCTGGCACCGGCATTGCTCATGTCCTTGTCATCGTTCTAGCAACGTGAGGAGACCGCCATGATCACTCTGGGAATCACCGTGGCAGCGTTCGGCTCAGGAATGACGGGAGAAGTCGCGAGCACGGTACTCGGCCCCGGCTTCACCCCGGCCGAGATGCTGGCCGCGCTCGGCGCCGCCGCAGTCGCGACGCTCGGCGTGCTGATCGTTCGCACCCTGAATGCGCCCAGCCAGAAGCCGGCGGCCCTCGTTCCGTCGATCCGTCCGAAGGACGACGGCGTGAGGAAGGCCGCCTGAGGTCACGACCATGCTGTCCTTCATCGAACCCTCGCTGGCCGAGATGCTTCGGGCCAGCCTGCGCGGCCTGGTAGCGGACGCCATCCCCCCGGTGGCCGCCGTCGGCGTCGCGCTGGCGATCGCGGCTGTCGTCCTCGCTCGAGCGCGCGCAGCGCTCGGGCGAGGGCGGCGACCGCGGCCGCTTCGAGCCACGGTCTGACGTCGCAGCCGCGCTGCTACTCCCACACCGGTGCGAGACGCCCGGGGTAGCGCGCCCCCTCCGCCGCCCCGGGCGGCAGCGCGGCTTCCACGCGTTGGACCTCCGCGGGTGTCAACGCGATCGACGCGGCGGCGGCATTCTCCTCCAGCCGGGCGCGTGACTTGGTCCCCGGGATCGGGACGATCGCCGGTCCCTTCGCGAGCAGCCAGGCGAGCGCAAGCTGGGCCGGCGTGCATCGCATGTCGCGCGCGACCTCGGCGACCCGCTCCACGAGCCTGACGTTGGCCTCGAAGGCGCCTTCCGCGAACCGCGGCGTGAGCTGGCGGTAGTCGTCGGCCGAGAAATCGGCGCGCGAGCGGAAGCGGCCGGTGAGGAGCCCGCGACCGAGCGGGCTGTAGGCCAGGAAGCCCACGCCCAGCTCGCGACACGTCGGGATCACCTCTGCCTCCGCGTCGCGCGTGAGCAGCGAATACTCGGTCTGCAACGAGGCGATCGGGTGCACGCGGGCCGCGCGTCGAAGGGTCTGTGGCCCCGCCTCCGAAAGGCCGATGTGACGCGTCTTTCCCGCTCGCACGAGCTCGGCCATGGCACCCACGCTGTCCTCGATCGGCACCTTCGGGTCCACGCGATGGAGCTGGTAGAGGTCGACGTGGTCGACTCCGAGCCTGCGCAGGCTGTTCTCGCAGGCGTTCAGGATGTAGGCCGGGCTGCCGTCGATCCCGCGGACGGTGTGGTTCGTCGCGTCGCGCACGATGCCGCACTTGGTCGCGAGCACCACGCGGTCGCGCCGGCCGCGAATGGCGCGTCCCACGAGCTCCTCGTTGGTGAAGGGCCCGTACATGTCCGCCGTGTCGAGCAGCGTCACGCCGAGGTCGAGCGCGCGGTGGATCGTGGCGATCGCCTCCGCCTCGTCGCTCGGACCGTAGAACTCGCTCATGCCCATGCAGCCGAGGCCGATGGCGGAGACCTCGAGCGTGCCCAGTCGTCGCGTCTGCATGCGGCTGGCGTACGCCCGGGTATCTCCTCACGCAACCCGCGACGTTCGCGAGCGAGCCTTCACGCGCGCGTGACGGGATCGGTCAGCACCTCGGGAGGCGCGCTCGGGTCGTAGCACACCTCCTGCCTCGCGATGCGACCGTCACGATAGTGATAGACGACCACGTAGCGCGATCGCAGCCGCCTTCCCTCCGCCGTCCAGTCGAAGTGCACGATGACGAAGGCCGTGTCGCCGTCCGGCGCGATGGCGCGCTCGACCGCCTCGTAGCGGATGTCCTCGCAGCGACGGATGGTGAGCGCGATGAACTCGAGGGTCCGGTCCACCCCGGCGATGTGCCGGGGCCAGTCGAAGAGGCGGACCGTGGGACTCACGTAGACGACCGCCGGATCGTAGCGCTCGCGCACGAGCGAGACGTCACCCGCGCCGAAGGCACGCGCGAACGCCGCTTCCTGCTGCTCGAGCTCGGCCGCCGTGATCACCGGGTGGCCGGCGGCGCGTCCTCCGCCCTGGCGACCTGACAGGGCACGGCGCGGTGGTGCGGGATTCCCGTGAACGGATCGCGATCCGCGACGTCCGTCAGCTCGTTCTGGTTGGCGCCGACCAGCCCCTCGATGCCGGGGAACCGCATCCCGAAGCCGTTCGGCATCCAGACGTGGCCCGCCTGGAGCTTGGGATCGACCTGCGCAGGCAGCGTGAGCGCGCCGCGGCGCGTGGACACGACGACGGCCTCGCCGTTCGCAACCCCGAGCCGTGCGGCGTCGGCCGCCGACAGGTTGAGCGCGCAGTGTGGCCCGCGTCCCTTGCGCCAGCGCGGGTCGCGCTGGAGCGTGTTCGCGGTCCAGCGCGTGCGCAGCCCGGCCGCGAGCACGAGCGGAAACTCGGGATCGACCGCCGGCGGCGTGTCGAGCGCGCGGCGCATCTCTCCGAGCATGGGCTCGGGCGCGAGCCGCGCGCGTCCGTCCGGGAACGTCACGTGGTCGGCGAAGTTGGTCTCGACCCGCTGCCGCGCGACCTCCACGCCCTCCGGGTGCGCGAGGATGCGGTGGAAGAGCTCGGTGGCGACCTCGAACGGCGGGCGACCCTCCCAGTCGGGCCCGAGCGTCCGCAGCACCGCCTCGGAGCGGAAGAGCGCGTTCAGGCCGCAGAGCAGCCAGATGGCGGAGAGGGACGGTGCGGGCAGGTGCGGACCGAGGGCGCGGTAGCTCCAGAAGATGAGCCGCGTCTCGTCGCCGGAGGCGAGCTGCTGTCCCGCCATCATGTACGCCGCAGCGCCGTCCGGCTCGAGCGCATGCGCGGCCAGGTCGTGCAGCTCCGCCGGGACCGGTCCGAACAGGTCGAGCGCCTCGGCGAGGCGCATGTAGATCTCCGGCTCCGGCAGCGCCTCGGCTGGCGGCGGCACGAGCGGCGGACGCACCTGGGTGTGGATCTCCGGGTAACGCTTCGGGAAGATGGTGAACTCCCACTTCTCGTAGCCGCACGGCGTGGGCAGCACGTAGTCCGCCAGCTCGGCGGTCTCCGTCATGGCCGGGTCGATCACGACCAGCAGGTCGAGCTGCTCGCGCGCCTCCCGCCAGCGCTGCGAGTCCGAGTACGAGAGGAGCGGGTTCGAGCCCTCGACGATGACGGCGCGGATGCGCTCGGGGTGGTCGATCAGGATCTCCTCGGGAACCAGCGTCGGCGAGAACATGCCGGCGTTCCCCAGCGCGCGGATCGCCGGGATGCCCGACGCGAGCGCGCGCTCGGGCTCCTTGACGAGGCTCGGGTCGACGACGGGCGGCGGCAGCATCTCCAGGAAGACGCCTCCGCCGGGATTGCCGACGTTGCCGGTCAGCAGATGGAGCAGGCGGATCAGCCATGCGTTGAGGGTCGAGAACGGCGCCTGCTCGACGCCGAGGTCGAAGAAGATCGCGGCTGACCCGGCGCTCGCGAAGCCGCGCGCCGTCGCCTCGATCTCCTCGACGCCGAGGCCGCAGCGACGGGCCATCTCGGCGACGTCCACCCCGTCGAATGCCTGCCGCACGGCGTCGAATCCCGTCGTGTGCTCGGCGACGAACTGCTCGTCGATCAGGTTCTCCCGCACGATCACGGCGGCGAGCGCGAGCAGCAGGTAGACGTCGGTCCCTGGCCGCACGCGAAGGTGGCGGTGCGCGCCCCGCGTGGTCTCGGTCTCGCGCGGGTCGACGACCACCAGCGTGCGTCCTGGCTCGTCGAGGAAGCGCTTCAGCATGTCGGTGGCATTGTGGCCGCGGTTGGAGATCTTCGGGTTCGTCCCCATGACCAGCAGGAACTGGCTGTGCTCCGCGTCGGGATGGAAGAACGCGGCCGGCGACGCGGCGAACATCCACTGGTCCAGCAGGTTGTGCTGGGTCTTCTCCTGCGCGAAGGCGTTGAACCAGCGCCGCGAGCCGAGCGAGCGCAGGAACCCGACGCCGTAGGCGCCGTCCATGTGGTTTCCCTGCCCGCCGATGCCGACCAGGGCGATCGCGCGCGGCGAATGCCGATCACGCACGTCGCGCAGCTTCGCGGCGATCTCCGTGATCGCCGTGTCCCACGAGATGCGCTCGAAGGTGCCGTCGGCCCTGCGACGCAGCGGGTGCCTGGTCCGTTGCGCGTGCTGGACGTAGGCCGCGATGCTGAACGCCTTGTTGCAGACGTAGCCCTCGGTGATGGGATTGTGCTCGTCCGCGCGCACCTCGACGATCTCGCCGCCACGGATGTCGACGCGCAGGCCGCAGTTGTGGCTGCACAGCACGCACGCGGTCGCGACGTCGTCGGCGTCGAGCGGGAGCGGCGTGCGCGACACGGACGGATCGACGGACTGGGTCTGCATCACGAGGTCTCCTTCTGCTCGCTGATCGGGTGCCGACCGCGGAGCGCCGGACCGGGACGGGCGCGCATGTCACGCGCGGTCACCGGCTCGGCGCAGCGGGGACAGGCGAGCACCGGCATCACCGTGTGACCGCAACGACGGTGCTCCAGCTCGATGGGCGCTCCGGCGTCACCCGCCATCCAGCGATCGCCCCAGCGCGTCATCGAGACGATGATCGGGTAGAGGTCGTGGCCCTTCTCGGTGAGCCGGTACTCGAAGCGCGGCGGCCGGTCCTGGTATCGAACGCGGTCCAGCACGCCCGCCTCGACGAGGCGGTTCAGGCGATCCGCCAGCCGGTGACGCGTGAGGCCGACGGCCTGGAAGTCCTCGAACCGTCGCACGCCCAGGAAGGCGTCGCGCAGGACCAGGAGCGTCCAGCGGTCGCCGACCACGGACAGCGTCCGCGCCACCGAGCAGGTGAGGTCTCCGACGTCAGCCCAGCGCATGGGTGAGTTCCAAAACGGAACCTTATTGCCTCGGGCGACCCGTCGTTGCAATCCGCTGATCCGACGGCAGCGTCATATGCGTAGGGACAGCGAAAGGACGACGACGGAGGGTTTCGGAAGGGGATGAGTGATCTGCAGGTGCTCCGGGGCGCACGACGCCGCCTCCACGACGCCGCCTCCACGACGGCGCCGCCACGACGGCGCACGACGCACCGAGAGCCTGCGGAAAGCCAGGAACGGGACAGGAAAAGATCTGTCTCGACGGCAGATCGGTGAAAGCCGACTTGCCCCCCTCCCGAAGCCCTCCGGACCCGACCACGACGATGATCGAACCGACCAACCCCCACCGCCGCGTCTTCCTGAAGCTGCTCGTACTGTCGGGCGCCGCTGTCGGCGCCGTCGGCCTGCCGGGGGAAGCGCACGCGCGCAAGCGGCACAAGAAGCACTACCCGGGGAAGGTCGTGTTCCGGCTGCGCACGAGGAAGCATCACAGCTGCGGCGCGTGCCGGAAGCACCATCGCTTCATGATCTTCCGCACGGAGGCGCTGGCCGGCGCCACGCGGGCGCACCCCGGCTGCAACTGCCCGGTCGTGACCCAGAAGCTGCCGATCAAGGAGTTCAAGCACCTCTTCGGGGCGAAGGGCGTCGCGCGCAGCAGCGGCGTCGCCGACCTGCGCCACGTCCGCCTGCATCGCGGTCACCTGAAGAAGACCGGCTGAACCGCGCCAGCGTCTCAGCCGAGCGCGTTGACGGCGCGCGCCGCCACCACGGCCAGGACGGACAGCGAGATCAGCGACTGGCACATCATCAGGCCCTTCATGCGGCGTGACAGGACGAGCGTGTCGGTCGGGCTGAACGCCGTGCTGCTGTTGAAGGCGAGGAAGAGGTAGTCGAGGAAGTCGGGCATCCAGTCGTCCGCGCCCTCGTGCTGGCGCTGGGGAAACACGAGGTCGTCGCTGTTGTAGTTGCTCGCGTGGCGCGCCAGCGGGCCGCCGGCGTCGACCTCCCAGTACCAGAAGGCGAACACGAGCACGTTGGAGATCCAGATCGAGTGCCGCGTTGCGCAGCAGCACGGACGGGGACGGGCTGGAGCCGATCCACTCGGCGAGGACGCTGCCCGCCACGAGCTGCGCGATGACGAAGGCGACGCTCACGGCGAGCACGATCGTGACCAGCGTGGCGAGGGTCAGGGCCAGAGCGCCGGGTGAGCTCGTTCCGCTGCCGTCGGCGGGTGAGGATGACGCCCGTCAGCACTCGCGACGAGCACCACGACCATCACGAGGCTCAGACGCGGGAGACAGCTCGCGCGGCGACCAGCCAGAAGATCCCCGCCATGACCAGGACGGCGAGAGCGGGCTGCCAGTGCGCGACCGCCCGTACCTCCTTGAGAGCGCGTGCCGGCGTCGCCTTCACGTGGCCGCTGCTCCCACGGCACCACAGAACGCCCCGCCGGCGAGGAAGCACGGCCGGTGCCCGAAGAGCGTCGTGATCTCGGCGACGATGCGCCGCAGCGCCGGGTTCTCCGACAGCGTCGAGCCGCAGTACACCACGCCCTCGACCGAGGAGCCGCGCGCGAACCCGCCGCACAGGAGCGCCACGTTCTCGCCGACGAGCCCCATCAGCGCATGGGCCAGATCCTCCGGCTTCGTCGAGGCGAGCTTGGCGAAGCTCGCCGCCGTCAGGTCGCGAAGGAGCGGCGCGTCGGCGCTCCGGTAGACGTCGCCGACCATCAGGTCCACCGTTCGCCGGTCGCCGCGCTCGGCCAGCGCGGTCAGCTCGGCGAACGACTCCACGCCGAGCAGCAGCTTGCCGAGTCCGAGCACGGTGCCGCCGCCGAGCGCGGTGCCCCCGACGCGCGCGACGCTGCCGTCCTCGACCGACAGGACCGACGTCCCGGTGCCCAGCGACACGAGGAGATAGCGAGCCGGCAGCCCGATTCCTTCCTCCGCCGCAACCAGCGGCGCGCCACGCGCCCAGGCGTCGAACTCGGTCACGTGCTCGATGGACACGCCGGCGATCGTGTCGCCGAGCCGGTCGGCGCCCCCGCCCGTGGCGACGACCCGCGTCGGGCTCCATCCCTCGACGAGGGCCCGGGCCGCCCCCAGGTCGGTCGACGGGTAGCTGGCCGTCGACCACGTGTCGCGGTGGAACGCCAGCTTGCACAGCGTGGCGCCGACATCGATGCCGGCGGCGGAAATCATCTGCCGCGCTCATAGCGATGTCGCGGCGGTGCTGCCAGCTTGCTCCGGCCGCCGCTGCGCGGCGCTCAGGCTGGCATGCCCATCGCGCCGCGCACGGCGCGGAAGGCGGCTGTCCACCCGCCGGCACCGTCGCGGACGACGAGCGGGGCCTCGGCGGCGGCCGGCGGACCCTCGCGTCGCATGGCCCAGACGGCGAACAGCGGATGCTTCCCGGCGCGCGGGACCACCTCGCGCCGCCGGACGACGATCAAGCCGGCGCGCGCGGCGCCGTCGAGCACACGCGCCTCCTGCGCCGCGCCTGCGCAGGTCACGAACCAGCCGTCCGGCGCCAGCACGCGTGCGGCCGACGCGCAGTACGCCTCGACCCCGCCGCGCAGCTCGAGGTGGCACCCGGCCCATTGCGCGCGCGCCGACCCGTGAGCGCTGCCGACCGGCAGGTAGGGCGGCGTGGCGGTGACGAGATCGAAGCGCGCTCCCTCGGGGAACGACGCGGGGTCGCGGAGATCGCCGTGACGGACCTCGCAGCGCGCCTCCACCCCGTTCCAGGCCAGCGACCGGCGAGCCAGCCGCACGCTCACCGCCTGCGCCTCGACGCCCACCGCGCGCGCGGCGGGGAAGCGCCACGCGAGCAGGAGCAGCACGGCGCCGATGCCGCACCCCAGATCGGCGATCCGCGCCGGCGGCGCGCCGGACGTCGTGTCGGCGGCGAACCAGGCGGTGACGAGATCGTCCAGCGACCAGCGGTGGCCGCGAACGAGCTGGAGGATCCGCCAGTCGCCGGCCAGGTGGCAGAGGTCCTCGCCGGGTCCCGGCCACAGCTCGGGTACGTCCGGCGCCGGCGCGGGAGGTGGTCCCGGGCGCGCGCCAGTCGGTCGGGCGGCGCGCCGGCCGCACGATGCCGGCCGCGAGCGGCGCGCTCGTCGTCGAGACTCACTTGATCGCGAGGAGCACGCCCGGGTTCATGATCCCGGCGGGATCGAGCGCGCGCTTGATCGCGCGCAGCACCGGGTACGCGTCGCCCAGCTCGCGCTCGAGCCACGGCACGCGCAGCCGGCCGATGCCGTGATGATGCGCGATCGTCCCGCCGCCCGCGAGCGTCGCCTCCATCACCGAAGCCCAGGCCTGGAGGTAGACGTCCTCGGCGCGCGAGAAGTCCTCGGGCTTGAGCACGAACGTGACGTAGAGGTTCGTGCCCTGCGCGTAGCTGTGCGAGCTGTGTGCGCTCGCGACGACCATGCCCGGCACCGCACGCAGCGCCGCCAGCACCGCGTCGTAGAGCGCGCCGATGCGGTCCCACGTGGCGGCGATCTCGATGGTGTCGACCATCAGCTCGCGGTCGAGGAAGAAGTCCCACGACGGCACCGTGTTGCGATGCGCGAGCCAGTGCTCGACGGGAGCGGTCCCGAGGCGCGGCGCGTCGCCCGCGGCCGCTTCGATCGCCTGCAGCTCGGCGTCGACCAGCGTCGCGGGTCCCTCGCAGACCACCAGCAGCAGCGCCGCGTCGGCGGGCGTCCACTCCTGGAACGTGCGCGCCGCCTCGGTCGCATCGTAGAGCCGCAGCACGGCGGGTCGCCAGCCGGCCCGGACCACGCGACGGATCAGGTCGAGGCCTGCCGGCACGTCGGGGCAGGCGAAGCTCGCGAGGGCGCGTCGTTCGGGAAGCGGGAAGACCCGCAGCGTCACCTCGGTGACGATGCCGAGCGCCCCCTCGCTGCCGAGGAACAGCTCGCGCAGCGACGGGCCGGTGGACGCGCGCGGCACGGGCGACAGGCGGAGCGTCTCCGCGCTCGGCAGCACCACCTCGAGACCCAGCAGCAGATCCTCGATGTTGCCGTACTTGGTGGAGAACTGACCCGCGGAGCGCGTGGCGACGAGACCGCCGAGCGTGGCGCGCTCGATCGACTGCGGGTAGTGGCCGGTCGTGTAGCCGCGTGCGGTGATCGCGCGCTCGTAGTCGCCACCCATCATCCCCGCCTCGGCCCGGGCCAGCAGCGAGGTCTCGTCGAGCGCGAGCAGCCGGTCCATCGCACGCAGGTCGATGACCACGGATCCCGCGGGCGGCACGGCGCCGCCGAGGACCCCGGAGCCGCCGCCGTACGCGACGACGGCGACCTTGTGGCGCTGCGCGGTGCGAACCGCGGTTGCCACCTCGGCGGTCGACCGCGGGCGGACCACGCACGCGGGGTCGGCTCCGAGGCGCCCCTGGCGGGCGCGCAGGTGCGCGAGGATCCAGTAGTCGAGGCGATGCGCCTCGAGCGCGGCCGCGTCGTCGAGGACGCGGTCGGTGCCCAGCTCGCGGCGGAGTGCGTCGCCGATCTCGCTCATGCGAAGCTCCTCAAGGTGTCCGCCAGCGCGCGATAGCCCTCGATCTCCGCTGCCGTCCTCGCGGCGTCCCAGCCGAGCCGGGCAGCGGCGATCGCGGCCACCGCCTCGACGCCGCCGAGCCCTTGCCGGCGATCGAACGACAGCGACCGGGTGCGGCGGTCGAGCAGATCCTCCAGGGTGAGCGCCATCTCCTCGTCCAGTGCGTGCTCGATCTCGGCCCGTAGCACGCCGGGAAGTCCCGCGACCACCTCGCCGGCAGCGGGGTCGTCGGCGACGCGGGCGATGATGCCTTCGCAGCCCGCCCCGTGCAGCCGGAAGAGGCGACCCGCCTCGAGCGTCGACAGCTGTGGCAGCCGTCGCGCCACGGCTCCCGCGTCGAGCGCCGTCGGCTCGCCGCCCGGCAGCGGAACCTCGTCCGTCCGGCACGGCGGCGACTTGCGGTCCAGACGGGCGAACACGAGGTCGACCACCCGCTCCGCCATGCGCCGGTAGGTGGTGAGCTTGCCGCCCGCGATCGAGATCATGCCGCTGGCGGGGTCGGTGGCGATCTCGTCCTTGCGCGAGATCTCCGACGGCGACTTCCCCTCCTCGCGCAGCAGCGGGCGCAGCCCCGCCCAGGATGCCAGCACGTCACCGCGCGCGAGCGGCGCGCCGGCGAAGGTCCGGTTCGCCGCGTCCAGCAGGTACTCGACGTCGTCGGAGCGGATGCCGGGATACAGCACCGGCGAATCGAAGAGCGTGTCGGTGGTGCCGAGGTAGGTGATGCCGTCACGCGGCACGGCGAAGACCGAGCGCCGGTCGCGCGCCTGCATCACCACTGCGTGCCGCACCGGCAGCCGGGCGTGGTCGACGACGAGATGGATGCCCTTGGTCAGCTGGAGGCCGCGGGATCCTCGCGTCCCTGCCCGGCGCCAGATCTCCTCGACCCACGGTCCCGCTGCATTGACGACGACACGCGCGCGCGTCTCCAGCGTCCGGTCGCCTGCCGTGTCGCGCACCGTGATCCGCCCGCGGTCGACCGCGGTCACCTCGGCGTGGTTCGCGCACAGCGCACCGGCGGCGGCCGCGCCCGCGACGGTCTCGAACACGAGCCGGGCGTCGTCGGTCAGGTATTCGAAGAACGCGGCGGCGCCGTGCAGGCCGGCGGGCGCGAGGCACGGCTCCTCGGCCAGCGCCTCGGCGCGATCCCACATGGCGTGGCGCTCATCGGCGTCGACGGAGGTGAGCTTCTCGAAGGTCCACAGCCCTGCCCCCAGCTTCATGTGCATGCCGCGGCCGTAGGTCGGCATCACCATGAGGAGCGTATCCGCCAGGTGTGGCGCGATGCGACGGATGCGCGCCCGCTCGCTCGCCGCCTCGCGCACCAGGCCGATGTCGCCCTGCTGGAGGTAGCGAACGCCGCCGTGGATCAGCTTCGAGCTGCGGCTCGACGTGCCGGCGGCGAAGTCGACCGCCTCGAGCAGCGCCACCGACAGGCCGCGCAGCGCCGCGTCGCGCGCGATCCCGGCGCCGGTGATGCCCCCGCCGATGACGACGAGATCGAGCTCGGTGGCAGGAAGGGCGGCGAGGGCGGCTGCACGCGCCGCCGGCGAGAATGCCGCCATGTGCCGCCTTGGCTAGGGTTTCGTGGCGCCGAGCTCGCTGAGGGTGCTCTGCGCCTCGGCGGCCTTGTCGGCGCGACCCTGCTGCGTGGCGATCTGGAGCGCGCGGGAGGCGAACTCGACGGCCTCGTCGCGATCGCCCCGGGCCTCGCACGTTCGCGCGAGCGTGATGCGCGAGGTGAACGCGTTCTCGTCCCGCCGCACGACCTCGCGCAGCAGGCGTTCGCCCTCCTTCGCGTCGCCGCCGAGCATGCTCGGGAGGCGCACCAGGAGGTTGCCCTTCGTGGCCATGGCGTTCACGTGGGTCGGGTCGAGCTCGAGCGTGCGATTCACCTCGTTCATCAGCCGGCGCAGCCCGAACACCGAGGTGATCTTCTCGCCGTCGATCCGGAGCATCTCGCCGAGGTTGCAGACCACGGCGAAGTGCGCGGCCGCGCTCGCGTCGTCGAGCGCGACGGCCTTGGTGGCGAGGGCCTCGCCTCGCTCGAAGTGCTCCTTGCGGGTCTCGCGCGGTCCGGCATCCTGGCCGGCGACGCACTCGCGCATGGATTGCGCGGTCAGATCGGACGCGCCCTGCTCCGCGGCCGTGGCGGCGAGGGGGAGCGCGAGGACGAGGGCCGCAACCAGTGGCGCGACGGTCCGGTTCACCGTCTGCATGGACGATAAACCATGCTCGACCGTTTTTCGGATGTCAACCCGCTTCATGCCGTGAGCCAGGCCGGTTTCTCACTCAATCCGACGAGGTTATCGAGCCATGCGGTGACGACGGCGAGCACCTCCGCGTGCACCGATGCGTCGTCGCGGCCGCTCCGGCGCGCGATCCGGAAGCTGTGGTCGGCGCCGACGATCTCGTGCAGCGTGGCGCGCGGAAGATCGCGCAGCACGGCGGCGAGCAGGGCGGGATCGGCGAGCGAGTCCTTCGTGCCCTGCACGAAGAGCATCGGCGCCGCGATCCGCGACAGATGCGCGGCGCGCTCGGTTCCCGGCCGACCGGCGGGGTGGAGGGGGAAGCCCAGGAACAGGAGCCCGTCCACGCTCGCACCGTCCGCAGCCACGTGCGAAGCGATGCGTCCGCCCATCGAGCGGCCGCCGATGACCATGCGTGGCGGAGCCAGACGTGACTCCCTGCGGATCGCGTCCACCACGGCGCGCCAGCATCCCTCCAGCACGGGGCGCGCGTCCGGGATGCGCCGTCCCGCCTCCCGGTACGGAAAGTCGAAGGTGATCGTCGTCCACCCGGCGTCCGCGAGCGAACCCTGGATCCGGGTCAAGGCAGGATGGTGGCGATCGGAGCCGGCTCCCGGCGCGAGAACGACGACCGGCGTGCGGCCGGGCCGGTGATCTGGCGAGAGCACGGCCCCCGCCGACACGGCGCCGCCGCGCGGCAGCGCCACTCGCATCTCGAAGTCTCGCGCGCCCACGTCTGGCTCGCTCCATCGCATGCCGTGGCGCTCCGGGCCACCGCGCCTCGACATCGACGGGCGGTTGCGCTACCGAGCGCGCGCATGGCGGCGCGTCCAGTGATCGGCCTCACCGGCGGGATCGGCTCGGGCAAGAGCACCGTCGCCGCGATGCTGGCGGAGCTGGGGGCCGACGTCATCGACACCGACAAGGTCGGACACGACGCCTATCGCCCGGGGACGGACGGCTTCCGCCAGGTGACCGAGGCGTTCGGGCAGGACGTCGTCGCGGCTGACGGCACGATCGACCGCCGGGCGCTGGCGGCCAAGGTGTTCGCCGATCCCGCCGAGCTGGCGCGGCTGAATGCCATCGTGCACCCGTTGATCGGGATCGCGCTGCGGGAGTGGCTGGCCCGCGCGCAGGAGTCTCCCGGCTCGAGTCCCATCGTCGTCGAGGCGGCGGTGCTCATGGAAGCGGGCTGGCGCTTCTTCGACGAGGTGTGGGTGGTGATCGTCGATCCCGCGACCGCCATCGCCCGCGTGACCGCGTCGCGCGGGATGAGCGCCGACGAGGTCCGCCGTCGCATCGACGCGCAGCTGTCCAACGCGCAGCGCGTGCGGCTCGCCGATCGCGTGATCGAGAACGACGGAACGCTCGACGAGCTGCGAGCGAAGGTACGCGACGCGTGGCACGCGCTCACGTCCTGATCGTTCTGGCGGCGCTGGCCCTCGGTCGGCTCGCGCACGCGTCCGGGGAATGCGACGAGGAGCGCGGCCGCCTCGGGCTGGTGGTCGGGGTGCGCGCCGGCAGGGTCCTCGTCACCGAGGTCGCGGCGGAATCGGCCGCGGCGCGTGCGGGTCTGCACACCGGCGACGTGCTGGTGCAGGCGAACGACGTGCTGCCACGCTCCTGTGCGCAATGGGCGCGCGCGCTTGCCGCCGCTCGTGACGAGCGCAAGGCGCTGCTCGTGCTGGTCCACCGCGGCGACGCGGACCTCCCGCTCGCCTTCCTCGCGACCACGTGGGGCACACCGGCCGCAGAACCTCCGGCGGCCGGAGCGCCAGGCATCCCGCCGCCACCCGTCGCCGCTCCGGCGAAGGAGCCGCCTCCGCCACCGCCTCCCCCGCTGCCGGCGGAGACCGCCGTCTCGGTCGAGGGCGTGGTGCGCGACATCGCGGCGCTCGCGCCCGCCGACTCGCCGCCCACCAGCCTCACCACCTACCGCGACGCCGTGCTCCAGGTACGCCGCGAGGTGGAGACGCTGGCCGCGCGCAAGGCGGCGCCGGAGAACGTCGTCGTCGACCTGCGCGCGGTGCTGCGCTACTACGAGGGCGCCGCGGTCGCCTGGGAGGCGATCGAGGGCGATCGCGAGAGGCAGCACCTCAGCCGCAAGCTGCCCGTGCCCGACAGCATGACGCAGCCCTACTTCAGCGATTCGCCCGTCGCGTCGTTGCTCGAGGAGTTCGACTTCCTCGACGCCACCGTCGCGCGCCAGCCGACCGGCGGACGGCTGGTCGAGGCGTCGGGCCTCTGGCGGCCCGTCTGGGCACGGCTGCTGCTCTGGGAGCGTGGTGCCCGGGCGCTCGACGAGCTGCGCACCCGGCTGCACCTGTAGGCGAGGCGACTAGCTCTTCTTGGCCGCTCGCTGGCGGTGCTTCTCCTTGGCCAGCTCGCGCTGACGGACCTTCACGCGCTCGTTTCGACGTTTGCGGCGTCGCCGCACCTCACGCTGTCGCTCGGTGGCCATACGGGCGGGGCGTCTACACCGGTCGGGCCGCCCGCGGCAACCGGCCGCCGTCTTGCTCGCTGGCCCGGGACGGACGAGGTGACGATCTTCGAGCGTCCTGCTAGTCGAGCCGTGGCAGCGCGCGAGACGCGTGAGAGCGCCGCCACCATGGTCTCCACAGCATCCCAGGCCCCGGTCGATGCGGTCGAGCCCCGACGCCGGGTGCTGCGTCTGCTCACCGGCTCGGCGGCTCTGTGCATCGGCGCGGCTCTCTACGCGCTCGCCTTCCCGCCGTTCGACCACGCGTGGAGCGCGTGGCTCGCCCTCGTCCCGCTCCTGCTGACCGTGCGCGGGTTCCGGAGCCGGGGAGCATTCCTCTACGGCGCCGCCTACGGGCTCGCGTGTGCGGTCGCGATGGGCTCCACCTGGCTTCCCCAGGCGATGGCACGGTTCTTCGAGCTGCCGTTCATCGTCGCGCTGCTGGGCACGCTGACCTACGGGCTGCTCTTCTGGGGTACCGCCTTCGGGCTCTTCGCCGCCGGCGCCGTGCGCCTGCGCGGGTCCCGGCGGCCGATCCTCGCCGCTGTCGCCACCGCGGCGCTGTGGGTCGCGACGGAGCTGCTCCGGGGCGCATCCTCGAGCAGCCCTGGGACTCCTCGGATACTCGCAGCACGCGCAGGTGGCGCTCATCCAGGTCTCGGCGGTGACGGGGGTGTACGGCGTGTCCTTCCTGCTCGCTCTGGGGAACGCGTCGATCGCGGAGGCGGTCGTCGGCCCCGCATCGGCGCGCGGGGACATCGGACGATTCGCCCCGCTCGCGCGTCACCGGCGCGCTCGCCGTCGCCGTGTGGGGTGCGGGCGGTCGCGTCGTGCAACGGGCACCTGCCCGCGCCGGACCGCTCCGTCGCCATCGTGCAGACCAACGTTTCGCCGGCCGTCCACTGGACGCGCGCCTACACTGATCGTCAGGTGATGGAGAACACGCTCGCCACCGACGAGCTGGTCCCGACGCGCGATGTGGACGCTCATCGTCTGGCCCGAGAATGCCGTGCCACGCTACCTGGAGATCGAGCCAGGGCTTGCGGCCCATCTCGGCGGCGCTCGCCCAGCGGCACGGTAGCGACCTGCTCTTCGGCGCGCCGCGCTAGGCCGACGGGAAGGAGCTACAACAGCGTGCGGCTCATCACTGCGGCGGGTCGCAACGGCGGCTACTACGACAAGCAGCGCCTCGTGTTCGTCGCCGAAGCCAACCCGCTCAGAGCCGGCTTCGTCGGAATCGCCCGCCGGATAGCCCTCACCAATTCACCGCCGGCGACGGTCCGGCCGTGCTCCCGAGCTTTGTTCCGCTCGGCGTTTCGATCTGCCACGAAGTGCTCTTTCCCGAACTGACGGCCAGCTGCCGTCCGCGCGGGGGCGGAGCTCCTGGTCAACGTGTCCAACGACGGCTGGCTCGACGCTGGCAACGGCATAGCCAGCAGCCAGCACTTCGCCATGGCGGCGTTTCGAGCCGTCGAGACGCGTCGCGTATCTCGTCCGGGCCGCGACCACCGGAATCTCGGGAGTCTTCGATCCATATGGCCGCCTCCTGGCGAGCCTTCCGAGCGGAACGGCCGGAGTCCTCCGCGAAGGCGTGCACGAGGAGACTCTGGATCACGCCATACGTGTACCTCGGTGACCTCTTCGCACTCGGGTGCGTCGTAGCTGCCACGCTGGCCCTCGTCCGGCGCCGGACCACGGCGACGGGGTCGCGCCGGCACCAAGAAGCCGTCCTCAGGGCGGGGTAGCGCAGTCTCGACGACGCCCGGCAGCATTGGCGCCGCCGTGGTCTCTCAAGGTAGTCTGCGAACCCGACGTGGCAATGGCGCAAGCCTTCCCCACGGCCCCGAGAGCGCGAAACGCAGTTCGGCTGGGTGCCATCGCGATGGGGCTCGTCAGCGGTGGCCCTGGCCAGCCGCACGACGATCACCTCGAGCTCACTGGGTGGGTCGGCGTTTCCCGGGTTTCATGGTCCTCGACAATCGTGTCGTCGCCTCGATCAGCCTCGCGAACTGGTCGGGCGCCAGGATAGCAGACCTCTACCAGAGGCAGGTCATCGCCGTGGATGGTCGACCCGGTCGACTCGACGGCAGGGCTCTACGAGTATGTCGAGTCGCTCCCGACCGGTACGCCGGTGCGCTACCGCCTCCGCCGGAACGACCAGGAGACCGAGGTCGTGGTGCGCTCCCAGCGTTTCGGGCTTCGCGACTGGATCTTTCTGTTCGGACCATACCTGCTGAACGGTGTGACCTACACGGCCACCGCCATCGTCGTGTGGGTCCTTCGCCCGGGAGCCCTCGGTGAGGCGTTCGTCGCGCTGGGGGCCACGTGGGCGCTCTTTCTCCTGACGGCCATGGACCTCTACGGACCGGCGCCTTCTTCCGGCTCCACGTCGTCGGGCGAGACGCTCGTGCCGCCCGCGATGCTGCAGCTTGCGCTCCTGTTTCCGCACCCCCACAAGCTGGGCCCGCTGGCGGTTCCTGGGCTACGTACCCTCGCTGGTCGTCCTGGTGGTCTACCAGTTGTTCCTGTACCGGCCGGCGGTCTACTCGGCGCTGATCCAAGTCAACATGGCGTCGCTAGGGTTGGGTTCGCTCGCGCTCGCCGGGCGGCTGGTCTCCGAGTATGGGCGCAGTCGATCAGCGCTCGAACGCCAGCGCGTCCGGTTGGTCACCTTGGGGGTGCTCTGCGGCGTTGCCTTCCCCGGGGCGTTGGTGCTGTCCTCGGCGATCTCCAGCGGCCGACTGTGCGGTCAACGTGGGAACGTGGACGTCCGTGCTGTTTCCGCTCGCCGTCGCCTACGCCATCGTCAAGCACGATCTCTTCGAGATCGATGCCATGGTGAAGCGGGGCGCCTACTATCTCTTGCTGACGGGCGCGGTCGGTGCCGCCTACGCGGCCGCCGTCATCCTCTTCAACTGGGCGCTGCCAGGCGCCATGACCGGCTCGAGCGGCGTTCCCGGTGCTCTTCACGCTCGCCGTCTTGATGCTCTTCAACCCGCTGCGGACGTTCCTGCAAGGCGTGCGTCGACCGCGTGTTCTTCCGCACCAGCTACGACAGCGCGCAGGTGCTGGAGGCGATAGGCGCGGAGCTGGCATCGGCGCTCACGCGGGAGCACATCGCGCGTCTGGTGCGCGAACGGCGTTCAGGGTGCGATTCCCAACGCGCGCACGCGGCTCTTCGTGGGCAGTGCGCCCGAGAGCCTCGAGGAAGTCGGCGGAGTCTTCACGTGTGCCGCGGATTCTGTTCCCGTTCCTCACGCCCGGCCGCGTGCTTACCGCGTTCGACTCGGCGGAAAGCTATCCTGACGCGGCGACCGCGGAGCGGGTGCGCGACGCGCTCGGCGCCCTCGAGGCCGAGCTCGCGGTGCCGCTCTGGCAGCGGGGCGAGCTGGTCGGCGTGCTGACTGCGGGGCCGAAGCGCTCGGGACTCTTCTACACCGCCGGCGACGCCGACTTCCTGCGCGCGCTCGCCCATCAGGCCGCCATCGCGCTCCAGAACGCCGCTTCCTACGAGAAGCTCGTGGCGCTCAACGCGCACCTCGAGGAGCGGGTGTCGGAGCGCACCGAGCAGCTCGAGGCGACGAACAGCGACCTCGGCGCGGCGCTCCAGCGACCTGCGCCAGACACAGGTACAGCTGGTGCAGTCGGAGAAGATGGCGTCGCTCGGCCGCCTCGTGGCCGGCGTCGCGCACGAGATCAACAACCCGGTCAGCTTCATCGCCACCAGCGTGACGCCGCTGCGGCGCCGCCTCGAGCGAGCGGCGGCGGCGGCCCCGCCGGAGCTGCTGCGCCTGCTCGCCGAAGCCGAGGAGATCGTCGGCATCATGGAGCGCGGCGCCGAGCGGACCACGGCCATCGTCCGCGACCTGCGCAGCTTCTCGCGGCTGGGCGAGGCGACGCGCAAGCCGGTCGACCTGCACGACGGCATCGACACCACGTTGAGACTCCTCGAGGCGCGCTGGCGCGACCGCATCACCATCCACCGCGACTATGGCGACCTGCCGCCCGTGGAGTGCGATCCCGGACAGCTGAACCAGGTGTTCATGAACGTCCTGGCGAACGCCTGCGATGCCATCGCGACGCACGGGAACATCTGGATCACGACGCGCGTCGACGGCGAGCTGGTCGACGTCGCGATCCGGGACGACGGCCCGGGCATCGCGCCCGACGTCATGACGCACGCCTTCGATCCCTTCTTCACCACCAAGGACGTCGGCGGCGGAACGGGCCTCGGCCTGGCGATCAGCCACCAGGTGGTGACGGCGCACGGGGGGACCATCGAGCTCGAGTCCGCGCCCGGGGCGGGGACCACGGTGCGGATCCGCGTACCCACGCAGCAGGCGCGGTCACTTGACAGCGCGGCGAGCGCCGGCAGATAGGGAGCCGCCCCGTGTTCCTGGACTACCACGAATTCCCGGTGCTCGTGGTCGACGACGAGCCCGACATCCTGCGCTCGTTTCGCTACAACTACGGCGAGGACTTCGACGTCATCACCGCCGAGAACGGGCCGCGCGGGCTCGAGCTGCTCGCCGAGCACGACGTCGCCGTCATCGTCGCGGATCAGCGCATGCCGCAGATGAGCGGGACCGAGTTCCTCGAGCGCTCGATGCACGTCCGCCCGGATGCGATGCGCATCATCCTGACCGGCTACACCGACGTCGACGCGCTGGTGCAGGCCGTGAACCTGAGCCGCATCTACCGCTACGTGACCAAGCCGTGGGCCAGCGAGGAGCTGCGCCTCACCCTGCTCCGCGCCATCGACGCGTTTCACCTCACGCGCGAGAACGCGCGCCTGGTCGAGGAGCTGCGCCGGGCCAACGAGCGCCTCGCGGTCGAGAACGCGTACCTGCGCGAGTCGGTGACCCAGCCGACGGAGATCGTCGGCGTGAGCGGCGCGATCCACCGCGTGCTCGAGCTGGTGGCACGGGTGGCGCCCACGGCGAGCACCGTGCTGATCTCCGGCGAGACGGGCACGGGCAAGGAGCTGGTGGCGCGCGCCATCCATGCGGCCAGCCCGCGCCGCGACGAGCTGTTCGTGGCGGTGAACTGCGCGTCGCTGTCGGAGGGCGTTCTCGAGAGCGAGCTGTTCGGACACCGCCGCGGGGCGTTCACCGGCGCGGTGGCCGATCGCAAGGGGCTCTTCGAGGTGGCCGACGGGGGCACGCTGTTCCTCGACGAGGTGTCGGAGACCACGCCGTCGCTGCAGGCCAAGCTGCTGCGGGTCCTGCAGGAGGGCGAGATCCGCCCCGTCGGCGACAACCGCTCCTATCCCGTCGACGTCCGCATCATCACCGCCACCAACCGCCGCCTCGGCGAGGAGATCAAGGCGAACCGCTTCCGCGACGACCTGTTCTACCGGCTCTCGGTCTTCCCGATCCACATCCCGCCGCTGCGTGAACGCCGCGAGGACATCCCGGTGCTGGCGCGCCACCTGGTGCACCGGCTGGCGGCGCAGCTGAGAAAGAGCGTCGGCGAGCCGACGCCCGAAGCCCTCGAGCAGCTGGTGCGGCATCCCTTTCCCGGCAACGTGCGCGAGCTGGCCAACGAGCTCGAGCGCGCCATCCTGCTGGCCGATCCGGGCGCGCCGATCACGGAGGACCTGCTCTCGGAGCAGGTGCAGGAGTCGGCGGCCGCCGGCGCCCCGCCGGGGGTGTTGCAGGCCCGGACGAACGATTTCGAGCGGCAGCAGATCGTGGCCGCGCTGGAGCGGGCCGGCGGGGTGAAGACGAAGGTGGCGGACGAGCTCGGGCTCAGCTACCGCGGGCTCATGAAGAAGCTGCGGCGCCTGGGACTCTAGTCGGCTCGCCCGACCACCACGGAGGTGGTGTTGCCGCCGAAGCCGTGGGCCGTCACCAGCGCCGTGCGGAACGACGCCTGGCGCTCGCTGCCGCGCACCACGTCGAGCGCGCACTCGGCGTCGAGGTCCTCGCAGTTCGCGGTGGGGGGCGCCACACCGTCGCGCAGCGCGAGCAGCGCGGCGGCCGTCTGCAGCACGCCGGCGGCGGCCAGGGGATGCCCCAGCACACCCTTGACGGACGTGACCACCGGGCCGCGCCCGGAGCCCCCGAAGAGCACGCGCAGCGCGCGCATCTCGGCGAGATCGGTCATCGGCACTCCCGGCGCGTGCGCACTGACGTGGCCGACGTCGCGTGCCGCGAGCCCGGCGTCGTCGAGCGCCGCCGAGGCGGCCAGGAGGAACGCCCGTCCGCTGGGACTCGGGTCGCCGACGTACGTCGGCCGATCGCGGCCGAACCCGAAGCCGAGCAGCTCGCCGTAGATCCGCGCGCCGCGGCGCAGCGCGTGCGTGCGTTCCTCCAGGACGAGCATCGCGCCGGCCTCGCCCAGCACCAGACCCGTGCGGCGGCGGTCGAACGGGCGCGCGGCGCACCCCGGATGGTCGTTGTCGTCGGCGAGGACGCCCGAGCGCGCGAAGCCGGCGAAGAGGATCGGCGTGATGGGCGCGTCCGCGCCGCCGACCACCGCGACGTCGAGGCCGCCCGCCGCGATCTGGCGTCCGCCCGAGACCAGCGCGTCGAGACCTGCAGGACACTCCGAGCTGAGGGTGACGATGGGCCCGACGATGCCGAACTCGCTCGCCGCCATGGCGGAAGCCGAGTGCGGCGACAGCGTGAAGGGCAGCGTGCGGTGCACCCCCACCGGTCCGTGCTCGCGGAAGAGCGCCGCCTGGTCCTCGGCGACCTGTGCCGGACCCTCCGACGTTCCGAGGAAGAACCCGGCCCGGGGAGACGACAGCTCGGGGTCGCCGAGGTGCGCGTCGTCCACCGCCAGGCGCGAGGCGGCGATGGTGAGCTGGCAGAAGCGACTCGCGGTCCTCGCCTTGAGAGCCGTCATGAACTGGCGGGGGCGGAAGTCCGGGACCTCCGCCGCGATGCGCACCGGATACTCGCTGACGTCGAAGCGCGTGACGGGCTGAGCGGCCGCGACGCCGCGGCGCACGGCGCTCCACATCGCATCCGTCCCCACGCCGGAGGGCGCCACGATCCCGAGGCCGGTGACGACGACCCGGCGGCGCGCCACCGCGCTGTTCGCGGGTGGCTGCCTAGCCAGCCAGCCCTCCTGTAAGATTGGCTCCATCGCGCTCGAGGAGATGCAACGGATGTGCCCCCGAGCACCAGCATGGCTGGAGCCGACCTTCATCCTGCCTTAGGGAACGGAGGTTCCCAGTGGGGAGCCAGCCTGGGCACATGGGTTCTCTCGCTGCTCCCGCTGCGGAGGCGTCGAAATCGGTGCCGAGGGCCCTGCCAGGAACGCCGGTTCCCAGCGAGGACCCCCGGGAACCGCGGTTCCCATGTGGGACCGAATGAACCTAGATTCGACCGTCAGTTGAGTTCCCGGTCGATCGCGGCACGTCGGTTGCTTTTGCCTGGCGGGAGTTCGCGCCTGCCGCGGAGCCTGTCCGGGATACAAACGAGCCGCCCCCGGCCCGTTCCCTCCCCGGATTCCCGGACGGGCTCCGGGGCAGGCGCAACGCCCGACCCGAGCCACGCCGACCCGCGTGCCCGAGCCCGTCGCGGTCGATCCGGCCTGAGTGTCTCGACCCGCCGCTGCGGCATCTCCCCCAGACCCGGAAGCGCGCTCCCGTGTTCTCGCGACCTTGGCGAGTGGCACGCGCGCTGCTCCTGGAGTCTCCGGGCGGCAGGCATCCTGCCGCGATCGGCAGGCCGGTAGTCAGTCCCCCACCGGCCGGCACGGTGCCCGGGGGCTGACGCCTCCGGGCATCGTCGCTTCTACGACGTGACCGGCGGCGCTCCGGCGCAACATTCGAGGCGCGGTCCGCGCGCGACACCGAGGCGGCCGTCCTCGGCGCGGACCTCCACCTGGACGTCCGCGCAGCGCCAGCGGATCGTCACGTGATAGCGGCGGTCGCCGCGCTCGCGCAGGTCGCTGGTGGTCTGCCCCTCCCGGTCACGCAGCGTCGGGCAGTCGATTCCCTCCAGCACGACGCCCGCGACGTCGTAGGCGTCGGGCGAGAAGGTCTGCTTGTCGATTCGCACCATCTCGAAGAAGACCCAGATGAAACACACGATGGCGGCCACCGGAATGGCCGTGACCAGGCGACCGAGCAGCGGCCTCCGCATGCGCAGCGGCGCCCACCAGTCGTGCGTCAGCACGAACGCCGCGAGCGTGTCGAAGGCGCCGCGCCCGAGGAAGACCAGCGCGAAGAGACCCACGCGCGCCTGCGGCCCCCAGTCGAAGAGCTGGTACACGTAGCGCGCGGGCGAGACGCGCATCCACAGGGGACCGATCGACACGAACAGCGCGAGAAAGATCCATCCCGCGAGCGCGCGCGCAGCGGCGATCCAGGGTACGGCGGGGGTGTCGCGCACCAGCGACCAGAGAATCCAGCCCTGGAGCGTCGTGTAGCCCAGCACGAAGAGGAGCGAGTCTCCGAAATGCAGGCGATACGCCGGGTCGAGCAGCCACGACGACAGCACGGCGGCCGAGCTCAGCAGCGCGAGCGCCGTCGCGAGGGCGGACAGGGCGAGCATCGTGCGGCGCATCGGAGCGCCCCATACCCGAGCCGTCGGCGCGGCGCGAGTCGTTGACTGCCGCGAGAGACGGAGCGTATGAGCGCCCTGGGAGGTGCCCCGCATGCCGTTCGACGAGGAGAAGGTCCGCGCGTTCGCGGCGAAGATGTTCGTCGACCTCGGCGGAGCGAGCAGCGTGGCGCTCGCACTGGCGGGCGACCGGCTCGGCCTCTGGAAGGGGATGGCGGGCGCCGGACCGCTCACGCCCGCGGATCTGGCCGCGCGGACCTCGACCGCGGAGCGCTACGTGCGCGAGTGGCTGTGCGCGATGGCCGCGGCGGAGTACGTGACCTACGACGCGGCCAGCGGGCGCTTCACGCTCCCCGACGAGCACGTGCCGGTGCTCGCGGACGAGTCCACCCCGGCGACGGTTCTCGGCGGGCTGCAGTCCATCAGCGTCTTCTTCAAGGACGAGGCCAAGCTCGTCGACGCGTTCCGCAGCGGCAAGGGTGTCGCCTGGGGCGATCACCATCCCGATCTGTTCCAGGGCACCGAGCGCTTCTTCCGTCCCGGCTACCAGGCCCACCTCGTCGCCGAGTGGATTCCCGCGCTCGACGGCGTCGATGCGAAGCTGCGCCGCGGCGCGCGGGTCGCGGACGTGGCGTGCGGTCACGGCGTGACGACGCTGCTCATGGCGAAGGCCTATCCCGGGTCCACGTTCGTCGGGTTCGACTTCCACGCGCCGTCGATCGAGCGCGCGCGCCGGCTGGCGGCCGAGGAGGGGCTCGCCGACCGCGTGTCCTTCGAGGTGGCGACCGCCAAGACGTTCCCGGGCACCGGCTACGACCTGGTGTCGATCTTCGACAGCCTGCACGACATGGGCGATCCGGTGGGTGCGGCGGCGCACGTCCGCCAGGCGCTCGCTCCGGACGGGACGTGGCTGCTCGTCGAGCCCTTCGCGCACGACCGGATCGAGGACAACCTGAATCCGATAGGGCGCATCTTCTATGCGGCGTCCTCGTTCATCTGCACGCCCGCCTCGCTGTCGCAGGAGGTCGGCCTCGGGCTGGGGGCGCAGGCGGGCGAAGCCAGGCTGCGCGACGTCGTCACGCAAGGCGGATTCGGGCATTTCCGCCGCGCGACCGAGACGCCGTTCAACCTGGTGTTCGAGGCGCGTCCGTAGCGCGGCCCGTCGTGCCTTGACAACGCTTCCGCCGCTGGGGCAGACCTTGACGGTTTTCCCATTCCAAAGGAGGCATTTCGCATGCTGCTCGAAGGCAAGGTCGCAATCGTCACCGGCGCGGGCCGGGGCATCGGGAAGGAAGAAGCGCTGCTCATGGCCAAGCTCGGCGCGAAGGTCGTGGTGAACGATCTCGGCGCACACTTCGACGGCACGGGAGCACCGACCGGCACGCCGGCCCAGGAGGTCGTGTCGGAGATCAAGAAGATGGGCGGCGACGCCATCGCCAACGGCGACAACGTGGCCGACTACAAGGCGGCGAAGAACATCGTCGACACGGCGATCAAGACCTTCGGCAAGCTGAACATCGTGGTGAACAACGCCGGCATCCTGCGCGACCGGATGATCTTCAACATGGACGAGGAGAGCTGGGACGCCGTCGTCGCCGTGCACCTGAAGGGCACCTTCAACATGGCGCGACACGCGTGCGAGTACTGGCGCGAGGAGCACAAGAAGGGCAACCACGCTGAACGGGCGGATCATCAACACGGCCTCCGACGCGGGGCTCATCGGCAACGTCGGCCAGTCGAACTACGGCGCCTGCAAGGCGGCCGTGGCGGCCATGGCGATCATCATCGGGAACGAGATGAAGAAGTACGGCGTCACCGCCAACGCGATCGCGCCGGTTGCCCGGACACGCCTCACCGTCGACGCCACGCCGAGCACCGCGGCGCTCATGGGCGGCGACGTGCCAGCCGGCGAGTTCGACGTGTTCAACCCGGCCAACATCGCGCCGCTCGTCGCGTGGCTCGCCAGCGACGACGCCGCAGGCTGCAACGGCCAGGTGTTCCGGGTCGGCGGCCGCAGCGTGTGGCCGATGAAGGGATGGAACTCGGCGACCCGCATCAAGAACGAGAAGCCGGCCACCTGGGACGCCGCCGCGCTCGGCTCGCGCATCAAGGAAGAGCTGGGCAAGGGCATCACCAAGGGCGAGAACATGGCCGAGATCTTCGCGGGAGGCCTCTGAGGTGTCTGCCGCGCCCGCCGCAGCCGCTCCGCGACGGGTTCTCATCGTCTGTCACGCGAACACCAGCCGCAGCATCATCGCCGAGGCGGTGCTGCTGCGGCTGCTCCGCGAGCGTGGCCTCGACGGGGGCGTGTCGGTCGCGTCCGGGGGCATCGCCCCCTTCGCCCGCGACGGCAGCCTGGTCAGCCTGGACGCCAAGTTCGTGCTCCAGGAGATCGGCATTCCCGCCCCGCCCAAGCCCGGCGCCACCGACTTGAAACGCAACCGCCACCTGCTGGCCGACGCGGACCTGATCCTGGTGATGACCGACGAGCAGCGCCGGATGCTCGCCGGCTTCGAGGAAGCGACCGGGAAGCGCGTGCTGACGCTTCGCGAGCTGGCGGGCGGGACGGGCGACATCGCCGACCCGTCGATGCAGGACGAGGACTTCTTCCGGAGCTGCCGCGACCAGATCGTCGAGTGTCTGGAAGCCGGTCTGCCGCGTCTCCTCGAGGAGTAGCGATCATGGTGCTCGGACTCTGGAAGAAACCGCCCAAGCTCGAAGCGCGCTTCGCGCCCACGGTCGCGGCGGCGCGGGAGCTCAAGAAGGAAGTGGAGGTCGCCGGCGAGCTGGTGGTGCGGAACGTCGGGAAGGACGCCGAGCTGAGCGATCTCGAGGTGGTGCTGGTGGCAGGCGGCACGCGCCGCATCGACCTCGAGCTGCCGGCGACCTGGCGCGGCACGCAGCGCGTTCCCGCCGGCGGCGAGCTGCGCGCGACCGTGGACTGGAAGGTCGCGCTGGCGGCGCCCATGCGCGCCTCGGCGGCCGAGATCCAGGTGAACACCACGACGGGCGGGAAACGCGCGCCGCTCTGCCTGAGCAACAAGTTCCCGCTGTCGAACGAGTGAGCGCCGGCCGCGGCCGCTACTTCGCCGCGGGCGTCTCCGCCACGGTGACGCGGTAGCTCTCGAACGGCGGCGTCTCCTCGTCGAGGAAGCTGCCGCGGAACCGCTCCTCCCCACCTGGCGGGAGCTGCTTGATCTTTCCCTCGGCGAGGAGCGCGCGGCCGTCCACGTCGGGCACGCCGAGCACCTCCGCGCTCTCGTTGTAGGTCTCGGTGGACGCCACCACCGCTCCGGCCTTGTCGAGCGCGTCGATGCGCAGCTTCACGTAGGCCAGCGGATGGCTCGTGTCGTTCTTCAGCCGGCCGACCACGTTGTAGAACTTCGCGCCGTAGCCGGACTCCCACTTCCCGTGGTGCTCGAGCACCTCGGCGTCGGACCCGTGTCCGCACGCCGCCAGCGCGAGCGCGAGGAGGAGCGGAACGCCGAGACGCACGCGTGCCGCTCCTCCGCGTCACGATCAGTCGGTCATGTGCGTGAGCGTCTGCAGCGAGAAGTAGTTCGGATCCCAGTTCCGCTCGATGAACGAGGTCTGGTAGCGGCCGCCGAGCGCGGCGCGGTTGGTCTTGTCGTTCACCCCGATCACGAAGTTCGGGGAGACGGCGGAGAAGTCCTCGCCGTACTTCACGAAGTGGTAGCCGCACGCCGCGGTGTAGAAGTACTCGCCGGCGCGGTTGTGCACGAGCTTCCAGTAGATGCGGTAGATGTCCTTGTCGAAGTACATGATGACCTTGCCGAAGTTGTAGTACGGGTCGGTCGACTCCCCCTCGACGATCCACACCTGGCGCGGCACGAACACCACGTTGTCCTGGAGCCACCACGGCGCCCCCTTGCTGCCGGGCTTCTCGTAGCCTGCGCTCGCGTAGGGCGTGCTCACGTCGAAGCGCGTCTTCGAGTCCTTCGACGGGCTCATGGAGAACGGTGTGGGCTGGATCACCGGCGCGAGGATGCTTCCCTCGCCGACCAGCTTCCACTGGTAGTACTCGATCTTTCCGGCGTAGCAGTTGAGATCGTCGCCGAAGATGTCGAGCCCCGCGACGGGGTCGGAGCGCGTGGCGGCATTGATCCTGCGCGCGCGCCGGGTGCTGGGCACGTAGGCCCAGATCGAATCCTGGCTCTCCCAGTCCCAGTAGCGCTTCGTCAGCGTCGAGACGCCCTCGACGTCCTTCGGCTCGATGGCGCCCGCGAGGGCCTGGCCGGCGAGATTCTCCGGGTTCTGCTCGATCTTGCCGTCGAGCCGGCCCTGGTACCCCATTGCATGGATGAACGCCTTGACCCGCCGGAACTCGCCGTTGGTGTCGACGCCGTTCAGCGTGAACGTGGCGCCCCCGCCGCCGCCCTGGCTGCCGGCGAACGCGAAGTTCTGCGCGATCTTGCAGGCGGCCTGCGGATCGCTCTTGTCGATCTTCGGAAACGGCAGCCCGACGACGAAATCGGGAATCTTGCCGGTGGACTTGTCCTTGATGCCGCAGGTCTTCTGGTCCAGGTCGTACTTGCCCTCGTTCGCGGCGGTGGCGTCCCAGAACTTCTTCGAATAGTTGTCCTTGAACTTCGCCGGATCGACGGGCACGACCTTGAACCAGTACTGCCCGTCCTTCAGGCGCTTCAGGACCGGGTCCGGCAGCAGGTCCTTACCCTCCTGCCAGTTGTTGGCGTCGAGCACCCACGGCTGATCGTCGGACGCCGCGCGCGCCTGCGGAGCAGCCGACAGCAGGAGCGCGGTACCGAGCGCCAGCAGGGGGATGTGGAACGTCTTCGTCATTGAGCCTCCTCGAACGCTGGACAGCACGTCTGCTTCGCGCGCTTGCCCAGCTCTTGTCAAGGCAGTTTGGGCACGTCGCGCGCCGAACGGAGCTTGTCGAGCTCCCAACGGAGCAACGAGCCGACAAGCAGCACCTCGTCGCGGCCGTCCCGGCGCGCGTAGTTGCCGGTCCACGCCGGGTTGCGGTTGCCGATGTCCATGGCAAGCAGCTCGCGGCCGGTGCCGTCGAGCACACGCAGCCGCTCGGTGGACGCGGCCAGACCGTATTCCTCCAGGTCCGCGTGCTCGCCCTCGACCACGCTGCGCGGGCGAAGCGATACGAGCGCGTCGATCGCGACATCGACCACGTCGCCGGGCCACGGATGACCCGCCGCGTCGTACCAGCCCGCTGGAGTGTGCACGAGTGTGAGACGTTCGGGACCGCGTTCCCATTCGAGCCGTGCCACCCGATCGGCGGAGACGTCGAGCAGCGGCATGCCCTCCGGCGTGGGCAGCGGGCGCTCGGGGATGAGCGGCCGCCTGTCCCCGAGCACCACGACCAGCAACGCGGCCGCGACGGCGATCAGGCCGAACGTGCCGCGCATCGTCATGCGGTGCGACTCCGGCGCAACGCGACGACGACCGCCGCCGCACCGAGCAACATCGCGGGCAGGACGCAAGCGGCCCAGAAGATCGCGCGCGCCTCGTGCGCGGTGAGCGCCAGCGTGGAGAAGGGGCCCGCGTTCGTCGGCTGGCGCCGCGGCGCCGTCATGGCCTGGTCTCCGCGCGCCGCGACCTCCGCGGCCACCAGCAGCAGGTCGCGGTTGCCCAGGACCCCGAGCTGGAAGTTCGAGGTGAAGTGAGAATCGCCGATGGCGACGAGCCGACCTTCCCGCCCGTTGGCCGGCACACGCACCAGCGCGCCGACCGGCAGCGGCCCGACGCGATCGGTCCCGGTGCGGAAGACGCGCTCCGTGCCGTCCGGGCGTCCGCCCACGTCGGCCCACGTCGTCTCGTCCGTGACCGCGAGATACTCCGCGTCCATGCCGGGCCGCTCCTCGAGCCGGATCGACTGCGCGAGCGGCAGCAGCGCGCTGGCGGCAGGGCGATCGGGCACGAGCTTCTCGTTCAGGTAGGCGACGCGCGCCGACAGCCCGTCCGCTCCGAAGAGCTTCGCGTCCTGGTCGACCACGACGTCCTTCCCCATCGCGACGCCGAAGCGATCGAGCAGGCCGAGGACGGATCGCGGTGCGTCGGTGTCGACCAGCACCAGGAGCCTCCCGCCGCCGCGCACGTATGCGTCGAGGGCATCCACCTCCGCGGGCTGGAGCTCGTGCGTCGGGCCGGCGAGAACGACGAGCCCGGCGTCCGGCGGGATGCGCGCCGCGCCCGGCAGCGGGCGGACGTCGAAGCCGTCGCTCGCGAGCGCCGCCGCGGCATCGCCCAGGCCGGCACGCTCCTCGATGTCGCGGACGTTGGGCTCGCCGTGACCCTGCACCACGTACGCCACGATGGTCGAGCGTCCCGCCACGGCGAGCAATCCCGCGGTGAGGTTCTCCTCCGTCACCGGATCGATCCGCTCGCGCCGCCCGTCCGACTCGAGGACCACGACGTTGTAGTTGCTCACGGCCAGTCGCTCCGCCTCGCCGGGGCTCCGGTCCAGGTCGAGCATCCGGGTGGTGATCAGCGGCTGCGCGTCGCCGTAGAGGTGCAGCAGATCCGCGATCTGCTGCCGGATCGCCTGCTCCTGGTTCGAGGTGAACGCCGTCGCGCGCACCTCCGCGCGCAGCCCGCCGAGGACCTGTCGCGTGTGCGGTGACAGCGTGAGGCTGCGATCGGGACTGAGATCGATGCGCAGCGGGTGGCGTCCGGCGAGGACGAGCAGGCTCGCCAGGATCGAGACGACGGCCAGGGTCTGCGACACGAACAGGGCGAGCGCCCTCACGAGACGCCTCGCCAGATGCGCGCCCCCACCGCGCGCAACGCCAGGAAGAGGAAGAGCAGGATGAAGGCGACGAAGTACGCGACGTCGCGGCTGTCGATGGCGCCCTGCGCGAAGCCGTAGAAGCGATCGAAGAGCGACAGCGCCACCACCACCGGCGCCAGGCGCTCGCTGAGTGCGGCTTCGTTCCAGGCGAGGAACCACGACAGGACGAGCACGCCGTAGGTGAGCAGCGCGCTGACGCCCTGGCTGTCGGTCACCGCCGACGCCGCCAGCCCGCACGCGATGAACGCCGCGCCGAGGAGCAGCATGCCGGTGTACCCCGCGAGCAGCGGCCCGAGCGCGAACGGATGCATGACGTAGAGCGCCGCCGGGCCCACCAGCGTCGGCAGCAGCATCAGCGTGTACGCGGCGAGCGCCGCGAGGAACTTGCCGGCGACCACCTCGCGGTCGCGCACGGGAAACGTCCACAGCAGCTCGAGCGTTCCGAGCTTCCGTTCCTCGGCGAGCAGTCGCATGGTGATGAGCGGGACGACCAGCATCGCCACCATGCGGAAGTCGAGGAACACGTAGCGCCAGAGGCCGGTCGCCAGATCGGCGCCGCCGAAGAGCACGTAGAAGGTCAGGTCGCTGTAGAAGAAGTAGCCGGTGAGCACGGCGAACACCGCGCCCAGGATCCAGGCGAGCGGCCCCCCGAACATCGATGCGAGCTCGCGCCGGGCGATCACCAGCGCCTTCCTCACGGGTTCTCCGGACCGACGAGGGCGCGGAACGCGTCCTCGAGGGATGCCTCGACCGGCGTCAGCCCGTACAGCGACCATCCGCGATCGAGGACCCGGGACGCCAGCTCGGCGCGGAGGTCGCTGCCGGGCTCGGTCTCGATCCGGCAGCGCGAGTGGCCGTCCGGCGCGTGCAGGCGCTCGACGTGTCGCACCCCGGGCACCGCCGCGAGCGCGGCCACCAGGTCGTCGGACGGTGCGACCGCGTCGAGGTCGATCCGGGCCGCGGGCCGCAGGCGCGCGGCGAGCGCGCCGGGTGATCCCTCGGCGAGGACGCGGCCGTGGTGCAACACGATCACGCGGTCGCAGAGCGTCTCGACGTCGGCGAGCGCGTGGCTCGACACGAAGACGGCGTGCTGCTGCCCCAGGTCGCGGATGAGTCGCCGCATGTCGGCGCCCTGGGTCGGATCCATGCCGGCCGTGGGCTCGTCGAGCAACAGGGCCGGCGGGTCGCCGACGAGCGAGACCGCGAGCCCCACGCGCTGCCTCGTGCCACGCGACAGGGTGCCGATGCGGCGGTCGGCGAGTCGCTCGAGCCCGGTGAGGGCGAGCGCCCCGGAGACGGCGGCGCGGCGCGCCTCGCCGGCGGGGACGTCGCGCAGCGCCGCGACGTAGTCCAGCTCGGTGCGCACCGTCGCGTCGCCGTGCAGGGCGGGGTGCTCGGGCGCGTAGCCGATCAGCCTGCGGGCCGCGAGCGGCGCCGCGGCCAGGTCGAGCCCGTCGACCAGCGCCTGGCCACTCGTGGGCGGGAAGACTCCCGCCAGCACGCGCAGCGTCGTCGTCTTGCCGGCGCCGTTCGGCCCCAGGAACCCCACCACCTCGCCCCGCGCCACGCGCAGCGAGACTCCGTCGATGGCCGTGCGGCGTCCGAACCGCTTGGTGAGGTTCCTGGCCTCGATCACCCGACGGCCAGCTGCGCCGGTTGCTGCTCGCCCACCGCACGATCCGGACGTCGCGCGCTCAAGAAGCGCGGCCGGACCACCTTCACCCATGCCGGAACGAGCACGAGTCCGCCGAAGGTGTTGAACACCATGAGGAGCGCGAGCAGCAGGCCCATCTCGGCCTGGAACTTGAGGTTCGAGAACCACCAGAAGATCGTGCCCGCGAGCATCGTGGTGGCGGTGAAGATGATGGCCTTGCCGGTGGTGGCGGTCGCGTAGTCGACCGCCTCGTCGATGTCGCGCCCTTCCTCGACGGCGTCGATCATGCGGCTGAAGTGATAGATGCCGTAGTCGACGCCGACGCCCGCGCCCGCCGCCGCGATCGGCAGCGAGTTGACGTTCAGGTCGATGTGCCAGATCCACATGAACGCCTCGCAGGCGAGCTGCGAGAGCACGACGGGAATCATCAGGAGCAGCGTCGCCACGAGGGATCCGTAGGTGAAGTAGAGACACGCCGCGACGGCGCACATCACCATGACGAGCGTCGTCCAGTACGAGTTCTCGACCGCCTCGTTCACCGCCGCCAGCACGCCGTAGAGCCCGCCCGCCAGCAGGAAGTGCATGTTCTCGCTGGAGTGCTGCGCGGCCCACTCCTTCGCGCTGTCGATCGCGTTCATGATGATGTCGTGTGAGTAGCCGTGGAAGAGCGTGATGACCGTGCCGTAGCGAAAGTCGGGGGAGACGAAGCGGTCGAGGTCACCGGGCGAGGACGTCTGCGTGAACTGGTAGAACAGCTCGGCGATGTACTTCTGCTTGTCCGGGATGAAGCCCCACTTGGGCTCGCCCTCGTGGAAGAGTCGCGACAGCTGCTTCATGATGTCGACGATCGTCACCGAGACGCCCGCGCCCTCCACCGACTCCATGTGGTCGCCGAGCTCTTCCATGGTGGTGAGCGGCGCCACGTCCTTCATGCCGCCTTCCTTGCCGGTGTCGGCGATGACGACGAGCGTGTTGGCGCCCTCGAACTTCTCGTTCAGCTTGGCGTAGGCGACGTTGTAGGGGTGGTTCGGGAAGAGCAGCGCCGCGCCCGGCGTCATGTCTCCCACCTTGAGCCGCCAGCCGAAGAACGGACACACGAGGTAGAGCGCGATCGTGAGCAGCACGCCGGCCCAGCGCCGCCATCCGTTGCTCGCCGCGATCGTCCAGTCGGTGAGCTTCTTGTACGCCACCTCGTGCCAGCGATAGAGCGCGAACGCCACCGCGAGCATGAGCGCCGTCTTGATCCAGCCGATGAGCGCGATGGTGAGCTTGATGGCGTAGCCGAAGAAGAACAGCGCGACGACGGCGAGCACCGCGTACCCGAGCACCTTCGCCCAGCGCGGATACTTGCTGTCGACCCCCGGCGGCGTCGTCGCCGACAGGATGATCGGGTGGAGCGTGACCACGCTGACGAAGATCGAGACGATCCAGAAGCTCGAGAAGATGGCGCACTTCTGGATGAGCGGGATCGGCGCGATCGCGACGACGAGCAGCGCGACGCCGTCGGCCAGGACCGACGCGATCGCCGGCGGGAACAGGTGCGAGTACGACTGGACGATTGCCGTGTGCTTGTCGTGGCTGCGGTGATACTCCTCGTGATAGCGGTCCATCGACTGCACGGAGTGCGACAGGGCGCGTGCGGACAGGAAGACCGGGATCACGAGCACGAGCGGGTCGAGGTTCAGCCCGAGCAACGGCACCAGACCGAGCGCCCACACGCTCGACAGGATCCCGGAGAAGATCGGGACCCAGACTCCCGGCCAGCTGCGGAAGTAGTTCCAGAGCAGGAAGGTGAGGGCGGCGATCGTGATCACGAACACCTGTCCCACCTCGGGGACGTAGCGCTGGATCGAGGTGTACAGCCACGGGAAGCCGGAGATGTAGACGGTGTGGTTGTCGTCCTCGAGCTGCTGCTTGAGCGTGTTCATCCGCTCGTAGAGGTAGTCGAAGTCGAGCTCCTCCTCCCAGAACCCGGCGGTCACCAGCGCCGCCGTGTCGTCCTCGGAGACGTAGATGCCGCGGATGCCCTTCGTGGAGTAGACGGCCCACTTGACCCGCTGGGCATCCTCCATCGTCTTCGGCACCGTCGGGTAGAACACCTCGCGGATCTGGATCGCGCCCTGTGCGTTGGTGATGCTCTTCATCTTCGGGTGCGCGATGGAGAGGATCTGGTACGGGACGACGCCCTTCGTCTCGACCAGCGCCTTGGTGGCCTGGTCGATCTTCTGCAGGGTCGTCGGGTTGTAGATGTCGCCGTGCTTGGTCTCGATGATCAGGGTCAGCACGTTGGCGCTGCCGAACATCCGACGGAACTCGTTGTATATCTTGATGTAGGGATGCCCCTCGCGCAGCGTGATCTCCTTCCCGAGGATGGTGAGCTTCAGCGGGCCCGGGTAGAAGTCGAGGAACTGCGGGAGCACCTTGATGTGCGTGCACTGGTACGCGAAGAAGATCGTCATCACGGCCGTGACGATCGTCACCGCGAGGCGGTTGCGGAGCAGGAAACGGAGGTAGGAGGCGATCCAGCGCTTCGGAATCATGAGGTGGTCCTCGTGGGGGATGCGGCGCGGCTTCCGAGCTGCGTCATGCTCGAGCCGTCGACCCGGAAGACGAGACCTTCCGAGCCCACGGCCAGGCCGCGTCCTCCGGACGCGAGCCAGATGGAACGGATCCAGTTTGCGGCGAACTGCAGCGGCAGCGGCTCGACCGTCCAGCTGGCGCCGCCGTCGGCGCTCTTCAGCACCGTGCCCTGATCACCGACGATCCAGCCCTGCTGCCCGCGCACGAAGACGTCGAACAGCGAGCGACCCTGGACGGGTGGGGGGACCGGTCCCCAGGTGGCTCCGCCGTCCGTGGTGCGCAGGATCACCGAGTCGAGGCCGACGGCGACGCCGTGCTGCGCGTCGCTGAATCGCACCCCGAAGAGCGTGCTCTCGACGGGCGTGGTCTGCTGTCGCCAGGTCTTGCCGGCGTCCTGGCTCGCGAGCACGACGCCGAACTCCCCGACCTGCCAGACGTGGTCGCGGTCGCCGAAGCTGATCCCGTAGATGTTGACGTCACCGGGATCCACGCCGGTGTCGAGCGCGCTCTCGGGTAGCTTCACGTCGTCGGCGACGCGCGACACCGTCCAGCTGGCGCCCCCGTCCTCGGTGTGGATCATGGTGCCGTAGTCGCCGGCGCCGTGGCCGAGCTGCGGGGTGGCGAACTCGAGCGCGAAGATGTGGCGCTGCGACCCGGTCTGGAGCTGCGTCCAGGTCACGCCGCCGTCCTTCGTTCCGTAGACGATGCCTTCCTTGCCCGCGACCCACGCCGTCTTGGCGTCGAGACAGCTCATGGCCAGGAAGGGCCGCTTGGTGTGCGCGTCCTGCTGGGTCCAGGTCGCCCCGCCATCGGTGGTGCGGAAGATGCGGCCCAGCTCACCCGCCATCCAGCCTTCCTGGTCGCTGGCGAAGCACGTGGCGAACAGGTTCTGCCGGACGCTGCCGATGTCCACGGACTCGGCGCCGGCGACCGCCGCGCAAAAAACCAGCACCGCGGCGATGACGGACTTCATGCGGACCCTCCTCGAGATTCGTGCACTCACCGTGCAGACTCGACGATTGTACCGCACGGTCAGCTTCCGGCCTTTACCCGTGCGCGGGGCGGAGTGTCAACGGCGTAGTGCGTCAGACGGCACGGCGGACGGGCCTCCGGGCCGCGTCAGATCTGTGCGACGCCGCCGTCGACGAAGAGCTCGATGCCGGTGACGAAGCTCGAGTCGCTCGAGGCGAGGAAGAGCGCGGCGGTCGCGATCTCCTCGGGTCGTCCGATCGTGCCGCGCGGGATGAGCGACACGAAGTAGTCCTTGGCCTCCTTGGGGATGCCGTCGAAGATGCCCGTATCGATGGTGCCTGGGCTCAGCGCGTTGACCCGGATGTTGCGCTCCTTCAGGTCCATGGTCCAGGTTCTCGCGAACGAGCGCACGGCCGCCTTGCTGGCGTTGTAGACGCCGAAGGTCGCGAAGCCCTTCACGCTGGCGATGGAGCCGTTCAGGATGATCGCGCCGCCGTCGACGAGGAGCGGCAGAGCCTTCTGCACCGTGAACAGCGTTCCCCGGACGTTCAACCCGAAGGTCCTGTCGAAGTGCTCCTCGGTCACGCTGCCGATCGCGGCGAACTCGCCGAAGCCCGCGCTCGCGAAGAGGACGTCGATCCTGCCCTTCTCGCGCTTCACCGTGTCGTACAGCCGATCGAGGTCTGCGAGGTTCGCGGCGTCTCCCTGGACGCCGGTGACGTTCCTGCCGATCGCCTTCACCGCGTCGTCGAGCTGCTTCTGGCGTCGGCCGGTGATGAAGACGTGGGCGCCTTCGTCGACGAAGAGCTTGGCGGTGGCCAGCGCCATGCCCGAGGTGGCGGCGGTGATGACGGCGACCTTGTCCTGGAGCTTTCCCATGATGGATTCGACGACTGTACAACCATCAAACTGCCAGTCGGGGCTGTGTCAAGGCACGAACCGGCGCGTCAGATGTTCGCGAGCCGATCGAGATAGGCGCGGAGCATGTCGCGCTGCAGGGTGAGGTGCATGAACTTCCCCGCCCGCGCGGTCTCGACCAGGCCGGCCGTCTCGAGCTCCTTGATGTGGTGGGAGAGGGTCGCGGCGCTCACGTCGTGGGCGCGGAGCAGCGCGGTGCACGGCATGGCGCCGTCCCGCGCGCCGATCTGCTTGAGGATCCGGAATCGCCGCGGCTCCGCCAGGGCGCGGGAGATGCGCGCGAACTGGCGGTCGGTCAGGCGGCGGGCGTCTGCCGCGCCCGACCGTCCTTCACGCCGTCCGCCGTTCCTCGATCGCATCGACACGGTCGGGGTAGAACGCCAGGTGGTCGCGAATCGCCGCGACGGCGTCGTAGGGAGCCTCGTAGGTCCACACGGCGTCGACGGACCGCTCTCCCCCGACGGGGATGCTGTAGTACGCGGCGTCTCCCTTGTAGGGACAGTAGGTGGCGTGGCGCGTGCGGCTGAGCAGCGACAGGTCGACGTCCGTGCGCGGGACGTACTGCACCGCCGGGTAGCTCGCCTCGCGGAGGGTGAGCGCGCTCCGCGTGTCCGCGATCACGCGACCCGCAACCGACACGACGACGCGCGCCGGGTTCGGCTCGATGGTGATCGGATGATCCGGTCCGGGCAGCTTGATCGGTCTCTCCATTCGACAGTTCGATGACCGTCTCACCGATGGAGAGGCGAGTCAATCAGAAGACGTACTCGACCTGGAAGCGGACGTTGTCCTTGTCGCGCACGGTGCCGAACTGCTGCGCGGCCACCGAGGTGACCGACGTGTAGTCGAACGTGAACCGGAAGGGGTCCTTCACCAGCGTGACGCCGGGCTGGACGACGACGCCGCCGACCCAGTCGTAGAACATGCCGAGGAACGGCACGATGCGGCCGCCGGAGTACGAGGTGGTGATGAGGAGCGTCTGCAGCACCTGATCCTGCTGCTGCGGGTAGAAGCGCGGCTGGATGTTGCAGGCCCGCTTGTTCCCCTTCGGTCCGCAGCCGCCGACGCCCTGGAGGATGTTGCCGGGGTTGTTGGGGTCGCCGATGACCGGAATCTTCCCGTTCACCGGCAGGTCCCGGTACGGGACCGGCAGGATGAGGTCGTCGGGCGCGTCGAAGATGTGCTTGTAGAAGACCTGGGTGGTGAAGAAGAACGTCTGCGTCGGGTTGAGGAACCGGATGAAACGGTTCACGTCGAGCCCGACCGACATGTTGAAGGTGTTGAGGGTCAGGGTCTGACCCCACACCGGAGCCTTGCGCCCCGTGGCGAGGAAGCGCGGGTAGACGAACGGATTCAGGCCGCCGTCGGTGTTGTCCGCCGCCTGGAGCCGTTTCGTTCCCGCCGTGCCGATGCCGTTGCCGAGAGAGAAGGAGTCGAAGCTGTTCCCGGTGCCCTGACGGTTGAAGGGCTGGTGGGCGAAGTACGCCACCTCGGAGCGCACGATCGAGTACAGCGAGGTGATCGGGAAGGTGAGCGAGCCGCCCGTGATGGCGACGCGTGGGAAGCGCTGGAAGGCCAGGATGGGATTGTCGAAGCTCGCGGTGTTCGACGTGGTCCCGTCGGGATTCTTCATCGCGCCGGGGAGGCGGTACTGGACCCCGGGCACGTCGAGGTAGGTCTGGTAGTGCGCGAGGTTGAACGTGATGTCCTTGGCGGTGAAGACGAGGCGCGCACCACCTCGCACCTTGGTGGCGTCGGGCGTGTCGATGATCTGGCGGACCGATTGGTTCGGAAAGGCGAGACCGCCGGGGATCCACGTGGAGCCGAGCGGGATGCCGGGATTGGTCGCGACCCGGTTGCCCTGCGCGACGAAGCCTTCGAGGAACGCATCCTGGAAGGGACCCCAGGAGCCGAGCTGGTAGCTGCTGCGGACCATCGCGAGCGGCACGCGCCGCTCGTCGAGCGCGATGAAGAAGCCGCCGAAGCTGTCGTCGAGCGGGTTGATGTTGTCGAGGAGACGGAAGATGTCGGTCTCTCCCCAGGCGAGGTTCTGCCGGCCGACCCGGATGAACAGCGGACCCTTCTCGAAGTCGAGGTAGGCGAGGAAGAGGCGGTTGCGCACCCGCGCGTTGCGTAGCAGCCGATCGACCCGCTCCTTGATGTACCGCTGATCGAGGAAGGGCGTCGTGTTCGCGACACCCGGGATGTCGACCTTGGGAAAGTCGCCGCGGAAGCGGCTCAGCGCGGCGTACTGGTGCGAGTATTCCTCGGGCCCCCAGTTGTAGAGGCCCTCCCCCTCGAAACGATACTCCAGCGCGTACTTGAGGCTGCTCGGGTTGAGCAGCCGGAACGGCGCCAGCAGGCCCATGCTCTCGTGCACGAGGCGCGTCAGGTCGTGGTCGTAGGAGAGCTGGAGGAAGAAGCGGTCCTGGCGCAGATGGCCCGCCCCGGACACGGGATAGTTGAGCGGGTTGCTGCTGTCGCCGATGGTCTCCGTCCCGACGCGCACCGCATTGTAGGCGCGCAGCCCGAGACGCATCTCACCCCGGTCGTCGAACGTGAGGGCGAGAGCCGGTCTGGTGCCGATCAGCACCAACAGCGCAACCAGCGCCCTCGCCAGATGCCGTTCCACGCGCCACCGCATGGCTGTCGTCATTCCGCCACCTCCGACGAAAGGGCACAGATGAATCGCGCTGTTTGGAAAGCCGCGGCTTTATAAGAAAGCACGCGCGAAGGTGTCAAGGACGTTACGCGTCAGACGCGACTTCGACGCGTGAACGGTCTCACCAGGAGCGCGTCTCCCCGATCGCCGGGGTCCAGATGCGACCGCCGTCGATGCCGCGCTGCGCCGCAGCGGCGTGGAAGCGGCGCGGCGGCTCGTCGAGCGGCTCTTCGGTCAGATCGAAGGTCCCGTAGTGGATGCCGAGGAGGCTGGAGGCCCGGGCGTCGAGCCCCGCCTGCACGGCCTCCTCCGGATCGAGGTGGACGGGCTGCATCATGGCCGGAGGCGAGTAGGCGCCGATGGGGATGGCGGCCAGGTCGAAGGGGCCGAAGCGCTCCCCGATGTCGGCGAAGGACCGCGTGTAGCCGGTGTCTCCCGCGAACCAGAAGCGGTGCGTCGGCCCGACGACCACCCAGCCCGACCACAGGGTCCGATTCAGGTCGCCGATGCCGCGCTGGCTCCAGTGGCGGGCCGGCACGCAGGTGACCGTGACGCCGCCGACGGTCCGCGACTCCCACCAGTCGAGCTCCTCCGCCGGCCCCACCCCCGCGTCGCGCAGGATCTCGCCGACGCCGAGGGGGACGAGAAAGCGGGTCGTGCCCCGCGCCGCCAGGGCGCGGAGCGTCGGCAGATCGAGGTGATCGTAGTGCGAGTGGGAGATGAGCACCGCGTCGATGGCGGGCAGCGCCTCGATGGGCATGGGAGGCGGCACGAACCGCCGCGGCCCGAACCACGACACGGGGCTCGCCGTCGCCGACCAGATGGGATCGGTGAGCAGCGTCGTGTGATCCATCTGCACGAGGACGCTGGCATGCCCCATCCAGGTGACGCTGGGAGCGCTGTGGCGGGCGTTGTCGCGCAGCCAGGCGCCGTCGTTCCGGACGAGCGCCGGCGCCCCGGGGCGGGCGAAGAACGAGCCGACGGCCTGGCGCACGAAGAACGGCACGGTCACCAGGGGCCCGGGACGCTGGAACGGCTCGATGTTCTCGAATCGGCCGTCGCTGCGGTGCGCTGGAACGTCCATCGCGGTTGCGCTCGCCTGGACCACGCAGATGGCGATTGCCACGAGCCACCGCAAGCTCCTGCGTCGTGGTGCCGTCGGCTCCACCGGTGGCGATCGTGCACACGGACCCGGGCACCGCGTCAACCTCGGGACGCTCTCGCCGGATGTCTTGAGCCTGCACTGGGACTGCAATAAGTTCCCGGCGCACATCATGGCAGCGTCCTCCGCCCGCCTCGCCACCGTCGACGGTCGCCTCGCGCGCGGCGAACGCGCGCGCGGCGCCATCGTGGACGCGCTCCTGGCCCTCATCGATCGGGGCGACCTGCGGCCGAGCGCGGCCCGCATCGCCGCGCGCGCCGGCGTGTCGCTGCGCTCGGTCTTCCAGCACTTCAACGACGTGGAATCGCTGTTCGCCGCGGCCGCCAGCCGGCAGGCGGAGCGGCTCGCGGCCCACATCGGCGCCGTCCCGGACGACGGACCGCTGCAGCGGCGGCTGGGCGCCTTCGTGCGCCAGCGCGCGAAGCTCCTGGAAGCGATCGCCCCCGTCCGTCGCGCGGCGATCCTCACCGAGCCGTTCTCGAGCGAGGTTCAGGGGCGGCTGGGCGCCTTTCGCAAGCTGAAGGCCGACGAGGTGTGCCGCGTCTTCGCCAGCGAGCTGTCGCGCCGGTCGCCCGTCGCGCGACGACGCCTCCAGTCGGCGCTGGTGGCGGCCGCGAGCTGGAGCACGTGGCAGGCGCTGCGCGATCACCAGCGGCTGACCCACGGCGAGGCGCGCCGCGTCCTGCGGTTCACGCTCGAGAGCCTGCTGCGGAGCGGCTGATGGACGTGCTCAGGACTCCCGACGATCGATTCCGCGATCTTCCGGGCTACGACTTCGCGCCGCACTACCTCGAGCGCGACGGCATCCGGATTCACTACCTCGACGAGGGACCGCCGGCGGCCGCCCCCGTGTTGATGCTGCACGGCGAGCCGTCGTGGTCGTATCTGTACCGGAAGATGGTCCCGCCGCTCGCCGCGGCCGGTCATCGCGTGATCGCGCCCGACCTGGTGGGGTTCGGCCGCTCCGACAAGCCCGCGGCGCGCGACGACTACACCTACCAGCGTCACGTCGACTGGATGGCGACCGTCCTCGTCGGGCTCGACCTGCGCGCCGTCACCCTCGTCTGCCAGGACTGGGGAGGCCTCATCGGCTTGCGGCTGGTGGCGGAGCATCCCGAGCGCTTCGCACGCGTCGTCGCCGCCAACACGTTCCTGCCGACCGGCGACACCGATCCGGGGCCGGCCTTTCTCGCCTGGCGGACGTTCTCGCAGCAGGTGCCGGAGTTTCCCGTGGGACGCATCGTGAGCGGGGGATGCGCCACGCCGCTGCCGGCCGAGGTCATCGCGGCGTATGACGCGCCGTTCCCGGAGGAGCGCTTCAAGGCAGGGGCCCGCCAGTTCCCTCTGCTGGTGCCCGCGCGCCCGGACGATCCGGCGTCCGAACCCAACCGGGCGGCGTGGAAGGTGCTCGAGCGCTGGGAGCGGCCGTTCCTGACGGCGTTCAGCGACTCCGATCCCATCACCGCCGGCGGTGATCGCGTGCTCCAGGCGCGCATTCCCGGCGCGCAGGGTCGGCCCCACACCACCATTGCCGGCGGCGGCCACTTCCTGCAGGAGGATCGAGGGGCGGAGCTGGCCGGGGTGGTGGTGGACTTCATCGCCCGTACGTGAAGGGAGGCGACATGGCGGACGTGTACCGCATCTTCGGCGCGGAGCTTTCCCCTTACTCCGTGAAGGTCCGATCCTACTTTCGCTACAAGCGCATCCCGCACGAGTGGGTCGTGCGGACGGTGCAGAACCAGGCCGAATTCGATCGGCACGCGAAGCTGCCGCTCATCCCGCTGGTGATCGCGCCCGACGGGACGGCGATGCAGGACTCGACGCCGATCATCGAGCGGATGGAGGCGCTGCACCCGGAGCCGTCGATCCATCCCGACGACCCGGCGCTCGCCTTCCTGTCCGCGTTGATCGAGGAGTACGCCGACGAGTGGGGCAACAAGCCGATGTTCCACTACCGCTGGTTCTACGAGGCCGACCAGGAGTCGGGGGCCGAGCGCATCGCGTCCAGCATGAACCCCGACGCCACCGGCGAGCTGCTGGCGGGCATCCGCGCGGCGGTGAAGGGCAGGATGGTGCCGCGCCTCGCCTTCGTGGGCTCGTCGCCCGCGACCAAGGATCAGATCGAGGGATCGCTCCACCGCCAGGTCGAGATCCTCGAGCGCCACCTCGACGGGCGTTCCTTTCTCTTCGGCGGCCGGCCGGCGTTCGGCGACTTCGGCCTCTACGCACAGCTCTACGAGTGCTTCACGGATCCCACTCCCGGCGCGATCATCCGCGCCCGTGCCCCGCGCGTCGTGGCGTGGATCGAGCGCATGCTCGACCCGGTGGCCACCGGCGGGTGGGAGCGGCTGGGCGACCTGGAGCCGACGCTGCTGCCGCTGCTGCGCGACGAGATCGCGGCCGTCTTCTTCCCCTGGTCCGCCGCCAACGCGCGTGCGCTGGCCGCCGGCGACAAGGAGTTCGCCGTCGAGCTGGGGGGCAAGCCCTTCAGGCAGGAGACGCAGAAGTACCACGCCAAATCGCTCGCCGCGCTGCGCGCGCGCTACGCCGCCGTCGCCGATCGCTCGGCGCTCGATCCAGTGCTCGAGCGCGCGTCGTGTCGGACGTGGCTGAGCGGCTGACGGCGAGGTGACACGGGCGCGCGGCTCCGGCATCTCATCACCATGAGCGCCGCGCGCGACGAGCCCATGATCCGCGCCGCCACGCCGGCCGACCGGGACGCGCTCGTTCGCCTGCTGGTGGCGCAGCTCCGCGAGCACGCGATCGAGACGCCCGAGGCAGATGTCGCGCGGACGGTCGCCGCGCTGCTCAGGCGGCCGCGCCGCGCGCGGTTCCTCGTGGCCGTCGCCGGCGGCCGCCCGGTCGGGGTCGCGGCGCTCTCCCTGGCGTGGCCGATCGAGCACGGGGGCCGCAGCGCGTGGCTGGAGGAGCTCTACGTCGAGCCCGACGCGCGCGGTCGCGCGCTCGGCACGGCGCTGCTGCGTGCCGCCTGCGAGGCGGCCGCGGCGGCAGGCGCCGTCGCGATCGATCTCGAGGTCGAGCGCTCGCACGAGCGTGCCGCCGGCCTGTACCGCCGGGAGGGCTTCCGGCCGCTCGAGCGCACCCACTGGGTGAAGTCGCTGCCGGCGGCGCGCCCGAGTCGCCATCCGCTGCCCGAGGCGGTCACCGGCGGCTGCTTCTGCGGCGCGGTGCGCTACGCGATCCGCGGCCAGCCGCGCGAGGTGTCGCACTGCCACTGCACGATGTGCCGGCGCGCGGCGGGCGCACCCCTGGTCACCTGGGCGACGTACGCCCGCGATGCCGTTCGCGTGGTCACCGGGTCGCCCGCCGAGCTGCACTCGTCACCCCCCGTGACGCGAACCTTCTGCGGCGGCTGCGGCACGCCGCTCACGTTTGCCACGACGGCGGAGCCCGAGTGGATCGACGTCACCGTCGCCAGCATGGATCGGCCCGAGGACGTACCACCCGGCGATCACATCTGGGCGGACGACGCATTGCCGTGGCTCGTCCTCGACGACGATCTGCCGCGCCATCCGCGTGGACACCGAGACCCGTAGGGTCCGCCGCGCTCAGTGCGCCGGCGCCGCGCCCCAGACCTCGCGGAGGCGCTGATCGCGGCCGCAGGTGTAGCGGTAGAAGCGGTACCGGACCGGATTCTTCTTGTAGTAGTCCTGGTGATACTCCTCCGCCGGGTAGAACGGTCCGGCGGCGACGATCTCGGTCACGACGGGGGCGGGCAGCGCGTGCGACCGCTCCAGCGCCTGCTTCGACTCCTCGGCCAGCCGCCGCTGCGCGTCGTCGTGGTAGAAGATCGCGCTGCGATACTGGTTGCCGTGGTCGCAGAACTGGGCCTCCGGCGTCGTCGGGTCGACGTTGTGCCAGAAGACGTCGAGCAGCTTCTCGTAGCCGATCCGCGCGGGGTCGTACACGATGTCCACCGACTCGGCATGGCCCGTGCCTCCGGCGGACACCTCCTCGTAGGTCGGATTCACCTTCGTGCCGCCGGTGTAGCCGGACGTGACCGACTCGACGCCGTCGAGCGTCTCGAAGGGCGGCACCATGCACCAGAAGCAGCCGCCCGCGAACGTCGCATGAGCCGTCTCCGCGCCCACCGGCCGGACGACCGCCAGGGTGGCAAGCAGCGCCCACGCGAGCCGGTACATCGCACATGGCCCTTGGATGCCCGAATCCCGGAACCGGGTACAGCAGACCGTCGCCGCGTCACGGCGGCGCTTGACGCCCCGACGACACCTGAGGCACGTCAGGCGGCCATGTCCCATCGTGTGATCCAGTGGAGTACCGGCAACGTCGGCAAGCTCGCCCTGCGCGGCATCATCAACCATCCGGAGCTCGACCTCGTCGGGCTCTGGGTGCACGGCGCCGACAAGGCCGGCCGCGACGCCGGCGAGCTGTGCGGACTCGGCCGCCGGGTCGGCGTAACGGCCACCAGCGACGCGGAAGCCCTGCTGGCGCTCGACGCCGACTGCGTCTCGTACACCGCCACGGGTGATCTCCGTCCCGGTGAGGCGGTCGACGACATGTGCCGCATCCTCGAGTCGGGCAAGAACGTGGTGGCCACGTCGGTCGTCCCGCTCGTCTATCCGCCCGCCGCCAATCCCGATCTGGTCGCGCGTCTCGAGTCGGCGTGTCGGAAAGGCGGCACGTCGTGCTTCACGTCTGGCATCGATCCCGGCTTCGCCAACGACGCGCTGCCGATCCTGCTGCTCTCCGCGTGCGAGCGGGTCGACTCGGTGCGCATCATGGAGATCCTCGACTACGCCACCTACGACCAGCCCACGGTCCTCTTCGATACCATGGGCTTCGCCAAGCCCATGGACCACACGCCGCTGCTGCTCGTTCCGGGAATCCTGACCCTGGCGTGGGGACCCGTCGTGCACGCGATCGCGGCCGCGCTCGGCACCGAGGTGGAGGAGATCCGCGAGACGAACGAGCGCCGGGCCGCCGAGACGGCGTTCACGGTGCCGTCGGGGCCGGTCCCCGCAGGCACCGATGGCGGGGCTGCGCTTCGAGATCCAGGGCATCGTGCGCGGACGTCCGGCGATCATCGTCGAGCACGTCACGCGGCTGCGTCCGGACATCGCCCCCGACTGGCCGCAGCCGGCCGGGGTGGGATGCTACCGTATCCTGGTCGAGGGATCGCCCTCGATGATCTGCGACCTCCAGCTCCGTGGGAAGGGTGGTGACCACAACGACGGCGGTCTGGTCGCGACCGCCATGCGGATCCTGAACGCCATCCCGTCGGTGTGCGCGGCGAAGCCCGGGCTGCTCTCGGTGCAGGACCTGCCGCTCTACAGCGCGCACGGTCTGCTCGCCTGAGTCCCGGCGGCGCTGGCGTCCGTCCGCGCGCCGGTCAGTCGAGCGTGCAGATGGCGAGCGTGCCGCCGTTGCGGAGATCAGAGCTGTGAGTGCAGGTGGCCTCGATCAGCTTGGATCTCCGGAAGGACACGACGTCGCCGCCCGCGTTGTGCACCAGCGTCCCGCGCATCACGCGGATCGACTTGAGGATCGACTCGACGCCGACGCCGCCGTTGTCCCGGACGAGCGCGTCCTCGAGCGTGACCTTCCCCGTCGTCAGGATGCCGTCGCCTCCGTTGCCCGTGATCGTCACGCCGTCGCCCTCGATGCGGCCATTGCCAAGGACGCTGACATAGGTGATCGCATCACCGTCGTTGTCGGTGATCGACACCTGCTCGAGCGTCAGCGGATAGTTGTAGACGGCCGTGATCCCGCAGCCGTTGGCGTGGAGGTCGACGTTCTCTACGGTGACCTTGTTCTGCGCCCAGATCGCGCAGCCCGTCATCCCTTTGATCGTCCCCGGTCCCTGGACGTGGGTCGTCGGGCCGCCTTTCTTGCCCGGCTCGGTCTCGATGCCGATCTGGCCACCGCTGATGCTATGGCCATTCAAAAGCAGCGTCGATCCGGGCTTCAGCATGACCGCGGCCGCGGCGGCCGCGGAGCAGTTCAGGTCGGCCACCACCGTGGCGGTATCGCCGGGGAACACTATCTGGCCGCAGGTTCCGATGTCGACGGCGTACGCGGCGGAGGAGAGCATGAGCGATAGAATGGCGACCCGCATGAGCGTGTTCCTCCTTGCGTCCTTGCTATGGCGCAGCGGACGCCGCTGTCAAGGTTCGGGCACCATGGTCGCACGCGCGATGGTCGTGCTCGCGCTCGCCGTCGTCGCGGGCTGTCGCGGCCCGATCCAGACGGTGAAGGCGCTCGGCACCGCGGCGCCGGGCGGGCAGCCCGCATCGCCGGAGCCTCGCACCGCGCGCGATCCCGTCGGTGTCGCCAGCCGGACGTTCGAGGATCCCGCACGCGGCAGGCAGCTCGTGACGTTCTCTGGTACCCGGCCGTGCCGGGAACCGCCGAGGACGACATCGACTGGGACGGCATCTTCCCCGGTCGCGGGGCGTGGAACGCGACACCCGCACGCACGCCGCGCCTCCTGCCGCTGGTCCTGCTCTCGCACGGGAGCGGCGGCGACGCGTCGAACCTCGCGTGGATCGCCGAGACCCTGGCGACGCACGGCTATCTCGTCGCCGCGGTCGACCATGCGGGAGACCGCTTCGGCGACGTCAGCGTCGCGGGTCGCTACGCGGCGTGGCGCCGGCCGCGCGACGTGAGCCTCGTGCTGTCCCTCCTGCTCGCGGATCCGGTGTTCGGCCGTCGCATCGACGCGCGCCGCATCGGAGCGGTCGGACACTCGGCGGGCGGACTGACGGTGCTCATGCTCGCCGGGGCGCGCATCCGGCCGGAAGACTTCCTCGTGTACTGCAACGGCCCTCGCGCCACACCCGATTGCGACGTCATTCGCGGCGTCCAGCCGAACGCGATCCCCGACCTCGGCGAGCGGGGGAGGTCGTATCGCGATCGCCGCATCCGCGCCGTCGTCGCGATGGCCCCGGTGTTCGGGCCGGCGGCCACGTCGTCGAGCCTGCGGTCGATCACGATCCCGGTGGAGATCCTCGCGACGACGACGGACGAGATCGTGCCCCTCGTCTACAACGCCGAGCGCTACGCGCGCCTCATCCCGCACGCGCGGCTGACCACCTACCCGCAAGGCGGCCACTTCGCCTTCATGCCGGTGTGCAGCGCGGCGGGGGTGCTGGTCGCGCAGCAGGTCTGCGTCGACCCGAAGGCCGACGTGGATCGCGCCGCGGTGCACGCGTGGGCCGTGTCCCGCATCACCGACTTCCTCGACCGGACGCTCGGCACGCGCGACTGACGGGATCGGACGGGCTACTCGACCGCGAGCACGCGCCCCCAGCACGGCGGCACGTCCAGCGAGAGGCGATCGCCCGCGATCGGCACCGGCGCCGACGGATCCAGCCGATCGACCAGACGCCGCCCGCGCCACGTCCCCGCGGGCAGCGTGATCGTCGTCCAGCCGTGTGACGCATTTGCGGCGACGATCATCGTCTCGTCATCGCACGCGCGCGCGAAGACGAGCTGCTCCGACGCGATGTGCAGGGTCCGGTAGTCGCCGCGACGCAGCGCCGGGCTCGCCTGGCGCAGGCGTGCGAGCCGTGCGATCGCCCCGGCCAGCTCCGGATGGGGTGCGTCCGGCGGCGGCGTCGGACCGGCGATCGCCGGACGCAGCGGCGTGTCGTCGCCGGCGCGCTTCTCGCCGCGAATCCCCCACTCGCTGCCGTAGTAGATCGACGGCACGCCGGGCATGGTGAAGAGGAGGACGTGCAGCGGGTAGAGGTGCGCCGGATCGCTCAGCCGGCTGGCGATGCGGGTCACGTCGTGGTTGTCCGCGAACGCGTAGAGCGGGAGGCCGCGATACCGTCCGCCTGGACCGAACTGGCGCTCGAGCGTGTGGGCGATCTCGAAGTAGTTGTGGTCCTCGTGGCTCGACCAGAGGCCCTTGTAGGCCTCGTAGTTCGTCGCGCTGTCGAGCATCTCGCGGTTCGCCAGCCGCGTGTAGTCGCCGTGGATCATCTCGCCCAGCAGCCACGCCTCCGGGCGGAGCGCGCGGCAGACCCGCGCGAGGTCGCGGAGGAAGTCCGGGGCGATCGACTCGGCGACGTCGAGCCGGAGCCCGTCGATGTCGTAGCGCGTGAACCAGTGGCGGACGGCGTCGAGCAGGTGATCGCGGACGGGACGGTGTCCCAGCGCGAGCTTCACCAGCTCGTGATGGCCTCGCCAGGTGTCGTACGAGAACGCGTCCCCCAGCGGACCGGGCCGGGAGAAGTCGACGCCGGCGAACCAGTCGCGATGCGGCGACGCCGTGCCGCGGGCCTGGAGGTCGCGGAATGCCCAGAACCCGCGCCCGACGTGATGGAACACCCCGTCGAGGATCACGCGGATGCCGCGGCGGTGGCAGTCGGCGACGAGCGCGGCGAGCGTGTCGTCGTCGCCGAGCCGCCGATCGACGCGGAAGTAGTCGGTGGTGTCGTAGCCGTGTGTCGATGATTCGAAGAGCGGGCCCAGGTAGAGCGCGCTCACGCCGAGCGCGCACCAGTGGTCGATCCAGTCGTGCAGCCGGGCGAGCCGCGGCACCGGCGGTCCCGTGCCGGCGTTCGCCGCCGGGGCGCCGCAGAGGCCGAGCGGATACACGTGGTAGAACACGGCATCCCGGCCCCAGCCCGGGGCCACGTCGGTCGAGTCGCTCAGTCGATCCGCTCGAGGAAGGCCGTCGTCGCGGCGTCGAACGCGAGCGGCTGGTCGATGTTCGCGGCATGACCGGCGCCGACCAGGACGCACCTGGTCGCGCCGGGAATCTTGGCCGCCATGTAGTCGGTCGCGGCAAGAAACGGCGTATCGTGCTCGCCGACGACGATCAGCGTCGGGACGCGGATCGACGGCAGCGAGTCGAGCACCCGCGAGTCGTGCTGCGTCAGGATGCCGCGTGCGGCCAGCGCGAGCCCCGCCGCGTCGTGCGGACCCGCTCCGACCTCCGGGCTCGCCGACAGCGCGGCCAGCCCCTCGCGCTCGAGCGCCTCGGCCCTCGTGACGGCATACGCGTTCCATCGTTCGCGGGCCTCGACCTGCCTGAAGCCGGGCCCGGTGTCGCACAGGAGCAGGGCCGCGACCCGCGTCGGGTGCGTCAGGTGGAACGCGAGCGACAGATACCCGCCCAGCGACAGCCCGCCGACGGCTGCGCGGCTGACGCCGCAGGCGTCGAGGATGGCGGCCATGTCGGCCACGCTCGCGTCCTCGGAGTAGCGCGCCGGGTCCGCGGGAGATGCGCTCCGTCCGTGGCCCCGGATGTCCCAGGTGATCACCTGACGTTTCTCCGTGAGCGCCGGGATGTTCGGCTTCCACATCGCGCTGCTGGCCGAGTAGCCGTGCGTCAGCAGGAGCGGGGTCCGTCCGGTGGCGGCTCCGTGCAGCTCGTAGGAGAGGCGGACGCCTTCGCGCTCGAGGCTGGCCATGTCGCCTCAGTCGTTCCTGCGCACCCGGCTGAACGGCAGGTCGCGGTCGGTCTCGGGCTCTCTCGGAAGCCCGAGTATCCGCTCCGCGAGGATGTTGCGCTGGATCTCGTCCGTTCCACCGGCGATCGAGATGGCCGGCACGGACAGCACGATCTCCGCGATGGTGCCGCCGAGCGGTGAGTCGGCGCCCGCGAGCATGCCGGACGCGTCGGCGATCAGGGCGTGCACTCGCGCCGCCGCGCGCGCGATCGTGCTGCTGGCCAGCTTGCCGATCGACCCCTCCGCGCCGGGAGGATGCCCGAGGGCGCGCGTCGCCGCGGCACGTTGCGCCGTCCACTTCGCCGACCAGGCGAGCGCGACGAGCTTCATGATCTCCTGGCGCACGACGGGATCGGCGCGCCTGCCGGCGGCGACCGCTCGCTCGACGACGAGGTCCGGCCGGCCGGCTCGTTGCGGATACCACTTGTGCGGCTCCGAGGCGGCGACGCGCTCGGCGATCGCTTCACGCCAGGCCCGCCCCGCCATGTCCGGCCGGGATGCTGCGCGCCGCGACGGAGCGAGGCGACGCTCGTGCGCCAGGGTGGTCAGCGCGACCTTCCAGCCGTCGCCGACCTGGCCGATCACGTTGCCGGCAGGCACCCGGGCACCGTCGAGGAACACCTCGTTGAAGGACGCATGGCCGTTCATCTGACGCAGCGGCCGCACCTCGATGCCCTCCTGCCGCATCGGCACGGCGAAGTAGGTGATGCCGCGGTGCTTCGGCACCTCCCAGTCGGTGCGTGCCAGCAGCAAGCCGAGGTCGGCGTGCGCGGCGCCGGTGTTCCACACCTTCTGCCCGGTGACCACCCACGCATCGCCGTCGCGCTCGGCGCGCGCCGTCAAGCCGGCGAGATCGGATCCTGCGCCCGGCTCGCTGAACAGCTGGCACCAGATCACCTCGCCCGTCGCGATGGGTCCGAGGAGCCGGCGCTTCAGGTCGTCGGAGCCGTGCTCCAGGATCGTCGGCGCCGCCAGATGCATCCCGACGCCGTCGGGCGGTCCGGGGACGCCGGCGTTCGCCAGCTCGTCGGCCACGATCTCCGCGCACGCCGCCGGCAGCGCTCGGCCGCCCCACTCGCGCGGCCACGTCGGACATGCCCACCCGCCGTCGGCGAGACGCCGCCGCCACTCGACGAGGCTCATCTCGGGGATCCACTCCGCGTCGATCCACCGCCGGAGCTGGGCGCGGATCTCGCCCTGGTCGATCGAGGCCTGCGCCGTCATCGACCTTCGAAGCGTGGCGTCCGGCGCTCGGCCGCGGCGCGGATGCCCTCCGACCAGTCGCCGGTCCGTCGCAGCCGGTCCTGCTCCTCGGCCTCGCGTGTCATCGCGGTCCGGGCTCGATCGGCGAGGTCGCCACGCATGGTGGAGCGGATGGAGCGGACGGCGAGCGGCGCCGACGCGGCGATCTCCGCCGCGAAGGCGTGCGCCGCGGTGCGGACCTCGCCGGCGTCCACCAGCCGGTCGCAGAGGCCGATCCGCGCCGCCTCGTCCCCGGTGATGCGCCGTCCGGTGTAGAGCAGGTCGAGCGCGTGCTGCTGGCCGACGATGGCGGGCAACGTCGTCGACAGCGCGAAGCCGTGATGGAAGCCGAGGCGGGCGAAGTTGGCCGAGAAGCGCGCCTCGGGACATGCGATGCGGAAGTCGGCCGAGCACGCGAGTCCGAGCCCGCCGCCGATGGCGGCGCCCTGGATCGCCGCGACCACCGGCGTCTGCGTCCGGAAGAGCCGCTCGGCCTCGCCGTACAGGGCGGCGGTGCCGGCGGCCTGCGGCGAGGGGCGAACGAAATCGACGCCGGCGCAGAAGTGCTTGCCTTCCCCGCAGAGAACGATGACGCGGCACCCGGCGCGGCCGTCGACCGCCTCGTACGCCTCCGCCAGCGAGCGGATGAGGTCGAGGTCGAAGAAGTTGTTCGGCGGACGGCGCAGCTCGATCGTCGCGACGAAATCGTCGCCCGTGGTGACGCTGACGTCGCCGAACCGCTCGCTCGTCATGGATCGACTATATTCGACATGGATGTCGAAACACAACCCGGGCGGTCGTTCAGCGGGCTCCCACCCGGCGCAGCCGCGCGCGCTGCGGCAGCCCGACGGCCCGGGCCCAGATGTCGGTCAGCGTCCGCTCCGCCGCCGTGGTGTCGTAGGCGTCGCCACCCGCGAGCCACCAGTACGCGAAGTTCGACAGCATCGAGACCAGCGCCCCGGCGGTCGTGCGGGGGTCGATGCCGCGGTCTGCGAGCCCGCGCTCCTGCCAGCGACGGATCGTCTTGGCGACGCGTTCGACATGCCGGCGCCTGCCGAGCAGGCGGATGCGGTGGATCTCGGGGTCGATCGTGGCGACCTGCTCGACGAGCGCCCAGAGCACGCTGTTGGCCCGGTAGACGTCGAGATACCGGCGGTTCGACCGATCGAGCGCGTCGTAGGCGTCGAGCTCGGCATCGGCAGGCGACGGCGCCACCGCGTCGCGGACCTGACGCCCGACGTCACGCACGATGGCGAGGAAGACGTCCTGCTTGGACGAGAAGTACGTGTAGAAGCTGCCGTGCGCGAGCTCCGCCGCGGCCGCGATGTCGGCGACACGGGTCTCGAGATAGCCGTCGCGCTCGAAGACCCGGCGGGCGGCCGCGAGCAGCTCGTCCCGCGTGCGCAGCCCCTTCGCCGTGGCCCGCTCACCGTGTCCTGCACGGCGAGCGGCCGCGGTCCCGGCGGGCGTCCAGCCGCCGCGCGTCCGGCGCTTCGTCGCCACCCCGGCGCGCCCGTTGTGTTTCGACATACATGTCGAATATAACACACGTGGCCCGCCATCGAAAGGAGTGGGCGAAAGGAGCTGCACGGATGACGACACCGACGGCCGGCGGGGCCGAGCACGCCGACGCCACGATGGACGGCGACACCGTCCGACGCGAGGTCCGCGCGTGGATCGACCGTCACTTCGACCGCACCCTCTCGCTCCGCGCGTGGCTCGAGCTGCTCGCCGATTCGGGATGGGCCAAGCCGACGTGGCCGGTGGAGTGGTTCGGCAAGGGCCTCCCGACCGACCTGGCGGCGATCGCGTATGCCGAGCTCGCGAAGGCCGGCGCTCCCGGGCCGCCGGCGGGTCTCGGCTCCATGCTCGCCGCTCCGACGATCATCGCGCACGCGAGCGACGACCTGAAGCGACGGCTCGTGCGCGCCATCCTGATCGGCGATCATGCCTGGTGCCAGCTGTTCAGCGAGCCGGGAGCGGGCTCGGACCTGGCGGGCCTGCAGGCACGCGCCGAGCGCCACGGCGACGAGTTCGTGGTCAACGGGCAGAAGGTGTGGACGTCGGGCGCGCAGATCGCCGACTACGGCATGCTGATCGCCCGGACCGATCCCGACGCCCCGAAGCATCGCGGCATCACCTACTTCGCGCTCGAGATGCAGCAGCCCGGCATCGAGGTCCGGCCGCTGCGACAGATCACCGGCGAGTCGTCGTTCGCCGAGGTGTTCCTCACGGACGTCCGCGTGCCGGTGCGGAACGTCATCGGTGCGGTCGACCAGGGCTGGAAGGTCGCCGTCGCGACGCTCGGGTACGAGCGGCTCGGCCTCGGCGCGGGCTCGGGCATCGATGCGCGCGTCACGGCGCCGGGCGGATCGCGGTTCCGGTCGCAGCTCGAGGTCTCCGTGGGCGAGTTCATCGCCGCCGCGCAGACGAGGAGAACCTGGAGCGGCACCGGAGGCGCCGCGATGATCGGACGTGGAGTCACGCCCCTGATCGAGCTGGCCAGGCGCCTCGGTCGCGACCGCGACGCCGCGGTGAGGCAACAGATCGTCCGGCTCTACACCCTGGCGCGTCTGAACGCGTGGAACGGGCTGCGCGGTCGCGCGTCCGTCCAGGCCGGCGGCAAGGCCGGCGGCGAGACGTCGATCGGCAAGCTGATGGGCTCGCACATCGCGCGCCAGTGGCGGGACACCGCGTCCGAGATCAGCGGCGCGCACGGCATGCTCGCGGGCTTCGACGCTCCGCTCGAGGGAGCGGTCGCCGTGCAGATGCTCGCGACGCCGGGCCCCGCGATCTACGGCGGAACCGACCAGATCCAGCGCAACATCATCGGCGAGCGCGTGCTCGGGTTGCCCGGCGAGCCCGACTTCTCCAGGGAGGTGCCGTTCCGGCAGCTGAAGGTCGGCACGCAGTCGCGAGAGGGGAAAGAGACGGCATGACCTTCGCGTTCAGTGACGAGCAGCAGGAGCTGCGGCGCGGCCTGCGCCGCTTCCTCGAGGACAAGTCGCCCTCGCGTCAGGTCAGGCGGTTGATGGAGACCGAGGAGGGATACGACCGCGCCGTCTGGTCGCAGATGGCGGAGCAGCTCGGGCTCCAGGGGCTGACCATCCCCGAGGAACACGGCGGGGCCGGCGGCGGACCCGTCGAGCAGCTGATCGTGCTCGAGGAGATGGGCCGCGTCCTCCTGTGCGCGCCGTACTTCGCCACCGCCGTCCTCGCGGTGCATGCCGTGCAGGCGAGCGGCGACGCAGCGGCACAGCGGGATCTCCTGCCCGGCATCGCCGCGGGAACCACCATCGCGACGCTCGCCGTGCCCGAGGACGATGGAAGCTGGAGCACCGACCGGCTGCAGACGCGGGCGCGTCGATCCGGCGCCGCGTACGTGCTCGACGGCCGCAAGTCGTTCGTGCTCGACGGCACGATCGCCGACCTGGTGCTGGTGGTGGCGCAGGCCGATGAAGGGCCCACGCTGTTCGCCGTCGACGGCCGTGCGCCGCAGCTCTCGCGCCGGTCGCTGCAGACGATCGACATGACCCGGAAGCAAGCGGCGCTCGTCCTCGACGGGGTGCCGGCCCGACTCGTCGGCACCCGCGGCGCGGCCGCAGGCGTCGTGGAGAAGACCCTCCAGCTCGCGGCCGTCGCGCTCGCCGCCGAGCAGGTGGGTGGCGCGCAGCGGTGCCTCGACATGAGCGTCGACTACGCGAAGCTCCGCGTCCAGTTCGGACGACCGATCGGGAGCTTCCAGGCGATCAAGCACAAGTGCGCCGACATGCTGCTCGAGGTGGAGTCGGCGAAGTCCGCCGCCTACTACGCCGCGTGGGCCGCCGCCGAGGGCTCGAACGAGCTGCCGCTGGTCGCGAGCCTGGCCAAGGCCTACTGCTCCGAGGCCTACTTCCACGTCGCCGCCGAGAACATCCAGGTCCACGGCGGCATCGGCTTCACGTGGGAGCACGACGCGCACCTCTACTATCGCCGTGCGAAGTCGTCCGAGGTGATGCTCGGCAGCCCGACGCACCACCGCGAGATCGCGGCCACGTACCTGATCGACGGCGCCGGCGGCGCCGTGACGGGCGTGGCCGCCGCGGAGAAGTTCTGACCGATCACCCCCTGCCGACTCAGTTGGTTTCCTCCGCACAGGCGACCCGGGGCTTGGACAGACCCCGATAGTCAGCCGGCTGCGCGCGCCGAAGGTCTCACAGGAGACGGCATCGACGAATCCTGGGCTCGCGGCGCAGAACTGGTTGGCTGAGCGGTGTTGACGGTCACCGTGCAGCAACCACCCGCCACCGGCGGCGTGGAGGAGCACGTCCCAGTCGCGGAATCGCAGACGCTGCCCGCCTCGCCCGGAAGGCCGCCAGCCTGGCTACAGTCGTTTGCGGTCGCCCACATGAAGAAGCCGTACTGCACGAAGGCGCAGCAGCCGAAGCCCTCCGGTAGCGTGGTGGTGGTCGTCGTCGACGGTTCCGACGAAGTCGTCGTGTTGGTCGAGGCGGTACGATGCTGAACACGATTGCCGCGACGCACGCATCTACCTGAGCTTTTCGAGACCGGCCGGGGTGCCGGGACAGTTGCCATCGGTATCGGCCTTCATGATGTCGGCCTGGAATTTGGTCTCCGCCTTCGCCAGGCACCCGGCGTCCACGGCGATACCCTTTGCGATCGCTTTCTGATGACACTTCGCCTTCACGTACGCTTCTTGCCGGCCGCCTTGATCTTGACCGCCGCGCATTTCTGAGGTCCGGGAACACCCGCGAGCATCGCCGGGGTTGGGATGAGAATTGCGAGCGCGAGAGCGGTGATCACCCGGTGGACACGCGTGGCGGTTCCCTCCCCTGTCGCCCCCAATCGATCCATACGTCAGGGATCGGACCGGGCGTTGAATATCTCGCCGTGGTTCCCGGTGCTCGTGCTGAAGGTGGCGTCCCAACAGGTGGGCGCTCCGCCGCTGTGCACGAGCTGCATCCGGACCGGCGCCCCGAGTGGCAGTGACAGGCCGAGGTTGGCGCCTTTCCCCTTGACCGCGATCCTCGCCTTGCCGGCGACCGCACCCGCCGTGAGCACGATCTTCTTGAGCCCGTCCGGGTCGAGCAGCGGGTCCGTGTAGACGAAGCCGGACGACGTCGTCCTCCAGCACGGCCGCTTTCCGCACGTTCCCGCAGCCGGGGCCCTCAAGGCTCGCACGCGGGGGAAGTCATTCCCGTCGTAGACGCAGAGGGTGTAGTTGGCGGCGCCGCCCACGGGATCGGCGAAATCGCCGCCCGCCACCGGTGTGCTGCCGACCCAGCTCCACGACAGCTTGTCCCTGGTGTGGTCAGCAGCGACGGATTTGAGTGCCAGCTTCGACCGCTCGCCGAGCGCCGGTTGGCAGTCGCCGCGCGGCAGACGCGTGCAGGTCGGGGGAGTTGTCGTGATGTCCGTCCCCTCGAAGGCGCCCACGTCGCAGCCGGGACCGTCCGGCCGTGCGCCGCCGCGCTGATCGGGCGATGAACAGGCCGTGCCGCCGCTGCCGGGCGCGGCCGGGTTCCCCTTGTCGATCGCGGGGCTGCCTGCGAGCAGCGCGTGGGTGAACGTGGGGCCGCCGTTGTCCGCGAGCGGGCCGAGGAGAGGGAAGACGGAGGGCTGGTCGCTGCCGGAGAGCCCGCAGCTGCCGTCGCCGTCGATGTTGTAGGCGTCGCCCATGCTGCTGGCGACGACACAATCGGCGGGGATGTTACCTGCGACGATCGTGTTGCGGAGCACGACGCTGCTGGCTGTGACCCCGCTCCCCACGTTCTCGGTGATCGTCGCGTTGGAGAGTGCCAGGGAGCCACCGGCGATGATCCCGCCGCCAGTGTTGCCGCTGATCGTGCTGTTCACGAGTGTCGCGTCGTCGGCCGCGAGGCCTCCTCCGGTGGATGCGATGTTGCCGCTCACCGTGCTCCGCACCAGGGTCACCGGGCCGGCGGCACTGATCCCGCCGCCGCTATTGGCCCCGTTTCCTGCGATGGTGCTGTCGATCACGTCGAGCGGGCCGACCGTCCGGACCCCGCCGCCCAAGTCTGCGATGGTTCCGTTGCCAAGCACCCCGTTGTTGCGGATGACGCTGCGTTCGATGCGCAGGGGACCCAGGCTCAGATCCCGGCCCCATCCCCCCCGGAAAAGGTCCCATCCGTGGCGCGATGGCCTGGCCGTTCGCGACGACGCTGTCGGTCACCACCAGCGTACCGCGGTTGCGGATGTCCCCGCCCCCAGGCGCAAAGCCGCCGATCAGGGTGACTCCCGAAGCACGCACGGATATCCCGGCCCCGGCGGGATCAACATCGAGAACGCGATCAAACGGGAAGCAAAGAAATGAACACGGGATGGGTCTGGGCGAAAGGATGGACGTCGCGGCCGCGCCGGCACCAACCAGCTCGAGGTCGTCCGTCACATCGAGGTCACCCGTCAGCCCGGCATCCTCGCCGGAAGCGCCCATCAATTGATAGGTGCCCGCTGGCACGACGACGACGTCCGGCCCGCTGCCAGCCGCACAGGCATCGACGGCCGTGTCGCTGTTGGCGGCGAGGATCGCCTCGCGCAGCGTGCAGTTGCCGTCGGTCGCCAGGGTGTCGGCCGTGGAGTTCACGGTGATCGTCGCCGCGCGTGCGACGACTGCCATTGCCAGGACCAGTGTCACGCCCGCCTGCACACGTCCGTTTTGCATGCCAGTCCCTCCCCCCGTACGCTGGCGCACGGGCCTCGCGAGTCCCTGCGACTCTGGGCAGCGGGGTGTAACAAGAGGCTTCACGATGTGAGCCGATGGGTCGGGACGCTGCCGGGCAGCGGCGCGCCGCGCGCACGGATGCTCGTTCTACGGAGCCGACCAAGATCCGACCACCGGCGAGGTCGTCTTCTATTCCAGCTGCGATCCCCTCGGGGGCGCGTGAAATGTGCCCGGGGTTCGCATAGTCTCGGCCTTCATGGAGCCCGCGCCCGAGGTACTCCGGGAATGGGAAGCCGAGTTCGCGGCCGCCGCCCGGCGGCCGCTCCGGACCCGGATGCGGTACGCCTTCATCAAGACCTACAAGCCGGTCCTCGACGACGCGTCGTACCGCTCCTTCGACACGACGGCAGCGTACCGGCGGTGGTGCGAGGAGAACCTCCCGGCGTGGCTGGGCTATGGCCGCCAGATTTGACTACGCGCAGGCCGAGGAGATCCGCGACGCTTTCTCGCGCCACGGTGTTCGGTATCTGTTCATCGGCAAGTCGGGGGCGATCCTCCACGGCTTCCCGGATACTACCCAGGACGCCGACATCTTCGTCGAGAGGGCCGTCGCGAACGGACGCGCCCTGGTCGCCGCACTCGGCGAGCTGGGCTTCGCGCTCGAGCCCTCACAGGCAGCCGAGATCGAGCGGGGCAAGGACTTCGTCCAGCTCCGGAACGGTCCGTTCGATCTCGATCTCGTCTTCGCCCCGGACGGCATCGAGACCTTCGAAGCTGCCTGGCGGCGACGGGTCGAGGTGGAAGGCTTCCCCGTCTGCCACCTCGACGACATTATCGCCAGCAAGGTCGCGACCAATCGCCTGAAGGACCGTGAGTCGCTGCCACGGTTGCGGGCTTTCCGGGACTACTGGCTGCGGCAACAGCGCTAGAATTTCCGGGTCTACTGTCGTCACAGCCGCCAGGTCATTCCCTGTGTGCTGCCCTGAACGTCGGAGCGCGCCGGGCTGAAGGCGATCCCAAGCTGGGCATAAGGACGGTGGCCGTCCTTGCGCGGCTTCCCCGAACGCTGTGAAAGGGCCGGGGCTCGGCCTTCAATGCCAAGCTTACCGCGATCAAAATTGACAGGCTGACGAACACGCCTCAGTAGCCACAATGCTCCTGGGCTCTGGCGGCGTTTACGCGACTCGGGCCAGACCCGCCTGCCGCAGCAGCGCCGCGGTGCTCGGCTCGCGGCCGCGGAACGCCTTGAAGACGTCCATCGGGTGCCGGCTGCCGCCCAGCGCGAGCACGGTGTCGCGGAAGCGCCGGCCCGTCGCCGCCACGGCGCGCGGATCCTCGAGCCCCGCCTCCTCGAACGCGGAGAACGCGTCGGCCGAGAGCACCTCCGCCCACTTGTAGCTGTAGTAGCCGGCGGCGTAGCCGCCCGCGAAGATGTGGGTGAAGCCGCAGAGGAAGCGATCCTCGGGCAGCGGCGGCAGCACCGTGGTGCGCGCGGCGACGCGACGCTGGACGTCGAAGACCGACTCGCCGCCCTCGGGGCTCCAGCGCTGGTGCAGCTCGAGATCGAGGAAGGCGAAGTAGAGCTGGCGCAGCATGTCCGAGCCGGCGCGGAACGTGCGCGCGGCGACCAGCTTCTCGAACAGCTCGTCGGGCAGCGGCTCGCCCGTGTCGACGTGGCGCGACAGGCCGAGCAGCGTCTCGCGGTGATAGCACCAGTTCTCCATGAACTGGCTCGGCAGCTCGACGGCGTCCCACTCGACGTTGCGGATGCCCGCGGCGAGCGGACGCTCCACCGCGGTCAGCATGTGCTGCAGGCCGTGGCCGAACTCGTGGAAGAGCGTGTGCACCTCGTCGAAGGTCATGCACGACGGGCGGTCGCCGACGGGCGGGACCTGGTTGCAGACGAGGTGGGCGATCGGCAGCCGGCCGGGGCCGCGGCCGACCACCTCGTCCATCCACGCGCCGCCGCGCTTCTCGGCGGGCCGGCTGTACGGATCGAGGTAGAAGGCGGCGACGGGTGCGCCGTGCGCGTCCTCGACGCGGAAGAAGCGGACGTCGGGATGCCACACGGGCGCCTCGCCGTCCGCGGCGCGCACGCGCACGTCGAAGAGCCGTCCGGCGAGCGCGAACAGGCCGTCGAGCACGCGCGGCAGCGGGAAGTAGGGCCGCAGCGCCTCGTCGCTGTAGGCGTAGCGACGCTCGCGCAGCCGCTCGGCCCAGAACGCGGCATCCCAGTTCTTCAGATCGTCCGCCTCGGCCGCGCCGTCCTCGCGCGCGAGCGCGCGCAGGTCGTCGAGGTCGCGCAGCGCGGCGTCCCACGACGCCTCGCGCAGCTCGCCGAGCAGACGCTCGACGGCCGCGACGTCGGGCGCCATCTTGCTGTGCAGGCTCATCGCGGCGTAGCTCGCGAAGCCGAGCAGCGCGGCCTGCTCGCGCCGCAGGCGCAGGATGCGGTCGAGCAGCGGCGTGTTGTCGTGCTCGCCGCTGCTCGCGCGCGTGACGAACGCGCGGTAGAGCCGCTCGCGCAGATCGCGCCGGCGGCCGTGCTGCATGAAGGGCACGTAGCTCGGCGCATCGAGCGTGATCCGCCACGGGCCGGCGTCGGCGGTCGCGGTCTCGTCGCCCGCCTGCCGCGCCGCCTGGGCGGCGAGCTCGAGCAGGCTGCGAGGCACCCCCTCGACGTCCTCGGGGCGGCGCAGCTCGAGCGCCCACGCCTTGGTGGCGTCGAGGACGTTGTTGCTGAAGCGCGTCGACACCTCCGCCAGCTCCGTCTGGATCGCGCTGAAGCGCGCCTGCGCCGCTCCTTCCAGGCCGACGCCGCTCAGCTCCGCGTCGCGCACCAGCGACGCGACGATGCGGCGCTGCGTGTCGTCGAGCGCGGCCCAGGCCTCGCCGCTCTCGAGTCCCTTCAGCGCGCGGTAGATCGGCGTGCTCTGCCCGAGCCGGATCGAGAACGCGACCACCTCGGGCTGCACGGTCTCCTGCGCCGTGCGGAGCGCGTCGCTGTTGCGGACGCCCATCAGGTGTCCGACCGTGCCCCAGACCAGCGAGAGCCGGTCGGTCATGCTGGTGATCGGCTCGACGACCGCGTCCCACGTGGGCGCGGCGCTCGCCTCCAGCCGATCGAGGTCGGCGCCCAGGTCCGCGAGCAACGCACGCACGGCCGGGACCACATGCTCGGGGGTGATGAGATCGAATCTGGGAGGCGTGGTGGGGTGGAGGAGCGGGTTCTCGGTGTCCGTCACGGGTGCGGTCTAGCATCGCCACCCGGTTGGCGGTAGCCACGACGCGTGCTCGTCGACGCGCACGTGCATCTGCTCTTCGGCAGCGATGCGCCCAACACCGGTGTCACCATCGAGCAGGCCGTGGCGCACGTGCGCTCCCTCGGGCTCGACGGCGACGCCGAATCGGCGGTGCTCGGCGGCAACGCCGAGCGGCTGCTGGTGGCCTAGGCGATGCGCGTGCCAGGCGTACCGTGGTGGCGCTCCGGCGTGGTGTACCAGATCTATCCGCGCTCGTTCGCCGACACCGACGGGGACGGGGTCGGCGATCTCGAAGGCATCCGGCAGCGCCTCGACCATCTCGCCTGGCTCGGCGTCGACGCGATCTGGCTCTCGCCGATCTTCCGCTCGCCGATGGCGGACTTCGGCTACGACGTCGCCGACTACCGCGACGTCGATCCCCTCTTCGGCTCGCTGGCGGACCTCGACCGCCTGGTCGCCGAGGCGCACGCGCGCGGTCTGCGCGTGCTCCTCGACTGGGTGCCGAACCACACGTCGGACCGTCATCCCTGGTTCGTCGAGTCGCGGCGCTCGCGCTCGAGCCCGAAGCGCGCCTGGTACGTCTGGCGCGACCCGGCCGCGAGCGGCGCGCCGCCCAACAACTGGATGGCGGCCTTTCCATCGGGGACGCAGGCATGGACCCTCGATCCGGCGACCGGCCAGTACTACCTGCACTGCTTTCTCCGCGAGCAGCCGGACCTCGACTGGGGCAATCCCGAGGTCGTCTCGGCCATGCACGACGTCGTGCGCTTCTGGCTCGACCGCGGCATCGACGGGTTCCGCGTCGACGTCGTGCAGTGCCTGGGGAAGGATCCGGCGCTGGCCGACGATCCCGCCGGCGTCGCGGGGCTGCCGCACGCCGTCCTGAACGACCATCCGTCCACGCACGAGCGCCTGCGCGCGCTGCGGCGGCTGGTCGACGCCTATCCGGGCGATCGCATGCTGGTCGGCGAGGTCTTCCTGCTCTTCCAGCCCGACGTGACGCGGTACTACGGCCGCGGCGACGAGCTCCACCTGGTCTTCGATCTGCCGCGCACGCTCCACACCCCGTGGACCGCGGCCGACTGGCGAGAGCGCACGCGGACCATCGAGGCGGCGCACGCCGCGGCCGGGGCGTGGCCGACCGTCGTGCTCTCGAATCACGACACGCCTCGCCATCGCACGCGGCTCGGATCGGAGCCGCGGGCGCGCGCCGCCGCCGTGCTGCTCCTCACGCTGCCGGGCACGCCGTTCCTCTACGCCGGCGAGGAGCTCGGTCTGGAGGACGCGAGCGTACCGCCGGATCGTCGCGTCGACCCCGGCGGGCGCGACGGCTGTCGCGCGCCGATTCCGTGGGACGCGTCGCCGCTGCACGGCTGGGCCGCGGACCCCTGGCTGCCGTGGCCGCCGGAGGCCGCCGCGCGCTCGCTCGCGACCCTGCGCGCGGATCACGGGTCCATCCTCCACCTCTACCGCCGTCTCCTCTCGGCGCGCCGCGGCTCCGCGGCCCTGCAGGTCGGCGAGTGGATCGATCGCGACGCGCCCGACGGCGTCCTCGCGTACGAGCGGGTCGCCGGCGCGGATCGCCGGCTGGTGCTCGTGAACTTCACGCGCGAGGCGCAGGCGATCCCGGTCGTCGGTCGCGTCGTGGTGGCGAGCGACGGCGCGAGCGAGGGCGGCGCGTTCCCCGGCGTGCTCGCACCCGACACCGCCGTCGTGCTCGCACCCGGGTAGATGTTCTTGCACGAGAAGTGCAGGTTGTGGTAGCGCGCTCCGCATGGCGACGGCCCGGCGCTACCGCTTGTACGCCAGCGAGATCTCGTACTTCTCGGGCAAGGTCCGTCCCGCGCTGCGCATGAAGCGTGTGCCGTTCGAGGAGGTGCTGCCGACGCGCGCCGTCTATCGCGAGGTGATCCGGGCGCGCACGGGGCTCGCGATGATCCCCGTCGTGGTCACGCCGGACGACGAGACGTGGCAGGACTCGAGCGACATCCTCGATGCGCTCGACCGTCACTACCCCGATCCGCCGGTCCATCCCGCCACGCCGGTGCAGCGGCTCGCCGGGCTCCTGATCGAGCTCTACACCGACGAGTTCCTGATGCTGCCCGGCCTCTACTGGCGCTGGTGCTTTCCGGAGAGCGTCGCCAAGGCGCGCGCGGACTTCGCGTCGTCGACCGGCGATCCTTCCTCGGCGCTCCGCTTCGCCGACGCCGTCAGGAACTTCACCCCGATGATCGGCGTGACCCCCGAGACGGCGCCTGCCATCGAGGCCCATACGCGCGAGCTGCTCGCCGCGCTGGAAGATCATCTCGCGGCGCACCCCTATCTCCTGGGTGCGAGCCCGTCACTCGGCGACTGCGCGCTGATGGGGCCGGTCTACGGGCACTTCTACAACGACGCGGTCCCGGCGCGGCTGCTCCGCGAGACCGCCCCGCTCACGTGTCACTGGATCGAGCGCATGAACCATCCCGACGTCGACGGGTTCGGTCCGCTGCTCCCCGGCGACGCGCTGGCGCCGACGTTCCGCGCGCTGCTGTCGCTGGCGGCGCGCGACACGGTGCCGCTCGTGCTCGACACGGTGCGCGCGTTCGAGACCTGGGTGGACTCGTCGCCGGTCGGCGACGGCGAGCTGCCGCGCGCCGTCGGCACGCATGCCGGTCGCCTGCGCGGGATCCCGGTCGACCGGCTCACGCTGTCCTACACCCTCTGGATGGTGCAGCGCGTGCTCGACGCCCATCGCGCGCTGGATGCGACCGGGCGCGCCGCCGTCGACGCCGCGCTCGCCGGCACGGGGTGGGAGCCGCTGCTCGGGTTCGCGCCGCGCCATCGGGTCGAGCGCCGGCCGTTCAAGCTCTTCCTCGCGACCAAGGAGTGACCCCCGGAAGGAGTCGAGATGGGACGGAAGATCCTCTTCATCACCACGGACCAGCAGCGCTACGACGCCCTCGGCTGCAACGGCGGCACGGTGGCGCGCACGCCGGTGGTCGACCGGCTCGCCGCCACGGGCATCAACTACCGGCGCGCCCACAACCAGAACGTGGTGTGCATGCCGGCGCGCTCGACGATGGTCACCGGACAGTACGTGCGCACGCACGGCGTCTTCGCCAACGGCGTGGCGCTGCCGGCCGATGCCCCGAGCGTGGCGGCGGAGCTGCACGGGCACGGCTACCGGACGGCGCTGATCGGGAAGGCGCACTTCGAGCCGGCCATGGACATGCGCGGGCGCTGGTTCGAGAACCGCATGGCGCGCGAGGGCTCCACCGGACCGCACCGCGGCTTCGAGCACATGGAGCTGGCGATGCACGTGCCGCTGGGCGGCTGGCACTACTCGCTGTTCATCCAGCGCGAGCACCCCGACGCCATGAGCGGCTTCGCGCCGCTGCTCTCCGCCCACGGCGGCGGCGAGACGGGCGCGCCCGAGGTGGCGTACAACCCGATCGCGCGCGAGTGGTACCACACCGACTGGGTGGCCGACCGGACCGTCGCCTGGCTCGACTCGCTGCCCGCCGACGCCGACTGGTTCTGCTGGATGAGCTTCCCCGATCCGCACCATCCGTGGGATCCACCCGCGTCGGAGTCGAAGCGCGTGCCGTGGCGCGACCTCGATCTGCCGCCCGGGCATCCTGGCTCGCCGGAGAAGATCGTCGCCATCCTCGAGCAGAAGCCGCGTCACTGGCTCGCGTGGTGGGAGGGCCGCTGGCGAAACTACGAGGGCGGCCCGATGATGTTCATCCCGAAGAACCTGACGGACGATCAGATCCGCGAGGTGAACGCGCTCACCCACGTCGAGAACGAGCTGATCGACGAGGCGTGCGGCCGCGTCCTCCGTCGCATCGCCGAGCGCGGATGGGACGCCGACACCGACGTCTTCTTCACCACCGACCACGGCGAGCTGCAGGGCGACTTCGGCCTGCTCTACAAGGGCCCGTACCACACCGACTCGCTGATGCGGATCCCGATGATCTGGCGTCCCGCGCCGTCCGCCGGCGTCACGCCGGCCGTGATCGACGAGCCGGTGGGACAGCTCGACCTCGCCCCGACGTTCTGCAAGATCGCGAAGGCGCCGGTGCCGGACTGGATCGAGGGGGCACCGCTGCCCACGGCGGCCGGCTCGGGCCGCGAGCGCGTCCTCACCGAGTGGGACAGCCAGTTCGCGCAGGTGGGCATGCACCTGCGGACGATCTACCGCGACGGCTACATCTGCACGGTCTACGAGAAGACCACGCGCGACGTCGGCTGGGACCTCGCGCGCATGATCTCCGGCGGCGACGTGCCGCTGCCCGACCTGACCTACGACGGGACCGAGGGCGAGCTGTACGACGTCCGCGAGGATCCCCACCAGTGGCGGAACCTGTGGAGCGACCCGGCATACGCGAAGCTGCGCGCGGACCTGGTCGCCGATCTCTACGACCATCTGCCGAAGCCACGTCGTGAGCCGCTACCCGTGGAGGCGCCGGCCTGACGACCCGACGCACGACGGCCGCGGGTGCCGACGCGCGCCTGCTCAGGCGAAGATCCGGGTGAGGAACTCCCGCATGTCCTGCCAGGATCGCTGATCGGCCACCGCGTCGTACGCCAGGGGGATGCCGTACTTCTTGCCGTTGGTGTCGGCGTCGGGATTCGTGAAGCTGTGCAGGGCGTTGTCGTACGTGACGAATCGGTAGTCGGCGCGTGCCTGGTCCATCTCGTGCTTGAACGCCGCGACGTCGCTGTCCGGCACCAGGGAGTCGGCGGCGCCGTGACAGACGAGAATCTTCGCGCGAACACCGCCCGGCGTCGGCGTGTGCATCGATCCGAGCGCGCCGTGAAAGCTGACGACGCCGCGCAGCGGGAGGCCCAGCCGCGCCGCGTGCAGGACGACCGCGCCGCCGAAGCAGTAGCCGATGGCCGCGATGCGGTTCCCATCGGTTCCGGGCTGGGCCTTGAGCAGGTCGAAGCCGGCAGCGAAGCGAGCCTCGGCGGCCTTCCGGTCGTTCACGACCGCCGTCATGAGCGCGCCGGCCTCGGCCGCGTTGTCGGCCACGCGACCGTCGCCGTACATGTCGACGGCGAGCGCCGTGTACCCGAGCTCGGCCAGCATGCGCGCGCGGCGCCGGATGTAGTCGTTCAGGCCCCACCACTCGTGCACGACCAGGACGCCGGGACGCGCGTCCTGCGTGGCCGTCGTCGCCAGGAACCCGCGGAGCGTCGTGTCTCCGGCGCGGTAGGTGACCGGTTCGCTGTGGATGGTGGCGGGCATGTGTTCCTCCCGTGTCAGAGCTGCCACGGACCGACGTCGGGCGCCAGCCCCGCGCGCTTGTGTTCATGCGCGGGCTCTGCCTTAGGTCGACGACCATGATCGAGCTCTTCACGGCCGCCACGCCGAACGGTCACAAGGTCTCCATCATGCTCGAGGAGCTGGGACTTCCGTACGAGGTGCGCGGCCTCCGGCTGTCCGCCGGCGAGCAGAAGGAGCCGTGGTACCTGGGCATCAACCCGAACGGACGCATCCCGACCATCGTCGACCACGACAACGACGACTTCGCGGTCTTCGAGTCCGGTGCGATCCTGATCTACCTGGCCGAGAAGACCGGCAGCGCGCTCCTGCCGCGCGATCCGAAGCAGCGCTCGCTGGTCCTGCAGTGGCTGATGTTCCAGATGGGCGGCGTCGGCCCGATGCAGGGCCAGGCGCACGTCTTCGTGCGCTATGCGCCGGAGCAGATTCCGTACGCGATCACGCGCTACAAGGAGGAGGTCGAGCGCCTCTACCGCGTGCTCGACACGCGGCTGCGCGATCACGAGTACCTGGCCGGCGACTACTCGATCGCCGACATCGCCACCTGGCCGTGGGTCCGTATCCACTTCTGGGCCGACGTGTCGATCGACGACATGCCGCACCTCACGCGCTGGAAGGAGGCGATCCGGGCGCGGCCGGCCGTCGATCGCGGCATCCTGGTGCCCGCCCAGGAGCAGGTCGACCCCGACGAAGCGCGGAAGTGGCTCGAGAAGTTCCGCTCCGAGGGCCGGTAGCCGCGCGCGGCCTCGCGCGCTGGCTCGTCGCATCGCTGCTGCTCGCGTCGTCCGCGCGCGCCACGCCGCCCGACGAGCCGCCGGCCCTGGCGGCGTTCACGGCCACGGTCGACGCGCTCGCGGCGCGCCAGCGGCCGGACGGCGGCTGGACGTTCGATGCGCCGGCCGGCCAGCGGCCCCATCCCTTCACGCTGGTCATGCAGGTCGCCGAAGGCGTCGCGGCGCCGCTCGGGCTCGCGCGCTGGGATCTGCTGGTGGTGCGCAGCCCGGGCACGCCGGCCGCCGGCCTGCTCCTGCTCGCGGCGCACCGGCTGACGGGCCGGCCGGAATACCTCGCAGCGGCCCGGCGCACCGGCGACCTGCTCGTGGCGGTGCAGCTCGACTCCGGAGGATGGTGCTCCGAGATGCCCGTCGAGGGCGCGCGGCTCTCGCCCTGGTTCCGCTGGGTCGCCCTGCACACCACCCTCGACGACGACGTCACTCCCGGCGCGATCCGCTTCCTGCTCGCGCTCGGAGAGCGCACCGGTGACGCGCGCTACCGCCGCGCGGCGGAGCGCGGCATCGACCTGCTCGTGCGCGCGCAGCTCGACTCGGGGGCGTGGCCCCACGCCTGGCGGCCGCCCTGGCTGCGGGCGCTGCACGCGTCGCGCGAGGATGACCCCAGCCTGAACGACGGACTGACGCCCGTCATCGTGGAGACGCTGCTCTCGGCGGCGACCACGCTCGGTCGTCCGGACCTCGTGCGCGCGGCGCGCCACGGGGGCGACTGGCTCCTCGCCGTGCAGCAGTCGCCGCCGCGCGCCGGCTGGGCGCAGCAGTACGACGACGCGGACCGGCCGGCCGGGATGCGGCGCTTCGAGCCGGCCGCGCTCGCATCGTGGGAGTCGCGTCACGCGGTCGACGCGCTGGACGCGCTGGCGCGCGCGACCGGCGAGGATCGGTGGTGTGCCGCGATCCGCGCCGCCGCGAGCTGGCTGCGCGGCGCGGCCGTCGCGCCCGGCTGCTGGGCGCGGTTCTACGGGCTCGACGACGGACAGCCGATGTACCTCGACGCCGACGGCGCGCGCGTCGCCACCGCCGCGGTCGCACGGCCGGGCTACGACTGGCGGGGCGACTACGGCATCGCGGCGCTGCTCCGGCGGCTCGCGCTCGATGTGCCGTACGCGCCGCCCGCGCCGCTGCCCGGGGATCCCGGCGCCTGCGCGGATGCGCCGGATCCCATGCTCGCGGGGCGCGGCGCGCGCAGCCTGATCGCCGAGGCCGGGATGCAGCTCGCGGCGATCGAGCCTCCGCCGATCTCGCCGTGCGCCGGCGTGCCGCGCGAGCTTGTCGCTGCGGGCCGCCTTCGCTAGGGTCCGGCCGCATGATCGCGTGCCTCGATCTGGAGGGCGTCCTGGTTCCCGAGATCTGGATCAACGTCTCCGAGCGCACCGGCATCGCGGCCCTGCGTCGCACGACGCGTGACGAGCCCGACTACGACAAGCTCATGCGCGGCAGGCTCGCCATCCTCGCCGAGCACCGGCTCGGGCTGCCCGACATCCAGGCGGTGATCGGGACGATGGAGCCGCTCGACGGCGCGGTCGCCTTCCTCGACTGGCTGCGCGCCAGCACGCAGGTGATCATCCTGTCGGACACCTTCGTCGAGTTCGCGCAGCCGCTCATGCGGAAGCTCGGGTGGCCGACGCTCTTCTGCAACTCGCTCGAGGTGGACGATGCCGGGCGCATCACCGGCTACCGGCTGCGCCTCGCCGACGGCAAGCGGCGCGCGGTGGAAGCACTGCGCGCGCTCAACTTCCGCATCGTCGCGGCAGGGGACTCGTACAACGACACGACGATGCTCGGCGCCGCCGACGCGGGCATCCTCTTCCGGCCGCCGCAGAACGTGATCGACGACTTTCCGAGCTTCCCGGTGACCCGCACCTACGAGGAGCTGGGCGCGGCGTTCGTCGACGGATCGGCGGGCGAGCTGCGCCACCCGGCGTCCGCGAGGTGAGCCGTGCGGCCCCGCCGAGCGCACGCGATGGCTGCGGCCCTCGTGCTCGCGGCCGGCACCGCGATGGCGGCGGGACACTCGCACGGCGCGCACGTCTCGCCGCCCGACGCGCCGCCCCTGCTCGACGGGCTCGGCGCGCATCACCACGCCGTCACCACCACCAGCCCCCTCGCGCAGCGCTACTTCGATCAGGGGTTACGCCGCCGAGCGATTGCAGGATCGCCGGCATCGCCGCCACCAGCAGCGGGCGGCACGTTCTCCCTGGCCGGGAATAGCGGGACGACGCAGACGATCTCCGGTGGCGACACGCTGACCGTCAACGGCAGCCAGAACGTGACGGTCACGGCTGGGCTGTCGGACACGGTCACGATCCGGGTGACCGATCCGATGCGGGTCGATGCGTTCTCGGGCGTGGACTGTACGGGCGGGTCGGATTCTCGGACTGGTGTGCAGGGGGCCGTGAATGCGCTGAATCCTGTTGGGCAGACGCTCTGGGTGCCGTCGCTGTGTCGGCTCGGCTTTTCTGCGCCGACGCCGCCCGCGCCGGCAATCGTCATCCAGAACAACGTGCAGATCTTCTGCGAAGACGCCTCGGCGGGCTTCTTCGCGAATCATCAGTCCTGCAAGGGGGGCACCTACGCAGGGGCGGCCTGCAACACGAACACGGAGTGCCTGAGTGCCACGGGCAACGGCTCCTGCTCGGACGACTTTTTCCATGGTGCGGCGAATCCGTGCACCGCGACGACGTGCTTCGCGCCGGCCGCGGCGACGACCTACACGATGTTCCAGGATACGGCGACCAACTCGTCGGACATCGCGATCCAGAACTGCTCGATCTGGACGAACCAGGCCGACTCGTTCCAGCGGTGCGTATCGAGCGGGGCGCACAACGGCTCGCCCTGTCGCCAGGAATGCTCGAACGCCTACAGTTCCCCCGGCTTCCGCTGTGAGACGGACGCTGACTGCGGCAGCATCGCTGGTGCCTGCCTCCGCGATCGCGGACTGCCATGCGGACGCCGGGCCTGGCGCTTGTAACGCCGCGCCGAAGAATGGCAGCGGCAACGCGACGTCCAAGATCAACGTGCTCGACCTGACGCGGACCTACAACGTGAAGATCTTCGGGATGTCCATCTACGACCACTTCTCGGGTGACTTCGGGGTGAGCGTCGGCAACGGAGCCACGTTCCGCGACGACAACTTCGCCCGAGAGATCACCGACGGGACGTCGCCGATTCCCAGCACGCCGACTGGCTCCAGCTGCCTGACCATGAATGCGGGGCAGTGCAACTACGGGGCGCTGCCCTTCGTCGGGCAACGGGAACACGCAGCCGAGGGTCGGCGGTCATCGAATGACGTGGTGACGGGGACGGATGCGCAGCTGCTGCGCGTGACGGCGCGTGGCTCGATCAGCATCGTTCTCTGGTGGTGCAGCGCACCCGGATTGACGAATGCACCGTGGTCCCCACTGGGCCACTCGATGCCTTCGACTTCGCGGGCGGCTTCGGTCCCGGCACCCCCGCCAATGGCTACGCCGTCGCGGACTATGGGATCGTCGCGAAGTCCTACGCATTGAATCTCGCAGGCGGCGCGTACGGGCATCTTGCTGCTAGGGCACGTCGGCTCGGCGCGGTCGCCAACAAACTGCGCTTCAACGGGCTCACGGGCGGCGGCATCGGCATCCTCGTCCACGGGCCGCGATGCGCAGCATCTGCGAGCTCGAACATCATCGACAATCGTGATCAGGCGCAGGGAAGTGCGTCAGCCTGTTCGACGGCGTCACCAGGGCACGCTCGATCGCGACGGACATCCAGATGCATCAACGCCTCGGGCACCGCGACCGGGGCCGTGCCGGATGAGATGCGTCAGCGAATCAGTCGTCAAGACCTCGCAGATCGCGCTGACCGGGTGCGGGCCAGACGGGCTATCTTCATCGCGCGCAGCATGCGGCCCGGCACGTCGAGCGACCATCGGGCAGTCTGCTGCGACGTCGACCGCGGCCAACGCGAACAACGGCACCATGCTGCGCGGGCGCACTGCCCGACCTGTACCGGCTCGCCCCCGGTCTGCGGCGGCACGACGACGGAAGCCGGGGCGCTCTGCTGCGTCGGCGGCTCGGCGCAATCCGACTGCAATCGCGACGCTGCGAACAATCAGGTCGAAGGGCAACATCATCACGGGCGTCGGCTGGTGCGGGCGTCGGCGATCGATCCGTCTCGGCCCCGATCTCGCAGATCAACAACAACACGATCGTCAACATGACCGGCACCGCGACCGGCGATCGGACGTTGACGCGAGTGCACGAACAACAATCGTCGGCAACATCATCATCATGGCAGGCGGGCGCAGGGAGTACCATCGGGATCAACCTGCACAGCACAGGCTTTGCGGCCATGATCGGCAACGAGATTTACATGCCCGACGACGGCAGCAGACCCCGACGTCGCATCAGATCTGCATCAAGTACGATCGCCAGTACGCAGGACAAGTTCATCGCCAACACCTGTAGCGGAGGCTGGCGCGGGTTCACGAACGAGACGAACGGGAACGGGTCGCTGAACAACTCGCAGTACGTAGCAACAACCGCATCGTTAGTCGCAGTCAGGCGCCTGCTTCGCGCTCGGTGGGGCCGGCGTCTTTGTCGACGGCAATTATTGCAACGCCAGTGGCCGTAGCCCGTGCGCGTCCTCGGTCTGCGACGGCGCGATGCTCGAATCGCGGCGTACAGTGCTCGCAGGACTCCGATTGCACATCCTGCACGAACTCGATCCAGACGTGCATTCCCGAGGCCGATCTTCGCCTTCATCGGCGCACCCGCCGCCAGCGCGGGAACGCGCGTCGACGCGCCCACAACACCTACTCCAAGAACGTCGTCTTCGCGGCGAGCGCATCACCCACGGCGACCTTCGGCGGCACGCACCAGTGTCAGGACGGGAGCGGGACGGCGACGAACGCCGGCGCATTCTGCGAGGTCGATCTGTCCACCTGTACGCGGTGCGTGGTGCGAACGTGCAGCGGTGGGCCGCCCGCGATACTGCTCTGAGCGGGTCGCAGAACAAGGCCAGTCCTGCTGCGCCGGGTCCGGTGCCAACACCTGTACGGCTCGGTCGCCGAACGCCGTACTTCCGCATCATGGACTACGGTTCAGCGCATCAGTCACACAATCTCCTCAACATCGCGCTCAACACGATCTTCCCTGCCGACCCCAGCCCAGACAGCCTCGTCGGCATCGACTTCCTCTCCGCACCACGACCGCCGATCTGACCATTGCACGATTCGCAGATCACCGGCAACATCTTCGACGGGACCAACGGCGGCACCGCGACCAACTCGCAATGCGATCCGGTTCCCGACCTCCTTCACCTCCATCACGCATCTCGACATCACGGACAACCAGTTCTACGCACTGGCCTGACGCTGGCGTCCACGCGGGAACATTCAGCAACTATCAGGGGTCAGATTCGGCTCGCTGATCCTCCGCAACGGCGAGATGTTTACCGGGCAGGGGACGGCACTGCGCGCGACGGCGGGCAACGATTTCTTCACGTTCAACGGGTCTGGTGCAGCGGCTGCGACGGACGGCGCGGCGGTGCCAGGCTACGTCGCGCCCTTCAACATGACCGTCTGGAAGATGACCTGCACGATTGCGAACTCGACGGGCGCGGGGAATACGCGCACATTCTTCCTGCGTGATAACGGCGTATCGAGTGCTATGATGTGCGCCTTCAGCAACCCGAACCTGACCTGTACGCCGGCAGCGGGCGCGACGTCCGCGCCGTTCTCGATCACGGCGGGGCACGTGGTCAACTTGCTCGACACGGCGGTCGGGACGCCGACGCGGACGACCGGCACGTGCTACATGTACGCGAGCATCGATTCGTACTTCTAGGATGTGATGATGCGAAACCTGATTCTGACGGCCTGTGGCGTCGCGATGCTCACCTCTGGAGCTGGTGGTGGCAGAGCTGGCGACCGGAGCACTACATCCTCGCGCCGCACTCGAACCTGATCCTGTCCGTGGAGAACGCCCCGGATTTCTCGTGGCACCGCTTCACGACGACGGACGGGCGGGTCACCTACGTCGAGCATCATCCGGACAAGGACGTCGTCACCACGTGGCGATGGCGGTAGATGTGGGCGGACGGACGAGGCGGTGAAGCAGCTCGAGGAGGCCGTCCGCCTGGAGGATCGCCTCCCCTACACCGAGCCGCCGGCATGGTGGCGTCCGACGCGGCAGGTGCTCGGCGCCACGCTGCTGGAAGCGGGGCGGCCGGTCGAGGCCGAGGCGGTGTATCGCGAGGACCTCCGCCGCAATCCCGAGAACGGGTGGTCGCTGCTCGGGCTGGCGCGGAGCCTGCGCGAGCGCGACCCGGCTGCTGCGAGCGCGGTGGACGCCCGGTTCCGCACCGCGTGGGCGTGCGCCGACGTGCAGCCGCAGTCGTCGCGCTTCTGAGCCTCAGCCGCGGCCGTACGGGTCGTCGAGCGCGAAGCGCCAGGTGCCGTCGGCCTGCCGGCGCACGACCTCGACCGATTGCCCGGCGATCTCGACGCGCGCGCCGTCGGGGTCCGTGAAGTGCCCGCTCCAGTCGCCGTAGAGCATCGCGAGGTCGTCTCCGGCGCGCAGCACCTGGCTGACGCGAAGATGGAGCTGCACCTTGGCCGCCACGAACGCGCCGAGCGCCTCGCGGATCGCTTCACGTCCGGCGACCAGCTCGCCGGGATTCGGCACGAGCACGGCGTCGGTCTCGTAGAGGTTCGCGAGCGCATCGAGATCGCCCGCGTTCATGTGCCGTTCGAACAGCGTGTCGCATTCTTCGGGTGTCTTCGCCGCCATGCGCGGGGCGTAGCAGAGTGCCGGGGGCGCGGCCAGCCCCGGCCGAACGTCGCAGGACCATGGTCGCACGACCAAAGTCGCGGATGCGGCGCCGGTCGTGGGAGCGCGCAACGACTCGCAGGCGTGCCAGGCGGACCGGCGGCTGCGGTCCCGTCTCGCGTGCATTCCGTTGACAGTCTCGCGGTACGTTTCGTGCTCACACACGCTGCCACCGCAGCGTGACATCTCGGGGAGGGGGAACTCGACATGGGGGCTCGTAGGGGCAGGGCGTGCCGCGTCCTCGCCGCGTCGCTCGTCCTGGCCGTCGGGGCGCACACCGCGACCGCCGGTCCGCCGCTCCGGCGCGATCTCGGCAGCTACTTCGCGTTCGGGCTGCGCAGCGTCGGCCTGAAGAACATCACCGTGACGGGCGCTTGCAACGTCGGCGTCGACTGCGCGCAGCCGAACCCGAACAGCGATTGTGGGGTGGTGACGCACGAGGACGCGAACTACGCGGACGGGAGCCAGATCGCCGGCGACCGCGCCCGCTTCAACACCGGTGGCGCAATCATCTTCCAGCTCTTCAGCAACGCGCCGACCGGCCTGCAGAACGTCTTCATCGACTCCCCGCCGGTCGAGCCCCTGACACCGTTGCCCATCCTGGACGACGTCGACCACGACGGCTCGCCGAGCTGTGGTGCGGGCTGCGTGGTCGACTCCGGAGACCTCGCGGCAGCCTGCGGCTTCCCGAGCCCCTTCCCCGCGTGCGACCCCTCGAAAGTCGTCACCGTCGTTCCGCTCGCCGACTGTCCGTTCGGCGACCAGACTCCGGGCAACCACCGCTGCGATTTGCCGCCCGGCATCTACGGCAACCTCGAGGTGAAGGACGAGGCCTCGCTCACGCTCACCGGCGGAACGTACGTGGTCTGCGACCTGAGCGTCGGCAAGTCCACCGAGACGCTCGCCGCCGCCGCGGCGGTGGTGAATGTGAACGGGAACGTCGGCATCAGCAACGACTCCAACTTCGGTCCGGCCGCCGGTCAGAACTGCGGGCTGATACGGGTGAACGTGAACGGCCCCGGCAATTTCAGCTTCGGCCGACAGGCGGCGATCAACGGCTTCTTCTGTGCGCCGCAGCGTACGATGCTGATCGGCCACGACAACAACCTGACCGGCCGGTTCTTCGGCGACGCGATCAGCGGCGACTCGAACAATCGCGCCTTCTGTTGCGCCGACGCGCCGCCCGACGGTCGGTGCGCCGCCATCGACAGCTTCGTGCCGTCCGCCGCGAGCGTCGGCGCCACCATCACGCTGTTCTCCACCTGCGACCTGAACGCGGCCAGCGAGGTGCGCATCTGCGGGATCGCCGCACCGTTCGTCTCCCGCGCCGAGGACAAGGTGGAGGTCACCGTCCCGCCGGGCGCGGCCGGCGCCTGCCCGGTCCAGGTACTCAGCCCCGCGGGAACGTACACCGCCGCGGGCACCCTGACGGTGAGCTGACATGGCGGCGAACGAGAACACGGGCATCCATCCCTCGAGGTCCCTCGCCGCGGCGCTCGTCGCCATGGCACTCCTCGCCGCGGCTCCCGACGCGGGCGCGCAGGCGCTGCGTCGCAACCTCTCCTCCTATCTGCTGCTCACGATGAAGCGTGCGTCGCTCAAGAACATGCGTATCGGGAGCCCCTGCAACGTCGGAGTCAACTGCGGCGCGCCGACGGCCACGTCGAAGTGCGGCGTGCTGGCACTCGGGCGGGTCACCACCGTCGAGGGCGGACAGGTGGTTGCCGCCCAGACGTTCCTCCGCAAGCCCGGCGCGCAGGTCTGGCAGCTGTTCCGCAACGACGACTCCTCGCTCGACAACGTGACCCTGGTCGGGCCGCCGCCCAACCCGCAGCCGTTCGACCCGCCCATCATCCCGGGGACGTGCGACGCGGACTGCAATCCCGACTACGCGGGCATGAAGGTGGCCTGTGGCTTCCCGAGCCCGTTCCCGACCTGCGATCGCGCCAGGCCGGTGCGAATTCTCCGCGGCGGCGATTGTGCGCCGTACGACACCGTGCCGGGCAACAAGCAATGTGATCTGCCGCCCGGGACCTATGGCTCGCTGCTCATGGGCAACGGCGCGCGCCTGAACCTCCAGCCGGGCGCCTACGTGCTCTGCCAGTTCCGCTCCGGCCAGCACACCATCACCACCGCCCACGGGACCACCATCCTCCTTCCTGCGGGCACGAAGAGCTCTCTCAGGGTGACAAACGACTCCGACCTGGGGGCCGACTGCGGCGACCTCCGCTTCCTGGTCGACGGGGAGTCGAAGGTCTCCTTCGGACGCGGCGGGGTGGTCGCCGCGGAGGTGTGCGCGCCCCAGTCGGACATCTCGCTCGGCCACAACAACATCCTGATCGGCAGCTTCGTGTCCGACACCGTGCACGCGGACCTGAACAACTTCGGTCGCTGCTGCGGCGGGACGTGCGCGTGCTACGACCGGCTCTCTCCCACCACCGCGTCGCCCGGCGACGTCGTGACCGCAACGGGGAACTGCAACGTGGAGTCGGTGACCGACGTCCGCGTGTGCGGTCTCGCGGCAACGGTGGTGTCGCGCTCGCCCGGTCAGGTCCAGTTCCAGGTGCCGGCGCCGGCCAAGGGGGCCTGCCCCGTCGAGTTCGTGAGCTCGGCCGGCTCCTTCCTCGGTAACCAGGCGCTGACGGTGCCCTGAGGGTGTGCTCAGCTACGCGCGGCGGGCCGGACTGCTTGCCAGATCAACGCCTCCGGGGTGCCGAGCAGCGCGCCCCGGAACGCGTCCGGCGCCACCGCCATCAGGCCGCCGGCGGCCATCTCGACGGCGCTCTCGTCCATGCGCGGCTCGAGACAGCGGGTCACCTGGAGGCCGTTGGCGGTGAACGCGGCGAAGTACTCGTCGCACGTGTGCGCGAAGCTGCGGACGAACCCGGCGCGACCCTTGTCGTCGAGGAAGAAGGCGTTGCCTCCGAGCAGCAGCTGGAAGGGATGGAAGTCGGAGATCACGAGGTGTCCGCCGGGACGCAGCACCCGCGCCAGCTCCGACACCGGCTGCGCGATGTCCTGGCAGTGGCTGAGCGCCAGCGCGCACACGACGAGATCGACGCTTCCCGTCTCGACCGGTAGCGCCGTCAGGTCGCCGAGCCGGAAGTCGGTGTCCGGTACCGCCTGCCGCGCGACCGCGAGCATCTCGGGCGTCGCGTCCACGCCGATCACGCGATGACCGCGTGCCCGCAGGTAGCGCGTGTGCCGTCCCGTGCCGCACGCGGCGTCGAGGGCCGTTCCGAGGGGGAGCGGGTCGATCAGGCCGTGCACCGCGGGCTCCTCGATGTGGATGAGCGGATTCCGCGCCACGTCGTACGACCCGGCCCAGCGTGCGTAGCCGGATCGCACGTCCTCCGCCGGCACGTCGAGGTGAATCGAGATCGGCGGGGCGTCGGGATCGCGAGCCATCTGCACCAGCTCCTGGAAGCGGGCGCTCGCCGTGTCATGATCCGCCATCCAGGCGCGCAGGAGGGCGAGGCCCTCGATGCCGACGAGGAAATGACCGAGGCTCGCCCGCGACATGCGCCGCATGTCACACGCCGCCGCGATTGGTCGCAAGCCCTCCGTCAGCGGCACTTCAGCCTGGTCACGTCACCCTGGCAGCGCGGCGGCGCGTCGTCGGGAGCGCCCCACGCGATCGACGCGCACTCGTGCGATGCCCCGAGGATCACGGCGGTCCGTGTACTGCTCGCCGGTGGGAGGACGATCGTCCCGCCGCGTCCCTTCATCGTGAATCGCAGCAGGCCGTCCTCGCGCTTCGAGCGGTCCAGGACGACGGCCCTGGTCACGCCTCCCGCGCTCCCTGTCGCGTCGGCGTACACCCACTTCGTGCGGCTGGCATTGACCGTCCAGCGCGCGCCCGCCGGCAGCGTGACGTCGAGGCCGCCCGCGCCGGTGACCGCGTCGACGACCAGCCGGATGCCGTGCACCGCGGGGTCGACACCGATCCACGGCTTCGGAATCAGCGCTTCGCCCTTGGCGCGCAGCGAGAACGGACTCGCGACCAGGCGGATCGACGGCTTGCCGAGGGCGATGCCACTGCTGCACGCCGGCGCGTTCCCGCACTGGCATCCCGTGCAGGTCTGGCCTCCCGCACAGTCGGCGTCGGACTCGCACGTCTCGCCGCCGCACACGAGGCCGTCTCCGCACACGACGGGCCGTGCCGAGCAGATGCATCCGAGACAGCTCGTGCACGGATCGGAGCAGGCGAGCCCCGGCTCGCCGCACTGCTCTCCCGCATCCACGTTGCCGTCGCCGCAGTGGACCAGCTGCTGCTCGTACGCGCCGATGTCGACCGCCGCGCCCACCGGTCGCGGATTGGCGTCGAGGTCACGCGCGGGCGCGCCGGTGGCGCTGCCGGCGTCCATCGCCGGGGCGGCGGGGAGCAGATGGAAGTCGCTGCCAGGCGCCACGAAGAGGGCCGCGGAGGTGGTGGCGAACGAGCCCGTGTCGTATCCGAGCGCTTGCCAGGCGGCGACGTCGATCACCGCGTCGCCGCCGTTCACGCTGAAGCGCGCGGTCACGGCGTTGTGGTCCGCCGCGAAGCCCGCGCGGCTGGACGAGTCGATGGCGATCGCGCCGTGCGTCGGGTGGAGATTCAGCAGCACGTTGTTTCGCACGACGGCCGCGGTGGACCCGGTGTTGATGTTGACGCACCAGCGGGCGTCGACGGCGTTCACGATCGTGTTGTTCACGATCACGTCATCGTGCGACCCCGCTCCGCCGTCGATGCGGTAGAGGCTGATGCCGCTCGCGTGGTTGTCGTAGAGCAGGTTGTTCTGCACCAGGCTGGCGGTGACGCCGTCCATGTTGATGCCCGAGCCGCCGCCGGCGCCGTTGCCGTGGATCACGTTCGCCTCGACCAGCGCGCCCGAGATGACGCCGTCGCCACCCTCGCTGGCATCGCCGTTCATGTGAATGCCGTTGGCGTGATTGTCGTGCACGTGATTGTGCCGGATCACCGGCCGATCGCCGCTGTTGGAGACGTAGATGCCGTGCTCGAGGACGGAGCCCCACGCTTCGTTGTCCTCGATCGTGAGGTCGTCGGCGAAGCCGCTGAAGATGCCCCAGCGGCCGTTGTCGCCCGCGCGACAGCGGCGCACGGTGACGAATGGCGACACCGCGACGCGGATGCCGGCGCGGGTCCGTCCTTCGACGTCGAAGCCGTCGAGCACGACCCAGGCGGCGTCCTCGACGTTGATACCGTCGGGCGTGCGCGGGTTGTCCGCGGTGATGCGCGCCGCCGAGCCCTCCGCGACGAAGGTGATCGGGCTTCCCGCCGTCCCCGCGGTGCGGAGATCGAAGCCCTGGTAGTCGCCGTCTTCCACGTGGACCGTGTCGCCGGGACCGACGGCGCCGGCGGCATGCACCAGGCTCGCCCACGCGCTGGCGGTCGACGTGCCGGTGGCCGCGTCGTCGCCCCCCGGCCGCACCCAGAACTCCGTGCCCCGGGCGGCGGAGCCGACGAGAAGCACCAGTGCGAGCACGAGCGTGGGCCGCATGGCGGCGGACTATGCCATTCCCGGTGTCGCGCCGGGAAGCGTCACTCGATCGAGCCGTAGGACCGCTGCGTGGCGCCCCCGGCGCCCGCGCTCCGCACCTCGGCCAGCGCGTCGCGGAGCGCGTCGAGGAACTGCGGGATCACCGGCCCGTGCACCGCGTTGACGGTGCAGTGCAGGCTCGGCGGCGGCTTCTGCTGATCGACGAACCAGCCGCGCCGCCCGAGCGCCGCGCCGACGGCGAACGCGTCGGCGTCGTCGAACGTGAACGCCACCAGCGTGACGGCGGGATCGCCGAGGATGCGCACTCCCGGCATCCCGCGCAGCCCCGTGACGAGCGCCTCGGTGGCGTCACGCGCCGCGCGCGTGAGTCGCAGGTAGCCCGACTCGCCGAGGTACTGCATCACGGCCCACGCGCCGGCGATCGGGCCGCCGCTCCGGGTGCCGAGGATCCCGGAGCTGGCGTAGAGGCCGCCGAGCCAGTTGTCGGTGGCGAAGGTCTGATGCTTCCGCAGCGCCTTCGTGCGGTGGACGAGGACCGACGCCCCCTTCGGCGTGTACCCGTACTTGTGCAGGTCGACGGAGATCGACGTGACGCCCGGCACGCGGAAGTCGAAGGGTGGGAGCGTGTGACCGAGCCGCTCGAGCATCGGCAGCGTGATGCCGCCCATGCAGGCGTCGACGTGGCAGCTGATGCCGCGCGCGTCTGCGAGCGCCGCGATCTCCGCGACGGGATCGATCACCCCCTGCGGGTACGATGGCGCCGACGCCACGAGCAGCACGGTGTCCGCCGTGATCGCCCGCTCCATCGCCGCGGCGTCGGCGCGGAAGTCGTCGCCGACGGGAACGCGCACGGCGCGGACGCCGAAGTACTCGGCGCCCTTCTCGAACGCGGCATGCGCGCTCGCCGGCAGCACCATCTCGGGCGCGGTCACGCCGCGCTCCCGGCCGCGCCCGCGCGCCGCATGCACCGCGAGCAGCAGGCTCTCCGTGCCGCCGGTCGTCATGAAGCCGGCGGCCTCCGGGCCGCCGTGCAGCAGCTCCGCCACCGTCGCCACGACCTCGCTCTGCAGCGTGCGCAGGCTGGGGAACGCCGCCGGGTTGAGGGCGTTGGTGGACAGGTAGCGGGCGTGAGCCTCCTTGCCGATGGCGAGGACGTCGTCGCCCGCGTGATAGGCCAGGCTGAAGGCGCGACCACCGCGCCAGTCGACGTCGCGTGCCTGGAACGCGTCGAGGCGGGCGAGAACGTCGCCCGCCTGGCGGCCGGTCGGGGGAAGAGCCATCCGGGAACCATAGCGCGGCACCCCACGTCGGGACCATGGAGCCATTCGCGGCGTACTGGCGCATCGTCTGGCCAAGAGCGTCCCGCGATGGTACCCCTGCGCCGGCGCATGCCCCCAGACCTTCCGCTCACGACCCGGTTCACCCTGGGCACGGCCATCACCCCCGAGCAGCGCGGTTTCCTGCGCGAGCACGGCTTCATCCTCTTCTCCCGCGTCGCTTCCGCGGACGAGGTGGCGATGCTGTGCGACGAGATGGAGCGCATCGCGCGGGAATGGATCGCCGCCGGACGCACGCGTGTCTTCGGCATCCCGCTCTTCTTCGGCACCGACGAGCATGGCACCCGGTTTCTCCAGCGCCTCGCGTTCACCTCGGTGTTCTCGTCGCGCGTGCACGCCTTCGTGCGCGACCCGCGGTTCGCTCCCATCCTCGGGCTGATCGGCGACGGCGCGCGCATCGGCGACCGCGAGAAGGACGGCGTGGTGTTCAACCGCTACGTGAACACCCCGGGCAGCGTGTACCCGCGCCTCGGCTGGCACACCGACGGGCTGCGTGACCTCTTCTACGGCCGCATGCCGGAGGAGCAGCTGAACGTGGGGCTGCACCTCGATCGCTGCACGCGGTCCAACGGCGGCCTGCGCCTCATTCCCGGGAGCCACCGGCAGGGCTTCTGGTCGATGTGCTTCCGCAAGCCGTACTTCGTCTGGCATCGGCCGGATCCGCAAGAGGTCTGCGTCGAGACCGAGCCGGGCGACCTGACCGTGCACGACGGCCGTCTGTGGCACCGCGTGGCGCGGTCGGAGCAGGTCGGAGCGGCGAGCCTGCGGCGCTCGATGTACTTGCCGTACCTGACCGGCCCGTTCGAGCCGAAGGGCGACGACAGCCCGACTCCGGCCTACCACAAGGTGGCCGAGTGGCTGCGCGGCGGGCGCACCGCATGACGCGGGCGAGGAAGGATGGTGCGGGGATGCGCACGCTGACGTGGCTCGGTCCGCTGCTCGCCGTCGTGCTCGCTGGCTGCGCGGCGCAGGAGCCGCCCCGGCCCCAGCCGCCGCCGCGGCGCCCGCCCGCCGAGGGCCCCCCGAAACCCGTGGGGAACGCGAAGTACCAGCGTGACCTCATCATGGCGGAGCTGGTGCGCACCCATCCGGTGCTCGCCGCCACCCTCGATCGCGATCTCGACAAGCTGAAGGCCGCGCTCAAGAAGGGCGGCAAGGTGAACGAGGTGCGCCCCGACATGCGCCTCGGGCCGCCGCTGCGCGAGGCGTGCCGGCTCAACTGGACGCCGGGGATCGCCGAGCTCCAGGAGCATGGCGCGCAATGTCTGGGCGACGCGGCCTGCGAGCGCTGCGTGCGCAATGCCAGCCAGTCCGGCGGCTGACGTCGGGAGCCGAGACAACCGCGTCCGCGTGGTGTAGGGGAGCCCGATGACGCGACCCGTGCGCTTCGGCGTGACCCTCCCCCAGATCAAGCGGACGTGGACGGAGGCGCGCGACGCCGCCGTCGAGTTCGACGACCTCGGGTTCCACTCGGTGTGGGTGTGCGACCACCTCTACGGCGTGCCCATGCCGAACCTGCCCATCCTCGAGGCGTGGAGCGAGCTGGCCGCGGTGGCCGCGGTCACCCGCCACGTGGAGCTCGGCACGCTGGTGACGCCGCCGTTCTTCCGCAATCCCGCCGTGCTCGCCAAGCAGGTCGCGACCATCGATCAGATCTCGAACGGCCGGGTCATCGTCGGGCTCGGCAGCGGATGGTTCGCCTCCGAGTACGAGGCCTACGGCGCGCCGTTCCCGCCCGTCGGCGAGCGCCTCCAGGCGCTCGAGGAGACGTGCGAGCTGATGAAGCGGCTGTTCAGCGAGGAGCAGGTCACCTTCGAAGGCAAGCACGCTCGCGCGGAGCAGGCGTGGTGCGAGCCAAAGCCGGTGCGCCGTCCGCCCATCCTGATCGGTGGAGGCGGCGAACGGAAGCTGCTGCGGATCGTCGCGAAGCACGCCGACATCTGGAACAACCTCGCCGTCAACCAGGCCAGGCTCGGAGACAAGATCGAGGTGCTGCGCCGGCGCTGCGACGAAGCGAAGCGCGATCCTGCGTCGATCGAGATCTCGCAGCAGTGCCTCGTCGTGATCGCGGCGGACGACGCCGGCGCTCGTGAGGCCCTTGCCAAGGCGTCGCGCATCTACGGCGGCCACATGGGGGGCGGACTCGAGGAGCACGGCATCTGGGGCACCCCGGAGCAGGTGATCGAGCGCATCGAGCGCCATCGCGCGCTCGGCTGCACGCTCTTCGTCATGGAGTTCTTCGGGCGCGATACCCGCGAGCCGGCACGGCTGTTCGCGGAACGCGTGCTTCCGGCGTTCGCCTGAGCGGGCGCGCGTTGCTTCCGGGCGCCCCCGCCCGGTAGCATCGGGTCACCGTGGGCGGCTGGTCCTCGTCCTGGGTCGTGCTCGAGTGGTCGGCGATCACACTGGTCGGCGCGCTCGTCCTGCCCTTCGTGCTCCCGTCGGGTCACCGGCAACACGGCGGAACGGCCCGGCTCGTCCTCGCGCTCGCCGTCGGCCTCGCGCTGGCAGCCGCGGGGGCGTCGACGAACGCCATGGATGCCCCCGCCCGGATGCTTCACCTCGGCGCGGTCCTGGCCCTCCTCTGCGGACTCGTCGGCCTGGCGGGCCTCGTGCTCTTCGATCTCGTCCTGCCCGCGCTGCGCGTCGACGTGCCGTCGATCCTGCGCGACGTCGTCCAGGTCGCGATCGCCTCGCTGGTGGTGCTGGTGTGCCTGCGACTGGCCGGCATCGACGTCCTGCCGCTGCTCACCACCTCGGCGGTGCTGACGGCGGTCATCGGCCTCGCGCTCCAGTCGACCATCGCCAACCTGTTCGGTGGCCTGTCGCTGCAGCTCGATCGCACCCTCGGCCAGGGCGACTGGATCGAGACCGGCAGTCCACAGTGGTCGTATCGTCGAGATCGGCTGGCGCTCGACCCGTCTCGTCACCCACGATGGGGACACGCTCTTCCTTCCCAACAGCCAGCTCGTCACCGGCGAGGTGCGCAACCTGTCGCGGCCGACGGGCGCGCATCGCGTCTCGCTGCGCGTGAGCGTGCATCACCGCCACGCGCCGGGGCACGTGCGACAGATCCTCCTCGACGCCGTGCGCGACGTACCGGGGGTCCTCGCATATCCTCCGCCGGACTGCCTGATCGCCGACCTCACCGACGCCGCGGTGGTGTACGCGGTGCGATACTGGCTGACGGAGTTCGATCGCGAAGCGGCGATCGCCGGCGAGGTGCGGTCCCGGCTCTGGTACGCCACCCGCCGCGCCGGGCTCGAGCCGGCGGCGCCCGCGTTCATCGTGGCCCGGGTGCCCGAGGCCGACGTGGCCACGGTCCGCGCGTCGCGTTCCGACGATCACGCGGAGCGCATGGCGCTCCTGCGCGGCGTCGAGCTGTTCGGCTCGCTCACCGACGAGACCCGCGCCCGCCTGGCCGACGGCATGCGGCGGCTCGAGTTCACCGCGGGGGAGCCGATCGTGCAGCAGGGCGCGTCGGACGATGCGCTCTACGTGGTGCAGCGTGGCGAGATCGGCATCCACGTCGAGGTCGAGGGCTCGAGCTCCGAGGTCGCCGCCCTCGGACCCGGCGAGGTGTTCGGCGAGATGTCGCTCATCACGGGCGAGCCGCGCTCCGCCACCTGCACGGCGCGAACGGAGGTGGCCTGCTACGTGATCGATCGCGTGACGCTCCAGGGCGTGCTGGACGAGCAACCGGAGATCGCCGAGCACCTGTCGACGACGCTCGCCGCGCGGCAGACGCGGCTCGATGCCGAGCGTGACGGCCTCTCCGCCGTCAGCCGCACGCGCCTGGAGAGCGAGCGCCGCTCGCGCATGCGCGACCGCATCCGCGATCTCTTCGGGATGGATTGAGAGACGATGGGCGACACGGGCACCGATCCACCGCGAGGTTCGCGACGCCTGCACGGCGTGCTGCTCGCCGACATGACCGGGTTCAGCCGGCTCATGGGCGAGGACGAGGCGCGTGCCGTCGCGGCGCTCGGCCGCATCCGGGGCGTGTTCACCAGCGTGGTCCCGAGCCACGGCGGCACCCTCGACGTGCTGGTCGGCGACTGCTTCGTGGCGCTGTTCGAGAGCGCGGTGGACGCGGTGCAGGCGGCCATCGCCATCCAGACGGAGCTGGCGGGCGCCGCCGGGCCGGCGGGCGATCCGGTCCGCATCCGGATCGGCGTGCACATGGGCGACGTGGTGCGCTCGGGATCCGAGATCCTGGGCGACAGCGTCAACGTCGCGGCGCGCCTGCAGACGATCGCGCGGCCGGGCGGCATCGCCGTGTCCGAGGACGTCTATCGCGCGGTCCGCAACCGCGTGAGCTTGCCGTTTCGCGATCTCGGACCGAAGACGCTGAAGAACATCCGCGACAAGATGCGGGTGTACGAGCTGCACGTCGAGGAGATCGCCGCCGCGCGCCGCGATCCGCAACGCTCCGCGCGCAGGGTCGCGCTCGCCGCCGTCGCGATCGTGCTGGTCGCCGGCCTCGCCGCGCTGGCCAACCGGCTGGCGACGCGTCCCGCGATGCTCGGCGTGTCACCGGTGACCGCGCGGGCTCCGCAGGCGCCGGCGCCCGCCGTCATCCCGACGGCGGACCAGCCGCTGACCGTCGGGGTCACCGGCGTCACGGCGCACGGCGAGGTCCCGGGGTGGATGACCGAGGCCACCCGCGACAGCCTGAATACGCTGCTCAGCAAGGTGCAGCGCCTGCGGGTGTTCTCGCGCGAGAAGATCGACTTCCTGCGCGAGCGGCGCGGCCTGAGCGAGATCGAGGTGGCGGAAACGCTCGGCATCCAGAAGATGATCGTGGGGGTGCTCGGCATGGACGGCCAGGACGTCGTGCTGGAAGCGCGCGTGGTGGACATCGCGACCGGCCTCCTCGACGCCTCCGAGAGCACGCGCGGCGGCCCCGACGACCTGATCGAGCTGCAGAACAAGCTCGCGACCGAGCTGCTGGGTGCGCTCCACGTGTCGCTCTCCAGCGAGGAGCAGGCGCAGCTCTTCGCCAACCGCAGCAAGGAGACGCTCGACGGCTACCGCCGGCTCGCGGACACCTTCGGCGCGCCCGAAGCCTCCCCCCCACCGCCGGGCAAGCGAAAGGGGTCGTGGCTCGCCTGGCCAGCCCGTGCCTGGGCGGCCGACGTGCCGGCCGGCGCGGAGCAATCGATCCGTGCGCTGCTCGAGCAGTATCGCGCGGCGCTCCAGGCGAAGAACCTCGCGGGCGTGGCCGCGACGCACATCGACCTGAGCGAGGACCAGCGCTCGGGCTTCGTGCGCTACTTCCAGTCCGCGGACGATCTCAGCGTCGCCCTGACGGACGTCGACGTCCTCCTCGACGGCGATCAGGCGCTCGTCACCTTCACTCGCCGCGACGTCTTCCACGACCACGGCAGCGGGAAGGAGATGCACCTCGAGGTGCGCCTCAGCAGCGTGGTGGAGCAGCGGGACGGGCACTGGCTGCTGCGCGGCGTGAAGCGCTCGTCCTGACCCCGGCGCCGCGCCGCCGCCAGAAGTGCATGAAGATGTCGTTCACCCCGAAGCCGGGACGGAACGTGTCCTCCGTGCCGCCGCCCATCCAGTGCTGCTGCCAGCGATCCCAGATGACGGTCTGCGGACAGTCGAAGCAGATCGACTCGCGCGCATCGTCGTCGCCCGTGCGCGAGGTGTAGAAGCCGCGCGCGCGCCGGAGCGCCGCACCGTTCCACACGTCGCGGAACCGCGTGGCGCCGGCGGTGGCGGGTCCGGCGAGCTGGCCGACGTCGTCGTCGCGGTAGAAGCTCCCGCAGCAGGGCGCCACGCCGCCGTCGTTGTTCACCACCGCGTATTCCCAGAGCGCGATGCACGGGAACGGGCGGGGATCGGAGAAGTAGCAGTAGCGCCCGTCGGGATCCCACTCGTCGCCGACGACCCAGCCCTTCTCGACCGCGAACTCCATGCCGAGCTCCGCCGCCATGGCGCGCGCCGGCTCGACGTCGTCCACGTTGTGGGGAAAGACGTGGAACGACCAGATCATCTTGGGCGTCTTCGCGCCGAGCTTCCGCTTCGCCTCGAGGACGAGGCGGCAGTTGCGCAGCACGGTGTCGAGCTTGCCGTACACGCGATACTTCTCGTACGTCTCCTGGCGCGCGCCATCGAGCGAGACGCCGAGGATCGTGAGGCCGGAGGCGACCAGCTGCTCGGCCTTCTCCGCGTCGAACGGGACGCTGAAGTTCGTGCTGATCAGGCTCGACACGCCGCGCGCCGTCGCCTGCGCGATCATGGGATAGATGTTGCGGCCGAGGAGCGGCTCGCCCCAGTTGCAGAACTCGACGCGCCACAGGTAGGGCGCGAGCTCGTCGAGCGTCTTGGCGTAGAGCTCCGGCGAGAGGTGGCCGCGCGCGCGCCCCTGCTGGCCGTCGCCGGTGAAGCACGCGGGGCAGCCCAGGTTGCAGATGTTGGTCACCTCGACGATCAGCTTGATCGGGTAGCTGCGCAGCTGCGCCCGGAGCGTGCGGTGCTCCCAGCGGTTGAGCGCCAGGTTCAGCACGCGCCGCGGAGTGACCCTGGTCCCCTCGTAACCCGGATGCTGCAGGAGGCTGCGGACCGTGCGCGTGACGGTGCGGAGGCGGTCCAGGAGCATCACCCGTACCTGTATGCGCCGTTGGCGAGGGCCGTCAACGCGGCGCGCTCACGAGAGCGCGATCCGGCGGACGGCGACCTCCCGGCCGGGCTCGACCGCCACGTTGACGTTCAGATGCTCGCCACGCACGGCGGCCCGAGCGAGCGGGACCTCGACCCGACTCCAGCGGTCGCGCGCCGCCACCTCGCTGGTGAGGCCGATGACGGCACGCTCCGGGCCCGTCTCGGCGACCGCGACGCGCACGCGCGTCTCACCGGCGGCGGGGCCGTCCTGCGCGCGGAGCTCCACCACCACACGGGAGCCGCCGGCCACGCCGAGCAGCTCTGCCGACGCTCCGGGCAGCGGTCCGTCGACGCCGCGGACCCGCCGCACCCAGCCCATGCCGGGAAGCTCCTCGGCGGGCTCCCAGCCCTCGTCGCACTGCACGGTGTCGTTCACGCCCATCTCGACCCAGGGGTGCCGGACGACGTGGTACAGGCGACCCTCGGAGAAGAGCGCGTCGGGTAGCCGCCAGCGAAACACCGCACGCCGGCGTGCGCGGAGGAAGATGTGTGATCCGCGCGGAAGGCGGGAGAACGGCCGCAGCAGTCCGCGCAGCAGCGCGCGCCGCACGCGCGTTCGCCCGGTCGTGTTCGGCAGGTCCTGCACGAGCACGGTCTCGACGTCGAAGCCCGTCTCCTCGAGCAGCAGCTTCAGCTCCCAGGCGGCGAACTCGCGATTGTGCCGTGCGCCGTACCCGAACACCGGATTGTAGCGGTCGACGTCGGGGCGCCAGCCGGTCACGAGAGCCTCCAGCCGCTCGATCGAGACCGCGTTCGGTGTGGTCACGATCAGCTGGCCGTCGGGCTTGAGCACGCGGTGGATCTCCGCCAGCGCCCAGACCGGGTTGATCGCGAGGTGCTCGATCAGCTCGCCGAACAGCACCACGTCGAAGCTGCCGTCGGGGTACGGGAACTCCTCGGTCTCGATGTTGAAGAGGTCGTACTCGTAGGTCTTCGTCCGGGTGCCGGCCGACCTCGACGAGCGTCTCCGATCCCCGCCGCTCGGAGGTGCCGTAGTAGTTCGCGTGTGTCACCGCGTCCCGGCCAGACGATGTCGAGACACTGCGACGCGAGGAACGGCTCGGCGCCGAGCTCGAGGAGATGGCTCGACGGCGTCGCGGCCGGCAGCAGGTCGAGCGCGATCGCGATGCGCGGCAGCGCGGCCGGGATCAGGCGCGCGCGGTTCGCGGGCTCCTCCCAGGGCGAGCGGAAGGATTCGAGCTCGTGCGCGAGCCGCGCCACCAGGTCGTCCCGCATCGGGTCAGCGCCCCAGCGCGGCGCGCACGCCGGCGCGCACGCGGCGCAGGCCGCGGGCCGCGACGCCGGGAGCGATGGCGCGACGGACGTAGACGCTCGAGAACATGTCGAACGGCTCGAGGAAGACGAATCCCTGCGCGGCGAAGCGCTGGCCGAGATCGTCACGCTGCGGCTCGCTCATGTCGGCGGTCTCGAGGCAGACGATCTGCGGGCGCCAGCGCGCGAGGTCGATCGTGCAGACGATGTCGTAGTCGACGCCCTCGGCGTCGATGTTGATGAAGTCCACGCGCTCGGCGTGATGCTTCTCCAGCAGGGCGGCGAACGTGAGGCACGGCACCTCCACCCGCGTGATCGTGTGCTCCAGCCCGGCCGGCACCGGGCCCTCGAACTCGTAGGTGCGCATGAGGTCGATCGCGCGCCGGAGGAACGCGGGGTCGAGCGTGCCGACCTGCTTCGTCCACGTGCGCTCGAACCCGGCCGCCGCGGGGATGTAGTAGAACGGCCGCGGCTCCGGCGCGACGGCCGCGCGTTCCAGGATCACGCCCGGAAACCGGCGATAGTTGCGCTCCAGCTCGGCGAACACGGGCTCGAGCGGCTCGACCGCGATGCCGCGCCAGCCGTACTCGCAGAGGAACGGATAGATCGGGTCGTTGCTGATCCCGTCGTTCGCCCCGACGTTGACGAAGAAGAAGCCCGGATGCTGCGCGCGCCGGACCGCTGCGCGAAGAACCCGGGATATGTGCGCGCTCGGCATCGGGTGGCTCGGTGGCGGACGATAGAGCCGGGAGGAGCGCTGCTCAAGCGGAAGCTCCGGGACGCTTGACAGGTGACCTAAAAGTCACCTATATGAGGCGTCGTGAAGGCGGTGTTCAGGGCGCTCGGATCACCACCACGCCGCAAGCTGCTCGACGCGCTGTTCAAGCAGGACGGACAGACGCTCGGCGCCCTCGAGCGACGGCTGCCGATGACGCGTTTCGGGGTCATGAAGCACCTGCGCGTGCTCGAGCATGCCGGCCTCGTGGTCACGAAGAAGCGCGGACGAGAGAAGCTGCACTTCCTGAATCCCGTGCCGATCCGCCTCGTCCACGACAGGTGGGTCAGCAAGTACGCCGAGCCCTGGGCCGCGAGGCTGGCCGGGCTCAAGCGCAGACTGGAGGCCACGCCGATGGAGAAGGTGTTCGAGATCTACATCAAGACGACGCCGGAGCGGCTCTGGAAGGCGATCGTCGACCCCGAGATGCGGCGCAAGTACAACTTCAGCGCGGGCATCGAATCCGACTGGACGCCCGGCTCGCGCTACCAGGGCATCAGTCCGTTTGCGCCGACGCCGATCTGGGAGGGCGAGAACCTCGAGGTCGATCCACCACGCCGGCTCGTCCAGACCTTCAGGGCGCTCTGGAGCGACGACGTGAAGCTCGAAGGAACGTCGCGGGTCACCTGGGAGATCCAGCCGATCGGCGATTCGTGCCGGCTGACCGTGACGCACGATCAGCTGCGCGAGGACGCCAACACCGAGCTCTACGGCGGGTGGATGATGATCCTCTCCGGCCTGAAGACGCTCCTCGAGACGGGAGAGCTGCTCACGACGCCGGGCTCGCTGCGCTACGCGCAGGGCCCGAGCCCCGCCGCATGACCCGGCGGGGTCAGAAGGTCGCCTCGATGCCGGCGAGCGGGATCGGCGCGGTGCGGACGAAGCCGTCGTTCAGCGGGACCACGACATTGACGAAGGCGAAGACCGTGTCGCGCCAGAGGGCTCCACGGCCGCCGATCGAGATGTCGTAGTAGTCCGGCCTGCCGCCGGAGAGGCCGAAGAGCGGCGCCGTGCCGCCGCGAGCCCCCTGGGTGGTGGCGCACGTGACCAGGTCCGCGACCGGACAGCGCGGGAAGTCGAAGAATCCCGGCGGCGCGACGCGGGCGAACTGATTGCGTCCGAGGAAGGCCACGGCGGCCGTGACGTCATCGGTGATGCCCCAGTCGAGGCCCATGCCCCAGCGTGCCTCGCTGGCGCCGACGTCCTGCGTGTCGAGGCCGACGCCGGCGTTCAGATGGCCCTGGAGTCGCGCCCACGGCGCCAGCTCGAAGATGCGCGTCGACGCGATCAGGCGCGGCGTCACCTCGAAGAAGCCGATGCCCTGAAGGTCCTCCTGGCTTCCCGAGGGCAGGCGAAGCAGCAGGCCGGCCGCGACGTGGATCGGGCCGGTGTCGACCACACGATACTTCAGCCGCAGGAAGACGTCGCCGACGCCGACCGCCTGCGTCGTATCGTCGGCCGCGACGCGCTGCATGAACGGCGACTGATCGGCGGCGCGTAGGCCCGCGACGCGCAGGTTGGCGTCCGCGATGAGGTGGCTGTACTCGATCGGCACCGCGATGCTCGCCTCGAGATCGTCGGTGATGCCGTACGTGCCGGCGAAGAGGAACGAGTGCACGCTGGCGGCGACGCGCAGGTGCGAGAACTCGATCGCCCCGGCCCTGCCGGGAAGGTAGATCGGCGTCGGGTCGCGCAGGTCGTCCGCGGACTTCCCGTCGAGCTCCTCGAGCTGGACGTACTGGTATGCAAACGAGAGATTCACCCGCCGCGCGCCGAGCGTGTCGGCACGGTCGAGGTACACCTGCCCGAACGTCGAGGACTCACGCTGGAAGTTCCCGGTCGCGGGGTCGAACGCATACGACACCCCGGCGGATGCGGACGGAAGCGGAAGCGCTCGCGCGAAGGTCTCTCCCAGCGCGTCCTGCACTTTCGTGAGCGAGTTTTCGAGCCGCGCCGTGACGCCCTGCGCCCCGGCGCGAATCGGGAGCCCGACGAGGAGCAGCAGGACCAGGGACGCGATGCGCATGGCGTACCCATCGAATGTGGCGGCGGGGCAGGTCAAGGAGGGCAGCGGCACGGTTTGACTCGCCGGACCGTTCGGTGTGAAACCCCGGCCCCATGCAGGACGTCGTCATTCTCGCCGCGGTGCGCAGCCCGATCGGACGGCGCAAGGGCGGACTCTCGGGCCTTCACCCCGCCGATCTCCTCGGCGTCGTCCAGCGCGCCGCCGTCGAGCGCGCCGGGATCGATCCGCGCGACGTGGGACAGATCGTGGGCGGGTGCGTGTCCCAGGTCGGTGAGCAGTCGTTCAACATCGCGCGCACCGCATGGCTGTCGCAGGGCTTGCCGCTGGAAGTCGCGGCCACCACGATCGACAGCCAGTGCGGCTCGAGCCAGCAGGCCACCTCGCTGGCGGCCGGCATGGTCGGCGCCGGCATCGAGGACGTCGTGCTCGCCTGCGGCGTCGAGATGATGACGCGCGTGCCGCTCGGCTCGAACATGGCCGGCGCGTCGCCGCTGCCGAAGAGCTACCGGTCGCACTATGCCTTCGCGTCGCAGTTCCAGGGCGCGGAGATGATCGCGAAGGAGTACGGCATCACGCGCGAGGACACCGATCGTTTCGGACTGCGCAGCCAGCAGCTCGCGATCCGCGCGTGGCAGGAGGGGCGCTTCACGCGCGAGGTGGTTCCCGTCGAGGCGCCGGCGCTCGATGCGGAGGGCAAACCGACGGGCGCGATGCAGACCGTCAGCCGCGACGAGGGCCTGCGCGAGACCTCGCTCGAGAAGCTCGCCCAGCTGAAGGCCGTCGAGCCTGGCGGGGTGCACACCGCGGGCACGTCGTCGCAGGTCTCCGACGGCGCCTCGGCGGTGCTGCTGGCGTCGCCGCGCCGCGCGCAGGAGCTCGGCCTGAAGCCGCGCGCGCGCATCGTCGCGACCACGCTCGTCGGCGTCGATCCGGTGACCATGTTGAAAGGGCCCATCCCGAGCACGCGCAAGCTGCTCCGCGAGACGGGGCTCGGCATGCACGACATGGACGTCTCCGAGGTGAACGAGGCCTTCGCCTCGGTGGTGCTCGCCTGGGAGAAGGAGCTGCAGCCGAACCCCGAGCGCGTGAACCCGAACGGCGGCGCCATCGCCCTCGGTCACCCGACGGGCTGCACGGGCGCGCGGCTCATCACCACCGCGCTCCACGAGCTCGAGCGCACCGGCGGGCGCTACGGACTGATCGCGATGTGCTGCGGCGGCGGGCTCGGGACCGGCACGATCATCGAGCGCCTGTAGGGTTCGGACGCTCAGCCGAGCGCCGAGTATCCGCCGTCGACCGGGATCGCGACGCCGGTGACGAAGTCGGATGCGGCGCTGGCGAGGAACACCGCGATGCCGGCGAGGTCGTCGGGGGTGCCCCAGCGTCCCGCGGGCGTCCGGGCGACGACGCGCTCGTGCAGGCCCGGCACCTGCCGCCGGCCCTCGCGCGTCAAGTCGGTGTCGATCCAGCCGGGCAGCACGGCGTTCACCTGGATGCCGTCGGGCGCCCATGCGGCCGCCAGCGACTTGGTGAGCTGGACGATGCCGCCCTTGCTCGCGCCGTAGGCCGGCGCGAAGGACACCCCGAACAGCGACAGCATCGAGCCGATGTTGATCACCTTGCCGCCACCCGCACGGCGCATGTGCGGATGCGCGGCGCGCGAGCAGAGGAATGCGCCGGTCAGGTTGGTGTCGAGTATCCGCCGCCACTCGTCGAGTGACAGCTCGTGCGCGGGCTTGCGGATGTTGACGCCCGCGTTGTTCACCAGGATGTCGAGGCGCCCGCAGCGCTCGAGCGTCGCCGTCATCAGCGTGTCGACCGATCGCTCGTCGGCCACGTCGGCCTCGATCGCCAGCGCGTCGCCGCCGCCCACGCTCCCGCGCGGCCGCTGCGGACTTGGCGGCGTCGCGCGCCGCGACGACCACCCGTGCACCCGCCGCCGCCAGCGCGCGCGCCATGCCGAGGCCGATGCCCCCGTTGCCGCCCGTCACGATCGCGACCCGGCCCGCGAGGTCGAACATCGCTAGGCTCGCCCCTCGAGCAGGAAGTCACGCATCGCCCGCAACAGCTCGCGGGGACGATCGAAGTGCACCATGTGCCCCGCGCCCGCGATCTCGACGAAGCGCGCGTTCCGGAAGCACGCGAGGCGCCGTCCGAGGTCGTCGGGCTCGAGGTAGATCGCGCCCGGTGTGCCGCGCCAGAACTCGCCCGACTCGGCGCCCTGCACGACGAGCGTCGGCGCCGCGATGCGACGCCAGAGCGCCATCACGTACTCCAGGGCGAACGGCCCGTCGACGCCGAGGGTCGCCAGCATGCCGTCGAACTTCCACTCGAGCGTGCCGTCCTCGCGCGCGCGCGTGCCGAGCAGCGCGAGCTCGCGCGCCTTCTGCTCGGGCAAGCGCGGGTTGCGCTCGCGGAGGCGACGGTATGCCGCCTCCAGGTCCTTCAATCCGGGGTGGCCGACAAGCGCGCGATCGATGCGCGCGAAACCCTGGACGGTCCAGCGGACCTCCTCGTCCATCGTGCGCGGCGGCGGACCGAGCCCCTCGATGATCACGACCTTCGCCGGGCTCTCGGGAAAGCATCCCGAGTAGCTGGCGACGACCTCGCCGCCCATCGAGTGGCCGACGACGACGGGGCGCTCGAGGCGCAGCGCGCGGATCAGGTTGTGCAGGTCGAGAACGAAGTGGCCGAAGCCGTAGTACGGCGTGGTCTCGCTGTCGCCGTGCCCGCGGAGATCGAGCGCGAGGACGTGGAAGTGATCGAGGAGCCCGCGCGCCACGTCGTCGAAGGAGTGCGAGTGGTCACGCAGGCCGTGGACGATGACGAGCGGCGGGAGCGCGGGATCGCCCCAGTCGCGAACGTGGATGCGCAGCGTGCCGCTGCGGAAGAAGCGCTCGCTGAACTCCGGCATGTGGTCGGCGCACGCTAGCGACGGGTACGCCCCCTCGCAACCGGCGCTGGCCGTCAGCGCCGCGCGCCTCCCATGCGCTCGAGCGCGATCGCGCACGCGGTGGCGACGTTCAGCGAGTCGACCCCCGCCGCCATGGGGATGCGGACCGTGACGTCGGCTGTCGTCCGCGTCGCGGCGCGGAGTCCGGCGCCCTCCGCCCCGAGCAGCAGCGCCGCGCGGCCGGGCACGGCCAGCGAGGCGACGTCGACGCCGTCGTGCGGGTGCAGCGCGATCAGCGTGAAGCCCGCGGCGCGCACCCGCGCCAGCGCCGCGTCCCAGTCCGTCACGCGCGCCCACGGGAGCAGCAGCGCAGCGCCCACGGAGACGCGGATCGCCTTGCGGTACAGCGGATCGCCGGACGCCGGCGACAGCAGGGCGCCGGCGGCGCCGAGCGCGCGCGCCGCTCGCAGCACGCCGCCCACGTTGTCGGGATTGCTGACGTCCTCGAGGAGGACGAGACGTCGCGGCATGCCGGCGAGCACGTCGTCGACGGACGCCTCCGTGCCGCGGACGCCCAGCGCCACGCAGCCGCGGTGGAAGTCGAATCCCACGACGGCCTTCAGCACCGGCGGCGTCGCCAGGTACACCGGGACGTCGGGGCGCTCCGCCAGTGCGTCGGCGAGCGGCGCACGGGCCGCGTCGGTCAGCAGGACCGAGTGGACGCCGAATCGGCGGCCGGCGAGGAGCTGCCGCACCACGTCCCGCGTCTCGGCGACGAAGAGCCCGCACCGCTGGCCGGTCTCCCGCAGGCGCAGGTCGCGGTACGGGGCGAGCCGTGGATCGTCCGGCGTGTCGACCCTTTCCACCGCCATCGGCTCAGGTGCTTCCGCATAGCATGGCCGCCACCGAAATTCCTTGCCAAATCGCCGCGCACTCGGGTACCTCAGTGGGCCAAAGAAGGGGGATACCCATGCGCTTTGTCACTGCCCTGGCGATCGCCGTCTTGCTTGCCGGAGTCGTCGGCCCGACCCACGCGGCAACCGTCACGATCACGCGAGACAAGTGGGGCGTCCCGCACATCTTCATCCCGCCCGGCAGCGGCGGCAAGACCACGCAGCTGAGAGCGCTCGGGTTCGCCCAGGGCTACGCCACGGCGCAGGACCGGATGGTCCAGCTCGAGTTCTTCCGGCGCGCCGGAAAGGGACGGCTGTCGGAGATCGCATTCCTCGGCCCGAGCTTCCTGCCCGGCGACATCGTCGCCCGGCGTGACGGCTTCACCGACGCCGAGTTCCAGCAGCAGTTCAAGAAGCTGCCCGCCAAGGGCCGCATGGCGCTGCAGGCGTTCTCCGACGGCGTGAACCAGTTCCTGGCTGACGTCGCGGCCGATCCGTCGCTGGCGCCCGCGGAGTTCGGGCTGCTCGGTCTCGCCCCGGGGCCGTGGGACGTGACCGACTCGCTGGCGATCGCGATGCTCCAGATCCGGCGCTTCGGACAGAACGGCGGAAACGAGCTGGACAACGCCCGCCTGCTGCTCGACCTCATCGATCACTTCCCGCTCGCCGAGGCGAAGGGCGTCTTCGGCGATCTCCTCTGGCTGGAGGATCCCACCGCGCCCACGACGATCAGCCCCGCCGAGCAGCACGTCGTCCCCGACGCCATCTCGCCGCTCAACCCGGTGCAGGTCGCGCTCGTCACGGCGCACCAGGCCGCCATTCGCGGCACCATCATGTCGATGGCGGAGGAGCGCACCATGGTGGCCTCCCTCATGCGACAGGTCGGCTGGCCGTACGCGTATCCCGCGACGGCGAGCAACTCGATGGTCGTCTCCGGCGCGCTCACCGCGAGCGGCTCGCCGATCCTGCTCGGCGGACCGCAGACCGGCATGACGCTGCCGAGCTTCTTCTACCAGGTCGGCCTGCACGGTGGTGGCTACGATGCCAGCGGCGTCACGGTGCCCGGCGGCACGGGCATCGTCATCGGACGCACGGCGAACGCCGCATGGAGCATCACGTCCGGCATCACCGACAACACCGACATCTACATCGAGCAGCTGAACCCGACCAATCCGAAGCAATACGTGTCGCGCGGCTCCTTCAAGGACATGAGCTGCCGCACGGAGACCTTCCATCCCGCGGGTCAGCCGTCGCAGGACATCGAGATCTGCCGGACCGCGCACGGCCCCGTGATCGCGAGCTACCCGTCGGAGAACATCGCCTTCTCGCAGCGTCTCTACTTCTTCGGACGCGAGGGGCAGAGCGCGGTCCAGCTCCTGAGCCTCGGCTTCGCGACCAACGTGAAGCGCTTCCAGCGCACGATCAACAAGGTCGAGGCGTCGCTCAACTGCATGTACGGTGACAACGCCGGGAACATCGCGTACTTCCACCGCGGGATCCTCCCGCGCCGACCGTCGACGGTCGATCCGCGCCTGCCGCTCCCCGGCACGGGCGAGGCCGACGCGATCAAGCTGACCGAGGGACGCCGCATGCCGACGGCCATCAACCCGGCGCTGGGCTACATCGCGCAGTGGAACAACAAGCCGATCCTCGGCTGGCCCGCCGACGACCAGCGCGAGCTGTGGGGCGGTGCGGACCGCGTGCAGGTCCTGCTCGATCAGCTGGCCGCCGCGAAGGCGGCCCATCACCTGATCACCGCGGGCGACGTCTCCGGGTACATGCAGAAGGCCGCGACGACGGACTTCTTCGCTCCGCGCGTCTTCCCGTACCTCCGGGCGGCCGTCGACGCCCTGCCGCCGGCCACGCCGGATCGGCCGCAGCTCGAAGCCGCCGCCGACCTCGTCGGCGCCTGGCTGTCGTCGGCTGGCGGCGCGCTCCTGGCCGACGGCTCGGGCAAGATCCCCAGTCCCGGCGTCACCATCTACCGCGCGTGGCGCACCCAGGTGCAGCACGACACGTACGACGACGAGCTGGGCACGCACACGCGCCTGCCGGACTACGTCGTCACGCGAACCGCGGGCGACAACCAGGACAGCTCGGGAGACCTGTTCAGCAACGACGCGCTCTTCCTGCGCGTGCTCGCCGGTCCGGCGGCGACCTTCCCGACCAGCCGCGACTACTTCCGCAACGTCGAGACGAACACCAACCCGGGCCGGGACGCGACCCTCGTGGGCGCGCTCCGCACCGCGATCGCGACGCTCACCACGCAGTTCGGCACCGCCAACCCGACGCAGTGGCTCACGCCGAAGATCACCGTCGAGTTCGACGAGACGTCGGCGTCGTCCTTCTTCTACGGTCCCACGATCATCGAGCGCGAGGACCGTGGCACCATCAACGAGGTCATCGACCTGACCCCGACGCTGTCGGGCCAGATCGTCGTTCCGCCGGGCAACAGCGGGTACATCCAGCCCTCGCTCTTCCCGGAGCCGCCGCATCTCCGCGATCAGCTGGCGCTCTACGAGTCGTTCCAGTACCACTCGCTGCCGTTCACGCAGGCGGAGCTCGAGGGACCGACCACCAGCCAGACGCTCACGGTGCCATGACGCCGGGGCCGGACCGCGGCAGGCCCGCGGTCCGGCCGCCCCGCGCGCTTGCGCGTGCCGCCGCCGCCCCGCAAAACCAGGAGCGATGTCCGACGATTTCTGGCGCGCGGTGATCGATCCGAGCGCGCCCCTTCCTCACGGCTGGCCCGTGGGTGCGCTGGGCGCGTTCCTGCTGTTCTGCGTGCCGATCGGGGGCGGGATTCCCGCGGGTGTGCTGATGGCGCGCAATGCCGGGGTCTCTCCGCCCGCGATGGCGGTGCTCTACTTCCTCTCCGACATCGTGCTCGCGTTCACCTTCGAGCCCATCCTGCGCGTCTTCACCTGGCTCGGCCGCTGGATCCCGCCGCTCGCACGGATAGGGACGTGGATCCGCTCCCTCGCCCGGCGCGCGGGAGGCGAGCAAGCGGGCGCGCGCGGTCCGCTCGGACTCGTCCTGGTGGCGTTCGGCGTCGACCCGATGACCGGCCGCGCCGCGGCCGCCGCGGCAGGGCACGGATTCATTCGCGGCTGGGCGATCGCCATCACCGGCGACATGCTCTACTTCGTCGTGCTGATGGCCTCGACGCTCTGGCTCCAGGGGGTGCTGGGCGACGAGCGCCTCACCATCGGCGCCGTCCTGCTCATCATGCTGGTCCTGCCGTCGCTGATACGCAGGCTCACCGGAGAGCCGTCGCCGCGACGTCAGGCCACGCGTCGCTGATACTCGGACAGGACGGCGAGCCCGTCCGGACAGAACGGGTCGCGGCGCGCCCGCTCCGCGACCGAGCGCGGCGGGACGAACTCGCCGCGCACGACCTCCTCGGGCTGCAGCCGGAACGGCCCGTCGTGCCGGGCGCGGTAGACCATGCCGTGCACGTCCGTGCGCTCGTCGGTCCAGCGAAACGGGAACAGCTCCTCCAGCGGCGTCTGGACGCCGAGCTCCTCGGCCAGCTCGCGCGCGGCGCCCGCCGCGAAGTCCTCTCCGGCGAGCGGCACGCCGCCGGCGCACGTGTCCCAGTGCGAGGGATAGAGGTCCTTCCCCGCGGTACGCAGGTGGATGAAGAGGTCGCCGCGGCCGTCGAACACCAGGATGTACGTGCTGCGATGCGGGAGACGGCGCGCGCGCATCTCGCGTCGCGTGACGACACCGACGGGACGCCCGGCAGCGTCGAGGACGTCGACCAGCTCGCCGCCGGGATCGCGCGGATCGCTCAGCGCTCCGCCTCCTCGAAACGGCCTCCGAGCGCGGCGAGCTCCTCCGGCGTGTTCACGTTGAGCAGGCTCCGTGCCGCGCCACCGAGCGCGCGCAGCTCATCCTCGCCGACGTAGTCGACCCGGATCGCGGGCAGGAAGTCGCGCAGCGCATGCCGTCCGGCGGCGAGACACTCCTGCACGGCGGGCAGCGTGTGGACGGCGTAGAGCGCGTGCAGGGGCTCGACGTCGGCCTCCCAGCGCGGCACGACCGCATCGCCGGCACGCGGGCGCGCGAGCAGCCAGCGGATCACGTCGGCGTCGAGCCCCGGCATGTCGCACGCGACCACGAACATCCATGGATGCCGGCTCGCCAGCATGGCGGCCTCGATGCCGGCGAGCGGGCCGCAGCCGGGCCGGAGGTCGGGAACCGTCTCCACGCCGAAGCCCGCGAAGCGCTCGGGACGGTTCGTCGAGACGATCACCTGCTCGAACAATCCCTGGAAGAGGCGCACGGTGCGGACGGCGATGGGCTCGCCGTCGATGGCGGCAAACGCCTTGTCCCGTCCCCCCATGCGGGACGCGCGCCCGCCGGCGAGGATGACGCCGGCCGTCGCCGCGTCGCGCGTGACCATGCGCGTCCCATGGCCGGCGCCCGGGCGCGAGTCAACCGTTGACACGGCCGCGTACCAGGATCACACAGGGGGCCGCCGCATGGATGCGGAAGGGCTCGAGGCGCTCGAGGCGGCGGCTGATTGCGTCGCCCGCGCGCGCTACGTCGTGGCGCTCACCGGCGCCGGGCTGTCGGTCGAGAGCGGGATCCCGCCGTTCCGCGGACCGGACGGGCTCTGGACCAAGCACGGCGAGCCGCCGATGAACGGCTTCCAGCGCTTCCTCGCCAACCCGCGGCGCGCGTGGGAGGAGCGTCTCAATCCGACCGGCCCGATGCGCGAGCTGTGGGAGGCGCTCGGGGAGGCGAAGCCGAATCCGGGGCACCTGGCGCTCGCGGAGCTCGAGGACCTCGGGGTGCTGCGCGCGCTGATCACGCAGAACGTCGACAACCTGCACCGGCTGGCCGGCAGCCGGCGCCTGCTCGAGATCCACGGCAACGCCACGCTGATCCGCTGCCTCGGATGCGTCGAGCGCTTCCGCAGCGATGCGATCGACTTCTCGATCCTGCCACCGAGCTGTCCGCGCTGCGGCGGACTGCTGAAGAGCGACACGGTGTCGTTCGGTGAGCCGATTCCGCCCGACGTGCTCGAGGGGTGCTTCGAGGAGGCCGCCCGCGCCGATTGCATGATCGTCGCCGGCACCTCCGCCACCGTGTACCCGGCGGCGCAGTTTCCGCTCGACGTGTACCAGCGCGGCGGCGATCTGATCGAGGTGAATCCGTATCCGTCGGAGCTCACCGCCGTCAGCCGCTACACGCTCCAGGGTCCCGGCGGCGAGGTGCTCCCCGCGCTCGCGGAGCTGATCCGCCACCGCCGCTAGCTACGGTCCGGGGAATCCCGCGAGAGACTGGGCGCGGCCGCGGCCGTCGAAGCTGATCATGCGGCCGTCGTCGTAGAGCCAGGTGCTCCAGCCGTTGCCGCCGGGCACGACGTTCGTCGGCTCGCCCATGAGCCGGCGCACGTCCCCCGCGCTCATGCCCCGTCTGACCGAGCGCATCGCCTCCCAGCCTGGGCGGGGCTCGGGGCCGGCCGGGCCGCTGGGCGGCGGCGGGGGCGGCGGCGTCGCCAGCACCATCAGCGCCTGGTTGTTGGCCTGCATCTGGGCCATCAGCGTCTGCATGTTGCCCTGCAGCTCGACGAGCCGCTCGGTCAGGTTCTCCACGCGGTCGAGGACGGCGTCGAGGCGCTGCAGGATCTGATCCTGGGCGTCAGCGGCCTTTGCGTTCTTGTCCTGCCGATCCTGCTTGGTCTCGACCAGCTTCAGGTTGGCGGGATCGGACACCTCGATCTCGGGCTTGCGGTCACGATCCACGATGGTGCCGCGGACGCGGACACGCCGGCCGGAGTAGCGGTTGTCCAGGTCGTCGGGAGGAAAGGTGGTGAAGTCCTTCGCCTGCACCACGACCGTGAAGCGGTTGAAGGTGGGGTCGAAGGCCAGCAGGCAGGAGATCGGGGAGCAGTGCACGCCGAGGACGCGGCCCTCCACGATGGCCTGCTCGCCCATGTGCTGCTCGGCGGCGTCCCACTGCACGACGGGGTCGGCGGCCCGCGCCGAGGGCGCGAACATGACCGCGAGGACCACGAGGAGACCCACGCCTGCGTCACGCATCGCTTGACCGGCCTCTGCTCGACTTCCTATACAAGCGCGCCGCGAGAGTCCATTCCCGAGAAATCGTCATGCCCGACTACACCGGACCACTTCCCGTTCCCACCCCCGAGACGAAGCCCTACTGGGACGCCCTCCGGCGCCACGAGCTCACGCTGCCGTTCTGCCGCCCGTGCGGCGCCTTCTTCTTCTATCCGCGCGGGGCGTGCCCGCGCTGCCTGTCGCCGGACATCGACTGGAAGCCGGTCAGCGGCCGCGGCACCCTGCACACGTTCACCGTCGTCCAGCGCGGGCAGAAGGGGTTCCCGCTCTCTCCGCCGTACGTGCTCGCGATCGTCGAGCTGGCGGAGGGACCGCGCATGATGACGAACCTCGTCGGCGTCGAGCCCGATCCCGCGCAGCTCCGGATCGGTATGCCGGTCGAGGTGACGTTCGTCGACGCGACGCCCGAGATCGCCCTGCCGCACTTCAAGCCGGCGGGAGCCGCGCCGTGAGCCGCGCGCTGCGCGACATGCGCGGCCGCGTCGCCATCGTGGGTGCGGGGGAGGCGGACGAGCACGGCAGGCTGCCGCACAAGTCCGCCTTCATGCTGCACGCCGAGGCGGCGCGGAACGCGCTCGCAGATGCGGGTCTCGCGCTGTCGGACGTCGACGCGGTCTTCAGCGCCGGTCTCTGGATGGGTTCGGAGACCGCGGAGTACCTCGGCATCCGCCCGCGCTACATCGACGGCACACAGATCGGGGGCTGCTCGTTCATCGCGCACGTGCAGCACGCGATGACGGCCATCGCGGCCGGCGTGGTCGACGTCGCGCTGATCACGCACGGCGAGAGCGGCGCGTCGCGCGTCGGGATGCCCGGCACGCGCTTCGGCCCCGACGCCTTCCGCATGCAGTTCGAGCAGCCCTTCGGGCTGGCCGGACCACCGACGGGGTACGCGCTGGCGGCGACGCGCCACATGCACGAGTACGGCACCACCAGCGAGCAGCTCGCCGAGCTGGCGGTCTCCACGCGGCGGTGGGCGCAGCTGAACCCGCGCGCGATCATGCGCGACCCGCTCACGGTCGACGACGTCCTCGGCTCCCGCATGATCTCCTGGCCGCTGCATCTCCTCGACTGCTGCCTGGTCACCGACGCGGGCGGCGCCGTGGTGATGACGTCCGCCGAGCGCGCGCGTGACCTGCCGAAGCGCCCGGTCTACGTCCTCGGGACCGGCGAGGCGTCGACCCACGTGATCGTCAGCCAGATGCCGCGCTACGCCTTCTGGGACGCGGCGCAGATGTCGAGCGAGCGCGCGTTCGCCATGTCGGGCGTACGGCACGCGGACATCGACGTGGCGATGTTCTACGACGCCTTCACCATCGTGCCGGTGATGGGCCTCGAGGCGACCGGCTTCTGCAAGCCGGGCGAGGGAGGTCCGTTCGTCTCCGGCGGGCGCACGGCGCCGGGCGGTCCGTTCCCGATGAACACGAACGGCGGCGGGCTCTCCTACACGCACAGCGGGATGTACGGCATGTTCACGCTCGTCGAAGCCGTCCGGCAGCTCCGCGGCGAGTGCGGTCCGCGGCAGGTCGCCGGCGCGAAGACGGCCATCTGTCACGGGCTGGGCGGCATGTTCAGCGCCGCCGCGACGCTCGTCTGCGGCACCGAGATCCCGGGCTGAGCCCATGCCGGCGCCGGTCCTTCTCTACTCCAGAGCCGGCTGCCCCCACTGCGACGCGCTCCGCGCGGCGCTGGCGGCGCGTGGCGCCGTCGTGGACGAGGTCGACGTCGGGGTGCGGCGCGAGGCCATCCCCGAGCTGCTGAAGCTGACGGGCGGCCGGCGCGTCGTGCCGGTGGTGGTCGACGATGGCAGGATCCTCGTCGCTCCCGACGGTGGCTCGAGCTTCTGACCGCTCACCAGAGCTGCACCTTCGGCGAGATGCCCAGGAGCAGCCCCCATCGGTCGCCGCCGGAGAGCGGGCCGCCGAGCGCCACGACGGAGAGGTCGAGCATGTCGGTGGGCGACCAGGTGACACCGATGGTCACGTTCAGCTGGTCGTCGTCGGGCGAGAGGTAGCGTACGCCGCTCAGCTCGCCGGTGAGCGCCCAGCGTCCGCTGGCACCGAGCGGGTAGTTGAGGTCGAGGCCGCCCTCGACCGCCGTCGGTCGCGGCGTGTTCGGGTCGGCGCGCGGATCGATGAGACCGCCGAGGTTCAGGACGATCTCGGTCTGGTGGATGCGCCAGCCGAGCAGCAGCAGCCCCTCGAGGCCGACCCCCTGGTTGCCGTGCGCGAGCGGCACCTTCGGACCGAGCTGGATGCCGGACGTCCAGGCGCTGTCTTCGTCGCCGAAGTCGAACAGGCCCATCTTGACCGACGTCCACAGGTTGTCGGGCGCCGTCTGGTTGAAGATGAACTCGCCGTTGTCGGGCCCGCCGATGGCGAACTCGCCGTCGAGGTCGAGCTCGAGGTTCTGGGTGAGGCCCAGATCGAACTCGAAATCCGGTGCCGATATGCGGTAGGCGCTCTCGCCGCGCACCAGGCCAAACTGCATGTCGAACTCGGCGACGCCGGGCTCCTCCAGCTCCATGTCGGTCGGTTCGAAGACGCGACGCACGGGAACCGCGCGCGCGACGCTCGCGATCAGCAGGAGGCAAGCGGCGGAGAGAGCTCGCCCGCCACGGCGGCCTCGCCGCCGGCGACCGAATGCGCGATTGACACCCGGGAAGTGGCCAGGCAGGCGGCCCACAATGACGATGGCGCTTCGTGGCTGCAAGGCTGTGTGTCCGCGGTGAGGCGGGGCAGTCGGCGCGTGCCGGGGTCGTGGGCGACGGCATGGGTCCTCGCCGCCGCGAGCGTGGGGTGCGGTCCGGCTCGCGTCGACCCGGCCGGCGCGGGCGCGCTGTGGTCGATCGTCTCCGCCTGCGTCGACCACGCCACGCACGGCTACTGCGGTTGCTCCGCGTTCGCGCTCTCCTGCTGCAGCGACCCGGCGACGCCCGACACCGACGTGGTCTGGGCGCGGACCAGGGAGTTCGTCGCCATCCGCGACATGAAGATGTGCGGCTGCCCGGCGGGATTCGTCGCCGGACTCGCGCTGCCGCGCACCCGGGTCACGGGGATCGAGGACCCGCGCCGGCCCGACGGCATCTGGCCGTTCGCGTGGGAGACCGCCCGGACGCGCATTCCCGACGAGCGTCAGATCGGGCTCGCCATCAACCCGAAGGACGCGCGCACCGAGAACCAGCTGCACGTGCACCTGCTCCGCCTGCGTCCGGACGCGCGCGCCTGGATCGATTCGAGCGACACGCCCGGACCGGTGCGCACGATCGTCATCTCGCTGACGAGCCTCGACGCGGTCTTCACGACCGTGGCGGCGCGCGTCGGCGAGGCGCGCATGGCCGACACCGGCATCCTCGTCGCGCGAGCCCGCGCCGGCGGCTGGGTGGCGGTGGTGACCGACCGCACGTCGCCGCAGGCGTTCACCATCAACCGGTGCCGCGCGACCGATCAGGGCGTGTCGTGAGCGCGCGCGGTCAGCTCGCCGCCCGCTCCACCGTCAGCAGGGCCACGGGCGTGTCGAACCCCTTCGGGAGCCGCTTGCCTGCCGGCTCGAACCGGAGGCCGGTCGCCTTCGCATGCGCGGCCACCTCGGGCGTCACCAGCAGCTCGTTCGGCACCGCCAGATCCGCCAGGCGCGCCGCCAGGTTCACGGTCGGTCCGTAGTAGTCGCCGCCGCGCAGCAGCACCTCGCCGTAGGCGAGGCCGCCGCGAGGTGTCGCCCGGGAGGCGGAGCACAGGCGCTCGACCAGCGTGAGCGCGATGTCGCACGCGGCGCCGGGATCGACCGCCGCGAACATGACCTCGTCGCCGATCAGCTTGACGACGCGGCCGTCGCGCGCGGTCACGACGTCGTACGCCGTCTCCTCGAAGCGCTCGACGAGGTCGGCCAGCTCCCTCGGTGACAGCTCCCGCGAGCGCGGCGTGAAGCCGACCAGGTCGACGAAGCCGATCGCGAACGCGCGCATCCCCTGCTCCGCCTGCGCCTGGCGCAGCCGCCGGATGGCGGTCTCGAGGTGACCCATCAGCACGCTCTCGAGCTGCCGGTGGGTGCCGCGGAGCATCATGATGGCCTGCAGGTTCGCCTGCGCGAGGGCGAGCTCGCTCCGGTTCGCCTCGCGCAGCGGCGTCTCGACGTTCACCTCGAAGAGCGACACCGCAGCCTCCGCGATGCGCGCGAACGAGGAGCCGATGACGCGCATGAAGCGTCGCACGGCCTGATCCCCGAAGAACTCCACCGGCGCCGCGAAGGAGGCGAAGCTGCGCGCGTCCTCGTCCGAGAAGCGCGGGTCGTCGGGATCGATCGGCGGAAGCCCGATGGTCAGCCGGATCTGCTCGATGCGTTCGGTGGACACGCCAGCCAGCGCGGCGACCTCGGCGAGGCGCAGGTGCCTGCCCGCATCGAGCGCGAGCTCGCCGGCGAGCGTGGTCAGGGTTCCCTGATGCAGCGCGCCCACCATCTGCGGGATGGTCGCGCCACACCCCGCCAGCCATTCGAGCAGCGCCAGCCGATCGGCCGCATTCGGCGCGGCCGGATCGTAGAGGCCGGCGGCCTCGAACTCGGCGGCGCTCATCACGGTTGCCGATATGCCCCGCCCCGCGACGACGTCAAGGCGGTTCTCGCTACGCCTTCGCTTGCGGCGGCACCGTCGCGTGCATAGGAGGCCCGACATGAGCGACCCGCGGCCCGAGGACGTCGACATCGTGGTAGTCGGGCTCGGCCCGGGCGGAGAGGAAGTGGCGGCGCGGCTGGCGGACGGCAAGCTCTCCGTGGTCGGGGTCGAGCAGCACCTGGTCGGCGGAGAGTGCCCGTACTACGGCTGCGTGCCGAGCAAGATGATGATCCGCGCGGCCGATCTGCTCGCCGAAGCGCGCCGCGTCGAGGGCATGGCGGGTCGTGCGGTGGTCACTCCCGACTTCGCCCCCGTGGCACGACGCATCCGGAAGGAAGCGGCCGACGACTGGAACGATCGGGTGGCGGTGGAACGTCTCGAGAAGCACGGCGTCCGCGTGGTGCGCGGGCGCGGCGTGCTCGACGGGGACGGACGCGTGCGCGTCGGCGACACGCTCTTCGTCGCACGCCGCGGGATCGTGATCGCGACGGGGACGTCGCCGGCGATCCCCCCGATCCCGGGTCTGACCGACGTCCGGTACTGGACGAACCGCGACGCGGCGAAGGCCGAGACGGCTCCGGCATCGCTGGTCGTGCTCGGCGGCGGCGCGATCGGGCTCGAGATGGCGCAGGCGTTCGCGCGCTTCGCTACGCGCGTCACGCTGATCGAGGCGCTCGATCGCGTGCTCGCCGCCGAGGAGCCGGAGGCGAGCGCCGTGGTGACGGGCGTGCTGCGCGCGGAGGGCATCGACGTGCGCACCGGCCGCAAGGCCACGCGGGTCGAGGCTGCCGGGGAATCGGTCGCGGTGCACACCGACGACGGAGCGGTCGTGCGCGCGGATCGCCTCCTGGTGGCGACGGGTCGTCTCCCGGGCCTGGCGGGTATCGGTCTCGGAAGCGTGGGCCTCGACGAGTCCGCGCGGGTCCTCCGTACCGACGAGCGCATGCGCGCCGGCGAGCGACTCTGGGCGGTCGGGGACATCACCGGCGAGGGGCTCTTCACCCACGTCGCGCTGTACCAGGCGCACGTCGCGGTGGCGGACATCCTGGGACGCGACGGCCCTCCGGCCGACTATCGCGCGCTCGCCTGGGTGACGTTCACCGATCCGGAGGTCGGTCGCGTCGGCATGTCGGAGGCGCAGGCGCGATCGGCCGGGTTACGCGTGCGGGTCGGCGTCGCCGAGGTGCGGCAGTCGTCGCGCGGACGCATCCACGGACCGGGGAACGCCGGCCTGATCAAGCTGGTCGAGGACGCCGGCCGCGGCGTGCTGGTGGGCGCGACATCCGTCGGCCCCTCGGGCGGCGAGGTCCTCGCCATGCTGACCCTCGCGGTGCACGCCGAGATCCCGGTGCGGACGCTCCGCACGATGCACTACGCGTTCCCGACGTTTCACCGCGGCATGCTCGACGCGCTGGCCGCGCTCGACGCCGCGGAATGACGATCCGGCCGCGTCAGCGGCCGTTGAACAGGGCCAGCACGGGATCGTCGGGCTCGCCGGGGAGCGGCTTTCCCCACGGATCGGTGCGCGGGATACGAAGCTTCTCGAGCGTTTCCTGGGTGTCGTCGTTCACCCAGGGCTGGCCGAGCGCGCTCGGCACGGGGATGCCGTTCTCGGGCTGCAGGTCGTACGCCGGGTACGCGCCCTTCTGGTAGTCGAGGAGCATCCGCTTCGCCACGCCGGGCGATCTATCGCGCGCTCCGCACGCCTGCAAGCGCAGCTTCCACCACGGCGGCGTTCTGGTCTAGGGAAGAGCGATGGATCGCACCGCCGTCGCCTTCTCTCCGCTGCGGGACGCCGGGCCCGCGGACGTCCTCTCCTGGTCGCGCCGCGCGGAGTCGCTCGGATTCTCGGGCGTCTTCATCCCCGAGTCGTTCAACGACTCGCTGGCGTACGCGCAAGCGGTCGCCGCGGCGACCGAGCGGCTGTCCGTGGGCACGGGCATCACGAACGTCTACCTGCGCCATCCCACGCTGCTCGCGCAGCAGGCGGCGGCGGTCCAGGAGTTCTCCGGCGGCCGCTTGCTGCTCGGACTCGGCGTCGGACACCGCGCGGTCAACGCGTCGCTCGGCATCGAGATGGGCGACCCGGTGGCGAAGATGCGCGAGATCATCGGCACGCTGCGCACGGCCTGGGTCAAGGGACCGCACCAGCCGCGTCCCCAGCAGCCGCCGAAGATCCTGGCGGCGGCGCTCGCGCGACCCATGGTGGAGCTCGCGGGCGAGCTGGCCGACGGCGTGATCTTCAACCTGTTCCCGCTGGAGCGCTACCGCCGCGCGATGGCGATGCTGCATCGCGGAGCGCAGCGCGCCGGACGCGACGCGCAGTCGCTGGAGGTCTGTCACTTCACGACCGCATACCTCGGTCCCGATCGCGCGGCCTGCCTCCACGAAGCGAAGCGCATGCTGGCGCGCTACGCGAGCCTGCCCTTCTACGGCAACATGCTCGCGCGGAGCGGCTTCCAGGACGAGGTGGAAGCGATCCGCGGCGCGATGAAGGCGCGCGAGGTCGCGCGAGCCGAGGCGGCGGTGAGCGACGAGATGGCGGACGCGGTCACGCTCGTCGGCGATCCAGGGCATTGCCGGGAGCGGCTGCGCGCGTACCAGATGGCGGGGGCGACGATGGCGATCGTCTTCCCGAATCCGGTCAACGAGTCGCGTGCGGATGCGGTCGAGCGGGCGCTCACGTCGCTGGGGCCGCGGTGAATTCGACGTCGGTGCGGGGGCGGGGGGCCTTCCGCGCGGGTTCGGGACCCTGAGGCGGCGCTTCGCGCCGCGCTCGCTGCGCTCGCGCCCACCCGAACCCGCGCGGAAGGCCCCCCGCCCCCGTCGCTATGCCGAGGATCCTGGCGGTGCGAACTGTGTGCGCAGGAACGCGTCGAAGGCTCGGTCGGGCAAGACGCGGCGCAGTCCCATCAGGATGCGCGCGGCCGCCGTCACCGTGTAGCGTGCTGCGGGGCGTGGGGCGGTGATGGCCTTCTCGATCACCAGCGCGACCGCCTCGGGGCCGGCGGCGAAGCGGCCCATGGGCCCCTCGTAGGCTTCCTTGATCTTCGTCGCGAGCTGGGCGTTGAACGCGGCGTACGCCGGGTCGCCGGCCGCGGGCGAGTCGATGCTCTGGACCGCCGTGTCGCCGAAGCTGGTCTTGATGGGCCCGGGCTCGATGACGATGACGTCGACGCCGAATCCACGCACCTCGAAGCGCAGGGCATCGCTCAGCGCTTCCACGGCGTGCTTCGTGGCGTGATAGAAGGCGCCGCCCGGGAGCGTCAGCTTGCCGCCCATGGAGCTCAGGTTGACCACCTTGCCCCATCGCTGGCGGCGCATGCCCGGAAGCGCGAGCTGGGTCAGGCGCACCAGCCCGAAGACGTTGGTCTCGAACTGCCGCCGGATCTCCGCCATCGGCGTCGCCTCGAACGCGCCCTCCTGCCCGTACCCGGCATTGTTGACGAGCACGCCGATCGCGCCCTCGGCCTCCTCGACCGTCCCGACGGCGGCACGGATCGAGGCCTCGTCGCACACGTCGAGTGCGAGGATGCGGCATCCCGCCCCGGCGAGATCCTGGATGCGCTCGGGGCGGCGCGCGGTGGCGTAGACGGTCCAGCCCCGCCGCGCCAGGTGCTCGGCGGTGGCGCGCCCGATGCCGGTCGAGCATCCGGTGATCAGCACGGCCTTCGAGGTCGACGTCGACACGCTCGCGTCCATGGGCGGCCACCTAGACGGGTCGCACCCGTCCGGTCAATCCGTCTCCGGCCCCGGCGCTTTGAAAGGCCGGAGGACCGCTGGTACCGTCGCCGCTCCTCGATGGACTACAAATCGACGCTGAACCTGCCCCGGACCGACTTTCCGATGCGCGCGAACCTTCCCCAGCGCGAGCCGGAGATGCTGCGGCGCTGGGGCGAGCTGAACCTCTACGGCAAGCTGCTGGCGCACAACGCCGGGCGCCCGCGCTTCGTGCTGCACGACGGGCCGCCCTACGCCAACGGCAACATTCACCTCGGGCACACGCTCAACAAGGTCCTGAAGGACATCGTCGTGAAGGCGCGCGCCATGGACGGATGGCTCGCGCCGTACGTCCCGGGATGGGACTGCCACGGCTTGCCGATCGAGCTGCAGGTCGAGAAGCAGCTCGGACGCGCGAAGAAGGAGTCGATGCCGAAGGCCGAGGTGCGCGCGCGATGCCGGTCGTACGCGGCGCGCTTCGTCGACGTCCAGCGGGGCGAGTTCGAGCGCCTGGGCATCCTCGGCGACTGGGAGCAGCCGTACCTCACCATGGACTTCACCTACGAGGCGCAGGAGATCCGCATCCTCGGGCAGTGCATCGAGGCGGGGCTGCTGTATCGCGGGAAGAAGCCGGTGCAGTGGTGCGCGTCGTGCGTCACCGCGCTCGCGGAGGCGGAGGTCGAGTACGCCGACGTCACGTCGCCGTCGGTCTACGTGGCGTACCCCTTCGTCGAGCCGCTGCCCGCCCCGCTCGAAGGCCTCGACGGCGTCGCGGCGGCGGCGTGGACCACCACGCCCTGGACGCTGCCCGCGAGCATGGCCGTCGCGGTGCACCCCGACCACGAGTACGTCGCGGTCGCGATCGCCGACCGCGTGCTGGTCGTCGCCGCCGCCCTGGTCCCCGCGCTCGCGAAGGCGATGCGCGCGACGCAGCCGCCGCGCGAGCTGCGACGATTCCGCGGCCGGGAGATCGAGGGGGCGCGCTGCCGGCATCCGTGGCTCGATCGCGTGGTGCCGGTCGTCGCTCGCCGGCTACGTCACGCTCGAGAGCGGCACCGGTCTGGTGCACACGGCTCCCGGCCACGGCCAGGACGACTACGTGACCGGGCTGCGCTACGGGCTCGAGGTGCTCGCGCCGGTGGACGATCGAGGGCGCTTCACCGCCGACGTCGCCGAGTGGGCGGGCCAGCGCGTCTTCGACGCCGACCCGAAGATCGTCGAGCACCTGCGCGCCGTCGGCGCGCTGCTCGCCGCGGAGGACTACGTCCACAGCTATCCGCACTGCTGGCGCTGCAAGCATCCGATCGTCTACCGCGCGACGGAGCAGTGGTTCCTGGCGCTGGACACGCCGCTGCCGCTCGCGGCGGGAGAGCCGCCGGCGACCCTGCGCGAGAAGGCGCTCGCGGAGATCGACCGCGTCCGCTGGGTGCCGTCGTGGGGCCGCGACCGCATTCACGGCATGATCTCGACGCGACCCGACTGGTGCCTGTCCCGCCAGCGCGACTGGGGTGTCCCGATCGTCGCGCTCTTCTGCGAGGCGTGCGGCGCCGAGCACGCCACGCGCGCGCTCTGCGAGCACGTCGCGGCGATCTTCGAGCGCGAGGGCGCGGACGCGTGGTTCACGCGCCCGATCGAGGAGCTGGTGCCGGCCGGCACGCGGTGCGCGCGCTGCGGCGGTGGCGGCTTCCGGCGCGAGACCGACATCCTCGACGTCTGGTTCGACTCGGGCGTCAGCTGGAGCGCCGTCGTCGAGCAGCGGGAGGAGCTGGGCGGTCGCGCGAACATGTACCTCGAGGGGAGCGATCAGCATCGCGGCTGGTTCCACAGCTCGCTGCTGACCGCCGTCGCCGTGGAGGGGCGGGCGCCCTACGACGTCGTGCTGACGCACGGGTTCCTGCTCGACGGCAACGGGCGGAAGATGTCCAAGTCGCAGGGCAACGACATCCCGCCTGACGACGTCATCAAGCGCCACGGGGCGGAGCTCCTGCGCCTCTGGGTGGCGGCCGAGGACTATCGCGGCGACGTCCCGGTCTCGGAGGAGATCTTCGGGCAGCTGGTCGACGCCTACCGCCGCCTCCGCAACACCGCGCGCTTCCTGCTGAGCAACCTGTACGACTTCGATCCCGCGCGCGACGCGGTGCCGCATGCGACGCTGCCAGAGCTGGATCGCTGGGCGTTGCACCGTGCGCACGCGCTCGCTCGCCGCGTCCGCGCGGCATACGAGTCGTACGAGTTCCACGTCGTCTACCACGCGCTCAACAACTTCTGCTCGGTCGACCTGAGCGCCCTCTATCTCGACGTTCGCAAGGACCGCCTCTACTGCGAGCGCCCCGACGGGCCGGAGCGTCGCGGCACGCAGACGGCGCTCCACGCCGTGCTGGATACGCTGGTCCGGCTCATGGCGCCGGTGCTGTCGTTCACCGCCGACGAGGTGTGGAGCTTTCTCCCGAGCGCGACCGAGCCCAGCGTGTTCCTGGCAGGGTTCGGCGAGCCGCCCAGCACGTGGTGCGACGACGTGCTGGCGTCGCGCTTCGAGCGCCTGCTGGCGGTGCGCACCGCGGTGACCAAGGCGATCGAGGAGGCCCGGCAGGCCGGCGTCGTGAAGCAGGGGAGCGAAGCGCGCGTCGCTCCTCGCCGCGGACGGCGAGCTGGGCGAGCTGCTCGCCTCGCGGGTGGACGATCTGCCGGCGCTGTTCCTCGTCGCGGAGGTCGGACTCGATGCCGCCGGTGCGGAGAGCTCCCTGGTGCCGGGTCTCCGCGTGGCGGTGGAACGTGCCCCCGGCGAGAAATGCGAGCGCTGCTGGATCACGCGGCAGCTCGGCGTCGATCCGCGGCACCCGCGGCTCTGCGAGCGCTGTGCGGCGGTCGTCGGATGAGTGATTCGCGGCTGCGGCAGGCCCTGCTCGTCGCACTCGTCGTCGTCGCCCTCGACCAGGTCACGAAGGCCCTCGTCGAGCGCTCGATGACGCTCTACGAGAGCATCCCGGTCCTGCCGGGGTTCTCCCTCACCTACGTCCGCAATACCGGCGCGGCATTCGGGATGCTGGCGGGCGCGCCGGCCGTGCTGCGCCTGCCGCTCTTCCTCATGGTGACGGCGCTCGCCGTCTGGGCGCTGGTGTCGTATCTCCGCGCGACGCCGCCGGACCGCAACCTCCTCGTCTGGGCGCTGGGCGGCATCCTCGGCGGGGCCGTCGGCAACTTCATCTGCCGGCTTCGCTACGGCGAGGTCGTGGACTTCTTCCATCTCCACTGGGGCCAGTGGAGCTGGCCGATGTTCAACGTCGCCGACTCGGCGATCACGGTCGGCGTCGTGGTCGTGCTCGTCGAGTCCCTGCGCGCCGGCGCGTCCGACGCGGCTACGACGACACGCTGAGCGACGGCGACGGCGCCTGCCGCTCGGCTTCGTCGAGACGCAGCAGGACGCGTTCGGCGATCTCGTGGAACGCGCGGCCCTGCGGACTCGCCGGCGCCGCGGCCACGAGCGGCAGGCCCTGATCGGCCGCTTCGCGCAGCGCCCGGTCGAGCGGCACCTCGCCGAGGAACGGCACGCCCAGCGCGCGAGCCATGGTCGCACCGCCGCCGTGCCCGAACAGCTCCGCGCGCGAGCCGCAGCCCGGGCAGAGGTGGTAGCTCATGTTCTCGATCACGCCGAGGACGGGGGCGTGCATCTGGTGGAACATCTGGATGCCACGCCGGACGTCGGCCAGCGCGACGTCCTGCGGCGTCGTGACGATGACCCCGCCGCTGATCGGGACCTGCTGGGTGAGCGTGAGCTGCACGTCGCCGGTGCCGGGCGGGAGGTCCATCACCAGCACGTCGAGGTCGCCCCAGTCGCAGTTGCGGATGAACTCGGTGATCAGCTTGGTGATCATCGGGCCACGCCAGATGATCGGCGTCGCGTCGCCGACGAACATGCCCATGGAGATCACTGCCAGGCCGTGGCGCTCGACCGGCTGCAGCCGCTGCCCCTCCCCGCTGCGGGCCTTCTCGGTGATTCCCAGCATGAGCGGGATGCTGGGCCCGTACACGTCGGCATCGAGCAGCCCGACGCGGTTGCCGAGCGCGGAGAGCGCCAGCGCCAGGTTCGTCGCCACGGTCGACTTGCCGACGCCACCCTTGCCGCTGGCGACGGCCACGACCCGGCGGACTCCCGGGATCGGCTCCGGCCCGCGCCGCGCCGCCGCGGGCGCCGGCGACTTCTCGCGGACGATGCTGACCGCTCCCGCCCCCGGGACGGGCGCCAGGGCGGCCTGCACGGCGGCCTCGATCTGCCGGATGACGTCTTCCTTGGCCGTGCTCGGGGCGAGCGTCACGGTCACTCCGGTCGAGGACACCTCGACGTCCCGGACCACCCCGAACGATACGATGTCGCGGGAGAAGCCGGGATAGGGAACGCCCTTCAGCCTCTCGAGGAGCTCCGTCGGTGTAGGACGCTCGCCCGGCATACCGCCGCGCTTATCAACCGCCCGGTGACCCCGCAAGCGAGATGGAGAGAGCGTGCATGGATGCCTGAAAGGATGGGGTTGCCGTATACTCCTTACACGATCTGGCGACTTTGGAGCCTTTCCTAGGGCCGGACGTAAGGATTCTTCGCGCATTTGGCGCTGGCATAGCCGTTGCTTTGAGAAGCCTCCAGATGGACTTCGCTATGCAGCTGAACACCCCCCCCACCAACACCAGCGTCCCCAGCGGTCCCCCCGCAGATGCTGGCAAGCTCATCCGCGCTTGGCGTCACCGCGCGGGTCTCACCCAGGAGGGCCTCGCCCATTCCCTGAGTGTGACCTTCTCGACCGTCAGCCGCTGGGAGAACGGCCACGTTCTTCCGAGCAGACTCGCCTGGCGAGCCCTGCAGCAGCTGGCAGCAGAACGCGGCTGCCCTCTCGTCGAGCTCCAGGAACGCGTCCAGGCCTGACGGCCGCGGACGGACATCGCGATTCCGTCCCGGCCGGCGCGAGTCGGTCGGGACGGATTCGACGAATACCGTAGCGTCGCACCGCGCGTCGCGAGGCTGCTGTAGCCCGCCCCGGGCTGTGGTAGATCCCCACAATGGCGCGGCGTCGGCGCTCATCCGATGATCTGGGCGGACGTGCGACGCCAGCGCCGCTGAACGCCCCGTTCGGACAGCTCCGCCAGCGCTGGAAGGCCCGCCCCGCTCCGCCCCCGGTGGCGCCGGTCAGGAGAGCAGCGCCGGCCGCTCCAGCGGCGCCGGACGAAGGCGAGCTGTTCACCTCGGCCATGAACGGGGTGGTCCCGATTCCTCGTGGCCCGCACGCGAGGATCGCCGGACCCGCGCCGGCGACCGGACGTCCCGGTCCGGTGAGCGAGGAGGCGGAGACGCTCGCCGCCCTGTCCGATCTGGTCGCCGGGGTCGCCCACTTCGACATCACGGATACCCGCGAGTACGTCGAGGGCGTCGTCGTCGGGCTCGACCCACGAGTGGTGCGGCGGCTGCGGCGCGGCGACTTCGCGTGGCAGTCGCATCTCGACCTCCACGGTCTGACCGCGACCGAGGCCCGCGACGTGGTCGATCGCTTCATCCTCGAGAGCTTCCGCGCCGGCACGCGCTGCGTCCTGATCGTCCACGGGCGCGGGCTCAATTCGAAGGACCACACGCCGGTGCTGAAGGAGCGGCTGAAGACCTGGCTCGCCCATGGACGTATCGCGAAGGTCGTGCTCGCCTTCTCGACCGCACGTCCCTGCGACGGCGGCCCCGGCGCCCTCTACGTGCTGCTCCGCCGCGAGCGTCGCGCGCGCCCCATCCGCGTCACCGAAGGCGCGAAGCAGTAGCGATCGAGCCGTGTTGCCCTCCACGCCGGAAACGGCGCTCGACGCGTCGCCCGCCAGGCCGGCCAGACCGGTGGGGATCGGCGTCGCGAACGCCCTCAGCAGCATGCGGATGCTGCTGGCCGTGGCCATGCCGTGGCTGCTGCGGCAGGGTGGTCCGCTGCCGCTCGTCGCGTGGGGACTCGCCGCGCTGTCCGACTATCTCGACGGGCCGCTCGCCCGGCGGCGCAACGAGGTCAGCGCGGTCGGCGCCATCCTCGACAACGTCGCCGACGTCACGTTCGTGCTCGGTGGCCTCACGGCGGCAGCGGCCCTCGGCATGGTCCCGTGGCTCGTGCCGGGCTCGATCGCGCTGTCGGCCGGAGCCTACGCGGCGGCCTCGGCGCGACCGCGCCCCCGTGCGGCGGTCCTCGCGCGTAGCCGGCTCGGACACTGGGCCGGCGTGCTGAACTACGTCTGCCTCGGCCTGGTGACGGGCTCGGTGGCGCTGCCGGACGGGCGCTGGGCGACGGTCCTGACGATCGCCGGGGCGGCGACCGCCGGTCTCAACCTCGCCGCGGTGGGCAGCCGGCTCGCCGCCGCCGTGCGGCGGGCGATGAGCCGGACGCGGTAGGTCGGCTCAGGCCGACGCTTCGAGGTGCTCGAACTGCAGGATGTCGAGCTCGGCGAAGCGCTCGCGCACCCAGGGGGTGAGCAGCCCGAGCCGCTTCACGTTTGGCACGACCTTCGAGAACAGCATCTTGCGGAACTCGATCATCTGCGGCGAGTGCAGCACGATCTCGCGCACCTCGGCCACCGGCCACCCCATCGTCTCCCACACGTCCTCGGCGAGGAGCCGGTCGCGCATCAGGCGGCAGCCCTCGTAGACGAACTCCTCGCGCTCGCGTCGGTCCTCGGGCGACATCTGGAGGAACCAGTCGTTGAGCGTGAGCACGCCGAAGGCGACGTGGCGCGACTCGTCGCGCATCACGTAGTGCAGCAAGTCGGTGAGCAGCGGCTCCTGACAGAGCTTGTGCATGAACCCGAAGGCGGCCATCGCCAGGCCCTCGACCATGATCTGCATGCCGAGGTACTTCATGTCCCAGCGCGAGTCGGTGAGGATCTGGTCGAGCAGCGCCTTCAGGTTCGCGTTGATGCGATAGGGGCCCCCGAGCTTCTCGTTCAGGTAGCGCGAGAAGACCTCGACGTGGCGCGCCTCGTCCATCACCTGGGTGGCGCCGTAGAACTTCGCTTCCATCCACGGCGTGGCGTCGACGATCTGTGCGGTCGCCAGCAGCGCGCCCTGCTCGCCGTGCATGAAGTTCGACAGCGACCAGCGCAGCTGCTCCTTCCGGAGCAGGCGGACCTCCGCCGGCCCGAGCTTCTCCCAGATGTGCGTGCCGTAGACGGGAATCTGCATGTCGGGCAGGTTCTCCGCCTCGGCGTCGACGTCGAGGTGCCAGGCGAGCTGCGTGGTGGCGTTCCACTGGTCGCGCTTCGCCTTCTCGTAGAGGTTGTGCAGGTCGCGGCGCACCATCTCGTAGTTCCAGGTGTACGCGGTGTTGAAGGTCGTCGAGAGCAGCTCGATCTGCTGCTCGCGCTCGTCGTGGGTCGGGGTGTTCCCGACGGCGCCTTCGTACATGGGGGCGATCCTCCTTCGCGTCAGCGGGGACTCAGGCCCCGCAGGGTGAGCGTGTCGATCGTCTCGTTCAGCCACTCGACCGGTACCGCTTCGTGCTCGCTCCACCACGCCAGGAGCTGCGTCGACATGCCGACCAGCGCCTGCGCGGCGATCGCCGGCGGTACGGGACCGAAGACGCCGCGTTCGATGCCACGGCGGATGGTCTGCTCGATGTCACGGGCGAATTCCGCCTGGGCACGGCGCACCACGTCGTGGTGCGAGACCGCCGGACCGAAGACGAGCTTGAAGACCTCGCGATTGTCGCGCGCGAAGCGGCACATGGCCGCGGTGGCCGCGCGGGTCTCCGCCACGGGATCGTCGATCCCCTCGCGCGCAGCGTCCACCGCGGCCTTCAGGCGCTGCGCCGCGTCCTCGACCAGGGCGTCGTACAGCGCGTCCTTGGTCTCGAAGTGCAGGTAGAAGGTGCCCACGCCGACGTCGGCGGCGGCCGCGATGTCGGCGATCTTGGTGGCCTGGAGTCCCTTGTTCGCCAGCACGCGGGTGGCAGCCACCACGAGGTCGTCCCGGGTGCGCTGCTTGCGACGCTCGAACCGGTTGCCCTTCGCCACTTTGAGTGAGCCGGAGTTCATGACTGAATCTCCATTCAGTTAACCTCAAGCTCGCCCCTCCGTCAAGCCCGATCTCGCTCGAGGTACGATCAGTCCGGTAGCGGCGCGACCACCACGGCCGCACCGGTGGCGGCGGAACGCATGCAGGCTTCCGCGATCGCGACGGCCCGGGCTCCGTCGGCCAGATCGACGGGTGGGCGCTCGCCGGTGAGCACGAGGCGGGCGAAGGCCCGGGCCACCTCCCGGACGGTCGGCGACGGCGGACCCGGGTCGATCGGCACGCGCTCCAGCCCGCGCACGAGATGGAGCCAGTGCTGCTGGTGGTCGCCGACGAGCTGGGCGTCGCGACAGGCGGCGTCGACGAGTCCGGAGCGACCGGCCGTGGCGCGGGAGCCGCCGACCGCCACCAGCGCGTCGCTCCCGGCGAGCTCCAGCGTGGCGAGGAAGTTGTCCTCGGTGTTGACGGTGATGGCGCGTGCGGTTCGGCACCAAACCCGGGTCACCTCGCATCCGGTGAGCCAGCGTACCAGGTCGAAGCTGTGCACGCCGGTGTGGAGCAGGATGCCGCCGCCCGAGAGCTCGGGCCGATCCAGCCAGTCCAGCGGCGAGGGCTCGAACCGCTGGTTGATCACCAGCGCTCTGAGCGGGCCGATATCCGACAGGCGCTCCCGCAGCGCGGAGGCGATGGCGTTCCACCGCAGCGTGTGTGCCATGAGGCACGGGACACCGGCGTCGCGCAGGCGCCGCACGATCGCGGCGGCGTCGGTGGCCGTCGTGGCGAGCGGCTTCTCGATGAGAAGCGCCTTCCGCGCGCTCGCGACGGCGTCGGCGATCGCGTGGTGGAGGCTCGGCGGCACGACGGCGATCACGCCGGCCACGTCCGGGTCGGCAACCAGGTCGCGCCACTCGGCGTGGAACCGGCAGCCGAGCTCGCGCGCCTGGGCCGCTCCGCGCTCGACGTCGTGGCGACTCAGCGCGGCGATGCGCAGCTCCGGGACGTCGGCACGGATGTGATTCAGGTAGCGCTGCCCATGCTTGCCGGCGCCGATGAGGCCGACGGGAAAGGGAACGGCCGCCACGACCGATCGCTTCTACGCTGCCAGGCGAGCCGCGAGCGCGGGGAGCCGGCTCCTGGCGCTGCGATCGCCGAGGCCAGCGGCGCGACAGCGCTCGAGGTAGTCGGCGACCGCGCGCGAGAACCAGGTGCGGGCAAACGCGCTGCCGCGCACCAGGGCCGGGCGGTCGCGCGAGCCGGCCGCGAGGACGATGAGCGGCTCGAGCCACTCGGTGCTGCCGGCGATCCCGACGACCGTGTGCTCGGTGCGATCGAGGTACTCGTTCAGCGCGCCCGCGCGCGCCGGCTGGTGCGTCAGATGGTAGCGCAGGTGTCCGACGCCGTACGCCACCGAGCGCGCGACGTCCTGCATCGAGAGGGTCGCGAGAAGGCGGTCGGCTCGCGTGCGCGCCAGCGCCGCCAGCGCGCGATACATGGCGAGCGCGAAGCTGCCGAGGAGCACGTTCGTCGCCAGTGACGCCTCGGGATACGTCTCCGCCGACAGCAGCTCCTTCAGCGCCTGCTCGGCCGACACGCTGGCATTGCCCAGCCCGTGTCCGCTGGTCAGCGCTCGCTTGCGACAGGCCTCGACGTGCCGCGCCTCGTCGAACATCTGCACGCAGAGGAAGCTCTTCAGCTCGAGGAACTCCTGGTTGATGACGAACACCCAGCGGGCGGGCGCCTCCGCGGCGACGAGCGCCACCTCCTCGAGCAGGGTGCACAGCTGCGCGACGGCGGCCCCGCGCAGCGGATCCGTATCCGCGTGGAGCTCGGACCAGGGCACGTCGACGGCCGGCGCCCAGCGACGCGACTTGGCCTCCTCGTAGAGCGTGCAGACGTTGTCCGACCAGACGTCGCTCTTCCGATTGATGGTGTAGCCGAGGTCGGGAAGCTTCGGCACGAGCACGCTGCCGCGCGACGCCATGCTGTTGCGGTTGCGCACCAGCTCCGGGATGGCGTCGTAGCCGTACGGACCGAGGTTGCAGTCCTGGTAGGTGAGGCCGCGCGCCGGGTCGGCGGGCTTCGCCTGCAGGCGCGCCGTCTCGACCTCGAACCACTCGAGGGTGAGGTTGCCGTTCAGGATGTCGGTGACGAGCTCGATGAGCCGGTCGTCGGCGAAGAAGTCCTTCTCGGCGTAGTACGCCATCGCTGTGGACCGGCGGCGGCCGGGGCTAGGCGGCGGCCTTGGTCAGCTCGACCATCTTCCACAGCCGCGAGCGGTCGCGCCGTTCGGGGAGGCCACACTTGGCGAGACGCTCGAAGTATTCCTCGCTCTGCTTGAGCTGGAACATCTTCTGGATGCGGACGCCTTCCTCGATGTTCGCCTTCTTCGTGCCCTTGCCCGCCAGGATGATGAAGGGCTCCATCACCTCGGTCGCGTAGCCGGCGCCGAAGACGAAGTTCTCCGCCTCGTCGAGGTGACGGTGGATGGTTTCGCGGCGCTCCGGATGGTGGTCGAGCACCCACTTCAGGTGCTGCATGCCGTAGCCCACGTGCCGCGCCTCGTCCTGCATGACCAGCCGGAAGAGCTTCTTGTCGCCGTCGGTCGGCGAGACGTACTCGCTGAACCGGAACAGCGTCAGCACCATGCCCTCGGCCTGGAGATGGAGGGTGAGGGACGCCTCCGCGAAGCTGTCGGCGTCGCGCAGGAACTTCAGGTTGTGCTCGTTGTGATGGCTCGCGCGCATCAGCCCGTAGCCCGTCGACAGCGCGCGCTTGCGGAAGATCTCGGCGTGCCGCGCCTCGTCCATGGCCTGCGTGGCGATGAAGTTCTTCACCTCGAAGAAGTCGGCATTCAATCGTCCCATCCACTTGGCCGGGACGTCGGTGGCGATCATCTCGACCTCGGTGAGGAAGGTGAGCAGCTGCGCGTAGGCCTTGCCGATGTCCTCGGGCAGGTCGGTGGCGAGCAGGTCGGCCCACGGGATGTCCGTGGTGGCGTTCCACTGCCGCGTCATCGCCTCCTCGTAGTAGCCCTCGAGGTTGTAGGCCCAGACCTCGCTCTTGCGGTTGACGTCGGCCTGGAGGTCCGGAAGGCCCTCCGACAGGGCGGCGCCGCGCGGAGCGAAGCTGCGATTGTGGCGGATCACCTCGGGCATCGCCGAGTAGCCGTAGGAGCCGACGTCGAGATCGCGGAAGGTGAGGCCGCGCCGCTCGTTCTGCGCCCGGCACTGCACCCGCTCGCGCGGCGCGTCGAGCCACGAGAGATCCAGGTCGCCCTGCAGGCGGCGGCCGAACCCGTCCAGGAACGTGCGATCCTCCGCGAAGTCGACGGTGGAGAGATAGCTCATGAGCGGCTCCTTCGTGGCGGTGGCGCGGCGCCGTCGGGGTAGACGAAGTCCAGGCCGGCGGAGAGGTCGAAGTACTCCTGGATGCTCTCGGCGAAGCGGTAGAGCTTGTCGTGGCCGTCGGGATCGTCGTAGCGTACCTGCAGCGCCTCGCCGAAGTGGGTGAGCGTGTTGATGCTGTGCGCAGCGTCCGCGGCGCCGAGGCGGTGGACGGCGTCGAGCATCTCCCGCCAGGCGGGCAGGGGGCCCTCGAGGGTGAAATCCGGCGCGACCCCGTCGAGTCCCTCGCGGACGGTCCGGCAGTCGAAGACCTCGAAGCCGAGCACCCCCTCGAACAGCGGCGCGCCGTTCTCGTCGAGCACGCGGACGGCGAAGGTGGTGTCGAAGAAGCCGAGCCGGCTGAAGCGTTCCTCGGCCGCACGCATCTCCTCGCGCAACGCTTCGAAGAAGGAGAGTGACGGGAACCGGATGGCCATGCGCCTGGGATTCGCTTAGTCCCGGCCGACCGCGCGTGTCAAACCAACGCCGGCGGGTTGCAATGGGTACCACCCGGCGCTAGGAGAGGCGCGAATTTTTCTCGCCGCCACGAGGGAGATCGCAATGGCATACATCATCACCAGGCTCTGCCGAGACTGCCTCGACACCGGCTGCGTGGCCGTCTGTCCGGTCGACTGCATCTACGAGTACACCGGCTCCGACGGCGAGAAATTCCCGAACCAGCTCTACATCCATCCGGACGAGTGCATCGACTGCGGCGCCTGCGAGCCGGAGTGCCCCTGGCAGGCCATCTTCGAGGAGGTCGCGGTTCCCGACGTCTTCAAGGACGACACGCCGCTGAACTACGCCGTCATGGAGCAGATGGATCAGTTCAAGGTGGCGCCGACCAAGAAGGTCGAGCACCCGACGGCCGAGCAGGTGGCGGCCAACAAGGTGAAGTGGGGCTGGACGGGCTGAGAGTCCGGACGGATCGACGTCGCTGCAGGGATCTCAGGGCGTCACCGTCGCCATCACCGTTCCCGCGCCAGCGTCCGCGATCTCGAGCTTCACGTCTCCCGCGGGATGATTCGCCTGCGCCGCGGCACGGAGCTCCTGTGTCAGGCGGTCGGTGAACTTGCCGCGGACCTCGTCGGGCATGCCGTCCATCGGGAAGTTCTGCACCACGACACGCGCGCTGCCCGGCCCGCTCCAGTCGAAGCGCACGATGCGATCGCCCATGATGGGCGCCGCGCGCAGCCGCTTCTCGACGTCCTCCTGGAAGGCGGACCGTGCGGTGGGGGGCGGCGCCGGCGCCGGCGCGGCGGATCCACCGGCGCCATCCGGGGCGATGGTCGCCATCACCGTCCCGCTGTCCGCATCCGCGATCTCGAGCCGCACGTCGCCGCCCGGCGCGTTCGCCTTGGTCGCGGCCGCCAGCTCCTGCTTCAGGCGGTCGGTGAACTTGCCGCGAACCTCGTCGGGCATGCCGTTCATGGGGAAGCTCCGCACCCCGACGCGCGCGCTCGCGGGACCGCTCCAGTCGATGCGTACGATGCGGTCGCCCATGATGGGCGCCGCGCGCAGCCGCTTCTCGACGTCCTGCTGGAACGCCGAGCGCGACGTCGATGCCGATTCGTCCGGCGCGGCGCCTCCGCCCGCCGCCGGCGCCTCCGCGCCGCTCAGCCGCGCCACCATCTGGTCGATCTGCCCGCGGACCTTGTCGTCCGGCGCGAGCGCACGCGCCTTCTTGAACGACGCGAGGGCCTCGTCGCTGTCGCCGAGCTGCGCGTAGCTGACCGCCAGGTTGTAGTGCGCCTGGAGGAAGTCGGGATGCTTGGCGATGACGTCCTTGTACATCCCGATCGCCTTCGGCGCGTCGCCGGAGGAGAGGTACATGGTCGCCAGGTCCGTGCGCGCGCTCGGGTCGTCACCCGCGAGCGTCAGGTAGCGCTCGAAGATCGGGATCGCCTGCTTGTGATCGCCACGGTCGTAGAACACGTCCGCCTTGCCGTGAAGCGCCTCGCGATCGTTCGGGTCGCGCGCGAGGACGTGATCGAAGGCGGCGAGCGCCTGGGTATCGTACGACGGATCGAGCTGCGCGGCGCGCGAGTAGACCTTGCCGAGCCGCCGCCAGACGTCCAGGTCCTCGGGGCTCGCGTCGGCCTTCTTGGCCAGGTCGGCCATGAAGGTCTTCACCTCGGCCGGCAGCTCCACCGGCTGCGTCGGAGCGTCGGCCTGCGCCGCGGCGGCGGGTTGCCCGCCCGCGGCTCCGCGACCGGGCGCCGGCTTCGGTGGCTCCGGCGACAGGATCGCCGTCCACACCCCGAGCCCGGAGAGCAGGAGGAGCCCGAACACCGCGATCCCGCCCGTCGTGAGCTGCCAGGGAGACGCGGCCGTCGCGGGACGCGGGGCCGCCGGCCGCCCGGAGAGCGCGGTGCCGCACTCCGAGCAGAACTTGGAGCCGGGAGCGACCTTGGCGCCGCACTGCGAGCAGAAGCGTGGGGGCATCTCGCGCGAGGATATCGGAGGACGCCCGGGGGTTGAAGTGGCGCGGCGGGGTCGAGCCGGTCAGCGCGCGCTGGCGGCTTCGCGCTGCGCTTCCGCCCGCACGCGCTCGAGGTCGTCCCGGGTCACGGCACGCAGCGTCGGATCGCGTCGCATCAGCAGGATGATCCCGCCCGGGATCGAGAGCGGCACCTTCTCGATCCAGAAGCCCAGATTGCCGATCAGGAACGCCTTCGCCGCGCCCGCCTTGCTGCCGAGCAGCCAGACGAAGATCAGCTCGCGGACCCCCTCGCCCGAGGCCGACGGCGCGACGAAGGTGCCGAGCGTCATCACGGCCGAGGCGAACAGCACCTCGCTCACGTGCACGTTCTGGGTGGCGAGCGCCATCGCGTTCGCGAAGTACATGAGCGTCGTCGTGAGCTGCCCGAAGATGGCGAGACCCAGGGCGAGGAGCAGGTAGCCGCGCCGGCGCGAATACGCGGTCGCGGAGTCGATGGCGCTGTGCGCGAAGTTGCGCAGCCGGCCCTTCGGGATCAGCCGCAGCAGGCCCCGGAACCACTCCGGCTGCAGCAGGACCAGGACGCCGAACACCAGCGTGGCGGCGATCGGGATCTTGAGCGCGGCCACCAGCTCGCCGAAGGACTGTCCCTGCGTGATGCGCCCGGCGAAGGGCATGAAGAGCAGGATCACGGCGAACAGGCCGACCAGGCCGAGCAGGCGCTCGACGACCAGCGTCGTCGTGCACTCGACCGGCTTGCGGGTGAGCCGGATGGTCTCGTAGAGCCGCCACGCATCGAGTCCCATCGTGCTCGGGGTGACGATGCCGAAGTAGCGCCCGATGAAGTACGTGCTCGAGAGGAAGCCGAACGTCATGTCGATTCCCTGGCCCGCGAGCAGGATCTGCCAGCGCCAGACGTTCGCGAAGATCCCGATCAGCTTGATGAGGATCGCCGCCAGGAACCAGGGCACGAAGATGCGCCAGTCGAGGCTGCGGATCTCCGTCCACAGCTCCGACATCTCGGCAGGGACGAGCTGGAAGCCCTGCAGGCGGAAGAACGCCTGCGCCGGGGCATTCGCGAGCGGGACGGGCTGGAACTGGTTCCCGGTGCCGGGAACGAAGACGGTGGTGATGCCGCCCTCGCCGCAGTGCCGTCCCGGCTTGAAGCGCCGGTAGTCGCCCTCGGCCGTGCGCACGAAGACGGCGCGCTCCGCGGCGTCGACGCACACCTGGTCGAAGGACACGGGGATACGCGGCGGCGGGAGCTCGGCGCCGGTGAGCCGCGCGCGCAGCCGGCCGACGATGCCCGGGTACGCCGGGTTGGCGACCTCGAACGCACCCGGCGCCCGCAGCGTGCCGGTATCGACCGGGACGAAGCCGCCGCCGAACTCGATGAAGATGAGGACGAAGATGCCGAGGGTGACGGCGAGCTTCAGCGCGAAGGTGAATGCGGTCTTCATGGGGGGCGGCGCGACGGGGGGTTATGCCACACTTCGCCGGGCGCCCCAACCGGAATCGCGTCGGGAGCTATGGGCCCGGCAGTGCTCGAACCGGCGAACCGGCCGAGCACTGCCGGAGCGTCGGGAATCAGGCGTCGTAGTAGAGCACGTACTCGTACGGATGTGGCCGGAGGCGAAGCGCGTCGATCTCGTTCGCCTTCTTCCACTCGATCCAGGTCTCGACCACGTCCTCGGTGAAGACGTCGCCCTTCAGCAGGAAGTCGTGGTCCCGCTTCAGGTTGCCGATCGCCTCGTCGAGGCTGCCCGGCATGGACGGGACGTCCTTCAGCTCCTCGGGCGTGAGCGCGTAGATGTCCTTGTCGAGTGGCTGGCCCGGATCGAGCCGTCGCTCGATGCCGTCGAGACCGGCCATCAGCATCGCCGCGAACGCGATGTACCCGTTGCACGACGGGTCCGGGAAGCGCACCTCGATGCGCTTCGCCTTCGGCGACGGCGAGTACATGGGAATGCGCACCGCCGCGGAGCGGTTCCGGCTGGAATAGGCGAGGTTCACCGGCGCCTCGAAGCCCGGCACCAGGCGGTGATACGAGTTCGTCGTCGGGTTGGTGAACGCGGCGAGCGCCGGTGCGTGCTTCAGGATGCCGCCGATGTAGTGCATGGCGAGCTCGCTCATGCCGCCGTAGCGGTCACCCGCGAAGAGCGGCTTCTCGCCCTTCCAGATCGACTGGTGCACGTGCATGCCGGAACCGTTGTCGAGGAAGACCGGCTTCGGCATGAAGGTGGCGGTCTTGTTGTAGCGCCGCGCCACGTTCTTGACGATGTACTTGTACCACATGAGCGCGTCGCCCATCTGGACGAGCGGCAGGAAGCGCATGTCGATCTCGGCCTGGCCGGCCGTGGCCACCTCGTGGTGGTGCTTCTCGACGCGTAACCCCACCTTCTCCATCTCGCGCACCATCTCCGCGCGGATGTCCTGCTGGGTGTCGGTGGGCGCGACGGGGAAGTAGCCTTCCTTGTAGCGCGGCTTGTAGCCCAGGTTCAGTCCCTCGACGACCTTGCCGCTGCGGTCGTTCACCGGGTCAGTCTTGCGGCCCGTGTTCCACTGCCCCTCGGCAGAGTCGATCTTGTAGAAGCCGGTGTGCTGGTTCTGCTCGTACCGTACCTCGTCGAAGACGAAGAACTCGGGCTCCGGCCCGAAGTACGCCACGTCGCCGATGCCGGTGGACTTGAGATACGCGTCGGCCTTGCGCGCGATGTTGCGCGGATCGCGCGAGTACGACTCCTTCGTGATCGGATCGACGATGTTGCAGATCAGGCTCAGGGTGGGCAGCGCCATGAACGGATCGATCGTCGCGGTCGCGGGATCGGGCACGACGAGCATGTCGGAGGCGTGGATCGGCTGCCAGCCGCGGATCGACGAGCCGTCGAAGCCGCTGCCCTCGTCGAACAGATCCTCGCTCAGCTCGCTGGTGGGGATGGAGAAGTGCTGCCAGGTGCCGAGGAAGTCGAGGAACTTCAGGTCGACCGCCTCCACCTTGTTGTCCTTCGCGAACTTCAATACGTCCTTCGGGTTCTGAGCTGCTGCCATGCACGCGCCTCCTGCTGTGAGCTGTTGCTGGGTGGGGTTTGATCAAATGGCGTCGCTGCCGCGCTCGCCAGTACGGATCCGGATGATCTCGTCGATGGGAAGCACGAATATCTTCCCGTCGCCGATGCGGCCGGTCTTCGCCGCCTTCTCGATGGCCTCCACCACCTCCGCCACCTGCTCCTCGCGCACGATGATCTCGAGCTTCACCTTGGGAAGGAAATCGACGACGTACTCGGCGCCGCGATACAGCTCCGTGTGACCCTTCTGCCGGCCGAATCCCTTCACCTCGCTGACGGTGAGGCCCTGCACGCCGATGCCCGACAGGCTTTCCTTCACCTCGTCCAGCTTGAAGGGCTTGATGATCGCCTCGACTTTTTTCATGGTCTTGCCTCCAACTCGAGTTCCGGGCGCGGGTGTCCCCTTACGCGAACGAATCTCTGATTGTAAACCCGCTCATGGCCGCGTCGGTCTCCGTGGATGATCCTCAGTGTCGCTGCGCCGCGGTTCCCGTCATCGGCTCGTACGACTGTGCGGCGGCTCCCAGCACGTACGCGCGTCTCGCTGTGCTGCGACACATCGAGGCCGGCGAACTCGGCGTCCTCGTCGACGCGGATGCCGCCCGTGACCAGGCCCGCGATGCCGAGACAGACCAGCGTTCCCACGATGGCGAGCCCGTAGGTGGCGACCGTGGCCAGCACCTGCGCGCCGAGCAACGACGCGCTCCCGGACACCAGCAGGCCCTCCTGGCCGATGGCGGAGTTCACCATCTTGGTGGCGAACAGCCCCGTGGCGATGGCGCCCCACGTGCCGCCGACGCCGTGCACGCCCACGACGTCGAGGGCGTCGTCGTAGTAGCCGAGCAGCGACTTCAGGTTGCACGCTCCGTAGCAGAGGACGCCGGCGACGCCGCCGATCGCGAGTGATGCCATCGGTGTGACGTAGCCCGATGCCGGCGTGATCGCGACGAGTCCCGCCACCGCGCCGCTGGCCGCGCCGAGCACCGTGGGCCTGCCGCGGCTCAGCCACTCGACCAGCATCCAGCTGAGCGTGGCGGCCGCGGTCGCGGTGTTGGTCGCGACGAAGGCGGACACGGCGAGTCCGTTGGCGGCGAGCGCGCTGCCGGCGTTGAAGCCGAACCAGCCGAACCACAGCAACGCCGCGCCGGTGACGGTGAGCGGCAGGTTGTGCGGCGGCATGGGGTCGGAGCCGTACCCGAGCCGCTTGCCGATGACGAGCGCGCACACCAGCGCCGACATGCCCGAGCTGATGTGGACGACGGTGCCGCCGGCGAAGTCGATCGCGCCCCACGTGGTGCCGATGATGCCGCCGCCCCACACCATGTGGGCGAGCGGGTCGTAGACGAGAGTGGCCCACAGCAGCGAGAACACCACGAACGCGCTGAACTTCATGCGCTCGGCGAACGCGCCGGTGATGAGCGCCGGCGTGATGATGGCGAACATCATCTGGTAGGCCATGTAGAGCTGATGCGGGATCGTGGGCGCGAGCGGCGCGGGCTCGACACCGACGCCGCGCAGCCCGAGATGCGCGAGGCCGCCGATCACGCCGTGGATATCCGGGCCGAAGGCGAGGGTGTAGCCCCAGAGCACCCATTGCACGCTGATCAGCGCGATCATCACGAAGCTCTGGGCCAGCAGGTTGAGCACGTTCTTGGATCGCACGAGGCCGCCGTAGAAGAGGGCGAGCCCGGGCGCCGTCATCATCAGGACCAGAGCCGACGACGTCAGCATCCAGGCGGTGTCACCGGAGTCGATCTTCTGGATCGGGGGCGCGTCCTGCGCCCATGCATGGCCGGCATGCACGAGGACCGTCCCGACCGAGACGGCCAGCGTCAGCATCCGCCGTGGCACCATTGTCCTCCTTCCGATTCCGCGCATAGGTCTTCCCCCCGTTGGTGCGGAGCAGTCCAGCCGGAGCAACGGCGGTGCCAGCATGGCGACCGACGCAGTACCGGAAAATGCCTCGCTAACTTCATCCGCCGCCGCGATCAACTGCCTAGGGCCTGGGCAGTGCCTGCCTCCCCGGCAGATCAGACACGGATGCGCTGGCGGCGGTCGCGCCAGCGTTGCGTCAGGCGGCTGCCCACCCAGCCGAGCGCGGCACCGAGCCCGAGGAACATGAACGCCGGGACGAAGCCGCCCCCGGCGTTGCGCTCGGGCACGGTCTGGGTGGCCGGGGTGGGCGATGGGACGGTCCCGAGGCGTCGCTCCAGATCGGTCTCCGCGTTCGAGAGCCGCGTCACCTCGGCTCGCAGCGCAGCCACCTCCGTTGCAAGGGCGGACGGATCCGGACGCTGGCGGAGCGATTCCATCTCGGAGCGCAGGATGCGGAGCTCGTCGGCGACCCACGTCGGCGCAGCGGCCGGGTCCGGAGGATCCGCCCGGCTCGTCGACGGCGGGCTCGCCTTCGGCGCCGCCATGCCCGTCCCCACGCAGACGGCGAGCACGAGGGCGCCGGCGCCCACGCTCCATCTTCTCGGCAGCGCCCTCCTCACCCGAGTCCTCGCGTCGCCGGCAGCGGGTTCGTGCGAGATGGTCGGGGTGACTGGATTTGAACCAGCGACTCCTGCGTCCCGAACGCAGTGCTCTAGCCAGGCTGAGCTACACCCCGTGCAAATGCCCGCCGACGTGCGGCTCGGGGGAGTAACACAGGTGTTCGTGAAAGGGAAGGTACCGCCGGCTTCCGCGACGGAACGTTGCAGGGCGTGCTGCAGGCCGCCGGCGACCGCCACCTCCGGGTCCGGGTTTCGCCGGCTCAGGCGTCTGGAACGGGCCTTGCGATCGGTCGTCGCCGTACGGCGCCCGCAGAGGCGCCAGGGAGGAGGCTGGGATGAAGCGATCGAGAAAGACGGCGGCGGGGGTCCTCTGCGGGCTCCTCCTGCTGGGCGCCGCGGCCAGGGCGGTGGAGTCGGCGCCCGACGCGCGGGTGAACCTGAACACGGCGTCGGCCGCCGAGCTGGCCACGCTGCCGGGTATCGGACCCGCGAAGGCGCAGGCCATCGTCGAGCAACGGGCGAAGGCGCCCTTCGGCACGCCGGACGATCTGCGCAAGGTGAAGGGCATCGGCGACAAGCTGTACGACAGCATTCGCGAACGCATCACCGTCGGCGACGCTCCCGCGCCGTCGGGCCGCGGCGGCTGAGCCGCGGCCATGTGGCCGGATCGGGGGGCGGGTCGACAACACGGGCGGGCGGCCCGTCCCCCCCGGCCTGGGCCGGTCAGCGCGTCCGGGGTCGGATCGCTTCGTTGCGCAGGGCGTGATCCGCCAGGACGAGGGCGGTCATGGCCTCGATCATCGGCACCGCGCGCGGCAGGACACACGGGTCGTGCCGGCCGCGCCCGGCGATCGTCGTGTCGTCGCCCTGCGCGCTGACGGTCTCCTGCTCGCGCATCACCGTCGCCGTGGGCTTGAACGCGACGCGGAAGTACACGGCCTCGCCGTTGGTGATCCCGCCCTGCACCCCGCCGCTGCGGTTGGTCCGGGTGCGCACGCGATCACCCTCCATGTAGAAGGCGTCGTTGTGCTCCAGACCGGTGAGCTCGGTGCCGGCGAAGCCCGAGCCGATCTCGAAGCCCTTGCTCGCCGGCAGGCTCATCATGCCGCGCGCCAGGTCGGCCTCGAGGCGATCGAACACCGGCTCGCCCCATCCCGCGGGACAGCCGCGCGCGACGCAGGTGACGATGCCGCCCAGCGAGTTGCCGTTCTTGCGGGCGACCTCGACGGCCGCGATCATCTCTTCGGCGAGCACGGGATCGGGACACCGGATCGGCGTGCGATCCACGTCGGCGCGCGTGACCCGCTCGAGATCCGCGGCGGCCGCGAGTCGTCCCACCCTGGACACGAACCCGACGATCTCCACGCCCCAGCGCACCGCCAGCAGCTTGCGTGCGATGGCACCTGCCGCCACCCGTGCGGCCGTCTCGCGAGCACTCGTGCGGCCGCCACCGCGCCAGTCGCGGATGCCGTACTTCGCCTGGTAGGTGTAGTCCGCGTGGCTCGGACGATACTTCGTCGCCACCTCGGCGTAGTCGGCGGAGCGCGCGTCCTCGTTCGGGATCAGGAGACCGATCGGCGTCCCGAGCGTCTGGCCGTCGAACACGCCGCTCAGGATGCGCACGGTGTCCGATTCCTTGCGCTGGGTGACGAGGTGGCTCTGCCCGGGCGCGCGCCGGTCGAGGTCGGGCTGGATGTCCGCCTCGGCGAGCGGGAGCTGCGGCGGGCACCCGTCGACGACCGCGCCGAGCGCGCCGCCGTGCGACTCGCCGAAGGTGGTCAGCCGGAACAGCGTGCCGAAGGTGTTGCCCACGCGAATGCCTCGCACCGCATCCTAGCGGGCGCGCCGGCGGCCGTCACGCGGCGCCGCGCAGCGCCCGGATGGCGGCCGCGTAGTCCTGCGACTCGAAGACGGCGGAGCCCGCGACCAGCACGTCGGCGCCCGCCGCGACCGCCTGCGCGGCGTTGAACGCCTTGATGCCGCCGTCGACCTCGATGAGGAAGGAGGCCTGCGCCTCCTCGCGCATGCGGCACGCCTGCGCCACGCGCTCCTCCCATCCCTGCACGATGTGCTGGCCGCCCTTGCCGGGATGGACGGTCATCACCAGCAGCAGCGCGATGTCGCGGAGATAGGGGCGCGTCTCCTCGAGCCTGGTCTCCGGGTTGACGGCGAGCCCGGGCAGGGCGCCGGCCTCGCGGATGGCGCGCAGCACGGCTGCCGGGTCGTCGCACGACTCGGCCTCCACGTGAATCGTCACCCGGTTCGCGCCGGCCTCGATGAAATCCGCGACGTGCCGCTCCGGCTCCTCGATCATGAGATGCACGTCGAGCGGCACGGCGGTGGCGTCGCGCACCGCGCGCGTCACCAGCGGACCGATCGTGATCGCGGGCACGAAGTGACCGTCCATCACGTCGACGTGGATCCAGTCGGCGCCCGCGGCGGTCGCCGTCGCCACCTCGTCGGCGATGCGGCCGAAATCGGCGGAGAGGATCGATGGGGCGATGATCGGCATCGCGGTCCCTCACTAGCGGAGGCGCCCCTGCTTCGCCAGACGGGGTCAGCGCGCGCGGAGTCGCACCGCGAAGAAGGCGTCGAGGTCGTGGCGGTGCGGCCACGTGCGCAGCGCGCCGTCGGGCGACACCAGCGTCGCGGCGCGCGCAGGCAGGTGCGCCGCGGCGGATTCGCGGGCGAAGCGCGGGTGCTGCGCCAGGAAGCTGGCGATCACGTCGTCGGTCTCCGTGCGCATCGGCGTGCACACGGCATACACGAGCGTGCCGCCGGGCCGCACCAGCGGCGCCACGCCGGCGAGCAGCTCGCCCTGCAGCGTCGCGAGCCGTGGCAGATCGTCCTCGCGGCGGCGCCAGCGCAGCTCGGGATGGCGCCGGAGCGTACCGAGGCCCGAGCACGGCGCGTCGACCAGGACCGCGTCGAACGTGGCGCGCAGCGGTACGCGCCTGGCGTCGGCCACGAGGGCGCGCGCGTTGGCGATCCCCAGGCGCGCCGTCTCCGCGGCGATCCGTCGCACGCCGCCGCGGTGCACGTCGAGCGCGACGATGCGGCCGCCCGACGCGGCAGCGGCCTGGGCGGTCTTGCCGCCGGGTGCGGCGCACGCGTCGAGCACGGAATCGCCCGGGGAGACACCGAGAAGCGCGGTCACGAGCTGCGAGGCCTCGCCCTGGAACGCGAAGCGACCGGCCAGGAACGCCGGAAGCGCGCGCAGCCCGCCCGCGCCGCGCGCGAGCGCCAGCGCACCGTCCGCCCAGCGCGCGGGCGCGGCACGTACGCCGCTCTCGTCCAGCTCGCGCGCCAGCGCCTCGAGCGTCGTGCGGAGCGGATTCACGCGCACGGTGACCGGTCCCCTGGTGTTGTGTGCCGCCAGCAGCGCGGGCAGCTCGTCGACGCCGACCTCGTCGGCGAGGCGAGCGACCAGCCAGCGTGGGTGCGACCACTCGACGGCGAGCCGGTCGAGTGGATCGGCCGTGGCATCGAGCAGGGCGACGCGCTCGCGTCCCTCTCGCGCGGCACGTCGCAGCACCGCGTTCACGAGGCCGGCCGCGCCGCGCCCGCTCCGATGCGCGAGCCGCACGCTCGCGTCGACCGCCGCGTACGCCGGCACGCGATCGAGGAACACGAGCTGGTACAGCCCGAGCCGGAGCGCCGCCCGCACCGGCGGGTCGAGCGCATCGAGCGGCCCGCGCACCAGCCGGCCCAGGTGATGGTCCAGCCGGCCCTGCCACGCGAGGGCGCCGTACACCAGCTCGCTGGCGAGCGCGCGATCGGCGCGGCGCAGGGTGTCGAGGCGCGCGCCGAGGAGCATGTCGGCAAAAGCGGCTTCCGTCTCCACGCGCACGAGGACGTCGTGCGCGACCGCGCGCGCGTCGCGCCCGGGCGTCACCCGCCGAGGCATGTTCCCGGCGGCAGGCGGTGGCCGGCGAGGAACGCCGCCGCATCGAGCCGCCGCTTGCCCTCGAGCTGCACGTCGAGCAGCCGCAGCGCGCCGTCGCCCGTCGCGACGTCGATGCCGCCTGGCGTCGCGGCGATCACCGTGCCCGGCGTCGCCGGGTCGGCGCCTGCGGGAGCGAGCGCCGCGCGGTGCACCTTCACGGTCTTGCCGCCGAGCGTCGGTGAACGCCGCCGGCGCGGGCTGCATCGCGCGCACGAGGCGTTCCAGCTCGACCGCCGGGCGCGCCCACACGAGGCGCGCGTGCGTGCGCTCGATGCGCGGCGCGAACGTGACGCCGGCGGCGGGCTGCGGCGTCGCGTGGAGCGTGCCGTCGCGCAGGCCGTCGATGGCGGCGCCGATCGCGTCTCCCCCGAGTGCCGCCAGGCGCGCGGTGAGCGTCCCCGTGGTGTCGTCGGCACGGATCGGCGTCTCGCGCACGAGGAGCACGTCGCCCGCGTCCATCTCCTCGCTCATCGCCATGATGCTGACGCCGGTCACCCGGTCGCCCGCCATGATGGCGTACGCGATCGGCGCGGCGCCGCGGTGCCGCGGCAGGATCGACGCGTGCACGTTGATGCAGCCGCGCGGCGGCAGGTCGAGGATCGCGCGCGGCAGGATGCGCCCGTAGGCGGCCACCACGACGAGGTCGGGCGCGAGCGCACGGAGATCGTCGAGGACGCTCGGGTCGCGGACCCGCTCGGGCTGCAGTACGGGCACGCCGTGCGCCAGGGCAAGCGTCTTCACCGCCGGCGGCTCGATCGCGAGCCCGCGGCCCCGCGGACGGTCGGGCTGGCACACCACGCCGACCACCGGATCGGGCCGCCGGAGCAGCGCCTCGAGAATCGTCCCGGCGAAGGGCGGCGTCCCCATGAAGAGGATGCGCCAGGGCGTCGTGGCGCTCAAAGCGCGCTGCGGCGAGCGCTCGCGCCGCTCGGACGGTCCGCCGGGCGGCCCTGACGTTCCAGCTTGCGCTGCCGCGCCTTGTAGAGATCGCGCTTCAGCCGGGAGAGCCGATCGAGAAAGAGCTTGCCGTCGAGATGGTCGATCTCGTGCTGCAGCGCCACCGCGAGCAGCTCCTCGGCCTCGATCTCGATCTCCTTCTGCTCCGGCGTCCAGGCGCGCAGCAGGATGCGCTTGGCGCGCGTCACCGGCGCGGTGAAGTCGGGCACCGAGAGACAGCCCTCCTCCCACACGATGGACCCGTCGCGCTCGACGATCTCCGGGTTCACCAGCTTCATGAGATGCTTGCCCGGCCCCTCGTCCTCGTGCGGAACGTCGAGCACGAGGATGCGCTGGCTCACGCCCACCTGCGGCGCGGCGAGGCCGATTCCCGGCGCCGCGTACATGGTCTCCGCCATGTCCTCGACGAGGGCCGCGATGGCGCCGTCGATGTCGGTGACGGCCTCGGCGGGACGCTTGAGCACGGCGTCGGGGAAGGTGTGTATCTCGCGGATCGCCACTGGAGCCTCGTGTAGCCGGACTGGATCTGGGTCGCAACGACGTCAGGTCGAGTACGGATCGACGTCGACGACGAGGCGCATGCCGGCGCGGCGCAGCGCACCCTCGACGGCGCGCGCGGAGCGCGCCATCGCGCGCAGCGCGGGAACCTTCGACGAGCGCAGCAGGAGCTGGCGGCGATGGCGGCCGCGCAGGCGCGCGACCGGCGGGGGAGCCGGCCCGAGCACCGCGCCTTCACCGGCTTCCAGCGCGCTCGCCTGCGCGCGCAGCCGCTCCCCGAGCCGCGTCGCGGCGCGCTCGACGCGAGCCTCGTCGGGGCCGTCGATGCGGACGAGGGTCAGGCGCGCGAAGGGCGGATAGCAGAGCGCGCGCCGCCGCTCGAGCTCGCCCGCCATGAAGCCCGCGTGGTCGTGTCGCGTCGCCGCGAACAGGCTCGGATGCTCGGGGCGCAGCGTCTGCACCAGCACGCGGCCCGGCACCGCGCCGCGTCCGGCGCGTCCGGCGACCTGCACGAGGAGCTGGAACGTGCGCTCGCCGGCGCGGAAGTCGGGCACGTTGAGCGAGAGGTCCGCGAGCAGCACGATCACCAGCGTCACGCCCGGCACGTCGTGTCCCTTGCTCACCATCTGCGTGCCGACGAGGATGTCGGTGTCACCCGCGTGCCAGTCGCGCAGGATGCGGCGCTGCGCGCCGGGACGCTGGGCCGCGTCGCGATCCATGCGGTCCACGGTGGCGGCAGGGAAGCATTCCTGCAGCATGGACTCGATCTGCTCGGTACCGACGCCGAACGCCTCCAGCCCGGGTCCGCCGCATTCCTCGCACCGGGCCGGCGGGCGGCAGCGGTAGTGACAGTGGTGGCACGCGAGCGCGCCGGCGCGGCGGTGCCACGTGAGGGTCACGCTGCACTCGGGACAGCTCGCCGTCACCCCGCACGCCGGGCACTGGAGCCAGGTGGCGAATCCACGGCGGTTGAGGAACACGAGCGTCTGGCCGCCGGCGGCGAGGTTCGTCTCGAGCGCCGTGCGGACCTCGGGCGACAGCAACGTCTCTCCGCTGCGCGGGCGGTCGCGCGCGCGCAGGTCGACCAGCTCGACCGCCGGCAGCGGCTGGGGCGTCGGCCGCGAGGTGAGGAGGAGCAGCCGGTGGCGGCCCTCGCGCGCCGCATGGTGGGTTTCGGCGGAGGGCGTGGCCGACGCGAGGACCACCACGGCGCGAGCCAGCCGCGCGCGCACGACCGCGAGGTCGCGCGCGTTGTAGCGGATGCCGTCCTCCTGCTTGTAGGCCGCGTCGTGCTCCTCGTCGACCACCAGCAGGCCGGGACACGCGAGCGGCGCGAACACCGCAGAGCGCGCGCCGACGACGACGCGGGCGGCGCGCGACCGGATGCGGCGCCACTCGTCCCAGCGCTCGCGCGGGCCGAGCCCGCTGTGCAGCACGGCGACGAGGTCGCCGAAGCGATCGCGCACCCGCGCCACCAGCTGGTGCGTGAGGGCGATCTCCGGCACGAGGATCAGGACGTCGCGCCCGGCCGCGAGCGTCTCCTCCACCGCGGTGAGGAACACCTCCGTCTTTCCGCTGCCGGTCACGCCGTGGAGCAGGAACGACGCCGTCTCGCCGCCGCGCACGGCATCCGACAGCGCGGCGGCGGCCGCGTGTTGCTCGGCGGTGAGCGTCAGACGCGGACCATCGGGCGGGGGTGGTGGCGGCGGACGAGTCCGCGGCGCGTGGCGCGACTCGGCGATCCCGGCCCGGACCAGGGCGCGCACCGCATCCGCGGCGACGCCGGCGGCGCGGACGTCACGCAGCGACAGTGAGCCGTCCGCCGCGTCCGCCAGGAGCCGGTAGGCCCGCGAGCGCGCGGGCGCGCGGCGGGCGAGGGCTTCCTCGTCCGCGTCGGACAGCCGGCGGGCGAGCGCTACGACGCGCTCCTGCGACGGATCGGGCAGGCGGCTCGGTACGATCGTGCCGATCACCTCGGCGAGCGACACGAGGTAGTAGCGCGCCGTCCACCGGCAGAGCTCGAGGAGGTCGAGCGGCAGCAGCGGCTCCGGATCGACGCAGTCGATCACCGAGCGCAGCTCTCCGGGGGGCGCGCTCTCGGTGACGCCCGCGACCACACCCATACGCGTCTGCCGCCCGAGCGGGACGCGCACGCGCATTCCCGGCTGCGCGCGCTCACGGAGCGCGGCAGGCACTCGATAGGTGAACAGGTCGTGGAGCGGAACGGGAGGAAGCGGAGCGATCTGGACCAGGTCGTTCATGCGATGCGAGGGTGCTTAGGGGGCGATGCACCGCCTGTCAAAGGTGCGAGCGCGAGCGCATCACATGGTTGCGCTCGCGTTTCGACGCGTGCGGCGGACGACACGAGCGCTCGCGCGCGCGCGCGGGTATGCGACTTGCTCGGCTGTCCTCCGTGCGATGGTGGACCTCGATCCGCGGCGCGAGTCGGATGCTCGCCATCGACATCGGCTCGCACAGCGTCAAGCTCGTCGTCGCGCGTCGCGACGCGTCGGGGCTCCGCATCGAGGCGACGGCGATGTGCGAGACGCCCGCGGGTGCGGTGCACGGCCACGTGGTGCGCGATCCGTCGCTGATCGCGGCCGTCCTGCGCGCGGTCCTGCGCGACGCACGCGTGCGCACGCGCCGTGCCTTCGCCGCACTTCCGGGGGCAGCCGTGATGATGCGGCGTATCCCGGTCCAGGCTCCGCCGAGCGCCAACCTCGATGCGCTGGTCGTGCGCGCTGCATCGGCGCTCGTTCCCGACGCGCTCGAGCATGCCGTGCTCGACTACCAGGTCGTCGGCGCGGCCGGACCGGACGCCACGCTGTGCGTGCTCGTCGTCGCCGCCCGCCGCGACCTCGTGCGCAGCGTCACCACGGCCATCCGCCTGGCGGGGCTCGAGCCGTGCGGGCTCGACGTCGACGTCTTCGCGCTCGATCGGCTGTACCGCGACGGGCGAGACGGTGCGCCAGCGCTCCTCGTCCACGTCGGAGCGCGGCGCGCCGACGTCATCTTCGCCGCCGCCGACGGTCCCGTTCTCGTCGGTGACGTTCCGGTGGATGCCGGCCGGATCGACGCGCCGTCTCTCGCGCGCGAGGTGCACCGCCTGGTCGACCTCTCGCCGATCGAGCCGGCCGTCCCACCGCGCGGCGTGGTGCTGTCGGGAGGCGCCGCCATGGCTGACGGGCTCGGGGCCGCGCTCGCACGTCGTCTCGGCTGTCCCGTGGCGCTGGCGGAGCCGTTCCGGTCCGCCGGGTTGGGACCGCGTGTCGATCGCGACGCGCTCGCGCGGAGCGCACCGGCGTTCGCCGTCGCGATGGGCCTCGCGCTCCGGGACGGGCCGCGATGATCGCCGTCGATCTCCGGCCGCCGGACGACGTCGGCGAGGCTGCCGCGCTGCGCCGCGCGCGTACGCTCGCCATCACCGTCGCCGCCATCGCCGGACTCGGTCTCCTCCTCGGTCATGCCGCGCTCGAGACCGCGACGGCGCTCACACGCCGCCGCCTGGTGCGGGTCGATGCCGAACTGGCCGCGCTCGAGCGGCCGGTGGCGGCGCTGCGTCGCCTGCGGCAGCGGCAGGTGGCGCTGCGCGAGCGGCTCGCGGTGATCGCCGGACTCGAAGCGCGCCGTGGCGGCACGCTGCGGCTCCTCGACGCGCTCGCCATGGCGGCATCCGCGCGGGTGTCGCTCGCCGAGGTCGCGCTCGCGGACGGCCGGCTTCGCCTCACGGGCGACGCGGACGACGACCAGACGATCGCGGACTTCCTCTCGCGCCTGCGGGAAACCGGCTCGCTGGGCGCGCTCGACCTCGAGGAGGTCGCGCGCGACGACCGCGGCCCGCGGCCGCGCCGGTTCGTCGTCACCGGCCGGGTCGAGGGGGAGCGATGACACCACGCAATCGCCCCGCGTTGCTCCTGATCGCAGTCGCGGCAGCCCTGGTCGGGGACTGGCTGTGCGTCGCCGGATCGCGAGCGGCCGCGCTCGGCGCCGCGCGCGATCGCCTGGCGAGCCAGCGTCTCGAGCTCGCCGCGGCCAGGCGCGAAGTCGCGTCGCGCGTCGATACGAAGCAGGCGGTGCGCGAGGCGGCACGCGCGCTGCGGCACGCCGCCCGGCGGCTTCCCGAGCGCCGCGAGCTGGCCGCGCTCCTGTCCGAAGTTGCGCGCAGTGCGCGGGACGCGCGCCTCGATCTGCTCTCGCTCCGGCCGAAGACCGAGCGGACGGCCACCGACCACGTCGAGGTGCCGGTCGAGCTGCAGATCCGCGGCAGCTACGCGCGGACGCTCGGCTTCCTGCGCCGCCTCGAGGAGATGAGCCGGCTGGTGCACGTCGGGGACATCAAGCTGGAGCGTCAGGACGGCCCGGGCGCGCGCACCGTCCTGCGCGGCTCGTGCACGGCCCTCACCTACCGGTTGCTCGACCGGCAGGACGCCGCGCGGGCGCGGCGCGACGTCGCCGCGGGGACGCGTGGATGATCTGGCGCACGCTGATCCTCGGCGCGTGCATGCTCGTCACCGCGGCCGCTGCCGGGCCGCGCGATCCGTTCTCGCCTCCCGTGCCGGGGCAGGGCGGGGGCACGGCGCTCGAGCGCGTCGACCTCGACCAGATCCGCCTCGCCGCACTGGCGCTCGACGCGCGTGCGCCGCGCGCGCTCCTCGAGGACGCGGCGGGAATCGGCTACATCGTCGGCGTCGGCACGCCCGTCGGGCGGCGAGGCGGCGTGGTGATCGCGATCGAGCGCGGCAGGCTGCGCATCCGTGAACCCGACGTCGACGACGACATCGTCCTGGCGCTTTCCGGCGCATCGGAGCCCGGCCGGTGAGCCGCCTGCCCCGGGCGATCCTGATGCTCGTGATGCTCGCGCTCGGCCCCGGCGGCGGGCGCCACGCCGGCGGGTCGGCCCGTCTCCCTGGAGCTGCAGGACGCCGACGTTCACGGCGTGCTCCGACTGCTCGCCGAGGTGGGCGGCTTCGACGTCGCGGTCGGCGAGGGCGTGAAGGGAAAGGTCACGCTGCGGCTCGACCGCGTCGCATGGGACCAGGCGCTCGACGTGGTGCTGCGCACGCAAGGCCTGCAGGCACGGCGCGAGGGACGCGTGCTGCGAATCGCCACGGACGACGAGCTGGGGCGCGAGCGCGACGCGGCGCGTGCCGCGGCGGACGCCGAGCGCGAGCGCGCACCGCTGCGGCTGGCGTCGCTCCCGGTGCGCTGGGCGCGCGCCGACGATGCGCTCGCCGAGAAGGTCCAGGGCGTGCTCACCGAGCGCGGCAGCGTCACGTTCGACACGCGGACGAACGCCATCCTGGTTCGCGACCTGCCCGACGGACTGCGCGACGCCGAGGCCCTGGTGCGCAGCCTGGACGTGCCGGCGGCGCAGGTCCTCATCGAGTCGAGCATCGTCGAGGCGACGGAGGACTTCGCGCGCGGGCTGGGCGTGCAGTGGGGCTATCGTTACACGGGTGGCCCGGCGACCGGCACGCCGACGGGAGCGACCTTCCCCGGGACCATCGGGGTGGGAGGCGCCACGCCACCCGCGGCCGATGCCGGAACCTCGGTGCCCTTCCTCGCCGACTTCCCGGTTCCTGCGTCCTTCGGCTCGGGCTTCGGTCCTGGCTCCGCGGCCGCGCTCGGCCTGGCCCTCGGATCGCTCAACGGCGCGAATGACCTCGCAGTCCGCTTGACCGCGCTCGAGGAGGCGGGCAAGGGTAAGGTCGTCAGCCGTCCGCGGGTCGTCACGATGAACAACGTTGCGGCGACGATCCAGAGCTTGACGATCCTCCGGGTCAAGCTGCCGTCCACAGGCACGGTCATCAACACCGGCACCGGAGGCGCCGCGGAAACGGCGAACACGGCGACGGAGAAGATCAACACCGGGATCACGCTCGTGGTCATCCCGCAGGTTTCGTCGGACGGTTTCGTGCTGCTGAACATCTACGCCAAGTCGAGCGTGCCCGACTTCAGCCGGACGGTGGAAGGCATTCCCACCGAGATCGCGCGCGAGGCGAACTCGAACGTGCTCGTGCGTGACGGCCAGACGGTCGTGCTCGGGGGCATCTCGCGCACCTCGGGCGACGATCGCGAGACCGGCGTGCCGTTCTTCCGTCGCGTGCCGGTGCTGGGCTGGTTCTTCAAGCGCAGCCTCGCGAGCAAGCGCCGCGAGGAGCTGCTCGTCTTTCTCACGCCGCATCTCCTCGGCCCGAGCGCGTCGCCGCAGCCGTCCGGCGCGGCGCTGTGGGCCGCGCGCCCGGGCGGGAACGCGCGCTGATGCGCGCGGCGCGCGTGATCCTCGCCGGGTTCATGGGCACCGGAAAGACGGAGGTGGGCCGCCGGCTCGCGCGATCGCTCGGCTGGACCTTCGTCGATACCGACGCGCTCGTGGAATCGGCGGCGGGACGGTCGGTGTCCGCGCTCTTTGCCGAGGAGGGCGAGCCGGTGTTCCGCGCGCGCGAGCGGGAGGCGGTGGCGCAGGCCTGCACCCTGAACGCCACGGTGGTGGCGGTCGGCGGCGGCGCGCTGCTCGATCCGGAGAACCGTCGGCGGCTGCTCGCGGCCGGGCCCGTGGTGTGTCTGCGGGCGTCGCCGCGCGAGCTCGTGCGGCGGCTCGGGACGGCGCGCGACCGACCGCTGCTGAACGGTGATGGGACGGCGTCCGAGCAGGAGCGCCTCGCGCGCATCGAGTCGCTGCTGGCGGAGCGCGCGCCGGTCTACGCGCTGGCGACGCACGCGGTGGACACCGACGGGCTGTCGCTCGACGAGGTCGCCGCGCGCGTGCAGGCGCTCGTCCAGGAGCCGGGCGGAGGGGCTGCATGATCGCGCGGGAGGTCATGGTCGACCTGGGGGAGCGGTCGTACCCCGTGGTGATCGGCCCGGGTCTTCTCGCCAAGGTCGGCGAGCGACTGGCGAGCCTCGGGTACGCCGGGCGCTGCGCCGTGCTCACCAGCGAGCGCGTCGGAGCGCTCTACCGCGAACCCGTCGTCGCCTCGCTCCGGGCCGCAGGCTTCGATCCCGAGGTCGTCGAGATCCCGGACGGTGAGGAGCACAAGAGCCTCGCGTGGCTCGCGCTCGTCTACGATCGATTCCTCGAGGCGGGCATCGAGCGCGGGACGCCGCTCGTCGCGCTGGGCGGCGGAGTCATCGGCGACCTCGGCGGCTTCGCGGGCGCCACGCTCCTGCGTGGCCTCCCGGTCGTCCAGATTCCCACCACGCTGCTGGCGCAGGTCGACGCGGCGATCGGTGGCAAGACCGCGGTGAATCACGCACAGGGCAAGAACCTGATCGGCGTCTTCCACCAGCCGCGCTGCGTGCTGGCCGACGTCGACGTGCTGTCCACGCTGCCGCGTCGCGAGCTGCTCGCGGGACTGGCCGAGGTGATCAAGTACGGCATCATCGGCGACGTCGGACTGTTCGACGTCGCCGAGCGCCAGCTCGATGCACTCCTCGGCCTCGATCCCGAGCTGCTCTGCTGGGTGGTCGCGACCTCGGTGCGCCAGAAGGCCGCGGTCGTGTCGCGTGACGAGCGCGAGCTCACCGGGCTCCGCGCCACGCTCAACTACGGCCACACCGTCGGCCACGCCGTCGAGATGCTCACCGACTACCGTCGCTTCCTGCACGGCGAGGCCGTCGCCATCGGCATGGTGGCGGCGGCGCGCGTGTCGCAGGCGCTCGGCGAGTGCGACGCGGCCAGCGTGGAGCGCATCCGCGTCCTGCTGGCGCGGGCCGGCTTGCCGGTCGACCTGCCTGCCCGAGCTCGACCGTCCGGCGCTCGCGCTCGCCATGCGAGGCGACAAGAAGTCGCGCGCCGGCCGGATCCGGTTCGTGGCGTTGCAGGCCATCGGTCGGGTGAAGCTGGTGGAGCTGACCGGAGAGGAGATCGCGGCCCATCTCTGAGCGCCCGCCACGTGATCCCCCCGTGATCCCCCACGTGATCCATTGATCGATCTGTGCCGTCTGGCAAGATCGGGCCCGATGCGGCGCGCACTGACGGCTCTCGCGCTCGGCACGCTCGTGGCGTGCACGACGCGCAGCGGGATCGTGGGGACCGGGCCCGTGTACAACTTCGGCACGGTCGAGCAGGGCACACCGGTGCAGCACCAGTTCGCGCTCCAGAACGTCGGGCGCACGGCGGTGCAGCTACAGGGCGCGACGTCCTCGTGCGGCTGCACGATGAGCGACGTCGACGGCCGGACCGTGCGTGGGGGACAGATTGCCTGGGTGAACGTGTCGCTCGACACCTCGAAGCTGAGCGGCAACACCACGAAGACCGTGATCGTGCGCACGACGAATCCGCGGACGCCGAGACTGCTGCTCGCGCTCACCGGCACGGTGCTCACCGACCTGCGGGTCTCGCCGACCACGGTGTACCTCGGCCGCATCTGGCGCGGCGATCCGGCCCGCCACGAGCTGGTCGTCAGCGCCGGCCGTCCGGGCAACTCGCGGTACAGCATCAGCTCGGTCGAGACGACCTCGCGGGCGCTGAACGCCTACGTCGTGCCGGGAGACAAGCCCGGCGAGCAGAAGGTTGTGGTCGAGGTCTACGCCGACGCGCCCGCGGGCAGGGTCAGCGGCGACATCACCATCCACACGACGAGCCCGACCCAGACCGTGATCACGGTGCCGGTGATCGGACAGGTCCTCGCGTGAGCGCCGGCCCCCGCGCCATCGCGGGGTGAGATCGAGACCGCTTGCCCGTCCGGTTCGGGCTCGATACCGGTGACGGTTCGTGTCCGCGTTCTCGCTTGCAGATCTCGTCGCCCGACTCCGGCGCGACCTCGAGTCGCCCTCGCCTCATCCGCTCCGCCTCTCCGGCCTGCGCGGCAGCGCGCCGGCGCTCGCTCTCGCGCGCCTGCGCGCCGCACGGCCGGGCCCCGTCCTCGTCGTCGCCCCCGATGCGACCACGGCGGAGGCGTTCGCCGCCGACCTGCGCTTCTACGCCGGGGAGCGCGGCGCGGCCGGCCCGCTCGGCCGTCGCGTGCACTACCTGCCGGGGTGGGAGGTCCCGCCGTTCGAGCCGCTGTCGCCCACGCGCGAGATCCTCGCCGCACGCGCCGAGGGCCTCTACCACCTCCTGCAGACCCGCGATCCGGTGATCGTGAGCACCGTCGAGGCGCTCGGCCAGCGCTGCCTGCCCCGCGCCGAGCTCGCCGCGGCGGTCACCTACGTCGTCGAGGGCGAGACGGTGGCGCCCGACGCCCTCGCCGAGCGGCTGGTCGAGTGGGGTCATCACCGCGTGCCGCTGGTGCAGGATCCCGGCGATCTGGCGCTCCGTGGCGGCATCCTCGACGTCTTCCCGGCCGGATACTCCCGTCCGCTCCGACTCGAGTTCATCGCTGACGACGTCGAGCGCATGCGCGAGTTCGATCCCGAGTCGCAGCGATCGCTCGAGCGTGTCGAGGAGGCGCTGCTCCTGCCGGTGCAGGAGCTCGGCCGCTCGCGCCTCGCGCAGCCGGCCGCGCGGCTGGTCGACGAGCGCGCCGCCGAGATCGGCCTGGCGCGCCAGGAGCGCCGCGAGCTGGTGGAGGCGGTCCGCAACGGCCTCGCCGTGCCGGGGATCGAGTTCCTGCTGCCGTATCTCTACGACGACCTCGCCACGCTCGCCGACTACCTGCCCGCCGGCACCGTCTGCTGGATGCTGGGCGCCGGTGCGATCGACGCCGCGGTCGAGACCGCCTGGACGCAGGTGACGAGCCACGCCGAGGCGGCGCAGCGCGAGGGACGCTTCTTTCCGCCGCCCGAGCGCCTCTATCTCGAGCCGGGTGCGTGGCGCGCCGTGCTGGCCGGACGCCCGCGCGTCGAGGTCGAGAGCCTGGAGGAGCTGGCGGGGGACGGGCCGCGCGCGACGTCGTACTCGGTGGATGGGCTCGCGCTGCGCGGCGGGCCCGCGTCCGAAGGCCCGCTGACGCAGGTTGCCGCGCAGCTGAAGGAGTGGCAGCGGGAGCGACAGCGGCTCGTCGTGGTGGCTGCGGGCGAGACGCATCGCGATCGCATGGTCGCTCTCCTCGCGGGGCACGGGATCGAGGCGCTCCCGAGCGGCGCCGCGTTCCCGCAGGCGCTCGACGCCCCTGGCCAGCGCGCCCTCGGACTCGTCGGCGAGCTGACGCAGGGCGTGCGGCTTCCCGCCGACGGTCTCGTCGTCGTCACGGAGGCGGAGCTCTTCGGGGAGCGCCGCGCGGTACGCCGCGGCCGGCGGACCCAGCCGGCGGACCTCCTCTCGAGCCTGGCCGAGCTGCGCACCGACGACTACGTCGTGCACGTCGATCACGGCATCGGCGGCGTACCGCGGCCTGCGACACCTGCAGGTGGCCGGGACCGAGGGCGACTTCCTTCACCTCGAGTACCTCGGTGGCGACCGCCTCTACGTCCCCGTGGACCGCATCAACGTCGTGCAACGATACGTGAGCGCCGACAGCGCGGCGCCCGCGCTCGACAAGCTCGGCGGCACGTCGTGGGAGCGGGTCAAGGCGAAGACGAAGGAGTCGATCCTCGCCATGGCGCACGACCTCGTGCGGGTCTACGCGGCGCGCGAGGCGCACACCCGCCTGCCGTACCAGGAGGACGGCCTGTACCAGGAGTTCGCGGCGCGTTTCCCGTTCGAGGAGACGCCGGGGCAGCAGCGCGCGATCGAGGAGGTGCTCGGCGATCTCGGCGGCGCGCGTCCGATGGATCGCCTGGTGTGCGGCGACGTCGGCTTCGGGAAGACCGAGGTGGCGATGCGCGCCGCGTTTCTCGCCGTCCTCGCGGGCAAGCAGGTGGCCGTCCTCGTGCCGACGACGATCCTCGCGCAGCAGCATCTCGAGACGTTCCGCGCCCGCTTCCAGGGGCACCCCGTGAGCACCGAGATGCTGTCCCGGTTCCGCACCACCGCGGAGAATCGCGAGACGCTGGCGCGGCTCGAGAGCGGCCGGCTCGACGTCGTCATCGGCACGCATCGCCTGCTGCAGAAGGACGTGAAGTTCCGCGAGCTGGGCCTGCTGGTGGTCGACGAGGAGCATCGCTTCGGCGTGAAGGACAAGGAGCGCATCCGTGCGCTGCGCGGCGGCGTCGACGTGCTGACGCTCACCGCGACGCCGATCCCGCGCACGCTCAACATGTCGCTCTCGGGCATCCGCGATCTCAGCGTCATCGAGACGCCGCCGGTCGACCGGCTGGCCATCCGTACCTACGTCACGCGGTACGACGAGGCCGTCATCCGCGACGCGATCCTGCGCGAGCTGGCGCGCGGCGGGCAGGTGTTCTTCGTGCACAACCGCGTCGAGAACATCGACGCCGTGGCAGCCCGGCTCGGCGAGGTGGTGCCGGAGGCCCACATCAGCGTCGCGCACGGGCAGCTCGCGGAGGGCGCGCTCGAGCAGAGGATGCTCGCCTTCATGCACGGCGAGACCAACGTGCTGGTGACGTCGGCCATCATCGAATCGGGTCTCGACATCCCGCGCGCCAACACGGTCATCGTGAACCGGGCCGACACGTTCGGCCTGGCGCAGCTCTACCAGATCAGGGGACGGGTCGGCCGATCCCATCATCGCGCCTACGCGTACCTGCTCATCCCCGGCGAGCATCTCATCACGCCCGACGCCCAGAAGCGGCTCCGCGTGCTGCAGGAGCTGGACGACCTGGGCGGGGGCTTCCGCCTCGCGGCGCACGATCTCGAGATCCGCGGCGCGGGCAACCTGCTCGGCAAGCAGCAGTCGGGGCACATCACGGCCGTCGGGCTGGAGCTCTACACGCACCTCCTCGAGCAGGCCGTGCGCGAGCTCCGCGGCCAGCACGCCGAGCCCGACATCGAGCCCGAGGTCCAGCTCGGCATCCCGGCGTACATTCCCGAGACCTACATCCCCGACGTGAGCCAGCGGCTGGTGGTCTACAAGCGGCTCGCCGGCATCCGCGGCGTGCCGGATCTCGAGGAGATCGCCGCCGAGCTGGAGGAGCGCTACGGACCGATTCCCCCGCTCGTCGACACCCTGCTGCGCACGATGGAGCTGCGCCGGTGGCTGAAGGACCTGCGGGTGGTCGCCGCGCGTCGCCGCGGCGACACCATCCTCGTCGAGTTCCACGACACCACGCCGGTGTCGGTGGAGTCGCTGCTGGTGAAGGTCCGGGCGAGCGGCGGCCGGCTCCGGCTGACCAGCGGGTCGGCGCTCGCCGTGCGCCCGGCGGCGACCGACCACGACGCGATCATCGCCGAGCTGCGCGCGCTCCTGCAGAGCCTCGCCACGCCGGGCTGAGCCGCGGTCGTTGGCACGTGCAATGACCTTGCGCGACGTTCAGTTCCCGTGATAGCCGATCCCCTCCCATGAGCCGCGGCTGGAGCGTGCTCGCCGTCGTCGCGATCGTTTGTGCCGTCCTCGCCGCCGGATCGGGGCGTGCCGAGGTGGTGAACCGGATCATCGCCACCGTCGACGGCGATCCCATCACGGTGCACGAGGTGGAGATGTATCGCGCCGGGAGCGGCTCGAACGAGCTCACCGAGCCGCAGGCGCTCGAGGCGCTCATCACCGACAAGCTCCTCGAGAAAGAGGTCGTCGAGCGCAAGATCGAGGTGAAGTCCGAGGACATCGATCACTACGTCGACCAGGTGAAGGCGCGGAACCGCATCGACGACTACCGCTTCGAGGCCGCCCTGTCGGCACAGGGCATGACGCTCCAGCGGTACCGCGACCGCATCAAGGCCGAGCTGCAGAAGTCGCAGCTCGTGAACAAGGAGATCCGCGGGCGCGTGAGCGTGCCGCCGGAAGAGGTCGACCACTACTACGAGCTCCACCGCGAGGACTTCAAGACCGGCGAGCGCGTCACCGTGCGCGACATCTTCTTCCGCGTCGAGCCCACCGACAACGACGGGGAGGTCGCTCGCATCCGCGGCAAGGCCGCGAGGTGCGGCAGCTGGCGGTCGGTGGTCGCGGCTTCGACGAGCTCGCGAAGCAATTCTCCGAGGGACCCGGCGCGGACAAGGGCGGGCTGCTCGGCACCTTCGCGCGCGGAGAGCTCGAAGGCGAGATGGAGCCGGTCGCGTTCTCGCTCTCGCCCGGACAGCTGAGCGAGGTGGTGCGGACCGACAAGGGCTTCTACATCCTGCGCGTCGACAAGATCGAGCCGCCAGGATACCGTTCCCTCGACGAGGCGCGGGATCAGATCCGGGAGACGCTCTACCAGAAGGCGGTGGAGCAGCGCTTCCAGGATTGGCTGTCGAAAGACCTGCGCGAGCGGCACTCGGTCGAGGTGTTCAACTGAATCCGGCGGTCTTTCGCGAATACGACATCCGCGGCATCGCGGACCGGGACTTCGACGCGGACTTCGCCCGGCAGCTCGGGAGGGCGTTCGCGACGACCGCGGCCGAGAACGGCGCGACGCTCGTCGGGGTCGGCCGGGACTGCCGCCTCACCTCCGACGCGTACGCCGCGGCCCTGCGCGACGGCATCGTGGGCGCGGGCGTCGACGTGTCGGACCTGGGCGTGTGTCCCACCCCGCTCGTCTACTTCGCGATCTGGCACTGGGGACTCGGCGGTGGCGTGCAGGTGACCGGTAGCCACAACCCGTCCGACTACAACGGCTTCAAGCTCTGCGTCGGCCCGCAGGCGCTGCACGGCGAGCAGATCCTGGCGCTGCGGGATCGGATGGAGCGCGGCGCGTTCCGGCACGGCGCCGGGCAGACCCGGCCGTCCTCCGTCATCCCGGTCTACCAGGACCACGTCGCCGCCAACGTGGGCAGGCTCGGCCGCCCGATCTCCGTCGTGGTCGACGCCGGGAACGGCACCGCCGGGCCCGTCGCGCCCGCCCTCTACGAGCGGCTCGGCGCGCGCGTCACCCCGCTCTTCTGCGATCCCGACGGGCGCTTCCCGAACCACCATCCCGATCCCACGATCGTCGCCAACATGCAGCAGCTCGTCGAGCGCGTGCGCGCGACGGGCGCCGAGCTGGGCATCGCCTTCGACGGCGACGCCGACCGCATCGGCGTCGTGGACGACGGCGGCCACATGATCTGGGGCGACGAGCTGCTGGTCCTGTTCGCGCGCGACGTGCTGGCGCGGAACCCGGGCGCGACGATCGTCGCCGAGGTGAAGTGCTCGCAGCGGCTGTTCGACGACATCGCGCGACACGGGGGCACCGGCATCATGTGGAAGGCGGGCCACTCGCTCATCAAGGCGAAGATGCGCGAGACCGGCGCGCTCCTCGGCGGCGAGATGAGCGGCCACATCTTCTTCCAGGAGCGATGGTTCGGCTTCGACGACGGCATCTACGCCGGCGCCCGGCTGCTCGAGATCCTCGGTCGCACCGGCAAGACCGTTCGCGAGCTGCTCGCCGACCTGCCCGCGCACGGAGACCACCCCGGAGATCCGGATCGACTGCGCCGACGCGACGAAGTTTCGCGTCGCCGATCGCGTCCGCGACGAGCTGCGCGCCGCGGGTCGCGAGGTGATCGACGTGGACGGCGTCCGCCTCACCTTCCCGCACGGGTGGGGACTGCTGCGGGCGTCGAACACGCAGCCCGCGCTGGTCATGCGCTTCGAGGCCGACACGGCCGCGCACCTGTCGGAGTACCGTGCCACGCTCGAGGCGGCCGTCGCGACCGCGCGCCGCGAGGTCGAGCGCGCGTGACGCACGACGAGGAGCGCCGCTAGCAGGCACACGATGGCGGGCAGCATCGTCATCCGCGGCGCCCGCGGGCACAATCTCAAGAACATCGACGTCGAGATCCCGCGCGAACGTCTCGTCGTCGTCACCGGGCTCTCCGGGTCGGGCAAGTCGACCCTCGCCTTCGACACGCTCTACGCCGAGGGCCAGCGACGCTACGTCGAGTCGCTCTCGGCGTACGCGCGCCAGTTCCTCGAGCAGATGGAGAAGCCCGACTGCGACGCCATCGAGGGGCTGTCACCCGCGATCGCGATCGAGCAGAAGGGCGTCGGGCGCAGCCCGCGCTCGACGGTCGGGACGGTCACGGAGATCGCGGATCATCTGCGGCTGCTGTTCGCGCGCGTCGGGCACCCCGTGTGCTTCCAGTGCGGGCGCGAGATCGCGGCGCAGACGGTGCAGCAGGTGGTCGATCGCCTGGTGGCGCTGCCCGCCGACACGCAGGCTGTTCCTCTACGCGCCGGTCGTCCGCGATCGCAAGGGCGAGCACAAGAAGGAGATCGACGAGCTGCGCCGCGGCGGATTCGTCCGCGTGCGGGTCGACGGCGCGCTGCACGACCTGGCCGACGATCTGGTCCTCGCGCGGACCGCGCGCCACACCATCGAGGTGCTGGTCGACCGGCTCGTCGTGCGCAGCGGGGTGGAGCGCCGGCTGGCCGACTCGATCGAGGTCGCCTTCCGTCACGGCGGCGGGAGCGTGCTCGTCGAGGCGAGCGCTCCCGGCGCGTCCGAGCCGCAGGCGCTCTTCTTCAGCGAGCGTCACGCGTGTCCGATATGCGGGGTCTCGTATCCCGAGATCGCGCCGCGCTTCTTCTCCTTCAACAGCCCGCACGGCGCGTGTCCCACCTGCGGAGGTCTCGGCGTGCAGCGCCGCCTCGACCCGGCGCTGGTCGTCCCCGAGCCGCAGAAGGCGCTGCCGGCCGGGCTCGCATCGATCGTGCTGCGAGCCCTGCCCGGCCTGGAGGAGAGCCTGGGAACGCTCGCCGCCCACTACCGGTTCCGTCGCGATGCGCCCTTCGACGACCTCCCCGAGGCGACGCGGCACGCGCTCCTCTACGGATCGGGAGACGAGGAGATCAGCGTGCCGCGCAAGGGCGGCGGCAAGGGACGCCGGCCGTTCGCCGGCATCATCCCGCTGCTCGAGCGACGGCAGCGGGACACGCGCACCACCTGGATCCGCGACGAGATCGAGGGGCTGGTGGCGGAGGCACGCTGCCCGACCTGCGAGGGCACCAGGCTCAGGCGCGAAGCGCGGTTCGTCCTCGTGGGCGGACGCAGCATCGCGGAGGTCTCGGCGCTCTCGATCCGTGACGCGCTCCGCTTCCTGGACGGCCTCGAGCTCGGAGCGCAGGAGGCGGAGATCGCCCGGCCGATCCTGAAGGAGATGCGCGCGCGGCTCGGCTTCCTGATGGACGTCGGCCTCGAGTACCTGAGCATCGACCGTGGTGCCGCCACGCTCTCGGGAGGGGAGGGACAGCGCATCCGCCTCGCGACGCAGATCGGCTCGCGGCTCACCGGCGTGCTCTACGTCCTCGACGAGCCCTCCATCGGGCTGCACCAGCGCGACAACGCGCGCCTCCTCGCCACGCTGCTCGCGCTGCGCGACCTCGGCAACACGGTGGTCGTCGTCGAGCACGACCCGGAGATGATCCTCGCGGCCGACCACGTGATCGACATGGGGCCGGGAGCCGGCGTCCACGGTGGCGAGGTCGTCGCCGTCGGCACGCCCGCAGAGATCGTGGCGAATCCCGCGTCGCTCACCGGACGCTACCTGGCGAGGGACCTCGTCATCCCGATCCCCGCGCATCGGCGGCGCGGCACCGGATGGAGCATCGGCGTTCGCGGCGCGCGCGCCAACAACCTGCGCGGCATCGACGTCTCGATCCCGCTCGGCGCGATGACCTGCGTCACCGGGGTCTCGGGCTCCGGCAAGAGCACGCTCGTGATCGACACCCTCTACCGTGCGCTCGCTCGCAAGCTGGGCGGTGGTCGCGACGAGCCCGGTGCGCACGACGAGCTGGTGGGCTGGCAGCTCGTCGACAAGGTCATCGAGATCAGCCAGGCGCCGATCGGGCGCAGCCCGCGGTCGAATCCGGCGACCTATACGGGGCTCTTCGGCCCCATCCGCGAGCTGTTCGCCCAGCTTCCGGAGGCCCGCGCGCGCGGCTACGGCGTGGGCCGCTTCTCGTTCAACGTGAAGGGCGGGCGGTGCGAGGCGTGCGCCGGCGACGGCGTCATCTCGATCGAGATGCACTTCCTGCCCGACGTGTACGTGACCTGCGAGGTGTGCGGCGGCCGTCGCTACGATCGCGAGACCCTCGAGGTGAAGTTCAAGGGGCTCAGCATCGCCGACGTCCTCGATCTGACCGTCGCGGAGGCCTTCGAGGTGCTGGGCAACGTGCCGCCGGTCCGGGCGCGCCTCGACGTCCTGCGCGAGGTGGGGCTCGACTACCTCCGCCTGGGACAGCCGGGGACGACGCTGTCGGGCGGCGAGGCGCAGCGGGTGAAGCTGGCCCGGGAGCTGGCGCGCCGGGCGACGGGGCGGACCCTCTACGTGCTGGACGAGCCCACCACCGGACTCCACTTCGACGACGTGCGCCGGCTGCTCGAGGTACTCGCCCGGCTGGTGGATTCCGGCAACACCGTTTTACTGATCGAGCACAACCTGGACGTGATCAAGAGCGCCGACCACGTCGTCGATCTCGGACCCGAGGGCGGCGACGGAGGCGGCCGCATCGTGGCATCCGGGGCGCCGGAGGACATCGCGGCCTCCCGTACGTCCCACACCGGCCAGTATCTGCGCGGTGTCCTGCCCACGCCTGGACGCTCCCGCGCCTCGGTGACCTGACCCACCCGGACACCCGGAAGGCCCCGAACTTCCTTGACAAGACGAGGCTCCGGATCATAGTAGAGCGATCAGGTCCGATTTATCGGGATCGAGGATGGGAACGTGATGACGAGCCGCGCAGTCTACATGGACAACAACTCCACGACGCCGGTCGACCCGCGCGTGCTGGAGGCGATGCTGCCGTATTTCACCGAGGACTTCGGCAATGCCGCGAGTCGAACCCACGGCTTCGGCTGGCATGCCGAGAAGGCCGTCGACACCGGTCGAGAGCAGGTTGCCCGCCTGATCGGCGCCAAGGCGAAGGACATCATCTTCACCAGCGGCGCCACCGAGTCGGACAACCTGGCCGTCCGCGGCGCCGTCGAGTTCTACCGGGACAAGGGCAACCACGTCATCACGCAGGTGACCGAGCACAAGGCCATTCTCGACACGTGTCGCGCGCTGGAGCGCAAGGGCCTGGCGACGGTCACGTACCTGCCGGTGGACCAGTACGGGCGGGTCGATCCCGAGGACGTCCGCAAGGCGATCACCGACAAGACGGTCCTCGTGACGATCATGTTCGCCAACAACGAGATCGGCACGGTGCAGCCGCTGGCGGAGATCGGCAAGATCACCCGTGAGCGCGGCGTGCTGTTCCACAGCGACGCGGTGCAGGGAGTCGGCAAGCTGCCGCTCGACGTCGAGGCGATGAACATCGACCTGCTGTCGCTGACGGCGCACAAGATCTACGGGCCGAAGGGCATCGGCGCGCTCTACGTGCGCTCGAAGGGGCCGCGCGTCCGCCTCACGCCCATCATCGACGGTGGCGGTCACGAGCGCGGGATGCGGTCCGGTACGCTGAACGTGCCCGGTATCGTCGGCCTCGGGATGGCGTGCGAGCTGTCGCGTGACGGCATGGCCGACGAGGCACAGCGGACGCTCCGGTTGCGCGAGAAGCTGCGCGAGGGACTCTTCTCGCAGCTCGACGAGATCTACCTGAACGGGCATCCCACGCACCGGCTCCCGGGGAACCTGAACGTGAGCTTCGCCTTCGTGGAGGGCGAGTCGCTGCTCATGGGACTGAACGGCTCCGTGCACCCGATCGCCGCCTCGGCCTCCCTGCCGCCCATCGCGGTCTCGTCGGGGTCGGCGTGTACCTCGGCCACGCTCGAGCCGTCGTATATCCTGAAGGCGCTCGGGGTAGGGGACGACCTGGCGCACACCTCGATCCGCTTCGGGATTGGCCGCTTCAACACCGACGAGGACGTCGACTATGTGATCGAACGCGTGGTCTCCGAGGTCCGGCGGCTGCGCGATCTCTCTCCGCTCTACGAGATGGCGAAGGAAGGCATCGATCTGAAGTCCGTGGCCTGGCAGCGCGAGTGAACGACTTTCCGGAGGATCATCGCAATGGCGTACAGTGACAAGGTGCTGGATCACTACTCGAACCCGCGCAACGTGGGCTCGCTGCCCAAGGACGACCCGAACGTCGGTACCGGCGTGGTGGGCGCCCCGGAGTGCGGCGACGTCATGAAGCTGCAGCTCAAGATCTCCGACGACGGCGTCGTCGAGGATGCGAAGTTCAAGACCTTCGGCTGCGGCAGCGCCATCGCCAGCTCGAGCTACGTGACGGAGCTGGTGAAGGGGAAGACGGTGGACGAGGTGATGACGATCAAGAACACCCACATCGTGCAGGAGCTGTCGCTGCCGCCGGTGAAGATCCACTGCTCGGTGCTCGCGGAAGACGGCATCAAGGCGGCCATCTCCGACTGGAAGAAGAAGCGCGGCCAGTCGTCCGACGCCAAGGTGGCGTGACCATCGCATGATCGGAATGACGGACCAGGCTGCGGAGAAGATCCAGCAGCTCGTCGCGGAGAAGGGCATGGCCGAGGCCGGCCTGCGCGTGAAGGTCGTCGGCGGCGGCTGCTCGGGGCTCACCTACAAGATGGATCTCGACCAGCCGCGCGAGGGCGACAAGATCTTCGAGCACGGCGGCGCGAAGCTGGTCGTCGATCGCAAGAGCTTCCTCTACCTGAACGGCACCGTCCTCGACTTCAAAGACGAGCTGATGTCGTCGGGCTTCAACCTCCAGAATCCCAACGTCAAGCGGACCTGCGGCTGTGGCTCGTCGTTCGGGGTCTGATCGGGTCCATGTCGGGCGACCGGAGTGAGCGTTCCAGGGATGATGCGAGTCGAGACACGCGACCACGAGTGCTGGCACTGCTCCCGGCGGACCGGGCTGACGCTCGTGTGCCTGCACTGCGAGGCGCCCCAGCCGCTTCCCGCGGCGGCTGATCTCTTCTCGGTTCTCGGATTGCCGCGGCGGCTCGTCGTCGAGCCCCGCGACCTGGAAGATCGCTACCACGCGGCGTCGCGGGCCGTGCACCCCGACCGGCACCAGACCGCGAACGAGCGCGGGCGCGAGCTGAGCCTCTCGGCGAGTGCGAGCGTGAACCGCGCCTACCGCACGCTGCGCGACCCGGTCGCGCGCGGGCGCTACTGGCTCGAGCTGCACGGGACGCCCCTCGCCGAGCGGAACAACCAGGTTCCCCCGGAGCTGGCCGCGCTGGTGTTCGAGACGCAGGAGCAGCTCGAAGCGCTGCGCGAGTCCGGCGGCGCGGCCGCCGAGCGCCGGGCGGTCGAGGCGGTGCGCGGAGAGCTGGACGCGCGTCTCGCCGGCCTGAGCGTCGAGCTCGAGGAACGCTACGTGACGTGGGACGCCGCGAACCCGGGCGCCCCCGAGGCGCTCGCGGAGCTGAAGCGGCGGCTGTCGGAGATCGCCTACCTGAGCACGCTGCGCGACGACGTCGAGGAGACGCTCGCCGGCCGCGAGCACGCATGATGGATCGAGTCGTCGGCATCGATCTCGGCACCACGAACAGCCTGGTCGCGGTGCTCGACGGCGGCGCGCCGCGCGTGCTGCCCGATCCCGAGACCGGCGCCCGGCTGCTGCCGTCGGCGGTCGCCTTCCTCCCCGGCGACGAGGTGCGCGTCGGCGAGGGCGCTCGCGCGCTCGCGTCCGAGCGCCCGTTCGACACGATCCTGTCGGTCAAGCGCTTCATGGGGCTCGGTCTCGAGCACGTCAGCGAGGAGGACCGGCGGCGATATCGCTTCGTCGAGGGAAGCCAGGGCGTCGTCCGCTTCGCGGTCGCGGGACGTGAGGTCACGGCGCCCGAGGTGTCGTCGTACGTTCTCCGCGAGCTCAAGCGATGGGCCGAGGCGGCGCTCGGTGGCCCGGTCTCGTCGGCCGTCATCACGGTGCCGGCGTACTTCAACGACAGCCAGCGCCAGGCCACCAAGGATGCGGGCCGGCTCGCCGGCCTCCAGGTCCTCCGGCTGGTGAACGAGCCCACCGCGGCCGCCCTGGCGTACGGGCTGAACGAGCGCGCCGAGGGCACGATCGCGGTGTACGACCTCGGCGGCGGCACCTTCGACATCTCCATCCTCAAGCTGCGCGCCGGCGTCTTCGAGGTGCTGGCGACGAACGGCGACACCCGTCTGGGTGGCGACGACCTCGACGCGCGCCTGCACGATCTGCTGCTGGCGGAGCTGCCCGAGGCGCTGCGCTCGCACCCGCAGATCCGCGCCCAGGTGCTGGCGATGGCGGAGCGCGCGAAGCGCGCGCTGTCGGACGCTCCGCGGACGGAGGTCGAGCTCACCACGCCGGACGGGCGTCGGGTGCAGCGCGCGATCACGCGCGACGAGTTCGAGGCGCTGGTGCGGGACCTCGTGGAGCGCACCGGCCGGCCATGCCGCCAGGCGCTGAAGGACGCGGGTCTGAAGCCGGCCGACGTCGAGGAGGTGGTCGCGGTCGGCGGCTCGACGCGCGTGCCGCTGGTGCGGGGCTACATGGAGGAGCTGTTCGGGCGGCCGCCGCTCGTGCGCATCGATCCGGACGAGGTCGTGGCGCTGGGTGCCGGGATCCAGGCAGGCATCCTGACCGGCGGGCGGCGCGACATGCTGCTGCTCGACGTGATCCCGCTGTCGCTCGGCATCGAGACGATGGGCGGCGTCTTCACGCGCATCATCGACCGCAACGTGACGATCCCGGTGAGCCACGCCGAGCACTTCACCACGGCGGTCGACAACCAGACCTCGGTCGACGTGCACGTGCTCCAGGGCGAGCGCGAGCTCGCGGCCGACAATCGCAGCCTGGCGCGCTTCTCGATCCCGATCGAGCCGCTGCCCGCCGGTGTCCCGCGCCTCGAGTGCACCTTCCTGATCGACGCGAACGGCATCCTCTGCGTCACGGCGACCGATCTGCGCAGCGGCCTCGAGCGCACGGTCGAGGTGAAGCCGTCCTACGGGCTCACCGACGAGGAGATCGAGCGCATGCTCGAGGAGTCGTTCGATCACGCCGAGGACGACATCCAGCAGCGCCAGCTACTGGAATCGCGCATCGATGCCGACACGATCCTGCACGCGACGCGCACGTCGCTGGCGCGGCACGCCGATCGTCTGGAGCCCGGCGAGGGCGACCGCATCGGCGCGGCGGTGGCGGCGCTGGCGGAGGCCCGCGACGGCGACGACCACATCCGCATCCGTGAGCTGTACGACGAGCTCAGCACCATCACCGAGCCGTTCGCCCAGCGGATCATGGACACGGCGCTGCAGGAAGCGCTGGTCAGCCGGCCGCTCGAGGAGCTGTGAGCGACGATGCGACTCACGTGGGACGACCCGGAGGACATCGCGGAGCGGCTGGTGGAGCGACACCCCGACGTCGATCCGCTCGGCGTGCGCTTCACGGACCTTCACCGGTGGATCTGCGAGCTGCCGGATTTCGCCGACGATCCGAAGGCCTCGAGCGAGGGCAAGCTGGAGCGCATCCAGATGGCCTGGGTCGAGACCCGCGAGGAATGAGGAGAAGCCGATGTCCTTTCTGCAGGTGAGCCGCAAGGTGGACTACGCGCTCCGCGCCGTCATTCATCTGGCGAACGAGGAGGCGAACGATCGCGCCTGCTCGGTCGCCGAGATCGCGGCGCGCGAGCGCATCCCACGCCAGTTCCTCGAGAAGATCGTGCAGCACCTCATCCACACGGGTCTGGTGCGGTCGCGCCGCGGTCCCCGCGGCGGGTACGTGCTCGGCCGGCCGGCCCAGCAGATGACCTTCCGGGACGTGATCGAGTCGGTGGAAGGGCCCATCTCGCTCAACGTCTGCGTGGGCGAGCACCCGGACTGCTTCCTCCTGGGCGCGTGCGGCATGAACCGCATCTGGCTCGAGGGCCAGCGTCGCGTCATGGATCTCTTCGAAAACACGACGATTGCGTCGGTTCGTCACCCCGCGGCCGCGGCAATTTCCGGGCCCGGATCTGCTGAATTTCCCTCCCAGGGGGGCCGTCTAAGCGCCGTAACCGACGGCAAAGACCTGGGTTACAGAGGACGAGAACTATGAAAGATCGTGACACCGCAGAGGGATCCGACGACCGGGGGGGCGGCCTCTTCGTCCCCGACACCATGCTTCCCTCGCAGTATTTCGACCGCATGGCTCGTCGGACCGAGTACGAGGGCGAGCGCCGCCTGATGATCGCGGTGCTCGAGGACGCGGTCGACGTGTACCGCAAGCTGGCCGGGGCGCGTGATGCTCGCCGCCAGCAAATGTTCCGCGACGCCGAGGAGTGGATCGACAGCGACGACCGCGCCTGGATCTTCTCCTTCCAGAATATCTGCGACGTGCTGTCCATCGAGGCCGAGTACCTCCGTCGCGGCCTGCGTGCCATCAAGAAGCAGGCAGAGGCGCAAGGAAACGTCGTGGTGCTGCGTACCGACCACGACGGCGAGCCGGAAGCCGAGCTGCAGAAGGCCAGCGGCTCCTGAGCTTCCACCGGGCTCGGCGGGCCGTTGTCTTTGCCTGACCGACGGCATCGGATACAGTCCGGCGCGTGCCGGTCCGGCAACGTATCGATTGTCCGCAGTGCGGCGCGCCCCTCGTGCGAAAGCCCGCGGGGCGCTGTCCGTCCTGCGGGACGCCGATTGCGCAGCACGTCCAGGCTGCGCGCAGCCGCGAGGAGCGCATCGAGAGGGTCGTCGCGGTCATCGGCACGGGCCTGGTGTTGATCGTGTTCGCCTTCACGGCCGGCCTCGGCCTGGTCGAGGGCGTACTGGCGTACGGGGCGGCGGGGGCGGCCATGTTCTACCTCGCTCGCAAGACGTTCTGATGGCTGCCAGCTGGTGTTCCGAGGCTGCGTGCGGTTCGCACCGCCGCGCAGGCTGGCCGAGTCGATCTCACGTTGCTTCCCGTGCGCGAGGGGGACCTCGCGGGTGGAACCAAGCCGCTCGGTCGTGCTGCGGCCGCCGGCGTCGAGCGGCGCGCTCGTGAGGCGGAGTTCCGCGGCCGGGTCGACGACTTCCTGCTTCTCCAGACTGAGGGCGGCGCCGTGGCCCTGGCCGGACTCGGGAGCGGCGAGAGCATCGTCTGGCTGCGCATCGGGGCCCGCCTCCGTCGCGAGGCGGAGCGGCTGGGTGCGAGGCGTGTCGCGGCCCCGCTGGGCGCTCATGCCGAGCATCGCGACGCCCTGACGAACATCGTCCTGGGTTTCCTGCTGGCAGGCTACAGCTTCGACCGCTACCGCTCGGAGCGCCGCCCGCGCCGGACGGAGAGCCTGACGCTGGTGAGCGAGTCGCTGCCGCAGCCCGCGACGCTGCGGCACCTGCTGGAGGACGCTCGCACGCTCGCCGACGGCGTGTTCGGCGTCCGCGACCTGGTGAACGAGCCGCCGTCCGTGGCCACGCCGCAATTCCTGGCCGAATGCGCGCATCGCCTGGCCGAGGGCGCGCCGTCGCTGGAGGTCGAGGTCTGGGAGCCCGAGCGCATGACCCAGGAGGGGCTCACCGGGTGCCTCGCGGTGGCGCGCGGCAGCGCGGAGGAGCCGCGCTTCATCATCCTCCGGCACACGGTCGAGTATCCGCGGCGTCGCATCGCGATCGTCGGCAAGGGCATCACCTTCGACTCGGGCGGCCTGTCGCTCAAGCCCGCGAAGGCGATGGAGACCATGAAGTCCGACATGGCCGGAGGCGCGACGGCGCTGCACGCCGTCTCGGTGGCCGCGGCGCTCGGTCTCCCGCTCGAGGTCACGGCGTACGTGCCCGCCACCGAGAACCTTCCCGGCGGCCGCGCGCAGAAGCCCGGCGACGTCATCCGCTACGCCAACGGCAAGACCGTCGAGGTGCTCAACACCGACGCGGAAGGCCGGCTGGTCCTCGCCGACGCGCTCCTGCTGGCGGCGCGAGCGCGGCCCGACGTCGTGATCGACCTCGCCACGCTCACCGGTGCGGCGCGGATCGCGCTCGGCAGCCTCTACGCGTGCGTCCTCGGCAACGACCAGGCCCTGGTCGACGAGCTGCTCGCCGCGAGCCGCGCCTGCGGGGAGGGGCTCTGGCAGCTCCCGCTGATCCGCGAGTACCGCGAGGACCTGAAGAGCGGCATCGCCGATCTGCGCAACGTCGGCAGCGGTGACGCCGGCACCATCCTCGGCGCGCTCTTCCTGGGAGAGTTCGTCGACGGCGTCCCGTGGGCGCACCTCGACATCGCCGGCGCGGCCTTCGCCGATCGCGAGCTGCCGCTCTCGCCGCGCGGCGCGACCGGATACGGCCTCCGCTTGCTCATCGAGTACCTGCGGTCCCTGACGTCCTGAGACGTCTCAGGGTTCCACGGGGAAGCGCGCGCGGACGAGTGCCTCGGCGTCTTCCCGCGTTCGCACCTCGCCCTCGAGCTGCGCATCTTCCAGGGCGCGCAGGATCTCGCCGATCCGTGGTCCCGCGCGGTAGCCGAGCGCCAGGAGGTCCGTCCCGCCGAGCAGGCGCGGGGGGCGCAGGGCCTCGGCGCCCAGCTCGGCCTTGCGCCGCTCGCAGAAGAGCACGAAGCGAAGGTCGCCGCTGGACGCGAGGGCATCGAGGCGCGCGAGACGGCTGAGCTCGGGGAAGCCGTCCTCGCCGAGCATCTTCTTGAGCGTGGCGAGCCGCATCTCGGGCGCCTGGACGAGCCGGAGATGGTGCCGCACCAGGTAGTCCACCCGTTCCCAGGTCGCGCGGCTGCGCCGCAGGCGCTGGCAGATCTCGACGGCCAGGTTCGCGCCGATCGTGGGATGTCCGTAGAACGTGATGCGATCGCCCTTGCGGTCCGCGCACAGCGGCTTGGCGACGTCGTGCAGCAGGGCGCCCAGCGCGAGCGTCTCGGGAACTCCGGGCGCGAGCTGGTCGAGCAGCAGGAGCGTGTGCTCCCACACGTCTCCCTCGGGATGATGATCGGGCGACTGGGCCACGCCGTGCATCCGCGCGACCTCCGGCAGGACCACGGGCAGGAGCCCGGTGGCGTCGAGGAGCTCGAAGCCGCGCCGGGCGCTGCCCTCGGTGAGGATCTTCACGACCTCGTCCCCGATGCGCTCGGCCGCCATGTCGGGAAGCGTGGGCGCCGCCGCGACGACCGCCGCCCGCGTCGCCGGATCGATCCGGAATCCCAGGCGCGCGGCGAAGCGGACCGCGCGGAGCATGCGGAGACGATCCTCGGCGATGCGCGCCGTCGCGTCGCCGATTGCGCGGATCACGCCCGCGCGCAGGTCGGCGACCCCCTCGACGAAGTCGTGGATCTCGCCCGTCAGCGGGTCTTCGAACAGCGCGTTGATCGTGAAGTCGCGCCGGCAGGCATCGTCCTGCGCCGAGCCGAAATGCACGGCGCTGGGACGCCGGCCGTCGACGTACGCGTCGTCGGAGCGGAACGTCGCCACCTCGAAGCGCGCGCCGCGCTCGACGACCAGGATGACGCCGAACTGCGCGCCCACCGGGATGGTGCGCGGAAAGAGACCCTGCACCGCCTCGGGCGGCGCGCTGGTCGCGACGTCGTAGTCCTGCGGCTCGCGACCGAGCAGCCGGTCCCGGACGCAGCCTCCGGCGAGGTACGCCTCGTGGCCGGCGGCGCGGAGCCGCCGCACGACGTCAGTGGCGAGCCGCCTCCGGTCCGTCATCGGGATAGGTGAACAGCACCTTCACGGCCTGCGAGGTCCCCTGGTCGCCGCAGGCCATGAACGCCTCCTGCCAGCGATCGAGGGAGAAGCGATGTGTGAGGATGGGGGTGACGTCGATGCGCCGCTGGCGCACGAGATCGAGGTAGATCTCCATGGAGTGGCGCCGGCGCCCCTCGAACTCCTCGACGCCGAAGGCGTTCGAGCCGATCACGGCGATCTCCTTGAAGTAGAGCGGTGTCCACTCGAAGCGCCGCGGGACCTCGACGCCGGTGACCACGATCGCGCCGCGCGACGACACGACGCGGATGCCCACCTCCACCGTCTGCGGAAAGCCGACCGTGTCGTACACCACGTCGACCTCGCCGCCGTGGATCCACGGCATGCCGTACCACGGCGCGAGCACCTGGCCGCCCGCCTCGGCGGCCACCCGCGTGACGATCTCGGCGACCGGTTCATGCGCCACCACCACGTGCGCGCCGAAGCGCTCCGCCAGCGCGCGCTGGTGCGGGAACCGGGCCACCGCGATCACCCGGCTCGACGGGTGGAGCAGTCGCACGATGGCGATGTTCAGGAGCCCGAGCGTGCCGCAGCCGTACACGACCACGGGAGCGCCCTCGGCCGGTGGTCGCTTCAGCACCGCGTGCAGCGACACCGAGAACGGGTCGGCCAGCACCGCTTCCTCGTCTCGCACCTCGTCGGGGATCGGGATGCACATGGACTCGTGCGCCGGGACGTAGGGCGCGAAGCCGCCGGTCGCGGCGCTGCTGTTGCCGGTGTGGATGCCGGGAGGGATGACGCCGCGGGCGAAGTTGCGACAGATCGAGTACTGGCCGTCCCGACACTCGGGACACGGGGGGTCGATGCCGCGCGGACCGCACGACAGCCACGGATTCAGCACGACCCGCTGGCCCGCTCGCAGGGAGCGGACCGACGGCCCGACCCGATCCACGGTGCCGACCACCTCGTGGCCCAGCACCTGCGGGAACGAGATCAGCGCGGTCATCGGATTGTCCATGCTGCCGTTCAGGAAGATCTGCTTGTAGTCGCTGCCGCAGATGCCGCAGAGGCGCGTGCGCAGCACCACCCAGTCGCTGGCGGGGAACGACGGATCGGGGATGTCGCGCAGGTTCACGGTCGAGAACGGACCGAGATAGAATCGCTTGTCGATGCGCCCGAGCAGGGCGGAGAACACCTGCCGCGGGACGCTGACGTCGCAGACCAGGGCGCGCATCGCCCGCAGGCAAAGCAGTCCTCCGCCCGGGACGCAAGCCTCGCGCGACTGCGGTGGTGTTGAGGCGACCACCCTCGCTGGGGCACCATGCCGCCGTGGCAGCGTCTCCCCGCCCGCACCGGGCCATTCCGTCGGTCGAGCGGCTCCTGCGCTCGCCGGCGGCGGCTCCATTGCTCGCGCGCTGGAAGCGGGAGCGCGTCGTGGAGTTCGTCCGGCTGGCGCTGGCGGACGTTCGCCGGCTGCTCGACACGGGAGGCGCGGTGCCGCCCGACGAGGCGCTGCTGGCGCGCGTCGCCGGCCGCCTCGAGACGGCCGCCGCGCCACGGCTCCAGCGCGTGGTGAACGCCACCGGGGTCGTCCTGCACACGAACCTCGGCCGCGCGCCGCTCGCGGAAGCGGCCGTCGCCGCGCTCGCCGACGCCGCGCGCGGTGCAGTGAACCTCGAGCTCGACGTGACGACCGGCCGGCGAGGCAACCGCGACGCGCTGGTCGAGGACGATCTCCGCGCGCTCACCGGGGCGGAGTCCGCGCTGGTGGTGAACAACAACGCCGCCGCCGTACTCCTCGCCGTCGCGGCGCTCGCGGCGGGCCGCGAGGTGATCGTGTCGCGTGGCGAGCTGGTGGAGATCGGCGGCAGCTTCCGCATGCCGGAGGTGATGGCGCTGAGCGGTGCGCGGCTGCGCGAGGTGGGAACCACGAACCGTACCCATCCCGACGACTATCGCCGGGCCGTCGGCGCGCAGACCGGGCTGCTGGTGAAGGCGCACACGAGCAACTACCGCATCGTCGGTTTCACCGCCTCGGTCGACCTCGCGGAGCTGGTCGCGATCGGACGTGCGGCCGGGGTCCCCGTGCTGGAGGATCTCGGCAGCGGCGCGCTGGTCGATCTCGCCGTCCACGGGCTGCCGCGCGAGCCGGTGGTGCGCGAGCGGATCGCGGCGGGCGCCGACGTCGTCACGTTCAGCGGCGACAAGCTGCTCGGCGGCCCGCAGGCGGGTCTCATCGTCGGCCGCGCCGATCTGATCGCCCGCCTGGCGCAGCATCCGCTGCGCCGCGCGCTGCGCCCGGACAAGCTCACGCTGGCTGCGCTGGCGGCGACGCTGCGGCTCTACCGCGAAGCGCCGGACCTGCGCGAGGTGCTGCCGGTGCTGCGCTGGCTCACTCGTCCGCTCGGCGACATGGAGGCGATCGGGCGCGCGACGGCGGACGCGCTGGCCGGGCGCCTCGGTCCGGGTCACATGGTCACCGTCGTCCGCTCCGAGGCCGAGGCAGGATCCGGCGCGCTGCCCGCGACGCCGCTCGAGAGCCGCGCGCTGGCGGTCGCGCATCCGGATCGCTCGCCGGAGGAGATCGCCGCCCGTTTCCGTGCCGCCCGCCCGCCCGTGCTGGGGCGCATTCACGAGGGGCGCTTCCTGCTCGACCTGCGCGGGGTGTTCGCTCCCGCGGACCTGCTCGTCGATCTCGCGACGCCCGCGCCATGCCCCTGATCGTCGGCACCGCGGGTCACATCGACCACGGCAAGACGTCGCTCGTCCGCGCGCTCACCGGCCAGGACACCGACCGGTTGAAGGAGGAGCGGGAGCGCGGAATCTCCATCGATCTCGGATTCGCCTGGCTCGACGGCCCGGACGGCCGGCGCGCCGGCATCGTCGACGTCCCGGGCCACGAGCGCTTCGTCCGCAACATGCTGGCGGGTGCGCACGGCATGGATCTGGTGCTCTTCACCGTCGCCGCCGACGACGGGATCATGCCGCAGACCGAGGAGCACCTCGACATCCTGCATCTGCTGGGCGTGCAGCGCGGGATCTTCGTGATCACGAAGATCGACCTCGTCGACGCCGCGCGGGTCGAGACGGTGCGCGAGGAGATCGAGATCCTCGCCCTCGACACGAGCCTCGAAGGCGCGCCGATCGTGCCCGTGTCGACCGTCGACGGCAGGGGGCTCGACGCGCTGCGGGCCGCGATCGCCGCCCAGCTGGCCGTGCCGCGCGCCGCGGGCCGCGAAGGCTACTTCCGGCTGCCCGTCGACCGCGCGTTCGTCGTGCGCGGTCGCGGTGTCGTCGTCACCGGCACGGGCGTGGCCGGGGAGATCGCCGACGGGGACACGCTGCGCGTCCTGCCGCGCGGGACGCTGGCCCGCGTGCGCGGGCTCGAGGTGCACGGCACGGCCGCGGCGCGCGCCGGCCGGGGCCAGCGCATCGCGCTGAACCTCGGCGGCGTCGAGCTGGGCGAGGTCGGGCGCGGCGACGTCGTGTGCGACGCACGTCTCGCGCGCGCGACCACACGACTCGACGCGCGTGTCGAGGTGCGTCCGGGCGCGCGCCTCGCGCTCGCCCACCACGGCCGTGTCCGCGTCCACGCCGGCACCGCCGAGGTGCTCGCGCGTATCGTGCTGCTCGACGGCGCTCCCGAGCTGCGCCCGCGGAGCGCGGGCTGGGTGCAGTTCGTGCTGCGCGAGCCGATCGTCGCGCTGCGCGGCGATCGCTTCATCGTGCGCGACGAGACGGCCCGCTGGACGCTCGGCGGTGGCGTCGTCGTGAATCCGTTTGCCGACCGCCACCGGCGCGACGAGACGGCGCTCGCCACGACGCTCGAGCGGTTGCACACGGGCAGCGACGCGATGGCGGCGGCGACCTTCATCGAGACGGCGCCCGACTTCGTCCTCGACGCGGGCACCGTGGCGCAGGCGCTCGGGATGCGGATCGAGCGCGCGGTTGCCGCGCTCGCGCTCGTGGACGATGCGATACCCGTTGCCGATCCGGGCGGCCCGGACGCCTCCTGGACGACGCTTCGCAAGTGGGATCGCTTCGCGGGGATCGCGCTCGACGCGGTGTCGGCGAAGCACCGCGCCGAGCCGCTGGCGCCCGGGCTCGAGATGGAGAGCCTGCGGAGCCAGCTGCCGTGGGAGGTGACGCCGCGCGTGTTCCGCTGGGGAATCGAGCGGCTGGTGACCGCGGGGCGGCTCGTGCGTGCCGACCAGGTCGTCGGCCTGCCGTCGCATCGCGTCGCGCTGGACGCCGGCGCGCGCGAGCATGCGGCGGTGCTCGAGCGGCTGCTGGCCGAGGGGGGCTTCACGCCGCCGGACCTGCGCCAGCTCGGCGAGACGACCGGACTCGCCGCGCGCGCGGTGCTCGAGGTGCTGACGGTGCTCGAGCGCGAGGGACGCGTGGTGCGGATCGCGCCGGAGCTGTTCTACGCCAGGGACCCGGCGAACGAGGCTCTCGCGCGGCTCGCGGCCTTCTGCCGCGCGCACGGCGAGATCACCGCGGCCGGGTTTCGCGATCTCATCGGTGCGAGCCGGAAGTTCGCCATCGCGTTCCTCGACTGGACCGACCGGACCGGCGTCACGCTCCGGATCGGCGATGCCCGCCGGCTGCGTCGCTAGCCGCGGTGGCGCCCCCGCAGGCCTCGGACTACATAGCGTCCCATGGACGACGAGAGTGCCGCCACCGCGCGCATCCGCCTCACCGACTTCGCGCGCGCGGCGGGTTGTGCGGCCAAGCTCGGCCCCGCCGACCTGTCCTCCGTCCTCGCGACGCTTCCACAGCCGACGCATCCCGACGTCCTGGTCGGCACGGCGACGTCCGACGACGCCGGCGTGTTTCGCCTGACGCCCGATCTCGCCCTCGTCCAGACCGTCGACTTCTTCACCCCCATCGTCGACGACCCGTTCCGCTTCGGCGCCGTCGCGGCCGCGAACGCGCTCTCCGACGTCTACGCCATGGGCGGCGAGCCGCGCACGGCGCTCAACATCGCGTGCTTTCCCCAGCGCGGCGTGCCGATGACGGTGCTGGGTGAGATCCTGCGTGGCGGCATCGCGAAGGCCGGCGAGGCCGGCGTGGTCGTGCTCGGCGGACACACGGTGATCGACGAGGAGATCAAGTTCGGCATGGCGGTGACCGGCCTCGTCCATCCCGGGCGCTTCTGGCGCAACGTGGGCGCCCGGCCCGGCGATGCGCTCGTGCTGACGAAGGCGCTCGGCACGGGAATCGTGACGACGGCGCACAAGCACGGGAAGGCGAGCGCGCCGGACGGGGAGGCCGCGATCACGAGCATGCTCGCGCTGAACGCCGCGGCCTCGCGCACGCTGCGCGAGTTCGCCGTGCACGCCTGCACCGACGTCACCGGGTTCTCCCTGCTGGGCCACGGCTTCGAGATGGCGCACGGGAGCGGGGTGCGGATCGAGATCGAGGCGGCGCGCCTGCCGTCGCTTCCCGGCGCCCGCGCCCTTGCAGCGGCCGGACAGCTGACCGGCGGCTGCCGGCGCAACCGGGAGTGGCTGGCCGACCGCGTGCAGCTCGCGCCGGACGTGCCGGCCGATCTGGTGGAGATCGCGTTCGATCCGCAGACGTCGGGTGGTCTGCTGGCGGCGATCCCCGCCGCGACGGCGGATGCGGCGGTCGCCGCGCTCCACGCGGCCGGTGTGGAGGCGGCGACGATCGTGGGCGCGGTGCGCGAGCGCCGCGACGGTCCCTGGATCGTCCTGCACTGAGCCGCGCGCGCGCCGGCGCGCCGCCGCTCAGTGTCCGCCCATCGACATCGGGTTGGGCGCGCCGGGCGGAGCCGGCGGTGGCGTCACCTTGGCGAGCGCGGCGTCGTCGATCTGGAGGTTCGCCGACTTCTTGAGCGCGTCGAACTTCGCCTGGACGGCGTCCTGCAGCTGCTTGTTGCGCAGCGTGGTCTTGATCTGCTCCTTCACCTGGTCGAAGGGCTTGCGCTCCCCCTCCTCGCGCTCGGTCACGAGGATCAGGTGCCAGCCGTACTGCGTCTTGACGGGATCGCTCAGCTGTCCCGGCTTGAGCGAGAACGCGACGCGCTCGAAGTCGGGCACCATCCGTCCCTGCCCGAACTTGCCGAGATCGCCGCCCTTCGCTCCGCTCGTCTTGTCGGTCGATTCCTGCTTCGCGAGGTCGGCGAACTTGCTCGGGTCGGCGACCAGCTGGGCGTGCAAGCGCTTCGCCGTCTCCTCGTCCTTCACCAGGATGTGGCTCGCCTTGATCTGCGTGGACGAGAACAGGTTGGGGTTCTCGTCGTAGTACTTCTTGGCGTCGTCGTCGGTGATCGTCGGCGGCGTCTGGTACTCGCGCATCAGACGCTGGACGACCAGCCGCTTGCGCATGTCGGAGACCTGCTTCTCGATGTCGGGATCCTTGTCGTAGCCGGCCTTCTGCGCCTCGGTGAACAGCAGGTCGTTCAGGATCATGTTCTCGACGAACTGCCGCTTGCGGTCGGGCGCCGAGAGGTACGCGCGCGACGGTCCGGGCAGACGCTCGATCTCCTGCACCACGTCGGCGCCGGTGAGCTTCTTCCCGCTGTAGGTGGCGACCACCTCGGTCTGGTCGACGGTGGTGCCCCCCTGCGCCGCGGCAGGCTGGGCCGCCGCGGGCTTCTCCGCGGCCTGCTCCTTCGCCGAGGGCGTGCAGGCGGCTGCGAGGACCACGGCGGACAGCAGAGGGAGGATGCGTCGGGTCGTCATCGGCGCCGACGCTAGCCCAGCCCCGATGGAGAGGTCAATTCTGCGCCGGCGACCCGAGCAGTCCGATGCGCCCCGAGACGGCCAGGAGGGCGCCGACGATGACCCCGGCCGCGTCCACCACGACGTCGTGCGGTGACGCCGTCCGGCTCGGCACGAACACCTGGTGCAACTCGTCGAGCGCGGCGTACGCGATGCCGATCGCGATGGCCGCCGCCAGCAGCGCGGCGCCGCGCAGCCCTTCCTCGCGGAGCGCGCGCACGAGCAGTCCGCCCAGGACCGTGTACTCGAAGAGGTGCGCGCCCTTGCGGATGAGCTGGTGCAGGGCGAGCAGCTCGTCGGGCGTCGCGCGCGGCAGCAACGCGTGGAGAATCGGCAGCAAGACGCCGCCGGTGTGCTCGCCGGAGAACCAGTCGGTCGAGAAGCCGGAGATGACGGCCGCCCAGACGGCGACGGCGAGCCAGGCGCGGAGCCGGGTGTCCGCGCGCGCTCTACGCAAGCTCGTCGATGGCCTTGTTCAGGAGCGCCAGCAGGTCCTCGCCGAACTCGGCGTCGATGAAGCTCTCGATCTTCTCGCGCTGCGACGCGTAGCGCTTCCCGCCAGCCTCGGACGCGAGCTGCGTTCCCGCGAGCACGTCGAGGAACTCCAGGATCGCCGGCTTCGTGCCGGGGTCCCTGGATGAGAGGATGCGATCGAACGCGAGACGCAGGGTGAGATACGACAGGCGGTATTTCGATTCTTCGCTGAGCTCCATGGGATCCTTCCGGCGGGGCGATCAGCTCCCGCGCCGCGACGCCTCGGCGGCGTGCGCCAGCGTGTCCTTCTCGATGACGAGGGCGTAGTCGTAGTACGTGCGGTCGAGCGCTCCCTGCACGCGGCGACCGTTGATGAAGATGGTGGGCGTCGACTCGATTCCGAGGCGTGTCCCTGCCGCGACGTCGGCGGCGATGGCGTCCATCGTGGCGGGATCGTCGAGGCACGTCCGGAACGCGGGGATGTCGAGCCCGATGTCGCGCGCGTAGCGAAAGAGGCTGTCGCGGTCGAGCGCCTTCTGATGCTCGAAGAGCATGTCGTGGTATTCCCAGAAGCGCCCGAGCCGGCCGGCGCACTCGGCGGCGGCCGCCGCCAGGCACGCGTCCGGGTGCAGCTGCACCTTCATGTCCGGATTGCACCGGCTGTCGAGCGGAAAGTGGCGGAAGACGAGCTTCACGTCGGGGCGCGACCGGACGAGCTCGCGCAGGTCGCCGAACGCGTGGCCGCAGGCGGGACACTCGAAGTCCGAGAACTCGACGATCGTGACCGGCGCGTCGGGACTCCCCTTCACGTGCGCGGCGGGGCCGAGCGCCTCGGAGGCCGATACCACGGGGAGCTTGGTGTACAGGTCGTAGAACTTCCGGTCCGCCGCCTGGACGTCGGCGACGGAGTCGGCGCTGGCGGGCGCACGGCCCGCGCCGACGGTCCCGGCGGCGATGGCGACGAGGAGTCCCACCACCACGGCGGCGTACGCGGCCGTGCGGCGTTGCAGCCACGGCGCGCGATCCGAGAGCTGGAAGCGCCTGGCGAGGGGCGCGACGGTGACGAACCACGCGGCGATCACGGCGTAGAGCGTCATGCAAAGCAGGCACGCGGTGTGCAGCTTGAGCCACGAGATGCCCGCGAGCACGAGGCTGAACCCCAGGCTGCCCGAGACCAGGCCGATCAGCACGAGGTCGGCGAACCCGACCACCGTCGCGCCCATCGCCCCCGGCAGGGCGAGCAACGCCCCGAGCGCGAAGACGCCGATCGCCCACACCGCCACCGACAAGCCGAGGAACGTGCTCCACGTGCTGCCGAGCACGACGTCGCAGTTCACCGTGCTGCTCACGTTGCAGAAGCTGGTGTAGCCCTCGACGGATGCCAGCTGGTGCGACACGTGCAGAATGACGGCGCTCACCGCTACCCCGACCAGCGCGAGGACGACGGCGACGCGGTGTCGGGTGGGGCTGGAAGACATCGCGGACGAGGCGCGAAGTGTAGCCGGGGCCCCCACCGCTTTCAATGTCGCAACGCCGCGCGCGAACCGCGACGGCGTCAGGACGTCCCGCTCGTCAGGGCCTGATCGAGCGCCTGCTTGAACGCGCTCGCGTCCTGGGTGTTCTGCACCCGCCTGCCGTTGATGAAGAACGTCGGGGTGCCGTTGACGCCCACGCTCGCTGCTTCCGTCTGATCCGCCTTCACCGCATCGATGGTCTTGCGGCCCGCCAGACATTCCTTCAGGCGGGGGACGTCGAGGCCGGCGGCGGTTGCGATCTCCTCGACCTTCGCGGGCAGATTGTCCTTCGTGATCTGCGCCTGCTGCCCGAACAGGCCGTCGTACATCTTCCAGAACTGATCGTTCCCCTGCTCGAGCGCGCACGCCGAGGCCACCGCCGCGTCCTCGGCCCACGGATGGATCTGCGTCAGCGGCATCTGCTTGAACACGAACCGGACCTTGTCCTTGTACTGCGGGTAGACCTCCTTCTCGAAGATCTCCCACGCCTGGCCGCAGTACGGGCACTGGAAGTCCGAGTACTCGACCACTGTCACCTTGGCGTCGGCCGGCCCGCGTGACGGCGCGCCGGTGAGCTTGATCTTGTTCATCAGCGCCACGAAGGGGTCGACCGTCAGGTCGATGGCCTCGCCGCGGAAGAGGTAGCGGCCGTCGTCGGTCACGTAGAAGAGGATGTCCTGCTTCTGGTCGCCGAGCGACGCTTCCAGGTGGCCCTTGCGCCAGCCGGGCATCTCTGCGGGCTCGATCTTCGTCACCTTGAAGGCGACGCCGGGGGTGCTCACGGCCTTGCCGAAGTAGTCCACGACGTGCTGGTTGATGGCATCGTCGCTCGCGGGCGCCCGCGATTGGCCGCCGCAGGCGGCGGCGAGCACGGCGGCGAGGACGATGCTCCGCCCATGGCATGATGAGACACGCATCGGCGCCTTCTAGTGCCGGCGCGGCGTACCAGTCAACATTGCTCGGAACCGCGCGCCGCCTACCGGGCAGACGCAGCGGGTGCCGGCGCCGTGCGGGATTCCCGCGCCCGGCGCAGGCCCTCTTCCAGCTCGGGCCAGCTGATCCGGTAGAGCGACATGCGCATGCCGTGGTGGAACGGGGCGGCAACGAAATACGCCATCGAGCGCGTCGCCGGGATGTCGGCGATCAGGTCGACGGTGGTGAAGTGCCGCCGTAGATCGGCCAGCATCTCCTCCCCGTCCGGCTGGTTCGCAGGGATGTAGAGGTACGGCCGCATGCCGCGAATGACCAGCTGGATCGCCGCGTCGTACAGCGGCAGATGCCAGCGCTGGAGGTCGGTGATGTAGAGGGCATTCGCGACCCCGCTGTAGTACTCGATGTTCTCGGCAGGACGCCCGACCTCCTCGGTCGTGATGACGACCGCGTTCGGCTCGAGCAGGCGCTGCATGTTGGTGCGCGCCTCGACCATCTGATCGCGCTGGAACGGCGCGCGCCGGCTCCCGAGCGCCTGGACCTCCGCCACCTTGCACCAGATCAGCCCCAGCATGAGCACGGGCGCGGCCAGTGCGACGATGCGGCGAGCCGGCGACAGTGCGGCGAGGGCCGCCGCGATCCCGACGGTGAGCGTCACGACGAGAAACACCGGACTCGACAGTCCGGCCGGTGCAGGGCCGAGCAGCACGGAGCCCGCAACGAGCACGCCCGCCGCGAAGATGGCGAGCCCGCGCGCCAGGTCGGGCTTGTGCTGCTTCCAGAGCATCCGCACTAGGTCGAGCGTCCCGAGCGTGCCCTCGATCACCAGCATCGGCAGGAAGACGAAGACGCCGATCAGGTAGCGGAAGTCGGGGCGCGGCCAGCAGCTGAAGAACAGGAACGCCACGACGGCGTAGGACACGGCTCCCACCGCCAGCATCGGGCGCAGCACGGTGGCCACGACGGCGCCCCAGACCGCGACGCCGAAGAACAGCGGCGTGTACGCGCGCAGCATCATCATCCAGTTGCCGGGCAGCGTGGTCGACAGGTGCGCGAGCTGGAGTCCGCCGCCCTGCACCTGCTCGAGCGTCCCGCCGTGCCACCCCGGCGAGGGGAATCCCACCTTCGAGTCACCGGCAGGCTCCTGGACGCGAGGAGCGGCCGGCAGGGCCTGCCGGCGCCTGGGCGCGGGCGGCGGGAGCGACGGCAGGATCGAGAGCTCCATGCCCTGCGTGGGAAGGAACGGGTTTCCGGTGGCGGCCCAGTTGTAGGCGAAGAACGGCGACGCGCCGACGACGACGCCGAGGGCCAGGCCCGCGGCGGCGAGCGCGCTGCGGTCGAGCGCGAGCCGGGCGCGCTCGTGTCCCCAGCGCACCGCGAGCATCAGCGTCGCCGGCAGCAGGTAGAGCGAGGCGTCCGGGCGGATGGCGATGGCGAAGCCGAGCGCCGCGCCGGCGGCCAGCAAGCGTCCCGGGTGGATCGGCTTGCCGCGCGCCGGGAGCAGCAGGAAGAGCCCCGCGAAGGCGAAGACGTGCGCCGACAGGTCGCGTGTCAGCGTGAGTCCCCAGAGGTACATGGAGGTGGGGAAGAGCGCGATCAGCGCGGTCCCGGCCGCGGCGCGCCACGGCGAGCGGAACGCGCGCCACTGGAAGGCCAGCGCGACGGCGAGGAGGACCAGGTAGAGCGTCGGGTTCAGATAGTGGGCGCGATCGTCGCCGAGCAGCCCGACCCACCCTGCGAGCAGGAGCGGAAAGCCCGGCGCATAGCGACAGTAGAGACGCCCGTCGTCGTACACGTAGGTCTGGGCGAGCAGGTCGGTGCGGGTGGGGAAGAACGGCTCGAGCGCCTTCAGCGGCGCCCACGTGTGGAAGATGTGTCCGTGCAGCAGATCGTGCGCGAAGCTGAGGTAGCCGAACTGGTCGACGGCCAGGTACCAGGTGATCTGCTGCGCGAGCGCCGCGGCAGTGTAGTAGAAGAAGACGAGCGTCGCGGTCCCCCAGATGATCCACTTGCCGAGCGCGAGGGGCCTGATCCGCCTGGCCGCTCCCGGTCGGGGCGATCCGAGCGCTCCCTCCTGCTGGCGGGCCGCCGCGGTCGCGCGCGCGCGGCCGCTCGTCGCCGTCTCGCCACGGGCCGGGTACGGCCGCGATCGACCGGTCTTGCGGGACACCCTCCCGGTATAGCCGGGCCCTCGCCGGAGAGGAAAGCACCGCGTCGCCGACGACCCTGCGCCTCGCCATGAGTTGTGCTAGGAGCGACCGGTGATGCGGAGGGGAGGCGACGCCGTGCAGTTCTCGCCGCTGGTGGCGCGCTGGTTCGCTGCCCGGTTCGGCTCCCCGACCCCGGCGCAGGAAGCGGGATGGCCGGCGATCGCGGGCGGGGCCGACACGCTCATCGCCGCACCGACGGGCTCGGGCAAGACGCTGGCGGCGTTCCTGTGGTCGCTCGACCGCCTGCTCGGGGTTGCCGCGTCCGACGCGCTCGAGGATCGCACCTACGTCGTCTACGTCTCTCCGCTGAAGGCGCTCGGCAACGACGTGCAGAAGAACCTGCAGCAGCCGCTGGCGGAGCTGCAGGCGCTGGCGGCATCGGACGGCGGCGAGCTCCCCGCGCTGCGGGTCATGGTGCGCACCGGCGACACGCCGGCGCACGAGCGCCAGGCGATGACGCGCCGGCCGCCGCACGTCCTCATCACGACGCCCGAGTCGCTCTACATCCTGCTCACCGCGGACCGCAGCCGGCGCTTCCTCGCCGGCGCGGAGACCGTCATCGTGGACGAGATCCATGCCGTCGCCCAGGACAAGCGCGGCGCGCACCTGGCCCTGTCGCTCGAGCGGCTCGACGCGCTCGCGGGGCATCGCCTGCAGCGCATCGGGCTGTCGGCGACGCAGCGGCCGGTCGAGGAAGTGGGGCGCCTGCTCGTGGGCACGGCGCGGCCGCTTCCGGCGATCGTCGACGTCGGCCATCGCCGGGCGCTCGACCTGTCGATCTGGACGCCCGACGAGCCGCTCGGTCCCATCGCGACGCACGAGCAGTGGATCGAGCTGTACGATCGGATCGCATCGCTCGCCGGGGAGCACCGCACCACGATCGTCTTCGTCAACACGCGCCGGCTGGTGGAGCGCGTGGCGCACGCGCTCGAGGAGCGGCTCGGAGCGGGCCGCGTCGCGGCGCACCACGGCAGCATGTCGCGGCGCGCGCGGCTCGACGCCGAGGAGCGTCTCAAGACCGGGCGGATCCCGCTGGTGGTGGCGACGGGCTCGCTCGAGCTCGGCATCGACATCGGCAGCGTCGATCTGGTGTGCCACATCGGCGCGCCGCGGGCCCTGGCGTCGCTCATCCAGCGCGTCGGCCGCTCCGGCCACGCGACCGGCGCCACGCCGAAGGGCGTCGTGTATCCGCTCACCCGCGACGATCTCGTGCAGGCGGCGGCCGCCGTCCGCGCGGTGCGCGCCGGCGAGCTCGACGCGCTCGCGGTCCCGGTGGGCCCACGCGACGTGCTCGCACAGCAGTGCGTCGCGATCGCCGCGGCCGGCGAGATCGGCGTCGAGGCGCTCTTCGCGCTCGTGCGCGGCGCGTATCCCTTCCGCGATCTGGCGCGGGCCGACTTCGACGCCGTGCTCGAGTTGCTCGCCGAAGGGGTCGCGACGCGGCGCGGGCGGCGCTCGGCGCACCTGCACCACGATCGCGTGAACGGCCGCGTCCGTGCGCGCCGGGGCGCGCGGCTGGTGGCCATCACCAGCGGCGGTGCGATCCCCGACACGGCCGACTACGAGGTGGTCGAGGAGCCGCACGGATCGCTGGTCGGCACGGTGAACGAAGACTTCGCGGTCGAGAGCATGCGCGGCGACATCTTCCTCCTCGGCAATCGCTCGTGGCGCATCCTGCGCGTCGAGAGCGCCCGGATGCGCGTCGAGGACGCGCACGGCGCGGCTCCCACGATCCCGTTCTGGCTCGGCGAGGCGCCGGCGCGGACGCGCGAGCTGTCGGCCGCGGTGTCGCGGCTGCGCGAGGAAGCCGCCGTGCAGGGGGTTGCCGGCCGGCCGTGGCTCGAAGCGGAGTGCGGCCTGTCGCCCGATGCGGCCGGACAGCTGGTCACGTACGTCAGCGAGGCGCAGGCCGCGCTCGGCGGGGTCGTGCCGACGGATCGCGTCGTCGTGGCGGAGCGCTTCTTCGACGAGGCGGGCGGCATGCAGCTCGTGATCCACGCGCCGTTCGGCGGCCGCATCAACCGCGCGTTCGGCCTCGCGCTGCGCAAGCGCTTCTGCGTGAGCTTCAACTTCGAGCTGCAAGCGGCCGCGACCGACGACGGCATCGTCCTGTCGCTCGGCACGCAGCACAGCTTCCCGCTCGACAGCGTGTTCTCCATGCTGCGGCGCGAGTCGCTGCGTGACGACCTGGCGCAGGCGGCGCTGGCGGCGCCGATGTTCACCAACCGCTGGCGCTGGAACGCCGGACGCGCGCTGGCGCTGCTGCGCTTCGAGGGCGGCCGGAAGGTGCCGATGCCGCTCCGGCGCATGCGCGCCGAGGACCTCCTCGCGGCGGTGTTCCCCGAGCAGCTCGGGTGCGCGGAGAACATGGGTGCCGGACCGATCCCCATCCCCGACCATCCGCTGGTGACGGAGACGATCGACAACTGCCTGCGCGAGGCGATGGACGTGGACGGCCTCGACGCGTTGCTCGCGGCGGTCGGCGACGGATCGATCCGCACGGTGGCCATCGACACGGTCGCCCCCTCGCCGCTGTCGCACGAGATCCTGCACTCGAACCCCTACACCTATCTCGACGACGCGCCGCTCGAGGAGCGTCGCGCCCGCGCCGTCACCCTGCGGCAGGTGGTTCCGCAGCTGGCCGGCGGCCTCGGCGCGCTCGACGAGGACGCCATCGCGGAGGTCGCGCGGCAGGCGTGGCCCGTCGTGCGCGACGCCGACGAGCTGCACGACGTGCTCCTCTCGCTCGGCGTCGTGCCGCTCGCGACCCTGGAGGCATCGGGCTGGACGACCTGGGCGGCCGATCTGGTGCAGGCGCGGCGCGCGACGTGGGCGCGCGCCGGCGACGGGTCGTTCCTGGTCGCCGCCGAGCGCGTGGCCGCGGTGCGGATGGCGCTCCCCCGCGAGCTGACGGGCTTCGCGCCGCCGGTGCAGGAAGCGCTCTTCGGGCGGCGCGCGCCGGAGACCGAGGAGGACGCGCTCCGCGCCATGGTCGGGGGATGGCTCGAATGCCTCGGTCCGACGACGGTGGCGGAGCTGGCGGCACGCTCGGGGCTGCCCGCGTCGCGCGTCGCCATCGGGCTGGGCCAGCTCGAGCGCGCCGGCGCCGCGCTGCGGGGACGCTACCGGCTGACCCGGAGCCACGCGCAGCCCGACGAGGAATGGTGCGACCGCGCGCTGCTGGCGCGCATCCATCGCCTCACGCTCGGGCGGCTCCGCAAGGCGGTCGAGCCGGTCAGCGCGGCCGATCTCATGCGCTTCTTCTTCCGCTGGCAGCACGTGCAGCCCGGCACGCGTCTGCACGGGCGCCAGGGGCTGCTCGCGGTCCTCGGCCAGCTCGAAGGCATCGAGCTGCCGGCGCGCGCGTGGGAGTCGCAGGTGCTGCCCGCACGCGTGAGCGGCTATCAGCCCGACGACCTGGAGCACCTCTGCCTGAGCGGGGTGGTGGCGTGGGGACGCCTGCGTGCGGCGGCGCCTCCCGACGACGCGCCGATGCGCGCCCCCGGGCGCGCCGCGCCGCTCGCCTTCGTGCTGCGCGAGCATCTGCCCTGGCTGCTCGCGCCCGCCGCGGAGCCGCCCGAGCTGTCGGGTGACGCGCAGGCGGTGCACGAGCTCCTGGTGCGCCGCGGCGCATCGTTCACCGCCGACGTGGCGCGCGGCACCGGGCTGGCCCCGGCGGCCGTCGAGGCCGCGCTGTGGACGCTGGTGACGCACGGCCTCGTCACCGGCGACGGGGTCGCCGGCCTGCGTCTGCTGATCGATTCGCCGGAGCAGCCGGCGGGCGCGCGCCTCCGCATGCTCGGTGGCCGGCGCCGGATGGTTGCGGCGGGCCGCTGGGCGCTGCTGCGCGCGAGCGTCGACGACACGGAGCAACCCGACGCCGAGCGCAGCGCGCGCCTCTGGCTCGCGCGCTGGGGCGTGGTGATGCGCGAGCTGCTGGCGCGCGAGACCTGCCTGCCACCCTGGCGGGAGCTGCTCCCGGCGCTGCGGCGCCTGGAAGCGCGCGGCGAGATCCGTGGCGGGCGGTTCGTCGCCGGCACCGTGGGCGAGCAGTTCGCGCTCCCCGAGGCGGTGGAAGCGCTCCGCGCGCTGCGCCGCCGCCCGGCGAGCGCGGAGACCGTCGTCGTCGCGGCGGCCGATCCGCTGAACCTGGTCGGCATCGTGGTCCCCGGCGCGCGCGTGTCGCCGGCGGTGCACGAGGTGATCGCGTACCGGGACGGCGAGGCGGTCGAGGTGGGAGACGCCGAGACGGTGCGCCAGCGTCTCGAGCGCGGTGTCGCGTAGCCCGACGCGGGCGTCGAGCTAGAACGTCGCCTCGAGCGATCCGACCGGGCTCCAGTCCGCCGGCCGGATGCCCTGGTCGTTGAGCGCCTTGAACACGCCCAGGCTGAGCACGAAGGTGTCCACGACCTGCACGCGGATGCCGAGCGTGGTGTCCGCATAGTCGTGGCGGTTGGGATCGACGCACAGGTACGGAAGGTTGGCGAAGCCGTTCGGCGTCACGTGCGGTCCCGAGACCGACGTCGGCGCGCGGAGCCCGACGAACTCGCTGCGGCCGAGCACGCTCCAGGCGAGCGCGATGCGCCGCCACCACTCGTCGCCGCGCGGCGCGTGCAGGTCGAGCGCCCAGGAGTAGTGTGCCGAGCTGCGACGCAGATCGCCGATCCCCGCATCCACGCCGCCGTCGAGGTAGGAGTCGAGCCATCCCTCGAGCAGGTTCGCCGTGATGGCGAAGTACGGCCCGATCTCGCCATAGCCGGTCCCCAGGCCGCGTGACGGGTCACCGGTGGGAAGCCTCACCCGGACGCCCGCCGCGCCGGCGGTGCTCCCGAGGGGACCCGTGGTCACGAACAGGCGGTACTTGGCGCGCACCATCGTGTCGGAGACGTTCGCCGCCTCGACGTTGCGCGACGCGCTGCGCAGCGGCGCGCTCGGGTTGTCCCGCCGGGTGACGTCGAGGCCCATGTCGAGGGTGGCGATGGGAATCGCCACGTTCACGTCGAGATCGTCGGTGACGCCGTACGTGAAGTTGAAGGTGCTGACGGTGTAGAGGAGGTCGGTGGGCGCCTGGTAGCGGATGGCGGCCGCGCTGACCGACAGCGGCCGGCGATCGGTGCCGATCCGGCACCCGCTCGAGCAGCCGACGTCGAAGTAGCCGAAGGTGACGCTCGCGTTCAGCAGGCCCTCGCCGAGGGTGTCCCCGCGCTCGGTGAGGTAGAACGGCGTCACCTCGTCCGAGGTGCGCTCGTACGCGCGCGTGTCCGGGTTCCAGCGCCACGTGTACGCGGACGACGCGGCAGGGAACAGCGGCAGGTTGCGCACCCCCTGCTCCAGGATGAGGTCTGCCGCGTTCTGGTATCGCTCCGAGGCGACCCCCGGCAGGCCGACCAGGGCGGGTGCGGTGCGCAGCACGTGTCGCACGCGTTCGGCCCGCGCCGGAGCGATGCACGCCAGGACCGCGATCAGGGCGGCCGCGGCGAGCGAGCGTGTCACGGGAACTCCGTTCGGCTCTTCGTGTTCGGCAGCACGCGCAGGGAGCCCTTGCCCCGCCAGCCTCTCACTGTCAACCCCGCCGGCCGCCCGTCAGCTCTCGCGCAACGGCGCGGCGATGAGGTGCGTCACCAGCGGGGGCTGGTCGCCGACGTGGAAGGAGCGCACCGAGGCCACGAGCGCGCGGTCGGTGACCGTCATGCGCTCGTGCTGCCGGAGGTGCTCGGCCCACGATTCGACGGTGAACGTCTCCACGTAGCGCGTCGGGTCGGCGGCGTCGCGGAACACGCCCCAGAGCTGCGCGCCGTCGCGCCGGCGCACGCGCGCGAGCCGGCGGATCGCCTGCACGAACTCGGCGGCGGTCTCGGGCTCGATGCGATACTCCACCGTGACGAGGACGGGACCGCCGTCCGCGGCGAGATCGGCGTCGAGCGACGGTGCCGGAACCGGGTCGGCAGGCGTCAGGTCGAGCCCCTCGCTGGCGCCGATCCGGAACCGGCTGACCGCGACGAGCCCGGCGAGCAGTCCGCCGGCGGCGATGAGCAGCGCCGCCGGCAAGCCGGCATGCACGGCCACGCTTCCCCACACGAGCGCGCCGACCGCCATGCCGCCCTGGATCACGAGCAGGCTGACGGACAGCGCCCGCGCGCGGACCCAGGTGGATACGGACGTCTGCGCGGCGGTGTTGATCGTGGCCATCGTCGTCATCCACGCCGCGCCGCCCGCGAGCAGGACGATCCCGGCGATCACCGGATCGCGCACCACGCCGAGGGTGGCGCTGGCGAGCGCGAACGTGGCGGCCGCGAGCGTGATGAGCCGGTCGACGGGCAGGCGCCGCCGCAATGCCGGCAGGACGGCCGCGCCTCCCACGGCACCGAGCCCGAGGCAGCCGAGGAGGAGGCCGTAGCCGACGGCGCCCAGCCCGAGGAGCTGGCGCGCGACCAGCGGCAGCAGCGACCACACGGCGCTCGCGAACAGGACGAAGGACGCGCTGCGCGCGAGCACGGTGCGCAGCGGGAGCGAGTGCCGCACGTAGCGCGCGCCGGCACGCATGGCCCCGAACATGTCCTCGGGGACCTCGAAGGACTGGACCGCGGTCCGGCGCCACGCGGCCAGGACGGCGAGCACGGCGAGGAAGGAGGCCGCGTTCAGGAGGAAGACCATGCCCGCCCCGATCGAGGCGGTCGCGAGCCCGCCGAGCGCCGGGCCGACGGCGCGCGCGAGGTTGAACGCCACGCCGCCCAGCGCGATCGCCGCCGGCAGGTCCTGGCTCGACACCAGCTCGGGCGTGATGGCCTGCCAGGCCGGCGAGGTCATCGCCGAGCCGATGCCGAGGGCGAAGGTGAGGCCGAGCAGGACCGGCGGGGTGACCACGCCGGCGATGGTCAGCACGCCCAGCGCAGCGGCCGCCGCCAGCATCCAGCACTGCGAGATCAGGAGCACGCGGCGCCGGTCGACCACGTCGGCGAGCGCGCCGGCCGGGAACGCGAGCAGGAAGAAGGGCAGGCTCGCCGCCGTCTGCATGAGCGCCACCAGCAGCGGCGACGCCGAGAGCGTCGTCATCAGCCACGCGCCGGCCGCCTCGTGCATCCAGGTCCCGAGGTTCGAGACCAGCGACGCCAGCCACAGGCGACGATACTGTGGCAGCCGCAGCGGGCTCAGCGCGGAACGCGTCGACTGCGCGGCGGCGCGGTCGGACTCCGCGCCACTGGCATGCGGGGCGCCCATGCCGAGGCGCTCAGAGCGCGCGGCGGTCGCGGCGCAGGCGGCCTGGCGGCGCGCCGGTGATGCGGCGGAAATGGCGGCTGAAGTGGCTCTGATCCGAGAAGCCGAGACGATACGCCACCTCGGCGAGCGTCACGTCCTCGTGCAGCAGGATGCTGGTGGCGACTTCCACGCGACGTCGCACCAGGTAGTGATGCGGGGTCGCGCCGGAGGCAAGGCGGAACAGGCGCAGGAAATGGAACTGGCTCAGGTCGACCAGCCCGGCGAGCTCGGCGAGCTCGATGTTCCGGTCGAGATGCGCGTTCATGTAGTCGAGCACGATGCGCATCTTCGCGCGCGACAGCCCGTGACGGGACGGACGGAGCTGCAGCGGCGCCGTACCGTACCGGCGAGCCACCAGCACTGCCAGCTGGACTCCCAGCGTGTCGATGTAGAGCCGATCCTCGGCGCCGGTCCCGGCGAGCTGCGCGTGCATCGCGAGCAGCAGGGATGCGATCTCGGAGTCCTGGTCGCGAAAGCGGTATCCGATCCCGAGCTGCGGCGCGTCCAGGCCGTCGTCGCTCACCGCGCGCGCGAGCGCCTCCGGCGCGAGATACGCCATCAGGAAGTCCGTGCCGCGCTTCCAGCTCGCCCAGTGCATGCTTCCCGCGGGGATGACGATGATGTCGCCGGGCGCCGTGGGCGCGCTCATCATGCGGCCGCCGTCGAGACGGCTGCAGGCACGCGGGCTCGGGCGCAGGACCAGCGTGACCAGATGGTACGGCAGGCGGGCCTCCCCCTCCCACTCGCCCGCCTGATGCAGCTCGACGAGCATGCGGTTCCACCCCGGTCGCTCCGCGCTCGAGAGGACGGGGGGAAGAATGTCGCCCACGGGCGAGAGGGCCGCCATCCGCGCCCGGTCGGGCCCGTCCCCGCTGACGACCTGGGACCCGGTGTCGTGCTGCGGTCGCCAGGTCATCGGCAAGGAAACTAGGACGATCGTCGAGCCGGGGCAAGGCGATTCGCCAACTCGACGGCTTGTACGGGGTCGTCGCGCCGTGAATGAGTGTCCCGGCACGCATGGAGCACTCCTTTCTCACCGACGCGGTGGCGCTCCTGCTCGCCGCCGCGGCCATCGCCTACCTCTGCTTCCGGCTCGGCCTGGTGCCCATCGTCGGGTTCCTGGTGGCGGGCGTCCTCATCGGCCCGAACGCGCTCGGCCTGGTGCAGGACCGCGCCCTCGTCGACGCTGCGGCCGAGGTCGGGGTCATGTTCCTCCTCTTCACGATCGGGATCGAGTTCAGCCTCGAGAAGCTCACCGAGATGCGGACCGCGATCTTCGCGGGCGGCGGACTCCAGGTCGTCCTGGCGACCGTCGGGACGCTCCTCCTGCTCCTCGCCTTCGGCATCGACTGGCGCAGCGGGCTCTTCACGGGCTTCCTGGTCTCGCTCAGCTCGACGGCGATCGTCTTGAAGCTGCTCGCGGATCGCAACGAGACGACCTCGCCGCGCGGGCGCATCGGGCTCGGCATCCTCATCTTCCAGGACCTCGCCGTGGTCGTGATGGTCCTCCTGGTCCCGATGCTGGGCGGCACGGGCGCGTCGGGCGGCGCGATCGCGTGGGCGCTGGCCAAGGCCGGGCTGATCATCGCCGGCGTCCTCCTGCTCGCGCGCCGCCTCATGCCGGCCATCCTCGAGCAGGTGGCGCGGACGTGCTCGCCGGAGCTCTTCCTCCTCACCGTCATCGCGATCTGCTTCGGGACCGCGTTCCTGACCAACCTGGCGGGAGTCAGCCTCTCGCTGGGGGCCTTCCTCGCCGGGCTGCTGGTGAGCGAGAGCCGCTTCAGCCAGCACGCCCTCGGCGAGATCCTGCCGCTGCAGATCCTGTTCAGCGCCGTCTTCTTCGTCTCGGTCGGGATGCTGCTCGACCTCGGCTTCCTGGTGACGCACCTGCCGCTCGTCGCGGCGGGCATCGCCGCCGTGCTGGCCGTGAAGGTGCTCACCACCGGAGCGAGCGTGCTGGCGGTGCGCGAGCGGCCCGCGGTGGCCGTCGCGACCGCCCTCATGCTGGCGCAGGTCGGCGAGTTCTCCTTCGTGCTCGAGCGCGCCGGACGGCAGATGGGTCTCTCCCCGGTCGGTCTCGGAGCGGTCGGCTCGCAGGCGTTCATCGCGACGACGGTCGTCCTGATGGTGCTGACGCCATTCCTCACGGGCGCGGGCGGCGCGGCGGCGCGCCGCGTGGCGCTCGCCACCATCAAGGAGGAGGACGACGAGACTCCCGTCCCTGCCGTGGAGGGGCCGCGGCGGGAGAACCACGTCGTCGTCGCCGGCTATGGCCAGGCGGCGCGCCGCCTGGTTCGCGTGCTCGACGGCTCGCGCATCCCGTTCGTCATCACCACGCTGAGCCCGGAAGGTGCGACCGAGGCGGAAGCCGACGGGCTTCCCGTGCTGCGGGGTGACGCCAGCCGCCAGCACACGCTGCTCGGAGCCGGGACCGATCGCGCCAAGGTGCTGGTGGTTCCCGACGACGACCCGGCGATGGCCCATCGCGTCGCATCGGTCGCGCGCCTGGTGAACCCGACCATGCGGATCGTCGTGCGCACGCGATACATCGCCGAGATGGAGCCGCTGCTCAGCGTGGGCGTCGATCGCGTGATCGCCGAGGAGCTGGAGAGCGTCGTGCAGCTCTTCGCCGACGTGATGCGCAGCTACGATCTCCCGGCGGAGGACATCGAGCGCAACGAGGAGGTGGTTCGCCGTGGCGGCTATGCGGCCCTGCGGTCCGAGGAACGCCCCGCGAAGCCCGTGGTCGAGTGCGACCTGGGTCCGGATTGCCTGGCGCGGCGCACGGTGACGATCCGGGCCGGGGCGCCCGCGGTGGGGCTCACGATGGGGCGGCTGCCGCTCTTCGCGGAGGGGCTGCGCCGTGAGGGCACGGACCGTGGCAAGCCGCCCGGAGACGAGGTCATCCAGGCGGGAGACGAGCTGGTGCTGGCGGGGACCGCGGACGCCTTCGCGCAGGCGGCACCCCTCTTCCGCGAGGCCTCGCTCGACCCACTTGCCCTTGCCGAGGCCACGGCCGACACTCGCACCATGGTCGACACCGAGCGCACGATCGAGCTGCACCCGTCGTCGCGAGCCCGCTGCGGTCACGTCGCGCAGATCCAGCGCGTGCATCCGAGCGCGCGCGGCTGCGAGGACTGTCTCCGCATCGGCGACACCTGGGTGCATCTTCGCATCTGCATGATCTGCGGACACGTCGGGTGCTGCGACTCGTCACCCAACAAGCACGCCACGGCGCACTTCCACGCCGCCGGGCATCCGATCATGCGATCGGTCGAGCCGGGCGAGACGTGGGGCTGGTGCTTCGTGGATCAGGAAGAGCTGTGAGGCGCGTCGCTCACACCGCCGTGTCGTCGAGGTAGCACCACCGCCAGGTCTCGCCCGGCTCGAGCGAGCGCACGATCGGGTGCTGCGTGGCCCAGAAGTGCGCCGTCGCGTGCCGCCGCCGGGAGGCGTCGCAGCAGCCGACGTACCCGCAGGTGAGGCACATGCGGAGGTGGACCCAGCGCTCGCCGAGCCGGAGACAGTCCTCGCAGCCCTGCGCGCTGGGGGCCGGGTCCAGCACCAGCTCCAGGTGTCCGCACGTGACCAGGCCGACGGCGTCGCCGGCGGGCGCGCGTGACGGGACGGGCTCGATGAGGAGCGCCGCGACCAGCGCCGCGGCGGCGGCCAGGAGCGCGGCGAGGACGCTCGTCCAGCGGAAGCTCGTGACCAGTGCCCGTGCCGCGGCCTCCTCGATGGTCCGCCGCTCGCTCGGGCTCGCACTCGAGGGCACCGCCACCTCGCCGAGGTTGTGGCTCTCGGCGGCGAGCGCACTGCGTACGGGTGGCGACAGGTCGGCGGCGGCGAGGCGCTCGGCGAGCGCGCCATCGAACGTCTGCGAGTGCCACGAGGCCGCCGATGGCGACCGCGAGCAGGGCGGCGACACGCGCGATCGTGTTGTTCACGCCGGAGGCGACGCCGACCTCGCTCTCGTCGACGGCGGTCATGACCGTCGTCGTCAGCGGCGCCACGGCGATCGCCATGCCGAGCCCCATCACCACCATCGGCACGAAGAACGTCGTCCAGTACGAGCCGCTGCTGCCGGGCACGGCGAGCAGCAGGAGCCCGACGGCGGTGACGAGCGGGCCGACCACCAGCGGGCCGCGCGGCCCGAACCGGTCGGCGAGCGCCCCGGTCCGACGCGACAGCACGCCGATCAGCAGCGCGAACGGCAGGTACGCCGCGCCGGTCGCGGTGGCCGAGTAGCCGTACACGCGGACGAGGACGAACGGCATGACGAAGAACGCGGCGGTGATGGCGAAGTAGAGCAGCAGGGTCAGCAGGTTCGCCCCGAGGAACGTGGGAGAGCGAAAGAGCCGCGGCGGCATGATCGGCGCGGCGATCCGCGACTCGAACCACACGAAGACACCGAGGAGGCCGAGACCGCCGCCGAGCGGGAGCAGCGCGGCGATTCCCGGTCCGCAATCTGATGATGCCGAAGACGATGCCGGCGAGCCCGATCGTCGCGAGCGCCGCGCCGGCCCAGTCGATGGGCGGCTGCCGGCGGCCGATCCGTACGTCGGGCAGGCGGGTGAGCGCGAGCACGAGCGTGACCAGCGCGATCGGCACGATCAGGAAGAAGACGGATCGCCACGACGAGGCGTCGACCAGGACGCCGCCCAGGATGGGCCCGCCGGAGCTGGTGATGGCGGTGATGGCCGACCAGGTGCCGATGGCGCGGCCGCGCTCGGAGCGCGGAAAGCCGGCGCTGACGAGCGACAGGCTGTTCGGTACCAGCAGGGCCGCCCCGATGCCCTGCACCGCGCGCGCGGCGATCAGCTGCGTCGCGTCCGCCGCGAAGCCGGCCGCGACCGAGGCGATGGTCAGGATGGCGAGCCCGGCGGCGAACAGGCGTCGCCGGCCGAAGCGATCGCCGGCGGATCCGGACGCGAGGGTGAGGGCGCCCAGGAAGAGCGTGTAGATGCTCGCGATCCACTGCATCTCCGCGACGGAGGCGACGAGGCCCTGCTGGATCGCCGGCAGGGCGACGTTGATGACCGACGCCTCGAGGGAGGCGACGCTCGAGCCGAGGATCGACCCGGCGAGCACCCAGCGCTTCGCGTGCGACGCGCATCCGGGTGTCTCGGGAGCGCCACGGATCACGCCCGTGTCGCACGGCGGTCGAGCGAGGCTCAGCACGCTGCGGTCACAATCCGACGATGCGGAGCGAGGTCTCCACGCGATGCCGCCGGTTCAGGTTCAGCAGCAGCGCCGTGACGGAATCCAGGAGTGGCGCGACCGCGAGGCCGCCCGCGTCGAGCGGCCGGAGGTCCGGCATCCGACGTACCAGGTCCGCCACCACGCGCTTGGCGTCCTCGTCGTCGCCGCACAGCAGCACGTCGCCGGTGAGTCGCCGGCGGACGTCGCGCAGGCTGGCGGCGCTCTCGTGCTTGAGGCCGCTCACGACGCGCGCCGTGGTGGCGCGCGCCCGCACGTGGGCGGCCACGGAGCCCTCCGCGACCGGTACCGCCTGGAAGACGCCCCGTTCCACGCGCAGCGGGTTCACCACCTCGAGCACCACCTTGCCGTCGAGGGCGGAGGCGCAGGTGTCGAGGAGCTCGTCGACACCGGCGAACGGCACCGCGAGGACGATCATCTGCGCCGCCGTCGCCGCATCGCAGTTCGGCGCTCCCCGGACCCGCGCGCCGGGCAGCTCCGCGACGAGGGTCGCCGCCGCCTCGGCGGCCCGGCGCGCCTCGCGGGAGCCGATGATCACGTCCTCGCCGGCGACCGCCAGGCGAGCGGAGAGCCCGAGCCCCTCGGCGCCGGTGCCGCCCAGGACCGCGATCGTCATAGCTCCCACACGCAGCGTCCCGCCTCGTAGAACGACACCAGGCCGTCCTCGCTGATCTTGAGGACCTTGCCGGCATGGGACGCCGTGACGGCCGCCGTGCTGCGGCCCCCCTCCGTCACCTCCAGCGCGTCCGCGCCGAGCGGGTGGCGCACGATCGCGCCGAAGGCGAGCAGGTGGGCGTCGGAGTCGAGCACCATCGCGCCGTCGATGCGGCCGAGGGTCTCGAGCACGCTCGGCGCGAGATCGAGCACGCTCTTCTGTCGCAGGAGGTAGTGGAGATCGCGCTTCAGCGCCGGCGCGCGCGCGCCGCCGACGATCGTGGGCGTCCCGAGCAGGTCGGGCGCCGCGACCAGTCGATCGACCTGCGCCGGGTCGTCGACCACGAGGAAGAGCCCGCCGCGCCGGTCCTCCGCCAGATCGAGCGCCACCGAGAACAGTCGGTCGGCCAGCTCGCGACGTCCGAGCGCCTGGCGCCACACGCGGTGCTTCTCCGCCGCGTTGGTGAGACGCCACACGCCGTCGAGGAAGTTGAAGACCTGCACGCCGTCGGCGAACGCCTTGATCTCGCCGTTCGCGGTGAGCACCAGGCACAGGTGTCCGCCGCAGAGCGTGACACGCGCGTGCGTCGCGTACGCGCTGGCAGCCGGCACCGGCAGCGGCTGGCCAGCGTAGGGCTGCGCCCAGTCGTGCACGTCGACGATCTCGACGAGCATGCCCGTCTCGTCGACCAGCGCGACGGTCTGCAGGCCGTCGGAGAGGCGGCGGAAGCTGCGGATGCCCGTCAGGGGTCGCGCGTACCGGATGGCGTCGGGAGGATGAGGCGGCGCCTCGTGACACGCGTCGGGGAGCGCGCCGAAGAGCAGCGCGCCCATGGTGATGCGGCGGTTCTCGTAGGTTCCGAGCGCGCACGTGCGCAGGACCTCGACCGCGTCGTCGATGCGCTCGGCGTTCGTGCGCGTCGGCGCGTCGCCGCTGGCCGCCAGGTCGAGCCATGCGGAGACGACGTGGTCCTCGGCGCGACCGCCGAAGAGTCGGAGCACCCCGGGGTCGCCGACGTCGTGCTGCGCCAGGCGGTGCCGTGCCGACAGGTAGCGTCCGATCGCGCGCAGCAGCCGGTGGTCGTGCTCGGTGAAGGCGAACTCGGGACGCTGCATCCGGTAGCGGACACCGAGCCAGTCGAGGGACACGGTCCGCTCTCCCTCGGGCTGCACGGTCAGCTCGTGGACCGCCGCACCGTCGCGGGGACCGTGCTCGACGGTGCTCTCCGGGAAGAAGTACGCGAGCGCGTGCCCGAGGAGCTCGTGCTGCAGCCGATCGAGGAAGGTGGCGGGGTCCATGCAACGCGCCGGCGAGCGGCGTCCGACCTTGTCGCCCGTTCTGGCACCTCACGCCAGGCCCTCGATTTCCGGGCCGGCGCGAGAGCAAGAACGTGCAATACCCGCTCAATGGGCCGTGGGATTTGACGGTCCGTTCGCGGAGGAGGGTAGTCCGCCGGCCAAAACCGGGCACGGTATGGCGGTCGGACGGACGCCCTCCTGTACGCGACTCAGCCGGCGTCGAGCTTGAAGCGGATCGGGAAGCTGACGCGGCTCTCGACCGGGGTGCTCCCCCGGCGCGCCGGGATGAACCGCCAGTGCGAGCGCACCGTCTCGACGGCCGAGTCGTCGAGGAGCGGCGACCCCGACGAGCTGTGGACCCGCACCTCCGCGGGCGAGCCGTCGGGCCGCACCAGGACGTCGAGCATCACCACGCCCTCGATCCCCAGGCGGCGTGCCGCGAGCGGATAGGGCGGCTTCGGGTTGGAGCCGTAGGCGGGCCGGGCGAGCCCGTCGCTGCCGTCGCCGCCCGAGCCGTCGCCGGTCCCCGCGCCGCCGCGCCCGCCTCCGCCCCCGTCGCCGCCTGGACCGGCGCCGAGCGAGCCGACGCGGCTCCCGGCGGGCCCTGACGGAGCGGTCGCGGCGCCGCTCGCCGCAGGGGGCGCGCGCCGCCAGGGCGGCCGGCGCCGGAGCACGTGGCTGCGGCGGGGGAGCCAGCGCGCGCAGGCTCGCCACCGCGGTCGAGCTCGGCGTGGCGACCGGCGGCATCTTCTTCTCGCTCGCGGCCGGCAGCGGGGGCGGCGGCGACGGCCTCGCCGCGGGCAGGGCCTCGGGGAGCGGCGGGCGATCGTCGTGGCCCGCGGGAGCCGACGGCAGTCCGGCCAGGGGCCCGCCACCACCGCCGCCGGCGCGCGACACGAGGCTGACCGGGATCAGCTTGGCCTCCGGCGTCTCGAACGGCCCGGTCAGCAGGTCCACGATGGAAGCCGACCGCAGGACGAGCGCCAGCATGGCGGCGTGGAGGATCGCGGACGCGAGCAGCGCCGCCGTCAACCGCTGGCGCTGCTGGTGATCGGACATGGTCGGCCCCCACTCATAGGGATCGCCGCCCCGGAGGCGCAACCCGGACGGAGAGAAGTCCATGCGAATCGTCAGAAAAACCAGGTGAGGCCCGCCACCACGCCGATCGGGTTCCCGGGCGTGAAGTGAATGCTGTCGGCCGGCGTGGCGGGATTCTGGCCCGGTTTGACGTAGCAGGGGCCGGCCGGATTCCGGCTCTGCATCTCGCTGCGGACGCAGGAGTTGTCGGCGAACTGCGCCTCGCGCCAGTCGGTGTTGGTCAGGTTGAGCAGCTGGAGCGACAGCTCGAGATTGCGCCAGCGGTAGCGCGCGAAGAGATCGAGCAGGTAGTAGCCCGCGCGCCGTCACGGTGTCGTCCTCGTTCCCGGCGCGGTCCGAGACGTAGCGCCCGCGCAATGCCACCGTGAGGCCGTTGTGGAAATCGGCGGTGAGGCCGCCGTTCATGAAGAGCGGCACGGCGAGCGGCACGAAGCCGCCGTCGGAGAAGCGCGCATGGCTCCAGCTGAGGTCGTAGTCGGCGTAGAGCCAGGTGTTGATCTGCCAGCGGGCCTCGAAGTCGACGCCGTAGCGCCGGCTCGGGAGCGAGCTCGCCTCGTCGGTGCCGGCGTCGCCCGAGAACACCAGCTCGCTGCCGAGGTTCAGGTTCCAGACCGCGGCGGCGAGGTCGAGGCGATCGAAGAGGTGCGTGCGGGCGCCGACCTCGTAGCCGAGCGCCTTCACGAGCGGCGTCGGTTGCTCTGCCGCGACCACGCCGGAGCCCGATGGGCCGGAGCCGGTGAAGGCGCCGGTGACGGTCGAGCGCGCGTCGTTGGAGTGAAAGCCGCGGCCGAAGTTCAGGTAGAGCTCGGTGTCCTCCACCGGCGTGATGATCAGGTTCGCCTTCGGACTCGGCAGGCCGGCGGTGGTGTAGCCGTTCAGGAACACCGACCGGAAGTTCGGATCGGGGCCCTGGCTCGGCAGCCGGTTGTTCACGTCGAAGATGTAGAAGTCGCCGCGCAGCCCGCCCTCGAAGCGGAGCCAGTCGGTGAAGAAGATCTGCTGCGCCCAGTAGCCGCTGAACGAGTGCTCCTGGATGTACACGTCGTTCACGGTGAAGAAGCTGGTGCGGCGCACGGCCCGCTGCAGCTTGATGTGGACGTCGTCGGTGCGGGTCTCCAGCGCGAGCTGGCTCTGCTGCGGGATGCTCGCGAGGAACCAGTTCCTCGTGTAGCTCCCGCGCCCGCCGAAGACGACCCGCGAATCGCCCTGGTAGATCTCGTCGCCGGGGATGTACTTCGCGTTCGGCCGCACCGGGCCGTCGCCGGTGTCCTCGATCCCGCCGTCCGGATACTGCACGAACCGCAACCCGCTGTTGGCGAAGAAGGTGAAGTCGGACCACAGGCGCAGCTTGTAGCGCTGCGCATAGCCGTGCACCTCCCAGGTGTCGGACGGGGTCGGCGTGTAGCGCCAGTCGAGGAGCAGGTTCTCGCGGTCGGTGCGGCCGCCCTCGGTCGGGTCGATGGAGCCGAAGCGGTCGAGCATGCCGGTCGACACGAGCCGCGCGGGGATCTGCCCCGACCCGTCCCAGTCGGCGGCGTAGCCCTGCACGCGTGGCCGACAGCTTCGAGTCCGACGTGGGCTCGACGGTCATCCGGCCCTGCCCGTTGTAGCGCGCGAGATTCTCGGGATGGATGAAGGGACCGTTCGTGTAGTACGCCTGCCCGGCGAACAGCGTCTTCACGTTGCCGATCTGTGGTGACGCGCCGAGGACGTAGCGCATGGTGTCGAACGATCCGCCCTCGGCCTTCACGAAGTTCTCCTTGAACTCCTCCTTGGTGATCAGCTTCACCGCGCCGGCGGTGGCGAAGTCGCCGAACTGCGGGAAGTACGGTCCCTTGTACAGCTCGACGCGGTCGATCACCTCGGGGATGAGAAAGTTCGGATCCGCGTAGCCCTGGCCGTGCGCGTGCGAGACCAGGTTGATCGGCATGTCGTCGGCATAGACGGCGACGTCGGTGCCGTGGTCGGCGTCGAAGCCGCGGAGAAACCACTGCGGCGCCTTCGCGCCGCCCTGGTGCTGCGCCACCAGCAGCCCCGGGACGTTGTTGAGCACCTGCATGACCGTCAGATGCGGGCGGATCGTGAAGTCCTTCGCGCGCAGCTCGCGCGACGACGCGGCCGAGACCGGACGCTGCGCCTCGACCACCAGCTCCTGGAGACGCGTCTCGTTCGGGCTCGACGTCGCGGGGTCGCTCGCCTCCTGCGCCGGCCGCGGGTCGCTGGCGTCCGGAGGACGCGTGTCGTCCGCGGCCCGTGTGCCGGCGACGATCGACAGCGAGACGACCGCGGCGACCAGCGCAGCGAGCCGGGATCTCGTGGCGGTCCGTCCGACGTGGCTGGGGCGCGAGCGCATGGCGGCCGTCAGCCACCACTACGGCTGCCACCCGAGGGTTGGATGCGACGGCTGACGAGCCACGACCGCATGCGGGCCGGGGTGTCGCCCGCCGCCCGCGCGGGCTCAATCGGATCGAGCGGCGGAGATGCGCGGCCTCGGTCGCGGATCCGCCGACGCGGGCTCAGTGGTCGTGGTGGTGGTGATCGTCGTGGTCGTGGTCGTGCGGGTGCGGTGCTCGTCTGCTCATGGCGCCTCCTGGGCCCGGCTGTATCAGCCCTTCAGCGGGCCGACCAGCACGATCGGGCCGGTGGGGCTCTTCGATCCGCCCTTGGGCTCGATGGACACGGCGAATGCCGTGACGTCGGTCGGCCGCTCGAGCTTGGCGACCTGGGTCACGTACACCGATTCCCCGGCGCCGGTGAGCAGCCCGACGGGCTCGGGCGCCGCCTTGCCGCGCAGCGCCCACAGCTCGTAGACCTTGTCGCCGGCCAGCGGCTGGACGCCGGAGAGGACCACCGCGCCCTCGCCCGTCTCGGCATCGACGTGCACCCGCCCGCTGCCGCCGTATCCCTGCTGCGCGCCGAGCGAGGCCGACAGCGTGCGCGGACCGCCGAGGATGCGGAGCACGCGTCCCTGGGCGTCGAGCGACTCGCGCAGACCGGCGAGCGTGTGCTCCTGCGTGTCGAGGCGCGCGGTCAGCTCGGCGTTCGTCCGCGCGAGCGATTCCAGCTCCGCCACCTGGCGCTGCCGTCCCGCGTTCTCCCCGGCCAGCAGGCCGCCGAGCACGAGGGCCAGCGTGGCGGCGAGCGCGCCGACGATCCGCCAGCGCGACTGCCCGCGCCGCGCGCGCTCGAGCTCGACCGCGGAGCGCACATCGCCGACGACCCGCTGGCGCAGGCTCGCGGGCGGCGTGACCGCGTACGCCTCGGCGAGCGCTTCCAGCGCGAGATCGTCGAGGGCGCGGTCCTCGACGCCGATCGTCGGCTGCTCAGGCATGCAGCTCCTTCCCCGCGAGATGCGCGCGCAGCTTCGACACCCCGTCGCGGATGCGCGTCTTCACGGTCCCGAGCGGCGTGTTCTCGCGCGCCGCGATCTCGCTGTGCGACAGTCCCTCGAAGTACGCGATCTCGATGGCGCGCCGCTGCTCCTGCGGCAGCTCGGCCAGCGCCTCGCGCACGTGCGCCGCGCGCTCGCTGCGCACGACGGCCTCGTCGGGACGTTCGGGGCCTCCTCTCTCCTCTCCCTGGTCCACGCTGCGCGTCTCGGTCCGGTCGCGAGAGCCGCGCGCGCGCAGCGCGTCGATCACGAGGTTGCGCACCAGGCGCAGGAACCACGCGCGCGGGCCGCCGCGCGCGGGATCGAAGCGCTCCGCTCTCCGCCAGACACGCAGGAACGCTTCCTGCACCGCGTCCTCCGCCAGGTCGGCGCCGCCCGCGATCCGGAGCGCGAGACCGTAGGCGAGCGGCGACAGCCGATCGTAGAGCTGCGCGAGCGCGGACTCGTCGCCGCGCGCGATCTGCGCGAGGAGGGCCACTTCGATGTCGGGCGTGTCCGCCAGGATCGCGTCCTCGGACCGCGTCTACGACCGGACGATCACGACGGCGCCACGCCCATCTGCCGGAGGCCTTCCAGCACGATCGCGGCCCCGGCGAGCGAGATGACGAGCGCGCTCGCCACCGGGACGTAGCGCGCCATGCGGCCGTCGAGCGGCAGCCTCTCGAAGAGCCCGCGCGCGTACACGAGCGCGATGCCGATACCCGTCAGCACGCCGGCGAGGCCGACGCTGAAGGCGACGATCAGCGCGAGGCCGAAGGCGATGCGATGCAGCGCGATGGCGCCCAGCATCACCACGAGCGCTGACGGGCAGGGCAGCAGTCCGCCCGACACGCCGAGGGCGAGCAGGCTGCGCAGCGTGATGGGCGCGTCCGCCGGCGGCAGATGCGAGTGGCCGTGGGCGTGGGAGTGACCGTGGTGGTGCTCGTGCCCGTGCTGATGATCGTGCGCATGGTCGTGTCCGATGGTCGTGCGCATGGTCGTGCCCATGCGCGTGGTCGTGGTGGTGATCGTGCGCGCGCGCGGCGACCAGGCGCGACGTCACCAGCGACGCGCCGACGCCCACGACCAGGAGCCCGGAGAGCACGCTGATCCACGGATACAGGCGCTCCGGCACCACCCACGCCGACGCCGCGAGCGTTCCGAGCCCGAGCAGATAGACGCCGAGCGTGTGGGTGAGCGTGACGACCAGGCCGAGGAACACCGCGTGCCGCGCGGTGCCTCGCGAGCCGACGAGGTAGGCGCCCACGATGGTCTTGCCGTGCCCCGGCGTGAGGGCGTGGAAGGCGCCCAGCATCGCCGCCACGAGCAGGGACGTGACGATCGTCCACGCGCCGAGCGGCGCAGGATCCGTGAGCAGCGCGGTGAATCGGTCGCCGAAGCGCTCGGGCCCGCTGCGCGTGCCGGCAGGCGACGCGCTGGCCGTGCTCTCGACGGTCCCGCCCGGGGCGAGCTGCGCTCTCGCCTCGGACACGCGCAGCGGCGCCTGGAGCATGTCCTCGGGATATGCGCGCAGCGCGTGGCTGACGTCGCTGCCCGGCACGGTCGCGCCGCTGAGGCGCGCGCCGCCGGCCGGCGTGACGACGACCTCCTGCCAGCCCGGGCGGTCGGCGAAGTTGCGATCGCGGAACGCGAGCGCGCCGGCGGGACGGGGAAGCTCGGCGCGGTACGTGACGTCCAGGCGGAGCGTCCGGAGGCCGCCCGCGCCCGGAGCCGTCTCGAGCGCGGTCGCGACGGGCGTGAGCGCGAGCTGCTCGCCGTCCTCGGTGAGCTCGAGATGCTGCGCGAGCTCCGCGGACTTGCGGGCGGTGTAGGCGTCACGCTCGGCGGCGTCGATGGCGCCGTCCCCGTCGCTGTCGACGAGCTGGATCTCCCGGTAGGCGGGCAGCTCCGCCAGGTCGAGCGCATAGGCGATGCGCACCGCGCGCGGCTCGACCGTGAGCGCGGCGTAGCGGTTGGTGGTGAAGTTCCCGAGCGGATGCGCGGCGGCAAGGCCGCAGCAGGCGAGGAACGTGGCGGCGGCGATGGCGGTTCTCATCGAGGGTCACCCTTCGGAGCGAGGGCCAGCCGCGTGTCCGGCGCGTGCCGGACGGCGTCGAGCGCGGCACGCGCCATCGGCGCCTGGCGTACGTCGAACGCCGGGTCGAGCGCAAGCGCCCGCTCGAGATGACGGGCGGCCACGCGCGGCTGGCCGAGAGCCCGGGCGATCATGCCGGCGTGATAGTGGAACGTGGCGTCCTCGGTTCCGAGCCGGAGCGCGCGCGTCGCGGCGCGCTTCGCCTCCGCCGGCCGCCCGTTCTTGTAGAGCGTCCAGGCGAGGACGTCGTCGCCGTAGACGTCGCCCCGTCGCGCGGCGTCGTCCCGCGCCAGCCGCAAGGCGTCCGCCAGGTCACGGTCGTGGTCGGCCAGGAAGAGGGCCACCTCGCGGCCGTACGACGTGCCCTGCGCGGCGGCGAGGCGCTCCATCACGCGCACCAGATCGAACTGGCGCGCCGATTCCGCCGCGTCGCCCTGGGCGGCGTAGAGGTCGCCGAGGAGTCCGTAGACCGCCGGCGCCGGCACCCGCTCGGCGGCGCGCGCGGCGAGGGCGATGGCCTCCGGGGTGCGGCCCTCCGCGGCGCGCGCGCGGGCGAGGCCGACGAGGGCCAGGTGATAGCCGGGAAACGCGGCGAGCGCGCGCTCGTAGGCGGCGGTCGCCGCGGCGAGGTTGCCCGAGCGCGCGGTGCTCGTGGCCGAGATGGACCAGCGTCCATGCGAGCGTCTCCGGCTCCGCGTGCTCGGCCGCGGCGACGGCGACCTCGAGCGTGGCGATCGCGGTCGCGCGATCGCCGAGGAGCGCCTGGAGTCCGGCGACCCGCGTGTAGGCGGGCACGCCGGGACGCAGCGTCGCGAGCCGATCGGCGGCCTCGACGGCGCGATCGTACTCGCCGACCTCGACGAGCGCGTCGGTGAGGTTCGCCCAGCTCGCCCAGTCGTCCGGATCGCGTGCCAGCGCCAGCTCGGCCTGCGCCCGCGCCGCACGGAACTCGTGCTGGCCGAGCAGCACCCAGGCACGGGCCCGCAACGCGCCGAAGTCCGACGGGTCGAGCTCGAGCGCGCGGTCGACCGAGGCGCGGGCGTGCCCGTACCACGTCGGGTCGCCGGTCTCGCGCGCCGAGCGCATCGCGCGTGTGGCCTCGTCGACCAGCTCCGCGACGCGACGCGCGGGGGACGGCCCCTCTCCCCGCGCCGGGGCCGGGAAGAGGGGCAGGAGACCGACGAGCGCCAGGAGAGCGATCGGCGCGCGCCGGAGGCGAGGCGAGGATCCGATCACGAAGGCTCCCCCGGATCGACGTGGCGGCGGTTGCGGCCGTCGTACGGGCTCGGCAGGAACGGGAAGTCGGGCGTGATCCCCTTCTCGTTCACGCCGACGCCGTCGCCCACGAAGTTCTGGATGTAGTTCGCCCCGCCGGCGACCCGCACCACGATGTCGGTGACGTCGTCGTTCGGGCGGCGTCCGTTCGGGAAGCCGGCGTTGTCGGGCGTCGGCGTGCCGACGACGTCGTGCGCCAGGATCGAGAGCCGCTTGATCTGCGCCGGCGGCGTGGGTGGGACGGTCATGTCGAGCCGCAGCAGCTCGGAGAACGGTCCGACGTTCGGGTCGGGGCTCTGCCCCGCGTACTTGAGCAGCAGCTGGACGATGTCCTCGCGCGGCGTGGGCGGCACCGGAACGCCGGAGACGGCCTGGAGAGCGCTCGCCACGTCGAGGGCGCGGTAGGCGTCGAGGAACTGCGCCTCGTCGGCCGGGTCGACCGAGTTCCAGAAGTCCTTGCGCCCGATGCGGATGATGAGCTCGTTCACCAGCGGGTTCGCCATGCGCGACACCTGCCGGAAGTCCTTCGACCCCTTCAGCAGCGGCTTGCCCTCCTGCACCGGACGCGGGTCGCCGGCGCGCACGGTGAGCATCTGGCGCGACGTGCTGGCGTAGATGCCGATCGTGCCGTTCGCGGCGCTGGCGGGTTGCCCGTCCGCGGTGAGGCGGCTGATCGGCACCTCGATGGCGATCGAGTTGATGTTGAAGCCGCTGAAGGCGTTGATGCCGAACGGGTTGACGAAGTCGTTGGCGTCCTCCGCCGCGGTCTGGATCGGCAGCGGCGGGCGCGCCATCGGGATGACCGACGCGTTCTCCACGCGCAGGTTCACGGTGTCGAACACCGCGCCCAGGTCGATGGCGAAGGTCTCGGCGTTCTGGCCCGCGAAGACGCGGATGCCGGTCGCGGCGTCGGTCCGGATGCCCTGCTGCCTCAGCGTGTCGTACTGCGGCATGGTGCGCGGGCCGATGTTCGACGGCACCGTCGGCTGGAGCTGTCCGCCGAAGAGCATCGTCCTGGACGCGCACTTCGGACCTTTCGCGTTGTCCTTGCAGTCGCGCAGCTCGGTCACCGTGTAGCGCTGGACGCGCGACAGGCCCTCGCTCCCCGGGCCGTCGATGGCGCTGATCGGCGGCAGCGGGCCGCCGCCGAGCGTGGCGATGAACTGATCCGGGCTGCGCGTCTCGGTCTGGAAGCGGAACTGGTAGATGATGTCGGACGCGTTGCCGTCCTTGTCGTTGTCGACCTTGATCTCGTAGAGGACGTTGTCGTCGAAGGCGTAGTAGTTCGGGCCCGAGCTCGGCTCCTGCCCCGGGATCACGTTCATGATGAGCGTGACCTTCCGGTCGGCGGGTTGCCGATCGAGGTTCGCCTGGTCGTAGCTGACGAAGGCGTAGACGTCGGTGATGTCGGCGGCCGGATCGAGCGTCATCAGCGGCGCCTCGCGATGGCTGGCGCCGCGTGCCGTCCCGGCGGCGAGCGCGAGGCCGACGCCGGCCGCCACCAGCGGCCGGGTCCACGGTCGTAAGTGCATGGCCATGTTCCTCCCTTTCTGGCGTACCGCGGTCGTCGGTGTGCCGCAGGCCGCGAGCCCACCCAGCACTACGGGCCCGGCCCGGGGTCGGATGGGAGGAGAGAAGAAATGACGGGGTGCCGCCGCTCGCCACACGTGCGGGGGGCACGTGGAGGGGGGGAGACGAGCGACGGCACCCCGCGTGACGGCCGGGACGGGGGCCCCGGCCGTGGTCAATAGGCGATCCGGAACCGGGTCAGTGCATCGGAACGGATTGGATGAGCGGTCCCCGGTCCTTCTGGTACACGTTCTGTGTGTGCCCCTCGATCCAGTCGATCTCGCTGGCGAGCGAGATCACGGCGGCGACGGCGAGCTCTTCGCTCACGCCCGCGGGCAGCTTCGCTTCGTAGATCCGGGCCGCCGCCTGGTACGGACCGATGCGGAGGCGCATCCAGCCGACCTCGGCACCCGCCGCGTTGCGGAGGGCCGCCTGATAGCGGCCGCGCACGTCGAGGATCGTCTCGGTGTCGCGGGTGAGGACGGATGTCGCGCCTCCACTCTCGGTCCTCGCGAAGACGTCTGAGACGACGGGCTCGCCGCCGGGCGGCTCGAGTGGAGGCGAATGGCATTGTTGTCCCAGCTCGGGCGCACGTCGCCGAGGGGTCGGTCCGAGGCCAGCAGCCCGGCCCGCGCGGTCGTGCCGGCATTGCCGTCGATCCAGAAGGCGGCGAGCGTCTCTCCGTTGCGACGCAGCGCCCAGGCCGGCGCGCCCGGAAGGCGGAGCCACTCCGCGGCGGTGACCACGGCCGGCGTACCCGACCTCGGTCGATCCACGACGAAGGTCCGGTTCTCCTGGTGCATCGCGAAAGAGGCGTCGGAGTCCAGCGGGATCGCCCGCACTCCGCAGCCGCACGCGACGGCCAGGCTCAGTGAGGTCAGGACGGTGACGGTGGGGTTCATCGGCCCTCGGAACGCTGTGCTCGCGATTCGGACGGGTCCGGCCCGTGAGACGGACCCGTCCGAATCCAGTCGGTCGTACGCCGCGGGGTCACTACAGGTTCGGACAATCCGCGATGCAGAAGGTGAAGTTGGTTTCGCAGACCATCTTCTGCTGTGGCTTCGAGCACTGGAACTTGCAGTTGCCGAAGGTGATGTCCTTCGTGATCAGGCAGCCCTGATCTCCCCCCGCCCAGATGTTGTCGCCGTTCGGGAATCTGCCGGCAGGCCTTGGTGTCGGCCTTGCGGTTCGTGCGGCAGGTCTTCAGGCACTTCGAGCGGGTGGTCGGGACGGAGCTGAAGCACTTCGACTCGTTCGTCAGGCATTTCGTCGCGCACTTCATGCCGGTCGATCCCTCGAAGCACGCGGCGTACGCCGTCTGGAATGCGCTCGAGCAGAGGCTGGGCGCACCCTGGCAGTCGTGCTCCTGCCGCGCGTTTCTCACGCACTCGCGGGTCGCCGGGCTGAACGGATGCGGCTGCAGCGTGGTCGAGGTCGTCGAGGTGGTGGTGGACGTGGTGGTGCTGGTGGCCTTGGCGGTGGTCGTGGTCACCTGCGCGTGCACCGTGCCACGGAGGAGCACGATACAGGTCAGGAATCCGACGCTGACGGTCTTCGATGGTCGAAACATGTCCGGTCTCCCTCAGAACTTCGCGATGGCGTCGAGCTGGAGGCGGGTCTGGGTCGGGTTGTTCACGAAGTTCGAGGTGCCCTGGCTCGCCACCCACGGCTGGTTGATGAAGTTCGTGAAATACGCGCGCGCGCTCAGGGTGAGCGGGTTCAGCAGCTGATAGTCGAGCCCGATCACCGGCCCCTTCTCGTTCGTCCCGCCGAGGCCGAAGTCGCTCCACGTGAACGCGGAGATGACGGCGTCCTGCTGCAAGTATTCGTACAGCGCGTAGACCGACCAATCGCCCAGCACCTTCGTCTGTCCGAGCCGCAGGCCGGCCTGCAAGCCGAGGCCCTTGTTGGAGCCGACCGCGCTCCAGTTGTTCACCAGGTCGAAGAAGAAGCGCACCGGCTGTGCCTGGATGACGTCCGGCACCGTCGCTGCCAGTGTGAAGTTCGTCTGGTTGAAGTTGCTCAGGAACCCGGTCGTCGAGGAGAAGGCCGCGGGCTGCGTCTTCCCCTTCTGCGTGGGCGGCTGGATGCGCTGCACCACGATCTGGTTGGTGTTGACGAGCGTGGAGTTGAAGTTCGAGTTCGCGACCGGCGCGCCCGACGCCGTGAAGTCGGTGGTGTTCCGGCTGGTCGCCTGGGCGATCTGGTCGGCATTGAGCCACCCGTACTGGCCGAGGCCCGCATCGAGCTGCACCGGGCCGACATGCATGGACGGGTTCACCTGGCCGCCGAACATCCACCCGTCGGACCTGTTGTTGATCTGGCTGAAGGTCCACTGCTCGGCGAAGAGCTTCACCTGATCCAGGCTCAGGCTCTTGGGGTCGCCCACGGGCGAGTCGAGCAACGCGAGGATCTCGTTGAACCCCTCGGGCGAGAGATCGTCGTCGAAAACGAGCTCGCCGACGCTTGAACATCGGGTTGGGGAACTTGCCGGCATTCACCGTGATCATGCCAGGCCGGATGTCGAACGTCTTGCCGGGCGCGAACGTCATGTAGGCCCAGTCGAGGTTGACGCTGAACGGCGTGAAGTTGCCGGTGAGCGTCTGGTTGGTCGAGATCGGGTCGTTGATGTTGCCGCTCGCGAGTCGGATCGTCGCGGCCAGCTCGTCGCTGTACGCGAACCGCACGCCGACCCGCGCCCGGATGCGGAGGCGATTGTTCGCGGTCACGACCTGATCCGCGAGGTGCGGCTGATTGTAGAAGCCTTCGGAGCGGAAGCGGACGTCGCCGAAGGGCGTGAAGGAGCTCAGCCAGTCGGGGACCTTGGCCGTCTTGGCCCGTGCCGCCTCGGCCTTGTCGACCGCGCGCTGGACCTGTTCCTCGGTCGGCTCGGGCGCAGCGGCCTGCGCCCCCGTCGTCCTCGCCTTTCGCTTGGATGCTGGCTGATCGAGCCCGTTGTCGCGGATGATCTGCTCGAGCCGGCGGACGCGCTCCTCGAGCTCCGCGCGGCTCGGCTCCTTCGCCACCGCCACTCCCGGCGGCGCCAGCAGCGCGCCGGTGAGGACGAGGCTCCAGAGCCTTCGCCTGTGTCGTGACCGGATGAACATCGATGGCTCCCCTCATCGCGTTCCTCCGGTGCGTCCGGTCGGTTCGCTGCATCGTCGGTATCGACGGCCTCCCGAGGTCGGGTCGGCCGGGTGGGCGTGCCGCGCGCCCGCGTCACCTCATCGCGACCGCTCCCGCTTCTCGAGGCGGAACTTCTCCGTGCGCTCCACCTGTACGACCACCCCATCCTGGACGACCGCCGTCACCGTTCCGTAGCGCAGGCCGCGCAGGGCGGCGGTGATGCGCTCGAGTCCGTCGTGAGCCCGATCGCGCGTTGGCTCGTCGTCGCCGTGCAGCTCGATTGCCATGTCGTTTCTCCCGGGCCAGCGGCCTTCAGATCGTGTATTCCTGGACGAAGAGCCGCACCTGCCGCGGCGCCACGTGGACCGTGTCGCCGACCTGGAGCCGGAGCTCCGTGTAGCGATCCCACGGGACGTCGACGTTGAGCACGACGCCGAATGCCTCGGCGTACAGCCGTACCTTCACGACGGGGCGCGCCGGGTTCACGTGCATCACCTTCGCCTCCAGGCTCGGCCTGCCGTTCTTGGCGCGCAGGATCTCGAGCTCGTGGGAGCGGATGAACGCGGTGGCGGCGCGGGTCTCGTCGTGCGGATAGTCGGGGTACGCGACCTCGAGATTTCCCAGCCGTGCGCGGCCGCCCTGCACGCTGCCGTGGAAGACGTTCACGTTGCCGAGGAAGTCCATCACGAACGGATTCGCCGGATGCTCGAAGATCTCCTCCGGCGAGCCGACCTGCTCGATGCGACCCCGGTTCATGATGACCACCCGATCGGAGACCTCGAAGGCCTCCTCCTGGTCGTGGGTCACGAACACGCTGGTGACGTGAATCTCGTCGTGCAGGCGCCGCAGCCACGTGCGCAGCTCCTGGCGGACCTTCGCATCGAGGGCGCCGAAGGGCTCGTCGAGCAGCAGCACCTTGGGCTCCGCCGCGAGCGCGCGCGCGAGCGCGACGCGCTGGCGCTGACCGCCCGACAGCTGCGACGGCAGCGAGCGCTCGAGCCCTTCCAGCTGCACCAGCCGGAGCAGCTCCATCACGCGCGAGCGGATCTGCGCCCGCGGTCGCTTCCGGACGCGCAGGCCGAACGCGATGTTGTCGAACACGGTCATGTGGCGGAAGAGCGCGTAGTGCTGGAAGACGAAGCCGACGTTGCGCTCGCGGACCGCGGCATCGGTCACGTCCTCGTCCTGGTAGAGCACCGCGCCCGAGTCCGGCGCCTCCAGCCCCGAGATGATCCGCAGCAGCGTCGTCTTGCCGGACCCGGATGGACCGAGCAGCGCCAGGAGCGCGCCGTCCGGCACCTCGAGGCTCACGTTGTCGAGCGCCAGGAAGTTGCCGAAGCGTTTCACGACGTTCTTGATGGTGATGCTCATGGGCGCTCCTTCTCGGCGAGGTCGCGACGCGTCTTCCACTCCAGCGTGGTCTTCACGAGCAAGGTGACCAGCGCGAGCATCGCGAGCACCGACGCCACCGCGAAGGCGCCGGGCATGTTGTATTCCTGGAACAGCTTCTCGATCCGCAGCGGCATGGTGTCGGTCTGCCCCGCGATGTGGCCGGACACCACGTAGACCGCGCCGAACTCGCCCATCGCGCGCGCGTTGCAGAGGATCACCCCGTAGAGCAATCCCCACTTGATGTTGGGCAGGGTGACGAGGTGGAAGAGCTGCCAGCCACGTGCGCCGAGGCTCACCGCCGCCACCTCCTCCTCCGAGCCGAGCGCCTCCATCAACGGGATCAGCTCGCGCGCGATCACCGGGAAGGTGACGAAGATGGTGGCGAGCACGAGCCCGGGGTAGGCGAACACGATCTTGACGTCGTGCGTCGTGCAGCCAGGGCCCGAAGATGCCCTGGCGGCCGAAGAGGAGCAGCAGGAACAGGCCCACGACCACCGGCGACACCGTGAACGGCATGTCGATGAGCGCGGTCAGGAAGGCGCGGCCGGGGAAGCGGAAGCGGGCGATCGCCCACGCCCCCGCGATCCCGAAGACCAGGTTCAGCAGCACGGCGACCGGCGCCACCATGAGCGTGAGCTTGATCGAGTGCAGGGTGTCCGGGTCGCGCACCAGGTTGTCCCAGTAGGTGGTCAGGCCCGCCGAGAAGGCCTGGACGAACACGACCACCAGCGGGATCACCACCAGGAAGAGCATGATGGCGACCGCCGTGCCGATGAGCAGCCGGCGTACGATGGGCGGATCCTCGTGGGCCCGCAGGGAGGCGGCCGCGAGCGTGTGCTCAGCCATGGTGGCGCGAGCTCCAGCGCTCGACGAGGTTGATGCCGAACAGGGTGACGAACGAGATCAGCAGCAGCACGATCGCGATCGCGGTCGCCTCCGCGTAGTTGAACTCCTCCAGGCGGGCGACCACGAGCACCGGCGCGATCTCGGTCTTGAACGGCATGTTGCCCGAGATGAAGACGACCGATCCGTACTCGCCGAGCGAACGCGCGAACGCGAGCGCGAACCCGGTGATGACGGCGGGCGCGATCGACGGCAGGATCACCCGCGTGATGGTCTGGAAGCGATTCGCTCCCAGGCACGCCGACGCTTCCTCCACGTCGCGCTCGAGTCCTTCCAGCACCGGCTGCAGCGTCCGCACCACGAACGGGAAGCCGATGAAGACCAGCACGAGCACGATGCCGAGCCGCGAGTACGCGCCCTGGATCCCGAGCGGCACGAGGAACCGGCCGTACCAGCCGTTCTTCACGAACAGGCTCGAGTACACGAGCCCCGCGACGGCGGTCGGCAGTGCGAACGGAAAGTCGACCAGCGAGTCGAACAGTCGCTTCAGCGGGAAGTCGTAGCGCACCAGCACCCACGCCACGAGCACGCCGAGCACGACGTTGATCAGCGCCGAGGCGAAGGAAGCGCCCAGGGTCAGCAGGTACGCCGCGATCGCGCGCTGCGAGGACACCGCCTCCCAGAAGGCGTCGAGCGAGAGGCTCGACGCCTTGAAGAATCCCGCGCCCATCGGGAGCAGGATCACCAGGGAGAGGTAGAAGATGGTGTAGCCGAGGCTCAGGGAGAACCCCGGCAACACCCGTCGATTCACGTCTGCCGTCATCGGCGTTCTCCCGGTTCCCCCTTCACTTCGGCTTGTAGAAGCTGTCGAACACGCCGCCGTCGGCGAAGAACTTGGTCGAGGCGTCGTCCCAGCTCTTGGCGACCGTGGTGACGTCGAAGCGCTTGATGTCGGGGAAGTCCGACGCGTGCTTCGCGAGCACGGCGGGATCCGTCGGGCGGTAGAAGTTCTTCGCGATGATCTCCTGGCCCTCGGGGGTGTAGAGGAACTCGAGGTACGCCTTGGCGACCGCCGCCGTGCCCTTGTGCTCGACGTTCTTGTCGACCCACGCCACGTGCGGCTGCGCCAGGATGCTCGTCGAGGGGTAGACGATCTCCACCGCGCCACCCGCCTCCTGCACCTCGAGCTTCGCCTCGTTCTCCCAGGACAGGTGGACGTCGCCGATGCCCTTCTCGACGAACGTCACGGTCGATCCGCGCGCCCCGAGGTCGAGCACCGGCGTCTGCGCGTAGAGCTTCTTGACGAACTCGAGCGCGTCGGCGTCGGAGCCGCCCTGCGACTTCACGGAGCCCCAGGCGGAGAGGAACGACAGCTTGCCGTTGCCCGACGTCTTCGGATTCGGCGTCACGATCTCGACGCCGGGCTTCACGATGTCGGGCCAGTCCTTGATGCCCTTCGGATTGCCCTTGCGCACCACGAAGACGATCGTCGAGGTGTAGGGCAGGGAGTCGTTCGGGAGCCGCTTCGTCCAGTCGGCCGACATGAGACCGGCCTTGGCGATGGCGTTCGTGTCGCCCCAGAGCGCGAGGGTGACGACGTCGGCATCGAGCCCGTCGATGACCGCGCGGGCCTGCGTGCCCGAGCCGCCGTGCGACTGCTTGATGGTGACGTCCTGTCCGGTCTCGGCCTTGTACTTCGCGGCGAACGCGGTGTTGATGGCCTTGTAGAGCTCGCGCGTCGGGTCGTACGAGACGTTCAGCAGCTCGACGGCGGCCGCGGTCGTTGCCGCGAACGTGAGGACCGCGAGCGCGTGGGCGAAGAAGGTGGTTCGGCGTGGCATGGAGTCGTCTCCTCTGCGCTGGGCACGCGGGTGCATCAGCGCGTGGTCCCGGCCTGCACCGGGATGGCCGCGGCGCTGGGAATCCACGTGATGTCGGACAGGTCGAGGCGGGCGGCCCGCCAGACGGGGAAGGGCTCAGGCAGCGAGGGCGTCGGGGCGACAAAGATGCCCCCGGGACGGGCCGTCGTCGGCAGCCACGGCCACGGCGGCGGCGTGGAGCGCACGTGCCGCGTCGCGCATCGCGCGCGGGTTGTCCGAGATGGAGCGCAGGTGCCGCTTCGTTCTGAGCCATCGGTGGTGCAGCTGCTTGGTCGTCATCGCTCGTCCTCCTGCTGGGTGCCGTGTCGTCGTGTCGGGATGGCGGCTCCGCGCAAACAAAAAGGCCCGGGTGGCTGGAGCCGCCCGGGCCTTGGTTACGCGAGGTCGTCGAGGATCAGGACGTCACAGCGACGAGCGCGACGCGACCGAAGTCACGGGTGGCCACCCGAGCCTCGGTACAACAACACTGCGTCGCGGACTGCATCGTCACGGCCGAGGTATGTGCCCGATGCGTCCGCGCGTGTCAAGGGTCGCGACGGGACGTCCTTTACAGGTCGCGCGGCTTGTGGCGAGGTGCCGCCCTGTGCGCCGCCTCGAGCTCCTCCCCTTCGCCGTGCTGGTCGCGCTCCTCGCCTGCGGCGAGAGCGCCAGGAAGCCGGCATCGACCGCCGCCAGGCCGCGGTCGTCCCCGCGTTCCGTGCGGATCACGATGGACGCGCTCCATCAGCTGGGAGGCGTCCCGTCCGGCTGGCAGCTGACGCCGCTCCCCGGCGACGCCGAAGCCGGCCGGCGCACCTTCCAGGATGTGGGCTGCGCCTCCTGTCACAAGGTGGCGGGGGAGCCGGCCCAGGGAGAAGGCGGCCCGGGTCCGGAGCTGACGGGCATGGGCAATCACCATCCGCCGGCCTACTTCCTGGAGGCCATCCTGAATCCGGACGCGGTCCTGGTGGACGGCCCCGGCTACGTGAGCGCGCAGGGGCACTCGGCCATGCCGACGTACCCCGACCTCACCGTGACCCAGCTCGAGGACCTGGTGGCGTATCTGACGTCGCTCACCGCCGGCGACCCGCATGCCGGTCATCAGATGCCGCCGGTGCAGATGCTGGGCGGCCAGGCCGCGCGCACGGCGCCGCCGCCGGACCCCGCCGACCTGCCGTCGCAGCCCGAGACCGCCGCGCGTGTCTTCTTCGTGCAGAGCTACGACGTGACGCCCGGCAAGGCGCAGGAGTTCGAGGCGTGGTTCCGGCGCGAGGGCGCCAGGCGGTTCCTCGCCATCGACGGCCTGGTCAGCGTCGAGACCTACGTCGACACGTTGCGGCCGTCGCAGGTGGTCACCACGATGTTCGGCTTCCGCGACGAGGCGGCGCTCGGCGTCTTCGTCGCGATGGCGGATCCCGCCATCGCCGCGGTCGGCGCCGAGTTCGACGCCTTCGTCGGCCCGCACGACCATCGGGTGCTGAGCCGCGCTCCCGTGTACCGCGCCCCCGCGCTCTCGACGCCCTGAGGACTTCGCTTCGTTGACAACCGCGTCCCGACCCGGCTCGATGCCCGGATGCGCCGCGCCGCTCTCCTTGCCGTCCTGATCGCCCTCCACGCGTGCGGCGGCGGTGAGACGCCGCCGCCGAGCCAGCAGCAGCCGGCCAGGGCCTCTGCCGCTGCACCCCGTCGCGACCCGCTCGTCGGCGGCCCGTATCCCGCGATCCTCGTCGCCCAGGCGCAGTTCGTCGAGGGCGCCGGCGCCGACGGCAAGCCGACCTCGGTGCCGGGACCGGCGAAGCTGACCATCGTCCGCAAGACGGAGAGCGGCTGGAAGCCGGTGGTCATCGAGGATCCCGACAGCAACGTGTTCCACAAGGCGCTCGCGTGGGACGGCGACGTGCTCACCATCGGCGGCATGCAGGCCCTGCTCCGCACGTGGCACTTCGCGGACGGCGCGTGGAAGGCAACCACGCACTGGAATCCGAAGTTCGGGGGCAAGTTCGATCGCCTGCGCGACATCGAGCGCGGCGACGTGGACGGCGACGGCAAGGACGAGCTGGTGATCGCGACGCACGATCAGGGCGTGATCGCCGTGGTGCACCCGGACGAGGACTGGCGCGTCGAGGAGGTCGAGCGCACGCCCAACACGTTCGTGCACGAGATCGAGATCGGTGACGTCGACGGCGACGGGGTGAAGGAGTTCTTCGCCACGCCGAGCGAGCCGAACAAGCTCGAGAGCGAGCAGCCCGGCGAGGTGCGGATGTACAAGCACACCCCGACGGGCTGGCAGAAGTCCATCGTCGACGCGCCCGGCGACACGCACGCGAAGGAGATCCTCGTGGCCGACGTGGACCGCGACGGCGTCGCCGAGCTGTACGTGTCGTGGGAGGGCGCGGTGGGCGCGGGCAACTCGCTGCTCCGTCCGGTCACCGTGAAGCAGTATCGCTGGAAGAACGGCACGTGGGAGAGCACGGTCGTCGCGACGGTGCCGGATCGCCTGATGCGGGCCATGGCCGCCGGCGACGTGAACGGCGACGGCAAGATCGACATCGTCGCGGGCGCGCTGTCGTCGGGTCTCTGGCTGTTCGAGCAGACCCCGGACGGCTGGAAGAAGACCCAGATCGACGCCGCGTCGTCCGGTTTCGAGCACCCCGTCCTGCTCGCCGACCTCGACGGCGACGGCGCGCTCGAGATCTACGTCGCCAGCGAGGACCAGCAGGAGCTGCGCCAGTACCGCTGGAACGGCAAGACGTTCGACAAGTCCGTCGTGATGCCGCTCGCGAAGGGCGACATCACGTGGAACCTGACCGACGCGCGCTTGTGAGCCGCGGCCCTACTGATTGCAGGTGAAGTCCGCGGGGCACCCGCCGGCGCAGAGCGTGCCGCCCTGCAACGCGGGGTCCGGCCACCAGTCGTCCACGCAGCAGTTGAGGCGTGTGATCGTGCTGGCATAGCGCCCGCCCGTCTTCGACATGTCGTCGACCAGGGTGCCGGGATTCCCCGAGTGCAGCCCCTGCTCGTCCGGATCGAGGAACAGGTCCGTCAGCTCCGCCTTCGAACCGCTGGCGCCGCCGGGCGCGACGTACAGCTTCAGCTGCTGTGGCAGGCAGACGCGGCCGCACGGCGGCGCCGCGGAGCCGGGGCCCGCGGGGCAGGCCGGGCAGTCGGCATGCGTGCCACAGCGCACGCCCGGCGCGTTGCGGCACCACTTCGTCTCCTTCTCGACGCAGGCGTGGCTGCCGTGCGGGAAGAGGTCGGTGCAGGCGGCGTCGTCGATGCACGGCGGCGCGGGCCGGCAGCGACCGCCCAGACACACGGCGTCGGCCGCACAGTCGGCTCCGCTGCTGCACGACGGGCTGGCCGACGTGGTGCAGTGTCCGCCGATGCAGGTGGTGCCCGCGGCGCACGCGGTGTCGTCGGCGCAGGCCGGCGCGGCGAGGTCGATGCAGCGTCCCACGCTTCCCTGGCGCGTCAGGAGATAGCGCAGCTTGGTGGGCGCGGTGGGGCGCTGCGTCTGGTGACCGCAGAGCGAGTGGCGCAGCGGTGCGAACGCGCCGCCGGGACTGCTCTCCGAGAGATAGGGCCGCAGGTCGTGGCCGTCGCAACGCGTCCCGTCCTGCGCCACCGGGCACGGCTGCGAGCCCGGGGTGGCGAGCGCATAGCCGAGCGCGGTGGGCAGCACGTCGGTGGAGTGCGCCAGCTCCGCGACCTCGTGCACCGGTGGCGGCGTCTGTCCCGTGGGGTCCCAGCCCGGAACGGTCGGCAGGGCGCGCGGGTCGAACACCAGGAGCCGGGTGCGGTAGCCGTTCTCGGTGTAGGCGTGCTTCGAGTTGGGCAGGAACCAGCCGTTGTCGGTGAGATAGATGAGGACCGTGTTGCGCGCCGGATCCGGCGAGACCGACGACGCCCACGTCCCCTGGCAGCTCGCCGGGTTCGTCACGTCGTAGCGCCCCTGGCCGTAGCTGTCGATGCAGTGCGGCGCCGCGGCGTTCGCCAGGTAGCGACGGACCTCGCGGATGTCGTCGTCCATCCACCACATGTTGGCGTAGAACGCGCGCTCGGTGCCGAAGTCGGACTCGTTGAACGCGGAGACCACCGGCGCGCACGAGCTGCCCGCGCAGTAGTTGCCGAGCTCGAACAGGCCGCCGAACGCCGGCGGCGTGACGCTGCCGAAGAGATAGGTCTCGATCTCGGGCGGCGAGCTGAGCGGCTGGTGCGGGACGCGCGGCGCCACCCAGGCGAAGAAGTGCTGCATGGTGTACTGCGCCTCGTCGACCGAATTCACGGTGACCTCGGTCCCGGGAACGCGGATCATCAGGCTCTCGAGGAACTCGAACAGGTCCTCCATGTTGAAGATCGTGGTCGGCGCGTACGTGGTGGACTCCTCCGAGCCGCAGCGCGGCGGGGAGCCACTCGCGCCGGGCGCGCACGTCGTCCGCCCGAGGCGGCGGCCCTTCGCGACGGCGTCGAAGCCGTGGTCGCCCACGGATCCGGCGAACTTGCCGCCGAGGAACGTGCAGTAGCCGCCCACGACGTTGCCGGCGTTGTACGGGTCGACCGGCGCGCCGGCGGTGCCGCCGAGCGAGCGCAGCGCCTTCGGAATGGTGGTCAGCCGGTCTGCGATGCGCGCCCCGCCGCCGTAGCTGCGGGCGTAGCGACCGGTGAGCATGGAGTCGAGCGAGGGGAAGCACCAGGAGGCCGTGTTGTGCGCGATCGGGAAGACGGTGCCGTAGCCCGAGAGCAGATCGAGGTTGGGTGTCGAGGGCGGGGGAATGGCAGTGCCGGTCTGCACGCTGCGGCACTCGCCCGCCGTGCCCCAGTGACACTCGCCCTGATCGTCCGCGATGAGCAGGATCACGTTCGGGCGGCTGACGGCGGGTCCGGGCAGGCACGCGGGCCCTCCCGGCGCGCACATGCCGCTCGCGGGACACGCGCCGCCGCCCGCACACACGCCCTCGACGACGGGGCAGCACGGCGTGCGACCGGGCCGGTGATTCGACGAGTAGAAGACGGCGGGCGGCTCGCAGCCGCGCAGCCGCTTCGACCAGTTCAGCCTCTTTGCCGCGGAGGCGTCGAGCGGCGACAGCAGACCGGCGACGATGGCGAGCAGGAGCATGGCGCGGGCAGGCGCGAGGACTCGCATAAGAGCCGCCATTAACCCGAAGCCCGGGCGTCGGGTCAACGGAAAAACAGCCAGCAAGCTGCAATGTGGCCTCGGATGGCGAAGCGCGTCTCAGACCGGCGGGTCGCGAAAGAAGCGCTGAAACGGCGCCGGCAGCGCGTGGGGCGGAGGGAGCACCTCCGGCGCGGTCGCCGGCTCGATGCTGCTGAAGGTGTTCCAGAAGAGCAGCGGCCGGCCGCGGAGCGGCCCCGCCGCGTGCCGCATCAGCGCCGCGAGACACTTCGCGGTGTAGGTCGTCTCCAGCGGGATGCCCTCCGCGTCGACGAGCATGCGCCGCGCCGCGTCCGCCTCGGGTGTCGGCGCGCCATAGCCGGCGCCGAGGAATCCGGGCTCGATCGCGAGGTCGCTCGCGGAGAGCGTGATCCGCGCCGCCGGCGCCCAGTGCGCGAGAGACGCGCGAGCGAGACGCAGCAGCCGCCGCTGCGAGGGTGGAAGGATGTCGGTGACCAGCACGGCGACCACCCGGCTCGACAGCCCGCCGAGCCGGAGCCCGGCGAGCAGACCCGCCACCGTGCCGCCGCTCCCGAGCGCCACGAAGACGGCGGCGGGCTCGGGAAGCTGTCCCGCGGCGACCTGCTCCGACAGCTCGAGTCCGGCGTTCAGAAAGCCGAGCGTGCCGAGCCGCGACGTGCCGCCGGTGGGAATCACCGCGGGGGGATCGCCACGCAGCCATCCGCGGACGAGCAGCATGAGCCCCTGGCGCACGGCGCCAGGCGTGCCCGATGCGAGATGCAGCTCTGCGCCGAGCGCGTGCAGCGTGCGCAGACCATGCTGGACGTGCGGGGTGACGGGCTGCGGCACGAGTACCAGCGACGTCGCGAGGCCGGCGGCGCCGGCCGCGACCGCGGTCGCGATGCCGTGGTGCGTCCCGATGCCGCCGAAAGTGAGCACCCGCCGCCGGCCACGGGCCAGCGCCGCGCCCAGCAGCAGCTCGAGCTTGCGCGGCTTGTTGCCGCCGTAGAGGACGCCGGTGCGATCGTCGCGCTTGATCCACGGGGGTGCGATGCCCGCCGCCCGTCCGAATCGCTCGAGCGAGTCCACCGCGGTGGGCAACGTGGTCAGCGGCAGGCGCGGGACGTCGCGCAGATGAGGCAGCCAGCGGGCGAGCGGCTCGAGCGTCGCGACCGACTCGAGGGGCAGCGGTGCGGGCGTGAGCGCGTCCAAGCCGGTCCTCTATCACTCGGCGATTCCCGCCGCAGTATCGCGCCAGCGTCCCCGCTCCGTGCCCGTATCGGGACGTGCCATCGCGGCGTACCGCATGCCGCGATGGGTGTCGCGGCCGGGACACTCGTGTCCGGGATGCCGGTGCGCAGCGCGGTTCGTCGCGCGGATCCGACGGCGTACTACCTTCGTCGCGTCTTCTCGCGCACGACTGCAACACGTGTGCTCGGTGAGCGGTCTCCGCGCGTCGGACACGTCGAGTTCTCTTGACTCGTGACCGGGTGAGGGCTTAATCGTGGGTATTGGTGCGCGGGCGTCCGATAGCTGTCTTGCTACTCTCCTTCCTGGTGGTCGGCGCCCCGGTACCCGTCGGCGCGGTGCGGTGGGCGAGCACGAAGGGCGCGCTCTGCGAGCCGCCCAATCCCTTCTACACCACGGCCCACCAGACGGGCCGGACCCCCTGCTGCCCCACGCAACCGGGCGCGTGCCCCGGCGGTATCGCCTGCCCGGCCAGCGGAACCTGTCCCGGCAGCAACGCGCGCTGCCTGCCGGACGCGTCGCGGACGCGGCCCAACGTCATCCTCTTCATCTCCGACGACCAGGGCGAGTGCCACTATGGCACCGCCGGCGAGTGCCGCAGCGCACAGACCGGCACGCCGATTCCCCCCCCGTCGACGCCCAACCTCGACGTGCTGGCGGCGTACGGCACCGTGTTCCCGATCGCGCACAACACCGCGTCGTGGTGCTTCCCGTCGCTCAACACCATGCTCACGGGACGATACCAGAAGAGCCTCGACGGCAGTCACGACCTGAGCGGTGACTTCCTCACCATCCCGCACGTGCTGCGCTCGCTCGAGGGAGAGGCCGGCACGGTGCCCGATCCCTACGTGACGGAGAGCAGCATCGGCGGCTACTGCTCGCTCCTCGCGGGCAAGTTCACCGGCACCGGCGGGAAGGTCGACTTCGACGCGCAGGCGCGGCTGGGAGCTCGCCGTCTCGGAAAGATTCCCTGCAGCGCGGGACCGGCAGGACAGGCGCCGCTCTGCGGCACGGAACGCCTCCAGAGCTACGATCCGCTGACACTCTTCAACATCCGCGACCTGTTCCAGTTCATGGACGCGATGTTCTATCCCGTGCCGGGATCGCCGGGCACGTTCACGAACGCGCCCTTCTTTCTCTGGTACGCCCCGCGCATCCCGCACGCGCCGCTGCGCGCGCCCAACCTGATCGACGACTATCTCTTCGGCTCGGACCGCGCCGGCCTCGGCGGCCTCTTCCAGCTCGGCGCGATGTGCCGGGGCGGCGCCTGCCCGGGCGCGGTGACCGCGTTCAGCGAGTCGAACTTCGGTACCGAGCGCCAGTACTACTCGAACGTCTGGTGGGTCGACGACAACGTGCGCGAGATCCGGAAATACCTCGCGCACAAGAGCGCGCCACACTGCATCCTGAACGGCGGGCAGAGCCGTCTGTGGGCGACGTCTCCGGCGCAGTGCGCCGGCGGGACGTGGGTGACCAGCCTCGCGCCGCCGGTGGATACCAACACGGTCCTCATCTACCTCTCCGACAACGGCTGGTTCCTGCCGGACTCGAAGCACAGCTTCACGGAGAACGGGTACCGGACCCGCCTGTTCGTCTACGACCCCCGCACCGTGCAGCCGCCGGCGCCCTGGCATGCGCCCGCCGGCGCGCCGCCGCCGCCGACCGTGAGCCCGGAGCTGGCGCACTCGAGCGACCTGCTGCCGACCATCCTCGGCTACGCCCTCGACACGCCCGGCGCGCAGAGCTGCCCGCCGAGCCGTGACGGAACCGCGTGCGACGGTCGCGATCTCCGTCCCTACCTCGGTCACGGCTCGACCGACGGTGCCTCCGTGGAGGCGCCCGCCGGACCGCTGCGTCACTCGCTGTGCGGGCATCACACGCAGCGCGCCACGGCGCCCACCCGGCAGCGCTACCTCCTGACGCGTCCGGGGAGCGTAGGCCGTTGCGTCGACGTGAGCCTGCCGGCGTGTTCGAGCGCCGCGGACTGCAAGGCCGGACAGCTCTGCCTCGGCGGTCACTGCGAGGACAACAAGCCAACGGGCTGCAGCGCCTCGTCCCAGTGTTCCGCCGGCTCGATCTGCCTGGGTGGACGGTGCCGGGTGGGACCGCCGTGCGTCGACGTCGCGTCCTGCGTCGTCGCGTACAGCAGCTTCAACGTGCAGTGCGCCGAACCGACGACGAAGTGGTGTCGGAACGCGCCGAACACGGCTTGCACCACCGCCGCCGACTGTCCGGTGTGTCCGGCGGCGTTCGGCCCGACGGCTCCGCCGTGCGGGCGCGTGTGCGAGACGCAGCAGCTCAAGCTCTACGTCGGGGCCGATCCCGGCGGCGCGGGGCTGGTCGATCTGTTCCTCGATCCGGACGAGCGGGGGAGGCACGCCGGCGAGGACGACCCGCTGTTCTCGCAGATGTCGTCGCCCGGCGGGCCCTACGGGCTCGACCTGCGACGGCTGAGCTGCTGCATCGACGACTGGTGGCCCGACGGCGTCCGCGGCGGCACGCTCTGCAGACCCAAGGATTCCTGCCCGGCCGACTTCATCTGCAACCAGTAACGCCGAGGGCGCCGCCCTCGTGGTCAACGCGGTTCTCGAGCGGCTGTTTCGCGAGCGGGAGGTCGTGCACCGCGACGGGCGCCGCGATCGGGTGGTGCCTCCGGGAGTCAACGCCAGACGCGGCGAGTATCTCTTCGAGCTGGTGCGTGCACACCGCCCCGCGCTGAGCCTGGAGACCGGATTCGCATACGGCGTGTCGGCCCTCTTCATCGCCGAGGCGCTCCGGCAGAACGGCTCGGGCCGTCACATCGTCATCGATCCGTTCGAGCGCACGCGCTACGACGGGCTCGGACTGCGGCACGTCGAGGAAGCCGGGCTTGCGCAGTACGTGACGTTCCACGAGGAGCCGTCCGAGCTCTGCCTGCCCCGGCTGGCGGGCGAAGGTCTCAGGATCGACTTCGCCTTCGTCGACGGCCACCACCTCTTCGACTACGTCGTCACGGAGTGCCTGCTTCTCGCCCGCCTGCTGCGCGTGGGCGGCATCCTCGTGCTCGACGACACGAATCTCCCCAGCGTCGGCCGCGCGTGCGACTTCTTCGCGAAGAACCGCCTGGACTTCGAGGAGCTGACGGAGGGTTCGCGGCCCGGCTTGCTGCGCAGCCTGTTCCGGAACTCGCTGCCGCCGCCGCCTCCGCTGCTGCGCCTCTTTCGCCGGATCCGCGACGACGACCTGCGCGCCTGGAATCACTTCGTGCCGTTCTGAAGCCTCACCAGCCCCGCAGATCGACCGGCCAGGACTCCACGACCCGCTCGCCGTCCATCACGTGGAGATGCGAGTGGTACGCCATGGTGGGATCGACGTGTGCCGGCCACACGCGGATACGGTCGCCCGGGCGCACGGGCTCGCCGGGAACGAAGGTGACGTGCTCGTCCGAGCAGAAGAGCACCGTGGCGCCGGCGACGGTCGGATTGCCGTGATCCATGCCGAGCGCCTTCAGGCCACAATCGGCCACGGCGTGGCGCGGCGATACGGAGACGACGGTCGCCAGCACGGAGAGCGCCTGGCGAAAGGGGAGGTCGAGCTGGGCATAGGCCGTGTCCATGAGCGCGTAGGAGCCGGCCTGGATCTCCGTCGCCCAGGTGTTCAGGTCCCACGTTCCCGTTCCGCCGGCGGAGACCACGTCGCCGCCGACCTCCGCGTGCGCGCCGAGGAGCAGGTGCATGGCCTTCGCCGTGCCGGCGGCGCGCGCGTCGCGCTCGGGCACGAGCATGACGTGCCCCTCGTAGCCCATGACCCCGCGCACCAGGAGACCCCGCGAGCGCGCGTACGACGCCAACCAGCCGGCGTCGGCGGGGCGACAGCCACAGCGCGGCAATCCCACGTCGACGTCGATCAGCACCTCGCGGATCGCGCCGCGCGCCGCCGCGTCGATCGTCGCCTCCGAGTCCACCGCGACGGTGACGCGTGCGACGTCGGCGAGCGCGCCCAGCCTCGTCGCGTCGAGCACCTCGTTGGCGAGGAGCACGTCGTCGCCCAGCCCCGCCGCTGCCAGGCCCTCCACCTCGCGGATGGTGGCGCAGGTGAAGCTGCGGGATCCGGCCGCCGCCTGGCGTCGCGCCAGGGCGGTGCACTTGTGCGCCTTCACGTGGGGCCGGAGCCGTGGACCCGGCAGCGCCGCCGCGAGCGTCCGCAGGTTGGCGTCGAGGATCGCGGCGTCGACCAGGAGCGCGGGGGTCCGGAGCTCGCGCAGGGTCATTGCATTTCGCATGGCACGGCGTCCCGACCCGGGACGGAGGTGCCGGCTCGCGTTGCGCGATCGGGGGGGCGAGAGTAGCTTGCTGAGGGTGCCTCCGAGACCGGCTCCGACATCTGCCAGGACCCCCCGCAACCATCCGACCGCACGACGATCTCGCGTCCAGGTGATGGACCCGAGAGGAGCTGAACCGATGTCGCGAACGTTGACGGACCGCGGCGAGCGCGGCGCCTGATCTCCTTGCCAGAGACGTCTGGCGCCATCGGCCAGCGCTTATGCAAACCCCCCCGCGCGTGCAACACGAGCGCCTCCTCCTCGCACCCGGATCATGAAGCTCGCTCGCAAGCTCACCATCGGGCTCGTGCTGGGCATCACGCTGGTGATGGCGGGGAACGCGCTGCTCCAGGTCCGGCGCGAGGGGGCGATGTTCGACCTCGACTCGCGACACGATCAGCACGCCGTCGGCCGCGTGCTGCACGCCGCCGTGAAGGCGGTATGGAAGACGGACGGCGAGTCGGCGGCGCGTCACCTGATCGCCGACGCCAACCGCGACAATCCCGACCTCACGATGCGCTGGGTCTCGCTCCAGCCCGATCCCACCCCCGACGAAACGCCCATCGTCCTCCGCTCGCAGCTCGCCGCGCTGCTCGCCGGACACGAGATGGTGATGACCACCTCCGTGCCGTCGGGAGACGATCGCCGGGTGACCTACGCGCCGCTGATGATCGACGGCCAGCAGCGCGGCGCGATCGAGATCTCGGAGTCGCTGCGACCGGAGCGAGGCTTCAGCCACACCACCGACCTGCAGGTGCTCGTCACCACCATCCTCATGATCGGGCTGTGTGCGACCATCGCCCTCGGCCTCGGGTTCTGGTTCGTCGGCCGGCCGATGCATGCGCTCTACCAGAAGGCGCGTCGCGTGGGCGCCGGCGACTTCTCCGGCCCTCTCGATCTCCGTCAGCACGACGAGATCGCCGACCTGGCGGCGGAGCTGAACGCCATGTGCGACCAGCTCGAGGACACGAACCGCCAGCTCATCGCCGCGACCGAGGCGCGCATCGCCACGCTGGAGCAGCTTCGCCACGCGGACCGGCTGAAGACCGTGGGCCAGCTCGCATCGGGCGTGGCGCACGAGCTGGGTACGCCGCTCAACGTCATGTCGGGACGCGCGAAGATGATCGTGCAGGGCATGGTGGACGGCGACGGGGTGCAGGACAGCGCTCGCATCATCGTCGAGCAGGCGGCGCGCATCACGGCGATCATCCGCCAGCTGCTCGACTTCTCGCGCCAGCGCGGGCCGAGCCTCGGACCGGGCGATCTGCGCCCGCTCGCTGGCAGGACCGTCGAGCTGCTCCAATCCCTCGCCCGCAAGCGAGGCGTCGTGATCGCCGTGGATGCGCCCGAGGGGGCGGTGACGGCTCAGATCGACCCGGGGCAGATCCAGCAGGTGCTCGCGAATCTGGTCGTGAACGGCGTCCAGGCGATGCCGTCGGGCGGCAGGCTGACGCTCCGCCTCGGCCGTCGGTACGCCACTCCGCCGTCGGACGTCGATGGGCCGGCAGGCGAGTACGCCACGATCACGGTGGAGGACCAGGGCGACGGCATCGCCGCGGAGAACCTGCCGCGCATCTTCGAGCCGTTCTTCACCACCAAGGACGTGGGTGAAGGCACCGGCCTCGGACTCTCCGTCGCCTACGGCATCGTGCGCGAGCACGGCGGCTGGATCGACGTCGAGAGCAACCCGGGTGCGGGCAGCCGCTTCACGTGCTTCCTGCGGATGGCCCCCGAGGAGCCGCTGCGCGAGGCACTTGCGTGAGGGGGCGGATCCTCATCGTCGACGACGATCGGGAGCTGTGTGCCTGGATCGAGGCGGGGCTATCCGCCCACAGCTTCATCACCGAGAGCCATACCGACCCGACCGTGGCGCTGGCGGCGCTGCGCGACGCCGACGTCGACGTCGTCGTGACCGACCTCAACATGCGTGGGATGCACGGGCTCGATCTGTGCGAGCGGGTGGTGGCGAGCCGGCCCGACGTGCCGGTGCTCGTCATCACCGCATTCGGGAGCCTCGAGACGGCCGTCGGCGCCATCCGTGCCGGGGCCTACGACTTCCTCACCAAGCCGGTCGAGCTCGATGCGCTGGTCGTGGCGCTCGAGCGCGCGGTGCAGCACCGCCGGCTGCGCGACGAGGTGAAACGGCTGCGGCAGGTGGTGGACGAGGCGTCCGGCTTCGGGGCGCTCCTCGGGACCAGCCCGGCCATGACGCGCGTCTACGACCTCCTGTCGCGCGTCGCCGACTCCGAGGCCTCGGTCCTGGTCACCGGCGAGAGCGGCACCGGCAAGGAGCTGGTGGCCCGCGCGCTGCACCGGCACAGCCGGCGCGCGAACGGGCCGTTCATTCCCGTCGACTGCGCCTCGGTGCCGGAGACGCTGCTGGAGAGCGAGCTGTTCGGACATGCCCGCGGCGCCTTCACCGACGCGCGCGGCGTGCGCACGGGCCTCTTCGTGCAGGCGCACGGCGGCACGCTCTTCCTCGACGAGATCGGCGAGCTGCCGCTCTCGCTGCAGCCGAAGCTGCTGCGCGCGCTGCAGGAGCGGGTGGTGCGGCCTGTCGGTGCCGATCGCGAGGTGCCGTTCGACGTCCGGCTGGTGGCGGCGACCAACCGCGATCTCGAGGCGGCCGTCGAGGAGCGGCTCTTCCGCGAGGACCTGTGGTTTCGCATCAACGTGATCCACGTCGAGCTTCCGCCGCTGAGCGCCCGGGGCGCCGACGTCCTGCTGCTGGCCCAGCGCTTCGTGGCACAAGCCGCCGAGCGCGCCGGCAAGCGAGTCGTCGGCATCGCGCCCGCCGCCGCGAGCCTGCTGCTCGCCTATCCGTGGCCCGGCAACGTGCGCGAGCTGCAGAACTGCGTCGAGCGGGCGGTGGCGCTCGCCGCCTTCGACCAGATCGGTCCCGACGACCTGCCCGATCGCGTGAGCGCATACCGCGGCTCGCACGTGCTCGTGGCGAGCGAGGATCCCTCCGAGCTGGTGGCGCTCGCCGAGGTGGAGCGTCGCTACGTGCTGCGCGTGCTCGAGTCGCTCGGCGGAAACAAGACGCTCGCCGCGCGCACGCTCGGCCTCGATCGCAAGACGCTGTACCGCAAGCTCGAGCGCTGGGGCCCCGAGCGCGCGTAGCCGGGCCGCTCGGCGTGCGCCACATGCATCTCCGGATGTGGATGAGCGCCCGCCATGCTGATCCGGTCCGCAGGGACCTCGCGGGTGTGGAAGCCAGCAGCCGGCGCGAAGCCCGCTGCGCCGCGTCGGGCTCCTCGCTGCGACGGGGCAGAACGCCACGACCGGCAAAATCGCCCCGCCCCGACACCGCCGGTCGCGACGCCCGCGGCGGTGCTGCGCGCGCACGCGGTGCGCGGCACGGGGCGTGCATCACGGCTGTGACGCGAACGCGCACACCGCAAGGAACGGATATGAAAAGCGCCCTGGCATTCGACTTCTCCAAGACCGAGGATCAACCGCCCGACCCGATCGCTGCCGTGCGACGGCCCTGCGTCGTGCTCGCCGAGGACGACCGGGAGATGCGCATGCTGGTCGCCACCTCGCTGCGCCGCGGCGGCTGGGACGTGCTCGAGGCCGGCGACGGCATGGACCTGCTCGACTGCGTCGCGTGGCTCATCGAGTCGCGCGACGACTGGGCCGAGAGCGTGCTGGTCTCCGACATCCGCATGCCCGAGCTGGGCGGCCTGGAGGTGCTCGCGCGTCTGCGCGGGCTCGGCTGGACCGGTGGCATCATCCTGATCACTGCCTTCGGCGACGAGGCGACCCACACCCGGGCGCACGAGCTCGGGGCCACGATGGTGATCGACAAGCCGTTCGACCTCGACGCGCTGTGCGATGCGATCCGGCGGGTGCAAGGGTCATGATCGAGAGACACACGCCGTGGATCCGCGCGCGCGTCGTGCCGGCCAGCGGAGTCGCGGGCGCCATCGAGCGCGTCGGGCCGCTGACGCCATACCTCACGCAGACCATCGTCGAGGACGCCCTCGCAGCGGGACAGGGCACCACGGTGCTCCTCGACGTTCGCTGGGCCGACCCGTCGGCGCTGGTCGAGGCGCTGCGTCGCCGCGTCGAGGTCCTCACCGCTCGCGGGATTCACGTCGCCCTTCGCTCCGGGGAGGACGGCCGCACGCCATTCGGGCGTAGCGCCGCCTGAGGGACCGATTGTACCGCGGGCGGGGGCGCCCGCGGTGCAGTCTGGTACCCCGCGGAGACCTCCGTTACACTCCGCGGCCGCGATGGCCCACGATTTCGTCACGCTGGTCTCCGGACTGCCGCGGTCCGGCACGTCCATGATGATGAAGATGCTCGAGGCCGGGGGGATGCCGGTGCTCGTCGACCACGTGCGGACGGCGGACGAGGACAATCCCGAGGGCTACTACGAGTTCGAGCGCGTGAAGAAGATCGAGACCGACAGCGCCTGGCTGGACGAGGCGCATGGCCGGGTCGTCAAGATGATCTCCGCGCTGCTTCGACACCTGCCCCCGACGCACCGCTACAAGGTGGTCTTCATGCGCCGGACGCTGGCGGAAGTGCTCGCCTCGCAGCGCCAGATGCTGATCCGTCGCGACAAGCCCACCGACGCGACCAGCGACGAGAAGATGGCCGAGTTCTTCACCGCCCACCTCCGGCGCGTCGAGACGTGGCTCGCCGAGCAGCCGAACGTCGACGTCCTCTACGTCAGCTACAACGACATGATGCAGGACCCGGCGTCGCACTGCGCCCGCATCGTGGAGTTCCTCGGGCTGCCCCTCGACCCCGAGCGCATGGCGTCGGTGGCCTCCGGCACCCTCTACCGCCAGCGACGCTAGCGGGCCCGCGCGCCCGTTTCGAGGCCGTCGGCGCACCCGGCGGTGCCAGCCACCCTGGTGGCCGTTCTTTGCATCCCGGGACGGGTTCGCTTATAAGCTCTCGCCTTTTTACCCAACCCCTTCCAGGAGGCTTCCCACATATGCTGTTGCTCACGGTCCTCGTGAACCTGGCCCTCGTGACACTGGGCGCCGGGAACGCGCTGGCGGCCACCGAACGCAGGAGCGAGATCGACCTGGTCCTCCCCGACCTGGCGTCGGTCGCGTTTCTGGGGATCGACGGGCACACCTTGCTGCTCTTCGGTCTCGGGGTCTGCGTGCTCGGTCTGGTCTTCGGACTGGTGATCTACGGGCAGCTGAAGAACCTTCCCGTGCACCGATCGATGCTCGAGATCTCCGAGCTGATCTACGAGACCTGCAAGACCTACCTGATCACCCAGGGGAGGTTCATCCTCATCCTCTGGCTCTTCATCGGCGCCATCATGGTGATCTACTTCGGCGTCCTGCAGGCCATGCCGACGGTGAAGGTGGCGACGATCATCTTCTTCAGCCTCGTCGGCATCGCGGGCAGCTACTCCGTGGCCTGGTTCGGCATCCGCATCAACACGTTCGCCAACTCGCGCACCGCCTTCGCCGCGCTCGAGGGGAAGCCCTTCCCGTGCTACGCCATCCCGCTGAAGGCCGGCATGAGCATCGGGATGCTGCTCATCTCCATCGAGCTGCTGCTCATGCTGATCGTGCTCCTCTTCATCCCGCGCGACTTCGCGTATCCGTGCTTCATCGGCTTCGCCATCGGCGAGTCGCTCGGTGCCTCGGCGCTCCGGATCGCGGGCGGCATCTTCACGAAGATCGCCGACATCGGGTCGGATCTCATGAAGATCGTCTTCAACATCAAGGAGGACGACGCCCGGAACCCGGGCGTGATCGCGGACTGCACGGGGGACAACGCCGGCGACTCGGTCGGTCCCACGGCCGACGGCTTCGAGACCTACGGCGTCACCGGCGTGGCGCTCATCTCGTTCATCCTGCTGGCGGTGCCGAGCCAGACGGTGCAGGTGCAGCTCATCGTCTGGATCTTCGCCATGCGCATCATGATGATCATCGCGAGCGGCCTGTCGTATCTCATCAACGAGTCGATCCAGGCGGGGCGGCACGCGAAGGCGGCGAAGATGGACTTCGAGGCGCCGCTCACGTTCCTCGTGTGGCTCACCTCCGTGGTCTCCGTCGTCATCACCTACGTGGTGTCGTATCTGCTGGTCGGCGACCTCGGCGACGGCACGCTGTGGTGGAAGCTCTCCTCCATCATCACGTGCGGCACGCTGGCGGGCGCCATCATCCCCGAGGTGGTCAAGGTCTTCACGTCCACCAACTCGGCACACGTGCGCGAGACGGTGCAGGCGTCGCAGGAGGGCGGGGCGTCGCTCAACGTGCTGGCCGGGCTCGTCGCGGGCAACTTCAGCGCCTTCTGGATGGGGGTCGTCATCACGTCGTTGATGGGGATCGCCTACCTCGTGAGCCTGGCCGGGCTCGGAGCGCCGCTGCCGGGCAGCACCACGCCGATGATGCTGGCTCCCGCGGTCTTCGCCTTCGGGCTGGTGGCGTTCGGCTTCCTCGGCATGGGTCCGGTGACGATCGCCGTGGATTCCTACGGACCGGTCACCGACAACGCGCAATCGGTCTACGAGCTGTCGCTCATCGAGACGATCCCGAACATCAAGAGCGAGGTGAAGCGCGACTTCGGGTTCGACCTCGACTTCGAGCGCGCCAAGGAGTTCCTCGAGGAGAACGACGGCGCGGGGAACACCTTCAAGGCCACCGCGAAGCCGGTGCTCATCGGGACGGCGGTCGTGGGCGCCACCACGATGATCTTCTCGATCATCATGGCCCTGACGCACGGGCTCACCCAGAACCTCGCCAACCTGTCGCTGCTCCACCCGCCGTTCCTGCTCGGCCTCATCATGGGCGGCGCGGTGATCTACTGGTTCACCGGCGCGTCCATCCAGGCCGTCGCCACGGGGGCGTACCGCGCGGTCGAGTTCATCAAGAAGAACATCAAGCTCGAGGGCGTCGTGAAGGCGTCCACGGAGGACTCGAAGAAGGTCGTGGAGATCTGCACGCAGTACGCGCAGAAGGGCATGTTCAACATCTTCCTCACCGTGTTCTTCGCGACGCTGGCCTTCGCGTGCCTGGAGCCCTACTTCTTCATCGGCTACCTGATCTCGATCGCGCTCTTCGGCCTCTTCCAGGCCATCTTCATGGCGAACGCCGGCGGCGCCTGGGACAACGCGAAGAAGGTGGTCGAGACCGAGCTGAAGGCGAAGAACACCCCGCTGCACGAGGCGACCGTGGTCGGCGACACCGTCGGCGATCCCTTCAAGGACACGTCGTCGGTGGCGATGAACCCGATCATCAAGTTCACCACGCTCTTCGGGCTGCTCGCCGTCGAGCTGGCGATCACGCTCCCGGGACACACCAGCGTGTACCTGGCGGGCGCCTTCTTCGCGGTCGCCCTGTTCTTCGTGCACCGCTCCTTCTACGGGATGCGGATCAAGTCGGCGTAGCGGGCGCGACCCTCAGGCGGACGTCTTCTGGGGGTCGGGCTCGGCGACGCCCTCGTCGCGCGGGGGCACGGTGACCAGCACCGAGCCCACCCGGCGGCGCTGGACCTTCTCGGCGCGGAACACCAGGTCGCGGAAGCGGACCTCGTCGCCCTCCTTCGGAATCTTGCCGAGGAGGCCGAGCATCAGGCCGCCGACCGTGTCCCATTCCGCGTTCGGGAGCTCCATGCCGAGCAGCTCGCCGAGATCGTGGACGGGCGTGCCACCCTCCACCCGGTAGACGCCGTCGGCCACCGGGACGAGCTCCGGCTGGTCCGGGTCGTACTCGTCCTCGATCTCGCCGACCAGCTCCTCCAGCACGTCCTCGAGGGTGACCAGGCCGACGAGCGAGCCGTACTCGTCGGTGACCAGCGCCGCGTGGAACTTCTGCCGTTGCATCTCGCGCAGCAGCTCCGCCACCTTCTTCGAGTCCGGGACGAAGTGCGCGGGGCGCATCACCTTCGTGATCGGCAGGTCGTGCTCGCCCTGGTGCTGCACTCGCAGGAGGTCCTTGGCGTAGACGAAGCCCTCGCAGTGGTCCAGGTCCTCGCGATAGACGGGGATGCGCGAGAAGCCGCGTTCGAGCATCACGTCCTCGACCGCGTGCAGCGGCTGGTCGATCTCGACCGCGGCGATGTCCGGCCGCGGCACCATCACCTCCCGCACCACGGTGTCGCCGAAGGTGAAGATGGAGTGGATCAGCTCGCGCTCGTGGGGCTCGATGCTCCCTTCCTCGTGCCCGACCTCGGCCATCGTGCGGATGTCCCCCTCGGAGACGAACGGGCCCTTGCTTGAGTCCCTTCCCCGGCAGCAGCACGTTCGCCAGCCCGATGAGCGCGCGGGTGGGCAGACTGAGCGCGCGGCCCAGGAAGTACACCACCGGGGCCAGCGCGAGCGCCGCGCGGTCGCTGTGCAGGATGCCGAAGGTCTTCGCCATGGCCTCGACCACGACGAAGTAGGCGACCGTGAAGCCGATCGACGCGAGCGTGATGCCGAGTCGGCCGAAGTACTCCCCGGTGACGATCGCGACCAGGATGGCGGAGCCGTTCTGGGCGAACATGACCGCCAGGTAGACGGCATTCAGGTAGCGCGGGGGGTCCGACTCGAGCTTCACCAGGAGCGCCGCGTTGCGCCGGCCCTCGGATTCGAGCGCCAGGGCGCGCACCTTCGTCATGCGGCTGAACGAGCTCTCCGCCATGGCGAGAACCGACCCCACCAACACGAGGGCCACCACCACCCAGATGAGAGCGGTCATTTCGGTGCGGACCCCGTCCGGACTCTCGCGCGTGCCCTGTGGCTTGCTGCCATCGCCGTGGTCGCGGGGCGCAGTGTAGCACGCCGGGGGCCCGTGTCAGCAGCGCGGTGGTTGACCCGGAAGAGACCCGACGCTAGACGCTGTGGCCTGTGAAGCGGCTCGAGCTCAAGCGGGTCGGGGTCTGTTCGCGATGCGGTCGGGGTCGGGCGGAGCTCGAGAGTACGGACGGCGACCGTCTCGAGGTGCCGCTGGACGCGCACCGGGCGCACGAGCTGTCGCAGCCGACGGACGACGTCCGCTCCCTCTCCATGTTCGTCCTGGGCCTGGTCTCCGCCGGCGGCGCCGAGGCGGCCGAGGTCGTGCTCGACGTCGGACCGTCGGGCCTGCGGGCGCTGCTGTCCCTGCTGCGCGACGGCGACGGCGAGGTGCTCGCATGCACGGCGCAGGAAGGCATCGAGCTGGCCGTGCGAGGCACCCTGCCGATCTACGCCACCGACGAGGCGCTCGCGGGCTCCGGCGACGAGCCGGCGCCCCCGGGTCCGGGCAACACGGTTCACTGAGTCCGCGCCGGGATCACGTCCGCGGCCGCTCGATCCGGTACGCGCGCAGCGCGGGGTTCGTGAGGGCGACCGTCGCCAGCACGAGGAGGCACGCGATCCCCCCGCTGACGACCGCGAACGGCGCGCTGGTCAGCGCGGCAACGAAGCCGGACTCCGCCGCGCCGAGCTGGTTCGACGCGCCGATGAAGAGCAGGTTCATCGCGCTGACGCGGCCGCGCAGCTCGTCGGGCGTCGCGAGCTGGATGGTCGTGCTGCGCATGACGACGCTCACCTGGTCGGCTGCGCCCACGAGCATGTAGGCCGCCACCGAGAGCGGGAACCAGCGTGACAGCCCGAAGACGATGGTGGCCACGCCGTACGCGCCGACGGCCAGCAGCAGCGTGCGGCCGGTGCGTCGGACCGGCGGGCGGGTCATCAGGACCACGGAGGTCGCGATCGCGCCGATCTCGAGCGAGGAGCTGAGCAGCCCGTAGCCGCGAGGCCCGACGCGCAGGATCTCCTGCGCGTAGATCGGCAGCAGCGCCGCCGCGCCGCCGAAGATCACCGCGAACATGTCGAGCACCATGCAGCCGAGCACCACCGGCCGCCGGCGGACGAAGGAGAGCCCCTCGCGGACGGCGCGCAGCGAGGGCGCCCCGCGCGGGCCCTCCGGCCGCGTGGCGCGCACGAAGGCGAGGGCGGCGAGCGAGCCACAGATGAGCACCGCATACGTGGCGTAGACGGCGCCGATCCCGGCGGCCGCGATGAGGAGCCCGCCCACCGCGGGTCCGCTGGCGAACGCCAGGGCCTGGTTGGTCGACGCGATCGTGACGGCACGCGGGAAGACCTCGCGCGGCACCAGGGTCGGGAGCAGCGCGGCGCGCGCCGGCCCGTCGAAGGTGCTCGCGCACGCGAGCACGAGGATGACGCCGTACAGGATCACGAGCGTGATGGTGCCGCGCTCGGTGGTGTAGGAGAGCACGAGGCCGCCGGCGAGCGCGACCACCTGCGCGATCTGCATGATCCGCCGCCGTTCGTGCACGTCCGCGAGCGCTCCCGCCACGAGCATGAGGCCGAGGGCAGGGAGGAACTGCACGATCCCGATCAGGCCGAGATGGAACGCCGATCCCGTCAGCGCGAAGACGTGCCAGGCGACGCCCGCACGCAGCATCGTCATCGCCGTCGCGGCGCAGAAGCGGCTGATGAGATACGCGATCAGCGTGCCGGAGAGGACACGGGGCGGGTGCGCTGCCGCACCCCGTGCGGCCGTCACGCGCCGACCCCGACGGCCTCGCGGAACGTCGCGGTGATGGCGTCGTCAGCGCACGGAGCGAGCACGGCATTCTCTGTAACACGAGCTGCGAGTCGAGCCAGGGGTGCACCGGATTGACGCCGCGCGCACCGGACGTTCACCCTCGCGATTGCGGGCAACGCCGCGGAGTGCGAATCGCATGAGGTCCTGCTGTGGGTGCGCGGCTGCCACCTGCACTACCTGCGAAGGCGCCGCCGCGCGGCTCGCGAGCGACCAGCGCTTCCCGCGAGAAGACTTGCGTCGTGCGGAGGTCGGGTGTAGTGGCCTGCGCGCGATTCGTCAGGTAGCCTCGCAGAACATTCCCGAGGCCGACCGAGGATCGCCGAACGGGAACGCTCGAGGCGGAGGTTGCGGGGTGGATGGAGAGAAGCGCCGACCGGTGAAGGCTCCTCGTCGCTCCGGCGACTCTCGCTACCCTGGGCTGCTGAACGACCTGAGCGCCCTGGTGGACTCTGCTCGCCGAGCTTCGGCTCGTGCCGTCAACGCGCTCATGACCGCCACGTACTGGGAGGTCGGACGCCGCATCGTCGAGTTCGAGCAAGGCGGCGAGAAGCGGGCGGGATACGGTCTCGAGCTACTCGAGCGCCTGTCGGCTGATCTGACCCGACGCTTCGGGCGGGGGTTCTCCCGGCAGAACTTGCAGTACATGCGCCAGTTCTACCTGGCCTTCCCGCCGGAGCCGATTCGCCAGACGGTGTCTGGCGAATCGGGAGGCGCGATCCGCCAGACACCGTCGAGCGAATCCGGGCGGCTGCGGGGGACCCACGCTCCCGATCGCCTCACCATCGCATTCCCCTTGCCGTGGTCGCACTACGTACTGCTGATCGCCAGGACCCGTTCACGAGAGGCGCTCGCGTTCTACCATGCCGAGGCCCTGCGAGGTGGCTGGTCCGTCCGCCAGCTCGACCGCCAGATCGCGTCGCAGTTCTACGAACGAACTGCGCTCTCGAAGCACAAGGCCACCATGCTCGCCCGGGGCGCACGGCCGCGGCCTGGCGACGAGATGGACCCCGACGACGAGGTGCGTGATCCCCTCGTCCTCGAATTCCTCGGCCTCAAGGACGAATACTCCGAGAACGAACTGGAGCAGGCCCTCGTCCACCACCTCGAGTCGTTCCTGCTCGAGCTGGGCGGTGAGTTCGCCTTCGTCGGTCGCCAGCGTCGGCTGCGGATCGGCGACGAGTGGTACCGGATCGACCTTCTCTTCTTCCACCGAACGCTTCGCTGCCTGGTGGTGATCGACCTCAAGGTTGGGAAGTTCACCCACGCCGACGCGGGACAGATGCACCTCTACCTCAACTACGCTCGCGAGCACTGGACGCAGGCCGGCGAGAACCCGCCCGTCGGCCTGATTCTGTGTTCGGAGCGGAACGACGTGCTGGCCCGCTACGCGCTCGACGGTCTGCCCAGCAAGGTGCTGGCGCGGGAATATCGCCTCGCCTTGCCGGACGAGAAGCGTCTCGCCACAGAGATCGAGAAGACGCGCCAGCGACTCGAGTCGCGTCGCTCGACCTACGGGTCGTAGAGGACCGGCTCCCGGAGATCAGGGAACCGACGGCTCACGCGAGCCGCGGCTTCAGCCGCCAGCGGATCACGGTCATCAGGAACGTGAAGATCGCCAGCAACGCGATGCACGGGATGATCACCTCGGCGATCCCGGCGCCGCGCGACCACAGGCGGCGGAGCGCGATCTGGTACCAGCGTAGCGGGATCACGTAACCGGCCACCCGGACCGCCGGCGGCATGAGCTCGTAGGGGTACATCACGCCGGAGAGCACGTACGACGGCATGATGAAGAAGACCGAGATGAACACGGCCTGCGCCGAGTTCCGCGCCAGCGTCGAGACGAAGACGCCCAGGCTGAGGGAGGCGAGCATGAACGGGAGCGTGACGATCGCGAGGCCGAGCCAGCTGCCCTGGGGCCACAGGCCGAAGAGCACCCCGCTCCCGAGGATGGTGAACCCGAGCAGGCCGTAGCCCACCGCCACCAGCGGCAGCAGCTTGCCCATCACGATCTGGAGGGGAGAGATCGGCAGGGACAGCGTCTGCTCGAAGGTTCCGCTCTCGCGCTCGCCGACGATCCCGAGCGAGACGCCGCTCAGGCAGATGTTGCTCAGCAGCATGCCGGCGAGGATCGCGAGGAAGAAGTCGCGATCGGCGAGCGTGGCGTTGAACCAGAAACGCTGGCGGACGTCGATCGGACCACTCGTGTGACGCGCCGGATCCGTTTCCCGCGCCGGCGGTGCCCGCCCGGCGTCGAAGCGCGAGGCGACCTGGCTGACGTACCCGAGCACGCGCGCCGCGCTGATCGGATCGGTGCCGTCCGCCAGGAGCTGGACCTGCGGTCGCCCGCGCAGGAGATCGCGGCTGAAGTCGTGCGGCACGACGAGCAGCGCCAGGACTGCGCCGCTCCGCAGCATGCCGCGTCCCTCGGCATAGCTGGTGACCGCGACGGGCGCCTTGAAGTAGCCGGTGGTGCGGATGTCGGCGACGAGGCGGCGGGACGCGACGCTGTCGCTGCGGTCGAGCACCGCCCACGGCACGTTCGCCGGCGTGTACGAGATGCCGTAGGAGTAGAGGAGCAGCAGGATCACGGGCTGGGCCATCACGGTGGTGAGGAAGCCCTTGTCGTGCCGCAGGACCACGCCCTCGCGGTACGCGACCGCGAGGACGTTCGACAGGGCGCGCCTCATGACCGCGACTCCAGCGCGCGACGCGCCAGCACCATGAGCCCGACCGCGAAGAGCAGGAGCAGCGCCAGCTCGGGCATCAGCGTGATCGGCCCCTCGCCGCGGAGATAGATGCCGCGGCTCACGCGGATGTAGTGCGTCGCCGGGAAGAGCTCCGCGAACCACTGCAGGACCATCGGCATGTTGCGCGTGGGGAACGCGAATCCGCTCAGCTGGACGAGGGGAACGCTGAACAGGACGGTTCGCTGCACCGCCTCGGCGGGAGTGGTGGCGGTGGCGGAGAAGATCAGCCCGAGGGACAGCGACACGAGGACGTAGAACGCCGACACGACGAGGAAGAAGATCGCGCTGCCCGCGGGCCACACCCCGAACACGAACCCCGCCACCAGCATCATGAGCGCGACGTCGAGGGCGAAGATCCCGCCCAGCGGGATCACCTTGCCGAGCAGGATCTCCAGCGACGTGGCGGGCGTGACCTGGAGCTGGTCGAACGTGCCGGAGCGGCGCTCGTTGACGATGGTCACGGCGGTGATCAGGGTGGTGAGGAACGAGAGCACGAAGCCGAAGACGCCGGCGACCATGAAGGGCGTGCCGTCGAGGGTCGGGTTGTAGAGGACGCCGGTCGTCACCCCGACGCCACCCACCGCCGCGGGTTGCTCCGCGAGCCGCGCGCCGCTGGAGGCGATGAGCGCGCGCAGCGCGCCCTCGGCGTTCGCGGCGAGCACGGTCTCGGCGCCGTCGTAGAGGATCTGCACCTCCGGCGGCGTGCGTCCCTCGCGCAGCTCGCGCGAGAAGTCGGGCGGGATCACCAGCGCGACGCCGACGTCGCCGCCGCGCAGCCCGCGGTCGATCTCGGCCTGCGAGGCGACCGCGCGCGGCGTGAACCAGCCGGTGGCGGCGATGTCGGCCACCAGCCGCCGGCTCTCCTGCGACTGGTCGGCGTCGAGCACGGCCAGGCCGAGGTGGTGGACCTCGGTGGAGATCACCGAGCTGAACGCCAGCAACGCGACCAGGGGGACGGCGATCAGGATCGAGACCGTGAACGGATCGCGGAAGGTGGCCCGCACCTCGCGCCGCACCAGCGTCCAGAGCCGCCGCCCGCTCATGCGGCGTGCGCTCCCTGCAGCACGCGCCGGAAGACCTCGGTCATCGGCGCCTCGGTGATCCGGACGGCCGCCCCGTCGAGCGTGGCGAGCCGGTCGAGGACGTCGGGGCCGAGCGCCGGGAGGGTGACGACCAGCGTGCCGTCTCGCTCCGTCACGCCCGCGGCGAGGTCGCCGAGCGCGCTCAGCAGACGCTGGCGATCGGCAGGCGGCGCCGCGATGGTGATCCGGTAGCCGTCGGAGAAGCGACGCCGCAGCTCCGCGGGGGTAGCGTCGGCCACCAGCTTCCCAGCGTCGATGAACGACACCCGATCGCAGTAGTCCGCCTCCTCGAGGAAGTGCGTGGTGACGAACACGGTGACGCCGCGCGCGGCCTCGCCCTGGATCGCCTCCCAGAACAGCCCGCGGCTGCGAACGTCGACGCCGGCGGTGGGCTCGTCCAGGAACAGCACCCGCGGGTCGTGCAGCATGCTGAGCGCCAGCCCGGCTCGCTGCCGGATGCCGGCCGGGAGGTCCTCCGGACGCTCGGACTCCGACTCGCGGAGCTGGAAGCGCTCCCGCAGCATGCCCCAGCGCTTCTCCAGCGCCGCGTCGTCGAGTCCGAACAGCCCGGCGTAGAACTCGACGTTCTCGCGCAGCGACAGCCCCTGATAGAGGCTCACCTTCTGCCCCATGTATCCGATGCGATCGCGCACGCGCCGGGGCCGACGGATGACGTCGATGCCGTCGACCTCGATCTGCCCGGCCGTCGGCTCGAGGAGGCCGATCAGCATGCGGATGGTGGTGCTCTTGCCGGAGCCGTTGCCGCCGAGGAACGCGAAGATCGAGCCCGGTTCCACGGCGATCGAGAGGTCGTCCACCGCGGTGAAGTCGCCGAAGCGCTTGGTGAGGCCACTCGTCCGGATGATGGGCGTGCTCACGCGTGCCTGCCCGCCAGCCCGAGCAGCGTCGTCTCCATGTCCGCCGGTACGTGCTCGACGAACCGGACGGTTCCTCCGCGCAGCGCCGCCAGCTCGTGCAGCACGCGCTCCGCTCCCGGTGACTGCTCGCGGCGGACCTCGACCCGCGCGCACGGCCCGGTGGCGCGCGCGCCCGCGACGTAGCGCAGGTCACGCGCCGCGGCCGCGATGGCCCGCGCGTCGTCGCCCCAGGCGCGATAGAGGTCGAGCGGGACGCGACTACGCAGCTCGTCGGGCGTGCCGGTGGCGACCACGCGACCCTCGTCGAGGTACGCCAGGCGATCGCAGTCCGCGGCCTCGTCGAGGTAGCTCGTGCTGAGGACGACCAGGGCGTGCTCGCGCGCGCGCTCGAGGAGCGTCCAGATCTCCGCCCGTGCGACGACGTCGACGCCTGCGGTGGGCTCGTCCAGGACGAGGAGCTGCGGGCGCGGCAGGAGCGCGTTGGCGATGGCGAGCTTCTGCCTCATGCCGCCGGAGAGCGCGCCGGCGTCCCGGTCCGCGAACGCCGTCAGGGCGGTGCGCTCGAGCAGCTCGGCCTCGCGCGACGCCGCCTCGTCGGCGGGAATGCGATGCAGACGCGCGGTGAACCGGAGGTTCTCGGAGACTGTCAGGTCGCGGTGCAGGCTGAAGACCTGCGGCACGTACCCGATGCAGGCCTTGAGCGCGATCACGTCGCCGCGCAGATCGTGACCGAGGACGCGCGCCTCGTCGGCCTCGACCTCGAGGAGCCCGACCAGCGCGCGGAGCAGCGTGGTCTTGCCGGCGCCGTCGGGGCCGACGACGCAGAAGATCTGTCGTTCGTCGATCTCGAGGTCGATGCCCGCGAGCGCCTGCCGGCGGCCGTAGCTCTTGCGCAGACCTCGGAGCCGGACGAGCGGGTCGCTCACCGGGTCGCCCTCGCGCCCGAGGCGGGGGTCCCGTCGTCGACCGGGTAGACGTTGCCCTCGGTGCCGGGCTGGAAGCGCTCGACGTCCTCCAGGATGCGGATCTTGGCGCGGTAGACCTGGCCCAGCCGGTCGCTGCGCGTCTCGATCTTCTCGGGGGTGAAGTTGGCCGAGTCGGCGATGAAGCTCACCTCGCCCGGGACACGGTGCCCCGGCTCGCTGTCCAGCTCGATCTCGACCTTGCGGCCGACGCGGAAGCGATCGGTGTCGGACACCGGGATGTAGACCTGCACGTACTTGTCCCGCGGATCGAGCACGGACACGATGGCGGTGCCGGCCTGCGCCAGCTCGCCGGGCCAGATGAGCTGCGTCTGCACGACGGTGGGCACGTCGGGCGCGTGGATGGCGAACTTGGACCGCGTCACCTCGAGCTCGGCCAGCTCGGCGCCCGCGCTTTCGCGTTGCTGGCGAAGGACGTCCTCCTGCTGGCGCGCCAGCGTGATGCTGCGCTCCTCCGCCTGCGCGCGCCCGAGCATCTCGCGCGTGCGCTGGAGCGCGCTCGCGGCCTGGTCGCGCGCCGCGCGCATGTCGTCGAGCTGCTGCGCGGTGCTCGCTCCCGTCCGCGCCAGGTCCTGCTCGCGTGCGAACGTGCGCTGCGCGCGCTCCGCGCCGGCCGCCGCCTCGCGCACCTCGGCCTCCCGGGCGCTGCGATCCCGGTGCCACGTGGAGTCGGTGAGCGCCACCTGCTCCTCCTGCCGGCGGATCTGGGAGTCGAACGTCTCCATCTCGGCGCGCTTGGTCGCGATCTTCGCGGCGATGTCCCGATCGTCGAGACGCGCGACGATGGCGCTGGCGGGTACCTGATCGCCCTCCCGGAACGGCACCTCGAGCACGCGCCCGGCGACCTCGCTGCGGATCACGCGCTCCTCGCCCTCGACGAAGCCGGTGTAGTGGACCGGACCGTGCTCGGCCCGCAGCCACCACACCGCGCCCGCGACCACGGCGAGAACGGCGACGACGATCGGAATGCGCTTGCTCATGCGGCGGCTACCTCGTGGCGTACGCCAGCGCTTCCAGCGGCAGGCCCATCAGCTCCTGCAGCTCGGCGCGGCGGGTGTGTGCCTCGTACAGCGCGGTGGCGAGCGTCGCCCGCTGCTGCGTGAGCAGGGCCTGTGCGTCGAGGACGTCCTCGCTGGTGGCGCGTCCGGCATCGAACTGCTGCTGCCGGATGCGAAGATTCTCCTCGGCCTGACCGACGGCGGCGCGCGCCGTGTCGAGTGCGGCGAGGCGCTCGGCGGCGGCGTCGCGCGTGTCACGCACGGCGCTCTCCAGCTCGCGCAGCTCGCGCTCGATGGCGAGGCGATTACGGTCGGCCTGGATGCGCGCTTCGGCGAGCTGCGCCTCGCGTCGGCCGTCCGTGCCGAGGTCCCACGAGAAGCCGACGTAGCCGGACCCGATTCCCTGCGGCTGGAGGATCTTCTCGCTCGTCCAGTCGGCGGTGCCGCCGCCCTCGAAGCGCGGCAGGCGGCCGCGCGCGAGCGCGGTCGCGGTGTCTTCCAGGCGTTGCTGCTCCTCCACCAGCGAGAGCAGGACGGGGTTGTTCGCGAAGGCATCCTTCAGCGCGTCGTCCACCGACGGGAGCGAGGGACGATCGGCCACGTCGACGACCGCCGTCGGCGCGTCGACCGGGCGTCCGATCGCCTCGTTCAGGTCGCGGCGCGCCCGATCGATGTCGAGGTTGCGCTGCCGTTCTTGCTGCTCGCGGTCCTGGAGCGCCACCTGCACCACCAGCAGCTCGTTCTTCGTGAGCCGCCCGGCATCGTATCGCTGCTGCGCGTTCTGGACCTGCGCCCGATCGAGCTCGATGTTCTGCTCGACGACGCCGCGCAGCTCCCGTGCCTGGAGCAGGTCGAAGTAGGCGCGGATCACGCCGACCTTCTGCGCCAGCGTCGTTGCCCAGGCGCGCGCGCGCTCGCCGCGGTATCCGGCCTGCGCGGCGGTGAGCGTCTTCCAGAGCTGGCCGGTCACGTCGAGCGGGACGACGGTGGCGCCGTTCAGACGTCCCGACTGCTGCTCGCGGATGACGAAGCTCGGATTGGTCGCGCCAGGGACCAGGCCGGCCGGCAGCGCGACGGCGTTGCGCAGCGCGGAGGTGTACCACGTGTACCGCCCCGTGCCGGTGGTGGCCGGGAGCAGCCGGCCGCGCGTGTCGCGCACGCGCGCGGCGGCGGCATCCACCTCGCGGTCGGCTTCCGCGATGCGCCGGTTGCCCGACGTCGCGAGCGCGAGGGCGTCGGTGAGCGACAGCGGCGATGCCACGTTCTCCGGCTCGGGTGGCGGCGCCTCGGGATCGAGCGCGACGGCGGCGGCGGTCGCGCGCGCCGACAGCTCGTCGCGGCGCCGCTGCGGATCCCAGCCGCCGTTGCCCTCGGGTCGCGTGAGCACCCGCGCCGGCCCGCATCCCATCGCCAGCACGAGCCCGAGGACGAGGCAGCGCCTCGCGGCGACCGCGTCAGACCGCACGACGTCTCCGTGCAGCGGGCGTCGCGGCCGCGGCGAGGCCGCCCAGGCTGAATCCGGCGATGTGCTCGGACACGGCAGCCGTGAGCGCGGGCGTGTAGCGGCGCTCGCCCAGGATGCGCAGCACGGCCGGCATCGCGAACCGATAGAAGAGCGCCTGGCCGACGATGCTGAACGCGCAGCGCGTGACCGCGGCAGAGGGTAGCCCGGGAGCGAGCCGTGCCACGATGGCGGTGAGCTCGTCCATCATCGGGCGGATGAACTCCTTCACGATGACCGGCATCGCCTCGCTCGGATCGGTCATCTCGCGCTGCATGAGGAGGGCGTAGACGTCGGGCGGGGGACCGACGACCACGTCGACCATGGCCTGCACGCGCACGCGGAAGACCGCACGCAGCCCGGCGTCGTCGAGATGGGCCAGCTCCGTCTGCCCGGGGGCGGCGCCGCGCCGGCGCATCTGCTCGTGCACGTGCGCGAAGTGCTCCCGGAGCACCGCCAGGTAGAGCGCGCGCTTCGAGCCGAAGTGGTAGTTGCTGGCCGCCAGGTTGACGCCGGCGCGTGCCGCGATCTCGCGCACGGTGGTGCCGTGGAATCCCTGGTCGGCGAACAGTCCGGCGGCCGCTTGCAGGAGCCGGCTCCGGGTTCGATCGGGCGTGCGCCTCGCCACGAACAGATGTTTCAAACAAATGTTCGAAGCGTGTCAAGCGTCAGCGCGGGTACAGGACCACCTGCGTGCAGCGGAACAGCGCCAGCGTGCGCGTCGACGCCTCGTCGACGACGACGGCGTCCCACACCTGCGTGGTGCGCCCGAGATGGGCCGGCGTGGCGCGTCCGGCGACCACCGCGCCCTCGGCGGCGGTCCCGAGAAAGTTGCACTTGAGCTCGACGGTGGTGAAGCTCCGCGCCCCCGCCGGCAGGCAGGCACCCGCCCCGTACGCGCAGAGCGTGTCCGCCAGCGCGATCACCACGGGAGCCCAGAGGAACCCGGTGCCGGCGATCAACGGTGGAGTCACGGCCAGCCGTCCGGTGACGTGGGTCGGCTCGCATTCGAGGATCTCGAGACCGAGCAGACCGGGAAGCCGGTCGCGCCCGAACCCGTTCAATCGATCGACGTCGTCTTGCGCCATCGGCGGCCTCCTTCTACGTGGTGGCGTCGAGCTCCGATGCCAGCACCGAATCATCCGCGTCCTGCGCCTGTGTTGCGAGGCCGTTCGAGTGGGGCGGTGACCGGCTCCAGGCGATCCCGCGGCGGCGCGAGCACGGCGCCCCCGTTCTACCGGCTGGTGTACCGTCTGGTGCGTCGAGTCCCGCGCGGCAAGGTCGTCACCTACGGGCAGGTGGCCGCGATCCTCGGACAGCCGCGCGGCGCGCGCGCGGTGGGGATGGCCCTCGGCGCACTCCGCCCGCCGCTCCTCCTGCTGGTGCCGTGGCAGCGGGTGATCAACGCCGCGGGCCGGTGCAGCCATCGCGACGGGCTGAGCGCCGCCACGCAGCGCGACCTGCTGGAACGGGAGGGCGTGCGCTTCGACCGCTCCGGCAAGGTCGACCTGCGGCGCACCCGCTGGAAGGGACCGCGACGGGAATGGGTCACGGGGCTGCGCCGCGAGCTGTGAGCACGGCTTGCGACGCGCGGTCCGGCACCACTACGCTCCCGCCGATGGCCGCCGCGCATGGTCCGCGTCCCGGGCTGACGCTCGTCGCCATGTGCATCGCCCAGGGAATGATCCTGCTCGACGTCACGATCGTGAACGTCGCGCTTCCCGCGATCCAGCGCGATCTGCACGTCTCGCCGGGCAACCTCGAATGGGTGATCAGCGCCTACACCCTCGCGCTGGCGACGCTGATCCTCGTCGGCGGCGCGCTCGGCGATCGCTACGGTCGCAAGCGGGTCTACCTCGTCGGCCTCGCCGTCTTCACCGCCTGCTCGGCGCTGTGCGCGCTCGCGCGCACCGACCCGGAGCTCATCGTCGCGCGCGCGCTCCAGGGTGTCGGGGGCGCGCTCATGGCGGCGCTCACCCTCTCGATCCTCGTCGACGCGTTTCCGCCCGAGCGCCGCACGAGCGCGATCGGCACCTGGGCGGCCGTGGCGGGCCTCGGGTTCGGAATGGGACCCATCCTGGGCGGCATCCTGCTGCACGCCTTCGCCTGGTCGTCGGTCTTCTGGGTGAACGTGCCGATCGGCGTCGCCGGCCTCGCGCTCGCGACGGTGGGGGTCCGCGAGTCGCGCGATCCGGGCGCGCGCGCTCTCGATCCGATCGGCGCGCTGCTCGCGGCGAGCGGGCTGTTCCTGCTCACGTTCGGCTTGATCGAGACCAACCGCGCGTCGTGGGCGTCGGCTCTCGTCGGGGCGCCGCTGGTGGCGGCCGTGCTCCTCTTGGTGGCGTTCGTGGCGTGGGAGCGACGTGTGGCCGCCCCGATGTTCCCGCTCGGGCTGCTGCGCGCGCGGCGCTTCGCGTCCGCCAGCACGGTCTTCTTCCTCGTGTACCTCTCGCTGACCGGCATGTTCTTCTACGTCACGCTGTACTTCCAGAACCTGAAGGACTGGTCGGCGCTGCGCACCGGGCTGTCGTGGATTCCGCTCAACGCGCCCTTTCTCGCGATGTCGGTGAACGCGGGAGCGCTCGGCGCGCGCTTCGGCGCCCGCGCCGTCGTGACCGCGGGCGCGCTGATCGCCGCTGCCGGCATGCTGGGTCTGGCGTCGCTCCACGTCGACTCGGCGTATTCCGTGGTGTGGCCGTGCTACGTCCTGATCGGTCTCGGCTACGGCCTCCTGGTGCCGGCCGTGGCGTCGGCGGCGATGGCCGACGTGCCGCCGCCCTCGGCGGGCATCGGCTCGGGGATACTCAACTCCGCCCGGCAGGTGGGCTCGTCGGTGGGCCTGGCGGTACTCGGGTCGCTCGGCATCTCGGCCGTCACGCGATCGTGGCGTGGAGCTCTCGGCGCCCTCCCGGTGGGAATCCAGGACCGGGCCGCCCCGCTCGTCCAGCTGGTGGCTGGCGGCCAGGGCCAGGCGGTGGCGGCGGCGGTCGGGCCGCAGGCGGAAACCCCCGCATTCGACGCGTTCATGAGCGGCTATCGCACGGCGCTCTGTGCTGCTGGGCTGTCCCTGCTGGCCGCCGCGCTCATCGCGTGGGCCGGACTGCGCGCCCCCCGCAGCAACGCCGTGCGAGCGTGATATGGCCTTCGGGCACGCCATGACGACGCTCCCCATCCTCGGCCTCGGCGCCGTGCTGTGCGCCGCTCCGGCGATCGCCGCCGACACCGGCGGCGCAACGCCGCCGGAGCCCGCGGCGGTCACCGTCGCGGCGGACGTGAACCGCTTCGCGTTCGACCTCTACGGTCGCCTGCGCTCCCAGGAGAAGGGGAACCTCTTCTTCTCGCCGCAGAGCATCTCGACCGCGCTCGCGATGACCTACGCGGGCGCGCGCGGCGAGACTGCGGCGGAGATGGCGCGCACGATGCACTTCTCGCTTCCGCAGGATCGCCTCCCGGCGGGCTATGCCGCGCTGCTCGGCGCGCTGCGCGGCGGGAGCGGGACGCGGAGCTACCGGCTCTCGATCGCCAACCGTCTCTGGGGCCAGCGGGGGATGTCCTTCCTCGAGCCGTTCATCGCGGTGACCCGCACCAGCTACGGGGCCGAGGTGGGGCTCGTGGACTTCAAGACCGACGCCGAGGGCGCGCGCGGCGAGATCAACGGCTGGGTCGCGCAGGAGACCGAGCAGAAGATCCGGGATCTCGATCCCGGCCGGGGTGCTCGGTCCGGACACGCGCCTGGTCCTCGCCAACGCGATCTACTTCCGCGGCGACTGGGCGCGGCAGTTCGAGAAGAGCGGGACGCACGACCAGCCGTTTCACGTCTCCGGCGGCCCTGCCGTCGGCGTCCCCCTGATGTTCGCCAAGCTTCCGGCCGGCTTCGCGACCCGGCCGGATGCCGCGATGAAGGTGCTCGAGCTGCCGTACAAGGGCGACGACCTCTCCATGCTGGTGCTGCTGCCCGACGCGATGGACGGCCTGGCGGCGGTGGAGGCGAGCCTCACCGCGGAGAACGTGCGTCGCTGGACGACGGGCCTCGCGCGTCAGGACGTCCTGGTCTTCCTGCCGCGCTTCTCGGTGGAGTCCGGATTCGGTCTCGGCAGCACGCTCGCCGCGATGGGAATGCCGCAGGCCTTCTCGGATCGCGCCGACTTCTCCGGCATGAACGGCAAGCGCGACCTCTCGATCTCGGCCGTGCTCCACAAGGCGCGCGTCGACGTCGACGAGCAGGGTACCGAGGCGGCGGCAGCGACGGGCGTGGCCGTCGGCGTGCGAGCCATGCGGCCCGAGGAGCCGCCGACCTTCCGCGCCGACCATCCGTTCGTCTTCTTCATCCGGCACAATCCGACCGGCGCGATCCTGTTCCTCGGCCGGGTGACGAACCCGAAGGCCTGAGCGCTAGGCTCGCGCGACGCCCGCCGGCAGCGCGGTCTGGCTGTACAGCTCCGGGTGCACCAGCGGGGCCAGCAGCTCGAGGCTGTCGACGAGGCGCGGTCCCGGCCGGCTGAAGTACGCCGAGCCGTCGACCAGGTAGACCTCGCGACCGCGCGCCGCGGGCAGCTCGGCGAAGCCGGGGTACGCGCGCAGGATCGGCAGGTCGTCCCGCGTCCGCGCCAGATCGAAGCCGCAGCACGCGATGACGAGGACCTCCGGATCCGCCGCGCGGACCGCGTCCCAGGCGACCTCCGCGGCGTCTTCCCCGGAACGGCCCAGCGGATCGACGCCGCCGGCCAGCGCGACCAGCTCGGGATCCCAGTGACCGCTGCGGAACGGCGGGTCGATCCACTCGAGGAGCACGCAGCGTCGCCGTGGCGCCGGCGCCGCCCGCGCGCGCACCGCTTCCACGCGCCCGCGAAGCTGCGCGATGACCCGATCGGCTCGCGGCTCCACGCCGAGCGCCACCGCGACGCGACGGATGTCCGCGAAGACCTCGTCGAGGGTCTGCGGCTCGAGGTTCACCACCTGCGGCGGTCCCGGCAGGGTGGCGGCGAGGGCCGTCACGCTCTCGAAGCCGACCGCACAGACGTCGCACAGCCGCTGGGTGATGATGACCTCCGGGGCGAGGCGCCGCAGCAGCGGCTCGTCCATGGTGTAGAGGGTCCCCGTGCGCTCCAGCTCCGACTTCACCCAGCGGTCGATGTCGGCGCTCGGCAGCGCGTTCCCGTGGATCGCGCAGCGGGTGACCCGCGGTAGCTCGTTCACGGCGGCGGGGTGGTCGCACTCGTGGCTCACGCCCACGAGGTGATCGAGCATGCCGAGCGCGGCGACGATCTCCGTCGCCGCCGGCAGGAGCGAGACGACGCGCACGAGTGAGTCGTAGCAGGGTGAGCCCCGACAGCCAACGCCCCGGGCGCGCCGCCCGGCGGCCTTTCCGTCCCCGACCGGCACACGATAATGATGGCTGCGGTGGGACGACGGGTGGACACGACGCGGACGACGCGATTGCTCGTGACCGCCGACGTCGCGAGCCGCCTGGCCGCCGCGGCGCAATGGCTCGAGGCGCTGCCGCCCGACGCCGAGGCGCTGGTGATCGCGCCCGGGTGGGAAGCCTGCGACGACCTCGTGCGCGGCGCGCTCGGCGCCGCAGGCGCGCGGTTCGGCGTGGTGCGCACCACGCTCTCCCGGCTCGCCGCGCGGCTGGCGGCGCCGCACCTCGCCGCGCGCGGCTGCGTCCCGGTGACGGAGCTGGGGCTGCTCGCCGTCGCGGCCCGCGCGGTGCATCGCCTCGCCGCCGAGGGCGTCTTCACGTACTTCGGGCCGGTTGCCGACCGGCCCGGGTTTCCTCGCGCGCTCGCGCGCACGCTCGAGGAGCTGGCGATGGCCGGCGTCACCTCCGAGGCGCTCGGGCGCCTGCCGCAGGGTGGTGCGGATCTGGCGCGTCTCGCCGAAGCCGTCGCCGACGAGCTGGCGCGCGACGGGCTCGCGGATCGCGCGGCGCTCTACCGGGCCGCCGTGGCAGCGGCGGCGAACGTTCCCACTCCGCATCCCGTCGGACTGCCGCTGCTGCTGCTCGATCTTCCGCTCGCCAGCGAGGCGGAGGAGGTGCTCGTCGCGTCCCTCGCGCGCCATGCGGACGCGGTCTTCGCCAGCGCCGCCGCCGGCGACGCGAGCAGCATCGGACGCCTCGAACGCGCGCTCCGCTGCGAGGCGGAACGGCCGGCCGGCGTGACGCATGGCTCGCTCGCCGCGCTCCAGCGTCACCTCTTCGAGACGGCAGCGCCACCCGAGGCGCCGCTCGACGACGGGGTGAGGCTGACGGCGTGGCCCGGCGAGGCACGCGAGTGTGTCGAGATCGGGCGCGCCATCCAGGAGGAGGCGGCCGGGGGCGTGCCCTTCGACCGCATGGCGGTGCTGCTGCACGCGCCAGCCGAGTACGTCGGGCATCTCGAGGAGGCGTTCACGCGCGCCGCGATCCCGTACTTCTTCTCGCGCGCCACCCGGCGCCCACATCCTGGCGGTCGCGCGCTGCTGGCGTTGCTCGCGTGTGCGACGGAAGGACTGTCCGCCCGCCGCTTCGCCGAGTATCTCTCGCTGGCGCAGGTCCCCGACCCGGCGTGGCCCACCGACCCGGACGCGGCGTGGACGCCGCCCGAGAGCGACCTCGTCGTGCAACCCGCGACCGCGCCGGTGGCACCGGTCGAGGAGCTGGTGGCCGATCCCGACGCGGCCCCCGTCGTGTCCGGCTCGCTGCGGACCCCGGCGCGGTGGGAGCAGCTCCTGGTCGATGCGGCGGTCATCGGTGGCCGCGACCGCTGGGCGCGCCGCCTGGACGGACTCGCCAGCGATCTCGCGCGCCGTCGCGCCGTCGTCGCCGACGAGCAGGAGGCCCACGCGCGGCGGCTGGACGACGATCTGCGCGCGCTCGGCCATCTGCGTGCCTTCGCGCTGCCGTTGATCGACCGCCTCGCCGCGTTCCCGCGGCGGGCGCCCTGGGGCGAGTGGCTCGAGCACCTGCGTGCGCTCGCCACCGCGTCGCTCCGCGAGCCGCGGCCGGTGCTCGCCGCCCTCGCGGAGCTCGAGCCCATGACGCCGGTCGGCCCCATCGAGCTGGACGAGGTGCAGCTCGTGCTGACTCCCCGGCTGCGCGACGTGACCGAGCCGCCGCCGCGGCGGCGCTACGGTCGCGTCTTCGTCGGCACGACGCGAGCGGCGCGCGGGATGACCTTCGACGTGGTGTTCGTCCCCGGTCTCGCCGAGAACGTCTTTCCGGGAAAGATCCTCGAGGATCCGCTGCTGCTCGACGAGCAGCGCCGGCTGCTCGGTGCCGGCACGCTGGTCACCGAGGCCGAACGGGTCGAGGGGGAGCGGCTGGCGCTCCGTCTCGCGGTGGGCGCCGCCCGCCGGCGCGTCTGGCTGTCGTATCCTCGCGTCGACGTCGAGAAGGCGCGGCGCCGGGTGCCCTCGTTCTACGCCCTCGAGGTCCTGAAGGCCGCCGAAGGTCGGCTGCCCGGCCTCGACGCGCTGACGCGCAGCGCGGAGCAGGCCGCGGGCGCCAGGCTCGGCTGGCCGGCGCCCGCGGAGCCGCGCGACGCCATCGACGAGGCGGAGTACGACCTCGCGCTGCTCGCGCCGCTCCTGCACGCGGATCCGGAGACCACCGCGGGCACGGCGTCGTATCTCCTGCAGGCCAATCCGCATCTCGCCCGCGCGCTGCGCGCGCGCGGCCGCCGCTGGCTGCGTCGCTGGACGAGTGCGGACGGCCTCGTCGATCCGGACGAGCTCGCGCGCGCCGCCCTGGCGCGCCACCAGATGAGCGTGCGATCCTACTCGCCCACCGCGCTGCAGCTATTCGCCTCGTGCCCGTACCGCTTCTTCCTGCAGGCGGTGCACCGGCTGGCGCCGCGCGAGGAGCCGGTGGCGATCGAGGTGCTCGATCCGCTGACCCGCGGCGCCCTGTTCCACGACGTCCAGTTCGGGGTGCTCGAGCGGCTTCGCGACGACGGCCTGCTCCCGCTCCGTCCCGACGCCATCGGCGAGGCGTTCAGAGTCCTGGACGCGGTCCTCGATGCCGAGGCCGCGCGGGCGCGAGAGGCGCTCGCGCCGGCGATCCCCCGCGTCTGGGACGACGAGATCGACGGCCTGCGCGCCGACCTGCGCGAGTGGCTCCGGCGCGCCGCCGCGGACGACGCGGGGTGGGTTCCGGAGCGCTTCGAGCTCGCCTTCGGGCTGAAGGCCGACGAGCGCGAGCACAGCGACCCGGCCAGCGTGAGCGACCCCGTGCCGGTCGGTGGCCCGCTCGTGCTGCGCGGGTCGATCGACCTGGTCGAGACCCGTGGCGACGGCTCGCTGCGCGTCACCGACCACAAGACGGGAAAGGCCTGGGCCAAGGACGGGGTGATGGTGGGAGGCGGCACCGTCCTCCAGCCGCTCCTCTACGCGCTGGCGGCGGAGCGTATCCTGGGGAAGCCGGTGGTCTCCGGCCGCCTCTACTATTGTACTGCGACCGGGGAGTACGCGGAGCGGGTCGTCCCCCTCGATCGGGTGGGGCGGGAGGCCCTGGCCAGGGTCGTGGAGGTCATCGACGCGGCGCTCCGTGAGGGGCTGCTCCCCGCGATGCCGCAGGCAGGGGCCTGCCTCTTCTGCGACTATCGTCGCGTGTGCGGCCCCTACGAGGAGACCCGGACCCAGCGCAAGCCTCCGCAGCGCTTCGAGTCCCTGCGGGAGCTCCGCGGCATGCCATAGCTCCTGCGTCGTAACTCCGGCCGAAGCCCGCTGTTGTTAGCCTCGGAGGAGGCACCTCGATGAAGAGCATGATGAAGAAGATGATCCTGGCGCTGTCGATCCTGGGCCTGGTCGCGATCGTCGCGCCCCGTCCCGCGTCGGCACACGTCTCGTTCTTCTTCGGGCTGCCCGGGGTCTCCTTCTTCGCCGGGCCCCCGGTGTACGCTCCGCCGGTGTACGGGCCGCCGGTCGTCTACGCGCCTCCGCCGGTGGCACTTCTACGGCTACGGCCGTCCATTTCCCGCGTACTACGGTCATCCCTACTACTACGGACGCGGATATCCGTACCGCGGGTACTACAGGCACGGCTGGCGATAGCGACGGCCTGACGCTTTACAGCGCGTCGCGATCCCTCTAGCGTCCGCCGCATGCGGCGTCGAAGCCGGGCGGCCCTGGGATCGGGCGCGCTGTTCGCGTTGCTCGCATCCGGCGCCGGCGGAAGCTTCGCGATGGCGCTGGAGCTGAAGAGCGCCGCCTTCCCCCCGGGCGGCGACATCCCGAAGCAGCACACCTGTGACGGCGTGGATTCCTCGCCGCCGCTCGAGTGGACCGCGGTGCCCGCCGGCACCAGGGCGCTGGCACTGCTGTGCGAGGATCCGGACGCACCTTCCGGTCTCTGGGTACACTGGGTCGTCTGGGGCATCGCTCCGACGACCGGCGCGCTTCCCGAGGGGGTGAAGCCCGGAGCGACGCTCGCGGGCGGCGGTCGCCAGGGCCGCAACGACTTTGGCAAGCTCGGGCACAACGGGCCGTGTCCGCCGCCGGGCAAGCCGCACCGCTACTTCTACCGTCTCTATGCTCTCGACGTGGTCCCGGAGCTGGAGCCGGGCGCGACGCGCCAGCAGCTGCTCGACGTGATGCAGGGTCACATCCTCGGACAGGCCGAGCTGATGGGCCGCTACGGCCGCTCCTGACGCCCGGCATGGGCGTACCGCTGGCGGATCAGGCCGATCGCGACCGCGTCCGCGACGACCTCTCGACCACGCTCCTGGTGGAGGCTGCCGCGGGCACGGGGAAGACCACGGCGCTGGTGGGCCGCATGCTGGCGGCGCTCGCGAGCGGTCGCGCGCGGCTCGACCGCATGGTCGCGGTCACCTTCACCGACGCGGCCGCCGGCGAGCTGAAACTCCGGCTGCGCGACGCCATCGAGCGCGGGCGCCACCAGCCCGGTCGCCCGGCGGCGGAGCGGACGCGCCTGGAGGAGGCGCTGCCGCAGCTCGAGGCGGCGCGCATCGGCACGATCCACTCCTTCTGTGCGGAGCTGCTGCGCGAGCGACCCGTCGAGGCGCGGGTCGACCCGCAGTTCCAGGTCGCTCCCGACGACGTCGCCCGTCGGCTCTTCGCGCGGGTCTTCGATCGCTGGTTCGAGGCACAGCTCGCCTCGCCCGGTCCCGGAGTCCGGCGCGCGCTCCGCCAGCAGGTCCGCGGCAGGCGGCAGCAGGACGGGCCGCGAATCCGCCTCCGGCACGCCGCCTGGGACCTCGTCCAGTGGCGCGACTTTCCGACCGCGTGGCGCCGCGAGGACTTCGATCGTGACACAGCCATCGACGCGCTCATGCAGACGCTGGCCGCCGTCGGTCCCGCGCCACCGATCGACGAGCGGAGCGACAACAGCGACCGCTCGGTGTCCTTCATCGAACGCTTCGTCGCCGACGTCGCGCGGCGCGAGCAGATCACCGGCCGCGACCACGACGGTCTGGAAGCCGAGCTGCGGGTGCTCGCGCGGGAGCGGCACTGGAAGTGGACGGGATTCACGCGCGATCGCGATCCCGACCGGGCCGCTCGCCGCGTGCGGCGCGCCGCCGCGAAGCGCGAGCTCGACGACTTCGTCCGCCGCGCGGGCGCCCAGCTGGCACCCCTGCTGCGCGACGACCTGTGGCCGCTGGTCGAGGACTACGAGCGGTTGAAGGGTCGCGCCGGCTGTCTCGACTTCGTCGATCTGCTCCTGCGGGCACGCGACCTGGTGCGCGACGACGCGAGCGTGCGCCGCGGCCTGCAGGCGCGCTGGAGCCATCTCTTCGTCGACGAGTTCCAGGACACCGATCCCCTCCAGGCCGAGCTGCTGCTCCTGCTCGCCGCCGGCGATCCGGCCGAAGGGGACTGGCGCCGCGTCCGACCGGTACCCGGCAAGCTCTTCCTGGTGGGCGATCCGAAGCAGTCGATCTATCGCTTCCGGCGCGCCGACATCGGGCTGTACGAGAGCGTCAAGCGCCAGCTCGTCGGCTCCGGGGCGTCGGTGGTACATCTCACGGTCAGCTTCCGCTCGGTGCCGGCGATCCAGGACGCCGTGAATGCGGCCTTCGCCCGTGCGATGGCGGGGGGGCCGTCGCCGTCCCAGGCCGCGTACGTCCCGCTGGCGCCGTTCCGCGGCGCGCTCGCCGGCCAGCCCGCGGTGATCGCCCTGCCGGTGCCGCAGCCGTTCGGAGGGTTCGGGCGGCCCGTCGACTTCGAGATCGAGCGCTCGCTGCCCGATGCGGTGGCCGCCCTCGTCGAGTGGATGGTGACCCACAGCGGCTGGCGGGTGACCGATCCGGCGCGTCACGACGAGCCGGTGCCGGTGGAGAGCCGGCACGTCTGCCTGCTCTTCCGTCGCATGCGATCGTGGCGCGAGGACGTGACGCGTCCGTACGTGCGCGCGCTCGAGGCGCGCAACCTGCGGCACGTCCTGGTCGGCGGCAGCTCGTTCCACGCGCGCGAGGAGGTCGAGGCCCTGCGCAACGTGCTGCTGGCGATCGAGCGTCCCGAGGACGAGCTCGCGCTGTTCGCCACGTTGCGCGGGCCGTTCCTGGCTCTGGACGACGGCGCGTTGCTCGCCTGGCGCGATCGCTATCGCTCGCTGCATCCCTTCCGTGCGCTGCCCGAGGAGCCGCCCGCGGCGCTGCTGCCCGTCGCCGAGGCGCTCGCCCTGCTGCGCGACCTGCACCGGCAGCGAAATCGACGGTCGTTCGCCGATACGATCGCCCGCTTCCTCGCCGCCGTGCGCGCGCATGCCGGCCTCGCGATCTGGCCGACGGGAGAGCAGGCGCTGGCGAACGTCGGCCGCCTCCTGGATCTGGCGCGGCGCTCCGAGCGTCAGGGGATCACCTCGTTCCGCGCGTTCGTCGAGCAGCTCGAGGCCGATGCCGAGCGCTCCGAGGAGGGCGAGGCCCCGATCGTCGAGGACGGGACGGACGGCGTGCGCATCATGACCGTCCATCGCGCGAAGGGTCTCGAGTTTCCGATCGTGGTGCTCGCGGACCCCACGGCCAACCTGGCACGCTCCGAGGCGGACCGTCATGTCGATCCCGACCGGCGGCTGTGCGCGCTGCGGCTCGTCGGGTCGGCCCCTCCGGAGCTGGTCGAGCACGAAGCCGAGGAGCTCGGGCGCGACCGCGAGGAGGGCGTCCGCACGCTGTACGTCGCGGCGACGCGCGCGCGAGATCTGCTCGTCGTACCGGTTCTCGGAGACGCCAGGATGGACGGCTGGCTCGCGCCGCTCGATCCCGCCATCTATCCGCCGCCGGCCGAGGCGCAGGCGCCGGTCTCGATCCGTCCGCCGGGATGTCCCGAGCTGCGTGGCGACTGCGTGTCCGGGATCCCATCGACCGCGCGGCGCTCGCCCGCGCCGGTGCTTCCCGGCCTGCACCGGCCGGAGCTGGGTCAGCACGAGGTCGTCTGGTGGGCGCCGGGGCAGCTGCGGCTCCGGGTCGACGAGGACGTGGGTCTCAAGCAGAAGAAGCTGCTCGCCGCCGACGAGCGCGGCGACCGCTCCGAGGCCGGCGTGGTGGCGCACGCTGCCTGGCAAGCGGAGCGCGAGCGCGTGCGCGCGGCCGGCGCCGCGCCACTCCTGCGAGTGGTCACCGCGACGGAGCTGGCCGCGTCCTCGCTCGACGATGCCGCCGGTGTCGTGGTGGAGGACGCCGCCGCCCCCGGGCTGCGTCCGCACGGCGTGCGCTTCGGCACGCTGGTGCACGGCGTGCTGGCCACCATCGACCTCGCCGCCGACCGCGACGCGGTGGCCGCGGCGGCCGCATTGCAGGGACGCCTCCTCGGGGCGACCGCGGAGGAGGTCGATGCCGCGACCGACGCCGTCGCGCACGCGCTCGCGCACCCGCTGCTGCGTCGCGCCGCGGCCGCGGCGGAGTGCCGCCGGGAGACCGCGGTGGTGATCCGGGTGCCCGACGGGTCGATCGTCGAGGGCGTGGTGGACGCCGCGTTCGCCGACGAGGACGGTTGGACCGTGATCGACTTCAAGACCGACGTGGAGCTCGGTGCGCGTCGCGCGGAGTACGCCCGGCAGGTCGCGCTCTATGCGGACGCGATCGCCCGGGCCACCGGCCGCCCGGCTCGCGCCGTGCTGCTTCGCGTGTGACGCCGCTTCCTTGATTCGAGACGCGGCCCCTGGCAGCAGAGGCGCGGGAGGATCACACATGCTCAAGCTGTACGGCGTACCTCGCTCGCGAGCGATGCGCTCCCTGTGGATGCTCGAAGAGCTCGGCGTGCCCTACGAGAACGTCAAGGTCGACTTCATCACCGGGACGAAGGAGGCGAGCTTCAAGAAGGAGCTGAATCCGAACGGGCACATCCCCGTGCTCCAGGACGGGGACCTGGTGCTCTGGGAGTCGCTCGCCATCAACCTCTACCTGGCGCGCAAGTACGACAAGGGCTTCTGGCCGAAGAGCGTCGAGGACGAGGGTCGTACCTACCAGTGGAGCGTGTGGGCGATGACGGAAGCGGAGGAGCCGCTCCTCACCGCCCTGATGCATCGCATGTTCTTTCCCCCCGAGCAGCGCAGCGCGAAGAAGGCGGAGGACGCGGCGGAGCGCTTCAAGAAGCCGCTCGGCGTGCTCGACGGTGTGCTCGCGGGACGTGACTACCTGCTCGGATCGGCGTTCAGCGTGGCCGATCTCAACGTCGCCAGCGTGCTCAGCTGGACATCGCTGGCGCAGCTCGACCTCTCGCCCGCGCCCAGGGCGGCCGCGTGGCTCGATCGCTGCATGGGCCGGCCGGCGTACGCGCGCGCCCAGCGGTCCTGATTCGCCTCCTCGCCTGCGTCCTGGTCGGGCTCGCGGCCTGCACGCCCGCCGTGCGCGTGGGCTCGACCGGTGACTACCCGCCGTTCTCCGAGCACTCGGCGGCCGGCTGGAGCGGCTTCGACGTCGAGGTGGCGCGCGCCTGGTCGCACGACCGGGGTCGCCGGCTCGTGCTGGTGCCGCTGCGCTGGCCCGACGTCGAGACCGCGCTGCAGCACCACGAGGTGGAGGTGGTGATGAGCGGCGTCACGGTGCGCGCGGATCGGCTGCTCGAGGGCCGGTTCACCAGCGCGGTCGCGCGCGACGAGGCCGTCCTCGTCGGCCGGCGCGGTGCGCCGGCGCCGGTGCACGTCGCCGTCAATCGCGGCGGACATCTCGAGCGCCTCGCGCGCGCCCGTCTTCCCGGCGCACGGCTCGAGCTGGTCGACGACAATCGCCGGCTCCGCGCGCTCCTCGACGCCGGGACGGTGGACGGGATCGTCACCGACACGCTGGAGCTTCATGCGATCGCGCCCGACGCCGCCAGCGCCGGACTGGTGGTGGTGACCACGCTGTCGGACGATCGCAAGGCGTACTTCCTTCCCGCGGACGCGGCGTCGCTCGCGAGCGATCTGGATGCGTGGCTGCTGACACGCGAGGCCGACGGCTGGCTCCCGGCGCTGCGCGCACGCCTGCTGGGTGACGGTACCCCGGAGCCGCAGCCGGCCGCGGTGGCGCGCGTCACGGACCTCCTGGCGCGCCGGCTGATGGTGATGCCCGCGGTCGCCGCGGCGAAGCGAGCCAGCGGTCTCGGCGTCGTCGACGCCGGGCGCGAAGCGGAGGTGGAGGCCCGCGCCGTCGCGCGCGCCACGGCCGCGGGCCTGGCGGCCGAGCCGTACCGGGCGCTGGTCCGCGCGCAGATCAGGGCCGCGCGCGCGGTGCAGGAGGCGACGCCCGACACGCCGGTGCCGGTATCGCTCGCGACGGCTCGCGCGGCCATCGACCGCGTCGACGAGGGGCTGCTGGTCGCCCTCGTCGCCGCCCTGCCGATCACGACACCTGCCGGCGTGCTGGTCGAGGCGATCCGGGGCGAAGCGGGGGTGGCCGGCCTCTCGGACGACGTCATGCGCCCCGTCGCCGAGGCGTTGCGCTCGCTGACGCCGGCACGCGCGAGCGGGGAGGGCGCCTTGCGCGGACCCGGCGGCTCGGCGAAGCTCGCCGCCGGGGAGGGTCTCCATGGCCAAGGCGATCTGGAACGGTGCGACGCTCTGCCAGGAAGTGACCGCTGCGGCGAACATCAAGGTCACGTTGCGTTCTGGCGCGGGGTGCGCGTCGAATCGTGAAGGAGGACGACGATGGGTCTGCTCGAGAGCTTGTGGGGCAGCGGCGACAGCAGCATACGTGTGGGAGACGAAGCTCCCGACTTCGTGCTTCCCGACCGCACGGGAAAGATGGTCCGGCTGAGCGAGTTCCGCGGACACAAGGCCGTGGTGCTCTACTTCTATCCCAAGGACGATACCCCCGGGTGCACCAAGGAGTCGTGCGCCTTCCGTGACGGCTATCAGGACTTCCAGGACGCGGGCGCCGAAGTCATCGGCGTCAGCTCCGACAGCGCCGAGTCGCACGGCAAGTTCGCGGCGAAGCACCGGCTACCCTTCACGCTGCTCGCGGACCAGGGCGGGCAGGTACGCAAGCGCTACGGGGTCCCGGCCACGCTGGGGTTGCTACCGGGCCGGGTGACGTTCGTCATCGACCGCGGCGGCGTCGTGCGTCACGTCTTCAACTCCCAGTTCCAGGCGACCCAGCACGTCAGTGAGGCGCTGGAGGCACTGCGCCGTCTCTGACCGAGGCCGCTTCGGCGCCATCGGGGTCGCGCACCGGCAGCCGGACGGTGAAGATCGCGCCGCGACCGGGACCCGGACTGTCCGCCTCGATGGTGCCGCCGTGCAGCTCGACCAGCTTGCGCGCGATCGCGAGACCGAGGCCGAGGCCGTCGTGGCGTCGCGAGGTGCTGGCGTCGGCTTGCCGGAAGCGATCGAAGACGTACGGAAGGAACTGGGCTCCGATGCCTTCGCCCGTATCGCGCACGATGACCACCACGTGATCGCCGCACTTCTCGCAGCGCACGGCAATCGTTCCTCCGGCGGGCGTGAACTTGAGCGCATTCGACACCAGGTTGGCGAGTACCTGGTGGAGCCGGTCGGGGTCTCCGAGGGTGATGCCGCACTCCGAGACGTGCGCCTCGAACGCGATGCCACGGAAAGCGGCCAGCGGCCGGCTCTGCTCGACGAGGTGCCGCACCACCCCGGCCAGCTCGACGGGGTGCGACTCCAGCCTGAACGTCCCCGCGACGATGCGGGACACGTCCAGCAGATCGTTGATGAGCTGCATCTGGCGCCGCGCGCATCGCTCGATCGCATCGTGCGCGTGGGTCTGCTGCACGCTGTCGAGGCGACCCTCCTGCAGCAGGCTCACCCAGCCGAGAACGCCCTGGAGGGGTGCACGGAGCTCGTGCGACAGGACCGCCAGAAACTCGTCCTTGGCGTGCCGCACCGAGTCGGCCTCCGCCCGCCCGCGTTCGCGAAGCAGCGCGGCGCGCTCCTCCTGGAGGCGCGTGCGACTGCTCAGGTCCACCACGAACCAGAGCAGCGTCGCTTCCTCGGGAGCGACGGCGAGCGCACCGACGAGCACCGGGATGCGGCGACCGTCGGGACACACGAGCGTTCGCTCGTACGACGGCGCGGCGCCGTGCGCGCGAGCCTGGATGGCCGCACGCTCATCGAGCTCGCGGTCGCCGGGAGGGGCAAGCGCGTCCCAGCGCATTCCCTCGAGCGGGGGATCGCCCGGCCCGGCGCCGATCAGCTCGCGGAAGGCGGCGCTTGCCTCGACGCAGCGACCTTCGAGATCGGTCATCACCACCGGAACCACGCCGGAGCTGCTCAACCGCTCGACGCGAGCGCGCAGCCGTCGATGCCCGTCGGAGTCGTCCTCGAGACGCCGCCGCGTGGACAGCTCCGCCGCCAGGAGTCCCGCGCCGCCGGTCAGGACGAGAAACGCGCTTGCGACTGCAGGGGGGATGTCCTCCTGCAGGAGCGTCGCGAGCGTGCAGATCACGACGACAGCGGTCAGGCACAGCGCGAAGCGATACCCCGCCGGGGCGGGATCGTGTAACTCGGCCTGCGACATTGGACCAGATGGACCAGAGGGGAGCTCACGCGACCGAATTCACTCGGTTCCCGTACGCCGGGGTGGCTCGATCGCCTCGTACGGAACCTCGACGACAGCCACGGGCTGCACTACGGGCTCCTCGCCTCGCCGGATTCGAACATTGCGGCGGATCGTACCCGGGTTCATGTCCAGCATCTCGCAGATGCGAAGGAACGAGAACGTCCACTTGCGATCGTTGCTGCGTACCCACTGCAGGCTCTCACGCAGCAGGGTCTTGCCCTTTGACGTCTTCGGGGGACCGGGCTTGCAGCACACGGCGATCGCGTCTTCAAGGATCGCGGCCATCAGGCGTTGCTCACCCGTCCAGGCCGCGTTGCGCTGGAGTCGCGTGAAGAACTGCACCGGCAGGATCGTGTGCGGCTCGAACAACCCCGGGAGCCGCTCCTCCGCCATCTCCATGATGGGTCGCTTCATACGCACCTCCTCGTCACGAGGACCGAGATTGCACCCCGTGTGCCATCCGCCCGAGGCGCGCCGGGCAAGGGTTTTTCCCAGGGGGGCGCCTGGTTGCGCAGGGCCGTTTGTACAACCTGGAGCGCGGGGGGGCGCGTCGTTTGACGCGACGCAGATAGCCATGTCACCCTCGATCGCGTGTTTCTTCGTGTGAGGGCCTCGGCCGTGACCAATCCCGACGACGCCTCCACGGCCGCGCGGATGCGCGCTCTCGCGCAGCTCGCGCGTCCGACGGCTCACGAGCTGCGCGGGACGCTCAGCTCCATGACCATGCACCTGCAGCTTCTGGCGAACGCGTTGAACGAGCAGGGCGAGCAGGCGTCTCGCGCGAGAAGCGAGCGCTACCTGGCGGTCGTGCGAGACGAGTGCGGCCGGCTGCAACGCATCGCCGAGGCCTTCCTCGACCTGGCCGCACTCCCGGGCGACGGGGGAGAGGTCGACCTCGCGGACGTGGTCCGGAGCGTGGTCGATGCGGTGCGTCCGCTCGCCGCCGGCCGCCGCGTCCGTCTCGAGCTCGGGGAGTGCGCGCCGCAGGTGTGCGAGCTGCCCGATCGCGAAGCGAGCCGGCAGCGCCTGCTGGATGCGGTCCTCGAGCGGCTCGCGACCGCCCCGGCCGGCTCCGTGGTCCGCCTGGACCTCGTGCCCGCGAGTCGAAGCGTGAGCGTCGCGGTCGCCGACGCCGCCCCGGTACACGTCGGTTTGCTCGCTTCCGCGGAGCGCGGCGATGCCTGACGCGCTGCTCGTCGATGACGATCCGAACCAGCTCCGCGGGCTCGGCGAGCTGGTGGAGCGCGAGGGATTCGCCACGCGCCTCGCCGCGACCGTGGCGGAGGCGCGCACCCTGCTGGACGAGCGCCTTCCGGACGTCATCCTGACGGACCTCGTGCTGCCCGACGGAAGCGGTCTCGATCTGTTGAAGGTGCTCCAGGAGGAGTCGACCAAGACGCAGCTCGTGCTGGTGACGGGGAACGCGACGGTCGAGTCGGCGGTCGACGCCCTCAGGATGGGCGTGACCGACTACCTGACCAAGCCGATCGACCTGCCACGGCTGAAGACCGTGCTGGCGAACGTGGCGCGGACGCTGGAGTACACCGGCGAGATCGGCGCGCTGCGCGACGAGCTCCGCAAGCTCGGCCGGTTCGGGCCGATGATCGGCGGCTCGGGAGCGATCCAGGAGGTGTACGACCTGATCGGCAAGGTGGCGCCCACCGAGGCGACGGTCCTGGTCACCGGCGAGAGCGGCACCGGCAAGGAGCTCGTCGCGCAGACCATCCAGGGGCTCAGCCGTCGGCGGAAAGCTCCGTTTCTCGCGATCAACTGCGGCGCGGTGTCGCCCAACCTGATCGAGAGCGAGCTGTTCGGTCACGAGCGTGGCAGCTTCACGGGCGCGGGCCAGCGACACCGCGGGCACTTCGAGCGCGCCTCGGGCGGCACCCTGTTCCTCGACGAGATCACCGAGATGCCACTCGAGCTCCAGGTGAAGCTGCTGCGCGTGCTCGAGACCGGCGAGGTCCTACGCATCGGCGGCGACCAGGCGGTGCAGGCCGACGTGCGCGTCGTCGCGGCCAGCAATCGCAACCCGGCGCTGGCCGTCGCCGAGGGCCGATTGCGCGAGGATCTCTTCTACCGCCTGAACGTCTTCCCGATCGGACTGCCCCCGCTGCGGGATCGCGCCGGTGACATCACGCTGCTCGCGCAGCACTTCCTCGGCGTCCTGAACGAGGCGGAGAGCACCCGGAAGCGATTCTCGGCGAGCGCGCTGCAGCGGCTCGAGCGTCACGAGTGGCCCGGGAACGTGCGCGAGCTGAAGAACGTCGTGCAGCGGGCCTACATCATGGCCGAGCAGGACATCGACGTGGCCACGCTGCCTACCGAGCTGGGAGCCCCGACGCTGAGCGGTGGCGGCGCCGGCGACAACGGTCCGGCGCTCAAGGTGGGCTCGTCGCTGAGCGAGGCCGAGCGCCACCTCATCCTCGCCACCCTCGAGCACTATCAGGGCGACAAGAAGAAGACCGCCGAGGTGCTGGGGATCAGCCTGAAGACGCTCTACAACAGGCTGAACGTGTACAAGCGCGAGTAGCTCAGCCGGCGAGCCTGCGGGCGGCCGGCTGCCCGGTGATGCTCGAGACGGTCACGCCGGTCTCGAACCGTCCATCGCTGCGCTCGGGAAGCGATGCGGCCCGAGCGTAGCGGAAGGGCCGGCTGCCTCCGGGCGGTATCGGCCCGGCGCAGGCGAACCGACCGGCACGCGACGGGTCGTCGCGCGACGGGTTGCCCTCGTCGCTGAAGACGAAGGTATCCGTCACCGTGAGCTGCACCTTCCGGATGGCATGGCTCGTCCGGTTGACGAGCAGCCCGCGCACGTCGGTCGCGGTTGCCTGGATGTCCCGCACCTCGATCATCTGAGCCATCTGATCGACCTCGGTGACGACCGGATCCGCCGCTCGCACCGTGATGTCGAGACCCGGCGCGAGCGCGAGCGGGATGCTGAGACCCATGCCCGCGACCCCCCGCCGTATCCACCTCCTCGTGTGCATCATGTGTGCACCCTCCTCCCCTCCAGCAGCTGCTCGAGATTCGTCAGGTCCACCGGCTTGATCAGGTGATGATCGAACCCCGAGGCTGCGAAACTCTTGGCGCCCTCGCCGTACCCGGTGAGGGCGATCAGACATGTACCACGATGTCCCGGCATGCGCCGGACGCGACGCGCCAGCTCGTGGCCGTCGATGCCCGGCAGCCCGATGTCGGTGATCACGATGTCGGGATGGAGCCTTTCCAGGAGGTCGAGCGCGACCTCGCCGTCCTCTGCCGCATGCGCCTCGTATCCCCACATCCCCAGCAACTCCACCAACGCCTCGGCGCTCTCCGCGTGGTCTTCGACCACCAACACGCGGCAAGCCATCAGCGATCGCCTGCTTTATCCAATCGCGTGGCCTCGTCCAGTGGACGTCTGCATCTCCGGATATGGGTCCCTATGGGAGCGCGTTGCGGCCGCCGCCGATCGCCCGGCCGAGCAGGCCGATGGCGAGCACCACCACGCCGAGGACTGCCAGGATCCAGCCGATGTGGGCGGACATGCCCGCCACGCCGCCGAATCCCAGGAGTGCCGCGATGATCGCGATCACGAAGAAGGTGATTGCCATGTTCAGCATCGATGCGTCCTCCGGTGCCAGGTAGAGCAACGCGCATGCCAGTCAAGGGTCCTGAAAAACTGAGCTTTTCGTGTCCACGGGGACTCCGATTTGGAGAAGCTTCCCGGCGCCCTTGTAGAGGTTTCGTGCCGCTCTGCGGCGAAAAGGCGAAAAGATCAGGGCTTGCGCGCCGGGGCCAGGAGAGCGCCCACGGTGACCAGAAGCCGGCCGGGCTCGAACGGCTTGGGGAGGAAGGCGTCGAAGCCGCCCTGGAGGCAGCGCTCGCGACTCTCCGGGTCCGCGAATCCGGTCATCGCCACGGCCCGGACGGGTGCGCCCAGCCGGCTCCTCACCTCACGAATGAGCGCATATCCATCGGCCTCCGGCATGCCGATGTCGCTCACCAGCACCTGGGGCCGCGTCTCCTCGAGCAGGGCCAGCGCCTCGGCGACGGTGCCGGCCGCCGTGACCTCGGCGCCGGCCTGTCCGAGGCGCAGGGCGATGGCCTCGCGCCAGTCCGTGTCGTCCTCGACCAGCATGATCGACACGCCCCGGAGATCGATGGCCGCCTCGTCGCCATGGGCGATCGACGCCCGTGCCGGAACCTGGATGTCCGCCAGCGGCAGCCGGATGGTGAAGGTCGCGCCTTTCCCCGGGCCCGGGCTCTGCGCGTCGACCGTGCCGCCGTGCTCCTCCACGAGGTGGCGCACGATCGCGAGTCCGAGACCGAGGCCTCCATGGCGCCGCGTGAGCGGGCTGCGCGATTGCCGGAATCGATCGAAGATCACCGTGCGTAGCTCGCTCGGGAATCCTTCGCCCGTATCCATCACCGCAAGCTCGACCTGGCCGTCGACCTGCGACAGCCGCACCATGACGCGCCCACCGGACGGGGTGAACTTGACCGCGTTCTCGACCAGGTTCCGCACCACCTGGCCGAGACGTGGCTCGTCGCCGATCACCACGAACGGACCCTGCGACAGCTCGCGCCCGATGATCACGCCCTTGGTGTCGGCAAGTGGTTGCAGGGTGTCGATGTTGCCGGGCAGCTCGGCCGCGAGGTCCACGGGCTGGCGCTCGAGCTGGAGCTTCCCCGACACGATGCGGGAGACGTCCAGGAGATCGTTGATGAGCTGTGTCTGCGCGCGGACGCTGCGCTCGAGCACCGCGACCGCCCGGGTGCGGGTCGTCGCGTCGTCGCTCCGGCGTTGCAGGATGCCGACCCACGCCAGCATCGCCGAGAGCGGCGAGCGAAGCTCGTGCGAGAGGATGGCCAGGAACGCGTCCTTGGCCTCGTTGGAGCGCTCGGCATCCGCACGCGCCTCGGCGAGCGCGCCGGCGACCCGTTCGGCCTCTTCGCGGGCGGCGTCGGCCCACAGCGCGCGCCGATGCTCGGCCTCCGCCGCCTCGCGCTCGGACACGTCACGGAACACGAGGACCACCCCCATCAGCTCGCCGCCGGCCTCGCGGATGGGGGCGCCGCTGTCGTCGATCTGGACCTCGCGGCCGTTGCGCGCGATCAGCACGGTGTGGTTCGCGAGGCCCACGATCGCGCCTTCGCGCAGCACGCGGACGGCGGGATTCTCGACCGGCTCTCGCGTGTCGGCGTTGAAGATCCTGAAGACCTCGCCGAGCGATCGACCCCGGGCCTCGGTCTCCCGCCAGGCAGTGAGCGCCTCCGCCACCGGATTCATGAAGACGATGTCGCCACGGACGTCGGTCGCGATCACCGCGTCGCCGATGCTGCGCAGCGTGACACGCAGTCGCTCCTCGCTGTCGCGCAGACTGTGCTCGGCGGCGCGCGCGCGGCGCAGGAGGGCGGTCAGCATGGCGGCCGCGAGCGCCATCAGCAGGAGCGCCGTGACGCTTGCGGCGAGGATGAGCCACGCCGCGCGGCGCGCGCGTACCGTTCTGGCGAGGCGCCGTTGCTGGAGCAGTCGGCGCTCTTCCCTCGCTGCGGCCGACAGGATGGCGCCGATGCGGGACATGTACCGCTTCCCGAGCCCCATCCGGATGGTTTCCCGCGCGGCGCTCGGGTCTCCCGACTCGCGCTGCGAGATCACGAGCCGCAGCTCCTCGGTCTTCGCCGCCAGGATCGGTGCGAGCCGTTCCCAGCGCACCTGCTGCGACCTGTTGTCGCTGGTGAGCTGGCGGACCTGGTCGAGCTGCTGAGGGATGGTGGTGAGCCCCTTGGTATAGGGCCGGAGATACGCCCGCTCGCCGGTGAGCACGTATCCACGCTGGGCGGACTCGGCGGCCGTGATGCTCTGTCGCAGCGTCGCGATCTGCTCGAGGACGCGGACCGTATGCCGCGCGAGGTCGCCGGCTTCGAGCGTACGCTGCTGCTCGCGCAGCGCGGCGATGCCCACCGCCAGGATCAGCGCTCCCGCACCCGTGAGCGCAACGGCAACACTGGGCTCGAGTCTCCAGCGGTGTCGGCTCACCGGATCTCTGCGGGGCGGAACACCGTAGCGCGAGTAAACCTCGCTGTCGTGACGTGTCAACTCCTGCGCCGCGCGGCCGGTGCCGATGAAGCACGTTCCTGGGGGGTGGCCCCGGGACGCCCGCGGGCGATCCCGGGGCCGGCGGGTCGCTGTGCTAGGCGAGGTCGTGCTCGCCTAGAGAATCGTCAGGGTCGGTTCTCTTCCATGAAGCGATCCACCTCGCGTTGCGCCTCGTCCTTCGCGCGCCCGTAGCGCTCCTGGATCTTGCCTGCGAGGATCTCGGCGTCGCCGTGGATCTGGTCGAGATCGTCGTCGGTGAGCTTGCCCCACTGCTTGCGGACATGGCCCTTCAGCTGCTTCCACTGTCCCTGGAGGGTTTCCTTGTTCATGTGTGGGGCTCGTATGCAGGAGCGATGCCGCCGCCGTCATGTCGCGATGATCGGCGTCCGCGGCGGCGGGAGCGTTGTAAGTTGTAGACCGGCGTCGGTTCTCTTCATCCAGCGCGCGGTGAGAAGGGTCGCGAATACTTGCCCGTCGACGGCACGGTTCTCGCTCCACGCGCGGTGCATGCATGGAACCGTGGGAATCTTCGCCTCCATCCAGGATGCCCGACGCGGTGCGCAGTCGGCTTTCGCCGCCGTGCCGTCGGCGCGTATTCGCATCGTCACGCCGGAGGCCGCTGCCGACGAGATCGATACGCTTCCGGCAGACGACGCCGAGCAGCCCGGCATGGGCGCCACGGTCGGTGGCGTCGTCGGTACGGCGGTCGGCGCGGCGGCAGCGAGCCTCGTCGCTCCCGCGGCGGGTGTCGCCGCGCTCGCGGGCATCGCGGGTGGCGCGTTGCTCGGTCTCGGAGGAGGTGCGCTCGCCGGCGACGCGCTCGAGGATGCGCTGTCGGCCGGGGTGCCGCGCGACGAGATCGTCGTCTACCAGGAGGCGCTCAAGCGTGGACGCTCGCTGGTGGTGGCCGTGGTCGAGGACGCGGAGCAGGCGGACGCCGCGCGCGAGGCGATGACCTCGGCCGGAGCCGAGAGCGTCAACGCCGCGCGCGAGGACTGGAGCGTCGGGCTGCGCGACGTCGAGCCGGAGTAGGCGATCGGCGTCAGAACGGTCGCTCGATCGCGGCCGACCGGCAGCCGATCGGAGCGTTGACGGGGTTGCATCGTCCGGGGGCGCCGTCGGGGATCGCGACGAAGTACCCCGTGCCGAAGACGAGGATCCGGGATCGGGTAGTCCGTGCTCACGTACTGCGCACCGCTGGCGAGCGCCGCGTCCCGGTCGGCGGTATCGCCGCTGCGCGCCTGCTCGGTATCGGCGTCGGCACGGGTCCGGACGATGTAGCCGGTCTGGACCAGGCCCGGGATGAGAGCCGGGTCCTGGCGCGGGTCGTTCTGCTCGACGAACGCGGCGTCGGCGGAGCCCGCCACGGCGTTGGTGAACAGCACTCGACCCTCGAGCACCGGGTGTCCCTCGAGATAGGTCCGACGCTTCCCGCCATTGTCGAGGCAGAAGAGCACCTTGCCGCGTGATGCCCCCAGCGTCGGCCAGCCGAGCGTCCTGACGGCTTCGTCGAGCGTGGGAAGGCCGCGACGCACGTCGTCGGGGGTGATCAGCTGCTCGGGCGGAAAGACCGAGCGGATCTCCGCATCGAGCGCGTCGAACTGCGCGGGGCCGATGGGGATCGGGATCACGAAGTCGAGGACCGGGGGCAAAACGTCCTCCTCGGCCTCGACCAGGATCATGATCGGGAGGTGGCCGGGGTGGGCGTCGGACCAGCCCTTCACGTCGCGCAGGCAGTCGACGAAGGTGAGGCACCGGGTCTCGAAATCGATGTCCTGGATGTGGAGGACCTTGAAGCCGGGCGCGTACATGGCGGGGTCGGGCGAATCCGGATCCTCGCCGATGGCGACGAGCCCGGCACGGTGCGCGTACAGCCCGCCGGCCGGGTCGGCATAGACGTCGAGCTCGATCTGCCTGATGCCCTCGTCGCCGAACTGCTGCACCAGCGGCGGATGCGTGTACTCGATCTGGTGGAACATCGGATCGAACGCCAGGAGCGCCGCCAGCAGCTCGGGTCTGGGCTGGATGTGATAGCTGTTGTGGGTGCCGAGCACCTGTACCTGGTTCAGCGCGACGCAGTCGTCGGCATAGCTGGCGGCGAGGCGGCCCCAGCGGCGCTGCTGATGGGGCGTGCACCCCTCGGCGACGCCGCAGCCCGGGCGGGCGAGGCTTCGCCGCTCCCCGGCCGCGAGCCGTCGTGCGATACGCTCGCAGCGACGCGCGCGAGCAGCTACAGTCGGGAGGTCCTGGTGGGCTGCACCGGTGGCGGGAGGCGGCACCAGGGCCAGCGTGGAGAGGAGGACGGCGGTGGCGACGGCGGTCCGCATGGCGAGGTCAAACCCGAGACCATGCGTGTGCGTCAAGCGTCGTGCGTCCCGGCAGTACGCGACCGCCCTCGTGCTGGCCGTCGTCGCGAGCACGCTCTTCGCGTGCGCGGGCAGGCGCGCGCCGCGGGCGCGGCAACCTGCCCGCTCGCAGGCGGCGCCGGCGGCCCGGGTCCCGATCGACACCAGCGACCGTGGATGGGGCTACCTGAAGGCGAAGCTGGTGTCCGACGGCGTCGCGCGCGATCGGGTCGATCGTGTCTTCGGCGACCCGCGCATGCAGCCGTTCGACGGGCTCTACTTCTCCCCGTACTCGCCACGCGAATCACACACGATGTACCGCAACTTCCTGAGCGACGAGATCACGGTGCAGGCTCGTCAGTGTCGGGCCGACAACGCCGCGGCGTTCGAGAAGGCGGAGCGCCGATTCGCCGTGCCGGCGAGCGTGTGTGCCGCCATCCTGACGGTCGAGACACACTGCGGCCGCAACACCGGCCGCAGCATGATCCTGTACCGGCTCGCGCGCCTGGCGATGGCCAACGATCCCGACAATCTCCGGCGCAACCTGAACCGCTGGTCCGCCGGAGACCCCGACGTCGAGCAGCGTCTTCGCGCACGCGCACGGTACCTGGAGGACACGTTCTATCCCGAGGTCAGGGCCACCTTCGAGATCGCGCGTCGCGAGGGAATCGATCCCCTCGGGCTGAAGGGGTCGGGAGCGGGCGCCTTCGGCTTCCCGCAGTTCCTTCCCACGAGCTACCTGCAATACGCCGTCGACGGGAACGGCGACGGCCGGATCAGCCTGTACGACGCCTCCGACGCCGCCGCCTCGTGCGCCAACTACCTGGCGCGCAACGGCTGGCATCCCGGCCTGTCGTACCAGGAGCAGCGCGCCGTCATCTGGCGCTACAATCGGTCGGACGCCTACATCGACACGGTGCTCACCCTGTCGCGGAACATCGAGGGGTAGGACTCCTGGGGACCTTGCCGGCGTGCAAGATGTACACTCGTGCACGACCCGTGAAAGACCCGCTCCGTTCTCGCGGGTGGGGTCACGGGTGACACGGACGGTCCGTGTCTTGCACCGATCGACGACGGAGGAGCGTTCAATGACGACACCGCACGGCTCGTACACCACGCAGACCTTCAATCTGAGCGGACTGAAGGGCATCTCGGACAAGACCCTCGAGATGCACTTCAAGCTGTACGACGGCTACGTGAAGCAGACGAACCTGCTCAACGAGCAGATCGCCAAGATCCTCGAGGACGGCAAGATCGATCAGGAGGAGACGCCGGCCTACTCGGAGCTCACTCGCAGGCTCGGCTTCGAGTACAACGGCATGGTCCTGCACGAGCACTACTTCGGCAACCTGAAGAAGGGCGCCGATCCGGAGCCGGGAAAGTCGTCGAACTTCCGTCAGGTGTGCGCGGACAGCTTCGGTGAGTTCCAGACGTGGAAGACCGACTTCGTCGGCGTCGGGAAGATGCGCGGGGTCGGGTGGGCGATCGCGTATCAGGACCCGCGCACGCGCCGCGTGTCGAATCACTGGATCACGTTGCACGAGATGGGCAACGTCAGCGGATTCCGCCCGCTCCTGGTGATGGACGTGTGGGAGCACGCCTATCTGCTGGACTACCCGCCCGCCGACCGCCCGAAGTACATCGAGGCGTTCTTCGCGAACGTCGACTGGGCGGCAGTCGACCAGCGGATGGTCAGCGGACGCTGATCAACCCTTGCTCCGCATAGCTCGGTAGCGCCGGATCAGCGCTTGCGTCGAGCCGTCGTGGTGCGAGAGCGCGGGCTCGCCGTCCGCTTGCAGCTCGGGAATGATGCGCTTCGCCAGCACCTTCCCGAGCTCGACGCCCCACTGGTCGAACGAGTCGATGCCCCAGACGACGCCCTGCGTGAACACGCTGTGCTCGTACAGCGCGACCAGCGTGCCGAGCACCGACGGCGTCAGGCGCTCGGCGAGAATCACGGTGCTCGGACGGTTCCCCTCGAACGTCCGGTGCGGCACGAGCCAGTCGGCCGTGCCCTCGGCGCGTACCTCCTCCGCGGTCTTGCCGCACGCCAGCGCTTCCGCCTGTGCCAGGACGTTCGCGATCAGGAGATCGTGATGGGGCGGAAGCGGGTTGAGCGGCGCGCCGAAGGCGATGAAGTCGCACGGAATCAGCTTCGTGCCCTGGTGGATCAGCTGGTAGAACGAGTGCTGTCCGTTCGTGCCCGGCTCGCCCCAGAAGATCGGGCCGGTCTGACAGCCGACCGGCGCGCCGTCGAGGGTCACGTGCTTGCCGTTCGACTCCATGGTGAGCTGCTGGAGGTAGGCCGGGAACCGCTTCAGGTACTGCTCGTACGGCAGCACGGCGACGGTCTGCGCGCCGAAGAAGTTGTTGTACCACACGGCGAGCAGTCCCATGATGACCGGCAGGTTCTGCTCGAACGGCGCCGTGCGAAAATGCTCGTCCATCGCGTGGAAGCCGTCCAGCATGGCGCGGAAGTGCGCGGGCCCGACGGCGAGCATCGTGGAGAGGCCGATCGCCGAGTCCATGGAGTACCGACCGCCCACCCAGTCCCAGAAGCCGAACATGTTGGCCGTGTCGATGCCGAACTTCGTGACCTCCGCCGCGTTGGTCGAGACGGCGACGAAGTGCTTGGCGACGGCCTTCTCGTCCCGCAGCGACGCCAGGCTCCACGCGCGCGCCGTCTGCGCGTTGGTCATCGTCTCCAGCGTGGTGAAGGTCTTCGAGGAGACGATGAACATCGTCTCCGCCGCGTCGAGGTCGCGCGTCGCCTCGGCGAAGTCGGTGCCGTCGACGTTCGAGACGAATCGCACCGTCAGATCGTGCTGCGCGTAGTGGCGCAGCGCCTCGTAGGCCATCACGGGACCGAGGTCGGAGCCGCCGATGCCGATGTTGATCACGTTGCGGATGCGCTTCCCCGTGTGTCCGGTCCACGCGCCGCTGCGCACCCGGTCGGCGAACGAACCCATGCGGTCGAGCACGTCGTGCACCGCGGGCACGACGTCCTCGCCGTCGACGACGATGCGCTCGCCGCGCGGCGCGCGCAGCGCCACGTGCAGGACGGCGCGGCCCTCCGTGACGTTGATCTTCTCGCCCCGGAACATGGCATCGATGCGCGCGCGCAGGCCGCACTCGTCGGCCAGCGCGAGCAGCAGCCGGAGGGTCTCGTCCGTGATCCGGTGCTTCGAGAAGTCCGCGTAGAGCCCGACCGCCTCGCGCGTGAAGCGCGCGGCGCGTCCGGGATCCTTGGCGAAGAGGTCGCGCAGGTGCAGGTCCCGGACCTCGCGATGATGGTCCGCGAGGGCTTTCCCGGCGGGGCGTTCGGTCAGCGGTGCGCCCGCGTGGCTGGTCATGGGATCATCCCGCCTTGCGCAGGCTCTCGCTCTTGGCCCCGATCACGGACAGCAGGTCGTTCCACGACTGCACGAACGCGTCGGCGCCCTCCTTCTGGAGCTGCGCGGCGAGGGCATCGTGATCGACGCCCGCCTTCGCGTACCGCACGAGCATCTGCTCGGCGTCGCCGCCGTCGCGGGACATGGCTGGGCGGACCGACCCGTGATCGGCGAAGGCGTGCAGCGTCTCCTCGGGCATCGTGTTGACCGTCATGGGCGCGGCGAGCGCCTCGATGTAGAGCACGTCCGACGCCTGCGGGTCCTTCGTTCCGGTGCTGGCCCACAGCAGACGCTGTGGCCTGGCGCCGGCGTTCTCCAGCCGCTCCCAGCGCGGCGAGTCGAGCAGCTCGCGGTACGAGCGGTAGGTCTGCTTGGCGACCGAGATGCCGAGCTGGCCACGCAGGTCGTCGGGCACCTTGCCCGTCACCGCCTTGTCCCAGCGGCTGACGAACACCGAGGCGACCGAGCACACGTCGGGGCGCAGCCCGGCCTCGATGCGGCGCTCGACGCCGCGCAGGTACGCCTCGGCCGCGGCGATGTACTGATCGCGCGAGAAGAGCAGGGTGACGTTGATCGACACGCCGGCGGCGATGCAGTCCTCGATCGCGGGCAGACCTTCGGGCGTGCCGGGGATCTTGATGTAGAGGTTCGGACGGCCCGCCTGATGGTGGAGCGCCTTCGCCGCCCGGATGGTGCTCTGCGTGTCGTAGGCGAGGAGGGGCGAGACCTCGAGCGAGACCCAGCCGTCGACGCCGGTGGTGCGATCGTTGATGGGGCGGAAGAGATCGGCGGCCTGCGTCAGGTCCTCGAGCGCCAGGGCGAAGAACAGCGCCTCGCCGGACTTGCCCTCGTCCATCAAGCGGCGAATCGACTCGTCGTAGTCGGAGCCGCCCTTGATCGCGTGGTCGAAGATGGTCGGGTTCGAGGTCAGGCCCGTGATCGACAGCTCGTCGCGATAGCGCTTGAGGGTCCCGCTGGTGAGGAGCTTGCGCGTGATGTTGTCGAGCCAGAGGCTCTGGCCGAGCTCGTGGAGCTGCTGTGTCGCTTTCATGGATCCTCCTGAATCACACGTCAGATCGCGGACGCCGACGGATTGTCCCAGTGGCCGATGCCGGCGATCAGCTCTTCTGCCTCGGATGGTCCCCAGGTGCCGGGGTCGTACTCGTGCAGCACGCTCGTGGCCGTCCCGAGGATCGGGTCGACGATGCGCCAGGCTTCCTCGACCACGTCCTCGCGCGAGAACAGCGTGGCGTCGCCGCGCGCGGCGTCGCCCAGCAGCCGCTCGTACGGCTCCATGTCGTCCCCGGTGTGGTCGTGCCTGGCGATGAGCTCGACGTAGTCGGTGCGCCCGGTGCGGCCGGGCGCCTTGATGCGCGTGCCCAGGCCGATCACCACCTCCGGGCTCAGGCGGAACCGGTAGTGGTTGCCGTGCTCGGGATCGACGTCGAAGAAGGCCGGCGGTCCCTTCAGCTCCACCACGACCTCCGTGGCGGTCACCGGCAGGCTCTTCCCGACCCGGATGAAGAACGGCACGCCGGCCCAGCGCCAGTTGTCGATGAACAGCCGGAGCGCGGCGAAGGTCTCGACCTGCGAATCGGGCGCCACGCCGGGCTCCTTGCGGTAGCCGCGGAACTGCCCCCGCACGACGTCTTCCGGCGTGAGCGCGCGCACCGACGTGAGAAGCTTTGCGCGCTCGTCGCGGATGCATTCCGTCGTCATCGCCGCGGGCGGCTCGCCCGCGAGGAGCGCCACCACCTGCAGCATGTGATTCTGCACCACGTCGCGGATGGCGCCAGCCTCCTCGTAGAACTTGCCGCGGCCCTGGACGCCGAAGCTCTCGGCCATCGTGATCTCGACGTTCTGCACGTAGCGGCGGTTCCAGATCGGCTCGAGGAACGAGTTCGCGAAGCGGAAGTAGAGGATGTTGTTGACCGCTTCCTTGCCCAGGTAGTGGTCGATGCGGAAGATCGCCTTCTCCGGGAACACGGAGTGGAGGACGCGATTCAGCTCCTGGGCGGATGCCAGGTCCCGTCCGAACGGCTTCTCGATCACGACGCGCGCGCCGTCGGCGCACCCCGACTTGGAGAGCTGCTCGCCCACGGTCTCGAACATGCTCGGCGGGATGGCGAGGTAGTGCAGCGGATGGCGCGAGGCGCCGAGCACGTCGCGCAGCGATCGGAAGGTGGTGGGGTCGTTGTAGTCGCCGTCGATGTAGCGCAGCAGACCGAGGAGCTTGCCGAAGGTGTCGGGATCGATGTGCTCGCCGGACTTCTCGAGGCTGTCCTTCGCGCGCGCCTTCAGCTGATCGAGGGTCCAGCCGGCCTTGGCGACGCCGACGACCGGCATGGCGAGGGTGCCGCGCCGGACCATGGAGTACAGCGCCGGAAAGATCTTCTTGTGCGCGAGGTCGCCGGTGGCGCCGAAGAAGACGAGTGCGTCGGACTGGTCGGGCTCCATTGGTCAGGCCTTCTTCTCGAAGTGACCGCCGAACCCGAGGCGCATCGCCGACTGGATCTTCTCGGCGAAGTCGGACTCGCCGCGCGAGGCGAATCGTCCGTAGAGCGCCGCGCTCAGCACCGGCGCCGGCACCGACTCGTCGATCGCCGCCATGATGGTCCAGCGACCTTCGCCCGAATCCGACACGCGGCCGGAGAACTCGCCCAGCTGCGGGCTCTTCGCCAGCGCTCCGGCGCTCAGGTCGAGCAGCCACGACGCGATGACGCTGCCGCGCCGCCATACCTCCGCGATCTCCGGCAGATCGAGATCGTACTCGTACTGCTCCGGGTGCCGCAGCGGGGTGGTCTCGGCGTCGACGTCGCGATGTTCCTTGCCGGCGTTCGCATGGTGCAGGATGTTCAGCCCCTCGGCGTACGCGGCCATGAGACCGTACTCGATGCCGTTGTGCACCATCTTGACGAAATGTCCGGCGCCGGACGGACCGCAGTGCAGATATCCTTGATCGGCGGTCCCCTTGCTCGTCCGTCCGGGGGTGGGCGGCGCGGCGTCGCGGCCGGGCGCGAGTGCCGTGAAGATCGGGTCGAGCCGCCGGACCGCTTCGGGATCGCCGCCGATCATCTGGCAGTAGCCACGCTCGAGCCCCCACACGCCTCCGCTGGTACCGACGTCGACGTAGTGCAGGCCCTTCGCCTGCAGCTGCTTCGCGCGCCGGATGTCGTCGTGGTAGTACGAGTTCCCGCCGTCGATCACCGTGTCGTCGCGCTCGAGGACCGGCACGAGCTGGTCGAGCTCCTTGTCCACGATGGCGGCCGGCACCATCAGCCAGACCGCGCGCGGCTTGCGGAGCTTGGCGGCGAGATCGGCGAGCGACGTCGCACCGACGGCGCCCTCCTTCACGAGCGCCTGCACCGATTCGGGGTGGACGTCGTAGACCACGCACTCGTGGCCGGCGCGCATGATGCGGAGAACCATGTTGGCGCCCATGCGCCCCAGTCCGATCATTCCAAGCTGCATTGCGTTCCTCCCTGAACCCGTCGCGAATTCGTCACGAAACGGTCACCACCAGAACGGGCCCCAGAGGCCCCAGTTCATGGCCGCACCCTCGTTCATCTGCGCGGTCATCAGCTGCTCCTGTGCGAGCTGCTGCTGGATCGCGAGCTGCTGGTAACGCTGGTACGCCGCCTGGTCGCCCACCCAGATGCACTTGCAGGCCTTCGGGTCGGCGTACACGTAGAACAGCGTGCCGTTGCGGTCGTGCGGCACCAGCTTGAACGGCCTCAGAAGCTGGAGATGCGCCACCCGATCGGGTGTGTCGGCCGGCTTCATCTGGAATCCGGCCGCCGCGAGGACCGATTCGGTCTTTCGTGCGTCCTGCTTCTCGATCGCCGTGCACCCCGCGAGGAGCGCGACCGCCAGCACCGCCACGAGGCCTCTCGTCATCTCCCGTCCCGCATGCCGTATCCTCCCGGCTCAGATGCCGTCCCAGGGCGAGCGATAGCCGTCCGGAACGTTCCTGACAAGGTCGCCTCCCCGCGATCGAATGGCACTCGAAACGGACTTGCCCCTGCGTCCGCCGGCTGGCTAAACGACGAGCGATGCGCCTCGCCCTGCTGGTGGCGTGGCTCGCGCTGGCGCGGCTGTCCGGCGCGACCTGCCTCGACGATTGCCTGACGCGTTTCGGCGGAACCGGTGCCGACTACGCCGCCTGTGTGACGAGCTGCGGCGTGTGCGGAAACGGCGTCCTCGAAGGCGACGAGGACTGCGACGACGGCAACACGGTCGGCGGCGACTGCTGCGACCCGCGCTGCCACTTCGAGCCGACCGGGAGCGCGTGCCAGGACGCCGACGACCTCTGCAGCACCGGCACGTGCGACGACGGGGGCGACTGCGATTCCGACGACGTTCCGTCGGCGTCGTGCCGGCAGCCGGTGGTCTCGGGCGGCGCGTCGCTGGCGATGCGCGACCCCGCGGACGACTCCATGGCCGCCCTCCGCTGGACCTACCGGCACGGACCCGCCACCACCGTCGCCGAGCTCGGTGATCCGACGACCACCAGCTACGCCCTCTGCGTGTACGACGCCGAGGGGCTCGAGGCGAGCATCACGGTCGCCGCGGGCGATACCTGTGGAGGCCGTGCCTGCTGGTCGAAGCGCGGCGGCGAGCTGCGCTACCGGAACCCGGCGCGCGATCCGGACGGCGCGGCGCAGATCACCCTGCAGCACGGGCGGCGCGACGGTCGCACCAGGATCGCCTTCAAGGCGTCGGGCTCGAATCTCGACCTTCCCGACCTCGGCTCGCTCGAGTCGCCGGTGACGGTGCAGCTCCGGCGCAGCGGCAGCACGGTGTGCTGGGGCGCGCAGTACAGCTTCCCGCCCGCGCGTCGACACGACGAGACGCGCTTCCAGGATCGCTCCGATGCGCCTCCGCCGGCGAGCACGACCACCACCAGCACCACGTCGACGAGCACCACCGTCCCCGGTGGGGACGGGGGCCCGCCGACCACCACGCTGCCCGGCGCGACCGTCGAGGTCACCGTGCTCGACGCCTCGTCGCTGCCCGTCGCGGATGCCGACGTGACGATCTCCTATGGCGGTGCGCAGGATGATGCGAGCGACCTCACGGACGAGACGGGAGTCGTGGTGTTCACCGGCCAGCCCGTTGGCGTGGCCGCCGTGATCTCGGCGGAGGACGACGACGACCACGCCGGCCAGGTCCCGTCGCCCGGCTTCCAGGCCGGGACCAACGCCGTGTCGGTGGTCGTCCGCTAGGGAAGCTCTGCACAGGTAGCCGTGCAGAGGCTGGTGGTTGGCGAAATCATGATCATGGGCTTGCTGAGACGGGATACGGCCGGCTCGCCGGCGCCCGCGCTACTCGCGGGCGGCGCTCCGCTGCCCACTGGACGCTCACGGGACGCACCTCGCCGGCGCGGGCCGCAACTGCCGGCGGACCGCGTAGAGGTTGGCGAGGGCGAACAGCGTGAAGGCCCGCGCCAGGTTCTTCGCCAGGCCGCGATAGCGGACCTTGGTGAATCCCCACAGCTGCTTCACGACGTGGAACGGATGCTCGCCGCGCGCCCGGGTCCGCGACCGGGCGCGATTGATCGCGCGCCAGCGCGCCGTCAGCGGATGGGCCCGGGACCGCGCGCGCCGATTCACCCGATAGCGCACCCCGCGGGCCTCGAAGGCCTGCCGATCTGCGTCCTTCCAGTACGCCTGGTCCCCGTAGAGCACGCGCTCCGCGCCGTGCAGCAACGCCGGCAGCTGGGTGATGTCGGCCCCCGCCGCATGGGTCGCGGTGACGTGGTGCACCCGCCCCCGCACGTCGGTGCCGATGTGGAGCTTCATCCCGAAGTGCCACGCGTTGCCCTTGCGCGTCTGCTTCATCTCGGGGTCCCGCGCCTGCGCCGCGTTCTTCGTCGAGCTGGGGGCCGCGATGATGGTCGCGTCGACGATCGTGCCGCTCTTGAGCAGCAACCGCTTCGCGGTGAGCAGCCCGCTGACGGTCTCGAAGATCGCCGCGGTCAGGCGGTGCTCCTCGAGGAGGTGGCGAAAGCGCAGGATCGTCGTCTCGTCGGGGACGATATCGTCGGCGAGTTCGACGCGGGCAAACCGGCGCATCGACTCGCTGTCGTAGATGGCATCTTCGGCCTGGGGATCGGAGAGATTGAACCACTGCTGCAAGAAGTAAATCCGCAGCATCTTCTCCAGGCCGAGCGGCTGCCGGCCCCGGCCCGCCTTCGGATAGTGCGGCTCGAGCAGGGCGAGCAGCCGGGCCCACGGGATCACGGCGTCCATCTCGGCCAGGAACCGCTCGCGGCGGGTCTGCTTGCCCTTCTGCTGCCACGCCACGGAAGCAAACGTCCGCTGGTCACCCATCCCCCACCTCCCTGCGCTGCTCGATGTGCTCCGCTTCTAGCACATCGAGCGACTTACGCAGAGATTCCCTAGCTAGCGGGCGTCAACCCGCGGCGCTCCTCGCTCGCCCGAGGGCGGCTCCGGACTCCGGGTCGAAGAGGTGCATGCGTCGTGGATCGACCCGGAGCGGCAGGTCGGCGCCACGTTCGATCGGCTGGCGTGGATCGACCGACACCACGAGCTGGGAGCGCGGCCGCTCGGTGTCCAGCTCGCGCGCCAGCTCCGCAAGACCGGCGTCGCCGGATGGCGCATCGTACGGAACGTACGCGTACTGCTCGTTCCCGAGCCACTCGACCACATCCACTCGTGCGTGGAACGTGGCGCCCGCGGAATCGACCGACTCGCGAGCCCGCGCGGGATCCTCGAACGCCTCCGCCCGAAGTCCCACGATCAGCAGCGGTCGTTCGCCGACCGAGGCCCGCGGTCCGGCGGCAGCTCGACCGTGACGAAGGTAGCTGCAGGCGGCCGTCCTCCACCGTCGCGGCGACGAGGTTCATCGGCGGCGAGCCGATGAACCCCGCAACGAAGAGATTGGCCGGCTCGTCGTAGAGCGTGCGCGGCGGCGCGACCTGCTGCAGCACGCCGCGGCGGAGAAGGGCCACGCGATCTCCCAGGGTCATCGCCTCGGTCTGGTCGTGCGTGACGTAGACCGTCGTCGTGCCGAGGCGCCGCTGCAGGCGCAGCAGCTCGAGCCGCATCTGGCCGCGAAGCTTGGCGTCGAGGTTTGACAGCGGCTCGTCGAACAGGAACGCGTCGGCGTGCCGGACGATGGCGCGTCCCATCGCCACGCGCTGGCGCTGGCCGCCCGAGAGCTGCGCCGGGCCGGCGCTCGCAGGTGCTCGGTGAGCTCCAGCATCGCTGCCGCTTCCTCGACTCGCTTCGCCGATCTCCGCGCCGGAGACGTCGCCTCGCACGCGCAGCGGGAAGGCGATGTTCTCGAACACGGTGAGGTGCGGGTAGAGGGCGTAGTTCTGGAACACCATCGCGAGATTGCGATCGCGCGGCGGCGCCTCGTTCACGCGCCGCCCGCCGATCACGCATGTCGCCCGACGGTGACGTCCTCGAGGCCCGCGATCATGCGGAGCAGGGTCGACTTGCCGCATCCCGACGGCCCGACGAAGATCACGATCTCGCCGTCGGCGATGTCGAGGCTCACGTCGTTCACCGCCGGCTCGCCGTCGCCGTAGCGCTTGACCAGCGCGCCGGAAGGAGATCTCCGCCTCACCCCTTCACGGCGCCGGCGGTGAGGCCGGCGACGATCCGACGCTGGAAGACAGCACCAGCAGTGCCACCGGATGGTCACTACGACCGACGCCGCGGCGATCGCGGTCACCGGGGACTGGTTTTGCGACGCGCCCGGTGAAGAACGCGAGGGCGGCCGGCACCGTGCGCGCGCGATCGGTGGACGTGAGCGTGATGGCGAACAGGAAGTCGTTCCAGCAGAAGAAGAAGGTGAGGATCGCCGTCGTCGACATACCCGGCGCGGCCAGCGGTACGACGACGGTTCGGAACGCCTGCCACCGCGTGGCGCCATCGAGCTGCGCCGCGTGCACCAGGCCCCACGGCAGTCTGCGGAAGAAGGCGGTCAGCGTCCAGATGGCGAGCGGGAGCGCGAACGTCAGGTACGGGCAGCACCAGACCGGCCCACGTGTCGTACAGTCCGGTCCGTCGCCAGATGTCGAAGAGCGGGCCGATCAGCGCGGCCTGCGGAAACATCGCGATGCCGAGCGCCACCAGGAGCAGCACACGGCGATCCGGGGAAGCGCCGAGGCGGACTACGGCCCACGCAGCGAGGGTAGCTACGGCCACCGCCAGCGAGCGTCGCCAGGCACGCGATGGCGACCGAGTTGCGCAACGCCGCCACGAAGAGCGGGGTGGCGAACACGGCGCGGTAGTTCTCCAACGTCGGCGAGGACGGGCAGGAAGCCGCGCGCCACGCCGAGCTCGTCGCGGGCGCGGTCAACGACAGGGAGACGATCCACGCCACGGGCAGCACGGCCCACGCCCCGATCAGAAGCGCCGCCCACGGTCCACCAGGCCGGTGTCCTGCGCACTACCGCTCACTCGCCCGCGCCCGCGAGATCGGGCCGGAACACCCGCCAGGAACGCCGCGGCGATCAGCAGCACGCTGGCGAAGAGCAACACCGAGACCGCGGAACCCAAGCCCCAGCTCGAGCAGCGTGATGGTCTGGCGGTACGCGAGGAAGGACAGCGTCTCGGTGCCGTGCGCTCCCGCCGTCATGACGAAGACCGTGTCGAAGATGCGCCAGGCATCGAGCGTGCGGAACAGGACGGCGACCAGGATGGCGCCGCGCATGTTGGGCAGGGTGATGCGCCGGAAGCGCTGCCAGGCGCCGGCGCCGTCGAGTCTCGGCCGCCTCGTCGAGGTCGGCCGGGATCTGGGCCAAGCCCGCCAACAGCAGCAGCGCGACGAACGGGCGTCGTCTTCCACACCTCCGCCAGCACGATGACGACGAACGACGACCAGCGGGCCCCGAACCAGGCTGCGCTCACCGAGTCCGAGCCAGGCGTTGACGAAGCCCGTGTCGAGAGCGAACGCCGTCGCGCCAGGCGAACGCTGCCACCACGGTGACGATGCCGTAGGGGATCAGGACGGCGGTCCGCAGCGCCGCCCGGCCGCGCACGACCCGCAACAAGGCGAAGCGCGACCACGAATCCCAGGATCAGCTCGAGCGTCACGCTGGCGACGACGATGAGCAGCGTCGTGGCCGCGACGTCCTGCCACCAGAGCGGATCGCGCAGGATCGTCCGGTAGTTGCCGAGGCCGACGAACACCCGACCTGCCGGGTCGGTCAGGCGGTCCCGGAACAGGCTGAGCCAGACGGCGCGTGCCAGCGGATACGCGGTGACGAGGCCCATCGACGACGAAGGCCGGTGCGGCCAGCCGCGCCCGAGGCGCCGATCCGCCGCCGCGCGGCTCACAGCAGCACCCGACCGGCCAGTGTCGTCGCGCACGAGCCGCCGGTAAGCCGCCGGCGTACGTGGCGACGTCACGGAGGCCGGAGGGATGCCACGTGCGCTGGATGGCGGCCGATACGTCGACCCAATACGGCGTGCGTGGCCGCGGCGCGGCGTCGGCGAGCGACTCCCGGATGAGCGCCGCCATCGGGAACCGGGCGCGCACCGCAGGATCGTCGTATGCCGCGGCGCGGGCCGCCGGATTGCCGGCGTCGAGCATGTAGGCAACCTGGTTTTCGGGCGACGTGAGACACCGCAGCGCCTGGAGCGCCTCGGCGGGGTGCAAGGTGAAGGCGCCGATGGCGAGATGAATGCCACCGAACGGCGGACGGCTGGCGCGATCGGCGTCGGCGCGCGGATAGCGGGCCCAGCCGACGTCGGCGAGGATCGCCGGATCGAGCGCGCCGGAGCGGACGGCGTCCTGCATGGCGGTCCACACGTACGGCCAGTTCACCATGAAGGCGCCGCGGCCCGACTGGAACGTGGCGCGTGCTTCCTCCTCGGTCGCCGTCGCGAGGTCGGCAGGCGCGGCGGCCGATCTCGCCAGATGGCCGACGATGCGCGCCGCACGATCGCCGGCGGGCGACGCGATGGCTGGTCGTGGCCGCGGCACCCGCGCCGCGATCGGCGAGCAGCCGCCCGCCGGCTGACTCCACCAGCGCGTTGATCCAGACGACGTAGCCTTCGTAGCGCCCACCCTGCGCGGCGATGACCCGTCCCTGCCCTCCGCCGCCTCGACCAGGCGATCCCACGTCACGTCACCGCGTGTCGGGTCGATCCCCGCCGCCGCCGCGACCGACTTGCGGAACCAGAGCACCTGGGTGTTCGCCCAGAGCGGCGGCGCGACCAGCCGCCCCGCCCACTCCGCATTGGCGCGGGGCACCTCGAGCACGCCATCGGTGAAGTAGGCCCGATCGGCGGCGGCGTCGATCGGTAGCACGAAGCCGGCGTTCGCCACCTCGGCGACGAACGCCGCATCCAGGCTCATCAGATCGATGGAACGGTCGCGGCTCGCGAGGCGGCGCACGAGCTGCTCGCGCTGCGAGTCGGCCGACGCGGGCAGCATCTGCGACGTCCAGCCGATATGCGCCGCCCGCCGCGATGCTGCAGCGCTCGGCCAGCCGCCGCTGCCCACCGTTGTCGGGATTGACGTACCAGGTGAGACCGGGTCCCGCCTCGCTCGCCGCAGGCCGCGACCAGCAGCGCGTCCCGCTCACGCCGCCGTCCGGTCAGGGCTCGCGGCGCGCGCGCGAAACGTGATCGGCAAGCGCAGCGGACCGGTGATCCCGGCGCTCGGCTTCCACGCGGTGTCCTGCCCGACGGTGGGGCAGGTGAGGCGCGCGGCCAGCGCTGCGAGCCCGTCCTGCAGCTCGGCGCGTGCGAGCGCCGCGCCGAGGCAATGATGGGCGCCGTAGCCGAACGCCATGTGCGGAGTGTCCTGGTGGCCGGCGACGTCGAACGTCTCGGGACGAGGGAACGCGTTGCCGTCGTGATCGGCGCCCCAGAGCGAGAGCAGGAGCGTCGTGCCTTGCTCGAGACGCTCGCCGCCGTGCTCGAGCGGTGTGGCGACCGTGCGTCCGACGCTCGTCACGGTGGAGCGGAACCGCAGCACCTCCTCCACCACGTCGGCCACGGCGACCGAGCCGGCCGCCACGCCGTCCCACACGTCGGGATGCTTCGAGAGCACGGCGATCGCCCAGCCGAGCTGGTTCTTGGTCGTCTCGTGCCCGGCGAATACGAGGCCGGCAATGAATCCGCGCGTCTCCCGGGCGGTCCATCCGTCCTCGTGGGCGGCCTGGGCGATGCGCGTCACCAGATCGTCCCGCGGCTCCGCGCGACGCGCCTCGGCGAGCTCGCCGCAGTAGGCGAGCAGATGCGAGAGCGCGTCGTCCACCTCGCCGATGCGCTCGACGAGCTCCAGCGGGCTGAACCCGAGGCCGACCGTGTTCGACCAGCCCCGGAAGCGATCGCGGTCCGCCTTCGGCACGCCGATCAGCTCGCACAGCCCGAGGGACGGGTAGGCGTCGGCGAACTCGCCGACGAACTCGCAGGCGCCGCGGTCGGCGAAGGCATCGATCAGCTCGTCGGCCGCCTCGCGCAGGAACGGACGGATGCGCTCCACGCTCCGCGGGGTGAAGGTGCGTGACATGAGCGCCCGCCAGCGCAGGTGCTCCGGCGCCGTCCTGGTTGAGCGGCGACATCTCCATCCACTCGTAGAAGGGACCGGACGTGATGCCGAAGCCGTGCAGGAAATCGGTGAAGCTCGCGCGCAGGCGCGCGTCGGTGAGCAGCGTCCGGACGTCGCCGTAGGTGACCGCGCCGACGCCGATGCCGAAGTCGGCGAGCCACCCTTCCCGTCGTGCGCGCTCGAGCGAGCCGAACGGGTCGGCGAGAAACTCCGGCATCTCGATCTGTGCTCTGGCCATCGGCGTCCTCCGTCTCAGGCGGCAGGCGGTCCTTCCGGGAACTGCGGCAGGTCGTCCACGATCTCGAACCACGGGGCCTTCGAGTCGACGAAGATGTGGCGTTCGGGAGAGATGCCGGGATGGTCGTCGAGCGCTCCCATGGGCACGACGGCGATGTTCCGATCGCGGTCGAAGCGCGGCAGCTTCGAGCCGCACCGGCGACAGAAGACGCTCTGGAAGAAGCGCGCCCCGGGGACCTTGTACGAGGCGATCAGCTCCTCGCCCTGCACGATGCGCACGCCGTCGTACGCCGTGAAGAGATTCGACGCGTGCGCCGCGCCGCGCGACTTGCGGCAGCGCGCGCAGTGGCAGTTCTGAACGCGGAGTGGCGCTCCCTCGACGACGAACGCGACGCCGCCACACGCGCAGCTCCCGCGCGGCGCGCCGGCCGCGGGAGCCGGCGGCGTCAGATCGGGGAGCGCCGTCGCATCCACTCCGGGCGGGAAGCCGTCGAAGCGAGGCAGATCGTCGGCGATGTCGTACCAGGGCGCCTTGGAGCCCACGAAGAGGTGACCGACCGGCCGGACGCCCGGATCGTCGTCGAGCGTGCCGGCGGACATCAGGACGAAGTCCTGGAAGTCCGCCTCGCCGTCGGTGACGGGCGACCCGCAGCGACGACAGAACTTCCGGATGGAGCTGGGCGAGGACTGATAGCGCTCGATCTGCGAGGCGCCGCGAATCAGCTTGACGTCCTTCGCCGCGCACATCAGGTCGGTCGTGAACGCGGTGCCGTGCAGCTTGCGGCAGCGACCGCAGTGACAGTGGTGCATGAACTCGAGGGTGCCGTCGGTTTCCCACGCGACGTCGCCGCAGAGACAGCTTCCATGGACGGTCATGACGCGTGTCCTCCTCTGGTCCTGACCTCGACGCGTCCGTCGGGATGACCGACCAGCACCCGCTCGGCGGTGCCGAGGAACAGGCCGGTATCGACCACGCCGGGCACGGCGAGGATGGCGGCCTCGAGTGCGCGAGCCGCCGCGCCGTCGGCCAGCGGTGCGCCCGGGGCGCAGTCGAGCGTCAGGTTGCCGTTGTCGGTGTGGAACGGTGCGCCGTCGGCGCCGGGGCGGACGGTGGGCGTGAGGCCGAGCGCGCGCAGCTCGCGCGCGACGAGTCCACGCGCCAGCGGGATGACCTCGACCGGGATGCGGCCGCGCTGGCCGAGCCGATCGACGAGCTTCTCCGGGCCCACCAGGATCACCTGCCGGCGCGACGACGCGGCCACGATGCGCTCGCGCACGAGCGCGCCGCCCCAGCCCTTCACCAGATCGAGGTTGGGCGCCACCTCGTCCGCGCCGTCGACGGTGAGATCGAGGACGACGTCCTCGTCGAGCTCGATCATCGAGATGCCGAGGGCCCGCGCTTGCCTCGCGGTCGCCTCCGAGGTCGCGGTCCCGACGATCCGGAGCCCCTCGCGAACGCGTGCGCCCAGCTCGTCGACGAATGCGCTCGCAGCGCGGCCGGTCCCGAGACCGACCCGCGCTCCGTCTGAACGAGCTCGACCGCCTGCCGGGCGACGGCGAGCACGGCAGGATCGGGCGCGGTCCGCGGGTCGGGCATCGGCCCTCTTTAGCGTGCTTCGAAAGCCGTTGCAGCATCCTGCCGCGACGTGACCGGAAGCCGGGTGGCGCCGGCCGTGTTCCCGCAGCTCGTCGTGGGACATGCGATCCGCCGCGCGCGTCGACTTCAGCTACCGAACCCCCCGTTCTCTGACGGGCATTCTACGCCCTTCGGAGGGAACGGCACCGATCACTGCCTCGATGTGTCGCTCGCGGATCGAAGAGCAGCGGCGCCGAGCGGCTCTTCGGACGATCCCGATAGTCGACGATCACCTCGGGGCGGCGTTCGATGAAACGCACCGTGCGGCCATCGAGTGCGTGACCTGGGTTCGTGATCAGGAAGACCGCGGCGCGACCGGGGGGGTGCGCGTCGGGAATCAGCGGAGCGAGCACGAGGCCGGCGATTCCTTGTTCTCGAGGTACGCCGTGGCGCCCGGCGGCTTCTCGTCGACCTCAGCCACCATCTCCCGTGCGGTCTCCTCCACGTCGTCGCGGCGCCAGTCGTAATCCCTTCGGAACTTGACGTGCACAGAGCCGTACGCGACAGGTGTGAGGAAGGCGACGAGCGCGAGCCCGCCCGGGACCGAGCGGAGACCCGGAAGCCGAGGCAAGCTGCTGCACGATCAGCCCCAGATCATCACCACCGGATGGTGCCCACGTGATGGTAGCGCGTCATCGCGGCTACACGCACAGCGGGGATCTTCAGCAGGACCGCGTCGAGCCCCGAGCGGACCGCGGCGATCGAGAAGTGACCCCGAGACCGAGCGCCGCCATCGCCAGGGCTGTCCGGCGCTGACTCCAGTCGCCCTGCCAGAGCAGGTGTGCCGTACCAGCCGCGAAGATCGCCACGGCCACCCAGGAAGCCGGCGAGGGTACACCGCCGGAAAGAAGAACCCGAGCGTCGTGCCAACCACCACGTACGCCGCGAGTGCCCGAAGATCGCGGGCATCGCCCAGAGCGCTCAGGATCACCTGCTGCTGCCGGACATCCTCGATCGGAAAGGCGCCGAGGCGCACAGCGATCTGCGGAGCGTCAGGTAGACGGCGAGAGTCGCGAGGGGCAGCAGGAGATAAGCGCCACGCAGGAGCGGCGGTCTCAGCGCCCGCGCAGGAGGAGCATGAGGATGCCAGGGAACGCCACGGCCACGCCAAGGCCGGTACCGAAACACGTCGTGCCCGCGAGCAGCAGCAGGTACCAGGTGCACGCGGTGCGCGCCGGTAGCGCCTCGCCCGCAGCGGCGAGCCGCACGAGACGGTCGAGGATTACGAGGAAGATCGCTGTCAGGAGAGCCTGACCGTACATCGCGTACCAGCCGATCGTACCGGCGGCCAGCGGCGTGGTTCCCCAGAGTGCGGAGCCAGAACAGGCGATGGGGACGCTTCGGGTGAGCGTGCGGAGAATCCCGAACAGCAGGAACACGTTGAGCAGGTGGGTGAGCAGCGCCGTCCAGTGATAGAAGCTCGCGTGGAGCCCGAACAGCTTCCACGAGGCGAGAAAGACCAGGTTGCGCACGAGGAAGTTGTGACCGCCGAAGGGACTGAGCACAAAGGTGGCCATCCCATCGTTCTCGATACTGGCGAGGTGCACGAAGTCGTCCGCGAAGAAGTAAAAGCGGGTGATCGGGTGATAGACCCAGAAGGCCAGCGCGAGTGAAACGAGCACCAGCGGGTGCCATCGAGCGGGAACCCTCACGGGTGGGCGGTTGACGGGGCCCATGGCGCACGATGCTTCCACCCTTCGTCGGTGGTTTCAAGGAAACGCGCGTCTTTCCTGCCTTCTTCCAGCTCTGGCGCCACGATCGACGCCGCTCCGCTGAGCAGGGTGACGGGCATCAGAAGAGCCACTTGGCCATGGCCAGCACGCCCTGCTTCCACGGCGCGCGGTGTGTGACGCCGGACTGGCCCGCGATGCGTTCGCGGTTCTCAAGATACCAGCGGTAGTTGCGCAGCAGTGCGTCCCGATTGGAGTACTGCGGCGCGTAACCGATGATCCGCTCGGCCTTCTCGATGGAGACGCAGAAGTCGTTGCTCGCCGTCTCGTAGATCCACCTGTACAGCTGGGGACAGCCGCAGTCGATCCAGAACCCGCAACGTCCAGATCATCGGGCGTCGCCGGAAAGCCGTGCATGCGCTTGGCGAACCCCGCATCGTCGAGCACGGCCTGGTAGTCCTCCTTCATCGTCGTGAAGACCTTGGCGCCGATGTTGAACGTGTCGTTGGCGAGCAGCGGGTCGATCGTCGCGCGAGATATATCGCGGCGCAGAGATCCTCGACGTCGAGAAACTGGTAGGCGGTTGTTCCCGCTGCCGATCATGGGGAACCCCCGTCCCTCGCTGGCCCATTCGTAGAAGAGCGCGAACACGCCGAGACGCTCGGGGCCGACGAAGGTCTTGGGTCGAAGAATCGGGACGCACATCCCCTGCCGGCGGTAGCCGAGACATATCTCCTCGGCCTGCACCTTCGCCTCGCCGTACGGCCCGACGGCCCGCAAGGCGATCCGTCCTCGTGGAAGGGATGATCGTCGGGAATGCCATACACCGCCGTCGACGAGACGTGGATGAACCGCTCGACGCCACGCGCGCGGGCAGCCTCGATCACCGTACGGGTGCCGTCGACGTCCGTCGCGTAGATGTCGTCCGGCGGGTAGCAGCGGCAGGGCGGCGGCGCAGTGCACGACGATGTCGGGCCTCCGCGAGCGCGCGCGCGACGGCGTCGCGATCACGAATGTCGCCGCGTACGACACGGACGCGATCGCGCTCCGGGTAGTCGAAGTCGGCGAGGTCAAGGGAGGTGACGGCGTGTCCCCGTGCGAGCAGGTAGCGGGCGAGATTGATGCCCAGGAAGCCCGCGCCGCCGGTGACGAGGAAGGTCGGGGACTCGCTCATCGGTGCCGGGTCCATACCACATGCGGCCGTCGCGTCACGTCCGTCGCGTGACCTGTGATCATCCCGCTGGCGCGAACCACCCGGGGGTTTGGCCCCCGCGCCGCCGCCGTGGTACCTGATCGTTCTGCTCGCATGTCTTCGCCCGCTGCCACTTTGCGCTGCCCGGATTCTCCGTGAAGAGCGAGCGAGCGCGGGAACACCCCCGCATCGCTCTCGCGCGCGGCGCCGAGTGGCTGGCGCCGATCGTCCCGCTCGCCGCGGCGCTCTCCGTCTGGGCACCGCTTCGCTACAACTACTTCGCCGGCGATGATTTTCCCCATCTCTACGACATCGTGACGAGGAACGTCCCAACCCTACTCGGCCAGTTCTGGGGCGGTCATTCCATCGGTGTCTTCAATATCGTCACGCTGGCGTTCTTCCGTCTATTCGGCCCCGAGCCGCGGCCCTACTTCTACGCCGTCCTCCTCGTGCATCTCGCCAACACGGCTCTCCTCTACCGCGCTATCCGGTGCTTTACCGGGCGCGTCGCGCTCGCGTGCTTCGGCGCCACGCTGTGGGGTAGCAGTCCGGTCCTCGAGGGCGCCCTTGGCTGGTACTCGGTGTTCGGGCAGGTGCTGCTGACGACGATCGTTCTCGGGATCCTCTCCGGGCTCGGGCGCCTCGTGCAGACCGGCAGAGACCTGAGCCTGGCCACGGCAACTCGTTGGGCACTCCTCCTCGCCATCGGGAGCGCCTGCTTCGGGATGGGTCTCGGCGTCACCGCCACCTTTCCCGTGGCAGTCGCCATGGCGCTGCCGCGGACGCAGCTCCCGGTCCGCAGCGTCGTCGTGCTGCTGCTCGGCGCCGCGGCGACGCTCGTGACCTATCGGGTTGCGTTCACCCTCTCGCCGACCGTGGCGCCGAACGAGCGCGCGATGCTCGACGGCTTCACGACGTTGCAAGCGCTGCCCGAAGTGCTCGCTTTCCACTGGCATCTCTTCGGCTTCGGCGCTGCCGTGCTGGTGTCCGATCTGGTCGGATTTTACCAGAGCTATCCCGATTGGACACAAGCGGTGGGAGCGGCGGGTCTGGCTCTCTGCGCTCTTGCGGGCGTCGTCCAGGCCAATGGCCCGGGCCGGCGACGCCTCCTCGCGCTGGCAGTGCTCGCCGCCGGCACGTACGGTGCGGTCGCGGCCGGCCGGGCACACGTGTTCGACGTAGTCCAACTGCCGCTTGCGCAGGCGGCACGCTGGGCGCGCTACCAGTACCTTCCGCTGTCGCTGGTGACGCTTCTCGTGTGCGTCGCTCTCGCCCAGCTGGCGACTCGGGGCAGGGTCGCGCACCGCACCATCTCTGCCGTGACCGCGCTCTGGGTGATCGCTCGTCTCACCGCCCTCGTCGGCCATCCGTTCGCCATCAAGCACGCCGACGACGAGCGCGCGGAGGTCGCGGCCATGCTGGGGACCATACGACGGGAGATCGCTGCCACGCCCCCGGGGAAAGTGGCGTTGATCGAGAACCATCCCTTCAGCGTCAGCCGACTGATTCCCCGACTGATGCCCGGATGGGCCGGGATGTTCGTGGTCTATTTCCCCCAGAACACCGTCGATGACCGGCCGGTTCGCTTCCTGGTGTCCGACGCCGACTGGAGCCATGCGCAGGAACGCGGCGGGCGCATCGCCGAGCTGGTGGTCAGGCGGCAGTAGAGTTCGTCGGGGGTCGTGGCGGGTGCCGCGTGGTACTCGCCACGGCGTTTTCGTGCGGTCGCTCGCGAGCACGGCCGCCCAGGCGCTCGTCGCGGAGCTCGCCCGGCACTGGCCCTGCGTTTGCCGCACAGTCGGCCCTACGATAGCTGCGTCGTACCACCGTGATCCGCTTCTCCCAGGCTCTGATTCCCGCCGCCGGACGCGGGCTGCGCGCTTACCCGAAAACTGAGGCCGTCCCCAAGGTGCTCCTCAAGGTGGACGGTCAGCCACTCCTCATGCGCAACCTCGTCATCCTGCGCGATGCGCTCGGCATCCGCGACGTGACGGTCATCGTCGGGCACCTGGGCGACCAGGTGTGCGCCCTCCTGGGGAACGGCAGCCAGTTCGGAATCAGCGTACGATACGTCGAGTGTCGCGCGCACGAGCGCGGACTGGCGTACGGCGTGTCGCTCGCTCGCGACCACTTCACCGAGCCGTTCGTCGTCGTCCTGGGTGACGAACTCTACCTCGACTCGAACCACGCCGAGCTCGCACACCTGGTCGAGCAGCGATTCGACGCGGTCTGCGGAGTGATGCACACGGCCAACCTCGAGCAGATCAAGCGCAATTACAGCGTACACCTTGCGGGCGGCCGCATCACCCGGCTGGTCGAGAAGCCGACGCGCATCGAGAACGCCCTCCTCGGGTGCGGCACGTTTGTCTTCACGCCCTCGATCTTCGACGCCATCGCGCGGACGCCCCCGTCGCCACGCTCGGGTCGCGTGGAGCTGATCGACGCGATCAACGGGCTGGCCGAGCGGGGCATCGTACTGCCCTTCACGCTGACCGGCCGCTACATCAACGTCAATACGATCGACGATCACAACCTGGCGAACTACGTTGCGCGCACGGCGCGTTTCCCACGGTGCCGGGTGAGTATCGTCATCCCGGCGTACAACGAGGAGGAATCGATCGGCTACGTCGTGCGCGACTTTCATGATGTCGTACACGAGGTCTTCGTAGTGGACAACTCGTCGCGTGATCGCACCGCGGACGTGGCACGCGAGGCCGGGGCGCGTGTGGAGACGGTGCAGCTCACCGGCTACGGCGACACCATTCGCTACGGCCTGGACCATGCGACAGGCGACATCTTGGTGGTGGTCGAAGCGGATTGTTCCTTCCGGTCACGCGACCTCAGCAAGCTGCTCGAGTACCTGAAGGACGCCGACATGGTGATCGGCACCCGCACCACTCGGGAGTTGATCGAGCAAGGCACGAACATGCGTGGCCCGGTGCGGTGGGGCAACGTGCTGGTAGCGAAGGGAGTCGAGCTGCTGTGGTGGGGGCGACAGCCGCGCTTCACGGACGTCGGCTGCACCTACCGGGCGCTCTGGCGTGATACCTACGAGCGTATCCGCCCGCTGCTCAAGGGCGTCGGGCCGGAGCTGGCCCCCGAAATGATGGTCGCCATACTGCAGGCACGCATGCGCATCATCGAGGTGCCGGTATCGTACCATCGCCGCATGGGCGGCGAGTCGAAGCACTCGGCGAACTACGCTCGGATAGCGCGGACGGCGCTACGCATGTTGCGCACGATCGTGACCAAGCGGTTGACGGGGCGGTAGGCATCGGCCGGATGCCCTCTGCGCAATCCTTCGGGAACGCCCCTCTGCTCGACGGTCGAGGACGTTGACGAGGTCGCGAGCAGCCGCGCCCTATCGCGCCCAGAGGATCTGCGCGGCTTCGAGCGGGACCGCGGCGCCGGGATGGTCCGGGATCACGCGCGGCGTCCAGTCGCCAAACGGGCGCGCGGCCGGGACCAGCGCCGTGAAGACGTACCCGTTCGCGCTCCCTTCCGCGCGGCCTGCTCGCGTCAGCGGGAGGCGCTCGGATGGCCGACCGTCGCGAGCGTCCGCATAGAGCTCGACGCGGACGCCGTCCGGCGGCACCTCGCCGAGCTGGACGTGGAGGCGGTAGCGATACATGCCGTCCTCGCGGTCGAACTGCGTCTCGCCGAAACGGATCTGCGTCCAGTGCTCCGCGAGCGCGGCTCGCCACGCCAGGAGCGCCGCGCCTGCCGCGCCCTGGTCGGCGGCGCGCTCGTGATAGCGCGCCGCGAGCGGAAGGTAGAAGCGCTCGGTGTACTCGCGCACGGTGCGGTTGGCCGAGAACTGCGGCGTCAGCGTGGCCATGCTCTCCCGCATGCGCGCGACCCAGGCGGTGGGAACGCCGCCGTCGCTCCGGCGGTAGAACTCGGGGACGACGTGCTGCTCGAGGAGATCGTAGAGCGCCCCGGCCTCGGCGGCGTCCCAGGCCGGATCCTCGCCGTGCTCCCGCCCGTCGCCGAGCGCCCAGCCGACCGCGGGGTCGTAGGCTTCGGCCCACCAGCCATCGAGCTCCGAGAGGTTCAGGCCGCCGTTCACCAGCACCTTCATGCCGCTGGTGCCGCTGGCCTCCCAGGGCCGGCGCGGCGTGTTGATCCAGACGTCGACGCCCTGCACGAGCTGCTCGGCCAGCAGCATGTCGTAGTCGGCGAGGAAGATGACGTGACGGGACGCTCCCGGGCGGCGGATGAACGCGATCCACTCCTTGACCATCGCTTGCCCGGCGAGATCGGCGGGATGGGCCTTGCCGGCGACGACGAGCTGCACCGGTCGCTCGCCGTTGGTCAGCAGGCGCAGCAGGCGATCGGGGTCGTGCAGCAGCAGGTTCGGCCGCTTGTAGGTGGCGAAGCGGCGGGCGAAGCCCAGGGTCAGCGCGTCGGCCGAGAAGACCGTCCTGGCGGCGTCGATCTCGCTCGCGGGTGCGCCCGACGCGGCGAGCTGGTTCGCGAGCCGCTCGCGGACCGCGCCCAGCAGGAGCCGCCGGCCGTCGTTGCTGAGCGCCCACAGCTCGACGTCCGTCACGCTGCGCACCCGCGCCCCGAGCCCCTCCTGTGTGCCGATCCAGCGATCCTTCCCGCAGGCGCGCGTCCACAGCGCGTCGGCGGCCTCCGAGTCCCAGGTGGGGACGTGGACACCGTTGGTGACGTGGCCGATCGGCACCTCGGTGGTCGGCCAGCGCGGGAAGAGCGACTGGAAGAGGGAGCGGCTCACCGACCCGTGCAGCCGGCTGACGCCGTTGACGGCCAGGCTGCCGCGGATGGCGAGGTACGCCATGTTGAAGGGCTCGGAGGGATCCGCCGGCCGCTCGCGCCCGAGCGCCAGCAGCTGATCGACGGAGATGCCGAGCGCCTTGCGCGCGTAGCCGCCCAGCGTGCGCCCGATCGCCTCGGCGTCGAACCGGTCGAACCCCGCGGCGACCGGCGTGTGCGTGGTGAACAGGTTTCCCGCGCGTGTCACGGCGAGCGCGACGTCGAACGGCTGGCCGGTATCCTCCATGAAGCCGCGCGCCCGCTCGAGCACCGCGAACGCCGCGTGCCCCTCGTTGAGATGGCACACGTCGGGCCGGAGACCGAGCCGCCGCAACAGGTACCAGCCGCCGATCCCGAGGGCGATCTCCTGGATCAGGCGGAGCGCCGGGCCGCCGCCGTACAGCTCGCTGGTGATGCCGCGGTCGGCGGGACTGTTGGCGGGATCGTTGGCGTCGAGCAGGTAGAGCGTCGTGCGGCCGACCCGCGCCTGCCACGCGCGCAGGAAGACCTTGCGGCCGTGGGTCGCCACCGCCAGGCGCAGCCACTCGCCGTCGGCTTCGCGCACCGGCGTGACCGGCAGGAACGACGGCGAGTTCTGCGGATAGAGCGCGCGCTGCGAGCCGTCGGGGTCGATGACCTGCCGGAAATAGCCCTGCTGATAGAGCAGCCCGATCCCCACCACCGGCACGCCGAGGTCGTGCGCGGTCTTCAGCTGGTCGCCGGCGACGTTCCCGAGCCCGCCCGAGTAGATGGGGAGCGCCTCGCTGAGCCCGAACTCCATGCTGAAGTACGCGACGCAGCCGAGCCGCGCGTCCGGGTGATGCTGCCGGAACCAGGCGGAGGAGGTCAGGGAGGTCCGGCGTTCCTCGACCAGCGATTCGAGTCGCCGGTGGAACGTGGGCTCGCGCAGCGCTTCGAGCAGGCGCGTGCGCGCCACGGTCTGCAGCACGACCCACGGGCTGTGCGTGAGCGCCCAGAGCTCCGGATCGAGGCGCCCCCACAGCTCGTCGGCAGAATGGTTCCAGCTCGAGCGCAGATCGAGCGCCAGCTCCGCGAGCTGCGCGACGCCAGGGATGTCGGCGTTCGGGACGAGGGCGGCGAGCGGCGAGGTCATGGTTGCGGTTGGTCGGTCGAGGCGCCGCTCAGTGCGCCGCCCCGGCGGACGCCAGCGCGTCCTGCAGGATCGCGCGGGCGTCGTCCTGGATGCGGCGCAGGTGGTCGGGCCCGTGGAAGCTCTCGGCGTAGATCTTGTAGACGTCCTCGGTGCCGGAGGGACGCGCGGCGAACCAGCCGTGCTCGGCGATCACCTTGACGCCGCCGATCGGCGCGTCGTTGCCGGGGCGTTCGCGAGCACGTGCTGGATGGCCTCGCCCGCCAGCTCGCGCGCGTGCACGTCGGCGGGCGTGAGCCGCGACAGGGCGGCCTTCTGCTCCGCGGTGGCCGGCGAATCGATGCGCTCGTATGCCGGCTCGCCGAACTCGCGGGTCAGTGCCTGCCAGTGCGCTCCCGGGTCGCGACCGGTGCGCGCGGTGATCTCGGCGGCGAGCAGCCCCGGGATGAGGCCGTCCTTGTCGGTGGTCCACACCGTGCCGTCGCGGCGCAGGAACGACGCGCCGGCGCTCTCCTCGCCCGCGAAGCCGAACCCGCCGTCGAGGAGCCCGTCCACGAACCACTTGAACCCGACGGGCACCTCGACGAGCGTGCGGCCGAGCTTCGCGGCCACGCGGTCGATCATGCTGCTCGACACCACGGTCTTGCCGACGGCCGCCTTCGCGGGCCAGCCGGGGCGACTGGCGAAGAGGTAGGCGATCGCGACGCTCAGGTAGTGATTCGGATTGAGCAGCCCCGTGCTGCGGCTGACGATGCCGTGGCGGTCGGCGTCGGTGTCGCAGGCGAACGCCACGTCGAAGCGGTCCTTCAATCCCACCATGCGCGCCATCGCCCAGGGCGACGACGGATCCATGCGGATCTTGCCGTCCCAGTCCACCGTCATGAAGCGGAAGGTGGGATCCACCTCGCGATTCACGACGTCGAGCTTCAGCCCGTAGCGCTCGGCGATGGCGTCCCAGTAGGCGACGCTGGCGCCGCCGAGCGGATCGACGCCGAGCGAGATCGTGGCCGTGCGCACGACCTCGAGATCGACGACCGCGCCGAGATCGCCGACGTACGCGTTCAGGTAGTCGTGGGTGTGGGTCGTCGCCGCCGCGCGTGCGCGCTCGTACGGGATGCGGCGCACGCCGCGCAGGTCCTCGGCGAGCAGCGCGTTCGCCTGCTCCTGGATCCAGCCGGTCACCCCGGTGTCGGCCGGTCCGCCGTGCGGCGGGTCGTACTTGAAGCCGCCGTCGGTCGGCGGGTTGTGGGACGGCGTGATCACGATCCCGTCCGCCAGCTTGCTGCTGCGCCCGCGGTTGTAGGTGAGGATGGCGTGCGAGACGACGGGCGTGGGCGTGTAGCCCCCGCTGGCGTCGATCATCACGTCGACGCCGTGCGCCGCCAGGACCTCGAGCGCGCTGGCGAACGCGGGCTCCGAGAGCGCGTGGGTGTCGATCCCGATGAAGAGCGGTCCGTCGACGTGCTCCCGCGCGCGGTGGCGGCAGATGGCCTCGGTGGTGGCGAGGATGTGGGCCTCGTTGAAGGCGTCGTCGAACGACGAGCCGCGATGTCCAGACGTGCCGAAGGAGACCCGCTGCGCGGGGACCGCGGGATCGGGACGGCCGGTGTAGTAGGCGGTCACCAGCCGCGGCACGTTCACGAGACGCGAGGGATCGGCGGGCTTCCCAGCCAGCGGGCTCAGCGCCACGAGGACCTCGTCGCCGGACTCACCGGGTCCAGGTCCAGTCGCGGATCTCGGGCATGTCGTCGAAATGCTCGCGGACGTAGTCGTGATGGCGCGCCAGCTGCGCGTCGCACCGTCGGATCAGCGTATCGGCGTTCGGAATGCTGCGCCGGCATCGCCGGAGGACCTCCTTGCAGAGATGGAAGCGGCTCATGCCGTTCACCACGACCATGTCGAACGGCGTCGTGGTGGTGCCCTCCTCGTTGAATCCGCGGACGTGGAAGCGCTGCCGCGCCGGTCCGGCCGTGCAGGATGGCATGGATCGCGCGCTCGTAGCCGTGAAAGGCGAAGATCACCGGCTTGTCGGCGGTGAACAGCTCCATGAAGTCGATCTCGTCCATCCCGTGCGGATGCACGTCGCGCGGGAAGAGCGTCATCAGGTCGACGACGTTCACCACGCGCACCTTCAAGTCGGGCACGTGCTGGCGCAGCAGCCAGGCCGCGGCGATCGTCTCCAGGGTGGGGACGTCGCCGGCTGCCGCGAGCACCACGTCGGGATCGCCGCCGGCGTCCGTGCCGGCCCAGCTCCACACCGAGGCGCCGCGCGCGCAGTGCGCGCAGGCGGCGTCCATGTCGAGCCACTGGAGCTGGGGCTGCTTGTCGATGACGATCAGGTTGACGTAGTTCCTGCTGCGCAGGCAGTGGTCGGCGACCGACAGCAGGCAGTTGGCGTCGGGCGGCAGGTAGATGCGGGCGACCGTCCCCTTCTTCGTGAGGACGGCGTCGATCAGGCCGGGTCCCTGGTGGCTGAAGCCGTTGTGGTCGTTGCGCCAGCACGTCGACGTGAGCATGACGTTCAGCGACGGGATCGGCTTGCGCCACGGGAGCTTCACCTGCTCCTCGAGCCACTTCGCGTGCTGCACCGTCATCGACGCCGACACCATCGCGAACGCTTCGTAGGTGACGAACATCCCGTGACGGCCGGTGAGGGTGTAGCCTTCCAGCCAGCCATGGCAGTTGTGCTCGCTGAGCACCTCCATCACGCGGCCGTCGACCGACACGTGGTCGTCGGTCGGGATGGGATGGTCGACGAGGCAGCGGTTCTCGACCTCGAACACGTTGCCGAGGCGGTTCGAGTTGGTCTCGTCGGGGCAGAAGAGCCGGAAGTTGGCCTGCTGCTTCGTGCGCGTGAAGAGATCGCGCAGGAGCTGTCCGAGCTGCCGCGGCGACTCGTGCCGCTCGGTTGCCGGCCTGTCCACCGCGAGGGCGTAGTCACGAAAGTTCGGCAGATCGAGGTCGACGACGAGCTTGCCGCCGTTGGCGTGCTCCTGGGCGCCCATCCGCCGCGTGCCCTTCGGCGCGAGCGCGGCGAGCTCGGCCACGAGACGGCCGTCGCCGTCGAAGAGTCGCTCCGGGTGATAGCTCCGCATCCACGCCTCGAGCATCTTGAGATGCTCCGGGTTGTCGCGCACGCCCGCGAGCGGCACCTGGTGCGCGCGGAACGTGCCCTCGACGGGCGTGCCGTCGACGATCTTCGGGCCGGTCCAGCCCTTCGGCGTGCGCAGCACGATCGCCGGCCACTCCGGACGGCGCGTCACTCCGTTCCGCCGCGCGTCGTCCTGGATCGAGCGGATGCGTTCGAAGCAGGTGTCGAGCGTGGCCGCGAACGCCTGGTGGATGGCCGGCAGGTCGTCGCCGCCCTCGACGAAGTGCACGTCGTAGCCGTGGCCGTGGAGCAGCCGCTCGACGTCCTCGTCGCGCGCACGTCCGAGCACGGTGGGCCCGGCGATCTTGTAGCCGTTCAGGTGCAGGATGGGCAGCACCGCGCCGTCGCGCGCGGGGTTGAGGAATCGGATGCCCTTCCACGAGCCCTCGAGCGGACCGGTCTCTGCCTCGCCGTCGCCGACGACCGCGACCACGAGGAGATCGGGATTGTCGAACGCCGCCCCGAACGCGTGCACCAGCACGTAGCCGAGCTCGCCGCCCTCGTGGATCGATCCGGGCGTGGGAACGCTCACGTGGCTCGGGATGCCGCCGGGCGTGGAGAACTGCCGGAAGAGCCGCCGCAAGCCGTCGGTGTTGCGGGTCACCTCCGGATAGATCTCCGAGTACGTCCCCTCCAGGTACACGTTGCCGACCAGGGCCGGGCCGCCGTGACCGGGGCCCGCCAGGTAGATGACATCAGTGTTACGCTCCGTGATCAGCCGGTTCAGGTGCACGTAGATGAAGTTCAGGCCGGGCGACGTTCCCCAGTGGCCGAGGAGCCGTGGCTTGATGTGCTCGGGCCGCAGCGGCTCGCGCAGGAGCGGGTTGTCCTGCAGGTAGATCTGGCCGACGACGAGGTAGTTCGCGGCGTCCCAGTATGCCTGCATCGACTCGAGCTGCTGCTCGGAGAGTGGCGCCGACATCACGCCATCGACTACACGAGTTCCTGGACCCGGGCCAGACGGTCCGAGTCGGAACGCGGGTCACTCGACGGGCAGGTTCTGTCGCAGCGCCAGGATCGCGGCACGCATGATCGCGAGCAGTCCTTCGCGATGTCGTTCGCTGGTATCGCGAAAGAGCCGGACGAAAGCCTCGAAGGTCGGATCGGGGCTGCGGTCGACCGCATCCGGACCGAGCGCGCCTGCGGGCCATCGCAGCAGATCCTGCACCCCACGCGTTCCGCAGAGATCGGGATTCGAGACCGCCGCGTCGAACTTCCGCAGCTCGCCGGTGAGCGCGAGATTGATCTTCACCACGATCAACAGCGGCGTGGCCAGGCCGCGCGCGGTCTCGAGGCGGCTCACCGCGCCCTGGCTCACCTTCGCCAGCTCGGCGAGCTCCTGCTGCGAGAGACCGACGAGCCGTCGCAAGCGGCGGATCTGCTGCCCGAGCTCGAGCATCCAGGGCCGCCACGTGGTCTCGTCGCCAGGTCCCAGCATCGCGCGATCGACGATCTCGCTATCCTCTCGCTGCCCCGTGCTCATTCCCGGCCCTCGTCGCGCGACCCGTCGAGGAGCCCGCGCGCGAGCACGACCAGCTCCTGGGGCGTGGTGGCGGCGAGGTCGATCCCGAGCGCTCGCCGCAGCTCGGGTCTGGACGCGAAGAGCTGCCCGCCGGCCGCGATCTTCACGCGTCCCTTGCCGGCTCTGCGGACGTCCGCCACCAGGCTGCGAACTCGCTCGAGGTGGTCGTCCGTCGTGACCGACAGCGCCAGCAGCTCGGGCGGCTGGTCCTCGATGAGCGACACCAGCGTGCGGGCCGGGACGCTCGAGCCCAGGAAGCGGACCTCGAATCCCGCCATCTCGAGGAAGTCGGCGACCATGTACGCCCCGATGTCGTGCGTCTCGCCCTCGACGCAGGCGACGACCGTGGTCATGCCGTTGCTCGGCTGGCAGGGCAGATGGAGGCGCAGCTGCGCGAGCGCCAGCTTGGCGATCTCGGCCGCGAGCATCACGTGCGCGACGGACACCCGATCCGCGGTGCACAGGCGCCCCAACTCGTTGAGCGCGGGCTGGACGACGTCGAGATAGAGGCTGGTCACCGGGACGGCGAGCCAGAGGCCCTCCTCGACCACGATCTCGAGCGCGTCGCGACGGCCGCCGGCCAGGAGCGCCATCACGAACCGCCTGCGAAGCGCGATGAGCTCGGCGGACTCGCGCCCGCGGCGGATGGCGATCGGGGCGCGAAGCAACGGGTTCTCCTGCACCACGCCGCCCGAGATGCCGATGTGGTGTACCGCGAACGCGTCCATCGCGTCGGCGGCGCCGAACTGCGAGCGGTCGTAGGTGCACACCAGCGGATCGGGGTGCCCCGCGAACATGGCGTTGGCGCGCACCTCGTACTGGATGGCCTTCTCGGCGCCGCACGACGGATCGCGCAGCGCCCACTCCATCTCCCCGATCACCCGGGTGAGCGGGAATCCCATGTCTCTCGCCCGCGTCAGCTCCCTGGCGAGGAGCGAGAGCGTCGCGTCGGGATCGAAGCGGCCACCCCGCAGGTAGACGCCGTCCCAGCCGTGGACCTCGAGCTGGCCGGTCGCCAGGGCGGATCGCACGTCGATGCCCGCGGCGTGGAGTCGATGCAGGTGGTTGACCCGCTCGGCGGGGTCGACGACGTGATAGGCCTTCTCCCCGCGCTCGATCCCTTCCTTCACGAACGGCCCGAGCACGCGATAGCGCTCCTCGCGAGACTGGAACAACGCGCACAGGTGGCGGTGCTGGTGCAGCGTGGTGCCCGCGAGGTGGATGTCCTGCTGCTCCGTTTGCATGCCTGTCTCCCCCCGCGTCGTGGGGTACCGACGGGTGTACCGAGCACGGCGCGGCTTCGTCAATGCAATCTGCGGGGTCTTCTGCGAATCGGCGCCGTCTCCCCCGAGGCCGAGGCGCACCGGCCGGCCAGGGCCGACCCCGGCCAGTCTAGGACGAGCGCGTGCGTGCGAGCTGGGCGCGGGCCGCTTCGAGCACGTGGTCGGGAGTGAAGCCGAACTTCTTCTGCAGCTCCTTGAGCGGCGCCGACGCGCCGAAGGTGTGCATCCCGATCATCTCTCCGTGCGGCCCGACGTACCGGCTCCAACCGAAGGTCGATGCCTGCTCGACCGCGACCCGCGCCGTCACGGCTGGCGGCAGCACCGCCTCACGGTAGTCCACGGGCTGGCGTTCGAACAGCTCGAGGCACGGCATGCTGACGACGCGGGCCCGCACGCCGTCCTTGATGAGCTGCTCGTATGCCGAGATGCAGAGGCTGACCTCGCTGCCGGTCGCCATCAGCAGGACCTCGGGGTTGCCGCCCGGAGCGTCCGCCAGCACGTAGGCGCCGCGGGCCACGCCCGAGGCGGCGGCATACCGGCTCCGGTCGAACGTCGGGAGCGCCTGGCGGCTCAGCACGAGCACCGCGGGATCCCGAGGCCGCTGCATGATGGTCCGCCACGCCTCGACGACCTCGTTCGCGTCGGCCGGCCGGATGGTGAGCAACCCGGGGATGGCGCGCAGCGATGCCAGGTGCTCGACGGGCTGGTGCGTCGGACCGTCCTCGCCGACCCCGATGGAGTCGTGCGTGAAGATGAACGTGGTGGGGATCTCCATCAACGCCGACAGGCGGATGGTCGGGCGGCAGTAGTCGCTGAAGATGAGGAAGCCCGAGCCGAACGGCCGCACCTTGGTGAGGGCCATGCCGTTCACGATGGCGCCCATCGCGTTCTCGCGGATCCCGAAATGGTAGTTGCGTCCGCCCGGATCGGCGGGAGACAGCTCGCCCGCCCCCTCGAACGTGAGTCGGGTCTTCGTCGAGGGCGACAGGTCGGCCGCCCCGCCGAGCAGCCACGGCACTCGCCTGGCGAGCGCGTTCAGCACGGTGCCCGACGAATCGCGGCTCGCGACGCCCTTCGCGTCGGCCGGGAACGTCGGCAGCTCCGCGTCCCAGCCGTCCGGCAGCTCGCGGTGCTGGATGCGCCGGAGGTGGTCGGCCAGCTGTGGAAACTGCGCGCGGTACTCCTCGAGCTTCGTCTCCCACGCCTGGCGCAGCGAGTGCCCGCGCCGCCCCATGCCCGCCGCGAAGTGCTCGCGCACTCCGTCGGGCACGAGGAACTGCGCGTCCTCCGGCCAGCCGTACGCGCGCTTGGCGAGGCGGACCTCTTCCGCGCCGAGCGGCTCGCCGTGCGCGGCGCTGGTGTCCTGCTTGTGCGGCGCGCCGTAGCCGATGTGGCTGTCGACGATGACGAGGGTCGGTCGATCGTTCGTCCGCTTGAAGGTGGCGAAGGCGCGCTCGAGCATGTCGAGGTCGTTCGCATCGCCGACGCGGACGACGTTCCAGCCGTAGGCGAGGAACCGGCAGGCGACGTCGTCGCTGAAGGTGAGATCGGTGTGGCCCTCGATGGTGACGTGGTTGTTGTCGTAGATCCAGCACAGATTGGGCAGGCGCAGGTGCCCCGCGAACGACGCCGCCTCGTTGGAGATGCCCTCCATCATGCAGCCGTCGCCGCACAGCGCGTAGACGTCGAAGTCGAACAGCGGGAAGCCGGGCCGGTTGAAGTGCTGCGCCATCCAGCGTCCGGCGATGGCCATGCCGACGCTCATCGCGACGCCCTGGCCGAGCGGGCCCGTGGTGCACTCGACGCCCGAGGTCCAGCGGTACTCCGGGTGTCCGGGGCATCGGCTGCCGAGCTGGCGGAACGTCTTCAGGTCGTCGATCGAGACGGACGGGCGGCCGAGGATCTCGTAGTCGGGATCGACGGCCTTCACGCCGGTCAGGTGCAGCAACGAGTAGAGCAGCGTGGAGGCATGTCCCGACGAGAGGACGAAGCGGTCGCGGTTCGGCCAGATCGGATCGTCCGGATCGAAGCGCAGGAAGCGCTGCCACAGGCAGTACGTGACCGGCGCCATGCCCATGGGCGTGCCCGGGTGCCCCGAGTTTGCCTTCTGGACGGCGTCGATGCAGAGCGTCCGGATCGTGTTGACGCATAGCCGGTCGAGATCCTTCGGGTCGGTCTGCGCCATGGGAAATCGTCTCCAGGCCGGGTCAGATCCTCGACGGTCGCCGCGCGAGGACCCGGCCGGCGGCGCCGACGAACTCGGGAGCGAACCGCACGCCTCCCAGACGGCGTCCGCACGGGAAGCGCGGCAGGCCATGGCGTCTCAGCGTCGGCGCGACCGTCGCGAGGTGGTCGTCGACCGCCCGCTGCGCCCGCTCCGTCACAGACGCCCTTCCACGACCATCCATCGGCAGCGCATGGCCTATACCAGTTTCCCGGGCCGCGCTAGCCGGAGCAGCGGCGGGATCAGGATGGGTGCGAGGCTGCCGCCTGGAGCGCCGCGAGATCGTAGCGGACGAAATCGCCGATACGATCGAGGATGACGTCGGGGGTGGGATATCGGTCCACCTCGGCGGCATCGTGCGCGTAGTGTCCCTGGCGGGGGAACACGGTGGTGACGCGCTCGCCCCACGACGCCTTGATGGCGGCGCAGAGCCGCGGCTTGTCGTCGACGAAGACGTAGTGATCGGCGGGATACCGCCGCTCGACGTCACCCAGCTCGCGCTCCTTGTGGACGTAGATGAGCACGTTGCCCTCGACGGCCTCGAACAACCCGGAGCGATGGACCTTCAGCGGCTGGAACACGACGTCGCCGTCGGAGAGGATGACGGCCGAGCCCCACTGTCGCGCGTGCTCGACGGCGTCGAGCGAGCCCGGGAAGAGCCGGTTCGCGAACGGATAGTTGACGAGGAACGTCGAGGCCGCGAGGAGGTGCGGCCGGTGCGGGTCCTCGAGCCGGAAGCGCTGCAGGGCGCCCAGGTAGTCGGCGTATCCCAGCTCCTGTCGCAGCTCCTCGAACAGCTCCCAGTATCGTCTCTGCTGCGACTCGCCCACCGTCCGCTCGAGGTGACGATGCATGTCGGCGACGATGTGGTCGTTGTCGACGAGCGTGTTGTCGACGTCGAACAGGGTGACGACGGTCACGCCATCAACCCCCAGAATCGCGCCGCGTTGGTGCACACGATCTTGCGCCGCTCGTCCTCGGGCACCTCGGCGAACAGCGTGTCGATCACGCGGCGGGAGTAGGGCCAGTCGTTGCCGTGGTGCGGGAAGTCGGTGGACCACGCCATGTTGTCGACTCCCACCTGATGGCGCACGGCGACCCCGCTGCGGTCGACGATGAAGGTGGCGAGCCAGTGATCGCGGAAGTAGTCGCTGGGGACCTTCTTCAGCTTCGTGCCGGCCCAGATGCGGTTCCGCCACCAGCGGTCGTCGGTCATCTCGAGGAAGTGCGGGATCCAGCCGACGCCGGTCTCGACCGCCGCCATGCGCAGCCGGGGGAAGCGATCGAACACGCCCTGGAAGATCATCTCCGTGATCAGCGGCATGGTGAGCGCGAACGCCGTCGCACCGATCGCGACCGCGGCCTTGCGCGACGCGGCGGTCTTCGTCTGCTGCGCGGCGAGCAGGAGGTGGATGCTGACGGGCATGTCGAGCTCCGCCGCCGCGTCCCAGAACGGGTCGTCGTCCTCGCGCAGGTTGTCGCCACCCGAGGGCCACGCGGAGATCGCCACGCCACGGTACCCTTCGCGTTTCGCACGCTCGAGCTCCGAGACCGCGGTCTCGATGCCGACGTTGGGCGTCTGGAAGATGCCGATCAGGCGCTCGGGGTCCGGAGCGCAGAAGCCGTCCTTCAACCAGCGGTTGTAGGCCCGGATGCCGGCCAGGTGGGCGTCGACGTCCTTGTTCTTCATGAACGTGAGCATCGCGCGCTGCGGCGGGTAGAGCATCTCCGCGTCGACGCCGTCCTGATCCATGATCGCCAGGCGCTCGGCGCCGTCGTAGCACGACGGGTGGATGGTGGCGCCGTAACGCGCGCCGGTCCACTTGAGCTCCTCGGGATGCGTGCCGACGCACGTCACCAGGCCGAGCGGCTCGGGCGTCGTGGAGCCCATGTACAGCCAGGCGTGACCGCCGTCGCCGTCGTCGACCAGCTTGGGCGCGGTGTCGAGGTACTTCTTCTCGAGCCAGCGCTCCCAGAGATCGGGCGGCTCGACGGTGTGCGAGTCGGCGGAGATGATGCGGTACGTGCGGGCCATGCCGGAGCAGTAGCAGGCGAGCTGGCCGCGAGGGAAGCGGGACGGAAAGGGGGCGGGCGTTGCCGCCCACCCCCCGGGTTCTGCGGTCGGCCGATCAGCCGCCGCAGGGAGCAGGGTCGGATGCTCAGTCGACGAACGCGCCGCTCGGCGAGCCGCAGGCGACCTTCGGGGTGGCTGGTCGACTTGGACTCGATCGAGCCACGAACGAGTTCGCCGCGCCTGCGGCGTAGCAGCGGAGCCACGGTGCACGCCTTCACGATCGCGCGGCCTTCGCCTCGGCGCCCTTGGCCGGGTCGAAGATGCAGGCGTTCGTCGTCGGGTCGAGTGGGCTGGGAGGCTGGCACACGCCGCGGCCTGGCCCGCCGGGCTTGAGCGCGGTCGAGTTGCACTTGGAGTAGCACTTCGACTTCGAGCCGACGAACTTGACGAGCGCCTTCTGGACGCCGTCCTCACACTTCGCCTCGTCCTTGCTGGGCGTCGTGCCCATGTTCTCCAGTGCAGTAGATCAGGTTGGGGAAGCCGGTTCCGGGACCGAACGGTGCATCGATGTTGGCCTCGGTCTCTTGCACCCAGGGGTTTCCGACCGGAGGCGTCAGTGCACTCGCGTGCGTTCCCGGAGGATTGGCGGTGTAGCAGTCCGGGCACGAGGCCGCCGCGGCGCAGGCCTTGGCAATGCCGGCTCCCGCCTTCGCCTCGGCGCCCTTGAGCGAGCCCGTGATGCAGGCGTTCGTCGTCGGGTCCGCGTACGGCGGGAGGCAGCCGCCGTACGGCCCGCTCGTCTTGCGCGCCGTCGAGATGCACTTGGAGATGCACTTCCCCTTGGACCCGATGAACTTCGACAGCACGCTGCCCGTGGTGGTCTCACACTTCTGCACGTCCTTGCGATCTGCGCGGATGCCGACGTCACGAGCAGACACACGCCAGCGGCGGCAGTCGCCGCCTTTCCGAACCATTTCGACATGATCGTCTCCCTCCCTCTTGCTGGATCGTTCACGATCGGGCGTTCCTCGTGTCTCGCCCGAGCATGTCCCGAGTCCGGGGAAGGTCAATCTGGAAAATGAAACCGACGGCAAAAAGGGGTGGGCGCTGGGCGCCCACCCCCGATTCACGAGGCCGCGCCGGATGCGCGACCCTATCTACGGTCGAATTCCTAGTTGAGGAACGCGCCGCTCGGCGAGCCGCAGGCGACCTTCGGGGTGCGTCTGGTCGATCTTGGACTCGACCGAGGCCACGAACGTGTTTGCCGCGCCGGTCGCGCCGCCAGAGTAGCAGCGACGGTACCGCCACGGTGCACGCCTTCACGATCGCGGCCTTGGCCTTCGCCTCGGCGCCCTTGACCGGGTCGTAGATGCAGGCGTTCGTCGTCGGGTCGAGTGGGCTGGGAGGCTGGCACACGCCGCGGCCCGGCCCGCCGGGCTTGAGCGCGGTCGAGTTGCACTTGGAGTAGCACTTCGACTTCGAGCCGACGAACTTGACGAGCGCCTTCTGACGCCGTCCGCACCGCGCGACTTCGACAGTCCTTGGACAGTCGCTCGTGCATGAAACCGTGACGCCCGTTCGCGGTTGCATCACGCATTACTGGACTCAGTACTGCGATGTCAGCAGATCCGCAGTCCGATCGAATCCTTGCGCACGCGCGCGGATCGTTCCGCAACCTCGCGCTCGGATCCGTGCGCGAGCGGTTACGACCGGGGATGTTGGCGGCGGCGCGATCGGATACAGTCTGGGCGCGCCATGGGCGATCCCTTGACGGAGCTCGGCGTTGCGACGGGCGCAGCGGCCGCGTCGGGACTCCGTCTCTACGGCACGGTCGCGGCTCTCGGGTTGCTGAATCACTTCGGCGTCCTGGCGCTCCCGGGGTCGCTCGCGGTCCTGGCGAATCCCGTCATCATCGCGATCGCCTGCGCGCTGTACGCTGCCGAGTTCGTCGCCGACAAGGTGCCGGCCTTCGACTCGGTATGGGATGCGGTGCACACGTTCATTCGCATCCCGGCCGGGGCCGTGCTGGCGTTCGGACTCCTCGCCGGCGTGCAGGAGCCGTGGCGGACCGCGGCGGCGCTCCTCGGCGGCACGGTGGCGCTCTCCGCGCACGGGTTGAAGGCCAGCGCGCGGCTCGCGGCGAACGCGAGCCCCGAGCCGTTCACGAACTGGGGTCTCTCGTTCTCGGAGGACGCGCTGGTGGTGACGCTGCTGTGGCTCGTCGTGGCGCATCCGTTCGCCGCGCTCGCCGTCGCGCTCGCCCTCGTCGTGCTGGCGATGCTCGCCGCCGCGCGCATCGTGAGCGCGGTGCGACGGCTCTTCGGCAGGCCCTCGACCGCCTGACGCGGTCGCGACGCGCTGGCTTGACGCCCGACGCGGAGGCGGCGTAACAACCTACCCGGGTAGTCGAAGGGAGCGAGACGACGGCCCGACCGACGCAGAGGAAACCAGTGGCGACAGAGATGACTCCAATCGCCGGGGCGGAGATATTCCGCGATCCGCGCCGCACGACGAAGCCCCGCAAGACCGGCCTCACCCAGGTGCTCGACAAGGGCCTCTCGATCAACGAGGTCGAGGGCATGCTCGAGGTGGCGGCGAGCTACGTCGACTTCGTCAAGTTCGGCTGGGCGACGTCGGTGGTGGTGGAGAACTTCGAGGCCAAGGTCGAGACCCTCCGGCGCCATGGCATCGGCGTATGCTGCGGCGGAAGCCTCTTCGAGCTCGCGGTGCACCGCAAGAAGCTGAACGAGTACATCGCGTTTCTGCAGGCGCACGACTTCACCCACGTCGAGGTCTCGGACGGCACCATCCACATCTCGCTCGCGGAGAAGCTCCGCTACATCGAGCGGATGGCCAAGCACTTCACGGTGTTCTCCGAGGTGGGGCGCAAGGACCGGACGCACGTCATCGCGCCGAGGCGCTGGGTCGATCAGATCAAGAGCGAGATCGCGGCGGGCTCCTGGAAGGTGATCGTCGAGGGTCGCGAATCGGGAACCGTCGGCATCTATCACTCCTCCGGGGAGATCAAGGCGGGGCTGATCGACGAGATCCAGATGCAGATCGATCCGGGTCGCATCATCTTCGAGGCCCCGCGCAAACCGCAGCAGGTGTGGTTCGTCAAGCACTTCGGTCCCAACGTGAACATGGGCAACGTGCCGCCCGAGGACGTCATCTCCCTCGAGACCATCCGGCAGGGACTGCGTGCCGACACCTTGCTCTTCGACCATGACGGCCGTACATCGCCATCGCCTGCTGAGCGGGGCGCGGGAAGCGCGCGGGCTCGCCGTCGTCATTGACGTCTTCCGCGCCTTCAGCACCGCCGCCTATGCGTTCGACCGGGGCGCGTCGGAGGTGGTGCTGGTGGGGGAAGTGGAGGACGCCTTCGCGCTGCGGCGGCGCTGGCCCGATGCGCTGGTCATGGGCGAGGTGGACGGCAGGCGCGTCGCGGGCTTCGACTTCGGCAACTCGACGAGCGCCATCGCGCGCGCCGATCTGCGCGGTCGCCGCCTGATCCAGCGCACCAGCGCGGGCACCCAGGGCGTGGTCGCGGCGGAGGGCGCCGACGAGATCGTGCTCGGCAGCTTCGTCTGCGCGGCCGCGATCGTGCGGCACGTGCGCGCCCGGCAGCCCGCCGTCGTGTCGCTGGTGGCCATGGGCGTGGGCGCGACGCGGCCGGCGCCCGAGGACGAGGCGTGCGCCGACCTGCTCGAGGCGCGCCTGCGCGGGGAGCCGATCGACGAGCCCGGGCTCCTGGCCCGCCTCGAGACCGGGGATGCGGGCGAGCGCTTCGAGGAGGATTCGGAAGACTTTCCGCGCGCCGACGTCGCGCACTGTCTCAGGCTGGACGTCTTCGACTTCGTGTTGACGGTCGCGCGGCGTGACGGTCTCATGGTGGCTACGCGACATTCGCCGGTGGTTGGTTGACCATCGGCGGGGGCGGGACGTACATTCCGCCGCCGCATGCACGTCGGTCCGCAAGGGGGCGAGGCGCGAAGCATGGCGCCGTCTGGTGACACTGCGCGGCGCCGCGTGCTGTTCCTCGAGAGCAGCATCGGCGGCGGGGTGATCGGTGGCTCGCTGACGGGCATCCTCGAGCTGCTGCCCCACCTCGATCCCGAGCGGTGGCAGGCCTCGCTGGTGATGGCCGAGCCCAAGCCGTCGCTCGACCTTCCCGGGGTGCCCGTGCACGTGCTGACGCCGCGGCGCGGCTCCGGCGGCGTCGACCGGGGGCCGCTGCCCGTCCGCGTGCTGCGCCGCGCCTCGGAGGTCTTCGGCATCGTGATGCCGCGTGCCCGCGAGCTGCTGCCGCTCTTCGAGCGCGAGCGCCCCGACGTCGTCTACCTCGCGAGCGGTCTCACCTCGAACCTCGCGGGCGCGCTCGCCGCCGCCCGCAGCGGCGTGCCCGTGGTGTGCCACTTCAAGGGCTTTCGCCGGGTCGGGCCCATCGATCGCTGGTGCTCGCGCTGGATCGACACGGCCATCACGATGACCGACGAGATCGGGGCGCACTACCGCGGCAGGGGCATTCGCGCCCGGCGCTTCGTCACCATCTACGACGGCATCGACGTCGCGCGCTTCGCCACCGGCGGCGGCGCGGGCGTCCGCCGCGAGCTCGGCATTCCCGGCGACGTCCCCTGCGTGGGAATCGTCGGTCACGTGCAGGGCTGGAAGGGACAGCTGCTGGTGGTCGAGGCGGTGGCGCGCGCCCGCCGCCGCATTCCCGACCTGCACTGTCTGGTCGTCGGCGGTGTGCACCGGCTCGGAGCGGAGTACGCCGAGCGCCTGAAGGAACGCGTCGCCGCGCCCGATCTGGCCGGCTGCGTCGTCCTCGCCGGCGCGCGCCGCGACGTCGCCGCCTGCATGGACGCGATGGACGTCGTCGTCCACGCGTCCGACCGCGAGCCGTTCGGCCGCGTGCTGCTCGAGGCGATGGCCGCGACCCGCGCGGTGATCGCACCGCGCGAGGGCGGTCCGCTCGAGATCGTTGCCGACGGTGACACCGGAGTGCTGGTCCCGCCGCGCGACGTCGATGCGCTGGCGGCCGCGATCGTGTCGTTGCTCGAGGATCCGACACGCCGCGCCGAGATGGCGCGCTCCGCGCGAGCGCACGTCGCGGCGCGGTTCGACATCCGGCAGCATGCCCGTGCCGTCGAGGCCGTTCTCGACGACGTGCTGCGCCGCCGCTCCGCGGGGGCCGCGGCATGACGGGGAAGGTCCTCGTGCTCGGCAAGAGCGACTCGAGCTTCCTGACCGTCATCCGCTCGCTCGGACGCCGCGGCATCGAGGTGCACATCGCGTGGTGCCCGCCCATCGAGGTGGCGCGTCGCTCGCGCTACGTCCGCGCCGAGCACCAGCTCCCGGCCTTCCGGCCCGACGACGACGCCTGGAAGGGCGCGCTGATCGACCTCTGCGCCCGCGAGCGCTTCGATCTCGTCATCCCCACCAACGATCCGACGATCATCCCGTTGCAGGAGCACCGGGCCGATCTGGAGCCCCACGCCAGGATCTACCTGCTCAGCGAGACGGCGTACCGCGTCGGCTACGACAAGCAGCGCAGCTACGACGTCTGTCGCGAGGTCGGCGTCCGGTTCCCGCAGCACCTGGTGCTGCCGGTTCCCGCCGATCCGGCGGAGGTGCTGCGTCGCTTCTCCCTGCCGGTGGTGGTGAAGGCGCGCTCCTCGTTCCGCTCGGAGGATCTCGGCGACCGCCGTCGCACGCGCGTGGCGCGCGACGCGGACGCTCTCCGCCAGTGGCTACACGTCCTGGTCGGGCGCGCCGACGAGGTGCTCATCGAGGAGTACTTCGAGGGCGAGGGCGGCGGCATCGACATGCTGTGCGCCGACGGCGAGGTCCTGCACGCCTTCCAGCATCTGCGGCTCCACGAGGGCCGCGGCTACTCGTCCGCTCCGTACCGCCTGAGCGAGCCCGTCCATCAGGGCATGCTGGCCGATGCGCGCAAGTTCGTGCGTGCTCTCGACTACACTGGCGTGCTCATGATGGAGTTCCGCCTGAATCGCACCACCGACGACTGGCTGTTTCACGATTTCAACGCCCGCTTCTGGGCGGCGCTGCCGCTCACCGTCGCCTCGGGAGCCGACTATCCGTACTGGCTCTATCAGGTGCTCGTCGAGGGCAAGCGCGACTTCCCGCAAGCGTACCGCTCGGGCATCGCGTGCCGGAACTGGCGGCTCGATCTCCTGTGGGTGCGCGAGAACCTGGCCCTGCCGCGTGCCGAGCGTACCCCGCTGCGCGAGATTGCCGGCGAGGCGTGGCGATTCGCCACGCTGCGCGAGTGGAGCGACACGCTGGTCGCCGACGATCCCGTCCCGGGGCTGGTGGATCTGTCGCGCATCGCGGCACGCGGCTGGCGGAAGCTGAACCCGGTGAGCCGCCTGTTCCCGTCGTCGGCGCGCTAGCGCGAGCGCACCGCGGGGCACGAAGGGATCTCGGGGTGCTCTACGCGCTTCGGGAAGCTGTGCTGCATGCTTGCGCGATTCCTGCGCTGCCGCCCTCCTTTCGGCCTTTCGGGCACTCGAAAACGCCGGGCGCTACGGGCATGGCCTTTGCTTTGACAAGCCCGGATGACTTCGCGTCGCCTGGGATGGGTGTTCGGACTGCTCGTACCGCTCCTCGTGTGGTCGAGCCCGGCGGCCGCGCAGTGCGGCGGGACGCAGCTCTGCGCGGCGGGTGCGGGCGACTGTACCATCGCGTCGTCGTGCACCATCATCGGTGCCCGCGGGCGGTCTGACGATCGACCTCGGAGCGCGCAAGCTGGTGCTCTCGAAGACCCTCACGGTGCAAGGCATAGGCCTGCTCACGATCAACGCCGGGTCGGTGCTGGTCGACGGCGGATCCATCATCGCTCCCGGGGCGGACGGCATCGGCGGCAACATCACCATCAATTCCGCCACCTCGGTCACGTTCCAGAACGACGCCCTGGTCGACGTCAGCGGGGGCGTCACGGGCGGCATCGTCGATCTCGAAGCGAACAACGGCGATCTCAACTTCTCCGGCAGGATCAAGGCCAACGGCACCACGCGCGATGGCGACGGCGGCGCGGTGTCGCTCGGCGCCACCGGCAACATGACCGTCGCGGGCGGTCCGATCGACGCCTCGGGCGGCGATCGCGCCGGCGGCGGCTTTCTCGACTTCGAGGTCGTCAACGGGAGCTTCCTCATGAGCGCTCCGCTGAACGTGGCCGGTGGCGACGGCGGCGACGTCATCCTGGTCGGCGGCACCACGTTGCAGACCACGGCGTCGGCCGACATCAACGTGTCCGCCACAGGCGATGCGGGGAGCGGCGGGAGCATCGACCTCTCGGCCGGCGGCGACGTCTCCATCGCCGGCAACGCCGACGGGACCGGCGCGGTGAGCGCCGATCCCACGTTCAGCGACGGCGGCGATGGCGCCGACTACGACCTCACCTCCGACAACGGCAGCATCACCGTGACGGGACAGGCCGACATGAGCGCCGCCGCTGGCGGCAGTGGCGGTGAGCTCGACTTCGAGGCCGGACTCAACCTGACCGTCTCGAAGCCGATGGCGACGATGGCGGCGGGCGCGGACGGCATGGGCGGCGACGTCACCTTCTTCGCGACGGCGGGGGCGATCAGCCTGCCGCAGCCGGTGAACGTCCAGGGGCGGAGGCGTTCGGCGGCACCATCGACGTCGAGGCCGGCACCAGCGCCGACGTCGCCAGTCAGCTGATGGTCGACGGCGACGATCGTCCGGGGACAGATCTTCCTCTCCGGCTGCACGGTAACCGTCGAGTCGAAGGCCGTGCTGTCCGCGCTCGGTCCGACGGGACGGCATGGTGGGCGCCGCCATGAACATGGTCCAGGCCGGCTCGAGCATGACGATCGCGGGTACGCTGAAGGCGGGCGCGGAGAACCTGCTCACGTATCGCCAGCCGCCCGCGCCCACGCTCACCGGTGCCACCATCGTGCCCGCGGCGACGATCCAGCAGGACCCCAACATCCCCTGCTGCGTCGCCTGCCCGGTGACCACCACGACGTCGAGCACCACCTCGCTGCCGACGACGACCACCACCAGCTCGACCACCACCACCTCGGCCGCGCCGCCGACGACGACGTCGTCGACGACGATCGTCGTGCCCACCACCCTGCCGACCACCACGACGTCGAGCACCACCGTGGTGATCCCGACGACCACCACCGTCGACCACCGTGATCGTGCCCACCACCGTGGCGCCGACCACCACGACGAGCAGCACGGCTGCGCCGACGACCACCACGTCGTCGACCACCACCACGACGGCTCGTCCGACCACGACCACCAGCAGCACGACCACCTCCACCACCACGTCGACCACCACATCGACGGTCCACACGACGACTACGACGACCTCGACCACCACCAGCTCGAGCCCGTCCACCACCTCCACCACGTCCAGCACGACGACGCCGTCCACCTCGTCGACGACCTCGACCACCGAGACCACGACGACGACCTCGACGACCATCCCGACCACGTCGAGCTCCACGACGACCACGCCGGCGAGCACCTCGACCACGACCACGGTGGCGGGTGACTGCACGCAGGAGCCGCTGCAGGACTTCGACGCGGTCGACTGTCGCATCGCGCTGCTGACGAGCGCGATCAGCGCCGAGTCGCCCGCGGAGTTCGGGGGAGGCCGCAAGACGCACGCGCTGCTCATGCGCCTGGACAATGCGCAGAATCAGGTGGACGCCGCGCGCCAGGGCGCCAAGGTGCGTGCGAAGATCCGGCTGGCGACCCGCCAGCTGCGCACCCTGAACCGCGCGCTGGAGAAGACGATCAAGAACGGCAAGACGCCTGCCTCCGTCGGCGACTTCCTCACGGCGCGGATCCAGGAGGCGCTCGCGGAGCTCGATCAGCTGTCTGCCGCGGCGCCGAACGCCGTCGTCAGGTAACGCGCGGGCGCGCAGCGCCGAGTCGGGCGGCGGCGACGTCAGCGTGCCAGCGCGCCGGTAGCCGCCTCCCGCGCGCACGCCGACCGACGCCCGGGCGGGTCCTACGCGGCCTTCCTGCCCTGCAGGCGGCTCGCCATCTTGCGAGCCGCGCGCGCGATCTCGCCGATCTCGGCGGGACGGACGAGAAGCGTCTCGCCGACCGAGTGGCCCGAGTCGCGCACGAACGCCACCAGCAGGGTGAGGGCCGCGGTGCCGTACGACAGGCCGTTGGCGAGCGCGGCGCCGGAGATGCCGAAGCGCGGGATCAGGAAGATGTTCAGGGTCACGTTCAGGGTGAGCGCGACGCAGGCCGCGATGATGTTGATCTCCTGCTTGCCGCGGCTGGTGAAGTTCCGCGTGAGGAGCTGGTAGAGCGCCATCATGAGCAGCCCGGGCAGGAGGATCAGCAACGGCTTGATGGCCCCGTCGTAGCGGTTGCCGTAGAGGAAGGGGATGGCGATGGGGCCGATGATGGCGAACGCCGCGATGCCCACGCCCAGGATGAACAGCGTGTAGCGGCAGACGCGCGTCGTCGCCGCGTGCGCGTCGCGATCGGCCGAGCCCGCGAGACGCGGGAACATCACCGTCCCGGTGGCCTCGGGGATCTTCAGCAGGAAGCTCCCGAAGTTGACCGCGATCGAGTACAGGCCGACCTGCGCCGCCGGCAGGAAGTACGCGCAGATGTACTGGTCGATCCGGAGGTGGAGGGTGGCGGCCAGTGTCTGGACGTACGATTTCGAGCCGAACGACAGCATTCCCCGCGCGAGCTCGCCGTTCCAGCGCAGGTGGAGCGGCGCCGCACGGTTGACCAGCCACGCCATCCAGATGGTCATGATCACCTGGATCACCACCTGCACGAGCACGGCGCCGACCAGACCCATGTGGAGAAGGATCAACGTGACGGAGAGACCGAAGAGGCTCAGCACGTTGGGCCCGATCTGCCAGACGTTGTAGTCGCGGAAGCGCTCCTGCGCCTGCGCCACGCCGAGGAAGTAGAACTGGAGTGTGACGAAGGGGATGAGCGCCAGCGAGGGAAGAATCAGCTCCGGAGGAGTGTCCTTCAGGAACTTCGCGATCAGGAAGTCCTTGAAGACGTAGCAGACGATCGCCGCCAGCGTGCCGGTGACGAAGGCGAACCAGACGGAGTTCGACGCGACGTCGGACGCGGACGCCCCGCGCCGGCGCATGTAGTACACGCTGGCCTGCGGGATGCCGAGCTTGACGAAGTTCGACAGCATCGTGGGCAGCAGCACCAGGAGCGCGAAGCGCCCGCGATCGGCCGGACCGAGCCACCGGGCCGTGATGACGCCGTTGACGATGCCGATCGCCATCATGACGAACTGCCCGCTCAGCACCTGGAGCGAGTCGAAGGCGAAGTTCCGCCGCTTGGGATCCTTAGCCACGCATATCTCCCGCGGCGGCCGGTGCCGGGAGCGCGTAGAGCGCATAGCCCCCGGCGCGCAGGACCGGTGCGCCCGCCTGCGCGACGAACGCCCGCCACAGCGCCGTCACCTGCGACTCGTACGGATCGCCTGCCGCCTGCAGCCCTTCCTCGTCGACCGCGACGTGCGTGGCGCCCAGCTGCTGCGCCGCCCGCTCGAGCGCCGGCAGCGTGTTCACCGTGCGATAGTCGACGAGTCCCTGCTCGAGGTAGCTGAGCAACACGAAGGGCCGCTCGATGTAGTAGGGGTGGGGAATCTTCTCGAGCACGAGCACACGACCGGACTCCGGGATCGCCCGGTTGGCCTGGTGCCAGAAGACATAGCGCTCCGAGTACTTGTCGAGGAAGGCCCCGGGCGCCATGCGTCCCAGGGCGACGCGCACCTGATCGGGCCACATCGGCCGCAGCATGCGGCTGATGAGGAGGAGGTTCCCCGCCACGGTGCAGGCCACCACCACCGCGAAGAGCCGCCGGCCGCAGAGCGCCCGCGCGGCGAGGGTCGCGGCCGCGAGCGCGAGCGCGATTCCGGGCAGCACGTATCGCGGGTGCGCCCAGGCACCCGCCGAGATGATGACGACGTAGGCCAGCCCGATCGCCGCCACCGCGAGCGCCGTCGCGCGCCGCGATCGGACGAGCACGAGGGCGGGCAGGAAGGCGAGGCAGAACGGGCTCACGTCCTGTCCCTCGCGCTTGCCGTTCTCGAACGACTCCGGATGCATGGTGAGGTCCCACGGGAACGAGGCCACCTCGACGCCCTTGTACGGCTTTCCGCCGCGCTGGGCGGCTTCCCGCGTACGGTACTCGTCGTAGTAGACGTTCAGGTAGGCGTCCGCGGCGCGGCTCCAGTTGCGACCTGCGAAGACGCTCTGTCCGAACGGATAGAGCGGGTTTCCGGTGTCGACGGCGTTGCGGACGTACCACGGCGAGAGCACCAGCAGCGCGATGACGCCGTACGCCAGCGACGTGCCCACGAACCTGCCGGCGCCGGCGCGCCGGCGCACGAGCCCGACGAGGATGGCGATCCCGACCAGCGCGGGGACCAGCAGGCCCATGATCTTGGATCCGCCGGCCAGCCCGGCGAAGATCCCGGCGCGCCGGAGATCGCTGCCGCGCTGTCCGTCGATCCAGTCGAGGCAGGCCGTCACCGCCAGCGCCGTGTACGCCACGAGGCAGAGGTCGACACCGGCGCGGACCATCTGTGACCAGCACATCGGCATGGTGAAGAAGAGCGCGCCGGCGACGGCGCCGAGCCGCCGGTCGAGATGCCGCCGGGCGAGCGTCGCGAGTCCGAGCGCCGCCAGGACGCCGCTCACCGCGTTCATGAGGCGCGCGAGATTCTCGCCGCGCAGCACGTAGGCGAGCGCGAAGAGGAAGTTCTGCAGCCACTGCTGCTGGCCCCAGAAGCTCCACGGCGTCGGCACCAGACCGCCCGCGAGCGCGTAGAGGCGGGGATACGCCAGGTGGTACTTGGTCTGGTCGCCGCCGACGGGCGGCGCGAACCACGTCGGCGCCTCGGCCAGGAGGAGCAGCGCGCACACCGCGACGAGGAACCAGGCCTGGCGGCTGCGAGGTCCGCGCAGTGCGCCGAGGGCGTCGAGCAGCTCCGCCCATCCTGCCACCAGTGCGACCGCTCCCGCCACGATCAACGGCCAGCGATGGAGCGCGCCCGTGGCGGCGAGCGCCAGTGTCAGGACGCTCGCGATGCCGAGACCGGCCGCCACGCCGGCGAGCAGGTGCTCGTCGCGCGCATCGGGCAGGGCTCCTGCGACACGGAGCAGCAGCAGGCCGCCGGCCGTGCAGGCGGCCAGGATCGCCGCCAGCACCAGCAGGTCGATCACAGCGCTCCTCGCAGGTAGCCGAGCCAGTACACCGCGTAGATGCAGGCCGCCCAGATCGCCAGTGCGATTCGCAGGATCACGAGGTGGCTCCGGCGTCGAGCGCAGGACGACTCATGGGAGGCGGGACCATAGCCGGAAGCCGTCCGGATGACGAGCGCTCGGACCTTCTTGACCTCGGTGCCGTGGCCGCGCACGCTCGCGGCGATGGGCTGCGATACCCTGGTCGCTCTCGCACCTGCCACGCGCGACGGCGTGACCCTCTTCGCGAAGAACAGCGACCGGCCGCCGCGCGAGTGCCAGCGCATCGTCACGCTGCCGGCCGGACGTCACGCCGCGGGAACGATGCTGCGCTGCCAGTACCTCGAGGTGCCGCAGGTCGCCGAGACGCATGCCGTCATCGGCTCTCAGCCGCACTGGCTGTGGGGACTGGAGCACGGCGTGAACGCGCATCGCGTCGCGATCGGCAACGAGACGGTGTTCGCGCGCGAGTCGCTCCCCGCCATCGGGCTGACGGGGATGGATCTGGTCCGGCTCGGGCTCGAGCGCGGGCGCACCGCGGGCGAGGCGCTCGAGGTGATGACGTCGCTCATCGAGGCGCACGGGCAGGGCGGCTCGGGACACCTGCACCTCGACTGGCCGTATCACAACGCATTCCTCATCGCCGACCCGGGCGCGGCGTGGGTGCTGGAGACGTCGGGTCGTCACTGGGCGGCCAGGCCCGTCGACGTCGTCGCCAACATCTCCAACGGTCTCGACATCCGGGCGGACTGGACGCGTGGATCGGCGGATCTCACCGCGTTTGCCGTCGAGCAGGGCTGGTGGCCTGTCGAGCGCGGACGGGTCGACGTCGCGACCGCCTACGCCGACGAGAGCGGCGTGCCGCCGAACCAGTGCGTCGAGCGCCGCCGCCGGGCCGCGGCCTTCCTCGCCGAGCATTCCGGCCAGCTCGCGCCCGCCGCGCTGCGCACCGTGCTCCGCGACCACTACGATGCCGGCACGGTGCACCGGCCGCGTCCCTTCGACGATCCCTTCTTCTTCTCCATCTGCATGCACGCCGATCCGCTGGACAACACGACCGCGTCCATGGTGGCGTGCCTGCCGGCGGATCCCGGCGCCCTCGCCGCGATCGGCGTCAGCCTCGGCAGTCCGTGCGTCGGCGCGTTCCTTCCCGTGTGGCTCGATGCGCCGGTTCCGGCGCGACTCGGGCTCGGTGGCGGCGATCCCGATCCCGCCAGCCCGTGGTGGCGCATGCGGACCCTGCTCGACCTGGTCGAGCGCGACGTCGCGCGCCACGGGCCACCCGTGCGCACGCGCTGGGACGCGTTCGAGGCGGCGCTCTGGCAGGACGCGGCCGAGGTCGAGCGTGCGGCGGAGCGGCGGGACGCTCCCGCCAGGCGTGCGCTCCTCGGCGCGTTCAGCGAGGCTGCGGTCGATCGCTGGCTGGCGGAGCTCGACGCCGTCAGCGCGGCGATCCGCTGACCGCGCGGGGGAGCCCGGTCCCCGGCACGTGCCTGTTTGCGCGTCGCGGTTCGGCTCCCGTAGGTTCTCCCGCCATGCGATCGGTCCGCCTGCTTGCGCTCGTCCTCGCTGTCGCCGCCAGTCCCGTTCCTCGCGCCGCCGCCGCCACGGTCGCGTCCGTCTTTGGCGGCCGCATCCCGTGCGTCGCGCGCGACGGGGTGCAGTTCTGCCAGGGAAAGGTGGGCGCGCGCGTCGAGAGCTTCGACGGCGTCCCGCTCGACGTCGACGTCACGCTGCCGCCCGCCGATCAGAACGGCCCGTTTCCGCTCATCGTGGATCTCCATGGCTGGGGCCTCGCGAAGACGGACACCCCGTTCGTGGACCGGGCGCTCGCGGGATACGTCGTCGTCAGCTACACGGCGCGCGGCTTCGGAGAGTCGTGCGGGTCGCCTGCCTCGCGCGCGTCGGACGCGACGCTGGCGGATCCCGACGTGTGCGTGAAGCGCGGCTGGATCCGCCTCGCCGACGCGCGCTACGAGGCCCACGACACGCAGCACCTCGCCGGCCTCCTCGCCGACGAAGGACTCGTGAGCCCGGACCGCGTGGGCGTCACGGGAGCGTCCTACGGAGGCGGGCAATCGCTGATCCTGGCCGCGCTGCACGATCGCGTCATGCAGCCGGACGGCACGCTCGTGCCGTGGAAGAGTCCCGGCGGCCGCGACATGACCATCGCGGCCGCGGCGCCGTTGATCCCGTGGTCGGACCTGGCACAGGCGCTCACGCCGAACGGCCGCACGCTCGACTATCGCGTCGACAATCCGTACGGGATGCGCGCCGGCGTGCAGAAGAAGTCGTGGGAAGATCTGCTCTACGGGCTGGGCGTCCCCAACTACTACGCGCCGCCGGGCGCCGATCCCGACGCCGACCTGCCCGCGTGGCACGCGCGCATCTCGCAGGGCGAGCCGTATGACGGCGACCCGCTCCTCGAGCACGCGCTGGGCGAGCTCACGCAGCATCATTCGGCGTACTACATCGACGACAGCGTCGCGCCGGCTCCGCTCTTCATCTACAACTCGTGGACCGACGACCTCTTTCCGGGCGACGAGGCCCTGCGCTTCTGGCGCAAGGTGAACGCGCACCATCCGGATGCGGAGATCTTCGTGCGTCTCGAGGACGGCTTCGGCCATCCGCGCGCGTCGCTCGCGCCGTCGCCGGAGGTGACCCAGCGGGTGGAGGACTTCTTCGCGCGGTATCTGAAGAAGGAAGACGTGCCGGCGCCCCCGCCGTTCGAGACGTTCTCGCAGGCGTGCGGCGGGTCCACCCGCCAGGGCCCGTTCACCGGACCCGACTGGGACGCGGTTCGTCACGGTGAGATGCGCTTCACCGACACGAAGCCGCGCACCTTCGCGTCGACCGGCGGCAGCGCAACGACCGCGGAGGCGGCGGACGATCCCCTCTCCGGCGGCCCGTGCCGCACGTTGCCGGCGGTCGACGATCCGGGCGCCGCGACCTATCGCTTCGAGGCCGCGTCCGGCGACGGGTACACGCTGCTGGGATCGCCGACCGTGATCGCGAGGAACATGCTGCCGCGCGGCAGCTTCGCGCAGGTCGTGGCACGGCTGTGGGACGTCGCGCCCGACGGCACGCAAGCGCTCGTGACGCACACGATCTTCCGGCCCATCACCGCCGATTTCGGATACCAGGTGTTCCAGCTCCACCCGGCCGGGTGGCACTTCGCCGCGGGCCACGCGCCGAAGCTCGAGCTGCTCGGACAGAGCCCGCCGTACGGGCGCGCCGCCGGCGGCGTCTTCCGCGTCGACCTGACGGCTCTCGAGCTGCGGCTCCCGGTGGTCGAGCCGGTGAACGGGGGCGTGGTGCTGCCGCCGGTCGCGGTGGGCGGAACGTTCGACTGGCCCGACGTCGGCGCGCCGCCGTGTGGCGCCGCACCGGCGACCGATTGCCACGCCGCCCGCCAGGGGAAGCTCGTGTGGAGCGGGAAGAGCCTCGCGTGGACGTGGTCGGGCAAGGGGGACACGGACGAGATCGGAGATCCGCTGATCAGCACGGCGTACCGGCTCTGTCTCTGGGACGCCGGATCGCAGCTCGCGGCGAGCGCCGCCATTCCGGCGGGACAGTGCCCGGGAACGCTCCGCAAGGGGGCGTGCTGGTGGAACGACAAGAAGAACACCGCCGTGCACTTCCGGAATCCGTCGGGCGATCCCGACGGCGTGCGGTCGGCGACGTTCGACGGCGGCACGACCGTGGGAGTTCATCGCGCGATCACCCTCGCGGTGCGTGCGAAGCTCGGGGTCGCTCGTGCGCGTCACGCTCGTGCCCAGCTGCTCGTCGGAGGACTCGGCTGCTTCGAGATCCGCCCGCCCACGTGACGCCGAGTCCGCGGGCGGCGCACCGGGGTTGACGCGAACCCCGTGAAGTGAGAACGAGCCGACGTGCCAGCCGGCGCGCCCGCGACCGTGATCTCGAGCATCTTCGCCCCCGCCGGCGCCCCGGCAGACGCGATCCGCACGATCTCGCTGCTCGTGCTGGCGCTCGCCGCCGTCATCTTTCTGCTCGTCGGTGGCCTGCTGGCGTACTGCTGCGCGCGCTACCGGAGTCGTCCCGGTGACGACGGCCGCGAGCCGCCGCAGGTGTACGGCAGCAATCCGGTGGAGCTGGCGTGGACCGTGGTGCCGATCCTCATCGTGTTCGTCCTGATCACGACGACCACGCGGACGATCTACGAGATCCAGGCTGCCACGCCCCCCGCGGACGCCGTCCACGTGCGCGTGGTCGGCCACCAGTGGTGGTGGGAGTTCCAGTATCCCGAGCTCGGGGTGGTGACCGCGAACGAGCTGCACGTGCCCGCGCGCGTCGCGACGTACCTGACGCTCGAGTCGGCCGACGTCGCGCACAGCTTCTGGATTCCGCGACTCGCTGGCAAGACCGATGTCATCCCGAACCGCCACAACGTGATGTGGCTCACGCCGTGGGAGCCCGGCACGTACTTCGGCCAGTGTGCCGAGTTCTGCGGCACCCAGCACGCCCACATGCTGCTGCGCGTGGTCGCGCATTCGCCCGAGGAGTTCCAGCGCTGGGTCGCATCGCAGCGGCAGCCGGCGGCGACAGATCCCCGGGCTGCGTCGGGACGCCAGCTCTTCGAGGCGACCGCGTGCGTCAACTGCCACACCGTGCACGGGACCGACGCCGCCGGCACGTTCGGCCCCGACCTGACCCATCTGATGAGCCGCGAGACGCTCGGAGCGGGGGTGGCGCCGAACGATGCAGCCACGTTGAAGGCGTGGGTGGCGGATCCGAACGTGCTCAAGCCAGGCGTCCAGATGCCGGCCATGAAGCTCAGCGAGCCCGAGCTCGATCAGGTGGTCGCGTACCTGACCACCCTGCACTGAGATGAGGAGCGAGGCGCCATGGGCGTGATGGAGCGCGAGGCACCGGCAGTCGAGCCGGTCGGCGAGGTGGTGCCGTTCACCAGTCGGCTGCACGGCTGGATGGTGACGGTCGATCACAAGCGACTCGGCATCATGTACGTCATCGCCGGGCTCGGCTTCTTCGTCGTCGCCGGCACGATGGCGGCGCTCATGCGGCTGCAGCTCGCCGTGCCGAACAACGGGCTGGTGCCGCCGCAGGTGTTCAACCGTCTGATGACGATGCACGGCACGACGATGATCTTCTTCGTCGCGGTGCCGATCCTGTTCGGATTCGGGAACTACCTGATCCCGCTCATGCTGGGCGCGCGGGACCTCGCGTTTCCCCGTCTGAACGCGTTCGGGTTCTGGCTCTTCCTCTTCGGCGGCCTGCTGCTCTACTTCAGCTACATCGCGGGCGACGGGCTGTACGGCGCCGGCTCGGCGCCCGACGTGGGATGGTTCGCGTACGCGCCGCTGACCGAGCGGGCCTTCTCGCGCGGCAGCAGCACCGACTACTGGATCCTCGGCATCCTCGTGAGCGGCGTCGGCACCACCGCGACCGCGATCAATCTCCTCGCCACGGCGGTGTCCATGCGCTGCCCGGGGATGACACTCGGGCGGATGCCGCTCTTCGTGTGGCTGATGCTCGTGTCGGCGGTGCTGCTGATCGTGGCCCTGCCGCCGCTCACCGCGGCGCAGGTCATGCTGCTCCTCGACCGCTTCCTCGGCGCACACTTCTTCGATACGCAGGCGGGCGGCTCTGCCGTGCTGTGGCAGCACTTCTTCTGGATCTTCGGCCACCCGGAGGTGTACGTCCTGGTGATGCCCGCGTTCGGCGTTGCGTCCGAAGTGATCCCGGTGTTCTCGCGCAAGCCCATCTTCGGCTATCCGATCATGGTGGCCGCGTCGATCTCGATCGGCTTCATCAGCTTGAGCGTGTGGGCGCATCACATGTTCGCGGTCGGCATGACCCCGGCAGGAAATAGCTTCTTCGCGACGTCGACGTTTCTCGTGGCGGTGCCCACCGGCATCAAGATCTTCAACTGGCTCGGCACGATGTGGGGCGGGAAGATCCGCTTCACCACGCCGATGCTGTTCTGCGTCGCGTTCCTGTTCCAGTTCCTGTGCGCGGGGCTGACGGGCGTCATGCTCGCAGTGGCGCCGTTCAACTGGCAGCTGACCGACTCGTACTTCGTCGTCGCACACTTCCACTACGTGGTGGTGGGAGCGATCCTCTTCAACATCTTCGCCGCCATCTACTACTGGTTCCCGAAGGCGACGGGCCGGATGATGAGCGAGCGGCTCGGACACTGGCACTTCTGGCTGATGGTGATCGGGTTCAACCTGACGTTCGGGCCGCAGCACGTGGCGGGGATCCTCGGCATGCCGCGCCGGATCTACACCTACGGGGAAGGCCGCGGCTGGGAGGTCTGGAACCAGCTGTCGTCGCTCGGCGCGCTGATCCAGGCGGTCGCCGTCCTGATCTTCGTGTGGAACATCATCGTGTCGCTCCGTCGGGGCGCGAGCGCAGGCCCCGACCCCTGGGATGCCTGGACCCTCGAGTGGAGCACCGAGTCGCCGCCGCCGGAGTACAACTTCGCGACGGTGCCGGTCGTCCGCAGCCGGCGCCCGCTGTGGGACCTGAAGCATCCGGACGATCCCGACTGGCACTACGAATGACGCCGGAACCGACAACCGCCGCCGCACCCGAGTCCTGGACGCTGCCCTCCCCCGGGCGAGCGGGGATGGCGTTCCTCATCGTCACCGAGACCGCGTTCTTCGGGATCTTCGTCGTGGCGTACCTGTTCTACGTCGGGAAGAGCACCAGCGGCCCGACCCCGCGCGAGGTGCTCGACCTGCCGATCCTGGCGTCGATCCTGCTGTGGTCGAGCACCTTCACCATCGTCATCGCCGTCCGCGCGCTGCGCGCGGGGCACGGCGCACGCTTCAAGACGTGGTGGCTGCTCACCTTCCTCCTCGGCCTGTCGTTCCTGCTCCTCACCGCGCGCGAGTGGGCGCGGCTCATCGGGACCGAGCGGCTCACCATCTCCACGAACCTCTTCGGTACCACCTTCTATTCCCTCGTCGGGCTGCACGCGCTGCACGTGACGATCGGGCTCTCGGTGATCGGCCTCATCTTCGCGCTGGCGCTGCGCGGGCACGTCGACGCCGAGCAAGCGGAGCGCACCGAGGTGTTCTCCTGGTACTGGCATTTCGTCGACGCCGTGTGGGTCATCGTCTTCCTCACCGTCTACGTGGTGGGACGCTAGCGAATGGCACCCGACCGGCGCTCGACGATCGACGTTCCCGCCCCGACGGCGTGGCCGATGATCGCAGCGTTCGGGATCACGCTGGCATGGGCGGGCCTGGTGACGAATGCGCTCGTCACCGTCGTCGGGGTGATCGCCACGCTGTGGGGCGCCGTCGGCTGGTTCCGCGACGTCCTGCCCGTCCAGCGCCTCGAGCCGGTCCGTGTCGAGCCGGACCCGGTGACCGCACCCTCGTCGCGCGGCATCGCATACGTCCAGGCGGGAGCGGGACCGCACCGCGCCAGCCTTCCGGTCGCGATCTACCCGTACTCGGCGGGCATCCTGGGTGGCATCGCCGGCGGGCTGGCCATGGCGGTGCTCGCCTCGCTGTACGGCGTGATCTTCCACGGCAGCGTCTGGTATCCGATCAACCTGCTGGCGGCGGGCACGATGGCGTCGCTCGCGACCGCCACGCCCGACGAGCTGGCGCGCTTCCACGGCCCTGCGCTCGTCGTCGCCACCATCGTCCACGCGGTGATGTCGCTGCTCGTCGGGTTGCTCTACGCGGTCCTGCTGCCCATGGTCCCGCGCCGCCCGATCCTCTTCGGCGGCATCGTGGTGCCGCTGCTCTGGACGGGACTGATCTGGGCATCGCTCCGCATCGTCAATCCGATCCTCAACGCGCGCATCGACTGGCCGTGGTTCGTCGCTTCACAGCTCGCCTTCGGCATCGCGGCGGGACTCGTGGTGTCGCGCCGGGAGAAGATCGCGACGCGGCAGCACGTGCCGCTCGCGGTGCGTGCGGGCATCGAGTTCGCGGAGGAGGACCGGGAGCGGTGAGGATCCCTACCGGCGTCGTGGCAGTAGTCGCGAGCGTCGTGCTCCTCGCCGGCTGCGATTGGCTGCCGGGCCGGCCCGAGGAGGCCGACCGTCCGCTGCGCCCGAGCGAGGTGCGCGACTTCGCGCGCCTGTGGGGCGAGAACTGCGCCGGCTGCCATGGTGCGGACGGCGAGCTCGGTCCGGCCACCGCCCTGGCAAACCCGACGTACCTGGCGTGGATCGACGACGCTGCGCTGAAACAGGCGGTCGCCGAGGGTGTCACCGGGGCGGCGACTCACGCCTTTGCAATCCGCGCGGGCGGATCGCTCACCGACGAGCAGATCGACGACCTCGTGCGCCAGATGCGAGCCCGCTGGGCGAAACCACTGCAGGGTGCCGCGCCGCCGCCGTTCGCGAGCCCAGGCACAGGGGACGCGAGCCGCGGGCACTCGGTCTGGACGCAACGCTGCGGGAGCTGCCACGATCCGGGTGGATCAGGCACTCCGCACGGTGGCTCGGTGATCGATCCGACCTACCTCGCGCTGGTGAGCGACCAGGCGCTGCGCACCGCCGTCGTGGCTGGCCGACCCGACCTGGGGATGCCGGACTGGCGTGGCGGCGCGTCGGCGACGCCGCTCACCGCACAGGAGGTTGTCGACGTGGTGGCGTGGATGGCGTCACACCGGGGAGGAGGCGCATGAGTGAGAGCACGGGACCCACCCGCCGCGGCGCGCTGCTGACGCTCGGCATCGCGCTCAACGCCCTCGCGGCCACGCTGCTGGCGATTCCGCTGGTCGGCTTCGTGCTCTCGCCGGCGCGGCGCTGGTCGTGGCAGCAATGGGTCTCGCTCGGGCCGCTGACGGATTTCCCCGAGAACCAGACCCGGCTGGCGACGTACCGCAATCCGTTCTCGCGTCCGTGGGACGGTGACACGGCGAACATCCCGTGCTGGGTCCGGAGAGTCTCGGGCGAGGAGTTCCAGGTGTTCGCGATCAACTGCACGCATCTCGGCTGCCCCGTGCGCTGGTTCCCGGGCGCGGGCCTGTTCATGTGCCCGTGTCACGGCGGCGTCTACTACGCCGACGGCCAGCACGCGTCGGGGCCCCCGCCGCGTCCGCTCTACCAGTACGATCACAAGATCGAGAACGGCCAGCTCTGGGTGCGCGGCGGACAGATCCCCACGCTGTCGGAATCGGTGTGATGGGCTTTCTGCGGACCATCGGCTCCTGGCTCGATCAGCGTCTCGGACTGGGGGAGCCGATCGCGGAGGTGGCGACCCACCGCGTCCCGCGCGACACCGCGAGCTGGTGGTACGTGTTCGGCAGCGCCACGCTGGTGTGCTTCGTGGTGCAGGTCGTGACCGGCATCTGCCTCGCGACCGTGTACGTTCCCTCGGCCGACGGCGCCTGGCAGAGCCTCGAGGTCCTCAACTACGAGCAGCCGCTCGGCTGGTTCCTGCGCGCGGTACACGGCTGGGGCTCGAACTTCATGGTCGCACTGATGAGCGTGCACCTGATCCAGGTGTTCCTCTTCGGCGCCTACAAGTACCCGCGCGAGCTGACGTGGACCGCCGGCGTGATCCTGTTCCTGTGTACGCTCGGCATGGCGTTCACCGGGCAGGTGCTGCGCTTCGACCAGGACGCGTACTGGGGTCTCGGCATCGGCGTCGCGATCGCCGGCCGCGCCCCGTTCATCGGACGGGAGGTGGTGCACCTGATCCTCGGCGGTCCGATCATCGCCGCCGAAACGCTGTCGCGCTTCTTCACGCTCCACGTCTTCGTGATCCCCGGTCTGCTGATCGCGTTCGTGGGCCTGCACCTGTTCCTCGTCGTGAAGCTCGGCATCAACGAGTGGCCGATGCCCGGACGCCTGGTGAGCCGGGAGACCTACCGCCGCGACTACGAGGCCCTCGTCGAGCGCGACGGCGTGCCGTTCTTCCCCGACGCCGCGAAGCGGGATCTGGTCGCCGCGGGGGTGACGATCGCGGCGATCCTGGCGTGCGCGGCACTCTTCGGGCCATTCGGTCCGAACGGTGCACCAGACCCGACCATCATCCAGACCACGCCGCGGCCGGACTTCTACTTCCTGTCGCTGTTCTCCGTCTTCGCGCTGCTTCCACCGTACACCGAGACCGTCCTCATGCTGACGGCGCCCGTCATCGGCATCCTGCTCCTCTTCGCCATCCCGTTCATCGCGGGGACCGGCGAGAAGAGCTGGAAGCGCCGCCCGATGGCGGTCCTCGGGGTGACCCTGATCTTCCTGTCCCTGGCCACGCTCACGTGGCTCGGGCTGTCGTCGCCGTGGTCGCCGCACATGGAAGCCTGGAGCAGTGCGCCCACGCCCGTGGCCTACGTGCGCGAGCGCTCGCCCCTCGAGCTGCAGGGCGCCGTCCTCGTGCAGAGCAAGCAGTGCCGCAACTGTCACGCGCTCGGCGGACGGGGCGGGCAGCGGGGGCCGGCGCTCGATGACGTCGCGACGCGCCTCACGCCCGACCAGCTCGTGCGCCAGATCCTTCAGGGTGGGGGCAACATGCCTGCCTACGGAAAGAACCTGAGCCCGGCCGAGGTGACGGCGATAGTGGCCTTCCTGGAGACCATGCACCCGCCGAACCAGCTTCCCGCGCGCGACGCCGCGCAGCCCGTGCGCTCCGCCGCTGCTCGCTGAGCGGAGGCGAGCTCGTGACTCGCGCGGTCCTGGCTTCCTGGGCCTTCGATCCCTGGCTCGTGCTCGGCCTGCTCGTGCTCGCCGTGGTCTACGGACGCGGGTGGCGTGTGCTCCGGCGGCAGATGCCCGAACGCTTCCCGGTCTGGCGGCTGGCGAGCTTCCTGGGCGGCCTCGCGACCCTGCTCGTCGCCGTCGCGTCGCCGCTCGACGCCTTCGCCGGCCTGCTGCTCCAGGTGCACATGGTGCAGCACCTGCTGCTGATGATGGTGGTGCCCCCGCTGCTGCTGCTGGGAGCGCCGCTGGTGGCGCTGCTGCGCGGACTTCCGTCGGTCGTGGCGAAGGACTGGATCGGCCCGTTCCTCGCCTGGCCCGCGCTGCGCCGCGCGTTCACGCGGCTCACTCACCCGGTCGTCTGCTGGTCCGCGCTCGCCCTGGCGACGTGGCTCTGGCATCTACCCGCGCTCTACCAGCTCGCCCTGCGAAGCCCGGCGTGGCACGCGGTGGAGCACGCGACGTTCCTCGCCGCCGGTATGCTCTTCTGGTGGCCGGTGGTGCAGCCGTGGCCGTCGCGTGCCGCGTGGCCGCGCTGGACGATGCCGCTCTACCTGCTGCTGGCCGACGTCCAGAACACGATCTTCGCCGCGTTCCTCACCTTCTCGGAACGCGTGCTCTACCCGGCATACGCGTCGGTGCCGCGCCTGGGCGGTCTCTCCGCGCTCGACGACCAGGTGGCGGCGGGAGCGATCATGTGGGTGCCTGCCTCGGTCCTCTTCCTGGTGCCGGCTGCGGTGATCACCGTGCAGATGCTGGAGCCGCGTGCGGCGCCGGTAGGCCGGGGGCAGAGCGTCGCACCGCCGCGGACGCGCTTCGACGCGCTCCGCCTGCCGGTGCTCGGATCGCTCTTGCGCACGCCGAGGGCGCGCCGCGCGGTGCAGGCTGGCATGCTGTGCGCGGCGGCGGCGGTGGTCGCGGACGGCCTCCTCGGCCCGGCGATGAGTCCCATGAATCTCGCCGGCGTGCTGCCGTGGACGGGCTGGCGCGGGCTCACCGTCGTCGCGCTGCTGGCCGCCGGCAACGCGTTCTGCTTCGCCTGCCCGTTCATGCTCCCGCGCGCGATCGCGCGCCGCCTCGCGACGCCGACACGCCGGCTACCGCGGTGGATGCGGACGAAGTGGCTGGCCGCGGTCCTGCTGGTGCTGGTCTTCTGGGCCACCGAGACGTTCGGTCTCTGGGACGTCCCGCGGGCGACGGCGTGGCTGATCATCGCATACTTCGTCGCCGCGCTGCTCGTCGACAGTCGCTGGCGGGGTGCGAGCTTCTGCAAGTACGTGTGTCCGATCGGACAGTTCCAGTTCGTCGGCTCGCTCGTGTCGCCGCTCGAGGTCCGCGTGCGCGACCCCGTGGTCTGCTCGACGTGCCGGACGCACGATTGCATTCGCGGCAGCGCGACCCGTCGCGGCTGCGAGCTGGATCTCTTCCTGCCTCGCAAGGCCGGCAGCCTCGATTGCACGTTCTGCCTCGACTGCGTCCACGCGTGCCCGCACGACAACGTCGGGCTGCTCGTCGCGTCGCCCGGCGACACCCTCGTCTTCGACGGACGCCGCTCGTCGATCGGACGCCTGTCGCAGCGCATCGACGTGGCGGCGCTCGCGCTCCTGCTGGTGCTGGCGGCGTTCGTGATGGCGGCCGCGATGGTGGCGCCCGTCTCGTCCCCGCTGCTGCTCGCGCTGCTGGCGGCGCCGCCGCTGGCCGTCGCGGGCCTGGCGGCGGCACCGCCGGCCGTGCGCGAGCGCACCTGCCGCTTCGTCCTCGCGCTGGTGCCGCTCGGCTTCACGATGTGGACGGCGCACTTCCTCTTTCACCTGGTGCGCGGATGGAGCGGCATGGTGCTGGCCTCGGAGCGAGCGCTCGCTGACGTCGGCATGGCCGCGGCGCCGCACTGGTCTGCCGGACCGAGCGCACTGGGTCCGGGTCGCCTGCTCGGTCTCGAGCTGCTGCTCCTCGACGCCGGCCTGCTGTTGACGTTGTGGGTCGGCTGGCGGATCGCGTGCGACGCCGCGCCGCGCTTGCGCCGCGCGCTGACGCTGGTCGCGCCCTGCGCGGGCGTGGCGGCGGCCCTGTGGGCCGCCGGCGTATGGATCGTCTGTCAGCCGATGGCGATGCGTGGCATGATGATGCATTGAGAGCGCCTGCCGTGCCTGCCGCCCGCATCGTCGAGACGTCGGTCGACGGCTTCGCCGCCCGGACGCTCGTGTCGCCCCGCCGGAGCCTGGAGGCGACGTTCGTCGTCGGCGGCGGGATGGTTGGGTGCTCGCTGCGTCACGACGGCGCCGAGCTGCTCGACCCGCGCGGCGGCGTCGCGACGTACGTGCGCGCGGGCTCGACGATGGGCATCCCGCTGCTGCACCCGTGGGCGAACCGGCTCGAAGGCCCGCGCTATACGGTGGGGAGCCGGAGCGTGACGCTCGCTCCCGCCTCCGGTGTGCTCCACCTCGACGACGCCGGGCTGCCGATCCACGGCCTGCTGCTCGGCCGTTCGCGCTTCGACGTCGTGCGCGAGGAAGCGACCGGGGATCACGCGCGTCTCGACGTGCGGCTCGCGTTCTCTCCCGACGCGAGCCTGCTCGCCGCCTTCCCGTTCCCGCACGAGCTCGAGCTGTCGATCACGCTCGTCGACGACGCGCTCGTCGTCGACACGACGCTCACGCCCACCGGCGATCTCGCCGTCCCGGTGGCGTTCGGGTTCCATCCCTACCTTCGTCTGCCCGACGTGCCGCGCGAGGACTGGTGGGTCGAGCTGCCGGTGTCCGAGCGGCTCGTGCTCGACGGCCGCAAGCTTCCCACCGGAGCGCGCGAGGCGGTCGCGATCGCACCCGGGCCGCTGGGCTCCCGCGGGTTCGACGACGCGTTCGTGGCGCCGCCCCGCTTCGTCGTCGCGGGCGGTGGTCGCCGCGTCGAGCTCGAGATCGTTCGCGGCTATCCGTTCGCCCAGGTGTTCACGCCGCCCGGGGCCTCGTTCATCTGCTTCGAGCCCATGACGGCGCCGGCCAACGCCCTCGTTCGCGGTGGGCCGGACCTCCGGCTGGTCGAGCCCGGGGCGCAATCGCTGTCGACGTTCGCGGTCCGGGTGACGGGGGACTGATCCCGCCTGCCACCGGCCGACATGCCGTGCTAGGGTCGGCGGCATGGCGCTGTTCGCACGCAAGCTGAAGATACCCAGTCCCGAGGAAGCGCTGCCCGGACGGAGCACGCGCGTGGCGGTGCCGCGCCGGCACGCGGTCAACGGCGCGCCGCTCGAGCCGCCCTTTGCAGAGGGCCTGGAGCGTGCGGTGTTTGGCATGGGCTGCTTCTGGGGCGCCGAGCGGAAGTTCTGGGAAGCGGACGGCGTCTACACGACCGCCGTCGGCTACGCCGGAGGTCACACGCCCAATCCGACGTACGAGGAGGTGTGCTCGGGTCGCACGGGGCACGCCGAGGTCGTTCTCGTCGTGTTCGACCCGCGTCGCACCTCGTACGACGCGATGCTGAGGATCTTCTGGGAGAGCCACGACCCCACGCAGGGCATGCAGCAGGGCAACGACGTCGGCACGCAGTACCGATCCGCCATCTACTGGTACTCGGAGTCGCAGCGTGCGGCGGCGGAGCGCTCGCGCGAGGCCTACCAGCGCGCGCTGTCGTCGCGTCACCTCGGGGAGATCACCACCGAGATCGCGCAGGCCCCGGAGTTCTACTACGCGGAGGACTACCACCAGCAGTACCTCGCGAAGAACCCCGGCGGGTACTGCGGCCTCGGCGGGACGGGCGTGAGCTGCCCGGTCGGGATCGCCGCGGCCGACGGCCGCTGACGGTGAAGGAGAAGATCATGGACATCGAGGTCGGCTACCAGGCCTTCGTCTCGGACGGCGGAGAGGAGTTCGGAGCGGTGCGTGCGGTCACGCCGGACTTCGTCCTCGTCTGGGTCGAGAACGCTGGCGAGTTCCGGCTGCCGCGGGACGCCGTCCAGGACGTGCACTCGCAGAAGGTGATCTTCGACTGTCGCAAGCTCGATCGCCGGGTGCGTGCGGCGATCGGTCATGCGCACGAGGCAGAGGAGCCCGGACTCTAGGGACGCCGCGAGGTCACGGTACCTCGCGAGGGCTCGCCCGCGGGCGGGTGCCGGCCCGGATCACGCCGCACCGCGGCGCGAAGCGCGTTTTTCGCGTCGATTTGGTTGACCCCCGAGACGTGTACGGCGTAAGCCTGTGGGTCGACTCGCCCGCGCCGCTCGCCCGGGCCCATCACAAGGGGAGAACTTTTACCATGTCGAAGCTGCAGTCCCGCATGGCCGCGGCGGGGACCATCCTCGTCGCCGCGCTCGTCCTTTCGGCCGGCACGGCCCAGGCCGACAAGTGCACCAGCCTTCGCCTGAAGGCGATCGCGAAGAAGGAAGCCGGACTCCTCACCTGCGAGTCGAAAGTTGCCCAGAAGGGCGATCCGTCGCTCCTGACGGCGTGCCAGAACAAGGTGATGACGAAGTTCTCCACCTCGTTCGCCAAGTCCGGCACCTGCGAGGGCGTGCAGGCGGACTCCGAGGCGATCGCGGACGACTGCCGTGACAAGGTTCGCGCGGCGCTGCCCGACGGCACCGCGACCGCGAGCAAGTGCGAGGCGACACGCCTGAAAGCGGCGGGGAAGAAGGCGGAGAAGAAGCTCCTCTGCTACTCGAAGGCCGCCAAGAAGGGCGTCGCGGTGGACAGCGCGGTGGGCGGCTGCCTCGACAAGGCGTCGGCGCTGTTCGGCAAGTCGTTCGACAAGGTCAACGGCTGCGCGGGTGACGGGCAGACGGCCAGCGTCGAGACGATCGTCGACACCGAGTGCGTGGCACAGCCAGTCGCGCCGCTTGCCGTGTGCGGCAACATGAACGTCGACGACGGCGAGCAGTGCGATCCGCCGGGCTCCTCCTGCGGCGGCACGGCGGTTTGCGGCAACGACTGCACGTGCCCGTGCACGGTCGATACCTGCCCGTGCGACTTCCTCGATCCGAGCGTGTGTCTCTATCCCTTCCCGAACGACTTCTTCACGGTGGCGGATTCGAATACCGACACCGGGCGGCGCGTGAGCTTCCCGCTCGTCGCCATGCCGAAGAACGCTTCGCACGTCTCCATGGATCCGACCCCCTATGCCGGCAACGACGGCTTCAGCCCGGGCTCGACGATCCTCACCCGGGTGCCGGGGGTCGATCTCGCTGAGACCGGCGCCCCACCCGTCACCGATCTCGCGCGCTCGCTCGATCCCGCCGCGCCGATCGTGATCGTCAACACCAACACCCTCGAGCACCACCTGCTGTTCGCCGAGCTCGATGCCAATGCGCTCAACGAGGCCGATCGCACGCTCATCATCCACCCCGCCGTCAATCTGGCCGAGGGAACGCGTTACATCGTCGCGCTTCGCAGCATGAAGGATTCGAGCGGGGCGCTGCTCACGCCGAGTCCGGACTTCGTCGCGTACCGGGACGGAAAGAACACCGGCGACCCGGCGAAGGAGGCTCGACGGTCCCACATGAACGATCTCTTCACCACGCTCGCGGCCGCGGGCGTCCCCAAGGCCGATCTCTATCTCGCGTGGGACTTCACGGTCGCCAGCGAGCGCAACCTCTCCGAGCGCCTGCTCTTCATGCGCGACGATGCGTTCACCCGCCTCAGCTCGGCGGCGCCGGCGTTCGTCGTCAGCTCCGTGCAGGACAACGTCGATTCGAAGATCTTCCGGAGGGTGACGGGCACGTTCCAAGTCGATCGCTACGTCAACAGCACCACGCCGCCCGCGACGCTCGTCCTGGATGCCAACGGGCTGCCGGTGCACCAGGCGACGACGCAGCCCGCGTCGTTCATCTGCAACATCCCGCTCGCGGCGCTACCGAGCGCCGCCGGCCCCGCGGTGGCGGCGCGCGCGTCGATCTACGGGCACGGCCTCCTCGGCTCGAACACGGAGGTCAACGCGGGCAACGTCGAATCCATGGGGAACGAGCACAACTTCGTCTTCTGCGCGACCAAGTGGATCGGCATGGCGGACGAGGACATCGGCACCGCCATCGGCATCCTCCAGGAGCTCGGCAAGTTCCCGGCCCTCACCGACAGGCTCCAGCAGTCGATGGTCAACCAGCTCTTCCTCGCCCGTCTGATGATCAATCCGCACGGCTTCGTGTCCGATCCGGCGTTCCAGGACTCCTCCGGGAACCCGGTGATCGACACGAGCAACGTCTTCTACGACGGCAACAGCCAGGGCGGCATCTTCGGCGGCACGGTGATGGCCATCGCGCAGGACATCACGCGCGGCGTCCTCGGCGTGCCCGGGATGAACTACTCCCTGCTGCTCACGCGCAGCACCGACTTCGCCACCTACTCGGCGATCCTCTACCCGGCCTACCCGGTGGCGATCCAGCGGCCGCTGCTCCTGGCGCTGATCCAGATGCTGTGGGATCGCTCCGATCCGAACGGCCTCGCGCACCACATGACGACCGATCCGCTGCCGAACACGCCGCAGCACACGGTCCTCATGCACGAGGCCTTCGGCGATCACCAGGTGGCGAACGTCTCGACCGAGATCGAGGCGCGAACCATCGGTGCGTCGATCCACCAACCGGCGATCGCGCCGGGGCGCAGCTACGAGGTCACGCCGTACTTCGGCATCCCGGCCATTCCGAGCTATCCGTTCAACGGCTCGGCGCTGGTCGTCTGGGACAGCGGCGCAGCGACACCGCCGACCACGAACACGGCGCCGAACACTGGGCCCGATCCGCACTCCGACCCGCGGAGCTCGCCGGTGGCCCGGCAACAGAAGTCCGATTTCCTCCAGGCGGGCGGCGCGGTGACCGACGTGTGCTCCGGAACACCGTGCACCGCGCCATAGGCGTCTCCTAACGGCCGCGGCACCGAGCGTCTGATCGCGCTCGGTGCCGCACCGCGGCCGGAGAGGCAGTCGCTCCGGCCACGCGCACGGGGTAGGCTCGCACACCCGTGTCGCTCCAGCTGAACATCTTCGCCACGGGTCGTCCGGCCGCCGATGCCGCCGTCCCGTTCACACGCCTGCAGCTCGACGCGCGGTCGTGGGTCGACGTCGCGCGCCACTTCCTTCGCGGCGCCGACACGCTGTTCGCGGAGCTGCGCGACGGCGTCGAGTGGGTCCAGTATCGCCGCCACATGTACGACCGGATGGTGGACGATCCCCGGCTGTCGCACTGGTACGGCGCGGACGATCCGTTGCCGCACGAGACGCTGGTCTCGGTCCGGGATGCGCTGGCGGCGCGCTACGGTGTGCCGTTCGCCGGCGTCGGGTTGAACTACTATCGTGACGGTCGCGACAGCGTCGCGTCGCACCGCGATCGCGAGCTGCGTCGGCTGGGCGACACGCGCGTCGCCATCCTCACGCTGGGCGGCCGTCGGCCGTTCCTGATCCGGCCGCGCGCGCGGGGAAAGTCGATCGACCTGTCACCGGCGTCGGGCGACCTGCTCGTCATGGGGGGCGCGTGTCAGATCGGCTTCGAGCACGGGGTCCCCAAGGTCGTGCACGCCGACCCGCGCATCTCGGCCTCGTATCGCTGGGCGTCCGGCGCGGACTGAGGCCGCATCTCCCGCCTGGTCCGTCGATCGACGCGAAGAAATAACTTGTCAGGGCCGTCGGCGCCGGGCTATACGGGGGCGAGCGCCCGCCTGGGTGGCTTCGTCTGTTAAATGTCTGTTAAGACAATATGTAGGTACTGTAGCCGGGCGAGATCGTGACCTGGGCCTCCCGCATCCCCTTTGCCGGGTGGCTCTGGCTGCTGAGCGGCCTGCCGGTGGGGCTCGTTCTCATGTGGTCCCCGCCGCCCGTCTGGGTCGCGTTCTTCACCTTCGCCGTGTGCCTGGAAGTCGGGCACGCGCTGTCACCGATCGTGTTCGCCTGGACCGACGGCCGCTACCGGCGGCTGATCTTCAAGTACCCGAGGAAATACATCCTGCTGCCGGGCGCTCTCTTCGTGGTCGCCGCTGCGATCGGAGCGGCAACGAGTCTCGGCTGGACCTCGTTCGTGCAGCCGGCACAGGATCTGACGGGACAGAACTACGCGTTCACCGGCGTGCGGAACCCGTTCGGCATGATGGTGACCGCGTACTGGTGGTGGAACGTCTACCACTTCGGCATGCAGAATTTCGGTGTGCTCTCGATGTGCCGGACGGGCCGCAGCACTCGGCCGCGTCGCCCGTTGCTGAGTGTGGGCAGCCGACAGGTGCTCCGGCCCCGGCCCGCGGCGGTGCTCTGCCTCGCGGTCACGGCTTTCGGGATGGTGATCCTGCCGAAGCTCGTCCACTCGCCGGCGCTCGGGGTCGCGTTCTACAGCATCTTCTTCGTGAATCATTGGATCGTGGCGGTCGGCTTGCCCAGCCACGTCGAGACCACGCGCGATGGATCGTGGCCTCGGCTGCGAGCGTGGGGCTTCGCGCTGGGCGTGCTGCTGCTCGGCGGTATCGGATTCATCTGGTCGGCTCCCGCCTGGGTCTGGCGCGCCTGGGGCTACTCGATACCCGCGCAAGCGCCGGACTACGCGCTCATCAGCCACGTCGTGCCCGTCGTGCTGAGTCTTCGCTTCGGCCTGAGCTTCGCCCACTTCCTGTACGACCGGCACATCTGGAAGATGAGCGATCCCGAGATTCGAGCCATCATCGGGCCGGCGTTCGCGCCGCGAACGGTCGGCGTGAGTTTCGCCCCGAGCCCGCGGCGGTTGCGGACCGTCGCCTGACCCCGCAGGCCTCAGCCCGCCGGATCGTCAGGGAGCGCCGGGGCGGGATAGCGGGGCGTACCCTCCTGCCAGAGCGCCAGGAACTCCTCGCTCGCCATCGGGTCGATGCCGCGAATGGGCAGGGAGCCGCGCCGGATCGTCCAGTCTCCCGGCGCCAGCTCGCCGGCCCGGCGGAAGTGGCGCTCCGCTGCCTCGGTGCGTCCGTGCCGGTGCAGATGCCACGCCAGGGTGAACTCGGCGCGCGCCTCCTGCTGCTCGCGTGACGGCAGGACCTGATACGTGCGGATCTCCTCGGGGGACAGCACGCCGCTGCCCTCGTTCACCCACGCGCGCACCGCGGCGAGGAACGGTCCGGACGGCCGGTTGGTGATGGCGACGAACATGTCGGTCCCGAACTGGACGTCGTTCGGACGGACGATCCTGCCGTCCTCGTCGATCCAGATCATCGTCGGGACGTTGATGATGTTGAGGAGGTCCGCGGTGACGTGCTCGGAATCGATCAGCGCGGGATGCCGGGGGGCCGCGCGCTCGATGTACGGGCGCGCATCCTCGGGACTCTTGTCGAGCGCGATGGTGATCGGCGTGAAGCCGCGCTCACCGAGCTCTTCGAACAGTGCCTGCCAGACCGGCAGGTCCTCGCGGCAGCCTCACCAGGAGGCCCAGGCGATGAGCAGCGTCTTCCGGCCTCGATGGCCGGACAGCGAGTGCAGGCGGCCCTGGAGATCGGGCAGCGTGAAGTCCGGCGCCTCCATCGACGCGAGCCGATGCGAGCGATCCGCGGCCGACGCTCCCAGCACCGCCACGCCCTCGTCGGCGTCGAGTGCGAGCGGACGGTCGAGCAGGGTCGCGAGGGTCCGGAGATCGATGCCGTCGGCATCGCGGAGCGCGGCGGGATCCCGCACTGGAACGCACGTGTCGCCCTGACAGAGACCCTCCGACTTCAGCTGCCAGCCGAGCGTACGCTCGACGGTGGCGGGTGCGAGCCGGATCGTGTCGCCGCGAAACACGGCGTCGACCGTCGCGGGCCGGCTCTCGTCGATCAGGGTCAGCGTGCGTGACGCCACGCCTGTCTATGCGCGGAATCGCCAGCTCGACGCAAGCACCGATTCGCGGCCTCGCCGGTCACCGGCCGGCGCGCAGCGCGTCGAGCACGTGGCCACCGGCTCGCCCGTCGGTGGGTAGTCCGATCTTCGCCTGGTACCCGGTGAGCGCCTGTCGGGTTCGCGCGCCGATGGCGCCGTCCGCCTCGCCGATGTCGTACCCGCGACGGAGGAGCAGCTCCTGCACCTCCTTGCGCTCGGCGCGCGAGAGCCCGCGGTCGTCGGTCGGCCACGGTGTCTGGACGCCCCGTCCGCCGCGCAGCTGGTCGGACAGCACGCCGATGGCCAGCGCATAGGCCTCCGCCGCGTTGTACGAATAGATGACGTCGAAGTTCTTGAAGACGAGGAAGGCGGGCCCCGCGGGCCCCGCGGGGATGAGCAGCGCAGCACTTGCGGAGCCCGGGAGCGGGGAGCCGTCGATGCGGCGAATCCCGAGCGCGCTCCATGCCGACATCGGCTGCTTCTGCGTCCGTCCCGACGGGCCGGCGTACCGGGCAGGGAGCTGCACCTCGTAGCCCCACGCCGTCCCGGTGACCCACCCCGATCGCGCGAGGTAGTTCGCGGTCGAGTGCAAGGCGTCCGCCGTCGAGCCGACGAGATCGCGGCGGCCATCGCCGTCGCCGTCGACCGCCAGACGCAGGTAGGTGGACGGCATGAACTGCGTCTGGCCGACGGCGCCTGCCCAGGAGCCGCGGAGCTCCTCGGGCGTCAGATCGCCGCGATCGACGATCTGGAGCGCGGCGATCAGCTCGCCCCGGAAGTAGTCCTGTCGCCGCGGGCCCGTGCACACCAGGGTGGCCAGCGCCTGGGCGAGCGGCCAGCGTCCCGCGAGCTGGCCGTAGTCGGACTCCACACCCCACACCGCCGCGATCACGTAGCGGTCGACGCCGTAGCGCGCCTCGGCGGACGAGAGAGCCGCCGCGTGACGGGTCATCATCTGCCGGCCGTCGTCGACGCGCTTCTGATCGACGAGGAACGCCATGTAGTCCCAGATCGCCGTCTTGAACTCGGGCTGCGTCTCCATCGACTCGACGACCTTCGGATCGGGTGCGACGCCTGTCATCACGCGATCGAAGGTCGAGCCCGACACGCCCTTCGCGATCGCGCTCTCGCGGATGCCTGCGACACACGAGTCGAAATCGGCCGCGGCCGGGGCGGCGGCCGACACGACGAGCGCGGCGATCGCCAGCGCCTGTCCGGCGCGGCCGGTGCGGACCGAGCTATCGAGCCGCGACACCACGGCGTCAGAGACCGAGCTGCGCTCTCAGCGTGCGGCGCGCGCCGTTCAGCCAGCCCTGCTCGTTGATGTTGCCGCTCGCCGCGAGCAGCGCGTCGACCGCCGTCAGCCGTGTCTCGAGTGCCGTGCGGTTCTGCGGATCGGCGGCGAGCACGACGTCGGTGAGGCGCAGCGCCTCCGCGTGGTTGCCCGCGGTGACGAGCGCCCCGGCGCGCGCGAGGATCGAGTCCGGGCCGCCGAGCAGCGTCACCAGCTCGCGGTAGGTCACCTGGGGCGACACCGCGTACATCGTGGCCGGGTTCTCGTCGAACCAGCCGAGATAGCCCTCGTAGATGCCGCGCACCGTCCAGGCCACGTCTCCGTAGCCCTCGCCCACGTCGAGATCCGGAGGCAGCTTGATGGTGTTCATCAAGGTGTACACGTCCGTACCCGCATTCATGCCGCGGACCGTCTCGTCGTGCACGTAGAGGATGGCATCGCGATAGCGCTGGATGCGCGCGCGGATCGTGTCGGCGCCATAGATCGGATCCTGGTGGCTGGGAGCCAGGATGTCCGGATTCCAGGATTGCACCCGGTCGAGCGACTCGACGTAGTCGAGCGCCCAGCGCGGCTTCGTGCCGCGCAGCGTGTACATGTTCGGGAACGAGCCGTAGATGTTGTCGCCGGAGAAGACGATGCGATACTCGGGAATCCACACCGACAGGTGGTCGTAGGTTTCTCCCGGCGTGTGCACCAGCTGGAAGGTGAGCCCGCCGAGCCGGAACTCGCAGAAGGTGTCGAACGTCGTGGTGGCGAACACCTCGCCGGCGTAGTCGTCGACGGGGGCGTCCGGCGCCGAGAAGGCGAGGTGCGGCAGGCCGAGCAGGACCGAGAACTGCTCGAAGCTCCGGTGCGTGAGCACGCCGCCGAGCCGGTTCTGGTAGTGCAGCAGCTCGGCCTGCTCGCGCTGGGCGATCACCTGCGTTCCTTCCTCGCGCCACATGTCCACGCCGCCGGTGTGATCCGAATGGCCGTGGGTGAGGATGATGTAGCGCACCGGCCCGGCGTTGATCGCCTTCAGGGTCTTCACGTGCGTCGGGGCGAACAGCGAGAGCGACGTGTCGATGACGACGTTGCCCTCCGGCGTCACGACCAGGAACGTGTTACCGAACCCGGGCGCCATGTAGATGCCGTCGGCGAGCTGGATGACGCCGTCCGATCCGACCGGCTGGAAGGATGCCGGGGCCGGATGGGACGGGGGCGTTCCCAGCTCCAGCCGGCCGAGGTCCTCCGAGCAGTGGAGGCCGCCCTGCGCGGTGACGGCGAGGCCCTCGACGAAACGCTGCGACGCCGCGCGCACGCTCCCCACCTCGCCGAGCGTCGGACAGATCGAGCCCAGCACGCGCTCGACGCGCGCGTACTTCGCCGCTAGCCGCGTGTCGCAGCGGGCGAAGGAGGGAGCGCGGTGCTTTCTGACGGCTCGCGCCTGCTCCTCGAGCCGGCATCGCGTGTCGGCACTCGCCACCGCGAGCTTGCGCGCGCCGCATTCTCCGGAGCGGTCGGGCGCCGCGGGTGCGGACGCGGCCAGCGCCGGCAGGAGAAGGCAGGACAGTGCGAAGGAGCGCCACATGCGGAATCCAGTAGAGCACAGTCGACGCCGGGGAGGTATCGTCACGACGGGTTCGCGGCCGCGAATGCGTTCCGATGCCGCGCGGCGTTGACACCGCGGGGCGGTACACCGAAGGTGTAGACCATGTCGCTTCCGCTGCCACGGTGGGGACTGGTGGCCGTCGGAGGTCTCGTCGGCTCCGTTGCGCGCTACTGGCTGTCGGGAGCCGTCCAGGGTGTCACCGGCCATACGTTTCCCACCGGCACCCTGGCCGTGAACGTGTCCGGCAGCTTCGTGATCGGGCTGGTGATGGCGCTCTCGCTCGAGCGCGGGCTTGTCGGCGACGAGTGGCGCATCCTGCTCACCACCGGGTTCTGCGGCGGCTTCACGACGATGTCGACCTTCAGCTACGAGACGCTGGTGCTCCTGCGCGACGGGGAGAGCTTTCTCGCGCTGTGGAACGCGAGCGTCACGTTTGTCGCGTGTCTCGGAGCCGCCTGGCTGGGTAGCGTCGTCGCGCGGCTCTCGTGAGGAGGACACCACCCGTGAAAATCACCGGCGAAGGCAAGCTGCTGCGCATCTTCCTCGGGGAATCGGACAGGCATCATGGTCGCGCGCTGTACGAGGTCATCGTCGAGAAGGCGCGATCCCTCGGGCTCGCCGGGGCGACGGTCATTCGCGGCGTGGAGGGCTATGGCGCGCGAAGCCGCATTCACACCGCGAAGATTCTCCGCCTCTCGGAGGACCTGCCGGTGGTGGTCGAGATCGTCGACAGCGAGGAGAAGATCCGGGCCGCGCTGCCCGAGATCGACGCCTTGATCGAGGCGGTGGGCAACGGCGGCCTCGTCACCCTGGAGAAGGCCGAGATCATCAAGTACACGCACGGCCGCCCGGAGTGACACCGGACGGCGTCGACAGCGGCTGAGGTGGTGGCGGAGCCGCAGCTAGCGCCCGGGAGGCCCGCTCTCGCCCGCGGGGGCGTCGGCCGGCGCCGGTGCGCTGTCCGGAGGTCGCGGAGCCACGGCGCCCTGGTCCCCCGCGGGCGGCTCCTCGGTCGACGTGCCCTCGGGGGACAGCGTCTCCCCGATCTGGCCAGAGCCGGATCCGGACGGTGGTGTGTGCAGGCCCTTGTCGAGCGCGTTCAGACGGTCCTTGTCCGTCTTTCTCGCGACCGGCGGCCGTGCCGCGGAGACCGGCTTCTTCCGGCCGCCTTCGATGTCGGTGCGCAGGCGCTCGAGGTCCTGGCGCAGCCCCTCGATCGACCGCGACTGCTGCGCGATCATGCTCTGGAGCTTGTGCGCCTGATCGTTCAGATCGGCCTGGGTCGCGCACCCCACCACCACGGATCCGATCGTCAAACTCGCCGCGATCCGCACCAGCCGGTCGCGCGGTCCGGGTCTACGCCTCGTCGTGTCGCCGCGTGTCGCCGTCGTCTGCGGGCGGATATGCGGCCGGCACGGTCACGTCAATAGGGCACGCGACACGGGCGCGGCGACTCAATCGAGCAGCTCGGCCACCCTCTCCGACGGCCGTGCGATCACGGCGCGACCATCCCTGATCACCACCGGGCGCTCCATCAGCTCGGGGTGCTCGAGGAGCAACGCGACGACCTGCTCGCGCGTGACGTAGTCCTCGCCGCGCAGTCCCAGCTCGCTGAATCGCTTGTCTCGCCGCACCAGCGCACCCGGCGGCCCGCCCAGCATTGCGAGCACGCGCTCGAGCGTCGGACCGTCGAGCGGAGACTGGAGATACTCGACGACGTCGCACTCGACCCCGCGCTCGCGCAAGATGTCGAGCGCCCCGCGCGACTTGCTGCACACCGGGTTGTGGTAGACGAGGACGCGCTCCATGGCGTCGAGGTACCGGGCGCCGCGCACCGGTGCAACAGAACGCGTGGTGACGAGGCTCGGCCCCCCGATTCAGCCCCCCACGCATGTGCCATGGCGGGGGACAGCAGCAATCCGTGTCCAGCCGGACCAAGGTCTGATTGCCCGTGCAGGGTCGCCTGATATTTGGGCTCGGTTCTTGTTCGGTCGGTTGATTTGGCAACGCAGGTGAGTGTAGGACTGTAGTGGGAGCAGGGTTGCACCCAGAGTCCCTTGGCGCGTCGCGGGCACTTTGGACGCGAGGCGGCGTGCTGGGCGAGCTGGGCCGAAGTGACAGCTTCGGCCCAGCTCCACTCTCCAGCCGATCCCCTGGAGCCTGTGGACGATGGGTCTTTCGGATGCACTGCATCGACGTTGCATGGGTACCCATGTGGTCTCCACGCAAGTGGCGGCAGCGCAACCAGCCACGTATCGCCAACTGCGATCCCCGCATCGAAAGCGTGAAATGGCGCGGCACGGCGTACGATTCGACGGGACGGGTCACACGACCCAGTGGGTCGGCTCGTCGGGCTCGGGAAGGTAGGCGCAGAGGAGCCCGGTCCTGATCGTCCGGGTCAGATGTTCGCCGAGGGCAGGGTGGCGGCGATTCACCCGCTCGAGGACGCCCTTGATGCGCTTGGTCACCGTCAGGCGTGCCCGCTCGGTGACGGATGCGGCCCGGCGATCCCGCCCCCACAGGCCCACGGCGGCGGCCAGCTGGTCCTCGATGAACTCGATCTCCGTGCGCGCGCTGGCGGCCCGCCCCGCGTCGTTGAATCGTTCCGCCTCGTCGAGCGCCGTGCGCAGCTCCTCGAGCCGGCGCCGGTAGGCGGTCCGCGCGCGCCCGTCGAGGACCGGCCCTGCATCGCCGACGGATCTGGCCATCTGGCCGCCGTTCGAGCTGCCCGCTGGCTGGGGCGCCGCGCCGCGCTCGAGCGCCGCCAGGAGATCGCTGGCGGCGATGTACTCGCCGGGCCGTCCGAGCAGGTGGGCGATGTGATGCAGCCCCTTCGCGTCTCGCAGGCGGCACATGCGGCCCCCGAAGGCGAGGGTCCAGTAGTCGCCCTCGTAGCGGAATGCCTCGGGCGGGACCTCCGACGCCGGCTCGTCCGGCGCGGTCGCCCCGAGGAAGTCCTCGAATGCGTGGATCACGTCGCTCATGCCCCCGGACCAGAGCGCCATCGAGGTTCCCTCGAGCAGGACGAGTCGCGCGCCGGGGATGCTCGACGCCATCTCGACCGCGCGTTCCAGGGGTACCCACGTGATCCCGCGGCGGTGCAGCACCAGGGTGCGCACGCGAACCGATGGGAGGAGGTCGGTGACGTCGATCGGCAAGGCGTCGCGCACGAGCGCGGGCACGATCTCGGGACTGAGCGACGCCCGGAGCAGCGTCGCCAGCTGATCCGCCGATTCTCCCGCCGACCAGCCGCGCACGAGATGCGCCGACGCCTGGACGAAGAGGTCCCAGTCGCGCTCCGCCAGCGCGACGAGCCCGTCCAGGTGCGACCCGATCCCTTCGCCGAAGCGCGGCGTCGCACACCACAGCACGAGGTGCGAGACGAGCTCCGGATGGCGAGCGGCGTACGAGATCGCGAGCGCCCCGGCGTTGACCTTGGCGACGAGGATCACACCCTTGCCCGCGACGCGCTCGACGACGGCGTGGAGGTCGCGTTCGAATGCGTCGAGGGAGAACGAGGTGACGGTCCGATCGGAGAGCCCGAGGCCGCGCGGGTCGTACTGCACCAGCGTGTAGCGGCTGGCGAGCCACTCGAGCCAGCGCCGATCTCCCGGCTGCTCCCACTCGAGCTCCACGTGACGAGCCGGCAGCGGCGGCATCCAGATGACCGCCGGTCCGCGGCCGCGCTTGGCATACGCGATGCGCACGCCGTCGGATGTCCTCACGTACTCGACGCGCGCGTGCACGCGGCCATAGTAGACAGCCTGGCGCTCCGGCTCCAGCCACCCAGCGACCATCCCGGGCGGCGGCTCGTGCCTCAGCGGAACGCCGGGATGACACGCTCGGCCACGAGGCGGGTACTGCGCTGATCGTCCACCCGTCCGAACATCCCGATGAAGCCAGTGACCCCCGCCTCGCGATAGGCGTGCACGCGGTCGATCACCTCCTCGGGCGTTCCGGCGAGCGATCGCGCGGCCATCTGCTCCGGCGACAGGCCCCACGCCGTGGCGACTCGCTCCAGGCGCGCGCGGGCACGAGACGGATCCGCATCGACGATGACCTGGCCGAACCAGGTCCGCTGGATCGCGTCGAGCGAGCGGTGTTCTTTGGCACAATGGGTGCGCAGCACGTCGATCTTGTGCCGCAGCTCGTCGGGCTCGCCGCCGCAGTTCCACATGTCGGCGTGTCGCGCGACCAGGCGCAGCAGGACCTTCTCTCCCGTGCCCCCGATCAGGATCGGCGGGTGCGGCTTCTGGACCGGCCGCGGCTCGCACCACGCATCCCGCAGCCGGTAGAAGCGCCCCTCGAACGACGGGCGCTCGGCGGTCCACAGCAGCTTCTGGATACGCAGCGACTCGTCGAGCTGCGCGAGCCGCGTCGGCACGTCCGGGAACTCGTAGCCATATCCCTCGTACTCGTCGGCGAACCATCCGGCGCCGATGCCGTGGATCAGCCGTCCCTCGGAGAGCACGTCGACGGTCGCGGCCATCTTCGCGAGGAGCGCGGGGTTCCGGTAGGAGTTGCAGACCACCAGGATGCCGATCCGGATGCGGCGGGTCTCGCGAGCGAGCGCGGTCAGCAACGTCCACGCTTCCATCTGCGCCTCGGAACGCGGTCGGAGCACCGAGTAGAAGTGGTCGTCGAGCCACACCGAGTCGAAGCCGAGCTCGTCGGCGCAGCGCCAGTGACTCGCGAGCGCGTCGAAGCTCGCGCCCTCCTGGGGGGTCTGGATACCGAAGTGGACGGGCGACGTGGCCATGCCCGTGCGTAGCGAACCGATCGCCATCGGCGCAAGGCCCGCGCGCGACGCGGTGGCTCGACAGGTGCCTCCCGCTTGGGCTACCCGGACACGGACATGTCCGCGACGCCCCGGATCGAGGGAAGGGTCGACTCGCGCTTCGCGCGGGTTCGCGACGCGTTTGCCGAGAACTTCGCGCGCGGAGCCGACGTCGGCGCCGCCTGCTGCGTCTACGTGCGCGGCCGCGTCGTGGTCGATCTCTGGGGCGGATGGGCCGACCGCGAACGGGAACGGCCGTGGAGCGAGAACACGGCCGCGCTCGTCTTCTCCGCGACGAAGGGCATCACGGCCGCGTGCGTGCTGCGTCTGGTCGAGCGGGGCCTGCTCGACCTCGACGCCCCGGTGGCCGCGTACTGGCCGGAATTCGCCGCCGAGGGCAAGGGCGAGATTCCGCTGCGCTGGGTGCTCGGCCATCGTGCGGGCGTTCCGGCCGTCGATGCCGCGCTCACGCTCGAGCAGGTGCTCGCATGGGACCCGGTCGTGGCGGCGATCGCCGCGCAGCGGCCGGCGTGGGAGCCCGGGTCGCGGCACGGCTATCACTTCCGCACCTACGGCTGGATCCTCGGCGAGGTCGTACGCCGTGTCACCGGCGCGACGCTCGGCCACCTGCTGGCGAACGAGATCGCCGCGCCGCTGGGCGCCGATTTCTGGGTGGGGCTGCCCGCCGACGAGGAGCCGCGCGTCGCGACGCTGATCCCGCCGCCGCCGCTGGCCGATCCCGATGCGCGCGCGCTCTTCGCGCAGCTGACCGGACCCGACACGCTCCTCGGCCGCGCGCTCACCGGTCCCTCGAATCTCTTCCACTACGACGACATGTGGAACACGCGAGCACTCCACGCGGCCGAGATGCCGTCGTCGAACGGGATCGGCACGGCCAGGGCGCTGGCGCGCATCTACGGCGCGCTCGTGAGCGACGTCGACGGTGTCCGGCTCCTGCGTCCGGAGACCGTCGCCGCCGCGCGCGACGTCGTGTCCGACGGACCGGACGCCGTGCTCGGACTCCCGACGCGCTTCGGCGCGGGCTTCATGCTGCCTCCGGCGCTGTCGGTCGCGGCGCGCCCCGCGGCCTTCGGCCATCCCGGAGCCGGCGGCTCTCTCGGTGTCGGGGACGTGGATGCCGGGATTGGGTTCGGCTACGCCATGAGCCAGATGCAGCTCGGCCTGACCGGCGACCCGCGATCGGCGCGGCTGCTGGAAGCGGTGTACACGTCGCTCGGCTGATGCCTTGTAGCTTGCCGGCCCGCCTTTTGGTCTTTCGTCGATCGGCGAGGGTGTGCCATCTTCCGGCACATGCGACGACTCCCTCTCCTGACCGCTCTCCTCGCCGTCGGGTTCCTCGGCGGCCTCGTCCCTTTCGACGGAACCGCGCTGGCGAAACCGGCGCAGAGCTCCACCGAGAATCCGTACCCCGGCTACACGAGCGCGATCTACTCGGATCCGTCCCACTGGCTCTGCCGTCCCGACGTCGACGACGTGTGCGACCACGACCTCGACTCCACCGTCGTCAAGGCCAACGGGCACACGCAGGTGCAGCGGTGGAAGCCCGCGCGCCATCCGAAGTTCGACTGCTTCTACATCTACCCGACGATCTCGACCGACCCTGGCGGCAACAGCGATCTGGTCCCGGGCGCGGACCAGGAGCTGTTCGTCGTCCGCCAGCAGGCGGCGCGTCTGGGATCGGTCTGCCGCGTCTTCGCGCCGGTCTATCGTCAGATCACGTTGACTGCGCTGGTCGCCCAGCTCGGAGGCATCGTCGACGATTCCGATCGATCCCGCGCTCGCCTACGGTGACGTCCTCGACGCCTGGAAGCAGTACATCGCCAACGACAACGATGGCCGCGGCGTGCTGCTCATCGGACATTCGCAGGGCTCGTCCATGCTGACCCAGCTCGTCCAGAACGAGATCGATCCGAATCCCGTCCTGCGTGATCGGCTCGTCTCCGTCATGCTGCTCGGCACCAGCTTCCAGGTTCCGGTAGGGAAGGACGTCGGCGGCGACTTCGCGAACATCCCGCTCTGCCACTCCGATCACGACACCGGCTGTGTGATCACCTACGCGTCGTTCCGGGCGAACAAGCCGCCGCCGCCGAACAGCCTGTTCGGCGCGTCGGCCAAGCCGGGCTGGACGTCGTCATGCACGAACCCGGCGTCGCTGCGTGGCGGAGCCGGCTTCCTGCATCCGTACCTTCCGGCCGACGGCCGTTCGTTGCCGATCCTTCCGCCCACGCCCCCGGTGTGGGACACGCTGCCCGGCGCCACCATCACGACGCCGTTCGTCAGCCTGCCGCGCTTCATCCAGGCACAGTGCGCCGAGCGCGACGGGTTCACGTATCTCGCGCTGACGGTCGAGGGGAATGCATCGGATCCGCGAGTCGACGACATCGGGGGTGACCTCACGCCCGAGTGGGGTCTGCATCTCGTCGACGCCAACGTCGCGATGGGGGATCTGGTGGCCATCGCGCAGAGCCAGGGTCACGCGTACCGGGCGCATCGACACTGAGCATCACGGACGGGGGCAGCGACGCCGCGCGGTCGGGTGACCGCGCGGCGTACGCGCGGGCGATCGGCGCGCAGGTGGTGGCGATCTTCTGACGTGGTGACGTGGGCGTTGCGCTCGCGGACGTTCGCCGCTATCGACGCGTCGTGACGGTGACGGAGACCCGCCGCGGGCCCCTGACCCGGGGTCTGATCGTCCTCGGTGTGCTCGTCGTCGCCGTCGCGAGCGCGGCGCCGTCGCGCCACGGGGCGCGCGGGCGGCCGGCGTCACTGTCGGCGTCCGATCTCGTCGGTACGGAGTGGCTGCTCGAGGAACTGGGCGGACGCGGGGTCGTCGACGACGCGCAGTCGACGATCGCCTTCCAGGCAGGAGGGAAGGTCACCGGAAACGGGGGCTGCAACCGCTACTTCGGCCCGGCGAAGATCAGCGGCGGACGGATCGATATCGAGCATCTGGGAAGCACGCGGATGGCGTGCCCGCCGGCCATCATGGACCAGGAGCACCATTTTCTCGACGCGCTCCAGAAGGCGACGCGAATCGAGCGCCGCGGCGCATTCCTTCTCATCCACAGCGCGGGCCTCGACAAGCCGCTCAGATTCACCCGGATGGGTGGGCAAGGCGCGGCGCCCGTCGAACGCCGGCACGCGTCGCTCGGCGGCGTCGTCACCTATCCGCAGCGCGTGGCGTTGCCGCCGGATGCCGAGGCGCAGGTGCAGCTCATCGACGCATCGGTTGCCGATGCGCCGGCAGACGTGCTCGCCGAGCAGAAGATCGCGCCCGCGGGCCAGGTCCCGATCGCGTTCCGTCTCGACTACGATCCGACGCGCGTCGACGCCCGGCGGCGGTATCAGCTCCAGGCGCGGATCGAGGCCGGCGGCAAGCTGCTGTTCGTCAACACGTGGGCGCATCCCGTGCGCCTGGACGGCGCGCCGGCGGAGACCGAGATCGTGGTCCAACCGGTGCAGTAGCGCGATGTCGTCCGCGCGTCTCGATGCCGCCCGGCTGGTGGCGGAGGTGACCGAGGTCACCGGTCTGGAGGACTTCGGTGAGCCGACCTGGCGCGAGGGGCTCGACCGGCTCGTGGAAGCGCTCGACGCCGAGGCCCGGCTGAACGACCTCGGCGTGCAGATCGTCACGAGCGATATCGTCGCGTACCTGACCAACCGCCTGCAGATCGTGGACTGGGGTCACCGTCACGAGGAGGTCGCGAGCGGCGCGGTGGTCGCGCCCCTCGTCATCGTCGGGCAGCCGCGGACCGGAACGACGATCCTGTACGATCTCCTGGCTCACGACCCCGCGCACCGCGCGCCGCTCACGTGGGAGGTGGACCGGCCCTGCCCGCCGCCGGCGACCGCGAGCTACGAGACGGACCCGCGCATCGCGGAGGCGCAGGCGCAGCTCGACCTGGTCGACCACCTGATCCCGGGATTCACCGCCTTCCATCCGCTCGGCGCCCGCCTGGCGCAGGAGTGCGTCCGCATGACCGGCGGCGACTTCCGCAGCATGATCTTCCCCACCCAGTATCGCGTGCCGTCCTACGCGCGCTGGCTTCTCTGGGAGGCCGACATGGCGCCGGCCTATCGCTGGCATCGTCGCTACCTGCAGCACCTCCAGTCGCGTCACGGGTGCGGGCGATGGCTGCTCAAGTCGCCCGGTCACCTGTGGTCGCTGGGTGCGCTGATGGCGGAATACCCGGATGCGGTCGTCCTGCAGACCCACCGCGACCCGCTCCGCGTCATCGCCTCGGTGAGCGCGCTGACGGCGTTGCTGCGGCGGATGGTGTGCGACGATCCGACGATCACGGAGGTCGCGTCCGAGTTCACCGAGTACATCTTCGAGGGGCTCGACCGCTGCGTGGCGGATCGCCAGCGCGGAACCGTTCGTCCCGATCGGATCGTCGACGTGCAGCTCGGCGCGTTCGTGGCCGACCCGTTCGCCACCATCCGCGCCATCTACGAACGCCTCGGGGCGGAGCTCACCCCGGAAGCGGAGCAGCGCATGCGGTCGTTCCTGGCCGCGAATCCGGGGGACGGCGGTGGTCATCGCTACCGCTTCGCCGACACGGGCCTCGACGCCGGCACGCTGCGCGAGCGCGCGCGAGCGTATCAGGAGTACTTCGACGTGCCCTCGGAGGCCGTCGGCTAGGTCGCTCACACGCGCGGCAGGACGTCGAGCGCGTGGTGCGCGGCGGCCGGATACGCGGCGGACGGCTTGCGCGCATGCTGGTGCAGGCACGCCTCGGTGAGCTTGATCGCATGCTCGTCGCCGTGGGCGACGGCCCGGTCCACGCGCGCCTGCCAGTCCTCGTCCGGTGGCGCGATCCGCCCGTCCGGCTCTGGCCGGCTGCCGAACGCGGCGTAGAGCGCAGAGCTCGACTGCCACGCGAAGCGGAGCGCCGCGCGGCGGGTGGCGCCGTGCAGGTGCGGCAGGATGTGGCCCAGCGCGGCGATGCTCGTGATGCCATGGATGAAGACGATGGTGGTCAGGACGTCGTGCGTGTTGGCGAGATAGACCCGCGCGAACGTGTCCGTCAGCTCGACGACGAGGGTCTGCGCGTCGCCGCCGACATCGAGGAGATCGATGACCGGCCCGAACGCGGGAAACTCGCTCAGCGCATCGAGCGACGACGTGATGGTGCCGGAGAACCGGCGCAGGTCGGGAGGCACCACGGAGACCTCCCTGATCGCGTCCCGCGGGCTCATCCGCCGGGCCGTGGCGCCCGGGCTCGCCGGCAGCTCCTGGTACGTCGATGCCCACGAGGCGAGCGCATCGGCGAGCTCGCGGACGCGAGGCGGCGTTCCGGACTCCTCGAGGCCACGCACGGCGTGACCGACGCGGATGACGCCGTGCGTGGCCGAGGCGCAGATGCCCGGGGCGAGCCGTGCGACCCAGCGATCGAGGACCGCGCGCCACGGGGCCTCCGCCAGCTCGAGCGCGAAGAACGTGCTCCAGTCGGTGAAACGATTCTCCTGCGCCAGCGCGTCGCGCCAGCGCTCGGGAACGATGCGCTCGCGCGCGGGCGGTCGAGGCAGCATGCCCTGCCGGTAGCGCTCGACCCACGGCAGCACCGCGTCCGGACGGCCGAGAGCGCACAGCGCTTCCGCTGCCATCGGCCCGTGGCTCGTGAGGCCGTTGGCGAGATCGGGGCCGTAGGCGGCCATGGCCTCGAGGGCATCGTCCAGGGCGGCGTAGGGCGCGACCGGCATCGCAAGATCCTCCGCGCCGGATAGTACTCGTCGCGCCTGCCATCGCCAGCGTCGCGGCCCCGGATTGCCGCGGGGACTCAGCGTGCGCGGCGGGCGCTCCGGTGACGCGGCGCGCTCGCCGTCTCGACCCGCGGCTCGTCCTCGAAGAACATGCCGGGAGCGCCGGCGTCGACCTCGAGGGCGTCGACCAGGGCGGACAGCTGCTCCCCCAGCGCGCGAAGCTGGCGGGGCGGCAGCCGTTCCAGCGCGTGCAGCAGCTGCTCCTGCAGGGTCTCGGGAGCGCGGCGCAGCGTGTTGCGCCCGGTCGTCGTGAGCGCAATCTCGGTGCGTCGCGCGTCGTCGCGCGCGGTACGCCGCACCACGAGGCCGCGCTCGGCCAGCCGTCCGACGACCACCGACACGGAGCTCTGATGCGTGAGCGTGCGGGCGGCCAGCTCGTCGATCGACGAGGCGTCGCTCTCGGCGAGCTGGTGCAGCACGAAGAGCTGCGCCGCGCTGATCCCGAGCCGCCCTTCGACCGCACGCGCCGACAGCCGGAACGAGCGCACGATGCGCCGGAGCGAGTCCAGAACGATCCGGACGTGGCGGGGATCGGGTCCCCGTCCGATCGACTCGCGAGCTCCCTTGCTCGATCGTGACGTCCGGACCGTACCCGGTCGATACCGAACGACCCGTACCGGATCAAGACTCGACGGTGGGGGTCACGTCGCGTGCGACGGCGCCGGAATGCGTCCCCCGGTGAGATGAGCGGTCCGACGCCCGAGCAGGCGGTCCAGCGACAGCGGGCCGGGCCCAGCGGTCGCCAGCCAGACGAGCAGCGCGATGTACGCGAACTCGGTCAGTCCGACGAGGCTCGAGAGGCCGTCGACCTGATCCCACAGCGCGGTGCGGATCGCGACGCACATGGTGATGATGAGCGGGATCGCGGCGAAGCGGGTCGCCAGGCCGAGGAGGAGCAGCCCGCCGCAGGCGAACTCCGCGGTCGACGTCAGCCGCGCCTGGAAGGCCGGCGCCGGCAGCCCGAGCGTCATGAAGTAGTCGGTGACTTTCTCGAGATCGTGGAGCTTGGCCCAGCCCGACCGGAAGAACACCAGCCCGATCGTCAGGCGTGCGAGGGTGGGAGACAGCCAGCGGAACGCGTGGCCGATCCGTTCGGCGAGCCCGGCCGCGGCGGATCCCCGTGCGAGTAGGCGATTCATGGCGCTCCTTCCGTGCCGGCACCAGGCCGGCGATCAGTGAATGGTAGCCCCTTCGATGCGAGATCTCACCGCTGGTTCCGTCAGTGCGCCGCCCGCGGGTTCTTCGCCGCCAGGATTGCCCGGACGAGATCGTCGGGGATGGCGGTCGGGAGGTCATCGTCTCCCGTGTCGTGCGCCAGCCGGATCGTCTGGCTGTAGCTGCGGAGGTACGCGACGCACTCGACGCAGGCGGCCAGGTGCACGTCGAGCAGACGTCGCTCCGCGACGGGAAGGCTTCCGTCCAGGTAGTCCGCGAGGAACGCGATCACCTCCCGGCACGTCAGCTCCGTCATGATGCGCGTCCGATGCATGGCCACCTCTGGCTGCTTCGATGCCGCACCGTGGCCCCCGTTTCACTCGTCGCGGCCTCGACTCTTGAATCGTCCTGCTGGTATGCCAGTCATCTTGCGAGGGACCTGCGGAGCGCCCGCGTGAGCGAGAATCAGGACCGGCGATCGTTTCTGCCCGAGGACAAGGCCCTGCGGGCGATCGTCGAGGGGGTCGAGGCGGAGACCGGCGACGCGTTCTTCTCCTCGCTGGTGCGGCATCTGGCCAGCGCTCTGGAGGTGCAGTACGCCTTCGTCTCCGAGCTGACTCCCGACGGTCAGGCCTTCCGGACCCGTGCGCTCTGGGGCCGCGGCACGCCGCGCCCCAACATCACGGTGCCGCTCTCCGGAAGTCCCTGCGAGGCGGTGCTCAACGGAGAGATGTCCCATCACCCCGAGCGTCTCCAGGTCTCTTCCCGAGGGACACCGGCCTGGTGGACTGGGGCGCCGTCAGCTACTGCGGCGTTCCGCTGCTCGACCGCGCGGGCGGCGTTATCGGCCATCTCGCGATCATGGACGACCGGCCGATGTGGGACGGTCCCAGGGGCGTCGCCATCATGCGCATCTTCGCCGCGCGGGCGTGTGCGGAGATCGAGCGCCTCCAGGCCGAGGCCGTCGTGCGTGAGCGCGAGGCGCGCTTCCGCGATCTGTACGAGGAAGCGCCGGTGGCCTACTACTCGGTCAGGATCGACGCCACCATCCGGCAGTGGAATCGCAAGTTCGTCGAGCTGCTCGGGTACAGCGCGGAGGAGCTGGCTGGCCGCCCGATCTCGAGCCTCTGGGCGGATAGCCCCGCGGGCGTCCCGCGCGGTCAGAGAGCGCTCGCCAGGTTTCGTTCCGGCGAGGAGATCCGTGACGAGGAGATGGAACTGCGGCGGAAGGACGGCGAGTCGGTCTGGGTGCGGCTGTCGATGCGTCCGATCCGCGATGCCGGGGGCCGTGTCGAGGCGACGCGTTCGACGCTCACCGACGTCACGGCGCTCAAGCGCGCCGAGGATGCGCTGCGCGCCAGCGAGGAGCGGCTCGCGCGCGTGCTCGCGTCGGCCATGGATGCGATCGTGACGATCGATGCCTCTCGCCGCATCGAGATCTTCAACGAGGCGGCCGAGACGATCTTCCATTGCCGGTCGGCCGACGTCATCGGGGAGAGCCTCGATCGCTTCCTCACCGCGGAGCTGCAGCAGTCGCTCGACACGTCGATGCAGGCCTTCGAGACGGGCGGCCAGGCCAGGCCCTACGTCTACGCGCCGCAGGGCCTGCGGGCGCGCGACGCGGATGGCCGCGAGTTCGCGGTCGAGGCGCACGATCTCGCGACGTCGAGGTGGCGGGCCGGCCGCTCTTCACGCTGATCCTGCGCGACGTCCAGGAGCGCCAGCGCGCGGAGGAAGAGCTGCGCGAGCTGCACAGCCAGAACCACTACCTCCAGGACGAGATCAAGGCCGTCCACAACTTCGAGGAGATCATCGGGCAGAGCCGCGCGCTCGCGCGACGCCCTCGAGAAGGTCGAGCTGGTCGCGCCGACCGACGCCACCGTGCTGATCCTCGGCGAGACCGGCACGGGCAAGGAGCTCGTCGCGCGCGCGATCCACGCGCGCAGCCCGCGCAGCGACCGGCCGCTCGTCAAGGTCAACTGCGCGGCGCTGCCGAGCGGCCTCATCGAGAGCGAGCTCTTCGGCCACGAGAAGGGCGCCTTCACCGGCGCCACCGAGCGCCGCATCGGCCGCTTCGAGCTCGCGCGACGGCGGCACGCTCTTCCTCGACGAGATCGGCGAGCTGCCGCTCGAGGTCCAGGTCAAGCTGCTGCGCGTGCTCCAGGAGCGCGAGTTCGAGCGCGTCGGCGGCGCGACAGACGCATCAGCGTCGACGTGCGCGTCATCGCGGCCACCAACCGCGACCTCGCGCAGGCGGTCGCGCGACGGCACCTTCCGCGCAGGACCTCTACTACCGGCTGAACGTCTTCCCGGTGCGCTGCCGCCGCTGCGCGAGCGCGCGGAGGACATCCCGCTCCTGGTGCACTACTTCGTCGCGCGCTACGCGGCGAAGATCGGCCGCACGATCACCGCGCGTGCCGCAGCGAGGCCATGCAGCGGCTCGTCGGCCTACCCCTGGCCGGGCAACGTCCGCGAGCTCGAGAACGTCATCGAGCGCGCGGTGATCCTGTCTCCCGGTCCGGAGCTGCGGATCGCTCCGGAGGTCCTTCCGGTTCCGACCGCGCCTCGCGGAGAGCGCGGATGCCGCGCCGCCCGGTCTGACAGGGCTCGGCCGAGGTCGAGCGCCAGCACATCGTGACCATCCTCAAGCAGACGGGGTGGCGCATCGACGGGCCGCAGGGAGCGGCGCGCCTGCTCGACGTGAACCCGAGCACGCTCCGGAGCAGAATGCAGAAGCTCGGTATCCGGCGGAGCGCCGAGGATTCTCTCGTAGATCCCGCGAAATGTCGCGGCCGGCCCGCGGCGCCGTCGAGGGGAGGTCCTCACGGCCAACCTCACGCCCGACAAGCACTTTCCGATGATCCACCGCCTCGCGAGGCTCGCGGCACGTGGCTTGCGATTGGTGACGCGCATCATGATGCGAGTCACCAGGGTCACGGCGGAAGACGGAATCGAAACGCTGCGCGTCGAGGGTCGCCTCACCTGGCAGTCCGTCCAGGAGCTGCGTAACGCGTGCCGTCCGGCGCTGAGCGGCGAGGGGGCGATCTGCCTGGACGTCTCGGGCGTCCAGTTTCTCGACTCGGCAGGCATCGCCCTGCTGCGCGAGCTCGAGCGCAATGGGACCCGGCTCGGCGGGCGCTCCGGCTTCGTCGGCGAGATGCTCCGCGAGCGCGACCGGACAGCGACGGCGTCGAAGTGCGCGGCGGTCCAGGCGGAGGACGAGAGCGCGCTCGTCGAGCGGCTTCGCGACGGCGACCCCGAGGCCTACGAGACCGTGGTCCGGGAGTACGGGAGCCGGATGCTGTCTGCCGCGCGCCGCCTGGTCGGGACCGAGGAGGATGCCCGCGACGCGGTACAGGAGGCATTCCTCGCGGCGTTCAAGTCGATGCACTCGTTCGCGGGGGCCGCGCGGCTGTCGACCTGGCTCCACCGCATCGTCGTCAACGCGGCGCTCATGAAGCTCCGCAGCCGGCGCCGGCGGCGGGAGGACTCCATCGAAGACCTGCTGCCTCGCTTTCGCGACGACGGATGCTGGACCGACGCGCCGGCGCAATGGGACGTGCCGAGCGAGGACGCGCTCGAGCGCCGGGAGCTCCGTGCGGTCGTGCGCGGGGCCATCGAGCGGTTGCCGGCGAGCTACCGGACGGTGCTCGTGCTACGCGATATCGAGGAGCTCGACACCGATGAGACTGCCACCGCGCTCGGCACCACCCGCAACGCCGTCAAGATTCGCCTGCACCGGGCCCGTCAGGCGCTGAAGACGCTCCTCGACCGCGAGCTCGTCGGCACCGAGCTGTACGGCACGGCTTGACCGGGCGCTCCCGACGGTGGAAGCGGGGACGATGCGGGGACAACTCCCATGATAGGGTCGCCCCGGCCGCTCTACGTGCCGGTCATCCTCGGCACCGTGCGACAGGGACGCATGAGCCTCCACGTCGCCCGCTTGCTGCACGCCGAGCTGTCGCGGCGACAGGGGATCGAGACCGAGCTGATCGACGTCGCCCGCTTGCCACTGCGCGTCGACGACGCCGGTGAGGCGACGAAGGACCCGGGCTTCGCAGAGAAGATGAACCGCTCCGACGCGCTCGTGCGTGGTCTCGCCCGAGTACAACCACGGCTATTCGGGGCTGCTGAAGCACGTGCTCGACAGCTGTCTGAAGGAGTACGTGCACAAGGCGGTCGGCGTCATCGGCGCCTCCGCCGGCCCGTTCGGCGGATCGCGTGGCATCGAGAACCTGCTGCCGGTTCTCCGCGAGCTGGGCCTCGCCGCCATCTTCTGGGACGTCAACTTCTCGACCGTCCAGAACGTCTTCGACGCGTCCGGCGCGCTCCGCGATCAGGCGTACCTGCCGCGGATCGAGAAGTTCCTGGCGGAGCTCGTCTGGATGGCGACGACGCTGCGGCACGGTCGCGAGTACGTCACGACGGAGCCGGCCACGCCGCCGATGCGCTGCCCGAAGTGCGGCGCCGAGATGAACCACCACGCGGAGAAGGTGCTGCAGCCGTCCGGCCCCATCGAGGAGGCGTCGGTCGATCCCGTCCTGGGCGGAGTCGTCGAGGAGATGCACACGTGCCCGGCGTGCGGTGCCAACGCTTCGCGCCGCGCGACTGCCTGCGCCTGACTCAACCCGCCCGCGCCTGTAGCCAGCGCTCCACGTCCGCCACGAACAGGTCGAAGTCGTCGAGGCGTCCGAGCCCGGCATGGACCCGGTTCAGGTCGATGTCGGCATACTCGTGGACGAGCACGTTCCGAAAGCCGGCGCGACCCTTCAGGCGTGCAGCGGTCTCCGGCGACAGCACGCCTCGGGCAAGGAGACGCTTCGGGATATGGCGGTATTCGTCCACCGCCTCTTGGAATTCGGCGGCAAGAATGTGCGCTCCGGCGTCGAAGAGCGCCTCTGCCGCGACCTGCAGGCCTCGTTCAACGGCCCAGCGGAGTTGCTGGTCCGTCTCCAGTCGCTCGATCGAGACGGGGTTCCACGAACGCAGGTGCCCAGTGGCCTCGTTGATCTCGAGAAGCTTTCGCCTGACGATGTCAGACTCGATCGTCATGACGGCCCTGCACGCGCTTTGCGAGGTAGCGGTGCTGTAGCCTTCGCAGATGGGCGGTGTCCAGATAGCGGAGAACTGTTCTGGTCTCGAAGGCCGAGCGCTCTCTCGGGTGTCGGCACACGATGCAGGTGCCCGTCGACACGACCTGGTGCGCTAGCAAAGGGGACGCCGTCGCGAGATCGACGAGGTCGACCCGCCGGCCTGCGGCATCTTCGAGCTCTTCGGTCAGCTCATCCATCACGCCGGGCTTCGACTCGCCCACGAAGAGTATCGCGACATCGACGTCACTGCGAGGCCGGGCGCGTCCGCGTGCGACGGAACCGAAGACGTACGCGAGGCGGACGTCACCGCGCCGGTCCAGGACGCCGCGGATGTCTTCGAGAGCAGTCACTGATGCAGTATACGCGGCGGCAGCCGATGTTGGGAACGGTGTCCTAGGGCCCGGCAGATGCCGCGATGCCAGACGCTCAGAACGCGCACTCGATCTCCAGCGTTGGGATGACATCCGCCCGCAGGCCCTGACGGTTGAGTGGCACGAGCGCGTTCGCGGACACCACCGCGGCGTCGGCGAACCGCCACCGGACGCCGACCGAGGCATCGAAGATGTCACTGCGTTCGATCTGGAAGAAGAACGGATTGGCGATCGGCTCGGCCGGAGCGCCGAGCTCGTCGCGGCCGAGGAAGACGATCGGGACCGCGACCTGCTCGATGGGCATGACGGTCCCCCCGATTGCCCACTGCACCACGCTGCGCCCGACATCCTCGGCGTCCAGGGCGATGCCGATGTTGGCGACGAGCTCGAGCCAGGCGCCGAACACGCGCGAGGCGATCAGACCGGGCTGGACACGCGTCGTTCCCGCTCCCTGGAAATCGTCGGCGCGCCCGGTCGGCAGGCTGAGCGCGAGCCCTGCTGCCACGTCGGCGGGCTCGCCCCGCCACACGACGTACTTCGCCCGCAGCAACAGGTCACCCACTCCGGCGCTGCTCGCCGAGGCCGACTGGACCTCGGTGCCCGCCAGCGGATTGCCCGGGGATAGCGCGAACGACGGGAACCGCGGGTCGGGAATGCGGGTTCGCGTCCGCATGTCGAGTGAGGTGCGCACGATGGGAAGGGTGAGGTTCACGTCCAGGTCCGGGGTGACGCCGTAGGTGACGCTCGGCGAGACGATGTTCGCCGTGACGCCGATGTCGAGGGCAACGTGGACAGGGAGCAGGGTCGTGAAGCGCCCGTCCTTCAGCCTCGTCCCGCCGGGCACGGGGAAGAACAGGAAGCGCCCGTTGACGAGCGGCGCGTTGACGAGATGGTCCAGCGGCTCTCCATTGATGGTCGTGAGCTCGACGAACGAGTAGGTGAGGGCCAGGTCGAACCCCCCTGGCCGACCGTCTCGGCGCGCTCGCCCAGGATCGGCCCCACCGGGCCGGGGCGGCGCTCGACGGTGATGATCGCCGCGTTCCAGGCGCTCGTGCACCGGATCGACACGGGACGCTGGGGAGACCTCAAACCCGGGACGCTGAATCAGCAAGCCGTCGCGCTGGGCCTCGGAGCCTGCGGGTTGCCGACGTCGTCCGAATTCGTGGAGGCCAAGCCGAAGCAGTTCCCGCGTTCCTTCTCGCGCGCCGCCTCGCCGAGCGCGCGTTCACGAACACGGACGTTTCCCGGTGACCTCCGCAGGAGTCGTCCCCGACCGCCACCTCAGATCACGCGGACGTTACGGCTGATCCTGGACCACGCTCGATCGGCGGTGAGCACCTTCGTCGCGCCCAGCACGTCGGCGGTGGCGAGCACCAGCGCTTCCGGCAGCCTCAGACTGCGATGTCGTGCGCGCAGGACAGCCGCCGAGCGAGCAATGGCTGGAGTGACCGGCTCCAGTTGCACGGTCAGCGCAGAGAGTGCCTCGTCGACCGCATCGACCGCTTCACTCCCCCGCCGCGCTGGCGCAACCAGGACTGCCGCGTAGGCGGTAGCCCGGCAATACGAGCTCATCCGCTGCAGAGGCGTCGAGCGCCGCCACCGCCGCCTCGTGATGCTCGTCGTCGGCGTCCAAAAATCCGATGACGACGCTCGCGTCGACGACGATCAGCGCCACTCGCGACGCAGCCTCGTCAGATACCCGCGGCCATAGACGCCGGTGAGGCAGCCCGCGAATCGCTGACTGGCAGCGGTGGCACGTGTCAGGAGGATACGGCCCGCCCCCACTGCCTCGACTCGCACCTCATCCCCCGCCCCAAGTCCCGCGCGAGCCAGGACGGCGACGGGAAGGGTCGTCTGATTCTTGCTGCTGATGCGCGTGACCGCCGCCGGCCGGGCGCGTCTCGCTCGAACCGTATCGATGATATTCCGGCCGCCCTTTACTGAATGCATGACGAGTAAAGGATACGCGGGCCGCGCCGCACGTCAAGCACGTCAGCGGCAAGCGGCCTGATCCGCTCGCCAGGTACCGGACCCGCCCGAGCGCCATTGCCCGAGATCGGACGGGTCACGAGGCCGTGCTCGCGAAATCCTTCAACAAATCGGTGTACATCCCGCGCTTGAGCGCCGCGTAGGTCTGCCGATCCTTCTGCGCCAGCGCGGCCGCGCGCGCGATGGCGTTCGGCAGCACGTCGGCCAGCGGGACGGCCTCGTCGACGATCCCGCGCGAGACCGCGTCCGCGCCGCCGATGCGCGCGCCCGTCAGGATCATGTCGCGGAACACGACGGGCGTGAGCCGGCTCTTCACGCACCGCGACCATTCCCGGGTGAAGCGGCAACCCGATGTCCACCTCGTTCAGGCAGATGAACCCGCGATCGGCGCGCATCACCCGGAAGTCGTGGGCGAGCGCGAGCATCGCGCCCGCCGCGAACGCGTGGCCGTTGATCGCCGCCACGGTGGGCACGCCGAGCCCGGCGACGCGGACGAGCAGCGCGACGACGGCCTCCACGAAGTGCGGCGCCTCGCTCTGCCCGTCGCTACCCAGCCAGTCGAGGTCCAGGCCGTTCGAGTAGAACTTCTCCTGGCCGCCGACCGTGACCAGCGCGGCGGGTCCGCTCGACGCCTCGATCGAGTCCAGGGCCGCGTTCATCGCGTCGAGGAACCGCCGGTTGAAGCGATTCTCTCCCGCCTGCATGGTCAGGACGAAGACGCTGCCTTCGCGTCGCAGATCGATCATCTCGCTCCTTCCCGGTGCGCCAGCGCACCCAGCCGGACGATGAGCAGCGCGCCCAGCACCACCGCATACGTGAGCGGCTCGGTCATGTCCTTCTTCACGCGCCAGGTGAAGTGGATCACCGCCAGGATGGGCGCGACATACGCGAGCCGGTGGAGGAGCTTCCAGCGCGCGTAGCCCATGCGCTTGAGCGCGCCGCTGGTCGACGTCGCCGCCAGCGGGATCAGCAGCACGAACGCCGCGAAGCCCACGAAGATGAACTTGCGCTTCGTGACGTCGTCCCAGATCGCATGCCAGTCGAGGAGCTGGTCGAGCCCGGCGTACGTGCTCACGTGGAGCAGGGCGTAGAAGAAGCCGAAGAGTCCGAGCATCCGGCGCAGCCGGATGGGCCACGTCCAGCCGAAGAACGTCTTGAGGGGCGTGCACGCCAGCGCGGCGACGAGGAAGATCAGCGCGACCAGGCCGAGCTGGTTGAGCGCCTGGGCGATCGGGTTCGCACCCAGCTCGCCGGTGCCGGCGCGCCACGCGATGGCCGCCAGCGGGACGAGGGAGCCGACGAAGACGCCCGGCTTGAGCCAGGGCAGCGGTCGCGCGCGCGGCATGGTCAGAAGAACCGGCGCAGGTCCATGCCCGCGTAGAGCGCGGCCACCTGCTCGCCGTAGCCGTTGAAGGGCAGGGTGGGTCGCCGCCGTAGCTCCCCGATGCGGCGCTCGGTCGCCTGGCTCCAGCGCGGATGGTCGACGGCCGGGTTCACGTTCGCGTAGAAGCCGTACTCGTCGCGGCGCTGCGAGGTTCCACGTCGTCGGGGGCTGGGTCTCCGTCAGACTGATCTTCACGATCGACTTGATGCCCTTGAAGCCGTACTTCCACGGCACGACCAGCCGCAGCGGGGCGCCGTTCTGGTTGGGCAACGTTTTACCGTAGAGGCCCGCGGCGAAGAGCGCCAGCGGGTGCATCGCCTCGTCGATGCGGAGCCCCTCGACGTACGGCCATGCGAGCACCTTGCGACGCTGCTCGGGCATCTGTTGCGGGTCGAGCAGCGTCGTGAAGGCGACGTACTTCGCGCGCGACGTGGGCTCGAGCCGCTTCAGGAGATCGCCCAGCGGGAAGCCGACCCAGGGAATCACCATCGACCACGCCTCGACGCAGCGCATGCGGTAGACGCGCTCCTCGAGCGGGAACCATCCGAGAAGCTGATCGATGTCGATGACCTGCGGCCGGCGGACCTCGCCGTCGACGGTGACGGTCCACGGACGGGTCCGCAGCGAGCCCGCGTACTCCGCCGGGTCGCTCTTCTCGAGGCCGAACTCGTAGAAGTTGTTGTAGGTGGTGACGTCGCGGTACGGCGTCGGCGACTCGCCGGGTGCGAAGTCGTCGTGCCGGGCGACGGCGAGGTCGGGGGCGGCGGCGGTGGCGACCGTCTTCTTCTCCGCGCGACCGCCTCGCATCAGCCAGAGCAGGCTCCCACCGACGCCCGCGCTGGTCGCGGTGAAGAGCGCCGCGTTGCGCATGAACTCCCGCCGCCGCAGATAGAGCGCCTCCGGGGTGATCTCCGTGGCGGGTGGCTCCTTGCCGACCATGCGCATCGATTGTACCGGCGTCGCGTCTTCGAGGCATCAGCCTCCGGGCGTCGGCTGTTGGATGCCGTCAGGCGAGGAGACGTGTCAGGCGCAGCGCTTCGCCCACCGACCATGCCTGGAAGGGACAGCCGCGCGGCGTGTGCGGGGCGTCGCCGTCGGCGATCTCCGGGAGATGCCCCAGTCCCGCGTCGTCGAGGTGCCCGCACAACGTATCGAGGAAGCGCGCGCGCGCCTCGCGGCGCACGTTCGCCGTTCCACCGCGGACGCGCACCCAGGCTTCGACGAAGGCGCCCATCAGCCAGGGCCACGCGGTGCCCTGATGGTACGCGCCGTCGCGCTCGGCGACGCCGCCACGGTAGTGCGGCGTGTAGCCGGGCTCGCCCGGGGCGAGCGTGCGGAGGCCGAGAGGGGTGAGCAGGCGCGACTCGACCGTATCGACGACGCGCCGCGCACGCGGCCCCTCGAGGATGGGAAAGGGCAACCCGCCCACGGCGAAGATCTGGTTGGGGCGGATCGTCGCATCGACCGTGCCGGCGCGATGGTCGACGTCGACCACGTCGTGCAACGCCCCGGCCGCTTCGTTCCAGAAGCGCGCCGCGAACGACTCGCGTCCGCGCGCCGCGAGGGCGCTCCAGCGATCGGATCGCCCTCCGGCGATGTGGAGCGCATTCAACCACAGCGCCTGCACCTCGACGGGCTTGCCGATGCGCGGCGTGACGACCCGATCTCCGACCCTGGCGTCCATCCAGGTGAGCTGGAGGCCGGGCTGTCCGGCGGCGAGCAGGCCGTCGTCGTCGGCGCGGATCCCGTAGCGCGTGCCGCGTGCGTAGCCGGAGACGATGGCATCGATCGCGGCCTCGAGGGCGTCCCGGTCGCGCGACGCGACGTCCGGCACGGTCTCCAGGAACTCGTGGACGGCCACCACGAACCAGAGCGCGGCGTCGACCGCGTTGAACTCCGGCGCGTCACCGTGATCGGGGAAGCAGTTGGGCAGCATGCCCTCGGAGACCGCCCCGCTCCATTCGAGGAGGATCGCGCGCGCGTCGTCGAACCGGCCCGTCGCGAGACAGAGCCCGCGCAGCGCGATCAGCGTGTCGCGTCCCCAGTCGGTGAACCAGGGGTAGCCGGCGATCACCGTCTTGCCGTTCCCGCGGCGCACGACGTACGCATCCGCGGCGCGGTGGAGGCGCGAGGCGAAGCGGCGGCGGTGCTCGCCTTCCGCGACGCGAATCGCCTCGACGTCGTCCGCGGGCTCGTGCCCCTCCGCTGCGAGGATCAGGACCGCCTCGCCGCGCGCCAGGTCCCAGCGAAAGATCCCGGGTGATGCCAGGTCCTCGACGCAGTCGAGCCCGCGCGCTTGCTCCGCGGTGTAGAGGAAGTTCCGGTACCAGTCCGGCTGGTGCGCGTAGCTGCCGTTCGAGCGCGCCACGATCGCGGGCAGGCCGGGATAGGGACGCCAGACGACGCGCCGACCCGCGACGTTCGCGTCGAAGCGGAAGCGCGGGGTTCTCGTGATGGAGCGCGTGGTAGTCCCGGCCGGAGAGGAGGGGGCGTATCGCGAGGGTCCCGCCCGGTCCCGCGCGCAGCCGCCAGGTGAGCACCGTCGCCGCCTGGCCGCGCGGAACGAGCACCTGGTGCTCGATCCGGTTGCCGTCGGGCAGGCCGAGCATCCACGACGGCCACGGGTCGGGCGTGAACGTCTCGATGCGGCTGGCGCCGTCGGGATGGACGACGTCGGGCGCGTACCGCTGCGAGGTGAGGGCGACGCTGCCCGCCGGCGTCTCGAGCCAGGCCTCGAAGCCGTTGACCAGCACGACCCGACCCGTGGGCGGCGACGTCGCGGTCAGGAGGACCGCCTGGTAGCGCCGCGTCCGGATCCCGTCGACGGTGCCGGATGCGAAGCCGCCGAGACCGTCGGCCTCGAGCCACTCGCCCATGAACCGTTCCTACGCAGATGCCGATCGAATTGCATGCGGCCGCGATCGGTCTGGACCCGGCGACTTGACCGCACCGCGGGCGGCGGCGTACGCACGGGCCAGAACGCAGGCAGGCCGGTTCCGGCCCGGAGGACGCCGATGGTGAACACGATCGCGAGCGTCATCAGGCACAAGACGGAGGTCTTCTTCGTGCCCTCGACCGCCTCGGTCTACGAGGCCATCGAGCGGATGGCCAGCAAGGGCATCGGCGCGTTGCTGGTGATGGACGAGGGGCGGCTGGTCGGCGTGGTCTCCGAGCGCGACTACGCTCGCAAGGTCATCCTGAAGGGACGATCGTCGCGCGAGACGCGGGTTGCCGAGATCATGAGCAGTCCGGTCCTCTCGGTGACCACCAGCCACACCGTCGAGCAGTGCATGGAGCTGATGACCGAGAACCGGGTGCGGCACCTGCCGGTGGTCGAGAACGACACGGTGCTGGGCGTGCTCTCCATCGGTGACCTCGTGAAGTGGGTCATCTCCGACCAGGAGCACACCATCGCCCAGCTCCAGAACTACATCACCGGCAAGTATCCGGCCTGACCGGCCCCACCCCTGGCCCCGGCGGCCCGCCACCGGCGGGCCATTCACGACGCGAGGCTCGATAAACGTTGACGCCGGCGTGACGGAGGCAGTAGGTCAGGCAAGCGCTCGCGCCTGGGACGAGCACAAACCGCGTCGAACGAGGGGGCCAGAACCATGTCAGACCACTCCATCAACCCCGCCGGTGAGCGATTCGCTCTCCCCGACAAGAGCGAGTACGCCACCGAGCTCGCGCGGCTCGAGAAGCTCGCGGCGGCGGCGCGCGCCGAGGGCAAGGAGGTGGTGGTCGTCATGGGCGTCGGCTTCGTCGGCGCCGTCATGGCCGCCATCGTCGCGGACACCACGGACGAGCGACGGGAAGCCCGGGAAGTTCGTGATCGGCTGCCAGCGGCCGAGCACCGCGGAGCTACTGGAAGATCCCGCTGCTCAACCGCGGCGTGTCGCCGGTGAAAGCCGAGGACCCCGAGGTCGACCCGATGATCCGCCGGTGCGTCGCTCGAGAAGAAGACGCTCACCGCCACCTTCAACAGCGATTGTCTGAAGCTCGCCGACTGCGTGGTGGTGGACGTCCAGTGCGACTACTCGAAGCGCGAGCCTCGGCAACATGCGCACCGGCGAGGTCGAGATGGCGGCGCTCGAGGCCACGCATGCAGCACCATCGGCGAGAAGATCCAGCCCGAGTGCCTGACGCTGATCGAGACCACGGTGGCGCCGGGCACCACCGAGTTCGTCGCCTGGCCGATCCTGCAGAAGCGCCTTCGCGGCGCGCGGCATCTCCGCCACGCCGCTCCTCGCGCACAGCTACGAGCGCGTCATGCCCGGCCGCGAGTACGTCGCCAGCATCCGCGACTTCTGGCGCGTGTGCAGCGGCTGCGACGCGCGCGCCCGCGAGCGCGTGGTCAAGTTCCTCACCGAGGTGCTCAACACGAAGCAGTTCCCGCTCACGGTCCTCGACCGCCCGATCGAGTCGGAGACCGCGAAGATCGTCGAGAACTCGTATCGCGCGACCACGCTGGCGTTCCTGAACGAGTGGAGCCTGTTCTCCGAGCGCAACGGCGTCGATCTGACGAAGGTGATCAAGGCGATCAAGGTGCGGCCGACGCACAGCAACATGATCTTCCCGGGCCCGGGCATCGGCGGCTACTGCCTGCCGAAGGACGGCGGCCTCGGCTACTGGGCGTACCGGCACATCCTCGGCTTCGACGACGGCGACCAGATCTTCAAGATGAGCACCACGGCGATCGACATCAACGACACGCGCGGGCTCCACGTCGCCGACGCTGACGCGCGACGCGCTCCGCAACATGGGTCGCTACATCGCGGGCGCGGAGGTCGCTCATCTGCGGCGCGAGCTACCGCCAGGACGTGGGCGACACGCGGTACAGCGGCTCCGAGGTCGTGGTACGGCGGCTCACCGAGATGGGCGCCGACATGCGGGTCCACGATCCGTACGTCGAGCACTGGTGCGAGTTCGAGGAGCAGGACGACGTATCCCGCCCCGGGCCACTCGCTGGCGCGCTTCTTCCGCAACCAGGAGCACCTGACGGAGCTCCGCATCCAGCAGGACCTGAAGACGGCGCTGCACGGCGTCGAAGCCGTGATCCTGGCGGTGCCGCACGAGCCCTACCTCGCCCTCGAGCCCGACGACGTCGTCCGCATGGCGGGCGGACCGCTGGCGGTGATCGACTGCTTCGGGATCCTCGACGACGACAAGATCCGCCGCTACTTCGAGCTCGGCTGCGAGGTGAAGGGACTCGGTCGCGGGCACATCCAGCGCATCAAGCAGGAGGTGCAGGACCGGGGCCAGGAGCGGCCGCAGGAGCGGGCGCAGAGCCGGTAGGTCCCGGTTCCGTCGATTCGCCGCGCCGTGGTAGGACGACGCCCTCGGACCACGAGGGGGGTGTCGCATGGTCGCAGGTCGTATCGCGGTCTTCTCGCTCGCCGTTGCTCTGCTGCTGCCCGCGCGCGCCCGCGCGGCCGATCTCCAGGTCGTGTCGACCGTCCCGGCGCAGAACCGGTTCGCGCCCGGCGGCACCACCATCGCGATCACCTTCGACCAGCCGCTCCTCACCTCGTCGGTGACGTCGGCGAGCTTCCGCGTCTTCGGACGCCAGACTGGCCCGGTCTCCGGTCCGATCGTGTTCTCGAACGCCGACCGGACGTTGACGATCACCCCGTCACGTCCGTTCTCCGCCGGCGAGATCGTGGTCGTGAACCTCTCCCACGACGTTCGGAGCGTGACCAGCACGCCGCTCCGCAGCGCCGGGTTCGCCTTCCAGTTCCAGGTCTCCGCAGCCGCGGCCTCGCGCAACTTCCAGAAGATCGACGTGATGTCGAACCGCATCGGCGGCGCCCAGACGCGCATCTACGGCGCGGTGCAGGCCGATTTCGACCACGACGGCTGGATCGATCTCGCCACCGTCAACGAGGTCAGCGCCGACCTGCGCGTCTTCATGAACCGCGCCGACGGCTCGGGACTCTACGATCCGTTCCTGCGCCCGCCGTTCCCGGTCGGCGTCGAGTCGAGCCCCAACGAGCCCGGTGACTTCGACAACGACGGCAAGATCGACATCGCCGTGTCCGCGACCGACAGCGGCGGCGTGTGGATCGCGCACGGCGCGGGCGACGGCACGTTCGATGGCTCGCAGTCGGTGCTCACCGGCAGCGAGCCGCACGGCGTCGTGGTGCTCGACGTGGACGGCGACGGCGATCCGGACATCGTGAACGCCGTCTACGGGGACGACACGCTGGCGTTGCTGCTGAACGATGGCACCGGCACCTTCGGGGCGCCGACGTACTTCGGCGCCGGCTGTCACGGTCCGTGGGGGCTCGGCACGGCCGACATGAACGGCGACGGCATCTTCGACCTCGTGGCCGGCTGCGTGAACGACCAGCAAGGCGCGGTGCTCCTCGGGAACGGCGACGGCACGTTCACGGCGAAGCCGGCGCAGAGCGCTGGCGGCGGTCCTTGGCAGGTCGCCCTCGGCGACGTCGACGGCGACGGCATCATCGATGCGGCCTTCGCCAACAATGCCCAGGGCAACGGCGGATTGGCGCACGGCAACGGTGACGGCACCCTGGCGCTCCCCGTCACGGTTCCCGTGGGGGGGACCGCGGTGGCGAGCGACCTCGCCGATCTGGACGGCGACGGCGATCTCGACTGGATCCTCTCCAGCTTCGGCGCGGGCCTGTGGCGCATCTACGTGAACGACGGCGCCGGGCACTTCACCTTCGACCAGGACATCTCCGCACCGTCGAACCCGTCGTGCGCGGTGCCGCTCGACTTCGACAACGACGGCGACATCGACCTCGCGCTGAGCGACGAGATCGCCGACGTCGTCGTGCTGATGCAGAACACGTCGGGCCCGGACCCGCTCTGCCCGCCGGCTCCGGCGTCGTGTCGCGAGCCGATCGAGAGCGGCAAGGCGTCGCTCACGCTGAAGGACAGGACGCCGGACTCCGGCGATCAGATCGTCTGGAAATGGGTCAAGGGTCCGATCACGCCGAAGGCGGACTACGGTGACCCGCTGACCAGCGACGAGTTCGCCCTCTGCATCTACGACGCGGGCCTGCTGCTGACGAGCGCGAGCGCTCCCGCCGGCGGCGCGTGCAGCGGCAAGCCGTGCTGGACCGACAAGCCGACGACTCTCACCTACAGGAACCGCGTCGGGTCGACGAGCGGCACGCAGTCGGTGAAGCTGAAGGAGGGCCTCGTCGACGGCAAGGCGTCGATCGCGGTCAAGGCCAAGGGCGTGAAGGTGGTCATGCCGGACCTCGGCGCGATCACGGGGCCGGTGACCGTGCAGCTCCACCGCAGCGGCGGCGGTCCCTGCTTCGGCGCGACGTACAGCGCGCCCTTCCAGAAGAGCGACGCGACCCAGCTGAAGGACAAGTCGGACTGACGGTCGACGCCGACGACCCGGGGGCCTGGTCAGAGGATGCGTGCCAGCCCGGGGGCGCGCCGGACGGCGTCGGCGACCGCGAACGTCGCGCTCACCGCGAGCACGCAGAGGAGGACGAAGCGGAGCAGCGGATCGAGCGGCGTCCGTGCGACGAGCGCGGTGCCGCCGATGACCAGGAACGGATGGATGATGTAGGCGGTGTAGGCGCTGCGCGCCAGCCGGTGCGCCAGCGCTCCCTGCGTCGCGAACCGCTCGCGGAACAGCACCAGGAGCCAGAGGCTGATCGCCACGCAGAGCCAGGGCTCCCACATCGCGTAGGCCAGCGCGGGAAGGTTCGGTCCCCCGTTGACGATGTCGGGACCGCCGCCGGCGAACACCGCGACCAGGAAGGCCACGGTCGCGATGCGGGCTCGTCGTCCCCAGAGACGGGTCTGCGAACGGTCGAGCTGATCCAGCCAGCCGTTGCCGTGGGCCCAGACGCCGAACACGAAGAACGCGATGTAGAGCGGGAAGTAGCCGAGCTGGAGACCGAGGACCTGCCAGCCCGTCGGGAAGACGAGGCGCACGATGAAGGCGACGACTCCGATCGCGAGCACGAAGCCCAGGATCTGCGGCGAGGTGGGGAACGGTCGCGTCCCCGTGTGCTCGCGCGCGCGCCCGGACGCGATCCGCAGGCCCGCGTAGACGAACGCGAAGATGAGCAACGCGAGCACGAACCAGAGCGGCCCGGTCCCGACCGTATGCCGGTAGTCCTCGGTCACGAAGGCGAAGAGGCCCTCGCCGGTCAGCCCCAGGAATCGTGCGGCCAGGTAGACGAGGACCGGGTTCAGCACGAAGAAGTAGACGACGAGCGGGATGCCGAGACGCACGAGCCGGTCGCGCAGGTAGAGTCCTGGCCCCTTCGCATCGTACGACGCGGGCGTCACGTAGCCGGAGATCGCGAAGAACAGGCTCATGAAGAAGGACTGGTTGATCGCGGTGAAGAGCGTGAGCACGGTCGGCGCGAGGCTGCCCGGCGGCGGCGGGACCACGTAGTACCAGCCGCCGGGTCCGCCCATCGCGACGGCGGAGTGGTGGCAGATGACCAGCCCGGTGAGGAAGGTACGGAGGTTGTCGAGGTAGAGGAGCCGCTCGCGTGCAGGCATCGCGACGCTGCGCGCGGCGACCGACGCCTCCGAGGTTGGCATGACTGCTCCGCCGGAGGCGCCGGGAACGTCTAGGCGTCTGCCAGCGCTGGGACCGCGGCCGGCGAGGTGCTCTCGACCCTCGCGAACTTCCGCAACGCGGCACGATAGCGGCGCAGCTGTGCATGCGCGTCACGCGTGTGCGCGTCGCGGGGCGTGAACCCGTCGAGGCCCCAGTAGGACCACAGCGGTTGCACGACGTCCCGGAGATAGTCGGCGAGCCGGAACACGCCGCTCGTCGCCAGGCTCGCGCGGCGCTCCTCGAACTCGTGCATGGCCGACGGGGCCCAGGGCATCTCGAATCGGGTCATGACGCCCGCGAGCGGACCCAGATACTCCGGGTCGGCGTCGAGGTGGACCTTCACGACGTCGCGGTAGAAGGCCATGTGCAGGGTCTCGTCCTTGGCGATCCGGCGCAGCGCCGCGGCGAGCATCGGATGCTGGTCGCCGCATGCTCGCGCCACGCAGAGGTAGAAGGTGCGCGTGGCCGCCTCCTGGATGGCGGTGTAGACCATTCCCTCGAACGGTCCGGACAGCGCGTGGTGCCAGCCGGCCGCGACGATCGTCTTGCGCGATCGCGCGCGGGCGGCGTGATCGCCGTTGCCGGTGAGGAGCAGGTAGCTCTCGAGCAGCGTGGCGTGCTGATCCTCCTCGGACGTCCAGAGATGCACGAACTCCCGGATCGGGTCCGGGCAGCTGTCGAGGCCATGGGAAAGGCCCGCGGTGTACCAGGGCAGATTCACTTCCGTGAGGAGCGCCATCTCGACCGCGGTGTACGTGGCCGGCGGCAGCGGGAACTCCGTGAGCGCGCCGGTCCGGTGCGCGTCCAGCGGCACGAACTCGTGGTACGACCAGTCGATCCGCGCAGCGGCCTCCTTGTGACGATCGAGGAGCGCCCTCAGCTCCGGCTCGAGGGATCGGTCGAGGTCCAGATGCGGATCGTCATCGAAGCGCTGCGACACGTTGGGCTCCTTCGCGGACTCGCGCCGCCGCGTGCGACGTCGATACGGAAGCCCCCCGGCCTCCGAAACTGCGTTCTCCACTCCAGGGGACCGGGTACCGCCCCGGCCGTGGGCTCAATAGCCCTCCCGGGGGGCGTCCTGCAAAGTACCTCCCTGTCCCGTCTGCCGCGATGCATGATGCTTGCTCGCCGCGGCCGCACTGACGGACCCCCGATTCCCTCGACCGCGGCCGCCGGATCGGGTAGTGCGCCGGCATGGAGCCGCACCCCGAAGGAGGCCGCCGATGCCCGAGTTCGACATCGTCCTGAAGGACGGGATCGTCGTCGACGGAACGCAGTCACAGCGCTATCGCGCCGACGTCGGCATCGCGCGTGGCCGTATCGCCCGGATCGGCAGGCTGCGCGGCTCGGACGCCACGCGCGTCCTCGACGCCAGCGGACAGATCGTGGCGCCGGGCTTCATCGACCTCCACACGCACTACGATGCCCAGCTGTTCTGGGATCCGTACCTGACGCTGTCGGGCTGGCACGGTGTCACGTCCGTCGTGATCGGCAACTGCGGCTTCGGATTCGCGCCGATGCGTCCCGAGCTGCGCGAGCGCGCGATGCTGACCATGACGCGTGTCGAGGCCATCCCGTTCGAGTCGATGCGCCGTGGTCTGCCGTGGGACTGGGTCACCTATCCGGAGTTCCTCGACAGCGTCGACCGCGCCGCGAAGGCCGTCAACGTCCTGCCGTACGTTCCGGTGGCCCCGCTGCTCGTGTGGGTGCTCGGCTTCGATCGTGCGAAGGCCGGTGACCGCCCGACCCCGGCGGAGCATCGCGAGCTGCGCCGTCTCCTGCACGACGCCATGGACGCGGGAGGCTGCGGCTGGTCGGCGCAGCGACTCCATCCCGACGGCCCCGGAGCGGTGCAGCGCGACTACGACGGCGGTCCGATGGTCACCGACGTGATGCACGACGAGACGGCGCTCGAGCTCGCCGAGGTGCTGGCGGAGCGCAACCAGGGATTCATGCAGACCGCGCTCGCGACGGCCGACGGCGGCCACGACTTCGCGCACATCGAGGCGCTCGCCGACGTGAGCGGGCGGCCGATCATCTACAACGTGGTCCAGTCGTTCGTCGGGGTCCCGGAAGCGCACCGCGTGCTCCTCGCGTGGCTCGCGTCGTGCCGCGAGCGCGGGCTACGGGTGTACGGGCAGGGTGTCACCACGACGGCCGCGTTCACGTTCACCTTCGAGGACTGGAACCTGTTCGACGACAGCGCCGCATGGGCCGAGGCGACGGTCGGGACGCCCGGGGAGCGCAAGCGCAAGCTCGCCGATCCCGAACGCCGCGCGCATCTCCGCGACTACCGCTCGGGGATCGTGACGGTGCCGATCCCGGACATCGTGGTCCTCGAGTGCGCCACGCCGGAGACGAAGCCCTTCGAGAACCTGACGGTCGCCGAGGTGGCGGAGCGCACCGGCAAGCACCCGGTGGACGCGATGCTCGACATCGCGGTGGCCGACGATCTGCGCACCGTCTTCTACGCCGAGCCCGCGAACCTGAACCGCGACGCGCTGCGCGAGATCGTCGAGTGTCCCTGGGTCATTCCCGGCGTGTCCGACGGCGGGGCGCACACGAAGTTCTTCACCGGCGGCCGCTATCCGACGGAGTTCCTCTCGCGCATCGTGCGCGAGGAGCAGATGTGCTCGCTCGAGCACGCGCACTGGCGGCTCTCCGCGCTTCCGGCGCATTGCGCCGGGTTCCGCGACCGCGGCACCCTGGTCGAGGGCGCGCCGGCGGACGTCGTGGTCTACGATCTCGATCGGCTGGCGTCCCTCCCCACCGAGGTCGCGCACGACGTCCCGGGCGGAGAATGGCGTCGCATCCAGCGCGCGCGCGGATACCGCTACATCCTGGTGAACGGCGAGGTCACGCTCGAGGACGACCGCGAGACGGGTGCGCACGCGGGGCGACTCCTGCGGCACGGCGCGGCACCGGGCCGGACGCCGAGCGCCTGAGGTGACGGAAGGTCATACCGTCACTCGCTCGCCGGCGGCGGCGGGACGAGGAGCGTCGTCAACCGTGTTCCCGGTCGCGCGGCCCAGAACTCCAGGACCTCCTTGTTCCGTTCCACGAACCGGACGTGTCGACCCTCCAGCAGATCGTCGGCCGAGAGGAAGAGGAACATCCCCGCGCGGCCGGGGAGAAAGATCGTGAGCGTCGGCCCGAGGACCGGCTGCGTCTCCCCGTTCTCGATGTAGACGGTGGTCCCGGCAGGCGAAGCCGCGACGGCGTCCTGCATCTCGCGAAACGTTCGCGTGACGTACGTGCGTGTCGACGGGTGCTTGTCGATGGTGAAGCTGGAGAGCCCGTAGGCGCCCACCTGCAGGGCGAGGCCGACGACCAGGAGGAGGCCGCGTGGAAGGGCCGACAGCCATCCGATGCGGCCGACCTCCTGGAGCACCTGACAGATGAGGATGACGATCGGGATCGTCCCGACGTAGTGGTAGCGCGGCTCGGCCGCAGCCTTGGCGAGAGGATAGTGGAACATGAGGTAGACGTGCGCGCGCCCTGCCGCGATGATCGCGTAGACACCCACCGCGAGCGCGGCCATCGCGAACATCGTGCGGCGCGCCTTCCAGTCGCCGCGCCACGCGACGAGACCCAGGCCGAGCGATCAGGAGCGGCGATCGTCACCCACGTTCGGCGCGTCGACGAACGTGCGCGGATCGAAGGCGTGGCCGAGACCGACTCCGCCGACCGCGACCCCGACGAGCGGCAGCAGCATCCGAGGAATTTCGCGGAGCCCGTCCCTGGCCGCGATCAGATGCATGTTCTCGGAAAAGGAGAGGGGCTGAATCCATGCCGAGAGCGATCGGAGCCCGAAGTAGACGGCCAGCGTGACGGCCGGCAGCGCGAGATAGGCGATGCGGACGCCCGGCTGCCGCCACGAGGTCGGAAGCAGACAGAACAAGACCACCGGGAAGACCAGCGCCACCCCGATGCCGGTGCCGAAGCAGGTCGTGCCCGCGAGTAGGAGCGCGTACCAGAGACAGGCCGTGCGCGCCGGCAGTCGGTCGCCGGTGGCAGCGAGGCGTGCGAGTCGGTCGAGGACCACGAGGAGAATGGTCGTGGCCATCGCGTGGCCATACACCGAGTACCATCCGATGGTACCGACCGCGAGCGGACAGATGCCCCAGAGCGTCGCGCCGAAGCAGGCGAGCGAGACGCTGGTGGTGAGCGCGCTCAGCACGCCGAAGAGTAGCCACACGTTCAGGAGGTGCGTGAGGAACACGGTCCAGTACCAGGGTTCGCTGTGAAATCCGAAGAGCTGCCACGAGCCCAGAAAAACGAGATTGCGCAGCACGTAGTTGTGGCCGCCGAACGGTGCGAGCACCCATGCGAGATTCGACTCGTTTGTGAGAACGCCGAGGTGGTAGAAGTCGTCGGCGAAGAAGAACACGCCCGTGATCGGGTAGTAGACCCACGCCGTCAGGACGAGCGGCACGAGGGCGAGCGGGTGCCATCGGACGGTCTGGCCGCCGGCGGCGGAAGTCGAGCTCTGACGCGCGGACCTCACCGGGACGCGGGGACTTCCTCCGGAGCCACGAGGAGTCCCGCCAGCGGTGTGCCGGGGTGCTCTCCGCGGTACAAGTCGAGCACCTCCCAGTCGCGTTCGATGAAGTGCACGTCACGGCCGTCGAGCCCCGACGAGGACCGGGTCAGGAGGAAGACCGCCGCCCGGCCGGGAACGAGCCGGTTCGGGATTGACGGGCCGAGGAGGTAGCGAGGCGTCGCCCGGTTCTCGAGATACAGTGGCGTCCCGGGCGGTGCGGCGCTGATCTCTCCGGCGAGATCCAGCTTCGTGTACAGGAAGTAATCGTGGATGGAGGGATAGGTGTCGATCTGGAAGCCCGTGGTGTATCGGCCCGCGAGCAACGCGACGAGAGCGAGGACGACCACGGGCACGCGAGGGACCACGTGCAGCCCCGGCAAGCGACCGACCTCTCGCAGGACGAGACAGAGGAGAACGACGAGCGGGATGGTGCCGGCGTAGTGATACCGGCCCACCGTCGCCGCCGTGGACGCGGGCACATGCATCATCGCGTAGATGTGGCCGCGGCCGGACGCGATCATGAGGTAGACGCCGGCCCACAGGACGGTCATGGCGAGGGCCAGCCGGCGCGTCCGCGCGCTCCCGCGCCACAGGAGGACCCCCAGGCCCGCCGCCAGCGCGACGACGGCGCCCCAGGCCGCGGGGCTCGGATAGCTCTTGGGCAGGAAGAATCCGAGCATCGTTCCCGCAGCCGAGTAGGAGAGGAGCTGCGCCCACAGGGGGGGGATCGCGTCGAACCCGCTGAAGGCGGCCTGCTGGTGGACGAGCTCCTGTATCGAGAGCGTCCCGATCTGCTTGTAGACGTACTGCAGGATGAAGTAGAGCCCGAGCGTCACCGGCGGCAGCGCGAGAAACGCGAGCCGCACCCCGGGTTGCCGCCAGGCGGCGGGCAGCAGCAGGACGAGCGCCACCGGGAAGACGAGCGCCGCTCCTATCCCCGGCCCGTAGCAGGTGCTCCCGGCGAGCAACAGCGCGAACCAGGCGATGGCCGCACGAGCGGGGATGCGGCCTCCGCCGGCGTCGATCCGGATCACGCTGCGCAGCACGAGCAGCAGAGCCGTTGCGACGAGCACATGACCGAACGCCGCGTACCAGTCGAGGGTGTCGCGCGCGAGCGGCGACACGCCCCACACCGCGGCACCGAGACACGCCAGCCAGGCGCTTCCCGTCATCGCGCGCAGCACGCCGAAGAGCAGCGCGACGTTCAGCAGATGGGTGACGAGGATCGTCCAATGAAAGGCGACCGGATCCACGCCGAAGAGGTGATAGGAGGCGAGAAATACGAGGTTCCGGATCAGGAAGGCGTTGCCGCCGAACGGCTTCAGCAGAAAGACCAGCGTCTTCTCGTTCTGCATGTCGACGAGGTGGACGAAGTCGTCGGCGAAGAAGAACGACCGGGTGATCGGGTAGTATGCCCACGCGCTCAGCGCCAGCGGCAGTAGCACCACGGGATGCAGCTCGGGGAATCGGGCGGGTGCACTGCGGACCATCCGGGTGCGACCGAAGATAGCCCCTCGACGTCGACGGTTTCAACCTGAACGACCCTCATCGCCGGGTGTGACGACGTTCGTGCCGGAGGAGGGCCTCTCGCGCACGCTCGCCGCGGGCCGGTTCCTCTTCCCGCTGCGTGATGGAGGAGACCTGGCTCGTGCTCGGCGCACCGTCTCCGATCGCGCGCGCCGTCGCCCGCCGTGTGGCCGAGCGAGCGCGGCGGCGCCACGTGCCGTGCGGCGCTTGTCACCCACGGGCGCGCGACGTATCACCGTCGATGTGGCAGCCCCTCGGATCGGCGTGCTTGCCGCCGGTGGCCGGGGCCGGCGCATCCATCCGCGCAGCGTCCGCATCCCCAAGGTTATGCTGGAAGTCGCGGGCAAGCCGTTGCTCGTGCGCAACGTCGAGCTGCTGCGCGACGCGCTCGGTCTGCGGGAGATCGTGGTGGTGGTGGGGCACCTCGCCGACTTCATCCGCCAGTCCCTCGGCGACGGCAGCGGCCTGGGCGTCGCGCTGCGCTACGTCGACAATCCGGGTGTCGACGACGGGCTGGGAACCATCCTGCCGGTGCTGGAACCGCACATCCGGGAGCCGTTCGTGCTCGTGCTGGGCGACGAGCTGTACCTCGGCACCAATCACGACGCGCTGGCCGCCGGCATCACCGCGCAGTCCACCGCGGTGTGCGCGGTGCTGCGGACGGACGACCCCGAGGTCGTGCGGAAGAACTACGCGGTCGAGGTCGACGACGGCCGCGTCACGGCGTTGATCGAGAAGCCGGATGCGCCGGTCGGGCCCTGGGTGGGGTGTGGAACCTTCGTCTTCGACCCTGCCATCTTCGCGCACGCCCGCGAGACGCCCCAGTCCCCGCGCACCGGACGCCTGGAGCTCATCGACGTCATCCAGCACGCCATCGAGCGTGGCGCGCCGGTCCGCCCCTTCGAACTGACCGGCCACTACCTGAACGTGAACTCCGTCGACGATCTCAACGCCGCCAACTTCCTCGCCCGCTCGCTGGAGTTCGAGCACCGCCGGGTGAGCCTCGTGATTCCCGCGTACAACGAGGCGACCTCGATCGGCCACGTGATCCGTGACTTCCGTCCCCTCGTCGACGAGATCGTGGTGATGGACAACGTGTCCCCGGACGGCACCGGGGCCATCGCCCGGGAGCTGGGCGCGATCGTCCACTCGCAGCCGCTGCGGGGATACGGGGACGCGCTGCGCACGGGAATGGACGTCGCGACCGGCGACATCCTGGTTCTCGTCGAGGCGGATCGCACCTTCGGCGCACGCGACCTCGGCAAGCTCCTCGAGTATCTCAAGGACGCCGACATGGTCATCGGAACGCGCACCACGCGGCAGATGATCGCGCAGAGCGCCAACATGGACGGCCTGCTTCGCTGGGGCAACGTGGCTGTGGGAAAGCTCATCGAGGCGCTCTGGTGGAGCCTGGAGCCGCGGCTCACGGACGTCGGCTGCACCTATCGCGCTCTCTGGCGTGACGCCTACCGGCGCATCCGTCCGTACCTCACCCAGGACGGACCGGCCTTTTCCCCCGAGATGATGATCGAGGTGCTGCGCATGGAGGGGCGGCTGATCGAGATTCCGGTGAACTACTACCGCCGGCGTGGCGGGGTATCGAAGCACTCGACGAACCGCTGGCAGAGCATGCGGACCGGTCTCCGCATGCTCCGGGTCATCCTCGAGAAGCGGCTCAACGTGCGCTGATTCATGCCGCCGGAATCCGCGCTTCCCGGCGCGCGCATGCGCTGGACGTCCGCCGCAGTCGGCGCCGCGCTGGCGCTCGGCGCTTTCGCCTATCTCATGGCCTATCCGCCCGCGCTCGATGGGGCCGACGAGAGCTACATCCTCTACGAGGCCAAGCGGCTCTGGGAGGGCGACGCCCCGTACCGGGACTTCTTCGACTTCATCATGCCGGGCACCCTCTACTTCTATGCCCTGGCCTACGCAGTCGCCGGCCCGACGATCACGGCCGCCCGCGGCGCGACGGCACTGCTGAACGCTGCCAGCTGCGGGCTGATGTTCGTGCTGGCCCGGCGCGTGGCCTCGCCCGCGCCGGCCGCGCTGGCCGCGGCGGCGTTCGTCGGGGGCATCGTTCCAGCATGGAACCATGCCGGCCACCACTGGATCGCGACGTTCCTCTCCCTCGCGACGGCCGCGGTCGTACTCGCGCAACGCTGGCGGGAGTCGAGCCGCGCTCGTCCGGCGCTCGCCGGCGGCCTCGCCGCGGCGCTCGTGTGCTCGCATCAGGGCCGCGGCACCTGGGTGGTACTCTGGCTCGCGATCGTCGTGCCGCTGCTGGCGTGGGCCCGGTCGCAGTCAGGCTGGAGAAGGCGCGTGTTGCAAGAGAGCTGCTGGACGGGGCTCGGAGCCCTTGCCGTGGCGGTGCCCATGCTGGGATGGGCCGTGTGGCGGGCGTCGCTGCACGAGGTGGTCTACGCGACCTACACCTTCGTCGTGGACAGCTATGCCCGGGCCAATGTCGGCAAGATGCGCTGGGGCGGATCGTTGAGTTTCTACGGAGTGCAGCCGGATCCGATGACGTGGCCGTGGCTCTTGCTAGCGATCCCGGCGCTGCTCGGCATCGAGGGCCTGGCCCTCGGGGGAACGATCCTGAGCGAGGGCCTGCGGCGTCACGTCGTGCGGGCGTCACTCTTCCTGCTCGCCGTCTGCACGGCCTGCTCGGTGTTCTACTTCCCGGACTACATCCACGTGGCCACGATCGCCCCCTTCTCGCTGATCGTGGTGGCCGGCCTCACGCACCGGCTCGGCGCCGCCGTCGCCGCCCTCCAACGTCCCGTGCTGACGGCCGCCTGGCGACTCGGATATGCGCTCGTGGCCGCCGCCGTGGTGATGAAGGGCGCCCGCAACATCACCGTCATGTGGGAGCGCAACCCCGTCCTCGTTCCGAGTGGGTTCGGGACGCTGGCGCTCAGCGAGGCCGGTGCCAGCGTCTTGCGGGACCTGCAGCATGAGTTCCCCTCGGGCCGCGACGAGCGCCCGCGCCTCTTCGGCTATCCCTCCGACGCATGGGTCTACCTCGCGACGCCGGCAGACGATCCCACGCCGTTCTGCCTCCTGCAGGCCGGCTACAACACGCCAGAGCAATTCGACACGGCGATCGCCCGGCTGCGAGCGGATCCGAACGCTTTCGTGCTCGTCAGGTGGCTGCTCTTGTCGCCGGCCGATCCGATCCTGGAGCTCCTCAAGCGCGAGTACGAGGTGGTCAGGGGCATCGGACCGACGTATGGGTCGTTCGCCCTGCACGGCCTGGTCCTATACGCGCGGCGCGACCGGCCCAGCTCACCGCCGCGCGAGTGACGCCCGCCTCACGGCTCTCGCCGTGAGGCCCGGGCACTCCCGGGCGCCTCCAGCACGACGATCGCGAGCGGCGGCAGCGTCACCACCAGCGACTGCGGGTGGCCGTGCCACGCCACCGGCGCGCTCGGCACGCCTCCGAAGTTCCCCTGCCCGCTGCCACCGTAGGGCTGGGCGTCGCTGTTCAGCAACTCGTGCCACCAGCCCGCGGCCGGGACGCCGACGCGGAAGCCGTGCCGCGGGATCGGGGTGAAGTTGCAGACGACCACCGCCATCTCCCCGGCGGCCCGGCCGCGACGGAGGTACACCAGCGTGCTCTGCACCGCGTCGCTGCAGTCGATCCACGCGAATCCCTCGGGCTGGCAGTCGAGCTCGTGGAGCGCCGGGGCGGCGCGGTAGGCGGCGTTCAGGTCACGCACCCAGCGCTGGACACCGGCGTGCTCCGGCTGCTCGAGCAGGTGCCAGTCGAGGCTCGTGTCGTGATTCCACTCCCGCCACTGCGCCAGCTCGCCGCCCATGAAGAGCAGCTTCTTCCCGCTGAGCGTCCACATGTATCCCAGCAGCAAGCGCAGGTTCGCGAAGCGCTGCCAGCGGTCGCCGGACATCTTGCCGATCAGCGATCCCTTCCCGTGCACGACCTCGTCGTGCGACAGGGGCAGCACGAAGTTCTCGGAGCTGGCGTACAGGCCGCGGAACGTGAGCGCGGTGTGATGGAACTTCCGGTGCACCGGCTCGCGTCCCATGTAGTCGAGCGTGTCGTGCATCCAGCCCATGTCCCACTTGAATCCGAAGCCCAGGCCGCCGAGGTACGTGGGCCGCGACACCGCCGGCCACGACGTCGATTCCTCGGCCGTCGTCTGGACGCCGGGCCGGTGCTCGTAGACGCGTTCGTTGAAGCGGCGCAGGAAGTCGACCGCGTCGAGGTTCTCGCGACCGCCGAAGCGGTTCGGGATCCACTCGCCCTCGCGCCGCGAGTAGTCGAGGTAGAGCATGGACGCCACCGCGTCCACCCGCAGGCCGTCGGCGTGGTAGTGCTCGAGCCAGAAGAGCGCGTTGCTCAGGAGGAAGCTGCGCACCTCGTTGCGGCCGTAGTTGAAGATGAAGCTCTGCCAGTCGGGATGGAACCCCTGGCGCGGATCGCCGTGCTCGAAGAGGTGGGTGCCGTCGAAGAAGCCGAGCCCGTGCGCATCGGTCGGGAAATGCGACGGAACCCAGTCGAGGATGACGCCGACGCCGTGCTGGTGCAGCGTGTCGACGAGGAACATCAGGTCCTGCGGCGTCCCGTAGCGCGCGGTGGGCGCGAAGTAGCCGGTGATCTGGTAGCCCCACGATCCGTAGAACGGATGCTCCATCAGCGGTAGCAGCTCGACGTGCGTGAAACCGGTGTCGCGCGCGTACTCGGCGAGCGGCAGCGCGAGGTCGCGGTAGCCGAGCGGCAGGTTCGGGGTGTCCGGGCTCCGCCGCCACGAGCCGAGATGCATCTCGTAGACGGACATCGGCGTCTGGTGCGCGTCGCGGGCGCCACGGTCCGCCATCCACGTGCCGTCGCCCCACGCGTACTCGAGCGACCACACGCGCGACGCGGTCTGCGGCGGCGACTCGTGGTACAGGCCGAGCGGGTCCGCCTTGTCGACGCGATAGCCTCCGTAGCGGGACGTGACGCGATACTTGTACCGCGCGCCGCGGGAGACGCCCGGGACCACGCCCTCCCACACCCCCGAGCGGTCGCGGGAGCGCAGCGGATGGCGCTCGGGATCCCAGTCGTTGAACTCGCCGATCACCGACACGCGCTCGGCATTCGGCGCCCACACGGCGAAGTACGTCCCGCCGTCGACCGGGTGCGCGCCCAGCTTCTCCCACAGGCGGAGGTGGGTGCCTTCGTTGAACAGGTAGAGGTCCTGATCGCTGAGCAGGCTCGGATCGTCACGCACGAGGATCCCGTTTCTAGCCCATCGTGCCGCCCTTGCCATCACCCTCGTGCCCCAGTAGGTCGGCGACGCGGATGCGCAATCTGCTCGACCTGGTCGAGATCGGGGACCTGATCGACATCCTGCTGGTGACGACGCTGGTCTACACCGCCGTGGTGTGGATCCGCCGCACGCAGGCCGCGTTCGTCGCCATCGGCCTCTTCGTGCTGGCCGCCGTGTACGTCCTCGCCGAGGCGCTCGACCTGCGCCTCACGACGGCGATCTTCCGCGGCTTCTTCGCGATCTCCGTGGTGATCATCGTCGTGCTCTTCCAGGAGGAGCTGCGGCAGCTCTTCGAGCGGCTGGGCGTGTGGAGCGTGCGCCGGGGGCGGCGCGCCGGCCCCCCACGATCGATGCCGGCGGACATCCTCGTCGAGACGCTCACCGACCTCGCCCGGCAGCACATCGGTGCGTTGATCGTGCTGCCCGGCCAGCAGCCGGTGGTGCGCCACGTGCGGGGCGGCCTCGTGCTCGACGGGCTGGTCAGCGTGCCGTTGCTGAAGAGCGTGTTCGATCCCCACTCGCCCGGGCACGACGGTGCGGTGATCATCGAGGGCGATCGCGTGACGCGGTTCGCGGCGCACCTGCCGCTGTCCACCAACTTCGGCGCCCTGGCCGGCGTGGGGACGCGGCACAGCGCCGCGCTCGGGCTGGCAGAGGTCACGGACGCGCTCTGCCTGGTCGCATCCGAGGAGCGCGGCCAGATCTCCGTGGCACACGACGGCCGCCTCCGGCGTCTCGCCGACCCGGTCGAGCTCACCGCCGAGATCGCCCGCTTCCTCCAGGAGACGCAGCCGAGCGACGGCGAGCGGCGCTCCTTCCTGCGCCAGCTCGTCCGCGAGCACTGGGTCGAGAAGGTCGCGTCGCTCGTCTTCGTCTCGGCCCTCTGGTACGCCGTGGTGCCGGGCTCGCGTCCGGTGCAGCGCACGTTTCCCGTGGAGGTGCACGTCTCGAACCTGCCGCCGACCCTGGTGCTCGACGACGTGAAGCCCGCGGAGATCTCCGTCACGCTCTCGGGGCTGCGGCGCGAGTTCCTGCTCTTCAATCCGCGCCTCCTGCGCGTCAATCTCGACGCCCGCCTCGCCACCGCGGGCCGCCGGACGTTCCAGGTCGCCGACCGCGACGTGCGCTACCCGAAATCCCTCGCGCTGGAGGGCATCGAACCCGATTCGGTGCGCATCTCGGTGCGCCCCGCGCCGCCCGCCGCCGGATCGGCGCCCGGCGAGACGCCGTCGTCCGAACCCCCGTCACCGGCCTCCTGAGGCGGGGATTCGCGGGTGGAATCGACCTGGGAGGCGTTCTACGGCGGCGATCTCCAGGGCCTCTGGAGTCTCATCGCGCTCCCCGCGCTCTTCCTGCTGGCGTTGCCGTGGCTGCGGCCGCGAACGCGCGGCAGCGATCCGCGCGCCGCGCGATTCGTCCGCATCTGGGCCGCGGTGTTCGCCGTCGAGACCATCGTCGATCCGCTGGCGATCGCGCGCCTGGGCGCCCCGATGCTGCCCTTCGTGCTGCTCGGCGATTTCCGCGTCTTCCTGCTCGTGCTCGGCGTCGCGGAGCCCGAACGGTCGCTGGTCGGGACGTGCGCGCGCGCCGCCGCCTGGACGCTGGTGGTTCCAGTCGTGGCGGGGCTGCTCTATCGCGCCGCCAGCGCGCTCGCGGGAGAGCTGCCGGAGCAGGTGCTGTGGCTCATCTACGAGTGTGCGTTCGTCGCGCTGGCGCTGTGGTGGCGTGCGCGGCTCATCCCGGCCCGGCGGCCCCCCGCGCTCCGCTTCCTGCGCGCGGTGCTGGCGTACGTGGCGATCTACTACGCGCTCTGGGCGGTGGCCGACGCCCTCATCCTGGCGCGCCGCGACGTCGGCTGGGCGCTGCGCATCGTTCCGAACCAGCTCTACTACGCGTTCTGGGTTCCGGTCGTCTGGTGGCTGTTCTTCTCGCCGCGGTATGCGTCCACCAGGAGCCTGGTCCAGGCTCGCAGGTAGCGCAGGCCGCGCGCCGCGTCCGCGCGGCGCGGATCGCCGACCACGCCGTCGGGCGCGTTGGCGCGCAGATCGGGATAGAAGAGCGGCTGCGCATCGCGGCCCGCCGCCAGGCCGGGAGCCATCGGCGTCCGCACGCGCGCCGGATCGAGCGCCAGCACGATGGAGGTCTCGATCTCCCCGGCGTGATGGCCGCCTTCCGCGACCGAAACGCCCGCCGCCGCACTCTCCGCCTGGAGGACGTCCATCAGGGCATCGAGATCGGCGAACGCGGACACGACCACGGGCGCGCAGTCCGTCCCGAGCGCCGGCAGCATCGCGCGTAGAGGTGCGACGTTCCCGCCGTGCGCCGAGAACAGGAAGACGCGCGTGATGCCGTGACGCCCGAGGGCGCGGATCGTGTCGCGCGCGATGGCGGCGAGCGTCGCCGCCTCGACGTGCAGCGTGCCGGGGAAGCCGAGATGCTCGCTGGCGCATCCGACGGGAAGCGTCGGGCACACGACCGCATCGCCAACGGCGGCGCTCAGGCGAGCGGCGAGGGCGTCGCCCACCACCGTGTCCGTGTCGAGCGGAAGATGGTCGCCGTGCTGCTCGGTCGACCCGAGCGGCAGGATCGCCGTCCGGCAGCCCTGCGCCACCAGCGTCTCGACCTCGCGCCAGGTGCACGCGGCGAGCCGGTGATCGCACGGCGGTGCGGAGAGGTCGTAGAGCGGCCCGTCGAGTCCGCGCCCCGGCCAGCCCACCTGGTCGATGGCGTGCGCCTCCAGCTCGTGCAGCAGGAGCGCGTTCAGATGCATCTCGTGCTCGAGCAGCGCCAGGGGCGACGGCAGGGACGCGTGCAGGCGCAGCAGGGTGTGGCGGGTGGGATCGAGCATGATCTCGAATCGTGAGAGCAGCGCCTCGTCCCCGGGAGCGTCTGCCCGCGTCAGGGCGAGGAACACGGCTGGCCCGGTGATCGCCTGCTGGAACGGTCCGTGCGCGAGATGGAGAAGGTCCCAGGCGGGGGGCAGCGGACGCAGCATGCCCTCGACCACCTTCAGGCGCAGGTTGGTGACCAGCTCGCCGTACGACCCCGACACGATGAACGCGAGCGGCGCGCCGAGCGCGGCCGCTGCGACGCGCCGGGCGGCGGCGAACGCGGACGCGAGGGCCGGCTCGATGCGCTCCGGCGGCACGTCGACCGGGGCTCCGAATGCGCGCGCCAGCCGGATCGCGCACAGGTAGCCGGCGAGTGGTCCGGTGACCCGCACGAGGGTGCCGAACTCGTGCTCGCCGGCGAACGATACCACCGTGACGCCGCGGTCGCGCAGCGACGCCAGGTGAGCGCCGTCGGTGACCGACGTGGCGACGACGATGTGCGGCCAGCGCGCGACGTGGGCGAGCACGAGCCGCGCATTCGGCGACAGCCCCTGCGAGAACACGACCAGCGTGTCCGCCTCCGGCGCGGCCGCCGGCGCGACGAGCGCGCTCGCCGGCACGAAGCGCGCGCGCCGACCGGTGCGCTCGGCGACCAGGTGCGCGAGCAGGCGGGCGTGTGCCTCGGAGCTTCCGATTCCCGTCGCGACCAGCCCGCCGCTGCCGACCTCGAGCGCGCTGGAGGTCCCGGCCTCCCGCGCCGCCAGCGCGGGCAGGGCGGCGATCCGTTCCGCCAGGCGCGCGTGCCCGTCGCGCCAGCCGTCGCCGGTCATGCTGCCGCCGGTGCGACGTCGATGCCCATCCCCGCGAGCGACGCGATCACCGGATCGCCGGGAGCGCCTGCCCAGCGGGCGCGCTGCCCCGGAAGGTGCCGGGCGAGGAGCGCGATCGTGGCGGTGCCTGGAGACTCGCCGGCAGGCAGGAAGAGCACGCAGCCCGCGCCGTGGCGGACGATCGCAGCCCGGCTGTCGGCCCACATCCGCGCCAGTCGCGGCCGGCGTAGCGGGAAGCGGTCGAGGAGGGCGTCGTGCTGCACATGCACCAGCGGCGCGGCCTGCCGGCGGCGGGCGAGCCCGTGCGTGAGCACGACGCGCTCCCGGCGCGCCACCACGTCGAGGTAGAGGTGGAGGCGGAACCAGGCGGGCGCGGGCGTAGGCGTGCGCAGCGGGAGCAGGTAGGAAGCGAGCTCGAGGAAGCGAGGCAGGCCGCGCACCGGTCGCGGCCGCAGCCGCCGGACCCGTTCGGGCAGCGTGGCCTCCGTGCCGGTGTCGGGAGAGAAGAGGTGGCCGGAGCGTGACTTGGCGGCGAGGTAGTGACGGCTGAAGGGCGATGCGCCGACCGCGAGCGGCCGGTGCCCGGAGACCGCGACGCCGGCGGCGCGCAGCGCCACCAGCTTCTCGGGATTGTTGGTGAGGACGCGCAGGCGAGCGCTCACGCCGAGGAGGCGGCATGCCGCGGCGACCTCGTCGTAGCGGCGCTGGTCGTGTCCGAGCCCCAGGCGGTCGTAGGCGTCGAACGTGGTGAGACGATTCCCGCTCGCCTGCACCAGCATGCGGTCGCGCGCCTTGGCGGCGAAGCCGGCGCCGCGTCCTTCCTGCGTCAGGTAGAAGAGGACGCCTCGCCCGGCCGCGGCGACCGCCGCGAGCGCGGCGTCGAGCTGCTCGGCGCAGTCGCAGTCGCACGCACCGTACACCTCGCTGGTGATGCACGAGGAGTGCACGCGTGCCAGCAGCGGCGCGCGGCCCGTCAGGTCGCCGCGGGTGACGGCGACGGCGGGCTGCCCCGACGCGAGATTGTGGAAGAGGTGTGCGCGGAAGCGCCCGTGGACCGTGTCGAGCGGCCGCACGCCGAGCGCGAGGAGCGAGCCCTCGACGCCCGTTCTCATCGCGACGCTCCGGGATCGTGCTTCTGCGTCTTCATCACCTGGAAGTAGGCGATCAGCGCGTCGAGATCGCGATCGGTCAGGTACTCGTGCGACGGCATGTTGCCGTAGCGGAACGTGGCCGGGTTGCGGATGTACTGCTTCACCTGCTCGACCGGACGATACTCGACGATGCTCTGCGGCACGTTCAGATCGGGGCCGATCGTGCCGCCCTCGCCGTTGATCGCGTGGCAGGCGATGCACTCGCCGCGGAAGACGCCGAAGCCGGCCCAGGCGGCCGAGTCTCGCGACACGTCGCGCGGGATCGTGTGGGGATAGCGGTGCGCGAGGTCGGTCACCTCGATGGCATCGAGCTGGTACGGCCACGGGTAGGTGTGCGTGTCGCGCTGCGCGGGCTTCGTCCAGACCAGGTAGAACGGCCCGGGATCGAGGGCCTTGCGGCCGATCGGCGCGAAGCCGGACGGCCGGTCGGCATCCGCGAACGCGACGTAGGCGCCGTCCTCCGAGACGCGCGCGGCGCTGGCCGGCTTCGCGTACCCGTCGAGCGCGTGAAAGACGACGTCGTGACCCGCGAGCGCGGCGGCGTCCTTGCCGAATCCCATGCGAATGACCGCGCGCAGCGGGCAGGCAAGATAGCGGACGCGACGCTCGTAGTACGGATCGTCGACGGTCACGGTCTCCTCGCCGCAGCCGCGGCGCAGCGCATCGACGTCGATCCGCGACACCTCGGTGTCGTCGCGCAGGAAGCGGAGCGACGCCGCGCCCGCGCTCCCCGGGGCGGCCAGGTACAGCGCGGCGCCCGAGAGCGTCGACAGGAGCGCCGCCGGCCCCACCCGCCATGGACGTCGCATCGAGAGTGATGTAGCGCAAATCACGCACCGAGCCGATACCCGTGACGGAGCGGACGCGGCACATGGCGGGCGCGGTCATCGGCCTGCTGCTCTTTGCGCTGGCCCTGGCGCTGCTGGGGCACCAGCTGCGCGGGTACCGCTGGTCACAGGTGGTCGCGGCGCTGCGCACGCTGCCGCCGTCCCGCATCGCCGCCGCGATGGCGCTCGCGGCGCTCAACTACCTCGTACTCACCGGCTACGACACCCTCGCCGCGCGCTTCGTCGGCAAGCCGCTTCCCTATCGGCGCACGGCGTTCGCCTCGTTCGTGAGCTACGTCATCGCGCACAACGTGGGGGCGTCGTTCATCGGCGGGACCGCGATGCGGATGCATCTCTACATGGGCTGGGGGCTGTCGGCGGGCGACGTCGCGGGGATGGCGGCGCTGAACGCGGCGACGTTCTGGCTCGGGCTGCTGGTGCTGCTCGGCGTGACGCTGCTCGCCGCGCCCACCAGCTTCGCGAGCGTGCTGCCGGCGCATCTCGCCATCGGTCGCCCCCTCGGTGCGCTCTGCCTCGCGCTCGGGTGCGGGTATCTGCTCGCCACGCTGTTCCTGCCCGCGTCGGTCACCTGGCGGCGGTGGCGGATCCGGATACCGTCCTTCCGGATCGCGCTGGCGCAGATCGGGCTCTCGTGCGCCGACTGGTTGCTCGCGGCCGGGGTGCTGTACGTGCTGCTGCCGCCGCACCGGCCGCCGTACCGCGACTTCGTCGGCGTGTTCCTGGTGGCCCAGGTCGCCGGGGTCGCGAGCCACGTCCCGGCCGGACTCGGGGTCTTCGAGGTGGTGCTGCTGGAGCTCTTCCCGCGCGCCGCGGCGGGCTCGTCGCTGCTCGCCGCCCTGCTCGCCTACCGGATCGTCTACTACGTCATCCCGCTGCTGATCGCGGCCGGGCTCCTGGGAGCGCGCGAGGTGGGCAGGCGGCGCGAGGACCTGGCGCGCATGGCGGCGGGGCTCGGCCGCTGGCTGCCGGCTCCGCAGGTGCTCTCGGCCACGTGCTTCCTTTCCGGGATCGTGCTGCTCGCTTCCGGGGCCACGCCCGCCGCCAAGGGGCGCCTCGGGCTGCTGGAAGGCGTGCTCCCGCTCGGCGTGGTCGAGGCATCGCACTTCGTCGGGAGCATCGCGGGCGCCGGGCTGCTCCTCCTCGCGCGCGGGCTCCAGCTCCGCCTCGACGCGGCCTGGGCGGTCGCCGTCATCCTGCTGCCCGTGGGCGTGGTCGCGTCGCTGCTGAAGGGATTCGACTACGAGGAGGCGATCCTGCTCGCCGTCGTGCTCGCGGCGCTGCTGCCGTGCCGGCCGCAGTTCTATCGCCGCGCCTCGGTCCTCCACGAGCCCTTCACCGCCGAGTGGGTGTTCGCCATCGTGTTCGTCCTGCTGGGCATCGGCTGGCTGCTCGTCTTCTCGCACAAGCACCTCGAGTACTCGCGCGACCTGTGGTGGCAGTTCGAGCTCGCGGCGCAGGCGCCGCGCGCGTTGCGGGCGACGGCGGGTGCGATGGGACTGCTCGCCGTCTTCGGTGGGTGGCGCCTTCTCCGTCCCGCCGCCGGCGAGCCTCCGCCACCGACGGACGACGAGCTGGCCCGCGTGGCGGCAGATCGTGGAGCGGTCGCCGCACTCGTCGGCATATCTGGCGTTGCTCGGCGACAAGTACTTCCTCTTCGACCGCGACCGGACCGGCTTCGTGATGTACGCCATCGAGGGCCGCAGCTGGGTCGCGCTCGGCGATCCGGTCGGGCCGCCGGAGGTGGTGAAGCCGCTCATCTGGCAGTTCCGCGAGCTGAGCGACCGGCACGGCGGCTGGACGGTGTTCTACGAGGCCAGCCCCGAGTACCTGCCGCTCTACCTGGAGCTCGGTCTCGATCTGCGCAAGCTCGGCGAGGAGTCCCGCGTCGACCTGCGCGCGTTCACGCTGGAGGGCGGCGCGCGCAAGGCGTTGCGGCAGACCCACCACCGGGCGGCGCGCGAGGGCCTGCGCTTCGAGGTGATTCCCGCGGCCGGCGTGGACGCGGTGCTGTCCGAGCTGGAAGCGGTGTCGGATGCATGGCTGGCGCAGAAGGAGACGCGGGAGAAGGGCTTCTCGCTGGGCTTCTTCGCGCCCGAGTACCTGCGGCGTCTTCCCGTCGCCGTGGTACGCGACGAGGCCGGGACGATGGTCGCCTTCGCGAACCTGATGCCCGCGGCGGAGCACGAGGAGCTGTCGTGCGATCTGATGCGCTACCGCCCCGGCCTTCGCGTCGGCATCATGGATTTTCTCTTCGTCGAGCTGCTGCTGTGGGGCAAGGCGGAGGGGTACCACTGGTTCAACCTCGGCATGGCGCCGCTCTCCGGGTTCGAGGACCGCGTCCTGGCGCCGCTGTGGAGCCGGCTCGGCGCGCTGCTCTTCCGTCACGGCGAGGACTTCTACAACTTCCAGGGGCTGCGCCAGTTCAAGGAGAAGTTCGATCCGGAGTGGCAGCCGCGCTACCTGGTGTCGCCCGGCGGTGTCGTGCTGCCGCGAGTGCTGGCCAACGTGGCGTCGCTGGTGTCGGGTGGCCTCGGCGGGATCGTCGCGCGATGAGCGGCCGGGGCGCGGCCGCGCTGGTCATCCTGCTGTGGCGGTCGATCGCCGCCGCGGGCGAGACGCTCGACTACGAGCCCATCGGCCACATCGCCGTCTTCCGTCCGGCGGGAGATCCGCTCGGCGTCGCGCTGCTGCTGACGGGCGACGCCGGCTTCACCGCCACGGAGGAGGCCATCGCGCACACGCTGGCGGCCGCGGGCGCGCTCGTGCTCGGCGTCGACCTGCGCGAGTATCGCGCGCAGCTCGCCAAGGCGTGGACGAGCGAGAGCTATCCCTCCGCGGATCTCGAGCTGCTCAGCCAGTTCGCCCAGCGTGCGTCCGGCTTGCCGACGTACGAGCCCCCGGTGCTCGTCGGCGTGGGAGCAGGTGCGGCGCTCGCCTACGCGGCCCTGGCGCAGGCGAATCCGAGTTCGTACCGCGGTGCCGTGAGCGTGTCGTTCTGTCCGCTCCTGGCGCTGCCGAGGACGCCGGGCCGCGGGCGCGGTCTCGACGTCACCCGCACCGAACACGACGAGCTCCGGCTCGCGCCGTCGCCGGTGGTGCAGGGTCGCTGGGTGATCGTGCAGCCCGAGGACGATCCACCGTGTTCCCCGACCCTGGTGCGCGACTTCGCGCGCCAGGTCGCGCACGCCAAGGTGCTGCTCGCCCCGGACGGAAGCGCCGGGCTCGCCTCGCGGGTGCGCGCCGCATTCCTCGGCATCGCCGGGGCGCCGCGCGAGGAGGATCGGTCCACTCCCGCCGCTGACGTGGCCGACCTGCCGCTCGTCGAGCTGCGGGCCACGGGAACGCCGGTGGGAAGCCTGGCGGTGATGCTCTCCGGCGACGGAGGCTGGGCGAGCATCGATCGGGACATCGGCGGCGCCCTGGCGGCGCGCGGTGTCGACGTCGTCGGCCTGAACTCGCTGCGATACTTCTGGACCCGGCGCACACCGGACAGCGCGACGGCGGACCTCGATCGCGTCCTGCGTCACTACCTGGCGGCGTGGGGCGCGGAGCGCGTGCTGCTGCTCGGCTACTCGCGCGGCGCCGACGTCCTGCCCTTCCTCGCGGCCCGGCTCGCCCCCGATCTGCGCGCTCGCGTCGCGGTGATCGCGCTGCTCGGGCCGGCGCGCAGCGTCGACTTCGAGTTCCACCTCTCCGACTGGGTGGCCAACGCGGACCGTGCCACCGAGCTGCCCATCCGCCCGGAGGTCGAGAAGCTGCGCGGCATGCACCTGCTCTGCGTCTACGGCGCGGACGAGAGCGACAGCCTCTGTTCCGAGATCGGTCCGCCGCTGGCGACCGTGCTCGAGCAGCCGGGCGGACACCACTTCGGCGGCGACTACGACGCGATCGTCACGCGCATCCTGGCGGCGGCCGGCGGATGACCGTCGCGGCCGCGCCGCTCACGAGAGCGGCGTGACGCGCTCGAGCTCGCGGGCGAAGACGTCGGGGTCGCTCGTCGGGCGCTGGCAGACGCGGCGCTCGCAGACGTACGCGGTGGCGCGCCCGTCGCGGGTGGTCTTCCCGGCCACCAGGGGGATCGCGCCGGCGAGCGCATCCAGCGGACGTCCCTCGGCGACGACGACGAGCACGCGGTTGGGCACGAAGCGCGCGTGCAGCGCGGTGAGCATCGAGCTGGCGCCGGTCGCCGTCAGGCGGCGTCACGACCACGATCTCCTTCGGCTGATCGAGGAAGAACTCGACCCCGCACAGCATGCGCGCGAGCGCCAGCGGGCTGCGCGCCAGCGCCGGGCCGAAGGCGCGAAGCGCCGCCTCTGCCGTCGCGCCCCAGCGCTCGTCTCCGGTCAGCTCGTGCAGCCGCAGCAGGTTCTGCAGCGCCACCGAGTTGCCCGACGGCTCGCTGCCATCCATGTCGGGCTTCTCGCGCACGAGCAGCTGCTCGTCGTCGTCGGCCGTGTGGAAGTACCCGCCGGCGGGGTCCGCGAAGTGCGTGTCGAGGACGCGCTGGAGCGCCAGCGCCTGGTCGAGTCGCTGCGGGTCGCCCGTCGCCTCGAAGAGATCGAGGAGGCCGGCGATCAGGAAGGCGTAGTCCTCCAGGTATCCGTGCCCGCCGGCCACGCCGTCGACCAGGCTGCGGGGCAGCCGCCCGTCGTGCGCCGCGCCGAGAATCACGTCTGCCGCGCGCGCTGCCTGCTCCGTGTAGCGCGGCTCCGCGAGCGGGCGCGCCGCGCGCGCCAGCGCCGAGATGGCGAGCCCGTTCCACGCCACGACGACCTTGTGATCGATCGCCGGCGCGGTCCGGCGATCGCGCGCCGCCAGGAGCTGGATCCGGATGGACTCGATCCACGCGCGCGCTGCCGCCTCGTCGACGCCCTCGCGTGCCGCCACGGCCGCGGCCGGCTCGGCGACGTGCAGCACGCTGCGTCCCCCGACCTCGCCCGTCGCGCTCACGCCGAAGTATGCCGCCGCGAGCCGCGCGCTCGCGGGGTCGAGCAGGGCATCCAGCTCGTCGGGCGTCCAGAGGTAGAAGCGGCCCTCCTCGCCGGCGCTGTCGGCGTCGACCGCGGCGTAGAAGCCGCCCGCGGGCGCCTGCATGTCGTGCGTGATCCAGTCGAGCGTGCGTCGCGCGACCTCGGCGAGATCCGGACGGCTGCTCGCCTGGCTGGCCTCGAGGTATGCCGCGGCGAGCAGCGCGTTGTCGTACAGCATCTTCTCGAAGTGCGGCACGAGCCACGCGCGATCGGTGGCATAGCGATGGAAGCCGCCGGCGAGCTGATCCTGGATGCCGCCGGCCGACATCGCGTCGAGGGTGCGCGTCACCATGTCGAGCGCCTCGGGGCTGGCGGTCCGGCGATGGTAGCGCAGCAGGAACTCCAGGGTCGGGGGACTCGGGAACTTCGGCGCCTCGCCGAAGCCGCCCTGCTCGGCGTCGAAATCGGTGCGGAGCTCGGCATAGGCCCGATGCAGGAGCGCGGCATCGGGCAGCGCCTCGCCGGCCGGTGGTCCGGCCGCGCGCTGGAGCCGGCCGACGACGTCCGCCGCGGCGGCCGCCACGCGGTCCGGGTTCCCGTGGTAGGCGTCGTCGAGCTTGGGGAGCAGCTCCAGCAGGCCGACGCGCACGCCCCGCTCGCCGCCGCGCGGCGGGAAGTACGTACCGCCGTAGAACGGCTTGCGGTCGGGCGTCAGCCAGACGGTCAGCGGCCATCCTCCGCCCACGCCCATGGCCTCGACCGCGGCCATGTAGACGGCGTCGATGTCGGGTCGTTGCTCGCGATCGACCTTGACGGCGACGTAGTGCTCGTTGAGCACCGCCGCGACCTCCTCGTCCTCGAACGACTCCTCCTCCATCACGTGACACCAGTGACACGAGGAGTAGCCGACGCTGAGGAAGACCGGCTTGTTCTCGGCCTGCGCCTTCGCGAAGGCCTCGTCGCCCCAGGGGTACCAGTCGACGGGGTTGTGCGCGTGCTGGCGGAGATAGGGGCTCGCCTCGCCGGCGAGGCGATTGGTGTAGCGCGGCGAGCCATCCGCGTTGCGGTGCACCGCGGCCTCGTCGACCGCGGCGCGCCGGTGGAGTCCGGACGCCACCACGGCGAGCAGGACCCCCAGCGCCGCCAGCCGGACCAGGCCCGGTGCACGGTCCGTACCGCCTTGGGCGTTCATGCGAGCGGCGTAGGCCGGGGTACTCAGGGACGGTACAGCCCGAGCGCACGCGCCCGATCGTAGAATGGGCGAGGATCGTCGTCACGATCCTCGGGACGGATCGTGGGCCGGCCGGCCAGGTAGAGGGCCCAACTTCGCCGGAGGCGCTCGGCAAGCGCCAGGGCACGGTGGCTGGCGGCGGCTTCCGCATGCGATGCCGCCTTCGCCTCGCCGATCTGACGCATGTATTCCCGGTCGCGCTCCGAGACCGACATGACCGCAGTGTAGCACCGGCGGTCACGTCGGCCCACGGGCGCTCCGACGCGGCCCCCCGCCTACGGGCAGCTGGCGGGGACCGGCGCGAGCTTCGCAGTGAACGACTTGGCGGCCTCGAACTTCACCGTGCCGCCGAAGGTCGCGCAGTAGCGACGTCCGCCGAGCGTGAGGACCACCGTCACCGGATCGGGATTCGTCGCCAGCGAATGTCCCAGCGTCGAGCCCTTGCCGGTGGCCTTCAGCAGCTTGCCGGTCTTCACCTGCGCGCTCTTCACCGGACTCGCGGCGAGGAGCTTGTCCTTGTACTTGAAGCCCTTGTGGTCGGCCGGATCGCCGATGGGCTCCCAGTTCGCGGCCGGCAGGGTGTACGTGTCGTCGAAGGTGGCGCTCACCACCCTGAGCGTTCCGCCGGCAACCGTCGGATCGTCGCTCGGACCGCCGAGCACGATGTTGTCCTTCGACTGCACCGTCAGCCGCTTCTTCTCCGGGTTGACGTTGTCCTTCAGCGTGAGCTTCGTGCCGCCCACCGGCTCGTCACCGCCGGCCGACGTGGGCGCGACGCGGCGCACGTCGCCGCCGACCGAGACGTAGTACATCGCGCCGTCGGGACCGAAGACGATGTCGGACGGCGTGTCGATCGCATCGACGAAGAGCGTCGGGGTACCGAGATCGTCGCGCGTGCCGTTCGGTACCGCGTGGCAGATCTTGTCCGAGGTGCAGTCGCCGAAGAAGTAGTCGTTGTCGAAGCCCCCGAAGCCGGAGCCCGCGAAACGCGCCGCCGATGACGCAGGTGCCGAGCGAGCTTCCGCCGCTGTGCGGATAGGTGAAGACCGGATCGACGTCGCCGGCCTGCTCGCAGCCGTTCGGCTGCGTGCCCTCGCAGTGCGGCCAGGCGTAGTTCCCGCCCGACGTGACGATGTCGATCTCCTCCCAGGTGAGGTCCCCGACGTCACCGACCCACAGCTTGCCGGTCATCGGATCGAAGCCGAAGCGGAAGGGGTTGCGGAAGCCGTACGCGAAGATCTCGCCCCGCTTCCCTGCCTGTCCGGCGAAGGGATTGTCGCCCAGGGACGGAGCCGTCGAGATTCAGGCGCAGCACCTTGCCGTTCAGCGCGTTCAGGTCCTGGGCGTACGGGTTGGTGGACGCGCCCGGCGCGACCTGGTCTCCCAGTCCGGTATCGCCGACCCCGACGTACAGCTTGCTGTCCGGACCGATGCGCAGCACGCCGCCGTCGTGATTGCCGAGATCGGTGCGGATTCCGGTGAGCAGGACGACGAGCGACGCCGGGATTCACCGTGTCGCCCGGTCCCATGGTCACGCGCACGACCTGGTTGAAGCGCCCGGTGGCGCTGCCGCATCCGGCGCTGTTGTCGGTGCGGTAGAGATAGATGAAGCCGTTGCTCGAGAAGTTCGGGTCGACGGCGACTCCGAGCAGCCCCATCTCCGAGCTGTTACACACGCCGATGGTGACGAGCGTCGACACCGACGACCCGTTGCTCAGCTTGAGCGCGCCGCCCTTCTCGGCGATCAGCATCCGCCCGTCGGGCAGGAAGGCGATGGCGACGGGCGTATCGAGACCGCCCTGGAAGATGGTTTCATCGAATCCCGCCGCCGGGACGCCGGCGCGGACCGGTGAGGCGAAGGCCATGGCGCCGAGAAGGAGGACGAGCAGGGCAAGTGGGCGGATCGACATGGGGGGGTTCCTTATCCCACCCGGGTTCTTCTTGGCTAGCCTCTTTTCGACGCTCCCATGCATCGGACGCCGACCTCGTGTACCTTTCATGCAGACGCAATGTTCCCCGTGAGTCCGGAAAAGGAGCGCGCCCTCGCGAGTCGTCTCGCGGCGCTCGGTATCCGCGAGGCCGACCTCGACGAGCGTTTCGTGCGCTCGGGCGGCAAGGGAGGCCAGAACGTGAACAAGGTCGCGAGCTGCGTCGTGCTCCGGCACCTGCCAAGCGGAACGGCGGTGAAGTGCCAGGAGGCGCGCACGCAGGCGATGAACCGCTTTCTCGCGCGCCGGCGCCTGGCCGACGTGCTCGAATCCCGCCGCCTCGGCGAGGCCAGCGCGCGCGCGCAGGAGATCGCGCGCATCCGGCGCCAGAAGCGCCGCCGTTCGCGCCGCGCACAGGAGCGGGTGCTTGCCAGCAAGCGCGCAGCAGGGGGAGAAGAAAGCCATGCGCCGCGCGCCTGGCGGCGCGGAGGATTGACCGTGCGTCGCGTCTGGATGCTCGCCGTCGTGCTGCTGCTGGCCGCCTGTGCGCGGCCGCCGGTGCCGCTGCAGGGAGCGTATCCTCCGCTGACTCCGTCCGGTGCGTTGCAGCCGGGGACGACCGGCGAGCGCGTGCGCTGGGGCGGCGTGATCGCGACCACCACGCCGAGGAACGGCGAGACCTGCTTCGAGGTCGTGAGCAAGCCGCTCGACGATCGCGCGCGCCCGATGCTGACGGATCAGACCGACGGCCGCTTCGTCGCGTGTGCGCCGGGCTTCGACGATCCGGACGTCTACGCGCCCGAGCGCGAGATCACCGTGGTTGGAGATCTCGAAGCGCCCACGCAGGGCCGCGTGGGGGACGCCGAGTACTCGTTCGCCACGGTCCACGCGGAGAACGTGTACCTGTGGCCGCAGCGCACTCCGCGCGAGCTCGCCTACGCCTATCCCTACTGGGGTGCCTACCCGTACTGGGGGGATGGGGATGGGGACCCGGCTGGGGCTGGGGAGGCGGCGGCGTCTTCATCGGACGGAGGTTCGGCGGCCGCTGGCACTAGCGGGGCGCCGCCCTCGCATCACGCGACGGTGGAGAAACCCCGGTCGGGCACGTCGAGCGCGCTGCGATCGCCGCCGACGATGACCGCGGTCTTCGCATGGACGCCCGGCAGGATGAAGTTCACGAAGAACTTCGCCGCCGCCACCTTGCCCTCGTAGAAGTCGTCCTCCTCGCTCTGCTCCTCGTCGATGGTGCGCCGCTTCTCGTCGGCGATGACCGCGGCCTCGAGCAGGAGATGCGCGATGGTCACCTCGGCCATCGTCTCGAGGAACGGGTTCGCGCACAGCATCACCTGATCGACCTTGCCGCCCATGAAGTATTCCATGAGCGCTCCGGCGCAGCGCTTGAGCGATTCCAGCGACTCGCCGAGGGCGCGCACCTCGTTGCCGATGCCGGGCTGGCGCTCGTACTCGCGGACGAACCGCTCGATCTCGCCGAGGAACGCGTTGAAGCTCTCGCCGCCGTTCGCCTGCATCTTGCGAGCGACCAGGTCCGCAGCCTGGATGTGGTTGGTCCCCTCGTAGATCGAGAAGATCTTGGCGTCGCGGCAGTACTGCTCCACCGGATGGTCCATGACGAAGCCGGCGCCGCCGTACGTCTGGATCGCCAGCTCGGCGATGCGGAATGCCTGATCGGCGCAGTACGCCTTCACGATGGGCGTGAGCAGATCGACCTGTCCCTGGTGGTAGTGCGCCTTCGCGGGATCGCTCTGCTCGAGCGCGAGCGCCAGGTCGGAGTGCAGCGCGAGCTTCACCGCGAGCGTGCGCATGCCCTCCACCTTGGCCTTCATCTCGAGCAGCATGCGGCGGACGTCGGCGTGCTCGATGATGGGCACGCGCGGCGCGTTCGGGTCCTTGAAGTGGCGCACCGACGAGCCCTGGAGGCGCTCGCGCGCGTAGCCGAGTGCGTTCAGGTACGCCGTCGACGCCACCGCGACGCCCTGGATGCCGACGGCGATCCGCGAGCTGTTCATCATGCGGAACATCTGCTTGATGCCCTGGTGCTGCTGCCCGCCGACGAGGATGCCGCTGGCACGCGCCGTTCTCGCCGAAGTTCAGCACCGCCGTCGCCGACGCCTTGATGCCGAGCTTGTGCTCGATGGAGCCGGTGGCGACGTCGTTCGGCCCTCCCAGGCTGCCGTCGTCGTTCACCCGGACCTTCGGGACGATGAAGAGCGACAGACCCTTCGTGCCGGCCGGCGCGCCCTCGATGCGAGCCAGCACCAGGTGGATGATGTTCTCGGCCAGGTCGTGGTCGCCCGCCGAGATCCAGCACTTGGTGCCGCTGATGGCGTACAGGTTGCCCTCGATGTGCTTCGCCCGGGTCTTCGTGGCGCCCACGTCGGACCCGGCGTGCGGCTCCGAGAGACACATGGTGCCGGCGAAGCGGCCCGCCAGCATGTGCGGCAGGAAGCGCGCCCTGTCCTCGGGCAGCGCGAAGTGCTGGATCACGTCGGCCGCGCCGTGCGTCAGGCCGGGATACATGTTGAACGCGGTGTTGGCGCCGCTCTGCAGCTCCTGCAGGATGACCTCGATGGCGTGCGGCCCGCCGAACCCGCCCGCGTCGGGCGGCATGGCGAACGACACCAGGCCGAGGTCGAAGAGCTTGTTCCAGGCGTCCTTGAAGCCGGCCGGGGTGTGCACCGTGCCGCCCTCGAGCCGGCAGCCGGTCCGGTCACCCGACGCGTTCAGCGGTCCGGTCACCTCGGTCACGAAGCGCGCGCACTGGTCGATGACCGCGTCGCACTCCACGCGCGAGAGGTGCGCGTAGCGCTCGTGCTCGAACAGCTGCTCCACGTGCAGGTGCTCGTAGAGGGTGAACTCGATCGCGCGGCGATCGACCTTGTACGCGTTGGTGGCGGCTTCGGGCATGGTCTGAACCTCCTGCAGACGTCTCGACGGCATCAAAGGCCGGTTTGTGCCGCAGCATGTCAAGAGTGCCGCGGCGCGTCCTTCCGGGATATGCTTCCCGCCATGCGCGATGCCTTGGAGTTCCGATGCTGAGGTCGACGTATCCCTACTGGCTCGCGAACGAGGCGGTGGCGCCGAACACCGACCTCGAGGTGCGCGACAAGTACTCGGGGGAGGTCGCGGCGCGGGTCGCCATGGCCGACCGGGGCGCGATCGATGCGGCCATCGCGGCGGCCGTCGCGGCGGCGGAGCCGATGCGCGCGATGGCCGCCTACGAGCGACAAGCCGTCCTCGAGCACTGCGTCCGGCGCTTCCAGGAGCGGTTCGACGATCTCGCGATGAGCCTGTGCATCGAGGCCGGCAAGCCCATCCGCGACAGCCGGGGCGAGGTGACGCGCCTCATCGACACCTTCCGCATCGCCGCCGAGGAGGCGCCGCGGATCTACGGCGAGGTGCTCCCGATGGACGTGTCGCCGCGCGCGCGCGGCTACGCCGGGATGTGGAAGCGCGTCCCGGTGGGTCCGTGCTCGTTCATCTCGCCGTTCAACTTCCCGCTCAACCTGGCCGCGCACAAGATCGCGCCCGCCCTCGCCGTCGGGTGCCCGTTCGTGCTCAAGCCGGCCAGCCTGACCCCGATCGGCGCGCTGCTCATCGGCGAGGTCCTGGCCGAGACGGATCTGCCGCGTGGAGCGTTCTCGATCCTGCCCTGCCGGCGCGACGGCGCGGAGCTGTTCACGACCGACGAGCGTCTGAAGCTGCTGAGCTTCACCGGCTCGCCCGAGGTGGGCTGGGACCTGAAGGCGCGCGCCGGGAAGAAGAAGGTCGTGCTCGAGCTGGGTGGCAACGCCGCGGTCGTCGTCGACGAGACCTGGACCGACCTGGCCGACGCGGTGGAACGCCTGGTCTTCGGCGCCTTCTACCAGTCGGGCCAGAGCTGCATCGGCGTGCAGCGCATCCTGGTTCACGAGGCGGTCTACGACGAGCTGCGGGAGCGGCTGATCGCGGCCACGCGCGCGCTGGTGATGGGAGACCCGAAGGACGAGCGGACCTTCATCGGGCCGATGATCTCCGAGGCCGAGGCGACGCGCCTGCACCGCTGGATCGAGTCGGCGGTCGCCCGCGGCGCGCGGCTGCTGTGCGGCGGGACGCGCGACGGCGCGATGCTGGAAGCGACGCTGCTGGACGACGTGCCGCCGTCCGAGGACGTCGTCTGCAAGGAGGCCTTCGGCCCGGTGGCGGTGCTGTCGCGCTTCCGCGACTTCGACCGGGCGCTGGAGCAGGTGAACGCGAGCGCCTTCGGACTCCAGGCGGGGATCTTCACGCGCGACCTGTATCGCGCCCAGCGCGCGTGGGACGCGCTCGAGGTCGGCGGCGTGCTGATCGGCGACGTGCCCTCGTTCCGCGTCGATCACATGCCGTACGGCGGGGTGAAGGACAGCGGCTTCGGCCGCGAGGGCGTCCGCTTCGCGATGCAGGACATGACGGAGATCCGGTTGCTGCTGGTGCGCACTCCGCCGTCACGGACGTGACGCGCGCCGCCGCGGCGGCACGACGAGCTCGTTCGCCCGGCACAGCTCGGCGATCTCCGCCGCGAACGCCTCGCGCACGGACGGCTGGCCGGGCAGCTCGCGCCGCGGCGCGACGCAGCCGATCGCCCGCGCCGTCTCCTGCACGGTGAGACGGATCCGTCCGCGCGCGACGTCGAGGCGCAACGGCCAGTGCCGGCAGGCGGCGGGCTTCACCGACGCGACCGGGCGGCCGGTCCGGAGCGCCAGCGTGTGGATGGCGCACAGCGCGTGGCGCCGTGTCCGCAGGAGAAACGGGCACGAGCCGTCGTCGCGCGGCTCGATCGCGTAGCCGGGCGGATCGTCGACGAACACGCTGGCGAACCCGTCGTCGTCGTGCAGGGCGGGCAGCAGCCGCGCGAGCTCGTCCATCAACGAGTCGATGGCCCGCACCTCGCGGCGCGAGGCCTCGACGACGAGGCCGACGCAGCACGTGCGCCGCGGCGGGCAGCCGTCCGGCCAGCAGCGATAGGCGAGCGCATCGAGCGAGCCGTCGACGACCACCGGCAGCCGCGTGCGCCGTCGTGCCATCACTTGCCGCGCCGGGACGACGACCCCTCGGGAGGCCAGTCGAGCGTGTCGGAGATCTCCGCCACGCGTTCGCCCGGCATGTCGGGGAGGAAGCAGCGAGCGATTCTCGCGCCACGAGGCCACCTGCGCCTCCGCCGCCTTGCGGCGCTCCTCGTCGTTGCCCGTGTCGGTGGCGGCGTAGGAGACCTGCGACGGGAACGCGAAGCCCGTGCCGCTGGCCGTCACCAGGTCCATGATGCGGAGAAAGACGTCCTCGCGTACGGCCATGAACTCGTCGAGGTTGCCGGTGGTGACGTAGGCGAAGATCTCGATGTCGAGCGAGTAGCTCCCGAAGTTGACGAAGCGCACGCGCGCCGGGTCGGGGGACACCTTGGGGTGCGCCAGCAGGAGCTTCTTCAGCTCCACCAGCAGCCAGCGCACCTGGTCCGGCGTGGTCTCGTAGCGGAGCCCGATCGTCGTCGCGAGGCGCATGCGGTCGCGCGAGGCGAAGTTCTCGATCTGCATGGTGGCGAAGTCGCTGTTGGGGATCGTGACCAGCGTCCGATCGAGCGTCCGCACGCGCGTCGAGCGCAGGCCGATGTCCTCCACCGTACCCTGCTGCGTGCCGAACTTGCAGAAGTCGCCGACGCGCACCGGCTGGTCGGCGACCAGGGACAGGCCGCCGAAGAAGTTCTCCAGCGACTTCTGGGCCGCGAGCGCGACCGCGAGACCGCCGATGCCGAGGCCGGCGAGGATGCCCGTGGCGTTGAAACCGAGGTTCTGGAAGATCGCGAGGAACGCGAGCAGCCCGACGAAGACCTTGAGCGTGCGCCGCGCCAGTGGAACCGCGGAGACCGCCCCGACGTGCCCGCGCGTCATCGAGCGCGACACCGTGACGCGCGCGGCGGAATCGATCAGCCGCAGGATGAACCAGGTGAACGCGATCATCAGGAGCGCTTCGGTGACACCCGAGACGACGCGATGCGGCCGCACGGCGAGCCAGATGGGGTAGAGACCGGCCAGGAAGACCGCGGTGCCGAGCGCCAGCCGGAGCGGTCCGATGATCAGCTTCGCCACGACGTCGTCGATGTGCGAGCCGGTGCGGCGCGCGATGGCGCGCACGAGGCGGAGGAGCGGTGCCGTCAGGAGCCAGGCGAGCCCGATCGAGGCGAGCAGGAGCAGGACCAGGGCGATCCACTGCCACAGCTGGATGTCGAGGAAGCGGATGTCGAAGAACGGCTCGGGCAGCACGCGGGCGAGGGGCCCGTCGCCGAAGGCATCCCAGAGCGCGGGGATCTGCTGCACCGTGCTGCGCGCGACCTTCCACTGGCGATCCTGGTCGCCGGGGAGGCGCTCGAGCAGCACCCTCACCCAGTTTCCGTCGGGCAGCTCGATGCTGCCGACCAGGTCGCGGTCGCGCGGCTGGCCGTCGTTCGCCTCGCCCTCGGGCGCGTTGCTGAGCGCGTCGAGATCCACCCAGAGCTTGCGGTCGAGGACCGTCTTCAGCTGGCGCGCCAGCAGGATGCCCTGCGCTTCGGTGCGACCGCGGAGATCGAGATGCGATGCGGCCTTCGGCCAGTCGCGCGCCAGCGACGCCCAGAGAAATCCCCGCATCGTGCTGCGCGGCGTGTCGAAGCCGACGTCCTCCTCCTCGGCGGCGGAGGGGACGGTCGTCGTGGTGGTCGGCGGCGCGGTCTCCTGGGCCGCGAGCGTCGCTGCGCGGACGGGACTCACGAGGGCGAGCGCGAGGACGACCGCCCGCCACCTGGGCCGCGACAGCATCGATGACTCCTTCAGGACGGGAACAGGCGGGCGACGAGCGCCGCCAGCTCCGCGACCGGCTGCTGTCCGGGCGCGGTTCCGCGTCCCGCCGCCCCGTAGGTGAGGAGCGATCCGGCGGCCGGAAGCACCAGGCGCGAGAGCGGCCCGAGCGACCCCATGCCGAGCGTCACGATGCCGGCGGCGCGCTCGGCGAGCGTCACCTCGAGGAGACCGTGGAGATCGTCGAGGGTGGATGTGGATGTGGCGAGCTTGGGCAGGTCGGCGCCGAGGGACCGCGCGCGCCCGACGAGCGCGCGGAGGGTGTGCGGCGACGGGGTGGCCGCCATGTCGTGCGCCGACAGGATGACGGTGCGGCCCGCCGAGCGGGCGCGCGGAATCAGGTCCTCGGCGAGCGCCCGCGACGCGATCTCGACGTCGATCGCGTCGGCGAGTGCAAGACCCGTGCGATACAGCTCGGCGCGCAGATCCTCCGGCATCGCGCGCCCGCCCTCGCTCGAGGCGCGCACGGTGAGGATCACGGGCTTGCCGGCTCCCCGCGATCCGCTCGAGTGCCGCGCGCACGACGTCCGGACGCGGCGCCGCGAACAGGTCGGCACGCAGCTCGAGGAGGTCCGCCGCGTCCGCGGCGACCAGGGCGTCGAGATCCGCCTCGCCCCCTGCGGCGACGACCGCCGGCCGGGAGCCCAGCCGCACGGCTCCGATCGCCACGTCGCGGGTCATGGCGCGTCGGGTACCGTGCGCCGTCCGGACGGTCAAGGTCGGCAGACGTCGCGAGCCGTCCCTCCGCCGGCGAGGCATCCCATTCTGCAGGGGCGCCGTGCGGAATGCAGCAAAGAACCCGACCAGAACGCCGTGGGATGCACGGTCGGCATTGCGGAACCGAGGTGGCATGCAGCGTGCAAAGCGCGGCATGCACGGCGAGAGTTGCCCGAGCGGCTGTCTGGCTCGCATGTCGGCGCGTACGCGTGGTCGGTACGGTCGCTCGCGCGTCTCGGCTGGGAGCACGACGACGCGATTGCCCCGCGGAAGCCAGCGACCGATGTCGGAGCGCACCGGCTCCGCCTGGCCGCATCGACTCCCAGTGTCGGAACCGCCCGGCCGTCGCTCCCGTCGCCGTGGCGAGGCAGACGGAGACGCGCATCGCGGACCTGCTCACGGCCGAGCTGGTGGTGTCCGCGCTCGAAGCAGGCGGACGTGACGACGTGATGAACGCCCTCGCGACGCGCGTGGCTGCCTGTCACCCCCAGGTCGACGCGAGCCGTCTGGTGGAGGCGCTCCGGGAGCGGGAGGGACAGGTGACGACCGCCCTCGTCGACGGCGTCGCCATCCCGCATGCCCGCCTCGACGGGCTCGACCGCACCGTGGCCGTCTTCGCGCGCAGCGTGAACGGCATCCGCTGGGAGTCGCTCGATGGTGAGCCGACGCGCCTGATCTTCCTCCTGGCCGGGCCGGCTGACCTGCCTGGGCCTACCTGAAAGTGCTCGCGGGCGCGTCGCGGCTCCTGAGCGGGGCACGCTGCCGCGCCCGCCTGCTCGAGGCGACGGACGACGCCGAGCTGCTGGCGGTCCTGCGTGAGGAGGAGGACCGCAGCTTCAGGACGGCCCGCGCCGCCTGACGCGTCCCCTCGTGCGCGCCTCCGAGCAGACGGTCCCGGCCGACACGCCGGCGCGGCCGCAGATCATCGTCGTCACCACCGTGATGCTCGTCTTCATCTCCTTCTGGCGCACCGCCGCCATCGTGCTCTGCGACCTGGCGTCCACCGCCTACTACATCGGCGGCATCGTCGAGCAGGCGATCGGCAAGGCGGCGCCCTGGTACATCCTCGCGGTCATGCTGTTCACCTACGCCGTGCGCGGCGTCTACATCGAGACCTGCGCGATGTTCGTCCGCGGCGGCGTCTACCGCGTCGTCAAGGAGGCGATGGGCGGCACGCTGGCCAAGCTCTCGGTCTCGGCGCTGATGTTCGACTACGTGCTCACCGGCCCGATCAGCGGCGTCTCGGCCGGGCAGTACATCGTCGGGCTTGTCAACGAGCTGCTGCAGGTCGCTGCACGCTGCCGGTCACGATCCCGACCGCCGCCGGCTCGGCGGTCATCGCCGTCGCGCATCACGCTCTACTTCTGGCGCCAGAACATCCTCGGCATCCAGGAGTCGAGCGACAAGGCGATGAAGATCATGGGCGTCACGACCGTCATGGTCGTCGTCATGATCGTCTGGTGCGGCGCTGACGCATCTGGATGCGCGGCGCGACGCTGCCGCCGTTCGAGCTGCACTTCAGCGACGACTCGCTCGGCTGGCTCGCGCGGCACGGGCTGGGAGCAAGCAGATCGGCGCGCTCGGCATCCTCATCGCCTTCGGGCACTCGATCCTGGCGATGAGCGGCGAGGAGTCGCTCGCGCAGGTCTACCGCGAGATCGAGTACCCGAAGGTGCAGAACCTTCGCGCGCCGGCTTCGTCATCTTCCTCTACAGCCTGCTGATGACCGGGCTGATCTCGTTCTTCGCGGTGATGATCATCCCCGACGACGTGCGCATGAGCACGTACAGCGACAACCTGATCGGCGGCCTGGCGATGTACGTCGTCGGGCCCGCTGTCGGTGCGCCTCGCGCTGCGCGCCTTCGTCGTCGTCGTCGGCTTCCTGATCCTCGCCGGCGCGGTCAACACGGCCATCGTCGGCTCCAACGGCGTGCTCAACCGCGTCGCCGAGGACGGCGTGCTGCCGGACTGGTTCCGCCAGCCGCACCGCGCTACGGCACCACGCTACCGGCTCATCAACCTGGTCGTCGGCCTGCAGATCGTCACCATCGTCGCCAGCCGCGGCAACGTCTACACGCTCGGCGAGGCCTACGCCTTCGGCGTGGTCTGGAGCTTCGTCTTCAAGGCGCTGTCGATGGTGGTGCTGCGCTTCAAGGACCGGCGGCCGCGCGAGTGGCGGGTGCCGCTCAACCTGCGCGTCGGGCGGCTGCGAGCTGCCGCGTCGGCCTGATCGCTCATCTTCCTCGTGCTGCTGGCGACGGCGCTCGTGAACCTCGCTCACCAAGGAGGTCGCCACCGAGTGGGGCATCGTCTTCACGATCGTGTTCTTCGCGATCTTCTGCGCTCGTCCGAGCGCCTCTGCGCCATCGCGCGGCGCGCGCCGCAGCACCTCGAGAAGTTCAACGTCCGCTACACGCCGGAGCTCGAGCCCGGCGCGCTCGGCGTCCGGCCGCGGCCTGCAAGATCGTGCCGGTGCGCGATCCGCAGCAACCTGAGCCACCTCGATCGCGCGCTCGACGAGGCCGAGCGCGAGGACGTCGACGTCGTCGTGCCGACGGTGAAGGTCGAGCGCGAGCTCGTGGCGACCGGCGAGCAACCCGAACTTCACGCCCGACGAGCAGGCGATCTTCACCGCGGTGGTGAACCTCGCCGAGAAGCACGGCAAGACGGTCGTCCCGCTGGTGCTCACCTCGAACGACGCGCTTCTTCGCGATCGCGCGCACCGCGCAGGAGCTCGGCGCGCAGGAGGTCATCCTCGGCCGCTCCGGCAAGTTCGCCCCCGACTTCCAGGCGGAGTCGTTCGCGCTCCGCTGGGGGGCGGTCGAGCCGGACCACGGCCGTGAGATGACCGTGCGCATCGTGTCGGACCGCGAGGACCTGCGCTTCGCCGTGTGAGCGATCGCACGGCGGCACGTCGTCCGAGAAGGCGGCGCCGCCGAAGCTGGCGCACGATCCAGGTCTGGACTAAGCTGCCTGCATGGTCGGCATCACCCGTCTCGGCGTGCGCTTCCCGCGCCGCCGCCTCGATCGCGGCCTCATCGCGAAAGCCTGGGGCTCCCGCACGGCGCCGGGAAGTCGCACGGTCGCCGGCGTCGACCAGGACGCGCTCACCATGGCGGTGGACGCGGCGCTGGCCTGCATGGGCGACGCCGACCCCGCCGGCTTCGACGGTCTCTACTTCGCGAGCACGAGCGCGCCGTACCTCGAGAAGCAGGTGGCGAGCTTCGTCGCCACGGCGATCGACCTGCCACGCACGCCGCCGTCGCCGACCTCTGCGGCTCGACGCGCGCCGGGCTCGCGGCGCTGCGCGCCGCCGGCGACGCGCGTGCGCGCCGGCAGCCTGCGCCACGCGCTGGTCGCGGCCGCAGACGTGCGCGTCGCCGAGCCCGGCATCCGAGCTGGAGGCGCAGCTCGGCGACGGCGCCGCCGCGTCGCCGTCGGGACGGAGGACGTGATCGCCGAGCTGGTGAGCGCGGCGTCCGTGGCGGAGGAGTTCACCTACTTCTGGCGGACCGACCAGCAGCACTACGTCCAGGTCGCCGACGCGCGCTTCGGCAACCAGTACGGGATGGCGCGCGACGTCCCCGAGGCGGTGACCGCGGCGCTGCGCAAGGCCGAGCTGCCGCCGGCGCGCGTCGCGCAGCTCTGTCTCGGCGTGCCCGATGCGCGCGCGGCGGCGGACGCGGCGAAGCGCATCGGGTGCGACCCGGCGACGCAGCTCGCACCGTCGCTGCAGGCAGAGGCCGGGCGTGCTCGGGACGCCCGATGCCGCTCGTCCTGCTCGCGCGCGCCCTCGAGACGGCGGCGCCCGGCGACTTCCTCGTCGTCGCGGCGTACGGCGAGGGCGCCGACGCGCTGGTCCTCCGCGCCACCGACGCGCTGCCCGACGCGCCGGCCCGCGTCGCTCGCCGAGTGGCTCGACGGCGGCATCGACGTTCCCGTCGTACGAGCGCTACCTGCGCGCGCGCGGCGTGCTGCCCGCCGACGTCGGTGGCGAGACCGGTGCCGACGTACATCGAGTGGAAGGAGCTGAAGCAGGACGTCCGCCTGTACGGCAGCCGCTGCGAGGCCTGCGGCCTCGTGCAGTATCCGCAGGCGCTCGTGTGCGTCGGCTGCCAGACGCGCGATCGCATGGCCGACGCGAAGCTCGCGAAGACGCGGCACGGTGTTCACGTTCACGATCGACAACCTCGCGCCAGGTGGCCGAGCACCCCATGGCGATGGTGGTCGCCGACCTCGACGGCGGCGGCCGCATCTATCTGCAGGGGACCGATTGCGCCGAGGGCGAGATCGCGGTCGGCACGCGCGTGCGGCTCACGTTCCGCCGCCTGCACGAGGCGGGCGGGAACCGCAACTACTTCTGGAAGGTCATGCCGGCATGAAGGATCGAGTGGCCGTCATCGGCGTCGGGTGCACGAAGTTCGGCGAGCGCTACGATCGCGGCTACGAGGAGCTGATCTGCGATGCCGCGTTCGCCGCCTACGACGACGCGGGGATCGATCCCGACGGAGATCGAGGCCGGCTACCTCGGCACGTACCTGCCCGGCCCCGGCGGCGGAAAGTCGGCGACGTCGCTCGCCGACGCGCTCCGGCTCTACGGCCGGCCGATCACGCGCGTCGAGAACTACTGCGCCACCGGCACGGACGCCTTCCGCAACGCGTGCCTCGCCGTCGCCGCCGGCGTGCACGACGTCGTGCTGGTCGTCGGGGCCGAGAAGCTGAAGGACCGCGGCGGGCGCGGCATCCCGCGCCTCGGCCATCCGCTGCTCGCGCGCGGCAACACCGCGCCGGGACTCTTCGCGCTCGCCGCCAATCGCTACATGCACACCTTCGGGCTCGGCCGCGAGACGCTCGCGAAGGTGGCGGTGAAGAACCACGCCAACGGCGCCAAGAACGAGAAGGCGCACCTGCGCAGCGAGATCACCATCGAGCAGGTGCTGAAGGCGCCCATCATCGCGTGGCCCTTCGGTCTCTTCGACTGCTGCCCGACCACCGACGGCGCCGCGGCCGCGATCGTCTGCCGCGCCGATCTGGCGAAGCGGTACCGCAAGCCGCCGATCCTCGTGAAGGGCGCGGCGCTCGCCGTCGAGACGGGGAAGCCGTACTTCGACCCGACGTTCGACTATCTCGGCTTCCGCTCGACGCAGCGCGCCGCGGCGGCGGCGTATGCGATGGCGGGCATCACGCCGCAGGACATCGACTTCGCCGAGGTGCACGACTGCTTCACGTGGACCGAGATCTCGAACACCGAGGACCTCGGGTTCTGCAAGAAGGGCGCAGGGCGGCAAGCTGGCCGAGGAGGGCCGCACGGCGATCGGCGGCGACATCCCGATCAACCCGAGCGGCGGCCTCAAGTCGTTCGGACATCCCATCGGCGCGAGCGGCGTCCGCATGATCTACGAGGTGGTGACGCAGCTCCGCGGCGAAGCGGGAGCGCGACAGGTGAAGAGCCCCGAGCTCGGACTGGCGCACAACGTCGGCGGCCCGGGCGCGGTGTCGTGCGTGGTGGTGCTGGGGAACGCGTGAAGGCCGGGAGCCAGCGCCGCCACCAGGCGGTCAGGAGACGACGGATGTCACGACCACCACGTCCGCCCTTCACCGCGGAAACGGCCGCACAGAAGGTCCGCCTGGCCGAGGATGCCTGGAACAGCCGTGATCCGCACGCCGTGTCCCTGGCCTACAGCGAGGACAGCCGCTGGCGGAACCGCGTCGAGTTCTTGCGCGGCCGGGCCGCGATCGTCGAGTTCCTCACCCGAAAATGGGCGCGGGAGCTGGACTATCGGCTGATCAAGGAGCTGTGGACGTTCGCCGGCAACCGCATCGCCGTGCGTTTCGCCTACGAGTGTCACGACGACAGCGGCCAGTACTTCCGGTCGTATGGCAACGAGAACTGGGAGTTCGACGACCAGGGCCTCATGCGGCTGCGCATCGCGAGCATCAACGACCTGCCGATCGCTGCGACGGACCGCAAGTTCCACTGGCCGCTCGGACGCCGACCCGACGATCACCCGGGTCTCACCGCCCTGGACCTGTGATCCAGCGCCGACCTCCTCGGACCCGGTCACAGCTGCCGCATGAACGCGACGAGGTCCTTCTTCTCCGCGTCGGCGAGCTTCACGCCGGTGACGAGGTTGAAGAACTCGACCGTGTCATCGAGCGTGAGCAGGCGCCCGTCGTGCAGGTAGGGCGGTGAATCCTTGATCCCTCGCAGCGGGAAGGTCTTGATCGGTCCGTCGGTGCCTGCCATCACGCCGTTCACCAGACGCGGCTTGTAGAATCGCTCGGTCTGGAGATTGTGCGTCGTGTTGTCCGTGTAGTAGGGCGCGGGGTGGCACTCGCCGCAGCGAGCCTTGCCGAAGAAGAGCTCCTGTCCGCGCAGCTCGGACTCGCTCGCGCGCGTCGGATCGAGCTTCCCGTCGAATCCCAGCTTCGGCGCCGGCGGAAAGTCGAGCAGCTCCTGGAACTCCGCCATGAAGTGCACCTGGCTGCCCCGCTCGAGGATGTTCACGCCCTTCTTCTGGGCGATGACCGGATCGCCGTCGAAGTAGGCGGCGCGCTGCTCGAACTCCGTGAAGTCCTCGACGGTCTTGAGGCTTCGCTGTGAACCGAAGAGCCGCTGGATGTTCACGCCGCGGAGCGACGGCGTATCGATCCGGTGGCGGAACTCCTGTGGTCGGGCATCGCCTGCAAGGTGCGTGGCGCCGTTGGTGTGTCCGTTCGCGTGGCAGTCGAAGCACGCCACGCCCCGGCTCGGGCGTTCGGAACGGCGATCCTCGGTCTGGTTGAACTGCTGCTGCGGAAACGGCGTCAGGAGCAAGCGGAGCCCTTCGATCTGCTTCGGGTTGAGGATGCCGTTGAATAGCTCGTAGTAGTTCTCGATCGTGACGAGCTTCCCCTTGGAGACGTCGCCGAGGTCCAATCGGGTGGTCAGGAAGATGGGTGGCGGAAATTCCGCCAGGAACTGGTCCGGCAGATCGAAGTCCAGGTCGAAGCGCGTGAGATCGCGCCCCTCCTGCTTGTTCAGCTCGTCGATCTCGAACTTGGGGAAGACCATGCCCCCTTCGGGATGATTGGGATGCGGAAGCGGGAGGAACCCGCCCGGAAAGGCGTCCTTCTCCCGGATGTCCGCGGGGCTCATCGTCGCGAGCGCGTCCCAGGTGACGCCGGGGGCCAGCTTGACGCGGACCCCGTCCTGTACGGGCTTCCCCCGCGACATGGTGACGTCCTTCGCGGGTCGATCGGTGAGGTCATAGCGAGCGCTCAGCACGTCGGCGTGTTGCTTCTCGACCTGGGGCTTCGCCTTCTGCATGCGCGCCATGATCGCCGCGAAATCCTCCGTGATGGCGACCGGCAGATAGCTCGTGGGCTGTTTTCCGGGCTCTTCCGCGAGGACGAGGGCGGAGACCATCGGAATGACACCCGCGAGTACGGCGATCGCGGCCTTCGCAGATATTCCCCTCATGTTCTTCCCTCCTGGTCCGTCGCTCTATGAGAAGAGCCCGTCAACCGACAAGTACCGCTCGCCGGAGTCGTAGCAGAACGTCAGGATGCGCGTGTGATCCGACAGCTCGGGTATCTTCTGGCCCACTGCCGCGAGGGCAGCCCCGGAAGACGGCCCGACGAAGATTCCCTCTTCCTTGGCACAGCGCACCGCCATGGCGAAGGCATCTTCCTCCGTCACCAGGATGACCCCGTCCAGGGTTTCGCGGTGCAGGTTCTTGGGCACGAATCCCGCGCCGATTCCTTGCAGCTTGTGCGGACCGGGGCTGCCGCCGCTGATCACCGGCGACTTGGCGGGCTCGACCGCGTAGGTCCTGAGACCTGACAACGTTGCCTTCAATATCTCGCTCACTCCGCTGATGTGACCGCCGGTTCCGACGCCGGTGATCAGCACGTCGACGCCGTCGGGAAAGTCCCGCAGGACCTCTGCCGCGGTGGTCTGGCGGTGGACCTCGACGTTGGCCGGGTTCTCGAACTGCTGCGGCATCCAGGCACCGGGCGTCGACGCGACCAGGTGATGCGCCTTCTCGATGGCGCCCTTCATGCCCAGCTCGCGCGGCGTGAGCTCGAACCTCGCCCCGTATGCTGCCATCACGCGCCGGCGCTCGATGGACATCGACTCGGGCATGACGAGGACCAGCGGGTAGCCCTTCACCGCGGCAACCATCGCAAGGCCGATCCCGGTGTTACCCGAGGTCGGTTCGATGATCGTGCCACCCGGCCGCAATGCGCCTCTGCGCTCGGCATCCTCGATCATCGCGAGCGCGATCCGGTCTTTGATGCTGCAGCCCGGATTGGCGCGCTCGAGCTTCATCCAGACCTCGACCCTGGCCGGGAAGAGGCGGTTGATCCGTACGTGCGGCGTGTTGCCGATGGTTTCAAGGATGCTGGCGGCTCGCATCGAAGACTACCAGGGTCCCATGATGCCCGAATCGTGGTGATTGGCCAGCTTCAGGATGATCACACCGGATGGCGTCTCGCGGGTCGAATGCTGGTTGCGTCGTGCGGCAACCGAACGATCGCGTACCGGACGGTGAGGCTTGCCAGGACGAGGGATGCCATTGCGACGGACGCGGTCGCGGGGACGCCACCGGCGAGCAGTGAAGCCGCCGGAATCACGAGCGCGGTGAGCAATACGAAGAGGCCCGCCACACCGAACTCCCTGCGGGCGTACAGCCGGGACAGCAACGGATAGAGATTCCCGACCAGCAGGGCGAGCACGACCAGATTGAGCACGAGGAGGAGCCCGACGACCGGACGAAGCGCAGCCACGGCCAGCCGCTCGCCCGTCAGTGCAGCGACGACGAGCAGCCCCGCTGCGCCGAGCGTCACGGCAGAGTTCACGAGATACGCGCCGAGCCACCGGGCGTCTTTCCAGCCCGGCTGGGCGGTCGTGCTGAACAGGACCCCCTTGTATGCCGCCTCGCCAAACGCGAACGGCAGCCCGACGATCACCACGAACGTGCGGACCCACCACGCGGTGACCGGGCCGCCTGGCGCCCTTCCGGCCGCTGCGACGAAGTCGATCGCCACGATCACGGTCAGAACGAGTGAGTAGACCGTCAGCAACCAGGTGCCGAGCGACATCGGCGAACTCGGCTTGAAGATCCGCAGCATGTGGTGGAACCGGAGCGGGTCGCCGAGGTCCAGCACCAGACATGCGAGGTCGGCAAGCACCAGAGCGAGGGCGACCGGGTACGCCCGGGTGGCCAGCGATGTGAAGGTGGCCGGCGCGGCCAGCTCGCCGACCGCCGCGATCAGGAACAGGCCGGTCGTCAGGTTGTTGAAGAGGATGTCGAAGACGACGAGCGTGCGCCACTCCGGCGCCTTGGTCACGATGCCAGCGTAGCCGGTCGGGCCCGGGACCTCGGTCCGCATCTCAGGCTCCCCACAGCAGGAACGCGGCGATCGGCACCGCGAGCGAGACCGCTCCTACGAATACCGTGCGGAAGTAGTCCCCCGGCATGTGAAGCCACGGATTGAACGGGGCGTCCGGTAGGCCGTAGACCTCGGGCCGGTCGACCAGCAGGTAGAACGAGTGCAGCTCGGAATACGTCTCCGTCGAGCCGCTCCCGTACACGTGTGCTGCTGGAACGCCCCGCCGATGTAGCTCATCCACCCGGCTGCGGGCCCGCTCGCGCAGCTCCTCGATGGGCCCGAACTGGATCGAGGCGGTCGGGCACGCCTTTGCACACGCGGGTACCAGCCCGTCCTTCTGGCGGTCGTAGCAGAGCGTGCACTTGTGGGCATGGCCGGAGAAGCTACTGCGGGTGATCACCCCGAACGGGCACGCCGCGACGCAGTACGCGCACCCGTTGCAGATGTCCGGCTGGATGTAGACGTTCGCGAACTCGTTGTGGATGATCGCCCCGGTCGGGCACGCCTGCTGGCACGGGGCCGCTGCGCAGTGCTTGCACACGTCGCTCATCATCAGCCAGCGGCCGTCGTGCGGCTGCTCGGGTGGCTCGTTCGCGGACACCCGCCCATTCCCGGTCGGCTCGGGCGCCTGGTTGTCCGCGAACTGCTCGACGAACTTCACGTGCCGCCAGGACGTCGCCGACAGCTCCCCGGTGTTGTCGTAGCTGTTTCCGGTCCAGGCGAACCCGTCCGCGGGGAGCTGGTTCCACTGCTTGCACGCCACCTCGCACGCCTTGCACCCGATGCACACCGTGGTGTCGGTGTAGAACCCCATCGCCGGCTGGCGCTCCGGGGCCTTGCCGCGGCGGAAGGGGCCGGCGAGGCGATCCACGAGATCGGACATCCGGCCGCGGGCCGGCAGGATGTCCGCCTGCGGCCGGTGGACCACCTCCAGCTCCTTACTTGCCACGTCCGAGCCTTCCTTCCGGCTGGGCGGAGGCCGGCGTGTCGGGGACCGGGTCGCGCGTCGGCCAAGGCGCTGGGCTCTTCGTCGGAGTCGGCGTTCGGCCACCGAGCCGGCCGGCGTGGATCTGGCACGCGAACGCCTTTACTTCGTGCATGCTCACGTTGGGGTCGGCCACCAGCGAGGTCAGGTCGTTGGCGTTGCCGCCGACCACCTCGCCGGCGAACGCCCAGTGGAACGGGAGGCCGACCTGGTGGACGATGCGGCTCTCGACCAGCAACGGCCGCAGCCGCCGCGTCACCATCGCGCGGGCCTCGATCCGGCCGCGTGCCGACTCCACCGTCAACCAGCCGCCGTGGACGATGCCGCGATCGGCCGCCAGCTCCGGGCTCAGCTCGACGAACATCTCCGGCTGCAGCTCGTTGAGCCAGCTGTTGAAGCGGCTCATCGCTCCGCTGAGGTAGTGCTCGGTGAGGCGGAACGTGGTGGCCACCACCGGGTACTCCGCGGTCGGCGTGTGGGCCAGCCGGTTGAGCGGTCCCGCGAAGGTTCGCACCGTCGGGCTGCACGTCTGCCTGGGGTAGAGCAGGTTCCCCACCGGCGACTCGATCGGCTCGTAGTGCGTCGGCAGCGGCCCGTCCTTGACGGACCCGGGAGCGTACAGCCAGCCGAGGCCGTCGGGCTTCAAGATGAATGGATGGTCGCCCGCGATGGCTGCCATGCCCGTCGCGCCCGGCGGCGGTCGGTAGTCGGGCGGCTTCTCCGGCTCGAAATCGGGCCGATCGAGGCCCACCCAGTGGCGCGACTCCTCGTCCCACCAGACGAGCCGCTTCCGCTCGGACCACGGCCGGCCGTCCGGAGCTGCCGAGGCGCGGTTGTACAGGACCCGGCGATTGTCCGGCCAGGCGAAGCCCCATTCGGGCTGGAGCGGGTTGTTGGTCAGGTTGCGCTCGCGCGCGCGATTTCGGCCCGGCTCGGGGAAGACGCCGGAGTAGATCCAGCAGCCGCACGCCGTCGAGCCGTCGTCCTTCAGCTCGGAGAATCCCTTCACCAGGCGGGGCCGGCCGGTGCGCGGGTCGGCCTCGTCGAGATGGTGGCCGTTGATCTCCTGGAGCACCTTCTCCAGGTCGGGTTCCCCCTCGATCCGGCTGACCGTTCCGTCGGGCAGACGCGGGCGCTCCTCGAAGTCGTAGCTCCAGGTGAGACGGAGCAACGGCTGGTCCCTCGGGTTGGTCGAGCCGGCGTAGAGCTCCTTCAGCCGCTTGCCGAGGTTGTAGAGGAACCACGCGTCGGAGCGGCAGTCGCCGAGCGGGTCGACGGCCTTGTCGTGCCATTGAAGCATCCGCTGGGTGTTGGTGAGGCTGCCCTCCTTTTCCGGTGAGGCCGCCGCGGGAATGAAGAAGACCTCGGTCTTAATATCGGAGGACGGAGGCGCGCTCGGATCGCTCTTCCAGAAGACCGCACTCTCGATCTCGAACCAGTCCAGAACCACGAGCCAGTCGAGGTTGCGCAGGCCGGTCCGGTGCAGGCCGGCGTTGGGACCGCCGCCGCCGGGGTTCTGGCCGAACAGGAAGTAACCCTTGACCTCGCCTCGGGCCATCCGGTCGAAGTACGGCAGCTGCGAGTAGTCGGCGTCGACGCGCGGGAGCCACGAGAAGGCGAAGTCGTTCTCCGGCGTGGCGGCGTCGCCGTACCAGGCCTTGAGCTGGCTGACGATGAACTTGCGAAAGTTGGCCCAGTAGCCGGTGGGAAGACCCTCGTTCTCCACGTAGGAATCTAGCGTCTCGTGCCGTTCGTCGGCCGCCGGCTGCGGCAGGTAGCCGGGCAACACGTCGTACAGGGTCGCGAGGTCGGTCGAGCCCTGGATGCAGGAGTGGCCGCGCATGGCCATGATCCCGCCGCCGGGACGGCCCATGTTCCCGAGCAACAGTTGCAGGATGCCCGCGGTGCGGATCATCTGCACGCCGGTGGTGTGCTGGGTCCACCCCAGCGCGTAGACGATCGCGCTGGTTCGCTCGCGCCCGGAGTTGGCGCACAGCAGCTCCGCCACCCGCACCAGCTCCTCCGCGGTGCAGCCGCACACCCGGGAGACGACCTCCGGCGTGTACCGGACGAAGTGGCGCTTGAGGATCTGGAAGACGCAGCGAGGGTGCTGCAACGTCGGATCGCGCGGCGACTCTCCGCCCGGTGGTCTCCCTTTCCCTCGTAGCCCCAGTGTCCCTCCACGGCGTTGTACTTGCCGCTCTCTCCGTCCCCGCTGTAGCCGCTGAACAGCCCCGCCAGATCCTCGGTGTCCTCGAATCCCTCCTGGATGATGGTCGATGCGTTGGTGTAGCTCAGCACGTAATCCTGGAACCACCGGTCGTTGCTCAGGACGTGGTTCACGAGCCCACCGAGGAAGGCGACGTCGCTCCCCGCGCGGATGTCGACGAAGACGTCGCACAGCGCCGATGTCCGCGTGAAACGAGGGTCGACGTGGATCAGGGTCGCGCCCTTCTCCTTGGCCTTCATCGGCCAGCGGAAACCCACGGGGTGGGCTTCCGCCATGTTCGATCCCATGATCAGGATGCAGTCGCTGTTGGCCAGATCCTGCTGGAAGGTAGTGGCCGCGCCGCGGCCGAACGAGGCGCCCAGACCGGGCACCGATGCGGAGTGTCAAATGCGGGCCTGGTTCTCGATCGAGACCACCCCGAGTCCGGCACCGAACAATTTCTTGATGAGGTAGTTCTCCTCGTTGTCGATGGTCGCCCCGCCGAGGGTGCCGATGCTGCGCACCGAGTTGAGCAGCCGGCCGGCCTCGTTGCGGGCCGTGAAGTCGGCGTCCCGCGCGGCCTTCACGCGGTCGGCGATCTGGTCCATCGCCCAGTCGAGTGGCTTCGTCTCCCAGTGGTCGGAGAACGGTGCTCGGTAGAGGACCTGCGTGACCCGGTGCGGGTTGACGGCGAGCTGGAAGGCGTTCGCTCCCTTCGGGCAGAGGGTGCCCTCGTTGATGGGGCTTTCGGGGTTGCCCTCGATGTCGATGAGACGACCGCCCTTCGCGTAGATGAGCTGGCCACAGCCGACGGCGCAGTACGGGCAGACGCTCTCGGTGACCGTTGCACCGCGAAGCCGGGACGCTTTCGCGACCGTCTGACGGCTGTATGGCTGGGGCTTGGAGTCGGGTGGCTGCCTGAACATCGGGTGTCCCTCCAGGTGGATGGTTAGACGACGGAGAGCCAGGGCCGTGTTTCCGGGTTGATCGAGACGCGCGTGGCAGCCGGGCCGAGGGCTGCGGCCAAGGCTGGTTCGATCTTGTCGGAGACACTCATGACGAAGTCTCGTGAGGAGGCCGACCTCAACCCCCGCCGAGCGCTACTCTGCTGTGGCGGTTGGTGCAACCGGTATCAACAAAGATGTGCAACCTGCTACCTCCTGCCGAGGTGGTGTCGGCCGAACGGTGCATTCGCCGAACCCCTTGTACTCGCTCGATGGCCTCCCGTCACGAAGGAAATAAAAATCCACCTCGATCCAACTTCCGGAAGGCGGAAACGATGTGCGGCAAGCCCACTCAAGGCAGCGTGCCGCTGATTCGATCCCAGCGCGGCTCATGCGTTCTTCCGGGGCTTCGGTCCTCGGGCCGCCTCTTCCGCGACCGCCCGCGGAGTCATGGAGCCCCGAGGTCAGCCGTGGTGTCCGACTGACCTCAGAAGGTGGTCGTTCACCACCTTGGCGACGTGGCGACCCAGCTGTCCACCTGTGATGAGGTCGAACCGGAAGTGCACGCCGGCAAAGATGCGGCTCGCCGTTGCCTCCCGTGCAGCGGCAGAGAATCTCGTGAACGAACGATTCACGCCCGGGAGGACTTCCGACGTGACGTCGAAGGCGAACCGATCCTGCCCGAAGAAGTCGGTCAATACGGCCGCCCCGGCGGCGCTGATCACCGCGTGCGCACCCGGATAGGACGGGTCCGGCGTGGTGTTGGTGACCTCCGGAAGCCAGGTGAGATTCGCTGCCGTGTGCGCATTGCCGTCCGTGTCCGCCGCTCGGATCGCGGTCACCGGCCGCCAGAACGTGTAGGTGTACTTGGCGTCGTAGAAGGCAATCACCCCATCCGCCAACGAGAGGTTGAGGAGGGCGAACAGGCGCGCATTCTGGGCAGTGCTGAGCTCGTGCGCCACGGACGCCGTCTGGGCGATCTCGTTCCAGTAGTTCTGAATGGCCCCGTTCCAGAACCGGCCGGTCAACACCTGGTCCGCGGTCGCGGCCGTGCTGCTGGCGATGCCCAGTGACAGGACCTCATCGAACGCCGCGCTGTACGCGTGACTGGTCACCGCCGGAGGCGGTCCGGGTCGAAACTGGCTGGCGATCTTCAAGGCAAACGGCGTGACGCCGGACCAGTGCGTGAATTGCGGTTGCGTGGGAAAATTGGGCGGCGTGGACTGGTAGTCTCCCGGGGCGGTTCCGAAGACGAACGGGGGAGGTTCGGCGTTCGATCCGTCATCGCTCCGCAGCGCCAGGATACGATCGGCGACGGTCTGCCCTATGCTGACGCCCTGGGTCTTGCCGGCTCCGTCGGGAACCTGTGCCAGGGACGCCAGCAGCTCGGCGTCGAGGGTCATCTGGAATGTCGGATACAGCGCCACGAGGACTTCGTGTGCCGCCGCGGCGGCCGCGGCGTCCTGCGAGGCATCGGGCGACGTTCCCGGGAGGGTGATCGCATACGGCTCGTGCGTCCCGTCGATGGCCGTGACGGCGTCGTAGATGGCGGCATGCATGATGGCGAAGCT
>CAVQLX010000009.1:0-157685 GCA_963713495.1 uncultured delta proteobacterium | reverse complement strand
GTGCGGTGCAGAGCTGCCCGATCGCCGCATGCACGAGGCGTCCAACGCCTTCCCTCCCACGCCCTCCACCGGTACGCAGCTTGCTGCGTGCTACCGATGACAAGTCCGACATCCCGGGGGGAAGATTCACATGCGTGGCTCACGAGGACGTCTCAGCGGTACCAGCGTGTTCTTGTCGGGTGCGTTCCTGGCCGTCTGGGCTGTAGGCGCTGTGGCGCGGGTGCCTCTCGAGGGTGGGGCGTGGTCGTTCTCGGGGGTCATCCGCATCAAGGATTCGGTGCCTCGATCAGCTTCCCGGGAGGGCGGCGCACGGTCACGAGGGGATGCTTTCCCGCCGTGTTGCCGCTACGGGAGAAGCGGACCGTCGATGTCCGCCCCGGCGAGCTTCCCACGCTGGGACTGCTCGTGCCGGGAAAGGGGTGTGACCTTGAGCGTGGGCTCGTGCGCTACGTCGCCTCGCGGACACATCCGCGGCGATTCGTGCTCGCCATCAACGATCGTGAGGCGGTCACCCAATTGTTCGCCTCATGTAGTGTCGTGCCCGGGCAGGGTGTCAGCGGGTACCGCCTCGACCGGTTGTCCTCGACCATCACGGTCTCCGCAGACGGTCGGCGTGTCCGACAGCGCGACGTCCTGTGGGACGCGCTCCGGTTCGATGATCGCAAGGGGTGGGCGCGCGAAAGATCGAGCTTCACCGTGCGCGGGAGGCGCACAGGCGATGTCGCGACGACCGCTGCGGTCGGTCAGGACACCGGCGACACTGCGAACTGATGCAGCGGGTGCATGAGGGTCCGCCCGTTCGGCAGCCGTGTGCGGCTCGTCGATTTCCGCCATACCGCGCCCCATACCATCACCGCTTCGCAACAGCGGATGCGGGGGGCGATCCATCTTGTCAGGGATCGCTGGCGCGCCCAGCAACTGGCGAAGGGCCAGTGTGCGGGTATTGTGCGGGACGGACCGTCCCTGAGCGTGTGCGACGGGACTCCTGAGCAACGGGCGGACCTCGATTTCGCGCACGGTTGCGCACCGTCCGTACACCCCTGCCTCCGCATGGCATTCAAGAGGTCGGGAGTTCGACTCTCCTCGGCTCCACTTTTTCCTCTCCACCATTCATTCTGCCGAACGCCGCTTAACATCCGCTCAACTCAATTGCGGCTGCGCTAGGCCTGCGTCCGCTATTCTGCCCAGGTCGACCGAAGACGGGCGGGAGTGCTCCCCGGGCAGACGAGGTGCCGCTGAAGTGTCCGCATGTCGTCGCGGACGCCCGTGGCCGCGGTGCGCAGCTCGCTGGCGAGCGGCGTCGGAACCGAGCGCACCCGGCGCGAGCGGAGGATCTTGAGGAACCGAGCCAGCGCGGCGAGCGACGGCCGAAACGCCTTGCGCGTGCGACGACGCTTGCCCTGCGAGCACAGCGACTCCGTGTGGTGGTCCCGCGTCGTCGCCTGCTCGAGCCGGCCGAAGAGCCTCTTCCGGACGGCGCCCAGCTCGCTCGCCGCGCCGACCCGCGCTAGGAGCGCGGCGAGCCGGCAGTCGATCGAGACGAAGGTCGGGCCGACGGGCTCGGCGTCGCAGCCGCCGCCCCCACCCGGGCCCGTACCGGGCCCGGCGCCCCCATCGCCCGGGCCGGTGCCGGGCGTGACGGCGTTCGACGGTGCCGATGGAGGACCCGCACCCGCCACGTTGGTCGCGGTCACGGTGAACGTGTACGTCGTTCCGTTCGTGAGACCCATCACCACGATCGGGCTAGCGGCACCGCCCGCCGTCTGCCCGCCCGGCGACCCCGTGATGGTGTAGGACAGGACCGGCGCACCTCCCGTGTCTGCCGGTGCGATGAAGCTGACCGTCGCCTCGCCGTTGCCCGCGGTGGCTGCAGCGTCGGTGGGGGCCGCAGGGGGTAACGCGAACGCGGCGAAGCCGGGCTGCGGCCTCAGTCCGCCGGCGAAGTTCGTGAAGTCTCCGCCGGCCACGAGGCCCGCCGCCGGCGAGAGCGCGACGGCGTGCACGGCGCGGTCCGCGTCCGGATCCCAGCTCGTTGCCTCGCCCGTCCCGGTGTCGATCGCCGCGAGGTGGTTGCGAGGGATCCCGCCATTCACCGCCGTGAAGTCCCCGCCCGCGTAGAGGGTCGGGTCCGACAGGGCCAGCGCGAACACGGCGCCGTTGGCGTCGGGGTCCCACGTCGTCACGTCGCCGGCCATCTCGCCGAACGCGGCGAGGTGGTGGCGGGGCGTCCCGCCGCGCACGGACGTGAACGCCCCGCCCGCGTAGACGGTGGAGCCCGAGAGCGCCAGCGCGGAGACCTGATCGTCGACGTCCGGGTCGAACGGCGTCAGCACGCCGACCAGGCCGGGAAGGTCCTGAACGGCGGCGAGGCGGTGGCGTACCAGCGCGCTCACCGCCGTAAAGGTACCGCCTACGTACACGGTGGAGCCCGTCACCACCACGGCCGACACCCGCAGGCCGAGCTGATAGGCGTTCATGTCGAAACCCGGGCCGAAGCCCGTCACGGCGTCGGTGTCGGCCCCGAAGGCCGCCGCCAGGCTCCGCGGCACCGTCCGTCGAGCGTGTCGAAATTGCCGCCCACGTAAACCGTCGAGCCCGAGACGGCGAACGCGTCGACCGGGCCGTTCGTCGTCGGAGAGACCTTCCTGGCGCCCGTGACGGCGTCGAACGCTGCCAGCCCGGCCTGTGGCGTCCCGCCGTTGACGGTCGTGAAGGATCCGCCCGCGTAGATCGTCGAGCCGGAGATGGCGAGGGCCGACACGTTGCCGTCGACGTTCGGGTCCCAGGCGGTAGCTTCCCCGCTCGTGAGATCGATGGAGGCGAGATGGTTGCGCAGGACGCCGCCAGCCGACGAGAAGCCGCCCGCGGCGAACACCCTCGAGCCCGACACGCCGAGCGCCGTCACCAGCCGCCCGAACATGCTCGGGCTGCCGCTCGTCACGCCTCCCGTCGTCGCGTCGAGGGCAGCGAGGAGCGGACGTGGCGACGTGAAGTTGCCGCCGACGTAGACGGTCCCGTCCGACACCGCCAGCGCGTACACGGTGGCGTCGCCCCCGTTCTGGCTGATCGGGGCGCTGAACGGCTGGACCGACCCGTCCTTGCGGTCAAACGACGCGAGGAAGCTCCGGTCGATGGTGCCGTTGACCTGCTTGAAGGAGCCTCCCGCATAGACGGTCGAGCCGGTTGCCGCGAGCGCCAAGACGGTGCTGCTCAAGTCCGGGTCCCAGGTCGAGACCCCGCCGAACACGAGGTCGAACGCGGCTGCGTGGTGCCGGGTGATCAGGCCGTTGGCCTTCGAGAACAAGCCCCCGGCGTAGATGGTCGAGCCGGACACGGCCAGGGCATATACGGCGCCGTTGACGTCGGGGTTCCAGTCCATCAACGTGCCGCTGGCGACGTCGAAGGCCGCCAGGTAGCTGCGTCTCGTGTCCACCCCGTTCACGAGCAGGTCGACGGCGAACGCGCCGCCGACGTAGAGGGTCGAGCCCGCCACCACCATCGCTTGGACCGGGCCGTTCGGCTCGGGATCGAAGCTGGTGACAGCGCCGCTTAAGTCGAAGGCGGCGAGGTTGCTGCGGGCCACGCCGTTGGCCGCCTGGAACTGCCCGCCCACGTAGACCGTCGAGCCCGCCACGGCCAGCGCCCCGACATAGGTGAAGCCGCCGCCGCTGACGCTGGGCGCCCAGGCTGGGTCGACGGTTCCGTCCGCGCGGAGGTGCGCGAGCCCCTGCCGCCCGAGTCCTCCGACCGCCGTGAAGCTTCCTGCGACGTACCAGCCGCCGGCCCCGTCGGGAGCCAGCACGGCGCCGTCGCCGACCAGCCGAGGCCAGGTGGGGTCGAGCGCGCCGCTGGAGCCGTCGAATGCCACGAACCCTCCCGTGCCCGGCCCGACGTAGGCGAAGCCGCCTCCGATGTAGGCCGTCGTGCCGGAGAGCGCGATCGCTTCGACGCCTCCTCCCACCGCACCCCAGGTGGGCAGCGGCAAGGCGGTCGGGGCCGCTCGGGCGGCCGCGTCACCGAGGAACGTGGTGGCCAGCACGACCACGCACGTCGCCGCGCGGAGTCGGTACGTCACTGACGGTCGCATAGCACGCGCGCGACGGTGGTGGACAGCGGTCCTTGGTCAGGTTCGACGACGTTCCGAAACGCGCCTGTGCTGACACCAGGAACCCGTCGCCCCGGTCGAGGTACTGGTTCGCGGGTTCGAGCGAGCGCGTGGAGTCGGCCGTACTCCGCGCCGCCGAGGCGAGGAACTGCCCCGAGCAGTGGACCCCACGAGGTAGCTGGAGTGCTGCGCCGAGCGAATGGCGAGGGGCGAGTGTGCGGGTTCTGTGCGGGACGAAGCGTCCGCGACCGTGCGCGACGGGCGTGCTGGGCGACCGGCGGAGCCCGATTTCGCGCACGGTTGCGCACCGTCGCGCACCGTCCGTACACCCCTGCCTCCGCATGGCATTCAAGAGGTCGGGAGTTCGACTCTCCTCGGCTCCATTCCTACCATTCCGCATGATTAGCACTCGCTCAGCTCAACGACGGCGCCGGCGCGGGCCTTGAATTTCTGACGTCCTGGGGCGGTTTGCCCAAAGTCGCCCTTGATGACGTTCTCCTTGCGCTCCCGGTAGTCACTTGCCTTCTTCCCGGCGCGGCGGAGGTCGTCCAGGTCAACTCGGCACGACGCTGGCATCGGGCAATCCCGCGGCGGCGAGCAGCGCGGCGATCGGAGTCGTGTCCGCTCCCGGGTCGAAACTCGTGGCGGCCTGGTCCGGCGGCACGTGCGAGAACGTGATCTGCATCCGTGCGGGACGGTCGAGGTCGAGATGCGCAGCCGCCGCGCGAAGGGAATGGGCACGACCGAGTAGTAGCCCCCGCTCGATACGGTACGATCTCCGGCCAGCGGCGCGACGAACGGCGCCCTGGTCCCCGCGAAGAGCGCCTTGCGGTCGAGCGCGAGCTGCGGCCGTGGCTCGTCGTTCAGTTCGACGCGCACGTCGCCAGCGAGCGCGCCCTGGAAGAGCCCATCGAGCCCCATCATCCAGATGCGCCACACCACGCCCGGGGCCCGTCTCGTCGAAGATCACGTAGCGGTCGCCCTCGCGGTAGAGATAGGAGTTGTCGACCTGCAACGGGGGGATGCCGAGGATGGCCAGCAGCGGCGCGCCGTCGGGACCGACCCCGAAGTCGAAGTTCCCGCCGGTGCGATCGGCGCTCGAGATCTGTGCGCCGCGCGTTCCGGCGGGGCGCGGTGACGGCGGTTCGCTCGTGTCCTGGGCAGAGCGCGCCGCGCTATCCGGCGGCCTGGATCTCCTCCGCGACGCGCTCGCCGGAGCGCACGGCGCCGTCCATGTAGCCGGTCCAGATCTCGGCGGTCTCGGTCCCGGCCCAGTGCACGCGGCCGACGGGGGCGCGCAGCGCCGGCCCGTAGCGCGTGAGGACGCCGGCCGGCATCAGCCCGACGGGGTCGCCGCGCGAGAATTCCTCGGCCGTCCAGTCCTTCTCCAGATACAACGTGGGGCTGAGCGCGGCGTCGCCGAAGTATCGCGCGAACGACTCCAGCGAGGCGGCGCGGCGCTCGGCCGCGGGCAGCTGGGCCCAGGCGCGACCGTCGTCGCCGGCGAAGAACGCCAGCAGCACGCCGGGCGCGCCGTCGGGCGGGCTGTTGTCGAAGGTCACGCGCAGCGGGCCGGTGTCGCTCACCACCTGCCCCGAAAGACCGGCGGCGCGCCAGAACGGCGTGGGGTAGACGACCTCGACCTTGCCGTAGAACCCCATCGGCATCCGCTGCATGAGCTGGTCGCGCAGCGCGGGCAGGATCGGTGAGTAGACGATCCGGCCCGCGAGCGTGGGCGGCATCGCGACCACCACGCGCCCCGCCTTGAGCTTCCGCCGGCGATCGGTCTCCACCACGACGCCGTGCGTGTCCTGCGTGATGCGTCGCACCGGCCGCTCGAGCTGGACGCGGCCACCGAGCGCGTCGGCGACGCGCAACGGCACGAGCTGGGAGCCGCCGACGAAGCGCGAGTCCTGCGCGCCTCCGCCGGTGGTGATCAGCGGCAGGATGCCGCCGGCGGAGCGGACGTAGAAGAGCCAGTGCAGGAAGGACGTCTCGCGAGGCTCGCATCCGATCACGGACTCGAAGATCACGTCGAACAGGAAGCGCGCGCCCGGCGTCTGCAGGTTCGCCAGCTTCCACGTTTCGGCGGTCTGGCCGTCGAGGAAGTCCAGATCGAGCCCGGGGCTGTTCCAGGGCTCGTGCAGGTCGATCTGCGCGGCCAGCGGATCGAGCACGCCCAGCAGCACGGTGAGCGCCTCGTTCAGGTCGTCCGGCGGCACGTCCGGAAAGCCGGTGGCGGGGTACTGCGAGAGCGCGCCGCGATAGTAGAGGAGGCTGTTGCCGTCGTTGTAGGTTTTGAAGGTCTCGACGCCGACCTCCGCCGCCAGCGCGAGTATCCGCGTCTGGGTGGGGCCGACGAACTCGGCGCCTGCCTCGACGATCTCGCCGCCGCCGATGGGCTCGTTCACCACCCGGCCGCCGACCCGGTCGCGCGCCTCGAGCACGACGACCGACGCGCCGGCAGTCGCCAGGCGACGCGCGGCCGTCAGACCGGCCACGCCCGCGCCGACGACGATGACGTCGTACGGACCATGCGGCAACGGCGCGGAGCGGGCACGGACGGGCACCGCCGCAGCGGCCGCCGCGGCCCCGGCCCCGACGAGGAACCGGCGGCGGCTGATGCGGCCGGCCGCCGGGGGTACGTCGACGAGGGATCGATGTCGTGTCGCCATGGCAAATCTCCCGATGTCTGTCCGCGTCCGCGTATCGACGTCAGCCCATAGACCACTCGCGGCACGAACGGTAGCGGCGGCGAGCGCCGCTCTTGTTTTGTTACGGAGCCGGCGAACGCTCGGCGAACGTTCGAGATGGGGAGAGTCGGTCAACTTTCGCAAAAACCCATTCGTGGCCCCTATCGCCAGGTCGAGACGCTCACGGCCGCGCACGCGGCGCAGCTCGCCCGGGTCGACACGATTCCGTGTCGCCCGGCGCACGGCGGAGGTGATCGTGGCCGAACTCGGTTGCGACATGACGCGGTTCCCGACCGCCGGGCATGCGGCCTCATGGGCGGGCCCCTGCCCGGGCAATCACGAGAGCGCGGGCAAGCGCCTGAGCGGTCGCACCCGCTTCGCCAACCGGACGCTATGGGGCCGCCCCTGTGATGCTTCACCACGCGGCTCACTCTCATTTCGTGACGCGCGCCTTCCTGGACTTAGGGGCGGAGGCACGCGGCGCTGCACGGGAGTCCAGTGTCCAGCGCTTATGTTCGCGATCGCGCGCCGGCACGGCACGTGCACCGCACAGGACGAAATCGCCATGGAAGACGTCCTGTCTCTAACAAAATTCGCGCAGCACCGAGGTCTCCGGGTGGGACGTTCCGTCCCGACGAGACCGAGCCCGCTATCGAAGGGCCTGACCTGATTCCGCTCTGAGGGCAGCATCACATCGACTTTGACATTCAACGCTGAACGCGGGGATCACGTATGCAAAGACCGCCGAGAATGCTCGCGTGCGCTCTCCTACTCATTCCGGGCGTCGTCGCGGCGCAGACCAAGCTGGAGGACAACGTCGGTCAGGCCGTCACCATCCTCGAGCGCTTCCGGGAGATCCCCGAGCGGGCGATTCCCGAGGCGGTGATGCGCGATGCGAAGGGCCTCGCCATCCTGACCGTGCTGAAAGCGGGTTTCCTCTTCAGTGGCCAAGGAGGGCTCGGTCTCGTCGTCGCTCGGACGAGGACCGGCTGGGTGCGTGGCGAGCACGGCGAGCGCGGTCGCGGCGCCGGGTGGAGCGCTCCCTCGGCCATCGGCACCGGCGGCGCCGGCTTTGGCTTCCAGGTGGGCGCGGAGGTGACGGAATACGTGATGGTGCTCAATACGGACGAGGCGGTGAAGGCATTCTCGCGCGGCGGCAACGTGACGCTCGGAGGCGATCTCAGCGTGGCGGCCGGCCCGGTCGGCCGCACCGCGTCGGCAGCCGTGACGCCCGTGGCGGCCGTCTACAGCTACAGCCGCAGCCAGGGGCTCTTCGCCGGCGTATCGGTCACTGGCACGGTGATCGCCACGCGCGACGGGGCCGACAAGGAGTACTACGGCCGGAAGGTCACGCCGGAGGAAATTCTCTCGGGTCAGGTGAAGCCCCCGGCCAGCGCCCACAGGCTCCAGAACGAGTTGGCGAAGTTCTGATTCGTCAACTCGCCCCTGCTGCCTCAAGTCAAGTAGCCCTGGAAGCACCGCTGTATCTCGCCGGGCAAGACGTTCTCGATGCACGTCGAGATGTGGCAGACGTGGCCGAAGGGAACTCGAAGCGGCCCGTCCGCTCGCCGTAGAACTGGTCTTTCACGGCGTGCAGCACCTTCGCGCCGGCGGCAACCGTGCGGCCGGCGACGTCGTCGCGCTAGGATCCTTGGCGGAATCAACCAGCATCGCGAACTTTGTCGCATTGAAGCTCGCCGGGGACGACGGACGATTGCTGTGGAGCCGCGCCATCGACCCGTTCGGCGGCACAGCAATCGCGTTCGATCCCAGGGACTCCAGCCGCGCGTGAAGGCCGCGCTTCACGAGGTGATGTACGCCGAGACCAGCGGGCACGCCCGCGACGCGATCACGCGGTTTGCCCGCGAGTACAGCGCCAAGTACGCGAAGCCCGTCACGACGCTGGAGCAGGACGCCGACGTCCTCCTGACCTTCTTCGACTTTCCCGCCGAACACTGCGCTCCGCGCGGAGAGCGCGAGCAACGAGGCACGTGTTGTAGCCCACGGGGGGCAGACGTCGCGCTCCCGTCAAGACAATGCGCGCGCTGGCTCGACAGGCATGGGCGCACGCGCTATCCTTTTTTGGCGCTGCGGTAACGAGTGCGCGACTCGTGGGCGCGGATCCGCTCCCCGCGCCCTTGCCGCGGCATCTGAAGCGGGGCGGTGGAGGATCGGGATGCAGCCCAATCAGGACGCGTCGAGGCGGCGGGGTCCGTTACGACGGACACAATCCTGAGACGGAGCGATTGATTACCGAGGTCGTGGCGCGGCTCCCCGAGCCGGTCGCCGGCTTTGTTCACGCCCACTGCGCGTTCCTGTCCCTTGGAGTAGGTCATACTGCCGGATGGCGCGGTCCATTCTGGCTGATCGTGCTGCGGGACGACCTGACGCCCGCAGACATACACGCACCGAGTCTCGTCGCGCATCAGATCGCCCATGCCTGGCTTCAGCACGACGAGGATCAGGCAGACGACGAGCGCCACGTGGCCGCGCTCATTCGGACGTGGGGGTTCAACGACAAGGAGACGGAGGGCCTCGCTCGAAGATACGGGTTCACTGAGGACGTCGGCTACTGCGACCGCGCGATGGCCGCGCGGCTGCCGCACCTTCAGCGCAGCGTCGAGGAGGGCGCGCCGTGGTGGCGCGCGTTCGACGAGCGGCGCGCGTTGCTGGAACGCCTGGTCGATCCCACCACGGCCGAGCCAGAGTGGCTTCGCATCGCGGAGCAGCTCGCCCGGCGCACGGAGTGGTTTGGGTCGAAGCCGCCGACGCGCCGGGATATGGAGGCGCGGATGCGGGCCCTGCGGAAGGTCGTTGCAGAGGCCCGAACCGTCCAGCGAGTCGAGGTGCCGTATGCAGAGGAGGACTGGCGGCTGATGCCGCCCATCGAGCTCCCGTCTCGGCTCGTCGACGCGTGGATCGAGCGCCGCCTGAAAAGCGTGCTGACCTGGAAGGTGCGCGGGAGAAAACTCGGCTGGCACAGAAGCTGATCGCGGAGACCTGCGCCCGGCAGGCATCGCCTCCGGCGCCTCACCCTCCTCCCCCTCCTGCCGACCGCGGCTCCTCAGGGACGCGCCCCAGACTACCGACGTTACACGCTGCGCGTGCTAGGATGCTTGCTCACTATCCTCAGCAAGCGACGGGAGCGCGGGGAGGACACGCTGATGCGACTGACGTAGCCGCCCAAGCTCCGCCCGCGCCTCCTGGAGCTCGGCGACGAGCGCCGGCACCGCGCGCAGCACGCGCCCAGGCGCCGGGATCCGACAAATGGGGCCGGGATCTACCCCTACTCCACCTCGAAACCGTGACGTTGACGTAACCCCCGAACTCATCCGTTCTCCCCTTGGCCCTCCGGGCGTGTGCTGCTTGGGTGCCTCCGATGGGAGTCGCGGAATACTTCACGAGGGGGCACCATGGGGTCGTTCGTCAGCATCCTTCCATCGCCTCGTGCAGCGACCTACTGCTCGCGCAACGCCCGGGACGATGCCCATGAGCACGATCGACGAACACACGAACGACCTGCCCGCCATCTGCGGCATGGAGGACCCGGTCGCCGCGGTGATCGAGCCGAGTCTGCGGCCCGCTGTGTTCCGCACCGACTCACCGGTGGACCTCGGGCGCATCCGCAGCGCCTGCGCGATCGCGCTGCACATGCACCAGCCGCTGATCCCCGCCGGCGGCACCGACCTGCGCACGGCCGTCGATCATCAGCAACCTGCAGTACATGATGGAGAACCCGCACATCGGGGACAACCACAACGCTCCCGTGTTCGTTCGTTGCTACAAGCGGATGGGGGAGTTCGTGCCCCAGCTCCTCGAGGAGGGAGCCGAGCCGCGGGTGATGCTCGAGTACTCGGGCACGCTGTTGCACGGGCTTCGCACGACGGGGCTGCACGACGTGATCGACGCCCTCCGGATGGTCACCGAGCACCCGCGGCACCGGCGCGCGGTGGAATGGCTCGGCGCGCCGTGGGGCCACGCGGTCGCGCCGTCGACGCCGGTGCAGGACTACCGCCACCACGTGGGGGCGTGGCAGCAGCACTTCGCGGCCATCTTCGGCCTCGAGGCCCTGGCGCGCGTGCGTGGCTTCTCACCGTCCGAGATGGCGCTGCCAAACCACCCCGACGTCGCCTACGAGTTCGTCCGCACGCTGCGGGACGCGGGCTACGAGTGGGTGCTGGTGCAGGAGCACACCGTCGAGCATCCCGAGACGGGGCGGGGGCCCGAGCAGACGCACCTGCCGCACCGACTGGTGTGTACCAGTTCGCGCGGCGAGTCCGCCAGCATCGTCGCCATCATCAAGACCCAGGGCAGCGACACGAAGCTGGTGGCGCAGATGCAGCCCTGGCACGAGGCGCGCGGCCTCGAGCCCGGGATGCTCGGCGGCCGGCGCGTCCCGCCCCTCGTGACGCAGATCGCCGACGGCGAGAACGGCGGCGTGATGATGAACGAGTTCCCTGCCAAGTACTTCGAGGTGGTCCGCGAGGCGAGCCGGAGTGCCACCCCGCTGGTGAATGTCACCGAGTACCTGGAGCAGATGTTCGCCCTCGGCGTTCATGAGAGCGACTTTCCTGTGTTGGAGCCGCTGCATCAGAAGCGGATCTGGGACCGCATGCGACCCGGCGCCGGCCCCGAGCGGCTGGCGGCCGTGATCGAGGAACTCGAGCGCGAGGGCGGCTGCTTCCACATGGAGGGCGGGAGCTGGACGAACAACATCTCCTGGGTCCGCGGCTACGAGCACGTCCTGGGCGACATGGAGCAACTGAGCTCGCTGTTCTGCGAAATGGTGTCGCGCGCCGGCGTCTCGCCCCGCGAGTACCGCTACCGCAACGCGCTCTTCCACCTCCTCATGTCCCAGACGAGCTGCTACCGGTATTGGGGGCAAGGAGTCTGGACGGACTACGGGCGCGAGATCTGCCGCCGCGGCCAGGCGATCCTGCGCCACGACTTCTAGCAGCGCGGGCCGGCGGGCGGCCGCCAGCACCACAGTCCGCGCCACGACGCCGCACGGGCTATGTGGGAGCGCCGAAGGATAGTAGGCTGACTTCGGCGCAGCGGCCACCAGGAGCAGAAACGGTGCAAGCGACCGACGAGCTGGGCGGGCTTTGGCGCGTGCTCGGAAGCATCCTATCGTACCCGATCGTCCACACCGAGACGCGCCCCATCACCGTCACTACGTTTATCGCCGCCGGCCTTTTCGTCGTCACGTCCCTCTGGGTATCGCGTCGACTTCGCGGGGTCCTCCAGCGTCGGCTGTTCCCGCGACTGCACCTCGATGCGGGAATCGAGTTCTCCATCCTCCGGTTCGCCCACTACGCGGTAGTGACCCTGGGCGTCCTTCTCGGTCTCAAGATCCTGCAGGTGGATCTCACGGGCATCGCGGTCGTGGCAGGCATCTTGGGCGTCGGGATAGGCTTCGGCCTGCAGAACCTGGCGAGCAATTTCATTTCCGGAATCATCCTGTTGATCGAGCGGCCGATCACGGTGGGCGACTACGTGACCGTCGGGGACACCGACGGGGAGGTCCGCGCCATCAGCATACGTTCGACGGAGATCGTTACGAGGGACAACATCTCGATCATCATCCCGAACTCGGAATTCGTGTCGGGGAGAGTCGTGAACTGGTCACACGGCGACCCCAGCATGCGTCTGCGCGTAGCGGTGGGCGTGTCGTACAACTCGGACCTGGATCACGTCAGCCGCGTGCTTCTGGAGGTTGCCCGCCGGCAGGCTGATGTCCTCGAGGACCCGTCGCCCCAGGTGCGGCTCAATCGATTCGGACAGTCGTCCCTGGACTTCGAGCTCCTGATCTGGATCGGCGACCCGCGCCACCAGGAGGCCGTCACCAGCGCGCTCCACTACGCCATTCGAGCCGCCTTCCTGGAGAACGGAATCGAGATCCCGTTTCCGCAGCACGACCTCAACATCCGCTCGGCCTCGACGCTTCGGCTTCTCGAGGAGCCGTCCACGAAGTAGGGGCGTCTGTCGTCGATGATGCGGATCGCGTCGATGCAGCCGGCGAGAGCAACGGGTCACGGCCGGCGTTCCTGCCGATCGACTCCGGGAACCATGGCCTGCCAGAAGGCATTCCGGAGCAGCCCCGCGATGATCTGCCAGGTGCCGGCCTGCGGATGCTCGACCGGTCCAGAGAGCTCCGCGCGCGTGGCCACCTGGCCGTGGAACCGATTCTCGAGCACCGTCGCGGCTGCGCCGACCAGCGCCTCGTACAGCTGCTGGCCGACGCCCTTCCCGGCATCCTGCTTTCGGTCATACACGTCCATGTCCTTGAAGAACGGCTTCACGCTGCCGTCGATGCGACCATTGCGCACGGTGAAGTCCGAGTAGACCGAGAACTCGCCGCTCGCGACGTCGAAGCCGCCCGTGTCGCGCAGGAGATCGTTCATCGTATAAAGCTGCACGTTCTCGACCCGAACTCCGAGCGCGAACTCCGGCTGACCGGCGCCGCCGCCCGCGAATCGCGCGTCGAGGGCGGCCGGGCCGCTGTCCATGAACCGACCGCGAATGTTGGCGATGCCGTCCCGTTGGGAGCGCTCGTTGCTGAACCCGGTGAGCGTGACGTCGGTGTCCGCCAGAAAGAGACGGAACGGGTACGTGGCCTTCTTGTCGGTGAAGCCGAATGTACCGCCGGTGATCTCGGCGCGGTCGAGATCCACGCGCACGGCCGGGCGCTCCCGTGCCGCCGTCGTCTCCTTCGTCGCCTGCTCGACGCGCTGCTCGTCGCTGGGCGTGACCTGCACGTACTCGACGACGGGCTTCGCCACGCCGAGCTGGCGGATGGCGAGCCTGGTCTGGTCTGGGTTGCGGGTCAGCTGTCCCTGCGCACTGAGCGTGCCGCTCGCAACGGTCAGCCCCCACGGACGAGTCAGTTGATCGAACCGCGCCAGCTCGATTCCCTGGAGATCGAACGCAAGATCGCCCAGCGGGCCCGGTGTTGCCCCGAGATCGGCGCGTCCCCGCACGTGAAGCGAGCCCGTGCCCAGAAGCGCGGTGTCCAGCTCGACGCGGGAGAGGGGCCTCGATTTCCGGGGCGGAGGCGTTTCGACCGACGTGAGCCGCAGGTTCGTGCGTTCGAACCGGATCGGAGGCATGAGCTCGGAGGGATTCTGGTAGGTGAGCGTGCCGTCCCTGACCCGCAGGTCGTCGATCCGCACCGACAGGCTCTGCGTGGCATCCTTCGCGACCTGGACGTCCTCGCGATCCTTCGTTTCGGGCCGGCGCGCGTACTCGAGCACCGGCTTCGAGACCACCACGCTGCGGAGCGCGAGCCGCGTCGCGGTGGGCTCCTGCGCGAACTGCCCCGTCGCGGCCAGGGTGCCGCCGTCGACCAGGATTCCCGATTGTTCGGCGATCGAGGCAAGTGGCTCGAGCGTCATGTCGTGCAGGGTGAAGTCAGCGATCAGCGTTGGACTGGGCTTGGCGAAGAAGTCGGCGCGGCCACGCGCGCTCAACGTTCCGCTCCCGAAGGCCGTGCAGTCGAGCTCGATGGGAGACGGATGCTGGCCTGCGACGGCCTCCACGTTCCGAATGTTGGTTGCCCGGAAGTCCACGCGCTCGAGCCGGATGGGAGGGGCCGGACCGCCGTGAAGGTAGGTAACGATGCCGCCCCGGACACGCAGCGTGTTGAGCTTGAGCGGATAGACCGCCCTCACGGCATCCTGCCACCCGCGGTCGCTCACGGGAACGGGATCTTTCGCTTCCTCGACCGCCTGGTCTTCGGTCAGGAAGACCTGGGGTCGGTCGAAAGTCGTGTCGGCGACGACCGCCAGGGAGAAAAGCGCCCGCCAGTCCACGCTGGTGGTCCACCGCGGAACGTACGCCACCGGCGGCCGGGGACGCGCGTTCTGCACGACGGTGATCTGCTGGAGGTCCACGGCAAAGCCGATCAGGCGGAGATCGACGCTGCCGATCGAGACAGTATACCCCTGGAGAGCCGCATTGACCCGCTGCTCCAGGAAACCGCGCAGCTCTTCGTGCAGCGGTTCGTCCGCGAGCAGTCTCGCGAGGAGGGCCCCCACGAGGAGCAGCGGGACCGAGGCGCTGAGCCACTTGAGCGGCAGCCGCAATCTCGCAGCTGCGCGGCCCGCGCGCCCGGCTGCCGGAGCCGGCTGGGCCATGCCATAAAGCGAGCGGCGTGCCAGGCCGTCCGGCCCTCGTCCGCCCATTCACGAATGCGGCGCCGCCCGCTGCGGGCGCGGAAGGTGAGCTGGCGGCGGACCTGGTGCTTGACCTACGTGTGCTTTCTACAAACGCCCAGCCGTCAAGCTGGAGCCGGCCGAGCGCGAGCAGGGTGCACCAAGCTCCTAAGAAACACCGGCGGTAGCCGCGTGTGAATGCACGAGTTCGAATCCGAAAAGTCGTAGGAGGGACGCCCTCCAGGAACAGCACCTGGCCTACCGTGGTGGTCCGACCTCGCCGTGCCGATGCAGGAGCGCGAGCTGCTGGTCGGTCAGCTTTGGAACATTGAGTGGATCGGGGTTGCGGATCGGGAAAGTCTGCATCACGCGTCGCTCCCGATGTCGTTCTCCGCACGCCACGTGCTGGAGTCATGGGCACGGTCGCGCTGCCGATGCCCCATGAGTCGCGATGTCCCTGCAGGTGGCGCGTGTCGGTCGACGTTGCACGCGCTACTGACGTCGCGTGTGCCGTCTCGGTCGGCCCAGCCGAGCCTCTTTCAGCTCCTGCCGCAGGGACTCGACCTCGCGCGTGAGCTGGTCGATCTCGCGCGCCTGCTCCTGGACCGCCGCCACGGCCATGCTCGTGTACCCGTAGAGGTCCACGGTATCGCCGTTGGCCGCGACGGACGGGCTCGGCTCCACGTCATCGATGATGAAGCCGAGATGCGTATCGGCCGACAGCCCTGGAAGCTTGTACTGGTAGGAGGCCAAGCGGAAGGTGAGGAGCACATCATGCAGGCGCTTCACGTCCTGCGTGCTGAGGTATTGAATGTCTTGCTTGTAGCGCCGGCGGGAGATGGGGCACATCCCGCCGTGCGTCGGGTCGCTCGTCGCACACTCCAGCAGGCGGTTGCAGGCATCGCCAGGATCACACTCCTCGCCGAGACACGCGCACGGCGCGCCCACCTGTTCGGTGGTACACGCGGGCACGCCGGGATGCGGCTGGTGCCCGCCGCAGACGGGATCGCCACAGGTATAGAAGAACATTCCGGTGCCCGGCTGGCACGGCGTAGGAACGCACTGGCACGCGGGCGCTCCGGTCACGCTCGCGCACGCACTCCCCGTCGGACAGCTCCCGTTGCAGTCCGGGAAGGTATCGCCGCAGGCCGGAGGGATCGGCTTACAGGCGCAGGTGGTGCCGCTGGCGGTGCAGACCTCGTTCGATGCCGCACAGGCGCCGCCACAGACCCCGCTCGCATCCAGGCCGCAGGGTTTGACACACAGGGCCGCAGGTCCGGGGCAGCAGCTCAGCGCCCCCGTCGCGTCGACGCACAGGCACGCATGCTCACAGCTCCCGTTGACGCAGCGGTCCGCCGTGCAGGGGTTCCCGTCGTCGCATCCGGCCGGGCACGAACACGCCGCGACACACGTCGCGAAGTTCGCCGCACATGTCGCCGCGCCTTGCTGCGCCGTCGCAGCGCACCCCTGGAGACACGCGAGGCGATCCGATGCCGTCTGACACCCCTGCACGCACGTCTTCGCCTGTGCCACCACGCCCCGCGCGCAGGCCGCGAGGTTCTGGCCGCACCCGTCGAGGAAGGCGCCCGTACAGGAACCAGCTAGCGGGGCCGGGGGACAGAACCCGAGGCAGGCGGCGTGATCGCCCGCGCAGGCGGTCTTCGCGGTGCCGAACTGCTCCGTGCAGCCGCGCAAACACGCCCCAAGGGTCGCCGGCCCCGCGCTGGCCCGGCAGTCCAGTTTGCACACGAGCTTGCCGACACGCGCCATCTGAAGACACGCCTTCTTCTGCAAGCCGCAGCCAGCGGGGCAGGGGTGCGCCCCCATGGCTCCGGCGGGTGCGAGAAGGCAGGCTGCGACGATCACGAGCACGCCGACGATAGGAAGCGGCTTCATCAGACGCCCTCCGAGAATTGGTGCTGCCGTGGAACCCGCGCTCGACAGTACAGCACCGTGTCTCGAAGGGACAAGACCACTCGGGCTGCGGTCGAGCGATCGGCTCAGCGCGGCGGCACCCCGTCCGACGAAGACGACTGCGATGCCGGCCAGCATCAGCTTCAGGCCGAGGCGGGCGCGCTCGTGGAACAGTCGCTCCGCCGCCTGGTCGAACTCGTCCAAGAGCTCGCCGCTCCGATTCGCCGGCGTGGGTTCGGGGTGCGGCACGGAGTGCCTCGTTACGTGGAGGGACCATCGCAGGCGGCGCTCGCGCATGTCAATTGGAAGCCCACCGCGCGCGCGCCGACGGGCAGAGGTCCCGCACGCGACGAGATCCTGTCCGGCCGGTCGCACCTGCCCCTAGACCGTCCCCAACCACTCGCCGCAGGGGCCCGACCGTCCGCACCGCTGCGGCGGCGAAGGCGACGCTCAGGTTCTCCCGGACTTCGATGAGGTCGGCCGCGTCGGTGATCGCGTAGCGCGCGAACATGCTGCGGGCGCCAGCCGTCCAACGACCCCACGCCCGACCACACGGCGGGCCGGGCGGCGGGCTGGTAGACGCGACGGGGAGGTGCCTAGTAGGCGCGAAGGGCGAATACCCCCTTCGTGCGTCTTCCCAGACTGATCGCCGCGATCAGCCCGGGAAGGGGGGTCGGGCCTGGCGCGCGGGAGGGAAGCGCGGATCGCCCGTCTGAAACACTGCTTCGGCCTCGCGCGTGCGCGCTACCGGGGCGATCCGGGCATGGCGCGCACCATCCACTGGGCTGCGATCGCGAACAATCTAGCCATCGCGGCGCAGGCGGCCTGACTCGCACCGCGGGGCAGTCCCGTCCACGTCGGGACGGCCAAGCCGAGGGAACTCCCCGCTACGCGCGCGTGGATGTTGCACCGCCGTGTAGTCTAGGGCGTCGACTGCCGTCCGCTCTCGACGATGACCGGCGGGAAGTCGAACTCCTCGTCGGGCGGCCGGCGCCCGACCTTGCCGCTCACCTGGAGATGGTCGCCCACCGTGGGAGCCGGGCTCGGGCTCACGATGCTGATGCGCCGGGCGTCGCCTGCAAGCGTGTAGAAGCTCTGTCCCTGGTAGCCGAGACTCAGCTCGACCACGGTTCCGACCACGGTCACCTGCGCATTGGCCCAGTCGTCCGGGTGATCGACGATGTCCTTGATCGACGTCATTGCACGGGCTGACGTGGCGACGCACAGGCCCGCCAGGCCGAGACCCAGGATGAGCAGCGCACGAGTCCGGAGCATGCGATCGTCTCCTCGGGCGCAGACTCTAGCCCCGCCCTTCGCCGAAACGCAACGGAGAATTTACTGGCCGGCCACAATTCCATTGACCGGGAGGGAACGAGTCGGGTACGCAGCCGCGAGAAGAGAGGCACATCATGGCGCATGCGCTCGCGAAGACTTTGGGGGTCGGGGTCCTGGTGGCATGCCTTGCCAACCTCCCCGCGGCTGCGGCGCCGGTGAACAGCGACCTCGCGGTGGCCGAGAACGGCGGCGGGTGTTACCCGACGGGCATCCATCCGGCCGTGCTCGACATGCTGACTCTCATCAATCCCGAGTGGGCGCCGATCCTGAACGGACAGACGGTCGACTCGGCGCCCGTCCTGGTCCACGGCACTGTCCAGGGCATGCACGGAGACACGAGCGGCGACTTTCCCGCCACCCATATCCGGGCCGACGTGAACCATTTCGTCGCGCTCGATCCCGCCGATGCCGATCGCCTCGCCACGGGCAACGACGACCTGCTGCTCCACTTCGAGTGGGAGGCCGGCGCGTATCCCGCGTGGGCCTGGGCGGGCACGGGTGACCGCGTGGTCGGGCTCGGGCGCTGGATCTTCGACTGCGGCCATCCCGGGACGACGCCCGGCACCTGCACCGGCTCGAGCGCGACCGGATGCTTCATCGATGGCGACTGCGCCAGTGGCGACACCTGCGCCGGCGAGCACTTCTTCTACAGCGCCGAGCTGCATCCTCCGTATGCGACGGCCGCCATCCGCAGCGGGCGGGGCGAGATCGTGACCTCACGTGGCAACGCGACACCGGTGCCCGCCGTGAAGGCCGACGTCTACGTGAGCCCGGACGCTGGCGGCGCGGGGGATCGCTGTATTCTCACCCACCGTGCGGCGGCCACCGACCTGCTGAGCGTGCAGTGCTTCCCACTCTCGGAGCCGGTTGCGACGCTCAGTGCCCAGGACTTCGCGTTCGACTTGCCGCTACCGCCCCGGCCACCGCGCGGCAAGCTCAAGTGGCGCGTCCTTTCACAGCCGGCGCCCGGCGGTGTGGCTGCCCGGATCCGCGTCAAGCGACAGCTCAAGGCGTTACCCCCGAGCGTGCATGTCATCGTGCGCCTCACGCGCACGGTCCACGGGCAGTTGCCGACCGGCTACGCGGGCACGATCGTCGCCGGGTGGCTGCGCGATCCCACCCCGCTCACGCATGTCCGCGTGACGGCCGAGTCCGTCGTCATCAACAATGCGCTCCAGCCCGCGACGCCCGTGGCGCCGAAGGGATGCTCGACCAGCAACACGCCGTGCAACTCGTCGGCCGACTGTCCGAGCGGGGAATCGTGCTGGGGGGCCGATCCGGTGAGGAGCTGGGTGCTCCAGGCGGCCGTCAACGGCGAGTGGCAGTTCCTCTCCGGTCTGGACGTGGTGAGCACCGGGGACGTCATCCCGCAGACGCTCGTCTACGATCAGTACCTGCCGGCAAGCGGCGCCGTGCATCTCGAGATGAACGGGGCGGCGCACGAGTGTGTGGACACGTTGTACGGGAAATCGCTGGCGGTCGACCTCGGGAACTTCGGCTTCGTGAAGGGTCTCAACTGTCTCAACTCCACGGCGCACGTTCCCGGGAGCATCGACGCGACCTACCCCGGCCCCGACTTTGGCGCGGGGCCGGGCGGCTCGGCGGACTACGAGACGACCAGCGTGGGTGGTCAGGGAGGGCACTGCTCGCTCACGACCGGTCTCGCGTGCCTCGTGTCCGACGACTGCCCGTCGGCTGAGAGCTGCGTCACGACCGGCGGGGCGTTCGCACTGCGCTATCGGATCGAGCGGCTTCCGTAGACGAGCCGGGGTTCTCGAAGCCAGGCCAGGATGCGAGCGTCTCTCTCGTCTCGCGAGGAATTTCGCGAGCCCGAGCTCAAGCGACACGGGAGGAAGCGCACGTGGTGGTTCGACGGTGCCACTGCAACCTCGACATCAAGAACCCGCGCGCCGTGGAGGGCGGACCCGGTGATGCGGACGCGCTGCTCCAGCAGTACCGCGAAGTTGCAGCCGTAGCGGCGAAGGCTCGCGATGCTTTGCGGGGACGAGTTGAGCGCCAGCTTGCTCCGCCCTGCAACATGAGCGACGCTGCTTTGCAGCCCCAAGGAGCGGCAGTCGCCCTCACCAGCCGATGGAGCGTCGAACGCTTCGCGCTTGGCTTCGACGCAGTCGTTAATCTGCCGGGAGTCTGTGAGCGACTCCGCCAAACTGTGCTGGAACTCGCGGTCCGTGGCCGGTTGGTCCGACAGGATCCGAGAACCACGTTCAAGCTGCGGCTACTCGATCGTGGCCGCAAGCCACCAGGTGAGGCCGAACGGATCGTAGACACTCGCCGCACGTGTACGCGGCAGGCGGTCGGAGGGTGCGTCCCCGGTCGCGCCGGCAGCCAGTGCCCGGGCGTACGTCTCGTCGACATCGGCGACGTACAGCCGAAGCCCGACGCGTGGCAGGCGCTCGGCAACGCGGCCCTTCGCATCCGGATGCTCGCCGATCTCGATGATCGTCTCGCCGATTCGCAGCTTCGCGTGACCGACACCACCCGTCGGGGTCGCGTGGCGTTCGAGCTCCGTCGCCTGGAAGACGCGCCGGTAGAAGTCGATCGCCTCATCGCATTGCCGACGATGAGGTACGGACGTACGGCACGGAGATCGACGCCTTCGTATGCGGACTTCAGGTGTTCGGCCATCAGTGCATCCTTCCCCCGCAGCCGCAGAGGCCATCAAGTGCGGTCGCCCCAGGCGTCGCTGGCCCGATCGACCGAGACGTCGACGAAACCCGCGGCTTCCAGCCGGCGACCCAGCGTCGCCGGGTCGACGGGTACGAAGACATCGTCGACGTGGCCTTGGCGGACCGCGTCGGAGTCGATGGAGTCGGTGCCGATGAAGGTGCCGCCAGCCCGCAGGACGCGGCAGACCTCGGCGAACAGCCGGTCCTGCAGCTCGGGTGAGGGCACGTGGTGGAGCATGGTGAAGCACGTCGCCGCCGAGAAGCGGTCAGTAGCCAGGCCGGACTCGGTGGCATCAGCGTGTACGACCTCGACGTTCGTCCCCGCCAGCCGCTCGGCAACGGCGGCGGTGAGGTCGCCGTCGACCTCCACCGCCGTGAGCCTGGGCACCTGCCGGTGGAGCAGATCGGTCGTATGCCCCGGCCCCGGGCCGACCTCCAGCACGTCGTCACCCAGATCGGTTGCCCCGAGTACCCAGGGGAGTAGCTCGGTCTCCAGGTAGTTTGCCCACCAGGGGCTGGCCCGAACTTCGAGATGCGCCCGGTTCATGATGTGAACTCAACACAGCTCGATCTGCTCAACAAGGGTTCGCCTGGCTCAGCGGGTGGTGGCCGTCTTGATTCACTTCAGGCCGTCTGGCGCCAGTGCCCGCGTCGGCATAGCGGAAGGCCCGAGCGCATCTCGGGTTGTGCGCTCCGTCGACCCCCCCGCACTGCCAGGGTAGGGCGGAAGTAGGGCGGTCCGGGTGTACGCGGCGGTCCGCGACGGTGCGTCTGTCCCAGTGAAAACCGCTGGATTCACGCACAGTCGCGCACAGTCGTACACGGTCGCAACGGGGTGAGACGGGGATGGCATTCAAGAGGTCGGGAGTTCGACTCTCCTCGGCTCCATTTTTGCCATTCCGCATCGTTAGTACTCGCTCAACTCAGCTGCAGCCTGGCCGTGCTGCTTGGTTTTCCGTGGTCCTGTAGTGGTTCTGCAGTGGTTGCCTCGATGGACGGTGGCGCACCGTCCCGCAGCGGGTGAAGGCTGCCAGCCAGGCCCCGGGACTCGCTGGCCCGCTTGCCCGCGCGGCGGAGATCCTCCAGGTCGATGATGTGGTAGCGACGGAGCATGGACTCCGTCCGGTGCCCAGACCACTGCATCACCGTGTGAGGGTCTACGCCGACGTCTATGTAGTGCTTCACGCCGCTGCGCCGCAGGTCGTGCGGGGTGCGGGCAGGCCGGATCGCCTTCGACGGCGACCTTGTCCTTGAGCGACACGGGCTCCATCCACCAGATCGGGCAACCGCGCCGCGAGCCGAGCCCGAGGCTCACGCGACGGCCAGGGCGCATCTGCGGGGGTCGGACGCGCGTCCGTTCGGCGCAATTGGGCTGGACAGGGGCTCTAAGAAAACGATAAGCCGCCAGCCGCGCCTGGGCGCGTCTCGTGATCGGCCCACCCCATTTTGGTTGACGTATTCGTCATGTGGCCGGTAGTAATCGCAGTCTGAGTCGAACAGCCGCGCTCGAGGCGCACCGGAGAAGGTTCGGGTTGATGATGACCAAACAGATCGAGGGGATCCAGATGGACGGCACGCGCCTGAGGTATCTTCGCACGCTCCTCGTGGGCCTGGCACTCGTCGCGGGCGTCGTACGGGTGGACGCGTACCCGACGTACGAGGACATCGGCCAGGGCGGCTGCCAAACCTGCCATCCCCGTTTCTTCGACGACCCGAGCAGCCCGACGCCCTTGGGCTCGCTGCACGTCGCCCACCTCACGAAGTTCGGCATCGGCGGCGCCGGCGGCACGATGAAGTGCGGCCAGTGCCACATGAACCCCAACGGCGGCGACATACCCGTGTACACCTACACGAGCGCCGAGGGTTTCGGGTGCGCCGGCTGTCACGGCCAGAACTACGGCGAGACGATTCCGACGGGCCTGGGTCTCCAGAACGAGGGCGCCCCCAAGGCGTCGGCCTACGGTTTGCGGAAGGGGCTCGACGATCTGTTCGCGATGATCCATCCGTCGGACCCCGCTCCGTGCGGCTCGTGCCATTTCCCCGGGTCGCCGACCACCGGTGATCCCTCTCCGGCGCCCGCGATCTTTCCCGAGACGGTTCTTCCGCCGTACTACGGCCATCCCGAGTTGAACAACCTGAGCGATCCCTGCGACTCGTCGCAGGAGAACTGGGACAGCAGCACCACGACCCACCTGGACAACGACGGCAACGGCGCCGCCAACTACGAGGCGGACTCGGCCTGCCAGGCGTTCGTCACGTCGACCACGCTCAGCACCACAACGACCACGACGAGCACCACGACGACCACGCTCCCAGGCGGCACTGCCAAGCGGATCACCGTCTTCCCCGGCCAGTCGATCCAGGACGCCGTCGATGCGATCGCGCCTGGCGGCACGATTTACATCATGCCGGGCACGTACCAGGAAACGCACGCCAACCCGAACGCCGTCACGGTCAGCAAGAGCGGAGTCCGATTGATCGCCCGCAGCAAGCCCAAGCGGGGGTTGAAGGTCATCCTTCAGGCCTGGGACGGGCAAGTGAACGGCTCCCTCATCCAGCGGAACGGGCTCGTCGTCCAGGGGACTGCCAGCAATCACGTCGTCGGCTTCCAGGTGAAGGGGCTCACGATCCAGGGCTTCCCGAACAACGGAATCCTCACGCGATACGTGGACAACTTCAAGATCGAGCGGAACGAATCGATCGACAACCTGGAGAACGGCATCTGGCCGACTCTTTCGGCGAACGGCCTCGTGAAGCGCAACGTCGCCTACGGCTCCGAAGACAGCGCGCTCTGGGTCGAGGCGTCCGAGAACGTCCGTGTGCTCAAGAACGACCTCTCCCAGAGCCCGACCGGCCTCGAGATCACCGTCTCCAACAACATCCTCGTGAAGGGGAACGAGGTCCACCACAACACCGCCGGCATCGGGCTCTACAACGTGAAGGGCGCGGGTCTGCCACCGCTGCAGCCGCCCGACAGGAATGGCGACTGGCAGATCGTCGGCAACCACGTACACGACAACAACCTCGTGAACTCCGCGCCACCCGGCTCCCTGTCCGCCGCGCTGCCGCCGGGAATCGGCATGGCGCTCATCGGCGTCGACCGCGTGACCGTGAAGCACAACATCATCGAGAACAACGACAGCTTCGGCATCACCGTGGCCCAATGGTGCCTGGTGGCCGGCGGTTGCAGCGACAGCGACCCCCCGCCCGCGGGGTTCCCCGACACGTGGCCGGACGGCAACACGTTCGTCCAGAACACCCTCACGCACAACGGAACGAACGGGCACGGAGACTTTGCGGCGCTCGCGGCGGACATCACGTACGTCGTGACCGAGGCCGGACACACCAACTGCTTCGCGGACAACACGTACTCGACGTTCATCAGCGTCGGGTATGCTCCGATCGGGGCTCCTCCGAACCTGGTCAGTAGCTGCAACTAGGCCGGCACATCGGCCGGATTTCACGTCCTCGCCACACACCAGGCGACCGGGACGTCCCGCCTTGCGCCGGACGTCCCGGCGCTTGACAGCTCCGGCACCCCCCACCAAGAATCCTTCATCATGCGCGCTCGAGCCCGCTCGCGCGTGGTGACGAAAGACAGGCCGGAGTGCACGCCCATCATCCCGAACGGCAGGTCGAGACGAGTCACGCCGTGACCGCCGTTCGTCGGCTGCATGGTCCAGTGGCCGACGAGCTGTTCGTGCTCTCCCGCCCCGCCGGGATCGGCGACGCGGCCCGGCAAGCCGAGGCCGTCTACCGGGGCCTTGGCGATGTCCTTGCCGCGGAAGGCCTCGGCATCGACGCCCTGGTGGCGGAGACGGTCTTCTGCCGCCGGGTCCGGGACGACGGCAACGCCGCCCGCGCGGCACGATCCCGCGTGCTCGGGAATGCCGCGCAGCCGGTGACGACCGTCATCGGGCAGCCGCCCCTCGACGGGCGGGCCGACCTGGAGATCGCCGCCGTCGCGGTACGACCTCGATCTCGGGACGCGTCGACGTCGGAGGTGAGACGGCCGACCGGCTGCTCGTGCGAGGCCCCCGACGTGCAGGCCCGGATCGTCCGCCTGGGCGACGAGCAACGCCTCTACACCGGGAACATCCACGGATCGGGACGAGATCCGTTCGCGGAAGCCTATGCCATGTTCCGCGTCGCCGAAGATCTCCTCGCGGCCGCCGGCATGCGCTTCACCGACGTGATCCGCACCTGGATCCACGTGCGCGACATCGACCGGAACTACGACGCGCTGAACCGTGCCCGACGCGAATTCTACCGCGACCGCGGCATCGGGCGGCTGCCCGCCAGCACCGGCGTCCAGGGCATCCCCTTCCCCGCGGCGCACGAGTTCTCCCTCGGCCTGATCGCGGTGCAGACCCCGCGACCGCTCGACGTCACCCTGATGTCCACGCCGTCGCTCAACGAAGCGTGGAGCTATGGCGCGGACTTCTCGCGCGGGCTGCGGGTGGTCGACGCCAACAAGGTGGCGCTCTACGTCTCGGGAACCGCGAGCGTCGACGAAGCGGGACGGACCGTTCACGTGGGCGACTTCGAGGCACAGGCCAACCGCATGCTGCACAACCTCGCCTCGCTGCTCGACCGGCAGGGTGCGACTTTCGAGAGCCTGGTCTCGGGCGTCACGTACCTGAAGCATCCGGGCGACGCACCGGCGCTGCGAGCGATGCTTCGGGCGCGCGGCTTCGACCGCCTCCCGTGCGCGCTGGTCGAGGCGCCGCTGTGCCGGCCCGAGCTCCTGTGCGAAGCGGAGGTGCTCGCCGTGCTTCCGCTGACGCCCGGGGAAGCGTAATCAAGCGGCGATGCCGAGGGCCCGCAGTCCGGTCGCGCTCGTCGCCCTCCTGCCGGTGATCCTGGCGGCCGCCCGGGTTGCTGCCGGTGCAGAGGCGATCGCCCCGGCCGGTGCTGCGACCGCCGCGCCGACGCTGCGCATCACTTATCCCGCGGACGGCACCCTCTTCCCTCCCGACAGCGTCGCGCCCACCGTCGTCTGGACCGACGAGACGGGCCGCGTCGATCGATGGAACGTCGTGGTCCGCGACGACACCGGGGCCGACGTGGTCACCGCGTCGGTCGACACCCCGCGGTGGCGACCGTCGGAGGACGACTGGGCCCGCATCAAGCAAGGCAGCGCCGAGCGCGACGCCGAGCTCGTCGTCGCGGGCGTCGACCGGGCGAATCCCGCGACGACGCTCTCGTCGAGCCGCGTGCACCTCCGCACGTCGAAGGACCCGGTCGGCGACGCCTTGTTCTATCGTGAGGTTCCGCTCCCGTTCCTCACGGCCGTGCAGGATCCGTCGCGCATCCGCTGGCGTTACGGGACCATCGACATGCAAGACGGTCCACCGATCGTCCTGCAGAACCTTCCCGTGTGCGGGAACTGCCATTCCTTCGCGGACAACGGCAGCGCGCTCGGGCTGGACGTCGACTACGGCAACGACAAGGGCGCGTACGCCATCATGCCGGTGGCGAAGCACATGGTGATGGACGACGCGAAGATCATGACGTGGTCGGACTTCAAACGCGCGGACGGCGAGCTCACCTTCGGGTTGCTGTCGCGGGTGTCCCCGACCGGACGCTACGTGATCAGCACGGTGAAGGACCGGTCCGTGTTCGTCGCGATGCCGGACCTCATGATCTCGCAGCTCTTCTTTCCCATCAAGGGCATCCTTGTCGTCTACGATCGGGAGACGCACACGTTCGCCCCGCTGCCCGGAGCCGACGACCCGCAATACGTCCAGACCAACGCGGTGTGGAGCCACGACGGCAAGTACATCGTGTTCGCGAGGACGAAGGCGTACCACTCCCAGCGCCTCGAGCAGCAGAACAGCGCCCTCGTCGACGAGAAGGACGTCCCGGAGTTCACCGTCGAGAAGCAGCCCTTCCGCTACGACCTCTACCGGATCCCCTTCAACGACGGGAAAGGCGGAACGCCGGAACCGCTTCGTGGCGCGTCCGGCGACGGGATGAGCAACTACTTCCCGAAGTTCTCGCCGGACGGCAAGTGGATCGTCTTCTGCAAGGCCAAGAGCTACATGCTCCTCCAGCCCGACAGCGACCTCTACATCATTCCGGCCGAGGGCGGCTCCGCGCGGCGCCTGCGGTACAACACTGCGCGCATGAACTCCTGGCACAGCTGGTCGTCGAACAGTCGCTGGCTCGTCTTCTCCTCGAAGGTGAACGGCCCGTACACCCAGCTGTTCCTCAGCCACATCGACGAGAACGGCAACGACACCCCGCCGGTCCTCCTCGAGCGATTCACCTCGTCCGACCGCGCGGCGAACATTCCGGAGTTCGTGAAGCTGCCCGGCGACGCCATCGCGGACATCCGCGAGCAGTTCCTGAACTCGTACTCGTTCCTGCGAGCCGGATTGGCCAACGAGCACACGGGGGACCATGCGGGGGCGGTGCGGTCGTATCGGCGTGGGCTCGAGATCGTGCCGGACGACGCCGAGCTCCGGAACGCGCTCGGATGGACGCTGTTCCAGGAAGGCAACACCGCCGACGCGGTGGTGGAGTATCGACGAGCGCTGAAGACGAATCCTCTCAGCGCCAAGGTCCACAACAACCTGGCGCTCGCGCTCGTGGAGCTCGGCCAGCTCGACGAGGCGGCCAGCCACTTCTCGCGGTCGCTCGAGCTCGATCCCAAGGCGGAGATCTACAGCGACCTCGGCTTCACGATGGCGCGGCTCGGCAAGCCGGAGGTGGCGCTCGCGAGCTACCAGAAAGCCCTGGAGCTCGATCCGAACTGTGCGTCGGCGCATTCGAACCTCGCCGTCGCACTCGTGCAGGAGGGCAATCTCGAGGAGGCCGAGTCCCACTATCGGAAGGCGCTCTCGGGACGACCCACCGCCGAGACCCACAATGGCCTGGGATACGTGCTCGCCCGACGAGGCCGGACGGACGAAGCGACCGCGGAGTTCCGAAAGGCGATCGAGCTCAACCCGAAGTTCACACCTGCCTACAACAATCTGGCCGACGCGCTGGTGAAGCAAGGAAACCTCGAAGAAGCGGCGGCCAACTATCGGCGATCGCTCGCCGAGAAGCCGAGCGCAGCCGTGTACAAGGCACTCGGTGCGGTCCTCGGCCAGCAAGGCAAAAACGACGAGGCCGCGGAACAGTTCGCCAGGGCCCAGGCCCTGGATTCGAGTCGGTAAGCGATTGCCCGCGTGGCCACGGCGGACGCCGTGGCGGGCAAGGCGCATGCCGTCTGCCCGCGCACGCGCGCTTGCCCGGCCGTGGGACCCCAGGTGCTGTCGGGGTCGCTCGGATCCCGAGCCGCAGAGATGCCCTCAAGCATTCGACGATGCGACCGGATGATCGCGTCGGCGGGTTGCCTAGGCCCGGCCGGCCGCGATGAGCATCTCGATCGTCATCGCGAGTCGTCCGTCGGACTCGAACTCGGCGAGTCGGGCGCACACCTCCTCCCGGACTGCCCGCCGGATCGAGTTGGGAAGGGAACGATAGACCTGCGGGAGGTGCCCCGTCCCTGCGTCGATCGGCGCCCAGTAGGCGGCGAGGTTGTCGAAGCTCCCGGAGCGCGTCTCTCGCATCACGCGGACGTCACGAAACCCTGCCGACTGCAGGAGCCGCTCGAGCTGCTCCGCATCCGCCAGCGCGAAGGACAGGTGCAGCGTGTCGCGCTGCTCGAGCAGGCGGCGGCCGAGCACGTCGGCGAGCACGCCCCACATTGGTGCCCGGTCCGGTGTCGAGACGACGCAGGCTGCCGCGCATCCGCCCGGGCGGAGCACGCGCCGGAACTCGAGGAGACCTCGCACACGATCCGCGAAGAACTGCAAGCCGAGCTGGCACACGACGGCGTCGAACGTGCCATCCCTGAACGGCAGCGCCTGACCGTCGGTCGCGACCAGCTCGAAGCCTTCCTCGTTGAGCCGGGCGCGAGCGGCCACGAGCATGGCCGGCGAGATGTCTGCCCCCACGACCAGTCCCGCCGCTGTGACGACGGACATCGCGCCCAGCGAGGCCTCGCCCGCTCCCGTGGCGACGTCGAGCACGCGGCATCCAGCCGTCACCTCCGCCGCGGCGAGCAGCGCCGGGACGAACAGGCGGGACCAGCGACCAATGTACTGCTCGTAGGCGGCCGGGTCGATGGGCCGCCCTGGTGCGGTGTGGAGTCCAGGGTCGACGCGCTTGCCCATCAGCGTTCGGCAGATAGTGCTTTCAGAAGGGCGAGTTGCCCTTCGCCCTTACCACCCGTCTGCCCGCCGCCCTTCCGTAGCGAGAGGCTGCTCCGCACCTCCTCGGCGGCCTGGTGAATCGCGCCAGCGCAGGAGACGGTCAGCTTCGGCTTCTTGCCCCTGGTCGCCTTCTTCGCCGCGTTCTCTGCCACCGTGAGGGCGTGCTCCGCGTGCCTGATCAGTCGCTTCGCCCGCTTCAGCGAGGCGCCTGCGGCCTCCGCCGCGCGGCTTGTCACCCGATCGAACTTCCTGCTGATCGATGCCGGAATGGTCTCGCCGGCACACTCCGGGGCGTGCAGGCCGTCGTCGAGGAGACAACGGACGGTCTGACACGGCACCGTAGTGCTGGTCGTTGGCACGACGGGCACGGTACTGGTCGTTGTGCCGGGCCCGCCCGGTGTCGTGCTGGTGGTGGTCGTCTCTCCGGGCGTCGTGGTGGTGGTCGGCGTGGCGCACTGCGAGAGATCGACCATGCACCCGGCGCAGCGCGCACAGGCCGGTTGCAACGGAGGCGTGGCCGTCGCCGCATCGCACAGGGGAACCGACAGCCCGTTGACCATCGGGCACTCGCAGGTCTCCCCGCAGTCGGGCTGCACCACACCGTCCCCGCAGTACCCCGCACAGCTCGGCAGCGTGGTCGGTGGCACGAAGATCGAGGTTGTCGTCGTGGTCGTGGTCGTGGTGATCGTCGGTCCGCCGTTCAACGTGGTGTAATCGTGCCGGGTGCTCCCGATGGCGCCGGCGCCCTCGTCGTTGGTGATCATCACCTCCCCGGTGTTGAGCGCGTTGAACACCGCGTGATCGTCCGGGAAGTCGCCGCCGTGCATGAACCCCTGGAGACCGTGTCCGGCGGTCAGGAAGAGCTGCCCGCTGAGGTCGAAATGCAGAACGATCGGCGTGAGCACGGGCACGGTGACCGGCCTGCTCACGCCGAAGGGACAGCTAGGCGACGAAGGGGAGAATGCCGGCGGGTTCGTCGTGAACAGTGCGCCGAGATCGGTCCCGTTGGCGAGCGAGAGATCTCCCGAGATGAACCCGCGCAGATCGGTGGCACCGTCGACAACGTCGTACGTGCAGGTACCGAGGATTTCGAACTGGGCCATGGTCGGATCACCCTGGTTGGGTGCCGCTTTGGTGGCGGGCAGCGTGACGACGTCGACGAAGCCCGCCCCGATCTGCACCTTTGCCTGCGCATAGAAGGGATTCTCGCCCAGCGCACCGGGAAACGGCGCCTCGTAGGCGAACGGCGTCGTGTTCGCCGAGCCGCTCACCAGCAGGTGGATCGACCCGATCTCGGCGTGCAGGAAGGCATCGACGCCCGCGGTCCCGGCGAAGGTCTGGCTCAGACCCGGGCCGAAGTGCACGAACTCGAGGATGCCGCCATGGAGGTCGATGTCCACGGAGCCGCCCGGACCGTTTGTCGTCGTGACGTTCACCGGGCCCAGGTCGATGGCCGGCAGCGTGGGCGGCGGAGACTCGGTCGGATTGACCGTCCCCACGTACGCGCTCCCGGCGCCAGCGGCGTTCTCGACCGCCGGCATCGGGAGGTCGGCGCGCACCGCCGGCGGAAGGACCCAGCAGGCCGCACCGAGCAGCGCCGCCAAGATCGATCGCATCTCGTCGGGGTGTAACATCGCCGACGCATCCGCGCCAACTGCGATGCGTTCCTTCTCTCTGCACGACGGTTCAGTCGTCGCACGCCGAGAGCTGTCTTTAGTGCTGGAAGAGACGAAGTCTCGTCCACCACAGCATCCGCGTGGCCTTCGTGCACGCGGGCCGGATCCGGTACCGGCTGCCCGTGACCCGTCGTCGCATCGACCACGGTGCCCGTGCCAGCACCTCGGTTTTTCCCGCGACCGGAGAACCACGGCGCGACGCCCCGCGAATTCTCCCAGGCAGACGGTGCGGCGAAGGTTGTCACGGGTTGTCACCCGACCGGCGCTCGCTTTAGCCCGTGCGGCTGGACCACTCGCCTCGGACAGCTTTTCGTGGGACGGTCACTCGGGCGACTGTGAGTGCCTTCGGGCAGGTGGGAGAGCAACATGACCGATAGTTCGATCAGCGACGCCGCTAAGGAGGTTGTCCGGCGCAACACGGAGGAGGTCCAGGGCCGAGGCAACTTCGAACTGTTCGAGGAGCTCTTCGCAGACGACTTTCTCGACCATACGCCGCAGCCCGGCGGCACGCCCGATAAGGCCGGCGTACGCAACCTCTATCGCCGGCTGCGGGCGGCGTTTCCGGATTTTCATGCGGAGATACACTGGCAGCGCGCGGACGGTGACGTCGTGACGACCTACAAAACCTATCATGGCACCCACAACGGGGAATTTCTCGGGATCGCGCCGACCGGCCGGAAGGTTCAGTTCGAAACCGTCGATGCGATGCGCGTCCAAAACGGCAAGATCACCGAGCATTGGGGTGTTGCGAACCTCTTCTCGCTGATGCAGCAACTCGGCGCCACCTTCACGATCCCCCGGACCCTGACTTCCCAGCACAGCTGACCGTCTTTGAGCTGAGCGAACGGGCGGCCGCCGACACCCCAACCACGTCGGTGACGGCGCTCCCGAGCTTGATGTTCGCCGTCTCGAGGATGCCGACGGCGTTCGCCGCGCCAGCGATCATCGAGTGGTCGAGCAGCGCCGCGACGCGCCGCTCCTGCTCCGACCACTCGGTGCTACTTGTGGTGCCACTTCGCGGCGAGTCGAGCCGCGAAATCGCATCGAGGCGGTGCGCCGGCGAGAGGTGCGCAGGTGCGCGACGGGGACGGTGCGGACATGTGTGACCTCCTTCGCTATTGGCCGACGGCGAACAGCGTGGCGTCGTTGATCGCGTACACGGTGCCGTCCGGACCGACAAGCGTCGGGGTGTAGGCCTCGAGCAGGCCCGCGGTGAGTACGATCGACTCCGTCAGCGCGCCGGTGGTCATGCTCCAGCGATAGAGCTTGCCGTCCTCGCTGTTGGCGAGGATGGACTTCGTCACCGGGTCGACCGCGGCGGTGTTGATGCACCACTCGCGGACGGCGTTCGGGAATCCCGGCCCGGCGCCGGGGTCCGGTGTCGGACCCGCCACGGTGATGACCTCGCGCATCACCGTCGCGCCCGAGATCGGGTCCACCATCTGACCGTTCGGGTCGAGCACCGCGATCCGGTTGACGCCGTCTCCGCCCGCGCCGGCGTAGTTGTTGTACTTCGTCATCAGTAGGTAGGCGGACGAGCCGTGATACGCGGCGACGATGGACGCCGGCACGACCGACGCCGTGTCGTCCCAGCCGAACGCGCCCGGTGCGCCGCGCGGCTGGAGCCCGGCGTCGAAGTGCAGGAGCCAGCCGCGGAAGTGATTCAGCCCGAACGGATTCTCCAGGACGCCGAAGTAGACGTCGCCGTCCGGTCCCACGGTGGGCGACGACGTCCCGTTCTCGGGTATGGTGGCGTTCTGCTGGCTGAGCGGATCCCTGAGTCGCCGGACGGCGATGGTCGCGAGGCTGTGGCTGTCGAGGGCGAGCAGGTAACCGGAGGCGAAGCCGATGCCGTTGCCGTCGTTCACGGCGACGTAGAGCGTGCTGCCGTCGTTGCTCAGCGCCGGCGCGGCGTTGTGCGCCACCTTCGTGATCGCCGGATCCCCGGAGGCAGTCGACGCGGCGACCCAGCTTCCGGCCCCGTCGTCGGCGACGCGGGCGATCCCGCTCTGGAGGCCCGTCGGTGTCGGACCGGTGACCTGGAATCCGAAGAACACGTTCCCCGCGCCGTCGGCCGTGATCGGCGTATTGATGAACACGTTGGTGCGATACGCGCGCCGGTCGCGTCGGTAGGCGTCGTAGCCGTAAAACGCGACCTGCTGCTTGCGCGCCCGTCCACGCACGTCGATGCTCGTGCGAGCGTAGAGCGTGCCGCCTTCGCCGGGGATCCACAGCTTTCCGGTGGAGCTCAGCGCCGGCGAGAAGCTCGGCACCCAGTCGTGCGGGGGCAGCTCGTAGCGCGTCGTTTGCTTCCAGAGCGGCCGGCCGTCGCTGCCGCTGAACGCCTCGACGCGGAAGCCGCCAGTCGTCGTGCGCTTCACCGGGACCAGCACAGTGTTCGCCTGCGTGATCAGCGGGGAGCCGTAGTGGATCAGCAGCGAGCCGGACCACAGCTGCGGCCGGAGGTCCACGCTGGTCCGCCAGCGGATGCGCGCGAGCGGCTGGGTGCCGACGCTGGCGAGCGCAGTGTGCTGGGCGTTGCGCGCGTAGCCACCCCACGAGGGCTGCGCGACCTGCGCCATCGCGGCAATGGGCACGCACGCGATCGCGGCCAATACGAGCCAGCCGCCGAGCCGGCGCGCCGGTCCCTTCGACACCGTCTTCATGCGCGGCGGCGTATCATGTGCCGAAACGCGGCGGCAATGGTTGTTGAGCGTGCGGTCATCTGCCGCCGATCGAGTGCCCGAGCGTTCGCCGACGCACGACCAATTGTTCCGTGGGTGCGGTTCAGACGCTGGAGCACGGCGCTGACTCCATGCGACGGAGGACGCAGCCGATGGCGGAGCCTATTGCATCGATCGGGACGACAGGCAGCCCGCGCTCACTGCGGAGGTGGAGGCTGCGCGTGTCGAAGCCGAGCACCGACCTGTCCTGGCCCACCGAGGGCTGGCGTCGCCCGGTCTGGCGGGCTACCACCGCTCATGCGTGAGGAGCTGCCGCCGATCGCGTTTCTCCGCGCCTTCTCCCGTGCCGCGGAGACGCTGAGTCTCAAGGAGGCGGCGGCCGACCTCAACCTGTCGCCATCCGCGGTGAGCCGGCAGATTCAGTCGCTGGAAGCGCACCTCGGCGTCACGCTCTTTCGTCGCCTCAACCCGGGGCTGGAGGTCACCGAGGAGGGCCTGCGCTATCTCGAGACGGTGAATCGCGTGTTGGGTGAGCTGCGGCGCGCACAGGATGCGCTCGCCGGCCCTCGTTCGGGCCCGCTGCGCGTGAGCGCCCTCGAGTCGTTCACCGAGAGCTGGCTGATCCCGCACCTGTCCGACTTCGAGCGCGCCCATCCCGGCATCGAGCTGCAGGTCGAGGCGACGTTGCGCTACGCCGACTTCGAGCGCGATCCGGTCGACGTGGCGATCCGCTTCGGCACGGGACCGTGGGCCGGTCTGCACAGCGAGCCGATCATCGACCTGACGTACTTCCCCGTGTGCAGCCCCGAGCTCGGCGACGGGTCGCCCGTACGCGAGCCCGGCGATCTGCGCTCGCACACGATCATCCACGTCAGCCAGACCCCCGATGCGTGGAGCGAGTGGCTGCGCCAGGCGGGTGTCCCTGGACTGCGGCCGAGGCGCAGCGTCACCTACGACCATCTGTCGATCGCACTGAGCGCGGCGGAGTCCGGTCACGGCGTTGCGCTGTCGAGCGACTTCCTGTGCGCGCAGCGGCTGGCGACGGGGCGACTCCGGGCGCCGTTCGAGTTCCGCGCCCGCTCGGCGTCGACCTATCACCTCGTCTGTCGGCCGGAAGGGCTCGACGACCCGCGGATCGTGGCGCTCCGTGACTGGCTGGTCGAGGCCCTCCGCGAGGCGGAGCGGTTGCGTCCCGCGCAACCGCGCGTGCGGAGAAATCGTTTGCGTGGCTCCGCGCCGCTCGGTAGCTGCCGCCCATGAGGCAGCTCACGTGCAGCGCACCCAACACCATCGGATGGCAGGACGTTCCCGCGCCGCGGCTCCAGGGAGACGGCGAAGCCCTCGTCCGTCCTCTCTCCGTCGCACGGTGCGACATCGATCTCTTCCTCACCTCCGGCCTGTTCCCGTCGCGCGGGCCCTTCGCGCTCGGCCACGAGGGTGTCGCCGAGATCCTCGAGCTCGGGGATGCGGTGCGCGGGCTGGAGGTTGGCCAGCGCGTCGTCGTCGCCTTCCAGGTCTCGTGCGGCACCTGCGGCTCCTGCGCCGCGGGCCATACCGCGAACTGCGATCGCTATCCGGCACTCTCCGACTACGGCATGCAGCCCCTCTCGGGCACCGAGTACGGCGGCATGCTCTCGGACGTCCTCCGCGTCCCGCACGCGCAGGCGATGCTCGCGCCGGTCGCGCCGGGGCTCGACTCGGTCGCGCTCGGCAGCGTGTCCGACAACGTGCTCGACGGCTATCGCGCCGTCGCCCCGCACCTCGCGGCCCAGCCCGGGGCCGACGTCCTCATCGTGTGTCACGGTCTGAAGAGCGTCCCGCTCTACGCGGCACAGGCGGCGCTCGCCCTCGGCGCCGGGCGAGTCGACTACGCCAGTGACGACCCCGAGGCGTTGGCGATCGCCGAGCGGCTCGGCGCTCGGCCTATTCGCACCGACTTCGAGAAGCCTGAGCGTCGGTACCCGATCGTCGTCGACGCGGGACTCACGCCCAACGGTCTGCGCTACGCCGTGCGTGCCACAGCGCCTGAAGCCACCTTGCAGAGCGTGAGCTTCTACGCCGGCGGCGACACGCCGATGCCGCTCGGCCGCCTGTACACGCTCGGCATCCGCTTCTTCACCGGCCGCGCCCACGCGGCGGCGCTGCTTCCCGAGGTGATGCCCCTCATCGAGGCAGGACGCCTGCGCCCCGCGGAGGTGACCACGCGCGTCGTCGACTGGGAGGACGCGCCGGCGGCGTATGCGGAGCCCGCGATCAAGCTCGTGGTCCGCCGCGCATGAGCCGGGCACGACCACGCCAGGCCCCCGATGATCGTCGACTGAATCGGCGTCTTCTCGCGACTGCTCGACGTCGACACCTCCGTCGACGTGCTTGGCGACATCGCCCGACTCCACTACGACCTGGCTAGCTTCCCGGTGGCCCGTCAGCTCGATGCATTGTTGGATCGAAGCGCGACGTCAGGGTATTCCAGCGGCCCGACATGCCGCCCTCGGCTCCGACTGGTCCGCACCTCATCGACTTTCCGCCGTTCCAGCTCGATCTGCGGGGGGGCATGCTGCGGCGGGAAGCGGCTTCGGTTCCGCTGCGCCCCAAGACGTTCGCCGTATTGCAGCACCTCGCCGAGCGTCCGGGCGACCTGGTGAGCAAGCAGGCGCTGCTCGACGCCGTCTGGGGAGACGTGGCGGTCACCGAGGAGGTCGTGCGGCTCTCGATCTTCGAGCTGCGGGCCGCGCTCGGCGACGACCGCACCGCCCCCCGCTTCATCGAGACCGTCCCGCGACGGGGGTACCGCTTCGTCGCGGCAAGGAGCGCGCCGGCGAGCAGCACCGGCGTGCCAACGGCAGCTCCCCCGGGCGAGGGCGCTTCGTGGCCGGGAGTCGTGGTCGGCCGCGCACGCGAACGAGCCGAGATCGCCGACGCGTTCCACGTCGCGGCGAGCGCTCGACGGCAGGTGCTGTTCGTCTCGGGCGAGGCCGGAATCGGGAAGACGACCCTCGTCGACACCGCGCTCGACGACCGGCGACGCGCGATCGATCCAGCACCGCTCATCGGGCGCGGCCAGTGCATCGAGCAGTACGGAGGCGGCGAGCCCTACATGCCCGTTCTCGAAGCCCTGGCGGCGGTCTGTCGCGGCCCGGACGGACGGCACGTCGAGGCGGCGCTCGCCCGCTACGCTCCCGACTGGCTCCTGCGCGTCCTGGGGCTGCCCGCGTCCGGCGTCGCCGCCACCGTGAGCACGCACGAGCACACCCTGCACCGCCTGGCGGCCAGCGTCGACGCGCTGTCCGCAGAGCAGTTTCTCGTGCTGGTCCTCGAGGACGTCCAGTGGAGCGACCACGCGACGCTCGATCTTCTCTCCGTCCTCGCGCAGCGTCGCGGGCCTGCGCGCCTGCTGATCCTGTGCACGCTGCGGCCAGCCGAGGCGATCGCAAACGGGCATCGGGTTGCCACGGTCAAGCGCGAGCTGCTGCGCAAGGGGCTCTGTCGCGAGATCTTGCTCGGAGGGCTCTCCACGGCGGACGTTGCGAGCTACCTCGCCGCACGGTTCCCCGGCGCCGAGCTGCCCGCGGATCTGCTGCCACTGCTCGTCGATCGCAGTGACGGCAACCCGTTCTCCTTCGCCGCGCTCCTCGATCACCTCCTCGAGCACCGGTTGCTCGTGCCAAGCGGTCCCCGCTGGGAGCTCCGCGCCGAGCTCGCGGCGCTGCGCACGGCGATCCCCGCCGGGATACGCGCCATCATCGAACCGCGGCTGCAGTCGCTGCCCGGCGATGCCCTGCGGGTGCTCGAGGCCGCGAGCGTTGCCGGCGCCGAGTTCGCCGCGCATGCGGTGGCCAGCACCGCGCCGCGGGGGAGCGATCTAGCAGACGTCGAGTACGTCGAGCAGCTCTGCGACGGGCTCGCCAGCCGCCACGAGATCGTGCGGGCTGCAGGTGAGAGCGCGTGGCCCGACGGAACCACGAGCGCGCGGTACGCATTCGCGCACGCCCTCTACCGGGACGTGATCTACCAGGGGCTCCCGCCCTCCACCCGGCGGCGCCTGCACCGGGCGATCGGCGAGCGGCTGGAGCATTCACACGGCGGGCGAACGGCGGAAGCCGCGAGCGAGCTGGCGGCGCACTTCGAGCACAGCGGCGACAGCGGGCGCGCGGTGCGCTACCACGGCGAGGCGGCGGCCCATGCACGATCGCGGTTCGCGTATCAGGAGGCGCGCTTGCACCTCGACGCGGCACTCGGGTTCCTGCGGTGCCAACCGGAGACCATGGAGCGACACCGTCAAGAGATCCCACTGCTCCACGACCTCGGCTCGACGCTGTTTTCCATCAAGGGTCATGGCGACGAGGATGCGGCGCGAGCGTTCGCGCGCATGCGCGAGCTGGCCGAGCACCTCGACGACGCAGCGTTGCGGCTCCGTGCGATGGATGGCCTCCTCCTCGTCCATACGATGCGAGCCGAGCTCATGATCGCTCGGGAATTGGCCGAGCAGATGATCGTGCTGGCCCAGCAACTCCGGAACCCGCCGGCGGTCGCCAATGCCCGCCTCACGCTGGGCGCGGTGCTCTTCTACCTCGGCGAGCTGGGGGCTGCGCGCCGCCATGGCGAGCACGTACGCGCGCTCACCGATGCCGAGGCGTTCCGTCTGTCGTCCGTGTTCGGCATCTCGAGCTGCTGTCTTCTTGCGGCGATCGACGCCCATATCGGCCGTACCGCCCGGGCACGCGCGATGATCCGCGACGCCCACACGCGCGCGACGGCCTATGGCGTTCCCTACTTTCGCGCCCAGGCGACCAACATCACGGCGCGACTGAGCGCCGTCCTGCGCGACGTGACGGTGGCGCGCGCCCTCGCAGAGGAGACCGTACACGTCGCCACCGAGCACGGCTTCGCGGTCTTCCGTATCGAGGCCACGATGGTGTTGGGATGGTGCGACGTCGAGGAAGGGCGCGTCGCTGAAGGGCTCGCCGCGCTCCGCGCTGCCTTTCGCGAGTACGGCGCGACCGGACAGCGCATCACCGCCACCGCCTTCAGCGTGCTCCTGGCCGAGGCGCACCTGAAGGGCGGTGACGTGGCCGGGGCCAGGCAGGTGTTGAACGCCGCGGACGCCCTCGTGGCCGAGACAGGCGAGCGCGTCTACGAGGCGGAGCTGCATCGATTGTCCGGCGAATGCGTCCGCTCGCTCGCCGCGACGCGGGAGAAGAAGGGTGATGCGGCCGCCTGCTTCGAGCAGGCGCTGGCGATCGCCGCGAAGGACGGAGCCGTCCTTTTCGAGCTGCGCGCTGCGACGAGCCTGTTCCGACTTCGTGGCAGGGCGGCGCGCGAGCGGCTCGTCCAGCTCGTCGACCGCTTCGAGACGGAAGACGACTGCGCCGACCTGCAGGCGGCGCGGGCGTTGCTGGCACGGTAGGCCTGCCCTCGACAGGGGCGAGCCACCGCGTCGCCGGCGGCTCTCGTGACGCGCCGACCTGGGAGCGCGTTCACGGCTGTCGGCGAGTGGCCCCACCTACGGCCTTCTCCGCCATGGGGCACCCCAATTTACGGAGAATCTAACAGTTCTCTACGGACGGCGACGGAGCCTGCGCGGTACCACACTCTTCATGACGTCCGACATCGCCGGGCCACCGCGCTTCCCGGACGCAGGTGTGCCCCTCCCCCCGGAGCGTGCCTTCGTGATCCAGCTTCGGGCGCCGGCGGCGGGCGGCCGCAATCACTTCGTGGGCCGCGCCGAGCACATCGCGTCCGGTGCCGCAGCACACTTCGGTTCAGTCAGGGAGCTGGTCGGCTTCGTGAGGCAGGTGCTCTCGGCAGGAGAGCGGTCGCAGCGTTCCGAGGGGGAGGGCGGAGAGCCATGAACTCACCCGGTGCCGCCGCTCAGGTTCGGGCTGTACGACAAGGATCCGCCAACATTTCGAGAAGGGAATCACACCATGCGAAAGTTCATCGTCTCGGCGGCCGCAGGGCTCGTGGCAACGATTGGTCTGTTCTTCGGCGCGACAGCAGCATTCGCTCAGAACGCGGAGAATCAACGTCAGCCCGTCCAGCTACACCAGGATCATGGTGATACCTTGCTCGTGTGGGCAGGAGACAAGGCGCACGAGGCGCCGGACTTTCTCGCGGTCGTCGACTTCGATCGCGACTCGCGGCACTACGGCAAAATCCTCCGTATCGTACCGCTACCCGCAAAGGTACTTGGAGCTGGCGTCGTCGGCAACGAGCCGCACCATGTCGGCCTCTCTCGCGACGGACGAACGCTGGCTCTCGGTGGCCTGCTCAGCTTTTTGCGGGGCCAGGATCAGGTCTTTTTCTTTGATGTCACACAGCCCCTGAAGCCGAAGTTCATTGGCTCCAACAATCCGTCGACCGCTTCCATTACCGACGAGTTTGCCCCGCTCAGCACCGGGGGGTTTCTCGCGACGTTCATGGGCGGCCCGGCAGGCGCTCATCCAGGGCGTGTGCTGGAATATGATGCAAGCCTAAACGTCGTGGGGACGTTGCCAACCCCCACCGACGACGCAGAGCATCCGTTCAATCCGCACGGCATCTCCATTGACGAAGAGCACAACCTCATGGTCACCAGCGACTATGTATGCCCAGTGTCGACGCTCCATGTCGGCGGTGGCGTGCCACACTTGAATGGGAGTATCAGGGTTTGGAACCTTGCGAAGCGTTCCGTCACCCGCACCATCGTCGTCGGCGACCACGCTGGAACGATGGATGTCAGGTTGATTCCGGGCGACGCTCGGCACCGTGCATTCACGGCGGGCATGAACGACAATCAACTCTATCTGGTCGATACGCAGCGCGGGACAGCGAAGGCAGTCTTCGACTTCGCCCCCTACGCGGTGACGGCGGTTCCGGCCCCGCCGATTTGGCCACAGCTGCTGAACCTCAACAAGGCAGGCACACGCCTATTTGTCACGCTCAACTTCGCGGGGCAGGCGGGCAAGGTCGTGATGCTCGACATTGCGGATCCGGAACATCCTCACGCAGTGGGTGCGGAGCCGGACGCGGGGGTCGTAGACCTCGGTCTGAACTCGGGGCCGCACTATCTGACTCTGACAAGTGACGAGGACCGCCTCGTGGTGTCGGACTACTTCCTCGTCGAAGACCTCGTGCCAAGCGGTGTGATCAATGCAGAAGGTGACATGAAGATCCACGTCATCAACGTCTTCAGTGATCACTTGGAACGCGATACGAGTTTCAATCTCGATTTTAGCCACGATGTGCTCACCGGGCCGGCACACCCGCATGGACTGGTCGTGCTTCCCGCTCGAGACGGCTAGGACGACACGTCATCGAGGTCATGGACCGGCGCGCGCAGGCCAGTGGCCACGTCTTTGGCATTCCCCGGTCGCTCACGATTGTCCACGCCGGGTCGAGCGCGCTGTTCTCTGTTGAACCCCGGATCCGCTACGCGTGGGGCTGGTCGATGGGTTCTCCGGCCGCCTTCCAGCCCTTGAGTCCGTCGACCATGACGCTCACGTCGGTGTACCCGGCCTCGACCGCCCGACGGGCAGCCGCGTGGGACGCCAGTCAATGGATGTTCGCGCAGTAGAAGACCAGCCGGGCGTCCTTCCGAGGCGGCAACTCCTTCGCCACGTCGTACTCTGTTGTCACTCGACAGGAGGACCGCGCCGGGAATGACGCCCTCTCGCGCCCGGAAGTCCGGCGCGTTGGCGTCGAGCACCGTGACGGCAGCGTTCGGGGCGGCTCTCAGGGCGACGAGGTCGTTCACGTGGATCAGCCTGAAGCCGTCGTCCGGTGGCGCCGCGGTCGCCGTCCCGCTCATGCACACGGCAAGCACGAATACGGCAGGCAACAGCCGAAGGAGTCGCATCACCGGAGCCTAGCTCGACCGTCGCTCTGGCACAACGAGAATACTCAGCTGCCTCGGGACGTCATGAACACTGAGCGAACCGAAGCCAAGCAAGTGAAGGTTCGGGAGAATGCCGCGACGAAGGCGGCGTTCGCGCTGGCACCTTGACTCACCGATCCAATCCGCGTTCGGAAGGGAGAGGAGGACGGCGCGCTGAGCGCCGAACCATCGATGCTCGGTGGCCTGGTGAAGGCGACGCACTACGTCGGGTGGGGGCTGGTGATCCTCGGGCTGATCGCCGCGCTGGCGCCGGTCGCAACCGGTGCCACGGTGGTGGTGGTGATCGGCCTCGTGCTGCTCGCAGCTGCCGCCCTGATCGGGTCGTGGGCGTTGCGAGCTCGGGAGGCGGGGAAAGGCAGCATGGGGCTCGTGATCGCGGCACTGACCGCGATCGCCGGACTCGTGCTGGTGGTTCAGCCCACGGTGGGACTCTCCCTGGTCCGTCTCCTGCTGATCGGCTATTTCCTGCTGAGCGGGGCAGCGGAGATCGCCACGGCGTGGGAGCTGCGCTCGTCGGAGGACGACTGGAGCTCGATGCTGGCGTCCGGTGTCGTCTCGATCCTCGCCGGCAGTGCACTGTGGGCCGACTGGCCGATCTCGGGCGCCCGTGCCCTCGGGCTCTTCGTGGGGCTGAAGCTCGCCTCGACCGGCTGGGCCGTGGTGCGACTGTCTCGCCGCCTCGATTCCGTAGGCGACCGCGTGGCGGCGGTCCGAGCACGCCTGCGCTAGGCGACCTCGGCGTCGAGCCCGCAGCGGGCGTGAGCTCCGAAGCGTCACGAGCCCCGCAGACTGGACGCTGTTCATCTGCATACTTCTGATTGACGGCGAAAGAGCACCCGGCGTACACCTCGACGGGTGAACCCTACCCGTCGCTTGCTGCTCGTACTCGCCAGCGCCGCGCTCGTCGCTGGGGGCGCCGCGTCGTCGATCGGGGTTGCGGCCCCCCGCCCGACGCCCCTCCAGCAGGCGGATGCGCTCCTCGCCCAGATGACGCGCGACGAGAAGATCTCGCTCGTCGCCAACGGCGGGGCGGGCATCCCTCGCCTCGGCATCCCCGCGCTGGCGCCGAGCGACGGACCGAATGGCGTCCGCAACGGCTCGCCGCCGCGCACCGCGTTCCCGAATGCGCAGGTCCTCGCCGCCTCGTGGGACACCACGCTCGCGCAGCGCTTCGGCGTCGCTGTCGGCGACGAGGCTGTCGCGAAGGGCTTCAACATCCTCCTCGGCCCGACCGTCAACATCCTCCGCACGCCGCTCTGGGGACGCGCCGCGGAGACCCTGGGCGAGGACCCGTTCCTCTCCGGGCAGATCGCCGCGGCCGAGGTGGTTGGTCTCCAGAGCCGGCACGTCATCGCGCAGGTGAAGCACTACGCGGCGAACAACCAGGAGATCGAGCGTCACGGCGACATCTTCAACGGGTTCTCGCCCGCCGTGAACGTCATCGTCTCCGAGCGCGCGCTCCGCGAGATATACCTCCCCGCCTTCGCCGCGGCCGTCCAGGACGGCGGCGCGATGTCGGTGATGTGTGCGTATCCGCAGGTGAACGGTCTCTATGCCTGCCAGAACCCGTCGATCCTCGGCGCCTTGAAGAACGACCTCGGCTTCACGGGCTTCGTCGGCATCGACGCGACCCTCGCCGTGCGCGACGCGCTCGCGGCGGCCAACGCCGGCACGGACAACTTCCAGCTCGGCACCCTCGTCGGTATCCCGCCGGCCCAGGCGGCGGCGCAGGTCTCGCCCGAGCGTCTCGACGACATGGTGCGGCGGATCCTGACGGCGCTGGCGACCGTCGGGTTGCTGGATGGACCCGTCGGGCCGGGATCCACCGATCACCTCGCGCTCGCCGCCGAGATCGCGGCGGAAGGTACGGTGCTGCTCAAGAACGAGGACGGCGTGCTGCCGATCGGGCCCGGCGCCCGGTCGATCGCCGTCATCGGCTACGACGCGGGACCCGGCACGCAGAACATGGAGGGCGGCTCCGCCGCCGTCTCCGGTGGCCCGGTGGTGACGCCGCTCGATGCCATCACCGCGCGCGCGCGACAGGGGGTCGCGGTGACGTACGCGCCTGGGACGCTCGGTGTCGTGCCGCTGCCGATCGTGCCGAGCGCCGTCCTGACGCCGTCGTCAGGCGCCGGACCGGGACTCCTCGGCACGTACTACGCCACGATGGACGAGAGCGGCTCGCCGCTCGGCGCCTTCGTGAGCCCGACGATCGACTTCGGGACCGCGCTCACGCCGCAAGGGTCCCGCTCCGCGCGCTTCACGGGGACGCTGACGTCCGTCGCCTCCGGCACGCATCGCTTCTCGCTCGAGCACGCCGGCAACGCGCGGCTCACCATCGACGGCCGTCTCGTCGCAAACGGCGACACCGAGGGGCTCGGTCCGGCGCTCGGCCTGGTCGGCGCGCCGCCGCAGACCTTCCAGGGCCTGGCGGACCTGACAGCGGGGCACGCCGTCCCGATCCAGCTCGACTACTCGATCGGCGCGTCGGACATCGGCTCGCCGCTCCACCTGGGATGGGCGCCACCCGACCCCGCGCTCGTCCAGGCGGCCGTCGCGGCCGCGAGCGGGGCCGAGGTCGCGGTGGTGTTCGTGAACGATGTGACGGGCGAGGGAATGGACCGGAGCGGGCTCGGGCTGCCGGGCGATCAGGATGCGTTGATCGAGGCTGTGGCCGCGGCAAACCCGCGTACCGTCGTCGTCCTTCACACCTCGGGCCCGGTGCTGATGCCGTGGTTGTCGCGTGTCGCGGCCGTCGTCCAGGCCTGGTATCCAGGCGAGCGCAGCGGCGAGGCGCTCGCCGCCGTCCTCTTCGGCGACGTGAACCCGTCGGGAAAGCTGCCGATGACGTTCCCGGCGGACGAGACCCAGGGCGTGGCGCGGACACCGGCGGAGTACCCGGGCGTGGACGGCGCCGTGCACTACGACGAGGGCATCTTCGTCGGCTATCGGTTCTACGACCAGTTCGGCCAGGAGCCGCTCTTCCCCTTCGGTCACGGGCTCTCCTACACCACGTTCGCGCTCGATCACCTGCGGCTGACGCGTCGCGCGCGTGGGACGCTCCACGTCTCGGTGCGCGTCACGAACACGGGGACGCTCGCGGGCGCGGAGGTGGTGCAGCTCTACGTCGGCTTCCCGGAGTCAGCGAGCGAGCCGCCGAACCAGCTCAAGGGATTCGCGAAGGTGTTCCTGAAGCCCGGGCGGCGCAAGCGTGTGCGGATGACGCTCCGTCAGCCGAGCTTCGCCGTGTGGAACGACGGGCCAGCGGTCGTGCCGGGGACCTACGCGCTGCGTGTCGGGACGTCGTCGCGGGCGCTGCCGTTGTCAGCGAGCGTCGAGCTCACTGGCGACCGGTAACGGGCGCGCGCCAGCGCGAGCCCCGTCACGCGCGTAGCCCTCAGCGCCACTGCGCGAGCTCGACGGTGACGCCCTCGGGTCCGACGAGGAAGACGAGCTTCCGCTCGTGGAATTCCATCACCTCGTTTCGCCGTCGAAACCCCGCCGCCTCGATCCGCCGTACCTCGGCGTCCAGATCGTCCACGGCGAAGCAAACGTGGTTGAACCCGAGCTTCGTCAGGTTCGCGATGTCCGGGTCCGGCAGCGCCTCGGGTCGTCGGTATCGCAGGATCTGGACCTCGTTGCGCGGTGCCGCGCCCGCGAGCGCGAGCGTGACGTGCTCGGCTTCGATGCCTGGGACGCCCATGTAGCGGTCCATCTCCGTCCCGGAGATGACGACCGACTTCACCTCTTCGAACCCGAGGAGCCCGAAGAACCGCTTCGCGGCTTCGACATCCCTCGCGACGATCGTCACGTGATCGAAGTGCTTCACCATCCCGCGTCTCCCTTCATTGCCGTCCAACTTCTTCGCACGAATGGTCGTGCGTTGTCAGGCGGCTGCCGATGTGGGGACGTCTTCCTCTTCGCCTTGGTGCACTTCCCGGTGAACTTCGTCTCAGCCTTGGCGAGTTTGCTGGCGTCGGGGGGCCGTCCCTTCTCCTGCCCCTTCGCGATGACTTTCAGCTTCGCCGACACCTTCCGGGCCACGGCCTTCGTGACTCCTGCGTCGCAGCGCGACTGCGCCTCCGCGACCTCGCCGAATGCGATCGACAGGACCAGGAGCCCTCCGACCACGAACGACGCGAGCACGTGCGATTCATTCGCCGGAATCGCGACGTCGATTTTGCCCCGCGACGATCGTGTCGGCCTGCGATCGAATGATGCTCTGCAGGATGGCCGTCAGGGCTGCCGCGGTCATCGACATCATCAGTACGCCGTTGGACGCTTCGAGCGGACCGAGCAGCTTCCACTCCTGTTTCATCACGACGTCGCCGTAGCCGAGCGACGTGAAGTTCACCGCCGAGTGGTAGATCGCCGGATAGAACTCCTCGAACTCGCCCAGCCAGACGAACAGGCCCCCCCACAGCGCGATCTGAACCGCGTTGGCGATCAGCATCGCCACCATGGAAACGGCCAGCGGCCGGATCGCCTTCAGCCAGCCGAGGCGGATCGGGTCGTGGGCGGTCTGCCGTGCGCAATACCGGACGCACCAGAAGACGACCGCGACCTGCACGATGAGACAGAGCAGCATGGCAGGCACACCGACGACGAAGTTCCTGAGCGTCATGTCGTTTCCTCCTGTTGCCGATGCAGCACGGGAGCTCCGGGTGGATGGCCGGGACGGAAGCGCTCGAGCAGCCGGATCGTGCTCCACGCGTAGAGCGCGACGCCCACGAAGAGGCAGACGCGCATGACGGAGCCCTCGACGACGCTCTTGCCGCTGGCGCTGTCTTCGATCGCCGGGCCGAGGAGCAGGAAGGTGGTGATCAGCGCGTTGCTCCAGAACGACGGCCGCCACTTCGTGCGCCGGACACCGAACATCGCCGAACCGATCCACAGGGACGCCGCCATCAGCCACAGCATCAGCATCCAGAGGCTGGGCCAGATGGACAGTCCCGTCCACACTGCCGCCGCAATCGCGGCGCCCATCAGCGTTGCGCCGACAAGCTCGCGGCCGGCCGAGCGCGCGTCGGTCTCGCCCGCCTGCTGCGCGAGCGCAACGGTCTTCATCACCGCGGCGAGATAGAACGACGGATCGGTCAGCGCGAGGACGAAGACGGGCATGACGATCAGCGTGGCACGCAGTGCGATCCAGGCGGCTTCGTCCGGCGAAACGCGCGCCGCGGCGCCAGCTGCTGCGGCCGGCGCCGGCGGATCGGGGAACAGAGAGTGAGAAACGGCGCTCACCAGCACGCCGACACTGACGCCAACCGCGAGCGTTACGCTGAGCCTTCCGACCAGCGCCTGCTCCGCGACGCCGGCCACCGGGATCAGCGTGAACGACAGTACGAGGATCGCAGTCAGCGGATTGCCGCTGGTCAAGCCCAGGAAGAAGATCGAGTGGAGCACGACTGCCGTCATCAACACGGCGGCAAACGCATAGTGCTCGAGCAGCGGGACCATCACGATCCCCGTCGCCACCAGCACCGCGATCAGCAGCGCGACGACGAGGCCTTTGACGAGCGGCAGCGGTGGACCCGGTCTGCTCAGCACGAGCACCGACATCACGCAGACGACGTACGGAACGGGCAGGGCCATCCCGTACGCGACGAGAACGGCAAGGCCGAGCCCGATCGCCAGTCGTAGAGCCGCCTTGTCGCCCCGATTCACGGCCCGCTCTCAGTAAAGGTAGCTCAGCCAGCTCGCGACGCGGATGTAGATCGCGCCGAGCAGGTTCATCACCGGGTTCCCGCTCGCGTAGACGAGGACCTCGGCCTGGCCGCCGACGCGCGCGAGCTTCAGGCGCGGGACCTCGTCCGGGTCGAATTCGATCGAGACCGGAATGCGCTGGGCCTGCCTCAGCCAGTCGCGGCTATTCTGCACCGTCGGCAGCGAGCCCGACGACGACTGCTGGCCGCTGTCCACACCGCGGCCCACGCTGCGGACGCGGCCCCTGAGCACCTCGCCGGGAAGCACGTCGAGGACGATCGCGGCTTCGTCGCCGACGTCGATGTGGCCGAGGTTGTTCTCGGTCATGTCGGCGCTGATCCACAGGTCGTGGGTGGCGATCAGCGTCATCACCGGCGCGCCGGCCTGGACGAAATGTCCGACGTCGGTGCGCAGATCGGTGACCATGCCGCGCGCCGGGGCGAGCACGCGGGTGTTGCCGCGGTCGAGCTCGGCTTTGTCGAGCGCGGCGCGAGCGGCTTTGATCTGCGCGTTGTCGTCACCGGGTTCGCCGGCAGTTTCCACCGCCGCTCGCAGCTCGGCCTCGGCTCCGCGAACCTTGCTGCGCGCCTCCTCGCGTGTCGCCTGCGCGATTTCGAGGCGGCGCACCGAGATCGCGCCGGGGTCCTCCCGGTACAGCCGTTCCTGACGCTCGGCGTCGCGCTCGGCCATGTCGCGATTGGCTTTGGCCGCCTCGAGCGCCGCGCGCGCTCCTTCGACACCGGCGCGGGCTGCGTCGACGGAGTGGCGCGCGATGGCGTAGCTCGCGCGGGCGCTCTGAAGAGCGATCTCGTACGGTTTGGGATCGATGTCGAAAAGTGGCTGACCGGCCTGCACTTCGTCGTTGTCGCGGATGTGAACCTTGACGACGTCGCCCGCCACTTCGGCGGCGACCGGCACCACGAATGCCTGGATGCGCGCCTGAGACGTGGACGGCGTGAGCCGGTCGCCGACGATGTACAGGCCGAGGCTCGTCACGATGAGCACGCCGAGAACAATGGCGCCCTTGCGGGTGCCGCTGCCGGCTTCGGAATCGACCGGCGGAGCAGGCGTCGAATCAGCTTTGTCGTTCATGGTGTGTCCGTCGGCGGGTACGGTTGGGCATCTTCGGTAGCTGGCGGGAGCGGAGCGTCGAGCAGCCGCTTCCAGTTGCTGCGCTCGGCCATCGTTGCGCTGGTCGCGGGGTCGACGATGGGCCTTGCGCGGCCCGCTTGCCAGCCACCGCCCATCGCCTTGTAGAGGCTGATCAGGTTCTGCGTGATGCCGCCCTTCGTCGCCACGAGCTGCTCCTGCTGGCTGAAGAGCGCGCGCTGCGAATCGAGGACTCTCTCGAAGTCGACCAGGCCCTCGCGGTACTGCACGTCGGCGATGTCGAGGGAGCGTCTCGCTGCCTGCACCGATTCTGCGAGGATCGCCACCTGCGTACGGAGCTCCGCGAAGCCGATGGCGGCGTCTTCGACTTCACTGGCCGCGCGTAGCACCGTGTCCTGGTACTGCTCGTAGAGCTGCTGGAAGCGGGCATCCTGGACGAGCACCTGATTCGTCAGGCGGCCCCAATCGAAGATGTTCCAGACGAAGGCGGGGCCGAGTCCCCCGTCGACATGGTACGGCGAAGTCATGGCCGACCTGGCCGACAAGACGAGCGAGCCCGTGAGCAGGATCGCAGGATAGAGCTCCGACTTGCTCACGCCGATCAGCGCCGACTGCGCGGCCATCTGCAGCTCGGCCGCGCGCACGTCGGGCCGACGGCGCAGCAGGTCGGCGGGAAGCTCCGCGATGATGCCGAGTTCCGCCTCGGGAATCCGCTCCCGTCCGGCCTCCATCTCGGGCAGCGGCCCCGGCGGTCGCGCCAGCAGAATCGCGAGCGCGTTCTGCGCCTGGCGCAGGCTGCTCTCGAGCTCGGGAATCGTCGCGAGCGTGCTCAGGTAGAGCGTGCGCGCCTGCTGCACGTCGAGCTCGGACTCGTTGCCGCTGCGGAACAGGCGCTCGGTGATCTCGAGGCTGCGCTTCTGCAGGGCGGCGTTCTCGTGCGCGATGCGCAGCCGCTGTTCGATGGTGCGAATCGTGGAGTATGAGATCGCGGCTTGCGCCGCGACCAGGACCTGCAGATCGTCGTACTGCGCGATGCTCGCGAAATAGCCGGCGTCCGCCGACTCGATGCCGCGGCGGAACTTGCCCCAGAAGTCCAGCTCCCAGCCAACGTCGAGCCCGACGGCGCCGCTCCAGAAGTGGCGATCGGGCTGTTCGCTCCGCGCCTTTCCGACGTACAGGCCCTCGCCGTGGAGCCTGCTGCAGTTGGGGGTACAGCCCGCTGCCGGCGATGCCGAGCTGCGCGCGCGCCTCGAGGATGCGCATGCCCGCGGTGCGCACTCCGGGGTTGAGGCGCTGGGCTTCCTCCACCAGCTCCTCGAGAACCGGGTCGTCGAAGTTGCGCCACCACTCGTCGTACCGCACCGGAGGCCGCCCGACCTCCTGCGACTCCGCCTCCGCCGACTGCAGCGCGTCGGCGGACCAGCCGTCGAGCCACGGCACCACCGGGCGCTTGAAGTCGGGCCCGAGCATGCACGAGGCGAGAAGCACGGGAGCGAGCAGGACGAGCGCGCGCGTCGGCGCAGACCTCGGCTGGACGGCCGGCATCGATTCAGTCGGCCTGGGACGCTCCGCCTTCCGGATGTGCTCGAGGCGCGTCGGGATTCGTCGCGACCCATCCCATGAAGATCTGGTAGCCGAGCGCGAGAAGCGTGCCGCCGACGAACATGCCGAGGATGCCTCCCGCGGCCATGCCGCCGAGCGCGCCGAGCAGGATGACCGGCATCGGCGCATCCACGCCGCGGCCGAGCATCAACGGCTTCAGCACGTTGTCGGCCATGCCGGCGACGGCAAGGAGGACCGTGTAGAGGACGGCAGCGCCGGTGCCGTAGTTGCCGCTCGACCAGAGGTAGCCGATGGCCGGCAGCGTGACGATCAGCGCCGGCACCTGCGCGATGCCGAGCACGAGGACGATGACTGCCAGCACGCCTGCCCACGGTATGCCGGCGATGAGCAGGCAGAGGCCGACGATGATGGCCTGCAGGAACGCGACGCCGAGCACGCCCTTGGCGACCGCGCGGATGGTCGCCGTGGACAGGTCGACGAACTCCCCTCCGCGGTCCGTCGGCGACTCTCTCGAAGATCGAGCGGATCGCGCGCGCGCCGCCCTCGCCGTAGGCCATCATGATGCCGGCGACAGCGAGCGACGCGAGGAACCGCAACAGCCCGCCACCGATGCCGGCGACGAAACCGAGCGCCGCCTTGGCCAGGTTGCCGATCTTCGGCTGCATGCTCTGCACCAGTGCGGGCAGATCAGTGTGCGCCTTCGTCCAGAACGCGTACACCTTCTCGCCGACCAGCGGCCACTCGGCGACGCCTTCTCGTGGCGGTGGCACCTGGAGCGTGTTGTTCTGCACGTCGTGGATCAGTCGGTGCACCGAGTCGCCGAGCGAGTTCATCAGCGCCGCGGTCGGCACGATGACCACGACAACTCCGAGCAGAACGAGCAGCGTCGCGGCCAGTCCCTGGCGGCCGCCGATCTTCGCGGCCACCGACTGGTGCAGGGGATAGAGAGTGACTGCCAGAATCAGAGCCCAGGTCATCAGGCTCAGGAACGGAGAGAACACCTGAAAGCAGAGCATGGCCAGGGCCAGGAGGAGGCCGGCGCGAATGAGGACATCGAGAAGGAGGCCGGCGAGTCGTCTTTCGAACTCGGGATCGGGATCGTGCAGTGTGCTCATCAGGTGTCCCCTTCATGGATGGTTTTGCGATACGAACGCGGCCCAAAGTCGTCTATCAGATCGCCCGGGGTAGCCGAATCTAGCTGACATCGATATCTTCATGGTCGCGCAGCAGGTAGTAGGATCAGATCTGTACGCCTCAAAAGGCACGGGCAACGGCGATCCGCAAGCCTGGCCGAAAGCGCGCCGCAGCGACGGCGGCTCGCGGAGCTGAACTACGTCGGGCGCTTGCCAACGCGTGAGGGTACTGTTCTGACGCTCCAGGCGGTCGGGCGAACCGGAACGTCGTCCCCGTCCGCTGGCGGTCGGCGCGTCCGTCACCCGCTGGATGGGCGAGAACCGTTCACGCCCCTGCGGACCGCACCGTACGGCGTCGTGCTGTTGTTGACCGCCCTAGCCTACGTCGTGCTGGAGCGAGCGATCGTGGCGCAGCAGGGAAAGGCTGCATGAGGGCAGGTGGCAGGCACGGACACTTTGACCAGCCCGTCTTCATGGGTGTCGTAACGTCCCCAAGTCGGACGCAGACCGCCACCCCGCGCGCGGCGCGGACGGAGCGCCTTCAGAAGGCCGACCGCACCGGCCGAGCGTGCGCGGCCACGCCCGGGGAGCCGACACCCAGGGACCCGTTCTGGAAGTTCACAAGGAATCCGGTGCTGCCGTCGTCCGTCGTCGACGCCCAGTAGAACGCGGGGACCGTCAACCCGAAGATCGGATCGATGCAGGGTCCGCCCACCTGGCAGGCGACCGTGGTCGTGTCCACGATCGTCAGTAGCTCGACGATCGTCGGCGAGCGCCAGTCGGTGTGCGAGCCGCCCCCGGGCACCGGGGTGAGCGTGGTGCCGTTGGTGCTCGTGCCGGTAAGGGACGCGGCCGCCGCCGCCGCACCGTCCAGCGTGAACGTGTTGTCGGCGTCGAGGACGTCGAACAGATTGGTGAAGCCGTCGAGCGCGTCCTGCTTGGCCCACATGAGCCCCGTGTCGAAGTCCGTGACCGTGTTGTCGCCGTTGTCGCGATAGCGGCAGGGGATCACGGCTGCGGCCGCCTGGGCACGGATCGCGTCGAGTGTCTCCGCGAAGCGCGCCTGACACGCGGCGCGGTCCGCGCCCCGTCCCTGCACGGTCTTGGCCTCCGCGTTCCGCTGGCACTGCCGCAGATTGCCCCACGCCTTCAGCTTCTTCGCGAGGCAGTCCGGCGTCGTGATCGCGTACGCCGGCGCGATGCCGCCGGCGAGCACCGTCCACGCGGCGACGGCGGCGACCAACGCGCCGCCGCGCACCCACCTCTCACCCGTGATCGTTCGCATGATGTCCTCCTTCGCGGAGCGCGCTCGTCAGAAGGCCGAGCGCACCTCGCGAGCGTGTAGGTCGCCGAGCGGGTTGCTGAACTCGATGGCGCCGTTGAAGAAGTCCACGAACGCCGCGGGGCTCGGGCCGACCAACTCCTTGGTGGCGGACCAGTAATCGCGCGGCGACGTGCCGCCGAAGATCGGATCGATGCACGCGCCGCTCATCCGGCAGCCGGGCGCGCCGGGGTCCACGATGCCCTCGAGCTCGACGATCGTGGGCAAGCGCCAGTCGGTGTACGACCCGTTTCCGGGCACGGGGATGATGGTCGTGCCCGACGCGCTCGTCCCCGCCAGCTTGGCGGCGGTCTCGGCGGCCGCCTGCCACGTGAACGTATTGTCGGCGTCGAGGATGAACGGGCTCGGGTTCCCGTCGAACGCGACCTGCCGCACCCACATGAGGCCGGTATCGAAGTCGGTGACGGTGTTGTCGCCGTTGTCGCGATAGCGGCACGCGACCGCGGAGGCGGCGGCTTCGGCCCGGAGCATCTCGGCCTTCCTGTCGAACGTCGCCTGACACTTCGCCGGGTCCGCCGACCTCCCCTGGATGGCCTTCGCCTCCTCCTGCCGCTGGCACTTCCGCAGGCTGCCCCACGCCTTGAGCCGCTGGGCGAAGCAGCCCGCGGACGTGATCGCCGTCGCCGGGACGGCGCTCCCTGCCAGCACCATCGCTGCCGCGACCGCGGCGACGACCGCGGGGCCCCGCCTGCCTGCTTCACGCATTCCGGTCCGCATGACGTCCTCCTCTGAACATGATCCCTCTGCCCGGAGGGCGCGAAATGTACGCGCCTCACCGGCACACGCTGGTACGCCCGAAGATCGCTGACGCGAGGGGCGCCCTTCAGATCGATGACGCTACTTTTCGGGTAGCGGGCCGCTACCTTCGGAGTTCGACCGCCCACCCGGGAACGTCACGGGGTAGGCTACGTCAGTCGTGGAGCCATGGCGCCAGCACGACCGTCACCCGGTCACTGCGTGCAGATAGACGGGGCACCGCAACCGGCAGGCTCTTCGCCCGTCACCAGATGCCACGTCCCCGCGTTCGAGCCGTCGTAAGATCGAACCCGATGAGCACGATGCCGGCGGGCGGAACGCAATCCGTATGGTTCCTGGATATTGCGCTCTACGGACCGGAGGTGGAGCTGGGGGTGGAACTGGAACCGCCGGAACCGCCGGAGACGTTGTTGAGCGAATATCCCACGCCGACGCGCGGCAGGGACGGGATCAGCCCGCGGACGTAGAGGTCGATCACGTCGTCGGCGTGGGCGACCCAGGTCTTGGGCACGAAGATGACCGCATTGGGACGAAGGCGGACGCGTTCCGGCACGCCGTCGGTGAGCACCTGCTTCAAGTTGATGCGCGACGCGGCGAACCTCCCATCGGCCGTCGGTAGAATCAGCACCACGCTGTCCCGCTTGGCTGTGGGCACGAACCCGCCCTGTTCCATGACGCTTGCAGCGGGGTCATCCCCGGCACCAGGGTCACGACGCCGGGGTGCAGGACCTCACTCGCGACATAGACGTTCTGCGGACCGACCTTGGTCACGGTGACGGTGACCTTGGGCTCGCGCAGATGCTCGGAGGCACGCTCGGTGATGATCTGCTCGAGCTCCCGCTCCGTCTTCCCCACCGCATCGACTTCCCCGGCGGGGCTCAACGAGATCCGACCGTCGGGCCGTACGACCAGATCCATGTCGTTCTCGGGCTGGTAGAGGAACTGGACCTTGATCGAGTCACCGAGCTGGAGGCGATAGTCGGGACCAGGCGTGACGACCGGCGGAGGGAGCAAGGCCGGCGAGATGTGCGACGGTGTCCGATTGGAGCTGCACCCGGCTAGCACTGCGGCCGCCACGCCCACGACCAGGAGCTCCATCCTCCGTCCGGGCCGACGTTCAACCCAATCGGGCGCGGCAGGCCACAACTGCGCTTCTCAGTCCGTCGCGGACGGTCAGTCCCGCACAAGACCCGTACACTCGCCGCCTCACGAGCATGTGCTTGTCGAGCGTGAGGTCCGCCGAGAACTTCGCCGCTTCATCCCGCTGCCTCCCCTGCGTGGCTGCAGCCTACCGAAGTCACTAGCCCCATCCCTCGGCCGCCGACCCTCACTTTCGAGGTGACCCCAGGGGTCGGATCACGGTATACCCGCATAGTCGTGGCTCGTCGTCGATATCTCGGCATCAATGCGGTGTTGCTGGGAGCATTGACGAGCACGGCGAGCGCGGGCGGTTGGTCCTCCTATGCAGGCGGTCCGGACCGGCTCTTCTTCAACCCCCATCCGGGCGGCGTCACGAGACGGAACGTGGGGAACCTCCAGGTCAAGTGGAGATTCCACGTCGGGGGGCCCGTGACCGCATCGCCCTCGATCGTGACGTTGAACGTCCCTGGCGAAGGGCGCACGCCGCTCGCGTTCGTTCCGTCATGGGACCGCACCCTCTACGCCCTCCGAACTCGCGACGGCAGCGAGCTGTGGCACTTCGCGACGACCGATCAACCGGGATCGGCGTACCCGAACGCGGCGTCTGTCGACGTGCGCAGGATCGACGGAGCCGAACGGGTGTTCGTCGCGGGAGGCGAGACCGTCTACGCCGTCGATGCTCTGAGCGGGCGGGAGGTCTGGCACTTCGATGCGGGCACCGGTTGTGGAGTCCCGCCCGGCGACTGCGGCTTCGGCGGCTCCGCGCCGGAGACGAACGAGGTCGAGTCGTCTCCCATCGTCGCCGGCGACGCGGTGGTCTTCGGTATGGACATCAACGAGAACGGGATCGACGGCAAAGGCGGCTTCTACGGGCTCGACGTCCACGACGGCCACCTCCTCTGGTACTTCGACGTCGAGACCGGCGCGACGTGCCGCACACTCTCCGGCGACGACGTGCGGCGCTTCGACGGCTACCACAGCGAGAGCGACCTCGGGTTGCCCACGGGGTTCCTCGCCAGTCGGCCGGGGTGCGGCTTCGACCGGCGCGGGGACGGTTGCGGCGGCGTGTGGTCGTCCGCGAGTGTCGATGCGAGACGACAGTTGCTGTTCTTCGCGTCCTCGGCGTGCGGGGAGAGCGAGAACGCGCTGCCGTACGAGGAGGCGATCATCGCCCTTCACTTCGACGGTTCGCCGGCATGGCAGTGGAAGCCACGTCCGGTCGATCCGGACGATCTCGACTTCGGGGCGACACCGAACCTCTTCTCGATCCGAGTCGGAGGCCACCGTCGGGACGTGGTCGGGATAGGCGGCAAGGACGGGACCTACTACGTGCTCGATCGAACGGGCGTGAACGGTGTCACCGGCATCCGCTGGGACGGTCCCGATCCGTCGGGGTTGCCCTACTGGCGGACGAACGTGGTGCCAGGAGGAAGCGCGGGCGGAATCATCGGGACGGCCGCCGTCGACCAGCGCCGCTCGCCGCATCTACTTCAGCACCGCTCCGGGAAGTGACCAGGATCTCTTCAACCCGCAACGGCCCACGGTGCACGCGCTCGACGCGGACACCGGTGCGATCGTCTGGCAGAACACGACCGAGCCCAATGCGGATGCCAGCTTTGCGCCCACCAGCGCCATCCCCGGCGTGGTGTTCGCCGGGAAGGACGTCGGTGGCGCGCTCCGGGCCTACGACGCGGCGACCGGGGCCGAGCTCGCGAGCTTTCCCGTCGGAGCGACCCTTGCCTCGGCGCCCGCGGTACTTCACGGGCTCGTGATCGTCGGGTCGGGCTCCGGCGCCCGCGGGCCCGATCCGACCGACCCGGCAGAGATCGAAGCCACGTTGCCCGTCGACATCACCGCCTTCTGCGCCGCGGGCACGCGAGGATGCGAGAACGTCCGGTAACGGGGCAGTGAGCTGCTCCGCCCCGGGACGTGGCCCAGAGAGGAGTCCCACATGACGTCGCAACGACCACCGGCGAGAACTCCGCCGGTACGCAGCGTGGACGGCGCTGTCCGTCCCGCTGCTGATTCTCGTCACCATGGGCCCGGCCGCGGCAGTCGACGTCGTGCTGAGCACCCAGGGCGAGTACATGGACGGATACCTCGTGAACGGGAAGGCATTCCCGCCCCGGGTCATCGTCAACGATCCCGACCCGCACCCGCCCGACAGCCTCACCGTGCCGCCCTACCTCGGGGGCCGTCACCTGAACGGCAAGGTCTGCTTCTTCCCGTCGAGCCAGCGCCGGCACCGTCGCCAGTACATCGTGGCCGACGACGAGTACCGGGAGGCGTGTCTCGACCCCACGCCCCCCCAGGCGCGCTGTAGCGTGACAAACCCGAGGAGCAAATTCTACGTCGGGAGGAGTCTCGACGGGTGGGCCGTCTTCAAGGCGAACGGGAGGTGGACGCGGCAGCACATCAACGTACAGGGGGAGCCGGCGGTCGATCAGAACAACGACCCGCAGGGCGCGAAGGATCCTCAGGGGTGCGCGTTCCTACCGGACGGCCGGCTGCTCGCCACGGACGTCGGATCGGAGATCACCGGCGTGAACGACGGTGCCCTGATGGTCTTCTTCCCGGGCGGTCCGCACGGCGGCTACGAGTCGTACTGCTACCTCGACAAGGGCCTCGCCGATCCCGGGATGCCGGTCCTGGACGATGCCGGCAACCTCTACGTTCCCGAGCCCCAGGCCGCGAGGGTGACGAAGTTCTCTCCCCCGTACCCGTCGAGCCCGGCCGACTGCGCGAACCCCGATCTGCTGGTCACGACGCCCCCTCAGAAGTCGACCTGGCTCGCCGGCGGCGTCGGCGGCCTCAACATCCCGGTGTCGATCACCCGCGTGCGCGGCAGCGATCACTTCTACGTCGCCGGCGCGATCGTTCCCGCCGATCATCAACGAGTACGACGCGAACGGCGCCTTCGTTCGGAACATCGTCCCCGCCAACGTGCCGAAGAACCCGCTCGGCATGGACGTCGGAAGCGATGGGACGCTGTACTACGCCGAGCTGAACCTCGACCCAGTGACCTTCAACCCCCGCTGCGGCAGCGTCTCCATGGTCCAGTTCGATGCCGCCGGCAATCCGCAGACTCCGCTGACCCTCGGCATGCACCTACAATTCCCCGACGGCATCACCGTCGTCGAGTCGTCCCAGCTCCGGATCCAATTCAATCGTCTGAAGCCGTCACCCGACATACCGGCGTCGGAGTGCGGTGGAGAGTAGGCGATTTCAACTCCGCTGGGTCAACCGCCATGACACTCTTCGGCGACCGGGAGGCAGGAAACCCGTCGCCGAGAGGTCGTGGTAGGGGGCCTTGCCTCGGAGACTGCGGGCCTACTCCAGGGCCGCGGCGCGGATCGGGTGGAGGTTCGGGACGAGGAAGTCGTCGAACACCTTCTGGTCGAGGATCAGGGTGCCGCGGAGATTCGCGGTCGACGGGGCCGTTGCGACGCAGGCGAAGGAGTTCTGGAAGTCGATGGCCGTGGTGAGCGATTTGCCGACGAGACCTGCATGGACGGCGCCGACTGAAACGCACGAGCCCCCTCCGGCCGTGACCGGAGGGGGCTCGTCGCGCCGAGACGGGACGGACTAGGGAACGATGCGCAGCTGGACTACCACGGGATCGCTCGATGCACCGCCCGCGTCCGTGGCAACGACCTGCAGCGTGTAGCGACCCCGGCGGACGTGCTTGAGGGACAACGAGATCACGGAGGCGCCGGCCGGAGCCTGTGCGGTCACCTGGCGCACGACCTTCTGCCGGCGAAGCAGCTCGATGGTCACCGTTGCCGGCTCCGAGAGCTGGACCGGCACGTCCAGGACGCGGTCCCGACCGAGCTTCCGGAGGTGGACCTTCCCGGGCAGAGCGCCGAGCGAGAACGCTGGCGGCAGGTTCACGATGTCGAGCGCCTGGTCGGCGCCGGCGATGGTGACGAAGTCGGACTGGGCGACGGCGCGGAAGTGCAGGGTGGAGCCCTCGTCGAGGCCAGTGAGCGCTGCGTCGAACGACGCCGGAGCGATGCCCGCGGCCAGGAGGCCGACGTCCGCGCTGCTGCCGTACGCCGTCGTCGCGCCGAACTCGAAGTGGACCTTCGTCGCCGCACCGCCGGGATTGGCGGAGCCGTGGAGCGTGGCACCCGATGAGGTCACGTCCGTCGCCGCCTGCGTCGTCACGTCGGTCGGCACGAAGGCGTCGGCGAAGAGTTTCTGCGTGCCCGCGGCACCGGCGGTGTAGAGGAAAAAGGGCGTACCGGCGGCGCCTGCCTGGCAGGCCGAGCCGTCGGCGTTGGTCGGGTTCGCCGTGCAGCCGGAGGAGATCGGCGCGCGCAACGGATTGGCGACGTCGGCAAAGGCCGACTTGGCGATCCCGCCTGGCGTATCGAGGCGGAAGACGGGATTCGCGGCGCCGCCCTCGAAGTGGCCGACGAACGCCAGCAGCTGATCCCCGACCTGCTCCTGCCACGAGACGTAGGGCACGTTGCCCGAGAAGGTGATGTCGGGCCTGGTGGCGAAGTTCACCGTGTTCGAGATCGGCTGGCCGGCGTTGAACAGCTCGAAATGATCGCTGCCGACCAGGCGCGACACGAAGATGCCGTGCGTGCCGCCGCCCACGTCCTCTTCCCAGACGACCCAGGGCACCGTGGTGCCGCCGGGCGTCAGCGTCCCGGCCGCGACGCGCGGGTTCTCGGCGTCATTCCCCGCGACCTTGTTCAGCGAGCACGCGTCCTCGGCCGCCTGCGACTCGGCGCAGGGGCCGAAGCCATGCGTCGCGCCCGACGTGTCGAGGATCTGCTTGAGGCCGGCGGTGCCGCTGCCGACCGCCTGCCAGTGGAAGCCGCCGTCGGCCCCGGTGTCGGAGACGATCTTCGCCGCGAACACCTGCTGGTTGCTGCGCAGGCCCGAGAGGCCCGTCGTCCCCTCCTCGTACCAGACGCTCCAGGCGACGGTGTCATTCGCGCCGGTGAACGCAATGTCGGGGTCCTGGCCGTCGCGCGTGGGATCGATGTTGAGCGTGGGGTCGCCCGAGGCCGACGGGCTGGGCGACGCCGGATCGAGCCGGTCGAGCCCGACCTGCTGCCAGCAGAAGCCATTCACGTTGTTCCCGCCAGCGGGCTTGAACCCGGCGCACGGCGCGCCGGTGATCGCCTGCTTCACGCCCTTCGACACGAAGATCTGCACGTGCGCCGCGTCATCCGTCGCGGCGCCATCGTGCTCCTTCCACACGACCCACGGCACCGGGTCGTTCCCGGCGACCGTCGCCCCGCCCGCTACCGATGGGTCTTCCGCCGTCCGGTCGGTATGGATGTTGAGCGACGGGATCAGGCCGCCCGCGGTCCGGTCCTGGCCCGAGGGCAGCCACACGTTCGCGCCGACGTTGAAGCGGCTCGCGAAGATGTTGGTCGGCGAGCCGAAGGCGTCGCTGGGCTCGTACCACGCCACCCAGGGGACCGTGCGGCCCGTGCCCGCGAAGTCGATGGAGGGCGCTTCGGCCTCCTTCGTCGGATCGATGTTGAGTGACGCCGGGAAACCCTGCGTCACCCACGCACCGTTCTTGAACGCGCGCACGAAGATCTGCTGAGAGCTGCCGACCTTCTGCTCGAACGCTGCCCACGGCACCTCGACCTTCCCCGCCGTGACGGCGCCACCGGTGACGTCCGAGACGCCGGCGTCCTGGTTGCGGTCGATCGAGTTGGCGGGGTCGTCGTTCACCTGCGAGCCGTCGGCCGGCAGGGGCGCCAGCGCCGCGTGCACCGGAGCGCCGAGTGCGAGGCTGCTGGCGACGAGGGCAGTCACGGCGAGGGCCCAGGGGGTGAGCTTCATGATCTGATCTCCTTCCAGGATGGCGTGTGAGCCGCGGCGCGGCTTCATTCATGGGCTCTACGCGTGAGGGCACACGTCGGATGAGACGGGAACGAGTCGTCGCGTGAGTCGAGCGCGTTCGTCGATTGCGAGACGTCGCCGAGCATCCTACTTGACCGGACCGGACCGCGGGCGTAGCCCGGGCTCGTGGTCGGGCGCACGGTTCGCGGCATCGACCGGCGTGAGTTCCTGCGCCGCGGCACGCTGCTCGGCATCGGCGCGTCCCTCGCGCCTGGCACCATCCTGGCCGCGACCGACGTCGAGCCCCAACCGTCGCCCCGCATCCGCGGGCACCGCACGCTCGGGCGGACGGGCCTCGAGGTGTCCGACATCGCCTTCGGGTCGAGCCGTCTCGGGGAACGCGACGACGACCTCGTGCGGCACGCGTTCGACGCCGGGGTGAACTACTTCGACACTGCGGAGAGCTACACCGACGGTGCAGCCGAGACCGCCATCGGCAAGGGGCTCGAAGGCGTCCGCGATCGCTGCATCCTCGCTTCGAAGGTCGAGACGACGGCATCGGGGAGGCGGGCCGATTTCATGCGAGCGCTCGAGGGCAGCCTGCGCCGGCTGCGCACCGACCACGTCGACGTCTACTTCAACCACGCCGTGAACGACGTGGCGCGCATGAAGAATCCCGAGTGGCACGGCTTCGTCGACGATGCGAAGCGCCAGGGAAAGATTCGCTTCGCCGGCATGTCGGGACACGCCGGACGGCTCATCGAGTGCCTCGACTACTCGCTCGATCACGACCTGGTGGACGTCATCCTCGTGGCCTACAACTTCGGACAGGACCCCGCCTTCTACCAGCGGCTGATGCGCGACTTCGACACCATCGCGGTGCAGCCCGAGCTCCCGCGCGTGCTCCGCAAGGCGGCGGACAAGCGCGTCGGCGTGCTCACCATGAAGACGTTGATGGGCGCGCGCCTGAACGACATGCGGCCGTACGAGAGCGGCGGTGCCACCTTCGCCCAGGCCGCGTTCCGCTGGGTGCTGTCGAACCCGGCGGTGAGCGGCGTCGTCATCTCGATGACGAGCCGCGAGCGCATCGACGAGTACCTGGGCGCGTCCGGCGCCCAGGCGCTTCGCGCCGGCGACCTCCTGTTGCTGGCACGCTACCTCGGCATCCAGGGCGACGCCTATTGCCGTCACGCGTGCGACGCCTGCGAAGGAGCCTGTCCCAGCGGCGTGCCCGTCGGAGAGGTGCTGCGCGCGCGCATGTACGCGCGCGACTACGAGGACATCGCGCTGGCGCGCCGCGAGTACGCGCGACTCGGCGATGGCGCGCTCGCCTGCCTCACCTGCTCGGCACGAGCCTGTGCGGGCGCCTGTCCGCACGGCCTCGCGCCCGAGGTGCTGGCCGCGGACGCGCACCGGCTGCTTGCGTGAGGATCGGGCTCGCCGCATCTCGTGCTACGGTGGGCGATGCCCATCACGCTCGTACCATTCATGGTGTTCGTGGCAGCCGCCGCGTTGGAAGTCGTCGGCGACGCGATCATCCGTACCGGGCTACGCGGTCGTGGTGTCGCCATCGTCGCTGTTGGCTTCGCGGTGCTCGGATCCTACGGGATCGTGGTCAATCTGCTCAACGTGGATTTCTCACGGCTTCTCGGTGCCTACGTCGGCATCTTCGCCGTGGTGAGCGTTCTCGTCGGCCGGTTCTTCTTCGGGGACCAGATCCCCGTATCCACCTGGCTGGGACTGCTCGTGATCCTCGGTGGCAGCCTGATCGTTCATTTCGGACCTCGCTAGGAGAGCTGCGTCACGGTGTGGTCGTTGCCGGCGGCGACTACGACGTGCCGGGCTCCGGACCCGCGAGCGTGCGTCGGCTCGACGGTCGCTCGATTTGCCGAGTCGCAGTTTCCCGGTCGCCGCCTTTGAGGTAGAGGCATGACCGTAGTCGGACGCTCGGGGTGGCCGAGGGAGCTTTACGATGGCGGACACGGTAGGGCCCACGGAAGAAAGGCTCCTGGTATGTGTGAGCCCGAGCTCCTCCTCGGCTCGACTGATCAATGCCGCCAAGAGGATGGCGACCGACCTTCACGCCGAATGGTTCGTCGCGTACGTCGAGCAAGCGAAGGACGGCGATGCTGCCGGAAGCGGCGCGCAACCAGGCCGCGGACAATTTGCGGCTGGCAGCCGACCTGGGCGCAGAAGCCGTCACGCTGCGCGGCCGTAACATTGCCGAGGAGATTGCCAGGTTCGCGAGACAACGGAACGTCACGCGGATCATCGTCGGCAAGCCAAAGCATTCCTTCGGGAACGGCATCCTTTCGCGCAACCCCGTGGATCAACTGCTGCGAATCAGCGGAGACGTCGACGTCTACGTCATCGCAGGCGAGCCAGGAGAGCAACGGGAAGCGGGCTACGTCATTCGACCCGAGAGGGTCCCGCTGTCCGACTACGGGGCAGCGGTCCTGTATCTCGTCCTGGCCACCCTGGCGTGTTTTGCGATGTATCCCTACTTCCACCTCAGCAATCTCATCATGGTCTACTTGCTGGGTGTGATGCTCACCGCGACCGAGTGTGGCCGTGGGCCGGCGATCCTTTCGTCTCTCCTGAGCGTGCTGGCCTTCGATTTCTTCTTTGTACCTCCTCGATTCACGTTCAACGTGGACGAGGCCCAGTACATCGTCACCTTCGTGGTGATGTGTCTGGTGGGCCTCGTGATCAGTCACCTGGCCGCCGGGATGCGCCAGCAAGCCACGCTCGCACGTTTGCAGGAGCGGCAGGCGGAGGCGATGCACGGCCTCAGTCGGCAGCTCGCCAGCACCAGAGGAGTCGAGAAGATACTGGAGGTGGCGGTCCGGTACATCTCGGAGATCTTCGATGGCGAGGTCCTGGCGATGCTGCCGGACGAGAAACACAAGTTGCGCGTGGCGGCGGGCGACGTGTCGTCGGTAATTCAAAGCGATGTCGTGAACCACATGGGCGTGGCGCGATCGGCCTACGAGACTGGCCAGATGGCGGGATGGGGCACCGGGAGCTCACCGGCGACAGAGGTGCTCTACGTTCCGCTGCAGACTGCCGACACCACTGCCGGTGTCCTGGCCCTGCGCCCCAGGGATCCCGAGCGGTTTCTTCTGCGCGAGCAGGTGACCCTCCTGGAGTCACTCGCCAAGCAAGTCGCCCTGGCGCTGGAAGTGGAGCTCTTGTCCCTGGGTAAGCCGTCCCCTCAAGGGCACACCGCGTAGCGCACGCTCGTGGAGACGGAGAAGGCGGGAAAGTCGAGCGCCAAGTAGCCTCTGATGCGCCCGCGACGCCCCGGCGAATGCGAGATACGCCCCATGACCGCGGCCGACATCCGGGCCACGGTCGCGATGTTCGCGATCGTCGCCGCGGAGGGACGCTGGGTCGAGACGGAAGGCGGGTTCGATCGGGACAGGCGCGCCGCGATGTACGCTGCGTCGCTGGCGGAGCCCGCGGTGCATCGCTTCCTGGTCGCGGTGGCGAGCGACGGCGAGATCGTCGGGTCGGCCTACACGCAGGTCGCCTCCTACGGTGTGGCGGACATCGCGATGGCGATCGCTCGCGACTGGCGGGGGATCGGATTGGGCGGACGCTTGCTCGACGCGCTCATCGCCGAGGCGCGAGACCTCGGCGCCCACAAGCTGTGGTTGCGGGTCTGGCCGCACAACCTCCGCGCCATCCGCCTCTACGCGTCGCGCGGGTTCGTTCCGGAGGGACGCCTCGTGCGCCACTACCGGCGCCGGCAGACGGGCGAGCTGTGGGACGCGGTCATCATGAGCCTCGTCCTCGACGACGCCAGTCGCGGCTGCCCCTACGACGACGACGGGACCGACAGGGCCACGTGAGCGCGCTACGGCGCGAGCGTCCCCCGGACCGTGCTTGCGGCGCCGCCGATGGCGCTCGCGCACTCGGCGGACAGGCGGGCCTTCTTTCCCTTGGAGGCGCGTGTCGCCAAGTGCGCGATCGCGTTCAGCGTGCGCCGCGTCCGACCGGCGAGACGCCGCTGCTTCTTTCCGCTGCTGGCGCCGACCCGGTCGAAGAGCCCGACCGCGCCGTCGATCTTGGCGGTGATTCCCTTCGGAACGTTCGCGCCCGCGCACGCGGGACCGTGCAGCGCGGCGTCGAACAGGCAGCGCGGTGTCGTGCACGGCAGCGTCGTCGAGGTGGTCGTCGTCGGGACGAGGGTCGTCGTCGAGAGAGGGTCGTCGTGGTGGTCGTGACCAGCGGCACCGCCGCGTGCTCGAAGGCGCCCATGTCGCGGGCCGCGATCCCGTCGGAACGAGGACCACGACATGCGACCGGCCTGCTCCCGGGCGCGAGCGCGGCCACGTCACCTCGTTGCGCCGGGCGGCGACGTCCGCCAGCATCCGCGCATGCTGACGCTCTACTTTGCCCCCGGGTCGAGCTCGATGGCGCCACACATCGCCTTGCACGAGGTCGGCGTGCCGTTCGAGAGCCGCCCGCTCTCGTTCGTGAAGCGCGAGAACCGGACGCCGGCCTATCTCGCGCTGAACGCCGAGGGCAAGGTGCCGACCCTGCTGATCGACGGCCGTCCGCTGACCGAGGTCGCCGCCATCCTGTTCTACCTGGCGAGGCGCTTTCCGGAGGCCGGTCTGCTCCCGGAAGGTGACGTCGAAGCGGAAGCGCAGGTCGTGTCGTGGATGTCGTTCATCGCCGCGACCGTGCATCCGGCGCGCCGCCAGGGCATCGACCATGCCCGGACGGTGTACGGCGCCGTGGATCGGCGACTCGGGAACGTCGAGTGGGCGGTCGGACGGTACTCGATCGCCGACATCCATCTGTTTCGCCTGTTCTGGCGCTTCTCCAATTCGTTCCACACGGCTCCTGCCGACTTTCCCAACCTGTCGGCTCACTACGAGCGCATGATGGCACGGCCCGCAGTGCGGCGAACGATCGAGATCGAAACGGCGATCGGCTACGAGCTGCCGGGGTAGCGTTCTGGTCGCGCGCTCAGGCGGGGCACGCGAGATAGCCGCCGTCGATCGGGAGCACCGTACCGGTGACGTAGCGCGACTCGTCGGACGCCAGGTAGACGCACCCCCACGCGATGTCGTCCGGCACGCCGAAGTAGGGCAGGGGAATGCTCCGCTCGAGCCAGTCGCGCATGGCCGGATCGGCGAGCAGCGGCTCGATGGCCTCGCCGCTCTGGATCAGTCCCGACGAGATCGCGTTCACCCGGATGCGGCGCTTCGCATAGCCCACCGCCATCGAGCGCGTGAGCGCGTTCATCGCGCCCTTGGTGGCCGAGTAGGCATCCATCTGCGCGGCGCCCTTGGTCGCGACGCCGGAGGAGATGTTGACGATCGAGCCGCCGCCGGCCCGCGTCATCTCCGCGATCGCGTGCTTGCAGCACCAGACGAGGCCCCAGAGATTCGTCTGCAGCGCCTCGGCGAGGACCTCGTTTGCCAGCTCGCCCACGCCGGCGTCGCCGCGGTCGGGAAGGCCGGACAGATGTGTCGCGGCGGCGTTGTTCACCAGGGTGGTGAGCGTTCCGAATCGCTCGACCGCCGCGCGCACGGCACGCACCACGTCGTCCTCGTTGCCGATGTCGGTCGGCACGAAGATCGCGGCGCCGCCGGCCCCGGTGATCTCGGCTTGCAGCGCCTCGCCGGCGGCCACGGTGCGGCCCGTCAGGACCACCTTCGCCCCCTCGCGCGCGAAGACGGTGGCGATCGTGCGCCCGATGCCTCTCGTCGCGCCCGTGACGAGCGCGACCTTGCCGTCCAGTCTCATTCTGCGAGTCTGCCTTTCCGGGAGCGTGAACGCGACTGGACTCCGCGTGTCGGGGCGTCGTAGGACGGGACGATCGTGGTGAAGATCGGCCGCCTGATCGACCATCCGACCACCGCCGGTTCCCTGGACTACGGCCGCGCCGCGCTCGACCTCGTCTTCGATCCGGTCAACGCGCGCGGCGGCATCGCGGGCCACGTCCTCACCCTCGTCGATGCCGATGCCGTCGGCAGCGTCGAGCGCGTGATCGCGGGCGCGCGCCGCCTCGCCTCCGAAGGCTGCCTCCTGATCCTCGGGCCGTCCGTGACCGACTTCGCCGTGCCGCTGATCCCGGTGCTCGACGAGCTCCAGGTCCCGGCCATCAACTGGTCGGGCAGCGGCCTGGCTCGCGGAGCGTGGGGATTTCAGCTGAAGGTCGGATCGCTGCCGGACGAAGCGGGATATCTCACGCGGCTGATCGCGGCCCGGGGATACGGCGAGATCGCATTGGTGCGCGACGGCGGCCCGATCGGTGACGAGTACGCCGGGTACCTGCGCGGCGGCCTCGACAGCCTCGGGATCGCCGTGATGACCGACCTCGAGCTTTCGCATGCCGACGACGCCGCTCGCTGCGCGGAGGCGTTGCGTGCGGACGAGCCGCCGTGCGTCGTCTACCTCGGGCTCGGGCCGAAGGGCGTCGCGCTCTGTCGTGCGATCCGCGCGAGCGGCTGCACCGTGCCGGTCATCGGCAACATCGGCATCGGCGTCTTCCCGGAGCCCGCGCTGGAGGGCGTCGTCTTCACGGACGTGATCGACGAGGCGAACCCGGTGCTGCAACGCTTCGCACGCCAGTGGCGCGCCCGCTTCGCGGACCCGCCCCTGCTCCTCGGGCTCGCCGCCGCGCACGACCTCGCGACCACCGCGCTCGAAGCGCTGCGCCTCGCGCCGGCGCTGACGGCCGCGGGCGTCCGCAGCGGGCTCGAGCGCCTGCGCGGCCTGCCGGCCGCGGTGGGCGCCGCGGGAACCACCATCGGCTTCGCGCCGTGGGACCGCGACGGGTACAAGGGCCCGCTGGTCGTCTACCGGGAGATCCGCGACGGGCGCGCCGTCATGCACCGCCCGTGACGCGAGACTCGATCGTGCTGTGCGCGGGGACGATTCCCCGCGCGACGTTCCGGGAGCGCGTCGCCGCGGCCCGCGCCGGAGGCTTCGACGGGGTGTCGCTGCGGCTGGGCGATCATGCGCGTGCGCGCGCCGAGGGCCTGTCGGACGCGGAGCTGCGGGCCCTTCTCGAGGGTGAAGGGCTGGAAGTTGCCGAGATGGAGGCGCTGACGGCGTGGCGTCCCGGCATCACGCCGGCGCGCCCGGAGCACGCCGAGCCGCACGTGCTCGCCGTCGCCGAGGCGATGCGGGCGCGCTCGATCAGCGTGGTCGAGGGACCGGGAGCACCACTCCCGGTGGACGTCGCCGCAGAAGCTTTCGCCGCGCTGTGCGATCGCGCCGCCGCGCGCGGGCTCCTGGTGCACATCGAGTTCTGGCCCGGCTCGGGACTCGATCTCGCCACCGCGGCATCGGTGGTCGCGACGGCGGACCGCCCGAACGGCGGGCTCCTCGTCGACACCTGGCACCTGGCGCGTACGCGTGACGGCGCGGCGCTGCTCGAGACGGTTCCGGGCGTCCGGATCGGCGCGCTTCAGATCAGCGACTCGCCGGCCGTCGATGAGCCGGAGGCGAACTACCTCGCCGCCGCGCTCACCCGGCGATTGCTGCCGGGGGAGGGGGCGCTCGATCTCGTCGGGCTCGTGCGGCTGCTCGACGCGCGCGGATGCGACGCGCCGATGGGTGCGGAGGTGTGCTCCGAGCGTCTCGCCGCCGAGCCGCCGGAGCTCGTCGCGCGGCGCGTCGGCAGCGCGATGCGCACGCTGCTGACGGCCGCGCGACGAGAGCGGGCTCAGGGCTCGCCCGGCAGCGGACCGAAGTCCGGCGGCGGCACCTGCACCGCCGCGGAAGCGCACGACTCTCGGCTGAGGCGACCTCGGTGACCGCACCGTCCTTGTGACCGCGGCAGCCGGTCGCTATGTTCGCCGAGGAGGCGGCATGGAGATCAGCGCGCGGAACCAGCTCAAGGGGAAGGTCACGCAGGTCACGCCCGGTGCCGTCATGAGCGAGGTGGTCGTGGACATCGGCGGCCAGGAGGTCGTGTCCATGATCTCGAAGGCGTCGGTCGAGCGCCTCGGACTCAAGCCGGGCGATTCCGTCGTCGCGATCATCAAGGCCACCGAGGTCATCATCGGGAAGTGATCGATGAGCATCCCCGTTCCGTTGCTCCGCCTGCGCGCGGCCGTCGAGGAGCGCGACGGCGCCGCCTATCTGCTCACGGTGTCCGACGACGGCTCCCCGCACGCGGTCCACGCGCCGGTGCGCTGGGAGGGTGAGGTGCTCGTCGCCGAGATCGGGAAGCGCAGCGCCGCGAATGCCGCCGCGCGGCCCGCCGTGTCGGTGCTCTTCCCGGTGCGTGGCGTGGGCGACTACAGCCTGATCGTGGACGGGACCGCCACCGTCACCTTCAGCGACGGTGCCCGGCGCATGGCCGTCGCGCCGGCCCGAGCCGTCCTGCATCGGCCGGCCGTCGTGTCCGATCCGACGGCGCCCTGTGCCGCCGATTGTGTTCCGCTTCTCCGTCCCGGTCCGGAGGACCCCGCGCGCGACTGAGGCGCGCCGATTCACTTGCGCCGGGGATCACCGGCGCGATACGACGGTCGGGCCCGTGACGTTCCGCCACGACTTCACCGCTACACGACGGGGCCAGGACTCGTGGCGGCGCTGACGTCGGGACCCCGCGCCTCGTGCCCGCGGTGGCGGTCGGCGGCGCTGGCGATCTCGGTGCTCGCACCGATCGCCGCGAGCGCGCAGCTCGTCCCGTGCGATCACGCCGACGCGGACACCGTCGACGCGGCGCTCGGCGCGATCGAGCGCAGCGTCGATCCCTGCGGGGAGTCGCGCGAGCTCCTCGCGATGCTCGAGACCGTCCGGCGGTGCGGCGTGGCCAGCTACCAGATCTGCACCAGCGCGACCGCCAACCGCAACGTGTTCGATCGTCCCGCCGCGCTCCGCCTGAGCGATCGACGCACCATCACCTGGAATCCCGGGCTGCGTTCCGAGCTGGATCCCGAGCGCCTCGTCGACGACGGCGCGCCCATGGTGCGCGATCCCGCTGCCTCCCTGGTCCACGAGCTCGCGCACGCGGCGCAGGACTGCGCCGGCCTGAATCCGGGCGAGCACGAGTTCGAGGCGGTCCGCATGGAGAACATCTATCGCCGGGCGGCGGGCCTCGCGCAGCGGCGACGGTACGGTGATGTTCCGCTGCCCGCCGCGATGGTCAGGGAATGCGACTCGACCACCTGCTCGTGCGAGAGCGCGGACGCCGCGGTGCAGGCCCGGGGTGGTCCCCGGCCGGAGAGCGGGCTCGCGCGCGGCCGGATCGAGTCGAGCGGCGATTCGCAGCAGCCACCCGCCCCGAGGTGACGCGCAGGCAGGCTCTACATCGAGCCTGTAAGACTTGCGGCCCCGCGACCCGTCGGACGGCACACGCCGCCACGGACGAACGCACCGGCGCCCGCATCGATGGGTATGACGCTTGCAGCGCGGTTCGGCGGAGGAACGGCGATGATCCGCAAGATGAAGACCGGCCAGTACCGCCTGTACTCGCAGAAGAAGAGCGAGACGACGGGAAAGCGAAAGAACCTGGGGACGTTCGACACGCGGGAGGCGGCAGAGAAGCACGAGCGGGCGGTGCAGTACTTCAAGCGCCACGGCTAGCCAGGCCGTGCGAGACGCGCTAGAGCGTCGTCCCGTCCGGGAAGGACGCGATGCGGGTACTCGCGACGAGCTGCGCGGCGCACGGACACTTCTATCCGCTGGTGCCGGTCCTGCGGGCGCTCCAGGACGCCGGCCACCAGGTGCTCGTCGCGGTCCCGTCGGATTTCGTCGACGTGGTGCGCGCGGAGGGGCTGACGGCGCATGGCATCGCGGCGCAGGCCCGGACCGCCGAGGACCGGCAGGCCACGCGACGTACCTTCGAGGCGCTCCCCCCGCGCGAGCGGATTCCCGCGATCGTCGGCAACTTCGTCCGCATCGCGGAAGAAGGGCTTGCGGAGCTCGACGAGCTCTGCGGGACGTTCCTCCCCGACGTCGTCCTGCGCGAGTCGATGGCGTTCGCCGGCTGGGTGGCCGGTGCGCGGCGCGAGCTACCCGTCGTGGTGCTCGACGTCTTTCCCGTCCCTCCGGAGATGTGGGCGGCGTCGGTCGGCGATCTCCTGCACGCGCTGCGTCGCCGGGCCGGCATCGCTCCCGATCCCGCGCTCGCGACGCTCGCGGGCGACCTGACCATCGCCTGCGGGCCGCCGTCGTGGTTCTCGTACGTGCCGCCGGGCGGCACGCTGGTGCGTCCCAGCGACGCCATCGGAGCGGAGCGGTCGGCGCCGCCGTGGCTCGACGCGCTCGCGGCGCCGATCGTCTACGCGACGCTCGGGACGACGTTCAACCTCGAGCCGGGTCTCTGGGCGACGGTGCTCGACGGCCTCGAGCGCACCGGGCTCAGCGTGGTCGCGACCGTCGGCGCGGAGATGGATCCCGCGTCGCTCGGGCCGCGTCCGGCGCGCATGCGCCTCGAGCGCTTCCTGCCGCAACGCCTGGTGCTCGATCGCTGCGCCGCGGCGGTCACGCACGGCGGCTACGGCTCGTTGATGGGATGCTTCGCGCGCGGGGTTCCCGTCGTCTCGGTACCGATCGCCGCCGGCGACAACGTGCCGAACGCGGCGCGGGTGGCGCATCTCGGCGCCGGCGTGGCGGTGCTCCCGAAGGAGCGCTCGCCGGAGCGGATCGCCGACGCCGTCGAGCGCGTGATCCGCGAGCCCGTCTTCCGGCGGAGCGCTCGCGCCCTGGCCGCGGAGATCGCGCGCCTGCCTCCCGTGGAGCACGTGGTCGAGCTCCTCGAAGCGATCGTGTCGGCGCGGTCCTGAGAATTTGGGAATGGACGCAGTGGCTCGCGCTGCTACGGTCGGGCCTCGAGGAGGCCTTCATGAACAGACTTGCGACCACCATCTGCGGACTCGTCGTTGCTGCCACTCTGACCGCACCCGCCATGGCGACGATCAAGAAGCACGAGCAACGGGAGGCAAACCGGATCAACAAGGGGACCCAGCGAGGCCAGCTCACGACGAAGGAGAGAAATCGCCTGGTGAACGAGCAGAGCACGATCGAGGTGGAGCGCCGGCAGGCGATGGCGGATGGCAAGATGACCAAGCGTGAGCACCAGGACATCCGCCACGATCAGAAGCGGCTCAGCCACGACATCCGCCACAAGCGTCACAACAAGAAGCGCGCGTTCTGAGCGATCGTGAGGACGCGTTACTCGAGCCGGATCTCCTGCCCGGCGTAGTTGCGCGGACCCTCGAAGCGCGCCATCGCGGGCGGCTGCGTCGACGTCAGAAAGAAGTGCGTCTCGGGCGCGATCATGTGGACGATGGGGTTGAGGATGGGGTTCACGGTCGGGCGCATCATGTACTTCACGGTCGGGATGTCGTGACCGGGACGATGCAGCGTGACCTGCTCCTGCCGGATGACCTCCATGTCGATCTGTCGCGGGCCGGGCGTGGGGACGATGGTGTGAAAGACCAGCCGGCCGCCCTCTGCGTTGGCGTCGAAGTTCTTCAGCACGAGATTGATGAGCGGACCGAAGCAGGTTCCCGGCGGGATCTCGCCATGCTCGTCGAAGTCCTTCCGGTCCTTGTCGAGCCCGTAGAACCCGGTGACCTGTCCCTTCGCGACGTCGATGCGCATGTCGACGGTGGTGCGCCCGCTGGCGTCACGAATGATCGAGCGGCCGCGGATCGTGCGCAGCGTCTTGCCCGACCTTCGCCTCGACCGAGTCCTCGTCGCTCGAGCCGTCGGCGAAGTACGCCACGCGCTTCGCTTCCAGGATGTCGCCCTTGCGGTGCTGGACGTACTCGACGACGCCGATGGGTTGCTGGGTATCGGGTGCGATGATGCTGCTGAACCCGGCGAGGTCGCCCTCGACGTAGGTCATGCGGATCGGATCGCCGGCGTCGCGGGCGAGTGCGATGTGGGGTAGGAGGGAGGTCGCCGCCGCCGCGAGCAGCGCGAGGAGGAGGCGGGATGTGCGGGCCGGGCGGACGCGTGTCAGCATGTGGCAGCCCATTCGCAGGTTCCGTACCAGGGACGAATGCGAAAAAGCACTGAAATCCAGGACATCGTTGCGCCGAACCGGCGCGCGCGGCGTTGTAACTTGTTCCGCGAGGTCGGCCATCGGGTGGTCTCGGCGTGAGCGAGGAGGTCGGGCAGGGGTTCGTCGGCGCGGCGGCGCAGGCGTTCTTGCGTCGCCGCGTGCATCGCCAGCGGATGCGTCTCGCGGCCATGCGAGCCGTTCGCGGACTCGCGTCCGAGCCCGACGAACGACTCTGGGTGGATTTCGACGATTCCGCCGACGTCTTCACCCACATCGATCCGTGGGTCACGAACTACGCATCCGACGTCAGGGTGGCGAGGCGACATCGTCCTGTAGCCGACGTTCCACGCCTCGCGGTGGTCATCCTCATCGTCGGCACGCGCGGCGACGTGCAGCCATTTCTCCCCATCGGCCGGAAGCTCGCCGAGCGTCACCGCGTCCGGCTCGCCACACATGCCGAGTTCCGGGAGATGGTCGAGGCTGCGGGGATCGAGTTCTACCCGCTGGCCGGCGATCCGCGAGAGCTCATCGAGTACATGGTGAAGACGGGCGGCCGCCTGGTGCCCGTGCGGCTCGACGCGCTCGTCGAGGACGTCCCGAAGAAGCGCGCGTTGATCGGCGAGATCCTGGAATCGACCTGGCGTGCGTGCACCGAGCCGGATCCGGATCGGCCCGGTGCGCAGGCGTTCGCCGCCGACTGGATCATCGCGAATCCCCCGAGCCTCGGTCACATCCACTGCGCCGAGGCGCTCGACGCTCCGCTGCACATGATCTTCACGATGCCGTGGACGGCGACCAGCGCCTTTCCGCATCCGCTCACCCGGCTGCAGCCCGGCGAGCATCACCCGGTGCGCAACTTCCTCTCCTACGGCGTCGTCGGCACGATGATGTGGGCAGGGCTCGGCGACGTGGTGAACGCCTTTCGCGAGCGGACGCTCGGACTTCCGCCGCTCGATCTGGTGCATGGCGCGTCCCTGCTCGAGGACAGCGAGGTGCCGTTCACGTACCTCTTTCCCGAGAGCGTGATCCCGCGTCCCCCCGACTGGGGTCCGCACATCGAGCTGGCGAACTTCATCTTCTCCGACGGTCCCCGCGCCTACGAGCCGCCGGCGGATCTGGCGGCGTTCCTCGACGCCGGACCGCCGCCCGTCTACGTCGGATTCGGGTCGTGCGTGGTGCCCGATCCCGCCGCGCTCACGCGAGTCGTCTTCGAGGGACTCGAGAAGGCCGGCCTGCGCGGCGTGCTGTCGCGCGGGTGGGGCGAGCTGGGCGGCGAGGCGCCACCGCACGTGCACATCATCGACGACTGTCCGCACGACTGGCTGTTTCCGCGGTGTCAGGCGGTGTGTCACCACGGCGGCGCCGGAACCACGGCGGCGGGGCTGCACGCGGGCCTGCCGACCGTGGTGGTGCCGTTCTTCGGCGATCAGTTCTTCTGGGGGCACGTGGTCGCGGACGCCGGAGCGGGCCCGGAGCCGGTGCCGGCGGCGACGATCACCGCGGAGTCGCTCGCCGAGGCGTTCGCGCACGCGCTCACGCCGGAGGCGCGTCGGAAGGCGCGGAGTCTCGGCGCGCGGGTGCGCGAGCGCGACGGCGTGGATCTCGTCCTGCGCTCGCTCTACCGACATCTCCCGGTTCACGCCATGCGCTGCGCCACAAACCCGGCGCACCTGGCGACGGCGTACTGCCAGCAATGCCGCCAGCGGTTGTGCGAGGAGTGCCGCAGCCGGGCGCACGACGGGCATCGCGTGCACGGCTATCGCTACGTCGACTGGAGCGTGCGTCCCGAGCGCACCATGTCGGGCGCGCTGCGCGAGCTGATCGCCGATGCCGCAGAGGCGTTGCGTGCCGGCCTGACCGAGCTGGTGCCCGGGCGCGCGGTACGGACCGGCGGCGTGGTGCGCGGGGTGCGCGATCGCGCGCTCGGCGGCCGCACCGTGCGGGGCGCGACGTGGAAGGCGCCCCGTTCACGCGGCACCTGAGACCGGCGCGTCGGGCCGGGGCCCGGACGCTCCTCGACGCGCTGTCGTGAGCCGCGTCACGCTGCCGGGACGATCAGCGCGAGCGGAAAGGTCCCGAGCAGGTGGCCGAGCGCGATCGCCCCACCACCCGCCGCCACGGTCACGCGCGCGCCGGTGATGGCGTCGACGAAGGAGCCGCTGGCCGGCGGCAGGATCACGGCGGTGTCGCGCCACAGCGGACCCACGGGCGCCTCGCCGCGAGGTGAGATGCCCAGCGTCCGGCGCGGCACGATGGTGACCGCGAGCGAGCCTCGGGCCACGCGTGCGAAGGCGACGACGTGGTCGGCGTAGGTGCCGGTCGCGAGGAGCGGCTGGTAGCCGCCGGCGAACAGCTCGGGGTGCTGCCGGCGTGCGGCGAGGGCGGTGCGGAGCACGTGCAGCTTGCTGCGCGCATCCTCGGGCCACGCGGACAGCTTCGCGGCGAGGCCGGCACGATCCGCGTCGCACGCGTCGAGCTCGTCGAGCAGCCGGGCTCGCTCGACGAAGTCCACCGGGCGCCGGTTGTCGGGATCGACGAGGCTGAAGCTCCACAGCTCGTCGCCCTGATAGACGTCGGGAACGCCGGGCGCCGTGCACTGCACGAGCGTGCGCGCGAGCGCGTTCCACAGTCCCGGACGGCTGATCTCCGCCGCGACGGCGGTGATGTCGCGCACCATCGCGGGATCGTCGAAGATCGCGCGCACGAACCGCGTGACCCCTTCCTCCCACGCCTCGTCGGAGTCGACCCAGCCGGTGTGGACCTTGGCCTCGCGCGCGGCCTTGAGCGCGTACGCGACCGCGCGCGCCTCGAGCTCCGCCAGCACCTCCGCGGGCGGCGGCTCGTCGCGCGGCACGTCGCGTCGCGGGAGCGGCCAGAAGCCCACCAGGGTCTGGTAGAGCAGGTACTCGAGATTCCTGTCCGGGCTCCGGCGGCCGCGCACGCGCGCGCGGTGCATCCGCGTCGCACGGTGCCAGCGGTGGACGGTTTTCATCCAGGCGTCCGGTATCTCCGAGAGGACGTCGAGGCGCGCCCGGACGTCCGCGTTGCGCTTCGTGTCGTGCGTCGTGGTGGCGGACAGTGCTCCCGGCCAGCGGGCGGCCCGCACCGCGTTCAGCCGATGCAGCCGCGAGACGGCGTCGTCGAGTGGCGCATCCGGCTCGCTGCCCACCTCGTTCAGCGACAGCAGCGGCACCCACACGTAGAGGGTGGTGTCTTCCCCGCCCTTCGCCATCGCCGGACCGCTCAGCTGCTGGAATCGCTGCACGACGCGCAGGCGGCGGCCTCCGTCCTCGCGGAGATCGCCGAGCAGAACGGCGGCGAGCGCATGGATCGCCTCCGGCGCGGCGCGGCCCTGCGCGAGCGCGTCGGAGACCGCGGTCTCGATGCGCAGGCGATCCTCGCTGCCGGGCTCGCGGGCGCGGCTGCTGCGGTAGGTGCGATACACCGACAGCGACGCGATGACCTCGATGATGGCCTCCCGGAGGGCCGGACGCGACGTGGTCAGCCCGGGCGCGGCGCGCGCGAGCAGCTCGCCCAGGCGGCGGACGTCGGGCCACAGCGAGGTCTCGAGGACCCGGCGCTTGGCGGAGCGTGCGAGCTGGCGGTAGCCGGTGTCGCGCCGGAGGATGGTCGCGCGGTACCAGCCGGAGATCGCCCGCACGCCGGCCGGGTCGACGAACACGGCCTCGAGCGCGTTCATGAACTCGTACCCGGTGGTGCCAGCGACCGGCCAGTCGCAGCGCAGGCTTTCCCCGGCGGCGAGGATCTTCTCGACCAGGATCGGGGTGCCCGGGCGCCCGTGGGACGTGCAGCCGCCACCGCGGCGGCGAGCGCGTCGAGGTACGCGGCGGGATCGAGCAGCCCGTCGATGTGATCGACGCGAAGCCCCGAGATCGTGCCGTCGGCGACCCAGCCGAGCACCCGCGCATGCGTGGCGGCGAACACGAGCGGGTCCTCGACCCGCACGCCGATCAGATCGTTGATCTCGAAGAAGCGCCGGTAGTTCAGGTCCTCGCCGGCGCGCCGCCAGTGCACCAGGCGATAGGGCTGCGCATCGAGCAGCGCCTCCAGGCGCTCGCGCCCCTCGGCTCCCGCGAAGCCCGCGACGGCGCGCTCGAGCGCGGCGCGGAACGCGGCGGAGGCATGGTGGCGTTCCAGGATGGTGGCGAGGGATCTGATCGCCCGCCACGACGCGGCGGGCAGCGAGGACCGGATCCGTGGTGCGCCACCCGGGAAGACGTCGCATGCGAGCGGCCAGGTCGTGCAGCGGTCCGGGTTCGTTGCCGACGATCTGCAGCATGCTGCGCGGCTCGACAGGAAAGGACGCGTCGCCGTACCGGATGCAGAGCCGGCCATCCTCGCACGCGAGGCGGATCTCCCCGCGCGCGAGACAGCGCCCGCGCGGGTCGGCGAGCACCGGCAGGAGCACCCTCCCGGCAGCGGACGCGGCACCGTCCCAGTCGATGTCGAACCACGAAGCGAACCGCGACGCGCGGCCATGCGTCAGGACGTCGTTCCAGGCGGGATTGTCCGTCGTCGCGGCCTGGTGGTTCGGCACCACGTCGAGGAGCAGCCCCATGCCCCGGGCTGCGAGCGCCTCGCGCAGCTCCGCCAGATCCTGCTCGGTGCCGAGCGTGGGAGCCAGGCGCGACGGATCGATGACGTCATAGCCGTGCGTGCTGCCGGCGCGCGCGGCCAGGATCGGCGAGCTGTACAGGTGGGAGACCCCGAGCCGCGCGAGGTATCCGGTCACCGCGCAGGCGGCGCGGAGTGGAAACTCACGCGTGAGCTGAAGACGATAGGTCGCTCGCATCGCTCTCGATGCGACGCCGGTTCGTACAGAGGGCCCGGCAGCGAGAGAATGTCTCGCTGCACGGGCCCTCGAATCGCCCCGGACGCCGGTGCAGGTTGGAGGTCCCGCCGCGTCGTTCGGGGCCGCGTGCCATGCTGAACGCATGCATGGTGCAATCTGGATGCCGGCGAGACGCGACGACCGGCGTGACCGCCGGCGCGGCGTGTCACCGACTTTTGTACAAACCACGGGGTGGGGAGCACGAGGTATCCAGGGCGGCCGACAGGTTCCTCCGCGCTCCGCTGGCACAGGCCTCGCTACTGGTCCACGGTCACGCATGAGTGGTGGAGGTCGGTCGGTCCGTCGGGTGCCAGTCGGTGCCGAGGTGTCCCCGGAAGGGGTGCGCTTTCGCGTCTGGGCGCCGCGACCGGCGTCGCTCGCCGTGGTGTCGCCCGAAGGCCTCCGCGTCCCGCTGGCCCGCGAGGACGGTGGATATTTCTCCGGCACGTCGGACGGGCTTGGCGCCGGTAGCCGCTACGCGTTCTCGCTCGACGGCGGAGCCGCCACGCCCGATCCGGCATCGCGATTCCAGCCGGAAGGGCCAGGGAGCTGGTCGGAGGTGATCGACCCGGACCGATTCGACTGGAGCGACGAAGGATGGATCGGCGTGTCGGCGATGGGTCAGGTGATCTACGAGCTCCACGTCGGCACCTTCACGCCCGAGGGCACCTTCGATGCGGCCGCGCGTCACCTGGCCTCCCTGCGCGACCTCGGCATCACCGTGGTCGAGCTGATGCCGCTGGCCGATTTCCCTGGCCGCTTCGGCTGGGGATACGACGGCGTGGCGCTGTGGGCGCCGAGCCGCCTGTATGGCCGTCCGGACGACCTGCGGCGCTTCGTCGACACGGCGCATCGCCTGGGGATCGGCGTGATCCTCGACGTCGTCTACAACCACCTCGGCCCCGACGCCTGCTTCCTCGACGCCTTCGCGCCCGGGTACTTCACCGATCGCCACGCCACCGACTGGGGCAGGGCGCTCGACTTCGACGGCCCCGACAGCGCGCCGGTGCGCGAGTACTTCGTCGAGAACGCGGTGCACTGGATCCGCGAGTACCATCTCGACGGGTTGCGGCTCGATGCCACCGACATGATCTTCGACGACTCGCCGCGCCACCTGTTGCGGGAGATCGCCGAGCGCGTGCGATCGGCGGCGGCGCCGCGCTCCGTCTACCTGGTGGCCGAGAACCAGGTGCAGAACTCGCGGCTGGTCGAGATGCCCGCCGACGGTGGCTACGGCCTCGACGCCGTGTGGAACGACGACTTCCATCACGCGGCCGTGGTCGCGCTCACGGGGCGCAGCGAGGCGTACTACGGCGACACCCTCGGCAGCCCGCAGGAGCTCGTGTCGGCCGTGCGCTGGGGCTACCTGTTCCAGGGACAGTACTATCGCTGGCAGAAGAAGCGGCGCGGAACGCCCGCGCTCGACCTGCCTGCGACGCGCTTCGTCCACTTTCTCGAGAACCACGACCAGGTCGCGAACTCCGCGCGGGGCGCTCGCCTCGGCGCGTTGACCTCTCCGGGACGCTTGCGAGCGCTGACCGCGCTGCTGCTGCTCTCGCCGGCCACGCCCATGCTGTTCCAGGGGCAGGAGTTCGGGGCGACCGCGCCGTTCATCTACTTCGCGGATCTGGATCCCGCGCTCGCCCCGGCGATCACGCGAGGACGGCACGAGTTCCTCGCGCAGTTTCCCTCCCTGGCCACCCCGGCGATGCAGCAGGCGTTGCCCTCGCCGATCGGCATCGACGCGTTCCTGCGCTGCAAGCTCGACTGGCTCGAGCGCGAGCGGAACGTCGCCGTCCTGGCGTTGCATCGCGATCTCCTGGCGCTTCGCCGCGACGACCCGGCGTTTCGCCAGCAACGCGCCGATCGCGTCTTCGGGGCGGTGCTCGGAGCGGAGGCGTTCGTCCTCCGCTTCCGGCACGAGGACGGCGATCGCCTCCTCCTGGTGAACCTCGGACGCGATCTGCTGCTCGCGCAGGCGCCGGAGCCGCTGCTCGCGCCGCCGACACCGGAGGGCTGGACCATGCTCTGGGGCTCGGAGGACGTCGCGTACGGTGGCACCGGCCTGCCGGACGTCGAGCGCGAAGACGGCTGGCATCTTCCCGGCCATGCCGCGGTGGTGCTGCGATGACGGACGCGGGAGCCATCACCCGCCGCGTCGGGTGGCGCCGTGGCGACCCGGTCAGCGCGATGCTGTCGCGCGAGTGGCTGGTGACCAACGGCCTCGGCGGCTATGCCTGCGGCACCGTCGCCGGCGTCTCCACACGGCGGTTCCACGGCGTCCTGATCGCGGCGCTGCCGGCGCCGCTCGGGCGCTGCCTCGCGCTGGCCGCCCTCGACGAGACGCTGCGCCTCGACGGTGCCGCCGCGCGTCTCTCGGGCAGCGCGCCGTTCGGCGGACCCGTCCGCACCCCGGAGGACAGCCTGAGCGAGTTCGCCCTCGAGGACGGACTGCCCGTCTGGACCTGGGACGTCGGGAGCGTTCGGCTCGAGAAGCGCGTGCTCATGTCGCATCTGCGCAACACGGTGCACGTCACCTATGCGCTGCGCAGCGCGCCCGGGGTGATCACGCTGGAGCTGCGTCCGTACTTCAACGTCCGCCCTCACGAGGGCAGCGTCGAGTCGCTGCACGCGCGCTGTCCGGACACTCCGGAGGATACGCCGTCGTTTCCGTACCACGTCGAGGAGTGCGATCGCGGCCTCGAGGTGCTGGCCGCCCGCGTCCCACCGATCCGCCTGGCGCTCGTCGGACCGCGCACCGCCCGGCTGCTCCCCGGCGCGGAGACCGTGGATCTGCTGTACGCGACGGAGCGCGACCGCGGATACGACTTCTGCGGCCCGATCGCGAGCCCCGGTCGCTGGGAGCTGCTGCTCCAGCCCGGCGACGCGCTCACGGTGGTGGTCTCGATGCAGTCGTGGGACGAGCTCGCGGCGATCGACCCGGACGAGGCCCGCGCGTCCGAGCACCGGCGGCGCCGCGAGCTCGTCCGGCGGGCCCATCCTGCCCTGCACGCGGGACTGGGTGCGGAGCTCGTGCTCGCCGCCGATCAGTTCGTCATCTCGCCGCACACGCGCGTCGCCGACGAGGCACGGCTGCACGCCGAGGGCCGCGAGGCCCGCTCGGTCATCGCCGGCTACCACTGGTTCACCGAGTGGGGGCGGGACACGATGATCGGGCTCGAAGGGCTGACACTGCTCACCGGCGATCCGGGAGACGCGGCGTCGATCCTGCGCACCTTCGCGCAGCACGTGCGTGACGGCCTGATCCCGAACTACTTCCCCGAAGGCGCCGAGGAGCCGGTCTATCACACCGCCGACGCGAGCCTGTGGTTCGTCCACGCGATCGCACGCTACGAGCGGCTGAGCGGCGACGTCGTGCTGCGCCGCGCGCTCGCACCCGCCGTCGACGAGATCCTCGAGCGGCACGTGGCGGGCACCCGCTTCGGCATCGGCATGGATCCGCGCGACGGCCTTCTGCGCCAGGGCGCGCCCGGCTACCAGCTCACCTGGATGGACGCCAAGGTCGACGACTGGGTGGTGACGCCACGGCGCGGCAAGGCCGTCGAGATCAACGCCCTCTGGTACAACGCGCTCCGCCTGGCGGAGCACTGGGCGCGCACCGATGGCAACGCGGCGGCGGCGGAACGCTTCGGCGCGATCGCGGCACGGGCGTACGCCGCGTTCAACGCGCGATTCTGGAACGCCGACGCCGGCTGCTGCTTCGACGTGGTCGACGTCGAGGGACGCGACGGCGTCACCGATTCGAGCCTGCGGCCGAACCAGCTCTTCGCGATCGCGCTCCCGCATCCGGTGCTGGCTCCCGAGCACTGGCGCCCCGTGCTGGCCGCGATCCGGGGCGCGTTGCTCACGCCGGTCGGTGTTCGCACGCTCGCCCCGGGTCATCCCGACTACCGGGCGCGCTACGATGGCGATCTGCGCGCGCGCGATGCGGCCTATCATCAGGGGACGGCGTGGGGCTGGCTTCTCGGGCCGCTGGTGGATGCCTGGCGGCGCGCCTACGGCGGCGACCCCGACGGGTTCTCGTGGATCACGGAAGGGATCGCGACGCATCTCTCGGAGGCATGCCTCGGTCAGGCGAGCGAGATCTTCGACGCCGAGGCGCCCTACACCCCGCGCGGATGCGTCGCACAGGCGTGGAGCGTCGCCGAGCTGATCCGCTGCCTGGTGACGATCGCGCCGTCGTGAGACAGAGGAACACATGAGGGTCTGGCCGGGCGCCTCCCATCCGCTGGGGGCCACCTGGGACGGTGCCGGCGTCAACTTCGCACTGTTCTCGGAGCATGCCACGGCGGTCGAGCTCTGCCTGTTCGACGATCGCGACGAGCACGTGGAGCGCGCGCGCATCCGGCTGGAGGAGCGCGACGATCAGGTGTGGCACTGCTACCTGCCGCAGGCGCGCCCGGGCCTGCGCTACGGCTATCGCGTGCACGGTCCGTACGATCCCGCCGCCGGTCACCGGTTCAACCCGGCCAAGCTCCTGCTCGATCCGTACGCGCGCGCGATCGAGCGCACCGTGACGTGGGACGACGCCCTGTTCGGTTACCGCGTGGGTGCCGAGGGCGCCGACCTCGAGATCGACGATCGCGACAGCGCGCCCTACATGCCGAAGTGCATCGTCATCGATTCCGCCTTCTCGTGGGGCCGCGACCAGCCGCCGCGCCACCAGCGCCACCAGTCGGTGATCTACGAGGTGCACGTGAAGGGGTTCACCATGCGAAACCCCGACGTGCCCGAGGACATGCGCGGCACGTATGCCGGCCTCGCCACACCGGCCGTGGTCGACTACCTGCATCGTCTCGGCGTCACCGCCGTCGAGCTGCTGCCCTGCCACCAGTTCGTCGCCGAGCGCCAGCTCGTCGAGCGCGGCCTGACCAACTACTGGGGCTACAACTCGATCGGCTTCTTCGCGCCCGATGTGCGCTATGCCGCGACGGGAGGGCGGGGCGGCCAGGTGGCCGAGTTCAAGACCATGGTGAAGACCCTGCACGAGGCCGGCATCGAGGTGATCCTCGACGTGGTCTACAACCACACCGCCGAGGGCACCGAGATGGGGCCGACGCTGTCGTTCCGCGGCATCGACAACAGCGGGTACTACCGCCTCGTCGATGGGCGGCACTACATGGACTACACGGGATGCGGCAACACCCTCGACATGACGCATCCGCGCACGCTGCAGCTGATCATGGACAGCCTGCGATACTGGGTGCTCGAGATGCACGTCGACGGGTTCCGCTTCGACCTGGCGTCCACGCTGGCGCGCGAGCTGCACGACGTCGACCGGCTGGGAGCCTTCTTCGACATCATCCACCAGGACCCGGTGCTGTCGCAGGTGAAGCTGATCGCGGAGCCGTGGGACCTGGGTGAGGGCGGATACCAGGTGGGAAACTTCCCGCCGCTCTGGTCGGAGTGGAACGGCAAGTACCGCGACTGCGTGCGCGACTACTGGCGCGGGGCCGACGCCACGCTCGCGGAGTTCGGCTACCGGCTGACGGGGAGCTCCGATCTGTACGCGTCCGAGGGACGCCGACCGTCGGCGAGCATCAATTTCCTCACCGCGCACGACGGCTTCACGCTGCGCGACCTGGTCTCCTACAACGAGAAGCACAACGAGGCCAACGGCGAGGAGAACCGCGACGGCGAGAGCCACAACCGATCGTGGAACTGCGGCGTCGAGGGACCGACCGACGACCCCGCTATCCTCGCGCTTCGGCGCCGGCAGACGCGGAACTTCCTCGCCACGCTCTTCCTGTCGCAGGGGGTGCCGATGCTGCTCGGCGGCGACGAGCTCGGTCGCACGCAGCAGGGGAACAACAACGGATACTGCCAGGACGACGAGCTGTCGTGGTTCGACTGGGACACGGCGAACGTCGAGCTCTACGAGTTCACGCGGCGGCTGATCCGCCTGCGTCAGGATCACCCCGTGTTCCGCCGCCGCCGCTGGTTCCAGGGACGCCCGATCCGCGGCTCCGGCGAGCGCGACCTGGTGTGGTTCAAGCCCGACGGCGAGGAGATGTCGGAGGAGGACTGGGCGAATGGTTTCGCCAAGTCGCTGGCGCTCTACCTGAACGGGGAGGGGATCGCGCACGCCGGGCCGCGTGGCGAGCGGGTGCGCGACGACAGCTTCTACCTCGTCTGCAACGCGCACTGGGAGCCGATCGAGTTCGTTTTGCCGCCGCCGCCCCTCGCCGAGCGCTGGCAGGTGGTGCTCGATACCGAGCAGACCTTCCCCGAGGAGGGCGCGATCCTCGCCGGTGGTTCGTCTCGTCGCGCGATCGGGCGGTCGCTCGTGCTCCTGCGCCGCGTCGGTTGAGAGAGCGATGCGGTACCTCGCACTCGCGGCGGACTACGACGGGACCCTGGCTCGCGACGGACGCGTCGACGACGGCACCGTCGCCGCGCTGGAACGTCTGCGCGCCACCAGCCGGAAGCTCATCCTGGTGACCGGACGCATGCTCGACGATCTCCTGGCGATCTGCCCGCGCGTCGAGCTGTTCGACCTGGTGGTGGCCGAGAACGGCGGCGTGCTGTTCGACCCGCAGGCCCGGTCGACCGAGCTGCTCGCCGAGCCGCCGCCCGCGCGGTTCGTCGAGGCGCTGCACGCCCGGGGCGTGGCGCCGGTGGCCGTGGGTCGCACGATCGTCGCGACCTGGATGCCGAACGAGGTGGCGGTTCTCGAGGCCATCCGTGACCTCGGCCTCGAGCTGCACGTGATCTTCAACAAGGGCGCGGTGATGGTCCTGCCGACCGGCATCACGAAGGCGTCGGGCCTGGCGGCGGCGCTCGATCGCCTGCGGCTCTCGCCTCACAACGTGGTGGCCGTGGGCGACGCGGAGAACGACCACAGCATGCTGCGCTTCGCCGAGTACGGCGCGGCGGTCGCCAACGCGGTTCCCCTGCTGAAGGAGGCGGCCGACCTCGTCCTCGCGCGGGACCACGGCGACGGTGTGACGGAGCTCGTGGACCGGCTCGTCGACGATGACCTCGCGACGGTTCCGGCGCTGCGTCGCACGATCCTGCTCGGTACGAGCGCCGCTCGGGCGGGGGAGGTCACCATGCCTCCGGCCGGAGTGAACCTGCTGGTTGCCGGGTCGTCGGCAAGCGGCAAGTCGACGCTGGCGACGGGTGTGCTCGAGCGGCTGGCGGCGCAGGGCTATCAGTTCTGCATCATCGATCCCGAGGGCGACTACGACGCCTTCGCGGAGGCCATCCGGCTCGGCGGTCCCGATCGGGCGCCGGGTGTGAACGAGGCGCTGACGGCGATGGAGAAGCCGTCCGCGAACGTCGTGGTCAGCCTCGTCGGGCTGCCGCTGAACGATCGTCCGGGATTCTTCGCGACGCTGCTGCCGCGACTCCAGGAGCTTCGCGTGCAGACCGGCCGCCCACACTGGATCCTGGTCGACGAGACGCACCACCTGCTCCCGGTCGACTGGGAGCCCGCACCCACGGTGCTCACGCAGGAGCTGACCGGCATGATCTACGTGACGGTTCACCCGGGCTCCGTGTCGCGCGCGGTCCTGGCGACCGTGACCACCGTGGCGACGCTCGGTGAGGATCCGGCGGCGACGCTGGACGACTTCGCTCGTGCCGTCGGACGAGCGGAGCCGCACGCGAGGGGTGAGGCGCCGGCCGCCGGCGAGGCCCTGCTCTGGCTCGTCGACTCCGGCGAGCCGCCGTTCACGCTGCGGATCGCGCCGAGCGAATCCGACCGCACACGCCATCGCCGCAAGTATGCCGAGGGCTCGCTGCCGCCCGATCGCAGCTTCTACTTCCGGGGACCCGGGAAACGGCTCAATCTCCGCGCGCAGAACCTCGTCCTGTTCTCGCAGATCGCCGACGGCGTCGACGACGAGACCTGGCTTCACCATCTCCGCCAGGGTGACTACTCGGCCTGGATGCGCGTCGCGATCAAGGACCAGGATCTGGCGGACGAGGTGCGCGCCATCGAAGCCGAGGCAGCCGGCTCCGCAGCCGAGAGCCGGCGGCGCATCCGCGCCGCGATCGCGGATCGCTACACCTTGCCTGCCGAGGGCGCGGTCTAGACGCGATGCTCGTCCCGTATGGTCAGGATGACCACTGGGTAGCGGTCCGATGTGGAAATTACACTCCGATATTCGCGTTTCATGAGGTATCTACGTACGGCACGCTGCGTGCTCCCGGTTGCGGAGGTACCGTATGAGCCCTCTGCTACTGATCATCCTCGTGGTTCTCTTGCTCGGCGCGCTCCCGACCTGGCCGTACAGCCAGGGATGGGGCTACTACCCGAGCGGCGGACTGGGACTGGTGCTGCTGATCCTGCTGATCATGGCCGTGATGCGCGGCTCGACGCCGTAGCTCACGTCGGCTGCCGATCGGTGCGCGCGGGGAGGCGTTCGCCGATCGGCGAGCCGACGAGATGAACCGGCTCGAGGCGCCACGGATCGGGACGTCGGGGTTCGTCTACGCGAGCTGGAAGCGGCGTTTCTACCCGGCGGGCTTGCCGGCGTCGGCGTGGCTCTCCCACTACGCGCAGCACTTCGACACCGTCGAGATCAACAGCAGCTTCTATCGTCTTCCGGACGCGAGCGTCTTCGAGCGCTGGCGCGACGCCGTGCCGCCCGGCTTCGTGTTCTCCGTCAAGTTCAGCCGGTTCGGCACGCACATGAAGCGGCTCCTCACGCCGCGGGCGACCATCCGCCGCTTCCTGCTGCGCGCGCGCCGCCTGCACACGCGTCTTGGCCCGGTGCTCGTCCAGCTGCCGCCGAACTGGGCTCCCGATCTGCCGAGGCTGGACGCGTTCCTGACCGCGGCCCCGCGCGACGTGCGCTGGGCCGTCGAGGTGCGCGACCAGCGCTGGCTCGGCGACGCGCTCTACGAGCTCCTCCGCCGGCACGGCACCGCGCTCTGCCTGCACGACCTGCTGCCGGCGCATCCGAAGGTGATCACGGCGGACTTCACTTACGTCCGGTTCCACGGCGTGCGGTACGGCGGCAGCTACACGCGCCCGCAGCTCCGGCCCTGGGCGACCTGGATCGCGCGGCAGCACGCCGCGCAGGTCCGCGTGTTCGCCTACTTCAACAACGACGTCGACGGCCACGCCGTCGCGAATGCGCGTACCCTCATCGGGATGCTGCCGCCCTCGCGCGCATGAGCTCCGGCTCGTGGTATATGTCTTGCTCCTCCGGCGTCCGGAGGGCTCGAACATGTACTATGGACTCGGCGGCGTCATCCTCGGAATCGCGATCCTGCTGCTCCAGACCGGGCGGCTCTGAGCATGGACATCGAGACCTGCGCGCACCCCGCCTGCTCGTGCGCGGTCACCGACGGGGCCAAGTTCTGCGGCAAGCACTGCGAGGCCGCGTCGAAGGACGTCGCGAAGCACGATACGTGCGAGTGCGGTCACAAGGACTGCACCGACTGACGGATCGGGGACCGGCGTCGGCTCCTCGCAAGAGCGCCGAGCCCGGCGTGCCCGGACCTTTGTAGAAAATGGCCGCGGTCCGCGAAGCCGCGGGGGGCCGATCCTCGGTCAAGCTGCGGGAGTACCGTCGCAAGCGCGACTTCGCGCTCACGCCCGAGCCGAGCGGTGCGACGGCGGCGTCCGGTGCGGGGAACTCCTTCGTCGTCCAGAAACACGCCGCGACGCGCCTGCACTACGACTTCCGCCTCGAGCTGGACGGCGTGCTGCTCAGCTGGGCCGTCCCGAAAGGTCCCAGCCTCGATCCGGCCGACAAGCGGCTGGCGATGCGGACCGAGGATCACCCGGTCGACTACGGCTCGTTCGAGGGCGTCATTCCGGAGGGCGAGTACGGCGGCGGCACCGTCCTGCTGTGGGACCGCGGAACCTGGGAGGCAGTGGGGGATCCGCGGAAGGGTCTCGCCACGGGGAAGCTGGAGTTCGTGCTGCACGGCACGAAGCTCCGGGGACGCTGGAACCTGGTGCAGATCCGCGGACGCGAGCGCCGGGATGCCGGCAAGGCCTGGCTCCTCATCAAGGGGCGGGACGAGACCGCACGTGCATCGGCGGACTACGACATCACGACGGCTCTCCCGGAGAGCGTCGCGACCGATCGCGCGCTGGACCAGATCTCGCGCGAGCGCGACCGCGTGTGGCACTCGAACAAGCCCGTGAAGGCAGCGGCGGCACGCCGGAGCGTGCGTCCGAAGGTGGTGCGTCGCGTGGAGGCCGGCGCGCTGACCGGTGCCCGTCGCGCGCGGCTGCCATCGTTCATGGCTCCCGAGCTCGCCACCCTGGTCGCCGCGCCGCCCGAAGGCGACGAGTGGCTGCACGAGATGAAGTTCGACGGCTATCGCGTGCTCTGCCGGATCGAGCATGGCGCGGCGCGGCTGCTGAGTCGCAACGGCAAGGACTGGACCGCGCGCCTGCCGGGCATTGCGCGCGCGGCAGGCAGGCTCGGAGTCCGCGACGCCATGCTCGACGGCGAGGCGGCCGTGGTCCTTCCGAGCGGCGTCACCAGCTTCAACGCCCTCCAGAACGCGCTCGGCGGCGAGAGCGCCGACGAGCCGGTCTACTTCGTCTTCGATCTCCTGCACCTCGACGGGAGCGATCTCACCCGCACGCCGCTGGAGGAGCGCAAGGAGGCATTGCGCGCGCTGCTCGACGCCACCGGAGCGGACTCGACGCTGCGCTACAGCGATCACGTCACGGGTAACGGTGCGACCTTTCTCCGTCACGCGTGTCGCATGGCGCTGGAGGGCGTGGTCTCGAAGCGTCGCGACGCGCCCTACGTGTCCGGTCGCGGGCGGGCGTGGCTGAAGGCCAAGTGCATCCAGGAGCAGGAGTTCGTCGTCGGCGGGTTCACCGACCCGGAGGGCAGGCGCAGCGGCATCGGTGCGCTGCTCCTCGGGGTGCACGATGCCGACGGCAAGCTGGTCTACGTCGGCAAGGTCGGCACGGGCTTCTCCAGCCGGGCCGCGGTGGAGCTGCGCGGTCGTCTCGACGCGCTCGCGACGGCCGCGTCGCCATTCGCGACGCGAATTCCCGGCGCGGCACGAACGCACTGGGTCCGCCCCGAGCTGGTCGGTGAGGTCGAGTTCACGGAGTGGACGCCCGACGGCCGTCTGCGCCATCCGGCATGGAAAGGGATGCGCGAGGACAAGGCCGCGCGCGAGATCGTGCGCGAGCGGCCGGCTGGCGCGGGCCCGAGGCCACGACCGCGGTCGGACGACCATGGCGCGGGCACCCGTGCGAAGCGCTCGTTCGTGCGGGCCAGAGCCCGGCGTCCCGCCGCTGCGGCAGGAGAGGTCGCCGGTGTCCGCATCACGCATCCCGATCGGGTGCTGTACGCGCCGCAGGGCATCACCAAGCTCGACCTGGCGAAGTTCTACGAGTCGATCGCGGACTGGATCCTTCCGCACCTGCGCGGACGGCCGACGTCGCTGGTGCGCTGCCCCGAGGGGCTCGCGGACGAGTGCTTCTACCAGAAGCACGTCGGGAGGTGGGCGCCGGCCGCGCTGCGGCGTGTCCGCATCCAGGAGAAGAAGAAGGTGGGCGAGTATCTCGTGGTGGAAGATCTGCCGGGGCTCGTCGGCCTGGTGCAGATCGGCATCCTCGAGATCCACACCTGGAACGCCGTCGCGGATCGGCTCGAGCAACCCGATCGCCTGGTGTTCGACCTCGACCCCGGCGACGACGTGCCGTGGCGCCAGGTGGTCGCGGCGGCGCGGACGCTTCGCGACCGGCTCGAGCACCTCGGACTCGAGAGCTTTCTCAAGACCACCGGAGGCAAGGGTCTGCATCTCGTCGTCCCGATCGATGCCGGGCCGACCTGGGCGGACTGCCTCGCGTTCGCCCGCTCGGTTGCGGAGACGCTGGCGCGCGATGCGCCCGATTCCTTCACCGTCGACGTCGCGAAGAGCGAGCGGCCGGGTCGCATCTATCTCGACTACCTGCGCAACCTCCGTGGCGCGACGGCCGTGGCCGCGTTCTCCACGCGTGCGCGCCCCGGCGCGCCGGTGTCGACGCCCATCGCGTGGGACGAGCTGGGAGCGCGGCTGCGCTCGGATCACTTCACCGTGTCGAACCTGCCGCGGCGTCTCGCGTCGTTGCGGCGGGATCCCTGGAAGGACTACGCTCGTATCCGCCAGGCGCTGCCGGCGCGCCCACGGTGACGACGACAGACGCGGAACGCAGGATATTCCTCCTCTCGCCCGCCTCGTGCGGCGGTAGGCGAGCGCGCCTGCTGTTCGATCCGCGCGCGCGATTCGATCTGGCGCGGGCTCTGCGCACGACTGCCGGCGTGCCCCTGGGCCAGGTGTTCAGCTTCATGAGCGGGCTCTACTTCCGCGGCAAGCTCGAGTACGCGCGCACCTACGCGCGCCCACCCGACGGCTCACCCGGGGTGTTCATCGTCACGTCGGGCGAGGGGCTCTGCGTGCCCGAGACGCGCGTGCGGCTGGACGTGCTCGAGCGCTGGGCGGCGATTCCCATCGACACGAGTGAGCTGCGCTACACGGAGCCGCTGCTACGCGACGCGCGCGCGATCGCGACGGGCATTCCCGACAATGGATGCGAGGTCGTCCTGCTCGGCAGCGTCGCCACCGGCAAGTACGTCGATCTGCTGCAGGACGTCTTCGGCCCGCGCCTCGTGTTCCCCGCGGACTTCGTCGGGCGCGGCGACATGAGTCGAGGGGGCCTGCTGCTGCGAAGCGCGCGTGACCGGACCGAGCTGCAATACGTGTCGGTCGCAGGCTCCGTGCGGCACGGCGCGCGTCCGCCTCGCCTGGCACCGCGCCGCTAGGCGACGCTACCTGCCCGACGGCGCGGCGTCGGCGAGCGCGCCGGCGGCGATGCGAAGATCCGCGACGAGCTGCTCGAACGCCGCGTGACGGTCCGCCTCGTCCGCGGCCCGCAGGATGGCGGATGGGTGCACCGTGGCGAGCACGTGCTGCGCGAGCGGCGACGGGACGAAGCGGCCGCGGTCGCGGGTGACGCGGAACTGCGCTCCCAGCAGTGCCTGCGCCGCGGTGGCACCGAGGCAGACGACGACCCGTGGCCGCACGAGCGCGATCTCGCGATCGAGCCACGGCCGGCAGGCCGCGATCTCACGACCGTTCGGCTTCTTGTGGATGCGCCAGCTCCCACGTGGCTCCCAGCTGAAGTGCTTGACCACGTTGGTGACGTAGGCCGCGGCGCGCTCGATGCCGGCGTCCGCGAGGGCGCGCGCGAGGAGCTTCCCGGCGGGCCCGACGAATGGCCGCCCGGCGAGATCCTCGTCGTTCCCGGGCTGCTCGCCCACCAGCATCATCGGCGCGCGCTGTCTCCCCTCGCCGAAGACGGTCTGCGTGGCACGCTCCCAGAGGTCGCACGCGCGGCACCCGGCTGCCAGACGGCGGAGCTCGTCGAGCGACTTGGCCTCGAGGACGGGCTCCGGGCTCGCCGCCGGTGTCGGCGGCTTGCGTCGCATCCGACCGCGCCGGCCGGGCTCGACCCGCGACGGCGAACCTAGCTCGGGTTCGTCACGCGTGGTGCTGCGCCTCCGAGTTCGTCGTGGGCGTCAGCTGCTCCTTCAGCTTCTGCGTGGCGCCGTCCAGGCGCTCGCCCAGGTCGTGGCGGAGCTGGTGGCCGGGCTTGGGGGCAAAGAGCAGCGCCAGCGCGCCACCGACCACCGTGCCGAGCGCGAAGGCTCCGATCATGGTGAACGCCGTCTCGTTGGCAGTCCGCTGTTGCAGCCCGACCCAGTTGAGAAGGTCGTCACGCTCCGGGAGTCGGGTCCCAAGCTGCTGGGAAAGGTCCTTGAGTGTCATCGATAGTCCTCCATTGGTCGAGTGCGCCGCGGACGGCCGCGGCGAGGAAGTTACCGGCCATCGCACGACCGCCGGCCATCATGAGCAGGCGCACCACGCCCGGCGTCAGACCGCCGCCGAGGACGTAGCCCGCCGCGAGCGCGAGGCCGAGGGTGCGATACGGAGCGGCCTGCACCTCCCTGGAGAGGACACGCGCCGCTTCCTGCGCTCGAAGTTCCACGTCGTGAGAGATCATCATTGGGTTCACCTGCCCCGGCCGAGCCACAGCCCGACGATGAATGCGCCCGTGAGCCACGCTGCTGGACGATGGCGTATGGCCTCGGCCGGATCGCTCCACGATCTGGCAGCGACCGACAGGTCCTGCACGGCGAGCCGGAGCTCCTCCTTGTGCTGCTCGAGGCTCTGCCGCATCGCCTCGCGGTTCTCCGGACTAGCCATGGCCCAGCACCCGAAGACGCCGGCGGGCGCCCACCAGGAGCAGCACCGCGATCACGAGGTTCAGGCCCGACAGGCAGGCCAGCGTGGCCAGCGCGCCAATCTGCGGCGCGACGACCTGGAACGCGGCCATCATCGCGATCACCCAGCCGACCGCGAGCATCGCCGTGCCTACCATTGCCATCGCCCCGCTCTGCAGGGCGACGATCGTCGCGGACGACACCTCCGCGCGCAGCAGGTTCACCTCGTCGCCGACGACCTTCTGCGCTGCGTCCACCATGCGCTCCACCGACTCGCTGACGGTCGGCGGGGGGCGATGCGCGGTGCCGTTGTGCTGGAGCTCCAACATGCCTGCGGAAGCAGAGCACCCGGCGTGCCAGTGTTCGCCGCGCCCGGAAGACGTACCGGCGTGCCATCGAGCGTGGCACGAGTTCGTCGTTTGTACCTTCTTCCGCGGCGGGTCCGCCTTCGATGCAGACGGCGGGTCGCTGCCGACCGTCGCTCACGTCAGCTGCGGCAGGACCGTGGTCTCGTAGAAGCGGAAGAACCCTTCCTGGTCGGGACCGACCTGGTGAATGTAGACGTGGTCGTAGCCTGCGTCGACGAACTCGCGAATCGCGTCGAGATGGGGGGTGACGTCGCTCGAGCAGACGACCTGCCGGGTCACGGTGTTCTCGTCGACCAGCCTGCAGGCCTGCTCGAAGTGTCTGGGCCGGGGTAGCTCCTGGGCGAGATCGCCCGGCAGCGCGGCGTTGGGCCACCATTCGTGTGCCACGCGGCGCGCCTCCTCGTCGGAGCGCGCCCAGCACACGGTCAGCTGGCCGTAGCGCGGCTTCCGGCTCCCGCCCGCACGTTCGAACGTCGCGACGAGATCGGCCTGCGGCGCCGTGCCGATCAGTCCGTCCCCCACGCTGCCTGCCAGCTCGGCCGTGGCCTTCGCGCCCGCCGCCACCATCACGCGGGGCGGCTCCTCGGGAAGCGTGTACACGCGCGCGTTCTCCACCGTGTAATAGCGCCCGAAGTGACTCCGCTCGCCGCCCTTCCACAGCAGGCGCAGCACCTCGATCGCCTCCTCGAGCATCCCGCGGCGGGTGTCCGCGTCCGGCCAGCCCTCTCCCAGGATGTGCTCGTTCAGGTTCTCCCCGCTGCCGACGCCGAGGAAGAAGCGTCCCGGCATCATCGCGGCGGCGGTCGCCGCCGCCTGGGCGACGATCGCCGGGTGCATGCGCATGAGCGGGCACGTCACGCCGGTACCGAGTTTCAAGCGATCCGTCGTCGTGGCGATCGCACCGATGACGCTCCACACGAACGGACTCTGTCCCTGCCGGTCGATCCAGGGATGGTAGTGGTCGGAGATGAGCGCGAATCCGAAGCCTACGTCCTCGGCGATCTTTGCGTATCTCACGAGGTCGAGCGGGGAGTGCTCCTCGCTCGACATGGAATAGCCGATCTCGACCATCGCGCTCACCCCGACCACGTCGTGTCGTGCACCTCGCGCAGCCTTGCGCAGCGAGTTCAGCCAGGAGCGTGCCACCCGACGGGCCCCCCTCGTTGGTCGGGCGGCGGCCTGCGCCGGGTGACTTTCTACAAGCTGCTCGCCGGACGGGTCGGCGTAGCGCGGCGGACTCGTTGTGAGATCGAGGGGCCGCGCTGGCATCCGCTTTGCTCTCTCGCCACGCCAGGAGGATCATACGATGCTGAACGCGGCCATTACGTTCTTCGTGATCGCGCTCATCGCGGCGCTCCTGGGCTTCGGCGGTGTGGCGGGCATGTCGGCCAACATCGGCTGGCTGCTGGCCGTGCTGGGGGTCGTCGTCCTCGCGATCGGTTTGCTCGGGCGTGCGCTCGGTGGCGGGCGCGGCGCGATACCCTGACTCGCTTCCCTGCTCGGGCACCGCGTCACGCGCGATGCCCGGGCCAGGGTGAGCACGCATCCGTGCGCGAGAGGCATCAGACCAATGGGCAGTCCGCTGTGAAGGCGTTTCCTCCGCCACCACACGGCTTTCCCTGGTTGTAGAAAGGAGCACTCCTCGGCGCGCACGAGAGCCGAAATCTCCCGTGTTCCGGGCTGTGTCTGATGGCACGCGGGCTGCATTGGCGAAGGGACGACGAGGAGGCGGTTGAATGACGCGACTGACGCCAGAGATGGAAGACAAGCTTCCCGCATTGTTCGAACCGAACATGCTGCTGCCCGAGCAGTACTTCACGGGCTTGCAGCGGGGCTCGGCATGGACCGGGGAGAAGCGGTTGATGGCGGCCATACTCGAGGACGCGGTCGTCGTGAGCAGCAAGCGCGAGATACCGAAGACGTCGAAGGCGAGACACGTGCTCCGCGAGACCATGCGCTGGATCCGCAGCAACGACCGCACCTGGACGTTCTCCTTCCTGCGCATCTGCGAGACCCTCGACCTGGAGCCGACGGCGATCCGCCGGGGCATCCGCGCGCTGCGCGGAGAAGAGATGCCCGCAACGGCTCACGTCGCCGTGATCGGACGCGGTCGAGGAGTACGCGCCGGTGAAGCGCGCCGCGGCCGGATGATGCTGGACGGGGAGTCTCCGATGACCGAGACGAGACGAGAGCCGCTCCACGCCACGGCCGGACGCGTGCTCGACGACGCGGACGCGCAGGTGCGACGCGTGCGCGAAGGGGTTGCCGACTTCGACCGCCGCCTGCGTGACTTCGTGCAGGCCCAGCCGCTGACCGCGCTGCTCGGCGCCGTCGTGACGGGCTACATCGCCGCACGTGTCTTCCGCCGGCTGTAGGCGGGTGCCGCGGCGTTCTGGCGGGGCCGGGACGGTGCCGAGTGGGAGCGGGCGCTGCCTCGGTCCGCGCCATGGCAGGTTGCGGCCGATCGCACGCGCGTTTCATCGCCGCGCGAGGCGGTCATGCATTGACCGTTCGGCAGCCGTCGAATAGACCCGACATAGGCGACGGTGTTGGGTGGTGGCAGAGGTGCTCGACAGGCATCTTCGCCGGGAACGAGTCGCTGCCGTGCACGGCCGCTCTTCCCGAGGCCGTCGTCCGGGACGACGGAAACGCACCTCGAGGAGGAAGCAGGCATGGCGACACGCGAACGGGCCTCGATGTCGGACATCGTCGGCCGGTACGAGGAGCAGCTCCTCCCCGAGTGGATCCAGCATCAGCTCGCCTCGACGACGCTGCGCCGCGACCTCCTCACTGAGGAGGACCTGCAGTCACAGTCGCGCCGCTTTCTCGGCTCCCTCCGCAAGGTCCTCGCAAACGGCGGCGCCGACCAGGACATCCGCGCGCCCGCGTGGGAGGAAACGCGCGAGCTCCTGAGCGACATCGCGCAGGCGCGCGCCCGGCAGGGGTTCTCGCCCTCGGAGACCGCCACGTTCGTCTTCTCGCTCAAGCAGCCGCTGTTCGAGCGGCTTCGCGCGGAGCTCGAGCGCGACCCGGCGGCGCTCGCCGAGGCGATCTGGAAGAGCAACACCCTGCTCGACAGCCTCGGGCTCTACACCACCGAGCTCCACCAGAAGGGTCGCGAAGAGATCGTCCTCCGGCAGCAGCAGGAGATGCTCGAGCTGTCGACGCCCGTCGTCGAGCTGTGGGACGGCATCCTCGCGCTGCCGATGATCGGCACGCTCGACAGCGCGCGGACGCAGGTCGTGATGGAGACGTTGCTGCAGAAGATCGTCGACACCGGCGCCGCCATCGCGATCATCGACATCACCGGCGTGCCGACGGTCGACACCCTGGTCGCGCAGCACCTGCTGAAGACCGTGGCGGCAGCCCGGCTCATGGGCGCGGAGTGCATCATCAGCGGGATAAGGCCCCAGATCGCACAGACCGTCGTGCACCTCGGCGTCGATCTGCAGGACGTGATCACCAAGGCGACGCTCGCGGACGCCTTCGCCATCGCACTCCGGAAGACCGGGCTGGCCGTCGGACCGCGCACCGCGGACCGGTGAGGCCCGGATGGAGCGCATCCCGATCCTCAAGATGGGCGACTGCCTCCTGGTGAGCATCCAGGTGGACATGCACGACCGTCTCGCGATGACGCTGCAGGACGACCTGACCGCGCGCATCGCCGAGACGCGCGCCAGCGGCGTCCTGATCGACATCTCGGCTCTCGAGATCGTCGATTCCTTCATCGGTCGCATGCTCGCGAACATCGCCGCCATGGCGCGCGTGCTCGACGCGCGGACGGTGGTGGTCGGGATGCGTCCTGCGGTCGCCATCACGCTCGTCGAGCTGGGACTGTCGCTGCCCGGCGTGCGGACCGCACTCGACATCGAACGTGGCATGGAGCTGATCGGCGCGACGGCGGCTGGACCGGATGGCCGTCGTCAGGCATGACACCCGAGCGCTGCGGGACAGCGAGGACGTGGTGAAGGTCCGTCAGACCGTGCGCGAGTGGGCGATCTCGTCCGGCTTCAGCCTGGTGGACCAGACGAAGATCGTGACCGCGGCCAGCGAGCTGGCGCGCAACGCCGTGCTCTACGGCGGAGGCGGAACGGTCCGGCTGGAAGCGCTGAACGACGGCGCACGGCGCGGCCTGCGGCTCGTCTTCGAGGATCAGGGACCCGGCATCCCCGACATCGCACAGGCGCTCCGCGATGGCTTCACGACGGGCAGCGGGCTCGGCCTCGGGCTCGGGGGGGCGCGACGTCTCGTCAACGAGTTCGACATCGATTCACGTCCGGGCGCCGGGACGCGGGTGGCCATCACGCGATGGAAGTGACCGAGCACGCGTTCCTCGACATCCGCGATGCCAGCGGCGCCGGTCACGCGCGACGCACGGCAGCGGATCTCGCGCAGGGTCTCGGGTTCTCCGCCGCGGAGATCGGTAGGCTGGGCATCGTCGTCACGGAGACGGCGACGAATCTCGTGAAGCACGGTGGCGGCGGCGAGCTGCTCCTGCGCACGCTCGGCTCCAACGGGACGCGCGGGGTCGGCCTGCTCGCGCTCGATCGTGGGCCCGGGTTCGCCAACCTCGCCGAGGCGCTGCGCGACGGATACTCGAGCGCGGGGACGCCCGGCACGGGTCTCGGCGCGATCCGACGGCTCTCGACCCTGTTCGACATCTACTCGGTCCCCGGCGCCGGGGCGGCGCTCATGGCCACGCTGTGGCCCGGCACGCCGCCGGCGAGCGCGCCGGGCCCGATCGCGAGCGGCATCAACGTGGCGTACCCGGGGGAGCACGTGTCCGGAGATGCCTGGGCGCTCCAGGCGGGTCCTGAACGGACCGTGGTCCTGATGTCCGACGGCCTCGGTCACGGGGCGCTCGCGGCGGCCGCGTCGCAAGCAGCGGTGGGGATCTTCCGCCAGCGGCTCACGCTCGGACCGTGCGAGATCCTCGAGCACATCCACGAGGCCCTGCGCCCGACACGGGGCGCCGCGGTGGCGATCACGGAGATCGACAGCGGGCACGGCGTCGTCCACTTCGCGGGCGTCGGGAACATCGCGGGGACCATCCTGGCCGACGGCCGCACCTGGAGCATGGTCTCCCACCACGGCACCGCCGGGCACGACGTCCGGAAGATCCAGAAGTTCTCGTACCCCTGGCCCAAGGGTGCGACGCTCGTGCTGCACTCCGACGGGCTCATCTCGCACTGGTCGTTCGAACGCCATCCCGGGCTCGCCACGCGGCATCCGATGCTGATCGCCGGGATCCTGTACCGCGATTTTCGCCGCGGCCGTGACGACACGTCGGTGGTCGTGCTGCGAGAGGCGGCCTGATGCCCACTCTCCTGCGCGTGGCGATTCGTTACGAGCGCGACGTGGTGCTCGCGCGCCAGCGCGCGCGGCAGATCGCGGCGCTGGTCGGCTTCGACATCCAGGACCAGACACGCATCGCGACGGCGGTGTCCGAGATCGCGCGCAACGCGTTCGAGTATGCGCGCGGCGGCGACGTCGAGTTCCGGCTCGAGGGCATCACTCCGCCCCAGGTCCTCGCGGTCGAGATCACGGATCGGGGTCCGGGCATCGCGGACCTCGCCGCGGTCCTCGAAGGACGGTATCGCTCACGCACCGGCATGGGGGTCGGCATCGTCGGAGCGCGTCGCCTGATGGATCGGTTCGACGTCGTGTCGCGCCCAGGCGAGGGGACGACGGTCGTCCTCACCCGCTTGCTGCCGCGGCGGGTAGGCTTTCTCGGCCCCGACGCGATCGCGCGGCTGACCGCGGAGCTCGAACACCAGGCGCCCAGCGATCCGTTCGACGAGATACAGCGACAGAACCAGGAGCTGCTGCGCGCACTCGACGAGCTGGGCACGCGGCAAGAGGAGCTGGGCGCGCTCAACCGCGAGCTCGAGGACACGAACCGCGGCGTGGTCGCGCTGTACGCCGAGCTCGACGAGAAGGCGGACCACCTGCGACGAGCCGACGAGCTCAAGTCGCGCTTTCTCTCGAACATGACCCACGAGTTCCGGACGCCGGTCAACTCCATCCAGGCGCTCACCCGCATCCTGCTCGACCGGACCGACGGCGACCTGAGTCCCGAGCAGGAGCGGCAGGTCGTCTTCATCCGCAAGGCGGCCGATGCGCTCGGCGAGCTGGTGAACGACCTGCTCGACCTGGCGAAGATCGAGGCCGGGAAGACCGTGATCCGACCGATCGAGTTCGATGCCGGACGGCTGTTCGGCGCGCTGCGCGGCATGCTGAAGCCGCTGCTGGTGAACGAATCGGTGGCGCTCGTCTTCGACGAGCCGGAGAGCCTGCCGCCGCTGTACACCGACGAGGCGAAGGTGTCGCAGATCCTCCGCAACTTCCTCTCGAACGCCCTCAAGTTCACGGAGCGCGGCGAGGTCCGCCTGACGGCGCGCCACCTCGTCGACGAGAGCGCGGTCGCGTTCGCGGTCGCGGACACCGGCAGCGGCATCGCTCCGGAAGACCACGAGCTGATCTTCCAGGAGTTCACCCAGATCGACAGCCCGCTGCAGCGTCGCGTGCAGGGAACCGGCCTCGGCCTCCCGCTCTGCCGCAAGCTCGCCGAGTTGCTCGGCGGCCGCGTGCACGTCGAGAGCGAGCTGGGTGTCGGGTCGACGTTCACGGCGGTCATCCCGATCATCTACGAGCCGCTCCGGGGTCCCGCGCCCAGCTGGGAGGTCGACCCGCGGCGCGTGCCGGTGCTCGTCGTCGAGGACAGCAGCGAGACGCTGCTCGTGTACGACAAGATGCTCGCGAGCGCCGGATTCCAGGTGCTCGGCGCGCGCAGCGTGCGCGATGCACGCGACGCGCTGGCGACCTTCCGGCCGCGCGCCATCATCCTCGACATCATGCTGAAGGGCGAAGACTCCTGGAACCTCCTCACCGAGCTGAAGCGCCATCCGGATCTGCGCGACGTCCCCGTGGCGGTCGTGACCACGGTCGAGGACGAGCGCAAGGCGTTCGCGCTGGGCGCCGACGTCTACTGCCGCAAGCCGGTGGACCGCCAGCACCTCCTCGATTTCCTGGCGCCGCTCGCGGCGCCCGACACCAGCAAGCGCGTCCTGGTCGCGGATGACGAGGAGGTGTTCCGCTACGTGCTGCGCCAGCACCTCCTGGCGGCGCGCCACGTGATCTCGGAGGCGGCGACCGGCGAGGAAGCGCTGCGCCTCGCCCGCGTGGAGCGTCCCGACCTCATCTGTCTCGATCTCGGGATGCCGGACATCGGCGGAGCAGAGGTGTTGCGCCGGCTCCGGGAAGATCCCGGGACGCGGGACATCCCGGTGGTCGTCGTGACCGCGGCACCCCTCGGCGACGCGGATCGCCGCCAGCTCGGAGAGCTGTCCGCGCACGTGCTCACCAAGGACGCGGTCTCGCGCGAGCAGGTGCTCGCGGCGGTGGACGCCGCGATGCGCGCGGCGGCGGGAGCGGCGTGAGCGATGACCGGCCTGGACACGAGCCTCGTCCTGGTGGTCGACGACAACGAGGTCGGGCGCTACGCCAAGATCCGCATCCTGCGCGAAGCGGGCTACGAGGTCATCGAGGCGGCGACGGGCGACGACGCGCTCCGGCTGATCCCCGAGCGCTCACCGCGGCTGGTCTTGCTCGACGTGAACCTCCCCGGCGTCGACGGCCTGGAGGTGTGCCGGCGAATCAAGGCCGATCCGGCCACGGCGTCCGTCGCCATCCTCCAGGTCTCGGCCACGCACGTTCGCGAGGAGGACACCGTGCGCGCCCTCGAGGGCGGTGCGGACGCCTCGCTCACCGAGCCGATCGAGCCCGCCGTGCTGGTCGCGACCGTGCGCGCATTGCTCCGGGCCCGGCTGGCAGAGGACGCGTTGCGCGACGCGCTGACCCGCGAGCAGGCCACCCGCGTCGCGGCCGAGGCCGCGAACCGGACCAAGGACGAGTTCCTGGCGACGCTGTCGCACGAGCTGCGCTCGCCGCTCGGCGTGATCCTCACCTGGATCACCCTGCTGCGCTCGGACCGCGTCGACGGCGCGGCCCGGACGCGGGCCTACGAGGCCATCGAGCGCAACACGCGACACCAGGCGAAGCTGATCGAGGATCTGCTGGACGTGTCGCGCATCATCTCGGGTAAGATGCGCCTGGACGTCGGGGCGCTGGATCTCGCCGACGTGGTCAACGGCGCCCTCGAGGGCGTGCGCCACGCGGCGGATGCGAAGAGCATCGCGCTCGAGGTCGTCGTTCCCGAGGAGGTGGTGGGCCCCGTCTCGGGCGACATGGCCAGGCTGCAGCAGGTGGTCTGGAACCTGCTGTCCAACGCCGTGAAGTTCACGCCGCGGGACGGGCGGATCGTCGTCCGTGTCGAGCTGGTGGACTCGCACGCGGAGATCCGCGTCACGGACAGCGGCCGTGGCATCGATCCCACCTTCCTGCCGCACATCTTCGAGCGCTTCCGGCAGGCCGACTCGTCGACCACCCGCTCGGACGGTGGCCTCGGTCTCGGGCTCGCGATCGTGCGCCACCTGGTCGAGCTGCACGGAGGAACCGTCGCCGCGGAGAGCGATGGGGTCGGACGGGGCAGCACGTTCAGGGTGCGCCTGCCGTCTGCGCGCCGTGCGCATCCCGCTCGCGCCCATGGCCCCGGCTCGCGTGTTGCGACCGCCCCCGGTGCCTTCACCCCTGCCGGACCTGAGCGGCCTGCGCGTCCTGGTCCTCGACGACGAGCCGGACGCGCGCGAGGCGATCGCGGCCGTCCTCGAAGGCTGCGGGGCGGAGGTGACGGCGGTGGCGACGGTGCGCGAAGCGCTCGCGGCCGTCGAGCGTGGCGCGGCGCGGGTCGTCGTGAGCGACATCGCGATGCCGAGCGAGGACGGCTACGGCTTCATCAAGCAGCTGCGCGCGCTGCCGCCCGATCGCGGCGGGACGCTTCCGGCGATCGCGCTCACCGCGCACGCCGGGCTCAACGAGCGGCAGCGGATTCTCGCCGCCGGCTTCGACGAGTATCTGGCGAAACCGATCGAGCCCCGGGAGCTCGGCGCCGTCGTGGCCGACGCGGCGGCTCGCGTGAACGCGCCAGCGACCTGACGCGCGCGCGGCGGCCGCAGTTCGGAGGTTCTGAGCGTCCGCCACTCGACCGCGCCTCGGGCCCTGGCACGTGCACCCGTCGCTTGCTAGGAAATCTCCCGTGCAGGACGGCCACGCGACGCCGCAGATCTGTCGCCCCGCGCGCCTCGCGAGCGTCGTCGATCACCTGTGGCACAGCGCCGGGACGATCTCGGATCGCCGGGAGCGCGTGCTGCCGAACGGAACCTACGAGCTGGTCCTCTCGCTCGGGGAGCGCCACCGCCTCGTCGACGGCGACGGCGTCCGCGTCCTGCCGGTGACCTCGTTCGGTGGCCTGCGCTCGCGCCCGTTCGTGCTCGAGCATCCGGAGCGCTGCGACACCCTCGGCATCGTTCTCCGACCGGCCGGCGCCTATGCCCTCCTCGGCCGGCCGCTGTGGGAGGTGGGCGATCTCCAGCTGGACGGCCGCGACGTGCTCGGCGGCGCCGTCGACGAGCTGGTCGAGCGTTGCGCGGAGACGGACTCCGCCCGCGTGCGGTTCGCGCACGTCGTCCGGTGGCTGACGGATCGCGTCACCCGCGCGAAGGCGCCCGATCTCGCGACCGCGTGGATCGCGGCGGAGATCGAGCGGCGCGAGGGGAACCTGCGCGTCGGCGCCCTGCACGCAGACGCGAGCCTCTCGCGGGCGCGCGTCGTCGAGCGCTTCCGGGACCAGATCGGGGTGCCCCCGAAGCTCTATGCACGGCTCGTACGCTTCCGCCATGTCCTCGAGCGTTTGCACCGCGACGATGCCGCGCTGACGGACGTCGCGCTCGACGCGGGCTACTACGACCAGGCGCACATGAACGCCGACTTCCGCATCCTGGCGGGCGTGTCTCCGACGACGTTCCTCGCGGGCCGCTTCGCCGAGGGCTCGGGGAACACCGTGCGCGAGCCGTCGCGCTAGCGCGGGCCGGGCCGAGACGACGCGATGAGCGGCGACGACCTGCTGATGCGCCTGCGGCGGCTGGAGGATCGCGAGGCGATTCGCGACCTGCACAACCAGTACTGCTTCATCCAGGATCGCGGGCACTCGAGCCATGCAGACGACGACGTCGAGGCGTTCCTCGAGCTCTGCGCCCCCGACATGGTGTGGGACAACAGTCCCGACGGGACACGCGCGCACCGCGGACACGCCGCCGTCGGGGCATATCTCCGCGCCCTCTGGCGGCGATTCGAGAGCTGCATGCACTTCGTGCACAATCTCTCGATCGTCTTCGAGTCGGAAGATCGGGCGCGTGGGCGCTCCAGCTTCGACGCGGTCGGCGACCTCGGCGGCGAGGCGTTCGTCGCCGCGGGATACTACGAGGACGTGTACGTGCGCGCCGGGGACGGCTGGAAGTTCCACCTGCATCGCGAGGTCCCGTTCTTCTTCGTGACCACCGCGGAAGGATGGGCGGGTCCGAAACCCCGCATCACCTCGCGATGGCGATCGCCGAGGCCCGCTGTGACGCAAGATCGCCCCGGGGCCGTCAATTGCTACGCTGTGACGATGCGCCGATACCGAGGATCCATCCCACTGCTCGTGGCCGGGGCCCTGGCCCTGCTCGGATTCGGCGGCGATCCCGTCCTGGCGGGCAGCGACGCGCCATCGCTGGAGCAGGCCGTGCGCTCGGGTACGAGGGACACGGTAGCGCTGCTGCTCCGGCACGGCGCCGACCCCGCGGTGCTGTCGCGGGAAGGGCAGCCGATGCTGCCGCTCGCGGTGGCGCTCGGCCGTGTCGACGTCACGACGACGCTGCTGGACGCGGGCGTCGACGTCGATACGCAGGTGGCGTCTCCCGTCTCCGAGGAGTTCATGCAGCTCGTGCCGGGTGGGTATGCCCGCTTCTATCTCACGAAGGACCAGGGTCTCACCCCCTTGATGATCGCGGTGCTGCGTGGCGATCTCGAGCTCGCGAGAGTTCTCCTGAACCGCGGCGCGTCGCTGGGGCCCACGCACGGTCAGGTCAAGTACCCGCTGGGGATGGCGGCCGATCGCCACAACGTCCCCATGATGCAGGTGCTGCTCGGGCGCGATCCGGACGAGGCGGCGAACGCGCGACGCATCGTCATCTCGATTCGTGATCAGCACGCGACGCTGTACGAGCACGGCGAGCCGACCCTCCGGACGCGCGTCTCGACGGGACGGAAGGGGTATGCGACGCCGCACGGCGAGTACGTCATCACCGACAAGCGCCTGACGTGGCAATCGACGCTCTACGACGCCGAGATGCCCTACTTCATGCGGCTGTCCGGCTCGGACATCGGGCTCCACGAGGGTGTCGTGCCTCGCGGTCCCGCCTCGCACGGGTGCATTCGCCTTCCCGCGGCCGCCGCGCGCAATCTCTACGCGCGCATGCGCCCCGGCGACCCGGTCACGATTGCGCCTTGACCGGCGACGATTCCTCACACAGCGGATCGAGGCGAACGGGCACCACGCCCGATCCGGTCGCGTTCAGCGCGCGTGCCGCGCCCACCGACAGGTCGAGCCCGCGGCCGCGCACGTATGGACCGCGGTCGGTGATCGTCACGACGACGGCGCGGCCGTTGCGCAGGTTGGTGACGCGGACCTTCGTCCCGAAGCGCCAGGAACGATGCGCGGCGGTGAGATCCGATTGCCGGAAGACCTCGCCGCTGGCGGTCCGGCGGCCGTTGAATCCACGACCATAGTACGACGCGCGGGTGGTGGCGGACTCCGGGCACGCGTAGGCGCTCGATCCGAGCGCGGCGAGCGCGAGCACGGCGAAGACGAACATGGGCATAGCTCTGGGCATGAGTTGGTGCGAACCTCCTGGTGAGAAAGGGAGCGGCGACCCGTCGGGCCACCTGCTCTGACCCCGCTGGCGACCTGGGCCGCGCGGGGTTCGGGGGGATAGACCCTAACGAGGGCGCGCTCGTCAAGCATCCGGTCCATCGGAGCGAGCAGCGATCGATCCGCGCCGGGTCCACGGGCTGCCAACTCGCGCATTCGGCAGGGAAAACGCCGCCGCGGCGTCCCACCTCGCACTGCGCAAGGCCAGGTACACCCCGGGCATCCTCGATCTCGGCGGTTCCCCCGTGCGTCGGCGGTATCTTGCTAGTCCTGTTGCTGGACTGGTGCGCGGCTCGAACGGGAGGTCACCCGGGCGACGACTGGCTCACGCAGCTCGAGACGCCGCGTCGCGAGGTGCCGATGTCGTGACGCGATGGCGCACGGCGCGCCGCTGACGGCCACCGATCCACGTGGTGCACAAAGCTCCGATCTGCACATGCTCTTCTGCCAAAAGTGCAGGCATCTGGATGATCCCTGTGCATCCTCGTCACGCCAATCGGCGAGAATGCGCGTGATGCGCTGAGCGCACAGTCGCCAGACCGCATGGTCCGGTTCTTGCCTTAGTCCGTAGCACGCGCGGCAGCTCGCGCGCGCACTTGTCCCGGCACCACGCTGATTGTCCCCCAAATCGTATGCTTCGCGAACGCCCGATCGTGCACAGCCGCAGCGTCCTTGCGACCGTTCTCCTACTTGTGGGACTCGGAGCACCGGTAGCGGCCTCGGTTCCGAGCGGCTTCCAGGACACCACGGTCGCGTCGGGCCTCTCGCAGCCTGCCGGGCTGGCGTTCGCGCCCGACGGCCGCCTCTTCGTCGTCGAGAAGACCGGTGACCTCCGCATCATCAAGAACGGCGTGCTGCTCGCGACGCCCTTCCTCGACGTCACGCAGGTGTTGCAACCGCCGCTGACGTTCGACGACTACTCCGAGCGCGGTCTCCTCGGCGTCGCGTTCGACCCGAGCTTCCCGTCCGTGCCCTACGTGTATCTCTACTACTCGGTGTGCAAGGTGCCGGGGTCGGGGATGTGCGCGCTGGCGAAGAACCGCGTTGCACGCGTCACCGCCGGCTTGCAGGGAAATCCCGACCGCGCGGATCCCGCGAGCCACGTGGTGCTGCTCGACGACATCGACTCCGACGCCGGCAATCACAACGGCGGCTGGATCGACTTCGGTCCGCTCGATCGCAAGCTCTACGTCTCGGTCGGTGATGGCGGCTCGGTGCACACCAAGTCGCAGGACATGACCTCGCTGAACGGAAAGGTCTTGCGGCTCAACTCCGACGGGACGGTGCCGTTCGACAATCCCTTCGTCGGTCTGTTCCAGGCGCGCCCGGAGATCTACGCGCTCGGGTTCCGCAATCCCTGGCGCTGCCGCTTCCATCCCGACGGCCGCCTCTTCTGCGGCGACGTCGGCGAGAACAGCTGGGAAGAGATCGACTGGGTGGTCGCCGGCGGCAACTACGGCTGGCCGACCACGGAAGGCACGTTCGATCCCGCCGTCTACCCGCAGTTCGTCGAGCCCATCTTCGTCTACAGCCACAGCAGCGTGGGCGGCAGCTGCTCCATCACCGGCGGCGACTTCGGCTCGGAGACGAGCTTCCCCGGTGACTACCAGCAGAGCTACTTCTTCGGCGACTACGTCGTGGGATTCATCCGGCGAGTGGTGCTCGCCGCCGACGGCGTGACCGTGCAATCGGTGACGGACTTCGCCTCGGGCGTGGGCGGCGTGACCGATCTGATCGCCGGCCCGGAGGGCGCGCTGTACTATCCCGACATCATCGCGGGCGAGGTGCACCGAATCGCGGCGACGGGCTCCAACGCGCCTCCGGTCGCTCGTGCGACCGCCACCCCGCAGCAGGGCGGCGCGCCGCTCACGGTGCAGCTCTCGAGCGCGGGCTCGACCGACGCCGACGGCGATCCGCTGACGGTGAGGTGGAGCTTCGGGGACGGCAGTCCGGTCTCGACGGCCGTGGCGCCCTCGCACACCTACACCGCGCTGGGCGCCTACGTCGTGACGCTCACGGTGAGCGACAACCGCACGCCCACGCCGGGGACCGACACGGTGACGCTGCCGATCACGGTTGGAACGCCCCCGGTCGTCACGATCACCCAGCCCGTGGATCAGTCCCTCTTCCAGGGCGGCCAGACGATCACCATGGCGGGCACCGCGGTCGATGCGCAGGACGGGACGCTGCCCTCCTCGGCGCTCGAGTGGGAGGTGCGCTTCCATCATGACACGCACTACCACCCCTTCCTGAGCGGGCTCACCGGCTCGCCGCTCCAGTTCGTCACGCAGACGAGCGGCGAGGTGTCGCCGAACGTCAGCTACGAGATCATCCTCCGCGCCACCGATTCCTCGGGGCTGACGGGCGAGACCTCGGTGTACATCGAGCCCCGCCTCTCGACGGTGACCCTCGACACCAGCCCGCCGGGCCTGCAGCTGACGCTCGACGGGCAGCCGGTCACCGCGCCGGCGCAGTTCACCGGTGTCGTCGGCGTCGTGCGGACGATCGGTGCGGCGTCTCCGCAGGGACCGTACACCTTCAATCGCTGGTCCGACGGCGGCGTGCAGGTGCACACGATCAGCACCCCGACCTCGAACGCCGCCTACACCGCTTTTTTCAACGGCGGGACCACGACGACCAGCCCACCGACCACCACGACGACGTCCTCGACGACGACGAGCAGTACCGTCCGCCCCACGACCTCGACGTCGTCGACGAGCCCCACCACGTCGAGCACCACGACGACGTCGACGACGACCAGCACCACCGCGCCCCCGGCGGGCACCGACTGGTTCGGCAATCACAGCGTCGGGAGCCAGACGAGCGTCAACACGGCCGACTACTCGCGCCTCTCGCCGTTCGTGCTCGGCGAGTCCGCCACGGTCACGCGCCTGTTCATGTACCTCGCGAGCCCGGCGGGCGGCTCGCAGCGCATCCGGCCGGTGATCTATCGCGACACGCAGGGAAGGCCCGGCGCGCTCGCGGCGACCGGCCCGGAGCGGTCGATCAGCCCGGCGGCGAGCGGCGAGTGGGTGGCGCTGCCGCTCGCGACCCCGGTCGGCCTGGTTCCCGGGACGTACTGGCTCGGGATGATCACCGGCGACACCAGCATGGCGACCGTGCACTTCGTCGGCACGTCGCCGGCGTCGAAGGTCTTCATCTGGGACGCGTACTCGAACGGCCCGGCGGCCACGGCCGATCCGCCCATGGTGGTCCCCGGACCGATCTCGGTCTACGCCGAGTATCTCTCCGCCACGCCCACCACGAGCACGACGAGCACCGCGCCGCCGACGACCAGCACGACGACCTCGAGCACGACCAGCACCAGCGTGACCACGTCCACGTCGACCACGTCGACGACCCTGCCACCGGCGACGACCAGCTCGACGACGACGTCGACGACGACGACCAGCACGACGGTGCCGCCGGCGGGTCCCGAGTGGTTCGGCAATCAGACGGTCGGAAGCCTGTCGAGCGTGAACACGACCGACTACGAGCGCCTGTCGGCATTCGCGCTGGGCGAGCCTGGACGCGTGACCCGGCTGGTCATCTACCTCGCGAGCCCGGCGGGTGGGTCACAGCGCATCCGGCCGGTCATCTATCGCGACGCCGCGGGAGCGCCTGGCGCGCTGGCGGCGGTGGGACCCGAGCAGCTGGTCGCCCCGTCGGCGAGCGGCGAGTGGGTCGGCCTGCCGCTGGCGACGCCCGCGAGCCTCACCCCAGGGACGTACTGGCTCGGCATGATCACCGGAGACACCAGCAAGGCGACGGTGCACTTCGTCGGCGCGACGCCGAAGGCGAAGGTCTACATCTGGGACGCGTACGCCAACGGGCCGGGCAATCCGGCCGACGCCGGCACCGTCGACACCGGACCGATCTCGATCTACGCCGAGTACCTGCCGTAACCTCGAGCCTCCGACCCGACGTGGCGCGAACTCCGGACCTCGTATAGTGGAGCAACCATGCTCCGCGCTCTCGTCGTCTGCCTTCTCCCCGTCTCGATGGTGCTCGCTGCCGGCAGCGCACCGAAGCCGGAGCCACCGCCTGCCGCCACGCACGCGCGCACCGCGGAGAGCGCGTACAACGAGGGGCTGTCGCTCAAGTCGGCGGACAAGTGGAGCGAGGCCGAGGCGACTTCCGAGAGGCGACGAAGCTCAAGCCGAACTTTCCCGAGGCCTGGAGCGAGCTCGGACACGCGCTCAAGAAGCGCGGACTCTACGACGACTCGGTGCAGGCCTATCAGGAGGCGCTGCGGCTGCGCCCGCAGTTCCCGCAGGCCCTGGAGTACCTCGGCGAGACCTACGCCTTGATGGGGAAGCACGCCGAGGCGCAGCAGACACTCGATCGCCTTCGCCCGCTCGATACCAGGCTGGCCGCCCAGCTCGAGAAGGCGATGAGCGGCGGTCCGTCAGCGTACTGAGCCGCCGGCGAGGTGAGCGAGCAGGAGCGTCGTGACGGCATCGGGAACCTGGTCGGTGATGAAGTGCCCGACGCCTGCGAACGTCTCCATGCGGAACGGTCCGCTCACGAAGTCTGCCGTCGCCATGGCAGCGGGGCGGCCGACCGTCGCGTCGGCATCGCCCCACAGGTAGAGGGTCGGCGCCTCGATCGGGCCGATCTCGAGCGACCCGAGCGTACCGGCGCGGTACCAGGCGAGCGCCGACTCGAGTGCCTCGTGCGTGCCCAGCACCGAGAGGTATTCCGCGATCGCGGCTTCGGGTACGCCCTGGCTGGCGAGCCCCAGCCGCACGCGTTGCGCGTCGTTCTCGAGCAGACGCGTCGCGGTGGCCGGATCCTGAAACGCGCGATGGTGGCGTGAGCGCTGCTGCTGGCCGTCCGCGTTCTCGCTGATCGCCCGCAGGAAGGCCGCCGGATGCGGCCGGGAGAGCACGGCGAGCGACAGCACCCGCTCGGGATGTCGCGCCGCGAGCACCCAGGCCACCTGTCCGCCCCAGTCGTGACCGACGAGATGGAAGCGAGGCGCTCGCCCGCCGACGGCGGCGCCGGCGAGGTCCAGCACGTCCGCGACCAGCCGTTCGATCCGGTAGGCGGCGAGATCGGTGGGAGCGGGACGGACACCGGGCGAGTAGCCGCGCTGGTCGGGCGCGATCACGCGGAAGCCGGCGCGAGCCAGCGCCGGCACCTGATGCCGCCACGTGTGACGCGTCTGGGGAAAGCCGTGCAGCATGACCACCAGCGGCCCGTCGCGAGGACCGGCGACCTCGGCGGTGAACCGTCCTTCCGGCGTGACGATCGTGTCGGTCGCGTCCATGGTCGGGTGAGGGCAACGGTAGCGCAGATGCGCACGACGAGGGAACCCCGCCGGCGCGCGCGCGTGGACCGCGCGCCGGCGAGGGGCTATACGCGCTGAGCGATGCGGGAGACCGTGCTCGAGGAGCGCGACGGCGCGGTGCTGATCCTCACCCTGAACCGGCCGCGGCAGCGCAACGCCTTCAACCGTCAGATGTGGCACGAGGCACGCGACGCGCTCCGTGACGCGCAGGACGATCCCGGCGTTCACGCGGTCGTCGTCACCGGAGCGGGTGGGGCGTTCTCGGCGGGGCAGGACCTGGGCGAGATGGCGGGCGGAGCCGGCGACGGCGATCCGGGCTTCGGTCCGTTCATGGATCGCCTCTGCGTCTTCGACAAGCCGCTGCTCGCCGCCGTGAACGGCGTCGGCGTGGGCATCGGCCTGACGCTGCTGCTCCACTGCGACGTCGTCTACATCGCGGACGGCGCCCGGCTGCGCGCACCCTTCGTGACGCTCGGCGTGGTCCCCGAGGCTGCGAGCAGCTACCTGCTGCCGGTCACCCTGGGCTGGCAGCGCGCGGCCGACGTGCTGTTCACCGCCGACTGGATCGACGCCGCCGCGCGCGGTCGAGCTGGGGCTCGCCAGCCGGCGGTGCGCGCCCGACGACCTGCTGCCGGCGCTGCGCGCCACCGCGGCGCGGATCGCGGCGCAGCCGCCGGAGGCCGTGCGGCACACGAAGCGCTTGCTCCTGGCCACCCGGAGCGAGCAGATCCGGGCCGCGCGCGCGCGCGAGGACGCGGCGTTCGTGGAGCGCGTGGGATCGCCGGAGAACCTCGAGGCCGTGATGGCGTTCTTCGAGAAGCGTCCCGCCGACTTCTCGAAGCCTCGCGCGTGAAGGGGCCGCTCAGCCGAGACGCGTCAGGTTCCCGGCGCGCCGGAAGTGCTCGCGCAACGCCTGCAGGTCGCCGGTGCCGAAGGGGCGATAGCCGCCGGCGCCGCGCGGACGCCACCAGAGCGCGTCGGCACCATCCACTCCGAGAAAACCCTCGCGCTGCAGCTCGCGCTTCACCACCTTGTTGGTCTCCGAGCGGCGGAGCGCCGCCACCACCCGCACGTAGGTCGGTGCCCACTTGGACGACAGGTCGGGTTGGGCAGCGAGGAACGCCGCGAAGCCGTCGGGATCGAACGCTGCGCCGGGCCGCAGCTCGAGCGCCGCCATCACGCGGTCGCCCGCCTCGGCGTCGGGCACGCCGTAGACCGCCGCGAGCACCACGTCCGGATGGCGCTGCAGGATGTCTTCCACGGGTCGTGCCAGGAAGTTCTCGCCCTCGACGCGGAGCCACTCGACGTCTCGCCCGGCGAAATAGACGTAGCCCTGCTCGTCGCGGTAGCCGAGGTCGCCGGTATGGAAGCGGCCGCCGCGTGTCCGCGCCGCCGTTGCCTCGGCGTTGCGGTAGTATCCCTCGAAGAACCCGGTCCCGGCCGTGTTGACGATCTCGCCGATGGCCTCCTCGGGATTCGCGAGGCGGCCGTGCGCGTCGAAGCGCGCCGCCGCGCACGGCTGGCCGGCCTCATCGAGTATATCCACGCCCGGACCGCCGACGCCGAGCGCCCCGGCGGGGTCGCCGTCGCTGCGCGTGAAGGAGACCCCCACCTCGCTCGCGCCGTAGCCGTCGACGACCCGGCAGCCGAAGCGGCGTGCGAAGGCGTCGACGTACTGGCGCGGCGCCTCGTTGCCGTATGCGAGTCGCAACGGCGTGTCGGCGTCGTCCGGTCGTTCGGGTGTCGCCATGATGTAGGCGAACGGACTTCCGACGTAGGGGAACAGCGTGCAGCCGTGGCGGCGGACGTCGGGGAGAAAGCCCGACGCGGAGAAGCGACGGCCGAGGACCAGCCGGGCAGCCGCCGCGAGCGCGACGCCGAGTCCCAGGATCTGCGCGTTGGCGTGGAAGAGCGGCATGACGCAGTACACGACGTCGGCGGCGGTCGCCTGGCACATCATGAACACGGCGCCCTGTGCCATCAGCTCGAGCTTGCCGTGGCTACGCTGCACGGCCTTCGGGCCGCCGGTCGTGCCGGAGGTGAACACCAGCAGCGCCAGGTCGTCGGGGTCGACGGGAACGGCCGGGTCGCGGGCTGGCTGCGTCGCCAGCGCGTCGCGCAGCGACGTCTCGGCGACGAGCACGATCGGCGCGGGGGCACCGGGCGCGGCGAGCGTCTCGGCGAGCTCGGGCGCGAAGCGCTCCTCGGTGAGCACGATCTGGCAGTCGGCGTGCGCGATGTCGCGCGCCAGCGGCTCTCCCCGGCGGGTCGGGTTGAGGCCCACGATCACGGCGCCGCACAGCCCGGCACCGAGCTGCGCGAGCACGAACTCGGGTCGGTTCTCGAGCAGCAGCCCGACGTGAAAGGGCAGGGCGACATCGCGCCGCTCGAGGAACAGGTTCGCGTACGCCGACGCATCGCGCAGGGTCTCCGCGAACGTCCAGGCCGCATCCTCGAAGCGGAGGAACTCGCGGGACGCCAGCGCCGGCTCGGCGGCGTGCCGGCGCAGCAGGTCGGCGTACGACATCGCGCCTGTTCAGCACGGCGGGCGTGAGGACTGCAACCTGCGCCGCGTGACGCGCTCGCGCGCGAGCGTCGCGCCGTGCAGAATGGCTCCGTGCTGGTCGCCGAGCCGCCTGCCGCCGTTCGCTGGTACCACCGCCCGTTCTGGGTCGTGGTCCTGCTCTTCTTCGTCCTCGGTCCCCTCGGTCTGCCGTATCTCTGGAACAGTCCGCGGTTCTCGCGCGGCATGAAGATCGTGCTGACCGTCGCCGTGATCGCCTACACCGGCTGGCTCGTGGTCGAGACGATCCGCATCGTGCGTGGGGTCGAGGAAGGACTCGACGTCTTGCTGGGACAATGAGCGGCGGGTGAGCGCAGGTCCTCCTTCGTCCAGGCTGACGGCCGGGCTCGTCCTTGCGGTCGTGGCGGTGGCGTTCGAGGGGCTCGCGGTCACCACCGTCATGCCCACCGTGGTGCGCGACCTCGGCGGGCTCGCGGACTACGGCTGGGCGTTCAGCGCCTTCATGCTGGCGAACGTCGTCGGGATCACGGTGGCGGGGCGGCGGACGGACCGGGTCGGACCCTGGGCGCCGTTCGCCGCCGGGGCGGCGATCTTCGCCGCCGGTCTGTGCCTCGCGCGGCCTGGCGCCGACGATGCTCGCGCTCATCGGCGCGCGCACGGTGCAGGGCGCGGGCGGTGGCGCGCTGTCGTCGGTGATCTACGCCGGCGTCGCGCGCGCGTATCCGGAGGATCAGCGGCCGCGCATGCTCGCGATGCTGTCGACGGCGTGGGTGCTCCCCGGTCTGGTCGGTCCGGCGGTCGCCGGCATCGTCGCCGATCATGCGAGCTGGCGCCTGGTGTTCTTCGGCCTCGTTCCGATCGTCGCGCTGGCTGCCGTCCTCACGCTGCCGGCCCTTGCCGCCATCGCACCGACGGGCACGCTCGACACCGGGGGGACGTCCCCACGGCAGGCCCTGCTGCTGAGCGGTGGTCTGGCCCTGTCGCTGCTCGGGGCGCAGCAACGTGACCTGCTGATCGCGCTGCCGCTGCTCGCCGCCGGGATCGCGATCGCGCGTCCCGGCTTCCGGCGCTTGATGCCAGCCGGCACGCTCGCCGCCGCACCAGGGACTGCCGGCCGCGATCGCGGCGATGGGGCTCGTGAGCATCGCGTTTCTCGGGACCGAGACCTTCTTCCCGCTCCTGGTGACCGAGGTGCATCACCGGTCGTCCACGCTCGCGGGTCTGGCGCTCAGCGCGGCGACGTTCACCTGGACCGCCGGCGCGTGGGTGCAGGCGAGGCTCGCACCGCACCGCAGCCGGCGCGGGCTGGTGGCGGCGGGCGCGCTGGTGCTCGCGCTCGGGCTCGCCGGGCTGGTGCTGCCGCTGGTGGACGAGACGCCGCTCTGGGCGGGCGTCGTCGCGTGGGCGCTGGCCGGACTCGGGATGGGCATCGCGCACGCGACGATCAGCCTCGTCGTGCTCGCCGAGGCGGCGGCCGGCCGCGAGGGCGCCGCCTCGGCATCGATGCAGCTCGCGAGCGTGCTGGGCGTGGCGCTCGGAGCGGGGGCGGGCGGTGCGGCGATCGCGATGGCCACGGCGCGCGGATGGGGACCGCGGGTCGGCTTCGGCATCGGCCTCGCGATCACGGGAAGCGCCGCCCTCCTGGCAGTCGGCGCCGCCGCGCGACTCCCCGCTCGTCGCGCCAGCGGCGCGGCGCTGTGACGCGCGTCACCCGGAGCGGTTCGCGGCGATCTTCGTCTGCAGGATGCGCATAACCGCGGCGCTCGAGCCCGCGGTCCGGTCGAGCGCGCGCCTCAGAAGCCGTACTGGATTCCTCCCGCAGGGATGACGCTGGCACGCGCGCCGTCCTCGGTGAGCGGGACGATTGCGCTCACGAAGCAGATCAGATCGCCGAACACGTTCACCTTCACGCCGAAGGCCAGATCGACCACGTCCGTCCGATTGATCGTCGTGGTGAACTCGGTCCCGTTCCCCACCGCCCGCGCCACGAGCGGCGGATCGAACTCCCCGCGGATCGAGACCAGCCGGCGGTCGGCGACGAAGAACGACAGGTCTTCGGTGGAGAACCCGCTGGTCCCGACCAGGTCGGTCAGGAGCGTGAGGCGCTCGAGCGGCGCCCACGACACGCCGACGCCGTAGCGCACGCCGCTGCGCTGGAGATCGGTCGAGTCGATGTCGATGCCGGCGCTGCCGTGCACCTCCACGGCGGGCCCGATCCACGACGCCACGAGCGAGGGCGTGACCGTGACATCGCCGGTTCCCTGGAAGTTCGCCTCGCTCCCGCTCGGCAGGTGCAGCGTCAGCCCCGCCGCCACGTCCCAGGAATCTCCCTCGAGAAAGCGCCGCTTTCCGCGCAGCAGGAGATCGCCGGGGCCGAAGGCATTGCCGTCCAGCGACTCGAACTCGTCGCCGGGCTGGCCGAAGAAGGAGAAGCGCCGCTCGCCCTGCATGGACGTGTAGTAGACCGGCAGGAGCAGGTTCACGTCGGTGCGATCGTCCAGCCCGTACGTCGCGGAGAAGTAGACGACGTTCGACGTGATGGAGAAGTCGCGGGTCTCGATCCGCTGGGGGACGATCAGGCTGCCGCTCTTCACGAGAAACTTGCTGCTGAGACTCTCCGAGAGCGTCTCGCCGTTGATGTGCGTGAAGCGCGCGTGGAGATAGGAGATCGAGAGATCCACGTGGCCCGCGCCGATGGTCTCGGCGCGCTCGAGGAATGCGGGGCCCAGCGTCCCGGTGACGCGCACGTATGCGCCCGAGGCGGGATCGTAACGGTAGGTGAAGCCGGGCGTGGTCGTCGTGGCCGGGAAATCGGTCGCCTGCGCGAGCGCACGCTGCATGCGGAGAATCGACGGCGTGATGGTGACCGTGTCGGGCTGGAAGATGCCGAGCGTGTGGCTCAGCGACGCGGCGCGTACGGCCGCCGGCAAGAGCAGCAGGAGGGAGCCCAGCAGTCGCCACGTCACCGAGCGGGGCCCGATCCCGCTGCAACCCCCATCACCCACGCTGGGGCCTCCATAGACACGACGGTCGGGAACGGTCAAATGATGTGGCGTCGCAAATCGCCTTGCGGAGAACGCGGCGGATCCCGCAGAGTCCCGCCGTATGTCCGACGAGGCGCCCGCCACACGACTCGACGCGCTGCGCGCGATCCTCGTGACCGCGCACGAGCTGGCCACCAGGCTCGCGGGTGATCCCTTCGTCGAGCGCATCCTGCAGGCCTTCGCGAAGCTTCCGGAGCCCGATCGCGAGCCTGTCCTGAAGATCATCGAGCGCGACGCCACGTGGTGCAGGATCGTCGAGCAGACGGTCGACGAGACGGGTATCACGGTCCGTCCCAATCCGCACGCCAGCCTCTACGTGCACGTCTTCGGGCAGGTCGACACGCCGTCCGGGCCCCTGCAGCGCGACGTCGACGTCATCCGCTTCGGCATCGAGCGCTTCCTGCAGACGATGCCGCTCTTCTTCCAGGAAGGCGTCCACGAGCAGTGGACGGCATCGGCGCGGGCGCTCGCGCAGGAAGCCGATCCGGAGCTGCTGGAGTACCTGCGCCGACTCGCCAACGAGGTGCTCGCGCTGATCGCCGAGAGGTAGGGCGCCAGAATGCGTCATGCTGCCGGCCGCGTCGTGCTGCTCCTCGCCCTCGTCGCGCTGGTCGCGTGCGCGCGCCCGTCGCCGACGCCGCCCGTGGCCGCGCCCTACGTCTTCATCCCTTGACCCAGGACGCCTGCTGACTACGCTGCGGAGCCGGGAGGACGTCTGCATGGACACGCGCGACGAGGCCCTCTTGCAGGTTGGCATCGCGGCCGCACTCGCCGACGGGGTCTGCGACGAGCGCGAGCGAGGCCATCTCGACGCCCTCGCGCGGGCTGCGGGCGCGGGCAGCAGCGCGTCGCTCGCACAGAGCGCGTCGCTCCGGCCCGACCTCGCCGAACGGCTCGGTACCCCCGAGGCGCGCCAGGCCGCCTACGATCTCGCCCTGGCCGTCTGCCACGCGGACGGCGTGACGAACGAGGCCGAGACGAAGTTCCTGACGACCCTGCGCACGGTGCTCCGGCTGAGCGATACGAGCGTCGCGCAGGACGCGCGGACGGCCGGCGCGCTGGCGAGCGCGCCGGTGGCGGGGGCATCCGTCGCTGGCCCCGGCGCGTCCGCCGAGGACATGATCCTACAGACCTCGATCCTTGCCGGCGCGCTCGAGCTGCTGCCGCAGTCGCTCGCCACCATGGCGGTCATCCCGGTACAGCTGCGGCTCGTGTACCAGATCGGGCAGAAGTACGGGCAGAAGCTCGACGCCGACCAGGCGAAGGATCTGCTCGCGACATTCGGCATCGGCGCGGCCACCCAGGTGCTGGACGGCGTGGCGCGACGAGTGCTGAGCGGCGTCGCGCACGGCGTGCTCGGACGATTGCTGGGCGGACTCGCCGGGGGCGTCGCCGGCGCCGCCGCGGGCGCGGGGACGGTGTTCGCGGCGACGTACGCCCTCGGGCACGCCGCGGACCGGTACTACGCCCAGGGGCGCACGCTGACCCAGGCCGATCTCCAGGCGCTGTTCGCGAAGCTTCGCGATCAGGCGCAGGACCTCTATCCGAAGGTGCAGGCGCAGATCCAGGAGCGTGCGCGTACGCTCGATCTGAGCCAGGTGGTATCCACCCTGACCCGCGGGTGAGCGAGAAGGAGCGCACGATGAACGTCGAGCATGTGGCCGCATCCACGCCCGCCGACCAGGTTGCGGCGACCCTGAGCCGCGATGGCGTCGTGGTCGTCGACCGGGTCGTGTCGCCGGACGTGATGGATCGTGCGCGTGCGGAGCTCGATCCCTATCTGCGTGCCACCGCGGCCGGGACGGACGAGTTCTCCGGTCGGCGCACACGGCGGACGGGCGGCCTGGTCGCGCGGTCGGCGACCGCGCGCGACCTCATCATGCATCCGCTGATCCTCGACACGGTGCGCCTCGTGCTGGGGCACGTCGCCAGCTTCCAGCTCCATCTCACGCAGGTGATCGCCATCGGGCCCGGCGAGCCGGCGCAGCTGGTGCACCGCGATCAGTGGGCCTACGACTTCTTCCCGTTCCCCAAGGGGTACGAGGCGCAGTGCAACACCATCTGGGCGATGACCGACTTCACGGAGGAGAACGGCGCGACGCGGGTCATCCCGGGCAGCAATCAGTTCGACGATCGGATGCAGTTCGCCGATGGCGACACGGTGCCGGCGGAGATGGCGAAGGGATCAGTGCTCTTCTACACCGGCAGCCTCTACCACGGTGCGGGTGCGAACCGGTCGGAGGACACACGCTACGGCGTGAACATCACCTACAACTGCGCGTGGCTGCGACAGGAGGAGAACCAGTATCTCTCGGTGCCGCTCGACCTCGCGCGTACGCTACCGGTCGACCTGCTGCGGCTCATCGGGTACGCGCGCGGCGCGTACGCGCTCGGCTACGTCGACGATCTGCGCGACCCGATGGACGTCGTGCGCCCCGACCTCGCGCGCAACGGCCTGGGCGATCTGGAGCAAGCGGCGAATCGCGCGCGCGACCAGCTGACGGGTTGACGCACGCTCGCCGTCGCTCAGCGGCGGGCGTCCATGACCACGGGCATCCCGGCGGACGGCGCGTGGGTGATCGCGCGCTGCACGGTGCGCATGCGATACCCGGGTGCGACGCGCAGGTCGGCACGCCGGACGACCTCGCTGAGCACCACCTTCATCTCGTAGGTGGCGAACGCCGCACCGAGGCAGCGACGGACGCCGCCGCCGAACGGGAAGAAGGTGAACGGGCTCGGGCGGACACCGACGAAGCGCTCGGGGCGGAAGCGCTCGGGCTCGGGCCACGTCTCCGGTCGCCGGTGGACGAGGTAGATCGCCGGGGAGACGACCACTCCCGCCGGCAACTCGCGGCCGCCGATCTGCGCCGGTGCGGCGAGGACGCGCGCGGTCATTCCGATCACCGGGGTCAGGCGCTGCGTCTCCTTCAGGACTGCGTCGAGATACTCGAGACGGCCGACGTGCTCCGGCTCCATCGGCCCGTCGCCGAGCACCGCGTGCAGCTCGTCACGCAGACGCGCGACGACGTCGGGATGGCGGAGGAGATGGTAGAAGGCCCACGCCAGCGACGTCGCCGTGGTCTCGTGTCCCGCCATCAGTAGCGTGAACATCTCGTCGCGCAGCTCGTGGTCGGTCATCGGCTGGCCGTCCTCGTGGCGGGCGCCGAGCAGGAGCGACAGGATGTCGGTGCGGCCAGTGGTCCCCTCGGCGCGTCGCCTCGCCATCTCGGCATAGAGGAGATCGTCGATCGCGCGGGCGCGCCGCGCGTACTGACCCCACGGGGTGAGACCCGAGAGCTCGAACTGCGTGAAGGGGAGGACGATGAAGGCCGCCGACGGCCCATCGGCGAGCGCGAGAAAGTGTTCCAGCCGGCGCCGGAGCTCGATGAGCTGCGGTCCCTCGTCGATGCCGAAGACCGCGCGCACGATCACGTCGAGCGTGATGGTCTGCATCTCGTGGTGGATCGGGAAGGGACGGCCTAGCTGCCAGCCGGCAATCACGCGCTGGGTGCTGTCTCGCACCAGTCGCCCGTAGACGTGCACGCGCTCTCCGTGGAACGGCGGCGACATCAGCTTGCGCTCGCGCAGATGGCGCTCACCGTCGAGCACCAGCAGCGAGTTCCGGCCAAGCAGCGGCTGGAGGATGTCCACCGCGGCCTCGCCGCCACGGAATGTCTCCGGATCGCCCGCGTGAACGTCGCGCACGGCGTCGGGATGGCTACAGAAGACGTTCACCCGCCCGCCGAGCAGGCGGAGGGTGAACCAGTCACCCCAGCGCCGCGCGCAGGCGTCGAGCGTCTGGAACGGCTGCAGGGCCAGGCGGAGGGTCTGAACGAGGGGCGGGGTGGCGGGGCCCGGCGGCAGCGCCGGGGCTGTGCGGACGTTGCGGGAGAATGCGCGCTGCAGCGTGGCTCCGGCGGCGTTCATGGTGACCTCCCTCAGCGTGTCAGCAGTCCCTGATAGACGATGGCTTCGAAGACCGGCATGAGCTCGGCGTACGGGTAGCGGTGCTGCACGGAGAGGATGCCGCCGGCCATGAACAGCACGTAGGCCGCGCGTTCCGGATCGACGTTGCGAAAGGTGCCCTCGCGGATGCCGTCGCGCACCACGTCGGCGATCATCGCGACGTTCTGGCGCTGCATCTCGTCGTGGACGCGCTCGAGCAGCGGCGCGAACACGATGTCCGTGTCGCGCATGGCGATGGCGGTGATGAGCGCGTTGTCGGCGGCGAACCGGATGCTCGCCGCGCCGAGGCGCTGCAGCCGATCGGTCGCGGTTCCCGGTCCGTCGAGCGCGCGTCGCGACTCGGCGAGCCAGGCGCTGTTGAGGTCCTCGACGACGGCGAGGAAGACGGCTTCCTTGCCCGCGAAGTACCGGTAGATCGTGCCGACGGCGATGCCGGCGTCGCGGGCGATCTCGGCGATGCTGGTGCGGCGGTAGCCGTAGGTCTCGAAGCGGCGGCGGGCAGCGGCGACTATGCGCTCCTTCGAAACGGAATCGACAGCCGCGCCGGCGACCATAGTGAATGATTACCTCTAATCATTCACTTCCGTCAATGGGGGCTGTGCCGCGCCAGCCCGAGAAGTACGGCAATGCGTTCGCCGTGCGCGCGATGTCGTCGCGGGCGGCCAGCAGCTCGCCCGTGGTATCCCACGAGCCCTCGACGAGCTGGCGGTGGGCGCCGTCGGGCATGACGATCGGGTAGCTCGCGTCGCCTGCCGTGATGCGCCGCGCTGGCAGGTCGAGGACGAACTCGAGCCCGGGCTTGCTCTCGCACCGCGCCATCAGCTCGGCGATCGCCTCGGCGCTGACCGTGACGCAGGGGATACCGAGCGCCTGGCAGTTGCCGGCGAATATCTCGGCGAACGACTCGCCGACGATCGCCTGGATGCCGCGTCCGCGCCGCATGATCGCCTGCGGCGCATGCTCGCGCGACGAGCCGCACCCGAAGTTGCGGTTCACCAGCAGGATGCGCGCCGTCCGGAAGCGCGGATCGTCGAACGGGTGGACCTCGCCCCGGGACTTCGCCTGCGCCCGGTCGTCCTCGAACGCGGCAGCGCCGAGTCCCTCGAAGACCACGCACTTCAGGAAGCGGGCCGGAATGATCCGGTCGGTGTCGATGTCGTGGCCGCGCACCGGGATGGCCGTGCCGTTGATCAGCGTCCGTGTCGCGCGTTCCATCAGGCGTCCTCCGTTCCGATCTCGAAGAGCTCGCGGGCGTCGGTCACCTCGCCGGCGATGGCGCACGCCGCCACCATGACCGGCGACATCAGCAGCGTGCGGCCCGTCGGCGAGCCCTGCCGCCCCTTGAAGTTACGATTCGACGACGACGCGCAGAGCTGCCCGCCCTCGAGCTTGTCGGGGTTCATGGCGAGGCACATGGAGCAGCCCGCTTCGCGGAAGTCGAAGCCGGCGTCCCGGAACACGCGATCCCAGCCGCGCCGGACCAGCTCCTCGCGCACGCGCTGCGATCCCGGCACCACGAGCGCCTTCACGTGCGGCGCGACGTGGACGTCGCGACCCTCGAGCTGGCGTACCACCGCTTCGAAGTCCGAGATGCGCCCGTTGGTGCACGACCCGATGAAGGCGACGTCGATCTTCGTTCCGCGGATGGGCTTGCCGGGCTCGAGCCGCATGTACTGGTAGGCCTCGCTGATCAGCGGACGCTCGGCGTCGGGAAACTGTCCGGGATCGGGCAGGGCGGCCCCGATGGGCGTCGACTGCGCCGGCGTGATGCCCCACGTGACGACCGGCTCGATGTCCTCGGCGCGCAGGCGCACGACGTCGTCGTATCGTGCGTCCGGATCCGAGCGCATCGAGTCCCAGTACGCCACCGCACGCTCCCACTCGGTCGCCGGCCGGGGCGAAGTCGCGGCCCGCGCAGGTAGTCGTACGTCGTCCGGTCCGGATTCACGTAGCCGCACCGCGCGCCGCCCTCGATCGACATGTTGCAGACGGTCATCCGCTCCTCCATCGAGAAGCGGTCGAAGACGTCGCCGGCGTACTCGTACGCGAAGCCGACGCCGCCCTGGACGCCGAGGCGGTTGATGATCCAGAGGATGACATCCTTCGCGTACACGCCCGGGCGCAGGCGCCCGTTCACCTCGATGCGACGGACGCGCAGGCGATCCATCGCGAGACACTGCGTGGCGAGCACGTCCCGGACCTGCGACGTCCCGATGCCGAAGGCGATGGCGCCGAAGGCGCCGTGGGTGGAGGTGTGCGAGTCGCCGCAGCAGATCGTCATCCCGGGCTGCGTGAGGCCCCGCTCCGGTCCGATCACGTGCACGATGCCCTGCTCGCCGCTGGCCGGTGCGAAGAAGCGGATGCCGTGCTCCGCGCAGTTGCGCTCGAGGTGCTGGAGCATCTCCTCGGCCAGCGGATCGGCCAGCGGGCGCGCGCGCGAATGGGTGGGGACGATGTGGTCCACCGTGGCGAACGTGCGCTCGGGATGGAGAACCGTGAGCCCGCGGTCGCGGAGCATGGAGAATGCCTGCGGCGACGTCACCTCGTGGATGAGGTGGAGGCCCATCAGTAGCTGGTACTGGCCGGCCGGGAGGCGGCGCACCGTGTGGGCGTCGAAGACCTTGTCGTACAGCGTGGCGCTCATCGAACCTCCGTGGGGGTCTCCCTGGACGGGCTCTTGCCCTGCCGGGCGTACGCCTCGAGGCGGGCGATCAGCCCGCCGCTGAACTCCGTGAAGGCGGCCAGCGCGCGGGGATCGAGATCCATCCAGATGGCGTCGATGGCGCGACGGCGGGTCGCGCGCAGCATCTCGAGGATCTTCTGGCCGCGCGCCGTGAGCTGGTAGCGGCGCTGGCGTCCGTCCTTGTCGGAGAGCGAGACGGTGATCAGCTTCTTGCGCACCAGCTGGCGGATGACCCGGGACACCGCCGGTGCGCTGCTCTCGCGGTGCCGGGCGAACATGGACGGCATGAAGTGGTCGGTGGCGATGCGCTCCAGGATCTCCCACTGCGCCTCGGTCAGCCCCGCGCCCTGCGCGAGCTGCGTGCGGCGCTGGTGGAAGAGATCGGCGAGCCGCTGCAGCCGGCCGATCGCCTCGTGCACGTGCGTGGTCCGACCCTTCATCCCGGTCAATAGTTAACACCTGTCAACAGTCCGGCGCAAGACCCTGGCCGGCGGCTCGACCGGCAGGCGGTTTTTCTTGACGGATCGTGGTCCCGGTGTGGTATCCCGGACGCTCCACGCCCGGTGTCTTCATCGGCCGCGCGCGCTGCGCGCCGGCCCAACAGAGGGGAGAGTCGACGCCATGACGACGAGGGGAACGCTGCAGGTCTCGAGGGCTCGGGCTGGCTTGCGGGCACGGTCGTTCTTGCCGCCGCGGCGGTGGTCGGCGCGCAGTCGCTGTCCACGCCGACCTTCACCAACAGCAGCAATCCGGACGAGCTCGTTCCGGGCACGGCGACCACGCCCAGCCGCGAGCGGGAGACGTCGGTGAGCTTCGTCTCGTCGAGCAGCGGCGCCTTCACGTCGCACTTCATCTCGCTCGTCACCGTCGACAGCGACGGGGCATCTGCCAGCTCCGGCGTGGAGTCGGTGTCCGCCGACTACACGATCGACTTCACCGTCACGGCGCCGGGAGCCTACGTGCTGACGGTCGATACCCACCTCGCAGGTGACATGAACCTCGTGAACGACGGACCGAGCGGCGCCTCGGCGGACATCTCCGGCGTGACGGGAACCTTCACCGGCGGCACGCTGAGCACCGGGAGCCTCGACCTGGACGACCCGGGCACCGCGAGCGGGACCTCCGGCGGCTCGGTCGGCATCGACGAGTCGGGCACGGCGACCATCTTTGGCGTGAGCAACGGTGCGGTCGTCCCGCACAGCCTCCGGTTCGTGTTCACCCAGATCGCGACGTCGAGCGGCAACGGCGACGAGGCCGCGATCCGGCTGGGCGACGATGTCGCACATTGCCACCGAGACGGCCGGGGACTACCCCGGGAACCCCGCGCGCAGCCAGCCCGACGACGGGCACTTCGTGACGGTCACCCTGACGAGCCTCTGCGGCAACAGCGCCGTCGACGTCGGCCCCAGCTACACGGAGGACTGCGACGACGGACCCGCGAACGGCACGCCGGCGTCGTGCTGCTCCAGCACGTGCACGTTCAAGCCGAACGGTACCGCGTGCAACGACAACGACGCGTGCAGCAGCGGGGAGACCTGCACCAGCGGCGTCTGCGGCGGCGGGGCGCTCCAGACCTGCCCGCTCTGCCAGACGTGCTCGCCGATGGGCGGCTGCGTGATCGGTCCGCGCACCGCGTGCAAGCTCCCGACCCTGCCGGGGAAGTCGACGCTCCAGCTGAAGGACAAGACGCCGGACTCGGGCGATCAGGTCGTCTTCAAGTGGAACAAGGGCGTGGCGACGCAGACGACGGACTTCGGCGACCCCGTGACCACCGACGACTACGCGCTCTGCGTGTTCAACTCGGGTGGTGGTCTCCTGCTGCAGTCGAACGCGCCCGCGGGCGGGGTCTGCGGGACGAAGCCCTGCTGGAAGGCGCTCGGCATCAAGGGCTTCGGCTACAAGGACTCGCTCCACACGCCGGACGGCGCCGACAAGGTCCTCCTGAAGGCGGGACTCGCCGGCAAGGCGAAGGCGCAGTTCAAGGCGAAGGGCGACAACATCCCCTCCTTCTCGCTGCCGCTGTCGCTGCCGGTCACGGCGCAGATCCAGTCCGAGAACGGCGAGTGCTGGGCCGCGACGTTCAGCCTCCCGAGCGCGTCGAAGAACGACGCGTCGCAGTTCAAGGGCAAGTCCGACTAAGCGGGTTCGAAGGTGAGACCGGCGGCGGCTCGAGCGAGCCGTCGCCGGTAGGCCCTCGGAGAGCGGTTGGCGGCTCTCCGCCTCGAGAGCGCGGTCGCCACGTCGCGGCGTCGCGCCGGGCGGGTGGACGCAGGCCGACGCCTGTAGCAATCAGAAGGCACCGAGATGGTCGCCACGTGGCTCTCCGCGACATGCCATCCAGCGCTCCGGCCCCGCTTCCGGTCGAGGTGCGCGATCTGCGCAAGCAGTTTCCGCGCGCGCTCGCGCTGGCAGGGCTGTCGTTCGCGGTGCAGCGGGGCGAGATCGTCGGCCTCCTCGGCGCCAACGGGGCCGGCAAGACCACCACGATCCACATCCTGCTCGGCCTGATCCTGCCGACGGCGGGCTCGGTGGCGCTCTTCGGCGAGGAGCCGCGCGCCCGCCGCAAGGCCGCGCTCCGCCGCGTGGGCTTCGCTTCCCCCGAGGCGCTGATGGACTGGCGGCTCACCGTCGAGGAGAACCTGCGTGTCTACGCCGGGCTCTACGGCACGACCCGTGCCGCGATGGACGAGCTGATCGAGCGCTTCGAGCTCGGTCCGCTGGTGCGCCAGCTGTTCGGCGACCTGTCGCTCGGCCAGCAGACGCGCGCGGGCCTCGCCCGGGCGCTGATGCACCGGCCCGATCTGCTGATCCTCGACGAGCCGACCGCCAGCCTCGATCCCGACATCGCCGACAAGACGCGCCGGCTGCTCCTGGAGATCCGCGCCGAGCGGGGCCTCGCGATCCTGTACTCGTCGCACAACATGCCGGAGGTGGAGGACATCTGCGACCGCGTCGTGTTCGTGCATCGCGGTCGCGTGGTGGCGGAGGGAACGCCGCTCGCCGTGTCGCGCCAGGTGCTCGGCAGCGAAGCGCTCGACACCGCCTCGATGGAGGAGGTGTTCCTCAAGATCTCGCGCGGGGGAACGGCATGAGCCGGCGCGTCGGGGCGCTGCTGCTGCGCTACCTCTTGCTCATCCGGCGCGACTACTCGCGCGTGGTGGATCTCGTCTACTGGCCGCTGCTCGACATCACCGTGTGGGGGCTCTTCACGGTCTTCCTGTATCGCGCGCAGTTCCAGGTACCGAACGCGCTGGCGATGCTCCTGGGTGGCGCGATCCTGTGGAACGTGTTCCTGCGCGCGGCCCAGGACGTCAGCGTCTGCTTCCTGGAGGACGTCTGGGCGCGCTCGGTGGTGACCGTGTTCGCCTCGCCGCTCACCTTCGTGGAGTTCGGGGTCTCGGTCATGCTGGTCGGCCTGGTGAAGGTGCTGATGTCGCTCGCCGTGATGGGGGTGGCCGCGTGGCTGCTGTACGCCTTCGACCTCCTCACCATCGGCTGGGCGCTCGTCCCGTTCGCGGCAAACCTGATGCTCTTCGGATGGACGCTCGGGTTGCTGGCATTCGCCATCATCCTGCGCTTCGGGGGTCGATGGCAGATCCTCGCCTGGAGTCTGCCCTTCGTCGCGATGCCGCTCTCGTGCGTGTTCTATCCCCTGGCGATCCTGCCACCGGGGCTCCGGCGGATCGCGTCCGCGCTCCCGGCGACGCACGTCTTCGAGGGGATGCGCGCGGTGCTGCTCGAGGGCAGGATCGTGTGGGCGCAGCTGGCCTGGGCCGCCGCGCTCAACCTCGTCTACCTGGCGCTCGCGGCGGCGCTCGTCGCCTGGGTGCTCCGCATCGCGCTCGAGCGCGGGCTGCTCCCGAAGATCCGCTGACGCTGCGCGCTCACGCGCTGCGCGCCATCTGACCCTTGCTGCCGTGCGTCTCGGAGGTGATCCGGCTATTCGGCGGCACCGACTCGACCAGCCACACGTTGCCACCGATCACCGAGTTGGCGCCGATCACGGTCTCGCCACCGAGAATGGTGGCGCCGGCGTAGATCGTCACGTGGTCCTCGATCGTGGGGTGGCGCTTCGTGCCCCGGCCGAGGCCGGGGTCGCGTTCGAGGCTGAGAGCGCCGAGCGTCACGCCCTGGTAGACCTTCACGTGATTGCCGATCACCGTGGTCTCGCCGATCACCACCCCGGTCCCGTGGTCGATGAAGAACGACTCCCCGATCGTCGCCCCGGGGTGAATGTCGATCCCGGAGCACGAGTGCGCGTGCTCGGTCACGATGCGTGGAATCATCGGGACGCCCTGCACGTGCAGCTCGTGCGCCATGCGATGGGTCGTGATCGCCTCGATGGACGGGTAGCTGAAGATCACCTCCTCGACGCCGTTGGCGGCGGGGTCGCCATGAAAGGCGGCGAGCACGTCCTTCGACAGCATGCTGCGGATGCGAGGAATCTTGCGCAGGAACTCGATGGCGGCAGCCGCCGGCCAGTCGGCGTCGCGCGGCCCGCTGGTCGACCGGAATCCCTCGTAGCTGACCGCCCGCCGGATCTGCTCCACCAGGATCTCGTATGCCGGGTACAGGTGGGCCGAGACGGCGTAGTGCAGCTTCTGCTCGTGCAGCTCTCCGGTCGCGTAGTACCCGAGGTACATCACGGCTTTCAGGTGGTTGAGGGCGTCGATCACCTGGCGCTTGTTTGGAAGTTGCGCACTGCTCAGGCTGTCGATCAGGCGGCCCGCGCCATAGCTGGCGGCCACCTCTCCAATGACGTCCTCGAGCTCCCCCGGCGCCTGGATGGTCATGGGTGCCTCCTAGCCGGCCCCCGGGCCCGGGGCAAACCCCGGCGAACGGGCTCGCGTTCCGCTGCGGTTTCGAGTACGCTCCCGGACGTCATGCGTCGGGCTGTGCTTCTTGCCGCCGCTATCCTGCTCCTCGTTTCCCGCGGTGGATTCGCCGTCGAGCAGGATGTCCAGGAGATCGTCCCGCCCGGTGAGCAGCAGGTCCAGGAGATCGGGCCGCGGGACGAGCAGGGAGTGCGGGGGGTTGCCGAGGGCAGCGAGCAGGCTGTCGAGCGGCAGGAGCCACCCAGCCCGGCCGCGAAGATGGCCTCGAACGTGGGCCACGCGGCCATAGCGGTGGGCGCCACCGTGGTGTCGCTGGGCGCGACGGCGGCCATGTTGATGTTTCTCTGAGGCGCTGGATTTTTCTCCGGCGATAGGCTAGAGGCGAAGTCGGTATCGGGGCCGGGCTCGAAAGAGCCGCCAATCGCCCCACCCGCACGCGGCCGAGACACCAACACACGGCGCATGCGGTCGCGAGGCCCGAAGGGCTTCGAGTAGCCGATCCGATCGATCAACGATCGGGTCGATCACCAGCGAACGGGAGCACGGTGGACACGCTGGAAAGCGTAGACCTGCAGAGTTCGACCACCATCGGGGTGGACGAGGTTCGCGCCGTTGCGCGCGAGCGCTTCGGCATCAATCGTCTGCATCGCGAGCAGGAGCGCGCCCTCATGTCGGTCCTGGCCGGCCGGGACACGCTGCTCGTCATGCCCACCGGCGGTGGAAAGTCGCTCTGCTACCAGCTGCCGTCGTTGCTCCTGCCGTCGCCCACCGTCGTCGTGTCGCCGCTCCTCGCGCTGCTCGAGGATCAGTTTCTCAAGATGCAGCAGCTCGGCGTGCCCACCGTGCGTCTCGACAGCACGGTCGGCGTCGCCGATCGTCGCGAAGGGTTGGCGCGCATCGCGAAGGGCGGCTCGCTGCTCATCCTGACCACGCCGGAGACGCTCGCCGGCAACGAGCTCGGGCGGCTCCTCGAGATCGTCCCGCCCGCGCTGGTCGCGGTCGACGAGGCGCACTGCATCTCGGAGTGGGGCCACGACTTCCGGCCGGCGTATCTCGCGCTCGGCCAGCGCCTGCAGCAGCTCCAGACCGGACGCATCCTCGGGCTCACCGCCACCGCCACGCCGCACGTGCGCGAGGACATCGTGCGCTACCTGGCGCTGCGCGACCCCGAGATCATCGTCTCGTCACCGCATCGCCACAACCTGGTGTTCGAGGTGCGTCGCGCGGGCGGCGACGAGAAGCTGCGCCAGCTCGCCAAGCTGGCGCGCCGCTTGCCGCGGCCGGGCATCGTGTACTGCTCGACCACGAAGTCCGTCGAGGACGTGTGGCTCGGCCTCCGCCTGATCAAGGTTCCGTGCGCGCGCTATCACGGCAAGATGACCGACAAGGACCGCCAGCTGCACCAGGCGCGGTTCATGCGCAAGGGCAAGCGCATCGTCATGGTGGCGACGAGCGCGTTCGGGCTCGGCATCGACAAGCCCGACATCCGCTACATCGTCCACTACCAGGCGCCGGCATCCCTCGAGCGCTACGTGCAGGAGGCCGGCCGCGCGGGCCGCGACGGCCAGATCGCGCGCTGCATCCTGCTCTTCGACGAGAGCGATCTCGCCATCCAGGAGCATCTGCTCGCGCTGTCGCGACTCTCGCCGGCGTTGCTCGGTCGCTTCGGGCGCGCGCTCGCGGCCTGGGCGGGCGAGGACCGCGACGCGAACATCGAGGAGCTGGCGCTGTCGGCCGGCATCTCGCAGCGCGCCGCCAGCTCGCTGGTGACCACGCTCGTCGAGGCGGGCATCTGCGAGCGCGTCGATGCGGGACGCGTGCGCGCCCTCGGCCCCCTCGACACGCTGGTGGAGCGCGTCGAGGGACTGCGCGGCCGCTTCGAGGTCCTGCGCCGCGAGGACGCGCGCCGGCTGCGCGCCGTCACCGAGTACGCCGAGGAGACGGGCTGCCGCAGCGCCGCCCTGCGGCGCTACTTCGGCGACGAGGATCCGCGCCCGTGCGGGCGCTGCGATCTGTGCCGGGCGCAGGGCATGGCGGAACCGGCCCGCACCGGACGCCGCCGCAAGCATCGCGAGCGCCGGCGCGACGGCGGTCCCGCGGTGGCGGCGGTTCCGCAGGGAGGCGACGACGCGCTCGCGGCGGGCGGTGCGGCCCCGGCTGGCGAGCGCCGGCGCCGGCGCCGGCGTGGGCGGCGCCGCGGTGGTCCCCGCGAGATGGCGGCAGCGGCCGCACCGGAGACTGCGGCACCGGCGTTCGTGCTCCCGCCGCTCGACCCGGCCGCCGACGACCTCGCCGCGGAGCTCGGCGCGCCGGGACTTCCGCCGAGCGCCGATGGCGAGCCCGCCGCGCCGTCGTCACCCGTGCCGGGACGCCACCGGCGGCGGCGCCGCCGCCGGCGCGGTCACGGCCCGCGGCCCGAGGGCGCGGCGCCGAGCACGCCCACTCAGGCGTAGCGCACGGCTTCCGTGGGCGGCCGTCGCGTCGCCCGCCACACCGGTGGCAGCGCCGCGAGCACGGCCATCAGCGGCGGCAGGAGCGCCGCGGTGACGACCAGCCGCGCGGTGATCAGGAAGACCGGTGATCCGAGACGCTCGGTGAACGCGTTCAGGCCGTCCGTCGCCAGCAGTCCGGCGATCAGTCCGAGCACGCTGCCGCACAGGCCGAGCAGCGCCGCCTCGAGCACGAGGCGGCCGACGAGCTGCCGCCGCGTCGCGCCGACGACGCGCCAGAGCCCGATCTCGCGCCGCCGCTCCACCATGGCGGTGAACATCGTGTTCGCGACCGCGAGGGAAGCGACCACCAGCGCGACGATGGCGCCGCCGTCGATCACGCCGCGCAGGAACGCCAGCGCGCGATCGAGCTGGGCCTCCGTCTCCGCCGGGGAGGCGACCGAGAGCCCGGGCACCTGCTCCCGGATGCGGTTCGCGAGCTGCTCGGGATCCTCGCCGTCTCGCCAGAACACGGCCGCGGCGGTGGCGATGGGGAGGACCTGTGAGCCCGGCACCATGGTGAGACGTCGCAGGACCGGCTCGCTGTCGAGGAGCAGCCGCTCGGCCGTGGCGAAGGGCATCATCACGAAGCTGTCGGGGCCGGTCAGCGTCTGCTCGAGGATGCCGACGACGTGGAAGTCGCGCCCGCGGACCCGGATGGTGGAGCCGACATCGGCGTTGAATCGCTTCGCCACCTGGCTGCCGATCACGACCTCGTCGCTCCCGGGCGCGGGCACGAGGCGGCCGGCTCGCACGCGCGGCGCGGGGGCGCGCCGATTGCGCGCGAGCAGCTCCTCGTCCACGCCGAAGGCCAGCGGCGCCAGCGAGAAGGGAAGCGACGGGCTCTCGGAGAGCGGAAACATGACGATCGGCGCGACCTCGGCGACCCCGGGGACCGCGCGCACCGCGCTCAGCTGCTCGCCCGACACGAGCGCGCCGCGCGACATGCCGGTGGCGGCGTTCGCGCCCGCGCCGCTCACCGTGATCTGCCCGGCGCCGAAGTCCCGGCCGCCCTGGACCAGGCGGCTCGTCTTCTCCGACAGCGCGCCGAGCAGCACGAGCGCCATCACGCCGATCGCGATCCCGCCCGCCGTGAGCGCGGTGCGTGCCGCATGGCGCCGGAGCTCGCGGATCGCCTGGGCCACCATGGAGGTGCCGGCTTGTAGATGACGGGTCGTGGGCGGCGCAACCGCGCCGTGCCGTGCCGCCAGCTCGGCGAGCACGCCGCATCGATGATGGTCGACCCGCACGTGCGGCTGCGCTAGACTGCGACGCGTCGCGAGGAGGTGAAGCGGTGGGCGAGCTGAACGTTCGGGACGCAGGAACGGACGAGGCGACGGGCGGCTCGAGCCTGCAGGGGCGGCTACGCTCGGCGCTGCTCACCGCGGCGGCTGGAACCGGGGTCCCGAGCCGCGCGTTCGCTTCGGCCAGACGCTGCTTCCCGGGCTGGCGTGTCTCGGGCCCGCCGAGCGTGCTGCCGGCGCCGCGCTCCTGGCGGAAGCGGACGCGCTGCGCGAGGGTCGCCTCACCTTGCTCGGTCGCGTCACGCCCTGTCGCGGCGAGATCGACTGGGCGGGACGCGAAGCCACCCCGAGCTGGCGCGTCGCGCTGCACGGACTCGAGCATCTCATCCCGGCCGGGTTTGCCGCGGTCCTCGCCGAATCGCCGGAGGAGCGCGCGACGTGGTGGGCGCTGGTCGCCACGCACCTCCAGGACTGGCTGACCCGCGGCCGTCGCGGTCACGGCGCGGCCGCGCGGCTCGAGGCGCAGACCAGACGGGTCACCAACCTGATCCAGCTCGCCACCATCTTCCCGGACGAGCTGCAGGCCGATCCCGACCTGCGTCGGGCGCTCCTGGAAGCGGTCTACGCCGACGCGACGTCCCTCGCCGTCACCCTCCCGCGCCATCCCGCGGACGTCTGGCTGGTCGTGGGCGGGCGCGCGCTGCACGCCGCGGGACGCTTCTTCGACGGCGAGGAGCCGCGAAGCTGGGTGGAGACCGCCACGGCCATCCTGTGGCGCCAGCTGCGCGAGCTGGTGCACGACGACGGCGGGCTGCGCGACCGGAGCCCGGCGCGACATGCGCTGGTCCTCGCCGAGTACCTCGAGCTGTTCGCGTCGATGTGGGCGAACGTCGAGGAGATCCCCGCGTGGGAGCGCAAGCGGGTGCGCGTGATGACCTTCTGTCTGGCGCGCTTGCTCCATCCGAGCGGCGAGCTCGCGCTGGGTGACGGCAGCCCGATCGCGGTGCCCCATCCCGGTGACGAGCTGATGGCCGTCGCCGCGGTCGTGCTCGAGGAGCCGGCGTTCGCGCTCGAGCGCGACCTGCCGGGCATCTGGCCGGTGGCGATCCTCGGCAAGCGCAGCCGCCGCGTCTACCAGGCGCTCGTCCGCGCCCCGCAGGGCGGCGCCACGCCGCGCGCGCTGCGCCGTACCGGCTTCTACGTGCTGCCCGGCGACGAGGGCGACGTCATGATCCTCGACGCCGCGGGCTCCAGCTCCGGCCGCACCGGCAGCTTCGCGTTCGAGTGCTCCGTCGGCGGCCGCCTCCTCGTCGTCGGACCCGGCGCCGGCGGGGACGACGCGCATCCGCTGGCGCCGTGGGCGCGCAGCCCGCAGGCCCGCAACGTCCTGGTCGATCGACGGGTCTTCACGCCGGCGCCCGGCCGCGGTGGCAGCGAGCCCGACGTGTACTGGACGATGCGCGACGGCCTCCTCTGCTTCGCGGGGACGGATCAGCGCGCGGCCGACCTGCGCCACCGCCGCCACGTGTTCTGCCTCCCGGGCCGCTTCTGGATCGTATGCGACGAGATCCTCGGGAACGGGACGTGGGAGGGCGATTCGCTGCTTCACCTGCACCCCGACGCCCGGCTGCGCGCCGCGTGCGCCGGCCGTCCCAGCTTCATCGCCGAGCGTTCCGACCGGGCGAGCGTCCTCATCGTGCTCGCCACCGGCGGCGAGGTGCGGGTCCAGACCGGGCTCGACGGACCGCGCCCGCAGGGCTGGTACGCGCCGCGGCCCGGCGAGTTCGTGGCGGCGCCCATGCTGTCGCTCGCGGTGGCGGGTACGCTGCCGCTGGTGGCGGGGTACGCGCTCCTGCCCCGCACCACCGAGGCGGCGACCCTCGTGCTCGACAGCGATGCCTTCCAGCTACGCGCCGTGCTGCGGCAGGGCGATCAGGAGTTCGTCGTCACCGCCGCCGACCGCGAGGTCGAGCTGGTGCGGCGGCGGCCTTCAGTCGAGAGCCCCGCTCGCGACCAGCTCGGTGATGCGGGCTTCGTCGTAGCCGAGTAGGTCGCCCAGCACCCACGCCGTGTCGCGACCGTAGGTCGGCGCCGACTCCGGAATGCGAGCCGGCGTGCGCGAGAGCCGGAAGCGCGAGCCCTCGATCGTCGTGGTCCCGAGGTCGGCGTGCGGCACCTGCAGCACGTGCCCGCGGTGGAGCAGCTGCGCGTCGGCGCACAGCGCGGCGCTGTCCTGGACCGCGCTCGCCGGGATGCCGCGCGCCTGCAGGGCCTGCTCGATCGCCGTCGCGGGTCGCTCGCGTGTCCACGCGGCGATCTCGGCGTCGAGCCCGTCGCGATCGCTCCGGCGGCCGGCCGCCGTGGCGAAGCGCACGTCGCTGGCGAGCCCGGGGCGCTCCATGACGTCGCAGAGCGTGGCGAACGCGGCGTCGCCGTCGACGGCGATCGCCACCCAGCAGTCGCGCCCCGCGGTGGGATAGACTCCGTGCGGCGCGAGCTCCGGGTCCGCGTTGCCGACGCGATGCGGGAGGCGCGCGTTGACCTCGTGATCGAGGAGGGCAGGGCCGAGGAAGTGCAGCGACGCTTCGGACTGCGAGAGATCGACGTACTGCCCGCGTCCGGTGCGCCGGCGATACTCGAGCGCCGCGAGGATCGAGACGGCGACGAAGCGCGGCGAGACGTAGTCGGTGTAGGCGCTGAACGGTCCGGCGGGCGGACGATCCGGCCAGCCGCCGAGGTTCGAGAAGCCGGAGATCGCGGCGGCGAGGTTGCCGTAGCCGGCGAAGGACGCCCAGGGGCCGGTCTGCCCCATCAGACACGTGCTCAGCATGATGACGTCGGGATGGACCGCCCGGAGCGCCGGATAGTCGAGCCGCCACGCCTGCATCACCCCAGGCGAGAACGACTCCGTCACCACGTCGGCCCAGCGAACGAGGTCGAGCACGACGGCGCGGCCGGCGGGGCACGTGGGATCGAGGGTCAACATGCGCTTGCTGGCATTCGTGTTGTGGAAGAGGGCCGAGCGCTCGGCGCCCGGGATCCCGTCGTGGAACGGAGCCAGCGTGCGGGCCGTGTCGATCCGGCGTGTCGACTCGATGCGGACGACCTCCGCGCCGTGATCGGCGAGGACCCGCGTGGCCGACGGCCCCGCGAGCACCCACATGAAGTCGAGGATCTTGACGTCGTCGAGCGGCAGCGTGGGATCACCCATGGTCAGACGATCCCGTCCCGCGCCAGCGCCGCGACGTCGAGGCCGAGCTCCACACCGTAGACCTCGCGGTTGTGCTCGCCCACGGTCGGCGGCCGGCGGCGGTAGCGGATCGGCCGCTCGCCGAAGCGCGCGAACGCGCCCGGGTAAGTGACCGCCCGGTCGAGCTCCGGGTGGTCGAGCGGCTGCCAGTACTCGCGCGCGGCGAGCTGCGGGCTGGCGCGCACCTCGTCCAGCCCCGTGACCGGCGCGATCAGGAGACCGCGCGCGAGCGCCGCATCGAGCAGCTCCGCCTTGGTCTTGGTCCGCGTGCACGCCTCGATGCACGCCTTGACGCGCTCGAACTCCGACAGCGGCTCGGCGCCGCGCAGCAGCAGATCACCGTAGTTCACCCAGTCCTTGTCGCGCGTCGCCGCGTCGCAGAAGCCCTCGTCGTGCACGTACTCCATGATGCGACGTGCGAAGGCGCCGATCGCGGAGCCGAAGAGGAAGGTGATGGCGACCCAGCCGTCGCGGGCAGGGTAGACGAAACGCGCCTTCAGCTTGCCGTGCTTGATCCCGCCCGCCATGCGGCGCACCTGCGGCGCGCGGACGGCGGCGCACAGGATGTAGGACTGCGTCGCGAGCGCCACCGCCTGCTGCGCCGACACGTCGACGTGCTGCCCGCGGCCGGAGCGCTGGCGCTCGTGGTGCGCGATCATGGCGCCGACGGTGGCCTCGGCGGCGGCGTGGAACCATGCCTGCGGCACCGGCAGGCGCACGGGCGGGCGATCGTCGTCGCCGGTGAGAAAGAGCGGACCGCCGGCCGCCAGGAGCACGAGATCGGCCTCGGCCCAGCGCGCCTTCGGACCGTCCTGGCCGAACGGCGTGATCGAGACGCAGACCAGGGCGGGATTCCAGGAGAGCAGCGTCTCCGGCGCGAGGCCACGCGCGGCCATCGCCCCCGGCTCGTCCGATTCGATCAGGAAGTGGGCTCCCGAGACGAGCTGCCGGAGCACGTCCCGCCCCGCGGGCGATTCCAGATCGAGCGTCACGGCTCGCTCGTTCCGCGTCTGGGCCCACCAGAAGAGGGAGCGATCCGGATGCGGGACGTCGCCCGCGAACGGGCCGATCCGACGCGCGTCGGCGCCGCCGGGTGGCTCCACGTGGATGACGTCGGCGCCGAGATCGCCGAGGATCTGCCCGCACAGGAGGCCGCGGCGGGTGGTGAGGTCGAGGACGCGGTAGGGCGACAGCATTCAGGCGAGGGTCGCGTGCGCGACCCGTGCGAAGGAGCAATACCAGAAATCGCGCCCGAAGCCCGCAGCCGGAAACACCACCGACTGGAGCGGGCTACCCGTCGCCGCCCGCGCGCGCTCGACGCCGGTCTCGATGTCGAGCACGACGACGGCGTCACCGGTGTCGTCGTGATCGTTGACCACCAGCTCGCCGGTGTCCGGATACCGGATCATGTGGCTCGCCGTGCCGAGCGGCTTGCTCCAGGCCGGCTCGAGGAGCGCGCCGGTGAACCGGAAGGCGGCCAGCATGGCGTTGGCGGAGTCGAACGCGACCGCGATGCGCCGCGCCGGATCGTAGAGCGGCGGATTCGTGATCGCGCCCGCCGGCGCACCGCACACCGGGATCAGCTCGAACGCACCGGTGTCGAGCGATGCGCGCACCAGGTGCACGGGGCCCGCGGCGACCCCGGCGCCGCGCATCGTTCCGGCATAGCGATGCTCCCCGTTGTCCATGAACCACAGCTGGCCGCCCTCGACGACCGCGTCCCAGGCGTAGGACTGGTCGACCAGCAGGCGATACGGCACGCGCCAGGCATCGTCGCGTTCGAGCCGGCCGCGCCGCGGATCCCAGTGGAACCGGAACGCGGTGTGGTCGCCGAGGACGTAGACCGCGTTGCCGTCGGCGCTGATGCGCGCGATCGACGGCTCGGGGATCTCCACCTCGGGACCTGCGGGCTCGAGGCGCTCGGGCTCGAGGGCGATGAGCCGCGACGGCTCGCTCCCGTCGCGCACGAGATCCTTCATGAGCAGGTGGCCGTCCGGCAGGATCAGGAGCGAGTTGTACGGCCGATCCCGCGGCAGCTCGCGCGCGGCGAGCGGCACGCAGCCGGCGTCGAGGCGGTGACACCAGCGCCCGCACGTGGCGTAGAGGCTGCCATTGCGGTGCGCCGCGATGCCGCCCGGCCACCACGGTCCGGCCGCGAGCTCGGGCGAGCGCGCCAGCGGCGCGAGCGTCTCGCCGTCGAGACGCTCGACCCAGGCGCGCGACCCGGGGCCGAAGGTGTGACCCGCGAGGAACACCTCGCCGGCGTCTCGCAGCACCACCATCGTGGCGCCGGGTGCATCGCGGCCTATGACGATGAGGCGCTCGCCCTCGCGCACGCCGAGTCCGGGTCCGTCGGGCGCGGCGGAGCGGCGCGGGCCGCCGTCCTCGCACGGCCACGGGCTCGGCCAGTACCCGGGCGCCGTCAGGAGGTCGCGCCCGGACCGCTCGCCCGTCGCGCCTCGACCGCGCGACGGAACTCCTCGACGGAATCGTGCAGCGCCTTCTTCTCGAAGCCGCTGCGGATGAATCCCGGCAGCCAGAATCCGAGGTCGATGCCCTGCGTGCAGGTGGCGACGGTCGCGCCCGCCGATTCCTCGAAGCGGTATGACCCCTGCACGTCCTTCACGTCGCCCTCGACCAGCTTCCATGTCGCACCGTGCGGCGGCTCGAAGGCGTAGTCGAGCACGTAGCGGATCGCCTTCACGGTCATGTCGAGGGTGAACTCGACGCGCTTCGGAAGCCCGTCGGGAGCGCGCTCGAGGACGCGGCAGGCCGTGATGGGAGACGACCAGCGCGGGTAGTCCTCGAACGCGGTGAGGACGGCGAAGCACTCGGTCGCGGTGGCGGCGACGGTGGTCGAGTACGTCTGGCGATACTCGCTCACGGGCTCGCGATGTATCCGGCGCCCGACCGGCGCGTCAAGGTGGCCCCTCGTCGGAGACCGTCCCTTCGCTCTATTCCCTCGTACGTGAATCCGCTATGCTCCGCGCCCGGAGACCTGCATGGCGGTTCGCACAATCGAATGGAGAAACGGCAGCGTGGTGATGATCGACCAGCGCCTGCTGCCGATGCGCGAGGTGTATCGCGTCTTTCGCGACCATCGTGAGGTGGCGCGCGCGATCAAAGACATGGTGATCCGTGGCGCACCCGCCATCGGCGTGGCGGCGGCCATGGGCATCGCGCTCGGCGCGCGCTCGCTGCGGCCGGGCGATCTCTCGCGCGACTTCGAGCGCCTGTGTCGCGGCTTCGCGGCCACGCGGCCGACGGCGGTCAACCTGTTCTGGGCCATCCAGCGCATGCGGCGGGTCTTCACTCGCAATCAGCACCGCCCCATCGACACGCTGCGCATGCTGCTCGAGCGCGAGGCGCTCGCGATGCACGACGAGGACGTGGCCGCCAACCGCCGCATGGGCGAGTACGGGGCGGCGCTGATCGAGGACGGCGCGACGATCCTCACGCACTGCAACGCCGGCGCGCTCGCCACCGCGGGGTACGGCACGGCGCTCGGGGTGGTCCGTGCGGCGCGCGAGGCGGGCAAGCGCGTCCAGGTGATCGCGTGCGAGACGCGGCCCTTCCTGCAGGGTGCGCGGCTGACGGCCTGGGAGCTGAAGCGCGACCGCATCCCGGTCACGCTCATCACCGACAACATGGCGGCGCACTTCATGCAGCGCGGGAAGGTGAACTGCGTCGTCGTCGGCGCCGATCGCGTGGCCGCGAACGGCGATGTGGCCAACAAGATCGGCACCTATGGCCACGCGGTGCTGGCGCACCGCCACGCCATCCCGTTCTACGTCGCGGCGCCGATCTCGACCCTCGATCTCGCCTGTCCGCGCGGTGATCAGATCCCCATCGAGGAGCGGCCGGTGCGCGAGGTGTCGCACGTCTTCGAGCGCCAGGTGGCGCCGAGCGGGGTGAAGATCGCGAACCCGGCGTTCGACGTCACGCCGAGCGAGCTGATCACGGCGATCATCACCGAGCGCGGGGTCGCGCGCCAGCCGCTGGGGCGAACGCTCGCGCGGCTCGCCACCGGCACGGCGTCGGTGCGAGCCTCGCGCGCCGAGCGCAAACCGGAACGCCGGCGCGAGGCCCGCAAGGAGCGCCGCCGCTGAGAACGGGGCCGCACCCGTCACCCGCGCGCCGCCCCCGCTGAGGTACGCGTGCTGCGGCTGCTTGCCTTCTTCATCCTGCTCGCGGCGCTCGGCGCCGGCTACACCGCCTTCGTGCTCGGCTTCAGCTACTCGGCCGGCGACCGCGCCGGCGTGCTGCAGAAGTTCTCGCGCAAGGGGTGGATCTGCAAGACGTGGGAGGGCGAGCTCGCCATGACCACCGTCCCGGGCGTGGCGCCGATCCTCTGGCAATTCTCGGTGCGCGACGATCGTGTCGCCGAGCAGGTCCGCAAGGCCCTCGGCCGCTGGGTGGTCGTCAACTACGCCGAGCATCGCGGCCTTCCCACCAGCTGCTTCGGCGATACGGCGTACTTCGTCGACTCGATCACCGTGCAGGCCGGCCCGCCGGGGAGCTGACGCGCGCGCTAGCCGCGCGCGACGATCCGCGCTGCCAGCCGTGCGTGCGCGGGCCAGCCGAGCCGTGTCGTCGCGCGCCGGGCCGCGACGCGCCGGCGCAGCGCCTGGATGCGGAGCAGCGAGCGCGTGACCGCCGGGCCGTCGAGCGTCGCGCGCTCGACTGCCCGCTCCACCCCGTCCATGGCGCGGACCGCTGCATCGAGCGACTGGCAGACCAGCAGCATGTCGCAGCCGGCAGCGAGCGCCGCCACCGCGGAGCGCTCCGGCGTGCGCCGTCCCGCGACCGCCTGCATCTCGAGGTCGTCGCTGAACAGCACGCCGCGGAAGCCGAGACGGCGCCGCAGCAGGTCGTGGCAGATGCGTGATGAGAGCGTGGCCGGCCGCCGCGGGTCGAGCGCGTCGTAGACCACGTGCGCCGTCATCAACGCCGGAACGCGCGCCCGGATCGCGCGCACGAACGGCGCCAGGTCGATCTGTGCGAGCGTGCGTCGCGATGCGGTCACGCGCGGCAGGACGTGATGCGAGTCGCCGACGGTGCCGCCGTGTCCGGGGAAGTGCTTGCCGCACGGCACGACGCCGCCGCGCGCGAGGCCGCGCGCGAGCGCGAGGCCGAGCCGGGCGACCACGGCCGGGGTCGTGCCGAAAGCACGGTCGCCGATCACCTGATTGCGCGGGTTCGACCACACGTCGAGGACCGGGGCGAAGTCGACGTCGACGCCGACCGCGGCCAGCTCGCGCCCCATCGCCAGCCCGACCGATTCGACGAGCCGTGCGTCGCCGCTCGCGGCGACCGTCGCGGCGGGGGGAAAGTGCGTGAAGGGTGGCGGCAGCCGGTGCACGCGGCCACCCTCGTGGTCGAGGGCGACCAGCGGCGACGCTCCCGCTCCCAGCTCGTGCAGCTCGTCGGTCAGGTCGCGGAGCTGCTCGGCCGACCGGACGTTGCGGCGGAAGAGGATGACCCCGCCGGGCGGCCGCTCGACCAGGATGCGACGGGTGGCGGCGTCGAGACGGGGGCCCGGGATGCCGACCATGAAGAGACCGGAGGCGGTACGGCGCAGCAGGCTCGTCGGCATCGCACGGCGTATAGCAATCGTGGCCCCGGTGCTCGAACCCGGCGAGGTCCCCGGGGCGAGAAAACCGGTGGATAGACCGCCCCACCTGTGGTAGCGGAACCGTCTAGGGCAGGTAGGGATGGGGGCGGACCGAAGGGTGGGGCGGTACATCGCGGTCGAGGGGCCCATCGGCGTCGGAAAGACGGCTCTCGCGCGACGGCTCGCCACGGAATTCGGCTCGGACCTCGTCCTGGAACGAGTCGAAGACAATCCATTCCTGAGGAGATTCTACGAGCATCCCGAGCGCCATGCCTTCCAGACCCAGCTCTTCTTCACGCTCGAGCGCTACCGCCAGCAGCAAGACCTGGCGGCGCGAGGCGTGGGTGCGGGTGGCGCCATCTCCGACTACCTGTTCGCCAAGGACGGCATCTTCGCCGGGGTCACGCTCGGGCCGGACGAGCTGGCGCTCTACCGGCAGATCTTCCAGCTCCTCGACGCCCAGATGCCCCGGCCGGACCTGGTCATCTACCTCGAGGCGCGAACCGACGTGCTCGTGCGGCGCATCCGCAAGCGCGACCGCGACTTCGAGCGCGGCATCACCCCGGAATACCTGGAGCGCTTGACGGAAGCGTTCCGTTCCTTCTTTCATCACTATACGGAGGCTCCACTACTCGTGATCAACTGCTCCGAGATCGACTTCGTCGAGCATGGCGGCGACCTGGCCGACCTGATCCGCGAGGTTCGGGGCATGAAACAGGGGGTACAGCACTACATTCCGCTTGGATCCTCGTGACGACCCCGACCCCATTCCGGGGCGGGGATTGATCGGACCGAGACGGTAGGCACGACGGCGCGAGTTCACGGCGAGCACTGACATCTTCCCGGCGCACCCGGGACCCCGAGCGGCACGCAGGGGATCCGGAACGGGCACGGCGGGACGGCTCACCGACGGCGACTGCTCCAGACGGCCTCCCGGACCACCGGTCCGAGGAGGCTTTTTTCATGGAGACGATGCGCATCACGGTACCGGAGCTGGGGCGGATGAAGGCGGCGGGGGAGCGGATCACGATGGTGACCGCCTACGACTGGACCTTCGCCCGGCTGCTCGACGCCGCCGGCGTCGAGCTGCTCCTGGTCGGTGACTCGCTCGGCAACGTCGTCCAGGGACACGACACGACGCTCCCGGTCACGCTCGACGAGATGGTCTACCACACGCGGCTGGTGACCCGCGGCGCAAGGCGCGCGCTGGTGGTCGGCGATCTGCCGTTCGGTTCGTACCAGTCGAGCCCCGAGCGTGGCGTCGAGAGCGCGATCCGCCTGGTGAAGGAGGGCGGCGCCGCGGCGGTGAAGCTCGAAGGCGGCCTCCACATGGCGGCGACGATCGAGGCGATCGCCCGCGTGGACATCCCGGTGATGGGGCACGTCGGCCTCACCCCGCAGTCGGTGCACCGCATGGGCGGTCCCAAGGTGCAGGGCCGCCGTCACGGCAAGGCCCCCGGCGGCCGCGGTCGCGTGCTCGACGATGCGCGCGCGGTGGAGGCATCGGGCGCCTTCGCCGTCGTGCTCGAGGGCATCCCGCTCGATCTCGCGGACGAGATCACCGCGGAGCTCACCATCCCGACGATCGGGATCGGCGCCGGCGTGCACTGCGACGGCCAGGTGCTGGTCCTGCACGACCTCCTCGGTCTGTCGGCGCGCGCGCCGAAGTTCGCGAAGGCGTATGCGTCGCTGGCCGACGAGGTGACACGCGCGGCCGAGGAGTACGTGCGCGAGGTGAAGAGCGGCGTCTTCCCCAGCGATGCGCACTCGTACCACGCGCTCAAGCCGGTGGCGGCGAACGGCTGACGGGGCTGCCATGGAGACCATCACCGATCCCCGGGCCATGCAGGCCTGGGCCGACGGCGAACACGCCGCCGGCCGGCGCATCGCGCTCGTGCCCACGATGGGCGCGCTCCACGAGGGACACCTCGAGCTGGTCCGGACGGCGCACACGAGGGCCGAGCGCGTCGTCGTCTCCATCTTCGTGAATCCGATGCAGTTCAACCGGCGCGACGACTTCGAGCGCTACCCGCGCGTGCTCGACGAGGACGCGGCATCCTGCGCGTCGGCCGGCGTCGACGTCGTCTACGCACCGCCGGCCGGCGCCATGTACCCCGAGGGCTTCGCCTCGGGTGTCGAGGTCGCCGGCGTCTCGGAGCCGCTCTGTGGCCAGAGCCGTCCCGGCCACTTCCGCGGCGTCACCACCGTGGTGACGAAGCTCTTTCACGCCGTCCGGCCCGACGCGGCCGTCTTCGGCGAGAAGGACTGGCAGCAGCTGGCGGTGATCCGTCGCATGACCGCCGACCTCGACTTCGGCATCGAGATCGTCGGCGTGCCGACGGTGCGCGAGGCCGACGGCCTGGCGCTGTCGAGTCGCAACCGGCTGCTCGGTGCCGGAGGCGCGGACCGCCGCGCGCTGCGTGCCGCGCGCGCTGGCCGCGGCGGCAGCGGCAGTGGCCGCGGGCGACACCGCGGCCGCCGTGATCGTCGAGCGTGCCACGGCCGTGATCGCGGCCGAGCCGCTGGCGCGTCTCGAGTACGCCGAGATCCGCGATCCGGACTCGCTGACGGAGGTCGACGTGGTCAGCGGCCCTGCGCTCCTCGCGCTGGCCGTCTGGGTGGGCGGAGTCCGGCTGATCGACAATCGTATCCTGAGTCCAGGGGGAACCGACCGATGACACGCAAGATGATGCGGGCGAAGATCCATCGCGCCACCGTCACCCAGGCAGACGTCGACTACGAAGGCTCGATCACCATCGACCGGCGCCTGATGGACGCGACCGACCTGCTGCCGAACGAGGCGGTCTGCGTGTGGAACGTCACCAACGGCAACCGCTTCGAGACCTACGCGGTCGAGGGGCCGCCCGACAGCGGCGTCATCTGCGTGAACGGCGCCGCGGCGCACCTGGTCTCGCCCGGCGACCTCGTCATCATCGCCGCGTTCACCTGGATGGACGAGGCGGCGGCGCGCCGTCACGAGCCCAAGGTCGTCTTCGTCGACGAGCGCAATCGCATGCGCGAGAAGCGCGCCGAGATCCCGGGACCGCGGTTGCCCGAGCGGGTCGACATCGGATTCCGGACGACTGAATGAGCGACAAGGCCCGAGACCGCGACATCACCGTCAACCGGCGGGCCTTCCACGAGTATCACTTCGACGAGCGCATCGAGGCCGGCCTCGCGCTCATCGGGAGCGAGGTGAAGTCGCTGCGCGACGGGCACGTCCAGCTGAAGGACGCCTACGCGCGGTTCCACGGCGAGGAGCTCTTCCTGGTCGGGGTGCACATCAGCCCGTACGGTCCGGCGAGCCAGTTCGGCCACGAGCCCGAGCGCACCCGCAAGCTGCTGCTCCACCGCCGCGAGCTGGATCGCCTGCGCGGCAAGATCAAGGAGCGGGGCCTCACGCTGATCCCGCTCCGTCTCTACTGGGTGAAGGGGCGCGCCAAGGCCGAGCTCGGGCTCGGTCGCGGCAAGAAGCTGTACGACAAGCGCGAGGCGATCCGCGAGCGCATGGAGAAGCGCGACGTCGACCGCGCGATGGCGGCCGGCCGGCGCCGGCAGTGATCCGCGGGCGAGCGGTCAGGTCCGGAAGCACGGATCGACCGGCGGGCGAGGCTCGTCGTCGCGCGCGACCGCGCGGCCCGGGATCGAGACCACCCGGTCCCTCGCGTCGTGCGCGACGATCCAGATCCTCGGGTTCTTGACCAGTCTCCCACCCGCCTTCCGCAGGCGCGGCAGCGGCGTCGAGATCACGAGCGTGATCTGCTGGGGGCTGAGCGCGAAGGTGATCTGGACCTGGCGCGTGTCCTTCCCGACACGCCAGTACGACGCGAGCGGGAGATCGTGCTCGCGCAGTAGCTGGATGGCGCGGATCATCCCCGCGCGCAGCATCGCTTCCATCGGCTGCTTCGGCCACCAGCCCCGGCCACCCTCGCCGAGCCAGTCCTCGCGCAGGTGCTGCTCGTCGGCCTCGGTCGCGAAGAGGCCGAAGCGTTTGCAGACCTTCGCCAGGGTGTCGGGCTTGCGCAGGATGCGGAAGAGCTCCTGCACGCCCTCGTCGGGCCACTCCCTGCGGTTGAGCGACGCACGATCGAGGGCACGCAGGAAGCCGGGAGTGGTGAAGACCTCGTTCAGGGGCGGTTGCAGGATACGGATGACCAACGGCATGTGCGTTTCTCCTTCGCGCCGGGTCAGGCCGCGATCTCGACGACGGGGACCCGCTACCCGTCGTCCCAGGTGACCTCGAACAGATGGAAGCGGGACCGGAAGCCCTTCAGCGTCGCGCGACGGCGATCGACGAATGCGACGCTCGTGCCCGCGACGAGCTGACGCACGACGTCCGCGACGAGGATCTGGCCGCCGCGCGCGCGAGCGCAGATCCGGGCCGCGGCGTTCACCGCCGCGCCGAACAGGAGCTCGCGCTCGACGATCGGCTCGCCGGCGTTGAGTCCGATCCGCACGCGGACCGGCAGCTCCGGATGCGCGCGGGTGTGGTGCGCGACGGCCTTCTGGATGGCGATCGCGCACGCGACCGCTCCCGTGGCCGAGTGGAAGGTGGCCATCAGGCCGTCGCCCGTGTGGCTCACCTCGGCGCCGCCGTGGGCGGCGAGGGCCGCGCGCACGATCGCGTCGTGGACGCGGAGCATCTCGCGCGCGGCGACGTCGCCGAGCCGGTCGATGGTGGCCGTCGATCCCTCGATGTCGGTGAACATGATGGCCAGCGGATTCGAGGGACGGGCGCCCGGGGCCGTCCGCCCGGGAGGCGGCGCGGGAGGGGGTACATCACCGCCGACGCCGATCTTGCCGAGCACCGCCCGGATGCGGTGCTCGGCGGACGTCGGTGCCATGGCCAGCTCGTCGGCGATCTGGTGGGCATTGCGCCCTCGCGCGATCCGGCGCAGGACGTCGATCTCCGGCGCGGCGAGGGTGCGCGGATCGCTCGTCCGCTTCGAGGCGCCGGGCAGCGTGGCGCCGATGCGCTCCGCGACGCGGGCGGTTCGCTCGAGCATCGCCGGCATGCCGAGGCTCTCGAAGCCTGCGGCCGCATTCGCGAGGAGCCCGATCGCCCGGTCGCCGTCGCCGATTCCACCGCGCGCCAGCAGCATGCGCGCGTGGTCGAGATGGGTACGAGCCAGCTCCGGCTGCGCGCCCATGCGTGACGCCGCGGCGGCCGCGGCGTCGAAGTGGGTCTCCGCGCGCGGCCATTGCCGTGCGCGCGTGGCCGCGACGCCGAGCACGCGCTCGAGCAGGAACGTCCAGCCGAGCGTGAGCACGACCCCCCGCTCGGCCGCCGCCAGCAGCGCGTCGTACGGCGCCTCGGCCGTCGGGGCATCGTCGATCAGATCCCCCGCTTCGACCAGCGCCGAGATGCCGGCCAGATTCACGATCTCCGGGGCCGCGCCCGCGGCCGCGAGGCGATACAGCCGATCGCGGACGTCGTTCTCGACCCGGTCGGCATGGGCGTTGACGAGCTGCTGGTAGACCCATTCGAGGAGCCGGAGCGACGGCCCGGGATCGTCGAAGACGTAGCCCGGTGTGACCAGGATGGTGAGGGCGTCGGCGGCCTCGTCGCACGCGCCGCGCAGCACCCGCGCGCACGCGAGCGCGGGCATGAAGTAGGGCGCGGCCCAGCCGTAGCGCGCCCGGCGCACCATGGTGAGCGCCTCGCGAGCGTGTTCCTCGGCCGCCAGGAAGTCGCCGCGCGCGGCCGCGACGAGCACGAGGTTCCCGAGCGCGAGCGAGCACCCGGCCCAGTTCTCGGTCTCGCGGCCGATCTCGCATGCGGCAAGCGCCGCGGTCTCCGCCTCGGCGAGACGGCCGAGTCCGACCAGCGGCATCGGGATGCGCTGCAAGGCGACGCTCTCGAGCCAGCGGTCACCCGCGAGGCGCGCGTGCTCGCGGCTGTGCTCCCACGACTCGAGCGCGTCGAGCTGGCGCAGCCCGTGCAGCTGGGACAGCGCCAGGGCATGGTACGCCTCGGCCGCGAGACGATGGTTGCCTGCTCCGACGGCGAGCGCTTCACGAGCGGCGCGCTCCGCCTGCACCGGCTGGCGTGCGGTCCAGTGGGCCAGCGCCAGGGTGGCCAGGCACTCGCCGCGCAGCTCCGCGTCGGTGTCGCCGAGGGTGGTGAGAACCTCGCGCAGGGGTTCGACGTCCAGGAGCGCGCCGTACGGCGCCGACCCGAGCATCACGTGCGCCCGGGTCTGCTGCGCGATCGCGCGGGCGAGCGCGGGCACGTCGGCGGTCTCGCGATACCCGGCGATCGCGAGCGCGTACTGCTCGAGACAGGGACCGCCATCCTGGTCGCGGGAATATGCGAACGCCGCCTGATGGTGGAGGTCTGCACGGTCGTGCGCCGAGCAGTCGCCGGCCGCGTCGGCGACGGCGAGTGCTGCCTCGAAGTAGCGCGCCGCTTCTCCCCACGCCGACATGCCGATGGCGCGCTTGCCGGCACGGCGTGCGTAGTCGAGGACCGTGCGCGCGTCGGCGACGGGACCCGCGGCGATCAGATGGTGCGTGATCTCGAGCAGGCCGTCGTCCGAGCCCGCGCGAGCCAGGCGCTGCAAGGTCTCGGCGATCTGCCGGTGCATGCCCTGTACCCGGAAGCCGCTCTGCTCGCTCGCGAGGACGTGGCGGACGAGCGGGTGCGCGAACTCGAACATCGCTCCATCGCTCACCAGCAGCCGGTGCTGCATCGCCTCCTCGAGCAGCGCGAGCAGCGCGTCCTCGCGGGTGTCGCTCACCGCCGCGAGCGTGTGGAGGGAGAAGCGCAGGCCGAGAAGCGAGCCGAGTCGGAGGACCTCGCGGCAGCGCTCCCCGAGCGGCTGGATGCGCGCGGCGATGACGCCCGTCAGCTCGGCGGGCAGCCGCGCGGATTCCAGGTCGCCGACGGCGGCGAGGAACCCGCCGCGCCGGCGGAGCGCACCGCGCTTGACCAGGTCGTGGAGCAGCTCCTGCACGAAGAGCGGATTTCCCCGCGTCGTCGTGTGGACGCTGGTCACCAGCTGGTGCGTCGGCTCGGCGAGCCCGAGTCCGCGGATCAGGAGATCGATCTCCGCCTCGTCGAGACCCTGGAGGTCGAGCGTGACGGTGACGTCCTCGCGTCGGAGCCGCGCGATGGTGCGGCCGAGGCGCTCCCCGATCTCCGTCCCACGATAGGTGCAGAGGACGATGAGTGGCGCGGTCGCGCGCGTGGCTGCATCCGCGACCGCGAACACGACGTGCTCGAGCAGGTCGAGCGTCGAGCGATCCGCCCAGTGCAGGTCCTCGAGGACCAGCATCGTCGGGTGGCGCTGCGCGAGCGCGAGGCATCCCTGGGAGACCGCACGGAACAGGCGGAGCTGCTCGGGTCCGGAGGCTGCGCGTGGGTCCGGGTCGCCGACCTCGTCGAACCGGCCCTGGAGGAGCGACGCCGGGGAATCGGCGCCGCCACCGCACACGTCCCGCAGGGGCTCCTCCAGGGCCTCGACGAAGGGGCGGAAGGGCAGCGGCAGATCCTCCGAGCAGCGGCCGCACAGCACATGCACGCCGTCGCGCTGCGCGCGCTCGCGGATCTCCTTCAGCAGTCGAGACTTGCCGACGCCGGCCTCGCCTTCGACCAGCACGAGCCGCAGGCGGCCAGCGAGCACGTCGGCGAGGCACTGCTGCAGGAGCTCCAGCTCCCGGTGCCGCCCGACGAAGGGTGCCGGAGCCGACAGGCGTCCCGGAAGACCGCCGCGCGTGCCCGGGCGTCGCAGTGCGGTGGGCGCTCCGGCGCTCGCCGACGGTCGGCGTGGCTCCTTCTCCGACGCGCGAATCACCCCCCAGCAGCTAGGCTGATATCCGTCCCGAGTCAACCTTTGGATATCATGTTAGTTGCGTGCCGCGGGATAGAGCGGCAGCGGCTCGGCGTCGATGGGCAGCGACACGAGCTCGCCGGGTCCGGAGAGCGTCACGTAGAGGACGCCGTCCCCGAGGCAGCAGTTCGTGGGCTCGCTTCCCGGACCCATCTCGATCACGTCCTGCACGCTGCCGTCCGGCGCGAAGATCACCACCACGTCGCCGAGGCTGCCCGCGCAGTAGACGCGTCCCGTCCGGTCGAAGCAGAAGCCGTCGGGGAATCCCTGCGGGAGCTTCGCCCACTCGCCCGGCGTCGCACCCGGCCGCGCCTCCATCGTGAGCAGCGTCTGCGTCATGCTCTGCGCGACGTAGAGGCGGTCGTCGGGCCCGAACGCGATGCCGTTCGGGAAGAGGGGGACCTCGGCGAGCAGCTCGACGCGCCCGTCGAGCGACGTGCGCGCGACACGGCCGACGCCGATGGTCTGCAGATCCTCCCAGTTGTGCGGATCGGTGTAGTAGAGGAGGCCGTCGGGGCCGAAGCAGAGGTCGTTCGGGCGATTCGGCGGAGCGCCGGGGAGGTCCGTGGCGACGTCGCGGACGTCGCCCGACAGCGTCACGCGCTGGATGCGACCGGGGATCGCGTCGGGCGCTTCCCACTTGCCCTCGTGGCCGAGCGACAGGCCGCCGTTGTTCGCCACGTAGATCGCGCCGTCCGGTCCGAGCGTCGCGCCGTTGGCGCCGCCGCCGGTCCGCGCGACGGTGCTGACGCCCGCGCCATCCCAGAGCGAGATGCACTGCCCGCGGATCTGCGTGAACGCGACCCGTCGCGGTCCGAGCCACACCGGCCCTTCCGGAAACCCGAGGCCCGTCGCCAGCACCGTGTGCGTCATGCCGGCGCTTCTACCGCCGCGGACCCGGGCGAGACAAACGTTTTTCGTCTTGCTCCCATCCACCGGTCCGGCCTATGACCGTGGACGGGGAACGTCGCCGTCGCTCGAGGGCGCGGCGCCCGGAGGAGGAATCCGTGATGCGACTGCTCGTGCCTGCCGCCGCGTTGCTGCTCGCCCTGTTCGCCCGTCCGGCCGCCAGCGCCGACACGTTCCAGGTGGTCGACGCGTTCCAGCGCGACGGCGCGTACTCGCTGATCATCGTGCCGCACAGCTGGAACGGCGCGTTCATCGTGTACGCGCACGGGTACGACTCGGACTATCGTGACATCAAGCCGTATCCGTCCGACATCACCCCGGCGAACATCGGTTCGAAGCTCTCGGGAGCGGATCTGATCCTGCAGATTCCCCTGACGCTCGGCTACGCCGTGGGCACGACCACCTATCGCTCCGTCGGCTGGGCCGTCGCGGACGCATGGCGCGACGTCGACAACGTCCGGCGGCGATTCCGCACGCGTGTCGGGAAACCGACCTTCACCTACGTCTGGGGCCACTCCGAGGGCGGGATGGTCACGCAGACGGTGATCGAGAAGCAGCCGCACGACTACGACGGTGCGCTGCCGATGTGCGCGCTCGGCGCGGGCGGCCGGCGCAACCTGCTCGGAGCCTGGGACCTGCGCGCGGCGTACGAATACGTCTGCGCCGGCGTGCCGGACGCCGAGTTCCGCTGCAACGTGTGCAGCGATGGGACGAGCCGCTGCCTGGTGGACGCGGACTGTCCGTCGGGACAGACCTGCGGCGACCTCGAGCCGGCTTATCCGCCCGAATGGGGGCTCACGCCGGAGTGCACGGAGTTCACGCTCCAGAAGGCGGGCCCGGGGAACCCGGAACCGCGCTTCGGCGACTTCGTCGCGCGCCACGTCGAGGCGTGCTTCGGAGGGGCGGCGCCCACGCCCGAGCAGCAGGCCCGCCAGGACCTCTTCCTGCGCGGCACGCAGATCCCCGCGAGCTTCCTCGCCACCGATCTGTTCTTCGCCTCCGTCGCGCTCGGGGAGATCCGCAACCGGCGCACCGATGGTGGCGTGCCGTGGAGCAACGACGGCGTGACGTACCGCTCCCCGAATCTGACCCCCGCGGAGCAGGCCGCGTACAACGCCGGCGTGCCGCGCGCGACCAACGACGCGGCGGCCATGGAGTACCTGCGCCGGAACTACGAGGAGCGCGGGCACACGCAGAGCAAGGTGATCACGCTCCACGCGCTCGACGACGGGCTGGTGATTCCCCAGAACGAGGAGAAGTACTTCGAGGTCTTCAACACGGTCGGGCGCACCGATCAGCTCGTGCAGCTCTACACGCCGACCGGCGGGCACTGCGGCTTCACGATCGCCGAGCACTTCGCGGCGCTGACGTCGCTCTTCGCCTGGGTGGAGCACGGGGTGAAGCCGACCGTCGCGAGCGCCCTGGCGACGTGCAATGCGGTGGCGCCGGTGGTGGGCGGCCCGTGTCGGATCCAGGACGCCGATCCCGGGGAGTTCGGCGACCGCGTCGTCGAGCGGCGCCAGAAGGGGCTCTCGCTCCGCGATCTGGTGTGCCAGGGCGATCCGGGAGACTGTCCGGACGGCTCGTCCTGCTCGCCACGACTCGACCGCTGCGCGGCGAACCAGGTCTCGCCGCCTCCCCCGTGCCCGTTGTAGCGGGCACGGGGGTGGGTGGTTACGGGAGGCCGAAGTTGGGCTAGACTCCGGCTCCCCGACCGCCAGCCGGTCGGACGAAGGGAGCGGAGGCGATGGCACAGACGAGACCGGTCGAAGAGGGCACCACCGATCAGGCGGTACCGGTCCCGAGCACCGATCTCGACTCGCCGTTGCTCTACCTGAACCGGGAGCTCACCTGGCTGGCGTTCAACCGCCGGGTGCTCGCCGAAGCCCAGGACGCCGCGGAACCCGCTGCTCGAGCGGCTCAAGTTTCTCGCCATCACGGCGTCGAACCTCGACGAGTTCTTCATGAAGCGCATCGGCGGCTTGAAGCAGCAGGTCGCCGCCGGCTTCCAGCAGCTCACCGTGGACGGCCGCACGCCCGCGCAGCAGATCACCGAGTGCTACGCCGAGATCCGCGACTTCATCGCGGTACGCCACGATCTGCTGCGCGAGATGCCGCGCGCTGCTCGCCGAGCACGACGTCCGCATCGCCTCGTACGAGACCCTGTCCGCGGCGGACCGGGACGCGCTCCGCGACTACTACTGCAAGAACGTGTTCCCGCTGGTCACGCCGCTGGCGATGGACCCGGCGCATCCGTTCCCGTTCATCTCGAACCTGTCGCTCAACCTGCTCGTCACGGTGCGCTACCCGAATGACCCCGAGCAGATGCTCGCGCGCGTGAAGGTGCCGGTCGGCGCCGGCATCCCGCGCTTCCTCCGCCTCGGCGACGCGCGCACCTTCGTCCCGCTCGAGGACGTGATCTCGCACAACCTCGACCTCCTGTTCCCGAGCATGGAGATCGACGCCTGCGAGCTGTTCCGCGTCACGCGCAACGCGAACACCGAGCGCGACGAGGAGGAAGCCGACGACCTGCTGGCGATGATCGAGTCCGAGCTGCGCGATCGCCGGTTCGCGCCGATCGTCCGTCTCGAGGTGGGCCACGAGATGAGCGCGGTGCATCGCGGCATGCTCGCGGCGGAGTTCGGCCTCGACGAGCGCGCCGACGTCTTCGAGGTGGACGGGCTGATGGCGCTGCGCGACCTGATGGAGGTGGCGGCGCTCGAGGATGCGACGCTGCACGACCCGCCGCACCATCCGGTCGACCATCCGCGATTGCAGGACACGCGGCGCAACGTCTTCCACATCGTGCGAGACGCCGGCTGCCTCCTGCTGGCGCATCCCGTACGAGTCGTTCGCGACCTCGGTCGAGCGCTTCCTCCGCGAGGCGAGCGAAGATCCGAAGGTGCGCGCGATCAAGATGACGCTCTACCGCACGTCGAGCGACGCGCGGATGATCGGCTACCTGACGGACGCGGCCCGCAACGGCAAGCAGGTGGCGGTGGTGGTCGAGCTGAAGGCCCGCTTCGACGAGGCGGCGAACATCCAGTTCGCGAGCCGGCTGGAGGACTTCGGCATCCACGTGACCTACGGCGTCGTGGGGCTGAAGACCCACTGCAAGGTGATCCTGGTGGTGCGGCAGGACTTCAACGGGCTCCGCCGCTACGCCCACATCGGCACCGGCAACTACCACCCGGGCACGGCGCGGATCTACAGCGACTTCGGACTGCTCACCTGTGACGACGTCATCGGGCAGGACCTGACGGAGCTGTTCAACTACCTGACGACGGGCTACCGGCCGAAGCGCTCGTACCACAAGCTCCTGCCGGCGCCGACGGTGCTCAAGAAGGCGCTGCTCCAGAAGATCGAGCGCGAGATCGCGCATCAGGACGCCGGTACGCCGGGCCTGGTCCAGTTCAAGATGAACGCGCTGGAGGACGTCGACATCACGCGGGCGCTGTATCGCGCGTCGCGGGCGGGCGTGAAGGTCGATCTGATCGTGCGCGACACCTGCCGGCTCCGGCCCGGCGTGCCCGGCCTGTCGGAGACGATCCGCGTGGTGAGCGTGGTCGGTCGCTTCCTCGAGCACGGGCGCATCTACTTCTTCCACAACGGCGGCGAGGAGGAGTGGTTCATCGGCTCGGCCGATGCGATGAAGCGCAACCTCGAGAGCCGCGTCGAGGTGGTCGTGCCGGTCGAGGATCCCGCGCTCCGCCAGGAGCTGCGCACCGTGCTGGACGCGCAGCTGGCGCCCGATCACGGCGCCTGGGAGATGCAGCCCGACGGGACGTACGTGCGCGGTCGCGAAGGCGCCCGCAGCAGCCAGCAGGTGCTGGTCGACCAGGCGGAGAAGCGTCAGAAGGAGGCGAGCCGTCGTCGGAAGCGACGGCCGCGAGGATTCGCGCGCCGCGCGGCGAAATGATCCGCGGCGCGAGCGCGCGCCATGGAGAGTGATCACGCGATCCACGCCGTAGCGTTCCTGCAGGATCTCGCCACGGTGATGCTGATCGCCGGCGGGGTCACGGTGCTGTTCCACCGCCTCCGCCAGCCGGTCGTTCTCGGCTACATCATCGCGGGCGTCATCATCGGGCCGCACACGCCGCCCTACGTGCTCGTCCACGACCAGGGGACGATCCACGTCCTCGCCGAGATCGGCGTCGTGTTCCTCATGTTCTCGCTCGGCCTGGAGTTCAGCCTCCGGAAGCTCCGCCAGGTGGGTGCGACGGCCTTCATCGCCGCGCTGCTCGAGATCGCGACGCTGCTCGCCGTCGGCTACGCCATCGGCCGCGCGTTCGGCTGGTCGCTGATGGACAGCCTGTTCCTCGGTGCGCTCATCTCGATCTCGTCGACGACGATCATCATCAAGGCGCTCGCCGAGCTCGGGAAGATGAAGGAAGGCTTCGCCCAGATCATCTTCGGCATTCTCATCGTCGAGGACCTGCTGGGCATCCTCCTGATCGCGCTGCTCTCGGGGATCGCCATGACCGGCACGCTGGCGCCGCTCGAGGTGCTGGAAGCGGCCGGACGTCTCGCCGTCTTCCTGGTGGTGGCGCTCGTCCTCGGGCTGCTGCTCGTCCCGCGGCTCTTGCGCTACGTCGCCGGCTTCCACAGCGACGAGATGCTGCTCGTCACCGTGCTGGCGCTGTGCTTCGGCGGGTCGCTCCTCGCGGTGAAGCTCGGCTACAGCGTCGCGCTGGGCGCGTTCACGATCGGCGCCGTGATCGCCGAGTCGCGTGACCTCGGCCGGATCGAGCACCTGACGGCGCCGATCCGGGACATGTTCGCCGCGGTCTTCTTCGTGGCCATCGGGCTCCTCATCGATCCGAAGCTCCTGCTCGAGTACGCGGTGCCGATCACGATCATCACCCTCGTCGTGGTGCTGGGAAAGGTCACCACCTGCACGGCGGGCACGCTGCTGGCGGGGCACGACACGCGGACGTCGCTCCTGGTCGGCATGGGGCTGGCGCAGATCGGCGAGTTCTCGTTCATCATCGCGTCCCTCGGAGAGACCCTGCGCGTCACCAGCGCGTTCCTGTATCCCGTGGCGGTCGCGGTCTCGGCGGTGACGACGCTGCTGACGCCGTATCTGATCCGTTCCGCACCGGCGGCCGCGGCGGGCCTCGATCGCGTCATGCCGGCGCCCGTCGCCGAGGGCCTCGATCTGTACCGGGGATGGGTGATGCGCCTCGGGCACGCGCTCGAGCGCAACGTCGCCCGCCGGCTGGTGTGGCGGATGCTGAGCGTGATGCTCGTCAACCTGCTGCTCATCGCCGCGGCGTTCATCGCGGCGGCGTTCGTGGCGCGATTGCTGCCCGCCGACTACGACACGCTCGGGTGGATTGGTGGGCGGCGTGGCATCGTGTGGTTCGGGACGCTGCTGTTGACGCTCCCGCTGTACGTGGCGACGCTGCGCAAGCTGCAAGCGCTCGGGATGTTCCTGGCAGAGCTGACGCTCGGCCAGCGCGCGGTGGGGGAGGGACCGGCGACCGGCCAGACGGTCGTCCGCCACCTCATCGTGGCCGCTGGCGTCGTGGTGTTCGCGCTCGCGACGAGTGTCGTCAGCGCCACGCTGCTGCCGCCCGCGAAGGTCGGTGCGACCATGCTCGTGGTGGTCGCAATCGCGGCCGCGCTCCTCTGGCGACCCTCGATCCGCGTGTACAGTCGCGCCCAGATCGCGCTCCACGACGTGCTGGCCCGTCCGGTGGCGGAGCACCACGAGGAGCCGGACGGCGTGCGAGCGTTCCTGCGCGAAGCGCAGCTCGAGGTCGTCTCGCTCGACGAGGGCGCGCCCGCGAGCGGGCGGCTGATCCGCGAGCTCGCGCTCCGCTCCCGGACCGGCGCCAGCGTCGTCGGCATCGATCGGGGCGAGGACACCGTGGTGAACCCCGGTCCCGACGAGGAGCTGCAGGCGGGCGACAACGTGCTTCTGCTGGGATCCGCCGCCCAGCGAGCCGCCGCGCACCGGCTGCTCACCGGGCGAGACCGCGAAGGCGAGCGCACCGCCTCGACGCATCGCGCCTGACCGTCCCTGGGCCCGGGTCGTTGCGACCCCCGACGAACGTGCCTATAGTTCGGCAGCTTGCTCGGGGGCGATGTGGCTTCGACGGGGGTGAGGAAGCGAGCGTTGCGAGTCGGGGGTCCCGGTCCCCTCGTCAAAAAGGCCTGGACTGCTTAACTGCAGACAACAACTACGCACTGGCCGCCTAATTAGGTGACCACGTTTCCCCGGCTGGCGCCCGTAAGGTCGGAGGAGACGTCATTTTCTCGGGCTGGGCCCCCGCGACGCCGGCGGTGCGGGGGCCGAGATCTTTCGCCGGCTGGCCGCGTGCGATCCTGCCGATGGGAGCAAGCGCGGTGAGAACCAAATCACCGGCTACACTCGTAGACGCGTTCGGGGATGCACCTTCGGACGGGGGTTCGATTCCCCCCGCCTCCACTCCCTTAAGTAGCCGATCTCGCTGCATTTCGGCGGTCACTTTTGGCGTTGGGGACGCGCCGGGGGACGCAGACGGGGGCACATTTCCCCCGCCGACGCCCCCGAGGATGCGCCCGACCTTGCTACCGGCGTCCGGATTGAGGCCCGGAATCCACGTCCGGTAGTGCCGGAAGATCATCTCCTCCGACGTGCCGCAGCTGCTGCTGCAGTTGATCAAGGGCGAGACGAAGCTCGTGGACGTGTGTCGCGCGCATGACCTGACGCAGTCCGAGGTCGAGAGCTGGATGGAGATCTTCCTGAAGGGCGGAGAGAGGAGCCTGAAGGCCCGCACGGAAGACGAGCAAGCCCTGCACGACCGCGAGGTCCGAGAGCTGCGCGCCAAAGTCGGCGAGCTCGTGTTGGAGCTCGACGCCCGAAAAAAACTCGACGCCCTCACCGGGAAACCCGAGAAAGCCTTCTGACGGTGCAGGGCCTCATGCGAGACGAAGGCCAGACGGTGTCGATCGCGCAGCTCTGCCGGTGGTTCGGGCTGGCGCGCTCGACGTTCTACTACCGCCCGCCCGAGGCGGCGGTCCCGCGCCCCCCCGTGATGGATGCGGCGTTGGTCGTGACCATCCGGCAGATCATCGAGGCGGAGCCGGCCGCCGGCCTGCGGATGATCACGGCGCGGGTGCGGCGGGCCGCGGCGCAGCCGGTGAACCGCAAGAAGATCCACCGCATCCTGAAGCTCCACCAGTGGCAGGTCCGGCAGCGGCCGCAGGGGCAACGGCCGCGGGTGCACGGCTGGGTGTCGCGCGCCACGCGGCCAACGAACGGTGGGCCATCGACACGACCCATCTCTTCTGCGGCCGCGATGGGTGGTGCCATCTCACCGCGATCATCGATTGCCACGACCGCACGATCGTGGGCTGGCGGCTCGCGCGCTCGGGGATCGCCGGCGTCGCGGCGGCGGCGCTGGAGGAGGCGCTCCGGGCGCGCCAGATCGACGCGGCGTCGCCGCCGCTGGTCCTGCGCTCAGACAACGGACTCGTCTTTGGCGCGAAGGTCTTCGTCGCGGTCGCGCGTCGCTACCGCCTGACGCAGGAATACATTACCCCCTTCTGTGAAGTGGCTCGCCCCGTCAATGCCCTCCGAGGTCTGACGCCGTCGAGTTGCTCATCCTTCTGTTCGCGCTGGTTGGTGGAACCGAGGTCCCTGCGCATGCTTGGGTGCGATTCGGTCGGGAACGCCATCTACAGCATCGGCTCTCGACTGCGGCCCCGGCGTAATTCGCGTTTCCCGACCGAAGAGTTGGCGACGGCGGCGGTTCATTTCGGATCCCGGCGATCAGATAGTCGATGCGGGGACAGTGTGTCCGGGGGCGATGGCTGGGACGAAGTCACGTCCGTCGCGCCACATGGCGTAGAGGATGCCGGCGATCCGCCGCGCCAAGGCGACCGCGGCGATCCGTTTGCCGCGTCGGGCTGCCACCCGTATGCCCCAGCCGCGCAGGGCCGCCGCCGCGGTCGCGCGCGCCCGCAACACGCTCCACGCCACCTCGACCAACAGCGATCGGAGCCGCGAATTGCCAGCCTTGGTGATCCGACCGCGATGCGTGGACTCTCCCGAGCTGTGTTCTCTCGGCACGAGGCCCAGAAACGCCCGCACCTGGCCGGCCTTCTCGAAGCGCTCAGGGGTGTCGAGCGTGGCAACGAATGCCGCGGCCGTCACCGGCCCGACGCCCGGAAAGGTCTGGAGTCGCTTGGTACGGACATCGGTGTCTGCTTGGTACGCCACGCTGCGGTTCGCGTCCGCGATCTTGCGGTTCAGCACGCCAAGGACCTCCAGCAGCGGAGCGACCTGCTCGCCGAGTCCCGGTGGGAGCGCGACCTCGCTCACACGCTCGGGGAAGAGGCGGCCGCACCGGACCGCACGCGCAGTCCGTCGGTGCGTAGCAGCGTCCGGACCACCGAGATGTACCGGCTGCGCGTCTTCACGAGGGCGTGGCGGATCATGAGATCCGCGCGCAGGTGGCGCGTCCCCGCCGAGCAGCGATGCGCGGCTCGGTAGGCACCCAATCGGGCCGCCTCGCAGAGCATGCGGGCGTCGCGCAGGTCGGTTTTGACCCGGTTGCTCCGGTTGCCGTACATCGGGCCGAAGTTTGGATCCACCACAACGACCTCGTGCCCGAGCTCCTCAAGGCACCGCGCGACCCACTCGCTCTCGGTGGACGCCTCGAGCAGGACACGGGCTGGCGGACGCCCACCCAAGAGCTCTGCGAACCGGTGCCGCTCGGTGCGGATGCGCAGCTCCTCATACTCGCCCGCCTCGCTACGCCGACAGATTTGGCTGTGCACCTTGTGAACGTCGATGCCGATGTACTCCATGCGAATTCCCTCCTCGCCGGTCTGGCGTCGTGGACTCGTCAGACTCTGGCGCCTCTCGAGGCCGCCAGCCACTTCATCCAATCTACACCCCGCAGCAGAACGGGATGATCGAACGCTTCTTCCTGACCGCGAAGCAGGAGTGCGTGTGGCTGCATCGCTTCGAGAGCCGCGACCAAGCCTTCCGCATCGTGGCGGACTGGCTCGATCGGTACGACAGCGATCGCCCTCACTCGGCCCTGGGCTATCTCACGCCGAAGGAGTATCGACAGCAATTAGCGGCGTGAGCTGTACGGAAACGAGGGGAACGCCACATCCCGGACCTTCCCCATCCCGCGCCCTTCTGTAGGGAGCGCTGCGCGAGAAGCGCCTGCCCGTCTTCAAGGATCGCTCAGCCATGCCTCCCGCCCTAGAGCAGCGGGTCGACGCGCACGTGTAACCGCACGTACAGGTTGTGAATGCCCATGTCGCGGAGCGGCAGCTCGAGAATGGTGCCGCCCTCACTCGCGGCGGGATGTGCACCCGGACGGGCGCCTCGGTCTCGACGACGCCGCGGTCGTCGCAGGTAGGGCAGGAGTACAGCCAGTCACCACCGGTCCCACCGCAACGCGGGCAGGTCCGGAAGACGGGCACGCCCAGCCGCACGACGCCTCCCCGCTCGACCTCCGCTGCCGACAGGACCAGCTCGACGTCCAAGGCCTGGAGCCGCTCGGCCTTGCTGGCCCGCGCGGTGAGCAGGTTGTGCAAGACGCGCTCGAGGACCTCCTCCGGCGAGGGACCCACGTGCCGGAACCCGTGCGGGATCGACACGGGCACCGGCGCGAGCGGCTCGGGCGGCACGTCGTCCGCGAGTACGATTGAGTCCGGCGCGACGTCGAGCCGGCCCTCCGCGCGGCGCAGACGCTGGTCGTGGAGAGCGCGCTGTTCGTCGTGGGAGAGGACCTCGTAGGCCTCGACGACATCCCGGAACGCCGTGGTCCCCTCGGGACCGGCCGGTTGAGGATGGTACTGCTTCGCCAACTGGCGATATGCGTCGCGGATACCGCGCGGGTCCTCCTCGTCCCGGGGAACGCCGAGAACCAGGTAGTAGTTCTTCATCGTCATCGGGCTCCGTCCGCTGGCACCTCTCCGGGGTGACGGCGCCACGGTAGGCCCAGGCGTACACGTGCGCAAGACGGTCAGTGGCCGTCAGCGAGCGGGCATCCCTGTCGTCGCAGCGTCGAGGTTTGGATCTCTCGCCCTTCGGCAGCGTCACCTCGAGCACGCCGTTCACCAAGCGTGCCGAAGTGTGGTCGCGGTCGAACTGCTGGGCGTTGGTGAGCGTGAAGCGGTGGGTCGGTCACGCCGATCCTGCTGCTCGGGAACGGCTCCTGCAGCAACCAGCGCAGAGCCACCCACGCGTTCACCGACAGCAGGGACGCGCGAAGATATCCGAGCGTATCAGTGGCGCGATCGAGCGGAAGCATCTCCAGGGTGTCTGCGAGGCGCCGGCGATTGAGGAGAAGCTCGGACGGAAGCGAGGATCGAAGAAGCGGACAAGCTGAGATGCGCTCGGGCGTTCCGATGCGCCGACGCCCGAGCCCCACTGCCCCCATGGGGCACAATGAGGTGGGTGACCAGGAGGACGCCGGGCCGTGAGCGGCCTTCCGCGCTTGCGCAGCACGCGGCCGCTGGCGCGGACCACCCGGACGCGGTAGGCCACTCGTCGTGCCTACCCTCACCCCCGCCCACGATGCTGTTCTGGCCATCCTCGACTGGTTGCCTGTGGAGACGATGGCAGATGCTGCGCTCGTCGCGGCATTGCTTGCCATGCCAGAGGCGGACGCAGCCTGGCTTCTCGACGAACTGGAGGAGGGCGGATGCGTCGCCAGCGCGACGAGGCCGCTCCAGTAGCACCGCCGCCGGGTCCATCGGCTCGCCGCTCGTCCTGCTCGTCGCCGTGGCCGTCGACGTCGGTGTCGAGGTGCGCTCGCCCTCGTCGTGGTCTTCGTCAACGTCTCGGTGGTCGCCGTAGACGTCGGGCT
>CAVQLX010000008.1:0-447023 GCA_963713495.1 uncultured delta proteobacterium | reverse complement strand
CACGCAGATCGCGACGAGCGCGTTCACGTCGGGCACCACGGTCGTGCACGTTACGAGCCCCGCGGCCGGGACGTGGACGGTGACGATTGGCGTGTCGGCGACCTACCGGCTCGCCGTGTCCGGCTCCAGCACGCTCGACCTGACGCGCTTCCGCTTCGTGCAGGACGGCGGTCGCGACGGGCACGAGAGCGTCGTGCCGATCCCCGGGCTCCCAGTCGGCGGCACGGCGGCCACGGCGGAGACCCTCCTCACGGGGGTGTTCTCGAGCCCGCAGTTCGACCTCCGTCGGCCCGACGGCACCCACCTGCAGGACGTCACCCTGGCGGCGGTCCTGGACGGGCCGACCGGCCAGTTCGCGGGCGCGATCACGCTGCCGGACGAGCCGTTCCTCGCCTACGTCACCGGCCAGGACGGCGGCGGCCACGCGTTCCAGCGCGTCGCGCGCGATCTCTTCCAGCCGCAGAGCGTGTCGATCGCCGTGCCGCTCCGGCAGGACCTCCACGCCGGCTTGCCGACGACGTACGTCTTCTCGGTGCGGAACGCCGGTGCCGCCGGCACGTTCGACCTCACCGCGACCGACGCCAACGGCTTCGTCACGAGCGCGACGCCGTCGCAGGCGAACGTCGGCGCCGGCGAGTCGGCCGACTTCACGGTCATCCTCCAGCCGCCAGCGGACGTGGCCACCGGCACGTCCGACGCGCTCACCGTGCGCGCGACGAGCACTGGGACCCCCGGGCTCGAGAACTTCGCGGCGCTGACGAGCGTCGTAGTGCCTGTCCCCACGCCGACCACGGTCACCACGACCACGCCGACCACGACCACGCCGACCACGGTCACGCACGACCACGGTCACGACGACCACGGTCACGACGAAGACGAGCACCACGACGCTGCCGTGCACGACGCCGCGGTGCACGATCGACGCCGCACTCCACGGCCAGGCGTGCGGCGACGAGACCGTGCCGCGCTCGATCACGAAGAGGCTCGACCGCGGAACGACGCTCCTCGACCGCGCCGATCAGCACCCGAAGAGCGCGAAGCGCCTCCATCGGCAGGTGAAGCATGTGCTCAGGAGCGCGGGGAAGGCGGCGGGGAAGGCCGCCAAGGGGAAGAAGCCGAAGCTGTCGGCCGAGTGCGCCGGCGCGATCCAGCACGCGATCGCCGCGGTCGTCGCCGGTCTGTAAGGGCCACCTCTCCTCGGCGATGGTACCGGGGTGGGTGCCCCCGCGCTCATTTTTTTGAAATTCCAAATCGGCCGCGGTGGGTGGCTGTCACGAGCGGCTGCGTGAGCAGCTTCATCGACTCGCCAAGCAGACCTCAGGGCATCGCGGCCTGGGCTCCGTGCGCGAAGGCGACCAGGGTGTCGTCGAGCTGCGCGGCGACCTTCTTGCCGCGCAGCCGCTGGAGCTGGCTCGTGAAGGAGCCGAGCTGGTGGGCGAGCTTCTTCTCCGCCTTCGTCCCGCGACGGCCGGGATGCTGGGATGCGGTGACCAGCCTGCCGAGCTTCTTCACCCGGCCGAGCAGCTTCCGCCGGAGCGCGCGGGGCACGTCGGGCGGCGCCGACGCGGTCAGCGCGCTCTTGATCGCGTCCAGGTAGCAGGTGACGCCGGCGAAGCCGGGCAACGGGTCGTGGCGGCACTGGCCGGCGTCGCACACGTCCGTGGTGCATCCGTCGCCGTCTCCGCAGTCCGATGGAGTGCAGCCCACCGGCGGGAGCGTGGTCGTCGTCGACGTCGGCGCCGCCTGGACGACCACGGTGAATCCCACCGCGTCGCTCGCGGCGAGCAGGCTGTCCGTTCCCGCGAACGTGGCCGACATCGTCTCGGTGCCCGCGCCGGTCGGGGAGAGCTCGCACGTGGCGAGGCCGCGCGCGTCGGTCTGCGCGGTGCACTGCGCCGACCCGACGGCGAACGCGATGCCGGCGCCCGCGACCGGGAGCGGCGGGTTCGCCGACGCGTCCGTCAGCGACGCGATCACCGCGACCGCCTGACCGGCCGAGCCCGCCGTCGGGCTCGGGTTCAGGGTGAGGAACGTGACGTGCTTCCCGGCGTCCCAGGTCACGCGGGCCTGGTTCGAGGTCAGCCGGTCACTGCCGACCGTCGCCTGTGCGATCACCACGTCCGCCCCCGGCCGCTCGGCCGCGTACGTGAGTACCGCCTGGCCGCTCGCGTCCGTCTGCACCATCTGGACGCGCGGGTTCGTCCCGGTGACGGCGAAGAACACGGGCACGTGCGCCGGGTCGGCGACGTTGCGCAGCGTCGCCGTGAAGCGCTGCTGCGTGCCCTGCGCCGGATCGGGGGTCAGCGACTGCGGCGACAGGCTGAGCTGCGGGCCCGGGTTCGTGGGGGCGAAGCCGCAGCCGCCGGCCACGTTCGTCACCTTGTAGATCGTCGTGTTGCCGTTCGCGTAGAGGCACCCGTCCGGCCCGATGGTGCCGACGGCGAGGTTCTGCACCAACGGCGTCGACGTGACCGGGCTCGCCGTGATGTCGACGAGGGTGAGGACGCCGTTCGGCACGACCAGCAGCGACTTCGCCTCGCCGCTCGGCAGCGTCTCGCCGACGGCGACGCCGAACGCGGTCGTCACGCCCGCGAGGGGCGTCATGGCCGGCGGGCTCGGCTGGTCGGTGCCGGCGATGCGCACGACCGGCGCCACGGGATTGTTGTAGTACCCGACCACCGCGTACAGCGTGCCGTTGGGCGCGAAGGCGAGGCTCCCGTTGGGCGTGGTGGGAAGCGTGGCGTAGACCACGACCGACGGACTCGCCGCCGTCGGGTCCACCACGCGGAAGACCGACGCGTTGTCCGAACCCGCCCCGGTGCAGTCGTCGTCGAAGAAGAGGTCGCCGCTCAGCGGATCGACGGAGAGACCGTTGGGACAGATGAGATTCTGCGCCACGGTGCGCATGATCTGTCCCGTCGCCGGATCGAGCTGCACGATGTTGCCGGTCGTGAAGTTGCCCGTCGTGGCGCTGAAAGTCGCGTACAGGCTCCCGTCCTTGCCGAAGGTCGGCTGGCCGAGCGTCTGGCCGAGCGATGCGAGGACGTTGCCGCCCGATGCCGCCCCGCCGTCCAGACCGAACTTGAAGAGCTGGCCGTTGCGGAAGTCCGCCACCAGCGCCGACTGCGCCTGGAACGTCGGGTTCGACGCGCCCGGGCATCCGCCCCAGTTGACGTTGCCGAAGTTGAAATTCTCCGCCACGAAGCCGTTGGCCCACGGCGTGACGAGGTTGCCGTTCAGTCCCGCGGGCGGCGTCAGGGTGGCGGCGCACGCCGATCCGCTGCCGCCGCCGAAGGTGACCTGCGCGGTGCCCGGAACCGGCAGGCTGCCGTCGCTCACGTCGATGGCGGTATAGGTGACCGTCTCGTTCACCTGATCGGTCGCGGTGAACGTGGCCTGCCCGCTGGCGTCGGTGACGCCCGGTCCGGTGATGATCGAGTGGCCGCCGCCCTGCGAGAGCTGGATCGTCTTCCCGGGCGTCGGGCGGTGCAGCGCGTCCTGGAGCGTGACGGTGATGGTCGTCGCGCTCGTCCCGTCGGCGGTGACGGTCGTCGGCGAGGCGGTGATGCCGGCGCTCGCCGCCGGTGGAACCCCGAACGGGACACTCGGAACCTGGCCGAGCACGATCCCGTCCGTCGTGTCGGTCGCGGTGAACGTGACGGTCTCGGCCGTCAGGTCGGTCACCCGGAAGACGACCGCGCCGTTGTCGACCGTCGTGACGCCGCTCGGCGGCGTGATGACCGCATGGCTTCCCGCGCTCGCCGCGAGCGAGACGGTCTTGCCGGAGACGATGTTGGTGGCGCCGTCGCGCAGCTTGACGACGATCAGCGCCTCGCTCGTGCCGTCGGCGGGGATGAAGGTGGCGTCGTCACCCGGGGCGTCCTCGGTGGCGAAGAAGGTGACCTCGGAGGTGGCGGCGTTCGGCGCGCCGGCCGTCTTGCCGGCGAGGAGCAGGTGCAGCTGGTTCAGGTTCGGCGACCCGAGCCCCACGTGGGCGAAATCGCTGCCCAGCGCGGCCGCGTCGTGGAACGCGCCCGCGCCGGCCAGCGGATAGATGCGCGAGTTGAGCGCGCCGAGGTTCTGACCCTGGCCCTGGTTGAGGATCGCCGTGAACGCCGCCCACACCGGCGCGGCGTTGCTGGTGCCGCCGTACAGCAGCCCGGTGGGACAGCCGCCCGCGCTCGCCTGACAGATCATCACACCCTCGGCGGGGTCGGCGCCCGCGACCACGTCGGGGACCGAGCGGTTCGGCGCGCTCGTGAGGCCGTCCTGGTAGCCGGGCCGGCTGAAGAACCGGCTCACCCCGAAGCCTCCCTGTCCCGTGGGCGGCGTCGCGTTCGAGCCGTCCCACCACGTCTCGGGCCCGCGCGTGAGCCCGGGTCCGAGGGTCTGCGTCGAGCCGCCGACCGCCGTCGCGTGCGGCGAGTCCGCCGGCACCGCCACCGTGTTCGCGGCGCCGTCGAGGCACGTGCTTCCGGAATCACCCGCGCCGTTGAACACGCTGATGCCCGCGGCCGCGGCGTTCTGCAGGATGGAGTCGATGCTCTGCACGTCGGCCAGCGTCGTCTGGTCCTCGCAGTAGGCCCAGCTGTTGGAGATGACCGTGACGCCGCCGTTGATCATGGCGTTGAAGAGCGCCTGGAAGCTGGTGTTGGCGCCGCTGAACGGCGCGTCGTACACGACCACCTTCGCGCCGGGCGCGATGGCGAGGATGGCGTCGATGTCGAGCAGCACCTCGCTCTCGCCCGGGCCGCGGGTCGCCCCGCCGTTCACCGCGACGCGGCTGACGTTGTCGATGCGACTCGCCGGCGCGCCGATGAGGGTGAGGAAGTCGCTGACGTCGCTCGGCTGGAAGGTGTCGAACTCGAGCAGTCCGACCGTCTGACCGGCGCCGTCGAGCGTGACCCAGTCGCCAGGTGCCGGATCGGAGTTCGACGGGGGCCCGTTGTCCGTGAACAGCAGCTTCAGATCGCTCTGGAGCTTGCGAAAGCACTTGGGGTAGTCGACCTCGTCGGGCTTGGTGAGCGACTTGCTCGATTCGTTGTTCACGCAGTCGACGTAGTTCTTGAGCGCCTGACCCAGGTGCGCGAAGAACTTGGTGGTCTCGCGCGGCCGGGCCAGGTTCGAGAGCCCGACCACCGCCTGCACGTGCGGCGCGACCGCCCTCGGGAGCGCGGGATCGCGATCGTTCGCGTAGAAGACCTGGCCACCGAGCGTGTAGTCGGCGATGTGCACGGCGAAGGCGCGCTCCACGTCGGCGCGCGAGCCGCGTACGGTGAGCGTCAGGCGGTTCGGCGATCCGCCGACCAGGTCGAGACCCGCGGCGCGGAGGTGCTGTCGCACGCGATCGTAGGCGCGTCGGGACGGCCCGAAGCGATCGGCGATCTGCTGCTGGGTGAGGAAGTGGCGGTAGTCGGGCGAGCGGGGATTCTGGAGCGCTTGCAGGTAGCGCTCGAAGCCTGGCTGGTCGTCGCGGTTGAGGACGATCGTCAGCGTGAGCGGTCCCCGATACTCGGCCGCGTGACCGTCGACGCCGGACGTCGGCGAGGCGTCCGCGAGAGCCGGCAGCACGTGACCCGGCAACCGGATCGTCGGAGCCGCGAGCGGCGCATCGTGCTCGGGACGGCGGCGTCTCGCGCCACGCGCGGCGACCGGGAGCAGCATCAGGAGGAACGTGAGAGCGATCAGCTCGGCCCGGACCAGGGATCGACGGTGTGTCATGCAGGACCTCCGTCGACGACTATCCCCGACGGTATGAAGCGCGCGCAAGATCAATCGCGCGTGTCCGACGCCAAGGCAGGTGCGACCACCGCCGCCCGCGGCGCTACGGCGGACGCGCGGACCGAGTCGCTGCGCCCTACGCGACCCGTTCTTCCTCCATCAGGCGCAGAGGTGGAACCGGCCGCGTCGAGTCGTCGCGAAGGTCGAGTGGCATCCCGGCGAGCTGCCGAAGATCGGCTCGCAGGGATTGGACACCGCGACGTTCTCCATCGTCCCCTCGCGCGAGGCGAGGACGTACTTGGTTGCCCAAAGCGAACAGGCAGCGAAGTGATCCGAACGCGGCGTGAACGTCACCACGGAGTGCGGGCGTCACGCCGCAAACAGAGTGTGGCTGATGCGCCGCCTGCACGCAGGCGGCGCACCCGCCATTTCGAGTCAGATTGGCCTACTGTCCGAACCCGACGTGCCAGTCGTCGGCGAACTGTTGACCAGTCTCGATGCCGCCTCCAGAGAACAGCCCTCCTGGGAATGCCAGGCTCGACGCGGCATCGTCCAGGACGAGGTGGTTGCTCCCCGCCGGCGAGGGCAACCCGACCACCGCGTTGACTACTGCATCGAGCGACCCGTCCCCGTTCGGACCGCATCCGTGCGCCCCCGGTACGGCGAACGTGTCGTCGCCCTGGACCTCCCCGGTGATCTGGAGCGACCCGTCGGCACCGGCCAGGTCGGGCACGCCGGTCGGGTCGAAGGTGAAGAAGCCACCGATGCTCTTCGCGTTCGACAGGTCGGTGTTCGCGGGATTGAGGAGGATCGGGTCCTGGTCAGACCCGATGAAGCAGCTCGGCCCGAGCGCCGGGTTCTCCAGGTGGATCTTGATCGGCAGCGTGATGATCGGCACGCCCGTTACGATCCCCGCGAACAGGCTGAAGTTCGACGGCAGGCCCGCCGACTCGGTGGTCGCGGTCACCACGCCAACCGGAGTGTCGGGGAGCTGGACCGGATCGGCGACCAGCGCTCCGGTGGGCGACCCGACGATCGTGAACTCTTGGGTGCTCTGGTCGAGCAGCATCCCGACCTGCAGATTGGTGCTCCCTGTCGTGGTGGTGATGGTTCCGATCGTGATGCTGCCGTGCGTCGAGTTCGAGGCCAGGCAGAACACGATCGAGCTGATCCCGTCGCTGGCGAGCATCGCGGGGTCGTCGACGGGGCAGCGGAAGAACGGCGCCCACGCGCCCGGTCCCGCCTGGAACTCCTGGTCTGCCCCGGTGGCGGTGCCGGCCGAGTTGGTCGCGACCACCCGGAAGTGGTAGACGGCACCGAGCGTGAGCCCGCTGACGCTCGCGGTCGCCGCCTGATAGGCGAAGCTCGACCCCAGGTCGGCGGGCGTGCACGCGACGCTCGCGGCGTTGTCGTAGCCGCTGGCCTGGAAGTCGGCGCTGGCGACATACTGGAATTGGCAGGTCGTGTCGTTGCCGAGCGGGACGATCCCCGCGGCCAGCGTCGCGGTCGTGCCCGTCGGGATCACCGACTCGGAGCTGATGAGCGGCGGTCCTGCCGCGGTCTGTGGCCGGTAGATCGTCACGTTGTTGTTGGTCGCGTCGCTCAGAAAGAGATACTGCTGTCCGGGCTTGTTCTTCGAGGGGGCTTTCAGCGTGGCAAAGGCCAGCCCCTGCGAGTTGGTGTTCGAACCGAGCGAGAGATCGTCGAGCGGGGTGCCGGTGTGGTCATACACTGTGACGTCGCCCAGAGTTCCGGAGTGATCGACGTAGAGATTTCCAGTTCCCGGATCGAGTGCGAGCGCCGAGGCGGTGGGGCCAGAGAACCCCAATGACCCGAAGAAGACCGGGCGGTCGATCTGGGCTTCATAGTCGCCAGTCAACGACCAGCGCTCGGTGGTGGTGCCTTGCGTGAGCAGGTAGACGGCGTTGTGGGCGGAGTCGACCGCGATCCCGGTCGGCGGGCCGTGCGTGTCGTTCCATTGCTGCGCGAACTTGCCCTGGGCGTCGAACTCGACGACGTTCCCGGTGCCGCCATCGGCGACCCAGAGGTTCCCCATCTGGTCGACGGCCACGCCTGCGACGCTCACGAAATGCCCCTGCGGCGCGGTGCTGCCGTCGATCGTCGACATGTAATTGCCGTTGCGGTTGAACTTCTGGACCACGTTGGTGCCTGGATCGCCGACGTAGAGGGCACCCTTCCCCTGGCCGCCGCTGAAGTTGTCCACCGCGACGCTCCTCGGATTCACGAACTGGCCCGCCCCCGAGCCCGGAATGCCCGCCTCGCAGTCATTCCGGTGCGTGCAGACCTCGCTCTGCTCCTTGCCGTCCCGGACGCCCCATCCCCAGGCATCCTTGAAGTTTCCGTTCTTGTCGAACTTCTGGATGCGCGCATTCGCGCTGTCGGCGACGTAGAGCATGCCGCTGCTCTGATCGACCGCCACGCCGAGCGGACCCTGTAACAGGCCGGCGGTCGAGCCGCTGCTGCCGAACGTGCTCACCGGGCTCAGCAATGACGCCTGTGCTGTGGCCGCCCCCGGCGCCGCTAGTGCGCAGACTGCCAAGGCGACCCCAGCGACGCGCGCGCGCTCGAGGCGAAGCCGGTACGTGCTACCTCTAGAGAACGCGGTGTGCATTCTGCCCTCGACCTGGTCCGAAACACGAGACGGTCTCATCGCAGCTTCTCCTCTGTTGGTTATGGCCGGTCGGTGGCCGCGGACTAGACTGACATGTCAGCTTCGCCCCCTCCTGGCGCCTGTCAAGGACAATTCTGAGGAGGTTGCTCGGTCCGACCGGCCCAACTCGGCGATCCCCGGCGCCAAGAGCGGCAACCCCTATGTTCGAGCGGCGCGGAGCGGCTTCTGATCGATCGTTGGAGTCTTTGGCCTTGGTCCGTTCATTCCTTGAGGGTCTTGCGGGCGATGCCCCCATGTCCCACAGGCTGACAACGTAGAAAAAAGGGGCATTTGCGCGTCGGCCGCTCTACCAGCCCGCCGCCATTCCGTAACCGGCCGACTTCCTCTCCGAGGCCCGCCATGATCGCGGGTCGGGTCCTTAGCGTGGCACGAGGCGGACGACGCCGTTGTCGGCGGTATCGGGTCCTCGCCCGGCCAGTGCGACCGCCGTGCGCAGCAGCGCGACGTTGAGACCGAGCCTTCCGCCCTCGTCACGCCCCGGGTAGCTGCCGATCAGCGCGCCGGTCCGTGTCGAGTACAGGTACGCCGCGCCTTCCTCTCCGTCGGCCAGCGACGTGCACGGCGCCCCGACGAGAACGGCGTCGCGCCGCACCGCCACCGCGTTCCGGAAGCAGCCGGCGTTGGGGTCGTCCGACACGATCGTCCGGCGCAGGCGGCCGCGCCGGTCGAACAGATGGACGGCTCCGCGGCCGCCGGATGCCCCAGGGGCGCCGACCGCGATCACGGGTCCGTAGGCGGCGATCGCGCTGCCGAAGGAGTCCCCGGCTTCCCGGGACCCGACGACGGTATCGACCGTGCCCGTCTCGGGATCCAGGCTCGACACGATGCCGTCCGAGTTGCCGAAACCCGAGTGCGAGATCACGAGACGCCGGCCGACGCGCGCGAGGGCGGGACGGAGAAAGCGCTGGGGCTCCGGATTCGGCACCGTTCGCAGCAGGGCTCCGGTCCGAGCGTCGAACACGTGGATGGCGCCGGCTCCCGGCGCGGAACCGAAACCGGTGATCGGGTCGTTGGACGTCGTGCCGCTTGTGCCTCCGACCATACGGCCTGCTCCTTCTCGCGAGATGGCTTCGCCCGGATGTGGGGTGTCCACACCCCGCATCCGCTGACGGTCTGGCTCGACTACTCCCACCCTCCGGTGCTCGAGCGCATCCGGGCACTCGATCCCGCGCCGGCACCGGGCAGGCGTGATCCCGCGACCCGCGCCGGCGAGTTCACCGAGCCCCGCCGCAGCCGACGGGCGGCGCGATTCACGCGTGGACTCGCGCCCGCTCGCCTTCCACGTATCGCAACAGCTCCTGCCCGAACGGGCTCGCGACCTGCAGCCGCCGCGGGTCGAGCGCGCGGGGAACGTGCTGCAGGCAGAGCGCATCGCCGTCGGGCAGGAAACGCGGGCCGAGGCCGCTGAAGAAGAACCCCTGGGCCTCGGCATCGTCAGACAGGTCTGGCGTCCCGGCCTGCGCGAGCGGCAGATAGAGGTAGACGACGTCGACCTCCGCCACCGCGCAGAGATCCTGGCATGCCCGGCGGATCTCGGCAGCCGTGTCGGCGCCGACCCGCTCGACGGAGATCTCGCCGAACCCCCAGATACGGTCCAGGCTGGCCGTCACGTTGCCCGCGCCGGCGCGCGGGCCGGGGGGACGCGCCGTCGTGGCGACCTCGAGGTTGGCGTAGAGGCGCTCCAGCATCGCGGCATGTCGCGGCGGCGGGTGCATGACAACGGCCGGTGTCGGAACGAGATACTTGAAGTACAGCATGGTGCTCACCCGCTGCGGGATCGGCGCGCTCACGATCCCCGGGAACCGGGTCGAGCGTGGCAGCTGTCCGAGCACGACCGCGCACAGGTGAGCGCCGACGTCCTCTTCCATCCGCTGGCTGAACGGATGGGTCGTCACGGAATAGCCGACGAGCCCCTCGAGGCCGAGCCGCGTGGCTTCCGCCTCGCCGAACTCCCGCAAGCGCTGCAGCAGATGACGGTGGCGATGCGCTGGAACCACGGCGGCGTCGCTGCTCTCTGCGACGGCGCCGAGGTCGGGACGCTCGAGTCCGAGATGTCCCACCACCGTCCCGGCCTCGTCGAGCGCGACGACGGAGACCAGCTGGCCGGTCTCGTTCAGGTGGATGATGCGTGCCGGGTAGTAGATGTCCGCGTCGGCATACGAGTAGCCGAACGCGCGATAGATGGACTGCGCGACCCCGACCGCGTCCCCGGGCTCGAAGCGCCGCACCGTGTAGCGTTGTGCCGGCGCCAGCGGCACATCGTGCGCGAAGGGCGTCAGCTCCGCCGCGGGAAGATGCTCCATGACCGTGCCGTCGCTGCGGTACTTGACGAGATGCAGCTCCATTCCCGCGGTCCCGCGATTCGACCAGTGCACCACGTCGACCGCGCGGTGAATCTGCTCCCAGCACGGGGCGCCGATGCACACCGGCGGGCAGTCAGCGCCTGGTCGTTCCGACGGCGCCGCGCCGACGGTCGGATCGAACGGCGCGCCGCGCTCGCGAATCGCCATCGTGAGCGCCCGGGGCGTGACGAGGGCGAGCAGATGAAACGGCTCCTGGGCCCCAGGCCCGAGCCCCGAGCGGACGATCGCACCGCACGCTTCCGAGACGGCGACGGCGAAGGCCTGCCCCTGCTCCGGGGCGAGCAGTGCCGCGGACGCCAGCTCGCGTGCATAGGCACGCGCGATGGCTTCCGAGTCCGCGTGGCTGGGCAGGATGAGCTCGCTGCGAAACGTGGCCATCCTCGCGCTCCAATGTTCGCATACAAGGGGCGGTCTGCGAAACCGCCCCAGTCGGCTCTTCGTCAGCTCGCTTGGGGCTGGCGCACGCGTCTGCGCTCGTCGACGAGATCGTGGCCAGGTCCCTGGAGGTCACGCAGCGCAGGCGACACTGTCCGCAGAAAAGCCACGTCCACCCGGGTGGGCGACGACACGGGCCGGCGCTCGCGCACGAGCGACAGGGCGGCGTTCGACGTCGGGCGCGAGACGTCTCGCAACCAGGATGGCCGCGGCCATGGTCGGCGCGCGGCCGCGCCCGGAGTCGCAATGGACGAGGATCACCCCGGTCACGTCCCGCAGCTCGCGGATGACGGCGAGGAACGCCGCGGTGTCCGGCGGCTCGCCCCCATCGAGGACGGGCAGCGCACCGTAGCCCGGCAGCGCTCGCTCTGCGTTGTGACGGAGCAGGCGAAAACTCTGCGAACGTCCGTGATGGGGGATCCGGTCAACTTTCGCAAAAACCCGTCGTGGTCCTATGTGCGCCGCCGGCGGACGATGTTGCGCAGACCGCTGAACCGACCGGCGGCAGGCGCGAGACCGTGGCCACGATCCGGAGCGAGCCCGGGGCGAAGGGCCGCGCGGCGCACCGGTCGGCGAAGAGCCTGCGAGACGAGTGTGCGCCGATTCCAGGGCGCGGAACAACGCCATGTACTGGGCGGTCCGGCTGGGCCAGACCGGGCGTCACGAGGCGTCCGTGAGCCTCTGGTCGGCGGGGTCGTGCTCCTCGAACTGCGGCATGTCGTCCGTGATCGTGTGCCACGCCGCGCGTTGCGCTACGAAGATGTGTCGAAACGGGCGGCTCGGCGGCGCGCCGTCGAGGGCCCCGGCGTGCAGGGCGATAAACGGCGTGCCTTCGAGCCGTACGGGCAGCGACGAGCCGCACACACGACAGAACGCGTGGCGATATCGGGGTGGCTCGCGGAGCAGCGGCGCCTCGTAGATGACCACGAGATCCGCGCCTCGTGTCCAGCGGAAGGTCGACGCCAGCGCGATCAGCTCCGCAGCGAACGCCGAGCCGGTCGCCTTGCGACATCGCGTCGCATGGCAGTACTGCATCGGCGACACCGTGCCGTCGATCTCGAACGCGACACCAGCGCAGAGGCAGCTTCCGGTCACCATGGGATCACCTCCTTCTATCGCGGGCGCACCGCACCACCGGCCTCTCACAGGGTACGCTGCCAGTAGCCCACGTCGATCCAGCGGCCAAACTTGAACCCCACCTCCCCGAGGTGCGCGACCTTCTCCAGCCACAGCGCTCGTGGAGCGCCACGCTGGCCGGGTTCGGCAGCGCGATTCCGCCCAGGATGGCGTGGATGCCCCGCGCGCGCACGATGGGGAACAGCGCGGCGTACAGGTGCGAGCCGACGCGTCTCCCGACGTGCGAGGGATCCACGTAGACCGTCACCTCGGCGGAGAAGCGGTAGGCGGCGCGGGCATGCCACCGGCCGGCGTACGCGTAACCGATCGACCTCGGCGACCAGCCAGGGAGCGAGGATGCCGCCACCTGCTCCATGCGGCGCCTTCTCCCCGGTGGGAACCGTCTCCTCCTCGAAGGTGACGATCGTGTTCGTCACGTAGTGCTTCACCGACCTCGCCCATGCCGAGCGGGAGATCGCGGCCTTCATCGACGACAAGCTGCGTCGGCTCATCGACCGAAGCCTCGCGCGGGTCGACCGGCTCGTGGGTAGGGCCATGAACCTTCGGTCCGAGCGCCGACGCCACGAGGTCGACGCGAGGGGACGTGCCCGTCTTCGCGCACTAGGCCGGGTGATCAGCAGCAAGCGCGGGACGGCAATCGACCCCCTGCTAGCCGACGAGCTCTCCAGCGCCATCCGGCGAATCGGCGCCAGCCTCGAAGAATGAGACTTCGCGGGGGAGCGACCGGGCCCCGCGCCTCTTGGACGGGCCAGCAGGTCGTCAACGCATTCCCCGACGAGACCGCACTGCGATACCTCCATCGGGACCGGGACGCCCTCTATGGGAGCCAGTTCAACTCGCGTGTCCGCTCGCTGGGCATCGAACAGGTGATGAGCGCGGCGCACTCGCCCTGGCAGAACTCCTACGTCGAGCGGGTCATCGGCAGCCTTCGGCGGGAGTGCACGGACCACGTCATCGTCACGGGTGTAGCGTGCGCCCTCGAGGCTGGCGCGAGATTCGTCGTCACGGATGACCGAGGTTGCAGGCGACGTTCGGCACCTGCCCGTCGATCGCGCCTCCAAACAATGAGACCCACGCCGTGCCGGTGTCCAATCCGTTGGCGACGTAGCACGCCGGATTGGCCCCGGCCGCGCTGCACGACGCGTCGATCACCGCCTTGGCCGTGGCTTCTGCCTTCGCGATGCACGCGGCGGTCCCCGGATCGCTCACCGGCGGGTCACAGCTGCCTGCCGGCAGCTGCCCGGTCGTGCAGGTCGGGCACGAGCGGGCGAAGATCCCGGCGAAGCACCGCGTGTAGCACCTGATCCTCGACGCGCCGAGCTTCACGACCGCCCTCGACACGGCGTCCTCGCAGGCCGCCTCCGGCCGGCTCGCCGTCGCGCCGGTACCCTCCACGCAGTAGACGAGGAAAGAGGAGAACAGATCGAGCTGGCTCTCGACGTTGCTGACGAAGGGCTCGCCGGTGGTGCACACGCCGAGCCCGTAGCAATCGGGACAATCGGCCGCGTCAGAGCATCGGCTCACGATCGACGCGCGCGCCCTCGCCTCGGCGCCCTTCACGGGATCGGTGATGCACTTCGCCGTGGTGCCGCCGAACGGAAGGAAGCAGTCGTTATATGTCTGCGACGACGTCCGGGCATGCGTGACGCATCGCTGCACGCACTTCGATTTCTTACCAATGAACCGCGCGAAGGTCTTCGCGGTATTCGATGCACAGAGGTACTGCCCCTGCGTCGGGGGTACCGGCTGTGCGAGCGCAGGTCGCGGCACGAGCGCGATGGTGGCGGCCGCCACCATCGCGAGGACTGCAGCACGGAACGTCGCAATCAGCACAGTTCCCTCCCTTCGGACGGCCGTAGTCGGAACGATCCGGCGAACGGCGACGAATCTGCCGGTCACCGATCGGAACCGTATACGCGACCGGCGCGAGTCGCGGGAACCTCTCTAATCAGAGGGTATGTCTGCCTCAAATTAGGACACCTGGCCAATGGCGGTTCCCTGCAGAAGGGCGAAGGGATTGTGGACGAAATTTTTACGGCGGTCGGGGCCATCTCTGGGAGCGTAGTATGTCGGTTACCACACCCTTTCCGCGCCTATCTGCCCCCAGAACCCAACGGCAGTGGGTCCGGAAGCGCCGGAAAGGCGCGCCGGAAGGCGGCGTCAGGCTGGCTGACGGTCAGAACCTGGGCACCGGTCATGGGGTGCTGGAAACGCAGGATCGCGGCATGCAGGAGGAGTCGGTGAAAGGCGGGGCCGCCATAGGCACGGTCGCCCACGATCGGGCACCCAAGCTCCGACAAGTGAACCCGAATCTGATGCTTCTTGCCCGTCTCGAGACGGACGAGGAGAGCCGCACGGCCCCCATCGCGACCGATCACCCGCCAGTGCGTGCAGGCACGTTCGGCCCGGGTGGCGAGCGCCGACGGATCATCCGCGCGCAGGCTCCGTACCCTGTAGGGACGCCGATCGGATTCGAGAAGCCGGGTCGCGACGGTACCCGTGTCGGCGCCCGGCTGCCCGTCGACCACCGCAAGATAGACGCGCTCGACGTCGTGCCGCGCGAATGTCTCGTGGAGCGACTCCTGAACGGCCGCATTCTTCGCGAACACGAGGAGCCCGGAAGTCGTTTCGTCCAGCCGGTGCACCAGGAGCGGTTCCTCGCCGGAGCCCGCAAGGTATCTGCGAACGGCGGCCCATGCCGACGTTTTTCCAGCGTCTCTCGACGCCACCGAGAGAAGTTCCGCGGGCTTGTTGATCACCAGGAGATGGCGGTCTTCATAGGCGACCTCGACGGCGTCGGGCGCCCGAGGCGCCACCCTCCTGCGGCCGAGCGCCACGCGAGCGCGTTCCGAGACCTCGGTATCGGCACGGATGACCGTGCGGCCATCCACAGTGACGCGCTCGTGCGCGAGCATCTGCCGCAGCGTGCGCTTCGAGGCGCCAGGATGCCGTGTCGCGAGGATGTCGATGAGCCGGGCCACGTCAGGCTCGTTCGCCGTACCCCGTGGCTCAGGCCTTTCGCCAGACGGTAGCGAGCCACGGCTGCTGGCTGCGCGGCAATCCTGGTGGGCGGTAGTAGTGGTCGAGCTCGACGAAGCCCGCCGCCACCACGTAGCATCGCCACGTCGCGAGATCGTGCCAGGCGCCATAGCGCTCGCCCTGCCAGCCTGCGGTGTCGGGCCCGTGCGGGTTCGACGCGAAGAGGACGCCGCGCGGCCGCAGCGTCGCATGGAGCTCGCGAAGAACGCGCGGCAACTCCTGCGCGGGCACATGGAAGAGCGAGGCGTTGGCGAAGATGCCGTCGAAGCGTCCGCGCGGCAGATCGAGCGTCAGGAAATCCTGATGCCACACCTCGCATCCGGTGTCGGCACGCGCCATGGCGACGAAGCGCGCCGCGCCGTCGAGCCCGATGGCCTCGTGGCCGAGGGCGCGAAAACGCACCAGATCGCGACCGGGGCCACAGCCGAGATCGAGGATCGCGAACGGGCCCGGGCCGTCGAGGCGTGACAGCAGCGCGTCGACGTTCTGGCTGACGTCGTGGTCCTTCGTCCCCTCGCGGAAACCCTCGGCGTGGCGGTCGTAGTTCGCGATCGTCACCCGCGCAATGTGGCGCAGCTCGTCGGGCCCGAGCATGCATGCAGTCAACGTATCAGCGACCTGATTCAGTAGGTGCTCACGAGGCGCCAGCCGGCGAAGGAGCTGGTCGGGTTGACTCGGACCAGGCCGGCGGCGGAGGCGACGAAATGCACGCACGGCTCGCTACTACAGATCGCGTCTCGTGCGCCAGCAGCCGGCGCACGCGCTCCGGGTCGCCGTCGGAAATTCCCCTTCTGCAGGAAGAGCCGGGACGGACGCCAAGCGCCACGACCGCGAGCATGGCGAGGACGCCGAGGAAGACGCGTCTCACCGCGTCCGGTGGCTGCCCGCGCGCCCAGCGCGCTCTGGAACGTGCGGATGCACGGCTGAAGCCGCGTCCGCGCAACGCACGGACAACGGCAATGATCGCCACCACCAGCGCGAGCAGCCCGCCGAGTGCGAAGAGGGCGAAACCACCGATGGCGGGCGCCATGTGCAGCTTGGCGAGCAGCGGTCCCAGAACGAACAGCCCGACGGCGACGAGCCCCACGGTGTTGAGCGTGCGTGACGACCTGATGCGGCGAAGGGAAAGTCCCATGCGCGCACCGCTCGGCGGGTCGTAGGTGCCACACCCGATGAGCACGACCGACTGCCATACAGCGCAGTCCGCGGTCTGTTCGGGTCGTGGCCGAGCCCCCGGGCTAGCCACTCGCGCGCCACCGACACCGGCACGCCCGCACAACGGGCCGCCGTGGCGAGCCCGCCGACGTCGCGGACTAGAGCGACTATCTGCGCACTCAACTCGGGAGTCAGACTCGTGGGTCGCCCACCGAGCCGTCGAACGCCTCGTCCGCCATTGTCATCACCCTGCCGCTCCGGGACTTCGGGCACCGCTGCCTCCTTGGGCTCTGGCTATGGCACGGCCCCCGGTGATTCGGCACGCGCAGCGGTCAGTCAGTACACCCAGGGCACCAGCCGCCACGTCCGCCGCCGGTAGTCTGCGTACCGGTCGCCGAACTCGGAGGCGAGCAGCGCTTCCTCGGCCCGGATACGCACCAGGAGGAGCCAGACGAACGGCAGCACGAGCAACAGCCCGGCGACGCTCCGAAAGACGAGCGCCCAGCCGACCCCGGCGATGAGGTGGCCGAGGTAGCTGGGGTTTCTAATCCAGCGGTACACCCCGTCGGTGAGCAACTGGTGATCCTCCTGGATGGCCACCAGGCCGCTGAACCGGCGGCCGAGCACGAACATCGGCCACACCCGCAGCACCCCGCCGGCGACGAGGAGCCCTAGCCCGAGCCAGCGAACCGCGTCGCCGTCGATCACCCAGCGATCGCGGCGGTCGAGGAAGGGGGGGAGCCAGATTGCCAGCAAGGCGAACACCAGCCCGACCGGCACGATCCACAAGTCCCCGACATCCGCGCGCCTGCCGCTGCTCAGGTTGAAGGGGGACAAGGCGGCCACCGGTGTGAGGACCAGGCTCGCCAGGAAAGCGCCCCTGCGGGCCGGGTTGGCGAGCAACCCCGACCAACTCCCCCAGGCGCGCGCGCTGAGGTCGAAGCACAGCAGGGTGATGACGAGCAGGATCGTTGCGACCAGCAAGCGCGACAGGACGGCGCCCATAGCTGCGGCGCGAGCTTACTCCGTGCGGCGGCGCGGTGTCGACGGGGCTGTCGCCGGTCGCCTGTCCCGCGCGGGCGGCGCCTCGGCCGGGCTGGGCCGTCCCGCGACGGCACGCGAGCGACTCCACCGTGACGCCGCAAGCGCGGTCGCTTGCTGCCAGCGCAGGGTCGAGCTCAGGACAGCGCCTCGTAGCGCACGCCAACGAGCTGCTCCGAGATATCCCACAGGCGCCGCTGCGCCTCCAGATCGTGCGAGCGCGCGTTCGAGCGCACCTTCTTCGGATGGCCCCACTGCTCGCCGAGCCGGTCCGGCCCGATATAGTCGCCGCCCCGTATGTCCGGCGCCGTGGTGGCGTAGAGTGTTGGCAGGGCGCCCATCGCGGCACTCTGCGCGAGCAGGCGGTTGGCGAACTCCACCACCGCCTCACCGATCGACGACTCCTGCATGCGCGGCCCAGCCGCCTGCAGGTTGGTGGCGGCGTAGCCGGGATGGCAGGCGACGCTGATCAGCCCCGCGCCGGCGGCCACAAGGCGACGCTGCAGCTCGTAGGTGAACAGCAGGTTGGCGAGCTTGCTCTGCCCATACGCGCGCCACTTGCGGTAGCTGCGCTCCCACTGCAGGTCGTCCCAGTGCATCGCGCCCCATTTGTGGGCGTTGCTGCTGACGGTGACGACGCGCGCGCTCGGAGTCGCCAGCAGGCGCTCCAGCAGCAGCCCGGTGAGGGCGAAATGCCCGAGGTGGTTGGTGCCGAACTGCATCTCGAAGCCGTCAGCCGTCGTGCGGTGCGGGATGGCCATCACTCCGGCGTTGTTGCAGAGCACGTGTAGCGCGGGGCAAGCGGCGCGTACGGCCTCGGCGAAGCGGCGGATCGACCCGAGGTCGGCGAGGTCGAGCTCCATCAGCGCCACAGAGGCGGACGGCTGTGCGGCCGTGATCGCCTGGAGGGCGCTCCGGCCCTTCGCCTGATCCCGACACGCCAGCACGACGTGCGCCCCTTTTGCGGCGAGCTGCCGCGCGGCCTCATAGCCGATCCCGCTGTTGGCGCCCGTGATGACGACGGTCTTGCCGGACTGTGGGGGCATGTCGTCTGCGGTCCAGGGCATCAGTCACCTCTGCTACGTCGAGCTGGGCTCCGGCTGTACCTCGCTTTTCATACCCACGTCGAGACAATGGCGCAGCCCAAAGAGCATGGGGAACGGTACGGCGACCGTCGAATGGTGACCCGCTCCCGTGAGGAGGCCGCGCACTACGGCGGCAACGACCTCGACCACATCGTCGACGGCCACGGCGACAAGCAGCACCAGCATCAGGACGAGGGTGCCGGCGACCCCCCAGCGCGTTTCGGCCATCGTGCTCCCGGACGCCTCGTCGACGCAGGCGACGTAGCCCGCGCAGGGGATGCCGAGAGAGCCGCTCCGACTAACGGAGATGGCCTTCCCACGTGCGCGCCGCCCGCGCGGCAGCTCAGGTGTCCTTCGCCGCGAGCGGTGTTGGTGCTACTGGGCCAGCCCGATCGCGTTGCGCCGCACTCGGCGACGGCGTCGTGGCCGACCGGCGGCCAACGTCGGCGGCCCGGCGCCCTCAGTGGCTACGCCCCGCATGCTCGGTCAACCGGCCGACAACACCGACTCGCCGGCCCGGGCAGGCGCCGGTCTTGGCGCAGTGGAAACCGGCCCACACCGTGCCGTCCGGTGCGATCGTGTCGGTGCCGAAGAAGAAGCGGTCGCCGAATGTCTCGCTGTCGGCGGCGTTGACCAGGGGCTCGCCGGGGTCGTTCACCGACGCGCTCCAGAAGCGAGGGTGTTCAGTAAGGACGTTGCGACTCTCGGTGATGTAGCCGTTGAAGTGCGCGCCGTCGGTAGTGCCCAGGTAGGCGAGCGCTACCTGCCCTCGCTTGCGCACCGCGATCGCCACGCGCCGCACCGCCTGCACCCCGGGCGCAGCAACCATCATCGGAGCGCTCCAGCTCAGCCCGCGATCGGTCGACGTCACCAGATAGGGAAGGGTGCCGGGGCCGATCCACGCGATGTAGAGCGTGCCGCGGCGGTCCACGGCGGTGCCCGCCGTGTAAACGTCCTGGAACCCGGAGCTGACGATCGGGCGGAATTGCCATGTGGTGCCCTCGTCGGGACTGATCGCGATGCCCAGCGCGCCACAGAGCGTCGTCGGGAAGTAGAGGACGCCGTCGGGCCCCACCACGCCCGGCCGCGACGGGTGTCGCTCCGAGCACCCCGCCGGCGGCGTGGGATCGGGAAAGCCGCCGACGAACTTGAAGCTGGCACCTCCGTCGAGTGACTTGTAGCACCACAGATTGCTCGCAGCGATGTCGGTGGTGTTGGCGCAGTAGTAGACCACGTGCGGGTAGCCGACCGGTCTCGCGCCAGCGGCGGGCGGAGGCCCTTCCAGGAGTTTCTCCCCTCCCTGAGCGGGGCAGCCGACGGACGGGTTGGTCTGCCAGTGGTCGCCATCGTCGTCGCTCCACGAGATCCGGGCACCACACAAGCTCGGCAGGGTAGTCGCAAACCAGATGCGGGAGGTGTGTGGGTCGACGCTCATCCACGGCGGCACCAAGCCTCCCGTGGTGGGCCCGCCAGAGTCCAGCGCGGTCCAGGTCGCGCCCCGGTCATTGGACCGGACCACGAACTCGGGGCCCTGGAGCACGTTGGTGGGCGGTGCGGCGTTGTTTTGAAGCAGCGGCGCGTACAGGACGGCTCCAGACCGCGTGACGTGGACGATGGCCGACTCGCTGGTCTGCCCGACCACCGTGAGGCAGGGAATCGGGCGATGGGCCGGCTGCCGCGCAAGGGGCTGTCCGCCGAGCCGATGAGCCACAGCGGGCCGCGATGGATCGCAGCCCGGCCCGTTCCGCGGCCCCTTGCTCCCCACATCCGAAGATGCAGCCGACATCCCCAGCGCCAGTGCCACGGTCAGCGCTAAGCTCGCGGTGCGTACCGCGCGGGAGAAGGTGGCTCTTGTCACCGTAGCTGCCTTGCGGCCGGCAGTGGGGGTCTCCAGGTCACGTCAAACAGGAACATGGTCTCCACCCCAATAGGTCGGCTTATGAAAGGAGCGTCAACCGCCATCGCCGGGCCGCATCCGATCTGGTCGGGCCCTGTCTACCCCGTGGGTATCGGGCGTCAGCAATGACGAACACAGCACGACGTCGACATCGGCCACTCGGCCGTCGTTGACTAGGCCCACGACCACAACGACGAGCAACACCACCGTCACGACGACAATGCCGACGATCACGCCGCGGCTGCTGCCATGCCGCGCGGGTTCTCCGGGTCCTCGCCACCCCGGTAGAGCACACGCTGGACGGTGACGAGGTGGAGCATGCCGTCCATCTTGGTGTGGGCCACGAGCATGGCGTGGCCCTTTCGGACAGACGACGCTCGTCTGGTACGCGCAGCCCTCCTCCTCGCAGCGCGGCCACTGGCCGCAGCGGTGCGGCCCGACGCCGTTCCAGCAGCGTCTCGAGCGACGTGCGCTTGACGTCGGGCAAACTTGGACCGGTCATTAGTCCAATCGACCCAGCGGGGCAGGCACTCACGTCGCGCAGAAACGCCAGCGAGCCGATGACGGTCTTCCCGCCGCGAATGCCAGCGACAATGCCGACATACCGAGACTTCGACCAGAAGAGGCGCTGCTGCCAGAGGTGCGGCCGGAGTCGGTCGTCTTCCCAACGCCTCGTGGCCATGCCATTTCGCCACGGGCTCACTGCGCTCGTCGGCGCCGACGGCGGGCATCAGGTAGCGCCACGCTTGCCACGCGCGTCGCGATCGCCCTCGTCGTACTTCGAATCGTCGAGCGCCTGCCGGAGGGCCCTCCGGATGCGTTTCAGCTGTCCTGCGACAGCGAAGCGAGTCAGGCCCCGGCGCGTGGCAATTTCCTTTTCCGAGAGGTCCTCGACGAACTTGAGCCGCGCAACCTCCAGCCGTGACGCCGTGCGTGTCACGATGGCGAGGCGCTCGCGATGCGAGGCCAGGTCTTCCGGCGACGGCCCCCCGTCGGGCAACGCGTCGCGCAGGGCGTGCTCCGGGTCGTCCTCGGGTGCCCCGACGTAAGTCCTACGGTTGCCGTGCCGCGCCCCGGCGCGGGCCAAGTCGAGCGCGGTATTCACGAAGAGGCTCCGGGCCCACGCCTCGAGCCGGTCAGCCTCGCGCAGCGTGTCGAGCTTGTCGCTGCAGACAAGCTTCATGAGCGCGGTCTGGACTCGTCCTCTAGATCATCCCGGAGCTGCGGATAGCGCCGGCGGCCAAGGACTATCCTCGATCACGTCATCGACGGGACGGGTCCGGTACCACCGACGAGATGCTCGAGGGATCTCGCGCCACGTTGATGGTCGCTTGGCGAGTCACGTCGCGCGCTTCGCGCTTCTCGACGGCTCGGGCGATTCCCATTGCACCTGTGCCAGCTTCTTCCGCGGTGCAGCCATGAACGACTGCACCTTCCGCGGAGGCGAAAACTGCACCGGGACCCTTCGCCCGCGTTTGGGCTTTGGCACGTCCTCGTCGAGACCCGCTTCGCCGACCCGACACGTAGTCATCATTGCTGCGGTAGTAGCTGAGTTAGCGCAACCGGAAAGATCGGAAGAGTACGTACGCAGTCTTGCGGATGTCCCCCACCTCGTCTGGATCGAGAGCGCGAACAATGAACGTTTGAACATGGATCCTCGCCGCCACTCCGACGGAAGCCCGGGGCGCTACGTACGTCGAGGTGCATACGTGTGTCTGCGGCGTAGATCACGGCGGACCTGGCAGGGTTCCTCCGCATGGCGGTTCGCGGCGGCCGCACCATTCCGGCGCGGGCTCGGTGCGCTGTTCAGCGGGGCGACCGAGGTCGGAGGAACGCCACACTTGGTACGCGCTTGCCATCGCTTGCGCCCTCGCGGTACTCCGAATCCGCGAGCGCCTGGCGGAGCACCTTCCTGATACGCTTCAGCTGTCCGGCGACACCGTAGCGAGTCAGGCGCAGGCGCGTGGCAATCTCGTTTTCCGAGAGGTCCTCGACGAACTTGAGCCGCGCGACCTCCAGCCGTGACGCCGTGCGTGCCACGATGGCGAGTCGCTCACGGTGCGAGGCCAGATCTTCAGGCGATGGTCGACCATCGGGCAACGCGTCGCGTAGGGAGTGCTCGGGGTCGTCCTCGGGTGCGGCCGCCGACGTAGGTTCTGCGGTTGCTGTGCCGCCGCTCGTGCCGAGCAAGGTCGAACACGGTGTGCACGAAGAGGCTCCAGGCCCACGCCTCGAACCGGGCGGCGTCGCGCAGCGTGTCCAGCTTGTCGCTGCAGACGAGCTTCATCAGCGCCGTTTGGACAGCCTCCTCCAAGAGACCATCCCGGAGCTGCCGATAGCGTCGGCGGCCAACGACGAGCCAGTTTTGGCGAAAGTCCTCGAGCACCCGGCCGAGGCGCGGATCCGGCGTACCGGAGCGTGCAGAGCGCACGACTCCGAGAATAGTTCTCTCCTGTTCCTTCAGCATGCCACCGCCGCAGGTGCGAGAAGCGACGTGCCATCGGGACTCTGCTCCTTGTCGACGTGATACTCGATCCGTTTCTTCACAACGGTCACCTTCTTTGCTTCCAACGTGTTTGCCTTCGGACGCAGCCTGAGTAGCGCTGCGTGCTCCCCACGTGACTTGAGCCGTCTCATCACCGCTCCTGTGCGACGGCACTGCGCCCAGACGGTTGGTGCCGTCCGGGCGATCGTGGACTGTCGGCTCACAGACGCGACTGACTGCTTCGTACGGTCAGCACATGCGGAGGGGGGACGCGGACATGCCATACCAACCGTAGGCGCGCGAGCACCACGACGGAGTAGTAACTCGCATCCACTTCCCACCAGAAGAATCCCTGCCGCGCAGAGGTCATGTAGTGATGATGATTGTTGTGCCAGCCCTCCCCCAGCGTCAGGAGGGCGAGCGCAGGGTTGTTTCGTGATCGGTCGGCGGTGTCGTAGCGCCGGGATCCCCAGACGTGCGCGACCGAGTTGATCAGGAATGTCGCGTGCACCACTGCGATCGTGCTGATGGCAAATCCCCACACCACGCCGGACATCCCGGCGATGGCGAAGCATCCAGCTGCATAGGCGACGAGCGGTAACCAGCTGTGGCGATCAAGGAATCGAAGCTCGGAGAAGCGCGCCAGGTCCCGCACGTTCGAGAGGTCAGGATCGTCGTGCGTCCCATCGAAGACCCAACCAACGTGCGCATGCCAGAAGCCACGCACGAACGGTGAGTGCGGATCGTCCGGCGTGTCTGCGTACTCGTGATGACGTCGATGCCAGCTTGCCCACCAGAGAGGACCCTGTTGCATCGCGGTCGCCCCCAGCAGCGCAAGCACGAACTGGAAGCCACGGCTCGTCCGAAACGAACGATGGGACAAGTACCGATGGTACCCTACCGTGATCGCCCACATGCGTAGCAGGTAGCTTCCGACGGCCAATAGCGCGAGATGCCACGTGGGCGGGTAGACCAGTGCGAGCCCACACGCGAGATGCACCGTGACGAAGGGCACGCTGGAGAGATACCCGCGAGCGCGCCCCTTCGGCGTCGTCGAGCCCGCAGACGGGCGTCGTGAACTCTGCGAGACGAGACTCTGTCTCCCCGATCCCGACTCCTGCCCCCACCTGGCTCGGGCGAGGGGTGCACGCTCTTCGAGTGGGGATGGTGACGAGAGCACAACCGGGTCACTTAGACCGAGACCAACCGAGGTGATCGTGACGCGGGGTCTTGCCTATCGGCGACAAGGGCTACCGGGAAGCGCGACCCTATCTTCGCAAAGAGTGCCTCTACGCGCTCGAGGTCGACGGGCTTGGTCAGGTGGTGTTCGAAACCCGCGATGAATGCCCGCTCTACATCCGCGGTCGTTCCATGACCCGTGAGCGCGACGAGCACAGCCTGACGCATGCCGGGCATCGAGCGCATCCGGGCTGCGACCTCATAGCCGTCGAGCTGGGGGAGACCGATGTCGATCAGGACAACCTCTGGCAGTGTGCGGGCCGCCTCGGTCAGCGCAGCGATGCCATCATGCACCGTTCGCACCTCATGGCCGAGCAACTCGAGCAACATCGTCATTCCCTCTGCGGCGTCGAGGTCGTCCTCGACCAACAGCACCCTCACCCGGGTGGCGGTGGGGCAGAGTCCCAGGCCTTGCGGAGCGGGTGGCCGATCGATGGTGGCAAGCACGGGCAGGTGCATGACGAACACCGAGCCTCTGCCGGGACCGTCGCTGTGCGCCTCGATTCGTCCGCCATGCAGCTCCGCCAGGTTCTTGGCGACGGCGAGCCCGATACCCATCCCGCCTTCCGCCCGATCGAGTGTGCGCCCAGCCTGTGCGAAGAGGTCGAACACGTGAGGGAGCATTGCCCCAGCGATTCCGCTGCCCGTGTCTCGGATCGACAGCGCGACTTCGGCACCGCGTCGCTCGACGGCCACGTCGATGCGTCCACCATGCTGCGTGTATTTGGCGGCGTTCATGAGGAGGTTCGTGATGATCTGCACGATGCGGACGGGATCGCCGTTCACCAGCAGCTTGTCGGCGGGAAGCGAGACAGACAACGCGTGGCCGTGTTCCTCGACCAGATGCCTGGCATTCTCCACGGCCTGACCAATCGCTTGTTGGAGCGAGACGTCCTCGCGGTGAAGGACGAGTTTGCCCTGCGTCACTCGCGCGACATCGAGAAGATCTTCAATGAGGCGACCGAGGTACCGGCACTGCCGTTCCGCGAGTCCCAATGCACGATCCCGGCGCGTCTCACTGAGACGTCCCACAGCAAGGGCTGTGCTGAGCGCGTTGAGTGGGTTCCGCAGCTCGTGGCTGAGCACTGCCAAGAACTGATCCTTCTGCCGACTCGCCTCTTCCGCCGCCTCACACGCCTTCCATAGTTGCCAACCTGCAGAAGCGAATTGCGCGAGGACGGCGACCAGGCGCTGATCCTCCTGATCGAAGTGGCGGTCGAACGTGTGCGCGACCACCCATACGGTCCCGATAGCGCGGCCCTGCAGGTGGAAGGGGAGGAGCAGCGCCTCCACGAAGCGCGGCTCATTGATCAACGCCGGAAAGCACCGATCGGGAAGACGCATGAGCTGGGTGGTGTTCTGATCGATACAAATCCCACACGGACTGGCATTCCGGGGCATGGTCCCGTGGCGCTTGGTGGCGCAGACGCCCGCCAGCGCCTCCCAGCGAAAGACGTCGCCTTCCAAGAGGCTGATCCCGGCCGTGTCGGCGCGACAGAGATCGAGCGCCGCCTCGGCAAGGGTCTGGAGCATGTGGCGCGGATTCTCGGACATCTGCCGCGCGAGCCCCGCCAGTGCGCGCTCTTCGGCCTGATAGTTCGGCAATCGGTGAGGACGCGAGAGGAGCTCGGACCGGATGTCAACGTCCGAGATGGTCACGGGCGCCCAAGGCGCCACCGAGTGCTGCGAGCCGCTCACCATCGCGTCCTCCTCTGTCACCTCACGCGGTCGCGCGTATGGGCAGAGGCGGAAGCAATATTCCGCCCCCCAAAGTGCGGCAATTCGCGGAACTACGTACGTGGAGTTCGCGAACGTCGACGTTCCAGCACGATCCCCTCAGTCCGGTGCCCGGTGCAGCGTGAGGAGGCTCTCAAGAGGCTCGCCCAGCTGTGCGGCTTCAGCAGCGCATGAGCTACGCTGCGATACTTGATCACGGTGCGAAAGGAGATCCGAGAGGCCGCGCTCGCAAAAGGAGCGATCACGCAGCAGACAACAGCTTTTCTTTCCGACCTACCATTTGTACTTGGGATCGAGTCAGAACCGCTACATGGACATTCTCAGGATGTTCCCCGCGATCACAGCCGTCCGGTGAGGAGCAGGACCACAACGATGATGAGGAGAACTCCGCCAATTCCGGACGGCCCCCAGCCGTAGGAGTGGTATCCCCAGTTGGGAAGTCCGCCGAAGACGAGGAGGAGGAGGACGATGAGTAGGAGAAGCCCCATGGGCCAGGCATAGCGCCGGGGCGACAAGCACGAAAGATCGAATGTCTACGCGCGTACCAGTACGAGCGTGATCCTACGGGTGTGCACCTTACGGCGTCGCGCACCTGCCGTGGCTTTCCGCCGCAAGAGATCGGCAGGTCTACCCCCTTCCAGCGACCAGTCGACGCCAAAGGTGCCGAAGTCGCCGAAGGGGGAGAAGTGGCGGGAAGCTAACGCCACACCGACGATTGTCGGGGCCTCCATGGTGTCCCCCTACAGTCCGAGGTCGAGCGTGCGAACCTTCCGGAAGCGCTGCTGGACGTCCTCCCAGCTGACGAGCTTCCAGAAGGCCTTCACCCAGTCCCCCTTCACGTTCGCGTACTGCAGGTAGTAGGCGTGCTCCCACATGTCGAGCACGAGGATCGGCACGGTACCGTTCCCGATGTTGCCCTGGTGGTCGTAGACCTGCTCGACCACGAGTCGCTTGCCGAGCGGCTCCCAGGCGAGGGTGCCCCATCCCGACCCTTGGACGGCGAGGGCGGCCTCGCTGAGCTGGCCCGTCAGGTCGGCGGCGGAGCCGAACGACTCTTTCACGGCAGCGGCCAGCTCACCGTCAGGCTCGCCCCCACCGCGCGGACTCATGTTGCGCCAGAAAAGCGAGTGCAGCACGTGCCCGGACAGGTGGAAGGCAAGGCTCTTCTGCAGCTGGTTGAGGGCGCCGAAGTCCTTCTTTTCCCGCGCCTCGGCGAGCGTCTCGAGGGTGGTGTTCGCGCCGGCGACGTAGGCGGCGTGGTGCTTGCCGTGATGCAGCTCCAGTACCCTCGCCGAGTAGTGCGGTTCGAGCGCCGCGTAGTCGTAAGGCAGATCGGGAAGCGTGTAGCGCTGGATCATGGTATTCTTTAGTAGTCCCTCACGCGGAGAGCCCGCGTGAGCTGGTCAAGATTGTGTTTCAATCTCAATCGCCGCCGCGGCAGTTCCAATGGTTGTCACCGCTCGAGCAGTCGCGCCCCGAGCGCTCCCGATACCCCTGCCCGTACGGATTATCTCGCTGATTTCCTCGCCAGTCCCAGAGCGGGGAACCAGCACCCCGAGAGGCCCACGCAAAGCGCGAGAATGGTCAACGTCGTCAGGATGGCTTTCATCATCGAAGCTCCCTCGCAGGATACGAGCACTCGGGCGACGGCGGAATCTCGGGGAACTGCGAGCGTAGTCCTACGCGCGCTGATTCCGACCTGGAAGCGCTCTTGACGGCCCGCGGCTTAACTTAGCCGTGTTGCTCGGGCCCGTTTGGCCTCCATCGACAAGAGCCCGAAAGCGCCGGTTTTCAGAGCGGCGGCCATGGGGGTGGTGGCGGATCTCCACGCTCGTGCTACCGCATCTCGAGGCGGCGGCGCTACGGAGCGGAGCGGGCCGTCATCGTGCAGCGGCACCCGCACCGCCCAGGCGCGCAACGCGAGGTAGAGCGCGAGTCCGATGAGGCCACCGAGCACGAGCCAGTGCTCCACCCGCCCCGCGCCATGCGCGATCCGCAGGGCGCGGTCGGCGAAGAGATAGCCGAAGGTCGCCATTGCCGGCACGAAAATCACCGCTGCCGCCGCCTCGGCCAGCGCGAAGCGCACCGCGGACACGCCGAACGTCCCCGCGGCGAGAAAGGTGACGACGCGCATGCCGAGCACGAAGCGAGCGAAGAAGACGGCGCGCGCCTGGTGTCGCATCACCGCGCCGCGTACGGCATTGATGCTGCGTACCCCGAGCAGGCGCCCAATGCGCGGGTGGCCGACTACCTCCGCACCGTAGCACCGGCCGATGCCGTAGAGGATCCAGTCCGCCGTGACCACGCCGGCGAAGCCCACGACGACAACGTCACGCAGCCGCAGCAAGCCCGGCTGCGCCAGCGCGCCGGCCGCGAGCAGGGTGAGGTCCTCTGGAAAGGGAAGCCCGACGCCGCCCGCGACGAGCACACCGAAGAGCACGATGATGGTGGCGTGCCAGGTCAAACTATTCCGGGAACCCGTGCTCGGGCGCTGCGCGAGCACCGCGCTTCCACTATGCCGTGGCTCGTCGGACGAAGCCGACCGCGAAGCCACTCAGCGCCCAGCTCGCACCGCTCTGCATCGCAAGCGGGGCCCGCGTCAATGAGCGTCATCACTGCTTCAGCCCCGAAGACGGTTCTCGCCGCAGCCTACCTCAACGACTCCGGAGCGCTGCATGCCTTCCTCGCTCACCGCGGCATCGTGGCGGCCCAAGAACGAGGGAGCGTATTGACCGGTAGGTCCCAGATGCACGGGCCGAAGCCCGCTTCGTACCGGTGTGTAACGCGGGTCGCGCTCGTCCAGCAAGCGATCTTCTCTCCGTCGTGGGCTCTGTGGGAAGGTCGCAGTCGAGGTTTTGGGGGCAGCGAGGACTGCTCGAGATGCTCACGCTCAGGATCACGTTCTGGCCCCGACTCAAGCGGCGTCTCCGTCATGCGTTAGGTGTATCAACCTGCGTATGTCTACGTTCTTGTGCAACGTTCCTCCGCAAGGGAGGGTCTCTCCGAACAGGAGAACGCATGAAATCACATCTCATGAGTATTGCGCTCGCCGTCCTGGTGCTGGCGGCGGCGTCCTCAGGGTGCGCGCATCGCACCACCATCATGCACCACACGGATACCGTAACGACGGACAGCACCCGGGAGGCCCCCCAGCCCGTGGTCGATGTCACCACGGACGTCACCAAGCACAGCCACTCCAGCACGGAGGGGAAACAGCAGTGAGGCCCACAGAAGTATGGCCATCGCGGCGGTGTGCTGCGTGAGCCTGGCTGGCCCGGTGCTCGCCGCGGAAGCCGTCAGCGAGCACTCCGAGTCGCACTCGATGCAGGTCGAGACCGTGCCGATGGCGCCTCCCGCGACCGTCCCGGCGCCGACCCGCGTCTACGAGCACCACGACGAGTCCGAGTCGAACACTGTCGAACGACACACCACCACTCCGCCCGCGGCCATCGTGAAGGAGCGGACGACGAATTCGGTAGAGACGCAGGAAAAGACCTGAGTGGAGACGCCGCACTCCACATGCGGGCGTCGAAGAAGGAGGCGAGTCATATATGAAACCAAAGAACCCGAGCTCGATTGGCGGTATAGCGGCGGTTGCGACCGCGGGTGTCCTCGCGCTGGCTGCGCCGGCGTGGAGCGGGACGAAGTGCAATTTGCGATACTCGCTCGCCGGCTGGTCGGCAATCTACTCGACCGCCAGCGGCACCGGCACGGCGACGTGCGACAATGGCCAGTCGGCCCGCGTCTCCTTGCGGGCGACAGGCGGCGGACTCACCGCTGGCAAATCCAAGATCGTGAATGGGACCGGGACGTTCTCCGAGGTTTCCAGCATCAACGAGCTGTTCGGGAAGTACGCCTCGGTGGAGGCCCATGCCGGCATGGTCGGCTCGTCGGCGGCGCAGGTCGTGACGAAGGGCACCACCTCCCTGGCCTTCTCGGGGACCGGCAAGGGGGTCGACCTCGGCCTCACGTTCGGACAGTTCGACATCGAGAAGCAGAGCGCGCCGAGGAGGCGGATGCGAATCTCGTCCGAGCAGTAGTCGTCGACGAGGGTGAGCTCGGAGGCTCAGGTCGCATTCGTAGATTCCCGCTCCGTCGTTGCGACCGACACCGGGCGCCCGTGCTCGCCGCCGCCGCGCGCCCCTACGCTTGGGTCTGCGGCGGTGGCGGGACGCGTCGCGCGGGCGCTCGCGACCGGGGCCCCGTGCTCGCCCGCGAGCGGCTTCGCGGGCTGAACGGGGAGCCCTGCCATCGTGGCAGCGGCGTGATACTGATGACCGTCACGGAAGGTAATTCGAGGGTCTGCACGGGCGGCGTGTGGCAACGATGAGACGGTTCGCGTTTCTCGCGCGTACGCGGGTGCGTGCGGCGATACGGCAAGGAGGCCGCTCGAAGAAGAGGACCGTGGGGACGCCTGCGGCAGCGGCCGGCCGAGCGCGCGCTGCCGGCACGGGGGCGCGGCGTGCGATGTCCACGACGGAAGCCGAGGAAGCCGTCGGCCAAGTGCCCCCCGCGATCGTGGGTCTCGGCTCTTCGGCGGGAGGTCTCGACGCCCTCAGGCGGTTCTTCAACAGCACGCCCTCCGACAGCGGCATGGCCTTCGTGCTCGTGCAGCATCTCGACCCGACGCACCCGAGCCAGATCGCGGAGCTGCTCGGCAGGTGCACCGCCATGTCCGTCGTGCAGGTGGAAGCCGACACGCCGGTCGAGGCCGACCATGTCTATTGCATGCCGCCTGGCCGATACCTGAGCATCAGCGGACGGACATTACGGCTGACCGAGCCCGTCGAGACCGGCAGCGTCCGCATGCCGATCGACTTCTTCCTGCGCTCACTCGGCGCGGACGCGCGGGAGCGGGGGATCGGGATCATCCTCTCCGGGACCGGGACCGACGGCACGCTCGGCCTGCGAGCGATCAAGGCAGCCGGAGGGCTGGCCATCGCACAGGACCCCGGGACCGCCGAGCACGATGGCATGCCGCGCAGCGCGATCGCCGACGGAGCGATCGACCATGTCCTGTCCCCGGAGCAGATGCCCGACGTGCTGCTGGCGTTCCTGCGGCATCCCTCTGCCCGAGGTCCGACCGGCCTCCCGGTGGCGGAGCCCATCGAACACGATCCTCTGGACGATGTCCTGGCGGTTCTGCGCGATCGGACGACGTTCGACTTCCGCAGCTACAAGCGAAGCACGCTCGAGCGTCGCATCGGCCGCCGCATGGGCTTGAAACACAGCGAGTGCGTGGCCGACTACGCGCAGCTCCTCAGGCAGGATTCCGCGGAGGTCGCGGCGCTGTGCGACGATCTGCTGATCAGCGTCACGAGCTTCTTCCGCGACCCCGAGGCATGGCGGATTCTGCAGGAGCAGGTGGTCCGTCCGTTGGTTGCACGCAAGGAAGCCAATGCAGCGTTCCGCGTGTGGGTACCCGGCTGCGCAACCGGTGAGGAGGCATACTCCATCGCGATGCTCCTCATCGACGAGCGGGAAGCCGCGGCGAAGAGCTTCCCCATCCAGATTTTCGCGTCGGACGTGGATGCGGGCGCGCTCGAGGTGGGGCGGGCCGGCCTCTACCCGGAGGGCATCGTCGCCGCCGTGCCGGCGGCCCGGCGCCGCCGGTTCTTCATCGACGAGAAGCACGGCAGTCGGGTCGGCAAGGAGCTGCGTGAGTCGGTGGTGTTCGCACGGCAGAACCTGCTGGCGGACCCACCGTTCTCCAGGGTCGACCTGATCTGCTGCCGCAACCTGCTCATGTATCTCGAGCCGGAGGCGCAGCGGAGGATCTTCTCGCTCCTGCACTTCGCGCTCGTCGAGGGGGGGCACCTGCTCCTGGGGACCGCGGAAACGATCGGCCAGCAGGAAGATCTGTTCGCGGTGGTCTCGAAGCACTGGCGCATCTATCGACGGATCGGGCCGACGCGGTACGACAAGGTACGGTTCCCGGTCATGGAGGAATCCGCACTCGGACGGCTGGCCGACCCGTCGCCTGTCCACCCGCGCACCGGGCGGCTCGGCGCGCTCGCCCAGCAGGTGTTGACCGAACGCTTCGTCCCGGCGTGCGTCCTGATCAACCGCAAGTACGAGATCCTGTATTTCGCGGGACCGACCGAGGACTATCTGATCCAGCCGACCGGCGTACCCACCGAGGACCTCATGTCCCGGTTGCGTGACGGCCTGCCAACCAAGCTGCGCGGCGCCATCCGCAGGGTGATCCGCGAGGGCGAGCGTCCGGTCGTCATCGCGTCGACCGTCCGGCGCGGTGACGTGTGGCACCGGGTGAAGGTCACGGTCGAGCCGCTCGCGGGAATCGGCGAGCTGGAGGGGTTCCTGCTGATCTCCTTCGCGGACGAAGCCCCGCTGACGCCACCGGTACTCCATTCCGCGAGTTCCGCAGGTGGCCACGACGAGTCGGTCACCCGCCAGCTCGAGGACGAACTCGAGACGACACGGGAGGAGCTGCAGGGCAGCATCGGCGATTTGGAGAGCTCCAATGAAGAGCTGAAGGTCGTCAACGAGGAAGTCATGTCGGTCAACGAGGAGCTGCGCTCCTCCAACGAGGAGCTCGAGACTTCCAAGGAGGAGCTCCAGTCGCTCAACGAGGAGCTGAGCACCGTCAACACGCAGCTCGAGGACAAGGTCACCGAGCTGGAGCAGGCGAACAACGACCTGGACAATCTGCTGACCAGCACCAACATCGCAACGATTTTCCTCGACACGAACTTCCACGTACGCCGCTTCACGCCGGCTGCGACCAGGCTCTTCAAGCTGACGCCCGCGGACGTCGGGCGGCGGATCGGCGACGTCGTCGGGCGCGGAATCGACCCCGACCTCCCCCAGGACAGCGAGGCCGTGCTCGCGCGGCTCGGATCGATCAGCAAGGAGGTGCAGGGGCCGGACGGCCGGTGGTACGTGCGGCAGGCGCTCCCCTACCGCACGCGCGACAACCGGATCGAGGGCGTGGTGATCACCTTTTCGGACGTCGCCGCAGAAGCGCTCCAGGAGGCCCGGCTCTACGCCGAGGCCATCGTGAACACGGTCCGGGAACCCCTACTGGTGCTCGACTCCGACCTGCGCGTCCTGTCGGCGAATCGGTCATTCTATCAGACCTTCCGGCTCTCGCCGGAAGAAACCGTCGACCGTGCCCTCTACGAGCTGAACGATGGCGAGCTGGACGTTCCGAGGCTGCGAGCGCTGCTCGGCGTGATTCTGCCCGACAGGGGTAGCCTGACCGACTTCGAGATCGAGCACGACTTTGCGAGGATCGGGCGACGGGTCATGCTGCTGAACGCGCGGATCCTGGCGCGAGGCGGCGACCGCCCGGACCTGATCCTCCTGGCCATGGAGGACATCAGCGAGCGCAAGCGTGCCGAGCATGCGCTGCGCGAGAGCGAGGCCATGACGCGGGCCGGGATCGAGGCCGCGGTGGACGGGGTCGTCACGACGGACGTGCGCGGTACCGTCCTTTCGTTCAACCCGGCTGCCGAGCTGATCTTCGGCTACTCCGGCGGAGAGGTGATCGGGCAGCACGTCAGGATGCTGGTGCCGCCATCCTACCTGGACGAGTACGAAGGCTCCGTGGCACGCTTCCTCGAGACGGTAGACGGCCGGGTCAGCGGCCTCGCGCTGGAGATCCGCGGCCAGCACAAGAACGGCACCCCCTTCCCGATGGACTTGAACCTGAGCGAGTTCGACGACGGTGCGGGTCGCCGGTTCGTCGGAACGATCCGCGACATCACGGAGCGCAAGTGGGCGGAGGACGAGGTCCGGAGGCGCCAGGCCGAGCTGGCCCACGTGCTCCGGATCGCCACCATCGAGCGACTGGCGGCCTCCCTGGCGCACGAGCTCAACCAGCCTCTCACCGCGATCGCCAACGAGATGGAAGCGTGTGCGACCTACGTCCGGTCGGGCAAGCGCGAGCCGCGCCACTTGCTGTCGCTCCTCGAACGCGCGGGAGCCGAAGCATTGCGGGCCGGCGAGATCGTCCACCATCTACGGGACTTCGTGCTACGGAGCGAGCCGCGGCTGGAACCGGCGGACCTCTGCGAAGTGATCCGCAATGCGACCCGCTGGCTGGCGCGTGAGATGGAGCACGAGCGGATCACGCTGCGTCTCGATCTGGCACCGCAGGGGCTGCAGGTAGATGCCGACCGCATCCAGATCGAACAGGTCCTCGTGAATATCGTGCAGAATTCCATCGACGCGATTCGCGAGGCGCCTGGTGAGACGAGAGAGATCCGGGTCCGGACGTCGCACGGGCGAGGACGGCACGGCCGAGGTGTTCGTCGACGATACCGGCATCGGCCTCGCCGCCGACGTCATCGCGCGATTGTACGAGCCCTTCTTCACCACCAAGCCGCACGGGATGGGAATGGGCCTGGCGATCAGCCGCACGATCGTGGAGCTGCACCACGGCCGGCTCTCCGTCGGGTCCCGCGAGTCAGGGCCCGGCACGACGGTGCGACTCGTCCTGCCCGTGTCGGAAGCGGAGGAGAGCTCGACATGACGACAGTCCCGACGGTCTTTGTGGTCGACGACAATCCGGGCGTCCGCAGATCGCTGCAGGCGCTCGTCGAGGCGGAGGGGCTGGCAGTCGCCACGTATGCGTCCGCCGCGGAGTTCCTCGAGGCGTGGGACGCGCAGCGACCTGGCTGCCTCGTCCTGGATGTCCGTCTCCGGGGGGATAGCGGGCTGAATCTGCAGGACGAGGTTCGCCGGCGGAACGCCACGCTGCCGATCATCGTGATGACCGGGTACGCGGACGTTCCCACCTCGGTCCGGGCGCTCAAGGGCGGCGCCATCGACTTTTTTCGGAAACCCGTACCGCCGAAGCAGCTGATTGCGCGCATCCGTGAGGCCATCGACGTCGATCGGCGCACGCGCGACGTGGCGGAGCAACGCGCGGCGGTGGCCGATCGAATCGCCCAGCTCACCCCGCGCGAGCGCGAGGTCATGGAGCTCCTGGCCGTGGGGAACAGTTCCAAGGCGATCGCAGCAGCACTGCGCATCAGCGTGCGCACGGTGGAGAGCCATCGCCGCACCGTGCTCCGGAAGCTGGAGGTCTCCTCGGCGGCGCAGCTGGCGCGTGCCGTCGCTCGGATCCAGCCGTTGTAAGCCCGAGCCCCCGTCCTTCGGCGGCGGCTCTCAATAGAAATCCCGCAACCGACTCAGTGACGCGACGTGGATCGCCGATCTGCTCGCGCACGCCTCACCGGAGCTTCGTGCCCCCCCGATCAACCCTCGCGATCTGACCCACCCCAAACACTCTGCGCGAAGTCACCCAGCATCGCTACGCACCAAAATCCTAAAGACCCAACCTCAAATCACCACATCCTCTCCAACATCCTACGGAAGAGCACCACGCGATACTCACCACACTCATCACAACGAACCATCCCACACCTAACCACCCTCACACAAAACACCACGCACCAAAACACACCACCCTCGTAGAGACGCTCCGCACCACATCACACCCCATCACCAACCTACTCACGCTACACCTACAGCTCGTCGATGCGCTCCAGCACCCTCGCCGAACTCGAGTCGCCGTGGAAAGCCTTGCGCCGATCCGCAGCAACCCCCGCGATCATTCGCGGCGTCTGTGTCAGCCCCATCACCTCGACCTTGGTCTGGAATTGCCCGTCGCCTCGGGCGGGCAGGGCGGTCGGACGCTGGAGCGTGAAGGGCGCACTCCCGTTGGGCGGGATCTCCTGCGTCAGCATGTACGTTCCTGCCTGGCTCGGGTCGTTGCTCCCTGGGTGGCGCTCGTTGGTCCACACGAACGTGTCGCTGACGGAGAGCTTCAGGTTGGACACCGTCCGGTCGCTCAGGTTGACGAGGCGCCCGCTCACGCTGGCCGCATCGCCGCTCACGTCTCGCACCTCGACCACGCTGGTGATGTAGGTCGGGGGTACGAGCGGCGCGGATGACGCTGGCGCCGCCAAGAACAGTCCCAGAACCGCAGTCATCAGCGATCCCATGACTCGCACGATGAACTCCCTCCTGTTGCGCCCATGCCGATATGTGTTTTGTCCCAGTGCATACGACTCGCGGGAATCCACGGCGGGTCGCCCGCGCGCAGGCCGTTGCAGGCCCCTTCTTGGACGCTGCTACTTGGTCACGTAGACGTAGTCCTGAATCCCTTCATACTTGCGCTGGCCCAGGACGTTCTTGCGCCGCAATCCGCTCACGTTTCCGTAGGGACGGTTTGCGACGATGCGCGCCGCGTCTTCGGTGCTCAGACCGGGCAGGCGCGCGAGCGTAGCCTGCGACGCGCCATTGAGGTCGGCCTGAGTGTCCCTGGGCCTCTCGTCTCGAGGGCGCGCGCCGTCGTGAAAACGGTCATACGCGCGCTGCTGTGCTCTCTCGGAACAGCCGGGAGCGAACGCCAGCCCAGCCAAGGCGATCGCAGCGAATCCACTCATCGTTTTGACCATGGCGCATCTCTCCTGTAGGACAATACCTAGCACGCGGCGTGCCGAGCTGCCAACGTGTATAGCTACCTGCGTACACGTACGTACGCAGTTGCCGCGAAGCGAGGGCGTCCGCACGACGACGCTGCGGCTTCCTCGTCTCGTGCGACCGAGGGAGATATGAGGTGGCCCGAGGGGACATCCCATGGAAGCCGAGACGAACACACGACCGCTCTCTGACCAGCGCCACCTTCGCTTTCACGCTCGACACACCTTCATCTGGCGCCGGTATTCGGCACCGACGCGTTCGGGGTGAAGGCCGAAGCCTTCGCCTGCTTTTTCGGCACGCCGACGTTCCTGCTCGGCCAGACCATGGCCGTCGCGGTGTGGATCGCGGTCAATGTCGCCGGGCTCACGCAGTTCGACGTATACCCCTTCATCCTCCTGAACCTGGCCTTCAGCCTGCAGGCCGCGTATGCAGCGCCGCTGATCCTGCTCGCGCAGACGCGCCAGGCCGACCGCGACAAGGCCCACGCCGAAGCCGACGCGCTGCATCGCGAGGAGCTTGCCCAGGCGAGCTGCGAGCGCCAGGAGCTCTCCGCCCAACAGTCCGCACGGCTGCTGGAGCTGCTGGAGCAGAACACGAAGCTCACCCGGCTCACGCGGGAGCTGAGTCAGCGTATCAAGGAGCTGACCGACGAGATGCACTCGAAGATCATGCTGAGCGCGTAGCGTCCCGCTGGCGCGTGCCGTCCCATCTCCAGCACCGTATTACTGCCTAGGTTGTTGTACGTGCGCACGATGCCGGTCTAGCAGTCGCCCGACCCCACTGTTACTCCTCGGCGCGCTACCGGTCGCTCACGCTCCGTGGGCTCCGCATCGCGGACATCCAGCAAGGAAGAGATCTCATGAGTGGAACCACCGACAAGGCGAAGGGGCGGCTCAAAGAGGCCGCCGGGGCTCTCACGGGCGACGACAAATTGCGCCAAGAGGGGAAGCTCGATCAGGCGACGGGCAAGATGAAAGACGCAGCCGAGAAGGTCGCCAACAAGGTGCGGGACGCAGTGAAGGGCCGAGGCTGATCGGAGGTCATGCGTGACGCCGACTGTGGCCCGGAAGAGAGGTCGCGCGATGAAGCGACGGTGCTCGGATAAGGAATCGTAGTGGACGTTTCCGAGCTGAGTCGAACGACGCGACCATCCACCGACGAGCCGGTCGCGGGGGTGGGCGAGATCCACGCCATCCTGCCGGTGCAGTTCTTCCTCGAATCGGCGACCGTGAGGACGGGGGAGCAGCGGCTCATGGCGGCGGTCCTGGAGGACGCGATCGCGTTGCACTTCAAGTCGAAGCCGTCTGACACAGCGAAACGGTCTAAGTTCCAGCAGGAACAGGCGCAGGCAGACCACTGGTTGCGGAGCAACAATCGCGCCCCGGTGTTCTCTTTCCTGCGGATCTGCGAGGCCCTGAATCTGGACCCGCAATATCTCCGCCGCGGCCTGCGAAGGCTCCGGGAACAGGCGGGCACCGATGGACGTCATCCTGGGACGTGGATGCACATCCGCGCCCGCACCCGGGATGAGAGTCGCGCGGCTGCGGGTTGAAGGACCGACCGGCGCATCGCCCGGGGTTGGCGCGGCCCTCGACTCTTGGCTCGGGACGAGCAGCACGGAGCTGAGATTCACATGGACGACGAAGCTGGGACGACGAACGGCAACTCCGGTGCAAAGCTGGGCGAGCAAGCGAGCCAGCGCCTTGCGGAGATGCGGGGCGAGATCGGCCACCTCGACCGACGCACGCGGCGCTTCGTTCGGGACCGTCCGCTGACGGCCGTTCTCACTGCCGTGGCAGGAGGCTACCTCGTGGCGCGCCTCGCCAACCGGCTGTGAGGAGCAAGGTTCCTCACGATGGAGCTGCAGAGAAACGACCCGAGTATGGCGGGACCGGCGGAGGGGCGGCCCAGAGCGTCCAACAACGGGCTCGCCCCAAAACCGTCCGCAGTCTTCGCGGCCGTCGAGCAGCGGACGCAGACGCTCGCCAACTATGTGCGGGAGAAGGCGCAGCAGCAGCCCTACGCCACCGTGGCCCTTGGCGCTGCGGCGGGCTACGTACTCGGCGGCGGACTCACCCTGCGGTTGACGCGCTTCCTCCTCACGAACGTCGCCCGTGCAGCGGCCGGTAGCCTGGTCGCTGCGACCATCCGCGGCCCCAAACCTCCTGGAGGACGCCATGAGACCGAAGGGCCTGACACGCAGCAGTCGGCGAGGTGAAGTCGCACGAGTGACCCCTATCGAGGGCTCGATCCGAGAGGCCCTTCTCTCCGGCCGCCCGTCCTGCGGCGGAAGCGTAAGCTCACGTCGGTAGTTCCGCGCATTGTTGCGCTCCGAGGGGCGAGCTATTCGCTTCACGGACCAACGGTCGAGCGCTCGGCATGCTGAGGTGCGCCTGGCGAACAGCGGCAACGCGGATGAAGACTTCACGCTGGCGGCGTCGGGTCGCACGAACCGTCCTGGTGACGTTCACCACGTCGGTCCTCGCCTGCGGGGGTGCGCTTGGCGAGACGTCGACCACGCTGCCCCCAGCGGCCCCACCGCCCCTCAGCAAGCAGGAGCTGCACGACCTCGTCGCGCCCGTCGCCCTTTACCCGGACGTCGTCCTCGCGTCCCTGCTGCCGGCGACCACCTTTCCGGACCAGCTCCACGATGCCGCGGGGTTCGTCGGGCAGGCGGCGCAGGTCGACAACGTCCCCACTGACCGCGGCTGGGACGGAAGCGTCGTCGGCCTTCTGCAGTTCCCGGACGTGCTCCGCTGGCTCGACACCAACCCGGCGTGGACCGACCAGATGGGACAGGCGGTGACCTATCAGCAGGCGGACGTGCTGGACGCCATCCAGGACTACCGGCACGCGGTCGCGAACGTCGGCAACCTGAAGTCGAACCAGTACCAGAAGGTGCGCGTCGTTCCGAACAAGGACATCCTCATCGAGCCCGCGCGCCCGGATGTCGTCTACGTACCCTCGTACGACCCGGTGCTCGCGACGCAGCCACAACCCGCGCAGGTGGTGCAGGAGAGCCCCGGGATCAATCCGTGGCTCGCCTTCGGCGGCGGGGCGATGGTGGGCGCGCTCGGTGCATGGGCGCTCTACTCCATCTTCGATGGCGGTGGCCATCAGGGTGGCGGCTACTACAACGGCCAGCGGCGGATCCGCGCCTACGACAACTACTACTACGCCCGCGGCAGGCGTCCGCCGGCAGCCGCGTGGACGCCGCGCCCGCGCGCCTACCGCGCGCGCCCGCAGGGCTGGCAGCAGCCCCAGCGACTCCGCTACGCCTCCCCGCCAAAACAGGCGGTCAGACGTGCGGCGCTTCGTCCGCCGATGACGGGCGCCACGGCACAGGCGCCGCCGGCGGCCAAGGTGCGGCAGGAGCAGCGGCAGGAGAAGCAGCAGATCCAGAAGCAGCAGCAGCAGGAGAAGCAAGGGCAACGGCAGGAGCAGCGTCAGCGGAAGCAGGCGCAGCCGCAGCGGAAGCCGAAGCAGCAGCGGCAGGGGCAGCGCCGGCAGCAAAAGCAGGTGCAGCGCCAGCAGAAGCGGGCCGCGGGCGGCGGTCACAACGCGAACCCGAACGCCAAGAGAAAGAAGGGACAGGGGAAGAACCGGTAGGCGCTTGGTCAGGGCGACCTACCGGGCCCGGGCAGTGCCGCCCAACCAGCGTCACGTGGCGCCCTCGAAACCAGCGCATCGCAAGGAAGGACCGTCCATGGCACGCCGCCGCCGATCCATCTCGTCGCTCGTCGCGCTCGTCGCGGCGCTTGCCTGTTCGTCGATCATCGGGTGCGCCACGCAGACTGCGGGGCCGGTCCATGCCCCGCCGCCGCCCCGGGCGCTGAGAATCACCGCGCAGCGCAACCAGAGCCAGCGACAGCAGGACGGGGACAAGGCCGATTGTCAGTCCATCGCCTCGGGCCAAGCCACGTCGAGCGACAGCTGGGCCCGGGTATTCACCGCCTGCATGGGCGGTCGCGGCTACATGGTGGAGTGACAGGCGATCGTCTGGCGCAAGGGCGTTCACCGCGTCCTCCACGGAGCTGCCGGGCCCTTCCTCGAGCGCGTTGTAGCGCGCGAGAATGCCGCGCATCGTTGCCAAGATCGCCGGGGTGGGGGTCGGCACGAGGAGCGCGGCGAGCGCGCCGTGATCGAGCCGGAGACGAGCGGCCGCGGGCAACGGCTCCCCGCCCGTGGCGCGCTGCGCTGCCGGGAGCAGTATCTTTTCCTCCATCCCGATGTGGCGAACGAGCCCCTGCGGAAGTCCGCATACGCCGCCGCGTCGGACGGCCCTCGCGTCAGGAGCGGTCGAGGCGCACGTGATCGTCGGCGAGGTAGCGGGCGATGGGCTCCATCATGCAACCGCCCGCGCTCCGCTGCCGGGGACGACCGCGGGGCGCGGCTCCGCCGAGGCAGGCGCGAGCGTGATGCGCAACGTCGCGACGACGATCGGCACGACGCCGATCACGAGGAAGACCGTGTCGGCGCCGATGCGGGCCCACTCGAGCATGTGGAAGGTGCCGCCCATCAGGAACGCGAGCCGCCGTGCGTGCCAGTAGCCGTTCGAGAGGGAGTCCCAGAGCTGGAGCACGCCGCCCGGAAAGAGATCGAGCAGCACCATGAGGCCGAGGCCGACGTTGAGCCCCCAGAAGCCCGTCCGAACGGACCCTTCGACGCGCTGCCAGCGGGCGTCGTCGGCAAGCGCCCGGAGGCAGAACACGACGACGGCGAGCGCGAGCATTCCGAACACGCCGAACATCGCCGTGTGCCCGTGATTGCTCGTGAGCAGCGTCCCCACCTCGAAGTAGGAGACGATCGGCAGGTTGATGAGGAAGCCGAACACGCCGGCGCCGACGAAATTCCAGAAGCCGACCGCCATCAGGAAGTAGATTGCCCAGGTCTGTCGCACGGCGAACGCGTGCCCGCACTCGGCGCACCGGCGATCCTGGAGGCGGACGAAGTCCCATGCGTCGAGCGTGAGCAACGTGAGCGGCACGACCTCCATCGCCGAGAAACTGGCCGCGAGCCCCATGTTGAGCGTGCCCTGGCCGGTGAAGTACCAGTGGTGCCCGGTGCCGACGATGCCGGCGCCGAGGTAGAGGATGGCATCGAGATAGACGATGCGCGTCGCCGTCCTGGCGGCCACGAGACCCACGCCCGACAGCCTCCTCGGACCGGGCCTTGGCCAGCGCCTTGATCTCGGGATCGGAGACCGCCTCGGCGGTCAGGCCGGAGAGTTCGAGCACCACGGCGAGGTCGCCCACGTCGCGGCCGGCCACATAGGCCGCCTGGAAGGCCGCCTTGGCGAAGCGGACGGCGGCGGCCGGGTCCCGACGATCCGGGCGTAGAAGGCCCGCATGGTGGGCAGGGCGGCATGGGCGGAGCCGGGACCGGCGCCAGTCATGGCCGGCGAGGCTGAGACGTCCGGCGCAGGGTTCGTAGGCCAGGCGACCTCGCGGCCAATGTTTCTCCGCCAACGCTTCGACCTCGAGCGAAGCGAAGTAGGCGTAGCTGGAGCCGAAATCGGACCAGAACTCTATGACGGGCTGGGTCATGGCCGTGAGTTAGGCCCGAACACGCCCGCCAAGCCAAGTCCTTCCGGCGATGATCCCAGGCCGGCTAGAAGGCTGGCCTTGAGCTTACATATGCCGCCGCCGACGATACAGCAGGCCGTCGGCCGGTCCACGAGGGGTAAATTCTCCTGGACGGCAGTTGTGCTCGACTGAGTACCAAACGTCCGGGGGCGGTGGCGTCGCCTCCTGAGGCGGAGCCGTGCGTACCTCAGGTGGAAGTGCCGTGTTCGTCCCCTCGAGAAGGTCTCCGGGCACGTCGGCCGCGACCGCCGTGGACTCCTCTTCCTCGTGCATGATCCCTCCAGTGCGCTTCCGCGCCGCCAGATGCACCGTCACCCAGGAAAATGTCCGGATACCAGCACAAGGGCGACGCCGGAAGCTCGGGAAACTCCTTGCGTAGTCCTACGCGCGTTGCATCCGTTTCTGCTGGTAACACCAGATGAAGCGCCAGGTTTGGTCGCCTGAGCCGCCGCAGGCCGTCTCGTCATGCGTGTCCTCGGTCGCGAGCCGGCGCTTCAAACTGAGTTCAGTACGTGCGCCCCGATCGATTGCATTCCGGTGGCGAAGGCATAGGCTCCCGAGCACTCCCTGCTTGCGCTCGCGTATAGGCTCCCCGCGCGTACCTCGAGCGGCGCACACCGGCGCCCCTATGGTTCTCGAGCCGATCGATGGAGGCTCATCATGCTCGAGGCGGCGGAGCGCGTGGAGATCGAGGACGTGGAGGTGCTGGACTACGGCGGCCTGGTCATGCGCTGCCGGGTTGGCGACAGGATCGTGTGGCTGCCACCCCTGCGGATGCTCGCTGGTACCGAGATCATGAAGGAGGGCGACCGGGGGCGGCTCGTCCTTCCGCACGACCTCGCTGTCGAGCTCGGCCTCGCCTAGGCCGGTGCGCGACGACGCTGCTGCATGCCTGTCTTGACCCCCAGCCACGATGCGGTCCTCGCGCTCCTCGACGCGTTGCCTGAGGGCGCCGACGCCGAGCGTGTGGCCGAGCTGCTCGGCGTGCCCGAGGCGGAGGCGATGCGGCTGCTCGACGAGCTCGAAACTGCGGGCTGCGTCGTGAGTGCGATAGGGCCGGTGCAGTAGGTAGGTGTAGGTGGCGCTGGGCCCCCGCTCGAACCCGCTAGGGGGAGCGGCGGCGCTTGCCGACTTCGGGATGCGCTTTCATCCAGCGGCGCACCGCGGCTGGGTCGAGGCGCGCGCGCGAGAGGAATACGAAGCGAATCAGGGCGCTCTGCTGCTTGCGCGACCGCCCGACGCCGCTCGGGGCCTTTCCGGCAAGTTCTGATAGCGAATCAGCGGGAGCGAAGGTCCACGGAACCCGAACCGGTACGGCCGCCAACAAGCGAGCCGCGGAGAAGGTGATGCATCAGCCTCCCCGGGCGCCGGGGGTTTCGGGCATCGTCCTTCTGCCTACTCTACGCTGCCAGCAGGCTCACGTTGATCTTAGGCTCCAAACCACCGTGCACCACCACGTGGGCGAACCGCCTCTCTCCCGCCAGCTCCGCGGAGACGAGGACGAGGAGGTTGCAGGAGTCGTCCTCGATAGAGCGACCGAGGGTCGTCGTGAGGAGGTGGAATCCATTGGGAGAGGAAGCCGAAAGGTCGAACTGCATGCGCAGGCCCTGGCCGCGGGTGGATGGTTGTCCCGCGGTGAGCGGGGTGATGCAGGAAGCGGTGACGATGATCCGATCCTCACGTTCATAGTAGGTGGCGTCCCGCCGGGCGAGGAGTTCGCCATTCGGCCCGAGGCGAGTGCACAGGTCGGTCTGGTAGTATTGCTTGTTCCAGGCGGAGCCACGGTCGATCGCGAGGCGCGGCGGCCTTTCCTCGGTGATGTGGACGCTGCCCGCTGGTGCCTGACCGTTGTGGATGTGAGCGTGAACGTGGTGGTCGCCTGCTGTGGCGCGGTCGCTGGCAACGCCGCGCTCGCTCTCCACAAACTGGTAGGGGCCGCGCCCGCTCAGGGCCTGTGTCTGCTCCGCCGGAGTCGCATCGCCGAAGCGCGTGTCGTCCTTGCCCGCGCAGGCGATCAGATCCTCTGCCTGCCAGGGGTCCTCGCCAAAGTACTCAGTGACGGTGACGGCTGTCGGCACTCCTGTCAGCCGGCTGAGCAGCTCGCTAGTCAAGGGAGGCCGTGCGTTGCTGGTCGCGCCGCCGGCCACAGGTAGATGCTGGTCGGGGCCCCCGTTCTCGTCCTCGCGCCAGACAGTCACCAGGATCCCACGCTCGCCGAGGCAGGCGAAATCGTCGTGCACGCGCGCGAGGTCGGTATCCTCGGTGCTCGCCGCGACTGTCACCTCGAGCCGCGCGCCGCGGCCCGCGTGTAGCGCGTCTTCGGCGATCGCCTCGACGGTGTACGGCGTGAGCCAGCCGCCGCGCTCCAGTATGCCGCCTGACCGACCCTCGGACGGCACGACACGGGCCACAAAGCGCGTGGGCTGCTCCGCACTTCTCGACTCGGCCGCGCGCCGCACGCGTATGAGGTCCACGGTAGCCTCAACGAGGTCCCCGTAGGAACGCACCCAGTCGAGAACGCGCTCGGGCACGCTGATGCCGAACTTCACCTCGAGTGCGAGGGCCAGCTCGACGAGGTCGAGCGAATCAGCTGCCAGGTCGTCGCGAAGAGATACGTCGCGAAGCAGTTCCTCGAGCCCCACGCCGAGGGAGTCAGCGACCACACGTCGCACACGAAGCTCCTGGTACATCCTCTGCCGCCTTCCCCGATGAAGCGCCGGAGCCAGGTGAGGACCGCCTGGAGCGTGCTGACGGCGTCGGATCGGTCGCCTAACCGAACGCAGTCTAGCAGAGTGTGCCCGGAGTGCCAGTGGCCGCAGAGACTTCCCTCGGCGCGAAATATAGGGAGCCTTGGGGGGCCCAGCAGGAACTCGGCGCAGCACCTCGGGGTAGCCCATAGCGCGATTTGACACTTTCCCGGATAGACAGAACCGAAGGGACAGCTACGGTAAAAGGCGGTCCCCCTCTCGCGTCGCCGTCGCCGAGTCCCCAAAACCGGCTAGCGGCGTGGGTAGGTTGGGATTCTCGGGGCGAACCCCGGGGCTTTTACCTCGTCGGCCCCGGGGAACGCCTTCGCTGTAGCGCGACCGCGTTGACGGGAAGCCCGTCCTCCAGTTACAGCCGACGATGAGTCGGGGGCGGCGGTTTCGCGTGGCGGGAGTGGATGCAGAACCTGGGTCGCCAGGTGCGCCGCAGGAGCGCTCACGTCTGCCGCCCCAGCAGCCGATGCGGCGCCTCGCGCCTGAGCAGCGGGCCGATCTCCCCCAGCTCCTCGGCCACCACCAAGAGCACGTCATCCAGCGCGACGATGCCGAGCAGGCGGCCGTCGCTCCCCACCACGGGCAGGCGGCGGAAGCGCCCCGCCCGCATGGAGCCGAGCGCAGTCGCGATCGTGTCGTCCTCCCCGATAGTCGTCGGCGACGGCGTCATCACCTCGCTCACGCGCGTTTCCTGCGGATCGAGGCCCGCCGCCAGGACGCGGACGGTCAGATCGCGGTCGGTGAGGATGCCAACCGGCCGGCCGTCGTCGACGATGACCACCGAGCCCACCTGTCGGTCGCGCATGCGGCGCGCGGCGTCGAGCGCGCTCTCTGCGTAGTTCGCGGTGTCCACGTCCCGCCTGCAAATTTCTCCCGCCGACATGATCGAGGGTTAGCACCCCTGAAGCTGTCCCCGCCAGTCCCTGTGCACGGACAGTCCCTGTGCGCGGGCCGGCGGGACCCACTCGTTCTCGGCGACGTGGACACCCCGTGGCCAGGCTCCGGGAGTTGACCACCCCGTTTCGCGTCGAAGCCCGGCGGAAATCAGTGAGATCGGCGAGCACGCGCGAACGGCAGGTGTCGGTACGTGATCGCAGCGTTCCACGCCTGTCATCTCGGATGAACCAAGAGGAGCCGCCGAGCGCCCCGTCGTCGTCGACTTCGTGGGGGCTCCGGGCGAGGGACTACTACCAAGTGAAGGGCGGCGCCGGCTACCTTCGTGTTGTGCCGACGGGCGGCGACCTGCTGCGCCGCCCTAGCTGCCCCGCCTGACCGCCAGCATGCTTCTCCTGAAGCTGGCTCGCCTGCCACCTCCACCACGGCGCCCGCCTGCGCGACCGCGGACCTCGCGGCGGCCGGTTGCCGCTGCGCCGTGCGTCCAGCCGGATGCGAGGGAGTGACACTGAGCGGGCCGCTGGAAAAGGGCGTGAAGGGCCTGTGCGCCAAGATCGCCAAGGCAACGGCGGCGAGCGGGAAGAAGCAGCGCCGGCTCGCCAAGCAGGCCGGCGCGCTCGCGCGGAAGACGCTCCGCACCGTGAACGGCCGGAAGGGCAACTCCATACCCGACGCGTGCCGCGAGGAGCTTCGCGGCTTCCTCCAGGCGACGCAGACGGACGTCGCGACCGCGACGCACTGACCGGCCGCGCGTCCATCGGCCGGACGCGCGCTCGGCTGACGCGCTCAGTCGGTGATGACGAGGACGCCCGTCGGCGCGCTCAGCGCGTCCACCGTTCGCTGCGCAGCTCTGTCGATGTGTACCCGGGGTTCCACGGGTGGTTGCCGCTCGTGGTTGTGCCTCGCCAAAACTCCGCTGGCCCGATCTCGGGCACAAAACTGGCTCCCAACGCCGCTGCTCTTCCTTGGTTGCCATCGCGAATCGGCGCCCGCATCCTGCCCGGATGCTCTTCCTGCTGAAGCTCATCCTCCGCGCCTTGCGCACTCTGGGATTGTCGCGCCGTGCGCTGGTGCTCGAGAACCTCGCCCTGCGCCAGCAGCTCGCCACCCTCAGTCAACATGGCCGGCGTCCACAGGCCAACGTCCACTGCTACGCGCACGATTCCGTCGAGATACGTCGCTACCTGGCGGTGCGTGACCGCCTGCGCGCCCATGCCGACGAACGGGCTTGGTACGAGGCCACGAAGCGAGAGCTGGCGCAGCGAGAGTGGAAGGACGTGAACTACTACGCCGAGGCCAAGGGGCCGGTCATCCGGGCGATCCTTGCGCGCGCCGGCTGCGACTGATCCCAAGACTGCGCACCCGGTAGGAGGACTCGCGCTCGCGATTGCGCGCGATCGTGGGCGCCACGGCGACGAGGACGTCGCAGCGGGTCGCCGCCTGGCCGGGGCCGAGCTGCGGCACCGCAACGAAGCGCGTCGGGCGTGAGGCCGCGAAGCACCGGCTCTCTGCGGTCCCGCCTCGTCGAATTTTCACACCGTAAGATCCCTCTTCACGCCTCCTCTTTCAGAACGGGGAGAATCCCATGAGAGGACCAGGCGTATTGGCGCTGATCGCGATCATCGCGCTCGTGAGCGCACCGGCGGCGGAGGCCCGCAGACCCCAACGTCAGCCATGACGAGCACCGTTACCAGGCAGTCGTTGGTGGCGTCCCGGCGCACGGATCGGCCGAGGGCCCGGCTCTCGGCCGTGGCGCTGGCGATCGTGTTGGTCGGCGCGGGCGCGGGGCACCCGGCCGCCGGAGCGCTGCTGGTCGTGGGCGGTTTCCCGGTCGGGCGCGTCGAGCACGAAAGCCGGGTCGCCGACGAAGCGCCGGGCGACGCGGGCGCGGCGCGCCCGCTCGCAAGAGCCGCCACCCCGGCGGTCGGAGCGGCCGCGGGCACCGAGGTGCTCGTCGGTGCGGACGCGGGCGGCGGCTTCGTGATGCACGTCTCGTTCGACGATTCCATCACGAACGATCCGAACGCTGCCGCCATCGAATCGGCGGTCGTGGATGCCGCCCGCACGTACGTGTCGCTGCTGACCGACCCGATCACCGTGTCGATCCGCTTCCGCTACGCGACGACCCGGCCCGACGGCACCCCCCTCGGGACGGGGCTGCTGGCCGAGAGCCAGTCCTGCCTCTATCGCATCTCGTGGGCGAGCTACGTGGACGCGCTCGTGACGGACGCGACGACGCCGAACGACACGCTCGCGACGGCGAGCCTTCCGGCCGAGCCGCTGTCGGTGCAGATATACCCCACGAGCGCGAACGGCCGGGCGGTCGGCCTCGACCTGCCTCCCGTCATGTTCGCGGACGGCAACCTCGGCCCCGGCGGGCCGTACGACGGCATCGTCACGATCAACGCGCTGAAGCCGTTCTCGTTCACGCGGCCGCCCGCTCCGCAGACCTACGACGCCCAGCGATCGATCGAGCACGAGATCGACGAGGTGCTGGGGCTCGGCTCTGACGTCGTCGTCGAGGGCAACTTGAGGCCCGAAGCCCTGTTCGGGTGGTCCGCGCCGGGCGTCCTCAACCCGATGACGAGCGGCACGCGCTACTTCTCGATCGACGACGGCGACACCGAGCTGGTCGGCTTCAATCAGGACCCGAACGGAGACTCGGGCGACTGGCTGAGCGCCTCGTGCCCCCAGGCGACGCCGTACGTGCAGAACGCGTTCAGCTGCAAGGAGCAGTTCGCCGATGTCACGCCGGAGTCGCCGGAGGGCATCGCGCTCGACGTCGTCGGCTGGGACGTGGCGAGCCCGACCGCCAGCAGCAGCACGACCACCACGCCATCGACGTCGACGACCACGACGACGACCGCGCCCGCCTGCCCGCCGTCCGAAGTGGAGTGCTGCCCGCCGGGCGAGCCGGGGTGCGGCGTCTGCGGCGTCGACTGCGGCAACGGCGGGTGCTGCCCGACCACGGCCCCAGTCTGCGACAACGCGAACCGGACGTGCCTGAGCTGCGGGCCCGCGCAGGTGGAGTGCTGCCCGCCAGGCGAGCCCGGATGCGGGCTCTGCGGCACGGACTGCGGTAACGGCGCCTGCTGCCCGTCCACCGCGCCCGTGTGCGACAACGGCAACGGCGTCTGTCTCACTCTGGCGCCGTCGGCGCCCGAGTGCTCGCCCGGGCAGGCGCCGTGCAGCGACAGAGCGCTCGGCTTCTCGGACGTGGCCTGCTGCGCCGTCGCGACGACGCGGAGGCAGTGTGCGGCCGCGTGCAGCGATCTCGTGGCGCAGTGCGCGTCGACCTGCGCCGCTGCGGGCCAGCCCCGGAAGTGCCGGAAGCGGTGCCGGGCCGCGATCGTGGGCCACTGCCGGAAGAGCCGTCCGCACGTCTGCAGCTGACACCGCGGCGGCCTGTTACGGAGCAGGCGAAAACGCGGCGAACGCGGTCCGAGTTAGGGCGTTCGGTAAGCCTTCGCGACGGTGGCGTAGGCACCGATACTGTTCAGCGCTGCCAGCGCGGCAGGCGCACAGGATGCCGCGTCCTGCGTACCTCCCTATCGCGGCGTCCCGGCTCGGATTTCGGCAACGTCGTGCCTCTGTCGTGCCCTGCGGCTTGCCTTGCGGATCAAAAGACGAACCGTCCCCCACCCATTCCTGGCCTCTGCCGGGTTCCGATGTCCGCGCGTAAGCGATGCGGCGTTGGGTAGGATGGGGCGAGCGTCTACGACCCTCGTTCGGTTGGCTGCCCTACGATTTTGAGGTCGGCTGCGCCAGCCCGCGGTCTTGGTGCGAGACTGTTCGCCGCATCCCTGTTCGAGCAGGCGTAGTGCCGCGACCACCCTGTCGCGCGCGTATGTCGCCGATCCACCAAAGAAACTCGCAGGGGAGATGGACGTGTCACCTAACCGGCGCTACGCTGGCGACTACCCTGGAGAAAGCATGTGCTGCGCGAACACCGCCGCATATCGTGTGATGTGCTCGACCGAGCTTGATCGATCAGTCGCGTGAATGGAGCGAGGCGATAGCTTGTCGGACGGGGTAGCGAGCACGACCGAGACGGTCGAGACGATCACGACGCCCTTCGGTCAAGCGCCGCGCTGTGCGGGCGTCTCCAAGACAACCGGGAAACGGTGTGGAAAGGCTGCCCGCCAGGGCGAAAGAACCTGCGCCATCCACGGTCCGGCGGGCTCGGGCTACTGGTCGCGCGACGGCAACCCCGAAGACCCACGGCTGTTTGCCACGGCCGCGCGCGGCGGCGGCCTCGCGGACACGGCGAGTCGCCCCCGTGCATCCACCGGAGCGCACTGCCGAGACGTGGCTCGCCCGCAAGGTGCCGCCTCTCGTCCGAGCGTCTCTGGCGCAGACCTACCGGAAGCACCTGCGGACGCACATCCTCCCGGTGTTCAATGACACGCGCCTGGACGCGATCACCGTGTCAGCCCTCGAGGCATTTCGGATGGGCCTCATCGACAAGGTGACGGGCAAGGGACTCGCCGTGAAGACCGCCCGCGACATGATCGACGGATCCTTTCGCGCGCTCTTCAGGGACGCGCGGAAGGAGGACCTCGTCACTGGGGATCCGTTCGCAGCGTTGGACTGGCCCGACAAGGTCGATCCCGAGCCGGACCCCTTCACCGAGGAAGAGCGCAACATCCTCCTCGACTACTACTGGCGGAAGGACCGCCACTGGTTCCCGTTCGTGTTCACGCAGTTCTTCACCGGACTGCGTCCGGGGGAGGCTATCGGCCTCCGGCGTGGTGGCCTCGACCTGCGGCGCGGCAGACTGTCGGTGCGGGCGTCTCGCACGCTCGGCGAGGACAATCCACCGAAGACGAAGAAGAGCAAGCGCACGATCACCGTGCGCCCGGAGGTGGTCGCCGTGCTTCGGGACATGCCCCAGCCCCTGCACCTCACCGCCGACGACTTCGTGTTCACGACCGCGACCGGGCGACCGGTCGACGAAGAACGCTTCGTCCAACAGCACTGGCACCGCGCTCTCCGCGCGACGGCGATTCGGCCACGGAAGTTCTATGCCACGCGCCACACGTTCATCTCGGCGTCCCTCGAGGCGGGCTACAATATCAAGCGCCTCGCCGACTACTGCGGGACGTCGGTCGAGATGATCGAGCGGCACTACGCCGGCTACCTCCGCGACGAGACCCCGGAGGAGATCCTCCGTCTGGGCGGACAGCCCTCGGCACCGAGTAACACCCCGCACCACACGCCGTCCCCGCCGGCGCCGAGCGTCAAAACGGGAACCCTTCCGGGAACCTTTCGCCGCGCGCGCCGATCGTCACGGCAAGTAGCGAATGTGATTGGTGAAATGCTAGCGGAGGGGGGGAGATTCGAACTCCCGAGGGCTTGCGCCCTGGCGGTTTTCAAGACCGCTGCCTTCAGCCTGACTCGGCCACCCCTCCGACGAGGCAACGGGCACGTACGAGGCGCGCGGCGAGCCGGCACTAGCAGTTTGCAAGCGGATTGCAACCCTGCCGGACGACGTGTCGTCGCGTTTGTGCGCCCTGAGCCACGACAGATTCGGTATCGCCGGCAGTGCGGCGGGGTGTAGTCGTGAAGACCGAAGCTTCGCGACGTGCCTCGGCTGACCGAGCTCCATTTCGGGAGGGTACTGACATGCTGAACTGGGCGCTCATCTTCTTCGTGATCGCGCTGATCGCGGCGGTACTGGGCCAGCGCGGGGTAGCGGGACTCTCCGCCGAGATCGGATATTTCCTGGTCGTGGTCGCGCTCATCTTCGTCGTCATCGCGTTCTTGACGGGGCGAGCGCCGGCCGTGCCGTAGCACCGGCGACGCCACGATTGACAGTCGCCCTTCGCGCCAGCACAACGCGACGGGCGAGATGATCGAGCGAGGGGCACGTCGCGAAATCGGCAATCGGCTTCTTCCGGAGCTCGCGGCGCTGGGTCTGCGCGCAGCGCTGGCGCTCTCGCTCGTCGGATGCGGCGGCGGCTATCGCCCCGCGGCGCCGGCGCTGCCCCCCGCCTCGACCAGCGGCGAGAGCGTCATCGGCCAGATCGGGGACGAGCAGCTCACCTTGCGCCTTCGCGAGGGGCTCACGGCGAAGGGACTCGCACCGGCCGTCAGCCCGTACGTGTACATCGCGCACGCCTTCCTGGTCGGCAAGGTCGACTCCGCGAAGCGCGTGGAGCAGGCGCTCGAGGTCGCGGCCGGTGTGCCGGGCCTCGCATCGATCGACAGCTATATCGTGGTGAGACCGAAGGGGGCTCGGACGAGCTCCGACGACGCCTCCATCGCGGGCACCGCCAGGATCATGCTGGGCGCGAACCCCGCGGCGCGTGCCGGTCACGTCGACGTCGTCAGCATCGACGGCCACATCGTGCTGCTCGGTGTCGTACCCTCCGCCGAGGCGCGCGCGTCGGTCGAGGCGACGGCGCGTGGCGTGGGCGGCGTCACCGGGGTGACGAACTTCCTGCTGCTGCCGGAGCGCCAGTAGGCCGACGACTCAGCGGGCGAGCTTGTTGGCGGCGTCGAGGGCCGCCACCTTGTAGCACTCTGCGAGCGTCGGGTAGTTGAAGATCGTCTGCAGGAAGTAGTCGAGTCCGCCGCCGAGCCCGACGACGGCCTGCCCGATGTGGATCAGCTCCGTCGCCCCGCTGCCGATGGTGTGGACGCCGAGCAGCTCGCGGCCCTCGCGGTGGAAGAGCATCTTGAAGAAGCCGCTCTCGTCGCCCAGGATCTGACCGCGTGCGATCTCCTGGTAGCGCGCGACGCCGGTCTCGTACGGCACCTTCTTGCGCGTCAGCTCCTGCTCGGTGGCGCCCACCATCGAGATCTCCGGGATCGAGTAGATGCCGATCGGAAAGTGACTCGCCATCGGTCCGGCGGCGACGCCGAATGCGTGACAGGCCGCCAGCCGCCCCTGCTCGCTCGAGGTGGCGGCGAGGCTCGGGTATCCGATCACGTCTCCCGCCGCGTAGATGTGCGCCACCGCGGTCTGGAAGTGCTCGTCGACCTTGAGCCGCCCGCGCTCGTCGGCCGCCAGGCCGGCGGCGGCGAGGTCGAGCGCGGCCGTGGCGCCCATCCGGCCGGCGGAGAAGACGACGGCGTCGGCGACGATGCGCTTGCCCGATTCGAGGAGCAACGCGGCACGCCGGGGCGGACCGTCGGTGACGTCGAGCCGTTCCACCGTCTCGCCCAGCCGGAAGACCACGCCGTGCTTGCGCATCTGGTGCATCAGCTCGTCGACGATCTCGTTGTCGAGAAACTCGAGAAAGCGGTCGCGCTTCTCGACCAGCGTGACGGACACGCCGAGCATCGAGAACATCGACGCGTACTCGAGCCCGATCACCCCGGCGCCGACGACCGCGAGCGTTCGCGGCAGCGACGTCATGGTGAGGATGTCGTCGCTCGTGAGCACCACCTGGCCGTCCGGCGCGGCGCCGGGCGGCTGCGCCGGCTCGGTGCCGACGGCGATCAGGATGTGCTCCGCCGTGATCGTGTGGAGGCCGCTGTCGCGCTCGACGACGACCGTGTGCGCATCCTTGAAACGCGCGCGGCCCCATATGACCGTGACGTCGTTGCGATCGAGCTGCTGGTGGATGACGTCGCACTCGCGCCGCCTCACCTCGGTGACGCGCGCCAGGAGCTGCTGCAGGGTGGGACGGCGCGATTGCACCGCGTGGCCGGCCGGCTCCGCGGGCCATGCAGGCTTGCCGAAGCTCAGCACCGCTTCGCGGAACGTCTTGCTCGGGATCGTACCGGTGTCGACGCACACGCCACCGACGACACGACCCTTCTCGACGACGGCGGAACGGAACCCGAGCTTGGCAGCCTGGACGGCGGCGCGCTGGCCCGCCGGTCCGCTTCCGAGGCAGAGGAGGTCGAAGTCGTACGTCACTGACAGCGCCGTCCCCCCGGGCGACGACGCCTCAGCTAGCGAAACGAACGTTGCGGCGCAACTCGCGCGCGATCACTCGCTGCCGCTGTCGTCGCCGTCGTCGCCGCCGTCGTCTGCCCGAGTCCGATCCGTCCTCGCGCGGCGCGGCTCCGACGGTCGCGAGGTCTGCGGAAGCGACCTCGAACGTTACGGGAGTGTGACGGGACCGGGGCGCGGTCGACATCGCGCCATCGCCGGACGTTGCTGTCGGGGCGAACTGCGAGATCGCGAGCGCCATGGCCAGGGTGCCTCCCGCGAGGACGTACTTCATCATGATCGTCTTCCTTTCGTTCCGGGGTCAGCCGCGTGACATGTCGTCCGGGCCGAGATCCCCTGCCGTCCACCACCGCCCCCCCATGGCGACGAACAGCTGCGCCGTATCCTGGTACCGCTGGGTCTGCGCCTGGGCATAGCTGAGTCTCGCTTGCTGGTCGAGCCGCTGGGACGTCGATGAGGAGCAGCACGTCCGACTTCCCCGCCTCGTAGCTGAGGCGTTGCAGTGCCAGCGCGGAATCCGCGACGTCGAGCGCCTTGCGCGTGGCGGCCACGAGATCGGCGTCGTGGACGAGTGCCTGCAACGTGTCGGCGACCTGGCCGAAGGCCTGCAGGACGGTCTGCTGATACGTCGCCAGGGAGCCGCGGAAGGCGTCGACCGCGCCCTGCTTCTGCGCCACCAGCGCGCCGCCCTCGAAGATCGGGGCGGTGATGCCCGAGGCGATGTTCCACATCTCGCTCGTCGCCGCGGACATGCCGCTCGTCATGAAGGTCTCGAGCCCCACCGAGCCGGAGAGGGTGATCGAGGGATACATCTGTGCCGTCGCGACCCCGATCGCCGCGCTCGCGGCGTGGAGGCTGGCTTCGGACGCCAGGATGTCCGGACGCTGGTGCACGAGGTCGGACGACAGGCTGACGGGCAGCTCGCCGGGAAGCTCGAGCCGGTTCAGATCGAACTCCGGCGGCGACCACTCGGCCGGGAACCTGCCCAGCAGGATCGACAGGGCGTCGTTCGCCACGCTGAGCTGCTGCCGCAAGGGCGGCAGCAGCGCGCGGTCGTTCATGAGCTGCGCCTCGGCAGTGAGGACGTCGGTCTGCGCGGCCTTGCCGGCGTCGAACTTGGCACGCACGAGGTCGAGGTTCTTCTGGTCGTCGTCGAGGATCTCCTCGGTCGTGGCGATCTCGAGTCGGGAGCCGGCGATGGCGAGCGCCTGCGAGACGACGTTGCCGGTGAGCGTGAGATAGGCCGCCCCGAGCTGGTACCGCTGGTTCTCCGCCAGCGCGGCCTCCTGCTCGACCTGCCGTCGCGTGCCGCCGAAGACGTCCGGCGAGTAGCTCACCGTCGGTCCGAGCGAGAACAGGTTGAAGGCCGGGCTCTGCGTCGCGGTGTTGCCGCGCAACGCGGTCTTCTGGCGCTCGGCGTTGCCGAATGCGCTGATCTGCGGATAGAACGCCGCGCGCGCCTGGGCCAGCGCGTCCTGGGCGCGCGCCAGCGTGGCCTCGGCGGCGGCGAGCGTCTGGTTTCCCGCGATCGCCTGGCGCACGACGTCGGACAGCGCTGCGGAGCGGAAGAGCTCCCACCAGTCGGACGAGAGCGCGTCTCCACCGACGAATCGCTGCTCCGCCTCGCCGAATCCCGGCGTCAGCGTGCCGGGCATCGCCGTCGCCGTGAAGCCCGTGACGGGCGGCGGTGCCGGGCGTTTGAAATCCGGTCCGACGGCGCAGCCGCTCGCCAGCACGAGCAGCGAGATGGCGATCAGCGTCCTCATTCGTAGCGGAGCGCCTCGATGGGGTTCAGCCGGGAGGCGCGGCGTGCGGGATAGTAGCCGAAGAAGACGCCGATGGCGGCCGAGAAGACGAAGGCGCCCGCCATCGCCGTCGACGACACCAGCGTGGGCCAGCCCGCCACCGCGGAGATCACGCGCGAGACCGCGTTTCCCGTGAGCACCCCGGTGCCGCCGCCGATCGCGCTCAGCAGCACCGCCTCGACCAGGAACTGGAGGAGGACGTGCATGCGGCGCGCCCCGATCGCCATGCGGATGCCGATCTCGCGCGTACGCTCGGTGACCGACACCAGCAGGATGTTCATGATGCCGATGCCGCCGACCACCAGGGAGATGGATGCGACCGTCGCCAGGAGGAGCGCCATGACGCGGCTGCTGTCCTCGGCTGCGCTCGTGATGTCGCTCAGATTGTTGACGCTGAAGTCCTTCGTCTGTCCGGACTGGATGTGGTGCCGCTGCGCGAGCGTGCTCGTCACCTGGCGGAGCGCGGTCTGTACCTGCCCCGGACTCCTCGCCTGCACGTAGATGTTGTGCACGAACCCCGTGAGCTTCGGCTGGATGCCGAGTGGATTGACCGGCGCCGCGAAGAGCGGATTCGTGGACGCCGCCGTGGCGGTCGGTGCGGCGACGCCGAGCACCTTCAGCTCCGCGGTGCTGAACGGCATCAGGACCGCGTCGTCCTGATCCTGGCCGAAGCCGGACTGCCCCTTGCTGGCGAGGACGCCGATCACCTCCATCGGGACGCCCTTCACGAGCACCGTGGCCCCGACCGCATCCTGATGCTCGCCGAAGAGGTTCTTCAGCACCGTCTGTCCGAGGAGGCAGACCCGGGCCCCATCCCGCTCGTCCGCTTCCGACAGTGGTCGGCCCTCGGCGAGCGACCAGTTCCTGATCGCGAGGTAGCTCGGGGTGACGCCCTGGATGCTGGTGCTCCAGTTCTGGTTGCCGTTCTCGATCTGCGCGAGCTGCCGGTCGAGATAGCCGATGGCGGCGACCGCGGGATCTTCCTTCAGGATGGCTTCCGCATCGGACACGGTGAGCGTCGACGCGCTGCCGAATCCCGCTCGCACGCCGCTGCTGGTGGTCGCTCCGGGCAGGACGACGAGCAGGTTCGTTCCCAGGCTGGCGATCTCTGCCTCGACCGCGGCATTCGCCCCCTGGCCGACGGCCACCATGGCGATGAGGGCGGCGACCCCGATGAACACGCCGAGCACCGTGAGCGCCGAGCGGAGCTTGTTGCGCGCGAGCGCGCGGCTGGCCGCCACGAGCGCCATCCGTCCGAACGACCACACCCCGCTGATCGTGGGCACCTCGGCGTCTCGGGCGGCCGCGGCTCGCGCTCGCGGGCATGCTCGCCGTCGACACGTGCGCCGGCACCGTACGTTGATCCGAGACGATCAGCCCGTCGCGCACCGTGATCACGCGATCGGCGAAGGCGGCCATGTCCGGCTCGTGGGTGACCAGCACCACGGTCACCCCGCGCTCGCGGTTGAGCGCCCGGATGGTCGTCATGATCTCGTCCGCCGTCTGCGAGTCGAGGTTCCCCGTCGGCTCGTCGGCCAGGAGGATGGCCGGGTCGTTGATCAGCGCGCGTGCGATCGCGACGCGCTGCTGCTGGCCGCCCGAGAGCTGGCTCGGGAAGTTGTGCTCGCGCCCCGCGAGTCCGAGCAGATGCAGCGATGCGAGCGCCCGCTCCGTGCTGTTCGCGGCCCACCCGGAGTAGAACAGCGGCAACGACACGTTCTCGAGCGCGCTCGCGCGCGCGAGCAGGTTGAAGCTCTGGAAGACGAACCCGATGCGCCGGCTACGGATGCGGGCGAGCGCCGCCTCGTCGAGTCCGGCGACGTCGATCGTCTCGAGCACGTACTGGCCGCCGGTCGGCTTGTCGAGACAGCCGAGGATGTGCATGAGCGTCGACTTCCCCGACCCCGAGGCGCCCATGATCGCGACGAACTCGCCCTGCTGGACGGTGAGGCTGACGCCGCGGAGCGCGTGCACCTCGACGTCGCCCAGCCGGTAGACCTTGGTGACGTCCCTGACGTCGATGATCGGTGCAGCCACGGCAGGCCCCGTCAGAAGCCGCGGAAGTGCGGCCGGGCGGCGGCCCCCTGTGGGCTCGGGCCGTGCGCTTCTCCCTGCTCGTGGGTGACCTCGTCGATGACCACGCGGTCGCCCGGCTGGAGATCGCCGTGCGACACCTCCGCGAAATTTCCGTCCGTGAGGCCCGTGACGACCGCGACGCGCTCGGGACGATCACCTCGCAAGACCCACACCCCGGCGTCGGCGTCCGCCTTGTGACGGCCGCCCGGCCGGTCGTGCGCGGGGGGATCGGGATCGCTCTGCGCCTTCGGGTCCGGCCGCTCGACGCCCCGGGGTGAGAAGCGCAGGGCTTTCAAGGGCACGCGCACGACGTCGTCGCGTTCGTCGGTGATGATGCGGGTGTTCGCCGTCATGCCGGGAAGGAGAGCGAAGTCCGGGTTGTCGACGCTCACCACCACGTCGTACGTCACGACGTTCTGCACCGTGATCGGCGCTTCCCGCACCTGGGAGACCGTGCCCCAGAACGTCCGCGACGGGAACGCCTCGACCGTGAAGGAGGACTTCTGCCCGACCTTCGCGTTGCCCACGTCGGTCTCGCTCACGTTCGTATCGACCTGCATCTTGGTCAGGTCCTGCGCGATGAGGAACAGCGTCGGCGTCTGGAAGCTCGCCGCGACCGTCTGCCCGATGGTGATGTTGCGCGAGACGACGGTCCCGTCGACCGGCGAGATGATGTTCGTGTAGTCGAGGTTCACCTGCGCCGCGTGCAGGCTCGCCTGGCGCTGCTGGATCGTCGACTCGTCCACCTTCACCTGCGCGACGGCCTGATCGTAGACGCTCTTGTCGTTGTCGACGGTGTCGCGCGAGACGATGCCGTGGTTCAGCAGTCCGAGGTCGCGCTCGTAGCTGACCTTGGCGTAGACCAGGCTCGCCTGGTCCTTCTTCAGCTGCGCCTGTCCGTTCGCCAGGTTGGCGGCATCCTGGTCCACGACCACCTGGTACGGACGCGGATCGATCTTGGCGCAGAGCTGGCCGGCCTTCACCTCGGTGTTGTAGTCGCAGTAGCAGGCCTGGATGGTGCCTGAGACGTACGCGCCGACCAGCACCGTGATGACGGGATCGACCGCTCCGGTGGTCGTGATCATCCGCGTGACCGGTCCACGCGTGACCTCCGCCGTGACGTACGCCGGGGGATCCGGCCGCCGGCCCCAGAAGGCGTATCCCAGCGCGCCCAGCGTGATCAGCCCGAGGGCGATGGCCCATGGACGGAAGCGGCCCTTCATGCGGGCACACGACATGCGCTCAGGTGCACCGACACGGTTCCCCCACCCCCGATCAACGGAGCGGAAGGCGGCCCGGTTGACCACGCCGGCCCCGAGCGGCGCCGAAAGATGAGGATTCCGCCCGATTCAGGATGCGGGTAGATTGGAAACCTGCTCGCCCCGCGCATCTGGCGGGCGTCCTGGGTACTCGTGTCCCGAATTTCCGGCCACTGGCGACCTCCCGGTGAGGGCGTGGCTTCAAGGAGAGCTCATGGTGGGGGTGGCAGTACCGCTCGAGCCCGGTGCGTCGCGACTGTGGCGCTACGGGGTGGCGGCGACGATGTTCTCGGCGCTCGTGATGGGTGCGCTCGTGTTCTACTCGCGCGGGCTGGGACGGATCGAGGGCTACCTGCCGCGTGGCGAGTGCTACCTGTGGCAGCCGCCGCTGGTGCTGCTCCATGCGGTGAGTGACGCGGCGATCGCCGCCGCCTTCGTCTCCATCTCGGTCACCCTCGCGTACCTCGTCCGCGGAGCCCGCCCGGACATCCCGTTCGACTGGATGATCCTGGCGTTCGGCGGCTTCATCATCGCGTGTGGCGTCACGCATGCGATGGAGGTCTGGACCCTCTGGCGGGCCAACTACTGGTTCTCCGGCGGCATCAAGCTGTTCACCGCCGCGGTCTCGGTCATCACGGCCATCGCGCTGCCGCCGCTCGTGCCGCGCATCCAGGCCCTCGTGCGCGCCGACTCGCTCGCCCGCGACCGGGAGCTCCGTCTCGCCGAGGAGCGCGCGGTGCGCGCGGAGATCGAGACGGCGCGTGCGGAGGCCGAGGAAGCCAACCGTGCCAAGGATCAGTTCCTCGCCACGATCTCGCACGAGCTGCGCAATCCGCTCTCGCCGATCCTCGCCTGGGCTCGCATGCTCCGTCTCGGGCAGGTCGACCCGCAGAAGAGCCGTCGCGCGGTCGAGGTCATCGAGCGGAACGCGGCGATGCTCGCGCAGCTGATCGACGATCTGCTCGACGTCTCGCGCATCGTCTCCGGAAAGCTCCGTCTCGACATGCGTCCCATGGAGCTGGCCCCCATCCTGGAAGCGACGGTGGAGGCCGTGCGCCCCGCGGCCGAGGCGCGTCAGGTGGAGCTGCACGCGGCGCTCGACGCGTCGCACGCCCGGATACTCGGTGATCCGGCGCGCCTCCAGCAGGTGGCGTGGAACCTGCTCACCAATGCCGTCAAGTTCACCGCGCGCGGCGGACGGATCGACGTCTCCCTGATCGAGCATCCGGACGGCCGTGTCGAGTTCAGGGTGTCCGACGACGGCATCGGCATTCCGTCCCGCGCCCTGCCGCACATCTTCGATCGGTTCTGGCAGGCGGAGGGTCACGCGAGCGAGCAGCGACAGGGGCTGGGACTCGGACTCGCGATCGTCCGACACGTGACCGAGCTGCACGGTGGCATCGTCTCGGTGCACAGCGACGGCGAGGGTCGCGGGACGTCGTTCACGGTCACGCTTCCGCGCTGCATCATCGGCGAGTCCGCGCCGATGCTCCCCGGAGCCTCCGGCAGTGCGCCTCGAGTGCCGTCCCTGCCATTTCCCAGGCTCGACGGGCGACGGATCCTGGTGGTCGACGACGATCCCGACACCAGCGAGCTGCTGAAGACCCTCCTCGGAACCTGCGGGGCGGAGGTTCGCGTGGCGGGATCGAGCGCGCAGGCGATCGAGATCCTGGATCGCTGGATTCCCGACGTGCTGGTCTCGGACATCGGCCTGCCGGGAGAAGACGGCTATGCCCTGATGCGTCGCGTGCGGTCGCGACTTCCCGCTGGAGGCGGCAACGTGCCGGCCGTCGCGCTGACCGCTCATGCTCGCGAGGAAGATCGCCTGCTCGCCCTCGAGGCAGGGTTCCAGCGTCACGTACCGAAGCCTCCGGATCCGACGCAGCTGGTCTCCGTGGTCGCCGATCTGCTGGTCTGGCGGTGAACGCGTGGTCGTCGCCACCTACAACGTGCACCGCTGCGTCGGGACCGACGGACGTCGCGACGTCGAACGCGTGGGTGCGGTGATCCGCGAGCTCGATGCCGACGTCGTCGGCCTGCAGGAGGTGGAGGCGCCCCTGGGCTCGGACGCCGATCAGCTGGCCCAGCTCGCTCGATCGAGCGGCCTGCACGCGGCGGTCGCCGGCGTCCCGGGTGACCAGCTCGACGCGCGGTGCGCGAATGCGCTGCTCTGCCGCACCTCGCCTGAACGGACGCGGGTGCTCGACCTGAGCGTCGCGGGCCGGGAGCCTCGTGGTGCGCTCGAGGCCGATCTCGACGTGGGCGGATACCCGTGTCGAGTGGTGGTCACCCACCTGGGACTCCGGACGGGCGAGCGGCGCGACCAGCTGAGAAGCCTGCTTCTCCGGATCGACGACCTGCCGGGGGACACGCTCACCATCATCCTCGGAGACCTGAACGAGTGGTGGCGACCGCTACGTTCGCTCGTGGGACATCACGGATTCGGTGGCGACCATGTCCGGTCGTTTCCGACGCAGTGGCCGATCCTGGCTCTCGACCACGTGCTGGTCCGGCCGGCCCGGGCAGTGGAGAAGACGCACGCGCACGATTCCCCGCTCGCGCGCGTTGCGTCGGATCATCTGCCCGTTCGAGCGGTCGTGGCCGCTCAGTGATGTGACAGGAGAAACCAGACGATGATCACGGCGCCCGGGACGCCCAGTAGCCAGGCCACAAGATACCTCATCTTGATCTCCTCCGCGGGCTCGCTCACCGCGTCCGCTCGATGGGTGGCGCGAGGATGACTCGCGCGTCCATGCTGCCCCAGATCCATGCGCCCAAGAGCGAAGGGCGTGCCAAGCCCGGCCCTTCCCGTGTCGTTGCCTGGCGGTGCTCGCGTGAGGGGTCCCGCGGAGCCTTTCTACAAAAGACCCGCTCGCACCAGCCATGACGCAGCGGCCATCCATAGACTCGGGCGGTGCCCCCGCGATCGTCGCCGCGGGCCGCAACTGTCAGTCCTCGGCTCATGCAGCGCGGGTCGCCTTCCTGATCGACGCCGATGCGTACTTCCGGGCATTCGTCGACACGGTTCTCGACGCTCGCGAGCAGGTGCTCGTGATCGGATGGGACATCCAGGCCAGCGCGCGGCTGCGCCCGGACGGCATGCCGCACGGCCTGCCCGAGGATCTGCGGGGCTTTCTCAACACCGTGGTCGCGCGCCGGCGCGCGCTGCGCGTTTACCTTCTCGATTGGAGCTTCTCGCTCCTGTTCTCGCTCGAACGCGAGCTGCTTGCCCGTCGTCCAGCTCGGGTGGCGGACGCACCGTCGTATCCGGTTCCATCTCGACGCCAACCACCCGCTCGGCGCCTGCCATCATCAGAAGATCGTGGTGGTCGACGACTCCGTCGCGTTCCTCGGCGGCCTCGATCTGACGACCGGTCGCTGGGACACCTCGGCGCACGCGGCGGACGATCCGCGGCGCATCGGAGCGGACGGCAGCCCGTACGGGCCGTTTCACGACGTCCAGGTTGCGGTCGAGGGTCAGGCAGCCGCGGAGCTCGGCGCGCTGGCGCGCGAGCGCTGGCGGCGCGCCACCGGGCGCAGGATCAGGACGCCGCACCGTCGCGCCGACGCCTGGCCACGCGACCTGCGTCCGGACCTGGAGGACGTCGACGTTGCCATCGCGCGCACGGATCCGTCCTCGGACGGCCGTCCGCCGGTGCGTGAGGTGGAGACGCTCTACCTCGACTCCATCGCGGCCGCGCAGCGCTCGATCTACATCGAGAACCAGTACGTCACGTCCAACGTGGTCCGCGACGCCCTTGCCGCACGCCTGCGAGAGCCGCGGGGTCCGGAGGTGGTGATGGTGCTGCCGCAGATGTGCTCGGGCTGGCTCGAGGAGCGCACCATGGGGGCGCTGCGTGGGGCGTTGCTGGCGACGCTCCGCGAGGCCGATCGCTACGGGCGACTCCGCGTGTTCTACCCGCGCCTCACCGCGGCCGACGACGTCCGGCTGAACGTCCATGCCAAGGTGATGGTGATCGACGACGCACTGATCCGGATCGGATCCTCGAACCTGAGCAATCGCTCGATGGGTCTCGACACCGAGTGCGATGTCGCGATCGAGGCGTGTGGACGTCCCGGGGTCGGCCGCGCGGTGGCGGCCCAGCGCACGCGCCTGCTGGCGGAGCACCTGGGGACGTCGCCCGCGGAAGTGGAGGGGGCGATTCGCGCGGCCGGATCGCTCGGCGGCGCCATCGAACGCCTGCGACGTGCGAGTCCCCGCACGCTCGAGCCGCTCGAGGACGGCGCATCCGCGGAGCGTCCGGATCCGGCGCTGATCGCCTCCTCGATGATGGACCTCGAACGCCCGATCGAGCAGGCGCCGTTCCTCGTCGCAGCCCTGCCGGCGGAGGTGCGCGCCCCGCTGGTGAGGTCCGCGCTGCGCACGGCCGCCGTCGGCGCGTGCCTGCTCGGCGCGGCGCTGCTGTGGGGGCGGACGGCGGTCGATACCTGGATGCCTTCCGTGCTGCTGCGCGATCCGACCGCGACGCCCCTCGTCGTCTTCGCGGCCTTCGTGCTCGGGAGCGCGCTCATGTTCCCCGTCGGGGGGCTGCTGCTCGCCAGCGCGCTCCTCCTCGGTCCGGTCCGTGGCGGGCTGTACGCGCTCGCGGGCAGCGTCGCGGCAGCCGGCGTGTTCTACCTGATCGGCCGGATCATGTGGGGCCGCCTGCTCGGCCGGCTCACCGGCCGCTACGTCGATCGTGTGGGACGGCGGATCGCCGGCCGGAGCGTCCTGTCGATCGCGCTCGCCCAGCTGCTGCCCGTTGCGCCGTTCGGCATCGTCAACGTGCTCGCGGGGGGCATGCGCGTCGACGCGGCGCGGTTTCTCGGCGGGACGTTGCTCGGGATCACCCCGGCCATCGTCGTCGTCGTGCTGATCGCTCGCGCCCTGTGGACGCGCTGGTGGTGAGCAGGATCACGCCGCGCGGCGTTTGCCGGTTCGGCGTTTCGTCCCGCTCTCGGCAAGGCTGCGCTTGAGCGCATCCATCAGGTCCACGACCTTCGCCCCCTTCTTCTTCCCGGTGGCAGCCTCCGCCGGCTCCTCCTCGAGCTCGAACCGCCGTTTGGACGCGAGCAGCTTCTCGAGCACCTTGCGATAGCGGTTCGGATGGTCGGTCGGGTCGAACTCGCCCGACATCTGCTCGATGAGCGAGCGCGCCATCTTGAGCTCCGGGGGGCGCACCGTGGCCTTGCCCGCCGCGAGGCGGTCGGGGCTCCGTAGCTCGCTGGTCTCGCGCATCACCTCGAGCGCCAGCACCTCCGGACCAGGCAGCAACGCCGCCAGCAGCGGACGCGCCCGCAGCGAGAAGCGGGCGATGCCGACGCGCTTCATCTCGTGCAGCGCTTCCCGCAGCACGGCGTACGGCTTGTCGCCTCCCTTCATCGGCGTCAGGTAGTACGGCCGGTCGAAGAGCAGCGGACTGAGGGACGAGAAGTCGACGAACTGGAGAAGCTCGATGGTGTGGTCGCCCTCGTTCAGCTCCTCGTGCACCTGCTCGAGCTCCTCGCCCTCGACGACCGCGTACTTGCCCTTCTGCACCTCGTACCCGCGTACGATCTCGTCGGCCGGGACCTCGATGTCCTCCTTGCTGCAGAACTTCTTGTACCGGATGGGGGCGTGATCCTTGCGGTGCAGGAGCCGGAAGCTGACGTGCTCCGACGCCTCGACGGCCGAGTGGAGGCCGACGGGGATGGAGACGAGGCCGAAGGTGAGGTGTCCGCTCCAGATCGAACGAGCCATGCCGCGAACCTGCGAGGCACATGCCATCCGTGCCGACCCGGCACCCACGCTGGAACCATCGGGATTCCGGCGGCGATTGTAGAATCGGCTCGTAAGTCGGCGCGCGGAGCCGGTTCAGAGGAGCGGCGAAACGACCAGCCCCGCTCCCTGCCACGGGATCATTGCAAAAGCCGTGCGACGCGGGGCGCCCGACGCTGGCACAGGGCTCGCTTCATCAGCGCCGGATGGCGCAAGCCGCTGCATCGCCCGTGGAGCACCCGTCACGTCCTTCCGTGAGGCGCCGGATCGCCGGATGGGCCGTCATCGTCGTCGCGATCCTGGGGGTCATCGTGGCCATCGTGAATGCGACCATCGACGAGCCGTTGCGCCGCACCCTGGAGCGGCGGATCAATGCGGCGCTCGACGGCTACACCGTGACGATCGGCAAGCTCGATCTTCATCTGTTCGGCTTTGCCGTCGAGCTGGACGAGGTCACCGTGGTGCAGAACGCGCGCCCGCGGCCGCCGGTCATCTACATTCCGCGCTGGACGACACGCGTCGAGTTTCGCGCCCTGCTGTCGCTCGCCCTCGTCGCCGACACCGTGTTCGATCGCCCGCAGATATTCATCACGCAGGACCAGGCCGTGACCGAGGCGCACGACCCGGTGCCGGTGACGGATCGTGGATGGCAGGACGCGATCACCGCGGTGTACCCGCTGAAGATCAACACGCTGCGCGTCGCCGGCGGCACCATCACGTACTACGACGAGGGCGAGGGGCCGCCGATCCGGCTCGAGAACGCCCTGTTCTGGGCCACCAACATCCGCAACGTGCGGTCCACCCCGGGGAAGAACCCCTCCGAGATCCAGCTCGACTCCAACATCTTCGGCAAGGGGACCCTGCACGCGCACGGCCACGTCGATTTCTTCGCCAAGCCGAGCCCGACGATGGTGACCGACTTCACGCTGCGCGACGCGACGCTGGAGCCGATCGCTCCCGCTGCCAAGCAGTTCGGCCTCACCGTCAGCACCGGCTCGCTGTCCGCGGAGGGCCAGCTCGTCGAGGAGGCTGCCGGGAGCAAGATGGCGCTTCGCAGCGTCGTGATCTCGAAGCCGGTGATGGAGTACTCGCTCTCGGGCGGTCCCGAGGATCGTCCCGACGTCCAGGTGGCGAAGCACGCGGCACGTCAGGTCACGCTGCAGATCGACGACCTCAAGGTGACGGACGGGACGGTGACCCTGGACGAGGTCGGTCCCCTTCCACCGGTGCGGCTGGAGCGCACGAACCTGCACCTCACCTCGGTGGGCAACGTGCCGGGCCCGGGTGATCAGCTGCCCTCGATCCTGGAGCTCGATTGCTCGCTGTTCGGCAGCGGCTCGCTCCGGCTGCGCGGACGCGGTGATCTCCTGGCGAAGCCCGCACCGCGGGGATTCGTGAACTTCGACCTGCAGCGCATCGGACTCACGGAGTTCGGTCAGCTCGTCGCGCCCTGGAACCTCGCGGTCACCGGCGGGAGCCTGAGCACCAGCGGCGAGATCGTCCGCGATCGAGATCAGACGAAGGCCACCGTGCATCGTCTCACGATCGCGAAACCGGTCCTCGAGTACGTGCAGCGGACGGCCAAGGACGAGGAGCGGGTCCAGCAGGCCACGAAGAAGACCACGGTCGCACAGGAGAAGCCGGCCGTCAGGGTGGATCTCGATCGCGCCGAGGTCACCGACGGCTACTTCGGTCTCACCGTCGAGAACGATGGCGCTCCGTACCGGCTGTTCCTCGACAAGGCCGACATCACCCTCGAGGGGTTCAGCAACGAGCGATCGAAGCGCAACGGCGTCGCGCACGCGACGGCCCGGTTCATGGACAGCGGTCCGGCCGCCCTGGACGCGACCTTCGCAGGTGGCGGCTCGGGACGTCCGGAGTTCGAGCTCGAGGTCGGAATCGACCGCGTCCAGCTCACGTCGCTCAACGATCTCCTGCGCTCCAAGGGCGGTTTCGACGTGACGTCGGGCCTGTTCTCGTTCTACACCGATCTGAAGGTGCAGAACGGCCGCATTGACGGCTACGTGAAGCCGTTCTTCCAGAACATGACCGTCTACGACAGCACGCAGGATGCGGGGAAGCCGATCGGCCAGCAGGTGTACGAGGCGCTGGTGGGTGGCGCCGCGACGATCCTCGAGAACCGCTCCAAGGACCAGGTCGCGACCCGGACCGACGTGAGCGGCCCGGTGGAGAATCCCGCGGCGAGCACGTGGCAGATCGTGCTGGGACTGATCCGCAACGCGTTCTGGAGTGCGATCACTCCGGGGCTCGATCGACAGGGCGGCAGCACGCGCTGACCGGTCGCGGCATCTCGAACACCGCGCGGTTTGTACAAAGTACGGATCGCGTCCTGCGCGAGTCGACGGAGATCGCGCGCCCCGACGCGCATGCCGCCGGCACGAGGCTTGCTCCATCGCGACTGCCAAGGAGGGGAAGCTCATGCAGCATCACATCTTCAAACGACGCGCATCCACGCTGATCATCGCGAGCCTCGGGTTCCTCGTCTGCACCGCGTGCGACCGCACGACCGACGCGAGTCGCACGGCCGCCGCCGACAACAGCGCGCGGAACGTGCGCGACAAGGACGGGACCGCTCCGACGCCCATGGATCAGGGCGAGAACCAGGCCGATCTCGCGATCACGCAGCGCGTTCGCCGGTCGGTCACCGACAACGACGCGCTCTCCACGAACGCGCACAACGTCAAGATCATCACGCAGAACGGGGTCGTCACGCTGCGAGGGCCGGTGAACACGGCGGCCGAGAAGGCGACGATCGTGGCGGCGGCGCGGAGCGCACCGGGCGTCGCCCGGGTGGACGATCAGCTCGAAGTCAAGGCGACGGACTGACGACGTCGAGAAAGTGGGAGGATTCACCATGCAACGAGCGGTAGTGTGCATTGCCAAGACGGAGCGCCAGGCGACCGAGATCGTCGGGCAGCTCAAGACCGGAGGATTCCCGGGCTCCGACATCTCGGTCCTGTTCCCGGACCGTGAGGGTACGCGTGACTTCGCGCACAAGAAGGAGACCAAGGCTCCCGAGGGCGCCACCGCGGGCGTCACGACGGGCGGAGCGCTGGGCGGAGCTCTCGGCTGGCTGGCCGGAATCGGCGCGCTCGCCATTCCGGGTGTCGGCCCCCTGATCGCGGCGGGTCCGATCCTGGCCGCGCTCACGGGCGCAGCCGCCGGGGCCGCCGTCGGCGGGGTGAGCGGGGCCCTCGTGGGCTACGGCATCCCGGAGTACGAAGCCAAGGTCTACGAGGGGAAGATCCGCGACGGCAACATCCTGATCTCGGTGCACACCGAGGACTCGAAAGAACGCGCGCGCGCCAAGGAGATCTTCGATCGCTGCGGCGCCGAGGACATCGGGACGGCGAGCGAGGTCAACGCGCCCGCGTCCTGACCGACTGGGGTGGGCCGGCGGTGCCAGAGCGTGCCGCTTGAGGTGCCGTCGGTCCGCTCCGGCTCCGTCGATCTCAGGATCGCTGGCGCTTCACTTCGAGCAGCGTCGGCCGCCGCGGCAGGTGGCGCAGCCCCATCCAGGCCAGTGCCGCGAGATGGCTCGCAACCGTCTCCGCCGGCGGTGGCTTCGGGACTCTCCGTCCACCACTGGCCGACGAATGCGACCATGCCGACGAGCGCGTGGGCGTAGATGGGAGCCGTCTTCGCATCGTAGCCGGCACGGCGAAACTGATCGGTGAAGATCGCGCCGACGCGGTCGGCCAGGTCGTACATCACGCCGGGCATGGCGCCGCTGGCCTTCGAGGCAGGGGTGTCGCGTAGCAGCATGGTGAAGCCCTCGGGCCGCTCCTTCGCGTAGCGCAGGAAGGCCAGCGCCGCCCGCTCGACGCGCTGGCGTGGCGACCCTTCGGAGATTGCCTCGACGATGCAGCTCACGATGTGCTCGACCTCCCGGTCGACCACCACCGCGTAGAGCCCCTCCTTGCCCCCGAAGTGCTCGTACACGATCGGCTTGGTGATGCCGGCGCGCTCGGCGATCTCCTCGACCGATGCCGCCTCGTAGCCGCGCTGTGCGAACAGCCGACGGCCGACGTCGACGAGCTGTGCGCGCCGCGCCGACGCCGCGAGCCGCGGCCGACGTCCCGGGGATGCCTCTTTGCTCACTTGACCAGTATCCTACGCTCGCGTAAGGTACGCAACCGTAACCTACGTGATCGTAACAGCACCCGCGGCTCCGTGCCGCAAGGAGGTCCGCGTGATCGCCGTGTCTGCGCCGCCCCGCAGCCCACTGGACGCCCTCGAGCCCGTCGTCGCCAGGCTGCTCGCTCGTCATCTGGACGCCGCCCGGGAGTGGTTCCCCCACGAGTTTGTGCCCTGGGAGCAGGGACGCAGCTTCGCCGAGCATCCGTGGAGCGAGTCCGACTCGCGGCTCGATGCCACCGCCCGCACGGCGCTCGAGCTGAACCTGCTGACGGAGGACAACCTCCCCTACTACCACCTCGCACTGTGGAACGTGTTCGGTGGCCAGGGCGCCTGGGGTGAATGGGCGCGGCGCTGGACCGCCGAGGAGGCCCGCCACTCGATCGCCATCCGCGACTATCTGATCACCACGCGCGCGGTCGATCCCATCGCGCTCGAGCGCGAGCGCATGGAGCACGTCGGGCGCGGCTACTATCCCCGGGGCATCGACGGACCATTCGACGCGCTGGTCTACGTCACGCTCCAGGAGCTGGCCACGCGCATCGCTCACCGCAACACCGGAGCGGTCACGGGCGATCCGGTTGCCGAACGCCTCCTCGTTCGCGTGGCGCTCGACGAGAACCTGCACTACGCGTTCTACCGCGACGTGGCCGCCGCGGCGATCGAGCTCGATCCATCCGCCATGGTGCACGCGATGCATCGCCAGGTGCTCGGGTTCGCGATGCCCGGCTTCGAGCTGCGCGGCTTCCGCGAGCGCGCCATCACGATCGCGTCGGCCGGCATCTACGATCTTCGCATCCATCGCGATCAGGTCCTGCAGCCGGTGCTCATGAAGCACTGGAAGCTGCACGAGCTCCGTGGCCTGAGCGAGGAGGCGGAGCGGTCCCGCGACGAGCTGATCAGCTTCGTGGAGGGACTCGGACAACCCGCTTGACGTCGCCGCGGGACGGGTCTACGACCGTCCCCGTGCATCGTTTGCTGACCCCGTGTTGTTGTCGGTCGTGGTGGTCGGGCTCGCGCCCGTCCGCGGCCGGCTGATCCCGCGGCGGACGAACGCACAGAGGCCCACCACCCGGAGCGGTCGGTGGGCTTTCGTGTTTCTGGCCCTCGCGAATTCCCGCCGTTCCTCTCCGATCCGGCTCCGAACCCGCAACCAAGGAGAGGACCAATGGCGCTCAGACGCGTCGTGGCCGCAGCCAGGACGATGGTCGCCCCGAGCGGACGGCACGCGACGCCCGGGATTCACCGCCCGGACCAGCTCGCCGCGATGGTCGCAGCATACGCCGCGACGCCGCGGCTCTGGCGTGCGGCCGTGCGCCACGACACGTCGCGGCGCTGGTACGTGCGGCTGGCGTGGAGCACCGAGCACGAGGTGTGGCTCCTCGGCTGGACGGCGGGACAGGCGATCGAGCTGCACGATCACGGGGAGTCCGCGGGGTCCTTCGTCGTCACCGAGGGCGCGCTGTGCGAGGAGCACGTCGCCGGCGCCGGGGTCCGCCGCGTGCGCTACGAGCCGGGAGCCGTGCGCAGCTTCGCGGCAGGTCACGTGCACACGGTCTGGGATCCGGGGCCTGGCCCGGCGACCAGCATCCATGCGTATTCTCCGCCATTGCGATCGATGGCGTTCTACGCGCGCGAGCCGGGCGCGGGTCTCAGGCGCACCAGGATCGAGCGGGTGGAGGGGACGGTGTCATGAAGAAACCGGCCGGTGCGAGTACCGTCGAGGAGCTGCTCGATACGGCGCGCGCGCGGCTGCGTCGACTCGATCCGCCGGCGGCGGCCCGGGCCCATGCCGCGGGCGCCCTGCTGGTCGACATCCGGCCCGTGGAGGTGCGGCGGCGCGACGGCGAGGTGCCAGGCGCCGTCGTCGTCGATCGCAACGTCCTCGAGTGGCGGCTCGACCCGACGAGCCCGCACCGGCTACGCGAGATGACGAGTCACGCCCGGCGCGTGGTCGTGCTCTGCACCGAGGGCTACGCGTCGAGCCTCGCCGCAGCCACGCTGCGGGATCTCGGGCTCGACGCCACCGATGTCGACGGCGGATTCGTCGCCTGGAAGGCTGCGGGCCTTCCGGTGACGTCCGCGAGACGCGGAACGGCCGGCTGACCTAGTAGCGGCCGCGGCCGGAGAAGCCGCCACCGCCGCCGCCGCGACGGCCGCCTCCCCCTCCACCACCACCACCGCCGCCGCCCTGGCGCTCGCGCGCCTCGTTCACGCTGATGGCGCGGCCGTGAAGCTCCTTGCCGTTCAGCTCGGCGATCGCCTTTTCCGCTTCTCCCGAGGAGCTCATCTCGACGAACCCGAAACCGCGCGAGCGGCCCGTGGCCCGATCGGTGATCACCGCGGCGGACTCGCAGGAGCCGATCTGTGCGAACAGCGTCTCGAGATCTGCCGAGGTCGTATCGAAGGACAGGTTACCGACGAAGAGCTTCTTGCCCATGGTCCTCTTCTTTCCTCGGCCGCCATGATGGCGGCCGGCCGGGGCCCACTCAAAGCGCATCCGGTGGGGCGTGTGCAAGCCGCCTTTTTTTGCGCCCGGAAGCCTCGCCGGTCCGGAAGGACGACGCGGGCGTTTGGAGGCGCCGCTCCAGGTTCGCTAGGGTGCGGTCCGTGGTGGCGGGCTTCCGAGACCGATACGGACCCTGGGCGCTGGTCGCCGGCGCCGCCGTGGGGCTCGGCGCGCAGTGGGCGCGCCAGCTGGCGGGGCGTGGACTCGACCTGGTGCTGATCGACCGCGACGGCCCGCTCCTCGAGACGACCGCCGCCGAGATCGAGGCCGGACACGGCGTGTCGGTGCGGCCCGTCACGCTCGACCTCGCCCGCGGCGATCTTCTGGTCGCGCTCGGGCCCGAGGTCGCCGACCGCGAGATCGGACTCGTGGTGTACAACGCCGCCATCGGCAGCGTCGCACCGTTCCTGGAGCTCGACGCGGGCCAGCTCCAGGCCATCATCGATGTCAATTGCCGCGCCCCGATGCTGCTCGCGCACGCGCTGCTGCCGGCGATGGTCGCGCGCGGGCGTGGCGGCGTCATCCTCATGTCCTCGCTCTCCGGCAACATCGGCTCGGCGCAGCTCGCGGCCTATGCCGCGAGCAAGGCGTTCGCGCTGGTCGCCGCCGACGCGTTGTGGGCCGAGCTGCGTCCGCTCGGGGTCGACGTGCTGGCGGTGCAGCCGGGCTCGACACGGACGCCGGGCTGGCTGTCGTCGCAGCCCGCGGAGGCCGACGACACGGCGGGCCTCCCGGTGATGGAAGCGGCGGACGTGGTGCGCGAGGCACTGGACGCCCTCGGGGTGGAGCCGCTCGTGGTGCCGGGCGAGCTGAACCGGCAGGGCGCGGCGGCGCTGGCGAGTCTCCCGCGCCGCCAGGCCATCGAGCTGATGAGCGCGGTGACGGGACGGCTCGTGCCGAACCATCGTCCCCGGCATTGATGGGTGCATGCGCTCGACCATCCTCTCCCTCGCGCTGATCTGCGCCGCACTCGGGTTCCTGCCTGCGCCGGCTCTCGCCGTGCGAAGCGGCCCGGAGACGGCGGGTCCGATTCCGCCGCTGTCCGCCTCCGGGCGCTGGCTCACCGACGCCGCCGGCCGCGTGGTCATGCTGCACGGCTTCAACGAGGTGTCGAAGTCGTCGCCGTTCTATCCCGCGGCCTTCGGCTTCGGCGACGACGACGCCGCATTCCTGGAAGGCCTGGGCTTCAACGCGGTCCGCCTGGGCGTCGTGATGGAAGGTCTCATCCCGGCTCCCGGCGAGATCGACGACGGCTACGTCGAGCACATCGCCGAGACGGTCGACACGCTCGCGCGCCACCATCTCTTCGTGCTGCTCGACTTCCATCAGGACGGCTTCGCGCCGCTGTTCCACGGCAACGGCCTGCCGGACTGGATGGCGATCACCGACGGGCTGCCGAACCCGCCCGACGCGACCTTTCCGCTGTACTACGTGCTGAACCCCGCCATGCAGCGGGCGTTCGAGCACCTCTGGGCGAACGACCCGGGCCCCGACGGCATCGGATTGCAGGACCACTACGTGGAGGCGTTCGGCAGGATCGCCGCCCGCTTCGCGAGCGAGCCGCGGGTCATCGGCTACGAGGTGATCAACGAGCCGTGGCCGGGAGCGAACTGGACGCCCTGCACGACCGGATGCGCCGACCTCGAGCAGTCGCTGCTCGCGCCGTTCTACCGCAGGGCGACGGCGGCGGCGCACGCGGCCGCTCCCGCGCAGCTCGTGTTCGTCGAGCCGTTCGTGCTCTTCAACTTCGGCAGCGCGCCGACCAGCATGCCGGGCACGGCGCCGGGCAACGCACTCTCCTTCCATTCCTACGCCGCCAACGTGGCGGGCGAGCAATCGGTCGTTGCGCTGGCGGTCGCGGCCGCGGAGCGCGATCGGGCGCCCGTGCTGGCGACGGAGTTCGGCGCCACCCTCGACCCGGTGATCCTCGGGCGCATCACCGACGAGATGGATGCCGGGCTCGTGCCGTGGCTCGACTGGGCCTACAACGAGTCGATCGTCGCGGATGCGACACGCCCCGCGGGCCCCGACAACCTGCTGAGCGCCGACGCGCTCGCGACGCTCCTCCGCCCCTATCCGACCGCGATCGCGGGAATTCCCACCGCCATCTCCTTCGACCGCACCACGAAGGTCTTCGCGTGCGCGTTCACGCCACCGCAGCCGGCTCCGCGCGACCGGCGCGGCAGGGTGACGGTGATCGAGATTCCCGCGCCGCACTATCCGAACGGGTACGTGGTGCGGGTCCGGGGCGCCTGGGTGGACTCGCCCCGCTGCGCGTCGCGGCTCGTGCTGCGCACCAAGCCGCATGCGGCGAGCGTCTCGGTGCAGGTGACGCCGCGGCTCCCAGGCGCGGGACGACCGTGCCGCGGCGCCGTCAGTGCCGGACGGTGACGGTCACCTCGCGGTTCTCCTGCACGCACGTCATGGCTTCGGTCTTGCCGATCGACGGATAGTAGAAGGCGAACAGGTTGCAGTGCTCGTTCTGGTCCGTGAACGGGCCGAACTTGAAGGTGTCGTCGGTCGGGTTGTCCCAGGTGCACGTCCACTCGATGCCCGGGACGTTGCTCAGCTCGCCCTCGCGGTAGCTCTTGAAGAGCGGCTCGAGATAGCCCTTCTGCTCGTACACCTGCTCGCCGGTGGTCGTTCCGTCCCACAGGCTGGCGGTGAAGTGCACGCCGCGGAAGTGGTAGTGGCCCGTCATCGCGATCAGGTTGACGGGCTTCGGGAACACGCACCGGGTGGTGGCGCTGGTCGTGCTGTGCGGAGGGACCAGGACGTCGCGGTCTTGCCCGAAGAGCGAGCCGACATAGGACACGACCTTCCGCTCCGGGATGGCGTAGAGATTGTAGAGCGCCCACCCGTTCGGCGGGCTCGAGAGCAGGCCGTTGTCCACGAAGTGCGACTGCGCGAGCAGCTGCTCGTGCGCGCGGAAGTAGAACGCGACGCCACGTGGCAACTTCCAGTTGAGGAGCACGCTCTGGCTGGCGAGGACGAGCTCCCACTCGTCGAAGTTGACGGCCATGTTGCAGACCTCGACGCCGTCGGGAACGTCGCGCGTCGGATCGGTCGAGCGGTAGATGTGCTGATGGTGGCTGCCGCCTCGCACCTTGATCTTCACGCGGTTCACCGCCAGATCGTGATTGATCCCGAGCTTGAAGTAGGTGCAGTCGGTGACCTCCTTCCCTTGCGGAACGGCGATCGGCCCGACGCTGATCTGCATGCCGAGACCCGGCCGCAGCATGTGCGGGCGGTCGTGGACCCTGTGCGCCGCCGCCGGCGTTACCGGAAGAAGAAGCAGACTCAGGAGCGGGATGATGGCACGCATGGCGACCCGTCGCGCGAACCCTACCAGACGCCGCATGAGAAGGCACTGGCAAAAGTCGGCAATGTTGACAAGAGGCGTTCGCGCTGGCCCGTGCGCGCCGTGTCGGTCACGATCGTCGGCAGCTACCTCTCGCCGTACGTTCGCAAGGTGCTGATCTTTCTCGATTTGAAGGGCATCACCCGGTCACCCGAGCTCGGCGATCGTCACCCCGCCGCCCCCCGCCTGCGGCTCCGCCTCGCGGTACTTCACGCAGTACGGGCTCGTGGCGAGGAACTCCCGGATCGCCTTGCGCAGCGCGCCGGTTCCGACGCCGTGCACGACGCGGATCTCCGACCGCCCCGCGCGCATGGCACGGTCGAGGAACGACGCCAGCGCCGCCACCGCGTCGCGCGCGCGCTGGCCGATCAGATTGATCTCGCCGGGCTCGGCGTCGGCGTCGGGCCGGTCCACGGTGACGGCGACGCGCTCGCGCGCCGGCGGTCCCTCGACGACGCGCAGCTGCGCGGCGGGCACCTCGAACTTGAGGCCGCCGCGTGCCACGCGCGCGCGCTCGGCGCCGAGCTCGATCAGCTCGCCGCGGATGCCGCGGCCGACGACCTCGACGGTGTCGCCGGGACGCGGGGCGCGGCCGGCGGGCACCGGGTCGGGTGGCGCCTCCTCGGCCTCCCGCGCCGCGACGCGTTCCGTCGCGCCGGCGATGAAGGTGCGCAGCGTCGCCGCGTCGGGCTTCTGCCGGAGGGCGTCCAGCACGGCCCGGCCCTCCGCCCGCAGCTCGCGCAGGAACTGGCGGGACGCCTCGAGGTCGTCGGCCCAGCGCGCTCGCTGCCGCGCTCGCAGGTCGGCGCGCAGCGCCTCCGTATCGCTGCGCACGGCCGCCAGGCGCTCGGCTTCCTGCTCGGCGGCCGCGCGTGCGGTTTCCAGGTCCCGACGGCTCGCCTCGAGTCGCTCGACCGCGCGCGCGACGTCGCGGCTCTCTCCCGCCAGCAGCCGCTCCGCGATCTCCAGGGCGCGCGCCGGGAGGCCGTGGCGACGCGCGATCGGCAGGGCGAGGCTCTGCCCCACGCTGTGGTAGTCGAGCCGGTATCGCGGCGCGCCGCTGCCGGGATCGAGGTCGAAGGCGGCGACCTCGAGCGCCGGCTCGGCGAGCGCGAAGGTCTTCACCTGCGGGAAGTGCGTGGTGAAGACCAGCAACGGACCGCGCGCGAGCAGGTCGGTGAGAAGGCCGACCGCGAGCGCCGCGCCCTCCACCGGATCGGTGCCGGCGCCCGGCTCGTCCAGCAGCACCAGGCTCGCCGGACTCGCCGCCCTGGCGATGGCCGCCAGGTTCTCCGCGTGACCCGTGAAGGTGGACAGGTCGTGCTCGATGGATTGCTCGTCGCCGATGTCCGAGAGCACCGCCGTGAAGCACGGCAGGCGGCTCCCGTCGGCGGCGGGAACGAAGAGTCCCGCCTGCGCCATCAGCGCGCACAGCCCGAGCGTCTTGAGCGCCACGGTCTTGCCGCCGGCGTTCGGACCCGTGATGGCGAGGCCGCGCTGGCCCGCGCGCACGCGGATGTCGACCGGCACCACGGGCCGCCCGCTCAGGAGCAGCAGGGGATGCCGCGCGGCGAGCAGGCGGACCTCGTCGCCGCCGAGCACGGGCCGCACGCACGCGTGGCGCTGCGCGAACGCGGCCGCCGCGCCGAGGGCGTCGGCGCGCGCGAGCGCGTCTTCCAGCGCTGCGAGCGCCGGCGCGTGCGTGCGGATGTGCGCCGTCAGCTCCGCGCGCACGCGTCGCTCCTCCGCCTCCTCGGTCTTCGACGCGAGGAGGAGGCGATTGTTGAGCTCGACGGCGAACAGCGGCTCGACGAAGACCGTCTCGTCGGATTGCGAGCGGTCCTGCACCACGCCCTCGAAGGTCCATGCAGCCGCGGTGCGGATGGGCACGACGTAGCGGCCGTTGCGGACCGTCACGTACTGCTCGCCGACCACGCCGGCGTTCGCCGGCTCGCGCACGACCTTCAGGAGCTGCGCTTCGAGACGCGTGCGCAGCTCGCGCGTCGCCCGGCGCGCGGCGGCGAGCGCCGGGCTGGCGTCCTCGCGCACCTGACCGCCGTCGTCGAGCAGCGTGGTGAGCGCGGCCTCGACCTCGGGCGCCTCCGGCAGGCCGTCGGCGACGCCGGCGAGCAGCGCGAAGCGGTCGGGATCGCGACGCAGGTGCACGCGCACGCTGCGCGCCACGAGCAGCAGGTCGCGCACCTCGAGCAGGCGCCGCGTCTCCAGCGCCGCGCCGGCCGGTGCGGCCTGCGCGAGCGCCGGCGCGAGACGCGGCACGTCCGCCGTGGGCAGCGATCCGGCCTCGTCGGTCAGCGCCACCAGCTCCGCCAGCGTGTCGAGCCGGCGCTCGGCTGCGGCGCGCTCGACGGCGGGCCGGAGGGCCCGCACCGCGTCGCGGCCGGCCTCGGAGCGCGCCAGCGATGGCGATCGCCTCCAGAGCGCGCGGCAGCTCGAGGGTGTCGAGATCGCGAGATCGCACCGGCGGCGATCCTAGCCCCGCGTGGCGGGCAGGGAAACCTGGCGCCGGTGGAATTTGACACTCCGAGCGACCACGTCGTAACAAAACGTGCTTGCATCCGAAGTACGTCCAGATCGACGGCGACGCCGTGCACTATCTGCACACCGGGCCGACCACGTTGCCCGACGTTCCGCCAGCCCTCGACCACGGCGCGCTCCTCGTCCTGCTGCACGCTGCCGGCAGCAACGCCGGCATGTGGCGCCGGCAGCTCGTCGGACTGGCCGGACGGCACAGCGTGATGGCGCTCGATCTTCCCGGCCACGGCCGCTCGAGCGGCATCGACGGCCCGGCGTCGATCGAGGCGAGCGCCGACGTCGTGCTGCGTGTCCTCGAGGCCGTCACGCGACGGCCGTGCGTGCTGGTCGGACGCAGCATGGGCGGCGCCGTCGCGCTGGTCGTCGCGGCGCGTGCGCCCGAGCGCCTGCGCGGGCTGGTCCTCGCGTGCTCGGCGGCCTGCTTCGCGCTTCCCGACGAGATGATCGCGACGGCGCGCGCGGTCGCGAGCGGGCGGCTGCCGCAGCAGTTCGGCACGGAGACCTTCTCGCCGGCCACCGGCATGGACGTGATGCGGGAAGCCTGGATGGAGCAGGTGAAGACCGATCCGCGGGTGCGCCTGACCGACCTGCTCGCCTGCAAGGCGTTCGATGGTCGCCCGGTCCTGCCGCGGATCGCCGTGCCGACGCTGGTCGTCGCCGGCGCCGACGACACCCTCACGCCGGTCGCGTGCGCCGAGGAGCTCGTCGGTGGGATCGCCGGCGCCCGCCTCGAGGTGATCGCACAGGCGGGCCACCAGATGCCCCTCGAGCAGAGCGAGCAGTTCAACAGGCTGGCAGGCGACTTCGCGGAGCGCTGCGGATGAGCGTGTGGGGCCGCGTGGCGGTCGCGGGCGTGTACGAGCATCCGACGCGCTTCGCACCCGACAAGACCGCGTACCAGATTCACGCCGAGAGCGCGCGTGGCGCGCTGGCCGACGCCGGGCTCGAGATCGGCGACGTCGACGGGTTCTTCACCAGCGGCGTCGGTCCGATCGGCATCCTCTCGCTGGCGCAGCACCTGAACCTGAGGCCATGTCACCTCGACTCGCAGGCCATCGGCGGCTCGTCGTTCGTGTCGCACTGCGTGCACGCGGCGGCAGCCATCGCCGGAGGACTGTGCGAGGTCGCGCTGGTCACCTATGGCTCGACGGCGTCGTCCGAGCGCTTCGCGATCGGCACGGGGGGCGGCGGGCTGGGCGATCCACCCGATCATTTCGAGGTGCCCTTCGGCCCCACCATCGTCGGCTCGTACGCGCTGGTGGCGCAGCGGCACATGCACGAGTACGGCACGACGAGCGAGCAGCTGGCGGAGATCGCGGTCACCATGCGCCGGCATGCGGCCATGAACCCGCACGCCAAGTATCGCGATCCGATCACGGTGGAGGACGTGCTGGCGTCGCGCGTGATCTCGTCGCCGCTGCACCTGCTCGACTGCTGCATCATCTCGGACGGCGGCGGGGCGGTCGTGCTCACCTCGCTCGAACGCGCGCGCGACCTCGCGAGGCCGCCGGTGGTCGTCCTCGGCGGGGCCGAGGCGGTGCAGCATCACGGCATCGGCCGCCGCGACCTGCTGGAGATCGCGGCGCACCAGTCGGGCCCGCTGGCGCTCGCGCGCGCGGGCGTCACGCACGCCGACGTCGACTGCTGCATGATCTACGACTCGTACACCATCACCGTGCTGGCGACGCTGGAGGCGCTCGGCTTCTGCAAGCCAGGGGAGGGCGGCGCGTTCTGCGCCGGTGGCCGCATCGGTCTCGGTGGCGCGCTGCCGATCAACACCGACGGCGGCGGGCTGTCGTCCAACCATCCCGGCATGCGCGGCATGTTTCTCGTCATCGAGGCCACGAAGCAGCTGCGTGGCGAGCGCGGTGCGGCGCAGGTGCCCGACGCCGAGATCGCGCTGGTCCACGGCACGGGCGGGATGCTGGGCCAGCGTCACAGCGGCGTGACCATGATCCTGGGGCGTGCATGAGCGAGCGGGCCTATCGCAAGCCGCTGCCGCGCGTGGACGAGGAGTCGCGCGGCTACTGGGAGGCGCTGCAGCGTCACGAGCTGTACTTCCAGCGCTGCCGCGATTGCGGCACCACCCGGCTGCCGCCGCGCGCCGTGTGCCCGGCCTGCCTGTCCTCGGCGACGGAGTGGGTGCGGGCGAGCGGACACGGCACCGTCTACAGCTTCACGGTGACCTACCAGAACCAGGCGCCCGGCTTCCGCGAGGAGCTTCCGTACGTGCTGGCGGTGGTGGAGCTGGCGGAAGGTCCGCGTCTCATGACCAACATCGTCGAGTGCGCACCCGACACGGTGCGCATCGGCATGGCGGTGGAGGTGGTGTTCGACGACGTCACCCCCGAGGTGACGCTCGCGAAGTTCCGTCCAGCGGCATGATTCTCGATCTGCATCTTCACTCCGATCGCTCGGACGACAGCCGGGCGCCCGTCGAGGCGTATCTGAAGCTGCTCCAGCGCAAGCGCGACGAGCGGCCGCTCGACGGCATCGTGCTCACGGAGCACCGGCAGTTCGACCCGCGGCGTGACTTTCGCGACCTGGAGGATCGGTACGGCTTCCTCATCCTGAACGCCGCCGAGATCGAGACCGACTACGGACACGTGCTGGTCTTCGGCGTGAACGACGACATCCTGGCGCGCTTCGACTTCACCGACGTGCGGTTGCCGGCGCAGGACGTCATCAGCGAGGTCGCGCGGCTCGGCGGCGTCGCCCTGCCGTGTCATCCGGGCCGGCCGACGGTCGGGATGTGCGCGCACTACGAGAGCCGCGGTCCGCTCGACGGCGTGATCGCCGTCGAGGCGCTCAACGGCGGCAGCAAGAAGGGCGAGGACGACCGGGTGCGCGAGCTCATGCGGCAGCACGGCTACGCCGGCTTCGGCGGGAGCGACTCGCACCTGGTGAGCTTCGTCGGCATCTGCGCCACCGAGTTCGACGCCCAGATCCGGACGATCGACGATCTGGTCAGGGAGCTGCGAGCCGGGCGATGCCGGCCCGTCGACTTCCGGCAGCGTCTCGCCGCGCCGGCGTCCTGAGCGTCCTCGCCGTGCTGCCGACGCGCCTGCTGATCGCGAACCGCGGCGAGATCGCCATCCGCATCGCGCGCGCCGCCGCGGAGCTCGAGATTCCCACCGTCGCGGTGTTCTCGACCGACGACGCCGGATCGCTGCACGCTCGCCGCGCCGCGGACGCGCGTTCCCTGGCGGGAAGCGGGCCGGCCGCCTATCTCGACCAGGCGGGGCTGATCGCCGTCGCGGGCGAGGCCGGCTGCGACGCGCTCCATCCGGGCTACGGCTTCCTCAGCGAGAACGCCGCCTTCGCGCGTCGTTGCGCAGAGGCGGGACTGTGCTTCGTCGGGCCGCGACCGGAGGTGCTCGAGCTGTTCGGAGACAAGGCTCGCGCGCGCGCCCTGGCGGTGCGCTGCGGCGTGCCCGTCCTGGCGGGCACGTCCGTCGTCGAGGCTGCGGACGACGTGCGCGCGTTCCTGGCGTCGCTCGGCGCCGGCGGCGTCGCGGTCCTGAAGGCCGTCGCGGGTGGCGGCGGCCGCGGCATGCGGGTCGTGCGCCACGCCGACGAGGTCGACGACGCCTGGGCACGCTGCCGCTCCGAGGCGTTGCAGGCCTTCGGCAGCGGCGATCTCTACGTCGAGCGGCTCCTGCCGCGTGCCCGCCACGTCGAGGTGCAGGTGGTCGGCGAGCGGTCGCGGTGCCGTGACGCATCTCTGGGAGCGCGAGTGCACGCTGCAGCGCCGGCATCAGAAGCTGGTCGAGCTGGCGCCCAGCCCCGGACCTGCCGGCGGCGCTGCGGGCGCGCCTGCTCGACGCCGCGCTGCGGATGGCCGCGGAGGTCCGCTTCGACAATCTCGGGACCTTCGAGTTCCTGATCGACGCCACCGACGTGCGCGACGACACGCCGTTCGCCTTCATCGAGGCGAATCCGCGGCTCCAGGTCGAGCACACGGTGACCGAGGAGATCACCGGCGTCGATCTGGTCCAGCTCCAGCTGCGGCTCGCCGGCGGGGCATCGCTGGCCGAGCTCGACCTGCCGGCGTCGCCGCCACGTGGCGTCGCGGTGCAGGTGCGCATCAACGCCGAGCGGATCGGGACCGACGGGAGCGTGCGGCCGTCGGGCGGCGTCGTCACGGCGTTCGAGCTGCCTTCCGGACCCGGGATCCGCGTCGACTCGGCCGGCCACGCCGGATACCGCGCGAATCCTCGCTTCGATCCGTTGCTCGCCAAGCTCGTGGCGCACGTCACGTCCGCCGGCGCCGCGGCCGCGCTCGCCAAGGCGGCGCGCGCGCTGGACGAGCTGGTCATCGCCGGTGTGCCGACGAACGTCCCGTTCCTGCGCCGCCTGCTCCGGCACCCGGCCGTCGTGGCGAACGACGTCTCGACACCGCTTCGTCGAGGACCACCTCGACGAGCTGGCGGCCGACGGCGACGCGAGCGGCACGCCGGCGGCGGGGGCCGTCCTGGCCGGCGCCCGCGTGGATGCGACCGACCCGCTCGCCATCCTGGCGCACGGGAAGTCGGGCACGTCGGCGACGCTCGAGGACGAGCTCGCGATCGCGCCCGAGGGCACCGTCGCCATCACCGCGCCCATGCAGGGCAGCGTCGTCAGCATCGCCGTCGGCGAAGGGGAGCCGGTGCACGTCGGCCAGGCGGTGCTGGTGATGGAAGCGATGAAGATGGAGCACGTCATCGAGTCGTCGGTCGGCGGCATCGTGCGCCAGGTGCTGGTCGCCGTCGGCGATGCGGTCTTCGAGGGGAGTCCGCTGGTGCTCGTGGAGGAAGGCGACGTCGGCGCGACGGCGTCCTCCGTCGCGGAGGAGGCGGACCTCGACGCGATCCGCGCCGATCTCGACGAGGTCAGGCGCCGGCAATCGCTCACGCACGACGGGGACCGCCGCGATGCGGTCGCGCGCCGGCGCGCGACGGGCCAGCGTACGGCGCGCGAGAACGTCGACGATCTCTGCGACCCGGGCTCGTTCGTCGAGTACGGCTCGCTGGCGATCGCCGCCCAGCGCCGCCGGCGCCCGGTGCAGGAGCTGATCGAGCGCACGCCCGCCGACGGCCTGGTCGCCGGCATCGGCCGGATCAACGGCGCGCTGGTCGGCGACGCGCGCGCACGCTGCGTCGTCATGTCCTACGACTACACCGTCCTGGCCGGCACGCAGGGGCTGCAGAATCACCGCAAGAAGGACCGCATGTTCGAGCTCGCGGAGGAGTGGCGGCTGCCGGTGGCGATCTTCGCCGAGGGCGGCGGCGGCCGTCCCGGCGACACCGACGCCTCCGCGGTCGCCGGGCTCGACACGATGGCCTTTCACCTCTTCGGGCGGCTGAGCGGCCTGGTCCCGCTCGTCGGCATCGTGTCGGGTCGATGCTTCGCGGGCAACGCGGCGTTGCTCGGCTGCTGCGACGTCGTCATCGCGTCGCGGGACGCGAACATCGGCATGGGCGGCCCGGCGATGATCGAGGGCGGAGGCCTCGGCGTGTTCCGGCCCGAGGAGATCGGCCCGGCGGCGGTCCAGGCGCCGAACGGCGTGATCGACGTCCTCGTCGCCGACGAGGCGGAGGCGGTTCGCGTCGCGAAGCGCTACCTGTCGTACTTCCAGGGTCCGCTCGACGGCTGGACGTGTGCCGATCAGCGACGGCTGCGCCGGCTCGTCCCGGAGAACCGGCTGCGCGCCTACGACGTGCGTGCGGTGATCGAGACGCTCGCCGACGCCGACTCGGTGCTCGAGCTGCGCCGCCACTTCGGACGCGGCATGGTCACCGCGCTGATCCGGATCGAGGGCCGCCCGCTCGGACTGATCGCGAACAACCCGATGCATCTCGGCGGCGCGATCGACAGCGACGGCGCCGACAAGGCGGCACGCTTCCTCCAGCTCTGCGACGCGTTCGACATCCCGGTGCTGATGCTGTGCGACACGCCGGGGATGATGGTGGGCCCGGAAGTCGAGAAGACGGCGCTGGTCCGGCACTGCTGCCGGCTCTTCGTGATCGGCGCGAGCGTCACGGTCCCGATCTTCACCATCGTGCTGCGCAAGGGCTACGGGCTGGGCGCCCAGGCGATGGCGGGGGGCAGCTTCAAGGCCCCGGTGTTCACCGTGTCGTGGCCGACCGGCGAGTTCGGCGGCATGGGCCTCGAGGGCTCGGTGAAGCTCGGCTACCGCAACGAGCTCGCGGCCATCGCCGATCCCGCCGCGCGCCGCGCCGCGTTCGAGGAGATGGTGGCGCGCGCGTACGAGCACGGCAAGGCGCTCAACATGGCGTCGGTCTTCGAGATCGACGACGTGATCGACCCGGCCGATTCGCGCGCGCGCATCATGGGCGCGCTGCGCGCGATGCCCGCATCGGCTCCGCGGAGAGAGAAGAAGCGGCCGTGCGTGGACCCGTGGTAAGGAAGGCGCCATGACGGCCCGCTACACCCACTTCCCCGCGCTGCTCTCCGACGCCGGAGCGACGGACATGATCCGGCTCTGCGAGCGCTTCGGCAGCTACGGCATGTATGGCCAGAAGCCCATCGAGGAGGAGCTGGGCCGCGGGCTCTACCAGCGTCACGACGCCGCCATGAACTACATTCGCACCGGCGGCCGCTTCGGGCGTCAGGAGTCGTTCGAGCAGCTCTCCGTGCGCACCAACTACTTTCGCGAGACCTACGCGTACGACCGACCCGTCGTCGACGGCATCGAGGGATTCCTCTGGCACGAGGGACTCCTCGAGGCGGCGCGGGCCACGTTCGACTGCCCGGTGATCGTGCCCGCGATCGTGTACGCGAACCTGCTGGTCCCGGGGCAGGAGCTGGCGGTGCACACCGACGTGCCCGAGTTCCGCGGCGCCAACCGCACGAAGGATCCGGAGTGGCTGCTCGTGGTCATGCACCATTCCGGGCTGTTCGAGCGCTGGCGGATCCCGATCGCGACCGGGGTGTCGTGGTTCCACGGGTGCCGGGGCGGCGATTTCGCCTTCTATCCCGACGGACCCGGCGGCCCGCCGGCGACCGTCCCGGCCGCGCACAACACCGCGATCCTCCTCGACACGGACAGCGTGTTCCACGGCGTCGATCGGGTGGCCGAGGGACCGGCGCCCTTGCCGCCGCTCCGGATCGGCATGCGGCTCACCTATGAGGAGAGTGACCGGTGGCGCGTGGGTGAGGGGGACGAGACCGTCGTCCGCTACGGCTGGGACGACCTCCGGTTCTCGGTGTCCTGGAAGGCATACTGCTTTCCCGACGAGTCCAGCCGGCGCGCCATGCAGGAGCACACGGACGATCTGACCCGCGCGCAGGTCATGGACGCTCTCCTGGGCGATCTGCGCCACCGCGGGCGTCTCGGAGGCGACGTGCCCGGCGGCACCGACCTGGCGCTTCTCCTGATCGACGAGTACGTCCGCTTTCCCGCCCCCGCCGCCTAGCCCGGCCGAGGCCCGGACCAAGGGCCGGGTGTGCCTCTCAGTTGGCACCCCTGCGCGCGGATGATGCACCGCGTTCAACACGGGGTCAGCGGAAGGGGACAGTCCACGGCATCTCGCGGATCCTCGGATCGGATCGGCTGTCGGATGCCAGGGACGCACCCCTAGCAGAATCCATGGGTTGCGACGTGGAATCCGCTTCCCGGTACTGTGCGTACCTCCCGCAGAGACATGGCGCAGAGGTTGCTAATACAGCCCGCAGAGGAGGACACGACGATGGCCCGGCAAACCACACTGCTCGATCTGGTGAAGGCGGTCTCGCTCTACGCGTCCACGGACGCGGAGGTCGTGGCCACGGTCGTTCACATGGTGAACTCCGGCATGGTGACGCTGTGCGGGAACTTCCGCGGGGCGCGCTTCGATCTCGATTCGGCCGGAGTCAAAGCATCCGCAGCCTGACGGTCGCCCGTCGATGAGGCACATCATGCATCCCGAGAGCGCACAGAGACGCATCTACATCGCCGGCAACGCCATCGACGTCTGGGAGAACCCGCGCGCGCGCTTCAGCTGGACGCCCGCGGCGATCGAGGGCTACATGCACGCCGAGCAGTGGGAATCGCTCTTCAACGCGCTCGTGCTGCTGGGCGACTCCGATCCGAAGGGCGCTGCGTGACGGGTGGTATCCTGCGGAGCCGGGCGCTATCGTCGCGAGCGCCCCGACGGCTCCATGTCGCTTCCCGACGTCATCGTGGTCGGCTCCGGCTTCGGCGGCGCGGTCACGGCAGCCCGGCTCGCCCAGCGGGGACTTCGCGTCCTCGTGCTGGAGCGCGGACCGTGGTGGGGACCGGCCGGTGCCGAGCAGCCGCGCGGCGACCGACGTCGGCTTCCGCGCGGGGCGTGGGGAATCCGCAAGCTCCTCCGCGGCGTGCGCTGGGCGCGCGGCCGCTCGACGCGCGACGTCCTGCTGAGCGCCGACGGCCTGGTCGAGATCCACTCCTTCGAGAACCTCGACGTCGTCACGGGGAGCGGAGTTGGCGGCGGGTCGTTGATCTACACCAACGTCCTCGAGGCGCCCGACGACGACTTCTTCGCGGCGTTTCCTCCCGAGGTGTCCGCCGGTGAGATCCGTCCGTACGTCGACCGTGTGCGGGCGGTCCTGCGTCCGGTACCGCTGCCAGCGCCGCTCCCGGAGAAGAACCGCGCGTTCGAGCGCGCCGCCATCGAGGCCGGACTGGGAGTCCCGCGCTATCCCGAGCTGGCGATCCGGTTCGGCACCTCGCCCGCGGTCCGGGGGGAGCCGGCCCTCAATGCCGCCGGCGTGCTGCAGTCCACGTGCACCCATTGCGGGTGCTGCGTGCTGGGATGCCCCGAGCGCGCGAAGACCACGATGGATCTCACGTACCTTCCCATCGCGCTCCGCCACGGTGCGGAGCTGCGCCCGCTCTGCGAGGTGGTCGCGATCGGCCGCGACGGTGCGGGCTACCAGGTGCGCTACCGAGACCACCGTGCGGGCGCGATGCAGCAGGTGACGGCGCCACGCCTCGTCCTTGCGGCCGGGTCGATGAACACGATGCGGCTGCTGTTCCAGGCGCGCGATCGCCATCGCACGCTGCCGGGGGTGTCGCCCGCGCTCGGGCGGCGCTTCTCCCCGAACGCCGACCTGCTCGGCCTCGTCGTCGGCACACCGATCGTGGCCGACGGTGGCGAGGGCCCGGCGCTGAACGCGTTCGTGCGCATCGAGCACGAGGGCCGCCTGCGCTTCATCGTCGGCGAGGTCGGTCTGCCGCTGGCGGCGCTGCCGCTCGCCGGCAGCCTCCGTCGCCGGGTCGCGCGCGCGACCGGGCTGATCGCGATGGGCCGCGACGCCTCCACGGGAGCGATCGAGTACGACGGCCACGGGCTGCGCTCGACGGTCGGACGCGCCATGGACCCGACGATCTTCGACGACATCGAGCGCACGCTCGACCGGATCGCGACGCCGTACCGCGCCCGTCGCCTCTGGCTGAACGCACCGAACGGCCGCGGCGCGGGTCGCCTGGGCACCGTACATCCGCTGGGTGGCTGCGCCGTTGGCCGCACGTCTGACGACGGGGTCGTCGATCACCGCGGCCAGGTCTTCGGCCATCCGGGTCTGTATGTCGCCGATGGCTCTCTCTATCCTCGCTCTCCGGGCGTTCCACCGTCGCTCACGATCGCTGCACTTGCCGAGCGCCAGGCGGCGCTGATGGAGTGAGATGATGTCCACCGCGATGCGCGCACCCGCACTGCCGGAGACGACGATGGCGACCGCGGTCGACGCGCGCTCCCTGTCGCGCCGGTCGCGCGCGGACCTCGATGCACTGTTCGCCTCGCTCCCCGCACCTGCGGGCGCAGCGATCGGCGGAGACCTGCGCGGGATCCAGATCGATCTCGCCGGACTCGAGCGCCTGCCGCGCGCGCTGCGCGCGGCCATCCTCGCCACGCTTCGCGGCCCGCTCGGGCTGTGGCGCGGAAAGCGTGTGGTGGGAGAGCGCGGAACGAATCTCTGGGGCATCGGGCCGTTCCGGCGCAGCTTCGCCGAGTTCCGCGTGGAGACGGCCGCCGCTCTCGACGGCTCGGGGCCGTGTCTCCGGCTCGACTACGACGTTCCCGAGAACCCGCTGCCGCTCCGCGGCATCCTGGGCGAGCTGCGCGCGCTCGGTCCCGGCCTGTTCCTCGGCCGCATGCACTACCGGGCCGGCTCGGGCGGCGCCTGCCTGCTCTACTTCACGCTCGAGGCGTGAGCTCGCGCGCCGCGGCGGCAACGAGACCCACGCCGCGAAGCGTCTGGGGGGGACGTACCGCGGGCTGCTTCTGAAGATGGGACGTTGCGGCATGTCGCCGCCCCGACCCGTCCGGCCTGGTCTCGAGATAGCGCCCGAAGTGGCGCCACACGGCCCGGCGCAGCCAGCGCGCCGTACGGTGTTGATCGTGCACGTGTAGACTGACGTGGAGTCGAGTGTACATCTAGTCACGTATCCCGGTGGATGCCGTGCAGGAGTACCGTCCCCGGTTTCTCGCTGTCAAGGCAAATATGTGCCTCCGTCGTCGTCATTCGAAGCCTACGACTTTCGTCGTATTGACTGGCGATCCGGTGAAGGGGACTTCCTGGCCATGGCGGGTACGCGTGGCTCACGCCGAGACGGGCGCCCGCTCGGCTCTTGCGACGGCGACGGCGATCTCCTAGCGTCGGCCGTCTCCATGGCCTTCGAGTTCGACCGCTCCATCCTCGGCGAGGAGTTCGACCGCACCGAGCACGACCCGGTGGCGGCCGACGAGCTGATCGCGTTCGCCAGGGCGCTCGGCGAGGCCAGCCCGTGCTACGTCGAGCCCGGACCGGCGCTGGTCGGCCATCCGACGTACTGCATCCGCTTCCGGGGCAGGAAGTTCTTTCCCGACAACCTCCCGGAGGGCCTGCGCCAGCGGATGAGCTTCGACGCCGGCAAGGACATCGAGCTGGGCGTCCCGGTGCGCGCGGGTGACCGGATCACCGTGGTGTCCACGCTCCACGACCTCTACGAGAAGACCGGGCGCAGCGGCAGCATGTTCTTCGTGGTCGTGCGCTTCACGATGACGAACCAGCGCGGCGAGCAGGTCGCCATCGTCGACAACCGCATGATGTACCGGGGCCAGGAATGACCGCAGCCGGCCGCCGTTTCGACGACGTGCTCGAGGGCGACGAGCTGGGACCCGTCGCGCTCTTCCTCTCCAAGGATCAGGTGCGCGCGTATGCCCGGGCCGTGGACCACTACTTCCCGCGCTTCACCGATGACGAGGGCGCGCGCCGCGAGGGCCTGCCCGGCATGATCACACCGGGCAACATGAGCATGGGACTGCTGACCACGCTCGTCGACGGATGGGCAGGAGCCGGGCGGCTGCGCCGGCTCGGCACCACCTTCCGCGGACTCGTCCTCCCCGATCGCACCATTCGCCTGTGCGGAGCGGTCACGCAGAAGGACGAGGCGACGCGCACGGCGGAGCTCGACGTGTGGATGGAAAGCGACGAGGGCGAGCGGCTCGTGATCGGCACCGCGACCGTCACGCTCGACTGAGAATTTCGCACGTACCGCCTTGTGTTGGGTTCGAACGCTGCGCTATAGGCGAGTCAGAGGTCCGGAGTGCGCGGCGGAGGCATCGGCGTGAGTGAATCGGCATCGCCGCCCACCTTCGAGGTCGCAGACGGCGCCGCCGACGAGCCGCGTGATCCCTTCGGCCTCGACCTGGAGCTGCGACAGCGCGTGACTCCGGCGTTCCGCTTTCTCCACGATCGCTACTGGCGCATCGAGGTCGGTGGCGCGCAGCACGTGCCGGCGGCGGGCCCCGTGCTGCTGATCGCGAACCACTCGGGTGCGCTTCCGTTCGACGGCGCCATGGTGGTCACCGCCGTCGACGGCCTGCGCCAGCGGGTCGTGCGCTTTCTCTACGACCGGTTCGTCGAGACGATCGCGCCGCTGGACGCGTTCTATCGCAAGATGGGCGGCGTCACGGCGTCGCGGGAGAACGCGCAGGCGCTGCTGCGGATGGGCGAGCCGGTCCTGCTCTTCCCCGAGGGGATATCCGGCGTGGCGAAGCCCTTCAGCGAGCGCTACCACCTCCGCCCGTTCAGCGGGGGTTTTGCACGTCTCGCCATGCAGCACGACGTTCCCGTCGTCCCGGTCGCCATCGTCGGCGCCGAGGAGATCTACCCGCTCGTCGGCCGGGCGGAGGGCCTCGGCAAGGCCATCGGCATGCCCTACCTGCCGATCACGCCGTTCTTCCCGCTCCTCGGATTGCTGGGCGCGCTCCCGCTGCCCACGAAATGGTTCATCCACTTCGGCAAGCCCCTCAGGCTCTCGAACGGGGGCGACGACACCTTCATCATCCGTGCCCGGGGCGAGGCGATCCGCGTGCGGCGCCACTTGCAAGCCATGGTCACACGGCTCAAGAATCGACGGCGATCGGTGTTCTTCGGATGAATACACGAGACAACGGACGACCCCACACCTACCTGCGGGTGGGGGCCGGGGTGTATCCGGTCTACGGCGACGAGCTGCGCGGGTGGAGCCCGCGCGCCGACGATTTCCAGGGCGTCGGCAGCAGCTCGCCCTACGTCTACCAGTCGCTCGACGAGCTGTTCTTCGCGCTCGTCACCCTGTGCGTGAGCGGCAGCGCGGCACGCCAGCCGCGCCAGCACGCGCACTGACGTCGGAGCTCAGCTGCGGGCGGTCTGATCCGCGGCGGCCTCGGCCGCGATCACGTCGAGCGCGGCCAGGCGCCCGAGGCCGAGCGCGCTCAGCGGCGCGAGCTGGCTCGCGCCCGACGCCAGCGCCGCCACCACCCCGCCCGCGGCGTACAGGCCAGGAACCCGCTGTCCGCTCCCGTCGAGGACGTGCGCGTGCTGGTCGACCACCAGCCCGCCCAGCGTGCGCAGCCGGGCGCCGGTCACGCGGATTGCCCGCAGCGGGGCCTGGAGCGGGCCACTGGCGACGGTCTCCTCGAGCCCTTCCGCGTTCAGCTCGAGCTGCTTGGCGAGGTCGAGCGGCGTACCGCCGCGCCGCCCCGCACGCGGGAGCACCATGTGCTCGACGAACGGGTCGGCGCCGGCCGTGGTGGCGATGCGATCGTCGAAGACGAGGTAGGCCACGTGCCCGGGCTGCGCACGCACCTGCGCCGCGAGCGCCAGCGGGGCGAGGTGCTCGTCGGCGAAGCGACGCCCCGCCTGGTTCACCAGGATCGCGCCCTGCGCGATCATCGAGACCGGAACCTCGAGCTGCGCCGGGAGGGCGAAGAGCGCCGTCACCTCGCACCGCTGGAGGTCGCGCGTCTGCGCGCCCGCGCCCGACGCGAGCCGCAGGCCGTCGCCCGTCGCCTGCGGCGCTCCCAGCACGGGAAGGCCGGTGGCCTCCGGACAGTGCTGGCCGATCAGCGCGTCGTCCGCGATGAACCCTCCGCAGGCGAGCAGCACCCGCCCCGCGATGGTCGGCGAACCTCGCCGATCGGGCTTGACGCCCACGCCGGTGACGCCGCCGTCGGCGTGGAGGAGCTGGGTCACCTCGGTGCCCGCACGCAGCCGGATGCGATGATGACGGCTCACCACGCGCCCGAGCGCCGCGACCAGGCTCGCACCCCCGTGCTGGGTGCAGGCATGCAGGCGGGCGGCGCCGTGTCCCACGACCGGCGCGGGCAGGAGCTGGATCGTGGCGCCGCAGCGGTCGGCGAGCCACTCGACGAGCGGCCCGCTCTGCGTCGCCAGCGCGCCGACCAGCGGGCCGTCCTCGGTCGCGATGCCGCTCGCGAGCAGATCGGCGGCGAGGCGCTCGGGATCGTCGGCGACGCCGGCCTCCCGCTGCCAGCGAGTCCCGGCGGCGACCACGGCCTCTCCGGCGGTGGCGGCACCGCCGCCCAGGTCCTTCGTGCGCTCGACGAGGATCACCTGGCAGCCGCGGTCGGCTGCCGTGATCGCGGCGGTCAGGCCGCCCACGCTCGCGCCCACCACGACAAGATCTGCACCTTCGCGTCGGTCCGCCCCAGGCATCGGCGAGCGCCTTAGCCGGCCCCGCTGCGGCAAGTCAAGGAAGGCAGATGAGAACGGGAGTTTGAAAAACTCGTGACAGGCGCCAGAATCCCCCCGATGCCCGCTCCCCGAGCGCTCGTGCAGTGGGCGTTGCGGGCGGCGATCACCGCCGCCGTACTCGCGTACATCTCCGCCGACGTCGACCACGGCGATCTCCGAGCGGCGCTGTCGGCGGTGCACGCCCGCGCGCTCGTGCTGCCGCTCGGCCTCTATCTTCTGGGGCAGGTGCTGAGCGCGGTGAAGTGGTGGATGCTCGGCTCGTCGGTCGGGCTGAGGCGGCCCCTCGCCGACTACATCCGGTTCTACTTCATCGGCATGTTCCTGAACGTGTTCGGGCTCAGCACGATCGGTGGCGACGTGGTCCGGGGTCTGTACCTCGGCGACGGCCGCCGGCCGGGACTGGCGCTGAACTCCGTGATCTTCGACCGCATCAGCGGGCTGGCCATCCTGATGGCGATGGGCGCGATAGCGCTCCTGGCGTTTCCGGGGTACGCGCTGCCCTGGCCCCTCAGTGCGGCGTGCATCGTCGGCGGACTCGCGCTCGTGGTGGGGTGGTGGACCTGCCCGAAGCTCGTTCGCCTGCTGCCGGAGCGCAATCGTCTCCGCCGCCAGGTCGAGCACGACCTGGCGCCCTTCTGGAGCGATCGCGCGCTGCTCGTGCGCGTGAGCCTGCTGTCGCTGGTGTTCCATCTCTCGCAGGTCGGCGTGCAGTGGCTTCTGGCTCGCGCGGCCGGCACGTCGCTCCCGTTCTCCTACTGCATGGTGATGCACCCCATCCTGAGCCTCATGATGGCGCTGCCACTCAGCATCGGTGGCTTCGGGGTGCGGGAGGGCGGCTACCTCTACTTCCTCACCCGTCTCGACATCGACGACTCGATCGCCGTCACCATGGGGCTGCTCTGGTGGCTCATGGGCGCGCTCAGCGGCGTCGTCGGCGCCGTCGTCTTCGTCGCGTCGGGGGCGGAGCTTCCGCGCCTCCGGCAGCGTACGCCGGAGCGGGTGCGTGGCGCCGCGTAGGGGCGGCTCCGTCAGACGCCGTCGGCCGCGAGGACGAGCGTGGCCAGCGTGACCTCCGCGGCCGCCACCATGTCGCTGACGCGCAGCCACTCCTTGGTCGTGTGGATGTCGCGCATCCCCGTGCCGAGGTTCACGACCTCGAAGCCGCGCCGGTTGAGCACGTTGGCGTCGCACCCGCCGCCCATGACCGCGGAGCTGACGGGCCGCCCGACACGCTCCGCGGCGGTGCGGAGAAGCCGCAGCACCGGCGCATCGTCCGGCACGCTCATCGGCTGATACATCGCCTCGACCGCGAACTCGACGTGCGCGCCCGGATGGCGCGCGGCGGCGTCCTCGAGGCAGGCGCGCATGTGCGCGCACTGGGCATCCAGGCGTGCGACGTCGTGGCTGCGCGCTTCACCGCGGAGACGCACCTCGTCGGGCACGATGTTGATCGCGCGTCCGCCCTGGATCATGCCCACGTTGGCGGTGGTCTCGGGGTCGATGCGGCCGAGACGCATGGCGGCGATCGCCTCCGACGCCACACGGATCGCGCTGATGCCGCGCTCCGGCGCCATCCCGGCATGCGCGGCTCGTCCGTGGACCACGGCGTCGATGCGGTGCGAGCCGGGCGCCCGCGTGAAGACGACGCCCGGCGCGTCGCTGTCGAAGACCAGCCCCCGCCGCGCGCCGACCAGATCGACGTCGAGGTGACGGGCTCCGAGGAGCCCGAGCTCCTCGCAGATGGTGAAGACGACGTCGACGGGCGGATGGCGCACCCCGTGCTCGCGCGCCGCGCGGAGGCACTCGCACACGATCGAGATGCCCGACTTGTCGTCGCCGCCGAGCACGGTGGTCCCGTCGCTCCGGATCACGTCGCCCTCGTCGACCGGCTGCACGCCGATGCCCGGCTCGACCGTGTCCATGTGGGCGCAGAGGAGGAACGGCGGCGCGTCGACGGTGCCGGGCACGTGCGCGACGAGGTTGCCGACCTCGCCGCCGACCGCCTCGTGCGCGCGGTCGAACTCCACCCGGGCGCCCAGCGCGTCCAGCTCGCGTGCGAGGCGTTCGGCGATGCGTCCTTCCCGGCGCGACAGGCTGTCGATCCGCACCAGGTCCAGGAAGAGCGCCTTCAGCCGATCGGTCCGGATCACGGCCGAACGATAGACGGGCAGCGTTCGTAGCGTCAATCGGATCTCGCGGCGCTTGTTCGCGGGGGACCGGGCACGTATCGTGCGCCGCATGCCCGGGAGCAGTGTCGTCGGGCCGGTGCTGGTCGCCGGAGCGGGAGCCCTGGGATCCGTGGTCGGGGGCCTGCTCGCCGAGCGCGGATGGCCGGTCACGCTCCTCGGGCGCGTGGAGCACCTCGACGCGGTGCGAAGGCGCGGGCTCCACATCGAGGGGCTCTTCGGCGAGCACCACGTCCGCGGTCTCGCGTGCGTCAGCGACGGCCGCCGCGCTCGGCGGCGAGTTTCGCACCGTCTTCCTCACGGTGAAGTCCTGGGACACCGACGCCATGGCCCGCGCGGTGGCGCCGCTCCTCGCGCCGGACGGGCACGTCGTGTCGATGCAGAACGGCCTCGGCAACCTCGAGCGCATCGCCGCCGTGGTGGACGACGCGCGCGTGCTCGGCGCGCGCGTCATCTTCGGCGCCGAGGTCGTGGCGCCGGGACGCGTGCGGGTCACGGTCGAGGCCGCGCCGGTGCTGATCGGCAGCCCCGATCCGTCGGACGGCGCGCGCGCGGCCGCGGCGGCGCACTGGGCGAGCGAGCTGGCCGCGGCGGGTATCCCGTCCGGCGCCACCGCAGCGCTGGTCGCCGAGCTGTGGGCGAAGGTGTTCTACAACGCGGCGCTCAACCCGGTCGGGGCGCTCCTCGGCGTGCCGTACGGCGCGCTGCCGGCGGACCCGGATGCCCGCGCGATCATGGACGATGCGATCGGCGAGGCCTTTGCCGTCGCGCGCGCGGCCCGGGTCCCCGTCGCGTGGCCGGATGCCGAAGCCTACCGGGCCGTCTTCTACGAGCGACTGGTGCCCGCGACGGCGAGTCACCGGTCCTCCATGCTGCAGGATCTCGAGCGTGGACGCCCCACCGAGATCGATGCCATCAACGGGTACGTGGCGGCACGCGGCGATGCGCTCGGCATCCCCACGCCGGTGAACGCCACGCTCACCCGCATGATCCGCGCCCGCGTTCGCCGGCCGCGCGCCTCCGAGGAGAGATGGACACACTGACGCTCGACCGCACCGCGCTCGACGAGATGCTGGCGCACGCCCGGGAGACCCATCCCGACGAGTGCTGCGGCGCGGTGATCACCCGTGACGCGCGTGACCGGGTGCTCCGCTTCACCAACATCCAGAACCGCCTCCACGAGCAGGCGCCGGAGGAATACCCGCGGACCGCCGATCGGGCCTACACGCCGGAGCCGAAGGACCAGTTCGCCGCCGAGCGGGCGGCCCGCGAGCCCGGCGCGCGGCTCTCCGTGTTCTACCATTCGCACCCGGTGACCGGCGCGTACTTCTCGGGCGAGGACCGCGCGCGCGCCATGTTCGGAGACGAGCCGTCGTATCCGGAGGTGACCTGGGTCGTGGTGTCCGATGCGCGCTCGCGCGGCGAGGCACGTGCCTTCCGGTGGAGCGAGGCGAAGCACGACTTCGTCGAGGTGGCGATCGAGGTGCGCGAGCCGTGAGCCTGGGGCGGGCGATGCGGCCCGGCGAGCCGGATCTCGGCGCCGTGGTGGGCGGCGTGGTGCTGCCCTTCTGCGCCATGAACGCGGCCGGGTCGGTGACGGGGATGGAGGATCTGCGTGCGCTCGCGGGCTCGCGAACGGGGGCCGTGGTCCTGCGCACGACCACGGCGCACCCCTTCGTGCATCCCGAGTTCCGCTCGCTGAAGAACCCGGGGTTCGACAAGCTGGCGCCGGTCGTGCGCGAGCTGGCGGCGAGCGGTGCGCCGCCGGTCGTGGCGAGCGTGGCCGGCGGCACCATCGAGGAGTTCGTGTTCCTGGCACACGCCTTTGCCGACGCCGGCGCCGCCGCCGTGGAGGCCCACCTCGGGGATGCGTGGGTCGAGGCGACGCTGGCGCCGTGCGAGGATGCCGACAGGCTGCACGCCCTGGCGACGCGGATGGCGGCTGCGAGCGCGGCGCCGGTCTGGGTGCGCCTGCCCGATCGCTGCCCGCTCCCGTGGGGCGTGATCGCCGGCGCCCTGGCGGCGGGAGGCGTGCGCGCGGTGATCGCGCGGAACGAGTTCACCGGCTTCGAGAAGCTGCTGCTCGAGATCACGACGCCACTCGACGTCGTCGTCCTGGGCGGCGTCGATTCCGCCTGGGACGTCTCCCGCGCGCTGTCGAAGGGCGCGAAGGCGGTGCAGATCGGTCCGGGGCTCGGGGCGGATGGCGTGGCGGTCTTCGCACGGCTCGAGCGCGAGATGCGCAACGCGCGGCGTGTGCGCCCGGAGGGTTGACGCTCGATGCTGACGACGGCGAAGCTGCTCGAGCGGTTCCAGGTCGCCGACGGAGCGAAGTTCCGGCTGAAGGACGTCGACCCCGCGGACACGCTCGGCCTCGAGTCGGAGTTCGAGGACGATGCGCCGAAGCTGCTCGCGAGCGGCATCCAGCGTCTCCGGGACCTGCAGGAGAAGCTGTACGCGCAGGACCGGTGGGCCGTGCTGCTGATCTTCCAGGCCATGGACGCGGCGGGGAAGGACAGCACGATCAAGCACGTCATGTCCGGGGTGAACCCGCAGGGCGTCGAGGTGACCTCGTTCAAGCAGCCGTCGTCCGAGGACCTGGATCACGACTACCTCTGGCGCTGCATGCGGCGCACCCCCGAGCGCGGCCGCATCGGCATCTTCAACCGCTCGTACTACGAGGAGGTGCTGGTGGTGCGCGTGCACCCCGAGATCCTCGCGTCGCAGAAGATCCCGCCCGAGCTCGTCACGAATCGGCTGTGGGACGGGCGCTTCGAGGACATCCGCAACCACGAGCGATACCTGGCGCGCAATGGCACCATCATCCGCAAGTTCTTCCTGCACGTGTCGAAGAAGGAGCAGCGCAAGCGGTTCCTCGAACGCATCGACGAGTCGAAGAAGAACTGGAAGTTCTCGCTGGCCGACGTGCACGAGCGGCAGCACTGGAAGGAGTACATGCGGGCCTACGAGGACATGATCCGCGCCACCGCGACCACGCAGGCCCCGTGGATCGTCGTGCCCGCGGACCACAAGTGGTTCACGCGGCTCGCGGTTGCGGCGGTGGTGGTCGACGCCCTCGAGAGCATCGACCTGCATTTCCCGAAGGTGGACGGGCGGCAGCGCGCCGAGCTGCGCGCCGCGCGCCGGCTCCTCGAGCGCGAGTGAGCCGCTTCCGCGCGCCGGTCAGCCCAGCCGGGAGATCAGCGCCTGTCGCTGCCGCTCGAACTCGGCCGGCAGGCGATCGCCGAACTTGGCGAAGAACTCGCCCAGCGCCGTCGCCTCCTGCTTCCAGTCGGCGGGATCGATCGCCAGCAGCTCGCGCATCGTCTCGGGCGCGACGTCGAGCCCGGTGGTGTCGAGGGCGCCCGGAGCCGGCAGCAGCCCGATGGGCGACTCGACCGCCTCACCCGTCCCCGCGCACCGATCCGCCGCCCAGCGCAGCACCCGGAGGTTCTCGCCGAAGCCGGGCCAGAGGAACTTCCCGTCGGGACCCTGGCGGAACCAGTTGACGTGGAAGATGCGTGGCGGCCGCTTGAGCGTCGGCCCGAGCCGGAGCCAGTGCGCCCAGTAGTCGGCCATGTTGTAGCCGCAGAAGGGCAGCATCGCCATGGGATCGCGCCGCACCACGCCGACGGCGCCGCTCTGCGCCGCCGTGGTCTCGGAGGCCACGGAGGCCGCGACGAAGACGCCATGCGCCCAGTCGCGCGCCTCGAACACGAGCGGCGCGACCCGCGCCCGGCGGCCGCCGAACAGGAACGCGCTGATCGGCACGCCCTGGGGGTCTTCCCAGTGCGGCGAGATCGACGGGCACTGGCGCGCCGGCGCGGTGAAGCGCGCGTTGGGATGCGCGGCCTTCTCGGTGCTGCCGCGCTTCCAGGGCTGCCCGCGCCAGTCGGTGAGCTGGTCCGGCACCTCGCCGTCGAACCCTTCCCACCACGGACAGCCGTCCTGCGTGACCGCCACGTTGGTGAAGATCGAGTGCGCGCGGAGCGACGCCATCGCGTTCGGGTTGGTCCTCGACGACGTTCCGGGCGCGACTCCGAAGAACCCCGCTTCCGGGTTGATGGCCCACAGGCGGCCGTCCGGACCGGGATGCATCCAGGAGATGTCGTCCCCCACCGTCCAGATCTTCCAGCCCGGCTGCGACGCGGGCGGCACCAGCATGGCGAGGTTCGTCTTGCCGCACGCCGACGGGAACGCCGCCGCCACGTAGGTGGTCTCGCCGCGCGGGTTCTCGATGCCGAGGATCAGCATGTGCTCGGCGAGCCAGCCCTCCTCCTTCGCCTGCACCGAGGCGATGCGCAGCGCGAAGCACTTCTTCCCGAGCAGCGCGTTGCCGCCGTAGCCCGAGCCCACGCTCCAGATCAGCTTCTCCTCGGGGAAGTGCAGGATGAAGCGGCGGTCCGGCGACAGGTCGCCCAGCGAGTGCAGCCCGGCGACGAAGGTACCGGTGGCGCCGAGCTGCTCCAGCGCCGCGCGACCCATACGCGTCATGAGGCGCATGTTCGCGACGACGTACGGGCTGTCCGTGATCTCGACGCCGACCTTCGAGAGCGGCGAGCCGAGCGGTCCCATGACGTAGGGAATGACGTACATGGTCCGTCCGCGCATCGCGCCGTCGAACAGCGCGCCGACCTTGCGCTTCGCCTCGCCGGGCTCCATCCAGTTGTTCAGCGGTCCGGCGTCGTCCTTCTTCGACGTGCAGATGAAGGTGAGGTGCTCGGTGCGTGCGACGTCGGAAGGATCGGAGCGATGGAGGTAGCAGTCGGGGAATCGCTCGGGATTGAGCCGGTGCAGCGTGCCGGTCGCGAGCATCTCGCTCAGCAGCCGGTCGTGCTCGCCGTCGGAGCCGTCGACCCAGTGCACGCGGTCCGGCTTGCAGAGCCGTGCGCACTCCTCCACCCAGGCGTTCAGGGCGGTGTTCGAGCTCGGGGTGGGCGCCGCGGTCGCGGCGTTCGACGTCGTCATGGGGCGGGAAATCTACCCGGCCCGGGCCCGCGGGGGCAACCGCTCAGGTGACCGGTCCGGGGGATGCCTCCTCGCCGCCGTTCAGGAACGGTGCGGCCAGCAGCAGGCAGCCCACCACGAGCTCGAACAGCGCGCCGAGCGTGTTCAGCAGGCCGGGGCTGCCGTCGATCGACACGCCGACCATGCGGCCGCCGAACAGGCCGAGCCACAGGCAGGCGATCAGCAGCAGCTCGCCGCGATGCGCGCGCGGCGACGTCGCAGACCACAGCGTGAACACGCCGAGGACCAGGAAGAGTCCGCCATAGACGGCGCGTGCCTCCACCGTGCCCGCGTTGGGCTTGGTCATGAGCGGCGAGAAGCCGACCCACTGCATCACGACCAGGGGATACACGAGGCCCACGAGACCGAAGGCCACCGTGAGAACTCCGATCGCTGCCGTCACCACGCGCCCGTTCATGCCACCTCCCGTACCACCGGCGTCCCCGTCAGCGTGTGCGAGGTCGCCGCGCCGACGCGCACGCTCACCAGCGTACCCGGCGCCGCCGGTCCTGGAAACACCACCGTCTTCATGTGCGGCGTCTTGCCGCTGCACCAGCCCTCTGGCCGGCGCGCCGGTCCTTCCACCAGGACCTCGACGTCGGCGCCGACGAGGGCGCGATTGCGCTCCGCGGAGATCGTCTCCTGGAGCGCGATCAGACGCTCGAGCCGGCGGGCCTTGTCCGCGTCGGGCACGTCGTCCGGCCAGCGGGCGGCGCGCGTGCCGTCGCGCGACGAGTAGCGGAAGAGGAACGCCGTGTCGTAGCGCACACGGCGCAGCAGGGCCTCGGTGGCGGCGAAATCGTCGTCGTCCTCGCCCGGAAACCCCACGATGACGTCGGTGGAGAGCGCGATGCCCGGCACCCGCTCGCGCAGCCGATCCACCAGCGCCTCGTAGCCGGCCGCGGTGTACTCGCGTGCCATGCGCGCGAGCACGCGGTCGGAGCCCGACTGCACCGGCAGGTGGATCTGCGGCATCACGGCGGGGCACTCCGCCATGGCGTCGATCACGGCATCGCTCATGTCGGCGGGATGCGGCGACGTGAAGCGGATCCGTGCGATGTCCGGTACGGCGGCGGCCTCCCGCAGGAGGCGCGCGAAGTCCCAGCCATCGTGACGGTACGCGTTCACGGTCTGGCCGAGGAAGACGATCTCGGACGTGCCGCCGTCTGCCAGGGCGCGCACCTGCTCGAGCAGGACGGGACCTGGCAGGCTGCGCTCGCGACCGCGCACGAACGGGACGATGCAGAAGGTGCAGAACCGGTCGCAGCCGCGCATGACGGTGACCCAGGCGCGCACGCCGGGACCACGCGCCACCGGGAGATCCTCGTAGGTCTCGTCGCTGCCGAGGCGCAGGCCGACGTGTGGATCGCACGGCTCGGCGTCGTCCGCCGCCAGCAACGCCGGCAGGTGGCGATAGCCATCCGGCCCGACCAGCACGTCGACGTGCGGCGCGCGCTCGCGCAGCGTCGCGCGCAGGTGCTGCGCCATGCAGCCGGTGACCCCGATCCGGACGCCGGGGCGCCGCGCCTTGTGGCGCGCGAGGTCACCGAGGCGGCCGAGCACGCGGCTCTCGGCGTGCTCGCGGATGGCGCAGGTGTTGAGCAGGATCACGTCCGCCGTGTCCGGAGCCGCTGCCCGCGCCCACCCGTGCTGCGCCAGGTGGCCGAGGATCAGCTCGGTGTCGGCCACGTTCATCTGGCAGCCGTAGGTTTCGATGTAGACGGAGGGCACGGGCGCCCGTCTCTTAGACCGGGCTCCGCGGAGTCGCAACCGCGGCCGGCGTCACGCGGACGCGCGCGCCGGCGCATCGTCGCGCGACGCGCGCAGCAGGTCGCGCACCGACACGCCGGCCAGCGGCAGCGCCACCAGACCCTGCGCGACCAGCGTCGAGAGCTGGAGCGCGTTCAGCACGAGGCCGTACGCCAGCGCCTGGGGCTGCGGGACGCCGAAGAGGCCGAGCGCGAGGATGCAGGCATACTGGAACGTCCCGATCATGCCGGGGGCCTGCGGCAGCGCGGTTCCGAAGCCGATGAAGATGAAGACGATCAGCGCCGCGTTGAACGGGACGGCGAGGTGAAAGGCGCGAATCATCACCCAGCTCGAGAGGATGGGAATGGACCAGAGCAGGATCGAGACGGCGAACACCGCGCCGACCAGCGCCGGATGCCCGAGGACACGCATGCCGTCGACCAGGGCACGCGCCACGCCGACGACGCGGGCCCGGAAGCGCTCCGGCAGCCAGCGCGCGAGCCCGCCGCTCGACGACCGCCTCGCCCTTCCACCAGACGAGCACGATGACGAGCGCGAGCGCGACGAACGCGACGGCGGGCACCGCGGCCCCGCGCCGCACCCATGCGGGCAGGTTCTCGGTCGTGAGCAGCCCGAGCAGGATGTAGAAGACGATCACCGCCGAGTCGACGGTCTTCTCCACGATCAGGTTGCCGACGACGTTGGAGAAGCTGACCGTCGATCGCCGCGAGAGCAACCAGGGGCGCACCACCTCGCCCATCCGGATGGGCAGGAGGTTGATCGCCATGTAGGCGACGCTCACCACCACCCAGAGCGTGGCGAAGGGCACGCGCGCCAGCGGCCGGAGCTCGAGCTGCCAGCGCCAGGCGCGGAAGACCTGCAGCAGCAGACTGAGGCAGACGGCGGGGACGAGCCAGCGGGCGTCGAGGTGGGCGAAGGCGTCGCGCAGCTGATCGTGATCGACGTTGCGAAACGCGAGGACGAGAAACGCCCCGCCCACCGCCAGGCTCAGCAGCAGCTTCCCGATCCGACCCACGCGCGTGCGGGTCTCCTAGCACCGGCCCCGGGCAGTGACCAGGCGACGGCGGTGATTGCCGCACGTCGTCACGCTCGCTAGATCCCCGCCATGGCCGTGCACCCAACTCGCCGGGCGCCGCGCGCGGACGCGTTCGGCTCGCTCGAGGCGAGCCTGCTCTTCTGTCCCACGTGCCGGCAGGCGATGCCGGTACGCAAGCGCCTGCTGCTGGTGCTCCTGGACGGGGAGAAGCACGAGTACGTCTGCCAGCAGTGCGGGACGTCGTGCGCGTCGAAGCTGGAGCCCGGTCCGCCGCCGCGCGGCTGGTGAACCATGGGAGCGCATCATGCCGCGCACGCCTCCCTGGTCTGCGCCGTCCTCACCGTCAGCGACACGCGGACACCGGACACCGACTCCAGCGGCGCGCGCATCCGCGAGCTGCTCGAAGCCGACGGCCATCGCGTGGCGGCGTACGCGATCCTCCCCGACGAGCCCGACATCGTACGGACGCGTCTCGTCGAGCTGGTCGCCGAGTCGGTCGAGGTCGCGATCATCAACGGCGGCACGGGGCTCGCGCCGCGCGACACCACCTACGAGGCCGTCGTCGGCATGCTCGACAAGCGCCTCGACGGATTCGGCGAGCTGTTTCGCTCGCTGTCCTTCGCCGAGATCGGGCCGGCCGCGATGCTGTCGCGCGCGGTCGCGGGGGTCACTGGACGGACGCTCGTCGCGTCGCTGCCGGGCAGCACGCCCGCGGTCGATCTGGCGATGCGGAAGCTGCTGCTCCCCGTGCTCGGGCACGCGGTGCAGCTCCTGCGAGGCTGAGGCCGTGCGCGTGCGGCTCCGGTTCTTCGCCTCGCTGCGGGAGCGACTCGGTCCGGGCGAGGAGCGTGCGGTGCGCGCGGGAACCACCGCCGGCGCGCTGTGGGACTCGCTGGTGCGCGCACAACCGGCGATCGGCGCCGTGGGCATCCGCATCGCCGTCAACGAGCGCTACGTCGAGCCGGACCACGAGCTGGCCGACGGCGACGAGGTGGCGTTCTTTCCGCCGGTGAGTGGTGGCTGAGCGCTTCGCGATCGTCGACGCGCCGATCGATCCCGCTCGCGTGCTCGCTGCCGTGGCGGATCCGGCGGCCGGCGCGTCGGTGCTCTTCCTCGGCACGACGCGGAACGAGAATGCGGGCCGGCGCGTGACGCGTCTCGAGTACGAGGCGTTCGCCGACATGGCGGTGCGCGAGATGCGGCAGCTCGCGCGCCTGGCGCGCCGACGCTGGCCACTGCGTGCCGTCGCGATGGTGCACCGGATCGGCGTCGTGCCGGTCGGTGACGCGAGCGTCGGGATCGCGGTGAGCGCGGCGCATCGGGCGGAAGCGTTCGACGCCTGCCACTGGCTGATCGATCGCCTGAAGGAGATCGTCCCGATCTGGAAGAAAGAGCACTATCGTGGCGGCGCGGTGTGGATCGGCGCCCAGCAGGGAGGCCCGAAAGACGGCCTCCGCACGCCGCGCCGGCGATCAGCGCCGCGTTTACGTTGAGGTTTGCCTTTCCGCAGACCCTTCGTCATGGTAGCCGATAGACCCTTCATGCACACCCGCAACGCTGCCGCTCTGGTGCTGGCGCTGGCCACGGTGAGCGGGTGCGCAGCTGTGCGCCCGCGCTGGCTGGGCGGCGGGTCGCTCGGCGCACCGGTGAAGATTCCGCAGAACGCCGTGCCGATGGGCGAGTTCGTGCGCGGCGAGGCGGCGCTGCAGCAGAACGACATCGACACGGCGACCGACGCCTTCGAGAAAGCCGTGCACGCCGATCCCGACACGCCCATGCTGCGCCTGCGGCTGGCGACGCTCTACGTGCGCAATGGCAAGCTGGAGAAGGCGCGCGAGCAGTGCGAGCGCGTGGTCGCGGCAGAGCCCGACAACATGGACGCGCTCGCGCTGCTGGCCGGGATCGACAGCGCGCTCAATCGCGACGACGACGCGATCGCCATCTATGAGCGCGTCCTGGCGCACGATCCCGACGTGCAGGAGGCCTATCTCTACCTCGGTGCGCTGTACGGAAAGCGCGGCCAGGTCGATCAGGCGATCGCCACGCTGCAGCGTCTCGTCGCGCGCAACCCGAACTCGCTGCTCGGCTACTACTACCTGGGGCGCGTCTACGCGGCGACGGGGCAGCTCGATCAGGCGGAGAAGTACTATCTCGAGGCCCTCAAGCTGAGCCCGCAGTCGGAGCTGGTGCTGACCGACCTCGCGGCCGCCTACGAGATGCAGGGTCGCGGGCCGAAGGCCGAGGAGCTCTATGCGCGCATCCTGGCGCAGAATCCCCAGAGCGTGGTGGTGCGGCGTCGTCTCGGCGGTCTGTATGCCGGTCAGAAGCGTCTCGACGAAGCGCTCGCGCAGTTCCGCGAGCTCGAGAAGGTCGACGCCGATCCGCGCGAGGCGCGCACGAAGATGGGTCTCATCTACTTCGAGAAGGGCCAGCTCGAGCGCGCCGAGACCGAGTTCAACCTGGTGCTGGCATCCGCGCCGGACGACGTGCGCGTGCGCTACTACCTCGCCGCGGTGCACTCGGAGCTCGGACAGACGCAGCGCGCCCTCGACGGATTCGCCGGCGTCCCGCCGGACTCGGAGTACTACGTGGATGCGCAGGTGCGCCGGGCGTACCTGCTGCAGAAGGACAACCCCGCCGAGGCCATCCGCGGACTCGAGGCGGCATTGAAGGTGCATCCCGACAGCCTCGAGCTGATGGCGTACCTGGCGTCGCTCTACCGCCAGGAGAAGCAGTACGATCGCGCGGTCGCGTTGCTCGAGCAGATCGTGGCGCGTTCGCCGAACAACGATCGCTATCGATTCACCCTGGGCGCGGCGTACGACGAGGCCAACGACAAGGATCGCGCCATCAAGGAGATGCGCAAGGCGATCGAGCTGAACCCGCGCAACGCCGCCGCGCTCAACTACCTCGGCTACACGCTGGCGGACATGGGCGTGCAGCTCGACGAAGCCGAGCGCCTCATCCGCCGTGCGCTCGAGCTGCAGCCGAACGACGGCATCTACATCGACAGCCTCGGCTGGGTGTACTACCAGCGAGGCGAGTACAAGCGCGCCGTCGAGCAGCTCGAGCGCGCGGTCGAGCTCGCGGGAGAGGATCCGACCATCGTCGAGCACCTGGGCGACGCCTACCAGCGGCTCGGCCAGAGCACCTCGGCGATCCGCGTCTATCGCGACGCCCTCCAGCGCTCGAAGGAGTCGGCACAGATCGAGCGCCTGAAGGGCAAGATCCAGGCCCTCGGCGGCACCACCAACGCGAGCGACGCCCGTCTGTGAGCCGGGCGCTCGGCCGGACCTGGGTGCTCCTGGTGCTGGCTCTCGCGGGCTGCGCGACGCTGCGCCACCGTCCTCCGCCGCTCGCGGCAGGTGTCACCGCCGAGCACCTGCTGGACGGTCTGGCCGCGCGCCGCGCGGCGACCACGACGCTGCGCGCGCGGGCCCGGCTGAAGGCCGGTCTCGCCGGCCTGTGGACCCGCCAGGCGGTGCTGGTGCAGCGTCCCGGCGAGGTTCGCATGGACGTGATGTCGCCGTTCGGCCTGGCGCTGGCGGTCGGCACGCAGCACGACATGCTCTGGGCCTACCAGCCGTCGCAGCAGGTGCGCTACGAGGGCGAGGCGAGCCCGCTCAACCTGGCGCGCTTTCTCGGCGCACCCGTCTCGGTGGGCGATCTGGTCGACATCCTCCTCGGCGTGCCGCCCGTGCGCGTCGCGACCGGTCCCCCCGTCGCTGTCGAGGGGAGCCGAGGGCGTGCTGGTGGTGACGGTGCCGTTCGACGGCGGCACGCAGGTCCTGTCCTTCGATCCAGCCACGCTCGACCTGCAGTACGGGGAGGAACGCCGCGGCGACGTCCTCGCGCTCACGGTCACCTTCACGGACTACCAGGATGGGTTCCCGCACGGCCTCGACGTCTCGGCCCCCGTCGTCGGCTCGTCCGCGCGGCTGGCGTACGATGCCGTCGAGCGCAACGTGGCGCTCGACGAGACCGCGTTCTCGCCGCCGTCCGCGCCGCGGGTGCTGCCGCTCGAGGCCGCCGCCACCGGGTGATGCCGCTCCTCGACGTCCGCGACCTGCGCATGGTCTTCCCCACCGATGCCGGCGAGGCGCGCGCCGTCGACGGGATCTCCTTCACGCTCGACCGCGGCGACGTCCTCGGGCTGGTGGGCGAGTCGGGATGCGGCAAGAGCATGACGGCGCTGTCGCTGATGCGTCTGGTCCCGCCACCGGGACGGATCACCGGCGGCCGCGTGCTCTTCGAGGACCGCGATCTGCTCGGGCTGACCGAGCGCGAGATGCGTGACGTGCGCGGCGCGCGCATGGCGATGATCTTCCAGGAGCCCATGACCGCGCTGAATCCGGTGCTGACCGTGGGCAGCCAGGTGGCGGAGTCGGTGTTCCTGCACCGTTCCGTGTCGCGCCGGCAGGCCTGGCAGCGCGCCACCGAGCTGCTCGTGGAGGTCGGCATTCCCGACGCGGAGCGACGCGTGCGCGACTACCCGCACCAGCTCTCGGGTGGCATGCGCCAGCGCGTCATGATCGCGATGGCGATCGCGTGCGATCCCCTGCTGCTGCTCGCCGACGAGCCCACCACCGCGCTCGACGTCACGATCCAGGCGGAGATCCTCGCGCTGCTCCGCTCGCTGCGCGATCGCTACGGCATGGCCGTCCTCCTGATCACGCACGACCTCGGCGTGGTCGCCGAGCAGGCGGACCGGGTCGCCATCATGTACGCCGGGCGCATCGTCGAGTACGCGCACGGTCGACGAGCTCTTCAGCCGTCCGCTGCACCCGTACACGCAGGCGCTGCTGCGCTCGATGCCGGTTCTCGGCACGCGCCGGGATCGCCTCGAGACGATTCCGGGGCAGGTGCCGAGCCTGACGCGGCTGCCGAGCGGGTGCGCGTTCCGCGACCGCTGTCCGCTCCGGATCGACGAGTGCGCCGCGGCCGTTCCGCCGCTCGAGGAGCACCCGCCAGGCCACCTCGTCGCCTGCATCCGCGCATGACCGACGCGCCGCTCGTCGAGGTCACAGGCCTCCGGAAGCACTTTCCCGTCGGCCGCGGCGTCTTCGGACGGACGCGTCTCGTCGTCCGCGCGGTGGAGGACGTGTCGCTGGATATCCGTCCCGGCGAGACCCTCGGGCTGGTCGGCGAATCGGGCTGCGGCAAGTCGACGCTCGGCCGCCTGATCCTGCGACTGCTCGAGCCGACGGCGGGCGACGTGCGTTTCGAGGGGCGGTCGCTCCTGCGCCTGCGCCCGCGCGAGCTGCGCGCCATGCGCCGCGCGATGCAGATCGTCTTCCAGGATCCGTACGGCTCGCTGGATCCGCGCATGCGGGTCGCGAGCATCGTCGGCGAGGGGCTGGTGATCCACCGCATCGGCACCCGCGAGCAGCGGCGACGGCGGGTTGCCGAGCTGCTCGAGCTGGTCGGACTGCCGGCGGAGGCGGCGGCGCGCTACCCGCACGAGTTCAGCGGCGGGCAACGCCAGCGCATCGGCATCGCGCGCGCGCTCGCGGTGGAGCCGCGCTTCATCGTCGCCGACGAGGCGGTGTCGGCGCTCGACGTCTCGATCCAGGCGCAGATCCTGAACCTGCTGCACGATCTCAAGCAGCGACTCGGGCTGACGCTGCTCTTCATCTCGCACGACCTGCGCGTCGTCGAGCACCTGAGCGACCGTGTCGCGATCATGTACCTCGGCCGCATCGTCGAGACCGGATCGCGCGACGAGGTGTACGGCGATCCGCGTCATCCCTACACGCGGGCGCTTCTCGCGGCCGTGCCGGTCCCGGACCCGCGCCGGCGCACCGAGCGGCCGCCGCTCGAGGGCGACGTGCCGAGCCCGCTGTCGCCGCCGCCCGGCTGTGCGTTCCACCCGCGCTGTCCGCACGCGGAGGACGTCTGCCGGCGGGTCACGCCGCCGCTGGAGGCGGGGCGGAGCGGTCGGGCGGTCGCCTGCCACGTGTTCCCCGCCGACCCGCGTTAGGGCCGCGCCCTCGATTCGATCCCGGATGGCGGCGGACCCGCTCGACCAGGTTTACAGCCCGTCGGGCTGTCCCTATACTCCGCGCCTTCGTGGCGTGGGGGAGGGGAAGCGGCGTGGGAGGTCACATCGTGTGGGAAGACGTGCGTGTGTCTCTCGGGTCGGATGCCGAGGTTACCGGCAAGCTCTCGTTCGCCAGTCCGACCCGGGTGGAAGGGAAGCTGAAGGGCGAGATACGCGCAGCCGATCTGCTGGTCGTGGGGCCGCAGGCGGTGGTCCAGGCGACGGTACGCGCGGCCAAGCTCGTCGTGCTGGGCGAGGTGCGCGGCGAGGTGCTGGGCGCCTCGCGCATCGAGGTGTGCGCTGGCGGCAAGCTCTTCGGCGACGTCGAGACGCAGAGCCTGGTGATCCAGGAGGGCGCGACGTTCGAGGGGCGGTCGCGGATGAGCGGACAGGCGGCTGCGGCGGCCGGCACGTCCTGACGGACGGCCGATGCGGAAGGCTCAGGCCTTGCCGCGCGTCTCGCTCTGCGAGGCGTCGACCGCCTTCTGGCGCGTATCCTCGGCGACGCGCGCCGCGCGGCCCGACCGATCGCGCAGATAGTACAGCTTGGCGCGCCGGACGGCGCCCCGCATCATCACCTCGATGCGCTCGATGCGCGGCGAGTGGACGGGGAAGATGCGCTCGACGCCCACCCCGTACGAGGTCTTTCGCACGGTGAACATCTCGCGGCTCGACCCGCCGGAGCGGCCGAGCACCGTGCCCTCGAAGACCTGGATGCGCTCCTTGTCGCCCTCGACCACCCGGACGTGCACGCGAACCGTGTCACCGGGTCGGAATGCCGGGACGTCCTTGCGCACCTGCTCCGCCTCGATGCGGTCGATCGGGTTCATGGAAACGCGCAGTCTTATCGTCCGTTGCGGAGGCGGTCAAGCACGATGGCGGCGGCGGCGCGGACCGACAGGTGATTGTAGTCCCCGGTGCCCAGGATGGGCTCGAGGACGCCGTCGGTGCGCTCGAGGACCTCCTCGGTGAGCCCCCAGCCGGTCCCGAAGAGCAGCAGCTCGGGCGGTCCGGCGGCCGCGAGCCGCTCCCGTAGCGCGGCGTGGGTCAGACGCGCGGTGCCACCGCGGGCCGACGTCGCGATCAGCCGCGGCAGCTGCCCGGTCTCGCGCTCGATCTCGGCGATGGCCGCGTCGAGCTCGGGCGCCTGGCGGACGAGCGCGAGGGCCTCGCGGCGCGTGGCGTTGTACGTCGCGCCCGGTCCCACGTTCCAGTGACGGATGATGCGAGCAACCAGTCGGCGCAGCGTCGCGACGGGCGTGCAGACGTAGAAGGCGCGCACGCCGAACGTCCGCGCGAGCCTGGCGATGTCGTGCACGTCGAGATTGGTGACCGCGGTGGTCACCACCGCGCCCGTCTTGTCGTAGACGGGGTGATGCAGGAGGGCGACGTAGAGATCAGCCATCGTCCGGGCGCCCTCTGCCCCGCGGCTCCCAGCCGAGCGCGCGCAGGAGCGCACGGTCGGCATCGTCGAGCGCCGCCGCGTGCAGCAGGTCCGGTCGCCGGGCGAGCGTCGTGCGCAGCATCTGCTCCCGCCGCCAGCGACGGATGGCGGCGTGATCCCCGGAGCCGAGGACGTCGGGGACGTCGGCGCCGCGGAAGGTCCACGGACGCGTGTACTGCGGATCCTCGAGCAGGCCCGTGGCGAACGAGTCGTCGGGGGCCGACGCCTCGTTGCCCAGGACGCCGGGCAACAGGCGAGCGATCGTGTCGAGCACGACCAGGGCGGCCAGGTCGCCACCGCTGAGGACGTAGTCGCCGATCGACAGCTCCTCGTCCACCCACGCGCTCACGCGCTCGTCGACGCCCTCGTAGCGCCCGCAGACGAGGAGCAGGCTCGGCTCCGCCGCCAGCGCGGCGGCGTGCCGCTGATCGAAGCGCCTCCCACGAGCGGCCAGGAGAACGCGGCGCGGTCGCTCCGCCGCCGACACGTGCTCGATGGCGGCGACCAGCGGCTCGGCCTTCATCACCATGCCGGGTCCTCCGCCATACGGCACGTCGTCCACCTGGAGGTGGCGGCCCGCGGCGTAGTCGCGCAGCTGGTGCAGCGACACCTCGAGGACGCCGAGCTCGCGCGCCCGCTTGAGCGGCCCGACGGCCAGCGGGCCGCCGAACAGCTCGGGGAAGAGGGTGATGACGTGCGCGCGCAGCGTCAGTCCAGCAGCCCGGGGAGCGGGTCGATGCGGACGCGCCGGGCGTCGCGATCGATCGTGCGCACGACGTCGGCGATGACGGGGATCAGGTGCTCGCGCGTGCCCGCGCGCACCTCCCAGACGTCGTGGATGCCGTTCGCCATGACGCCCGCGATCGTGCCGATCACGGCACCATCGAGCGTCTCGACGGTGAAGCCCAGGACGTCGTGATGGTAGTACTCGTCGTCGTCCAGCGCGGGGAAATCGGCGCGCCGCACCAGGAGACGCGTGCCGCGCAGCGCTTCCGCCGCCGTGCGGTCGCACACGCCATCCAGCCCGAGGAGCACCACGCCGCGGCCGTGCGCCCCCGCGTGCGTCACGTCCACCTCGCTCCAGCTCCCGTTGCGCTCGAGCATGATGCGCCGTCCCTCCGCCAGCGTCGGCGTGTCGGGCTGATACGGGCGGACGCGCAGCATGCCGTGGAGGGCGTGCGCGCCGACGATCTCGCCCACGGCCACCGCGTCGGGATCGGGAGAGATCGCGGCCCCGGGAATGCCGGTCCCGGCGCGCATGCCGTCACTTCTCTTCGATGATCTCGAGGACGACTTTTCGGTTGGTGCGCGACGCGACCGCATTCAGGATGGTCCGGATCGACTTCGCGGTGCGGCCCTGCTTGCCGATGACCCGCCCGATGTCTTCCTTGGCGACCCTGAGCTCCAGCACCGATGTGGTGTCCGCCAGCGTTTCCTTCACCTCGACCGCGTCCGGATGGTTCACCAGCTGCTTCGCCAAAAACAGGACCAGTTCCTTCATGGGGCGCAGCTCCTTTGGAGCCCCACGGGCCGACGAGTGGAAGCGTCAGGCTGCCGGCACGGTCGGGCTGACGTCGGTCTCGCCGGGGGTGGGCTGGGGGGTCGCCGTGAGGGTCGCCTTCTCGATCAGCTGCAGCACGGTCAGCGTGGGCTGGGCGCCCTTCGCGCGCCACGCGTTCAGCTTCGCCATGTCGATCTTGACGAGGGCCGGGACACGCGTCGGATCGTAGAGCCCGATCTGGTCGATGAAACGGCCGTCGCGCGGCGACTGCGAATCGGCGACGACGATGCGGTAGATGGGACGCTTCTTGCTGCCGTGACGAGCGAGACGGATCTTCACCATGTGGACGGTTTCCCCCGCTCAGCGCCCGAGGCCGGGAGGCAGGCCCTGCATCATCGGACCCGAGCCGAGCTTCTTCAGTACTTTCTTGGTCTGGGTGAACTGTTTGAGCAGGCGGTTCACCTCGGATACCGAGGTCCCGCTTCCGGTCGCGATGCGCTTGCGCCGGTTGGCGTTCAGGATGTGGATGTTGCGCCGCTCTTCCCTGGTCATCGAATCGATGATCGCCTCGACGCGTTTCAGCTCGCCCTCGGCATCGCCGAGGGCGGCGCCGGGCAACATCTTCTTCACGCCGGGAATCATGCCGAGGAGCTCGGTGAACGAGCCCATCTTCCGTACCGCCCGGAGCTGGTCACGGAAATCCTCGAGGTCGAACTCGTTCTTGCGCAGCTTCTTCTGGAGCGCCTCGGACTGCGAGCGGTCGTAGGCCTTCTCGGCGCGCTCGATCAGCGACAGCACGTCGCCCATCCCGAGGATGCGCGACGCCACGCGGTCGGGATGGAACGGCTCGAGCGCATCGAGCTTCTCGCCGGTGCCGACGAAGACGATGGGCTTGCCGGTGATGGAGCGCAGCGACAGCGCGGCGCCGCCGCGCGCATCGCCCTCGATCTTGGTCAGGATCACGCCGGAGAGCGGCAGGCGCGCGAGGAAGCCCTGCGCGGTGGCGACGGCGTCCTGTCCCGTCATGGCGTCGGCGACGAGGAGGATCTGCCGCGGATCGACGGCTGCGCGCATGCGCTCGAGCTCCGACATCAGCTCGTCGTCGACGGTCTGGCGGCCGGCGGTGTCGATGAGCACCGTGTCGGCGCCCTGGGCGCGCGCCGCGGCGAGGCCGCTGCGCACGAGACTCACCGGCTCGGCGCCCGGCGACGCCACGTGCACCGGCACCTCGATCTGCCGCCCGAGCGTCTCGAGCTGCTGGATGGCGGCGGGGCGGTAGACGTCGGCGGGCACGAGATACGGCCGACGCCCGCGCGCGTCGCGCAGGTGACGCGCGAGCTTCGCGGCGGTGGTCGTCTTGCCGGCGCCGTTCAGGCCGACCAGCATCACGACCACGGGTGACGGGCCGCCCAGGTCGAGCGCGACGGGCTTGTCGCCCAGCAACCGCTGCAGCTCGCGCTGCACGAGCTTGATGAAGTGCTGCTCCGGGCTGAGGCTGCGCAGCACCTCCTGACCCAGCGCGTCCTTCTTCACCGCCTCGACGAAGTCGCGCACGACCGCGACGTTGACGTCGGCTTCGAGGAGCGCGAGACGGACGTCGCGCAGCGCCTCCTCGATGTTCCCCTCGGTGATTCGTCCCTGGCCCTGCAGCTTCCGCCACAGTGTTTCGAACTTCTCGCCCAGGGATTCAAACATGACTAGCGCCAGGGAAAAGGGGACGCTACTGGAGCTTGTTCAGGCTGTCAAGAAACTGGCGAGAAAACAGGCACCCGGGCGAGGTCGTCCGGGTGCCTGAGACTCGCGAGATCACATCATTCCGCCCATGCCACCCATGCCCCCATGCCGCCCATGCCACCACCAGGAGGCATCGCGGGCGCCGACTTGTCCTCCGGCTTCTCCGCCACCATGGCCTCGGTCGTGAGCATCAGGCTCGCCACCGAGGCGGCGTTCTGCAGCGCGGTGCGCACCACCTTGGTGGGATCGATGATGCCGGCCTTCATCAGGTCCTCGTACTCCTCCGCCGCCGCGTTGAAGCCGAACGAGCCCTTCCCGGCGCGCACCTTGTCGAGGACGATCGAGCCCTCGGCGCCCGCGTTCTTCGCGATCCAGCGCAGCGGCTCCTCGATGGCCCGGCGCACGATGCTCACGCCGAAGCGTTCTTCTTCGGGCACCGACAGCTTCTCGAGCGTGGCGGCCGCGCGGATGAGCGCCACGCCGCCGCCCGGAACGATGCCTTCCTCGACCGCCGCGCGCGTCGCGTGCAGCGCGTCTTCCACGCGCGCCTTCTTCTCCTTCATCTCGACCTCGGTGGCCGCGCCGACCTTCACCACCGCGACGCCGCCCACCAGCTTCGCGAGCCGCTCCTGCAGCTTCTCGCGATCGTAGTCCGAGGTGGTCTCCTCGACCTGGGCGCGGATCTGCTTGATGCGCCCCTCGATGTCGCCCTTCTTGCCCGAGCCGTCGATGATGGTGGTGTTGTCCTTGTCGATCACCACCCGCTTCGCGCGGCCGAGATCCTGCAGCGTGACGTTCTCGAGCTTCATGCCGAGCTCCTCGGCGATGACGCGGCCGCCGGTGAGAATGGCGATGTCCTCGAGCATGGCCTTGCGGCGGTCGCCGAAGCCGGGCGCCTTCACGGCCGCCGTCTGCAGCGTGCCGCGGATCTTGTTCACCACCAGGGTGGCGAGCGCCTCGCCCTCGACCTCTTCCGCGATGATGACCAGCGGCTTGCCGCCGCGCGCCACCTGCTCGAGGAGCGGGAGGAGGTCCTTCATCGACGAGATCTTCTTCTCGTGGATGAGGAGGTAGACGTCCTCGTAGCTGCACTCCATGCGGTCGGGATCGGTGACGAAGTACGGCGAGGAGTAGCCGCGGTCGAACTGCATGCCCTCGACCACCTCGAGCTGCGTCTCGAGACCCTTCGCCTCCTCGACCGTGATGACGCCTTCCTTGCCGACCTTGTTCATCGCCTCGGCGATGATCTCGCCGATCGTCGGGTCGTTGTTGGCCGAGATGGTGCCGACCTGCGCGATCTCCCTCTGCTCCTTGGTGGGCTTGGAGAGCGCCTTCAGCTCGGCGACGATGCCCTGCACGGCGCGGTCGATGCCGCGCTTCAGATTCATCGGATCGTGTCCGGCGACCACCATCTTGAGGCCTTCGGTGATAGATGGCGCGCGCCAGCACGGTGGCGGTGGTGGTGCCGTCGCCGGCGACGTCGGAGGTCTTGCTGGCGACCTCCTTCACCATCTGCGCACCCATGTTCTCGAACTTGTCCTCGAGCTCGATCTCCTTGGCGACCGTGACACCGTCCTTGGTGACGTTGGGTGCGCCGAAGGACTTCTCGAGGATGACGTTGCGCCCGCGGGGGCCCAGGGTGACCGTCACCGCGTCCGCGAGGACGTTGACCCCGCGCAGGATGCGGTCACGAGCGTCCTGGCTGAACTTGACCAGCTTTGCTGCCATTCGATGCTCTCCTTCAGCTCTCGACCACGCCGAGGATGTCGTCCTCACGCATGATGAGGTGCTCGTCGCCGTCGATCTTGATCTCGGATCCGGAGTACTTCCCGAAGAGAATCGTGTCTCCGACCTTCACGTCGAGCGGGGTCACCTTGCCGTCGTCGTTCACCTTTCCCTTGCCCGCCGCGATCACCTTGCCCTGCTGGGGCTTCTCCTTGGCGGTGTCGGGAATGATGATGCCTCCCTTGGTCTTCTCCATATCTTCCTCGATCCGCTTCACGAGGACTCGATCCTGGAGTGGCCTGATCTTCATCGCTCTGCTCCTTTCGTCGATCTAAGTGGCTGAAAACATGAAGTCATCTCGAACGGGAGCGAGCGCCCCGCGAGCCTGCCTACACGTCCTCCGTTTTTTCCGGGCGCCGCAAACTAATCAAGAGGTGGTGCAAGTCAAGCGGAGACGCCGCGGGTTGTCTCTCCGGCACGCCTACGCCCGGAGTCCGGACGTTCTCCGCCCTACTGCGGCGGCACGCAAACGCCCAGCGGTCCGCAGGTGGCGCCCGGCTCCGTGATCCCCGTCATCGGCCCCTGGCAGAAGTTGTGGAATCCCCACAGCTGGCGCGTGTCGGCGGCGAGCGAATCCTCGCAGGATCCGGAGTGCTGGCAGCACACGGAGATGGGCGGAGCCGTGTGGGAAGCAGCAGGCCGGTATGGTACACGCGTCCGTGCTACCGGCCCTCGAGCTTTCGCCGCTCCTCGTCGTAGTACTTCCGGTACAGCACGTCCCACTCCCGGCTTCCCGGCACCACCCGCTTCGGCATGCGGGCGCGTGCGAGCTGATCGATGCGGCCGTCGAGGGAGAACGCGTCCAGGAGCACCCGCTTCGTTTCGTTCAGGAACAGACGATCGTTGCGGACCGTCCCGAGCTTCTCCTCCACGATGCAGCGCATGATGGCGTGCGACAGGTACGACAGCCGGCCCTCGGACAGGGTCACAGCGCGAACCCTCGCGCCTTCGCGATGCGCTGCTTGACGAGCTGCTCGACCCTCCGCAGGTCGAGATCCTCGCGCCGGACACCCGGCGCACCCCGCCGCACGATCTTCTCCGCCTCGGCGATGGCCTCGGCGTCGATGGCCTCCTCGTCGTCGAAGTTCTTGGAGAGCACCGCGACGAAGCGCTGCCGGACGCGATCTTCCGGAGCCTGCAGCTCGACCACGTCGGCGGCGACGAGCCGGCGCACCAGCATCTCGGCAACGCGCGCGATCTGCGCGGCGGATGGGCGCATCGGGCGCCACTGTATGGCGCTGTCGTGGCGTTCTTGCAAGACTTTCGTTGACATGCAGGGGTCCAGCCGATAAGTGGACGCGACGTTGAGGCCCTCACCGATCGGAAAGCCGGTGCGGATCCGACGCGGGGACGTGGTGGGAGTCGTGGCGCCGTCAGGAGCGATCGAGGAGGCGCGGCTCGGGGCCGGGATCGCCGTGCTCGAGGGCCTCGGCGTTGCGGGTGGTCACCGGCGAAGCCGTCCTGGCTCGACGGGGCTATCTCGCGGGTCCGGACGCCGCGCGCGGGGCCGACCTGCAACGCATGCTCGACGATCCGGACATCCGCGCCATCTTCTGCGCCAGGGGCGGATTCGGCAGCCAGCGCATCGTGCCGACGCTCGACCTGACGACGCTGCGGCGCCAGCCGAAAGCGGTCGTCGGCTACAGCGATGCCACCGCGCTCCTGATCGCGCTGGCGCGCGCCAGCGTCGTGGCCGTGCACGGGCCGATGGTCGCCGTCGACCTCGCCCGCGGGCTGACGGCCCGGTCGCTCGCGCACCTGGATCGCGTTCTCGGCGATCCCGGCTACCTCTGGGAAGCGGAGGTGCCGGTCGCGATCCGTCCCGGACGCGCGACCGGCAGATTGCTCGGCGGCACGCTCTCCGTGCTGGTGACGACTCTCGGGACGCCCTACGCGCCGGAGCTCGACGGGGCGATCGTGTTCCTCGAGGACGTTCACGAGTGGCCCTATCGCCTCGATCGCCTCCTCACCCAGCTTCGGCAGTCCGGCAAGCTCGATCGCGCGGCCGGCGTGGTCTTCGGCACCATGGAAGCGTGCCGCGCGCTCGACGGCGTGACCGCGATCGACGTCATCCGCGACGTGTTCGCCGACGCCGCCTACCCCGTCGGGCTCGGCGTGCCGGCGGGACACTCGGCGGCGCACGCCGACGTCGAGAACCTGGCGCTGCCCTTCGGCGTGCAGGTCGAGCTCGACGTCGACGGCGGGAAGCTCGCGGCGCTCGAGTCGGCGGTGGTGTGAGCCGATGACGCTCCCCAGCCACGCTCCGGGCGTCTTCGAGGGCGTCGCCGAGATCATCGCCGGTGCCGTCGACGCGGGCGCGTTCCCCGGCGCCGTGATCCTGATCGCGCAGCGCGGCGAGGTGCTCTACCACGAGGCCTTCGGATCGCGCAGCATCGAGCCCGAGCGGACGCCGATGGCGCGCGACACGGTCTTCGACCTGTCGTCCCTCACCAAGCCGCTCGCCACCACCACCGCGGTCATGCTGCTCGCGCGCGAGGGCAAGCTGCGTCCCGAGGATCGCGTCACGCGGTTCATCCCCAACTTCGGCGTGCACGGGAAGTTCGGCGTCTCCGTCCGTCACCTCCTCGCGCACTGCTCGGGGCTGCCTGCGTGGCGCCCGTTCTACGAGGACATCACCCGCGGGTCGCAGGGACGGGCGGACATCCCGTCCAGCCGCGGCGCGCGCGAGTTCGTGTACGAGCGGATTCACCGCGAGCGGCTCGAGCAGTCGCCGGGCACGCGAGCCGTGTACAGCGACCTCGGCTTCCTGCTGCTCGGCGAGCTGATCGAGCTGGTCACGCAGTCGCCGCTCGACCGCGTCTGCCACGAGCGCATCTTCCGCCCGCTCGGCCTGCGCGCCACCGGCTTCATCGATCTGAGCCGTCTCCGCCGCGACAAGCTCGCGCCCATCACGGACGCGATCGCTCCCACCGAGCGCTGCCCGTGGCGGCAGAAGGTCCTGTGCGGCGAGGTACACGACGACAACGCGTGGGCGGTGGGCGGTGTCGCCGGGCACGCGGGGCTGTTCTCGACCGCCGGCGACGTCCACGTGCTGGCGTCGTGGCTCCGCGCGTGTGCCCGTGACGAGGACCCGACCCTTCCCGGTGACATCGTGCGCCGCTTCTGGACCCGCGACGGGACCGTTGCCGACTCGACGTGGGCGCTCGGCTGGGACACGCCATCGGCGACGGCGTCGAGCGCAGGCGCGCGGGTGAGCCCGCACGCCGTCGGACATCTCGGCTTCACGGGAACGTCGCTGTGGATCGACCTCGAGCGCGACGCGCACGTGATCCTGCTCACCAATCGGGTGCATCCCGAGCGCCACGACGACCGCATCCGGGTGGTGCGGCCGCGCGTGCACGACGCGGTGTGGGAGGCGCTCGACGCATGAGGGTGCACCTGATCGCCGTGTGCGGGGTCGGCATGAGCGCCCTCGCGGCGCTCCTGCGCGAGGCCGGTCACAGCGTCTCCGGCTCCGACGCGCACGCGTATCCGCCCGCCAGCACCCTGCTCCGCAACCTCGGGGTGACGGTCGCCACCGGCTGGGAGCCACGCCGCCTCGACGGCGCGGACCTGGTGATCTGCGGCAACGCGGTCACCCGCGACAATCCCGAGGCGGCGGCGGCGCGGGAACGCGGGCTGCGCACGATGTCGTTCCCGCAGGCGCTCGAGGAGCTGTTCCTCGAGGGGCGCCGCCCGCTGGTGGTCGCCGGCACGCACGGCAAGACCACCTCGGCGTCCATGCTGTCGTTCGTTCTCGAACGCTGCGGGCGCGACCCGGGATGGCTGATCGGCGGCGCGCCGCGCGATCTTCCCACCAGCGCCCGCCTCGGCGGCAGCCCGTGGTTCGTCGTCGAGGGTGACGAGTACGACTCCGCGTACTTCGACAAGGAAGCGAAGTTCCTGCACTACCGGCCGGACACGCTCCTGCTGACGGCGGTGGAGTTCGACCACGCCGACATCTACCGCGACGTCGACGCCGTGAAGGCGGCGTTCCGGAAGCTGCTCGCCCTGCTGCGTCCCGGCGCGGGGCTGGTGGCATGCGGCGACTTTCCGCATGTGCTCGACGTCGTCACGGGCGCGGCGACCGCGCCGCAGCTCTTCGGGCTCGACGAGCGCAACACCTGGCGCGTGACGGACCTGGTCGACGACGGGCTGACCCGCTTCCGGATCCGCGAGCAGGGTCGCGAGGTGTGCGAGGTCACCCTCCAGGTGCCGGGCCCGATCAATGCCCGCAACGCCCTCGGCGTGCTGCTGGTGGCGCGACACGTCGGGATCGGGTGGCAGGCCGCAGCGCAGGCGCTGAGGGAATTCCGCGGCGTGAGCCGCCGACAGGAGGTGGTGGCAGAGGGACGCGGCGTCACCGTGATCGACGACTTCGCGCACCATCCGACGGCCGTCGCCGGTACCCTGGCTGCGTTGCGGCTGCGCTATCCCGGCCGCCGCCTGCGCGCCGTGTTCGAGCCGCGCTCCAATACCAGCCGGCGGCGGGTGTTCGAGCGCGAGTTCGTCGACGCGCTCGCCGCGGCCGACGAGGCGGTGCTGGCGGCCGTCTTCGCGAAGCCCAATGATCCCATCCCCGAGTCGGAGCGGCTGTCGCCGGAGACCATCGTGGCCGAGGTCGCGCGCCGTGGAACCCCGTCACGCACGATCGACGGCGTGCCCGCGATCCGCGACTACCTGCTGTCGTCGGCGCGGTCGGGCGACGTCATCGTGATCATGTCCAACGGCTCTTTCGACGGGCTGCCGAGGCTCGTCGCCGACGCGCTGGGCGCGTAGAGTTGCCGGTAGACTTCGTAGTGCGTGAGCACCGACTTCACGTAGTCGCGGGTCTCGCGGAAGCTGATCAGCTCGACGAACTCGTCGTCGGGCCGGTCTCCGTACCGCCGCTCCCACTTGGCGACCGCCTCCTCGCCGGCGTTGTACGCCGCCAGCGCCTTCACGCGCGAGCCGCCGTAGCGATCGAGCAGCCGCCGCAGCAGCGAGGTGCCGAGGTCGACGTTCGTGGTCACCTGGTGCAGGGCCTCGCGGTCGGGGACGGGACGTCCGGCGGACGTGGCCAGCTCGCGCGCCGTGCCGGGGAGGAGCTGCATGAGGCCGTGGGCGTCGGCGGGGGACACCGCGTCCGGGAAGAACAGGCTCTCCTGGCGGATCAACGCCGCGACCAGCAAGGGATCGAGCCCGCGCGACTCGGCCATCGGCCGCACGATCTCCCAGTAGCCGAGCGGATAGAGGTAGCGCCGGCCGCCCGTGACCGAGGTGCGGGCCAGGCGGAGCGCGGGGCCCGGTGCCTCGACCGCCGCGTAGGCCTGGAGCAGGGTGCTGGTCGAGACCGACGGCGCGAGGGCGTCGAGCTCGCGTCGCGCCAGCCGGTGGAGGCCGAGCTCGTTGTAGAGCCGGGCCCGGGTGGCGTGCGCGCCGGTGAGCCCGTCGGGGAATGCCGGCCGCTCCGCGTCGGAGGGCGACGCCGCCTCGCGGGGAGCCAGTCCCAGCCGGACGCTGGCGAGCATGCCGTAGAACGTCGCGGGATGATCATCGGCGACGTGCGCCATCTTGGCTGTGGCGTCGGGGCTGCCGACCTGCTCGAGGGAGCGTGCCTCCCAGTACTCGGCGGCCACGCGGGTCTCGCGCTCGCCCCCGGCGGCCAGACGGGCGAAGCTCTCGGCAGCGGCCGCGTGGTCACCCGCGAGGTAGCGAACCCATCCCGCGCGCCAGCGCGCCTCCTCGGCGGTGCGCGTCGACGGAAAGCGCTCGGCGAAGGCGGTGTAGGACTTGAACGCGTCGTCGTAGGAGCCGCTCTCCTGCTGGATGCGTCCGATGGCGTAGAGCGCCTCGGGCGCCTCGCGGCTTCCCGGGAAGCGCCGCACCAGGTCGCGGAAGAGACGCAGCGCGCCGGGGTCGTCGTCCTCGTTCCAGCGCCAGCGTGCGACCTCGGCGAGGGCGCGGGCGCTGTAGGGTCCCGGCTCGCTGGTGGCGAGAGCCAGGCACAGGCCTTCCGCCGCTTCGCGCGTCCCCAGGTCGCGCGCGGCACGTGCCTGGATCCAGAGCGCGTGATCCCGGGCCTCGCGCGTCGGCGCGGCGCCGAGGACCACCAGCGCCTCGCGTTGCGCCCCCTGCGCGTCGCCCTCCGCCAGCCGGAGCTCCGCCTCGGCGAGGCGCTCGGTGGGACCGGGCTCCTCGTCGGGACGCCTGCGAATGCGCTCGACCAGCCGGCGCGCGCGGTTCACCACCAGGCCGTGGGGCCTGGCGTCGCGCAGGTCGCCCGCCAGCTCCAGGGCGTCTTCGTCGTTCCCCATCTCGTAGGCGATCTCGGCGCGCAGCAGGTCGGTCACGTTGGCGGTCCGCTCGCCCTCGGGGAACGTGTCGGCCGCGGCGTCGAGCCAGTCGAGCGCGCCGGCCGGGTCGCCGGTTCGACGCCGAACGCGCCCGACGTCGAGCCGCGCCGGTCCGGCCCAGATGGTTCCCGGCTCGCGGTCGAGCAGCGCTCGGGCGAGCGTGGTCGCGCGCTGGGCGTCGCCGCTCGCGGCGGCGGCGTGGACGTCCAGGTAGAGGGCGAGGTCCCCGAGCTCGGGGCGTCGCGCGGCCTCGGTGAGCTTCTGGAGCCCCGGAAGCGCGGGAGCGGCGTCAGGCATGGCCTCGACTGCCTGGGACGGTTCACCGGGTGCGGCGGGGGAGATCGTATCCGCGTCCGCGAGGCGAGCCACGGCGATCACCAGCACGGCTGCCCAGCGCGCCGATCGGTGCCGCATGACGGCTCCGACCGGGTACCACGGCCGCGGGGTGGCGGCAACTTGACTCGCGAGACCACCGTCGGGACCATGCGCGCCGTGTCTGCCCCGCCCGACGATGCCGTCGCGCGCATCGCCGCGGCCCGCACGGAGATCGACGCCGCGGCGCGCCGCGCCGGCCGCGACCCGTCAGGCGTGCGCATCATCGCCGTCGTGAAGACCCTGTCGCCGGCGGCCGTCGTGACCGCGCTCGACGCCGGGATCGAGGACATCGCGGAGAACTACGTACAAGAAGGCGCACACAAGCGCGCGGCGATCTCGCGTCCCGCCACCTGGCACCTGATCGGCGGCCTGCAGCGCAACAAGGTCCGGAGCGCGCTGCACGCGTTCGACTGGGTGCACAGCGTGGATTCGACGCGACTCGGGCTCGCGCTGGCGGACGCCGCCGGCGCCGCTGGTCGCCGGCTGCCGGTGCTCATCCAGGTGAATCTGAGCGGGGCGCCCGGACAGCGGGGCGCTACGGCCGAAGGGGTGGAGGAGCTTCTGCGGACGCTCGTCGGGAATCCCGACCTGTCCGTGCAGGGGCTCATGACGATCGCGCCGGGTGGCGCGCCGGCCGACGTGCTGCGCGATCATTTTCGAGGGGTGCGGGAGCTGCGCGATCACGTCGCGCGGCGTCTCGGGGTTGAATTGCCCCACCTCTCTATGGGAATGAGCGACGATTTCTCGCTCGCCGTCGAAGAGGGCGCGACCTTCGTGCGGCTCGGGCGCGCGCTGTTCGGGCCTCGCGGACCTCGCTCCTGGCGGGAGGGTGCATGAAGAAGATCGGCTTCATCGGCGCGGGAAACATGGCAGGAGCGCTGATTCGGGGTTTCCTCAAGTCGCAGCGCTACAAGCCCGACGACATGTGGGTGGCGGATCCCGTCGACTCGCAGGTGCGGCGCCTCAAGCGTGCCCACCGGGTGGACGGTACGCGTGACAACCGGCTGCTGGTGAAGCAGTCCCAGACGGTCATCCTGGCCGTGAAGCCGCAGATGATGGCCGCGGTGCTGGAGGAGATCCGGTCGGAGACCAGCCCGAAGAAGCTCTTCGTCTCGATCGCGGCGGGATTCCCCCTCCGGCGCCTGGAGACCGGGCTCGGAGGCCAGGCCCGCGTCGTCCGGGTCATGCCGAACACGCCGGTCCTGGTGGGGCGTGGCGTGTCGGTGGCGGTCGCGGGCAGCAAGGCCACCCCGACCGATCTGAAGCAGACCCTCAAGCTCTTCAAGGCGGTCGGCGAGGCGGTGTCGATCACCGGCGAGGATCTGCTCGATGCGGTGACGGCGCTCTCGGGCAGCGGGCCGGCCTTCGTCTACCTCTTCGCGGAGAGCCTGATCGAGGGTGGGGTACGCGGCGGCCTGCCGCAGAACCTGGCCACCCAGCTCGCCTACGCGACCCTCGGCGGCGCCGCGTCGATGCTGGGAGAGAGCGGTCTCTCGGCACGCGAGCTGCGCGACATGGTGATCTCCCCGGGCGGCACGACGCTGGCGGGGCTGGGCGCGCTCGAGCAGCAACACTTCCGCGAGGCGGTGATCACGGCGGTGGAGACCGCCACGCGACGGGCGCGCGAGCTGGCAGCAGCCTGAGGACCCCGGGGTCGTGGGGATACTCTTGAGAAATTTCACCCTCGGGGTCGCGAATGTCCTGAACGCGCTCCTCACCCTGTACTTCTGGATACTTCTCGCCGCCGCCGTGCTCTCGTGGGTGAACCCCGATCCCAACAACCCGATCGTCCGCTTCCTTCGCGCCGTGACCGACCCGGTCCTCTACCGGGTGCGCCGGGCGCTGCCGTTCGTCTATGCCGGCGGCATCGACTTCTCCCCGCTCCTCGTCATGCTCGCCATCCAGTTCGTGAAGATCTTCGTGGTGCAGAGCCTCTACGAGCTGGCGCTGCGCATCGCGGCCGCGATCCCCGGATCGTCCGTTGCCTGAGCCCTGGGTGATCCCCGAAGGCGGCGGCAGCGTGCTGCGCGTTCACGTCCGGCCGGGTGCCACGCGCCCGGGCCTCGCGGGACTGCACGGGGACGCGCTCGCCCTGCGGGTTGCCGCGCGCCCGGTGGACGGGGCCGCCAACCGCGAGGTCCTGGCGGTCATCGCGGCGGCGCTGGAGGTGACACGATCGGCCGTCGAGCTGATCGTCGGGAAGCCAGGGACGCGACAAGCGGGTCCGCATCCACGGGCTCGATCCCGCTGCCGTCGCGCGGCGGCTCGCGCCGCATCTCCGGGTTTGACAGGACGGGGGGGCGTGATTAGACCCCGGCCATGCCCATCTACGAGTACCGGTGCGAGAAGTGCGGAGATTTCGAGCAGACGCAGCGCATCACCGATCCCGCGCTCGACCGGTGCCCGACCTGCCGTCGCAAGGTGCGCCGGCTCATCTCGAACACCAGCTTCCAGCTGAAGGGCTCCGGGTGGTACGTCACCGACTACGCCCGGGCCGGACGGAACTCGGGCAGGCAAGGATTCCGCAAAGGATTCGGAGAACTCCAGCAGCAAGAGCGAATCCAAGTCCGAGTCGAAGACCGAGCCAAGTCGGAATCGAAGACCGAGTCCAAGGTCGACTCCAAGGCCCAGAGCAAGGGCGAGGCGAAGGCCGCCGCGAGCTGACGCGCGGGCGGGTCGTCGTCGGAACCGATACCGGCGGCACCTTCACCGACTTCGTCGCGCTCATCGGCGGCCGGCTCGCCGTCCTGAAGCTGCGATCGACGCCCGACGACCCGGCGCGGGCGGTTGCGCAGGGGCTGGCGCGTCTCGCCGCAGGCGCGACCCCGCTGCTCCACTACGGGTCGACGGTGGCGACCAATGCGCTGCTCGAGCGCCGCGGCGCCCGCGTGGTGCTGCTCACCACGCGCGGCTTCGAGGACGTGCTCGAGATCGGCAGGCAGACGCGCCCCGATCTCTACGCTCTCGAGCCGCGACGACCCCAGCCTCTGGTGCCGGCGTCGCGCCGGGTCGGCGTGGCGGAGCGCGTGCGGGCGGACGGCCGGGTGGAGGTCGCACTGGGAGACCGTGCCGTGCGTCGCGCCGTCGCCGCGGTCGCGCACGCTCCGGGCGCAGGCGGTCGCGATCTGTCTGCTGCACAGCTACCAGCAGCCCGTCCACGAGAATCGGCTGGCACGCGCGCTGCGTGCCTCGGGACTGCACGTCACGGCGTCGCATCGCCTGCTGCGCGAGTACCGCGAGTACGAGCGCCTCGCGACGACCGTGGTGAACGCGTACGTGGGCCCGCTCATGACCGCCCACCTCGGGCGCCTCGAGACCGCCGCGCGCGGCGGCGTGCGGGTGATGCAATCGAACGGCGGCCTGGTCGGCGCCGCGGCGGCAGCCGCCGAGCCGGTCCGCACGGTGCTCTCGGGGCCCGCGGGCGGCGTCGCGGGCGCGGCCGATCGCGCGCGGCGCGCCGGGTTCGCGCGCATCGTCACGCTCGACATGGGTGGAACGTCCACCGATGTCAGCCTGGTCGACGGCGAGCCGGCGTTTCGCAGCGAGACGGACGTCGGCGGGATGCCGGTTCGCGTGCCCGCCGTCGACATCCACACCGTGGGCGCCGGTGGCGGCTCGCTCGCGCGCCTCGACGCCGGCGGTGCCCTGCGGGTCGGTCCCGAGAGCGCGGGCGCGGAGCCCGGCCCGGCGTGCTACGGCCGGGGTACGCGTCCCACCGTGACGGATGCCGACCTCGTCCTCGGCCGACTGGTGGAGGACGAGTTCCTGGGCGGTGAGATGCGACTCGACGTCGCGCGCGCACGCCGCGCGCTGGCGCCGCTCGCGCGCCGGCTCGGCCGCTCGGTCGAGGCCGCAGCGGCCGGGGTGGTCGCCGTCGTCACGGCGGCGATGGAGCGCGCGCTGCGCGTGATCACGGTCGAGCGCGGTCACGACCCGCGCGAGTTCACGCTGGTCGCCTTCGGTGGCGCGGGCGGTCTGCACGCAGCCGAGCTGGCGCGTGCGCTCGGGATCGGTCGCGTCTACGTGCCGCGCCACCCGGGACTGCTCTCCGCGTGGGGTGTGCTGGCCGCGGAGCCCATCCGCGACGTGGCGCGTACGCTGCGGCGCGTGGCCCCTGCAACCGCCACGCTCGAACGCGGGCTTCGCGAGCTGGCACGCGACGCGCGTCGCGCGATGGCAGCCGACGGCGTGCGCCGTCCGCGACTCGAGCGCGCGCTCGACGTGCGGTACGCCGGCCAGTCGTACGAGGTGACGGTGCCGTACGGTCCCGGCTGGCAGCGCGCCTTTCACGTCCGCCACCGGCAGCTCTTCGGACACGCCGCTCCCGACAGTCCGCTGGAGGTGGTGACGCTGCGGGTTCGCGCGCGCGGGGAGCGCATCGCGCTGCCGCGCGATCCCGTGCCGGGACGCGGCGCCGCGCGGCCGCGCGCGCTGCGCCGGGTCTTCTTCGACGGCCGCGGGCGAAGAACGCCGGTACACCGCCGCGACGAGCTGCGCGCCGGTGCCGTGCTGCGCGGGCCCGCCGTGGTCTGCGAGTACAGCGCCACCACCGTGGTGCCCCCCGGCTGGCGTCTTGCCGTCGACCGCCTGGGGGGTCTCGTGCTGGAGGACCGCGATGCGTGACCTCGACCCGGTCGCGCTCGAGATCGCGACCCACCGCCTGGCGGCGATCGCGGAAGAGATGGGCGTGGTCCTCGGCCGCACGGCGCTGTCGCCCAACATGAAGGAGCGGCGCGACTACTCGTGCGCGCTGTTCGACGCCCGTGGCGGCCTGGCGGCGCAGGCGGCGCACATTCCGGTGCATCTCGGCGCGACGCCGCTCTCGGTACGCGCCGCGATCGCGCGCGTGCCGATGGAGCCCGACGACGTCGTCGTGCTGAACGATCCCTTCGCGGGCGGCACGCACCTGCCCGACGTGACGGTGGTCGCGCCGGTCTTCGCGCGCGGCGCGCGGCGTCCCTTCGCGTACGTCGCCAACCGCGCGCACCATGCCGACATCGGCGGCATGTCGCCGGGCTCGATGCCGCTCGCCAGCGACATCTTCCAGGAAGGGTTCCGCCTGCCACCCGTGAAGCTGGTCGCGCGCGGCCGGCTGGTCGATGACGTCGTCGCGCTCTTCCTCGCCAACACGCGCGTGCCGGCGGAGCGCGAGGGCGATCTCCGCGCGCAGTGGGCGGCGCTGCGGGTGGGAGCCGATCGGCTGCGCGCCCTGGCAGCGGGCCGTGGCGGGGTGGCCAGGCTGGCGCACGAGATGGCGGCGCTCCAGGACTACTCGGCCGCGCTCATGCGCTCTACCCTCCGCAGCCCTGCCGCGCGGCACGTACCGCGCGCACGACGTGCTCGACGACGACGGGCTCGGCGCCGAGAACCTGCGCCTCGCGGTGACGGTGCGGATCGCCGGCGGCCGCGCCCGGATCGACTTCACCGGCACCGCGCCGCAGACCCGAGGGCCGGTGAACGCGAACCTCGCCGTCACGCGCTCGGCGGTGCTGTACGTGTTCGCCGCGCTCGCCGGCGAGGCGATCCCGCCCAACGAGGGGCTGGCGCGGCCGCTCGACATCGTGGCGCCGGAGGGCTCGCTGGTGAACGCCTTGCTGCCGGCGGCGGTGGCGGGAGGGAACGTGGAGACGTCGCAGCGCATCGTCGACGTGCTGCTGCGTGCGCTCGCGCGTGCGGCTCCCGACCGCATTCCGGCCGCGAGCTGCGGCTCGATGAACAACGTGGCGCTCGGAGGCACCGCCGGCGGCCGGGCGTTCGCGTACTACGAGACGATCGCCGGCGGCGCGGGTGCGGGCCCGTCGGGTCCCGGCGCGTCGGCGGTGCACACGCACATGACGAACACCATGAACACGCCGATCGAGGCGCTGGAGTCGTACTACCCGCTCGTCGTCCGGCGCTACGCGCTGCGTCCCGGATCGGGCGGACGCGGGCGCTACCCGGGGGGTGCGGGCGTGATTCGCGAGATCGAGTTCCTGACGGATGCCGAGGTGACGCTGCTCGGCGAGCGACGCCGCGTCCCGCCGTACGGGCTTGCGGGCGGCGGTCCGGGCGCACGAGGCCGCGACTGGCTCGTGCACGGCGGCAGACGTCGCCGGCTCCCGGGAAAGACGACGCTGCGAGTGCGGCCGGGAGATCGGATCTGCGTCGAGACGCCGGGCGGCGGGGGGTTCGGAACCGCCCGGCGTCTCGCGCACAGGGTCAGGCGGCCTGTCAGGCCGCTTTCGTGACGCGCTCGATGCGGCGCTCGAGCTCGTGCACGCGGCGCTTCAGCTCGGACACTTCCTTCGCGCGCGCGAGTCCGGCGCGGGAGACCGCCTGATCGGCGAATCCCGAGATGCTCTCCACGACGAGCGCCTGCACGCGCTCGCTCTGCGCCTGCAGGTCACGCACCGCCTTGGTGGCCCGCTTGCGAGCGTCGTCGACCAGGTCGAGGGGCCGGCGCTTGGCCAGCGCGGATGCGTCCTTGCGCAGCTGGGTCACGAGCTTCCGACCTTCGGTCTGGACGCGCTTCACGGAGGCCCGGACGTCGTCGAGCGACAGGCGGGCGGCTAGGGTATCTGCCATAAATACAACTCCTCCTTGGGTGTGCTGGGCTGGCTGACGGTGGGTCGGTTGGAAAACTACTACGCATTGCGTCAATGTCAAGCCTCCGTTGACGATCCATGCATATTCCAGTACTTGGCTACCCCTCCGCGCACGCCCCGCGGCGGTCGCATAGCTCAGTTGGTTAGAGCGCCTGCTTCACACGCAGGAGGCCCGTGGTTCGAGTCCACGTGCGACCACTTCTCGCCCATGATCACCTCATGATCGCGCTCCGCCAGGTGCGAAAGGTCTACGGACGTGGCGAGACGGAGGTCTGCGCCCTCAGCGCGGTCTCGCTCGACATCGCCCAGGGCGAGTTCGTGTCGGTGGTGGGACCGAGCGGCTCGGGGAAGAGCACGTTGCTGCATCTGCTGGGCGGCCTCGATCAGCCGACGTCGGGCGAGATCGTGATCGGCGGCACGCCCATCTCGGGAATGACCGACGACGAGATCACGATCTTCCGCCGGCGGAAGATCGGCTTCGTGTTCCAGTTCTTCAACCTCCTCCCGACGCTGACCGCGGAGGAGAACGTGGCCCTCCCGCTCCTGCTCGATGGCCGCGGCTGGCGGGCGATCCGCGCGAGCGTCGAGGCCGTGCTCGATCAGGTCGGCCTGGGGCGCAGGCGCCGCCACCGCCCCGACGAGCTGTCGGGCGGCGAGATGCAGCGCGTCGCCATCGCGCGCGCGCTCGTCATCGAGCCGTTGCTCATCCTGGCGGACGAGCCCACCGGCAACCTGGACTCGCGAACGGGAGAGCAGATCCTGGCGCTGATCCACGATGCGAACCGCAACCGGGGTGCGACGGTCCTGATGGTGACGCACGACGCGCGCGCCGCGTCGTACGGCACCCGGACCGTGACGATGCAGGACGGTGCGATCGTGCAGGACACGGCCGCCGGCTGAGCGCGCGCTCCCGTCAGGGTGCGGACGCGGGCGGCCGTCGCCGCGACGCCGCGGCACGCGGGTGCCACCCGATCTCGTGAACGTGCGGCGCGCCGGCGATCGCCGGCGAGCAGTCGCACGTAGGCGTGCGGATCGCAGCGGATGCTGTGGAGCGGCTCGAGCGGGAAGCGCTCCCGGGTTCGCGGCTCCGCCGCATCGATCGCGGCCAGCATCGCGGCCCGTGGCGGGAGCCGGAGGCGACCGGTGAGGACCCCGGCGAGCCATGTCGACTGCTGCTCGACGATGGGGAGGAGGCCTGCCGGCGCGTCAACGAGCCCGATGAAGGAGAGCCCGGGCAGATCTGGCGGCACGATGCGGCGGTAGAGTGACAGGGCGGCGCCCTCGGCTGCGACGAGCGACGGCGACAGGAACGGCAAGCAGATCCGGTACCCCGTGGCGCACACGATGCGGTCGATCGCCTCGACCGACCCATCGACGAACTCGACGCGCGCGCCGTCGAGCCGGCGTACCTCGGGTCTGACCACGAGGGCGCCAGAGCGGAGCGCCGGGCCGAGATCGGACGACACCGTGGGGATCTGCTCGAGCAGCCGATGTGGCGGACGTCGGAATCCGTAGGCGGCGGGATCGTCGCGCCGACCCACGCGGACGAGCTGCCCGGTGATCCAGTTGATCATTCGCCACGGCAGACGATTCACGAGGTCCACGTCGAGTCGGTCGAACGGTGCCCCGAGCAGGCGTCGGGGGATCACGTGAGCCCCGCGTCGCACGCTGAGGATCGTGCGTGCGGCAACGCGCCCGATCTCGGTCGCAATCTCCACCGCCGACTGCCCGGACCCGATCACGAGCACCCGCGTGCCGGCGAACGCGTCGGGCGTGCGATAGGCGCGCGAGTGGCTGATGCGGGCCGTGGTGGCTCCGTCAAGCTCTGGCCAGATCGGATCCCAGTGATGGCCGCTGGCAACGACGACTGCCCGGTAGCGCTCGGTCGGTCCGCCGGCGACCGTGACGCGCCAGGAGCCCTCGGCTGCCGGCTCGACACGCTCGACGCGCGTCGAGAAACGGATGCATCGCGGCAGGTCGAATGCCTGCGCGAACGCCGCAAGGTACTCGGCCATCGCCGAGTGATGGGGAAAATCTCCCACCGACGCCGGCATGGGGAAGCAGCGGTACTGCATGTGGGCGCGCGACACGTTCGTGCGCAGGGAGCCATACGCCCCCGACAGCCCGCTGTCGTTCTCGTACCGCCAGTTTCCTCCCACGTCCGAGCCCTGCTCGAGGCAGACGGCGTCGAGCTCATGCTCGCGCAGCGCCTTCAGCGCGGCCAGCCCCGAACAGCCGGCGCCGACGACGCAGATGCGATCGTCCGGCATGCGCTTCCCTCCAGCCCACAGTCGTGAGGTGGAGGCGGACGGTGTACGAACCGGGCGGACGCGGTCAGACGACCCAGCGTCCGGGCAGCTCGGGGCCGGGCGTGTAGGCGCAGAGGAACCCCGTGCGCACGGTCTGAGCCAGATGCTCACCCAGGGCGGAGTGCTGGCGACCGACCCGCGTCACCGCGTCCTTGATCCGCTTCGTCACCGTCAGCCGCGCGCGCTCCGCGGCCGAGGCCGCCGGCCGGTCACGTCCGCCGAGTCCGATCGACGACGCGATCTCGCGCTCGATGAACTCGATCTCCGCCCGGGCCGCGCCCTCGCGTCCTGTGTCGTGGGAGCGTTCGGCATCCGCCAGCTCCGCTCGCAGATCGTGCAGGCGGCGGCGGTACGCGGCCTTGGCGCGGACATCGAGCCGCGGCCCGGCGTCGCTCAGCGCGAGTGGCGTCGTGCCCGCGCCGTCGCATCGCGCGCGCCCGTCGAGGGCGTCGAGCAGCTCCGCGACTGGCACGTGCTCGCCGGGACGAGCCAGGAGATAGGCGATGTGATGCAGCCCCTTCGCGTCCCGTACCCGGCACAGGCGTCCCGCGAAGGACAGCGTCCAGTATTCGCCGTGGCAGCGGAAGGTGTGTGGGGCGCCGGCGGGCGCCTCCTCGGGGTCCTCCTCGGGCGCCGCACCGAGGAACTCGTCGATGGCGCGTGCGGCGGCGGCCGCATCCCCGGCCCACGGAGCCATCGAGTCGCCGTCGAGGAGCACGAGGAGTGCCCCCGGGATGCGGGCCGCCAGCTCGATGGCACGCTCACTCGGGATCCACGTGAGCCGCCGACGGTGGAGGACCAGCGTGGGAGACCGGACCTCGGCAAGCAACGGGGTCACGTCGAGCTGGCGCGCCAGACCGGCGAACGCGCGCACCGCTGCGGGGGTGGCGCAGGCACGCAGCATCGTGGCGAGCCGGCGCGCGGACTGGCCGGCCGACCAGCCGCGCAGCACGTGGGCCGCAGTCTCCGTGGCCAGCTCCCAGTTCTGCTCGACGAGGCCGAGGAGGGCGTCGAGCTGCGGCCCGAGTCCCTCCATTCCCCGCGACGAGCTGCACCAGAGGATCAGATTCGAGACACGGTCCGGGTGGTGCGCCGCGTACGCGATCGCCAGCGGCCCGGCGCTGACGGCTGCGAAGAGCGTGGCGCCCCCCGGGGCGACCCGTTCCAGGACGGCGTCGAGGTCCCGGTCACTCGCATCGAGCGACGAGGTCGTCGCGTCGCGCTCCGAGAGCCCGAAACCCCGCGGGTCGTACTGTACCAGCGTGCGGCCCCTGGCCAGCGACTCGAGCCAGCGGCGCTCGTCGGGCTCCTCCCATTCGAGCTCGATGTGACGACACGGGAGCGGCGACATCGAGACGATCGCCGGGCCTCGCCCGCGCGTCGCGTACGCGATCCTGATGCCGTCGCTCGTGGTCACGTACTCGACCCGTACCGCCACCAGCGCATCGTACGAGGTCGGCGAGGCGATCGCCAAGAGCGCTTCTGGCGCACGGATCGCCCGCAACGCCGCTGTTGATCCCGCCCATTCCGTTGCATAGGGACTGCGAGGTGCGTTTCCTCCCGGACGGCGTTCCCATCGGGGCGACATGACGGTCGCCCGGTGGTGGCGCTGGGCCCTCGTTCTCGGCGGCCTGGGCCTGTTCGCGTACCTGATCGCCGACGTCGGCCTCGCATCGATCGGCGCGTCGTTCCGGATGCTGTCGTGGCGGCTGCTCGTCGTGCTGGTGTTCCCATGCACGGTGTTCAAGCTGTTCGACACGCTGGGGTGGCTGTGGACCTTCCCCGGCGAGCGGCCCTCCCTGTTCACGCTGCTCAAGGTCCGTCTCGTCGGACAGGCGGTGAACGCCACCACACCGACCGGCACGCTCGGGGGTGACGCCGTGAAGGCCTGGCTGCTGCGCGATCGCGTGAGCCCGCGCGAGAGCGTCGCCTCGCTCATCGTGGTGAAGACGACCATGCTTGCATCGCAGGGGCTCTTCCTCGCGCTCGGCGTGCTCCTGGCCCGCCACGTGCTGCCCGTGCGTACGCCGCTCCTGCCGCCCATGGAGCTGCTGCTCGTGCTCGAGTCGCTGGCCGTGGTCGGCTTCGTCGCGGTGCAGCTCGCCGGTGCGGTCCGTGGCGGCCAGCGCGTCCTCGCCCGCCTCGGCGTCTCCGCGGCGCGGTTCGGCGACGCCGCGCGCGACGTCGACCGTGCCCTCGTGACGTTCTACCGCCGGCGACCGGGTCGCCTCTCGCTCTCCGTGGCTTGCAACCTGCTCGGATGGCTCGCGAGCGCCGGCGAGACGTGGTTGATCCTCCGCTTTCTCGGCGTCGACGTGTCGATCCCGACGGCGCTCGTGATCGAGGCGTTCAGCACGGGCGTGCGCTTCGCGACATTCTTCGTGCCGGCGCAGATCGGCGTCGCGGAAGGCGGATCGGTCGCGGCCTGCGTCGCGCTCGGGCTGAGCAGCGCCACCGGCCTGTCGCTCGCCCTCGTGCGCCGGGTGCGCGAGACCGCGTGGATCGGCGTCGGCCTGCTCCTGCTGGCCGGATCGCCCCGGCCGACCGCGTCGATGGTCGCCGTCCCGGAGCTCTGAACCGTGTGCGGGATTGCCGGCTTCGTCTCGCCTCGCGGCGAGCGTGCGGACGACGGGATCCTCCGGCGCATGGTGGCGGCGCTGCGCCACCGGGGTCCCGACGCGGTGGGCTTTCACGTCGACGGGCGCGTCGCGCTCGGCGTCGCGCGCCTGCGCGTGATCGATCTCGAGACCGGCGACCAGCCGATGGCCTGCGAGGACGGCTCGGTCAGCGTGGTGCTGAACGGCGAGATCTACGATTTCGAGGCGCGTCGCGCGGAGCTCGAGTCGCTGGGGCATCACTTCCGCTCTCGCTCCGACACCGAGATCATCGCGCACGCCTGGGAAGACGAGGGCGAGCACTGCGTGGACCGGCTGAACGGCATGTTCGCGCTGGCGCTCTGGGATGCGCGCCAGGAGCAGCTGTTCCTCGCGCGCGACCGCATGGGCGAGAAGCCGCTGCACTACACCGTCGCGGGCGGGACGCTCGTCTTCGCCTCCGAGCTGCGCGCGCTCCTCGCCCACCCCGCGGTCTCCGCGCGGCTCGATCCGGAAGGGCTCGCGCGCTACCTGGCCTTCGACTACGTTCCCGACCCGCATTCGATCCTGCGCGACGTGCGCAAGCTGCCGCCCGGTCACGTGCTCACGGCCGGGACGAGCGGGCTCGCGGTGCGGCGCTACTGGGACATCCCGTTCCAGCCCGAGCCGGCGGTGCAGGAGCGCGAGTGGCTGGAGGAGATCGTCCGGCGCGTCGACCGGGCCGTCGCGCTGCGGCTCGTGAGCGACGTGCCGGTCGGGTGCTTCGTGAGCGGCGGCATCGACTCGTCGGTGGTCGCCGGTACGGCCGCTCGCCAGCGTCACGGCATCCACACGTTCTCCGTCGGCTACGAGAGCTCGCGGCACGACGAGCGCCCGTGGGCGCGGATCGCCGCGCGCCACTTCGGCACCGCGCACGAGGAGCTGGTGGTCACGCCTGCCGATGCCGCCGGCGTGCTCGGACGCCTGGGAAGCCTGCTCGACGAGCCGCTCGCCGACATGAGCTTCGTGCCGCTGTATCTGCTGTCGCGCGCCGCGCGCGGGACGGTGACGGTGGCGCTCACCGGTGACGGCGGCGACGAGCTGTTCGCCGGCTATCCCACGATGGCGGCGGACTGGTGGCAGGGTGCCTTTGGACGGCTGCCCGACGGGGTGCTCGGGCTGCTCCGTCGCGGCGCGGGAGCGCTGCCGCACGCCGCGGCGCCGTTCCGCGAGTTCGTCGCGGCCACGGCGTACCATCCCGACGCGCGCAACCAGGCGCTGATCGGCGGCATCCCGCCGGGGCCGGCGTCCGTCCTGCTCGGCGCCGATCTGCGCGCGCGGCTCGGCGTCTTCGACGCCTACGGCGACGTCGCCGCCGCGGTCGCGCCGTGTCCCGCCGGGGATGCCACCGCGCGGCTCATCTACCGCTACTGCAAGCTGTACCTCGCGGGCCAGAACCTGGTGAACAGCGATCGCGCGAGCATGGCGACCGGCCTCGAGCTCCGCGCGCCGTTCCTCGACCACACGTTCGTCGAGTTCATGGGACGTATCCCGTCGTCGCTCAAGCTCGCCGGGTTCCGCACCCTGAAGGGGTTGCTGAAGCGCGCGTTCGTCGGCCACCTGCCGCCCGAGATATCCCGCCGTGGCAAGCAGGGATTCGGCGTGCCGTTCGGCGACTGGTTCCGCGGGCCGCTGGCCGGGATCGTTCGCGAGGTGCTGTCGCCGGACCGCCTGCGTCGCGGCGGCCTCTTCGATACCGCGTCGGTCACCCGTCTCGTCGACGGGCACCTGCGCGACGGCCGCGATCATCGCAAGCCGCTGTGGTCACTGCTCGCGTTCGAGCTGTGGCGCTCGGAGTATCTCGGCGACCGCGCCGTCGCCTGGTGACTCGCGCGTCGAGCCCGCTCACCAGCCCGCCTGGTCGGCGGCGCGCGCGCGGTGATACTCGGCGTTCCCGAGATAGGCCCGGTCGAAGATCGCGCGCCGGAACCAGAGGTGCAGGTCGTATTCCCACGTGAACCCGATCCCGCCGTGCAGCTCGGTACAGACGCGCGTGACGCGGTCGAACAGATCGGTGAGGTGCGCCTTCGCGAGCGCCGCGTGGCGCTCGGCCCGGTCGGGGATGTGGTCCCACGCATGCGCGGCGTACCACCAGAGCGACAGCGCCGGCTCGACGTCGGTGACGATGTCGGCCAGCTGGTGCTTCACCGCCTGGAAGGCCCCGATGGGCTGGCCGAACTGCTCCCGCGTGAGCGTGTAGCGCGCCGTCATGTCGATGCAGCGGCGGGCGCCGCCGTACGCGTCGGCAGCCAGCAGCACGAGGCCGGCGTCGCGCGTCCGGTCGATCGCGGCACGGCCGCCCGCGATCCGGATCGCCGGCGTGCCGTCCAGCGTCACGGCGCCCACCCGGCGCGTCATGTCGGTGCCCTGGAGCGCCGCCACCTCGAGCCCCCTGGCGCCGCGCTCGACGAGCCACAGGCCGGGACCCGAGGCGTCCTGCGCCGCCACCACGATGACGTCCGCGACGGTCGCGGATGGCACGAGCGTCTTCTGGCCGTGTAGCGACGCGCCGTCGGCGCGCGTCCGGAGCTTCGCCGCGTCCCACTCGTCGCCGTCCTCGCCGATGCCCACCGTGGCGATCGCCTCGCCCGCGGCGATCGCCGGCAGCCAGCGGCGCTGCGCCTCGGCGTCGTCGGATGCGAGGAGCGCTACCGTCGCCATGGCGCTGCCGAGGAAGGGTCCCGGCGTGCACGCCCAGCCGAGCTCCTCGGCCGCCAGCGCGACGTCGAGCAGCTCGAGACCCGCGCCGCCATGGGCCGGGGGAACCTGGAGTCCGGTGACGCCCAGGTCGGCGAGTCCGCGCCAGAGCGCAGGATCGTGGCCGCTCTCGCTCTCCATCACCGCGCGCACCCGCGTCGCGGGGCATTCCGCATCGAGCCAGCGGCGAATCGTGTCCTTCAGCAGGACCTGGTCCTGCGACAAACCGAAATCCATGATGACCTACCTGGTGTGGTGTTACTTGCGCGCGTCGCGCGGCAGACCGAGACCGCGCTCGGCGATGATGTTGCGCTGGATGTTGGCGGCGCCGCCGGCGATCAGGATGCCGAGCGACCACATGTACGCCGAGCCGAACATGCCCATGGCGGGCGCGTTCGGCTCGCCGGGGGCGAGGAGGCCGCGATCGCCCATGACGTCCATCGCGAGCTTCGCGATGTCGTAGCCGAGTTGCGTGCTGTAGAGCTTCGTCACCATGCCGGCCAGGCCGGGGTCCTCGCCTCGCGCGCTCGCGGTGAGCAGCCGGTATCCGTTCAGCTCGAGCGCGACGAGCCGCGCCTCGATCTGCACCAGGCGATCGCGCAGGACCGGATCTTTCGACGCCGCCTGGCCGCGCTGCTCCACCGCCTGCGCGAGCATCGCGAGGCCGTCGAACGTGCGGCGCTGGAGGGAGGCGTTGCCGATCAGCGCGCGCTCGTGCTTCAGGGTGGAGCGGCTCACCACCCAGCCCTGCCCGCGCCGACCCACGATGTTCTGCGCCGGGACGCGGACGTTGTCGAGGAACACCTCGCTGAAATCGGCGTCGCCCGTCATCTGCCGGAGCGGTCGCACGTCGATGCCCGGCGTGCGCATGTCGATCAGCAGGTAGCTGATGCCGTCGTGCTTCGGGGCCTCGGGCTCGGTGCGCACGAGCGCGAACATCCAGTCGGCCTCGCGCGCGCTCGAGGTCCAGATCTTCTGGCCGTTCACCACCCACGTATCGCCGTCGAGCACCGCCCGGGTGCGCAGCGAGGCGAGGTCGCTGCCGGCGCCGGGCTCGCTGTAGCCCTGACACCACTTGATCGTGCCGAGCAGCGTGCTCTGCACGAAGAAGTTCTTCTGCGCCTCCGTGCCGTGCTCGAGCAGCGTCGGCACGAGCATGCTCGGCCCCTGGCCCATGATCTCGAACGGCGCCCGGGCGCGCCTGAACTCCTCGGCGATGATCGTCGCCTTCAGCGGATCGGGAGCCTGCTCCGCACCGCCGTACTGACGCGGCACGTGGCGATAGAGGTAGCCGTGCTCGATCGCCGCGCGCCGGAAGGCCGTGGCGCGCTCGTCGGTGCGCACGGACGCGCCCGTCATGGAGGCGACGCTGTCCGGATCCGGCCCCGACGCGGCGTCCTCGGCGGTCCAGTGGGCCGCGAGGAAGCTGCGCACCTCCTCGCGATAGCGCTCGTACTCTGTGCTGTAGCTGAGGTTCACGGATGGCTCCTCGGGTGGTTCGGTGGGACGAGGTTGCTTACCAGGGGCGGCGCCGCGATCACAAGTCGAGGGACACACGGGCTTGACGCGGGAGCGGGCGCCCGCGTAAGCGGGCACGATGCGTCTGCCCGCCGTGCTCGCCGCGCTGGTGATCGCTGCCGTCGCGTCGGCCGAGCTGCCGCCCGACTGCCGGTTCGGCGCCGGGGCCCTGCCCGAGGAGACCCTGCCCGCGGGGATCCCGCACGGGGACCAGATCCCGATCGACCACATCCTGGTCCTCATGCAGGAGAACCGGTCCTTCGATCACTACTTCGCGCAGCTGAACCTCGACAACGTCGATCGCGCGCGCCGGACGATGTCGAATCCCGATCCGACCGGCGGGCCGCCCATCCACCCGTTCCACAAGCACGACTACTGCGAGGTCGCGGACCTGAATCACGGCTGGAACGGCACGCACCGGGAGTGGAACGGCGGCGCCATGGACGGCTTCACCGCGCAGAATGCCGTCGAGCCGGATCCCGTCCGGGTCTCGCACGATGGGCTTCTACACGAAGCACGACCTGCCATTTTACTACAAGCTCTATCGCACCTTCGCGATGAGCGACCGCCACTTCTGCGCGGTGCTCGGGCCGACGTTTCCGAACCGGCACTTTCTCCTCACCGCGTCGGCCTTCGGCCACATCAGCAACGACTTCCCCACCGTGGCGACGGAGTTCTCGCAGCTCACGATCTTCGACCTGCTCGACCAGGCGGGCGTGAGCTGGAAGATCTACCAGTCCGACATCGCGTTCGGGATCATCTACGCCTACGTGCGGGAGCACATGGATCACGTGCGACCGATCGCGGAGTACTACAGCGACGCCGCCGGGGGGACGTTGCCCCAGGTCGCCTACATCGACCCCGACTTCCTCGACGGCGGCGAGAACGACGAGCATCCGCCGTCGAACGCGCAGGTCGGGCAGGCGTTCGTCGCCAGCGTCATCGGCGCCTTCGTGGAGAGCCCGAACTGGCCGCGGGGCGCGCTCTTCGTCACCTACGACGAGCACGGCGGCTACTGGGATCACGTGCCCCCGCCGCCCGCCTGCGTGCCCGACGACATCCCGCCCGCCCTCGCGCCGGGTGACGTGCAGGCCGCGTACGATCGCTACGGCATCCGGGTGCCGTTCCTCGCCGTGTCGCCGTTCTCGCGCAAGCACTACGTGTCGCACACGACGACGGACCAGACCGCCATCCTCCGCTTCATCGAGACTCGCTTCGACCTGCCCGCGCTCACGAGGCGCGACGCCAACGCGAGCCCGCTTCTCGAGCTGTTCGACTTCGACGACCCGCCCTTCATGCGACCGCCGCGCATGCCGGATCCGAAGATCTACCGCGCCAACGCGAAGCGGTGCGCGCAGATCCTCGGCGAGGACGACGACTGAGTTCCGTGCTCCGGTTCCGGCTTCCCTGGCTCCTGGCGGTGCTGCTGCTCGTCTCCGCGTGTGGTCTCTTCCACCACGCGCACGCCCCGCTGACCGGGCCGCTCGACGTCAACACCGCGTCGCTGGCCGATCTCGGGCAGCTGCCCGGGGTGACGCCGTCGATGGCCCGCCGGATCTACGAGGGCCGGCCGTACGGCTCGCTCGACGAGCTGGTCGAGCGCGGGCTGCTCAGCCAGCGCGAGCTCGACCGTGTGAAGAGCAAGCTGCGGGTCGGCGGCCCCAAGGTCCATCCCTGACGCATCCGGAGTCCGCTCGCTGCACGACACCCCGACCATCGATCTCGGCGCTCTCTTGCCGGTCTGGAGCGCCATCCCGTTCGCCGGGATGCTGCTCTCCATCGCGCTGCTTCCGCTCCTCGCCCCCCGCTTCTGGCATCACCACTTCGCCAAGGTGTCGGCGGCGTGGGCCGTCGCGTTCGCGGCCCCCTTCGTGCTGCGCTTCGGCGGCGCCGCGCTGCACGAGCTGCTGCACATGGCGCTCGTCGACTACGTGCCGTTCGTCATCCTGATCGCGACCCTGTTCACGATCGGCGGCGGCATCTACGTCCGCGGCTCGCTCCGCGGATCGCCCTGGGTGAACGCCGCCATCATCGCCGTCGGCATCTTCCTCGCGTCGTGGGTCGGAACGACCGGGTCCGCGATGGTCACCGTGCGCCCGCTGCTGCGGGCCAACCGCGCGCGCCGCTACCGTGCCCACACGCTGGTCTTCTTCACCTTTCTGGTCGCGAACATCGGCGGCGCGCTGACACCGCTGGGCGATCCACCGCTCTTCCTCGGCTTCCTGCACGGCGTGCCGTTCTTCTGGACCTTCGGGCTCTGGAAGCCGATGCTCTTCGTGTGCGCACTGGTCCTGGGGGTCTACCTCGCGGTCGACCTCGTGTGCTGGCAGCGCGAGACACCCGAGGCCCGCGCCGGCGTCGCGGGCGTCCGCGAGCCGCTCCGGATCGAGGGGGCGCACAACCTGGTCCTCCTCCTCGGGGTCCTGGCAGGCGTGATCGTCTCGGGCGTGTGGCCCGGTCCCGAGATCCACGTTCTGGGCGTGCCCCAGCGAGCGGGGAACCTCGCTCGTGACGCCGTGCTGCTGGCCATGCTGCTGCTGTCGTGGTGGACCACGTCGGCCGCGGTCCGCGAGGCGAACGAGTACTCCTGGGCTCCGATCCGGGAGGTGGCGATCCTCTTTGCGGGTATCTTCGTCACCATCATCCCGGCGCTGGCGATGCTGCGCGTCGGCGAGCAGGGCGGCATGGCGGCCGTGGTGGAGGCGGTTCGCGAGCCGGTGCACTTCTTCTGGGCCAGCGGCACGCTGTCCTCGTTCCTCGACAACGCGCCCACCTACCTCGCGTTCCTCAACACCGCGCTCGGCCGCCTGTTCCCCGGCGTGGCGGAATCCGACGCCGTCCGCCGCCTGATCGCCGAGCACCCGACCTACCTCGCTGCCATCTCGGCCGGCTCGGTCTTCATGGGCGCCAACACCTACATCGGAAACGCGCCCAACTTCATGGTGAAGTCGATCGCCGAGGAGAGCGGGGTGCCCATGCCGTCGTTCTTCGGCTACATTCTGCGCTACAGCCTGCCGGTCCTGATCCCGACGTTCGCCATCACGGGCTGGGTATTCTTCGGGTAGGAGATAGCTCATGGCCGAACGGGACGTGATCGTCGTCGACGGCCCCGACGAGACGCTGCGGGCATTCGTGGCGGGGTTCCTCGCGGGTCAGGGCGCCGATCGTACCTCCGTCGTCTACGGCAGCGACCTCCCGCTGGTGCATGAATCGATCGGCGAGCGTCTGCGCGCACTGCTTCCTGGCGGACGACACGAGGCGCTGCTCCTGGCCGACACGCGGCTCGCGGCCGCCCTGACGTCCGCGTTTCGCGCCGCCGACGACCTCGAGCTGCGGGTCGTGGAGCACGCGCGGCTCGCCGCGACGTGGTTCACGTTCACGGCCGAGACGCCGTCACGCGAGGCCGCTGGCACGCATCCACGCGCTCCTCACCGCGCTCGCGCCCGGCGTCACGCTGGTCGACGAGGAGCGCGAGGAGATCGACCCGGTGGCCCACGGCGTCGATCTGTACGTGCCGGCCCACGAGTACACGTTCCGCGCGCGCGGGCGCATCACCGGCGTGCTCGACGGGGTGGTTGCCATACACCGTGAATTGCGCGACACGGACTTCGTGACCGTCGAACCCGTCCACCTCGAGGAGCGTCCGCTGCACGGTTCATGATCGAGGAGCGCGTGACGTCGCCCTCGTCTCGAGCGTCGGGCTGACGTCGACAACGTGTCACCAAGGGAGGTCCCGCATGCCCCGTCAGAAGAGCATCGTCACGATCATCCGCGACCTGGTTCGCACCGAGATCCAGAAGGCGCTGGGGGGACTGTTCGGCGGTCTGCACGTCGGCGCCGCCTCCGCGAAGCCGAAGCCGAAGAACGGCCGACGCCGTCGCCGGCGCAAGAGCACGAAGGCTCCGAAGGGCACGACGCCCGGCGTGACGCGACGCCGGCGTGGCGGGCGGCGCAAGGCCGGCTCGTCCGAGGGCTGAAGCCCGTGGCACGCCGGCGGCACGCTAGCGCGGTGTCTCGATCACCGCGCGGCGCCGCCGGATGAGCCAGCGGCCGTCGCGCTTCACCACCTCGTCCTCGTAGCGGCCGGTCGTCTGCATCAGACCCGCGGGGCCCGAGCCGGTGAGCGCGAGGACGTAGCAGAAGGTCTCCGCCCGCTCGGCCGAGGCCTGCTCGATCATCACGTTGGTCACCAGGTGGCGCATGAACAGGCCCGTGCCGCCGATCATGCTGCCCAGCTGGCGAACTCCGTCGTGGCCCTCGTGCACGCCCATCAGCTCGCCGAAGTCGACGACGCAGTCGGTGGTGAAGAGGGTGGTGAAGTCGTCCCACAGGCCGAAGTCGATGACGCGGCAATAGCGCGCGAGCAGCTCGTGGATGGCGAGGCGATCGTCGGCGGAGAGCTGGCTCATGCCTCGTGTCCTATCGCAGCTTGAAAACGCGCCGCAAGGCCGCCTAGTGTGCGCGCCGCATGGAGAGCCGGTGGTCCGAACGCGAGGCGGCGGAGTTCGTGGAGCGGCTCGCTCCGCGCTGGAGCGAGGACATGGCGCTCCGCGTCTACACCTCGCGGCTCATCGGACGCGACCCCGATCTGGTGATGCACGGCGGCGGCAACACCTCGCTCAAGGGCACCGTGACGACGCTGGTGGGCGACCGGGTCGAGGCGCTCTTCGTCAAGGGAAGCGGCTGGGACCTCGACGCCATCGAGCCGCCCGGACTTCCCGCCGTCGACCTGGGTCACCTTCGCCGGCTGCGCGGCCTCGACGCGCTGTCGGACGAGGAGATGGTGAACCAGCTGCGCACCCACCTCTTCGACGCCGGCGCGCCCAACCCGTCGGTCGAGACGCTGCTGCACGCGTTCCTGCCGCATCGCTTCATCGACCACACGCATGCGGACATCGCGCTCGTCGTCACCAACCAGCCGGCGGCGGAGCAGGAAGCGCTGGTGAGCGAGGCGTTCGGCGCGCGCTGGGCGGTGGTGCCCTACGTGATGCCTGGCTTCGCGCTCGCCAAGCTGGCGGCGGAGGTCTACGAGCGCGACGCGGCCGTCGAGGGGCTCGTGCTGCTCAATCACGGGCTGTTCACGTTCGCCGACGACGCGCGCACCGCGTACGAGCGGATGATCGCCGGGGTCGACCGCGCGGAGCGTTTCGTCGCGCGCCGCTCCCGCAGCGAGCGGCGGGTGTCGGCGAGCGTGCCGATCGACCTGTCGCGCGCCCACGCGGCCGCGGCGCGCCTCGCCCCGGTGCTGCGGAGCGCTCTGGCGGAGCCGAGCGGCGACGCCGATCGGCCGTGGCGCCGCATGGTGCTCGAGTATCGCGCCGGCGACGACTCGCTGGCGCTCCTGGCGCGACCCGACGCCGCGGCGCTGGCGCTCGAGAACCCGCTCACCCCGGACCACGTGATCCGGACGAAGGGGCGCGCGCTGGTGCTGGAGCCGCCCCTGCCGCTCGACGACGATGCGGCGCTGCGCGAGCGCGTCTTCGCGGGCGTGCGGCACTTCCGGGAGGCCTACGACGCCTACTTCGAGGCCAATGCGGCGCGCGCGCGGACACGGGTCACGAAGCTCGACGCCACGCCGCGGGTGATCCTGGTGCCCGGCGTCGGCATCTTCGCCGCCGGGCGCACGAAGCACGACGCGCGCATCGCCGCCGACATCGCCGAGCACACGGTGCGCGCGAAGGCGCTCGCCAACGACGTGGGGCGCTACCGGGGGCTCGGCGATCCGGATCTCTTCGACATGGAGTACTGGGTGCTCGAGCAGGCGAAGCTCGGGACCACGAAGGACGCGCCGCTGGCGGGGCAGGTGGCGCTCGTGACCGGGGCAGCCGGGGCGATCGGGTTCGGCATCGCCAGGCAGCTGGTCGCGGCCGGCGCCCATGTCGTGCTCACGGACATCGACCGCGAGCGACTCGACACCGCGTGCGGGCAGATCGATCCGAAAGGGCGCGGGCTGGTCGCGGGGATCACGATGGACGTGACCGACGAGGAGTCGGTGGCGGCCGGCCTGGCGGACACCTGCCGGCTCTACGGCGGCCTCGACCTCCTGGTGCTGAACGCCGGGGTCGCGCACGTGAGCGCGATCGAGGATCTCGACCCGGCGGCGCTCCGCCGCGTGATCGACGTGAACCTCGTCGGATACTTCCTGGTGCTCCGCGAGGGCGCGCGGCTGCTCAGGCGCCAGGGCACCGGCGGGAACGTCGTCGTCAACTCGTCGAAGAACGTCTTCGCGCCGGGGGCCGACTTCGGCGCCTACAGCGCCTCCAAGGCCGGCGCGCACCAGCTGGCGAAGATCGCCGCGCTCGAGCTGGCCGGCGCCGGGGTGCGCGTGAACATGATCAACGCGGATGCCGTCTTCGGCGACCCGTCGCGGCCGTCGGGGCTGTGGCAGGAGGTGGGTCCGTCGCGCGCGCGCTCGCGTGGCCTCGATCCCGCGGCGCTCCAGGACTACTACCGGCAGCGGAATCTGCTGCGCGCGCGGGTCACGCCCGAGCACGTCGGCAACGCGGTCGTCTTTCTGGCCTCGAACCTGACGCCCACCACGGGGGCGACCATCCCGGTGGACGGCGGCGTCGCAGAGGCGTTTCCGCGCTAGGAGGTCACGATGGGAGAAGTGCGCTGGATCTGCCTCGACGCCGACGACCTGATGCACCAGAACACCGGCGAGTCGAACTACAACGAGAGCGCGTACTACAACTTCTACGATCCGGCGCAGCGTCTCGGTGGCTTCGTCCGGATCGGCAACCGCCCGAACGAGGGCTACGCCGAGATGACGCTCTGTCTCTACCTGCCCGACGGCACGGCGGGCTTCATGTTCGGCCGGCCGAAGATCCCCGACAACGCGCGCTTCGACGCCGGAGGGATGCAATTCGAGGTGCGTTCGCCGATGCGCGAGCATCACATCGCGTACCGGGGCAACGCGTGCGTGCTGGGCCGCCCGCTCGATCTGCTCGATCCGCGCGCGGCGTTCACGCAGAATCCGCACGTGCCCGCGCGCGTCGAGCTCTCCTATACGGCGCTGTCCCCCGCTCACGGCGGGGAGCTGCGCGAGGAGCGCGACGGGCGCTGGGAGAGCGTGCGCGCGGAGCGGCCGGGACAGGAGTTCGCGCGCGGCCACCTCGAGCAGCACGGACACGCGGTCGGACGCGTGAGCGTCGGCGAGCGCAGCTGGTCGATCGACGGCTTCGGCCTGCGCGATCGCTCCTGGGGTCCGCGCTACTGGCAGGCTCCGGACTACTACCGCTGGCTCACGATGAACTTCGGTCCCGACGCCGGCATCGCGGCGGCGCTGACGGTGCAGCGCGACGGCCGGCAGGTACAGGGCGGCTACGTCTGGGAGAAGGGAAAGCGGAATCGCCCGCTCGGGCGGATCGAGGTGGAGAGCGACCATGCCGGAGCGGAGCAGCTGCACTGGGGAGTGCGCGCGCGGCTCCACCCGGCGGACGGCGCTCCCGCGGAAGAGGTCACGGGCCGTGTTCTCAACATGGTGCCGCTCCGCAACCGCCGCGAAGGCGTCACCACCCGCATCGCCGAGGGCCTCACCGAGTGGCAGTGGCGCGGGCGAGTCGGCTACGGCTGGTCGGAGTTCCTCGATCACGTCGACTGATCTCGCCGAGCGTCTGGCAGCGAACGTTCGAGCCCGGCTGGGCGCGGACGTCGCGATCGACGCCCCGAAGCGGCTCGCGGGCGGCGCGTCGCGGGAGATCTGGCTCTTCACCGCCCGGCATCCGGACGGACGCGAGGAGCCTCTCGTGCTGCGACGCGACCCGCCCGGTCACGTCATCGAGTCGAGTCGCGCCGGCGAGTTCACGCTGCTCGAGGCGGCGGCCGCCGCAGGGGTCCCCGTCCCGCGTGTCCGGTGGTGCGCCGATGATGCCGACGGCCTCGGCTCGGCGTTCGTCATGGACTTCGTCGCCGGCGAGACCATCGCACGCAAGCTCCTGCGCGACGCCGAGTACGCCGCGCGCGCGCGCCGCACTGCCCGAGCAGCTGGCGTCGGCGCTCGCCGCCATCCACCGCATGGATGTAGACGATCCCGGCGTTCGCGCACCTGACGCGACCGGAGGCGGGCACGACGCCCGCTGCCGCCGAGCTGGCGCGCTTCGACGGCATCTACCGGGCGATCGCCCCCGACCCGCACCCGGCGTTCGAGCTGGCGTTCCGCTGGCTGGCGCTGCGCACGCCGGCGCCGCGCCGTGCGACCGTCGTCCACGGCGACTACCGCGTCGGCAACGTCATCGTCGGCCCCGAGGGCCTGCGCGCCGTGATCGACTGGGAGCTGACCCACGTCGGCGACCCGATGGAGGACGTCGGCTGGCTCTGCGTTCGCTCGTGGCGATTCGGCGCCACGCTTCCGGTCGGCGGCCTCTGCGATCGCCCACGCCTCTTCGAGGCGTACGAGCGCGCGGGCGGCGATCCCGTCGACCCGGCGGTCGCGCGCTGGTGGGAGGTGTTCGGCAACCTGCGCTGGGGCATCATGACGATCATGCAGGCGCAGACCTTCCTCGGCGGCGTGCAGAACGTCGAGCTGGCCAGCATCGGCCGGCGGACGTGCGAGACCGAGCTCGAGCTGCTCGAGCTGATGGAGAGCGCATGACCGGGTGGCGGTGCGGGGAGGCGGGGGCGCTCGCGGCGAAATGGGACCCTGAGGCGGCCTGCGGCCGCGCTCGCTGCGCTCGCGCCCACCCATTTCGCCGCGAGCGCCCCCGCCTCCCCGCCAGCCCGTCGGCGTCGGAGCCCTGACCGTGCAGGATCGGCCGACCGCTCTCGAGCTGCTCGCCGCCGTGCGCGGCTTCCTGGAGGACGATCTGGGGCCCGTGCTCGAGGGACGGCGGCGGTTCCACGCGCTGGTGGCGGCCAACGTGCTCCGCATCGTCGAGCGCGAGCTTGCCGGCGAGGAGGAGCAGCTCGCACGGCAGTGGGATCGCCTCGCCGCGCTCCTCGGAGTCGACGCTTCGAGCAAGCCGCTGGCGCTGAGCGCGCTCCGGACCGCGGTGCGGGAGCTGGAGACGCGGCTCGCCGAGCGGATCCGCGCCGGAGACGCCGACGCAGCGGAGCTCGCCGACCGGGTGCGGGCCCACGTCCGGACGACGGTGGTGGAGAAGCTGGCCGTCGCGAACCCGCGCTTCGCCGGCGGGACGCCGGCATGAGGTCGCGCGTCAGTCGTTCAGGCCGCGCAGCAGGTGCGCGCGGCTGCGGTGGCGCAGCTTGCGGAGCGCTTCGGCCTCGATCTGCCGGATGCGTTCGCGGGTGACGCCGAAGCGCGCCCCGACCTCCTCGAGCGTGTGATCCTTGCGCTCGCCGACGCCGAAGCGGAGGCGGAGGACCTGCGCCTCGCGCGTCGAGAGCGAGTTGAGCGCGCGCGACAGGGCGCGACGGACGCTGCTCGCCGTCGAGACGTCGGCGGGGCCCTGCGTCGTCTGGTCCTCCAGCAGCTCACCGAGCGTGCGCACGTCGTCCCCGCCGACCGGCTCGTCGAGCGACAGCGGCGCGTGGCCGACACCGAGGAGCCACTGGACCTCCGCCGGCGGCAGGCCGGCGCGCTCGCTCAGCTCGGCAGGCGTGGGATCGCGACCGAGCTGCTGGCCCATCGCGCGGGCGAGCTGCGTCACGTTCCCGAGGATCTCGGTCATGTACACCGGCACCCGGATGGTGCGCGCCTGATCGGCGAGCGCGCGCGTGATGGCCTGGCGAATCCACCACGTGGCGTAGGTCGAGAAGCGGTGACCGCGCCGCCAGTCGAACTTCCCGACCGCGCGCATCAGGCCGATGTTTCCCTCCTGGATCAGGTCCAGGAACTGGAGCCCGAGGTGCGCGTAGCGGCGCGCGACCCAGACGACGAGCCGGAGGTTCGCCTCGACGAGCTCCCGGCTGGCCTGGCGGGCACACCGGTCCGCTTCGCGGATGCGCTCGAGGAGCCGGCCGAGCGCCGCCTCCGACATGCCACAGGCGCGCTCGAGCCGGCGGCGCTCCGTGGCGTCGGCGCGGCTGTAGCGCGCCATCGTGGTCGCGAGCTGCTCCAGCTCCTCGGCCAGCGCATCGATCCGGTCCGGCGCGATGCCGAGCACGAGCAACGCGCGGCCCAGGCGATCGCCGTCGCGCGAGCGCGCCCCACGGCTGCGGACGAGCCCGCGAACGCGCGCGATCTGGCGCAGCAACCGCCGCCGCACGATCGCATCGGCGACGGGCGTCTCGCCGTCGTCGGCTCGCTCGGCGAGCACGTCCTCGAGGCGCAGCGCGCCGTCGCGGATGGCGGCGGGCAGTCCGAGGATCCACCGCAACCCGAGCGGTGAGCCGAGCACCGCCGCCGCGCGCTCGCGGCGCGCGACATCGATCCGGCGTGCCAGCGACGACTCTTCCTCCCGGTCGAGCAGGTGCGAGCGCGACGCCTGACGCAGGTAGAGGCGGATCGGATCCAGCGACTCGACGCGCTCCGCTTTCGCGACCGCGGGCTCGGCCGGCCGATCGTCGTCCTCGAGCTCGGGAGAGGTCTCGATGGGCTCGACGTCGAGGGTGAAGCCCGTGGGCTCCGGAAGCTCGTGAGCGAGGCCGTTTCCGTGATCGTTCGCCACCGTGACCCCAACTCTCACGGGACGTCAACGCGCTCGCAATTGCGAAGATTACGGATACGACTAGGGGTTTTCCCCGATCGCACCTGCGAGGATGGCAACCCGGATGAGCTCGGCCAGCGAGTCCACCGCCATCTTCGACATCACGTGCGCGCGATGGACCTCCACGGTTTTCGTGGCTCAGACCGAGGGCGGCCGCGACCTCCTTGTTGGCCTTGCCCGCGGCGACGAGCTCGAGGACCTCGCGCTCGCGTGCGCTGAGCGACGCGAGTCGTCTGCGAGCCTCCTCGCGGCGAGCCCGCACCTCGCGCGACTGGCGATCGATCTCGAGTGCCTGGCGCACGCGATCGAGCAGCAGCTGATCGCTGAACGGCTTCTCGATGAAGTCGATCGCGCCCGCCTTCACGGCGCGAACCGCCATCGCCACCTCGGCGTGACCCGTGACCACGATGGTGGGCAGCTCGGCGCCGCGCTGGACCAGCTCGGCCTGGAGATCGAGTCCGCTCATTCCGGGCATGCGCACGTCGAGTACCAGACAGCCGGGCTGCGAGGGCTGGTGCTCGCGCAGGAACTCCGCCGCCGTCGCGTAGGTTCGCACGGTGAGGCCGATGGATTCGAGCAACCATCGCAACGAGTCGCGCATCGCGCGGTCGTCGTCGACGACGAAGACGATCGCTTCGGGCTCAGGCGGCATGGCGATCTCCGCGTCCGACTGGCAGCACGACGTGGAAGGCGGCGCCGCGGGGCGGGTTCGGAGACGCCCACACCCGTCCGCCGTGCGCCTCGACGATCGAGCGGCTGATGTGGAGGCCGAGCCCGAGCCCGTCGCGCTTGGTGGTGAAGAACGGCTCGAAGAGGCGGCCCGCCGCAGCCTGCGAGACCCCGCTGCCCGTATCCCTGACGATCAGCTCGACGGCTGCCCCGTCGAGCGCGCCGGTCTCGATGCTGAGCTCGCGCGGCGCACCGGCTCCGTCGCTCATGGCCTCGAAGCCGTTGCGCACCAGGTTGAGGATCACCTGCTCGAGCTGGATCGCGTCGACCTCGACGTCGAGCCGCTGCGGCGCGAGCTCGAGCCGCAGCGCGATGTCCAGGTCGCGCGCCTCGACCTCGGCGAAGTGCAGCGCCTCGCGCACGAGCAGGTTCAGATCGGCGCTCGCCCGGCTGGCCTCGGCGTTGCGCACGAACTCGCGGATACGGCGCAGGATCTCCCCGCCGCGCAGCGCCTCGTCGGCGATCGCGTCCACGATCTCGAGGAGGGCTGCCGGCGCGACGTCGCCGGTGCGGATGCGCCGCGCGCTGCCGTTGGCGTAGCTCACGATCGCCGACAGGGGCTGGTTGATCTCGTGCGCCAGGCCCGCGGCCATGCCGCCGAGCGTGCTCAGCCGGGCCGCGTGCGCGAGCCCGGCCTGGTGCTGCCGTGCCCGCAGCTCCTCCTCGGCCGCTTCCGCGCGCCGGAGCTCGCGCTGGTAGCGGGAGCTGGCATGCGCGGCATACACGGACGCGCAGGATCCCATGATGATTGCCAGCGGCAGCGACGTCGGCTCGTCGGCTCCGCGGACGATCCAGATGTTCGCCATGATGCTTGCCGCGATGATCGCCTGGACCACCAGCTGCGGGCCCACGCCCCACGGTAGCAGGGTCGCCGTGCCCATGCCCAGCACGATCAGGAGCACGGGCGTGGTGCCGCTGTCGCTGGTGATGATGCCGGAGATCGCGGTCGTCACCGCGAACACGGTCACCGCGATCATGGTGGCAAGGATGGCGGTCCGTCTGGTGACCGGCCCGCGGAGCACGCGGAACGTCGCGATCGCGACCGCCACCTGGAACGCCTTCACCGCATAGAGCTTTCCCAGGACGTGGGCGTTCACGAACGGGTCGACGAGCGCGAAGAGCGTGATCGACGTCAGGCAGAGCCACAGCCCGACGCGGATGCGCTGCGCGAGCGAGGCGCCCGACTCGTACGGGACCGGAGCTGCACGGGAGGCCAGGACCATGGGGTCGAGACAGCCGAGCACTACCGCGACCCGCCGTGTTGAGGCAACGGGGATCACGCATGTTCGGCTAGCCCGGCACGTCGAGCAGCACCGTCCGGATGTCGTTCAGGATGAGCTGGGGATGGAGGAACCCGGTGCTGTAGACGTTGCGCACCCGGTGGTGCGCATCGAGCAGGAAGACCTTGAGCACGTGGCGGTACAGCCCGGTCCAGGAGCCGTCGGGGTAGCGGAGCCGGGCAACCGGCTGCCCGAAGTCCGCGAGCAATGGCGCCAGCGCCGTCTCGTCCGGGGCGGTGGCGAAGGGCCAACGCGTACGCGGCTCGTGGAGCGCTCGCACGGCCGCGAGACGCGCCGGCGTGTCGCGCCCGGGGTCGAAGCTGAGGGCCACGAGGACGACGCGGGCGCGCAGCGCCGGGTCGGCCGCGAGCACCTCGTCGAGATGGTGCAGCACGCCCAGGCTGACCGGGCAGCCGGTGGCCTCCGCGCAGCTGGTGTAGACGAAGGCGACGACGGCGATCCGGCCCCGCGTCAACGCGTAGAGCGAGGTGCGCCGGCCGTCGCTGCCGACGAGCGGATGGTCGGCCACGTCGTCGATCGGCGGCAGGCGATACGATCCGGGCGGCGGCGGCGCATACTCGGGGGCGAACGCGCCGACGCCGTAGACGTAGGCGAGATCCTCCGGCCGCACGGGCGGCTTCTCGCCCGTGGCATCGGCTGCCAGCGTGGCGCGGGCCAGCACCACCAGCAGGGCCAGCGCCGCCGTCCGGGTCACGGCGTCTCGGCGCGTGCGGTGCGCGCGTCGGCGGCCGAGTAGATCTGGTTCTTGTAGAAGCGATCCTGCCCGAAGTGCATGATGTGCGGGCGCCCGAGCTGCGCCGCCTCGAAGTCGACGGCGAAGAGCGGCGTCAGGCTCGTGCCGTCCCAGCGATACGCCTTCAGGAACTGCTCTCCGTCGGCGCCCTTCTTGTCCCAGTTGGCGAGCAGCGACGACGTGACGTAGACGCGCTCGCCGTCCCACGTCTCCGACACCATGTTCGCCTGCTTGCCGACGTGCTCCGCCGCGACCTCCTTCGGGTGCTCGGGATCCGCGACGTCGAACACGTGCACCGTGCCGTCCATGAAGGTGGTCACGAACAGCCAGCGGTCGTCCGCCGAGAGGCTCAGGTCGACCGGAAGCGGCGTCTTCGTCGGGTCGCCGATGTCCGCGACCGCTTTCGCGGCGAACGTGCCGTCCGGTTGCTGCGCGATCAGCCAGATTTTCGACGTCAGCGCCGTGCTGGTGAAGGCATAGTTGTGACGTGGCTGGAGCGCCCAGCGGATCTCCAGCGGCGCGCCGGGCACCTGGAGGGTCTGGATCGGCTTGCGGGCGTGGAAGTCCCACAGGACCATCGTCTGCCCGAAGTGCTTCATCGCTTCCGGATCCGCCAGCAGCTTGCCGAAGTCCATCATGTAGTTGTTCCAGCCGGTGAACGAGGACGTCAGCATGCGGTTGAGGCGCGGCTGCACGCGTACATCGTAGCCGTACTCGGCGTCCTTCGGCAGCCACACCGTCTGGATGTACTTGCCGTCGTTGTTGTACTCGACCAGCGCCGTGCGGCCGCCCTTGTCCTTGGCGTTCGAGAGCGCGGCGATCAGCATCCGGCCGGGGAGCGCGAAGAACGTGTGCGGGCCGACGACCCCGCCGGTGTCCTTCACGAAGGTGTCGATGGTGCGGACCAGCTTCGGCTTCGCCGGATCGGTGGCGACGTCGAAGACCCAGATCTTGCTGTCGTCGAGGCCCCCGGCCCAGAGGTAGCGCCGGTCGTCGCTGAAGCCGGCGTGATGGGCCTCGTGCCGGCCGCCCACCGACGTCGACGACACCACCTTCCCGTACGTCGGCGAGCCCGGGGTCGCGCCGATGGTCACGAGCTTGTCCGAGCCGTCGCCCATGCCCTCGACGCCGAGCGTCCAGGCGTAGACGTAGTCCTCCTGGCCAGTGATCTTGGGCAGGTACGGCGACATGCATGTCTCGTCGGCACGCGCCGCCTGGACGGCTCCCAGCAGCAGGATCGCGACGGCCATGGCTCCTCGTCGGATCATCGGCATCACCTCCGCGACGATGTCTAGGCCGGGCCGCGCGCGATCGCAACGCCGGCGATCGGTGGCGGGGTCAGCGAGCCGCGGCCGGGAGTGCCTGCCCGGCGACGGCTTCGTTGTCGTAGATGAAGCGCGGCCGGAAGCGGAGCACGAGCACGGGCATCAGGGTGAGTGCCGCGAGGCACGAGACCACCATGGCGGCGGGCATGAGGGTGCCGAAGAGCTGCATCCCGAAGTAGGGCGACCATGCCATGCAGGCGAACCCCGCCGCGATGCTGGACGCGACGAACAGGACGGCGCGCCCCGACGTCTGCAGCGCGGTGCCGACCGCCCGGGTGTCGTCGCCGAGCCGGCGGTACTCCTCGCGGAGCCGGAAGAGGAAGTAGATGGCGTAGTCGGCGCCCACGCCGGCGGCCATCGCGATGACCGTCGCCGAGCCCATGTCGAGGCGCACGCCGGTCCACCCGAGGCCGCCGAAGAGCACGATCATGGTGACGATGATCGGGCTGACCACGTACAGCCCGACCGCCGGCGACCGCATGATGACCGACGACACGAGGTAGATGACCGCCAGCACCACCAGCATGTTGAGCAGCTTGCCGTACGTGGTGTGCTCGTTGACCGCGAGGACGGTGGGACCCGCGCCGCCGGCGATCAGCACGCGCTCGCCGTCCGGTGCGGGATGCTCGGCGACCCACTGCTCGAGGTGGCGTACCAGCGGACCCACCAGGGCGGAGTCGTCGCTGCGGAGATACGCGCTCACCACCGCGCGCGACTGCGAGCGGTCGACGAAACGCTCGAAGGCTGGCGAGTCGCCAAGGAAGAGCAGCTGCGACACGAGCTCCTGGGTGTCGGGCAGCCGGTAGGGGGTCGGGTCGTCCGCGTTGAAGGTCTTGTGCAGCGTCTTCACCAGGTCCGCGACCGAGGCGGTGCGGACCACGAGCGGGCTCCGCTCCATCTCCTCCTGCAAGCGCCACCATGTGGCGGAGGACCGGTAGCGACTTCGTGCTGCCGGGCTCGCCGTCGTAGAGGACGGTCATGGTGACCGTGCCCGGGAAGTGCTTCTCGAGCGCTTCGAGGTCGTGGCGCGCCTGGCTGTCCACGGGCATGTACTCGCGGGTGGGGCCGAAGGTGCGGATGCGCAGGATCCCGACGGCGGAGACGAGAAGCACGAGGACGCTTCCCACCACGACCGCCCGGCCGTTGTGACGCAGCACCGCGCGTTGCAGGGACTCGAGAACGCGCGCCGTCCAGCCACCGCCCGTGGCGGCGCGGCCCGGGGCGGGCAGTACCGCGCGCAGCGCCGGGATGAAGGTCATCTCCAGCAGGACCGCGCTGCCGATGCCGTACGCACACGACAGGCCGAGATTGGCGACGGCGCGCACGCCGAAGAGGGCGAGCGACGCGAACCCGAGGGTCGCGGTGAGCCCGGCGGCGATCATCACGGGGCCCATCTTCACTGTGGACTCGATCACGGCCGCGCGGTTGTCGCCGGTGCGCGCCACCTCCTCGACGTAGCGCTTCAGCATCTGCGCGGAGTGGGCGGCCGCGATGGCGATGAGCAGTATCGGCACCGCGACGTTCCAGGCGTCGATCACGATGCCCGTGTGGCCCATGAGCCCGAGCGCCCACACCGTGCTCAGCACGGCCGTGAGCATCGGGATGATCATGCCCTGGAGGTTGCGGAACGACAGCAGCAGCATGAGCGAGATCACCAGGAAGACGAGCGGGATGCGGCGCCCCATCCACGCGGACTGGCTGAGGTCGGTGAGCGCCATCATCGGCTCGCCCGCCGCGTACACGTCGACGGAGCCATCGCGCACCGTCCCGATCAGGTCGAGGACCCGCTGCGCGATCTCGTAGGCCTGCGGGCCCTCCCAGAAGTCGAGCACGATGAGCGCAGCCTGCTGGTCGGGCGTGACGAGCATGCCGCGCAGCTGTGGATCGCTCTCCAGGCGAGCGCGCAGCGCGGCCATCTCCTCGGGCGTCTGCGGGACGTCGCGCATCAGGTAGTCGGCTTCGATCGAGCCGCCCCGATCCTCGACGTGACGCACGCTGGGCGCCGCCAGGCTGACGACGTTCTGCGACATGATGTCCGGGAGGCGGAGCGCGGCGAGCGTCAGGTCGCGCACCGATGCCGAGCACCTCGGGCTGCCAGACGTCGCCGCTCTTCGGCACGACCGCCATCATCACCGTGCGCCTGCCGCCGAACTCCTTGCGGATCGTCTGATCGATGCGGACGAAGGGGTGATTGGCCGGCAAGCTGGCTTCGACGCTGAACTCGGTGCGCAGCTTCCGCATCCCCGAGGCCACGAACACGGTCGCGACGGCGACGAGCACGAGGACGAGCCAGGCATGGCGCACGAGCCAGCGGACGTAGCGATCGAGGACGCGCATCGGCCGAAGGTCTCTCGTTTTCCGGTGCTCGATGCAAGCAAACGCTCTCGTTCCGGGCCGATGTTGCCGCCTCGGGGTCGTGTGATAGGCAGGGTGCCCCCATGAGATCCGTCGTCGTCGCGCTCGGGCTGGCCGTGGCTCTTGCGCTGGCCAACTACTGGGTGCTCGGGCAGCTCGGCGGTCCGACGCTGTGCGGACCCTGCGCGGCGATCCTGCTCGGCGGCCCGTTCGTGCTCGCCCTGGCGCTCGCCGGCGTCCTGCCGGCTCTCGCTGCGCCCGCGGCGCCCACGCCGGTGGCGGCGAAGCCGGCGCCCGCGCTCGCGAAGCCGAGCGAGCCCCCCGAGCACACGGCGCTCCGCCTGCTCGCGTCGTTGCAGGAGGACGGTCGGCTCGTCGACTTTCTCACCGAGGAGATCGCCAGCTACTCCGACGAGCAGATCGGTGCGGCCACGCGTGGCATCCACGGCGCCTGCGCCAAGGCGCTGCGCGCCTGCGTGACGCTCGAGCCGGTGCTCTCGGGACGGGAGGACGACGCGATCACGGTACCGGCCGGCTTCGATCCCGCGACCATCCGGCTGACCGGCAACGTGCACGGCGATCCGCCGTTCACCGGCACGCTACGCCACGCCGGCTGGCGCGCCGCCGGCGTCTCGATCCCCGCGCGCAGCGGGCTCGATCCGAAGATCATCGCGCCCGCCGAAGTCGAGATCGCCTGACGCCTCGCATGTCCGACGCGCGCTACGTGGTCGGCATCGACCTCGGGACGACCAACTGCGTCCTCGCCTGGGTCGATACCGCCGGCGTCGCGCCCGGTGAGGAGGCGCCGCGCGTGGAAGCGCTTGCGGTCCCGCAGCTGGTGAAGCCTGGCGTGGTCGAGGCGCGCGCCCAGCTGCCGTCGTTCGTCTATCTCCCGGCGGCGAACGAGTTTCCGCCCGCGAGCCTCGACCTGCCATGGGGACGAGCCGAGCACGTGCTGGGCGAGCTGGCCCGTGCGCGTGGCGCGGAGGTGCCGGCGCGCGTCGTCGCGTCGGCGAAGTCGTGGCTGTGCTCGGTCGGGCTCGATCCCAACCAGCCCATCCTGCCGTGGAACGCGCCGGGCGACGTGCCGCGGGTGTCGCCGGTCGACGCCGAGGCGGCCTATCTCCAGCATCTGCGCGCGGCGTGGGACGCGGTCATGCCCGCGCCGCTCGATCGCCAGGAGGTGTACCTCGCGGTGCCGGCCTCGTTCGACGCCGCGGCGCGCGATCTGACCGTCCGCGCCGCGGAGCGGGCCGGCCTCGGCGGCGCACGGCTCATCGAGGAGCCCCAGGCGGCGTTCTACGCGTGGCTCGCCGACAGCGGGGGCGCATGGCGACAGATGGTGCAAGTCGGGGACGTCGTCCTCGTCTGCGACGTCGGCGGCGGGACCACCGATCTGACGCTCGTCGCGGTCGGCGAGGAGAGCGGCAGCCTGGTGCTCGAGCGCAAGGCCGTCGGCGACCACATCCTGCTCGGCGGAGACAACATGGACCTGGCGCTCGCGCACGCCGTGCGTGCGCGCCTCGCCGAGGCCGGCACGACGCTCGACGAGTGGCAGCTGCGCGGCCTGGTGCACGCCTGCCGCGACGCCAAGGAGAAGCTGCTCGCCGCCAGCGGACCGACGCAGGCGCCGGTCGTGGTGCTCGGGCGCTCGCGAAAGGTCGTGGGGGGCGCCGTGCGCACGCAGGTGACGCGCGACGAGGTGGACTCGGCGCTCGTCGATGGGTTCTTCCCCGAGGTGGCACGAGACGACCGGCCGCGCACCGCCCGGCGTGTCGGCCTCCAGGAGATCGGGCTGCCGTACGCCAGCGATCCCGCGGTCACGCGTCACGTCGCGGCGTTCGTCGGCCGCCATCGTGACATCGCGCCCGACGGGCCGAATGCGGTGCTGTTCAACGGTGGCGTCATGCGCGCGGATCGCTTCCGCACGCGCATGGCGGACGTGCTCGCCGCGTGGCGTGGCACGGGCGCCGAGATCCGCGTGCTCGCCGGCGCCGATCCCGATCTGGCCGTCGCGCGCGGCGCCGCCACCTACGGCCTCGCGCGGCGTGGCCGCGGCGTTCGCATCCGCGGCGGCACGGCGCGCGCCTACTACGTCGGCGTCGAGACCGCGGCGCCGGCGGTCCCCGGCATGGCCCCGCCCGTGAAGGCGCTCTGCGTGGCGCCGTTCGGCATGGAAGAAGGCAGCGAGGTCGAGCTGCCGGACGCGGAGTTCGGCTTGATCGTCGGCGAGCCCGCGGAGTTCCGGTTCTTCGGCTCGTCGGTGCGCCGGGACGACGGTCCCGGAGCCGTCGTCGAGACCTGGGGCGAGGGCGAGCTCGAGGAGCTGCCGCCGCTCGAGGCGACCCTCACCGGCTCCGGCGAGCCGGGCCGCACGGTGCCGGTGCGCCTGGAGGCGCAGGTCACCGAGGTCGGAACGCTCGCGCTCTGGTGCGTCGCGCGCGACGGCCACGAACGCTGGAAGCTCGAGTTCAACGTCCGCGCCCGGTGACCGTCGATGGCCTCCCGCTACCTGGTCGGCATCGATCTCGGGACCACGAACACGGCGTGCGCCTACGTCGACACGCGAGCCGGACGGGAGATCCGCGTCTTCGACGTGCCGCAGCTCGTCGCGCCGGGACAGGTCGCGCCGCGTCCCACGCTGCCGTCCTTCGTCTACCTGGCCGGCGCGCACGACATGCCGGCGGGGAGCCTCGACCTGCCCTGGGCGGCGGGCCGCGACTTCTGTGTCGGCTGGCTCGCGCGCGAGCAGGGCGCGCGCGTTCCCGGACGGCTCGTCGGCTCGGCGAAGTCGTGGCTCTGCCACGGCGGCGTCGATCGCACGGCCGCGATCCTGCCGTGGGGCGGCGGCGAGGACGTCGGCAAGATCTCGCCGGTCGAGGCGTCGGCGCGCGTGCTCGGCCATCTCCGCGACGCGTGGGACGCCAGCTTTCCCGAGCCGCTCGCCGCGCAGGAGGTCGTGCTCACGGTGCCCGCGTCGTTCGACGAGGTCGCGCGCGAGCTGACGCTGGAGGCGGCGCGCGTCGCCTGCCTGCCGGCGGTGGTGCTGCTCGAGGAGCCGCAGGCCGCGTTCTACGCCTGGCTCGTCGGACACGAGCGCGACTGGCGCGCGCGTGTCACCCACCTGCCGCTCGCGCTCGTGGTCGACGTCGGGGGCGGGACCACCGACCTGTCGCTCATCGCCGCGCGGCAGGGCCGCGGCGAGCTCTCGCTCGAACGCGTGGCGGTGGGCGAGCACCTGCTGCTCGGCGGCGACAACATGGACATCGCGCTGGCGCGCGCGATCGAGGCGCGGCTCGTTCCCGGCGGCCAGCTCGACGCCATCCGCTTTCATGCCCTGGTGAGCCAGTGCCGGACGGCGAAGGAGGAGCTCCTGGCGCGTCCCGATCGAGACGCCGTGCGCCTCACGGTGGCCGGACGCGGCGGCGGCGTCGTGGGCGGAGCGCTCAGCGCCGACCTCGCGCGGGTCGACGTCGAGGGTACGGTGCTCGACGGATTCTTCCCGCTCGTCGCCGGCGATGCGCGCCCGCGACGCGCCTCGGGCGCGGGCCTGCGCGAGTGGGGGCTGCCGTTCGCGGCCGACGCGGAGATCACCCGGCACGTCGCCGACTTCCTCGCCCGGCAGCGCGCGGCGGCGGAGCAGGGGGATCGCGCGCTGGTGCGGCCCGACGCGGTGCTCTTCAACGGCGGGGCCTGCGAGCCCGGAGTGGTGCGCGCTCGCATCGCGGACGTGATCGGAGCGTGGCACGCACCGGACGGAAGCTGGCGCCCCGAGATACCTGGACAGCGAGTCGCTGCAGCTCGCCGTGGCGCGCGGCGCCGCCTACTTCGGGCTGGTGCGGCGCGGGCTCGGCGTGCGCATCGGCAGCGGCGCCGCACGCAGCTACTACCTCGGGCTCGGCGGTGACACGGCGCTCTGCCTCGTGCCGCGCGGCATGGAGGAGGGCGAGACCGTGCTCATCGAGGGACACGATCTCGAGCTGCTGGCGAACCGACCCGTCGCCTTCCCGCTCTTCACCGCGACCGACCGCAGCGGGGAGCATCCGGGCGAGCTGATCGCGCTCGCTGCGGAGCGCTTCACCGCGCTGCCACCGATCCGCACCGTGCTGCGATTCGGCCGCAAGCTCGAGGAGCGCGCGCTGCCCGTCCAGCTCGAATCGCAGCTCACGGAGATCGGCACGCTGGCGCTGTGGTGTCGCTCGCGGACGACGGACCACCGCTGGCGCCTCGAGTTCCGGCTGCGCGACACGGTCGGCGCCGAGGCGCCGCCGCCCGAGGCGGCGGCCGCGCTCGTCGTCGATCCCGTCCGGCTCGAGGGCGCGACGCGTGAGCTGCAGGATGCCTTCGCGGGCACCGGCGACCCGGTCACGCTGACGCGCCGGCTGGAGACCGCGCTGGACGCCGGTCGCGACGGGTGGCCGCTGCCGGCGATCCGTGCGCTGTGGGATGCGCTGTGGGCGCTCGAGCCGTCCCGCGCGCGGACCCCGGAGCACGAGGCGCGGTGGCTGAACCTCGCCGGCTTCCTGCTCCGACCGGGCTTCGGCGATCCCGGCGACGACCTGCGCGTGAATCGTCTCTGGCGCGTGCTCGGCGCCGACCTGCGCCACCCCCGCGCGACGCAGTGCCGCGCGGAGTGGTGGAACCTGTGGAAGCGGGTGGCCGGCGGCCTGAGCGTCCGCCAGCAGCAACACCTGCTGCAGCAGGTGTCGCCGGCGCTGCTGCGCAAGGGCAAGACGAAGGGCCCGCGCCCTGGCCCCCAGGAGCTCCGCGAGATGTGGCAGGCCGTCGGGAGCTGCGAGCGCTTGCCGTCGTCGCCGCGTGCGGAGCTGGCCGACACGCTGGTCGCCGACGCCGTGCGCGGCCGCACCACCGAGCAGGAGCTGTGGGCGCTGGCGCGCCTCGCGGCACGCGTGCCGATCTACGGGCCGCTCAACTGCGTGGTGTCGCGCGAGCGCGCGACAACGGCCGTCGAGCGCCTGCTGGGGTCGGAGTGGCCGCGCGCGGACGCCTACGGCTTCGCGGTCGCCCAGATCGCGCGCGCCTCCGGCGATCGCGAGCGCGATCTGGATGCCACGGTCCGCGATCGCGTCGCCCGCCGCCTGGAGACGCTGCCGGACGGCGCGCGCCTCGCCCGGATCGTTCGCGAGCCGGTGGCGCTCGAGGCGCGCGAGGAGGCGCGGCTGCTCGACGAGTCTCTGCCCGCCGGGCTCCGGCTGCGAGGGTGATTCCGAGTGTCCGGGGGGCGCAGTCCGAGCTGACCGCCCTGGCCGCCAGCGCCTGGCGCCGTTCAAGATGGCGGTTCCACAGTCCACTGAAACCCGAGTGGCGCGCGAGGGCGATTGACGCCGTCGGGCTACCGCTGCGCGATCAGGTGAGCACGCACCCAGTCGGCGAGCTCCCGCTCTGTGCAGCGGCGATCCGCGACCGACAACATGACCTGCACCACCTCCTCCTCGGGAGATTCCAGCTCGGAGCCGTTCAACGCCACGAACGTGGCCATCGTCAAGAACGCAACCCGCTTGTTCCCGTCGCGGTACGGGTGGCTCGTCGCCATGCCCCAGCCGTACGCCGCAGCCAAGGTGGCCAGATCTACCTTCGGGTCGTGGTGCCAGCGGTTCTTCGCACGAGCCAGCGCGGATTCCAGCGCGTTCTCGTCCCTCAACCGGGGCAGCCCACCATGCTCGCGCAGCTGGTCCAGGTGAACCGCGTCCACGACGAGCCGGTCGACCCAGACCGGTTCGCGCCGACGCCCTCTCGCCACCTACTTCGCCAGCTCCCGCAAGGCGTTTCGGTACCTCTTGGAGATTCGCCTCGCGATCGCGAGCGCCCGCTCTATCTTTGCGTCGTACGGCGTGATCAGGATCCCCTTCTCGGTCTCCACGACCAGCACCCGATCTCCCGCTTCCAAGTGAAGTCTGTCGGTCATCTCCTTGGGCAGCGTGGCGCCGATCGACCCGCCCGCTCGCCGCAGGGTGGCTTCCTTGACCATGAGGCTCGATAGCACTTTTGTGCTACAGAGCCAAGGCAACCGTAGGGAGCGGTACGGTCTCGCTCGACGCAGTCGTCGTCGAACGCGGGACTGGAGGTAGGACCGCGCGTCCCGTACCCTTTCGCGCCAATGAAGCTTGCCCCGGAAACGACGCCCCGCGGCGTGCTGGGACGGATCACGGTCCTGGTCCCGATCCTCGCGAACGCCGCCGGCGCCGTCGCCGTCTACCTGTTCTACGCCTACATCGATCCCGTGGGCCGCGGGCCCGCGGCAGCCTCGCGACAGGCCCTCACGCTCTTCGTCTCGATCACCACCTCGCTCCTGGTGATCGCGGCGTTCCTCGGCGATCGCTGGACCGCCGGTGTCCGGCGCTGGTCGCGGCGCCTGCGCGCGGGCGAGTCTGCGGCGGATGTGCCGATCGTGGTGCGGCGCCGCGTCCTGAACGCCGCCATGATCAACGGTCTCCTCAGCCTCGCCGGCTGGTTCGCGGCCGGGGTGTTCTACCTCGTCGTCCTGCGCACGACCTACGGCCTCGACTGGGTCGAGACGCTCCGCATCGTGCTGACGATCGTGCTCGTCGGCGGCCCGGTGTCGTCGGCCCTGGCGTTCCTCGTCAGCGAGTATCACTGGCGCCGCGAGATCCCGCTCTTCTTCCCCGACGGCGTGCTCGAGCGCGACGGCGTCCTGCGCGTCCCGATCCGCGTCCGGCTGTTCCTCACCTTCCTCCTCACGTCGATCCTGCCGCTGATGCTGATGACGATCCTCGATCTCCGACTCGGGCGGCGCCTGCGCGCCAGCCAGGCCGACGCGTGGCACGACCTCGTGCGGGCGGACCTCTTCCTGGTCGCCATCACCGGTGTGGCGTCGAGCGTCATGGCGCTGCTGGTCGCACGCTTCATCAACCGCCCCGTGCAGGCGTTGCGCGCGGCGATGGCGCGGGTGGCCATCGGCGATCTCGCGGCGCGCGTGCCCGTGCGCAGCACCGACGAGCTGGGCGAGCTGAACAGCCACTTCAACGCCATGGTCGCCGAGCTGATGCTCGCGGTCAGGGCGCGCGAGCTCTTCGGACGCTACGTGAGTCCCGCCGTGGCGCGTGAAGCGCTCGGCCGCGGCCCGGCGCTGGACAGCACCCTGGTGCGCGCCACGGCGATGTTCGTCGATCTGCGCGGCTTCACCACGATCGCCCAGCGCACGGCGGTCCAGGACGTCGTCCAGATGCTGAATGCGTACTACGCGACGGTGGAGCGCGTGTGCGAGCGCGAGGGAGGCGTCATCACGCAGTTCCTCGGCGACGGCGTCGTGGTCGTCTTCGGCGGCCCGCTGCGGCCCGCGGACGACCACGCGCGCCGCGCCGTGCGAGCGGCGCTCTCGTTGCAGTGGGCGCTGGTCAACCATCCCGCGCTGCCCGGCATCGGGCGGCTGAGCGCCGGCATCGGCATCTGCACCGGCGACATGGTGGCGGGCAACATCCGCGCCAACGAGCGGGTCGTGTACACGATCGTGGGCGACGCGGTGAACCAGGCGGCGCGTCTCCAGGTGAAGACGCGCGACCTCGGCAAGGCGATCCTGGTGACGGCGAGCACGCGGGCGGCCATGGGGACCGAGGACGGCATCTATCTGCGCCCCGTGGGCGGCGTGCCGCTGCGGGGGATCGAGGCGCCGGTCGAGGCGTTCGCGGTCGAGGTGTGAGCGCGTCGCCGCGGCGCATGATGGGCCGACCCGCACTGGCCGCGGGCCTGCTGCTGGCGATGGCGGCCCCCGCGGGCGCGAGTGTACCCCAGCGGCGGTGTCAGGCCGCCGTCGCGGCCGCGGGCCGCAAGCTCTTCGCGCGCTCGCTGGCCAGCCTGGCGGCGTGCGCGCGCAGGTCTGCACGCGACCACCGCATCGACTGCCTCACGGACCCGGCGACGCGCCGCAGCCGCGACGCGACGGCAGCCAGCGCGCGTCGCTTCGTCGAGCACGCGTGTACCGACGCCCAGATCGCCGAGATCGGTCCCGCGGGTGGTTGTACCGGGGTGGCGACGGTGGCGAGTCTGAGCGCCTGCCTGCGTGCGACCCACGGCGCCGAGGCCGAGGATCTGCTCGCGCTCGCCACCGCGCGCGGTCCCGTGGCGCACGGCTGCGCGGCGACCGTCGCGCTGGAGGCGCGGCGCGCGGCGGTGCGCCGGCTGCGCCACGTCCAGCGGTGCAAGGCGCGTCCGGCAGAGTGGGCCGTGCAACCCGGCATGGCGTGCGGCGATGCGCCCGAGCTGGTCCGGTCGCTCGAGCGCCGCGGCGCGCGTGCGCGCCACCGGATCGTCTCGACGTGCGGGGACGACGCGCCGAGCGGCGCGTTCGGCGGACCCTGCGACGTCCCGGCGACGACGGGCGACCTGGCGCGCTGCGTGTTGCAGGCGGCGTCGAGGGCGGCGGACGGCGCGGTGGCGGCCGAGTATCCGAATCCGAGCTTCTGCGGCGACGGTGGCGCGCCCGTCGAGCGCCGCATCGACGAGCTTCTCGGCGAGATGACGCTCGCGGAGAAGCTCGATCAGATGAGCGGCACCGGATTCGAGAACGACATGTGGCGTACGCCGGGGATCGCGCGCCTCGGCATTCCCGGGCTCGGGATGCTCGACGGCCCGCGCGGCGTGAGCCTGATGGCGGGGCGCGGGACCTCGTTCCCGGTGGCAATGGCGCGCGGCGCGGCCTGGGACGCGGCGCTCGAGCAGCGCGTCGGCGAGGCCATCGCCGAGGAGGTGCGCGCGAAGGGGGCGAGCGTGCTCCTGGCGCCGACGATCAACCTGCTTCGCCACCCGCGCTGGGGCCGGGCGCAGGAGACGTACGGCGAGGATCCGCTGCACGTCGGACGCATGGGGGTGGCGTTCATCCGCGGCGCGCAGCGCCACACGCTCGCGAGCGCGAAGCACTTCGCGGTGAACAGCATCGAGGACACGCGGCTGGTGGTCGACGTGTCGGTCGACGAGCGCGCGCTGCGCGAGATGTACCTGCCGCACTTCCGCATGGCGGTGGAGCAGGGCCACGTCGCCTCGGTGATGGCCGCGTACAACATGGTGAACGGCCACTTCAACACCGAGAACTTCCACCTGCTGCGCGACGTCCTGAAGGGGCAGTGGCGCTTTCAGGGCTTCGTCGAGTCCGACTGGTTCGTCGCCACGCACAGCACCGCCATGTCGGCCATGGCCGGCCTCGACATCGAGATGCCCGTGCCGGTGTACTACGGCGAGCCGCTCCTGTCCGCCATCGAGGAAGGTGGAGCGGTGCAGACCTGGGCGATCGACGACGCCGTGCGCCGCGTGCTGCGCGCGAAGCTCTGCTTCCGGCTCGACAGCGACCCGCCGGCTCCGGATCCGACCCGCATCGAGACCCCGGCACACCTCGACCTGGCGCTCGATGCGGCGCGCGAGGGGATGGTGCTGCTGCGCAACAGCGGAGCCGCGCTGCCGCTCGATCGCTCGCGTATCACGTCGCTCGCGGTGGTGGGGAGCCTGGCGGACATCGCCAACCTGGGCGACCAGGGCAGCAGCGTGGTGGCGCCCTCGTTCGCGATGACGCCCCTCGACGGCATCCGCGCGCTGGCCGGTGCGATCGACGTGAAGTACGTCCCGGGGCCGCCGCTCTCCGGCGAGGATCAGGACGCGGTGGCGACGGCCGACGCCGCCGTCGTGATCGCCGGGCTCGCGCCCGAGGACGAGGGCGAGGGCGGCGCTGGCCCCACCGGCGACCGCCTCACGCTCGACCTCGCCACCGAGCAGGAGGAGCTGATCACGGCGATCGCCGCGCTGAACCCGCGCACGATCGTCGTGCTGGAAGCCGGCAGCGCGGTGACGATGCCGTGGGTCGACGACGTGCCGGCGATCCTCCTCGCCTGGTATCCCGGGCAGATGGGCGGACAGGCGATCGCCGAGGTGCTGTTCGGCGAGGTTGGCCCGTCGGGCAGGCTGCCGCTCACTGTTCCGCGTGCCGAGGAGGATCTGCCGAAGTTCGACAACCTGCACGCCACCGTCCGCTACGGGTACTTCCACGGCTATCGCTGGCTCGACCGCCGGCGGGTGGCGCCGCTCTTCCCGTTCGGCTTCGGTCTCTCGTACACGACGTTTCGCTACTCGAACCTGGTGCTGTCGCGCCCCTCGATGGGGCCGTACGGCCGGCTCAGCGTGACGGTCGACGTGACCAACACGGGCGACGTCGCGGGCGACGAGGTCGTGCAGCTCTACGTCGCCACGGGTCCGTCGCAGGTCGTGCGCGCGGTGCGCGACCTGCGCGACTTCACCCGCGTGCACCTCGAGCCCGGCCAGACGCGGACGGTGCCGCTCGCGCTGGCGGCACGGGATCTGGCGTACTGGGACGTGAACGCGAACGCCTGGCGCGTGGAGCCGACCAGCTATCGCGTCCAGGTCGGATCGTCGTCGCGCGCGCTGCCGCTGGCCGCGTCGTTCATCGTCACGGCGCGGTGACGATCACGCGCCCTCGGACGGCGACAGCCGCTGCAGCCGCTCGACGGCTTCGAGGTACTCCTGGACGAGATCGTAGATGACCTCCCGCACGGGCCGCACGCGGTTCATCTGTCCGACGATCTGCCCCACCGGATTGAACATCACGTCCTTCGCCCTGTCCGCGTAGCGATGGCCACGCGCGACGGCGTCGGCGGTGACCATGAACTGGAGCGGCATGCCGAGCGGCTTCGGCGAGTCCTGCCCCTCCCACGCCTCGGTCCAGTCGTTGCGCAGCATGCGGCACGGCTTCCCCGTGAACGACCGCGATCGCACCGTGTCCTTGCTGGTCGCGCCGAGATAGGCGTCGCGCTGCGCGGGAGGCGCCTCGGCTTCTTGCACGGTGAGCCAGATCGAGCCGGTCCAGACGCCCTGCGCACCCATCGCGAGTGCGGCGGCGATCTGCCGTCCGGTGCCGATTCCACCCGCGGCGAGCATGGGCGTCGGCGCCACCGCGTCGATCACCTCGGGCCAGAGGACGACGCTGCCGATCTCGCCGGTGTGGCCGCCGCCCTCCGTGCCCTGCGCGACGATGATGTCGACGCCGGCCGCGCGATGCGCGCGCGCCTGCTTCGTCGACCCGCAGAGCGCGGTGACGAGGCGGTCGGATCGGTGGATGCGCTCGATCACGTCGTCGGGCGGCGTGCCGAGCGCGTTCGCGATGAGACGGACCTTCGGGTGGCGGAGCGCGACGTCGATCTGCGGGTTCGCGGTGGCGGCCGTCCAGCCGAGCAGCTCGCCCACCGGGCGCTCGCCCTCGGGCAGCTTCGGCACGCCGTGGTCGGTGAGCACCTTGTCGGCGAAGCGGCGGTGCTCCTCGGGGATCGCCTCGCGCAGCATCTCCTCGAGCTTCTTCGGGTCGACCTCGCCCATTCCTTCGTACTTGCCGGGGATCACGACGTCGACGCCGTACGGCCGGTCGCCGACGTGCTCGTCGATCCAGCGGCACTCGACCTCGAGCTGCTCGGGAGGAAATCCGACGGCGCCCAGCACCCCGATGCCGCCTGCCTTGCTGACGGCCGCGACCACGTCGCGGCAATGGCTGAAGGCGAAGATGGGAAACTCGATCCCGAGACGATCACAGATCTCTGTCCGCACGATGCACTCCCTTTTCTGCTGGCCTCTGGAAGGTTACACCATGTAAAACAGCGAGTGACATGGCGTCAACCAGATCCGGCCTGTCCGCCGCCGGCCAGCGCCCGGGTGCGCCGCCGCGCCGTCGTCTCGCTCCCGGCGATCGCCGCCGCGACCTGCTGCGCGCCGGCGCCCGACTCCTCACCGAGCACGGCGTGGACGCGGTGCAGATCGGCGAGGTGGCCGCCGCCGCCGGCGTGAGCCGCCAGCTCGTGTACCGCTTCTTCCGCAGCCGCCGGGCGCTCATTAAGGCGGTTCTCGAGGACTTCGCCGACGCGCTGATGCGGGAGTTCGGGCGCCATGCGCTCGATCGTCTCCCCGCCGACCTGGAGGAGGCGACGCGCCTGTTCGTCGAGGCCGCGTGCGACACCATCGAGGCGCAGGGCGCCGGGCCATGGCATCTGCTCGATTCGAAGGGACCGGACCCCGAGGTGGGGGAGCTCGGGCGGACGATCATGGCGCGGCTGATCGCGCCATGGCATGCGCGCATCTCGCGCGTGACCGGGGTGGGCGAGCGCGAGGCCGCCATCGTCGCCCGCATGCTGGTGGCCGCTGGTCGCGCCGTGCTGGACCAGTGGTGTGCCGGCCAGCTCTCGCGCGACGAGGCCGTACGCTACGCCACGCGTGGCATGACCGCCCTCCTGGAGACGTCCGGCACGGGCGACGTTTCGCTGGCGCGCGCGAAGGCGGTACGGTAGCCCATCAGGTCATGCTCCTCCGCGTCCTGCTCGTGGCGATGCTGTCCACGGTCACCGTCCTGCCGGCGTCGGCGCGTGTCGATCCGCCGCAGCGCTGCCAGGAGGCGGTTGCCGGCGCTGGCCGGATCCTGCTCGACCGCTCGCTGACGATCCTCGCATCGTGCCACCACGCGATCGCGCGCGGCGCGCTCCCGGCGGGCACCATCTGTCTCGACCGCCGGCAGACGCGGCGGAGGCTCGACCAGGCGGCTCGCGAGCCGGAGCACCGCATCCGGCGCGCATGCAGCGACGACGTGGTGGCGGCTCTGCGTCCGGCGGGCGACTGCGACGGCGCACGGACCGTGGCGGTGCTCGAGGCGTGCACGCGGGCGAGCCACGAGGGCGAGGCGGCCAACCTGGTCGCGCTGGCGAGCGCGGCCGCCGGACCCGCTCTCCGCTGCGGGCCGCCGCTGCGAGGCGAAGGCGTTCGAGCAGCTCCGCCGCGCCGTGACGGTCCGTCAGCGAAGCCTCCAGCGGTGCAAGAGCCGGCCCGACGGCTACCAGCTCCCGGTGGGCGGCGCCTGCGGTGACGCGCCCGGGGTCATGCAGCGCGACGCCGCCTTGCAGGCGAAGGCCGCGCGCGCGATCACCGTCGCGTGCGGCGCCGCCGGACTGACGGGCCGGCCGATCGGTGCGCCGTGCGATGCCGCACGCGGGGACGATCTCGCACGCTGTCTCCTCGGTGCCGCCGCGTCGAGCGCCGATGCCGTCGTGACGTCGGAGTACCCCGACGTCGGCATCTGCGGCGACACCGGCGCCGTCGTCGAGCAGCGCATCGACCAGCTCCTCGGCCAGATGACGATCGACGAGAAGCTCCAGCAGATGCACGGCACCACGCTGATGGAGGGGACGTGGCGTACGGCGCCGCTCGACCGGCTGGGCATCCCGGGATTCGCGATGGTCGACGGCCCGCGCGGCGTGGGCCAGTACGCCGGCCATGCCACCGCATTCCCGGTCGGCTCCGCGCGCGGCGCCACGTGGGATCCCGACCTCGAGGAGCAGGTGGGGGAGGCGATGGGCGCCGAGGTGCGCGCAAAGGCGGGGAGCGTGCTGCTGGCGCCGACCATCAACATCCTCCGCCATCCGCGCTGGGGACGCGCCCAGGAGACGTACGGCGAGGACACGGTGCATCTCGGCCGCATGGGAGCCGCGTTCATCCGCGGCGTGCAGCAACACGTCCTCGCCGATGCGAAGCACTTCGCGGCCAACAGCATCGAGGACTCGCGGTTCGTCGTCGACGTGCGGATGGACGAGCGCACGCTGCGCGAGGTCTACACGCCGCACTTCCGCGAGGCCGTGCGGCATGCCCACGTCGGCTCGGTCATGTCGGCGTACAACCTGGTGAACGGCCAGCACTGCGCGGAGAACTTCCACCTGCTGAGCGACGTCCTGCGGCGCCGACTGGGGCTTCACCGGCTTCGTCGTGTCGGACTGGACCCTCGCGGTCCGCAGCACCGTTCCCTCGGTGCGTGCCGGGACCGACATCGAGATGCCGACGGGGAATTTCTACGGCAAGCCGCTGACCCAGGCGGTGACGGCCGGCACCGTGTCCACGGGCGAGATCGACGACGTCGTCCGGCGCATCCTGCGCGCCCAGCTCTGCTTCCGGCTCGACAGCGATCCGCCGCGTGCCGATCCCACCCAGGTCGAGACGCCCGCCCATCTCGACGTCGCGCTGGCCGCCGCGCGCGAGGGCATCGTGCTGCTGAGGAACGAGCGCCAGGCGCTGCCGCTCGATCGCTCGGCCGTCCACTCGATCGTCGTGGTCGGGAGCCTCGCCGCCCAGGCGAACATCGGCGACCTCGGCAGCAGCAGCGTCGCGCCCACGTCCGTCGTCACGGCGCTGGACGGCATTCGCGGGAGTGCCGGTAGCGTCGCGGTGACGTTCATCCCCGGTCCGGAGCTGTCGCCGGCGGACCAGGCGGCGATCTCGGCCGCCGACGCGGCGATCGTCGTCGCGGGACTCACGACCGCCGACGAGGGCGAGGGGCTGATCACGATCGGCGACCGCCTCTCGATGGGTCTTCCGCGCGGTCAGGACGGTGTCGTCGCCGCGGTCGGCGCGCTGAACTCGCGGACGATCGTCGTCCTCGAGGGCGGCAGCGCCATCACGATGCCGTGGGTCGGCGACGTCGCCGCCGTGCTGATGGCCTGGTATCCCGGGGAGCGCGGCGGCACGGCGATCGCGGACGTGCTGTTCGGCGACGTCAATCCGTCGGGCAAGCTGCCGGTGACCTTCCCGGTGGCCGAGGCCGACCTTCCGCCGTTCGACAACGTGAGCTCCGAGGTCACCTACGGCTACCTGCACGGCTATCGCTGGGTGGACCGGAACGGGACCGCGCCGCTCTTCCCGTTCGGCTTCGGGCTCTCGTACACGACCTTCCGCTACACGAACCTGCGTCTCGACGCGTCCAGCATCTCTCCGCAGGGACAGGTGCGCGTGACGGCGGACGTCACCAATACCGGCGGCGTCGCGGGCGACGACGTGGCGCAGCTGTACGTCGGCTATCGCGGCTCGCAGGTCGAGCGCGCGGTGCGCGACCTGAAGGGCTTCGCGCGCGTGCACCTCGAGCCGGGCGAGACGCGCGCGGTGGCATTCACGCTGCGTGCGGCGGACCTGGCCTTCTGGGACGTTTCGACGGCCGGATGGAACGTCGAACCGATCGCGTACGAGGTGGCGGTGGGCCCGTCTTCACGGGATCTCCCGCTTTCGGGTACGGTCTCCGTGAAGGACTAGCTCGATCATGCGCCTGTTCCCCCTCTTCCTGACCTGTCTGCTGCTCGCCGCTCCGGCGCACGGCGCGGGACGCGCGGTCGGCGTGACGACGATCACGTTCACCAAGACCTCGGTCAGCACCGGAGCGCCGCGGGTCCTCGACACCGTGGTGTGGTATCCCGCGAAGCCCCGGACCGGCACCGCGGAGGCGCTCGGGCTGCGCGACGCGGCGATCCGCCCGGGCAAGTATCCGCTGGTCATCTTCTCGCACGGGAACTGCGGCGAGCCGACCGAGGCGACGTACTTCACCATGGCGCTCGCGCGCCTCGGCTTCATCGTCGCCGCGCCGCCGCACGTCGGCGATCTCGCCTCCGATGGCGTGGCCTGCTTCGCGGCGTTCGGCGACTCGTTCCTGAACCGCGTGCCCGACGTGCGCTTCGTGCTGGATGGCATGCTGGCCCAGGCCGGCGACCGGTCGTCGCGATTCTATCGCCGCATCCGCAGCGACGAGGTCGCGATGAGCGGGCTGTCGTTCGGCGGGTACACCACGCTGCTCGCCGTGCAGCGCGATCCCCGCTTCATCGCCGCCTTCTCGCTGGTCCCCGGCGGAGTGGAGGCGCTCGATCCCGGCGACATCTCCATCCCGACCCTCGTGATCGGTGCGGAGCACGACGCCATCGTCGGCTTTCCCGAGTCGCAGAAGGCCTACGAGCGTCTGGCGGGTCCGCGCTTCCTGGTCGAGGTGCTGGCCGCCAATCACCTGAGCTCGGTCGATTCGTGCTTCAACCAGCAGCTGAACGTGAGCCTCTGCATCCCCACCGATATCTCGCAGGACGACGCACATCGCCTGATCCTGCACTACGCGCTGCCCTTCTTCCGGCGCTACGTGCACGGCGTGCGCTCCGCCGGTCGGGTCCTCGTCCGTCCCATCCCCGGGGTCGTCCTGACCGCGGAGCCGAAGCGCGGCACGAGCTGAGTGCGCGCGGATGCGAGCGCGCGCACGCCATCCTCGAGCCCGTGCCGTGCTGGGCATCCTGGTCGTCGAGCTGCTCGCATCGCGTGCCGGCGCGACGCCAGCGGTCTGCCGCGACGCCGTCATCGCGGCGAGCGCACGCTACACGCAGTCGGCCACGAAGGCGCTCGCGTCGTGTCGACGGCGACGGGTGGCCGACTGCGACGCCGACACGCGCACCGTGTCGACGCTGGCGCGCGCCGCCGCGCGGCTGCAGTCGATCGTGACGCAGCGCTGCTGCGGGAGCGACCGCATCTGCGGCACGGCCGACGACGAGCCGCTCGCCGCCATCGGGTGGGACGCGGGCTACTGTCCGAACCTCGATCGCGGAGAGTGCAACGGCCTGATCACCAGCGCCGCGGACGTCGCGACGTGCCTCGTCTGCATCGGCAACGGCGCCGCTGGCGATCTGGCCGCCGCGAGCGCGACCGGCGGACCCGCGAGCGGTCCCGCCGGCGGCTGCGTGACGGCCATCGGCAAGGAGACGGCACGCCTGGCGACCACGACGTCGAAGGCGCTGGCACGCTGCTGGGAGGCGCGTGGCAAGGGCACGCACGCGAACCCGTGCCCCGAACCCGGCGACGGGCTGGCCGGACCGGCAATCGAGTCCGCCGTCGCGCGCGCCACGACGCGGCTCTGCAAGGCGTGCGGCGGCCCGGATCACGCGTGCGGCGGTACGGACGACCTCGCGCCGGCGGCGCTCGGCTTCGCCAGCAGCTGTCCGGATGTCACCGTGCCGGGCGGCGCGACGTGCGGCGGCACGATCACGACGCTCGCGGACCTGGTCGGCTGCGTGACCTGCGTCACCGCGCACGACGGCGAGTGCGCCGATCATGCCGCCGCGCCCGCCTTCGTGCCCTACCCGTCGGCGTGTGCGGCGCCGCCGGGCACGTGCGGCGCCGGGATCGAGTGCGCGAGCGGGGCCGACTGTCCCGCCGGCTATCGCTGTCTCGACAACGGCTCCGGAACGACCCGGTACTGCGTCGGCGGGGGCTGCAGCGCGGACACCGACTGCGACGGCGGCGCGGTCTGCCGGCAGTACTGCACGTTTGCGGGCTGCGAATCGCGCCGCTGCGTGTGCCCGGGCTTCGCGTGCGGCGCGTCCGAGGTGTGCATCGACGACGGCGGGCTCGCATGCCGCCAGCTCTGCACCCAGGACTCGGACTGTCCTCCGCCGCTCGGCGTGTGCGTGAACTCGACCTTCGCGTCGGGCCTGTGCATCAGCTCGAGCCCCTGCCAGTGACCCGGCCGGGGAGTCACGAAAAGCCTTGCCGCGAAACGGTGCGGCGTGGGAAGACCACCGGATGCCCAAACTCCTGCTCGCCGTCGCTCTTGGTCTGATCGTCGCTTCGACCGCACGGGCCGCCGGTCCGACCATCAATTTCACGCTGCCTGCCGAGAACGCCACGCCCGCGACGTTCGGCTCGTTGCCCTGGCCCGACGATCTCTACTTCGATCAGGGACGTCCCGGTGACGGCGACGGGACGCTGCTCGACAGCGGCGCCTCGATCGGACTCGGCACTGCCGTCATCGAGACGAACACGGCGCTCGATCGAGCAGGCGCTCGATCTGATGGACGGCTTCGGGACGACGACCGGCATCTACTTCTTCCTCTCGGGCGCGATCGATCCGTCCACGCTTCCCGCGTCGCCCCGCACGACACCGTCGCTCGGCGACTCCGTGTTCTGCGCCGACGCCGCCACCGGCACGCCGGTGCCGATCGCGCTCAAGTGGAACGTCGACACGCGCATCCCGAACGTGCTCTCCGTGCTGCCCGCTGCCCGGGAAGCCGCTGGCGGGGAAGACGACGTACGCGTGCGTGGTCACGACGGCGGTGACCGACGGCGGCCGTCGCCGGTCGAGGCCTCGGCCGACTGGCAGAGCGTGCGCGACGGCACCAGCGCCAACGGCGACGCGGACGCGATCTTCGATCCCGTGGTCGCCGTGCTCGGCGCACACGGCGTGCCGGCGAGCACCATCGCCGGGATGACCGTGTTCACCACCCAGTCGACCTTCGACGACGTGCTGAAGATCCGCGACGTGGTGCTGCCCGGCCTGCCGGTGCCGACCGCGGACTTCACGAGCCGCCCGGAGCTGGTCTTCGACACCGACGCGAAGCTCGGCGCGCTGCTCGGGGCGAACAATCCGCACGACCACGTGCAGGCGATCGCCACCGGCTACTACGGCAGCGCTCGCTTCCAGACGCACGACCCGGACGGTGACGGCGCGCTCGGCGACCTGCCGAATCCGCCGGCGTTCGTCACCTGCGCGGTGACCTGCGAGACCACCGACGAGCGCTTCACGCGCGACGGCAGCGGCACGCCCATCGTCATCGACACGCCGCAGATCCCGTTCACGATCGTGCTTCCGAAGGGCACGCCGCCGCCGGGCGGCTGGCCGGTCATCATCCAGCAGCACGGCCTCGGCGGGCAGCGCGACACGGTGGTCGGCTTCGGCGAGGCGGACGCGGCCGCGCGGCTTCGCCTCCATCGGCATCGACGCGGTGGCGCACGGCTACCGGTTCTTCGACTGCAAGCCGGGCGCATCGTGCTCGCAGGACACGGCCAACAACTTCGGCGGCACGGCGGTGCCCGACGGCTTCGTCGACGGCTCGTTCGCCGGCTTCAGCGTGAGCTTCCTCACGGTGAACCTGGGCTTCTTCCAGGCCTTCCACAACTTCCTCGGCATCCGCGACAACTTCCGCCAGACCTACGTCGACCTGATGTCGCTCGTGCGGCTGCTGCACGGGCACTCCATCGACGGCGCGCTCGGGACGACGCTGAACGACACGAAGATCTTCTACATGGGACACTCGCTCGGCGGCCTGATGGGGTCGGGCTTCGCGCCCATCGAGCCGGACGTGAAGGCGTACCTGCTGAACGCCACCGGCGGCGGCCTCACCAGCCAGCTCTTCGGCAACTCGTCGATCGGCGCCGGCGCGCAGGGGCTCGTCACCGGGATCCTCGGACTCGACCCGGCGAACGTGCCCGATCAGTTCAGCATCGCCTCCAACTTCACGCAGTCGATCATCGACCCGGCAGACGGCCTGAACGAGGCCGAGCTCATCCTGACGCCCGCCGACGGCTCGCCGCGCAACGTGCTTCAGGTCGAGGATTTCGGTGACCAGGTCGTGCCGAATCCGGCGAACGAGGCGCTGGCGGTGGCGACCGGACTGCAGCTCTTCGATCCGTTCGTGCAGAACCTCCACCAGAACGCGTTCACGCTGCCCGTCGTGGCGACCCCGCGGACGATCCACGGCAACGCCGTCGGCGGCGCCACGGCCGCGCTCCTGCAGAACGGTCCGGCGACGCACGCCGCCAGCATCGGCACGTCGCCCGGCACGGTCACCTTCGTGCCGGAGTTCGCGCATCCCGAGGAGTACGCGCTCAACGGCGGCTTCCCGTCGCTCGAGCGCGGCATCCGCGTTCCCAACGCCGGCATCCTCGACTCCGTCCTCGACTGGTTCGCGGACATCGTGACCCACGGCACGCCCGGCACCTTCAGCTTCGACGGCACGCCGTATTTCAATCCGATCCAGAACGCCGACGTGCCGGCGGGTGCGTCCACCAACGCCTTCTTCGCGCGCACTGTGGATGCGGGCGGGGCAGCGCCGTACACCGAGCCCACCCCCGACGTGACGGTGTCCTTCGTCTCGAACGTCGTCCCGTCGCGTGTCACCGCCGGACGGTCGATCCTGGGCGCGACGGCGCAGGCGACCGACTCCGACGTGCCGCCGGGCACGCTCAGCACCGTCGGCACGCCCGGCTTCCTGCCGTTCTTCGTCACGCTGCAGCGGGCGATTCCCGGTCTCTTCAGCGCGAGCCTGACCTTCTCCTACACGCCCCTCGATCTCGCGATCGCGGGCATCGCGCCCGGCTCGGCGCAGGAGGCGGCGCTCGTCATCGCGCACTTCAACACCGGCACGTGCACGGTCGGCGGCGCGGTCTGCTCCGACGACGCCGGGTGCGGCGCCAACGGCCCCTGCGTCGGCGCCGGCTACACGCCGCTTCCCTCGAGCGTGAACACCACGCTGCACACCGTCAGCACGAGCGGCGTGACCAGCTTCTCCACCTTCGCCGTGGTGCACCCCGCCGCGCTCGCGGGGGGCTTCCACCTGCCGCTCGTGCCCGGCGGCGGCAAGGTCGCGACGGACTGCCGCGCCGAGTGGCAGGTGGCCAACGCGACCAACACGCCCTTCCTCGACAAGGCGGGCTTCCCGAGCCGGATCCAGGCGTGCACCGACGGCGATCCGGCGTGCGATGCGGATCGCACCGCGGACGGCACGTGCACCTTCCGGGTGGGCGTGTGTCTCGACCAGGCCGATCCGAACCTGCTCGTCTGCACCGCGGCCGGCTCGAGCGGCTACCAGGTGCGGAAGCCGGTGCCCACGTCGAAGGATCCGATCGACAAGGCGAACGCGCTCGCGCTGGTGAACGCCTTGACCGCCCTCGGCGGCACCGCCACCGGCACCAAGCAGAACGACGTCCACTTCACGACCCCGCTGGCGGCGCCGACCTGCACCGCCTTCGCGTCGATCGAGGTGCCGCTCAAGCACGGCAAGGTGACGAACAAGAACCTGCGCGGCTGCGGCGAGCTCGGCAAGTGCGTCGACGCCGATCGACTGAAGCTGCGCTGCCTGCCGGCGAGCTGAGCCGCGCGATCACGGCACCGCCCGGGCGCCACGGCGCCCGGGCGGCAGGTTAGTCGCGATCCGACTTGATGGGCCAGAACGGCGGCGGCACGAGAAGACCGCGAACGCCGTCACCGTCCGGGATTCGTCGGCCCGCGCAACGACGAGGTCGAGGTCGTCGTGTTGCCGTGTCTGCGTATGGAGAAGCGCGTCCACTCCCCACCCACCGTCGAGCCAGGTCTGGACCCTTGCCGCCTCCAGTTGCCCCAGTACCGCGAGGACGTCTTCCGCGCTCATCATGTCGGCCACTATCAAGTTGGACCAGCGCTAGGCGGTGTCGCGTCGCATCGCTGCGGCGGAGACGCCCGCCGTCGACTCGACGATGCGCGCCGCCGCACGCGTGACCGGCACGAGGCTCGGGCGGTGGATCTTGTCGAGCGTGTCCATGGCGTCGAACAGGTAGAACGGCGCCGTCAGGTAGTTCACCAGCGGCACGTCCTCGAGGTGGAAGAAGCCGCCGTCGGTGGTGGGATGCGGCCCGAAGGTGTCGGGACGCAGCACGAGCGATCGCGCCAGCCCTTCGGCCTCGATCGCCGAGCGCACGGCCGCCTCGAGACGCGGGATGCGCGTGGTGAACCACCAGCGCGCCTCGGGCTCTCCCGTCGCCACCAGGGCGCCGTCACGCTCGACGATCTCGCTGGCGGCGTGCTCGAGATGCACCTCGAGCACGATGCGGTCGAGCTCGCCGCGGTGTGCCTCGATGAACGCCCGGGTGCCGGCTCCCCCCGCCATGTGCCCGGCGTTCAGCAGGAACACCAGGCGATGGGGACGCCCGGCGCGCGGCACGCGCGCCCAGTAGGCGGCCTGCGCCAGGACGAGCGCGATCCCCGAGGCGTCCTCCACCGCCGAGGCCCACGGACCGTCGTGGTGCGATCCGATGACGACGAGATCGTCGTCGGCTCCGTCGAGCTCGCCGACGACGTTGGCGCAGGTGATCGGCTCCGTGACGGCGTCGACCGCGAGACGGACGCGGGCGGCCCCGCCGGCGAGGAGGCGGCGCAGGCGCGCGCCGTCGCTGCCGCGTACCCAGACGCCCGGCATCGGCCGGGCGACGGCGTCGTACGGCACGTAGTAGTCCTTCGAGTCTCCCGGATAGTCGCAGAGGACGCCGACGAAGCCCACCGCCCCGGCCGCCATCGCGGGCTCCATCACCGCCATGAACTCACGCCCGAAGGGCAGGACGTGCGTCGCGCCCGGGAACGTGCTCGCGGGGTCGTGCGACCAGGTGGCGAGGGCGGCCATGGCATCGTGCGGCACGCGCATCAGGGGCACGTCGCGCAGCGCGATCGCTCCGCGCACCCGCTCCGGCGCGGCGGCATCCCAGGCCACCAGGGGGGCGTCGATCGGCTCGGTGGCCGCGGCGTGCGGCAGCGGAAAGCAGTCGATCTCCGCGGACGGCGCCGCGCCGCCGGCGACCGCGAGCGACCAGCGCCGCGGCTCCCAGTGCGGCAGCGACACCGGCTCGTGGCGAACGCGCTCCAGGCCCAGCTCGCGAAAGCGGGCCGCGATCCATTCCTCTGCCCAGCGGTCGGCGGGGTAGCCCGGCCGTCGCACCCCGCGCGCGAAGATCTCCTCGATCCAGCCGAAGACGTCCTGCTCGCATGGCAGCAGCCCGTCGTGCAGCGGAGGACCCTCTCCCATGGACGAGGTGTTAGAAGGGGTACGGACGCGCGTCAACGCGGTGGAGCGGCGCTTGCCCGCGTCCTGGACGGCGGGCATCTTACACGGTTCGATGGTTTCGCTCGCCGGCGTGAGCAAGCGCTACGGGTCGCAGGTGGTGCTCCAGGAGGTGGGCTGGAGCGTGCCCATCGGTGCGCGCGTCGGGCTCACCGGTCCCAACGGGGCCGGCAAGTCCACGCTGCTGAAGATCCTCGCTGGCGAGCTCGAGGCCGACGCCGGAACGGTGGCACTGCCCCGTGGCGCCCGGGTCGGGTACCTGCCGCAGCACATCCTCGGGATGGGCGGAACCAGCGTGCTCGACCACGCGCTCGCCGCCTTCGCGGACCTGCACGCGCTGGAGCGCCGGCGCGCCGAGCTCGAGCATCAGCTCGCCACCGTGGATCCGCAGAGCGACGAGTACGCCGCGATCATGGATCGTTACATGGCCGTGTGCGAGGAGTGGGATCACCGCGGGCGCTACGACGTCGAGTCGGAGACCGAGACCGTGCTGCACGGCCTCGGCTTCATCGACGCCGATCTCGACCGTGACGTCGGCGCGCTGTCGGGCGGCTGGCAGATGCGTGCGGCCCTCGCGCAGCTCCTGCTGCGCCGGCCCGACGTGCTGCTCCTCGACGAGCCCACCAACTATCTCGACCTGGAAGCGCGCACGTGGCTCGAGGAGTTCCTCGCCGCGTACCCCGGCACGATCATCATGGTGGCGCACGACCGCTATTTCCTGGACGTGGCGGTGGACCACATCGCCGAGGTCCTGCACGGCAAGGTCACCGACTATCCGATGAACTACAGCCGCTACCTCGCCGAGCGCGAGACGCGGCTCGAGCTGGCGCGGGCAGCGTACGAGAACCAGAAGGAGGAGATCGAGCGCATCGAGGGGTTCATCTCGCGCTTCCGCTACCAGGCGTCGAAGGCCGCGCTGGTGCAGAGCCGGGTGAAGCAGCTCGAGCGCATCGATCGCCTGCCGCCGCCGGAGGGTCACGAGCGCGTGCTCAAGATCCGCCTGCCGGAGGCGCCGCGCGGAGGCCGCATCACGCTCAGCCTCGAGGGCGCGCACAAGCGCTTCGGCGAGCACGAGGTGTATGGCGGCATCGATCTGGCCATCGAGCGCGGGACGCGGGTCGCCCTGGTGGGCCCCAACGGCGCCGGCAAGACCACGCTGCTCAAGATGCTCGCGGGCGTCCTGCCGCTCGACGGCGGCGACAGGACGGTGGGGCACAACGTGCGCATCGGCTACTTCGCGCAGGACCACGCCGAGTCGCTGAACTCGGAGCGCAGCGTGCTCAACGAGGTGATGAGCGTCTCCACCGTCGAGACCGCGCCGCACGTGCGCGGCCTGCTCGGCGCCTTCCTCTTCTCCGGCGACGCGGTCGACAAGCGAGTGGGCGTCCTGTCGGGCGGCGAGCGCAGCCGCCTCACGCTGGCGAAGCTCCTGCTCGAGCCGATGAACTGCCTGCTCCTCGACGAGCCGACGAACCACCTCGACCTCACCGCGAAGGAGATCCTTCTCGACGCCCTGCTCGCCTACGGTGGGAGCATCGTGATCGTCGCCCACGACCGCTACATCCTCGACCGCCTGCCCACGCAGGTCATCGAGGTGGGCCACGGGCGCGCCGTGCGCTACCTCGGGAACTACGAGGACTACCTCATGCAGAAGGAGCGCGCGGAGCAGGCGGCGATCGCGGCGGCGTCCGCGCCCCCGGCCAGGAGCGGGAAGCCGACGCCGCCGGCCAAGGTGGCGCGTCCGGGACGCTAGGCGCGCGCGCGCACCGCGGCGCACCGTCCCGCGCCCAGCAGCCCCGCCTGATCGTTCAGCACGACGCGTACCGGTATCGACTCGAGCAGCGGCCGCATGCGCCCCTTGCCGAGGAAGCGATCGCGGAACGCGCCGTCGCGCAGCGCCGGGAGGATGCGCGGCGCGATGCCGCCGCCCAGGTAGACGCCGCCCGTCGCCATGACCGTGAGCGCCAGGTTCCCCGCCTCGCAGCCGTAGAGCGCGACGAACCGGCGGAGCGTCTCGGCCGCCAGGGAACTCGTGCCCTCGAGCGCCGCGGCCGTGATCGCGGCGCCGGGATCGCCGGTGCGGATCTGCTCCGCCAGCCACGCGGGCTCCTCGCCGCGGCCGGTGTCACGCAGGAACTCGTAGAGCGACGCGAGACCCATGCCCGAGACGACGCGCTCCCAGCTCACGTGGCCGGAGAAGCGTTCCTGGAGCCAGCGCAGCAGCTCGATCTCCACCGCGTCCTCGGGCCCGAAGTTGCCGTGCCCGCCCTCGGTCGCGAACGGCTGATGCTGCCGCCCGTCCCAGTACAGTCCGGCCTCGCCGAGTCCCGTTCCGGCGGCGATCACGGCGGCGTTCCCGGCGGCGCCGGGCGCGCCGGGCAGCAGCTCGGCCAGCTCGCTCGCGGAGAGCGCGCCCAGTCCCCAGGCGGTGGCCTCCAGGTCGTTGATCACCCACGTGCGCGCGCCGATCCCGCGGCCGAGGTCGGCCGGCGTCGATGATCCACGGCAGGTTCGTCGCGACCGAGCGGCCGTCGTTCACCGGTCCCGCGACGCCGAAGCACGCGGCCGCGACCCGCGCGCCGGTGTCGTCCAGGAAGCGGCGGACGATCTCCCCCAGGCCCGCGTGCTCGCGGCTCGGGTACGTGTGGACCGGCGGATCGACCGCGCGCCGTCCGTCGTCGTCGAAGATCGCGAGACGGGTGTGCGTGCCGCCGATGTCGCCGCCGAGGATCATCGCGCCGACGGCTCGAGCCAGGCCCGTCCGTCGCGTGCGATCAGCGCCTCCGCGGCCGCGGGTCCCCAGGTGCCGGCGGCGTAGTTCGGGAAGGTCGGGGGCGTGGCGGCCCACGCCTCGAGAATGGGCGTGGCGATGCGCCAGGCCGCGTCGATCATGTCGGCACGGTGGAACGACGTGGCGTCTCCGATCATGCAGTCGTAGAGCAGCGTCTCGTAGCCGGTGCTCCTGCTGTCGCCCTCCAGATCGCTGTAGGCGAACGTCATCTCCACCGGCGCGAGATGGATCTGCGGGCCTGGACACTTGGCGTGGAAGTGCAGGGAGATGCGCTCGTCGGGCTGGACGTGCACCACCAGGCGATTCGGCGGCTGCATCCGCGCAGCCGGGAGCAGCAGCAGCGGAGCGCGCCGGAACTCGATGGTGATCTCGGTCGTCCGCATCGGGAGCCGCTTGCCGGTGCGCAGGTAGAAGGGAACACCCGCCCAGCGCCAGTTCTCGACCTCGAATCGCGCCGCGGCGAAGGTGTCCGTCACCGAGTTCGGCGGCACGCCGGGCTCGTGGGCGTATCCCGGAACCGCCTTCCCGTCGATGAAGCCCGGACCGTACTGCCCCCGCACCGTGAGTGTCTCGATCTCCTCGGGCGACATGGGCTTGATCGCGTGCAGCACCTTGACCTTCTCGTTCCGCACCTCTTCCGCGGAGAACGAGATCGGCGGCTCCATCGCGACCAGGCAGAGGAGCTGCATCATGTGGTTCTGCAGCATGTCGCGGAGCGCGCCCGAGGTGTCGTAGTAGGCGCCGCGACCCTCCACGCCGAGCGTCTCGGCGACCAGGATCTGCACGTGGTCGACGTATCTGCGGTTCCAGATGGGCTCGAAGAGCCCGTTCGTGAAGCGCAGCAGGAGCAGGTTCTGCACCGTCTCCTTGCCGAGGTAGTGGTCGATGCGGTGGATCTGGCTCTCGTCGAAGACCGTCAGCAACGCGCGGTTCAGCTCCTGCGCGGACGCGAGGTCGCGGCCGAACGGCTTCTCCACGATGATCCGCGTCCACGAATCTCCGGCGGGAGGCTTCACCAGGCCGGCCTTCCCGAGGCCGGTCCCGATGCTGCCGAACGCTTCCGGCGGCGTCGCCAGGTAGTACACGACGTTGCCCTGCGTGCCGTGGCGTGCGGCGATCTCCTCGAGAGGCTGGCGCAGCGATTCGAGCTCCTCGCCGCGATTGAAGGGGCCGCGACGGTAGTACGTGGCGCTCTTGCAGATGCTCGAGCAGCGCGGAATCGATCGGCTGCTCGCAGAACTCCTGCACCGCCTCGACCAGGCGCTCGCGCATGGCCTCGTCGGAGAGGGGCTTGGAGCCGAGGGCGAGCACGGCGAAGTGCTCGTCGAGGAATCCGTGCTTGGCGAGGTTGTAGAGCGACGGCAGGAGCTTGCGTCGCGCGAGATCGCCGCTGCCGCCGAAGAGCACGAGCATGCAGGGGGGAGCCGGGCTGGACGCGCTGTAGTCGCAGAGCGGAGCAGTCACGGCTCCGCTCATTAACCCCTCGAAGCGGGCAAGGGAATCCCGCCCGCCGGCGGCCGGTCAGCGCGCCAGGTCGCTCTGCACGGTCAGCGCGCTCCAGGCGAGCCACCCGGCGAGCATCAGGACCAGACCGATCAGCAGGAAGAGATGATGGCGGCGCAGGCGCACGGCCGGCGCCTCACCGGCGCCCGCGTCCGAAGCCGCGCGCCCCGCCGCGCGACGTCGCCTGACCGCCCGGCGGCGGCAGCGGCTTCACCACCAGGCGGTGGTCGGGCATGGGACGGAAGCGCAGCGTGTCTGCGGCCCGTTTGATGCGCAGCCGCAGCTCGTTACGCGCCACGGCGTCGCCCGTGGACGCCAGCACGGTGCTGATCCCGAGCTCGATGTGCCCATGGCGGCTCCCCTGCGTCAGCGATACCTGGAACCTTTCCTGTCCCGGAACGTCACGCACCTCGACCTCGAGCTTCCGGTCGATGGCGCGCGCGAGGTCGTGGATGATGCGCCGCGCTTCCTGCCTACCCTCTGCGTCCGCCATAGTGTGACCCCCACGTTAAGCGGAACCAGCGAACGGCTGTCAACAGCGCATGCCGATCAGTCGAGAACGCCGGCCTCTCGCAGGCGGGCAATCTCGTCGGCAGGCATGTCGAGCAGGTCGCGCAGGACGGTGTCGGTGTGCTCTCCGAGTCGTGGCGCGGGACGGCGCAGGCTCGGCGCCATGGCGGAGAAGCGGATCGCGTGGGTCTCGACGGGATGCGACCCGAGCACCGGATGCTCGACGGTGTGGAAGTGCCCGCGGTGCGCCAGCTGCGCGTCGTCGTGCAGGTCGCCCAGGTCCGCCACCGCGGCCGCGTCGACGCCCGCGTGCTGGAGGCGCTCGGCAAGCGCCGACGCACGCTCCGTGCGCGTCCACTCGGACAGCCGGTGCTCGAGCGCCTCGGCGTGCGCGAGGCGGCCGGACAGCGTTCCCAGCTCCGGGGCGACGGCCCAGTCCGGCGTGCCGAGCGCCTGGACGAGGCGCTGCCAGTCCTGGTCGTCGTGGATCGCGATGGCGATCCAGCGCTCGCGGCCGTCCTCGTCGGCGCAGCGGAAGACGCCGTGCGGCGCGGCATGCCGTGACCGGTTTCCCATCCGGCCGAGGACGTCACCGTTCGCGGTGAAGGTGGCGATGCTCTCGGAGAGACACACGATGCCGCCTTCCACCTGCGACAGGTCGATGTGCTGGCCCTGACCGGTCCGGCCGCGGTGGAGCAGGGCCGTCGCGAGCAGCAGCGCCGCGAACCGGGGCGACAGCGAGTCGGTGATGGTCCCGAACGGACCGACCGGCTCGCGATCCGGCCAGCCGGTCAGGTGATTGAAGCCCGACAGGGCCGATCCCTGGCCGCCGAATCCGGGGTAGAAGCGCTGCGGTCCGGTCTGGCCGTTCAGGCACGTGCTGATCATCACCAGGTCGGGGCGTTCCTTCACCAGCGACGCGTAGTCCAGCCCCCACTTCGCCATCGCGCCCGGCGCGAAGTTCTCCGCCACCGCATCGACGTGGAGCGCGAGACGTCGCGCCACGCCGACGCCTTCGGGCGTCGAGAGGTTGAGCGCGACCGAGAGCTTGTTCGCGTTGAGCACGGCGAAGTGCTCCCCGCCGTCGATGCCGCCGGGGGTGTCCGGCGTGAGCTTCAGGATGCGCAGGAAGTCCGGGCGCTGGCGCGATTCGACGCGGATGACGGTGGCGCCGTGATCGGCGAAGTACCGCGTGGCGACCGGGCCCGCGGCCCCGCCGCCGAACTCGAGGATCGTCGTGCCGGCGAGGAAGTCGTTCACACCACGCCCTCCGCCCGCAGGCGCTCGAGATCTGCGGGTTGCACGTCGAGCTCGGCCAGCACGTCGGCGGTGTGCTCGCCGAGCCGCGGCGCGGGTCCGCGCACCGCGACCGCGGTGGCGTCCGGGTGGCTCGAGGTCGTGCGGGCGAACGGTCCGGGGAGGCGAAGGGTGCCGCGACCCGGATGCTCGACGTCCACGAAGAACCCGCGGGCCGCGAGCTGGTCGGAGGCGAGGATCTCGCGCGCCGTGTTCGCGGGCGCCAGCATCAGGTTGCGCGCGCACGCCGCCTGGAAGAGCTCGGTCATGGTCTTGGTCAGGAAGAACCCGCCGAACTCGCGCGACAGGGCGTCGACCTCGTCCTGCGACAGGAGATTGTGGTTGTAGGCCTTCCAGTCCATGGCGCGGAGCTTCTCGGAGGCCATGCCGTGCTCCGCCATGTAGGCGACCATGGCGACGAGGCCGGGGATGCGCGCGGGGCCGCCGCGCAGCGCGAACGACACCCAGCCGTCCTTGCACGGCCAGATCTCGCGCTGCTCGCTCGTCGTCTGCCGGAAGAACGCGCCCGAGCGCTGGCCGCGATGGCCGGTCATCTTCGCCATCGACGCGGTCGCCATGTTCGGCATCAGCATGGCTTCCTGGAGCGCGACGTCGACGTGCTGTCCCTCGCCGGTGCGCTCGCGCGCCAGCAGCGCGAACGCGACGCCGGCGGCCGCCTCGATGGCGCCGTGGTAGTACGACACGGGCATCGAGCAGCGCAGCGGCGCGCGATCCGGATCGCCCGTGCAGTACAGGTTTCCGCTGGTGGCGAGGACCGTGAGGTCGGAGCCGCGCCAGCCGGCGTGCGGGCCCGACTGCCCGAACGGCGTGAGCGAGCACAGGACCAGCCGCGGATTGCGGGCGTGCAGCACGTCCCAGCCGAGTCCGCGTGCCGCGAGCGCGCCCGGCGCCCCGGTCTCCAGCACGACGTCGGCGCGCTCCGCGAGGCGGAGCAGGAGATCGCGGCCGGCGGGACGGTCGAGGTCGAGGGTCAGGCTGCGCTTGGACCCATTCTGCGCGAGCCAGAGCAGCGAGCACTCGGGATCCGCGACGCCGCCCCAGAACGGCGGTCGCCGCCGCGCCGGATCGCCCGTGGGCGCTTCCACCTTGACGACGTCGGCGCCGAGCTCGCCGAGCAGCATGCCGGCGAGGAAGCCGGTCTCGTCGGTGAGATCGAGGACGCGAAGACCGTGCAGCGTACCGGACATCCGAGCACCCGATCAGCGCGCCGACGGCTTCACGTCGGGCGCCGGATAGGTGTCGCTGGCGGTGCACGCGCCCGGATGCCAGGTGAAGGTCCAGCCCTGGAACTCTCCCTCCTTCACGCAGTTCTCGTGCGTGAAGTTCGTGCGGCAGTCGCCGAACGTGCAGCAGCAGCCGACCGGTCCCGTCGCGGCGGGCTTCGCGCTCATCGTCGAGCAGCCGGCGAGCGCCGCACCGAGCAGCAGGGATCGCGAGACCATGCGCCACGATGTAACCCGCACCGGACGACGAAGTCCAATCCAGGGCCATCGGGTGCGCGGGCGTGCCGGTCCCGTGGCGCCTCGCGCGACGATCACGGGACGGAGGGTGCCGCCGCGTCCGGCGCGGCGATCCCGGGGGGAGCCTCGGCGGGTGCGCCGGCCTCGGGGGCATTCGCCTGCGTCAGGCCCTCGACGAGCGGCGCGATCGTGACCGCGCCGCCATCGCGCGCCTGGTCGAGCACCTCGACGGCGAAACCGTAGTCCGTCTCGTCGTCGGCGTCGAAGAAGAGCACGTGGTCGTCGCGCGCCGCGAACATGCGCTTCAGCCGGTCGGACAGCTCGGCGAATTCGATTGCCGCGCCGTTCACCTGCAGGGTGCGGTCGGGTCCGACGCGCAGGACCAGCGGCGGGATGGGGTCGTCCTGGAGCTGCTCGGGGGTGATGTCCTCCTTCTCCTGCTTCGGGAGATGCACCCAGAAGTCCTTGCTCAGGAGCGGCGTGACGACCATGAAGATGATGAGCAGCACGAGCACGACGTCGACGAGCGGCGTGACGTTCATCGCCGGCTCGACCGCCTTCTTCTTGCCACCTGCCCCGAGAGCGATCGCCATCCGGTCAGCTCCCCGCGTCCGGTGGTGGAGACTGGGCATCGGCGGCGGGTGCCGCCGCGTCGGCCGCGGGAGCCTGATCGCCGGCGGCCGGCGCCGCCGCACCCGCCGGAGCCTGATCGCCGGCCGTGGGAGCCGGAGCGGCCTGATCGCCGGCGGGCGGGGCCGCGGCGTCCGGCGCGTCCGCCTCCTGGTGACCGGCGTAGTCGGCGGTGGCGCGCGGGCCGTCCTTGGCCTTCTCGCCCACCATGAAGTTGAGCCCGGGGAAGCCGATCTGCTGCGTCCGTGCCATGAACTCGCGGATCTGTCCGTACTTGAGGTGTGTGTCCGCCCGCAGCACCAGACGGCGGTAGGGGTCTTGCTGGTGCTGGTCGCTCAGGAACTGCACGACGCCGTCGAGATCGTACTGGTCGGCATCGACGTGAAACTGCCCCGGCGCGTTGACGGTCACCTTGATGGCATCGACGTTGGCCTCGACGTCGGGATCGGGATTGAAGATGCCGGGCAGGTTCACCTGCACGTCCCGCTGGAGCTGCGGCGCGACAACCATGAAGATGATGAGCAGGACCAGGACGACGTCGACGAGCGGCGTGACGTTCATGTCGGGCTGGACGCCGCCAGCCCGGACGCGCTCACGCCACCCGACCACGCTGCACTCCCTTGCGCTCGGTCTCGTGCACGCGCTCCTGCAGCTCCTTCTCCGCCCAGCCCTCGATGCTGTCGAGCACCTCGCCGGCGGCGCTGTTCAGCGCGGCCTCGTCGCGGCCGATCCTGGTGGACAGGTAGTTGAAGGCGAGCACGGACGGGATGGCGACGGCGAGGCCGAGCGCGGTCTCGATGAGCGCCTCCGAGATGCCGGAGGAGACGGCGGAGAGGCCGCCCGATCCCGTCGAGGCGATGCCCTGGAAGGCCGAGATGATTCCGAGCACGGTCCCCAGCAGTCCGACGAACGGCGCGACCGATCCCACCGACGCCAGCACCGCGAGGCCGCGCCGCAGATCGGCGCCGACGTCCTCCATGTAGCGCTCCATGTGCCGGCGGGTGCGCTCCGCGGGCGGGATCTGCGAGACGTCGGCGGTCTCGCGCGCATGGCGATAGGTCGCGAGCGCGGTCTTCACGACGCGCGGCAGGTGGCCGTTCGGATACTTGTCGGCCTCGGCGATCACGCTCTCCAGCATCTCCTCGCGCAGGTGGCCGCCGGATTCGGCGGCGAACTGCGCGGAAGCGGCGCGCGAGCGGCGCATGGTGAGCAGCCGTTCGATGAACACCGTGAGCGACGACAGGCCCATGATCATCAGCACGACGGCGACCGTGATCGCCGGCCACCCCATGTGTCCCCACATCTCGCTCAGGCTGAATCCCATGCTCGCGGTCCTTTCTCTGTGCGGCGCGCGTTCAGGCGAGCCGGAAGGGCATCTGGATGATGCGGTACACGGCGATCGGCTTTCCCTGGTACTTGGCCGGCTCGTAGGTCCACGATTTCACGGCCTGGATGGCGGCGCTCAGGAACGGCTCCTCGCCGCGAACGACGTCGACCTTGCCCACCGTCCCGTCGACCTGGACGACGATCTTCAGCACGACCATGCTCTCCCGTCCGGCGGCCTTCGCCTCCTGCGGATAGTCGGGCTTCTGGTTGGTGGTCATCGGCGCCGGCGGCTCCGCGTCCTCGGGCAGCGCGATGGCGCCACCCACGACGCCGCCGACCTGGCCACCGGAGACGCCGCCGTTCACGCCGCCCTCGAGTCCCGCGTTGTCGCCCTTCGTGGTGTCACCGTAGACGGCGATGCCCTTGTCGAGGCTGGCGTCCACCTCCTTCGGGATCTCCTTCGGCATGTCCTTGGGCGCCTCGAACTTCTTCGGCGGCGGCGGCTTGTCGAGTTTGCGGATCTTCTGATCGGGCCGGATGACGGGCGCGGCAGCCGCCGCCGGCGCCACGAGCTGCGGCTTGTGCGGCTGCGGAGCCGTCACCGGCTTTGGCTCGAGCTTGGGGGCGGGCGGGGGCGGGGGCGGCGGCTGCCGCACGACCTTCTCGACGAAGGTGAGCTGGATCGGCTTGCTCTGGATGATGCGCTTCGTCACCGGGATGCTCATCACGAGCAGTCCGATGACGAGGTAGATGACGGACGACGCCGCCAGCGAGGAGTACCAGCTCCCGCTCCTTCGCTGCGCCGCTCCATAGGCGCCGAACGCCCGGAACTCCTCGTGATTGGTCGTCGACATTGCCGACAGCTGCCGCACCGCATTATGGCAGCGAGTCGCGCCGTGAAGGTTAACGGAATGTAAACGTTAGATGACGGCAGCCACTCGGGGAGTCATCGAGCGACCGGACCCTTCGGGCCAGTCGGCGGCGCCGCGAGCTTGGCAGCCGGAACGCAGTGCAGGTTGGATACCTGCTCCAGCATGGCGCGGGACGCCATGCTCTGCGCGTCCCACATCATGTCGACGCGGAAGTTCGAGCAGCTCTCCGCGTCGGCGAACGTCCGGACGCGTTTCCATGTATAGATCGGTGGAAAGGTAGCTTCCGACAGCTCGCCCTTCGGGGGTGATTCCACGAGGATCCACTGTCCTGGCAGCGGGCCACCCGTGGCGGCCTTGCCACCGCTCCCGGACGCCGCGCAGCCCATCACCGTCACCAGCGCGAGCGCGGCGACCCAGGGGAGTCCTCGCATTCGATCGCTCTCCGTCACGGGGTGACTCAGTACGAGTAGCTGATCGTCATTCCCACCTTGATCCCACGCTGGTAGCGAGTCTGCACGAAGGACCCCTGGGTCTGGACGTAGGGATCGTTGAGCAGGTTCTCGGCGCCGAGCTTCAACGTCAGCGGCACGCTGAACCAGTCGATCGGAACGATGCCCACCACGTCGAGCTGGTTCCTCGGCTGCTGGAAGATCCCGGGCACCGGCGGCTTCGTGAGGGCCGCGAAGCTGAGCGTCTGGCCGGCGGTCTGATAGAGGAGCCGGATGGTTCCCCATCGAGGGTCGGCATACTCCAGTGCGGCGTTGGCGATGTACGGGGCCTGACCCTGGAGCGGCCGCGTCTTCTCGAGCGGGACCCCGGTCGCGGTCGGCGGCGGCGTCTGGACCACCGAGTTGATGTACGCGACGTTCGCGGTGAGACTGAGGTTCTGCAGGATCGGACGGATGAACCCGAAGTTCTTCCGGAGCTCGAACTCGAAGCCGGTCAGCGTCGCACTGGTCGCGTTCGCGAACGAGTTGATGTAGTCCGAGCCGCTGCTGGCGAGAAGCGTCGCCTCGATGGGCTCCTCGATGCTCTTGTGGAAGAAGCTGAGCGAGACGAGCTCGAGCGGCGTGAAGAACCACTCCCAGCGCAGATCGTAGTTGCGGATGTGGGACTCGACGAGGGCCGGGTTGCCCGCGAACGCGCGTAGACCGCGCGGCGCCGGAAACACGGTGGGGGCGAGCTCGCGGAACTCGGGGCGCGATACCGACCAGCTGTAGGCCGCGCGCACGTTCATGTCGTAGCGCGGGCTGTAGACGAGGTTGAACGAGGGCAGGGGATCGACGTTGTTCTTCTGTACCTCCACCGGCTGGGTGGCGCCGATGGCAGTCGTCCGGAGCGTGATGTTCGAGTACTCCAGCCGCACGCCCCCCACGAACCGGAGCCGGTCGCGGACGATCGGAAGATCGAACAGGCCGTAGCCGGCGGCGATCTGCTCCGACACCTGGTACGCGTCGCCCTGGGTCGTGGTCTCGTTCAGGTTGACGACGCCGGGAACGATGTTGGACGGCTGCAGGATCACCTCTGGGGGCGCCTCGACGTTGACCGGCTGGCCGGGGGCGAGGTTGAACTGGAACAGGCGCTGCTCGAAGAAGCGTCGCCTGAACGTGTAGGCGGGGCCGAACTTGAACTTCGCCGGCAGGCCCGACCACCAATCGGTGAACGGCAGCCCGGTCATGAACGGGACGGTGAAGTCGACGGCCGAATCGCTCGAGTCCTCGCTGAGACTGTTGAAGATGCGCGTTCCACCGAGGGAGTCGTTGGTGAACGCATACGGCTGGGCGAACCGCAGGAAGCTGAGTGGCAGGGAAGGCGGCGGTTGCTCGGGAGCGAACCCGGCCTGGTAGGTCGTGTAGCGCGTGTCCGGCTCGTGCTGATTCGAGCGGGCTATCGCCGTACGCCAGTCCACCGACACGGGTCCCCAGTGATGCTCCCCACCGAACTGTCCGAACCCGAGCTGCTCCTCGGTATAGTCGAGAATCGTCTGCTGTTGCGCGTACGGCTGACTGACGATTCCGCTAGCGAACTGCGTATTGTCGTACGTGTTGCGGTCCAGGAACGAACGAAAGAAGAACTTGTTGTTGTCGTTCAGACGATAGGCGGCCGTGAAGATCGACCCGAGCCGCGTCGTGAACAGACTGTTGCTGCGGTTGAACCGAGCGGTCGGTGTCAACGGCTTGTTCGTACCGCCGCTCACGAACTGGGCCACCAGGGAGTTGGGTATGGTCAGGTACTCGGTCCGGAAGTTGGTACCGAATGCAAAACCGAAGGGACCGATGGTGTCACCCATGGCGAAGTTGACGCCCAGATTCGGCGATGCATCGACGATTTGATCACTCCAGATATTCTTGAAATCGCGTCCGATCGCGTCGGCGCGATTCGTCGGGAAGGAGTTCAGCAGCCCGGGTGTGCTCGGGACCGATTGCGGAAGGTTCCGGAACTTGTTGCCGAAGCCGAGATAGTCGAGAGATCCGCCCTGGTACGTACGAAACGGCTGAAACGTGGTCTGCGTATTTCCGCCGAAATACTGGCTGTAGCTGAACGTCGGCTTCTCGGGGAATTCCATCAACCTGATGTCGACCAGACCCCCGGAGAAGTCTCCCGGCAGATCGGGTGTGTACGTCTTGATGATCGAGAGCGATTGGACGAACTCCGCCGGGAAGAGATCGAGGGGGACCACGCGCCTCGACGGGTCGGTGCTGGGCAGCCGGCTCTCGTTCAGGAGGGCGCCGCTGTAGCGCTCGCCGAGTCCGCGGATGAACACGAACCGGTCGTCCTTGATGGTGACCGCGGGAACGCGCTTCACGATCGAGGCGACGTCCTTGTCCGGCGTCTTCTTGATCACCTCCGCGCTGACCGTCTCGCTGACCACGGCCGACTTCCTGCGTTCCACGAGCTGCGTGGCCTCGGCAGCCTTGTTCGCCTTCGCCGTCACCTCGACGACCTCGACGTTGGCCGTCGCGGCGGCGAGCGTGACGCTCTGCTTCGAGACCTCGTTCGCCTTCACCTTGACCCCCTGCAGGCGCACGGGCTGGTACAGCGGTGCCGAGATGCGTAGCTCGTAGGTGCCGGGCGGAAGCTTCAGCGTGAAGTGGCCGTCCATGTCGGTCTCGAATCGCTTCGTCTGACCGACGACCTCCACGCCGGCCTGGATGAGCGGGTCGCCGGTCGTCTTGTCGAGCACGGTGCCGCTCACCGTTCCCACCTCCGCTGGAGGGGCGGGTGCAGCCGCGGGTTCCTGAGCCCACAGCGCGTGTGCTCCGACGAGCATCGCCGTCAGGCACACCAGCACCAGGCCGCATCGAACGAACATCCCCAGGCCACCTCCGCGAGTCGTGGCTCATATGCGCGGCAGGTTTCGGGGAGGTTACAGAACGACGAAGTGGACGAGATCGAGCCAGCACGTCACGTGCGCGCAACGCGCTCGTAACGCGGATTCGATACATGCGACGGGTCCCTCGGAACGAATCTCATCCGCTTCGCTCGTTTCGCGGAAGCGTCGTCCCACGTCCACGTTACCGTCATGTGGCTCTGGTAGTCCCGTGCCGGACAGGAAGCTGCGGCTCCAACGGTTGGAGCTGCCAACAGAGAGCACTTGGAGGGAGTTCAATGAGGAAACTAGGGCTGCACCCGAGGAGGGCACGCGTGGCAGTGGCTGTCGCGCTCGGCGCCTCGGCGCTCGCGCTCGCTGGCCCGGCCGGCGCCGATACCAAGGCGTCGATCGCTTGTCGCGGCGCAATCGCGAAAGGTCTGAGTGGCATACCGAAGTCTGGCTTCAAGCTGAACGACAAGTGCCACAAGACTCAGGACAAGCTGCTGGCGGCCACCGGCGCGTGCAACGACGTCAGTAACTCCCTCTTCGATCCGAAGGGCCAGTACGCGAAGGCGAAGGCCAAGTCCGCCGCCTTGATCCCGAAGTAAGTGTCTCCCCGGGGATCCCGTCCTGAGCAACTACGACGGCATGAACCCCGAGACGGCGGTCGAGCCGGTCATCGACGATGCGGTGGGTGGCAACTCCGCGATCGTCGTCGGCAACGCCAACCTGAATGGCGACAAGGCGAAGACCAAGTGCGTCGAGACGATCGGCAAGTCACGAACGGGGATCTTCAAGGAGATCGTGAAGAACTCCACGAAGTGTCAGGCGACCCTCGACAAGACCGCGAGCACGTTCGGGGCCCTGGATCCCTCGTGCGTCGACCCTGGAGCGAAGTCGGTCGCCAAGGCAGCTCTCAAGATTCCGCAAGCCTGCGCCAGCCTGACGGGGGCGGATGTCGGGAGCTGTGATCCGCTGCCCACCTGCGTGACCGACGCGTCGGTGACGTCGGCGCAGGGGATCGCGAAGGCGATCTACAAGACGCTCGCCGCCGACGGGGTGCGGCAACGGGACCGTCGAGGGCAGCGAGCAGTGCGACGACGGCGCGAACAACGGCATGCCGGGTGATCTCTGCAGCGCGAGCTGCGAGAGCCTCGCCGAGACCTGCGGGCCGGGCACGGACGCTGGCGGCACGCATCATCGGCCACCGCATCGTCACCGTCGAGCCTCCACATCCCGGAGAAGAACGGCCAGCCGCAGAAGCTCGCCGGCGTCCGCATCGGGTTCGACTACCCGCAGCTCGAGGCCAGCATCAAGGGCACGGGCCTGTCGAGCGTGGTGCAGTCCCAGTTCCAGGTGCTGCAGGCCGCGCCGCCGTCGGGATTCCTCGCGCTCGGAAACGACACGGACACGGAAGCCGGGTTCATCGTCTCCTCGTCGGAGGCCTTCATCGACTCGACCTCCGGCGCCCTCCTCCAGGTCACGCTCGACGAGTGCACGCCGCTCGTCGACGCAACATCTGCAACCGCAACCAGCAGGTGACCGGCTGCTGCCCGACCACCGACATCGTGGCGTGCAATGCCGCTCCCGACGATCCCGTCGCCTGCTTCTGCGGCGCAAACGGGAAAATCAGCCAGGCCGACTGCAACACTGCCGGCTGCACGCTGGGCGTGTGCGTGGGCATTCCGCCCGGAAATCCTGGCGACTGTGTCTCCGGCAAAGTGCAGCGCGACGAGCGCGAATCCGGGCAAGACCTGCACGTCGGCGAACGAGGCCCTCACCTGCTCCGGCGTGGCGGTGGATCAGGCAACCTGCACGGTGAACCACGCGTGCTCGCGACTGGGTGACCAGACCAACGGCACCTACGGATGCGGCTCGATCTTCAACCCGCCCGGCGCGCCGAACGGCAGCTTCTCGCAGACGCTGGTCGGACCTCCGACCGTTCCTCCCGCGCTGCCCGGATCCTGCCCGACCAACAACACCTGCACCGACCAGGCGCAGCTGACCGAGGCGTCCTGCTCGGTCGCCCAGCCCGTCGACGCCTTCGGCCAGCCGGTCGACGGCGTGACCTGCTCGATCAGCGTCACCGAGGCGCCGTGATGCAGGCGCACGCGTTCAATCCATCGACAGCCCACTTCGAGAAGGAGAAGCCTATGAACACGTGGGGACTCAAGTGGAAAGGGGCCGTCCTCGGCGCCGCTGCACTCGCCGCCCTGGCGGGTCCCGCCCGCGTCGCCGGTGCGGCAGTCTGCGGTGATCTCAACGGCGACGGCAACCGCACCATCGCCGACGCGGTCCGCCTCCAGCGGGCGCTGTTCGTGCCGAACGCTGCCGACTGCGGCGGCGCGGGGAGCGCGTCGTGCGGCGACGTCAACCCGTCGAGCGCCGGGCTGGGCGTGGACGACGCCGTCGTCCTCGAGGCGAGCCTGAACAACAAGCCGACGCTCTTCAGCCTGTGCACGGGCGAGGGAACCACGCCGTGCGCCGGCGGAGCCGGGACTCCGGCACCGGAGCGGGCGGTGAAAGCTGGACCACGCGTACCACGAGGAGCGGCACCATCAGCGCGAACGAGCACTGGATCGCTGGCTGCCGCGTCGACATCGACGGCCTCACCTTCGTGGCGAGCGGCGTGACCATCACCATCGACCCCGGCGCGCTGATCGTCGGCAGGAACCCGCCGAGTCCTGGCAATGGCGGCCCGACGAACGTCTCGGCGCTGATCTTCCTGCGCGGCTCGAAGATCAACGCCGTGGCAAACCCGGCGGCGCCCGTCGTGATGACCAGCTCGAGCCACGTCGATTCCAACAACGGCGCCCCCGGTGACTGGGGTGGCCTGACCCTCAACGGCGCGGCGCCCGTCAACTGCCCCAGCGGCGAGTGCCTGGCCGAGGGACTCGTCGGCGTACCCTTCGGCGGCACCAACCCTGGCGACAGCAGCGGCCAGGTCGAGTACCTGCGCGTCGAGTTCTCGGGCAGGGAGCTGACCCCGGACAACGAGCTGAACGTCATCACGCTGAACGGCGTCGGCTCCGGCACCATCTGGGATCACAGCCAGGCGAACATCGGCTTCGACGACTGTCACGAGTGGTTCGGCGGCACGATGAACGCCAAGTTCGTCGTCTCGTCGGGTTGCGGTGACGACCTGCACGACACGCAGCTCGGCACCACCGGCAAGTACCAGTACTACCTGGGTATCTACTACAACCCGGTGATGCAGAACGCCGGCAACCACGGCTTCGAGTGGGACAACAACGAGAACGGCTTCGACCTCCTGCCGCGAAACGCGCCCAAGGTGTGCAACGCCACCATGGTCGGCTCCCAGCTCCAGACCAACACGGTCACCGAGAACCAGGAGCGCGGCTCGAACCTCCGCCGCGGGACGGCCGGGATCATCACGAACACCATCATCGAGCACTTCCGGAACGCCGGTCTGCTGGTGAGCGACAACGCCACGGCGGCGCAGGCCTGCCCGCCGGCCACGGGTCTCACGGTCGAGCACAGCCTGCTGTTCGACAACGGCAACGACAGCGGCGGCCCGGTGCAGGTGTCGGGCAACTGGACCACTCCATGCACCGCGGCGGCGTGGTACGCCGGCCTGACGGCCGTCAATCCGACGAATCCGTCGCAGAACGGCAGCGATCCGCTGACGCCCGTCGTCTACGGCACGGGCGTGCCGACCGCGCAGACGGACCTGAACCAGTTCATCCCGGCGGGCGGCTCGCCCGGCGTGGCGAGCCAGCCGCTGGTGAACACGCTGGCGATGGACTGCAAGACCATCGATCCGTTCTTCGACACCACCAACTACGTCGGCGCCTTCCGGCCCGGCGACCCGGCGGGGAACTGGCTCACCTCGCCGTGGATCAACTTCCACCTGAAGTGAGCGACTGACGGACGGGGCCGGGGCGTGCGCGTGGCGCCCCGGCCCCCGTCTGCTGGAGAGCGAACGATCATGAGAAGCCTCGCACTGACGCTCGCGCTGGGACTGCTGGCAGTCACGGTCGGAGGTGCCTCGACGGGTGCGTCGCCCGCGAGCACGACGCCGAGCGAGTACCGCCTGGCCGACGCGGCGCCGTCGATCGACACCCTGCTCGAGAAGTTTCGCCTCGCGCTCGAGACGAAGGACAAGGATCTCCTGCGCCAGCTCCGGGTCAACAGGACCGAGTACCTCGACATCATCATGCCCGGCAGCGTGGACGAGGGGCAGCCGAGGGCGACGTACGACAAGACGGCGAAGAACTATTTCTGGGGAATCCTGAACGGCAAGAGCATCTACGTCGAAGCGAACCTGCTGTACGCCTTCGGCGGCAAGCCGTTGAAGGTGACCGCCGTCGAGTATCGGCACGGCATCAAGCGGTACCGGGATTACACCGCCTACAAGCAGCTCATGCTCACGATCGACGATGGAAGCGGGAACCAACCCGAGCAGATGAAGATCGGCTCCATCGCAGAGGTGAATGGCCAGTACAAATTCATCTCGTACGTGCGCGATTGACGACCACAAAGGGGAAAGGAACGACGACTATGAGGAAAGCACTCGTCATGCCGGTGCTGCTGTGCGGGCTGATCGCCGTCGCTCCGCAGCGAGCGACGGCAGCAACCGATCCGCTCTTCAAGTGCGCGAGCTCGAAGGTCAAGGCCGCCTCCAAGAAGGCGGCGGGAAAGTTCAATTGCCTGTCGAAGGACGCTGCCAAGCCGGATCCGACGGCACTCAGCGCATGCCTCGCGAAAGTGGTGTCGAAGTTCGGACCCGCATTCGTCAAGGCCGACTCGAAAGGCGCGTGCACGGGTCGGCCCGAAGATGTCGAGAACACGATTGACCTGTGCGTCGACAACGCTTCGGGGCTCATCCCACCCGGCACCGACACCTGCGACCTGACCACCCACTTCTGTGTCTTGGCCACGACGACCGCCTGCAAGGCCGATGCCGACTGCGCGTTGCCCAAGTGTACGTCCGCGAAGCTGAAGGCAGTGGGCAAGGGCGCCGGCGGCCAGCTCAACTGCTACTCGAAGGCCGTCGCCAAGCCGGGCGTCACGGTCGACCCCGCCTGCTTGCTGAAGGCGACCACCGGCGTGACCACCGCGTTCGGGAAAGCCGACGCCAAGGGCGCCTGCCCCGGCGATCCGGCGGCCGTCAATGCCCAGGTGAGCGGGTGCGCGACGACGGTGAAGGACGAGCTGCCTCCCAAGGCGCCCGGCTGCGGCAACGGGATCGTGGAGGGCTTCCCTCCCTTCAACGAGACCTGCGACGACGGTAACACGGCCAATGGCGACAGCTGCCCGTCGAGCTGCCACATCGACAGCTGCACCGCGGTGCCTGCCAGCAGCTTCGGCGCGCACGTGACCTACACCGGACCGGGAGGCACGACGATCTCCGGCCTGGGCTACTTCGTCGACTATCCCGAGGGCAAGATCACCAGCCCGGGCACGACGGCCCCGTTCGGGGTGAGCCAGGACGTCAACCAGCTCGGCTACGGCTTCACCGTCGAGGCCCTCAAGCTCGGCGGCCTGCCGTCGCCGCTGCTGACCTTGACCTTCCAGACGTGCCAGGGCGCGCCCGCGGCCACGGCGGCCGACTTCACCTGCAAGGTCACTGACGCCTCCGACGACCTGGGCAACGTCGTCGATCCGACCACGGTCACCTGCGCCGTCACCGTTCCGTGATTGAAGTGTCTTTTCGGGGCCGGCTCGCGCTGAGCCGGCCCCGTCTTCACCGATGCTGGGGTGCGGAAGGGACCGGGGTGAGGTCTTGATGTGGGACCGAGGGGTGTCGTCCGGCGCGAGGGGGTTGCCGTGGGCGCGACGCACGCGAGCGGTCCGTCTGGCGCTCTGTCTCGCTGCGCTCGTCGGGTTCGGCCTCCTGGGTGTGCCGCCCGCGAGCGCCCAGACCACGACGAAGGTCAGGTCGACCGACCTCAAGTGTCGAAACCACATCGGCAAGAGCGTGAAGCAGCTCGTTCGCACGGGACTCGACTCGATCGATCAATGCTACCAGCGCCGGCCAGGGAAGAAGCCCTGCGACCAGGTGGCCGAGCTGCCGGCACGATTCGCCGGCTCCGCGGCGCCATTCGCGATCGCCCTCAAACGTTCGACCGCGGTCACCGGCGCGTGGTGCGTCGGCATGGAGGCGGTCCTCGAGAACTATCCGAGCACGTCGCCGCCGATGGGTACGGTGGGCCCGCTGGTGCAGGCGGCGCTCGACGGCAGCGCGGCGTCGCTGCAGGGGCCGACGCCGCCCGGCGGAAAGGGTCGGCATCGATGCATCGACACGATCGGCCAGGTGCGGTCGACGATCGTCCATCAGGTCCTCACGCAGGCGGTGCGCTGCCAGCAGGCGATCGACCGGACGGCAACGACCTTCGGCCTCATCTCGCCGGCGTGCCTCGGCCCGGCGCGGAGCCCGGCGCGTCGCGCGCGGCAGATCGTGCAGGCGTGTGCGAGCTTCACCGGAGCCGACGTCGGTAGCTGCAGTCCACTTCCCACCTGTGTCATCGCGAGCGCAACCCAGACCGGCCACGACCTCGCCGTGGCGACTTACGGGTTCAGCCCGAGCCAGCAGGGTGATCTCTGCGGGAACGGAAAGGTCGATCCTGGCGAGTCCTGCGATGACGGTGCCGCCAACAGCCCGACGGGGGCCTGCACGGACGAGTGCCTCAAGGCGGCGTGCGGCGATGGCAAGGTCGAGGCTGGCGTCGAGGAGTGCGATCCCGGACCCCAGCCAGGTTCGAGCAGCCCCAAGACGGACGACCCCGATTGCAGCGCGAGCTGCAAGCTCACCTACTGTGGCGACGGCGTCGTCCAGACTGGTGGAACCCGCCCGGACGAGCAGTGTGACGACGGCAACACCGTCGCGGGCGACGGATGCTCTCCGACCTGTCAGTTCGAGACCGTGAGCTGTCCCGCCGGGGGAACCATCGACGCGACGGTCACGTTCGTCACGGGCGCGGATACCTTCAGCTCGGGAAACGTCGCAGGCATCGACATCAGCATCGGCTATCCCGCGTCGGTGAGCTTCCCGGGATCCCAGTTCCTGCCGCTGGAAGATCCCAGCGACCCTGCGTCACGCCTCATCCTGCTCGGAGGTTCGTACAACCTCTACGACGGGACGGTCGTCACCTTCTTCGACTACGACACGTCGATCCGGACGGTGATCAGCGGTGGGCAGATCTCCGGCAACAGCGGCTTCCTGGTCTTCAATTTCCCGGAGATCCCGTTCGAGCGCATCCGATTCGATTGCCTCTCCGGTGCACCACTCACGCGGACCAACTTCCCGTGCACCATCGCGAAGATGGTGAACCAGATCGGAGGAGACATTCCTCCCTCGGGTCAGCCCGAGTGCAAGGTGACGCTCGCACAATGACGACGACTATGACGACATTCCTTCGGCGCGCATGGGTCTCGACCGCAATCGCCCTTGTCACGTTCCTGCTCGGGACCGCCGTCGCTGCGGGCCCGAGTCACGATCTCTCCACCTACGTGCTCTTCGGCGACCACGGCATTCGCGCGCGCGGGTTCCGGATCGACCGCGGCGACGTCGGCGTGAACCAGGGATCGCTCACGGCGCACGACGCGATCGACGCTCCCGACTCTACGCTGGCTGCCGACGTGGTCTCTGTCGGCGGCCGGTCGCGGTGCGGACAGCTCTTCTTCACCACCGCCGTCGATCATTCCGCTCCGAGCTGCGGACCCGGGACCTCCTATGTCGGTCCTCTCGTCGCCGATCTTCCGGCGGCGTGTGGTGTTCCCGACGAGTTCCCCGACTGCAGCGAAGGATCCGCTGTGGACGTCGCGGCCGGCGACGAGCGCACGTTGGCACCGGGCGTGTACGGCGACGTGGACGTCGGGGGCGCCGCCTCGCGCCACGGACGCCTCGTCCTGACCGGCGGGCGCTACGTCTTCTGTAGCCTGCGGACACGCCGTGGCGCCGTGCTCGAGGCCGACTCGGCGGCGCAGGTCTTCGTGGCCGGCGACGTGCGAATCGGTCCCAGGTCGAGCCTGGGCCCGGCCGAGGATCTCGAGATCCTCACGCAGGGCTCGCGCTTCGCCGTCTCACGCAACGCCGAGGTCGGCGCGCGTGTCTGCGCGTTGAACGGAACGCTGCACGTGACCGATGGCGCCACGCTGACCGGTCGATTCGTCGCCGGGCAGGTCGTCACCGGGAGGATCGCGCTCGCGGGTCTGGAAACCGCGCCGAGCACGACCACCACCAGCTCGACGTCCTCGACGACGAGCAGCACGATCCCGACGACCACGACGTCGAGCACGTCGACGACGAGCAGCGCCGCCCCGACGACGACCACCTCCAGCACCAGCACCTCGACCAGCTCGACCGCACCGACCACCACGACCACGGCGCCGCCGAGCACGACGACGACAACAACCAGCTCGTCGACGACCAGCAGCGCCGCCCCGACGACGACCACCTCCAGCACCAGCACCTCGACCAGCTCGACCGCACCGACCACCACGACCACGGCGCCGCCGAGCACGACGACCACGACGTCGAGCACGTCGACGACGAGCAGCGCCGTCCCGACGACGACCACCTCCAGCACCAGCACCTCGACCAGCTCGACCGCACCGACCACCACGACCACGGCGCCGCCGAGCACGACGACGACAACAACCAGCTCGTCGACGACCAGCAGCGCCGCCCCGACGACCACCACCTCGAGCACGACCACCAGCTCGACGACCACCACCACGTGCCGTCGCTCGCTGCTTGTCCCGCAGGTGGACAGGTGGACGTCGTCACCACCCTGGTGCCCGACATCGACACCTTCAGCTCCGGTCAGGTGGGCGGGATCGAGGTCGACGTCGGATACCCGGCGTCGGTCAGCATGCCGGGCTCGCAGTTCCTGCCCGTCAACGACCCGGCGGACCCGGCCACGCTGATCGCGCTGCTGAGCGCCACGCCTGGCCAGATCAACCTCTACGACGGGCTCCAGACGTTCTTCGATGCCGACACGGCTGCCCCGCTCGACGCTGCGCACGGTGCTGACGCTCAACCTCACGTCGAACCTCATCTTCAACCAGACCGTGCCGTTCGAGCGCGCACGGTTCACCTGTACGCCGGGAGCCGCGCTCTCGGTGAACGATTTCACCTGCACCGTCCCGCAGGAGGTGAACGCCATCGGTGGCACCGTGCCTCCGGGCGCGCGCCCGCCCTGCGTGCTGACGCTGGCCGCTCCCTGAGCGGCATAGGAGGAGACGCATGACACGCCACGTGATCGGAGCACTGCTCGTCCTCGCGGCCCAGAACGCCTGGGCGTTCAACGGCTGCCCGCCGGCGAGCGCCGACGCCGACAAGTGTCAGACCGGCATCGCCAAGGCGCTCAGCAAGTTCGGCGGTGCAGTCATCAAGTGCCACGCCAAGCAGGCAGACGGGGCCTTCAAGGAGAAGCCGATCGACGAGGAAACCTGCGAGGAGACGGGTCCCAAATCGGCCAAGGGAAAGCTGGATGCCACGATCGCCAAGGCGGCAGCGAAATGTCCGGCCGAGGTCGTGACGAACGCCAACGCGGTCTCCGCCGGGCTGCTCTCGGGCCCGATGTCGCTCGACGTCCAGAACGGTCTCGTCTACTGCGACGCATCCTCCGGCACGCCGATCGACCCGGCCGGGGACGACGCGGGGTTCGTGCCGCCGTCGTCGGACGCGCTCAAGTGCTCCGACGGTGTGGGCAAGGACGTCGCGAAGCTCTGGGGGGCGATCTCCAAGTGCAGCACCAAGGCGGCGGACGCGGCCTTCAAGGGCAAGTCCTTCGACGAGGCCACCTGCCGGAGCACGGCGACCGGCAAGTACGACGACGCGGCCGCGAAGCTGATCGGGAAGGGAGGGTGCCCGGCCTGCCTGGACGCCGACGCGCAGAGCGCGTTGCGTGATGCGCTCCTGACGCAGCTCGATGCCATCGACGGCCAGATCTTCGTGTGCCCGGCGTCGACGACCACGACGACGAGCGTTTCCACCACGACGACCAGCAGCCTTCCCACCGTCACCACGACCACCTCGACGACGACCACGAGCGCTGGGCCGACGACGACACCACCACCAGCCTCGCGCCCACGACGACCACCTCGAGCACCACCACCTCCACCACGACCACCACGACGCTGGCGTCGCTCACCTCCTGCCCCTCCGGCGGCCTGGTCGACGTGATCACCACCCTCGTGCCCGACATCAACACGTTCAGCTCGGGCCAGGTTGGCGGAATCGAGGTCGACGTCGGCTACCCGGCGTCGGTCAGCATGCCGGGCTCGCAGTTCCTGCCCGTCAACGACCCCAGCGACCCCGCCACGCTGATCGTCCTGCTCAGCCGAACGCCTGGGCATATCAACCTGTACGACGGCCTGGTGACGTTCTTCGACGTGGACTCCGCCGCACCCTTCGTCCTCCGAACCGTCCTGACGCTGGCACAGCCGGACCCGCAGAACGGCGATCCCTTCGGCGCCAACCTCATCTTCAACTCAGGTCGTGCCGTTCCAGCGTGCCCGCTTCACGTGCACGCCGGGAGCGGCGCTCTCGTCGACGAGCTTCACGTGCACGATCCCGCAGGAGGTGAACCCTCTCGGTGGCACCGTGCCTCCGGGAGCACGCCCGCCGTGCGTGTTGACGCTGGCCGCGCCTTCCTGAGGCGGGGTTCATCAATTCGTAATGTGGCTGTTACCTCGACACCGATGAACGCGGGGTAAGGAAGAGGGATCGGTGAGGCGGTGCTGGATCGCCGCCGCCGATCCCGATTCCTAAGCGGAGGTTCCATGCGCGGCAAGTTCCGGTTCGTGGTGTCTGCTCTGGTGATGTCCGTGGCGCTGGTTGGATTGGCGGATGCCAAGAAGCCCAAGCCCGTCCCCTGTCAGCCGGATCGCTATCTCCTGCCGGCGAGCATCGGCAACTTGACCGGTGATGCCGCCCCCGAGATCCCGCTCGTGTTGCAGCCGGGTCAATCGATGCTCGGCTCGTGCCCGCTCACCACGCGACCCTTCAAGGCGAACAAGAAGGGCGTGACGACGGTCATAGCCAAGTCGCCTCCGGGCGCGACGTGTGGCCCGGGCAGCTTCAAGAAGATTCTCGTCAAGGTCACGCTGCCAAGCGGTTGTCAGTCGGCCACGGTCAAGGTGAAGGCCAAGAAGTTCAAGCTTCAGACACTGCAGGCGAACCGCTCGTTCTGCGGCGACGGGCAAGTCGACGCCGGGCGTGGCGAGCAGTGTGACGGCTCGGGATGCCCGGCCACGGCCACCTGCGACGGCGACTGCACGTGCCAGCCGATCCCGACCACGACGACGCCTCCGTCGACGACGGTGAGCACGACGATCACCACGACCTCGACGATGCCGAACATCACGTCCGTGACCCCCACCACCACCTCTACGACCACCACCACCACGCTCGTCGGCGCATGCTTCGACATCGACGGTCAGCTGACCGCACAAGCGTGCACGTAAGACAAAAGACTGCCCGAGCAATCCAGACGGGCATTCCGGTCACTTCGCCTGCTGCGGCGACGGCATGACCGACTTCGGCGAGACCTGTGACAAGGGTCCGGCGAATTGCGCCGCAGGGGTCACAGGTTGACTGCTCCTCCGATTGCACGGCTCGACTGCCAGTCGATCGGGCGGTGCACCGGGCAACGGCGCGCAGTGCCTGGACGCAGCAACCGATTGTCCCGGCCGGACAGGGTTGCTGTGGAGACAGGACCGCGATCCGGGTGAGATCCTGCGACGACGGCAACTTCGTCAGGGCCCGGGTGACCACTGTCCCGGCGACCTGCTACATCGACAGCTGCACGGCCGTACCCGCGAGCAGCTTCGGGATTCACGTGACGTACACCCGATCCCGCCGGCACGACGATCTCGGGGCTCGGCTTCTTCGTGGACTACCCGGAGGGGAAGATCACCGCGGCCGACCAGACGTCCCGCCGTTCGGCGTGAGCAGTCGACCTGAACGATCTCGTCTACGGCTTCACTAGTCGAGGCGGTCAAGCTCGGCGGTCTGCCCTCGCCGCTGCTGACCCCTGTCACCTTCCAGACCTGCAACGGTGCCACCGCACCCACGGCGGGGGACTTCACCTGCACGGTCACCGACGCGTCCGACGACCTGGGCAACGTCGTCGACCCGGCCACGCTCTCCTGCGCCGTCACCATCCCCTGAACCCGGCTCCCTCGGCGAGAGGCCCTCGCATCTGCGAGGTGAGGGCTGCTCGCCGTTGGGGAGCGACCGGCGCCGGTTCAGGCTGCGTGGCGAGCCACATGGAGCGACGGCCGGGCGGAACAGCCCGTCGGAATTGGCCAACTCGGTCAGTTTCCGGTACGCAAGGCATGCTGGGGGAACCACACACATGCGCCACGTGACGACTCTTGCCCTGATCACCTCGCTCAGCATCGCCCTCGGAGCCACCGGCGTCCGGGCAGATGATGCCAAGGAGACACAGTACCCGCTCGGAGCCTCCCACCTGCAGATCAGCGGAGGTACCAAGGCGGCGGGACGGAAGATCACCTTCTCGGGAAGCTGGGCGGGAGCGGCCGACGCCATGCCGAACCCCAAGTTCTCCGGGGCGACCCTGCGGGTGATCGGCGGCCCGGGCGAGGGCGACAGTGGATTGATCCAGCTACCTCCGGGGAACTGGACCGTGATGCCCAAGAACAAGGGGTACCGGTACAAGGATCCTCGCGGGCTCGCCGGCGGAGTGAAGCTGATCCTCATCAAGCTCAACAAGAGCGGCGGCACGGTGAAGATCGTCGGCGGATCGGCCCACTGGGGCTATCAGGTGTCGAAGCCCCAGACCGTGGTCGACGTGACCCTGATCAGCGGCACCACGCGCTGGTGCGCAGAGATGTCCACCCCGAAGACGAAGAAAGCCACCGTGCGTGCGAAGACCCGGACCGCCCCCGCGGCTTGCCCGTGTGACACCTTCGCGAGCACGTGGGAGGCCATCCAGGGGTCTGTCATTGCGCGGAACGGCTGCACGCAGGGCGCTTGCCACGACAGCACGAAGTCCGGTGGTCTCGACCTCCGACCCGAGGGCGCCTACGCCAACCTGGTCAACGCGGTTTCGCCGTTCGGCATCATGCGCGTCCAGCCTTACTCCCCCCAGGACAGCCTGCTCTGGCAGAAGCTCGCCGCATCGACCCTCGGCTACGACCTGGCCGGCAAGGGCTCACCGATGCCGTCGGGCGGGTTGCCTCCCATCTCCGAGGACGAGCTCACCGCCATCCGCCTGTGGATCCAGCAGGGGGCGCCCGACAGCGGGGTGATCCCGGGTACGGAGACGCTCCTGAACTCGTGCTTGCCGAAGGCGGAGCCGCCGGTGGACGAGCCGCTCGCCGCGCCCGCGCCGACGGACGGCACCCAGTTCTACGCGCCGCCGTGGACGATCGCGCCGCGCAATGCGGCGGGCCAGAACGGCGAGAACGAGGTCTGCTACTCCACCTACTACAACCTCGCCGGCCAGATCCCGGCCGAGGACCTCGTGCCGTGTCCGCCGGGTGTCTTCGACGGTCCGACGAACCCGACGAAGCAGTGCTTCAGCTACAACCACCAGCTGCTGCGCCAGTCGCCGAACTCGCACCACAGCATCATCCACATCTACAACGGCACGTACGGATCGAATGATCCGTCCTGGGGCTACACCTGCCAGGGCGGCACGGTCCCCGACGGCACGGCGTGCGATCCCACGCATCCTGGAACGCCTGCACCCGCCGGCGACGGCTGCGGCGGCGGTCTCTGCCGCAGCAGGGTGGTTCCCTCCACCGCCTGCCTGTTCGGCTTCGGGCCTCCCGACTACGAGGGCGGTGTGCTCGGTAACGGCAGCGCGGCCGCTCCGTCCTTCAGCGGGTCGCAGCAGCCCTACTTCGAGCGGATCGATCCGGAAGGCGTCTTCTCGATCCTGCCCGTCGAAGGCACCATCATCTGGAACTCGCACGCCTTCAACGTCTTCGATACGCCCGTCATCAACCAGCAGTGGCTGAACCTCTGGTACAGTGGTGATCGAGTGTTCCCGCTCCAGGGCACGTTCGACAGCGACGACATCTTCATCCAGCACGTCGCACCGTTCGACGAGGTCGAGTACTGCCGCACGATCCTCTACGGCAAGGGCACGCGCATCGCGGATTTCAGCTCCCACACCCACAAGCGCGGAAGGCTCTTCCGGGTCTGGGGGCCGGGGATCACGACAGCCTGCGCCAGCAATGCCGGCACCAGGACCGCGCCGCGGCCCGGAGATCAGCCCGATCCCTGCATCGCCGAGACGACGCCGCCGATCATGGTGACGACGACGTACAACGATCCGGCGCAGCTCATCTACAAGCCGCCGCTTCCCCTCGACGGAGACGACCCCGCATCGCGGCGGTTCAAGTTCTGCTCGATCTACGACAACGGCTACAACGATCCGTCGACGGTGAAGCGCAACTCGACGTCTCCCAACGTCGTCCTCGGCGGCAAGTGCCTGCACTCGCCACCCCGGCCCGGCGAGACGATCTACTGCGCCAACCGGAAGGACGCGAACGGCCTGCCGATCTCGTGCGGCGGGAACGATCGCGTCTGCGACAGTGCGCCGGGAGCCAACGACGGGGTGTGCGACGCATGCACCCTGCTCGGTGGCGTCAGCACCGAGGACGAGATGTTCATCCTCATCGGGTCCTACTACTGCGACACCACCGTGGCGGGACAGTCCTGCACCGGCGTGTGCGCGGCCGGGCCGAACAAGGGGCAGGCGTGTGACGGCGACGACTCGAAATGCCCCGGGAACCCCAACTCGTGTCGCGCGCGCAACGCGAGTCAGCCCGACAAGCTGACGTGCGCGAACGGCAGGGCCTGCTCGAGCGCAGCCGACTGCACGTCCACCTGCCTCCCGTACACGAACTTCTGACGAACGCTGGCGGAGGGAGCGTCCCGCGGGACGCCCCTCCGCTTCCCGTCGCTCGAGTTTTTTCCGGTTGACACGCAGTACACGGGAATTGTACTGAATGGTCAGGTCAATTATGCCTCCTCGTCAGGCGACCCGTCCCGCAGCGTCGAGCCGGCCCAAGCGCACCGAGGGCCGCGCGCGTCAGGAGCGCGGCGTGCGCACCGAGGAGGCGATCCTCCAGGCCACCATGCGACTGCTCGCGAGCCGCGGCATCCAGGGGACGTCACTCGACCTGCTGGCCGAGGAGGTGGGCGTCGCGAAGAGCTCCATCCTCTGGCACTTCGGCTCCAAGGAAGAGCTGCTCCTGCGGGTGGCCGAACGCGTCTACGACGAGGTCGCGCGCGGCCCGGTCCAGAAGATCCTCGCGCTGCCCACGTTCGAGGAGCGCGCGGAGGCGAGCTGGCGGTTCTTCTCGGAGACGCTGCGCCAGAATCCCGAGCTCCGCCGTGTCATCCTGTACCTGATCTTCGAGAGCGTCGAGGGACGCCCGGAGCTGCGTGCGCGGCTGCAGCAGCTCTACCGCGGCATCCGCGAGATGTACGAGACGGGGCTGCGGAGCGTGGTGCCCGAGGCCGCGCAGCGCCAGCGTCTCGCGGTCATCTCCGTGGCGGCGCTCGACGGGATCTTCCTGCAGTGGCTGCTGGATCCGGAAGCGATCAACCTGGACGCCCTGAACGCCGAGCTGCGCGCCCTGCGCGACAGCGCCCGCGGCATGGTGCGTCGGAGCAAGGGAGCGCGTACCGATGGCTGAACTCGAGAACGCAATCGACATCGACCTGGCCGGCTTTCGCGAGGTCGTGCGGCATCCGCGCGCGCACGCGCTGGTGCTGCAGCAGTACCGCATCGGCGAGTACGCCGGCGTGGTCGGCCTGAAGCGCCTCCTCGGCGACATGCAGCCCGAGGGGAAGCTCCACCGCGCCATGGAGATTCACTACCGCGACGAGGACCGGCACTCGCGGGTGTTCACCGACTGGATCTACCGTCTGGGTGTCGAGCCGGAGCCCATGCCCACGCAGGTGGAGAGCTACTTCTCGAGCAGCCCGGAGGAGTTCCGCAAGAACCGGGAGCTGCTCGAGCAGATGCCGCCCGACACGCGACGGATCGTCACGTTCGCGGCCATCAATGCGCTCGAGCGACTCGCCTACAACCAGTTCGAGACGCACCTGCTGGCGCTCGACCGCCGCGAGGACATCGAGACGCTCGAGAGCGTCATGGCGGAGGAGAAGTTTCACCTGAGCTACATCGAGGGCGAGCTCGATCGCGCGCAGCAGGGCGAGCAGGCGGGCTTCGTCGCCATGGCCCTCGAGCAGGCGCGCGCTCGCTTCGCCGAGTTCCAGGAAGAGCGCCGTCGCGAGGGACGCGAGGCGCTCGAGAAGATCCTGGGAGCCGGCGCCGGAGGATCATGACATGAAGTTCGGCATCTTCTACGAGCACCAGATCCCGCGCCCGTGGGCGCCGGGCGACGAGCATCGTCTCTTCAAGGAGGCGCTCGACCAGGTCGAGCTGGCCGACCGCCTCGGCATCGACTACGCCTGGGAGGTGGAGCACCACTTCCTCGAGGAGTACTCGCACTCGTCGGCTCCCGAGGTGTTTCTCGCGGCGTGCAGCCAGCGCACGAAGAACATCCGTCTCGGGCACGGCATCACGCTGATGCCGCCGGGGTACAACCATCCGGCGCGCGTCGCGGAGCGCATCGCGACGCTCGACCTGGTGAGCGACGGCCGCGTCGAGTGGGGCACCGGCGAGTCCAGCTCGCGCATCGAGCTCGAGGGCTACGGCGTCGACTACATGCAGAAGCGCGACGCGTGGGAGGAAGCCGTCCGCGAGTGCGCCAAGATGATGTGCATGGAGCCGTATCCGGGCGTCGAGGGGAAGTACTTCTCGATGCCGGCGCGGAACGTGATGCCGAAGCCGCTCCAGTCGCCGCATCCGCCGCTCTGGGTCGCGTGCTCGAATCGCGACACCATCAAGCTCGCAGCGCGACTCGGCATCGGCGCGCTCACGTTCGCCTTCGTCGATCCCGCGGAGGCGAAGTTCTGGGTCGACGAGTACTACGAGACCTTCAAGAAGGAGTGCACGCCGATCGGCCGCGCGGTGAACCCGAACATCGCGATGGTGACCGGCTTCATGTGTCACGAGGACAGCGAGCGCGCCGTCGCGCAGGGCCTCGAGGGGTTCAAGTTCTTCGGCTTCGCGCTGGCCCACTACTACATCACGGGCACGCACGCGCCCGGCCGTACGAACATCTGGGAGGCCTTCCAGGCGGCGCCGCCCTTCCCGGCCGTGCCCTATGGCGGCATCGGCAATCCCGACGAGGTGCGAGCGACGCTCGCGACCTTCGAGGAGGTCGGCGTCGATCAGACCATCTTCATCCAGCAAGGCGGTAACAACCGCCACGAGGACATCTGCTCGTCGCTCGAGCTGTTCGCCGACCGCGTGATGCCGGAATTCAAGGCGCGGCACGAGGCGCGCGCCCGGCGCAAGGCCGAGGAGCTCGCGCCGTACATCGAGCGCGCGATGGCGCGCATCCCGCCGCTCGAGCACGCGGCGAAGGTCGAGCCGATCGAGTCGTACCCGGTGCTCATGTCGCGCCTCGGCGTCGACATCACGCAGCTTCCGAAGCGCCGCCGCATGGGCCCGGCCCTCGATCAGATCGAGCGATCGGCCCGGGACACGTCGACCCACTGATCCGCCGTCCCCCGGGACGTCCCGGCCCCGCAGTCGCCCCCGCTGCGGGGCCGGGTTCCTGTTTGACTTTCCGGGCCGCCGATCGCTAGGCCGGCGTGATGTCAGGTCCGCCGCGTTTCGGCACCAGCCTCCCCGCCATCCAGCAGATCCCGTCCCGCGTCCGCCCGTGGGAGCGCGAGGTGGGCGGATCGGAGATCCTGGCGGCGGCACGCGCGGCCGAGGCTGCCGGCTTCGACTGGGTGTCGTGCAGCGATCATCCGCTCGTCCCGGTGTCGCGGGCCGAGGCGATGGGGCCGACGTGGTACGACGCCGGCAGCACGCTGGCGTTCGTCGCCGGCGTGACGGCGCGCATCCGGCTCCTCCCGCACGTGCTCGTGCTGCCCTACCGCCATCCGCTGCTCGTGGCCAAGCAGTACGGCACGCTCGATCATCTCTCGGGAGGCCGGCTGATCCTCGGCGTCGGCAGCGGCCACCTGAAGCCCGAGTTCAAGACCCTCGGCGCCGACTTCGAGCGTCGTGGGCGCGTGAGCGACGAGTACCTGCGCGCCATCGCGGCCGCATGGGAGGAGGAGATCGGACGCTTCGACGGCGAGACGATCTCCTTCCGCGACGTCGTGGTCTCGCCTCGCGTCGCGCAGCGGCCTCGCCCGCCGTTCTGGGTCGGTGGCAACTCGGGAGCGGCGATCCGCCGCGCGGCGACGCTGGGTGAGGGATGGATCCCGTGGCAGCTCGGCCCCGAGGAGTTCGCCGGACTCGCGACGCGCGCGCGGCGCCTGCGTGACGACAGCGGCCGCTCCGGGCCCTTCGATCTGGTGGCGCCCCTCGGGGCATCCCCGGACGCGGCGGCCGACGCGGTGATCGCCGAGGCCGCCCGCTGGCGCGCGGCGGGTGCGACGGCATTCCACGTCGGCGTGGGCGCCGACAGCTTCGCCGACTACCTGCGCCGGCTCGAGTGGTTCGGGCGCGAGGTGATCCCGCGCGTGGCGTGAGCGCCTGTCACGCGTCGTTGCGGCGCGCCTCGATGCGATAGAGGCGGAGCCAGATGTCCCCCTCGTTCGAGCCCTCCTTCCTCACGTTGACCGTTCCGTCCGGGGTGCCTTCCGCGGCGTCGCGGGGGACCACGTGCGTCGCCTGGTAGCGCGTCGGGCTCGCCTCGAGAGCGCGGCGGAACTCCTCCGTCGCCCAGATCTCGCCAGCGGTGACGTGCGGCTCGATGCGCGCCGCCCGGCGGAGCGCTTCTCCCCCGACGACGATCAGCTTGCCGTCGCTCGCCGTGTCGAGCTGGAGCGTCCCGTGATCGAGCGCGATGCGCAGCTGCGGATTCCCCGGCGCCGCGAACAGGTCCTGGCTCAGGCGGAGGGCGACGTTGATGAGCGCGTTCGGGTCGTCGTGCACGATGATGACAGCGTCGCCCTCGATCACCTCGTGCCACAAGCACTGGGCGGCATGCGCCGCCACGGCCGCGCGGAGCGCCTCGGACACCGACCGGCCGACGTCCGGCGCGCTCATGAAACGGCTGAACTCCTTCATGTCCGCCTTGAGGACACAGAGCACGCGCGCGTTGCCGCCGGTGTCCCCGCGCTCGCGCCACGGCCGCCCGTTCCCCACGACGTTCACCGAGTCGATGTTGCGGGGATACTCACGGCTGTGCTTCGCGACGATCTCCGCCAGGATCGGATGCACCAGGTAGTGCGACGACGGGGGAAGGTCGGTCATGCGCTCCAGGCTCTCGTCGCCGGGCCGGAGGAATCGCTGCACGCGCGCGCCGCTCACCAGGTCGTGGTGCACGCAGCCGAGCAGGCCGGCGCGATACAGCAGGCCGAGCACGTGGCCGTCGGTGCCGCCCGCCGCGGTCGTCACGGCGTCGTACCGCTCGCGGACGTCCTCGACCTCCTCGGCGGACAGGATGTGGCTGCGCAGCATGGAGAACAAGCGGATCAGGTCGACGTCGCCGATGTAGGGCGAGATCTCGTTCAGGTACTCCTCGGCGATCTCGGTCGCGCCCTGGTTGACGGACACCTTGAGCCGCGCCTCGTTCCGGCGCTCCTCGGGAGGCAGATCGGAGAGCTTCTGTCCGAGAGTCATCAGGTCACGCGGGCGCTGCAGCGTGTGCCGGTACACGTAGTCGAACACGTCCTCCTGCTCGCCCGTGTAGCTGTGCGTGACGCTGGAGCGTCCGAGGAACGCCGCGATGGGATCTCCACGCAGCTGTCCCGGAGCGCACAGGTTCTTCTCCTTCTCGAGACGCACGTTGTTGACGAAGATCTCCTTCAGGCTCGGCTTCGAGTAGCTGATGTCGATCGCGCTGCCGCGATACTGCTGCACCATCGACGTCTCTTCGGTGAACTTGGCGAACGCTTCCTTGCGCACCGATGCGAACACCTTCAGGTGGTGGCTGATGCGGCGCAGCTCGTATGCCACCTGCACCAGCCCCATCTGCGAGTAGTACCAGATGCTCGACGAGAGCACGCCCGTGTCGCTGTCGCGCGACGAGCGGTTCTTGATGTGCTTGTTGAAGTACTCGTCGACGCTGTCGATGAAGATCGCGACGGGCGTGTCGATGGTGCGCAGCCGCGGGACGAGGCGGTTGTTCGTGTCGTTGACGCACTTGAACAGCTCGCTGCGCGGCAGGTCGAGGAGGTTCACGAAGTGGTCGATGACGCTACGCAGGCTGTCGTCGGCGACGAGCGCGTGCAGCCGGCCGCTGACCTGAAGATCGGCGACCATGTCGAGGCTCTTGAGGGTCGCCACCGCGATCGCCATGAGCCAGACGTTCGACCACGGCTCGACGTTGCCGTAGAGGGCGACCATGTCGGCGCTGAAGATCTTGTCGCCGACCGGCTTGTCGAGCAGGCTGCCCTGCGGCAAGCACACCGCGCGCTCCTGGAGCGCGACACGTTTCGCCTTCAGGAGCAGGGTCTTCCCGAAACCCTTGGTGGCGACGACGATGAACTTGTCGCTGCGCTGGGGGGAGAGGAACGCCTCGATCCCCGGAGTCAGATGCAGCTCGCGGGTGCTCAGGTCGTCGGCGACCTGAATGTCGTCGGCGTCCACCGTCCAGGCCCGCATGCTCCGTGCTTACGACAGCCCCCCGGCGAGTTCCACCCCGCGCTCCGGGCCGCCGAGCGGGGTTTCTCGTCCCGGAGCCATCGATGCTAGGGAAGGAAGCGTGTCGATCGAGGACCTTCCGGACGTCGCGGTCGTCGTCGCTCGCGTGCTCCGGCGGGCGCCGCGCGCGCAGCGTCCGTTGCTCATCGCCCTCGCGGAGCGGCTGGCGGCGGCGCGCTACCGCGTCTGGGCCGCGGAGGTGGCCGATCGGCAGCGGGCGGCGCTCCTCTCGGCCTGCGCCGATCGCGAGGAAGACATCGCGCGCCGGGTGGAGGCGCTGTACCCGGACGCGGCCGCGGTCCAGCGCGAGCTCGCCGCGCAGGCGCCCGAGCTCGAGGAGGTCAATCGCGCGCTCTTCGCCGGACGTCCGCTCGATCAGCAGTTCCTGATCCAGGCGCGCGGCGAGCGGGCCGGTGCGGCCACCTGGCGCTTCTTCGCCGAGCGTGCGGACGGCGAGGCGGCGCGCGACGCGTTCCGCGCCTGCGCGGAGCTCGAAGAGGAGAGCGCCGCGTGTCTCGAGTCGTTGCTCGACGGATCGCGGTAACTCGCGGTGCCCCGCAACATCGAGGTGAAGGTCCGCGTGTCCGGCCTCGCGCGCCTGCGGACGGCGGCGCTGGCGGCCGGTGCGCGCAGCAGCGGGATCGAATCGCAGACCGACCGCTACTACGAGCTGGATGGCGGACGCCGGGTGAAGCTGCGGGTGCGCGACGGCGGGTCGGCCGAGCTGATCCGCTACGATCGCCCCGAGACCGGGGGCGTGCGCGCGAGTGACTACGAGGTGACGCCGGTGCGCGACGCCGCGGCGGGAGCGTGCCTGGTCCCGAAGGACCCGCCGGTATCCGTCGTCCGCAAGCGCCGCGAGGTGCTCCTGATCGAGAACGTCCGCATCCACCTCGACGAGGTCGACGGCCTGGGGACCTTCCTCGAGCTGGAGGCGGTCGTGGATGCCGCGCACGACGACGCCGCGTGCCGCCGGCAGGTGGCGACCGTGCTCGATGCGCTCGGGCTCGCGACCGCCGAACCGATTCGCGCATCGTACGGGGAGCTCGTCCGTGGCGCGGGTTGAGCGGCACGACGTCGCGCTCGCGGCGACCCTGCACGACCCGACCGGCGCGCTGGCGCGCGACGTCGGCCGCTGGCTTCCGTGGTTGCAGGCGCGCTACGCGGCGATCGCGGTGGCGACCAGCCCCCCCACGGCGTCCAGCATCGTGGCGCTTCTCGGCGAGGCGAACGTCCACGCGGGCTCGCCGGGGGCGAACACCCGCGGGCCGCTCTATCGCCAGAGCATCAGACGCGCGCTGGCGAGCGGCGCCAGTCGCGTGCACTACCTGGACTTCGACCGCGCGTTGCACTGGGCGGCGGTGGCGCCGCGCGAGCTGCCGCGCGTGCTGCGCATGTCCCGTCGTGTCCCCGTGCTCCTGGTCGGGCGAACGGCACGGGCCCACCTGTCACATCACCGGCCGCTCCATGCGACCGAGGGCGTCGTCAACCGTCTCCTGGCCGAACGGCTCGGCGCGGCGGGACGCGTGGACTTCCTCGTGCCGTCCTTCGTCATCGACCGTGACGGCGCCGCGCGCCTCCTGGCACGGTCACGCGCGCGCGACGTGGCGGTCTACGGCGAGTGGGCGGCGCTCCTCGCGGGCCTCGGCGATCGGCTCGGCTATCTCGAGTGCCGCGGGCTCGACTGGGAGACGCCGGACCGGCATCGGCGTGCGGTCCGGCGGGTGGGACTCGCGGAATGGCGCCGGCGCCAGGAGACGCCCGCCGAGTGGGGCCTGCGCATCGACATCGCGGCGACCATCGTGCGCGGATTCACCCGTGCGCTCGCCCGCTGTCCGGTGCACGCGTGCACGCTGGCGCGTCTCGGCTGACATCAGTCGCCGGAGGTTGCCACGAGCACGGGGCTGGGCTAGTCCGTCGGCAACCCACGTGGAGGAACGCCCATGAGCTCGTATGCCATGCTGATCAACGGTCGCTCGGTCACCACCCCCGAGCAGGACGACGTCATCAACCCCGCGCGCGGCGAGCCCTTCGCCACCTGTCCGCGCGGCTCGCGCGCGCACGTCGACGAGGCGGTCGCCGCCGCGGCGAACGCCTACAAGACGTGGAAGAAGGACGAGGCGTTCCGCCGGGCGAAGCTGACCGAGTGCGCCGCGGCCATCCAGGGACGGGCGCAGGAGATCGCCACCGTGCTCTCGCAGGAGCAGGGCAAGCCGCTGACCGCGGCCATGGCCGAGACCTTCGGCGCGTCGATGTGGTTCGACTACTACGCGAACCTGAAGCTCGAGCCCGAGGTGCTGCAGGACGACGCGGAGAAGCGCATCGAGGTGGTGCGCAAGCCGCTCGGCGTCGTGGCGGCGATCACGCCGTGGAACTTCCCGGTGATCCTGCTGGCGTGGAAGCTCGCACCCGCCTGGCTCGCCGGCAACACGGTGGTCGCGAAGCCGTCGCCGTACACCCCGCTCACGTCGCTGATGGTGGCGGACATCCTGAAGGAGGTCGTACCGCCGGGCGTCCTGAACGTCCTGTCCGGCGGCAACGAGCTGGGCGCGCATCTCGCCGCGCATCCCGGCGTGCGCAAGATCTCCTTCACGGGCAGCGTCGCCACGGGCAAGAAGATCATGGGCTACGCGGTCGACGACCTGAAGCGCGTCACGCTCGAGCTGGGCGGCAACGATCCCGCCATCGTGCTCGACGACGTCGACCCGAACGCGGTCGCGGAGGGGCTGTTCTGGGGCGCGTTCCAGAACTCCGGCCAGGTGTGTACCGCCATCAAGCGGCTCTACGTGCACGAGAAGGTCTATCAGCCGATTCTCCGCGGGCTCGTCGATCGTGCGAAGAAAGTGCGCGTGGGCGACGGCGCCGATCCCGAGACGCAGCTCGGCCCGATCAACAACAAGATGCAGCTCGAGCGCGTCATGGGGCTGGTCGAGGACGCGAAGAAGAACGGCGGCACGATCCAGGCGGGCGGGACCCGCCTCGAGGGATCGGGCTACTTCTATCCGCCGACCATCGTCACCGACATCGGCGCCGGCGTGCGGCTGGTCGACGAGGAGCAGTTCGGCACGGCGCTGCCGGTCATCGCGTACTCCAATCTCGACGATGTGCTCGAGCAGGCGAACCGCACACACTACGGGCTCGGCGGCTCGGTGTGGAGCGGCGACGTCGAGCGCGGAACCAAGGTGGTCCGGGAGCTCGAGTCCGGCACCGGCTGGGTGAACCAGCACATGGACATCACGCCCTTCGCGCCGTTCGGCGGGGCGAAGTGGAGCGGGATCGGCTACGAGAACGGGCGGTGGGGGTACGAGGCGTTCACCGAGCTGCAGGTCGTGAATACGAAGAAGGCTTGAGCGGGGTGCGCGGGAGAGAGGGCGAGGGCTTCGCTTCGGCGCTCGCGCCGGTGGTCGGCGTCGGCCCGTTCGGGCGGCAGCGTGCGGCGGCTCGCGAGGCGCTACGCCCTCGCCCTCTCTCCCGCGCGACCGGTGCGCGCGGCTTCTCGCGTATGAGCGATTCCTTGCCCGATGGGTGCGGGTGTCCGCCCACCGCCTTGCCGTCGCCTTCGGTGGGTGGGGTGCATCATGTGTTCTTGACCGTCAGCGACCTGGCACGGTCGCGGGCGTTCTATGCGCGGCTGATGCCACGCATCGGGTATCCGGCGATCTGGGAGTATCCGGGCGCGGCAGACAGCGTGGGGTTCATGGGGAACGGGGGCAGCCTGTGGCTGAAGCAGGCGGCCGAGCGCTTCGCCGGGGACACCTTCTCCAAGGATCGCGTCGGGCTCTGCGAGCTGGCGTTCCGGGCCGAGAGCCGCGAGCACGTGGATGCGCTGGCGCGCGAGATCCCGGCGCTCGGCGGCGCCATCCTCACGCCGCCGCGCGACTATCCGGAGTACGTTCCGGGGTACTATGCGGTCTTCTTCTCGGATCCGGACGGCATCAAGCTCGAGCTGGTGCACATCCCGGGCTGAGCCCGGTCACGACGGCCGCGTCGGCGTGGTCGCACGCTCGTCGCTGCCACGTCGCCGCCTGCGCCGCCGGCGCTTCTTGGGCTCGCCGGCGGCGGGCGCGGGTGCCGCAGCCGGCGCCGGAGCCGGCTTCGGCCGCGGCTCGCTGGCGTGCGACGCGCGCGGCGGCGCCGGATGGCCGCGCCGCTCGGGCCGGCCGCGCCGATCCCGCCTGTCCTCGCGATGCTGTCGCGGCGGGTGCTTCATGTCGTGCGCCAGGATGCTGTCGTCCGGGAAGTCGTGCGGCAGCTTGAACCCGATGTAGCGCTCGATGGCCTCGAGGCCGTCGACGTACTCCTCGCAGGCGAGCGTGAGCGCGTGACCCGACGCGCCGGCGCGCGCGGTGCGCCCGGCGCGGTGCACGTAGTCCTCGGCATCGAAGGGCAGGTCGTAGTTGATGACGTGACTCACCCCTTCGATGTGCAGCCCGCGTGACGCGACGTCGGTGGCCACCAGGGTGGGCAGCGTGCCCTCCTTGAAGTCGCCGAGGATGCGCATGCGCCGGCGCTGATCGACGTCTCCGGTGATGGCGGCGGCCGAGAACCCGTTCGCGACCAGGTTGCGCTCGAGCCGCTCGGCCGTGCGCTTCATGTTCGTGAAGATCAGGGTGTGCGCGTCGGGCATGCGCCGCAGCAGGCCGATCAGGAAGGGCAGCTTCTCGTGCGAGCCCACGTGGTAGACCAGGTGCTCGATGTTCTCCGCCGTCACCTGCTCGGGCGACACCGACAGCTTCTCGGCGTCGTTCATGAAGACGTAGGCGAGCTCCATGACGTCGTAGCTCAACGTGGCGGAGAAGAGCATCGACTGGCGGCGGTCGTAGGGCGGAAGCCGGCGCATCAGGTAGCGCAGGTCCTTGATGAAGCCCATGTCGAACATCCGGTCCGCTTCGTCGATCACGAGCATCTCGACGTTGCGCAGGTCGAGCGCGTGCTGGCGGTGGTAGTCGATGAGACGGCCGGGCGTGCCGACGAGCAGATCGACGCCGGCCTGGAGCTGGTCGCGCTGCTTCTTGTAGTCGACCCCGCCGTAGACCGCGTGGATCGTGAGACCGGTGGCCTGCCCCAGCAAGCGCGCGTCCTCGGTGATCTGCACGACCAGCTCGCGCGTCGGGGCGATCACGAGCCCACGTGGTCCCGGGCCATGCGCCTCGCGCTGGGCCCGGAGGATGCGCGTGAAGAAGGTGATCAGGAATGCCGCGGTCTTGCCCGTGCCGGTCTGCGCCTGACCCGCGACGTCCCGGCCCGCGAGCGACAGCGGCAGCACCTTCTCCTGGATGGGCGTGCAGTGCGTGAAGCCCGCGGCGCGGATCCCCTCCATCACCGGTGCGGGCAGGTCGAAGCTCGCGAAGGTGCGCCCCTCCGATTGGGGCCCGTCCGTGCTCACCCGCCCTCATTGACCGGCGCTCCCCGGGAGTCAAGCGGAGGCGGGATGCGCAGAGCCGCGCAGCGTCTTGACGGCCGCGAGGACGCCATGGAAATACCGCCGCGATGGACGACCGCTCCGAGCCGCTGCGCATCATGCTCGGCTTCGTGGTGCGGCAGTGCGCGCGCCGTCTCGGTCACAGGCCGGAGCCGGAAGAGCTGGCGGACTGGGCCAACAACCAGCGCGACGAGCGCGGTCACTATCACATCTTCGGACGTCCGATCAGCTCCGAGGAGGCGCGCATCATCCTGCGCCATCCCGAACGGCTCGTCACGGTTCGCCCGGGTCCGCGATGGGAGTTCATGACGACGCTGAGCCGCTAGGCGCGGCGCTTCCTCGCGTCCCGGTTCTCACCGGACGAGCGTGGAGCTTCGCCGACGGGCTGCGCGCGTCCGACGTGCTCCCGCTCGCCTTCGCCGATGCCGCACCCGCGGACGCCGCGCGGCGGCTGTTCGGCGCGCTCGATCCCACGCTCGCCGCGCGCATCGATCCGGGCGACGTGCTGGTCGCGGGACAGCAGACCGGAGCCGGTCCCGGTGGTGTCGCGGCGGCGCGCGCGCTCCACGCGGCCGGCGTCGTCGCCGTCGTGGCGGTGAGCTACGCCGACGGCTTCGCCGACGCGCTGCTCGACGCCGGCGTGCCGCCGCTCGAGGTCGACGCGCCCGCCGTGTTCCACACCGGCCAGACCCTGCGCATCAACCTCGAGGCGGGCTCGATCGCCAACCTGTCCAGCGGCGACCGCCAGCCGGTGCGCAATCTCACCGAGGCGCTGCTGGCGCGGCTCCGAGGTCTGCTGGCAGGGTGACGTCGGCGGTGAGCGGCGTCTGCAGCCGCGCGATCTCGCGCTCCTCGTCGCCCGGACGGTAGCCGGGCAGCCCGATGATGTGGATCTGGAAGCTGTAGCGCCCGGCTTCCAGCTTCTGCCCGTCGCGCCCGCTGATGCCGACGAGCGGCACGCTGCCCGGGACCAGCTCGGGCGGTGCGCGTCGGCTGGCGTCGTCGATGTAGACGAGCGAGAGCGGGATCGTCCGGCTCAGGTTCTCGCTCATGGTCATCGCGACCAGGATCGCCTGATCGTGGCCGACGAGCGCGAACCAGGTGCCGCGACCAGCGAAGCTCTGCTCGCGCTGGTCCATGTGCCCGTCGATCGTGAAGCCCGGCGGCGGGATGCCCGGCGCGAGGTAGTGCCAGCCCTCGAGACCCTGCAGATCGACGCCGCCCATCGCGGTGATGTCGCGGAAGAACACGGACGGCGAGAACGGCAGCTTCATCGCGCCCGGCGCGTAGACGTGCTCGGCGTAGAAGTAGGTGTGCGCCAGGCCGGCGGTGAGCCGGATGCCCATCCCGATGTCGACCTTGTGCCGGGAGCGGCGCACGACGCGGACCGGGCCCGCGGTCCAGGCGACGAGCTCGTGCTTGCCGTCGCGCTCGGTGATCGCCCAGTGCGCCAGTCCCGTGTGCAACGTCGCCTCGGCGCGCAGGCGCAGCCCGTCGATCAGGTTCGGCCCCATCGGTCCCGACAGGCCGACGGCGAACTCGGCGGGCAGCGCCTGGACCATCCCGACGCGATAGCGCGCCGCAAGCACGCTGTCGTGCGCCGCGTCGTACTCGACGTAGCGCGTGCCGATGAGCGGCGGATCGTCGGCGACGACGACGTAGGCCCAGCCGGTGGTGTGGTCGAGCGGATCGTCGATCCGGATCTCGCGTCCCGCTGCCGCCGGCGGCGCGCCGCCTGGCGCGCGCTCGCCGGCGTCGCAGGCCATGAAGACCAGCAGATCGTCGGGGTCGAGGATGCCGGGGTGGTCGTCGCGCAGCGGCTCCGGACCGCCCGCCATGGCGATGCCCTTCCCCGGCACGCGCTCGTCGAACTGGAATGGAATCGGCCGCGCGACGCCACCGTGGTACGCGACCAGGCCGAGATGCTCGAGACGCTGGGCGCCGAGACGTCGCAGGCGCACGCCCGGGAGCTCGATCGCCTCGTGACGGCGGGCGATGGGTCCGCACGGTCCCATCGGCGACGGCTGCGCGCGCGCGATCGCCGATGCCCAGAGTGCGCACGCGACGAGCGTGATCGCTCGCATCACCCCGCGAGGAGCGCCGTGAGGGTGGGAGCGCTCAGCGCGCGCCGCCACGCTCGCTCGACGTCGGCCAGCTCGAGCGCGTCGAGGACGCGCGCCGCTTCCGCCAGCGATGGCTGCCGGCCGATCGCGCGCACGGCATGCGCGAGGGCGCGATCGAGCCGAGACTCCGCCAGGCGCGCGAAGCGGTAGCGCAGCTTCTTGCGCGCGCGTGCGAGCTCGTCCCGGGAGAAGCCAGCGCCTGCCTCGCGGCACGTGCGCTCGACCGTCTCGCGCAGGCGGTCCTCGTGCTCGCGGGCGGCGCTGGCCGAGATCACCGAGACGGCCCAGCCGCTGCCGTGCTCCACGGACGCGCCCACGTCGTAGCCGAGACCGAGGCGCTCGCGGACCTCCTGGAAGAGCCGCGCGTCGGGATCCGCGCCGACGATCTCCATGGCGAGCGAGAGGGCGAGCACGCTGCGCGGATCGGGCGGCGCGGCGGCGATGCGCACGAGGTAGCTCTGGGCCAGGTTCTGGCGGCGGAGACGCATGGTGGCCGTGGCCCCGTGGCGGGGGAGTCGCGGCCACGACGCGGGACCGGGCCCGCGCGACGGGAACGCTCGCTCCAGCGCGCGCCGGACACGTGCGGGCGACACGCCTCCCACGAGCGAGACGGCCATGTTGCCGGGAACGAAGTGGCGACCGACGAAGCGACGGATCGCGGCGGCCGTGATGGCCCGCACGCTCGAGATGGTCCCGCAGATCGGGTGGCCGAGCGGGCCCCCGAAGAATCGACCCCAGGCGCGCTCGTGGACCGCGTTGGCGGGGTCTTCCTGCCGGCCGCGGATCTCGTCGATCACCACGCGACGCTCCTTGGCGAAGCGATCGTCGGGAACGGTCGAGTGGAAGAGCTGCTCGGCGAGCAAGCCGAGCGCCTGCTCGACGTCCGCGTCGAACACCTCGAAGTGGAGCGTCATGTCCTCGTAGCCGGTGTCGGCGTCGTGCTCGCCTCCGAGCTCCCCGGCAAGACGGTTGATTCCCGTCTGATCGTGCGACCGCGTGCCCTGGAAGAGCATGTGCTCGGCGATGTGCGCGATGCCGGGGTGCGGGCCGTCGAAGCGCGCGCCGGCACGGACGGCGACGGCGATCGCGGTGAGCGGACCGGGCGCGGCCTCGTACAGCACGGTGAGCTCGCCGTGCGGCAGGCGCCGGGGCTCTCGCAGCATGCCGGACATCGCCACGCCGTCGGCGCTCGCCGCGGCCCCGGCGCGCAGCCGGGCGCGCGCGCTATCGCCAGCCGTAGAGCACCGCCATCGTCCGCTCGAGGAGCCGTGCCCGCTTCGCCGAGTACGGGAACCACGTGGGCTCGGTCTTGCGCCGCCGCCGCTCGACCAGGATCGCCTGCCGTACGCAGAACTGACGCAGGCCCTCCGCCCCACCGTGCCGGGTGCCGACGCCGCTCTGCTTCACCCCGCCGAACGGCAGGCCTGGCACACCCGCCGAGATCAGGCACTCGTTGACGCAGGCGTTGCCGCTCTCGAGCCGTTGCGCCAGCGCGATGCCGCGCTCCACGTCGCTCGTCCACACGCTCGCGTTCAGGCCGTACTGGGTGTCGTTCGCCAGTCGCAGCGCCTCGTCGGTGTCGCGCACGGACATGACGGGGACCACGGGACCGAACGTCTCCTCGCGCATGACGAGCATCGAATGGTCCACACCCGCGAGCACCGTGGGCTCGTAGAAGAATCCGGGTCCCTCGCCGCAGCGACGGCCGCCGGTCAGCACGCGGGCGCCTTTCGCGCGCGCATCCTCGACGTGGCGCTCGACGATCTCGATCTGGCGAGGACTGGTGAATGCGCCGTAGTCGATGTCCGCACGCGCGCCGTTCGGTCCGACGCGGAGCGCCCGCATCTGCTCGACGAGCTTCTCCGTGAACGCCTCGGCGACCGGGGCCTCCACGTAGACGCGCTCGACCGACATGCAGACCTGCCCGCTCATCATGCACCCGCCCCAGGCGGCGGCGCGCGCGGCGCGGTCGAGGTCGGCGTCGCGCAGCACGATCATCGGATCTTTCCCGCCGAGCTCCAGCAGCACCGGCGTCAGCCGGCGGCTGGCACGCTCCATCACCCGGCGCCCGGTCTCCGGCGAGCCGGTCACGCAGATCATGTCGACGTGATCGACCAGGGCGGCCCCCGTTTCGCCGGCGCCGATGACGACCTGCAGCACGTCCGCCGGCAGGGCGCGTTGCATCGCCTCGACGGCGCGCAGCACGCCGAGCGGCGCCAGCTCCGACGGCTTGATGATGACCGCGTTGCCCGCGAGCAGGGCGGGGATGGCGTCGCCGAGCGCGAGGTTCAGCGGCGCGTTCCACGGGCTGATGATCCCGACGACGCCGCGCGGCCGGTAGGCCACGAGCGCGCGCTTGCCGAAGAGCGGCCGGGCGCTGACCCGCTCCGTCGCCAGCCAGCGCGGCGCACGGCGCGTGAGCAGGCCGAGGTCCAGGCACACGCCCATCAGCTCGCCGACCACGTCGAAGCGTGTCTTGCCGGTCTCGCGCTCCAGGCGGTCGAGGATCTCGCGCCGGGCGCGGACCAGCTGGCGGCGCGCGCGGCGCAGCGCGCGGCCGCGGTCGCGCGCCGGCAGGGCGCCCCACGCGGGCTGCGCGGCGCGTGCGCGCGCGACGGCGACGGCGACGCCGTCGGCGCCGTCCACCGGAAGCTCGGCGACCACGCCTCCGCGCGCCGGATCCTGCACGCTGAGCGTGGGCGGCCGCTCTGCGACCATCGCGTCGGCCATGCTGCTCATCCTCCCGAGCTCTCGAACTGCATCCGGTAGAGCATGTAGTAGATCATCCAGCCACTCGCGGCCACGTACAACCAGATGGGAAGCGTGATGCGCGCGAGCCGCCGGTGCGCGACGAAATCGCGCTTCACCAGCGCGAGCCTGATGAGGCGCACGGCGAGCGGTCCGACGGCGATGGCGAGGATCACGTGCGGGACGAGCGTGCCGAAGTAGATGGTTCGCCACACCCCGGTGCCCGCGAAGCGCTTCGTGCCGTAGAGCGCCCACCGGGTGACGTAGGCGACGAGAAATCCACCCGCGAGGCTGGTCGCAAGCAGCATCACGTTACGATGCCAGGCGACGCGCCGCGGCACCCTGATCAGGAACCAGCCGACCAGCAAGCAGGCCCCGCTCGCGACGATGCAGGCGGTGCTGACGCGGGTGAGCGCTTCGAGAGACACTGAGGACTCTTCTTCCCACGCACGTCGCAAAAAAAGAACCCCGACGGCCTTGTGCGGCTCGGTGAGCCGCCCCGCCGGTGATTGCGGGGGCCGCCGGGGTTCGGTGGTGCCTGGGTCCCCTGTCGGGTGACCCAGCGACGTTGCAAGCTGGTCGACCCTAAGAGGCCACCACCTCACAGATCACCGTAGGGGATATCGTCACTGGATCACCTCCTTTCTGCCGACGGTGGCACATGGCGAGCCCCAGACCCGCCGCCGGGAGTCGACCGCCGTTGCCGACTTCCAGCCCCGACCGCCGGCCGTTGCCGGCAGGGAGGCCTGTGTACGCCTCGGTCGGGAACCCATGCCGATAGCGTAGCGCCGCGACGTGGGTCTGTAAACGGAGATCTGCGAAGGTCGGTCCGGCGCGCGTTCAGCGTCGCCGCGCGGTGACCAGCCATGCTGCAGATGCCATGCGCAGCCCCTGCGGCGTGTGATACGGCCGCAGCGCGTCACGCACCGCGGCGCTCACCGTCGCACGCACGGCGGGATCGGCCTGGCGCATCGCGGCACTGGTCGGCCCCACACCCTGGAGGAGAAAGTCGACGGCGCGATCGAGGGATCCGTCGCCGCCCACCGTGAGCGTCGCGCGATGGTCCTCGAACGCGACGTCGCCGAATCCCGCGCGCTCGAGGATGCCGCGCACGCGATCCTGGTCGGCGAACGCGAACGGGCCGGGCGCGTCCGGCGCCGGCGGCGGCGGCAGGGTCAGGTGCGGCGCCGCCGCCATGAACGGAACGAACATCCAGGGATTGTCCGGAAGCTGCTGCCAGCAGACGAAGCCGAGTCGACCGCCGGGTCGGAGGGCCTGGTGCAGGTTCGCGAACGCGGCGTCCGGGGCCGCGAAGAACATGACGCCGAAGCGGGAGAAGCAGACGTCGACGCTCTCGGGCGCGAAGCGCTGCGTCTGGGCGTCGGCCTCGAGGAAGTCGACGTTGCGCGCGCCGGCGCCCGCTGCACGCGCCCGGGCGCGCGCGAGCATCGGCGCGGAGATGTCGACGGCCGTCACCGCGCCACGCGCACCGACCCGTCTCGCCAGCTCGATGCTGGTCTGTCCGGTACCGCAGCCCACGTCGAGCACGCGGTCGCCCTCGTGGATCCCGGCGCGGTCCATCGCCGCCTCCCCCAGCGGACGGATCTGGGTGTCGAGCAGCTCCTCGTATGCGACCCACTTGGGACCAGCGGTGTCGTTCCAGTAGGTGATCTGCTCGGCATTCGGGCCGTCGGCATCCATGCCGCGGACCATGCCACGGTCGCAGCAGGGGGGCCAGATGCCGCGCCCGGCTTTCTTGACTTGCCGGTGTCGCGGCCGGAAGCTGTCGCCGTGCGCGTCGTCGAGAGCGGCCGTCACGGCGACTCGAGCGCGTGCGGCGCGGCCGACTCGGTCGCCGTCACGTGGGGGACCACGGCGGACGAGCGACGCATGCCCTTCCCCTGCGATCGCCACGTGGACTCGCCGGACGCGGCCTACTTCCGTGGCGTCGACGTGCACGCGCCCTGCGCCGTCGTCTTCCGGTGGCTGTGCCAGCTCCGGGTCGCGCCGTACAGCTATGACTGGATCGACAACTTCGGGCGTCGCAGCCCGGCGCAGCTGACGCCGGGGCTCGAGCAGCTCGCGCTGGGCCAGCGCTTCATGATCGGCTTCGAGCTGGTCGAGTTCGAGGTCGACCGGCACCTCACCCTGGTCGCGCGGCCGTCCTTCGGCCGCGTCTTCGGGGTGGACGCGCTCGCCGTGAGCTACGTCGTGCTGCCGCGCGATGCGGGGGGCTCCAGGCTGCTGGTGAAGCTGCCGCTGCGCCACGTCCGCGGTCTCGTCGGATCGCTGGCGTCGTGGCTCCTGCCGTGGGGCGACTTGGTGATGATGCGCAAGCAGCTCCTCAATCTGAAGCAGCTCGCCGAGCAGCCCGCCGACCGCGTCGACGTCTGATGCGCCCCGTCTCCACTTGACGCCGTGTGCTACTTGTAGCACATTGATCCGATGAAGTCGGCGGGAATCCGCGAAGCGAGGCAGAACCTCTCCGCGCTTCTCGAGGAGGTGCGCAACGGTCGCGAGGTGATCCTCACCGACCGGGGCCGCCCGGTGGCACGCATCGTGCCGCCGCAACGCGCGTCGAGCCGCGCGGTGTCGGATCATCGGCGTTTTCGCGCCAACATTCGTCTGAAGGGACGGCCGTTGTCAGAGACCGTTGCGGACGATCGTGGAGATCGGCTCTAGCCCCGTCTACCTGGACACCAGCGCTCTCGCCAAGCTGTACATGCCGGAACGCTGGAGCGACGCGCTGGAAAAGGCGCTGGTCGGCCGCCGAGACGTGCTGGTGTCGGAGCTCGCGGTGACCGAGTTGACCTCCGCGCTCTCGCGCCGATTGCGTGCCGGAGACCTCTCGGCAGCGGACGGGCGGCGCGTGTATCAACGGGTCGTGCGCGACATCATGGATGGCGAGTTCGGACGCGTGGAACTCACGAGTGACGTCCATCGTGAAGCGGAGCGACTGCTTTTGTCCGTGGCGCTCCGGACGGCTCTGCGAGCATCGGATTCGCTGCATCTGGCGCAGGCCTCACTGGCGGGCGCGCGCGTCCTGGTCACGTTCGACAAACGCATGTCGGAGGCGGCGGAGGCGCTCGGAACTCTGGAGCTCCCCGCCGCGATGCTTCTCTGATCGACGCGGTCGAGAGCGCTGCCGACTCACCGCGGCGCGTTCCGTGCGCGCGCCAGCTCCTGGATGCTCGGCGCGATCAGCGCGGTCCAGCCGGTCTGGTGGCTCGCGCCGCAGCCGCGACCCGTGTCGCCGTCGAAGTACTCGTAGAACAGCACGAGATCGCGGTAGTGCGGATCCTCGGCGTAGCGCCGCTCGTCGCTGTGACACGGACGGCGTCCCGTGGCGTCGGCGAGGAAGAGGGTCAGCAGGCGGCGGCGCAGCTCGTACGCGGCGTCCAGCAGGCTGACGCGCCGACCGGACCCGGTCGGCAGCTCGACGAGCAGGTCGTCGCCGTAGAAGTGGTGATACCGCTCGAGCGCCTCGATCAGCAGGAAGTTCAGCGGAAACCACACCGGGCCGCGCCAGTTCGAGTTGCCGCCGAAGATGCCGAGCGTCGATTCCGCGGGCATGTAGCCGACGTCGAGATTCTGGCCGTCGAGCGAGTAGCGAAACGGCCGGTTGAGGTGCACGCGCGACAGCGAGCGGATGCCATGCGGCGACAGGAACTCGTTCTCGTCGAACATGTACCGCAGCAGGCGCTCGAGGCGCTCGCGCCCGGGAATGGCGAGCAGGCGCCGGCCGGCTCGCGGGTGCATGTACGCCATCTGGGGAACCAGGTCGCGCCGGTTGTCGAGGAACCACTGCATGCGCTTGCAGAACGCGGGCAGGCGATCGAGCGTGTCCTGCTCGAGCACCTCGACCGCGATGAGCGGCATGAGTCCGACGAGTGACCGGATCTGCAGTGGAACCTGGCGGCCGTCGGCGCGCAGGTGGTCGTAGTAGAAGCCGTCCTCCTCCGACCACAGCCCCGTGCCGCCGAGCGTGTTCATCGCGTCGGCGATGGCGATGTAGTGCTCGAAGAACTTCGACGCCATGTCCTCGAAGGACGGGTCCTTCCTCGCCAGCTCGAGTGCCATCGAGAGGAGCGTGCCGCAGTAGAAGGCCATCCAGGCGGTGCCGTCGGCCTGCTCCATGTGTCCGCCGTTCGGCAGCGGGCGCGAACGGTCGAAGACGCCGATGTTGTCGAGCCCGAGGAAGCCGCCACCGAAGAGATTGCGGCCGTCGACGTCCTTGCGATTCACCCACCAGGTGAAGTTGAGGACGCACTTCTGGAACACGCGGGCGAGGAAGGTCAGATCGCGCGACCCGCGCGCGGCGGTCATCTTGTAGACGCGCCACGCGGCCCAGGCATGCACGGGCGGATTCACGTCGCCGAACGCGAACTCGTACGCGGGAAGCTGGCCGCTCGGGTGCATGTACCACTCGCGCAGGAAGAGCACGAGCTGCTCCTTCGCGAAGTCGGGATCGATGCGCGCGAACGGGATCATGTGAAAGGCGAGATCCCACGCCGCGTACCACGGATACTCCCACACGTCGGGCACCGAGATGATGTCGCGGTTGTAGAGGTGCGGCCATTCCGCGTTTCGACCGTGCCGGCGCGACTCTGGCGGCGGTGGCTGGCTCGGGTCTCCCGCAAGCCACGTCGCGACGTCGTAGCCGTAGAACTGCTTGCTCCAGAGCAGGCCGGCGTAGGCCTGCCGCAGCACGTGTCGCTCGGCATCGGTCGCCAGCGGCGGTGACATGGCGTCGTAGAAGGTGTCGGCGTCCGCGATCCGTGCAGCGAAGACGTCGTCGAAGTCGCTCCCGAAGGGTTGTGGGCGCGCTTCCGCCTCGGAAGCCAGCCGCAAGCGGACGCACGCGGCGCCGCCCGGTGGCAGCGCGAGCTGGAGATGCGCCGCCGCCTTGGTGCCGGTCTCCGCCGGGTTGATCGCGCCGGCCTCGCCGTCGATCAGGTGACGGTGAAAGGCGTCCTTCACGTACGGGCTCGGGTTCGGCGCGCCATAGAGCCGGGTGAAGTTGGTCTCGTTCTCCGTGAATAGGAACGTCGGCGTCGCGATCGGATCGACGGCGAGCCGGAACGTGCCGATGGACATGTGTTCCACGGCGAGCGTCGTCGCATCGTGCCGTGTGATCCGACCGCGCGGCCAGTACGCCTCCTGCCCATCCCGACCCCACGACCAGGTGTTTCGTAGCCACAGCGTCGGGAGCAGCTGCACCGTGGCCGGTGCGGGTCCGCGATTCGAGACGGTCAGCCGGATGAGCACGTCGTTCGGCGACGCCTTGGCGTACTCGACGACGACGTCGAAGTAGCGATCGCCGTCGAAGACGCCCGTGTCGAGCACCTCGAACTCGGGGTCGTGCCGTGATCGCCGGCGGTTCTCATCCACCAGCAGCGCGTAGGGAAACGCGCTCTGCGGATACTTGTAGAGCGCCTTCAGGTACGACGACGTGGGGGTGGCGTCGAGATAGTAGTACAGCTCCTTCACGTCCTCGCCGTGGTTCCCCTCGGGACCGGTGAGGCCGAACAGCCGCTCCTTCAGGATCGGGTCGTGCCCGTTCCACAGGGCGAACGCGAAGCACATCCGCGCCTGCCGGTCGGTGATGCCGAAGAGACCGTCCTCGCCCCAGCGATAGGCGCGGCTGCGCGCGTGATCGTGGGGCAGGTAGTCCCACGCGGTGCCACCGGGCGAGTAGTCCTCCCGCACCGTTCCCCACTGTCGCTCCGACAGGTACGGCCCCCAGCGTTTCCAGTCGAGGCGACGCTGCGCATCCTCCGCCAGGCGGCGGCGCTCGGCGTCGTCCTTCACCCGGCGTGCCCCGCCGCCGACAGCCTCCGATCGAGATCGTATGCCGCACTGATGAGTGCGAGATGGGTGAAGGCCTGGGGGAAGTTGCCGAGATGCTGCGCTTGCGGGCCCAGCTCCTCGCCGTACAGGCCGAGGTGATTCGCGTATCCGAGCATCTTCTCGAAGAAGAAGCGCGCCTTGTGCAGGTCGCCCATGCGCGACAGGCACTCGACGTACCAGAAGGAGCACATCGAGAACGTGCCCTCCTGGCCCGTCAGGCCGTCCGAGAACCGGTCGTCGAGATGGTAGCGATAGACCAGCGAATCGCTCACCAGCTCGCGCTCGATCGCGCGCAGCGTGGACATCCAGCGCGGGTCGGTCGGCGACACGAAGCGGACCAGCGGCATGAGGAGCGACGCGGCATCGAGCGTGGTCGCCCCGACGTGCTGGACGAAGGCCTGGCGCTCCGCATCCCAGAAGCGCGTGTAGATGTCGGCGTAGATGGTGTCGCGGACCTCGTGCCAGCGTGCGAGCGGCGCCGGGAACGACCGCTTGCTGGCGAGCCGGATCGCGCGATCGACCGCCACCCAGCACATCACGCGCGAGTAGAGGAATTCCTGCCGCCCGCCACGTACCTCCCAGATGCCCTCGTCGGGCTCGCGCCAGTGCTCGCACACCCACTCGATGAGCCGGCTCACGTTGACCCATGCGTCGTGCGAGATCGGCGAGCCGTACTTGTCGTAGAGGTACACCGAGTCCATCAGCTCGCCGTAGATGTCGAGCTGGAGGTGCGTGTACGCGGCGTTCCCGATGCGCACCGGGCTCGAGCCCATGTAGCCTTCGAGGTGCGTCAGCGTCTCCTCGGGAAGCTCGTGACGTCCGTCCAGGCCGTACATGATCTGCAGCGAGCCGTCGGGTCCGAGCTCCGCGCAGCGCTGCATCACCCAGCGCATGAACGCCGCCGCCTCGTGCGTGTAGCCGAGGCGCATCAGGCCGTAGAGGGTGAAGGACGAGTCGCGGATCCACGTGTAGCGGTAGTCCCAGTTGCGCACGCCGCCGATGTTCTCCGGCAGACCGAACGTGGGCGCGGCGACGATCGAGCCGTGCTCGCGTGACGTCAGCAGCTTCAGCGTCAGCGCCGAGCGGTTCACCTGCTCGCGCCAGCGCCCCCTGTAGGTGCTGCGATCGATCCAGCGCCGCCAGAAGTTGACCGTCGCCTTGAACGCGTCGCGATAGTAGTCGGGGTGATCGGCGGGTGCGCCGGGGGCGCCGGGCACCGCCACCTCGAGGACGAACCACGCGGACTGGTCGGCGCCGAGCCGGAACTCCGCGAGCGCCGCACCGTCCTCGATCCGCATGGGCACCGACGCCGTGAGCCGCAACGCCAGCTCGCGCCCGGCCGCCTGGCCGACGAACATCACCTCGGTCGCGCCGCGCAGCTCCGCCGTGTGGATGGCCCGGCCGTAGTCGAAGCGCGGAGCGCAGCGCATCTTGAAGACGACCTCTCCGCGCACCGTCTTCGCACGCCGCACCAGGTTGTGCGCGCGACCGGCGTCCTCCACGGGCATGAAGTCCGAGACCTCCGCGACGCCGTCGGTGTCGAGGAAGCGCGTGAGGAGCACGTTGGTGTCGGGCAGGTAGAGCTGCTTGCGCGCCGCGCCGTCGAGGACGGGCGCGATCTGGAAGCGGCCGCCGCGGTCGGCGTCGAGCAGCGCCGCGAACACGGACGGCGAATCGAACGACGGGAAGCAGAGGAAGTCGATCGAGCCGTCCATGCTCGCCAGCGCGACCGTGTGCAGATCGCCGATGATGCCGTACTCGCCGATCGGGGCGTAGCGATTCGCCATCGCGCGCAGCCTACCACGCTCCCCGGGTCAGCTCACGTGGATGACGTTCTTGATGCCGCGCGCCTCGCCGCGCAGCACGTCGTCGTGGGCTTCCAGCGGGAAGCGCCCGGTGATCAGCCGGCGCAGCGCACCCGGCCAGCGCGATTCGAACGCCGCCAGATCGCCGATCGCGGCCTCGAACGCCTCGTCGCCGGCGTTGATGGTGCCGAGCACCACCTGGTTGCGGAGGACCAGCGTGCGCACCACCGCCGCGGCGTCCACCTCGAGCACGCTGCGGCGGCCAGGGAGGCCGAGGAGCACGAGGATGCCGTTGTGGCCGAGGGCCTCGAGCGCGTGGAAGGTGACGGGCGGCGCGCCGGTCGCCTCGAAGAGCACGTCGACGTTGCCGAGCCGCGTGCCGACCTGCTCCAGTGTCGCGCGCGCGGCGCAGGTGTAGCCGATTCCCAGGGACGCGATCAGGCCGGCCCTGGCGTCGGACTCCGGCTCGACGGACCAGACGTGGGTGTCGAAGCCGTCCGCCGCCAGCACCATCGCGCTGAGCAGCCCGACGGGTCCGGCTCCCGCCACCAGCGCGGTGCGGCCCGAGCCGTCTCCCAGGCGTTCGCGCATCCGCCGGACCTGCGCCAGGGCCTTCTCCGCGATGGTGAGCGGCTCGACCAGGACGGCGACGTCACGCAGCCCCGGCGGGACCCGGTGCAGGTATCGTGCGTCCTCGACCACCTCCTCGACGAGGAATCCGTGTCTGCCCTTGATGCCGCGCTCGACGAAGTCGCCGGTGTGACAGTGGTCCTGGCGTCCCGTGCGGCAGGGCGAGCAGGCGTCGTGCGGGCACGGACGGCGAACCGCGGGGACGACGAGATCGCCGGGTGCCACGGCGCGCACGCCGGTGCCGACCTCGATCACCTCGCCGAGGCACTCGTGCCCGAGCACGAGGTGGTCGGCGCCCGCCGGCGGCGTGCCGAACTCGAAGCGGCAGATCTCGCGATCGGTGCCGCACACGCCCACCTCGAGGACCCGGACGCGCACGTCGGTGGGCGCGCCGAGCGCCGGCGGGTCGTGCGAGACGAGGCGGATCGCGCGCTCGCCGGGGAACACCCCGAGCGCCCTCACCGGTGCCTCGCGAGCCACCACGCGAACACCTTCTTCACCAGCGGCGTGAGCCGGGTGCGGTTGTATGCGTCGGCGGCCTTCTTCATGACCTCGGCCTGCGTCGGATAGGGGTGAATGGCGCCGGCGATCGTTCCGAGTCCAGCGCCTGCCGCCATCGCCAGCGTCAGCTCGGATATCATGTCACCGGCGCGCGCGGCCACCAGCGTCGCCCCGATGATCTTGTCCGTGCCCTCGCGCAGGTGCACGCGGAGGAAGCCCTCCTCGTCGCCGTCGAGCACCGCGCGATCCACGTCGTGCATCGGCACCGTGATGGTCGAGATTGCGATGCCGCGATCCGCCGCATCGCGTGGCGACAGGCCGACGTGCGCGACCTCCGGCGTGGTGTAGGTACACCAGGGTACCGTGAGCGCGCTCGCCTTCTTCCGGCCGAAGGTGCCGAAGAGCGCGTTCTGGATCGCGATCCGGGCGAGCGCATCCGCGACGTGCGTGAACTGGAAGCGCGACGCGACGTCGCCCGCGGCGTAGATGCGGGAGCTGGTCGTGCGGAGATGGTCGTCGACGACGATGCCGGTGGCGTCGCAGCGTACCCCGGCCGTCTCGAGCCCCAGGTCCGCGACGTTGGGCGCGCGGCCGACGGCCACCAGGATGCGGTCGGCGACGACCTCCCCGGTCGCGCCGCCCGCCTCCCACGTCACCGCGACGTCCGTGCCGCGACGCGCGACGCGTCCGATCGTCGCGCCGTGCACGAGGCGGACGCCGTCCGCGGTCAGGCGGCGTTCCACGATGGCGGCCGCGTCGGCGTCGTCCCTGGGCAGGACGTGGGCATCCATGTGGATCACGGTCACGTCGGAGCCGAAGCTGCGAAAGGTCTGCGCGAGCTCGCAGCCGATGGGCCCCCCACCGATGACGACGAGCCGGCGTGGCAGATCGGTGAGCCAGAAGACGGTCTCGTTGGTGAGGTACCCGGTCTCCTCCAGGCCGGGAATCGGCGGCGCGGCGGCACGTGCGCCGGTGGCCACGATGGCGCGGGTGAACTCGAGCGTGCGGCCGTCGACGAGGACGGTCGTCGGGCCCGTGAAGTGCGCGGCGCCGAGATAGACGTCCACGCCCATCGTGGTGAAGCGCTCGACCCCGTCGATGGGGGCGAGGCGAGCTCGCAGCCGCCGCATGCGCTCCATGACGGCCGCAAAATCGACGTCGACGGAGCCGACGTGGACACCGAGGTCGGCCGCATGGCGCGCGCTCGCGGCCACGCGGGCCGCGCTGATCAGCGCCTTCGACGGCACGCAGCCCATGTTGAGGCAGTCGCCTCCCATGAGATGGCTCTCCACGAGCGCCACCCTGGCGCCGAGGCCGGCGGCGCCGGCGGCAGAGACCAGGCCGGCGGTGCCCGCCCCGACGACGACCAGGTTGTATCGCCCGCTCGGGGTCGGATTGGTGCGCCCGCTCGGGTGCACGGCTGCCAGCAGCGCCCGGTTGTGCTCGTCGTCGGGCAGGACCAGCGCCTCCTCGACGTGACGCGGCGACGGGGGCGGCGCGGGCGCGCGCTCCGCGCTGGCGGTCGCCTCGTCGAGCGCGCGCCGCGCGATGCGGGTGATCACCACCGTCACCGCGGCCGTCGCCGCGAAGCCGAGCCAGGTGAGCAGCTGCTTCGCCGTACCGCCCGCCGGCGCGCCGGAGGCGAGCTGCGTGACGCTGGTGATGAGCGATCCGAGGTACACGTACATCGCCGTCCCCGGGACCATGCCGACGAGCGAGCCGACCGCGTAGTCGCGGAACGTCACGCGGGTGAGCCCGTAGGCGTAGTTCAGGAGGTTGAACGGAAAGGCGGGCGACAGCCGCGTGAGCAGCACGATCTTGAGTCCCTCGCGGCCGACCGCGCGATCGATCGCGGCGAACTTCGGATTGCCGGAAACCCGGGCCGCGATGCGGTCGCGAGCGAGCGTCCGCCCGAGCAGGAAGGCGGCCGCGGCGCCGAGATTCGCGGACACCCACACCAGCGGGATGCCGACGGCGACGCCGTAGGCGAATCCCGCGCCGAGCGTCAGGATGAGACCCGGCAGCAGCAGGATGCAGGCGACGATGTACGCGAGTACGAAGACCGCCATGCCCGTCGTGCCGGCGTCGCGGATCCAGGCCACGAACGCGAGCAGCCACTGATTGACCGGGAGGAGCTTCACGGCGGCCACCATGGCGACCGCGACCAGCGCGAGCGCGACGAAGCGCGCGCGGCCGGCTCGCGGCGCGGGAGTCCGGCTCGCGCCGGCGCTCGCGTGCTCGGGGTGCGCACTCATCGTTCTCTCCTCGACGCGGGTTTCGCTGTACCGGCCGGGTGGTTTCGAGTCAGCACCCGGTTCTCCGCCGCTCGCGCGCGACGAGCAACCGACATCTGCAGAGAAAATCCCGCCGTATAGCCCACCCGTGGCTCAGCTTGCGATGAAGCAACGCCCCTGCCGGTGAGCCCCATGCCCGACCCCGGCAGAGCCTGAAGGTCCGGGATGAGCCTGGATCGGGTCGCTCGCGTCTTCGAGGATCACTCGTTCCGCGAGCGCTACGACGTCCTCGATCGGATCGGCTCTGGTCCACTCTCACCCACCTCCGCGGTCCATCTCATGTGCCAGATGCTGGACGCGCTCGCGTGCGCGCATGCGCGGGGGATCGTCCACCGCGACGTCAAGCCGGAGAACATCCTGGTCACCGAACGGGGGCGCGGCGCAACGCCATGATCCTCGACTTCGGGATGGCGGTCATCGCGGAAGCGACGGCGCGCTGGGCGAGTCGCCTGACGTTGCGTGGCCAGCTCCAGGGCACGCTCGCCTACAGCGCGCCCGAGCAGCTGCGCGGCGAGGATGCCACGCCGGCGGCCGACATCTACGCGTGGGCGCTCACCTCCGTCGAGATGCTGACCGGCAAGCTGGTGATGGCCGGCGCGACCATCCACGAGACGCTCGATCGCCAGCTCGGGCCCGATCCGGTCCCGATCCCGCCGGAGCTGGAGAGCAGCGAGCTCGGCGCGACCCTGCGCGACGCGTGCGCGAAGGACGTCTCGCAGCGGGTGGCGAGCGCCGCCGACCTGCTCGCGCGCCTCCAGAACCTGTCCGCTCCGCTGCCCGAGCGGTTCGTCGCGGCGCCGTCCGGGGGACGCGAGGTGGCGCGCGGGAGGCATCCGTCACCCAGGGAGCGGCCGCGGCATCTTCGCCGTTCCTCTCCTGCGCAACCCGAACTTCACCGGTCGCGAGGAGCTGCTCGTGGCGATCGAGGAGCAGCTACGTGGCGGTCCGCTGCTGGCGGTCTGCGCGCTGAAGGGACTCGGCGGCGTCGGCAAGACGCAGCTCGCCCTGGAGTACGCGCATCGCTACGCCGAGCGCTACAAGCTCGTCGCATGGATCCGGGCCGAGGACGGCGGCACGCTCGACGCCGACTTCGCACAGCTCGCGACGACGCTGCGCCTTCCCGACTCCGACGCACCCGAGGTGCGGCGCAAGGTCCAGGCGGCGCGCCAGTGGTTCGAGCGCAACGACCGCTGGCTGCTCGTGCTCGACAACGCGCCGGATCCACGCGCCATCCGGACCTACCTGCCCGCGAATCCGCTCGGCCACGTGCTGGTCACCTCGAGGAATCAGAGCTGGCACGGGCTGGCGCGCAGCCTGAGCGTCGACGTGCTCAGCCGCACCGAGTCGGTCGAGCTGCTGCTCAAGCGATCCGGCAGCGACGATCGCTCGGGCGCGCCGGAGCTCGCCGAGGTCCTCGGCGACCTGCCGCTCGCTCTCGAGGAGGCGGCGGCGTACGTGGACGCGTCCGGCCGGAGCCTCGCCGACTATCTCACCCTGTTCCGCCACCATCACGCCGAGCTGATGGCGCAGCGCGCGCCGCGGGCCGACTACCCGATGACCCTGCGCGCCACCTGGGAGCTGTCGTTCGAGAGACTCCAGGCCGAGGAGCCCGATGCGGTGACGCTGCTCAGCACGGTCGCGCATCTCGCCCCGGAGAACATCCCTCGCTCGCTGTTGCTTCCTCGACGGCTCGGCCGACCAGGTCGCGGGCGGCGAGCTCGCGCTCGACCGGTGCCTCGCCGCCCTGCGCCGCTACTCGTTCGTCACGGTCGACGGCGACACGCGTGTCCGTGCACCGGCTGCTCCAGACCGTGACGCGCGACCGCATGACGCAGGAGAGCGCGACGCCGCCGCGGAGCATGCGCTCCGTCAGGTGGACGCGGCGTTCCCCCGCAGCGGATCCTCGGCAACACGCGGCTGGAGTGCGCCCGGCTGCTTCCGCACGCGATCGCGACGCTCGGGCATGCCGGACAGCGCGAGGAGACGCGCATCTGCGTCGCCGACCTGCTCAGCCGCACCGGGCGCTACCTGAGCGCCTCCGGACTGATCGACGAGGCGGTCAAGCACCTCGAGCGCTCGATCGCGATCTACACGATGGCCGGCCCGTCTCTCGAGCACGAGCTGGCTCGCGCCGCCGACAACCTCGGCATGGTGCGCTACCAGGAAGGCGACCTGGAGCGCGCGGCCGCCGCGCACCAGCGCGCGATCGACATCTTCGCCAAGGATCCCGCTCTCGCCTCGCGCACGTCGCAGGCGCTCACCAACCTGGCGTGGATCCGCTGGTCGGAGGGACAGCGAGCGAGCGCAGAGCACGCAGCGCACCGCGCGATCGAGCTCGCGCACACCTCGACGCGGGAGGTCGATCCGCGAGCCGTCGCCGCGCGGGCGATCCTCAGTCGGGTGCTCTACGAGCAGGGAGATGTGCGCGGCGCACGCGCCGCGCTCGGGGAGGCGAACGACTTCGCGAGCGCCCTGGCGCCTGCATACCGTCCGCTCCTGTCCGGCAGCCTGATGCACCTCGCGCAGGTCCTCCTCTACCTCGGCCGGCCCGAGGAAGCGCGCGCGTGGGCGGCGGAGGCGGTCGAGGGCGGGGACACGGCGTACGGTCCGCATCATCCGCTCGTGCACGCGGCGAGGTGCGTGCTCGGCCAGGCGCATCAGATGCTCGGTGCCGACGACGCTGCGATGGCCGAGCTCACCGAGGTGGTGACCGAGGCCAAGTCGTTCGTCAGTCAGATGGACCAGGTCGTCGCGGTCGCACTGGCCTACCTCGCACAGACGCACCTCGACCTGGGACAGGTGGACGAGGCCAGGGCGCAGCTCGCCGACTTCGAGTACTTCCGGCCGCGGGTGTGCGGCACGCGACGACACTTCGAGGCGCAGGTGCATCTGGTGCGCGGCCGGCTCGCGCTCGCGACGGACCAACCGCATGCGGCGTTCAGCGCGTGCACGCTGAGCGATCGTATGCTCGAGGAGGACCTCGGCCCTCGTCACCCGGCCCGCGTCTCGTCCTGGTGCCTGCTCGGCGACGTCCATCTGCAGCGAAGGCGACCTGGCCGGCGCGATGACGTCATACGACGGGGCGCTGGAGCTCGCCGTCACCAACGGCATCGCGGATCATCCGATGCTGGCGTCCGTTCACCTGGGCAGGGCTGCGGTACACGATCGCTCCGGTGCGACGCGCGACGCGCAGACGGAGACGGCGCGCGCGAGGCACCTCCTCGATGTCGCGCTGGTCTCGCCGAACGCGCAGCCGGGGCGGATCTTCGCGCGACGGCAGGACGTGCTGAGCCGTCTCGGCAGCCAGCGATGAATCCGAGGCGACCCCCATGCTGAGCGACTGGATCCTCCTGGCGGACCGGTTCTTGCGACTGCACTACTACGGCTTCACCTCCTCCCTCGTGCTGTTCGGCGCCGCCTCGGTCCACGGGTCGCCGACATGGACGATGATCGGTCTGCTCCTCGCCGTCGCTGCGGCGTTCCACGTCTTCGCGTACGTCCAGAACGACATCCTCGATCTGCACGTCGACCTGACGCAGCCGCTGAGGGCGGACGATCCCCTGGTGACGGGGACGATCAGCGCCTGGCAGGCGAAGCTCCTCGCCGTCGCGCAGCTCCCGCTCGCCGCCACGCTGATCTGGCGAGCGGGTGGACCGCCCGGGGCCTACCTCGTGATGGCGGCGGCCTTCGCGCTCATGACGGTCTACAATCTCTACGGGAAGCGATGTCCCGTACCGCCGCTCACCGACCTCGTCCAGGCGCTCGCGTGGGGGAGTCTCGCGATCGTGGGTGCGCTCCTCGCCGGTGGACGGATCACGCGTGCGACGGTGCCGGCGGTGGCGTACGGCGCGACGTTCATCTTCCTCATCAACGGCGTGCACGGCGGTCTCCGCGATCTGGCGAACGATCTTCGCTGCGGGATGGCGACGACGGCCAGCTTCCTCGGTGCCCGCCCGCTCCCCGACGGCCAGGTGGAGAGCTCGCCGGCACTCCAGATGTTCGCGTGGCTCGCCTTCGCAGCCGTCGTGCTGCCGTTCCCCGTCGGGCTGCTCGGCGGCGTCTTCCGCTACGACGAGCAGACGTGGTGGCTGGTCGTCGTGCCGTGGGTGGCTCTCACCTGCGCCAGCGCGGCGGTCCTGTGGCGCGTCGTGCGGCGGCGCGAGCCGGAACGCGAGAAGATGATCAGCGTCCACGGCCTGGTGGTCCTGCTGCCACCGATCCTCGTCTTCCTCCCGCTCATGTCCCCGCGCCTGGCCACCGTCTACCTGTCCTCCTTCGTGGTGCCGCTGTGGGCGATGGACCCGAGGCTGGAGAGCGTGCGCACGCTGTTCTCGCCGGCGATCGTCCCCGTGCAGTCAGAAGACTGACCGCGCGCGACATGGCCGTCGCGACGGCTCCGGTCGTGCATCCTGCAGGGATATGCCGTGCATCCTGCACGACGCACCGTGCCGGGCGCCCGAATATGCTACACCGGCGTGATGGCATGGGCCGTGCTCCAGCGAGCATGGACCTCGCGTCCCTCCTCCTCGTCGGTATCTTCTTCGCCCTCTCGTGGGGCTTCATCGTTCTCTGCGAACGACTCTAGAAGGAGCGCCCCCATGACGCTGCTGTACGCGATCGGCGGAGCGATCTCCGTCGGGTTGCTGGTCTACCTCTTCGTCGCGCTGCTCGCGCCGGAACGCTTCTGATGACCGCGAACGGGTTCTTCCAGGTCGCCCTCTACGTCGTGGTCCTGACGGCCCTGACGAAGCCGCTCGGAAGCTACATGGCCAGGGTCTACGAGGGCGCGCCCCTCGTGCTCGATCGGGTCTTCGGGCCGATCGAGCGCTTCTGCTACCGCGCTCGCCGGAGTCGATCCCGAGCAGGGCATGACGTGGCGGACGTACGCGGTCGCGATGCTGCTCTTCAACCTCGTCGGCTTGCTGGTCGTCTACCTGCTGCAGCGCTTCCAGGGCGTGCTGCCGCTCAACCCGCAGGGCATGGGCGCCGTGAGCGCCGATTCGTCGTTCAACACCGCCGCGAGCTTCGCCACCAACACGAACTGGCAAGGGTACGGCGGCGAATCCACGATGAGCTACCTGACCCAGATGGTCGGGCTCACGGTGCAGAACTTCGTGTCCGCGGCCGCGGGCATGGCCACGCTCGTCGCGTTCGTCCGCGGCTTCCGCCAGCGCCAGGTCGAGGACCTGGGCAACTTCTGGGTCGACCTCGTGCGCACCACGCTCTACATCCTCCTGCCGCTGTCCCTGGTGCTCGCGCTGATCCTCGTCTCCCAGGGCGTGATCCAGAACTTCGATGCCTACCGCTCCGTGCCGCTCGTTCAGGCGACGACGGCGACGACCCCGGTGAAGGACGCCGACGGCAACCCGGTGCTCGACGACAGCGGACAGCCGAAGACGGAGACGTCTCCCGTGACTGAACAGGTGATCCCGATGGGACCTGCTGCGTCGCAGATCGCCATCAAGCAGCTCGGCACGAACGGCGGCGGCTTCTTCAACGTCAACTCGGCGCACCCGTACGAGAACCCGACGCCGCTCGCGAACTTCCTCGAGGTGCTGTCGATCCTCGTGATCTCGGGAGCGCTCTGCTACACCTTCGGCCAGATGGTCGGCGACACCCGCCAGGGCTGGGCGGTGCTCGCCGCGATGGTGGTGATCTTCGTCGCCATGCTCGCGCTGTGCGAGTGGGCTGAGTACCGGGAAATCCCCGCCTCACCCCGCTCGGCGTCGACCAGGTGGCCAGCGCCGTCGCACCGGGCGGCAACATGGAGGGCAAGGAGGTGCGCTTCGGCATCGCGAACTCCGCTCTCTGGGCCACCGCCACCACCGGCGCCTCGAACGGCTCCGTCAATTCGATGCACGACTCCTTCACGCCGCTCGGCGGCCTCGTGCCGCTGTTCATGATCCAGCTCGGCGAGGTGATCTACGGCGGCGTCGGCTCGGGGCTCTATGGCATGCTCGTCTTCGCCATCATCGCGGTCTTCGTGGCGGGGCTCATGGTTGGACGCACCCCCGAGTATCTCGGCAAGAAGATCGAGGCCTACGAGATGAAGATGGCCTCGCTGGTCATCCTGCTGCCGCCCCTCATCGTGCTGGTCTGCACGGCGATCGGGGCGGTGGCGCCTGCCGGGCTCGCCAGCCGGGCCAACCCGGGCCCGCACGGGTTCAGCGAGATCCTCTACGCCTACAGCTCCATGGGAAACAACAACGGCAGCGCCTTCGCGGGTCTCAACGCCAACGTCCCCTTCTACAACCTCCTGGGCGGCGTCGCGATGCTGATCGCGCGGTACTGGCTCGCCATCCCCACCCTCGCCATCGCCGGCTCCCTCGCGCGCAAGAAGATCGTGCCGCCGAGCCCCGGCACGCTGCCGACGCACACGCCCGCTCTTCGTCGCGATGCTGATCGGCGTCGTCATCATCGTCGGTGCGCTCACCTTCATCCCCGCGCTCGCGCTGGGGCCGATCGTCGAGCACCTCCTCCTGACCGCCTGACGCCGAAGGAGCCGCGATATGTCCACGCATGCCAAGGCCCGGTCGCTCTTCGACCCCGCGATCGTGCGGGGAGCGCTCGCCGACTCGTTCCGCAAGCTCGACCCGCGCATCCAGGTCCGCAACCCCGTCATGTTCGTCGTCCTGGTGGGGAGCGTCCTCACCACGGGGCTCTTCGTGCAGGCCCTCCTCGGCAAGGGCGAGGCGCCTGCCTGGTTCATCTTCGCCGTGTCGCTGTGGCTCTGGTTCACCGTGCTGTTCGCGAACTTCGCCGAGGCGATGGCCGAGGGCCGCGGCAAGGCGCAGGCCGAGAGCCTCAGGAAGGCGCGGCGGGACATCACCGCCAAGAAGCTCGCCGACGCGCCTGGTCGCGGGTTCGATCCCGGATCGGCCAGGTACACGGACACGACGAGCGCGTTCCTGCGCAAGGGCGACCTCGTGCTCATTGCCGCGGGAGAGTTCATCCCGAGCGACGGCGAGATCGTCGACGGGATCGCCTCGGTGGACGAGAGCGCCATCACGGGCGAGAGCGCTCCGGTGATCCGCGAGGCCGGCGGCGACCGCAGCGCCGTCACCGGCGGCACGCGCGTGCTCTCCGACTGGATCGTCGTGCGCATCACGAGCGACCCGGGCGAGACGTTCCTCGACCGCATGATCGCGATGGTCGAGGGGGCCAAGCGGCAGAAGACGCCGAACGAGATCGCCCTCAACATCCTGCTGGCCGGGCTCACCATCATCTTCCTGCTGGCCACGGTCACCCTGCTGCCGTTCTCGATCTACGGGGTGAACGAGGCCGGACAGGGGACCCCGATCACGGTCACCGTGCTGGTGGCGCTCCTCGTCTGCCTCATCCCGACCACCATCGGCGGCCTCCTCTCCGCCATCGGCATCGCCGGCATGGACCGGATGATCCAGGCGAACGTCATCGCCATCTCGGGCCGCGCCGTCGAAGCGGCGGGCGACGTCGATGTGCTCCTGCTCGACAAGACCGGGACGATCACGCTCGGCAACCGGCAGGCGACGGCGTTCCTCCCGAGCGACGGCATCCCGGTCGAGCGCCTCGCCGACGCCGCGCAGCTCGCCTCGCTCGCCGACGAGACGCCCGAGGGGCGGAGCATCGTCGTGCTGGCGAAGGAGCAGTACGGGCTCCGCGAGCGCGACGTGCACGCCCTCGGCGCCAGCTTCGTTCCGTTCACGGCGCAGACGCGGATGAGCGGCGTCGACCTCGACGGCCGCCACATCCGCAAGGGAGCGGCCGACGCCATCGAGGCGTACGTCCAGGAGCAGGGCGGGGCAGTTCCCGGTCGCCGTCCGGCAGCGGGTCGAGGCGCATCGCCCGGGAGGGCGGCACGCCGCTGGTGGTCGCCGACGGCGCCGCAGGTGATGGGTGTCATCCAGCTGAAGGACATCGTGAAGGGCGGCATCAAGGAGCGCTTCGGCGAGATGCGCCGCATGGGCATCAAGACCGTCATGATCACCGGCGACAACCCGCTCACCGCCGCCGCCATCGCCGCCGAGGCCGGCGTCGACGACTTCCTCGCCCAGGCCACCCCCGAGGCGAAGCTGGCGCTCATCCGCGAGCAGCAGCGGGGCGGCCGCCTCGTCGCCATGACGGGAGACGGCACGAACGACGCCCCCGCGCTGGCGCAGGCCGACGTCGCCGTCGCCATGAACACCGGGACGCAGGCCGCGAAGGAGGCCGGCAACATGGTCGACCTCGACTCGAACCCGACGAAGCTCATCGAGATCGTCGAGATCGGGAAGCAGCTCCTGATGACCCGCGGCTCGCTCACCACGTTCAGCATCGCGAACGACGTGGCCAAGTACTTCGCCATCATCCCGGCGGCATTCGTGGGCACCTTCCCGGTCCTCACGCGCCTGAACGTCATGGGTCTGGCGACGCCGCAGAGCGCCATCCTGTCGGCGGTGATCTTCAACGCGCTCATCATCGTGGCGTTGATCCCGCTCGCGCTGCGCGGTGTCCGCTACCGCGCCGTCGGCGCGTCGGTGCTGCTGCGCGACAACCTGCTCATCTACGGCCTCGGCGGGATCGTCGCGCCGTTCATCGGCATCAAGATCATCGACCTGGCGCTCGTCGCGCTGGGATTCGCCTGATCGGAGGCTCCTTCCATGTCGCAGCAGCTGAAGCCCGCCCTCGTCCTCTTCCTCCTGCTCACCGTGCTCACCGGCGTCGTCTATCCGCTCGCGGTGACGGTGGTCGCGCAGACCGCCTTCCCGCACCAGGCCAACGGAAGCCTCGTGTTCCGCGGTACGGACGTCGCGGGGTCCGCCCTGATCGGCCAGCCGTTCGACGACCCGAAGTACTTCTGGGGCCGGCTGTCGGCGACCGCGCCGTTCGCATACAACGCCGCCGCGTCGTCCGGCTCGAACCTGGGTCCGCTGAATCCGGCGCTGGTGGACGCGGTGAAGGCGCGGGTCGACGCGCTCAGGGCGGCGGACCCGGACAACCACGCGCCCGTCCCGGTGGATCTGGCCACGGCCTCGGGCAGCGGGCTCGACCCGCACGTGAGCCCGGCTGCCGCGCACTGGCAGGTTCCCCGCGTCGCGCGCGCGCGAGGACTCGACCCCGCCACGGTCGACGCGCTGGTGACCCGCAACACCGAGGGGCGCCAGTGGGGATTCCTCGGAGAACCGAGGGTCAACGTCCTGGCCCTCAACCTCGCACTGGATGCGCTACCCGCTCGGTGAGACACTGACTCGGCGTGCCGAGCGTTCAGGACGAGCATAGCCGGCGCCCCGCGCCGGAAGCGTTTCTCGAGGCGGTGTCGCGCGAGCAGCGAAGCCGCCTCAAGATCTTCGTCGGCGCCGCCCCGGGCGTCGGCAAGACGTACGCCATGCTCCAGGCGGCGCGCGAGCGCCTGCGCGACGGGGTCGACGTCGTGGTCGGCGTCGTCGAGACGCACGGCCGTACCGAGACGGAGGCGCTGCTCGACGGGCTCGAGATCATCCCGCGACAGATCGTGCCGTACCGCGGCCAGGCGCTCCGCGAGATGGACCTGGACACCATCCTCGAACGCCGGCCCGAGCTGGTCCTGGTGGACGAGCTCGCGCACTCGAACGCACCCGGCTGCCGGCACCCCAAGCGCTGGCTCGACGTCGAGGAGCTGCTCGATGCCGGCATCGACGTCTACACCACGGTCAACATCCAGCACCTCGAGAGCCTGAACGACGTGGTCGCCCAGATCACCGGCGTGCGCGTGCGCGAGACCATCCCGGACCGCATCCTCGACCGCGCCGACGAGGTGAAGCTGATCGACCTGTCGCCCGAGGAGCTGATCCAGCGCCTCCAGGAAGGCAAGGTCTACATTCCCGAGGCCGCCGAGCGCGCGCTCCGCAACTACTTCCAGCCCGCGAACCTGACGGCGCTGCGCGAGCTGGCGCTGCGCGAGACGGCGGAGCACGTCGACGAGCAGATGCAGGCGCACCGCCGGGCGCGCGCCACGCCCGATACCTGGGCCGTGTCGGAGCGCATCCTGGTCGCGGTCAGCGGGAGCGCCCTCTCGGAGCGGCTCGTGCGCGCGGCGCGGCGCATGGCGGAGCGCCGCGGCGCTCCCTGGCTGGCGGTGTTCGTCGAGCCGCCGCGCTTCGCGGACCGGCCGGAGGCCGAGCGCGATCGGGTCCACCGGGCGCTGCGGCTCGCGGAGCAGCTGGGCGGCGAGGCGGTGACCGTGCCGGGGCGCGCCGTCGCGGAGGATCTGCTGCGCGTGGCGCGCGAGCGCAACGTGAGCGAGATCATCCTCGGCAAGCCGCTGCGCTCGCGCTGGCGCGAGCTGTGGGCGGGCTCGGTGGTGGACGAGGTCATCCGCCACAGTGGCGCGATCGACGTCCGCGTGATCACCGGCGACGAGCCGGCGCGCGGCACCCCGAAGACCGCGCCCGACGTCGGGACGCGCCGCCCACTCCGGTTGCGGGGCTACGCCTTCGCGGCGGCGGCGATCGCCTCCGCGGCGGGCGTCGCGTTCGGGCTCATGGCGATCCTGCCGCTCGACGACCCGAGCCTCGTCTTCCTGGCGGCGGTGCTCCTGAGCGCGCTGGTCGGCGGCCTGGGGCCGTCGATCTTCGCCTCCGTTCTGGGACTCCTGGTCTACGACTTCTTCTTCGTCGAGCCGCGTTTGACCTTGACGGTCACGAAGCCGCAGGACCTGCTGTCGTTGTTCGTCTTCCTGCTGGTCGCCGTGCTCACCAGCAACCTCACGTCCCGCGTGCGCGACCAGGCCGAGGCCGCGCGCCGTCGCGAGCGGCGGACGGCCACGCTGTACGCGTTCGCACGCGAGGTCGCGGCGGCCGCGAGCGTCGAGGATCTCCTGCGCGTCATCGTGGAGCACGTGGGGCGGGAGTTCGGCGGCCGGGCGGCGATCCTGCTGCCCGACGGCGGTCGCCTCACCGTCCGCGCGGCGCACCCGCGCGACGCCGACCTGCCCGAAGCGGAGCGCGGAACCGCGACCTGGGTATGGGAGCACAATCACGCCGCGGGGCGTGGCACGGACACGCTGCCCGGCGGGGGGTGGCTCCACGTGCCCCTGTCGACCGTCCGCGGGGCGGTGGGCGTCCTCGCCCTCCAGGAGGACGAGGCCGACGGCGGCCTCCCGCTCCCGAAGCGCCAGCTCCTGGAGGCCATGGCAGGGCAGGCCGCGGTGGCCATCGAGCGCACGCGCATCGACGCCGTCCTCGAGGCGCAGGCGAAGCTCGCGGCGGTGATCGAGTCCATCGAGGACGGCCTGGTCGTGGTGGATCACGACGGCGTGGTCCAGCACGTGAACGAGGTGGCGTGCGCCATTCTCGGCTTCACCGAGCAGGAGGCGCTGGGCCAGCGCTTCGAACGCCTGGGGACCGAGCACCCGCACTACCACCGCCTGCGGACGGCGGTCGCCGATTTTCTCGCCCATCCCGAGCGCGAGCACGAGCCCGTCGAGCTGGCGCTCTATCTCCGCGGGCGCGACCACTACTACACGCTGCGGCCCACCCCGCTGCGCGCGCGCGACGGGACGCACGCCGGCTTCATCCTCGTGCTCCAGGACGTGACCTACCTGCGTGACCAGGAGGCGCGCCGCGAGCAGCTCATGGCCACGCTGTCGCACGAGCTGCGGACGCCGCTCACGTCGCTGCGCATGGCGGTCGACCTCCTCGAGCGGACTCGCCCCGCCGCTCGACGCCGAGCGCACGAAGCTGGTCGAGGCGGCTCGCGAGGACGTCGGCCGCCTCGAGGACGTGGCGCAGCGGCTCCTCGACGTCTCGCGCTCGCGCGCCATGAGCATCGCGCTCGAGCGGCAGCACGTGCATCTCGGCGACGTCATCACGCGCTGCGCACGCATCTTCGCGCTCCAGGCGCGCGAGCGCGGCGTCGCGCTGGAGACGATGGTGCCGGAGACCGATCTCCGCATCGCGGGCGACCCGACGAAGATCCTGTGGGCGCTCTCGAACCTGATCGCGAACGGGCTGCGGTATACGCCGCGGGGTGGGCAGGTCACGATCGGCGCCAGCGCCGAGAACGGAGTCGTCCGGGTCAGCGTGTCCGATACGGGGCCCGGCATCGCCCCCGAGCAGCGCGAGCGCATCTTCGAGCGCTTCGTGCAGGGGCAGGACGGCGGCGAGCCGGGAGCCACGGGCCTCGGGCTCGCCATCGTGCGCGACATCGTGCAGGCGCACGGCGGTCGCATCTTCCTCGACAGCGAGGTCGGGAAGGGGAGCCGCTTCACCCTGGAGCTACCCAGGCGATAGACTGAGGCGTCTCTCATGGCCACCGTCCTCATCGTCGACGACGAGAAGAACATCCGCGCGCACCTGGCGACGTACCTCCGCGGCCAGGGCCACGCGGTCGAGGCCGCGGCGGACGCGGCGGAGGCGCTCGACCGCGCTCGATCGTCTCGAGCCCGACGTCGTCCTCTCCGACGTGCGCATGGCTGGAATGGACGGGATGGAGCTGCTGCGCGAGATCCGGCGTCCGCCGGCCGGACGCCGTGGTCGTGCTCATGACGGCATATGCGACGGTGCGCGGCGCGGTCGAGGCGCTGCGCGAGGGGGCCTACGACTACCTCGTGAAGCCGTTCGACCTCGACGAGGTGGGCCTGCTCCTCGACCGCGTGCTGGAGGTGCGGCAGCTGCGGCGCGAGAACCGCGACCTCCGCCGGGTGGTCGAATCGCCGGCGCTGCTCGAATCGGGCAACCTCGCGATGCGCCGGGTGCTCGAGATCGCGCGGCAGGTGGCGGCGTCGGAGGCGAGCGTGCTGCTCACCGGCGAGAGCGGGACGGGCAAGAACGTGCTCGCCGCCGCGATGCACGCCTGGAGTCCGCGTCACCAGGGCCCGTTCGTCGTCGTCTCGTGCACGACGCTGTCGGAGCATCTCCTGGAGAGCGAGCTGTTCGGCCACGTGAAAGGCGCGTTCACCGGGGCATGGCGGGACCATCGCGGGCGGCTCGAGGGCGCCGGAGGCGGGACCGTGTTCCTCGACGAGATCGGCGAGCTGCCGCCCGACCTCCAGGGGAAGCTCCTGCGCTTCCTCGAGGAGCGCCGCTTCGAGCGTGTCGGCGACGAGACCACGCGCGAGGTCGACGTCCGGATCATCGCGGCAACGAACCGCGATCTTCCGACCGAGGTGGCCGCCGGTCGATTCCGCCAGGACCTCTTCTATCGTCTGCAGGTGATCGGCATCGTGCTCCCTCCGCTGCGCGAGCGCCGGGAGGACCTGCCGGCGCTGGTGGAGCACCTGCTGCGCAGCCTGTGCGCCCGACACCGACGCCCGTTCGTGTCGCTCGAGCCGGCGGCGCTCGCCGCGCTGCGAGCCTACGGATGGCCGGGAAACGTGCGCGAGCTGGTGAACGCCCTCGAGCGTGCGCTCGTCCTCTGTCCGGGCTCGACGATCCGTGCCGCGGATCTGCCCGACCACGTGCTGGCACCGGTGGTCATTCCCGTGGCGATCGAGGGTGAAGGGCCAGCGTCGCTCGAGGACCTGGAGCGGCGCCACGTCCAGGCCGTCCTGTCGCAGTCGGCGACGCTGGAGGAAGCGGCCGCGCGCCTCGGCATCAACGTGACGACGCTCTGGCGAAAACGCCGCCGCTGGGGCCTGGACTGAAGCGCATCCCCCCGCCGCGTGCGTCGCGGGGGTTGCCCATCGCCGTTGCAGTTGCTACCGCCAGGCACCATGGGTGCCGTGCGGGACTTCGTCGTCCACCACTTCCGTCATTTCAACGCCGCAGCGCTCGTCGACGCGGCGCAGGCGTGGGAGGCGCACCTCGCCGCCGGCGGCAAGATGATGCTGACGATGGGCGGCGCCATGAGCACCGCCGAGCTGGGGCTGGTCGTCGCCGAGCTCATCCGCAAGGACAAGGTCCACGCCATGACGATCACCGGCGCCAACCTCGAGGAGGACGTCTACAACCTGGTCGCACACGATCACTACGTGCGCGTCCCGGGATTCCGCGAGCTGCGCGCCGAGGACGACAAGGCGCTCCTCGACCGCCACCTCAACCGGGTGACCGACACCTGCATCCCCGAGGAAGCGGCGATGCGGAAGATCGAGCATCACATGGTGGACCTGTGGGCGGACGCGCAGGGAGCCGGCCAGCGCTTCTTCCCCCACGAGTACTTCTACCAGCTCCTGCGCTCGAAGCGGCTGGTCTCCGAGTACCAGATCGATCCGCGCGACTCCTGGCTCGTCGCCGCGTCCGAGCGCGATCTGCCGCTCTTCGTGCCGGGCTGGGAGGACTCGACCCTGGGCAACATGTTCGCCGCCGCCTGCACTCGCGGCGACTGCGATCCCCGCATCGTCAAGGTCGGTGTCGAGTACATGATGCGCCTGATCGACTGGTACTCCAGCACCGACAAGACGGCCCGGCTGGGATTCTTCCAGATCGGCGGCGGCATCTCCGGCGACTTCCCCATCTGCGTCGTGCCGCTGCTGCATCAGGACCTGCGCCGCGACGCGCGCTCGTGGGGGTACTTCTGCCAGATCTCCGAAGCCGCCACGTCGTACGGGTCGTACAGCGGCGCGCCGCCCAACGAGAAGATCACGTGGGGCAAGCTCGACGTCGACACGCCGCGCTTCATGATCGAGTCCGACGCCACGATCGCCTTCCCGCTGATCGCCGCGTATCTGCTCGATCTCTGACCGCATGATGCGGTTCTACTACGGCTCGGGGTCGCCCTACTCGTGGCGCGTGCAGCTCGTGCTGGAAGAGAAGGGCCTGCCGTACGAGCCCGTCCTCCTCAGCTTCCAGAAGGGCGAGCACAAGACCGCCGAGCACCTCGCCCGCCATCCGCACGGCAAGGTGCCGGCCCTCATCGACGGGGACCTCGTGCTCTACGAGTCGACGCCGATCGTCGAGTACCTGGAAGACCGCTACCCGCGCCCGGCCCTGCTGCCGGACGACGCCGCCCGTCGGGCGACCGTGCGCATGGAGGAGGCCGAGGCCGTGCTCTACTTCGGCGACGCGTTCCGCAACGTCGCGCGCCAGGCGTTCTTCACGCCCGCGGAGCGACGCGACGAGGCGGTCAATCGCGGAGGCGCGCGCGGCGGTGCGCCACGAGCTGGAGCAGCTCGAGCTCCGTGCGGCGGCGCGCGGCGGTCACTTCGTCATGGGCGCCGACTTCACCCGTGCCGACCTCTCGTGGGTGCCGTTCGTCGAGATCGCGGCACGCGGCGGCGTCGACCTGGACCCGGCAGCCACGCCGTGGCTGCACGCCTGGCGCGAGCGCATGCGCGCGCGGCCGACCTATGCCCGCAGCTATCCGCCGCACTGGCGGAGCGGCGGCTGAGCGCGCCGTCCCGGGACGTCAGGCGACGAGCGTCGTCGCGGCCACGTCCAGCGCGGCGCGGTCGAAGCCACGCCCGATGCCGAACAGCACGCTGGCCTGCGGCGCCGGCTCCGGGGCCGCCGGCTCGATCTCGTAGCGGCCGCCGACGGCGTTCACGCCGAGCCAGCCCGATGGCGTCGCTCCGCTGCGCACGAGACCCTTCACGCGATAGAGGCCGCGCGGCAGCACGCGGAGGAACTCCTCCAGGCTCGCCTCCGACAGCATCCGCGTCGTCTCCAGACGCCACGTCTCCCACCGGTGACCGTGCGCGTGCGCGACCGGGGTGTCCGCCATCCCGGGCCGCGCCGTCGCGACGGCGTCGAGCAGCAGGTCCCAGGGCGTGGCGTCCGGCGGCGCGTCGAGCACGGGCGCCGCCGGGTTCAGCGGCCGGACCAGACGCTCGAGCGTCTCGACGCCGTCGCGGACCAGATCGAGCTTGCTCGCGAGGACGACGTCCGCGCGCTCGATCTGCAGCACGGCGTCGGGTTCCTCGGCGAGCAGACGGGGCAGGTTCAGGGCATCGGCCACGGCGACCACGGCGTCGACCCGGTAGCGGTCGCGGATGCCCTCCCGCTCGAACGTCCACGCGACCGGAAGGGGATCGGCGATGCCCGTGGTCTCGAGGACGACGTGGTCGAACCCGCCGCGCTCGCCGAGCCGCCGCAGGCTCGCTTCGAGGTCGGCGTTGAGGGCGCAGCAGATGCACCCGCCGTCGAGCTCGACGAACTCCTCGCGCCGCGGCGAGCCGGCTCGCCTCGATGCCCACGTCGCCCAGCTCGTTCAGGATCACCGCGACGCGACGCCCGCGCGGATCGCGCAGCAGCGCGTTCACGCGCGTCGTCTTGCCGCTGCCGAGGAAGCCGGTGACGATGGTGACGGGAATGCGCTTCGACACGGGTCGCGATCGCCGTGGCGTCAGGGGATCAGGCCCGCGACGCGACTCTTCGCCAGCAGCTCGATGGCGTCGGTGCGCCGGATCGCGGCGCGGATCTCCTCGGCGAAGGCGCGCCGACGGTCGACGAGATCTGCCGGGCCCGGGTCGAGCAGCTCGCGGTTGCGCGCCAGCTTGAGCGCGGTCTCGAACAGGACCTTCGACACCGATTCCGCACTCTCGATACGGCGCTGGAGCAGGTACTGCTTGCCGAGCCCCATGCAGCGGCCGAGGAACGCGTTCTGGTCGAACGTCGCGTCGGCCTTCTCCAGGACGAGCGCATCCGCGACGACCCGGTAGGCCTGCAGGTACGGCCGGAGCACGCGGTGGGCGTTGAAGGGCCGGAAGGAGCGCACGAGGCTCTGGATGGCCGCGGGTCCGCGCGCGAGCGCGGACTCCCACTTGTCGTCGTGCAGGGTGATCTCCTCCGCCAGCTCGTCGCGGAAGCGCTCCTTCTCCGCAAAGAAGAACTCGAACTTGAGGAGGTCGCGCAGCCGCATGGCTTCGCCCCAGAACGTCGCGCGCCGGTTCTCGACGTGGTCCTCGCCGGCCTGCAGCAGCGCGACCTCGGCGATCGCGCCGGTGACGAAGAAGTGAATGATCGTGTTGCGGTAGTAGGCCGCCGTCAGGTGCTGGTCGGGTCCGATCGCGTAGACCGGCTCCGGTCCCTCGGCGTAGCAGGTGACGACGCCGCTGGCGACCAGCGACACGAGGGTGCGCTGCACGCTCGTCGGCGAGTCGAGTCCGATCTCGATCGTCGTCGGCAGGGCGCGACGCCGGATGTACTGCACGAGGTTCTGCAGTGCGACCACCAGCTCGGGCGCGCTGAGCGCGCGATCCCCGCGGCCGAGCATCGCCATCGCCACGAGCGACGTCGGGGTGATCGGCGTCACGCGGTTGATGCGGACGGCGACCTCGAAGGCGAGCTTCTGGATCGAGAGGTGCTGCTCCTCGGTGTCGTCCTGCGAGCCGTGCTCCGCGGCGAGGGGATCGGGCGGCCCGACGGTCTGCGCGAGCGAGATCGGCTTGCCGAAGCGGATGTAGATGTCGCCGAAGCGCGTCTGCAGACCACGGATGACGTTGACGAACCAGCCGAAGCTCTCCGTCTGCTTCGCGGCGCCGTGCTGCTCCGCGGTGTACGACCCGACGTCCTGGATCTGGTCGTAGGCGATCGCCACCGGGATCAGGAACACGTCCTCGCTCTTGCCGCGGCGATAGGCGTCGACCACGTTGGCGAGGAGCCCGAAGCGTGGCGGCAGCAGCTTGCCCGAGCGCGAGCGGCCGCCCTCGATGTACCACTCGAGGGTGAAGCGCTTCTCGATCAGGTAGTCGATGTAGTGCTGCAGGACGAACTTGTAGACCGGGTTGTCCTTGAAGGTGCGGCGGATGAAGAACACCCCGCTGCGACGCACCAGCGGGCCGACCGGGAAGAAGTTCATGTTGATCCCGCCGGCGGTGTGGTTCGGCGGATGGCCGTTCTCGTGCAGGGCGTACTGCAGGACCAGATGGTCCAGGTTCGACTTGTGCGACGGCAGGAAGACCACCGGGTAGCGCTGCGCGAGGGCATAGATGTCCTCGAGGTCGCCGCGGTCGTAGTGCAGCGCCTCGCCGTAGGCGCGCGTGTAGAGCAGGTGGATCAGCTGCGCCGTGAGGTCGATGACGTACGGGCTGTGGGTGGCCGCGATCTCCTTCAGGTAGCGCTGCGCGTCGCGCAGGATCGCTGCCTGCGGGCGTCCGAGCTCGTGCGCCAGCCGCGTGATGCCGGCGCGGAAGGCCGGACGCGCGAGGATGTCCTCGTGCACGAAGCGGGGGACCTTGTAGCGCAGCCCGCGCACGCGACGCTCCGCGCGCTCCAGCGCCAGGGCGGCCTGGCGGGTGACGAAGTCGGCGAGGCCGGTCGTCTCGCCCAGGTCGGCGCCGCCGGCGCGCCGCCAGCGCTCGCGCAGCTCCGACGCGGGCGCCGCCTCGCCGGCGACCACCTGGTAGCGCGCCGCCTGCCGCGCGCCGACCGCCTGGCGCATGCGGCCCGGGTCGCGCGGATCGCCGAGCAGCAGGAGCCGGAGGAAGCGCCGCCGCGGACCGCCGTGCGCCGGGCCGGGCAGCCACGCCACGCGGAGTGGTGTGAGCATGGGGTCGTCGGCGGCGGCGAGGACGGTGTCCAGCCGCGCGTCCACCGTCGTGCGCCGGCGGCGGCGCGTCGGCGGGATCGGGATGGCGTCGTACGGGATGCCCGTCGGGACGTGATGCTCCTCGATCCATCGTCGCAGGATGCCGAGCTCGGTGCGGCTGCAGGCGTCGAGCAGGAAGACGACCCGCCGGCGGCCGATCTCCTCGTGCTGCTCTCGCTGCGTCGCGGTGGTCATGCCCGGCCGGATACTACGCCGAGTGCGGGCCGCCGTGGTAGGCCATCGGCTGGCCGCGGCGCGTGCGCGACGCTATGCTCCGCCTCCGTGCCCGGGTACGACGACATCACGCGGGAGATCGAGGATGGTCCCGCGGGCCCCGAGGTCGGGGCCTTCTTCGACCTCGATCGCACGCTGATCTCCGGGTTCTCGGTCGTGCCGCTGGTCTTCGACGGCCTGCTGAGCGGTCGCATCGGCCCCGCGGGCCTCGCCCTCACCACCGTCGCCGGCCTGCGCTTCCAGCTCGGGCAGATCGGCTTCTCGGGACTGGTCACCGAGGCGGCCGGCCTGCTGAAGGGCGAGAACGAGACGGCGATGCTCGAGGTCGGTGAGCGCCTCTATGCGGATCGCCTCGCTGCCGAGGTGTACCCGGAAGCGCGCGCGATCGTGCGCGCGCACCGGCGGCGCGGGCACACGATGGCGGTGGTGTCGTCGGCCACGCGCTACCAGATCGAGCCGCTCGCGCAGGACCTCGGCATCGAGCACGTGCTCTGCACCAGGCTCGAGGTCCGCGACGGCCGCTTCACCGGCGGCGTCACCGAGCCGCTGTGCTACGGCGAGGGCAAGCTCGAAGCGGCGCGCGAGCTGGCGACGACGCGCGGGGTCGACCTCGCCGAGAGCTTCTTCTACACCGACAGCGACGAGGACCTGCCGCTCCTCGAGCACGTCGGCCGCCCGCGCCCGACCAACCCCAACCGCAGGCTCGCCACCATCGCGGCGCGGCGCGGCTGGCCGGCCCGGACGTTCCGCACGCGCGGCCTTCCCGGCGTGATGGACGTCGTGCGCACGTCCCTGTCGGTCGCGAGCATCGGGCCGTCGCTGCTGCTCGGCGTGCCGGCCGGCGTCCTGGAGGGGAGCTGGCGCCAGGTGATCAACCTGGCGGCCACCACGTGGGGCGAGCTGGGCAGCGCGCTGGCCGGCATCCGCGTCTCGGTGACCGGCGAGGAGCACCTGTGGTCGCACCGGCCCGCGGTCTTCATCTTCAACCACCAGAGCGCCGTCGACGTGCTGATCCTGTGCAAGCTGCTGCACCGCGACTTCGTCGGCATCAGCAAGCAGGAGGTGCGGCGCAACCCGATCTTCGGTCCCGTCTTCGCGCTCGCGGGCACGGTCTTCATCGACCGCTCCGACCGCACGAAGGCGATCGAGGCGATGCAGCCGGCCGTGCGAGGCGCTCCGCGAAGGTCTGTCCATCGCCATCGCGCCCGAGGGTACGCGCAGCAGCACCGGCAAGCTGGGACGGTTCAAGAAGGGCGCGTTTCACATCGCGCTGGCGGCGCGCCGGCCGATCGTGCCGATCGTCATCCGCAACGCGCTGGACGCGCTGCCCAAGCACGGCATCATCGCGCGACCCGCGACGGTCGACGTCGTGGTGCATCCGCCCATCGCCACCGACGAGTGGTCCCTCGACACGCTGGGTCGCGAGATCGGGGCGATCGAGCAGCTCTACCGCGACACCCTGCAAGCATGGTCAAGCTGATGTTCCTCTGCCGTCGGCGGCCCGAGCTGACGCCGGCGCAGTATGTCGGATCGGTTGCTGCGCGGCCACGTGCCGCTCGCGCTGCGTCATCATGCGACGATGCGTGGCTACGTGGTCAACCTGGTCGAGCAGGTCGGGACGGGCGTGGAGGCGCTCGACAGCATCGGCGAGCTGTCGTTCGAGAGCCTGCGCCGACTTCGAGCATCGGCTCTACGATGGGCCCGAGGGGCGCGCCGCGATCGAAGGCGACGTCGCGGGCTTCCTCGCTGGCGCCGACGCGTACGTGACCACGCCGCACGTGCAGCTCGACGCTGCCGAGCAGCGCGCCACCGGCGAGCGATCACCCGGAGTCAAGCTTGTGTGCCCGGTGCGCCGGCGTGCCGACCTGAGCCGCGAGGCGTTCCTCGATCACTGGTTCGGGACGCACGTGGCGCTCGCCCGCGCCCACCACCCGGGACTGGTGCGCTACGTCACGAACGTGGTCGAGCGCCGCCTGGGCACTGACGGAGAGCCGTGGGACGGCTTCACCGAGCTGCACTTCCGATCCGCCGACGACATCGCCGGAGGACTCTTCGACTCCCCGGAGGGCGAGCGCATCGTGCGCGACGACATCGGGAAGTTCCTCTCCCACGCCGGCTTCTACCGGGTGGCCGAGTACATTCACCGCCTTCCCGACGGACAGTAACTGATCGCACGCCTCCGTGTTCGAGGTTCAGAGAACGCCATGAGACGCGCCACGACCTTCGCATCGGCCCTGTTGCCTGCAGCGCTCCTGCTGGCTGCCATGGCAGGTCCCGCGGGTGCGGGCCCGCACGGCGGGGGAGGTGGCGGAGGCCATTTCGCCGGGGGCGGTGGCGGCGGGCCCCACGGTGGCGGATACGCGCCGCACGGGGGTGGCGGGCCGGCCGTTGGCGGTGCGCCTCCGCCGCATGTCGCGGGACAACCCGTCTATCGCGGCGCTCCTCCGCCGGGATGGCACGGCGGGTGGTACCCGCACGGCGGCTACTACGCACATGGCTACTACCCTCACAACCGGGTTTTCATCGTGCCCGGCGGCCCCGGCGTCTTCTTCGGAGGTGGCTGGCCGTACTACGGCTACGGGGGTATCCCTACTACTACCCGTACTCGTATCCGTACCCGTACTACGGGTATCCGACCACGTATCCGCCTCCTCCCGGGTACCCGGGCCAGCAGTACCCGGGCCAGCAGTATCCTCCCGATCAGCAATACCCTCCCGACGCGGGAGCGCCGCCGCCTCCCGGTGCCGGCGCGCCGCCGCCTCCCGACGAGCCCGAGGGCGCGGCTCCTCCGGCCGCCGGATCCACCTACGGCTACGTCCAGCTCCATAGCGTCCCGCAGGATGCCACCGTCGACCTCGACGGACGCTTCTGGGTGGACGCGCGCCAGCTCGACGAGCGCTGGCTGCCCGTCACGCCGGGTCTGCACACCATCACGGTTCGCCTGCGGGACGGCGCGCCGCTCGATCGGCGGGTCGACGTGCCTGCCGGGGCATCGCAGGTGATCTCGCTGGACTCCTTCACCGACGATCGGGGCTGATCGCGGGCCGGCCGAGGTTGGCCGGTGTTGCACGCCGGGGGCGGATTGGGCGAAGACTCTGCCGCCATGAATCTCGGACTCGCCCAGCAAGCCATCGCCGCCCGTAATCCCGACCGGGAGTGCATCGTCACGCCGACGCGCCGGCTCACCTACGCGCAGGTCGCCGAGCGTGCTCGACGGCTCGGAAACGTCCTCCACGCGAACGGGCTCGGGAGTCACCGCGAACGCGCCGGCCTCCAGAACCACGAGTCGGGGCAGGACCACGTCGGCATCTACATGCTGAACACGCCCGAGTACATCGAGAGCATGCTCGGCGCGTACCTGGCGCGCGTGGCGCCGTTCAACGTCAACTATCGCTACGTCGACGACGAGCTGCTGTACCTGCTCACCGACTCGGACGCCACGGGCGTGATCTATCAGGCGCGCTACGCGCCCAACCTGGCGCGCATCCGCGAGCGGCTCCCGAAGCTGCGCCTCCTGATCCAGCTCGCCGACGAGAGCGGCAACCCGCTGCTGCCGGGCGCGCTCGACTACGAGACGGCGCTGGCGGGCGCATCCGACGCATTGCCACCCGTGCAACCGTCGCCGGACGACCTCTACATCCTCTACACCGGCGGCACGACGGGCGCGCCGAAGGGCGTGCTCTGGCGACAGGAGGACATCTTCCACGCCGCCATGACGGGTGGCGCGCCGGGCATGCCGGGCCCCGCGACCGTCGAGGAGCTGGCGGAGAACGCCACGTCCAATGGCGGATTCATGCGCGTCATGACCACGCCGCCGCTGATGCACGGCGCCGCGCAGTGGCTCGGGTTCGGCGCGATCCATCAGGGCGGGACCGTCGTCCTGCAGGGCAAGCCGGAGAAGCTCGACCCCGAGGAGATCCTGGGCCTCGTCGAGCGCGAGCGGTGCAACACGCTCACGATGGTCGGCGACGCCTTCGCGCGGCCGATCGTGGAGGAGATGCGGCGCGGATCGTACGACCTGTCGCGGCTCTTCGTCATCGGGTCGGGTGGCGCCATCCTGTCTCCCCACATGAAGGAAGCGCTGCTCGAGTTCGTGCCGCATGCCATGGTGGTCGACGGCTTCGGCGCGTCGGAGACCGGTGCGCACGGCTCGCATGCCACTCGCGCTGGCGACCCGGCGCAGACCGGCAAGTTCGCGATGACGAACACGCTCATCCTGAAGAGCGACCTCTCGGGACCGCTCGCGGAGGGAACCGACGAGACCGGCTGGGTCGCGCGTACGGGGCACGTGCCGCTGGGCTACTACAAGGATCCCGCCAAGACGGCGAAGACGTTTCCCACCATCGGAGACGTGCGCTACGCCGTCCCCGGCGACCACGCGCACTTCAACCCCGACGGCTCGATCAACGTCCTCGGGCGCGGCTCGGTATGCATCAACTCGGGCGGAGAGAAGATCTATCCCGAGGAGGTCGAGCAGGTGCTGCGCAAGCACCCCGCCGTCTACGACGCCGTCGTCGTCGGGACACCCGACGAGCGGTTCGGCGAGCAGGTGACGGCGGTGATCCAGCCGCGCGCGGGCGTGAAGCTCGACCAGGCCGACCTCGCGGACTTCGCCGGTCAGCTCCTCGCGCGATACAAGCTGCCGCGCACGATCGTGCTCGTCGACGAGATGGTGCGCAGCCCGAGCGGCAAGCCGGACTATCGCTGGGCCAAGGCGCGCGGCATCGAGGCACGCGGCCTGAAGGCGTGAGCACCGCGCGGCGTTGACTTGCGCTGGCACGCAGCGTAGCGCCTTTGTATGCGCTGCGTCACGTGCGGCGTCGAGCTGGTCGCTGGAAAGAAGTTCTGCCACGCATGCGGCGCGCCGGTGGGTGCGTCGTGCAGGGGATGCGGCGTCGCGCTCGAGGCGAGCTATCGATTCTGTCCTGATTGCGGGCTCAAGACCGACACCGAGGAGCTCGACGGGCCGCCGCCCGACGTGATCGATCCGCTCACGCGGGTCATCGCGCAGCGCTCCACCGACAAGCCGTCCGCGCTGGTCGCCGCGCCGTCGTTCATCGAGGGCGAGCGCAAGCAGGTCACCGTGCTGTTCTGCGACCTGGTCTCGTCGGTGGCCATCGCCGAGCGCCTCGACCCCGAGGAGTACCACGATCTGCTCGACGACTACCTCGACCTCGTCTTTCCCGAGATCTACCGGCGCGAGGGCGTGGTCAACGTGCTCGCGGGCGACGGGCTGATGGCGCTGTTCGGGGCGCCGATCGCGCACGAGGACTCGCCGGAGCGCGCGGTGCACGCCGCGCTCGGCATCCGCGACGCCCTCGCACCGCTCGCCGCCCGCCTGCAGGCGTCGCACGGCATCCCGCTCCAGATCCGCGTCGGCGTCAACACCGGTCCGGTGGTCGTCGGGCCGGTCGGCAACGATCGCAAGATGGACTACACGGCGATCGGCGACACGACGAATCTGGCCTCGCGGCTCCAGGCGCTGGCGCCGCCCGGGGGCATCCTGATCAGCGAGTCGACGCACCGCCTGGTGCGCGGGTTCTTCAACGTCGAGCGCGTCGGTCCGCTCGGGGTGCGCGGCAAGAGCGAGCCGGTCAACGCCTACGCGGTGACCGACTGGCGTGGACCGTCCACCAAGTTCCGCATCGCCGAGGAGCGCGGACTCACGCCGTTCGTCGGACGTCAGAACGAGCTCGCCCGCCTGGTGGAAGCCTACGGCCGGCTCGCCGACGGGCGCATGCAGGCGGTGGCCGTGGTCGGCGACGCCGGCAGCGGCAAGTCGCGGCTGCTCTACGAGTTCCGCCGCCGGATCGAAGGGCACGAGGTGGCGTTCTTCGAGGGTCGCTGCACCTCGATGCTGCAGGCGCTGCCGTTTCACCCCTTCATGGCCATGATGGGACGCTGGTTCGATCTCGACTGGGACGAGACGGTGGACATGTCGGCGGCCAAGGTCGCCGCGAAGTTCGGCTCGAACTACGAGGACGTCGAGCGCGCGTATCCGGTCCTCTGTCGCTTCCTCTCGCTGCCGATCGAGCAGCTCGCCGAGCAGCCCGCCGACGAGCTCAGGCGCGAGACGTTCGACGCCGTCGCGCGGCTGGTGCTCGCCGAGGCGAAGATGCATCCGGTGGTCATGATCCTCGAGGACCTGCACTGGGTCGACGAGCCGTCACGCGACATGCTCGACGAGCTGGTGCGGCGTCTGGAGGACGCGCCGGTGCTCTTCGTCGTCACGCACCGACCGGGTGTGATCGCGCCGTGGCAGGTTCCCACCGCGCTCACCCAGGTCGCCCTCCGGCCGCTGTCCGACGACGACGTCTTGGCGGTGATCCAGGCGGTCGCGACGTACCGTCTCCCGCGCGAGCTGGAGCGGGTCATCGTGTCGCGAGCCGCGGGAAGCCCGTTCTTCACCGAGGAGATCGTCCGCACGCTGCTGGAGGAGGGACACCTGGTCCGGACCGGGACGGGGGAGATCGCGCTGACGCGTCCGCTCGCCGACCTGCCGATCCCCAGCACGGTGCAGGAGGTCATCGCGGCGCGCCTCGACGGCCTGGGCCCGAGCGCGAAGCGCGTCGTGCAGGTGGCTGCCGTGCTCGGGCGACAGTTCCGCACGCGGCAGCTCCTCGCGTTGCTCGCGGACGACGGCATCGACGTCCAGCGCGAGCTGGCGGAGCTCGAGCGGCGCGGGCTGGTGCATCGCAAGACGGCGCTGTCGAGCGACGAGTTCCGCTTCGGCGAGAGCCTGACCCAGGAGGTCGCCTACGAGGGACTCCTCTTGAAGCAGCGCCGCCAGCTGCACGACCGCATCGGCGCGTTGCTCGAGGCCGATCCGGCCGAGCGCGGGCTCGAGCATGCCGCGCTCCTGGCGCATCACTACACGCGCGGGGATGACCAGGGGAAAGCGGTGCACGCGCTCCTGGCCGCGGCGAGCGAGGCCGGCCAGGCGCCGTCGTATCGCGTCGCCGCCGAGTACCAGCGCCAGGCGTGGCAGCTCGCGGAGGTCATCCTCGCCGAGCGCGAGGACGAAACCTATCAGCGCGCGGCGCTGGAGGCGGCGCACGGCCTGGCGCGGCTGGCGGTCTACTTCGGCGTGACGGAGATCGATGTCGCCGAGCGCGCCGCCATCCGCGGCCGCGAGCTGGCCGAGCTGCTGGGCGATCGCGAGCGGCTCGCCGCGGTCACCTACCTCCACGGCATCTTGACGATCATGAAGCCCACTCCCGACTTCGCGGGAGGCCTCGCGCTCGCGGAGCGGGCGGTCACGCTCGCCGAGGCGGACGGGCTGCACGAGCTCGCCCGCGGCCTGTCGCGGGGACTGTGCACGAACTACGCGGCCGATGGGCGTTTCGCCCTGGCGAGCGAGCGCATCGAGCGCGGGATAGCGGAGCTCGAGCGGGCGGGTCATCTCGAGAGCCTGAGCGACACCTACCTGAGCGCGCGCTGGGTGCGCGACCTCGTCCTCTACGCGCAGGACGACTTCGATCGCGTCCTGGAGAGCGGCCGCGCGTCGTTCGACATGGCGGAGCAGACGAGCAACCGCACCATGCGCAGCGCCATCGGCAACCTGCTCGCGCCCATCCACTATCTCCGCGGCGAGTACGCCGAGGCGAAGCGCTGGGCCGACGTCACGCTGGAGATCGGTGAGGCGATCGCGAACGAGAACGCCTACACGACCGGCGCGGCGCTGGCCCTGGCGTCGCGGCTCCGGCTCGGCGAGCGAGTCGACCCCGCCCCGTACGTCGAGCGCATCGAGACCGGTCTCCGCGCCGGCGGCACCATGCAGCTGAACACGCGCTTCGTCGCCGAGGCGCTGCTGGAGGCCGGCGAGGTCGAGCGGGCCGATCGGCTCACGGCCGATCTCGTGACGCGTACCGGTGGTCGCCTGCGACAGGCGCTGGTCCTGACCGCGCGCGGCGACGTGCTCGCCCGTCTCGGTCGCCTCGACGAGGCGGCCCGGCGCTACGCGGAGGCGATCGCTCTCAGCGAGGAGATCGGATCGCGCTCGGCGCTCGCCACCGCGCTACTCGGTGCTGCCGAGGTGGCGGTGGCGCAGGGCCGCGTGCCGCACGGGGTCGATCGTTCCGCGGCGCTGTGCGCCGAGCTCGGCATGCGACACTACCGCCCGCGTCTCGATCGCCTCGAGGCTGCCGCCACCCGGGTTGCCCGCAGGCCCGCCACGGCCGACCTCGAGCGCACGTAGACGCCGGCGCGCGCCTGCCGCATACTCGCCGGGTGGCGGAGCGCGGCTTCATCCTGACGCCGACGTACCGCGTCCACGGCGGCCGTCCCGCGGTCCACCTCTACGCGGTCCTCGAGAGCGGCGAGCCGGCGCTCGTGATCGACGATCGTGCGGCGCCCCACTTCTTCGTGGCGGCGCGCGACGCCGGGCGCGTGCGCGCCGTGTCCGTCACGCCGACCGCGCTGCGCACCTTCGCCGATGAGCCGGTCGCACGCGTCGAGGTGACGCTGCCCGGCGACGTGCCGCCGCTCCGCCGCCGGCTCGCCGAGGCGGGCGTCGTCTGCTACGAGGCCGACCTTCGCTTCGCCTATCGCTGGCTGATCGATCACGACGTGCGCGGCGCCTTCGCCGTCGAGGGTCCCTTCGAGCAGCGGCCCGGCGTCGGCCGCGTGTATCGCAATCCCACGCTCGTCCCGGCGGCGTGGACCCCGGCGCTGCGCGTTCTCTCCTTCGACATCGAGACCAGCGCCAACGCCGGCCGCCTGTACTCGATCGCCGCCGCCGGCACCGGCGGCGAGCAGGTGTGGATCGTCCACCCGCGCCCCGTCGCGGGCGCCGAGGCGGTGCCGGACGAGCGCACCCTTCTCGAGCGCTTCCTGGCGCACGTCCGCACCGCGGACCCCGACCTGATCACCGGCTGGAACGTCTGCGACTTCGACCTGGCCGTGGTGCTGGCCGCGTGCCAGCGCACGGGGCTCCGGTGCACGCTCGGCCGCAACGACGACGTGCTCGAGCTGCAGCGTGACCAGAACTACACGCGCGAGTCGCGGGCGCTGCTCGCGGGCCGCGTGGTGCTGGACGGCCTCGCTCTCGTCCGCGGCGCCTGGCTCCGTCTCGACGACTATCGCCTCGAGACCGCCGCGCGCACGCTGCTCGGCAAGGGGAAGCTCTTCTCGGGAGAGCACCGCATGGCCGAGATCGAGACCGCCTATCGTGACGACCCCGCGCGCCTCGCGGCCTACAATCTCCAGGACGCCCGGCTGGTGCTCGAGGTGCTCGCGAAGACGGGTCTGGTCGAGCTGACCGTGCGGCGCAGCCTGCTCACCGGCATGCAGCTCGACCGGGTCGGCGCGCAGATCGCGGCCGTCGACTCGCTCTACCTGCGCGCGCTCCGGGCGCGCGGCCGGGTCGCGCCCTCGGTAGAGAGCTCGCGCGAACCCGAGGGGATCACCGGCGGGCTGGTCCTCGACTCGCGTCCGGGTCTCTATCGCAACGTGCTCGTCTTCGACTTCAAGAGCCTGTACCCGAGCCTGATCCGGACCTTCAACATCGATCCGCTGACGCACGTGCCGTCGCCGGCGCCCGGCGCCGACGTGATTCGTACCCCGGGCGGCGCGGCCTTCCGCCGCGACGAGGACGGCATCCTGCCCGCGCTGGTGGCGCGGCTGTGGGACGAGCGGGCCGCCGCGCGCGCGGCCGGCGACGCGACCGAGTCGCAGGCGATCAAGATCCTCATGAACTCGCTCTTCGGCGTGCTCGGCTCGCCGGCCTCGCGCCTCTTCTCGCCCGCGGTCGCGAACGCGATCACGCTGGCGGGACAGCACGTCATCCGCCTGGCCGCGCAGGCCGTCGAGCGCCGGGGCCATCGCGTCATCTACGGCGACACCGATTCGCTGTTCGTCGACGCGAGCGAGCCGGACGAGCGTCGCGCCGCGGTGACGGCGGAGTCCCTGCGCGGCGAGGTGGGCGACGAGGTGGCGGCGGCGCTGGCGCACGAGTTCGGGTGCGTCAGCCACCTCGAGCTCGAGTTCGAGAAGGTCTACACCCGGTTCCTCCTCCCCGAGGTGCGCGGCGGCGCGACGGGCAGCAAGAAGCGGTACGCCGGACTCGTCGACGGCCGTCTGGAGATCGTCGGCCTCGAGGCGGTGCGGCGCGACTGGAGCGGTGTCGCGCGGCGATTCCAGCGCGAGCTCCTCGATCGCGTGCTGCGCGACCAGCCGGTGACGGACTTCGTGCGTGGCGTCGTCGCCGACCTGCGCGCCGGCGAGCTCGACGCGGAGCTGGTCTACCGCAAGACCGTGCGCAAGCCGCTCGACTCGTACACGCGCACGACCCCGGCGCACGTGAAGGCGGCGCGCAAGCAGGGCGATGCGGCGAGCCGGGTCGTGGCGTACGTCGTGACGCGCGCGGGTCCCGAGCCCGCGGACCAGCTGACCGCGCCGCCCGACCGCGAGCACTACGTGACGCAGCAGCTGAAGCCGCTCGCCGACGCGGTGCTGCGGTTCGTCGACGGGCCCGACTTCGACGACCTGTCCGGCTTGCGGAAGCAGCTCTCGCTGTTCTGAGCGGCAATCAGGCCGGCTCGGCGAGCAGCGCGAGGGCGTCGAGCGCCGCCGTGCGGCCGGCCCAGGCGCCCAGGTCCACGACGGCCGCCGGACCCTCCACCGTCGAGCCCGCGAGGAAGAGCCCGCGCACGCCGGCCATCGTGAGGTCGTGCCGTCGCAACGGCGCCCAGGCCCAGCTCATCGACTGCGGGGCCGCGGCATGGTGATGCGCGCTCCACTCGATGCACGCGTCGAGGTCGGCGTAGTAGCGGTGCAGGTAGGCGATCGCGTCGTCGACGCGCGCGCGCGCCGCCGGCCACGTCTCTCCCGGTCCCGCCGCGCCCCGGAAGAAGCGCGCGATGACCAGGTGCAGCAGATGCCGACCCGCCGGCGCGACGCGGCGGCTCGACAGCGACGGGATGTGCCACCCGCCGTGGTAGCGCCGCTCCGGGCCGCGCAGCAGCCGGTTCCACCCGGCATGGTCCTCGAGCTCGCCGGTGGCGCGCACGCGTGGCATGCGCCGGAGCGCAGCCACCCAGCCGACCAGATCGGCCTGGCAGCCGGCCAGCGCGTCCGCCATGGCGCGCAGCGCGGGAGGTACGATCCCCGGATCGAGGAGCGCGACGTGCTCCCACAACGGATAGGTGCTGATGACGATCGGCGCGCGGATCTCCCGCACCAGGTTCGCGCGGTCGACGGCCACGACGCCAGCCGCTCGCCCGTTGCCCACCAGGATCTCCACGGGCTTCCAGCCGAGGGCGATCTCGCCGCCGCGCTCGCGGACGGCGCGCGCGAACGGCTCGACGAGGCCCTGCATGCCGCCGACCTCGTCGTCGTCGGCGATGAACGGCCCGGCCCGCGGCCGCTGCAGGAACTCCATCAAGCGGCCGGCGGATGCCTCCTCCGGCCGGGGATGGAAGATCACCGCGGCGAGCAGCAGGATGGCGCGGCGCACGCCCGCGTGCGCGACGTTCGAGGCCAGCCAGCGCTCGAGCGTCACCGGCACCGCGGCCTCCACCTCGTCGGGTGCGGCGCCGCGAAGACGCGCCAGCGCGGTCGCGAGCTCGGCGACGGCGTCCGGCGGGCACTCCAGCGCGTCGCGCGCCATCGCGAGGAAACCCGCCGCGCTCCAGTCGCCGGCGTCGACCATCGCGTCGTCCGGGAAGCGATGCACGCGCAGCGGCCGGGCGATGGGCCGCAGCGAGACGGTGACGCCGGCGTCCCGCGCCGCGTCGACGCCGTGATACCAGGGGAACTGGCAGTCCCCGACGTCGTGTCCGTCGCGGTGCCCGAAGTCGATCCAGTAGCCGTCCGGCGTCCGCACGCCGCCGCCCCGGCCGCCGACCGTGTCGGCGTGCTCGAGCACCACGACGCGTTTTCCGTGCCGTGTCAGGATCGCGGCGGCGACCAGGCCCGCGAGCGCGGACCCCACGACCACGACGTCGACGACGTCGGCGACGTCGGGTCCGGAACGCACGGGGCCCTAGCCGAGGTAGGCGTCGAAACCGCGCTGCATGCCGCTGAGCGCGATCACCGTCCAGCGAAACGCGTGGCGGACCAGCGTCTGCTGCTGCGGAGTCTGCACGAACGGCGCGAGCGCACGCTCGGCGTTGTCGCCGTGCTCCTCCTCGGCCTCGACGTGGATGCGATAGAACTCGAGCGCATCCTCGGAGACCCCGGCGCGCTTGAGCCCCTCGTAGATCACGGCGGCGCCGTTCGGCCGTCCCGGGACCTGCAGCTCGACCCCGAGCCCGAAGCTGCCGAGGCCCTCCTCGAACGACGAGCGGCAGAAGGCGCCGAGCACGCTGGCGGCTCCGATCGTCGACGCGAGGGGCAGGTGCTCCTTGGCGTCGGCCTCGGTGATCCCGATCCCCTCCAGCATCTTCAGGTAGAGATCTCGATGGTCCGGCTCGCGCAGGAAGCCGAGCTCGCCGGCGAGATTGCGCGCGACGAGGCGTGCGCTGTCGCGCTCGACCACCGTCGGGGCGTGCGACAGCCACGCGGTGAGCGCCGGGATGCCCGGCTGGATGAAGTGGTACATGTCCTTCGCCCACAGCACGAGGAGGTCTTTCGGCAGGTCGCCGCGTGCGAGCGAGGTGAAGAACCGGCCGGCGCCGGGCTGGGAACGCTTGAAGGTGAGGCACTCCTCGAGAAACTCGCGCGGACTCAGCAATCGCTCTGCCATGCCCGAGCATGTACCGCCGGGCAGGCGCTCTTCACAAGAGCGCCGCGTGTGCCGCCTTGCGCAGGCGGGTTCGACCGGCCCCGGGCTCGGGAGAATCGTCAACGGATCGCGGACTTCGCCACTGGGGCGACTGCCCGAAGGTCGGGGCGACGTCTGCCCCAACGTCGCTCGCGGGCGCACGCTTGCGCGATGTCGCAGTCGCGCGAGGGGCGGCGTGCGTCAAGTTCGCGCACGGCGAGCAGGGTGCGGGCATGCACGTTGCTCCGATGGTGAGCACATGCTCACGCTGCCGCTCTCGATGATGCGGCGACGAGTGGGGGGACTCGTTCGAGCAACGGTGTTGAGCCTGCTCGTGCTCGCACCCCCGTACGTCGCTGCCGAGATCGCACCGCTCTACCTGCGATTCGATCATCACCTCGTCATCGCTGCGCCGACGAGCATCGAGCCGCGCGCCGACGTCGCCGCGTCGGTCGGAGCGGGCCAGCAAGCCGTGCTGGGAGAGTTCCGCTCCGATCCGGTCGACGAGGAGGTGGACGCCACGGGAGCCAGCGCCACGCTCTTCCTGGTGACGGGCAAGGAGGGCATGACCGAGTGCGCCGAGATCACCGTCGAGATCGCACGCCGCAACCCGCCCGATCAGCGGACGGTGGTGGGATCGGGCTCCGTGCTCGCCACCATCCTGCCGCGTCGGCAGACGGTCGATCCGATCGAGGTGGCCGTACCGCTCGCGATGGACGGTGTCGTTGCCATGCCGGGCGAGCAGATCGCCGTCACCGTCGCGGTCGAGAACCGGTGCGACGACCTGCGCGTTCCCGCGCTCCTCTACGATGCGCTCGGGCTGGCGAGCGTCGTGCGATTCTCCGACGGCGTGACGACCACGCTGCCCCCGACCACCACCACGTCGACGACCACGACGACGGCGCCGCTGCCGCAGCCGACCACCACGACGCTGCCCTGGCCGGACGGCTGCCTCGCACAGCCGCTCGCCGGCTTCGATGCGGTCTTCTGCCGCCTCGACACGCTGGCCCAGACGCTCAACGAGGAGGATGCCGTCTCCGTCGGAGGCCAGACGACGTACGCTCGCCTCCAGCGCCGTCTCGGGCGCGCGCACGATCTGGTCGCGGTCGCGCAGACGGGACGGCGCGCCCGCCGGCACCTGCGTCAGGCGTTGCAGCAGCTCGGGGCGTTCGCGCGCGCAGCGCGGCGGCAGGGCAAGCAGGGCAACGCGGATCCCGATCTCGTCGAGGAGCTGACGGGTCTGGCATCGGCGGCGGTATCGGAGATCGGCTTCCTGCGCTGATATCCTGACGCGATTGCGGGCGGGACCGGCGTGAGCCTATAGAACTCCGCCATGCGTCCCGATCTCGTGATCCGCGGCGGCTTCGTCGTCGACGGCAGCGGTCGTCCTGGCTACGAGGCCGACGTCGCCGTGATGGGCGATCGCATCGCCGGCGTCGGACGCTACGACGGTCCCGCCGGCGAGGTGATCGACGCGCGCGGCAAGCTGGTCACGCCCGGCTTCATCGACATTCACACCCACCTCGACGCGCAGATCACCTGGGACGCGCTCGGCGCGCCGTCGTGCTACCACGGCGTCACCTCGGTCGTGATGGGGAACTGCGGCGTCGGCTTCGCGCCCTGCCGCACCGCCGACCGCGACTATCTCATGTTCCTGATGGAAGGCGTGGAGGACGTGCCCCGCGCCGCCATGGCTGCCGGCATCCCGTGGGGATGGGAGTCCTTCCCGGAGTACTACCGGTTCCTCGGCTCGACGCCCCTCGGCCTGAACGTCGGTGCCCACGTCGGGCACTGCGCGCTGCGCATCCACGCGATGGGCGAGCGTGGTGCGACGGACGAGCGCGCCGGTCCGGAGGATCTCGCGGCCATGCAGGCGGCGCTCCGCGATGCCATGACGGCCGGCGCGCTCGGCGTGTCCACGTCGCGCACCACCGGGCACAAGACGCCGGCCGGCGACGCGGTTCCGGGAACCTTCGCCGATCCGTCGGAGCTGCACGCGCTCGCCGCGGTGCTCGCGGAATGCAACGCCGGCGTGTTCGAGCTGGCGCCGTTCGGCGCCGTCGGGGAAGCCGCCGGCGGCACCCTCGGCGAGCTCGAATGGATGGAGGCCGTGGCGCGCACGAGCCGCCGGCCGGTCATGTTCGGGCTGGTGCAGAGCCAGAACCATCCCGACGACTGGCGCGCCGTGCTGGCCCGCGTCGAGGCGGCGCGCGCGCGCGGCGCCGACGTCATCCCGCAAGTGAGCGTGCGGGGCGTCGGCATCCTGCTGTGCACGGACACGCTGTCGCCCCTGCTGGTCTTCCCTGCGGCGGGCGACTACCTGCACCTCTCCCGGGACGAGCTCCTGAAGGCGCTGCAGACGCCCGACGTGCGTCGCGCGCTGTGCGACAGCCTCGACGGCAGCGATGGCAAGATCCTCGCCGGCTATGCGCGGATCGACACCGTCTTCGAATGGCGCGACGAGGGTGAGCTGTCGTACGAGACCGAGCGGCGGAACAGCATCGCCGCCGAGGCCGAGCGCGCCGGCCGATCGTTCGGCGACCTGCTCATCGACCGCATGCTCGCCCGCCGCCTGGAAGGCTTCTTCTACATTCCCATCTTCAATCAGGAGCTCGATGCCGTGCAGTCGATGCTGACGCATCCGACGGCGATGATCGGCCTCGGCGACTCGGGCGCGCACACCGGCCAGATCTGCGACGCGTCGGTGCCGACCTTCACGCTCGCCTACTGGGTGCGCCGGCGGAAGGTGCTGGGGCTCGAGGACGCGGTGAAGCGCCTGACCCTCGACCCGGCGCTGCTCTACGGCATCCGGGGCCGCGGCCTCGTGCGCCGCGGCTGGTCCGCGGATCTGAACGTCATCGATCTCGATCGGCTCGGCGTCCGCGAGCCGGAGGTGCGGCACGACTTCCCGACCGGCGCGCGCCACCTCTCGCAGCGTGCCGACGGCTATGGAGCCACGATCGTGAACGGTCGGATCGTGATGCGCGACGGCGTGCACACCGGCGCCCTTCCCGGCCGCGTGCTCCGGAACGAGACGTGAGCGGCCGGATCCGCTTCGCGGTCGCGGGGCTGCTCCTGCTCGCGGCTGCGTGCGGGCCGCCGATCAACGTCCGCCGCGTGCCGCCGCGCACGGTCACGGCCGACCTGGCGCGAAGCGCGCTCAACTCGAACAAGGAGAGCCTCTTCAGCGAGAACGTGCTCTATCGCTGGAACCTCACCGAGCAGTACAAGAAGGACCCGGAAGGCGCCCTGCGGGCAATCCACGACAAGGTCGTCGCGGCGTACGGCCGGCGGCCGCGGCGCCGCTGTTCGCGCTCGCCGAGCTGTCCTTCGAGCAGGGAGATCGAACCCAGCAGCGCGAGTGGTACCTCGCCTCGGCGGTCTACGCCTACGCCTTCCTCTTCCCTGGACGCCGGCGCGCCACGGAGACGTCCCGGCGAGCTCGACCCGCGCTCGCGCATCGCGGCCGATCTCTACAACCGCGGGCTGACCGAGGCATTCGCGTCGCAAGGACGGCTCGCAGGTCGCTGCTCCAGGCCGGGGTCTATCCGCTCCCGTTCGGGCAGCAGCTCGAGGTGCGTCTCGATCCCGCCCAGCTCCAGTGGGCCGGGCGGACGCTCTACGACTTCGTGCCCGTGGCCGAGCTCGAGGTGAGCGGCCTCGGCGCGCGCTACCGGCGCACCGGCATCGGCGCCCCGCTGGCGGCGAAAGCGTGGATGGACGATCCGGTCACTAGACGGAGAAGGACTACCTGGCGCCGAACGTGCAAGGTTCCGGTCACCGCACTGCTGCGCATCGACGATCCGACGCGACAGCTCGGCCGCCAGCAGATGCGACGCCTCCATCGAGCTCTACGACGGCTTCGACCGGGGAACGGTCGACATCGACGGGCGCGCAGTCCCGCTCGAGTCCGAGCCGAGCGCCGCGCTGGCCTACTCGCTGAGCCGCTCCAAGGTCTGGGAATGGGAGCTCTGGGGATTTCTCTTCGGCGACCTGCTGGGCAAGCAACGCACGTCGCTCGCGTTCGTCGCAGCCGCATCGGCCTGGCCGCATCCCGGTGGTCTTCGTGCACGGCACCGCGTCGAGCCCGGGGCGCTGGGCCGACATGCTGAACGTGCTGAGCAACGACTCGAGCCTGCGCGGTCGCTACGAGTACTGGTTCTTCTTCTACGAGACCGAGAATCCGATCCCGTACTCGGCCATGCGTCTGCGCGAGGCGCTCGAGCGAGGCGGTGCAGCAGCCTCGATCCCGACGGGAAGGACCCGGCGCTGCGGCAGATGGTCGTCATCGGGCACAGCCAGGGCGGGCTGCTCACGAAGATGACGGCCATCGACTCGGGCTCACACCTCTGGGATGCGTTCAGCCGCAAGCCGATCGAGTCGCTCAACGTGAGCAGCGAGACGCGCCAGCTTCTCCAGCAGTCGCTGTTCGTCAAGCCGCTGCCCTTCGTGACGCGCGTGATCTTCATTTCCACGCCACATCGTGGCGCCTACGCAGCCGGCTTCCGGATCGCCCACTGGGTGGCCAGCTTTGCTCGGCTTCCGCTCACACTCGCCAGCGCGACCGGGGATCTCCTGAAGGGGAATCCCGATGCGGTTCGCCTCGATCCCGAGCGCCCGCACATCGGCGCCGTCTACGGCATGACCCCCGGCAGTCCGTTCGTGAAGGCGTTGGCTCCCATCCCGATCGCGCCGGGCATCGCCGCGCACTCGATCATCCCCATCCAGGGAGATCCGCCGCCGCAGGGTCAGGGCGACGGGGTGGTCAAGTACGACAGCGCCCACATCGACGGCGTCGAGTCGGAGCTGGTGGTGCCGCGGTGGTACCATTCGGTGCAGAACAATCCGCTCGCGATCGAGGAGGTGCGCCGCATCCTGCTCGAGCATGCCGAGAAGACGTGCGCCAAGGAACACGTCGGCTGCGAGGGCGACCGCCCCCTTCCGACGGCAGCGGGGTCGACCGCGCCGCCGGCGCGCGTCACTCCGCGTCGCGGGGGCCAGGCTCCGCGCCGGCCGGCGCAGTCTCCGCCCTGACCTCGTCGGGGTCGTTGCGGAATCGCTCGACGAGCGGCAGCAACGCGGCGACGAGCACGGGAATCAGCGCGCCTCCGCCGAGACCGTCCGAGCGCCCGAGCAGGGCGCGCAGCGACCGTGCCATGGTGCTCGCGACCGCGCGGTCGACGCCGAGCACCGAGAACGCGGTGCGCATCGGGTCGAAGCCGGCGCGCGCCAGGCGGAGCTCCAGGCCGAGCACGCTGCGCTGGGCTTCGATCTTCGTCAGCAGGAGGGCGCGCTCGTACTCGTCCCGGGTCACAGGAGCTCCCGCAGCGCGCGCTCGTCGTCGGCGAGCACGGCGGCCATGGCGGCGAACGGTCGCGCTCGCCGGCGGCGTCGCGAGCGATGGTAGAGCGCCGCCACGACGGCCAGCGCGACGTAGAACGCGCACGACGCGACGGCGATGCCGACGCGGTGCGTGTCCCAGAAGACGGCCAGCAGGGCGAGATTCACCGAGAGCAGGAGCATGAAGAGCGCGAAGACCACGACCATGGCGGAGAGGAGCAGGTCGCCGAGCCGCTCCCGCTCTTCACCCACCTCCAGTGCGATCAGCTCCAGGCGGAGATGGATCGCTTCCAGGACGCCGGCCCAGAGCCGGCCGGCGGTGCGAGCGGTGTCCTCCTGGGTCGACATCACCGTGGCCTCATCGGCGTCGCACCAGCAAGCCGACCGTCAAGCCGAGCCCCGCCGCCACGAGCACGGCGCCGAGCGGATTCTCGCGGATGCGGCGCTCCGCCTCGGCCAGCTCGTCCTGGGCCGAGCGGCGCGCCTCCGTCGCCGCGGCGCCCGCCTCGTCGCGACGCGCGCGCGTCGCGTCCTCGACCTGCGCGAGCGCCGCGCGCAGCCGGGCGCGGACCTCGTTGCCGCGTGCGACGAGGTCGTCGCCGGCCGTCGTCTCCTCGAGCAGCCGGCGCACGTGATCGATCGTGTCGCGGACACCGCGCGCGTCCATCGCGACCGCAAGATAGTCGAACTTCTGGTGGGGGCGCCAGAGGACCGGCGGCGAGCCGGTCGCGCCGGGGTGGCTTGCTTTTGCGGACGCGATCGCGCCATGCACGGCGAATGAAGTTCTGGCTCGTCGCTCTTCTCATGATTGGAATCACGGGTTGCGCCACCACGCGGCCGATCCTCTACAGCAACCAGAAGTACCAGCAGGTCGGGAAGACCACCGCCGACCGTGACGTCGCGGAGTGCCGCACGCTGGCGGACCAGGCAGGTGCCACACCGGACTCGGGCCGCGGCACGCAGGTGGCCAGGAACGCGGGAGCGGGCGCGGTGGTGGGCGCCGCGAGCGGTGCCGTGGGCGGCGCCATCGGCGGATCGCCCGGTATCGGAGCCGCTGCCGGCGCCGCGGGTGGCGTGGTGTGGAGCCTGCTCTGGGGCTGGATGACCCCGACACCGACGAGCAGCGTGCACATGAACTACGTGAACCAGTGCCTCGCCGATCGCGGATACCAGGTGGCGGGCTGGAAGTAGCCGGGTCGAGTTCGGATCGGATGTCCAAGGCTGGCGCGGGCCCGCTGTCCCACGTTCGCGTGGTGGAGCTGACCGACATCCGCGGCGCGTTCGCCGGCCGGATGCTGGCCGACCTGGGCGCCGACGTGCTCAAGGTCGAGCCGCCATCCGGCGATCCGGCTCGCCTGCGGCCGCCGTTCGCCGGCGACCGCACCGGCGGCCGACCGGTCGCTGCCGTTCCTGTATCGTAACGCGAACAAGCGTGGCGTCGCGCTCGACCTGCACGACGCCGACGGCTGGCATGGTTTCCTCCAGCTCTGCGACGGCGCCGACGTGCTGGTCGAGAACCTCGGACCCGCCGCGGCGCGACGCCACGGGCTCGCGCCGGACGAGGTGCGAGCGCGGCATCCGCACCTGATCCACGTCGCGATCAGCGATTTCGGCTCGACCGGTCCGCACGCGGCCTGGCGCCTGGAGCCGCTGCCCGCGTTCGCCGCGTCCGGTGGCCTCTTCGCGAGCGGGTTCAAGGACTTTCCGCCCTGCTGGCTGCCGGGCTACCTGGCGCACGACTGCGCGAGCACCTTCGCGGTGGTGGGCGCGCTCGCTGCGCTGCTCGACCGCGCGCGGAGCGGTCTCGGACAGACGATCGAGGTCGCGGTGCAGGACGCGGCCATCAACGGCATCCACCCGTGGGCGATCCCCGTGGCTGACTACGCCCGGCGCTATCCCATGCTGCCCGTGACGGCGCCGCGCAACGCGGACGGCTCGTACCACGTGCTGGCGGTCTCCGACGGCTGGGTGCGCGTGCTGCCGGGCAGCCCGCGCCAGTGGCGGGCATTCGTCGCGTTGCTCGGGAACCCGGAGGTGCTGGCGGGTCCCGAGTGGGAGATACCGCTCTTCCGGCTGATGAACGGCGACGTCATCCGGTTGATCGCGGCGGACGCGCTGGCGTCGCGCACGCTGGCCGACGTGGTCGCCGACGGTCGTCGCCGCGACGTCCCGCTCGTGCCGGTGAACCGGCCCGAGCAATTCGTCGACGAGGAGCAGACGATGCACCGCGGCTTCTTCCAGCGTACCGGCTTTCCGGTCGTCGGGGAGGCGCCGATGGCTCCGGGACCGTTCAACTTCTCCGTCACGCCCGCCGGACTGCGCCGTCCCGCGCCCGCACCGGGAGCGCGAGACACGGGCGAGCTCGCGCCGCGCCAGGCTGCCGCGACGGGTGCCGGCGGAACCGGCCCGGCGCTGGCGGGAATTCGCGTGGTCGATCTCGGGGTGGGCGTCGCGGTGCCGGAGGCGGGATGGCTCCTCGCCGAGCTCGGCGCCGAGGTCATCAAGATCGAGTCGCGCGCCAACCTCGACTTCCTGCGGCGGGTCACCGTCGAGCCCGACCAGCCCGATCGATCGATGCAGTTCAACGATGCCTCGCGCGGCCATCTCGGCGTGGCACTCGACCTCACCGCGGCACGCGGGCGCGAGCTGGCGCTCGAGCTGTGCGCCGCGGCCGACGTCGTGCTCGAGAACAATCGGGGCGGCGTGGTGCAGCGCTGGGACCTCGACTATCCGACCGTCCGCGCGCGCCGCCCCGACGTGATCTACTATGCGTCGCAGGCGTTCGGTCGCGGCGGACCGCTCGGCGTCGCGTCGGCCTACGGCCCGCTCAACTCGGCGTTCGCGGGTCTCACCTGGCTGTGGAATTTTCCGGAAGCGCCGTACCCGGGCGGGTCGTCCCTGAATCATCCCGATCACCTCGCGGCCAAGCTCGCCGTCGCCGTGATCCTGGCGGCGCTCGAGCATCGCCGCCGGACGGGGGAGGGCCAGCTCATCGACGTATCGCAGGCCGAGGCCGCGGCCTACTACGTCGGCGAGGTGTACCTGGAGCAGAGCTGTACCGGTCGACCGGCGGAGCAGCGCGGCAATGCCGTGGAGTGGGCCTGCCCTCATGGCGTCTATCCCGCGGCAGGCGAGGACCGCTGGATCGCCATCGCCGTCGCGGACGACGACGCCTGGCAGCGCTGCGTGCGCGTGCTGGAGCTGCCCCACGATCCGTCCCTCGCCACCCTCGCGGGTCGCCTCGCCGCGCGCGCGGCCGTCGACGACGCGGTCGCTGCGTGGACGAGGGAGCGCCCCGCCGCCGTCGCCGCCGAGCTCCTCCAGGAGGCCGGCGTGTCGGCGATGCCGGTGATGAACGGCATGGACCTGCGGGCGGATCCGCATCTGACGCAGCGGGGGACCCTCGTCACCCTGGTCCACCCGGAGATGGGCGAGGAGCGTCACAGCGGGAACCCGCTGCGCTTCAGCCGCACGCGGGTGACGACCGCGTCACCCGCTCCGTGCCTCGGCGAGCACACGGCCGACGTCCTCACGCGATGGCTCGGGATGAGCGCCGAAGCCGTCGCGGGGCTCGTCGAGTCGGGCGTCTGCCGCTGAGCCGTCCGGGCCGCCGGCCTTAGATGGCCGCAAGCCAGTGATCGCGCCACGGAGGGGGAATCCGATGATGCCTACGCGCCTGCGCCGGTCGCGCATCCTGAGCTGGCTACTGCTCGCCGCCGTCCTCTCGCCCCTCAGCGCCACCGCGCTCGACCAGCCCATCTCCGGCAAGAAGCTGCAGCTGAGGCGGTCGTCGAACGGCAAGGAGAAGCTGGTCTTCCAGTCGAAGGATCCGGCCTTTCCGTTCCCGGCGCTCGGCAGCGCCGACGATCCCTCGATCGGCACACCGGGAGGGTTGACCCTCGAGCTGTTCTCGCAGAGCGACCCGTCGCATCCCGTGCTCGACGCGCCGGTGGGCGTGGGCAAGCCTGGATGGCAGGTCGTCACCGGCTCGAATCCGTCCTTCAAGTACCGCAACTCCGTCGCCCCCGCGGGCCCGTCGCCGCTGAAGGTCATCGTCCTCAAGCGCGGCAAGCAGATGCAGGTGACCGGAGCGGCGATCGGCCTCGCGCTCGCAACGGCGCAGAACTCGATCGCGATCCGGATCACCACCGGCTCGCTGCGGAGCTGTACGGTGTTCGGCCCGTCCACGATCCGTCGCGATCAGGCGGGCTCGTTCCTCGCCACGAAGGCGCTCGCACCGTCGATTCCCGACTGCTCCGACGCGAGCCTCGGTGTTCACCGGCACGACGACGTCGACCACGGCGGCTCCCGCGACGACGACCAGCGTTCCGGGATCGACCACGACGACGACGAGCACCACGCTGCCCGCCGGCAGCGAGCTGCTCGACATCGTCACCGTCCTCGGTAGCGGCAACTGTGGGAGCATGCGGGACGGAAGCGCCACCCTGCTCAAGTCGATCGCGTGCGGTGGGCTCGACCTGGGCGGCGGCGGATCGACGGTCCCCGAAGGCCTGATCCCGGACGGGGCGACCAGCCGACTCCTGATCAGCTCGTGCGCTGGCAGCGTCTGCGATGTGACTCCGGTCGCTGCGAGTGGTGGCGGAATCGATTGCACCGACGTCGGGTGCAACTTCGGGCCGCCGCTGCCCATCCCGAACGCGAGCCTCTCGACCTGCGTGGTGAACACGTTCGCGCAGGCCATCAGCGGCACGATCGACAAGAGCACGGGAGCGGCCTCGGTCAACGTGCCGCTGTCGTCGCACGTGTTCTTGACCAGCAATGCACCGCAGCCGTGCCCGCGCTGCTCGGCGACCGGCTCTCCCGTGAGCCAAGGGTTCGGTACCTGCGATCGCGGCGCCCGGATGGGACTCGCGTGCTCGACGACGAACTCGCAGGGACTGTCCAGCGACTGCCTCCCCGGCGGCAGCGACGGGAGCACCGACCTCAGCCTGATCGGGGTCAACCTGTCGCCCCTCCTCACGTCGACCGCATCCGCGTCCGACCCGAACGGGCTCTTCTGCCCGGGTCAGACGACGAACAACAACAACGAGGGATGCTTCGGCCAGCCCACCTGCCGCTCGATCAGCGTGGACGGCTTGCCGGCCGGCGCGCTGACACCGGGTGTGGCCCAGCCGATCGAGCTCGCCGCGACCTTCTGCGTGCCGGGCACCGCGAACGGCATCATCAACGCGGCCGCGAGCCTTCCCGGGCCGGGCGCGGCGAGCCTGCCCGCGACGGTGATGCTGACCGAGGTCGTGGGCTCGACGACCACGACGTCGAGCACCACGTCGCTCCCGCCGACGACCACCACGGGCGCCAGCACCACGACCACGCCCACGACGTCGACCAGCACGACCAGCACGCTGCTGCCGCCGCTCCTGCCGCTGACCGTGGAGTTCGCCAGCGTCGCCGGCACCGGCGCGTGTGGCATCACGCGCGACGGGCTGGGCGGCACGCTCGGCACGCTCGACTGCGGCGATCTCTCGCTCGGCAACGGCAACGGCGGCCTGCCGCCGTCGACGCTCCCCGACGGCGCGGTCGTCCACTTCCGCCTCGGCGGGTGCTCGGTGCTCCCGCTCGTCACCTGCGCGCTCGACGCAGAGCCCACGCCCGGCGTCGGATTCGACTGCACGTCCACGGGATGCAGCTTCGGTGCGCCGGTCCCGATCCCCAACGGGGCGCTCTCGGTGTGCAGCGTGAACACCTTCGCCGCGCCGGCGAGCGGGACGGTGAACCTGCTCGACCGGGTCGACCACCGCGAACGTGTCCCTGAACCTGCAGATATTCCTGACCAGCAACCCCGGCCAGCCGTGTCCGCGCTGCTCCGCCACCGGCACACCCGCCAGCCCCGGGCAGCGGCACGCTGCGACCGCGGCGCGCGCGTCGGGCTCACGTGCACGAGCACGAACTCGCAGGGTCTCTCGCGAGACTGCCTGCCCGGTGGCAGCGACGGGAGCACCGGTCTCGGGCACCGATCGGCGCCAACCTGAGCCCGGTGACGACGGGCACGGCGAGCAAGTCGAACCCGACCGGGCTCTTCTGCCCCGGGCAGACGGCGCCCGGATGCTTCGGCGAAGCGACCTGCCGGTCGATCACGGAGACCGGGCACCTCTCCGGGGGCGGCGATCACGTCGGCGCTCGCCCCGCAGCCCGCCACCCTGGTGTCGACCTTCTGCGTCGCGGCGACGGGGAACAACCTGCTCGACGGGCCCGCCGGGCTGGCGGGACCCGCGGCGATCAGCCTGCCGGGTCAGGTGCGCTCGCAGCTCTGATCCGCGGACATCACTCGCCGTCTCGATCGCCCAGGACGCACGCGGTCGACACGGCGTGGTGGAGGCGCGGGACATCCCGCACCGTCGTGGCGAGGCGTGACAGCACGCCGGCGGCGCGCCGCCGGCACTCGCGCGCCAGATCGTCGTCTCCGGCAGCCGCGGCGATGCGCGCCGCCGTCGTCTCGATCCGCCACGCGGCGAGCGGCGTGTCGTCACCGCCCGCCGTCGCCCGCGCCCGCTCGAGGTGCGCGAGTGCCCGGCCCCGCTGCCGCTCGGCCGCCGCGCACTCCGCGAGCGTGACGAGCCCGAGGGCCAGGTAGGTTCGCTCGCCCGGCTGCGCCGCCAGCTCGCAGACCCGCTCGGCCTCGCGTCGTGCCTCCGCCGGCCGGCGCCGCGCGAGCCAGCACCACGCCTGTCCGAGATGCAGCGGCATGCGGAGGATCCATCCCATGAGCACGCGCTCGCGTTCCATGCGCCCCGCGACCTCGTCGAAGAGCCGGAAGGCCCGCTCGCGTGCGCCCAGTCCCAGCTGTGCGGAGCCCAGCACGATGCGGCCGAAGATCTGGCCGAAGGTCAGGTCCATCCGGTCGGCCTGCTCCACCGCGTGCGCCGCCAGGTCGCGCGCGCGCGCGAAATCGAGCGCCTGCTCGTGGAGCCAGGCCAGCTGGATCCGGAAGAGCACCTTCCAGAGCCGCTGGCCGTTCCGCGCCGCGATGCGCATGCCGTCGTGGAGCACGTGGCGCATCTCGTCCCACCGCCCGGCATGCAGGAGCGCCCACGACCAGAAGAACTCGCCGACGAGATAGTCGAACGCCGCGCCCTCCTCGAGGGCGAGCGCGACGCCGTCCCCGACGGTGCGCGAGGCGGCGCCGTAGTCGGAGCGCAAGGTCTCGACCCAGCCGTAGCGGACGACGTGGGTGCTGGGCACGATCCCGCTTGCGGACTGGCGCAGCGTCGCGACCGCGTCGGCGATGCGATCTGCCTGATCGTCGCGCCAGCCCACCCAGATGAGGTGCCAGTACGCCGACCAGGCCGAGGTGTCGGCTGCCAATCCGACGTCGCCGAGATCTCGCGCCAGCGCGGCGGCGCGATCGACGGCAGCGAGGCAGGCCTGGCTGTCGAACCACGCCAGCGCCGCCGCCTGGTGCAGTCGCGCCCCCGCCTCGGCGGCAGGATTGCCGATGCAGACGGCGGCGCGTGCCGCCGCGTCGAAGTCACCGGCGGCGGCGCGCTCGTCACCCATGGCGCGGCGAACCAGCCCGCGATCATGGAACAGGGCGAACGTCGTCTCCTCGTCGTCGGGGAGTCGCCCGACGAGATCGAGCGCGTGCTCGAGCGTGTCGAGCGCCTCCCGGTGCGCCAGCCGGCGCGCCGCATTTCCGGCCGCCCGGCGCAGGTACGTCACGGCACGCGCGAGATCGCGCCCGCGCTCGAAGTGCTCCGCCAGCTGGGCCGCCATCTCGCCGGCATGTGGACCGGCGCCTGCCTCCTGGTGCTCGGCGACCGCCAGGTGAAGGCGTGCCCGCTCTCCGGCATCGAGGCGCTGGTAGCAGACGTTCCGGTGCACCCAGTGAATGAACCGGTAGCGGGCCGCGAGCGTGCCGTCGGGATTCTCGGAGTCCGCCCGCTGGAGCAGCTTGGCACGTTGCACCAGCCGGTCGCAGCGCCCCTCGACGACGGCCGCGTCGGCGCCCACGATCGGCGCCACCGTCGCGGCCGAGAACTCCTCGCCCGTGACGCTCGCAGCCTCCAGGATGCGCCGGTCGTCGTCGCTCATCTCCTCGATCTGCTGCTCGATCATCTCGCGCAGGCCGTCCGGCGCGGACGCCTCGATGTCCTCGGGCGCCGCGCGCGTGCTCCACCCGTCCGGACCCCGGACGAGCGCGCCCTGCATCACCCACTGCTCCGCGATCTGGACGACGAAGAGCGGGTTCCCGTCCGTCCGCCGATGGACGGAATGGACGAGCGACGACGGCAGCGACGCGCCGGGGAAGCGGACCGCGAGAAAATCCGCCACCGCGTGCTCGCTGAGGAGCGGGAGCGGAACCTGGTGGAAGAGTCCGCGTGCGCCGAGCTCGACCATCGTGCTGCGGAGCGGGTGGCCGCTGACGATGACGTCGACGGGCCGGTACGTCGCCAGGACGAGGAGGCGCGCCGGCTCGGGGCGGCGCGCGAGGAACGAGATCAGGTCGATCGTGGCGCGGTCGCTCCACTGCAGGTCCTCGAGGACGAGGACCAGGGTGGCTTCCGTGCCGAGCGACGCGACGGCTTCCGCCATCTCGCGCAGCATGCGCTCGGGAGTCGCACCCAGGAGCTCGCGGCGCAGCGCCCGGCCGTCGTCGTCCGTCGCCAGCCGCGGCAGCTGGGCGAGCCAGAGCGGCGCGCTCCGCCGGAGGCGGCCGACCACCCGGTCGCCCTCGTGGCGGCAGAGCCGACCCAGGGCCTCCACCACGGGCTGGTAGGCCTCGCCGGCACCGTGGTGCTCGACGCACTGTCCGATCCCGACGAGGGTCGCGCGGTCGCCGGCGAGCTGCGTCGCGAAGGCGCGCACGACGGCGGTCTTGCCGACGCCCGGCTCGCCGGTGATGAAGACGATCTGTCGCGTCCCGCGGCGGGCTTCTTCGAGCTTTGCCTCGAGCCTCCGCAGCACGGCCTCGCGTTCCACGAGCCGGACCGTGACCGGCGGTGGCGTCCGGACCTTCTGGACCGGTGCGGTCGGTGGCGCGAGACGCAGCGACGTGACCGGAGCCACGAACCGATACCCCCGGCGATGAGCCGTCTCGATGAAGCGGGGCGCCCGGGGCTGATCCCCCAGCACCTTGCGCAGCTCCCCCACGCAGACCTTGAGGACGGCGTCGACGACCGTCGTGTCCGGCCACACGGCGTCGAGGAGTGCCTGCTTCGTCACCAGCGCGCCGCCGTGCATCACCAGGACGCGGAGGACCTCGAATGCCTTCGGGCTCAGGGAGACGACGCGGTCGCCGCGCCAGAGTCGCGCGTTCGCCGCGTCGAGCCGGAACGGCCCGAAGCTCCATTGACGTGGAACGGTGGCCACCGATCGATCTCTTGGGCTGTCGTCGTGCGTCCGGTCGCCGGATCCGGACCGATCTTGCCAGAGCGCAAGTTCGCAACCGCGAACGGTCGTTCACCATGTCTGCCACGGATGACGTTGCCGGGAAAGCGCGCCGCCCGGTGACTCGCGGGAGCCGGCGTGCTAGCGCACGGCGGGAGGATGACGATGCTCGACGCCGCCGCCCGCGACCAGTTCCGCCGGCACGGCTACGTGTGGCTGCGGGGCTTCTTCACCAGCGCGGAGACCGACGAGCTGCGGCGGTGGACCGACGAGATCGCCGGCTGGCCGGAGACGCCCGGACGCTGGATGCGCTACTACGAGCGCCCGGCGGGCGACCCGGGAGCGAAGATGCTCGCGCGCATCGAGAACTTCTTCCCCTACCACGCGGGACTGGCCGCGCTCTTCTCCAGCGCCAGGGTGATGGGCGCGCTCGCGGACTGCTGCGGGGAGCCCGTGGTGCTGTTCAAGGACAAGATCAACTTCAAGCTGTCGGGTGGGGCGGGGTTCGCGCCGCATCAGGACGCGCCCGCGTACGTCGATTTCGGCGTCGGGCACCACCTGACGCTGATGGCGCCGGCCGACGCCTTCACCGAGGACAACGGATGTCTCGAGGTGTCGCGCTGGGACAGCCGTCACGAGACGTTGCCGCAGAACCCCGACGGCACCCTGCGTGACGGCGTGATGGAGCGATGGCGGATCGATCGCCTGCTGGCGGAGCCGGGCGACGCGATCGTGTTCGACGCCTGGGTGCCGCATCGCTCCGGACCGAATCGTTCGCGTGCGCCGCGACGCTCCTACTACCTGACGTTCAATCCAGCGAGCGCCGGCGATCACCGTGCCGAGTACTACGCGCGCAAGCGGGAATGCTTCCCGCCCGAGTACGAGCGCGAGCCGGGCGTGGACTACGCGGCTCGAGGCCGCCAGTTCAACCTCGGCAACCCCTTCGACTGAACGGGTCGGTGTGACGGGCCGAGGCGCGCACGCCCCGGCCCGTCGCTTCGATCACTCCACGAACGCGCCGCTCGGCGAGCCGCCGCCGCAGATCACCTTCACGTCCGAGCCGACCTGGAAGAACGGCGGCGTCGGGATCGTGCCCGGCCGCGGGTCTCCCGCGAGCAGCAGCCCCTCGTCGTTGGCCTCGACGTTCGTCCACGCCGGCGTGCCGTCGAGCATGCCGTTCACCCAGTCGACGAGCAGCGGGACGCCGCCGGTCGTGTCGTTGTAGACCTTGTCCGAGCCCCACATGGTGTGCCGCGAGCCGGTGCCGATGTAGTAGCGATAGTTGGACGGCACGGCCGTCGAGATCTCCTGCGCCTGCGCGCGCATCGCGGAGTTGAAGGCGCAGCTGCCGTTCCACCAGGTGAGCGCCGCGAGCGGATTGTTGTTGTTCAGCATGATGTTGTAGAAGCCGGTCTGTCCACCGCTGCCCCCGTCGAACGCCGTGGCGTAGTGGGCCCAGCGGGTCTCGGGGAAGAAGCTCGTCACCGCTTCCGTGTAGCCGACGATGCCGGTGCCCTCGGTGATCGACTCGAGCACGCCCGGGATCGTGTTGGGGATGTTCTTCTCGAAGTCCCAGTGCGAGAACTCGTTCTGCAGGAAGTCCTTCGTGATCACGCCGTTCCCCGCGTCGGCCAGGACCTGGAACTGCGAAGCCGGCCACACCATCTCGTGCAGCGGCGCATTGAACCACGCGCCGTATGCGCCTGCGCTCGAGCCCGTGACGAAGACCTGGTCGGGGTTGACGAAGTGCTCGCGCGCCCACTTCTCGACGATGCGCGAGTTGTCGTAGCCGCGATGCTCGACGTGAGGCGGATAGTCCTGCACGGCGTCGCCGAAGTGCACGTCGCAGCTGCAGTACGACACGAAGACGACGTTCCAGTCACGGAACGGGTTGCGCGGATCGCTCTGATCGGCGAACCCGGTCGTCGCGTGGGCGGGGTTGTCGCCGTCGTTGACGCTGGTGTCGCAGACGGGGACGGAGCAGGTCAGCGAGTCCCAGCACGCCCCGCCACCCTGGTAGTACACGAGCAGCTTGTTCACGGAGCCACGCTTCACGAAGAACTCGTACGGGCTGCCGTTCATGCAGATGGGGGTGAGGCTCTTCCCGAGGTACGTGGTCGTCCCGCTGGCCGGGATGGTCGTGAAGTCGGTGCTCGACACGTTCGGTGACACCGTGGTGTCCGTCACCACGCGGGCGACTGCGCCGTCGATCAGCGTCTCGAGCCCGCTGCCGGTGGCGGCCGTGGGGCAGCCGAGCCGCCGCTGGCGGTTGTACGCCTGGGTGAAGGTCTCGCTGACGCGCGCCTTCGCCGCGTCGCGCCGCGTCGCGTGCGGGTCACGCGCGAGGTTGCGCACGAAGTCGCTCTCGGCTCCGAGCAGCCGTGCGCACTTCCGGGCAGCGGCCTGGAGGAGATTCTGGCCACAGCGGGCGTTCGACTTGTCGCCGAGATCGAGTCCGGCGTTGACTGCCGCGACGATCGCGCCGGTCGCGGAATCGATGGCGCCGGTCATCTGCGAGGCCGACGACGTCGTGTCGCCGCAGTCCACGCCGGCATTGGACGACTGGGCCTCGGCCTTCGCCCAGCCCAGTCCGAGCGTTGCCGATGCCTCGGCGATCTTGTTGTCGCGCCGCGCCGCGTCCTGCGTGCGATCCCAGGTGGCCCAGGCCTTCAGGACGCGCCGGCAGTAATCACCGGCGTCCTGCTGCTTGCGGCTCACGCAGACGTTGACGGGATAGGGTTTGGCGGCGGCGGGCACCGCCGCGGCGAGCAGGGCGGCGGACAGGACGTAGAGCGTGCAACGAGCCCGAGACATGATCATCCGATGATCCTCCCCGCAGAGACCCTAGGTGCCACGGCGGCTCGGCGTCAACCCATTTTCCGCGCTCGCGTGCCAGCCGGCACCCGTTTGTCCGCCGGCGATGCTTCGGTGTAGGGGCGACTCATGCCGGTCGTCGGACACGAGGTCATCGATCCACTGTACTACGAGCGCTATGGCTACCCGCACGCGACGTGGAGGTTTCTCCGCGAGCACCGACCGGTGAGCCGATTCGAGCCGCCCGGCATGCGGCCGTTCTGGGCGATCACCCGCTATGCCGACGTGTCGGCGATCTCGCGGGAGTCGAAGCGGTGGAAGATCGCACCCCGCATCGCGGTGTTCCCGGAGGAGCAGATCGACGTCGACCAGCCGCCGTTTCGCCACCTGCTCAACATGGATCCGCCCGAGCACGGCAAGTATCGCAACCTGCTCTCGCTGCGCTTCACGCCGAAGACCCTCGAGCCCAAGCGCGCCGCCGTCGGCCAGATCGTCGACGAGGCGCTTGCGCGCCTCGCGACGCGTCGCGACGCCGACTTCGTCGAGGACTTCGCGGCCACCATCCCGCTCGCCGTCATCGCCGACATGATCGGCCTGCCGCGCGAGGACTGGAAGCTGATGTTCGACCTCTCGAACGCGATCATCGCGAGCGAGGATCCGGACTTCCAGCACGGCGCCACCACGCGCGAGACGAACGAGCGCGCCGTGCAGACGTCGTTCACGTACTTCCGCGAGATGGTCGAGGCCAGGCGTGCGGCGCCGCGAGAGGACCTGGCATCCGTGCTCGCCACCGCCGAGGTGATGGGCGCGCCGATCGCCGAGTGGGAGCTGCTGTCGTACTTCGTGCTCCTGATGGTCGCGGGCAACGAGACGACGCGCAACGCCACCTCGGGCGGGCTGATGGCGCTCGTCGAGCATCCCGCCGAGCTCGAGAAGCTGCGTCGCGATCCATCGTTGATCCCCACGGCGGTCGAGGAGATCGTGCGCTGGGTGTCGCCGGTCATCCAGTTCTGCCGCACCGCCGACGAGGACGTCGAGGTCGGCGGAACGACGATTCCCGCCGGGGAAGCCGTGTGTCTCTTCTATCCTTCCGCGAACCGCGACGAGACGGTGTTCCCCGATCCGTTCGCGTTCCGGGTCGATCGGGATCCGAACGAGCACCTCGGCTTCGGCATCGGCGTGCACTTCTGCCTGGGCGCGAACCTCGCCCGGCTCGAGCTGCAGGAGATCTTCCGACGGCTCGTGCCGCGTCTCGCCGAGGTGGAGCTGGCGGGGCCGGTCGAGCGCATGCGCTCGAGCTTCGTGGGCGGCATCAAGCGGATGCCCATCCGCTATCGCCTGCACGGCTGAGATCGCATCGCGGGGATTGAGCCCCCCGGGTCTTCTCTCGCATCGACACCTGGTCCCCCGGCTTGAGGCCAGCTTCAGGCCGGGCCTCCCTTCTCTCGCATTCCACACCTGGTCCCAGAGAAAGATCAGGTGACCGTCCGGGTCGAGAAGCTCGGCGCCGTACCCCCGAGAATCGCCGCGCGGGACCGCGGCGGGAACCGACGCCGACGCCCTGAAGCTCAGGTGCATCCCTCGTGGCTGGCCGTCGCACGGCTACGACCATCGCAACACCCGTGCCACGCCGCTCGAGACCAATCTGTCGCCCGCGAATGCGAGCGGGCTCGTGCTGAAGTGGGACCTCGATCTCGGTGCGCAGATCGGCGGCGGCGCACGAACGGCGTCACCTCGACGCCCGACGGTCGGCAACGGCCTGGTCTACGCCACGTCGTGGAGCGGCTTCGTCGTCGCGGCGAAGCCGAAGAACGGCGCCATCAAGTGGAAGTACGACACGCAGTCCTTTTTTTTGGGAACGTGAACGGCGTGCAGAGTTCGGCCACCCTCACCGCCGACGGCCGCGTGCTGGTCGGCGACAGCCAGGGCGTCGTGCACTGCCTCGCGGCGACGAGCGGCAAGCTCCTCTGGAAGGCCGTCATCGGTGACGCGACCATCGATCACATCTGGGCCTCTCCCACCGTCGGTGGGCAACCGCGTCTACGTGGGGATCGCGTCGCACAACGACAACCCGTGCACGCACGGACGCCTGGTGGCGCTCGACCTCGATACGGGCACCGTCCTCTGGACGCTCAAGCTGGTGCCCGATCGCATCTGCAACAACGACACGTCGATCGCGTGCACGAGCGACGCGGAGTGCGGCACGGGCACGTGCGTGGAGGCGCGCGGGGCCGGCGTGACCGCCACCGTGGCGACGGATCCGAGTGGGTCGTTCGTCTACGCGGACACCGTCGGGTGCTTCACCTTCCCGTCGGTGGGCGACGAGGACTCGATCCTCAAGGTCGATGCCGCGACCGGTGCCGTGGTGTGGAAGACGCGGGTTGATCCACCCGAGCAGTTCGGCACGTGCGCCAATGACCAGATCGATCGAGTGCGGGACCTCGGCAGACTGCGCGTTCGTCACCGGTCCCTGCACGCCGACCGCTCTTCACCACGACTTCGGCTTCCTGAACGGCCCGCTACTCGTGGAAGCTGACGACGGGTCGGCGGCACGCGCGAGCTGGTCGTGATCCGACACCAAGGACGGCACGCCCTTCGCGCGCAACCCGCCGTGGTGAGTGTGTTCGACGTCCCGGACCTGAAAGGGAGCGCCACGCCGTCGGCGCCGACGTCGCCAGTCGCGCCGAGCGAGGTCGAGATCGCGCACGCGGATGGTCAGGTGATCGACTGGACCGGCACGGTGGTCGGTGGCAGTGTCGCCAGCCTTCCGATGCCCCGCATCTTCGTCAGCTATCGCCGCGAGGACAGCGCGGCGAACGCGCGACTTCTCTACGAGCGGCTCTCCGACAAGTTCGGTGCGAGCCGCGTCTTCATGGACGTGGAGGACATCGACCCGGGCGAGGAATGGAAACGACGGCTCGATGCGGAGATCGAGCGGGCGACTCACGTCCTCGTGCTGATGGGGCCGCGATGGCTCAGCGCGGCCGACGCGACGGGCCGGCGCCTCGACAACCCGCAGGACAACGTCCGCTGGGAAGTGTCCGAGAGCCTGCGGCGTGGCAAGCGCGTGATACCGGTCCTCGTCGATCAGGCGGCGCTGCCTTCCGCCGGCGATCTCCCCGAGGCGCTCCGGGCACTGGCGGACAAGAACTTCTTCGCTCTCAGCCATCTCAGGTTCGACAGGGACGCGGAGGCGCTCATCGAGGCGCTCTCCGGCGAAGTTCCACCCGCCGTGCAGCTGCGGCTCATGCGGGCGGCACTGCTCGTGGTGCCGCTGGTGGCGGCCGGCGCATTGGCGCTGGCGCGGCTCGATGTGTTCGGCATCGACGCGCGGGCAGCTTCCCTCACGATGGCGCTGGGCGATGCGGCGTTCGAGAATGCCATCAATCCCGACCTTTTGCTGATCGGTCTGCAACCGGCCGACGACGAGGGCGCCAAGCTGCGACCCGCACGGCGGGCCGACTTCGCGCGATTGATCGCTCTGCTGTCCGCTGCACAGGCAAAGACGATCGTGTTCGACGTCTATCTCTCGGAGCCGAGCGAGTTCGACACGACTCTCGGCGAGAGCATCCGTGCCGCGCGGGCCGCCGGGCTCAACGTGGTGTTCGGCTTCGCCGACATCGCGGTCGGGAACGGGAATCCCGTCGCGGCGCCCGTGCTCGCTCGAGCCGGCGCGGCGCTCGGCATCGTCTGCGTGGGCAAGCAGCTACAGGACGAAGCCCTCGCCACGCTGGCCCTGGTGCGGGACGACCAGAACTATCCGTCGTTGCCGCTGCTGGCCGCGTACGGTCCCGTGCAGGTGAACGCGGTATCGAGCAGGGCGCGCGAAATCACATTGCGCGACGGGCGGGGCCATAGCCTGACGCTACCCTTTTCGATATTGCAGCGCTTTGCCGTGACCGATCGTGATTGTCCGGCGCGCTCGGCGGGCAGCGAGATGGCACGCCTCATCATCCCGGTCTCGCACCGTGAGCGCTGGCGTGAAGCCACCCGTCGGCGGCGGCTCGACGACGTGCTCGCCGGGAGCACGCCCGCCGCGGCCCTCTCCGGCAAGACCGTCCTCGTCGGCGTGGAGCATCCGCGGGACCTGGTCAGCACGCGGCTGGATCCGGCGGGGCCATCGCGTTTCGGCTTCGAGTTTCAAGCCGACGCGATCAATGCCCTGATGAACGGTAGCATCGTCCGTCCTCTCGGGTGGCTCGGCCAGGCGTGCCTCATGCTGGCGGTTGCCGGCCTCGCCGCCGCGTACCGGCTGTGGCGGTTGAACCACCGCCGGCGCTTCGACAAGAGTGCGCTGGCGCTCGCGGTGTTGCTCTATGCGACGCTCATCGTCATCGCCTACGCGAAGCTTCGCGTCCTGATCAACCCGGTCTATCACCTTGCCGCCCTCCTGGGGGCCTGGGCCGTGCTCGCACAGCTGGAGGAGAGGTGGCTGCGTGAAGCCGACTGATGCCCGAGGGCGCCGATCGTGAGCGGGACGGACGTCTCGCTACGCGTCGTCGCACGATGGGCCAGCAGCGCGTTGCTGGCAGTGCTGTGCGGCTGCACGAGCCCGCGTGCCGGTCTGCCCCTGCTCTACGCCGACCCGGGAGTGAGCATCGAGCGGCCCGCAGGAGCCGCCATCGCCTACCGCGCAGGCATGGTGCTGCGGACCGGGGACGTCATCCAGACGACGGACGGCTACGCGGTGATCGATTTCGATCGCGGCAACGTGGTCGACCTGCGCCCCAACACCCGCGTGGCGCTCGGCTCGATCAGGCTGTTCTTCGGCGAGATGTTCGCGCGCATCGTGGACGTCGCCACCCATGGCGGGGGCCAGGTCACGACGGACGAGCTGGTCGCGTCGGTCGAGGGCACCCGGTACGCCGTGCGGCGCGCGTCGACCGGGTCCGGGAGCAACGGCGCAGGCAGCACGGCGGTCGTCGTACGCGACGGCCACGTCCGCTGCGCTCCGGGCGGGACCGGCACGTGGCCGGCGGTGGTGGTCGGTGCGAACTCCGTCCTCCACGTCGAGGGCGCTCGACTGCTCGGCCCTCCCCGCCCCATCGACGCGGCCACCGAGACGCGATGGGCGGAGGAGGTGGAACGCAGGCTGCTGAGACCTCGCGGCCCGGCTCCCGGCCCGGCCCTTCAGTTCCCCCTGGGTCCCCGCCCTCGTACCCCCCAGCCCCCGCCGCCCAGGTCAGGTGGCGACCGGCCCGGTTGAGCGCGGTCGCGGGAGATTGACCCCACCCCGTAGCGCTCCCTATCGTCGGGTCACGCATGCGGCTCGCCGCGCACGGCCACGCCTTCGGCTCCCTCGCCGAGGTCATGGCGAAGGCGAACGAGGAGAAGTCGGGCGACCGACTGGCAGGACTGGCAGCCGCCAACGCGCGGGAGCGCGTGGCAGCGAAGGCCGTGCTCGCGGACCTGCCGCTCCGCGCCTTCGTCGAGGAGCCGCTGCTGCCGCCCGAGAGCGACGAGCTGACGCGCGCGTTTCTCGACGCCCTCGACGGCGACATCTACGGCCGCGTCGCCCGCTGGACCGTCGGAGAGCTCCGCGAGCATCTGCTTGCCGACGCGCCCGCAGCGCTGAGCCTCGCTGCGTCCCGGCCTGCTGCCCGAGATGGCAGCGGGAGTCGCGAAGCTCATGTCGAACCTCGACCTCATGCTGAGCGCGCGCAAGCTCGCGGTGGTGGTCGCGGGCCGCAGCGTGCTCGGCGAGCGTGGTCGCCTCGCCACCCGCATCCAGCCGAACCATCCGCGCGATGGCCTGGACGGCGTGCTCGCGGCCACCCTCGAGGGCCTCAGCTACGGCTGCGGCGACGCCGTCGTGGGCGTCAATCCCGCCGACGATCGTGTCGAGGTCGTCGAGCGGCTGGCCGGCGGGCTCCAGGACCTGCGCGAGCGGCTGGGTGTGCCGACCCAGGTGTCGGTCCTCGCCCACGTGACGACGCAGATGCGCGCGCTCGAGGCCGGCGCGCCGCTCGATCTGATCTTCCAGTCGGTCGGCGGGACGGCCGCGGCGAATCGCGCTTTCGGCATCGACCTCGCGCTCCTCGACGAGGCCGACGCGGCCGTCCGGGCACGCGGCCGTCTCGACGGCGCGCACCGCTGGTACTTCGAGACTGGTCAGGGCTCCGAGCTGTCCAGCCATGCGCATGCCGGGCTCGACCAGCTCACGCTGGAGGCGCGCTGCTACGGTGTCGCGCGCCGATACCACCCGCTGCTGGTGAACACGGTCGTCGGGTTCATCGGTCCCGAGTACCTCTACGATGCACGTCAGGTCCTGCGCGCGGGCCTCGAGGACCACTTCATGGGCAAGCTGCTCGGCGTCCCGATGGGGGTGGACGTCTGCTACACGAACCACATGGCGGCGGATCAGAACGACCTCGAGAGCCTCGCCGTGCTGCTCGCCGCCGCCGGCTGCAACTACTTCATGGCGGTGCCCATGGGTGACGACTGCATGCTGGGCTATCAGACGTCGTCCTTCCACGACGCGCCGGCGCTGCGCGAGCTGCTCGACCTGCGCCCCGCGCCCGAGTTCGAGGACTGGCTCGAGGCCCGCGGCCTGATGGAGGACGGGCGGCTGACGACTCTTGCCGGCGATCCGCGCGCGCTCGCATGACCTTCGACGTCGAGCGCGCCCGCCGCGCCACGCCGGCCCGACTCGGCGTCGGCCGGGTGGGCACGCGGCCGCCGACGGCCGCGTGGCTCGCGTTCCAGGCCGATCATGCCGCTGCGCGCGACGCCGTGTGGAGTGAATGGAGTGCCGCCTTCGTCGATCGCCTGCGTGCGCAGGGCTTCCTGCTGGTTGCCTCGGCAGCCCCCGACCGGCTCGCCTACATCCGCGAGCCGCCGCTCGGGCGACGTCTCGCCGCGGGCGATCTCGAACGCGTCCGCGCCGCGAGTCCGCGCGACACCGCCATCCAGCTCGTGGTCTCCGACGGGCTCTCGGCACGAGCGACCGAAGCGCACCTCGAGCAGCTCTGGCCTGCACTGTGCGACCGGCTGGCGCGGCTGGGACCGCTCGGTACACCGGTCGCCGTCCGCAACGGCCGCGTCGCGGTGGCCGACGTCATCGCGACCGCCGCGGGCGCGCGCCTCGTCGTGCACCTGATCGGCGAGCGGCCGGGGCTCGCCTCACCGGACAGCATGGGCTGCTACGTCACGCTGGATGCCGGCCCACGCAGCACCGATGCCGATCGGAAGTGCATCTCGAACATCCGCCCTGCGGGGCTCGATCCAACGGAGGCCGGCGCGACCATCGCGGGCCTGTGCCGCCGCATCCTCGAGTACGGCTCGTCGGGTACCGGACTGGTGCTCTGACGTCACGCGGCGCGTGACGAGCCGGGACGCGTGGCGCTCCTCACCCGTAGTTGTGCCCCACCGGCATGCGCTCGGGCGCCGCGAGCCGCCGCAGTCGCAGGGCGCGAACGTGGGTCACGTCGTCGCGGTGCTCCAGCAGCCCCTGCACCTCGATCAGCGCGGACGTGTTGAGCAGCACGCGCCAGCGCTCGAACAGTGGTGGCGTGAGGAATGCGTTCGCGGTCCCGGTCTCGTCCTCGAGGGTGAGGAAGCACATGCCCTTCGCGGTGCCGGGGCGCTGCCGCACGATCACGTGACCCGCCACCCGCACGGCAGAGCCGTCGCGGACCCGCGCCAGCGCGGCGGCGGTGTGGACACCGCGCGCCGTCAATGCCGGACGCAGGTAGGTCATGACGTGCGGGCCGACGGTGAGGCTGGTCGTCGTGTAGTCGGCCGTGGTCTCGTCGTACGCCGTCATCTGCGGCAACGGCGCCTGCCGCACCGGCGGCCGGACCCGTGCCAGGAGGCTGGTCGCGTCGTGCTCGACGGCCGCCGCTTGCCAGAGCGCGTCGCGGCGGGTGAGGCCGAAGGTGGCGAGCGCGCCCGCGTGAGCGAGCGCCTCCAGCTCGTGCGTGCGGAGCGCGCCGCGCTGCGCGGCGTCGGCCATCGAGTCGAACGGCCGTGATGCGACCAGTCGCTCGGCGGCCTCCTGCCTGAGTCCCGTGATGTAGCGGAGCCCGATCCGCACGGCACCGTCCTCCATGGTGCACTTCCAGCCGGAGCGTTCGACGCAGGCGGGGAGGAACCGCACGCCGTGACGCTGGCCATCCTTCACCAGCGTGGCCGGATGGTAGAAGCCCATGGGATAGGCGTTCAGGAGTCCGCAGCAGAACGCGGCCGGATGGTGCGCCTTCAGGTACGCCGAGGCGTACGCGATGAGCGCGAAGCTGGCGGCGTGCGACTCGGGGAAGCCGTAGAGGGCGAAGGACGTGATCGACTGCACGATCTCGTCCTGCACGGCGCCGGTGATGCCGCGCTCGCTCATGCCCGCCCGGAGCCTGGTCTCGATGGTGCGCATGCGCGCCATCGAGCGCTTGAAACCCATCGCACGGCGGAGCTCCTCGGCTTCACCGGCGGTGAAGCCGGCGACCGCCATGGCCATGCGCAGCAGCTGCTCCTGGAAGAGCGGCACGCCGAGCGTACGCTTCAGGATCGGCTCCAGCGACGGGTGCGCGTAGGACACCTGCTCCCGGCCGGTGCGGCGGCGGAGATACGGATTCACCATCTGTCCGACGATGGGCCCGGGACGGATGATCGCCACCTCGACCACGAGATCGTAGAAGCGCTCCGGCCGCATGCGCGGCAGGGTGGCCATCTGCGCGCGGCTCTCCACCTGGAAGACGCCGATGGTGTCGGCGGCCCGGAGCATGCGGTACACCTCGGGGTCGTCGGGCGGCAGGTGGGCGAGGTCGAGCTGCACGCCGTCGTGCTCGCGCACCAGCGGGATCGCTTCCTCGATGGCTTGCAGCATGCCGAGTCCGAGCAGGTCGACCTTGATGAGGCCGAGATCGGCACAGTCGTCCTTGTCCCACTGGATGACGGTGCGACCGGGCATGGTCGCCGGCTCGAGCGGCACGACGTCGTCGAGGCGCCCCGCGGCGATCACCATGCCGCCGGTGTGCTGGCCGAGATGGCGCGGCAACCCCTGCAGCTGCTGCACCAGCTGGACCAGCATCGCGATGCGCGGCGCGGCGGGATCGACGCCGCCGTTGCGGAGCTGCGCCGCGAGCTCGTCGTGGTGATCCGACCAGCCATGCGCGCGCAGTAGCTTCGCCAGCCGGTCGACCTGCGTCAGGGACAGCCCGAGGGCCTTCCCGACCTCGCGGACGGCGCTGCGCGTGCGATAGCTGATGACGGTGGCGGTCATGCCGGCGCCGCGCTCGCCGTAGCGACGGTAGACGTACTGGATGACCTCTTCGCGGTGATCGCCCGACGGCAGATCGAGGTCGATGTCGGGCCACTCGCCGCGCTCCTCGGAGAGAAAGCGCTCGAACAGCAGCTCCATCTTGATCGCGTCGACCGCCGTGATGCCGAGCGCGTAGCAGACGGCGCTGTTGGCGGCCGATCCGCGGCCCTGGCAGAGGATGCCGCGCTCGCGCGCGAAGCGCACCAGGTCCCAGACGATCAGGAAGTAGCCGGGGAGGTCGAGCTTCTCGATGAGCGCCAGCTCGTGATCGAGCTGCGCGCGGATGCGCGATGTGATCGTGCCCCAGCGACCGCGCGCGCCGTCGTCGGTGAGACGGCGGAGAAAGCCCATGGCCGTCTCGCCGGGCGGAAGCGGGTAGTCGGGGAAGCGATAGGGCAGATCGGCCAGCGTGAAGGTGCAGCGTTCGGCGATGCGACGGCTCTGATGGATGGCGTCCGGCCAGTCGGCGAACAGCTCCGTCATCTGCGCGGGTGATTTGAGATGGCGCTCGGCGTTCGCCAGCAGGAGGCGCCCCATCCTGTCGAGCGTGGTGCCGTGACGGACCGCGGTGAGGACGTCGAGCAGCGCGCGGCGGTCGGGGGTTGCGTGACGGACGTCGTTGGTGGCGACCACGGGCACATCGTGCGCGGCGGCGAGGTCGGCCAGCCGGCGGGCGAGACGCTCGCCATCACGCTCGAGGTGGCGGTGCACGTCGACGGCGAGCCGATCGTGGAAAATCCCCCGCAGGCGATCCAGATGACGCACGGCCGCGCCGCTCACGAGGGGACCCTCCTCGCCTCCGGCCAGGCAGAAGAGTCCCGCCGCGTGCTCCTCGATCTGCGCCCAGCTCGCGAGCGCGTCGCCCTTCGGCCGCCCGGCGGCGGCGGCGGTGAGAAGCCGGCAGAGGTTCCGGTAGCCCGTACGATCCTCGACCAGCAGCCAGAGCGTCCCCGCGCCCGCGACCGTCGTCTCCGCTCCGACCAGTGCACGTACGCCCGCGCGTCGCGCCGCGGTGAAGAAACGCGGTGCGCCGTAGACGCCATGACGGTCGCCCAGTGCGAGCGCGTCGTAGCCGAGCGCCGCGGCGCACTCGACCAGATCCTCGGGCAGCGAGGCGCCACGCAGGAAGCTGAAGGCGCTGCGACAGCGCAGCTCGACGTACCCTGCGGTCATGTTCGTCTTTTCTTCGCCCAGCGAGCGACCCCCGTCAATGGGGGACGGCGGCGGGCGGCCGCAGACTCAGCCCTGGGTCCAGGCGGTCGTCACGTGCTCGAGCCACCACGCCGGCGCCGCCGACAGCAACGTGTCGATGTTGCTGTAGTCGCTCCAGCGCGTGATGCGACCGGCGGCGATCTCCTGCACCGACACGAACGGTAGCGCGACGACATGGTCGGCAGCGAAGCACCAGTCCTCGGTGTGCTCCGTGACGACCGTCGTCTCGTCGGCGACCATGCGGTGGAGATGGTGCACGTGATGCGGGACGCGACCGAGACCGATCTCGAGCTTGCGCACGATCGCCGCGGGGCCGATCACACGCGCTGCCGGAATCGGCACGTCGTCGTACACCGCGTCGGCGGTGAAGTAGGCGGCGAGCTTCGCGAACTCGTGCGCGTACAGGTCGTCCCAGAAGCGGCGCACGAGCGCCAGGTTGTCCTCGATGATCGACACGGCGCGAGGGTAGGACGTCCGCGGCCTGGCGGTCAACGCTGCGCGTCGCGCACGCCGATGGTCGAGCCGCCGGGCGATCTGCCGGGGGTCCGGCGGCTTGCTCTGGAGCTCGTACGGATCCGTCGCCAGGTGGAGCAGCTCGTCGTCCGACGGGTCGGGATAGCGCACGCGCTTCCACCTCGTGGTCCGGACGCCGGCGAAGCTCGGCTGGACGTCGCCCGGATTGGCGAAGAACTCGAACAGGAACGACGACCGCCAGCGACCGGACGCCCCGCGGATCAGGGGCAGCAGGCTGCGGCCGTCGGCGCGCGGCGCGCGAACGCCGGCCAGGGCGGCGATCGTCGGCGCGAGATCGATGTTGAGCGCCATCCGTGGCTCCACGCTACCGGCGCGAGGAGACGACGGGAGCAGCACCACCAGCGGGACGCGCAGGCATGGTGGCGAAAGCATTGCTGAACGTGACGCCGCGCTCGACCAGCAACCGCTGCACCGCGGGCATGTACTGTAGCGTGTCCCAGCGCTGGTCGTCGGTGAGGAAGAGGATGACGTTCGGGCGATGGTCCGGGCCAGCGGCGACGGCGGACGAGGCGGTCACGCCGAGGAGCCCGCACTCGAGCAGGAAGAGCTGCACGCGTCATGGCTCGATGTGTCTTCACGTCAGACCACCCGGAGCCGCGTCCCGGCGATCGTGACGGCGCCGTCCGCGACCGGCAGCGCGTGCGCACGCGCCCGGTCGAGCACGCGCTCGCGATCCGTGACGGCGAGCTCGTAGCCGACGACGTGCGGCGCGGGATCGCGGTCGTCGTGCGCGAAGCGCAGCGTGCCGGGATCGAGACGGATCTCGTAGCTCGCCTGCGTCCGCGTCACCGGGAGCGCGAGCACGCGCGCCCAGCGCTCCGCGAGCGTCTCGGGATCGGCCGCCGCGAGGTCCACCGCGGTCACCTCGCGGGCAAGCTCGGTGCGTACGTGTCGCTCCCAGCCCGGGCCGGCCCAGCGCCACGACGCGGGCGGCCTCGGGTCGTCGAGCGACAGGATCGCGCCGCCGACGTCCGCGGGGTGCAGGTGTGTTCCGCGGATGTCGTCCAGATCCATCTGCCAGACCACGCGCACGCCGAGCGCGGCGAGGCGGCTGCGGTCGTCGTCGAGCCGAGCGGACTGCAGCATCACCATGTAGCCGCCGTCGCCGCGCCGATCGAGGAAGCGGCGCGCCGGTGCGGTCGCGGCGACGGGCGACACGACCTCGAGAAACGTGTCGCCGATCGGCATCACGGCATTCACCAGTCCGAACTCGGCGACGCCCGGATCGCGCAGGGACACCTCGATGCCGAGGACGGCGGCGAGCGACGCGATCGTCGTCTCGAGATCGCGCGCGGCGATCACCACCTGGCGGAGTCGCATGCCGGTAGGCTCGACCATGAATGCCGATGGTGTCAATGGCTTCGTCGGGACATGGTGGTCCGGCGTGGACCCGGAGTGCCGCACCGCTCGCCTGCTCCTGTGTCGCATGCGCCAGCGCGACCGCGACGACCTCTGTCGCATGCACACCGATCCGCGGGTCATGACCACCCTCGGCGGGGTGCGCGGCGACCAGCAGACCGACGAGTTCCTGCGTGGCGCGATCGCGCACTGGGAGCACCACGGCTTCGGCTTCTGGACCGTCCGGGACCTGGCGACGCGCCGCTTCGCCGGGCGTGGCGGCCTGCTGCACACGGCGATCGTCGGAGGCGACGACGTCGAGGTGGCTTACGCGCTCCTGCCTGAGTTCTGGGGCCGGGGGCTGGCGACGGAGCTGGCGCGGGAGAGCGTACGCGTCGCGTTCGAGGTGCTCGAGCTTCCCGATCTCGTCTGCTTCGCGGTCCCGACGAACCGCGCGTCGCGCCGGGTGATGGAGAAGGTCGGCTTCCGGTACGAGCGCGATGTCATGTACCACGGCCTGCCGCACGTCTTCTATCGGCTGCGCCGTCAATCATACACCCCGTCGGCGAACCAGGCTCCCGACGTGCGCTCGCGATAGCACCGGTAGAGACCGCCGTCGGTGAGCTCGAGGTCGAAGTAGTCGCGCGCGTACGGCGCGTCGCTCCACCATTCCGCCGCGATCCGCCACGGACCGGCGACGGCGACGACGCGGCCGCCCAGCCCCGGGCCGCGCACGAAGCAGGGAACGTCGCGCTCCGAGAACACCTCGAGCAGTCGCGGGGGGCGAAGCACGCGGACCACCAGCGTGCAGGGCGCCGGAGATGGCACGGCGGCCTCCGGAAGTCCGGCGGAAGGCAGCGCGAAGGCCGCGACGGCGACGGCGCCCGGACGATGGCTATCGACCACGACGGGCGCGCCGACACGGCCCGGCCCGCAGAGCGCGCCCAGGCGCGCGAGCGTGGTGGCGAGACGCTCGGGCGCGGGGCCGGGCGGCACGAAGAGCCCGAGCTGCGTGGCGCGAACGCGTTCGGGCACCGCGATGACCGCGACCGCCACCACGGCAGCGCGCGGGGGGCGGGCCTCGAGCGCGACGCGCAGGCAGGTGAGGAGCGTCTTCTGGTCGCGTGTCGGCGCCACCAGATCGAGCGCGCGGGCATCGTGGCTGCGATCGTCGAGTCCGAGCGCGAGACCGAGCCGCGTGCAGCCGATGCCGTCGAGGCCGAGCCGCGCCACGGCACGCTCCACCAGGCCGCGGAGCACGAAGAGCAACGGCTCGATCGTGTCGAGCGGCCACTCGAGCGTGACGGCCTCCTCGACGTCGGCCGGCGGGGGCGCGGGTGCGAGCGGATACTCGTCCTCGCCGCGAGCCGCGCGCACGAGCGCCGCGCCGGCGGCTCCGAGACGGGTGGTGACCTCGGCCGCCGGCAGGCGCGCGAGGTCGCCGAGCCGGTGCACGCCCCAGCGCGCGAGCGTGGCGGTGATGTCGGGCGGCGGTGCCAGGCAGGCGAGCGGGAGCGGGGCCAGGAAGCCGAGCTCGCCACCGGCGGGGACCACCTCGCAGCCGTCTCCGTGCACCGCGGCGAGATACGCGACGGTCTTGCTGGCGCCGATGCCCACCCGCGCGTCGAGACCCACCCGCGCGGCGCGCGCCACGAGCGCGCTCGCCAGCCCGCGCTCGCTCCCGGTGAGGTGCGTCGTCCCCGCGACGTCGAGATAGACGGTGCCGTCGTCGGGGTGCTCGATCCGGCTCGCGAGCGAGCCAGCGACGTCGGCGAGTGCGCGCGCCGCCGACGCTTCGACCGCCGGGTCGCGCAGACGGACGACGAGATCGGCGGCGACGGCCCGCGCCTGCGCCACGCTGTGCACGCCGGGGCGCACGCCTCGCGCCCGTGCGGCGCCGGCGGCGGCGACGATCCGGGCATGCGGTCCATCGCCCTCCGCGACGACCAGCGGCCGGTGCGCCAGCTCCGGATCGGCGCGGCACAGCGCGGCGACGGGCAGATCGGGAGCGAGCAGGCAGGCGATGCGGGACATGGCTAGGCACAGGCCTGCCTCACCACCAGGGTGCGTCCCGCGCCGCCGCTGCGGCTGCGCGCGACGGTGAGTCGCGCCGTGATGCCGTCGAGCAGCACGCGCCGCCCGGGGCCACCGCTCCATCGCGCGCACGGTCCCGTCAGCTCGAGCCGGAGCGCGGCGCATGCGCCCGCCTGGCTGGCGGTAGCCAGGACGAGAAGCGTGGAGCGCGTGCGCTCCGCGGCGCGCGCCAGCCGCATCCACGACGTGAGGGTGGGAGGACGCGGCGCGCGGCGCGCGGGGAGAGCGGGCTGGCTTCCCAGGTCGAGGACGACCAGTCCGAAGCCCCCGGCGCCGAGGAGGATCTCGGCGGCGCTGCACGCGTCGGCAACGTTCCGCGGGCGGACCCAGAGCGTGCGAGCGAGCGCCACGCCGGCGGCCGTCGCCGCTTCGGGGTCGAGCGCGTCGTCGGGATCGATCCAGGCGATGGTCTCCCCGGCGCTCGTCGCGCTGCCGGCGATGCGGCAGGCGATCCCGGTGCGTCCCGCACTCCGCGACCCGGAGAGCTCCGTCACCCGCCCGCGGGGGAGACCGCCCTCGAGTGCGACGTCGAGGGCGGGCAGTCCGGTGGTCAGCCAGGCGGCGCGACCGGTGGTCGTCGATCCGAGGCGAACGCTACCGGGATGTCCCAGTCGGTCGAGCAGGGTGGCGGCGGCCGACATGGGCCATGGTTTTCGCCTTTACTTCGCTCCTGTCAAGCGGTCGAAGCGTGCCGTCAGAGATGCGTGTTGCGCGCGCCGAACCGCTGATCCCCCCCGGTGGCTGCGTGGACGGCGAAGGCGGCGTAGCTGGACGCGTTGCACAGCGCCTCGGCCGGCGTGAGCTCGCAGTAGTTGCGCGCGCCGCGCTCGTGCGGCGCACCGTCCGGTGCCGGGAATTCGAGCGCGTAGTGGGCGATCTCGTCGGCGTCGCCGACGAAGTGGGCGCAGGCGTGCAGGATGAGCGCCGCCCGCGTGTTGCGCCCGCACTCGGCGAATCCGGGACGGAAGGTGATGGTCCGCAGGACGGGATCGGTCGCGTGAAGAGCGCCCAGGGGAGCTTCCACCACGGGCGATTCGACCATCGGACCGCCCTCGCGAAACACCTCCGCGGCGGCGTCGAGCACCCCCTCGATGCGACCGAAGACCTCGATCAACCGGGAGATGGCGTCCCGGGTGCCCCCGGCGTCGCGGTCGAGGTGAAAGTGCGTGTTCACCGTCGCCAGGCGGCGCGACGAGCGCGCGAGGGTGCGCGAGGCGACGAGGAGCTCGAGGTGCGCCCGCGCGTCGATCGTCCAGCCGCGAGCGAGCGGCGTCGCATCGAGGGCGGCGGCGATCGGCGACGGCACGGACGAGTCGCGCGCAGAGGGCGCGCAGCGTGGCGGTCCGGCGGCGACCGCGTTCAGTCGCCCGAGGGTAACGCCGCCCGGAGCGATCCGGCCGTCCCCGCCCCCCAGCTGGGCCCGCTGGAACTGGATGATCGCCGCTTGCGTGGTGGGGTCGACCACGCCGGTGACGGGGATCGTTTGCTGCGGGACCCGCACCCGGGCGTAGGCCACGTTCAGCAGGCTCTGGACGACCAGCACGTCGTCCCGGCGGTTGGGGCACCCGGCACCGACCGCATCGGCGATCAGGAGATCGCCCGACGGCCGCTCGGCACGGGTTCTTCCGATACCCCGGTCGTCCACCACGCAGTATTTCATGCTCGACTTTCCGGATGGCAGGCGATGTCCCCTGCCGTCGCGGTCGCTAGCCCTGGGTGCACAACGTTAGGCACGCGCGTAACGGATTGCTCGGGCTCCGGCGTCGCGGTCCACGTCCCCCAGGCGGGCGCGCCCCGTCGGATTAGCCGACGGGGCGCTTGGCTGGGGTGGGGTGGGGGTGGTGGGGCGAATCGGGGTGGGGCGAATCGCCCGATGGCCGGTGGGCCGGAACGAGCGATGGAAGAGCGACGCGGGAGTCGGGGTCACTTGCTGCTGGCGGTGTGAGCGGCCAGAGCCATGACGCCAAGCGCGATGACGATGTGAAGCAGGACGGTGTCGACGGCCATGACTTTTGCCCTCCGGGTTCGGGGTTGCTGCCCCTGCGTGGATAGCAGCCGCCATGCCACTGAGCTCCGTTCCAAAAGACGCGTGCTATGGCGGCCTCGTGTCGCATACGTCCGAGAGGGGGCGATCGGTTCTCGAGGCACCTGTCTCGTTGACGAGGCACCTTGGACGCGTGGCGAGCGGCCGCGCTCGAGCGATCGTGCTGCGCGCAGGACTCGCCGCGCGCTCGTCCGGGTTCGGGAGCCGCGGGTCCAGCGAAATTGCTGCCTTGACGGCTTACCGCCTCCATCTAGGTTGGGCGAAGGAGGATCGCATGCCCAGGAAGTACGGAAAGAAGTCCGCGTCCAAGGTGCGGAAGGCGATGCACGAACGGAAGGAGGGGACGCTCAAGTCCGGCCGCTCGGGGAAGACGGTGAAGAGCCGCAAGCAGGCCATCGCGATCGGCCTGTCCGAGGCGCGTCGAGCGGGAGGCAAGGTCCCCAAGAAGAGGTCGGCTTCGAGTTCGCGCTGATCTCGGACCACGGCGACGCTCGAGACCTCCGGCGCGACGTCGAGGAGATCGAGCGGGCGCAGCGGACGGGGTGCACGCACGTCCACGCGGAGCAGAAGGCGTCCTCGATTTCTGCGCGCGGGAGATTCTGCCGCGCGCTCGCCGATCGCGTGACGCGTCGCCCGTCACGCGCGCGAGCGCAGACCGCGAAGCGGTCCCCGGCGACGACGACGACGAGACGCTCCGCCAGGTGAGCGACCGGTAACGCTCGGCAGCGCGTCGCGTTCTCTCGTGGCCGGTCGCGTTTCCCGTTGCCTTCGAAACCGGTATGCACTATCGGCGGTATCGTGGCCGAGGCCACGATCGTCCGAACATAGCAGATAGCAAGTCGTCCGTCTGGGTCGCTCAACGCCTCGCGAGGTCTCGATGCGAACGACACGATGTTTCGAGTTGCTATCTTCCTCCGTCGTGATGCTGCTCGTGGTGGCGTCGTCTGCGGGCGCCACTCCCGTCACCAATGCGCGCACGATCCGGAGCGTGGACGTCGTCTCGGCGGGCGTCGGCGGCCTCGGCGCCGGGACGGGCACGATCGTCCTCGGCGGGGTGAGCGGTCCGGTGCTCGAGGCCATTCTCTACTGGCACGGCATCAACACCGGCGACTCCGGAGGCGACGGCACCTACGACAACGCGACCGTGTCCTTCAACGGGCAGAGCGTCACCGGCTTCTCCCTCGGCGACGCCAGCACGAACTGCTGGACCCTCCCAGGATCCGGCTCGAGCCGGGCGTACCGCGCCGACGTCACGGACCTCGTGCCCGGAAACGGGAGCTACACGGTGGGCGGGCTGGCCGCGAACCCCGGCAACAACGGGAACGGTGCGTCTCTCGTCGTCTTCTTCGACGACCACGATCCGGGCAACAATCGCGACCTCGTCTTCTTCGAGGGCAACGACTCGACCGTCACCGAGGGTTTCCCGGGAGAGGAGCCCGGCTGGAGCGCGACGCTGGCCGACGTCAACCACGCCGGCGGGAAGGTCTTCGCCGAGGTACACGTCTCGGACGGAGAGAACGCGACGGACGGCGACCTCGTCTTCTCCTCGACGGGCGGCGCCGTGACCATCCGCGACAGCAACGTCCTGTACGACGGCGTCTCGGTGCCCAACAACGAGACGGGTCGCTCGTCGAACGGATCGCTGTGGGACATCCATCGCTTCGACATCACCGGCGCCTTCGAGACGTCCGGACCGACGACCCTGAGCGTCAACGGCCTCGAGGCATCGAGCGACTGCCTTTCGCTGGTCGCCCTCATCCTCGACATGCCGGCCGGCGAGGCGCCCTGCGGCGACGGCGTGGTCGAGGACGGGAGAATCGTGCGACCCGGCCGCGCAGCCGACGAGCTGCGCGCAGGGCACCTGCCTGCTCAACTGCACCTGCGGATGCACGAGCGACGAGCAGTGCGACGACGTCGACGCCTGCACCACCGACGTCTGCGCCGCGGGCGTTTGCTCGCACACGCGGCAGACGCCGCCGTCGGCGGCATGTCTCGCGCGCAGTACCCCGACGACCACGCTGCCGGAGGACCGGTGCGCGGGAAAGGACTGCAGCGACGGCAACGCCTGCACCGACGACGTCTGCGACCCCGTCACGGGCACGTGCTCGAACACCGTGATGGCGGACGGGACGGCCTGCGACGACGACAACGCCTGCACCGACACCAGCACCTGCCAGGCGGGCGCCTGCGCCGCCGGGGCGGCCGTGTGCAGCGTCGACATCTCGACGCCGCCTCCTGGAAAGCCGGTGAAGGTCGCCGTCAGGACCGTTCCGGGCGGTCCGTGCGAGGGCGAGCTCTTCGAGCTCGTTCCGTCGGGACAGACCAGCTCGGTGCCGGCGGGATTCGGGATCGGCCGGTCGTTCTCCAAGCCCGTGCACAGGCGCGCGCGGAAGCGGGGGAAGCAGGCCGGTCGGGTAGTGATGCGGCTGAAGCTCAACCACGCCGGCGCGACGGCGTTGAGGAAGGCTCCCGGTGGCCAGCTCCCCGTTCTCGGTCGTGTGACGATCACCGAGCCGGGCGGCCCGCAGCGCGTCATCGACGAGGTGATCACGCTGCGACGCAAGGCGAAGGGTGGGGGGAAGTAAACACCTAGATTGACCGAGGATGCGACGTAGTGACATCTTGCACACGAACGGCACGCTCGATGGTTTCTCCACGCTACAAGCGACACAGATCTCATGGGTGCGGCACGCCGATCGGTCGGTGCGCGTGGCTCATCGCCCTCGTCGCGCTTCCCGGCGTGGCCCTGGCGAGCATCTCCACGCGGGCCCTCGGTCCCGGCCTGACGGCGACGCAGCTCGCCGCCGCGCTCATGGGTGACGGCGTCGCCGTCAGCAACGTGCGTCTATACCGGCGACCCCGAGGCGGCCGGCGTCTTCGGGGCTGCCGCCGCATCGGTCGGCATCGAGCGGGGCGTCATTCTCAGCACTGGACCGGTGAGCGGGATCGCCGGTCCGAACACCTCCAGACAGTTCGGCTTCGACGACCCGCTGGGCGAGCCCGGCGACAGCGATCTCGGCACGCTGATCGGCGACGTGACCCGGGATGCTGCGGTGCTCGAATTCGACGTCGTGCCGGTCGGCAGCGACATCACCTTCAGCTACGTCTTCGCGTCCGACGAATACAGCGGTGAGCTCGGAGATAGAGACGGCCCATCAGGAGACGTCTTCGCCGTGATCGTCAACGGCGAAGAACCGAGCGCTCCTGCCCGATGGCACGACGATCATCTCGGTCAACACGGTCAACGGCGGCTTCCCGCTGGGGAGACGACCCGAAGAATCCGGCGTTCTTCGTCGACAATACGACGTGTGCTCCCGCAGTGCCCGTTCGACTTCCAGGCGGACGGCAAGACCGTGGTGCTCACCCTGCACGCGCCGGTGAACGCCGGCGTACGGAACCACGTGAAGCTCGCCATCGCCGACGGGGGGGACGCGACGATCGACTCGTGGGTGTTCGTCCAGACCAAGAGCTTCCCGGACCTCGTCGAGGACTGCACCAACCAGATCGACGACGACGTCGACGGGCTGGTCGACAAGCAGGACCCCGACTGCGCCGTCTGTGGTGACCGGGTCGTCGATCCCGGCGAGGAGTGCGACGACGGCAACGTCGTCGCCGGCGACGGCTGCGGGCCGACGTGCCAGGTGGAGCGGCCGACCGTCACGAGTACGAGTACCACGCTGCCTCCGAGCACATGCGTAACGGCGAGCGGTCTTCCCCTCGACTGTGACGACCGGAACCCGTGCACGATCGACTCCTGTGACGCGACGGCGGGGTGCGTGCACGATCCGGTGCCCGTGGAAGGGCGCGGCTGCGACGACGGTAATGCCTGCACGGAGCAGGATCGGTGTACCGGCGGTGTGTGCGCCGGCAGCCCCGTCGCTTGCGACGACGGCGATGCGTGCACCGCCGATGCGTGCGATCCGTCGGCCGGGTGCACCCACTCGACGTCCGGTGCGGACGGCGCCGCCTGCGACGACGGCGACCCGTGCACCGACGCCGACGCCTGCGGAGGCGGCATCTGCGTCGGCGACCGGGTGTGTGGCCCGGACATCCCGCCGGGCAGCGAGCGTGCGATGCGGAAACGGGTGGTGAAGGTTCCGTGCACGGGGACGACCGGCGCGACGTGCACGATCGAGCTGCTCCCGGACGGCAGCGAGGGCGCCGGCGTCCCCGCTGCCGCCGCGGCGGCGCCGGCGTCGCGCCTCACGAAGCGGGTCAAGCCGAAGAAGATCAAACGCACCGGGGTGGTCGTGCTGAAGCTCGTCCTCACCGGCTCCGGGCGAAAGCTGCTGGTGGCGGCGCCCGACGGGCGGCTGGCGGTACGTGCACGGGCGACCGTGGTGTCGCCGGACCACTCGACCCTCGTGTCGGAGGTGCCGTTCCTGCTGCTGTCGCCGCGCCGCCGCGGCGGCGAGTAGGCTCGGGCGCCCGAAAGGGCACCCCGGCAGGCACGGATGCCTGACGGATGCCTTGTCCGGTGCCAGGGCAGGTGAGATTTTCGATTGCCGTACTCGCGGTGACCATGCCAACGCGGGTACATTACGGCATGCGGTACGCCCGGCGTGCCGCCACGCATGATGAGGCAAGGTCCGACGTCGATTCTCGTGCTCGCCCTGGTGCTCGGGCTGGTTGCGCCCGTGCTCGCGGGCACCGGCCAGGACCTGCGTTCTTGCTACGCGTTCTCCGATACCTTTCCTCCCGTTGCCGCCGACGCTCCCGGTGTCGATTTCATCGACATCTCCACCATCGGGACCCCGTTGACCCTGGGCGACGACACGCCGAGCTCTCCCATCCCGTTGCCATTCCCGTTCGAGTTCTTCGATCGCTCGTACTCCGCGGTGACCGTGTCGCCGAACGGGTTCCTCACCTTCGTGACGCCGGCGGACGACCGCTGCGGGTTCTAGTGCGTGGGCACTCGCCTCCCCGACGCGCGCGCGCCGAACGCGCTCATCGCCGCGCTGTGGAAGGACCTCGACCCGTCCGCACGGCGGCTCGGTGACGTGGGCGGTCGTGGGCTCGCCGCCGGACCGCCGGTTCCTGGTGCAGTTCACGAACGTGCCGGATGCGCAGCGGCAGCGGAGTGACCAGCACGTTCCAGATCGCCCTCGTGGAGACGAGCGACGACATCATCGTGCGCTACGCGGGGGCGACCGGCGGTGACCGCGGTGCGGCCGCGGGACTCGAGGACACGGCGGGGTCCTCGGGTCTCACGTGGATGCTCGGCGGCTTCACGCTCGGTCGCGCCGCCGTGCGCTACTCCCCGCTCGCCACGGATACGGATCGCGACGGGATCCCCGACTGCATCGACAACTGCCGGCTGGTCCCGAACTTCACGCAGACCGACAGCGACGGCGACGGGACCGGCGACGCCTGCGATCTCGACGGGGGCCAGGTCACGGTCGGTCAGGGCGTGCTGGCGGACGCCAAGAACAAGGACATCGACGCGTCCAGACCCGGGGTGTCGCTCGATCCCGCCGGCAACGCGCTCGTCGTGTGGGATGGACCGATCGGGAACGATCCACGCGGTATCGCCGGGCGGTGGTACGACTCGCATGCGCTCCCGCTCGCCGATCCGTTCCAGGTCAACTCGGCGGTCGGCGTGGACGAGCTGGCGCCGCGAGCGACGGTGCTGCCGGCAGGCGGCCTCTCGGTGGTCTGGGGGAGCAGCATCGGAGCCTCGAAGACGTCGACGATCGATGCGCAGAGCTACGCTGCGGGTGGTGCTCCGATCGGTGGCCAGCAGACCGTTGCCAGCAGCACGTTCTCGACCGCGCAGCCTGCCGTGGCCGCCGCCCCGGACGGCACGCTCGGGCTGACGTGGAGCGCCAGGTACAAGGATGCTCCGCAGCGCCGGGTGGAGCTGGGGCGGTTCGACGTGTTCGGCCAGCCGGTGGGCGCGCGGCTGACGGCGGGAACCATCTTCTCCGGCACGACGCCGGCGCAGCCGGACGTCGTCTTCGACCCGGCCGGAGAGGCCGCGGTGGCCTGGCGTGCCGACGACGGGGACGGCGACGCCATCCGGTTCCAGCGCGTCGACGCCAGCGGCGCGCCGTCCGCGCCGCTCCTGGTGGCGCCGGTGGACTTCACCTTCGCCAGCCGTGGTCCGCGGCTGGCCGCCAGCGGGAGCAGCTTCTTCCTCGCCTGGGCCGCGCCGCTGGGTGTCGTGTCGCAGGTGTTCCTCCAGCGGCTCGACGCCGGGCTGCCGGCGCTGCCCGCAGGCTACTCGCTCGAGACCGGTGACGCGGCGACGAACCCTGCCGTCGCGACGTGGGGATCGGGACACGTCGTCGTGGCGTGGGAGCAGGACCGGCGCATCTTCGCCCAGCGACTCGATTCCGACGGGCGGGCGCTCGAGCAGCCGTTCGCCGTGAGCGCGCCGCTCGACGCGACGGCCGTGGACGAGGTGCCCTCGGTCGCCGCCATGCCGGACGGGCAGACGGCGGTGGTCTGGCGCGACACGCACCAGGGCGGCGGCGGAGCCCAGGTGGTCGACATCGTGCTGCGTGAGATGCGCCGCTGCGGCAACGGCAACGTCGACCCCGGGGAGGAATGCGACGACGGCAACACCGTCGCCGGTGACTGCTGCTCGCCGACGTGCCAGCTCGAGCCCGATGGGCAGGCCTGCGACGACGGGCGCTTCTGTACCCTCGACAGCACGTGCAGTCAGGGTGCCTGCGTGGGCGGAACGCCGCGCAACTGTGCTGATACGAATTCCTGCACCGCCGACCGCTGCGACGAGCCCTCCGCGCAGTGCGTGCACGACGCGGCGATTCTCGACGGCACGGCGTGCGACGACGGGAACGCCTGCACGCAGCGCGACGCGTGCGCCGGTGGCAGCTGTCGCGGAGACGCGGTGACCTGCGACGACGGCAACGTGTGCACCACCGACACCTGCGACCCGACCGCCGGATGCACGTTCACCAACGCCGACGGCGCCGCCTGCGACGACGGCGACCAGTGCACCGACGGCGACGCGTGCCTGCAGGGTGCGTGTGCTGGAACAAGGGTCTGCGGGCTCAGCCTGCCGCCGCCGAGCGACGGCGGCGAGGGCAACGGCGGCACGGGCGGCGCGCTCCCGGTCCTCGCGGCGACGGCGAAAGGGCACATCAAGGTCGTCTGCCTGGGGCCCAGGAAGGCCACCTGCCGGAGCATTCTCTTCGCCGTCGCGACGCCGAGCCCCGCGGCGAGCACGCTCGCGCGCGGCAGCCAGCTGGCGAAGCCGAGGCACGCGAAGATCGGCAAGAAGGGCCAGGTCGTGCTGAAGATCAAGCTCAACAGGGACGGCCGGTCGGCCCTCACGGCCGCGGCGAACCAGCTGCCCATCCTGCTCGACACGACCGTCACCGACCGCGACGGGGTGAGCCGCGAGACGACGGTCGCCGCGATGCTGGTCGGTCAGCCGAAGAAGAAGTAGTCGCGCTGACGCGTCACGCGAAGCGACGCGGCGTCCACCAGGGCCACGTCGCCGGCAGATCGGCGCTCGGTCGCATCGGGAATCGCGCCGGACGCTTCTCCAGGAATGCGGACACGCCTTCCGCGGCGTCGGCCGAGCGGCCCATCTCGTAGATGAGCTTCGAGTCGACCTTGTGCGCCTCCATCGGGTGATCGGCGCCGAGCATCCGCCACAGCAGCGCGCGCGTGAGCGTCACCGAAACGCCCGAGGTGTTGTCGGCGATCTCTCGCGCGAGGGCGCGGGCGGTATCGAGCACGGCCTCGGGCGCGACCACGCGGCTCACGAGCCGCCCGGCGAGCGCTTCCTCGGCGGAGAACACGCGGCCGGTGTAGCACCATTCCGCCGCCTGGCTGATGCCCACCAGCCGGGGCAGGAACCAGCTCGAGGCCGCCTCCGGCACGATGCCGCGCCGGGCGAAGACGAAGCCGAAGCGCGCCGCGCTCGATGCGATGCGGACGTCCATGGGCAGCGTCATCGTGACTCCGACCCCGACTGCCGGACCGTTGATCGCCGCGATCACCGGCTTCCTCGACTCGAAGATGCGAAGCGTCACGAGGCCGCCGCCGTCGCGGTGCTCCGCGACCGCGCCGCCGTCGCGGTAGTCGAACGTGCCCCCGCCGCCCGAGAGGTCGGCGCCCGCACAGAAGCCGCGGCCGGCGCCGGTCACGATCACGACGCGGACGGCGTCGTCCGCGTCGGTCTGGTCGAAGGCCTCGATCAGCTCGCGCATCATCGTCGTCGTGAAGGCGTTCAGCTTCTCCGGACGATGGAGAGTGATCGTGCAGATCCCGTCGGCGATCTCGGTGCGGATCTCGGTGAACGGCATCTCGTCCTCCGGCGGGGTGGTCAGTGCGGCGCGACCGCGCGAAGCTCGAAATCCAGGTGCTCCACGGTCCCGCCGCCGTCGAGCGCCACGACGTACTTGCACGCGCCGTTCGACGCGATCAGCCGCTCGCCGACGACCTGACCCTGCTGGCCCCCGGGGACCGTCACCCGTTCTCCGACGTGGATGCGGCCGGCCGGCGGATTCACGGATGCGCCTCAGGCCACGACGTCGGCGGCCGCGGAGGTGAGGACCGCCTCGCCGCGCTCGGTCTTCGCGGTGAGCACGATCTTGCCCGGCTCGACCTGCCACATGTCGGTGGTGATGGTCTCTCCGGGAAACACGACGCCGGAGAAGCGGACCTCGAACGACTTGAGGCGCGCGGGATCGTTGTCGCAGTATGCCGCCAGCACGGCGCGCCCGGCGTGTCCGTAGGTGCAGAGCCCGTGCAGGATCGGCTTGTCGAAGCCGCCCATCGCCGCGAAGTCCGGGTCGGCGTGGAGCGGGTTCATGTCGCCCGACAGGCGATAGATGAGCGCCTGCTGCGGCAGCGTCTTGTACGACACCGACTTGTCCGGCGCCCGGTCGGGCGGGCTGTTCTTCGCGCCGCTCGGTCCGCGATCGCCGCCGAAGCCGCCCTCGCCGCGCACGAAGATGGACGACGTGGCGCGGAAGAGCACCTTGCCCTTCTCGTCGACCGATTCGGTCCCGACCACGACCACCGCGCCCTTGCCCTTGTCGTAGACGGCCTTGATGCTGGGCGTGGTGATCACGGTGCCCTCGGTGGGAATGGGCGCCGGCACCTCGATCGCCTGCTCGCCGTGCAGCACCATGGCGGGATTCACCTGCATGGCGCCGCCCAGGTTGAGCATGGCGGGGAACGACGGGATCACCGCGAAGGTGGGCAGCACCTTCAGGTCGCGCTCGTAGGTGAACTGGAGATCGTCGGTGCCGCAGCCGACGCCGAGCGCGTACAGCATGACGTCGCGCTGCGTGTAGCTGTGCGTGACCGAACCGAGCTTCTTGCCGACTGCACCGAGGTCGATGGGCATGGAACTCCTCCTCGAAGGGCGCGAAGGTCACCCCATTTGACGGCTCAGGTCAAGCGGACCTATGGGGACGAGCGTGTCGAGTCTCGACGGACGAAGCGTCGTGGTCACCGGCGCGTCGAGCGGCATCGGCGCGGCGACGGCGCGCGCGTGCGCGGCGGCGGGTGCACGGGTGATGCTCGCCGCCCGGCGCGAGGATCGGCTGCGCGATCTGGCGGCGGAGCTCGAGACGGGTGGCGCGCAGGTGGGCGTCGCCGGCACGGACATGCGCGTCGAGGACGACGTCCTGCGCCTGTTCGACCGCGCGCGCGAGCGCTTCGGCGGCGTCGACGTGCTCGTGAACAACGCCGGGCTCGGTCGCGCGGCGCCGCTCTCCTCGGGCGCGACCGCGCTCTGGCGCGAGATGCTCGAGGTCAACGTGCTCGGGCTCTGCATCGCGACGCGCGAGGCCATCAAGGACATGGACCGGCGGCAGGTAGCCGGGCACATCGTCCACGTCTCGTCGATGGCGGGCCATCGGGTGCCGGGCCCCGACTCGGGGGTCTACGCGGCCACCAAGTTCGCCGTGCGCGCGCTGACGGAGGGGTTGCGCCAGGAGCTGCGGGCGCGCCAGAGCCCGATCCGGGTGAGCTGCGTCTCGCCCGGATACGTCGACACGGAGTTCGCTGCCGTGTTCTCCGGTTCGGCCGACGCGGCGGCCCAGCGGGCGACGCGTCTCAAGGTCCTCGAGCCGGAAGACGTCGCGGCCGCGATCCTGTGGGTGGTGAGCCAGCCGTCTCACGTACAGGTGCACGACGTCCTGCTGCGCCCGACGGCGCAGAAGAACTGACGCGGCGGCGCGCGATGGACCTGCGCGCTCTCCTGCGCGACGCGCCGGCGTTCCACGTGGACGAGGGATTGCGGCCGGTGTCGCTGCAGGCGTCGACCGACGTGCTGGAGACGATCGATGCGGCGCTGCGTCCGGGCCAGCGCAGCGTCGAGACCGGCGCGGGGCTCAGCACCATCGTCTTCGCGCTGCGGGGCGCCGATCACGTCTGCGTGACACCGGCGGTGAGCGAGGTCGAGAAGATCCGCGCCTACTGCACGGCGCACGCCGTGGACCTCGGCGGCGTCCGGTTCGCCATCGGGCGCTCGGAGGACGTCCTCCCGACTCTCTCGCTGCGCGACCTCGACGTCGCGCTCATCGATGGAGGACACGGCTTCCCGACGCCCTTCGTCGACTGGTGCTACATGGCGGAGCCGCTGCGCGTCGGCGGCCTCCTCGTGATCGACGACATCCACCTGTGGACGGGACGCGTCCTGCGCGATTTCCTGCGCGAGGAGCCCGGGTGGACGATACGCGCGGAGTTCCCGATGCGCGCGGTGGTGTTCGAGAAGACGGCGCCGATGCCGGCGCTGCCCGAGTGGTTCGCCCAGCCGTTCGTCCGGCGCCGGAGTCATCGCGCCGCGACGCCGGGCCACGCGCTGCGCAAGCTCTGGGGGCTGGCGCGGGGAGCGCGCCGCCGCTGAGGGTCAGGCGTCGCGCTCGCGCCGGCCGACGCGGGTCACCGGCGTCCACGACGGCGGGTCGCTGGCGGGGAACGATTCCTCGGAGGACTCCTCGACCACGTCCTCCGCCGGCGGCTGTTCCGGCCGGGGGGTGTCCTTGCGATCCGCGGGTCCGGGCATGCACCGAGCATCCGCCCGGACGCAGCCTCGTCAAGGTCTAGGCTGCCAGCCTGCGGCGCTCGCGCTGGCGGCGCAGGGCGGTGCGCACGGCGACGCGGTCGAGTCCCAGCGCCACGCAGAGGTTGGCGAACGAGTAGGGCCACTGGAAGTCGTCCTCATCGAACCACGCACTGGTCTCCGGGAAGCAGTGCATTCCCCTCAGGTAGGTCTGCACCGCCTCCTCGAAGACCGCCAGCATGAGGCGCCTCTCCGGCTGCAGCACGGCCGGGCGCGGCAGCCCGAAGAATTGGCTCGGGAGGACGGTCTCGAACTCGTAGAATGCGAGCTGTTCGTTCTTCGGAGTACGCTTGCGCGGCATGTCGCGCTGCGTTGCAATTGCCCTGCCAGCCGCTCGCCGACCGAAACCGGTGCAACTCCGGAGATCGGCCGAACCACGGAGCCCGTCCTGCGTGCACCTCTGCCTGCCGATCGAGCACCTTGCCCGATGCGTCTCGCATGGCAGAAAGGGGCCCCATGACGCACGCCGAGCTGGTGGAGCTTTCCGACCTGAACTACGCCGAGGCCATGCGCGATCTTTCGCGCCGCGCGGGCGGCGCGGTCCTGGACGAGGACGGGCTGCTCCTCTTCACCGGCGGCCACCCGCTGCCGGTGCTCGCGAACGCCGCGATGCGGACCGATCGCCGGCTCGGCGCGGCCGACACGCTGGAGCGTGCGCGGGCGTTCTTCGACGCGCGCGGCCGCGGCTTCACCATCCTGATACGCGCGCACGCCGACGCCGACCTGGCGGCGGCCGCCGCCCAGGCCGGCCTGGTCGCGTTCGGGGAGATGCCGGCGATGGTGCTCGACCATCGCCTGGCGGATGCCGTCCCGCCGCGCGGGATCGATCTGCGTCCGGTCACGACGGCCGACGACGTGGCGGCGTACGGACGCGTGATGGGTACGGCCTATGCGACCTACGGGATGCCGGAGGACGTGCTCCCGGCGATGCTGGGGAACCTGGAGACGTTGCGCGCCCCGCACATCGTCGCGTTCGTCGCGCGAGTCGACGGCACGCCGGTCGCGGGTGCGATGACGGTGGTCACGCACGGCGTCGCGGGCATCTACTGGGTGGGCACGATTCCCGCCGCACGCGGCCGGGGCCTCGCCGAGCTGTGTACGCGTGCCGCGGGCAATGCCGGGTTCGATCTCGGCGGACGCATCGCCGTGCTGCAGGCGTCGCCCATGGGTGAGCCGGTGTACAAGCGCATGGGCTACTTCGAGGTCACTCGCTATCCGTACCTGGTGCAGATCCCGCCGCTCGTGGACGGCGCCTAGGCCTGGGCCTGGACGTCTGCGGCGGCTCCAGCTCCTGGTCCTCCTGCGATCGCGACCGCGACCTCGATCTCGCTTTCGTCTTCGTCAGCGGCTCCAGGTCCTGATCCCGTCCCCGCCGCTGGCCCTTCGTTGCGGGGCCGGTCCCCAGGTTCTCCGTCAGCTTGTTCAACCAGCGGACGTTCGTGCCGTGGAGCAGCCCGCGCAACGCGCGTAACGTCGCGGGGCTCGCCGGCCTGGCCGTGACGTACGGATCCGTGATCGAGCCGCTCACCGCGAAGTCGGCAGCCTCCACCTCTCCGCTCGGCGCGCTCGAGGGGGGCGTCGGGCCCGCCATGGCGGCGCGCGTCGCGAGGCGGGCGCGCCCCGCGTGGTTCGGGATGAGCGTGCCGTCGAGCATCAGGTCGTCGTGCGTGCGATCGACGGTTCCGCGGAGCGTGAGCGCCATGGCAGGTCCGATCGCCACGCAGTCGCTCAGCGTGACCACGCCGGATCGGTGCGTGAACGTGGTGCCGAGCTGGGCGATCGGCACGCCCCCGGCGGCCAGGGCGTCGACGACCCCGGTGATCGACGTGAGCGCGGCGACCTTGGCGATGATCGGCGACCGCGTGAGCGTGAACTTGTCGATGCGCAGCGTTCCCGACATCGGGACGCCGGGAACACTCGGCCGGATCTCGCTGGTGAGCTGCAGCTTTCCTCCGCTGGCATCGGCGTACGAGTCGATGGCTCTCAGCACCGCGCCGGCGTCGTCCGAGGTCGCCGTGAGCTCGTTGCCCGCGCCGGCCGGCCGCATCTGGAAGGTGACGTTCCCCGCGGTGCCGCCCTGCACGCGCGGTGCGATCGAGGCCTTCCCCTCCGCGGTTCGCCAGCTCTCGTTCGGCCCGAACGTCGCGCGTGCGCTCACGCTGGAGCCGTTCGCGTCGAGCTGGAACGCATCGACCGCGCGGACCTCGCTGCCCGCGAGCAGCAGGCTCGCCTGCATCGAGCCAGGATCCCCCGGGCCCTTCACCAGGTTCAGCAGCGGAAGGTCGAGCGACGCCGGCGCGAGATCGACCTGCAGAGCCATCGTGTTCGCGTCCTGTCCCTTCGGCTCCAGCCGCGCCTGCACGCCGACCGGCCCGTCGAGCCACGGCGCGAGGTTCATCCCGAGGGCCTTCCGTCCGGCATCGTCGAGCGTCCCCTTGAGATCGATCACGCGCCGGTCGTGTTCCGCGCCGGCGATGGTGTCGCGCCAGCGAAGCTGGAGCGCCGCGCGTCCCACGCTCACCGGACCGCGCATCTCGAAGCGGCGGCCATCGAGGTCGAAGCGCAGCCTGCGCGCGGTCACGTTCCGACCGCGGAAGGCGCGACGCATCGAGACGCCGCGCAGATCGCCGTCGGCGCGGACGCTCACGGCGCCACGCTCGAGCGGGACGTCGACCATCATGCGGGCCGTCACGCCGCCCGAGACGTCGCCCGTGCGGAAAGGAACTCCCGGGCCGGACCTCAGCTGCGGCTTCTCGAGCAGCGCGAGCACCTTCGACAGCGGGCCGCGGCCGGTCGCGTCCACCCGGATGCCGGCGGCGGGATCGCGCTGGGGGCTCACCACGGCGCGCACGAGGTCGAGGTCCTCGATCTCGCCACGCGCCACGCGCAGCTCCCAGCCGTCGCGCGAGAAGAGCCCGACGCCCGCGAGGCCGGTCGCGGACGGCATGCCGTCCATCCAGCGCACGCCCAGGCCGGCGAACTGGAACCGTCCGGACACGGAGTCGATGGTGAAGGCAGGATCGCGCGCGCCGGCGAACGAGCCGCCGATGTTCAGGTGCGCCGCCCTGACGCTGCCACCCGAGACGTTGTCGGCGACCCAGCGCCGCGCCACGGGCGCGACGCCGTCCGGCCACCAGCGCTCGAGGACGTCGGTCCGGAGGCTGCCGAGCGAGACCTCGAGCGCCGTGGCGCCGCCGGCGACGCGCCCGGTCGCCGTCACGCGCAGCGGGTCGACCGCGAACGCGAGGCGATCGACGGCGATGGCGCCCGGCTCGCGATGTGCGGCGAGCGAGAGGTGCGTCGCGTGCCACGTCGTCCCGGTCACGCGATCGTCGATCGTCATCTCGCCGTCGCGCACCGCGATGGCGCGCGGCGCCGACCCGCTGGCGCGCGTCGCGGCGCCGTCCGTCGCGACGGATCCCGCGAGGATGCGCGTGGCCTCCGCGGACGGCTCGCCGCCGAGTCCGATCGCGATGCGCCCGTCCGCCTGTCGGACGAGGTGGATGTGCGGCGCGATCGCCTCGATGCCGCGCGGGATCACCTGCCCGAGCAGCAGCGCGCCCGGCGCGATCCCGACCGCGAGGTCCGGCACGACGGCGATCGGGGCGCCGCTCGCGCCGAGGACGCGGAGATCGTGCACGCGCAGGCCGACGTCGCGGTCGGCCGGATCCCACTCGATCGCCGTCGACCCGATCGAGACGCGCGTGGACCCGTCGGGCGCGCCGAGCGCGGCCTCGAGACGAGGCGTGAACGAAGGGAGCACGATCGGCCCGCTCGATAGCCGCCACGCCAGCCCGGCCGCCACCAGCACGCTGGCCACCAGCAGCCCGCATGCTGCCAGGGTGGCCGCCCGCACCGCGTTCGCCATCGTGTGACGACGAGTCTTGCCCGCGCGGACGCGCGAATCTACCCCATGCCGGGGGGAAGGATCCGGCGCCGAGTCGCTCGCGAATGAGCGAACCCGGAGCGCGGCGTGGGCTCAGTATCCGTCGAGCTGCGCGACGCGCTCGCGGTGGAACGCGGGATCGCCGAAGGCAACCTCGTTCGTGTGCGCGCGCTTGAACCACAGCTGGAGGTCGAACTCCCAGGTGAACCCGATGCCACCGTGCATCTCGACCGAGCGCCGCGCGGTGCGGCTGTAGACGTCGCCGAGGCTCGCCTTCGCCATCGCGGCGGCGCGCGCCGCATCGCGCGGGCGCCGATCCCACGCGTACGCCGCGTACCATACCAGGGAGCGCGCCGGCTCGACGTCGGCCACCATCTCCGCGGCGATGTGCTTCATCGCCTGGAACGAGCCGATCTTGCGCCCGAACTGCTCGCGGACCTTCGAGTAGTCCACCGCCATCTCGATCGTTCGCTGCGCGCCGCCCAGGCTGTCGGCCGCGATGCCGATCGCGGCGAGGTCGAGGAGGCGCGCCAGCAGCGGCCATCCCTGTCCCTCGGCGCCGACCAGCGCCGTCTTCGGGACGACGACGTCCTTCAGCGCCAGCTCGCCGAAGCGCCGGGTGAGGTCGACGTGCCGCTGCGGCTTCACGCGCATGCCGCGGGCGGCGCGCTCGACGAGGAAGAGCGACACGCCGGGCGCACCGCTGCCCGCCTTCGTGCGCGCAGCGACGAGCACGACGTCCGCCGACCCGACGTCGGGGACGAAGAGCTTCGTCCCGGACAGGACGTAGCCGTCGCGCGTCTTTCTCGCCTTCGCCTGGATCCCCCCGGGCTCGTGGCGATCGCTCTCCTCGAGGTGCGCGAGGGTTCCGAAGGCCTGGCCGGCGAGGATGCGCGGGATCCACGCCTTGCGCTGTGCTGCCGTGCCGCCGTGCAGCAGTCCCGCGACGAGGAGCTGCGTCGCCAGGAACGGTCCCGGCGCGGCCGCGCGACCCAGCTCCTCCAGGACGAGGACGAGATCGAGCGCTCCCAGCCCGAGACCGCCTTCCTTCTCGGGCACGATGAGACCCATCCACCCGAGCTCCGCCATCTGGCGGTAGAGGTCGCGCGGGACGCCGTCTTCCGATGTGGCCGTGTCGCGCACGAGCGCGGGCGGGCATTCCCGCGCGAGGAAGTCCCGCGCCGATTGCTGCAGGGCTTCCTGGTCCTCGGACAGGCCGAAGTCGATCATCGCGCGCGCACGTAGCACGCCCGGGGCGGCCGCGTCACGCGCTGCGCGCGGCGGCCGCCAGGTCGTCCAGCACGGCGGGCAGGTGCCGCAGCTCGCGGACGTGGTGCGCGCTCCACGCGTCGCCGCCGACGGCGACGAACTGCACGCCGGCCGCCTCCGCCGCGATCAGGTCGCTCTCCGCGTCGCCCACGTACACCCCGCCCGATGCCGGCACGCCGAGTCGCGCCAGGCACTCGAGGATGACGTCGGGCGCCGGCTTCGGCCGCGGCACGTCGAGGCAGCCGACCGCGGCATCGAGCCAGACGTCGAGGCCGAAGCGGCGCATCACCTGCGGCACCGTCGCCCCGCGATTGGTCGCCATGCCGAGTCGCCACGCCGGGCGCAGCGTCGCGAGGACGTCGAACAGCCCGGGCATCGGGACCATGAGAGCGAAGAAGGGCTCGTAGTCCGTCCGCGCCGCCACCTGCCGGGCTTCCCGGGCCAGCGCGGGGTCGTGTCCGAACATCTCTTCGAGCACGCTCGAGGTGGCGAGGAAGTGCGCACGATCTTCCCACGCGGGATCCATCGGCGGCAATCCGATGGTGGCGCGGATGGCATTGTAGTAGGCGACGTTCGCGTGCCACGAGTCGAAGAGGACACCGTCGCAATCGAACACCACTGCCCGCGCGGGTGCGGCGGGGCTGCTCACAGGTGCGCGATCACGGCGTCGGCGAACGCGTCGGTCCCGGCGGTCCCGCCGAGATCGCGCGTGCGGACCGTGCCGTCGGCGAGCACGGCGTTGTACGCGGCCTTCACGCGCTCGGCGAGAGACTCCTCGTGGAGGTGATTCAACATCATGACGCCGCTCATGAGACACGCGAGCGGGTTGGCGATCCCCTTGCCCGCGATGTCGGGCGCCGAGCCGTGCACGGCCTCGAAGACGGCGGCGTCGTCGCCGATGTTCGCACCGGGCACCACACCGAGGCCGCCGACGAGGCCGGCGCAGAGGTCGCTCACCAGATCGCCGTAGAGGTTCTCCATCAGGAGCACGTCGAAGCGGGTCGGGTCCTGCACGAGCTTCATGCACCCGGCGTCGATGATGGTCTCCTCGTACGCGATGTTCGGGTACTCCTCGTCCTGGATCCTGCGCGCGCAGGCCAGGAAGAGGCCGTCGGTGAGCTTCATGATGTTGGCCTTGTGAAACACGGTGATCTTCTGGCGGTGGCGTCGGGTCGCGTAGCGGAACGCCCAGCGGGCGATGCGGGTGCAGCCCTTCTCGGTCGCGACCTTGAGCGACGTCACCACCCCGGGCGCCACCGTGTTCTCGATGCCGCTGTAGAGGCCCTCGGTGTTCTCGCGCACGATCACCATGTCGACCGCGTCGAAGCGCGTCGTCACGTTGGGCAGGTTCCGCACCGGGCGGACGGCGGCGTAGAGGTCGAGGGCCTGGCGCAGCTGCACGTTCACGCTGCGGAACCCCGTGCCGACCGGCGTGGTCACCGGCCCCTTCAAGGCCACCTTGTGGGTCTTGATGGCGGCGAGCGTCTCCGGCGGCAGCACGTCCGCGTGGCCGCGCTCGACCGCGGTGGCCCCGGCCAGCGCCTCGATCCACTCCACGTCGAGACCGGCGCTCTCCAGCACGCGCCGCGTGGCGCGCGTCACGTCGGGTCCGATCCCGTCCCCGGGAATCAGGACGATGGTGTGCTTCGCCATGTGCCCGACGGCCTAGCAATTCGATCGTCCCCCGGCCAGGGCGACCGGTTGCGCTTCAGTCCTTCTCGTCCTCGGGACCGAGCTGGCTCCGGACGTGATCCTCGAAGGCCTGCACCGCGGGACCGGCAAAGAGCTCCTTCAGCTCGGTGAGCCGCGGGTAGCCCGCGCGGCTCTCCGCCTCCCATTCGTCGGCGAAGCGTCCGGATGCGATGTCGTCGGCGAGCGCGCGCATGCGGGTCGCGACGTCGAGATGGTCGTAGGCCCCGCGCCGCGACAGCTGCCCGTACTGGCTGGTCGGCGAGTGCAAGCCGAGCTGGCGGACGAAACCGCGCTCGCGCAGCAGGCGATAGTTCCGCTCGACCTCGCCCGACAGATAGAGCTCCGTCAGGATGGCCTCGAGGGGGATGTCCCGCTCGAGCATCGTGCTCACGAAGGCGCCGCTCACGTGCGCGAGCGCGGGCGACAGCACCTGCTCGACGGCGAGGTCGAGGACCGCCTCCTGGTGCGGCGTCATCTCGATGGCGCCGCGCCGCAGACCGCCGAGCGCCTTCGCGACGGCCAGCGTCCGGGCGCGTCCCGTGCCGGTGCGATCGGCGTGCATGCCCACGGCCGTGATGAAGCCGGTGCCCTCCTCGTAGCACGCGCGCACCTCGGGACCGAGCATGCGTGGCGCCACCATCCCGACGTCGCCGGCGGGCGCCCAGCGCCCGAACGCGAGGGTGTACCCGCTGGCGACGATCGTGAGGCCGTCGTCCGGCCGCTGCAACGGCAGGGACGGGATCACGTCGTCGGGGACGAGGATGCAGGCGATCGGCGCGTCGCTCGCGTCCGCGATCTCGGCGGGCGTGAAGCCGTCGGCCTCGGCCTGCTGGCGCGAGGCGTCCGCGCGCGCGTGCACGCGCACGTCGCAGTCCGAGTCGCGCAGGTTGAGGGCCCACGATCGACCCTGGTTGCCGTACCCCACGATCGCGACGCGCTCCCCGCGTACCAGGGAGAGGTCGCCGTCCCGTTCGTGCAGGATGGTCGCCACGGCCGGGGTGCCTAGTGCGCCGGCCGCGGCTCGCGCGGCATGCCGAGGCCGCGCTCGGCGATGATGTTCTTCTGCACCTGCGCCGTGCCGCCGCCGATGATGAGCCCGAGCGCGAACATGTAGTCGTTCGGCCAGGTGCCGGCGTCCGCGACCCGCGGGTCCTTCTTCGCGAGCCACCCGTAGTCGCCGAGGATCTCGAGCGCGGCGCGCGAGATCTGGTGATTCAGCTCGCACGTGACCAGCTTGTTCACCGACGCGTTGATGCCCGGCGGCCGCTTGCGGAGCGCATCGGTGAGCTGCCGGAATGCTTCGAGCTTCATGGTCTCGACCCGCGTCGCGAGATCCGCGAGACGCTGGCGGACGAGCGCATCCTCGGTGGCCGGGCGGCCGTTGCGCGTGCGCTTGCGAGCGAGGCGCAGGAGATTGTCGAACAGCTGCTGCGTGCGCGTGGTGGACGCCAGCATGTTGCGCTCGTGGAACAGCGTGGCGTTCGCGACCGTCCAGCCGTCGTGCAGCTGGCCCACGAGGTTCGCGCGCGGCACCTGCACGTCCTCGAAGAAGACCTCGTTGAAGCCGGGGTCGCCCGTCATCTGCACCAGCGGGCGGACGGTGATGCCGGGCGCTTTCATGTCGATCAGGATGTACGAGATGCCGCGGTGCTTCGGCGCCTCGGGATCCGTGCGCACCAGGCAGAACATCCGGTCGGCGTACTGCGCGCCCGAGGTCCAGATCTTCTGCCCGTTGACGACGAACTGGTCGCCGACGAGCTCGGCGCGGGTGCGAAGCGATGCCAGGTCGGAGCCGGAGCCCGGCTCGGAGTATCCCTGACACCAGATCTCGTCGGCGGTCAGGATCTTCGGCAGGTAGTGCTTCCGCTGCTCCTCGGTCCCGTGCGCGATCAGCGTGGGCCCGACCATCTGGATGCCCATCATGCCGATGAGACCCGGCGCGCGCGCGCGCACCATCTCCTCGTTCACGATGGTCTGCCGCATCACGTTCGCGCCCTGGCCGCCGTACTCGCGCGGCCAGCCCATCGCGAGGTAGCCGGCATCGTACACCTTGCGCTGCCACGCCTTCGCCTTGACGATGCGGGTCTTGTCGGGCGCCCCCTCGACCGGATTGTCGCTCCGGTCGCGCTTCGGGACGTTTCGCTTGAGCCACGTGCGCACCTCGCGCTGGAAGGCGAGTTCCTCGGGCGAGTACGTCAGATCCATCGCCTCGATGGGTAGCACGACCCGGGCCGCGCTGGCCACCCGCGAGCCGTCCGGCACGCATTGACCCCGGTCGACGGGGTGGGCTACGCCACTCCCGAGGTCCGCAATCCACTCAGGGGGGTTCCCATGCAGGAGTACCAGCTCTACATCGACGGCGAGTTCGGACCGGCGAAGTCCGGCAAGAGCGTCGACTCGATCAACCCGGCCACCGAGGAGCCGTGGGCACGGGTCGCACGCGCGGGACGCGAGGACACGCAGCGCGCGATCAAGGCCGCGCGGACCGCGTTCGACGGCGGTCCCTGGGCGCGCATGAGCCAGCAGGACCGGGCGAGGATCCTGAACGACATCGCCGACCGCATGCAGGCGCGCGCGCAGGAGATCGCGGTCATCGAGACGCAGGACTCCGGAGGCACCATCCGGAAGACCGGCGGCGACCTCATGCTCGCGAACGCGCAGCTGCGCTACTTCGCGGAGATGGCGGAGCAGATTCCGCTGCTCACCGAGATCCAGGTGCCGCAATTTCCGGCGCAGTCGACGAACTTCGTGCAGCGCGAGCCGTTCGGTGTCTGCGGCCAGATCATCCCGTGGAACTTCCCTCTGATGATGGCGGTGTGGAAGCTCGGACCCGCGCTCGCGACGGGCAACACGGTCGTCATCAAGCCTGCCACCGACACGCCGTGCTCGCTGCTCGAGCTGGCGAAGATCATCGACGAGTCCGACCTGCCGAAGGGCGTGGTCAACGTCGTCCACGGCTCGGGAGCCGAGTGCGGCGAGGAGCTGTGCACGAGCCCGATGGTCGACAAGATCGCCTTCACGGGTTCGACCGCCGTCGGGAGCCGCATCATGCAGCTTGCCGCGGGAACGGTGAAGAAGGTCACGCTCGAGCTGGGCGGCAAGTCGGCGAACATCATCCTCGACGACGCCGATCTCGACATGGCCATCGACGGCTCGCTGTTCGGCTGCTTCTTCCACCAGGGCCAGGCCTGCGAGTCCGGCACGCGCCTGCTGGTGTCCGACGCGAAGCACGACGAGGTCGTGGCGCGCCTCGTCGAGCGCACCAAGCAGATCAACTGCGGCGATCCGCTGGACATGATGAGTGCGCAGGGGCCGCTCATCTCCGCCAAGCAGCGCGAGACCGTGGAGGGCTACATCAAGAAGGGCGTCGAGGAAGGCGCCACGGTGGCCGTCGGCGGCGGCCGCCCGGCGGGGCTGCCGAAGGGCTACTACGTCGAGCCGACCATCCTGACCGGCGTGAAGAACACGATGACCGTGGCACAGGAGGAGATCTTCGGCCCGGTGCTCGTGGTCATCCGGTACAGGGACATCGACGAGGCCATCAAGATCGCCAACGACTCGATCTACGGCCTCGGCGGCGCCGTGTGGTCGCGCGACGACGACAAGGCGATGGAGGTGGCGAAGCGCGTCCGGACGGGCACGATGTGGATCAACGAGTACCACATGCTGTCGGTGGCCGCACCGTTCGGCGGCTACAAGCAGAGCGGCATCGGTCGCGAGTTCGGCATGGACGGGATGCTCGAGTACATGCAGATCAAGCACATCCACCTCGACCAGGTGCGCAATCGCGCGGGCAAGTTCTGGTACGGCGCGCTCTTCGGAGCATGATCGGGGCGTGACCGTCGAGGTGACCGAGACGGCGCTCGCGGTCGTGCGGCTGGTCGAGGCCGCACGACCCGGCGCGCCGCTCGTCTTCGTGTTCGGCGAGGGATGCTGCGAGGGGACCGCGCCCCACCTGTTCGCGCAGCACGTGGTGGGTCCGGACGAGCGCGAGGTGGGCCGCGCCGGCACCGTCCCGGTGCTCGCGACCGCGCGCATGCGGACGCTCTACGCTGCCCGGCGCGTCGTCATCGACGCGGAGGAGGATGCGCTCGCCGACGGATTCTCCGCCGAGGTCGAGCTCGGCTGGCGGTTCGTCCTGCGCTCGACGCCCGCGGGCGCTGCGACGTAGCGCCCGGCCGATCGTCAGGCGATCGTCAGAATGGTGCGGACGCCGCGGCCGGCGCGCAGATCGTCCATCGCCACGTTGATCTCGCCGAGCGGGCGGCGTGCGGTGACGAGGGCGTCGAGGTCGAGCCGGCCCGCCTGCCAGAGTGCGATGAGGCGCGGGATGTCGCGCACGGCGTGACAGCTACCCAGCGTGCAGCCGACGAGCTTCTTCTCGCTGATCGTGAACAGCGCCGCGGGCGCGATGGTGATCGCGTCCTCGATCGGCGCCGCGCCGACGGCGACCGTCGTGCCGCCGTTCCGCGTCGCCGCGAGGCCGGCCTGGACCAGGCTCGCCCGGCCGACGGCGTCGAATGCGTAGTCGACGCCGACGCCGGTGAGCGCGAACGCGTGCTGCACGACGTCGGTCGCGGTCGGATCGATCACGTCGGTGGCGCCGAAGCGCCCGGCCGCCTCGCGGCGCGCGGCGATCGGATCGGCCGCGATGATGCGCGCGGCGCCGGCGACGCGTGCGCCCTGGACGATCGAGAGGCCGATCCCGCCGAGCCCCATCACCAGGACCGTCGCGCCCGGCTCGACGCGCGCGGTGTTCAGCACGGCGCCGACGCCGGTCTGCACGGCGCAGCCGATCACGCACGCGACGTCGAGCGGGACGTCCGTTCCGACCTTGACCGCGCCCGCGGCGGGCACGAGCACGTACTCCGCGAACGCGCCGAGGCCGACGCCGCGGAAGACCATCTCACCGCCCCGCGCGATGCCGGTGGTGCCGTCGTGGAACGTGTTGCTCGTGATCATGCTCGCGTTCACGCACACGCCGGGCTCGCCGCGCACGCACCAGTAGCAGGAGCCGCACGGCGGCACCGGCGTCAGGACGACGGGATCTCCCGCGGCGAGGCCACCGACCTGGGGTCCGATCGACTCGACGACGCCCGCGGCCTCGTGGCCGAGGATGATCGGCGTGGGGGCGGGGAAGACGCCGTCGGCGATGCTCAGGTCGGAGTGGCAGACGCCGCAGTGTCGCACGCGCACGCGGACCTGCCCCGGCCCGGGGTCCGCGATGGTGACGTCGTCGCGCAGGACGAGGGGTTCCGCAGCTGCTTCGAGCAGCGCTGCCCGCATCCGCATGCTAGCTGAACAGCGCCTTCGCCAGCTCGCCGCGGAAGCGGTCCGTCAGCGGGTGGTCGGAGCCGAGGACGGCGAAGAGATCGACCATCGCCTTGCGCGCGCCTTCGTCGGCGAAGCGCCGGTCACGCTGGACGACGGCGAGGAGCTGGCCGAGGGCGTCCTCGTAGCGACCCGACGCGGCCAGCGCCCGACCGAGATCGAGCCGCGCTTGCAGGTCGTCGGGTGTGGCGGCGACACGCGCCTCGAGCGCGGCCCGGTCGCCGGCACCGTTCCCGCGCGTGCGCAGCTCGGCCGCGAGGCGCTCGGCGTCGGCGACGAGCGGGGAGGGCGGCGAGATCAGGTCGAGCAGGCGGATGGCTTCCGTGGTGTCGTCGCGTTCCGCGACGACACGGGCGAGCTCGAGCAGCGCGCGCGCGTGACGGGGCTCCAGCTCGAGGGCGCGCCGCAGCATGGGCTCGGCGACATCCGGGGCGCGGCCGGCCGCGTCGCTCGCGAGACGATCGGCTTCCGTCGGGAGCACGAGCTCGAGCAGCTTGCGCACCGTCGCTTCCGGCTGCGCCCCGACGAACTCCCCGACCAGGATCCCGTCGCGGAAGCCCTTCACCGCCGGGATGCTCTGGATGCCGAACGCCTGTGCGACGGCGGGCGCCTCGTCCACGTTCACCTTCGCGAGGATGAACGCGCCGTGCTGCTCATCGGCGAGCCGTTCGAGGATCGGCCCCAGCGTGCGGCAGGGCCCGCACCACGGGGCCCAGAAATCCACGATCACCGGCGTGGACTTCGATCGCTCGAGCACGGCCGTCTCGAAGTCGCGATCGCCGACGTCGACCACCCACTCGCTCTGACTCATCGGCACAACCCTGCGCACACTCGTCCGCGAACACAAGCCCGGCGGACCAGAGCGCCAAAGTCCTTGACAGATGCGACAAAAGAGAGCAGCTTACGCGGCTCGACCGGTCCCCGTTTTTTCTGTGATCCGCCTGCGTCGGACGACCGGCCTCTCGCCAGGCGACGGTGCCCGAGCCGGGCACTGCGAGCGGCCAAGGAGTGCTCGAGCCCATGGGCAAGAAGGTTTCGGTAGTGCGCAGGGAGGGGCGGTAGTGATCCACACGCTGTTGCCGGATCAATACCTTCCCGCCGCCAGCACGAGGCTCGCCCTGCCGCAGCGCCGTCTCATGATGGCCGTGCTCCAGACCGTCATCGACGACGTGCACGGCTCGGCGCATCGTCGGGCGGCCGGTCACGAGGGCCCCGCCGATCGACGCGAGGTCGAGCGGGCGCGCGCGTACATCGAGAGCACCGACCGCTCCTGGCCCTTCAGCTTCGAGAACGTCTGCGAGTCGATCGGTATCGACACGGGCTCGCTCCGGCGCGCCCTCGAGCAGCTCCTGCCCGCACCCGTCGACTTCTGAGCGGGCTACTCGCCGGCCGCGCGCGAAAGCTCCGGAAGCCCCCTGGATTGAGGGGCCCGCAAAATGTTACGGCGGGTCTCGCGTGGGGGTAGGGGCGCACTCGCCAGGGACGACGCGGGGTAGAGGCCTCCGATACGGGGCTCTCGTGTTCGCGACGCTGGCGATGGTCGCGGGCTGGCCGGCGCTCGCGCGAGCGCAGACGGGCAGCGGCACGCAGCTCGTCGACGAGAAGTTCCAGGGCCAGTCCGTCCCCGATCCCAACTTCTCGGTCCAGGGCACCACCTGCCTGACGGGTCTGCCGATCGGCGCTGCTCCGCCTCCCGGTGCGGCACAGATTCCCAACTGCGGCGGTCAGCAGAATGGTCCGGTCCCTCCGGCCGGACGGCTCCGCCCGGGTACCTCCAGTTCACCGACGCGGTCACGCAAAAGGCCGGCTCGATCCTCTACAATCGCCCCATTCCCTCCAGCGCCGGTCTCATCGCGAACTTCGACCAGTGGCAGTACGGCGGCACCGGAGCGGACGGCATCTCGTTCTTCCTGGTCGACGGCGCGACGAACCTCACCATGACCGGGGGCAACGGCGGCAGCCTCGCGTATGCGCAGCGTAGCGACGCGGACGGCATCCTCGGCGGCTACGTCGGCATCGGCTTCGACGTCTTCGGGAACTTCTACAACGACAACGAGGGCCGCGGCCAGCAATGTGTCGCGCCCTTCAAGCCGCCGTTCCCCACGAGCGCTCGTCCCGGGCAGCATCACGGTGCGCGGTCCGGGCAACAAGCGGATCGGCTACTGCTTCCAGGCCGCGACGGCGACCACCACCGACCCGCCGATGGAGAACCTGCCCGGCACGCTCCGCGGCACGTCCCTGGCCAACGCACAGCGCCGGGTGCAGCTGACGATCACGCCCGCGCCATCGCCGCGCGTCATCGTGAGCATCGATTTCCTGGACGGCAACGGGCCGCAGCAGGTCATCAACATCCCCGCGCCACCCAATCCGCCGTCGACCTACAAGTTCGGCTGGTCGGGCTCGACCGGCGCCTCCACGGACGTCCACCTGATCCGGAACGTCGTGGTCAAGACCGTCGTGCCGCTCCAGCAGCTGAACCTGGTGAAGCAGATCGACAAGTCGAAGCCGCTCCCCAATCCGCTGGTGCTCGGGAGCGTCGTGCCCTACCAGTTCGTCGTCACGAACAGCGGGCTCGAGACGCTGACCGGTCTCAAGATCAACGACCCGCTCGTCACCAACGCGACGTGCCCGGCGACCACGATCGACCCTGTGCCGCTGCCCACGTCGACGGTCGTCTGCACCGGGTCGCACACGATCACGCAGGCCGACCTGGACGCCGGCCAGGTGGTGAACACCGCCACGGCCTCCGGCGTTCCTCCGGGCGGGGGCACCGTGGTGTCGAATGACTCCACGGTCACGGTGCCGCTCGGCACCACGCCCAAGATCCAGCTCCAGAAGTTCATCCTGACGCCGCCGCCGTACTCCTTCGGCAGCACGATCACCTACCGGTACGACGTCCTCAACGTCGGCAATGTCACGGTGACGAATCCCGCCGTCACCGACGACAAGGTGACGGGAATCACGTGCCCGGCGCCGACCACCCTCCTGCCGCAGGGTCAGTTCCCGTCGTCCACATCGTGTACCGGGACCTACGTCATCAAGGCGACCGACGTCGACGCGCAGGGGAACCTGACCAACACCGCCACCGCGAGGGCGACGCCGCCGGGAGGCGGCACCGTGACGTCTCCGCCGGCGTCCCTGACGCTCGCGGTCGGCCTCGACATCGCGGTGACGAAGACGGTCGACCAGGCGACGCCGCTCATCGGCGACATCGTGACCTTCACGGTCACGGCGACGAACAACGGACCGGCCAACGCGACCGGGCTGCACATCAGCGACCCGATCGTGCCGGGAAACTTCTTCGTCAACGCCATCCCCAGCACAGGCACCACGTTCAACTCGATGACCGGCGACTGGAACATCGGCAACCTCACCGCCGCGAGCTCGGCCACCCTGCTGCTCCAGTTCCAGGTGACGTCCGTGGCGACGTACACCAACGTGGCCACGGTTCGCCTACCGACTGGTCGAACCCGACATCAATCCAGACAACGACACGGCCCAGGCGACCATCACGCCGATCCAGGAGGCCGACGTCGCGATGGCGAAGAGCGTGGACAACCCCACGCCGGCGGTGGGCCAGACCGTCACCTTCACGGTGACGGCGACCAACCACGGGCCGAGCCCCGCGACCGGCGTGGTGGTGAGTGATCCGCAGCCCCTCGGGCTGAGCTTCCAGCAGGTGACACCGTCGCAGGGGATGTACGACCTGGCCACCGGCGTCTGGATGGTAGGGCCCATCAACGTCAACCAGTCGGCGACGCTCACGATCAGCGCGCTGGTCACGCAGGTCGGGACGTTGACGAACACGGCGATCAAGACGGCCCAGAACGAGCCCGACCCGAATCACCAACAACGACATGGCGAGCGCCTCGGTGACCGCGACGTCGGTGGCAGACCTCGCCATCACGAAGACGGACGGCCTCGACACCGTGTTCGCGGGGAACACCGTCACGTACACGATCACGGTGTCCAACCGGGGACCCAGCGACGTCGTCGGGGCGGCGGTGAACGATACGTTCCCGCCCGCGCTGAGCAACGTCTCCTGGTCATGCTTGTCCGGCACGGGATCGTCCTGTAGCAGCGCGTCGGGGACGGGGAACATCGCCACGACCGTGTCGCTGCCGCGCGGCGGATCGGTGACCTTCACCGCCACCGCAACGGTGTCGCCGACCGCCGAGCGGCGTTCTCACGAACACCGCCACGGTCGCGCCGCCGGCCGGGACGACGGATCCCGACCCATCCAACAACACCTCGACCGACATGACGACGATCGCCGCGTCGGCCGACCTGATCACGAGCAAGTCGGGCCCTCCGAGCGTCACGCCTCCAGGCATCGGTGGTCTTCACCATCGACGTGACCAACGCGGGGCCATCGACCGCGCAGAACGTCATGCTCCTCGATCCGACGCCTCCGGCCTGACCTTCGTGTCGAACTCCGGTGGCTGCACCACTGCGTTCCCGTGCAACCTCGGCTCGATCGCTCCGGGGACCAAGAAGACCGTCATGGCCACCTACTCGGTGCCGCTGGGCTACACGACGCCCGGACCCGATCGTGAACACGGCAACGGCGACGTCGACGACGCACGATCCCGTCCCGGGAAACAACATGAACACTGCCCAGGTCAGCGTACTGGCTCCGATCATCAACCTGACGCTGACGAAGGACGACGGCCATACCACGCTCGTGCCGGGCACCCAGACCACGTACACGATGATCGGTCACGAACACGGGGCCCAATGCCACCGCCATCCCGCTCGTGACCGTCACCGACCCGGTGCCCGACGCGCTGACGGACGTCACCTGGACCTGCGCCGCGGCGGGCGGCGGGATATGCACCGAGGCGGCGGGGACCGGCTCCATCGACACCACCGTCACGCTGCCGCTGAACGCCAGCGCCACCTTCACGCTGACCGGGACCGTGAAGCCCGACGCGACCGGCACGCTGGTCAACACCGTGCGCGCCGTGGCTCCGCCCAACTTCGCCGGCAACACGGACGTCACCGCCACCGACATCAACACGCTCACACCCAGCGCCGATCTGTCGCTCACGAAGAGCGGGACGGCGAGCGTGATACCGGGAAACAACGTCGTCTACACCATCACGGTGCAGAACATCGGCCCGTCCACCGCGCAGAACGCGACGGTGATCGACGCGCCGCCATCCGGGCTCACCTTCGTCTCGAACGCGGGCGATTGCACGACGGCCTTCCCGTGCGCGCTCGGCACGCTGGCGCCGGGCGAGCAACGCACCATCACGACCACCTTCGCCGTGCCGCAGGAATACCTCACGCCGAATCCGATCCAGAACGTCGCCAGCGTGTCGAGCGGCACGACGGATCCCAACCTCGACAACAACACCGGCGACGCGACGACCAGCGTGATGACCCAGGCCGACATCGCGGTCACGAAGAGCGTCAGCCCCGAGACGGTGCTCGTCGGAGACATGGTGACCTTCACGATCACCGCCGCGAACAACGGACCGAACGCGGCCTCGGGCGTGGTGGTCACCGATCTCCTGCCGGCCGGCCTCGCGCTGAACAACGCGTCCGCGTCGCAGGGCGGGTACGTCGCCAGCAGCGGCCAGTGGATCCTCGGCAACCTCGCGAACGGCGCCAGCGCGCAGCTCACGTTGACCGCGCAGGTGACGGTACCCGGCACGATCACGAACATCGCCACCAAGACGGCGGCGAACGAGCCGGACCCGAACACCAGTAACGACACCGCGAGCGCGACGGTGAACGACGGAGTGCTGGCGGACGTCGGGCTGCTCAAGACGGTCGACAATCCCACACCGGCCGTGGGCGACGTGGTCACCTTCACGGTGACGGCGACCAACAACGGGCCCGCGCCCGCCACCGGTCGTGGTGGTGACGGACGTCCGTCGCCCGGCGGACTCACCTTCGTCCCGCCGGCGATCACCACGCAGGGAACGTACGACTTCGGGACCGGTCAGTGGACGGTCGGCGACCTCGCCGGTCGGTGCGACGTGCCACGCTCACGCTGCCGCCCGGGTCGGCCAGGCGGGCGCGATCGTCAACACGGTCACGAAGACACAGGTGGAGATCGACCCGAACCCGGCCAACGACCGGGCGAGCGTCACCCTGAACGGCACGGGAACCGCGGACGTGGCCGTCGCGAAGGCGATCAGCGACACGGCGCCGGCGGTGGGCGAACCCGTGACGTTCCTCGTGACGGTCACCAATCTCGGCCCGGAGACGGCGGCGAGCGTCGTGGTGAGCGATACGCTGCCGACGAACCTCACCTTCATCTCGGCCGCGCCGCCGTCGCTCGGGACCTTCGACCCGGCGACCGAACCAGTGGACGATCCCGTCGCTTCTCCCGAGCCAGTCCGCAGTGCTCTCGATCACCGCGATGCCGAACCAGCCGGGCATGTTCACGAACACGGCCACCAGGACCAGCTCGGCGACGCCCGATCCGAATCCCACCAACGACAGCGGGAGCGCGACAGGCGCTGCGGGTCTGGTCGCCGATCTCTCGATCACCAAGACCGACAACCTCGACACCGCGCTCGCCGGACAGAACATCACCTACGTCATCGTGGTCGCCAACGCCGGACCGAGCCCCGTCTCCGGCGCGCGGGTGGTGGATACGTTCCCGTCCATCCTGACGGGCGTCACCTGGACCTGCGTCGCCGTCCCGGGCTCGCGGTGCGTCGCGGCGCAGCCCCGACCAGGGGACGAACGGCCAGACGACCAGTGGCCAGGGAGCCATCGACCTGCTGGTCGACTTCCTGCCCGCCGGGCGGCTCCATGACGTTCACCGCCACCGGCCTGCTGTCGCCCTCCGCCACGCAGACCACGAACGTGCTCAGCAATACCGGCACGGTCGATCCGCCCGCCGGCGTCATGGATCCGAACCTCGCGAACAACACCGCCACCGACACCACGGACATCACGGAGCAGGCGAATCTCGTGATCGAGAAGACCGGCCCGGCGACGGCGACCTCCGGCGACCAGCTCGTCTACACCCTGACGGTTCGCAACGCGGGGCCGTCGACCGCGACGAACGTGGTGGTGGACGACCCGACACCCGCGGGCCTGTCGTTCGTCTCGACCCGGGCGCCTGCACGCAGGGATTCCCCTGCCAGCTCGGCACGCTGCTGCCCGGCGACGTGCGGGTCATCACCGCGACCTACGACATCCTGCCCGGCGACGGATCGCCGCGGACCGTCGTCGACACCGCCACGGTGTCGAGCCCGGTCCCGGATCCGAACCCGGAGAACAACACGAGCAGCGTGACCACGACGATCTCCGCGAGCGCGAACCTGAAGGTCGTCAAGTCCGCTCCGGCCACCACCGCGGTCGGCGGCACCCTGGTCTACACGATCCTCGTCACCAACAGCGGCCCGGACGCCGCCGCGTCCGTGCTGCTGACCGACCCCGTGCCTGCCGGCGTCACGCTGCTCTCCGCGACCACCAGCCAGGGTACCTGCACCCCGGGGGCCGTCGTCACGTGCATGCTCGGCACGGTGGCGGCGGGCGGAGCCGGCGTGACCGTGACCATCACCGTCGCCGTCCCCACGACCGCGCCGGACACGATCGTCAACACGGCGACCGGGTCGAGCACGACGCCGAATCCCAACCCGGGGAACACCACGTCGACCGCGACGGTGACGGTGCGGCGCGACGCGGACCTGTTCCTCAAGAAGACCGCGGCGCCCGACACGATCGCGGTCGGCGAGACGATCACCTGGACCATCGTGGCGACCAACATGGGCCCCGCTCCGGCGACGGGTGTCACGCTGACCGATCCCATCCCGTCGGCCGTCAAGTCGCCGGCCGTCAGCTCGAGCCAGGGAAGCTGCACGCTCGCCGGCGGCGTCGTGACCTGCGCGCTCGGCGACCTCGCGGTGAACGCGATGGCGACGGTGACGATCACGGCCACCCGCGAGTCGCAGCAGGCGTTCAGCAACACCGCCACGGTCACCGCGACGCAGCCCGACAACGATCCGGGCAACAACCAGTCCACCGCCACCACCGGCGCGGCGACGCCCGAGATCTGCGACAACTGCAAGGACGACGACGGCGACGGTCTGGTCGACGGCGCCGATCCCGATTGCTGTACCGAGACCGGCACGCTCACGATCACCAAGCTGAAGATCCGGCCGCAGGGCGGGAACACCGGCGATGCCAGGCTCCGCATCACCGGTCGCCTCGAGGGCGCCGACTTCAGCAGCGTGGACCCGCGCCAGGAGGCGGTCTCGATCCGCCTCGCCGACGGCACCGTCGTGGGCGCCTGCTGCACCATCGAACAGGAGCACTGGATGAAGCTCTTCCGGAGGCACTTCGGGTTCTGGGATCAGCTCGCGCGCATCTGCCCGCCCGTCACCGACATGCGGCTGAACCGCACGAACAGCGGGGCGGGCATCTCGATCACGGCGCCGCACTTCGACCTGTCGCAGCTCACCGGACCGGAGCTGACGGTGACCGTGCGCGTCGGCGGAAGCTGCGCCACGGGCACCGCGACCCTGCGACGCACGAAGTCGCGCTCCGCGATCCTCCGCTGACGGCCGCCATGTCCCCGGCGACCGTCGCCATCATTCCCGCGCGCTACGGCTCGACCCGTCTTCCCGGCAAGGCGCTCGCCGACATCGCCGGACGACCGATGGTGTGGCACGTCGCCGAGCGCGCGCGCCGCGCGCGTGGCATCGCCCGGGTGATCGTGGCGACCGACGACGTGCGGATCCGCGACGCGGTCGCGGGCGCGGGCGTCGAGGTGGCGCTCACCAGTCCGGACCATCCGAGCGGAACCGATCGCCTCGCCGAGGTCGCGCGCGATCTCGATGCCGGCGTGCTGATCAACGTGCAGGGCGATCTGCCGCTGCTCGATCCGCTGATGATCGAAGCGCTCGCCGCCCGCATGGCCGCGGACCCGGCGCTGCCGATGGCGACGATCGCGGCGCCGCTGCTCGACGAGGCGGAGTGGCGCTCGCCGCACGTCGTGAAGGTGGTCGTCGATACCGGCGGTCGCGCGCTCTACTTCTCCCGCAGCCCCGTGCCGTTCGACCGCGACGCGGTGCGCGCGCCGGACGAGCCCCTCGGCTGGCGACACGTCGGCATGTACGCGTACCGCCGCGACGTGCTGCTGCGGCTTGCCGCGCTGCCGCCGTCGCCGCTCGAGCGTCGCGAGCGGCTCGAGCAGCTGCGCGCGCTCGAGCACGGCATCGCGATCGGAGTGGTGGCATGGAGCGGCGATGCGACGCTGATCGAGGTCGACACGCCCGCCGATCTCGCGCGCGCGCGCGCCGCGATGTCGTCGCCGACGTCGCGTTGACACACCGCCGGACCGACTTCTATAGTCAAGGCCCGTAGCCGGTTCCGGAGATGCGGCGCAGCGGCGCCGTCACCCTGACGGAAAGACCGCCAGGGCTCCGCGACTGGGCTACGGTTTTTCGTTCATGCCCCCGGTGACGGTCACCATCGCGCAGGAGCGCTCGTGTTGCATCCCGTTGCCGGGGAGGGCGTGTTTCGGCCAGCGATGGACCAGCCGGCGGGCCGCAAGCCACGGGGGGTGGGCATGACGAAGAGTGCGTCGCGGACGAAGTACATCTTCGTGACCGGCGGGGTGGTGTCGTCGCTCGGCAAAGGCGTGGCGTCGGCGTCCATCGGCGCGCTGCTCGAAGCGCGCGGCCTCGAGGTGACGCTGGTCAAGATGGATCCCTACATCAACGTGGATCCGGGCACGATGAGCCCGTTCCAGCACGGCGAGGTGTTCGTCACCGACGATGGTGCCGAGACCGACCTCGACCTGGGTCACTACGAGCGCTACGTCTCGACGCGCACCAGCCGCCGCAACAACTTCACCACCGGCGTGATCTATCACACCGTGATCGAGAAGGAGCGCCGCGGCGACTACCTCGGCGGGACCGTGCAGGTGATCCCGCACATCACCGAGGAGATCAAGCGCCGCATCCGCGAAGCGGCCGAGGGCACGAACGTCTGCATCTGCGAGGTGGGCGGCACCGTCGGCGACATCGAGAGCCTGCCCTTCATCGAGGCGATCCGGCAGCTCGGATGGGACGTCGGGCGCGAGAACGCGCTGTACGTCCACCTCACGCTGGTCCCCCACATCGCCTCGGCGGGCGAGATGAAGACCAAGCCCACGCAGCACAGCGTGAAGGAGCTCACCGGATTCGGCATCCAGCCCGACATCCTGCTCTGCCGCGCCGCGGATCCGCTCGAGAAGAAGGTGAAGGCGAAGATCGCGCTTTTCTGCAACGTGGAAGAGAGCCGCGTGATCAGCGCGCCGGACGTGAGCCACATCTACGAGGTGCCGCTCGTGTTCCACGCCGAGGGCCTCGACGAGCGCATCGTCGAACGGCTCAACACGTTCACCGGCTCGCCGAATCTCTCGCGCTGGCGGCGCATCGTGTCCATCCTGAAGAACCCGAAGGACACCGTGCGGATCGCGATGGTGGGCAAGTACGTCGAGCTCACCGATTCGTACAAGAGCCTGAACGAGGCGCTCGTGCACGGCGGGATCGCGAACGAGTGCAGCGTCGAGGTCACCCACGTCGACTCCGAGAAGATCGAGCAGGATGGCCTGCCCGACAGCGTCCTCGCGGCCGACGGCATCCTCGTCCCCATGGGCTTCGGCCCCCGCGGCACCGAGGGCAAGATCGCCGCCGTGCGCCACGCGCGCGAGAAGAAGGTGCCGTTCTTCGGCATCTGCTTCGGCATGCAGATGGCGGTGATCGAGTACGCGCGGCACGTGTGTGGCCTCGAGCGCGCGAACTCCACCGAGGTCGACCCGAAGACGCCCCATCCGGTGATCGACCTGCTTCCCGAGCAGCGCGGGCTCACGAAGAAGGGTGGCACCATGCGGCTCGGGGCGTATCCGTGCGTGGTGGGCGAGGGGACCCTCGCGCGGAAGCTCTACAAGAAGCACAAGATCTCCGAGCGCCACCGCCATCGCTACGAGTTCAACAACGCGTATCGCGAGCAGCTCGAGTCGGCCGGCCTGGTGTGCTCGGGCGTATCGCCCGACGGCGGGCTGGTGGAGATGGTCGAGCTCGGTGACCACCCCTGGTTCCTCGGCACGCAGTTCCACCCGGAGTTCAAGTCGCGGCCCACCGATTGCCATCCGCTGTTCAAGGGATTCATCCGCGCGGCCCTGCAGCAGCGGGCGGCGCGGCGCGACGCGCCACTGCTCGGCGGTCTGAAGGTCGTGAAGCGGTAGTGGACGCAGGGACCGCGCGAGTCGGGGCCATCACCATCGGAAGCGGCGCGCCCCTCGCGCTCATCGCCGGACCCTGCGTCATCGAGTCGCGCGACGCGGCCCTGCGCCACGCCGAACGTCTGCGCGCCATGGCGGCCGCGGTGGCGCTCCCGCTCGTCTACAAGTCGTCCTTCGACAAGGCCAACCGGACCTCCCTGTCGTCGTTCCGCGGCGTCGGCATGGACGAGGGGCTGCGCATCCTCGCCGACGTGCGGAGCCAGACCGGGTTGCCGGTGCTCACCGACGTGCACGAGCGCGAGCAGATCGCGGCCGTCGCCGCCGTGGTCGACGTCCTGCAGACGCCGGCGTTCCTGTGCCGCCAGACCGACTTCATCGTCGCCGTCGCGGGAGCCGGGAAGCCGGTGAACCTGAAGAAGGGACAGTTCCTCTCGCCCGGGGAGATGCTGCGCGTGGTCGAGAAGGCGCGAGCGACGGGGAACCCGGACCTGCTGGTGACCGAGCGCGGCTTCGCCTTCGGGTACAACAACCTGGTGTCGGACATGCGCGCGCTGCCGGTGCTCGCCCGCACGGGCTGCCCCGTGGTGTTCGACGCCACGCACAGCGCGCAGCAGCCGGGGGCGGAGGGAACGGCATCGGGCGGCGATCGCACGATGGTCCCCACGCTCGCGCGGGCGGCGGTCGCGGCCGGCGCCGACGCGGTGTTTCTCGAGGTGCACGAAGATCCCGCCCGCGCGCTCTCCGACGGTGCGACGAGCGTCCGGCTCGACGACCTGCCCGCGCTCCTCCGCCAGCTCGCCGCGCTCGCCCGCGTGCTGCGCGAGGACGCGACGCGATGACCTCCGACCGCCAGCGGCGGGCGCGGCACGTGCTCGACGTCGAGCTGGCCGGCCTGACGGCGGTGCGCGACCGCATCGGCGCGTCGTTCGATCGCGCGATCGACGTGCTGCACGCGTGCCGCGGCAAGGTGGTCGTCACCGGGGTCGGAAAGTCCGGACTGGTCGCCCGCAAGATCGCGGCCACCTTCGCCAGCACGGGGACGCCGGCGCTGTTCCTGCACGCCAGCGAGGGCAGCCATGGCGATCTCGGCGTCCTCGCCGGCGGGGACGTGCTGGTGGCGCTGTCGTACAGCGGCGAGTCGCCGGAGCTTCTCCGCCTGCTCCCGCTCGCGCAGCGCCTGGCGGTGCCCCTCCTGGTGCTGAGCGGCGCCCCGGGGTCGACCCTCGCGCGCGCCGCCGCGGTGACGCTCGACGTGAGCGTGCCGGCGGAGGCGTGCCCGCTCGGGCTGGCGCCCACGGCGAGCACGACCGCGACCATGGCGGTCGGAGATGCGCTGGCGGTGGCGCTCTTCGAGGAGCGCGGCTTCACGGCGGACGACTTCGCGCTGCTCCACCCGGGCGGCGCGCTCGGCAGGCGGCTCCTGCGCGTGGAGGACGTCATGCGGCGCGACGACGCCCTGCCGCGCGTGCCGGAGCGGGCGTCGCTCAAGGACACGATCGGCGAGATCAGCGGCAAGCGCCTCGGCATGACCACGGTCGTGGACGCGGGCGGCGACCTCGCCGGCATCATCACCGACGGCGACCTGCGTCGCGGCCTCGAGCGCGGCGGACGACATCCGCGCGCTGGTCGCGAGCGACCTGATGACGCGCACGCCGAAGACCATCGAGCGCTCGGCGCTCGCGGCACAGGCCGTGGCGGTCATGGAGCGCTATCCCATCACGTCGCTGGTCGTGCTGGAGGACGGCACCCGCAGGCCCGTGGGGGTGATCCACCTGCACGACGTCCTGCGTGCGGGCGCGGTCTGACGCATCGTGCGCGCGGACGACGCGGTCGTGGACGGGCCGTCGCAGGCGCCGCGGAGACGCTCGCTGTGGAAGCGCATCCGGCGGGCGACGCGCGAGCCGCGCAACGCCGTGCTGGCGCGCGGCATCGCGGGCGTCGGTCACGCGGTGGGCACGCTTCCCGTTGCCACCGGACTCGCGCTCGGCCGCGCGCTCGGGCGCGGCGCCCACGCACTGCTCGGCTCGGCGCGCCGGCTCGCGCAGGAGCACGTCGCCGTCGCCTTCCCGGAGCTCGACGCGGCGTCACGCGCACGCGTGGTGCGGTCGACGTTCGAGCACGCCGGACAGTCCTTCGCCGAGCTCGGCCTGTGGCGGAAGCTGGCCCGGCATCCCGGCTACGTCGAGATCGAGAACCTGGCGGCGCTCGACGACGCGCTCGCCGGGGGCCGTGGCGCGCTCGCCATCACCGGCCACGTCGGCAACTGGGAGCTGCTCGCCGCCACCGTATCCTCGCGCGGGTACGGGGTCTCGGTGGTGGCGCGGCGCGTGCGCGACGAGCGCTTCAACGCGCTCATCACGCGCTTCCGCGGTGACCGCGGCATGGAGATCCTGCTGCGCGACGCGCCGGACTTCCTCGCGCAGGTACGCGCCGCGCTCGCGCGCAACCGCATCGTCGCGCTGCTGATGGACCAGGACAGCCGCGGCGCCGGCGTCTTCGTGCCCTTCTTCGGACGGCCGGCACGCACGCCGCCGGGCGCGGCGGTGCTCGCGCTGCGCACGCGCGCGCCCGTGGTGACGGTCTTCATCAGGCGGCGTCCCGCGGGCGGGCACGTGATCTCGTTCGAGCGCTTTCCGCTCGATCCGGTGGCAGGCAAGGGCCAGATCACGGAGCTGACGGCACGCTTCACCGCCGCCATCGAGGCTGCGATCCGGCGCGCGCCGGCGGAGTGGGTGTGGTGGCACCAGCGGTGGCGAAGACAGCCGGACGCGTGAGGGCGGTCCAACTTTACTCCCCACTACCCCCGTGGTAGCTCTCCACAAAGGAAGCGCCAATGCGAAGGTCACGGCTGCGCGCCGGTCTGCTGGTCGTGGTAGCCATCGCCCTCGCGGGGATCGGCTACCGGGTCTGGCGCAACGTCGTTGAGCGCACCCCGCGCTCGCTCGCGGAACTCGGCGTGGAGCTCTTGCCCGAGGTTGCGCAGCACATCCAGAACTTTCACCGCATCAAGGTGAAGAACGGGCACATGGCCTGGGAGATCAAGGCGGAGGACGCGCAATACTACGAGAAGGACAACTCCGTCCTGGTTCGCGCCCCGGAAGTCAGCGTCTACACCAGCACCGGTACGCTCCAGGCGTGGCTCACCAGCAAGGACGGCCGGCTCGCCCTCGAGGGCGAGGACAAGGAGGTCGCGTCGGTCACCCTGACGGGAGCCGTCGTGGTGTGGCTCAACGATCTCGAGCTGCAGACCGAGGTCGCCATCTACGATCGCGACCGCGACCTGATCACCGCGCCCGGGCCGGTCGTCATCAAGGGACGCGATCTCGACGTCCACGCGCAGGGCATGGAGGTGGACGTCACGCCGCAACGCATCCGGCTTCTCGACGCCGTGCACACCGTGCTTCGATCCCATGCGGAGAAGTCGTAGCGTGTGCCTGGCGGCCGCGCTCGTGCTCTCCGCGGGCGCCGCACCGCTCGACGCCCGGGCGGCGAACGAGAAGGCGCAGCCCGCGCCGACCGGCTCGCAGGCGCCCGACTCGCAGGGGGGCGGACCGTTCGCCTTCGGCTCGCTCGGCAAGAGCAAGGAGCCGATCACCGTCATCTCGGACAAGCTCGACTACGACTACAAGGCCAACATCGTCGTGTATCGGGGAGCCGTCGAGGTCACCCAGGGCGACGTCAAGATGGTGTCCGACGTCCTCACCCTCACGCTCGAGAACAAGCAGAACGACCAGCCGGCCGCCAAGCCGACGACCGGCACCACCGTCCAGGATCCGCCGGCGCCGCCGGCGCCGGCAGCGCCGCCGTCGAGCGACACGGGGAAGGTCAAGGAGATGGTGGCGACCGGCAACGTGCGCATCGACCAGGGCACGCGCTGGGCGGTGGGCGGCCGCGCGACCTACGAGCAGGAGCTGCGGACGCTCGTGCTGACCGAGAACCCCGTCCTGCACGACGGCCCGAACGTGGTCGTCGGCGAGCGCGTCACCGTGTACCTCGACGAGAACCGCAGCGTGGTCGAGGGAGGCCAGAAGCGCGTGAAGGCCGTCTTCCATCCCAACGAGAAGAGCAACGCCGCCGCACCCGCGAAGCCGAAGGCCGCCGCGCCCGCGGCGGCCAAGGGGACGCCATGAACGGAGCGGGCGCGGCGCTCCTGCGCGCCGACGGCCTCACCAAGTCGTTCAGCGGGCGCTGCGTGGTGAAGGGGGTCTGCATCGAGGTCCGCGCCGGTGAGGTGGTGGGACTGCTCGGACCGAACGGCGCCGGCAAGACGACCAGCTTTCACATGATCGTCGGCCTCCAGCACCCGGACAAGGGCGAGGTGTTCCTGAACGGTGAGAACATCACGCAGCTGCCGATGTACGAGCGGGCGCGGCGAGGCATCGGGTATCTCCCGCAGGAGGCCTCGATCTTCCGGAAGCTCACGGTCGAGCAGAACATCCTCGCCATCCTGGAGACGCTCGACCTCCCGAGCGACGAGCGGCTGGAGCGCCTGCGCGTGCTCCTCGACGAGCTCGGCATCGCCCGCCTGGCCAAGAGCAAGGCGCAGTCGCTGTCGGGTGGTGAGCGGCGACGCCTCGAGATCACGCGGGCGCTGGTGATCTCGCCGTCATTCATGCTCCTGGACGAGCCCTTTGCGGGCATCGACCCGATCGCCGTGGTTGACATTCAGGGTATAGTCACTCAATTGAAGACGCGAGGCATCGGCGTTCTCATCACCGATCACAACGTGCGTGAAACACTTGGCATCTGTGACCGCGCGTACATCGTCAACGAGGGCGAGGTGCTGGAGGAAGGAGCCCCGGCGCACATCGCGGGCAGCCGGCGCGCACGGGAGATATACCTCGGTGAGAAGTTCCGTCTGTGATCATGAGCTCGATCCGGTTCAGTGATGGCTGAGACCCGGCTCGTACAGCAGCTGCGGCTGACCCAGCAGCTGGTGATGACGCCGCAGCTGCGGCAGGCCATCAAGATTCTCCAGGTGTCGCGCGCGGAGCTCGAGACGCTCGTCGACGACGAGCTCACGCAGAATCCGGTGCTCGAGGAGAAGGAGCAGCTGGACGAGAAGCCGGAGGCGGAGGTGCCGACGGTCGACGGCCAGTCGGTCACCGAGGAATGGCGTGCAGACGCCCCGCAGGAGGACGTCCCGCAGGCATCCACCATCGATCAGATCGACTGGAGGGAGTTCGCGGAGAACTACTCGAACGACATGCACGGCTCGGGCGGGGGCGCGGTTGCGGACGACGACGACGACCGACGTCCGGCGCTCGAGAACACGCTCGTCCGCCGCACGCACCTCCCCGATCACCTGGTCTGGCAGCTACGGCTGTCCGATCTCTCCGATGTCGAGAAGGAGCTCGGCGCCCTCATCATCGGGAGCCTCAATGCCGAGGGCTACCTCACGCTGTCGGTCGAGGAGCTCGCATTCCTCGCCAACGTCTGGCCGCACACCGAGGAGCTCGAACGCGTGTTGCGCCGCATCCAGGACCTCGATCCGCCGGGCGTCGCCGCGCGCGACCTGCCGGAGTGTCTCTGCATCCAGCTGCGCCAGCTCGGACTCCCCGAGGACTCGCTGCCGGCGCGCATCGTGCGCGATCACATCCCGCTGCTCGAGAGCCGGCGGTTCGACAAGCTGGCCAAGGAGCTCGGGGTTTCTCTCGACGAGATCGCGGCCGCAACCAAGGTGATCTCCGTGCTCGAGCCGAAGCCGGGTCGCGACTACGGCGAGGGAGAGACGCGCTACGTCACGCCCGACGTCTCCATCCAGAAGGTCGGCGACGAGTACGTCATCACGCTCAACGAGGACGGCATGCCGCGCCTCCGCGTCTCGCCGTTCTACCGCCAGATGCTGGGACACAACGGCTCGCCGGAGGCGAGAGGCTACATCCAGGAGAAGATGCGGGCGGCCGCATGGCTCATCAAGTCGATCCACCAGCGGCAGCGCACGCTCTACATGGTCACCACGAGCATCGCGAAGTTCCAGCGCGACTTCCTCGATCACGGCGTGTCGCAGCTCCGTCCGCTGGTGCTGAAGGACGTCGCGAACGACATCGGCATGCACGAGTCCACGGTCAGCCGCGCGACGGCGGGCAAGTACGTGCACACGCCGCAGGGCACGTTCGAGCTCAAGTACTTCTTCACGTCGAGCCTGCGCAGCGGACACGGCGAGGAGGTGTCGGCCGAGAGCGTGAAGGAACGCATCCGGACCATCATTGCCAAGGAAGACGGACGGAAACCGTTGAGCGATCAGTACATCGCCGAACTCCTCGCCAAGGAGACCATCGACATCGCGCGCCGGACCGTGGCGAAGTACCGGGAGCAGATGGGCATCCTCCCGTCGTCCAGGCGCAAGCAGGTGTAGGCAGGGACGCTCCGGTTGCCCGAGCGCGGAGGGCTGATGCAGATCACCGTCACGTTCCGCCACGTCGATCCCACGCCGGCGCTGCGGTCCCATGCGGAGGACAAGGTCGCGCGGGTGGCGCGGAAGTACCTTCGTCGTCCGGTCGACGCCCACGTGATCCTGGGCGTCTCCAAGCAGCGGCACGTCGCGGAGATCACGTTGCAGGCCGACCACGTCTCGATGTTCGCCAAGGAAACGACACACGATCTGTACTCGGCCATCGATCTCGCGGTCGAGAAGCTCGAGCACCAGGCCCAGAAGCTGAAGGCGCGCCGCCGGGATCACAAGGGCGTCGGCACGCCGCGCGCCGCGCAGCCGGCGGACGACGGTGTCGCGCCCGCGCCGCGGACCTCACGGGTCATCGCCACGCGCCGCGTGTCGGCCAAGCCGATGTCGCTCGACGATGCGCTCGGCCGGCTGGAGCGCTCCGAGGACGAGTTCCTGGTATTCACGAACGAAGCCGATCAGCGCCTCGCGGTTCTCTACCGTCGCAAGGACGGGCGCTTCGGCCTCATCCAGGCCCAGCGCTAGGAACGGAGATCATGAAGATCGAGGAGATTCTCGCCGAGGAGCTCGTGCTCCCAGACCTGAACGCACGGACCAAGGTGGACGTCCTGGTCGAGCTCGCCACGGCGATCGCGCGCCGGCATCCGGAGCTCGACCGCGAGCGTCTCGTCCAGGCGCTGGAGGACCGGGAGCGGCTGAACAGCACCGCCCTCGGGGAGGGCGTGGCGATCCCGCACGGCAAGCTGCCGGGCATCAAGCGTGTCTTCGCCGCCTTCGCTCGCAGCCGGCAGGGCGTGGACTTCCAGTCGCTCGACGGCGAGCCGACGCATCTCTTCTTCCTGCTCGTGGCGCCCGAGGACTCGGCTGGCGCGCACCTGAAAGCGCTGGCGCGCATCTCGCGCCTGCTGAAGGACGAGAGCTTCCGCGCCCGTCTCATGCAGGCGCCCGACGCCCACACCCTGTTCGAGACGATCCAGCAGGAGGACGCGCGCTACTGATGGTCACGGTCAGGCAGCTGCTGGAGAGCCGGACGGGCGGGCTCTCCCTGCGGCTCGCGGCGGGCACGCGCGGCGTCGATCGGGGCATCGCACAGCCGCGGCTACAGCAGCCGGGCCTCGCGCTGGCGGGATTCCTCGCCCAGCTGCATCCCGATCGCGTCCAGGTGCTCGGCAACAGCGAGATCAGCTACCTCGCCACCCTGGCGGAGCCGGCCGCGCGCCGTGCGATCGACACGGTCGCGAAGGCGGGCGTGGCGTGCTTCGTGGTGACGAACGGCACCGCTCCCCCGGCGATCCTGACGCAGACGGCCGATGCCGCCGCCGTGCCGGTGCTCACCACCGCGGTACGGACGGGCGACTTCATCCGCGCCGCCACCGCGTGGCTCGAGGAGCGCCTCGCGCCCGAGACCACCCTGCACGCCGGTCTCGTGGAGGTGCACGGGCTCGGCATCCTCATCGTGGGCAGCAGCGGCATCGGCAAGAGCGAGGCGGCCCTCGACCTGGTGTCGCGCGGGCACCGTCTGGTGGCCGACGACGCCGTGCTGGTCCGGCGCATCTCGCCGACGGTGCTCCGCGGGCGCGCGACGGAGCTGCTGGCGCACCACATGGAGATCCGCGGGCTCGGCGTGGTCGACATCGAGGCCCTCTACGGCACGCTCGCCACGCTCGACGAACGGCAGATCGACCTCGTGGTGGAGCTCACCGAGTGGGGTGGCGACGCCGATCGCCTCGGCATCGACGAGGCGACGTACATGCTCCTCGACGTGCCGCTGCCGCTCATCCGCATCCCCGTCACGGCGGGCCGCACGCTGGGTCTGCTCATCGAGACCGCGGCGCGCAACCAGCTGCTGCGCTGGCGCGGCCGCCACAGCGCCGCCGATTTCACGGCGCGCGTCGATCGCGCGGCTGCGAGCGGGCGCACGCGGTCGTGACGCAGGGACTTCGCGCGGTCGTCGTCACCGGCCTGTCGGGGTCTGGGAAGAGCACCGCCCTGAAGGTGCTGGAGGACCTGGGCTTCTACTGCATCGACAACCTCCCCGTCGCGCTGCTGCCGAAGTTCATCGAGCTGTGGCAGAGCGCGCGCGAGGACGTCAGCCGGGTGGCGCTCGGGATCGACGTCCGCGAGCGCAGGTTCCTGCGCGACTTTCCGCACGTCTTCGACGAGCTGCGCGCGGCGGGCGCGGAGCCCGAGGTCATCTACCTCGACGCCAGCGACGACGTGCTGGTGCGGCGGTTCAGCGAGACCCGCCGCCCGCATCCCGCGGCCGAGGGTGGTGCGGTGGCGGACGGCATCCGCCGCGAGCGCGAGGCGCTGCGCGAGCTGCGCGCGCTCGCGACGCGAATCGTCGACACGAGCGCCTTCACCGTGCACGAGCTGCGGGCGGCGCTGCGCGAGCTGCTCGCGACACCCGACGCCGCCACGATGACGATCTCGCTGGTGTCGTTCGGCTACAAGCACGGGCTGCCCACCGACGCCGACCTGGCGCTCGATTGCCGCTTCCTGCCGAACCCGTTCTTCGTCGAGGAGCTGCGGCCCAAGACCGGCCTGGATCCGGACGTCGCGGCGTACGTGCTGGAGCGTCCCGACGCGCAGGAGTTCCTCACGCACGTGCTCGCGCTGCTCGCCTTCACGCTGCCGCGCTATCAGCGGGAGGGAAAGAGCTACCTGACTATTGCCATAGGCTGCACCGGCGGTCGCCATCGCTCGGTGGTGCTGGTGGAGGAGTTCCGGCGCCGGCTCGCGGCGCTCGGACACCGGGTGCTGGTGCGGCATCGCGACCTCGAGCGCTGACGCACGGCTTGCCGCGGTCCGTTTGCGAAGGTTAGGATCGCGCCCGATGGTCGGTCTGGTCGTGGTCGGGCACGGTCGTCTCAGCGAGGCGATGGTGCAGGCCCTCGAGAGTGTCGTCGGCAAGCAGGAAGGCCTCGAGGCGGTGATCAGCGACCCGACCGACGGGCCGCGGGAGATCCGCGAGCGCATCGCGGGGGCGGTGCGACGGGTCGACCAGGGAGGCGGCGTGCTCATCGTCACCGACATGCTCGGCGATACCCAGACCAACCTGAGCGTGTCGGTCGCGCGCGAGTACGGCGCGCAGGTGGTGGCCGGCGTCAACATGCCGATGCTGATCAAGCTGACCAGCGTGCGGCAGAAGATGGATGCGGGCTCGCTGGCGCAGTTCATCCGGCGCTACGGCCAGGAGCACATCTTCTGCGTCACCGAACCGTGAGCGAGCGCCGGGAGCCGATGTCCGACGCGCCGCCCGACGAGCACCACGCCACCCTCGAGATCAGGAACCGCCTCGGGTTGCATGCCCGCGCGGCGGTCCTGCTGGTGCAGACGGCGAACCAGTTCGAGGCCGAGGTGACGGTGTCGAAGGACGGCCAGAGCGTCAACGGCCGGAGCATCATGGGCATCATGATGCTGGCGGCGGAGCAGGGCAGCAGCATCGACGTCACCACCGTCGGTCCCCAGGCCGAGGAGGCCCTCGAGGCGATCCGGGGACTGGTCGACGCCCGCTTCAACGAGGCCGAGTGACCCCCGGCCGCGCTCCGCGCGGTCGGCCGGGGAGCCTGCGCGGGCGGGTGCTGGGTTGCCCGGGCCGACGACGTTCGGCTAAGGTCCGCCGCCATGCTCACGAACTACGTGTTCACCTCCGAGTCGGTGAACGAAGGCCATCCCGACAAGGTCTGCGACCAGATATCCGACGGTATCGTCGACGCGCTCCTCGCCCAGGACCCCGACAGCCGCATCGCGTGCGAGGCCCTCATCAAGACGGGCCTCGTGGTGGTGGCCGGCGAGATCACCAGCAAGGGCAAGGTGGAGTTCGGCGAGATCGCGAAGCGCGTGATCCGCGACATCGGCTACACGAGTCCCGAGTCGGGCTTCAACTGCGACAGCTGCGCGGTGGTCGTCGCGGTCGAGAAGCAGTCGCCGGACATCTCGCAGGGCGTCACCGAAGGCGAGGGGCTGTTCAAGGAGCAGGGCGCAGGCGACCAGGGCATGATGTTCGGCTACGCCTGCGACGAGACGAAGGAGTACATGCCCTTCGCCATCTACACCGCGCATCGCATCGGCCAGCAGCTCGCCGAGGCCCGCAAGTCGGGCCAGCTGCCCTTCCTGCTGCCCGACGGCAAGTGCCAGGTCTCCGTCGAGTACCGCGACGGCAAGGCGATGCGCGCCAAGACCGTCGTCGTGTCGTCGCAGCATCGCGCCGAGGTGTCCCACGTGACGCTGAAGGAGGCGATCATCGAGGAGGTGGTGAAGAAGGTCGTGCCGCCGGAGTTCCTCGACAAGGAGACGGTCTACTACATCAATCCGACCGGCAAGTTCGTCGTCGGCGGCCCGCAGGGCGACTGCGGGCTCACCGGACGCAAGATCATCGTCGACACCTACGGCGGCTACGGCAGGCACGGCGGCGGCGCGTTCAGCGGCAAGGACCCGAGCAAGGTGGACCGCAGCGCGGCCTACTTCGCGCGCTACGTCGCGAAGAACCTCGTGGCGGCGGAGCTCGCGGCGCGCTGCGAGGTCCAGGTGGCGTACGCCATCGGTGTCGCCGACCCGGTGTCGGTCCTGGTCGACACGTTCGGCACCGGTGTCGTGCCGGATCAGAAGATCGCGTCGCTCGTGCGCGAGCTGTTCGACTTCAAGCCGGCGTCGCTGATCCAGACGCTCGGGCTGAAGCGGCCGATCTACCTGCGCACGGCGGCGTACGGGCACTTCGGGCGCGTGCCGGACGGACCGCACTTCACGTGGGAGCGCACCGACCGGGTCGACGACCTGCGCAGCGCGGCCGGGCTGGGCAAGCGATCGTAGGGGAGGTCAGCGGGAGCGGGTCACTCGGCCAGGGCCTTGTGCACCAGCTGCACGCAGACCGACCCTTCGCCGACGGCCGCGGCCACCCGCTTCGTGCTGCCGGCGCGGGCGTCGCCGACGACGAATACGCCCGGGACGCTGGTCTCGAACAGGTAGGGTGAGCGCTTGAGCGGCCAGTGCCTGGCCGCCAGCTCCTCGGGCCCGATATCGCTCCCGGCGCGCACGAAGCCGAGGTCGTCGACGGCGACGCAGCTCCCGACCCACACGGAGTTGGGCACGGCTCCCGTCATCGAGAACACGTGCCGGATCTCATGTGTCTCCGCCGTCTGGCTGGTCGCGGTGCGCCAGCGTACCCGCTCGAGGTGCCCGTTGCCCTCGAGCGCCACGATCTCGGTCTGGGTGCGCAGCGTGATGAGCGGATGCTCTTCGATCCGGCGGATGAGGTACCGCGACATGCTCTGCGCGAGGCCCGACGAGCGCACGAGCATGTGGACGTGCTTCGCGTGGGTCGCGAGGAACACCGCCGCCTGGCCGGCAGAGTTGCCTCCACCGACGACGATCACCTCCTCGTTCCCGCACACGAGCGCTTCCACCGGAGTGGCGGCGTAGTAGACGCCGGCGCCCTCGAAGTCGGCGAGCCGTTCGAGCGGGAGCTTGCGGTACTGGACGCCGGACGCGATGATCACGGACCGCGCGCGGACCACCTCGCCGGAGGAGAGCTCGATGGCGAACGGGCGCCGATCGCAGTGCAGGCGGGCCGCCGAGCGGGCGATGGCCACGTCCGCGCCGAACTTCTCCGCCTGGGTGAATGCGCGGCCCGCCAGCGCCTGTCCCGAGATTCCCGTCGGGAACCCGAGGTAGTTCTCGATCTTCGAGCTGGAGCCTGCCTGGCCGCCCGGGGCATGGGTCTCCAGGACCAGCACGTCGAGCCCTTCGGATGCGCCGTACACGGCGGCGGCGAGCCCGGCCGGACCGGCGCCGACCACCACGAGATCGCGCACCACGCCGACGTCGATGGCGACGTTGAAGCCGAGGCAGTCCGCCACCTGCTCGAACGTCGGGTTGCGCAGGACCAGCTCGCCCCGGCAGATCAGCACCGGGACCTCGTCGACGCGAACGCCGAAGTGGTCGAGGATCTTCTCGGCGTCGGCGTCGCTCTCGACGTCCACGTAGGTGTACGGATGGCCGTTGCGCATGAGGAATTCCTTCAGGCGCAGCGTGCTCGGCGAATGGTGCGAGCCGAGCAGGAGGACGTCGCCCCACCCCCACTTGATGAGGCTGATGCGACGCAGGATGAAGGCGCGCATCAGGAGCTCGCTCAGCTCGGAGTCCGTCTGCACGAGCGTACGCAGGACCTCGCCGCTGAGCTCGATCACCTCGCCGTCCTCGAGCACGCGGCCGCGCGCCAGGCTGCGCCGGCCCGTGAGCAAGGTGATCTCGCCCGTGAACTGGCCCGGCCGGTGCACGACGATCGTATCTTCCCTGTTCTTGATGGGGCGGACCACCTCGAGCGCCCCGGAGAGGATCACGTAGAACGACACTCCTTCGGAGCCCTGGTCGAAGAGCAGCTCCCCGCGCTTGACCTTCCGCCGGATACCCAGGTGCTCGATGCGGGCGATCTGCTCGGGCGTCAGCGTGGGGAACGTCTGCTCGGGACGCTCGACCTGGAACGGTGCACCGGACATGGCGAGGGATAGTGAACGCACGGCTGCCCCGATGCCAGCGCGCCCCCGGGACGGTCCTGCCGCCTATGCCGGGTCCGGTATCCAGTTGCCGTGGAAGCCGAACGGCACGCGATCGGGGAGGTGGATCGTCGCCACCGGGTCGCCGGCGAAGTCCTGCGCGTGCAGGATGACCACGTCGCTGCGTCCCGTGGCGCCGTCGTAGACGTAGGACAGCACCCAGCCGTCGTCCTCCGCCGCGTCCGCTGCGCGCGGGACGAACACCGGCTCGAGCGTCGCGGTGTCCGGGCCGTAGTGGTGCAGCTCGACGCTGCCCCGGTCGAGGTCGTACTTGAGCGCGGGACCGTGGCGGAGCGCGTCGAAGGTCGCGGCGTAGCCGAAGCGGTGCCGGCGGCCGAGGAGGCGCTCGTCGTGGCGCGGGAACTCGATGGCGTGGTCGTCGAGGAACTGCTCGCCGGCGCGCCCGCTCGTCGGGTCGAGCGTCCAGCGCGCGAGGACCGGCGGACCTTCGCTCGGCCCGCGCTCGTCCGTCTCGAACATCCGCGGATGACGGACCACGTCGACGACCACGCGACCGTCCGGAAGGTCGTACGCGTTGAGCGGGTGGAAGACGTAGCACGGCTCGACCTCGACCCAGCGGATGTCGCTCGCCGGCGCCTCGCGCCGCAGCAGCCCGATGCGCGGCGCGTGCTCGGGATTCCACTTGTAGGGGAACGTCATGCCCGAGCCGGCCATCTCGAGGTTGAACGTGACCGGGAGGTCGAACACCAGCACGTACGTGGCGGTGATCGCACAGTCGTGCACCATGGGAGCGTCGGGGACGGGGATCTGGACCGAGCGCCGCACGCGGCCGTCGGTGCCGACGACGACGTAGCGCACGTGGTCCCACTCCCAGTAGTAGGTGACCGCGTGCAGCTCGCCGGTGGCGGGATCGCGCTTCGGGTGCGCCGTGAACGATCCCTCGCAGCGTGCCGTCGAAATCGGACCGCCGTACGGTCTCGAGGTCGTCGGTCAGCTCGACCGGCAGGCCGCCCGCCTCGACGATGGCGAAGGTCCGGCCCGCGACGTCGACGATGTTGGTGTTCGCGGTGTTGTCGCCCATGCCGTGCTGCGGGCCCTCGACTGCGGGCCAGCCGAAGAAGTCGCACACCCGGCCCGAGCGGACCCAGCGGCGGCGGTACCACTCGGCGCGGCCGTCGCGCAGGCGCACGCCGTGCGCCATCCCGGGTCCGGTGAACCAGTGATAGCTGGCGTCGTCCTCGTTCGGGAGCGGATTCGGTCCGATGCGGAGCAGCCTGCCGACCAGCTCGCGGGGGATCGTGCCGCTGACGCGCAGCGGCTCGGCGGTGATCTCCTCGCGCACCGGCGCGAAGTTCCCGGCCAGATAGCGATTCGAGGTATCCGTCATCGCGAGGTCCTCCTTCGGCGGGTGCGCGCACGCGGCGTGTCGGCGCGCACGCCGAGCATCAGCTCGTTCATGATCCGGAGAGTGGGCTCCAGCTCGTGGTCCCCCGCGCCCTGGAGCGCGCCCTGGAGCCAGAGCTGCGCGAGCCCGTGTACCGATGCCCAGACGACGGCGGCGAGGTGGGTCGTCGAGACGGCGGGGTGAAAGCCCCATGCCTGGGCGGCGGCGACCAGCTGTCGGAGCTGGTCGAACGCGGCCGTGCCGGCGTCGCGGTAGCTCTCGTCCGAGGGGTCGAGGCGCTCGGGGCGAAACATGAGCGCGAAGACGCCGGGGCTCCCGAGCGCGAAGCGGACGTAGCCCCGACCCGCGGCGGCGAGATGCTCGAGCGGGGTGGCGCGCGCAGGTGCCTCGGCGACCGCCGCGTCGACGGCGTCCATCAGCTCGCGAAAACCCTGTGCCGCGACCGCGGACAGGAGCGTCGCGAGCGACGGGAAGTGCCGCAGCGGCGCACCGTGCGAGAGGCCGCCGCGGCGCGCGATCTCGCGCAGGGTGAGGGGCTCGAGGCCCTCGGCGTCGAGCAGGCGGCGTGCGGTGGCCACGAGGTGGTCCCGCGTCGGCAGCGCGACGGCTTCCACGTAGACAGTGTCTACGCCGTCGCGTAGACAGTGTCAACGGTGCGACGGGGTTGACTCATCCGCACAGCTCGGGCTATTCCTGCATCCGGATAGACGGATAACTCAGCTTCGAGGAGGATGTTCCCCATGAGTCAACCCGCCAGCGCGGCCCCCGCCGCTTCCGGTCGCCCCCCGTTCAAGGTGAAGGACCTCGCGCTCGCCGAGTTCGGTCGCAAGGAGATTCGCCTCGCCGAGCAGGAGATGCCCGGCTTGATGGCCGTGCGCGCACAGCACGCGGGCACGAAGCCGCTCGCCGGCGCGCGCATCATGGGATCGCTCCACATGACCGTGCAGACGGCGGTCCTCATCGAGACGCTCGCCGACCTCGGCGCCGACGTGCGCTGGGTGTCGTGCAACATCTTCAGCACCCAGGATCACGCCGCCGCTGCGGTGGCGGTCGGGCGTACGGGGACCGTGCAGCGACCGGCGGGGACGCCGGTGTTCGCCTGGAAGGGCGAGACGCTCGAGGACTACTGGTGGTGCACCAACGAGGCGCTGGTGTGGCCCGACGGCGGCGGACCCGACCTGATCGTCGACGACGGTGGCGACGCCACGCTGCTCGTGCACAAGGGCCTCGAGTTCGAGCGCGCCGGCAGCGTGCCGGCCTTCGACGCGGCCGGCGAGCCGGAGGAGTGGGGCATCATCCTCGCGCTGCTCCGCCGGCTGCAGCGCGAGTCGCCCGGCCAGTGGGAGCGCATCTCGACCCACGTCCGCGGCGTCAGCGAGGAGACCACCACCGGCGTGCACCGCCTGTACGAGATGGCGAAGAAGGGCACGCTGCTCTTCCCCGCGATCAACGTGAACGACTCGGTGACGAAGTCGAAGTTCGACAACATCTACGGCTGCCGGCACTCCCTGATCGACGGCATCAACCGCGCCAGCGACGTGATGCTCGGCGGCAAGGTCGCGGTCGTCTGCGGCTTCGGCGAGGTCGGGAAAGGCTGCGCGGAGTCGCTGCGCGGCCAGGGCTGCCGGGTGATCGTGACCGAGATCGATCCCATCTGCGCACTCCAGGCCGCGATGCAGGGCTACGAGGTGGCGACGATCGAGGACTACGTCGACAAGGCCGACGTCTTCGTCACCGCCACCGGCAACTACGGCATCATCACGGCCGAGCACATGGCGCGCATGAAGGACAAGGCCATCGTCGGCAACATCGGCCACTTCGACAACGAGATCGACATGGCCGGGCTGGCGAAGCTTCCCGGTATCGAGCGGGTCAACATCAAGCCGCAGTACGACGAGTGGGTGTTCCCCGACGGTCATTCCGTGCTGATCCTGGCCGAGGGCCGGCTGCTGAATCTCGGCTGCGCCACCGGCCACCCGTCGTTCGTGATGAGCGCGTCGTTCACCAACCAGGTGCTCGCGCAGCTCGAGCTGTGGCAGCACACCGCGCGCTACGAGAAGCGTGTCTACATGCTGCCGAAGCAGCTCGACGAGGAGGTGGCGCGGCTGCACCTCGGCAAGCTGGGCGTGCGCCTGACGACGCTGACGGCGAAGCAGGCGGAGTACATCGGCGTTTCCGTCGACGGGCCGTACAAGCCGGACCACTACCGCTACTGAGCGCGGGACGCGGCGGCGAGTCCCGGCTCGCCGCCGCTCTCACACCAGGCACGCGCCGACCGTGTCGGCGAAACGCAGGCCGCGCGGCGTGAGCCGCAGGTAGGACGACCGGATCTCGACCAGACCGTCCTGCTCGAGGTGCGCCAGCTGCGGGAAGGCGGCACGCACGGCGACCGTGAAGCGGCGCTCGAACTCGACGACGTCCGCGCCGGCCAGGCGGCGGAGGCCCGTGATGACGAAGTCGGCGCGGGCCTCCGCGTCGCTCAGGAGCTCTTCCCCCTCGGTGGCGATGCCGCGCGCCGCCACGGCCTCGCGCCAGCGGTGCGGCAGCCGGAGATTCCACCAGCGGCGTGGCACGGGCGCGGTGCAGAACGAGTGCGCGCCGGGACCGATGCCGAGGTAATCGCTGCCGTCCCAGTATCGCGTGTTGTGACGCGACTCGAAGCCGGCGCGCGCCCAGCTCGAGATCTCGTAGCGGCGGAGCCCCGCGGCGCCCAGGCGCTCGGCGGCGACATCGCACATCGCGCTCTCGACGTCGTCCTCGACCGCGACGAGTCGTCCGCGGGCCCGCCAGGTGTGGAACGGCGTCCCCTCCTCCCAGGTGAGCGCGTACGCCGAGACATGATCGGGGGCGAGCGCCAGCGCCTGCCCGAGGTCGTCGTCCCACGCGGCCAGCGACTGCCCGGGGACCGCGAAGATGAGGTCGAGGCTCACGTTGTCGAAGCCGGCCGCCCGCGCCGCACCCACCGCCGCGCCCGTGTCCTCCGGGGAGTGATCACGGCCCAGCGTGCGCAGCAGCGTCTGCTGGAACGACTGCGCGCCGAGCGACAGCCGGTTGACGCCGGCGGCGCGGTAGGCCGCCAGGCGCTCCGGCGAGAGCGTTCCCGGATTGGCCTCCAGCGTGACCTCGGCGTCTGCGCGGAGGCCGAGGGCGCGCGCGGCGTCGATCATGGCACCGACGGTGGCCGGCGACAGCAACGACGGCGTGCCGCCGCCGAGGTAGACCGTCTCCGGCCGGCGCCCATGCCATTCCGGCCGCGCGGACCAGGCGGCGAGCTCGTCGCAGTAGGCGCGCACGTCGGCCGTCTCGGGTACGGCGGAGGACGCATAGACGTTGAAGTCGCAGTAGGGGCAGACGTGCCGGCACCAGGGCACGTGGACGTAGAGGGCGAACGGCGCCGGCACGGCCGTCACCGGTAGCGACGCAGGAGGCCGATGACGACCCCGCGGACCTGTACCTCGTCGGGGCGCGCCACGATGGGCTCGACGCGCTCGTTCGCGGGCTCGAGGTGGATGCGACCCCGCCGGCGATAGAACCGCTTCACCGTCGCGTCGCCGCCGACGAGCGCCACCACGGTGGATCCGTTCGGGGCGTCCGGACGCGTCTCGACGATCACGACGTCGCCGTCGAGGATGCCGTCGCCGATCATCGAGTCGCCGACCACGCGGAGCGCGAACGTCTCGCCGCGCCCGAGCAGATCTTCCGGCAGCGAGACGGTCTCCGCGACCTCGACCGGCTCGATCGGCCGTCCGGCCGCGACGCGACCGAGGAGCGGAACCGGCGCGGCGCCGCCCGCCTCGGGCTTTCCGACCACCTCCAGCGAGCGGCTCTGATGCGCGCGCCGGCGGATGGCCCCCCGGCCTTCGAGGCGGGTGAGGTGCTTGTGCACCGTGGCCAGCGACGTGACCCCGAGGTGGCGGCCGATCTCCTCGAGCGACGGGGAATACCCGTGCCGCTTCAGATACCCCTCCAGGTAGTCCAGCACCTGCCGCTGCCGTCGCGTCACCACGCTTCACTCTCATAGGCAAAGAAAAGACGAATCTCAAGATGTTCCTCCCCCAGCGCTTGCCCGCCAGGCCGCCGCACCGCACACTCGGCCATCACGCATGACGGGGGTGGCGACACATGCGCGACGCGCTCAGCCGGTTCGCGATCACGATCGTGCTCGTGGGGGCCATGGCTCCCCCGGCCTTGGCGGCGTACGGCAGCGTCCAGTGCTGCCTCGAAGTCTCCATCGACGGCGCGGCACCGCGCCAGGCGTGCATCGTCCTGAACGTGCGGTCGCGCTCCCGTCCCAGGGCACGCGCACGGCAGGCGTGCCGTCTGATCGGTGGCCGGCCGCGCGCCCGGTCGCAGGGCTGATCCTCGCGCTGTCGCTGCTGGCGGCGATCCTTCCAGGGTACCCGGCCGGCGCTGCGGACGCGCCGCCGCCGAAGACCATCGCGCTGAAGGGCGACAAGCTGACGGTGAAGGTCAACGCCGTCCCGCTCGACGAGGTGCTGCAGGCGGTGGTGGCTCCCAGCCAGGGCGAGATCCGCGGCAGCGTGAAGCAGCCACACGACGTCTCGATCGAGTTCGAGGACGTGCCCTTGCAGGACGGCCTCGGCCGCCTGCTCGGGGATCAGAACTTCGTCCTCACCTTCCGCGAGAACGGCTCGCTCCGGACCTTGACGCTGCTCGGCGGCGCGCAGGAGCAATCGTCGGAGGCCCGGATCGTGAAGCCCTCCGCGGCGCATCCCGCGGTCGCAGCCACCGACATGATGCAGCGCAGCGTGCCGGTCCCGGCGGGCAGCAAGCTCGCCCTGTTCCTGGGCCAGCCGAACGCCACCCTGCAGCAGCTGCTCGACATCTCGCTCCGGCAGGACGACGCATCGCTGCGCGTCGAGGCGCTGCGCGCCGGGGTGGGCGCCATCGACAGCGAGCCGGACCTGAAGGCGTTGGTCGTCAAGTCGCTCGGCGACACCGACGACCACACGCTGGAGAACGTCATCCGCTCCGTCGCGCAGGATCGTGCCCGCGAGATCGTGTCGCAGATGGCGGCGATCACGCGGACGCCCGAGCTCCGGATACGCAGCACCCAGCTCCTCCAGCATTTGCGTCCGGCCGGCGAAGGGCAGTGAAAGGCGTTGCCACCGCGCCGCGCAACGCGATAGCTTCCCCGCAATGTCGGGGTGCTCCCGGGCGTCCGCGCTGGTCCTTGCTGCCGTGGTCTGCGGCGCGGCGACCGCGCTCGCGGCCGCGGACCGTACCAACCTGCACGTCGCGTATCGCGACGACCGCCTGACCGCCCACGTCGACGCGGTCCCGGTACGCGAGGTGCTCGACGCCGTCGCGACGGCGAGCGGGGCCACGATCCGCGGGCAGCCGCTCGACGACCGGCCGGTGTCCGCCGATCTCGATGCGGTTCCGATCGACGACGCCCTCCACCGGCTGCTCGGCAGCCAGAACTTCACGCTCAGCTTCGGCAGTGGCGGGCGGCTGAAGACCGTGGTGCTGCTGGGCGGTCCCGAGGCTCTGCCGCCATCCGACGATCGCCCGACGGCGGCAGGGGTGGCGCCGCCGCCCCCCGCTCCGCCCGCGTTCCCGCTCGCGCTGTCGCGCGCCTTCACCCGGCATCGGCCGGTCCCGGTTCCCGAGCAGCTCGCCGAGGCGCTCGGCGCCGATCGCGCCACCTTCCCGCAGCTCCTCGAGCTCGCGACCGTGGACGACGACGGCACCCATCGCGCCGAGGCCACGCAGGTCGTCCTGAGCGCGCTCGAGCGCGAGAGCTGGTTGCGGCGATCCTTCCTGCGCACGCTGCACGATCTCGACGACGCCAGCCTGCAGGACATCGCGTCCGGCGAGAGCGGCCCGCGCTTCATCGCCCTGCTCCAGTTCCTCGCCGCGCACTCGCGCGAGGCGGGGCTGCAGAAGAAGGCCAACGTCGTCCTCGATCAGCTCCAGCCGGCCGCGCCCGAGCCCGGGACCTGACGGCGCCGCTCAGCGGCGGGCGCGCTCGAGGTGCCGCAGCCTGGCGACCGCCGCGTTGTGCTGGGCCAGATCGACGTTGAACTCGTGCGAGCCGTCGCCGCGTGCGACGAAGTAGAGGTAGGGCACCTCCGCCGGGTTGACCGCCGCCTCGAGCGCCGCGCGCCCGGGATTCGCGATTGGTGTCGGCGGCAGCCCGAGGGTGGTGTACGTGTTGTACGGGCTCGGGTGCGCGAGGTCGGCGCGGGTGAGGTGACGATCGCCGGTCTGGCGGCCGTACAGCACCGTCGGGTCGGCCTGCAGCGGCATGCCGCGCTTGAGCCGGTTCAGGAACACCGCCGCGACGAGGGGACGCTCCTCGGGACGGGCGGTCTCCTCCTCGACCAGCGAGGCGAGCGTGACCGCCTGATGCGGCGTGAGGCCGAGGCGCGCGGCCCGCTCGGCCATCTCCGGGGTGAAGACCTCGTGGAACCGGTGGACCATGATGCCGAGGACGCGCTCGGGAGGTGTTGCCAGGGGGAACGAGTAGGTGTCGGGAAACAGGTAGCCCTCGGCGCCTTCCGAGGGGAGACCCTCGCTGGCCAGGAAATGCGGGTCGGCGAGGAGGGCCTGGAAGGTCTCCTCGGAGCCCAGGCCGGCCGCGACGAGGAGCGAGACGACCTCCTCCGCCGTCCGTCCCTCGGGGATGGTCACCGCGTGCAGCGAGTCGGGCGGACCGACGAGGCGCTCGAGCAGCTCGCGTGGCGACAGCGGCTCGGCGATGCGGAACTCGCCCCAGTGCACCTGATGATCACGGCCGGTGATGCGTGCCCAGGCAACGAAGAGGAGCGGGGAGCGCAGCACCCCCTGCGCGACGAGTCCGCGCGCGACGTCGCCGATCCGCTGGCCCTCCAGAACGGTCACGGTCGCGGGTTCCGCGAGCGGCGGACCGGGCCGATTCAGCAGAATCGCGACGACGGCGACGCCGCCGAGAACGGCCGCCGCGAGCGCGGCGACGATGGTGCGTGGCCGCGGTCGAGTCACGCCGAGCGAGCCAGGTAGGATTCCAGGATGATCGCCGCCGCTTCCTGGTCGAGCAGCTCGCGGCGGCGCGCTCGCGACACCCCTGCCGCACGCAGCGTGTGCTCGGCCTCGAAGGTGGTGAGGCGCTCGTCCCACAGCTCCACGGGCAGCGCGGTGTGTGCCGCGAGGCGTTCCGCGAAGGCTTTCACGCGCTCCGCCTGACGCCCCTCGGTGCCGTCCATGTTGAGCGGGAGCCCCACGACCAGCCTGCTCGGCTCGAACGGGGCGACCATCGCCGCGACGGCGTCGAGGTCACGCCGTCCGCCGACGCGCCGGACGATGCCGACGCCGCGGACCGTCAAGCCGAGCTCGTCGCACACCGCGACGCCGATCCGCGCGTCCCCGACGTCGAGCGCGGCCAATCGCATGGAGATGTCGTAACATCCGCCGGCCGGGACGGGCAATCCACGCAAGACACGGTCCGGAAATGCCCCGGAAAAGGGCCGTTGCGTTGACTTTCACGAATCGCTTTGGCAGGGTGCGCCGACCGCAGACAATCAGTCCAGCGCGTCGCGTTCCCCAGCGCGGCGGGTCGGAGGACCGACAGATGATGTCGAGACGCCGAAGCCTCGTCGGGGTATTGCCGCGTGGAACAGCACCGTTCCTGGTGGTGCTGTGTGCGGTAACCATGATCCTTCCCTCGCTCGCTCCCGCCAAGCGCGGCAAGAGCGCGTCGGTGAGCGACCGAGACGATCGCAGCGGCGGCGCCGACGGCGCGGCCGATCCGTCGGTGGCGCAGCCGGTGGCCGACGACGTCGTGGTCGATCCGTCGGACGCTCCGGAGCGGCGGCAGGCGCCGCAGCCCGCGCCGGTCTTCGGCTCGGAAGGCGATTTCGACGAGCACGTGCACGTCCGGCAGGGAGACACGCTCGATCACATCCTCCTGATGAAGGGCATCGGCCCGTCGGAGGCCTACCCTTGGCTGCGCGCGGCCCAGGGCGCCTACGATCTGAGGCTCGTCAAGCCGAAGCGCGGATTCACGTTGCACTTCGACCGCGCGACCAACCAGCTCGAGTCGGTGCGCTACGAGATCGACGACCACTCGCTGCTGACGCTCGAGCGCCGGTCCGACGGCTCGGTGGTCGGGCGCCGCGAGGCCCTGCCATACTTCGTCGAGGTCAAGGGTCTCGCGTGCCGGATCGAGCGCGGCCTCAAGCAGGACGCGACGGACGCCGGGCTGCCGGCGGAGGTCGCCTCCGAGATGGTCGACATCTTCGGCTGGGATATCGACGTCGGCGCCAACCTGAGTCCCGGCGACGAGTTCCGCATCATCTACGAGAACCTGTGGGAGACCGGGAAGGCGACGTCGTCGCCCGGCAAGATCCTCGGAGCCGAGATCGTGACGCACGGCGTGCCCTTCACCGCCGTGCTGTTCGAGGGTGACGACGGGTCGGGCGGCTACTACGCGCCCGACGGCCGCGCGCTGTCGCGCGACTTCCTGCGCTATCCGGTGGAGTTCCGCGAGATCAGCTCCGAGTTCTCGGCGTCGCGCTACCATCCCATCCTGCACCGGTGGCGTCCCCACAAGGGCGTCGACCTCGCCGCGCCGCGCGGCACGCCGGTGCGAGCGGTCGCGGACGGCTGGGTCAAGATTGCCGGCTGGATGGGTGGCCTCGGCCGCGCCGTCAGCCTGGAGCACGTCGGCGACCGTGTCACGACGTACGGCCATCTCAGCGACATCGCCCCCGGAATCCAGGAGGGTGCCTCCGTGGAGCAGGGTCAGGTGATCGGCTACGTCGGCTCGACCGGGCTCGCGACGGGACCGCACCTGCACTACGAGGTGGAGGAGGGCGGCGTCGCCCTCGACCCGATGATCTTCGAGGTGGAGCCCGATGATCCGGTGGCGGATCAGTCGCGGCGGAAATTCGACCGCGTGCGCGCGTCGGTCACGCGCTCGCTGGCGAGCCTGCCCGTGAGCGATCGGCCGTCGGCGGTATCGCTGTCGGCCAACACGCTGCACGCGGAGTAGTCGACGCGCTACCTCGAGGGACCGCGCCCCCGCCTCTTCGCCCACCGGGGCGCGTCGGGGACGCATCCCGAGAACACGCTGGAAGCCTTCGCGGCCGGTCTGGCGGCCGGCGCCGAGCGGCTCGAGCTCGACGTCCACGCCACGTCGGACGGGCACGTGGTGGTCCTCCACGACCCCGTGCTCGATCGTACCACCGACGGCTCGGGTCCGGTGCGCGAGCGGACGCTGGCCGAGGTGAAGGCGCTCGACGCCGGGTACCGGTTCGTCGGACCCGACGGTGCGCATCCATGGCGAGGCCGCGGGATCACGATCCCGACCCTCGACGAGCTGCTCGCTGGCCATCCCGGCGTGCCGCTGAACATCGAGGTCAAGCAGGACGAGCCCGCCATCGAGGATGCGGTGCTCGCCGTCCTCGATCGCCATGGCGCGCGCGACGCGACGCTGCTGGCTGCGGAGCATGCGCCGATCATGGCGCGCATCCGGGCTGCGGCGCCGGATATCCTGACCAGCTGCTCCGCCGCCGAGGCGGCCGAGTTCGTCTTCCGGCTGCGCGACGATCGCCTCGCGGGGTGGACCCTGCCGGCCGTCGCGCTGCAGGTGCCGCCGAGCTACGAAGGGATCGAGATCGTCACCGCGGCCTCCGTGGCGGCCGCGCACCGGCTCGGGCTCGAGGTGCACGTCTGGACCATCAACGACGCCGGCCAGATGGCGTCGCTGCTCGCGCTCGGCGTCGACGCCATCATGACCGACGTGCCCGCCGCGGCGATGGACGTGCTGCGTCGCCGCGGATTGCGCTGAGCATGGGCCGGCGCGCGCCGGCCCGCGAGCGCTCAGTGATTCGACAGGCAGCTGCTCATGAAACTCTTGCGCGCATCGCCCTTCAGGCTCTTCGCCGACGCGTCATGGTTGCAGGTCTTCATCTTCTCCTGCTGCGTCGTCTCCTTGGCGTGCTGCTCGACCGGCTTGTTGCTGAGACACGTCTTCATGAAAGCCTCGCGGTCGGCGCCCTTCTTCCCGGTCGCCTCGGCGTTGCACTCCTTCATCTTCTCCTGCTGGGCGGTCAGCCCGAAGGCGTGTGGCACGGGTGCCAGGAGGGCGGCGCCGAGCAGGACTCCCACCAGGTTCCTCGTTCGCGCGGTCATGCGAGCCTCCTTCGAGCCCCGACTCTCCGGGGCCCTGCGGCTCACTTAGCGGAGGAGGGTCGGTCGTTCCAGACGGGTTCTCAGCGCTCGCCGGGCGCGACCTCGGCGATCAGCGCGAGCAGCCCGGCGTGGAGCCGGCCATTCGAGGCGATCATCCCGGGCCGGAGCGGCGACGGCTGATTGAAGACGAGCGGCTTGCCGTCGAGTCCGGTGACGCGTCCGCCCGCCTCCTCGACCAGGAGCGACCCGGCGCAGATGTCCCATTCGTTCTTGGGCGTGAGGGTGAACGTGGCGTCCCCGTTGCCGGTGGACAGCTCCGCCAGCTTGTACGCCACGCTCCCGGTGAGCACGACCTTGCAGCGTGACTTGAAGGCGTCCCACTCGCCGCGCTTGTCCTCGGACCGGCTCGCCAGCACCTCGGCGCGCGCGACGACGTCCTGCGTGCTGACGCGCGCGGGCGCGTCGTTCAGCGTCGCGCCCCGGCCGCGGATCGCGACGTAGAGACTGGCGGTGACGGGATTCAGCTCGACGGCGACGGTCGGACGGCCGCCCTCGACGAGCGCGATGCACACGCAGAACTCCGGGATGTGCTGCGTGAACTCCTTCGTGCCGTCGAGCGGATCGACGATCCAGACGCGCTTGCGCGACAGCCGATCCACCGAATCCGCCGTCTCCTCGGACAGCCAGCCGTCGGCAGGGAACGCCCGCGTGATGATCTCCTGGATGCACGCGTTCGCCTCGCGGTCCGCGGCGGTGAGCGGATCGTCATGCCCCTTCAGCTCCACCACGACGTCGGTGCCGTAGTAGCGGCGGATGATGGCGCCGGCGGCGCGGGCCGCTTCGACAGCCACGTCGCGTTCCTTCATCCCTGCCATGGCCGGTCCACGTATCAAGTCGCCTCCCGCTTTTGAAGCTCCGCGGGCATCGCGTCCTTGACGCGCCCGCGACGAGCCACTACGCAACGCACGTGCGCACTCTCGCCGTTCTCCTCGCCACCGTCGGCGGTGTCGGATACATGCCGGTGGCTCCGGGGACTGCCGGCTCGCTCGTCGCGGTGCCGCTGCTGCCGCTTCTCGCCGGGCTGCGGGTGCGTGCGCCGCTGGCCGGCTGGCTGGCGGTCGCCGCCGTCCTGCTGATCGCGCTATGGGCGGCCGATCGCGCGGACCGCGAGTTCGTCGGGCACGACGCCGGCTGCATCGTCATCGACGAGGTGGCGGGCATGATCGTCGCCGGGCTCTTCGTGCCAGGCACCTGGGGCGCCGCGGCGCTCGTCTTCGTCCTCTTCCGCATCCTCGACGTCGTGAAGCCGTGGCCGGCGAACCTGATCGATCGCCAGGTATCCTTCGGGCTCGGTGTCGTCGGCGACGACCTGGTCGCGGGCGTCTACGCCGGCGCCGGCGCCAGGCTGCTGCTGGGATTCGCCTGAGGAGGGCGACGTCGATGATCGAGCGTGCGGCCATCCTGTCCACCGGCGACGAGCTCACCACGGGTCGGATCGTCGACTCGAACGCGAGCTGGATCGCCGACAAGCTGTTCGAGATCGGCGTCGACGTCGCCTGCGTCATCACGGTGGGGGACTACCCGGAGCGGCTCGAGTGGGCGTGGAAGCAGGCGCTCGAGAAGGGCGACGTCATCATCTCCACGGGCGGGATCGGTCCGACCGCCGACGACCTGACCAGCGAGACCGTGGCGCGCGTCCTCGGCGTGCCGCTGGTCGAGCATGCCGAGTCGGCGGAGCGCATCCGCCGCTGGTTCGAGGCGACCGGGCGCGCGATGCCGCTGAACAACCTGAAGCAGGCGCTCATGCCCCGGGGCGCCGAGCTGGTGCCGAACGCGCTCGGCACGGCGCCCGGCTACCGGGTGGCGCACGGTGGCCGTCATCTGGTCGTGCTCCCCGGGGTGCCGCGCGAGATGAAGCCGATGGTGGAGGAGATCGTGCTCCCCTGGCTGCGCTCGCAGCGCGGCGGCGACGTCTACCTGGCGCGCACCTTCCAGACGTTCGGCGTGACCGAGTCCGGGCTCGACGAGCTGGTGGCGGGCGTGGTCGATCCGGCGGAGGGACGGGTCTCGTTCCGCGCCAGCTTTCCGGAGGTGTCGGTTCGCGTCGTGGTGCACGGCGAGCCCGCGCTGGCGCGCGAGCGCTTGCAGGTCGTCGGCGATCGACTGCGGGCCGCCATCGGCGCGGGTTGCTACGGCGAGGGCGCCGTCACCCTCGAGGAGACCGTGGGGACTCTGCTCCGCGAGCGAGGCCTGACGGTCGCGACGGCCGAATCGTGTACCGGCGGTCTGGTGGCCCACCGGCTGACGAACGTACCCGGTAGCTCGGCCTACGTGCGCGGCGGTGTCGTCGCCTATGCCAACGACGCGAAGCAGCGGCTGCTGGGCGTCGCGTCGACGACGCTGGCGTCGCACGGTGCGGTGAGCGAGGAAGCCGCCGCGGAGATGGCGGCAGGCGCGCGGCAGTCGTTCGGCGCGGACATCGCGGTGTCCACCACCGGGATCGCGGGGCCGGACGGCGGAACGCCCGAGAAGCCGGTGGGAACGGTGTGTCTGGGCCTGTCGTCGGCGGACGAGACCCTCGCGGCGCGCTACCAGTTCTGGGGCACGCGCGACTGGGTGAAGCTCCTGGCGTCGCAGGTGGCGCTGGAATGGATCCGGCGCCATGTTCTCGGCTTGCCCGTCAGGGAGCTGCCGCTGTTTCGCGGCCGCCGCTGACGGCGTCGCCCGACGACAGCAGGCGGCACGCACGGCCGAGGGCGTGCGCCGCCTTGCGATGATAGCGCAGCGCCGTCGTGGCGGTCTGGCGCGCCGGCGGCCGGCGCACCTTGGCGGCGGCGCGCCGGAGACGGCGCACGACTCCGCTGCCGAGGTCGCCGTGGGTCAGCGCACGGGCGGCCGCGTCCAGCATCTGTGTCCGCAGCGTCGCGACCTGCTCGAGATCGGCGATCGCGGAGTCGGGGCACGCGCGGCGCTGCCTCGCCGCGTTGGCCGCGCGATCGGCCGCGGCGCAGGCGGCGTCGCGCGCGAGGAGGTCGTCCCGTGTCGATGCCCACTTGCTGAGGCCACCGACGAGCGGCTCGGTCGTGAAGCCGAGCGCCAGCGAGAAGGCTCGACGCAGTGGCGCGTGCGGGAGGTAGAGCGCGCCGTCGGGCCCCGTGCTCATGGCCCCGAGCGATTCCTCGAGGCCGTCCGCGAACCACCGCGGCTCGCCGGTCAGGCGATCGACGTGGACGATGCCGGTGCGTACCGGGAGCGCCTGTGTGCCGGTGCGGATGCCGACGCCCGCCTGGATCAGCAGGCCGTTCGCGCCCACGCCGGTGAGCAGCAGGTTCATGCCGCCGTAGCTGCTCAGGTCGGGCGGCACGTCGTAGAGATCGAGCGCGGCGGTCCAGCCGCGCCGCCCGCTGGCGCCGTCGTCGAACACCTGGAAGATGCCGCCCGCCGACGCCGCGTAGAGCTCGCGTCCGTCGGACGAGGCCGCGATCGAGCCGAAGATCTGCGAGTCGAGCGGAACCGCCCAGGCCTGGCTGCAATCGGCCGTGTCGATCGCGATCAGCGCGCCCGCATCGTCGCCCAGATAGATGCGCGTCCCGTTCTGCGCCAGGGTCGGGGTGGACGCCGAGCCTCCCGGGAAGCTGCGATGGCACACCTCGGCGAGCGTCCACCCGCCGCCCGCCGGCACGACGTCGTAGCGGTAGACGGCGCCCAGCTCCGACACGCCGTCCACGTGGCCGTCCTCGCCGTCGCGCGCGCTGGATGCGATCCAGAGGCGGCCGTTGGCGCCGTCGACCGACAGGTTGTTCGCCACCTTGCTGTTGCCCCCCAGCAGCACGTTGATCAGGTCGAGGACGCCGAATCCCGGAGGGAACGCGGCCAGCGGTTCGAGCAGCGTGTTGACGGTGGCGGCGAGCGACGGCGGGGCCGCCGAGGGGCGCGGCGGCGTCCGCTCGCCGGGGAGCCGGAAGGGCGCCGGCATCAGCGGCGCGCCCGTTCGGCGGTCGAGCAGGACGACGAAGCCGTCGCGCATGAGGGCGACGATGGCGTCGGCGTTCGGCACCCACGAGAGACCGATCGGCCCCTGATCCCCGGTCGTCGCTGGCCCGAGCCCGGTCGGCGCGTCCCAGGCCGTCGTGCCGTCGGTCCGCACCGCGACCACGCGGTCGTAGGCGTTGACGTACACCACCTCGGTCGCCGAATCCGGATCGCGCAGCACCATCGGTGCCGCGCCGCCGCCGAGGTCGCCGGGAGCGAGCGGCACCACGAAGCGTCGCGCGCCGGCCGTGGGCTCGAGCGAGATCAGCAGGATCGGCTCGTGCGGCAGCAGCGGCGTCATGTAGATGTTCCCGGCGCTGTCGAAGGCCGGTGTGGTCACCTGGTAGAGCGACGGCTCGGCGAGCCAGGTGCGCTCGAACACCGGCGCGTAGGCCAGCGCCACCTCGTTGTCGCTCTCGAGGTCGCCGTGCGCGCGGTGAAACGCGGTCCGCGGCAGCAGGACCGGGTGCGAGAACGGCACGCTGCGGCAGCCGAGAGGACGCCACGCGGTTCTTCCGGGCACGGACATCGTCCGCGGCACGATCTCGTCGGCTGGCGCCGCCCACGCGGCCGCCGTGGCGAGCATCCCGACGAGGCTCGCGACCAGGAGGGCGCTCCGCAGGGCTCCCGCCGAGGCGGACTGGTCTGCGGCGAACGCGTTCCGGTATGAGAGTCCGGAAGGAGACGACTCATGAGCGTGGCGGACGAGCTGCTCCGGAACAACGAGGCGTACGCGGCGTCGTTCGACGAGCGGGGACTGCCGGCGACTCCGCGCAAGAAGCTCGTCGTCCTTGCATGCATGGATACGCGCCTCGATCCGTATGCGGTGCTCGGCCTGCGCGCGGGCGACGCGCACATCCTGCGCAATGCCGGCGGCGTGGTCACGGACGACGCCATCCGCTCGCTCGCCATCTCGCAACGACTCCTCGGCACGGAGGAGATCATCCTCATCCATCACACCGGCTGCGGCATGCTCACCTTCACCGACGACGCCTTCAGGCGAGCCATCCAGGACGACGTCGGAGTCACCCCCGACTGGGAGGCCGGGGCGTTCGCGGATCTCGACGAGGACGTCCGCCGGTCGATCGCGCGCATCACCGCGAGCCCGTTCGTCCCGCACAGGGACCGGGTGCGGGGCTTCGTCTACGATGTCGTGACCGGACGGCTGCGCGAGGTGGCCGCGGGCTGACGCGTAGCGGGTCGAGAGCATGGGTGGAGCCGTACCCGGTCAGGAGATGGGTGGCCAGCCCAGGACGACCCGAGGCTCTTAACCTTTCGAGCCGCCCGTGCGTCTCAGGGGAAGAAAGGAGACTCCCACATGCAGATGTCCAAACTGAAGGCCGCGCTCGGCGCTCTCGCCCTCTCGGCCTCCCTCGCCGCTGCGCCCGCGTTGGCAGCGGAGGACATGACGGTCCATCACCATCACACCCATCACCACTACCATCATCACGCCAGCGGCAAGAAGAAGTCCCACAAGAAGTCGTCCCACAAGAAGCACGCCCACAAGGCAAAGGCCAACAAGGCCACCTGAGCGGCGGCCAGCCGCCTCACATGCTAGTGCAGGCGGGTGGACGACGCGCAGCTGGTCGCCGGCGTGCTCGCCGGGCGTCGAGAGTGCTTCGAGACGCTCGTCGAACGTCACCAGCGGCAGGTTCATGCGCTGGTGTATCGCTGGCTTGGCGACCACGCGGGCGCCGACGAGGTCGTGCAGGCCACCTTCGTTCGGGCCTACACGCACCTCGTCGACTTCCGCGGGGAATCGAGTTTCAGGAGCTGGCTCTATGGCATTGCCCTCAACCAGGTTCGCACGCTATACCGAACCCGGCGTCGTGAGCGGACCGTTCCGCTCGACGAGGTGCCAGAGGGTGACCTCCCGCAGGTCGAGGATGTGCCCGTGGCCGGGCAGCTTCGCGACAGGCTGGCAGACCTCATCGCCCGCTTGCCGCCGCGGCAGCGCGCCGTGGTCACCCTCAGGATCGTTGGTGATCTCCCGTTCAAGGAGATCGCCAGGCTCGAAAGTATCAGCGAGAATTCCGCGAAAGTGAGTTATCATCACGCCGTGACCCGACTCCGAGAATGGCTGGGGCGGGGCTGATGTGGTGGTGGTGGACATGCCGGCGACTCCGCGCCCGACTCGTCGACTTCGACGCCGGGACGCTGGATGTCGTGCAGCGCGCCGGGATCGAATCGCACCTGGCCGCGTGCGACCGGTGCAGCGCCTCGCTCGCCGCCCTGCGCGACGTGCCGTCGATGCTCCGGGCGGACGACGTGGCGGCGCTGGACGAGACCTTCTGGCGCTCGCAGCGGCAGGCCGTGATGGAGGCCATTCGCGATCTCCCCGCACCGGTCCCGGCCGCGCCGGCGCCGGTACCCCGCCCGCTCGTCGCGCATCCGGGCTGGATGACCTGGGCTCCGGCGCTGGTCGCCGCCACGGCCGTGCTGGCGCTCGTGACGCTCCGCCCCGGGACGCTCTGGCGGCCGGTTCCCACCGTACCGACCGCGGAGATGGACGGTCTCGACGATCCGACGCTCCTGTCGCTCTCCGATCTCGCCGGCGTGTCGTCGCCGCGCGACGAGAATTCCGCCGAGCTCGTGAACGACGATGCGGCGCTGCCCGAGCTGTCCGACGACGAGCTCGATGCGCTGGCGCAGCTCGTCGGCGCGCACGGACGGTAGCCGTGCGATTGGCCGTGGCCCTTCTCGGGCTCGCGGTGTGGGCTGGCACGGGGCGCGCCGCGCCCCCCGAGCCCGCGCGAGATCGCGCGACGACCTATCTGACGATGCGTCTCGTCGACGGGCTCAACCTGCCTGCCGACAAGGCGCTCGCGTTGCGCGCGATCTTCCGCAAGGCGGACGACCGTCGCATCGAGCTGACCACCCGGCGGCAGGCCCTGGACAAGAAGCTGCGCACCATCCTCGCCCGTCCCGACAAGGATCCGGCCGAGCTGGCGCATCTGGTTGCCGAGACCAACGACGTCGACCGCGAGCTGGCCTCGATCGCGGAGGACAGCTTCGTCGAGGCGCAGAAGGGTCTCACCGTCGAGCAGCAGGCGAAGCTCCTGCTGCTCCGCCGCGAGCTGCAGGGGCAGGTACGCGAGGCGATGCGGCGTCGTCTCGGCCAGCGCGGGACGCACGCGCACCCGCAGCCCAAGTCGAATCATCGGTGATCCGGGAGGCGACGCACGCGGAATGCGGTGCTTCGTCGCGATCGACCTCCCGTCCGACGTTCGCGACGCCCTCGGCGCGACGGCCGAGCGCCTGCGCGCCGTCGCGCCCCGGGCCGACGTCCGCTGGACGGCAGCCACTGCGATGCACCTCACGCTCGCCTTCCTCGGCGAGGTCGCGGAGGAGCGGGTGACCGCGATCCGCGATGCGCTCGCCGGCGTGACGTCCTCGACGCCGCCGATCGCCCTGGTCTGCGGGACGCTCGGCATGTTTCCGGGAGCGGCCAGGCCCCGCGTCGTGTGGGCCGGGATCGTGGACGGCCTGCGGGAGCTGGGGCTGCTGGCGGCCGGCATCGCAGACGCGCTGGAGCCTCTCGGCTTCGCGCCCGAGCGGCGGCCGTTTCGCGGACACGTCACGCTCGGACGCGTGCGGTCGCCGCGCGGATTCGCCCCGCTGGCGCGCGAGCTCGATGCGGCCGCGCGCGCGACGTTCGGCAGGTGGCCCGCTTCCCACGTGGTGCTCTATCGCAGCCATCTCCGCCGCACCGGATCGGTGTACGAAGCCCTCGCCGTCCTGCCGCTCGCCGGCGCCGTGGCCTGAACGTGCCTGGAGAAAGGTACGGACGCGACTGGAGCCACATCGGCGAGGGGAGTAGAGTACGGCCCATCAACGACGGCACCCGGGTGCGGGGGAGGGCGTGACATGGGAATCGACGTGAATCGCGAGCGGGCCATCGATCTCGCGGTGAGCCAGATCGAGAAGCAGTTCGGCAAGGGCGCGATCATGAAGCTGGGCGACGACGCCCTCACGCATCAGGACGTCGCATTCTTGCCCACCGGCTCACTTGGCCTCGACCTGGCGCTCGGCATCGGCGGCGTGCCGCGCGGCCGTGTGATGGAGATCTACGGCCCGGAGTCGTCCGGCAAGACCACCCTGGCGCTCCACCTGGTGGCCGAGGCGCAGAAGCGCGGCGGCATCTGCGCCTTCATCGACGCCGAGCACGCGCTCGACGTCAACTATGCGCGCAAGCTGGGCGTCAAGACGGAAGACCTCCTCATCTCCCAGCCCGACCACGGTGAGCAGGCGCTCGAGATCGCCGATACCCTCGTGCGATCGGGTGCCATCGACGTGCTCGTCATCGATTCGGTGGCAGCGCTCGTGCCGCGGGCCGAGATCGAGGGCGACATGGGTGATCCGCAGATGGGGTTGCAGGCGCGCCTCATGTCGCAGGCGCTGCGCAAGCTCACCGGCACCATCTCGAAGTCGAGGACCATCGTCACCTTCATCAACCAGATCCGCATGAAGATCGGCGTGATGTTCGGCAACCCGGAGACCACCACGGGAGGCAACGCGCTCAAGTTCTATGCCTCGGTCCGGCTCGACATCCGGCGCGTGGGAGCCATCAAGCACGGCGACGAGGTCATCGGCAGCCGCACCAAGGTGAAGGTCGTGAAGAACAAGGTTGCGCCGCCGTTCCGCGAGGTCGAGTTCGACATCCTCTACGGGGTGGGGATCTCGAAGGAGGGCGAGCTGCTCGACATCGCCTCCGAGCACGGGATCGTCGAGAAGACCGGTGCCTGGTACGCCTACGACGGCGAGCGCATCGGCCAGGGGCGGGAGAACGCGCGCGACTTCCTGCGCGAGCACCCCCAGGTGGCGAGCGCCATCGAGAGCCGCGTGCGGGAGAAATTCGGTCTCAAGTCCGACGCGATCGGCGAGCCCGTCGCGGCGGGCTCCAATGGCGGCAACGGGGCCGCCGCGACCGGAGAGGGCCTGCGAGTGGCGGAGGCCGGCCGCAAGGCGCGCAGCGGGCGCGATTGACCCTGGCGCGTCGCACCCGACACCGCGACACCGTCCCTGCGACCCGCGCGCGCGCCGATCCGACGCCGCTCGACGTGGCCGCACGCCTGCTCGCCCGTGCCGCACTCACCGAGGCGGCGTTGCGCGAGCGATTGCTCGCGAAGGGATATCAGCCCGAGACCGCGACACGCACCGTCGCCCGCTGCCGCGAGCTCGGCTACGTGAGCGACGAGCGGCTCGCTCTCGATCGGGCCCGGACCCTGCGCGCACGCGGCGCAGGCAGCCTGAAGATCGCCGCCGATCTCGCCGCGCGCGGCCTGTCCGAGGCGCTGGTCGCGAGCGCCGTCGAGGCGTCTCGGGCGGGCGAGCCCGAGGAGGCGTGGGCCAGGCGCGTGCTCGCGCGCGAAGGGCAGCCCGCCGGCGCGCGAGCGTGGCGGCTGCTTGCCGGCCGCGGCTTTCCGGAGGACGTCCTCTCCGACGTCGTGGGAGACCCGGCGGCTCCCGCCTAGGACGCCCGCGTCAGCGCGCCTCGGCCGCCGGAGCGCCGTACACCCAGTCGCGCGGCCATCCCAGCGGGATGCCGCCGTACCAGTAGCTGTCGACCTGCGTCCAGTATCTGCCCGAGGTGGCGAGCTGCGGGTTCCTCCTGACCGCGCGCTGATAGGTGAGCTGCATCTGGTTGATCAGCGACGGAGGCATCCCGACCGCACGGAGGTCGCGCGTCTGCTGCGGGGTGAGGTTGTACACCGTCCCGGAGCTCTGGATCTCGTCCTGGATCACCGAGGGCGCGGTTCCCATCTGCATCATGCGCTCGATCTTCGGGACGGTGAGGATCTTCGGGCCGCCCACCGGCGCTCTCAGGCGGGTCCCGCTCGAGCAGCCGGCGATCGACAGCGCGGCGACGCCGACGAAGACGGAGAGCGCGATCGCCGCTCGGCGCGCGGACCCATGACCCGTCATGCAGAGGCTTCCGGGCTTCCATCATGCGCGCATGGGTCCGTCAAGGCGGAGGCATGTCGGAATGCTCTTGCGGAATTTCGCCGATGGCTCCTAGTGGGCCTGGGGCAACTGCAACAGCCGAAAAAGGAGACGACCAGCATGCGAAAGGCAATCGGAGTGATGTTCGTGACGGTGACGTTCTTGCTCGGCACGCACATGGCGGAGGCGAAAGCGCACAAAGCGTCGAGCTCGGAAGCCACGGTGCACTTCTCGGGCGGCTCGGTGGCCGCGGGCATCGGCTACAGCTGGGGGAGCGGCACGCTGCACTACCGGGGGAAGAGCTACCCGATCAAGGTGGACGGCCTGTCGGTGGGAGACGTCGGCGCGACGAGCGTGAACGCCGAGGGGACGGTCTACCATCTGAGCAAGCTCGAGGACTTTCCCGGCACGTATGTCGCGGCGGCCGCCGGAGCGGCGGCTGGCGGCGGCGGGAGCATCGCCGAGATGAAGAACGAGAACGGCGTCGTCATCAAGGCGAGGTCGACGACCACGGGGCTCAAGCTCAAGCTGGGTGTCGACGGGGTGAAGATCAGCATGACGCAGTAGGCGGCACGCGAGGCCGGAGCGATCGGGGGCTCCGGCCTCGAGGAAAGCGGATCGTCACGCGCGCAGGATCGCGTATACTACGGGGTCGATGCGACTGCGCTCGCTGCTGCTCGCGCTCGCCGGTCTCCTGGCTCTCCCGCCGGTGCTGCACGCTCGCCAGGTCACGCTCGGCTACGATGGCTACTACCTGCTGTTCCGCGTGATCTCGATCGACACCGTGTCGAGCGTCGATCCGCCCGCCTACCGCACGAACATCGTCCTGCGCACGACGGGCCTGCTCGGGGCGCTCGGCCGCTGGCAGTCGAGCGCGACCGCCACCGGAGCGGTCGACGGGGGCCTGCTGCGGCCGGCGTTCTACGGAGCGCGCAGCGAGTTCCGCGATCGCAGCCAGCGTGTGGTCCTGCAGTACGATCATGGCGGGGCCGTACGCGCCGACGTCGAGGGCATGCTCACGGACGGCGAGCGCGGTGACGTTCCCGCGCCGCTGCGCGACGGGACCGTCGATCCGCTGACCGCGACGGTCACCCTCCCGCGCCGGATCGTGTCGACGGGGTCGTGCGCCGGCACGATTCGCGTCTTCGACGGGCTCCGGCGCTACGACCTGCGCTACGAGGACCTCGGCCTGGTCGAGCTGGAGCCGTCCTCGCGGGATTCCTACCGGGGTCCCGCGCGGTACTGCCGGGCGACGGTCGAGCCGGTTGCCGGATTCCTGCAATCGGGAGAGGGATCGGGCGACCGGGCCACCGAGATGTCGGTGTGGCTCGCCCCGCCGGTTCCCGGCTCCAACCCCGTCGCCGTGCGTATCGACCTGGTCAGCACCCGCGGCACGCTGCACCTCCACCTGGCGCGCGCCACGGTCGGCGACGGGTAGGTGGCAACAGGCCGGTCACCCGCGCTACAAGACGCGCCGTGGCCGGAATACTTCGCTACGGGAGCTACGTCCCCTTTCTCCGTCTGACGCGAGCCGCCATCGGCGCCGGGAAGGGCGAGCGCGCGGTCGCGAGCTACGACGAGGACTCGGTGTCGATGGCCGTCGAGGCGGCCCGCGACGCGGTTCGCGGCGGCATCGCGCTCGATGCGGTCCTCTTCGCGACGCTGAGCCCGCCGTATGCCGAGAAGCTGAACGCCGCCACGATCCAGGCGGCGCTCGATCTGCCGCAGCAGGTCTCGTCGGTCGAGCTGGGCGGCTCGTCGCGCATGGGGCTCGGCGCCCTGTTGCTCGGGCTCGATCTCGCGAGCGCAGGGCGGCGCGCGCTGGTCTGCGCGGGCGACGTGGTGGTGGGCGCTCCGGGCGGTTCGCGCGAGAGCCAGGGCGGCGACGCCGCGGTGGCATTCGTGACCGGCGGTGACGGTGAGGCGATCGCTCGCCTGATTGGCCGCGCCTCGTCGACGATCGAGATTCTCGACGTGTGGCGGCTGCCGGAGGAGCGCTTCGGCCGGCAGTGGGAGGAGCGCTTCACGGCCGACACGATGGCGCCGGCGATCGCCGACACGGCAAAGCGTGCGCTCGCGAGCGCGGGAGTCGAGCCGTCGTCGCTGTCGACGGTGATCCTCGACGGCACGAACCCGCGGAGCATGGCGGGCCTGCCGAAGGCGCTCGGCCTGGAGGCCAGCCAGATCGCCGATCCGCTGACGGCGAGTGTCGGACGCGCCGGTACGGCGCACGCGGGCCTCCTGCTCGCGCGCGCGCTCGATACGTCCAAGCCCGGCGATCGCATCCTCGTCGTGTGCGAGGCCGACGGCGCGGATGCGCTGGTCCTCGAGGTGACGCCGGCCATCAAGGACATGCCGCCGGTCCGCGCGGTGGATCGGTGGATCGCGTCCAAGCGCAACGACCTCGCCTACAACACCTACCTCAAGTGGCGCGGCGTCCTGCCGTTCGAGCCGCCGCGCCGGCCCGATCCGGAGCGCCCGGCGGCCCCCCCGATGTACCGGCACGAGCGCTGGAAGCTCGCCTTCGTCGGCTCGCGGTGCACGAAGTGCCAGGCGGGACACCTCCCGCCGCAGCGCGTGTGCGTCAAGTGCGGCGCCGTCGACCAGATGCGCGACGAGCGCTTCGCCGACACGTCGTGCCGCGTCGCCACCTACACGCTCGATCACCTGGCGTACTCGCTGCAACCTCCGGTGGTGGCGGCGTTCGTCGACTACGAAGGTGGCGGGCGCTTCTCCTGCGAGCTGACCGACGTCGCGCCGAAGGACGTCGCGATCGGCAACCACCTGGAGATGACCTTCCGCCGGCTGTTCACGGCGCAGGGCGTCCACAACTACTTCTGGAAGGCGCGCCCGGGCCGCTAGCGGCCGGGTGGCATCGGCTGCACGGCGCGCGCTACAAGGTCGGGCGAAGGAGAATCACATGGCCAGCAACGGCATCAAGGATCGGGTCGCCATCGTCGGCATGGGATGTACCGCGTTCGGCGAGCACTGGGACAAGGGGCCCGAGGATCTGCTGGTCGACGCCGCGCAGGATGCCTACCAGTCCGCCGGCATCGATCCCGAGCAGGTCGACGCCTACTGGCTCGGCACCATGGGCAGCGGGTTCTCCGGCCTGATGCTGTCCGAGGCGCTCAAGATTCCCTACAAGCCGGTCACGCGGCTCGAGAACATGTGCGCTACGGGGAGCGAGGCGATCCGCAACGCGGCGTACGCGGTGGCCAGCGGCGCGTACGACGTCGTGATGGCGATCGGCGTCGAGAAGCTGAAGGACTCCGGCTACTCCGGCCTCACCATGTCGAGCCCGCCGAACGACGGCACGCTCTCCAGCATGACGGCGCCCGCCACGTTCTCCTTGCTGGCGCCGGCGTACGCCAGGAAGTACGGCGTCGACGAGGCGGAGCTGAAGCACGTGCTGGCCCGCATCGCGTGGAAGAACCACAAGAACGGCGCGAAGAATCCGAAGGCGCAGTTCCGCAAGGAAGTGCCGATCGAGACCATCACGAAGTCGCCGCCGGTCGCCGGGATGCTCGGCATCTTCGACTGCTCGGGCGTGAGCGACGGCTCGGCCGCCGCCATCCTCTGTCGCGCCGAGGACGCGCACAAGTATTCGAAGCATCCGATCTTCATCAAGGCGCTGTCGTTCGCCGCCGGACCCGCCGAGGGCTACTACAGCCAGGACTACGACTTCACGACCTTCCCGGAGGTCGTCGCCAGCTCGCAGGACGCGTACAAGCAAGCCGGCGTGAAGGACCCGCGCGCGGAAGTGAGCATGGCCGAGGTCCACGACTGCTTCACGCCGACCGAGCTGGTGCTGATGGAAGACATGGGCTTCTCGCCGCGCGGGCAGGGGTGGAAGGACGTGCTCGCCGGCCGCTTCGACGGCGACGGACCCCAGCCGGTGAATCCCGACGGCGGGCTCAAGAGCTTCGGCCACCCGATCGGCGCCAGCGGGCTTCGCATGATGTACGAGATGTGGCTCCAGCTGCGCGGCGAGGCCGGTCCGCGTCAGATCGCCGGCCCGAAGCTCGGCCTCACCCACAATCTGGGGGGCGCGCCGGGCCGTTGCGTGAGCTTCGTGTCGATCGTCGGCGCGTGAACGTCGGGGTGCTCGTTCTTACACGAGCCGGGTGAACGGCGCGGCGCGCCCCCGGCCGCACGGGAGTCGCTGGTGGCATGGCGCGTGCATCCGCCATACACGCTCGCCATGCCCGTCGTCACCATTCGCCACACCACCGTCTATCGCTACGCCGCGCCGGTCACCTTCGGTGACCACCGGCTGATGTTCCGTCCCCGCGACAGCCACGATCTGCGGCTGCTCGAGACGGGGTTGCAGATCAGTCCGACCGCCAACGTGCGCTGGCTGCACGACGTGTTCGGCAACTCCATCGCGGTCGCCAGCTTCCCCGAGCCCGCACCGGAGCTGCGGCTGGTCAGCACGATCCGCCTGGAGCACTTTCCCGGGATCGCGCTCGAGTTCCCCCTCGAGCCGTACGCCAGGCATCATCCGTTCAGCTACTCGGCGGAGGAGGTGCCGGACCTCGGCCGCACCATGGAGCGGCACTATCCCGATCCCGACCATCGCATCGACGAGTGGGCGCATCGCTTCGTCGCCGGGCCGGGCGAGACCGACACCCAGGCCCTCCTCGTCTCCATCACCGCCGCCATCCGCGAGGAGCTTCGCTACGAGGGGCGCGAGGCGGAAGGCACGCAGACGCCCATCGAGACCCTCGACCGCGCATCGGGGACGTGCCGCGACTTCGCGCTCTTCATGATGGAGGCCGCGCGCAGCCTGGGTTTCGCGGCGCGCTTCGTCTCCGGCTATCTGTACGACGATGGCGCCGTCGGAGGCGGTGCGACGCACGCGTGGGTGCAGGTCTACCTGCCGGGCGGCGGCTGGGTCGAGTTCGATCCGACGAACGCGCTGATCGGCGGGCAGAAGCTGGTTCGCGTCGCGGTGACGCGCGACCCGAGCCAGGCGATCCCCGTCGCCGGGACGTGGACGGGCGCACCATCCGACTTCCTCGGCATGACGGTCGACGTGCAGACGACGCCCGAAGGCGGCTGAGGAGCGCTCATGGACGATCAGATCTACGATCGCCCGCGCGACTACGACCTCGAGCACGAGGACGACGACGAGGACGTGCGCTTCTACGTCGAGCTCGTCCGCCGGCTCGCGCCGCGCCGGCTGCTCGAGCTCGGGGCCGGAAGCGGACGGGTGACCGTGCCGCTGGCTGAGCTGGCCGCCCGCGCCGGGTTCACCGTCACGGCGCTCGACTCCTCGGACACGATGCTGGCCGAGGCGCAGCGCAAGCTCGCGCAGGCGCCCGGACCGGTGCGCGAGCGCGTCGTCGTGGTGCAGGGGGACATGCGCACCTGGGAGGCGCCCGAGCCGTTCGATCTCATCGTGGTGCCGTGCTCGTCGGTGTGTCACCTGCTCGGGCTCGACGACCAGCTCGCGGCCTGGGGACGAGCGCACGCCAACCTGGTGCCGGGCGGACGCTTCGTGGTGGACGTCGTCATGCCCGACCTCGCCGTCTACGCCGATTCGCTCCGCCAGCCGCCGCGCGCGCTGGTCGAGATCGACAGCGACACGTCCGATGCGGAAGGGCGCCGGCTGGTGCGCTATCGCACCACCGTCTACGCGCCGCTCGAGCAGCGGGCCAGCATCCGCTTCCTGTACGACAAGTTCGCCCGGGACGATCACGCCGATCGATGGGTGAGCGACTTCGAGAGCCACGTCTACTTCCCGCGCGAGCTGGAGCTGCTCTATCGACAGACGGGCTTCAGCATCGAGGCGACGTACGGCGACTATCGTTTCCGCGCCCCGCGCGCGTCGACGCGCGAGCTGGTGATGGTGGGCCGGAAGGCCTCGTAGACCTGCGCCGGCGCCTCGCGGTAGAGAAGCACATGGACACGCGCCAGGCCCATCTCGACCGGATCGTGCGGGACGGCTACACGATCCTCGAACGCGTCATCGAGCCCGAGCTCGTGGCCGCGCTCGCCGACGATCTCCTGCGCCTGGAGCAGCAGTACGACGTGAAGCCGGCCGGCAATGCCTTCGAGGGCTCGCGGACGGTGCGCATCTACAACCTGCTCGTGCACGGCGCGCTCTACGAGCAGATCCCCGTGCACCCGCAGGTCCTGCCCGTCGTCGAGGGCGTGCTCGACGATGGCTGCCTGGTCTCGTCGCTGTCCTCGATCAGCATCGACCCCGAGGAACGCGCGCAGCCCATCCATGCCGACGACCAGCTCCTGCCGCTCCCGAAGCCCCACGTCCCGACCGTTTGCAACACGATGTGGGCGCTGACGGACTTCACCGAAGCGAACGGCGCGACGCGGATCATCCCGGGCTCGCACCTGCGCGATCACTCGCCCGAATTCGGTTCGCGCCACGAGAGCATCGCCGCCGAGATGCCGCGTGGCAGTGTGCTCGTGTGGCACGGCAGCCTCTGGCACGGCGGCGGAGCGAACCGCACCGGCCGGCGTCGCATCGGCATCGCGATGAACTACTGCGCGGGCTGGATCCGCCAGCAGGAGAACCAGCAGCTCGGTATCCCGCGAGAGATCGCGAGCCGCTTCTCCGACCGGCTGAAGGAGCTGGTCGGCTACGGGGTCTACCACGGGCTGGTAGGGCACATCGACAAGCGCGACCCGAAGTTCCTGCTCGGCGACGGTTCCCGCGACGGCGGGATGATCTGGGACCTGTACTCCGGGAAGGCCTGACCGCCGGGTGCCTTCTCCCATCCTCGCCGCGCTCCTCGCCGCCTCCGGAGCCGCTGCACTCATCTACCAGGCTCTCTGGGTCAAGCAGGTCGGGCTGCTCGTCGGCGTCGCCGTCTACGCCGTCACGACGGTGGTGAGCGCATTCTTCGCAGGACTGGCGATTGGCAGCACCGTGTTCGGCAAGCGGGCCGACTCGGAGCTGCGTCCTCTCGTCCTCTATGCCAGGCTCGAGCTCGGCGTCGCGCTGACGGGCCTCGCGACCACCTTGCTCCTCTCCCGGCTCGCCGTCCCGTACGCTGCCCTCGAGGACAGGGCGGGACTGGCGGCGTGGGCATTGCCGTTCGTCCTGATTGCCCTGCCCGCGGTCCCAATGGGCGGCACGCTCCCGGCGCTGGTGCGTGCGGCCAGGCCGCGCGTGGACGCCATCGGTGCCGCCAGCGGAACTCTCTACGCCGCCAACACTGCAGGCGGTGTTCTTGGCGTGCTCGCGACACCGCTGGTCCTCGTGCCGGCGTTCGGAGTGCAGGGCACCGGCGCGGTGGCAGCCATCACGAACCTCCTTCTGGCAACGGCGGCAATGGTCCTGGCCCGGCGCGTGCCGGGCGCGGATGCGAGGATCGATCACACGCGGGCAGCCGCGCCGGCCCAGGCAATCCCTGGGCTTCGCCTGGCTCGGACTTTCTATGCCGCTGCCGGCGGCCTCGCGCTCGGCCTCGAGGTCGTATGGTCGCAAGCCGTCATGCAGTTCATCGACACGCGAGCCTACGCCTTCGCGCTCGTGCTGGCCACGTACCTGACGGGGCTCGTGGTAGGCAGCGCGCTCTGGGCGCGTCTAGCGGACCGCGTGCGCGATCCGTGGCGCACCTTCGGCTTGCTCGAGGCAGGAGCTGGCGCGGCGTCTCTCGCGTGCTTCGCTCTGCTCGGCCCGTGGTTGCCCGCGCTCCAGGCCCGCGCGCACGCCGCGCTGCTCCCGGCGATCGGGCCGTTCCTTGCCGCCTGCATCCACATGGTTCTGGCGCCGCTCGCGCTCCTGCTGGTCCCGACCGTTCTGCTCGGCGCGGCGTTCCCGGCCGTGGCGCGGCTCGCGTGTGGTACGGACCGGGTCGGTCGAGACGTCGGTGCCGTTGTTGCCTTCAACACCCTGGGCGGCATCGTCGGCACGCTCGCGACGGGTTTCGTCGTCGTACCTGCGATCGGACTCTCGCGTGCGCTGGCTCTTCTCGCCGTCGCCATGGCGGTGGTGGGCGGAGCCGCCGTCCTGCGCGGGTCGGCCGGACGTGCGCCGGCCGTCCGCCGGCTCACCGCTGCAGCGGTCGCGCTCGGCGTGGCGGCTGTCGCCACCGCAAGCGCCCGCGTTCCTCCGGATCATCTCGCCCGGCTGCTGCTTGCCACGCGCCCCGGGACGCTCGAGGCATACGAGGAGAGTCCCGGCGGGGTCGTCGCCGTCGTTCGCGAGCCGTATCTCCAGTCGTCCTTCCTGCGCCTCTACATCCAGGGAGTCTCGAACTCCGGCGACAGCATGATGTCGCGGCGCTACATGCGGCTTCAGATGCTGCTGCCGCTGCTTCTTCACCCTGGTGAGGCCCGTTCGGTGCTCGTCATCGGTCTGGGGACCGGTATCACCTGCGGCACGTCACTCGCGTGGCGGTCGCTCGAGCGGCGCGAGTGCGCGGAGCTCTTGCCGGCGGTCGAGCGCACGGTCGGACTCTTCGACGGCAACCTCGGAGTCGCAACGGACCCGGGCGTGAGGATCCACATCATCGACGGACGCCATCTCCTGTTACGGGACTCCGCGATGTGGGACGTCATCACCCTCGAGCCGCCTCCGCCGACGGCCGCGGGTGTGGTGAACCTGTATTCGCGCGACTTCTACGAGCTGTGCCGCGAGCGGCTCGCACCCGGCGGGATCATGGCCCAGTGGTTCCCGCTCGCGACCCAGAACGGGGATGATGCTCGCACCCTGGTGCGCAGCTTCATCGACGTCTTCCCTCATGCGAGTCTGTGGACGACGGAGGCGCACGAGACGCTCCTCGTGGGCTCGCGCGAGCCGCTCGTGATCGACGCGCCAACGCTCGCGGCCCGTTTCGCTCAGCCGGAGGTGCGCCGCGTGCTCGGCGAGGTCGGCATTGCCGACCCGGCCGCGCTCCTCGCCACCTACGTCACCGACCGCGCGGGGCTCGAAGCGTTCGTCGATGGCGCCCCACCCGTGACGGACGATCGCCCGCGCCTCGAATACGCCGGGCTGGTGCGCGCCGGCGAGTTCAACCGGGTGCTCGCGCAGATTCTTGCGCTCCAGCGCGAGCCCCCGCTGGTCGGCGCCGACGACGATCTCCGGGCCGCGATCGCGACGTCCCGGCAGAATCTCCATGCCTTCTACGAAGCGGTGCGCCTGTTCCACGCCGGACGCCGCGACGACATGGAGCCCTACCTCCGGCGCGTCTTCGACGCCGACGGCAGCAACCCGTACTACCGGTGGTTCATCGGATCGAGCGGATGAGCCGTCAGAACTGATAGGTGAGCCGCAGCGAGGTCTCGGACCGGTCGGCGTTGAGGCCGCCCACTCCCCAGGTCTCGAAGATCGGCGTGCTGTGCCCGCGCGGCTCGATGAAGTAGCGTTGCGCGAGGTTCACGACGAAGTCGTCGCGTACCACGTAGTCCACCGCCCAGAACGCTTCCATGTTCCACTGGTTCACCGGATCGACCGCCATGCCGAGCGTCGGCACGATGCTGCCGCCGCGGTAGAACGAGAATGCCGCGAGCGTGAACAGCGACTCCCAGCTCCGGATCTTGTCGCGGAACGACACGCGCGCGCCGCGAACGCTCGACGGCAGGTCGAGGCCGCCGACAAAACAGGCGCTGTGGCGGGCGCGATCCTGCGGGGAGAGGTTCGCGACGTCCTGCCCGGCGCACTCGTTGTAGTCGAGGATGTGATGCCAGAAGAACTGTCCGGTGAGGAACCACGTGCTCTTCTTGTTGAGCCACTTGATCCACGTCGGACGGTCGAAGGCCATCATGCCCTTCCACATGTCCCTCTTGGTGACGCCGGGGAGCGCGGGCGTGTCGACCACGCCGACCTTCGAGACGTCGAAGAAGGGCACGCCCATGTCGTAGATCGACTCGAAGCGGAACACGGCCTGGGTGTACGCCTCGTCGGAGTAGTTGGCCGACACGCCGAGCGTGTGCACGTAGGGGAAGTAGGCCTCGGCGGGGAAGATGCCGTCGGCGAAGAGCCGCGACGCGTGCGCCGTGATCTTCGCATCCCTCGCGGGATTGAGCGGATCGCGCAGCAGCACCTTCAGCGGAGCGGAGTTCGTGCCGTCGTTGGCGCCGTCGAAGCGCTGGTAGAAGTAGTTGAGGGTGAACTCCATGCCGAACGGCGCGATCCCGTGGTAGCGCACGCCGACCTGGCTGTTCTCCATCGGATTGCGGGCGTAGTCGCCCTGCTGGAAGAGCCGGGTGTTGTTGAGCAGCCGGGTGCACATGGGCTGACCGGATCGCGGGCCCTTCGTCTCCTTGAACCGCGAGTTGAAGCACGGCCCGTCGAAGAAGGCTCCGTCCACGGGGTTGGTGAGCGGGTTGTAGAACGGCAGGCCCCAGGGCCGCGGCAGGAACGTCTCCTTGGCGGGATACCAGTCGCCGGGATTCCAGTACCACTCGAGGAAGCTCTGCGAGAGCTTCCACACGTTGCCCATGTCGTAGAGGAACTTGATCATCCACTGCGGGCGGCGCAGCTCGTCCCACCCGAACGCCGGCGGAGGAATCTCCTGCTGGAGATGCCAGGTGAGATTGAGCGAGTTGATGCGGTCGAGCATGCGGAAGTTGTCGGTCTCGCCCCACACGATCTGCTGCCGGCCGCCGCGGATGCTGAGCGGGATGCTGCGGAACTTGACGTCCGCATAGAGCTCGCGCAGCTGGTTCTCGAAGGCGACCGTGTCGAGACCCGACTGGCCGAGCGAATTGAGACCCAGCTGGGGGATCGTGAGCTTGTTGTTCGGCTGGCCCGACTTCGATGCCGGGATGCCGACCTGGGTGGCGTACTGGAAGTAGTTCAGGCCGCCGTTGGGACCGGTGTAGTTCCGGCCGTGGATGTCCTCCTTCTGGAGGAAGCCGGGTGTGAAGCCGTAGATGCCGTCGTAGACGCCGCGCCACAGGAGCGTCATCGACGACTTCTCGATGAACGGGATGTCGTACTTGGTGATGAACTTTCCGCCCTGGAGCCAGTCGTAGTCGAGCCGGATGTGCGCCGTGTTCCGGTTCTGGATGTACTCCCAGGTGGAGGCGTCGGGCGTGCGGAAGAGGTTCTGCGACTGGGCGTTGCCGGAGATCTGGAGATCCCCGAACCGGAGCGTCGCGCGCGCGGATTGCGGTGAGACACCGAGCACCACGGTCGTCACGAGCGCGGCGAGGACGATCACCCACAGGCGGCGGTACATCATGCCCCCTCCCTCCTTCTGCAACGCGATTGCTGTGGTGAAGCCGCGCCTTGCTAGCGCAGAATCCCACCCGATTGCAATGGAAGGTGATGCCGTTCGGCACCAGAAACGAGACACGGCGGGACCCGGTTGCCCGGATCCCGCCGTGTGAGGTCAGGAGCGGCGTGAGCCGCCGTTACTGCGAGACGCTCACCGCGACCTTTGCCGGGAGCAGAAGCGCCCCGGGACCCGGCAGGCCGGTGGTGATGTTGATGAGGCTGGAGTCGGTATGGGCGATGCAGAAGGTGGCAGCGTTGACGAGGGTCTGTCCCTCCGTACCCGGAGAGCCGGTGCGAGTGATGCTGCCGCCGCCCTTGGTCGGGAAGCACGGCGTGCTCGTGGCGCTCGAGCAGCACAGCTGCGAGATGCCGCCCTTGGCGTCGATGCAGTTGCCCTTGGAGTCAGTGCCGACGCAGGCCGCACCGGTGCAACCCGCAGTGCAGCTGCCGCGTGCCGCAGGCAGTCATCCTTCGATTGGGGACCCGAGGAGTCGCCGCAGGGCAGGGGTCCGACCTTCGGGGTAGCCTCGCCGGTGGTGAACGGCAGCTTGATGTCGAGCGTGGTGGGCTGCCCTGAGTCGTTGAGCGGCGTGCAGGCGCTGGACAGCAGGTAGAGGCCCTTGCCGGCGACCGTCACCTCGCCGTCGACGCGGCAGTCGGCGCCGGAGTTCTTCGCCGTGTTCGAGCACTTGCCGACGCTGCCGATCTGACCCCCACCACCGGGCACGTTGCAGCGCGGACACACCTCGGGGAACGTCGTGCGCAGGTAGACCATGGAGTTCAGATTCACCTGGTTCGGGCTCGCCGCGCTTCCGGCCGCGCCGGTCTGGAGATTGAACGTGCCGGTCAGCGTCGGGTCCTGGTACTGGTTGACCACGCAGACAGGGACGTTGGCGGCGAGCAGCGGCAGGGGCGCGCCGAACGTCGGGCCGTTCAGCGAGTCGGTGGCCCCTCCCGCGCCGGTGGTGCCGCTAGCGGTGCACTCGAAGGTGGTCGTCCCGTCGCAGCCCGAGAGGCAGTACTTCAGGGTGGAGCCGCCGATGACGGGGAAGTTGTGCGAGGTGCCTGTCCAGCCGTTGTCGAGGTCGCTTCCGTTGCCCGTCTCGGGGTGCGCCCGATCCTCCAGGGGAACGGTGAGGGTGATCTGGCTCGGGAGCCCCGGTGACTCACGCTTGGGGCAGGAGGCAGCGCCCGCAACCACGCCCTGAGGCACGCACTGCACGACGAGCTTGTTCAGGAAGCCCTTGGACTTCATCACGAGCTTTGCCTTCTTGGAATTCTTGAACTTCTTGAGCGGCTTGCTCGTGTTCTTCGGAACCCTGATGAGGGGCAGGTTGAGGGCTCCGGGGAGACCGCAGGAGCCCGCAGGCGTGACGGGCGGTGCGATGAAGCCCGTGAGCTTCGACAGGGTGGGAGGGGTGAAGGTGAGCGACGTCAGGGTGCCGGGAGTACAGGTCTCCGTAGCCTCACCGACGCACGCCGTCAGGTTGATCACGCAGATACCGTTCGGGATGCCGTCGCCGTCGCACGTCGGATCGCCGTCGGTGCAGGTCAGCGTGCTCTTGGCATTGCCGATCGTCGCGGCGGCCGGGCCGGTTTCCCACACTGCGGAGCAGCTGCCCTTCTTGCCGGTCACCAAGACGGCGTGTGCTTGCGACAGCAGACCTGCGGTGAGCGCGATCGCGGTCAGCGAGCTCAGTCGAGAGAGTCTCATTCGGGCCTCCTAGATCGGTGCGCCCCTCGCGCGCCGGGTACTGTGAACGATGGGGTCTGCGATGGAGAGCGTGACAGACGAAATTTTCGTTACCGGTATCTCATGAAGCCGTCAACATGAAGTCGTGCAATGTCGCATGTGCGTGGTCCGATTGCATGCGAAATCGCGTGGCGCAGCGCGCAGGGCCGGTGAAGGCCGGTGTCGAACGCCACGCTCCGCCGCGCCGGAATTCATCGCCGGACGAGCGGTCTTGACGCGCCCGCAGCGTGCCCGCTAACGCGCGGGCCATGCGGTGGCTCATCGTGTGGCTGGCACTCGCCGGTATCTCGTCCGGCCCGGCGTGGTGCGAGGAGCAGACCGGAACGCAGCCGCAGCAGACGACGCAGGTGGCAGGTACGGTGCCCGACCTCGGCGGTCGCTGGCTCGTCGTGACGCGGGTGGAGATCGCGCCCAAGAGCGGGCTCGGCACCAGCACCGCGGCCCTGTGGAACGTGACCACGGCTGGCGGCAAGCCGGAGGTCACCCTGCGCGAGGCGAGTCTCCCGGCCGCGCTCCAGGCGTCGCTCGACAAGGCGAACGCGGCGCACGCCATCTGGGAGCCGAGCGCCGCCGAGCTGCGGGACCTGCAGCAAGCCTGGGATGGCCTTCCCGCCCTGGATCGCGGGTTCGGACACGTCGAGACCAAGATCACCGGCAGCGACGCATTCGACGACGTGATGAAAGGCGAGGAGCGCATGAAGGGCGCGCGCTTCGTGGTGCAGCAGATCGTCGACTTCCGCCCCGGCGGCGGACGTCCGATCAAGGACGTCTACATCTACGGTGCGCTCGAGCAGCAGCCGGACGGCTGGTCGGGCAACTCGATGAGCGCGAGCGTCGCGCCCACCCCCGTCCCGATCCCGATCACGCTGAACGGGACGTTCCGCGCCTATCGCCTCGAGTCGGCCGGAGACCGAGGGCTGCTCGCCCGGATCCTCGACGTCTTCTCCGGCTGCGGCCGCCGCTAGGTCGCGTCGGCCCCGGAGCCGGCTCGGGCTCCGGGGCCGACGTCCGTCCTTGCGGCGAACGGGTCAGGGCTGGAAATCCACCGTGTACGTGCCCGGCAGGGACACGGCGCCTGGACCCGGCAGGTCCGCCGACGCGTCCACCAGGCCGTTGTTGGTGGCGCCGATGCAGAACACCGACGCGAGGGTCGCGCTCTTCGGGGTCCCGGGAGTGATGGCGCCCGCCGCCGCGCCGTTCTCGGTGATCGTGCTGCACGCGGAGCTACCGAAGCAGCCGAACTTGTGCCCGCTCGCGTTGCTCTGACCCGGGCAGAAGTTCCCGCCAGGATCCGTCTTGCTCGCCGAGCCCGTAGTCAGCGGGGACAGATTGACGTTGATCGTCCCGACGTGCGAGCCGTCGATGCACGCGCCACCCCCCGGCGTGCAGGGGTGCGTCCCGTCGACGCCGCCCGTCGGGCAGTCACGCGTGTAGCCCGTCGAGCTCGTGGTGGTGCAGGCCATCGTCGCGCGCGGGCCGCGGTCGCAGGTGCCCGTCCCCGGGCTCGCCGGCGTGCCGGTCGCCGAGCACCGCGGGCAGGGCTGAGCGAAGTTGCCGGTGAGGTACGTGTCGGAGATGAGCGGGACGTTCGTCGACGACGTACCGGTGGCGAGGTCGAGCGTGCCGCTCGCCGCCGCGTTCCACGTGTTCAGCACGCAGGTGGTGATGCTCTGGATGACCGGGTTCGGGATCGGCAGCGGCGTGCCGAAGTTGCAGCCGGTGGTGGTGCAGTCGGGGCCGCCGGTGTTGACCGGCGGCGCGGCGGACGTCGGGCCGATCGTGCAGCTCGTGCCACAGCAGTCGAGCGCGAAGCGGCTCTGCGAGCCGTCGGGCGTCGGGCCTTCGGGGATGAGGGAGGCGCCGGCGCCGATGCTGAGGCCGCCGCAGGTGAGGTTCTTGATGACGGTGTTCGAGCCGTCCCGCGTGGTACCGCAGATGCCAGTAGGAGCGGTCAGGACGAAGTCCACATTCCCCATGTGGCGCTGGGCGGGGTCGCAGGCCACGCAGGTGCATTCGCCGGTGCAGAACTGACAGGTGCCGCCCACGAAGCCCCCGGTGGACGACCCCGCGTCGCACTGCTCGCTCGCCTGGTTGATGGTTCCGTCACCGCAACGCGGGGCCGGCATCGTCGTCGTGGTGACGGGAGTGGTCGTCGGGGGAGCCGTCGTCGTCGGTGTGGTCGTGGTGGTGGAGGAGGAGCCGGCGACGTCCTTCACCAGGAACGTGCCCGGCAGGGACACGGCGCCGGGGCCCGCCAGGTCGGCCGACGAGTCCACCAGCCCGTTGCCGGTGGCCGCGATGCAGAACACCGACGCAAGCGTCGCGGGTGTGGGAATCCCCTTCGTGATCGGTCCCGCGGGCGAGCCATGCTCGATGATGGTGCGGCACGCGGCCTTTCCGAAGCAACCGAAGCTGTGACCGTTGTCGTTCGTCTGCCCCTGGCAGAAGTTCCCGGCCGCATCAGACTTGGTTGCGGTCCCCGTCGTGAGAGGAGAAAGATTGACGGAGATCGCACCGACGTGCGCACCGTCGACGCAGTTGCCGCCACCCGGCGTGCAAGGGTTCGACGCGTCGGCGCCCCCCGTCGGGCAGTCGCGCGTCAATCCCGTCGAGCTGGTCGTGGTACAGGTCATTCCCTTCCGCGGGCCACGGTCGCAGGTGCCTGCGCCGGGGCTGCTCGGCGTTCCGGTCGCGGAACATCGCGGACAGGGCTGAGCCAGGTTCCCCGTGAGGTAGTTGTCGGACTGGAGCGGTACGTTCGTCGACGATGTGCCGCTGGCAAGGTCCAGCGTCCCGCTCGCCGGGGCGGCCCACGTGTTCAGGACGCAGACCGTGAGGGCCGAGATCGCGGGGTTCGGGATCGGGAGCGGCGTGCCGAAGTTGCACCCGGTGTCGGTGCAGTCCGGGCCGGCGGTGTTCACTGCCGGAGCGGCGCTGGTCGCGACGATCGTGCAGTCGGTGCCGGCGCAGTCGAGCCCGAACCGACTGATCGAACCGTCAGGCGTTGGACCCTCGGAAATGATCGAGGCGCCGCCGCCGATGCTGAGGCCCCCGCAGGTGAGGGTCTTCAGGACCGTGGAGGAGGCATCCCGCGTATCACCGCACGTGCCGCCCGCAGCCGACAGGGCGAAGTCGAGGATGGTGCTCGGCGGTATCGTGGTGGACGTAGTGGTGGGCGGAGACGACGGGGTCGTCACGGTGGTGCTGGTGGTGGTCGTTGTGGTGACGCAGGTGCCCTGCGCCGTGCAGCCCTCGCCGACGCTGGTGAGGTCGGGGTTATCGCACGAGGTGCCCTTCTTGCACTTCCCCGCCTTCACGACCTTGCTGATGTTCTTCCCCTTCTTGTTCGTCGCGCAGCAGAGGACGAAACCGGGACGCCCGCAGGTGGACTGCACGATGAAGCTCTTCACGAACTGCTTCTTGCACGCCCCGGTGAGCGCCGAACCGATCGCCTTCTTGGCCTGCTTCACGTACTTCCCGTGCTTGGTCGCGCTCTCGCACGGCACGGCTGCTTCCACCGACTCCATGACCGCGGCAAAGCCCGAGGTGTCGGTGCACTTCTTGGCATGCACCACCGGTGCCGCGACGAGGAGTGCCAGCAGTGCAAGCAGGCTTCGGTCCGCAAATCCCATGCTATGCTCCTTCTTCTTCTGTTCTGGATCGGCGGCTCACGAAGGGTCTGCTCGGCGAGCGCGACATCCGGTTTACTGTGGTCCATTCACCCGCGTACGGCCAAGCTGTCAAGCGTTTTCGCGTGTCGAGGCGCCGTGGGGCCACTCGTAGATACCTTGCATCTAGAGTCCGCCATCCCGCGTCTCAGGCAGCTGCGGGGCGAGACGCTCGTCGTGATTTCGGAGAACCGTCACAGAAAATCGTCTTGACGGGTTGGCCTGAGCAGGTCTACACACCCGACACGAGTCGAGCCTCGTCGGACGATCAACCAACGAAACCGGCCCACCAACACGAAACAGGGGGACCCAAGGGATGAAGAAGTACTCGATACTCGGAGCGGCCGTGCTGTGCGGCACCGCGCTCCTGCTTGGCGCGGGCAACGCCCAGGCGCAGCTGGCGACGGCCAAGTGTACGTCAGCGAAGATCAAGTGTGCGAACGGGAAGTCCACGGGCCTCCTCGGCTGTCACAACAAGGCCGAGGGGAAGGGCATCGCCGTGGACCCGGCGTGCACCACGAAGGTGCAGACGAAGTTCGACGGCGGGATCGACCCGACGAAGGGCTGCATGGGGAAGGCCGAGAAGGATCTCGTGAAGTCGCCGTGCTCCACGACGGGGGATACCGGGTCGTTGGAGGCGAAGGTCGATGCCTTCGTGACCGACGTCGTGACGGAGCTCGATCCGGGCTTCCCGACCCCCGTGCTGAGCAAGTGTTCCGCGGGGAAGAAGAAGTGCGTGGCGAACAAGGTGAAGGGCATTCTCGGGTGCTACGGGAAGGACGCCACCAAGCCCGACCCGACGGCTCTGCTGGCCTGCATCCAGAAGGCGCAGGCCAAGTACAGCGGCGGTATCGATCCGACGAAGGGCTGCTTCGCGAAGCTTGAGGCGAAGGTGCCGAACGACTGCTTGACGACCGGTGACAGCGGAGCCCTCGAGGCCAAGGTCGATGCGTTCGCCCTCGACGTGAAGACCGAGCTGAGCGGTCCGGTCGTGCCCACGCTCCTCGACTTCGCGACGGGCGTTTCCGGCGGCACCTGCGGCACCACGAAGGACGGCTCCTCCGTCACCATCAAGAACCTCACCTGCGGTGGTCTCAGCATCGGCGCCGGCGCCTCGATCATCCCCGAAGGCCCCACGCCCGACGGCTCGATCAGCCGGTTCTCGCTCAGCTGCAGCGGTGCGGCCTGCACGATCGGCCCGACGGCCGCCGCGCCGCCGGTCAACACCGGCGGGCCCGATTGCACCACCACCGGCTGCAACTTCGGCACGCCGCTGCCAATTCCGAACCCGGTCATCCAGAGCATCACCACCTGCGTGCTGAACACCTGGAACGCGGCGGCGAGCGGCACGCTCGACCTCTCCACCGGTGCGTCGTCGACGAACGTTCCGCTGATCTCCGACACGTACCTCACGGGCAACCTGGCCCAGCCGTGCCCGCGGTGCTCGGCGACCGGCACGCCGGCGAGCCCGGGGACGGGCACCTGCGACCGCGGCCCGCGCGCGACGATGGCCTGCACCACCACGAGCTCGACGGGCTACACGCGTGACTGCCCGACGGGTGGTACCGACGGGACGCACCCCTGCACGCCGGGGGGTGGCGCTTGCATCGACGGCTCGCACGTCGGCCCGATCAACGTGAATCTCTCGCCGCTCACCACCGGCATCGCCACCATGACGAACGCGACCGGGGCGTTCTGCCCTGGCCAGACGAACGCCAGCGGTCATCTGTTCGGCTGCTTCGGCAGCGCGGCCTGCCGGACGATCACGGAGAATGGCTCACCGGCCGGGCTGCTCACCAATGGCAGCCCCGCGGCGGCGACGCTCGCGTCGGTGTTCTGCATCGCGGCCACCGGCAACGGGCTGGTGGACGCATCGGCCGACCTGCCTGGCCCCGGCGCGGTCTCCCTGCCGGGCACGTACCTGGCTCACAACTAGCCCGGAGCGCGTAACTCGGGCTCGACCAGAAGCCCCCGGGTCCTGCGGGACCCGGGGGCTTCGCTTTTGGTCGCGGGCGAACGTCCAGCGACGGCGACGTCGCCCTGCGACCGGCCGACAGCAACGTTCGTCAGATTGTTTCTTCCCCTCCCCGGACGAGTGTGTTACCTGGGTCGACGGGGAACGAAGCGGGCATCCGGCGGTCGATGCGCCTGCCCCGAGGGGGAATACATGAGAAGCATTGACAGGTCCGATCTCCGTCGTGTCGTGGGCGCATTGCTCGTCCTCGCCGCGCGACCAGCCTTCGCGCAGCTCGAGGTGCCGAAATGTGAGTCCCGCCTCGACGAGGGCGGCAGCTTCAACAATGCCTCCCAGTCGGACGCGGGCTGAGCGCCACGGCCGCCGACGGACGACTGGTCCTCGGACGCCGGGTCGTCTTCGCCGACGGCACCTCGGTATCAGGTGCATTCGTCAAACTTGGAAACAGCGCCAGCATCTTCGACGTGAACGTGGACGAGCTGCATCAGGGCCGCAAGGCCGTCGTCCGGGGCGTCCAGGGGCCGTTCACGGCCGGGGGTGCGACGTGCGAGCTGCCCGCCGTGCAGTGCGGCGGCCAGAACGTGTTCCTGCGCCGTGGCTCGGCCCCCCAGACGCTGTCGCCGGGCACGTACAATCAGGTGTCCCTCGAGAACGGCACCAGCCTCACGCTGCAGCCCGGCGTGTACACGTTCTGCGAGCTCAGTGCGGGCCGCCACGTCACGATACGGGTGGTCGGCAGCAGCCAGTCGACGATCAACGTCGGCGGAGAGGTCCGGCTCGGCAATGACACCACGCTCGGACCCGACGGGTCCACGCCGACTCCGCTGCTCAACGTCGCAGGCGACGTCGTGCACTTCGGCGCGCAGGACGAGGTGCGCGCGTTCATCACCGCTCCCAGCGCGAAGCTGAGCATCGGCCGGGGTACGACGTTCACCGGGGCGGCGTGCGCTCGCACGCTCAACCTCAGCCGCAAGGTGACGGTCAAGTGCGCGCCGGACGTCCCCGTGACGACGACCACCACGAGCACGACCTTGCAGTCCACCACCACGACGACGGGCGCCTCCACGACGTCGACCTCCACCACCACGACGACGACCACGACGCTGCTCTGTGGCAACGGCGTGCTCGACCCGGGAGAGGAGTGCGACGGGAGCGCCTTCGGCGGCTTCACGTGCCCGTCGCCCAGCGGCGCGCTGCTCTGCACCGGTGACTGCAAGATCGACTTCTCGGAGTGTCCGGAGGCGTCTTCCACGACGACGTCGTCGACGTCGCCGACCACGACCACCACCACGCCGTCCACGACGACGTCGACCACCAGCATCCCGCCGACGACCACGTCGACGACTACCACCACGACGACCACGACGACGCTCCGCTGCGGCAACGGTATACTCGACCCGGGAGAGGAGTGTGACGGCAGCGCCTTCGGCGGCTTCACGTGTCCGTCGCCGGGCGGCGCGTTGCTCTGCACCGGCGACTGCAAGATCGACTTCTCGGAGTGCCCGTCCGCGTCGAGCACGACCACGACGGCCGCGCCCACCACGACGGTCCCGACCACCACCTCGACGACGGTGACCACGAGCACCACGGCGCCGATCCCGACGACGACCACCTCGTCCACGACGACGTCGACGATTCCGGAGACCACCACCACGCTTCCGGAGACCACTACCTCGTCCTCGTCCACGACCACGTCGACGACGACCAGCACGACCCAGCCGGCGCCGACCGTTCTCGACTTCGTCCTGAGCGCCGCCACCGGCACCTGCGGTGACACGCGTGACGGCTCGAACACCGTCATCAAGAACCTCAACTGCGGCGGCCTCAGCATCGGTGCCGGCGCGTCCATCATTCCGGAGGGGCCCACGCCCGACGGCTCGATCAGCCGGTTCGCGCTCAGCTGCGCCGGCTCGAGCTGCACGATCGGCCCGACGTCCACCGTGCCGCCCGTCGACACCGCCGGCCCCGACTGCACCGACACCGGCTGCAACTTCGGCACGCCGCTGCCGATCCCCAACCCGCTCATCCCGAGCATCACCACCTGCGTGCTGAACACGTGGAACGCGGCGGCGAGCGGTACGCTCGACCTCTCCACCGGTGCGTCGTCGACGAACGTCCCGCTCATCTCCGACACGTACCTCACCGGCAACCTGGCCCAGCCCTGCCCGCGGTGCTCCGCGACCGGCACGCCGGCGAGCCCGGGGACGGGCACCTGCGACCGCGGCCCGCGCGCGACGCTGGCCTGCATGACCACGAGCTCGACGGGCTACACGCGTGACTGCCCGACGGGTGGTACCGACGGGACGCACCCCTGCACGCCGGGGGGTGGCGCTTGCATCGACGGCTCGCACGTCGGCCCGATCAACGTGAATCTCTCGCCGCTCACCACCGGCACCGCCACCATGACGAACGCGACCGGGGCCTTCTGCCCTGGCCAGACGAACGCCAGCGGTCACCTGTTCGGCTGCTTCGGCAGCGCGGCCTGCCGGACGATCACGGAAAACGGCTCGCCGGCCGGTGCCATCAGCACCGGAGTGCCGGCCCCCGCGACGCTCGCATCCACGTTCTGCATCGCGGGCACCGGCAACGGGCTGGTGGACGCGTCGGCAGACCTGCCCGGCCCCGGCGCCGTCTCCCTGCCGGGCACCTTCGTGGCCAACTAGAGCCCCCCCGAATATGCGCTTGCTTCGAATCATCTAGCCGAGGCAGCATCAGCGAAGCTGTTCACCAACCTAGGGAGGGGCTAGGGATGAAAAGATCCGCGTTACTCGGAGCGGTCGTGCTGTGCGGCGCCGCGCTCCTCGTGAGTCCGACCGGGGCGTGGGCGCAGGCGGCCACGGCGAAGTGTTCGGCGGCGAAGATCAAGTGCGCGAACGGGAAGGCCACGGGCCTGCTCGGCTGCCACAACAAGGCCGAGGGCAAGAACCTGCCCGTGGACCCGGCCTGCATATCCAAGGTCGACACGAAGTTCAGCCTGCCGGCGAAGGGCTGCATGGAGAAGGCGGACGCGAAGCCGCCGTGCGCCACGACGGGCGATGCCGCGTCGCTGGAAGCCAAGGTGGATATGTTCGTGACCGACGTCGTCACGGAGCTCGACCCGGGATACCCCACGCCCGTGCTGAACAAGTGTTCCGCGGGCAAGAAGAAGTGCGTCGCGAACAAGGTGAAGGCGATCCTCGGCTGCTACGGAAAGGACGCCACGAAGCCCGATCCGGTGGCCCTTGCGGCCTGCATCCAGAAGGCGCAGAGCAAGTTCGACGGCGGGGCGGACCCGACGAAGGGCTGTTTCGCGAAGCTGGAGTTGAAGCCACCGTGCCTGACGACGGGTGACACCGCGGCCCTCGAGGCCAAGGTCGATGCCTTCGCCCTCGACGTGAACAATGAGCTGAGCCCGCCGCCCGGGCCCACCATCCTCGACTACACGACGGGTACTCCCGGCGGCGTCTGCGGTACCACGAAGGACGGCTCCTCCGCCCTCATCAAGAACCTCACCTGCGGCGGTCTCAGCATCGGCGCCGGCGCCTCGATCATCCCTGAAGGCCCCACGCCCGATGGTGCGACCTTCCGGTTCTCGCTCAACTGCAGCGGCTCGAGCTGCACGATTGCCCCGACGTCCACCGTGCCGCCGGTCAACACCGCCGGCCCCGACTGCACCAACACCGGCTGCAACTATGGCACGCCGCTGCCGATCCCGAACCCGGTCATCCAGAGCATCACCACCTGCGTGCTGAACACGTGGAACGCGCCGGCGACTGGCACGCTCGACCTCGTCAGCGGCGGCACGTCGATCGACGTCCCGCTCATCTCCGACACGTACCTCACCGGCAACTTGGCCCAGCCCTGCCCGCGGTGCTCGGCGATCGGCACGCCGGCCAGCCCGGGGACGGGCACCTGTGACCGCGGCCCGCGCGCGACGCTGGCCTGCACCACCACGAGCTCGACGGGCTACACGCGTGACTGCCCGACGGGCGGTGCCGACGGGACGCACCCCTGCACGCCGGGGGGTGGCGCCTGCCTCGACGGCTCACACGTCGGCCCGATCAACGTGAATCTCTCGCCGCTCACCACCGGCACCGCCACCATGACGAACGCGACCGGGGCGTTCTGCCCTGGTCAGACGAACGCGAGCGGTCATCTGTTCGGCTGCTTCGGCAGCTCGGCCTGCCGCACCATCACGGAGAACGGCGTGCCCTACGGACCCGTGACCACCGGGGTCCCGGGTCCCGCGACGCTCGCGTCGGTGTTCTGCATCGCGGCCACCGGCAACGGTCTGGTGGACGCGTCGGCGGATCTCCCCGGTCCTGGGGCTGTTGCGCTGCCGGGGACGGTTCTGGCGCACTAGCGCACGGCGCATAGCGCGGACCTACCGGAGGCCCCCGGAGTCCACGGGACCCGGGGGCCTCCTTTTTCGCCCCGAGCTGCAAGATTTGTTGCCTTCTGTGCGCCGACCTGTGCTAGGGTTCCGGGTGTCCGGGGAAGCGTCCACGTTCGGCCAAAGAGGGGGGAACCATGTCCTATACACGCGCGTCGCTAGTCGTCAGCATCTTCGCTGCAGCCTGTCTGGTGAGCACGGGGGCCGCAGCGGCGCCCCAGAGCAAGTGCCTCGTCGGCAAGAACAAGTGCATGTCGAAGAAGGCAGGCTCGCTGCTCAAGTGCGAGGAGAAGGCCGAGACGCCCGGAAAGCCGGCCGACCCGAACTTCGCAAACTGCGAGACCAAGGCGATGGACAAGTTTGGCGGGGGTGCAGACCCCACCAAGAGCTGCTTCGAGAAGCTCGAGAACAAGCCGGGTAGCGACTGCATCACCATCAACGACACGGCGTCGGCAGAAGCCACGGTCGACAACTGCGTCGACCAGATCGTTGCCGCCATCGACCCGCCGCCGATCACGCAGACCAAGTGCGGCGTCAGCAAGAAGAAGTGCGTCGCCAAGAAGCTGGGTAGCATCCTCAAGTGCTACCAGAAGGCCCAGACGCCGGGTAAGCCGATGGATCCGAACACCGCCGGCTGCGTCGACAAGGCGAAGGCGAAGTACGACGGCACCCCCGATCCGGCGAAGGGCTGCTTCGTGAAGCTCGAGAACAAGCCCGGGAACGACTGCCAGGCGCCGCTCGGCAACCAGGGGCAGCTCGAGAACATCACGGACAGCTGCGTCGCCGCTTTCATCGCGCTCGTCGAGACCCCCACGACCACGACCACGAGCACGACCACCTCCACCACGTCGAGCACGACGACGAGCACGACGACGAGCACGACGACCTCGACCACCTCGACGACCACGTCGACCACGACCACGACGACCATGTTCAACTCCGCGCTCCCGGCGTTCCTCGATTTCACCACCGGCACCCCCGGCGGCGTGTGCGGCAACACCAAGGACGGGAGCTCCGTCACCATCAAGAATCTCACCTGTGGCGGTCTCAGCATCGGTGGCGGCGGCTCGATCATCCCCGAGGGGCCGACGCCCGACGGCTCGATCAGCCGCTACTCGGCCACCTGCCTCGCTCCGAACTGCACCATCGGCTCGACCTCGATAGCCCCGGCGGTCAATAGCGCAACGCCCGATTGCACCAATACCGGGTGCAACTTCGGCACGCCGCTGCCGATCCCGAACCCGCTCATCCCGAGCATCACCAGCTGCGTGCTGAACACCTTTGCCTCGCCGGGGAGCGGCACGCTCAACATGACGACGGGCGCCTCGTCGCTGAACGCCAACCTCACATCCGACATCTACCTCACCGGCAACGTGGCCCAGCCGTGCCCGAGGTGCTCCGCGACCGGCTCGCCGTCGGCCCCGGGGACGGGCACCTGCGACCGCGGCCCCCGAGCGACGCTGGGCTGCACCACCACGAGCTCGACGGGCTACACGCGTGATTGCCTGACGGGCGGCACGGACGGCACGCACCCCTGCACGCCGGGCGGCGGCGCGTGCATCGACGGCTCGCACGTCGGCCCGATCAACGTCAATCTCTCGCCGCTCACCACCGGCACCGCCAGCATGACGAATCCAACCGGCGCCTTCTGCCCTGGCCAGACGAACACGAGCGGTCATCAGTTCGGCTGCTTCGGCAGCGCCGCCTGCCGCACCATCACTGAAAACGGCGCGGCGACGATGATCAACCCCGGAACCCCGACGGGCACGACGCTCGCGTCCACATTCTGTATCGTGGCCTCAGGCAACGGGCTGGTGGACGCGTCTGCCGACCTGCCCGGTCCCGGCGCCATCTCCCTGCCGGGCACCTTCAACCTGCACAACTAGGGCAGAGCCCGTAGCTCAGACTCGACCGGAAGGCCCTGGTCCCGTGGGACCAGGGCCTTCTTTTTCCCCCGGCGTCGGTATCCTGCCGGCTCCAGGCGCCCGCGAGGTCGGGTCTTCGATCTGTCGGACCTCCGATCTTGACCCCCCGGGAGGCGGCTGTTACAGGCCTTCGCGCTGTGGGGCGCCCGCTCGCTTGCTTGCTTCCGCTCGTCATGGCCCTGGCGGCGTGCAAGGGGGTCGAGGGGCAGCCCGCGGCGCCCGCACCTGGCGCCGCGGTCGCAGCCGTGCAGGAGACGAAGGTGCTCGGCACTCCGCCCGATCTCGCCGGACGGTGGCTGTCCCTCGGGTGGATCGAGCTCACCGATGGGCGTGCGGTCTCCGCCCCGATGTTCTGGGAGATCACGGTGCACGACGGGAAGCCGGTCATGACACACCGCTTCGTGAGCCTGCCGCCGGCGCTGAAGGCAGCGGTCGACAAAGCGGATGCAGATGGGAAGCCATGGGAGCCGACTCCCGACGATCTGGACCAGCTTCGTGCGGGATGGGAGAGCCTTCAGCCGACGGACATGCACATCGCCAAGCTGACGAACGAGATATCCGGCCGAGACGGGTTCGACGACAACGTGAAGGCTGAAGAGCGATCGAAGGATTCGATATGGCTCGTGAGGCAGCGCATGGATTTCGACGCGAAGGCGGCCCCGACCATTCGTCAGGTCATGGTGTACTCTGCGCTGGCCCCGCGGGGCGGCGACTACACGGGGAACTTCGATATCGCGACGGTCGCGGCTGCTCCCTTCCCGGTCCCCCTCTCGTATAAGGGGACCTTTCGCCTGTACCACCTCGGCGAGCCACCGGCGCCACGCGGCTTCCTGGGGCGTCTGCTCGACACCTTCAAGGGCTGCGGCCGCTCATCCGCACCCTCCAGCTGAACTTGAGGCGCGACACCACGCCGGCCAGGTTGGCCTGGATTCTTCCGGTCCTGCTGAGCCTCACGGCCTTCGGAAGTCTCGTCCAAGGGCAGACGACGGCCACCGCGCCCGCGCCGTCTCCGCCGCCGCCCCAGGAGACGAAGGTGCTGGGAACGCCGCCCGATCTCACCGGGCGATGGCTGGCGGTCGGGTGGATCACGCTCACCGACGGGCGCGCCGTCTCGGTGCCGACGTTCTGGAGCATCACGCGAGAGGAAGGGAAGCCGGTGATGGCGCACCGGTTCGTCACCCTTCCTCCGGCGATGAAGACGGAGCTCGACAAGGCAAACGCGGACGGCAAGGCGTGGGAGCCGACTCCGGACGATCTGAAGCAGCTTGCCGCGCAGTGGGACAGCCTCCCGGCGGAGGACATCCACGTCGCCAAGGTGCTGAACGAGCTGTCGGCGCCCGACGGCTTCGACGAGAGCGTGAAGGGCGAGCCGCGCTCGAAGGATGCGATCCTCCTCGTGCGGCAACGCCTGGACTACGATGCAAAGGGCGCCCCCGTCATCCGCCAGGTGATGGTCTATTCCGCGCTGGCTCCGAGCGACGGCGGCTACACCGGAAACTTCGATTCCGCGACCGTCGCCGCCGCGCCCTTCCCGGTCCCCATCGCATTCAAGGGCACCTTCCGTCTCTTCCGCGTCGGCGACGCGCCGGCTCGCGGGTTCCTGGCGCGCATCTTCGACGTCTTCAGCGGCTGCGGGCGGCACGCCTCCTCGAGCTGAGCACCGCCCGCGGGGCGCGGGGGTGGACTTGCGAGACCCGGCGAGCCTGTGCCAGCCAGGGCTGTCACGCTGACCAAGGGGGTGCATGATGATTGCACGAGTCGTCGGAATCGCGGTGATCGCGGGCGTGCTCGTCACCGGGGCGACCGCCGCCCGGGCCGAGTCGAAGGGGTGCGCGGAGATCGTCGCCGCGAGCGAAGAGAGCGGGGGCAAGCTCAGCGCCGACGAGGTGGCGAAGAAGATGAACACGGATGTCCAGACGGTGCGGAATTGCCTCGACGCGAAGGCGAAGGCGCCAGCGCCGAAGGCGGCCGGCGGCGAGCCGTCGCAGATGAAGTGACGTCGTTCGCCGAGCGCGTCGACTCCGGCTTCGCAGAGGTTCTGCAGACCAGGCGGCACCTCCACGCGTGCCCGGAGCTGTCGTTCGAGGAGCGAGAGACGAGCGCGGTGATCCGCGAGCGCATGCGCGGCGTCGGAGCGGACGAGCGGCCGTGCCCGACCGCGAGCGGCGGCGTATTCGTGATGGCGACGCGCCGACATCGCGGCCTTCCCGTCGACGAGGCCACGGACCATCCCTGGCGATCGCGAGTCGGCGGCCGCATGCACGCCTGCGGGCACGACGCGCACGTGGCGATGCTGCTCGGCGTCGCGCGCGTGATCGCGATGTGCGCGGGCGATCTCCCGGGACGTTACCTGTTCGTCTTCCAGCCCGGCGAGGAGCGGCTGTCCGGCGCCCGCGCGATGATCGACGGCGGACTGCTCGAGACCATCCGACCGGAACGCGTCATCGGGTGCCACGTGGCATCGCTCCTGCCGGCCGGCCTCGTGATGCTGCGTCCCGGGATCGCGATGTCGGATGCCGAGGGGTTGCGCTTCGACCTGCGTGGCCCCGGCGGTCATGGCGCGAGCCCGGACGCCGCCGGCGACGTGATCGCGGCGGTGACCGAGCTGGTGCGCGGGTTGCCCGAGGTCGTCGCGGGGATGGAGTACGAGGGGACGCCGGCCGTGTGCTCCGCAGGACTCGTCCAGGCCGGGACGGCGTGCAACGTGCTGCCGTCGACGGCGGTCGTCGAGGGCACGCTGCGCACGTTCACGGCGGAGCAGAAGGCCGCTGCGCTCGACCGCCTCGCGACGCTGTGCGGGCGGATCCGCGACACGCGAGGAGTCGCGGTGGAGCTGACGTTCACCATGCATGCGCCCGCCGTGGTCAACGATCCCGCGGCGACGCGGGTCGTGCAGGCCGCGGCGGAGAGCGTGCTGGGTGCCGGGCGCGTCATGTCCGGTCCTCCGGTAGCCCCGAGCGACGACGTGAGCGAGTTCCTGCGACGTGTACCCGGTTGCTACTTCCTGCTCGGCGCCCGTCGAGCTGACGGCACGAGCGGCATGCACCACAGCCCCGCCTTCGACATCGACGAGGAGGCGATGCGGGTGGGGACCCGCGTCCTGGTCGAGGGTGCGACGGCGCTCGCCGTCCGGCCGTGAGCTACCGGCTCATCAGCTGATATGGCCCGCCCTTCTCGATCCCGCGCTGGTACGCCGGCCGGGCGTGCATGCGGTCGCGATACGCCGTGAGCCCGGGGTAGGGCTCCAGGCGGGTACCCGCCGCTTCGAGGACGAAGATCAGCTGGATGTCGGCGCCGGTGAGGTCGTTGCCGACGAAGAAGTGGCGGCCAGCGAGGGCCGCCTCCATGTAGGACAGGTTGTTGGCGATCTCGCCGTCGATCCGTGGGCGCAGCAGGGCGGCGCCGTCGCCGAGCAGTCCCGCGTAGAGCGCGAGCAGCAGCGGGAGCATCGCCGAGCCCTCGGCGTAGTGCATCCACTCGACGTACTTCCAGTACTCGTCGGTGCCGTGCTTCGGCCTCAGCCGGCCGTTGCCGTACCTGTCGATCACGTACTCGACGATCGCGCCCGATTCCGCGATCGTCTTGTCGCCGTCGGTGATCACCGGCGACTTGCCGAGCGGATGGACCTCCTTCAGCTCGGGCGGCGCCAGCGGCATCGGCGACATGCGCTGGTACTTCACGATCTCGTACGGCGTGCCCAGCTCCTCGAGCAGCCAGAGGATGCGCTGCGAGCGAGAGTTGTTCAGATGATGCACCTTCAACATGGCCCCTCCTAGCGTGCGGTCGTCGCGTGGACCCGGGACCGCGCGCGCTCGAACCGGTCGGCAAGCGCACGCGCGGCGTCTCCGAGCACCGGCCCCAGCCGCGCCCAGCCCGAGGCGATCTGCTCGAGCTCCCGCGCCACGTCCTGCTGTCGTTGCGTTCCCTTCCCCGCGCCGCCCGCGATCGTGTTGCTGGCCAGCCGCTCTCTCAGCGCCAGCGCCAGCTCCCGGGGCGAACGGTCGCGCGGCGCCTCCTCCTCCGGTTCGACCAGCGCCTCCAGCCGCGTGCACAGCTTCTCGCGGCGCTTGTTCGTGACGTCGGGATCCAGACGGCTTCCGTGCAGGCTCTCCGCTCGGGCCGCGATGATCCGCTCGCACGCGGAGCGCAGGCGGTCGTCGAGTGGCCCGGCCTGGGGCAAGCCGCCGACGCCGAGGCGGATCCACTCCGACCAGGCGTCGTCGATCGTCTGCCTGATCTGCTCGCCGTCGAGATCGTGCTCGCCGCCGAGCGTGGTGGCGAGCGCCTCGAGCGAGCCGCAGACCTCCTCGGCGCTCTGCACGACGGCCTCGCGTGCCAGCTCCTCGCGCCGGCTCCTGCGGTCGAAGAAACGGTCGCACGCCGAGCGGAAGCGCTGCCACAGCTCCTCGGACTGGACGCGCGGGGGCGCGCCGGTCTGCTTCCACTCCGCCTGGAGCTGCTTGATGGCGGTTGCCGTCGCCTCCCAGTCGGTGGAATCGGCGAGCGCCTCCGCTTGCTCGCAGAGCGCCGTCTTCCTTGCCGCGTGCTCGCGCCGCTCCCCGTCCAGGCGAGCGAAGTGCTCCTTGCGCCGCGCGAAGAAGCGATCGCACGGCTCCCGGAACGCGCGCCAGAGCGCTGCGGAGGCCCGTGCGGGGACCGGACCGATCTCCTTCCACTCCGCCTGGAGGCGCCGGATCACCTGCGGCGTCTCGTTCCAGGCGGTGGACTCGCCGAGGCCGGCCACCTGCTCGCACAGGGCCCGCTTCTGCTCCAGATTGCTCGCGAGGAACGCGTCGCAGCGCTTGCGCAGCTCGTTGCGAACCGCCCGGAAGCGCTCCCACAGCGCTTGCGACTTGTCCGCAGTCGCGCTGGAGACCTGCGCCCACTCCTCCTGCAGGCGGCCGAGCAGCTGCACGCCCGCCGCCAGATCGCCGGAGTCGAGCACGGCCTGCACACGGGCGATGATCTCCTCCTGCGCGCCGACGTTGGCCCAGCGGCGCCATTCCTCCGTGTGCTCCTCCTGCGCGACGCGCCGGAGCAGCTGATCACGCGCCGCGGTCAGCCGCTCGACCCACGCCGCGCGGCGCTCGGAGGAGGGGAGCGGACCGAGATCGAGGAGCGCCGCCTCCGCGGCCTGGAGCTCGCGCCGTCCGGTGGTCGGCTTGCACGTCTCCGCCCCGGCGAGCGTCTCGATCCGGCTGCACAGCGCCCCCAGGCGCGACACGTTCTCCTGCTCGACCTTCGCTCGATCGCGCTCGGCGTCCTGCCTGCGTCGCCGCACACGCTCCTCGGCGGCCGCGAAGCGACCGGCGATGGCCTCGACGTCCGTGTCGCCGCGTGCCGCGGCACGGCATGCTTCCCAGCGACTCGCGAGCGCCTTCCAGGCTTTTGACGACGGCGCGGACGCCGCGTCGGCAAGCGCCTCCGCCTCCTGGACCACCGCCTCGAGCTCCGCCAGAGCGGCACCCGCGGCCATCGATTCCCGCTGGCGCGCGGCGTGCCGCTCGCATGCCGCGAGGAAGCGCCTGCGGAGCTCGCCTCCCGGCTCCCCGGGCAGCGCCGGCAGGCGGTCCCACTCGGCATGCGCCTCCTGGACGGCGTGCGACGCATCGCCCGCGGCGGACTCGACGAGCGCCTCGATGCGCTCGCACAGCGCTCTGCGCGCCGCGATCCTGTCCTCGAGCGCCGTCCGCGCATGGTCGGCCTCCGCCCGGCGCCGCGCGACACCGGCCGACTCCCTCAGGATGGCCTCGCAGGCCGCATGGAACGGGCCGGCCACGTCGTCTCTCGGCTCGACGTCCCGCGCGAGTGCCTCCCATTCGCGCTGCGACTCGCGCACACGCTCGGCCGCCTGCATGACGTCGGCCCTGGTGCGCAGCATCTGCACCGCGGCGAGCAGCTCGAGCTGGCGTGCGCGTGCCTCCTTGGTCCCGATCGCGGACACGCCCTCCGGTCGCGACTGCGAGCATCGCCTGGGCGCGCTGCCGGATCGCCTTCGCAGCCGTGCGGGTGGCGGCGATGGCCTGCAACGCGGCGGGATCGTCGATCCGCTCGAGCGCGTGGAGCGCGGCGTCGAGCGGGGAATCCCCGAGCGCGATGCCGCGCAGGGTGGCGACGTCGCCGATGCGGTCGAGTGCGGCGCGACGGATCGCGGGATCCGCGGCATTCCTGACGACGTCGCGCAGGGAGCGGTCACCGGCGACGCGGTCGAGCGCGGCGCGGCGGATGCCCTCGTGCGCGGCTCCGCTCGCGATCGGGATCAGCGCCTTCGGGTCGGTGAGGCGCGCGAGCGCCGCCTCGCACTCGGCGACGGGACCGGCGCCGCTGGCCGTCTCGACGAGGACCTCCTCGATTCGCTCGACCGCGAGATCGCGCAGCCCGCGATCGGTCTCGCCCGCGGCGACCCGCTCGAGGAGAGCGACGTCGCGGAGCTTCCTGATCGCGATCCGCCGAACCTGCGGGTCCGCATCCGTGCCCGCGATCGCCGCGAGACGGTCCTGCTCCTCGGAGCGCATCTCGCGCACCGCCGCCGCCCGCACCGCGGGATCGGGATGACGCCACCTGGGCCGAAGTCGCGCGATCAGATCCATGGTTCGTGTCGACCCTCTTCTCTACCGACCCCGACGTGGCCGTGTCTATGGACGATTGTGTTGCGCGATTTCTGGGGGGTTGGGTACGTCAAATGACGATGTCACCGGCTACCATCCTCGCCACCCTGCTCCTGCTGACCGGCGTCGCCGCGGCACAGGTCCCGAGCCCCCAGATCGAGGGACCGATCACCGGTCCCGGGAGCGTGTTTCTCCAGTCGACGAGCATCGACCTCGCCAGCGTCGGCTACACGCAGGAGGAGTTCTTCCTCTCGGGGACCGCGCATGCCTACACGAGCAGCGGGCCACTCGGCACCGACGGCAAGTGGAGCGTCACACCGGCGGACTCGGCCGACTACAAGACGCGCATCGTCGTCAACCGACCGGCCAGCGGGAAGAAGTTCAACGGCACGGTCGTGGTCGAGTGGCTCAACGTCAGCGGCGGCGTCGAGGCCGGGCCGGACTGGACCTTCGCGCACACCGAGCTGATCCGCCAGGGCTACGCCTGGGTCGGCGTCTCGGCGCAGAAGCTCGGGATCGACGGCGGCGTGGCGCTGGTCCCGGTCGCCAGCCTGCCCCTCAAGACGGTCGACCCGGCGCGCTACGGCTCGCTCCGCCATCCGGGCGACAGCTTCTCGTACGACATCTTCTCGCAGGCCGGGGAGGCCATCCGCCACCCGTCCGGACCGAATCCGCTCGGCGATCTCAGGGTGAAGCGCGTCATCGCCGCGGGCGAATCGCAGTCGGCCTTTCGCATGGTCAGCTACATCGACGCGATCCACCCGATCGCCCACGTCTTCGACGGCTACTTCGTCCACAGCCGCGGCGCCATCAGCGCGCCGCTCTCCGAGTCGCCGCAGCCGGCGATCTCCGTGCCGGGCACCGCGGCGATCCGCGACGACGTCGACGTGCCGGTGCTCATCTTCGAGACCGAGAGCGACCTCACGTTCCTCGGCTACGTCTCGGCCAGGCAGGACGACACCCGGCACGTCCATGCCTGGGAGGTCGCCGGCACGTCGCACGCGGACGCCTACATGCTGGTGGACGGTCCCAGCGATCTCGGCCGATCGCCGGGCATCGTGGGGCTCGTCGTGACCGCGACGCCGCTCCCGGGCATCATCGACTGCGGCCTGCCGATCAACTCCGGCCCCGAGCACTTCGTGCTGAACGCGGCGTTCGCGGCGCTCGATCGCTGGGTCCGCAGCGGCAAGGCGCCGAAGTCGTCGCCACGGCTCGACGTCCTTCCGGGTCCGCCGGCGACGGTCGCACGCGATGCGAACGGCGTCGGGGTCGGCGGCGTGCGCACGCCGCAGGTCGACGTGCCCATCGCGGCGTTCACGGGCGAGCAGCCGGGTGCGATCATCTGCGACCTGTTCGGGACCACCACGCCGTTCGACGCGGCGAAGCTCGCGGCGCTCTACCCGAGCCATCGCGCGTTCGTCGCGGCGTACCGCAAGGCGCTCGCACGCTCCGTGAAGGCACGCTGGATCCTGAAGCCCGACGCGCGCTTGATGCGGGAGTGGGCGGCCGGCTCCGACATCGGGAAGTGAGTCCCCGCGAGATCGCCGGCGAATCGGGTTGACGCCTGGCGCTATCGGAGTGGTACGCTCCCCGTCCACTCGCGGGATCACGTCGCAACAGATCAAGGAGAACACCGAGATGAGGAAATTCTGGGTGGTGGCCGTCCTGGCCGCCCTCGTGCTGGCCGGGAGCAGGGAGGCGGATGCCAAGCCCAAGTCGTTCGTCTTCGCCAAGATCAATGGGCAGAAGCTCAAGGTGACGGGCAAGGGCAAGGTGACGGACAAGTGTCTGACCGGCATCTACGACGCGACCGACGGCGTCTTCGCCTTCGGCGCACTCGAGTGCCGCCACGGCCGTGCCATCCCGAAAGGACACGTCCAGTTCGTGGTGTTCTCCTGCTCGATCCCTCCGCTCGGGCAGCCCGCGCCCTGCGCCGATCGCCGGCTACACCGAGTTCACCTTCAAGCACCGCGCCCTCCTGTCCGAGAAGGACTGGACCGCCACCATCGGCTTCGACGGCGCCAACCTCACCAGCACCGTCACGATCGTCCTGGACTCGTTCGACGGGACGATCCTGCGCGGCAGGTTCTCGGGGACGTACGACACCCCGGCCCAGGCGGGGAACCCACCGGCGGCCATCAGCGGCGAGGGAGCCTTCGCCGTTCCGATGCAGGTGCAGTAGCGCTACTGGCCTGGCGGCCGCCGGGTTCGCAGGAGGTCGCCGAGGGTTCCGAGGCTGGTCTGATCCTCGGGCTTCGCCAGGTGCGCCTCGGTGTCGCGGCGCTCCTCGAGCTCGGCGGCGTCCTGCTCCGCCCGGGCGCGCTCGACCATCGACAGCCCGATCCGCCGGGCGGCGGGATCGACCTCGACGACGGTCACGTCCACCTCGTCGTCGAGCGAGACGACCTGGCGGGGATGCGAGATGCGCCGATCGAGGACCATCCGCGAGACGTGCACCAGCCCGTCCAGCCCGGGCGCCAGCTCCACGAAGGCGCCGAACTGCTCCAGGCGGCGCACGCGGCCGCGCGTGTGCGTTCCGACCGGGAAGCGCTCGCGGACGCTCTCCCACGGGTCGGGCGCGAGCGTCCGCATCGACAGGCCGACGCGACGGGCGCCCTTCGCATCGGTCTCCAGCTTCACGACCTGCACCTGGACCTGCTGGCCGACCTGCAGGACGTCGCCCGCGTTGTGCACGCGCGCGTGCCCGATCTGGCTGACGTGGAGAAGCCCATCGACGCCGCCGAGATCCACGAACGCTCCGAAATCTCGCACCGACGTCACCGTCCCCGTGATCACGGCGCCCTCGCGGAGCGTCTCCCATGTCTCCGCGGCCTGCGCCGCCGCTTCTTCCTCGAGGAGCTGGCGGCGCGAGACCACGACGTTGCGCCCTCCGCCCTCGAGCTTCGTGATGCGGAAGCCCAGCCGCTCGCCGACGTAGGTCCTCCCCTCGACGCGTCGCCGGTCGATCTGCGATCCAGGGCAGAACGCGCGCACGCCGCCGATCTGCACGCTGTAGCCGCCCTTGACCTCGCCCGTGACGACGCCTTCCACCGGGATGCGATTGGCGAACGCCTGCTCGAGCTCGCCCGGCAGGTGTCCCCCTCGGCCCGCGACACGCTTGAGGACGATCGACCCGCTCTGCGCGCCGTCGTCCACGACGGTCGCCTCGATCTCGTCGCCCTCCTTCAGGGTCACCGCTCCGGTCTGCTGGTCGCGGAACTCGGCGACGTCGATGGCGGCTTCCGCCTTGCCGCCCACCGCCACGAATGCGGTCGTCGCGCCCACCGAGATCACCCGGCCTCGTACGACCTCGCCAGCTTGCAGCCGCCGTTCGCGCCCGGATGAGGCGCGCTCGCTCTCGGCGAGGAGCGCCGCGAAATCCTCGTCGTCCGAATCTGCCATGACCCCTCACTCATAGATGGGATCAGGGCGGCGGTCACCACCCTCGGGGGACATTGCCGATCCGGTGCCGCTGCGAGCGGGAGCGCTCGCCGCGGCGAGCTCAGTCGCTCGCGGGGTACGCCGCCACCAGGCCCTGGTGCTTGCCGCGCGCCAGCTCCTGGTCGAAGTGATGGCCGATCTTCTCCACGAGACGATCGGACTCGGCGCTCGGGGTGTCCGCCGCCATGAGCCAGAGCTTCCTCCCGCTCTCGTTGTAATAGAGGCTCAGCAGCGTGCCGTCGACCGACACCGTGCGCGAGCTCGGCAGCTCGGTCTGCCCCGGTCGGGGCGGCGCCTGCGTCGCCGCGTACGCGTGCTGCACGAACGCATAGAGCTCGTCCAGCATCTCGGGCTTCGTCGGATAGAGGATGTACTCGACGTGGTCGCCGCTGCGTCCCATCCGGCCCTGCCAGGGCGCCGGCTTCACATCGCGTGCGCAGCCGGACCTGCTCGACGCCACGCCCGTCACGCGTCCATTCGAAGTTGCGCGCGATCCACTCGGGCGTCGCATCCCCGACCGACTCGAAGTGCAGGGCATTGCGATCGAACGGCACCGCGTACATCCGTCCCGTGGCGTACTCGACGGCCACGAGCGCGTACTCGAAGCGGTCGTCCACGCGACGATTCGCCGACGAGCACGAGCTGTGTGCGGCCCGGCGAGAGCCGCGCGCGCGCCGTCCAGCACCCGGGCGTCCGAGAAGCGGTCGTATCGCGTGCCGCCGTCGTCCACCTCGACCGGTGTGCCGCGGTACCGGACCGTGAACTCCGAGATGGTCTTGCGCGCGAACGGGTTGGCCGACGTGTTCGGAAACCCGCCGGCGCCGATCTTGCGGAACTGCGTGTCGATGGCGAACGGGCCGGCCGTCACGCGCTGCGCGTCGGCAGCGGAGGCACCGGCGCACGCCACGAGCAGGGCGACGGAGATGAGAAGGAGGGAACACTGTGCGATCGCCGCGCATGCGCTTGTAACGGCCCGCCGCTGCCGGTACGCGACTCGGCATGGGCTCGAGATACCTGATCACAGGCGCATCGCGCGGGCTCGGGGCGGAGTTCGTCCGCCAGCTCCGCGCGCGGGGTGATGACGTCGTCGCGGCGGTCCGCGATCCAGCCACGGCCACCGACGCCGCACGTGCCGGCGCGAAGGTGGTACGCCTCGACATCGACCGGCCCGAGACCTTCGCGGCGTTCGCGGGCGCACTCGATGCTCCGGTCGACATCCTGCTCAACAACGCCGGCATTGCGGGGATGGACGCGTCGCTCCGGGCTCTCGATCCCGCGACCATGGAGCGCGTGTACCGCACCAACGTCGCCGGGCCCGCGCTCCTCAGCGCGGCGCTCCTGCCCGTGCTCCGGCGCGGCAGCCGCAAGATCATCGCGCACATGTCGAGCAGTCTCGGGAGCCTCGCGATCAGCCCCGGCGGCTTCTCCTACGCCTACTGCTCGAGCAAGGCCGCGCTGAACATGCTCACCGTGCTCATGCATCGTGAGCTGTCCGGTGACGGCTTCACCGTGGTGTCGCTCGACCCGGGCTGGAACCGGACCGACATGGGCGGCTCGCAGGCGCCGCTCGATCCCACGGATACGGTCGGCTCGATGATCGCGGTCCTCGAACGGCTCGGGTCCGCGGACTCCGGGACGTTCATCGGGTACGACGGCAAGCCGCGGCCCTGGTGATCGGTCACCTCACGGCGCGAACCACGTCGCCAGGACGTGCTGCGTGTCGAGGTACTCCCGCACGGCGCTGATCTTGCCGTCCCGGATCGTCATCAGCATGTGGTATTCCTGCTCGTAGACGCGCCCGTTGCGCAGCTCGCCGCGCGACACGACCTCGAGCGCGACCCGGTCGCCCTCGGCGATCACGCTCGTCACGGTCATCCGGAGCCCATCCTTCAGCTGGCCCAGCATGCCGCGAAAGACGCGCTCGATCTGCGCCTTGTCGTGCGTCCCGACCACCGGGAGCTGTCCGGGCTTGCCGGCGATCCACCAGGTGGCATCGTCGGTCAGCCCGGCGAGCGCGCCGTCGACGTCGCTCGCGGTGAAGCGGGCGAGGAAGTCGCGCGCGATCCGCTTGTTCTCCTCGATGCTCACGCTCGATCCTCCGGATCGTCCCTAGCGCATCGCGCTGCCTGCGTCACGCTCACACCCTGATGTAGATGCCGCGGCGGTAGAGCGCGGCCATGGGCAGCAGCCATGCCGCCACGAAGACCAGCGCGAAGAGGAACGAGCCGGCCGCCGGTCCCGTCCAGCTCGCGAAGCCATGCCGGTACAGCACCTCGCGCAGCGGGCTGGAGGCGCCGTTGCCGTGGTGCACGCGGATGGTGTCGAGGAGCTTCGCCACCAGCGTCGCGAGCACGTAGAGGGCGATCGGGTTCCTGCCGAAGACGACGAAGGGAACCGCGACGCGGCGATACCCCTTCACGTCGACCAGCCAGCAGACGATGCCGAACAGCAGCGCCGACATTCCGCCGGTGAAGACGGCGAACGAGCTCGTCCAGAGGTTCTTGTTGATCGGGAACCAGCGATCGAGCCAGAGGCCGAGGCCCACCCCCGCCAGGCCGGCGACGATCAGGCCGGCGCTCTTCGCGCCCGCGCTGCGCGTCCCGCGAACCCAGTGGCCCGCGACGACCCCCATGAGCGTGCTCGCGAGAGCGGGGAGGGTGGAGAGCAGCCCCTCCGGATCCCACGAGCCGTGTGCGAGGTGCCCGTGCATCGTCAGCCGATCGAGCCAGGCGGCGAGATCTGCACCGGGCTCGAGCACGCCGGGGCCGTGTCCCGGGACGGGAACACGCGTCATGAGGAGCCAGTAGGCGACCAGCAGCCCGATCATCAGGGAGACCTGTCCGGCGACGTCCAGGCCGAGGAACGCGATCGACGCCAGCAGGTAGCAGAGCGCGATGCGCTGGAGCACGCCCGCGATCCTGAGGGACCCGAGATCGAAGAACGGGAAGGCGTTCAGCAGGAGCCCGAGCGCGAAGAGCGAGATGCTGCGCAGGAGGACGCGCCGCATGACGGGCCCGCGCAGGCCGGCGGAACCCCTCCGGGACGCGAGCGAGAGGGCGATCGCCACGCCCACGATGAAGAGAAACGCGGGAAACACCAGGTCGGCGAAGGTCCAGCCGTTCCATCGCGCGTGCGCGAGCTCCGGCCACACGTGCCGCGGATTGCCGGGATGATTGACGACGATCATTCCCGCTACCGCCAGGCCCCGGAAGGCATCGAGGGAGAGGAGACGCGAGCGCTCGACGCCGCGGGTCACCATGTGCCCCAGGTTGCCGTGCCGGCGAGCGAGATCAAGTGCCGGCGTGCTGCCGCACATGCCGCAGCAGCCGGCGGCCATCCCGTGGCCTCCGGCGGGTGGACTGGCGCGCGCGCCGAGACGGCGTCAAGATATCGTCACGGTGCTCGTCGGGAATCTCGCGCTCGCCACGGCCGCGGCCTTCGCGGGCGCGGCGATCTACGTCAGTGTCGCGGAGCAGCCGGCGCGGCTCACGCTCGACAGCAGTGCGCTGCTCGCCGAGTGGAAGCCGAGCTATGCGCGCGGGCGATCGATGCAGGCGTCCCTGGCCGCGATCTCGGGCGCGCTCGGGGTCGTCGCCTTCATCGCCTCGCACGACTGGCGCTGGCTCGCGGGCGCGGCGCTCATCGCCGGCAACTGGCCGTACACCCTGCTGATCATCAATCGAACCAACGAGCAGCTCGAGGCGACGCCCGTCGGAGCCGCATCGGAGTCGACGCGCGCCCTGATCGAGCGATGGGGTCGGCTCCACGCGGTGCGCAGCGCGCTCGGAACGGCCGCGGCGGCGGTCTATCTCTGGGCGTCCTCCTGATCCGGCTCCGGTGCCGGAGTTGCGGACGGCCCCTTTTCTCGAAGCCCGGATCCGGACTATCAGCGGCGTGATGTTTCATCGACTGCGCATCGAGAAGGACGTCGCGATCCCGGTTCGCGACGGCGGCGCCGTCTTCGCGAACGTGTTCCGTCCCGCGGAAGAGGGCGCCTTCCCGGTGATCATCACGCTCGGGCCCTATCCGAAGGACGTGCATTTCAGCCAGTGGAATCCCGCGGCGTGGAGTCGTCTCCCCGAGCAGAACGAGCACATGCACTGGGAGACGGTGGACCCGGAGTGGTGGGTGCCACAGGGCTACGCCGTCGTGCGCTGCGACACGCGCGGCACCGGCAAGTCGCCCGGCCGTCCGCGGCTGCTGTCACGTGGCGAGGCCGAGGACTTCCACGACTGCGTCGAGTGGGCGGGCACGCAGGGCTGGAGCAATGGCCGGGTGGCGGTGATGGGCGTGTCGTACTTCGCCATGAGCGCGTGGCGCGTCGCCGCGCTGCGGCCGCCGCACCTCGCGGCGATCGTTCCGTGGGAGGGGGCGGTCGACCTCTACCGCGACGCGAACCGCCATGGCGGCATCTACTCGAGCGGCTTCATGCGGGCCTGGGGCGGCCACACGCGCCGGTATCAGACCGACGGCGGCGCGGCGGACCCCGCGCCGCTTCCCCCGGAGACGATGACCGAGCTGTTCGCGCGCAACCAGCCGGACGTCGCGGACATCCAGGTGCCGCTGCTCTCCGCAGGAAACTGGGGCGGTGCGGGACTGCACCTGCGCGGCAACGTCGAGGGCTATCTCGGCGCCAGCTCCGCGCACAAGTTCCTCCAGCTACACGTGGGGGACCACGTCGGGCCCGTTCTACTCGCTCGAGGGGCGCCTGGTGCAGCACCGGTTCCTCGAGCACTTCCTGCGCGACGTCGATACCGGCATCACGCGGGAGCCGCCGATCCGGCTGGCGATCCGGCGCGATCGCGACACCTATCGCTGGCGCTACGAGAACGAATGGCCGCTCGCGCGCACGCGGTGGACCGAGCACCATCTCGATGCCACGGGCCCGGGCCTGTCGACGACCCGACCGCCCGAGGCGGCCTCGGCGAGCTACGACGCCGAGCCCGGCGCCGCGCGGTCCTGTGTCCAGTTCACGACGGAGCCGCTCGAGCAGGAGGTCGAGGTCACGGGCCCGATCAAGCTCAAGCTCTGGGTCTCGTCGACGAGCGACGACGCGGATCTGTTCGCGATCGTGCGCAACCTGCGCCCCGACGGCACGGAGGTCACCTTTCCGGGGCCGCAGCCGAGCGACGAGAGCGCCGTCGCCGTGGCGTACGGCTGGCTGCGGCTGTCGCATCGCAAGCTCGATCCGGAGCGCTCGACTCCCTATCGGCCGTACCACACGCACGACGAGATCCAGAAGGTGCGTCCCGGCGAGGTGGTCCCGGTCGAGATCGAGATCCTGCCCACCAGCGCGATCTTCGAGCGCGGTCACCGGCTCGTGATCGAGGTCGGCGCACGGGACGATGCGCGCTCCTTCTTCCAGCACGACGATCCTCGCGATCGGATCGAGCGCGGCACGGTCAGCCTGCACACCGGCGGACGGTTCGACTCGCACGTCCTGCTCCCGATCATCCCGGCACCGCGCTCCGGGCGCTGACGTCGTGGGCCGCCGGCTCTCCTACTGCTCGAACGGGAAGATGCGCTTCACACGCACGAAATCCTGCCCGCCGCCCGTCACGATGTAGGTCTTGAAGCCGTTGCTGCGCAGGTACTGCATGAGCTCGAGCATGGGCTGATAGACCGGCTCGGTGTAGGGCCGGTTCCAGCGCGGATGCTTGGCGGTCGCGAGCCACTTCGTGACGTCGGCGCTGCACGAACGCGGCGATCGCCTGCTTGGGGACGCCGTCCCCGGCGTCATGGGCCGACAACGATATGGGTCACGACGTCATGGACCCCCGGCGTCTGCAGCGCGACCTGGCGCGCCGTCTCGACCTGGCCCGGGGTCGTCGCCTGGCCCATGATGAACGCGGTGCCGTTCACGACGCGGTGCTGGAAGCTCTGCGACGCGATCCCCTGGGCGGCGAGGAGGTTCACGCCGAGCTCCTTGTTGATGGCGAAGTTGCCCGCCATGTCGCCGAGCCCGCCGCCGCTGGCGACCTCGATGTCGTTGAACACCTGGCCGCCGGCCGCCACGTTGCTCGCGATGGCTGCGGCGTTCCGGCGATCGGTCCAGCGCGGCACGACGCCCGTCAACATCACGCGCCCGCGATAGACGTCGACGTTGACCGACGACGCCAGCTTCGGAGAGTCGGCGAGAAGCTGCTGCTCGATGCGCGCCTTCAGGTCCAGATCGGCGCCCTGCTGTGCGAACGAGCGGTCGTCGACGAGCGAGCTCGCGGCCGTCGTGGCCGCGGTGGTGATCATCATCTGCGGACATCCGGTACACCACGGGAGCACGAGCCCCCCGAGGACGATTCCCACCCACGCCGTTCGACCTTGCATCTCGTACCTCTTCTCTCATCTGTGCAGAGGCGGGCGGTCCCGCGGACCGCCCGACCAGCCGTTGTCTTCCCCGACATACTGGCCCGGAGAGCTCTTGGGCAAGCGCGACGACATTCTCCGTGCGGTCATTCCCTGCGCGCCCCGGTCAGCGAACGATCGGCGTCGCGTGCCGGGGGTCATCCGACGCGACCGCCACCACGCGGCTTCTCGCTGGCGCCTCGGCCGAGCGGAGGCGCCGGAACTCGCGCGGCGCGAGGCCCGTCCAGCGGACGAACGCGCGCGTGAAGTGAGCGGGATCCGAGTAGCCGAGGTCCAGCGCGACGTCGATGACCTTGCGCGCCGGATCCTCGAGCATCCGCTGCGCGACGTCGAGGCGTGTCAGATCGACGAGGCCCGCGAACGTGAAACCCTCCTCGGACAGGCGGCGCTGGAGGGTCCGGGTGCTCACCCTCACCGTCCTTGCAACGGAGCGCACGTCCGGGCGCCCATCGGGAAGCAGCTGCGAGACGATCCGCCGCACGACGTCGGCATTGCTCCGCATCACTGCGTGTCGCCTTCACTGCCCGCTCGGGTGGGACCGAGGCGCAGCATCTCGACCCACGCGAGCCCCCGGGTCTCACCGATCAGGTTGAAGCGGAGCGCCGGGCGCTCCGCTGCCGTCTCCATGATCGCGAGCAGACGGTGGTACTCACGGGAGCGGAGGTGAACCTCGAGCTGGGCGACCTCCTGCCACATCTCGATGTACAGCGCGGTCTCGGCGGACCCGACCTCCTGGAACACGCCGCCACCGATGCAGCCGGGTAGCGCGCACGTCGAATCCCAGAAGGCCCGCAGCGCGCCGGTCGTGGCGGTCTCGTTGCCGCGGGGCAAGCGTCATCTCGAGAATGGCGATCACCATCGGACCAGCGCACTGTCCCCATGCAACGCGCTCGCCAGCTAGGTAGCGGCGACGCGCCGGCTTCGATCGACGGCCATGTCACCGTCCATGCAGGCTATTGCAGGGTAGGCGCCAGGCCGGCTCCCGCCCGCGGGTGGGGGTGTTCCCCGGAATGCCGGGGGGCGCCCCGGGATGCCGGGGGTTCAGGGCGGACGCCGGATCCCGAGCTTCGCCATGCGGGTCTCGAGCGTCGACGGCGGTAGCCCGAGCATCTTGGCCGCGCCCTCGGTCCCGCGTACGCGCCAGCCCGTCCGATCCAGGATCCGGATGATGTGGTGCCGCTCCATGTCCTCGAGCGTCGAGCTCGCGTCGATGGCCTTCGTCCGGTGCTCGGGCAGCTCGATCCACAGCGTGCTCTCGCAGCCCAGGATGATCGCCCGCTCGACGACGTTCCTGAGCTCGCGGACGTTGCCCGGCCAGGGGTAGCGGCGGAGCGCTGCGAGGCTGCCCTCGTCGATGGCCTCGATCCGCCTGCCCATCTTCCGGCCGACCTCGTCCACGATGGCGCGGACGAGGAGAACGATGTCCTCGGCTCGCTCGCGCAGCGGTGGAACCGTGACGGGGACCACCGCCAGGCGAAAGTAGAGGTCGGCCCGGAAGCGGCCGTCGGCCATTGCCTGGTCCAGGTCGCGGTTCGTCGCCGCGATGATCCGCACGTCCGCGCGGAGGGTGCGAGGGCTCCCGAGCCGCTCGAACGTCCCGTCCTGCAGGACCCGAAGCAGCTTCGCCTGCAGCTCGAGGGGGAGCTCGCTTACCTCGTCGAGGAAGAGCGTGGAGCCGTGGGCGAGCTCGAACCGCCCGATCTGACGGCTGAGGGCGCCGGTGTACGCACCCTTCTCGCGTCCGAACAGCTCCGCTTCGATCAGCGTGGGCGCCAGCGCCGCGCAGTTCACCTTCACGAGCGTGTGGTCCGCCCGCGCGCTGCGGGCGTGGATTTCCTCGGCGACGAGCTCCTTACCGACCCCGGTCTCGCCCGTGATGAGGACGGGGGCATCGGTCGGCGCGACCCGCTCGACGAGGGACAGCACCCGCTGCATGGCGGAGCCCTGTCCGACGAGTCGGGGAGTACCCGCCAGCGTTCGCGCCTGCTCGCGAAGATACCCGTTCTCTCGCTCCAGTCGCGCGCGCAGCTCCTCGTTCGTCGCGAGCGCGGCGCGGAGCTGCCGGTCCGTGTCGCGCCGCGCCAGGACGCCGGCCACCATGTGCGCCACCGAGCGGAGGTGGTCCAGCACCCGAGCCGGCCACGCGCGTTCCTCGCGCATCGACCCGAACGCCAGGACACCGATAATCTCGCCGCCGGCTGTGAGCGGGAGAGAGACATTCGATTTTGGACCGAACCGCTCGAGCGTGGTCCTGTCGATCGAGGCTTCCGCCGGAAGGTCGTCCAGCCGGGAGAAGACGATGCCCTTGCCGCTCATGACCTGTCCGAAAGCCCACGGCAGCGCCGTACGTCCCCACGCCTTCGGGAAGGGATCCTCCCCGGGTACGGCCCAGGAGTGCGTCACGACGAGGTCCTCGGCCGATCGCTGGAACAGCGTGCTGCGGTCGAGGTGCAGCGCCTCGACGATGTGGCGCAGGCAATCCTCGATCGCCTGGTCCACCCGCTCGGGTTCGAGATTCACGAATCCCGCGGCCAGATCGATGACGAGCGACTCGAATCGGAGTCGTTCCGCGAGGTCGGCCGAGACGTCGTCTCCCTGGGGCATGTCCTGTCGAGCCAGCCGGGGCAGCACGCGGAACGCTTCACATCAGATCGCACCTTTCGCGGCAAGTCGCATCACCTGGCGCCACGCGGGGCGCCGTCATCGGCCGCCGGCGTCGTCACGTGGAACGACGTGCGCGATCTGCCAGACGTTTCCGAAGGGGTCGCGCACCATCGCGCGACGATCGCCGTAGGGCGTATCGAGCGGCTCCTCGAGCGAGGTCGCGCCGGCGGCGAGCGCGCGCCGGTACACTGCATCCGCGTCGCCGACGTAGACGTAGAGAAACGCGGGGAAGAGCTCGCGGTCGCCTGCCGGTGTCACCATGACGAGGGAGTCGCCGATGCGGATCTCCGCAGGCCGTCCGGCGTGCTGCTCGCCCGTGGCGTCGAAGACGGTGCGGAGGAATGCGACCTGCGCGGCGGCGTCGGAGACGACGATGCGCGGGGTGATCGAGTGGAAGCCTTCACGGGGGGCGGCCTTCATCGTGATGTGTATTCCGCCGGCGCCGGCATGATGCTAGTGAGACCCCTGTCCGCCTGCTCGCATGACCAACCTGGACCTCGCAGTCCACTTCTTTCTGCAGCTCGCGGTCATCCTGCTGTTCTGCCGGCTCGTCGGCGCCATCGCGCGCCGGTTCGGGCAGCCGCAGGTGGTCGCGGAGATGGTTGCGGGCGTGCTGCTCGGGCCGTCGCTCTTCGGGCTCCTCCTGCCCGGGACGCAGGCGTGGCTCTTCCCGTGGGACAGGACGCAGACGCTGCGCGACACGCAGAGCTACCTCTTCCCCGCTTCGCAGCTCGGGCTGGCGCTCTACATGTTCGTCGTCGGCATGGAGTTCCGCGTGGACATCGTGGCCCGGCGTCTGCGCAGCTCGGTCGCGGTATCGGTCGCCGGGATGCTCACACCCTTCGTGCTCGGCGCCGCGCTGGCGTGGGCCTTCTTCGGCAACCCGGAGCTGTTTCCGCGCGAGACCAAGCTGTCCGAGGCGATGCTCTTCCTCGGCGCGTCGATGTGCATCACGGCGTTCCCGATGCTCGCACGCATCATCCACTTCAAGGGGCTCGCGGGGACGACGATGGGCACCGTGGCGCTCGGAGCCGGCGCGCTCGACGACGCGACGGCGTGGTGCCTGCTGGCCGTGGTGCTCGCGAGCTTCGACGACAACTGGAGTCACGCGCTGGTGAACATCGGCGGCGGGGTGGGCTACGTGGCCCTCGTGCTGCTGATCGTCCGGCCGCTGCTCGCGCGGGCGCAATCGTGGCTGGTGACGGACGGTGCGCTCACCGAGGCGGGCCTTGCCGTCGGGCTCGCGCTCATGGCGCTGGGCGCCTGGTTCACCGATCGCATCGGACTCCACGCGGTTTTCGGCGCGTTCGTCATGGGCGCGGCGATGCCGCGCGGCGTGGTCGCGCGCGATCTGATCGGGCGCATCCAGCCGCTCACCGTCGCGCTGCTGCTCCCGCTCTTCTTCACCTACTCGGGCCTGAACACGAAGATCGCCCTCCTCAATACGGGCGTCCTCTGGCTGATGTGTGGCGTCGTGCTCGTCGCCGCAGTGGTCGGGAAGGGGGTGGCCTGCTGGCTGGCGGCGCGTGCCACGGGCATCGGCGACCGAGAAGCGCTCGGCATCGGCACGCTGATGAACGCGCGCGGCCTGATGGAATTGATCATCATCAACATCGGGCTCCAGCGCGGCATCATCTCGCCGGCGCTCTTTGCCATGCTCGTCATCATGGCGGTCGTCACGACGCTCATGGCCTCTCCCATCTTCGACCTGCTGGTCGGTCGGGGCACGGAACCGATCGTCGATCCCGAGGCGTGCGTGTCCACGGGGGAGCGCTATGGCACGACGGCGGGCGGCTGACGTGGATGTCAGAACTACCGGCCTACGCTGCGCCACCAGGGCCTCGACCTGCGCCGGGCCCCGGCGGCCCCGAGCTCGACCGCGATGCCCCGGCCGGCGGCACGCGTCGCCCCCGCGACCAATGCCATGCTGCCCCTGAGCGCTCGAGCCATCGGTCTGCACCCCCTTCCGACCGACGCACCCTCAGCCATGCAGATACCAAGAACAACCGTTCCGGCGGTTTGAACCCCTGTCCGAGAAGGGCGCCAGGCGTCCGCGAAAGGGAGGACACTGAACATGTTCACGCACGCTCGAGCAGGCTCGGTGACGGTCGGCCTCTTGCTGGCAATCGGTCTCGTGGGTCCGGCGATCGCCGATCCCGTCGGTGACAACTTCGTCTCCGGTGTCGTGACCGCTACGCCGTCCGGGAGCCCGGTGTTCGGCGCGCTCGTCGAGGCGGTCGGCGTCGTCGACTTCTTTGGCCGGCCGGTGTCGGACGACACCCGCGCCAACGGTTCGTACGTGCTCTTCAGCGTGCCGGCCGGTGAGCAGGTGCTGGAAGTCACGGGAAACTGCCTCGACACGACGGACGCGCCGGTCACCGTGACCCCGATCGACTTCAACGATCCGTCCACCTTCGGTGTCGATCGCGACATCGCGGTGGTCAACCGCTCGCTGCCGGGCGTCGGTGACTGCCTGCCGTATGCCCACCAGCCCCAGTTCACCACGGATTTCTGGCAGCGGCAGGTGCTCAACCACCGCGCGACGCTGTCGAACAAGAAGCCGTTCTCCGTTTCGCTGCCCTTCGGGGTCAAGTTCGGCGGCACGACCTATCGCAGGGTGTGGGTGACGGCGAACGGCTGGATCAGCTTCAACAAGCCCGCTGCGCCGTGCGATCAGCTCACCGCGGCGAGCGCGCCGGCCGCGTCGATCTTCGCGCTCGCGCAATGCGGCGAGACCACGGAGGTGAAGTACGACGTGCTGGGTCAGAAGCCCGACCGCGTCATGGTCCTGCGATGGAACCTCGTGACGCCCGGCACGACCCAGCGCAGCGACGTCGCGATCCGGCTTTTCGAGGACGATCCGGCGAACATCGGCGTCTCGTACATCAGCCTCGGCGGTCCCTCGACCGACGGATCGAACGCCTTCATCGGGTTCTCGACCAAATCGGGCAATGTCTTCACCCTCGGCGACCATCAGGCCGTCGTGAAGAACGCGAGCTCCCTGATCTTTCGACCCGGGCTCTGACCGAGCCCGGTTCATCGTCTTGCCGCCGGCGTCCCGACGGACGTCGGCGGCACGCCGTCCGCACGCTGTTGCGCCTCCGGGACCATACGGGTAAGGCCCTGAAGCGGTGTTGCGCGTGCGAGCAGGTCTGTCGGTTCTTTCCCTGACCCTCGCCCTCGGGGTTCAGTCGGCGTACGTGAATCCCGGTGTGGCGGCCGCCGAGCTGCGCGCCATGGCCTGCTGCGCCGCCCACTGTGACGGGCCTCTCTCGCTGCCGAAGTCCAGGGCCTGCTGCGGGTTGACGGTTGCGGCGAGCGGTCCCGCCGAAAGCCCGACCGCCCCGGCACCCGCACCGACCATGACCATCGCCCTGCTGCCGAGCGCGAGCTTGGCGGCTCGTGCAGCGGACGCGGCCCGGCCCGACGTCGTGCAGCTCGCGGGCTCCGGCCCGCCCACGTTCCTCACGCAGCGCCACCTGCTGCTCTGATCGCTCTCCCTCGCGCGTGCCAGGCCCGTTCGGCCTGGCCCCAACGCTCGAGGTGCGTCCAGTGGACGCCCTCGGGTCTCGTCCACATCCACGCGAGCAGGGAGACCGATCACGATGCTCCTCGACATACGTGCCGCCGCGCGTGTCTGCGCCGTCGCGACACTCGCCGCAGCTCTGGTGCACCGGACCGCAGCGGCGGAAGAGCCGCCAGCCGGGCGCTTGCACCTGGCCGACGTTCTGGCGATCGCCCGGGCGAACAATCCGGAGATCCTCGCGGCTCGTGCGCGCGCCCGCGCGGCCGAGTCCGGGCCGACCCGAGCGCGCGCCTGGGACGATCCCGTCGTCTCCTGGGAAGCATGGAACACCCCGAACAACCTGAACGTCGCGCACGCCGACAACAACATCTTCCGGCTCGCGCAGCGCATTCCCTTCCCTGGCAAGAGGGGACTCGCGGCGGCGTCGGCGGGAGACGAGGCGCGCGCGATGGCGCAGAGCGCCGACGCCGTGGCGCTCGACGTCGAGGCGGCCGTCAAGCGCGCGTACTGGAGCCTGTGGCAGGCGCACCAGCGCGTCGTGGTCTACGAGCGCCAGCGACAGCTGGCGGAGCGATTCGCGAAGGCGGCCGAGGGACGCTACGCGACCGGCGGCGCGCCGCAGGCCGACGTGCTGCGGGCGCAGGTGGAGCTGACCCACGCCGCCACCGACGTGCAGACGGGTGCGCTCGCCATCGACACGACGCGAGCCGGACTGAACGCGCTCCTCAGCCGGTCGCCGGGCGATCCGCTCGGGGTGCCCGAGGACGCGGGCCTTCCCGAGCCTCCGACGACCTCCGACGCCCTCATCGAGGCCGCACTCGCGCAGCGTCCCGAGCTGGCGGCGCAGGGAGCGACCGTCGCGCGTGAGCAGCACGCCCTCGAGCTGGCACGCAAGGCCTATCTCCCCGACTTCGAGCTGAGCGTCGGCCGATTCGTCAACTTCGGTGCTCGCGACGGCTTCGGCGCCATGGCGTCGGTGACGGTGCCGATCGCCAACAAGCCGAAGTACGACGCCGGGATCTCGGAAGCCACGGCGCGCATCACGTCGGCGGAGGCCGACCGGCGGCGCATCGAGGACGGCGTGCGCCGCGACGTCGAGCAGGCGTGGTTGCGCGTGCGCACGGCGAAGCTCCGGCACGACCTCTTCGCCAGCACCCATGTGCCGCAGGCGGAGCAGGCGATGACGGTGACCGAGGCGGCGTATGCGTCGGGAGGCGTCGACCTGCTCTCGCTGCTCGACACCCTGCGCGCCGTCGAGAGTGTTCACCTCGAGCACATCGACAGCGCCGCGGAGACGCAGATGGCGTGGGCCGAGCTGGAGCGCGCAGTGGGTGGCCCCCTTTCGGACGAATCCTCCACGCCGCGCGCAGCCACGCCACGCGGTGCAGCGGAAGGTCGCCGCCATGGGTAAGCGGACGTTGACGGTCCTCGTCCTGTGCGTCCTCGCCACGCTCGGTGCCGTCTGGTGGCACTGGCACGGGCCTGCGGGAGAGTCGCTCCCGCCGTCCTACGGCTCCGCCGCGAGGAAGCAGAAGTACCAGTGCGCGATGCATCCGCAGATCGTCTCCGACACGCCGGGGAACTGCCCGATCTGCGGGATGAAGCTCCAGCCGGTGGAGGACGAGCCGACTGCCGCGCACGAGGGTGGAACGGGGGTCCCGGCGCCTTCGGCGCCAGTCCCGGGACACGCGCCGTTCGCGCTCTCGACGGCGCGCCAGCAGCTGATCGGCGTGCGGCGCGCCAAGGTCGAGTACCGCTCCCTCGCGATCGCGATCCGCGCCACTGGCACGGTCGCCTACGACCCGGGACTCTACCAGGCCGTCGTCGAATACCGCCAGGCGGTCCGGGCGAAGGCGCAGCTCGCGCAGAGCACGCTGCCCGAGGCGCTGTCGGGCGCCGAGGGGCTGGTGCGCGCCGCCGCGCTCAAGCTGCGCCAGAAGGGCATCTCCGACGCGCAGCTCGCCGCCATCGCCCGCGGCGGCGCCGACCCGACCAACCTGCTGCTGCCCGGCAAGAGCGTGTGGGTGTACGCGCAGGTCTACGAGTACGAGCTCGGACTGGTGCGCGTCGGCCAACCCGTCACCATCACCGCGCCGTCGGTGCCCGGCAGGCGTTTCACTTCCCGCATCGCAGCCATCGATCCGGTCCTCGACCCGGCGACGCGCACCGCACGCGTACGCGTGCCGGTGTCGACGCCGCAGGCGGACCTGCGCCCGGAGAGCTTCGTCGACGTCACCATCGAGGTCCCGCTCGGGGAGCGCCTGGCCGTGCCCGAGGACGCGGTGCTCGACACGGGCACACACCGCATCGTGTTCGTGGTGCGGGGCGAAGGCGACTTCGACCCGCGAGCGGTGGAGCTCGGCCGCGACGCACAGGGCTTCTACGAGGTGCTGTCCGGCCTCAGCGCGGGCGAAGAGGTGGTCGTGGCGGCGAACTTCCTGATCGACTCCGAGTCACGCTTCCGCTCCGCGCTGCGCTCGTTCGACGGCGGGGCAGGGGGTGCCGCGCAGGGGCACGAGGCGCACTGATGGTCGAGCGCGTGATCGAGTTCAGCGCGAAGAATCGCGTCCTCGTGCTGCTGCTCACCGGTGCCGCGCTCCTCGGCGCCGTGTGGTGCCTCCGCAACATTCCGCTGGATGCCATCCCCGACCTCTCCGACACCCAGGTGATCGTCTTCTCACGCTGGGACCGTAGCCCCGACGTCATCGAGGATCAGGTCACCTATCCGATCGTCACGGCGCTGCTGGGTGCGCCGAAGGTGAAGGCGATCCGCGCGTTCTCCGACTTCGGCTACAGCTACGTCTACGTCATCTTCCAGGACGGCACCGATCTCTACTGGGCGCGCTCGCGCGTCCTCGAGTACCTGAGCAAGATCCAGGCGCGCCTGCCACAGGGTGTGCAGACCGAGCTCGGTCCCGACGCCACCAGCGTCGGCTGGGTCTACCAGTATGCGCTCGTCGACCGGACGGGCCAGCACGACCTGGCGAGCCTCCGCAGCCTCCAGGATTGGTACCTGCGCTACCAGCTGCAATCGGTGCCGGGGGTGGCCGAGGTGGCGGCCGTCGGCGGCTTCGTCAAGCAGTATCAGGTCACCGTCGACCCGAATCGGCTGCTGGCCTACGGCATCCCGCTGACGCAGGTGATCGACGCGGTCCGCAAGGGCAACGCCGAGACCGGCGGCCGCCTGCTCGAATTCTCGGGCGCCGAGTACATGGTTCGAGGCCGCGGGTACGTGAAGTCGGCCGACGACATCGAGCAGATCGTCGTCAAGACCGATCCGGCGACTGGCACGCCCATCCTGGTGCGGCAGGTCGCCCAGGTCACGCTCGGTCCCGACATTCGCCGCGGGGTCGCCGATCTCGACGGCGAGGGCGACACGGTCGGCGGCATCGTCGTCATGCGGCAGGGCGAGAACGCGCTGGCGGTGATCGAGCGCGTACGCGCGAAGCTCGCCGAGATCGGCCCCACGCTGCCGCCCGGTGTCGAGATCGTCACCACGTACGATCGCTCCGACCTGATCCACCGCGCCATCGATACGCTGCTGCACGCGCTGCGCGAGGGCATGGTGATCGTCAGCCTCGTCATCCTGATCTTCCTGTGGCACGTGCCCTCGGCGATCATCCCCATCGTCACCATCCCGGTGTCCGTGCTGCTCGCGTTCATCCCGCTCTACTTCATGGGGGTGACCTCCAACATCATGTCGCTGGCGGGCGTCGCGATCTCGATCGGCGTGCTGGTGGACGGGGCCATCGTCGAGGTCGAGAACGCATACACGCGGCTGCACCAGTGGATCGCGGATGGACGCAAGGGCGACTTCCACGAGGTGCGGCTGCGCGCGCTCCAGGAGGTCGGGCCGTCGGTCTTCTTCTCGCTGCTGGTGATCGCGGTGGCGTTCCTGCCGGTATTCACGCTGGTGGATCAGGAGGGCAGGCTCTTCAAGCCGCTCGCCTACTCGAAGAACCTCACCATGGCGCTGGCGGCGGTCCTCGCCATCACCCTCGATCCGGCGCTGCGCATGCTCTTCACGCGCATGGACGCCTTCACGTTCCGTCCGCGCTTCCTGGCGCGATTGCTGACCACGGTCGCGGTCGGACGCTACTACGCCGAGGAGCGGCACCCGATCAGCCGCGTCCTGTTCGCGGTCTACGAGCCCGTGTGCCGCTTCGTGCTCCGTCACCGCGCCCTGACGCTCGGGGCGGCTCTGCTGCTGGTTGCCTCCACGGTCCCGGTCTTCCTGCGGCTCGGCTCCGAGTTCATGCCACCGCTCGACGAGGGCGCCTTCCTCTACATGCCCACGGCGTTGCCGGGCATGTCGGTCACCGAGGCGCAGCGCATCCTCCAGGCGCAGGACAAGATCCTGCGCGGGTTCCCGGAGGTGGAGCGGGTGTTCGGCAAGGCCGGCCGCGCGACCACGCCGACCGACCCGGCGCCGTTCTCGATGGTGGAGACGACGGTGCTGCTCAAGCCCGAAGCCGAATGGCGGCCGGTGAAACGCTGGTACGCCGACTATCCGAAACCGCTGCGCTGGCTGTTCTCGATCGGATTGCCCGAGCACGTCACGTTCGACGAGCTGCGCGACGAGATGGACGCGGCGCTGCGCTTCCCCGGCATTCCGAACATCTGGACGATGCCGATCCGCAACCGCATCGACATGCTCTCGACGGGCGTACGCACGCCGATCGGCATCAAGGTGCTCGGGCCGGATCTGAAGGTGGTGCAGCGTATCGGCGAGGACATCGAGCGCATCGTGCGTGACGTGCCGGGCACCCGCACGGTGCTCGCCGAGCGCACGGCGGGCGGCTACTACCTGGACTTCGTGCTGCGGCGCGACGCGCTGGCGCGCTACGGGCTCTCGGTCGAGGATGCGCAGACCATCGTCACGTCCGCGATCGGCGGCGAGACCGTCACCACGACCGTCGAGGGCCGCGAGCGATACGGCGTGAACGTACGCTACGGGCGCGAGTTCCGCGACAACGTCGAGGCGCTGCGCCGCGTGCTCGTGCCCACCCCGTCGGGCGCGCAGGTGCCGATGGCGCAGATCGCCGACATCCAGCTCCTCGAGGGGCCGTCGATGATCCGCGACGAGAACGGGCAGCTCGCCGGCTACGTGTTCGTCGACATGACCGGGCGGGACGTCGGCGGATACGTCCAGGAGGCGAAAGCGCGCGTGGCGGCGCAGCTCGACCTGCCGACGGGCTACACGCTGGTGTGGAGCGGGCAGTACGAGAACCTGGCGCGCGTGCGCGAGCGGTTGAAGGTGGTGATCCCGCTCACCCTCGCGCTGATCGCGCTCCTGCTCTACTTCAACACGAAGTCGGCCGTGAAGACCGCCATCGTGCTCCTCGCGGTGCCGTTCTCGCTCATCGGCGCCGTCTGGCTGCTCTGGGCGCTCGGCTACAACCTGTCGATCGCGGTCTGGGTGGGGATGATCGCGCTGATGGGGCTCGACGCCGAGACCGGGGTCTTCATGCTCCTCTTCCTGGATCTCGCATATGACGACCGTGTGCGTAGCGGCCGGATGCGCTCCGCGGCCGATCTCGAGGACGCGATCGTGCAGGGGGCCGTGAAGCGCGTGCGCCCGAAGATGATGACCGTGGTGGCGGCCTTCATGGGCCTCCTGCCCATCATGTGGTCGACGGGCGCAGGCGCCGACGTGATGAAACGCATTGCCGCGCCGATGGTGGGTGGCCTCGCCACCAGCTTTCTCCTCGAGCTGCTCGTCTACCCCGTGCTCTATGGCATCTGGAAGAGAATGCTGCTAGAGCCTCCCGTGGCTGCTCCGAGTAGCGGCCCGCTACCCGAAAAGTAGCAGCATGACTGCGACACGGGACGGCTTCGCACCGATCGGACGGATGCGCAGGGTCCCGCGATGCGCGCACGCCCGTGGCACACACGGCAACTCTCATATCGAACGCCTCCGCGTGGAGGACGACCTCGACGAGTCGAGCCCTCGGCGCGACCCGTGTCGCCGTGGCGACCGTGTTCGCCCTGCCGGTCCTGTCCGGACTGGTCTATGCCGCCGGCTTCCCGCCGCTGTCGTGGTCGATCGCACCCTGGCTCGCGCTGGCGCCGCTGCTCGTCGCCTGTGCCGTCCTCTCGCCGCTGCGCGCGGCCGTGGCCGGGATGTGCTGGGCGTGCACGGTGGCCGTGGGCACCGCCTGGTTCCTTCCGGGCATGCTGTCCGGCTACTTCGGCCTCGCGACGGTCCCGAGCTGGATCGCCACCGTGGCGATCGTCGGAGGGCTCAACGGCGTCTACGTGAGCGGCTACGCGGCATGGGTCGCGTGGCTGGCGCAACGGCGAGCGGCGAATCCACTCCTGCTGGCGGGAGGATGGGTCGCCTGCGAGTTCGCCCGCGCGCACAGCGGCGTCGGGAGTCCGTGGGTGCTGTCGGCATACTCGCAGGTGCACTGGACGCCGTTGATCCAGATCGCCGACCTCGCGGGGCCCTACGGCATCGCCATGCTGATTGCCGGCGTCAACGCGAGCGCCGCCGCGTGGCTGGTGCCCGTGTTGCGCGGGCGCCGGCCGCGACTCGCCACGGCGGCGATCGCCGCCGCCCTGGTGGGCGCGTTGCTCTACGGGCACTGGCGTCTCGGCCAGCCCTTCGCCGACGGCGCAGCCGTGCGCGTCGCCGTCGTGCAGGGCGGCGCACCGCCGGCCGACAGGTCGCAGCGCGCCGCCCGTCTGGCCCGCTACCTGGGACTCACCACGGCGGGGGCCGCTCCGCAGACCGACCTGGTCGTCTGGCCCGAGTACGCGGTCGAGGCATACCTGGAAGAGCCGTCGCCCACCCGCGATGCGGTCCTGCGGATGAGCCACGAGACGCGAGCCGACGTCATCCTGGGTGGCCCGCACTACGCGGCGTCGCCCTCGGGCACGCGCTACTACAACTCGGCGTACCTCGTGCGCGATGGCCGCCTCGCCGCCCGCTACGACAAGCACCAGCTCGTTCCGTTCGCCGAGGACGGTCGCTTCTCGTGGATGCTCGGCGAGCGGGCGACCAGCTACACCCCCGGTCCGGGCACGTTCGTCCTGCCTGCCACGGCGCTGCGTGCCGGGATGTTGCTGTGCGTGGAGGCCATGTTCCCCGATCTCGTCCGCCAGGCGGTGGACCAGGGCGCCGACGTCCTGGTCAACCTCTCGAACGACGCCTGGTTCGGTCACGCCGGGCCGGCGCGCCAGCAGCTCGACATCGCGACGCTGCGCGCCGTCGAGAGCCGGCGCTACCTGGTGCGCGCCGCCGCGACCGGCGTGTCGGCCGTGATCGACCCGTACGGGCGCACCCTGGCGGAGAGCGGCTTCGATACGTTCCAGGTTCTCAACGCGACCGTGCACGCATCGCACGCCCGCACACCGTACCAGCGCTGGGGCGACGCCTTCGCGTGGATGGTGATCGCGGGCGCGGCGATCGCGTCGCTGCGGCCGCTCGTTCCACCACCACACGGAGAAAGAAGGAGACTCGCATGAAATCGTCACGACTGCTCGCCACGCTCGCCATCTGCCTCGCCGCGGGTTCCGCCGGCATCGCTCGCGCCGGCGCGCCGCAGCCCGATCAGCGGGAGGGAGACTACGCGCACGTCTGCAAGGGCGGCTCCAACAAGGGCCAGGCCTGCACCGTCGCCACGCAGGATGCCGATTGTGCCGGGAACGTCTGCGTGGTGCAGGCGGTGACCTCCAGCGTCAAGGGCGTGCTCACCATCATCGCCCACGATACGGTGACCGACTGGTCGACCGGTGTGGCCGGGAACCGCGCCCTCACCGTGATGCTCGAGGTGAAGGCGCCGGATGGCAGCCAGCAGATGCTGGCCGCGACCTACCAGAACCTCGCGCTGCCCACCGATCCGCCCACCGCGCCCGGCGCCGTGGTGGCGATCAACATGGACGAGGCCGCGGTGCAGAACCTCGCTGCCGCGGTGAACGGGCTCCTCTTCGTGCAGCCCGAGTCGACGCTCGCCCAGCAGCTCCAGACGCTGTTCGGCTCGACGGGCACCCCGGCGCTCGTCGCCGTGACCGACAGACACCCGCAGTTCGCCGACCACACCGGCGACGGCCTGGCCACGGTGCTGCGCTTCAAGGTGAAGATCCAGTTCCTCGCGCCGGCCTGATCCGACCGATGCGAGCCCCGCGTGCGACCTGGCCGGTGTCGCTGGCGCTCCTCGTCCTCTGGGCCGCCTGCACGGTGCTGCATGTGAAGCAGGTCGCCAGCGGCCGCCTCGCGTGGGTGGGCGTGTACGTTGCGGCGCCGTCCGGCGCCGACGGGTTCCCGACCGTGCGCGGCTTCTGGCCGGGCGCCACCGGCGACACGTCCGGCGCGCTGGCGATCGGGGACCGGCTCCTGAGCGTGGGCGGCGCCGATCTGCGCGGCGTCGGACCGTTCGGCTTCGTCGCACGCACCTACGCAGCGGCCGCGCGAGCCCGCGATCTGCACGTTCCCATCGCGTACGAACGCCCCGGCGCCGCCGGCCACACGACGATCGGGCTCGTCCCGGTCGCGTACCCGTGGCGCATGCTGCCGCTCACCTGCACCCTCGTGGTCACCGCTGCGCTGGTGCTGGCTCGCCGGCCGGGCACACGCATCGCGCGCAGCTTCTTTCTTCTCGCGATCGCCTACGGCTTGCACTGGACGTTCTTCTTCGGCGGCCCGCGCTGGCAGACCGAGCTCTGGGTGGTGGTCTTCCTCTGCGCCTCGCTGGTGATGCTGCCGCTGATCCTGCGCGCGCTGCTGATCTTTCCCGTCCGAGGTCGCGCCCGCTGGCGGGCGGATGCCGTGGTGGCCATGGCTGTTCGCGCTCTTCGGGCCGATCTCGCTGAGCTGGGTGTTCGGGGTGCCGATGCCGCCGGAGGCGGGGTTTCGCGCCGCGTTCGCCGTCAACGTCGTCTTCATCGTCACCGCGCTCGTCATCCTCACCCGCAACTACCGGCGCGCCGGCGCGCTCGGCCGGCGTCAGCTGAAGTGGGTGGTGCTCGGCATGTACGTGGGCACGGTGCCGGTCCTGCTCGCCGACGTCGTCGCTGCCGTCGTGCCGCCGCTGCTGTGGCTGCACGAGGTGGCGGCGATGGCCGAGATCGTGATCCCGCTGTCCGTGCTGATCGCCATCGTGCGCGCCAACCTCTTCGACGTCGATCGGCTGATCACCACGACGGCGGTCTACTCCATCCTCTCCGTACTCCTGCTCGCGGCGGCGCTGTTCGGGGTGCCGCAGCTGGCAGCGGCCGTGAGCAAGGCCGCAGACCTCGATCCACGCGTCGTGCAGCCCCTGCTCTCGGTCGGGGTGGCCGCAAGCGTCGTCCCGGGCCATCGCTTTCTCCGACCGCGCATCGAGCGTGTGCTCTTCCGTGAGCGGCACGCGTTGCGCGCCGGCGTCGAGGCGCTGCTGCAGGACCTCGCGGCAGCCGATGGCCCCGACGCGCTCGTCACGCTGGTCGGCGAGCGCCTCGACGCGCTGGTGCGCCCGCAGTCCTGCGTGATCTACGCGCCGCTCGGCGACGGCTTCGCCCCCGTCTTCGCGCGCGCCGCCGAGACGCCTGACGGACCGCCGACGTTGCCGGCCGACGGTCCCCTGGTCGCCGCCCTGCGCACGCGCACCGCGCCGCTCGACGTTCGGTCCTGGACGCTCACACGGACGCTGCCGCGCGACGAGCGCGCCGCACTCGAAGCGCTGGGCGCCGCGGTGCTCGTGCCGGTGCGGCGTGGGCTGGACCTCGCCGCCGTCATCTGCCTCGGCGCCAAGCGATCGGGCGACGTCTACACACCCACCGATCTGACGCTGCTCGGCGCGGTCGCGGACAAGGTGTCCGGCGAGCTGCTGCGCTTCGACGCCGCCGTCATCCTGCGTCAGGAGCGCGAGATGAGCGACGCGCTGCGCCGCTACGTTCCGGGGCCGGTGGCGTCGCGTCTGACGCGCGGGCAATCGATCGAGGGCGGCGAGCACGACGTCTCCGTGCTGTTCGTCGACATCCGCGGCTACACGACGTACTCGGAGCAGCAGGCGGCGGGGACGGTGTTCTCGATGGTCAACCGCTACACCGAAGCCGTATCGGCGGTGATCCAGCGTCGCGGCGGAACCGTCGTCGAGTTTCTCGGCGACGGGCTCATGGCGGTATTCGGCGCGCCCGAGCCGATGCCGGATCACGCGCGCGCGGCGGTCGAGGCGGCCTGCGAGGTGATCACCACGGTGCGCCAGCTCGCCCTCGGGCCGCGCGATGGCGCGCCACCCATCACCGCAGGCGTCGGCATCGCGAGTGGCCAGGCGTTCGTCGGCAACGTGCGCACCAACGACCGCTTCGTCTACACCGCCATCGGCGACGTCGTGAACCTCGCCTCGCGGATCGAGCGGCTGACGCGCGACCTCCACGCGGCCGTCGCGATCGACGCGCGGACGCACCGCACGGCCGGCGATTCGGCGGCGCGCTTCCAGCGCCACGAGCGGGTCACGATTCGCGGCAGGGCGGAGCCCGTCGACGTCTACTCGCTGCCGCTCGCGGTGGCGTAGGCGGATCGCCGAACCGCTCACCGGGGCCGGTCGACGTCTGCGCAACCGCTCGCGGCGGCGCGCTTCCGGCAGCCGCAATCCAGCATGTCGGGGCCGGTGTACCCTCTCCAGGAGGTTCACCATGACGACGCCGAACGGAAGCACGAGGACGGAGAGCGAACCGGGGACACTGGTCGAGAGGATGTGGGGGTGGCTGCTCGACCCTCCGGTGACGGGACCACGCGCAACGCTGGCCATCCGCCTGATGGCCGGAAGCGTCTTCTTCTGGGAGGGGATTCTCAAATTCGTCTACGCCAACCAGGGAGTCGGCCGCTTCACCAAGCTGGGGATGCCGTTTCCCGACTTCACCGCCACCTTCGTGGGAGGGCTCGAGATCGTCGGCGGCCTGTTGCTGATGCTCGGTCTCGGCACACGACTCATCAGCGTTCCGTTCATCATCGAGATGGTGGTGGCGATGCTCTCCACCAAGCCGCGGCTCTTCCTGGGCACGCTGCCGCTCCCCCCGCCGCCGTCGCCGCCGCAGATGGGAATCTGGGCAGTCCTGCACGAGATTCGCTCGGAGTACGCTCAGCTCATGAGCTGCATCTTCCTGCTGTTCGCGGGCCCCGGCCCGTGGTCGCTCGACGCATCGCTGCGGGCCGGCTCGCCCGGGACGGGGGACCGCCTCGTGACGCCGCGTCCTGCCGAGGAACCGTCCCTGATCGAACGTCGCCGTGCGGCTGGACGCTGAGGGCCTGTCAGTGGTGCCGACGCCGCGGGCCTTCACGGTCCGCGGTCGGGCGCGCGTGCGGCGGGACAGATGATGGACGAACGCATAGAACGTCGGGAGGGCGAGCAACGTGAAGAGCGTCGAGGTCACCAACCCGCCGACCATCACGATCGCCAGCGGACGCTCGATCTCGGTTCCGTGCAGACGCAGGACGAGGAGGGGCAGGAGTCCGAGGATCGCTGTCGTGGCGGTCATCAACTTCGGCCGCACCCGGCCGATGCTCGCTTCCCGCAGGGCGACGTCGAACGGCTCGCCCCCGGCGACCAGGGTCCGCGTCTGCGTCACGAGGACGAGGCCGTTCTGGACGGCGATCCCGAAGAGGCCGATGAGACCGACCAGCGAGGAGACGTTCCATGTCTCGCCGGTCACCAGGAGCGCGACGATCGCGCCGACGAACGCGTCCGGCAGCGTCGCCAGGATGACGATCGACTCGGCGACCGAGCCGAGCGCCAGGTAGAGCAGGATCGCCACGGCGATCACGGCCACGCCGACGGCGAGCAGGAGCGAGCGTGCCGCGCGCCCCTGGGTCTCGATGCGTCCCCCCACGTCGAAGAAGTAGCCCGGCGGGAGCCGGAGCTGGGCGAGTCGCAGTCGAACCTCGTCGGCCGCACTGGCCAGGTCGCGTCCCTCGACGCTCGCCTCCACCGCCACCCTGCGCGTGCCCGCCTCGCGCCGGATGCTGCCCGGCCCGAACGCCTCCTCGATGACGGCAAGCTTGCCGAGCGGCACGCGCGTCCCGTCGTGGGCGTCGAGGAGTAGGCTCCGGATCGACGCCAGGTCGCCTCGCTGGTGATCCTGCAGGCGCACGACGAGCGCGAACCGCCGCTGCTCCGCCCAGACCTCCGACACCTCCTCGCCCGCGAGGCCGATCCGCACCGCACGCAGCACGTCGCCGGGTGTGAGGCCCGCGCGTGCGGACGCCGCCCGATCCACGGTGATCCGAAGCTGCGGAAGTCCGGTGAGGCGCTCGGCGCGGACGTCCACGAGACCCGGAACCCCGCTCATCACCTGGCGCGCCTGCTCGCCGAACCGCGAGAGCTCGTCGAGGTCCGGGCCGAAGACGCGCACCGCGAGGTCGGCCGGGGTTCCACCGAGGCCCTCGTCGATCCGCATGCCGAGGGGGGTCGTGAAGAGGGACGAAACGCCCGGGACGTCCGCCAGCCGCGCCCGCATCCGCTCGCGGAGCGCGTCGAGCGATCCTGATCTGTCCGGGTGAAGGACCACCAGCATGTCCGACACGGTGTGCGGCATGGGGTCCTCAGTGCGTTCGGCACGGCCGGTGCGGCGGACGACCTCGGCGACCTCGGGAAACGATCGCAGGACATCCTCGACGCGGTGGTTGGAACGATCCACCTGCTCCAGCGACGCCTCTGGCGGCAGCACCGTCTGGATGAGGAGAGCACCCTCGTCGAGTCGCGGCATGAAGTCCGATCCGACGCGGAAGGCGAGGAACAGCGCCGGAACGGTGATGGCGAGCGACGCGAGCCGCACCGCGCCCGCATGGCGCATGCACACGTCGAGTAGCGGCGCATAGAGGCGCTTCACCCGTCGCACGATCCACGTGTCCTCCTCCGCGCCAACCGGCCGGGCGCGGAGCACCAGGCCAGCGACGGCGGGAACGAGCGTCAGGGCCAGCGCCAGCGACGCGGACACGGCGGCGACGACGGCCGCCGCCAGTGGACGATACATCCGGCCCTCGATTCCTCCCATGCTGAAGAGGGGGAGGAACACGGCGACCACGATGAGGGTCGCGAACGCGATAGGCCGGCCGACCTCGGCGGCTGCCTGCACGGCGACCCGTGCCCGGGGCTCCTCGCGCCGGCTCGTCAGTCGGTGGACGACATTCTCCGTGACGATGATCGACGCATCCACGAGCAGCCCGACGGCGATGGCGAGCCCTCCGAGGGTCATCGTGTTGAGGCCGATTCCCCACGGGCGCAACAGCAAGCCGGCCAACCCGACCGAGAGCGGGATGGTGGCAGTGACGACCGCGGCAGCACGCAGGTCTCCGAGCAGGGCGAGAAGCGCCAGGACGACGAGGACCGCGCCGAGGAGGACGGCACGACCGACGCCGCCGAGCGCGGACTGGACGAGCGCGGACTGGTCGTAGACGACGCGTAGCTGGATGCCGGGTGGCAGCGACCTTCTGATGTCGTCCAGGGCGGCACGGATCCCGGCGGCGACGGTGACCGTGTCGGCGCCGAACTGCTTGACGATCCGGCATGCGACCACCTCTCCGTCGAGCCTGTGGGCGATGCCGCGCCGGACCGCGGGACCCTCTCGCACGTCGGTCACGTCCCCGAGGAGCACGGGTGTGGTGCCGCGAACCGCCACGACGGTCTGCCGCAGGTCCTCGGGTGTCCGCACGCGACCGACGCCGCGCACGGTCCACTCCGTGGCTCCCTGCACGACGAAGCCGCCCGCCACGTTCACGTTGGCGCCCGCGACGGCATGCAGCACCTCGTCCAGCGTGACGGCGCGTGCGGCCATCCGCTGCGGATCGAGCAGCACCTGGTACTGCCGCAGATAGCCGCCCAGCCGGTCGATCGCGGCGACCCCCGGCACGGCGAGGAGGCGATTGCGCACCTCGAACTCCGCGAGATCGCGGAGCGTCATCAGGTCGGCGACACCCGGTTCGGCCTCCAGCGTCACCTCGAATATCTCGTTGAGGCGTCCGGTGAGGCTGGAGATCAGGGGCGCGTCCGTTCCCGGTGGCAGCTGCGGTGCTGCCTGCGCGATCCGTTCGGCCACGAGCTGCCGGGAGCGGAAGTAGTCGGCATCCGGCTCGAACTCGACGGTGACCTGCGTCACCCCGAGCTGAGATGTCGACCGGATGCGGCGCACGGCGGGAAGGCCCGCCAGCGTCACCTCGAACGGAATCGCGATGCCCGTCTCCAGCTCCTCCGGCCCCATGGCCGGGTTCTGCACGATCACGTTGAACACCGGTGTCGCGAGGTCCGGAAACACATCGCGGGGAAGATCGCGCAGCCACACCGCACCGAGGGCCGCGCCCGCGACCGCCAGGACGGTCGCGAGTCCGGGCCGGCGGGCGGACCCCACGACGAGCCGTCCGACCATCCCGGCGGGTTCGTCGCGATCAGTGCTCATGATGCCCACCTTCGCCGCGTGCCTGCTCGGCCTCCGCCTTGAGGAGGAACGACCCCTCGACGACGACCTGCTCCCCCGCTCGAAGGCCGGACAGGATCTCCACCTCGCCGGTGAGATCCCGGCCGCGGCCGACCTGGCGCATCTCGAACACCGCCTCGCCGCGCGGGACGAACACGTGCCAGCCGTTGGCGAGTCGCTGGAGCGCGGCGGTCGGCACGGCGAGGATGCGTTCCTGCTGATCGCCAGCCGGGAGGACCGCCGTCGCCGACATGCCGGGACGCAGGATGTCGTCCGTGTTGTCGATCGTGATACGGATCGGGACGGTCCTCGACCGCGCGTCCACCTGGCCACCGATGTTGCTGATGGGCCCCGCGTAGGCGCGCCCCGGCAGGGCCGCGAAGAAGACCTCGGCGGCCTGGCCGATTCGCAGAGCCACGGCGTCGCGTTCGAAGGCATGAACGGTCAGCCACAAGCGCGAGAGATCGCCCACGCGGAAGAGGGCGTGGCCGGGTTCCGTAACCTCGCCCTGTGCACCGCTGCGCTCGATGACCGTTCCCGCGATGGGCGAGCGCAGGACGAAACGTCCGCTCTCCGACGGCCGGACGTCCGGCGCCTCTTCGCGAACCCCGAGCGCCCCGAGCGCCGCCTCGGCGGCGGTGACGTCCGCTCGCGCCGTCGCGGCCCGTGCTTCGGCTTCTTCGAGCTCCCGTCGAGGTGCGATTCGCTCCACCGTGAGGCCACGCGTGCGCGTGAGCGTGCGCTGGGCGAGGTCGAGCCGGGCTCGCGATGCGAGCAGCTCCGCACGCGCACGACCCAGCTCGACGCTTTCCAGCTCGGCGAGCGGCTGGCCCACGTCGACCCGCTCCGCGGGACGAGCGAGCATACGGCGGATGCGCGCCGAGATCGGCGAGGCGACGATCGCGTACGCATCCTCGTTCGGTCCCAGCTCACCGAGCACGGACGCGCCTTCCACCGCGCCCCGCTCCTCGACTGCGGCCGTGGTGACTCGCAGGTCGCGCATCATCTCGGGGACGACGCGAAGGACGTCGTCGCCGTTCCCGGCGGCGCCCGGTGCGATCAGCTCCTCACGGTCATGCCGATCAGGATGCCCGTCATCGGCCTGTTGCGAGCGCCCGCACGCCACGGCGCTGGCGAGGCAGGCAGCAAGAAGGAGGAGGATCGGGTTCATCGCAGGGTCCCCGCACGGCTCTCCAGCTCGATCCGGGCGACGGCCGCGTCGGTCCGATGCGCCACGTGGGCCATCCGTGCCTCCACGATCTGCCCACGCACCAGCAGGAGCGCGGGCAGGCTCGTCTGACCGAGCTCGTAGCTGCGCGCCGCGAGACGCTCGCTCTCGTCGAGCACCGGCAGCGCGTTCCGCTCGAGCTCGTCGACGGCCTCCAGCTCGCGCCGGTACGCTTCGAATGCCGCTCGCACCTCGGCTTCGGCCGCCCGCCGCGCAGCATCGAGCGCGAGCCGTGCCCGGCGCGCCCGTGCGCTGCCGACAGCGCGCTCCTCCTGGCCCCGCACGAAAAGCGGGAGCGCAACACTCAGGCCGGTGAGCGGGATGTCGGCGCCCTCCTCCTGGCGATATCCGACCCGGATACCGACATCCGGCCAGCGGCGAGCCGCGCCGAGCCGCACCTCGGCGTCGCCTTCCCGGGCCTCGGCCGCCAGCGCGCGCAGGTCGGGACGCTCCATCGCACGAGCGAGCAGATCGTCCAGCTCGTAACGTGGCCGATCTCCCGGCGCGCCGATCAGGACGACGGCCCTCTCCGGGTCGAGTCCGAGCAACGCCCGGAGCTGTCCGAGCCGTTCCGCTTGCTCTGCCTCGACGCCTCGCATGTCGGCACGGGCGCGCGACGCACCGACCTGGGCCGCGTTGACGTCGAGGACGGCGACCTCCCCGGCGTTCAAGCGACGTTCCGCCGTCCGGAGAACCTCCGCGGCGGTGGCCGCCGCCTGGGCGAGTAGCCGGCGCCGCTCGTCAGCTCCGCGCGCACGCTCGAACGCCACGGCGACGTCGCGCAGCACGCGCCTCCGCTCGTCCTCGACGTTCGCCGTCTCGCGGTCGATGCCGGCCTTCGCTCCCTCGATCCGCGCCTGGCGGTGGCCTCCGAGCTCGAAGTCCTGCCGGAGATCGAGGTCCAGATCGTGGCTGCGTCCACGATCGGAGTGAGACGGGCCGCCGACGGCCTCGAAGATCGGATTCGTGCGGAGGACGACGGATGCTCCCTCGAGTCGTCCGCGGGCCTCCGCGATGCGTTCCTGCGCCGCAAGCAACATGGGCGCGCGGTCCCTGGCGATGTCCAGGGCGCGCTCCAACGTGAGCACCTCCGCTGCATGTCCTTGCAGCGGGAGGGAGCCGACGAGCAGGACGACGATCATCGACGAGTGAACGGAACGCACGGGTCACCTCCTGGTCCGGCCCACGAACGGGCACGGGCGCACAATCACGGACGGCCGCGAGGTCGGCGTACTCGACCTGCGGCGGGCGGCGGGCAGCGCCGAGCGCTACCGGGCCGCGAGAGGTGACCGGATCAGCAGAGGTGAACGGCTGTCCCGAGGAGGCGCGGTGGTCTGGCCGGCGGAGACTGCTGTGAAGGTGACCACGCGGCGCGCCTCATGCCATCGGCGAGACCGCCGACAGGAACCGTCGCCGACGGGAGGAGCGCGGGGCTCATGTGCGGCGCGCTCTTCTGACCGATTGCGGTCAGAGCGAGCGGGGTGTCGGTGCAGCCGGCGGAGCACTGCGCCTGGACGCTCGGCGTGTCATCGACCGTTCTCGCAGCGCAGCATGTGGCGTCCCTGAGCTCGATCTCGTGGTGACCGTCGCTGCCGATGCAGAGCACGCGTCCCGTGAGCCCCGTCCCGGTGATGACGAGGGCAAGTGCCAAGGCGTGATGGATGACCTTCCTGAACATCGGGCTGCTCAACCGCTACCGAAACCTCTACCCGGGATCAAACGGCGCCGCTGCCGTCGCACGAGTCAGACCTCCGGGCGCTGACGCGCGCCCTGGAGTGGCACCTCCGCGCCTTCCGGGTTGTCACGCTCAGAGCTGGGAGAGCCCGTAGACGTCGTAGTTCTGGTTCGTCAGCGAATCGCCGGAATGGACGCCGAAGATCTGCGCCCGGCGGATGGTCACCTGGAAGTCGCCACCGATACCCACGTTGAATGGGCCGGCGCACGCGCCCGCACCGACGGCTCCGGCGGTGCGGACTCCGTTGACATAGACCACGTAGTTCACGGCCGCCACGGCGTCGTTACACACGTCGAACTGCCCGGCGACGCCGATCGTCTGGAGATGCGCCTGACCGAACGAGAGCATCGTCCCGCTCGTCGACGTGTCCATGAAGTAGCCATAGAAGTTCACCGGGACGGCCGAGGGGGCTCCCGTGCTCGTCAGCACCGCACCGGTCGGTCCTTGTGGACCCGTCGGTCCTTCGGTTCCCGCCGGCCCGGGCAGCCCCCGGGCTCCGGTCGGCCCTACGGGGCCGACGCCCCCGGGCGGGCCGAGCAGTCCGAGCGACGCGACGTCGACCACCGATTCCTTGCGCTTGCAGGCATTGCTCCTGACGGCCAGGGCTCCATTCTTCCTGGCACAGAGCACCGCCGCGTGGGCTGACGCGCCGCAGAGAGATGCCATCGCAACGGCGCAGACCGCGAACCAGCTCATGCTTCGCATCTGTCCATCCTCCAGGTGCACGATTTTCGCGGTAAATTGGCAGGCGTCAAATGCCGGCAGAGGCCGGGCATGTGGGCCAATCCCGGCCGGCGTGTGTCGCGCACGCCCCACGCGGATCCTTCTGACCCACTCGGCTCCGCATCACGCGCCGCTGCGGCGGCGTGCCGCCCCAGTCGGCTCCCCTGGCTCGTCCCAGTGTACGTGGCCGCCTGGCGCGCCGCTCCGCCGCCGTGTGGACGGCGGACACCCGACGCGAAAGGAAGCACGATCTCGATGGTCACCACGGATACGGAAGGCGGAACGCGCATCCGGCCGGTCGACTTGTTCGCGCGAACCGATCGTCGCTTCTCTCGAATGCGTGCGGGCAGGATGCGCACGCTCGTCGCAAGTCTCCTCGTCGCCCTCTTCGGAGCTGCGCGTGCCAACGCCGTCATCTCGTTTCCGACGATGCCGATCGCACAATATCGCGAGGATCACCGTACGATCCTGCTCGAGCTCGACACGACCGATGCAACCTGGCACGCGACGCGGCGCTACTTCCCGTCGCTGCAATTGTGCTGGGAGTATGCCGAGGACGTCGGCGACCGTGCGCAGGCGACCGTGGTCTACGACTGCCGCTGGAGCGACTGAGCACGCGCCGGTTGGCGCCACGCTGTCGTCACGGCGTGCGGAGGGCAGCGCTGGCCGTCGTCGCGCAGGCGCTCGCGTTGAAGCAGGCGGCGGCGCACTGAGCGGCCGTACTGGCGCACTCGTATTCCGCGGTCTCGAGGAGCGTGACGCAGACGAGCCCCTTGCCCTTGCCCTTGCACTTCGGAAGCGCTGCGAGTGCGTCGAGCGCGCACCGCCATTGCGGGCCGAGGCAGGCGACGTTGCAGAGCGCACATGCCGGGAGCACCGCGCCGGTGCCGTCGAGCGGGTCGCCCAGGCATGGGCTCTTGAGCGTCAGCTTCGTGAGACGCCGGAGCGCGCCCTTCACGGAGGCTTTCAGCTTGACGGTGGGGGGCAACTGGCCGTCCGCGAAGTCGAGCGTCCCGAGCCCGGCTTGCTGGAACGGCACGACGTCGCGACCGTCGACGGCGCCGGTGAAGGTCACGCCGTCGGTGCTCGCGACGTCGGCTTTCTGCACGCCGCGAAACCCGGGGCCGGCTTCGAGATCGACGGCGAGGCCGCCGGCGCCGGGGACCGAATCGAGAGTCAGGAGCGCATTCGGGCCCTGCTTCAGGGTCACGCTGCTCGTCGGCTGAGCGGTCGGGCTTGCCGCGGTCACGAAGTCGAGCGACACCCCGTGTGCGGGCCGTCCGACCAGTGCCGTGAATTCGGCCGCCACGCGGGTCGAGTCGACGCCCACGCTGCAGTGCGACACGTGACGGGGCGCCGCCCCGGCGACGCCTGCGGGACCGATGATCGGGAGAACCGCCAGGAGGATGGGTACGAGTCTCATGTTAGTTGCCTGCGCCGATATGGCCGCTGAACTGGCCTTCCACGGTCACCGGCGGTTCGCCGCTCAGGCTCGTCAGCACCGAGGAAAAGGTGCCACTGACCACGCTCCCATCGTACGCGGAAAAGTCCACGCGACCGGTGGCCAGCGGAAGCTCCCACGCCTTGATGGTCGGATGCCGTCCGAGCTTCGTTTCCGTAGTAGCTGAAGGTGCAGAAGTTCGACGAGCCGGGGACGGTCGCCGGAGGGAAGTCGGCACACCCGACGCCGAGCGTCCGCAGGATGCCGTGTGGCCGGGTCTGTCCGATCACGAAAAGGGCGACGGTGGTGCCGCCCGCCTGGATCGACACGTTGCGGCGGAACTTGATCCTCTTCCCGTTGATCGTGGCGGTGAGGACGTTCTTGGGGGGCTTCTTCTTCGCCGATGCGTCGGGCGGCATGCCTGCCACCAGCGCGGCAACGGCCGCCACCGCCAGGAGCGATCGCCACCTGCTCGCATGCTTCGTCGTCATCGTTCGCCCGCGGGACATCGTCATGCACATTGAAGGAGAACATGACAGGCAGATCGCCCCAGGTCCAGGAAATCGACCGGAACCGTGACCGATTTCGCGATCCGGCCTTGCACCTGCGAGGAAGGACCGGGCGACGGGCCAGTGCATGCCGGCCGCTGGGCAGCGTCATCGAGGCCTCGCGACGCGCGAGAGTCGCCGGCCTGGCTGTCACTGCACGGCCGATGCTCTCCTTGTTCTGTTCGTCGTAGTGACTAGCGGGTGCAGCGGAAGCCGATGCCGTTGTTCGAGCCGGACGGCGGATTGCTGGCGAGCACCGCGAGCGGCCCGGCAAGCGAACCGCTGAAGAAGCTGCCGCCGCGCAGCAGCGCCCCGGGATCACCCGTACTGGCCGCGCCGGCGATGCACTGGTCGTCACCGGTCGGGCTCAGGCTGGGACTCTACCTTTCGCGTAGCTGGCGCTACTTCCACGGCCTCATCGGTCAGTAGCTCGGTGACTCGTCCTCCACCCTCGGCGCTCACCGGAGGACCGAGCTGGTACCTGGCCCCTCCTCCGGCGGCGCTTGTACACACAGCACGAGCACCGTCAGGGTCAGTGTGCTCCCGGGCGAGAACCGCTGCGTGGTCCCGATGATGGCGAACCAGCCCCGAGGTGGAGTCTCCGCCGTGGGGCCGCTCTCCAGTGTGTGGAGGCGCGACTGATCGTCGGGATCGCTCGGCGTCGCTTGCACCCCGCCGCCAGTCGCCTGCTGCCCAGGCGGGCACATGGCCGTGGCGTTCAGCAGCACACCGGCATCGGGACGTACGCCACTGACGGAGGAGGCGGTCCGCACGGTCACGAGCACGCCAATGCCCTGGCCCGGGGGTCCCGTGGGTCCGGTTGTTCCCGTTGTGCCTGTTGCGCCAGGCGGTCCCGGCGCGCCCTGGATGCCTTGCGGGCCGGTAGGGCCAGTCGGCCCGAGCGGGCCAGCCACACCGGGAGGACCGGTGGGTCCTGGCGCGCCTGCCCCCGCTGGACCAGGAGGCCCCGGCGGCCCAGGAGGCCCAACCTCTCCAGGCTGGCCGAGGGTGCCGATCGCCATTTCCCGAGGCTTGCACCCTTTGCTCGCTGCTCGCAGGATCACGAGGCCGTTTGGTTTCTGACACAACACCGCGCCATCGGCGTTCGACGTTCCGGAGACCTGGCCCGGACCGGCTCGGCGATACGCATCGAGGATCTCGTTGGCGCACGCCGTCGCTTCGTCGTCCACGAGTGCGCCGCACATCGCCTCCACCTGCGCCTGGCAAGCGGCCTGGCAGGACGCCTTGAGCGTGCCGACCATGCCGAGCGGGTCGCGATGAGCCCCGGCGCTCCTCGCCAGCACCAGGAGCCAGATCATCAGGACGGGCCTCAGGCGGCGGTCCTCCGGAGCGAGTGTCGCTGCGCCGCCTCGACGGCCGGGCGCGACGAGATTCCTGGCAGACGCCATGGAGCCAGGCAGCGCCTATCTGCCTCACAGCGCGGACGCAACGGCGAGGATACGCCTGGGTGTCGCGGTCATGCCCGGGCCGGCGCGGCTGCGCTTCGGACTCGTCCTCCCTGGGGCGCGCGTCGCCGGATGGCCTGCGCTGCCCGCGTAGCTCATCCGAGACTGGCGACTACGTTCGCCGCGCCGCCGCCGTTGTTCCAGCGGATTCCGTCGTGCTACATTGACGCACATGGAGAAGATCGGCGTGCGACAACTGCAGCAAAACGCAGGTGCCGCCCTGCGCCGGGTCCGCCGCGGCGAGCGTCTCGAGGTCACGGATCGGGGTCGCCCCGTCGCCGTGCTGTCCCCCGCCGTCCACACGAACGTGATCGACGCGCTCGAAGCCGCGGGCCGGGTGACGCGCGGCGAGGGCGATCTCCTCGATCTGCCGGCACCGATTCGTTCGACGGCCGGCACCGAGCCCCCCTCCCGCCGGCTCGCTCGCTTGCGTGCCCACGAGCGCTGAGCCGTTCCATGGTCTATCTCGACTCGTCCGCGCTGGTGAAGCTGGTCGTCCTCGAGCCCGAGTCCCGCGCGCTCCGAGCGTACCTGCGGGGCGAGCCGCAGCGGGTATCGTGTGGCCTCGCTCGCACGGAGGTCCTGCGCGCGGTGCGGCCCGTCGGACCTTCCGCCATTGCCGCCGCCAGGCGCCTGCTGCAACGCATCGACCTGATCCGACTCGACGACGCTCTCTTCGATGCCGCCGGCATGCTCGAGCCCGTCGGCCTCCGGTCGCTCGATGCCATCCATCTCGCTGCGGCTCACCTCGTGGCACCCGCGCTGCGCGCGATCGTCACCTACGACCGTCGAATGGCCGAGGGGGCCGGCGCGCTGGGTTTCGCGGTCGTGGGCCCGGCATGAATGGGGGGCCGGTCAGAACTCGACGTGATCTTGCGCCCGGCGCGACCTCGGTCGATAAGGCGCGCCATGTCGAAGCCTCTGGCGTGGCCGCGGCTCTTCCTGCTCGCAACCGTGCTCGGCGCTTGCAGCGCCGCCAAGCCGCATCCGGCGTCCCGACTGGAATGGCAGAAATCGTCCGACTTCGCGCCATTGCTGGAAGAGGCGCGCCGAGACTGCAAGGTGCAGGCGGCGGCCGAGACCTTGGGCACGCGGAGCACCACCACGGTGGTCAGCGGCGACTTCGTCAAGTGCATGCGCGCCGCCGGCTGGACGCTCCTCGATCACGGAGCGGAGTAGGGCGGCAAGCGCGCGCTTGCACAGTCGACCCGTGGCGGCCTACGGTTCGGCGCCATGGCGCTCGATAGTGAGCGGGTAGAGCTCCTCTATGCGGTGACGCGCAGCCTCGCCACCTTCGATGACGTGGACGAGCTCGTGCGCTTCGCCACCCGTCGGCTGCGCGAGGTGTTCGGTTCCGACGGGTGCGCCATCCTGCTGCTCGACGAGAAGCGACGCGAATTTCGCTTCCCGGTGGCGAGTCAGCGCACGGGTGCGGCGCCCTCGGCTTCCGCACTGAGCGAGGTGCGGTTCCCCGCCGATCAGGGCATCGCCGGCGCGGTGCTGGCGGGCGGCGAGGCGATCCTGGTGAACGATGCCCAGCACGACCCCCGGTTCTATGCCGGCGTCGATCGCAAGACGGGCGTGACCACGCGCAGCCTTCTCGCGGCCCCGCTTCGATCCGCCAGAGGCGCGATTGGAGTGATCGAGGTGGTCAATCCGTCCGTCTCGCCCCTGCACACGGACGACCTGGAGTTCCTGAGTGCCCTGGCGAGCGACGTCGCAGTGGCCTACGAGAAAGCGCGGCTCTACGCGCGCCTCGGCGAGGAGATCGCGATCATGCGCTGGCTCGCGCGCCTGGTCGGCGTCGGACTCGTAGGCGTTGGGGCTCTGCTGGTTGGAGCCGCGGTCTTTGCGACGTTGGTGCGGGCGCTGCCGTTGAATACCGCGCTCTCGCACCCGGGGCTGTACGGGGGTGTGGTGGTGGTGGCACTCGGCGGCGTGCTGCTTCGCGGCACTCGCATGGTCGCAAAGCCCGGTCAGCTCGCCGCGTCCTGATTCCCGAGACGGGGCGAACCTCCCGGGTGCGAACCGCCATAGTCGAGGCCCGGGTCGAGCGCTCCTGGATGACGTGGACGAGGGCGGGTAAGTATCCCGTGCATGCATCGTCGCACCACGACTGCGCTCCTCATGCTCGCACTCTGGACCAGCGCGACGGCTTCACCCGATCCGACGCGACCCGGAAGGTTGGCCGTCGGCGTGACCACCGCCAGCGCCGTCGACGCGAGCCGCGGGAATCGAACGCTTCCGATCGAGATCTGGTACCCGGCCAGGCGCGCGGGGCGTGACGCCGAGCCGGTCCGGCAGCGCCATCCCCTCGTCCTGATCGCCCACGGGCTCTGCGGCTCGCGCCTGTACTACGACTACCTGGCGGTACACCTCGCGAGCCACGGGTTCGTCGTCGCCGCCCCGGACTTCCCGGGCGTGACCCGCGCGGCGTGCGACGCCGGGCAGCTCGTCCTGAACCTCGACGACCTCCCGCTCGACCTGTCGTTCGTCGCTCGCCAGCTGCACGAGGGCTCCGGCCCGCTCGGCACGTGGGCCCATCACGTGCGAGGCGCCGCGACGGGACTGATCGGGAACTCCCTCGGTGGCATTGCCGTCGTCGACGCGGTGAGGACGGACCCGGCCTTCACCGCGATCGTCGGGCTCGCGCCCGCGGTGAGCGCCGCCGCGGCGCCGCCCCTCGTCGGCCTCAGGCCCCGACGAGCCTGGATGATCATGGGCGCCACCGGCGACGACACCGTGAGCTTCTCCGGATTGACACAGCCGTTCTTCGAGGGATTGCCCGCGCCGGCGTTCCTGGTGCGCTTCACGGGCGGGTCGCACACGGGCTTCTCCGACGAGAATCCCGATATCTCCCCCGACCCCCGGCAGGCCCAGCACGACGCCACGGAGCGCTACGCGACACCGTTCCTTCTCAAGTACCTCGCGCACAAGAACACGTTCGCGCGCCTCCTCCGCCCGAGCGACGACGGCACCGTGGCACTGATCGCGCGACCGAGGTGAACCGAAGAGGGGTATTTCTTGCCCCTCGTTGCACGAAGGGCGCGTCGACGGCCTCCTGCTGCCGCCGTTCGCGCGCATCGACGCGACCCTGCTGGGGCCCGACGACGTGCAGCCGTATCGTCTGCGCGCGCGCTGCTGCAGGACCGGGGCGGCGTCACCGCGCTCTTCTGCGGCAACGTCTGGCTCACGATCGGCGCCTTGCGGGCGGCGGGCGAGCAGGCTCTCGACGTACCGCACGATCTCGAAATCGTCGGCTTCGACGACATCGTGCTGGCCGACCTGTTGCGGTTCCCCATCACCACCGTGGCGCAGGACGTGGAGACCATCGGGCACACGGCGTTCGGGATGCTGATGCAGATCCGCGAGGGGCAGCCGGCGCCCGCGACGAGCCTCGTGCCGCCGCGGCTGGTCGTCCGCTGACGCCCCCTCGCTACGGGACGCCGAGAAGGGAGGAGTCGGATTGCACCAGAAGCCGGCTCCGGAGATCAGCCGGAGGTCCGGCGCTTCGCAGGCGTAAGCCCCTTCCGTGCTCGCAGCGCGTCGGCGAGGAAGTGCGCCATGGCGGTCGCGCGCGCGCGGAACGGATAGCCTTCGATCCCGAGCCAGTTGAGCATCAGCGTGATGAAGGTGCCGACGACGACCTCGCTCAGGACCGGCACGGGGTAGGCCTTGGTCGTGTCCCCCCGGCGTACGCCGTCGCGCAGCAGCGCTCCGAATGCGTCGTGGAGCCGTCGACTCTGCTCGACGTTCGGGGGGGTGTCGTGCACGAGCCGGATCACCTCCATCACGAAGGTGCGGTGCATCGGGCTTCCTCCGCGGGCTGGGCGATCGCAGGCCCGTACGCTATGCCGTCGTCCGGATGCCGATGATGACCATGGAGCGACCCGCTTCCGGACTCTGGTTCCCGGCGACGGTCGCGTTCTCCGTTGCCCTCTCCACGCTGTTCCTCCAGCTCCTCCAGACACGCATCTACGCGCTCGTCTACTGGAATCACCTCGTCTACTTCATCGTCTCGATCGCCCTGCTCGGATTCGGCATCAGCGGGACCTGGCTCGCGTTCGGCGAACGCAATCGCCTCGTGCGCGTCCTCGGGTTGCGCTCGGCGGCGATCGGGTTCGTGGTCACCACCCTGCTCTCGTCGCTGGTGGTTCCGCAGCTCGGGGTCCAGCTGCAGTCGATCTTCCACAGCGCCCCGCAGTTCCTGCTCATGCTGGCAACCTACGCAGCGGCGGTCTGCCCCTACTTCTTCGCGGGCTGGATCCTGGGGTCGATCTATCGCGACCACGCTGCGCAGATGTCCGTGCTCTACTTCGCCGACCTGGTCGGCGCGGCGTTCGGATGCGTCGCGTTTCTCGTGCTCATGCAGCCACTGGGCGCTGTGCGCTGCGTCGTGCTGGCGTGTCTGCTGGTCGCCGTCCCGATCCTCGTGGGAGAGCGGCGCCGGCGCGGGAACACGGCGGTCCTGACGGTGCTCACCGTCGGGCTGGCGGTCGTCTACATCCTGGCGCCTCAGGTGAACGGCATCCTGCGATCCGACCCCCTGAAGGCCATCAACGCCAACTTCGCGCAGCTCGCGCCCGACGACGAGAAGGTCGTCGAGATGTCGGAATGGAACACCCTATCGCGCATCGACGTCGTGTCCACGAAGAAGAACCCGCTCGATAAGCGCGTCTACATCGACGGAGATGCCTGGACCGGCATCGCCACGGGCGCGCAGTTTCCCGCCCCGCCGTTCGAGGCGCAGCAGTCTTACCTCTTCCACGAGACGCCATATCTCTTTCACAAATCCCCCGAGCGCGTGCTCGTGATCGGCGTCGGCGGCGGCATCGACGTCTATCTCGCGCTGCGGGCGGGTGCGCGAAACGTCGACGGCATCGAGATCAACCCGACCACCGGGCGCCTGCTGTCGCAGGAGTACCGAGCGGCGACGAACGGGCTCGTGAACGTGCCGGGCGTCCACGAGATCGTCGAGGACGGCCGCAGCTTCGTCCGGAACACGCCCTACCGGTACGACGTCATCGCGATGAACGTGGTGGACACGCTGACCGCGATGAGCAGCGGCGCGTACGTGCTGTCGGAGACCTACCTCTACACGGTCGATGCCTTCATGGACTACATCTCGCACCTGAAGCCGGGTGGCACGATGTGCGTCACGCGATGGGACTACTCGGTGGAGGGTCCGCGGCTCTTCAGCGTCGCCCTGGAGGCGCTCTACCGCCTGAAGATTCCGCACCCCGGGAAGTGCATCCTGGCGTTCGTCGCGCCCTACAGCACGGTGTGCGTGCGCAACACGCCGTTCGCTCCCGAAGAGGTCGATGCGGCGCGGGAGCAGGTGCGGCGCGACGTCGCGGGCCGCTTCATGCATCCGCTGGCCGATGGCGAGGCCCACGACGAGCAGCAGGCCATGGTGCACCGCATCGCCAAGGCGAGGGCGCGAGGCAGGCAGCGCGCCTACTTCAAATCGCTGCCGCTGCGGGTCGACCCCGTCTACGACGACAATCCCTTCTTCTTCAACTACGACAAGACCCCGATCCTCGCGCTGCTGTCGACCGAGAACGACGCGCCGGATCTAATTCGCGGGCACTGGGGGTCGCTGACGCTGTACGTGCTCCTCGTCCTGGCGACGGTCGCGGTCGCGCTCTTCATGTTCCTGCCGCTGATGCGCTCCGGTCACGGGTCACTGCCACGCTTCCCGCTCTGGCTGCTGTACTTCGCGAGCCTGGGCGGCGCGTTCATCTTCGTCGAGATCGCGCTGATGCAGCGCTTCGCACTGCTTCTCGGCCATCCCTCCCGGTCGCTCGCCCTCGTGCTGGCGGCGCTGCTGTTCAGCGCCGGCGCGGGCAGCTACGCATCGGGCCGCTGGTCGCTGTCGCTGCCGGTCGTGCTCGGCGTGTTGGTCGCGGCGCTCCTGGGCGTGGCGTTCGTCTACCCGCTCATCATCGGCGCGGTCCTCGGGCAGCCGCTCTGGATCCGCGGTCTCGTCACCGTCGCCCTGGTCGCGCCGCTCGGCTTCCTCATGGGAATGCCGTTCCCCACCGGCATTCGCATCGTGGCGACGCACGGGAAGGACAGCGTGCCGTGGATGTGGGCGGTCAACGGCGGCATGAGCGTGCTGGGCTCGGTGCTCGCCATCATCATGGCGATCCTGAGCAGCTTCACCGCTGTCCTGGTCGCCGCGGCCGCCGGCTACGCCGTCGCGCTGCTGTCGTTCGCCGCCCTCGGCCGCGCGTCCCGCGCGGCCGGAGGGTAGCGATTCACCGCTACAAGGTGCACTCCTGATCGGGCGCGGCGGTCGGGTCCGCGTCGTAGTAGTAGCCGGGCAGGATGCATATGTCGTCCTCGGAGGTGAAGCCGAAGACGAGACTCGCCGGGACGCAGTTCCCGGTGAACGTGCGCTCGGATAGCTCGGGTCGATGGCCGGGCACTCCGCCGGATCCGGACCTTGTTACGGAGCATGCGAACACTCGGCGAAGGTCCGCGATGGGGGGAGAAAGACTTTCAGCGGTGGACGGCGACGCAAGGTCGAGCTGCTGCTGCAGCTGATCAAGGGGCGGCGAAGCTCGTGGACATATGCCGCGAGCACGACCTGAAGCAGCCCGAGGTCGAGAGCTGGATGAGATCTTCCTCAAGGAAGGCGAACGCGGGCTGAAGGCGCGGACGGAGGATGAGCAGGCCACGCATGACCGCGAGGTGCGGGAGCTCCGTGCCAAGGTCGGCGAACTCGTCCTGGAGCTCGACGCGCGAAAAAAGCTCGAAGCCCTCACCGGGAAACCCGACAACGCCTTCTGACGGTGCAGGGCCTCATGCGAGAACAAGGGCACACGGTGTCGATCGCGCAGCTGTGCCGGCTCCGGAACAGACCTGGACCAGTCTGTTGCGGTGGTCTACCCTGTGAAGAGAGAAGCGTGCCGATGAGGCGACTCGCGCTGATCCTGGGCGTCTCCCTTGCGATCCTCACGACCGGTCTTCCGACGCCGGCGCGGGCCTTCCCGATGCGAATGGCCGGCGCGCGAGGGCCCCTCTTCTCTGGCGGACTGCGGTTCGCCCATTCCTTCGCGCCGCCGTTTATCCGGCGGCCTTTCTTCCGCGGGCGACGATTCGTCGGGTTCCCGCTCGCGGTGCCAGTTCCGATCGGAATCTACGGAGCCTGGCCACCGTTCTACGGATATCCGCCTTCCTACTACGGCGACGCACCCGCCTACGACGCCTCGACCTACTACCCTTCGCAGGCGGTGTACGATTCCCCGCCCGCGTACGCGCCGCCCGAGGTCCAGGCGATTCCACCCGCATCGCCGCCGATGCCCGACGTCGTCGAGTACTCGACGGGCCGGTATCAGCTCCGCCGCGACGGGACCACTGCGGCATACACGTGGGTCTGGATCCCCAATCCGCCACTGGAACCCCCGGCACAATCAGGCGCCGACGACGCGAGCGCCGTGGCGACGCGACCGAGCCCGGGCCGACTGTATCGCTGGACCGACGATCAGGGCGTGGTGCACTTGACCAACGTCTGGAAGGACGTGCCGCAGCAATATCGTCAGCAGGCGAAGCACTCCCAGACGTCCTGAGGTGCCCTGCAGATCAACCGCGACGCCGCAGTCAGGCGGTTTCGAGGTCGCCATGGACGAACGATCAGGCTTCGAGCGTGCGCTGCGCATCGCGCGGACGCAGGGCGCGGTCGCGCTCGAAGAGCGCGCGGCCGAAGCCGCGCGCGGCACGCGGGTGGAGGAAGCAGCGCACCGGTCCGCTCCTCTGGGGTCTCGAGCTGGCGTGCACCGAACCTGCTCGAGGCCCAGGCCTCGGGGTCGACGCTTCGCACGCGATGATCGCGTTCGCAGCGCAGCACTTCCCGGCGGACACCTATCCGAACCTGACGTTTCGGGTCACGGACGCAGCGCAGCTGCCCTTCGCCGACCAGTTCGACCTGGTCGTGTCATTCAACTGCCTGCACTGGATGCACGACCAGGCGGCTGCGTTGCGTGGCATTCGGGCTGCGCTCGTCGCGACGGGACGCGCGCAGCCGCGCCTGCTGGCGCGAGGCGCGCGCGACGGTGTGCATGAGCCCGCGGGCGACCCGGCCGGTTCCAGGCATGCCGGATGTCGTTGACAGCCTAGCTGGTCGGAGAGCACGGTAGCACCCCGCACCAGGGGGAGGGGCGCGAAGCGATGAGTACCGGCGAGCCCGAGCGAGCGCGCACCGTGAACCGCGACGGCGCTTCCAGCAAGCCGACTCCGCCCGCGGTCACATCGCAGGGCGTGATGCGCATCGTCGGCGTGCTGCGGGCCGAGAGCTCGTTCGTGCTCACCGTCGCGACGATCGGGCTCGTAGAGCTGATCGCCAGCAGCCCGGAGCTCGGCGCGGTTGGCCACTTCGGACCGCTCACCCAGGTGCTGCTCGTGCTCATCTTCAGCGTCGTCGTGTACGCCGCCATCGGCGTGGTCGGACATGCGGAGCTTCTCGCCGAGAAGTACGGAGAGCCCTACGGAACGCTGATCCTGACGCTCTCCGCGGTGACGGTCGAGGTGGTCATGCTCACCACCATGGTGTTGCACCACGACAACAATCCGACGCTCGCTCGCGACACCATCTTTGCGACCGTCATGATCCTGGTGAACGGCCTGATCGGTCTGTCGCTACTGATCGGCGGAATGCGCTACGGCGAGCAGCGCTACAATGTGAAGAGCTCGAAGGCCTTCCTGACCATGCTCTTCGCCTTGACCGGGCTCGCGCTCATCCTGCCCGACGCGGTCACTCCGGCGCAGGAGTCCCGGCTCGAGGTGTTCCTCGTATTCGCCTCGATCCTGCTGTACGCCTTCTTTCTCCACATCCAGACTCGCAAGCATACGCAGTTCTTCGTGTTCGACGGTGTGGGGAAAGAGGCGGTTCGCCGGGACGCGGGTCGGGCGCTGGCAGCCGGAAGGGGATCCGGGCGCATACCACGCGACCATGCTCGTCCTGACGATCATCGCGCTCGCGGTGCTGGTCGAGTACCTCTCGATCGCGCTCGACGACACGATGGACGTGCTCCATTTTCCCGCGCAGATTCCGGCGCTCGTGGTGGCGATCATCATCGTCTCGCCCGAATCGCTGACGGCCATCCGCGCCGCGCTCAACAACGACATGCAGCGTACCTTCAACATCGCGCTCGGCTCGGCGCTGTCGACCGTCGCGCTGACGATTCCCACCGTCCTGGTGATCAGCTTCGTTACCGGACGCGGCATCATCCTCGGCCTGACCCCGGTTCAGGCCAGCCTGATGATCATCTCGCTGCTCGTCGCCAGCATCGCGGAGGCCGACGGGTCGACCAGCGCTCTGGAGGGCCTGGTGCAGCTCGTCTTGTTCGGCTCGTTCGTGGTCATGGTGTTCGCCTAGCCTCGTCCTGCCAGCCATCCGCAACGCGCGACTCCAGTAGGGCGTCGGGCCCGGGTAGCGGCCGGCGTCGAGCGCCATCCGGGTCAGGTCAGCGTGGGTCTCTCCGAGGACATCCGTGCGTCAGTCGGGGCGCGGCAAACGGACGTCGTACAACGGAGATGCCCCCGCACGAGTGCGACACCGCGTCGGCGACGCCAGCGAGCGTGCCAGTCCGGAACCATGGCCTTCCGGTCCGGGGCGGGTTCGATGAGTTCTTCGAATGAGGCCTTCGTCATGCCGGCCGAACGGCATCGGGTTCGTCAGTCGAATAGCGCACGACGGCCAACACGTTCCGATTGTGGAAGAACCTCAAGCCCGTCGCCACGAGTCTCCCGTCTTCTTGCTGCACGAGGCCAAGCGCGACGCCGCTCGGCATAGTGGCGATCCCTGAGCCCCGGCGCCCGAGGTTGTGTCGATCGTCCCGTCGACGTTGTAGCGCACGAGGGTGAACTCTAAGTCTGCTCCCGCCGAAGGGCTGGATGGACTCGAGGGTGTCGCTGTAGCCCGCCGCAACGATCTTGCCGTCAGGCTGCAGCACGAGGGCATTGGCCCACGCGGAGCCGCGGACCAGCGTGGTGACGATCCCCGTGCCTGCGCCGAACGTGGGGTCGAGGGTGCCATCGGCGTTGTAGCGTACGAGGGCGAACCTGGCCTGGCCACCGCCGCTGGTGCTCCCGCCCGCCGCCACCAGCTTTCCGTCCGCCTGCTGCACGAGGGCGCTGGCCCTGGAAGAGCCCCGGACGGGCGTGATCGCGATCCCGGTGCCTCGGAAGCTCAGATCGATGCCGCCCGGTTAGTGCGCTGGCCCCCGGCGCCGTTGCCAAGAGGCACAGCAGGGCGAGAGCTTGGCTTACGTGAAGGATCAGATGGGTCACCACAGTGGCGAACCGTCCCTTCACCACGTGGATGGTCGCGTTGTCCTTCACGTTGGTGCGCGCGCCGATGCGGACGTCGTGCACGTCGCCGCGCACCACGGTGTGAAACCACAGGCTCGACTCCGGTCCGATGACGACGGCGGTCTCGGGCAGCCACGCCGTCGCGTCGATCCGCGGACGGCGATCGCCGAAAGGCAGCATCATGCGTTACTGGCCGATGGTCGACGCCATGGTCGCCTGGATGATCGCGGGACGATCGGCCTTGAGCACGACACCCGCGTGCACCGCCTTGCGCGCGGCGTCCGCGATCGCCGCGACGTATCCCGTGTGGCTCGGATACAGCGTGGCCAGCGTCGCGGCGTCGAACGGCGTGGTGGTGCCGAAGAGGGCACAGAACCCGCCGCCGCTCTGGCCGAGCCCGGAGAGGGTCGCGATCGGCACGTCGACCTGCGGCGTCCGGATCCCCCCGAGCACGTTGCCGAACGGATCGTGCCGCAGGGCGGCGGCGGCCCGGGGTCGATGTCCAGCCGCGGCGCGCTCGCGCCGTGCGCCCGGCCCGTGCGTGCCCACCGGCTGAGGCGCCAAAGCGCAGCGCTGGTGACGTAGTGCTGCGGCCCCGCGTTGATCGGCCCGTCGCACGTGATGACGCCGAAGATCGACGTCACCGGCGGCAGGTACGTGGTGTCGAGGGCGGCGGGTCCCGGATCGTCGGGCCCGGCGGCGAGGCCGTACACGTCGTCATGCGCCGTGCCGGCGATCTCCCAGAGCCGCATGTGTCGGTCGTCGGGCTGGCGGGCGGGGAAGAAGCCGAGCGTGATGAGGTCGGTCTCGGTCTCGAGGGTGAGCACGGGAACGTCGATGTCGGTCCGGATGAACGACGGCGTGGGTGGGCGATCGTCGCCTGCGGCGACTCCGAGAGCGGCGCGCCGCTGGCGCCGCGGCTGTGGACGAGGAAGCCGTCGTAGACGTGGGCGACGGGTGGATCGCGTCGACGTACGTCACCAGCCGGAACGCCGATTGCGACTCGCCGGTGGCGAGGATTCGTCGCGGGCGGAGCGGGCCGAGCGGCGCCCGCCGGAGGGCTGCCGGATCGCCTGCGCCACCTGGGAGAACATGTCGTACGAGAAGCTGTCGCCGGGATGTTCGAGCGGCGCGTAGCGGACCGGGTTCACGGCCTTCAGCGAGAGATTGAGGCCGAGCGGGCCGCCGCTGCCGCTGACGCCGACGAGCTGCGCCGAGACGCCCACCCACGCGAACCCGTCGCGCAGCAGCATGCTGTGGACGAACGTCCAGTCCGGCGCCGCGTCGAGCCCGCCGGAAACGTTCAGCCACTCGACGACCACGCTGCCGTTGAACTTTTTCGGATTGGTCGGGCGTCGCACGAGCATGCGCGTCATGTAGTCGGCGGTGTCCGCCGGCGTCGCCGTCCACCGGCCGTCGGTGCCGAGCGGGCTCGCGCTGGTGTAGGAGGTGGCCGTCCCCGAGACGAAGAACTCCTCCTCGACGTAGCCGAACGGCGCGAGGTCGAGGCTCGTGGGCGGCGTGAGGAACGCGCTGCCGGGCGACGTGATGGGACCGGTCACCGTCGGCGTGGCGACGACGCCCTGCGCGTTCGCGGCGAAGAAGAATGCCGCCAGTGCCGCGAGCATCCCGACCGACCGGACGCGTGCGCCCCCAGGTTGCCACTCGCTCCATCGCTTCGCCATGGACGTCCTCCCGGAAGGTCGACCATAGGAAGGGGTCGCGAGAGGTGTCAACAGAAACGGGGCCTCCGCCCGGGCTCGACGCGCGCTCCGCTGGACGCTCGCGAGGGAGTCTCGTCCCCCTCGATGCGATCGATCCGGACGACCCCCCGGAGTACCCGTGACCGCGAACGGCTATCTGGTGGCGGACAGCGACATGCAGGTGTTCGAGCCCAGGGTTGCCATCTCCTCCTCCTCGACTACCAGCGCGACTCCTTCGGAGTGGGCGCGCCCACCGGACGCCGTGCTCGAGGTGTGCGGCTCGCCACCCGAGGACTTCGAATCGATCGTCCGTCGCTACGTGGCAGCGTCGCCGTTCGTCGAGCGGAGCTTCGGATCAAAGCTCCGAGCGGGGGCCGCCTCGTGAAGGCGCTCCTGACCCCCGCGCCGCGGCTCGAGGCGATCGCCGATCGTCTCCAGCTCCCGCGCATCTCGCACGCGATGCTGGCCGCCGAAACGTCCGGCTAGGC
>CAVQLX010000007.1:0-890953 GCA_963713495.1 uncultured delta proteobacterium | reverse complement strand
GATCATCAGCTCGCGCGTTCCCGCACGGGGAGCGGACCAGGCGCCGCGGGGCTTGCCGGCGTCTCGGCCTCTGCGGGGCGCGGCTGCCCGCGGTGAGACACCCGCTCGACGACCACGAACAGGACGGGGACCAGGAAGATGGCGATGGCGGTCGCGAAGGCCATGCCGGCGATGGTCACCGTGCCGATCACCTGGCGTGCCACCCCTCCGGCGCCGAGCGCGTTCCAGAGCGGGAACAGGCCCAAGATGAAGGCGAACGACGTCATGAGGATCGGGCGAAGTCGAAGGCGGGCACCCTTCAGCGCCGCGTCGACGATCGACTCGCCCTTCTCGAGCTCGGCCTTCGCGAACTCGACGATCAGGATCGCGTTCTTCGCCGACAGGCCGATCAGCATGAGGAGCCCGACCTGCGCATAGACGTTGTTCTCGAGGCCGCGCGCCCAGATGCCGAAGAACGCGCCCGCGACCGCGACCGGCGTGCTGAGCAGCACGCTCCACGGGAGCGACCAGCTTCCGTAGAGCGCCGCCAGGATGAGATAGACGAGGACCAGCGACAGGGCGAACACGGCGGCGCCGCTGCTCGCGATCGACTCCTGATAGCTCATGCCGTTCCACGCGTAGCCCATGTCGCGCGGCAGGACCTGATCGGCGACGGCGGCGACGGCCGCCATCGCCTGACCCGAGCTGTAGCCGGGCGCCGGCATCGCCAGCACCTCGATCGCGCGATACCCGTTGAACCGGCTCGAGTACTCGGGACCCGACGACTTCTCGAGGGAGACGAGCGTCGACAGCGGGAGCCTGTCGCCCGCCTGGTTGCGGACGTAGAAGAGCTCGAGATCCGCCGGGTCGGTCCGGTACTGCGGCTCGGCTTGGAGGAAGACGCGCCAGACGCGTCCGAAGCGGTTGAACTGGTTCACGTAGGTGCCGCCGAGGAACGCCTGGAGCGTCGTGTACACGTCCTGGATCGGGACGCCCAGCTTGAACACCCGGTCCTCGTCGACGCGCGCGTAGAGCTGCGGCACGGCGGGCGCGAACGTCGTCGCCAGGAAAGCGATCTCGGGCCGCTTGCCCACCTCGGCCATGAACCGCTGCGTGTTCTGCCAGAGGTAGTCGACGGTCTTGCCGGCGCGATCCTGGATGAACACGTCGACGCCGCCGGCCTGGCCCACGCCGGGGATGGCGGGCGGGAGGAACGCGAACACCTGTGCCTCGGGCAGACCAGAGACCTTCTGATTCACGGAGGCGACGATCGCGTCCGATTGGAGCCCCCGCGTCGCCCGCTCGTCGTAGGGTGTGAGCTGGACGAAGTACAGTCCGTTGCGCGGGCTCGCCGTCTGCGAGAGGAGGCTGTACCCGGATACCGCGTTGACGTAGTGGACGCCCGGCTCGGCCTTCAGTATCTCGTCGATCTCGCGCATGACGGCGTTCGTCCGCTGCATCGACGCGGCCTCGGGAAGCTGCACGTTCATGAAGAAGAAGCCCTGGTCCTCCTGGGGCATGAACGACGTGGGCAGCGTCTTTCCAAGACCGCCCGCCAGCACCGTGAACGCGGCGAGCACGACGAGCGCGACGCCGACCTTGCGGATCAGGAACTGGACGCCCCGGACGTAGCCGGTCTGCGCCGATCTGAAGGCGCGATCGAACCCGTTGAAGAACCGTCCGGCGAGTCCGCGGCGTGCGTCCTTGCGCCGCGGACGGAGGAGAAGGGCGCCGAGCGCGGGGCTCAGCGTGAGCGCGTTGAAGGCGGAGATCAGGACCGATAACGCGATGGTGAGCGCGAACTGGCGGTAGAGCGACCCGGTGATGCCGGCGATGAAGCCGGCGGGAATGAACACGCTGGAAAGCACGAGGGCGATGCCGACGAGCGCGCCACTCACCTCGTCCATCGCCTCGAGTGCCGCATCGCGCGGGGACAGGCCCTGCTCGATCTTCGCCTCGATCGCCTCGACGACCACGATCGCGTCGTCGACGACGAGGCCGACAGCGAGCACGAGCCCAAGGAGCGAGAGCTGGTTGATCGTGAACCCGAGCATGGGGAAGAACAGGAAGGTGCCGACGAGGGAGACCGGAATGGTAAGGATCGGGATCAGCGTGGCCCGCCAGTTCTGGAGGAAGACGAAGACGACCAGGATGACGAGCCCGATCGCCTCGAGCAGCGTGATGACGATCTCCTTCGCGCCCTCGGTCACGGGGACGGTCGTGTCGAGCGTCAGCTCGACGTGCATGTCGGAGGGGAACCGTTCGGCCAGGCGCGCCATGGTCGCCTTCGCGCGATTGGCGGCATCGAGCGCGTTCGACCCGGGGACCTGGTAGAGGCCGACGAGCGTCGCCGGGACACCGTTGCCGTATGCCTGCTGGGTGTAGTTCTCGGCGCCGAGCTCGAGGCGGGCGACGTCCTTCAAGCGCACGAGCGATCCGTCCCTGTTTGCGCGCACGACGATGTCCCCGAACTCCTCGGCGCTCATCAGGCGCCCCCGGGCCCGCACCGTGTACGTGAGCTTCTGGCCGGCTGGCGCCGGCTCGCCGCCGAGCGTGCCCGCGGGATTCACGACGTTCTGCGCCGTGATGGCGTTCACGAGCTCGGTCACCGTGAGGCCGAGCTTCGCGATCGTGTCCGGCGCGACCCAGACGCGCATGGCGTAGTTCGCCGCGCCGAAGATTTTGACCTGCCCGATCCCGGGCACCCGGGCGAGCTCGTCCTTGACGTTGATCACGACGTAGTTCGACAGGAAGTTCTGGTCCCAGGTCTTCTCCGGGGAGTTGATTGTGAAGACGAGCAGCGGGATGCCCGCCGTCTGGATGGTCGTGAGGCCGTAGTTGTTCACGGCCTGGGGCAAATTGGCCTGCGCCTGCGCCAGGCGGTTCTGGACCTGCACCTGATCGATGTCGATGTCCGTGCCGGTCTCGAACGAGACCTGCAGCGTCATCGTGCCGTCGTTGCCGGAGATCGCCTGCATGTAGATCATGCGCTTCGCGCCGTTTACCTGCGCGTCGCTCGGTGTGGCGACCGACTGCTCCACGGTGAGCGCGTCGGCGCCGGTGTACACGGCGGTCGTCTCGATCTGCGGCGGCGCGATCTCGGGGAACTGCGCGACGGGCAGCCGGAACACCATCACGGCGCCGCCGATCACGAAGAGGATGGCGATGACCATCGCGACGATCGGATTGTTGATGAAGAACCTCGACATGGTGAGCGTTATCCTTGCCCGGGCGGCGCGGGCGCGGCGGGGGCCGAGGTGTCGGGCTTGGGACGCACGACGATCCCGTCCTTGACCTTCTGCAGGCCCTCCGTCACGACGCGTTCGCCTGGCTTGAGCCCCTCGGTGATGACCCAGAGCCCGTCCACCTGCTCGCCGGCCTTCACCCTGCGGAGCGCGACCTTGTCATCCGGTCCGACGACCGCGACCTGGTACGCGCCCTGGGTCTCCTCCACCGCTTGCGCCGGCACGAGGAGGGCGCCCCGGACGGTCTCCGTCGGCGCGCGGACCTTGGCGTACAGGCCCGGGCGGAGGATGGCGTCGGGGTTCGGGAAGAGCGCCTGCACCAGGATCGTCCCCGTCTGTTGGTCGACCTCCCGGTCCGTGACGTACAACCGGCCCGGACGGGGATACGTGCTGCCATCGGCGAGGATGAGCTGAAGCTCCGGTTCGTCCGCTGCCCGGCCCTTCGCCTGATGCTCCTTGATCTGATCGGCGAAGCGCAGGTACTGGCGCTCGGTGATCGGGAAGGTCACCTTCATCGGATTGACCTGGGAGACGGTGGTGAGGACGGTGGCCGGGGTCACGAGATTGCCGACCTGGACCGGTGCGATCCCGGCGATGCCGTCGATGGGTGAGTAGATCCGAGTCCAATCCAGGTTGAGCCGGGCGTTCTCGACGGCCGCCTGGGCTGCCTGCACCAGGGCCTCGCTTGCGTGGGTCGCCTGGGCGGCGTTGTCGAGCTCCTCCTTGCTCACCGCCCCCTTCGCGACGAGCGGCGTGTATCGCGCGACGTCCAGCTGGTTCTTCCGGAGCGTGGCCTGCTCTTTTGCGAGGTCGCCGAGCGCCTGGTCGAGCGCGGCCTTGTACGGCCGATCATCGATCTCGAAGAGGAGCTGGCTGGCCTTCACGTTCGCGCCGTCCTGATAGTTCTGCTTGAGCAGGTACCCCTGCACCCGGGGCATGACCTGCGCGTTCACGAAGCCCACGGTCGTTCCCACCGCCTCGGCTTGGATCGGCACGTCCTTCTGGACGACGGTCGTCACGAGGACCTCGGGCGGGGGTGGCGCGGGCGGCTCGGCTCTCTTGCAGGCGCTGCCCACGGACAGCGCCAGCATGGCGAGCGTCGCTGCGAAGACACGTGATGCGTTCGAGCGGTGCATGAACAATTCCCCCCTGATCCTTCAGAACCGCAGCATGTCGAAGGGAGACATCCCGGCGGGGAGCGGCGGCCTCGCCGTGAGCTGCTCCACCGGCTCGCCGGCGGCGTAGCGGGCGACGAGCTCCCGCGGATCGAAGACGACCCCGATCGGATTGGCGGCGAACTCGCCGCTGCGCATCCAGCGGTCGATCGCCTCGCGCGAGGGCATGTTGTCTACCTGCAGCTCGACGCGGCTGCCATCGGGATCCTTGTAGTACATCGAGGTCGTCGGCCCGTGGTTGATGCACCAGAACGGCTCGATGCCCTCGCCCGCGAGGCGGAGATAGGTCTGGAGGAGATCGTCCAGGTCGGCGTACGTGAACGCGATGTGGTCGGTGCCCGCCGCCATCGCGGGCTGGTCGGGGAGGCCGGGAATGCCCACGATCGCCACGCGATGGTGCTCGTCGTCGTAGGTGAGAAAGGCGAGCGTGCCGTCGGAGTGGACGACCGTCGCACCGAGCACGGTCGAGTACCAGCGGACCAGCTCGTCGAGGCACGCCGTGCGGCGCACGACGTGCGCGAGCTGGCGGGGCGGCACGCGACCGCGCTCCGGGGCGAGGCGGCGCCTGCGATCGTCCTGGATGCTCATCTGCGCGCTCCTCCGGGGCTGCGCCCCACGGCGACGTCGAGGGCCTGGGCCAGTCCGATGCCCGCGTGCGCCTCGGGCGCATCGAACGCGCGCCAGCACACGTGGCCGTCGGGACGCACGAGCACGGCGCCGTCCTCCGCGATGCCGTAGCACCGGGTCCACACGTCGTCGAGGTCGAGCAGGTCGGCGCGCGAGCCCCGCGCCCCGACGTGGTAGTGCCTCGCCGCGCCCCTCCGCCCGGCCCCGTCGAGCGCGCGGGCCCAGGCCGCCCCACGCCTTCCGTGCGTGAGGAGCACGAAGCCGGCGCCGAAGAGATCGTGAATCGGAAGGCGGGCCGCGGGCTCCGCGGCGGTCGCCACCCAGCAGTGCGGCGCCCGCGCCCCCGGGCGTGCGTTGGGGACGTAGACGTACACCGGGTTCTCGACCCCGTGCTCCTCCGCGTAGTGGCTGGTCCCGTCCGGCACGACGAGCGGAGAGTCCCAGTAGCCGTAGCCGATCTCCTGGCCGAGGAACAGGAAGTGCGTCTTCTGTCGCGCGATGGCGCGGGACTTCTCCGCGCGCTGCGCGCGGCCCCGGGGGGTGTCGAGGTCGATCTCGTCGGTGTTCGGGGTGCGGCCGCCGAAGGTCGCGCCCGTGTCGCGGATGTTCACGGCGTTCTCGCGGCTCTTCTCCACGTTGAAGACGGCGACGGGGCGGCGCTCGTCGTGATACGTGTCGAGGAGCGTATCGGGCGCCTCGCCCCGCAGCACGGCTCCGAGTTTCCACGCGAGGTTGTGCGTCTCCTGCATTCCCGTGTTGAAGCCGAAGCCCCCAGTCGGGATGTTCAGGTGCGCGGTGTCGCCGGCAAAGAAGACGCGGCCGTGGCGGTAGCGGTCGATCACCTGCCCGCACAGCACCCAGGACCCGACCGCCAGGATCGCGACGGGCAGCTCGTCCGTTCCGAGCGCGCTCCGCACACGGGCGAGGCACCGCTCGGGGGTGAAGTCCTCGGCGCGCTCGCCGTCCTCGGGAAAGTACGGCGTGTTGAAGCAGTAGCGGCGCCGGTCGCCGCCGAGCGCGATGAAGGCGCCCGGGGCTTCCGGCGTCGCCGTCCAGAGCAACGCCTGGTCGCGCTCGTCGATGAGGCTCTCGAGGTCGGCCTCGAGGTAGATGTTGATCACGTGGCCGAAGGGTGGCGGGCCGACGAGCGTTCGGCCGAGGGCCTCCCGGGTGCTGCTCCGCACGCCCTCGCAGGCGATGGCGTAGGCCGCCTCGACCCGGAGCTCCTCGCCCGTCGCGCGGTCGACGACCATCGACCGTACGCCCTGGTCGTCCTGCTCGATCGCGATCTGCTCGTGGTTGAAGAGGACCATGGTGTGGCGACCACGCTCTGCGTGGCGCTTGAGGATCGCCTCGAGGACGATCTGCGAGGAGACGCAGCCCGGGCTGGCGGTCGAGTGCAGCACGCGCTCGACGTGATCGGGATAGTCGGCACCGCTCAGCACCCCGAGCTTGTGGCCGCGGAGCTTCGTGTAGAAGGAGACCCCGGTGGGGAAGAGCGCCGTCTCGTAAACCTCGTCGGCGATGCCCAGCTGGCGCAGGAGCTCCATCGTCCGGACGTTGAAATAGGAGGCCTTCGGGTGGAAGGCCGTCGTCGGGTGCCGCTCGACCAGCAGGCACGCGACCCCCTGCTCGTCGAGCTGGAGCGCCGTGGAGAGCCCGACCGGGCCACCGCCGATGACGAGTACCTCTGTCGCGATGCGCCGCATGTCAGAGGCAGGCGGTCTCCGCCGGCTCGGGGATCACGCTGTTCTCGAGCGCGCCGATCCGCTCGATCTCGACCCGGACCACGTCGCCCGCTCGGAGAAACCGGGGCGGGTTCATGGCGCCCCCGACGCCCGCGGGGGTGCCGGTCGTTACCGCGTCGCCAGGCTCGAGGGTGAAGGCCGTCGAGAGGTGCTCCACCTGCGCGAAGCAGTCGAAGATGAGCTCGCGGGTGTTCGAGTGCTGCCGCAGCTCGCCGTTCACCCAGGTGCGCAGCTCGAGGGCGTGCGGGTCTCCCACCTCGTCGGGCGTCACGAGCCAGGGACCCATCGGCCCGTGCGTGTCGAAGGACTTCCCCATCGTCATGGTCGGCGTCCGGAGCTGCCAGTCGCGGACGCTCACGTCGTTCACGACGAGGTAGCCGGCGATCACCTCGTGCGCCCGCTCTCGCGGCACGTGGCGGCAGCGCTTCCCGATCACGAACGCCAGCTCGCCCTCGTAGTCGAGGAGCGACGACACGCGCGGCAGGTGGATCGGGTGCCGCGGGCCGGTGACGCAGGTGGACTGCTTGTTGAAGAAGACCGGCACGGCCGGCGGCTCCAGACCCGATTCCTTCACGTGATCGGCGTAATTGAGCCCGATGGCGAGGAACTTCGGCGGGCGGAGGACGGGTGCCTCGAGCCGGACGTCGGCCAGGCCGAGCCGGACCTCCGCGCTCCCCGCGACCCGGCGAGCCGCGGCCAGCGCGGCGGGACCACCGGCGAGGAATGCCGCCATCTCGCGCGGCAGGCTCGGCGCCGCTACTGCCAGGTCGACGATGCCGTCGTCCGTGACCACGCCGATCCGTGTGGACCTGGCGTCGGTGAACGTCGCGAGCTTCATGACGCGCTCCGGACGCGGCGGCGCCCACCTGCCGGGGCGCGCTTGCCGGTTGGGGCGTCGTGCGGCGCGGCGATCGCGGGAAGGGGTCGGCGCGCGATCGTGGCGGCCTCCTTCGCGCGAAGGCCGACCAGGTTCAGCACCACCGTCGCCGCGCGCTCGGGCGCGTCCTCACCGATGTCGCCCTGGAGCCGTCCGGCGATGATCGCCAGGATGGCGCCGGCGGCCGCCAGCATCGCCGCGAGCGGATCGTTGGCCTCGAAGCGCCCGCGTTCGAGCCCGGTCCGGATATCGCGGGCGAGCCGCGCGCCGAGACCTCCTCGGAGCCCACCCGTCCGCGTCAGCGCGGTCCGCACGAGGAACCAACCCCACGCCTCGTCCGCCGCCGCTCTGGCGACCGCGTGGCGCACCGAGGCCGCGAGGATCTCGGCCGGATCTTCGAGCACCTCGGCGAGCCGGTCGGCCGCGGTCCCGAAGCTCTCGATTGCCTCCGCCATGACAGCCGCGGCGATCGTGTCCTTCGAGTCAAAGTGATTGTAGAACGAGCCGAAGCCGACGTCCGCCGCCTCGGTGATCTCCTGGATCGACGTCGCCCCGACGCCCTTGCGGGCCATCACCTCGCGGGCCGCCCGCACCAGCCGCGCCCGGGTCTCCAGCCGCCGGCGCGCCCCGCGTCCCGCCGTCCCCCGCCGTCCTACTGCCTTTGTCCGCCCGTCGGTCATTGCCAGCGGCTCTATCCCATATCTGATGGTTATGTCAAGAGTGATGAAGTCATCATTGATCGGTCTGACGTTCCTGGCGCTTCTCGCGGTGATCGCCCGCCTCGGTCGCAAAAGGGCGTCGACGTCCTTGCCCATGCGCTCGACACGGTCCTCGCGTGGCACGTGCAGATGGTCGTCATGGGCATCCGGCGACCCGGAGGCGGAGGCGTTCTTCCTTTCGCGTGCCCGCACCCGGGGCGACCGGCTGCGCGCGTGGAACCCGTTCGACGACGCGCGCTCGCACCGCTATCCAGGCCGCCGCGGACTTCTTCGTGATGCGGCCGCGCGTCCCGCGCGGTCGTCCTGGGCGTCAACGAGCGCAGCTGCGACCCGGCGAAGCATCACATCGTCTCGAACGGCGGCCGGCCCCGTTCGACGCCGACGGCGTCACGATCGCGACCTGTCCGGCGGACGTGGTCCTCCGCGGCGGAGCGCGCGCGTCACCCGACCAGCGAGCTCCTCGGGGCGCCGGTCACACGTCGAGCACGCTCGTCGATACGTGATCCCAGTACGTGACCTCGCCGTCGTGCCACTTGACGAAGCGCACGGTCCCGTCCTGCGACACGACGATCGCGAGCGCGTCGTGCACGAAGTTGCACAACCGGTACGCAGAGCGGTGGCGCGTCCCGTCCCTCTCGACCGACTCGCGCACCTTCGCCGTGCCTTCGGCGTCGAGCGCGCGTGCGACCCAGCGCACCGCCGGTAGATCGCCGCCGATCTCGGCGCCGAACCCGAGCAGCTCGAATCGCTTGTCGAGCACGACGGCCCCATCGACCGCCGCCATGCCCGCGACCTGGTGCGCCAGCTCGAAGATGGCCTCGTCGATCTGCGCGACGTCTCCGTCGGTGCTGCTCACGTACTCTTCCCAGCCGACCTTGCGCCGCTCCGGGTGCGTCGGCGGCGCGGCGGCGAGCGCGTTGATCAGCGCGACGATGAGCGTGGGGAATCGTCGGCGCGGCTCTTCGGATGCGAAGCCGTATTTGGGCCGGACTCGGCCGCCGAGCGTCTCGATCGAGCCGTCGCCCTCCGCCGGCAGGAAGAGGATGGTGCCGCCGTGGTGACTGTGGCGCATGAGCCCGATGACGGTCCGCACGGAGTGCTGCACGATGAGCCGCGGCAGGCCCGGATCGAGCTCCGCCCACGGCGTGCTCGCGCGCTCGCGCGCCTGGCGGTGCAGCGCGAGCAGCTCGTCGCGCCACCCGGCGAACGTCGCCGGTAGCCACGGGGAGTCGAAGATGTCGAGCGACGGCTGCACGATGCGGCCGCCGACCAGCGTTGCCAGCGTCACGAGCCCCTTGCACGCCGCGACCCGGCCGGGTGCCGTCACGCGAACGACGAGGTTCGCCGGCAGGCGCTGGAAGCGCTGCCGCCCGCCGTACATCGCCTGCACCCAGCGCGGTCCGGTCGTGATCATACCCCACAGCATCAGGCCGTCGCGCGGGTCGATCTGGGCGCCGATCAGCGCGCGGTGGAAGTCGACCGCGGGCGCGAGCCGGCGCAGCTCATGGTGCGACAAGGGCCGAGGCTCGTCGAAGAGGAGTCGGTGCAGGCCGTGCGGCGGTCCGCCGGGCGCCGGAAAGCTCGCGGCGTTCGCAACGATCAGCCGGAAGCGGACCGGGCGCTCCTCCTCCCGGAGGAGGCTCGCCTGATAACAGGTGGAGAGGATGATCTCGAGGACGTCGGGCGCGGGCAGCGCGTCGTGGTCGTGCACCGCCTCGCAGTACTCGTCGGTCAGCGACGAGCCGTCGTGCCACGTGCGAAGGACGACCTCCGCGAGGTCGGCCGGATACGAATGGGCCATGCTCCTCGTTTATCGTACCGCGGTCCCACCGACCGCGCGAGGTGGCAGTGAGCATCGCGGGCGGGCGCACGAGGATCGCGGCGGCATCCGCGGCACGAACGGACAAGCGCGAGGGCCATCGATGCGGGAGGGCAGCCGTCGTCGCATCCATCGCCAGCTACATCCGCTCCATCCAGGAGTGACCTCCCGAGCATCGAGCGTTAGTGATCCGGTCGGCTGGCTGCGACGACGCGGCGGGCGAGAGGCCCTGCTTGAACTGGCGCGCCAGGGTCGGTTGGATCTAGCTAGAGAAGTCTGGGGGAGCCTCCGCCGCGCCACCGAAGCGGCGCGGGCGCAGTGAAGCGACTCGGGATCGAGAAGCCGTCCTGAACGCGCTGTCGCTCCGCGATCTCGGCGCCACCGCCCGATCCGTTTCCATTCCCGCGCGCGGGGTCGACCCCGATCACGCAGGAGGACTTCCCGGTCGTCCTCCAGCCCATTCGGTTCTCGCTCCCGCGGCCTCGTGAACCAAGCCACAATAGCCTGCTGTTCGGGTGCTGGCTTGGCATTTCGCGCCATTTGATTTTCCCTGTAGGCCCGCTCGGACCCATCTGTCAGATGATGGGCTGAGGAGCGTGACTGAGGAGCGTGACCGGGCGCGAGTCTCGCGCGGCACTGGCGCGAATGGACAACAACGGGAGGCGGTCGAGCACGTATCCATTCGCACGGGTCCGCACGGGCGGTGCCCTGGGAGATACAGCGGCTATGGCAAGATCGATCGAAAGCCCTGGCAGGCGAGGACGGGAGAGGCCGCATCTCCTGCCGATCCGACCGGTCGCTACGTGATCTTCCAAATGGCGGAGGCGCCGGTGCCGCGGGAGCTGTTCGGTCACCTCCTCGACCGGATCGAGGCTGCGAGCACCAGACCCGGCCCCATGCTGACGCTTGACGAGCACGGTGGGGAGGCATCGGGGTCGAGATGCGCCCGGGGTGCGTGTACGGGCTTCCCAAGTCGGCTGGAATGCTCTCGGCAGGTTGCCTGGATCCCCGTCGCGAGCGTCGAGACCGTCCTTTCTCTCGCCTCGGGGGGCGGAAGACCGTTGCCTTCGAAGCCACGATGGCCGTATTCAGGCTTGGAGACGGGATGGCCCGTCAATCCTCTATTGACCGAGCGAATTCCCAAACTGCCTATGACCGTACACCCTCAGCCAACCACGACGGGAGGTGACATGCCGAAGGCTTCAAATGATCGAGTTGCTGCCCTCATGAAGGACATCGAGACGCACGCGAAGAAACTGCGCTCGGACATCCGGAAGAAGGTCGCGGCGACGGGGCTGCCGAAGAGATTGCAAGCCGGGGCAAAGAAGCTCCGCAAGCAGGTCGCAGCGGCAGCCAAGCAGTTGGACGAGCACGCGCGTCGGTTGCGCAAGGACATCCAGGCCGCCACCCGAAAGAAGCCGGCCAGGCGATCGAAGCGGAGGCGCGCGGCCGCTAAATAGCGTGCATTCAGGTTGCTCGAGGCCGCATCTCTGCCCGACAATTCTACGCCGCTGCGTGGCGTGTGAGATCGTCGTGATCGCTCTGTAGGACCTATCTCGGGGACTTTGGCCGCCGCGCTGATCCGCGCTCGCGGGATCGCCCGTTCCCGGCGTCCAGGACGGATCCGCACTCAGGATGCCCACGGTTTGCAAGCGGACAGCAGGCAAAGGCAGTGAGAGCCATATGGACACGTCCGGCGACATGCTCCGCGTAGAGCCGCGCGGCCCGCCGGCGCGGGCGACGCGGGTGGTGCGATGCTGGCGCCAGCGCTCGAGCAGCTGGACGCACTGGCGACGGGCATGCCGCGGTCCCGCCTGTGAAGTAGATTGGCCCTTGAACGCATATGAGCGGAGGCACCGTCTTGAACAAACGACAAAAACAGACCGAAGCTATGCTCATCTCCTGCCAGTACCACGCCGAAGATCGACTGCGAGACGGGTGCCGCGTGTGGCTGCGCGCGGTCCGGCCGTCGGACCGCGACCTACTGCGCGAGGGAATGCATCACTTATCGCCGGAATCAGCTTACCATCGCTTCTTTACCGCGAAGCGCGAGCTGTCGGAGCGTGAGCTCGACTACTTGACGCAGCTAGACTTCGTGAACCACGTCGCACTCGTAGCCTTCATCGACAACAGCTCGGGTCCTCTGTTGGTCGGTGCCGCCGGCTACATCGTCGAGCACTCGGAGGTGCGGCCGAAGAGCGCAGAGGTAGCGTTCGTGGTACCAGATGCTCACCAGCGGCGCGGGATCGGTGCCGTACTCCTACGGCACTTGGCAGCGATCGCGCGTGCCAATGGTCTGCGTGCCTTTCATGCTTTCGTGCTCGCTGAGAATCGACCGATGATGAGCGTCTTTCGTAAGAGCGGCCTCCCCATGATGACGACTTGCTCCGAGCCGGGTGTGCTGGAGGTGAGTTTGAAACTCGTGCCATGAAGACCCGGGGTGCTCGTGCTCCCCACAGAGGCCGAGTACACTGGCCCCTGCCGCGGCGCTTCAAGTCGCGGAGCACGGTCTTCCAGCTCTCGGCGCTCTCCCGGTAGCCGTCCTCGACCGTAATCAGCTCCTTCGTCCCGTCGGGCCCCACACCGATCATGACGAGCGTGCAGAGGCGATCGTCCTGCAGCCGGACGTTGAAGTGCAAGCTCCTCGCGAAGGCCCAGCTGCGGAGGGTCCGCATCCACGACCTCCGCCACACCTACGCGAGCCTGCTGATCGCCCAGGGCGAGAGCTTGGCTTACGTGAAGGATCAGATGGGTCACCACAGCATCCGCGTGACCGTAGACACCTACGGCCACTTGGTGCCGGGTGGCAACAAGGCCGCAGTGGACCGCCTCGACGACGCGTCCGGCGCAACCATCCGCAACCTCGACGGTCGCGGCTGAGCTGGGAGCACGCTGACCGTGCAGAAATCGCCACAAGATCGGGCGATTGGAGAGTGGAGCCGAGGGGAGTCGAACCCCCGACCTCTAGAGTGCGATTCTAGCGCTCTCCCAGCTGAGCTACGGCCCCACATGCGCGCCGTGACGGCGCCGGACGAAGGCTGCAGGCTATAGCCAGGGGCCCCCGCGAAATCAACTCGGCGGCGCCGACGGGGTCATCGCTGCGCGGAAGGGCTCCTTGGTGGCTTCACGTTGATGATCACGTCGCCGTCGGTCGTGACCTTGGCGGTCGGCTCCTTCCGCCGCCAGCCCTGGCCGCCGCGACGCCACCCGGCTTCGACGTGCGCTGGCGGCAGCTCGAGACGGCGCCGGACGTCCTCGGCCAGGCGCTCCGCCCTGAGCAGGTCCGTTGCGCGCGGCGTTTCGCTGTGCGGCGCATCGGTCAGCGCCGACGTCCGCGAGACCCACAACGCGCCAGCGATCGCCAGCGCCATCATCATCCGCATGACCGGCAGCGGAGCAGCAGACGTGCCAGCGATTGACGGGGCGTCGTGGCCGGCCCATGACGCACACCGAGGCATGGGCGAGCCGGCGAAGGACCCGGTCTGCGGGATGACCGTCGACCCAGACCGAACCCCGCATCACCTGGTTCACGAGGGTCGCACCTATCACTTCTGCGGCGCGCGGTGTCTGGAGCGTTTCCGCTCGGAGCCGGCGCGATCCCTCGCCGGGGCGGCGCCCGCCAAGCAGCCGGCACCGGCGTCGGTAGGCGTCGAGTACACCTGCCCGATGCACCCGGAGGTGCGGCGGATGGGCCCCGGCGCCTGTCCGATCTGTGGCATGGCGCTCGAGCCGCGGGAGCAGTCGCTCGATCAGGAGGAGTCGAACCCCGAGCTCGACGACATGACGCGCCGGCTCCGGATCGCGACGATCTTCACCGTGCCGCTCTTCCTGCTGGCGATGTCCGATCTGATTCCCGGCGATCCCGTGTGGCACGCCCTCGGCCAGCGCGCGATCGCGTGGATCGAGCTCGCGCTCGCGACGCCCGTGGTGCTCTGGTGCGGATGGCCCTTCTTCGTGCGCGGCTGGGCGTCCATCCGCACGCGTCATCTCAACATGTTCACCCTGATCGCCGTCGGCACCGGGGTCGCGTACGCATACAGCGTCGTCGCGACGCTGGCTCCGTGGATCGTCCCGACCGCCGGTGCGCACGGCGTCCCGCTCTACTTCGAGGCCGCCGCGGTCATCACCGCGCTGGTCCTGGTCGGCCAGGTGCTCGAGCTGCGCGCGCGCAGCAGGACCGGCAGCGCGTTGCGCGCGCTCCTCGGGCTGGCGCCGAAGACGGCGCGACGGCTGGGTGACGACGGTAGCGAGAGCGACGTCCGGATCGAGGATGTCCAGGTGAACGATCGGCTGCGCGTGCGACCGGGCGAGAAGATTCCCGTCGACGGAGTCGTGCTCGAGGGCCGCAGCAGCGTCGACGAGTCGATGGTCACCGGCGAGCCCATCCCGGTGGAGAAGACGGCCGGTGCGCGCGTCACGGGTGGCACGGTGAACGGGCCGGGAGGCTTCGTCATGCGCGCCGAGCGCGTGGGTCGCGACACGCTGCTCGCCCAGATCGTCCGCATGGTGAGCGACGCGCAGCGCAGCCGCGCTCCGATCCAGCGCCTGGCCGACGTCGTGGCCGGATGGTTCGTGCCCGCCGTGATGGCCATCGCCGCGCTGGCCTTCGTCGTGTGGATGCTCGTCGGTCCCGAGCCGCGGCTGGCCTACGCGCTCGTCGCGGCGGTCAGCGTGCTGATCATCGCGTGCCCGTGCGCGCTCGGGCTCGCGACGCCCATGTCGATCATGGTCGGGACCGGGCGTGGCGCCTCGGCCGGCGTTCTCATTCGCGACGCCGAGGCGCTGGAGGTGCTCGAGAAGGTCGACACGCTGGTCGCCGACAAGACCGGTACGCTGACGGAGGGAAAGCCCCGCCTGGTCAGCGTGCCGGCCGATCCGGCCGTGCTGCGGCTCGCGGCCGGTCTCGAGCGTGCGAGCGAGCATCCGCTGGCGGCGGCCATCGTCGAGGGCGCGCAGGCTCGCGGACTCACCCAGCTCCCGGCGGTCGGCGGATTTCGTTCGCTGACCGGCAAGGGCGTCGAGGGCGACGTCGACGGGCACGCGGTGGTCCTCGGTAACAGCCGCCCTGCTCGCCGACCGCGGCATCGACGCCGCGGGCCTCGTCTCCGCGGCCGAGGACCTGCGCCGTCAGGGCCAGACCGTGATGTTCGTGGCGGTCGATGGCCGTCCGGCCGGGCTGCTCGGCGTGGCCGATCCGGTCAAGGGATCCACTCCCGAGGCGCTCGCCGCGCTGCGCGCCGACGGCATCCACCTGGTCATGCTCACGGGCGACAGCCGCACCACGGCCGAGGCCGTCGCGCGCTCGCTCGGCATCGACGAGCTGGAAGCCGAGGTCCTGCCCGAGCGCAAGGGGGAGGTCGTCGAACGACTGGTCGCTGCCGGGAAGACCGTGGCGATGGCCGGCGACGGCGTGAACGATGCGCCGGCGCTCGCCCGGGCCCACGTCGGCATCGCGATGGGCACCGGCACCGACGTCGCCATGGAGAGCTCCGGCATCACCCTCGTCCAGGGCGACCTGCGCGGGATCGTCCGCGCGCGCCGCCTGTCGCGCGCGACCATGCGCAACATCCGCCAGAATCTCTTCCTGGCGTTCGTCTACAACTCGCTCGGCGTGCCGATCGCCGCCGGCGTGCTCTACCCGATGTTCGGGTTGCTCCTGAATCCGATGATCGCGGCGGCGGCCATGAGCCTGAGCTCGGTGTCGGTCATCGGCAACGCGTTGCGCCTGCGCCGCGTCGACCTCTAGCGTCCGACGAGTGCGCCCACCGTCGCGATGAGCGCGATGCCGCCCAGGAACGGCAGGTACACCATCGCGCCCGGGCCCTCGCGATGGTGGTGCAGCTGCGGGATCAGGTCGGTCCCGGCGACGTAGATGAACATGCCGGCGGCTCCCGTCATGAACCAGGCGAGGTGATGCGTGACCGTGCCCTCGAGCGCGAAGAACACGACCGGGCCGAGCAGCGCCATCAGCCCCGTGGCGAAGTTGAGCAGCAGGGCCGTCCGGAAATCGAACCCGCCGCTCATGAGGATGCTGAAGTCCGCGATCTCCTTCGGCACCTCGTGCACCGTGACCGCCACCGTCGTCGCGATGCCGAGCTCGGGGCTGGCCGCGAAGCTGGCCGCGATCACCACGCCGTCGATGAAGTTGTGCAGGCCGTCACCCAGCAGGACGAGGTAGCGCGACGGTCTGGTATGCATCTCCTCGTGCTCGTGAAAGCCGTGCAGGACGCGCTCGAGGAAGAAGAACACGATCATCGCCGCCAGCGCCGCGAGGAAGATATTGCCGTCCCCGTGGCCGCGCTCGATCGCTTCGGGCAGCAGATCGAGGAACGCCGTCGCGAGCAGCACGCCGGCGGCGAAGCTGAGGAGCAACGCCTCGCCGCGCCCCGCCGGCTTCCGGACGAAGAGGAAGACGATCCCGATGAGTGCGAGCGCACTGACCCACAGCGTGGCGAGCAACGACTGGACGAACGGCGACATGCGCGGCGCGCCACATCTGCCTACGCCTCGGACCTTTGGCAACCGGATCGCGGGTGCGGGCGCTCACGCGCCGAGCTCGCGGAAGACGGCGCGCGCGACGTCGGCGGCGGCGTCGTGTCCCTCGACGTCGAGGAGACAGCGCGGCGGCTCGGTCGCGAGCCGGAAGCTCAGGAACGGCCACCGATCCGCGAGCTGGCGCACGAGCTGCGCGAACGCCGCCAGGTCGATGAGGTCGAGCTGGAAGGCGAGCCGGATGCCGGCGGGGAGGTCCTCGGCACGCGCGCCGCGCAGGTAGGTGCGCAGCTCCCGCGCCTCGTCGGCGAGCGGCACGTCGGCGAGCGTGCGCGCGAGGCGGCCAGGTCGGACGGCTGGAAGGTCGACGATCACGTCCATCGGCGCCGCCCCGGCCAGCATCCTCGGTCCACGGCGTCACCGTACACGAGTCCACGGCCGTGGGCGATGCGGCTTGCCTCGTACGCGCACCGGGGCTACGCCGGCCGCATGGCACTGACCGAGAATCGCGACATCGGGCCGGGCACGCCGTGTCCGGATTTCCGTTTGCCGACCGTCGACGGCGGGATCGTCAGCCGTGACGACCTGCGCGCCGCGCCGGTCCTCGCGGTGATGTTCATCTGCAACCACTGTCCGTACGTGCAGGCCATCGAGGATCGCCTCGTCGCGCTCGCCCGCGACTACGAGGGCCGCGGCGTCCAGCTCGTCGGCGTCTGCTCCAACGATCCATCCGACTATCCCGACGATGCGCCGGCGCGGCTTCTCGCGCGCTGGCGCGAGAAGGGGTTCGGGTTCCCCTACGGCGTCGACGAGACGCAGGACGTGGCGCGTGCGTTCGGCGCCGTCTGCACGCCGGAGTTCTTCGTCTACGGCCCCGACCGCCGCCTGGCCTACCACGGCCGGCTCGACGACAGCTGGCGCGAGCCGGCCAAGGTGACGCGACGCGAGCTGGCGGCGGCGTTCGACGCGCTGCTGGCGGGTCACGCGCCCGCGCGCGAGCAGGTGCCGTCGATGGGCTGCTCGATCAAGTGGCGCCGGGCATCCTGAGGGCCGCCGCCAGCGCGGCGCGGTGCACGACCTTGAGCGGCACGCCCCTCGCGACGGCCAGCGCGCGACAGTCCTCGTACTCGGGCGCGACGTTCACGGTGCCGTCCGGGGCGTGCGCCACCTTGACCCGCACGCTGCCGTAGGGTGTTTCCACGTGCCGCTCCTCGCGCGGCAGCACCATGCGGCGGGCCGTCGAGTAGCGTAGCCCGATGGTCGACGTCTCCGCGAAGACGATGGCCGCCAGGCGCTCGCGGTCGGCGGGATCGGCCAGCACGCGCAGCGTCACGCCCGGCCTGCTCTTCTTCATCACGACGGGCTCGAGGAACGCGTCGCGCGCGCCGGCGGCGAGGAGCCGCTCGACCACGTGCTCGTAGATCTGCGGACTCGAGTCGTCGATCGTGGCTTCGAGGACGACCACGTCGTCCTCCGCGGCCGCGGCGATCGGCTCGCCGACCAGGATTCGCAGGAGATTCGGACGATCGGCCAGGGTGCGATCGCCGGCGCCGTAGCCCGCGCCATCGAGGCGGAACGGCGGCGCGGGGCCGGGTCGCGCGAGCCCGGCGACGATGGCCGCGCCGGTCGGCGTCACCAGCTCGCCGTCACCGTCGCCCGGTCGCACGGGCCAGCCCCGCAGGAGGGAGGTGACCGCCGGTCCGGGGACCGGAAGCGGACCGTGCGCCGACGCAACCAGGCCCCGACCGATGGGCAGCGGCGCGACGCGGATCTCGTCGATGCCGAGGTGCGTGAACCCGAGCGCGGCGCCCACCACGTCGACGATGGCATCGAGCGCGCCGACCTCGTGGAACTCGACGCGATCCACCGCGACGCCGTGCACCTCGGCTTCCGCCTCGGCGAGACGCGCGAAGACGGCGAGCGCGCGCTCGCGGACCACCGGCTCGAGGGCGCTGGCCGCGATCAGATCGCGGATCGACGCATAGGGCCGATGACCGTGGTGGTCGTCGTCAGCCGCGCGCGGCGAGTCGGGATGACGGCCGTGCACACGTACGTGAAACTTCGTTGCCGCGATCCCGCAGCGCTGCGTCCGCTCCGCCCACACCTCCACACCGTCGAGTCCGAGCGTCGACACCGCGTCGCGCACCCGCTCGATGGGCAGACCGAGGTCGAGCAGGGCGCCGACGGTCATGTCACCGCTGATGCCTGAGAAGGTGTCGAGGTAGGAGATGCGCAATTTTTCTCACTCAATCGTTGCGCCCTGGAAAATCGGGTGCTAGGGTCGCCCATCTCGTGGAAGCCGCATGAGACAACGCGAACTTAGCACCTTCCAGAAACTCCTACACGAGCGTCGCCTCGAGTTGCTCGGGGAGGCGGTTCGGACCGTCGACGGCATGGGAGAGGGCCGCGAGCTCTTTCCCGATCCCACGGACCGCGCCACGCTCGAGTACAACCGGAATCTCACGCTCCGCATCCGCGATCGCGAGCGGAAGCTGCTCTCGAAGATCGACGAGGCGCTCGGTCGCATCGAGGACGGGTCGTACGGCAAGTGCGAGGAGTGCGACGGTGAGATCGGTGTCGACCGGCTTCGCGCCCGGCCCGTCACCACCCTCTGCATCGCCTGCAAGTCACAGCAGGAGGCGGAGGAGCGCCGCCGCCAGCTCGGCTGACCCCGCGCGGCGGGCTCAGCCATCCGGCGCACGCGTCACCTCGAGCAGCACCGCCTCGGTGGTGTGCGCAGGATCGACGAACCAGTCGTAGAGCTCCGTCCCGCTCCGGCGCGCGACCTCGGTCAGCGAGGTCGCCGGCAACGGAACCGGGCCGGCGGCGGGCAGGAGAAGATACACACGCCGACCGGCCGCGAGCAGGCGGCGGGTCGCGGCCGCGAGCGTGGTCCCGAGACCCGCGAGCTCCCCCTCGTAGTACGCTGCGGCGTGCGTGTAGCGCGTGATGTTCTCCGCCGGCCGGCCGAGCGCCGGCGTGGTGATCACCACGCCTCCGGCGGGGACCAGCGCCTCGATCGATTCATGGGCCCGGGCCACCTGCGGCGCCTGGAAGGGGTCGCGGGCGCCGCTGCCGTTCACGATCCGCGTCACGGAGACCCCCGCGAAGGCGGCCGCCGGGACGAACGGAGCGATCGCCGCGGCCGTCGCGGCAAGGGCGGGGGCGAGCGCAGCGCCGCCGGCGAGCAGCGCGCCCGCGCCGACCGCGATCTCGAGCGGCCGCCGCGGCGGCTGCTCGGGAAACACGTGTGGCGCGGCCACCACGACCGCCAGCCCGAGTGCCAGCAACGCGGCCCGTCTCCGCGGCGGCCGCGATGCGTCCGCGATCGCGACGCACCAGGCCGTCGTGCCGATGGCGGCGGCGACGAGCAACACGAGCACCGCGCCCACGAGGTAGCGCGCGTCGCCGTGTCCCCAGCAGCTGTAGAAGAAGATCGATCCGACGAGGTAGGGCGCCAGCGCGGCCGCGACGAGCGTGCGCCGGCGGACTGGACAGACGAGCGCTCCGACGGCCGGCACGAGGAACGCGCCGAATGCGGCGGCGAGGTAGCGCAGATTCTGCGGGAGCACCTGCGGGAGATTCCGCAGACGGAATCCGCCGCCGGAGACGGTCGGGAGCGACGCGGCGAGCGACGCCGACGCGACGGGTGGCCCCGGAGCCGTGCTCATGAGCTGGCGAAACTCCATGCCCTGCGTGAACGCCAGGGGATGACCCTGCGTGATGGTGTTGTACGCCAGCAGCGGGGCGACCCCGGCGGCGAACGCCAGGCTGCCACGCACGAGGGCGCGCGGGGCGGGACGGACGACGAGCGCGACGGCGCCGAGCGACAGCGAGTACAGCACCGCGTCGGGGCGAATCGAGCAGGCGACGCCGAGCGCGAGGCCGGCGAGACCGAAGCGTCCACCGCACGCCGCCGCCAGCGCTCCCAGCGCCAGGAGGTGCGCCGGCAGGTCCCGTGCCACGGTGATGCCCCAGAAGTGCACGTCGGTGGGGACCACCAGCAGCGCCCATGACGCCGCCGCGCCGGCCGCAGCGGCGATCGCCGAGCCGCGCAGGAGGACGCTCGTGAGCAGCGCCATGCCGGCGACGAGGACGAGATAGAGGAGCGGGTTCAGCAGGTGCATCCCGCGCTCGCCGGCGAGCGCGCCGGCGCCGGCGAGCAGGAGCGGGAACCCGGGCGGATAGCGCGAGTACAGCAGGCCGTCGCGCCAGAGGTACGTCTGGTAGAACGCGTCGGCGGTCCGGTCGCGCGGTACGCCGGCGGCGAGCGTCGCCAGCGTGCCCGGGTCGTGGAAGATGCGCCCGTGCCGGAGATCGTCCGCGAAGGTGAGAAACGCGAACTGGTCGCTCGCCAGGTACCACGTGGTCCGACGCTCGAGCCCTCGCGCCGTCACCGCCAGCGCGAGCAGCACGAGTCCCAGCGCGATGCGCCTTCCCGTCAGTCGCGTTGCCTCCTCCCCGAAAGCGACGAAGCCCCCGGAGGCTATCCTCCGGGGGCTTCGCGATCTAGCGCACGACCCCTGACGGAGCCGCGATCGAGATCAATCGAGGAATGCGCCGCTCGGCGACGACGGACAGCCCTCGGTGGTCGGACGACGCACCTTGAACAGGCTCGCATCCTCGTTCTTCACCTGGCCGTCGGCGAACTGGAGGCAGTAGCGATCTCCACCGCCGATCTTCAGCGTGACGAAGCCGTCCGTGCCGGGATCGGGCGGGACGATGTTCAGCGGGCCGTTCTTGCCGCGAACGACGACCTTGATGGTGAAGACGCCGCTCAGGTTCTTCTTGATGATGACGGTCTTCACCGGGCCCTGCTCGCCCTTGCCGTCCTTGTACTTGAACCCGGACGTGCCGCTGGCCTTCCAGAAGAACTTCCCGCTCACCGACGTGCCCTGCGGCAAGTTGAAGGTCTGCGTCGACGGGTTGGCGCCGTTGGCGATGATCGTGAGGATCGCGCCGCCGGCGCTGCCGGAGAGCGTGGGATCTCCGGTGATGGTGTTCGCGCTGTTCAGCTCCTTGGCCGAGCTCGTCACCTTGCGCTTGTCGGCGGAGTTCGGGTTCTTCACGATGAACGACTTGCCGAGTACGGCCTGATCGCTCGCCACCGCCCAGCCAGCGACGAGGCCGAGTCCGGCAACCAACGCGGATATCGCGAGACTTCGCTTCATGGGCCCTCCTTTGGTCCGCTCTCCCGAGCCGTATCGTTCACCCGGGTGACTTGTCAAGAATCTTTGATTTCGCGAGCAGGAAGACCCGTGGGTCCAGGACGGCCGCATCCGGGTCGCCGAGATGGGGCAGCTCGGCCAGGCAGGCGAGGCCCGTCAGGCCGGTGATGGCCGCGGCATTGGTGCTGCTCGACAGATCGCGTGCCGGGTCGGGGCTCGACAGCACGAAGCCGAGCACGGAGAGGCCCATGCTCTCCGCGACCCGCGCGGTCAGCGCGCAGTGATTGATGGCGCCGAGGCGGTTCGCGGCGACCAGCAGGAGCGGCAGCCGGAGGCGAGCCGCCAGGTCGGCCCACGTCACGCTGTCCGCGATCGGGACGAGCAGGCCGCCCGCGCCCTCCACCAGCAGCACGTCGGCGTGCTCGAGCCGCCGCCGCACGAGCGCCTCGAGGCGAGCCAGGTCGATCGTCACCTCCTCGAGTCGGGCCGCCACGGCGGGAGCGAGCGGTGCGCGCAGGCGATAGGGACAGATCTCGTCGAGTGGCGCCGGATCGGCCGCGGCATCGCGCAGCCGGAGCGCGTCGTCGGGTCCATCCACGACCCCGGTCTCGACCGGCTTCATCACCGTCACCCGACGTCCGGCGGCGCGCAGCCCGCGTGCGAGCGCGCAGGCGACGAACGTCTTGCCCACGCCGGTGTCGGTGCCGGTGACGAGGAGGCCGCTCATGCCTCCGTCGCCTCGCGGATGGCGTCGCGCGTGACGTCGAGGAGGAGATCGAGCTCGGCCGGCGCGATGGCGAGCGGGGGCATCAGCACGACGACGTTGCCGAGCGGCCGCAGGATGACGCCGCGCGCGCGCGCCGCGGCCACCACCCGCTGGCCGATGCGCGCGCCCGCCGCATAGGGCGAACGCGCCGCGCGGTCCGCGACCAGCTCGATGCCGACCATGAAGCCTTGCTGGCGCACGTCGCCGACGTGGCCGAGCGGCGCGATGTCCCCGGCGAGTCGCTCGCGCATGCGCGCGATCTTCGGCTGGAGCCGCTCCAGCGTGCGCTCCTCCGTGAAGAGGCGGAGGCTCGCCAGGGCGACGGCGCACGCGAGCGCGTTGCCGGTGTAGGTGTGGCCGTGGAAGAAGGCGCGGTACTCCTCGTAGCGTGCGAGGAACGCCGCGAAGACGTCCTCGGTGGCGAGTGTCGCCGCCAGCGGCAGGTAGCCGCCGCTGATGCCCTTCGCGACGCAGAGGATGTCCGGCGAGATGCCGGCGTGCTCGCACGCGAAGAGCCGTCCCGTGCGTCCGAACCCCGTCGCCACCTCGTCGGCGATGAAGAGCGCCCCGTGGCGACGGGCGAGCGCATGCAGCGCGCGAAGATAGGCAGGCGGATGCGTCCACATGCCGGCGGCACCCTGCACCAGGGGCTCGACGATCACCGCGGCGAGACTCCCGGCGTGCGCCGCGAGCGTGCTCTCGGCCTCGGCCAGCGCGGCGCCGAGCGCCGACTCCGGATCCATGCCGCGCTGCCAGCGGAAGACGTGCGGCGGCGTCAGGCGGATCGCGGGCTGGACGGCGCTCGCGACGAAGCGATGGAAGGCGTCCGAGTAGCCGACCCCGACCGCTCCCAGCGTGTCGCCGTGGTATGCCTCGACCAGCGATGCGAAGCGCGTGCGACCGGCGTCTCCGCGCAGCTGGTGGTACTGGAGCGCGATGCGGAGGGCGGCCTCGACCGCGGTCGCGCCCGCGTCGGAGTAGAACACGCGCGTGAGCCCCGCCGGGACGACCTGGACGAGTGCGTGCGCCAGCTCGATGGCGGGAACGCTGCCGAGGCCGAGCAGCGTGGTGTGCGCCACGCGCTCGAGCTGGGCGCGCAGCGCGGCGTCCAGGCCCGGGTGACGATGCCCGTGCACGTTGCACCAGAGCGACGACACGCCGTCGAGGTAGCGCCGCCCGTGCGTATCGACGAGCCAGCTCCCCTCCGCGGCCGCGACGACGAGCGGCTCCGCACCGAGCCAGTCGGCCATCTGGGTGAACGGGTGCCAGATGTGCCGGTGATCCCACTCGACCAGCGTCCGGTTGTCGGTCATGACGTCACGCCGGTCGCGCGAGCGACCGCCGCGAACGCGTCGAGTGCCCGGTCGATGTGGGCGTCGGTGTGCGTCGCCATCGGTGTCACGCGGAGGCGGGCGGTTCCCGGTGGAACGGTCGGTGGCCGGATCGCGTGCGCGAGCACGCCGCGGTCGAGCAGCGCGTCGGCGAAGCGCATCGCGAGCGCGTTGTCGCCGAGCATGACGGGAATGATGTGCGTATCGCCCTCCGCCCGCAGGCCCACCGCGGTCAGCTCGCGACGCAGCCGCGCGGCGTTCGCGAGCAGTCGCGCGCGGCGCTCGGGCTCGGCGGCGACCAGGCGGAGCGCCGCCCCCGCTGCCGCGACCGCGCCCGGAGCAAGGCCCGTCGTATAGACGAAGCTGCGCGCTCGGTTCGCCACCAGGTCGACGAGCGCGCGGGATCCGGCGACGTAAGCCCCGGCGCCGCCGAGCGCCTTGCCGAGCGTGCCCATCTGCACCGCGACCTCGGCGCCGAGCCCGTCCTCCTCCGCCAGCCCGGCCCCGCGCGGTCCCAGCACGCCGGCCGCGTGGGCCTCGTCCAGGAACACGCTCGTATGATAGGCACGCGCCAGCGCGACGAGGTCACGCAGGGGGGCCCGGTCGCCGTCCATGGAGAAGACAGAGTCGGTGATGATCAAGCGGCGGCCTCCCTGTGGGGTCGCAGCCAGGATGGCTTCGAGTGCCCGGGCGTCGCGGTGAGGATAGACGTGGACGAAAGCCCGGGAAAGCCGACAGCCGTCGATGATGCTCGCGTGGTTGAGCGCGTCGCTGAAGACGTGGTCGCCGCGACCGACGAGCGCGCCGATCGTGCCGACGTTCGCCTGGTAGCCCGACGGGAAGAGGAGGGCTGCCTCGGTCCCCTTGAACGCGGCGAGCTGCGCTTCCACCTCGGCATGCAGATCCAGGTGTCCGCTGATGAGACGCGACGCGCCGGCTCCGCAACCCCAGCGGCGGATCGCCTCGCACGATGCCGCCACCAGCGCCGGGTGGTCGGCGATGCCGAGATAGTTGTTGGACGACAGCAGGAGAACGGGGCGGCCGCCGACCGTCACCTCCGCGGCCGATCCGCTCCCGAGCGGGCGGAGAACGCGACGGAGTCCGGCCCCGTCGATGCTGGTCAGCTCCGACGCGAGCTCGTCGTCGAGTCCCGGCACCCGCTTCTGATGATGGGAGGCTGCCGCATTGTCAACCTGAGTGACGTTCATGGTTGACAAGACGCGCCGCACGGCATTCACCTGCCAGCAGTGCGGGCACGCCTCGCCGCGCTGGCTGGGCGTGTGTCCCTCGTGCTCGACGTGGGGGTCGCTGGTCGAGGAGATCGTGACCGATCCCCGCGCGCGTACCGCGGCGAAGGGCCGGCCGTCCGGCGCGGCGGCTCCCTATCCGCTGACCGCCGTCCGGACACAGGGCTCGCTGCGTCGCTCGACGGGGATCGGCGAGCTCGATCGCGTGCTCGGTGGTGGGATCGTGCAGGGATCGGTCACCCTGGTGGGCGGCGATCCCGGCATCGGCAAGTCGACGCTCACGCTGCAGGCCTGCAGCGCGCTCGCGCGGCAGGGTCTCGTCGTTCTGTACGTCGCGGGCGAGGAGTCGCCGGAGCAGGTCAGGCTGCGCGCCGACCGCCTCGGTCTCGACGACGCCGGAGTCCTGATCCTGCCCGAGACCAACGCCGAGGCCGTGATCGAGCAGATCGACGCCGTCCATCCGGCGGTCGTCGTCGTCGACTCGATCCAGACGCTGCACACGGCGACGCTCGCGTCGGCGCCGGGCAGCGTGGGACAGGTCCGCGAGTCGGCGGCGCTGCTCACCACGCACTGCAAGGCAAGCGGGACGGCGTGCGTGCTGATCGGACACGTCACCAAGGAGGGTGCGCTCGCCGGTCCGCGCGTCCTCGAGCACCTCGTCGACACGGTGCTCTACTTCGAGGGCGACGGCGCGCACGCGTTGCGCGTGCTGCGCGCGGTGAAGAACCGTTTCGGCTCCACGAACGAGGTGGGCGTGTTCGAGATGGCGGAGAGCGGCCTCGTCGAGGTGCAGAACCCGTCGGCCGCGTTCCTCGCCGAGCGCCCCGCGGGGGCTCCCGGCTCGGCCGTGCTCGCGACGCTGGAAGGTAGCCGTCCCGTGCTGGTGGAGATCCAGGCGCTCGTGGCGCGCTCGGGACTGGCCATGCCGCGACGGACCGCCATCGGGGTCGATCCCGGCCGCGTCGCGCTGCTGCTCGCCGTGCTGGAGAAGCGCCGCCGCATGCAGCTTCACGATCAGGACGTGTTCCTGAACGTCGCCGGCGGCCTGCGCGTCGACGAGCCGGCCGCCGACCTCGCCGTCGTGGCGGCGGTGGCGTCGAGCGTACGCGGCCGTCCGCTTCCCGACGACGTCGTCCTGTGGGGCGAGGTCGGTCTCACCGGCGAGGTGCGCTCGGCACCCCGGGCCGAGGCGCGGGCGCGCGAGGCCGCGCGCCAGGGATTCCTCCGCTGCATCCTGCCCGCCGGCAACATGCGCGGCCTGCCGGCCACTCCCGGGCTGCGCGCCCAGGGTGTGGCCGCGCTCGACCAGCTCTTCGACGCCCTGGACCTCGCATGACCGTCACCCTCGTTCTCCTGAACCTCGGCCTGGTGGCCGTCTTCGTCCTGGCGATGCGCAAGTCGAACCTCCTCGGCTACGCGCAGGCGGGCAAGTGGTACCTCACCTGGCTCTCCATCGGCGTGATCACGCTCATGGACGAGCTGACCTCGGTGTTCTACGCGCCGGCCGAGGCGCATCGCTTCATCGGGCTCCAGGCGATCTTCTTCATCGCCTTCACGTCGATCCTCATGCGGTTCCTCTCGAGCCGCATGGTCGAGATCGCCCAGATCCTGGAGCGCAACGGGGTCCGCGGCGGCGGCGTCTACTCCTTCTCGTACCTGGTGCTCGGCCCGGTGGCGTCGTTCGTCGCGGTCGCCTCCATCATGGTCGACTACATCCTGACCGCGTGCATCTCGACGGTGAGCGCGGTCATCAACGGGACCGCGTTCCTCCCGCTGGGGGCGGGGACCGAGTACGCGCTCATCCTCGCGATCATCTGGGGCGTGGCCGGACTCAACATCATCGGCATCCGGGAGAACGCGCGCGTCACCTTCTTCATCTTCATCGCCGCGGCGTTCGTGTTCGTGAACCTGATCGTGCTGGGATTCATCCACATCGACCCGCAGTCGCCGTCGGTCATCTGGGAGAGCGGGACGAGCGTCTACGGCGCGATCGCGCACCACAGCGTGGCGCACTTCGTGTCCGTCATCACCGTCGGGGTCGCGAGCTGCGTGCTGGCGTACTCGGGCATCGAATCGGTGATCCAGACGGCCGGACTCGTGCGCAGCTGGCGCGACATCGCGAAGGCGTACTGGTTCCTGGCCCTCACGGTCGGCATCGTGACGCCGGTGATCTCCGCGCTCGCCCTGTCCGCGCCGATCGACCTGCACGCGCACGAGGGCGACCTGATCACGTACTACGCGACCACGGTCGCCAACGTGCCGTTCGGCGTCCTGGTGGGCGTGTTCGGCAGCATCATCCTCATCATGGCGGTCAACACCGCGTACGTCGCCTCGAGCGAGCTGCTCGAGCGCGTGGCGCACCGCTATCGCATGAACTGGCTCATCGCGACGAACCAGCGCGCGTCGCTCTACCGCATCCACATCGTGAACGGGTCGCTCTACACGGGGATCATCCTGCTCACGCGCGGCTCGCAGTCGGTCCTCGCGGAGATGTACGCGGTGGGGCTGCTGGCGAGCTTCTGCCTGAACATCGGCTGCCTGCTGATCTATCGCTTCTTCCGCGGCACCAAGGACATCCGGGACTACTACACGTCCCGCACGGGGACGCTGGTCCTCGAGTTCATCCTGATCGCGTGCTTCATCTACCTGGCGCTGCACAAGCCGTACGGCACCGGGCTGTGGGCCTCGGTGGTGAGCGTCATCCTCCTCGCCGGCATCCCGTTCTCGCGCCGGTACGGGCCCGAGGTGAAGGAGAAGCGCCGCAGCGACCTGCCGATGGAGATGCTGCTGGCGCTCGGGGAAGCGGACGGTCCGCTGCACGTCTGGTTCCGCCGGCCGGGCGAGCTCGACGCGCGGCTGGAGGCCGAGGGCACGACGTTCGTCACCTTCTTCTCGCCGCGCCAGGCGATTCCCGACAAGCTCGGACCGAGCCACTACCGCTTCCACATCCAGGGCGGCAGCGTGTACGCGAGCATCGTCGTGGTCCTCGAGCTTCTCGTGGACGAGCTCGCGGGCCGCGACATCACCGTCCACTTCGGCTGGCCGACGTCGTCGTGGGTCGATCGCATGGCGACCGGGGTATTCGTGCACAACCTGATGCGGCTGCCGCCGAAGTACCCCCAGCTGCACTTCGCGATCGAGTGTGCCGCCGGCAGTCAGCCGCTCGCCGAGACGGCGAGCGAGGCGCAGGCCGCCTGGCAGGGCGTCACGGTCCCTCGACCCGACTCAGAAAATCGATCGTGAGCCGCGCGACCAGGTCGCGCTCGACGTCCTCGGTGAGGATGTGCCAGCTGCGCTCGAGCACGTGCCACTCGACGTCGCGGGATGCGAGACGACGGCGTAGCAGCGCGAGGTTCGACACCGCCGCCACGTGATCGTCACGCCCGTGCAGCAGCAGCACCGGCTGCGTCACCTGGCGAAGCGCGCGCCGCACGACGCCGCGCAGCTGCATGACCGACATCAGCGGCAGCAGCGGGAACACGTCGTAGCTCCGGCTGCGTGCACGCGCGGCCGGGTCCGAGATGTCGCGCGGTCCCTTCTGCACGAAGGCGTAGCGCCGCCGCACCGGCGGCAGCCAGCGCAGCGAGCGCAGGAGATCGAGGCGGCGGTCGCGCAGACGGAGCGGCGTGCCGCAGCAGACGACCGCCGCCACCTCCCGCGGCCGCCGGGAGGCCAGGAGGAGGGTGAGCAGCGCGCCGAGCGAGACGCCGGCGACCACGGTGCGGGGCGTCTCCGCGCGAAGGGCCGCCAGCGCGTCCTCGGCCGACGCCAGCCAGTCGCGCCAGTCGGTGCGCGCCAGGTCGGCGGGCGTGGTGCCGTGGCCGGGGAGTCGAACGGCACGCACGGGAAACCCCGCGGCGGTGAGCGCCTCGCCCAGCGGACGCACCTCGTCCGGGGTGGCGGTGAATCCGTGCAGCAGGAGACAGCCGAGCGGCCGGGGGCCGCCGCGCGCGAAGCCGTCGACGCCGGCGGCGGCGTCAACCCTCGGCGACGACGTCGGTCTTGACCTCGAGCGCGCCCTGCTGCTGCGCGCGCTCCTTCAGGTGATTCATGAAGGCCTGCACGGCGTCCTCCTGCTTCTGCTGCAGGAGGGTGGTCCTGAGCGTGTCCTTCGCGTCGGCCAGGCCGGCAGGATCGGCAGCGATGCGCTCCTTCAGCGCCATCACCACCGCGTCGTTGCCCGCGGCGTAGACCTTGGTGCCGAGCGGGTGATCCTGCGTGAGCGAGAAGGCGTCGTTTCGCAGGTCGGCGGCGGCGCCCAGCTTCGGCACCACGCCTGCGCGACGCTCGAAGGGTCCGGTGTCGTCGACCTTGAGGCCCTGCTCCGCGGCGGCCTTGTCGAGACCGATCTCCTTCGCGCGCGCCAGCAGCTTCTCGGCTTGCTCCTTGGCGAGGGCGTCGCCTCGCGCCTGCTTGGCGTCGTCGACCGGACGCGTGCCGAGCTCGGCGACGGACGGCAGCTTCGGATCGATCCGCTCGATTGGCTCGAGGAGATAGACGGCGTCGTCCGCTTCGATCAGATCGCTCGGCTGGTTCGGTGCGAGCGCGAACGCCGCATCGGAGAACGCCTTCACGCGGCCGACGCCGGGAATCTCCTCGGTGGCGGCGAACGGCGGGCTCTCCTTCAGGCGGCTTCCCGCGACGTCGGTGAGGCTCTTGCCGTGCACGACGTCCCGGCGGTCCGAGTCGGCCTGCTTGCGCGCCAGCTCGAGGCCCTTGCTCGGCGGCGAGCGTCTTCACGATCTCGTCGCGCACGGCGTCGAGCGGCTTCTGACCACCCGGGAGCTTCTCCTCGACCTTGATGATGTGGAAGCCGAAGGGCGTCTCGACGATGTCGCTCACCGCACCCGGCTCGAGCGCGAACGCTGCCGTATCGAACGCCGGCACCATGTGCCCGCGCGAGAAGAGACCGAGATCACCGCCCTTGCTGGCGGTTCCGGCGTCCTCGGAGACGTCCTGCGCGAGCTTGGCGAAGTCGGCGCCCTTCTTCACCTTGGCGAGGACGTCCTCGGCCTTCGTCCGTGCGGCGGCGCGCGCCTTCTCGTCGGCGGCGGGTGGCAGCTTGATCAGGATGTGCCGGGCGCGGACCTCCTCCGGCGCGGTGAAGCGGTCGTCGCGGTGCTCGTCGTAGTACGCCTTGACCTGGTCGTCGGACGGCGCAGCGAGGGCGGCGAAGTCCTTCGGCAGGTACGCGGCGTACCGCACCCGGACGCGCGGCGGCGTGCGATAGCGGTCGGGGTGATCGGCCACCCACTTCTCCACGTCGGCGTCGGACACGGTGGCGGTCTTCCCGACGTCGGCGGACGACAAGCGCACGAACTCGACGTTCACCTGCTCGCGGTCCTGGCGGTAGCGATCCTCGATCTCGGCGTCGCTGACCGACACGCCGTCGACGACGAGCCCGCGCACGCGACGATTCACCAGGTCCTGCCGCACCTGACCCTCGAACTCGCCGCGGTCACGGTTGATCTCCAGGACGCGCTCGAGCAGCTCGCGGTTGAAGCGGCCGTTCTCCTGCAGCTCCGGCATGTTGGTGATGGTGGTCATCACCTCGTCGTCGCCGACGTCGAGCCCGAGGCGCTGCGCTTCGTGCCGCAGCAGCGCGTCGTCGATCAGCTGGTCGAGCGCCTGTCCGCGGAGGTGGAGACCGGCCGGCAGCGTGGCGCCACGGAGCATCTCCTGGAAGCGACGCTGGAGCTGCTGCGTCTCCTCGTCGAGCTGGCGGCGCGTGATGCGCTCCCCGTGCACCCTCGCGACGACGTCGAGCTGCTGCTGGCGCGTGGCGCCGACGCCCCAGCCGATGAACGAGATGGCGAGCAGCGCGTAGAGAATCTTGACGCCGCGGGAGGACGAATATTTCCGCAGGTTCTTGAGCACGGCGGGTCCAGCGAGGAAGGCTAGCCGAGGCCCTCCGGGTTTGCAACGACGCGGCCGCCGGACCGGTGTTTCGTTGCTGCCCTCTGAGGATTCTGCTAGCTCGGCCCAGCCCCGACATGATCTTCGATCGCATTCTCGGGCTGTTCTCGAACGATCTCGCGATCGACCTCGGGACGGCGAACACGCTAGTCTACGTGAAAGGCGAGGGTATCGTCTGCAACGAGCCCTCCGTCGTCGCGGTGCAGAAGGACAACCGTGGCACGCGCCGCGTGCTCGCGGTCGGCGTCGAGGCGAAGCGCATGCTCGGCCGGACGCCCGGCAACATCAACGCCATCCGCCCGCTGAAGGACGGCGTCATCGCCGACTTCGAGATCACCGAGGCGATGCTGCGGTACTTCATCCAGAAGATTCACAACCGCAAGACGCTGGTCAGGCCGCGCATCATCATCTGCGTGCCCTTCGGCGTCACCGAGGTGGAGAAGCGCGCCGTGCGCGAGTCGGCGGAGTCGGCCGGGGCGCGCGAGGTCTACCTGGTGGAGGAGCCCATGGTGGCGGCGATCGGCGCCGGACTGCCCATCACGGAGCCCGCCGGCAACATGATCGTCGACATCGGCGGCGGCACCACCGAGGTCGCGGTGATCTCCCTCGCGGGCATCGTGTTCTCGAAGTCGGTGCGCGTCGGCGGCGACAAGATGGACGAGGCGATCGTCCAGTACATCAAGCGCAAGTACAACCTGCTGGTCGGCGAGCGGACCGCCGAGCTGGTGAAGATCACGATCGGCTCGGCGTACCCGGGCACCGAGATCCAGACCATGGAGATCAAGGGCCGCGATCTGGTGGCCGGCGTGCCGAAGACGGTCGAGATCACCGACGAGGAGATCCGCGACTCGATCCTCGAGCCCATCAACCAGATCGTCGACGCCGTGCGCATCGGGCTCGAGCGGACGCCGCCCGAGCTGGCGTCCGACATCGTCGACAAGGGCATCGTGCTCGCCGGCGGTGGCGCGTTGCTGCGCAACCTCGACACCTTGCTGCGCGAGGAGACCGGCCTGCCCGTGATGCTCGCCGACGACCCGCTGACGGCCGTCGTCATGGGCGCGGGCAAGGTGCTGGACGAGCTGGAGCTGCTGAGAGACATTGCCGTGCAGTGACCCGCCGCGTGGCGGCGGGGCGTCATGCTCGAATTTCTTCGACGCAACCGGCTGCTGGCGACGGCGGCGTTCTTCCTGCTGGTCGCCGCGGCGCTGATCGTGCGAACGAGCGCCAGCCGCCTGCGCGACGACCGGCTGGGGTGGGTGTTCCTCGAGCTGATGGCGCCGCTCCAGCGCGGCGCGACGTTCGTCAGCCGCACCCTGGCGGACGTCCGGGCCGGTGCGGTCGGCCTGTGGCGCGCCCGCCAGGAGGTCGACGCGCTGCGCGCGCGGGTGCGCGACCTCGAGCGCGACACGGCGGGCCTCGCCGAGACGCAGCTCGAGAACGAGCGTCTGCGGACCCTGCTCGATTTCCGGCACACGCTGCACGGCGATCTCCTCACCGCGCGCGTCATCGGACACGACGCGTCGGGCCTGTCGCACACCATCACCATCGATCAGGGGACCGCGGCCGGCGTCGCGAAGGGCGCGGCGGTGCTCGCGCCCGGCGGCCTCGTCGGACAGGTCTTCCTGGCGAGCCCGCACGCCGCGCGCGTGCTGCTGGTGACGGACCACAACAGCGGCGTGGACGCCGTCGTGCAGCGCACGCGCGGGCGCGGCATCGTCGAGGGAACGGTCGAGGGCTGGTGCGGGCTCAAGTTCGTCAAGCGCACGGAGGACCTCCAGGCGGGAGACCTGGTCCTCAGCTCGGGGTTCGACGGCATCTTCCCGCCCGGGTCTGCCCGTCGGGCACATCTCCGCGGTGGACAAGCAGGGGCAGGGACTCTTCCAGTACGCCCAGGTCGAGCCCGCGGTGGACGTCGACCGGCTCGAGGAGGTCCTCGTGACGCTCGGGCCGGTCAGACCCGTGGTCCCGCCGACGGACCTCGGACTCGAGCAGCCGGCGACCCCGGGCGCGAGATAGCGGGATCGTGCGGCGGTCCGCTGCCATCGCCATCGCCGGCATCGCGTCGATGCTGCTGCAGACCGCGGTCTTTCCGCTGTTGATTCCCGCGAGCCTGGCGCCGAATCTCCTCCTCGTGCTCGTCGTCTACCTCGGCGTGCACCAGTTCGGCGCGGCGGGCGCGCTCGGCGCGTTCGTGCTGGGCTACTTCCTGGATACGTTCTCCGGTACGCTCCTCGGCCTGCATGCGTTCGCGTTCACGGCGGTGTACCTGGGCGTCCATCACGTCGCGCGCGTGCTGTGGACCGAAGAAGGGGTGCCGGCGGTGCTGATCGTGTTCGTCGCGGCGTGCGCGTATGCCGTCCTGGTGCTCGCGCTCACCTCGCTCGCCGCCGTCGCCGGGCGGGTCGTCTGGACCCACGGACTGCGTCACGTGCCGCTCGACGCCCTCGTCGCCGCGGCGGTCACGCCGCTCGTCTTCGGCTTTCTCTCCTGGGAGCAGCGTGTGCTGCGCGTCGGCGCCTGAGGAGCCGCACCGGTGTCCGGTCGCATCGAGCCCGGGAAGGCGGAGAAGGACGAGCTGCGCTCCGTCCCGCGTGACGTCCCGCCCGAGCTCGGCCGCCGCATCGGGGTCGCCGCGGCGATCGTCCTCGTCGCCTTCATCGCCATCATCGCGCGGCTGGTCTCGCTGCAGGTGGTGCAGGGGCCCGAGATGCGGTCGCTCTCGGAGCACAACCGTATCCGCCTGGTCCGCGTGCCGTCGGCGCGCGGGGTGGTCTACGATCGCAACGGCGAGCTGCTGATCGACAACCGTGCCTCCTTCGACGTCGTGTTCGTTCCCGAGGACGCCCGCGATCGACCGGCGGTGCTGCGCACGCTGGCCGCGCACCTCGACGAGCCCGAGGATGCCGTGACCGAGCGGCTCCACGCGCCGTCGAAGCGCCCGCCGTACGAGGGCATCGTGATGCGCCGCGACCTCGAATGGCCCGGTGTGGTGGCGCTCGAGACCCACCAGCTCGAGCTGCCCGGCGTGTCGCTGCGCGTGGGACCGCGGCGCGACTATCCGTACGGACCGCTGGCGGCGCATCTCCTCGGCTACGTGGGCGAGGTGAGCGAGAACGAGCTGGCGCGGACGACGAATCCGGACGTCCGACGCGGGGATCTGGTCGGCAAGATGAACCTCGAGAAGTCGTGGGACGAGGAGTTGCGCGGCAAGCCGGGCGGGCAGCAGGTCGAGGTCGACGCCCTCGGCCGCCGCGTGCGTGTCCTCGAGGACGTTCCCGACGTCCCGGGCGACAACCTCGTCCTCACCATCGACCTCGATCTGCAGCAGGAGGCGGAGCGAGCGCTCGGCGATCGCAGCGGAGCGGTCGTCGCGCTCGATCCGCGCAACGGCGAGGTGCTGGTGCTGGCGTCCAAGCCGGCGTACGACCCCAACCTCTTCGCGCGCGGCATCCAGCCGGCCGAGTGGCGGGCGCTGATGCAGGACCCGCTGAAGCCGTTGAACGATCGCGCCGTCCAGGGACTGTATCCGCCGGGATCGACCTTCAAGGTGGTGATGGCGGCCGCCGGCCTCGAGGAGGGCGCCATCGGACCGAAGACGAGCGTCTACTGCCGCGGCGGCATGTCGCTCGGCAATCACTTCTTCGGCTGCTGGCGCCACGGCGGACACGGGACGATCGCCTTTCACCAGGCGATCGTCCAGTCGTGCGACGTGTTCTTCTACCAGCTCGGCCAGCGGCTCGGGATCGACACCATCGCGACGTGGTCGCGCCGCTTCGGCCTGGGCGCGCCGTCGGGCATCCGCCTGGAGCACGAGAAGGCGGGCATCATTCCCGACACGCAGTGGAAGCTGCGCCGGTTCAAGCGGCCGTGGATGGCGGGCGAGACCATGTCGGCGTCGATCGGGCAGGGGTACGTCACCGTCACGCCGCTGCAGATGGCGCAGGTGGTCGCCACGATCGCGAACGGTGGAACGCGCTACCTTCCGCACTACGTGAAGCGCGTCGTTGCGCCCGACGGCACCCTGCGACAGGAGGTCGAGCCCGAGGTGATCGGTGACGCGCCGATCATCAAGGACAGCACGGTGAAGAAACTCCACGCGGCGATGCGCGACGTGGTGATGACGCCGGGCGGGACCGGTCACGCGGCGCGCATCCGCGCCGTCGAGGTCGCGGGCAAGACGGGGACGGCGCAGACCGTCGCGCTGAAGGGGTCGAACCGGCGCGCGCGCGGAAGCCGCGACCATGCCTGGTTCATCGCGTTCGCGCCCGTGGAGGCGCCGACGATCGCCCTCGCCGTCCTCGTCGAGCACGCCGGCGGCGGCGGCGGCAAGTTCGCCGCGCCGATCGCCAAGCAGATCCTGGAGCACTACTTCACGCGCGACGCCGGACCGCAGCTGCACGACAGGGCCGACGACGGGGACGAGCCGCGCACGCGACATCGACGGCCGCACGCGCCGCGTCACCGGCGTGGCGGCGTGCAGGAGGCACACGCGGCACGCGACTGAGCGTGTCCGACGCGACGGCTCATGCGATTCGACAGACGCCTGCTGACTCACTTCGAGTGGGCCCTCCCGCTCCTCGCCATCGCGATCTGCGCGTTCGGCATCCTGACGGTCTACAGTGCCAGCTACACGCCCGGCACGGATTCGCCGGCTCCCATGGCGATGCGCCAGCTCACGTGGTTCGCCGCCGGCCTCATCGTCATGCTCGCGATGCTCAGCTTCGACTACCGCCGGCTCGAGCGGCACGCGTACCTCATCTACCTGGTCGTGCTGCTCCTGGTGCTCGCGGTCCCGCTGATCGGTCAGGTGGGTGGCGGCTCGCGACGCTGGATTCGCCTCGGGCCGGTGTCGATGCAGCCGTCGGAGTTCGCGAAGCTCGCGATGGTGCTCGTGTGCGCCCGGCATTTCTCGCTCACCCCGCCCGCCAAGCTCGGCCTCCGCGAGGCGGCCGTTCCGCTGTTGCTGATGTTGCTTCCGGCAGCGGCGATCCTGGCGCAGCCCGACCTCGGGTCGGCGGCGCTGGTGGTCCTCGTCAGCATCACGATGCTGGTGCTCGGCGGGGTGCAGATTCGCTGGCTGGCGCTGCTCGCCTCGCCGGCCGTGCTGCTCGCGCCGGTGCTCTGGTCGCGGCTCAAGGAGTACCAGCAGCGGCGCATCCTCACCTTCATGGACCCGGCGCAGGATCCGCTCGGCGCCGGCTACCACGTGATCCAGTCGAAGATCGCGGTCGGGTCCGGGATGCTCTGGGGCAAGGGATTTCTCCACGGTACCCAGAACCACCTGAGCTTCCTGCCCGAGCAGCACACCGACTTCATCTTCTCGGTGTTCTCCGAGGAGTGGGGGCTGATCGGAGGGGCGACCCTCATGGCGTTCTACCTCGCGATCCTGCTCCGGGGTACCGTGATCGCGGCGCGGTCGCGCAACCGCTTCGGCGCGCTGCTGGTGATGGGCGTCCTGACGATCGTGTTCTGGCAGGTGGTGGTCAACGTCGGGATGACCACCGGGCTCCTGCCCGTCGTCGGCATCCCGCTCCCGCTGTTCAGCTACGGCGGGTCGTCGATGCTGTGTCTGCTGATCGGGATCGGGCTGGTGATGAACGTCTCGATGCGCCGCTTTCTCTTCTGAGCGGCGCCTCGCGCGCTACGCGGCGACGACGTTGCAGATCGCGCTGACCAGCTTCGCCTTCGAGTGCGCGCCGATCAGCTGCTCCTTCACCTGGCCTCCCTGGATGACCAGCAGCGTGGGGATGCCGCGGACTCCGTACTGCGACGGCGTGCGCGGGTTGTCGTCGACGTTCATCTTGACGACCTTGAGCTTGCCCGCGTACTCGCGCGAGAGCTCCTCGACGACCGGGGCGATGGCCCGGCACGGCGCGCACCACGGTGCCCAGAAGTCGATCAGCACCGGCGTCGAGCTCTGCAGCACCTCGCGCTCGAAAGACTCATCGGACACGGCCAGCACGTCTGCCATGGCGCAACCGTAGCAAAACCCCCCCGTCGAGGGAAGGACGCAGACACCCGCCGCCCCGGCGTGCTAACCCTCGCGGCATGCTGACGGAGGCCGAAGCAGATGCGCTCTTCGCGCGCCGGCGCGACGCCTGGCTGCGCGAGGACATCGACGCCTACCTCGCCTGCTGGGCCGAGGACATGACCTTCGCGTCGCCGGTCCATCCGGAGCCGGTCCGGGGGCGCGAGGCGTACGCCAGCCTGATCCGCTCGTCGGCGCAGGCAGTGCGACCGCTGCGCTTCGACATCGGCCATCTCGCCGTCCGCGGCGACGTGGTCCTCGCCGAGTGGGAGATCGAGGCGGAGCACCGCGCCTCGGGAGCCCGGCTGCGGTGGCAGGGGATGAGCGCGGCCGGATACCGCGACGGACTGATCGTCTGGTGGCGGGAGTACTGGAACCCCGCAGCCCTCGGCCTGCCTGCCTGAGGGCCGGCTCACACCATCGTCTGCCCGCCGCTGACGTTCAGCGCCTCGCCGGTGATGTAGCCCGCATCGTCGCTGCACAGGAACGCGATGGCGGACGCGACGTCGTCGGCGCTCTGCAGCCGGCCGAGCGGGATCTCGCGGGCGATCCAGCGCTCGAGGCTTCCCTCGAGGGCGCCGATCATGAGCTCGAACTGCCCGTCCTTGTTGAGCAGATCGGTGTCCACGGTTCCCGGACAGACGGCGTTCACGGTGATGCCGGCCGGCCCCAGCTCCTGGGCCATCACCTGCGTCAGCAGGACGACACCTGCCTTGGCCGCGCAGTACGCGCCGAGGAGCGGGAATCCCCGCTTGCCTGCCTGTGACGAGACGTTGACGATGCGCCCGGTCCGACCGGCGGCCAGCATGCGCTCCGCGCAGGCACGCGAGACGAGCCACGTGCCCTTCAGGTTCACGTCGATCACGCGGTCCCACTCGCGCTCCGCGATGTGGAGGAGCGGTCCCATTCCCATGCCCAGGCCCGCGCCACCCGCAACGTTGCACACGAGGTCGATGGCGCCGAGCACGTCGTGCGCCTGCGTCACGGCCGCGTGGACCTCCTCCCATGACGACACGTCGGCGCGCAGCGCGAGCGACCGCCGGCCGAGCGCCTGGATCTCGCGCACGATCTCGTCGAGCTCGTCCGCGGCGGCGACGCCGTAGGCCGGGAAGTCGTCGTACGGGCGTCCGATGTCGAGGCACGCGACGTCGGCGCCCTCGGCCGCCAGCCGCAGCGCGGTCGCCCGGCCGATGCTCCGCCGGCGCGCGGCGCCCGTCACCAGAGCGATCTTCCCCGCAATGCCGTTCAGCGCCATGAATCCTCCCGGAGGGGCGCGTTACCACCGCGCGGGTCGGGCGGGCAACGCGCAGAACTGTACTGGTGGTCAGGAGACGGCTTGTGATACGCCGATCGCATGCTGTCCCGACCCACTTTGCTGGCTCTGGCCGCCCTCGCTGCATTCGCCGCTCCGTCCCCCGTGCTTGCTCGCAGGTATGTCGTGAAGGTTCCGGCCTTCGACGTCCCCGCGAACAAGAACCGGGAGATCTGCGTGTTCGCACCCATCCCGGCCAAGGATGTGATGAACATCGGCGAGGTGCGCATCGTCAACATCGGCGGCAAGACCTCGTTCGCCACCCATCATCTGATCGTCTACGCCTACCACGGAAACCTCGCGGACGTGAAAGCGGGCGAGGTGAAGGACGACACGGCGTGCCTCAACTTCGGGAGCGGCAACCCGAGTGATCTCTCGATCGTCGCCACGACGCAGGGGCCGCACGCGCGCTGGGTGATGCCGCAGGGCACCGCCCTCAAGCTCACTCCGGACAAGGATACGGGCGGCAAGCCGGTGATCGGGCTCGTTCTCAACTCGCACTGGATCAACGGCGACTCGGTGTCGCACCGTGCCCGCGCCAAGATCACGCTGATCACGCGCAAGGAGAAGGACGTGAAGCGCGAGCTGAAGCCCATCTTCGAGGTGGTGGCAAACGCGTTCATCGACGTGCCGCCGGGCCAGACGCGGAAGGAAGGATACCGATGGGCCCCGGGCAATCCGGGATTCAGTCAGTTCGGCGGGTTCCTCGGCGGTACCTCAGCCCCGAACGGTCCGGCCTGTGTCACGATGCTGGTCGGCCACATGCACAAGCGCGGCACGCTCTTCACCGCCACCCGGGTCGATCCCGACGGCACGCAGACGCCGCTCTACCGGCAGACCGTGTACTCCGACCCGGTCGCCAAGCTCGAGACGCCGCCGCTCCTCATCAACGTGGGGCAGACCATCGCGTACGAGTGCACGCACGACAACGCCACGAACCCGCGCCTCGGATGCGAGGAGCAGCCAGGCGTGCCGCCGGGCGAGTCGGTGCTGCATGCGATCGGGCAGAACGGGTTCACCAAGCCCTCGGGCGCCGCGAAGCTCTGCACCGCCGAGGGTCCGGATCCGGGCGAGTGCACCCCGACCGATCCCGCCCATCCCGGGCACACGTACACCGGGAACTGCGTGAAGGCGATGCTCGTCTTCGGATTCACCTCCGAGGACGACATGTGCATCCTGCCTGGCTACTACTACGACGCAGACCCGAGCGCGCCGGCCGGCCAGGAGTGCGTGCTGTAGTCTCCGGCAGCGCGCGGCCCCATACCTCTTCACGGCTCCGCGGGCTCGTGGTGACGAGCCCGCGATGACGCCGGCGCGTGCCGGCCAGGCTCAGTGCTTGGTGACCGCGTCGCGCACCTTGTCGACGATCTTCGAGGCCTTTTCCTTCACCTTGCCGGTGGCCTGGTCGAGCTTGCCCTCGTCCTTGAGCTCCTCGTCGTCGGTCAGCGCGCCGGCTGCTTCCTTGACGCGACCCTTCACCTTGTCTGCGGTTGCACTGCTCATGATGTTCTCCTTCTCGGGTTGAGTTCCGCCTCAAGAGGGCAAGACGCATGCCAGCGGAAACCACAACGAAGCCGGCGTGAGCGCCCATCCGCGCCGGGTGCGGGGAACAAATGACAAGCGGCGGAGCGACGGAATTGCGCGGCGCTCGTCGGAGCCTCATCATGCGCCCGCTTTCCCAAAGCTCGGCCATGACGTAGCTCTTGGCTGCCGTGGAGCGCCCAGTGAGCCGTGCGGCCCGTGTCGGCAGACCGGGCACCGTCGCGCCGGATCAGGTCGCCACGTGGCCGAAGCGCGTCGTCGAGGTGGCCTCCGCCTGGGCCATCGGCGGTGGGCTCGGCACGCTCGTCGGCTGGCTCGTGAACGTCGAGCGGCTGACCGACTGGCGAAGCGACGGCATCTCGATGTTCCCCAACGCGGCGGTGTGCGCCGTCGCGAGCGGTCTCGCGCTGCTGCTGCACGGAGTCGCGAGCCGGCGCGCGCGCACCCTGACGTCGGCCGCGGGGCTGCTGGTCGGACTGGTCGGCGGCCTGACCCTGGTCGAGCACCTCACCGGCGTCGATCTCGGGATCGACAGGCTGCTCTTCGACCGCGCGTGGGGGCAGGGCGCGGCGGTCGCGCCGATGCGCATCGGGCCACCGGCCTCCCTCTCGTTTCTCGCGATCGGTGTGGCCCTGGTGCTGCTCGGCCGTGATACGCGCGCGCGCAGCGTGGCGGCCGCGTGCGGCGTGCTCGTCGTCGCGATGGCGACGCTGTCGCTCACCGGCTACCTCTACGGCGCCGCGCAGATGTACATGATTCCCGGGGTGACCGGCATCGCGTTCCAGACGGCGTCGGTGCTGCTCGCGCTGGGCGTGGCGGTGGTCGTGAGCGTTCCGGATCGCGAGCCGATGCGAACGCTCCTCGATCCCGGCGCCGCGGGGATCGTCGTGAGACGCGCGCTCCCCGTCGTCGTCGTGGTCTCGTTCGCGCTCGGATGGCTTCGCGTGCTCATCCAGAACCACGGGCTGGTGGACACCGCGCTCGGCACGGCGCTCAGCACCCTGGTCGAGACGGCGCTGCTCACCGCGTTGCTCTGGTGGTCCGCGGCGAGGGTACGAACGCACGAGCAAGCGCGTCTCGCCAGCGAGGTGGCGGTGTGCCGACAAGCCGCCGAGCTGGCGACGTTCGTCGACACGGCGGCCATCGGCCTGCACCGCGTCGGCCCGGACGGGCTCATCCTGTGGGCGAACGACGCGGAGCTGGAGACGCTCGGCTACGCGCGCGAGGAGTACGTCGGCCACCACATCGGCGAGTTCCACGCCGATCAGGCCGTCCTCGCCGACATCCTCGATCGGCTGCATCGCGGCGAGAGGCTGCTCGAGTATCCGGCGCAGATGCGGTGCAAGGACGGCTCGCTGAAGGCGGTCCTGATCGACTCGAGCGTGCTGTGGGAGGAGGGGCGATTCGTCCACACCCAGTGCTTCACGCGCGACGTCACGGACCGACGGCGCGCCGAGCAGGCTCGTGCGCTCCTCGCGGCGATCGTCGAGGCGTCCGACGACGCCATCGTCAGCAAGACGCTCGAGGGCGTGATCACGAGCTGGAACGCCGGCGCCGCGCGCATCTTCGGCTACAGCGCCGCCGAGGCGGTCGGGAGGCACATCGACCTCATCATCCCGCCCGATCGTCTCGAGGAGGAGCGCGGCATCCTGCGGCGTCTGCGCGGCGGCGAGCACATCGAATCACTACGAGACCGTCCGGCGTGCAAAGGACGGACGCCTGCTCGACATCTCGCTCACCCTGTCGCCGATCCGGGATGCGTCGGGCCGGGTGACGGGCGCGTCGAAGATCGCGCGCGACATCACGGATCGCAAGCGCGCGGAGCTGGAGCGCGAGGAGAGCAATCGTCGCAAGGACGAGTTCATCGCGATCCTGGCGCACGAGCTGCGCAATCCGCTCGCGCCTGTCCGGAACGCCGCCCGCTATCTGAAGCTCGCCGGTCCCACCGAGCCGGAAGCACGCCGCCAGGTCGACATGATCGAGCGGCAGGTGGCGCAGATGTCCCGGCTGATCGACGACCTGCTCGACGTGTCGCGCATCTCTCGAGGCACGCTCGAGCTCCGCCGGGAACGGGCGACGTGCTCCGAGATCGTCGAGGCCGCGGTGGACGACTGTCGTGACGAGCTGGTGGCCAAGGGCCAGCACCTGCGCGTGACGATGCCGCCCGCTCCCGTCGAGCTGGAAGCGGATCGCGAACGGCTCGTCCAGGTGCTCTCCAACGTCGTCGGCAACGCCGTGAAGTACACGCCGAGCGGCGGGACGATCGGGCTCGCGGCGAGCGTGGCCTCGCCCGGCACCCTCGTGATCTCCGTCACCGACGACGGCATCGGCATCCCGCCCGGAAAGCTGACGGAGATCTTCGATCTCTTCGCGCAGGTGGACCAGTCGCTCGAGCGGCAGGGCGGTCTGGGCATCGGGCTGACGCTCGTCCGCCAGCTCGCCGAGCTTCACGGAGGGACGGTCGAGGCCCGCAGCGAGGGCATCGGGCACGGCAGCGAGTTCATCCTGACGCTCCCCGTGATCGTCACGCCGGCGGCGGGCGCGATGGCGCCCGCGGCCCCCGGACCGGTGCCCGCCCCGCTCAGCATCCTGGTGGCGGACGACAACCAGGACGCGGCCGAGAGCCTGGCATTGCTGCTCGAGCTGTCGGGTCACCAGGTCCACGCGGTGTTCGACGGCGAGGCCGCGATCGGCGCGGCGGAAGCGCTGCTCCCGGACGTGGCGCTGCTCGACATCGGCATGCCGAAGGCCGACGGGTACGAGGTGGCGCGGCGTATTCGCGACCACGCCTGGGGTAAGCAGATCTACCTCGTCGCGCTCACCGGCTGGGGGCAGCCGGCCGACAAGCGTCAGGCGAAGGAGGCCGGCTTCGACGCGCATCTCGTCAAGCCGGTGCCTCCGGAGACGCTCGACCGGTTGCTCGCGGCGCTCAGCGTCTCACGAGAGCCGGCGGACGCCGCGACCGCGGGCCGGGCGTAGCGCCACCGCCCACTTTCCCGGCTCGTTCGGCGCCGGATCGCCGACCGGCTCCTCGGGCTCGTCCTCGTCGGGCTCGGCGGGCGGCTCCTCCACCGGCGGATCGACGGGAGCGTCGGGGGGCGGCGGGACGGGTATCGGACGATCGCCACTGCCGATCCGGTCGCCAGCGCGATGGATCGCGTGCACCCGATCCTTTTGATCCACTGTGGCGGGTCTGGGAAGCCGAAAAATGACACCTGGCCCTGCTGCCAGAAGGCAGCCGTTCGACCCGCAAGAAAGGGGGGTAGCCTCGCAGCGAGGCCCGTGCTACGTGCCGATCCAGGAGGGTCGGCCGTGTTACCTCGCAGTACAGGGTCGGGAGCATCCGCCCGCGAGAGCAGCGAGCCTCTGGTCAACCTGAATGCTCGCGTGCCGAAGCACCTCTGGCGCCGGGTCCGTCTGCGGTGCCTGGAGGAAGGCCGCTTGCTGCGCGCGTTCATCACGGAAGCTCTGCGCGAGCACCTCCGGGCGCAGAAGAAACGTCGCTAGCGACTCGCGAGGCCGGATCGCCTCAGGGTGTGTCGTCGTCGGGGTCTTTGCCGGCGGCGGCCCGGGCGCGCTGGCGCTCCTGGGCCAGCGCCGATGGCACGACCTCGGGCGCGGGACGCTCGCGGATCTTGCGGACCGCGTTCTGCGCCACGCTGCGTAGCGCCGCATCGTTCCCGTCGGCGATGTGCTGCAACGGCTCGAGCGCAGCCTGATCGCCGATGTCGCCGAGCGCGAAGATCGCGTTGCCGCGGATGGCGCGATCACCGTCGCGCGCGAGGAAGTCGAGAATCGGCTTCGTCGCCTTGGGGTCGCCGATCTTTCCGAGCGCCACGAGGAGGTGCTGCTTGGTCACCGGCTCCGTGTCGCGCATGAAGAGCTGCTGGACGAGCGGTGCGACGGCGTCCTTCGTGCGCACCTGACCGAGCACGTCGATCGACTTCAGGCGGATCGCCGAGTCGGGGTCGTTGGCCCCCTGCAGCAGGTATCCGATGGCCTTCGGCTCGTCATCGACGTTACCGAGCTGCCCGACGCCTTCGAGGCGCGTCGCCTCGTCGTCGGAGTTGAAGTTGCGCAGCGCCTCGTCGAGCTTGGCCTTCGCCGCGGGCTTCGAGGTGGCGCTGCTGAACCGATCGCGGAGCCCGGTGCCTCGATTGCTGTTGCCGTTGTCGATCGGGTTCAGCTGGGCGCGTGCGACTCCCGGCAACGCGACGAGGAGCCCGAGCACCAACAGCCGGAGCAACATGGCGCGCGGAGTTTCCCCGAAGCCTCGTCGAATTGCAACCAGGAAGAGGCAGTTCCGGCACGTGGCGGGCTGCGATATACGCAGCGCGCGGAGGGTCCTGGTGGGGATGCGGGGTGAGATGGACCGTGCCGGGGTGCTACGGGTGGTGAGCCGTCTGATCCAGGCGCAGGGCCTGGAAGACCTCTTCGACGGCGCCGGCATCGACGCGCCGGTCCTGCATGCGATCCTGGCCGACGTGGCGAAGGGCCGGGCCGGACGCTGGCGGGCGACGATCTCCCGTGCCGCGCGCCGACGCGGCCTGGCCGCGTCGTCCCTCGCCGATCGGGCCGCGATGTTCCTGGCCGCGCTCGAGGCGCGCCGGCGCGACGACCTCTATCGCGTCCTGGGCGTTCCACCGCTCGCCTCCGAGGATGCGCTGCGCGAGCGCTGGCACGAGGTGTCGCGGACGATGCACCCGCGAGGCGGGGGCGATCCGGGACGGTTCCGCGCGGTCCGCGCCGCGTGGGACACGCTGCGCGACCCGGGCCGCCGGATCGAGTACGAGCGCTGGTGGGCCCGTGCGCTCGGGCCCTTCGAGGCGCTTCCCGCTCAGCGGCGGAGCGGCAGCGCTGGGGGCGCGAGCGCCCCGGGGGCGCCCGACGCGGCGAGCGCGGATTCGGCTGGCTCCGTGGCGGCGAGCAACGCGCCGCCATCGAGCAGCGGGAGCGTGCCGGGAGGCGCGGCCGCGAGCCGCGCGCGGCCCTCGCGCAGCAACGTGCGCGCGCCCCGCGGGTTGCCGTGCGCGAGGTGATGCCAGGCGACGGCGATCTGGATCAGGCCCTGCAGGGCCTGCCGGCGCTCGCCCGCTTCTCGCTGCCACACCGCTTCCAGCACCTCGTGGACCTCGAAGAAGAGGGCCTCGTTCCAGAGCGCCGCTGCCCGGACGATCGCGCGCCCGATCGCGTCGTCGGGGGGGACTGGGCCGCCGCCATACGCCTCCGCCGCTCGCACCGCGCGCGCGGCATGTGATCGGATCGCCGCGTCCCACGGCGCGTGTACGTCGAGCAGCGTCGCGGCGCCGGCGTCGATCAGGTGTACGGCGGCGAGGCGGCGCTCGGCGTCCGGCGGCGGCCCCCCGGCCCGATGCGCCAGCCACTCGACGGCCGCGCGCGCATCGGCGGCGTCGAGCGCCTCGCAGGCGAGCGTCGCGAGCGCGTTACGGAGCGGGAGGGGGAAGCCGGGCGTGGCCATGTCTGGGTCGGCGGTCGCGGAGACCGGGCGGCTGTGCTACCAGGCTGTGCGCCGTGGGTCACCTCTACAACGCGCAGGTGCGAGTGCGCCACGACGAGCTGGATGCCTTCGGGCGCGCCTATCCGTCGGCCTACCTGCGCCACCTCGCGCAGGTCGCGATCGACGCCAGCGCCAATGCCGGATTCGATGCCCGCTGGTACGATGCCGCCCGCGCGCAGTGGCTGGTCCGGCGGACGACCTTCGCCGTCGCCCGGCCGTGGCGTGCCGACCAGGAGCTGCAGGTGCACACCTGGGTGGAGGATTTTCGCCGCGTCCGCTCGCGGCGCTGCTACGAGGTGACGCAGGACGGCACCCCGGCGCTCACCGCCTCCACCGACTGGGTCTTCGTCGACGTCGCCACCGGCCGGCCGCGTCGCGTCCCCGAGGAGATGGAGGCGCGCTTCGGGATGGCCGTCGCGTCGGGCAAGCCACGCACGCCCTGGCGCGCGCCGGCGCCGCCGGCCGCACCCGGACGGAGCACGTACCGGGTCCGCTGGGCGGAGCTCGACGCGCTCGGTCACATGAACAACGCGGCCTACATGGACCTCCTGGTGCAGGGAACGCTCGACGTGCTGGATGGCCTCGGCTGGCCGATCGAGCGGCTCGCCGGCGGCGGCGTGGCGCCGTACGTGGCGGCCGGCGACGTCGAGTACCTCGACGAGGTCCGTCACGGCGATCGTCTCGAGACGCTCACCTGGTTCGTCACGACGCCCGGCGGCCTGGACGTCCACCAGCGCGGTGCCCGGATCGCCGACGGTCGGCCCGTGGTGCAGGCGAGCACCAGCTGGCGATGGGCCGATGCGCGCAGCGACGCCCCCGCGGAGCCGCCGTCCGATCTCGCCGCCGCGCTGCGACCGCTCCTGGCAGCCTAGTGATGGAGCGGGACGCGCTGCCGCTCGCCGAACGCGTGGGCGTGGTGACCGGCGCGTCGGCGGGGATCGGCGCGGCGACCGCGCGCGCGCTGGCGGGCGCCGGCATGGCGGTGGTGGTGGGCGCGCGGCGGGAGGACGCGCTGGCCTCGGTGTGTCACGACATCCGTGCGGCCGGCGGTCGTGCCGAGGCCATCGCCGGCGATCTGCGCGATCCGGCGCAGGTGGACGCGCTGGTGGACGGCGCCGTCGCACGCTTCGGCCGGCTCGACGCGGTGATCGGCAACGCCGCGGTGGGCGTCCTGCGGCCGATCGCCGATGGACGGATCGAGGAATGGCGGGCCGTGCTCGACACGAACCTGCTCGGCACACTCTGCCTCTGTCGCGCGGCGCTCCGCCACATGCTGCCGCAGGGGCGGGGCGACATCGTGCTGATGGGCTCGGCATCGGCCGAGGGCGCGTGGCCGTACTTCGGCGTCTACGCGGCGTCGAAGGCCGCGGTGATCGCTCTCGCGCGGACGCTGCGCGCGGAGGCGGCGCCCCGTGGCGTGCGCGTGATGACGGTCGACATTCACAACGTCGCGGGCACGGACTTCGCCGCCGGCCTCGATCCCGAGATGCTGCCGGCCGCCATCCAGCGCTGGGTCGAGCTCGGGATGCTGAACCCGCGAGCGCCGACGATCACCGCGGACGACGTGGCGCGCGCCGTGGTGTTCCAGCTCTCGCAGCCGCCACCTGCCAGCGTGCATCACCTGGTGATCCGCTCGCAGGAGAACTAGGCTCGCTGCCGGCAGGTGCCGCTGGCGGCGCGCGCGCCGTCCGGCGACGTCGGTCCGGGAGGCGCCTCGTCGAGGACCTGCCGGCAGTGCGCCAGCCAGCGCAACCGGGACTCGACGTGGCCGAGCGCCGCCTCGTGCGCCAGGCGCCTGGTCACGGACGTGGCGGCGCGGGCGCCCTCCTCGCGGATGATGGAGAGATAGCGACGGTATTCCTCCTCCTGGCGGTCGAGCTGGGTCCGGACCGCCTCCGCGCCGTGGCGGCGGGCTGCCAGGAAGCGAACGAAGATCTCCTCGCGCAGCGGGGGTGGCCATCCCGGCCGTCGCGCCAGCCACGTGCGGAGCGCGCGCTCGCCGCGCGCGGTGAGCCGGAAGAGCCGCCGCGCCCGGGTTCCCCGCGCCTCGTCACGACGCACGACGAGGCCCTGGCGCTCGAGGTCGCGCAGCAGCTGGTAGACCTGCCCGACGTTCGGATGCCAGAACGGCCCCAGCTGGGCGGTGAACTGCTTCACCAGCTGGTAGCCGTGCGCTTCTCCTTCGCCGAGCAGCGCGAGCAGTGCATAGCGGAGCGGCATCGGTGGACCTCCTGCCCGAAGCCGTGCGAGCCGCGTGCCGGCCCTGGACCCGGTGGGAGGCGGCTGCTCGTGGCACGCCGTGCCCCCGACTTCACGCAGTATCGAATGCGTCGCGACGACGCGCACCCGGCACGGTGCTCGCGGATTCACGGCGAGCCACAGCCCCGAACGGGCGGGCGATTTCCATTGACGTCGACCCGCGTGCCTGTGTTAAGACGCTCGGGCCATGCGAGGGGGGACCCGGTCGCTCGCGATCGTCGCGGGGGTGTTGCTCGTGACGGCGCCAGTGGCCAGGGCGATCGTCATCGGCGGCGGCGGCAGCTCGAGGACCGACTGCCTGCTCGCGCTCGACGCGCCGGTCAACGATCCGCCCACCAAGCCGAAGAAGGTGCGCTGCACGGACGGCGATCCGAGCTGCGACGCCGACGGCGTGGTGAACGGCGAGTGCGTCTTCCAGGTCGGCGTCTGCGCCAACAGCACCTTCGACCCGGCGCACTGCACGCTCAGCGGCGTGAACTCGATCGTCGTCGACCACGCGCTCGACAACGGCGATCCGAAGTTCGACACCGACTTCCAGGCGCTGCAGAACCGCATCGGCAGCCAGATCGAGACGCCGACCAGCACGGCCGACCGCTGCACCACGCCCACCAACATCGGCGTCCGGCTGGAGGGTCCGTTTCCCGGCGACGTCTGCAAGTCCGCCAAGAAGCAGATCAAGATCGTGACGCTGTCGACGTTCCAGGGCGGCAAGCTCTACAAGGACACGGACAAGCTGAAGCTCACGTGCGACCCACCGGTGCCGTGCGAGCCCCGCGTGATCTTCGGCGATCCCGATGCGCCCATAATGCCCGATCCCTCCGGCGGCACGTTCAAGCGGATCCAGAAGCAGATCTTCAACCAGAGCTGCGCGCTGAGCGGCTGTCACGACTCGCAGACCCACCAGAACGAGATGGTGCTCGAGGAGGGCAGCTCCTACGCCGCGATCGCCGACGTCACGCCGTACAACCAGACGGCGATCGGGCTCGGCTGGAAGCGCATCGACGCGGCCAATGCGAGCACGGACACGAGCTACATGTACCACAAGCTCACCGGCGACCTTCCCGACAAGCTCCTCGGCGAGCGCATGCCGAGAGACCGGGGCAAGCTGGACCAGTTCCTGATCGACATCGTGAAGCTGTGGATCGAGGCCGGGGCCCCCGAGACGGGCTGGGTTCCGGGCACCGACTAGCGACGCGCGCCGCGCCGTCGACCGGAGGAGATCACATGAGTCTCGTGAACCCGGATGCACCGCTGCAGGACTACCAGGCGCGGCACCTCCTGCGTCGGACCGGCTTCGGGCCGATGCCGAAGGACTTCCAGAACGTCCAGGGAGGCACGCGCGGCGACGCGGCCGACTTCGTGCTCGACTTCCGCGCCAAGCCGTTCAAGCCCGGCGGCAAGGACTTCGAGCGGATGCACAACAAGTGGTTCAAGTTCATCCTGAAGTCGAAGACGCCGCTGCTCGCGAAGCTCGCGCTGTTCTGGCACGACCACTTCTCCGTCGGCTTCACGAAGGTGCAGGACGTCAAGCTGATGGCGCAGCTACGTCTCGGCTCCTGCACACCTACGCGAACGGCAACTTCAAGGACTTCGTCAAGGCGATGAACAAGAACCCGGCCATGATGGAGTACCTCGACACGGTGCGGAACGACGACGACGTGCCCAACGAGAACTACGCCCGCGAGCTGCAGGAGCTGTTCACGCTCGGCGTGAAGGACTTCGGGTCCCCTCCGCAGAACAACTACACGCAGGCCGACATCGTCCAGATCGCGCGCGCGTTCACCGGCTGGCGCTACGACGACCACGGCAACGCCTTCCTGGACGACGGCAACCACGACGGTGGCAGCCCGAAGGTCATCTACCAGTCGACGGGCGGTTTCGGAGCCGGTGGCCAGGACATCACCGGCCAGGGAGCGGGCCCCGGGGAGATCGACCGCGTCATCGACATCATCTTCGCCCACACGGATTCGACGGGGAAGAACACGGTCGCGCGGCGAACCGCCTACGCGGCTGTGCGAGTACTTCGCGCATGCGAGCCCCGACGTCACCCAGTTCGTGGACGACGTCGTCGCCGACTCGAGCTTCGACACCACGTTCGAGCTCGCCCCGCTGCTGCGCGCGATCTTCTGCCACGACAACTTCTATCTCACCGCCGAAGGACCGGCGTCCTACACGGCGACTGGCAAGAAGTCCGTCAAGTGGCCGATCGACTACGTCGCGAGCACGCTGCGCCTGCTCCAGATGAAGCCGAAGGGAAAGTTCTACCAGATCCTCGGCGGGAGCTTCTCGTCGATCCTCGACCACCTGACCAACATGGGCCAGGTGATGGGCGATCCGCCGAGCGTGTTCGGCTGGGACTGGGAGGGCGGCTGGGTGAGCAGCGCCACGCTGCTCGCGCGCTTCAACTTCGCCCGCGACCTCGACGTCGGCGCGTGACGGCGGCGGATCGTTCCGGCCCGAGAAGCTCGTCGACCTGAGCCTCAGCGATCCCGGCGACATCGTCGACGCCGCGGCGACGGTTCTCGGGCTGCAGGATTTCCTGAAGGCTGCGGACAAGACCAACCTGCAGGTCTACCTGACCGACAACGGGGCCAACCCGACGCTCGATCTCAACGACTTCGACACGCGCAACGAGAAGCTGAACGGACTCTTCGCGTTGCTGATGCAGTCGCCAGCCTATCAGCTCCACTAGCCGTCGGGGGGACACGCGCATGGCAATCACGCGACGCCAGTTCATCCAGCGTACCGGCCTGGCCACGGCCGGCACGCTGCTCGGTCCGAGCCTGTTCGAGAACCTCTTCGTTCGCCAGGCGATGGCCGACACCATCGGCAACCGCTACCTGATCGTCCTCTACCTCGACGGCGGCAACGACGGCCTCAACACCGTCACGCCGTACGCGAGCGGCGCGCTGCGCAGCGCGTACGACGGCTACCGGCGCACCGACGGCGGCGGGATCAACCTGTCGCAGGGGTCGCTCGCGGGTACCACCATCGGTACCGATGCGGCCACGGGCACCCAGCTGGCGCTGCATCCCGGATTCGCCGGCCTGAAGCAGCTCTACGACCTCGGGAAGGTCGCGGTGGTCCAGGGCTGCGGGTACCCGAACTACAGCCTCTCGCACGACGAGGCCAAGACCATCTGGCGGACCGCGAACCCGCTCGGCCTGGGCGCGTATGCTGGCACCGGTTGGGTCGGCCGCCACATGGCGATCCCGGGCCAGTACACCGGGAGCGACGTGCCCGGCGTCTGCATCTCGGGCGAGGTGGCGCCGGAGTTCCGGCAGACCGCCACCAGCGTGCTCGCGATCAACACGCTGGAGAACTTCGGCTTTCCCTACGACGACTTCGGCGACAACAGTGAGCAGAACCGCAAGCGCGCGGCCTTCCAGGCGCTCTACAACGAGGCCGCCGGCGAGGCGCAGCCGATCCGGAGCTACCTCGGCGACAGCGGCAACGCCACCCTGCTCAGCAGCGAGAGCTACCCGCAGGCGAACGATCTGTGGCAGACCGATCGCTCGCAGGCGATCCAGGACTCCTACGATAACGTCGACCGTAGCACCGCGCGCGACCTGCGTGAGATCTCGAAGTGCATCTACGCCCGGGAGCAGGGAATTCCGAACGTCAACTCGCACTTCTTCCACCTGAGCAACGGCGGGTACGACACGCACTCCGACCAGGGCGGGGCCGATCCCGACGGGCAGCACTACGGGCTGCACAAGGAGGTCGGCGACTCGCTCAAGGTCTTCTACGACGACCTCGTCGACATGGGCGTGGCCAGCCGGGTGTGCATCGTCACGTGGAGCGAGTTCGCGCGCCGCATCCCGCAGAACGACAACGGCACCGACCACGGCTCGCAGGGGCCGATGTTCGTGATCGGCGGATCCGTGGTCGGCGGCGTCTACGGCCGGCATCCCGACATCTTCAACCTCGACAACGACGAGAACACCGTCTACAAGCAGTCGGCAGTCACGCACCGCTCCACCGACTTCCGCGACGTGTACGGCACGGTGCTCAAGCACTTCGTCAACATGACCCAGGCGGACATCCTGGCGAACGTGCTCGCCGTCGACGGCGGCAATCCCGCGAACTTCTGGACCACCGCGAACTTCGACCTGGGCTTCCTGCCGTAGACGACTGGGCCTTCAGCGACCCGCGGCTCGTCCTCGTCCCCATCGAGCATCTGACGGCGACGGGGTTGCGCCGCGCGTTCGCCGACCTGCTCTCGGCGCGCGCCGGCTGGCCCGAGGCGCAGGTCGCGCTCTTCGACGCCGGCTTCACGCGGTACTGGGAGCGCAGCGCGTCGCTCGCTCGCCGCACCACCGGCTGGCCGCCGCCGCGCCGCCGCCACATCGCGATCGTCCGCGATCCGCTCGGCGTCCGCCCGTACGTCTCGCTGCTCAACACGAGCACGTGGCTGCTCTACGCATCGGACGTCGACCCGGCGTGCTCCGATCCGGAGCTGCTCGCCTGCCTGCTCGCGCACGGCGACTGGATGGCGCAGACGGGCGAGGTCGCGTTCGCCGCCGTGCGGGGCGCAGCGTGGTGGCTCGAGCGGACCGACGACGAGTGCGCCGCGTTCGCGGCGGCGGTCGCGCGCAGCCCGCGGCCGGATGCCGCAGCGTGGCGCGCGCTGGCGGATGCCCTGCCGTGGCTGCGCCGGCTCCATCACGCGACGCTCCGGCCGCCGCTCGTGGTGAGCCCGCATCGATCGATCCCGGGAACCGGGCTGCTGGTGCCGGCCGCGCTGGCGGAGGAGCCGCCGCGGCTCGGGGAGCGGTGGAGCGCGGCCGCGAGCGTGTCGCTCGCGGCCTATCGTCGCGCGTGGACGCGGCGTGATCCGGCCGCGGCAGAGATGCTGTGCGACTGGCTGGCGCGGGCGGCGCCGGGGCTCGTCGTGACCGGGGGCGACGGGCGGACGGTGTGGGATCCGACCGCGCCCGATCGGACCGCTGCGGTCGCCGAGCTGCTCGCAGGTGCCGACGCGGTGGCCATCGCCGCGGTGCGCGCCGACCTGGAGGCGATCGACCGCCACACGCGCTCCTTCCTCGCGGCGGTGGTCGATCGCGACGCGCTTCCGGCGCCGCAGCCGAACACGTTCCAGACCGGCTACACCTATCTCCACGCCGAGCGGCGGCTCATCGCGTACAACCTCGAGGAGCCGGGAATGGATCGCCTGCACGGGCCCCCCCTGCCGTTCGAGCACGAGATGGTCGGCGCGCGCACGGCGCACGAGTGGGCGCATCTCGCGGACGCCGCCGGGTGGGTGCCGCGGACCGTCTCGCGCGACGCGTATCGCGAGCTGCGCGCCGCGCTGGGCGCGGAGCTCGACGCGGCGATCGCCGCCGCCCCCGCCGGCGTGCGGCGCGCCACGGCCGCCGATCTCGCGGCGCTCGCCGGCGACGCCGGCGCCGGCGCCGCGCTGGCGCGGATCACGGTGACACGGATGCCCGACTACCGCGCGAATCTCGTCGCGCGGGCGTTCATGAGCCCGGCCGAGCGCGAGGTCTATGCCCGCCACAACGTGCGCACCCTGCGGGCCGAATACCCCGCTGCACTGCTCTGGCGCATGCTGGTCCGCTACCTCTTCGAGTACCAGTACGTCGGGCCGGCGCTCGGCCTCACCCGGATCGAGGACCCGCGATCCTTCTTCCTCTCCAGCACCTGGTTCGCGGACGACTTCCTCGCGACGGGCATCCTCGACGAGCGGCGGTTCGACGCGCTGGCGGCCGCCGTCGCGCGCCTCTGCGCGTGCCACGCGGTGGACGGATCACGCCTGCGACTGCCGGTCGCGTGACGCGCGCGGCGACGGCCGGTGACACGGGCACGTTTGCCGGCTAGCATGCGCCGGTGCGCCTGGCGGCCATCGACCTCGGCACCAACTCGGTGCACATGGTCATCGCGAACGTCACGCCCGATGGCCGGATCGAGGTCATCGACCGCGTGAAGGAGATGGTGCGCCTCGGCAAGCAGGCGTTCACCACCGGGCAGCTGTCTCCGGAGACGATGGCGCTCGCCGGCCGCGCGCTCAAGACCTTCGGCCGCCTCGCCCGCGTACGGCGGGTCGAGCGCCTGCGCACGGTCGCGACCAGCGCCGTGCGCGAGGCGCGCAACGGCGAGCGCTTCGTCCAGAAGCTGCGACGCGAGACGGGGCTGCCGATCGAGATCATCTCCGGACCGGAGGAGGCGCGACTCATCTTCCGCGCCAGCCGCCATGCCCTCGGGCTGGACGGCGGCCCGCACCTGCTGGTCGACGTCGGGGGCGGGAGCGTCGAGCTGTCGCTCGCGCAGGACGGCCGCCCGCTCTGGATGCGTAGCCTCCCGCTCGGTGTCGCGCGCCTGACCCAGCAGTATCTCACCAAGGATCCGCCGTCCGCCGGACAGATTCGCTCCCTCGAGCGGCACCTCGAGCACGAGATGGGAGATCTGCTGTCGCGCGTGCGGCGCGCCGGCGCGGTGCAGGCGATCGGGACGTCGGGCACCGTGCACACGCTGGTGGCGATGGCGCTGGCGGCGCGCGGGGACGATGCGCCGCGCCTGCACGGCGCGAGCGCCACCGCCGAGCAGCTGACGCGCCTGCGCCAGCGCGTCCTGTCGCTCGACGCCGAGGAGCGCGCCGAGATGCCGGGGATGGACGCCAAGCGCGCCGACCTCATGCCCGCCGCCGTCATCCTGCTGGATACCATCCTCTCGCATGCCGGAGGCCTCGACCTGGTCGTGTGCTCGTGGGCGCTGCGCGAGGGCGTGTTGCTCGATCTCGCACGCGTGCCGGGCGCGCAGGCACCGGCGTCGCCGACGGGGCGCCGGCGCAGCGTGCAGTCGCTCGCCACACGCTATGCCGGCACCAACGCGCACGGCCGTCAGGTGGCGATGCTCGCGCTCCAGCTCTTCGACACGCTCGCCCCGGACCTCGGCCTGCCGCCCGCCGGCCGCGAGCTGCTCGAGCATGCCGCGTTGCTGCACGACATCGGGCACGCCATCGAGCACGATCGCCACCAGCGGCACACCTACTACCTGATCCGGGCGAGCGAGCTGCTCGGATTCTCGCCCGTCGAGATCGAGATGATCGCGCTCGTCGCGCGAGGACATCGCAAGCAGACGCCACGCCTGTCCGATTCCGAGATGCAGAGCCTGGCGCCGGCGAACCGCCGGCTCGTGCGCGGGCTGGCGGCGCTGCTCCGGGTGGCTGACGCGCTCGACCGCACCCATTTCGGTGTGATTAAACGCGTGAACGTTTCCCGGCAGGGCGGTCGGCTCGTGATCTCCGCCGAGACCGGGGGCGAGAGTGCGGAGCTAGAACTGTGGGCTGCGGAACGCCGGGTCGACTCGTTGTCGCGATTGCTGGATCGCCGCGTGGTGCTGCGTGCGCGTGCCGCACGACGCAAGGTGCCCGAACGCGTGCGGGCCGCGCGCTGACCCTGGCGTCCAACCGTCGATGAAGTCCCCTCGCACGGTCGCGCCACGCCCGCCCGCCCTGTCGCCGAACGACGACGCGCGCGTGGCCGCGCGCCGCGTGCTCGGCTTTCATCTCGCCACGTTCCAGCGCGAGGAGCCCGCGGCGCGCGGCGGCGACATCGAGGCCGTGCACCAGCTGCGCGTGGCATCGCGGCGCCTGCGCACCACGCTCCAGCTCTTCGCGCCCGTCCTGCCGGCGGCGCTCGTCGGGTCCGCGACGGAGGGGCTCGGATGGCTCGGCCGCGGCATCGGCGGTGTGCGCGACCTCGACGTGCTGTCGCTGGCGATCGCGGCGCGCAGCCGCCGGCTGCCCGACGATGCGCGGGCCGCGCTCGGTCCGCTCGAGCACGCGCTCGTCGAGCGGCGCGCGGTGGCCCTGGCCGAGCTCTGCCGCCTGCTCGACACCGCGCGGAGCCGGCGCATCCTCTCGCGGCTCGGGCAGTTCGTGCTGTCGCGACCCGGTGTCCGCGGTCCCGTCCGGCTGGGAGACGTCGCGGGCAACCTGCTCCAGCCGCTGCACCGCGCGGTGCAGCGCGCAGGTCGCGATCTCGACGCGGAGACGCCGGCCGTCGCGCTGCACCGGCTGCGCGTGCGCGCGAAGCGCCTGCGCTACGCGGGCGAGGCGTTCGAAGCGCTCGTCGGCGACGAGATGCACCCGGTGCTGCTCCGCCTGATGCGTCTCCAGGATGCGCTCGGCGAGCACCAGGATGCGGTGACGCAGATCGCATGGCTGCGCGCGTATGCCGGCTCCGCGCAGCTCCCGCCCGCGACGCTGCTCGCCATGGGCGCGGTGGTGGACCGGCTCGAGCGGCGAGCCGGCAAGCTGCGCGCCCGCGTCGCGCGAGCGTGGGAACGCTTCGATCGGCGTCGCACGCGACGCGGCCTGCTCGGGGCGCTGCGCCAGGAACGGCGGCCGAAACCGAAGGCGCGGCCTCGAGCTGCGTCCGGGGGTGCGAACCCATGATCCTGTACGTCGTTCGCCACGCGATCGCCGAGGATACCGCTCCGAGCGGCGGCGACGCGGCCCGCCGCCTCACGTCCGACGGGCGGCGGAAGATGGAGCAGGTGGCGCGCGGCCTGCGCGGGCTCGGCATCGAGCCCGACGTCGTCCTCACCAGCCCGCTCGTGCGGGCGGTGGAGACGACTCGCATCGTGGTGGCGGCGCTGCGCAACGCGCCGGAGCCGCGCGTGCTCGACGGCCTCGCCTCTGGCGTCGACCCCGCCGACACGCTGAAGGCGCTGCGCCCGTTCGCGCGCAAGCGGCACGTGATGATCGTCGGGCACGAGCCCAACCTGAGCAACGTGCTGGCGCTGCTGCTGACCGGAACCACGGACGGTGCGGCGATCGATCTGAAGAAGGGTGGGTGCGCCGCGGTCGAGCTGACCGCGTTCGCCCCGCACGGCGGCGCGACCCTGCTCTGGCTGCTGCCGCCGCGCGTGCTGCGCCGCGTTCGGCGCTGACGGGGTCCGTCAGGACGCCGACTTGCTCGGCTCCGCGTCGTCCTCCAGCTCGTCCTCGCCGTCGTCGATCTCTTCACCCTCCTCGCCGGGGGGCTTCCAGCCGGGGGGTGGATCGACGCCCACGGCCTGACTCCAGTCGATGTCGTCGTCCTGGCCGGTGGGCGAGCGCTCCTGACGCTCGCGCTTGCGGGCCTCCTTGGCCTCGTGCTTCGCCTTCCGTTGCAACTCCTTCGCCCGCTTGTTCGAGCGGAATCTCGCCATGCGAAAACCTCCCGGACTCCCGCGTCGCGCGGCCGGTGCGGCGAGGCGATGCGTGCATCGATTCAGCACCGCGCCGGAGCGTCAAGCTCTAGCACGCTCCCGCTCGGGACGTAAACCGTCGCAACCACCGCGAGCTTGACAGGGCAGGGGGTGCGTGAAACCCCGAAATGCCGATGGAAACGGACCGCTGATCCCGCGTGGCGGCACGCGCGCGCATCTTCCACGGATGGTGGATCGTGGTCACCGCCTTCGTGTGTCACGCGGTGAACGTCGGCCTGATGTTCTACGCCTGGAGCGTTTTCCTGACGCCGCTCGCAGCGGAGTTCGGCGGCCGCGCGGCGGTCGCGCTCGGCTACTCGCTCACGCAGTTCGCGGCCGCCGCGTACGGGCTGGTGGTCGGACGGATCGTCGACCGCCGCGGCGCGCGCCCGGTGGAGACGTTCGGCGGTTGCACCATGGCGCTCGGCTTCTTCCTGCTGTCGCGCGTCCACTCGCTGCCGGTGCTGTACGCCTGCCTCGTCGGCCCGGTGGCGCTCGGCTCCACGTGCATCGGCGCCCTGCCGAACAACACCGCGGTGGCGCGCTGGTTCGTCGCGCGACGGGGCAGGGCGCTCGGCATCGCGACCGCGGGAATCTCGGCGGGGGGCATCGTGTTCGCGCCGCTGGCGCAGTACCTCATCGCGCACGTGGGCTGGCGCGACGCGTATGCCGTCCTCTCGCTGCTCGTGCTCGTGCTCGTGGTTCCGCTCGTGCTGGCATTCATGCGGCGCGATCCGGCCGATCTCGGCCTGGTGCCCGACGGGACGCCGCGCAGCCGCGAGCACGCACAGGAGAGCCTGGCGCAGGTCGAGCGGGAGCTGGAGCATTCGCTGCGTCCCGGGGTGGCCGTCCGGCAGAGAAGCTTCTGGCTCCTGGCGGTCTCCTTCGGGATCACCATGGCGGGTCTGTCGGGCGTGCTGCTCTACCAGATTCCCCTGCTGGTCGATCGTGGCATGCCGGCGACGCAGGCCTCGCTCGTGCTCGGGGCGACCGCCGCGATGGGTGTCGTCGGGAAGCTCGGCTTCGGCGCGCTCCTCGATCGTTTCGACCAGCGGCGGGTGGCAAGCGTCTGCTTCTGCCTGCAGGCGGCCGGTGTGCTGCTGCTCTGGCTGTCGCGCGGTCCCGTGGCGCTCGCCTGCTACGTCGTGCTCTACGGCTACGCCATGGGAGGCAACGCGACGCTCCAGGCCAGCCTGGTGGCGGAGGCGTTCGGGCGCGGCCACTTCGGTGCGATCTCGTCGCGGCTCGTTCCCTTCGTGGTCACGGCGCAGGCAATCGGCGTTCCCGCGACCGGCTATCTGCGTGACGTGACCGGCAGCTTCGGCCCCGCGCTCGCGACGATCGTCGCGGCCTCGCTCGTGGCGGCGGTGGTGGTGTTGCAGGTCGATCTGCCGCCGCGACCGTGGCGACGTCAGCGCGAGCGGACCTGATCGGGCCGCCCGCGGGCGAGCCACCAGAGCGCCAGCAGGACGAGCAACCCGGCGATGGCGAACACGGCCGTCCAGGGGAACTGCGCGGCCCGCGCGGGCGACGTTCCTCCCGGCGCGGCGGCGCCCGGTGTGGGCGCAGCGACGCCGGAGGGCGGGCTCGACGGACCGCTGGCCTCCGGGGCGTCCTGCGACGCATGACCCGCCGCGCCCGCACCGGCTCGCGTCTCGCCGCTGGGCGCGGCTGCGGCGTCGCCTGCGCCCCGCGTGACGAGCGCGGCCTGCGCGAGGCGGACACCGTCACCGTCGAGCAGATCCGCCAGCCGGCGCGGGAAGAGCCGAGTCGCCCGTGCGCGATCGCGACGCATCCCCTCGCGCAGCAGCGCGCGCCCGTCGAGCGCGATCAGGCGTGACGACAGCCGGCCCTTCGTCGGCTGATCTCCCGCCAGCGCCTCGAGATCGGCTTGCGCCTCGTCGTCGCGTCCCGCGCGCAGCTTCGCCTGGGCGGCGGCGTAGAGCGCGTCGTCGGTAAAGCGACCGTCCGGATGCGCGACGGCGAACGCCGTGAAGGCGTCGGCGGCCCCCGCGGCGTCGCCCGACCAGTAGCGGCCGTACGCGTCGAGCAGCGGCGCCACCTCGAGCAGCGCGGGGTCGACGCCCCCCTGCGCTTCCGCCGCGGCGAGCGCCGCCCGGGCGTCGGGAGCGCCGTTGGCCGCCGCGACCATCGCCATCGCGAAGTCGGTCATCGGACGCAGCCTCGGGTCGCTCGAGCCGACGGCGCTCAGGTGCTCGTAGGCGTCGCCGAGCTGGCCGCGTCCGAGTGACGCCCACGCCATCCCGAGCTCCGCGGCGCTCGCGAGGCCGGCGTCCTGGACCGCCATGAAGAACTCGCTGGCCGTGCGATAGCGGCCGGCGCGAATGGCCGCGTCTCCGAGGAGCAGGGCCTGCAGCGGGCTCACCTCGCCGCCCTGCTGTCGTGCCGCGTCGAGGAAGGTCTTCGCGTTGCCGCCTGGATCGCGCAGGTACGCCGCGACGGCGTCCTGCGCTTCCGGCGTGAGCCCGAGCTGCCCGGAGTCTCCGCGCGCGACCCCGATTCCGACGAGCACGGTGCAGAGGATGACGCGGAGCACGGACATGAGGTGGCGAGCCGATCCCTACCGTGCGCGCCCGGGTCGCGCAACGCGATCGTGCGCTGCAGCTTGCGGCTCCGGGCCGCTTCGCGTTACCACTGCGGCGGATGCGGTACGAGTACACCCCGGAGCAGCTCGCCTGGCGCGACGAGGTGCGTGCGTTCTGCGCGGCCCACGTCACCGACGCGCTGCGCGCCGAGCTGCGTCTCGCCGGCAACGAGGGCGACGGGCCGCTCGCGAAGGCGTTTCATCGCACGCTGTTCGACCAGGGCTGGTGGGGCGTCGGCTGGCCGAAGGAGTTCGGCGGCATGGGGAAGGCCGCCGTCGAGCAGTACGTCTTCATCGACGAGATGCAGATGGCCGGCGCGCCCGCGATGAACCTCTCGATCACCTCGGTGGCGCCCACCATCCTGCGCGAGGGAACGGACGCGCAGAAGGCCACCTGGCTGCCGCAGATCCTGCGCGGGGACATCGAGTTCGCGGTCGCATACTCGGAGCCGAACGCCGGCACCGATCTCGCCGCGCTGTCCACACGCGCCGAGCTGGTCGGCGACGAGTGGGTGATCAACGGCCAGAAGATCTGGAACACGGGCGCGCACACGGCCACGCACAACTGGGTTGCGGTCCGCACCGAGCCCGAGGCGCGGAAGCATCAGGGCATCTCCATGATCATCGTGCCGATGAACACGCCGGGCATCGAGGTGCAGGGCATCTGGACGATGTCGAACATCCGCACCAACGCGGTGTTCTTCGACGACGTGCGCGTCCCGCGGGATCACCTGATCGGCGAGCGCGGCATGGGATTCTACTACGCCATGATGGCGCTCGACTTCGAGCGCATCCAGATCGGCTGTGTCGGCATGCTGGCCCGCCTGCTCGAGGAGCTGAAGGACGTCGTGCGGCGCACCACGCGCGACGGCCGCGTGCTGGGCGCCATCCCGTGGGTGCGCCGCGCGATCGCGGATCTCGAGATGCGCGTCGAGGTGGGCCGGCAGATCGGGCTGCTGAACGCCTGGCTCATCGACCAGGGCATCGTGCCCACCAAGGAAGGCTCGATGTCCAAGGTCTACGTGAGCGAGCTGAACGCGCACTTCGCCAGCGTGGGGCTCGACATCCTCGGGCTCGCCGGCCAGCTCGGGCCGAACGACGAGACCGCTCCCCTGCACGGCCGGTTGCAGTGGCTGTACACGATCGCGCCCATGCAGCGCTTCGGAGGCGGCACCAACGAGATCCAGCGTATCATCATCGCCCAGCGCGGGCTGGGCCTGCCGCGCAAATGATCCGGAGGTGAGCCGATGCACCTCGCCCCCACCGACGAGCAGCAGGCGATCCAGGCGGAAGCGCGCCGCTTCCTCGGCGCGCAGATCACGCGCGAGCGGCGGCTGGCGTGGGATCGGATGCCGGAGGGACACGACGCCGACTTCTGGCAGGCCGTCGGCCGGCTCGGCTGGCTCGGCTTCGCGTTGCCGGAGTCGGCCGGCGGTCAGGGCGCGTCGCTGCTCGATCTCGGACTGCTGGTGGAGGAGTGGGGACGCGCCGTCGCGCCCTTCGGGCTGTTCGCGGCGGTCGCTGGCGGGCTCGCGCTGGACGCGCTCGGGACCGAGGTCCAGCGCCGCGAATGGCTGCCGCCGATCGCGCGCGGCGAGCGCCTCGTCACCCTCGCGGTGGCGGAGCGCGGCGCGGCGCTGGTGCCGTCCGCGCTGCAGACCACGCTGACACGACACGCGGACGGACTCCGGATCGAGGGGGAGAAGCGCTTCGTCCTGCAGGGCGTGACGGCCGACGCGTTCCTGGTCGCGGCGCGCGACGGCGACGGCGTCTCCGTGGCGCTGGTTCCGAGACACGCGTCCGGGGTCGTCGTCGAGCCCACGTCGACGTTCGCCAAGGATCGCCAGAGCAGCGTCCGGCTGGACGGGGTGACGCTGCCCCGGTCGGCCCTCTGCCAGCCGGAAGGGACCGCGTGGGAGCCGCTCGAGCGCGTGCGCGCCGTTCTCGCCGCGCTCCTGTGCGCCGATCTCGTCGGCGGCGGTGACGCGGTGCTCGAGATGACGGTGCGCTACGTCGGAGAGCGCGAGCAGTTCGGCGCGAAGCTCGGCACCTTCCAGGCGGTACAGCAGATGATCGCGGAGATGGCGATCGAGCTCGAAGGGGCACGACACGTCACCAGGCAGGCCCTATGGCGTCTGGCGCACCAGCGCGATGCCGGACGGGAGGTCGCGATCGCGAAGGCCTGGACCGGCCGGGCCTACCGCGAGATCACGCTGCGTGCCCATCAGCTGCACGGCGGGGCTGGTTACGTCGTCGAACACGAGTTACATCGTCATTCGTTGCGGGCGAAGCAGGCCGAGCTCCTCTTCGGCTCGACGGACGAATGGCTGGAAGATCTCGCCGATCGGCTGCGCCTCGCGCCGGATGCGTGACGCCGAGCGTCCTCGCGGCGCTGCTGTCGGTCATCGCGTCCGCGAGTGCAGGCGCCGTCACCACGCCGCCCGGCTTCACGGCCGCGCCGATCATCACCGGGCTCCAGCAGCCCACGGCCATGGTCTTCGCGCCCGACGGCCGGCTCTTCGTTCTCGAGAAGGCGGGCGCGGTCCGCGTCTGGTCGTCGACGGCGGGACTCGCGCCGGCGCCGCTGCTCGAGGTGCCGAGCTGCACCGACTCCGAGATGGGCCTGACCGGCGTGACGATCGATCCCGACTTCGCGCGCAACGGGTTCCTCTACCTGTATCACGCGGAGCCGCCCGGGGGTGACGTCACACGCTGTGGCGAGGGATCCCTGGCAGGCCGGCGAAACCAGGTCCTGCGCGTCACCCTCGCGGGCGACCGGATCGACCCGGCGAGCCGCGTGGTGCTGCTCGACGGCATGCGCACCGACAACGGCAATCACGATGGAAGCTGCCTGCGCGTCGGTCCCGACGGCCTCCTCTATGTCGGCGTGGGTGACACCGGAGTCGGCGACGGTGGCGGTCCCGGGCAGTCGACCAATCCCTACGCGCACGATCTCGCCAGCCTCGAGGGCAAGGTCCTGCGGATCACGCTCGACGGACGGCCCGCGCCGGGCAACCCGTTTCTCGGCCGCGGCGGCGCCGCCGATTTCATCTTCGCGTACGGATTCCGCAATCCGTTCCGCTTCACCTTCGACGCGCGCACGGGAAACCTCTGGGTGGCCGACGTGGGCCAGGACACGTTCGAGGAGATCGACGTCGTGCACGCGGGCGAGGACCTCGGCTGGCCCATGTGCGAGGCCTTTCAACCTGTACCGCCGTGCCCGGGCGGCACCGTGCCGCCGATCTTCGCGTACCGGCATGGACCGAACGGTGCTTCGGTCACCGGCGGAGTCTTCTACGACGGGTCGCAGTTCGACGTCGCATATCTCGGCGACTACTTCTTCGCGGACTTCGTGTTCGATCTCGTCTGGCGCGCGCGTCTCGACGCGACGCGCACGGGGTTCGCCGCCGATCCCGAGGTCTTCCTGCGTGACGCGGGCGGTCCCGTGGACTTCACGGTCGGTCCGGACGGCGCGCTCTACTACGTCGCCTTCAACGACGGCGCGGTGATGCGCGTCACCCAGGCGGGTCAGGCGGCTCCCGACACGTGCGGGCGGACGCTGGCCGGCGCGGCTCCGCGGCTGGTGCGCGCCGCGGGCCGACGTGCGCCGGCGTGTGACCCGAGCTGCCCCGCGCCGCGCGTGCCGCGCGCGGTCCGCCGCATGCTGTCGCACGCGTGCGGGGCTCCCCCTCCGGCCGCCGCCTGTGCCGGTCTCGGGTGCGCTCCCTGCGCCACCTCCGACGATCTGGCGGCGTGCTTCGGCTCCGCGGCCGCCTCGGTCGCCACCGACGTCGTCCGCGCCGCGGGTGGCGCACCGCGCGACCGCTGTGCGCGCGCGGTGGAGCGGGTGGCGATCCGCACCGCCACCGCCCGCTTGCGGTCGGTGGCCGCCTGCGCGCGTGGCGGCGGGGTCTCGTGCGCCGGCGCGTCGGCCTCACCGGCGCCCAAGCTCGCGCGCGCGTGTCGCACGCCGCCCCCGGCCGTCTGCAGCGCGCTGCGCTGCGCGCCGTGTACGACCGCGGCCGAGCTGGGCGCCTGCCTGGGCCAGGCGACGATCGCACCGGTCGCATCCTTCGCGAGATCGCTCGTCGGCGGGTGACCACCGTTGATCGGGGTCGGTCCGGGGGACACACTGATGGACCGGACAACGAGGAGGCGAGCATGCGTGTTGGAGTGCTCACGGGCGGAGGTGACTGCCCCGGCTTGAACGCGGTGATCCGCGCAGTCGTTCGCAAGGGTGTGGGCCTGTACGGCTACGACTTCATCGGATTCCGCGACGGCTGGCGCGGTCCGCTCGAGGGCAACGGCTCCGCGCTCGACGTGAAGAGCGTCCGTGGCATCCTGCCGCGCGGCGGGACCATCCTGAACTCGTCGCGCACCAACCCGCTCAAGGTCGAGGGCGGCGTCGACCTGATCAAGACCAACCTGCGCAACTTTCGCGTCGAGGCGCTGATCGCGATCGGCGGAGAGGACACGCTCGGCGTGGCGACGAAGCTCCACGAGCAGGGGCTCCAGGTGGTCGGCGTCCCGAAGACGATCGACAACGATCTCAGCGCCACCGACTACACCTTCGGATTCGACACCGCGGTGAACGTCGCCATGGAGGCGATCGACCGCCTGCACACGACGGCGGAGTCGCACCGGCGCGCGCTCATCGTCGAGGTGATGGGACGGCACGCCGGCTGGATCGCGCTGCACGCCGGCCTCGCGGGGGGTGCGAACATCATCCTGATCCCCGAAGTGCGGTTCGACATCGAGAAGGTGTGCAGCTACATCGAGCATCGGTTCCGCACGAAGTACGCGCCCATCGTCGTGGTCGCGGAAGGCGCGATGCCGAGCGGCGGCGACATGGTGCTGAAGGACACGTCGCTGGACGCCTTTGGCCACGTGAAGCTCTCGGGCATCGGCGACTGGCTCGCGAAGGAGATCGAGCAGCGGACGGGCCACGAAGCACGCTGCACCGTGCTGGGGCACATCCAGCGCGGCGGCACCCCCACGGCGTTCGATCGCGTGCTCGCCACCCGGTTCGGGCTGCACGCCATCGAGGCCGTGCACGACGGCGACTGGGGCACCATGGTCGCGCTGCGCGGCACCGACATCCGGCGCGTGCCGCTGACCGAGGCGACCAGGGAGCTCAAGACGGTGGACCTGGCGCGATACGCGGAAGCCGAGGTGTTCTTCGGCTGAGTTCCGGGCGGCGATCGTGTATAGACGGCCGATGCGCTTCGGCATCCATGCCGGTCCCCAGGACTGCACCATCGACGACCTCCGGCGTCTCTGGCGGATCGCGGACGAGCGGGGCTTCCACTGGTGCTCGGTGTGGGACCACCTCTACTCGGTGTCCGACCTGAGCAATCCGGCGAAGGCGTCGTTCGAGGGCGTCGCCACGATGGCGGCGCTCGCGCAGGCCACGCGCAACGTCCGGGTCGGCTGCCTCGTGTTCTGCGTCGGCTACCGCAATCCGGGCGTGCTGCTCAAGGCGGCGGTCACCATCGATCACCTGAGCGGGGGCCGGTGCGAGCTGGGCATCGGCGCGGGGTGGAACGAGAACGAGTTCCGCGCCTTCGGGATGCCGTTCGAGCCGATCAAGGACCGCCTCGATCTCCTCGAGGAGACGGTGATGGTCCTGCGACGCCTGTTCGACGGCGAGCGCGTCACGTTCCACGGCAAGAAGGTGCACCTGGACGACGCCCTCTGCGAGCCGCGGCCCGTGCAGGAGCGACTGCGACTGTGGATCGGCGGCCAAGGGGAGAAGCGCCTGCTGCGCATGGTCGCCCGCCATGCCGACGGCTGGAACGTGCCGTTCCTGTCCCCCGAGTTCTACGCCATGCGGAACGCCACCCTGAATGACTGGTGCGAGAAGGAACGCCGGGATCCGCGTGCGATCGTCCGCACGTGCAACGTCGGGCTCGCCATCGGCGCGGACGAGGCGCGTGCGCGGCAGCAGGAGGAGAAGCTCCAGCTCATGTTCGGCGCGCTGACGGACTTCGTCCGGCCGGGGCATCTCACCGGGACGCCGGCGCAGGTGCGAGATCGCATCGGCGAGTACGAGCGTGCGGGCGCCGAATGGCTCATCCTGGCGCTGCGCGCGCCCTTCGACTGGGACGGCCTCGACCTCTTCATCGACGAGGTCATGCCCGCGTTCCGCTGAGCCTGTCCCCCCGACGGGGACGCGACCGCGCGTCCCGTCAACGCGCTGCGGCTTCACACTTGAACTGGAGCGAATCGCTGTCCCGGGCGCCGAGCGGGTCGCTCACCTTCAACGACAGCTTGGTCGTCTTCCCGGCCGTCGCCTCGACGTTCACCCGCTGCGTGCAATGCTCGCCCGCCGGGAGCGGCAGGGTGAACGCTCCCAACCGTTGCAGGAGAGCCTGGCGCAGCGCTGCCAGGCCCCCCTGGTCCTTCACGCTCGGCTTCTGCACCGCGATGCTCGCCACCGAATCGGCGGCGCAGGCGATGCGGGCGTCACCTGCCCCGAAGCAGAGCCATGCGTGGAACTGGCAGCTCCCCGGGGTGGGATCGAAGTCGCAGGTGGGGTCGTTGTCGACGCAGACCTGCTTGCCGGCCGGCGTCCCGTCGCCCTTGAGCCTCGGGCCCTGCATGTCGATGGAGGTCTCGAGCAGGCAGTCGCTGCGCCTGGAGCCGCCGCCCGGGATGCGCAGCGCCGGGACCACCTCCGTGCAGGCGGACGAGCACGTGCTCCCGGGCGTTCCGTTGGAGGGCCCGTCGTCGCACTCCTCGCCACATTCGGCGATGCCGTCGCCGCATCGTTCCAGGCGGCACGTCGGCGCGCAGCCGTCGCAGGCGACGTGGTTGCCGTCGTCGCACTGCTCGCCCGGCTCCACCGTGCCGTTGCCACAGACCGCGGTGTTCGGCGTGCACGTGAGCGTGACCTGGTTCGACGTCATCCGGGCACCGAGGCCGTCGTGGGCTCCCAGGTTGAAGGTCTTGGACCCGGCCAAGCCCGCCGGGTGTGGGACGACGATGTGGAATGCGTTGCTGCAGTCGTTGCGCTGCGTGATGGGCGTGCCCGGGGCGAGCACGGTGGTGCCTGCCTTGACGGTGAGCCCGAGTGGCTCGATCGCGCTCACCAGCGCCTGGGCGTTCGCCTGGTCGATCGCGTGACTGGCGGTGAGCGGATTCGGCTTGACGATGGAGATCGAAGCGACCTGGATCGGGTTGCACTTGGGGAGCCGCGCGTCGATCTCGTCCGCGCAGACCTCGACATCGAACGTGCAGTTCCCGTCGGCGTGCCCGTCGTCGTCGCAGCCGGGGTCACCGTCGATACAGGACTGCGTCCTGAGCGGGAAGCCGCCGCTCACCTGACCGTTCGAGAGCTTGATCCGCCACTCCGCCATGCACGAGTTGCGCGTCTGTCCGCCCGAGAAGAGCAGGAAACCGCCCGGGAGCGGCACCACCTTGCACTGCGCGTCGCACCCGCTGCCGGGCTGGCCGTCGAGCGGCCCGGCGTCGCACTCCTCGGCACACTCGACCTTGCCGTTGCCGCAGGCCTCCACCTGGCAGCTGGCGTTGCAGCCGTCGCACGAGACCGTGTTGCCGTCGTCACACTGCTCGCCGGGATCCAGGCTCCCGTCGCCACAGGCCGCGGTCGGGGCGGGACACGGCGGCAGCGTCGGGTCGAGTGTCTCGACGACCGGCGGCGTCACCGTCCCGCTGATCGCGGGGGGGATCGTCGCGTCGCGGGACACGATGGTGTTGGTGGACGGCGGCGTCGTCAGCAGGTTTCCCAGAACGGTGGCCTTGCCGCTCGCTTGGATCAGGTTCCCGAAACCCGGCTCGGCTCCCCCGAGTCCCCCCAGGGTTCGAATCTCGCTGGACTTGTTGACGGTCACGCTGCAGCCCACGAGCGTGATCTGGCCGATGAAGTTCGCGGAGGTGCCGGCGTTCGCCCGCACCACATCGTTCGTCACCACGTCGCGGCCCTCGATGTCGATGGTGCCTCCGTCGCCGCCTCCGTCACCGCCGCCGCCGTCGGCGTGGATCGACGCGCCGGCGGTGAGCGTGCCGAGCCCTTGCGCAGAGATTGCGCCGCCGCCGCACGATCCGCCGCTGGCTTCGATCTGCACGAGGGTGATGTCGCGGCCCGCACTGACGTCCATTTCGCCGCCGCACGCGTCGACGCCATTCCCGAGGAGCGTGATCTTCTGTGCCTGCGTGAAGTTGCCTCCCGCCGTGGAGGAGAACGTCCCGGCGTCGCCGTCGGGGAACCCGCTGGTACAATCGACCTGGCCGCTCACCACGACGTCCTGGTTGGCGTCGATCTCGACGTCACCACCGGTGCCGCCGCCCTCGGCGGTCGAGCCGGCCGCGGTTCCATCGATGTTCCCGAGCAGCGTGGCCGTGCCGCCCGCGGAGATGAACACCGTCCCGCCGTCACCCGAGAGCCCACCACCGCTCGCATTGATCCCCTGCCGGACGATCACGTCGCCCGACGCCGTCAAGTCCAGCTCGCCGGCACCGAACTCGCCGCCCGAGATGTCCACCGGTTGGACGAGGTCGATCTTGCCGCCGTCCGCCTCGATGGTGATGAAGCCGCCGCTGCCGTCCGAGCCTCCGTTGGAGGACAGGGGAGCCGACACCACCAGGTCGCCTGCGGTGGAGATCAGCGAGATGTTTCCACCCGTCGCCTCGGTGCTCGGTCCGTCGGACGTGATGCTGCCCGCCACGGTGATGGCGCCTCCAGCCTTGAGCGTGATCGCGCCGCCAGCCAACGGGGAGGCAGAGAGGTCGATCCGGCTCAACGTGCTGCCGCTGGCCTGGAGCACGATGTCGCCGGTGGTATCGATCTCGAGGCTGGATGCCGCCGCGCCGGTGGCGCCCGTGATCCGGGCACCCGGCAGCAGGCGCACCGACCCGGCGAGAATCTGTACTGCGCCGGCGCCGAGCGTGATGCGGGCCGCGGCATCGAGCTGCAGCGCGCGGCCCGTGAGATCGATCACCGACCCTGGATCCACGGTGATCGCGGTGTTGACCTCGCACGGGTCTGCCCCGCTCGGACAGAGATCGGTCGCAACGGTCGCGCGTGCCGGCGGTGAGCGAGTGAGGGCGACCAGCAGAGCGACCGCGCTGGCGCGTGTCAACGGACTCACAGTGGCCTCGCCTATCATGACCACGCTCGCGGGGGCGAGAAAAATCTGTCGTCCCGCTGGCGACCCGAGCCGTACCGACAGCGACTCCGGAGTGACTGCGACTTTGGTCGCAACCAGGTACGCCGCAGACGGGCAGACGCGCCGCGTTTCAGGCGCAGGCATGCGACCTTCGTCCCGGGTGAACGGCGGAGCGACTTCGAGGCTCGCGACAGCGCCCTGAAGCCGGAGAATGGGGGGGCTCGCCCCGAGGCGAGCGGACCCGCCTTCCATGCAAGGCCAACGACGATCTCGGCGCGCGGCGTCGCGTCGGCTCCGGGCGACGCTTCTCCTCATCTCGGCGCTGGTGGTGCCCGCCGGACGCGCCCGATCCGAGACGGCCCCACCGTGCGAGGACTCCGACGCCGTCGCCGTGTTTTCGAGCCCGCGCGTCCCGCGGCCGGGCGCGGTGCTGCGCGTCGTCGCCGTCGCCGAGCGGAAGCTCGCGGCCACGCTCGTGGTGCTCGACCCGGAGGGACAGCCGGTCGCTGCGACGAACGAACGACACGGCGGGCCGCCGTACTCGTGGCGCGTCGAGGTCGAACCCGGAGCCCCCGGTTCCTATCGTGCGATCCTGCGGAACGCCTCGAGACAGGCCGCGTGCCGCACCATCGACGTGGGCCTGGCCGGCGACGGGAGCCGCGAGGGAGCTCCAGGCGTGTGGCCGGTCACCCGCGACTGGAGCCGCGCCACCGAGAACCTCTTCTCGGCGTGGATCGAGCAGCTGTTCGACGATCCCCTCGACGCCGAGCCTGCCTGGCGCGGCCTGCACGAGGTCACGCGCGACCCCGAGCGCAACTTCCTCCACGACCACCTCGGTCTCGGCGAGGACGGCGAGCACGGGCTCCGGCTCGAACCCGACTGCGCCGACCTCCCGTACTTCCTTCGGGCGTACTTCGCTTGGAAGCTGGGGCTGCCGTTCGGCTACTCCGAGTGCAGCCGCGGCGACGACGGCAAGCCGCCACGCTGCGGGCGCTGGCACTCGAACCTCGAGGCGAGCCCGGTTCGCGGCTCGCCCGTCGAGCGCATGCAGCAGTTCCTGGCGCACGACGTCGCCGACACCGCGCAGTCGGGTGCGGGCCGCGCCCCGGGACAGGACGATCGGACCGACTTCTATCCGACGAGACTCGCCCGGACGACGCTCCGCCCCGGCACCGTGTACGCCGATCCGTACGGGCACACGCTCGTCGTCGTGCGCTGGGTACCGCAGACCGCCACCGCCGGCGGACTGCTCCTCGCGGTCGACGCGCAGCCCGACAAGACCGTCGCGCGCAAGCGCTACTGGCGTGGAAACTTCCTCTTCGCGCACGACCCGGTCCTCGGCAGCCCGGGCTTCAAGCACTTCCGGCCGATCGTGCGCGCGGACGACGGGCTGCGGCCTCTCGACAACGACGAGATCCGACACGACCCGGACTACGGCGACTTCGACCTGCAGCAGGACGCGCTCGGGATCGAGGCCTTCTACGACCGCGTCGACGGCATCCTCTCGCCGTGGCTCCAGGATCCGACGCGCGTGCTGCACGAGACGATCGACGCTCTCGAGGAGGAGGTGCGCGCGCGGGTCCGCTCGGTCGCGAACGGCGAGGAATACGTGGCGAAGCACCCCGAGGTGATCGTCATGCCGGACGGCGCCGCCATCTTCGAGACGGATGGCCCGTGGGAGGACTACGCGACCCCGTCCCGCGATCTGCGGCTCCTGATCGCGATCGACGTCGTGCGGGCGTTCCCGCAGAAGGTCGCAAGCCGGCCCGAACGCTTCGTGCTGCCCCCCGGCATCCCGGCCGACCAGGTGCGCGCCGCGCTCGAAGCGCAGCTCGAGCGCGAGCTGTCGTCCCGGCACGTCGACTACACGCGCAGCGACGGCTCGCCCTGGACGCTGTCGCTGGCCGACGTGATCGGGCGGGCGCAGGAGCTCGAGATGGCCTACAACCCCAACGACTGCGTCGAGGTGCGCTGGGGAGCGGCCGCGCCGAGCGCCGAGGTGGCGCCCTGCCGCCGTCACGCGCCCGCCGAGCAGGCCGAGCGCATGCGACAGGTGCGCGAGTGGTTCGGCAACCGGCGTCGCCCGCCGCGCTGAGGCGGATCAAACCGCAGCGGGCGGCCCCGCGGGGTTCGCGGGCAGCCGATCGAACCGCCCCGCCGGCCGCCGCCGGCGGTATTCCTCGACGATCGGCGCCAGCTCGCTCGGCGTCGCGCCGTGCAGGATGACGCCGTCGGCGCCGAGGTCGAACTGCGCGAGGATCGTGTCCACACACCGCGCCGGCGTACCCGTCGCGCTCGGCGCGAGCCACTCCGCCGGCAGCAGCGCGGCGATGTGCTCGAGCTCCCCGGTAGTGGCTTTCTCGTCGATCGCGCCGCGGAAGCTGCCCACCACGGCGTCGTCGCGGAAACGCCGCAGCACGTCCGGATCCCAGCCGTTGGTCTTCACCATGAGGTCGCCGTACGCCTGCAGGTAGGTCGCGAGCCGTCCGACCGTCTTCTTGAGACGAAGCGCCGGGGCGATGTGATCACCGACCGTGGCCAGGCACGACCACACCCGCACCGCCGCGGGGTCGCGGCCCGCCTCCTCGGCGGCCTGCTTCACCGTGCGCGCGCAGCGCGCCAGCGTCTCGTCGGTGAAGAAGGTGTGCAGCACCACGCCGTCGAAGGCGCGGCCGGCGAGGCGGAGCGACGCCGGCACGAACGCGGTCAGCATCAGCGGGATCGGCTCGTCCAGCTCGGCGTCGAGATGGAGGAAGGGATAGCTGCCCGCGGGGCCGTCATGGCCGACGACGAACTCGCCGCGCCAGAGCCGGCGCATGAGTCCGGCGAAGTCCTCGAGCTGCGCCGTCGTGATGCGCGGCATGCCGAAGAGGTCGAAGATGCGCCCGATGCCGCGGCCGAGCCCGAGCGCGAACCGGCCGCCCGTCAGCCGATGCATGGTGGTGGCGAACGACGCGGTGATCAGCGGGTGGCGCGTCGTGTGGTTGGTCGCGGCGGTCGCGATGCCCAGGCTCGTCGAGGCCGCGCCGACGGCGCCGGAGAGCGCGCAGGCCTCCTTCACCTTCCAGCGCTCGGAGATGAACACGCTGCCCAGGCCGAGCGCTTCGGCGTCGCGCACCTCGTCGATGAGCGCGCGCGGCGAGTCCGCGCCCCCGGCGAGAGTATAGAAGCCCAGCTCGTTCAACCGGCGCATGACGGTGGCCGTTATCGTCGCGTGTCGCCGACGGTGCAACGTGCACCGCGACCCTTTCGCGGTGGCGGCTGACACGAGGATTGCGCCGCCGAGGCGAGGTACGGCGTCACCGAGCCGTTGCCAAGAAGAACGGTTCGGACTATTGCTCGCCCGCCGTCGGTGGCGTCCCAAGGCGCCAGATTCGCCGGCAAAAGGCGACGCAGGGGGGACCCCCGGGGACTCGATCATGCTGATCTACATCGATGGAGAGATGCGGACCCGCGAGACGGCGACCGTGTCGGTGTTCGACCACGGTCTCCTGTACGGCGACGGCGTCTTCGAGGGCATCCGCATCTACAACCGCCGCATCTTCCGCCTGGACGCGCATCTCGATCGGCTCTACGCCTCCGCGCGCGCCATCGCGCTCGACATCCCGCTGGCGCAGAGCGAGATGGCCGAGGCGGTGCGCCGGACCGTGCGCGAGAACCGCAAGGAAGATGGATACATCCGGCTGATGGTCACGCGCGGCGCCGGCGATCTCGGTCTCGACCCGCGGAAGTGCGTGCGGCCCACGGTGATCATCATCGTGACCGACATCCAGGTGTACCCGGCGCCGCTCTACGCGGAGGGCATCAAGGTGATCACCTCGGCGACGCGGCAGGTGTCGCACGAGGCCGTCGATCCCGCGCATCAAGTCGCTCAACTACCTGAAGAACGTGCTCGCCAAGATCGACGCCGGGCGGGCCGGCGCCCAGGAAGCGATCATGCTGAACGGCGACGGCTTCATCGCCGAGTGCAGCGCGGACAATCTCTTCGTGGTGCGCGGCACGAGCCTGCTCACGCCCTCGCCGCAGGACGGCGCGCTCGACGGCATCACGCGCGCCGCCGTGCTGTCGCTCGCCGCCGAGGCGGGCGTGGAGGCGCGCGAGGCGCGGCTCGGGCGCTACGACGTGTACACGGCCGACGAGTGCTTCCTCAGCGGGACGGGCGCCGAGGTCATGCCGGTGGTGGAGGTCGACGGTCGTCCGATCGGCGACGGGACGCCCGGCCGGCTCACGCGACGATTCCAGGAAGCGTTCCACGCTCTCGCGCGCAGCGAGGGCGAGCCGGTGTGGTGATGTCTGCTCAGCGCGGCGACCACGACGCCGTGCGCAGCAGCTTCGACTCCCAGCGGTCGCGGTAGCGCAGGCCCTCCACCATCCAGCCGCCACGCTGTGCCCCCTGCTCGCCGCGCGCCAGCAGCTCGGTGAACCGTGGCCAGTCGAGGATCTTCTGGAGCAGGATGGCCTCGTGATGCCGCCCGGTTCCCGGCGCGGTGATCCAGCACGCTTCCAGCGAGATCATGCGGCTCTGCAGGATCTGCGGCAGGTAGACCGAGCCGAGGGCCGCGACGTAGTCGTCGAGACGGCCGGGGAACGGCCAGCCGGTGTCGTGCAGGAAGAGCGCCTGCTCGCGATCGGGCGCCGCGCCCAGGTCGACGGACGAGAGCGGCGACCACGAAGCCGCCAGCAGCAGCTTCCCCGTCGTGTCCTTGCGCACCTCGCCGGCGCGGCGGCGCCATTCGCGCCAGCGCGGATCCTCCTGCATGCGGGCGACGAGCACTCCCCAGGCGGCCCAGTCGCGCACCGCCGTCACCGTGATCGCCTGGTAGCTCGCGCCGGTGCCGTGGGTCAGCTCCCAGCACCACAGCAGCCGCGCAGATCCGTCCGCCTCGATGAGCGGCCGCCACTCGTCGCGCATGGCGGCGCCGAACTCCTCCATGCGACCGCCTGCGACCTCGTGTGTCTCGTGGAGAAAGAGCATCCCCGCCGCATAGCGAAGCGGAGCGTTTCGGCGCAAGCGGCGGGCGCGATTTGCACGACCCTGACGGCAGAGGTAGCGACCTCGTCGGCGCATGCCCCTCGACGACTACCGCCGCAAGCGCAACTTCCGGCGCACGCCCGAGCCCGCCGGCGAGGCGGCACGCGGCGCCGGTCGCAGCTTCTGCGTGCAGCGTCACGCCGCGCGCCGACTGCACTACGACTTCCGGCTCGAGCTCGACGGGGTGCTGAAGAGCTGGGCGGTGCCGAAGGGCCCGAGCCTCGACCCCGCGGAGAAGCGGCTCGCGGTACACGTCGAGGATCACCCGCTCGCGTACGGCAGCTTCGAGGGTACCATCCCGGCGGGCGAGTACGGCGCGGGCGAGGTCATCCTGTGGGACCGCGGCCACTGGGAGCCCGTGGGCGACCCCGACGAGGGCTATCGTCGCGGCAAGCTCAAGTTCGCGCTGCACGGGGACAAGCTGCGCGGCGGCTGGACCCTGGCGCGCATGGGTGGCCGGTCGGGCGAGGGCGGCAAGAACTGGTTGCTCCTGAAGGAGCGCGACGTCGAGGCGCGGGAGGCGACCGCAGGGGACATCGTGGCCGAGCGCCCGGAGAGCGTCGCCGCGATCACGCGCGGTCCGCTGCCGGAGCGACTGCGCCCGCAGCTCGCGGTCCTCGCCGACGCGCCGCCGCCGGGGGACGACTGGCTGCACGAGATCAAGTACGACGGCTACCGCGCGCTCTGCCGGATCGAGGACGGCCGCGCGCGCCTGTTCGTGCGCAGCGGACAGGACTGGACCGAGCGCTTCGGGCCGGTGGCGCGCGCCTGCGCGGCGCTCCCGCTCGTCGCCGCGTGGCTCGACGGCGAGGTCGTGGTCCTCGACGGCGACGGCCGGTCGAGCTTCGAGGCCCTGCAAGCGGCGCTTGGCGGCGAGGGCCGCGACCGGCTGTGCTACGTGGTGTTCGACCTCCTCCATCTGGATGGCGCCGATCTGCGGACCCTTGCGCTCGAGCAGCGCAAGCAGCGCCTCGCCGCGCTCGTGCGGCGCGCCGACGGTGACACGCTGCGATACGGCGACCACGTCGTGGGCCGCGGCGCGGCGTTCTTCCGGCAGGCCTGCGACCACCAGCTGGAGGGGATCGTGTCCAAGCGGCGAGACGCGCCGCACCGCGAAGGCCGGTACCCCGACTGGCGGAAGACGCGTTGCGGGGCGGGCGGCGAGTTCGTCATCGGCGGGTTCACCGACCCGGCCGGCTCGCGCACGGGGCTTGGCGCCCTCCTGCTCGGCGCGCACGAGGATGGGCGGCTGGTCTACGTCGGTCGGGTCGGCACGGGCTTCTCCGACGCGACGCTGCGTGACCTGCGGCGGCGCCTCGACGGCCTCGAGCAGGCGGCGTCTCCCTTCGCCCCGTTCCCCGACGTGCCGCCGGCGACGCACTGGACGCGGCCCGAGCTCGTCGCGACGGTGACCTTCACGAACTGGACGCGCGAGCAGCGCCTGCGCCATCCCGTCTTCGTGGGCCTGCGCGAGGACAAGCCGGCCGCCGAGGTGGGACGCGACCAGCCGGTCGCACGCGCCGCGCCGGCGCCGCGTCGCGCCGACGAGACCGCCGCGGTGGAAGGCGTGCGCCTCACCCACCCGGATCGCGTGCTGTGGCCCGAGGTCGAGGTCACGAAGATCGAGCTGGCACGCTACTACGTGGCCGTCGCGGAGTGGATGCTGCCGCACGTCGCGCGGCGGCCGCTCGCCGTGGTGCGCGGCCCGCGCGGATACGCCGGGACGACGTTCTTCCAGAAGCACCTCGCGGCGGGAATGCCGCAGCCGGTGCGCAGCGTCCGCATCCGGGACGAGGAGGGCGAGCAGGACCACATCGTGATCGACGACGTCGCCGGCCTGGTCGCCCTGGTGCAGATGGACGTGCTCGAGATTCACGTGTGGGGAACGCTGGCAGATCAGGTGGAGCGTCCGGACCGCATGGTCCTCGACCTGGATCCCGACGAGTCGATCGCGTGGTCCTTCGTCGTGGATGCGGCGCGCGCGGCGCGACTCCGCCTGGAGCACCTCGGGCTGCGGAGCTTCGTGAAGACGACGGGCGGGAAGGGGCTGCACGTGGTGGTGCCGCTCGCGCGGCGTCACGGCTGGACCGAGATGAAGGCATTCTCGCGCGCCGTCGCGGCGGACCTGGCGCGCCGTCTGCCCGACGCCTTCACGATCAATCCCGTCAAGGCGGCTCGACGTGGCAAGATCTACCTCGACTACCTCCGCAACGGTCGGGGAGCGACGGCGGTCGCGGCATACTCGGCCCGGGCGCGGCCCGGCGCCCCGGTGTCCGCCCCGCTCGCCTGGGAGGAGCTCGAGGGACCGGTACGCTCGCGCGACTTCACCGTGCGCACCGTCCCGGAACGTCTGGCCGCACTCCCGGTCGATCCGTGGGAGGACGTCGCGAGCGTGCGCCAGTCGATCACGGCGCCGATGCGTGCGTCGCTGGGTCTCGCCCGAGCGCCAGCTCCACGGGCACGCCGCTCTCGAAGCTGAGCACGCGCGGCGTCACCCGCAGCCAGTCGTGCGCGGCGTAGATCCGCCGCGCGCAGGTCGCCGTCCGGTGCGCCGCGGAGCGCCGCGGCGACGGCGTCGAACTCCGCGAGCCACGCTGCCGGGATGTCGGCGCCGGGCCCCAGCTCGCGTCCCACCGACCACTTCTCCCAGGGCAGCAGCTCCTCCTTGTTGAGCGCGGCGACGTCGAGCATCACCTCGCCGGCGGCGAACCACATCCCGGCGAGCCCGAGCCAGGACACTCCCATGCGCGAGGGATCCAGCTCGCCCGCTCGCGCGCGGCACCACGCGGTGGAGCCGTCGACGAACTGGTCGCGCGGGACGTCCCAGGGTGAGAACGAGATGCCGAAGTCGCGCACGGCCGTCTCGTCGAGCTGTGCGTCGAGCAGCCGCCACTGGTCTCCGTCCCGGTACTCGCAGACCCAGTGGTCCTCGAGGTATCCGGGCGTGAAGTAGGCCGCGAACCCCGCGCGGCATCGCGCGGGACGGCCGTGGGCGCGAAAGACGGCCGTCGCGACGCGTGCGAAGCCCGCGCAGACGCAGAAGCCGCGATCTCGCGGCTCGCGCGCGGTCGTCAACGGGTGGGCGTCACGCGCGAGGACCAGGTCGAGGATGTCCTCGACGGCGCGCCGCTGCCGATCGCCCTGCGCCTCCCCGGGAACCTCCACGCCGCGCATCGGCGCCAGGAACGGATGCAGGAGGAACCCCGAGACGGCCCGGAGGATGGCCCGTGGCTCGGGCGCGATCTCCGCGACCAGCGCACCCCAGCGCCCGGGATCCGACCATCGACTCTGCGAGCAATAGAACTCGAGGCCCTGATCCATGGTGACCCTCCTACCTCGTCCCTAGCATCGACCGGCGCCGCGATCTTTGCCGCGCTTGCGGTGGCCAGAAGCCTCGAGGGGCGGGAGGGGCCCCCGGCGCCGGCCGGCTCGACCGGCGCCGGGGGTGTTACTCAGCGGACCAGTTCAGGAATGCTCCGGACGGAGACGCGACGAACTGCGCGTTTCCGGGCGAGCTCAGGGAGCCAGGTCCGGGTAGGTCCGCCACGCCGTCGACCGATCCGTTGCCGGTCGCGGGGATGCAGAAGTTGCACCCTCCGGTGTCCCTCGGTCGCCGCGTCGGTGGCACCCTCGAACACGACGCGGCGTGCCGGGCCGGCTATGCCGAAGTGACAGCTTCGGCCCCGGATATATACTGACATGTCAGTTCGTACCCGCTACTCCGGAGGCACCCGGCTGTCAAGAGTCCTTAGCGGAAGCGGGGGGCGATCTTGGTCGCGAAGAGCTCGATCGAGCGCTTCACCGCGTCGTGCGGGATGCGGTCGGCCTGCATCAGCGAGATGAAATGGTCGAGGCCGGCCTCCGCATAGCGCTCGACCTTCCGCAGGCAGTGATCCACGTCGCCGACGATCACCATGTCCTCGGTGTCGAGGTCGTCGAACGTGCACGTCCCCTGCTGCATCTTGAGGATCAGCGGATATTCCTTGGCGATCAGATCGCGATAGGGCGTGCTCTTGATCTCCTGATCGGCATACTCGCGCTGCATGCCGCGCCCGCGCGGGTCGGCGAAGCCGCCGAGAACGCGGAAGGCGTACAGAAGGTAGTTCATGGCGGCGTCCGCACCGCCGTTGGCCACGGCCTCTGCCTTCGACCCGGCGACGTGGACGATGGTGAACGCGCCGACGCGGTCGTTGACGAACTTGCCGACGGGCTTCGCGTCCCGCAGGGCCGCGCGATAGGCACGCACGCGGTCGGCGAGCTGCGGGACGCTGACGAAGATGGTGAGGCCGAGGATGCCGATCCCGTTGCGCCCGGCGAGCTCCCAGGTCTGCGGGCTCGTCGCCGCGGCCCAGATCGGTGGATGCGGCCGCTGCAGCGGCTTCGGCAGGATGCTGCGCGACGGGATGGACACGAAGCGGCCCTGGTACTCGAAGGGATCCTCCGTCCACATCCGGGGGATGATCTCGAGCGACTCCTGCCACATGTCGCGCGATTGCTCGGTATCGATCTCGAAGCCCGCCTGCTCGAACTGGCTCGAGCGGCCGGTGCCGAACTCGACCCGCCCGTCGGACAGCAGGTCGAGCGCCGCGACGCGCTCGGCCACCCGGATGGGGTGGTTGAACTTGTGAGGAAGCAGGGTGACGCCGTGCCCCAGCCGGATGCGCTTGGTGCGCTGCGAGACCGCCGCCAGGAAGACCTCGGGGGCCGAGGAATGCGCGAACTCGGTGAGGAAGTGGTGCTCGACCTCCCAGATGGTGTCGTAGCCCAGCTCGTCGGCGAGGACGATCTGCTCGAGCGCTTCGTGATAGCAGCGGTACTCGCTGCGATCGTCGTGCGGCTTCGGCATCTGGAGCTCGTAGAGGAGGTCGAACTTCATGCAGGGCGGTATGCGACGTCGCCGGCGGGAGGTGCAAGGCGCGGTGCGGCGCGCTAGGCTGCCCGCATGGCGGAGTTCGCACTGCCGCGCAGCGACGAGCCGTTCGACTTCCGGCATCAGGCGTCGTCATACGGACTCTGGCGGCGCGACTACTCGGCGGCCCTGTACGACGCCGTCACGGAACACGCGGGCGCGGCGGCGGGGCGGCTCGCCGTCGACGTCGGCTGCGGCACGGGCTTCGTCACGACGAGCCTCGGACACCGCGAGTGGAACGCGATCGGCGTCGACTTCTCCGCCCCCATGCTGGCGGAGGCGCGCGTCGCCGCCGGCGGCACGCTCCGCCTCGTGCGCGCGCGCGGCGAGGCGCTTCCGCTGCGCGACGGCGCGGCGTCGCTCGTCACCTGTGGCACCTCGTTCCACTGGCTGGCGCCGCTGCCGGCACTCGAGGAGTTCCGCCGTGTGCTCGCGCCGGGTGGCTGGGTGGCGCTCTTCTGGCGCTACGCCGCGCGCGGCGAGCCGTCGATCCGGCTGGTGGCGGAGGTGCTCTCGCGAGTCGGCGTCCCGATGTCGCACGTGTTCGAGGAATTCCGCGTCCACCCTGCCGACCCGTTCGCGGGCTCGGGGCTCGAGAGCGAGCCGCCGCTCCTGCTGCACACGGTGCTCTCCTTCACGGTGGAGGAGTTCCACGGCTACGTGTCGACCCTCGAGTGGATCCGACGCTTCGCCGGGACGAATCACGCGGCGTTTCTCGATCGCCTGGGCGAGGAGCTGTCCGCGCATCATCCCGACGGGTTCGAGGAACGGAACGAGGAGCACCTGTTCCTCGCACGCCGCCCCGCCTGATCAACCCGGCGCGGGCTCGAGCCGGACAGCGACCGAGCGCGAGGTGTTCGCGAGCAGCCCGATCCACGCGTCGGCCCAGCCGTACTTCAGCGCGCAGCAGCTCCCGGATCCGCCGGTGCGGGGCGTCTCCCGGCACCGGAACCGCGCGCAGGCGCTGCTCGCCGCCGCGGCGGACCAGCGACACGTCCGGCCGCGCCTGGAGATCGAGCAGGAACGGGCGTTCCGGGTTGGCCGCCTCGATCCACGTCGCTCCCGCGTCGTCGGCGACCCAGGTCCGCGTCGTGCGCACGCTGCCGTCGGGTGCGACGGTCCGGAGCTGCACCACCTCGACGCCCTCGAGCGCGACCAGGGTGACGACGCCGAACGCGAGGGCGGCGAGCGCGGCTGCGCCGACCAGCCGGCGCGCGCGCATCAGAGGCCGTGCCGGGAGAGGAAGGGCCGGACGGCAGCGAGGAACCCCGGCGGGTTGTCGCCCATGACGGAGTGGCCGGCCCCCGCCACGACGGCGATCCGGCTGCCGGGAACGGTGCGCACGAAGCGCTCCGCCCCGTCGGCGGTCAGGATGTTGCTCTCGCCTCCGCGCACGAGGAGCGTCGGACAGCGTAGCCGGCCGACGGCCCACCACAACGCCTCGACGTTGCGTCCCGCGGCACCGCCGATCGCGGGATCGAATTTCCAGGTCCAGCGGCCCTCCGGTCCCTTGCGCATGGCGTGGTGGAGACGCTCGCGTATGTTGGCCACCGTGCGGCGGGGATTGAACGCGCGGGCGTGCCGGACGGCGTCGTCGAAGGTCGCGAAGTCGTGCACCGCCAGCTGGCGGCCGATGGCTTCGCGTCCCGCCGGCGCGACGGACGGGACGACGTCGACCACGACGAGGCCGCGCACGGACTCCGGCCTCGCGGCGGCGAAGGCGATGGCGTTGAGGCCGCCGAGGCTCATCGCCACGAGCGTCACCTCGGGCCAGCCCTGGGCGTCGAGCACGGCCGCGATGTCGCCGACGAACGCCTCGCGGTCGTAGCGCGCGGCCCAGCCGGAATCGCCGTGGCCGCGCTGGTCGAGCGCCAGCACGTGATGGTCGCGCGCCAGCGCCGGCGCCACCTCGTCGAAGCTGTGCGCGGTCTGCGCGGCGCCGTGCAGCAGGAGCAGCGGTGGGAATCCCGGCGTTCCCCAGTCGAGCAGGTGAAGGCGGAGGCCGGCGTGCGAGAGCGTCCGGCCGCGGGACCGTGGCATGCCGTCCGCCTAGCCCGTGCCACGTGCTCAAGTCCAGCATGCGTTGCGTGGTGGCAGGGGTCGCGCTATCGCTCGGCCGTGATCTCGGTCGGTGACGCCCTCCGCGCGGTGCTCGAGGCGACGCCGGTGCTCGGGACGGAGCGGCTGCTGCTCGGCACCGCGGCCGGTCGTGTCGCCGGCGAGGACGTCGTCGCCGCCCGCGCGGTCCCCGCGGCCGCCAACTCCGCGATGGACGGGTTCGCCGTGCGCGGCGACGACGTGCGCACGGCACCGGCACGGCTGCGGCTGATCGGGAGCGCGCCCGCCGGCACGTTGCTCGCCGTGCCCGTCGAGCCGGGCACCGCGGCCAAGATCTTCACCGGGTCCGTCGTCCCGGACGGGGCGGATACCGTCGTGCGGGTCGAGGACACCGAGGAGCGTGACGGCATCGTCACCATCCACGTGCCGGTGCGGCCGGGCGCCAACGTCCGCCTGGCGGGCGAGGACATCGAGCCGGGCGCCGTCGTCCTCGAGGCTGGCGCGGTCATCGGTCCCGCCGACGTCGGTGTGCTCGCGTCCGTCGGCCGCGCCACCGTCGTGGTGCACCGCCGCCCGCGCGTCGCGATCCTCTCGACCGGCGCCGAGCTGGTCGAGGTGGACGAGACCCCCGGACCGGGCCAGGTCGTGAACAGCAATGCGTATGCCCTCGCGGCCGCCGTCTCCGAGGCGAGCGGCGAGCCCGTCGTCCTGCCGATCGTGCGCGACCGCTTCGAGGACATCCGTGACCGCCTCGCCGAGGCCGCGACCGCCGACGTCGTGCTCTCCACGGGCGGCGTCTCCGTCGGCGAGTTCGACTTCGTGAAGGAAGCGCTCGACGCGCTCGGCGTCGAGCGGCGGTTCTGGAAGGTGGCGCAGAAGCCGGGCAAGCCGCTCACCTTCGGCACCCGCGGCGGGCGCCTGTTCTTCGGGCTGCCGGGAAACCCGGTATCGGCGCTGGTCTGCTTCGCGGTGTACGTGCGGCCCGCCCTCCGGCGGCTCGGCGGGCATCGCCATCTGCACCTGCCGATGATCGACGCGACCCTCGCCACGGCGGTGAAGAAGGCCACGAAGCTGACCGAGTTCGTGCGCGTCTGGCTGTCCGCGGACGCGGACGGTTGGAGCGCGCGCCCCGCGGCGTCGCAGAGCTCGGGCGTGCTCACGTCGCTCGGCCGGGGCGCGGGGCTCCTCGTCGGGCCGGCCGCGGCGGATACGCTCGACGCGGGCGCGCGCTACCCGGTGCTCGTCCTGTCGCCGGAGACGCTGGCGCGAGACCGTCCCGCGGCCGAGTTCGCGTGATCGCGGATCACGCCCGGCCGGCGCTTCCCAGCATCCGGATGCGCTCCGCCGTGGTGGTGCGGATGGCGGTCTCCATCTCGCCCATCAGCTCGTAGAGGTTGAAGATGTCCGGGCGCTCCACGAGCACCTGGCGCAAGCGTCCGAGCGCGGCGAGGCGCAGGTCGGAATCCGTGTTGACCTTGGCGATGCCCAGCTTGACCGCCTGCTGGATGAGCTCCTCCGGGATGCCTCGCGCGTGCGGGAGCTTCGCGCCGTAGCGCGTCGCCAGCTCGACCCCCGCCTCCGGCAACGAGGAGGCACCGTGAAGCACGATCGGCTGCGACACGCGCGACGCGATCTCGCGCAGCCGGTCGAGATCGAGGTGCGGCTCGCCCTTGAACTTGTACGCGCCGTGCGAGGTGCCGATCGCCACCGCCAGCGCATCCACCTCGGTCTCGGTGGCGAACCGGACGGCCTGATCCGGATCCGTCAGCATCGACCGCATCGCCTGCTCGCCGAGATCCTCGATCCCGCCGAGCGTGCCGAGCTCGGCTTCCACGTGCACGCCGCGAGCATGCGCGTACGCCACGATGTCGCGCGTCTCGCGCAGGTTCTCCTCGAACGACTCGCGCGAGGCGTCGATCATCACGGAGGTGTAGCCCGCGTCGACCGCGGCGCGCGCCAGCTCCTCGCTCTTGCCATGATCGAGGTGCAGTGCCACGGGCGCCTTCGTCCGGCCGGCCAGCTCGCGCACGATCGCGACCAGGTTCTCGAGGCCGGCGTGCTTCACCGCGCCCTCGGACGTTTGCACCAGCAGCGGCGCCGCGAGCTCCTCGCCCGCGGCGATCACCGCGCGCGCCGATTCCAGGTTGAAGACGTTGAAGCCGCCGAGCGCCCAGCCTTCGCGACGGGCTCTTGCCAGCTCGGCCTTCGGATTCACCAGCATCGCCGTTCTCCTCGCCGCGCTCCGCTGCGCGGGGTTGTCATCGCGACATCCGTTGCACGACGGCACGTCTCACGCCAGTCGGCCCGAAGCGAGTCGGACCGCCGGCGGAAGATGCATCTCATGCGCCATGAAACCGGGGATTCCGCCGGACGGTCGAAGCTGCTAAAGCCGCCCGCGATGGTGGACTCGCGATCCGCGGCAGCCCGGGGCGTGGTGACCGACGCGGAGATGCGCTCGCTGCGCGTGGTGCTGTCGCCGTATCTCTTCCGCAGCATGCTGGTCGGCATGGGCGCCGTCGCCGTCGGGCTCCACCGCGTCACGGGCAACCGTCGCCTGGCGTGGGGCTTCGCGAAGGCGCGCGCACGCACGCTCGAGCGGATGCTGGGTGTGCGGGTCACGGTGACGGGCCTGGAGCACGTCGCCGGCATGGGTCCCGTGGTCTACACGCCGAACCATCAGAGCCACCTCGACATCCTGGCGCTCCTCGGCCACCTCCCCGGCGCCGTGCGCTTCGCCGCCAAGCAGAGTCTGTGGAGGCACGCCGTCGTCGGGGCCGTGCTCGATTCCCTCGGCATGGTGCCGATCGATCGCGAGAGCTCGGCGGAGGCGATCGCCGCACTCAACCGCGTGCGGAGCGACGGCGACTCGTTCGTCGTCTTCCCCGAGGGGTCGCGCAGCCGCGACGGGCGGCTGGCGGAGTTCAAGAAGGGCGCGTTCGTCCTGGCCATCCGGCTCGGGCTCCCCGTCGTCCCGGTGATCTGTCGCGGCACGCGGCGCCTCATGCCGAAGGGCAGCAAGCTGAACGTGGTGCCTGGCGAGGTCGAGATCGTGATCGACCGGCCCATCCCCACCGCCGGGCTGCGGTTCGAGGACCGCGACGCCCTCTCCGCCCAGGTCCGCGCGGTCATCGAGCAGCATCACACGGGGTGGTGAGGTGAGCGCCACGATGCGAGGGGCGCTCTGCCGCGGGCCGCAGACGGTCGTCGTAGAGGAGCTGCCGCGTCCGACGCCGGGGCCGGAGGACGTCGTCGTCGCGGTCCGGAGCTGCGGCATCTGCGGCTCCGACCTGCACTGGTATCACGGCGAGATGATGGTGCCGCAGTCGTGTCCCGGGCACGAGATCGCGGGCGAGGTGGCCGACGTCGGGTCGGCGGTGACGACGCTCCGCGCGGGTGACCGCGTCGCGCTCGAGGGCATCGCCAGCTGCGGGCACTGCCGCTACTGCCGGGCGGGCATCTACAACTACTGCGCGTCGATCGGGATCGTCGGGATGACCATTCCCGGCGGGTTCGCCGACTTCATCCGGCTCCCGGCGCGGCACTGCTTCCCCGTTCCGGACGGCGTGCCCTTCACGACCGCCGCGCTGTCGGAGCCGCTCGGCGTCGCCGTCCACGGTGTGCGGGTCGCCGGCCTGTCGCTGGGCCAGCGGGTGCTGGTGCTCGGCGCGGGAACGATCGGCCTGGCGGCCGTCATCGCGGCACGCGCCGGCGGGGCGGGCGAGATCCTCGTCACGGCGCGCCGGCCGCAGCAGCGGACGGCGGCGAAGGTGCTCGGTGCCGACCGCGTGTTCGGGGACGGCGACGAGGACGCCCTGCGCGACGCCGCGCTGGAATCGCCGGTCGACCTCGTCATCGAGACGGTCGGGGGCAGCGCCGACACGCTGGACTCCGCGGTGGCGCTCTGCCGTCCCGGCGGCACGATCTGCGTCCTCGGGGCGTTCACCAAGCAGCTCACGTTCCCCGCGCTCTTCGTGCTCGCGAAGGAGCTGCGCATCCAGGGGGCGATGGTCTACAACCGCGTCGGCTCGCGCGCCGACTTCGAGATCGTGCAGGACATGCTGGCGCGCGACGGGAAGCGGATCGGCGAGACCTTCGTGACCCATCGCTTCGCGCTGGCCGACGTCGCCGAGGGCTTCCGCACCGCCGCCGACAAGACGACGGGATCGATCAAGGTGACGATCACGGACGAGGCGGCGCGGTGACGGCGATCCCGATCCAGCGGCTCACGCACGTCGGCATCGGCGTGTCCGACCTCGAGCGGTCGCTGCGATTCTATCGCGACCTGCTCGGCTTCGCACCGGAGCACGAGCTGGAGGTGGAGGGCGAGCCGACGGACACGCTGCTCCGGCTGCGCGGTACGAAGCTGAAGGCGGTCTACCTCGCGCGCGACGGCGTCCGGATCGAGCTCCTCCACTTCGCGAGTCCGCCGCCGCCCCCGCACCGCGCGCGGGTGATGAACGAGGTCGGCCTCACCCATCTGTCGTTCCGCGTCGCCGACCTCGACGCGGTCGTCGCCGCGCTGCGAGCCGCCGGAGAGCGCGTGCTCGACGACACGATCCTGCGGTTCCCGGACTTCGGCTCGGCGGCCTGCTTCGTGGTCGATCCCGACGGCCAGCTGATCGAGCTGGTGCAGGCGCCCGGCGACCCCGCGGCGCCTCCCCGGTCGGGGTGAGACCCGTCGGGGACGACGGCGTCGTGTCAGTGCTCCGCCGGCGGCCTCGGCCCCACCCAGCCGGCTTCGCTCTCGTCGGCCATCCGCTCGAGCCAGGATGCGAGCAGGCGGGCGCGATCGCTCTGCAGGATGACCCCGCCGACGTTCCCGCCCTCGGGGCCGTACAGCGTGACCGCCACGCGCGGTGACTCGACGAAGCGCGTGACCCGGAGCGTTGCGCCGGAGGCGAGCGGCATGACGAGCGAATCGATCTGGTGGAGCGGCACGACCTTGGACATAGTCCTTCTCCGGGCTTGCGCCCGGTCCGCTCCGTCCCCGGCGCCTGTTGCACCACAGGCGCAAACGGACTGTCAAGGAAAAAGCGCGCGTCAGCGCGGCAGGCCGAGCATGCGCTGTGCGATGATGTTGGCCTGCACCTCGGACGTCCCGCCGGCGATGGCTCCCACCCGGGACCAGAGGAACGCCTGGGCCCAGCGGCCGTTCTCGACGGCGTGCGGTGATCCCGCCACGAGCTGGGCGTGCGGACCCGCGAGATCCAGCCCCAGCTCGTGCACGCGCTGGGTGAGGCTGGCCCAGAAGAGCTTCACCAGCGACGACTCCGGGCCCGGCTCCTCGCCTCGCTCGAGACGGGTGAGGGTGCGGCAGTTCATCAGGCGCATGACCTCGACGTCGATCCAGGCGCGCGCGATCCGCTGACGGACGCGCGGATCGCCGGCACGCCCGCGGGCGCGCGCGAGCGTCGAGAGATCCTCCAGGGCGATGCGTTGCAGGACCTGCTCCTTGAAGGCGAAGCCCGTCCCGCGCTCGTGCGCGAGGGTCGTCATCGCGATCTCCCAGCCCCGGTTCACCTCGCCGATGACGTGCGCGCGCGCCACCGGGACGGCGTCGAGGAACACCTCGCTGAACTCGGTCGAGCCGGTGATCTGCCGGAGCGGGCGGATCGTGATGCCGGGATGCTGCATGTCGAGGATGAAGTAGGTCAGGCCGCGGTGCTTCGGGAGCGACGGATCGGTGCGCGCGAGCAGGATTCCCCAGCGCGCGAGCTGGGCATAGCTCGTCCACACCTTCTGCCCGCTCACGCGGAACCCGTCGCCGTCGCGCTCGGCGCGCGTGCGCACCGCGGCGAGATCGCTTCCCGCGTTCGGCTCGCTGAAGAGCTGGCACCAGACCTCGTCGCCGGTGAGGATCGGGGGGAGCAGGCGGCGCTTCAGCTCGTCGCTGCCGTGGGCGATGAGCGTCGGGCCGGCGTTGTTGATGCCGACGCGATTCAGCAGCTGCGGCGCCCGCGCGCGCGCGAGCTCCTCGTTCGCGATCGCCTGCTGACTCGGCGGCGCATCGCGGCCACCGTACTCGCGCGGCCAGAGCAGTCCGACGTAGCCCGCGTCGTGGAGCCGCCGCTGCCACGTGCGCAGGAACGCGAACTCCTCGGCCAGGGAGGCATCGTCGTGCGGCACGCGCTCGGCGCGCGCGGGGCGGTTCTCGGCGAGCCACGCACGCAGCGTCGCGCGAAACCGCGCGTCGTCCGGCGAGTCCGCGAAGTCCACGGCGCCGTCTACCACCACCCCCGCGGGCGATGCTAGGAGCGAGCCGGACATGCGCTTCGGACTCGTCACACCGATCGTCACGCGTCATCCGCAGCACGACGCCGCGTGGACCGAGGCCGCCGGGCCGGAGGAGATCGCCCGGATCGCGGTGGCCGCCGATCGGCTCGGCTACCATCACCTCACCTGCAGCGAGCACGTCGCCATCCCCGTCGACGTGGCGCCCGTACGCGGCGCCCGGTACTACGATCCGCTCGCGACGTTCGGCTTCCTCGCCGCGCAGACGTCGCGCATCCGCTTCCTCACGCACGTTCTCGTCCTCGGCTACCATCACCCGCTCGAGATCGCGAAGCGCTACGGCACGCTCGACCGGCTCTGCGGCGGCCGGCTCGTCCTCGGGGTCGGTGTCGGGACGCTGGCCGAGGAGTTCGCCCTCCTCGGCGCGGAGTTCACGGATCGAGGCGAGCGCTACGAGGACGCGCTGCGCGCGCTGCGCGCGTCGTTCGGCCGTCGCCTGCCGTCGTACGCCGGCTCGCACCATCGCTTCGACCGGGTCCTCGTCGATCCGTGCGGGGTCCAGGAGGAGATCCCGATCTGGCTCGGCGGCCGCACCCGCCGCTCGCTCCGCCGCGCTCTCGCGCTCGGCGACGGCTGGGATCCGTTCGGCCTGTCGCTGGACCAGCTCGACGCGATGCTGGCGGCCGCGCGGCGCGGGCGCGAGTGGGAGCAGCGGCGGAGCCCCTTCGACCTCGTGCTGCCGATCGACCGGCTGCTCGATCCGGTCGACGCGAGCGACCGCGACGCGCTCGTCGAGCGCTGCGGCCGCTACCGCGACCTCGGGACGACGGTCCTGAACCTCCGCCTGCGTCACCGCAGCCTGCAGCACTACCTCGAGCAGCTGGACGTGGTGGCGCGCGACGTCATGCCCCGGCTGGCGTAGCGGACGTCAGTCGGCGGGCCACAGGTGACGCGCGCGCAGCGGCGATCCGAGCGCCCGCTCGAGGCGCCACGCCGCGCGCTTCAGCGTTCCCGGAGGCCGCTCGTTTCGCCGCAGGCGCTCCATCAGGCGCACGACCGTGGCCGCGCGCGCGGCGTCGTCACCGCAGAGCCGGCGCACGGCCTCCTCGCGTGCGGCGCGATCGTCGTGCGCCCGCGTCGGATGGAGATTCGGCACCCCGTAGTCGGTGGAGAAGCTCGCGCCACAGCCGGTGCAGCGGAGCGCGCCGGGGTCCTGCACCAGGACGCCCCGGCACTCGGGACACTGCAGGCGCGCGAGGAGCGCCGGCGCGACGGGGCGGTCGGGCGCCGGTCCCGGCGGCTCCAGCTCCGGTCGCACGCGCAGCACGCCGTGGGCGCACAGCTCGGCGAAGGTGTAGTACTCGAGCGAGGCCACCTCGTTCACCAGCCAGCGGGCGAGCGCGGGATCCGCCTCGGGACGGGCCGGCGCGACCTGCACGCCGGGGGCGACGCGGGCGAGGACGATCCCCATGGTCCCCGGCCCGTGCGGCACCGCCTCCGCGGCGCGGACCAGCGCGCGCTCCAGCGTGTCGCGGTCGCGGATCGCGTCGAAGATCGCGTCGATGCGCGCGCGCGGCCAGAACGGATTCACCGGCGAGCGGTCGTAGCAGAGGAGCGCCTCGTGGCGGAGGTCGTCACCGAGGAGCGCGCGGAACTCGTCGATGAGGAAGAAATTGCGCTCGACGTGCGGCCGGCGGACGTCGATCGCCAGGTGCGAGAGCACGCGCCGCAGCCGATCCGGTGCGAGCGCCTCCAGGCTCGTCAGGACCACGGCACGGCGCGCGACGCGGACCATCTCGGCCAGCGCCTCGACGGGATGCACCAGATGCTCGAGCACCTCGGACGAGACGACGACGTCGAAGGCGCCGTCGCGAAAGGGAAGCCGGGTGAGGTCGAGCGTGACGGCGTGGTCGAGCTTGCCGAGGCGTGAGCCGAGGCCGGGCAGGTTCAGCCGGTGCACGAGATCGGCGTAGTACGCGTCCACCCCGAAGCGCTCGCGCACCAGCGCCGGCAGGAAGCCGGAACCCGCCCCCAGATCGATGCAGCTCTCGAAGTCGAGACGGTCGAGCCAGCGCAGGATCTTGAGCTTGCGGACGAGGTGCTCGAAGTGCTCCTTCGTCACCCGGCGCGGCGCGCCCCCGTCGTCGTAGACGAGGTCGTCGCGACCGAAGGTGCCGAGGCCGGCGTCGAGCTGCGACGTGAGCCAGCTACTCGTCCGGTGCTCGACCCGTTCCGCCGGGACGGCTGTCATCGCGCCTCGGAGCTATCTCGCGTACAGCTTCTCGAAGTAGTCCCGGCACATGCGGTCCGAGGAGAAGCGCTCGGATGCCATCGCGATGCTGGCCTGCATCATGCCGACCCAGCGCGTGCGGTCGTCGTAGGCCGGGATCACCTCGGTCTCGAGCACGGCGTAGAGCGCCGCGGCGTCGCGCGCATCCTGCTCGGGGACGCCGCTGGTCGCGTCGCCGATGGCCCAGCCGTTGACGCCGTGCTCGCAGGCCTCGGGCCACCAGCCGTCGAGGATCGAGCAGTTGAGCACGCCGTTCATCGCGGCCTTCATCCCCGAGGTGCCGCACGCCTCGAGCGGCCGGATGGGATTGTTGAGCCACACGTCGGCGCCGCGGGTGAGCGCGCGTCCGAGCGCCATGTCGTAGTCCGGCACGAAGACCACCGCCTCCGGGAAGCGCTTCGCCATGGCCACCAGCTCGCCGATGATCTGCCGCCCCATCTCGTCGTCGGGATGCGCCTTGCCCGCGAAGACGAGCTGCAGCTTGTGGCCGTCGAGCAGCGCCCCGATGCGGGCGGGATCGTCGAAGACCAGGTTGCTGCGCTTGTAGGCGGCGGCGCGGCGCGCGAAGCCGACCGTCAGGACGCCCGGATCGAGGCGGACGCCGCTGCGGGTCGTGACCAGGTCGAGCAGGTCGCCCTTGAGCGTCTGGTGTCTCGCCCACAGCTCGTCGGGGGTCGCGCGCGCGGCGCGGATGCGCTCGTCCTGCCAGGTGGGCGCGTGCACGCCGTTGGTGATGGGGATGATCTCGCTGGCGTGCTCGACGTCGAGCCACATCGTGCGCGACACCTCGGCGTGCAGCTCGGAGACGGCGTTCGCGCGGCGCGAGAGCCGGAGCCCGGCGACGGTCATGTTGAACGGGTCGCCGCCGATCTGGCGCATCTCCCAGTCGACCAGCTCGCAGCAGGCGCCGAGCCGGCGCAGCTCGGCCAGCGCGTGCACCTCGTTGCCGGCGGCGACGGGCGTGTGGGTGGTGAACACGATCTGCTCGCGCACCGCCGCCCAGGCCTCGACGAACGACGCGCCGGCGACCATGCGCTCCGCGATCAGCTCGATGCCGGCGAACACCGCGTGTCCCTCGTTGAAGTGGTAGGTGTCGATGTCGATGCCGAGCTTGCGCAGCGCGCGCACGCCGCCGACGCCGAGCAGGATCTCCTGCGCCACGCGGCAGTCGAACGTCGGATCGTAGAGGCGGTTCGTGATCCAGGCGTCGCGGGTGGCGACCGGCTCGAGGAGCAGGAGCGGCGCGTTTCCCCAGCGCTCGGTACGCCACACGCGCGCCTCGACCTCGCGCGTCTCGACCCGGACGCGCACCCGGACGCCGGTGTCCTCGAGGAAGTCCGCGCGGTAGCTCGGGAACTCCGAGACCGGCAGGCCGTCCTCGCCGATCCGCTGGCGGGAGTAGCCGCGCGCCCAGCGCAGCCCCACGCCGACCACGGGCAGGCCCAGGTCGTGCGCCGACTTGATGAAATCGCCGGCGAGGATGCCGAGACCCCCGGCGTAGATCGGGAACTCCTCGGACAGGCCGAACTCCATGCAGAAGTATGCGACGGGGGTGGTCATGGCGTCGCGACAAGAGAGCGAAACGACGCGCAAGAAGCAACGTCGGCACGGGGCGGGAGCTACCGGCGCGGCGGATAGACGCCGGGACGCTTCTCCAGGAACGACCGCATCGCCTCGCGGCCGTCGTCGCCGAGGGCGCTCGTCGCCATGGCCTCGACGGCGCGCGCGTAGGCGGCGTCCACGTCGAGGTCGATCGTGTCGTAGATGACCTGCTTGCCGAGGGCCTTGGAGGCCCGGCTGCCGCGGCTGGCCGCGAGCGCGAGGCGCTCCGTCTCCTCGTCGAGACGCGCCCGGGGCACCACGCGGTTGACCAGGCCCCACGCCAGCGCGGTCTGCGCGTCGATCGGGTCTCCCGTGAACGCCATCTCGAGCGCGCGCTTGCGCCCGATGCTGCGGGCGATCGCCACCATGGGCGTGTGGCAGAACCACCCGCCGCGGCCGCCGGGCGCCGCGAAGCCCGCTTCCTCGGCGGCGACCGCGAGGTCGGCGCTGGCGACCAGCTGGCACCCGGCGGCGGTGGCGAGGCCGTGCACGCGCGCGACGACCGGCTGCGGTACGCGCTGGATGGTCCGCATCAGCTCGGTGCACACGCCGAGGAGCTGGCGCATGCCGTCGAGATCGCGCTCGACCATGTCGGCGAAGTCGTGCCCGGCAGCAGAAGACCGGCCCGTTGGCCGCCAGGATCACCGCGCGGATCTCCGCGTCCGCCGCCAGACCGTGGAATGCGTCCAGCAGCTCCCGCATGTGCGCTTCCGAGAGCGCGTTCCGGCGCTCGGGCCGGTTCATCGTGATGGTGCCGAGTCCGGCGTGGGTGGTGACGACGATGTGTTCGTATCGCATGGTGACCGCCTCGCGGCTGTATAGCACCGTCGCGCGTCTGCTACACTGCGTGGCATGGTGCTGACGCGCGAGGCGATCCGGCGGGAGCTCGCCGCCGGCCGTCTCGAGATCGACCCGCTCGCGGACGACCAGATCGGGCCCGCCTCGATCGACCTGCATCTCGGCGACGAGATCCGCGTGATGGCCGGCGGCGGCGACGAGGTGGCGGTGACCGACGACGCCGACTACCGGACGATCACGCAGCTCCGACCGCTGGTGCAGCCGTACGTCCTCGGGCCGGGCGAGACCGTCCTCGGCATCACGCGCGAGCGCGTGCGGCTCCCACCCGACCTGGCCGGGTGGCTCGAGGGACGCAGCCGCTACGCCCGCCTGGGGCTCATGATCCACGTGACGGCGGGGTTCATCGCGCCCGGTGTCGACAGCCGCCAGGTGCTCGAGATGTCGAACGTGGCGAAGCACCCGCTCACGATCCACCCGGGCGTCCGCCTGTGCCAGATCGTCCTCCAGCGCTGCGAGGGCGGCGCCGTGTACGCGGGTCGCTTCGCACGCCAGGATCGGCTGTGAGCGGACTGCCCGGGTTCTGGGAGCTCCTCGGATTCGCGATCGAGCACGCCGACGAATCCGGGGCGGTGCTGCGCATGGACGTGCCGGAGGCGCTGCTCAGCCCGTTCGGCACCGTGCACGGCGGCGTCATCGCCACGCTCTTCGACACCGGCCTCGCGGTCGCGATCGCGCGGCGCCTCGATCCCGAGGACCGCATCGCGACGCACAACCTGAACGTGACGTACGTCGCGTTCACGCGCGACCGCGTGCTGCGCTGTCGCGCGCGCGTGGTCAGCCTGCGCCGCACCGTCGCGGTGTCGGAGGGCGACGTGGTGGCGGCCGACGGCACCGTCGTCGCGAAAGCGCTCGGAACGTTCGGGATCCGCCGGGTGCGCGGCGCGACCCCCGCCGGCTAGCGCGTCGTATCCACGGGCGGGGGTCCGGTCGGAGCGACCCGGTCGATGTAGCGCTGGAACGACGGGAGCGCCTCGACCTCGTCGGCCAGGGCGTCGGCGATGAGCGCGTGCCCCTCGCGGTCCGGGTGCGCCTGCTCGACCATCAGGTAGAGCTCGGCGAACTCCTCCACGGGTGCGATCCGGTCCTCGGTGCCCATCAGGAGCCGTGCGCCGCGCTGCGACGGCAGGGGTGGAAGGGGCGTGAACTCCATCTCGCCGTCGCGGATGAACTTGTACTCCGTCGCCCGGAACCTGGCCGGCACCTCGATGGTGGTCGAGTAGACGCCGTCGCGCGGGCGCTCGTCGCCGTGCGTGCCGTCGTCGAACATGGGCGCGTTGAAGGGGAGCTCGTCCAGGCCGTACGCGCGTCCCTCGACGGTGACCTTCGCGGGCGCGCCCGGCACGTGCACGCGCAGCACCAGGCTCCGGTTGGCGTCGGTGCTCGGACGCGACGGCAGCACCCGGGCGGGCGCGAGGCCGAAGCGCGCCCTGCGGGCATCTTCCCGCGCCATGCGGACGGCGTCGAAGCGCTCGACGAAGTCGATGAGGCGGAGGTGCTCGCGGTCGGCGACGGCCCGCGACGCCTCGATCGCGCGCGTGTGCATGAAGTCGACGTTGATCAGCAGCAGGTCGATCCCATTCTTCGCGGTGAGCTGCGCGACGTCGTGCACCGCGCTCTCGATCTCCTCGAGCGACACGCGCTGGCAGAGACCGTAGCGGGCGATCTGCTTGCGGCACGCGCGGCTCGGTCCCGGGATCGGATGGCCGCGGAATCGCTCCAGGGCGCGAAAGGTGTTCGTGTCGCCGAGGATGTTCCGCGCCCGGTAGATGGCGTGCGACCAGGCGGTCGAGCCGCCCAGGTTCTCGAGATCGGTGGTGCGCGTATCCTTGAGCTGGTCGTTCGTGCCGTGGCCCATGACCACGACGTCGGGGCGGAGGGCGAGGCCCTCGCGCTCGAGGAACCTGAGTCCCTGGATCCACGACCACTCCGGCACGCCCGCGTTGGTCACCTCGATGTCCGCGCCGGGGTGGCGCTCGCGAAGGATCGCCTCGACGCGACGCGGGAAGACGTCGTCCTGATCGGTGCCCCAGCCGTAGGTGATCGAGTCGCCGATGCAGAGGATGCGATAGACCGGGCCCGACTCCACGCCGGACGACCGGTCGGGTCCACGATAGCCCGATCGATCGATGGCGACGTGCCACGTCTCCGGCCGGCCGATCCCCCGTGGGTTCGCCGGCACGTCGCGCTGGGCGCCAGGCTGGTTGCGCCAGAGCAGCTCGCGATCCGCGACGAGCGGCACCGGGTTCATCGACAAGGTCATCAACGTCGTCTCGACCGTGTCGCCCCGCGCGTGCGCGAACGCGGTGGACATGCGCTCCTCGGCGGTGGTGTCGCGGAGAAACCGCCCCGCGCCGACTTCGATGACGGTCAGGAGGGCGGCGGTGAGCACGAGCGCGACCGAGAGCTCGAGGAGCGCCCCCACGCCGCGCGAGAAGCGGCGCCGGGGAGGATGATCATCCATGCAGGTCTGGCTTGCCCGATCGTCGCGCGCGCCGTCAACCTGCGCGCGACGCTAGAAGCCCTTGACCGCGGCGCCCTTCTTGTAGAGCTGCACGACCGCCGCCCACGCGACGGCGATGGCGACCAGCAGCCAGAGCCACGTACCCGCGAACGCCGTCGTGTGCTGCGTGATCATCGTCCAGACGAGAGCAACCGACATGTACGTGTTGTGCCGCGAGCGCGTCCCCGCCATGGCGACGAGCGCGGCATCCGGCGCCTGGCCGTCGCGGATGGCGGTGATGATCTTCCGCTGCGCGGGCCAGATGCGCATCCAGACGTTCGCCGCCATGAGCGTGCCCAGGAGCGCGCCGGTGTGGATGACGTAGGCCCGGTATCCGAAGTTGCCGATGTAGACGTATCCGAGGATGACGATCGCGAGCAGGACGAAGCCGACGCCCGCCATCTGCTTGTTGTCCTTCACCGACCGCGCGATGGGGTCGTAGACGAGGAACGCCAGGAACGTGATCGCCACCATCAGGAACGCGCCCGCCGTCCAGGGCGTGCCGGGCGGGAACATGAGCTGGCCGTGGTAGTAGACCAGCAGGACGAGCAGCACGCCGGTGATCCACGTCCAGGCGGCGCCCCAGCGGAACCAGTAGAGCGCCCGGGGGCGAAGCTGCGGCACCACCGTCTTCTTCCCCGCGCCGTCGAGCGTGCCCTCGAACGGGCCGTTGACGAAGTTGAAGAAGTACAGAAGGCCGATCCACATGATGCCGGCGACGACGTGGATCCAGCGAAACAGCGCCTGCAGAATCTCCGTGGTCTCCATCACCCGCCTCCTCCCAGAAACGTCCAGGGATCCACGGCCGCCGTATCAAGCCGGATGCCGGCTCGTCAATTGCACGGTTTCTAAGCAGCTGGGGTGAACGTGACGCTGGCCGACGTGCTCGCCTTGGGAGTCACCGACACCTTGGCCTCGCGCGTGCCGAAGCGCTCGTGCCACACGCCGATGACGTAGTCGCCGGCCGGGACGTCCTTCAGCGTGACCCGGCCGTCGGCGCCGCTGACGCCGAAGTACGGATGGTCGAGCACGCCGAGCCACCCCTGCATCCACGGATGCAGGTCGCACCGGACGCTGATCATGACCTCCGGGTGATCGACGGTGATCGTGCGCTCGGCGCCCTGACGCGGCAGGGCGACGTTGAACGCGCTCGAGTCCTTCGGCGACCCGTGCACGTTGTGGAGCACGGCATCGCTGTTCCGGAACTCGATTCCCTGGCCGACCTGCGCGCCCGCGACGTGGGGCTCGTAGAGGCAGCCCTTCTGATCGATGACCACCGGCTGGGTCGGCACGGCGAACCCGCGATCGCCGAGCCCCTCCTTGATGTACACGAAGGCGTTCTGGACCTGGCCGTCCTTCACCAGCGCGTCGCCGGCCAGCACCGGACCCTGGTGCTGCGTCGCGCACTCCGGAAAGCCGCTCATGCGCAGCTCCTGCATCGCGGGCGGCGTGCCATCGAACCGGACGTCGACCTGGACGGTCCCGGTGGTGGCGGGGTCGATGGGAGTCACCGGGCGTGCCGTGCGTGTCTCGCTGCCCCCGCCACCGCAGGCGTCGAGCGCGAGGCAGGCGAGGAGCGCCCAGGTACGGATCCGCATGCGAGAAAGCCATAGGGGAGCGTCCGAGCCTGGTCAAATTTTCCGGGCCGGTTGCCGAGCCGGGCCTCCCCCGATATACGGCCGCGCGAAGCATGAGGCGGTTGCGGATCGGGAGTGGGGAGCACAAGGCGCGGTTCTGCCGGGCGTTCGTCGAGACGCACCACGCCTACGCACCCGACGAGATACGCTGGCCCGCGCTGGACGCCGATGCGCTCGCGCGCCTGCGCGGCCTGCCGTTCTGGGGCGAGGCGGTGGGCAGCGAGCGAACGGCCGCGGCACGCGTGCGCGCCATGGCGGACGTCGAGCCCGACGCGGAGCTGCGCGAGGCGATCGCCATGCAGGCGTACGAGGAGGAACGCCACGCGTTCCTGCTCGACAACCTGCTCGCCCACTACGCGATCCCGCACCCGGACGAGAAGGCCGAGGTGCCGCGCGACGCGGAGTGGGGCTTCATGCGCATGGGCTACGGCGAGTGCTTCGATTCATTCTTCGCCTTCGGCCTCTTTCGCATCGCCGCCGACACCGGCTTCTTCGGCCCCGAGCTCGTCGACATCTTCGACGGCGTGATGCAGGAGGAGGCGCGGCACATCCTGTTCTTCTCGAACTGGGCCGCGTATCGCGGCGTGCAGCTTCCGCTCGTCCAGAAGCCGTGGTTCCTGGTCCGGCGCGCCTCCGGCGTGGCGCTGCAGGCGCTCGGCCGGGTGCGGACCGCGTTGCAGCTCCGCGACGCGGAGACCGGGGGCGACGACTTCACCATGCAGGTGCCGGACGAGATCGGCGACGTCACGCTCAAGTCGCTCGCGCGGACCTGCATGCAGGAGAACGATCGCCGGCTCGCGCCGTACGATCCCGGCCTGCTCCGGCCGCGCATGGTTCCGTCGCTCGTCGGGCTCGCGCTCCGCTTCGTGCCCGGCGACGCGGCGCGCGCCTGAGCGCGCGGACCGTGGCACGCCTCGCCGATTTCCGCGATCGGGTGGCGCTGGTCACCGGGGCGTCCAGCGGGATCGGCGCGCAGCTCGCGCGCGACCTGGCCGGACGCGGCGCCCGCGTCGCGCTGCTCGCCCGCCGCGCGGACCGTCTGGAGGCGCTGGCGGCGGAGCTCGGCGGCGACCGGCAGGCGCTCGCCGTGCCGTGCGACGTGAGCGCAGCGCGCGGCCGTCGAGGCGGCGACGGCGCGCGTGCTCGAGCGCTGGGGGCGCATCGACGTCCTCGTCAACAGCGCGGGCGTCGCCCGCCATGCGCTCTTCAAGGACGAGGATCCGGAGACCTTCGTCCGCTTGATGGAGACCAACTACCTGGGCGTCGTGTGGGCGATCCGCGCGGTGCTGCCCGCCATGCGCGCGCGCGGCGAGGGCTGGATCGTCAACGTGTCGTCGGTGGCGGGAAAGCTCGGCCAGCCCGACGAGTCCGCGTACTCGGCGAGCAAGTTCGCCGTCACCGGCCTCTCCGAGGCGCTCGCCTACGAGCTCGAGCCGCTCGGCATCCACGTCGTGACGGTCTACCCGGCCCTGGTGCGGACGGAGATGTTCACGCCCGACGTCCTCGCGCGCATGCCCGAGCGCGTCAAGCGCACGTTCATCGAGCCGGCGGACTTCACACGCGCGGTGTTTCGCGGGCTCGCGCGCGGCGCGCGCGACGTCACCGTGCCGCGCTACGTCGAGATCGCCTACCTGATGCGGCTCCTGCTGCCGGGCGCCTACCGGCGCATGACGCGGGATCTGCGGCTCCCGGCGCTTCCCGACCTGACATCGTAGGCGGAAGAAGGATGAGCGACTCCACCAATCGCGAAGTCCCTTCGCCGGCCCGTCACGCTTCCAGACCGGCCTCCGCCGCGGCAATCGTCAAATTCAGCTGATTGACGAGAGTCGGTTCGATGGCGGATCCTGGCTGATTCGCGATGAAGCGGGCCAGCTTGTGCAATCCGGCCCGTGCCCGAGCGGCCAACTTCCTCCGGCGTTTGATCGTTGGCGCGGTGGCGGCTTTCGCGACCAGTCCGTCGACGCGCTCGAGCTTGGTGTCTATTCGGTTGCGAAGGCGGGGCGCTATGGAACCCGGCTCGGCAGAATCCACGATGGAACGAGTACCAGCCAGGTGGCATTGCACTCCCTCGGTCCCCTTGATCGCCGTGTAGATGCAGGACCCTCCTGAGCGGCTACAGAAGTCGTCGGTACACGGATCGCCGTCGTCACAGACGATCGGCTGGCCGGGCTGACAGCCCACGGTGAGTTCGCAAGTCTCGGTGCCGTTGCAGGCATCGCCGTCGTCGCACGCAAGTGGGACGCCGAGCTGGCACCCGGAGGCGGGATTGCAAGTTTCCACTCCGTTGCAGACGTTGCCGTCATCGCACATGAGAGGGTTCCCAGGAAGGCAGCCCAGAGCCGGATCGCAGGTTTCCGTTCCGTTGCAAGCGTTGCCGTCGTTGCAGGCGAGCGGTTGCCCTGGCTGACAGCCTGTGCGCGGATCACACGTCTCTACCCCGTTGCAGGAATTGCCGTCGTCGCAAACAAGCGGCTGACCCGGCTGGCAGCCGGTGTCGGGATCGCAGGTCTCGACCCCGTTGCAGGGGTTGCCGTCGTCACACTGAAGCGAGTCGCACCGGCCACACGGCATGGGAGTGCCGGGCTGACAACCCATGAACGGGTCGCACGTCTCCACACCGTTGCAGGTATCCCCGTCGTCGCAGTTGAGCGGCACTCGCGGCGTACACGCGCCCGACACCGGATCACAGGTCGCGAGCCCGTCACACACGTTGCCGGTCGATTGGGTGCAGCTGGCCGCGACCGCCGTCTCGGTTCCGGTGCAGAGCCCGCCGAGGCAGGTGTCCCCGCCGGTGCAGGCATTCTGATCATTGCAGGGCGCGGTGTTGGTAGTGTGGATGCACGCGGCCGAGACGGAGGGGGCCGCCGGATCGCAGGTGTCGTCCGTGCAGTCGTTGCCGTCCGAGCAGTCGAGATCGGTGTGCTCGCACGTCCCGCTCGCGGAGTCGCACTGCTCGAAGCCGTTGCAGAAGTTCCCGTCACCCAGGTTGCACGCTGCGGCTTCCGGCGTCAGGTCGCCGATGCACCGGCCCTGGCCGTCACAGGCGTCCGGCCCCGTGCAGGCATTGCCGTCGTCGCACGGATCCGTGTTCGGCCAGTTGCAGCCTAGCACCGGATCACACGTGTCCGTCGTGCAGGGGTTGGTGTCGGGCGCACAGGTGAGCGGCGGCACCGTCTGCACGCAGCTGTTCCCCGTCGTCGGGTCGCAGGCCACGATGCCGTTGCAGACGTTGTTGTCCTCGCAGTGGAGGCTGGCGGCATCCGTGTTGAGGCTCCCGCCGCACACGCCGTTGGTGCAGACGTCGCACTTCTGACCTGCCGGGCAGACGTTCTGTCCCGGAGGGCCACCGGTCGGGAAGCCCGGATTCTGACCCGTGCAGAGGTTGCCATCGTCGCATGCGCTGCCGTTCTGGACGTTCGTGTACGTACACAGGAAGTCCGGTCGGCACGTCCCGGTAGTGCACTCGTTGTCGTCGTCGCAGATGATGCCGTTCGACGGCCCGCAAAGCCCCGTGTTCTCATTGCAGAGCTCGAGCCCGTTGCACTGGTTGCCGTCGTCACAGACCACGGGCACGCCCGCGGCGCAGTTATTGATGTTGCAGAACTCGCGCCCGTTGCACGGATTCCCGTCGTCGCAGTTCGAGTCGCTGGTGCACGGCTTCTGGCACGTGTCACCCACGCAGGGTGGATTGTCGGCGACGAAGCGGAACGTGAGGATCGTGTCGTGGGTGAACGGGATGGATGGCACGTTCAGGAACGTGACGGCGCCCACCAGCCGGCCGCCCGAGAGATCCTTGTTGTTCTCCCATCTGTCGCAGCTGAACGGCGCGCCGTGCTCCGAGGCGCCCATCGTGACGCCGTCCTGGTAGTCGACGTCGCTGATCGTCGCGGTGGCTTTGCCCGTGGTGAGGCGGAGCAGGCTGTCGAAGCCGGCGCCGCTGAGGGCGTACGTATCGTCACCGGTGCAGTAGAGGCCGTCCTGGCCGACGCCCGTCGAGATCTTGACGGTCATCGGGATCGTCAGCTCGAGGTCACCGGGCCCGTATGTCCCGCTCTGGGTGAAGACCGGCGGCCCCTCGCACACGTCGAGCTCGCCGCCGCTGCAGAGGTGCTGCGGGTCGCAGTCGGTGTCGTGGGTGCAGGCGTGGCCCTCGTTCTGCCCGTTGTCGCAGGTCGACTGCGTCAGGCAGTTGGCGGGACAGTCGCTGTCGAGATCGCACCACAGGCCCTCGCGCGGGCCGCCGACGCCGCGACAGGTGCCCGCATGCGGGTTGCCCGAGCGTGATCGCTGAGCGGCGCCGTGGTGTCACACGCGCCCGGGCGTGAGGACCGTCCCGGTGGTCGGATCGATCACCGCCGGCTGCCCGGGGCACTGGGTGTCGAACTGGCAGGCCTGGCCCTGGCGCGGACCGCCGGCGCACACGCCGGGCTGCGGCACGCACCGCCCACACTCCTGGTTCGGAAGCGGCGTGAACGGTCCCGGGCACGACGATGCCCTTCGCGGCAGCCGAACTGGCACTGCGGATCCTCGGCCGGCTGGCTGCCCGGGTTGTTGGTCACGTGATCCTGCAGGGTGCGGTAGTCGAGCGGGTCGGGTGCGCCTCGCCGGCGTCGCCGTCGCAGTCGACCGTGCCCGTGCCGGGGCCGTTCTGCTGTGAAGCAGACCGCCCCGAAGCTCGGCACCGGGATCGGCGGGATGGTCACCGTGGGCACTGCCACCCGCCCTTCCTTGTCGATGTTGCGCCCCAGGATGGACATCTGGATCTGGCCCGCGCCGGTACCCGGATTGCCGATCGGCACGTTGATGTAGCTGGTCGCGGGATTCGCCCCGTTCGTCGACTCGGTGATGATCCGCACCGAGCTCCCACCCTGGCCATCGGGCGTCCCCGGCAGGAGATTCATCTTCGCCGGCGCCGATCGCGCGCGGCGGCACCTGCTGGAACACGTTGAGGGCGTAGATCTGGCGGCCGGTGATGCCGCTCCCGAGCGGGTCCTCGTCGGAGTCGAAGAAGAAGATCGTGTCGGCGGTGGCGATCGGCGGCCCGGACGTGCCGGGCCCCGGCCGCGTCGCCTGGTAGAGCGCGTCCTCGATCAGATCGTAGATGAAGAGGTGCGGGCCGCCGGCGATGCCCGAGCCCGAGAAGTCGCTCGTGGAAAGGAACAGCACGAAGCGGCCGCCGCCGCCCATGGACGCGTCGGTGCTGTCGCCCGTCCCGTTCGTGAGCTGGCGCAGCACGCCGGTCTGGCGATCGAGCAGGAAGATCTCCCAGCCGGTCGAGCCGGTGCCGAGCAGGTCGGCCTGCGACTGGAACACCACCTGCCGCCCGTCCTGGTCCATCGACGGGTTGATGCTGTCGCCGACGCCGTTGGTGAGCCGCTGTGGCGTGGGGAACGGCGGCGTCGCGGCGATGTCGTAGAGCCAGATCTGCTGGAAGCCGTTCGAGTGGCCGTCGATGTCCTGGTTCGAGTTGAAGACGATCTTGTCGGCCTCGAGGTTCAGCTCGGCGTTGCCGCTGATCCCCGTCCCGTTCGGCGTGATCTGCTGGGCGTTGCTGCAGGGCGGGATCGACAGCGGATCGCAGACCGATTTCGAGTCGCGCCAGAGGAAGATGTGCGTGCCGCTCGAGCCGTTGCGGCGCATGTCGCCCGTGCACTCGAAGACGATCTTGAAGCCGTCGGCCGAGACGCGCGGGCTCGTGCAGTCGCCGTTCAGGTCGTTGGTGAGCTGCTCGTAGCCGATCTGCCCCTGCTTGATGGTCGCCCGCATGATCTGGCGGTGCGCCAGCGGCGGCGATGCACTGCTGCGCCTTCGGCTCGTTCAGATCGCTCGTCGTGTCGAAGACGACGACCTTGCCATCGGCGACGGTGGAGGCGTCCTGGCTGCTGCCGGTGGCGCAGTTGGTGACCTGCACCAGATGGCGGGGGCCGGCGGGATCGTTGTCCCACACGAAGACCTCGCCGCCGCCGCTGCCGTTGTGCAGCAGGTCCGACGTGGAGTCGAACGCGATCCAGCGCGCGGCCTCGCCCTGACAGAAGGGCCGGAAGCTCTGCACGCCGTCGATCGCCGGGAACGGGATCGGCTCGATGAACGGTGTCTGGCGATGCAGCGCGAAGCTCGGACCAGGCAGGAAAAGCAGCCAAATGAGAACACCAGCCCCGATACTCGTACGGAGCCATTGTCGCATCATGTGGGCGAGGAAGCTCATCCACGGGAGCTAAAGCAGGAAACCATTCACGTGGCAAGAGTGAAAAACTAGACCCGACTGGCGTTTCAGCGGACGCGCGCGGACATCACTCGCGGCGCCGCCGGAATTCCACGATCGAGTTCGGGCCGGCGCCGTGGACCGCGACCGCGTCGAGCCCGGCCGCGCGTCCGAGCGCGGTCAGCTCGGTGACACCGCGCTCCCGTCCCCCGAAGTAGACGAGCATGCGCAGGTCGCGCGCGCTGTTCGTCACGGCGCCGTTCGCAGCGATCTGCTCGATCACGAGCACGGCGCCCGTGTCGCCGGCTGCCTCCGCGCATCGTCGCAGGATCGCCTCGGCGGCGTCATCGTCCCAGTTGTGCAGGATCGCCGACAGCACGTAGCCGTCGGCACCGCGCGGCAAGGGATCGAAGAAGCTGCCCGCGACGACCGCGCACCGCCCGGCGAGCCCCGCCGCCTCCAGGGCGTGCCGCGCAGCCTCCGCGGCTTCCGGCAGATCGACGACCGTGCCGCGCAACGCCGGCTGTGCCGCGAGCAACGCGACGATCAGCGAGCCGTTTCCGCCGCCGACGTCGACCACGTGACCGAGCGACGCCCAGTCGTAGGCCGCCAGGATGTCCGGCGCCTCCTCCGTCACGTCGCAACCCATGAGGGCGTCGAAGGAGGCGGTGAGGGACGCGTCGGCGGCGACGTCCTCCCAGAAGGCTCGGCCGAACTGGGCGGCGTACGCCGGGCCGCCGGTGCGAACGGCATGCAGGAGCTGGACGAACGCGAGGTCCGCACGACCGATGGCACCCGCGAGGTCCAGCCGCGCGCGCATCCGCTGCGGATGGTCCTCGCGCAGCGCCTCGCCGAGCGACGTCAGCGCGTAGCGGCCGTCGTCGTCGCGACGCACCAGCCCGACGCTGCCGAGATGCCGCAGCAGCCGATCGAGCGCGCCGGCGTGCGTGTTCGTCACGCCGGCCAGCTCCGTGGCGGTGCGCAGGCCGCTCGCGATGTGATCGGGGATCCGCAGGGTCGCCGCGACGCGCACCGCCATCGGCGTCGTCAGGTCCGCGAGTGCCATCACGCCGCGCCTGCCGTCGGTCGCGCGCGCCATCACGGGGCATCTACCTGTCGGCCGCGCGGGGAGCCAGCGGCGGCGCGATGGTGCGCGCCGGCTGCGCGTCGCGGCTCAGCTCGCGAGCGCCCGCAGCGTCTTCGGCGACCGGAACGCCAGCCCGGTGATCGTGGGCGCGGGCGCGCTCGGGTCGAGGCGCAGGTTCGGCAGGCGATCGAGCACCGCGTTGAGCGCCAGCCGCGCCTCGAGGCGTGCGAGATGATAGCCCAGGCAGTGATGGCGTCCGAAGCCGAACGCCAGGTGGTCGTCGGCGCGCCGGTCGAGGTCGAAGACGTCGGGGTGCTCGTAGTGCTCCTCGTCGCGGTTGGCCGAGGCGACGACGATCGACACGAGCTGATCGTCGGGGATCGTGACGTCGCGGATCACCACCTCGCGGTTCGTCTGGCGCGACACCATGAGCACCGACGTCTCCCAGCGCAGCGTCTCCTCGATCGCCCAGGGGACGAGCGAGCGATCGGCGCGCACGCGCTCCCAGCGATCTCGCTCGGTGAGCAGCGCGAAGAGCATGTTGCCGATGAGACGGAAGGTGGTCTCCGCGCCGGCCGGGATGAGCAGGCGAAGGAAGCTCACCACCTCCTCGTCGCTCAGCCCCTGACCGTCGACGGTGCCGGTGACGAGCTTCGAGATCACGTCGTCCTCGGGCTTCGCACGCCGCTCGGCGATGATCGGGAGCAGGTAGTCGTGGACGGCGGCGGCGGCGGCGAGGCCGCGCGGGTAGTCCTTGGAGAACCCGATGATCTCGATCGCCCACTTCTGGAACTGCGGATAGTCGGCGCGCGGGATGCCCACCATGTGCGCCATGACCTGCACCGGGAAGCGCTCCGTGAACTGCGTCACCAGATCGACGCGCTCCTCGCCGGCGAGGCGATCGACCAGCTCGTGGAGCATGCGATCGAGCACGGGCGCGAGCCCGTCGAGGCCCTTCGGCACGAAGACCTGCTGCACGAGCGCGCGATGACGGGTGTGCTCCTTGGCGTCCATCTCGATCACGGTGCGACCCATGATCTTCCCCACCTCGGCGTTCGAGCGCGACGAGTACGTCTCGGCGTCCTTCAGGACGGCGAAGCAGTCGTCGTACTTCGTGAGCACGTAGCTCGTGCGATTCATGAACTCCGCTTGCATCACCGGCTGTGACGCACGCAGCGCGGCGAACATGGGGTAGGGGTCGGGGTGGTCGAAGAGCATCTTGGGATCGAAGGAGGCGCCCGTGACTTCCATGATCACCTTCATTAATCGAGCGACCGACCGATTGCCAGAAGGGCGCGGTTTCGGGGACGGTTCGCGGTTGACGGACGCGGGAGCAAGCTGTTACCGACCTCGCCGTGCCAACGCTCGCGCCGCCGGATCCCGACGTCGTCGCCCCCCGCGCGGGCGAGGAGCTGGACGCCGGCGCCGTCGGCCGCACCCTCGAGGGCAAGATACCCGGAGCGGCCGGAACGCCGGAGATCTGGCAGTTCCCGGGCGGCCACGCGAACCTGACCTATCTCGTCGCCTACCCGTCGGCGCGCTACGTGCTCCGCCGGCCGCCGCACGGCGACATCCCGGCCAGCGCGCACGACATGGGGCGCGAGTACCGCGTCCTGTCGGTGCTCTACCAGGGATTTCCGCCGGCTCCGCGCGCCTACTTCTACTGCGACGACGCGACGGTGATCGGCGCGCCGTTCTTCGTGATGGAGCGCCGTCACGGCGTGGTGGTGCGGCGCGAGGTGCCGGCCCGGTTCGGCGGCGGGAAGGACCCCGAGCAGAACCGCAAGCTCTCGACCGTCATGATCGACACGCTCGCCGACTTTCACGCCGTCGACTATCGCGCCGTCGGTCTGGAGACGCTGGGAAAGCCGGACGGCTTCCTCGCGCGACAGGTGTCGGGATGGACGGCGCGCTGGGAGCGCGCCAAGACGAAGGACCTGCAGGTCGCGAAGGACGTCGTCGGATGGCTCGAGAGCCACATGCCGGCATCACCGACCCCCACGCTGGTGCACAACGACTGGCGGCTCGACAACATGGCGGTGACGGCGGACGACCCCGGGAAAGCGGCCGCCGTCTACGACTGGGACATGTGCACGCTCGGTGATCCGCTCACCGACCTCGGCACGCTGCTCTCGGTCTGGTACGAGGCCGGCGAGACCTTCGCGTTTCTCTCCTCGATGCCGTCGCAGGCGCCGGGGTTCATGACCCGCGCCGAGGCGACCGCGCGCTACGCCGAGCGCAGCGGCCGCGACGTCACGCGGATGCCGTACTACTACATCTTCGGCCTCTTCAAGATGGCCGTGGTCGTCCAGCAGCTCTATTTTCGATGGCACAAGGGCCAGACCAAGGACGATCGGATGGCCGGCGGCGAGGCGGTGGCGGAGGGAATGATCCAGCTCGCCGCGGATCACATCGACCGGATCCGCTAGCGCGCGACGATCCGCGCCGGCGGGACGTGCTCAGCCGCGTTCGGCCAGGCCGCGCAGGGCGAACAGCACGACCGCCTCGCGGGACATCTGGCGGGCCGGGCCACCGCGCTTGCGGGCAAGCTGTAGGAGGCCGCCGCTGACCTCGCGGACCGTCCAGCCCGTGTGGGTCAGGAAGTCGCGGGCGACCCGCAGGTCGTCCGGAGAGACGCTGATCGCGCCGGCCTGGAGCCACGCTTCTGCCATGCGCGATGCGGCGAGCTCGAAGCGGCTGACGACCTGGCGCGGCTTCTTCTTGGTGACGTCTTGATCCACGGCTGGTCCCGGGCGCACGAGACCAGACCGGTTCTGGCCGTGGCCGTCCAGTCGGACCGGAGCTCAGTTGCGCACGCTGGCGAGGAACTCGAGGACGGCGCGGTTGAAGATCTCGGGGGTCTCGAAGTTGAAGCCGTGGCTGCCGCCCGGGATCTTCACCAGCTTCGCGCCGGGGATGCCCTTGGCGAGGATGTCGGAGTTCGCGGGCGGGATCAGTCGATCGGCGTCGCCGGTGATCACGAGCGTGGGCGCGGTGATGCGTCCGAGACGGTCGGTGGCCTTGTGGCTCATCACCGCTCCGACCTGACCCAGGATCGCCTCCATGCTGAAGCCGTACTGGAGCGCGCCCGAGAACACCTGGAGCAGCTTCGGCAGCTCGGTCGCGATGAACGCCTGGTTGAAGACCATGGGCAGGAGCTGCTGCAGGAAGTCCATCGGGTTGATGGCCTTCAGGTCGATCTGGACGTCGCCGCCCTCGGTGATCGAGCCTCCGAGCTGCTGCACCGAGAAGCGCCGGTTGCGCTCGATGTCGGCGTCGGGCTCGGGATACGTGCACGCCAGCACCAGGCCGTGGACCCGCTCCGGATGCCGTAGCACCAGCTCCTGCGCGATCATGCCGCCCATCGACACGCCGACCACGTGCGCGCGTGGCACGTGCAGGACGTCGAGCAGCCCGGCCGCGTCGTCCGCCATCTCGTGGATGCTGTACGGCCCGGCCGGCTTCGCGCTCCGCCCGACGCCGCGATTGTCGAAGACGATCGTGCGATAGTGCTGCGGCGAACTCGGGAACCTGGAACATCCACGCCGTCGAGTCGGCGGCGAGCCCCATGATGAGCAGCAGCGGCTCTCCGGCTGCCGTGCTCCTCGTAGTACAGCTCCAGCGAGCCGACGGTGGCGGTGCTCATGCGCGGCGGAGTCTGCCGGAACGGGTCGGCTCGTGCCAGCTCGTCGCGGAAGTCGGGATGGGCGAGCGCGATGAGCGCGCGAGCCCGCTCGAGGTCGCCGAGGACCGAGAGATCGGCGGCGCCGTGCTCGGTGACGACCCATTGCACGTGGTGCCGCGGCGTGGTGACGCAGGCGTCGGCACCCAGCCGCGGCACGATGGTGGAGATGCGCCGTCCATGGACCGTGGCGGTCGATCTCAGGCAAAGCAGGCTCTTCCCGCCCGGCGCCTCGGACGCGCCCATGACGAACGATTCGGCGCCGCCCACGCCCGAGTACTGGCGGCCGCCGATGTAGTCGGCCGCGACCTGCCCCAGCAGGTCGATGGCGAGCGCGCCGTTGATGCTGACGAAGCGGCGGAGCTGGCGGAGCAGCGCCGGATCGTTCACCGCAGAGACCGGTAGCATGCGGACCTCGGCGTTGCCGTCGAGCCAGCCGTAGAGGTCCGTGCCGCCGAGGGCGAACGTCGCGACCGTGTAGCCGTCGTGGAGGCCCTTGCGGTGGTTCGTCACCTTGCCGGACCGCTGCAGCGTCATGACGCCGTCGGAGATCATCTCGGTGTGGATCCCGAACTCGCCCGACGTGCCGGCGGCGAGCAGACCCGCGATCTCGTCGGGGACGGCGCCGATGCCGAACTGCAGCGTGGCGCCGTCGTCGATGAGCGCCGCGGCGTTGCGCGCGATGGCGACCTCCTCGGGCGACGGCGGATCGGGCGGGAGCACGACGAGGTCGTGGTCGTGCTCGACCCAGGCGTCCACCTCGGAGACGTGGATGCGGTTGTCGCCGTGCTCCGGGATCCCGGCCGTGCGTGGCATGTGCGCGTTCACCTCGGCGATCACCAGGCGATCGGGGTCGCGCGCCGCCTCCAGGAACGGCACGTACGTCGCGCCGGCGTGCGTCCCGAAGCTGAGCCAGCCGTCGGCGTCCGGCGGCGTGGTGGCCGCCAGGACGACGCGCGGGCGCAGCCGCCGTGCCACGCGCTCGAGACCGTGGAAGTCGACGGCGAGCAGCTCGACGGGAACCCCCGCCGCCCGCGCCATGCGCTCGATGGGCCCGAAGAAGGCGCTCAGCACCCGGACGTGCGGGTTCTGCAGGAAGGCGTACGGCTCGACGAGCAGCCCCGTGTAGAGGACGATGTCCTCGAGGTCGCCGCGCGTCGCGAGCGCGCCGAGGAGGCCCGTCGGCTGTCCGCTCACGAAGCCGCACGCGATGGTGTCGCGCGGATGGACGAGCGCCTGCCGCGTCCGCCAGCGCGAGTCGCCGTCCCTTCGCCGCCATCGCGTCGCATCGCCTCGCACGGCGCGGCCCGCCGCGCAAGCATGGGTTGCGTGAGGCGCCCGCCGTGCGAGATTGCTCGACGTGCCCGGACCCGTCGTGGAGACCCGTGCGCTCGCCAAGCGGTTCGGCGAACGCCAGGCGGTCGTCGATCTGAGCTTCCGCGTCGAGGCGGGGGAGTGCGTCGGCCTGCTCGGTCCGAACGGAGCCGGGAAGACGACGACCATCCGGATGCTCACCGGCTTCGCGGTGCCGACCGCCGGCGAGGTGTGGGTCCTCGGCCTGCCGTTCGGTCCCGCGACCGCGCGCCGGATCAAGGCGCAGGTGGGCATGGTGTCGCAGGAGGACAGCCTCGACCCCGATCTGAGCGTCGAGAAGAACCTGCTCGTCTACGCCAGCTACTTCGGCATCCCGTCGCGCGTGGCCGCGCAGCGCACCGAGGAGCTGATCGCGTTCGCGGAGCTCGGCGATCACCGCCGCGAGCGCATCAAGACGCTCTCCGGCGGCATGCGCCGCCGTCTCATGCTGGCGCGCGCGCTGCTGAACGAGCCCCGGCTGCTCATCCTCGACGAGCCGACGACCGGACTCGACCCGCAGGCGCGGCGGCTGGTCTGGGAGCGCATCCGCACCCTCAAGCGCGGCGGCACCACCATCCTGCTGACGACCCACTACATGGAGGAGGCGGCCACGCTGTGCGATCGGCTGATCATCATGGACGGCGGCCGCATCGTCGCCGAGGGCGACGCGGCCACGCTGATCGCCGGCCGCGTCGGCACCGAGGTGATCGAGGTGCATCTCCCCGACGACGCCGACGCCGCGGCGATCGTCGCGCGGCTCGGGCACGGACCGTGGCGCAGCGAGCACGTCGGCCGGATGCTCTACCTCTACCTGCGCGACGGCCACGCCGACGCGCTGCTCGACCGGCTCGGCGGCCTCGACGTCGGCCGCCGCCGGGCCACCCTGGAGGACGTCTTCCTGACCCTCACCGGGCACACCCTGCGAGACTGAGCATGCGACCCGGCATCGGCGCGCTGCGCGTCTGGCGACGCAACTTCGAGTCGTGGAAGCGGTTCTCGATCTCCTTCCTCGTCGCCTCGCTCGGCAATCCCATCTTCTACCTCGCGTCCATCGGGTACGGCCTGGGTCGCTTCGTGGCGAACATCGACGGGCTGCCCTATGTGGTGTTCCTCACGCCGGGCATCCTGGCGACCGCGGCGATGAACAGCGCGTCGTTCGAGACCACCATCGGCTCGTTCACGCGCCTGCACGAGCAGAACACCTATGCCGCGATCCTGGCGACGCCGTGCTCGGTGGCCGACATCGTGGCGGGCGACATCCTCTGGGCCGCGACGAAGAGCGTCCTCGCCGTGTCCTTCGTGCTGATCGTCACCGGCGTCGCCGGCCTGCTGCCGAGCTGGCTCGCCCTCGGCACGCTGCCGGTCGCGTTCCTGAGCGGGCTCACGTTCGCGGCGCTCGGCATGATCGCGACCGCGCGCGCCGGATCGTACTCGTTCTTCGACTACTACTTCACGCTCGGCATCTCGTTGATGGTGTTCTTCTGCGGTGTGTTCTTCCCGCTCGCCAGCCTCCCGTCGTGGGCGCAAGCCGTGGCATGGTTCCTGCCGCTGACGCACGCCGTCCGGCTGAGCCGCGGCCTCGTCGCGGGCGCCCCGAGCGCGGCGCTGGCGGGAGACGTCGCGTGGCTGGTCATCGTGGCGGTCGCGGGCTTCGTCGTCGCCGAACGGCTCGTCCGGCGGCGGCTCATCCTGTGACCGCTGTCATCCGGGCGGGTTGACCACCGCCCGCGCGCAGCGCTAGGGACGCGCATGCGTGGAGCGCTGCTGGCCCTGCTCGCCGTCGCCGTGGCCGTGCCCGTCGCCGCCGACACGATGCGATCCGAAGCCGCGGGCCTGCGATTTCAGGTGCCCGGCGACTGGGCGCGCGTCCCGGCCCCGTCGGACATGCGCGCGGCGCAGTTCCGTGTTCCGCACACGGAAGGCGACGGCGAGGACGGCGAGCTCGTGCTCTTCTTCTTCGGCAAGGAGCAGGGCGGGAGCGCCGACCAGAACGTCGACCGCTGGACGGGCCAGTTCACCCAGCCCGACGGCAAGTCGTCAAAGGACGCCCGCGTGGTGATGATCCGCACCGTCAACGGTCTCAAGGAAACGTCCGTCGAGGTCGCCGGCTCGTACCAGCCGGCGCAGATGGGGGGCGCGGGCGGCGAGGCGAAGGCCGGGCTGGCGGCTCCTCGCCGCGGTGATCGAGGGACCGGGTGGACCCTGGTTCTGGCGGCTGACCGGCCCGGACGCGACGGTCAAGGCCGCGAAGCCTCAGTTCGAGGCGCTGCTCACCTCGCTCCAGTCGCACCAGTAGCCGGTCGCGCGCGCAGGCGCGCCGAGAGGACGTCGTCGGTGGCGACGTCCACCGCGGTCCACGCGAGCGCCAGCGCGCCGTCGAGCAGGACGCGGTCGGCTTCCGGGCCGACGCAGTGGGCGGTGAACTCCGGCTGGTGATTCACCGCCGGCAGGCAGGAGAGGCCGATCATGGGATGGATCGACGGCATGGCGTGCGAGACGTTGCCCATGTCGGTGGAGCCCGCGAAGCGCGACATCTCCCGACGCGACTCGATGAACGTCCGTCCGAGCGCCTCGGCGTTGCCGCGGTAGAGCGCGGCCAGCGCGGAGTCGTGCCGGACCTCCGCATACGGCGCGGCCGAGCCGTCGATGCGCAGCGTGCATCCGGTCGCCAGCGCGCCTGCCTCGAAGCAGCGCAGCACCTTCTGGCGAATGTCCTCGAGGTCGCCGCGCGTGCGCGCGCGCACGTAGTACCGTCCCGTCGTGTGCGCCGGCACGATGTTCGGCGCCTCGCCTCCGCGCGTGACGATGCCGTGCACGCGATCGGTGGGCCGGATGTGCTGCCGCAGCAGGCCGATGGCCGTCTGCGCGACCACGAGCGCGTCGGCGGCGTTCACGCCCAGCTCCGGCGCGGCGGAGGCGTGCGACGCCTTGCCGTGGAAGTGCGCCTCGAACTCGGAGAAGGCGAGGGTGGGCGGCTCCGCCATGTCGAACGGCGCGGGATGCACCATCATCGCCGTATGCACGCCGGCGAACGCGCCGCGCTCGAGCAGCAGGATCTTGCCGCCGCCGCTCTCCTCGGCGGGCGTCCCGACCACGCTGACGGTGAGGCCGGCGTCGTCCGCGACATGCGCCGCGGCGAGACCGGCGCCGACCGCGAGCGCGGCGATCAGGTTGTGCCCGCAGGCATGGCCGATGTCGGGCAGCGCGTCGTACTCGGCGCAGATCGCGACGTGCAGCGGTCCCGACCCGGCGGTGGCGACGAATGCGGTGGGGAGGTCGCAGACGCCACGCCGCACGCGGAATCCCGCGGCATCGAGCACGTCCGCCAGCCATCCCGCCGCGCACTCCTCCTCGAAGGCGAGCTCGGGTCGCGCGTGGATGCGGCGGCTGAGGGCGAGCAGGTCCGCCTCGGCGGCAGCCAGCCGCTCCCGGGCGCCCTGCTTCGCATCCATCACCTCCGTTTCGCGTACCGGGATCGCCCGCGTCAAGCCGGGCTGGTATGACCGCCATCATGTTCGACGGCCTGCTGGTGGTCGACGCCGACGCGCACAAGATGGAGAACCCGGTGGTCTTCTTCGACTACCTGGATGCGGCGCACCGCGCACGACTCTCGTCGCGCACGGATCGCCACGGACAGCCGCGCCTCGTGATCCGCGACCTCGACCCGCGCACCGGCCGTCCGGAGCTGGAGCGCGTGTTCCCGCAGCCCGAGGGTCCGGGGAAGGGCGCGTTCGCCGCGATCCATCCCGAGACCGCGATCGGCGGCGTCTTCAACCGCATCCGCGTCGAGCACATGGATCGGGAAGGCATCGACGCGCAGGTGCTCTACGGCTCGATGACGCTCAGCTTCGAGTCCATCCTCGATCCCGAGCTCGCGGTCGCCTGCATGCGGGCCTACAACAGCTACATCGCGGACGACTGCCGCGCGTGGCGCGGGCGGCTCTTCCCGGTGGGCTTCATCTCGCTGGCCGACGTCGGCGAGGCGGTGCGGGAAGTCCGCCGCTGCGTCGAGGAGCTCGGGATGATCGGCGTCCACCTCCCGCCGAGCGTGCCGGTGCCGCATCCGGCGGCGCCGGACGCGTTCCCGGCGGTGCGGCTGCCGAAGCACGTCTGTCACCCGGACTTCCATCCCGTCCTCGCGGCGGCGGTCGAGCTGGACGTCGCCGTCGGCGTGCACGGATCGCCGGGCGTCTACCTGCCGTCCGGCATCGCCGAGCAGGTCGACACCTTCATCCTGTCGCACATCTTCGGTCACCGGAACCAGATGCAGATGGCGCTCGCCGCCAGCGTGTTCGAGGGCCTGTTCGACCGCTTCCCGACGCTGCGCATGGGGTTCCTCGAGGCCGGATGCGGCTGGGTCCCGGATCTGGTGCACGCGTTCCACGAGCACTGGGAGAAACGCATCCGGGACTTCGACCCCGGGACCCGCATGCCGCGGGGACGGTTCGCGCGCGAGCTGTTGCGGGAGCGGGTCGGCGCCGACGGCGGTCGCCATCCCCTGCGCAAGATCCGCCAGGCGCTGCATCTCTACCGTCGCACCTCGCACGAGACGCGCTCCGGCGACACCGACGCGTTCCTGATGGAGCATCGCGCGCTGGACCATGATCCGGTGGACTTCTTCCGCCGCGGCCAGATCTTCCTGAGCTTCGAGTCCGACGACCCTGCGCCCGCCTACCTGCGTGAGGCGCTCGGCGAGATGGGCGAGGACCTCGCCTGCTTCAGCGCGGACTACGGACACTGGGACGGCGTGCTGACGGACTGCGTGAAGAACGTCGCGCGCGTTCGACCCTACGGGCGCGAGCATCTCGCCAAGCTCCTGGCCGGCAATTGCCTGCGTTTCTACGGCCGCCGCCTCGAGGCGGCCGTCGAGCGGCTGGCGGCCTGAAGCTCCGGGTCCACGCATCCGGAGCGCAAAATCGCGTCTTCCGTGGGCGCGTCGGTCTGGTATCCATCGAGGTCTCGAATTCATCACGCATGCGGCGGGCACGCCGGACGCGGCGGAAGGTCCCGCGCGATGATCCGGCGGAGCGTCCCAGGCGTAAGGTCGATATTGAAACCATCGAGGCCGACGTCATGCATCGCGACCGATCCATGCCCGCGCGTCGGGGAACCCTGCTCGATGGCCTTCGGAACGCCCTCCGGATGGAGGGGCTGGATCAAATCCGCCTGACCCGAGGGTCGTAGGCACTTTGCTCATTCGACCACGCACTGGTGCGCGGTCGAAGCTGTACGCCCCGCCAGGGGCGTTGGGGGGGACACTCCGATGTCGATCGGCTCGAAACTCTTGCTGTTCGCACTGGCCGCAACCTTCGTCGCCGCCGAGGGCCCGGGCGCACACGCGGCTCCCAGGCCGCCTCTCTGCACCGCCGGGCGGTTCGCGGTCTCGGGAGCGCCGCTGCTCGGACCGGGCGGCGAGCTCGTCGTCCTGGAGAACCGCACGCTGGCACTCGGGACGCTCTGTCCGGCGCGTCACGCAAAGCTACGCCGGCAAAAGAACGGCACGGCGGTCGTGATCGTCTACCCGAAGGGCAAGTGCACCGGCGTCAACGCCAAGGTCAGGGTGAAGGCGCTCATCTCCCAGAACTGCTCCGTCCTGACGGGGACCCTCAGGACCAAAGGGCAGGCGCCGGTGGACTTCACCGCTGCGACCTCGGTGTGCGGCGATGCGGTCGTCGATACGGGTCTCGGCGAGCAGTGTGACGGCAGCGCGACCGGCTGCCAGGTCGGCGAGACGTGCAACGACGCCTGCCAGTGCCAGCCGACCCGCGCCGACAAGTCCAGCCCGATCGAGGTCACCGCGGATGGCCGGAAGGTCGTCGCGGTCAACACGGATACCGACACCGCGTCGTTCTTCCAGATCGGTGACGACAAGCTCCTCACCAAGCTCCAGGAGGTGGCCGTCGGGAAGGAGCCACGCTCGGTCGCGACCCTGGTGAGCAAGCCGTGGGCGTACATCGCCAACACCGTGAGCGGCACGGTGTCGGTCATCGACACGGAGAACTACACGACGGTCGCGACGGTCGACGTGGGCACCGAGCCCCAGGCGCTCGTCGCCTCCCCGAACGGCCGGTTCGTCTATGTCGCCCTGGCGAACGACAACGCCGTGAAGGTGATCGACACGAACACCAACGGCGTCATCGCGACCATCCCGGTCGGCCGCAGCCCTCGCGCGCTCGCCATCACCAACGACGGCGACGCGGACGACCTGGACGAGACGCTGTACGTGCCGAACTTCTTCGCCCGTCCGCGGACGGGATTCGTCCCGCCGAGCAGCGCCAACCTGGGAGGGAGCGACAACGCCCCCTTCCCGGCCGGAGCCAAGGGGCAGCCGGTCGTCGGCGAGGGCATCTTCGATGATTCCCGCGAGGCCGTGGTCGACGTCATCTCGACCGCGACCAACGCCGTGGTCGGCCATGTGATCCTGGCACCGATGGCCGACACGGGCTTCAACTTCGCCCGCGGTCCGTTCGTCAACACGACGCCGGGAGACGCCCCGCGCACCATCTTCGCCGACGGCGGCACCGACGGCACCCAGGCGCAACCGACGGGCGCGTTCCCGAACCTCCTCCAGAGCATCGCGATCTTCGACGGCCGCGGCCTGGTCCCGAACTCCGCGGCGTCGCCCGAGCCGCCGCTGCGCTTCAACCTCAACGTGCAGAGCCTGGTCTCGGTGTTCGACACCAATACGAACAGCGAGCTCACCGACCAGACCTTCAACATGAACCGCGGGATCAACTTCGACCTGCCGGCGGGTCTGCTCGACGCCCAGGTTCGCGACAACACCGATCGCATGTTCCCGTCGGTGCCGGTCGACATCGACTGCTCGACCGCGACCGGCGCGTGCTGGGTGGTGAGCCAGGGCAGCGACTTCATCGTCCGCATGGACTTCGAGGGCGGGAAGCCGACCGTCCACGCGCCGACCGGCCCCGGGCCGTTCGCACAGAGCCCGGTCACGCGCATCTTCACCATCGATCCGGCCAACGCGACCAGCTCGGGCCGCAACCCGCGCGGCATCGTGCTCGACGCCGACGGCACGCACGGCTACGTCGTCTGCCCGACGACTCGCGACGTCGTCGTCGCCGATCTCGTCGGCAACACCGTCCTGCAGCGCGTCCGCTCCTCGGAGCTTCCGACCGATCCGGCGCAGCTCAGCGTCCTGCGCGGCAAGATCGACTTCTTCACCTCGCGTCCGTTCTGGTCCGACCGCGGCTGGGGCGGCTGCGCGTCCTGCCACCCCGACGGCCACAGCGACGCCGTGACGTGGTCGTTCGAGGCCGGTCCGCGCCAGACCATCGACCTCACCGGCACCTTCAGCAACACCGAGGGCCTCGCCGATCAGCGCCTGCTCAACTGGTCCCCGGTCCGCGACGAGAACCCTGATTTCGAGCAGAACACGCGGAGCGTCTTCGGCGGACGCGGCTTCATCACCGTCAACACCGACATCAACATGGACGGGATCACCCCCGATTCCGACCCCAACGTCCACAACTACGGCCCCGCCAGCTCGCACCGGGCGCTGCAGCAGGACGACATCACCAACTGGATCGCGTTCAACATCCGCAGCCCCATCGCGCCGCCCAGCACCAGCGGCAATCCGACCCGTGGCCGCGACATCTTCGGCGCGGCGGCTCCCGGCGGCGCCAACTGCGTCGCCTGCCACAGCGGCGCCAAGTGGACCACCAGCCGCGTCACCTACGACCCCGCCGACGTCAATCCGGTGCCGGGTACGGACACCGGGATCGTCAACATCGCCGATCCCCTCGGCGTCTTCCTGAACGGCTTCAACTCGGCTGCCGGCGCCGGCCGCGCCTGTGAAGTTCCGGCGGCTCCTGGAGCCGTGGAGCGCCTCCGCATCGCACGGGTGGTCGGTACCTTCACGGCCACCAACCCGATCGAGGTTCGCCACCCCACCGCCCTCAGCCCCGTCAACACCGTGGCCCCGGCACTCACCGTGGTCGGTGCCTTCGGTGGCGACGGGTTCAACACCCCGTCACTGCTCGGCGTCGGCGACGGCGCGCCCTACTTCCGCAACGGTGCAGCGCAGACGCTCGAAGAGGTATTCGGCATCGGAACGGATCCGAACCTCGTGGCGGCAGCGCAGGCTCACTGGCGCGCCGGGACGGGAGGAGACCCGAACGTCCTCGACAGCGACCCGAGCGCCGTCACCGACGTGATCTCGTTCCTCCGCACCATCGACGACAACACACCGGCATTCCCCGCGGCCGACCTGGCCCCGGACGACCCGACCTTCGCCGACGCGGGCGCCCTCTGCGACTGCGAGAAGGACCCGCCGCTCGGAACCCCGGCGCTCGACTGCCGCGCCCTGAGTCGCATTCCGGCCCGGGGCGCGCCCCTCCCCCCTTTGCGCGACCCGGGCCGGTTCGTCGGCGCAGCACTGTCGAGTGGCGCCGACCTCCCGACGCGCCGCTCTGCTTCTGCAGGGCGGCGCGTCGCCTTGCTGGCGACGGCGCGCTTCGGGTAGACGACCGCACGCATGTTCGGCCTGCGCTACACGCCCGAGGAGGATGCTTTCCGCGCGACGCTGCGCGCGTGGCTCGCGGAGCACCTCCCGCGCACCGCGCCCCCCGACGACGAGTCCGACCGCCGCGACTTCCAGCGCGCCTGGCAGCGCGAGCTCGCTGGCGGCGGATGGGTCGGCATCCAGTGGCCGCGCGAGCACGGCGGCCGCGGCGCGTCGCTGAAGGAGCAGATCATCTTCACCGAGGAGATGGCGCGTGCGCGTGCACCGGAGATCCTCGACGCGGTGGCCGTGAACATCGTCGGCTCGGTCCTCATCGACGCCGGGACCCCCGAGCAGCAGCGACGCTACCTGCCGCGCATCCTGCCCGCGGACGACGTGTGGTGTCTCGGCTTCTCGGAGCCGAACGCCGGCTCCGATCTGGCATCGCTGCGCTGCCGCGCCGAGCGCGACGGCGACCACTGGGTGGTGAGCGGGCAGAAGGTGTGGTCGAGCAAGGCGCACTTCGCCGACTGGCTCCTGCTGCTCGTCCGCACCGATCCGGTGGCGCCGCGACACCGCGGCATCAGCTGCCTCATCGTCGACATGCACGCGCCGGGCGTCACGTGGCGGCCGCTCGTCCAGATCAGCGGGCGGCGCGAGTTCAACGAGGTGTTCCTCGAGGAGGTACGCGTCCCGGTCGAGCAGACCGTCGGGCCGGTCAACGGCGGCTGGCCGCTCATCCGCGGCGCGCTCGCCCACGAGCGCGGCACGCTGTGGGCCTTCGACTTCAAGATCAGGCTGCAGAACGGCGCGCTGGCGCTCGCCGACCTCTATCGCACGGTGCGCGACGGCGGCGCCGGTCGCGGGACGGATCTGCGCGCGCTGCGCGACGAGGTCGCGCAGGCGTGGATCGAGTCGGAGACCTTCGGCGCGCACACGCTGCGGCTCCTCCCGAAGCTGCACGCGGGCGAGGACGCGGGGGCCGACGCGGCGCTCCAGAAGCTGTTCGGCAGCGAGATCCAGCAGCGCGCCTGCGAGCTGTCGCTGCGGCTGGAAGGCGCCTACGCGCAGCTCGGCATCGGCGAGCCGCGCGCCATCGACCGGGGCGAGTGGCAGGAGCGCTTCCTCTACTCCCGCTCGGTGACGATCTCGTCCGGGACGTCGGAGGTGCTGCGGAGCCTGGTCGCACAGCAGGCGCTCGGCCTGCCCCGCGCGTGAGCACCGCGACGCTATCACGCGCGGCCGGCGCCCGTGACCGCGCGCGCGGTCGCCGTGAGATCCGTCGTCGCGGTCTGGCACGGCAGACCTGCTCGGTGCCAGTATCGACGCACGTGGAACGCGCGGTCGAGCGCGACGACCGTGGACGACACGGTGCCGTAGGCGTCCCCGTGATGGCAGAGCCCGTGCTCCGCCGGCGGGCCGTGGCTGGCGAGCAGCTCGAAGCCGGGAGCGCCGTTCGCCAGGAGGGCGGCCGCGTGTCGCGCCCGCGGACCGTCCGTCGTCGTGAACGGCTCGTTCACGATGACGTGGACGCCGGGGTCGAGCGTCACGGGCCGGGAGAGCCCGCCGGCGTCCGTGTGCGTGAAGACCCGGGCGCCGCCCGCGTCCACCACCAGGAGATTGAACGCGTTGTAGGCTGCGAAATCGTGCGGCAGGCGTCCCGCGAGCGCCAGGAGCGGTAGCTCGCCACGGCTCCGCGCGTCGTCGCGCCGCACGATCCCGCCGATGTTGGTGAGCGCGGCCAGACCGCGCGCTCCCACGGCGAGCCATGTGCCACCCGCGCGCCGGTCGCGTCCCGCGTACACGCCCGGCGCGATCTCCATCGGGTCGTCGGCCGCTCGCCCGCGGTACTCGTCGCGGTTGGCTGCCAGCACGACGGGCTCGGCGCCGTCGGGATCGAGCCGGAGCAGGATGGTGCACACGCACCGCCGCGCTTAGCGGAGGCGCGAGGCTCCGTCCATCGCCGACGGCGTCAGTCGTCGTGGCCGTGGCCGGGCCCGTCGCCCTCGTCGTCACCACCACCGTGGTGGTCGTCGCCCGGTGTGAACGGACACGCGACGCACTGCCCGGCCGCCTCGATCATGTCGTGCACCTCGACCTGGCACTCGCCGCCGAGCCGGTGCTCGGCCAGCGCATCGAGACGGGCCAGACGGCGCTCGGCGATCCGCGCGAGGCGGTCGCGACGCCGCGCGGGTGCGACGCTCGCCAGCGCGAGCATCCGGCGGGCCCGGCGGAGCCGCCGCTGGATGAGAGGCGGCAGCGGCACGTCGCACGATCCGCCCACGAACGGCGGCGGCGGCACGCACACGGCGAGATCGCAGCCGTCGTCGTCGTTCCCCGGCCCGGTGCAGACGCCGACGGTGGAATCGAACAGCGGTCCCTGGTCGCCGCAGCCACCACCGTGGCCGTTGTCGTGCCTGACGCAGACCTCCACCTCGCCGAGGCAGGCGGCGCCGTGAGGATCGTCGGCGCGGAACGCGACGTGGTACACGCGCCCGTCACCCTGCCCGCTGCGCTCAGAGCGCAGCGCGACGACGTCGGTCCCGATGCCCGTGGCGTCGGCGCACGTGCTGCCGTCGCCCTCCGCGTCGGCCGGCTCGTCCTGCGCGACACCGGTGATCGTGATCCGCAGCGGGTCGCCGTCGGGATCGACGACGCCGCCGATCGCCACGGGCACGAACTTGTGATTGGGCGGCCAGAGGGAGTCGGGGCTGGCGAACGCGCCGTTGCACACCGGCGGGAGGTTCGGCACCTCGAGCAGGCAGAGCGGCGAGCAGCCGTCTCCCGGGATGTCGTTGCCGTCGTCGCACTGCTCGGGCGGCTCGAGAATGCCGTTGGGACAGAGAGCCCGCGCGGGCACTGCCGCCATGACGAGCAGGAGCGCGGCGTGCAGGGCGGAGCGGCGCAGATCGAGCATGGGATGCTTAGCGAACGGCGTGCCAGACGGGTGAGTCCGTGTCGTCGCGGATTCTCGTGACTTTTGCCGCATGGGCGCACGGTCCTGCCAGCGCGCCATGTACACTCGACCTGTAAGACCGTCACCGCGTGCGCTGCGCCGGCGTGCTGCGCTACAACCCAGCTGTCATGGCCGCCGCTCCGCTGCACCGCCCCGACCTCGTCGCCGAGCAGGGAAACGCGCCCCCGTTCGGGCGGCGGCGCTTTCCGGGGGATGATCCGCCCGTGCGGGTCGGCACGACCGGTACCGGCGCCGACCTGCTGCTGCTGGCGTGGTCGGCGAGCGACCTGGCGCGCGAGGTCGCGGCGGGCGTGCGCGTGCTGGGCCGTCTCGGCGTGCGGGCCGGCGCCCGTGTCGGCAACACGCTGCCCGGAGCGCTGGCCACCCCGGGGGCGCTGCTGCTCGGCGACGTCAACGAGGCGATCGGCGCGCTCGACGTTCCGCTCGGCGTCGTCGACACCGACGCCGCGGCACGCGCCGCGTGGGATCTCGTCGACCGCGTGCAGTGCGAGGTCCTCGTGCTCGACCCGTCGACCGCGCCGGCATTCTTCCAGGCCGCGCCCGGCGTCGCGCGCTCGTGGTGGCGCGGCATCGTGTGGCTGGAACGAGGCGAAGGACACACGAGACCGCCTGCTCCGCGCGACTTCGACGGCTGGCAGCGGACGTGGCTGGCGGTGCCGGAGGTCGCGAGCTTCGCCGGCGGCAGCTGCGAGCGCGGAGCGCTGCACGTGGACGCGAGCGTCGCCGTCGAGGTGGTGAACGGGCACGCGGTGCTCGAGGCACGCGGCGCGGCAGCGGCGCCGGGACCGTTCGACACGGAGATGGCTGCGCGGCTCGTCGACTGCGCGTGCGGCGGTGGGCCGGCGCTGGAGCTCACATGGTGAAGGTCTGGGGACGCATCAACTCCATCAACGTGCAGAAGGTCATGTGGGCCCTCGCCGAGCTCGACGTGGCGTGCGAGCGCCTCGACGCCGGCATGCAGTTCGGCGTCGTCGACACCGCCGAGTACCGCCGCATGAACCCGAACGGGCTGGTCCCGACGATCGAGGACGGCGACCTCGTGCTGTGGGAGTCGAATGCGATCGTCCGCTATCTGTATGCGCGCTACGGTCGGTCCGAGTCGCCGGCAGCGCGCGCGACCGCCGACAAGTGGATGGACTGGACGACGAACCGCGTGCAGCCTCCGCTGCGCCCGCTGTTCTGGGGCTACGTCCGCACGCCGCCCGAGCAACGCGACCTCGCCGCGCTCGAGACGGCGCGCGTGCAGGCGGTGGAGGTGCTGCGCATCGCCGACGCGGTGCTGGCGGCGCAGCCGTACCTCACCGGCGCGGAGCTGACGCCGGGAGACATCCCGCTCGGCTGCTTCGTCAATCGCTGGTATCAGCTCCCGATCGAGCGCCCGCCTCTCGCCGGCATCGAAGCGTGGTACCAGCGATTGCAAGCACGGCCGGGATATCGCCAGCACGTGATGGTGCCGCTCAGCTGAGCGACGCGCTCGACTTGTGACGCGCTCGTCCATGCGATAGCCGGGCTGGCGATGTCGGGTGGTGATCCGTTCGCGCCGTTCGCTCGCAAGCTCGAAGAGTCCGGGCAGCCTGCGCTGGTGACCGAGCTGTTTCGCCGTGCCTACGGCCGCCTGCGTGGCGGCGAGACGGGCAAGGTGTCGTCGGCCGACATCGACGTGGTGCGCGACGTCGCCGACCTGGACGCGCTCGCACGCCATCGCGACGCGGGTATCGCGGCGCTCGGCAGCGCCGTCGTGATCAAGCTGAACGGCGGCCTCGGTACCACGATGGGGCTCACGCAGGCGAAGTCCCTGCTTCCGGTGAAGGGCGACCTCACCTTTCTCGACGTCATCGTCCGGCAGGTGCTGCACCTCCGCCACGCGCACGCCACGCGCTTGCCGCTCGTCCTGATGAACAGCTTCCGGACGCGCGAGGACTCGGCGCGCGTGCTCGGACGGTATCCCGACCTCGCGAGCGGCCTGCCGGGCGACTTCCTGCAGCACAAGGTGCCGCGCATCCTGGCGGCCGACCTGTCGCCGGTGTCGTGGCCGTCGAACCCCGAGCACGAGTGGTGCCCGCCGGGGCACGGCGACATCTACGCGGCCTTGCAGACGTCCGGGCTGCTCCGCGCGCTGCGCGATGCCGGGATCCGCTACGCGTTCGTCTCCAACGCCGACAACCTCGGTGCCGTCTTGTCGCCGGACATCCTCGGTTGGATCGCGACCGAGCGGGTGCCCTTCGTGATGGAGGTGTGCGATCGCTCCGAGGCCGACAAGAAGGGCGGCCACGTGGCGCGGCGAAAGGACGGCCGGCTGATGCTGCGGGAGTTCAGCCAGTGCCCGGACGAGGAGCTGGACTCCTTCCAGGACATCGCGCGCTGGCGCTACTTCAACACCAACACGCTGTGGATCGATCTCGACGCGCTGGCGCGCGTGCTCGAGGCATCGAGCGGCGTGGTCGATCTCCCGCTCATCGTGAACCGCAAGCCGGTCGATCCCGATCAGCCGTCGTCGCCCCAGGTGATCCAGCTCGAGACGGCCATGGGCGCCGGGATCTCGCTCTTCGAGGGCGCCCGTGCCCTCCACGTCACCCGGTCGCGGTTCGCGCCGGTCAAGTCGAGCAGCGATCTCCTGGCGCTCTGGTCCGACGCCTACGAGCTCGGCGACGACTACCGCATGGCGCTGTCGCCGCGGCGGCGGGCGGGCGACCTCGTGGTCGATCTCGATGCGAAGCACTTCCGGCAGGTCGACGACCTGCGCGCGCGCTTCCCGGAGGGACCCCCGTCGCTCGTGCGGGCAGGGCGCTTCGTGGTCCGCGGGGACGTCCGGTTCGGCGGTGGCGTGGTCGTCGAGGGCGACGTCGAGGTGCGACAGCGCGGCGGCGCGCCGCTCGTCGTTCCCGCCGGCGCCCGGCTCACCGGCTAGCGCTGCCGCTCGTCGCCATCCGCCGCTGCGGGGCCGCCCGGACCACGCCGCGCAGGCGCACCAGCGCGGCGCGCCGCGCGATGCGGGTCGCGCGCGCGTCGAGGAAGGCCGTGGGAGCGGCGGGGTTGCGCGTCAGCGGATCCGGCAGCGCGGCGGCGAGCAGCGCCGCCTGGCGCGCGTCGAGACGGGCGGCGGGCACGCGGAAGTAGCGCTCCGCGGCGGCCTGCGCGCCGTAGACGCCCGGGCCCCACTCGATGACGTTCACGTACACCTCGAGGATGCGCCGCTTGCTCCACGTCGCCTCCATCAGCGCGGTGAACCACAGCTCGAGCGCTTTTCGCACGTAGGTGCGCCCCTGCCACAGGAACACGTTGCGGGCGCACTGCATCGTGATGGTGCTGGCTCCGCGCACCCGTCCCTGGCGCTCGTGCCGCGCGTTCCACGCCCGCGCCTTGCGCAGCGCGTCCATGTCGACGCCCCAGTGGGTGAAGAAGTGCGCGTCCTCCGCGGCGATGACCGCGCGCAGCAGCTCGGGGCTGACCTGATCGAGCGGCACCCAGCGCCGGTCCACGCCGACCCAGCGCCGGTGCACGGCTCCCTCTGCCAGCCGGATCATCATCAGCGGGGTGGCCGGCGGATTGATCCAGCGGATCGCCAGCACCGAGAGCATGGAGGCCAGGACGAACGCCGCCGCCCCGATGCCCGCCCAGCGCAGGATCTGGAGTCCTCGCGCCGTGCGAAATCCCCGGAGCCACTGCCGCCACCGGAGCCTCCGCGACCTCCGCCGCCCCACGCGCCCCTTGTAGCGCTCCGCGGCTCGCGCTGCACGCACCCTTGTCACCCGTGGATGCGCGGGTGTAGCTCGATGCGCCATGGCGGAGACCCGCACCGGGCCGCATGGCCTCGCCTTCGCACCGACCAAGATCGGGGTGCTCATCGATCTCGACATGGGCACCAAGGACGACTTCCTCGCCTGCCTGCGCTTCGCCTTCGACGAGGCCTACGAGCGGCGTCTCCTGCTCCGCCCCGTCGAGCTGGTGGTGAAGGAGGCGATCGGCCTGCCGCGCCTGGAGGCGCGCAACAGCATCGAGGGCTACCGCTGGCTGGTGGAGCAGGGCGTCCTCTGCACGATCGGACCGCTCATCACCGACAACTCGATCGCGCTCGCTCCGGTGATCGATGCCACCGGGGTGCCGGCGGTCACGTGGACCGGAACCGACCGCTACTTCGGCGACTACTGCTTCAACCTCGGGAACGGCGGCCTGGCGGAGGAAGCCGCGATCATGGCGACGTGGATACGCCGCAGCGGGCATCGCACCGTCGGGATGATCCACGAGATCAGCCCGGGCGGGGTCGAGTACGCCTCCAACTTCCGCTGGTACGCGGCGCGCGAGGGGCTCGACGTCCTGATCGAGGCCTACACGACGCAGATCCCCGACGACCTCGAGATGGTGCTGCGGAAGATCCGCGATCAGGGACCCGAGTGCCTCGCGTACCTCGGATACGGCTACCCGACGATCCTCATGCGGCCGATCTTCGAGAAGCTGGGATGGAATCCGCCGCGGATCATGACGACCGCGTTCCAGTTCTGCTACGCCAAGCCCGAGTGGATGCACGCCCTCGAGGGCTGGGTGGGCGTCGACCAGCTGTGCGAGCTGAATCCGCTGCTCGGTCCGATGCTCGACCGCTTCGCGGCCCATCTCGGCAGACGTCGAGACCACACCGTCACCGCCCTCAGCTACGACACCGCGCGGCTCGTCGCCGAGGGGCTCGCGCGCGCGCCGCTCCTCACGCCACGCGGCGTGAAGGAGGGTCTCGAGAAGGTGCGCATGCTGCCGGCGGTGAACGGCGGACCGCGCACGCACATGAGCCTCGGGCCGTACGACCACAAAGCCTACAAGGGCGACTGGCTGCTGCTCCGCCGCATCGAGAACGGCCGCACGGTATTCGTCGACTTCCACGACCCGGCGCGCACGGACCCGCCGGGCGCGTGAGGACGTCTCAGCGGCGCCGCGCGACGACGCGCGAGACCAGCGCGCGGCTCTCGTCCACGCCCAGCGCCGCCGTGCCGAGCAGGTAGACCGCCCCGAACACGCTCGCCGCCACCGCGGCGCGCACGATCGGCTGGGTCAGCTGCAACCCGTGCTGTACTCCGAGCGTCGCGGCGGCCGCGACCGCGGCCACGAGCCACAGCCTGGCGAGGTACGAGGCGGCGAGGCCGGTCCGACCGATTCGCCGACCGAGCGTCGCCCGCAGCAGCACGAACTCGACCCAGCCCGCGACGCCCGCCGAGGCGGTGAGCCCTGCTGCGCCCCAGCGCGGGTCGATGCCGAGGAACCGTGGCAGCCAGAGCGCGCAGAGCCAGCCGAGCGCGATCGTCAGCGCCACGCGCACGATCGCGAAGCGGAGCGGCGTCCGCGTGTCGCGCAGCGCGTAGTACGTCGACGCATAGAGACGGCCGAGCGTCGAGGCGAGAAGCCCGATGGCCGATCCGGCAATGATGCTCCAGACGTAGGTGGCGTCGGCGCTGGTGAAGCGTCCCGTCTGGAAGAGCGCCGACGCCAGGATGTCGCCGAGCGCGACGAACGCCATCGCGGACGGCACGACGAAGAATGCGATGCGGCGCAGGCCGCCGTCGAGCCGGGTGCGCAGGTATGCGGCGATCGTCGACTCGTCGCCGCGCGCGCTCGACATCGTGGGCAGCTCGGCGGCGGACACCGACATCCCGAAGAGGCTCACCGGCAGCGTGTACAGCGTCTGCGCGTTCATCAGCGCGGTGACCGCGCCCGCGGGGAGCAGGCTCGCCAGCAGCGTGTCGACGTACGCGCTGATCTGGAGCACCCCGCGTCCCACGAACACCGGTCCGAAGTTCCGCAGCACGGTGCGCACGTTCGCGGACGCGACCTCGAGGGACGGTCGCAGGCGGCCGACCACGCGGAGCACGGTGGGGAGCTGGACGAGGAGCTGTAGGGCGCTCCCTGCGACGGACCCCCACGCGCCGGCGACGGCCAGATCGAACGCCCCGACCCGGCCCCCGAACGCCACCAGGGCGACGATGATGGCCGCGTTCCACGCGACGGGCGCCGTGTACGAGAGCAGGAAGCGCCGGTGGCTGTTCAGCACGCCCAGGCACCAGGCCGACAGGACGAGGAGCCCGGCGCCCGGGAAGAGGATCCGCACCAGGCGGATCGTGAGATCGCGCTTCGCTCCCTCGAAGCCCGGTGCGATCGCGTCGATCAGCCAGGGTGTGCTCCACACGCCGCCGAGCGTGAGGAGCGCGGTCGCCAGCGCGAGCAGCGCCGCGACCGCGCCCGCGACGCGCGCCGCCTCCTCGTGGTCCTCCTCGGCGAGGAGGCGCGCGTAGACCGGGATGAACGACGCCGACAGCACGCCCTCACCGAAGAGGTTCTGCAGGAAGTTCGGGATGCGAAAGGCCGCCGTGAAGGCGTCGGCCGCGTCGGACAGGCCCAGGTAGTGCGCGAGGACGCGCTGGCGGACCAGCCCCGCGATGCGGCTCAGCAGGATGCCGGTCGCGACGAGTGCCGCGAACCGGCCACCGTCCCCACGTCGCGCCGACTCACCCGAGCCCACGTCGTCTCCCGCCGCCCCGTAGAGCGGCCGCTCACCGCCTGGGCGCACGCCAGCTTTCGAGACGCAGGCCCGAGAATCGCTTGAAGTCCTTGACGTTCTCCGTGACGAGCACCAGGTCGTTCACCCTGGCGATGGAGGCGATGACGCCGTCGACCCACGGCGGCGGCCTCCCGATGCGGGTCTGTCGAGCCCGCTCGCGGGCATGCCACTCCGCGGCCGCCTGGTCGTATGGGAGGACCGGGTAGAGTCGCAGCACGACGTCGTCGATGTAGCGTTCGATCGCGTCGCGGCGCCTGGACGGCTCGAGCAGGCTCGCTCCGAAACGAAGCTCGTGCACCACGAATGCCGCGGTCACGCTCTCCGGCGAGCGCTCACCGAGGCGACGCAGGGTGGCCGCGTCCGGCTTGGGGGCGAGCGGCTCGGAGAGGACGTTCGTATCCAGGAGAAAGCGCGCCATCAGAGCGCGACGGCGCGCCCGGGCCGCCGGTCCCGGAGTCGGCGCCAGTGCGCGCGATCCGTACCGCGTGCGGCGGGGTCCACGCCGTCGAGCCATGCCTGGTACAGCGCGTCGAAGCTCGGCGCCTCGCCCGACAGACGGCGGTGGTCGTCGACCGAGACCAGCACCGCGACGGGCCGACCCCGGCGGGTGATCTCGACGGTTCTCCCGCGTTCCACCTCGTGGACGAGCCTCGGCAGCTCGCTGCGCGCCTCGGCGATGGTGCGCGTCGTCCGCCTGATGGGCATCTGGATGTACATCGTAGTGAAGGCACCCTCGGCGGTCAAATCGTCCGGCGGTCGCACGGGGGATGCGGCTGCGGTTGACCCCGCGAAAGGCCGGGGACTAGAAGAACGCTCGTTCACCTGTGGGGCTCATGGTCAGGGTTCGCGCATCCACCGGGGCCGCCGCCCCGCTTCTGCCGACCGTGCCCGCCTTCCTGCGGTTGCAGGCGGCGCGGCGCGGCGCGGCGGGCGGGCTCGCGTTCCGCGGCCGAGCGATCGCCTTCGGGGAGCTGGCCGAGGCGAGCGACGAGCTCGCGCGCGCCCTCGTCCGCCACGGGGTCGGCGCGGGACAGGCGGTCGGCGTGATCGCGGGCAACGAGCCTGCGACCGTCGCGACCCTCTACGCGCTGTGGGGGCTCGGCGCCGTCGCGGTGCCGATCTCGACGCGCGCGACGGCCGAGGAGATCGCCCGGCTGGTCCGTCACGCGCGTGCGGGCGTCCTGGTCGCGGACACCGCGCGCGCCGCCGTCGCGCACGAGGCCGCGGCGCTCGCGGACGTGCGTGCCGTGGTGGTCGACGCGGACCTGCCGGTGAAGCCGACCAGCCTGCGTGACGGAGGTCCGCGCCGGACGCCCGGGCCCCGGGCGCCCGGCCCGCAGTCGGTTGCCGCGATCGCCTACACCTCCGGATCGACCGGCGCGCCGAAGGGCGTCGTCCTGACGCACGAGAACCTGCTGTGGGCGACGCTGGCGTGTGCGCACGCGCGGGGCGACGACGCGGACGGCGTCGGGCTCTGTCTCAGCCCGCTGACCCACGTGCCGGTCCTCGTCTCGCACCTGCTGTGCCGGATCCTGCACGGCGCGCGCGCGGTCCTGCTCGAGAAGTTCGACGTCGCCGCGACGCTCGAGGCGGCGGAGCGCTTCGCCGTCACCGACCTGCCGCTGATCGGCGGCATGGTGTTCGACGTCGTGTCGCTGGGGCGCCTGCCGGATGCGGTCGCGCGGACGGTGCGCAAGGTGAGCGTCGGCGGGGCGCCGACGCCCATGGCGTCGAAGCATGCGCTGCGCGGGCTCTTCGCCGGCGCCGAGATCATCGAGGCGTACGGACAGACGGAGTCGACCGACGGCGTGCTGATGGCCCGCGGCACCGCCGTGTTCGACCGCGAAGGCACCGTGGGCCGGACGAATCCGTTCGTGCGGGTCGCGATCCGCCGCGCCGACGGCGTGCTTGCCGACGCCGGGGAGGAGGGCGAGATCGTCGTCGGCGGTCCCACCGTGATGCGCGGCTACCACCGCGATCCCGCCGCGACGGCCGCGACCGTGCGCGACGGCTGGCTTCACACCGGCGATCTCGGCCGGCGCGACGGCGACGGCTACTTCTTCGTCACCGGCCGGGCGAAGGACCTGATCATCAGCGGCGGCGAGAACGTGTCGCCGGCCGAGGTGGAGGCGGTGCTGCGCGCGCATCCGGACGTCGCCGACGTCGCGGTGATCGGCACGTCGCATCCGCGCTGGGGCGAGCAGGTGACCGCGGTCGTCGTGCGCCGCGACGGCGCCTCGCTGGACGGCGAGGCCCTGGGCGCCTTCGCCGGTGCGCGGCTCGCGGGGTTCAAGCGGCCACGGCGGATCGAGTTCGTCGCTTCCCTGCCGCGCAACGCGTACAACAAGGTGCAGACTCATCTGTTGCGCCGCGAGCTGGAGGGCACGTGAACCCGTGGGTGGTCCTGGTGGCCGCGAGCGTCTGCGAGGTGGTGATGGCACTCGGGCTCAAGTGGAGTGACGGCTTCGCCCGGCTCGGCGGCTCGCTGCTGGCGATCGGCGGCGGCGTCGTGAGCATGGGCCTCCTCGCGATCGCGCTCCGCAGCCTTCCGGTCGGCACCGGGTACGCCGTGTGGACCGGGCTGGGCGCCGTGTTCACGGCGCTCGTCGGCATGCTCGCGCTCGGCGAGAGCCGCGACGCCGTCCGCATCGCGGGCATCGTGGCCGTGGTCACGGGCGTGGTGCTGCTGCAGCTGGCCGAGCATCACTGACGGAGGATCGGGATGGACTACGAGCAGATTCGCTTCGCCGTCGCGGAGCAGGTGGCGACCGTCACGTTGAACCGCCCCGAGCGGCGCAACGCCTGGACGCGGCGCATGGGAATCGAGCTGCGCGATGCGCTTCGCCAGGCCGATCAGCGCGACGACGTCCGCGCCGTGGTGGTCACCGGCGCCGGGCGCGATTTCTGCGTCGGAGCCGACCTGGAGGGCGGCGGCACGGTGTTCGACGCGGCCCGCGCCGCCGACGGCGAGCGCGCCGAGCGCCTGTCGCTCGCGGCATGGGACGTGCGCAAGCCGGTCATCGCGGCGCTGAACGGCGCCGTCGCGGGCGTCGGCGCGACGCTCCCGCTCCAGTGGGACATCCGCATCGCCGGCGAGAGCACGCGCATCACCTTCGTCTTCGTGAAGCGCGGGCTCGTTCCCGAGGCCGCCAGCACCTGGCTGCTCCCGCGCCTCGTCGGCATGAGCCGGGCGGCCGACCTGCTACTCACCGGGCGCCTGGTCGGCGCGCGCGAGGCCCTCGACATGGGTCTGGTGTCGCGCGTGGTCCCCGACGCCGAGCTGGTCGCGAGCGCGCAGGCGCTCGCGCGCGAGATCGCCGAGCAGACCGGCCCGGTGGCGGTCGCGCTGACCAAGCGCCTCCTCTGGCACATGGCGGGCGAGGCGGATCCCGCGGCCGCGGAGCGGCTCGATGCGCAGGTGTTCGGCTGGGCGACGCAGTCGCCGGACGCGAAGGAAGGCATCCGCGCCTTCCTCGAGAAGCGACCCGCGCGCTGGACCATGAAGCCCGGCGCCGACCTGCCCGACCTCGAGCGCTTCCGGAAGCGGTGATGCAGACGCTGGGAGTTTTTCTCGACGTGGCCGCCGCGCGTGCGCCCGGGCGCGAAGCGCTGGCCTGGGCGGAGCGCGACGCGGTGACGGAGCGCCGGACCTGGGCGGAGCTGCGCGCCGAGAGCCGGCTCGCCGCGCGCGCGCTGCTCGGCGTCGGCGTGGGGAAGGGCACCCGGGTCGGGTTGCTGTGCCCGAACCGTCCCGAGTGGCTGCCGCTCGCGTTCGGCGCGCTCCGCATCGGCGCCGTGCTGGTCCCGTTCTCGACCCTGTGGAAGCGCGACGAGATCGCGTACGCGCTGGCGCACGCCGACGTCCAGGTGCTGCTGACGCGCGCCGGATTCCTGAAGCACGACTATCTCGCCGACCTGACGGCGCTGGTGCCCGGGCTCGACGACACCGCGCCCGGGGAGCTGCGGGTGGCCGCGTTCCCGGCGCTGCGCCGGGTGATCCTGCTCGCGCCGGGCACGCGGCGCCGCGGCGGCACGCGCGGCGTCGAGCGCTGGGGCGAGCTCGTCCCGGCGGCCGACGACGCCTTTCTCGACGCCGTCGAGCGCAGCGTGTCGCCGACCGACGTCGCCACCGTCTTCTTCACGTCCGGCACCACGGCGCAGGCGAAGGCCGTCGTCCACGCGCACGGCGCGCTCACCACCTCGGGGTGCCGCATCGGCGAGTCGCTGGGCGTGGGCCCGGAGGACGCGTGGTGGGGACACATGCCGCTCTTCTGGAGCGGCGGCTTCATCCTCGGTGCGCTCGCGACCATCGCGGGCGGCGGGCGCATCGTCCTCCAGGAGCAGGTCGACGCCGGCAGCGCGCTCGCGCTGCTCGAAGCCGAGGGCTGCACCATCATGGCGGGCTGGCACCAGGCGGGTCCGCTCCTCGAGCACCCGGACTTCCCCAGCCGCCGGCTCCGCCTGGCGAAGGGCTCGTACCACCCGCTCGCCGACCGCCTGCTCGGCGCGGACCACCTGAGCGTCGGGATGTACGGCATGAGCGAGACGGCCACGTGCGTCGCCTGCGCGCGCTCCGACGATCCTCCCGCCGTGCGCCGGGAGACGTTCGGGCGTCCGCTTCCCGGCATGGACGTGCGGATCGCGGACCCGGAGACCGGGCGCGCCGTCGAGCCGGGGGCGCAGGGCGAGATCCTGGTGAAGGGTCCCACCCTCATGGAGGGATACTATCGCGTGCCGCGCGCGGACACGTTCGACGCCGAGGGATATTTCCGCACCGGCGATCTGGGGTGGATCGACCCCGCGGGATGCCTGCATTTCGCCGGCCGTCTGAAGGACGTCATCAAGACCGCCGGCGTGAACGTCGCCGCCGCGGAGGTGGAGGAGGCGCTCGCCCGTCACCCCGCGGTCAAGGCGGCGCACGTCGTCGGGGTGCCGCACCCGACGCGCGGCGAGAACGTCGCCGCGTTCGTCGTGCCGCGCCCGGGCGAGACGCCCGATCCCGCCGCGCTCGCCGAGTTCGTCCGCGCGTCGCTGGCCAGCTACAAGGTTCCACGTCACGTCTTCGTGATCGCCGAGACCGCCGTGCCGCGCACGGCCACCGGAAAGATCGAGAAACCCGCGTTGCGCCGCGAGGCGGAGCGCCGGGTGCAGGAGTGATCGCCATGCCGCAGTTCGAGACCGTCGCGTACGAGGTCACCGACCACGTGGCCACCATCACGCTCAATCGTCCCGATCGCCTGAATGCGATGAACCAGGTGATGAAGGACGAGCTGCGCGAGTGCTGGCGCCTGGTGAAGAACGACTCCGCCGTCTGGGTCGCGATCATCACGGGGGCCGGCAAGGCGTTCTCCACGGGCGCCGACGTCGAGGGCCTCGCCGGCGGAGGGTTCACGCGCGTCGATCGCTGGCGCGAGCTGGCGCTCATCGAGGGCATCGTCGATCTGCCGACCCCGCGCCGGCAGCGCGTCTTCAAGCCCGTCATCTCGGCGGTGAACGGGGCCGTCGCCGGCTTCTCGCTCGATCTCGTCACCGAGACCGACATCCCGATCGCCTCGGAGCAGGCCTACTTCGTCGATCCGCACGTCTCGCTCGGCCTGGTGTCGTCGCACGAGATGGTGAACATGGCGCGCCGCGTCCCCGTCGCCGTCTGCCTCCGCATGGCGCTCCTCGGCCGCCACGAGCGCATGAGCGCGCAGCGCGCGTACGAGGTGGGGCTCGTCACCGAGGTGGTGCCGCACGAGCGGCTGATGGAGCGTGCGCGCGAGCTGGCGGCGCTCGTCTGCCAGAACGCGCCGCTCGCGGTCTGGGGCACGAAGATGGGCATCCTCCAGGGCCTGGGCCTGCCGATCGCGCAGGCCGAGGAGATCGCCGCCGGCTACCTCGAGGTGAACGAGCAGTCGGACGACTTCCACGAGGGCCCGCGCGCGTTCGTCGAGAAGCGCAAGCCGGCGTGGAAGGCGCGCTGATCCCGGCGCCGAGGGCGATGTCCGTGGGACGATCCACGGCGGCGTTGCTGGCCGCGCTCGCCGCCGTGGCGTGCGGGCACGACGCCGAGCGCTCGACCGATGCGGGCCCGTATGTCGTCCGGGTCGACGTGAGCGGGCAGATCCGCGCGCTCGGGGAGGACACGATCACCGCGGACGAAGCCGCGGAGAACCTCGAGCAGCTCGGCCCGTCCGTGATTCCGGCGCTCTCTGCTGCGCTCGGGCGCGAGCCCAAGGATGTCCGGCAGAAGGTGGTCGAGGTGCTGACGGCCATCGCCAGCGCCGAGTCGGTGCCCGCGCTGCTCCTGGCGACGCGCGACGCCGACGAGGACGTTCATGCCGACGCGCTGCGCGGGCTCGGCGCGATCGGTGACGAGCGCGGGCGCCCCGCGATCGAGGCGGCACTCGCGGATCAGCGGCTCACCGTCCGCGTCGGCGGCATCATGGGATGCGCCGGGCTGTGCACCGATCCCGAGAGCATCGAGCGGCTGGCGGACATGCGCGATCCACGAGAAGGATCCCGCCGTGGCCCTGGCGGCGCAGGACACGCTCGCGCGCATCCGGGCGAAGGGGCCGGCCGAGGACCAGGCGGTCCGATCCGCGCTCGACCGCCGGCGTCCGGCGGCGCTGCCGTCGAGCGCGTCCGCCGACGAGCGCGCGCTGGCTGCCATCTTCGCCGCCGACCTCGATGGCGCCGACGGCACCCCGGCGCTCGTCGCCACGCTCGAGAGCGCGTCGCCACCGCTCCAGCGCCAGGTGGCGTGGCGCCTCGGCGGCGCGGGCGACGCGCGAGCCGTCGGCGCCCTGACGCCGCTCCTCGACGCGACGGATCCGATGGTGCGTGCGTACGCCTACGATGCGCTGGTGAAGCTACGCGATCGCGGGATCGACGGCGCCGGAAGCGTCGCGGCGCGGTACGCAAGACCCAAGCCGCTCGGGCCGCTGTCGCGTCCCGAGTCCTGAAAACACGGGGGCTCCCCGAGGAGCCCCCGCGAGTCTGGAGGGACCAGCTGGTGGTGCCGAGCGCGACGCCGCCGACGCCGATCACGGTCCCGATCCGGCACGTGCTGGTCGGAGGTGCGAGACCGGTGTGACGAATCGGGCGCTCACAACGCCTCCGCCGGTCCCAAACGAAAAACGTTGGTGGCGCGTCGCGTGATCGATCCGCTCAGGCCGGACTCTTCCGGCGCGCCGCAGCCCACGAATCCGGCGCCCAGCCATCGACCCGCACGCGCCGCGCGGCGAATCGCCACGCACCGTCGGCGGCGGCGTAGCGATCGCGGTAGCGGCCCCAGTGATCGGGACCGCGGTCGCTCATGACCAGGAAGTAGCAGGCGCCGGTCGCGGCGTCGCGCGCCGTGACGTCGATGCGGTGCGACGTCACGTGGTGCCGGATCGCGCGCACGGCGGGGGACGCGGCGAGATCGTCGCGCGTGCCGCCGAGGAAGGCCCGGATCGCGTCCCGGCCGCACAGTGGCGCGCGGTCGTCGACGCGCAGCTCGCCGTCCTCGGCGAAGAGCGCGACCAGGTCGTCGAAGCGCCCGCCGTCCGCGCAGTGCGCATAGCGCGCCACCAGCTCGCGGATCTCCTCGCGTGCACCCAGCTCCCAGGGCTCCACGGCGTCACCCGGCCCGCAGCGCGGCGAGCACGGCGTCGGACGACGTGACCGTGGCCAAGAGCGGCATGATGTTGTCGATCGAGAAGCGGTGCCACTCGTCGGGATAGCTCGCGCAGCAGTCCTCGACCACCACGACGTCGAAGCCGCGGTTGACCGAGGCGCGCACGATCCCTTCCACCGCGAGGTTCGTCGACACGCCCGTCATGAGCATCGTGCTGCGCCCGAGCTGCCGCAGCACGGGGTAGAGCTGCGTCCCGTACGATCCGTCGACGCCGACGGTGCGCTCGAGCACGAAGTCCTCGGGTCGGGGCGCGAGCGCCTCGTGGACCTGCACGCCCCAGGTGCCCTCGATGAGCCGCGGCTTCGAGGCGGACACGCGATGCAGCCGCGTGTTCGGGCGCGGAAAGCCCGGCTTGCCGCAGAAGTTGATGTAGAGCACCGGAACGCCACGCGCGCGCGCCGCCTCCGTGAGGGCGCGCAGCTTCGCGACGACGCCGCGCTTCTGCACCTGCATGGCGAGGACGCCGCCGAGCCCGCGCTCGCCGACGTTCGACTCGTGGACGATGTCGTTCTGCATCTCCACGAGCAGCAGCGCGGCGCGGTCGATGGGCAGCGAGAGATCGGTCATGTCCGCGGTCCAGCGCCCGGTGGTAGTGAGTCGGCGGTCGAGCGTCAACACCGCCGGGCCGCCCGCGCTTGACCCCGGGGGCGTCCGGTTGCTACCGCCCGTGGTCGCCGACACATGCACTGGCCACCGACCAGCGACGAGTTCGCGCGCCTCCTGGATACCCTCGGGTGGGTCGTCGAGCGCTCACCGTACTACCGCGGACTGCTCGCCGGCGCGGGCGTCCGCGTCGCGGACCTCGGCACGTACGACGACTTTCGCCGTCGCGTGCCGCGCACGGCGAAGACCGACCTGGTCGCCAACCAGCACGCGCACCCCCCGTTCGGCGAGTTTCTCGCGGTGCCGCGGTCGGAGTTCGGGTCGCTGCACACGTCGCCGGGACCGATCCTGATCCCGCGCCTTGCCGCGGAGCGCGGCGGCACGCCGGTGCTCGCGGCGTCGATCCGTGCGATGGGCGTGCGGCCGGGTGACGTCGCGCACGTCACGCTGTCCTACCACATCATGCCGGGCGGACTGCGGCTGCACCGCGCGTTCGAGGAGGCGGGCTGCCTGGTGCTGAACGGCGGGACGGGCAACAGCCGCTTGCAGGTGGAGCTGGCCGCCGCCTGGCGGGCGACGGTCTACGCGGGCACGCCGAGCTTTCTCGCCAACCTCGGCGACACCGCGCGCGAGCTCGGGCTCGATCCGCGACGCGACCTGAGCTACCGCGTCGGCTTCTCGACGGCCGAGGCGCTGACGCCGCCGCTGCGCCGCGATCTCCAGGAGACCTTCGGCATCGAGCTCTTCGATCATTGCGGCGAGGCGCAGATCGGTCCGCTCGCCGGCGAGTGCCGCGCGCACGACGGCATGCACCTGCACGCGCTCGACCTCTTCTGCGAGTTCCTCGATCCCGTCACCGGCGAGCCGGTGGCGGAGGGGGGCACGGGCGAGCTGGTCGCGACGCAGCTCGGGCCGCGCGCGCTGCCGCTGGTCCGCTACGCGCCGGGGGACGTCTTCCGCCTGCTCGCGGGAGCGTGTGCGTGCGGCGACCCCGCCCCGCGGGTGGTCTTCGTCGGGCAGGTGGGCGCCATCCGGAAGATCAAGGGCGTGCTGGTGCATCCGTCGCAGGTCCACCGCGCGCTGTCGGAGTTCCCGGCGGTCAGCCGGTTCCAGATCGTCGTCGATCACCCCGCAGGGGAACGCTACGATCGCGCGGTGCTGCGCGCAGGTCTCACCACGCCGGCGGGCGACGCGGCCGCGCTCGCGCGGGCCATCGCGGAGCGCGTGAAGGCCGTGGCCCTGGTCGGGATGGACGTCGAGCTGGTGGCGGAGTCGGAGCTGCCGGAGGGCGCCGCCGCGCCCCGCTTCGCCGACAGCATCGTCGATCGACGGAGCACCTCGTGACCGCGCGGCCGCCGGCGGATCGCCGCTACTACGATCCGCACATCCAGACGATGCCGCGCGAGCGCGTGCGCGCGCTGCAGGCCGAGCGCCTGGCGCGACAGCTCGACCGCGTGTGGGCGACGCCGGTGCCCTTCTTTCGCCGGAAGCTCGAGGCCGCCGGTCTCCGGCGCGCCGACCTGCGCGGGCTGGACGACCTCGCCGCCATCCCGACGACGGTGAAGTCGGAGCTGCGGCAGAGCGAGGAGGAGCACCCGCCCTTCGGCGACTATCGCGGCGCGCCGGCGAGCGCCGCGGTCCGGCTGGGCGCGTCGACGGGAACCAGCGGCCGGCCCACGCTGATCCTCTGGACGCGCCGCGACCTCGAGGTGGATCACGCGGCGTCGGCTCGCGGACGCTGGCGCTGGGGGCTGCGCCCGGGGATGAGCCTCGCCAACGCGCACCCGTTCGGCACCAACGCGGGCGGCTGGCACTTCAGCCACGGCGTGGAGGCGCTCGGCGTCCTCAACATCCCGTCGGGGCCGCCCGTCGGCGCGGCGCACGTGGGCGACGTGATCGAGGTGTGGCGGCGGCTGCGCCCGTCGATGTACCGGCTCTTCGGCAACGTCGCGACGACGTACGCCGACGCGGCGCGCGCGCGCGGTCTCGACCCGGCCCGCGACCTGAATCTCACCATCGCCGGTGACCATCCGTCCGAGCAGTACCTGATGGCGAGCTCGGGCCTGGAGGCGCTGCCCCTCCTCGGCAGCGCGTGCGACGAGCGTGACGGCGCGCACCTCGCGGAGGATCTCGCCATCGTCGAGGTCGTCGATCGGCACACCGGGCGAGCGCTCGGCCACGGCGAGCGCGGCAACCTGGTGGTCACGGTGCTCGAGAAGGACAACTTCCTCCTGCGCTACGACCTGGAGGACGTGGTGCGGCTGAACGAGACGCCGTGTCCGTGCGGCGAGACGCACCGCCGTCTCTTCTACGAGGGCCGGGTCCGCGATCTCGTCGCGGCGGGCAGCCACGAGGTGCTGCCCATCGACGTGGCGCTGGTGCTCTACGAGTTCCCGGAGGTGTCCACGCCGTCGGCCGAGTACCAGATCGTCCGGCCGTCCGCGCCCTCCGCCGAGCTGCACGTGCGATGCGAGCACGTGCCCGGAGCGGAGCCGCTCGCGCTCGCCGCGCGCATCGCCGATCGATTCCGCGAGCGGCTCGGCGTCGCGGCGCGCATCGAGCTGGTGCCGCGCGACGGGCTGCCGCGGTTCGCGTACAAGGCGGCGCGCGTCGTCGACGCGTGACCGCTGGAGGTCTCGATGGCGCTCGAAGTGACCGGGATCGATCACCTCTACGTCTCGGTGAGCGACTTCTCGCGCGCCGTCGCGTTCTACGACCCGGTCATGCGGCTCCTCGGGTTCCGCAAGGGAACGTCGCCGATCGCCGGCGAGGCCCACGCGCACTACTTCAATCGCGAGACGCAGTACACGCTGCGCCCCGCGAAACGAGACGTCGCGCACGATCCGTACGCCCCCGGGCTGCACCACCTCTGCTTCCGGGTCGCGACGACCGCCGACGTGGACGCCGCGGCGCGGGGGCTCCGCGCCCTCGGTGTCGAGGCGACCGAGCCCCGCCGCTGTCCGGAGTATGCGCCCGACTACTACGCCACCTTCTTCTCCGATCCCGACGGGCTGCGCCTCGAGATCGTGGCGCTGCGCCGCATGCGCATCCTCGTCCGCGAGCGCTGGGACGAGCTCACGGAGTTCGAGAACCCCGTGCAGAAGGCGGGGCTCGCGTGACGCGCCACCGTTTCCGTCGGACACGGCGGCCGGCTAGGGTGCGAGCCGCATGAGGGAGCGCAACCCGGCCGACATCGTCCTGCGCGCACGCTACCGCCAGACGGTGCTGTTCCCCGACCTGACCGAGCGGCTCGCGCTGCGCTTGTCGTCGATCGTCACGTACACGGCGCGCGCGCACTTCGCGCTGTGGCACCGGAAGATGGGCGGCGCGGATTTCACCAATCCCACCGGGGTCTTCACGCCGCTGGTGGTCGTGGAGCTCGACGCGTTCGACGGGCCGGTCGAGCCCTGGAAGCCCTTCCTGGTGCGCGGCGAAACCTATCTCGCAAAGGTGCTCGACCCGCAGGGGGACGTCCGGTACCTCGTGCGGGAAGGGCGGCACACCGTGCTCGATCCCGCCGGAACAATGGTGGCGCGGGCGAGGCTGGTGAACGCGTTCACGCGCTACGATCCCGATCCGACGCGACGGCGCGTGACGACGCTGCCGCCCGAGCTCGGGCTGGGTCCCGGCCCGTCGCGCATCACCGAGCTGCTCGACCTCGACGCGCTGGCCCCCGCCGGCCGCCGGCCCGATTTCGTCGAGCAGGGCGACCGCGTCTGGCACTACGGACAGACCGACGCCAACCGCCACGTGAACGGCATGGAGTACCTGCGCTCCATGGAGATGTTCGTGGCCGACGCGCTGCACGCGGCCGGGCACGATCTGCGTCGGCTGTTCTTCTCGCGCGCGCGCATCGTGTATCGCAAGCCGTGCTTCCGGGGTGAGGGCTATCGCCGCGAGGCGTGGTTCCGTGGCGAGGCGCCGCTCGTGGTGAGCGGCGTGTTCCGCAAGGCGGGCGACCCGCCGGACGGCCGGCCCGCGGTGGCGGTCGAGCTGACGCTCGGCCAGCACGAATGACGGCGGCATGATCTCCACCGGCGACTTCAAGCGCGGGCTCCGCATCCTGATCGACGGCGATCCGTACGTGATCCTCGAGGTGCACGTGCAGTCGCCGTCGGCGCGCGGCGCCAGCTCGCTCAGCAAGCTCAGGGTGCGAAACCTCCGCACCGCCCAGGTGCTCGACAAGACGTTCCGCGGCGGCGACAAGGTGGAGCAGCCGGATCTGGAGCTGCGTCCCGTCCAGTTCCTCTACCGTGACGACGCCGGCTTCCACTTCATGGACACGCAGAGCTACGACCAGTTCACCCTGTCGGCCGACGATCTGGGCGAGGCCGCCGGCTACCTGACGGATGGCCTGGACGGCATCCGCTCCGTGGTCTTCAACGGCAAGGTGATCTCGGTGGACCTGCCGCAGACGGTGGTGCTGCGGGTCGTCGACACCGCGCCGCCGCTGAAGGGCGCGACGGCGCAGGCGCAGACGAAACCCGCGACGCTGGAGACGGGGCTGGTGATCCAGGTACCGTCGTACCTCGATTCCGACGAAACGGTCGTGGTCGACACCCGCGACGCGCGCTTCGTCTCACGATCGAAGGGCTGAGCCAGGAAGGAGCACGGACATGCACGTCGGCATGGGAGTCATCTTCCAGGGACAGGGCGAAGGGCGCACCGACCGCAACGTCTACCGCAACGAGCTGCGCCTGGCCGATCTGGCCGAGCCGCTCGGCTTCGAGTCGCTGTGGGGGGTGGAGCACCACTTCACCGACTACACGATGTGTCCCGACGTCCTGCAGTACCTGACGTACTTCGCCGGCCGGACCCGCAACATCCAGCTCGGCTCCATGGTGGTCGTGCTGCCGTGGCACCAGCCGGTCCGCGTCGCCGAGCAGGTGCTGATGCTCGACCACATGTCGAACGGCCGCCTGATCCTCGGCATCGGCCGCGGCCTCGGTCGCGTCGAGTTCGAGGGCTTCGGGGTGAACCAGGAGGACAGCCGGCCGATGTTCGTCGAGGCGGCGCAGGCGATCCTGGAGGGGCTCGAGCGTGGCTACGTCGAGTTCGACGGCACGTTCGTGCACCAGCGTCGCCGCGAGCTGCGCCCGCGACCCTTCAAGTCGTTCCGCGGCCGCACCTACGCGGCCGCGGTCTCGCCCGAGTCGTCGCAGATCATGGCGAAGCTCGGCATCGGCATCCTGATCATCCCGCAGAAGCCCTGGGACGTGGTGGCGACCGAGCTCAACGACTACCGACAGACGTTCCACGACGTGAACGGCGTCGACGCGCCACCGCCGATCGTCGGGGGCTGGACGTACTGCGACGAGAACGCGGATCGCGCCGCGGAGTACGCGCGAGCCTACATCGGCGAGTACTGGCGCTCCGTGGTCCGCCACTACGAGCTCGTCGGCGACCACCTGACGACGATGCGCGGCTACGAGGCGTACCGGACCGTGCAGGAGCTGGCGTCCTCGCCCGGCGGCATGGACGCCACCACGGAGTTCTTCCTGGGTCTCCAGGTGTGGGGCACGCCCGAGCAATGCTACGAGCGCATCCTCGACATCCAGAAGCGCACGGGCGCGGAGGCGTTCAACGGTATCTTCAGCTACGGAGCCATGCCGTACGATCTGGCCGACGCGAGCGTGCGCCTGTTCGCCGCCGAGGTCATGCCCGAGCTGCGCAAGCGCGTGCCGATCGAGGATCAGCTCATCGCGCGAGCAGGCGTGGGCTCGGCGGCCGACGCGAGCGCGTTCCGGCTCCCGATCTGACGGGATCGCGTCAGGGCGGCCCGGACGACGTCCGCGTTCGCGTCCGGCGTCACGCCAGCTTGTAGAGCTTCGCCGCGTTGAGCGCGCAGATCTTGCGCCGCTCGTCGAGCGGCACGTCACGCATCATGTCGTCGACCACGCGCCGCGTCTCGGGCCAGTCGCAGCCGTGATGCGGGTAGTCCGTCGACCACAGCATGTTGTCGACCCCGATGACGTGGCGATTGCGTACGGCGTAGTGGTCGATCATGAAGCTCGAGCGCCAGTTGCGGCGATAGTAGAAGCTGGGCTCGTGCCGCAGCTTCACCGGCAGCCACTGGCGGTTGCGCCACCAGCGGTCGTCGAGCTGCTCCAGGATGTACGGGATCCAGCCGGTGCCCGTCTCGACCGCCACCCAGACGAGGTCCGGGAAGCGATCGTGCACGCCCGAGCTGATGATCTCCGACATGTCGGTGATCATGTCGGCGGCGCCGACGGTGGCGAGGCCGGTCAGATCGTCGCCGCGCACGCCCTTCGGCTTCGGCTTGTTGATCTTGCGCATCACGCGCACGTGGAAATGCACCGGTACGCCGGCGGCCTGCGCGGCCGCCCAGAACTCGTCGTCCTCGGGACGGATCGTGGACCCGACGCTCGGCATGGTGTTCAGCCACACGCCGCGGAACCCCATCTCGAGACAGCGCTCCATCTCGCGGATCGCCGCGTCGACCCCGAGTGCCGGGATGCACCCGAGCCCGATCAGGCGCGACGGATCGACGCTCACGATCTCCTCGGCCAGCCAGTTGTTGTAGGCTTGCACGCCGGCGAGATGAAACTCGGGATCGTCGTCGGAGAAGAAGTGGCTCATCATGCGCGCCGAGCCGAAGAGCACCTCGGCGTCGACGCCGTCGATGTCCTGCTCCGCGAGGCGCGGCTCGCCGCGGAAGTTGCCCTGGTTCGCCGCGGCGAACGTGACCCCGGTCCAGCGCACCTCCTCGTGCTTGCGGCCGGCGGACGCGTAGATGCCGATCGGTGCGGGAGGAACGTCCGGCGCGAACTGCCATGCCTCGCCGCCCTCGCCGTCGGGAACGACGCGCGGAACCTTGGCGTGGAACTTCTTCGCCATGTACGTGGTCCAGATGTGCGGCGGCTCCAGGACGTGCGAGTCGGCGGAGATCAGCTGATAGTCACGGGGCATGCGGCGATTCCCTCCGGCACGGCACCATACGAACAAACGATCGTTCGGTTCAAGAGGGGCGGCGTCGCATCAGCGTCCGAGCTGCCGCAGCGCGATGTCGCCGAGGACGGCGAGGATCACCAGCGGGACGAGGAACGGCGCGAGCGGCACGGCCTCGTGCTCGACGCCCGGCCGCGCCGCGAGCAGCGCGTCGGGCGCCGGATCGAGCGCGCCGCCCGTGGCCGCCGCGAGCTGGCGCAGCAGCGGAAGGTTCGGCCCCACGGTGCGCAGCTCGCGGCCGACCGCCTCGTCGTCGAGCGGGCGCCCCGCCGCCTCGGCCGGCGGCGGCAGCGTCCAGAGGACGAGCTGCGACCACAGCGTGCCGAATCCTTCCCAGCCGGCCCATTCCGCCGCGCCGGACTGGAAGTCGACCGGCACGACGGCGACGCGACCGAGCTGGTACTGCCACGTCGCCAGCAGCGGATCGCGCCGGGTCCCCGCGTCGAGATAGAGCCGCAGCTCGGCGTCGTCCTTGAGGCGCGTGACCGCCCAGCGCGCCACCACGGGAAGCTCCTGCTCGCTGAGGCCTGCCAGCATCGGCCCCCACTCGCCGACGCGCGCCGGCGCGTTCACCAGGGTGCCCGGCGCGTCGATCAGGCGTCGGGTGTCGCGGATCATCAGCTGGGGCAGCGAGGTGGCGTCCGCGACGTGATGGAACTCGCCGCCGGTCTCACGCGAGATCTGCTGGAGGAGCTCGAGATTGCCGGTGTCGGATCCGATGCGGATGGTCGTCACGGTGATGTCGTCGCGCGCCAGCGCGGCGATCAGGTCGAGGTGGTCGTCGGAACGACGGTTCGTGTCGCCGTCCGTGAGCAGGATGATGTGTCGGACGGGACGGCCGGCCTCCACGAGGTTCCGCCGCGCGATGTCGAGCGCGTCCTTGAAGTCGGTGCCGCCGCCGTGGCGCAGCGCCCGGATACGTACCGCGAGCGCATCACGCCCGTCGGCGACCGGTACGAGCGGTCCCAGCTCGTAGGGCTGCGAGTCGAAGGCGATGGCGCCGACGAGGTCGCGGGATCCGAGCTGATCGAGCACCGCGAGCGCGGCGCGCCGCGCGTACTCCATCTTCTCGCCCTCGCCGCTCGGGTCCGGCCGCGTCGAGAACCCCATGCTGTTCGAGCGATCGATCACCAGCTCGAGCGCGATCGGCTCGCGCTCCTTCGGCTCGGGCGCCTGCGACAGCATCTCGACCGGCAGCACCGGCGCGAGCGCGCTGCTGGCCCATCCCGGATCGCCGAAGAGATGCGGCCCCCCGGTGACGACCAGCGCGCCGCCACGCGCGACCCAGCGCGCCAGCGCGGGGAGGTCGAGCGCGGCCGCGTCGCCGTGCCCGACGTCGTCGAGCACCACGACGTCGCCGGCCCCGAGCCGCCCGAGCCGCGATCCCAGGACCGCGGGCGTCACCACGTCGACCTGCATGCCGCGCTCCGCGAGCGCCGCGCCGACGACGGAGCTGGAGCGCGTGGCGCCGACGACCACGTGCGGCGCGGCGACGACGTCGAGCGAGACGTGGACCGCGCCGGGCAGCAGTGGACCATCCGGCGGGAAGCGCAGCGCCGCGTCGAGCCCGTGTCGCCCGGGGCCGCGCGCGCGGTAGGGCAGCGCCACGACGGTCAGGCCCGGAAGCAGCGTGGCCGGAACCTGCAGCGGGGCGCCGTCGTCGGCGGCCATCACCAGCGCTGCCTCGACGGCCGCGGGGGCGTGGCTCTCCACCACCGCTTCGAGCGGGACCGGCACGCGATCGGCGACGGTCGGTGGAGCGAGGACGCGCCGGATGACCGCCAGCGGGAGCTCCGTCGCATCGAGCGTGACGGGAAAGACCGGCATCGGCGGGTCACCCAGGGTCGCTTCCGCGAGCGCGTTGCCCCGCGTCTCCTGGCCGTCGCTGATCAGCAGCAGCGCCGGCTGGAGTCCGTCGGGACAGAGCGGCGAGGCCAGGCGGATCGCCGCCGAGAGATCGCTCGCGTCGCGATCGATACCCGACTCCTCGGCGGCTGCGGCGAGCGCCTGCGCCGTGGGCGCCGCCGATGCGGGCGGCGCGGCGACGCGCGCCTCGCCGGCGAACACGATCGCCCCGACGACGTCGTGTGGTCCCAGCGCGCTGCCGAGGGCGGGCAGCAGCCTGGCCGCGGCGTCGAGACCCGCATGCCGCACGCTCGCCGAGACGTCGACGGCGAGGATGACGCAGGACCCGCCCGCGGGCCGGGCGCGCTGTACCGACACGCCCGCCAGCACGAGCGCGAGCAGAACGGCTGCCACCGCGCGCAGCACGGCTGCGCGCCGCGCGCCCCGCCAGCGAGCGATCATCGCGCGGGCCCCCGCGCCATTCCCCACACCAGCGCCTCGAGCGCGAGCAGCGCGGCCGCGAGAGCGTAGCACCACCACGACAGGTCGACCCGTCCGCTCGCCGCCGTCGTGTCCGCCGCCGCCGTCGCCGGCCATTCGCGATCGCCGTCCTGCCGCCCGACGTCCGATTCGGCGTCGTTGGTCAGGCTGGCGAGCACCAGCCGGTCGGGACCGCCCGGGACCCGCGCGCGGTGCACGCCCGCGCGCTCGGCGAGGACCACGGGAGGATCGCCGACCGCGCGCAGTCCCGTCGCGGAGGCAAACGGGCGCCCCGCCACCCGCACCGGGACGCCGGTGGCGAGCGTGATCGGCGCGTCGGCGATCGGCTCGGCGAGCCAGCGCAGCGTCGCGAGCGTGAGCAGGACGAGCGGCATCGTGTCCGAGGCCGCCAGCCGCGGCGGCAGCTCTGCCGCCAGACATGCGCGGCGCCGTCCGCGGACATCGCCGACGACGAGAAAGGGATACGCCACGTGACGCGAAGCGGCCGTCAGCACCGTCGCACCCCAGGACGGCACCTGTAGCTGCACGGCGCGAACCGCCTCGACCGCGTCGAGCCCGTCGAGACCCGCCAGCACGGGATGTCCGCTCTCCCAGTCGACCACCGCGGCGTCCTCGACCGGGCGCACGCTCGGACAGACGGTGTTGCCGGGTGGCGGGGCCACGTAGAGGGCGCCACCGCCGTCGCCTCCGTCGTCGGGCGCCAGACGATCGAACACGGTGACCATGCCGGGACGCGCCGCGACGCCGGCGCGCTCGCTCAGGCCGGCGCGATTCACCACCTCGATGCGTCCCCCGGGCACCGCCGTGACCAGCGCGCGGAATGCCGTGCCGAGCGCGTCCGACTCGGTCACCAGGAGCACGTCGAGGGGTGGGCGCGGCGGCACCCAGCCGACGGCCTCGTCGTCGACGGCGAGGGCGTCGCCGTCGCCGAGTCGCACGCGGATGATGCCCGCACCGGGCGGCGCTCCGAGCGCCACCCGCTGCTCGCCCCGCGGCGGCAGCGCGACGGCATGGCGCAGCCACGGCGTTCCCTCGTGGCTCGCCTCGAGCGTGGCGGCGTGCGGTACGGCGTCGAAGTTGTGCACGACGACGGTCGCGCGGGCGTCGGCGGCATCGCCGAACGGCGGCGCGTCGACGGCGATGCGCGTGATCCCCACGTTGTCGCCGCGCCGCCCGATCGCGATCCAGTCGATCCGCGCCAGCTCCGCGGGCGACAGGTCGCTCGCCGCCGGCGGGAGGTCGGTGAGGACGACGACGCGCGCGCCTCCGCGACGCGACGCCTCGCCGAGGGCGACCTGCACCGCCGGACCCATGGCGGTCGGCGTGTCGAGCGGCGCGATCCCGGCAAGCTGCTCGGCGAGGCGCCCGCGGTCGGCGGTCCAGCGGAGCGCGACGCGCGGTCGATCCGCCGCCGTCACGAGCAGCACGGGCGTCTCGGGGGGCAGCGCGGCGACGAGCGCGTCGAGGCGGCCGCGAGCCTGGTCGAAGCGCGTACCGGCCGCCTCGCGCACCTGCATGCTGGCCGACGTGTCGAGCACGACGGCGAGGCCGCCGTCGCTTCCCGCACGGGGCCGCACGACGTATGGCCGCAGGTAGCCGATCGCCAGCGCGAGGAGCAGGAGCGCGCGCAGCACGAAGAGCAGGTCGGGATTGAAGCGCTGCCGCTCGACGGGCCGCGCCGGGATCTGCTTCCACAGGAGCAGGCTCGACACCGGCATGATCCGCGTCCGGCGCGCGAAGAGCGTGAGCGCGACCAGCACGCCGATGCTCGCGAGGGCGAGGAGACCGAGGGGATTCAGGATGCCGATCATCGGCGGGCCCGCACCAGATCGATCCGGACCAGGTCGCGGGTGGCGATCTCGAGCACCGGCGTGTCGCTCGCGAACGACGCCCACGTGGCGCCGTGGCGCACGGCGAGCGCCCGCATCGCGTCCTGGTGGGCCGCCAGCAGCGCGCCGTAGCGCGCGAGGACCTGGGCGTCGAGCGCCACGCCGTGTCGCTCGCCGGACTCGGCGTCCACCAGCTCACCGCTCGCGAGCGCCCGCGCGGGCTCGATCTCGCTGCGGCCGAGGAGCTGCAGCAGATAGACGGCGTAGCCGCGGCGTCGCAGCGCCGCCACGCCGGGCGCGAGCGCGGCCGGCTCGAGGAGGAAATCCGACAGCACGAGCGCCGCGCCGCCCTCCGGATGCCGGTGGGCGTACTCGCCGAGAGCCCGGCCGAGATCGAGCCGCTCCGACGGCGTGGTGGTGTCGAGCAGCTCGGCCATCGCGACGAGTCCCGCGCGCCGGCGATGCACCAGCGAGGTCCGGGGGGCGCCGCCGCCCAGCACCGCGAGCCGAGCGGCGTGCCGGCTCGTGACCGCGATCGCGGCGAGCACGATGGCCAGCTCCGCCGTCGCCGTCCACTTTCCGTCGGCCGCGGGAACGCCCATGGAGGCGCTCGCATCCACGAGGACGTGCACCATCACCTCGCGCTCGGCGGTGAATCGCCGCATGAGCAACGTGTCCAGGCGGCCGAAGAGATTCCAGTCGAGATGGCGCAGGTCGTCGCCAGGGACGTAGGCGCTGTGCGCTTCGACCTCGAGCCCGCTCGGCTGCGGCCGACCGGGAAAGCGCTGCTCGCCGGGGCGCACGCCCATGCGCCCGCGCACGTGCAGGCCGAGCCGGGCCGCCACGCCGCCGAGGCGAGCGACGGCGGCGCGCGCCGGCCCCGTCATCGCCGCAGCCGTGCCCCGGCCGCGAGCACGCGGTCGACCACCACGGCCGGGTCGACGCCCTCGGTCTCGGCAGCGAAGGTCAGGACGAGGCGGTGCTGGAGAGCCGCGCGCGCGACGCGATCGACGTCCTCGAACGCGACGTGCGGTCGCCCGTCGAGGAGCGCGCGCACCTTCGCGCCCAGGAGCAGCGCCTGTCCGCCGCGCGGGCTCGCGCCGTACGCCACCCAGCGGCGCACCTCCGGGTCGCCGTCCGGAGCGGGCAGCGTGAGGCGCACCAGGGCGGCGACGTAGCGCTCGATGTGCGGCGCCACCAGGACGGCGCGCACCAGCTGCTTCAGCGCCTCGACGCGTCCGGGCGCCGCATCCGCAGCGAGCACCGGCCGCACCGACGCCATCTCGGCGCCCGTGGTGGAAGCGAGGATGCGCTCCAGCTCCGCCAGGGACGGGTAGTCGAGCCGCACCTTGAAGAGGAAGCGATCGAGCTGCGCTTCGGGCAGCTGATAGGTGCCCTCCATCTCGATCGGGTTCAGCGTGGCGAGCACGAAGAAGGGCGGCGGGAGCACGTGCGTCACGCCCGCCACCGTGACCTGCTGCTCGGCCATGGCCTCGAGCAGCGCGGACTGCGTCTTCGGCGTGGCGCGGTTGATCTCGTCGGCCAGGAGGATGTGCGTGAAGATCGGCCCCGCGACGAAGGCGAACTCGCGCCTGCCCTCCGCGGTCTCGCTCACGACGCGGGTCCCGGTGATGTCGGCCGGCATCAGGTCGACGGTGAACTGGATGCGGCTGAAGCGCAGCGCCAGCGCCTCCGCGAGCGAGCGCACGATCAGCGTCTTGCCCGTCCCGGGCACTCCCTCGATGAGCACGTGGCCGCCGCCGAGCAGCCCGGCGAGGATGGCGTCGATCACCTCGTCGTGGCCGACGACGACGCGCGCGATCTCGCGCCGGACGGCGCCGAAGATCTCCTGGAAGTCGCGGATGGAAGCGGCGGCGATCTCGGCGTTCATCGCGAATCTCCCTCGCCGGGCTGCGTGTGTGCGAAGAGGCGGCTGACGAGCGGCGCGAAGGCGGGAGGCACCGGCATGCGATGGCCCGGCTGCTCGGCGCGATGCTGGCTGGCGAGCACGGGGTGGCGATCGCCGTCGGCTGCCGGCGCATCGCTCCACGATCCCGTGTCCGACCCGCGTCGCGTGCGCACGCGGGCGGCGATCCCGAGCTCGAAGCGGTCGCGACCCGTGACGGGCTCGTCGTCGGGCTTGCCGTAGAGCGTCGAATCGGTATCGGTGCCCGCACCTTCGCCCGGACCGCCGCCGCCCGGCTCGGTGCTCGTTCCGCCCGCGCGCCGTGGCGTCGCGCCAGGCGCGTCGGTCGGTGCTCCCGAGCCGGTGGCAGCGTGGTCGTCGACCGCCGCGGTCGTCGCGGCGTGGTGCTCGCGCGCGGCGGCGTGCTGGCCGTTCGCTGCGGGGTTCGACGGCACCGGCTCGCCGGCGTCCCAGCTCTCCTCGGCGTCGAGCGTCTGCTGGAGCCAGGTCTGGAGTGATTGGAGCGCCGTCGAGGCGCCCGCGAGCGGACCGGCCGCACCCGCCGTGTCCTGGCTCGCGTCCCCGGTCCCCTCGCGACGCGGCGCCGGCCGCTCGGTGCCGGGCGACACCAGCAGCGTGTCGGCCCCGTCGCGCGTGTCGTCCGCCGGCGAGACGTCGATGCGGCGGTCGCCCACGAGGACGCGCGGCGGGGCCGGGCGCAGCGCCGGTGCCATCACGACGACCATGGCCAGCGCGCAGAGCGCCGCGATGGCGGAGGCGAGGACGCGGATCGGCATCACATCGGGCACGACCTCCGTGGCACGCCAGGACGGCATCGCCTCGACCGTCTGGTGAACGAGCAGCGAGAAGAGCGGCCCGCGCGCGCGGCCGTCGGGCCGGTCGAGCTCGAACAGCGACGGCAAGCGGCCGCGCAGGCCGCGCGCGGCATCGATGCGCCCCGGCGCGTCGCGCGCCGCCATCCACCCGACGCGGACCCTGCGTCCGAGCAGCACGGTGGTCGCGCACAGCGCGACCAGGGCGGCGAGCGCGACGACCATGAAGGCGCCGTGTCCACCGCGTACCGCGCTCAGGACGACGAGGGTCGCGGCGCCGGCCGAGATGGCGACCCAGAGGGCGATCGCGTGCTGGACGACATGGAGGTTGCTCCGCCGTCGCACGGCGCTGACCTGACGCCGGATCGCCTGGGTGGACCCCGGGTCGTTCACTGACCCGTCAAACACCGGGGGCCGTGTCGGGTCAATGCAGCGGGTGTCGGTCGCAACGGAGGTCGGGTCGCCGCGAGTTGACCGCCGAGCGCCGCGTTGGTACGGCCGGGACTCGCATGAACGACCGGCGCACGAGTGTCGGCGCGCTCGCAGGCATCCGCGTCATCGACCTGAGTCATCAGGCCGCCGGCCCGTGGTGCACCTCCTTGCTCGGCGATCTCGGCGCGGACGTCATCAAGATCGAGAAGCCGGGACGGGGCGACAGCATCCGCTACGCGGACCGCACGGGACGGCTTCCGCCCGAGATCGGCGGCCTCAACTTCCAGGGGCTCAACCGCAACAAGCGTGGCATCACCGTGGATATCGGACAGGACGCGGGCGTGGCGCTCGTGCGTCGTCTGGTGCGCGACGCGGACGTGCTGGTGGAGAACTTCCGGCCCGGCGTGATGGACCGGCACGGGCTCGGCTGGGACGTGCTCCACGCCGAGAACCCGCGCCTGGTCTACTGCTCGATCACGGCCTTCGGCGCGACCGGCCCCCTCGCGCAGAAGCCGGGAATGGACCTGATCGTGCAGGCGACCGGCGGCATCATGGGCCACACCGGCGAGGAGGGGGGACCGCCGATCAAGTCCGCTCCGCCGGTGGCGGACATCACCACCGGCGTCTATGCCGCCTACGGCATCGCCGCCGCGCTGGTCGCGCGCGCGCAGTCGGGCGCGGGACAGCACGTCGAGATCGCGATGCTGGACGCCGTCGTGTCGCTGTACGCGGACAATGCCGCCAACGTGCTCACCGAGGGCACGCGTTTCCCCAAGTTCGGCAGCGGGCATCCCGACCTGGTGCCGTACCAGGCGTTCCCCGCGCGCGACGGCTACTTCATCGTCGCCTGCCTGACCAACGCGTTCTACAAGCGCCTGTGTGCCGCGCTCGGCCGCGACGACCTGCTCACCGACCCACGCTTCGCGACCAACCCGTCGCGCGTCGAGCATCGCGAGGAGATCGTGGGCGTGCTCAGCGAGATCTTCCGCACCGACACGTGCGAGCACTGGATCGCGCTCATGGAGCGGCACGACATCCCGGCCTGCCGCGTGAACCGTCTCGAGGAGATACTCGCTCACCCGCAGCTCGTCGCCAATGGCCTGCTGGCAGAGCACGAGGACCCCGTCCGCGGCCGCATTCGCACGCTCGGTCCTCCGCTCAAGATGTCCGCGACCCCGACGGCATTCGTCGATCCCGCGCCGCGGCTCGGCGAGCATACCGATGAGGTCCTCCGCGAGGCCGGGCTGTCGCCCGCCGAGATCGCCGAGCTGCGCGCCGCGCGGGTGGTCTAGCCGTGTCCGGCCGGGAGGGCGGCACCGGCGCGGCCGCGCTCGCCCTGCTGGTCGTCGCGGCCGCCATGCTGCTGCTCGGGCCGGTCGACGCGCGGATCGACGCGGCGCTCGCCGGCTGGCGCACGTGCGGCGGTGTGGAGCTCGCGGGGCGGGTGAGCGATCTCGTGATGCCGGTCGGGCTCTCGGTGGTCGCGATCGCGCTGGCGCGCGCGCTGTGGCGCGGACGTCCCCGACCGCTGGAGGTGGCGCAGCTGGTCGCGGCCCTCGCCGCCGGGGTTCTGCTGGTCGGGGCGCTGAAGGACTTCCTCGACCGCCCGCGGCCTGGCGCGGAGTTCCTCGGGACCGGCGGAGGGAGCTTCCCGAGCGGTCACGTCGGCAACACCGTGCTGGCCGGGCTGGCGGCGCTGACGCTGTCGTGGGGAGGCTGGCCGGTACGCATCCGCTGGCGCGGCTGGCTGCTGCTCGCGGTCGCGCTCTCGATCGTGGCCGCGGCGCGCGTGTACGGCCGGCGGCACTGGCCGTCCGACACGCTGGCGGCGGTCGCCATCGGCGGCGCGTTCGGCGTGCTCGCCATGCTGCACCCCGACGCGCGCTGGCGAACGGTGACGACGGGCGTCGGGCTGGGGCTCGCGACAGTCATGCACGTCGCCGCGGCGCGGAGCATCAAGGTCCCGCTCCCGGCGAGCACGGCGGCGAGTCGGGCCAAACCGCTGACGCACCTGACCTTCGGCGCTGCGCAGGAGCGCGGGTGGCTGCATGGCGACTGGGTACCGGACACGCCCGACCCGCGCCGCCGCAGCATGTGGATGTACACGGAGAGCGGTGAGCTGTCGCTGCCGCCGCCGAAGCGGCGCGTCGACGAGCTGCGACTCGTGGCGCGCCCGCGCAGCGACCTGCCGCCCGGAACGTGCGAGCGCATGCGCGTCGACCTGAACGGGCGCGGGCTCGGCGAGGCGCTGCTCCAGACCGGCTGGCGGGCATACGTCTTTCCCACCACCGCCGCCGACTTTCGCAGCGACGGCAACGTGCTGGCGTTCCGGCTGAGCGGCGAGGGGGGAGAGACGACGGCGTCAGGTACGCGACACGTCGCGTTCAGCGAGCTGACCCTGCACGGCGCCGGCGCGCCGGGAGGACGATGAGCTCGTCGGCGATCCGTGTGCTGCTCGTCGTCTGCGCGCTGGCGGGCTGCGGGCGCGACACGGCCACGTGGAGCGGCGAGGGCGATGTGCTCGCCGTGGAGCAGCCCGGACCCTGGCTCACCATCGAGCACGACGACATCCCGGACGTCCTGCCGGCGAGCACGACGCGGATCCTCGCACGCGCACCCGACGTCGCACGCGACGTCGCGCCGGGCATGCGCGTGCGCTTCGACCTGACGCGCGACGGCGGGCGGCTCGTCATCACGCGACTGCAGCGCATCGGCGCGGCGAGAGGACCGGGGCGACCGGCCGTCGAGGACGAGACGGCGCACCACGGCGGCGTGGTCGCGATGGCCGGCGAGCTGCACGTCGAGGCGGCGGCGACACGCGACGGGACGGTGCATGTCTGGCTCAGCGACGACGAGCGGCATCCGGTCGCGCTCGCCGGCGCGTCCGCCCAGGTGCGGGTCGACCTCGGCGAGCAGCATCCCACGTTGCCGCTCGTCGAGCGGGACGGAGCGCTCGTCGCGAGCGGACCGCCGTTCCCGGGCGACGATGTCCGCGTCCACCTGGAGCTCCTGCGCGCCGGGAAGCCGGTGGAGCTCTACTTCGTGCTCCCGCTCTCGCGCGACGCGGCGGGAGTGGGCGGCGTGCCGGAGGCCGGCTGCGTGCCGGTCGCGGCGGCGGACGGCGCCCGCGTTCCTCGCTGCAGCATCGCGTTTCCGAATCCCGTCCTCGCCGTCGCCGCCACGGCCGACGGCCGTCTCGCGGTCGTGTCGGAGGCCGAGGGCGGCGTGAGCGCCTGGCGGATGCCGGCCGCAGAGGTGGCGCGCAGCTTCGCGCCGCCGCCGCCCGAGGAGGTGACCATCCTCGAGGGTGCAGAGTCCGACGAGGGCGCGACGGCGATCGCGCTCCGGCGCGACGGCTGGGAGGCTGCCGTCGCGATCGGCGATCGCATCATCGTGTACCGTGTCGACACGGGCCAGGTGGCGAGGCAGCTTCCCGACACGCCGGGAAAGGTGCGCGACATGGCGTGGTCGCCGGACGGCGCTCGGCTCCTGGTGAGCCGCTTCGGAGACCCGGATGCGCGCCTGCTGGATCCTGCCACCGGGGAGACGATGCGACGGATCCCCGTCGCGCAGGAGGCGGCGGCGGTCGCGTTCCGTCCGGAGGGGAGCCTCGCCGCGATCGGGAGCGAGATCGGGTCGATCGTGGTGCTGGATCCCGCGAGCGACGCGCCCCCCCGGCCGCTCGCCGACGTGCTCCAGCCGGTCGAGAGCATCGCCTTCGCGGAAGATCGCGTCGTGTGGGCGGGTGCGGATCGATCGCTCCGCACCTGGGATGCGGGGAGCGGCGCGTCCCTCCTGCAGGCGCCGCTCCCGGAGGCCGCGGTCCGGCTCGCGGTGAGCCCGGACGGAGTCATCGCGGCGGTCGTCCTGCGCAGCGGGACGATCGAGCTGCGGCGCATCGCCGACGGCGGTCTCGTCGACACGCTCCGGTGGCACCGGGCGGGCGTCCGCGCGGTGGCCTGGGCCGGCTCGTTCCTGGTGTCCGGGGACAACGGGGGCGGGGTCGCAATCTGGGACCTGACGGGAATTTCTGGCAATCATTGACGCGCAGATTCCGTTGCGCAGGCTTCGTCGCGCGTGTTACGCCCTGCCGCGCTGGACCGCCGCGGAGGGCTTCCGTGGACCGTCCGGAAGACAGGGGGGAGCTCCGTGACGGACACCACGACGACGCGCCGGCCGGTTCTCGGGATGCCACGCGTCGCGTGCGCCACGCTGCTCGCCGTCGTGGCGCTCGCGAGCCCCGCACTCGCGCAGACCATCACGCGTGGCCCGATCATCCAGAACCCTGACGCGCTCCTCACCACCATGACGATCCTCTGGTGGACGAACGTCGCCGGCGACAGCACCGTCGAGTACGGCACGACGCCCGCCCTCGGGTCGTCCGTCACGGTCGCGCAGGCCGCGAGCTGCGAGATCGGCGCCGCGGGCACGTGCCACGCGGTTCCGATCACCGGCCTCCAGCCCGGAACGCGCTACTTCTACCGGTTGCTCACGAACGGCGTCGAGGTGCAGGCAGCCAGCGCGGGCGTCTACTTCACGACGCTGATGGATCCGTCCGATCCCGCGGACCTCTTCTTCACGGTGGTCGGCGACTGGGGTCAGGCGTCGAGCGCCGAGACCGACGTGGCGAATCTCCAGGACGCCGACGATCCGCCGATGATCGTCACCGTCGGCGACAACGCCTACACGAACGGCACGCAGTCGGACTGGGACAACAACGCGCTCGCCTACTACGTGAACCCGATGCGCCGCGCGCTCTTCATGCCGATCCTGGGCAACCACGACGTGAACTCGTCGGGACCGGCCAACTGGTTCAGCTCGGTCGAGATCAAGATGTTCCAGCTGCCGCGGAACGCACCGCCCGGGCAGGAGGAGCGCTACTTCTCCTTCGACGACGGCGACGCCCACTTCATCGCGCTGGACGCCAACAGCCCGGGAGATCCAACGCAGCGGGCGTGGCTCGCCAACGACCTCGCCACGACCACGCGCCGGTGGAAGTTCGTGTTCCTCCACCAGACGCCGTACTCGTGCGCCAACGGCGTCGCCTCGATCGGCAGCAACGCGACCGTTCGCACCAACTGGGGCCCGCTCTTCGAGTACTACGGCGTCGACATCGTCTTCGACGGTCACGACCACATCTACGAGCGCTCGATCCCGCTGGACGACTTCGCCGATGCCGACGGCACGCCCGGCACCGATGGCCGCACCACCCTGTACGTCATGACGGGCGGAGGCGGCTCGACCCTCGACGACGCCGCGATGGTCGACGGCAGCGGGCCGTTCCGCAAGCCATTCTTCTTCTCCACGCGCGAGAACTGCTACTGGCTCCAGAGCGGCTGCCCCGGAGGCGTCAGCTCGGGGAGTGGCCCGAGCTACTGCAGCTTCAAGCGCTTCTCGTACAACACGGTGCGGATCGTGAACGACACCACGCTCACCGTGCAGGCGATCGACCGGAGCGACGTCGTCTTCGACTCCTTCTCGATCACGAAGAGCGCTCCGACCACCACCACGGAGCCGCCCACGACGACGACGTCGACGACCACGAGCAGCACGACCAGCACCACGACGTCGACGACCACCACCAGCACGACCACCTCGACGACGACCACCTCGACCACCACCACGACGTCGACCACGTCGACCACGGCGCCACCGCCGCCGCCGACGCACCTCGTCGTCGACGACCATCCCGTCCACGTCGTCCACCACCTCGACGACCACCTCCAGCACCAGCACGACGACGACCACCACCACCACGACCACGTCGACGACGACCACCACCACGACGAGCACGACGTCGACCACGACGACGACCGCCACCACCTCGTCCACGGCCGCGGCCACCACGAGCACCACCGCCACGACGTCGTCGACGCTCGCGCCCACGACGACCACCTCGACGTCCACCACGACCACGGCGCCGTGTGCCGATGCCGACGGCGACGGCGTCTGCGATGCCATCGACAACTGCGCGCAGACGCCGAACCCGAGTCAGGACGACGCCGACGACGACGGCCGGGGTGACGCGTGCGACCCGTGCACCGGCGGCGCGATCGTCGCGCAGCCGAAGCTGACCCTCGGCCGGATCGGGCCACCTCCCGGCGACGACAAGCTCAAGCTGAAGGGACGCATGACGATCCCGACGGTGCCCGCCTTCGACCCCTCGACCCAGGGGGCGCGCGTCCTCGTGCAGGACGTGCTGGGCGGGACGGTGCTCGACGTGAGCGTGCCGCCGGGACCGTACCTGGTGGGCCTCGGGTCCGGCTGGAAGACGACGGGCAGCGGGTGGCAATACCGCAACCGGCCGGGCCTCCAGGGCATCACCAAGATCGCCGTGCGGCGCGCAGGCTCCAACCCGGGTCTGCTGACCGTGAGCGTCACCGGCAAGGACGGAAACTTCCCGGTCACGCCGCCGCAGGTCCCGGTGCGATTCACGCTGGTGATGGAAGGCACGCTGGGCGTGCACGGACAGTGCGGCGAGGCGACGTTCGGCGGCCCGATGCTGTCGAGCTGCTCGCTGTCCGGGACGCTCACCACCCTCAAGTGCAAGTGATCGGCGGCGCCGGGCGCTGGCGCGCCCGGCGTCTCCGCTGGTAGGAACGCGCATGCCGGCGCGCGAAGACCAGTCCGTCGACCTCGGGTCGCGTCACCTGCGGGCCGCGAAGGCGGCCGGTGTGCTGCGCGTCGTCCTCGACCGTCCCGAGCGGCGCAACGCCTGCACCGTCGAGATGTACCACGGCATCAAGAAGGCGGCGGTGCTCGCCGAGCGCGATCCCGACGTCGACGTCCTGGTGCTCACCGGTGCGGGGGACCACTTCTGCGTCGGCGGCGAGATGGGCGGGAAGCACGAGGGCGGCCAGGCGATCGATCGCGAGACCGACGGCATCGACCTGACGCCGTTCGTGCAGCTCGAGCGCTGCCCGAAGCTCGTGCTCGTCGCGATCAATGGCATGTGCCAGGGCGGTGGCCTGGTGATGACGCTGATGAGCGACCTCGCCGTCGTCTCGGATCGCGCCACGTTTCGCGTCCCCGAGCTGCTCCGCGGCGTCGCCGACTGCTACCTCGGCGCGCGCCTCGCGAGCCGGGTCGGCGTCGCCCGCGCCAAGTGGCTGCTGTTCACGGCCCAGCCCTTCTCGGCCGCCGAGGCGCTCGCCATGGGTCTCGTGTCGCGCGTCGTGCCGCACGATCGTCTCGACGACGCCGTCGCGGAGACGATCGGCTGGCTTCGCCAGACCGGCCCGCGCGCGCGGACGGCCTTGAAGCGTGATCTGAACCGCCAGCTTCCCGCCCTCGACCTGCCGATGTTCGTCGACTCGCTGGCGTCGGACGAGGTGCGCGAGGGGTTCCAGGCCTTCGTCGAGAAGCGGCCGCCACGCTGGGTCCGGTAGCAGGCGATCGGCTTGACGAACGAACGTTCATTTCGGTACTGATCGCCACGCGATGAGCGGCAGGGCAGCACGCCCCGGAGGGGCATCGGCCGCGGTGCCGGTCCCGACGCCGCTTCCGACGCGCGAGGTGATCCTCGACGCCGCCGAGCGCCTCTTCTCCGCGCATGGCGTCGACGGCGTGGCGGTTCGCGATCTCGCCCGCGAGCTGCAGCTCACGCCGTCGAGCCTCTACAACCATTTCCCGGGCAAGCAGGCGCTGTACGAGGCGGTGCTCGAGCGCGGGCTGCGCCCCATCGTCGAGCTCGTGCAGGCATCGTGGCAGGACGGTGAGCTCCGCCGCGACTACGTCGCGATGACGGTGGACGGACTCGTCACGCACCTCGCGCAGCATCCCAACCTGGGCCGGCTGCTCCAGCGCGCGCTGCTCGAGGAGACCAGCAGCGTGCAGGAGCTGATCGTCCGCTGGCTGTCGCCGCTCTACCGCGACGGCCTCGCGATCATCGGCCGCGCGGCCGACAGCTCGGGCTGGTCGGCCGACGAGGTGCCCCACATCGGGCTCGGGCTCTTCGGGCTCGTCTTCGCCTACTTCGTGAACGGCGTCGGGACGCAGCGGCTGGCAGCGGGCGGGGACGATCCCCTCGGCCCCTCCGCGCTCGCGATCCAGCGACGGTTTCTCGAGGAGGCCATCCTCCGGCTGCTCGCGCCCCGCGAGGCGACACGCGGCCGCACAGCACGACGAAGGAGTTCCCATGGCTGACATCGCCGGACACGGCGGCCGCATCACCGACGAGGGCATCGCCAAGCTGCGCACCCGGATCGGGCAGGGATTCACCGCACGGCGCCCGTGGCGCAGCGAGGTGACGCGCGACGCCGCCTATCACATGGCGCTCGGGATCGGCGACCTGAGCCCGCTCTACCACGACGACGAGTACGCCGGGCGCACGCGCTGGGGGAAGCTGCTGGCGCCCTACATCATGATCCAGACGTTCGACACGCTGCGCTCCGTCGGATCCAGCGGGCTGCCCGAGGGACTGCCGGGCGTGCACTCGATCTGGACGGGCTCGCTCTACGAGTGGAAGCGCCCGCTCATGGTCGGCGACCGCATCACGGCCGAGTGCTACCTCAAGTCGGTCGAGGAGCGGCAGAGCAAGTTCGGGGGCGGGCGGTCCGTGTACCAGACATACGAGGCCGTCTACACGAACCAGGGCGGCGAGCGTCTCGGGCTGCGGAACGACACGTGGATCCGTATCGAGCGGCACAAGACGGCCGAGACGAAGAAGTACGGCGAGACCTCGCTCGCGACCTGGACGTCCGCCGACGTCGAGCGCTTCATGGCGGAGTACGGGGCCGAGGAGCGCGCCACGGAGCGCGTGTGGGACGACGTCGAGGTCGGCGACGTCCTGCCGAAGCGCATCAAGGGCCCGCTGACGCCGACCGCCGAGATCGCGTTCGAGTCGCAGCTCGGGATCTACCTGGTGGGGAACCAGGTCGCCGCCCGGCTCTACGCCAAGCATCCGAAGCTCTTCATCGTCAACGAGCAGGGTGTGCCCGAGCCGCCCCAGCGGGTGCACTGGGACAACGCGTTCACCACCCGCCTGCTCGGCTTGCCGGGAGCCTACGATCTCGGGCCGGAGCGCTGCGCGTGGCTCATCCAGGTCGTGACCGACTGGATGGGCGACGACGGCCACCTCGCACGGCTCGAGTGCCGCTACCTCAAGTTCAACTACATCGGCGACGTCACGTGGGTGCGCGGGAAGGTGATGGAGAAGTTCGAGCGCGACGGCGCGGCCTACGTGCGCTGCGCGGTCGAATGCGTGAACCATCGCGACGAGGTGACCGCCACCGGCACGGCCGAGGTCGAGCTGCCTCGCCGTCGCTGATGCGTCCCCGGGGGGAGGGTCGATGACGATTCGCCGAGTGCTCGGGCTGGTGTTCCTGCTCACCGCGATGACGGCCGCGCGCGCGCGTGCGGGAACGGTGGACGGCTATGAATGGCCCCCGGATCCGAAGCGCTACGCGCCCGCCGGAACGGAGGTCGCGCCAGGTCTGAAGATCGGCGACACGCTGACGTCGGCCAACGCCGCGAAGGCGAAGGACCTCCTGCCGCCCGAGATCCTCTCGCACTTCGAGAAGGACGAGTACCAGAACCCGATCGTCTCGTGGCCGGACGGCATCATCAACTACGACCACTCGTTCGAGGACGCCACGCAAGCAGAACGACGGCAAGTACACCATCGATCCGCAGACCGGCACCATCCTCGAGAAGGCGACCGGGAAGCCGCCCGCGTACATCTACGGCATCCCCTTCCCGACCGTTGCGCCCGACGATCCGATGGGCGGCATGAAGGCGCTGTGGAACCAGTTCCACGTCTACTGGAACGTCGGCAGCTACAACTTCAACGCGCTCATCGTCTGGGCGGGTCAGACCTCCGCCGAGCGCCAGTCGCTCCAGGACGTCTACTTCCAGTACTACCAGAACCAGGCGCAGAAATATCGCATCCCGAATCCGCAGGGGTTCTCGTGGCAGTCGCTCGCGGCGTCGAAGACGCCCGCAGACCTCCAGGGCACCGTGGCGCTCAGCTATCGCTACCTGGATCCCGCCCAGCGCGACGCGGTCTGGACCTACGTTCCCGCCCTGCGGCGCGTGCGCGCGGTCAGCCCGTCGAACCGGTCGGACGGCTTCCTGGGATCGGACCTGAGCCAGGACGACGGCAACTTCTTCGACGCCAAGCCGGAGGACTTCACCTGGAAGACCATCGGCGTGCGCGACGGCCTCCGGTTCGTCGATCCGTATTCGATCAAGGGCGAGGGCGGCAAGCAGGTCTGGGTGAACAGCAGCACCGGCGGCTGGCGACAGGACTGGCCGCTCGGCTTACCCGCCGCCGGCTACCAGAAGGAAGGATGGAAGGGCGTGGGGTGGGCACCGGTCAGCGGCGCGCTCGCGAAGCGGAAGTTCTGGGTGCTCGAGGGCGTCCCGCACGATCGCTACTACCTCTACGGCAAGCTCGAGCTGTGGATCGACACGGAGTCGTGGATCGGCTCGTTCAACCGCAAGTTCTCCTGGAAGGGCGAGGCGCTGAACACCTACCAGGCGAACGGGTATCTGAATCATCCGGCGCAGACGCCGGAGGGCACCACCGAGTGGTTCTGGAGCTCGCAGTTCGCCTGGCAGTGTGCCGAGGCGCTCAAGTACAACCGCGCCACCCTCGCTGGCCTGCGCTCCGACATGTCGCTGCCCTTCGACCGCCGGTTGAAGCTCAACGCCACCCAGCTCTTCGACGTCGACACGCTCAGCCGCTTCGGGAAGTGATCGGTGTCGCAGCGACTTACCGGAACAGCTCGAATCCTGCACGCACGAAGTCGTCGTCGAAGCCGAAGGCCTGCCGGAGTCCGAGCTCCTCCATGACGGCGAAGCTCGCGCAGTCCACCCACCCTACGCGGAGGGCGCGAAAGCGCTCGAAGAGGCTCCAGGCCTGGGCGCGCCGCTCGCGCGTGGATTCGACGAGGATGCCCAGCCGGCCACCCTGGACGGCGACGCCGAGGGCGATCGCATGGTCGACTGCGCCGCGAGCCTTCAGCAGGGTGACCGTCTCTGCGAGCACCCACTCGGTCGTGACGAGCCCGAGACCCCCAGCTTGCAGACGCTTCAGGAGCGTGCGCGCCCGGGCGTGATACTGATCGCGCTTGTATCGCAAGGCCACCCAGGCCCCGGTGTCGACGAAGACGGCCCGGACCGCACTCATCGAGGCTTCCGCGAGCGTCGAGGGGCGCCATACAGGTAGTGGTCTGCATCGACCGAGAGCATCGGGTCGCCGACAGGGTCGTCGAAGGGGTCAGCGAGCAGCAGCTCCTCGACGGCGTCGACGGCAGGCTGCACGTCGCCGGAACGAGCGAGGTATTCGACGAGGGCCTCGCGCACGAGGCTGCCCAGCGACAGCCGCCGAGCCCGCGCCGACTCCGCCGCACGCCGGTGGAGGTCGGGCGGAATGAGCAGCTGAGTCCTACGCATGTGTATGGGGCTACATCACTCCGAGCTGCCTGGCAAGCGCACGGCTGACACCTCAGGAAGGCGGCCATCAGGCCTCGGCGGGTAGGCCGTAAAGCTCGGCGGCGTTCAGCCCGAGGATGCGCGCGCGCTCCGCGTCGGACAGGCTCGCCGTCGCCTCGCGCAGCTCGTCGACGACGCCCGGGATCTTCGCGTCGGGGTGCGGGTAGTCGCTGGCCCAGATGATGCGATCCGCGCCGACGAGCGGGCTCCGCGCCGTGAAGGCGATCGTCGACTCGTCGGGGTCGAAGGAGATCCAGCACTGGCGGCGGAAATACTCCGACGGCTTCATCTTCAGCCAGGGAACGTCGAAGCGGAACACCTCGTAGTGATGGTCGAGGCGCTCGAGCCAGGGGACGATCCATCCGCCGTTGGCCTCGAGCAGGATCACCCTGAGGCGGGGAAAGCGCTCGAGCACGCCGCCGCACGTGAGGAGCGTGAGCGTCTCCATCATGTCGAACGGGTTCGAGATCGCCTGGCTGAAGAAGACGTTGGCCATGTGCCGGATCGGGCTCGCCTCGTCGGCGCGATCGAAGTCGGTGCCCTCCGCCTTCAGGCGGTAGTAGCCGAGCGCGCGGCAGGCGCCCGGCATGTCGGGTGCGAGGAAGGGATGGAGGCCGAGCGGCAGATCGAGCTCCTGGCACACGGCCCAGATCGGATCGTAGGCCGGGTCGTTGAACTTCTTCCCGTCGAGCGACGGGTTCGGGCGCAGGAAGACGGCGACGTGGCCGCGCTCCCTGGCGCGACGGATGACGCGCACGGCGCGCTCGACGTCCTGCTGCGGCACGACGCCCGCGGCGAAGAGCCGCGTGGGCGCGGCGGCGCAGTAGTCGGCCAGCCAGTCGTTGTAGGCGTCGGCCTGCACCTCGGCGAACTCGTGGTCGGCGAGTGACGGCAGCCCGAGGAGCATGGTCGGGTAGAGCACCGACTGCGCGATGTGGTCGAGGTCCATGTCGCGCAGCCTGGGCAGCGGCTCGAACGCGCCGGAGCGGACGTCGGAGTAGCGGATCTCGCCGCGCCGCGCGCGATCGCGATCCTCCGGCGACATGCCGCCCGCGCCCGCCAGCGCCATGCCGCGCGTCGGGCGCTCGTGCCCGTTGTAGCGCAGCCACTCGCTGCCGTCGGGCCTGACGACGATCTGCCAGATGCGATCGCGGAAGCGTGCCGGCGCGCGCTCGGCCATGCCGGTCGGCGGCTCGAGCACGTGGCCGTCGGCGTCGACGATGCGGGCTCCGTTGGTTGCCATCTCGGTCTCCTTCCGGGTTCAGCGTCGCGTCGAACGCGCGCCGCGGCGCGGGCCGTCCGTGGCGAAGAGCTTGGCCAGCGCGATCTTCAGGAAGCGCCGCTGGCCCTGCACGGCCTCGGCGCTGCGGGGATCCTGCTGCGTGACGGCCTCGAACAGCGCGGCGCTGCCGAAGTATCCGAAGATCAGCAGGTAGAGCGCCGAGGCGAGGTGCGGCAGATCCGCCTCCTGCCACGAGCCGCCGCGCTCGGCGAGCACGCGCAGGCCCTGCTCGTAGAGCGGCTTCAGCAACCGGGGCAGGGCGCTCGGCAGGTAGCGCCGGTCCTCCAGGATGGCGCGCTGGATCAGGCGCGGAAGGTGCGGGTGCTCCGCCAGGTAGACCACGAGACGGTCGACGAACGCCTCGCCGTATCCCTCGGGGCCCGGCGCCGACGCGGCCTCCGCGAGCAGGCCGAGGATGGGCTCGATGCCGCGCGTGAGGACGGCCTCGTAGAGCGCGCGCTTGTGACGGAAGTGGTGGTAGAGGCTCGCCTGGTTCCGCAGGCCGGCGTCGCTGGCGATCTCCCGCACCGGCACCGCGGCGAAGCCCCGTTCCGCGAAGCGGCGCTCCGCGACGTCGAGGATCGCGTCGCGCGTGGACAGCGCTTCGTGCCCCGCCGTGGCGGCCCGCCTGCTCATGGATCACCCTCTTAGGCCGATCCGGCCCGATCGCACCAGACGGGTCAGCGGGCGGTCGCTCCGAGCGCGTCGACCGCGAACTCCTTCGCCCAGGCGTAGTCCGGCTTGCCGCTCGGGCTGCGCACGATCTCGGACGCCGTCACGAGCGCTCTCGGGATCTTGTAGCCGGCGAGATGCGGCGCGCAGTGCGCGCGCACGGCCTCCAGCGTGGGCGCCGCCGCGCCGGCGCGCAGCGAGACCACCGCCGTCACCTGCTGGCCCCAGCGCTCGCTCGGCGTGCCGACGACCAGCGCGTCGTCGATGGCCGCATGGCTCTTGAGGATGCGCTCGACCTCCTCGACGAAGACCTTCTCGCCGCCGGTGTTGATGCACATCGCCTCGCGCCCGAGGAAGAGCAGCCGCCCGTCGGCGAGCCAGCGGCCGCGGTCCCCGCCCACCGAGTAGCGCACCCCGTCGACCACCGGGAAGGTCTGGCGCGTCTTCTCGGGGTCGCCGAGGTAGCCGAGCGGGAGATGTCCGCGGTACGCGATCCAGCCCACCTCGTCGTCCCCCGGCGCCAGCACGGCGCTCCGATCGCTGCGCAGCAGCACGGTCCCCTCGCGCGGCGGATAGGCGGGGAGGCCGCTGTGGCCGCTCTCCGTGTCGTTCGTCATCGCCTGGAGGCCCATCTCCGAGGCGCCCAGGCTCTCGAGCAGCAGCAGCCCGTCCGGCAGCGCCGCGAGCAGCTCGTCGCGCACGGTGGGGGAGAGGACGGCGGCGGTGCTGGTGAGCGCGCGGATCGACGACACGTCGTACGACCCTTCACGGAGCGCCGCGAGCAGCGGTCGCGCGACGCCGTCGCCGGTCACCATCAGGGCGTCGCAGCGATGCCGCTCGACGGCGCGCCACACCGAGTGCGCGTCCAGCCGGCGCAGCTCGTCGGGCAGCACCACGGTGCCGCCACGATGAAACGAGTTGAAGGCGTTCCACTGCCCGGCGCCGTGCATGAACGGCAGGCACACGAGCGAGCGGCCGCCGATGCCGAGGTTCACGTGGTCGCGCAGCTGCTCCTCGGTCTCCAGGCGCGTGAAGCCCGGCAGGTGGCCGCCGAGCCCGTTGTAGAAGACGTCCTCGTGGCGCCACAGCACGCCCTTCGGCAGTCCCGTGGTGCCACCGGTGAAGAGGACGTACAGGTCGTCGGCGGTGTACGGGAGATCCGGGAGCGTGTCGTCGGCGGCGTCGACCCAGGTCTCGTAGTCCACCGCGCCCGGCAGCAGCGGCTCGTTCGAGTCGTCGCGGACCTGGATCAGGTGCTCGAGCGCGGGAAGCTGATCGCGCACCGCGGCGAGCGTCGGCGCGAAGGCGGCGTGATAGATGATGGCGCGCGCCGCGCCGTTGTCGAGCACGTAGCGCAGCTCCTCCGCCTTGTAGCGGTAGTTCACGTTGACGAAGGCGGCGCGCGCCTTCAGCACTCCGTACATCGACTCGATCCACTCGGGGCCGTTGTAGAGGTAGAGGGCGACGTGGTCCTGGCCCGACTCCCACGGCCGCAGGCCGTCGCGCTCGAGGCGGGTGCCGAGGCCGAGGGCTCGCACCGCGTTCGCGATGCGCCGGCTGCGCGCCGCGAGCTGGGCGTGGGTGAGCGTCCCGCCGCCCCAGACGAGGGCCTCATGGTCGGGGACGAGGCGTGCGATCCGTTCCTGGAGCAATCCGAGATGAACGAGCATGGAGAACCGCTGGCGTAGTCGACCAAACGCTTGTTTGTCAATCCGCCCGCGAGGCCTTGTCGTGTGCGCAGGCGCGGGATACTCGCGAGCGTCATGGATCGGCCAGTCGAGAGCACCGCACCGTGGCCCGCACTTCCCTTCGACGCGTGGCGTGACACCTGCGCCACGCTCCACCTGTGGACACAGATCGTGGGCAAGGTGCGGCTCGTGCAGTCCCCGTGGACGAACCACTCCTGGCACGTGACGCTCTACGTCACGCCGCGTGGCCTGACGACGGGTCCGATCCCGCATGGCGGGAAGACCTTCGCGATCGCGTTCGACTTCGTGGAGCACCGGCTCGTCATCGAGACCAGCACCGGTGAGCTGCGCGCGATCCCGCTGCGCCCGCGCTCGGTGGCCGAGTTCTATGGCGCGGTGATGTCGGCGCTGTCGGACCTCGGCGTGCCGGTCCGCATCCGGACCATGCCGAACGAGATCCCGAACGCGATCCCGTTCGAACAGGACGATCAGCACGCGGCCTACGACCCGGACGCGGCGAATCGATTCTGGCGCGCGCTGGTGCAGGTCGACCGGGTGATGAAGGCCTTCCGCGCCGGGTTCATCGGCAAGTGCAGCCCCGTGCACTTCTTCTGGGGCAGCTTCGACCTCGCCGTCACGCGCTTCTCGGGGCGCGTCGCGCCGCCGCATCCGGGCGGGGTACCCAACATGCCGGACTGGGTCGCGCGCGAAGCCTACTCGCACGAGGTGAGCAGCGCCGGCTTCTGGCCCGGCAGCGAGGCCTTTCCCGAGGCCGCCTTCTACTCGTACGCCTATCCCGAGCCGAAGGGATTCCGCGACGTCACGGTGCGCCCCGTCGCGGCGCGCTTCGAGGGCGCGATGGGGGAGTTCGTGCTGCCGTACGAGGCGGTGCGCGGCGATGCCGCGCCCGATCGCGCGCTCCTGGCGTTCCTGCAGAGCACCTACGAGGCGGCGGCGGACTGCGCCGGGTGGGACCGCGCCGCGCTCGAGCGCGCCTCGCCGCGCTGACGCGTCCCGCGGGCCGTTCGTCGCTTGACCGCGCTTTCCGGGGAGTCCTATACCGGGTGCCCCATTCGAGAACAGGGAGGCGAACCATGGTCCGAGGCGCGGTGCTGTACAACTTCAACGAAGCTCTCACGATCGATTCGCTCGAGCTGAAGCCGCCGCGCGCGGACGAGGTGGTCGTCAAGGTGGCCGCGAGCGGCGTGTGTCACTCCGATCTCTCCGTGCAGCAGATGAAGCTGCCGCTGCCGCCGCCGGTCGTGCTGGGACACGAGGGCGCCGGCGTGGTCGAGGAGGTGGGGAAGGACGTCACCACGCTGAAGAGGGGTGACCACGTCGTCCTCTCCTGGGTCGAGAACTGCGGCAAGTGCCACTTCTGCGTCGCGGGCACGGTGCATCTCTGCGATCGCAACCAGCAGGGCCTGATGACCGGCGAGGAGAACGTCTTCGTCAAGAACGGCACCGAGATCTCGCGCATGGCGGGTGTCGGCTCGTTCGCGGAGCGCACGGTGGTGCGGGCGACGGCCGCCATCAAGATCCCCGACGAGATGCCCCTCGACCGCGCCTGTCTGGTCGGCTGCGGGGTGATGACCGGAGTGGGCGCCGTCATCAACACGGCGAAGGTGCGGCCTGGCGAGACGGTCGCGGTCTTCGGCTGCGGTGGCGTCGGGCTGAACGTCATCCAGGGCGCCGACCTCAGCGGCGCCTCGCGCATCATCGCCGTCGATCTCTCGAAGTCGAAGCTCGAGCTGGCGAAGCAGTTCGGTGCCACCGACGTGGTCGACGCCTCGAGCGGCGACGCAGCCGATCGCGTGCGCGAGCTCACCGGCGGCCTCGGCGTGGACTACGCGTTCGAGGTGATCGGCGTACCGGCCGTCATCGTCCAGGCGTTCATGGCGATCAAGCGTGGCGGCAAGGTCATCGTCGTCGGGGTTCCGCCGTTCGGGTCCGAGGTCAACATCCCCGGCTTCCCGATCCCGCTCGACGAGAAGTCGATCATCGGCTCGCTCTACGGCTCGGCCAACATGCGCCGCGACATGCCGAAGCTGATCGATCTCTACATGCGTGGGCGTCTCAAGCTCGACGAGCTGGTGTCGCGGCGCATCAAGCTCGACGACGTCAACGACGCGTTCACGGCGATGGAGAAGGGCGAGGTCGCGCGCTCGGTCATCGTGTACTGAGCGCGAGCACGTCCTCCAGGGCGCGCGCGGTGTCGTCGGCGCTTCCGCCGCGCGGCAGGCCGACGACCAGGTCGTCGACCCCTGCCGCGCGGTAGGCGTCGAGCTCGCGGGCGAGCACGTCGAGCGGAGCGCTCCGGCGGAGCGTCAAGCCGACCGCGCCTGGCTCGCGACCCTGCGCCGAACAGGCGGCGCGAAGCCGCTCGACGGACGCCGCCAGCTCGTCGGGCGCCAGGTCGATCCCGTGCCACGCGTCGCCATGCCGCGCGGCGCGGTGGAGTGCCGCGTCCGAGTTGCCGGCGATCCAGATCGGCGGATGGGGTCGCTGCACGGGTCGGGGTCCGGTGCGGACGGGAGGAAGCCGGTAGGACGGCCCGGTGTGCGACGCCGTGCCGCCGGCCCACAGCGCCCGACAGACGGCGAGGTACTCGTCGGTGCGCTGCCCGCGGCCCGCGAAGGGCGCATCGAGGGCCGCGAACTCCTCCCGCAGCCAGCCGACGCCGATCGCGAGCACGACGCGGCCGCCCGAGAGCGCGTCGAGCGTCGCCACCTGCTTGGCCGTGACGACCGGGTTGCGACACGGCAGCACGTAGGCGCTGACGCCGAGCCGCACCCGGTGCGTCTGACCGGCGAGGAACGCCAGGGTCACCAGCGCCTCGTAGAATTCCTCGATGACGCCGAGCTGGCCCGGCTGCGGATCCGGCCGCCGGTCGTACGGATAGACGCTCTGCGAGCCGACCGGGGCGACCAGATGGTCGCTGACCCAGATGCCGTCGGCACCGCGCGCCTCCGCCAGGGCGGCCAGGCGAGCGAGCACGTCGGGACTCGCCAGCGGGCCGTAGTTGGGCAGCGCGACGCCGATCCGCACCGCGACGATGATGGCAGAGGTCGCGCCTTGCAGTCGAGGCGCGGCCCGGCGCAGGATCGGCGTGGTGCCGACCGACGTCGAGGACATCACCGCGCTCGTCATGCGCTACGCGGAGCGGCTCGACGCCGGCGACCTCGACGGCGTCGCGGCGCTCTTCGCCCACGCGACCTGGCGCTCGCCCGCTCGCAGCGAGCCGCTTCGCGGCGCGGAGCAGGTGCGCCGCGCCTACGACGGCGTGCTCCTCTACGACGGCGTGCCCGCGACGCGCCACGTCGTCACCAACCTGGTGGTGGAGGTCGAGCCGCCGGAGCGGGCGCGCGCGCGCTCCTACTTCACCGTCTTCCAGGCGCGGCCGGACTTCCCGCTCCAGGCCATCATCTGCGGCCGCTACCACGACGCCTTCGAGCGTGCGGGCGGCGCCTGGCGCTTCGCCGACCGGCTGATCCTGCCGGATCTGATCGGCGATCTCAGCCGCCACCTGCGCGTGGCGCCCGGCGGCTAGGCGCGGGCGCGCGCGCGCTCGGGCGTGAAGCGTACCGGCATCCGCTTGATGCCGTTGATGAAGTTCGAGCGCAGGCGCTCGACCGGACCGGCCAGCGCGATGTCGGGCAGGCGCCGCAGGAGCTCCTCGAACATCACGCGGATCTCGAGGCGCGCCAGGTTGGCGCCCAGGCAGAAGTGCGGGCCGATCCCGAAAGCGAGGTGGTCGTTCGGCTGCCGGCCGACGTCGAAGCGGTCGGGGTCCGGGAACATCTCCTCGTCCCGGTTGGCCGAGGCGTAGAACAGGACGACCTTGTCGCCCTCGCGGATCTTCTGTCCGCGGACCTCGACGTCGCGCGTCGCGGTACGACGGAAGAGGTTCACCGGCGTCACCCAGCGCAGCATCTCCTCGACCGCGGTCGGCAGCAGCGTCGGGTCCGCCTGCAGGCGCGCGCGCTCCTCGGGGTGCTCGATGAGCGCCAGCAGGCCGCCGGAGATCAGGTTCCTGGTCGTCTCGTTGCCGGCGACCAGCAGGAGCATGAAGAACGAGTTGAACTCCGCGAGCGAGAGCCGGTGGCCCTCGACCTCGCCATGCATCAGCTCGCTCACGAGATCTTCGCGCGGATGCTGCATGCGATCGGCGGCCAGCTCGTTCGCGTACATGAAGAGCTCGGCCGCGGCGATCTTGGGTGTGTCGGGGTCGAGCTGATACTCCGGATCGTCGTAGGCCAGCATCTGGTTGCTCCACTGGAGCACCCGGTGCCGGTCCGCCGTCGGCACCCCGACCAGCTCGACGATCACGCGCAGCGGGAGCTCGACCGAGATCGACGCGACGAAGTCGCATTCCCCGGCGTGCGCGACCTGATCGATGATGTCGGTCGTGATGGCGCGCGCGCGCTCCTCGAGCCGCCGGATCATCCGTCCCGAGAAGCCGAGGCTCACGAGCCGCCGGTAGTGCGTGTGCTCGGGCGGGTCGAGGTTGACGAGCATGCCCTTCTGCGGCTCGTACTCGCCTTCCTTCCAGTTGCGCAGGATCACGCCCGCGCGCGCCGAGGAGAACGTCTTCTGATCGAGCGAGATGGCGAAGATGTCCTTGTACTTCGTGATCGCCCAGAAGCCCGTGTCGTCGGGCATCTCGTGCCAGGAGACGGGTGCGTCGGCGCGCAAGCGGCGGAGCGTCGCGTGCGGCGGCCCCTGGCTGGCGTAGTGATCCTGGTCGACGAGGTCCTCGCCGGGCGATGCCATCGTACGGGATGTACCCAAACAAACGTTTGTTTGTCAAGGAGAAAGAGCGGGCTCGGGCCGGGGCCGGTGGTGGCGGGAGGCTAGGCGTCGCGCTCGATGAAGCCGTGCTCGTGGATGCCCCAGCCGATGCGATCGCCGGACCGGAACCGGGTGATGCCGTCCTTCAGCACCGTGCGTCCCATCCAGACGGGACAGTTGGCGACGACCTCCTCGCCGACGATGTGATGCGCGCGCCCGTGCTCGTCGGTGAGGTGCGCCTCGACGCCCGTCTGGCGCGACCCACCCTCGACGGTCCGCGGTTCGATCTCGAGCTCCTGGAGGGAGAGCAGCTCGCGGCCGTCCCACAGGCAGCCGATGCGCACGTCGACCTGCTCGCCCAGGTGGATGCGGACCGCGTTGAACCAGAAGTCGCCGCCGAACTCTCCGGACAGGTAGGTCCAGCGGTGGAACTTCGCCCAGTCGCGCTCTCCGCCCCAGGAGTGATCGCGGTGGCCCGGTCCGTCGAACGGCATCGGCACGCCGCCGAGGGTGACCCGTCCCGTCACGCGGCCGCCCTGCTCGATGTGACCGGGGAACTCGTCGCTCGGCGGGGTGGGATACTTGTAGGTCGGGCTCATGCCTTCCCAGGTGAGGTCGAAGGCCGTCGACCCGTGCGCGTAGCGCAGCCGGAAGCGTTCGAGGGGGCGCTCGATGTCGACGCGCAGGCCCGCCACCGTGAAGCTGTCCCCCTCGAGCGGCGGCGGCGCGGCGCGCTGCTCGGTGACGGTGTGCACGATGGCGCCGCGATGGGTGACGAAGAGGTAGAGATTCGCGTCCCCGCGCTTCATGTGCATGCCCGCGCGCAGCACGACGCCGATGTCGTGCTCGGGATCGTACATCGGGAACCAGTAGCTCTCGCTCCACAGCGGCAGCGCGTTCGGTCCGGGCAGGTGGCGGCGATCGTCCTCGACCGTGGCCATGTGCGTCGTGCTCGCCATCTCACGTCTCCATCGCGGTCTGCTGGCTCAGCTGCGTGATCAGCGTCTCGTGCAGCATGAAGAGGGTGACGTCGCCGCTGATCCGGAGCTTGCCGTCCATGAACGCCTGCAAGCGATCGAGCTCGCCCGCCTGCACCGCTCGCCAGTCCTCGACGGCGGCCTCGAGGGTCGCATCGGGCTCGTCGACGACGCCCGGATGTCGCGTGCCGGTGTCTCCGCGCACGAGCACGTACCAGTCGCCGCCGCCGATGCCCGAGAGCCGGAACTGGAGCCGCGCCGGGGTGTCGGCGTCGCGACGGGCGAGGCTGCTCGTGAGGCGCTCCTCGCCGGGCGGCGGCAGGTCGAGGAGGCGCGCCAGCGCCTGCGTGCAGACGTTGTTCGACTCCCAGTCCGGCGACGGCAGCGACGCGCCGATCGTGCGCATGCGGGTGGCCACGCGCGCGAGCACCACGCCGTAGCGCAGCGCCGCGAACACCTCGTGCCAGTGCGCGTGCTCGACGGGATGGCCGGTGATCTCCGCGTAGCGCGCGAGGGTCTCGTCCTTGCCGGGGATGCCGTCGAGGTGCGGCGCGCCGTACCCCTCGTTGTTCGCCCAGTCGAGAAAGCACCACCACGCGAGGTCCGCCTCCGGATCGCCGAGGAACGCCATCTCCCAGTCGAGGACCGCGACGACGCGGTCGTCGCGGAACATCAGGTTGGGGAGCCGCGAGTCGCCCCAGCAGAGCGCCACGCGCCGCGGCGCGAACGCGTTCGCACGCAGCCACGCGAGCGCGGCGTCGAGCGTCGGCTGCGGCGGACCGTCCGCGCGCACCAGCGCGAGAAAGCGTTCCCAGTACGCGAGCTGCCGGTCCATCGCGTCGCGTCCTGGTCCCGGCTCGCCGAGGAAGTCGAGTCCGAGGGCGCGCCAGTCGAGCGCGTGGACGCGTGCGAGCGCCTCGAGACCGTTCCACCAGATGCGGGCGCGCCGCTCGGGGCTGGCGTCGTGGACCCAGCCGAACAGGTGGTACGACGGCACCTCCGAGGGCACGACGCCGTCGACCGCGTCCATCAGGTAGAAGGGGCTGCCGAGCACGCCCGGATCACGCTCGAGCCCGCGCACGCGCGGCACCGGCACTCCGCTCCCGTCGAGGCGCGCGACCACCTCGTACTGGCGCTCGAGGTCGTGCTCGGGGAAGACCAGGAAGTCGTGCGGCTCGAGGCGCGCGACGAGGTGCTCGCGGCGCACCGTCGGGCCGTCGCGGTACTCGGCGTCGAAGAGCAGGGTCTCGTTCGAGACGCCCGCCTTCGGCGCGCGGAGCGACGAGACGCGGAGGTCGCGTGCGGCGGGCAGCCTGCGGGACAGCCAGGACGCCAGTCCGTCGCGGACGCGGTCGAGATCGCGCTGGCGCCCGAGCACGGCGAGCGCGCGTCAGCGAAGCGCGGTGCGGAGCGCTGTCGCCGCCTCGGCCACCGCCTGCTTGCCCTGGTCGAGGAGGGGGCCCATGCCGAAGAAGCCGTGGATCATCCCGTGGTAGCGGGTGAGCGTGACCGGCACGCCGGCTTCGCGTAGCCGCGCGGCATACGCCTCCCCCTCGTCGCGCAGCGGATCGAACTCGGCCGTGATCACCAGCGCCGGCGGCAGCCCGTGGAGATCGGCGGTGCGCAGCGGCGAGGCGCGCGGGTCGGTGCGGTCGGCGTTGCGCGGAATGTAGTGATCGTAGAACCAGCGCATCCCGGCGAGCTCGAGGAAGTAGCCGGTGGCGTTCTCGTGATACGACGGGGTGTCGGTGTTGGCATCGGTCGCCGGATAGACGAGGAGCTGGAACCGGAGCGGCGGCCCGCCGCGATCGCGAGCGAGCTGCGCCACCACCGCGGTCAGGTTGCCGCCCGCGCTGTCGCCGCCGATCGCCACGCGCGCCGGATCGGCGCCGAGCGCGGCCGCGTTGGCGACCGCCCAGACGGTCGCCGCGTAGCAGTCGTCGACGGCCGCGGGGAAGACATGCTCGGGCGCGAGCCGGTAATCGATCGCGAGCAGCGCGCAACCCGAGGCGTTGGCGAGGGCGCGGCAGACGACGTCGTGCGACGCGAGGCCGCCGAGAACCCACCCGCCGCCGTGGAAGTAGACGAGGAGCGGCAACGGCGCCTTCCCGTCCGGGCGATAGAGTCGCGCCGGCATGGCGCCCGCGGGGCCCGGGATCTGCCGGTCCTCGACGTGCGCGACCGCCTCCCCCTCCCCGAGGAGCCCGTTCATCGACTCCATCATCGCGCGCGCGTCGGGCACCGACATGGTGTGCAGCGGCGGCGTGCCCATGGACGCCATCTGGTCGAGCAACAGCCTCGCCTGCGGGTCGAGCGGCATGGGCGCGGAGCATAGGAGCGCGGGCGCGCGGGCGTCAACCCGCCGCGGATCGCGCGAGCGGTCGCGTTTGAAGGTCGCCCGGCCGGCGACTACGCTCTCCGGTCACGGGACGTGACCACCGTGGCTTCCAGCACTTCTCCGCCCTCGGGCGTGGTCGCCGGCGCCCGGCAGTTCGCGCGCTCCGTGGTCGCCGGGCTGGCGGTGGCCGGCGTCATCACCCTGGCCGGCCCCGTGCTCAGCTACCGGGCCGACGTCGCGACCATCCGCCAGGAGCTGCAGCTGCGCGTGTCGCGCGAGGCGCAGGTGTACTCGCAGGCGCTGCGTCTGTACCTGGAGCTGCTCCAGAGCGACCTCGAGCGGCTGGCGCAGCGTCCCGAGGTGAACCTGTTCGACGGCTCCAGCGCGCCCGAGCAGGTGCTCCTCGAAGCCACCCATCACGGCTCTCCGCTCTTCGGCGTGGGTGTCGCGGTGCTCGACCGCGACGGCCGGCCGGTCTGGAGCGAGCCGGCGAGCGCGCTCGAGAGCGGCGTGAGCCTGCGCAACCATCGCTGGTTCCAGGAGCTCCTGGCGCGCGGGGCGCCGGTGTTCGATTCCACCGGGGCGCGCTCGCGCACCTTCGTCATCGGCGTCCCGATCATGAACGGCGACGCGATCGCCGGCGCGCTCGCGGGCTTCCTGAACGCGTCCTCCGAGACGCTGCCCGGCTGGCAGGAGCTGGTGGCGAACGATCAGCTGCTGGTGACGAACGCGGCCGGCGACGTCTTCCTGCCGGAGCAGCCGCCGGACTGGGTCTCGCACGTCGACCTGCCGGTCCTGGTCGAGCGTCTGCTCGCCGAGCCGGAGGGGTCGCTGCTCACGCTCGGCGGCCGCCACCAGCTCGCGGCGGCCAGGATGATCGGGTCGACGGGCTTGCGACTCGTGCTCGCGGCCGACGAGGATCGCGTCATCGCGCCGGCGCGGCGTCGGCTGCTGTGGGAGCTGGCGGTGATCGGATTGCTCCAGCTCGGCACGATCGTGCTCTTCTCGGTATTCTTCCGCCGCATCTACCGCACCTTCATGCGGGTGGAGGCGCACGCGGCGCAGCAGGAGCGCATGGCCGCGCTCGGATCGGCGGCGGCGCTCATCGCGCACGAGGTGAAGAACTCGCTGAACGGGCTCCGCGCGGCGGTTGCGATGCAGGAGACGGATGGCGCGGGCGGCCTCGCCACGCGCACCATCCGCGGACAGACCGACCGGCTGGCCCACCTCGCCACCTCGCTGCTGCACTTCGGGAAGCCGGCGGAGCCGCGCGCGGTGCACGCCAGGCTGGACGAGCTCGCCCGCGAAGCCGTCGACGGCCTGCGGGTGCTGCCGGAGTTCAACGAGGTGCGGCTCACGGCCGACCTGGCCGAGCCCGTCGGCGTCACCTGCGATCCGCTCCTGGTGGCGACGGCGCTCGACAACCTGATCCGCAACGCGATCGAGGCGACGGTGGTCGCCAAGGATCTCGGCGCCGTGGACGATCCCGCGGTGCGGGTCTCGGCCGGCCGGCAGAACGGCCAGGCGTACGTCCTGGTCGAGGACAACGCCGGCGGCCCGCCGGCCGACGTCGAGGCGCGTCTCTTCGAGCCGTTCGTGACGGCCAAGCCGAAGGGCATCGGTCTCGGCCTCGCCATGGCCCGCCGTGCGATGGAGCAGCAGGGCGGGTCGCTCTCGTTCGAGCGCAGCGCGGACGGCAGTCGATTCACGATCCGCCTTCCCGGTGACGCGCCGTGCTGAGCCTCGCGACGCTGCTCGTCGACGACGATCGGGCGTTCGCGTCCCTGGCGGCTGCGGCGCTGCAGCGCGAGGGGCTACCGGTCGTCCTCGCGCACTCCCTGCACGCGGCGCGCAAGGCCATCGAGAAGGCGGCGCCCGAGCTGGTGATCCTCGATCGCCGGTTGCCTGACGGGGACGGGCTGTCGCTGCTCGGCGAGCTGAAGAGCGCGCTGCCGTCCACCATCGTCGTCATGGTCACGGCGCACGGTGACATCGCGAGCGCGGTCGACGCGGTGCGCGCCGGCGCGGCGGACTACGTCGTCAAACCGGTCGAGCTCTCGGACCTCATCCTGCGGGTGCAGCGCTGCGTGGACGCGGCGCGGATGCGTGACCGGCTCGAGCACGCCGAGACGGAGCTCGCGGGCCGCCATCGGCTGGTGCCGCCGCGGTCCGCCCAGATGCAGGTGGTCCTCGCCATGCTCGCGCGGATCGCCACCACGCCGCGCAGCCCCGTGCTGTTTCTCGGCGAGACGGGCGTCGGCAAGGAGGTGCTGGCGCGCGAGCTGCACCGGCTGGCGGCCGGCGAGACGGCTCCGTTCGTGCACGTGAACTGCGCCGCGCTTCCCGAGTCGACGGTGGAGAGCGAGCTCTTCGGCCACGAGAAGGGCGCCTTCACCGACGCGCGCACCACGCGCCGCGGCCTGGTCGAGATCGCGAGCGGCGGGGCGCTCTTTCTCGACGAGGTCGGCGAGCTGCCGCTGTCGCTCCAGGCGAAGCTGCTCACCTTCCTCGACGCCGGACGCTTCCGCCGACTCGGCGGCACGAGCGAGCAGACCAGCACCGCGCGCATCATCGGGGCGACCAATCGCGATCTCCAGACCGCCGTCGCCGAGGGTACCTTCCGAGAAGACCTCTGGTTCCGGCTCTCGGTGTTCCGCATCGAGGTGCCGCCGCTGCGCGCGCGCCCCGACGACGTGCTCCCGCTGGCCGAGGGCATCCTGCACGCCCTCGGCGCCGAGCTCGGCCGGCGCGGCGTCGTCCTCGGCGCGCGGGCACGCGAGCGCCTGCTGCGCTATCCGTTCCCCGGCAACGTGCGCGAGCTGCGCAACGTGCTCGAGCGGGCGATCGTCCTCGAGCCCGGCCCCGAGCTCGAGCTCGGCCACCTGGACGCGTCGCCGGCCGCGTCGGACGCGCTGGCTGCATTCACGGTGGGCGGCGAGGCGATCCCGATGGACGAGCTCGAGCGGCGCTACGCCCGCTACGTGCTGGAACGCCTGGGCGGCCGACGCATGGAGGCTGCCAAGGCCCTCGGGCTGTCGTACCCGACGTTCCTGAAGCGCCTCGGCGAGGACTGAGCGGGACGCGCCCGCTGCAAGGATCTTTCAGTTCCCCGGGCCGGGGATGAAAGGCTCTTGCAGCGCGGGAGCGGTCTCCTGGAGCGTCCGCCCGGAATCACGGGCTTTCCGGGTTGGCGCGCCCCTTGCGAAGGGGAACGCCCTGCGAGCCCCCGATGCAGCTGCGCCCTCTCCTCATCCTGACCTGCCTCCTCGCCCTTTCGCCGGTGGCCGGGGCCAGCGAGCCCGCCGCGGCTCCCGATCCCACCGCACCGCGGGCGGAGGACCTCCCGCCCGCGCTCGACCTGGCGCGCATGCCCGACGACGCCGTCATGGCGGAGCTGCTCTGGGGACGGTCGCCCGACCTGGTCGCGGCGCGCGCGAAGATCGTCACGGCGCGCGGCGATCTCGTGCGGGCGAAGCTGCTGCCGAACCCGTCGCTCGACGCGTCGTGGAACACCATCCCGGTCGGCAAGACGAATCCTCCGGGGCTGGCGTCGCCGATCGACAACGTGCCCAACTACGCCTTCTCCATCTCCGAGCTGGTCGAGATCGCGAAGCGCGGCCCGCGCCAGCGCGCGGCGCGGAGCGCGCTCGACGCCGCGAGCTTCGACGCCTACGAGCTGCTGCGGCAGCGCTGGTACGATCTCCGCGAGCGCATCGCCGAGGTGGCGGCGGCGCGCGTGCGCGTCGCGGCGCTCACCGACCTGCGAGCCGACGCGCACCGCCTGACCGAGCTGCAACGCGCGCGCGCCGCGCGCGGCGACACGGCGGGACTCGAGAGCGATCGCGCCGAGCTCGAGGAGATCAAGTACGAGGCCAACCTGAGCGACGAGCAGCAGAAGCTGTCCGAGGCGCTCGTCTCGTGTGCACACGTGGCCGGCGTGCCGTGCCGGCCGTTCGCGGATGCGTCGCAGGCGTCGGCGTACCTGGAGAGCGGCGTCGCGCGGCCGGAATCCGAGGATCTGGAAGCGCGGCCCGACCTGCGATCGCTCGCGGCGCAGCAGCAGAGCGCCGAGGCCTCGCTGGAGCTCGCCCGGAACCGGCGCATCCCCGACCCGACGCTGCGCCTGGGCTACGTCCGCGACGAGTTCGTCGCCGCCGGCAACCAGGAGAACAGCCTGTTCGCCGGGGTGACGGTGCCGCTGCCCGTCTTCGATCGCGGCCAGGCCGACGCCATGCAGGCGGCCGCGTCCGCCGACGCCGCGGGGCGCACGCGATCGCTCCTGCTCGCCCAGGCCGAGCGCGACGAGGAGGCGCTGGGGACGCAATCGCGCGACCTCGATTCCCGGCGCCGGGTGCTGCAGGACTCGAGCCTCCCGCTCGCCCGCCATCTCGTCGAGACGCTCGATCGCGCCGTGCAGCAGGGCGGCGCGTCGATCAGCGAGCTGCTGCTCGCCCGCCGGACGCTGGGCGAGCTCCTGCTCGATTCTGCCGACGTCCAGCTGCTGTCGTTCCACGTCGCCGCCGGCCTGGCGCGCACCGGGTCCGCCGGACCGGTGCCACCGCCCGACCTGGCGCCCGCCTTCTGATTCACATGGGAGCTCACATGTCGAACGCGATGCCCGAACCGCAACACGAACTTCCTCCTCCCGCCGAGGCGTCGCCGCCGCGCCGTCGCACCGTCGCCGGTGTCGTCCTGCTCGCAGCGCTCGCGGGTCTCTCCTGGTTTGCGCTGCGCGGTGGCCGGCAGCCGCCCGCGCCGGCTTCCCCAGTCGCCGTGGCCGGCGACGCCGTGACGCTCGACGAGAACGCGCCGCAGTGGAGCTATCTCGAGCTCGCCGTGGCCGAGGAGAAGCCCGCGCTCTCGCCCCCGCCCGCGCCGGGTCGCGTGACGTTCGACGAGAAGCGCAGCGCGGCCGCCGGCAGTCCGCTCCCGGGTCGCATCGAGCAGGTCCAGGTGCGGCTCGGCGACCAGCTGAAGCCGGGCGACCGGCTGTTCGCGGTGCGCAGCGGCGCGCTCGCCGATCTCGACCGCGAGCTCGAGTCGGCGCGCAACGAGGTGGCGGCGAAGACCCGCATCGCGGAGCGCGCGCGGGCGCTGGTCGCGCTGCGCGCCGCGCCCGAGAAGGATCAGCTCGAAGCGGAGGAAGATCTGCGCCAGGCGCAGCTCGCGCTGCACGCCGCGACCGCCAAGCGCGAGAGCCTGAGCCTGAACGCCACGATCGAGGGAGACACCCGCTTCTGGGTGACCGCGCCGCGCGACGGGACGGTGGTCGAGCTCGACGCCTCTCCGGGTCTCGAGGTGGGGCCCGATCGCGACAAGCCGCTGCTCCGCCTCTCGAACATCGATCAGGTGCTCGTGCTCGCCGATCTCCAGGAGCAGGACGCGTACGACCTCTCGGTCGGATCGCCGGTGACGATCCAGACGCCCACCGGCGACGTCACGCGGCGCGGCGTCGTCGAGCAGATCTCGCAGGTGGTCGACCCGCAGCGGCACACGGTCGAGGTCCGCATCCGGGCGGAGAACGCCGACCACGCGCTGCGCCCGAACGCCTTCGTCGAGGTGAGCCTCGCGCCCGATCCGTCGCGCCGGCGCGTCCGCGTGCCGGGCGAGGCCGTGGTGAGCGACGGCAAGCGCTCCGTCGTCTTCGTGACGCACGATGCCGGCCGCCTCGAGCGCGTGCCCGTCACCGTCGGCCGGCGCCGCGACGGCGAGGTCGAGCTCCAGGACGGGCTCGCGCCCGGCACGCGCTACGTCGCGAAGGGCGCCATCCTGCTGCTGAACCAGATCGATCTCGCCAGCTGAGCGTTGCATGCTCGATCGCCTCGTCGCCTTCTCGCTGCGCAACCGCGCCGCGGTCCTCTTCTTCACGCTGGTGGTCGCCGCGTGGGGGTGGTTCTCGTTCAGCACGCTCACCATCGAGGCGTTTCCCGACCCGACCGACACGCAGGTGAACGTCATCACCGTCTTCCCGGGGCAGCCCGCCGAGGAGGTCGAGCGCCAGATCGGGCTTCCCGTCGAGCGCGCGCTGAACGGCACGCCGGGTCTCGCCAACCTCCGCAACCTCTCGCTCTTCGGCCTGTCGTCCGTCACGCTCACGTTCAACGACGGCATCGACGGCCAGTGGGCGCGCCAGCAGGTGCTCGAGCGCCTGCGCGACGCCGATCTGCCCGACGGCGTGACGCCCGAGCTCGGGCCGTTCGCCACGCCGATCGGCGAGGTCTATCGCTACACCCTGCGCGGCGCGAAGCACGACCCGATGCTGCTGCGCACGCTGCAGGACTGGGTGGTGCGGCCCGCGCTGATGCGCGTCGACGGCGTCGCCGACGTCGTCAGCTACGGCGGCCTGGTGCGCGAGATCCACGTCATGCCCGACCCGCTTCGCCTGGCGGGCTACGGCCTCACGCTCACCGACCTGGAGCAGGCGGTCCGCGCCGGATCGGTGAACGCCAGCGGCGGCGTGCTCGAGCGCGGCGCCGAGCAGTTCGTCATCCGCAGCCAGGGACTGTTCCAGTCGCTCGACGACCTGCGCGCCGTGCGCGTCGCCACCAACGACGGCACGCCCGTCCTCCTGAAGGACGTGGCGACCGTCGAGGAGGGGTGGGCGCCGCGCCAGGGCGTGGTGAGCCGGAGCACCGACTACGACGCGATCGAGGGCATCGTGCTCATGCGGCGCAACGAGAACCCTTCGGCGGTGCTGGCACGGCTGAGAACGGCGGTCGAGCAGGTGAACCTGCGCCTCGCCGACAACCAGGCCTCGATCGATCCGTTCTACGACCGCACCGAGCTGGTGGGCACGACGCTGCACACGGTCGGCCACAACCTGCTCGAGGGCGGGTTGCTGGTCACCCTCGTGCTCTTCGTCTTCCTGCTCGACCTGCGCGCGGCGCTGATCGTGGCGGTGCTCATCCCGCTCTCGCTGCTGGTGTCGTTCATCTACCTGAAGCTGCGCGGCCTGTCGGCGAACCTGCTCTCCATGGGCGCGGTCGACTTCGGCGTCATCGTCGACGGCGGCGTCGTCATCATCGAGAGCATCCTGGTCGCGCTCGCCAGCGACCGCCCGGAGGACGCGGCGCGGTCGGTGGACGAGCGCATCGAGAGCGCCACGAAGTCGGTGGTGCGCCCGACGGTGTTCGCGCTCCTCATCATCATCGCCGCGTACCTGCCCATCTTCATGCTGCAGCGGGTGGAGGGCCGCATCTTCTCGCCGATGGCCAACACGGTGGTCGCGGCCCTCATGGGTGCGCTCCTCTTCTCCGTGATCCTCATCCCGGTGCTCGCGTCGCTGGTCTATCGCCGCCCTCCGCGTCACCGGGAATCGCCGGTCCTGCGCCTGGCGTCACGGGTGTACGACCCGACGCTGGCCTGGGCGCTGCATCATCCGTGGCTCACGCTCGCCGGCGCGGGTGCGCTCCTCGCCATGGCCGGAGCGCTCGTTCCCCGCCTCGGCTCCGAGTTCCTGCCCGAGCTGAACGAGGGCGCGCTGTACGTCGACTTCACCCTGCCGTCGAACGTCTCGCTGTCGGAAGGCCGGAAGCTGGTGCCGCAGCTGACGAACATCTTCCTCGCCCAGCCCGAGGCCGAGGAGATCATGTCGCAGCTCGGCCGGCCCGAGGACGGGACCGACCCGAAGCTGACGAACAACCTCGAGTTCTTCCTGAAGCTCAAACCCCCCGCGCAGTGGCCGCCGCAGCACTCGTCGATCGGCGACGTCATCGACTCGATGTCGCACGCGGTGGAGCAGGTGCCCGGCGTGGAGGTCAACTTCTCGCAGCCGATCCGCGACAACGTGAACGAGAACATCAGCGGACAGGTCGGACAGGTGGCCGCCAAGCTCTACGGCGACGACCTGGACGTGCTGCAGAAGCAGGCGGAGCGTGTGAAGGACGTGCTCGCCGGCGTGCCCGGCGTGGCCGATCTCGGCGATCGTGAAGAGCGGCGAGGTCCCGCAGATCCAGGTGAACCCCGACCGCCTCGCGCTGGCGCGCTACGGCATGGCGCTCGGTGACTTCCAGCACGCCTTCCAGACCGCCGTGGGCGGCAGCCCGGTGGCGGACTTCTGGGAAGGCGAGCGGCGCTTCGACGTGGTCACGCGCTTCCCGCTCGGGGCGCGCGAGGACGTCGATGAGCTGCGGCAGCTGCGCATCCCGGTCACCGGCGGGGCGGCCGTCCCGCTCGACGCACTGGCGCACGTCGACCTGGGGTACGGCCGGGCGTCGATCAGCCGGGAGAACGGCCGGCGGTACATCGGCATCCGCATGAACGTCCGTGGACGCGATCTCGGCGGCTTCGTCGAGGAGGCGCGCGCCCGCGTGTCCGCGCAGGCGCCGAACCCGGCGGGGGTCACCGTCGAGTGGGGCGGCGAGTTCGAGAACAAGGAGCGCGCCATGGCGCGCCTCGAGGTGGTCGTGCCCGTGGCCCTGGTGATCACGCTGCTCCTCCTGTTCAAGGCCTTCGATTCCTTCTCGCTCGCCGTCCTGACGCTGCTGAACGTGCCATTCGCGCTCCTCGGCGGGGTGGTCGGCCTCTACCTCGCCGGCATGCCGATGTCGGTCGCGGCGGCGGTCGGGTTCATCGCGCTCATCGGGCAGGCGTCGCTGAACGGCGTCCTCGTGCTCTCGGCGGTGGCCGAGCACCGCCGGCGCGGCGAGGGACTGCGCGCCTCGATCATCAGCGGGTGCCGCCAGCGCCTGCGGCCCGTGCTGATGACGGCGTCCCTGGCGGCGCTCGGGCTGGTGCCGGCGGCGCTCAGCCGGGGCATCGGCTCGGAGACGCAGCGCCCGCTGGCCGTCGTCATCGTCTTCGGGACGCTGTCGGCCTGCGCGCTCACGCTCGTGCTGCTGCCGGTGATGTACCAGCTCTTCGTGCGTGCGACCGAGTCCGTGCGGCCGCGGCTGCGCGCGCAGCGCGTGCGGCTCGCGTCGGCCCTCGGCCGCTAGCCGGGCGCCCCGCGGGCGCACGCGATTGCGCGGGGGTCGTCGAGTGTGGTTTGCATGACGCGTGAGGGGGGGCCTCGCCGCGACCGCGTGCTGAATCCGCCATGCTGGATCGGCTCGTCGGGTTCTCGCTTCGCAACCGCACCGCGGTCCTCTTCTTCACGTTCGTGGTCGCCGCCTGGGGGTGGTTCTCCTTCCGCACGCTGACCATCGAGGCGTTTCCCGACCCGACCGATACCCAGGTGAACGTCATCACGATCTTCCCGGGGCAGCCCACCGAGGAGGTCGAGCGCCAGATCGGGCTGCCGATCGAGCGCGCGCTCAACGGGACGCCGGGGCTGTCGCGGCTCCGCAACCTGTCGCTCTTCGGGCTGTCCTACGTCACGCTCACCTTCAACGACGGCGTCGAGGGACAGTGGGCGCGCCAGCAGGTGCTCGAGCGCCTGCGCGACGCCGACCTCCCGGACGGCGTGACGCCGGAGCTCGGGCCGTTCGCCACCCCGATCGGCGAGGTCTATCGCTACACGCTGCGCGGCGCGAAGGACGATCCGATGAAGCTGCGCACCCTGCAGGACTGGGTCGTGCGGCCCGCGCTGATGCGCGCCGACGGGGTCGCCGACGTGGTGAGCTACGGCGGCCTCGTGCGCGAGATCCACGTCCTCCCCGATCCGCTGCGCCTCGCGACGTACGGCCTCACCTTGACCGATCTGGAGCAGGCCGTCCGTGCCGGTTCGGTGAACGCCAGCGGCGGGGTGCTGGAACGCGGGTCGGAGCAGTTCGTCATCCGGAGCGAGGGGCTGTTCCAGTCGCTCGACGACCTGCGCGCGGTGCGGGTCGCCACCAACGACGGCACCCCGGTCTTCCTGCAGGACGTCGCGACGGTGGAGGAGGGCTGGGCGCCGCGCCAGGGCGTGGTGAGCCGCAGCACGGAGTTCGACACCGTCGAGGGCATCGTCCTCATGCGACGCGGCGAGAACCCCTCGGCCGTGCTCGAGCGCCTGCGCGACGCGGTGGTGCAGGTGAACGCGCGCCTGGCCGATGACGGCGCCAAGGTCGACGCCTTCTACGACCGCACCGACCTGGTGGGCACGACGCTGCACACCGTCGGCCACAACCTGCTCGAGGGCGGACTCCTGGTCACCCTCGTGCTGTTCGCGTTCCTGCTCGATCTGCGGGCCGCGCTCATCGTCGCGGTCCTCATCCCGCTCTCGCTGCTGGTGTCGTTCATCTACCTGAAGCTGCGCGGCATGTCGGCGAACCTGCTCTCCATGGGCGCGGTCGATTTCGGCGTCATCGTCGACGGCGGCGTGGTCATCATCGAGAGCATCCTGACGTCGCTCGTCATCCGCCGTCCCGGCGAGAGCCCCCATGCCCGCTACGACCCCGACGAGCGCATCGAGCGGGCCACGCGCTCGGTGGTCCGTCCGACGGTCTACGCGCTCCTCATCATCATCGCCGCGTACCTCCCCATCTTCATGCTGCAACGGGTGGAGGGCCGCATCTTCGCGCCGATGGCGAACACCGTGGTCGCCGCGCTGGTGGGGGCGCTGCTCTTCTCGGTGATCCTGATCCCGGTGCTCGCGTCGCTGGTCTATCGCCGGCCGCCGCGCCACCGGGAGTCGCCGCTGCTGCGCTGGGCGAGCCGGGTGTACGAGCCGACGCTCGAGTGGGCGCTCGGCCACCCGTGGCTGACCCTCGGCGCCGCGGGCGCGCTGCTGGCCGGCACCATCGTGGTGATGCCGCACCTGGGCTCGGAGTTCCTCCCGGAGCTGAACGAGGGCGCGCTCTACGTCACCTTCACGCTGCCCTCGAACGTCTCGCTGTCGGAGGGACGCAAGCTCGTGCCGCGCCTGACGAGCATCTTCCTCGCCCAGCCGCAGAGCGACGCGGTCCTGTCACAGCTCGGGCGGCCCGAGGACGGCACCGACGCGACGCTCACCAACAACCTCGAGTTCTTCCTGAAGCTCAAGCCGCCGGACCAGTGGCCGCCGGAGACGCCCGCGATCGGCGACGTGATCGGCTCGATCTCGCACGCGGTCGACGTCGTCCCGGGCGTCGAGGCGAACTTCTCGCAGCCGATCCGCGACAACGTGAACGAGAACATCAGCGGGCAGTTCGGGCAGATCGCCGTGAAGCTCTACGGCGACGACCTCGACGTCCTCCAGCAGCAGGCCGAGCGCGTGAAGGACGTCATCGCGGGCGTGACGGGTGTCGCCGATCTGGGCATCGTCAAGAGCGGCGAGGTTCCGCAGATCAAGGTGAAGCCCGATCGGCTCGCGCTCGGCCGCTACGGCATGGCGCTGGGCGACTTCCAGCATGCCTTCCAGACCGCCGTGGGCGGCAGCCCGGTGGCGGACTACTGGGAGGGCGAGCGGCGCTTCGACGTGATCACACGGCTGCCGCTGGCGACGCGCGAGGACGTCGAGGAGCTGCGCCAGCTGCGCATCCCCGTGACGGGCGGCGTGGCGGTGCCGCTCGAAGCCCTGGCGCGGGTGGGCGTGGGCTACGGCCGGGCGTCGATCAGCCGCGAGAACGGCCGGCGCTACATCGGCATCCGCATGAACGTGCGCGGGCGCGACATGGGCGGCTTCGTCGACGAGGCGCGCGCGGCGGTCGCGCAGCAGGCGCCGAATCCGCCCGGCGTCTCGATCGAGTGGGGCGGCGAGTTCGAGAACAAGGAGCGCGCCATGGCGCGCCTGCTCCTCGTGGTGCCGGTCGCGCTGGTGATCACGCTGGTGCTGCTCTTCAAGGCTTTCGATTCGTTCTCGCTCGCCGTGCTGACGCTGCTGAACGTGCCGTTCGCCCTCATCGGCGGGGTGATCGGCCTCTTCCTCGCCGGCATGCCGCTCTCGGTGGCGGCCGCCGTCGGCTTCATCGCGCTGATCGGCCAGGCGTCGCTGAACGGCGTGCTCGTGCTCTCGGCGATCGCCGAGCACCGCCAGCGCGGCGAGCGGCTGCGCGCGGCCATCCTCGGCGGCTGTCGCCAGCGACTGCGACCGGTGCTGATGACGGCGTCGCTGGCGGCGCTCGGGCTCGTGCCGGCGGCGCTCAGCCGCGGCATCGGCTCGGAGACGCAACGCCCGCTGGCCGTCGTCATCGTCTTCGGGACGCTGTCGGCCTGCGTGCTCACGCTCGTGCTGCTGCCGGTGATGTACCAGCTCCTCGCGCGCACCACGAGCCGCATGCGCCCCCATCTCCGCGAGCAGCGCGTGCGCCTGGCGTCGGCGCTCGGCCGCTAGCGCTGCGCGCCGCCGAGTTGCGCCCGAACGCGCGTTTGGGCTACCGACCTGCGATGGAGTTCGGCCTCTTCTACGAGATCCCGGTCCCGCGGCCCTGGACTGCGCGCGGCGAGCGCGACGCGCTGCACGCCGTGGTGGCCCAGGCGGTGCGTGGCGAGGAGGTCGGCTTCACGCACGTCTGGACCGTCGAGCATCATTTCCTCGACGAGTTCTCGCACTGCTCGGCGCCCGAGGTGCTGTACGGCGCGATCGCGGCGCGGACCAGCCGGATCAAGATCGGTCACGGCGTGCGGCTGCTGCCGGTGCCGTACAACCACCCGCTCCGCGTCGCCGAGATGGCCGCGACCCTCGACTGCCTGTGCGACGGCCGCCTCGAGTTCGGCACCGGACGGTCGGCGACGCGCGCCGAGCTGGAGGGCTTCGGCATCGACCCGGCCGACACCCGCGACATGTGGGAGGAGGCGCTCGACGTGGTGGTGGGGGCGTGGACGAGCGACGTCTTCGAGTGGCAGGGCCGCCACTTCACGGTCCCGCCGCGGCGCGTGCACCCGAAGCCGCTCCAGAAGCCGCATCCGCCGCTGTGGGTCGCCTCGACCAGCCCGGACAGCCACGGCCTCGCCGGGCGGAAGGGGCTCGGGCTCCTCTCCTTCACCATCGGCGTCCCGCCGGAGGAGCTGGCGGCGCGGATCCAGCTCTACCGCGACGGTCTCGCGGAGGCGAAGCCGGTCGGGAAGTTCGTCAACTCGCGCGCCGCCACCTTCACGATGGTGCACTGTGCGGAGACGAACGAGGAGGCGCGGCGGAACGCGGCCGAGTCGGTGGTCTGGTATCTCCGCAAGAGCACCGAGCTGATCGGCACGCTCGCCACCTGGCAGGCGGAGCGCCAGCGCGAGCTCGGCACGTATGCCTATGCCCAGATGCTGCGCGACCTCGACACCTCGCACCTCAACTTCGACGTGCTGGACGAGATGGGCGCGGTGATCGTCGGCGACCCGGCCCGGTGCATCGAGCGCGTACGGCGGTACCGCGCCGCCGGCTGCGATCAGCTCCTCTGCCTGATGAACCCGTACAAGATTCCCGCCGACAAGGTGATGCGATCGGTCGAGCTGTTCGGCGAGCACGTGATCCCGGCGTTCCGCGAGGCCGCCGGGTGAGTCGCCCGCCGCTCGCGCAGCTGATCCGCCGCCTCGACCTCGAGCCGATCGCCGAGGACTGCTTTCTCGGTCACGCGGGGCGCGGAGAGGGGCGCGTGTTCGGCGGCATGCTCGCGGCGCAGGCGCTGGTGGCGGCGGGTCGCACCGTGGCCGGCGGCGTGCCGCACTCGCTGCACCTCTACTTCGTTCGCTCCGGGCGGCACGGCATGCCCGTCACCTGGAGCGTCACCCGCGTGCGTGACGGCTTCAGCTTCTCGCTTCGCCACGTGGTGGCCGAGCAGTCCGGCGTGGTGATCCTCACGCTGAACGCGAGCTTCACCACCCAGCGCAGCGGACTCGAGCACCAGGATGCCATGCCCGCTGCTCCCGCGCCCGACAGCCTGGAAGACTGGGAGGACCTCCGCGTGCGGGTGCTGGGCCCCGACACCGTGCGCCGGCCCGACGGCCCGCTCGAGGTGCGTGACTGCGAGCCCGCCGAGGCGGCTCCCGCCACCGGACGTCACGCGCGGCGGCGGCTGTGGATGCGCCCGCGCGGTCCGCTCCCGGACGATCCGCTGGTGCACGCGGCCACGCTCGTCTACGCCAGCGACCGCGGGCTCCTCAGCACGGCGGGACGGCCGCACGGGCTCATGTGGGGCGTCGGCCTCGGTGCGAGCCTCGACCACGCGATGTGGTTCCACCACGCGCCGCGCTTCGACGACTGGGTCCTGTACGACATGGCGAGCCCGGTCGCGTCGGCGGGACGCGGGCTCTGTCACGGCGCGGTGTACCGCCGCGACGGGACCCGGATCGCCTCGGTCACCCAGGAGGGGTTGATCCGCGTGCTGCCGCGACGCACGCGCGCCTGAGGTCGTCTAGTCGATCGAGCGGATCGTCGCTGGCTCGCCCGTCGTGCCGCGATCGACCCCGACCACCGCGATCGCCATCGCGCCGCCGGGCTGGTTGCGCATGATGTTCCCGCCGACGGCGGTCATCCCGCCGTCGACGACCAGCGCCTCGCCGGTGACGAACCGCGAATCGTCGCTCGCGAGGAAGAGGGCCGCGGCGGCGATGTCCTCGGGGCGTCCGTGATCGGGCCATGGCTGTGCGCGGTCGAGGAACTGACCCATCGCCTCCGGGCTGCCGCGGTGCAGGAGCGGCGTGTTGATGCCGCCCGGGCAGATGCAGTTGACGCGGATGCGATCCGGGGCGAGCTCGAGCGCCACCGCGCGCGTGAGGTTGATCACCGCCGCCTTGGCCGCGGAGTACGCCTGCGGGCCGTCGCCGCCGAAGAGTCCCGCCACCGAGGCGGTGCTGATGATCGTGCCGCCCCGACCCTGCGCCTTGAGCACGCGCGCGCCGTGCTTCATGCCGAGGAACACGCTGCGCAGGAGCACGTGCATCGTGAAGTCCCAGTGCTCGACCTCGATGTGCGTGATCGGACCGATGGCGCCCGCCACGCCCGCGTTGTTGAAGACGCAGTCGAGGCGGCCCCAGGCCGCGTGCGCCCGCTCGATCGCGGCCTGCACCTGCGCTTCCTCGGCGACGTCGGTGCGCAGGAACTGCGTCCGGCCGCGGTGCCCGTCGCGCTCGGCCAGGGCGACGGTCTCCTCGCCGGTCTCGGCGTTCAGGTCCGCGACCAGCACGGACGCGCCCTCCCGGAGAAAGCGCAGGACCGTCGCGCGTCCGATCCCGTTCCCGCCGCCGGTGACGACGGCGACCTGACCCTCGAGTCGTCCAGCCATGCCGTCTGGGTAGAACATTGCCGCCCGGAGGGCCAGCGCTGTACACCGGCGGCATGGAGAATCTGGAGCGCATCGTCGCGGATCTGGTCCAGCGCGTGGGAGCGCTCGAGGACGAGCTGGCGATCCACCGGGTGATCGTGCGCTACGGCCTCGCGGTGGACGCGGGCGATGCGGACGGAGGCGCCGGTGTCTTCACGGAGGACGGCGTGTACGACGTCGACGTCGGCCGCATGGAGGGGCGCGAGGCCGTGCGCCGCATGGTCCGCGGCGAGCGCCATCAGGCGATGGTCGGTCACTGCGCGCACCAGATGGGACCGTTCACGGTGACGCTGGATGGGCCGGAGCGTGCGGCCGCCGTCGGCTACTCGCGCGTCTATCTCCGGACGCCGGCCGGCACGCACGTGTATCGCGTCAGCCTGAACCGCTGGGAGCTGGCGAAGCAGGACGGCGAGTGGCTCATCACCCGGCGCACGACGCGCGTCCTCGGACATCCCGAGGCGCTGGCCGTGCTCCGGGCCGCGGCCGATCACGCCGCCAGCGCGTAGAAGCGCTCGGCGTTCCCTCCCATGATCTTCGCGCGCACCGCGTCGGAGATGTCGGTGCGCTCGCGCAGGGGCTTCGTCGAGTGCGGGAAGTCCGAGTCCCAGTGCGGATAGTCGCTGGCATACATGATGAAGTGGTCGCCGAGCGTCTGCACCGCGAGCGGGACGGACACCTCCTCGGGCTCGCAGCTCACGTACAGCTGACCGCGGGCGATGTAGTCCTTCGGCTCGCGCTTGCACTCCGGGGTGAGCCGGCCGCGCTTCTCGAGGTGCTCCTCCATGCGCTCCATGAAGTACGGCACCCAGCCGACGCCGGACTCGAGGAGGGCGACGCGGAGCTTCGGGTGCCGCTCGAGGACGCCGCCGAGGATGAGCGCGGTGGACGCCACCATCATGTCGAACGGGAAGCTCACGCAGTGCACCTGGAGATAGTTGTCGAAGCGGTGCGATCCCAGGTTCGGCAGGTGGATTCCCGGCGCGCCGTGGATGCCGAGCGGCAGGTCGAGATCCGCGGCCGCGGCGTAGAAGGGCTCGAGGTCGGGATGGTCGAGGTTCCGATCCTTCAGCACCGCCGGGACCATGATGGCGCGCAGCCCGAGCTGCTTCGCGTCGTGCATGATCCCGATCGACGTCGACGACGTCCTCGATCGGCACCAGGCCGACGCCGTAGAAGCGGCCCTGACCGCGCGAGCACCAGTCGGCCATCCACGCGTTGTACGCGCGGGCGACGTCCGCGGCGAAGCGCTGATCCTCGTAGCCCGGCAGGCCGAGGGCGGCGCTCGGGAAGAAGACCATGCCGTCGATCCCTTCCCGGTCGGCGTCGGCGAGCACGCCTTCCGCGGTGAAGGGATTGGCTCCGCGGTCGAGGCACATGCCCTCGTCGGCGCGGCAGCCCGCGCCCGGGCCCCACGACTTCGGGTAAGGACGGCCCTCGATGTAGAGCGCCGTCGCCTCCTCGCCCTGCGCGAAGCGGATCTTGTCCGGGAAGCGCTCCATCATCTGCGCCATGAACTCGCGCCCCTCGACCACGTGGGCGTCGCTGTCGATCACGCGTGCCATCTCGATCCCTCCGTGCGGTCCTTCAGGCGATCACGCCCTGCGAGCGCAGCGACGCGATGTCGCCCGGCGTGTAGCCGAGGTCGCGCAGCACCGCGTCCGTGTGCTCGCCCAGCACTCGCCGGCGGCGTGCGCAGGGTGGGGGGCGCGTCCGAGAGCTTGACGGGCGACCCGATGTAGCGCTGCCGGCCGCTCGGCGTGTCCATCTCGACCACCATGCCGCGATGGCGCAGCTGCGGATCGTCGTACGCTTCCTCGATGTTCAGCACCGGACCGAAGCAGATGTCGAGCGGCTCCAGCTCGGCGAGCCACTCGTCCATGGTCTTCTCGCGGAAAGCGGCGCGGAAGAAGGCCAGGATCTCGTCGCGGCGCGACTCCGAGAACTGGTCCGGGATGAAGTCGGCGCGTCCGAAGTGCCGGCACAGCGTGGACCAGAAGTGGGGCTCGTACGCGCCCACCGTGACCCAGCGCCCGTCCCTCGTCTGGTAGACGTGGTAGCACGGCCAGTGCCCGGTGAGCTGCTCCTTGCCACGCTTCGGGAGCTGGCCCGTGAACCAGTGGATCGTCTGGTGGCAGACGTTCCATGCGGCGGCGCCGTCGAGCATCGAGATGTCGACCATCTGCCCCCGGCCGGTGTCCGCGCGCGCCATCAGCGCGGACAGGATCCCGACCGCCGCCATCAGCGAGCCCGCCCCGACGTCTGCCACCTGTACCGGCGGGATCATCGGTCCCCCGTCCGGCGCGCCGGCGTACTCGAGCACCCCGGCGTACCCGAGGTAGTTGACGTCGTGCCCCACCTTGTCGCGGTACGGGCCGTCCTGCCCGTAGCCGGAGATGGCGCAGTAGACGAGGCGCGGGTTGCGCTCCCGCAGAACCTCCCAGTCGAAGCCCAGACGCTTCATGACGCCGGGACGGAAGCCCTCGAGCAGCACGTCGGCACCGTCGACCAGCCGCAGGAAGACGTCGCGCCCCGCGTCGGTCTTCAGATCGAGCGTCATGCTGCGCTTGTTGCGCGCCAGGAAGGGAATCCCGAGGCCGAACGGGTCGCGCGGCGCGGTCACCACGAGCACGTCCATCCCGAGATCGGCGAGCAGCGTCGAGCAGAAGGGACCGGGCAGCTGCCTCGACAGGTCGAGCATCCGGAATCGGCCGAGCGGGAGCGAGGGCATGAACGTCCCGGTCTTAGCAGAGGGCGCGTCGCGGGGGCCAGCGCTGCGGCGTCAGCCGTCGACGAGCCACGCGGCGAGCGCACCCACGCCGACCGACGCGCAGCAGTAGAGCAGCGGCAGCCAGACGGCGACGCCCCCGAGCGACGGCCGCAGGTAGACGAAGGCGCCGACACCGACCAGCAGCATCTCGACGGCGGTGCCCGCGACGGCGGTCAGCGCGGCCAGGACGAGACCGAGGCTGCTCCGGTCGTGGCGCAGCCAGCCGATCACGAAGAGCGTCGCCAGCACGACGGAGCAGATCGCCGGACTGGCCTGGAGGAGACCGCTCGAGACGTAGGCGAGGATGAAGAGCGCCATGCCCCCGAGCGCCGCAGACCGGGACGGGACGCGGTTCGACGCACCGACGAGGCGCTCCGCGATCGGCCGGCCGAGCCCGATCGCGACGCCGGCGCCGGCGAAGAGCGGCGGGACCCACCAGGCCTGCCCGAACAGCGCCGGGTGGCTGTAGGCGGTGGTGCCCGTGAGCACGTGGACGGCGTCGAGCCCGGCGCCGAGGGTGCCGCCCATCAGCGCGAGCGTGGCGCCCGCGGTGAGCCAGCGGGAGGCGTCCGCGCCGCGGACGGCCTCAGTCCTTGGCCTTGAGCTCGCCCTCGTGGTCGCGGATGAAGGCACGGATCTCCTCGGCCATGTCGAGCAGCTTGGTCCACTGCTCCTTGTAGAGCGTCACGGGAAAGCGACCCATGCCGTAGACGGAGACGCCTCCCTTCTCGCTCACCTTGAGGCTGATGCCGCGGCTCTGGGTACGCTTCAGCCGATCGTTCTCCGCCCGCAGCCGCTCCAGCTCCGCCCGCTCGTGCTCGTCCATCGCGCCCCCCGATAGCAAGGGCGCGGCCGCCGAGCCAGCCCGTTCGCCGGGAGCACCTCACGAGAGCGCGATGCACCTCACCGCCGCCGCGCGACCCTGCTCCACGGTCACGTTCACCAGCAGCTCCTCGCCATCGACGACTGGTCGCGTCAGGGGCACCTCGACGTCGCTCCAGCGATCGGCCGGCGCCACCCACGACACCAGACCGATCGGCTCGTGCATCGCCTGGGCGTGTCACGCGGGGCGACGCCGACCTGGACACGTGTCCCCGCGTCGGCTGCGCCGCCTTCGCCGCGCAGCCGTGACCATCACGCGCGACCCGCCGGCCGCGCCGCGCAGGATGGCCGATCCACCGGGCAGGGGAGTCGATCCCGCGCACGCGGCGCACCCAGCTGCCGTCCGGCAGCTGCTCGGCGGGCTCCCAGCCCGCGTCGCACTGGATCGTCGTCGTTCACCCCGATCTCCACCCAGGGATACCGGACGCACCGGAATACGTTCGGCTGCGTGAACAGCGCCGGCGGGAAGCGCCATCGAAACACGGGCCGGCGCCGGGCGCGCAGGAACAGATGCGCTCGTCGGGAGGTCGTCGAGAACGGACGCAGGAGCAGCGCGCAGGACGGCGCGGCGGAGGCGCTCCGGCAGCGCAGGGCGTCCCGAGATCGCGTGCGAGTCATCGTTTCGATGTCGAAGCCGGTCTCCTCGAGCACCGTGTAGAGCTCGAACGCGGCGAACTCGCGGTTGTGACGGGCGCCGTAGCCGAACGACGGGACTGTAGTGGTCGACGAAGGGCCGCCGTCCCGTGAGCACGCTGCCGACGCGTTCGATGGAGAGCGCGTTGGGCGTCGTCACGATCACGTGCCCGCCGGGCTTGAGCACCCGTGGATCTCGGCGAGCGTCCAGACGGGATTGATCGCGAGGTGCTCGATCATCTCGGAGAAGATCACCACGTCGAACGCGCCGTCGGGATACGGGAACTCGTCCGTCTCGACGTTGAAGATGTCGTACTCGTAGGTCCGCGTCCGCGTGCCGCCGCCTCGGCCAGCGTGTGCGTGCCACGGCGCCCGCCGGTTCCGGAGTAGTTGGCGACGTCACCTGTCCCGGCCACACGTGCGGCAGGCAGAGCGACTCCGCGAACGGCTCCGAGCCCAGCTCGAGGAGCCGGCTCGCCGGCGTGCCTGCCGGCAGGAGGTCGAGCGTGGGCACGATCCGCGGCAGCACGAAGGAGATGAATTCCGCGCGGCGCGATGCGTCTTCCCATGGTGAGACGAAAGACGCGAGCTCGCGGGCGAGACGCGCGACGAAGTTCGTCCTGCACGAGCGCTAGCGGTGGTCTCCCCCGGGCCGCACCATCGGCGCCTCTGTACCTCTGCGCGGGCGACCGGCCACAAGGGCGGCCGGGGGACCGCCCGTGGCCCCGGACGGTTTGCCGCGCGTCGCCATCACCGGTAGGAGCTCGGGCGTGTCCGTGTCCCCCCGTCCGACCTCGCCTTCGGCGCCTTCAGCGATCACGGCCCGTGGCAGATCGATCCGGATCGACTGGCCTGGCGGGCCGGCGTCGACGAGCTGCGCGCGGCGGCGCAGGCCGAGGTCCCGACACTCGTCCGGCGCCGCATGCTGCCACCGCTGCGGCGCTTCGGCGAGGCGGCGACGCTGCTCGGCATGGCGCTGGCGGGCTGGCAGCTGCGCGAGCGGCGCGCGGGCGGCACCGAGTCGCGTGCGGGCCTGTCGCGACGGCTGCGCCGCGCATTCGAGCGGCTCGGACCGGCGTACATCAAGCTCGGCCAGATCGTATCGTCGGGGCAGGGCCTCTTTCCGCCCGAGCTGGTCGACGAGTTCAAGCGCTGCCGCGACCAGGTGCCGGCCGAGCCATTCCCTGTCGTTCGTCGTGTCGTCGAGGAGGACTTCGGCAAGCCGCTCGCGCAGGTCTTCACGTCCTTCGACGAGACGCCGATCGCGGCAGCGTCGATCGCGCAGGTTCATGCGGCGCGGCTGCCAGGAGGCGAGGCGGTGGTCGTCAAGGTCCAGCGCCCCAGCGTCGCCAAGCTGGTGCGCCGCGACATCGAGGCCATGGCCTGGATCGCGCCGCTGCTGGTGGGGCGCATCCCGGTGGCGGCGCTCGGCAACCCGCCGGCGCTGGTCGAGCTGTTCGCCGAGACCATCGTCGAGGAGCTGGACTTCCGGCTGGAAGCGCAGAACATGCTCGACGTGGCCCGGGTGCTCCACGAGGCCGGCCAGACGATCATCGTCGTGCCGCGCCCACATCCCGACCTGGTCACGCGGCGCGTGCTCGTGATGGAGCGGCTGGACGGGTTCCAGTACGAGGACGTCGAGGGCATGCACCGCGCCGGCGTCGACACCGACGAGCTGGTGCGCGCGCTGCTGATCGCGTTCCTCGAGGGCGCCATGATCTACGGCGTCTTCCACGGCGACTTCCACGGTGGCAACCTGCTGGTGATGCCCGAGGGACGCGTCGCGCTGTTCGACTACGGCATCACCGGACGGATGGCGGAGCCGCAGCGCCTCGCCTTCCTGCGCATGATGCTGACCGGCGCCGTCAACGACATCCGCGGCCAGCTGGAGGCCCTGCGCGATCTCGGCGCGTTGCCGCCGGACGCGGACATCGACGCGCTCATGCGTGTGCTGAAGGTCGATCAGCCGGTGAAGGACCCCACCCGCATGACCGGCGACGAGCTGGTGCACGAGATCCAGGACCTGCTGAAGGGTCTGCTCAAGCAGGGTGCCAAGCTGCCGAAGAACCTGATGCTCTACGTGAAGAACATGATCTTCTTCGACGGCGCGACCACGCGCCTCGCTCCGGACGTCAATCTCTTCGAGCAGGTGACGCGCGTCTACGGCTACTTCGCGCAGCATCACGCGGATCGCATCGTGCGCGACATCGGCTTCGATCCGCGGCTGCTGGCGCTCGACCTCGACGGCTTCAAGCGCACGCTCGGGCTCGAGGACGAGACCGCGTCGCTCACCCAGCGCGAGCTGGTCGAGCGACGGCAGCGCATCCAGGAGCAGCTGGAAGCGGTCGGAGAGCGAGCCGATGGCTGAGCAGCAGGCCAGTCGGGCACAGGTCGCGCTCCAGGACATCATTCGCTCCGGACGCCCGCTGGCCTACATCCGGTCGGCGGAGGAAGCGCGCGTGACGGGTCTCCTGCGCGACGCCGCGCGGAGCGCGCTCGCGACGCCGCTGCCGTTCTGGATCTGGAGTGCCACCGAGGGGATGCGGCGCGACGGAGCGGATGGGGACAGGCGAGCCGCTCGGCGCGCGGGCGGCGCTCGATTTCGTCGTCGACCTCGACGGTCCGGCGCTCTTCCTCTTCAAGGACCTCCACGAGGCGATCCGTGACCAGCCCGAGATCCGCCGCCGGCTGCGCGACGTCTACGAGCGCTGCGTCGACCGCCAGAAGTTCGTCTTCCTCGGGTCGGCGGTGAAGTTCATTCCGGACGAGGTCGCGCACGACCTGTTCTTCATCGACCTCGCGCTGCCCGACCAGCTCGAGCTGATGGACTTCGTGCGCCAGGAGTCGGCCGCCATCACGGCCGCGGGCGGCACCGCCGACACCAGCGACGGCACCGTCCATCAGGTGGCGCGCGCGCTCCAGGGCCTGACGCTCGACGAGTCGCGACATGCCATCCGGCGTGCGCGTGGCCGCGCGCAACGCGCTCGACTCGGAATCGGTCCCGGATCTCCTGGAGGAGAAGCGGTCGCTCGTGAACCGCACGGGCATGATCGAGTTCATCCCGGCGGTGACGGGCATCGAGCACATCGGTGGCCTGGAGATCATGAAGAAGTGGCTCCTCGACCGCCGCAAGCTGTTCCAGATGCGCGACGACGTCAGCGCGGAGATCGTGCCGAAGGGCGTCCTCGTGATGGGCATCTCGGGCTGCGGCAAGAGCCTCGCCATCAAGGCGATCGCGTCGTGCTTCGACCTGCCGCTCTATCGCATCGACATGGTCGAGATCTTCTCGGGGCGGCACGGGAAGCCCGAAGCCGCGTTCGTCGAGGCGTGCCATCTGCTCGAGTCGATCGCGCCCGCGGTGGTCTGGTTCGACGAGATCGAGGCGGGGATCAGCACGCAGGCGAAGGAGGGCGAGCTCGGCCGCATCTTCGGCTTCTTCCTCACCTGGATGCAGGAGAAGACCCGCGGCCTCTTCGTCGGCGCCACCGCCAACCGCATCGACCTCCTGCCCGCGGAGATGATCCGCAAGGGACGCTTCGACGAGGTGTTCTTCGTCGATCTGCCGCTCGACGATGAGCGGCTCGAGATCTTCCACGTGCATCTCCGCCGGCGCGGCATCGACTTCACGGGGTTCAACCTCGAGCCGCTCAAGAAGTTCACCCGCGGCTGGACCGGCGCGGAGATCGAGCAGTGCGTCGTGTCGGCCCTCACGAACGCGCGGCTCCAGGAGCGCGAGCTCTCCGACAAGGACCTGCTCGACGCCACCGCCAACGTCGTCCCGCTGTCGAAGACGATGAAGGAGCAGGTCGACCTGATCCGGAGCTGGGCCTTCGATCGCGCGGTGCGCGCGTCGCCGCGCGACACCGCACGCGGCTAGCGCGGACCGGCCGCCGGCCCGTCGTCGACGGGCCAGTCGTAGGACTCGAGGAAGCGCCGCAGCCGCGCATCGGTCGCGGAGAGCGGCGGGAGCCAGCTCCCGATGCGCTCGCGCGTCCACCAGGCGCCGCCCGGATCGTCGCGCGGCGCGAAGCGATAGCGATACAGCGTCGCCCGGATGAAGCGCGGCGGCGTGCCGTGGAAGGGATCGCTGGCGAGCAGCCCGAGCGCGCCCGGGTCGGCCTGCAGGAGCTTCCAGACCAGGTGGAGCGACCACGGGTACGCCTCCGGCCGCGACATGGCGGCGAACCACATCAGCCAGTCGAGACGGTAGTGATAGGGCGAGACGACGCAGGGACGTCGCAACGGGTCGCCGGGCTTGCACTTGAACTCGTAGGGCCGCCAGTCGGCCTCGTCGCCCGGCACCGGATCGTCGGTGCCCTCGAGCACGATCTCGTCGCGCTCGCGGCCGACGCTGCCGAAGGCGCCGTAGGTGTTCACCAGGTCGAGGCGGTCGAACGAGGTGTTCATCACCTGCCTGCCGGACAGCAGGTTGCGCACGGGCGCGACGCTCAGCACCGCGACCAGCACGAGCACCGCGCCGGCGACCAGGCGCTGCGCGCGCACGGGGACCGCCGTCTCCGCCGCGCGCGCACTCGCGTCGACGAGCCGCCGGGGAAGGAAGCGGGCGAGAAACGCGTCGTCGAAGCACGCGAGGATGGGCACCAGCGTCAGCCAGTTCAGGAACGACAGGTTGCCGCTCGCGATGAGGAAGAGCTGGAACGCCGTCATCACCAGGCCGGCGGCGAGCCGCGCGCGGCGCGGGCCGAAGACGAACCACGGCGCGACCAGCTCCGTCAGATGATTGAAGAGGACGCCGGCGCGGTGGAACCACGCCGGCATGAAGTGCAGCGTGCGGCTGAGCGGGTTCGGGATCGGCTGGGTCTCGTAGTGGTAGAAGAGGCACGTGAGCTGCGCGCCAGCACGGGTCGCCGCGCAGCTTGATCAGGCCCGCGCCCAGCATGATGCGGAAGGTCAGCCAGCGCAGCAGCCAGATGATCTCGCGCGGCGGCGGCCGGCGCGGGAACGGTCGCGGGTCGAGCGGGGGACAGAGGAAGATCGCCAGGAAGCCGGTCTCGAGCAGCTGGATCTCCCAGCCGAAGCCGTACCAGTCCTGGCCGACGTGGACGAACGACATGTAGAGCGCCCACAGGACGGCCATGAGCAGTCCGTTGGCGAAGCCCAGCAGCACGGGAATCGACAGGACGACACCGATCCACGCGGCCGCCTGGAGCACGCCGTCGGAGGCGTCGAGCCAGAAGAGGCTGGGAACCCGGAGGAAGGCGGCGCCCGCGCGATCCCGCCCGCGCGGCGACGTGGTGCGAGGAAGAGCGGGATCGGGAGCAGGCCTCGCGATCCGAGCAGCGGGAGCAGCTGCTCGGCGAGACACAGGAACGCGACGAGGTAGACGAGCCCGAGGAGCCGCAAGACGACGAAGCGTGTGAGCCAGTAGCTCGACGCCTGGGCCGCGCCGGGGGAGGAGTCCATGGCGCTCGACGCGTGACGACGCTAGCCGCGGCCGCCGCGTCCTGTCAACGCGCCCGAGCGAACCCGGCCCGGCGGAGAGGATCGCTCTCCGCCGGGCCGGATGGATCAGGCCGGGATCAGTGGATCAGGTCGACGGGCTCGTCCAGGAACGCCCCGCTCGGCGACATCACGGTCGTGGTGGTCGTGGACGAGGTCGTGGTGGTCGTGGGCACCGCGGTCGTCGACGTGGTGGTCGTCGGCGGCGCGGCCCCATTCTTGGTCGACGGCACGCACAGCTCGCGGCGGTGGATCAGCAGCGGCTGGGCCGGTCCGAACTGGTCGTTGGTGTAGGTCTGCACCGTCCCGAAGGCCGAGTTCTTCGTCTTGTAGCAGAGCAGGTGGAACAGGTGCGACGGCGCGGTCGGATCCTCGTTGCGCTTGTTCGCCGGCGCGCAGAGGCGGACCGGCTTCAAGAGGTCGAGCATCACGGTGCCGAACTGGTCCTGCACCTTGACGCCGAGGACCTTCTGGAACTTGGGCGAGCCCTTCGAGCGCTTGACCTTGTAGCACTGGAAGTGGTCCGGGACGTTTGCATCCGTCGGCGGTGCCGTGGGTCCCGGCAGCGCCAGCGTCTTCAACGTCGGCGCCAGGAGGACGTCCGGCTTCACGGTGTCCAGCTTGATGTCTCCGAACTGGTTCGTCACGGTCAGGTTCGCCACCTTCACGTTGGGGCCCGACACGATGTGGCCTTGCAGGTGGTCGGGGTGGTTCTGCGCGCCGGGCTCCTCGTCCTTCTTGTTCGCCGGCGCGCAGAGGCGGTGCGCCAGGCGGACGGTCTCGGTGTGCTGGCCGAACTGATCCTGCACGGAGACGCCGGTGACGGTCGCGAACGCCTTCGGCTTGATCTCGTAGCACTGGAAGTGGTCCGGCGTATTGCAGGTCTCGATGTGCGACTGGACGCACTGTCCCGATTCGCAGCCTGCGGCCGTGCAGGCATTGTTGTCCGTGTCGGTGCACGGCGTGCTGTCCGCAGCCGGCGGATGGGTGCACTGGCCCGTCGACGGATCGCACGGCGGCTCGAGGGTGCACTCGTTGTTGTCCGGTGAGCAGGTCTTGTTGACGTGCGTCTGGACGCACTGTCCCGCCTCGCAGCCCGCCGTCGTGCAGGCGTTCTGGTCGGTGTCGCCGCACGGGGTGCTGTCTGGCTTGGGCGGGTGGTTGCACGCCCCGGTCGTCGGGTCACACGCGAGATCCTGCGTACAGTCGTTGGTGTCCGGCTGGCAGGTATTGGTCACGTGGGTCTGCACGCACTGACCCGCCTCGCAGCCCGCCGTGGTGCAGGCGTTGCCATCCGAATCGGTGCACGGCGTGCTGTCTGGTTTGGGCGGGTGGTTGCACGCCCCGGTCGTCGGGTCACACGCGAGATCCTGCGTACAGTCGTTGGTGTCCGGCTGGCAGGTATTGGTCACGTGGGTCTGCACGCACTGGCCCGCCTCGCAGCCCGCCGTGGTGCAGGCGTTGCCATCCGAATCGGTGCACGGCGTGCTGTCGGGCTTCGGTGGGTGCGGGCACAGGCCCGTCGTCTGGTCACACGCGAGATCCTGCGTACAGTCGTTGCTGTCGGGCTGACAGACCGTGCTCTGGTGGGTCTGCACGCACTGGCCCATCTCGCAGCCCGCCGTGGTGCAGGCGTTGCCATCCGAATCCGTGCACGGCGTGCTGTCGGGCTTGTTCTGGTTCACGCATCCGCTCACGAGGTCCGTACCCGCCCCGAATTGCACGGTGATAGGGCCCATCGAGCATCCCATCAACCCGGCGTTGCACAGGTCATTCCCGCTGACGTTCCCCTCGTCGAGGAGCGGGTCGGGATCGTTCGGCTGTACCACGTACGTGTTCTGCCGGAACGCCACCGAGCCGGCCGTAGCCGACCCGGGCAGCGGCAGGTTTCCGCAGCCGCTGTTGGCATTCGGGACGACGAACGTCGACCCCGGGGGGCCGACGAAGCAGGGAAGTGTGGGACCCGCGCAGCACACGGCGTTCCCGTTGATGGCATCGATCGGGAGGCTGCCGACCGCCGGCACGCGCACGTTGTCACCGCCGAAGTCCTCGACGTCGAATCCCTGGGTGATCTTCGTGGTGTCGCCGCAGGTGTCGGCGTTCGCCAGGGTGATCACGCAGTCGGTGATGTTGCTCAGGCTCAGGTCGCAGACGTCGTTGGTACACTCGAGCTGGTCGTTGCACTGGGCGTCCGCGTTGCATTTCCGCTTGGGGCTCTCGCAGGTCTTGAAGATGCTCGCTCCGTGCTGGCACGCAGCCTGGACGGTAGGTGTCCCGACCAGGGAGAGTGTGACCAGCGTAGCCACGGCGATTCCGGGGACTCCCAACTTCGTGGTGCGGTCCATCTCGTCCTCCTGAGGCTGTAGGGAAACCGACTCCGAGCAGCGTGTGCTGCTCCCCCCTTGTCTCTGCCAAGGCGGCACAGTCCCGCAGAGCACACCACCCTGTCAAGAAAAAACCTCCAACTAGGGAAGTCAGTTTTGAAGATTGTTCCGAACGGCGAAACCCAGCCGGCGTCTCGAAGACGAGAGTGTGCCCTTCACCCCCACCGAAGATATCGTGATGCCGAGCAGTTACCGGAAGCATTGCGACCGCGGCACGGATCCCCCGCGCGGCCCGGCGGGATTCGACGATGGTGGTCGGCAGAGAGGTCGCGGGGCCCCGAGACGGCTCCACGGGAGGTGGCCGACCGTTGTCCAGCCCCGCCGAGTCGGTCTAGACGCCCCGGGGAGGTGGTGATGTCTCCGATTCGTGGACCAGCGACGGGTCCCGGCCGTCCGGGGCCAGGCCAGGTCGAGGCGGGAGCGATCCCATCGGTCCGAGGCCTCCGCTCCGCCGCCTCCCGGGCCGGCCGCGCGGCGTTCCTGCTCGGCGGCCTTCTGTCCGCTCTCGCGCCACCCGTGACGTGCGCCGCAACCTACTACGTGCGCCAGACGATGGGCGACGACGCCAGCGACGGGCTGACGCCGGCGACCGCGTGGAAGCACTTCTCCAGGCTTTCCCCGGCCATGGACGCGGGGGACACCGCCTTCGTGGGTCCGGGGCTGTATCGCGAGCAGGTCGACGTCGAGCACGACGGGACGCCCGACAAGCGCATCGTCTTCATCGCCGATACCACCGGCCAGCAGACGGGCGACCCGCCCGGGCCCGTCATGGTGACGGGCGCCGAGCCCGTCGACGAGACGATCTTCGCACCGGCGGGGCCGCCCGGCGTGTATTCCGCACCGTTCCCGGCGTGGAAGGTCTGGGGCGCGGTCGAGATGGACGGGCTCCAGCGGCGCTACGAGAACGTGCTCATCACCGGCGAGTACCTGGTCGACAAGATGGCGCCGGTGGACGTCGTCGCGAAGCTGCCGGCGAGCTGGTTCTACGACGACGCCACGCAGGTGCTGACCCTGCACACGAGCGACGGGCGGCCACCCGCCACGCACGAGATGGAGCTGATCCGGCGCGGCGACGGCATCTTCGTGCGCGGGCGGCACTACGTGACCGTGGTCGGCTTCACGTTCCGCCACATGCAGGACGCCGGCGTGAGCTTCTTCATCGGCTCGGGCGACGGCGTCATCGTCGGCGTGACCTCGTACGGCAGCCGCCAGGGCGTGCGCGTGTACGGTGCAAACAACGTGCTCCTGTACGGCAACACCTTGTTCCGGAACGAGAACTCCGGCGTCTACTTCGCGGCCAGGTCGGGCGGCGGCGTCGCCATCGGGAACACCACGTACGAGAACGTGAAGGGCCTGCGCTGGAGCAGCGAATCGTCGGACGGGATGGCGATCGACAACGCCGTCTTCGACAACCTCGAGCGCGGCATCTCGCTCGAGAACGTCGACGGCGCCGTGCTGCGCGGCAACCGGGTGGTCGGCAACGCGGTCTCCCAGCTCTACGTGCTCCAGAGCCACTACACGTCCGAGGACAACTGCTTCGCCAACGGCGACGACGTGCAGCTGGTGGCCGACTTCCGGCCGTTCGGCCCGCTCGATCGCTATCCCGGGCTGGCGGACTACCAGAAGGCCAGGGCCCAGGACCTGCATTCCCGCGCCGGCCCGTGCGCGTCGCTCCCGGCGAAGCTCGACGTCCACGCGCTGCACGCGGCCGCCCTGGCATATCCGGGAACCCCGGCGACACAGACCGCGGGCGCTCGCGGGTGGCTCGACTGGATACTCCGGCGGTGAGCGCTCCTCGCACCGGCCGCGATCTTCGAGCAGGATGCCGTGCCGTGGGAGAGATGGCCGCGTTCCGGGGATGGCCGCCTGCCGCGCTCGAGTGGCTCGCCGGTATCCAGGCGCACAACACCCGGGACTGGTTCCAGGCGAACCGCGACGTCTACGACGAGGCCGTCCGCCAGCCGTTCAGGGCGCTCCTGGACGAGGTCGAGGACGCCTTCGGCGAGGGCAAGATGTTCCGGCCGCACCGTGACACGCGGTTCTCCACCGACAAGCGGCCGTACAAGACGGCGGCGGCAGCCTTCGTCACCCGGGCGGACGGTGCGGGCGGCTACTACGTCCAGCTTGGTCGCGACGGCCTCCTCGTCGGCGGCGGACTCTACGCGCCGGCGCGTGACCAGCTCGCCCGTGCCCGCGCCGCCATCGCCGCCGACCGATCAGGCGCCAGGCTGGAGGCGATCGTTCGCCGGCTGGCGACCTCGGGCGTGACGCTGATGCAGGAGGGCGCGCTCCGATCCGCGCCGAAGGGGTATCCCGCCGAGCACCGTCGCATCGCCCTCCTCCGGCTCGTCCACTATGCCGCCATGAAACGGGATCCGCCGCGGAAGTGGCTGCACACCCGGGAGGCGAAGGCGCGCATCGTCTCGGCGTGGCGGGCCACCGATCCGCTGCTCGAGTGGCTCTCGGTCCACGTCGGCCCGAGCGAGCTGCCGCCGCGCTGACGGGTGGTCAGCGCGCCGCGACGGTTGCCTGATCGCGGTAGCTGAACTTCCAGGTCACGTCGCCGAGCTCGACGCCGTCGGCGCGCGCGACGGGGTAGATGAGGTAGTTGCGCGGATCGCCGCCGCCCGGCTCGAGCGGCTGGCCGCGGAGTCGCGTGAAGAGGACGCGGTTCCCGGAGAGGTGCCCGAAGAAGTAGTCGCGCAGCTCCGGATGCTTGCGCGCCTCGGAGATGTCGACCGGCACCCAGCCCGCTCCCGGAGCGTAGAACTCGGCCCAGCAATGATAGCCCTGCACCGGGACGGCCTCGGCGGCGGGGCTGCGGCCGTCGCCGTAGGCGAGCGGGAACCCGATGTTCCACCGCGCCGGGATGCCGCTCGCGCGCGCCAGCGCGATGAACAGCGTGTGGAAGTCGGTGCAGTTCCCCTTGCCGACCTTGAGGCAGTACGGGATGTCGCCGAGCCCCCAGCCAGGAACCGACTTGTCGTACTCCATGTGGGCGAAGACCCAGTCGTAGAGCGCACGCGCGCGAGCGACCACCGTGTCCTTGCCGGCCGTCTCGCGCGCCGCGATGGCGCGGATCTCGTCGTTCACCTGCACCGCGGGCCCGGCGTCGAGCTGCGCGGCGTAGACCGCGCGGTCGACATCGCCGACCGACGCGTGGCTCGCGGCGGGCTCGGCGCGTACCTCGCGACGCGCGACCGTCGCGGTCTGCGTGAGCGTCACCGGTCCGGTGGGATCGGTCACGCGCACGTACGCGACGCGATCCCCCGAGCGCTGGCTCACCACCGTCGCCGGCGCGGTGCCCGAGAGCGACAGCGCGAGGAGCGTCTGATCCTCCTCGCGCGGCAGCGGCATCCAGAGCTCGAGGACCTTCGTACCGGGCGGCGGAGTCGCGTGCGCCTCGTAGACGTAGCTGACGGTGCGCGCGCCGAGATCGCCCGCCGCGAGGGCGGCCGGTGATTGGTCGGCCGCCTGGCCGCTCGGGGCAGTGGCGGCGAGCAGGGCGAGGGCGAGCGACAGCCGGGGGTGCGCCATCGGCGGACTTGTAGCAGCGGCGTCCGGTGCTCGCCAGGCGCGACCGTTATTGGTGAGAGTGCGCGCGCAGGAAGTTCACCGTCAGCGGCCAGGCTTGCGCAGCGGCGCGTGCGTTCGCTCCGTCCTGCCCGCCCTGCGCCCGGAGGAAGCCGTGTCCCGCGCCGTCGAACACGTGCGGCTCGTAGGACTTGCCGAGCGCGTGCATCTTCTCGCGCGTCGCGTCGACCGTCGAGGTCACGCGCGCGTCGTCGCCGCCGTAGAGCCCGAGCACCGGCGCACGCACGGCGGCGAGCGTCGAGAGGTCCTGCGGCGGCGTGCCGTAGTAGACCACGGCGGCGTCGAGCTGCGGCTGGTGAACGGCATAGGCAAAGCTCGTCCCGCCTCCCCAGCAGAAGCCCACCGTCCCGCTCGACGTGCTGGCCGACGGCTGCGCGAGCGCCCAGTCGCGGACGGCGTCGAGTCGCGCGAGCACCTCGTCACGGTCCAGGCCCGAGACCGCCTTGGTGGCGTCGTCGCGGGCCGGGAAGTCGTCGCTGCCGCCTCCGTGGGGACCCTTCCCGGACAGCAGGTCGGGCGCCACGGCGAGGAAGCCCTCGGCCGCGAGCTGATCGGTCACCGCGCGGATCCAGTCGGTGAGTCCGAAGATCTCGTGGATCACCAGGACGACGGGGGCCTTGTCCTTGCGCTCGGGATAGACCACCCAGACGCGAACCGGCGTGCCGCGCACGTCGACCGTGCGGAACTCGCCGTGGCGCGGCGACGAGTTCAGACGCGCGGCGGCGTCGTCCTCCGTGGGCGGCAGCCCGTGACCGGCAGGCGCCGCGGCGGCGCGGACGGCGAACGCGAGGCCGGCGAGCAGGATGAGGAGTGAGCGGGACATGCGGACCTCCCGGATCGATGCTTAGCGCGCGTCCGGCTTCGCCGGAAGACCGTGTGACCGGTGCCGCTTCACGCGATCTCCGGTGCGCTCGCCTCGAGCTCGAGACCCATCGTCTCCGGCAGCCAGCGCAGCGCGACCGCGGTGGCGAGCACGCCCACGCCCGAGATCACCGCGATCGCCGGACCGATGCCGCCGACCAGCGGCTCGAGCACGCCTGCGAGCGCGAGGCCCGCGATGCCGCCGAGCGTGCCCGCGGCCGCCAGCCATCCGCTCGCGGAGCCGCGGAAGTTGGTCGGGAAGAGCTCGGTCGCCCACGTGCGCAGCACGGTGATCTTCCCACCCTGGCAGAACACCATCGCCGCGAACGCGGGCGCGAGCGCGGCCGGGCCGAGCAGGTAGAAGGCGAGTACGGCGAGCGTGAGGCCCAGGAAGAACACCGCCGCCGCGGTCCGCCGCCCGCGGCGATCGGCGAGCCAGCCGCCCAGCCACCATCCCGGGAGGCCGAGCCCGCCGGCGATCACGATCAGTGCGCTCGCCGTCGCCGGGGACCAGCCGTACTGGTGGATCGGGAGGTAGGTCGAGAACGCGAACCCGGCGACGTCGTAGCTCATCGCGAGGAAGGTGACGGCGGCCGACGCCAGCAGCCGGCCACGATACACGGCGGGAAGGGGCTGACGCGCTCCGCGCTCGCGTTCGAGCCAGCGCCTGCTCTCCGGTAGCGTCCGGCGAAGAAACGGGAGGAACCCGAGCGGCGCCAGGCTCACCAGGCAGAGTCCGCGCCATCCGCCGGGCCACAACGCGATCGTGGCGAGCAGCATCGCGCAGAGGCCTCCGCCCATCGAGTTGACCATCCCGACGATGCCCTGTGCCGAGCCGCGCGACGCCGCGGGCATCTCCTCGGCGACGATCACCGCGCCCGCGAAGAGGGCGCCTTCCTGGAACATGCGCGCGGCGGCCTGCCACGCGATCAACGACGCGACCGACCGCGCGAAGGCGGTCCCCGCGCCCAGCACGGAGAGCAGTGTCAGGCTCGCGAGGAGGAGTCGCCGGCGCCCGAAGCGGTCGGCCAGCGGTCCGAGCAGCAGGACGCCGAGCGATCCCACGCCGACGAGCGCGAGCGCATACGACAGCTGTGCCGGCGTCGCTCCGAGATCGGTGCCGACGTACGGAAGGGTGATGACCAGGAGCGACCGCCCGTAGCCCTCGAACAGGAGGGCGAGGCTGAGGAGGCGCAGCAGCTTGCGATGCCCGTCGTGCACGCTGCGGCTGCTATCACGCCCTCGCGGCACACCGCGACGTGGCATGCCGCAGTCGTTGACTCGATTTCCCGCGGCTGCCAGGAGGACGCATGAGCAACACCACGCGTCTCGACGGCAAGACCGCCATCGTCACCGGCGCTTCGAGTGGCATCGGCCGCGCCATCGCCGAGAAGCTCGGCGAAGCCGGTGCGCACGTGTACCTCGCGGGCCGCACGGTCTCCGCGATGGAGGCGTCGAAGGAGCGGATCGAGCGCGGCGGCGGCCGGGCGGTCGTCGTGGGATTCGACGCGCGGGACGTGAAGCAGGTGCAGCAGCTGATCGATCGCGCCGTGCGGGAGACCGGTCGCCTCGACGTCATGGTGAACAACGCCGGCGTGTCCTTCCCGACGGCGATCACGGAGGGCGACCCGGAGGAATGGCGCGCGATGCTCGAGACCAACGTGCTCGCGCTCCTCGTCGGGTCCCAGGCCGCCATCCGCGCGATGCGTGGCTGCAAGGCGGAGGGGCACATCGTGAACGTCTCGTCGATCGCGGCCCAGCGCGCCGACTCGGGCGTGTACGGTGCCACCAAGCACGCGGTCACCTGCATCAGCCACACGCTGCGGCGCGAGCTGGAAGAGGACTCGATCCGCGTCGTCGACGTGCGGCCCGGCGCCGTCGCCACCAACTTCGCGCGCAACTTCGACCCCGCGTTCGTCTCCAACCTCGTCCGTGCAACCGGGGCGGACGTCGAGGTGAAGCGCGGCGAGCGGCTTCCGGACGAGGTGATGGAGACGCTCCAGCCGCGCATGCAGCAGGTCCTCGCCAGCCCCGACGACGTGGCGAACGCGGTGCTCTACGCGGTCTCGCAGCCGATCCAGGTGAACGTCGCCGAGATCGTCGTGCGACCGCCGAAGCAGCTCGCGTTCTAGCGCTCAGGCGCCGCGAATGATGCCCTGGCGCTCGAGGTAGGCGAGGATCTGGAGCGCGCTCTTCTCGACGCTCTGGCCGCTGGTCTCGAGCACCATCTCGGGCTTGGACGGCGCCTCGTACGGCGCGGAGATGCCGGTGAACTCCTTGATCTCGCCGGCGCGCGCCTTCTTGTAGAGCCCCTTCACGTCGCGCTGCTCGCACACCTCGACGGGGCAGTCCACGAAGACCTCGATGAAGTCGCCCGGCTGCATGATCGCCCGGACCTGATCGCGGTCGGCGCGGTACGGCGAGATGAAGGCCGTCAGCGCCACGAGCCCCGCGTCGCTGAAGAGCTTCGCGACCTCGCCGATGCGCCGGATGTTCTCGGTGCGATCCTCGGGCGAGAAGCCGAGATTCTTGTTCAGCCCGTGGCGGACGTTGTCGCCGTCGAGGATGTAGGTGCGGACGCCGCGCTCGAGGAGTCGCTTCTCCAGCTCGACCGCGATGGTGGACTTGCCGGAGCCGGAGAGCCCCGTGAGCCAGACGGTGCAACCCCTATGGCCGTTCAGCTGCTGCCGGTCCTCGCGCGTGATCGCGCCCTGATGCCAGACGATGTTCGTCGCTTTCTGCTCAGCCATGAGGCGCAGACCTTTACCGATCTCACCTCCGGGCGGCAAGCGATCGAACGGACGGCTACTGGAGCGTCGCCTCGGGTGGAAGCCCGCGGTCGAGCTGCCCGCCGGGAATCACGGCCTGGGCGTGCGGCAGGTTCAGGATCTCCGAGGAGAAGGACTCCTTCGTCTTCCTCGCCGAGGAAGAAGATCGGCAGCTCCTTCGGCAGCATCCGCTCGATGAGCGCCGGGTAGCGACGGAAGAGGGGCAGCCTGCCGACCGCCTTCACCAGGAAGCGCGGCATCGTGGTGCGCGTCAGGAGGTAGAGCCGGTGGTAGTAGGCGTACTCCTTGTCGGTCAGCGACAGCGTGCGCCCTTCCTCCGTGACCTTCTTCGAGTACCCGTAGCCGGGGAACATCGTCATGTGCCCGAAGCCGACGCAGCGCATGCCGATCGGCAGCTCGCACAGGAAGTCGAAGGTCTCGCGAGCGTTCACCTCGGACTCGAGGTGCACGCGCGTGATGAGGTCGAAGTAGGGCTCGACACCGGCCTCGAGCAGGATGCGCGACGCCTCCACCGCCTTCTCGCGCGCCACCGGGCGATTGAACCCGTTCAGGACTTCCTCGCTACCGGACTGGATTCCCATGGTCATGGAGACGCAGCCGGCGTCACGCAGCATCTCGATCTCTTCCTTCTTGGTGGTGGTGGGATACGTGTAGCACCAGAAGGGGAGGCCGACCTCGGCCTTGTAGCGGCTGGCGAACTCCTTCAGCCACCGTGGATGGGTGGTGAAGACGTCGTCGTAGAACATCACCGACTTGAAGTTGAGCTGCTGGCGCGCCGCGACGAGCTCCTGGATGACGACGTCGACCGAGCGGCGGCGCAGGTGGTTCTTCTTGCCGAACATGTCCTGGTACACGCTCTCGATGCAGAACGAGCACGAGAACGGGCACCCGCGCGTGGTCATGATGATGTACTGGTTGCCGAGGTTCGGCGGGTAGACGTTGCGACGCACCTGGTCGTCGTTGATGTGCAGGGTGCGCGCCGGATCGAAGTCGGGAATGGCGAGGTCCTCGAGCTCGAGGAGCGGCCGGCCGGGGTTGCGGATGATCTCGCCCGCGGCGTCCTTCGCCCACACGCCGGGAACGTTGGTGAGCGGCTCGCCCGCGTCGATGCGCTGCGCGAGATCGACGATGACCTGCTCGCCCTCGCCGACGCACACCAGGTCGGTGTCCTTGATGCACATGTCGGGCTCGAGCGTCGGGCCGGACCCACCCCACACCACCGGGACGCCGAGCGCCTCCCTCAGGCGGGCGGTGACCTCGACCGCCGGCTTGATGGTGAGCGACGACAGGCTGAGCCCGATCAGGTCGGCGCGGAACTCGCGGAGGGCGTCGATCAGCAGCCGGTACTCGGTCTCGGAGAAGGGCTTGTAGACGTTCCACACCATCTCCCGGCCGCGCGCCCCGACCAGCACCCCCGGGTAGTCCGACACGATGTAGCGATCGGCATCCTCGACCGGAACCGCCAGGAAGTCCTTGAAATAGATGATGCGGCTCTCGTGGCCGGCGCGCTGGAGCTCACCGGCGAGCTGGGACACACCCAGGTTCAAACCGGTGAAAAGCTTCACTAGCGCGACTCGAGCCATCGACCCTCCTGCATACCGGTCCCGGCGGGCACGGGGAGCAGCCTTCCCCGGCCCCTTCAACTAACCCAGACGCCCCGAAAAACTCAAGGTGCTTTCGCTGCCGGAGGCTCATTTGCCCGGGCAGACCGCGGTCCACGAGGCCGGAATGCCCCCCGTAGCTCGCGCTTGCGGAGCCGCACGGTGTCGGGAGCGACCTCGACCAGCTCGTCGTCGTCGATCCAGGCCAGGCTGTCCTCCAGGCCCATGGCGTGGTGGGGCGTCAGCCGGACCGCCTCGTCGTGCCCGGAGGCGCGCATGTTGCTCAGCTTTTTCTCGCGGCAGACGTTGACGTCGAGGTCCACGTCACGCGAGTACTCGCCGACGATCATCCCCTCGTACACGGGTGTCCCCGGGGGCACGAACAGGATGCCGCGCTCCTGGAGGTGAAAGAGGGCGTACGGCGTCGCCACGCCTTCCCGATCGGACACCATCGCGCCGTTGGTCCGCGACGGGATGGCGCCGTGCCACGGCGCCCAGCCTGCGAAGAGCGCGTTTGCGGTGCCCGTACCGCGCGTCTCGGTGAGGAAGTGCGAGCGAAACCCGATCAGGCCACGCGACGGCACGGCGTACTCGACGCGCACCCGGCCGCTGCCGACGTGATCCATGCGCGTCATGACGCCGCGCCGGACGCCGAGGAGCTGCGTCACCACCCCGACGTAGTCGGTCGGGACGTCGACGAGCAGTTGCTCGACGGGCTCCTCGACCGCGCCGTCGCGCTTCCGCAGGACGACCGTCGGCTTCGACACCTGTAGCTCGAAGCCCTCGCGGCGCATCGTCTCGATCAGCACTGCGAGCTGCAGCTCGCCCCGTCCCAGCACGCGGAACGTGTCGGTGACCTCGGTCTCCTCCACCTGGATGCTGACGTTCCGCAGGCTCTCCTGGAAGAGCCGCTCGCGGACCTGGCGCGACGTCACGCGGCTCCCGCTGCGGCCCGCCCACGGGCTCGTGTTGGCGCCGAACAGCATGGCGATGGTGGGCTCGTCGACGCGGATCGGCGGCAGCGCCCCCGGGCGCTCGCGGTCTGCGACGGTGTCGCCGATCGCGATGTCCTCGATGCCGGCCACGGCGACGACGTCGCCGGCGACGGCGCGCGGCAGCTCGATGCGCTTCAGACCGTGCCAGCCGTAGACGCGTGTCAGCTTGCACGGCGACTGCGTGCCGTCGGCGCGGCAGAGCGCGTACTGCCCGCCGGGCTCGAGGCTCCCCGACACCACGCGGCCGACCGCGAGCCGCCCCACGTAGTCGTCGTATCCCAGGTTGTTGGCCTGGAACCGCGTCGGCGCGTCGGGCTCGTGCGCCGGACCGGGGAGCGTCCGCACGATGCTCTCGAAGAGCGGCCGGAGATCGTCGCCCGGCACGGCGAGATCGCTCGACGCGGTGCCGGCGCGCGCGTTGGTGTAGATCACCGGGAAGTCGAGCTGCTGCTCGCTGGCGCCGAGGTCGATGAAGAGTCCGTAGATCTCGTCCAGCACGGCCGCGGGACGCGCGTCGGCGCGGTCGATCTTGTTCAGGCAGACGACGGGCTCGAGCCCCGCCTCGAGGGCCTTCCCGAGCACGAAGCGGGTCTGCGGCAGCGGGCCCTCGGACGCGTCGACCAGGAGGAGGACGCCGTCGACCATGGCGAGCGTGCGCTCGACCTCGCCGCCGAAGTCGGCGTGCCCCGGCGTGTCGACGATGTTGATCTGCACGCCTTCCCAGCGCACGGTCGTGTTCTTCGCCAGGATGGTTATGCCGCGCTCGCGCTCGAGCGCATTCGAGTCCATGACGCGATCCGCCACCTGCTCGTTGGCGCGGAACACGCCGGTCTGGCGCAGCATGCCATCGACCAGCGTGGTCTTGCCGTGGTCGACGTGGGCGATGATGGCGACGTTACGGACGTCGGCTCGGCGTTCGGGCATGGAACCGTCCATCGTGACCGGCCGGGACGCTCCGGTCAAAGGGACCGTCCCCGACGTCACTCCTCGTCGGGTCCGCCCTGCACCTCGACGTGCACCTTCCAGAGCGCCGAGAGCCAGTCGAGGATTGCCGATTCCCGAGCATCGACGGCATCCTCGATGGCGGTGTCGAGGACGATGCCGTAGATGAGCTCGCGGGCGTCCTGGCGCGTGATCGAGGGCAGAAAGACCCTCAGCTCGTCCTCGGTGGGGAACCGCTGGTCGACCTCCACGACGAGCCGCTCGTATTCCTCGCGGCCGAGCTCGCCGACCACCTGGTCGATGTCCGCGACCTCTCCGTCCGACACGGCGCGATCCGACTCGAGCACCACCTCGAGCAGCGCGACCAGCGCGAGCCGTTCCTCGTGGGAGAGATCCCGCAACTCCATGGCGGCATCCAAGGCCAGGAAGCGCGAAGAAGTCAACCCGAGATCGCCGGCGGGTGATGCCGCACCCCCGCGGGGATGCTAGAGCATGCCGGGTGAGTCGACCGGCAGGCACGCTCGCCGCCCCGGCCGTTTCGCGTGCTGGCGCAGCGGAGCCGGCGGTCGCGCGACGCAATCACGTCGGGACGATCTCGCTGCTGTGTGCCGTCGGCGGAATGGTCGCCTGCCGGATCGGCCTCGTCACCGGACCGTTCGCGGGCGAGCCGTGGCTGCGGCTGGTGGCGGCCGGCTTCGAGGCGGCCACCGTCGGCGCGCTCGCCGACTGGTTCGCGGTGACGGCGCTCTTCCGTCACCCGCTGGGCCTGCCCATCCCGCACACCGCCATCATTCCCACGCGGCGGGCGAAGATCGTCGAGAGCATCGCGAACATCGTGGAGAACGACTGGCTCTCGCCCGACGTCATCGGCGCGCGCCTCGCGCGCTTCGCCCCGAGCGAGCTGCTGCTCGACTGGTTGCGCACGCCCGGACACGTCGAGCGTCTCGGCGCCCCCGTGCGGGATCTGCTGCGCGGGCTCGCGCGCGTGCTGACGGAGCCGGAGGTGGCGGACTTCGCCGACCGCGCGTTGCAGCGCCAGCTGCGGGAGCTGCCGCTCGACGCGTCCGCGGGCACGTGGGTGGCGCGCGCGCTCGAGAGCGGGAGCGCCGCCGCGGCGTTCGAGACCGCCGCGACCTCGCTCGCGCGGCTCGCGGCGCTCGGCAGCACCTGGGACCGGCTCGACCAGCTGCTCCTCGACCTCGCGACCAAGCGGCGGGACGAGGGCAAGACCATCGAGGCGTTCCTGCTGCGCCGCAAGAGCGTTCGCAAGCGCCTGGTGCTGGGCGCGTGTCAGGCCGCCGGCGATCAGCTGAGCGCCGCCGCGCGCGATCGCGATCATCCGCTGCGCCGTGCGGCGCTCGACGCCGTGGCGCGCTGGGCCGAACGCCTCGCGGCGGGCGATGCGGCGGCGCTCGAGATGGCCGAGCGGCTGCGCGCGGCGATCGTCGAGAGCCTGGAGGCCGGTCCGCTGGTGCGCGACACGCTCGCGCGGCTGCGCAGCGAGCTCGAGGCGCAGCTCGATGCCCAGCAGAGCTCCCTGTCCACGCTGATCGACCGCCGGCTCCGCGCGGGCATCGTGGACCTGCTCGACGATCCCGAGCGGCGCGCCACCTTCGACCGCTGGGTGAGGGCGACGGCCGACGAGCTGCTGCGGCGCCACCACCATCAGATCGGTCTCACGGTGCGCGAGAACCTCGAGGCCCTCGACACCGGCATGCTGGTGTCGATGATCGAGGCCCGCGTCGGCAACGACCTCCAGTTCATTCGCCTGAACGGCGCGGTGGTGGGAGGCCTGGTCGGCCTGGTGCTGGCCGCGGCCCACTGGCTCCTCGGCTGAGCGCTCCGGTCGTCCGGCCGCTCAGCGTGCCAGCACGGCAGGGGTGCCGAGGACCAGCCGGACCAGCTCCGCCTGGCGGCCGGTGCTGGTCTTCGCGAGCGCCCGCTTGAGCTGGGTCCGCGCCGTGTGCGCGGAGATGCCGAGCGCGTCGGCGGCGTCCTCCACGCGTCGGCCACGCAGCAGCTGGAGCACCAGCGCCGCCTCCGCGCGCGTCAGCCCGAGCCAGCGCTGCACGCGATCGATCGGGGTGGACGGCACCCGCTCGGGGTCCGTCACGAAGACCACCGCGGCGGCGCGTGGCGCTTCCCGGGAGAGGAGCTTGCCGCGCAGGGGTGCGACGAGGAGATTCAGCGGCCGCGCCGGCGGCGGGCGCGTCAGGTTGAGCACGCCGCCGCTCGGATCGAGCGCCGCCGGTGCGCCGGCGCTCTGCGCGATCAGCCGCCGCAGCGTCGCGGACTCGGCGGGGATCGCTGCGCGCAGGCCGTCGCCACCCGCACGCAGGCCGTCACCGGCGGCGAGGATCTCCTCGGCGAGCCGGTTGGCCGCGACCACACGGCTGGCGGCATCCAGGAGGAGCACGCCGGTGGGAAACCAGTCGAGCACCTCGACGGCGTCGTCCCGCCGCGCCGTTGCGGCCGTGAGCCGCTGGTGCAGCCGGAGCGCGCGCGACAGGTGCGGCATCAGGCGGTGGATGAGCGCCGCCTCCCGTCGTCCGAACGGCGGCGCGGTCCGGGGTCGAACGACCCGCAGCACCGCCACGACGTCGTCGTTCTCCAGCGGGACGCCGCCCACGATGTGGTAGAAGCCCTGCGGGCGGAGGAAGTCGTTGTAGAACTCCGACTGGACGAGCTCGCGGTCGTCGACCAGCGCGCTGCCGACGAACACGCTCCCCGCCGGGAGCGCCTGGATGTGCGGGCGACGCAGGTCGCAGCCCTTGTAGTACGTGTCGTAGGCAACGGCCCACTCCGGGTCCAGGCCGGCGACACGGACGAACACCGACGAGTCGGAGGTGCGCTCGTTGATGTAGAGCCCGGGGACGACCCCCTCGACCTCCCGCGCCAGGGCGTCCAGGAACCCCGGCCACGCCTCGTCCTCGGCGACGGCGTCGTAGAGCCGCTCGACGAGCGGCAGCGTGGTTTCCGAGAGGTGCGACATGGCGGGCGATCGATTTCCTGGATGTGTACCCCAAATGGAGCATGACGAGCCAGAGATGACTAGCGTATGACGCGCGTGGTCGAAGCTGCTGCCAAGAGGAGCCGATCATGATGGAGCCAGAGCTGAAGGGGAGAGTCGTACCGTTCCGGCGCGTCCGGAAGCCTGCCAAGTTCGCACAAATACTCACGAGTGGCCCCGGCAACTCGATCCAGGACGCGTCCGGCACGGCCACCGCACGCGTGAGCGTCGATCAGGAGGTCAATTCCGAGTGGGACATGCTGATCCGGCTCGCGACGCAGGCATGGTCCTGGCGCGACCCGGAGAGCCTCGACGTCCTCGAACGCACGGTCACCCGGCTGCGGACCTGGATCGGTCACGACTGGCCGGTGTAGCCGCGCCAGCGCCCCGGGCTCACGACCGCTCCCCTCGACGCTCCTCCAGCTCCTCCAGGGTCCGGGGCCAGTCCTCCTTCAGCAGCCGTGACAGGCTGCGATCGGCGAGCAGCTTCCCGCCCGTCTGGCACGACGGACAGTAGTTGGTCTCGTTCTGGGCGTGCACGATGCGCTGCACCGGGGTGCCGCACACCGGACACGGCTGTCCGTACCGCCCGTGCACGGCCATGTCGTCACGGAACGCGGTGACCTTCTCGGGAAACCCCTCCCCGACCTCGTGCCGGATGCGCGCCGTGAAGTCGGCGAGCGTCTCGCGCGTGGCGGCGTGCAGCCGCGCCATCTCGTCGGCCGTCAGCTGATCCGTGAGCCGGACCGGGGACAGCCGCGCCCGGTGCAGGATCTCGTCGGAGTACGCGTTGCCGATCCCGCTCAGGATGCGTGGATCGGTGAGCGTGCGCTTGAGCGTGTGCCGCTCGCGGAGCACCGCGCTCCGGAAGCTCGCGATGTCCGCCAGGAGGGGCTCGATGCCGCCCGGGTCGAGCGCCGCGAGGGCCGGCTCACCCTCCACCACGTGCAGGGCGGCGCGCTGCCGCGAGCTCGCCTCGGTGAGGAGCAGGCTGCCGGATGCGAAGTCGAAGGCCGCGAGCCCGAGCTTGCCGGGGAGCTTGATCCCCGGAGGGCGCCAGCGCAGGCGGCCGGCGATCATGAGATGCAGCACCACGAACCGCTCGCCGTCCAGCGCGAGGACGATGCGCTTCCCGATCCGTCGCACGCCGTCCACGCGGGCGCCGAAGACGGCGCTCAGCGGAGGATCGACGGTGCGGAGCAGAAACGGGCTGCGGAGCCGCACGCGCTCGAGCCGCTGGCCGACGATGCGCGGCTGCAGCGCCTCGATGTAGACCGCGACGTCGGGCAGCTCGGGCATCGATGCGACCGCGTGGCTAGGCGCGCCGCGACGCGCGCGCGCCGACCGCGGACCGCGGATCGTCGCGCCAGTCTGCGAGCATCGACGCGATCTCGTCGCGCACGTGCTCGAGCAGCGCGGTGCCGTCCTCGCCGGCCTGCCGGGCGATCGGCGCGCCGATGTGCACGCGCACCCGCACGCCCCAGGGCACCGGCAGGAAGTTGTGCTGCAGGAGGCGCCACGACTCGTCGATGGCGACGGGCACGATGGGCGTCTCGGGCGCCTCCTCCAGCAGGGCGAGCGTCCCTGCGGGCTTGAAGCGCCCGAGCTCGCCGACGCGCGCGCGCGTACCCTCGGGGAAGATCATCGCCGAGGCGCCGCCCGCGCGCACCTTCCGTCCCAGCGCGCGAATGGCGTCCAGCGCACCCGGCGCGTCGGACCGGTCGATGAGCACGTGGCCGCCGCGGCGCAGGTTGTACGACACGCTCGGAATCCATCGTCCGAGCGACCGCTTCGAGATGTACTTCGGGAAGTTGGAGAAGAAGAGCGATCCCAGGATCGGGACGTCGAACATGCTCTGGTGGTTCGAGATGATGATGTAGCACTCGCCGGGCCGCACCTGCGGCGAGCGCTCCACCACGAGCCGCGTGTCGCAGAGGCGAAAGACGCGGACCAGGGTCCACTGCAGCGCCCCGGCCACGTACTCCTGCGGCCGCTGGCCGAACAGCCGTGCCACGCGCTGGGCCACGTCGAAGCCGACCATGACGAGACCGAAGACCGGCAGGAAGACGAGCGTCGACAGCCACGAGAGCAGCGCCATGCCCCAGCCGGCATAGCGCCTCGGACCGGACGGCTTCAAACGCGGCGGAGGTCGCGCTATGAGCGGTGCATGGCGGACGCGCCGATCACGCTCGAAGGCTGGTACACGCTGCACGAGATGTACGCCGTGGACTGGGCGCGCTGGAACGCGCTCGCGGCGGCCGAGCGCGACGCGATCGTGACGGAGGCGGCGAGCCTGCTCGAAGCCCAGGCGCACCCCGACGAGGGGCACAGCGCGTGCTGGTCGCTGCTCACCCAGAAGGGCGATCTCTGCGTCATGCACTGGCGCCGGGACCTCGAGGCCCTCCGGCGCGAAGAGGTCGCGCTCGCGCGGACCCGGCTGCGTGCGTTCCTCCTGCCGACGTACTCCTATCTCGCCGTCGTGGAGCTCGGGACCTACGAGCTCACCGGCCACGCCACCGCGATGCTGGCCCGACGTGGCCTCGAGCCCGGCGCCGACGGCTTCGACGCCGCGCTCACCGAGGAGATGCAGAAGATCGCGCGGCCGCGCCTGTTCCCCGACGTGCCGCCGCGCCGCTACCTCTGCTTCTATCCCATGTCGAAGCGCCGCGGAGAGCACGTCAACTGGTACGACCTGCCGGCGACGGAGCGCTCCGCCTTCATGCGCGGTCACGGCGAGATCGGACGGCGCTATGCGGGCAAGGTCGTGCAGGTCATCCAGGGCTCGGTCGGACTGGACGACTGGGAATGGGGCGTGACGCTCTTCGCCGACGATCCGCTCGTCTTCAAGAAGCTCATCTACGAGATGCGCTTCGACCCGGCGAGCTCGCGGTTCGCCGAGTTCGGCCCGTTCTACGTCGGCATCCGCCTCGCTCCGTCGGCGCTCGGGGACATGCTCCGCGGTGGCGGGGCCGACTAGGAGGGCCCCGGATGTCGGTGCGCGGGAGGGGCACCGCCGTCTCCGCTCAGCGTCCTCGGCGTAGGCGCGCCTCGTAGGCCGCCGCGTCCCACACGCAACCCGCCGCGCGCGCCAACGCCTGCGGATTCGCTCCGACGGCGGTGCCCCTCCCGCGTCGCGCGTCGCGGATCTTCGGGCCGCGAGGAACGGGTTCTGCGGCGATCGTCGCGGCGGTGGGGCCGCTGTCGGAGCGAATCCGCAGACCCTTGCGCGCGCCCGCGGCTCCACGGGGGGACGCTGCGCGCTCGCCGGCGCGCATGGGGCGAGGACGCTGAGCGGAGACAGCGGCCCCACCGCCGCGCACCGACGTCTCGGACTCGCTCTTACCCGCCCCGGACCTGCTCGAGGGCCGCGCGGAGGCGGCTGACGGGGCCTCCGAGCGTGTGCTCGGCGATCAGGCGGTCGAGCGTGCGCGGGTGGGCGGGGCGCGCGGGCAGCGCGAGCGACACCTGCGCGAGCGGCACGGTGGCCACCGGCAGCACCACGCGGCGGGCGGCGGCCAGGTAGTCGCGCCCGGCGTCGAGCTTGCGGGCGATCGCGGGAGACAGATCGGTCGCGGCGAGCAATCCGTCGAGCGAGCGGTAGCGCGCGATGAGCTGGGCGGCGGTCTTCTCGCCGATGCCCGGGACCCCGGGCAAGCCGTCGGAGGGATCCCCGCGCAGCAGGGCGAAGTCGCCGTAGGCGCGTCCGGGAATGCCGTAGCGGCGGCCGATCTCGGCCTCGTCGACCTCGAGCAGGGTGCTCACGCCGCGCACCGGGTAGAGCACCCTGACGTCCGGGTCGCGCACGAGGGCGAACAGGTCCCGGTCTCCCGATGCGATCTCGACCGGCTCCCGGCTGCGCGCCGCGAGCGTGGCGATGACGTCCTCGGCCTCGAAGCCGTCGGCGCCGACGACGGCGATTCCGAGCGCGCCCAGCACCTCGCGGCCGACCCTCTCCTGCGGCGCGACGGGATCGGGCTCGTCGTCGGGCCCCGCCACGCGATGGGTCTTGTAGGATGGCAGCGCGTCGACGCGGAACGCGGGGCGCCAGTCGTCGTCGACCGCGACGGCGAGCGCCGACGGCTTGCGGTCGCCCACCAGCCGCGCCAGCATCGAGAGGAAGCCGTGCACGCCCTGCACCGGCACGCTCGCGGGCAGCGAGTGGAACGCGCGATAGAGCAGGCTCGAGTAGTCGATCAGCAGCGCCGCGCCGGAAGAGGGAGCCACGGTCTCGAACGTTGCATGCCCTCGGCGCCCCCGCTAGACCCGGGCCCCATGCCGACCGCGAAGCATCCGTCGCGCTTTCGCCTCGCGCCGGACGTCCGGCCGACCGACTACCATCTCCATCTCGAGCCCGACCTCGACGCCGCGCGCTTCCGCGGAGAGGTGCGCATCGACACGCGTCTCGCGCGCCCGCGCGCGGAGATCGTCCTGCATGCAGCCGAGCTGGCGGTCGAGCGCGCCACGGCCGAGGCGAGCGGCCGGGTGATCCCGCTGCGCGTGCGGCTGGACCGGCACGACGAGACGGTCTCGCTGCGCGCGGCCAGGCCGCTGCCGGCCGGCGCCCTCACGCTCCACCTGCGCTTCGCGGGCGCGCTCAACCGGCATCTCCGCGGGCTGTACGCGGCGAGCGCGGGTGGCGCGCGCTACGCCTTCACGCAGTGCGAGGCGGCCGACGCGCGCCGCATCATGCCGTGCTTCGACGAGCCCGGGATGAAGGCGCGCTTCCACGTCGCCGTGACGGCGCGGCAGGGCGACACGGTGCTGTCGAACGCGCCGGTCGCCCGCGAGCAGGCGCTTCCCGACGGACGGCGGGTGGTGCACTTCGAACCCACGCCGCCGCTGTCCACCTATCTGCTCGCGCTGGCCGTGGGACCGCTCGAGGCGAGCGAGGCGCGTCACGTCGGCCGGACGCCCATCCGGGTGTGGCACGTGCCGGGCAGGTCGCAGCTCGCGGCGTTCGGTCTCGAGGCGGGTGCCGAGGCGCTCGCGCGGCTGGAGGACTACTTCGGCATCCCGTATCCGTATGCCAAGCTCGATCTCGTCGCGGTCCCCGACTTCGAGGCGGGCGCGATGGAGAATGCCGGCGCGGTGTTCTTCCGTGAGACGCTGCTGCTGCTCGACCCCGCCACCGTGTCGCTGCCCGAGCGCAAGCGCGCCGCCGAGGTGATCGCGCACGAGCTCGCCCACATGTGGTACGGCGACCTCGTCACCATGGCCTGGTGGGACGACCTCTGGCTGAACGAGGCGTTCGCTACCTGGATGGCGTATCGCGTGGTCGACGAATGGAAGCCCGAGTGGCGCATGTGGCAGGGCTTCGAGCACGACCGCGCCGGCGCGCTCGGTCTCGATGCGCTCGTGAGCACGCACCCGATCTACGCGCCCGTGCGCAGCGTCGCGCAGGCGACGGAGAACTTCGATCTCATCACCTACGAGAAGGGCGCGGCGGTCGTGCGGATGATCGAGCACTACCTGGGTGCCATCGCCTTCCGTGACGGCGTGCGGCGCTACATGGAGCGCCACCGCGAGGGCAATGCGGTTGCGGCCGACCTGTGGCGCGCGCTGGGCGAGGCGTCGGGCGCCGACGTCGCGCGCGTCGCACAGGCCTGGATCGCGCAGCCCGGCTTCCCGCTGCTGACGCTGACGCGCGCCGGGCGCGCGCTGCGCGTCCGGCAGGAGCGCTTCTTCGCCGATCCCCGCGTCGCCCCGGCGAAGCGCCGCCAGCGCTGGCCCGTGCCGCTGGTCGTTCGCCTCGGCGGCTCGCGAGCCGGCGACCGGACGGCGCGTGCGCTGGTGCAGTCCGCGTCGCAGAGCGTGCCCTTGCCCTCGCCGCTGCCGGCGTGGTGCTACGGGAACGCCAGCGCCGGCGGATTCTACCGGGTGCGGCACGATCCCGAGACGCAGGCGGCGCTCCTCGGCGCCCTCGGCTCGCTCGACGCCGTCGAGCGCCTCGCGCTGGCCGGCGACCAGTGGGCGCTCGTGCGCGCCGACCGCGCGGAGATCGCCACCTTCCTCGATCTCGCCGACGCGCTCGGTGAGGAGACCGATCACGACGTCGTCGACGGCGTCGCGGCGGCGCTGGCGGTCGTCGACGAGCAGGTGGTCGAGCACGCCAGCGCGGAGCAGGCGGCGCTCCGCGCCTGGATGGCACGACGGTTCGGTCCGGCGCTGCGCGGGCTCGGCTGGGCAGCCGCCGCGGACGAGCCCGACGAGGTCCGACTCCGGCGCGCGGCGCTGCTCCGCCTCGTCGGGGGGGTCGGGGAGGCTCCGGACGTCCTGGCCGATGCGCGCCGTCGCCTCGACGCGTATCTCGCGGACCGCGGCGCGCTCGAGCCGAACCTCGCCGACGTGGTGGCGTCGCTCGCCGCCCGGGTCGGCGACGGCGCACTCTACGAACGCTATCGCGAGGTCGCTACCGCCGCGCGGACGCCGCAGGAGCAGCGACGCTTTCTCCTGAACCTCGCGTCCTTCCGGACTCCGGAGACGGTGCAGCGCACGCTCGACGCGCTGCTGAGCGCGGAGATCCCGACCCAGGACGTCGCGTTCCTGCTGATGCGGCTGTTCGGCAACCCCGCGGGTCGCGACGCCGCGTGGCGCTTTCTCCGCCGCCGCTGGGGCGCGCTGCGCAAGCGCATCCCGCCGCTCATGCTGGCGCGCCTCGTCGACGCCACGCCGGCGCTGCGCACGCCACGGCACGCGCGCGAGGTGCGAGAGTTCTTCCGCGCGCATCCGCTGCCCGAGGCCGCGCGCGCGGTGCGCCAGGCCCTCGAGCGCTTCCGGCTGAATGCGGAGCTGCGCCGCCGTACCGCGCCGGGCGTGGCCCGCTGGCTGGCGGCCCGCGCGGAATGACCCGCGTCCCGGCGATCGCGCTGGCGCTGCTTCTCGGGGCGCCCGTCGTACCGGCACGCGCGAACCCGCCACCCGTTCCTCCGGCCGTGCGCCGCGCGCTGACCGAGGCGACCGTCCTCGTGCTGCCGGCCGAATGCGGGGGCGTGCTGGCGGAAAGCCCCGACCTGGTGGCCACCGCGCTGCACTGCATCGACCGCGGCGTCGCGCTTCGTGTCCAGACCAGGAGCGGTGCCGTGCTGGACGCACGCCTCGAGGCGACCGACACGGTCTCCGACCAGGCGGTGCTGCTGCTCGAGCACCCGGCGGCGGTGACGCCGCTCGCCATCGCGCGGCGACGGCCCATCGCTGGCACGGTGGTCTACTTCCAGGGCAATCCGATGCGCCCACGACCGCAGGAGGCGCGCGTCGACCGGCTCGGGCGCTGCGAGTCCCTGCCACGGCTGCCCGACGCGCTCTTCACCAGCATCCGCGGGGCGCCGGGCGACTCCGGCTCGCCGCTCGTGGACGGCGCCGCGGAGATCGTCGGCCTCGTGCATGGCGGCGCCCGCTGCCAGATCGCGACGCCTGCGTCGCACCTCGGGCCGCTCGTCGATCGCGTGCTGGCTCGCGACGCGTCCACGGATCGACGCGGCGGCCGGTTCTAGCCCCCGAGCGCGAGCCAGAGCAGCACGGCGGCGCCCGCCGCGATGCGATACCAGCCGAACGGGCGCAGGTCGTGCGTCTGCACGAAGCGCAGGAGCGCACGGATCACCACGAGCGCACTGACGAACGCGGCGAGAAAGCCCACGGCGAGGGCGAGCGCGCCGTTGGTGTCGAGCATGTGCCGGCTCTTCCAGAGCGTGAAGAGGCAGGCGGCGTAGAGCGTGGGGAGGGCGAGGAAGAACGAGAACTCCGTGGCAGCGCGCCGCTCGAGCCCGACCAGGAGACCCGTCAGGATGGTCGCGCCCGCGCGCGAGACGCCGGGGACCAGCGACAGCACCTGGCCGAGCCCGATGGTGAACGCCTGGGGAAGCGTCACGTCGGTGACGCGGAAGACGGTGCCACGGCGTCCTGGACCGTCGATGATGAGGATCAGCACGCCGCCGACGATGAGGCTGGTGGCGACCGTTCCCACGCCGAAGAGGTGCTCCTCGATCCAGTGGTGCGCGAGCAGCCCGACGACGGCGGCGGGCAGGAAGGCGATGAGGACGTTCAGGAGAAAGCGCCGGGACGGGCCGGGCTCGACCGCCTCGGTCGCCAGGCGGGTCAGCATCGCGCGGTACTCCCAGGTGAGCGCGACGATCGCGCCGAGCTGGATGAAGATCTCGAACGTCGGGTCGCCGAAGCCGATGATACGCGACGCCACGATCAGGTGCCCGGTGGACGACACCGGGATGAACTCGGTGAGGCCCTCGACGACGCCGAGGACGGTGGCCTTCAGGAGCTCGATCATCGCGAGCGACGGGCGTCAGGCATGGGGCGCCGCGCGCATATAGCCGCTCCGTCGGCGGGAGCCAAGCGTGGCTCACCGCTCGCAGTTCGGCCGTCCGCCCGCGGCGCACGCGAACTTGCGCGCGATGTTCTCCCTGCGCACGCAGGTCGGGGTCGGCGTCGAGCAGCGCGGTCGGATCGGGGTCGACGTAGGCATCGGGGTTCCACGCCACCTGCGGCCCGGCCACGCCCGATTCCCGGATCGCGTCCGTCACGGCCTGCGCGATCAGCTGGTGTCCGAGGATGCGGAGGTGCATGGCGTCGACGAAGAGGTCGTCGCCGACCAGACGCTTCCCGCTGGCGTGCGCGAACACGACGTCGATGTCGAGCAGGATCGCGCCCTCGCGGCGGGCCACGTCCCGCAGGATGTCGTTCAGCGCCGTCGGCGCGCCCTGGGGAAGACGGTCGAGATCGCTCGCCAGGCGGAACCGCGCGTTCGCCGCATCGAGCCGCCCGAGGGACCACTCGCAGGTCGCGACCTTGAACTGCAACGCGGCGAAGCCGTCGTCGATGGCGAGGGCGCGCGACCACGCTTCGAGCGCCCCGGCGCAGTCGTGCGGCGGCGAGCGCGTCGCCCTCGCGCACGGCACGACGCCAGGCCATCTTCTGCTCCGGCCGGAGCCCGGGCCGGTGCGCCGAGAGCGCGGGCGGCCACTGCGAGAAGTTCTGCGACAGGGTCAGCAGCATCGTGCGCGCACCGGCGGCGCGCATCAGGCCGACCATCTGCTCGACCCGCGCCCGGAACAGGACGGCGCTGAGCTCCCGGTCGCTCGCCGTCGCATAGACGCGACGCCCGGCGTCGCTGGCGTTGACGTCGCCCGAGCGGTGGACGTTCTGCAGGTCGAGCATGCTGGCTGGCTGCGCGCGCCGGCAGGATGCGGGACAGGAGCCCGTAGAGCCGCGTGCTCACCAGCCATGGGCGCCACGCCAGCCCGCGCGGATCGAGCCACCGCCGCTCGTTCGACGAGAAGCGCATGCCGGTCTCGTTGTGCCCGAGGTAGACGACCAGCAGGTCCGGCTGGTAGCGCGCGATCTCGCGCACCACGTCGAGCGCGCTCCAGCTCTGCAGGCCTCCGAGCGCGGCGTTCACGACCTCCCAGCGGACACCGGGCGCCTCCGCGGCGAGGCGCTTCCCGAGCCACGAGGCGAAGGCGAGCGACGTGTTGTAGGGGACGCCCGCCGCCTCGGATTCGCCGATCACGAAGATGCGAAACGTCCCCGGCAGCTTGTCGGCGCGGAACGTGCGCTCGCGGTCGGGACTCACGGGAATCGCGAACTGCGGGTTGCGCACGAGCTGCATGACGGGCGTCCCGTCGCCGTCGGTCGCGGGTGCGAAGACGGGGACGCCGGTGCGCAGGTCCAGCACGCGCAGGACGAGCTCGGCGGCCAGGGGAATGGCGATGGTCAGCGCGAGGAAGGCGGCGATCTCCGCGAGGAACCGTCGCATGCCTCCACGCCCCGTCTCGGAGACCGGCGTCATCTCGGGCGCCCGGTTGCTGTGCTCCACGGCGTTCAGAACTGGAAGTAGATGAACGGCGAGCCTGTACCGATCGTCCCGACGTAGACCGTGAGCCAGAGGAGGGCCTGGTACGTCGCCCAGCGCAGAGGCCTCGGCATCCCGGAGAGGACCAGGGGATGCTCGTGCCGGCGCTGCACCCACTCGAGTCCGAGGACGGCGAGGACGGCGATCGGGAGCGCGAGGCCGAGCGGCCCCTGCTCCAGCACGGTGACCGGGTCGGCGCGTGACAGCGCGATGGCGGTCGCGCCGATCCGGCGCAGGATGAAGAGCGCGTCGCGCAGCGTGGCCGCACGGAAGAACACCCAGCCGACGCACACGACGGCGAAGGTGCCGAGCATCCGCGCCGCCATCGCGGGCGACGGCAGCGCGCGCTCGCCCCCGGGGACGTCGCTCGCGTGGCGCTTCGGTCGTCCTCGCTCGGCCAGGCTCTCCGGCAGGAGCGCCGCGCCGTGCAGCCCGCCCCACACGACGAAGGTCCACGCGGCGCCGTGCCAGAGGCCGCTCAGCAGGAACGTCGTCATGATCGCCCCCGCGTGCCGCGCGGGCGTGGTGCGGCTGCCACCGAGCGGGATGAAGACGTAGTCGCGGAACCACGTGGACAGGGAGATGTGCCAGCGACGCCAGAACTCCCCCAGGCTCGCCGCGAAGTACGGGTAGGCGAAGTTGCGCATGAGCTGGAAGCCGAACAGCTTGCCGAGCCCGACGGCGATGTCGGAGTACGCCGAGAAGTCGAAGTAGATCTGGAACGTGAAGAGCAGGCTGGCGACCGCGAGATCGAGGCCACCGTGCGCCCGCGGCGCCGAGTAGGCGGCCTGCACCACGGGCGCGATCGTGTCGGCGACGAGGAGCTTCTTCACGAAGCCCCAGAGGATCTGCCGGCAGCCGTCGGTGGCCTGCGCATAGTCGAATCGCCGCGGCTTCGTGAACTGCGGCAGCATGTGGCCGGCGCGCTCGATCGGCCCCGCGACGAGCTGCGGGAAGAACGAGACGAACGCCATGTAGTCGATCAGGTTGTTCGTGCCCCGCAGCCGCCGGCGGTAGACGTCGATCGAGTACGACATCGACTGGAAGGTGTAGAAGCTGATGCCGACGGGCAGCACGACGCGCAGCGTGACCCAGTCGACGTGCCAGCCGAGCGTCGCCGCCGCCGTGGCGAAGCTGTCGGTGAAGAAGTTGAAGTACTTGAAGAGCCCGAGGATGCCGAGGTTGGTCGAGAGCGCCGCCGTCAGGATGCGTCGCCGCGCGCCGCTCGTCGTCGGTGCGCTCGAGGGCGTGACCGGCCCAGAAGTCCACCAGGCTCGAGACGAGGAGCAGGCCGCAGAAGCGCCAGTCCCACCAGCCGTAGAAGATGTAGCCCGCGGCGATGAGGAGGACGTTCTGCTGGCGAGCGCTCCGCAGGCTCCAGTAGAGGGGGAACACGATCGCCAGGAAGATGAGGAAGGTGATCGTCGTGAACATCATGGCGGCGCGTTGATGCGGAGCCTACTGAACGCGTCTCACGCCCACAAGCAGAAGGAGCCTCGCGGCGCCGGCTGCACACCTGGCCGCCGGTGGTGTAAGGGGAGGGACGAGGAGGGCCGGATGACGTTCCATGGTGTCGACACGAAGACCGTGTTCCGCCGCATGCGCGAGCTGGCGCCCGACGCGTACCGCGCGTGGCTCGAGTTCGATCAGAAGGCGTTCGCGCCCGGCGCGCTGCCGTCGAAGACGAAGGAGCTGATCGCCCTCGGCATCGCCCACATCACGCAGTGCCCCTGGTGCATCGACGCCCACACCAAGAAAGCCATGGGCGCAGGCTGCAGCGACGAGGAGATCGGCGAGGTCATCTTCATCGCCATGGCGATGGCCTCGGGGGCGGCGTGGAGTCACGGCGGTCTCGCGCTCCAGTGTCTCGGAGAGCATCGGGCTGCGGCGGCGGCCAAGTGACGCGGCTCTCCCGCCTCCTGGTCCCCACCCTGCGGGACGATCCGGCCGACGCCGAGGTCGTCAGCCACAAGCTCCTCGTGCGCTCCGGGATGATCCGCCAGGTCGCGCGCGGCATCTACGACTTCCTGCCGCTCGGGCTGCGCGTCGTGCGCCGCGTGGAGGCGATCACGCGACGCGAGATGGACCGGACCGGCGCGCAGGAGATCCTCATGCCGGCCGTGATCCCCGCCGAGCTGTGGCAGGAGAGCGGGCGCTGGGACAAGTACGGCAAGGCGCTGCTGCGCCTGAAGGACCGCCACGACCGCGACTTCTGCTTCGGGCCGACGCACGAGGAGGTGGTGACCGACCTGGTGCGTCGCGAGGTGCGCTCGTACCGCGACCTGCCGAAGACCCTCTACCAGATCCAGGTGAAGTTTCGCGACGAGCAGCGTCCGCGCTTCGGGCTGATGCGCGGGCGCGAGTTCATCATGAAGGATGCCTACTCCTTCCACGTCGACGCGGCCGACGCGCGCCGCGAGTACCAGGTGATGTACGACGCCTACACGCGCATCTTCGAGCACTGCGGGCTGACGTTCCGTGCCGTCGAGGCCGACACCGGCGAGATCGGCGGCGACCTGTCGCACGAGTTCCAGGTGCTCGCCGACTCGGGCGAGGACGCCATCGTGTCGTGCGAGCGTTGCGGCTACGCGGCCAACGTGGAGAAAGCCGAGGTGCGGGCGCTCCCGGCGCCGGCGCCGAGCGGCGGCACGCTCGAGCGGGTGGCGACGCCGGGCAAGCGCTCGGTGGAGGAGGTCGCCACGTTCCTCGGCCTGCCGCCGGAGCGCTTCGTGAAGACGCTCCTCTACCGCACGGGGGGCGGCGACGTCGTGGCCGTGCTGGTGCGCGGGGATCACGAGGTGTCCGAGACCAAGGCGGGCACGGCGCTCGGCGGCGAGGCGATCGCGCTCGCGGACGAGCAGACCATCGAGCGCGCCACCGGCGCGCCGGTCGGGTTCGCGGGCCCGGTGGGCCTCGGCGTGCGCACCATCGCCGACGTCGCGCTCCGCGGCATGCGCGGCGCCGTCGCCGGCGCCAACCGCGCCGACGAGCACGTCGTGAACGTCGACCAGGCACGCGACTTTCCCGACGTGACGTTCGCCGACCTCCGGCAGGCCCGGGCCGGCGACCGCTGCCCGCGCTGCGACGGCGGCGTGTTCGCCGTCCATCGCGGCATCGAGGTGGGGCAGGTGTTCTACCTCGGTACGAAGTACTCGGTGGCCATGGGGGCGACGTTCCTCGGCGCCGACGGCCAGGAGCGCCCCATCGAGATGGGCTGCTACGGCCTCGGCGTCACCCGCACCGTCGCCGCGGCCATCGAGCAGCACCACGACGACGCCGGCATCGTCTGGCCGGCGGCGCTCGCGCCGTACGGCGCGCACGTCGTTCCCGTCAACGTCGGGGACGCGGCGCTCCGCGAGACGGCCGAGCGCATCGCCGCGGACCTGGAGGCCGCGGGCGTCGACTCGCTGCTCGACGACCGCGACGAGCGCCCGGGGGTGAAGTTCAAGGACGCCGACCTGATCGGGCTGCCCGTCCGCGTCACCGTCGGGCCGCGCGCGCTGGCGCGTGGCTGCGTCGAGATGAAGCCGCGCGCCGCCGGCGAGGTGACCGAGGTGCCGGTGGCGGAGGTCGTCGCACGGGTTGCGTCGCTCGTGGGCCCGCGGCAGATTCCCCGGTGATCCGTCGCGCCACAGACACGCTCCGCAATCGCCTCATCGTCGCGCTCGACGTCGATCGCCTGTCGGAAGCGGAGCACCTGGTCACGCTGCTGGCGCCCGAGGTCGGCACCTTCAAGATCGGCAAGCAGCTCTTCCTCCAGTCCGGTCCCGACGTGGTCCGCATGGTGCACCGCCATGCGCGGGACGTCTTCCTCGACCTCAAGTTCCACGACATCCCGAGCACGGTGGCCAAGGCCGGCATCGAGGCCGCGCGCCTGGGGGTGCGCTTCTTCGACGTGCACGCGTCCGGCAGCCTGGCGATGATGACCCGGACGCGGGCGGAGGTGGCGCGCGTCTGCCGGCGCGAAGGGCTCCGCCGGCCGCGTATCCTGGCGGTCACGGTGCTCACCAGCCTGGCGCGCCGCGACCTGCGGCTGGTGGGCGTCGACGACGACGTGGAGGATCAGGTGGTGCGTCTCGCGAAGCTCGCGCGGCGCGCGGAGATGGACGGCGTGGTGGCGTCGCCGCTGGAGATCGCGCGCATCCGCCGGCACGCGGCCCGGGGCTTCGTCATCGTCACGCCGGGGATCCGGCCGCCCTCCGCGGCGGTGGACGATCAGAAGCGCGTGCTCTCGCCCAACGAGGCGATGCGTGCGGGAGCGGACTACCTGGTCGTCGGACGTCCCATCCGCGATGCCGCCGACCCGCTGCAGGTCGCGCAGGAGGTCCTCGCGGACATGGCGCGGGGACTGCTGGTGTCGCGGGGCCGTCTGGCCGGGCGCTGACGGCCGTGCACACGAATCGGGCAGCCCCTAGGGATGCTGCCCGAATGCGCTGTACGCTGGCGAATGCCTTGGGGCGAGCGTTGTTTACGCATACTAGACCGTGTGATAACCCGAACCCATGGCGCGCCTCGTCAAGCGGTACAGCAATCGGAAGCTGTACGACACCAGCGAGAGCCGCTACGTGACTCTCGACGAGATCGCGCGGTGGGTGAAGAGCGGTGAAGAGGTGAAGATCCTCGAGAACGAGAGCGGCGAGGATCTCACCGCCGTGACGTTCGCGCAGATCATCCTCGAAGAGGAGCGCAAGAAGAGCGGTCTGCTGTCGCTGCGCGTGATGCGCGAGCTGATCCAGCACGGCGAGTCGGCGCTCCAGGGCCTGGCTGAGACCGTCGACCGCGGCATCGGGGCCATCCGCCCGGCTGCCGAGGCGGCGCGCACGCGCGTCCACGAGCGCGTGCAGGAAGGCGTCCAGAACCTCACCTCGGTCGCCGATCGTCTGACCGAGATCCAGCGCAACATCGACGAGGTCGTGCGCCGCCAGGTCGAGCGCGTCACCTCGAGCCCGGCGCTGCAGCGCGAGATGGAGCGCATCGAGCGGACGGCACGCATGCTCGAGGCGCGGATCGCCCGCTTGCGTCCCGGCTCCGACGACGACCCCACCGCCGGCGCCGGCCGCAACGGCGCCGCGTCGTAGCGTCAGCGCGCCAGGAACACCGGCGCGCTGCTGTTCCGCAGCACGAACTCGGTGGTGCTGCCGAGCACCATCTCGATGATCCGCGAGTGGCCGTACGCTCCGATGAAGAGCAGGTCGTAGCCGCCGTCGCGCAGCACGTCGACGATGCGCTGGTGGGGGGGCCCGGTGAGGGACTTGATCGTCACCGGGAGCTCGTAGGACTGGAGATAGCGCTGCGCCTCGGCCAGCACCCGGTCGCCGTCGGCCCCGTTGTCCTTGGCGACGTGGATCACCGTCAGCGGGAGGCCCAGCGCCGACGCGACCTCCGCCGAGGCGTGCAGCGCGGCGCTGGCGCGCTGCGAGCCGTCGTACGCCAGGAGTGGCCGGCCGATCTCCTTGAACTCGAGCGGGGTCACGAGGACGGGCTTGGGACTCTTGCGCGTGACGGACTCGGTGGTGCCGCCGAGCAGACCCGTCGAGAACTGCTCGTTGACCCCGCGGTGGCCGACGATCACGAGATCGGCGATGCGTGCCTGATCGCAGATCTCGTTCGCGACGATCCCCATGGGAAGCGCCGTGTCGTACACCACGCCGGCGTGCTCGCACTTCGTCCGGAAGGCGTCGAGCAGCACCTGCCCGCGCTCCTGCAGGGCCTCGCGCATCTTGGAGGAGAAATCGAGGTACGGCTCGAACCCGAGCGATCCCGAGACGTCGTGCAGGAACGAGCCCTCGATCGAGACGATGTCGAGCACGTGCAGCCCGATCAGGCGGGCACGCAGGCGCCGCGCGAGCGCGAGCCCGTGCTCGAGCGCGCTGTCGGCATGCTGCGAGCCATCGAGCGCGACCAGGATGCTCTTGATCATGGCGCGAGCCCTCCGCTGGGCCGGCTCTAACGTGCGTCCGGCGAGGGCGCAAGGGCCGTCCGCAGAGAGCGCATCGTCAGTCGGTTCCTCCGGCGTCGGCTTCATCGGGCTGGCGCTCGAAGCGTCCCCACCGCACGGCGAGCGTCGGCAGCACCAGCAGGTTGAGCGCCGTCGAGGTGACCAGTCCGCCGAGAATCACGATCGCCATCGGCCCCTCGATCTCGCGGCCCGCCTGCCCGCTGCCGAGGGCGAGCGGCAGCAGGCCGAGCGCCGTGACGCTCGCGGTCATCAGGATCGGCACGACGCGCTCGGTGGCGCCGCGCAGGGCCGCCTCCGCACCCCAGACCTGGCCCTCCTCGCGCACCAGGTGGTCGAAGTGGGAGACCATCATGAGCGAGTTCCGCGTGGTGATCCCGAAGAGCGTCACGAAGCCCACCAGCGTCCCGATCGAGAGCCGCGCGGCCGCAGGATCGATCCACCCGCTGATCGCGACGGCGAGCACACCACCCACCAGCGCGAAGGGGAGGTTGACCAGCAGGAGGCCGAGGTTGCGCCAGCTCCCGAGCCCCACGGCGAGCAGCAGCACGACACCCACGCTCGCAATCGCCGCGTGGGCGAGCAGCTCGGTGCGGGCCGCGGCCTGCGTCTCGGCCTCGCCGCCGAAGACGGCATAGACGCCAGGGGGCATCGAGACCCGTTCCGCGAGGGCGCGCCGCGCGTCGGTGACGAACGAGACCACGTCCCGGGTCGGATTGCAGGTCACCGCCTGTCGCCGGCGTGCGCCCTCGTGGAGGATCACGGAGCGGTCGCTCGCGTCGTCGACATCGGCCAGCTCGCCGAGCGGCACGCGTAGCCCGTCCGCGTTTTGCAGCAGCAGGGAGCCCACGGCCTCCGGGTCGCGGCGGCTCCCGGGGTCGAGGATCACCACCACGTCCGCCGTCTGGTTCGCGCGGTGCGTCTGTGCGACCACGCTGCCCTGATAGGCGGTCTGCACCGCGTCCATCACGTCGACGGGCCGGAAGCCGAGCCGCGTGAGGCGCTCGGGGCGCAAGCGCATGGTCGTGCGGGGCGCGCCGGGAGGAGACTTCACCACCACGTCGGCGGCGCCGGGCACGGCGGCGAGGACCTCCGCCACCTTGCGCGCCGTGGCGTCGAGCACGTCGAGGTCGTCGCCGAAGACGTTCACCACCACCGGCGCGACCTCGCCCGTGATCGTCTCGCTGATGCGGTCGCCGAGGAAGGTCAACACCGTCGACTGGAGACCGGGGAAGCCCGCCAGCACCGCCCGGATCTGGTCGGCCGTGCGTTCCTGCGCGCGGCCACCGACGGGCTCGAGCTCGACGTGGAACTCGCTGCGGTTCGGGCCCCAGGTGTCCTCGCCCTGCTCGGCGCGCCCGATCTGCTGCGCGACCGTGGCGATCGCGGGCAGCCGGAGCAGCTCCTCGGAGATGGCGGTCCCGAGCCGATGCATCTCCTCGAGCGACGTACCCGGCGCGGCCGACACCTGCAGGACGAAGTGCCCCTCGCGGAACTCCGGCAGGAACTCCCCGCCGAAGAACGGCAGCACGGCAAGCGTGGCGCAGCACAGCAGCGCGACGGCGGCGATCACGCGCCGCGGCTGCGTCGACACGCGTGCCAGCCAGCGACGGTAGCCCTCCTTGATCCAGCGCTGGAGCCGCGGCTCGGCGTCGGTCCGCACGCCTCGCGAGAAGACCGCCAGGGAGAGGGCGGGAGTCACCGTGAGCGCCACGCAGAGAGACGCGAGGATCGCGAGGACGTAGGCGAGCGCGAGCGGGGCGAAGAAGCTCCCCTGCAGCCCCGTCAGCGTGAGCACCGGCAGGAACACCGTCACGACGACGAGCGAGGCGAACACGACGGCGCTGCGCACCTCGAGCGACGCCTCGAGCACGACGCGGAACGGAGAACGTGGTCGCCCGAGGTGCTCGTTCTCGCGCAGGCGACGCACGATGTTCTCGACGTCGACGATGCCATCGTCCACCACCTCGCCGATGGCGATGGCGAGTCCGCCGAGCGTCATCGTGTTGAGCGTGAAGCCCATGCGAGTCAGCACGATCACCGCCGAGAGCAGCGAGAGCGGGATCGCCGTGAGGGAGATCAGCGCGGTGCGGGTGTGCCCGAGGAACGCGAACAGCACCAGGGCGACGAGCACGCCGCCCAGCAGCAGCGACCAGCGAAGGTTGCGCAGCGCGGTCTCGATGAAGGTCGCCGGACGGTGCAGGCGCGGGTAGAGCGTCACGCCCTCCTGCTCGAAGACCGGTCCCATGTCGTCGAGCGCCCGCTCGACCGCCTGCGTGACCTCCAGCGTATTGGAGCCGTACTGGCTCAGCATGGTGACGAGCACGCCCGGCCGGCCCTGGATCAACGCCTCCCCGAAGCGCGGTGCGCCGGCCTCGACGACACGCGCGACGTCGGCGAGGCGGACGGTCACGCCGGTGCGCTGCGCCACCTCCACCTGCCCCAGCACGCCCGGATCGATCGCTTGCCCCTGCGTCTCGAGGGCGATGCGCTGGTTGGGCGTGTCGATGAAGCCCGCACCCACGATGCCGGTCGAAGCACGCGCCGCCGCCAGGACGTCGGCGAGTGCGAGCCCGTGGCCGAGCAGACGGTCGGGCTGCACCTGGATCTGGAGCTGCCGCACCTCGCCCCCGAAGACGGTCACCTGGGCGACGCCGGAGATCGCGAGCAGGCGCGGGCGAAGCGTCCAGTCCGCGAAGGTGCGCAGCGCCATGGGCGAGAGTCGATCCGAGACGAGGCCGATCTTGAGCAGGTCCATCGTGGACGAGGTGAGCGGCGACATCGTCGGCGCGTGGACGCCGAGCGGGAGCCGGGAGGAGAGCCCGGCCAGCCTCTCCGCCAGCAGCTGGCGGTCGTGGTAGACATCGGTCCCTTCCTCGAAGACCACCGTCACGACCGAGAGCCCCTGGATGGACTCGGAGCGCAGCGCGGTCAGCTGGCCGAGCCCGCTGACCGCGGCCTCGACCGGTGTGGTCACCAGCATCTCCACCTGCTCGGCGGCAAGGCCAGGCGCCTCCGTCTGGATCACCACCTGCGGCGGGACGAATTCCGGGAAGACATCCAGCTTCGCGCTGCGCGCCACTTCGATCCCGTAGACCAGCACCACGCAGGCGAGCGCGATCACGACGCCACGGAACCGGAGACAGAAGTGCACGAGGGATCGGAACATCGTAGTGACGAGGCCTGTCCGGGAGCTCAGTCCTCCGCGGCGGTCGAGCCCGCGAGCTCCGTGGACAGGAGCTGCTGCGCGCCGGTGACGACGACCCGCTCGCCCGCGGTGAGTCCGCTCGTGACGAACCAGCCATCCCGGGTGGGGCGTTCCAGCTGAACCGCCCGCCGGGCGAAGGTGTCGTCAGCCGTCTGCACGTAGAGAAAGGAACGCCCCGCGTGGCGAAGCAGCGCGGCGCCGGGCACGTCCACACCCGCCTGTGGAGGGCCCGGGACCGCGAGCCACCCGGTGAGCGCCGTCCCGGGCGGCCAGGGCGGCCGCTCGATCAGGAGGAGGAAGCCGCGGCCCTGGGTGGTCGGATCGGTGTCCGGTGCGGTGCCCAGCACGGTGGCCTCGACGGGGCTGGCGCCCGCATCCACCAGCGCCGCCACGCGGCCGGCAGCGGGGCGGCCCGAGAGCACCGCGCCGAGCGGCAGGTCGATGCGCGCCACGGCCGCCTCCCGCGCGACGAGCGACTGGACCAGGACCGACAGGTCGCGGCGCTCCTCCGCCTCCCGACCCCACACCGAGACGAGCCGGGCTTCCGCCGCCCGAAAGGCTGCGCGGTCCCGCTCGAACGCGGCGCGGGCGACTTCGAGGTCGCGCTGGGAGGCGTTGGAGTTTCCGCGCTGGAGCGTCTGGATCCGCCGATACTCGCGGTCGGCCGCCTCGAAGGCCGCGCGCGCCGCCTCGCGCTCGTCGACCGGCGCGGCCAGCGCGCCCGGCTCGAGCAGACGCCCGTACCCGAGGACGACATCCGGGAGCTCGATCGCGGCGAGGGGGGCGACCTGGAGCCCGATGCGCTCGCGGGTCGCGGCATCGAGCCGGATCGTCACGCCCTCGGGACCCCGCTGCACCTCGGCCGCCGCCGGTGCCTCGCCACCCGCGCCGGGCGCCGCTTCGCCGCCGTGGTCGGCGCCGGGTCTGCCGAGCACGAGCCAGACCGACAGGGCGCCCGCCACCGCACCCAACCCGATACCGAAGAGCGTTGGCCTCAAGGCGTCCCCCGTCCTGGCGGCGACCCCGGTCCGTGCTCGAGCGCCGGTCCGATCTCGAGCGGGCCCTGCACGGCTGCCTCGAGGTCGCCGAGCGCTTGCTGCAAGCGCACCTGTGCGTCGAGGTGTATCCGCTCGGCGCGGATGAACTCGACCTCGGCCGTGCGCAGCGCGAGGCGGTCCGCCGCCCCGGCATCGAACGACCGCGTCGTCGAGTGGACCCGCTCGCTCTCCGCTGCGAGCACCGCCTCGCTGCGCCGGAGCGCCTCCCGGCTCGAGTCGCGATTGGCGAGCGCGCGGTCGAGCTCGTCGATCACCGTCGCCTGCAGCTCCGCGAAGCGCGCCGCCGCTTCGGTGCGGCGGGCGTCCGCCTCGCCGATCGGGCCGGCGTTGCGGTTGAGTACCGGGAGCTCGAGCGAGACACCGATCACGGCCCACTTGTTGAGGCCCTGGTCGTACTCGTAGCCGGGCCCGATCCGGACGTCGGGATACTGCCGGGCGATCTCGAGCTGGAGCGCGGACTGGCTGGCGCCGTACTCGGCGAGGGAAGCGAGGACGTCGGAACGCGCCAGCAGCGCCTCGCGGCGGAGTGCGCTGCGCCGGACGGTCCGGGTCGGGAGATCGTCCGTCGAGCGGAAACTCGACGTCGAGCCCATCGAGCGCGCTCGCGGGCACGCCGACGGCCGTGGCGAGCCGGACACGGGCCTCGCGCTGCTGGCGCTCGGCCTCGGCGAGGTCCGCGGCAGTCTGCAGCTCCGCCAGGCGCGCGGGAGCGGCCTCGGCGACCGACGCGTTGCCGAGCTGCACGCGCTGCTCGAGCAGCGCGACCACCTCGTGCTGCGCCTCGTGCTCGCGCGCGAGCAGCTCCGCACGCGCTCGGGCGGCGACGAACTCGAGCAGCCGCGCCCGCAGGTCGGCGCGCACCTTCCAGGCCGCGGAGTCGAGGGAGAGGCGAGCCGCGGTCGCGAGCTGTTCGGCGCGCTCGATGCGGCGCCCCCGCTTGCCCGCCGTCTCGATCGGCCAGTCGAGCGCCGACGTGATGTCCCACATCGGCGTCCCCATCGCCGCGTTCGCGACATACTGCGGGGTGATGGTGAGCGTGGGATTCGGCCGTGCTCCGGCAGTCGCGATGCCCGCCTCGGCCACCTGCCACTGGGCACGGGCGACCTCGAGGCTCGGGTGGTAGTACAGCGCCGCGAGCGTGAGCGTGGCGAGATCCCACTTCTCGATGGGCCAGCGCGGCGCGCTGCCGGGGAGCACGCGGTCGAACAGGGCACGCAACCCGGGATCGGCCAGCGAGCGGCTCTCGAGCGCACTCGCCGAGTCGGCCGGCGACAGCGGCGCGGGTTGGAAGCGCCGACAGCTCGTCGCCGCCAGGACCGCTGCCCCGACGACGGCCGCGACGGCGCAGGGCATCCGGGGGAGCAGTCGCGCCCTCGACATCCGAGCCAGCCTAGCCGGCGCAGGGTGACGTCAGGGTGAAGCGGGGGTCGCCAGCGGCAGGACCACGGTTGCCGTCGTCCCTCCTTCCGGATTGCTGGTGAGGGTCACCCGGCCCCCGTGGCGATGGGCGATCTCGCGGACGAGCGCGAGACCCAGGCCCGCGCCACCGCTGGCGCCGCCCTTGCGGAACCGCTCGAACATGGTGACGAGATCGGCGCCGTCCATTCCCGGGCCGCCGTCTCGCACCTCGAGCACCGCAGCCGTATCGCGGGCGACCAGGCTGACGGTGATCGGCGCTCCCGCCGGCGTGTGCCGGAAGGCGTTGTCGACGAGATTCAGCACGACGCGTTTCAGCAACTGCTCGCGCCCGTACACGGTGATCGGCGTCGGGATGTCGCAGCGAAACGGTCGCTCCTGCTCCTCGGCCATCGGACGCAGCGACTGCACGATGTCGCGAACCAGCGCGTCCAGGCGGACCATCTCCTCGGCCTGGCCCCGGGCGACGCTCCCGCTCTCGACCGCGCTCAGCGTGAGGAGGTCCTCGCTGAGACGCTGCAGCCGCTCCGCCTGCTCGAGGCCGTCGATCAGACCCGCGCGGTGCTCGTCGACGGTCGCGGCCCGGGCGATCGACGACTCGAGATGTGCGCGCAGCGCGGCCAGCGGCGTGCGGAGCTCGTGGGCCGCGTCGGCCGTGAACCGCTGCAGGTGTGCCACCGCCGCCTCGAGACGCACGAGCATCCGGTTGAGCACGCTCACCACGCGATCGACCTCCGTCGTGGCGCGCGGTGCGAGGCGGCGGTCCAGCGATCCGGCCTCGATCGTCTCCAGCTCCGCGGCGAGGCGCGTCAGGTCGGCCGTCGCGCGCGAGGTGATCGCCCACGCGAGCGTACCGAGCAGGACCATCATCGCCAGCGCCGCGCCGATGATGACCGCGCGGGCGCGCCGGACGAGCAGCTCGCGTCCCTCCGCCCTGACACCGAGGACCACCCAGCTGCCGTCGGGACCCGGCGCCCAGACGACGCGATGCACGTCGTTGCCCCTGCCCACGGTGGCGAGTCGGAGCTGGTCGATGACGGGGGGCCGTCGCGCCGCGACGGCGGGGGGAACGCGGCGAAATCGACCGAGAACGCGATGGTCCGGTCCGACGACGCGGACGAACTTTCCTGGCCCGAGGTCCTGCTCCTCACCGAGGGCGCGGATGGTCTGGGCGAGTCGGTCCGCGGGAAGGTTGACGAACGTCGCGAGGGTGCTCGCCTCCTCGGAGAGGCTGGCGTCCAGCGGATCCCACACGGCATCGCGGACGAGGACCACGAGCACCCACGCGAACGCCCCCACCAGCAGCGTTGCGATGGCCGAGAAGACGAGCGTCAGTCGCCCGCGCAGGCTGCGAGGCAGCACCGTCACGGCTAGCGCTCTCCCAGCAGGAACCCCGCGCCGCGGATGGTGTGCAGGAGGGGCCGCGCGCCCGGGAGGTCGAGCTTGCGGCGCAGCCGGCCGACGTGCACGTCGACCAGGTTCGAGAGGCCCTCGTACGATCCGTCCCAGCAGCTCTCGAGGAGCATCGTGCGCGTCACGAGCTCGCCGGCATGCCGGACGAAGTACTCGAGGATCGCGAACTCCTTCGTGGTGAGCGTCAGCACCTGCTCGCCCCGACGCGCCTCGAATCGCGCGGGGTCGATCTCGAGGTCGGCGACTCGCATGATCGTCGGCAGCAGTGGCATCCCGCGTCGTGACAGCGCGCGAATGCGCGCCAGCAGCTCGGGGAACGCGAACGGCTTCAACAGGTAGTCATCCGCTCCGGCATCGAGCCCGGCCACGCGATCGGCGACCTCGCCGCGCGCCGTGAGCACCAGGACGGGGATCGGGAGCCCTCGCCCGCGGATCGATCGCAGCAGCGTCAGGCCATCGATGCCGGGAAGACCGAGGTCGAGCACGACGAGGTCGTACGCGCTCACCGCCATCATCTCGCGCGCCTGCGCGGCGTCTCCCGCCGTGTCGACGCCGAACCCTGCCCCGCGTAGCCCGCGTACCAGCGCGGCGACCAGCGCCGCGTCGTCTTCGACCACGAGCACCTTCATCTCGGGAGCCGTCCTAGAGGTTGAACGCCGCTCGCATGCTGTGCGCGTTGCGGGCTCCCCCCAGATAGTCCGTGATCCCCAGCATCTCCTCGGTGGTTCGCAGGAGCGAGTAGTGGTTGAACAGCGCATTCGACCGCGTGCCGGCCGGCGTCGACGGCGCGACGACGATGATGGGGATGTGACACCCCGGGTCGCGCGTGTTGAACGTGCAGTGATCGCTGCGGCCGTGCTCTCCCTCGTCGACGGTGACGAAGATGGCCATCGTCCCGCGCTGGTACGCGGCGCTCGCGACCAGCGCGCGCATCGCGTGGGCGAGCCACGCGTCGCCGGTCCCGACCGGACAGTTGTGCATGTCGTGGCACATGTTCGGGGTGACGAAGACGAACGCGGGCAGGGTGTCCGCGTCGAGGTCCTGCTGCAGCCGCGCATACGGCACGTCGTGCAGGGGACAGTCTGCCAGCGCCCGGTAGTAGACGGCCGGATTGTGGCTCGCCGCGTACGGTCCGGTGAACCAGTGAACGCATGGCTTCGGCATCGATTCGGCATAGGCGCCCCACGAGGCCGCCTGGCCGAAGAGACTGGGCGCGCGGGTGAGACAGCCCGCCGTCGCGTTGCAGTCGCTGGTCCAGCGGCCGAGGCGCCCCGGCGGCAGTCCCGACGTGGCCGCGATGTAGTTCGGCAGGCTGGGATGGGTCTCGTTGTGCGCGTTCGTTGCGAGACCACAGCCGGCGATCAGCGTGCGATTGATGAACGGCGCTTCCGCCGATCCCACGATCTCGTCGTATCCGTGATTCTCGAACCAGATCCACACCACGTGCTCCCAGGAGTCCGGCGGCGACGCACTGGTTCCGCAGAAGGGAGCGGGACCGGCGAGGGCCCGGCCGGCCGTGCAGCCGAGAGCGAGCAGCAACAGGGCGCAGGAGATCAACCGCATGGGGCATCGCCCCGCATGAATCCGTGCATATCCCCGACCTCGTGACGACGACGTGAAGCCCACCCGCGTGGTCGATGTCCGGATCGGGTCTGCGTCAGTCCTCGTGCAGGACGGCCTTCATCTCGGTCATCGGCTGGCCTGGAGGCTCTGCGCTCGCGCCCGACGAGCCAGTCGAGAGGAGTCGGGTGTTCTTCCGGACCGCTCGCAGGGCGAAGTAGAGGATCAGACAGAGACCCGAGAGGGCGATGAGGATCACCCCGCGAGGCTCTACCCGATGCCAGACGCGCCAGTCGCACGCGAGCTGGATCAGGGTGATGACGACGACGATCTGGGCGAAGGTCGGACTCTCATGGACGAGGGCCTTCTTCAGGGAGAAGGCGCGCCTGGGCGCGCACCAGCGGCTCGGCGCGGGAATGAACGCCGGCGTGACGGCTGCCCACTCGCGGTAGGGCTCGCCGAAGCTGGTTTCGAGGAAGCCTTCCTCGGCGATGATGATCCGCTCGTAGTAGAGCCAGAAGCCGAGCGTGACGACGAGCGTGAGCCACCAGACCTGCGCGATGGAGACCGCACCGACGATGATCAGGAAGTTCCCCAGATAGAGCGGGTGCCGCACCATGGAATACGCGCCGCGCCTGTTCAGCGACAGGGCGCGCTGCGCTTGCGAGTTTCTCCCGGACGCGCCGGGCGGAGCATAGCCGACCACGAGGCACCGGATCAGGAACCCGGCCAGCGCGATCGCGATGCATGACGCTTCCCATACCCGCGCGGCGGTCGACCCGAAGGTCCGTTCGACGCCTTCCGACTGACCGAGAGCGAGCACGATCACCGGAACGAGCACCAGCGGAAGGTGGTTCCGATACCGGAACAGCCAGTGACCGCTGCGTTCCATCTCGCGAATCAGCATGCAGCGCCATACATAGCCTATCCGCCGGGGCACGCGCATCCCTGCGGCCGCGGCGCATCAGGGGAGGTAGGCCTTCAGCTGCAGGAACATGTCGACGCCCGAGAGATCGCCCGTGCCCGTACGCGTCGGGCGCCCCGCCTGGCGCAGCACCGTGTCGACGTTCGAGTACAGGTGGAGCGGAACGGTCAGCCCGACGCTCACGTGATGGTTCAGGAAGTACTCGATGCCGGCGCCGATCATGCCGACGATCGCCGGGCTGTCCGCCTCGAAGTTGGGATGCACGACCACCGGCCGGCCACCCCGGGTCTGCGTCTGCGGTCGCTGCTCGTTGGTATCGAGGAACGCCACGCCGACGCCCCCCATCAGGAATGGCACGAGGCGCCCGCCGAGGAGCGGATATCGATAGCGCAGAGCGGGCAGCACCTCGAAGTTGTCCAGCTTGGCGAATCGAGTGCCCTGTGGCCATCCGGACGTTCAGCATGGTGTAGAGCAGCTGGACCTCGGCACCCCAGTGGCCGTCGACGTTGAGGCCGATCGCGCCGCCCTTGGTGAGGTTCGCGTCTCCTCCCTTGTCGCGCACGTACACGCCGGCGCCGACGTTCTTGTCGAAGATGTAGTCCCACCCGAAGAGCCCGGCGACGTACCCGCGTAGCTCGTCGGTGTCGTAGGGTCCGTGATCGGCGAGGAAGAAGGTCCGCTCGCTGCCGTCGCTGCTGGCCTGCTGCCCGGGAAAGAACCGGAGGTGCGCGAGCAGGGATATCGCGGTGAGATTCAGCGAGTCTTCGTACCGGGTGATGCGACCCGTGTTCGGGTTCCGATAGGTGACCTCCGCGTCCTGGTCCGGATGGATCAGCGATCGCAGCTCGATGCCGGCGGCCACGTTCTCGGAGATGAAGTAGTCGAGCCCCGCCGAGAGCGACCCGACGATCGTCGTCGACTCCGTGTCGGTCGTGGCGTAGGGCTTGAAGAATCCGTGGTCGTCGTTGATCGAGATGCCGACCCCACCGGTGAGGTAGGGCATCAGCCGGCCGTCATCGAGCGCCCAGCGGTAGCGCGCGGCGGGGACGAAGGTGATCACGCTGAGCCGGTCGATCGCGCCGCGGTTCTCCGACCGTATCCAGGGATCGATGCCGTTCACCTGCAGCTCGACTCCCCAGTGGGGGTCGATGTTGTACCCGACGCCGCCGCCGAGATTGAACTCGACGGCGGACTGCGGGACCACGCGGACGTCGCCCGCGAAGTGGCGATCCAGCGTGAAGTTCATCCCCGATTCGAAGAAGAAGTAGATGCGCCCGGTGTCGTCGAAACGGCGTGCAGGCGGTGCCGGGGAATCCTCCGCACGCGCTTCTCCCAGGAGACAGGCGGCAACGGCCAAGCACGAGACCACCCGGAGCACACGAGCCCACCCCATCCGCGACCCCCCACGGTTCATTCGAGTGCCGGTCACTCCGCCGCCGCGCCCTCCTGGCGACCTCACCAGCGTCGGGGTACAGGATCGGGGGCGGGGAGGACAACCCCACCCCGGGATGGGGCCTCCCTTGCAAACGCCGGGTCGGCCGGCCACAACCGTGGGGTGAGCCGGCGAGACGAGGCGCTCTGCGAGGAGCTGAAGGAGCTGGCGGTGAAGCTGGGGCTGCGCGTACGCGAGGAGATCCTCCTGCGCGAGGTGGGCTATCGCGTGCGCAGCGGCGTCTGCCGGGTACACGACGAGAACGTCCTCTTCCTCGACCGCCACCTCCAGCCCGGCGAGCGCCTCGAGGTGCTGCTGGGGGCGCTCGAGGGGCGCGACCTCGAATCGCACTACGTGTCGCCGGCGCTCCGGCGCCTGCTCGAGCGACGGGGCAGCGCCGCCGCGTAGGCCGGGTCGATGGTCCGCGCCCGCATGCGGCTCTTCGAGCAGGCGCTGCGCGAACGCGGCCTCAAGTCGACGGCGCAGCGCGACGACATCGCCAAGGTGTTCTTCGCGACCAGCGAGCACCTCTCGGTGGAGGAGCTGCACGCCGCGGTGAAGAAGGTGAACCCGCGCGTGGGCTACGCCACGGTCTACCGGACGCTCAAGCTGCTCAAGGAGATCGGACTGGCGGACGAGCGCCACTTCGACGACGGGCAGGCGCGCTACGAGCCCACCGAGGCGCAGGAGCAGCACCACGACCACATCATCTGCCAGCGCTGCGGGAAGATCGTCGAGTTCAACAGCGAGGAGCTCGAGAAGCTGCAGGAGCGCATCGCGCGCTTCCTCGGGTTCGTCGTGAGCCGCCACCGGATGGAGCTCTACGGCATCTGCGCCGAGTGCCGGGAAGGTCGCCGGAGCACCGGTCGCACGCAGCGCGGCGTCCAGCAGGTCTAGAACGCCGCATCGGCTGACCGCCGGGGGTGGCGGCCGCAGCAGGAGCCCTCCTGGCTGGTTGACAGCGGAGGTCACCCCGAAGTAGTTGAAAGTGACTTTCAAAATCGACCCATGGCGCACCCCCTCGGCCTCGACCGACTGCTGCCCGTCGTCCTGATCCTCGCCGTCGTCGGTGCGCCCGCGGCGCGTGCGGACGGCGACTCCGCCGCCGATACCCGTCGGCTCCTCGCGCTGCTCGCCGGCATCGGTGGCGAGTACCAGGAGGCGTTCGACGCCGGCGGTCGGATCACCCGCCAGATCGAGATCGAGGAGGCCAAGCTGCTGCTCGGCGAGGTGCGCGACCTGAACGCGCGGCTCGCGATCGTCGAGCCGTCCCGGCTGGACGCGCTCGGGCGCGACCTCGAAGCGGCTGCGCCGCCGGCGGGTGTCGGTCTGCAGATCGCCACCGTCACCGCCGCGATCACCGAGCGCACCGGCATCCGGGACGAGCCGCTGCCGCCGGAGGCGCCCTCGGCCGCGCGCGGCGGCGTGCTGTTCGCCGACAACTGCGCCACCTGCCACGGTGTCCGCGGCGACGGATCGGGCGACGAGGCGAAGCGTCTCGGGCTCTCGCCGGCCGCATTCTCCCAGCCCGCCTTCATGCGTGGCGAGACGCCGCGCGACTTCTTCAACGTCATCTCGCTCGGGCGTCGCCGCGCAGGCATGCCGGAATGGGGAGGGGCCTTCAGCGTGCAGCAGCGCTGGGACCTGGTCGCCTTCGTCTGGACGCTCGCGCATCCACAGGCGGCCGTGTCCGAGGGGCAGGCCCTCTACGCGACCCACTGCGCCGGCTGCCACGCCGCCGACGGCTCGGGAGCCGTCGCGCGCGCCACGGGGCAGGGCGTGCCGGCGCCGGACCTGCGACGTCCCGGAAGCCTCATCGATCAGACCGACGCGCAGCTCCTCGCCGTCGTCACCGGCGGCGCGGGCGCCGCGATGCCCGCGTTCGGCTCGAGCCTCGACGAGAGCCAGCGATGGGCGGTCGTCACCTGGGTGCGCGCGCTGTCGCTCGGCGGGCTGAGTGCCCCGGCCGACGCCCCGGCCGCCGCCGCCGCCGGGGAGCCGCCCGCATCGGTCGCCGCGCGGGCGAGCGCCGCGGTCGTGGAGTCGCACGCGCTGCTCGATCAGGCCATCGCGGCGCGCCGCCGCGGCGAGGTTGGCGCCGGCGCCATGGCGACCGACGCCTACATGCGTTTCGAGCCCATCGAGAAGCGCGTCGGCGCGGTGGATCCGGCGGCGGTGACGCACGTCGAGGAGGGCTTCGTCCGCGTGCGCAACGCGCTCCGCGAGCCGGGCACGGCCGTCTCGCCCGCGCTCGAGGCCGGCGTGGCGGAGCTGCACCGGCACCTCGACGCCGCGGCCGGCGTGCTCGACGCCAGTGGAGGCCGCTGGACGCGCTTCGCGCAGTCGGCGGGGATCATCCTGCGCGAAGGCTTCGAGGTGGTGCTCATCGTCGGCGCGCTGCTCACGTACGTGCGCCGCAGCGCGCAGACGGCGCTCCTCCGTCCGATCTGGATCGGCGCCGGGCTCGGAGTCGTCGCCAGCATCGGTACGGCGTTCGCGCTCGCCACCGTCTTCACGCTCAACCCCGGCGCCAGCGACGCGCTCGAGGGCGCCGCCATGCTGCTCGCCGCGGGGGTGCTGTTCTGGGTGAGCTACTGGCTCATCTCGAAAGCCGAGGCCGAGCGCTGGCAGCGCTACATCCAGGGGAAGGTGCAGCACGCCGTGGCCGCGGGGAGCGCCACCGCGCTGGCCGCCGCCGCGTTCCTCGCGGTCTACCGCGAGGGCTTCGAGACGGTGCTGTTCTACCGCGCGCTCCTCGGTGCGGCGCCGGCGGGCGACGTGATGGTGGGCGGCGGCTTCCTGGCCGGGCTGCTGGTGCTGGCCCTGGTCTGGGTCGCCATGTCCCGTCTCGGCCTGCGCGTGCCGATGCGGCCGTTCTTCCTGCTCACCGGCGCCTTCCTGTACCTGATGGCGATCGTCTTCGCCGGCCGGGGCGTCTTCGAGCTGCAGGACGCGGGCATCATCGGCCTGACCCCGATCGCCGGTGCGCCACGCATTCCGGTGCTCGGCCTCTTCCCCACCGTCCAGACGCTCGCCGCGCAGGGCGTGCTGGTGGCCGCGCTGGTCCTCGCCGCCATCGTCAGCGTGCGCCGCGGTCGTACGGGGCAGTCGCTCGATCCCCGGCTCGCGTCCGGAGGCCGGCACGCATGACCCGCGCCGCCGTCTTGCTGCTGCTCGCGCTGGCGTCCGGTTCGGCCCGCGCGCAGGAAGGGATGTTTCTCACCGAGGAGCAGGCCCCGAAAGCGGTGTTCCCCGACGGCGATCGAGTCGTCCGGCACGACGTCGAGTCGACGCCGGCGCTGCGCGAGCGCATCACCGCCGGCCTCGACGGCAGCCAGCCGTCGCTGTGGGAGGAGCGCTACGCGGTGTTCGACGTCGCGCGCGGCGGCACCGCGCTGGGTCGAGCGCTGGTGGTGGAGGAGGTGGGCAAGTTCCGGCCCATCACCTTCGTCGTCGGCGTGCGCCCGGATGGCAGCGTGAACGACGTCGCCGTGATGGCCTACCGCGAGCCCTACGGCGGTGAGGTTCGCAGCTCGCGCTTCCTGAAGCAGTACCGCGACAAGTCGCCCGGCGCTCCGCTCCGCGGCGGACGTGACATCGTCAACGTCGCGGGCGCGACGCTGTCCGTCGCGGCGGCGAGCCGGGCGGTGCACAAGGCACAGGCCCTCGCGGCCGCCCTCGAACGGGGCGGCGCCATGGACGTGGGTGGATCGGCCGGAGCGTCGCGGTGAGGGGCCGGTCGCTGGCCGTGGCGCTCGTCCTGCTGCCGTGCGTGGCACGCGCGGTCCCGGACACGCAGGTGCACTACGTCATGGGCACCTATCTCCGGATCAGCGCGGACGGCGGCGACGCGGCGTCCGGGATGCAGGCGTGCTTCCGGGAAGTGCGCCGGCTCGACGACGTCTTCTCGCGCTGGAGCGCGACCAGCGAGCTGTCGCGGCTGAACGCGACGGCCCCGGGCGATCGGACGGTGAGCGCGGACATGGCGGCGCTCGTCAGGCGCTCGCTCGCGCTGTCCGACGCCACCGACGGCGCCTTCGACGTCACCGTCGGCCCGCTGACGGCGCTCTGGCGCCGGCCCGAGCCACCGGGCGCCGACGAGATCGCCGCGGCGCGCGCCGGCGCCACGCGAGACGCGGTCCGGATCCGGGGAGACCGCGTCACGCTGGCGTCCGGCGCGCGCCTCGACTTCGACGGCATCGCCAAGGGCTTCGCGGTGGACGTGTGCGCGAAGCGCTTGCGCGCCGCAGGCGTCCGGCGGGCCCTGGTGAGCCTCGGCGAGAGCAGCCTCTACGCCATCGGCTCGCCCGCAGGCGACTCGCACTGGCGGCTCGCGGTGCGCGGCACGGATCCGGCCACCACGATCGGCACGCTCGGGCTGCGCGACACCGGCGCGTCGGTGTCGGCCACCTTCGGGATCGACGGCAAGGCGACACGGCACGTCGCCCACATCGTCGACCCGCGCACCGGGCTGCCGCTCGAGGACGATGCCGTGGCCGTGATCGCGGCGCCCTCGGCCACCGACGCCGAGGCGTTCACCAAGGCGCTCCTCGTGTGGGGACGCGACGGGGTGCGACGTGCGCGGGCGCGGGGCGCGACGGCGGCGATCCGCGTCACACCCGACGCCGTCCAGGCGGACGTCGCCGCGCCGGTCGTGTGGCAGCCGCTGCCCGGTCCGCGCACGCTGACGGCCCGCGAGGAGCCGCTGCGATGAGGGTCTTCGGGGCGTCGGGGTACCTGCTCAGCGACGCGCGTGTCGACGTGCGCCTCGCCTACACCGGGTTCCTGGTTCTCGCCGCCATCGGCATGGCGACCATGGCGATGCTCCAGTGGGTGCACATCGGGCCCACGCCCGGAAACATCGCCACCTACTTCCGCGGCGGCGAGCGTGCAGGCGCCATGACGTTCCCGAAGACGGTGCGCGAGCTGGTCGAGCTCACGCACTTCCACGCGTTCATCATGGGCGTCGTCTATCTCGTGCTCGCGCACCTGGTGGTGGCGACGAGCGCTCCGGAGCTCGTCAAGCGGGTCGCCATCATCCTGGCGTTCGTCGGGCTGGTGGGCGATCTCGTGGGAGTCTGGCTGATCCGCTACGTGTCCGGCGCGTTCGCGTGGGCGCAGCTCTGCTTCTGGATCGCCGAGTGGGTGGGCTTCTCGGCATTCGTGTACTTTCCCATGCGGGAGATGTGGTTCCGTGAAGGACGCGCCGCACGCGCCACCGACTGAGCGCGAGCTGCGGTGCGGCTGTGGCAGCCTGATGGCGCGCCGCACCGCTTCCGGCCTCGAGCTGAAGTGCCGCCGCTGCAAGCGGGTGGTCGTGGTGCCACTCGACGGCGGGCGCGGTGACTGGGTCGAGGTGTCGATGGGCTGAGCGCACGCGGCAGCGCTGAAGCGGCCAGCGGTCGATGAACCCAGAGCCCGGACGGCACGCGCCCATCACGGCGCGCGTCTCCGCGCTCTGGGTTTTTTTATCGAACGTTCAAGGGGGGAGACATGAGGACACGAGGCATCGGCGCCGCGCTCGCGGCGCTCACGGTCGCGCTCACGAGTGCTCCGGCGCTCGGCGAGACGCTGGAGGAGCGCGTCGAGCGGCTGGATCAGGAGGTGCGCGAATTGAAGGCGGAGCTGCAGCGGCGGGACGAGAGCGGGCGCGCGCACGCGGACCGGCCGATCAAGCACAAGTACGCCGAGAGCAAGGAGACGACGCAGCCGAAGACCGCGACCGCACCGCTGCCGACGCCGACGGCCAAGCCGGAGCCGGTGGCCACCGCGAGTGCCCGCCCCGAGCGCGCCGAGACGCCGATGCCGACCACGAAGGTGCCGTTCCTCGACCGCGTGCGCATCGGCGGCTACGGCTCGCTGCGCTACGAGGTGACGGACAACCCGGCCGACAAGAACTCGTTCGAGCTCCGCCGCTTCGTCCTCGCCGGCGACGCCACCATCGCGCCGCGGCTGAGCGCGTACTTCGAGCTCGAGTTCGAGCGCTTCCGGGAGCTCGAGGTGGAGAAGAACCTCGGGCCGGCAGAGGGCGGCCTGACGGCGCAGCAAGCCATCGAGGCCACCAACCACTCCGAGATCTCGCTCGAGCAGATCTGGATGCAGTACGACATCCAGGACTGGCTCAAGTTCCGCGGCGGCGGCGTGCTCGTGCCGCTCGGACGCTTCAACCTCAACCACGACGACAACCGGTGGGACATCCCGCGCCGCACCCTGGTCGATCGCGGCGTGCCGGTCCTGCCGGTCACAGGCGGCGTGGGACGAGCTCGGCGTCGGCTTCCTCGGCGACGTCCCGATCACGGACGACGTGCTGCTCAACTACCAGACGTACGTGGTGCAGGGTGCGGCGCTCGACTTCGAGTTCGAGCAGATCGGGCGCAGCCACGACGTCGCGCCCGGCGAGTTCGAGAACGAGGTCGAGCTCAAGCCGTCGAACGGGACGTTCGGCGAGGACGTGAAGAACGCGAAGGCGTTCACCGGACGCGTCGCCGTCAGTCCGATGCTGGGTCAGGAGTTCGGCGCCTCGTGGTACTTCGGGCGGTACACGCCGAGCTTCCTGCCGTCGGAGAACCTGTGGGCGTTCGCGGGCGACTGGAAGAGCGTCTTCGGGCCCGTTCGAGATCGAGGGCGAGTACGTCTACACGCACTTCGCCGGCATCCGGAACGTCGCGACCGGCCTGGCGCGCGTCGCGCGCGACTCCGCAGCTCGGAGGGCGCGACCCCGGCCTCAACACCGTCGTGGAGTTCGAGCTCGCCGACCTGGCGACCAGCAAGCAGGGCTACTGGCTCGAGCTGCGCTACAACTTCTGGCCGGACTTCCTGACCAAGAGCTTCCTCGGCTGGGAGTTCGACGACCCGAAGCTCACCGCGGTGGTGCGCGGCGAGCAGGTGTGGCTCGGCGGGCTGGTCCAGGAGGTGACGTTCGGCGGCGGCAGGATCGACTCCTTCGACACCCAGGATCGGATCGTCAACCGGATCACGGCCGGGCTGGCCTATCGGCCGGTTCCGCTGGTCGTCTTCCAGCTCGCCTACGAATACACGCAGACGAACGACGGGCAAGAGCCTGTCGAGCGTCACCAACTTCATCCCCGGCAACGTGGATCACATGAACGCCGTCCTGCTCGGAGTGGCGTTCGGATTCTGAGGACTCGTCTCGATGCATCGACCTGGCGAAGGTACTGCTGCTCGCTCCTGCTCCTCTGCCACGTCCCCGCGGTCATGGGCCGAGGACGCCGATCCAGCCCAGGTCGCGATCGGCGAGCGCCTCTTCCTGGAGACGCGCTTCTCGCAGTTCTTCTTCGCGCACGCCGGTGGCAATCCGAACGCCACGCTCGCGGAGGGCGATCCCGTCACCACCTCGCTGGTGACGATGGCGGGCCCGATTCCCGGACCGTTCGCCGGGCAGGGGATGAACTGCCGCGGCTGCCATCTGGTCGACGACGCCAAGATGACCCCGGGCGGAGGCAACCGGAGCTATGCCGACTTCGCCCGTCACAGCCCCATTCCGGCGCGCGAGGACGGCCGCACCGAGACGCCGCGCAACTCGCCCGCGCTCGTGAACGCCACCCTCGAGCGCGGGCGGCCCATCTTCCTGCACTTCGACGGGGAGTTCCCGAGCACGGTGGCGCTCGCCGAGGGCACCTTCACCGGTCGCAACTTCGGCTGGCTTCCCGGCGAGCGGGCCCTGGCGGTCGCCAACATGGCCGACGTCATCCGGGGCGACGACGGCATGGGCGCGCTCGCACAGTCGTTCGACGGCGGCCCGTATCGGCGGGTGCTCGCGGGCACGGATCCCGCGATCCCGAAGGATTTCCGGTTGCCGAAGAAGTTCCGCATCGACGTCGACCGTGCGAGTGACGAGCAGATACTGCATGCGGTGGCGCGGCTCGTCGCGGCGTACGTCGAATCGCTCGAGTTCGAGAACGCGTCGCCGTACGACCGCTTCCTCGAGGAGAACATCCTGCCGGGCGAGCCGCGCGAGTTCGAGCGCGACACCGACTACGCGGTGCGCTTGCGGCAGCTCGTCGCCATGCTCGAGGAACCCAAGTTCATCACGCCGGCCGACGGCGCGTTCCAGCTCATCGACCAGCCGTTCCAGTTCGGCTCGCTCGAGCTGGAAGGGCTGCGCATCTTCCTCGACCGCAAGCGCGGGAACTGCGTCGCGTGCCACACGCCGCCGCGCTTCACCGACTTCGGGTTTCACAACACCGGCGCCTCGCAGGAGGAATACGATGCGATGCACGGCGCCGGCAGCTTCGCGGCCCTCGCGATTCCCGATCTGACGACCCGCAACGCGGACCCCGACCGGTATCTCCCGGCGACGGCGGCGCACCCGCAGGCGCTCGAGCCGTTCCGCGCGCCGGCGTCCGCCGACGCGCCGGGCCGCACGGATCTGGGGATGTGGAACATCTTCCGCAATCCGGACGTCCGCGAATCGCCGCCAGCAGCGCAACCTGCGGCGCATGGTGTGCGCGTCGATGGGACCGAACGGCGCGTGTGGCCGGTCCCTGGACGAGCTCGCCGATGCCGCAATCGGCCTCTTCAAGACGCCCGGCCTGCGGACCCTCGCCCAGTCGAACCCCTATCTGCACACCGGCGCCAAGACCACGCTCGAGGACGTCGTGCGGTTCTACGTCACCGAGTCGGCGCTCGCGCGGGCTGGACAGCTGCGCAACGGGGCACGCGAGCTGCGCGCCATGCAGATCGGCGAGGACGACGTGGCGCCGCTGGCCGCGTTCCTGCGCGCGCTGAACGAGGACTACGAGTAGGACGCGGCGGTCAGGGCTTCGCGCCGAGGTCGATGCGCAGCGGGCTGGCCGGCGGGGGCCAGAGGCCGCGGTCGACGGCCCGCGCGCCGTCGAAGACGACGAAGCTCTGCGACCCGTAGTGCGGCAGCGGACGGACGACGGCGCGCAGCGCGTCGGCGCCGTCGGCCGCGACGACGGCCAGCGCCGGACCGTGCGGCCGGCGTGCGGCCCAGGCGCGTGCCGTGCCCTCCGGCCAGCGTCCGGCGGCACGTCGAGGCCGGCGGCGGCGAGCAGCGTCGGTCACCTCGCGCGTGGTCCCCGACGAGCAGGAGTGGCGCGAGCCGGCAGCGCCGATCCGCCGGCGTCGCCGATCGCCGGGCGGTCGCTCGAAGAACGCGGTCGCCACGTCGCGCGCCGCGCCGACCGGGCGGCGGCGTCGTGCGTCGCGACGATGGCGCTCGCGTCGGGATCGAATGCCACCTCGCGAAGGATCGGCGGGATCTCGTCGCGCGCGAGGCGGCGGAAGACGCGCAGATCGGGATCGATCGCCAGGCGTGCGCGGCGCGCCGGCGACGTCGAGCGCGTAGGCGCTGGCGCTCGCTCGTCGAGCCGGACCGTGCGCAGGCTCGGCGCGGCGCGCGGTCTCGACGGTCACCGGGGAACCGCCAGCGCATACGGCGGGTCGCGTCTGCGCGAGCGTGAAGGATACGCGGGTCGGCGTCGACGCTCGCGCCCGAGACGGCTGAGCTCGGGGGCGCCGGCACGGTCGCACCCACTGCGCGAAGAAGCCGCGCGAGCGGGATGCCGGATGCGCCCGAGAACGCGCGCTCCAGATCGCCCCACTCCGCGGACGCCGAAGCGGTGCGCCTGCCAGAACCGGCGCACCCCGGACGCGAACGCGTCCGCGCCGATCTGGTCGCGCAGCATGATGAAGACGAAGGCCGCCTTGTGGTAGCCGGTCGCCTGCGACGCCGCGTGCGTCCGTGCGGTGAAGGCGGTGAGCGGCCGGTCGTCGGCCGGCGGGGAGGATCGAGTTCTCACGCAGCCACGCCAGGCGCTCCTCGCGCGCGGCATCCGCGCCGCGGCGCTCGAGGAACGTGTAGTCCGCCATGAAGGTCGTGAGGCCCTCCGCCCAGTTCCCGCCCGTGCCCGTCCGCACGCCGTTCCCCCACCAGGAGTGCAGCACCTCGTGGCCGAGCGAGGTGTCGGGGATGAACGGCAGGCGGAGCACCTGCGCGCCCATGTAGGTGAGGCCGGGAAAGCCGAGCCCGACCGGGAACGGCCCCGAGACCACCGCGAATCCCGAGTACGGATAGGCGCCGATCCAGCCGTCGTAGAGATCGAGATAGCGCTGCACGCGATCGAGGTAGCGGTCGGCGAGATCGGCGACGCTGCTCGTCGAAGTACGTGCGCAGCCGCCATCCACGATGGATGCGCTCGAAGACCCGGTACGGACCTGCGAACAGCGACAGCTCCGTCACCGGCGCATCGGCCACGAAGGTGGCACGCGAGCGCCCGCCCTGCGGTCGTCTCCGCCGTCAGGCGTCCGGACGTGACGGCGCGCTGCGGCTCGGGCACGTCGATCGTGATCTCGTAGGTGAACGGCCCGTCGAACGACGGGAACCAGCCCGTTCCGGGCAGACACGATCCCTCCGGCCCCGCGACCGATCCGGTCAGCTCGCCGGCCGCGGGCGGCGCCGGCGAGGGTGGCGTGGTACTCGATCACCGACCTCGTGCGCCGTGGCCGCCGTCGAGTGCCAGGGAGTACAGCCGCCCGTGCGGGCCGAGCGGATCGCGTGGCCGTCGGCACGGACGCGAACGACGGCGAAGCCGGGCGACAGCGTGAACGTCTGCGGGTGCCCGCGCAGCCAGCTTCACCCGATCGACGCCGCGCAGCGTGCGCGCCGCCGGATCGAGCTGAAGCTCCAGGACGTGGTGCACGGCGAGCGCGCGCCGCGCGCGCCGGGTGCGGCCGACGCGAGCAGCAGGAGCGGCGAGCACGACGCGCATCGGCCGTTCAGGACGGGCGCGGGAAGCGCGCGACGATCTCGCGCGTGCGGCCCGCCGCGCCGGACGCGCAGCGGCAGCCAGGTGCCGGGCGCCTGCACGTCGACCACGGCGCGCAGATCGGCGGGTGTCGTCGATGTGCGCGCCGGCCGCCTCGAGGACCACGTCGTCGCGCCGCAGGCCCGCATGCCGCCGCGACGCTTCCGGGCGTCACGCCGGCGACGCGTACGCCGCTCGCGTGCCGGCGCCAGCGTCACGCCGAGATGCGGAGCCATCGTCGCCGAGCCTCGACGGCGGGGACGATGCCGAAGACGGCGTCGGCGAGATCGGGCGTGAGCCGCGCGCAGTCGCGGTCCGTATCCCACGGCAGCAGCACCGTGACGTTGCGCTCGCCGAGCGCGGAGAGCTGGTGCGGCACGCCGTAGCCGTGCTCGAGGTGTCCGGTCCCCATGATGCCGACGATCAGCGCGTCCGGATGCGCGCGCGCGGCGGCGACCAGGCCCTCGGCGAGGGCGCGATCCCAGGTGAGCTGGGCCTCCACGAAGCGCTGCATCCCGGCGTCGGACGGGGCCGCCTCGCCGCCGTGGGCAGCCATCGCCTCGGCCAGCATGGTCCGGTACGCGGACGTCGGTGGCGCGGGGTCCGAGACGCCCTCGCGCTCACCGGCCGGCACCGCGGCCCAGCCCTCGCGGCCGACGCGCGACACCAGCGCGCGGTCGACGTTCAGCGCGCGCATCGGCGCGCGGTTCAGCCGGGCGAACTCGAACAGCGGCAGGTAGAGCGGCGCCGGGAAGCCCCACACCCGCGGCCAGTCGGTCTCGCGCAGCAGCGCCGCGGCGTCGAGCTCGCCGGCCACCCAGCGATCGAGCACGGCCTGCGTGCGGCGGGGGAACATCTCGAAGCCGAGCACGACGGGTCGCCGCGCGGCGAGCGCGGAGACCGTCTGGAGCTGCCAGCGATGATGGTCGGCGCGATCGTGCAGCTCGCCGAGAAGCACGAAGCGCGAACGCGCCGCGTCCCGGATCACCTCGGATGCGGCACGTTCGCGGCGCGTGGCGGGAACGACCCAGCGCGCGGCGGGCACGCAGCCCGTCGGTCCGCCGGTGCGCGCCGGCGCCGGGGCGCGTGGACCTGCGCACGACGCGACCAGACCCACGAGCCCGGTCGCAAGCAGCCGACGAGGCCAGGGCCCCACGCCGCTAGCATCGCCCACGCCGTCATCCTACGCCAGAGTCGGACGCAGCACCGCGCCGGAGCGCCCTGCGCGAATGCGGCGCCGGCCGGCGGCCGCGGTCACCCTCCGGGGGAGGCGAACGTCAGTCGAGAAACGCCCCGCTCGGGGAGCCGTGGCTGAAGTCGATCTGTCCGTTCGGCTTTATGCGGCCGTTGAGCGACTCCCAGCACGTCCCGTTCGAGGCTCGGAGCTGGACACTCGCCGGAATTGCCACGAAAAATCCTCTGTTCCCGATGCTCAGGTTCTCTCCCTTCGCCGACACCTGGACCCGTGCGATGCCCGTTGGCCCGGCCTTGAGGCCGATCTTGTCGATGCCGCCCGGCGTCCGATCCCTGTCTTGATAGGCGAAGCCGACGCCGGGACCGCGCGCCAGCAGGGCTGGCCGTGGCAGGTTCCGCCAGCCGGCGCATCGGCCGCGACCACCAGGGCGGGGTTGGGGCTGAATATGGGGGCCGGCTCGAAGATGCACAGCGTGTAGTCCGTGGCCGCGGTGGGATCGCCGAACTCGGCGAGGTCGGTCTGCGATCCCTTCTGCCACTTCCACTTGAGCTTGCTCTGCTTGGGCTTCGTGCCGGACTTGAGCTGCAACGTCGCCTGTGGCGAGGCGGGCCGCTTGCATCCGGTCGCGGGGCTGGGCGTGCAGCCCGCCCCGGCGTCGCAGCATGGCGAGCAGGGTCCGGCGGTGCACGTGCCGGAGCCGTCACACGTGTCGGTCGTACAGACCGTCCCGTCGAGATCGCAGGCCGTGCCGGCTGGACTCGGCGTGCCCGCGCAGGTGAAGCCCTCACAATGGTCGTCCTCGGTGCACTGGTTCGTGTCGTCGCAGGCGCCCTTGCGTGGGACCGGCTGGCAGACGCCAGCGGCATCGCACATCCCGACGAAACAGACGCCGGGATTGGCTGGAAGGCAGATGCTGCCGCTCGGTGTCGCCGTGCACTGGGCGTCGCAGCAGGCGGTGGGGGACAGGCCGGGGTCGCACTGCTCACCCGTGTTGACGACCCCGTTGCCGCACAGGCCGCCGACGAGGGTGCCGCTCAGCTGCACCGATCCGCCGGCGCACGAGAAGGTTCCGGTGAAGGCGGTACTCGTGGCGTTCGCGGTGCCGTTCACGGAGAGGGTCCCGCAGAGCGAGGCCGCTCCGCTCACGCTGAACGCGCCGGTACCCGTGTCGATGGTGCCGGTGAGCGTGAACGGTGGCAGGAGGCTGCATGCGGAGGCGGAGATGGTGAGGGCAGAGCCCGTCTGCACGATGTCGACGAGACAGTTGCCCCCGAAGTTCGGCGTGATGGCGACGTTCCAGGGCCCGTCGATGTCGATTGCGGCCCGGGCCGGGACGGCCAGCAAGCCGAGCCACATGAACCCCGAAGCGAGCACCGCCGCGGCCCGGGTCGGCATGGTGAGTCCCCCCCTTGAAGCGCGACTACACCGCGGCGCCGTCCACGGTCAAGAAAATTCGCCAGGCAGGTTGCCATGCGCCTCGCGCCGGCGGCGGCCCGCCGTTGCCGCGACCTTCAGCCCGGCGGCGGTGGCAGGCCGCCCGCCTCCCGCGCGCCCACCTGGAGGACGGTCTCGGCGGAGATCGTGCCGAACAGCTGGAGGAGCTTCGCGACCAGCCCCGTCCAGCCGGTCTGGTGGCTGGCGCCGATGCCGGCGCCGTTGTCGCCGTGGAAGTACTCGTAGAACAGCAGGTAGGTCGCGCCAGTGCGGGTCGGTCTGGAACTTCGTCGCGCCGCCGTAGACCGGCCGGCGCCCGTCTGCGTCGCGGAGGAAGATCGCTGACCAGCCGGTGGCCGATCTCGTCGCGCGACCTCGAACAGGGTCATCTGGCGCCCGAGCCGGTCGGGCACTCGACCGTGAACGTCGTCGCCGTAGTAGCGCGTAGAGCTGCAGCAGCGCGCGCATGATCAGGAGGTTGACCGGGAATCCAGATCGGGCCGCGCCAGTTCGAGTTGCCGCCGAACAGCCCGCGTGGTCGACTCGGCCGGCTCGTAGTCGACGCGGTACTCCTCGCCGTCGACGCGAAGACGTACGGGTGCTCGAGGTGGTAGCGCGAGAGCGAGCGGATGCCGTACGGGCTCAGGAACTCGCTCTCGTCGAGCATGCGGGCCAGCACGCGCCGCAGCTTGCTCTCGTTCGAGCGACCGACAGCAGGCGGCGGCCGCGCGACGCCCGGCGCGATCGGGCGACGCGATGTTCGCGACGCAGCTCGGGGTGGCGCTCGAGGAAGCGCTGCGCGCGCTCGCGCAGAGCGCGGGAAGCGCTCGAGCAGCGTCGCGGCTCGAGCACGGTCGACGGCGCAGAGCGGCAGCAGGCCGACCATCGAGCGCACCTTGAGCCGCGTCGCGCGTGCCGTCGGGGAGCCGCAGCACGTCGTAGAAGAAGCCGTCCTCCTCGTCCCACAGCTCGTCGTCGTGCTCGCCGATGCGGTCCATCGCGGCGGCGATCCAGAGGAAGTGCTCGTAGAACTTGCAGCGCCATGTCCTCGTAGACCGGGTCGTGCGCGCGCCAGCTCGAGCGCGATCTCGAGCATGTTCTGCGCTGAAGAGCGCCATCCAGGCGGTGCCGTCGGCCTGCTCGAGGTGGCCGCCGGTGGGCAGCGGCGCGCTGCGGTCGAACACGCCGATGTTGTCGAGGCCGAGGAAGCCGCCCTCGAAGACGTTGCTGCCGTCGCGGTCCTTGCGGTTGACCCACCAGGTGAAGTTGAGCAGCAGCTTCGTGGAAGGCCGCTGCGCAGGAAGTCGCAGATCGCCCTTGCCGCGTGCGCGCCTGCTCGATGCGGTAGATGTAGAGCGTCGCCCAGGCGTGCACCGGCGGGTTCACGTCGCCGAAGTTCCACTCGTAGGCCGGGATCTGGCCGTTCGGGTGCAGGTAGACGCTCGCGCAGCATCAGCTCGAGCTGCTGCTTGGCGAAGTCGAGGTCGACCGAGCGCCAGCGCGATGGTGTGGAAGGCCAGGTCCCAGGCCGCGTACCACGGGTACTCCCACTTGTCGGGCATCGAGATGACGTCGTCGTTGACCATGTGGAACCAGTCGCGCGTTGCGCGCGCCGGGCGCGGCGCTGGTCGCGCAGCGGATCGGCGCCGTGCTCGCTCGAGCCAGCGTCGAGGTCGTAGAAGTAGTACTGCTTGCTCCAGAGCATGCCGGCGAGCGCCTGGCGCATGACGAGCGCGCTCGTCGGCGTCGAGCGCCGGCGGCGTGATCGTCGTCGTAGAAGGCGTCGGCCTCGCGCGCGCCGCGTCGCGACGATCGGCGTCGAAGGCGGCGCCGACGCGGCGCGCCGCGGCGCGGTCGCGCCGTCGGTCGAGGCGCAGCCGCAGCGACGCGCGGTCTCGCCGCCGGGCACGATCGAGCGCGGTAGTGCGCGGCGGCCTTGGTCCCGGTGCGCGCGGGGTTGACCGCGTCGCGTGCCGCCGTGGACGACGTAGCTCGTGGATGCCGTCCTTGACGTACGGCGCCTGCGTTGGGCTCGCCGAAGAGGCGCTGCGTGTTGGTCTCGTTCTCGGTGAAGAGCAGCGGCGGCGTCGCCCTCGCAGAGCGAGCCAGCGGTCGCCCAGCTCGGGATGCGACGCCGCGATCGACGCGCGTCCCGCGGCGCGCTCGGCGCCACGCGCGAGGCCGGGCTTCGGCGTCGTCCGGCGCCGGACCAGGTGTTGCGGAACCAGAGCGTCGGCAGGAGGTGCAGGGTCGCGCGCTCCGGCCCGCGGTTGGCGACGCGTGATCCGGATCGAGGATGTCGCTCCGGCGCCGCCTTGGCGTACTCGACCTCGACGTCGAAGTACCGGTCGTCGTCGAAGACACCGGTGTCGATCAGCTCGTACTCCAGCTCGTCGCTGCTGCGCGGCGCGGTTGGTCTTCACGAGGTCGTCGTACGGGATACGCGCGCTGCGGGTACTTGTAGAGCCACCGCATGTACGAGTGCGTGGGCGTCGAGTCGAGGTAGAAGTAGTACTCCTTGACGTCCTCGCCGTGGTTGCCCTCGGCGTTGGTGAGGCCGAAGAGGCGCTCCTTCAGGATCGGGTCGACGCCGTTCCAGAGCGCGAGCGCGAAGCACAGGCGCTGCTTGTCGTCGGAGATGCCGGCGAGGCCGTCCTCGCCCCAGCGGTAGGCGCGCGAGCGGGCCTGGTCGTGGGTGAAGTAGTCCCAGGCGTCGCCGTCGTGCTGTAGTCCTCGCGGACCGTGCCCCACTGGCGCTCGCTCAGGTACGGGCCCCACTGCTTCCACGGGACGTGCTGCTCCCGGGCCTCGACCAGTCGCCGCGTCTCGGGATCGTCGCGCATGACAGTCGCGACGTATCGTACCCCTCGACTCAAGGCGACAGGTTGGCGCCCCCGGTCGCGAGAAAGCGTACCGCCTGCGCCCGCACGTCGGGCAGGGCGAGGATGCCGTGCCCCGCGGGCGGCGGGAATCGCCACAGTCCCGCGACGCCGTCGGTCGCGGCGTCGGCGCGATTGGCGGGCAGCGCGATCGCGCGCGCCAGCGCCTCCGTCAGCGGGTTGGCGACCACCATGTCGCCGATGCCTTCCTGGACCAGGACGGGCTTCGGGCCGATTCCGAACGGGTCGAGACGCAGGAGGTGCGCGTAGGTGGCGCCGTCGCCCGGGTCGAGCTGGGTCTGGAAATCGAGGGCCGCGGCGTCGATCAGGGCGGTGAAATCGGGATTGTCGCCGCACCCGACCGCCGGGGCGCAGTCGGCGGCGCCGCTGCACGCGGCGCCGGTCGGATCGCCGCCGCAGACGCGGACCGCGATGCCGGCCTGGGTCGCGAATCGTGCCAGGAAGGGGGCTGCGAGCGGCGACGCCGCTCCCGCGAGCTGCGAGAGCTTGCCGCCGGGCACGTTCAGCACCGCGACGGCGATCCCGGGCTCGACCGCCGTGAACACGCCGCCGATGACGCCGCCGAGCGACTGGCCGAGAAACCCGAGCGGGTCCCCGCGCAGGTCCGCCGCCCCGTCGCCGTCCACGTCGAGGCCGCCGGCGAGCAGGTGCGTGAGCGCGAGCAGGTCGACCGACGATTGCCGGAAGTTGTTCCCGAAGGCGTTGAAGTCGTCGAAGTCGAAGAAGTCGAGGAAGTTGCCGCGCGGGCCGTGCTCGGGCGCCGGGATGCCGATCAGCGCGAGTCCGGCGGCGGTGAAGTCGGCGGCGAACTGCGCGACGATCGTGTCGTCGCCGCCGAAGCCGTGCTGGATGACGACGGTGGGGAAGGGCGGCGTTCCGCGTGGCAGCGCGAGCAGGAACTCGATCGGCACCTCGGGCGGCTGGTCGCTCCCGTCGAGGAAGCGCGCCGGGAAGCGTCCGTGCTCGCGGTAGTCGGGAGACGGGAAGCTCCCGCGCACCATCGCGCCGACGGGTGACGGTGGGTTCCCCCCGAAGAACGCGGCGAAGGCCGAATCGCCCGGATGGAAGACGCCGAAGGCGCGGCCGTCCGACGGGTCGTGGTCGGTGAAGTCCACGGCCGGCGGCGGCCGGGAGCGGATCTGCGCGCGGATCGCGGCCAGCTCGGCGGGCAGGTCCTCGATCGGGAAGACGGTCGCCGCGACCACCCGCCGGCGGTCGAGGCGCCGCTCGCGCTCGAGCGCGTCGAGCAGCGCGTGGAGATCGGTGCCCGCCGCAACCTCCACGAGGAACAGCCGGTCCGCCGTCACGTCGTCGAGCCGGATCGCCGCATCGAAACCGAGGACCGCGAAGCCGTTCGGGCTGAAGCCGTGGTGCTCCTCGCTGCCCGCATCCAGGCCTCGGAGAAAGGCGCGGACGCCGTCCAGGCGTGGAAGCGGCGCGAGGCCGCGCGCGCTGAAGCCGTCGGGAATGACGACGGTGCCGTCGGGACGGACCAGCGCCTGGCTGGGAAACGGATTGCGCGCGTCGAGCGGATCGTCGCTGAAGATGGCCGTGGGGCCGCGCTCGCCACGCGGCGGCAGTCCGGCCGCGGCCCGGAACGCGGCGCTCGCATGCAGCCGGCCGCCGGTCGTGCGGAGCGCGCGGGTGGCGACCAGCGCCACCGTGGTGCCGCCGCGGAGCGGGCGCACTGGCACGACGCGGAGGCGCTCCGGAACGTAGTCGGCCAGGACCAGCGAGTCGATCTCGGCGCCGAGCACGCGCGCGCCGCCACACGAGATGGGGACGGTCTCGAGATCGCTGCGGGCACCGTCGCGGCTGCGGATCGTCACGTGGAGCTGGCGCAGCGGGCCGTCGCACCGGAGTCGGGCCCACGCCTGGGTGTCGGAGACGGCGCCGGGGTCGAGGGCGACGGGAGGATCGTCGTCGAGCTGGACGGAAAGCGTCGCGGGGTCGGCTCCCGCGGCGAGTCGCAGCAGCACGAACAGGTCGCCGTGCGGGATTCGCTCGCCCCGTCTCGGGCTCAAGACGTCGACCAGCTCGGGGCACGGATGGCGCCGCAGGCGATCGATGGTGGCACGGCGAAGGGCGTCCGTGATCGCCACGTCCGGGTCGTCGCCCGCGCGCGCGAGCGGCCGGCCCATGCCGCGGAGCTCGCGGATCGCGTCCGCGGTGTGGCCGGCGTCGCACGCCGTGCGCGCGGCGGTGAGCCGCAGATTCGCCGCGTCGGCGCGTGCGCCGAGGGCGTCGACGCGGCAGGCGATCCCGTCGAGTCCGGGCTCGTCGGGGCAGGGCTGCGCGGCGGGCACGAGGCGGGCGGCCAGCACCAGCACGAGGCCGAGGCTCCAGGGTGCGCGCACGATCGTCGACCGATCACGGCTGCGCGCCGGCTGTCAAGACGCGCGAGGTCGTCGTTGCGCGCCACCGGCGCCGCGGTGCTATGAGCGCGCATGCCATTCGACTCGATCTTCCGGCCCGGGCTGTTCGCAGGCGAGACGCACATCGTCACCGGAGGCGGCAGCGGGATCGGTCGCTGCACGGCGCACGAGCTGGCGAGCCTCGGTGCGACGGTGGTGCTCGTCGGGCGCAAGCCGGACCGGCTGGAGACGGTGCGCGCCGAGATCGCGCAGGCGGGCGGCTCGGCGCATGCGATCGCGTGCGACATCCGCGACGAGGAGCAGGTGCGCGCGATGGTCGCCGGCGCGCTGGAGCAGACCGGCCGCATCGACGGGCTGGTCAACAACGCCGGCGGCCAGTTCGCCGCGCCGCTGGCGACCATCACCCAGAAAGGATGGGAGACGGTCGTGCGCACCAACCTGACGGGCGGCTTCCTCTGCGCGCGCGAGTGCTACACGCAGTGGATGAGCGAGCACGGCGGCTCGATCGTGAACATCGTCGCCGACATGTGGGGCAGCATGCCGGGCATGGGTCACTCCGGCGCGGCGCGCTGGGGGATGGTCAGCTTCACCGAGACCGCCGCGGTGGAGTGGGCGCCATCGGGCGTGCGCGTGAACGCCGTCGCGCCGGGCTGGATCGCGTCGTCGGGCATGGACACGTACCCCGACTGGATGCACCGCTTCCTCCGGCTCCTGCGGCTGGCCGTGCCGTTCCAGCGGCTCGGCACGGAGTCGGAGGTGTCGGCGGCGATCTGCTTCCTGCTCTCGCCGGCGGCGGCCTTCGTCTCCGGGTCCGTGCTGCGCGTCGACGGCGCGGCGCCGAACGCGAAGCTGACGTCCCCGCTGTCGGCGGTCCTGCCCGACGCGGAGCGCGCGGCCGCCGAAGGCCGCCAGCCCTGGCCGCTCCCCGCGCACGACCGGGCCCCCCGGCCGTGGAACGGCTTTCACCTCGCCGTCACGCCGCGCGTGCTCGAGCGCACATGATCGGGGCGCACGCCCATGCGGTGCGCTTCGGCGTGCAGACGGGCCAGCAGATGGGCGAGTGGCTGCCGATGCTGGACCTGTGGCGGAAGGCGGACGGCTGGGGTTACGACTCGCTCTGGACCTTCGACCACTTCTACGCGGCGCCCGGGCCCCCCGATCAGCCTTGCTTGGAGGGCTGGGTGACGCTGGCGGCCCTGGCCCAGGCGACGAGACGCGCGCGCGTGGGCATGCTGGTCGCCGGCAACACCTACCGTCATCCGTGCATCACCGCGAAGATGGCGGCCACCGTTGACCACATCAGCGGCGGCCGCCTGATCCTCGGTCTGGGTGCCGCATGGTTCGAGCTGGAGCACCGGAGCTTCGGCATCGACTTCAAGACCACACGCGGGCGGCTGGAGGCTCTGGAGGAGGCCTGCCAGATCGTTCGCGGCATGTTCACCCAGGACCGCACCACACTCCACGGGAGACACTTCACGGTGAGCGAGGCGATCGGCCGTCCCCCGCCGCTTCAGTCCCACGTGCCACTCATGATCGGGGGCACCGGCGAACGCGTGCTGCTACGCATCGTCGCGCGCCACGCGGACATGTGGAACGCGGCAGGTAGCGCGGAGCGCCTGCGTGGCCTGATCGACGTCATCCGCCGCCACGGCGATGCCGTCGATCGGGATACCGAGCAGATCGAGAAGACGGTGATCCTCCCGCTCTGTTACCGCGCTCCGGCTGCGCGCGAGGAGTTCACATGCGGCGTGATGGCCGCGCTGCACGGGACGACCCCGGAGGACGCGCGCGCGCAGATGATGGTGGGCGGTACGCAGGAATGCCTCGACACCGTGGCGCGGTACGTCGCGGCAGGTGTCACCCACTTCATTCTCGCGGTCACCGCCCCGTACGTGCCGGACGACGTGCAGGCGTTCGCCGAGGAAGTGATGCCGCCGGCGCGCTCGACCTGAGGGCGACGCCTCGGCGTTTTCTCCTTCCACGGGCCGGTGCGGTCGTGTTATCGGAGGCGATGCGGCGCTGGCGGCGCAGGTTCCGCGGGGTGCTGACAGTCGCATACCATCTTGCGCGGCAGCTCCCGTGCCCGCCCATGTTCGAGGGTGCTACGCCCACGCTGCGGCGCATCCTGAACCTGTGGCTGCTCACGTGGGAGAACTATCGGATCGCCCCCGTTCCGCGCAGCTTGCCGGCACGCCTGTGCATCGAGTCGACGAGCGCCTGCAACCTCGCGTGTCCCCACTGCTTCACGGGTGCCGGCGAGGTGGGCCGTCCGGCGGCGACGCTGTCCCTCGACTTCTACCGCCGTCTCCTGGCCGAGCTCGGCGATCGGCTGTGGCAGATCGAGTTTCACAACTGGGGCGAACCGCTCCTCAACAAGAACCTCTTCACGATGGTTGCCGAGGCGAGTGCGCGGGGCTTGTCGACGATCCTGTGTACCAACTTCAGCCTGCCGTTCGATGCTGCGCGTGCCGAGGAGCTCGTGCGCTCCGGTCTGAAGGTGATGGGCCTGTCGATCGACGGCGCGCGCCAGGAGACCTACGAGCTGTACCGGGTGCATGGCCAGCTCCAGCGCGTGCTCGAGAACTGTCGCCTGGTGGTCGAGGCGAAGCGTCGCCTGCGGTCACAAACGCCGCGCATGATCTGGGGGTTCCACCTGTTCGCGCACAACGTGGACGACGTGGAAGCCGCACGGCGCGCAGCCCACGAGGTCGGCGTGGAGTTCCACGTGTCGCGCGGGCGGGTGGTCGGGGAGGACTGGGATCCGGACGAGCGCGTGATTCCGCATGATCACGTCACCCCGATGCCGTGCCACACGCTGTTCCATACCGCCGTCGTGTATGCCGACGGCAGTGTCGCCCCCTGCCGCGGCAGCTTCTCTCCCGAGGACGACGTGGGTCGCGTCGCCGCCGATGGCCGACGGGGAGCTGCGACCTTCCGGGAAGCCTGGACCGGCAGGGGCCTGCAGACCGCTCGCCGTCTTTTCCGCGAGCGCACGATGACGCCCGAGACGCAGGAGCGCGTGTGCCTCGACTGTCCCGCGCTGCTCGACTGGCACCGATACGTCGGACACGTCTCGCGCGGCGGGAGGCCGCGCGCGTGGATCCCCGCCTTCGACAGCAATCAGCGCTACAACTACTTCTGGAGGCGGACCCGCGATCGGGCGAGCAGCCGACTCGCGCCCGCGGCTCCGCCTGCACACGGCCGCGCTGGCACGTGGCCCGGTAGGTAGCTAAGGTCCGTCCATGGTCGACGATCTCTACGGCAGCAGCGAGCACCAGCAGTTTCGCCGCACGGTGCGGAAGTTCGTCCAGGACGAGATCGTGCCGCGCGCGCGCGAGTTCGATCGCGAGGGCCGCTTCGACAAGTCGCTCTACAAGAAGATGGGCCACCTCGGCATGCTCGGCCTGCGCTACGATCCGGCGTGGGGCGGCTCGGGGCTCGACTGGAGCTACACCGCCGTGATGTTCGACGAGATCGGACGCTGCGACAACGCCGGCGTCGCCATGGGCATCAGCGTCCACACCGACATGGCCACGCCGTCGCTGCACCAGTTCGGCTCGGACGACCTGAAGCGCCGCTGGCTGGTCCCGTCGATCAAGGGTGAGATGGTCTCCGCGATCGCGGTGACGGAGCCCGACGCCGGCTCCGACGTGGCGTCGATCAAGACGCGCGCGGTGCGCGACGGCGATCACTGGGTGATCAACGGCAGCAAGATCTACATCACCAACGCCGCCACCGCCGACTGGCTCTGCCTGCTCGCCGTCAACGATCCCGAGGCCGGCTACGGCGGGTTCTCGCAGATCGTCGTGCCGACCGACGCGAAGGGGTTCAGCTACCAGCTCCTCGACAAGATCGGGAACTGGGGCTCCGACACGGGACTCCTCTTCTTCGACAACGTGCGCGTGCCGGTCGCGAACACGATCGGCGACATCGGACGCGGCTTCCAGCAGCAGATGATGCAGTTCCAGGACGAGCGCCTCGTCGCGTGCGTCAGCACGAACGCGGGCGCCGAGCGCCTGTGGGAAGCCACGCGGCGCTACTGCGAGGAGCGCGTCGTCTTCAAGAAGCCCCTGTCCAAGATGCAGGTGACGCAGTTCAAGTTCATCGAGATGCTGACGCAGATCACCGCGGCACGCGAGCTGACCAACCTGTGCGTCCGCAAGCGGGTGGCGGGCGAGGACGCCACGAAGGAGATCTCGATGGCGAAGCTCTTCTCGGGGCGCACGTCGCGCTTCGTGGCCGACACCTGCATCCAGCTCCACGGCGGGTTCGGCTACATGAAGGAGAGCCCGGCCGGGCGCGCGTTCGTGGACACGCGCCTGGTCTCGATCGGCGGCGGGGCCGACGAGGTCATGATCCACTACCTGGCCAAGATGCTCGGTTTCTGAACCGTTCCGTCGCGACGCCTTGTCCCGGATCGCGAGGCTCGGGTAGGGATCCACTCATGCCTGCCCGCGCCCGCCTGCCACTTGCGCTCTGCGTTCTCCTGCTCGCCGGCGCCGCGGCGAACGCCGCGTTCGTCCCCGGCGACAATCTCCGGTCGCTCGAGAGCGGCGGTCTCACGCGGACCTACCGCGTGCACGTGCCGCCGGGCTACGACGGTTCCTCCCCGGTCCCGCTGGTGGTCGACATCCACGGTCTGGGGTCGAACGCCGCGCAGCAGGAAGGCATCTCCGGGATGAAGGGGATGTCCGACGCGCACGGCTTCCTGGTCGCGTATCCCGACGGTCTCGACAACGCGTTCAATGCCGGCACCTGCTGCAGCGCCACCGACCAGGACGACGTCGCGTTCATCCGCACGATGGTGGCCACGGTCGAAGGTGAAGCGGTGATCGAACCGAGCCGCGTGTACGTCACCGGACTCTCCAACGGCGGCGCCATGACCCAGCGTCTGGCCTGCGACGCGGCCGATCTCTTCGCCGCCGCGGCGCCCATGGCGTTCCCGATCCCGCTCGCTCCGCGGACGGAGTGTCAGCCGTCGCGCTCGATGCCCGTCCTGACCTTCATGGGCCTCACCGACGTGCTGGTGCGCTACAACGGGACGACGTTCGGGACGGCGCCGGACACCTTCGCCTACTGGCGCGACATGGACGCCTGCACCGGCCAGCCCACGCGGGTGGACAGCGGCAAGAGCTACTGCGAGACCTACAGCACCTGCGCGTCTCACACGCAGGTGGGGCTGTGCAGCATCACGGCGCAAGCGTTTCCCGGGTCCTCGTTCAGCGGCCACATCCTCTACCTGAACCCCGACTTCAAGCTCGCCGACGTGGCGTGGACCTTCCTCTCCCAGTTCACGCTCAGTGATCCGAGCAAGGCCGTCGACGCCCAGCTCGCCGGCACGGCGCGCTTCAGGCTGCGCGGGGTATCGAGCCGGCCGACGAAGGTGCAGTGGGCCTTCCGCCTGGGCGACGGCACCTGGGCAGGCACCGATGGCGCCGGCACCATCGTCACGGGAAGCTGGAGTCGCCCCCGCTCGCGCGCCAAGAAGGGGACGCTCGTCATGGGGACCGAGGCGCGTGCCGCCTTCGAGGACGCGGTGCGAAAGCAGCTCGCAACCCTGTCGGGAACCAGCGGCCTGACGTTCGACCTGGCGGACCTCGCGCCCTTCACGGTGCGTCTCCAGAAGAACGGCAGCCCCACGGCCGTCCTGGGTCGCTGGCGCATCCCCGCGGGGTCGCTTCCCGGCGCGGGCGCCGGCACCTTCAGCCTGAAGCTCCGGCGCGCGAAGTAGCGCGTCCGCGCTTCAGGCCAGGCCCAGCTCGCGGTCCTGTGCCTCCGGATCGGCGTCCTCGAACTGGATGATGCCGAGGCGCCCGAAGGCTTCGCGCACGCGCGGGGTGACCAGGCCGAGACGCTTCAGGTTCGGCACGACGCGCGCGAACAGCATCTGCCGGAACAGCTGCCCGGTCGGCGAGCTGAGCACCGTGTGCTTCACCTCGTCGCGGTTCCACCCCATGGCGTCGGCGATCTGATCGCCGACGAGCCGGTTCCGCATCAGCTCGCACGAGTAGATGATGAAGTCCTCGCGGTCGCGACGCTCGTTCTCGGGCATGTCGGCGTAGAAGTCCGACAGCGACAGCATGCCGAAGGCGACGTGCCGCGACTCGTCCTTCATCACGTAGCGGACCAGCTCCTTCAGCAGCGGCTCCTGGGTGATCTGGAACAGGTTGCCGAAGGCCGCCATGGCGAGACCCTCGATGATGATCTGCATGCCGAGGTACTTGAAGTCCCAGCGCGCGTCGGTGATCGTGGCGTCGAGCAGCTCCTTCAGGCTCTCGCTGACCGGCCACTGCCAGGCGAGCTTCTCGGTGAGGTAGCGGCTGAAGACCTCGACGTGGCGCGCCTCGTCCATCGTCTGCGTGCCGGCGTAGTACTTGGCGTCGATCCACGGCACCGCCCCGACGAGCTGCGACGCGACGATCAGCGCGCCCTGCTCGCCGTGCAGGAACTGCGAGAGCTGGAGCGCGACCTGGGCGTGCCGCAGCCGGCTCTTCTCCTTCTCGGTCAGGCGCTCGTACGGCGCGTAGCCGTTCAGCGGATTGATCGCCTGCGGGAGGATGTCGTGCTCGGGGTCGACGTCGGTGTCCCACGCGAGCTGCGTGGTGCCGTTCCACTGGTCGCGCTTGGCCTTCTCGTAGAGGTCGCGCAGGCCCTCCTTCACGTTGCCATAGCGCCAGGCGTAGCATGAGTCGAAGGAGGTGAGGATGGTCTCGAGCTCCTCGTCGAGGTGCTCGAGCTGGTTCACGGCAGTGCCGGACATCGTCATGCGGCCGAGTCTAGTGTTGGTCGGCAGGCGCAGACAAGTCCCGGTCCTTCCGAGGCGGTCAGTTCCTGGCCTTCAGGGTCCTGGCGCTTCGCTTCGTGGCGTCCGCGGGGAAGGAGCTCTGCCAGCGCCCATCGCCCAGCGGGTTGTGCGCGTGCAGCTCGCCGCGTTGCATGGGGGCGCCGCATCGGGCACGACGACGCGCGATGCTCCGGGAACGGACGGCCGTGATCTTCGACGTCGACGGCGTGCTGGTCGATTCCTACGACGCGCACATGCGGAGCTGGCTCCTCATGGGTCGCGAGCACGGGCTGGCGATCACGGAGGAGGAGTTCGCCTCGACGTTCGGGCAGACCAGCCGCGAGATCATCGCGCGCTTCTGGGGCGCCGACCTCGACGCCGCCGCCCGCGAGGCGCTCGACGCGCGCAAGGAGGCCATCTATCGCGACCTGATCCGGGAGCACTTCCCGGCGATGGACGGGGCGGTCGAGCTGATCGACGCGCTCGCCGCTGCGGGCTTCCGTCTCGGGGTCGGCTCGTCCGGTCCGCCGGAGAACGTCGAGCTCACACTCGAGCGCCTTGGTCGCACGGGCCGCTTCGTCGCGATCGTGACGGGTCGCGACGTCACGCGCGGCAAGCCCGACCCGCAGGTGTTCCAGATCGCGGCCGAGCGCCTCGGCCTGCCGCCCGCCCGCTGCATCGTGGTCGAGGATGCGCCGGTGGGCATCGCGGCGGCGCGCGCCGCGGGCATGGCGAGCGTGGCGCTCGTGGGCACGGTCGCTGCCGACCGGCTCGCCGCGGCCGATCTCGTCGTCGAGTCGCTCCGCGAGCTCGACGCCCCCCGGCTGTCCGCCCTGCTGGATCCGGCCCCGTAGCTCCCGACCTGCGCGCTGCGCTATAGGGAGCCCACAGCCCGAGCCATGCCGTCCTCGCCGTCCGATCCCGCCAAGGCGCCGCTCGAGGTGAGCGTCCGCCGCATCCACCGGCGTGACCTCAACCGGACCTGGGAGTTCCTCAAGCTCTGCTTCCGCGACGTGAACCGCGAGACGGTGGAGTACCAGCGCCCGCTCTCCAAGCGGCGGTTCACCGAGACGTACGGCGAGGAGGACGTCGACCAGCTGCTCTTCGAGGTCGGCGACCAGATCGTCGGGTACGCCGAGTGCGCGTCGGACGCGAGCGGCGACGACAGCTGGATCAACATGCGCTACTTCGAGAAGCGCGGCATGCGCCCGCTGTTCGTCGAGGAGCTCGCCGCGCACCCCGACTTTCACGGGCGCGGCGTCGGCACCTTCATGCTCGAGCAGCTCCAGCACCTCGCCCGCGTGCGCGGATGCACCCACCTGGTGCTCGAGGTGGCGGAGAACAACGAGGACGCGCTGCGCTGGTACCGGCGCCGCAGCTTCTACAGGCTGGACGCGGCGGTCTTCCTCGCCCAGAAGGTCGAGACCGAGCCGGAGCTGCTGCCGCCCCGGCGGATCGGGTCGCGCGAGCGGGAGAAACGAAAGGCGATCAAGGGGTGAGCGCCGGCGTCGAGCGCGAGGTGGCCGCGATCCGGGAAGCCGGCTTCGTCGTGCTGCCCGATCTGATCCCGCCGGGCGACCTGGCCGAGATGCGCCGCGCGCTCACGCCCGCCCTGGACGCGGAGCTGTACGGCCGCAACGACTTCGAGGGGCATCGCACGCAGCGTGTCTACTCGCTCGTCGCGGTGGCGCCCGTGTTCACGGCGCTCGTCGAGCACCCGCGCGTGCTGGCGCTGTGCGACGCGTTCCTCGAGCCCAACTATCTCCTCACCGCGTCGCAGGCGATTCGTATCCTGCCCGGCGAGACGCCGCAGCCGTTCCATACCGACGACTCGTTCTACCGCATCGCGCGGCCGCGGGAGGCCGTCAGCCTGAGCTTCATCTACGCCGTCGACCCGTTCACCGCGGAGAACGGCGCCACGCAGGTGGTCCCCGGAAGCCATCGCTGGGAAGACGCGACGGTGGAGCGCCTGCTCGCGGACATCGACTTCGCGACGGTGCCCGACCCCGCCCGCATCCCGCGCCCGAAGGAGGCACGGCCGCCGTGGCTGCGCGGCGACCTGCTCGACGTCGTCATGCCGGCGGGCGCCGGCATCGCCTTCCTCGGGACGCTCGTGCATCGCGGGGGAGAGAACCGCAGCGCGCGGCCGCGCCTCGCGCTGTCGAACCAGTACTGCCAGCCGTGGGCGCGCCAGCAGGAGAACTACATCCTGTCGGTGTCACGCGAGCAGGCGCGGGCGATGTCGCCGCGCGTGCAGGAGCTGCTCGGATACAGCGTGCACCCGCCGTTCATGGGCCACGCGAACGGCCTGCACCCGCGCCGCGCCCTCGACGGGCCCACGGGCTGAGACCCGGGCAGCCGATGGAGGTCCTGCGCAGCAACGCGAATCCGCGCTCCGACGCGTACCGGACGAACCGGGCCGCGTTTCTCGAGCAGATCGCCTATCTCGACGAGCAGCTCGCGCTGGCGCGCGCCGGCGGCGGCGCGAAGTACGTCGAGCGCCACCGGCAGCGCGGCAAGCTGATGGCCCGGGAGCGGATCGAGCTGCTCCTCGACCGTGACTCTCCCTTCCTGGAGATCGCGCCGCTGGCGGCCTGGGGCACCGACTTCGGCCTGGGCGGCAGCGTCGTCTCCGGGGTGGGTGTGGTCTCCGGCGTCGAGTGCGTGGTCACCGCGAACGAGCCCACCATGCGCGGCGGGTCGCTCAACCCCTACAGCGTCAAGAAGAGCGCTCGCACGATGGAGATCTGCGAGCAGAACCGGCTGCCGATCGTGAACCTCACCGAGTCGGGCGGCGCCGACCTGCCGTTCCAGTCGGAGACCTTCGTGCCGGGCGGCAAGGGCTTCCGCGAGATCACCCGCCGCTCCGCCGAGCGCATCCCCACCATCTGCCTCGTCTTCGGCTCCTCGACCGCGGGCGGCGCCTACGTGCCGGGGATGTCGGACTACGTCGTGATGGTGAAGGGCGGCGCCAAGGTGTTCCTCGGCGGCCCGCCGCTGGTGAAGATGGCGATCCACGAGGAGGTCGACGAGGAGACGCTCGGCGGCGCCGACATGCACAGCCGCGTCTCGGGGGTCTCGGACTACCTGGCCGCGGACGAGCACGACGCCATCCGGCTCGGTCGCGAGATCGTCGCGCAGCTCAACTGGCGCAAGCGCGGGCGCTCGAACCGCGTGGCGGTGGAGGAGCCGCGCTACGATCCCGACGAGCTGCTCGGGCTCACGTCGTTCGACGTGCGCAAGCCGTTCGAGGTGCGCGAGCTGCTGGCGCGCATCGTGGACGGGTCACGCTTCCACGAGTTCAAGCCCACGTACGGCACCACGCTGGTCACCGGGTACGCCCACGTGCACGGATATCCGGTGGGCATCCTCGCGAACAACGGCGTGCTGTTCTCCGAATCCTCGGAGAAGGGCGCGCAGTTCATCCAGCTCTGCAACCAGACCGACACGCCGATCGTCTTCCTGCAGAACATCACCGGCTTCATGGTGGGAAGCCGCTACGAGCAGGGCGGCATCATCAAGGACGGCGCGAAGCTCATCAACGCGGTCTCGAACAGCACCGTGCCGCACCTGACGATCATGGTCGGCGCGTCCTACGGCGCCGGGAACTACGGCATGTCCGGACGCGCGTACGATCCGCGCTTCGTCTTCAGCTGGCCGAATCACCGCATCGCGGTGATGGGGCCGGAGCAGCTCGCCGGGGTCCTCTCGATCGTGCGCCGGCAGGCGGCCGAGCGCGCGGGGCAGACGGTCGACGAGGAGGAGGACCGCGCGCTGCGCGCGATGGTCGAGCAGCAGATCGACCGCGAGTCGTACGCCTTCTTCGCCACCGCGCGCCTGTGGGACGACGGCATCATCGACCCGCGTGACACGCGCACGGTGCTCGGCATCTGCCTGTCCGCGGTGCACTCCGCTCCCATCCGGGGCACGACGCGCTACGGCGTCTTCCGGATGTGACGAACCTGCGCGCCCTGCGCGTCCTCCTCGTCTGCCTCGTGTGCATCGGTCTCGGGCAGTCGATGCTGTTCGCGATCCTGCCGCCCGCCGCGCGCGCGCTCGGCATCTCTCCGTTCAGGATCTCGACCATCTTCGCCACCTCGGCGAGCATCTGGGTGTTCGTCAGCCCGTGGTGGGGACGGAAGAGTGACGTGTGGGGGCGGCGGCCGGTGATCCTGATCGGCCTCCTCGGCTTCGGGCTCTCGATGGCGCTGCTCGCGACCACCATCGCCTGCGGCGCCGCGGGTCTCCTGCCGGTGGTCGCGGTCTACCCGCTGCTGATCGTGTCGCGCTGCGTGTTCGCGCTGATCGGCTCGGGCACCGGGCCGGCGTCGCAGGCGTACATCGCCGACCGGACGACGACGACCGACCGTGCCGCCGGGCTGGCCCTGGTCAGCGCGGCCATGGGATTCGGGGAGACCATCGGTCCGGCGCTGGGCGCGGCGCTCGCCACGCTCGGGCTGGTCGCGCCGATCTACTTCACCGCGGCGCTCGCCGTCGCCAGCGCCGGCGTGATCTGGTGGCGGCTGCCGGAGGACGGCCCGGTGCGGCCGGCCGGCTCCGTTGCAGCGCCGCGGCTCGGCTACGCCGACGTCCGCGTGGTGCCGTTCCTGGCCGTGGGCGCGTCGCTGCAGGCCGTGCGCGCCACCACCGTCATCACGCTCGCGCTGTTCCTCCAGGACACCTTCGGCCTGACGGCGGAGCAGGCGGCGCAGCGCGCCGGCATGGGCTTCGTCGCGCTGGCGGCGTCGGGACTCTTCTCCCAGCTCGTCCTCGTGCAGCGCCTGCGGCCGACGGCGCGGACGATGATCCAGACCGGCGTGCCGCTCATGGTGCTGGCCTTCGCGCTTCTCGTCGTCGGCGGCAGCTTCGTGCTGCACCTGGTGGCGCTGGGAAGCCTCGGCCTCGGCCTCGGCCTGGTGCGGCCGGGGAGCGCGGCCGGCGCGTCGCTGGCGGTGAGCGCGGAGGAGCAGGGGGCGGTGGCCGGCCTGCTCGGTGGCCTCGCGGTCCTCGGCAACGTGTTCGGCCCCATGCTGGGCACGACGCTCTACACGCTCTCGCCGCGCGCGCCGTACGCGCTGAACGGCGCGCTCATGACCGGCGTGCTGGTCTTCGTGCTGCTGAATCCGCGCATCCGGGCGACGCGCGGCTGAGCGCTCAGCGCGCCAGCAGGAAGCGCAGGCCGCGCATCCAGCCGCCCTGCTCCTTGCGGCGGAAGCGCAGCTGGCGCCAGGCGTCCGCCAGGCGGTAGGCGGTCATCTGCGCGGCGGGCAGGCGGCGCGGCCGGGCGTCGGGGAACTCGCGCTCGTAGCCGTACGCGTCGAGCAGGTCTCCCGCCACCTCCTCGATGCGGCGGCGCATTGCCGCCGACATGCGCTGCTTCCACTTCTGCCGCTCGCCGGTCATGACGCGACCGGCGCCGCGCGCGGAGCCGAGGTTCTCGGGGACGCGCAGGAACTCACCCGCGTCGGCGGGCGTCGGCACGCCGAGGAAGTCGAACGTGGCGGCGAGCCGGCCGCGGACATCGCCGACCAGGTCCTCGTAGCGCAGCTCGTGATAGCGCGACGGGCCGAGCGTCGTGCCCGCGGTCCGGCAGCGGCGCACGCGGTCCGCCCATTCCTGCGCCGTGCGCAGCGGCGTGTTGCCCCATGCCTCCTGCGTCGAGAGCACGCAGTCGCGCGGGTCGCGCACGAGGTGGACGAAGCGCGCGCCGGGATACAGCGAGCCGAGCAGCGGCAGCTCCGCCATGTAGGCGGGCGTCTTGTCGCCCCAGAGGATCTCGTCCCATGGCCGCAGCGACTGCGCGATCTCCTGCTCGTGCACGCAGTGGAAGAGTCCTTCCAGCATGCCGGGCCAGTCGTGCCGCTTGCACAGCCGGTACCAGCGTCCCGTGTCGATGTGCACGCCGCGTCGCTCCCAGTGCCAGAACGCGCGCGTGCCGCGCAGCGCCGCCGCCAGGCGCTCGAAGTTCGCGCGCTCGCCCAGGTCGCCGTGGCGTGCGACGTCGCGAGTGAAGCGCGGGATGAAGTGCGACTCGACGTCGGAGATCCAGATGTCGGGGCTCCGGTTGAGCAGCTCGCGGAGCATCTTGGTTCCGGACCGCGGGTTGCCGACGACGAAGAAGGGAGGCTCGGCGCGCGTCACCACCCATTCTGGTAGCAAGACCCCGCCCGCCCTGCCAGCCGCCAGCCCTTCACGTCCGGCCCCGAGTCCCGTAAAGGAGGCCCCCGTGCCGCGCATCCGCAAGGTCCTGGTGGCCAACCGGGGGGAGATCGCCCGGCGCGTGCTCGGGACGCTCCGCGCGATGGGCGTCCGCAGCGTGGCCGTGTTCTCCGACGCCGACGCCGGCGCGCCCCACGTCCGCGAGGCCGACGAAGCGGTTCGCATCGGAGCCCCTCCCAGCCGGGAGTCGTACCTGGCGATCGACCGCATCCTGGATGCGGCCCGGGCGACCGGCGCCGACGCCGTCCATCCCGGCTACGGGTTCCTGGCGGAGAACGCCGGCTTCGCGGAGCGCTGCGCGGGCGCCGGCCTGGTCTTCATCGGACCGCCGCCCGCGGCGATCCGCGCCATGGGCAGCAAGATCGAGGCGAAGCGCATCATGGCGGCCGCGGGCGTGCCGGTGATCCCGGGCGTGTCGGGAGCAGGACTGTCGGACGACGCCATCGCACGCGCGGCGCGCGCGCTCGACTTCCCGCTGCTGGTGAAGGCGTCGGCCGGCGGCGGCGGGAAGGGCATGCGGGTCGTGCGTGCCGCGGACGACCTCGCGGCCGCGCTGGCGGCGGGGCATCGCGAGGCGCTGGCGGCGTTCGGCGATGACACGCTGCTGGTCGAGCGCTACATCGAGCGCCCGCGTCACGTCGAGATCCAGATCTTCGCCGATGCCCACGGACGGGTCGTGCACCTCTTCGAGCGCGAGTGCTCGATCCAGCGGCGCTACCAGAAGGTGATCGAGGAAGCCCCGTCGCCCGGAGTGGATGCGGCGCTCCGTGCGCGCATGGGCGCCGCCGCCGTCACGGCGGCGAGCGCCGTCGGGTACGTCGGCGCCGGCACGGTCGAGTTCGTGCTCGCGCCGGACGGGCAGTTCTACTTCCTCGAGGTCAACACCCGGCTCCAGGTGGAGCATCCGGTCACGGAGCTGGTGACCGGCCTCGATCTGGTGCGCTTGCAGGTGGAGGTGGCGGAGGGTCGCCCGCTGCCCTTCGCCCAGGACGACCTGCGGCTCGACGGCCACGCGATCGAGGCCCGTCTCTATGCCGAGGATCCTGCGCGCGACTTCCTGCCGGCGACCGGCACGCTCCTCCTCTGGCAGCCGCCGGCGCTGCCCGGCGTGCGCTGGGACGCCGGCGTGGAAGCCGGGAGCGAGGTCGGCGTGCACTACGATCCGATGCTCGCCAAGGTGATCGCGCACGGCGCGACGCGCGCGGAGGCCGTCGATCGTCTGACCGATGCGCTCGAGCGGCTCGCCGTGGCAGGCGTGGCGACGAACCGCGAGCTGCTGCTCGCCGTGCTCCGCCACCCGGCCTTCGCGTCGGGCGCGCTCGACACGCACTTCATCGAGCGACACCTGCCGCCGGCGGCGCGCACGTCGCGACGCGATCCGGGCGCCGATCGCCTGCACGCCATCGTCGCGGCGCTGCACGGTCACGCGGCGCGCCGGCGCGCCGGCAGTCCGCTGCCGCCGAGCATCCCGTCGGGCTGGCGGAACAACCGGTGGCGCCCGCAGCGCGTCCAGTTCCGGATCGACGACGAGACGCTGGACGTGAGCTACGTCGCCGCGACCGGTGGACGCTTCGCGGTCGAGTGCGACGGCACCACGTCGACGGCGACGGTCCATCAGGCGGCCCCGGACGCGATCGACGTGGAGGTGGACGGTGTGCGGCGGCGGTTCCGCGTGGCGACGGCCGGGGACGCGGTCGCCGTGCACGGGCCGCTCGGCACCAGCGAGCTGGTCGAGATGCCGCGCCTGCCCGCCGCCCGGCGCGACGACGTCGCCGGCGGCTGCGTCGCGCCGATGACGGGCATCGTACGCGCGGTGCACGTCGCCGCGGGCGACCGGGTGCGGAAGGGGCAGGTGCTGCTGGTCCTCGAGGCCATGAAGATGGAGCACGAGCTCACCGCGCAGGCCGACGGCGTCGTGCGCGAGGTGCGCGTCGAGGTGGGGCAGATGGTCGATCCCGACGCCGTGCTGGTGATCGTCTCGCCCGTCGAGAGTGAAACGGAGAGCAGCTGATGTCGACACAGGAGCCCGTCCAGTACGAGGTCCGCGGCCGAGCCGCGTGGATCACGCTCGCCTCACCCGCCACGCGCAACGCGCTGTCGGGAGCCATGATCGATGCGCTCGGGGCCGGGCTCGATCGCGCCCGCGACGACGCCGCGGTCCGCGTCGTCGTCCTCACCGGCACCGGGCCCGTCTTCTGCGCGGGAGCGGACCTGAAGGGCGGCGGCGCCGCGGTCACGCAGGGCGGAGGCGGCCGCAATCCATTCGTCGCGATCCTGAAGGGCATGTGGGACGGGCCGAAGCCGGTGGTCGTGGCGGCGAACGGCAACGCCTTCGGCGGCGGGGTGGGGCTGATCGCGGCAGGCGACGTCGCCATCGCGATCGAGGGAGCCACGTTCGCCTTCAGCGAGGTTCGCGTGGGCGTGATCCCCGCGATGATCTCCGTCGTCGTGCTCCCGAAGCTCGGCGTGCACCAGACCATGCGGCTGTTTCTCACCGGCCGGCGCTTCGACGCGCGCGAGGCGCTGGCGTACGGGCTGGTCCACCGGGTGGTGCCCGCCGACGGTCTCGCCGCCGCCGTGGAGGAGGAGATCGACGCCCTCGCGCAGGGCGGACCGATCGCCATCGCGGAGGCCAAGCGGCTGGTGCGCACCGTGTCGCGCGTCTCGATGGACGACGCGTTCGCCTACGCCGAGGCGAAGATCGCGGAGCTGTTCGCGTCGGCCGAGGCGGCCGAGGGCATGGCCGCGTTCGCGCAACGCCGCAAGCCGGCATGGGTCGACGCCGGACCCCGCCGCAGGTTGACCGGTCGGCTGAGCCGCGCGTAAGACGGGGCGTCGCATGGCCGACGTGCTGCGCATCGCGAACTGCAGTGGCTTCTACGGCGACCGCCTGAGCGCGGCGCGCGAGATGGTCGAGGGCGGCCCCATCGACGTGCTCACCGGCGACTATCTCGCCGAGCTGACGCTGATGATCCTGCTGAAGGATCGGCTGCGCGATCCGGAGCTCGGCTACGCGCGCACCTTCCTGCGCCAGCTCGAGGAGGTGGCGGTCACGTGCAAGCAGCGCGGCATCAGGATCGTCGTCAACGCCGGCGGCCTGAATCCGGCCGGGCTCGCCGCGTGCGGCGCGCGCGCTCTACGAGCGGCTCGGGCTGCGGGCGATGGTCGCGCACATCGAGGGCGACGATCTGATGCCGACGCTCGCTGCGCTCCAGCAGCGCGGCGAGCCGTTCACGCACCTCGACCAGGGCATCCCGCTGAGCGCGCTGCGCGTCCCGGTGCTGAGCGCCAACGCGTATCTCGGCGGCTGGGGCATCGCGGCCGCGCTCGACCGCGGCGCCGATCTCGTCATCTGCCCGCGCGTCACCGATGCGGCGCTCACCCTCGGACCGGCGGCGTGGCACTTCGGCTGGCGTCGCGACGACTGGGACCGCCTCGCCGCCGGCGTCGTCGCCGGTCACATCATCGAGTGCGGCGCGCAGTGCACGGGCGGCAACTACAGCTTCTTCCACGAGGTGCCGCGGCTCGAGCATCCCGGCTTCCCGATCGCCGAGATGCACGCCGACGGCTCCTTCGTCGTCACCAAGCACGCCGGGACCGGCGGCCTGGTCAGCGTCGGCACCGTGACGGCGCAGCTGCTCTACGAGATCGGGGCGGCCGAGTATCCGAACCCCGACGTCACCGCGCGCTTCGACACCATCCGCCTCGAGCAGGAGGGACCGGACCGCGTGCTCGTCACCGGCGTGCGCGGCGAGCCGCCGCCGCCGACGACGAAGGTCTGCATCAACTACTTCGGCGGCTACAAGAACTCGATGACCTTCGTGCTGACCGGCCTCGACATCGAGGCGAAGGCGCGCTCGCGGAGGAGACGCTGTGGAAGCTGGTCGGCGGACGCGCGCAGTTCGCGGAGTCGCAGGCGACGCTGCGACGCGCGGACCGTGCCGAACCCGGCGACCAACGAGGACGCCTTCGCGTACCTGACGATCAGCGTGAAGGATCCCGACGCGCAGAAGGTCGGACGCGCGTGGTCGAACAAGGTCGTGGAGATGGCGCTCGCGAGCTACCCGGGCTTCTTCATGACGCACGTCCCGTCCGGCGAGCAGCAGATCGGCGTCTACTGGCCGGCGCTGGTGCCGTCCGCCGACGTCGAGCAGCGGGTGGTGATCGGCGAGTCCGCGATCGCCGTGCCGCCCGCGGAGGCTCGCGCCGCCGGAGCGCGTGTGCCCGCGCCGGCAGCGCCCGCCGGAGCGGTGCCGGGCGGCGCGTCGCGGCGCGTCCCGCTCGGCACCATCTGCGGCGCGCGTTCCGGCGACAAGGGCGGCAACGCGAACGTCGGCCTGTGGGTCCGCACGCCGGACGCGTATCGCTGGCTCGCCGACTTCCTGACCGTCGATCGGTTGCGCACGCTGCTCCCCGAGGCCGCGACGCTCGAGGTCGAGCGGCACGATCTGCCGAACATCCTGGCCCTCAACTTCGTGCTGAAGGGATTGCTCGGCGACGGCGTCGCCGCGTCGCTGCGCAGCGACCCGCAGGCGAAGAGCCTGGGCGAGTACGTCCGGGCGAAGGTCGTCGCGATCCCGGAAGCCCTGCTCGACGGGTGAGGGGTTGCCTCAGGGGGGAATCCCCCTTACTCAGGAACGATTCCTACTTCCAACGGAGGGTACTGAATGGCCGCACACGTGCAACAGCCGGCTCCGCAGTTCAGCTGCGAGGCCGTCGTCAATGGCGAGTTCAAGGACGTGGCCCTGTCCGACTACAAGGGCAAGTACGTCGTCCTCTTTTTCTATCCGCTCGACTTCACCTTCGTCTGTCCGACCGAGATCCTCGCGTTCAACGACCGCGCCGACGAGTTCCGCAAGATCGGCTGCGAGATCGTGGGCGCGTCGGTGGACAGCAAGTTCTCGCACCTGGCCTGGATCAACACGCCCCGCAAGGAAGGCGGCATCTCGGGAGTCACCATCCCGCTGCTCGCCGATCTGAAGAAGGAGATCGCACGCGACTACGGCGTGCTGCTGCCGGACGGCGTCGCGCTCCGCGGTCTCTTCGTGATCGATCCCAAGGGCGTGGTTCGCCACATCACCATCAACGACCTGCCGATCGGACGGTCGGTGGACGAGGCGCTCCGGGTCGTGCAGGCGGTGCAGTTCGCCGAGGAGAACGGCGAGGTGTGTCCCGCCAACTGGACGCCGGGCAAGGACACCATGAAGGCCGATCCGAAGGGCTCGAAGGAGTACTTCCGGAAGGCGGGCTGAAGCGAAGATCGTCGATCGGTCCGGGGAGTCGCCAGGCTTCCCGGGCCGCGACGATCACTTGTGCATCTGCTCGGACAGGTACTGCTTCTCGCCGACCGTCGCGATCAAGCCGAGCTGCGTCTCGAGCCAGTCGACGTGCTCCTCCTCGCTCTCGAGCATGTCTTCCAGCATGTCGCGCGAGGTGTTGTCGCCCTCGGCGACGCACAGCGCGATCGCCTTGTTCAGCTTGGCCACCGCTTCCCGTTCGAGCGCCAGGTCGTTCTTCAGCTGCTCGGGCACGGTCTCGCCGATCCGGAGCTGGCCGAGCTTCTGCAGGTTCGGGAGCCCCTCCAGGAAGAGGATGCGCTCGGTCAGATCGCTCGCGTGCTTCATCTCGCCGATCGACTCCTTGTAGTCGTGCTCGGCGAGGCGCTCGAATCCCCAGTTCCTGCACATCTTCGAGTGCAGGAAGTACTGGTTGATGCCGACGAGCTCACCGCCCAGCACGTCGTTCAGCGCGTCGATGACCTTCTTGCTCCCCTTCATGCCACCTCCCGTGCGACGGCACGGTTAGCACAGCGGGGGAGGGTCGACCAGGCAGGATCTGTGAGGCAGGCGGCGACGCTACGCGGCCTGGGAGCGCTCGCAGGAGCCTTCTGAGATGCCGCGCGAGGATACGCGATGCACGACCCGCAGTCGGCGCCGGCGCCATCGCACCGGCGGGAGACGTCTTCCAGGGTCCTCGCGCCGCACCGCACGGCCTCGACGACGTCGCGATCGGAGATTCCTCGGCAGCTGCAGACGATCATGGGATCGGTTCCTCTCGTGCTCCGAGGAGGACCGTACCCGATTTTGAAAGTCGATTTCAAGTACCTTCGTGCGCGAGCCGGAAGAGGCGCCGGGCGTTGGCCGTCGTGGCCGCGGCCAGGACGTCGAACGGCTCGCCCCGGAGACGCGCCACGGCCTCGGCCACGAGCCGTACATGCGCGGGTTCGTTCCGTTTTCCGCGATGCGGCACCGGAGCGAGGTAGGGCGAGTCGGTCTCGACCAGGAGGCGATCGAGCGGGATCGCCCGGACCGCCTCGCGGAGCGCGTCGGCGTTCCGGAAGGTGACGATCCCGGAGATCGAGAGGTGGAAGCCCCAGGTCGAGGTAGCGCCGCGCGTCGCCGGCGTCGCCGGTGAAGCAGTGGATCACGCCGCCGGCCGGCGCCGAGCGGCTCGTCGCGCAGCACGCCGGCGGCGTCGGCGTGCGCGTCGCGCACGTGGACGACGAGCGGCAGGTCCGAGCGCGCGGGCGAGCGCGGCGGTGCGCGCGAACGCCTCGAGCTGCACGGGGCGCGGCGAGTGGTCGTAGTGGTAGTCGAGGCCGGTCTCGCCGAGCGCGACCACGCCGGGGCGCCCGGCGAGCTCGCGCAGCGTCGTCGAACGCCGCATCGTCCGCCGTCACCGCGTCGTGCGGGTGGATGCCGACGCGTGGCGACGATCCGCACGCCGTCCGTGCTCGCCCGCGAGCGCGACGGCCGGCGCGTTCGTGTCGACGCCGCCGGTCGCGCCGACGCAGACGATCGTCGTGACGCCAGCGGCCGCGGCGCGCGCCAGCACCGCCGCACGATCGGCGTCGAACTCGGCCTCGGCGACGTGGGCAGTGCGAGTCGACGAGGGCGGGCGCGTGTCACGAGCCCGTCGCTTCGATGCGCGGGAAACAGCGCCTCGGGCGGCTGCGTGCGATGGCCGGGCGGGAAGGTGGTGCCCCACGCGCGGTCGAGCGCGGTCAGGTCGCTCTCCGGCAGGCCGAGCTGCGACGAGCAGCGTCCGCGCGTCTCCGGGCAGGAACGGCGCCACGAGCTGCGCGGTGACGCGCAGCGCCTCGCACAGCTCGTGCAGGATGGCGCCCACGCGCGGCCGCTGCGCCGGGTCCTTGGCGAGGCGGAACGGCGCCGTCTCGGTGACGTACTTGTTCGCGTGGTCGAGCGCGCGCCACACCGCCTCGAGCCCGCGATGGAAGGCGAGCTGCTCCACGTGCGCCTCGAGCTCGCGGCGCGCGGCGGCGAACGCCTCGCGCAGCGCCAGGTCGGCGGCGTCCGGCGCCAGCGGCTGGAGCGCGCCCTCGAAGTAGCGCTGCTGCATGGCGAGGACCCGGCTGGCGAGGTTGCCGAGGCCGTTCGCCAGGTCGGCGTTCAGCCGCGTCACCAGCGCCGCCTCGCTGAAGTCGGCGTCCTGTCCGAAGGCCATCTCGCGCAGCAGGAAGTAGCGGAACGCGTCATGCCCGTAGCGCGCCTGCATCTCCAGCGGATCGCACGACGTTGCCGAGGCTCTTCGACATCTTGGCGCCATCGCGTCGTCCAGTAGCCGTGCACGCGGATGGCGCGGAAGAGCGGCAGCTCCGCGGCCATCAGCATGGTCGGCCAGTAGACGGCGTGGGTCTTCAGGATGTCCTTGCCGATCAGGTGCCGCACGTGCGGCCAGAGCTCGGGCCGCCCGGCGGCTCGAGCCGCGCTCACGTAGCTCGAGCAGCGCGTCGAACCAGACGTAGGTGACGAAGCGATCGTCGAACGGCAGGTCGATGCCCCACTGCGAGCCGCGACTTCGGCCGCGAGATGCAGAGGTCGCCGATCGGCTCGCGCAGCAGCGCCAGCACCTCGCGACGGTAGCCGTCCGGCATGATGCGCTCGGGCTCGCGCCTCGTAGAGCGCCAGCACGCGCTCCTGGTACTTCTCCATGCGGAAGAAGTAGTTCTCCTCCGCGATCTCCGTGGGCGCCGTGCGATGATCGGGGCACAGGCCGCCGACCAGCTCGCGCTCCTGGTAGAAGCGCTCGCAGCCGTAGCAGTAGAGCCCGCGGTAGCGAGTCGAAGTAGATGTCGCCGCGCGCGTGGATCTCGCGCAGGATCTGCTGCACGAACGCCTCGTGCGACGGGTCGGTGGTGCGGACGAACCAGCCGACGTCGAGGCCCGAGCTGCTGCCAGGCCGTGCGGAAGAGCGCCGCTCATGCGATCGGCGAAGGCCTTCGGCGCCACGCCCGCGTCGGCGGCGGCCTGCGCGATCTTGTCGCCGTGCTCGTCGGTGCCGGTGACGAAGAACGCGTCGCGCCCGCGCTGCGCGCCAGAAGCGCACCAGGGTGTCGGCCACCATCGTGGTGTACGTCGACCCGAGGTGGGGCTCGGCGTTCACGTAGTAGAGCGGGGTGGTGAGGTAGAGCGGCTCGTCAGGCATCCGCGCGTCGCGCTACCAGGTCTTCCAGGGTGGCCTCCACCTGCGTGCCGTCGTCGCCGAGCCGGACCATGACCGTCTGCTTGAGGAGGTTGTGGGCCACGACCTGGCCGTTGCCCTTCACGCTCTCCACCTGCGTCCCGACGGCCGGCAGCGCGCGCTTCAGGTCGACGTACGTCTGGTACTCGTAGCGCATGCAGCACTTGAGGCGCCCGCACTGCCCGGCCAGCTTCGACGGGTTCAGCGCCAGGCCCTGCGCCTTCACCATCTTCACCGACACCGGCTGGAACTCCCGCAGCCACGACGAGCAGCACAGCTCGCGCCCGCAGACGCCGAGCCCGCCGGCGAGCTTGGCCTCGTCGCGCGCGCCGATCTGCTTGATCTCGATGCGCGTGTGCAGCGCGTCGGCCAGGTCGCGCGCCACGTCGCGCAGGTCGAGACGCTCCTCGGCGGCGACGAAGGCCGTCACCCTGCTGCCGTCGAGCGCGCTCTCGACCTTCACCAGCTTGTACTGCCTGCCACGCCCGCCGAGGATCGCCGAGCACGGTGTGCTGCAGCTCGCGCTCGCGCTGGAGGTTGCGGTCCTCGCGCGCCAGGTCGCGCGCGTCGGCCTTCTTGACGACCCGATGCAGCGGCCGGGTGACGGACACGGCGCCGCGGCGGCACCACCACGGTGGCGAGCGTCGGGCCGCGCTCGGTCTCGACCAGCACGCGGTCGTCGCGCTGGAGCTGGAGGCCGCCGGGGTCGAAGTCGTAGATCCTGGCCCGCCGGTCGGAAGCGGACCCCCACGGTCACGTGCTGGCGGCCTATCGGGTGCTCGTCGTCCATCGCGGGGCTCGTTCGGGGTCGCGCTCGATGCGTCGCAGGTCCAGCAGCAGGGTCTCCAGGGCGAGTGCCTTGTTGGCGTTGCCTTCGATCGCCTCGATCGTAGCACACACCGCTTCGAGTTGGCGAAGCACGCCGTGGACGGTGGAATGGGCGGCCGACGCCTCGGCTGCCGCCGCCATCTCCGGGTTGCGCGGCGTCCCCTCCCCGCCGGCGACCCGTTCCAGGAGGTCCCGATACCAGGACGCGATGGTGTCCAGCGCCGGCTCGACGTCCCCGCGCGCCAGGGTCTGCGCCAGCGACGAGACGTCGGCGGCCGAGAGATCGCGCAGCCGGGCGAGGCGCTCGAGCACCATGGTCCGCTGCTCGCCGTGGGTGTCCTCGCGCAACGCGAGGGCCCGGCCGGGCGAGCCGGCGGCGCGCGCCACCAGCGTCGCGGACTCCGCGCGGGCCACACCGTGCCGCTCGAGAAACGCGCGCCAGCTCGTCGGGCGTCAGCGGGTCGAGGCGGACCTGCTGGCAGCGCGAGCGGACCGTCGGGAGCAGCAGCGACGACCGTCCCACGACGAGCAGCAGGACCGACGCGCCCGGCGGCTCCTCCAGCGTCTTCAGCAGCGCGTTCTGGCCGTGCTCGTTGAGCGCGTCCGCGCCGTCGACGATGGCGACCTTGCGCCGCGCCATGAGCGGGCGCAGGACGAGCCAGCGAGTCAGGTCGCGGATCTGCTCGGTGCGGATGTCGCGCCGGTCGTCCTCGCGGACGACGATGCGCACGTCGGGATGCGTCCCGCCGGCGACGCGCACGCACTGCGCGCACACGCCGCAGGCGCCGTCGGGACCCGGCGTCGCGCACAGCAGCTCCGACGTGAACGCGTCGGCCAGGGTGCGCTTGCCGACGCCGGCGGGTCCCGAGAAGAGATAGGCCGGGGCGGGACGGTCCTCGCGTGCCGCGCGCCCCAGCCGGGCGATCGCCGCGGCGTGACCGACGACGTCGGTGAGGGTCACGAGCGGTCGCCGAGCGCGCGCAGCGTCTCCGCGCGGATGCGCTCGGCCACCTGAGCGGCCGGCGGAACGGTGTCGATGATGCGGTAGCGGCCCGGCGCGGCGGCGGCGAGCGCGTGGAAGCCGCGCTGCACGGCCTCGTGGAAGGCGAGCGCCTCCTGCTCGAACCGATCGCTGCTGCCCGAGCGCGCCCGCGCCCGCGCCAGCCCGGCGTCGGGCGGGCAATCGAGGAGAAAGGTCAGGTCCGGCTCGATGCCGCCCCGCGCCGCCGCGTCCAGCGCGCGCACCGTGCCCAGATCGAGGCTGCGGGCGTATCCCTGGTACGCCACGGTGGAGTCCGAGAACCGGTCGCAGAGCACGACCTGTCCGGCGGCGAGCGCGGGACGGATCACCTGCGCGACGTGCTGCGCGCGGTCGGCGCAGTAGAGGAGCAGCTCGGCGAGCGGCTCCGGTGGCGTGGCGGACGGCGCGAGCAGCAGCTCGCGCAGCGCCTGCCCCAGCGTCGTGCCGCCCGGCTCGCGGGTCTCGACCACGGAGTGCCCCGCGGTGCGCAGGGCGTTCGCGAGGAGCCGGAGATGCGTGGACTTTCCCGAACCCTCGATGCCCTCGAAGGTGACGAAGAGCGACACGGAGTGCGGGGCTCTATCCCCAGTCGCGGCGCGGACGCAACTCGATCACTCCGGGAACTCGCGGCCGAGGACGAGGCCCACGGCGTAGAGCAGGTGGCGCGGCGAGAACGGCTTGGTCAGGAAGTAGTCGGCGCCGAACTTGTAGCCCTCGAGCAGGTCGTCGTCGCCGGCGCCCTCGGCCATCAGGATGACCGGGATGCCGGTCTGCTGCGGGTTGGCGCGGATGCGATCGAGGACCTCCATGCCGGTCATCACCGGCATGTCCACCTCGAGCAGGATCACGTCGGGCCGCTGCGACTCGAGCGATGCGAGCGCGCTCGGTCCGTCTCGCGGCGGTCAGAACGGCAAGCCCGCGCACCTCGAGCGCGGCCCGCACGTCGAGCATGCTCTCGCCGTTGGTGCCGACGACCAGCACGCGCGAGGTCATGCGGCGCGACCTCCGCGCGGGCACGCGTCACGGCGGATCGCGCTGCCCGGCAAGGATGGCGCGACGGGGCAGCCGCAGCAGGGTCTCCGCCGCGTCGAGCGCGTCGGCGCGCGCCGCCACGCGCGCGTCGCCGTCCACGACCAGCGAGGCTCCGCTCCCGAGCCAGATGCTGCCGGCCACGTCGAGCCGCGCGCCGGCGGCGATCCGGATGCCTGCCGATGCGACAACCACGCCGTTAAACGCGAACGTCCCGGTGATGTCGAGAAGCCCATCGACCAGCAGCAGCCCGCGGCCGAGCGCCGTGGTGGCGATCGCGAGATCGCCCGTGACCAGCGTGAGCGCGAGCGGCGGCGAGCCGGCCGGGACCAGGGTGCCGGTCGCCGCCGCGCCGGCGGCCCGCATCCGGGTCGCCAGCTCCGCGACGGGCGGCGGCGGAGCGCTGAGCGACGCGGCACCCGGCGGCGTCACGGTGACCTTCGCCCCGTGCGTCGCGATCCAGCCGTCGAGCGTGACGGGATCGCCGGGCGCGGCCAGCGGTGGGAGAGCGCCCGCCGCCGGTCGCGCCGCATCGGCGCCGTCGAGGGCGAGCGTGCCGCCCGGATCGCGGAGCGATGCCGGGTCGGCGGCCCAGATCAGCGCCGGGGTACCCGGCCCGGCGGCGCGTGCCACGACCGCTTCGACGACGCGCCGGCCGCTGCCGGCGACCGCCTCGACGTCGAGCATCGCCCGCGGTGGCTGGAGCGGACCCGGCGCGGCCCGGAGCACTGCCGCGCAGCCGGACGGTGCGGTGCGTTCGCCGTCGTCGGGCGTTCCGGCCACCCCGTCGGCGCCGGCGATCAGCGTGTCGAAGTCCCAGCCCGCGGGGAGGTCCGCGACGACGTCGGCGGCGCAGGCGTCCGCCGCGGCCAGCGCGCGTGCCGAGGCCTCGCGGCCGCGTGCCAGCAGGAGCTCGGACTGTGCGAGCGCGCCGAGCGCTGCCGACACCGCCGCCGCCACGGCGACGACGACGAGCGCCGCCGGCAACGCCGCTCCCCGGGCGTCGCGAGAGGTGCGGATCATGGCGCCCTCCGCATCGCCACCTCGACGGTCCGGCTGGCGGCGGCGCCGCCGGAAGCCGGATCGACGGCGAACTCGAGCACGATGCGGCGGACGCGTGCGCGGCTGGCTGCGTCGAGGCCCGCCTGCGGCCGAGAAGCTCGCCCCCTGCCGCGTCGAGGTAGTGCAGCTCGCACCGTGACACCGGCGCGGCGACCGGCAGCGACTGCGCGCCGATGATGCGCGAGAGCCGCGGTGGTCCCGTGGCGCACAGCCAGCGCGTCACCTCCTCGGATGCGGTGTCGACCACGCCGTCCGCGTCCAGGTCGGCCTGCAGGGTGAGCTGATCGGGCAGCGCGCCGGCCAGCGCTTCGAGGCCGGATGCGGCCGGGTCGAAGCCCGCCCGGCGCGCGTCGAAGCGGAACGCCTCGGCCGCGAGCTGCGCCGTGTCCTCGACCTCCGCCCGTCCGCCGACGGCCGCCACGAGCCGCGCGCTCGCCGCCAGCGCGCCGACGCAGGCGCCGAGCACGAGCAGCGCGATCCCCATGCCGACGACGAGCTCGATCAGGGTCACGCCGCGGGCGGCTCGTCGCGTCCCGTCCCGGGCCCTCACGGGAAGGCCTCGCTCTCGAGCACGACATGCCCCCGCTCCCAGGCCACCTCGACCGACAGATGCGCGACGGCGCCGCGCCCATCGTCGGTGCGCCAGGTGCGGTCGTAGTGGGCGCCGGCGACGACGACCTCGTCGCGGTCCGAGTCGCGCGGCCCGGCGCGCAGTGCGTCGAGCCGGTCGGTGGCGAGGACGACGGCGGCGCTGCGCTCGCGCGCGTCGCGGACGGCGTGCACACCGGCCGCGGCGCCGGCGCTGAGCGACCCGAGCGCGATCGCGGTCAGGAGCATCGCCACCAGCGCCTCGACGAGGGCGAAGCCGGCCATCATTGCACGCGCACCCGACCGCGCTGGTTGACCACGATCCGGCGGACGGTCGTCGCCCGCGCCGAGGGTGATGGTGGCGTTTTCCGTCGTGCCGAGCGCGGTGAAGCGCACACGGCGGCTGGCGGGGAGGCTCGCGAACGTGACGCCCGGTGGCAAGGCCTCGCGCGCCAGCGTCGTCGCCGACACCTCGCGCACCTCCCACGCCTGGCGCGCGTCGTCGAGCGCGACCTCGACGGGACCGCCGCGCTCGAGCGCGTGCCCGCGAGCCTGGCGGAGAGCTGCCGACAGCCGTTGCGCCGCACCGCCCAGGCGGACGGTTGCCAGCACGTCCGGCAACCGGAGCGCGGCGCCGCCGGCGATCGTGGCGACGAGCGCGAGACACGCGAGCAGCTCGAAGAGCGTGAAGCCATGCATCCGGACCATGCGCACCTCCGCGATGGAGACGTCGTCGGGGCGGGACGGCGCGTCGGGTCGGGATCGTCTGTCGGTCAGCCGCTGGACACCCAGGTCCAGGGCAGGGCGAGATCGGGAACGTAGAGCGCCGTGACGGCGCCGAGTGCGAGGAACGGGCCGAAGGGGAGGGGCGTGCGGCGGAAGTGGCGGACGAGCGCCGCCGGCCCGAGCGACGCGAGGACGCGCCGCGCCCGCGCGCGCCCGCGCGGGCCGAGCAGGATGGCGACACCGCCCAGGCTGCCGCTGATCGACGCGATGAGCAGGACGGCCGGGATGCTCTGCCAGCCGACGAACGCACCGATCATGGCGAGCAGCTTGACGTCGCCGAGGCCGAGCCCTTCGATGCCCGCGGCGCGCTGGTATGCCGCGGCGACGGCGAGGAGCAGGCCGCCGCCGAGACACGCGCCCGCGAACGCGTTCCAGAAGCCGGCGCCGCCGGGCACGAGCGCCGAGACGGCGAGGCCGATCAGGATGCCGGGCAGGCTGACGACATCGGGGATGATGCCTTCGTCCAGATCGATGAACGAGACGACGAGCATCGCGCACGAGAAGGCGAACGCGACGACGGCCCATGGCGTGATCCCGAAGCGTGCCACCGAGAGCACCGCCAGGGCTCCCGTCATCGCCTCGACCACCGGATAGCGCGCGGCGATGGGCGCGCGACACGCGCGACAGCGGCCACCGAGCCGCATCCAGGAGAGGAGCGGGACGTTGTCGTACCATGCGATCGGGGCCGCGCAGGCCGGGCATCGCGAGCCGGGCCACACGATGGACTGCCCGGCGGGAATGCGGTGGATGCACACGTTGAGAAAGCTCCCGATCGCGAGGCCGACGATGAGCGCGAGGACGGCGACGGGAAGCGGCATCGGGTGCGCGGTGCGGGTCACGGCTAGCGGCTGCCTTCCCGGACGTCAACCTGGGTTGCGGTCGTCACGTGCTGGCGCAGACCAGGTTGGGGTTTCCGGCCGCCGGGTTCGAGCTGTAGGTGCACTGGAAGTTCGGCGTGCCGGGATGCGTGGCGGTGATCGTGAACGCCGCCGCGTCGCCCGTGCAGGTGAGGGTGACGCCGTCGGACTTCGTGAAGCCGGGCAGCGTCGTGCAGTCGCTGCTGTACGCGTTCGCCTCCGCGAAGTACGCCTCCTCGGCGGTGGCGGCGTTGCGAGCGTCCGATTCGATCCGTGCCCGGAAGCCGCGCTGCCGGTACACGCCGAACTGCGGGATGGCGATCGCGGCCAGGATGCCGACGATTCCCACCACCACCAGCAGCTCGATCAGCGTGAAGCCCCTTGTGTGCGGCGTGTTGCGCCTCGTCTCGTACATGCAATCGTTCCTTTCTCGTTCCGTGCGGCCGGCCTGCGCTCACCCGAGCACGGCGCCCAGCCGGAAGATGGGCAGGTACATCGAGATCACGAGCCCCCCGACCACGACGCCAAGGAAGAGGATCAGGGCGGGCTCGAGGAGAGCGAGCAGGCTGGCGGCGGCTGCCTGCACCTCGTCGTCGTAGCAATCCGCCATCCGCGCGAGCATGATGTCGAGCGTACCGGTCGCTTCGCCGACGGCGATCATCTGCCGGACCATCGCGGGGAGCGCCGGACACTCCGCCAGCGGCTGCGCCAGCGATCGCCCGCGAGCGAGTCCTGCGCCCGCCTGGAGGAAGGCGTCCTCGACCACCCGATTTCCCGCCGTGCGCGCCGCGACGTCGAGCGCGTCGAGGATGGCCACGCCGCAGGCGATCAGCGTCCCGAGCGTGCGCGCGGTCCGGGCGACGGCGGCCTTGAGGAACAGGGCGCCGATGCCCGGCACTCGCAGCAGCCACCGGTCGCGGATCGGCCGGCCGCGCTCGCTGCGTGCGCCGACCACGATCGTCGCGCCGATGCCCAGGGCGGCGCCGCCGAGCGGGACGAGGTGTTCCCGGAACCCCGACGACAGCGCGAGCACCAGGCGCGTCGGCGCGGGCAGCTCGGCTCCCATGCTCGCGAACACTCCCGCAAACACGGGGACGACCCAGCCGAGCAGCACCGCGGTCACGATGAGCGCGGCGCTCACGACGACGGCGGGGTAGGCGAGCGCCCCCACGACGGTGCGTCGCAGGCGTGCGGACTGCTCGAGATACGCGCCCAGGCGATGCAGCACGGCTTCCAGCACTCCCCCGAGCTCGCCGGTCCTGACCAGCGCGACGTACAGCGGCGGGAAGACGTCCGCATGCGCAGCCACTGCGTCGCCGAGGCTGCTCCCGGCCTCTACACGGCGTGCGACGTCGCGCAGCGTGCGGCGTAGCGGCCCGCTCTCCGCTTGCTCGATCAGGAGCTGCAAGCTGTGCACGACGGGGAGGCCGGCCCCCAGCATGACGGCGAGCTGTCGCGTGGCTGCCGCCAGCGCCTTCCCTCGCACGCGCCGGTGGAGGCCCAGGGTGGGCGCACGGCGAGGGGACTCCGCAGCCGGCGTCGCGATGGTGGTGCGGATTGCGGAGATGTCGAGGGCCATCGTCTACCCCGCGTGGCGCTCGCCCGTTGCTTGCGAGGAGGGCGCGAGCAGCCGCCGAAGCTCGTCGGGCTCCGTGGCGCGAATCGACGGCGTCGCCGGCGGTGATGATCCCACGTTCCACGAGCGCCATCAGCGCACGGCTCATCGTCTGCATGCCGGTGCCCGACAGGCCGACCTGCATCTGCGAGTAGACCTGATGGACCTTCTCGTCGCGGACGAGGTTGCGGACGGCCGGGGTGGCGAGCAGCACTTCCACGGCGAGCACGCGGCCGGTGCCGTCACGACGGCGAACGAGCTGCTGTGCGACGACCGCCTGGAGCACCAGCGCGAGCTGCGCGCGAATCTGCGCCTGCTGGTGCGGTGGAAACGCGTCGACGATGCGCGTGAGGGTTTGCACCGCGGAGCCGGTATGGAGCGTCGAGAGAACCAGATGGCCCGTCTCCGCCACCGTGAGCGCCGCTTCGATGGTCTCCCGGTCGCGCATCTCCCCCACCAGCACCACGTCGGGATCCTGGCGCAGCACGTGCTTCAGCGCGGGGCCGAACCCCTCGGTGTCGCTCGAGACCTCGCGCTGGGTGACGAGGCAGCCCTTGGGCTCGTGGAGGAACTCGATGGGATCCTCCAGCGCGACGATGTGATCGCGCCGGTCGCGGTTCACCAGGTCGACGAGCGCGGCGAGCGTGGTGCTCTTGCCGCTTCCCGTGGCGCCGGTGACGAGGACCAGCCCGCGGGCAAGCGTCGCGAGCGACGCGACCACCGGTGGGAGACCGAGCCGCGACAATGCCGGAAGCTCCGCCGGGATCACGCGGAAGGCGCCGCCGACGCTGCCGCGCGCCAGATAGAGGTTGCCCCGGAAGCGACCGAGCCCCGCCACCATGACCGCGAAGTCGAGCTCCCGGTCGGCCTCGAAGCGGCGCCGCTGTGCCTCGGTGAGGACGCCGTAGCAGAGCGCCCGGACGTCGGCGCGGGCCAGCGGCGGATGGTCGAGCGCGACCAGCTCGCCGTGAAGGCGGATCATGGGGGCGCTCCCGGCGCTCAGATGCAGATCGGAGGCGTCGCGTGTGACGGTCTCCTGGAGGAGCGGTTCGATGCCGCGCATCGGGCGAGGCAGGAGCAGGGGTCGTGCCAGGCCCGGTCGTCACGCCGATGCTCGCGACGCCGAGCGCCCGCTCCGTTTCGCGCAACCGATGCGAAACCGCCGCGCTCAGCGGGTTTCGTCGGCATCCGCCGGTGTGACGCGCAGCACCTCCTCGAGGGACGTGACGCCGCCAGCGGCGAGCGCCAGAGCGCTCTGACGAAGCGTGCGCATCCCGTCGGCGCGCGCGAGGCGCCCCAGCTCGAGCGCGCTCGCCCCTGCAACGATGCGTTCGCGGAGCACGTCGCCGATCGGCATCAGCTCGTAGACGGCCGTACGTCCCCGGTACCCGGCACCCGCGCACTCGCGGCAGCCGCCACCCCGTCGCGGACTGAACGATCCCCCTCGCCAGCCGGCAGCGCGAAGGACGTCGGCCTGCACCGTGCACTCGCGACTGCAGCGAGCGCAGACGACGCGCACCAGGCGCTGAGCCACGACGAGCACGAGCGAGCCGGCCACGAGAAACGGCGGGATGCCCATGTCGAGGAGCCGGGTGACCGCTGACGCTGCATCGTTGGTGTGCAGCGTCGACAGCACGAGGTGACCGGTGAGGGCTGCCTTGACGGCGATGTCCGCGGTGTCGAGGTCGCGGATCTCTCCCACCATGATCACGTCGGGGTCCTGCCGGAGGAGGGCCCGCAGGGCCGTGGCGAAGGAGAGGCCGACGTCCTCGCGCGCGTGCACCTGGTTGACGCCGTGAAGATGCACCTCGACCGGATCCTCCACCGTGCAGACGTTGACCGCCGCGGTGTCGAGCGCCGCGAGCGCGGCGTAGAGCGTGGTCGTCTTGCCGCTCCCGGTCGGTCCGGTCGCCAGCACCAGGCCGTGGGGTCGCGCGAGAGCGTCCCGGAGCAGCGCCAGCGCCTGGTGGTCCAGACCGAGCGCGTCCAGCCTCCGGTCGAGGCGCGTGCAGTCGAGCAGCCGTAGCACCAGTGTTTCTCCGAAGAGCGTGGGTAGCACGGAGACGCGCACGTCGACCTGAGCGCCGTCGGGGAGCCGCAGCCGCAAGCGCCCGTCCTGCGGCAGGCGGCGCTCGGCGATGTCGAGCTGGGCCATCACCTTCACGCGATTGGTGATGGCGCCGGCGAGCGCCGGTGGCGGCGGGGCGACCTCGCAGAGCACGCCGTCGATACGGAGCCGGACGCGCAATGTCTCCGCATAGGGTTCGATGTGGATGTCGCTGGCGCGACGGCCGGCGGCCTCCGCGAGGAGCGCGTTGACGAACCGCACGACGGGCGCCTGGGCAGTCGTGGCCTCGTGCACGGTGCGGTCGTCGGCATGCTCGATGGGCGGCTCGCCGGGTCCCAGCTCCGACAGTGCATCGGCGAGCTCCGGCGCGTCGCCGTAGAGCCGCTCGATCGTCTCGCGGACGGCGGTGACGCGAGCGACGACGATCCGCACGTCGAGACCGCAGAGGAACTTCAGCTCGGCGAGGGCGACGGTCAGGGTCGGGTCGGCCATCGCGACGGTCAGCGTCGACCCTTCGAGCGCGACGGGAACGATCAGGTGCCGTCGGGCCAGCGCGTGCGGCACGACGTCGAGCGCGGCACGCGGCACCTCGGCTGCGCACGGCTCGACGACTCCCAGCCCGTATTCGTCGGCGAGCGCGCACACCAGGACGTCCTCGGGGACGAGGCCGAGACGCGGCAGCTCGCCGGCGAGCGGCCCCGCCTGCTCCGGCCCGGTTGCGAGCGCCAGCTGCTCGGCGGTGAGCACACCTCGCCGCCGCAGGATCTCTCCCAGTCGAGACGACATCGTGCGTGCGGGCGGGGACGCGGACCGTACGGCGTCAGCGGATGCGAGGCAACGCGAGCCCCGCACTACGGAGCGCCAGCACCATGGCGGGGAGCGGCGCACGCCGGCCCGTCCACCACTCGAACGCGAGCGCGCCCTGGTGCAGCAGCATCGCGGCGCCGTCGAGCGTGGGACGGCCCGCCTTCGCGGCGGCGACCAGGAACGGCGACGGGGTCGCGCCGTAGACCAGGTCCACGAAGAGGCAGTGGCGCGGCGCGGCCTCGAACCGGACCGCGAGCGACTTGCCGGCGAGGCCGACCGGCGTCGTGTTCACGACCAGGCGTGCGTCCGCGAGCGCAGCGCCGTCGCGCAGCGCGTCCAGCGGCACGGCCTCGGCCGTGTCTCCCTCGGCGCGCAGCCACGATGCCAGCGCCTCGCCGCGCGCCGGGGTGCGGTTGGCCACCACGAAGTCGCCGCAGCCTGCGTCGACCAGGCTCGCGCCCGACCGCGCGCGCGCTGCCGCCGGCGCCGATCAGCACCGCGCGGCCGCCGCCGGGCCGCACGCGGCCGCGCAGCGAGCGGCCGAAGCCGCGGGCGTCGGTGTTGTCGCCGACGAGGCGATCGTCGCGGAAGGCGAGCGTGTTCGCCGCGCCGATCCGCCGCGCCTCGGGCGTCATCTCGTCGAGCAGCGGGAGCACGGTCTCCTTCAGCGGCACGGTCAGGTTGAGCCCCGCGACGCCCAGCCGCCGCGCCTCGTCGAGCGCCGCCGGAAGCTCGGACGGGCTCACCCGCCACCGCAGATAGAGGTGCGGCAGCCCCAGCGCCGCGAAGGCGGCGTTGTGCATCGCGGGCGAGAGCGAGTGGTCGACCGGGTCGCCGAGGACGCCGAACAGCCGCGGCTCGACGGTCGTCGTCACTCGGTCTTGAGCGCGGCCTGCGCCGCGGCCAGGCGCGCGATCGGAACGCGGAACGGCGAGCACGACACGTAGTCGAGCCCGAGCTCCTGGCAGAGCGCGATCGACGCCGGGTCGCCGCCGTGCTCGCCGCAGATGCCGAGCTTGAGCTTGCGGTTGGCTTTCCGCCCGCGCTCGACGGCGATCTGCATCAGCGCGCCCACGCCGTCGCGGTCGATCGATTCGAAGGGATCGCGCGGGTAGATCTCGAACTCCTGCACGTACGGGACCAGGAAGCGCCCGGCGTCGTCGCGCGACACCCCGAGCGTCATCTGCGTCAGGTCGTTGGTGCCGAAGGAGAAGAACTCCGCCACCGCGCCGATGGCGTCGGCAGTGAGCGCGCCGCGCGGCACCTCGATCATGGTGCCGACCAGATAGGGGAAGCGCACGCCGCGCTCGGTCATCACCGTCTCGGCCATGCGGCGCACGATGTCGGCCTGGAGCGTGTACTCCTTCACGTGGCCGGCGAGCGGGATCATCACCTCGGGCCGCACCTCGCGCCCCGCCGCCTTCACCTCCGCCGCCGCCTCGAAGATGGCGCGTGCCTGCATCTCGGTGATCTCGGGATGGACGATGCCGAGCCGGCAGCCGCGGAAGCCGAGCATCGGGTTGAACTCGTGTAGTCCCTCGACCCGCGCATGGACGCGCTCCACCGGGATGCCCATCTGCGACCGCCAGCGCGGCCTGGCCCTCGGCGTCGTGGGGCAGGAACTCGTGCAGCGGCGGGTCGATCAGCCGGATGGTGCACGGCCGGCCCTCGAGCACCGCGAAGATGCCCTGGAAGTCGGCGCGCTGGAGCGGCAGCAGCGTGGCCAGCGCCGCGCGGCGCTCCTCCACCGTCTCGGCGAGGATCATGCGTCGCATCGGGCCGATCTTGCCCTCGCCGAAGAACATGTGCTCGGTGCGGCAGAGGCCGACGCCCTCGGCGCCGAACGCCACGGCCTGGGTGCACTGCTCCGGCAGGTCGGCGTTGGTGCGCACGCCGAGCTTGCGAAACCGGTCGGCCCACTGCATCAGCTTCGCGTAGAGCGCGTAGGTGGGAGCCTTCTTCGGATCGAGCGTCTTCTCGATGACGACCTCGATCACCTCGCTCGGCTTGGTGGGAATCTCGCCCCGGAACACCTGGCCGCTGAACCCGTCGATGGAGATGGCGTCGCCCTTGCGGAGCACGTCGTCGCGGCCGGCGATGCGCATCGTGCCGGCCTCGTAGTCGATCGCCAGCGCGTCGCAGCCGACGACGCACACCTTCCCCATCTGCCGGCCGACGAGCGCCGCGTGGCTGGTCATGCCGCCGCGGGCCGTCAGGATGCCCTCGGCCGCCGCCATGCCGCGGATGTCCTCGGGCGACGTCTCGATGCGCACCAGGATCACGCGCTGGCCCGCCGCCACCATCGCCTCGGCGTCCTCGGCGTGAAACGCGATGACGCCGGTCGCGGCGCCGGGACCGGCGTTCAGGCCGCGCGCCAGCAGCCGGCCGTCGCGCTCCGCCTGCGTCTTCGCGCCGGAGTCGAAGATCGGGCGCAGCAGCTCGTTCAGGCGATCGGGCTCGACGCGCAGGATCGCCTGCTTGGCGCTGATCAGGCGCTCGTCCACCATGTCGACGGCGATGCGCGCCGCCGCGGTGGCGGTACGCTTCCCGACGCGGCACTGCAGCATGTAGAGCGTGCCCTGCTGGATGGTGAACTCGATGTCCATCATGTCGCGGTAGTGCCGCTCGAGCGTGCGGCGCACCTTCATGAGCTGGTTGTAGATCTTCGCGTTCTCGCGCTCGAGCTCGCTGATGGCGAGCGGCGTGCGGATGCCGGCCACCACGTCCTCGCCCTGCGCGTTCATCAGGAACTCGCCGTAGAAGAGGTTCTCGCCGCTGGCGGGATCGCGCGTGAACGCCACGCCGGTGCCGGAGTCGGCGCCCATGTTGCCGAACACCATCGATTGCACGTTGACCGCCGTGCCCCAGCTCTCGGGGATGTCGTTCAGCTTGCGGTAGACGATGGCGCGATCGTTGTTCCACGAGCCGAACACGGCGCCGACGGCGCCCCAGAGCTGCTCGTGCGGATCCTCCGGAAAGAGCACGCCCCGGCGCATCTTGATGAGCGCCTTGAACTCGTAGACCAGCTCCCGGAGCGCTTCCGCGCTGAGGTCGGTGTCGAGCGTGACGCCGCGGTCGCGCTTCTTCTCCTGCAACGCGATCTCGAACGGATCCTCCTCCTCCTTGGTCTCCGGCTTGAGCCCGAGCACCACGTCGCCGTACATCTGGACGAAGCGACGGTAGGAGTCGTAGGCGAAGCGCGCGTTGCCGGTCTCGCGGATCAGGCCCTCGACGGTCTGGTCGTTCAGGCCGAGGTTCAGGATGGTGTCCATCATGCCCGGCATCGACGCGCGCGCGCCGGAGCGGACCGACACGAGCAGCGGCTGCTCGGGATCGCCGAAGCGCTTGCCGACCGCCTTCTCGACGCGTGCCAGCGCCTCGCTCACCTGCTTCTTCAGCGCGGGCGGGTAGGTGTGCTGGTGCGCGTAGTAGTAGGTACAGACCTCCGTCGAGATCGTGAAGCCCGGCGGCACCGGCAGCCCGAGGCGCGCCATCTCGGCCAGGTTCGCGCCCTTCCCGCCGAGCAGCTCCTTCATGGCGGCGCGGCCGTCCGCCTTTCCACCGCCGAAGGCGTAGACGTAGCGGCTCGTCGCGGCTTTGCTCCGGGGTGTGGCGGATCGGCGCTGCGGCTTCGCCACGCGCGCGCGGGACTGCGGTCGTGCCATGGGGGGCGGAAGCTATCGGAGGGCCGTCGTGGAAGCAACGCGAGTGCGCGCCAGGAACGCGCGCGAGCGCACCGGTCCGGACGTCACCGAGGCCAGCAGCTCCTCGGTGACGCGTGCCGCGTCCTCGAGGCCGCGCGCGGCCGTCGCCTGCGCGAGCGGCTCGGTCGCGAGCCGGGTCAGGAGCGCCGCCGTCTCGACGCCGACGGGCCGCACCGGCTGGTGCGCGGGCACGCAGCGCCGGCAGACGAGCCCGCCCCGCTCGACGACCAGGAAGAGGGCCGTGTCGGCCGGCGTGCCGCAGCCGCGGCAGCGATCGAACACGGGCGCGTAGCCGCTGGCGCGCAGGAGATGCATCTCGACGGCGCGCAGCAGGGGATCGGGCGGGGCGCCGCCGGCGAGGAGCGTGAGGGCGTCGCGCACCAGCCCGTACACCTCGCTGCCCGACTCGCGCCCGAGCACCATGCGGTCGGTGAGGTCGAGCACGTAGCTGCCGGCGGCGAAGCGGTCGATGTCGAGGGTGAGTCCGCGCAGCGCCTCGATCAGCTCGCAGCGCACGAGGAAGACCAGGTCCGACGCCGAGCGCTGGCGGAACACGACCCGCACGTGCACGAACGGCTCGAGCGTCCCGGCAAACCGGCGCTTCGAGTTCTTCGCGCCCTTGCCGATGCCGGTCACCTTGCCGTGCTGCTCGGTGATGAAGGTGACGATGCGATCCGACTCGCCGTACGGGCGAGCACGCAGTACGAAGGCCGGGGTGGCGATCTCGTCGGGCACAGTCGGGTCATGGCGCTGCTACCACTGTGGTTCGTCCGCCCGCAACGCCGCGCGTCGGGCATTTGTGCCGATCGCCGGGCGGAGGCTAAGGAGCAGCGCGGTGCTCCCCGACCACGACCCCGCCGCTCACCTGCTCCGCGTCACCGCCGATGATCCCGAGTACCGCCGGCTGGCGGAGGCGGAGACCGCGCTACTGGCGGGACGTGCACCCGCTCAGTCTGGAGGCGACGGAGCTGCGAGTTCGCTGCCGCGGCCCCGTCGAGCGCTACGTGAACACCCGTTTCACGGGCGATCCGCACAGCGACTGGATCGCGACGATCCCGCGCTGGGGAAGCTTCCGCCGCGGACTGTTGCTCGGCGCGAGCTCGCCGAGCCGTGAAACCCGCGTGCTCGAGGTGAATCCCCGGCCTCCACGTCACCCTGATCGACCTCAGCCCTGGCCCGGCGGAGCGCCGCGCCGCCGCGCTCGCGGCGCGGTTCCCCGGCCGGGCCGAGCCCCGGACCGCCGATCTGAACTTCGTCGAGCTGCCTGCCGAGCGCTACGATCTGATCGTCAGCTCGAGCACGATCCACCACGTCACGAACCTCGAGTACCTGGCGTCCCAGATCAATCGCGCGCTCACCCGGGACGGCCACTTCTTTCTCGAGGACTACGTCGGCGAGCAGACGTTTCGGTTTCTCGGAGACCAAGCGCCGGGTGTTCGAGATGCTGTACGACCGCGACATCGCGCGCCAGCGCGGGCGGAAGCCCGGGCGTGATCTGGCACGACGCAGCGATCTGAGCCCTTTCTGCGGCGTCCGCTCGGACGATACCCTCGACGTGTTCCGCACCTATCTCGACGAGGTGCAGTTACGTACGGCCGGCCGCGCTGATCCTGCCGATGACGCGCAGCCGTCCCGTGGACTACGACGAGCTGCTCCAGCGCATGCCGCGCTGGAAGGTCGTGTACGACCAGATGGCGCGGAAGCTGGGCGTCCGCCGCCAGCTCCTGGTCGACCAGCGATTCCTGGACGAGCTCTGCTTGGTCGGTGACGCGGCCAGCGAAGCCGGGCTTGCTACGCCCCGGGATCGCCTTCGCGGTGTATCGCAAGCGTCGCTGACGACTCGAGCCAGAGCTGGAGCATGATCAGCGACCACAGCTCGCGCCGGTTGTCGCGGTGGCGGGCCACGTGGTCCGCGAGCAGCTCGCGCACCGCGCTCTTCCCGCACCAGACGGCGATCGAGGCGGCCGAGCGTGTCCGCGGCGAAGCCGCGCAAGCGGGCCGGCGAGCCACGCCGCGAGCGGCACGGTGAGACCGCGCTTCGTGCGCCGGGCGATCGCCCGCGGCACCACCCCCGCCATCGCTTGCCGCAGCACGCGCTTGGTCTCGAGGCCGCGCAGCTTGAGCGCCACCGGCAGGCGGCAGGCGAGCTCGACCAGGCGATGGTTCATGAAGGGCGCGCGTCCCTCGAGCGACGCCGCCATGCTGGCACGGTCGAGCTTCGCCAGGAGGTCGTCCGGCAAGTAGCCCTCGAGGTCGAGGCCGAGGAGCGCGTCGATCTCGGTGCGGGCCTCGATCGGCGTCGGCTCGGGCGGGATGACGAGCGGGCTGCCCGGCGCGACCAGCGCGGCGAGCCGCTCGCGCGACATGCAGCCGGTCCAGGCCCGGTGACGGACCGCCGGCGGGGCGTCGGCCTCCTCGATGAAGCGGCGCGCGAGATAGCGCAGCGTGGTGTTGCCCGCCGACGCGCCGAGCGATCGCGTCGTCGCCGCCAGCGCGCGTCGCATCGCCGGCGGAAGACGACGGTAGCGCTCCGCGAGGCCAGCGCCGATGTAGGTCGGGATACCCCGCGAACAGCTCGTCGCCGCCCTCGCCGACCAGCACGACCTTCACGTCCTCGCGTGCCATCCGCGAGAGGAGAAAGGTGGGCACGAGCGCCGGGTCGGCGAGGGGCTCGTCGAGCGTGCGTGTCAGGGACCGCACGCCGTCGAGGAAAAGGTCCGGCGTGATGGTGAGCGTGCGGTGGCGGGTGCCGAGCGCGCGGGCGGCCAGTCCGGCGTACGCGAGCTCGTCGAAGCCGGGGACGTCGAAGCCGATGGAGAAGGTCGCCAGCTCGTCGACGTGGGGCCTGGCGAGCGCGGCGATCGCCGTCGAATCGAGGCCGCCGGAGAGGAACACGCCGAGCGGGACGTCGCTCATGAGCGCGACCTCGATCGCGCGCGTGAGCTCGGCGCGCACCTGCGTCGCGGCGTGTGCCGGGTCGAGGTCGAGCGCCGGGGCGCCGCACCAGCTCGCGGCCTCCCAGTAGCGGTCCAGACGGACGCCGGCGGCGTCGTGCACCAGTCGGCCGCCCGGCGGCAGCTTCGCGATCCCGGCGAATGCGCTCGCGGGCCAGGGGACGTAGCCCTGACACAGGTACGCCGCCAGCGCCGGCCAGTCGGGCTCGGCGTCGGCGGCGCCGGCCGCGAGCAGCGCCCTGGGCTCGGACGCGAAGCACAGGCGGCCTCCCGCGACGGCATGGTAGAGCGGCTTCTCGCCCATGCGGTCGCGGGCGAGCACGAGGCGGTGGGCGCGCGCGTCCCAGATCGCGAGGCCGAACATGCCCTCGAGCTCGTGCACGAGGTCGGGTCCGTGCTCCTCGTAGAGGTGCGGCAGCACCTCGGCGTCGCTGCCGGTGCGGAAGCGGTGCCCGCGCGCCGCGAGGCGATCGCGCAGCGCCCTGTGGTTGTAGATCTCGCCGTTGCAGACCGCGATCACGTCGCCGGTCTCGTTGGCGAGCGGCTGCGCGCCCCCGGCGACGTCGATGATCGCGAGACGCCGGCACCCGAGCGTGGCGTCGCCGATCGTGCGCGTCCCGTCGCCGTCGGGTCCACGATGGGCGAGCGCACCGCCCATCGCCGCCGACATCGCGTCCCGTCCCGCCCCCGCCAGCGGGCCGACCACTCCGTAGATGCCGCACACGGGACTAGCGCTGGAGAAGCACGCTTCGCTGGTCGGCGTAGACGGACCGGAGCGTGTCGTCGGAAAGCTCGGCGATTCGCTCGAGCCTGGACGGCCGGGTAACGACGTACACTGGCTCGCCGCTCGCGAGGATGGTTCTGAGCGCTCGCGGCGGCACGAGGTTCTCGCCGTTGCCGAAGCGGGCACGCTGGGAGCAGATGTAGTTGCTCGTCAGCTCTCCGGCGGTGCCGCTGAGCAGCGGCACCGGGCGGCGGAGGTAGAAGGGCAGGCTGGTGTGGAATGTCTGGAACGAGATGACCTTCGCGCCGGGCGGGAGGAGGGTCGCCAGCGTACGCGCGGAGCGCGTGTTCGCCCACGGCTCCAGCGGCTCGAGCAGGAGGAGCCCGAGCGCGGGCGCCAGGAGCGCCGCGCACGCCAGCACCGGCCAGCTTCCCAGGCGTCGCGCGGCGACGGTGAGCGCGCCCCAGACGACGAAGACCGCGCCGGCGAGGGCGAGGACCGGCGAGGACGCGGCGGACGCCTCGGGACCTTCGAGGTGAAGCCCCTGCTGAGCTGCCAGCGCCAGCGCCACACCGCCGGCCACGGCGACCCCGCCGAGGATCCCGAGAGCACCCGCGGCGCGCGCCGGCTGGCGGCGACCGCCGATCGCGCACAGGATCGCCAGCGGCACCAGGGCGGGGAGGATGTACTGCGCGCGCTTGGAGGCCGACAGCGTGAAGAAGACGAGCATGGTCGCCGCGACGCGGGCGGTGAAGCGGACGGCCTGCGCGTCGCGCGTCTCCAGCCGGCGCAGCCGGAGCAGCTCGGGTGACGTCGCCAGGAGCACGACGCACCATGGGCCGAATCCCCAGGCGAGCGTCAGGAGATAGAAGTAGGGTGCCGCCCCGCGGTGGAACCGCGAGACCGAGGTGAAGCGCAGCAGGGTCTCGTCGACGATCGCGTAGCGCAGGAAGTCGGGCTCATGCTGGAGCACAACCGTCACCCAGGAGCCCACCAGTCCCGCGAACAGGAGCACGGAGAGCAGCAGCGTGGCGCGCGACGTCCGCTCGCGCGGCGGCGGCAGCGCGCCGCGTCCGGCGAGCCAGCCGAGCAGCGGCAGCGCGAGCCCGACGGGGCCCTTGGTGAGCGTCGCAGCCGCCATCGCGATTCCCGCTCCGGGCACGAGCCACGTTGCCCCGCCGTCGATGCGCGCGCGGACCAGACACCACAGCGCCAGGGTGACGAAGGCCGTGAACGGCATGTCGAAGATAGCCAGGCGCGCGAAGACCAGGACGAGCGGTGCGGTCGCGATCACCGCCGCCGCGAAGAGGGCCCGCGACCGGTCGGTGAGTCGGCGCGCGATGCCGTAGGTGAGGGCGACCGTCGCGACGGCGCTGGCGGCGGCGGGCAGCCGGGCAGCGAACTCGTTGACGCCCAGCACCGCGAAGCTGCCGCTCGTGAGCCAGAACAGCATCGTCGGCTTGTCGAGATACGGGAGGTGGTTGAAATGCGGCACGGCCCAGCGGCCGAGCTCCAGCATCTCGCGCGCCACCTCGGCGTTGCGGCCCTCGTCGGGCTCGAGGAGCGGCCAGCGACCGAGCAGGTAGAGGTACGGCAGCGCCGCGAGCGCGAGGAGCGCCACACCGAGACCGGCGCGCAGGCGCCACGAGCGTCGCAGCACGAGCCGGAGCATGGTGGCGCTCTCGCGCGCGATCGGCAGCAGGCGGCCGCGCGTCGTGTACTTCGACTCGCCGGCGCGGCGCGGCCAGTGCTGGACCGGTATCTGCGTGACCCGCAGGCCGGCGAGCGTGAACAGTGCCGGCAGCCAGCGGTGCGCGTTGTCGAACAGCGGCGTCTCGGCCGTGAGCCGTGCGAACGCGTCGGCGCGGAACACCCGCGCCGGGCAGGCCAGATCCTTGAGCCCGGGCGCCAGCAGCAGCCGGCGGACGCCGTTGGCGACGAGCGACGCCGCCCGTCGCGAGGACGGGTCGCGCCGCCCGACGCGGATACCGCAGGCGAGGTCGGCGTCGCCCAGCGCCTCGATCAGGCGCGGCAGGTCTTCCGGGCGGCACTGGAGGTCGGCGTCGAGGGTCGCGATCAGCTCGCCCCGCGCGATGCCGAAGCCCGTGATCAGCGCCGCGGTCTGGCCGGCTCGCCGGTCGTGTCGGAGGTGGCGCAGCCGGGGCTCCGCGGCGGCCAGCGCGGCCAGCACCTCCTGGGTCTCATCGCTGCTGCCGTCGTCGACGACGATCAGCTCCCAGGTGACGGCGGCGGCGTCGAGCGCCTCGCGTACCTCGGTCACCAGGGCGCCGAGGTTCGCAGCCTCGTCGTAGGCCGGGACCACGACGCTCAGTCGCGGCGCGGACGCATGGCGGTTGCCGGGAGACGCGTTCCCCATCGCGTTACGAGTGCCTCATGGTCGTTGCGGCCAGGTCCACGCGATCACCTTGACAAACAGAGTTATGGTGCCTAGCTACCGGCCGCCGAACGGGACGCCGCGTCCCGCGTGCAGACCCCATGACGGACGAGCGACATCAGCGGGAGAAAAAGCCACACGATATCCGGCATCCGGCCGATGAGCCGGGCGTGAAGGACTCCACGGAGCCGCTGGGGATCCAGCCTGGAGAACGGGTCGCCGAGCTCGAAGCGGAGCTCGCCGTCGCGCGTGAGGAGGCGAAGGACGCCAAGGAGCGCTGGCTCCGGGAGCGGGCGGACGCCGAGAACCTGAAGAAGCGGACTGCTCGCGAGCGAGCCGACGCGATCCGCTTCGGAACCGAGAACCTGGTGCGCGACCTCCTTCCCGTCGTCGACAACCTCGAGCGCGCCGTGCAGGCCGCCCGGGGAGGCGGTGACGGCGCCCGCCTGATCGAGGGGGTCTCCCTGGTCCTGAAGGCGCTGCACGACGTCCTGGGCCGCCACGGCGTCACCCGGGTGGAGGCCGAGGGCACCCGCTTCGACCCCGCTCACCACGAGGCCGTGGCCCACGTGGAAAGCGCCGAGCATGAGCCCAACGCCGTCATCCAGGAGCACCAGCCCGGCTATCGTCTGCACGACCGGCTGCTGCGCCCGGCGATGGTGAGCGTGTCAAAGGGCCCTTCCAACCTTGCCAACCCCGAAGGCGGTGATTAAAGCGCCCGCCGAGGAGAATGTCACGATGCCCAAAGTGATCGGAATCGACCTGGGGACCACGAATTCGTGCGTCGCCGTCATGGAAGGTGGCGACCCCGTCGTCATCACCAACGCGGAAGGGAGCCGCATCACCCCCTCCGTCGCCGCGTTCACCGACAGCGGCGAGCGGCTGGTCGGGCAGATCGCCCGCCGCCAGGCCATCACCAACCCCGAGAACACCGTCTTCGCCATCAAGCGTCTCATCGGCCGTCGCTTCGACGACGCCGAGGTGCAGAAGGCGATGAAGATCTCCCCCTACAAGATCGTCCGCGGCGACAACGGCGACGCGTGGGTCGAGATCCGGGGGAAGAAGTACAGCCCGGCGGAGATATCCGCATTCATATTGCAGAAGATGAAGCAGACCGCGGAAGACCATCTCGGCGAGAAGATCTCCGAGGCGGTCGTCACCGTTCCGGCCTACTTCAACGACAGCCAGCGGCAGGCGACCAAGGACGCCGGCAAGATCGCCGGCCTGAACGTGCTGCGCATCATCAACGAGCCGACGGCCGCGTCGCTCGCGTACGGCCTCGACAAGAAGAAGGACGAGAAGATCGCCGTGTTCGACCTCGGCGGCGGCACATTCGACATGTCGATCCTGGAGATCGGCGACGGTGTCTTCGAGGTGAAGGCCACGCACGGGGACACGTTCCTCGGCGGCGAGGACTTCGACCAGCGCGTCATCGACTACCTGGCCGACGAGTTCAAGAAGGACCAGGGGATCGACCTGCGCAAGGACCGCATGGCCCTCCAGCGCCTGAAGGAAGCGGCGGAGAAGGCGAAGTGCGAGCTGTCGACGGTCATGGAGACGGACATCAACCTGCCGTTCGTCACCGCCGACGCCAGCGGGCCGAAGCACCTGAACATGAAGCTCACCCGGGCGAAGCTGGAGGCGCTGTGCGCCGACCTGCTCGACCGGCTCGATGGTCCCTGTCAGATCGCGCTCAAGGACGCCGGCGTCAGCACGAAGGACATCGACGAGGTGGTGCTGGTCGGCGGCATGACGCGCATGCCGGCGGTGCAGGCGCGCGTGAAGAAGCTCTTCGGCAAGGAGCCCCACAAGGGCGTCAACCCCGACGAGGTCGTCGCCATCGGCGCGGCCATCCAGGGCGCGGTGCTGAAGGGCGACGTGAAGGACGTGCTCCTGCTCGACGTCACCCCGCTCTCGCTCGGCATCGAGACGCTGGGCGGCGTGTTCACCAAGCTGATCGAGAAGAACACCACGATCCCGACGCGCAAGAGCCAGGTGTTCTCGACGGCGGCCGACAACCAGTCGGCGGTCACCATCCGGGTGTTCCAGGGCGAGCGCGAGATGGCCGCGGACAACAAGCTGCTCGGCCAGTTCGACCTGGTGGGAATCCCGCCCGCGCCGCGCGGCATGCCGCAGGTCGAGGTCACCTTCGACATCGACGCGAACGGCATCGTGCACGTCGGCGCCAAGGACCTCGGCACCGGCAAGGAGCAGTCGATCCAGATCACGGCCTCCAGCGGTCTCGGCAAGGACGAGATCGAGAAGATGGTGAAGGAGGCCGAGGCGCACGCCGCGGACGACAAGAAGAAGCGCGAGACCGTCGACGCGCGGAACCAGCTCGACGGGCTCGTGTACCAGACCGAGAAGACGCTCGCCGAGCACGGTGCAACGCTCGACGCCGAGACCCGCTCGGGCATCGAGAGTGCGCTCGCCGAGGCGAAGAAGGCCCTCGAGCTGCAGGACGCGGATCCCATCCGCAAGGCCGCCGACGACCTCGGCCGCGCCTCTCACAAGCTCGCGGAGGCGATGTACTCGAAGGCGTCGAAGCCGTCGGGCGGCGACGGAGAAGCCGGCCCGGGGACCGGAGAGAGCCCGGGCGGCAAGGCGAAGGACGACGTCGTCGAGGCGGAGTTCGAGGAAGTGAAGGAATAACCTCACACCACCGGGGTGGCTGTGGGGATCGACTGAGGATAGTGAGGCCCTCGCCCGCCGACACGCGGGCGAGGGCCTTTTCGTCATGTCGGGGATCGGATGAAGCGCGACTACTACGACGTCCTGGGAGTTTCGCGGTCGGCCAGCGACGAGGAGCTGAAGAAGGCCTACCGGAAGCTCGCCCTGCGCTATCACCCCGACAAAAACCCGGGCGATCACCAGGCCGAGGAGCGCTTCAAGGAGATCGGCGAGGCGTACGCCATCCTGTGCGACGCCGAACGGCGCGCGCAGTACGACCGCTTCGGGCACGCGGCCTTCGAGCAGGGCGGCCTGGGCGGGTTCGATTTCAGCGCCGGCTTCGAGGACATCCTGGGCGACCTGTTCGGCGATTTCTTCGGGACGAGCCGCGGGCGCGGCGGACGGACGCGGGCGCGGCGCGGGCAGGACCTGCAGTATCAGCTCGAGGTGACCTTCGAGGAGGCGGCCCGCGGCTTCGAGAAGACCCTGTCGATCCCGCGCCTCACCCCCTGCGCCACGTGCGGCGGCAGCGGCGCGAAGCCGGGCACCAAGCCGTCGGTGTGCTCGCAATGCCGCGGCTCGGGGCAGATCCGCTTCCAGCAGGGCTTCTTCGCCATCGCCAAGACCTGCGGCACGTGCGGCGGGCAGGGCTCGGTGATCTCCAGCCCGTGCGCCGATTGCGACGGCGCCGGCGCGCGCCGCCGGACGCACACGCTGAGCGTCCGGATCCCCGCCGGGGTGGATACGGGCTCGCGCCTGAAGCTGCGTGGCGAGGGGGAGAGCGGCGGCAACGGCGGACCGCCGGGCGATCTCTACGTCCTCGTCCGGGTCGGCCCGCATCCGATCTTCGCGCGCGACGGGGTCGACGTGGTCTGCGAGGTCCCGGTGAGCGTCGTGCAGGCGGCGCTCGGGACGAAGCTCGATATCCCGACGCTCGACGGCCCCCGCCGGCTCGACATCCCGGCCGGGACGCAGTCCGGACACGTGTTTCGTCTCCGTGGCCTCGGCGTCCCCGACCTGAACGGCTACGGACGCGGCGACCAGGTGGTGCGGCTCACCGTCGAGACGCCGCGCAAGCTCTCGGGCCGCCAGCGCGAGCTGCTGGAAGAGTTCGCGCGCATCTCCGGCGAGGAGGTGCACCCGATGTCGAAGAGCTTCCTCGAGAAGGTCAAGTCGCTGCTCGGGTAGGCGTGAAGCGCCGCCTCCAGGACCTCGGGGAGCATGCGTGGATCGCGCGCATGCTGCGCTCGCTGCCCCGGGGCCCGCTGACCGTGCTCGGACCGGGTGACGACGCCGCCGCCATCCGGGCGCCGCGTCGTCCGCTGCTGCTCACCACCGACACGCTCGTCGAGGGCGGTCACTTCGCCCTCGGCTGGGAGTCGCCGGCGGCGCTGGGCCGGCGCGCGCTGCGCGTGAACCTGAGCGACGTCGCCGCGATGGGCGGCCGTCCGCGTGCCGCGCTCGTCGCCATCCAGGCGCCTCCGCGCCTGGCCGCCGCCGTCCTCGACCAGCTGATGCGCGGGCTCGCCGCCGACGCCCGCCGCGCTGGCGTCGACGTGGTGGGCGGGAACCTCGCCGCCGGCCGGCACCTGGCGATCACCGTCACGCTGATCGGAGAGAGCGGGCGGCGTCTGGTGACGCGAGCCGGCGCGCGTGTGGGCGACGACGTCTGGGTGACCGGGACGCTCGGTGGCGACGGCATCGCGGTGAGCGACCTGCTCACCGGCCGACGCGCCCGCCGTCCGCCGGTGCCGGTGCGGATCCACGCGGGTCAGCTGCTGGCCCCGGCGGTGCATGCCATGATCGACGTGAGCGACGGCCTGGTGCAGGACCTCGGGCACGTGTGCCGGGCGAGCCGCGTGGCCGCCGAGATCGACGTGGATGCGGTGCCCGCCGCGCCGGCGTGCCGTCGCGCCCTCGGCGCGGCCGCGGCCCGGTTCGCGGCGACGGCCGGCGAGGACTACGAGCTGCTCTGCACCGCGTCCCCACGCGCCCGGCAACGCCTCGCGCGCCTGGCGCCGCGGCTCGGGTGCGGCCTGACCCGTATCGGTCGTATCGTCGCCGGCCGTCCCGGGGTCCGCGTGCTGGACGCGCGCGGGCGCCCCATCCGGCTCCGGCGTGCGGGCTTCGACCACTTCCGCTGAGCGCGCTTGCGGCTCCGCGGCACGCCGGCTAACCCGTGGAGCCATGGATCGGGAACGCCTCGCCGATCTGCTGCACAGCGTGCAGCGCGGTGCCTGTTCGATCGACGAGGCGATCGACAGGCTGCGCACCCTGCCGTTCGAGGACCTCGGCTTCGCGCGGGTGGATCACCACCGGAGCCTGCGCAACGGCTTCCCGGAGGTGGTCTTCGGCCAGGGCAAGACGCCCGAGCAGATCGTCGCCATCGCCGAACGGCTGGCGGCCGCGGGCGACAACGTGCTGGTCACGCGGCTCGCGCCGGACGCCGCGGCGCAGCTGGTGGCCGCGGTGGACGGCTTCACGTATCACGCCGCCGCGCGGGTCGCGGTCCGGCGCGCGCGCGAGGCGGAGCCGCGCGGCGACGGCACGGTGCTGGTCGTGTCGGCCGGCACCGCCGACCTGCCGGTGGCCGAGGAAGCGGCCATCACCGCCGAGACGATGAACAACCCCGTCGAGCGGCTGTACGACGTCGGCGTCTCGGGGCTGCATCGCCTGCTGGGCGAGCACCGGCGCCTGGCGGACGCCGCGGTGCTGATCGTCGTCGCCGGCATGGAAGGCGCGCTGCCGAGCGTGGTCGGCGGGCTGGTCGATCGGCCCGTCATCGCCGTGCCCACGAGCATCGGCTACGGCACCAGCATGCAGGGGCTCGCAGCCCTGCTCGCGATGCTCAATTCCTGCGCCGCCGGTCTCGTCGTGGTGAACATCGACAACGGCTTCGGCGCCGCGGCCGCGGCGACGCGCATCAACCAGCGTCTGCGCTGATGGCGGACATCACCGCAGGACGCGCCCGGCGCATGCTGTCGGTGGGAGGCCTCACCACCTCCGTGGGCAGCAGCTACCTCTGGCAGGCGTTCAAGCGGCCATTCCAGTCGACGTCGCGCCAGGAAGCGACGCTGCTCGAGACCCACATCCGCAACGCCCGCCGGGTGGTCGAGCGCTCGAAGGAGCTGCGCGGCGCCTTCACGAAGCTGGCCCAGCTCCTCAGCATGCGGCACGACCTCTTTCCCGCCGAGGCGCTGGAGGTGCTCGCCTCGGTGCAGTCGTCGGTGCCGCCGATGTCCTGGGACAAGGTGCGCCAGGTGATCACCGCGGAGCTGGGTGCGCCGCCCGAGGAGCGCTTCGCGCGCATCGAGCACGAGGCATTCGCGGCGGCGTCGCTCGGACAGGTGCACCGCGCGGAGCTGCGCGGCGGCAAGCCGGTGGTGGTGAAGGTGCAGTACCCCGGCGTGGGCGACACCGTGCACCAGGACCTGAAGAACATCCGCGCGCTGGTGCGCGTCTTCGACTCGATCGCGCGTGACGTGATGCGCCAGGACGTCGATTCGGCGGACGTCGTGCGCGAGCTCGAGGAGCGCCTGGCCGAGGAGCTCGACTACCGCCGCGAGGCCGACAACCTCGAGCGCTTCAGGGCGCTCCTCGCCTCCGACCGCGAGGTGATGATCCCGCGCGTGCACCGCCCGCTGTCGAGCGGACGGATTCTCACCATGGAACGCCTCGAGGGCTACCCGCTGCAGGACATCATGGCGCCGGGGGTCGATCAGGATCTGAAGGACTGGGTGGGACTCAAGCTCTTCCGTCTGATCTGGCGACAGATGTTCGAGTTCGGCGTCCTGCACGCCGACCCGCACCCCGGAAACTACCTGGTGACCCATCATCCGAAGCTCGGCATCCTCGACTTCGGCTCGGTGCGCGTGTTCGAGCCCGCGGTGCGGCTCGGCTACCTGCGCACCGCGCGCGCGTTGCTCGCGGGCGACGCCGCCGCCGTCGGCGACGCGGTCGTCGACCTCGGCTTCGTCGACGCCGGAGAGGATCCGGCGCCGTTCGTCGAGATCCTGCGCATCGTGTGCGAGCCGGTGCTGGTCGACCGCGCGTACGATCCGCGCGACTACGACGTCGTCGAGCGCGGCCTCCAGATCAGCCAGATCAAGCTGTCGCACCGCCTGTACAAGGCGCCCGGACACCAGGTGTTCTTCCTGCGGGCGCTCGCCGGTCTCGACGGGTACCTGAAAGCGTTCGGCACGGTGCGCAACTGGCACCGCCTGTTCCGCGACATCGTGGAAGGGAGCACACCATGAGGCGCTGGTTCGCCATGTCGGCCATCGGCCGTGATCGCCCCGGCATCGTCGCCGATCTCGCCGAGCTGATCTACGACAGCGAGTGCAACCTCGAGGACTCGCGCATGACGATCCTCGGCTCGGAGTTCGCGGTCTTGCTGCTGCTCTCGGGTCAGGACGACGAGGTGGAGCGCCGCCTGTCGTCGGGGTGCAAGCGCCTCGAGTGGGAGAAGCGCCTCACGGTCTTCATCCGGCCGCTCGACGAGCCGCCGCCGGTCCCGTCGGAGCCGCCGCGCGGGACGCTGCTCGAGTGCGTGGTGACCGGCGTCGACCGTGGCGGCATCGTCGCCCGCGTGACGCGCACGATCGCGGAGCACGACGCCAACATCACCGACCTGCACAGCGACCTGCGTCCGGAGCCCGAGTCGGGAACCCCGATGTACACCATGCGGCTGCGCCTGGTCGTGCCGCCGGGCCGCGACGTCGCTCCGCTCCGGCACGCGCTGGAGCGCGTCGCGTCCGAGCTGCGGGTCGATCTGAGCGTGTAGCCGGCGCGGTCGGGTCAGGGCCAGTGCAGCGTCGACGGCGCGCGCAGGCCGGCGGCCGTGAACAGCACCGCCGGCGCGTCTGCCGCCTCGTGCCAGGCGAGCGACAGGCCGGTCCGCGTGGAATCGCGGAACGACTGGACGGAGATCGTCGCCGGGCGCCAGCGGTCGCCCACCTGGACGAATCCCTCGTCGCGGCGGATCTTCACCAGGTTGTTGATCGCGTCACGGTAGTACTTGGTCTGCACGATCACGTCCTGATCGCGGTCGATCGTGTGGACCAGCAGCACGTACGGCGAGGGGGGCGTGGGCGCGGCCGTCACGACCAGTCGCTGCGGTGTCTCGTCGCTCACCTGCGGCGTCGCCAGCGAGCCCGCGGCGAACGGCGCGAGATCCTGCAGCAGGATGTCGGTTCCCTCGAGCGCGGCGTCCGGCGCGGCGCGCACGACGCGATGGCCGCGCAGCACGACGGTCTTGCCGGGCGACAGGAGCGCGCGCGTCCCCGAGCGTGTCTCCAGGTAGACCCGCCGGCCGCGCGCCAGCAGGATGGCGTCGCCCACCGCCGACCCATCGCGCTCGATGTGGACGTCGGCGCGCAGCGGCCGGGGCGTGGTCGCCTGGACCGCCACCGCGGAGAGCAGTTCGGCCAGCGACTCCGCCCGCGCAGGCGCCCATGCGACCGTCGAGCCCAGCAGGACGAGGACGCGTATCAATACGACCGGCCGGCTATGGTAGGAGCGACGGTCCGTCATGGCGCGATCATCGTGAAGCGTGGCGGACCGATCAAGGAGGACATGCGAGGATGCAGAGCTCCCGGAGGCGCGTCCTGATCGCCGCGCTCGTCCTGCTCATCGTCGCGCAGGGCGCCTGGATCGCGTACCCGCACGTGCGCAACGTCCTCTTCCCGCCCGAGGCGGCGTCGGCGGCGCGCGGCCACGAGGTGGCGGTCTCGCTCGGCTGCCCCGCCTGCCACGGGCCGGGCGGCGGGGGCGGCGTGCACAACCCCGGGAGCAAGGAGGGCGAGGTTCCGGCGTTCACCGAGCAGACGCAGATGATGTACGTGAAGGGCACCGACGATCTCCGCGAGTACGTGCTCGACGGGGCGCCGAAGCGGCGGCGTGACGATCCCGACTACGTCGAGACGACGAAGAAGGCGGGGCTGCACATGCCCGCCTACCGCGGATTCCTCACCGACGCGCAGCTCGAAGATCTGGTCAGCTACCTGCGCGCGACGTCGGGGCAGATCATCCCCGACGAGAAGCGCGCCGCGCGGGGCGCCGACGTCGCCATCGAGCAGGACTGCTTCTCGTGCCACGGTCCGCTGGGCGCCGGCGGTGTACCCAATCCGGGCGCCTTCAAGGGCTACATCCCGGGGTTCTGGGGCGCCGACTTCGACGAGCTGGTGCAGAACGACGACGAGCTGCGCGAGTGGATCGCGGAGGGACACCTCGACCGCATCGACAACCATCCGGTGGGCGGCATCTTCTCCAAGCGCCAGCGGATCAAGATGGCCTCGTACGGCGACTACCTCTCGCCCGACGACGTCGACGCGCTCGTGGCGTACGTCAAGTGGATCCACGCCGGGTCGTGGAAGCCGCTGCTCCGCTGACTCAGTTGTTCGGCGCGCCCGACTGGATCCAGGCGAGGATGGTGTACTCCTCGGCGGGCGTGAGGCAGCCGCCCTCGGGCGGGAGGCCGGGACATCCTTGCGGCATCATCGAGCCGTTGGCGGCGTTGAGCCCGTGGCCGAGGATCTTCCGCGCCATGAAGCTCTTCGCGATGCTTCCCGGCATCACGATCTGCAGCTTGCCACCCTCCGTCGACTTCGCTCCGACCAGCGCGGCGTAGGCCGTGCCCTCGGAGAGGTTGAGCCCCTGGGACACGTAGTCGGCGCCGTGGCACGCGCCCTGCGTGCAGCGCTGCGTGAGGAGCGGCTGGATGTCGGCGGCGAACGATGGCGTCGCGGCCTGGCACGTGAGCTTCACCGTGTCCGGGTCCTTCTTGCCGTCCGCGACGACGATCGCCTTCATCTTGTCGACGCCCGGCTTCATCGGTCCGAGCTGTGCGCTCACCTTCACCGGAACAGTGAATCCTGGCGTTGTGCACTGGTCGGGCGCGAGCGCCTGGATGGCGGTGGCAAGGGCTGTGGCGCCGGCCATCTTCGCGGGGAGCACCCTCGCGCTCGTGACGGCGCCGGTCACGCCGCAGCTGGCGTCACCCAGGCAGGCCGCGAGCCCGAACGTGCAGACGCCGTCGGCGACGCCGTCCAGGTCGCAGGCGGAGCCGTCGACGCAGGTCGTGGCAGCCGCGGTGACACCGCTCCACGTGACGATGCAATCGGTCGCGGCCGGGCCGCCGCCGCCGAAGCAGTCGGGGCCGGGGCAGGCGGCATGAACGACCTGTGCAAGGAGTAGCGCGGAAAACCCGATGGCGGAACCGAGACGCATGAATACCCTCCGAGAGGGAGAACATCCCGGAGGGCCTCCATGGTGTCAACGTACTACCGGGCTGATCGGCCGTTTCCCGCGGTTCTGCAGCCACGAACGATGGACCATCGACCGCACAGGGCGCAGCGATCCCTCGCCGGTACCCCGTGTGCCTGTTGCCGGTGCGCGCCGAGCGCGCGATGCAGCGAAGGGGGACGGCGCCCGCAGCCGCCGGTCGTCCCACGATCCTCGCGTCAGTCGAGCTTGTTCACGTTTGCTGCTTGCAGCCCCTTGGGTCCCTGCGTCACCTCGAACTGCACGCGCTGACCCTGTTCGAGCGTCCGAAATCCCGAGCCGCCGATCGCGCTGTAATGCACGAAGACGTCCTCACCCTCGTCGGTGGTGATGAACCCGTAACCCTTCTGGCCGTTGAACCACTTGACCTTGCCCTGTGCCACGGAGTTTCTCCTTCCCCTCTGTTGCTATCGTGCCGCGCCGGATTCGAGGGAAAGACCCTTGATGCCTTCACCTCAGCAGACCAGCGAACGCGGCGGGGGATAGCACAGCGAATCCGCCCAAGGCAACCGAAACCGACCTCCTGCAGCGCCGATGGCATGCCGCGTTTGCGCGGTTGCAACCGGGTCTGCCCTTCCTTAAGACGGCCGCCATGTCGGTGGTTGCCGGGAAGGACTCCACCGCACCCGCAGAGCCCCGCACCGGCGCGCGACGCCGCAAGAAGCCGCGCCTCCGGGCCCCGTCGCCGGTGCGCGACCGCATCGAGTACCTGGTGCTGCGCGCAATCGTCGGCTGTTTCGCCGCGCTGCCGCTCGCGCTCGCGGTCCGCGTGGCCGCGGCGGTCGCCTGGGTGGCATGGCTGGTCGCGTTCCCGCTCCGCCGCGTCGGGATGACGAACCTGACCATCGCGTTTCCGGACAAGCCGCGGGCCGAGCGCGCCCGCATCCTGCGCGCCTCGATGCTGAATCTCGGGCGCATGGCAGCGGAGCTCGCACATCTCCCGCGCATGAGCGACGCCGCGCTGCGCGACATGGTGCAGTTCGAGGACGAGGCGTGGCTGCGCGAGGCGCTCACCTGGGAGCGGCCGACGGGCGTGCTCATCCTGAGCGGACACTTCGGCAACTGGGAGCTCCTGGTGTACACGTGTGGGCGTCGCGGACATCCGGTCACCATGGTGCACCGCCCGATCCGCAACCCGCTCATCGATCGCTGGCTGAACGACGTGCGCTCCCGCGCCGGGACGCGGCTCGTGCGCAAGCACCACGCGGCCGGCGAGGTCCTGCGCGCGCTACGCGAGAAGCAGCTCCTCGTGCTGCCCTTCGATCAGAATTCCACGCGCGGCCTCGGCGTCTTCGTCGACTTCTTCGGACTCCCGGCGAGCACGAACGCCGGGCTCGCCCGCGTGGCGCTGCGCGCCGACGCGCCGATCGTCCCGGTGTTCATCGTCCGCCAGGGAGGCAGCGCGCGCCACCGGGCGTACATCCTGCCCATCATGGAGGCCGAGCGCACCGGCGACATGCAGGCCGACGTGCTCGCCACCACGGCGCGACTATCGGTCGTGTTCGAGGACATGGTGCGCCGGTTTCCCGAGCAATGGCTGTGGGTGCACAAGCGCTGGAAGACGCGCCCGCTGGGTGAGCTGAAGATCTACTGAGGCTGTATCGTGCTCGATCGCCGCACCCTCGCGGCGCTCGCGGTGTGCGTGATCCTCGGTGCTTGTCGCTCCACCCCACCGCCGAACGTCGTCATCGTCCTCGTGGACACGCTGCGACCGGACTACCTCGGCTGCTACGGGCAGACGTCGGGGCTGACGCCGTTCGTGGACGACGTCGCCGGGCGCGGCACGCGCTTCACGCACGCGTACGCGGCGTCGTCGTGGACCGAGCCCTCGGTGGCGTCGCTCTTCACGTCGCGCTGGGAGTCGCAGCACGGCGTCGTACATCTCTTCTCGGTGTTCTCGGATCGCGAGCGCACCCTCGCGGAGGTGATGCGCGAGCGCGGCTTCGCCACGGCGGGGTTCCTCGCGACGCGGTCGCTCCCGTTGGCCTCCGGGTTCGGGCAGGGCTTCGACGTCTGGGAGGAGGCGATCGACCAGACGCAGCTGAAGGGCACCGGTGCGCAGGTGAATCAGCGAGCGTTCGCCTGGCTGGATGCGCGTGCGCCCGCGGATCGTCGCCCGCTGCTGCTCTATCTCCACTACATGGAGCCGCATTTTCCGTACGATCCGCGACCCGATCGTCTGGACGCGGTGCTGGCGCCCCGGCACTACACCGAGGCCGACCAGGCCGCGTGGCAAGCGCGCGTGAACACCTGGCTGGAGCATTCGCTGGAGGGGATGGCGCACCCCGACGACATGGACGTCATGCGCGACGAGTACCTGGCGGAGGTCGCGAGCTTCGACCAGGCGCTGCACGAGCTCTTCGACGGGCTCACGGCGCGCGGCGTGCTCGCGCACGCGGTCGTGGTGATCGCCGCCGACCACGGTGAGGAGTTCCACGAGCACGGCGTCGTCGGGCACGGTCTCGACCTCTACAACGAGACCCTGCAGGTGCCGTTGCTCCTGCTCGCGCCGGGACGGCCGCCCGCGGTGGCGGACGAGTCCGTGTCGTTGATCGACGTCGCGCCGACCATCCTCGACCTGATCGGTGCGCCCGCGGAGCCGTCGTTCGAGGGGCGCTCGCTCGTGCGCCCGGGGGCGCGCGAGCCGCCGTACGCCGAGCTGCTGGTGAACGCCCTCGGCAAGGAGCCGCCGCAGAATCGCGCGCTGATCGACGGCGCGCGCAAGCTGATGCTCACTCCGGCCGGTGGCGAGCAGTTCTACGATCTCGCGAGCGATCCCGGCGAGCGGAACCCGGAGGCGTTCGACGACCGCGTGCGCGCGGAGCTGGTGCGCCTGATGGACGCGTCACGGCTGCGCGCGCAGCGCGACGTCGGCGGGGGCGGGCAGCGTCAGGTCGACGACGCCACGCGCGAGCGCCTGCGCGCGCTCGGATACGCCAACTGAGACGACATGGCGTCTGCGAAGCTTGACGCGGCGTGGTCGATCGCTCTAAGCAACCGGTCGTCGTGAGCAAGACGGCGCTCGAGAAGGCGCGCGAGGCGCCGGGTTCCACCAAGGCGCGTATCCTGTCCGCTGCGGAGGACGTTTTCGCCGCGCGCGGCTTCACCGGCGCGTCGACGCGCGAGATCGCGGCCCGTGCGGGCGTGAACATCTCGAGCCTGCACTATCACTGGGCCTCCAAGGAGACCCTCTACTTCGCGGTCTTCCGCAATCTGTTCGACCAGATCGTCGAGCTGCTGCGCGAATCGCTCGAGCCGCTGCAGCACCAGCAGCTCGACCGTCGCGCGACCATCGACCAGACCATGGACCGGGTCTTCGACTTCTTCGCCGACACGCCGAACCTGCCCAAGCTCCTGGTCCGCCGCATCGTCGAGAACGCGGACATCGACGTCGGCGTCGAACGCGACGTGCTCGTCCCCGCCTGGGGCGTGTTCTCGACCTGGATGAAGCGCCTCGGCCAGAAGATGACCGACACCGACTCCCGCCTCTTCATGCTCTCGGTGCATTCCGTGCTGCTGCTCTATCTCCTCGACAGCCAGTCCTATCAGAGCGTGCTCGGCGGCAGCGTCCGCAACGACGGCTTGCGCAACCAGGTGCGCGACCACGTGAAGCAGCTCGTGCACGCCCTGCTCGCCGTCTGAACCCATGAAAGCCCTCATCACCGCGTCCTTCGATCCCGCCGCCCGATCGCGCCTCGGCCGCCACATGGACGTGGTGCACGAGGACTGGAAGGTGCGCCAGTCGATCTACTTCGACGGCGTGCAGTTCGCGCGCCGCATCCTCGATGTCGGCGCCGACGTGCTCATCGTCGAGGCCGATCTGGTGCACGCCGAGGTGCTCGACGCCTGTCCGCTCACGATGATCGGCGTCTGCCGTGGCGATCCCATCAACGTCGATCTCGAGCTCGCCACGCAGAAGGGCATCCCGGTCTTCCACACCCCCGGGCGCAACGCCGACGCCGTCGCCGACCTGACGCTCGCCTTCATGCTCGCGCTGGCCCGGCACCTGCCGGCCGTGTGGGCCACCTACCGCGGCGGCGAGGCGACGCGCATCGAGCAGGCCAGCGACTACCTCGAGATGTACACGCGCTTCACCGGCGTCGAGCTGGGCGGGCTCACCGTCGGTCTCGTCGGGCTCGGTGCGGTCGGCCGCGAGGTGGCGGCGCGCCTGGCGGCATTCAAGACCCGCGTCCTCGCCTACGACCCCTACGTGCAGGAGGCGCCCCCCGGCATCGTCCTCGGCGATCTCGACACGGTGCTGCGCGACTCCGACATCGTCTCGTTGCACGCCCCGGTGACGCCGGAGACGCGCGGACTGCTCTCCGCCGAGCGCCTGGCGCTCATGAAGCCGACGGCGTTCCTCGTCAACACGGCGCGCGCGGCGCTCACGGACGAGAATGCGCTCTACGAGCGGCTGCGAGCCGGGACGCTCGCCGGCGCGGCCCTCGACGTGCTGGCCGAGGAGCCGCTGCAGCCCGGAAACCGGTTCCTGGCGCTGCCGAACGTCATCGTCACGCCGCATCTCGGCGGCGCCACGGCCGACGTGACGCGACACCAGAGCGACATCGTGGTGGACGCGATGGAGCGCTGGCTGCGCGGCGAGCGGCCGCGCTGGATCGCGAATCCGGCCGTGCTCGACGGCCGAGGCTGAGCGGTGGCGCGCGACTACCTCCTCACCCTCGACGCGGGCACGGGCTCCGCCCGCTGCGTGGTGTTCGACGTCGAGGGACGGCCGGTCGCGGCGGCGCAGGAGCCGCTCTCGTATCACTTCTTCTCCGATCCCGACCTGCCGCTGGTGCGCGGCTTCGACCTCGATCCGGTCGTCTTCTGGGACGTGCTCGGGCGCTGCGCGCGGACGGCCGTCGCCGCGCTGCCGGCGGACGCGCGCATCCGCGGCGTGAGCGCCACCGCGCAGCGCGAGGGCTGCGTGTTCCTCGACGCCGCGGGCGAGGTGCTGTACGCGGGGCCGAACCTCGACGCGCGCGCGGTGATGCAGGGCATGGAGGTGCAGTCCCGCATGGCGCCGGACCGCCTGCACGCCATCACGGGACACGCGCCGCCCTACATCTTCGCCGTGTCGCGGCTGCTCTGGTTCCGCCAGCATCACGACGCGAGTCGCATCGCGACGGTCTTCATGCTGAACGACTGGATCACGCACCTGCTGACGGGCGCGCGGGTGGCGGAGCACTCGAACGCGAGCGAGTCGATGCTCTACGACGTCACCGAGCGCCGGTGGTCGAGCGAGATCCTGGACACCTTCGACATCCCGAGCGCGATCCTTCCGACGCTGTGCGACGCCGGAGCCCTGGCCGGTCGCGTGACCGCCCGCGCGGCGGCGGCGACCGGCATCCCCGAGGGCACGCCGGTGTTCGCCGGCGGACCCGACACGGAGAGCGCCCTGCTCGGCAGCGGCGTGTACGACACGGGGCAGATCGGAGCGGTGCTCGGCACGACCACGCCCGTCCAGGAGGTCGTCGGCACGCCCGTGCTCGACGCGGACTGCAACCTCTGGACGAGCCCCCACGTGGTGCCGGGGCGCTGGGTGCTCGAGAGCAACGGTGGCGACACCGGCAGCACGTACCGCTGGCTGCTGGAGCTCATGTGCGGCGGCGTCGACGACGGCGCGCACGCGCTGGCGGAGGCGGCGATGGCCACGGTCGACCCGGGGCCGCGCGAGATCTTCTGTCACCTCGGACCCGCCGTCTTCAACCTGCGGAACATGAATCCGTTCCAGCCGGCGGGCCTGCTCTTCCGCTTCCCGCTTCTCCACATCGACCGTCCGAAGCGCGGCGATCTGCTGCGCGCCTTCTTCGAGAACGTCGCCTACGCGATCCGTGGCAACTGCGAGCAGATCACGGCGGTCTCCGGCAATCCGACCGAACGGCTCTGGGTGAGCGGCGGGATGAGCCGCAGCCCCACGCTGCTGCGGCTCGTGGCGACGACGCTCGGTGCGCCGCTGACGGTCGCCGAGGTGCCGGACAGCGCGAGCCTCGGCTGCGCGATCCTCGCGGCGATCGGCGCCGGCCTGCATCCGGCGGTGCCCGACGCGGTGGCGGCGATGGTCCGCACGCGCACCGTCGAGCCCGATGTCGCGCTGGGCGCGGCGTTCAGCGAGCGCTACCGGCGCTGGCGCGAGATATCCGCGTCCTTGCAGAGCTGGACCATTTGAGCGACACCCGGACGCGCGCCATGCGCACGGTCGGGGGAGTGTGCTTCGATCTCGACGGCACGCTGGTCGACACCGAGCGCGTCCAGTGGCAGGCCTACCGCCGCGTCCTCGCCGGGTACGGGGCCGATCTGGATCTCGACACGTACCGGCGGCACTTCATCGCGGTCGCGGGGGGCGCGGAGTGGGCCTGCGGGCGCTGGGCGCTGCCGGTCGACGCCGCCACGCTCCGCGCGCGCAAGGCCGAGGTGTACCGCGATCTGATCGCGGCGGGTGCGCCGCCGATGCCGGGGGCGCGCGCGTGCCTCGAGCGCTTGCACGGAGCGTGGCCGCTCGCCGTGGTGACGAACTCGCCGCGCGCCGAGACGGCCGTGCTGCTGCGCGCCGCCGACCTCGCCGCGCTGCTCGACGCGGTGATCGCGCGCGAGGACCACGCGGCGGCGAAGCCGGCTCCCGATGCGTACCTGGCGGCGGCCGCGGCGCTCGGGCGCGAGCCCGCGGACTGCGTCGCGGTCGAGGACACGCCGCGTGGCGTGCGCGCGGCGCGCGCCGCCGGCCTGCGCGTGGTCGCGGTGCCGAGCGACCTCACGGCGGATCAGGACTTCACGCAGGCGACCCGGTGCGTCGACGGCCTCGACGCGCTGACCCCGGCGCTCCTGCGCGCGCTGGAGGCCCTGCCGTGACCGCGCGCGCGATGCTCGAGGTGCGCGACGTCACGAAGCGCTTCGGCACGATCGACGCGGTGGGGGGAATCACCTTCGCGGTCGGCGAGGGCGAGATCGTGGGCTTCCTCGGTCCGAACGGCGCCGGCAAGACCACCACCATGCGGATCCTGGCGGGCATCTTCCCGCCGACGTCGGGCGAGGTGCGTATCGCCGGACACGACCCCCAGCACCACCCGCTCGCGTGCCGGCGTACGGTGGGCTACTTCCCCGAGCACGCGCCGTACTACCCGGAGCTCAGCGTGCGCGGCTACCTGCGGCTCGTGGCGCGGCTGAAGCGACTGCCGCGCGCGGCGCGCGGCGAGGCGGTGGCGCGCGTGCTCGCCGCGTGCGGGCTGGAGGCGGTGGCGCACCGGCGCGTGGGCACGCTGTCGAAGGGCTATCGCCAGCGCGTCGGCGTCGCGCAGGCGCTGTGCGGCGATCCGCCCATCCTGATCCTCGACGAGCCGACCATCGGGCTCGACCCGGCGCAGGTCGTCGAGATCCGCAGCCTGGTCCAGGGCCTGCGCGGCAGCCGCACCGTGCTCTTCTCCAGCCACATCCTCACCGAGGTGGAAGCGGTGTGCGAGCGCGTGATCGTGATCGCCCGCGGCCGCATCGTGGGAGAGGGAACGCCCGCCGAGCTGGGGGCGCGCCTCGGGCGCAGCCGGCTCGAGGACATCTTCCTCGACCTGGTGCGTGACGAGCCCGGCGGCAGGGAGCAGGCGTAGTGCTCGCGATCGCCGGCAAGGAGCTGGTGCTCTACTTCACGTCGCTGCTGTTCTACGTGCTGGCGGCCGTGTTCCTCGTCCTCGCCGGCTGGCTCTTCTACACCAACCTCGACTTCTACGTCCGCTTCGGCGGCATGAACCTCGTCCTCGGCCTGTGGCAGTACCAGTTCTACGACATGCGCCAGCTGCTCCTCGTGTTCGTGCCGTTGCTGACCATGCGGCTCTTCGCCGAGGAGCGACGTCTCGGCACGCTCGAGCTGCTGTGGACGTATCCGCTGCGCGACCTCGAGATCGTGGCGGGCAAGTATCTCGCGTGCCTCGTCGTCCTGCTCGCGCTCATCCTGCCGACGCTCGCGTACCCGCTGCTGCTCGACCGGTTGCAGCCCATCTCCTGGGGGCCGCTGTTCGCCGGCTATCTCGGTCTCGCGCTGCTCGCTGCTGCCTTCGCCGCGTGTGGCCTCTTCCTGTCCGCGCTCACCGACAGCCAGCTCGTCGCGGGCGCGGCGACGTACGGCGTGCTGCTCTTCTTCTGGATCATCACCTGGAACGAGGCGGCGGTGAGCGAGGGCGCGCTGTCGATCCTGCGACCGCTGTCGCTGTTCGATCGCTTCCAGGTGTTCATGCGCGGCGGCATCGACACCCGCGACGTCAGCTACCTCGTCCTGTTCGCGGCGGCATTCCTCGCGTTCACGCTGCTCGCGCTCGACTCGCGACGCTGGCGGGGACTGCGCTGATGCCGCCGGGACGGGCGCTGCGCGGCTGGTCGCAGCTCGTGCTGGAGGCGATCCTGATCGTGCTGGCGTGCGTCCTCCTCCAGGCGCTCGCGGAGCGCACGAACCGGCGCGTCGACCTGACACCGACCCGCGCGCTCTCGCTGTCGCCGGTCACGCGCAAGGTCGTCGCGCAGGTCACCGAGCCGCTGCACGTGACGGTGTATCACCGCCGCGGCGAGCGCGCGGTCTTCGCCGGCCTGATGGAGCGCCTGCGCACCGAGAACCCCCGCATCAGCGCCGAGCTGCTCGACCTCGACCGCTACCCCGAGCGCGCGCGCGGCGACGGCGTGACGCAGTACGGGCGCGCCCTGATCGAGTACCAGGGCCGTCGCGTGATCGTGCCCGCGGAGTCCGAGGAGCAGCTCGCGGGCGGCATCCTCGAGGCGCTGCACGGACACCGCCGGCGCGCGGTCCTGACGACGGGGCACGGGGAGCGCGTGCCGACCGGCGAGCCGCAGGGGATCGGACGCTTCATGGCGGGGCTCGACGCGCAAGGCATGACCGTCGACGTCGTCAACCTGCTCGACGCTCCGCTGCCCGCGGACACCGACCTGGTGATCGTCGCGGGGCCGAAGCGCGACTTCCTGCCCGAGGAGCTGGAGAAGCTCGCCACTCACCTGAAGGCCGGCGGCGGCCTGCTGCTGCTCCTCGACCCGGGCACGCTGCCCAGCCTGCAGGCGTTCCTCGGCACCATGGGCATCGCGCTGGGCGACGACTTCGTCGTCGACCACGAGCGCCGGGTGCTCGCCACCGACGGCCTCGCCGCGGTCGTCGAGGAGTTCCGTAGCGGCAACCCCATCTCGGAGGCGGCGAAGAATCCGATCGAGAGCGGCGTGGTGCTGCCGTCGGCGCGCACGGTGGACGTGGTCCGCGATGTGCCCGGCGTCTCGGCGGAGAGCATCGCCCGGACGGCGCCCTCGGCGTGGGCGATGGCCGACGCCGGGCGCGCGCGCCGGGGCGAGGAGCCGTCGAAGGCGGCGCACGACGTGCCGGGGCCGCTGTCGGTCATCGTGATGGCGGAGGTCGGGGGCGGGGAGGGCGCGCGCCGTGGCCGGCTGGTCGTCGTCGGCGACTCCGACTTCGCGAGCGACGCGTACCTCGACGTGCTCGGCAATCGCGACGTCGCGCTCAACGCCGTCGCGTGGGCGGGCGGCGAGGAGGAGCTGGTGGGCGAGCGCGCGAAGGACGTCCCGGAGGTGCAGCGCCCGCTGTCCCCTCTGGTGCTGACCGAGCAGGGCGCGCGCCGCCTGCTCGCCACGGTCGCGGGCGTGGTGCCCGGGCTCGTGCTGCTCGCGGGGGTGCTGGTGACCACCGTCCGGCGACGCATGGGGTGAGTCCTGCGGCGAACGCTGCTTCTCCTGGCCCTCGTGCTCGGCGCCGGCGCGCTGCTGCTCGTCGTCGAGGCGCCGCCGCGGCGCACGGGCCCCGAATCCGTGCGCGGCCCGCGCGTCCTGCGCGTGCGCGCCGCGTCGGTGCGGGCGGTCGAGCTCCGCGCCGGCGACCATCAGATGGCTGCCGTGCGTGCGCCGGGCGGCTGGCGGCTCGACGACCGGCCCGCGCCACCCGGCGCGGTCGATGCGCTCGACACCCTCGTCACCACGCTGGCGGAGCTGCGCGCGGTGGATGCCTTCCGGCCGGAGCGCGGCGCGCAGCTCGGACTCGACCCGCCCACCGCCACGATCACGCTCCGCACCGCGCATCGCCAGATCGTGCTGCAGCTCGGCGCGCCGAACGCCTCCGGCGGCTCGGTCTACGCCGAGCGTCCGGGTCATCCGCGAATATTCCTGGTCGGGACGGGGTTGCTGTCCGCGCTCGAGCGCGTCTTCTACCAGGCGGATCAGCTCGCCCGGACCCAGTAGTCGCGCATCAGCTCGCTGGCCCAGTCGGGTTGCCGCACCTCGCCGCGCGGCAGGAACTCGCGCATGACGGGCTTGACGTCGAGGACCGGCGTCCCGTCCACCGCGTCGAGCCCGCGGACGGTCAGGATCCGCCCGCTGACGGAGACCAGCCGCGCGACCGTGACGCCGAGACGGTTGGGGCGGTTCTTCCCGCGTTGCGCCAGCATCCCCACCAGCGGCCAGGCGGGGTTGTTCCGCGGATGGCGCGCCGTCCACACGATCTCCTCATGGCGCACGCGATCGAAGAGGAAGACGAGCTCGACGTGCGAGAAGGCGTCGAGGCCCACGAGGCAGTCGGCGGGAACGTCGTCGGCGAGCTCCACGTCGGAGACGATCGCGTCCCAGTCGTCGTCGATCGGCTCGCTGCGCGCGTTCCGGACCCACGCCAGCGGCTGCACGGTGAAGGCGGCCATCGTCAGCGTCCGGAGATCGGGTACTCGGGCTCGCCCGCGCAGTGCGCGCAGCGACAGAGCGCGCGCAGCTCTTCGGTGAGGAGCACGGTCTCGTGCTGATCGGCCCACGCCACGAACACCGCCTCCTCGCCCAGCTGCTCCACGCGAACCGGCTGCTCCGCGGGCGGCGGCAGCGGCGCGCCGCGATCGGCACCCGTGCACGCGTCGCAGGGACACGACCGTCGGATCGCGCGGTGCGGGATGATGCTGTCGTGCCCGTCGCCCCACTCGACGCCGAGCGCGTAGCGCCCGACCTGCTTCAAGCGCTCGACGTGGGTTCGATCTCCCATACCGTCCCGTAGCTTGCCGGAGCCGTCCCCCTCAAGAGGCCCTGCGGTCGAGCATTCGATTAGGTCGGATGATTGACATCTCGGCCGGCACCGCGGTAACGGTCCTGACATGCCTATCACCGAGCTGGCCGACGCCGACGGACACGTGATCGAGCCGGGCGACCTCTGGGTCGAGCGACTCCCGAAAGACCTGCGCGAGATGGCGCCCAGCTTCTATCGCGACGAGGACGGGCGCTTCCATCAGCGCATCTACGGCATCGACATCGAGAACCTCGACATGATGTATGGCGGTATCCGGCCGGGCGACATGCTGCAGAGCATGGGCCTCGCCTGCGCCATGGGCATGCCGCTCGAGCGCGTCTTCGCCACCGACGAGCGCGAGCGCTTCACCATTCTCGATGCGCCCGGCTGGGCGAAGGACGGGCGCGAGCGGCTGGCGTTCAACACCGAGAACAAGGTGGGCCGTGCCGTGCTGTTTCCCACCTTCATGCTCGCGGGCGGCACCTTCCTGCCGCATCTCGCGCCCGCAGTCTGCCAGATCTACAACGACTGGATGCGCGAGGAGTACTGCGCCGGCTCGGGTGGCCGCCTGATCCCCGCCGCGGCGCTGCCCACGATCGACGTCGACGCCTCGGTGGCCGAGGTGCGGCGCATCGCGGACCTCGGCTTGCAGGTCGCGTTCATCCGCACCAACCCGGTGCACGGGAAGAAGTACTCGCACCCGAGCTTCGACCCGCTGTGGCAGGCCATCGTCGAGACCGGTCTGAAGCTCGGCCTGCATCCCCTGCCGATGTGGGACCAGGACGGCACCTCGAAGGGCTATCGTCTGCCGGACATCATGGCGGCGTCCTGCCTCGGCTTCCCGATGGACATGATCCACACGCTGTACGACATGATGTCGGGTGGCGTGTTCGACCGCTTCCCCACCATGCCGACGATGATCCTCGAGGCGGGCGTCGGCTGGCTGCCCTCCATGTTCGAGCGCTTCGAGGAGCACCGCGAGATGTTCGGCCGCCTGAAGACGCCGGGATGGAAGACGCCGGCCATGGACATCTTCGAGCGGCAGATGATGGTGACGGTCGAAGCCTGCGAGGAGACCGACCTGCGGATCGCGCTCGAGTTCCTGCCGGCGGATCACGTGGCGCTGGCGTCGGACTGGCCGCACTACGACGGTACGCCCGAGCTGCTCGACGGATTCCAGAAGGCGGCGGCGCGGGCCGGCCTCGACGAGGCCGAGATCGAGATGCTGGCCACCGGCACGCTCGAGAAGTGGTTCCCGTCGCACTGAGCCGGCGTCGATGACCTACGGCGTGGCGGCCAACGCCGCGGCGACGCCCGAGCGGACGGCGCTGGTGTGCGGCACGCGACGGCTCACCTACGGCGAGCTCGATCGCTGGGTGAATCGCGTCGCCGGCGTGCTCGCGGCTCGCGGACTCGGCCCGGGAGGCCGGGTCGCGCTCCTCCTCCCGAACGTCCCCGAGTTCCTCGCCGTGACGCACGCCGCCGCGAAGCTGGGGGCGCTCGCCGTCCCCATCAACTGGCGCTGGCGGCGCGGCGAGATCGCCTACGTCCTCGAGGACGCGGCCCCCGACGTGTTCGTGCTCGACGAGGCGTTCGTGGAGGAAGGGGCGGCGGCGCGCGCCGCGGCGGGACGGCCGGCGCCGGAGCACTGTCTGGTCGTCGGCGCGTCGAGCGATCTGCCGTCGTTCGAGGACGCGGTCGAGAACGCGCCCGATGCGCCGTCGCCGGGCACGACGCCGGGCGGCTTCAACATCCTCGTCTACACCTCCGGCACCACCGGTCGTCCGAAGGGCGTCATGCACCCGACGTTCGATCCCAAGCTGGGATTCGAGTCGCAGAAGCGACTCGTCGAGCTGTGGGGCTTCGGGCCGACGGACGTGCACCTGGTCGCCGGCCCGATGTATCACACGATGCCGAACGCCTACGCCGCCCAGCATCTCTTCGTCGGCGCGACGGTCGTGATCATGCCGCGCTTCGACGCCGGGGACTGCCTGCGGCTGATCGCCTCCGAGCGCGTCACGACCAGCAGCATGGTGCCGGCGCACTTCATCCGCATCCTCGAGCTGCCGCCCGACGTGCGCTCCCGTCACGACCTCTCGAGCGTGAGGAAGATCCTGCACGCGGCGGCGCCGTGTCCGCGCGACGTGAAGCGACGGATCATGGACGTCTTTCCCCGCGGCTCCGTGTGGGAGTTCTACGGCGCCACCGAGGGGCCCGGCACGATCATCTCGCCCGAGGAATGGCTCGAGCGTCCGGGCAGCGTGGGACGTCCCTGGCCCGGCATCACGGTCAAGATCCTCGACGACGACGGCACGCCGCTCGGTCCCGGCGAGGTGGGCACCATCTACCTGTCGTCGCTCGGCACGGGAAAGTTCGCGTATCACAACGCACCCGAGAAGACGGCGGCGGCGTTCCGCGGCGATTTCTTCACGGTGGGCGACGTCGGCTGGCTCGACGCCGACGGCTATCTCTTCATCGCCGACCGCCGCACCGACATGGTGATCTCGGGCGGCGTCAACATCTACCCGGCAGAGATCGAGTCGGTCCTGCTCGAGCACCCGGACGTCGTCGATGCCGCCGTGTTCGGCATTCCCGACGAGCGCTGGGGCGAGTCGCTGGCGGCGGTCATCGAGCCGCGCCGCGGCACCGCGCTGACGGGGGACGCGGTGCAGGCGTGGTGTCGCGAGCGGGTCGCCGACTACAAGGTCCCGCGCAGCGTCCAGTTCGTCGCCGAGCTGCCCCGCGACCCGAACGGCAAGGTGCTGAAACGGCAGCTGCGCGAGCCTTACTGGGCGGGACGCGAGCGGCGCGTCTAGCCGAGCATCACCATCCCGCCGTCCACGACCAGGACCTGCCCCGTCATCATGTTCGAGTCGTCCGAGGCGAGGAACACGGCGGCGCCCGTCAGGTCCTCGGGCTCGAGCGCCTTGCGCAGCGCGCTGAACATCACCAGCGACTGCAGGATGCCGTCGGGCACGATCTTCTTCGTCGCCTCCGTCATGGTCACGCCGGGGGCGATCGCGTTCACGTTGATGCCCCACGGCCCCAGCGCGCCGGCCATGTACTTGGTGAGCCCCGCGACGCCGATCTTCGCCACGCTGTAGTGGAACGGCGGCATCGGCACGTCGGGATCCTCGGTGTCCACCATGCCGACGTTGCCCAGGTAGGCCGCGGTGGAGGACTGGTGGATGATCTTGCCGCGCCGCTGCCGCTTCATGTGCCGCTCGACGGCCCGGCTCATGAGCCACGCGCCGGTCAGGTTCACGGACAGGACGCGGTTGAAGTAGGCGAGCGTGTTCTCGGTGCGGTCGAGGTCGTAGTAGATGGCGGCGTTGTTGACCAGCACGTCGACGCGCCCGAATCGCTCCATCGTGCGCCCGGCCACGTCCAGCGTGCTCGCCTCGTCGGCGACGTCCAGCCGCAGCGCGAGCGCCTCGGGTCCGATCGCGGTGCACTCGTCCGCGACCTCTCGCGCCGCCTCCGCCCGCAGGTCGGCGACGACGACGTGCGCTCCTTCGCGCGCGAACCGCAGCGCATAGGCCTTGCCGATGCCCTGCGCCGCTCCGGTGACGATGGCAACCTTCTCCGCGAGCCTCATGCAGCGGCGCTACCACCTGACGGAAAAGGCTGTCAACGATCGGCGGCTATCCGAGATGCTCCTCGCGTTCCGCGCTTCTCTCGAGCTCGTCCTCCAGCGTCTCGAACGAGATGGTCCGGTAGCGGTTCAGGCGCGACGGGATGGATGCGACCGGCCAGTCGACCTCGATCTCACCCGCGTGGTTGACGCGGTGTGCTGGCGGCGGAGGGCCATCGGCGTAGGCCGGATCGATCGCCGGATCGAGCGGCGCAAGAGGGTAGAGCGAGCAGTTGGACATCATCGCAACGCCCTCCTCATGAGAACTCCTGAGTGACCGTAGCGCAGACCGCCAGCGGAACTCAAGATGGTTCTGGCGTTCCCTTGACTCCGGCCACGAGGCTGCTCCAAAACCGCGACATGACCGAGCAGGGCCGGGAATTCCGCTCCATCGCCGGCGGCAACGCCGCGCCCGCGATGCCCGTCGACGACTATCTCGCCGAGCTCGACCGGCTCATCGCGGCGCACGACTACTTCAAGCAGGACAAGGTCGTTCCGGCGATCGGACGCGGCGAGGCGTCGCGCGAGGTGGTCCAGCGTCTGGCGCTCGAGTTCTACTATCTCGGCCGCTGGATGACGCCGGAGTTCGCCGTCCTCATCGCGAACGCGCCCGACGCCTACGCCTTCACGATGGAGGACTCGGTCCACTACCATCACTGGGCGCAGAACTTCGCCGACGAGACCGGCTACCTGCGCGATCCGAACCACGTCCGCATGAAGGTCGACTTCTGCCACCAGATCGGCCTCAGCGACGCGGACATCCGTGCCTACACGCCCTTGCCCGAGACGATCGCGATGACCTGCACCATGCTGTTCTACGTGCGGCGCTCGTACGAGGAGGGCCTGGCGGTGTTCGGATACGCGGGCGAGCGGGTCGCCGCCGGCAGCGGCCACGCGAAGACGCTCTCCGAGGGCCTGGCGAAGCACTACGGCGCGGGCGTGAAGAACTTCGAGGTCCACGCCTATGCCGAGCCCGACCACGGACAGAAGGCGGCCGATCTCTTCCGGATGGTCGCCGAGCCGCGTGCGGTCCAGGATCGGTGCCGCGAGGCCATCCGCAACTATCTCCTCGTCGCGGAGTCGCGGGTGCGCGCGATGAATCGCTGGGTCGAGTGAGCACCGCCGGCCGGCGCGCTCGACGCCCGGGCCGGCCCGTCGGAGCTCGCGGCGATCGCACGCGGGAGCGCGTCCTCGCCGCGGCCGTTGCCACGTTCGCTCGCAAGGGCCTGGCGGGGACGTCGGTGCGGGACATCGCACGTCAGGCGCGCATCCGCGTCTCGACCCTGTACCACTACTTCCAGTCGAAGGAGGCGCTCTACCAGGAGGTGCAGGAGCGCGTGCACGGGCAGGTACGCGAGCTGGTCGTGTCGGCGCTGGGCATGGGCCTCGATCTGCGCGAGACCACGCGAGCGGCGGTCGGGGCGCTGTTCGACCTCTTCCTCGCCAACCGGGCGCTCGTGCAGCTGGGATACCGGACGGCGCTCGAGAATCCGGCGCGGTTCGGCACCGAACGCCGCATCGCGGATCGCTGGCTCGGTCTCCTGGAGGGGGTTCTCAAGCCGGCGGAGGGGCGGGGCGAGGTGAAGGGGATCGACCCGGTCCTCTTCATGGTCACCATCGATGCCCTGGTGCACTGGCACCTCGTGAACGACGGCCTGTACCGCCAGCTGCTCGGCCACGGCCTCGACGATCCCGAGCTCGCCGCCCGCGTCCGCGAGCACATCATCGCCGTGGCACTCCGCACCCTCGGCCTCGAATAGCCGTGCCCAGCGGGCTCTTGACACAGAGCGTCGGAGCCGTATTCTATCGAGCGATCGTTCGATTTGAGGTCAAAACGATGCTCGACATGACGCAGATGCTCCGCCCGTTCTTCTGGGTGATGGTGGGCCTGACGGTCCTGGCGCCGGTGGCGATCGCGTTCGCACGCCGCGGCCGGAACCAGTCCGTCTGAGACGCCCCCGGTGCTCGTCTAGAAGACGCCAGAGCCAAGGTTCCCGCGGGTTCGTGCTAGGGAAGGTATTCCCATGAGACCCCGCAAGAGCCACGGCTTGGTGGCGGCAGCCACCCTCTTCCTCCTGCGCGCCGCGCACCCCACCCCGGCCCGAGGGCAGCAGCTCGACTGCGACGATCTCGATCAGGCATGCGGGGCCGATGCCGCGGTGGCGGTCGGGATCAAGCGGGCAGGCAGCACGCTGCTCGCCTGCGTCGCGGAAGGAACGGGCTCGTGCGACTTCGACCGCAGCCTCGCCGGTCTGGATAGCCAGGCATGCCGCGACGCCATCGTGTGCGGAGTGACCGAGCTGCGCGATCTGATGAGCGGGGTGGGCACGGCCTGTGGCGAGCGACTCTTTCGCGACGCCTACCGCTTCATGGCCAGGAAGGCGACGCGCATCGCGCGCGGAGAGCGCAACCTGATCCCCGGCGATCTTGCGCGGATGAAGGAGCACGCGGCCCTTCACTGCACGACGCCCGTCGAGCCGCCCCTCGGCGGAAGCTGTCGCGGCAAGACCACGCCGGAGGAGGCCGCCGACTGCATCGGCGATGCGGCCGACGCGATCTCGACCGACATGCTGCCGGCGACGTCGATCTGCACGACACCGGGCGCGCCGTCGCCGCCGTCTCACTCGCCGAGCATCGCCGGGGCACCCAACTTCGTCATCATCCTGTCCGACGACCAGCGCTGGGACACGGTCGACGGCACGCACCAGTCGCCCGGCCGGCCGGGGCCGGTCATGCCGTTCGTGACCAGCGAGCTGGCGAACCACGGCGTCACCTTCACCAGCGGGCAGGTGTCCACCGCGCTCTGCGCGCCCAGCCGCGCCAGCATCCTGCGGGCGCAGTACGCGCACCGCACGGGCGTGCTCGAGAACCGCCCTCCCGACGGCGGCGCCGAGGTGTTCGATGCCACCTCGACGATCGCCACCTGGCTGCAAAACGCGGGCTACCGGACGGGCTTCGTCGGCAAGTACCTCAATGGCTACAACAGGCTGGCTCCCTGCATCCCGCCGGGCTGGGAGGAGTGGCACGCCCAGGTGAAGGTCAACTACTACGACTACGATCTCGACGACGACGGCGTCGTCACGCACTTCGGGCGCAAGCACGAGGACTACTCGGGTGACGTGATGAACCAGCGCGCGCTGGAGTTCATCCAGGCGTTCGACGGCCGTCCGTTCTTCCTGTCGCTCGACCAGAAGGCGCCCCATGCGCCCGCCATCCCCGCCGCGCGTCACATCGGCCTCTTCGACGGGATCGTGCCGTTCCGGCCTCCGAACTACGCGGAGGCGGACGTGAGCGACAAGCCGGCCTGGGTGCAGGCGCTCACCTGGGACTCGCGTGGCTGCGACACCTGTCCTCCGGGACACAAGTGCGACGCGTGCGAGACCGACAAGTTTCGCCAGCTCCAGATGGAGTCGCTGCAGGCGGTGGACGAGGGCGTCCGCGACATCGTCGCCGCCCTCGCCGCGATCGGACAGCTCGACAACACGCTCATCGTCTACACGTCGGACAACGGCTACTCGTGGGGATCGCACCGCTGGAAGGTGAAGCAGTGCCCGTACCAGGAGTGCATCCGGGTGCCGATGATCATGCGCTTTGACCGGCTCGTCGGGGCGCCACGAACCGACGACCACGTCGTGCTGAACGTCGATCTCGCGCCGACGCTGGTCGACCTGGCGGGTGCGACGGTACCGCCCGGCTACGTGGTGAACGGCCACAGCGTCGTGCCGTTGCTGCGCGGTGGCCCCGTCGACTGGCCGCGCGCGATGCTGAACGAGCACTGGAACGGCAAGCTTCCCACCAACGCACTGGTGAGACAGGGCCGCTGCAGCGTCACGACCGACACCGCGTGCAAGAGCGATGCGCACTGCCCCGCCGGCGAGGCGTGCATCATCTGGAAGTACGTCGAGTACATCACCACCGAGACCGAGCTCTACGACCTGAACGTCGATCCCTTCGAGCTGCAGAACGTGGCCGCCGATCCGACGAACGACGCCGTGAAGGCGAAGCTCGCGGATACGTTGCACCGGCTCGAGTTCGAGTGATCCTGGTCGAACCGGTCTTGTCTCAACTCCAAGCCGGAGTACCGTCGCCGCCATGGCGACCATGCGAGCGGCGCGGATCCCGTCGGCCGGGGCAGATTTCGAGCTCATCACGCGCGAGCGAACGGATCCCGGACCGAGGCAGGTGGAGATCCGGGTCGCCGCTTGCGGTGTCTGTCACAGCGACAGCTGGGTGAAGGGAGGGCAGTTCCCGGGGCTGACGCTGCCGCGGGTGCCCGGACACGAGGTGATTGGCGTCATCGAGAGGGTCGGTCCCGGCGTCGAGGGGTGGAAGGCCGGAGACCGCGTCGGGGTCGGGTGGCACGGCGGACACGACTTCGTCTGCGACTCGTGCCGCGTCGGCGACTTCCTCACCTGCCGGAACGAGCTGGTCAGCGGCTTCGGCTCCGACGGCGGATACGCCGAGTACCTGATCGCGCGCATCGAGGCCCTGGCGCGCGTCCCGGCCGGGCTGTCCGACGCCGAGGCGGCGCCGCTCATGTGCGCCGGCATCACCACATTCAATGTGCTCCGCCATTCCGTTGCGCGCGGCGGCGACACGGTCGGCATTCTCGGGCTCGGCGGCCTCGGCCACCTCGGCGTGCAGTTCGCGTCGCGGTTCGGGTTTCGCACGGTGGCGATCGCGCGCGGAGAGGACAAGAGCCCGCTCGCGAAGCAGCTCGGCGCGCACGACTACATCGACTCCGCGAAGGGCGATGCGGGCAAGCAGCTCGCCGCGCTCGGCGGGGCGAAGGTCGTCCTCGCGACCGCGCCCAGCGCCGCCGCCATCGAGGACATGATCGCGGGGCTCGCGCCCGGCGGTCAGATCCTGCTGGTGGCGGCCCCGTCCGAGCCGCTCTCCGTCTCGGCGGGTGCGATGATCGGACCCCGGCTCTCGATCCAGGCATGGCCGAGCGGTCACGCCAAGGATTCGGAGGACACGCTGCAGTTCTGCGCCCGGTTCGGCGTCCGCCCGATGATCGAAACGTTTCCGCTCGAGCGCGTGTCGGAGGCGTTCGACTCCATGATGAGCGGGCGGGTCCGCTTCCGCGCCGTCCTCACCATGGGGACGAAGGCCAGCTAGCGCGGCGTCAGCGGAGCGACAGGACCATGGCGGCGAACAGCGCTCCCGCCACCGAGGTCGTCAGCACAGCCGCGAACGGGCGATCGAGGAACAGGTCGACGATCCCGTAGAGCGGTTCCACCAGATTCGTCAGCCATCCGTCCATGGTAGCCGCGAGACGCAAGCGGCATGCCACCGGATCGGTGACGAGCGAATCGGCGCACCGGCGCGCCGCATCACGGCGCACCGCATGCGCGCTGCTGCAGTCGGACGACGGCGTCGCAGCGCCGCCGCTGCGTGGTCACGGTCGGTGCCCGCGCGTATTCTCGCGCGCCATGGAGAGCGAGATCGAATGCCGTCACGACGCGGGGGTCATGACGCCGGTCGTCGACCGCAACCGGTGCGAGGGGAAGCAGGCCTGCGTGGCTGCCTGTCCCTACGCGGTGTTCGAGATGGGACGCCTGACCCCGGACGATCGGCGCGGGCTCACGCTCGTCGGTCGCATGAAGGCGTGGGCACACGGCGGCCGGCAAGCGTTCGCGGTGCGCGCCGACCAGTGCCACGGCTGCGGGCTGTGCGTGACGGCGTGTCCGGAGCACGCGATCACGCTGCGCCGCGGAACGTGACCGGCAGGCGTCCCGGCACGCGGAAGAGCGACGGTCCCCACTCCACGGTGTCGGCCTCGAGCGCGAGGCCGTCGAAGCGCCGGACCAGCTCGCCGATCGCCACCTGGGCCTCGACGCGTGCGAGGTGGGCGCCCAGGCAGTAGTGCGGGCCACCGCCGAATGCCAGGTGCGCGTTCGGCGTGCGCTCGACGTCGAAGCGATCCGGATCCGGGAACACGGCGGGGTCGCGGTTGGCCGCCCCGAGAATGCCCCACACCTTGGTGTCCGCGCGCAGCAGCTTGCCTCCGAACTCGACGTCGGCGTGCAGCACGCGCGACGTGAGGATGATCGGTCCGTCGAAGCGCAGGCACTCCTCGACCGCGCTGGTGATCAGCTCCGGCTTCGCGCGCAGCTTCGCCAGCTCGGCCGGGTGGCGGATGAGCTGGCGCACGCCGTTGCCGATGAGACCGATGGTGGTCTCGAAGCCGGCGATCAGGAGGCCGATGGCCTGCGACATCAGCTCCATCGGCGACAGGCGGTCGCCCGCCTCCTCGGCGCGGATGAGCGCGCTCAGCAGGTCGTCGGTGAGACTCGCCCGGCGCGCCTCGATCAGCTCCTGGAAGTACGCGGCAAGCGACATTCCCGCCGCCGCCGCCTCCTGGATCACCTCCGGCGGAGCGACCCCGGCGGCGAGACCGAACGTGGCCTTGGCGGTCCACTCCGTGAAGCGCGCGCGGTCGGCGATCGGTACCCCCATCATCTGGCAGATCAGCGTGGACGGGACCGGGAGCGCGAGATCGGCGATGACGTCCATCCGTCCCTGCGGCGCCACGCGGGTCAGACACTCGTCCACCACGCGCTCGATCTCCGTCCGCCAGGAGCCGACTGCTCGCGGCGTGAAACCGTGGCTCACCAGCTTCCGGAGCCGCGTGTGCGTGGGCGGATCCTGCTGGAGCATGAAATTCCGCGGACCCGCCTGCGCCTCGTCGACCCCCGGGAGCTGGCCGCTCTGCGTCCGCACCCCGGCCGGGACGTCGTGCAGGAGGCGGTCGACGTCGGCGTAGCGCGTGAGTCGCCAGAATCCGATCGGCGTCTCGTTCACCGGATCGATCTCTCGCAGCCGCGCGAGCGCAGGATACGGGTCGTCGCGGATCTCCGGATCGAACAGGTTTGCGCCCATCCAGGGATCGCGCGCGTCTGCGGTCATCGTCATGTCTCCGGGCTACGAGGTGCGACCGGTGGAGTCAATGCGGCGAACAAGCTGCTGAGCGGCGCGATCAAGACGTGGCTCGCGGACGATCCTCCGCCTCGCTGATCTCGAGACCGAAGGCGCGCACGGCGTTCTCGCCGAGGATCTTCCGCTTGCTCGTCTCGGGCAGCGGCTGCTCCTCGAGACTCGCCATCCCCCACGGCCACGAGCCGTCGGGATGCGGGTAGTCGGTGTTGAAGGTGAGATTGTCGTCGCCGGCGAGCTCGACGGCGGCGGGCAGGGTACGCTCGTCGCCCCGGCAGGCGACGAAGACGTTGCGCCGGAAGTACTCGGTCGGCCGCATCTTCAGCTCCGGATGCTCCGCGTTGCCGGAGAAGTCCCAGTGCTGCTCCATGCGCTGGAGCAGGTAGGGCACCCACCCGGCGTCGGCCTCGACGTGCACGACCCGCAGGCGCGGGAAGCGCTCGAACGTGCCGTACCAGATGAGCCCGACCATCGCCGCCATCGCCTCGAACGGGTGGGCGATGATGTGGCCGCTGGTGTGCGTCTCGAGCCGCTTCCCGAACGACGGCAGGTGCGGCGACCCGGAGTCGTGAATCGACAGGGGCACGGCGAGCCGCTCGACCTCCGCCCACAGCGGATCGTTCTCGCGATGATAGAGGTTGCGCCCGAGCACCGGATTCGGGCGGATGTAGAACGCGACCGCGCCCCGCGCCGCGGCGCGCCGCGCTTCCGCGACGGCGAGCGCGATCGACTGCATCGGCAGGATGGCGGCCCATCGCAGCCGACCGGGAGCCGCCTCGCAGTAGTCGGCGCTCCAGTCATTGTAGGTCCGGCAGCACGCCGCGAGCAGCTCGACGTCCCGGAACTCGCGCCCGAGCATCTGCCCTCCCGACGTCGGGTAGAGCACCTGGACGTCGACTCCCTGCTCGTCCATGTCGGCGAGCCGCGCGGCCGCACCGAAGCCCGCCGCACGGAGGCGCCCGAAGCGCTCCATGCCGCGCCGGAGCGCGGCGAGGAACTCCGGGGAGTGGAAGCGGTATCCGCTCTGCTCGTCGGTGAAGGGCTCTCCCTCGACCATCATCGTCCGCGCGCCGTCGTACTCGCCGAGACGCGGCGCGCGATCGCGGAAGCCCGGCTCGATGCGCTCCACCCAGAGATCGGGTGGCTCGATCTGGTGGCAGTCGGTGTCGACAACTCGCCGGCCGTTGCGCATCGCTCTCGCTCCCTTCAGAGATGTTCCGCGACCGCCTCGCAGAAGGCGGTGGTCGTGGCCGCGCCGCCCTGATCGGGCGTGAGCGGCGCGCCGGCCGCGTAGACGCGTGCCACCGCCGCGTCGAGCCGCCGGGCCGCGGCGTCGAAGCCGAGATGGTCCAGCATCATCACGGCCGAGAGGATGGTCGCCGTCGGGTTGATGACGTTGCGGCCCGCGATGTCCGGCGCCGTGCCGTGGACGGATTCGAAGTAGGCGTAGCCGTCGCCGTAGCAGCCGCTCGGTGCGAGCCCGAGCCCGCCGACGAGACCGGCCGCGGCATCGGAGAGGATGTCGCCGTAGAGATTCGGCAGCACGACGACGTCGAGACCGTGCGGCTCGGCGACGAGCCGGCGGGCGAAGTCGTCGACCAGGAAGCCGTCGAAGCCGATGTCCGGGTAGCCGCGCGCGACGTCGAGCGCCACCGAGCGGAACAGCCCGTCGCTCTGCGGCAGCATGTTGTGCTTGGTGGCGCAGGTGACGGTGCCCGGACGGCCCGCGGCCTTCCGCCGTCGCGCGAGCTCGAAGGCGAAGCGCACGACGCGTCGTGCGCCGGCCTCCGTGATGACCTTCAGCGCGAAGCGACCCGGGCCGAGGTCGGCCACCGGCCGGCGCAGCGTCGGGCTCTCGAGGCAGGCGGGTCGGAGCGCCTCGAGGTCCCCCTCGACGCCGACGTAGAGGTCCTCCAGGTTCTCGCGCACGATCACCAGGTCGATTCCCTGCGGGCGCGCGAGCACGCTGCGGAAGCCGGGCTGCCAGCGCGTCGGGCGAACGTTGGCATAGGTGCCCTTGCCCCAGCGCAGGTAGAAGAGCGCCCACGCGCTCGGCCCGCTGGTCGCACCGAAGAGCGCCGTCGCGGAGTCGTCGATCGCGCGCCGGGTCGCGACGCGATCGTCGATCGGCGGGTGCACCCACTGGAGATCCAGTCCGAGCCGGTCGAGCAGGGCGATCGTCGGGCGCATCGCCTCCGGCGCCGCGTCCTCGCCCTCGATGACCACGACCTTCGGCATGCCGCTACGCACGCACCCTGGCGGACGGTACGTCAGAGGGATCACGGCGCACAAGGTGCCGCGCGCGCCCGAAGCGTCCCGCGCGCGGTCGGCTAGCCGGGCCTCACGACCTCGAGAAAGGCGCTCTTGAAACGCTCCATGTCCGGGGCGCTGCCGATCGAGACGCGAACGTGCGTCGGCCAGACCGGCCACGGACGACCGACGTAGACGTTGCGCTGCTTCATCGCCGCGATCACGTCCGGCGTGGGCATGCGTGCGTCCACCATCAGGTGGTTAGCGACCGATGGCGTGTAGCGGAAGCCGTGCGCGTCGAAGAAGCGCATCAGGTCGGTGCGGCGCGCGGCGTTGCCGCGCTTGCGCGCCTCGAGGACCTCGTGCTCGCCGAGCGCCGCACGTGCCGCCGCCGTCGCCGTGGCGGGCATCGCGCCGGTGTTCCAGGGCGTCATGCGCGCCAGGAGGTCCTTGCGTGCAATGGCGAAACCCGCGCGCAGGCCGGCCATCCCGAAGATCTTCGAGAACGTGCGCAGCAGGACCACGTTCTTGCCCGAACGGACCAGATCGACACCGCGTGGCTCGTCACACAGGTGGATGTACGCCTCGTCGAGCAAGACCACGGAGTCGCGCGGCGCAGCGGCCACCAGCGCGTCGATCGCTGCACGCGGGGTCACCGTGCCGGTCGGGTTGTTCGGGTTGCACACGTAGAACAACCCGACGGGTTGCTTCCGGGACGCCGCCAGCATCGCCGGCAGGTCGTGGGCCGCGTCCGCGCGCAGCGGTACGCGCACCACGGGCGCGCCGATGAACGTCGCGGCGAAGGCGGCCGCCTCGTAGCCTGGCTCGGCGACGACGAGGGCGCGCGCCGGCGACGTGAACGCGATCACCGCATGGTGCAGCGCCAGGCTGGAGCCGGGGTACACCGCGAAGTGCTCGGGTCCCAGTCGCTCGAGCGCCGCGGCGGTCTCCACCAGCGCCTCCGTCTCCGGATACTGGTAGCGGTTGCCCTGCCGCGCGGCCTCGGCCAGCGCCGCGAGCGCCCGCTCCGAGGGTCCCTCGGGAAACTCGTTGGCATTGATCTTCACGGCGTCGGCGGGGAGCGCTCCGGCGTCGGAGAGCTGTGCGAGCGCGCGCTCCGAACCGAGCGGAAGGGCGGCGGCCGCGCTCACCAGCGCCGCGACCCGCAGCACGTGACGCCGCGTGAAGCCGCGCGCCGCCAGGTCGTCGAGCGCGTCACGTCCCCACTGGACCGGCATCGCCATCCTCTCGCCGCTCGCCGTGTACCATGGGTGGTGCAGCGATTCGAGGAGCGGCCCGTCAGCTAGCGATCCGCGATGACGACGGCGATGGCGAAGCCGTCCCATCCCTTGCTGCCGACGGTCTGGATCGCCGTCGCGCTCACGCGCGGCTCCGCCGCGAGCAGCTCGAGCACGCGTCGGGATCCCTGCACGGTCGGATCGTTGCTCGTCGCGTCGATCACCGCCCCGTCGCGCACGACGTTGTCGACGACGATCACGCTGCCGAGGTGCGACAGCTCGAGCGCCCAGGCGAGATACTGCGCGTTGCTCGCCTTGTCGGCGTCGATGAAGACGAGATCGAAGGGTCCGGACTCGTCGGCGGCGATCCGTGGCAGCGTCTCCACCGCCCGGCCGATGCGTACCTCGACGAGCCGGTCGAGGCCGGCGCGCGTCAGGTTGGCACGCGCCACGTCGGCGTGCGTCGGGTCGGCTTCGAGCGTGATCAGGCGGCCGTCGGGAGGCAGCGCGCGCGCGAGCCAGATCGTGCTGTAGCCCCCCAGCGTGCCGATCTCGAGGATCCGGCGTGCTCCGAGTGACCGTGCGAGCACGTGCAGCAGCTTGCCCTGGTTCGGCGACACGTCGTGCGGCGGTAGCCCGGCCGCCGCGTTTGCCTCGAGCGTCGCCTCGAGCACCGGGTCGGGCGGGGCGAGCAGCTCCGTCAGGTATCGATCGACCGCGACGAAGCGCTCCAGGCTCACGGGGCACCCGCGGGCGCAAACGCGGCGAGCTGCATCAGCCACGTCCCCGAGCCGAGCGACGCGGTGGCCCCGTAGCTTCCTGCCGACGCTGCCGGCGCATCGGCCACCAGATCGCCGTCGGGGGTCGTGACGACGCGCGCCGTGAACCCCGGTCCCGGCGCGGTGAAGGTCGTCCCGGTCATGCCCGCGGCGAACAGCAGCTCCGACGGCCCCGCGGTGGTGAGGGTGCCGGTGCTCGCGGTGTCTCCGTCGCCGGTCGCCGAGACGCCGGTGTCGAAGGGTGCAGTGGCGCGCAGGCCGGAGTACTCGCTGATGCGAAGGTCGACGAACGCGGCGGGCTGACCGAAGGAAACACTCACCTGGTTGCCCGCGGGCGCTACGGCGATGTTCGCCGCGTAGTAGATCGCCTGGCTCAGACCGTTGCCCCGGAACGTCGTCACGGCGGGGTGATAGACGTTCCCGGCCGTGTCGGTCACCGAGGTGATGCTCGAGCTCGTGTCGTTCCACCCGATGGCGACGATGTTGGTGTCGCCGGCCTCCTGGGTGTCGGCGTAGACCGCGGCGACCATGCTCTGCGGTGACTGTGGCGTGGCGTATCCTTGCTGAACGAAGGTCGGCCCGGGCGTCGTCGTGGAGACGACGAGCGTGCCCGACGGATCCGACACGTTGTTCGAGTAGTCGAAGGCCGTGACCGTGTAGGCGTACGAGGTGAGGGCGGTGAGGCCGGTGTCGGTGTACGACGTCGCGGGCGTCGTCCGGATGAGCACCCCGTCGCGGTAGACGCGGTAGCCCGCGACCCCGACGTTGTCCATCGAGGCCGACCACGAGACGGTGATCTGCGAGGACGAGACGTCGGAAGCGGAGAGTCCCGCGGGCGCCGACGGCGCCTGCGTGTCCGGCGGCACCGCCGTGGCTTCCAGGACCAGCACCCAGTCGCCGTCGCCAGCGCTGTTGCTCCCCGGCGACGTGAGGGTGCGCGTGCCGGTGTTCACGAGCGGCGATCCGGGGATCGCGGTGAACGTACCGTTCGCCGGGTCGTACCACGACGCGTACGCGGGAGCGGCGAGGCGCGACATGTCGACCGTGATGGTGCGCAGCGTCGGCATGTAGGCCATGACCAGCGCGCCGTCCGGCGTGCGGGCCGCGGTGAGATAGTCGTTGTCGCCGAGAGCGCCGCCGTCGGCGAACGTCCCGTAGCCCGCCGTCACCACGGTGTGGTCCTGATCCGGAACCAGGTCGTACCAGCGCCGCGACGCGAACAGGAAGTTCACGTAGCCCATCTGGAGAGAGCCCGGCGTGTCCAGATGGCTCTGCCAGCCGTCGGCGAACGGCCACGTGTAGTGATTCCCGTAGAGCTGGCCCGCGGCCCCGCTGAGCAGGCTCCAGTACGCCTGGCGCCGCAGGATGTTCGGCGTGCCCTCGTCGGCGGCGTTGTGCTCGAACTCGTAGTTCGCCTCGACCAGGAACGTCGGCAGCGCGTTCGGGCGATCGTAGTCGGCCAGGACCTGCGCGTAGGTGGGGAAGTAGGTGTACGACGCGTTCAGCTGGATCAGCGGCGCCCAGGTGGGATCGTCGAGCGAACCGCTGACCTGGTAGTCGAGCTCCACCGTGTGGATGTGACGGTCGTCCCTGTCCTGTATGCCGCGCGCGACCGCCTGCACCACGGCATCGTCGCCCGGGTTCGGCCAGGTCTGGAAGTCGTTGCCGCTCATCCAGACGATGTTGTCGACGTCGCGATACCTGCTGCCGAGGTAGCGGCCGTAGTCGCGTGACGTCGCGACCCCGTTGCTGTCGAGCACGCTGAGCCAGCTGCCGGTCTCGGCGGGATCGAGGAGCACGGTCAAGCCGTGCCGCGCGGCCAGCGCGAGCATGTCGTCGACACGCGCGAAGTAGCGCTCGTTCGGTGTCGAGAGGTCACCCTCCGTCGTGAATGGCACGATGCCGTCGTAGGTGCTGCCGTCCGCACGTCCTCCCGTGTAGGTGGCGCACAGGAGGTTGATCCAGACGGTATTGAAGCCGGCAGCCTGGCGGTCGGCGAAGAACGAGTCCGCCTCCGCCTCCGACAGGTTGACCATCAGGGCCTGCGGCGAGTCGCCGGCGATCAGGAACGGCGTGCCCTGCTGGTCGACCAGGTAGCGGCCGGTGGGCCCGACCTTCAACGGGTAGGCCGTGTGCGGTGTCGTGCTCCCGGCCGTCTTGAACGCGACCAGCTGCATGACCCACGCCGTCCCTTTCTGCGTCGCCATGACGTCGTGCGACCCGGCGACGGCGGCCGCCTCCTCGGCGGTGACGTTGCCGTACTTGCCGAGACGCTTCTTGAAGCCCCGGGTCAGCCGGCCGATGGATTTTCCGTTCGACTCGCCCGCCGCGAAGAGCAGGTCGCCGGTGGAGGCGGTGGCGAGGTCGCCGCTGTCCATGGAGAGAGACGATCCCGACGCCGCCACCGCGCCGTCGAGCGGATCGGTGCGATCGAGTCCCGCGTACTCGTGGATGTAGAGCACCCCGCGAGCGGTGATCCCGGTCGCAAAGGTGGCGGTCACCGTGTTGGGGCCGCCTGCGATGTTCCTGGCGTAGAAGACCTGAGCGTTCGACGTATCACCGGTCGCTTGCGTGGGCCCGATCGCGCTGTCGTACGCGTTGCCCGAGGTGTCGGTGATCGACACCGTCCCTGCGTTGTCCCAGACGACGTAGGCGACGATCAGGTTGCCGGCAGCGTTCGGCTTCTTGAACGTGACGCTGACGCTGCCTCCCGAGATCACGCGCAGGTATCGCTTCTGGATGAACGGCCGCTTCGTCGCGGCGTGCAGGGGTAGCACCGACACCGGCGTCAGCATGCTCGCGATCAGCAGGAAGCCGCCCAGTCCGAAGCGTCGGTTGCCCATCGTCGTCCCCCGTTGGATCCCGATCTGTTCACACCCGCGGTCTTCTTGACAACCGCGAGCCCCGCCGGCCATACGATGACGTCGGTCGGTCGCTCGATCACCGCTTCACGAGAGGATCTCCATGCCGCCTTCGAAAGACATGATCGGACGCACGCTCTCCACCGGGAGCGCCGTCGTCGACGCCGCGCATGTCGCCGCGTTTGCCCGGGCCTTGCGCGACCCGAATCCCGCCTACCAGGGCGCGGATGCCACGACGGCCCCGCTGACGTATCCCATCGCGTTCATGGCGCAGGCCATGGCCGGTGGCATGAACACCTTTCTCGAGCTCGGCCTCAACTTCATGACCCTGGTGCACGGCGAGCAGGAGTTCGAGTACGTGCGACCCATCCGACTCGGCGAGACCCTCACGCTGACCGGACGTGTCGGCGACATCTACGAGAAGACCGGCTCGAGCGGGACGCTCGACTTCGTCATCCTCGAGACCGAGGCGAAGGACGCCGACGACACGCTCGTCTTCTATTCCCGCAACACGCTCATCTCGAAGAGGATGTGACATGCCGCTCGACGCCAGGACGGTGCAGGTAGGCCACGAGCTGCCGCCGCTCGACAAGGGTGCCATCACCAAGGACATGCTGAAGGAGTACGGGCCCGCCGCCGGCGACCCGAATCCCATGCACGTCGACGACGAGTTCGCGAGGAACGCCGGCTACGCGGGCGTCTTCGCGCACGGAATGCTCTCGATGGGCTACCTCGGAGAGTTCCTGGTGAACGCCGCGGGCGTCGGACACGTGCGAAAGTTCCGTGCCCGCTTCGCGAAGCTCACCTGGCCCGGCGACGTCATCACCTGCAAGGGCACGGTCACGGCGGTGCACGACGAGGGCGGCGCGCGCGTCGTCGATTGCGACATCTGGACCGAGACCCAGACCGGCGAGCGCAAGGTCGTCGGGAGCGCCACCCTGGCGTTGCCCCGATAGCTTCGCCGGTGCGCGATCCCGCCAGGCTGCGCGGCCGGTACGCGGTGGCCGGCATCGGCCTCTCGCGTTTCGGCAAGGTGCCGGGTGTCAGCGCCATGGGGTTCTGCCTCGAAGCAGCGAAGCGCGCGATCGACGATTGCGGCGTGCCGCGTGACGCCGTCGACGGCGTGCTCTGCCTGATGCCCGCGCAGATGGGCGAGCAGCACGGCTGGGCATCGCGCGTGGCGGCGTTTCTCGGCATCACGCCGTCCTTCTGCGCGACGATGGACATGGGAGGGGCGACCGCCATCGGCATGATGCAGACCGCGGTCATGGCGATCGAGGCCGGGTTCTGCGAGGTCGTGCTGTGTACCTTCGGGACGCAGACGAGCCCGCAGGGCATCATCCCCCAGCTCTTCGGCTCGCCGTGGACCATCCCGTACGGCGACGTCGGCGCGATCACCTTCATGAGCCACCTCGCCCGGCGGCAGATGCACGAGCACGGCATCGCCAGCACCGACTACGGGCACATCGCCGTCACCTGGCGGCGGCACGCGCTGCGCAATCCCGACGCGCAGATGAAGAAGCCGATGACGCTCGAGGATCACCAGTCGTCGCGCTTCGTGAACGAGCCGCTGCGGCTCTTCGACTGCTGCCTCTTCACCGATGGCGGCGGCGCCTTCGTCGTCACCAGCGCGGAGCGCGCGCGCGACCTGCGCCAGAAGCCGGCGCTGATCGCGGGCCTCGGGCAGGTGCACTCGTCCGAGATCATCCGCCCGTACGACGACGGGCGCGACGGCGGCGCCGAGGCGGGCCAGCAGGCCTTCCGGATGGCGGGCTGCACGCCGCACGACATCGACGTCGTCCAGATCTACGACGCCTTCACGCCGCGCGTGGTGCACGACCTGGCGTACTACGGCTTCGCGGGCTGGGACGAGGTGGGGCCGCTGGCCGCGTCGGGAGGCCTCGGCGTGGGCGGGAAGCTGCCGTGCAACACCGCCGGTGGCTTGCTCTCCGAGGGACACCTGTCCGGCATGAATCACGTCGCGGAGGCGGTCCGGCAGGTGCGCGGCACGTCCTGCAACCAGGTGGAGCGCGTCCGCCTCTCGATGCTGACCGGCTACGGCGGTGCCCCGCACGAGCCCCCGCCGACCGTGGCGTACACCGCGGCCATCCTGGCGCAGCCATGAGCGCGACGATCCGCCGCCGCGACCTCGTCATCGACGGCTTGCGGCTGCATGTCGCCGAGGCCGGCGCCGGCCCGGCGCTCCTCCTGGTTCACGGCCTCACCGCCTCTCACGCCGTGTGGCAGCCGACCATCGAGGCATTCGCCGATCGCTGGCGCGTCATCGCGCCCGACCTGCCCGGACATGGCGAATCGGCGAAGCCCGACGCGCCCTACACCATCGACTTCTTCGCGGGCATGATGCGCAGCCTGGCGCGCGCGCTGGACGTGCAGGAGGCGGTGGTCTGCGGCAGCTCGCTCGGCGGTCGCGTCGCGCTGGAGCTGGCGCTCTGGTACCCTGGATTCACGCGTGCGCTCGTCCTGGCGGCGCCGGCGGTCGGCTACTCGATCGCGATGCGGCCGGTCGGCCGCGCGCTCCGGGCGTTCACCGGCCCGCGCATCCTGCGCGCCAGCCTGGAGCAGTTCTTCGCCGCAGAACTTCCACGACCGCCGGCGGCTCGGTCACGTCACCCGCAATCGCATCCTCGAGGAGCGGCTGGCGGCGCCCGACTTCCCCGACTTCGCGCGCGCGGTGGCGCGCTCGCTCGCCGGCGTGCTGCGCTCCGAGCGGCAGCCGATCGAGCGGGTGACGCAGCCCGTGCTCGTGGTCTGGGGGCGTCAGGACCGCCTGGTGCCGTTGCGGCGCAGCGCGGAGATCCTGCGCAGGATCCCGCACGCCCGGCTGCAGGTGCTCGAGCGCTGTGGCCACCTGCCGATGCTCGAGCAGCCGGGCGCGTTCAACACCGTGGTGGGCGATTTCCTGCGTGCGGCACTTGCAGCGCCGCGCGCCAGGCGCGGCCGCGTCGCGGGAGTCGCCTGATATTCACCATTTGAGGGTGAGTTTCCGCCCCCGCGCGGAACCCCACGCCAGTCGTGGGTTCCGTTGTGGGGCCGCGACGGGGCAGATCGTCCAGTGCCGTTGGCCCGAACCGCTTCGAGTTCTCCGGTGCAAACTTGGGGCTTGACCAAGGGTGGCCGGCGCGGAGCCTGAAGGCAGGCCGCCGTGGGAAACTCGGGCGGCCCCGGAGGTGGTGCGATGGATCGCAGACATAAGACGCGGGCCAACATCGGCCTCGCCGCCGTGTTAGCAGTGGCCGCCGTGGCTGGGCTCGGGTCGTGGGTGCTGGCCGGGCTGATCCCGGGCAGTGGGCCCCACCTGGCCAAATCCGACTGCTTCGTCGAGTTGAACGTCCAGGGCGTCGACAGCCCCGGATCGAGCGTCAGCGGTGGCCGGGTCGTCAGCTGCGTCGATGGCGACCCCTGCGACACGGACGGGGTGTGTGGAAACAACGCGTGCACGTTCCGGGTCGCGGTCTGCATCAACCAGCAGGACCCGAACCTCCCGACCTGCCATCCGCCGACCCAGCTCGATAAGCTGCACGTGAACCCCAAGCTCGCCGTCCCGAGCACCCGCCAGGGCTCGGCCTGTGGAACCTTCGTCGACCTGCCGGTCCGCAGTGACAAGAAGCGGGGTATGCTGCGGCTGGGAGCGAACGCCACGGCTCCCAGGGGCACCAACCCGCGCCGCGACCGCGACACGTTCGTGCTGAAGTGCCTGCCGCGCACCACGCCGTGCCCGACCGGCGCGACGACCACCACGACGACCACCCTGTCCGGCGGTACGACGACGACGACGAATCAGGCGATCAGCATGGGGTGCACGTTCCAGCACGGCGAGTGCACGGGCTCCTGTGCGCCGGGCTCGAAGTGCGGCGCGGCGGTAGGCACCGGATCGTGCGAGTGCCGGAGCGTCTCGTGCGGCAAGGCCGATGCGCCGCAATGCAAGGGCGCCTGTGCATCGGCGAGCCAAGCCTGCATCTTCGACCTGCTCGCGGACGACTGTCACTGCGTCAACATTCCCTAGCCGCGCGCATCGAACGAGGACGCTCCCGGCCTGTAGGCAGGAGGCGCGGCCCGGCTCGCAGGTGAGCCGGCCGCGCCGGCGTCTCCGTGGGCGACGCGGTACACAAGAGACGCCGTCGCCCGGGCACCCTAGTCTGCGGACTGCTTCGGCTGCCGCGCCTTCCAGGTCAGCGCGCTCTTCAGGCGGCGCTCGATCCACGCGTCGACGAGCCGGGACGGAAGCTCGATGGGCTGCATCATCCGCCAGTCCTCATCTGCATACGGGACCTTGACGCGCCGGACGGTTCGGGCCTCCGCAACGACCTTCCGCAGGGCCCGCATCCGCGCCTCCAAATCCCGGCGTGTCGGTGGCTTCGACCCAAACCACTCCGTACGCCGGGCGAGCTGCTCCGCGATGCGGAGCCACTCTGGCTCGGCCGTGGTGGGATCGACCAGGCGTTCCAGCAACGCGCGGCGCTCGTCGAACGCGCGCCACCATGGCGCGCCCTCCTCGACGCTGCGCTGAAGGTGCGGGAGCCGCGCGGCCGCCGCGCGGTCGCAGTAGCCGCCCTCCTCAGGGAATCCGTACCTTCGAGCGAGCGCCTCGGTCTCCTTGTCGTTGAACCCCCAAGTCCGAGTGAGCGCGGCCACGTTGTGCTCATCGTCTGCCTGACCCTCCTCGTGCTGAAGCCAGGCATGAGCGATCTGATGCGCGACGAGATTGTGTGCGTGTATGTCTTCGGGCGTCAGGTCGTCCCGCAGCACGATGAGCCAGAATGGACCGCGCCATCCGGCAGTATGACCTACGCCGAGGGACAGGAACGCGCAGTGGGCGTGGACAAAGCTGGCGACCGGCTCGGGGAGCCGTGCCACGACCTCGGTAATCAATCGCTCCGTCTCAGGATTGTGTCCGTCGTAGCGGACCCCGCCGGCTCCGGCCCTGGCGTCCTGATTGTGCTCCATCCCGCTCCTCCATCCGCCCCGCTTCAGATGCCGCGGCAAGGGCGCGGGGAGCGGATCTGCGCCCACGAGTCGCGCACTCGTTCCCGCAGCGTCAAAAAGGATAACGCGTGCGCCCATGCCTGTCGAGTGATGATACCCAGCGGCTGGCAACCAGACGGGCTCCTGAGTTACAACTACCGTCGTACCGCACGATTCCGCTGCGGAGCGATCAATGTTCACCATCGACAAGCCCCTGCCCGCGATCACCGAGGACGGCGCGCCGTACTGGGCCGCGTGTCGCGAGGGACGCCTCGCGATCCAGCGCTGCACGGCGTGCACCCATCTCCGCTTCCCCCCGGCCATCGTCTGTCCGAGGTGCCTCTCGGAGGAGCACGAGTGGACCACCCTGTCGGGGAGGGGAACCATCTACTCGTTCATCGTCGTGCACCGTCCCCAGCATCCCGCCTTCTTCGGCGATGCGCCGTACAACGTGGCCATCATCGAGCTCGAGGAGGGGATCCGCCTGCACACCAACGTCGTCGAGTGTGCGAACGAGGACCTGCGCATCGGCATGCCGGTCGAGGTGGTGTTCCAGAAGATCGACGACGAGGTGACGCTGCCGAAGTTCCGGCCGCGCTGACTGACCAGCCTCCCCCGCTTGTCCCGCTTGCACGCCGACCGCCGGTTGGGCGATCCTGCAGCCGCGATCGGCCTCCCAGCGCCGTGAGCACGACGCACTCCGTGTGGAACCTTCCCCGTAGCGCAGCAGCCGTCCATGGACGGTGACATGGTGTCCGGCCTGGACCGGTACCTCCCCGCGTCGCGCACGGCCCGGCTCGCCATACGCGCCGTGCTCGCGCTGGTATGCTTCGTCATCGCCGCCGTCCTTTCGGTGATGCCGGGTCCGGCCTTCGTCTTCTGGATCGCGGGCCTCGTGCTGCTCGGCTTCAGCGTGGGGCAGATCCTGCTCTCGGTGCACGCGGTCCAGGAATTCGTGCACGCCCGCGTGCCCTTTGCCGACAGGCTGCCGCGACTGCGCAAGTACCAGATCCGCCGGCTGATGCGGCACCGATGGGTCCGGGCGATCGACTCGTGGTCGAGCCGTCCGGAGGATCGCCGCCGGCGCCGCGACGCGCGCCGCGCCGCGGCACGCGCGCGCCGGTCGCGCGTCGCGCGCCGGCCGGAAGCCGCCGGTCACGAGCATCCGGGGAAGTAGAGCGCCTCGGTCGACGCATCTGCGTCTGTATCCACCCACGTCGGCGGAGCGTACCTCGAGCAGGAGGACGCGCCACGTACGTCGTCTGCGCCGTTCCCTGACCTGATCGGATCGGAGCGCCTCGGCGCATGGGCACCCGTCGCGCCGCTGTGCTAGGAGCCGTCGCGATGCCGGCGGCCACCGGATACCAGCCGTACCGCGATCCCGCCGTTCCGACGGCCCGGCGCCTCGACGACCTGGTCGAGCGCATGACCCTCGACGAGAAGCTCGCCCAGATCGGGTGCGTGTGGTCGAGCAAACTCCTGCACCACGGCGCCTTCGACGTCGCCGCGGCGCGCGAGCTGCTCGCGCACGGCATCGGGCACGTGACGCGCATCGGTGGCGCCACGATCCTCGGCCCGCGCGAGAGCGCGACGTTCACGAACGCGGTGCAGCACTTCCTCGTCGAGGAGACGCGGCTCGGCATCCCGGCCATCGTCCACGAGGAGAGCTGCGCCGGATACACGGCGAAGGACGCGACGTGCTTCCCGCAGGCCATCGGCCTGGCGGCGACCTTCGCGCCCGATCTCGTCGAGCGCATGGCGCAGGTGATCCGCGAGCAGATGCTGGCGGTGGGCGCGCGCCACACGCTCGCCCCGGTGCTCGACGTCGCGCGCGACCCGCGCTGGGGGCGGCTGGAGGAGACCTTCGGCGAGGACCCGTGGCTCATCGCGCAGATGGGCGTCGCCTACGTGCGCGGGATCCAGAGCGAGCGCCTCGCCACCGGCGTCGCCGCCACGGGCAAGCACTTCGTCGGCTACGGCGCGTCCGAGGGCGGCATGAACTGGGCGCCCGCGCACCTGGGCCCGCGCGAGCTGCGCGACGTCTACGTCTTCCCGTTCGAGGCCGCGATCCGCCTGGCGGGCCTCGCCTCGATCATGAACGCGTACCACGAGCTCGACGGTGTACCGTGCGGCGGCTCGCAGGCGCTCCTGAGCGATCTCCTGCGTGGCGAGCTCGGCTTCGACGGTGTGGTGGTGGCCGACTACTTCACCGTCGACACGCTGCACGCGTATCACCGCTTCGCCACCGGCAAGGGCGACGCCGCGCGCCGTGCGCTCGAGGCCGGGCTCGACGTCGAGCTGCCGGCGATCGACTGCTTCGGTGCGCCGCTGCGCGACGCGCTGGACCGGGGCGCGGTCCCCGTCGCGCTCGTCGACCGGGCCGTGCGGCGCCTGCTCCGGATCAAGCTCGAGCTCGGGCTCTTCGAGCGGCCCTTCGTCGATGCGGCGGCCGCACCGCTGGTGTTCGACACCGCGCCACAGCGTGCCCTCGCGCGCGAGCTGGGCCGGAAGTCGATCGTGCTGCTGCGGAACGAGCACGGCCTGCTTCCGCTGCCGAAGACGCTGCGCCGTCTCGCGGTGATCGGACCCTCGGCGTCGAGCATCCGCGTGCTCCAGGGCGACTACCACTATCCGTCGCATCTCGAGATCGTGTTCGGCGCGATCGGCGAGCACGCGCCGGTGCCGGGCCCCGTCCCCGGCCGGCAGCGCATCGACCTCGGCGCGCACTTCCCGCGCATGGTGAGCCTGCTCGACGGCATCCGCGCGGCCGTGTCGCCGGCGACCGCGGTCGTGGTCGAGCGCGGATGCGACCTGCTCGACCCGAGCGAGGACGGGATCCCGGCGGCGGTCGATGCGGCGCGCGAGGCCGACGTCGCCATCGTGTGCGTCGGCGGCAAGTCCGGGCTGGTCGACGGCTGCACGAGCGGCGAGTCGGTCGATCGGTGCACGCTCGGCCTTCCGGGAGCGCAGCAGGCCCTGGTCGAGGCGATCACGTCCACTGGGGTCCCGACCGTGGTCGTGCTGGTCGACGGACGACCGCTCGCGATCCCGTGGATCGCCGAGCACGCCGGCGCCGCGCTCCACGCGTGGCTCCCGGGAGAGGAGGGCGGCCACGCCGTCGCCGACGTCCTCTTCGGTGATGCCGATCCGGGAGGACGCCTGCCGGTGTCGATGCCGCGGAGCGTCGGCCAGCTCCCGGTGTTCTACGGCCACAAGCCGTCGGGCGGGCGCTCGCACTGGAAAGGCACCTACGCCGACGGCCCGGTCACGCCGCTCTTCCCGTTCGGGCACGGGCTCTCCTACGCGCGCTTCGCGTACGCGAACCTGACGCTGTCACGTGACGTGGCCGGTCTCGACGACGTCGTCGAGGTGGGGTGCGAGGTGACCAACGTCGCCGGGCGGCGCCGGCGAGGAGGTGGTACAGCTCTACGTCGAGGACGTCGTCGGCAGCGTGACGCGCCCGGTGCAGGAGCTGCGCGGGTTCGTACGCGTCGCGCTGGCTCCGGGCGAGACCGCTCGCGTCGTCTTCGCGCTGGCGGTCCGCGCCCTCGCGTTTCACGACGTGTCCCTGCGACGCGTGGTCGAGCCGGGGACGATCGAGGTGATGGTCGGCGCCTCGAGCGCCGACCTGCGCCTCACGGGCCGCTTCGAGATCGCCGGCGTCACCACCGAGGTCGGCCGCGCCGCCGTCTTCACGACCCCGGTCCGGATCGAGCGCCGGCGACCTTGATGTATCCACATCGATCACCTACTGCATCCACGTGGACGTCGGTGTGCGAGAACTCAAGCAGCAGCTGTCACGGTACCTTGCGCGCGTCGCCCGCGGAGAGACTATCCGGGTGACCGATCGAGGGGTGCCGATGGCCATTCTCGCGCCCTTGCCCGGGAAAGCGCGTCTCGAAGAAGGCATCGGTCAAGGGTGGATCTCGGCGCCCCGGGGCAAGGTTGCAGCACCAGCCCGGGTCCGTCGGGCGCGTGCGAGCGTGCGCGTCGAGGAAGCGCTGGCACAGGATCGCAGCGACGGAGCCTCTACGTCGATACGAGTGCCCTCCTCAAGCGCTACATCGAAAAGAGGACGAGAGCGCGGCATGTGAACGGCTGCTCGTGGCTGATCCGTCGTGGGTAACGGCCAGGCACACCTGGGTCGAGGTGCTGCGCAATCTGGGACGCGTCCTCCAGGGTCCAGAGCGCGCCCGCGTGTGCAGCGTGTTCCGCGCCGACTGTTAGACATCCCGGAGCCAAACGGCAGGAAAGTGCCCGGATGAAGAAAATGTGCAGTGTGGCGCTCATCGGGGACTACGACCCTGCAGTCATCGCCCATAGGGCGATCCCAGCGGCACTGGACCGTGCGGCGGCCGAGGGCGGTTTGCGCGTCGGTTGGACCTGGGTGCACACGTCGGGTCTCGGGGCGGAGGTCGTGCCGCAACTCGACGGCTTCAGCGCGGTCTGGTGTGTTCCGGGCAGTCCGTATGCAAACACCGCCGGCGCCGTGGCGGCCATTCGTTTTGCCCGCGAGACCGGTCGCCCCTTCCTTGGGACGTGCGGTGGCTTCCAGCACGCGCTACTCGAGTATGCGGAGGCCGTCTGGGGCCTATCGGGGGCCGCCCATGCGGAGCTCGATCCAGAGGCTCCTGACCCGGTGATTGCGCAACTCGATTGCGCACTGGTTGAAGCGACAGGGGATATCTGGCTCGCGCCGGGCTCCCGGCTTGCGGCGATCTACGGGACCATGCGGGGAATGGAGACCTACCACTGTCGGTACGGGCTTAGTCCGCGCTACGCAGCACGGCTCGAGGTAGGACGTCTGCGGGTGAGCGCACGAGATGGCCGAGGTGCTCCACGGGCAGTTGAGCTCGAGGGGCACCCGTTCTTCGTCGCGACGCTCTACCAGCCAGAGCGGACCGTCTTAACGGGGCAGGTGCACCCGCTGATCGCGGCATATGTGGCGGCGGCATCCGCCTCGGTCTAACCATCGATGGACGCGTACCAGTGGACAATTCGTGGCGCAAAGGAGGCGGACGTCGGGGACCTCTTCCCGATCGTGGCTCAATTCGCTACCTCATTCGTACCGGAGCGCCCCACCTTTCAGAGAGCTTTCCAGCGCCTCCAGGGAGATGAGCACGCGTGCCTGCTTGTCGCCGATCGCGACGGCACGCCGGTCGGGTATCTCCTCGGCTTCGACCATCCCACGTTCTTCGCGAACGGCCCCGTTGCGTGGGTAGAGGAGGTTGCCGTCCGTTCGTCCTGGCGCCGCAAGGGAATCGGTCGAGCACTCATGGCCCGATTCGAGGAATGGGCTGCTTCCCGCGATGCGAAGTTGGTCGCGCTCGCCACTCGCCGCGCGGCAGCGTTCTACCGGGCGCTGGGTTACACCGATTCGGGAGCCTACTTTCGCAAGCTGCTATAGATGAGCAATCCAACGAGCACGCCGCCTTCTCCCCCGACACCTCCACGCCGACGAGCGCAGGGCTCAGCGAGGCTCGTCGTGCCCCATGGCGCGCAAGATCAGCTCCCGCAGCAGCGGCTTGTGGACCTGCTGCGAGGCGGCCGTGCGCGGGAGCTGCGACAGGAATCGCACGTGGCGCGGGCGCTTGAACCCGGCCAGGTGCCGGCGCACGTGCGCGACGACGTCGTCCGCGGTCAGCGCCGCCCCGTCATGGAGAACGACGGCCGCCACCACCGCCTCGCCCCAGTGCGGGTCGGGAACCCCGACGATCGCGGCCTCGCGGATCGCCGGGTGATCGAGCAGGACACGTTCCAGCTCGGCGGGGAAGATGCTCTCGCCGCCGCTCCGGATCACCTCTTTCCGGCGCCCGACGATCGAGAGGAAGCCCTCGTCGTCGAACTCGCCGAGGTCGCCCGTGAATACCCAGCCGTCGCGCAGCGTCCGGGCGGTCTCTTCGGGATTGCGCCAGTAGGCTTGCATCGTGAACTCGCTGCGCACGGTGATCTCGCCGACCGCGCCTCGCGGCACCGCGTCGCCGCGCTCGTCGACCAGACGGACGTCCACGTCGAGATATGGGCGCCCGACCGTCTCCGGCCGCCGCGGGACGTCGCGCGGGTGCAGCATGCTGATCGGGCCGCCTTCCGTGGAGCCGTAGAGGATGACCATCTCGCTGCAGCGGAACCGCGTCATGATGGTGCGCACCTGCGCCGCGGTCATGGCGGCGGTGCCGCCACCGAGCAGGCGCAGGGAGGAGAGGTCGAACCGGTCGAAGTCGGGCATCGCCAGCAGTGACGCGTACACCGTGGGGACGGCGTAGAAGTACGTCACGCGCTCGCGCGCGATCGTCTCGAGGATGGCGCGCGGCTCGGCCTTCGGGAGAATGACCGCGGTCGCCCCGGTGTGCCACGAGCTGAGCGGCAGCGCCCAGCCTCCCATGTGGAACATGGGAAACATGCTGAGCAGCACGTCGTCCTCGTGGATCCCGAGCTGGAGGTGCGACGCCGTCGCCTGGAGCCAGTAGCTGCGGTGCGAGAGCAAGGTTCCCTTCGGGGAGCCCGTCGTCCCGCTCGTGTACAGCATCACGTGCGGATCGCGCTCGTCGACGTCGGCCGCGACGTCGTCGGCCGCCTCGGCGTCGGCCAGCGCGTCCAGCCCGAACGCGCCCTCGACGGAGGCGTCGCCGACGGCAACGAAGCGGCGAACCAGCGGGAGGCGCCCGGCCGCGCGAAGGGAGGTGACGAGGGCCGCGAACTCGGGCGACACGAAGAAGGTCTCCGCCTCCGCGTGCTCCACGATCGCAGCGACCTCGTCGACGGTGAAGCGCGCGTTCACCGGCACCACGATCGCGCCGAGCTTGATCGCCGCGAAGTACACGAGCGGGTACTCGACCCGATTCGTCGCCAGGACCGCGATCCGATCACCGCGTCGCACGCCGAGCCGCGCCAGCGCGCGGGCGAGCTGGTTCGAGCGCGCGTGGAACTCGCCGTAGGTCAGCCGATCGGCGCCGACGGCGTAGGCGATCTTGCCGCCACGGACGGCGGCGTGTCGTCGCAGGATGTCGCCCAGCACGAGCATCGGATGGTCGAGGGGCGGATCTTGCACGAGCCAGCCGCTGCTGGCCAGCCGGCGCGGCGGGCTATCGCACGCGAATAGCGGTTTGCTGGCCGAGGAACGCGCGGAGCTCCGAGTCGGCTGCCGTTTCGGCTTCAGCGTCCTCGATGAGCGTGTACATTTCCCACGCGATGCCGTCGTCGTCTCGGACCCAGAACTTGTCGGCCTTCGCGTAGCAGCAGGTGGTTCCCTCTTGCTGAACGAGCGGCAGCTCGCTCTGCTTCACGCGGACCATCTCGGACGCGACGTCGCCCGTGGTCGGGTGGCGAATGCCGAGGTGGCTCAGCGTTCCAGGCTCGCCGCCGACGTTCAGGGAGAAGATCACAGGCGGGTCCGTGAGTTCGAACTTGGCATAGTCGTGCCGCACCTTCGCCGGCTCCACGCCGAGTATCTTCCGATACCGTTCGATGGCGTCCGGGATGCTGCGAACGTAGACGGCGACATGAAAGGCGTTGGCCACGATGTTCTCCTCGAGGCCACGTTGCATAGGATATCGAAGGATGTCAATATCCCGACCGTGCGAGCTCGTGTCGTGCCCTGTTGCCCCCCGGTCCTGCAGTCGCAGCTCGACAAGGCCGACGCCGAGGAGCTCGCGGGCGTCTTCAAGGCACTCGCCGACCCGGGGCGCCTCCGCTTGCTGAGCTTCATTGCGGCGCAACCCGGCGCCGAAGCGTGCGTCTGCCATCTGACCGAGCCGAGCGGCCTCTCCCAGCCGACCGTGAGCCATCATCTCAAGGTACTGAACGATGCCGGTCTGCTCGAGCGTGAGAAGCGCGGCGCGTGGGTCTACTACCGCGTCGCACCGGCGCGGCTCGAGGCGATTCGAGCCGCTCTCGCGCCACCGCTTCCCCCGCGACGGGTCGCCAGGCGGTCATGAACGCGGAGAGGGACGCGGCGCCGACGTCCCTCGGGCGCCGCGTGGTCGCGGAGGGCGTCGGGACCGGCCTTCTGCTCGCGACCGTCGTCGGCTCCGGGATCATGGGTGAGCGGCTCGCCGGTGGAAACCTGGCGATCGCGCTCCTTGCGAACACGCTCGCAACGGGAGCGGTCCTCGTCGCGCTGATCCTCACCTTCGGGGCCATTTCGGGCGCACAGCTCAACCCTGCCGTGACGCTCGCCGTTGCCGCCGAGGGCGGACTCCCGTGGAGAGAGGTGCCGGGTTACGTCACTGCTCAAGTCGCGGGGGCCGTGCTCGGCGTCGCTGCTGCCAACGTCATGTTCGATCTGCCGGTGTTTTCCCTGTCCCAGCACGTCCGTCAGGGATCTTCGCAGCTCCTGGGCGAGTTCGTCGCGACGTTCGGACTCCTCATGGTCATCTGGGGTTGCTCGCGCCTTCGCTCGCCGGTGGTGGTCGCGGTCGCCGTCGGCGCCTACATCACGGCAGCCTACTGGTTCACGGTCTCGACATCGTTTGCGAACCCCGCCGTGACCATGGCCCGCGCGTTGACCGACACCTTCGCGGGTGTTCGACCGGTTGACGTCCCCGGCTTCGTCGTCGCGCAGCTGGCCGGCGCGGCTGCTGCGACGGCGCTTTCTCGCTGGCTCGTTCCCGCGTGTCCGGCAGCGGTTTCGAAGGTGGTCGCTCGTGAGCTCGCGCGGGTCTCGCCCCACGGCCACTCATGAAGACGGTGCTTTTCGCATGTGTGCACAATGCCGGCCGCTCGCAGATGGCCGCGGCGTTCTTCAATGCAGCCGCCGACCCGTCGAAGGCGCGCGCGCTCTCGGCCGGCACGGAGCCGGACGCGCGTGTCCATCCCGAAGTCCTCGAGGTCATGCGGGAGGTGGGGTTCGATCTTTCATCCCGTCGCCCGGCCCGTCTCACCGAGGGGCTCGCCCGGGAGGCGTCGTTGCTCGTCACCATGGGCTGCGGCGAAGCCTGTCCGCTCGTGCCCGGGCTCGAACGCCAGGACTGGCCGCTTCAGGACCCCCTGAGGCAGCCGCGGGAGCGGGTACGCGAGATCCGGGATGAGGTCCGGCGGCGGGTGGACGAGCTGGTCCGCATCAACGCGTGGCAGCGCTGACGCGTGTGTGCGTCAGTCGGTCCCGAAGACCGTCTGGACGAGGTCAGTCCCGATCGTGACCGCCGACTGCCCCATTGCGATCGGAACAGGTCTCGGCCGCGCGGCGACCTGTCAATGAAAAAGGGGCAGCCACGGATCAGCCGGCGACGCGGTCGACGGTCCCGGGAACGGCGACGCCCTCGATCATCTCGAGGAACGTTCTCGTCCACCAGCGGATGTCGCGCGTCGAGACGGTGCGATGCATCGCCTGCATGCGCTGGGTGCGCTCCTGCGAGGACATGTGCAGTGCGGTCTCGATGCTGCGTCCGATGACCTCGGGCTCGTAGGGATTCAACAGCACCGCCTGGGGCAGCTCGTGCGCGGCGCCGGCGAACTCCGACAGCAGGAGCACGCCGTTGCCCTCCGGATGGCATGCGACGTACTCCTTCGCGACCAGGTTCATCCCGTCGCGCAGCGGTGTCACCAGCGCCATGTCCGCCGCGCGATACCACGCCGCGAGGCGCTCGTGGTCGAATCCGGTGTAGTAGTACGCGAGCGGCGCGCGCGCTTCGCGCGTGAACCGTCCGATGATGCGGCCGACGGTCTCGTCGATCTGCCGCTTCAGCTCGCGATACTGCGGCACGCGGAAGCGCGACGGCACGGTGATCTGGACCAGGCACACCTTCCGCCGCCATCGCGGCTGCCGGTCGAGGAAGCGCTCGAAGCCGAGCAGGCGCTCGATGATTCCCTTCGTGTAGTCGAGCCGATCGACGCCGATCATGACCACCTCGGCGCCGAGACGCTCGCGCAGGTGCGCCGCGCGCGCCTGGACTGCGGGATCGCTCGCCTGCGCCGTGAACGCCGCCGCGTCGACGCCGATGCCGTGCGCCGCGAGCCGGACCGATCGCCCGTCCAGCCGGACCACGGGCGGGTCGCCCACCACCGGCAGATCGAGAAACCGGTGCACGCAGTCGGCGAAGTTGCGGACGTCGGCTTCCGTCTGGAGTCCGATGACGTCGGCACCCAGCAATCCCTGGAGCAGCTCGTCGCGCCACTGGCAGATCCCGAACACCTCCGGCGGCGGGAACGGGATGTGCCAGAACAGACCCACGCGAACGGCCGTCCCGGCTGCCCGCAGGTATCCGGGAACCAGACAGAGATGGAAGTCGTTCACCCAGACCGTATCGTCCGGACCGGCGAGACGCGCGACCGTGTTGGCGAAGCGCTCGTTCACTCGCCGGTACGCGCCCCAGTAGGCGGGATCGAACACGCACCGCGTGGTGAAGATGTGGCAGAGCGGCCAGAGCACCTGGTTCGCGAACCCGCCGTAGTAGTTGTCGACCTCGCGCTCGCTCAGCCGGATGGCATGGATCGGATACGGCAGCTTGGTGTCCGCGGGGTCGAGCATCTGATCGGTCGGAGTGCCCGCCCAGGCGACCCACACCCCGGGACGCTCCCGCAGCGTGACGTCGAGCGCCGTCGCGAGGCCGCCGACCGTGCGCCGGAACCCGTATCCCTCTCCGCCGGGCGTGGCTTCGAGCGGGGCGCGGTTCGACACCACGATCAGCCTCGCTCCCGACGTCGACACGCGCCGACGTTGCAGGAGCCCCCCCTCGTCGTCAATACGCCCTCTGGACGATGCGCCGCCCCCGCGTTCCGCAGCCGCTCGACGTCGCGCGCGTGCTGGCCGCGCGCCGCGGCCGCGGTCTCGTCGCCGTGTTCGACGTCGACGGCACGCTGGCGCCCATCGCACCCACGCCGGCCGATGCGCGCGTGCCGCCGGAGACGCGCCGGGCGCTCCGCCGCCTGGCGCGCCGGCGCGATACGCTGGTCGGCATCGTCTCCGGCCGTCCGATCGCGCAGGTGGCCCGGCTGGTCGGACCGGGCCTCTGGCTCGCCGGCCTGCACGGAGCGGTCCGGCGTGCGCCCGGCGGCCGCGTCGTGCGCCTCTGGTCCGACGAGGTGGCGCGCACCGGAGCGCTGCTGGCGCGAAGCCTGGCGGCGTCGCTGCGCGACGTGCCGGGTGTCGTCATCGAGCCGAAGGGCCCGGTGGTCGCGGTGCACGTGCGTGCGGCGTCGCCGGCGGGGCGCGCCCGCGCGCGCAACCTCGTCGCGCGCTCGCGCCCGGATCGCTGGTCGCTGCTCGAGGGACGGCGCGTGTTCGAGCTGCGTCCGGACGGTCTGCCCGGCAAGGGCGACGCCGTGCAGTGGATCGCCGCCGGGCGCCCCGGCGCCGCCATCCTCTATGCCGGTGACGACGCGACGGACGAGGACGCGTTCCACGCCTTGCGGCGCGACGACTTCTCGATCCTGGTCGGAGCCGCCCGCGCCCGCAGGGAACGTCCTCGCGACCGCAGCGACACCGCTGCCCTCTTCACGTTGCCGGACACGACGGCAGTCGCGCGGCTCATCGAGCTCCTCGGCGCGCCCTAGGCTGCGGCATGCGACGTCGAGCACGGCACCGTGTTTCGAGGGTCGCGGCGCGCGGCACCTTGTCCGGTCCCGTGCTCTCGGTGTACCTCCGTGACATGGCGACCCCCGCCCGACGTGCTCCACGCTCGCGTCCGAAGCGCGCGGGCACGACCGCCGATCCCGTCACCACCGAGATCATCCTCGGCGCCTTCGAGACGATCTGCTACGAGATGGCGACGCACGTGAGCCTGACGGCCACGACGCCCATCTTGAACCAGTCGAACGAGCGCAACGCGACGATCCTCGACGGGCGCGGGGAGCTGGCGGCGCTGTCGGTGGGCATCCCGCAGTTCATGCTGTCGTCGACGCTCCCGGTGCGCTTCGCGGTGGAGTTCTTCGGCGAGGACGGATTGTTCCCCGGCGACGTCCTGGTCGCGAACGACCCGTACCACGGGGGAGGCCACCTGCCGGACTACAACGTGTTCGCGCCGGTGTTCCACGACGGGGAATGCGTGCTGATCGCGTCCATCCAGTGTCATCACGCCGACACCGGCGGCGGCGCGCCCGGGGGCTACAACGTGAACGCGCCGGACATCTGGGCGGAAGGCGTCCGCTTCCCGGCGGTGAAGATCTACGAGCGCGGCGAGAAGCGCCGCGACGTCGAGTACATGATGGCGGTGAACAACCGCACGCCCACCTTCCTGGGCGACCTGCGCGCGCAGGTCGGCGCCGCGCAGCTCGGCGTCCAGCGTCTCGAGGAGATCGTCACCCGCTTCGGCGTCGTCGCGGTGCGCGCCGCGGTCCGCGACATCATCGCCTTCGCCAAGCGTCGCTTCAAGGAAGAGGTGGCGCGCTGGCCGGACGGCGTCTACGAGTCCGACGTCTACGTCGACCAGGATCCGCACGGGAACCCCGACATCCACGTGCACTGCCAGGTGACGGTGCGGGGCTCGGACCTCACCGTCGACTTCACCGGCTCCGACGACCGCCCGGAGATCCAGGCGTACTCCACCTTCGGCAACACCCGAGGCTACGTCGTCGCGCAGCTCGCCGCGATGATGGATCCGACGATCCCGAAGAACGAGGGGTTCTTCGACTCGATCGACCTCGTCGTCCCGAAGGGCTGCTGCCTGAACCCGCCCGAGGGGCGCTCGGTGGCCGCGGGCACGCACCATCCCGGCACCGAGGTGGGCGAAGCCGTCGCGAAGGCGCTCCAGATCGTCGCGCCCGAGCGCAGCTGCCCGCAGGTGTACAAGATGGGCATGCCCACCGTGATCTTCGGCACGAACCCGCGCACGGGACAGCTCTTCATCGATCACTCGGTCGACACCTTCGCGGCGTACTGTGGCGCGGTGAAGGGCCAGGACGGGTGGGGCGGACACAACGTGTCCTTCGGCAACCTGATCCGCGCCACGGGCGAGATCAACGAGGCGATCTTCCCCGTGCGGCACCTGTGGCGCGACTACGAGACCGACAGCGGCGGCGCGGGCGAGTTCCGCGGCAACTGCGGCAGCCTGTACCGCAAGCAGGTGCTGGTTCCCGCCACCATCTATACCTACGTCGTCGGACGGAAGTACCCGATGCCGGGAATCGCCGGCGGCCACCCCGGGTCGCCGAACCGGCTCACGGTACGGGCCGGCGGCGACCAGGCGCACGAGGCGGGCGAGCGCGCCGCGTACATCCAGCATGAGGCGGGCGAGTGCTACGAGTACCACTACGGAGGCGGCGGCGGCTGGGGCGACCCGCTCGACCGGCCGCCCGACCGCGTGCTCGACGACGTGCTCGACGAGTACGTCTCGGTCGAGGCCGCGCGCCGCGAGTACGGCGTCGTCCTCACCGGCGACCTCTGGGAGCTGACGCTCGCGGTCGACGCGGCCGCCACGGCGCGGCTGCGCGCCGAGATGCGAGCCGCTCGTGGGTGACGTTCGCATCACCGTCGAGACGATCGCGGACCGGCCGCGCGCGTCGAGCGGATCGCCCTTCGAGCCGGTGGTCGGCTACTGCCGCGCGGTGCGCAGCGGCAACCTGATCACCGTGAGCGGCACCGTGGGGCTGAAGGTCGACGGCACCTATCCGCCGACCGCCGGCGAGCAGGCCAGACGTGCGCTCGCCATCATCGCCGCGGCCATCGAGGCGCTCGGCGGTCGGCTCGAGCACGTCGTACGGACGCGCATGTTCGTCACCGACATGGCGGCGGCGCGCGAGGTCGGAGAGGCGCACGGCGAGATGTTCGGCGCGATCAGGCCGGCCACGAGCATGCTCGGGGTCGCGAGCCTGATCGAACCCGAAGCGCTCGTCGAGATCGAGGCCGACGCCGTCGTGCCGTGAGTCCGGACGACCTGACGCTGCGGCGCGCCGCCCTGGACGAGATCCTTCCGCTGCGACACGTCGAGCTCCGCCCCGGGCTTCCGCTCGACAGCGCGCGCTTCGACGGCGACGACGAGCCGGCGACGCGCCACTTCGGCGCCTTTCTCCGCGCCACCGGCGCGGCGGCGGGCTGCGTGTCGTGCATGCGTCGCCCGCGCGCCGGCCAGGACGCGTGGCAGGTGCGCGGCATGGCGACCCGCGCCGACCTCGTGCGCCACGGCGTCGGCCGCGCGCTGCTCCGGTACGCGCTGACCGCTCTGCGCGAGGAGGGCGGCCCGGACGTCGTCTGGTGCAACGCCCGCGTCGCCGCGCTCGGCTTCTGGGAACGCCAGGGTTGGACGGTCGTGTCGGACGTGTTCGACATTGCCGGCGTCGGCCCGCACCGGACCATGCAGCGAAGCCTCTGAATCGCTCGGTCTTCGACGGACGAGCGACGTTGGTGTGCTACGCCAGGTGATATCGGCTCGATGTCCCATACAAGAACTTGTATGCAGGCACGGTCGTGAAGGCGACGTGTGACGGCATGACGCTGTCGGTGGTCTATCCTCAGCGGCTGGTGGTGGTACGATCTCCGGGAGGCACCTGGGAGGTGGTCTCGTGACGGGAGCGCAGCGATGCTGACGATACGACCCGCGGGAGAACGCGGCCGGACGGAGCTCGACTGGCTGGACAGCCGGCACAGCTTCTCCTTCGGCGAGTATTTCGACTCGCGTCACATGGGCTTCGGGCCGCTCCGGGTCATCAACGACGACCGCGTGGAGCCCGGTCGCGGCTTCGGGACGCATGGCCATCGCGACATGGAGATCCTCACGTGGATCCTGGATGGCGAGCTCGAGCACCGCGACAGCATCGGGAGCGGCTCCGTCATCCGTCCCGGCGAGGTGCAGATCATGAGCGCAGGGACGGGCATCGAGCACAGCGAGTTCAATCCGTCGCCGGTCGAGCCCGTCCACTTCCTCCAGATCTGGATCGTTCCGGAGCGACGCGGCCTGGCGCCGCGCTACGATCAGCAGGCCGTGTCGCTCGATCCAGGCGTGCTGCATCCGATCGCCGACGGTCGGGGCGGCGAAGGTCGCCGTGCACGTCTTCCAGGACGTCGCCGTGTACGTCGCGCGGCTGGAGCGCGGGCAGCGGGTGGAGCACCGCCTGGACGCCGGCCGCGCCGCCTGGGTGCAGGTGGCGCGCGGCGCCGTCACCCTCGACGGCACGTCGCTGCGCGCCGGCGACGGCGTCGCCGTGACGGGCGAGGAGCGCATCGTCGTCGGCGGCGAGCCGTCCGCCGAGATCATCCTCTTCGACCTCGCGGCGGCGTCGGTGTGACGTGCGGGCGCACACCGACTACCTCTGGTTCGACACGAAGAAGCGGCACGAGCTGGTGAACATCACCGACCGCGTGGCCGGGATCGTCGCGGCGTCGCAGGTCCAGGAGGGGCTCTGCCTCGTGTCGGCGATGCACATCACGGCGGGCATCTGGGTGAACGACGAGGAGAGCGGCCTCAAGCACGACGTGATGGAGTGGCTCGAGCATCTCGCTCCCGCGGGCGACTACCGCCACCACCAGACGGGCGAGGACAACGCGGACGCTCATCTCAAGCGCACGCTCGTCCATCACCAGGTGATCCTGCCGATCACCGCAGGGGAGCTCGATCTGGGTCCGTGGGAGCAGGTCTTCTACGCCGAGTTCGACGGCCGTCGGAAGAAACGCGTCGTGGTGAAGATCCTGGGAGAGTAGGGCGCACCGTTTCTCTTGTGAGCCCGGTCACTTTCGGTGTAGCCAGCCCGCGTGCCCCGCTCCAGCTATCGCATCGGCGTCGACGTCGGCGGGACCTTCACCGACCTGGTGCTCGTCCACGACGGCGCGCTGACGCTCGAGAAGCATCCCACGACACCGCGCGACCAGTCGGAAGGCGTGCTGGGAGGGATCGCGCAGCTCGCGGCCCGCGAGGAGACGACGCTCGATCAGCTCCTGGCGCGGACCGACCTGATCGTGCACGGCACGACGACCGCCGACAACACGATGATCGAGATGTCCGGCGCCGTCACCGGTCTCGTGACCAGCGAGGGACATCGCGACGAGATCGAGATCCGGCGCGGCTACAAGGAGAACATCTGGGACCCGGCGTTCCCGCCGCCGGCCGCCGATCAGCCCGCGGCGGCAGCGCTACGGCGTGCCCGAGCGGCTCGACTACGAGGGCAACGTCGTCACCCCGCTCGACGAGGAGGCGGTGCGGCGTGCGCTGCGGCGCATGAAGCGGCAGGGCGTCGAGTCGCTGGCCGTCGTGCTGCTCTTCTCCTTCGTCGACGCGACGCACGAGCGTCGCGTGCGCGAGCTGGCGGCGGAGGAGCTGCCGGGCGTCATGGTCTCGCTGTCGCACGAGGTGATGTCCGCCGCGCCCGAGTTCGAGCGCACCAGCACGACCCTGGTGAACGCGTACGTGGGGCCGAAGATCGAGCGCTACCTGAGCCGCCTCGACGGGCGGCTGCGCGAGGCGGGCTTCCGCGGCGAGCTGCTCATCATGCAGTCGAACGGTGGCGTGATGCCGGGCGGCTACGTGGCGCAGAAGGCCGTCGCCGTGATGGGCTCCGGGCCGGCGGGCGGTGTGATGGGCGCGACGGCGGTCGCCGCCGCAGCGGGCGTGCGCGACTTCCTCTCGGTCGACATGGGCGGAACCAGCTACGACGTGTGCCTGGTGCGCGACGGGACGCCCGAGGTGAAGTCGGGCTGGAACTGGCACCACCGCTACCTGGTGGGCCTCCCGATGGTCGACGTCGAGACCGTGGGCGCCGGCGGCGGGTCGATCGCCCGCGTGGAATCGGGCGCGCTCAAGGTCGGTCCGCAGAGCGCCGGCGCCGAGCCGGGCCCCGTGTGCTACCGGCGTGGCGGCGTCGAGCCCACCGTGACGGACGCCAACCTCGTCCTCGGATACCTGAATCCCGATCGCTTCTGCGGCGGCACCATGCGACTCGACGCCGAGGGGGCGACGGCCGCCGTGCGCGAGCGCGTGGCACGTCCGCTCGGACTGTCCGTGATCGAGGCGGCCGACGGCATCTTCCGGCTGGTGAACGCCAACATGGCGAACGCCATCCGCAAGGCGACTGCGCGACGCGGAGTCGATCCGCGCGGGCTGGTGCTGGTCGTGTTCGGCGGCAACGGCCCCGTGCACGCCGGCATGCAGGCCGCCGAGCTCGGCATCCGCCGCATCCTCGTGCCGAAGCTCTCGCCCGCCTTCTCGGCGCTCGGGCTGCTCCTCGCCGACCACGTGGTCGATGAGATGCGCTCCTACGTCGCGCCGGCGTCGGGGGTCGATCTCGACCGGGTGAACCGGCTCTTCGCCGAGATGGAGGAGTCCGCGCGCGCCGCGCTCTCCGGCGGCGCACGCAAGCGGCAGGTACGCGTCGAGCGCATGGCGGCGCTCTGCTACCCCGGGCAGACCTTCGACATGCCCGTGACGCTCGCCGGCCGCTCGGGTCCCGTGACCGCGCGCACGCTCGGCGACACGGTCGAGCGCTTCCACCGCCTGCACGAGACGTTGCACACCTACGCCAGCCGCGACCAGGAGCCGATCCTGCGCGGCCTGCGGGTGAAGGCCGTGGCGGTCGAGAAGAAGCCCGAGCTGCCGCGGCTGCCGCGTCGCAAGGGACCCGTCGCGCGTCTCGGCGCCCGCAAGGCGTTCTTCGACGGCCGCTACGTGACGACGGCCGTCTGGGACGGACCATTGCTGGCGCCGGGCCAGGCGATCATCGGTCCGGCGATCATCGAGGAGCCGTTCACCACGGTCGTCGTGTATCCCGGCCAGCGGGCGACGATCGACGCGTACGGGAACTACGCGATCGCGCTCGGCTAGAGCAGCCGTCGTGACGGTCGCGCCCGCCTGCGAAATGGTACGAGGCGCGCCGGGCTGTCTGCCTTACCTACGACCGGCGAGGAACACGCGTGCCTCTCAGCTGGTGGAGGAACGGCACGAGCTGATCGACGAAGTCGTTCTGCGGAAACGCACCGCTCGGATCGTTGTGGGCGTACGTCTGGTGGCGATCGAGCAACGAGAGATTCTCCGGAGGAATACCCGACTGGTTGGCGAGAATCGTTGCGGCGGTCAGCACGTTCTGCCCTCCCAGCGCCGCGCCGAAGGCAAGGATGCGAAGCGTGGCCGGCAAGTCGTGCCCATGTGTGGCGCGGACGTCGAGGACGGCCTGCGCCGGGTTGGCGTTCCCCTCCGCCACGGCCCCTGAGTCGATGGTGAGACGGAGCGGGTGATACCACGCCGTGCCGTCGAGGCTCAGCAGCCCGTCGTCGTGCGCCAGGCTGTACCCCGAGAACATGTCGGCGAAGCGCTGGATGGGGGTGATTGCACCCGTCGAATCCCAGCCAAACAGGCCGGTGACCGGATCGGGAGTCGCGGTGAGCTGTCCGAGATGTGCCTGTGCCGCGATCAGGCCCGACGGAGAGGTCTTGACGTCGAGCGCATATCCGTACTGGGCCAGGTTGGTGACCGGGACCGGGGGCTTGAGGTTCATCGGCAGCAGGGAGAACGACTGGCCGAGGGATGGCGAGTTCGGGTCGAGGATCGCGCCGAGCGAGCCGGTCGAGTTGTAGATGCCCGCGAAGGGAGCCGGGATGCCGCCGAAGCTCAGCCACGGCGTGCCGGTCGACAGCCTCAGCAACGCCGCGCTCGCCGAGTCGGGCGTGATCGGTACCGGGCCGCTCCCCCCGTCTATGTAGACGAGACCCGCGAGATCCGCGGCGCCCGCTTTGCCGTCGAAGTCCCAGGTCGCATAGGCCGTGGTGATCGAGCCGCCGAGGGAGTGGCCGCCGACGACCACCCGCTTCGCCTGCTTCCGCGCGAGGTTCACAACGACCCGCAGGTCCTCGATCTCGACGCGCATGCCCCAGTCGCGCGCGAAGCCGACGTTCGCGTCCGGGATGAGCTGGAAGTGCGGCGTGATGGAGGTATCGACGAGCCAGCCGAGGTAGTAGTCGAATACCTCCTGCGGATCGGCCGTGCCCTGCTTCGCGCGATCGAGGACCGAGTGATCCTCGAGCAGGTTCTCCCGCCGCTCGACGGCCCACACCGCCCATCCTCTGGCTTGCTTGACCACCGTCTTCGCAAGCGGGGCAAAGTAGGCGGCGCTCGCGGACGTGCCGGGATTCAGGATCAGGATATTTCGTGCGTTCTTCCTTCCGATCTGCAGAACACCGACCTTGTTGAGCTCGGACGGGGTGCCGGGAGCCGCGAAGCCGTCGAGCCGCACGAATCTGACCGGAACTTCCGACCGGGCGGGCGGAGCGATGACCGCGAAGACGAGCGCGATCGTCCCGGCGAGCAACCCGAACCGTGCCTTCCCCCGACGGTGACCCATCGTCTCCATGGTGTTCTCCCTCCCGCGTGTCGTGACGGCAATCTACGGGCACCCGCCGCGCCACGTCCAATACATTGTGTCGTGGGTAGTAGGACGCTCCCGATATGAATGGTCGTGTTGATGTGCCTTCCAGCACCCTGCCGGATTGTGCCGTCGCGGCGGCGCGCGATAGCCGTTCCATATGTTCCCCAACGCCCGCAGGGAGACGTCGATGAAAGCCATCCGATGGACCCTTCTGCTGCTGCTCATGCTCACGACCGCCGCGTCGGCGGGCCTCGTGACCGGCCGGCACGCGTCCTGCGAGGCGGTCTGGGACACCGGCACCGCCGCCGTCACGACCCCGCCGCACCTGGACTGCCACGACGGCGACCCGACGTGCGACGCGGACCGCGCGGCGGATCACGTGTGCCACGTCGTGGTCAACGCGTGCGTCGACACGCCTGTCGGCAGCTGCACGCCGCAGCCGCTGACCAAGATCAAGTTCGGCCGTGTCCTCACGAAGTTTGCCGGATTCGTGCCGCCCACGGTCGGTTCCGCGAACTGCGGCACGGCCGGCACCGCCGTGATCCCGCTGCGGTCCAGGAAGCACGGGAAGGTCTTCAAGCCCTCACGCCCATTGCGATTGCTCATGCGCGGAAAGCGGTTCCGCAACACCCTGCTGGTCCGGTGTCTGCCCAGCACCGGTCCCACCACCACCACGACCACCCTGCCGTCGAACTGCGCGCCCGGGCAGAAATCCCTCACGATGACGGTGCCGCTGGAGGACCCGGCGCATCCCGAGCTAGGCAACGGCAGCGACCTGGACAACGGCTGGACCGGCACGTCGCACAACTTCCCGGTCATCGGAGGCTCGACGCTGTTCTACTGCCTCAGCGGCTGCGACGGCACGACGACGTTCGACTGCCAGGCGAGCGGCGCCACGGGGGCCGGCACCCCGAACGGCCCGACCTTCGGGGCACCGCTGCCGCTGCTCGCGGCGAACGTCCCGGTCTGCGTGGTGAACCAGTTCGCCGACGCCACCCTGACCGGCACGTACAACCTGCAGACCGGCGAGGCGGGCAGCGCGGCGAACCCGAACCTCGTACATCTCACGTCGAACGTCTACCTGCGGTCGTCGTTCCCGGAGGTCTGCCCGAGGTGCCAGGGCGCCGCCGTCCAGGGCATCGGTGACACAGGCACGTGCTCCAGCACCGCCAGGAACGCGGGGGCGTCATGCACCGTCAACGGCGAGGTGACGGTGGCGGGCAAGGGTTTCTACCTCCTCTCCAGCGACTGCACGCCGCTTGGCGACCAGCCGCCCACTGGGCTCGACATCAAGTTGCCGTTCACCACGGGCGCCGCCACGCCGCTCGTGGGTCCCCTGCCGTGTCCGGGGCAGACCAACGACGACGGCTGCAACGGGGGCGCTTGCAACGCCGGCTGCACGGGCGCGGCGTGCGTGGCCACCGACGCCGCGGGGAACTGTGTGGATGCCAAGGGGGGCCTCTCGCAGCTCTGCTGCGCGAGCAACACCGCCACGCCGTGCTTCCCCACCAGGGGCGGCGGCAGCATCACGCGGGTGGGTCATCCGGGAACGAACGGGCAGACGTTGCTGAGCGCCGCCACGTTCTGCATCGCGGCGACCGACTCGACGCTCATCAACATCACCACCGGCCTGCCGGGACCGGGGGCGCTGCTGCTCCCCTCGCTGGTGTCGGTGCAGCCGTAGGTCCGTCGGCGGTGACCGCTCTCCGTTCGATAAACTTCCCGAAAAAGCGCGATTGTCGCGCCTTCTCGAGTTGCTCAGAACGAGCCCTCCATGCCGACCAGCGGGACGAGATCGGCGCGCAGCCCGTCGTCGTTCACCGACACGACGACGCCCGCGAACGCGATGAGCACGTCCCGCCAGACGTTGACCCGCATGCTGCTCGAGAGGTCGATGAAGTCCGGCCGCTCGTTCTCGATCCCGAAGAGGGGCGAGCGGCCGTCCTTCGGGCAGGCGGCGCCCTTGGACGGCCCGCAGCGCGGCACGTCGAATGCTCCCGCCGGCCCGACGCGCTCGAACAGGTGACTGCCGGAGAGGGCGAGGCCGAAGGTCGCGCGCCCGGCGAGGCTCATGTCGAGCCCGGTCCCCCAGCGCCCTTCGCTGCGGCTGACGTCGGTCGCGTCGAACGTAATTCCCGCGTTCAGGTAGCCGGTCACCGTGACGGAGGGCGCCACCGGCCAATGGCTGCTCATCAGATAGAGCATCGGCGCCACCTCGGTCGCGCCAGCGCCCTGGAGATCGTCCTCGCTCCCGGCGGGCAGGCGGAGGACGAGCCCGGCGGCCGCCTGCCCCCAGGGCTGGCGCGCGACGCGGTACTTCGCACGCAGGAAGACGTCGCCGATGCCGACGTGCGACGCGCTCTGGCTGCACGTGCGCCCCACGCAGAGCGGGCTGAACTCCGCAGGGAAGCCGCGCAGGTGCCGCGGGCGCGCGTCTCGAACTCGCTCGAGAGGACCGGGACCGTGACGTTCACGTCGAGGTCGTCGGTGGCGCCGTAGGTCACGCTCGTCGTCACCTGGTGCGTGTCGAGGTCGAGGTCGAGCAGCGAAATCGTCAGGGGCAGGTCGAAGCGGCCGGCGCGCGTGGCGACGTGCAGCCGGATCAGCGTCCCGACGTCGCTGAGCGAGCCGAGGTCCTGACCGTCGAGCGTGTCGAACCGGACGTGCTGGTAGCTCACCCCGACGTTCCACCGCCCCCGTCCGACGGGCTCGGCCGTCTCGAGGTAGAGCTGGCCCGGCAGCACCGTCTCGCGCTCGAAGGTGTCGCTCTCGGGATCGTAGCGGTAGACGAACCCGGCCGAGGCCGCGACGAGGGGCAACGAGCGTGCGACGGACGACGCGAACGTGTCGTTGAACGCCTCGAGTGGTCGGGCGAACTGCCGGCACGAGGCCCGACCGAGCGCGGGGCCGAGCGACGGACCGAGCTGGCGACACGGATCAGCCAGGAGCAGGTCCCGCAGGGAGCGCGCGGCGACCGGCGTCGCCCAGCACGCGACGAGTAGGACGAGGAGGCGCGCGAGCTGACGTCGCATCGGCGAAGGCGTCGTGGCCGAGCCGATACACCATCGCCCGAGAGTCGTCGAGCCGAAGCGGCGATGGTGTTTGCGCCGCGCCCGCGTTTCGGGGCATGTCGGCGCCGATCGGTCGCGAGCGGATCCGTGCGCTGCGCTTCCTGTGACACCGACAACCCGCCCGGCACCCTCGCGTGCCGGCGATGTGCTGCCCCCCTCGCCGCCGAAGGTCTCCCCTGCCCCGGCTGCGGCGCGCAGACCTCCGCCTCGTCCCGGTTCTGCGGCGCCTGCGGTGCACCGCTCCCGGTGAGCGGCGCGCCCACCGTGGGCGACGGCCGCTACGAGATCGGCCGCCTGCTCGGGGAAGGGAGCAGGAAGCGTGTGTTCCTCGGCTATGACCGCCGGCTCGATCGGCAGGTGGCAATCGCCCTCATCGAGACGGGCGGGCTCGACGCCTCCACCCTTGCACGCGTGCGCAGCGAGGCGCGGGCCCTCGGGAAGCTCAGCGACCACCCGAACATCGTCACCGTCCACGACACCGGAGAGGAGCCGGGGCGCGTCTTCGTCGTGAGCCAGCTGATGGCCGGCGGCGACGTGCAGCAGTACCTCGAACGATTCCCGGGCAGGCGACTCCCGCTCGGCGACGCGCTCCGCATCGCCGAGCAGTCTGCAGGGCGCTCGCCCACGCCCATCGCCACGGCATCGTCCACCGGGACCTGAAGCCCGGCCAACGTCTGGCTCGACGCCGACGGCACGGCGTAGCTCGGCGACTTCGGCGCGGCGCTCACGGCCGAGCGCACGCACCCGACGTCGCCCAGCACGGTGGTCGGCACCCCGGCGTACATGTCGCCCGAGCAGGCGCTCGGCGACGGGACGGACGCCCGAAGCGACCTCTACTCGCTCGGCGCGATGTTCTACGAGATGACGACCGGCAGGCCACCGTTCGTCGCCGCGGACGCCGTCGGTGTCGTCTCGCAGCACGTCAACGCGCAGCCGGCACCCCCCTCGAGCCTCGCCCCTTCGTTCCGCCCGCGCTCGACGACCTGATCCTCGCCCTGCTGGCCAAGTCTCGCGACGATCGCCCGCCGACGGCTGAGGCGGTCGGCGAACGTCTCCGTGCCCTCATGCGGACGGCCGGTGCCGAGCCCCCGACGCTCTACTCGGGAGCCGCAGCTCCTCGCCCGCCGGCGAGGCCGAGGCACCGCGTCGCCGCCGGCTCGCGGCCGCCCTCGCGTTCGGCGTGCTCATGGCGATCGTCGCGCGGCGGGCGTCGCTGCCCGCGCCGCCGGCTTCTCTGGTGGTCGGCGTGATGGCCTTCGAGGCGCCCGGCGCGACGCCGGACGTCGATCGCATCCGCCAGAGCACGCGGGACAGCCTCAACACCATCCTGAGCCAGGTCGAGGAGCTGCGCGTCTACGCCAAGGAGATGATCGACTTCAAGCGCGAGAAGCTCGGCCTGCGCGAGTTCGAGGTCGCCCAGAGCTCGGCATCACGAAGATGGTCTCGGGCACGATCTCGGCTGCCGGCGCCGACGTCGCCCTCGAGGTGCGCGTCGTGGACGTCGGGAGCGGGTTCCTGGACGCGTCGATCCTGCGCGCACGGCCGCGGACGCAGCTGATCGAGCTGCAGAACGAGGTGGCGACGAGAGATCCTGAAGAGCCTCAAGGTGCCGCTCTCGCCTCGCGCGCCTGGAAGAGCTGTTCGCGCATCGTGGCAACGAGACGCTCGACAACTACAACCGCCTCTACGACGCCCTCGGCGACCCCGTCGAGGAGGAGAAGCGCCCCGCCCCGCCGCCACCCAGCGGCTCGTCGCTCCTCGGCGGCGACGTCGCCTGGGCCGACGCGGCGGATCGGGACGAGGGCGAGGTACCCGTGCGCTCCTGGAGGACTACCGCGCGGCCTTCGAGGCGCGGGACGTCGATCGCCTGGCGTCGCTCCAGGTGGAGATGACGGGCGCGCGAGCGGGCCGCGCTCGGTCGGTACTTCGAGAATGCGCGCGACCTCGCCGTCCAGCTCCTCGACCTCGAGATCACCGTCGAAGGCGACGAGGCCCTCGCGACCTATCGCCGGGTCGACACGTTCGAGGACGCCCGGAGCGGGCAGGCGATGCGCCTGGAGGTCCGGCTCAGCACCCTCCTCGCCCGCCGGACGGGACCTGGAGGATCCGCAGTCGCAAGTAGCGGAACATCGTGACGCCCAACGTCACGCCGACTCGGGTAGGAGGACCCGCTTCGGGTCCCGACCGAGGAGGTGGTTATGACGCGAATCGGGAAGCTCTTGGTGGTCGTCACGGTGCTGGCCGGCGCGCTGCCGGCGCACGGAGGGTCGCGGGGCGGCGCGACGCAGGCGCTCGTCGTCTGCACCAGCCAGAAGAACGAGCAGACAGCGAAGGTCCGCGTCGATCGCTGCCGAGCCAACGAGACGCCGGTGCCGCTCGACGCGCAGACGCTCCAGGGGTTCACACCCCAGCAGCTCATGTCCGGGCGGGTCGTGCCCCCGGGATCGGGCGTCGACGGGTTGAGCCTCGTCGACGCCATCGGCCAGCTGGTGGGCTACGTGATCATGACACCATCCGGCTCGAGGGTCGTGCGACCGGCCGGTACGGGGCTCGTCGCCCTGAGCATCCAGCACGCCGTCGGAGGCGGCTCCGAGGTGTACCCGGTGATGGAGCGGGGGCTCAGGTACTTCTACCGGAGCGCGGACTGCTCGGACGAGCCGCTGCTCGCGAACGACCAGGGCTTCGACGACGTCATCCGCGAGGGGCACGTCCTCGTCGGCCAGCCGGGTCCGTCGTCTACGCCGGCGACTTCGGGTCATCGCAGGCGATCGGCCTGACGGGCGTGCAGTCGTACTCGGTGCCGGTGGACGACGAGACGGGCACGTGCACCCACGACCAGGGCGATCCGTGTCGGTGCCGATCGGCGGTGGCCGCTGCTGCGTCTCGCTCAGCCCCTACACCGACCTGAAGTCGGTCGGCCCCGTCGTCACCGAGGACCTGCCGACGTTCGTTCAGCCTTTCCACTTCGCCGGGTTCTAGACCTGCCACTCGACCGGACGGGCGGATCCCGGACGATAGGAGCAGAAGCGTCCCGTGTGGATGCTCGCGGCGAGATGCTCTCCCAGCCCGGCGTGGCTGTGGGCGATCTTCGCGAGCGCGTCCCGGATCCGCCGCGTCACCGCCACCCGCGCGCGCTCGGCATTGGATGCCGCCTCCCGATCCCGTCCCCCGAGACCGACGGCCTCCGCGAGCGCCTGCGCGACGGTCTCCATCTCGTCGCGCAGGCGCTCGGCGCGTCCGGTGTCGTTTCGCCGCTCAGACTCTTCGAGCTCGTCCCGCAGCTCGCTCAGCCGGCGGCGGTACGCCGCCCGGGCCTGCGCGTCGAGCAGGGGACCGGCTCCCCTGGTCGTCGTGGACGACCGAGGTCTCCCGCCTCCTCCGAGCCGGCCAACGCGAGGTCGAGGACATGGACCTCGCGCGCCGGGTATCGGATGAGGTGGGCCAGGTAGCGGAGACCCCTCGCGTCCTTCAGGCGAAGGACTCGCCCGTCGAAGCGGACCGTCCAGAAGCTCGCCGTCCCGGCGAAAGACGTTGGGTGATGCGTCGGCGTCCGTCTCGAGTGCCTGCCACGGCCGGTCGCCGCCCGACAGGATCTCGGTCGTGAACGCGAACGCCACACCGTCGTCGCGGCCGAGACGGACGTCGCCGCGCCCGACGAGTGGCACGGTGCATTTGTGGGCCAGCAGCGTCGCGCCGCCGCACGACACGACGGTTCCGTTCCGGCTGCCATCAGTCAGGTGGAACCGTCCCTCGCGGTAGGCGATCGAGCCGTGGTGTCGGGAGGCGAACGGATCGCCGACCACGAGGTCGTTGTCCGAGTCGCGCCCGAAGCAGAACCCCGGCCGCTCGCGGTCGAGCACCCAGCGACGGTCGCCGGCCTCGATGCGGAGGCGCGTCTCGACCGCGCGAGATCGAACGTCCGCTCGTTGGAGTCGCTCCGTCCATGGGCGCCGTCTCGGAAGCGGCTACCAGAGCGCGGCGACAGCGTAACAACGAATCCTCGACGTGGTCGCCGCCGGCGACCGTGATGTGGCGCCAACGCGGCTAGGACGGAGTGCCCCGTGTCAGGTCGAGCATCGCGCGCACGAGACGATCGGCCTCGACGGGCTTGTCGAAGCGCGGAAGACCGCGCAGGTGTTCGGGAAGCAGGTCCTCGTCGCAGTAGCCGCTGAGGAACACGAACGGGATGCCGTGTGCGCGCAGATGTTCCGCGAACGGCACGACGCTGGTGCCATTCAAGTCGATGTCGAGGACGGCGATATCCACCCGCGCGGCGGCGAGTGCGTCGAATGCGCGCTGCAGGCTCGGCACGACGGCGGAGACCGAGCCGCCGTGCCCATCGATGAGGAATCGGAGCGCGTCAGCGACCACGAAGTTGTCCTCGACGATGAGGACGCTGGTCCCCACGAGCGACAGCACGTTCATGCGGACCCGGGCGGGATGGGGATGTCGATCTCGCAGCGGATCCCCTCGGCGAGGAATTGCAGGCTCACGGCGCCTTCGGTCTCGTAGACGATGGCTTCCTCGATCAGTCGCACCCCGAAGCCGCGGCGCAGCGGCTCCCGCACCGCCGGCCCGGCGAGCTCGCTCCAGCAGATGTGCAACCGGCGGGCGCCATTGACGTCGCGGGCCGACGAGATCGCGACCCGTCCCTCCCGCGTCGAGAGCGCCCCGTACTTGGCCGCGTTCGTGGCGAGCTCGTGCAGCGTCATGCCCAGGACCCGCACCAGCTCGGACGACACGAAGGAGCCGTCGCACTCGACGGCAACGCTGTCGGCGTGGTGGCGATATGGACCGACGACCAGATCGATGAGATCGGTGAGGGCGAGCCCTTCCCACCGGCGCGCGGCGAGGGCGGTATGGATGCGCGCCAGCGCCTGGATGCGACCCTCGAAGGCCTCGCTGAACTCGCCCATCGACCGGGACGCGCGCACCGTCTGGTCCGCCACCGCCTGCACGGTCGCCAGCGTGTTCTTCACCCGATGGTCGAGCTCGCGCATGGCGAAGCGCAGCGCGCCCTCGGTACGCTGGTGCTCCCGGATCTCCTGCTCGAGCCTCCGGTTTGCCTCGCGCAAGCTCTCCTCGCGGCTGCGACGCTGACTCTCGGCGCGCTCCACGGCGGCCCGCTGGCGCCGGAGCGCGTACGAGATGAAGACCGTGGAGCCGAGCGTCGGCGCGATCGCTCCGATGTTCTGGACCCAGAACAGGTGTGGGGTGTGCACGATCGTCGCCACCGTCCAGATCCCGGTGGCTGCGATGAGGACGACTCCCACCAGCTGCCACCATGGGCTCCACGGCACCAGCGTCCCCGTCACGACGGCCAGCCCGACGAGGAGGATGACGGTGCTGGTCGGGTCGTCGGCGATGATCCCGACCGCCCCGACCGAGACCACGGTGACGGCGAACGCCGCGAAGCCGAGCGCGAAATTCAACCAGCGGCCTGGTGGATCGGTCAGGAAGTACAGCGTGCCGGCGACGAAGACGAAGTTGACCGCTTGCACGACGCTGATGCCGGGGCGTTCCCCGGAGTGCAGGAGCAGCTCGCCGACGAAGACCACCGCGATGCCGGCGAGGACGAGGCGTAGCCCGAGCCGCACGCGCTCGAGGAACAAGCGGTCGCCGCCCTCGACGAGAGCCGATGATCCGATTCGCTGGGTCGCCAGCCACGATTCGGACCTCGACACGATACTGCTGGCCTCCGCGGCACACCATCCCAGCTAACCGAGCGCGCTGTCAACATTGCGAGGTCTGCGCCGCCGGGCGCCCCACGGCGCGGTCTGCGACGCGACCACCGGTGCCGGACACGGTGCACGCGTTCGCCGAGCGGGCCGGGTCGGTAGCCGGGCTCGGGCGACGGCTGGCGCTCGCCGTGCCGCCACGAGCGGAAGTCAGGACCAGTCGCGGTCGACCGAGCGCCTGAGATGCGCGAGACACTTCTCCACCGCGGCGAAGCACTCGGGGTCGCGCCAGCACCATGCCTCCACGACGAGCGTCATGAAGCGGTCCCAGTCGGCGTCGAGGCTGGCGTCATCGCTCTCGTACAGCTTGATCAGGCAAGGCACTGGCTTCTCCGCGGCTCCGCTCGGCACCCGGCGAGCGTCCGGTCGGCGCGGCCGGAAGGGGACGACGATCCCTCGTGAACGGGCCGGCATCGGGAGAGTTGCCTGGGGACCTTTCATGGGCGCAGCACCCGACGGATGAAGTCGATCAACGTGCCGGCGCACTCGAAGGACGTCGCCTTGCCGGAGACGATGTGCTCGACGCGGCCACTGAGCCGATCGTCGGATACCGTCTCGCTGCTCCTGCACTCGATGAGAAATGCCCCTCGGGGGAGCAAGGCTGTGACCTCGGCGGTCGGCGGGCGATCTCGACGTGAGCTCTGCATTGCCGTGTCGTAGTCCAGAGCGGGTGCCAGAGTCCTGAGGACATTTCGCGATCATTCCGCAATTCTGGGCAGCATTCCGGGGTCGCGCTGCGCCTCTCTCGAGGCGTTGTCCGGTGGCCCGGACGTCAGATAGACAGGTGACATGGCCTCGGTGCCCAGGGGGGCGAACGTGCTCCGGTTTCCTCCCTTCGCGCTCGATGCACCGAACGCCCGTTTGTACCGGGGCGACGAGGTCGTTCCCCTGCGTGGCAAGACGCTCGCCGTCCTCGAGTATCTGGCGGCGCGGCCCGGCCGGCTGGTGACCAAGGACGAGCTGCTCAGGGAGATCTGGCCGGAGGTCCACGTGTCCGAGGACGTGCTCGTCGGATGCGTGCACGAGCTGCGGCAAGTCTTCGGCGATACCCGGAGCACCGCGAGGTTCGTCGAGACCGTGTACCGTCGCGGCTATCGATGGATCGCCGGCATGGTGGACGCGGGGGGCGGAGAGCAGCGGCGGAGCTCGCCGCCAGCGGCCCCCCGGCAGCCACTGTCCATCTTCGTCGGCCGCGAGGCCGACGTCACGCAGCTCCGGTCGTGGCTCGCGCACGCCGCGAGCGGGGTTCGCCAGGTGGTGTTCGTCACCGGAGAAGCCGGCATCGGGAAGACCTCCCTCGTGGACGCCTTCCTCGGGGATCTGCCCACGGCCCCGTGCCTCGTCGCTCGCGGGCAGTGCATCGAGCAGTACGGTCCAGCCGAACCCTTCCTGCCGCTGCTCGATGCGCTGGTGCGACTGGGTCGCGAGCCGGACAACGCCTCGGTGGCGTCGACTCTGGAGCGCTGCCTGCCGGATCCGTTGCTGTCGCCGGTCGCATCCCGGACGGTCGGTCCCGGCGCGGGTGGCATCATGCCCGAACGCGCGGTGCGTCTGCTCGGCGGTGCAGTCGAAGCGGTGGCTGCGGAGGGTCTCATCGTTCTCGTGCTCGAGGATCTGCACTGGAGCGATCCGTCGACGCTCGACGTGCTCTCGTACGTCGCGCAACGGTCCGAACCATGTCGGCTGATGGTGCTCGCCACCTACCGGCCGACCGATGTCATCCTCCGTCGCCACCCGCTGCGGGCGCTCGCGTCCGATCTGCGCGCGCGCCGGCGCAGCGAGCAGCTCTCCATCGGGCGTCTCACGGTCGCCGCCGTGCATCAATGGCTCGGATACCTGTGCCCGTCACCACCGCAGGCGCTGGTGGCATGGCTGCACGGCCGCACCGACGGTCACCCGTTGTTCCTCCTGATGCTCTTCGAGGCGCTGGCCGCGGCCGGGGTGGTCGAGTGTGATGGCGGTGAGTGGAGCGTCCAGCCGGGCTACGCCGAGTTCGGCGTCCCCGAGAGCCTCCGCTTGATGATCGATCGCCAGGCCGATCGCCTCGACGACGCGGATCGGTATCTCCTGGAGGCCGCCAGCACCGCAGGCACGCACTTTTCCGCGGCCAGCGTCGCGGCCGCGGTGGAGCAAGACGTCGTGTCCGTGGAGGCGCGTTGCGACGCGCTTGCGCGAGAGACCCAGTTTCTTCGCGCCGCCGGCCCCTGGCAGTGGCCAGACGGCACGGTGGCGGGCGGCTACCGATTCAGCCACGAGCTGTACCGCAGCGTCTTCTACGAGAACCGTCCGCCGGCCCGCGGGCGATTGCTCCACCAGCGGATCGGCGAGCGCCTCGAACGAGCGTACGGACCGCGCGCCGACGAGCTGGCAACCGAGCTGTCGATTCACTTCGACCGTGCCGGCGATCCAGCACGCGCCGTCGCGTATCTCGAGAAGGTCGCGATGGATTGCAACCGCCGCGGGGCCCATCGTGAAGCGACCGCCAGCACCCTGCGTGCCCTCGAGATCGTCTCACTGCAGCCGGACACGCCAGAACGCACCGACCGAATGATCTTCCTGAACTTGCAGCTCGGTGCCTCCCTGCTGGTCGCGGAAGACTACGCCGACCCCGCAGTCGAGGCCGCGTTCCAGCGTGTCCAGCAGCTCGCCGAGCAAGCCAACGCGCTGCCGCCGCTGCTGACTGCCCTGGCCGGGCTGCACGGCTATCACGCTGCTCGTGCGCACCTCACCGACGCTGACCGCATCGTCCCGCGCATGATCGAACTCGCCGAGCGCCTGCCGCTGCCGCAAACGTCGCTGGTCGCGCATACGTGTGCGGCCTGGTTGCGTTGGAACCAGGGCGAGCTTGCCCGCGCACGCGAGCACGCCATTCAGGCAATCACCGCGAAACCGGTCGAGTCCATGTCGTTTCCGTCCACCTTCGATCTCGTAGGCTACGCGTTCGGCACCACGGCGTTTGTCGAAATGACCCTCGGAAACGTGGATGTGGCGCGGATCCGGTCGGAGGAGGGCCTCGCGTGGTCACGCCAGAGCACGCGTCCGGTCGACCGGGCGACCGGACTCGCGCTTGCCAGCATGCTGCACGCGTTCATGAACGAGCCCTCGGCCGCGGGTACGCTGGCGGCAGAGGCGGTCGCCGTCGCCGACGAGCACGGATACCGCCAGTGGAGGGCCATCGGGCGATTCATCACGGCGTGGGCCTCCGCGGACGCAGAGCGGGATGCCGGCTCGCTCGGGGCCATGATGCTGGGGCTCGACGAGTACACCCGGATGGGCCTGCGGGCACTCCTCTCTTCCCTGCTCTGCCTGGCTGCTCACGCACACATTCGCGCCGGCAGGAAGCAGGCCGGCACGGAGCTGCTCGCACGAGCCGAAGCGCACGTGCGCGACAGCGGGGAACGCTGGTACGAGGCCGAGCTGCATCGCCTCCGCGGCACCATCGTGCGATCGCGGGAGCCGAGGACGGCCGAGGCGCATTTTCGACAGGCCATCGACGTCGCCCGCGTGCAAGGCGCGACGTTGTGGGAGCTGCGTGCCTCCGTGGACCTGGCGACGCTGTGGCGACAGGAGGGGAAGCGGGAAGCCGCGCGTCACGTGCTGCAGCCAGTGCTCTCGTCGTTTGCGAATGACGTCGACGCGGTCGATCTGCGGGCAGCGCGGGCGCTGTACGCACGGCTGGCGTGAGGGACCGCCGCGGTCTCCTCCCCGAGAAGAACACGTCCACCGTGTCAGCGGCCCGCGGGGATACGCCGACCAGGCGGTCGCGCGGTCGTCGGATCGTCCGGCCACGCGTGCTTCGGGTAGCGGCCGCGGAGCTGCTTGCGGACCTCGAAATACGTCGTGCGCCAGAAGCTCGCGAGATCGTCGGTCACCTGCACGGGGCGCCCGTTCGGCGCGAGCAGCTGCACGACGACCGGGACGCGGCCGCCGGCCAGGCGCGGAGTCTCGAGCAGGCCGAACAGCTCCTGGATGCGCGCCGCGACCGACGGGGGACGGTCCGCCTCGTAGGTGACCGGCGCCGAGCGCCCGCCCGGGAGGCGCAGGCGTTCGGGTGCGTCACGCTCGAGCGCCGCGCGCTGCGGGTGGGTCATCAGGCCGCGGAGCGCCGCGGACAGGTCGGCGTGACGCAGCTCCGCCACGCTGCGCCGGCCCGCGGCGCAGGCGCGCACGGCGTCGGCGAGGAGGGGGAGCGGATCGAGCGGCGCACCGCATTCGGGCATCGCCGAGGCGAGGAAGCGCAGGCGGGCGAGAAGGGGAGCCTCGTTCGCGGCGAGTCGTTCCAGCAGCGTCGCGTCGCCGGTCACCGCGTCCGCAAGCAGCGCGCCGGCGCGTCGCACGGTCGACGTCGGTGCGGATCGTCTCGGCAAGGACCAGATCGGCGTAGCGCTCGCGCCGCCGCTCGACGACCGCCGCACGCGCATCGTCGAAGACCAGCGTCACCTCGGTCGTGACCGCACCCGGGAAGAGCGCCGCGAGCCACTCGCGCCGCACGGCGCTCGCGACCCGCACCACGGCGTCGGGCCGCCGCCCGCCGCCCTCGACGTCGACCGCCACGAACAGCTCGTCCTCGCGCACGACGCTCTCCGGCGCCAGCGCGACGCCGGTACCGCCCACCATGACCGCACGGTCGGAGCCCGGCGCGCGGCGGCGGCAGACGCGGTCGGGGAACCCGGCGAGCACGCAGCGCAGCAGCCGGTCGGCAGCGACGTCCTCGCCGCGGACGCCGCGCGCGAGCTGCCGCCGCGCGCGCTCGACCGCTCGCACGGCGCGCGGATCGAGCCCGAGCGCGCGGCAGGCACCGGTGGAGAATCCACGCCGCTCGGCCTCCGCGAACAGGTCGGCGCGCAGCAGCAGGTCCGACGCGCCGGGCGGGCGATCGACGGGTGAGCCGCCGAACGCGCGGCTGCCGAGCAGGATGTCGCGCTCGCCGGCGAGCGCGGCGAGCAGCGCCCCCGCCGCGCCGGCGCCGGCGGCCGCGGCCTCGAGCTGCATGCGCGCGAGGCGCGGCGAGGCCGGCAGCGCGAGCACCCGCCGGCCGACGTCGGTGAGCGCGCCGTCGAGCGGATCGACCGCGCCGAGCCGCACGAGCAGCTGCTCCGCGTGCGCGAGCGCCGTCGCCGGCGGCGGATCGAGCCACGGAAGCGCGCCGGCGTCGCGAGAGCCCCAGGCGCGCAGCTCGAGCACCGTGCGGGTGAGGTCCAGGCGGAGGATCTCCGGCGTCTCGTGCTCGCGACGACCGGCGTGCTCGTCCGCGCTCCAGGCCCGGATGCAACGTCCGGGTGCGAGGCGGCCGGCGCGGCCGGCGCGCTGCTCGGCCGACGAGCGGCTGATCGGCGCCATCACGAGACGATCGAGCCCGTGCCGCGGGTCGAAGCGGGCGACGCGCGCGAGCCCGGAGTCGACCACCGCGGTCACGCCCTCGACGGTGAGCGCCGTCTCGGCGACGTTGGTCGCGAGCACCACGCGCCGCCGCGGGCCGGCACGCAGCGCGCGCTGCTGCTCGTCGAGCGGCTGATCGCCGTGGAGGGAGACGACGTCGACGTCGCGCAGCGGTGCCGAGCGCCTCGGCGGTGCGACGGATCTCGCCGGCGCCCGGAAGGAAGACGAGCACGTCGCCCGGTTCGCGGAGCGCGTCGCGCACCAGGCTCGCGACGTGATCCGACAGCCGCCGGCGCGGCGGCAGCGGCGCCCACGCGATCGCGACCGGATGTGCGCGGCCCTCCGACGTCAGCACCGTGGCGCCCGGGAGATGCTTCGCGAGCGACTCGGTCGCCAGCGTCGCCGACATGACGACGAGCTTCAGGTCCGGCCGCACGCTGTCCTGCAGCTCGCGCACGACGGCGAGGGCCAGGTCGCCCTGGAGGTGGCGCTCGTGGAACTCGTCGAGGACGACGACGCCGACGTCCTCGAGGAACGGGTCGTCCGCCAGCCGGCGCCCGAAGACGCCCTCGGTGACGAACCACAGCCGGGTGTCGGCGCCACCACGGTGCTCGAAGCGAACCCGGTAGCCGACCTCGCCGCCGACCGCGCCGGCCCGCATGGTGGCGACGTAGTCCGCCGCCGCGCGCGCGGCGATCCGTCGTGGCTCCAGCACGACGACCGTGCCGGTCCCGGCGATGCCGGCGTCGAGGAGCGCGGCAGGCACCCGGGTCGTCTTTCCCGCGCCGGGCGCCGCGCGCAGCACGAGGCGCCGGCCGCTGGTGAGCGCGTCCACCACGGCAGGGAGGAGCGGATCGATGGGCAGCGGCGCCCGGGTTGCCGCGCGTGAGGGCGGTCGGCTAGAGGGCCGCTCCATGGCCTCGTCGATGCTGATCACCGACCCGCTGCACGCCACGCCCACGTTCTTCGGCGATCCGGGCGAGGTCGCGCCGGACGTCTTCATGTATCCGGCGTTCGTGAACACGTACGCGTTGCGCACGCCGGACGGGCTGGTGCTCGTCGATCCCGGGTTCACGCACACCTCGGACATGATTCGCGACGCCGTGCACGCCTGGAGCGACGCGCGGCTGCGGCTGGCGGTCTACACCCACGGCCACGCGGATCACGCGTTCGGGTTGCGCGCGTGGCTCGCGGCGGGCGAGCGCCCCGAGATCGTCGCGCAGGAGCACTGCGTGGAGCGGTTCCACCGCTACCGGCTCATGCACGGCCTCAACGCGCACATCAACCAGCGCCAGTTCAGCCTGCCGCAGCCGGTGTTCCCCGAGCGCTTCGACTGGCCGACGTTGCTGGTCGACCGACGGCTGACGCAACGCCTCGGCGACGTCGACGTCCACTACCACGCGGCGCGCGGCGAGACCGACGACCACCTCTGGGTGTGGGTGCCATCGCGCGGCACCCTGTTCACCGGCGACCTGATCATCTGGCAGGCGCCGAACTGCGGCAATCCGCAGAAGGTGCAGCGCTACCCCGAGGACTGGGCGGAGGCGCTCGACGCCATGGCCGCGCTCGACGCGGAGTACCTCTTCCCCGGCCACGGGATGGCGATACAGGGCCGGGACGCGGTGCGCATGGTGCTCACCGAGACCGCGCGCTACCTGCGCCACATCGTCGACCAGGTGCGGACGCGGATGAACGCGGGGCAGACGGCCGACGAGATCTTCCACGCGGTGGAGCCGGACCCGGAGCTGGCGCGCCGCCCGTTCCTGCGTCCGACCTACGACCATCCGAAGTTCATCGTCCGCAACCTGCTGCGGCTCTGGGGCGGATGGTGGGACGGCAATGCCGCCAATCTGCTGCCCGCACCGTGGGCGGTGCAGGCCGCCGAGGTGGCGCGCCTCGCGGGCGGCGTGGCGACCCTCGTCGCGCGCGGCCGGGCGCTGCTCGACGCCGGGGATGCCGTGCTCGCGTCGCATGTCGCGGAGTGGGCCACGCGCGCGGCGCCGGACGACCGCGCAGCACAGGAGCTCAAGCGCGACGTCTACGCACGGCGACTCGGCGACGCGGAAGCGCTGATGGCTCGAGGCATCTTCAGGGCTGCGATGCAGGACGCGGAGCGCGCGCTCGGCGAGGAGCCGACGCATGGCGCCGACGCGGGCATGTCGTTCACGGGCGCGGCCAGACGGACCTGACACCGTCCACGTGCAGCGACGCTCGACCGGCGGGTTCGTTGATCGATGAGGATGACGTGGGCTTGAGCATGCCGACGTTGCGGTCGGGCGTCGAGCGTCCACCCCCCCGCGCCGACGCTTGTGCTCCGCGTCCCCGCGCGAGATAAAGGCGTACTGACGGCATGCCGCATCGTCCTCGTCCCTCGTTGCGCGCCGCCCGTGTGGCGATTCGCGTTGCTGCCGCGCTCGCGGTGGTCGCAATCTCGGCGTGCCGCGGGCGCTCGCCCGACGTCATCGTCGTGCTCGTCGACACCTTGCGGGCGGATCACGTCGGCGCGTTCGGCGGGCCTCCGGGTCTGACGCCGTTCCTCGACTCCTTCGCGGCGTCCGGGGTAGCTTTCACCCACGCTTATTCGACGTCGTCGTTCACGAATCCCGCGGTGGCGAGCCTTTTCACCTCGCGCTACCCGTCGCAGCACCACGTCACGCGTTCGGACTCCCAGCTCGGAACCGACGAGCTGACGCTCGCGACGGTGCTCGAGCGCGCGCGGTACCGCTGCTTCGGGTTCGTCGGGAACATGGTGCTCGCACCGGCGCTCGGCTTCGGACAGGGATTCGATTCCTGGTTCGCGTTCACACGCTACGACACGAAACAGCGTGCCGACGACATCAACGCCGAGGCCATCCGCTTCTACGACGAGCAGGTGCTGGCGAAACCGTGGAGCCGGTGGACGCGACGACCGCTCTTTCTCTACCTTCACTACATGGAGCCGCACGCGCCATACGAGCCGCCGCAGTCGGCGCGCGTCGACCGCGTGGGGGCCCCGCCCCCCGGTGTCGACGAGGCCGCGGCGACGGCGAAGCTGTTGGACGTGAACCGCTGGGACGAGCTGTCATCCGACGAGGTGACGTACCTCGCCTCTCTCTACCGGGCCGAGGTCGCTGCCCTCGATGCGTCCCTCGCGAACCTCTTCCAGCAGCTCCAGAGCCGCGGAATCCTCGATCATGCGATCGTGGTCATCACCGCCGATCACGGCGAGGAGTTTCGCGAGCACGGCCAGCTCGCGCACGGGAGCTCGCTCTTCGAGGAGGTCGTGCGCATTCCCCTCATCGTCGCGGGCCCCGGGCTGCCCAGCCATCGTGTGGTCGCGGAGCCGGTGTCGCTCGTCGACATCGCGCCGACCGTGCTCGATCTGCTCGGCCTGCCGCCCGAGCCTCGCTTCGAGGGACGTTCGTTGCGCGAGCGCCTTGCGGGCGGGGATGCGCCCGACATCTTCCTGGAGCTGCTTCCGCCCAGCACGACGGGAGACCTGCGACGCCACGCCGCCGGGCTCGTGCGCGACGGGCTCAAGGTGCTCGAGCCCCCCTGGCCAGATCAAGCCGACCGGCGCGCGAAGGCGTACGATCTCCGGGAGGATCCGCACGAGATGCGACCAGACCCCCCCGCCATCGAGCAGGAGGCGGCGGCGCTCGTGGCGCGCCTCGGGCAGCGGCGCGAGGTACTGGCCAGCCGCGCGGGATCGGTCACGCACACCGTACCGCTCGACGCCGCCGCCCGGGCGCGGCTCCACGCGCTCGGCTATGCGGAGTGACGCTCCGGCCGTCGCGACGGAAGCAGCGAGATGATCGTCAATCGGATGGCGATCGGTATCGCCGTCGGAATCCTCCTGCTCGGCGGCGGCGAGCTCGCCGTCCGGCTCGCGCCGGCCGAATGGTCAGCGACGACGAACCCCCCGCCCCAACCCGGGATTCGCATCGATCCGCTCCTCGGACCGCTCCTGGAGCCCGGGTGGTCGGGGACGTGGTTCACGAACTTCGAGGTGGTCGCCGACGAGCGCGGGTTCCGGTCGACGGGCGCACCGCCACCCGCCGAATCGGACGTGCGCGTGGCGCTTCTCGGTGACTCGTGCACGTTCGGCTGGGGGATCGACACGCAGGACACGTTCGCCGCACAGCTCGACACCCGCGCCCGGGCCGCCGGTGCGCCCGTGCTCGAGGTCGTCAACGCGGCATTCCCCGGCCAGAGCGCCGTCGTCGGCACCCACATGCTGCGCGAGCGCGTCCTGCCGCTCCATCCCGAGGTGGTGGTCCTCGGGTTCGGCGCGAACAACGCCTTCCGGCTGAGCCTCGTTGACGACGTCGACCGCTTCCGGCTGTTCGGACTGCGAAAGCTCCTCGGGCACTCCACGCTCTACCGGGTGCTCGGCTCCAGGATGGCCGCGTGGCGCGGCCCTGCGGTCGACCCACGCGACCGTCAGCTCATCATGCAACGGCCGCTCGAGAAGCTCACGCGGGTCGCCTTCCTCGACGAGTTCGAGACCGCCGTGCGCGACATGGTCGACACGGCCCGCCGAGCGGGAGTGAAGCCGCTGCTCCTCGTCCTGCCGCGCGCGTCGGAGGTGTCGACGGAGCACGCCTCCGAGGATGCCGCCGCCGGACCCGCTCTCGAGCCGCGCCAACTCGGCGCGCCGCCCACCGGTCGGGAGCTCGGGTTGCTGGAGGTGTCCTGCCTCGACCAGCGGCGACTCCCGGATCCCGTCGGCACGCTCCATGAGCAGCTTCCGAGGTGGCGGCGCGTCTATCCGGAGGGTCCCGAGGTGCGCGCGATCTTGCAGGAAGGGGCGAGCGCTTACACCGGCGGCGCATACGCGGCCGCGGCGGCGCGCTTCGCCGCCGCTCTCGCACTCGACTCCAGCTCGCCGCTCGCCCGCTACGACCTCGGCGTCGCAAAGCTCGCGGCGGGAGACACGTCGGGGCTCACCGACCTCGAGACCGCGGACCGTCTCGCCTGCAACGTGTTCCTGCAATACCAGGTCGCCCTGTGGCGGATCGCGACGGAACTCCGTGTGCCCATCGTCGACATCACGCTCGTCTTCGAAGCCCACGACGGCGAGTCGCTGTTCGTCGATCCGGCGCACCCGAACCAGCAGGGCCATCGCCTCATCGCCGACGCGCTCTGGCCGGCTGTCGAGCGCCTGGTGCGGAGCCGTGACGGAATCCCCGAGCCGCTCCGACAACGGCCGCCCGCAACGCCGTGACGAGCTGGCCACGCGCGCCGGCGCGGTCACGCAGCCGCTCCCGCTCGACGACGCGGCGTGGGATGCACGGCTACGACGAGCCCGGGTTCTTCACCGCGAACGTCGTCGGCCAGCACACGCCCGCCGACCGCCTGATCCGTTTGGCCGAGTCGGCGCCCCGCTCGATCGTCCCCACAAATTCCCCTTGACGCATCGAAGCGCGCTCGTATACGCGGTACACGGGCGTTCGCACCAACAAGGAAGGTGCCGAGATGAGGGGATCCCGACGCGCCTGGCCGTGGGTCGTGCTGTGCCTTGCGGGGGCGCTCGCTGCGCCGTTTGCCGCGGGGGCCGCGCCGCAGACCAGCGACCAGCAAGGCTGCATCAACGACATGAACAAGTACGGCGTGCGCGTGGCGAAGAGCCAGAACCGCGCGGACGTCGACTGCGTGAAGAATGCGGGGCGCGGCCTGACCTTCCGGCTCGGCATCCCGCCGCAGGCGCAGACCGCGCAGGCGTGCCTCACGAACGACGTCGGGGGCAAGGTTGCCAAGGACTCCGCCAAGCTCCAGGATCGCGAGGCGAAGAGCTGCCTCGCAGAGCCGGGCCAGCTACCGGGATTCGGCTACACGGGATCGGCAACCGCCGATGCGGCGGAGCGCGCCGCCGCGCTCGCCATCGTCGCGGGCCTCTTCGGCCCCGATCTCGATGCGGCCATCGTCCTCGAGAGCGCCGATCGCGACGGCTCGCGCTGCCAGAGCGACGTGCTGCGCTACACGGGCGACCTCTTCTACGCCATCTGGAAGGAAGCGCTGACCGCGAAGAAGAACGTGCTGAAGGGCTCCGCGCGCCTCACGGGCTCGGGCCCCATCGCGTCGGCGACGGATCTGGAAGCGGAGATGATCGCCGTCGTGCAGGCCGACGCGCGCGGCAAGATCGCCAAGGCCGCCCAGAAGCTGCACGACAAGACCACGCAGCGCTGCGCCGAGGCGGCGACGCCGATCGGCCAGCTCTTCCGCGGCGCATGCGGGACGTCCTCCTCGCTCGACGGCCTGGGAGATTGCGCCGAGGCGCAGGGGCGCGGCGCATTCTTCCAGTCGCTCGCGTCGGCCGATGCGCTCTCGATCGACTGCGATCTGCTCGACAACGGCGTCGGCGACCTCTCGTGCGAGTCCGCCGAGCTGCGCGAGCACGTGCTCGACCGGACCGGCTACGGGCCCGACGCCTGGTCACGGGCGCGCATCCAGACGCTCGGCGTGCATGCGTACATCGAGGAGCAGCTCTCCCCGCAGACCATCGACGACAGCGCGCTCGACTCCCTGCTGGCGCAGTTCCCGAGCCTCACGCAGACGTTCCTGCAGCTGCGCGCCAACTACGCCAACAACCCCACGCCGCCGGTCCTGCCGCTCGCCAACATCGCCAAGGAGCTGAAGCAGGCCAAGGTGCTGCGCGCCGTCGCGAGCCGCCGGCAGCTGGCGGAGGTGCTGGTCGACTTCTGGCAGAACCACTTCAACGTGGCGGCCGGGAGCAGCCAGCGCACGAAGTACGACATCAGCCCGTACGACCGGATCACGATCCGTCCCAACGTCCTCGGCACCTTCGAGAACCTCCTGCTCGCGGACGCCAAGTCGCCGGCGATGGGCGACTTCCTCGACAACCGCCGCAACCGGGTGAACGCCATCAACGAGAACTACGCCCGTGAGGTGATGGAGCTGCACACGCTCAGCGTGAACGGCCCCTACACGGAGGCGGACGTTCCGGAGCTGGCGCGCTGCTTCACGGGCTGGAAGGAGAACTACAACAATCCCGACGCCTTCGAGTTCAACGCCGCCTTCCACGACCAGGGAGCGAAGACGGTCGTCGGCGTCCAGATTCCTCCCAACGGCGGGATGCAGGACGGCCTCACGATGATCGACTTCCTCGCCCACCATCCCAGCACCGCGAACTTCATCAGCCGCAAGCTGGTCGTGCGCTTCGTCTCCGAGAACCCGCCGCAGCGGCTCGTCGACGAGGCGGCAGGGACCTTCCTCGGCAGCGGCGGGAACATCCGCGAGGTGCTGGAGACCATCCTGCTGTCGCCCGAGTTCCTGAGCTCGCCGCAGTATCGCCACGCCAAGGTGCGCCGGCCGCTGGTCTTCTACGCCGGCCTGGCGCGTGCGTACGGCGCCGATCCGGCGCAGCTGCTCAGCAACAACCTGCGCAACCGCGTGGCCGACATGGGCGAGGACCTCTACGACGCCGGGCCGCCGACCGGATATCCGGACGTCTCCGGGTTCTGGCTGTCGCCGGGCACGGCGGTGAAGCGGTTCAACGACGCCGAGGCGACCAGCCGCGGCTCCTACGGATTCGTCTTCACGTATCCCGTCTCGGGCGGCACGTCCGCGCAGGTCATCGACGGCCTGGCCAGCGCGCTGTTCATGGCGCCGATCTCGAGCGAGACACGCGGGGCGGCCATCGGATTCCTCGACGTGCTGGCCGAGCCGGTCCCGGCGAAGCGGGTGCAGCAGGCGGCGACCGTCCTGCTCTCCAGCCCCGAGTTCCTGACCCACTGAGCAGAGAGGGAAGGGCGATGACGTTCACGCGCAGACAGTTCCTCCGGTCGACCGCCGTCGGGATGACGGCCTTCATGCTGCCCTCGTGGGTGCGCTCCGCGCGCGCCGCGGGCACCGACCCGGTCCTGGTGACGATCTTCCAGCGGGGCGCCGCCGACGGTCTCAACACGGTCGTGCCGGCGGGCGATCCCTTCTACTATTCGAGTCGTCCGGGCATCCAGGTGCCGCCCGGGACCGAGCTCGCGCTCGACGGGTTCTTCGGTCTCAATCCGGCGTTCGTCGATCTCCAGGGCCTCTACCAGACTGGCGACCTCTGCTTCCTCCACGCCGCCGGCAGCCCCGATCCGTCGCGATCCCACTTCGACGCGCAGGATTTCATGGACCATGGCGCGCCCGGCAACAAGACCATCGTCGACGGCTGGCTGAATCGCTACCTCACGATCGCCGGCGGCGGCGAGCCGATCTCGGGCGTCAGCCTGTCCAACGCGACGGCGAAGTCGCTCGCCGGCGCGGCGCCGTCGCTCGCCTTCGAGTCGATCGCCGGGTTCACGCTGACGGGCAACTGGGCGACGGAGCGGCGGGCGGCGCTCGACGTCCGCTACGGGATGCTGGGTGGGACGCTGGTCGGCAACAACGTGCTCGACGCCTTCGATGCGCTCGACCTGGTCGCCACGGTCAACACGGCGACGAGCGTGGTCTACCCGAACGGCAGCGACCTCGGGGCCGCACTGAAAGACTCGGCCGCGCTCATCAAGGCCAACATCGGCGTGCGCGTCATCGCCATCAGCATCGGCGGGTGGGACCACCACACGAACCTGGTCGCCCAGCTCGCCCCGCTCGGCGCCGAGCTGTCCGGCTCCCTGAAGGCGTTCCACGACGACCTGGGCGCCGATCTGGGTCGCACGCTGACGCTCGTCATGACCGAGTTCGGTCGGCGCATCGACGAGAACGGCGGCGACGGCACCGACCACGGCCACGGCGGGGTCATGATGGCCATGGGCGGCGGCATCGCGGGCGGTCGCGTGATCGTGAAGGACAACGCCTGGCCTGGCCTGGCCCCGGCCGATCGCTTCATCGGGGAGGACCTCCAGGTCACGACCGACTTCCGGGACGTGTTCGCGGAAGGGCTGAACCGGCACATGGGCCTCGCCGTGTCCGGGATGGGCCCCATCTTTCCGGGCTTCTCGGCGAGCGCGGCGCGGTTCCCTGGCCTCTACACGTAGCCGGTGAGACCGCTCTTCGCCGCGACCGATCTGGAGCGGCAGAAGACCGCCCTGGTGCTCCGCCGGCTCGGGGTTCGTCACGTCGCGTACGGCGCCCGGCCCGAGCACTATCCGATCGTCGGCGAGGTCCTGATCGCCGCGCTGGCGGAGGTGGCGGGGGCGGCGTGGCGGCCCGAGTACGAGCGCGCCTGGAACGCCGCCTTCGGGCTCGTCGCCGGCGCGATGCTGGAGGGCGCGCGCGCCGCGATGCAGGAGTCGTGCGATGCCGTGGAGACGGCGGTCTAGCGTGTGCCGCCGTTCCCGGCGTCCGCCGCGATGCGGTCGAGCGCCGCGACCCGCATCCGCTCCGGGCCGGTGAACCGGGCGGCGATGAGGTCGTCGATCGCCTGCGCCCGTGCCGCGGCCGGCAGCGAGGAATCGGCCTCGATGACCGCACGCGCCTCGCGATAGGAGGCCACGCGCGCGTCCCAGTCGGCGCGCGCGCGGTCGAGTGCCTCCAGCCGGTCGGCGGCATCCGCTCCCGCCATGCGCTCGCGCAGCGCGCGGATCTCGTCGGGCGACGCGCCGGCTGCGCGCAGCGCGGACTCCTCCTCGACGAGATTCAGCGGGGCGAGCGCCTGCGCCCGGGCCTCGCGCAACGGCGCGGGGAGCTGCGCCTCGAGGGCCGCCCGCCGGGCCGCGCGCTCGTCGGGTCCGAGCGACGGATCGTTCGCGATGCGCGCCGCCTCGACGGCCATGTCCTCGAGCGGCGTGACGTCGGCGAAGAGCGCGTCGGCATCGGCGCCCAGGACCTCGCGACGCGTGGCGAGCAGGTCCTCGCGCGTGGTCGTGTGCCTGGCGCGCTCGCGGTACGCGAGGTAGCGGTCGAGGAGCGCCGTCGCGTCGCGTGCGGCGTCGCCGGACAGCCGCCGATCGATCACGGCGACGATGCGCGCGCGGATGTCCGCGGCAGGCTCCTCGCCGGCCGTCGCGAGGAAGTAGTCGAAGAGCCGGCGCGCGTCGGGGGTGGCGACGAAGCGGCCGCTCGCGTCGACGACGAGGCCGCCGTCGATGCGCGTGCCGCGCAGGGAGCGCGGTCGCGGGCCGCGGGCGCCGTCGGTGTCAGCGGGCACGGCGGACGGCGCTCCCGCCCGCGCCGCGGGCGCGACCGCCGGGGACGTGGCGTGGCCGCCGCCGCCCGCGTCGCGACGCAGCGGCCAGCGAGCCGCCGTCACGCACAGCAGCAGCGCGCCTGCGAGCGCGAGGGCGGCTCGTCGCACGCGACGCCTCAGAGGCCGGCGTTCTTCAGCCGGTTCGCCTGATCCCGGAAGAGCGTGCGCGGGTCGGCCTCGAAGATCGAGACGAGGCCGGCGATCTGGTTCACCTCGTCGAGGTGGTTCTGGAAGTAGTTGTCCCGGATCACCGTGCCGAGGTGCGACCGGCACCGGCCGACCAAGCCGTCGTTCGCCTCGTGGTAGAAGGTGGACGTGAGCGCCAGCAGCGGATCGGAGATGTCGAGCGCGTTCGTCAGCACGCCGGTGCCGCTCCAGGAGTAGTAGCGCACGCCGTTCGCGCTCGCGGCGCCGGAGCCGCACGTCGTCGCCGGCACCCCGCCCGGGAAGCGCGCGTTGAAGGCCGCCGTCCCGGCGGTGGAGAGCTGCGCGAGGGCGGCGGCCGAGTCCGCGGGATCGCTGCTCCCGGAGAGCAGCTCGATGATCTCGGCCAGGAAATCTCCCAGCGCTGCCACGGCGGCCTGCGTGAACGACCCGCCCTGGAGATTCGCCTGCAGGAAGTCGGCGAGCTCGGCGCCCTTGTTCACGCCGCCGACCGTGCTGGCGGATGCGACGAGGTCCGGCCGCACGCCCGCGACGTAGCGCACGTCGAGCGCGCCCTGGCTGTGACCGATCAGGTTCACCTTCGGCGATCCAGTGATCGCCACGATCTGCTCGACCTGCGCGAGCAGCTGCTCGCCGCGCACGTCCGAGGAGTTCGCCGCGCTCACCTGCGTCACGAAGACCCGCGCGCCGCCGTCGGTGAGGGCGTCGGGAATCCCGAAGAAGTAGTCGATGACGCCGAAGAGCTGGTCGAACCCGAAGAGCCCGTGCGCGAGGACGATGGGATACTTCGTCTTCGTGTACGAGCAATTGAAGAGGCAGAAGGCTCCAGCGGAGCGCGGTGCGACCCCGGCGAGGCCGGCGACCAGCACGAAGACGACCAGCGAGCGCACGAGACGTGTCATGCATCCCCCCTCTCGTCGCCGCGGCGGCGACGGCCAATCGTTCGCGCGCCGCCTACCACGGGAGGCGGCCTGGAAGAAAGAGGATCAGCCGCTGCGATGCGTCACGCGATCCCGCCGAGCCACGCCGCGCCGCGCACGCCGCTCGAGTCGCCGTGGCGATTGGGCAGCAGGAGGGTCTCCACCCGGTCCGAGAACACCCAGCGCGACCAGAGCTGCGGCACCCGATCGTACCAGCGCGCCACGTTCGAGAGCCCGCCGCCGAGCACGATGATATCGGGATCGAGGATGTTGATGACGTGCGCCAGCGCGCGTGCCAGCCGGTGCTCGTAGCGCTCGAGCGTCGCGTGGCTCTCCGCGTCGGTCGCGGCCGCGAGCTCCTCGGCGCGCCGCTCCTCGCCCGACGCCGAGCGGTGATCCCGGCTCAGCCCGGGACCGGAGAGGAACGTCTCGATGCATCCCCGGTTGCCGCAGTAGCAGTCGGGCCCGGGACGCTCCGCGTCGGTGGCCCATGGCAGCGGGTTGTGTCCCCATTCACCCGCGATGCGGTTCGGTCCCGAGAGGACATGGCCGTCGACGGTGATGCCTGCACCCACGCCGGTGCCCAGGATCACGCCGAACACCATCCGGTGTCCGGCGCCGGCGCCGTCGACGGCCTCGGACAGCGCGAAGCAGTTGGCGTCGTTCTCGATCCGCACCGGCCGGCCGAGGCGATCGACCAGGTCGCCGAGGAGCGGCCTGCCGTTGAGCCAGGTCGAGTTCGAGTTGCGGAGCAAGCCCGTCGCCGGAGAGATGGCGCCCGGAGTCGCGACGCCCACGCTCTCGAGCGGACCGAGCCGGGTCTCGGTCTCCCGGACCAGCTCGACGAGGCACGTCAGGGTGGCGTCGTAGTCGCGCTGCGGAGAGGCGACCCGGCGCCGGAGCAGCTCGCGGCCGCGCTCGTCCAGCGCGAGGATCTCGGTCTTCGTTCCCCCGAGATCGATCCCGAGCCTGATCATGCTCACCTAGTGGGGTCGGGATCGCCCACGTGCGCCACGTAGAGTGCCCGCAGCGCTCCCACGCGCGCCGCTCGCCGCGCGGCGCGGCGCTCGTACAGCATCGACTGGAGGACGCGCGAGCGCACCACATCGAGTGACGGGAGGCGTCCCTGGGTACGCTCGGCAATCCACACCAGGTGCAGCCCGTAGGTCGACCGGACCGGTCCGATCCACGTGCCGTCCGGGGCGTCCCAGACGCCGGCGGCGAACTCGGGGCCGAAGACCGCCTCGAGCTGAGCCCGCGACGTCCCGCGCACAGTCGACCCCGCGACGAACGCGTCGCCGAGGGCGAGCGGCGTCCGCCGGTGAGACCTTCTCGCGCCGGACGGCCTCCGCGGCCGCCTGCGCATCGCGCGCGAGTGATGGCCCGTGGCGGTCGGCGGCGAAGTAGACCTGGGTCAGCGACAGCGTCGAGGGCTCCGCGAACGTGCCGGCATGCGCCGCGAGATACGCGGCGAGCTCCGCCTCGGACGGCAGATCGCCTGGTCCGAGGCGTTCTGCTGCGAGCCGCATCAGCTGCGTCACGTGACGTCGCTCGACGGTGTCGGCACGCGGGAAGCCGAGCAGCCGCTCGTGGAGGCGCGTGTCGCTGACGTCCACCCCGGTGTCGACCGCACTCCGGTAGAGCACGGCGTCGTCCACCGCCTCGTCCTCGATCACGCGCCTGGTCTCCGCATCGGGTTGCTCGCCGTGCTGCCAGGCCCACTCGCTGCCGCGGCGCGCGACGTCGGCCCCGGACACCACGACGGGTGTGCGGGTGCTCGGCATCCAGCGCGAGACGGCGAAGAGCATACCCCCGATCAGGAGGAAGTGCAGCATCGGCCGCTCCATCCATCGCATCGCGATCACCCGCCTGCGAGCGCGCGGCCGTGCCGGGTCCAGCGCCGGGCGTGGTCCGCGCGGTAGGTCCCGCTCGCCAGCGTCACGCCAACCATGTGATCCTCGCGATCCACCTGCGAGAGGTCGAGGCGCCGGGTATCGATGCGCAGCAGTCCCGGGCCGCTCGCGTGCGAGGAGTACGACACGCGACGCACGCCGGGCAGACCCCCGTCGCGATCCGTGAAGGAGAGCAGCCTGCGGCCGCGGCGCGTGAGCGTGCCGGCCGGAATCGTCACGGCGAAGATCGTGCCGGCGTCCGCGATGCGCACGGAGAGGTCGCGAGTCCGCGGATCGATCGCGCTCGCGCGACCGACCCAGATGCGCAGCGACAGGGTGTCGCCGGCGCCGTGCGTCCCGAACGTCACGCGGCCGCGCACACGCGCGATCCCCTCCGGACGGTACCAGACCGGTGACGACCATGCGCGTTCCTGGATCGTCGGCGCGACGAACGGGTCGCTTCCGGGTCCGAGGCAGCAGCTCGCGAAATCGCGGACCCGCCGCCGCGGCCTGCGCGGCACAGTCGGTCGAGAACGGATCCACGCCCGCGGCCTTGCACGTGCGCGTGCTCCACCGGCATGTCGGGTTCTCCAGGATGCGCGCGTAGTAGAATGCGGGGACCTGCGGATCGAAGTGGGGGTCGCGCCAGCCGGTGCACAGCTCGCGCGCGCCGCTGCCGGTCGGCGCACAGGTGTCGTGGTCGACATCGGCCCCGTTCGCGGGGTCACCGGCGACGTCGAAGACGCTCTCGTGCGTGGTCCCCGCGCTGTCGACCCATCCCTTCACGATCTGGATGCGCTGGAGATCCGTGCCGGGGCGGTCGGCCGTCCCCGGATCCTTCGCCGCCCAGACGACGAAGCGCGGCCCGCGCCGTCCGCCGCTCGCGCCGACGTCGCCACCCATCGGCGTGCCGGTGGTGTAGGCGCGCTCGACCAGGTCCGGTCGGCCGCAGCGGACGCCGTCGAGCTCCCCGGCGAAGAAGCGCACGACCGGTCGGGTGCCGCTGGTTGCATAGGTCTCGCGCCGGCGGAGCGCCTCGAAGATCGCGTCACGCGAGTTCTCCTCCGCCCACACGGCCGTCAGGCCGCCCGGGTTGTCGTGGATCTCGTCCGAGATCAGGCGCGCGGGGGACGCGTCGTTGGCGCCGTGCGCGCCGGTCCAGCTCTCCTCGCCCGTGTTGCCGGGTGCCGCGTCGTGCGTGTCGGTATCGCCGACGAAGCCGAGCTTCCACGGATTGACTCCCCACCGCTGCTCGAATCCCAGCCCGTCCTTCAACGTGTTGCGGATCATGCTCCGCCTCGGGTAGGCGGCGATCGCGGGCGGTGGCATGTTGTCGGGACCCTCGTGCGCGACCGCGAGCTGCTCGAAGTCGCACAGCTCGTCGTCGGTGCCGATGCCCATGCGCGCGAGACGATCGAAGCGGCACTCCGAGTTGCCCTTCACCTGATGGATCTCGGCGAGCGGCTCGAGAAGCTGGCGGCGCAGCGCTTCCTCGGGTCCGCTCGGATCCTCCCACTGCCGGCCCTCGCTGAGGTTCGAGTTGTGCGGGATGATGACGGCGTCGCAGCCAGTCCCGGCGTTCAGGCAGTTGCGTTCGATCGCGTTCCAGATCCCCTGCGGCACGCCGTCGGCCGCGGTCTCGAGCTGGCTGTAGGCGAAGGGCGGCACCTGCGCGTTCCGGAAGATGATGTTGCGGTGGAGGTGGCGGCCGAGCGGGCTCGGCGTGTGCTCGTACCCGACGAAGCTGGTGAACGCGCACCCGGCGGTGCGGTCGTAGGCCTCCTCCGCCGCCGCCTGGATGGTGTGCCACACCGTCACCGCGGCCCCGTCGCAATCGACACCGGGCTCGTTGCAGAAGGGGAGCGAGGGGGGCGGATTGTCGATGCCCGCGGGGTAGAGCCAATCGATGATCGTCGTGAACTGCGTCTGCGGCGTCTCGGCGGAGCGGAAGATCTTGCAGATGTCGAAGTCGTAGGGGGCGGACCCAGGCGTTGCGCACAGCAGCGACTCGCCGAAGAACTCGGAATGGTCGGTGACGGCAGCGAAGTCGAGCGGGCGATCGAGGCGCGCGGTGCGGGTCGGCTGCTCGCTGGTGTCGGAGATGGCGATGGCTGCGCCCTTCGCGAAGGCGTACGCATCGTGCGGTTCGGCGCGGGTGCCATAGATGTACGCGTCGGCGGAGAAGCGCGTATGGACATGCAGGTCGCCGAAGAATGGCGTCCGGAGCGGCTCGGAGCGGGTACACGGCTCGCGGGTCTCGGTGCGTGGCCAGGGCGGCGTCGCGGCGCCGCGGGCCGTGGCGCCCAGAACGGCGATGGCGAGCGCCAGCCCGAGTCGAGCGCGGAGGGACACGCCGAAACCATCCGATACACGAGGGGTTTGCCGTCAAGCCGCGGCGCTCCGTGCCACGTACATCGTTCGATCGGATCGAACGCCTGGCGGGTGGATGGATCGTTTCCGGGCGGTTGACGTCGGGTGGACGATCGGACAGTGACGCACCCGCAGCCATGAAGGGCATCCTTTTCACCAACTTCGTCGACTTCGTGGAGCGCGAGCTGCCCGCCGCGGCGGGGCATCTCGGGACCGAGGCGTACAGCCCGCTCGGAACCTACCCGGAAGAGGACCTCCTGATGCTGGCGACGCGTGCCGCGGACGCCGCGGGAAAGCCCGTCGACGAGGTCCTGCGACGCTACGGCGCGCATCTCTTCCGGACGCTCGCCACGCTCTACCCCGTGTTCGTCGACGGCGTGGGATCGGCGCTCGATCTGCTCGCCGGAATCGAGACCTCCGTGCACGGCGAGGTGAAGAAGCTCTACCCCGATGCGGAGTTCCCGCGCTTCGAGGTGCGCGCGCCGGCGCCGGGGCAGCTCGAGCTGCTCTACCGCTCGCGCCGGGCGATGGCAGACGTCGCGGAGGGCATGATCCGCGGCTGCATCGCCTGGTTCGGCGATCACGTCGACCTCGACCGGCAGGACATCGATCCCGCCGACGGTCGCGCCGCCCGCTTCACCCTCCGCGCGGGACGCGCGCCGCGTCGCCGCGTCACGGCGTAGCGCCGCCGCCCCGGCCCCCTTGCCCCGTCTTCCGGGGCAGCGCGGGCGTCGCGCCCGGTCCAGGATTTCGGTTGCGGCCATCCCGAGGTTTGGCATACGGGGGACACCCGCATGGGCGGCCTCGGCGAGGAAACTGGATCGCTGTTCGTCGGCCGCGAGCGCGAGCTGGAGACGCTCGCGGCGGGGCTGCGCGACGCGCACGCCAGCCGCGCCCGGCTGGTGGTCGTCACGGGGGATGCGGGCATCGGCAAGACCAGGATGGTCGAGGAGCTGGTGCGCCAGGCCGACCTTCCTGCGGGTCGGGTGCTGTGGGGACGCGCGCCCGAGCAGACGGGCGCGCCGAGCTACTGGCCCTGGGTGCGCGCGCTCGAGGAGTACGTCGGCGGCGCCAAGGCGGACGCGCTGCGCGACGAGCTGGGAGCGGACGCCCCGGTCCTGGCACACCTCGTTCCCGGCATCCGGGTGCGCTGCCCCGACGTCCAGCCCTCCGCGCCTTCCGGTGGCGACGCCGAGGCGCGGTTCCGGCTGCTGGACGCGGTGGCGAGCTTCATCCGTCGCGCCGCCGCGCGTGCGCCGCTGCTCGTCGTGCTCGAGGATCTGCACTGGGCGGACGAGGCGTCGCTCGCGCTGCTCGCGTTCGTCGCCGGCGAGCTGCGTGCCGCTCACCTGCTCATCGTCGCGACCTGCCGCGAACGCGAGGCGCAACGGAAGCCGCGCGGCCTCTCCGATGCGATGCGGCTCGCGCAGCGCGTGCCGCTGCGTGGTCTCGGCCGCGATGCCGTGGCCGCGCTCGTCGAACGCGCGAGCGCGGGCAGCGCGCCGGCGGCGCTGGTCGCGCGCCTGCACGAGCTGACCGAGGGCAATCCCTTCTACCTCGACGAGGTGCTGCGCATGCTCCGGGACGATGGCCGTCTCGACGACGCCGGCGTGGACGGCGCGCCGGTGCCGCTTCCCGACGGCGTGCGCGACACGCTGCGCCGGCGCCTGGAGCCGCTCGACGCCGCGGACCGCGAGCTGCTCTCGCTCGCCTCGGTCGTCGGGCGCGAGTTCGACGTCGTGCTGCTCACGCTCGCGACCGGGATGTCGGCCGAGGACGTCCTGGCGCGCCTCACCGCCGCCACGGCGCTCGGGCTGGTGGAGGAGACGGCGACCGTCGGGCGCTTTCGCTTCGGCCACGCGCTGGTCCACGAGACCGTGTACGGTGACCTCCTTCCGGCCACGCGCGCGCACCTCCACCAGCGCGTCGCCTCGGCGCTGGAGGCGCACCACGCCGACCGGACGGATCCGCCGCTGGCGGAGCTGGCAGCGCACTACGCGCGCGCCGCGCCGCTCGGCACGGCGGCGAAAGCGGTCGAGTGCTCGATCCGCGCCGCCGAGCAGGCGGTGGCCATCTTCGCCTACGGCGACGCGCTCGCGCACTACGAGCGCGCGCTCGCGGCGCTGGCGCTCCAGGCGCCCGACGAGCGCAAGCGGCTCCAGATCTGTCTCGCGCTCGGTGACGTGGCGGTGCGCGCGGCGCGCTATCCGCAGGCCCGTCAGGCGTTCGACCAGGCCGCGCGGCGCGCGCGCGCGCTCGACGACACGCACGCCTTCGTGCACGCGGCGCTGAGCTTCGCCGAGGCGAGCCCGCCCTCGGGCGCGCCCGATCCGGCGGTCATCGCGCTCCTCGAGGAGGCGCTCGCCGCGCTCGGCGAGTCGGACAGCTTCTTCCGCGCGGTCGGCCTCGCGATGCTCGCCCAGGCGCTGTACTTCTCGGACCTCGCGCGCAGCGAGGCGCTGAGCGCCGCGGCGCTGGCGACGGCGCGCCGGACAGGCGACCCGGTCGCGCTCTCCCTGGCCCTCCTCTACCGCCAGGTGATGATCTCCGGTCCGGGCGACGTGGCGGAGCGACTCGCCCTGGTGGACGAGGCACGTGGCGTCGCGGAGGCGATCGGATTCGAGCCGGCCCTGCATCACGGACAGGTGGCGTGGATCTTCTGTCAGCTCGAGCTCGGACGCGTCGCCGAAGCGGCGGCGGCGATCGATCGCATGCAGCGCGACGCCGAGCGCACGCGGCTGCCCGACCGGCAGTGGCGCGCGCTGGTCCATCGCGCGGGGCTCGCCATCCTGGAGGGCCGCTTTGCCGAGGCCGCGCGGCTCGCCGCCGAGGCGCTCGCCGTTCGCCGCGATGCGAGCGACCCCACCGCGGTGCGCCTCTTCACCATGCAGACGTTCCTCTGCCGGCGCGAGACCGGGGAGCTCGGCGGCATCGAGGGTTCGATCCGGTCGCAGGCGGCCGACTATCCCGGGCTGGGAAGCTGGCGCTGCCTGCTGGCCGTGCTGCTCGCGGAGACCGGACGGCTCGAGGAGGCGCGCGCCATCGTGGACGCGCTGGCGCCCGACGACTTCGCCGCCGTGCGCCGCGACTGCAACTATCCGCCGTCACTCGCGCTCCTCGCGACGGCCGCGTCGCTGCTCGACGACCGCGCGCGCGCGACGGTGCTGTACCGCCTGCTCTCGCCGTTCGCCGAGCGCAACGTCGTCTTCCCGGTGTACTCGCCCGGGGCCCTCGGCTCGGCGCACCGTCACCTCGGGCTCCTCGCCGCCACGGAGGGAGACGTGGAGCGCGCGGCGACGCACTTCGAGGCAGCGCTCGTCATGAACGCCCGGCTGGGCGCGCGTCCGGCGCTCGCGCGCACGCAGCGCGATTACGCGCGGCTGCTCCGCGTGCGCGGACGGCCCGGCGATGCCGAGCGGGCCAGGGCGCTGCGCGCCGCGGGGCTGGAGCTGGCGGACGCGTGCGGGATGGCGCTGCTCCGCGCGGAGCTGGCGGAACCGGAACCGGCGCCTGCAGCCGTTCCGCCGCCCGCGCTCGCCGCTGCCGACGTCGTCGCGCCGAGCGGCGCGAGCGTGCAGGCGAGCCTGCGCCGCGAGGTCGAGTTCTGGATCGTCTCCTACGGCGCGGACAGCTTCCAGCTGAAGGACACGAAGGGCCTGGCCTTCCTCCAGACCCTGCTCCGGCACCCCGGTCGCGAGTTCCACGTGCTCGACCTCTCGGGCGGCGGCGAGCCGCTGGTCGAGGGCTCCGGCCGGCCAGCGTCGGGCGACGCCGGCGAGCTGCTCGACCCGTCGGCCCGTGCCGCGTACAGGCGCCGGCTGGAGGACCTGCGCGAGGAGCTCGAGGAGGCGCAGCGGTGGAGCGACCTCGAGCGCGCGGCTCGCGCGCAGCAGGAGATCGACTTCCTCACCGACGAGCTCGCCCGCGCCGTCGGCCTGGGCGGGCGGAGCCGCAGCGCCGGATCGGCCGCCGAGCGCGCGCGCGTCAACGTGAGCCGCACGATCGGCGCGGTGGTGAAGAAGATCGCGGCGGGCAGCCCCGCGCTGGGCCAGCACCTCACGGCCGCGGTGCGGACGGGCTACTTCTGCGCGTACGAGCCCGACCCGCGCGTGCGCGTCGACTGGCGCTTCTGAGCTACTTCTTCTTGCAGCGCGGGTCGGTCGCCTGGATCGCGGCGAGCTGCTCGTCGGTCAGCCCGAGGCCCTTGGCGCCGATCACGAACCCGCACACCAGGTCGTGGGTCGGGGCGAGTCTCTGGTGGCACGTCTGGCAGGAGCCCAGGGCGTTGGCCACCTCGCCCCTGCCATCCGCGAGGATCTGCGTCTTCCCCTTCGCGTCGATGCCGAGCCTGACGAACTCCCAGTCGTTGCCGCCCGGATTGTACCCGGGCCGGCGCTTGATCATGGCCTCGAACGGCAGGACCTGCAGGACGGTGTTCACCGGATAGCTCGCCGGCGGGAGCGCGCCGGCCTCCGTGATCGCGACGGCCTTCCGGAGGCGCGCGCGGCTGCGGTTGAAGATGTAGAAGTTCGTGCCCTCGACCTTCTTGCCCTTGAGCAGACAGCGGAAGTCCCTGGGCCTCGCATGCGGCTCCGCGGAGGCGGGAGCCGGCGCCACGAGCGCGACGGCCAGGACGAGGCAGCATCCGGAGACGAGGGTGCGCACCATGGCCAGAGCCTTAGACTCGTCCCCGTTTTCGAGTCAACGGACTTCCGGGACGACCGGTCGAGGTGGGCCGCCCATCTGCACATCGGGCGGTCGAGCCGTCCGGGCCTCTACCTCGCCCGGTAGCGCACGACCCCGTCGGTCTCGCTGGCCAGGGCCCGGCCCTCGAGGCGCAGCAGCTCGAGGTGCGCCAGGGTCTCCGACGTCGCCGCCATCACCTGGAAGCGGTCGTCGGGGCTGATGGCGAAGGCGTCGAGCGCCACCTCGTAGGCGGTGCTCGGCTGCTTGCGGATGATGTCCAGCATCGAGAGCTTGCGCACGCGGTGGAAGTCGATCAGCTGGCTCGCGCGCTTGCGGTGGTCCTCGTAGACCCCGCCGTGCGCCGGACAGACGAGCCGCGCGTCGAGCCGCTTGATCTTCTCGTGCGACGCGAGGAAGTCGCCGAGCGGATTCGCGGGCCCGTTCGGACCGATGCCGACGTGCGGCGTGATCTTCGGCAGCAGATGATCGCCGACGAAGAGCACGCCGTCGGGCTGGAGCAGCAGGCAGCAGTGGCCGGGCGTGTGCCCGGGCGTCCACACGACGTCGAGCCGGCGGCCGTCGCCGAGCGGCAGCTCGTCGCCGTCGGCGAGCAGCTGGTCCGGAATCGCCGGGCGGTAGAGCGTCCCGACGACGCGGCTCATCGGCGGCATCTGCTTCCCGGGCGGCACCTCGGGGATGCCGTTGCGGCGCAGGAACGCGACGTCCTCGCCGAGCGCGTCGTGCGCCGCCGCCGCGCGCTCGGCCTCGAGCGGGTGGAGATGCACCTCGGCGTGCGTCAGCTCGCGCAGCGGCTCCGAAGACCCGTAGTGATCCATGTGATGGTGCGTGCAGACGATCCGGCGGACGTCGGCGGCCGCGATGCCGATCTCCGCGAGGGCGCTGCGGAAGGTCGCCATGCTGTCGCCGGTGTGCATGCCGGTGTCGACCAGCGTCCAGCTGTCACCGCTTCGCACCAGGTAGACGTTGATGATGGTGGGGCGCATCGGGAGCGGCAGGAAGACCTGCACCACCCCGTCGATCACCTCGCGGGTCTTGGCGGTTTCGCCCATGCTACTCGTGGAGCTGCTCCTGGACCGCGAAGCTGACGCGCACGCGGACACGCCAGGCCGTGACGCCGCCGTCCTCCACGACGGCGGTGACGCGGTCGATCTCGACCTCGGGCTTGATGCCCTTCAGCGTGGCGAAGGCGCGTGAGACCGCGAGGCCCACCGCGTCTTCGATGGAGTTCGTCGACGTCCCCGTCAGCTCGATCGTCTTCTCGACCATGTGCGGGTCCTCCCCCTGCGCTCCGATCGGATCGAGTAGGCCTGGATCGCCGGGCGGAGGCAAGGTACACGCGGCGCATGGGTGGGGTGATGGCCGGCATGGAGTGGACGACGCTGGGAGTCGGCTGCGGGGTGGGACTCGTGATCGGCATCCTCGCGGCGTGGCTGGCGGTGGGTCTGCGGGCGCGCGAGACGCAGGCGCGTCTCGAGGCCGAGCTGGCGGGCGAGCGGCGGATCGGCGCGGAGCGCGTCGCGATGCTGGAGGCCGGCGAGTCGCGGCTCCGCGAGGCGTTCGACGCGCTCTCGCGCCAGGCGCTCGATCTGAACAACCAGTCGTTCCTCGAGCTGGCGCGCACCAAGCTCGGCGAGTTCCAGCAGGGCGCGCGCGGCGATCTCGACGCGCGCCAGACGGCGATCGGCGAGCTGCTCCGTCCGGTGCGCGACTCGCTGGAGCGTCTGGACGGCAGCCTGCGGCGCGTCGAGACCACCCACGGCGCGCTCAGCGAGAAGGTCGCTCGGGCTGCACCAGTCGGAGCAGCGCCTTGCCGCCGAGACGGCGACGCTGTCGCTGGCGCTGCGGACGCCGGGCGTGCGGGGCCGCTGGGGCGAGGTCCAGCTCCGGCGCGTCGTCGAGCTGGCGGGCATGCTCGATCATTGTGATTTCGACGAGCAGGTGACGGTCGCCGGCGACGACGGCCGCCTGCGCCCGGACCTGGTGGTCCGGCTCCCGGGCGGGCGCAGCATCGTGGTCGACGCCAAGGCCGTGATGCGGTCGTATCTCGACGCCGAGGAGACGACCGACGAGACGGTGCGGCAGCGGCTGCTGGAGGACCACGCGCGGCTGGTGCGCGATCACATGACGCGGCTCGCCGGCAAGGCGTACCGCGACCAGTTCGAGCCCGGTCCCGAGTTCGTCGTGATGTTCCTTCCCGGCGAGAACTTCTTTCGCGCCGCGCTCGCGATCGACCCCGAGCTGATCGATCGCGGCGTGGCGCAACGGGTGATCCTCGCGAGCCCGATCAACCTGATCGCGTTGCTCTGGGGCGCGGCGCAGGCGTGGCGCGAGCAACGCATGACCGAGACGGCGCAGCAGGTGTGCGAGACGGGCCGCGAGCTGTACAAGCGCGTCAGCATCCTCGCCGAGCACTTCGAGACGCTCCGCCGGTGTCTGGTGAAATCCGTCGACGCGTACAACGCGGCGGTCGGCTCGCTCGATCGCCGCGTGCTGCCGGCGGCGCGACGCTTCAAGGACCTGGGCGCCGCGGCGGGCGCGGAGATCGAGCCGCTCGAGCCCATCGACGTCGTGCCCGAGGCGCCGCAGGCCCCCGAGCTGCTGCCACTGTTCGACCCGGCGCGCGACGAGCGCTCGGCGTAGGTGATGCGCCTCGGAACCCCGGGCCGCGCCGCGGCCGTGGTCGTGCTCGCGATGGGGGCCGTCGCGCGGGTCCAGGCGGCCGACCTGCTCGTCCGCAACGCCCGCCTCATCGACGGGACCGGCGCCCCACCCCGTGGGCCCGTGTCGATCCTGATCCGGAGTGGACGCGTCAGCGAGATCGCCGCGGAGATCGCCGCGCCCGCCGTGCCGGTCCTCGACGCCGACGGCGCGACGGTGCTGCCCGGACTGATGGACATGCACGTGCACTTCATCGCCGCGCCCGGCAGCGGCTTCCGGAAGGACTCGCCGGAGACGGTGCGCGAGCTCGACCGACAACATCTGCGGGCGTACCTGGCCTGCGGCGTCACGACGGTTCTCGATGCCGGTATCGATCCGCCATACCGCGCGTGACATCCAGGCGTGGCTCGCCGGCGGGCACGCGGGTCCGCGGTTCCTCACCACCGGACCCTACGTTCGTCCCCCGGGAGGATATGGCTGGCCCGGGTTCGGGACGGACTCGACGCCCGAGGAGATCGAGGCCAAGCTCGACCTGATCCAATCGCTCGGCGGCGTCGGAGTGAAGATCGCGCTCGAGGCGGGATGGAACCCGTTTGCCTCGCTGGGCGGTTTCTCGCCCGAGCTGCGTCGCGCCCTCATCGACGGCGCCGCCCGGCGCCAGCTCCCGCTCTACGTCCATGCGACCAGCGAGAAGGCGCAGGCGGCAGCGCTCGAGTGGGGGGCTCATGCGATCATGCACGCGGTCTGGGGCGGGGTGTGGACCGGGCAGCCAATGCCGCCAAGCGATCTTTCCGAGGACTTCATCGCGCGCATGAAAGCGAGCGGAGCGTATCAGGTGACGACCTTCTCGATCCTCGACAACTGGCCGGGCCTCTTTCAGCGGGCGCGGCTGGAGGATCCGCTCGTGCGGCTGACCGTTCCGGAGGTCGAGCTGGCGAGTGCCCGCGACCCGGGCGCCGACCGCTACTTCGCGATCGCGATGCTCGGGTTCGCGGCACCCTGGATACCGGAGATGCTGCGCCCCTTCGTGGCGAGTCGACTGTGGACCGAGCGCAACCTGCTCGACGGTCTCGCCTACAGCCAGCGCAACGTCCGCCGCCTCTACGAGGCGGGTGTCCCCATCGTCGTTGGCACCGACGCCCCGTCGCCGTGGGACGCGGCGATCTACCACTTCCACGGACCGACGACGGTCCGCGAGATCGAGCTGCTGGGTCAGGCCGGGCTTCCACCGCTCGCCGCCCTCCTCGCCGCCACGCGGACCCCCGCGAAGATGCTGGGCATGGACGCCGAGCTGGGCACCGTCGAGGTCGGCCGGCGCGCCGACCTGGTGATCGTGCGCGACGACCCGCTGCAGGACCTGGGCGCGCTGCGGACGATCCGGTGGACCGTTCAGGACGGCGTGGCGCGGACTCCCGAGGAATGGATGTCGGCGCCCTGTCGCGGGGCTCCTTAGGCAGGAGCCCCGCGTCAGTCACCGAACGGTCAGTCGATGAACGCGCCGCTCGGCGACGCCGGCGGCACCCCCACGCTGGCCTTGAAAGCTGCCAGAAGATCCCGCGCCTGGTTGCTCTCGGCGAAATCGTCGGCGAAGAGCGCGTTGTTGCCGTTCAACACGAGGTGGTTGTTGCCCGAGGGGGACGGCAGACCCAGGAAGGCGTTGATCGCGGCATTGGCCACGCCACCGGGGCCACAACCCGTGGCGGCCGGCACGCTGAAGGTATCATCCGTGAGGGTGGACCCTTTTATCGAGAGCACGGCGACGTTCGGGAACCGGGCCGGATCGGGGTCGGGCTCGAAGTTGAGCATGCCGACCGGGTTGAAGAGCGGGTTGAGCACGATCGGGTCGCTGTCCGAGCCGATTGAGCACTGGCCGGTGAGCAGCGGATTGTCGAGCGTGACCTTCACCGGCAGCGTGAAGGGCGACGGAGCCAAGGGTGAGAAGTTCGTGATCGGACCGGCCAGCTCGACCTGCACGCTGAGATCGGTGTGCCCGCTGTTCATTGCCTTCTTACACAGCTTCGCGACGGCGGGATCGCCGGTCGAGCACACCAGCAGGAGCAGGCCGTTCGGAATCACTTCCGGCTCGGCAATCAACTCCTGTTTGTCCTTCGGCGGCACCACGAAGAAGACCTGATTGCCGCTGCTGTCCTGGTTCGAATAGGTGCCGAATTGCACCGTCACCGGGTGTGTGATGGGCACCGGGATGCCGTTGATCGCGAAGCTTCCCGACTGGGTGATCGACTTGATGCACCCCATCGCGAACCCGGGCGCGGCCAGCCGCATGACCGGGTCGTGCAGTGGGCAGTCGGTAAACGGCGCGTAGATACCGCCCGGTGCCGGGTAACCGATGGCCATCGCTGGCGCTGCGGTGAAGCCGACGTAGATCAGTGCTCCCGCAGCCAGCGCTGCGCTCGGCGCGACGAGGGCGTGACCGACTCGCGAAATCAAAGTCATCGGATGACCTTCCTTTCCTCGGAGGCTTCGTTGCGCTCCGCGCCGGCCCCGCACCCGTCGGCCGGCTGACCCGACGAGTCTGCGCGGCCAGTGCGAGCCCGGCGCACGTGGAGCGGCGTCCGCTGGATCGACGGTGGCCGGCGTCAGGCGGACGCCGGCCCGCTTCGGCCACTCACTTCAGACGAGCCTCATGGCGTCCCTCCCACAGGGGCCGGGTCGGTCAGGGGCTGCCAGGTGGCGTACGAGGTGGGAGCAGGATCTGCACCCGGAGTGCCCCCGCGTCGCGCGGGCACCCTTTGTACGTGCGACGACAGCGACGGCGGGCGCCGAGATGGCGCCACTGGCGCCATGCAACGACTCAGCCGCCGGATTCGGATTCGAGAACACGACTTCTTTGATCCTGCTGCGTCGCCCCGGCGACGATCATGACGTCCTCCCGTCGCTCCATGTAGCAACCGGGGAGGTCACCCTCCGGGGCCTATGGTGGATCAGGACTCGCGCTCGTCCTTGCACTCGTACAAGGTGCGCCGAGGCTGTCAACTGACTTTCTGCGTCCGACCCGGCAGCCGTTCCGGCGCGAAATGGCAGGTGCGGTATGTCGACGCCGACCGGTCGCGGGTTCGCCTAGAAGCGTGTGCGCTCCGCGGCGAGCCGCGCCAGCACCGGCGCGTCGGTCGGGAACGCGAGGGGCGGCGGTGCCGCGGGATCGAACCAGCCCGCGTCGTCCGCGTCGTCGCCGGCCCGCGGCTGCGCGCTCGGATCCACCAGGCGGCCGGCGAACCAGATGCCCACCGTGGGACGCTCCGCCTCGTGGCGGTTGGTCGCGACATGGACGACGTCGCCGAGCTCCACCTCCACCCCGGCTTCCTCGAGCGCCTCGCGTGCCGCCGCCTCGCGCACGTCCTCGCCCCACTCGACGTATCCGCAGGGAAGACACCACAGGCCCGCACCGAAATGGCGCGGCCCGCGCCGCACCATCAGCACGCGCCCCGCGGCGTCCTTGATGACGACGGCGGCGCCGACGCCCATGTTGGCGAAGAAGACGAAGCCGCACGCCGCACAGGACGGCCGCGGCAACCCGCCGCGCATGCGCGGCGACAGCGCCGCGCCGCACCGCGGACACGAGCGCCAGTCGTCGCCGAGAATCGACACGGAGCGCCGCGCGGGCTATCCGAGGTGCGCCCCGCCGTCGGCGTAGAAGACGTGTCCGGTGAGAAAGCGCGAGTCGTCCGAGGCGAGGAAGAGGGCGACCGGCGCGATGTCCTGCTCGGGATCGCCCAGGCGCCCGATGGGCCGATCGTCCATGAGCCGCTTGAAGCGCTCGGGATCGCGCGCTGCGAAGTCCTGTCCGCGCTTCGTGGCCGCGGCCGGGTACAGCAGGTTCACGGTGATGCCGTCCCGTCCCCACTCGCGCGCGGCGACGCGCGACAGCGACGCGATGCCGCCCTTCGCCGCCGCGTACTCGCCGAGCCCCGCGTGTCCCGCGCTCGGCCGCGAGCGAGCCGACGTTGAGGATGCGTCCGCACGACTTCGCGCGCATGAGCGGGAGCACGGCGACCATCGCCCACCACGTCGCCTTCACGCCCGTGCGCCAGGACATGTCGAACTGCTCCTCGGGGATGTCCTCGAGCGGGCCGCGCGGTCCGAAGCCGTGCGCGTTGTTCACCAGGATGTCGACCGTGCCGTAGCGTCGAACGGTCTCCTCGACCATCGCGTGCACGTCGCCACGCTTCCCGACGTCGACCACCGACGACATGCCGTCGCCGCCGGCGGCGCGGATCTCCTCCGCCGTGCGCTCGGCGCGGTGGAACTTCACCTCGGCGACGCAGACCTTGGCGCCCTCGCGCGCGAAGACGAGGGCGATCGCGCGCCCGATGCCCTGGCCCGCGCCCGTGACGATGGCGACCTTGCCCTCGAGCCGGCCCATCTCATCCCCCTTTTCTCTGCCCGGTCAGTCGAGCCAGCGGTTCAGGCCCCAGGTGCGCCACTCGTTGGTCAGGATCGTGTGCTGCACGGCGCGGCGAACACGCCGCTGGATGTCGGCCGTGATGCACACGCGCTGCATCAGCTCGAGGGCCTTGTCGCCGTGCTCGGCCTCGGCGTAGGCGTGCACCTCGAGGTCCTTCACCTTGATGCCGTAGTGCTTCCACAATCCCTGGTAGAGCGTCTTCGCATACCCGCTCTGGCCGGCGGCGCGCTCGCGGGCGTAGCCCAGGGCGCCGAGCGCCTCCTCGTAGGAGCGGCGGCAGTAGTAGAGGAGCGTGAAGACCGAGCCGATCGTCTCGGGCATGGGGACGTACGCCTTCACGTCGTCGTCCGGGATCTGGAGCGCGCGCGTGTACTCGACCTTCATGAGCACGTGGTTCGGATCGCGCAGGTAGCCGGTCTCGTCGGCGAAGTTCTGCGCCCAGTGCGCGTAGTGCTCGGAGTCGTCCATGGTGAAGGCGTCTGCGTCGGGCGCGTTGGCGATGAGGAGCGGGAACTCGGGCGTCATCCAGAGGCCGAGGTAGTAGAGCTCCTTCGCGTACCGCTTGACGACGTCGAGGCTCGCGGTGCCCGCGCCGATGGCGGGGACCACCTTGTTCTGCGTGTACGGGCTGTGCGTCTCGATGAACGCGTCCAGCTCCGCGAGGAACTCGTCGACCGGCAGGGCGCGTTCCGGAGCACGATCGCGCTTGATGACGTCCTTGAAGGTCCCCGGGGCGCTCATGCGCCCGTTGTAGGAAGTCTCGCCTCGGCGCGTCAAGGACCCTCGCCGCGCAGCGCCTCCTGCGCCGGAGCGAATCCCGGCGCGACCTCGAGCGCACGACGGATCAGCCGCTCTCCCTCGGACGTGTCGCCGCCGAGGAGACGCGGGAGCCGGAGCAGCATCACGCCCTTCGCGGTGAGGACTCCGGGCGAGTACGGCGCCAGCTCGAGCGTGCGGTCGATCTCCCGGCGCAGGCGGCGGACATCGAAGAAGGTCAGGAGACCGATCGAACGAAGTAGCAATTGACGGCCCAGATTGCAGAAGACGGCGAAGTGGGCGGCCGCATCCGCGTCGTCCTCCCCGATCGCCGACTCGGCGGTGGCGAGGCCCCGGTCGAGCAGGGTGAGACTGACCTGCCGGTCGGTCTCGCGCGTCGCCGCGTCGCAGAGCGCAAGCGCCTCGTGCGCGCGTGACGAGCCGGGAAGGGTGTCCGCGCGAGCGTACGCCGCGAGTCCGATCGAGAAGACGGCCAGCAGGGCCAGTGTCGTCCGTCCCAGCATGCTCGAGGACCGCGTCACGATGTAGCAAGCGTCGAGCCGATCCCAGCCTGCGGGATACGCGCGCACGACCGCGACCGGATTGCCTGCGCGATGCTCCTGGCGGCGGCCGATCACTGGCACGGTCGGGGTGCTCCTTGGTAGGAGACGCCGCTGTGACCGCCGGTGTGTCTCCGCTCGACGGGCTCCGCATCCTCGCCGCCACGCAGCTGGGTGCCGGGCCGTTCGCCATGATGTTCCTCTCGGACCTGGGGGCGGAGGTCATCAAGATCGAGGACCCGGGGACCGCCGGTGACGAAGCGCGCAGGGTACCGCCCTTCGCCGACGCCGATGCGGGCGACGGGCTCTACTACCAGTCCTTCAACCGCGGCACGCGCAGCCTGACCCTGAACCTGCGCCATCCGGAGGGACAGCGGCTGCTGCGCCGCCTCGCCGCGCGCGCCGACGCGGTCTACAACAACCTGCGCGGCGACCTCCCCGCGTCGCTCGGGCTCGACTACGCGGCCTTGCGCGACGTGAACCCGCGCCTCGTCTGCTGCTCGCTCACCGGCTTCGGCCGCACCGGTCCGCGTCGTGGCGAGCCGGCCTACGACTACCTGCTGCAGGCGTATGGCGGCTTCATGAGCGTCACCGGCGAGCCGGACGCGCCACCGACGAAGTGCGGCATCTCGATCATCGACTTCTCCGGCGGCATCCTGTCGGCGCTGGCGCTGATGATCGGCCTCCATCGCTCGCGGGCGACCGGAGAGGGCGGCGACATCGACGTGTCGCTGCTCGACACCGCCGTCTCGATGCTGAACTACATGGCGATCTGGGCGCTCAATCGAGACTGGCAGCCGGCCCGCCACGCGCAGGGCGCACATCAGAGCCTCGTGCCCAGCCAGACGTTCCGCACGGCCGACGGCTGGCTCGTCATCATGATCATGAAGGAGAAGTTCTGGACGCGGTTGGTCCATTGCCTCGAACGAGCGGAGCTGGGAGACGACGCGCGCTTTCGCACCTTCGCCGATCGCCTCGCGCATCGTGCCGCACTGGTCCCGCTTCTGGAAGACCTGTTCCGCCGTCGCACGACCGCCGAGTGGCTCGCCCGGCTGCGCGGGCACGTCCCCGTCGCGCCCGTCTACACGGTCGATGAGGCCCTGGCCGACGAGCAGGTGCTGGCGCGCGAGATGGTCGTCGACGTCGTGCATCCGGTGTTCGGGACCCTGCGTGAGCTCGGCTGCCCGATCAAGATCGCTGGCGTCAGGCCACGCTACGCCCCGGGCGCGGCGCTGGGCGCGGACACCGCGGCGCCTGCTCGCCGAGGTCGGCGTCGACCCCGGCGAGCTGCCGGCCCTGCGCGCGGCCGGGGTGATCTGATCCACCGCCTCGCGGTCAGGATGAGGAGCTCTCCGGCCATGCCACGGGGACCGCGGTCGCGAATTGCGCGCAGGGATACATCTGCCAGACGCACTGGACCGGCTCGGTCACGAAGGGGAGCTGAGCGGTCGCGCGCGCGCGTTGACCGGGACCGGCCGGCGCGCGCTAAAAGACGGGCGTGGACCTGACATTCTCACCCGTCGAGGAGGCGTTCCGCGCCGAGCTGCGCGGCTGGCTCGCGGCCAACGTGCCGCCGGAATGGCGTGGCGGCGAGCCGCCCGAGTTCGTGTCGCTGGACGACGAGGTGCGCTTCCTGCGCGACTGGCAGCGCCGTCTCGCGGCGGGAGGCTGGGTCGGCATCCACTGGCCGCGCGAGTACGGCGGTCGCGGGGCGACCGTCGTCGAGCACTACGTGTTCCAGGAGGAGATGGCCGCGGCGCGCGCGCCCGAGATCATCAACCGGATCGGGGTGAACCTGGTCGGACCGACGCTCATCGCGCACGGCACCGACGAGCAGCGACGGCGCTTTCTCCCCGCGCTCCTGCCGGCCGAGGAGCTGTGGTGCCAGCTGTTCTCCGAGCCCGGCGCGGGCTCCGACCTGACCGCGCTGCGTGCCCGCGCCGAGGCCGCCCCCGGCGGGTGGGTGGTCAACGGGCAGAAGGTGTGGACCAGCTACGCGCAGTTCGCGCGCTGGGGCATCCTCCTCGCGCGCACGGATCCCGCCGCGCCGAAGGCGAAGGGCATCAGCTACCTGATCTGCGACATGCAGGCGCCCGGGGTCACGGTCCGTCCGCTCCGGCAGATGACGGGCAGCGAGGAGTTCAACGAGGTCTTCCTGGAGGACGTCTTCATCCCCCGGGAGCACCTGGTGGGACGCGAGCACGACGGCTGGTCGATCGCGAACACGACGCTGGCGCACGAGCGCGGCACGTCGCCGCGCCAGCTGGTGATCCACCGCATGCTGCTGAACGACCTGCTGCGCCTGGCGCGCGAAGAGCGGGAGGGCTCGGCACCCGCGGCGGTCGACCCCCTGGTCCGCCAGCGCATCGCGCAGCACGTCATCGACGTGGAGATCACGCGCCTCAACAACTGGCGCACGCTCACCCGCCTCCAGAAGCGGCTGCCGCTCGGCCCGGAGTCGAGCTTCATCAAGCTCTTCTGGAGCGAGATGAGCCAGCGCATGCACGACACCGTGATGGATCTGCTCGGTCCGCGCGGTCTCTGCTGGCAGCCCGGCCCGCACGCGGTGGCGGGCGGGCGCTTGGCGCGCTCCTATCTCTACTATCGCGCCGCGAGCCTGTTCGCGGGGACGTCGGAGATCCAGCGCAACATCCTGGCCGAGCGCGTGCTGGGATTGCCGCGCTCGCGCTGAGGCCCGGGCCCGCGCTGGTATCTTGACTCTGGAAGTAAAGCGGGTAGCCCTTTACCCATGAAGAGCCGCATCTCGTCCAAGGGCCAGATCACGGTGCCCGTCCAGGTGCGCGACGAGCTCGGACTGGCCGCGGGGACCGAGGTGGAGTTCATCGTCCGCGACGGCGAAGCGGTGCTTCGCAAGGGTGGAGGGCCCACCCACCCCGTCGACCGCGTCTACGGGCGGCTGCGGCTCGGGAAGCCCGTGGACGCGATCCTCGACGCGATGCGCGGCCCACGACCGAAGATCGCTCGCGCGGCGCGGCCGGCGCACCTGAGGACCGCCGTCGACACGTCGGTCCTGCTCGACGTGCTGGGCGCCGATCCGAAGTTCGGTGCGGGGTCCCGGGAGGCCCTGCGGACCGCGTATCGCACGGTGCGCTCGTCGCGTGCTCCGTCGTCTGGGCCGAGGTGAGAGCATCCTTCCCGGACGACGAGAGCTGCGCGGAGGCGCTGGGCGTGCTCGGGATCAGGTTCGACGCGCTCCGGCCGGAGGCGTCGACGCTCGCGGGCCGTCTCTGGAAGGAGCACTGCGCGCGAAAAGGGGTGAACAGGCGGAGGGTGGTCGCGGACTTCCTTGTCGGTGCCCACGCCCGCGTGCAGGCCGATACGCTTACTCACGCGAGATCGCGGCTTCTACCGTGCGTACTTCGCCGGACTTCGCATAAACGCCCCGACCGCTCCTGCCGCGTCGCGGCCCCGAAGGATCTGAGGGACGCCCTTCGGGGCTACGGTGTCCGGCCTCGTGTTGCGGGCTTACCGCTTGCGAGGTGCTCGGGTGCTGCCAGTCTTGGGACCCCCGCGTTCCGGAAACCTCGTCGCTCAGTCGTCCCCTCCGTGGCTCCCCTCATTCCCTTGGTCTCCCTGGTTCCCTTGGTCCCCCTCGTCTCCCTGGTTCCCGTCCTCACGGCATCCAGCCGTGCAGTTGGTCTTTCCGGCACACCCGCGAGGCAGGCATTGCATAGGTCCTGCCGTCCGCGCAGCGAACCGGCTGAAGGTGTTGTCGCACGCGCACAGTCCGGCACACCCGCTCGCCCCGGTGCACGTCGCAAGGCACTGTTGATGTGTCTGCCGTTCGAGCAGGTCACCGGCTCGTAGACAGGTCGCAGGCACAGTTCGACCCGCACTGGTCTGCCCGTTGCACTGCGCAGTGCACACGTTGATGTACGTCTTGCCGTCCGCGCAGCGAACCGGTTGAAGGTGTGTCGCACGCGCACGACGGCTGCACACCCGCTCGCCCCGCGCATGTGCAAGGCACTGTTGCCGTAGGTCTGACCATTCGAGCAGGTACCGGATCGTTGACGCTGCAGCGCAGGTCGACGCGCACTGGTCTGCCCGTTGCACTGCGCAACGCACGCGTTACATACGTCTGCCCGTCCCCGCACGAGACCGGATCGTAGTTATTGACACGTGCATACTCCGCTGCACCCACTCGCCCCCGCGCATGTGCTAGACACTGTTGCTGTAGGTCTGCCGTTCGAGCAGGTACCGGATCGAAGACAGTCGCAGCGCAGTTCGACCCGCACTGGTCTGCCCGTTGCACTGCGCAACGCACGCGTTGACGTACGTCTTGCTCCCCACAGAACCGGATCGAAGGTATTGCGCACGCGCACCGAGGCCGCACTGGTCTGCCCGGCGCATTCCGCAAGGCACGCGTTGCATAGATCTGGCCGTTCGTGCAGCACCGGTGAAGATCGACGAGCAGCGCCGTGCACGAGTTGCATCACCGAGCTGTCGCCATGCGCCAGGTGCGCGCGAACCGCCTTCTTGCTCACCGAGATGTCATGGCTTTGTGCATATGTCGACTTGTGCGCCTGAGCCCCCGCCATTCCAGTACTTCACGATACAAGCAGTCGCAGCGGTAACCACGCGACTACCTTGCTAAACTTGCGTTCATCTATTGATCTCCTCAGTATGCATTGACGAAGGTCGATGGTCTCGATAGACATAGACGACAAGCCAGGCCGCGCTATGTCCTGCCCTAGCTGCGTTTCGCACTCCCCTTCAGACCCTCAAACCACAACCACATTTCCCATACTCACCCCGCCTCCTAACCCCCTTGCACTCCACAATCTCCAAAATTCGCATTTACCCAGCCTAACACCTTCCCATCGTCAACAGCCGCGTCCACTTCACCGCGGCCATCCCTGAGATGTCTGCGGCTTCCGCGGCGTCGGGTGTCAGCGCGCCGGGACGTGCGCACACGCGATGCGATAGAACTCGTAGCCTCGCATCGCCGTCGACGGCGTTCCATAGCAGCGCCGGCGATATTCCTCGGCGCCGACGTCCTCGTCGAGGTGAAAGCCGCGCGCCTCGAGGAAGCTCGCGAGCCCGGCGGGATCCATCCCGAAGGTCCATCGCTCCCCGCTCGCATCGAGGGTCTCGAACAGGCGGGCGGTCCCGAAGAAGCTGGCCGGATCGTCGAGGACGGCGCGATGCACGTACGTGAAGACGATCCGGCTGGACGGGGCAGCGCGCGCGCACCAGCGCAGGGTGCCGTCGACGGCACCCTCGGTGAGGTAGTTCGTCACGCCTTCCCAGATGAAGAGCGTCGCCCGGTCGCGGTCGTAGCCGGCGGCGTGCAACGCGGCTTCGACCTGATCCCGGTCGAAGTCGACGGGCACGAAACGAACCCGCGAGGGAACGGTGCCGAGGAGTCGTCGCTTCCGCGCCTGCGTGTCCGGGTGGTCCACCTCGAAGACCGTGATCCGGCCCCACCCCTGCAGGCGATACGGCCGGGAGTCGAATCCCGCGCCCAGCAGCACGATCTGCTCGATCCCCGATGTGATTGCCGCCTCCGAACGCTCGTCGATGAAGCGGGTGCGTGCGACTGCCGACGTGCGCGCGCCCGGCCACCGGCGATCGATGTACCCGCGCACCAGCTCACCGACGCCGGGCAGGGCGCCGAGCGTGACGACGGCGCGGAGGCGCGAATCGACAAATGCACGCGCGAAGGGATCGGAGATGCGCCGGGCGCTCGCGGGTCGCACGTGCTCCAGCGCGCGGAAGAGCGCCATGTACCCGGCGGTGCGGCTGGCTTCGCCCTCGCGCATGCGGATCAGTCGCTCGACGTCTCGTAGTGCCTGATCTCGATCAGGTTCTTGCTGGGATCGAAGAAGTAGACCGCTTTCCCGGGTCCGCGCGAGCCCGTCTCATCGCCCGGGCCCCGCATGTTCCCCACTGCGTGGAACGAATCACCGTACGGGAGCTTCGCGTCGACGACCCGGCGAAACACGTCGTCGAATTCCGCGCGCGACATCGCGAAGGCGAGATGGTCGCCGCCCTGGGTCCCCCACGGCGCGAGCTGGAGCGTGAGGTCGGGCGTCACCCGGATGACGGAGAAGGGCTCGCGCTCCCCCTCGTACTGGAGACCGAGGATCGAGGTGTAGAACTCGATGCTCGCGGCGCGGTCGTTCACGCGCAGGATGATGTGATCGAGCTGTGTCGGCATGGCCACCCCCCGCGGCGCATCGTAGCGCCCTGGCCGGCACCGTTCACGTCCCGCCTCCGGCACTTTTCCCTTGCCGTCGAATGACCCTGGAGTAGCGAGGTCGCAAGGGGGACCTTCATGGGAAGCTCGGCGCGTACTCGCGGTGCTGGCCGTGTTGCACGCCGTCGCGGGAGACCGGCAGCGGCGACCGTGAACCTGACCGGCCGGTGGTTCTTCGATGCCGGCAGTCTTCCCTTCACCCGGACCGTCGATCTCGACCAGACGGCAACGACGCTGGTCGTGCGGGAAGCCGCGACGATGCAGGTGCTCTTCTCCGGCACCATCGATTCGACCAGCGGCGCGTTCGCGCTCGCCGCCCGTCGCCTTTCGGGTGTCAGGACAGCACGCTTGCCGGGACGAGCGCACCCACGGCAATACGCTGACGCCACGGAGCGGGATTGGGTCCTGCTGTTCGGCTGCACTCCCTTCGATTCGCCCATCCAGGGACGGCGGGTGCCGGTCGGGTGTGGCGACGGACTCGTCCAGGCGCGGAGGAGTGTGACGACGCCAATCTCGATCCCGGCGACGGCTGCGACGCGAGCTGCCACCAGGAGCCGTGCTTCGTGTGCACCGGCTCGCCATCCTCGTGCGTCGGCCCGGTCTCGGGGTGCGCCGTCTTCTCGAGCAACTGTCGCGCGGCGACCGCATCCCGCAAGGTGACGCTGTCCATGAAGACCTCCGCCCAACCAGGGCGCGCGACGCTGTCGTGGAAGTGGTCGGGCTCCGATCTCGACGCTCCCGGCGACTTCGCAGCCCGGACACCGAGACGAGGTTTACTCGTTCGGCATCTTCGACCGTCACGCCGACACCGACACCCATCGCGGCGCCATCTCCTCGCTCTGCTCCGATCGAAGCCGTGCTAAACGCAAGAGCACGGGATTCGATTACCGCGCTCCACGGAGCCCGCAGGCTCGTGCGGATCAAGCTGAAGCGGTCCGACCGGGAGGCACGCGTGCATACCCAAGCGCCGATCTTGCGCCTCGCTGCCGCTCGCTTCCCCTCGCTCACCGTCCATCCCGCGCCGTCCGTCTCTGACCTACCCCCTGGTGACGAAAGAGCCGGGGAAGCTCAAGGCACGCTAGCAGCAGGCCGCGCTCGGACCGAGAAAGCGGCTCGCATGAGCGCGCGCCGCATGCTCCTCTGTGCGGGTGCCATCGCAGGTGCACCCCGCACTGGCGCGCTTTTCGGATGCCGCCGCGGCGTGGTTCGCCTCCGCGTTCGCCGCCCCGACCGCGGCGCAGAGCGGCGCCTGGGACGCGATCGCCTCGGGCAAGCACGCGCTCGTCTCCGCCCCGACGGGCTCCGGCAAGACGCTCGCGGCGTTCCTCTGGGCGCTCGACCGTCTCGCGGCCGAGCCGCGGCCGCGAGCCGGGCGTGCCGCGTCCTCTACGTCTCGCCGCTGAAGGCGCTCGCCGTCGACGTCGAGCAGAACCTGCGCGCGCCGCTGGCCGGCATCCGCGGCGCCGCGGCGCGCCTCGGGCTCGACGCCGCCCGCGATCACGACGGCGCTGCGCACCGGCGACACGCCCGCCGAGGAGCGCCGGCGGCTGGTGCAAGCATCCGCCCGACATCCTCGTCACCACGCCGGAGTCGCTGTTCCTGCTGCTCACCTCGGCCGCGCGCGACACGCTGCGCACGCGTCGAGACGGTCATCGTCGACGAGGTGCACGCCGTCGCCGGCACCAAGCGCGGCACCCATCTGGCGCTCAGCCTCGAGCGCCTCGACTGCCTGCTGCGCGCAGCCGGCGCAGCGCATCGGCCTGTCGGCGACGGTGCGGCCGCTGGAGGACGTCGGCGCGCTTCCTCGGCGGCGCGCAGCCGGTGACGGTCGTCGCGGCGCCGGCCGACAAGCCGTTCGACCTCTCGCATCGTGGTGCCGGTCGAGGACCTCGCCGCGCCTCGGCCAGCCGGCGCGCCGGTGCCGAGCGGCAGCGCCGCGGGCGCCGAGGAGCGGCACCAGCGTCTGGCCGCACGTCGAGGAGCGCGCTCCTCGAGCTGATCCGCGCCCATCGCAGCACCATCGTCTTCGCCAACTCGCGGCGGCTCGCCGAGCGCCTCTGCGCGCGCCTGAACGAGCTCGCCGGCGAGGAGCTGGCCCGCGCCCACCACGGCTCGGTGAGCCGCGAGCAGCGCGCCGAGATCGAGGAGGCGCTGAAGCGCGGGCCGCATGCAGGCGGTCGTCGCGACGTCGTCGCTCGAGCTCGGCATCGACATGGGCGCGGTCGATCTGGTCGTGCAGATCGAGGCGCCGGACTCGGTGGCGACCGGCCTGCAGCGCATCGGCCGCGCCGGCCACCAGGTCGGCGCGGTGAGCCGCGGCGTCGTTCTTCCCGAAGTACCGCGGCGACCTGCTCGAATGCGCGGTCGTGGTCGAGCGCATGCGGGCCGGCGCGATCGAGGCGCTGCGCTCGCCGCGCAACCCGCTCGACGTGCTCGCGCAGCAGATCGTCGCGATGGTGGCGATGGACGACTGGACCGTCGACGGCGCTGGAGCGCGCTCGTCGCGCGCGCGCCGCGCCGTTCGCCGACGCTGCCGCGCGCGGCGCTCGACGGCGTGCTCGACATGCTCGCGGGCCGCTATCCGTCCGACGTCGTTCGCCGAGCTGCGCCCGCGCATCAACTGGGACCGCACGACGACCGCCTCGACGCCGCGCCCGAAGCGCGCAGCGGCTCGCGGTCACGTCCGGCGGCACGATCCCCGACCGCGGCCTCTACGGCGTGTTCCTCGCCGGCGAGCGCCGACCCGGCGTCGGCGAGCTGGACGAGGAGATGGTGTACGAGAGCCGCGCCGGCGAGGTGTTCCTGCTCGGCGCGTCGAGCTGGCGCATCGAGGACATCACGCACGACCGGGTGATCGTCTCGCCGGCGCCGGGACAGCCCGGCAAGATGCCCTTCTGGCGCGGCGACGCGCCCGGGCCGCCCGCTCGAGCTCGGCGCGGCGCTCGGCGCTTCGTGCGCGAGCTGCGGCGAGCCGGACGCGACCGGTGCGCACGCGCGCCTGCGCGCCGTCGGCTCGACGAGTGGGCCGCCGGCGAACCTGCTGCGCTACCTCGACGAGCAGCGCGAGGCGACGGGCGCGCGTGCCCGACGACCGCACCATCGTCGTCGAGCGCTTCCGCGACGCGGTCGGCGACTGGCGCGTCTGCGTCCACTCGTTCTTCGGCGCGCGCGTGCACGCGCCGTGGGCGCGGGCCATCGAGGCACGGCTGCGCCAGCGGCTCGGGGTCGACGGTGCAGTCGATGTACACCGACGACGGCATCGTCATCCGCGTGCCCGACGCGGACGACGCGCCGCCCGCCGAGGCGGTCTTCTTCGACCCCGAGGAGGTCGAGGAGCTGGTGACGGCGGAGCTCGGCGACTCGGCGCTCTTCGCCAGCCGCTTCCGCGAGTGCGCCGCGCGCGCGCTGCTGCTGCCGCGGCGCCGGCCGGGCGCGCGCACGCCGCTCTGGCAGCAGCGCCAGCGGAGCGCCGCGCTGCTGCAGGTGGCGAGCCGCCATCCCGTCGTTCCCGATCGTGCTCGAGACCTACCGCGAGTGCCTGCAGGACGTCTTCGACCTGCCCGCGCTGAGCCGAGCTGCTGCGCGCCGTGCGGAGCCGCGACGTGCGCGTCGTCGAGGTCGACACCGCGCTGCCGTCGCCGTTCGCCAGCTCGCTCCAGTTCGGCTACGTCAGCGCCTTCATGTACGAGGGCGACGCGCCGCTCGCCGAGCGCCGCGCGCAGGCGCTGTCGCTCGACCGCGTCGCTGCTGGCCGAGCTGATGGGCCGCGCGGAGCTGCGCGAGCTGCTCGACGCCGACGCGCTCGCCGCGCTCGAGCTGGAGCTGCAGCGCCTCGACGCCGGAGCGCCCGGCGCGCGATGCGCGACGACCTGCACGACCTGCTGCGCGACGCTCGGCGACCTGACGCGCGCGAGGTCGCCGCACGCGCCGCGGACGGCGACGCGGCGCCGACGTGGCTCGCGGCGCTGGAGCGGGAGCGCCGCGTGCTGCGCGGTCCGCGTCGCCGGCGACGAGCGCTGGATCGCCGCCGAGGATGCGGCGCGCTACCGCGACGCGCTCGGCGTGGCGCTGCCGCTCGGTGTGCCGAGCGCGTTCCTCGAGCCGGTCGCCGATCCGCTCGGCGACCTCGTCGCGCGCTACGCCCGCACGCACGGGCCGTTCGCCGCCGCCGACGCCGGCGGCGCGGTTCGGGCTCGGCCGCGCCGTGGTCGAGCAGGCGCTGCGCGCGCTCGAGACGGACGGCCGGGTCGTCGAGGGCGAGTTCCGGCCCGGCGGCAGCGGCCGCGAGTGGGTCGACGCGGAGGTGCTGCGCCGGCTGCGGCGGCGCTCGCTGGCGGCGCTGCGGCGCGAGATCGAGCCGGTCGCGCCGGAGCAGCTGGCGCGCTTCGCGCCTGGCGTGGCAGGGCGTCGGCGCCGCGGCCGCCAGCGGCCGCACGCTCGACGCGCTGCTGCGCGTGGTCGAGCAGCTCCAGGGCGTGCCGCTGCCGGCCTCGGCGCTCGAGTCGCAGATCCTGCCCGCGCGCCTTCCCGGCTACTCGCCGGTGCTGCTCGACCAGCTCGGCGCCGCGGGCGAGCTGGTGTGGGCCGGCGCCGGCGCGCTCGGCGCCAACGACGGCTGGATCGTGCTGGCGCAGGCCGAGCAGGCGCCGCTGCTGCTCCCCGAGCCGGCCGCTCGAGCCGTCGCCGCTGGCGCAGCGGCTGCTCGACGCGCTCGGCCGGCGGCGGCGCGCTCTTCTTCCGCCAGCTCGCCGAGGCCGTCGGCGGCCGGCGACGACGCCGAGCTGGTGCTGGCGCTGTGGGAGCTCGTGTGGGCGGGCGCGTCACCAACGACACGCTGGCGCCGCTGCGCGCCATGCTGCACCGGCGCCGGTCGCAGCCGCGCGACGGACGCGCCGCGTCGCGCGCCGCGTCCCGACGCGCATTCGGGCCGCCCGCCGGCGCCGGACGCTGGAGCCTGCGTCCCGGCGCGCGACGCCGGACGCGACGCGCCGCGCTCCACGCGGCGGCGGAGCAGCTGCTGCTGCGCCACGGCATCGTGACGCGCGGCGCGGTCGTCGGCGGAGCGCGTCCCGGGCGGGTTCGCGGGCGTCTATCCGGTGCTGAAGGCGTTCGAGGATGCGCGGCCGCTGCCGGCGCGGCTACTTCGTCGAGGGGCTCGGCGGCGCGCAGTTCGCGCATGCCGGGCGCGGTCGACCGCCTGCGCGCGCTCGGACGCGCGCGACGGCGCGCGCACGGTGCTCGCGGCCACGGATCCGGCCAACCCGTACGGCGCGGCGCTGCCCTGGCCCGAGCGCGGCGCCGCCGACGCCGGGCATCGCGCCGGCCGCAAGGCGGGCGCGGCGGTCGTCCTGGTCGGCGGGCGGCTCGTGCTCTACGTCGAGCGCGGCGGCCGGACGCTGCTCTCGTACAGCGACGACGAGCGCGTGCTCGCGCCCGCGGCCGAGGCGCTGGCCGCCGCGGCGCGCGCCGGCGTGCTCGGCCGCCTCGAGATGCAGCGCGCCGACGGCGCGGCGGTGCGCGACACGCCGCGTCGGCGCGGCGCTCGCCCAGGCGGGCTTTCACCCCACGCCGTGGGGCATGCGCCTCCGTGCCTGAGGGCGACACCATCCACCTCGTCGCCACGCGCCTGCACGCGGCCCTGGCCGGCCAGCGCTCACGCGCACCGATCTGCGCGTGCCGCGCCTCGCCACCATCGATCTCGGCGGCCGCGCGGTGACGACGTGGCGGCGCGCGGCAAGCATCTCCTGCTGCGCATCGACGGCGGCCTGACCCTGCACTCGCACTGCAGATGGACGGCTCGTGGCATCTCTACCGGCCGGGCGAGCGCTGGCGCGGGGCCCGACTGGCAGATCCGCGCGCTGCTCGAGACCGAGGCGTGGATCGCCGTCGGCTTTCGCCTGCCGGTGCTCGAGCTCTTCGAGACGGCGCGCGAGGACGAGGTCCTCGGACATCTCGGGCCGGATCCGCTCGGACCCGACTGGGATCCCGCCGAGGCGCTGCGCCGCCTGACCGCCGATCCGCAGCGCTCGATCGGCGAGGCGCTGCTCGACCAGCGCGTGATCGCCGGCCTCGGCAACGTCTGGAGGTGCGAGCTCTGCTTCCTCCGCGGCATCCACCCGTCGACGCCGGTCGGCCGCGTGTCGCGACCCGACCGCGCTCGTCGCGCTGGTGAAGCAGCTCTTCGAGGCCAACCGCACGACCGGCAGCCAGGTCACCACCGGCGACCCGCGCCGGGACGGACGCACTGCGTCTACGGCCGCGGCGGCCCGCCGTGCCGCCGCTGCCGGACGCCGATCCAGGTGCGGCAGCCGCGTGAGCCCGAGCGGGTCACGTACTGGTGTCCCGCCTGCCAGCCCGCGCAGTCGGCGTGACGTTCCGGCGCCTGGACGGTATCTCCCCGCTGCCGTGAGCCTTCCCGCGCGTTGGGGCATGACCCGCTACCAGTGGACCGTCTTCTTCGCCGCCTGGCTCGGCTGGGGCTTCGACGTCTTCGACGGGCTGCTCTTCAACTTCGTCGCGCCGGTCTGCGTGCCGCGGCTTCTCGGCGTCGCGCCGGGCGATCCGGCGACCGCGGCGCGCGTCGCGGCGGTGACCGGGCATCGTCACCTCGGCGCTGCTCGTCGGCTGGGCGACGGGCGGCATCCTCTTCGGCTGCGTCACCGACCGCCTCGGCCGCTCGCGGACGCTGCTGCTCACGATGCTCACCTACGCCATCGCGACCGCGGCCTGCGCGTTCGCGCCCGACGTCGTGGACGCTCGCCGCCCTCCGCTTCATCGCCAGCCTCGGCATCGGCGGCGAGTGGGCGGCCGGCGCGAGCCTCGTCGCGGAGGTCGTGCCGCGCGTCGCGGCGCGTCGCGGCGGGCGCGCTCCTCTACACGAGCGCGCCGGTCGGCATCCTGCTCGCCGGGCTCGTCAACGACGTCCTCACGAAGCGCATCGCCGTGCTCGCCGCGCAGCCCGACCTCGCCTGGCGGCTCGTGTTCCTCACCGGCCTCCTGCCGGCGCGCGTTCGCGCTCTGGATCCGGCGCCGCGTGCGACGAGCCGGAGGTGTGGCGCCGCGAGCGCGGCGCAGCGCCCGCGGCTGGCGCGAGCTCTTCGCGCCCGAGCTCCGGCGCGCGACGCTTCGGCGGGCTCGCGCATGTGCCTCGTCACGCTGGTCACCTGGTGGGCGACGAACGCCTTCCTCCCGTTCGTCGTCGGCGCACCTCGGCGGGCCCGGACGCCGGCGCCGCCGCGGTCGCGCGGCAACATGACCTGCGCGACGCTGCTCTTCAAGCTCGGCGGCTTCCTCGGCACGCTCGCGACGATCCCGCTCGCGCGCCTCGGCCGCCGGCCGCTCTTCGCGCATCTACCTCGCCGGCGCGGCGCTGTCGATCTGGATGACCTTCGGTCTCGACTGGGCGCCGGCGACGCGCATGCGGCTCCTCTTCCTCGACGGCCTCACCGTCTTCGGCGTCGTCGGCGCCTTCAGCTTCTACCTGCCCGAGCTGTTCCCGACGCGGCTGCGCGGCACGGGCAGCGGCTTCTGCTTCAACACCGGGTCGCTACCTCGCGGCCGCCGGGCCGTTCGTCGTCGGCCGGGCGCTCGGCGCGGCGGCGACGCCGATGGACGCGATCCGCTGGGTCGCGCTCGTGCCGCTCGTCGGGCTCTGCCTGGTGCCGTTCATCGTCGAGACGGCGCCGCGCGTGCGCGATCCCTGACCGCGCGCGCCCGTGCGGCCGCGTGACACCGTGCGGACGGTCAGTCTAGGATGCCCGCCGCATGACGTCTCCGTCCGGTCCGCTCGTCGGGCTCCGCGTCCTCGACCTCGGCACGCGCATCGGCGCGCCGTTCGCGGCGACGCTCCTCGCCGACCTCGGCGCCGACGTCATCAAGGTCGAGCTGCCGGGGCAGGGCGACTTCATGCGGACCATCGGCCCGTTCGATCGCGGCCACTCGCTCTTCTGGGCGGTCGAGGGGCGCGGCAAGCGCTCGGTCACGCTCGACCTGCGCAAGCCCGCCGGGCAGGCGCTGCTGAAGCGCCTCGTCGCGCTCGCCGACGTCGTCGTCGAGAACTTCCAGCCCGGCACGCTCGAGTCGTGGGGTCTCGGCTACGACGCGCTCGCGGCGCTGCAATCCCGGCATCATCCTGACGCGCGTGTCGGTGTACGGGCAGGACGGGCCGTATCGCGACCGCCCCGGCCTCGATCGCAACGGCATCGCGATGGGCGGCCTCATGTACATCACCGGCTATCCCGACCGCCCGCCGGTGCGACCCGGCCTCATCGTCTCCGACTACCTGACGGGCGTCTTCAACGCCTTCGCCATCCTGAGCGCGCTCTACGAGCGCGACCGGCGCGCGCGCGAGACGGGCGCGCCGCCGCGCGGACAGTGGGTCGACCTCTCGCTCTACGAGTCGATCCTCCGCATCATGGAGCACACGCTGGCGACCTACGACCGGCTCGGCGTGGTGCGCGAGCGCGAGGGCAACCGGCTGCGCAACTCGGCGCCGCTCGACAACTGGGAGACCAGCGACGGCAAGTACGTCTGCATCATCGCCGCCGGCGACGGCCTCTTCCCGCGCCTCGCGCGCGCGATGGGCCGCGAGGACCTGCTCGCCGATCCGCGCTTCGAGACCATGGCGCGCCGCGCCGAGCACGGCGACGAGATCAACGGCATCGTCGCCGCCTGGGTGCAGGCGCGCACGTCGCGCGAGGTTCAGGACGTGCTCGAGCGCCACGAGGTGCCGTTCGGCGTCGCGTACTCGGTGGCCGACATCTTCGCCGATCCGCACGTCGCCGCGCGCGGCGACATCGAGACGGTCGACGACCCGGTGCTCGGCCCGGTGCGCATGCAGGGCGTCTACCCGCGCTTCTCGCGCACGCCGGGCGCGATCCAGCGCGGGGCGCCGCGGCTCGGCGAGCACAACGACGAGGTGTACGGCGGGCTGCTCGGGCTCACCGACGAGGAGCTGGAACAGCTCCGGCGCGAGGGTGTGATCTGATCCTTCTGGCGGCCGGCGCGATCTTCGCCGTCCTGGCGCGGGCGAAGCCGTTCGGGACGGTGCTGACGCAGCCGTCGCTGCTGGCGCGGATCTGCGCCGCTGCCTGACCGTCGCGCCGCGTTCCCCGCAAGCCAGCGGCATTCCGACAGGTGACCGGGTCGCGTAGCGTGAGACCATGTCCGACCCGGTCGACGCCCTGATCCTCGATCTGCTCGAATGGATCGGTCCACGGCGCCCCTATGCCGAGGTGATGGACGCCTGGCGGACATCGTGTCCCCGGCTGCCGGTGTGGGAGGACGCGAACGATCGGGGCCTGGTCGAGTGCCATCTCCAGGAGGGCGCCGGCCGCTTCGTCTCCGTCAGCGCGCTGGGACGGGAGCTCCTCGATGCGCACCGCCGCCACCGCCCGGAACGCTAGGGCGCGACGACACCGTGCCGCGGTTCGTGGCGCGACGCGGAACCCTCACGGAGACAGCGGGCGGGCGCGGAAGCGACAGACGCCGACCTTCCCGGTCTTGAGATGCGGCGTCTCGCCCGGTGGCGGACAGGCGGTGCCATCCGCGCGCGCGAAGCCCGCGAGCGACGCCGGAATCCAGTCGGCGACCGTGGCGAACGGCCCGCTGCCGTACGACGGATCGTAGAGCCGTCCGTCGAGCGGCACGAAGACGATGGCATGATCGGAGAGGCCCGGGGACGCTAAGAACAGGCCCTTCGGAAGGCGCACGCTCCCCTGCGCCGGCGGCTCGCCGCTCTGCGGATACTGGACGGCGTGGGGCCTGAGCTTGCCCGACGGCGCGAACACGGGCTCGCCCAGGTACTTGGTACCCGTGTCCTTCAGCCGGAGCTTCGCGAGGTACGGGAATCCCTTCTTCCCCTTCTTCTTCCCGACGAACGTCCACGGCTTCACGAGCATGTACTCGGTTCCCTCCGGCACCGTCGCGGACCAGGCGTCCGGGTCCGCGTCGTGCGGGGTCGTAAGGGTCGTCGAGATCCCGTGCAGCGCGAGCGCGTTCTGGAGCGTCAGGGCCCACTCGTTGCAGTACGACGTGCCCACCGCGAGGAGGCCGAGCGTTCCGTCTGCCGGGCAGCGCGCCGGATACTTGTAGGTGTTCTCGAGGAAGGCCTCGAGGGTCCACGGGCTGTAGTACTTGAGGAGGCCGGCGTCGCCGTCGACCACGGTGACCGCCCCGGTGGTGGGGTCGAGCTGACGGCGATGGATCGCGCGCGAGTGGAACTGGACCCACACGGCGCCGAGCACGGCCTCCTGATCGGTCTTGCCGGCCGCCGCGACAGCCGTCACGTCGACGAACGTCAGGAACGGGGAGGGCGCCACGTCGTTGGGCTGATAGACGACGGAGCGGGACAGCAGGAGGTAGATCGGATGGCGGCTGATGCCGGCATCGATCGCGGACAGCCCGGGTCGCTCGATGCGCCAGGCGATCTCCACCGTCGGCGCGCCCACCGCGTTCGGCAGCGGTCCATCCGAGGTGAGGGCCGACACCCCGACCCGACCCCAGTCCGGACCGGGCACGTCGAGATCGAACGGCGCCGACCTGAGCGTCAGCGTGGTCCCGTCGACGGTCGCCGTTCCGACGATGGTGGCGCCCCTGAGCGTGCCGGGAGAGACGGCGAAGCTCGCGCTCCGGATCCCAGCGGGGTGCCGCGCACGAAGAGCACCGGCCAGACCTTCTCGGGCGTGCCGTCGGGCTGCGATCCGCAATCGATCCAGTCGTCGGCGGCCGGCACGCCGCAGGATTCGCCGAGATCGATGTTCGCCTCGAGCAGGATCGCGTCCTTGAAGAAGTCCGGCTGTGGGCTCCCGTCCAGCCCCGTCGCCACCTGCGCTTCGGACAGCGGCCGGTCGGCGACGACGGGCGTCCCGGGGACCGGATCGGCCCCATCCCCCGACTCGCCGAAGTCGACGCCAGCGATCCGTGCCTGCTGCTCCGGGTTCTCGTTCGACAGCGTGACCGTCCCGGACCAGCTCGCGGTCGCGAAGTTGGTGCTGCCGATCGTCCCGGTCCCGCTGTCGCTGAGCTGGATCCGCCCGGTGTGCGCGGGCTGCTGCGTCCACTCGTTCAAGTCGATGTCGAACTTCGCGGTGCCCAGCCTGCTGGTGTACGTCGGGTAGTCCGGCGGATTCCCGGGGAAACCGCCGGTCAGGATGTTGTACTCGCCGTCGCACGTCCGGTAGTCGTAGCCGCCGTACGTGTCGATCCAGGCGTGGACGATGCCGTTCCCGCCGCCGACGAAGCCGATGAACGGCGTCTGCGCCACCGCGGGACTGCCGAAGCCGTGTGACGTGCTGACGACGATGTCCCCGTCGCAGTCGATCGGATCGACCCCGGGAGGATGCGCGTGCTGCGAGCTCGTCCCCGTGACCGTGGTCCCCGGCTCGGCGTTCATCGTGTCGTCGAGCAGCGGAACGGGCAGCTCGTAGACGGCATGCCAGGTGACGTCCGCCGACGCCGAGAAGTAGGTGTCGGTCTGGCTCCACGTCCCATGACCGTCGAAGACGACGTGGACGGATTTTCCCGAGTAGCCCGGCGGGAGCGCCGCCCGCGCGGGCAGCGAGAGGAGGAGGGGGACGACGATCGCGAGGGGGTGGCGAAGGAAGAGGTGGCGGCGCATCGGAATCTCTCCCAAGCGTACCGGCGCCGGCCCGAGAAAACCAGGAAAAGCGCGCCGAGCGCCTCGCGCAAGGCGTCAGTGGATGCACGGCGCGCCGCGCGTCTCGAACACGTTCTTCCTCCACACGTTCGCATCGCAGTCGGGATTGTCGTCGAGCAGGTCGACGGCGTCGTTCCCGAGCGCGACGTTACGTTGCACGGTATTGCCGGTGCTGCCGCTGCGAATCGCGATGCCTGGTCCCTGGTTCGCGGTGCCCGCACATTTCTCGACGCGATTGCCGCCGCCGGGGCCGTCGAGGCGGATGCCGTCCTGGGTGTTCTCGCTGGCGCGCACCTGTTTCAGCGTGGCGCCGCTACCGATCACGCGCAGGCCGACGGTATTGCCGACGACGGACACGCGCGTGATCTTCGCGCTGGTCACGTGCTCTCGCAGCGCGATGCCGTCGAACTGGTTACCGACGGCCGCGGCACGCGTGATCTTCGCGCCGGTCACTGCCGTCTGGCCGTCGAGCACGATGCCGGTGCGATTCCCGTTCGCGGCGACGTCCGTGAGGGCGGCGCCCGAGACGACGTCGCCGGCAATCTCGATGCCCGCCGCGTCTTCGTTGCCGGATCCCGCGCTGTTCGCGATCGACGTCGCGCTCAGCTCCCCGAGGGTCTCGACGGCGATGCCGCGCGTGCGGTTGTTGACGCCCGCGACATTGGTGATCTTCGTCTCCGCGATCCCGCCCACCGCGGCGACGGCGATGCCGTTCGCGTCGTGCGTCGCGATCGAATCGCTGATCGCGGTGTCCGAGACGGTCTCGACGCGCTCGCCGATCGCGATGCCGGTCCGCTCGTTCTCGTTCGCGGCACAGCGCTCGACGCGCGTTCCCGCGACCGACTGCGACGCGTCGACGAGGATGCCATCGTCGCCGTTGTGGGTCGCCACCGTGTCCGTGACCTCCGCCTTGCCGACGTTGCGGCCGTGGATCTCGACGCCCGACTGCTCGTTCCCCGACGCGACCACGCCCTGCACGACCGGCCCCGTCACGTCGTCCTCGCAGTCGGGCGCCATGCCGCCGCAGATCAGGATGCCCGCGCCGGGGAAGCCGACGACGCTGACCTGTATGACGGCGACGCCGGCGAGCGGCACGCCGGGCGCGCTCGCGAACACGAGGCCGTCGATCCGTTCCGTGCCGCCCCCGGTGAGCAGCTGGCCGATGACGACGCCCGCGCCGGTGCCGTCGACGATCGTTCCGGCCGGGTCGGCGATCGCGGGCAACGGCACGACGACGTCGATCTCGGCGGGGGATCCGGGTGGAAAGACCGTCGGATCGAAGCGGATCGTATCGCGGCCCGGCGTCGCGACCGCGGCGAGAATCGCCGCCCGCAGGGTGCAGCCGCCGATCGCGGTGTCGCACGTAGTCGACGCGTCGTCGGCGGCGCTGTTGACGGTGAAGGTCGCCGCCCTCGCGGGCGACACGGACCCGGTACAGGCGACCGCGATCAGGGCGATGACCGCGGCCCGTCTCGCGTTCAGTGAATGCATGATTGGCTCCTTGTGGCGAACACGTCACCCGTCCAGCTGTTCGCGTCGCAGTCGGGATTTTCGTCGTCGAGATCCAGGCTGTTCCCGAGCGCGAGGTTCTGCTTGATCACGTTCGCGCGGCTGCCCTGCTCGATCGCGATCCCGCCCGACTCGTTGGCGCTGGCCGCGCTCTGCGTAACCGTGTTGCCGGCGCCGTCGGCGATGATGATCCCGGTGGAGTTGCTGCTCGCGTGGACGCGCTGCACGCTACTGTTCGCGGCCGAGAGAAAGACGCCGGTCGAGTTCTCGGCGGTGAGCACGTCGTGCACCCGGAGCCCGTCGGCGCCGGTGACGCCGATGCCGGCCCCGTCGTGCCGCAAGATCCGCGCGTCCGAGATCTCGCCGCTCGTGCCCATCGGGGGACCATCCAGCGCGATGCCGCCGAAGCCGTTCGCGTCCGCGGTCACGCTCGCCATCGCAAGCCCGCTCGTACCGCCCGCAGACGTGATCACGATGCCGGCCTCGTCGTTCCCGGACACGACCGCATCCGTGATGCTCGGCGCGACGACGTGCCCGCCGTCGAGACGGATGCCGTCGTGCGCGATGAAGGCGACGACGTTCGCGAGCTTCGGCTTAGCGACATCGCCGGCGGAGACGATGCGGATGCCCTCGGCGGCGCTTTTCAGCGCGAACGAGTCGATGACTGCCGAGCTCGTCTGCTGCGGCGCCGCGAGGACGATGCCGTCCTCGCCGCTGCGGCTCGCGGTGCATCGCTCCACGCGTGCACCGGTCAGCGACTGCGAGCCGAAGATCATGATGCCGTCGGCTCCGCTCTGAAAGACGACCGAGTCGGCGACCAGCACTTTCTTGACGACCGCGCCGCCGATCGAGATGCCCGCGTCGCCGCTCAGGTTCACGAGGACGTTGCGCACCACGACCCCGGAGAGATCCCCGTCGCAGGAGGGCGGCACGCCGCCGCAGATGACGACCGCGCCATGCTCGAAGAAATCGACGCTGACGTTCGCGAGCGTGACGTTCGCGAGCGGCGCGCCGGGCGCGCTCGCGAAGACGAGGCCGTTCGCGATGGCGCCGCTGCCCGCGACGCGCACGCTCGCGCCGGCACCGTCGATCACGGTGCCCGCCGGGTCCGCGATCACCGGCAGCTCGCTGGCGAGCACGATCGGCACCGGCGTTGGCCCGTGCGGAAAGACGGTCGGATCGAAATTGATCGTGTCGCGGCCGGGTGTCGCGACCGCTCCCGCGATCGCCTCCCGCAACGTGCAGCCGCCGCCGGCGACGTCACACGAGCCGTCGGTCGTGTCCGCGGTGCTGTTCACGACGAACGTCGCCGCGCCCGCGGACGTCGCGACCGCCAAGACGCACATGCCGAGCGCCGTCACGACGCGACGCCGGCGTCGCCGTCGCGCTCCCGCCCCGGATGCCGCGCCGGCTTCGAACATCTTCGTGGTTTCCATTTGCAACCTCCGTGATGGCAGCGGAGCCTGGCGACGCTCTCGGCGCCCGCCGACGAGAGCGGCGTCTAGCGCGCGCAGCGAAAGCCGATGAAGCTGGCCGCGCGAAACGGCGGAAAGTCGCGGACCGCGAGCGGGCCGGCAAGCGGACCGCCGAGGGAGGCGAAAGCGCCGCCACGCACCAGCGCACCGGGGCTGTTTTGCGTCGTACTCGCCCCGGAGAGGCACATGTCGTCATTGCTGAAGCTGGCCCAGCTCGGGCACGTCGTCGATTGCGGGACCCAGTCCGCCACCCATTCGGCCAGATTGCCCACCGTGTCGAAGGCCCCGCGCGCCGATACGCAGCTGCTGCGCGCGCCGGTCGGAGACAGGCCATCGCTCGCGGTGTCGCAGTCCGTCGTCCCGTTGTCCGGCCCGGGATCCGGCGTTCCGTTCGCCCCTACCTGCCACTCCGCGCTCGTCGGCAGCCGCTTGCCGGCATTGGCGCATGCTTCCTGCGCCTGGAACCACGTGATGTGCGCCGAGGGCGTCACGCCCGGCAGGCTCACCGCGTAGATGTCGTTGGCGCAGTTCTGTCCGCTGTGGGTGCAGGGCGCGTAGTCGTCCCCCGCCGTGCCGAGCAGCGTCGCGCCGCCTGCCGTCAACAGCGCGACCGTTGCCTTGCCCTGCTGGATCCTCCCGACCAGCCCCTTGTTGGTCGTCGTCGGGTTCGGCACGCGCCACACGCTCGCCTCGTACTTGTCCATGCACCCCGCGCCCGACACCACCGCGTCCACCGAGCACTTCGTGAGTGGTCCGCCCGGCGGGCCGGCGGCCCCGGCCGCGCCCGCCAGCAGCACCACCGCTGCCGCGGCTGCAATTCCGTTCCGAAACGAGATCATCAGAGCTTCTCTCTCCCGCTGCACAGGGCGGGCCTGTTGGAAGCGACGCGAGAATGAGACGCCGCGTCCGAGCCGCAGCCCATTCCCCAAGGCCCCGCGCCGAGGCCAAGGGTCTCACCAGGCAAGGGGCTACATTTCGGGTAGCGCGCCGCTACCTCGACGATCTTGGAGGCCAGCACCTCGGCGACGCGGTTTCGATGGGTCATGGCCGCACCGTCGCGAACGGGCTCGATGACGGTCGAGGTGCGCGCGCGTCGGTGCAGCGGAAGGCCCGAGCTACAGAATCGCGCTCAGGCCGCGGCGGCTCGGTAGTAGGCGAGGCTGCCGATCAGGCGGGTGACCGAGTCCGTCTCGTTGACGGAGCACAGGCCCGCCTCCCGCATCAGCTGCGGAAGGCGCCCTTCCAGGTTGTCGGCGATATTCGCGTGGCCGCGCATGAGACGGGCGACCAACCGGGAGAACGGGCCGCGCGGCGGCCCGAAGTCCATGGCGTGGAAGTGTCCGCTCGGTGCGAGCACGCGGCGCACCTCGCCGAACATGGCGCGCTTCACGTCACGGGGGAGGTGGTGAAGCATCATCGAGGAGAGCACCACATCGAAGCTCTCGTCTGGGTAGGGAAGCTTTTGGCAGTAGCCCTGGTCGAAGGTCACGTCGGCGCCGCGCCGCACGGCCTTGCGTAGCGCCAGCGCGAGCGCCCTGGGATCGGGATCGACGCCCACCACCACGGCCTCGGGGTGCTGCCGCTTGGTCAGGATCGCGAGCGTGCCGGTCCCGCAACCGACGTCGAGCACCCGCGCACCCGCCGGAATCCGGGCCTGCCGAAGTAGGCCCTCCTTTGCCCGCCCGCCCCGCAGCAGATGGTCGACTGGGTCATAGAGGGGAAGCAACCAGTCGGTCCCCGCGGCAGGGATGAAGTCCTTGGTGCGTTCGTTCATGGGGTTGTCCGGACGCGCACCCAGAGCCTACCCCCCATATCGGAGCGGGTCGACGCAGCACGCCTGCTGCACTTACTTCACCGATGCCATCGAAGACCCTGACGCCGACGGCGGGGTTGTGGAACGTCGATCTGGCGATCGTACCGGGCCGGCTGGGTTGATGACCGCCCGCTCGGCCGCAGGCTCCTGAAGCGCGGCATCGTCCGAAGCCGCTACCGCCCAGGTAGCAGCCGCTACCCGTGCGGTTGCCGGCTGCCCCGGAAGGGCCTCAGGTCGCCGACCACGGCAACGTCACGTGCCGCCGCACGTAGTTGCCCTCCGCATAGCGGCCCGCGGCGACGTCGACGTGGAACCCGGGACAGCGCGCGAGGAGCTCCTCGAGCACGACCCGACCCTGCAGTCGTGCGGCCGCCGCACCGATGCAGTAGTGCGTGCCGTAGCTGAAGGCGAGCAGCTTCGCGATGCGCCGATCGACGTCGAGCTCCTCGGCGGTCGCGCCGAACTCGTCGGCATCGCGATTAGCAGCGGCGTAGCAGAGCAGCACCTTCCGGCCGGCAGGGATGGTCACGCCGCGTACCCGGACGTCGCGTGTCGTGGTGCGCGCGAGATTCTGGACGGGCGACGTGAGACGCAGCAGCTCCTCGACGGCGTTCGGGATCCGGCCCGGATCGTCGAGCAGGCGCGCTCGCTGGTCCGGTCGCTCCGTCAGGAGGCACGCCGCGCCCGCGAGCAGCCCGGTGGTCGTGTCGTTCCCGCCGGCCACCATCGTGAAGGCAAAGCCCAGGATGCGGGCGAGGGAGACCGTGTCATCTCCCAGGCGCGCCAGCTCCGAGACGATGTCGTCGCCGGGGTTGCGGCGCCGGCGAGCGACCAGCTCCGCGAAATACCCCATCAGGTCCGTGATGGCGCCGGCGTCGGCACTGGCGGCGCCAGCCGCGGCTGCCTGGACGGTGGCCTCGGTCCAGTGCTCGAAGCGCGCACGGTCGGCCGGCGGCACGCCGAGGTAGTGCGCGACCACGAAGCTCGGCAGCGGCCCGAAGAGATGCGCGACGATGTCGACGGTGCCCAGCGATCGTGCCGCCTCGATGCGCTCCGCCACGAACGCACGCACCGCCGGTTCGATGCTCGACACCTTGCGCGGCGTGAGGTTGCCCGTGATCAGCCGGCGAAACTCCGTGTGTGCGGGCGGATCGAGAAACACCATCGGCATGGTGGTCCCGAGGCCGGTCGCGTGGAGCTCGTCGTACGCCACGGTGAGACCCTGCGACGACGAGAAGGTCGCCGGATCGCCCGCTGCTGCCCACACGTCCTCGAACCGGGTGAGGATCCAGAAGTCTCCCATCACCGCGTGGTGCACCGGATCGCGCTCGCGTAGCGCGGCGTACATCGGGAACGGGTTCCGCCACGTCTCCCCGCTGCGCAGGTCGAACCTCGCTCCCGCGCTGCCCGTCATGGAGCGCTCGCCGTACTGGAACTGTGCGACGAGGGCAACGCCGAGACGACGCCCCGCGTGGCGCCGCAATGAGGTCGTCCTGTCTGGCCATCCTATCCGGGATGATGAAGAAGACGCTCATCACGGCCATCCTCGGCCTCCTCGTCTGGAGCGCGATCCCGGCCGGTCCGGCGCGCGCGACGTCGACCATCTTCATCGACGACTCGCGGGACGGGGTCCAGTGTCCAGGCGCGCGCGACCTCGTCGACCTGTCCACCCTCAACCCCTTTCCGATCGCGAACGGTCAGACGCTCACCCTCTGCTCCGGGGAGTATACCGGAACGCTGTTCATCGAGGGGGGTGCGCAACGTCACGATCACCGGCAAGGCCGACCCGGCGCTGGGTCCGCCGCGCATCATCCCGATCAGGTCGCCTAACAGCCTCGGCACCGTCCTGCCGGATCTGATCAGCGTCAAGAACTCGACCAACGTGACGATCAGCAACCTCAGCCTGGACGGCGCCCCGAAAGGCTCGACGACGACCAACTGGTCCGACCGTGGTCGACGTGAACGGGATCCACGTCGTCAACTCCTCGGTGGCGCCGCATCCTGCCTTCGCGCCCTCGGTGCTCCTCAGCCGCTGGCCAGATGCCGGGCCATGCGCAGGCTGAGCGCCATGATCGTGAGCGTCGGATTGAAGCCGCCGGACGAGGCGAACACCGACCCGTCGGCCACGTGGACGTTGTCGAGCTCGTGCATGCGGCCCCAGCGATCGACGACGGACGTCTCGGGGTCGTCTCCCATGCGCGCGGTGCCCATGATGTGCGCGGTCGACGCGGGCCCCGCGTAGGGACTGCCGAACCCGCCCGTCGTCTCGGCAAGGGCGCCGACCGGTAGCCAGCCGGCGGCGACGGCGCCCGGAGCCGACGCGCAGATCTCGCCGAGGCGGGGGCCGAAGTACGTCGAGGCGGCGAGCTCGAACGGGTGGCTCGTGTGCGTGATGCGTGGAACCGGGACGCCGTAGACGTCGCGCAGGGTCGGATCGAGATCGACGCGGTTCGCTTCCTGCGGCAGGTCCTCGCCGACCATCGACAGCCCCGCCAGGTGTCGGCGCAGCGGCGACGTCCGCATCGCCTGCTTCAGCGATGCGCCCCACGCGTTGGGCAGCGCGGTGTAGAGGCCGGCCTCCTCGATGAGCGTGACGCCGCCGCCCACCTCGCAGATGCCGCCCTTCAGGTATGGCAGCCCCGTCGCGCGTGCCGCCGCGCTCCGGTCGGGGCCGACGAAGTCGTCGATCGTGAAGGTCGTCGACGGTCCGCGCCATGCGTGCGGCTCGTCGGCGAAGAGCCCGATGCCGAGCGTGAAGAGGTGGAACATGACGTTCCGTCCGAGCTGGCCGGAGCGGTTGCCGAGGCCGTCGGGATGCGAGCCGCCGGCGGACAGGAGCGCGAGGCGGGCGGTCTCGATCGCGGAGGCGGCGAGGATGACGATGTCGGCGCGCGCATGGCGCTCGCGCCCGGCCTCGTCGCGGTAGGCGACGCCGATCGCGCGCCGGCCGTCGCTCGAGAGCTCGATGCGGTGGACGAAGCAGCGCGAGCGCAGGTGCACCCCGGCACGCAGCGCCGGGTGAAGGAACGAGACCGCGGCGCTGCCACGCGCCAGGATCGGACAGCCGAATCCCGAGCAGAAGCCGCACGAGTTGCAGCGCGGGCGCCCGTGAAAGTGGCGCGAGCTGACCGCCATCGGGAACGGATACGCCTGGTAGCCGCGCCGCGCGGCGCCCTCTGCGAGACGCTGGCCCGCCAGCATCGGCGGGTTCGGCGGCATCACGAACTGGTGGCGGCGCGGGGCCTGCGCGAGCGTGGCCGCGGGCATCCGGTGGACGTCGCCCTGCACGCCGAGCCGGTGCTCGACCTCGTCGTAGAAGGGCGCGAGCTCGTCGTACGTCAGCGGCCAGTCGGCGACGTTGGCGCCGTCGATCGGACCGTAGAGCGAGCGGCCCGAGAAATCCTGGCGCCAGAAGCGCGGTGTCTTCGCGTCCCAGTGAACGGTGCCGCCGCCGACCGTCGTCGGCAGCGTGTTCACGTCGCCGACGAAGGAGCGCTCGACGCCGGCCACCGCCTCCGCCTGGGTTCGCGCGGCGCGCGGTTCGAGCACGACATCCTGGTTCTCGAAGGCGCGACCGCTCTTCACCTCGTCGTTGGCGAACGGGATGTGGTGGATGCCCCCGCTCGTCCCGAGACCGGGCAAGAGGTTGCGACCCTTCTCCAGCACCAGCACCTGGTGGCCCGCGCGCGCGAGCTCCCAGGCGGCCACGCTGCCACCGGCGCCGGAGCCGACGACGATCACCGATCGCGTCACGACTCCTCCGGCGGATCGACGAGCGTGGTCCCGGGGATGTAGCGGGTGAGCGCCACGCGCGCCGCGTCGGCCTCGAGAGCAGCCGAGGGCGGCGACACGGGATCGAGCTCCTCCACCTCGCGCTGGGTGAAGCCGCGCGGCTGGACGTCGCCGGGCCAGCCGGTCGCGATCCACCCGACCAGGCCGCGGTTGCCACCGTACTCGGGCGGCCCGTACATGACGTCGAGGGTGTCGCCGAGCACCAGCGAGACGAAGTCGGCGACGGCCGGGTCGCGCAGCATCGCGTCCTGCTCGTCGGGCGACGCGCCGGTGATCGCCTGCAAGGTCGCGAGCCCCTCACGATAGCGCTGCTGCAGGCCCACCACCTCTCCGGCGAAGCTGCGCTCGGGCCGTCCCTGCGAGCCCTCGAGCCGGATGCGCCAGCCGAGCTCTGCCAGCGCGTCGAGCGGCACGAACCTGGCCATGTCGTCACGGTGAGCTCCGGCGCGGTTCGAGAACGGGCCGCCGGCATGCACGAGCGGCGGGTCGAACGAGAACGCGGCGAGCAGCGCATCGATCGCCTCCGCACATCCTGCCTCGATCGCGCCGGGATCCGGATCCTCCGGTGGCCCCGGGAGCAGCCGGCCGACGATCGCGCGCAGCGTGGCGAGCTCCGCCTCGCTCAGGAAACGGCTGACGCCGGCGACGACGGGATCATGCGGACGAAGCGCCGCACGCAACGCCGACGCCGGGACGAGCGCGATCAGCGCGCCGACGCCGAGCCCGCGCACGACGTCGCGACGGGTGATCCCTGGCGGCGGCATCCCACGGTGATCTGACACGATCCGCACCGCTGGCGTCAATGTGTTCCCGGCTGCCGCGGACGGCTGCCGCGGACGCTTGACCCCGCCGGCCGGCTGCCCTACGCCGGCGCTGCATGGCGCAGCTGCTCGTCTGTATGCTCTGCGATGACGTCCGCTTCGAGCTGGGCAACAAGCACACCCTGGTGGGCCTGTTCGACACCTTCAACGTCGCCGACTTCGCGCACGCGTTGCCGCCGTTTCGCGTCTTCGCGCGCTTCGCGCTCGATGCGCCGGGTGCGCACCCCGTCGGGCTGCGCATCGTGAACGCCGACGGCGACTTCCGTGTCGAGGTGACCGGGCGCCTGGAGGCGCGCACGCCCAGCGAGGTGAGCGGACGGTTCGAGAGCGTCTTCGCGGCCACGCTGGCGGCGCTCCGCGTTCCCCGTCCGGGACGTTACGAGATCCAGCTCTCGGTCGACGGCCAGGAGGTCGGCGGATGCGCCTTCCTCGCGGTGTCGATCGTGCAGCCCACGCTGCAATGATGACGAAGGAGGAGCGCATGTCGACGGTGCGATGGGAGCAGGATGGACCCGTGGTCGTCGTCACCATCGATCGCCTCGAGGTCCGCAACGCCGTCGACCGGGCCACCGCGGGCGCGCTGGCGGACGCGTTCCGTCGCTTCGACGCGGACGACGCCCTCTCGGTCGCGGTGCTGACGGGAGCCGGTGGGGCATTTTGCGCCGGAGCCGATCTGAAGGCCGCGGCCGGCGGCAACGGAAACCGGGTGACCGAGGACGGCGACGGTCCGATGGGCCCCAGCCGGATGCTGCTCTCGAAGCCGGTCGTCGCCGCGGTCGAGGGGCACGCCGTCGCCGGCGGCCTCGAGCTGGCGATGTGGTGTGATCTGCGCGTCGCGGCGCGCGACGCGGTGTTCGGGGTCTACTGCCGGCGATGGGGCGTTCCGCTGATCGACGGTGGCACCATCCGGCTCGCGCGGATGATCGGACACAGCCATGCCCTCGACCTGATCCTCACCGGGCGGGGCGTCTCGGGAGAGGAGGCCGTTCGCATGGGTCTCGCCAACCGGCTCGTCGAGCCGGGGACCGCGCTCGTCGAGGCGGTCACGCTGGCGCACGGGCTGGCCCGCTTTCCGCAGCGCTGCCTGCGGAGCGATCGGCTGTCGTCGTACGAGCAATGGACGCTCGACCTGCCCGCGGCCCTGCTGAACGAGACCCGCCGCGGGATGGACGTCGTCGCCTCCGGCGAGACCGTCGCCGGCGCCTTGCGGTTCGCCCAGGGTGCGGGTCGGCACGGTCGCTTCGACGAACCCTGATCGATCCATCCTCCGGGTGTCCGCTCGGGAGGTCGCCGCTTTCCGGAATATCGGACAGTCCGGTCGCGAAGGCCGCATGTGCGCTGGCAGGCACCGCTGGCGCGCCAATTGCACATGCAGCCGCGCATGGCGACTGGCCTCAAGCTCGTGTGGTCCTCGTCGGTCCGGCGGGCTATCGACTCATCCTTTCCCGCCGCGGAGCCGCCGGTATGCCCGAGTCTCGCCGAAGCCCGGGCCCTCGTCGAGGACTGGGTGTGCGCCGGGTTCGAGAACGGGCCCGCCGCGATCGAAGACCTGGTGAGCCGCGTGGCCGCGGCCCTGGCGCGCCGGGACCGCTCAGCCGCCGCCCGCGAGCTGCTCGCGCAAAGCGCGCTTCAGCACCTTGCCACTTGCGGTGCGGGGAAAGTCGTCCGCGATCACGAGACGCTCGGGCAGCTTTCGCTTCGAGAGTCCGTGTGCGAGGAGGTGGCCCGTGACGTCGGCGAGCGAGAGCGCCGCGTGGCCGGTCCGCAGCCTGACCACCGCGCACGCGATCTCGCCGGCGGCCGTGTCCGGCACGCCGACGACGGCGACCTCGGCGACTGACGGGTGCGCGGCGAGCAGGTCCTCCAGCTCGCGCGCGCTGATGTTCTCGCCCTTGCGGATGATGATGTCCTTCTTCCGTCCGGTGATCCGCAGGTAGCCCGCGTCGTCGAGCGTCGCGAGGTCGCCGGTGCGGAACCAGCCGTCGGCCGTGAAGCCGTCGACGTTGAGCGCGCCGTCGAGGTAGCCGAGGAAGCACTCCGGTCCACGCGCCAGCACCTCGCCCTCACGGTCCGCCGGCACCGGCGCGTCGTCGTCGGCGACCAGCCGGATCTCCGCGGCACCGATCGGCCGTCCCTCGCTGTCGACGCGTCGCGCGGGTGGATCGTCAGGACCCGTCGTGGTGATGGTCGGGAACTCGGTCGAACCGTACACCCGCTTCACGACACACCCGAGGCGCTCCGCGGCCTCGGCCACCAGCGTCGGGTCGACGTCGGCGCCGCCGCACGAGAAGAGGCGGAAGCTGCTGACGTCGACCGAGTCCAGGCGGGGATGTTGCGCCAGCTCGCGCAGGAACGTGGGCGCACCCACCATGTACGTCACGCGCTCGGATGCGATCAGACGGAGCGCCTCGCCCGGCTTCCCAGCGCGGCATCAGGACCGCGCACGAGCCGAGCGCCGCCGGCACGAGGAGGGCGTGGACGATGCCGGAGATGTGGGTGAGCGGCGAGGGCATGAGCACGGTGTCGCGTGCCGACAGATCGTGGATCGGCGCGAGGCTGCGCGCTTCGGCCAGGAGCGTCCGGTGCGAGTGCAGCACGCCCTTCGGATCCGCGGTGGTTCCCGACGTGTAGATGACGAGCGCCACGTCGTCCGGCTCGGCGGCCGGCGCCGGTGTCGGCGCCGAGCTCGTCGCGAGCGTCGCCAGCGCGCGCATGCCCGGCGCCGCGTCGTCGCGGACCACGATCACCTCGGCGAGCGCGGGCAGCTCCGGACGTATCGTCGCCGCCAGCTCGCGGTGATCGCAATCGCGATAGCGGCCGGGGATGAGGAGGGCGCGTGCTCGCGTCTGTCGCAGGATGAAGGCGACCTCGCGCTGGCGGTTGATCGGGAGAATCGGCACCCCGACCGCACCGAGACGCGCGATCGCCAGGAGAACGACGACGGTCTCCCACCAGTTCGGGAGCTGGAAGGCGACGGCGTCGCCGGGCGCGATCCCGAGCGCCGCGAGCCCGCTCGCCAGCGCGTCCGCGCGCCGGGCGAGATCGCGGAACGCAAGGCGGATGTCTCCCTCGACGAGCGCGACGCGATCCGGCTGCCGTGCGGCCGTGGCGACGAGCGCATCCCACAGCGTGTCGTCGCGCCACCACCCGTCGCGGACGTATGCGCGGGCGCGCGCGGGATGCTGCGTCGGGCGAATCGGGCGCACCGTCACCCGTATGGGGGAGCGCATACCGGGCGGTCAAGCGAATGCGCCGCTTCGCATGGGGAGAGCTGACGCGCCGTTCTATTGACGGCGCGATGGCCGCTGTGTAACGACCGAACGATGCGCCACGCGTCGGCCGCGACGATTGCGTTGGCACTCGCGTTGTCATGCGGCGCGAGTGGCCACGCGGCCACGCTACGTGACAATCTCTACGGCGTCCGCGCGCTCGGGCCCAGCGAAGCATGGGCGGTGGGAAACTTCGGCGCCGTCCAGCACACGACGGACGCCGGCAAGACGTGGCAGGCGGTCGACAGCGGCACGCAGGAGCCCCTCTTCGGCGTCGACTTCGCCGACGCGCAGCACGGGTGGGCGGTCGGCAAGTCCGCGCTCGTGATCCACAGCGAGGACGCCGGCAAGACGTGGAAGACGCAGTCCACCCCGCTGTCGATCGAGAAGCACCTCTTCAAGGTGAAGGCCATCGATGCACGCACGGCGTGGGCGGTCGGTGACTGGGGCGCGATCATCTCGACCAGGGACGGCGGAGCGACGTGGGACGACCGTTCCCTCGGGGTGACCCCGGTGAAGGTCGAGGAAGTGGCGGGTCGCAGGACGCACCACCATCACCGACGACATCATCCTCTACGACGTCTCCTTCCCCGATCCGCAGCACGGGTTCATCTGCGGCGAGTTCGGGACGCTCCTCGTCACCACCGACGGCGGCGCCACCTGGATGCGACGGACCGCTCCCACCGAGAAGACGCTGTTCGGGGTCTACTTCACCACCCCCGAGCGCGGCTGGGTGGTCGGCATCGACGGGCTCGTGCTGCGCACCGAGGACGCTGGACGCACCTGGGAGGTGCAGCACGGGCATCCCGAAGCCAGCGGCGTGGAGGACATCAGCTTCCTCGACGCGCTCAAGAATCCCGGAATGTACGCCGTCCGCGTCGAGGGCGATCGCGGGGTGATCGTCGGTGACGTCGGCATGGTGCTCACGTCGAGCGACGGCGGCCGGACCTGGACGCGGCGCGAGCTCCCCGACGAGAATCGCCTGGTGTGGATCCGCGACGTGAGCCTCGCGCCCGGCGCCGGTGGCTTCGCCGTCGGAGCGGCGGGATTCGGCGCCCGCGTCGACGGCGCGGAGGTGGTCCTGCCCGACGGCCGCCGGAGCGCGGACCCCAGCTCGTAGACGACCGTCATGCTCTCCCGCAAGACCATCGAGACGTACCTCTTCTTTCTCCTCCGTCACAAGGTGTCGGTGGCGGTGGTCATCGCGCTGATGACGGGCTTCCTCGCGTGGACCACGCACACGCGGCTGGTGGTGCAGCCCGACTTCCAGAGCCTCTACCCGCCGAATCATCCGTACATCCAGCTCTACAACGCCTACCGCAACATGTTCGGCACGGCGTTCACCGTGCAGATCGTCGTCGAGGTCAAGGACGGCACCATCTTCGACGACCCGGCCACGGTGCAGAAGGTCGACCGCATCACGGTCGAGCTGCTGCACGACATCCCCGGCGTCAATCCGGAGCAGGTGCTGTCGATCGCGCACCCGAAGCTCAAGACCGCGATGACCGCCGGTTCCGGGATCAAGATCGTCCCGCTCATGTACCCGCGGGTACCCGAGACCGCGGAGGACCTCGCGGTCCTGCGACAGAAGATCTACACCACCGAGGGCGTGCACGGCGTCTTCGTCTCGGAAGACGACAAGGCGACGCAGATCATCGCCGGCTTCTGGGAGGAGTACTTCGACGTCAGCACGATGTACGAGAAGCTGAAGGAGATCCAGCAGCGCGAGTCCGACGCCAACACCACCATCTACATCACCGGCATGCCGATGCTCTTCGGCTACTTCCAGCAGATCATGCCGCAGATGGTGAACGTGCTCGCGGCGTCGATCCTGATGATCCTGCTGATCCTGTGGGTCGAGTTCCGCAGCTGGCAGGGCGTGGTGATCCCGGCGTTCAGCGGCACGCTGTCCGCCATCTGGGGGCTCGGCTTCGGCGCACTCTTCGGGATGAACCTCGATCCCCTGGTCCTCGTCATCCCGCTCCTCATCACCGCACGCGCGCACTCGCATTCCGTGCAGTCGATGGAGCGCTACCACGAGGAGTATCATCGGCTGAAGGACAAGGACGCCGCGATCGTCAAGTCGTACACGGAGATCTACGCACCGGCGATGGTGTCGTTGATGGCCGACGGTCTGGCGGTCCTCACGCTGCTCGTCGCCCGCATCCCGATGATCCAGAAGCTCGCCTGGCTGTGCTTCTTCTGGATCGCGTCGATCTTCGTCAGCGTCGTGACGCTGCACCCGATCATCCTCGCCTACACGCCGCCGCCCGAGGAGCACAGTCCGCACCGCGACACCCTCGAGCGGTTCATGTCGTGGCTGATGGTCGCCGGCCTGCTCTGGCTCTTCTGGCTCTACGGCTGGCTGCCGGGCACGTCGCTGCTCTCCGGCTGGCTGCCCGGCTGGCCGGTGACGGCCGCGCTCGCCATCGCGTTCGCGGGCGGACTGGTCGAGGTGCTCACCGGTGCGGTGCTCCCGGTGTACGGCACGTTCGGCATGGCGATCAGCCGCTTCACCGACGTGTTCGGGGCCTTCTTCGGGCAGGTGTACCTGGTGATCGAGCGCGTCCTCATCTGGCTCTCGGAGAGCTGGCGGCGACCCGTCATGGGCGTCGCGCTGCTCGCGCTGCTGAGCGTCGGCGTCTTCTACCAGTCGAAGCTGAAGGTCGGAGACACCACGCCGGGCGCGGCGCTGCTGTACCCGAGTCACCCGTACAACGTGGCCTTCACGAAGGTGAACCAGAAGTTCACCGGCGCGAGCCAGCTGGTGATCATCGCGGAGGGCGCGGCGTTCTGCACCGTGTCCGGCCAGCCGTGCGACGGCGAGCAATGCCATCGCTGCGAGCTGGGTGCGGCCAACGCCTGCGCCGCGCCGGAGACCTGCGTGCAGCGCGAGGGGGCCATCAAGGACGCCGACACGCTCAACAACCTCGATCGCTTCGCGCACTACATGGCGCAGCAACCCGAGGTGGGCGGGACGGTCACGGCGGCGTCGCTGCTGAAGAAGATCTTCCGCACGTTCCACGAAGGCGATCCGAAGTGGGAGCTGCTGCCGACCCGCAACGACCACATCGCGCAGCTCTTCTTCCTGCTCACCTCGAACACGCGTCGCGGCGAGATGGACCGCTTCTTCGACGCCGACTACAAGACCGCCACGGTCGCGATCTTCTACAAGGACTACACGCACGAGACCATCCGGTCGTCGATCGAGCGCGCGAAGCAGTACATCGCCGCGCACCAGGCCGAGGCGCCGAACGTGACCTACCGCCTGGCGGGCGGTCTCATCGGCATCCTCGCCGCGGTCAACGAGGAGGTGGAGTGGTCCTACCGGGTGAACCTCATCCTCATCCTGGTGGTCGTCTTCCTCCTGAGCTACGCGACGTACGTCTCCGTGGTGGGCGCGCTCATCGTGATGCTGCCGTCGCTCGTGGCGCAGCCGCTGTCCGAGGCGGTGATGTACCTGCTCGGCATCGACTTCAACATCAACTCGCTGCCCGTCGCCGCGGTCGGCATCGGCATCGGCATCGACTACGGCTACTACGTGCTGTCGCGCATCGTGGAGGAGCTGAAGGGCGGCGACGAGGAAGGGTTCGACCGGGCGATCAAGCGCATGTTCGAGACCACCGGGAAGACGGTGCTCTTCACCGGCGTCTCGCTGACCGCCAGCATCATCTTCTGGGTCTTCTTCCCGATGAAGTTCCAGGCCGACATGGCGCTGCTCCTCGTGTTGCTCCTCGGCTTCCACCTGATGGGAGCGCTCATGTTCATCCCGCCGATGGTGTCGCTCTTCCGCCCGCGCTTCGCGGTACGCTACGCCGAGGAGCGGCGCCGCATTCGCGACGAGGAGGCCGCGGCGGCGGATGCGATGGAGGCCCGGGTGGGCGCCGCGGGGCGGTGAGGCGCTGACCCGCCGAACGACCGCCGTATCCCGCTCGATCCGAGCTTCTTCGACTACCAGACGCTGAACCGGTTCGGGAAGTAGGCGGTCTCGTCCGGCGGGTCAGCCGCCGGACGACGTCACGCGCTCGCGCGCTGCAACGCCGGCCGTGCGCTACACCGGGCGAGATACCCCCCCAGGTTCGCGTACTGATCGCCGATCAACCCCATCATCTGACACCAGACGAGCGTGGACCCGACCATGACGTCGGCGGCGCTGAACTGCGAGCCCAGGATCCACTCCCGTCCCGCGAGCGCATCGTCGACGACCTTCAGGGAATGGCCGAGCTGTGCCTTCGCCGTGTCGACGAGCGCCGGGACGCGCTCGGCCTCCGGGAGCTGTGTCGTGTGCATGAACAGCGTGACCGCCGGCGGCTCGAGCCCGCTCATCGCGTACTGGATCCACTGGTAGTACTTCCCGCGCTCCGGTGTCCCCACGGCCGGGGCGAGGTGCTTCTCGGGATGCTTGTCGGCGAGATACTGGCAGATCGCGGCCGACTCCCAGAGCACCAGGTCGCCGTCGACCAGGGTGGGAACGGCGCCGTTCGGATTCAGCTTCACGTATTCCGGCTTCTTCTGGTCGCCGGCCGCGAGGTTCACGGGCTTCACCTCGTACGGTATGCCGAGCTCTTCGATGAGCCACCGCGGTCGAATCGAGCGGCTCTGCGGCGAGTGGTACAGCGTCATCATTGGTCGGTCCTCCCTCTGTGTGCCATCGAAGCGGAGGATGTGCGGAGGGGCTGGCCGACGCAAGCGCTCCGGGTGCCCAGGGTGGATCGCGGGACGTACGGGCCGAAGCAGTAGAGCAGGCCGAGCGCGACGTAGAGTGTCGTGCTCACCAGGAGCAGCGGCCGGGTCCAGAAGAGCCCGCTCACGATCAGGTACGAGACCGGGAAGAGGAGGAAGAACAGCAGGGGGACGAGCAGCTCCCAGTGAATCTCCGCACGCCGCGGGGCGCCGCGCGCCGTCCGCACGAAGTAGATCAGGGCGCTCACGACGGTACCGTAGAAGATGGCCCGCTGCTCGCATATCGTGAGATGCGAGAGAACGGGCGACAGTGCGATCACGAGCAGGCTCGCGACGAAGAGCACGCCCCAGAGGACGACAGCCGCCCCGCGGCGTGGTGCGAGCGCTCGGGAGGTCGAGGCACCGGGCGTGGATGGTCTGGTCCCAGCCGCCGACCTTCCGGAGCAGCTCGATCAGGCACACGAGGATGACGGTACCCGCGAACCACACCCCGTAGTTGATGAGCGGGATCCCGAAGGCGTCGGGTCCGAGCTCGTCGACGACGACCCAGCGCCAGAGTCCCATGCCGTGCCCGAGCTGGACGGACGATGGCGTGAAGGACGTGGCCACGACCGGGTCGAGCGCGGAGTCCACCAGGAGGGCGGCGAGGCCCGTGAGCATCGGGAGACCGAGCCGCGAGGACGCCGAGCAGTCGAGCCGTCCACAGCGCCGCGAACGCCAGCGACGCTTCCATCAGGGGGATGGACAGCGGGAGGTTGAGCGGCAGAGCCGCGATGATCTTGCTGCACTGGAGCAACCCGTCGTGGCCCTCGAACCTCGGCTGGAGCCACGGGACCGCCGCGAAGGGCAGCGGGGCACGCGAGTCCCGGAAGGCCAGGGGGTAGTTGTAGAACGGGATGCGCACCTGGCCGACCGACTCGAGCGCGAAGAAGAAGCCGACGAGCAGCAGGAGCAGCCCGGCCTCCGCGAACGCCGCCTTGCGCGCGCCGCCGCGCCACAGGCGCAGGGTGAAGTACAGGCACGCGGCGATGGAGACGTAGCAGCCGATCGTGAATACCCACAGCCAGGCAGCGGGTGGGTCCGCGAAGCCGACCGGCATAGCGCCGGCTACCTCCGCCGCCGGGCGCGCAGGTCGAGAAACAGCGGGACCCGCGACCAGCGGTCCCGGGCATCGGGCTCCGTGACCTCGCGCAGCGCCTCGATGGCGAACCCCGCCTCCTCCAGCGCCCGCGCGTAGTCCTCCAGCGGGCGGTGCTCGCAGACGAAGCGCATCGACAGGCCGTCGCGCTCGACGTCCTCCATGCACCGGCGCGCCGCGAAGTACGAGTCCCGGATCACGAACGGCTCCCCGGCGCCGGCGTCGGGCTCGAAGCTGCCCGCCGAGTTGATCGGGTGCACGATCGCGACCACCAGGAACGCGTCCGGGACTAGCACGCGACCGGCCTCCACGAGCGCGGCCGGCATGTCGTCGACGTCCTGTAGCGACATGAAGGCGACCGCGAGATCCGCCGCGCCCGTGGCGATCGGGAGCGACGCGAGGTCGCCGACCGCGGCGTGACCGCCTACCACCGCGCTCGCCGAGGCCATCGCCGGCGACCCGTCGATCTCCACGACGCGATGGCCGCGCGCGCGCAGGTCGCGCGCCACGCGACCCTCGCCGGCGCCGAGGTCGAGCGTCAGCCGGCCGGGAGGGGGAAGCAGCTCGAGGAACCGCGCGCGGTGGAACCGCCAGTAGGTGTCGTGGTCGGGTGCGCGGGCCCAGCGGATCCAGCTCGCCGCGAGCTCGTCCCAGGCTCGGCGCATCGACATGCCGCGCGATCATGTCCGAAACCGGTACGCACCGCACTCGCGACCCGGCGCAGCTTGACGCCCGGCCCTGGCTTCCGCGACAACCGGCGGCGATGGATTTCCGACCGACTGCCGCCGAGGAGCGCTTCCGGCGCGAGGTGCACGACTGGTTGATGGCGAACCTTCCGGACAGGCTGGGGCACGCCCGGCTACCGCAAGCCCTCGGAGCCCGAGGAGAAGGTGGCATTCGGACGATCCTGGCAGCGGAAGCTGAGCGAGGGCGGCTGGGCGGGCCTCCACTGGCCGCGCGAGTATGGCGGCCGCGGTGCGACGCCGCTCGAGCAGTTCCTCTTCGCGGAGGAGTACACGCGTGTCGGCGCGCCGCCGATGATCGACATCGGCGTCGGCCCCGGTCTGGTCGGCCCGACGCTGATCCATCACGGCACCGAGGAGCAGAAGCGCCGCTTCCTGCCGCGCATCCTCACCGGCGACGACATCTGGTGCCAGGGATTCTCCGAGCCCAACGCCGGCTCCGACCTGGCGCATTGCCGGACCCGCGCCGACCTCGACGGCGACGTCTTCCGCGTCACGGGCCAGAAGATCTGGACCAGCTACGCCCGTTTCGCCGACTGGTGCATCCTGGTCGTGCGGACCGATTTCCAGGCCCCCAAGCACCGGGGCCTCAGCTTCCTGCTGGTCGACATGAAGAGTCCCGGCATCACCATCCGGCCGCTCGTCGAGATGACCGGCGTCGCCTGGTTCAACGAGGTGTTCTTCGACGACGTGCGCGTGCCGCGCGAGAACATGGTCGGCCGGCTGAACGACGGCTGGACGATCGCCATCACGACGCTGGCGCACGAGCGCGGCGGATCGGCGCCGCACGCGCGCATCGCCGGCGAGCTCGCCGAGGTGCTCGCGCTGGCGAGGAGCCGGGACGGGGTGACCCGCGACCCGCGCTGGCGGCAGCGCCTCGCCCAGTCGTACATCGAGACGGAGATCGTGCGCCTGGTGGCGTACAAGCAGGTGAGCGATCTGATGCGCGACCGGGCAGCCCGGCCCGGAAGGCTCCTACCTGAAGCTGCTCTGGAGCGAGACCGACATGCGGATGAAGGCGGCCGCCATCGATCTCGAGGGGCCGTACGCGCTCGTCGAGCGCGGCGACCCGAACGCCATCGATGGCGGCCGCTGGCAGTACGAGTACCTCTGGTCGCGCGCGGCGAGCATCTACGCCGGCACCTCCGAGGTGCAACGCAACATCATCGCCCAGCGTGTCCTGGGACTTCCGCGCGGCCAGTGATCCACGGCCGCTAGTGGTGCGGGAGTCCGGGGCATGTCGAGGGCGCGGGGCTGAGGCCCCCGCTCGTCGACGTCTACCCACGCGCTCGGATTGAACGCAAGACGCCACCGGTCCTACGGGCGAGACGGCGCCTGGACGGTCGAGCGGCGTGGTCGAGCGGTGGGGCTCCTAGTCGCTCGTCACGCGGGCGATGACGAGCGCCGCTCCCAGGACGAGCAGCAGGAAGCCGCTCAGGAGCTGCAGGAGGGTCAGCACGGCCTGGATTCTCGCCGATCGAGCGATCGGGCTTCAAGACCCAGGTCCGAACCGCGGCGGAGCGACGGATCGCCGCCGCACCCAGGAAGACCGAGGCGAGCAGAACGAACGGGAATGGACCCGGCGGCGCGGCGCCCTCGTGGCGTGCGAATCCGCCGAGCATCCCGAGCCCGAGCCACGTCGCGACGGCAGCCACGATGGCGCGCAGGCGCACCGGCGCCCCGTCCCGCCGCGCGGGCGCCGCCGCGATCGTCGACCGCGGCAGTAACCCGGCCTCGCGCTGGATGCGGGCGACGAGACGCTCGGGATCTCGCCCCACCAGAAGACGATGTGCCGCGGATAGTCGGCGCGCGAGTGCACGAGCCGGATGCCCCGACCCACCACCGGGATGACGCCGTGTGGCTCGAGCGCGACCACCTGATCGGGCGTGAACTCGTATCCGCCGAGGATGAGCGCGGAGACCGAAAGGGAGCGCTCCGTCGCGGTCAGCCTGGCGAGCGGCCAGCTCGCATGCAGCCAGCCGACGCGGAGACCTCCGGTGACGGAGAGTGACGCGGACATCCTCGACGACCCTGTGGCACGAAACGCGGCCCGCTGCAGCCCCGCCGCGCCGCTGCTTGACGCCTGCCCACGCCTTCCGCGAGAACGTGCTCAATCATGAGCGGCATCATCGACGTCTGGACGCAGTACATCGGCCCGACGCCCCCCGGCGTGAATCCCCAGGGCGAGAACGTGTTCCGCAACTACGGGATGCTCGACGTCTTCCACCACGGCACCGACGTGGCGAAGATGATCGACGTCATGGACGGCCACGGCGTGCAGGTCGCGCTCATGGCAGGGGACAACGAGCTGGTCGCGCAGGCCCAGAACCGATTCCCGGGCCGGATCTACGGCCAGTACCATGCCAACCCCACGCACATCATGAAGGCGGTGCGCGAGCTGGACCACTACGTGCGCGACCGCGGCTTCGTCTGCCTGCGCATCGAGCCCTTCATGTGGCGGAAGCCGCCGACGGACCGGGCGTACTACCCGCTCTACGCCAAGGCCGCCGAGCTGGACGTCGCCTTCCAGACGCAGGTCGGTCACACGGGCCCGCTGTTTCCCTCCGAGACCGGCCGGCCGATCTACATCGACGAGGTGGCGCTCGACTTTCCCGAGCTGCGCATCGTGTGCGGCCACATCGGGTGGCCGTGGACCGAGGAGATGATCGCGGTCGCCTGGAAGCACCGCAACGTCTGGATCGACACGTCGGCGCACGTGCCGAAGCACTACCCGCCGGCGTTCGTGCACTTCATGAAGACGTTCGGCAAGGACAAGGTCTGCTTCGCCACCGACTACCCGCTGCTGCAGTGGGACCGGGTGCTGAAGGAGGTCGATTCCCTCGAGCTGTCGCCCGAGGTGCGCCAGCGCTTCCTGCACGACAACGCGCGGGCCGCGTTCAAGCTGCCGGCGTGATGTCCGGCGGTGGAATGTCCGGTCCGTCGAGACTGTCGGAGACCCGCGATGGGACGCTCACCTCGGGTCACGCATCTCGAATGGGGTGAGATCGACGTCGAAGGACTCCCACGCGCGCGCGACATGAAAGCTGTGGCCCGGCGTGTTGAGTGAGCCATTGACGTGAGCCCCGCGTGCGCGGGTTGCGCGGGCTGTGGGTTTTGCAGTTGATGAGGGAAAGTCATTGTGGCTGTCGATGCCTTGTCGGAGCAGCTCCACCGTTCGCGGAAACTCATTGAGAGAACCTTTCGCCGAGGCGGTAAGCTCGAGCTCGAGCCGCTACCGAACGAGCTCGACGATACGCTGACCGGCCTCGTGAGGGCGTTCGCTGCGGCTTCCGACGTCCAGCGAAGGGCATTTCCGGCTTCAATCTCCTGCCCTCGTTCACGGTCGAAGAGAACGTGCTCTGCCCGCTGGAGTTCGCGGGTGAGCGGCAGCATATCGCCATCGCCCGCGCGCGTGTCGCCCTGGCCGATGTGCAGCTACCGGAGAGCACTTTCCGGCGCCGTCCCGCGGAGCTCTCCGGTGGTGAGCAGCAACGTGCCGCCATCGCGCGCGCGCTCGTGACGCAACCGGAGCTTCTCCTCGCCGACGAGCCGACCGGCAACCTGGACTCGGTCACGGGTCGGGTGGTGCTCGATCTCCTGAGGCGCCTGAACACGGAGAAGCGGATGACGGTGCTGCTGGTGACGCACAGCGCGTTCGCCGCGGGGTACGGCGACCGCACGGTGGAATTCAGGGATGGTCGCATCATCCGGGACGTCAGCGCGCAGATGCCCGGATCAGATCGCGACAGAACCAGATCATCGCCTGGTTGAAGACGTCCGCCCGCTCCCACTGCAGGAAGTGGCCGGCGCCCGGCACGACGAACGGGCCGATGCGCTCCGGTGAACGCGACCTCCGCCTTCGCGAGGAACGTCGCCGCCGACCACGTGGTCCTCCGGCCCGTACAGCACGAGCGTCGGCACCGGGTTCGTCTCGAAGAACTTCACCGGCTCGGACACGGCCGCGTCGGCCCATCGCGGACTCGTAGTTGGCGAAGCTCGCGCGGAGCGTCGCCGTCGGCGAACGGCTCGGTCATGAACGTCGACGTCGTCGCGCGTGAATGCGCCCGGCGCGGCCCAGAAGCGCGAGCCGTAGAAGTCGCGATGTAACGCGCGGCGCCGCGCGGGCGTGTCGAGCTCGGCGGCGAGCGCCGTCGGCGTCGGTCGCCTGACGGAGGAAGTAGTCGGCCTCCGGACGCAGCGCGCGGTCGGATCGACCGGGATGCCGGCCGCCTCGTACGCGTCGGGCAGGATCGGCAGCAAGGTGTTGAAGATGCACTGGCGGACGACGAAGCCCGGAAAGCGCAGGCCGAGGTCCTGCGCGACCACGCCGCCGAGATCGCCGGCGGCGGCGATGCACGCGCGTGGCCGAGGACGTCGTGGACCAGCGCGTGGAGGTCGCGCGCGTGCGCGGCGACGTCGTAGAACCCGTCGGGGGCCAGGTCGGAGTCGCCGAAGCCGCGCAGGTCGGGGACGATCACCTCGAAGCCGGCCGCGGCGAGCGGATCGATGTTGCGCCACCAGATGCGCTCCGTCTCGGGCCAGCCGTGCACCAGGAGCAGCGGCACGCCGCCGTCGCCCTCGCGCCAGTATGCGAGGTCGAGCAGCCCCCGGACCCGCGCGCGTTCGAGCCGCATGGCTAGTTGCCGCCTCGCGCGCCGCGCTCCTGCAGCCCGAGATCGCGGATCATTCGGGTCAGGCTCTGGCGATGCATCCCGAGCCGCTCGGCCGCGATGCGCTGGTTCCCGCTCGACTCGGCGAGCGCGGTCTGGATCAGCCGGATCTTCAGCTCGCGCACCTGCTCCGCGAGCGGCGGCGGACGTCGCGCCCGCCGTGGCGAGCGTCGACGGGGACACGGCTTCCAGGGGACCGGGCAGGCGCAGCACGTCGCCGCGGCTCAGCACCAGCGCGCGCTGGATCACGTTGCGCAGCTCGCGCACGTTGCCCGGCCACGCGTACGCCCGCAGCGCCTCCAGCGCCTCGGACGACACCGCGCGCACCGTCGAGCGGCCGAGACGCTGGCCGTCCTGCCGGATGAAGTGCTCGACGAGCAGCGGGATGTCCTCGCGACGCTCGCGCAGCGGCGGGATGCGCAGCGGGACGACGTTCAGGCGATAGTAGAGGTCCTCGCGGAACCGGCCGGCGCGGACGTCGGCCAGCAGGTCGCGGTTGGTGGCGGCGATGACGCGCACGTCGACGCGGCGCAGCTCGTTGCTGCCGAGGCGCTGCACCTCGCCTTCCTGGAGCGCGCGCAGCAGCTTCGCCTGCACGCCCAGCGGCAAGCGTATCGACGTCGTCGAAGAAGATCGTGCCGCCGTCGGCCACCTCGAAGCGGCCGGCCTTCCGTCCGACGGCGCCGGTGAACGCGCCGCGCTCGTGACCGAAGAGCTCGCTCTCGAGGAGCTGCTCGGGGAGCGCGGCGCACGCGATCTTCACCAGCGCGCGGTCCTTGCGACGGCTGGCGGCGTGGATGGCGTGGACCACCAGCTCCTTGCCGGTGCCGGTCTCGCCCTGGACCAGGATGGTGGCGTCGGTCGGCGCCACCTGCTCGGCCTGCGCGAGGACGCCGCGCATCCCCGCGCTGTCGCCCACGATGCCGGTGACGTCGTGCGCCAGCTGCACCTCCTCGCGGAGGTACAGGTTCTCCGCGGCCAGGCGCTGCTCCAGGCGCCGCACCTCCTCCCAGGCGCGCGCGTTCTCGAGGGCGACGGCGGTCTGCGCCGCCAGGGTCTCGAGCACGCGCTCGTCCTCGCGCGTGTGGCGGCGTCCGTCGGTGCGCTGGCCGAGGAGCAGCCCGCCGACGTGGCCGGCCGTCGGGGGCAGCGGCACGGCGAGGTGCACGCCGAGCTCACGGGCCCGCTCGGCTGCCCCGCGCGCGGCGGGTACGTCCAGCTGCGCCGTGCCCGCGAACCGCACGCACGCGCCGCGGCCGAGGATCGTCGCCAGCGGATCGCCCGGTGGGAGGACGAGCGGCGCGGCGCCCGGCGGTGCGCCCACCTCCTCCACCGGCCCTTCGCGCGGACCGGAGACGAGCCGCATGGACGAGGCGGCGAACCCCGACGCCACCGCCTCCCGCAGCAGGCGGGCGAGATCGCCGACGTCGCGCAACCGGGCCAGCTCGCCGCTCGCGGCGTGGATGAGGTCGCGCGCCTCGCGCTGTCCGGGGAAGAGCGTGCGCTCGACCATGCGCTCCACGGCGCGACGGACGGGCGCGATGCTGAGCACGACGGTCGCGAGCACCGCCGCCGCCAGTCCGGCGACGGCCCAGGCGGTGGTGGCGTCGACGATGCTGCGGAGCCCCAGGTAGAGCGCGAGGTACACGCCGACCGCACCCGTCGCGAGGATCCCCGCCGTCAGGCCGCGGCGGACCACGCCGCCCAGATCGAAGAGGTTCAGCTCGAGCATCGCATAGGCCAGCAGGCCGCCGCAGATCCACAGCGGCACGCAGGTAGACGGCAATCGGCAAGCTCACGGTCACCCAGTGGAACGTCGTCGCGACCAGCAGCGCGCCGGAGGCGGCGAGCGCGATGAAGCTTGCAAGCACGACGCGTGCCTGACGGCGTCGCAGCGCGTCCTTCTCCTGGAACGCGGCCAGCGCGTAGTTGGCGATGAAGAAGCTGAGCGCCGCGTTGGCGAAGCAGGCGAGGAGCGGGATCGCGATCCGCGCCCGGACGGCGAGCAGGACTGCTTGCGCGGCGGCGCTGCCGTAGATCACCGCGAGCGTCGGCCATGGATGCGTCGTGAGCGGCGCGCGGGCCTGGGGCATGAGCAGCGCCAGGTGGAGCAGGCAGCCGATCGCCAGCCCCGCGAAGACGAAGCCCCAGCGCGGGAGATGGTGCACGACGTACGCGTCCGAGGCGAGGAACCCGAAGTTCACCGCGATGCCGAGGTTGACGAGGAAGAAGAGGCGCGTGGTGACGAGGTCCGGACGTGCGAGCACCGGGAGCAGGCCGAGGGTGAGCCCCAGCGCCAGCCCTCCCGCCAGTGGCGGGAGGAACAGCTCGCTCCAGTCGGCCGCGGTGAAGGTGGTCGTGGGGACGACGACGTCCAGGCTCGCGTCGTTGCCCCGCCGCACGGTGTAGCGCAGAGGAACGTCCGGACCGACCCGGTCGACCACGGCGCGCACGCCGGCGGCGCCATCGACCGGCGCACCGTCGACGGCGACGATCCGGTCGTCGAACGCGAGCCCGCGGCCTTCCGCGCCGATGCGAAGCGGTGAGAGGGCGAGCGGGGCGACCGAGCCGTCGGGCAGCATGCCGAAGCCGGCCCAGGGACGACCGATGAAGTTGATCGCGTCCGCCGTCACGATGCCCGCGATGACGACCGCGAGCAGCGTCAACCCGCAGGCTCCTGCCCGGACGACCATCGCGCTGTGCCAGGCGGCCACGGCCGCCCTCTAGCGCCGCTCCGGATCGCCGGCAACCCTCCGCTCGCCCGCAGCAACACGACGCGTCCGGGGCAACATCGTGTTGCCGGATCCCGAGCCGGGTCGCGCGTGCAAGTCGCCGTCAGTGCTCGGATCGACGCAGGGCACGCGGCTTGCGCTCTCCTTCGCGCACCGACCGGGAGACCCGGCCGGAATTGGAAGGAGAGAACGACGATGAAACCGACCGTGGCACCGACATCGACTACGGGCCGCCCATCGGTCCCGCGGGCAGCCGCATCCGTTCCCCCGCTCGCGTGGCGTTTGCACGCGGTCACCCGCCTCCCGTAGCTTCGGCGCCGCCCGCGAAAAACGGGACGCACACCAGGACGAGGAGAGAGAGCCGTGAGCGAGACGCTGAACTTCACGATCGAGGACGGGGTAGGATGGATCGTTCTCAACCGCCCCGAGGCGCGCAACGCCATGAACGCGGAGATGCGCGAAGCGTATCTCGCGGCGCTCGCGCGCTGCGCCGAGGACGCGGAGGTTCGCGCCGTCGTGCTGACCGCAACCGGCAAGGGCTTCTGCACCGGCGCCGATCTGTCGGGCTCGCGTGCCGTGACGGGCGCCGCGGGTCCCGCGCATCCCGGAGCGACCCGCGCGGCGATGCAACCGAGTCAGCGCGTCATCCGTGCGCTGTGGGACCTCGAGAAGCCGGTGCTGGCGGGCGTCAACGGCGTCGCCGCCGGGCTCGGGGCGCACCTCGTGTACGCCTGCGACCTGGTGATCGCCTCCGACGAGGCGCGCTTCATCGAGGTCTTCGTGCGGCGCGGCATCGCGCTCGACGCGGGCGGTGGCTTCCTGCTCCCGCGCCATCTCGGGCTGCACAAGGCGAAGGAGCTGGTGTTCCTGGGCGACGAGCTGTCCGCGGCGGACGCGGAGCGGCTCGGCCTGGTGAACAAGGTCGTCCCGGCGGCAGAGCTGGAGAACGAGCTGCGCGCGTGGGCCAAGCGCCTCGCGGCGGGCCCGTCGTTCGCCATCGGGCTCTCCAAGCGCCTGCTGAACCGCTCGCTGCAGGCCGACATGGACACGCTCTTCGCGGAGGAGGCGTTCACGCAGGCGCTGGTCGCCAACAGCGAGGACATGCGCGAGGGAATCCGCTCGTTCATGGAGAAGCGGCCTCCCGCGTTCAAGGGACGCTGATCGACCCCGCACCTGCCTGAGCATCGCCACATCATCTTTTTCAAGATCGTCTTGACCTGGGACGACTCTTGCGGGAGATAGTTGACCGGGATCCGGACGCGGCACCGGATCGGAGTTCAGGAGGAAAGACCATGCTTCGTTCCGTTCCCACCCGACCCTGGTTCCGACGGGCGCTCGCAGCCGCGGCGTTCAGCGCGGTGCTCGTTGGCAGCGGCGCCCAGGCGCACGCCTTCTCGTTCGATATCCCCTGGTGGTGGCCGTTCCACCCGAAGGCGCAGCCGGCTCCCGAGATCGATGCAGGCCTCGCCAGCAGCGCGGCCGCCATCCTGGTCGGCGGGCTGCTCGTGCTCCGTGGTCGTCGCCGTAGCGACTGATCGCGGTCGAGCCTTCGCACACCATGGGGCCGTCCTCGGCGGTCCCGGCTGATCTGCTCCGCGAGACCGACCGGCCTCACCGTCTTCCCGTAAGCGCCGTCGCCTGGCTGGTCGTCGTCGGTGCGCTTCCGCTCGCCGAGCTCGCGCTGCTGAGCAGCCGCTTCGACGCCAGCATCCTCGAGGCGCGCGGCGGGTGGCTGGCGCACGCCATCGGCGCGTCCGGCGATCTGGTGCGTGCCGCGCTGCCACTCCTCGCGGCGGCGCTCCTGGTCGGCGCCGCACGGCTCCCGGTCGTGCGGCCGGCGTTGCTCGGCGCCTTCGCGTCTGCACGGCGTCCGTGGGCCGCGCTGCTCGGACACCTCGCGTGCTTCGGCTTGCTCGTCATCCTGAGCCCTGGCGTCTTCTCCGATCGCGATCCGGGCGCGGCGCTGCTGGTCGCGTGGGTCGTCACCGGTCTGGCGGCCGCGGCGCTCTGGGTCGCGGCGCTCGTGCCCGACGTGATGCGTCGCGGCGCTGGCCTGCTGCTCGGCGGCACGCTGCTCGCCGGCGCTGCGCTCGGCATCCTCGCGGCGGGTGCGGCGACCGTGACGCGCGACTGGTGGGAGCCACTCGGCCGCTCCACCGTCTGGACCGGCTACTATCTGCTGCGCGCGCTCGGCGCCGACGCCGGCGTGGATCCCGAGCACTTCCTCGTCGGCACGCCGGCGTTCGTCGTCGAGATCACGCCCTACTGCTCGGGCTACCAGGGCATCGGGCTGATGTGGGTGTTCCTCGCGGCGTACCTGTGGCTCTTCCGCGAGCGGCTGCGCTTCCCGCGCGCCCTCTGGCTGCTCCCCATCGGAACGCTGCTGGTCTGGCTCCTCAATGCCGTCCGCATCGCGGTCCTGGTGCTGATCGGGAGCGCTGGCCACGAGGACGTCGCGATGGGCGGGTTCCACTACCACGCGGGCACGCTGCTGTTCTGCGCCACGGCGCTCGGCATCGGCACGTGGGCAGCGTCGTCGCGCACGTTCGGCGCGGTGCGACGGGCGCGCTCGGAGCCCGGCGAGAATCCCACCGCGGCCTACGTGCTGCCGCTCCTGGCGCTCCTCACGACCTCGCTCGTGACCGGGGCGTTCTCGCGCGGCGGATTCGATCCGCTCTACGCCGTTCGCATCGTCGCCGCGGCGAGCGTCGTGTGGATCATGCGCGCCCGGCTCGCGGGAGCAGGCTGGCGTCCGTCCTGGGTCGGCGCCGCCCTCGGCCTCGCCGGGTTCGCCGTCTGGGTCGTGCTCGCCGCGCCCGCGGCGCCGGCGGCGATTCCCGAGCTCACACCGGTTGCCCGCACCGCGTGGATCGTCACGCGACTCGCGGGTGCGGTGGTGATCGTACCGCTGGTGGAGGAGCTGGCGTTCCGCGGCTACCTGGCGCGGCGGCTGACCGCGGCCGAGTTCGACGCCGTGTCGCTCCGGCAGATCACCTGGCCAGCACTGCTCGCGTCGTCCGTCCTCTTCGGGCTGATGCACCACGACGTCGTTGCGGGCGCCGCCGTCGGGATCCTGTACGGCCTCGCCGCGCGTCGCAGGGGTCAGCTCGGCGACGCGGTCCTCGCGCACGCCGTGACCAACGCGCTGCTCGCGATCACGGGCCGGATGAGCCTGCCCGGATAGGCGTCAGGCCGATAGCGCGGCGGCCGGCTCGCCGAGCCACAGCCGCACGACGCGGTCGTCGTCAGACAGCTCGGGGTGAAACGTCGCCGCCCACACGGCGCCCGTGCGGACCAGCACCGGATCGCCCGCATGCCGGGCGAGGACCTCGACGCCGGGACCGACACGCCGGATCCTCGGCGCGCGGATGAAGACGCCGTGCGTGCCGAAGAGCTGTCCCTCGGCGTCGAGCGGCGCGGCGAACGAATCGATCTGCGTGCCGTATGCATTGCGCTCGATGTCGATGTCGAGCGCGTCGAACGATCGCTGCGGCGGGTTGGTGACTCGCCGGGCGAGGAGGATGGCGCCGGCGCAGGTCCCCAGCACCGGCCGTCCCGACCCGAGGAAGGAGCGCAGCGATCCCTCCAGCCCGTCGCGCGCGATGCCGTGCAGCATCGCCGTCGACTCGCCGCCCGGCAGGACGAGCGCGTCGACGGCGCCGAGGTCGGCCGCCGTGCGCACCGGGACCGCGGTGACGCCGAGGCCGCCGAGCGCGCGGCGATGCGCCGCGAAGTCGCCCTGCAGCGCGAGGATGCCGATCGTCACCATCCGCGTCCGGCGAGACGCTCCGGCTCGGGGATGGCCTCCATCGCGAGGCCGCGCATCGGATCGCCGAGCCCGCGCGACGCGTTCAGCACCTCGACCGGATCCTGCCAGTGCGTGGTGGCGTGGACGATCGCGCGCGCGCGCGCCGCCGGATCGTCCGACTTGAAGACGCCCGAGCCGACGAACACCGACTCGGCGCCGAGCGCCATGCAGAGCGCCGCGTCGGCGGGCGTGGCGACGCCGCCGGCCGCGAACAGCGGCACCGGCAGCTTGCCGTCGGTCGCGACCTGCACGACCAGCTCGTACGGCGCCCCGAGCGCCTTCGCGTGCGCCATGCGCTCGTCGGACGTGGCGGCGACCAGCGCCTGCATCTCGCGCCGGATCTGGCGCAGGTGGCGCACCGCCTCGACGATGTTGCCGCTGCCCGCCTCGCCCTTGCTGCGGATCATCGCGGCGCCCTCGCCGATGCGCCGCAGCGCCTCGCCGAGCCCGCGCGCCCCGCAGACGAAGGGGACCCGGAAGAGGTGCTTGTCGACGTGGTGCTCGTCGTCGGCCGGCGTCAGGACCTCGCTCTCGTCGATGAAGTCGACGTTGAGGGCTTCGAGGACGCGCGCCTCCAGCAAGTGCCCGATGCGGCACTTCGCCATGACCGGGATCGTCACCGCGGCGCGCACCTCCTCGATGCGCTCGACGGCGGCCATGCGCGCGACGCCGCCTTCCCGCCGGATGTCCGCGGGCACGCGCTCGAGCGCCATCACGGCCGCCGCGCCGGCGTCCTCGGCGATGCGGGCCTGCTCGGCGGACGTGACGTCGAGGATGACGCCGCCCTTCAGCATCTCGGCGAGCGCGGTCTTCAGGCGGTAGGTGTTGGTCTCCATCGATTCCTCCTTGGTGCTCAGACGTGGATCGCGACCCGCTCGACCGCCGGGCGTCCCGCGCGCCGGCGCGGGACCGCGTCGCGTGCGGCATCGCCCAGCGCGCGGATGCCGCGCTCGAGGGCGTCGGGGGCGGCGGCGCCGACGGTGAGTCGCAGCGACGACGACCGGCGGCCATCGGCGTGGAACAGCGTGCCGGGCGCGTAGACGACGCCGCGGCGCTTCGCGTCCGGGAGGAGCGCGAGCGTGTCGACGGTGTCGGGCAGGGTGACCCAGACGGCGAGGCCGCCCTCGGGGCGGGTGAAGGTGGAGCCGCGCGGCAGGTGGCGCTCGAGCGCCGTCGTGGCACGGGCGTGGCGCGCCATCAGCTCGCGCGCGGCACGCCGCAGATGGGTCTCGTACGCGCCGGTGCGGCAGAAGCGGGCGAGGGCGGCCTGTGCGAGCGGGCTCGACGCGAGGTCCATGGCGCGCTTGAGCGCCGTCGCGGCCCGCGCCACGGACGGCGGCGCGACCAGCCAGCCGACGCGCGGACCCGGAAACAACGCCTTCGAGAACGTGCCGACGTGGACCACCTGGCCGCTGGTGTCGAGCGCGCGCAGCGGCGGCGCCGCGCGGCCTCGCACGCGCAGGTCCTGCTGGAAGTCGTCCTCCAGGACGGGGATGCCGTGCCGCGTGGCGATCGACAGCAAGCGCCGGCGGTGATCGAGATCGGTCGTGAGCCCGGTCGGGTTGTGGAACGTGGGCATGGTGCAGATCAGGCGGATGCCGCCGCGCGCGAGGGTGGCGTCGAGCGTGTCGAGGTCGACGCCGTCCGCGGCGAGGGGGACCGCCACGGTGCGCAGGCCGAGCGCGGCGAGGGTGGCGAGCAAGCCGGGGTAGGTGGGCGATTCGACGGCCACGGTGTCACCCGGGTCGCAGAAGGCGCGGATGGCGAGCGCGAGGGCCTGCGTGGAGCCGCCGGTCACGACCAGCGTGTCGGGATCGGTCTCGATGCCGATGCGCGCGAGCCGCTCGACCAGCACGCGACGCAGGCCCTCGTGGCCGCGCGGATCGCCGTAGTCGAGGAGCGCGTCGCCCTCGTCGCGCAGCACGCGCTCGATCACGCGCCGGTAGTCGTCGACCGGATAGAGCGCGGGATCGGGGACCAGGCGCTCGAGCCGGACGGCATCGGGCGGGGCGGTGTAGTCGACGAGCGGGCAGCGCGGCCGTCGCGGCCGCACCGCGCGACAGCATCGAGGCGAACTGCGGCGGATCGGATGGTTCGCCCGTCTGCTCGCCGGAACGCCGGGGCGACGCGCGCACGAAGGTGCCGCGGCCGATCCCCGACTCCGCCAGCCCGAGCGCGGCCAGCTCGCGGTAGGCGCCCGCGATGGTCTCGCGGTGCACGCCGAGCTGCTCGGCGAGGTCGCGGATCGGCGGGAGGCGCGCGCCCGACGGTATCCGCCCCGACTCCACCGCGCGCCGGAGATATCCGACGAGCTGGCGGTGCACCGGCGCCGCCCCCGGACCGCGTTCGAGCGGGATGACCACGCCCGAGAAGTGCCGCGATCGAATGACCCGGTCAAGAGGGCCAATCGACCATCTCTGATCGCCCTGATTGGCCCGGCGGGAGGTCCGCCTCCGCGGACGGCAGCGATCGTGCGCCGGGCGCACGACCGCCGTGTCCTTGCACTGCGCGGCTCCGCCATCGTAGCTTCGCGCCGTTTTCGAGGAGGATCGATGGTCGGAATCACCGCGTACGGCGCCTACATTCCCATGCTTCGCCTGCCCCTCGGCGCGCTCGGCGGCGGGACGCCCAAGCCGGGCGGCCCCGAGAAGGCCGTCGCCAACTGGGACGAGGACGCCGTGACGATGGGCGTCGCGGCCGCCATCGACTGCCTCCAGGGCATCGACCGCGCCACGGTGGACGGCGTGCTCTTCGCCTCCACGTCGTACCCCTTCAAGGAGAAGCAGGGCGCGGCGATCATCGCCAAGGCGCTCGATCTCCGGCGCGACGTCTACACGAGCGACGTCGGTGACACGCTGCGGGCCGGCACCAACGCGCTGCGCACCGCGGTCGACGCCGTGAAGGCGGGCTCCGCCAAGCTCGTGCTGGTGGTGGTGAGCGACGTGCGCCAGGCCGCGCCGCGCACGGGCCTGGAGGCGAACATCGGCGACGGCGCCGCGGCCTTCCTGATCGGCGCGGACGACGTCGCGGTGGCCGTGGACGCCGCGCACTCGATCGCCGACGAGATCGTCGACGTCTGGCGCAACGAGGGCGACCCGTTCGTGCACACCTGGGAGGACCGCTTCGTCGTCGATCACGGCTATCGCGCCTGCATCAAGGAAGCGGTGCGCGGCTTGCTGGAGAAGACCGGCCTCGAGGCCAAGCAGTTCACGCGCCTGGTGCTGTACGGACCCGACGCGCGCGCGCACGGCACGGCGGTGCGCGACCTCGGCTTCGACCCGAAGACGCAGGTGCAGGACCCGCTCTTCGGCAAGGTCGGCAACGCCGGCGCCGCGCTGGCGCCGCTGCTCCTGGCGGCGGCGATCGAGGACGCCAAGGCGGGCCAGCGTATCCTGCTGGTGGGCTACGGCGACGGCGCCGACGCCCTCGCGCTCTCCACCACGGCGCAGGTGGAGCGCCTGGAAGGCCGTCGCGGCGTGAGCTGGCACCTGGCCCGCCGCGCGGAGCTGGCGAGCTACGACCTCTATCTCCGCTTCCGCCAGCTCCTCGCCACCGAGCACGACCGGCGCGCCGGCGCGGGGCTCTCGGCCACCAAGCACTTCCGCGACCGCGACACCGACGTGAGCCTGCTCGGCCAGCGCTGCCGCCGCTGCGAGCAGGTGCAGTTCCCGCACCAGCGCGTCTGCTTCCGCTGCCACGCGAAGGACGAGTTCGACCTGGTGCGGCTCTCGGACCGGATCGGCACGGTGAGGTCGTTCACCTTCGACAACTTCGCCGGCAGCCCGAATCCGCCCATGGTGGCGGGCATCGTCGAGGTCGACGGCGCGCGGCTCTACATCCAGATGACCGACGTGAATCCGAAGGAGGTGAAGCTCGGCATGCCCGTCGAGCTCACCTTCCGGAAGATCCACGAGGCCGGCGGATCGCCGAACTACTTCTGGAAGTCGACGCCCGTGCGCTGATCGGCTGCGCACGGCGTGCCGGGCGGGACGGGACGGCCGGTTTCGTCGAGGGGTTCCACGTAGCAGAGATCGTCGGGCAGATGCATGGCATCCCCGACGGAGCATGGAAGGGCGTACAGTCCTTCGGACATGCCGTAGAAGTTGTAGACGTGGACGGGCCACACTGCCTCGATCTCCTCGCGGGCCTCGGGCAGCAGCGGCTCACCGCAGGTGGAGACCACCTGAGGAGCGATCGCGAGGCGGCCGGATCGGCTCTCGCCCGCCAGCAGCCTGAGCGTCGAGGCATAGCCCGACAGCCGCTTCGGCTGGAGTGCATTGAGGCGGTCGACCACCTCCCCGAGCGGCAGCGTCGGGGGAATGTTCGTCACGGCGACCGGAGGCGGGAAGACGGCGAACGCGATCCACGTGATGTGCGCCCCACGCGGGGCCGCCAGGTTCGCCCAGGGTCCGACCGGGGGGAGCCCGTTCCTCACGCTCCAACGGTTGACCTGGCAATAGTAGGCGACGAACCCCTCCCAGTCGTACACGAACACGCCCCGACGTCCACTCGAGCCGCCGGACGCCAGGACCAGGTAGCGATCGAAGAGATAGAGGTTCTCGGGCGGGCGCTCGACGTAGGCATCGACGACGTCGCGCGTGAGCCGCGGATCCGTCACGACAGCCTCGAAGTTGTTCATGAGGTCGTCTTTGTTTATGGTCGGTAGCGACGGCAGGTCGTGTTCGGTGAACGTTTCTGCATCGATGTGACGAAGGCGCTCGCGATGCCACGCCGAACGCGTTTTCGCGGTCGCGAGCAGGACCCGCATTCGCCGCTCGCGTTCGGTCCGGAGCTGGTCGGCGGACCACTGGAGCTGGCCCACGTACCTGGGGAGCGCAGCCGCCCGGTCGGCGTCGTGACGCGCCCGGAGCTCCTCGAACGTGCTGGACGACATGCAGCCCGCTGGCATGCCTGCTGCGGAAGAGTCAATGCTCCCTGGTCACGCGGGAAGACCCTTACCTCCTTATCTCCTCGCCTTGCGTCGCCGGGCCGACGCCATCACGGCGCGGCGCTCGGCGAGCAGTGGCCCGATGACGGCCGTTCCGGGGCCCGTACGGCCGCCGGGACCGGCCATGGTGGTGACGCTGTCGTCGGTCAGCTCGCCGCCGCAGTGCTCGCACACCAGCTTGGCGCTCGTCGGGCGGCCACAGGGGTCGTGCACGAGAACCGTGGGGGGACCCGCGCCACCGGCCTCCCAGCGATCTCCCCAGCGTATCAGCGCGATCACGATCGGAAAGAGGTCGCGGCCCTTCCTGGTGAGCACGTACTCGTAGCGGGTCGGAGCGGTCTGATAGGCGCGCCGTTCCACGATCCCGTGCTCGACGAGCGTCGCCAGGCGGTCGGTGAGCACATTGGAGGCCACGCCCAGATCGCGTCGCAGGTCCTCGAAGCGGCCGATGCCCGCGAACAGGTCGCGCAGGATGAGGGGCGTCCACCACTCACCGATGACGTGGGCGGTCCGCGCGATCGAGCACGTGATGTGCCGGAGGTCGGTTCGCTGCATGCGTCCCCTTTTTATGCTCGCCACTTGCATGAAGCAACTGAGGAGGTGTAAGGCATCACTTGCATGACGCAATTGACGTGTGCCGTCTGGAGGAGGTGCTCGACATGACTCGTCCCGAAGCTCGGTTGCTCGTGGTGGTGCCGCTGGCACTGATGACCCTCTGCCGGGCGCGACCCGCGTGGAGTGGTGCAGCGGTGGCGAACGCGGCCGGCGACGTGCAGGTGCTCAACATCACGGCGAAGCCGCCCCGGACCCGGCAGGGCATCACCATCGACTTCAACAACTTCTACGGCAACGTCACCGGCCGCTCCGCGACGCCGGTACGCACGGTCATCATCCACTGGCCACACGACATGCAGTGGAACGGCCCGCGCTTCCCCCAATGCGACCCCGAGCGGCTGCGCAGCGACGGGGTCGCGGGTTGTCCCGAGGAATCGATCTTCGCGAACGGCACGGTGGAGGTCGACGCGCGACCGTTCTTCGCCGAACCGCTGCTCGGGAAGATCACCGCGTTCGTGGGAGCACCCGCGGGGGGGATGTCGCAGGTCTTCCTCCTCGAGCTCGACCGCGTGCCACCGGTCATCCTGGTCGGCGAGTTCTCCCCGGATCCGCAGGGGGAGCCGTACGGCTACATGCAGACCTTCGATCTCTCGACGCTGCCCCCGGTTGCCGTCACGAACTTCGACCTCCTCGACGTGCAGCGGACGATCGTCGAGCACTCCGGCAGCCGGCGGACGGTCGTGCCGCTGACGCGTGCGCCGCGGCACTGCAACGGCTACTGGGAATATGCGAGCACGAACGTGTACGCCTCGGGCGACACGCTGACGGCGACGAGTCGCCAGCCCTGCGCTGGAAAGCCCGCGGCACCAGTGACCCGCGCCGCTGGCTCACGGTGATGCGGGCTTGCGACCCCATTGACCGATCATGAGCCACGAGAGCGGCATCAGACCGCTCGCGGCGTGTAGCTCGTCACGCAGACGATGATCGACCGTGTCGAGGACCTCCGGCTCGGTGGCCAGGCCGTACTCGACCATCTTCGGGAGCATGCTGCGCGCAAAGAGGGCCCAGCGTCGATACGCGACGTCGTCCTGCCCCAGATGCACGTTAATTTCCGCCAGCGGCCATGGCGCGGGTTCGAGGCCAGCGTCGCGCATCCGGTCTCCCAGCTCTGCTCCTATTCCCAGCGACGCACCCGAGCGCTGAAAGGTGCGCGCGATGAGACCCTGGAAGCGGGCAAGGACCGGCCGATCCTCGGCGAGCACCGTCGTTACCCGCGCGTCCCACTCGTGGAACGCGACGATGCCCCCGGGGCGAATCCGTTCAGCGATGCGGCGCAGGGCTGCTGTCGGGTCGCGCATGTACATGAGGACAAACCGACCGACCGCGGCGTCGAAGAGTCGTCCGGCATCGACCGAGCGGGCGTCCGATCGGCAGAAGGTCACGTTGGTGACGCCCTTCGCGATACGGCGCTGGTTGGCGACCTCGATGACGTCGGCGTCGAGATCGGCCCCGACCACCGATCCTCCGGGCCCGACCAGGCTGCCGACCAGGAAGCTCACGTCGCCCACGCCGCAGCCAACGTCGAGGACGTGCATGCCGGGACCGATACCGGCCGCGCGCAGCATCCGTTCCGTCAGCGGCCGAAGCAGCTCGGCCTGCTCGATCAAGCGGTCGTACTCGGCATTCGTTCGGCCAAGCGCGTAGTCGGTGTCCTCCAACAAGCCACCCTCCCTCGGTAGGACATATCCCGTTGGTTCCGATCACTCGTTCAACGCGAAGCGCTCGCCCACGAGCTTCTCCGAGACCTCCCACAGACGCTCGGCGTTCTGCGGGTCGAGCGCATACGACTTGACGCCGTCGAGCGCGTCGGGCGCGTCGTTCCGCGCGGCGACGTGGCAGTCCTCGAGATAGAGACCGCCGCGTCCCTCGAGCTCCGGCGCGGTGGCGGCGAACACCGAGGTGGCGGCCCCGGCCTCGACGGACTTGAACTTCATCCCGCTCGTGCGTTTCTGGAGGAACTCCCAGTCCTCCCCCTGCAGGTGTCGGCTGAGCTCCGTCATGATGCCGCCGGGGTGCAGGGCATTGGCGTGCACGCCGCGCGTCCCGAGCCGGCGATCGAGGCCGACCGCGAACAGCACGTTGGCCGTCTTCGCCTGGCCGTAGGCGAGCCACTTGTCGTACGGCCGGCGCTCGAACTGGATGTCGTCGAAGACGACCGGGGACATGTGATGGCCGCGCGAGCTGACCGAGACCACGCGGCTCGGCGCGCCCTGGCGCAGCGCCGGTGCGAGGAGGCAGGTCATCAGGAAGTGGCCGACGTGGTTCGAGCCGAACTGGAGCTCGAGGCCGTCGGCGGTCTTCGCCGGCGGGCATGCCATGACGCCGGCGTTGTTGACGAGGATGTGGAGCGTCGGGTGCCGCGCCAGGAAGCGTTCCGCGAAGGCGCGGATCTGCTTCTGCGAGCCGAGCTCGAGCTCCGCGACCTCGACCTGCTGGTTCCCCGTCGAGGCGCGAATCGCCGCCGCAACGGCCTCGCCCTTCGGCATGTCCCGGGCCGTGAGGATCACGTGCGCCCCGCGCTCCGCCAGGACGCGCGCCGTCTCCTGTCCAAGTCCACTCGACCCGCCGGTGACCAGCGCCACCTTGCCGTGCAGGTCGATGCCGTCCGCCACCTCGCTCGCGGTGGTCTCGGCGCCGAACTTCGTCGCGTCACGCATGATGTCTCTCCTCTGCCTCAGCAGCGCGCCAGGCGGGGCGTTTCCGTGACGTCGATGTCCTCGACGATGCGGCCGTCGACCAGGCGAATGACGCGCTGTCCATAGGACGCGCACACCGGGTCGTGGGTCACCATCATGACCGTGACGCCCAGCTCCTCGTTGCCGCGTCGCAGGAGCTCCATGATCCCGGTGCTCGCGGCGGAGTCGAGGTTGCCGGTCGGCTCGTCGGCGAGGATCAGGCGCGGATTGGTCACCAGCGCCCGGGCGACGGCGACCCGCTGCATCTGTCCACCCGAGAGCTCGGCGGGCTTGTGCTGCCGTCGATCGAGCAGCTCGACGAGGCGCAGCACGCGCTCGGTGCTCTTCGCGATCACGGCCGCGGGCCGGCTGTCGAGCAGCAGGGGCAGCGCGACGTTCTCCTCCGCGGTCAGATACGGCAGCAGGTGGAAGAACTGGAAGATGAAGCCGATCTCCCGCCGCCTGAAGAGCGCCGCCTCGTGGTCGCTCAGCTCGGACAGGCGGTGAGTGCCGATCGCGATCTCGCCGGTCGTGAGCGGCGTCAGGCCGGCCGCGACGTGCAGGACGGTGCTCTTCCCGGAGCCGCTCGGTCCCATGATCGCGCAGAACTGGCCCTCGGGCACGGTGAAGGTGAGGTTGCGCAGGACCTCCACCTGCGTCGCGCCCTGACCGAAGGTCTTCGAGACGTTCTCGAAATGGATCATCGCGCCTTGGTGCCGGGCGGTGCTCCACTCGACGGATCGCTGAAACGCTTGCTGACCTCGGATTCCACGAGATCGAGCCACGCCAAATCGGTTCGCACGCGCATGTCGGCCTGACTCAGCAGCAGCTTCATCACGAAGCCGTCTCGCGAGTCGGCGGCGACCTTGTGGCGCCGTTTGTTGAGCCGCGCGAGGTGCTGCAGGTAGACGGCGCGCTGCGTGCTGATGATCGCGCGCATCTCGTCGATGCGGCCGTCGGTCAGAAACAGCAGCTTGAGCGATAGCTCGTCGCGCAGGGGTCGAGGCTCCTGGCTCGGCGGATTCACCAGCCACGCTTCCAGCTTCTTCCGGCCCTGCCGCGTGATCCGGAACACCTTGCGGTTCGGCCGTCCGGTCTGGAACTCGTCGAACCCCTCGATGAGTCCGGCCCGCTCGAGACGATCGAGGGTGCGGTACATCTGGCCGTAGTTGAGAACCCAGAAATCGCCGTAGAGCGCCTCGAACTCGTTCTTCAGCTTGTAGCCGTGAACGCCTGCCTCGCGTGCGGAGATGAGGCCGAGCACGGCGTACTGGAGCGCGTACATAGGCATCTCTGACCCTCGTCGTGGCTGGGGGGATGGGTTAGGGCCCGCTTGTCACAGCGAGGGTGTATCGTCAAGGAAAATCGCCGATTTCGCGCATTTGGCTATGCTCAACGCGGATATTCTCATCAGGCGCAATGACCTACCTATCTCGCCGCGACGAGCTCAGGCCGCGCGTCCCTCCACGACCACCGGCATCCCCTCCGACGGCGCCAGCGTCACGCTGCGGCGCACCACCCGCACCTGGTAGCCCGGCGCCGCGCGCAGCTCGACGCGCGTCAGCACCTCGGCCAGCACGATCTTCATCTCGACCAGCGCGAACGCCATGCCGAGGCAGCGGCGCACGCCGCCGCCGAACGGCAGGAACTCGTACGGCGTCGGCTTCGTCTCGAGGAAGCGCTCGGGCCGGAAGCGCTCCGGCTCCGGCCAGCGCTCCGGTCGGCGATGCGCCAGGTAGATGCACGGCGCCGCGACGACGCCGGCGGGCAGGTCGACTCCGCCGATGCGCATGGGACGCGTGAGACGTCTGCCGACCAGCGGGATGATCGGCGTCAGGCGCAGCGTCTCGCGGCAGACGGCGTCGAGGTACTCGAGCCGGGTCACGCGCTGCGGATCGAGCGGGGCCGGGCCGAGCTCGCGTAGCTCGTCGGCGATGCGCGCGCGCACCTCGGGGTGCGCCAGCACGTGGCTGACGGCCCAGGCCAGCGAGGTCGCCGTGGTCTCGTGACCGGCGAGCAGGATGGTCATCAGCTCGTCGCGTAGCGCCTGGTCTTCCAGCGGGCGGCCGTCCTCGTACGTCGCCTGCACCAGGAGCGAGAGGATGTCCGGGCGATCGGCGACGTCGGCCAGCCGGCGGGCGGCGATCTCGGCGAAGAGCAGGCGGTCCACGCGCTCGCGGGCGGAGAAGAAGCGCTCGGCGGGCCGCGCCCCGTTGCCGTTCGACTGCTGCGCGGCCAGCAGGAGCTGCGGGTTCGCGCCCAGGTTCAGGAGATCGAGCAGCGCGGCGCGCAGGTCGCGCTTCGTCGGCCCCTCGTCCAGGCCGAAGACCGTGCGCAGGATCACGTCGAGCGTCACGCCCTGCATCTCGGGATGGACGGCGAACGGCCGTCCCGCGGGCCAGCGATCCACCGCGGCGGCCGCGATGTCGCGCATGACGGCGCCGTAGGCGAGCATGCGATCGCCGTGAAACGGCGGCTGGAGCAGCCGGCGCTCGCGCAGGTGCTCGTGGCCGTCCAGGGTCAGCAGCGAGTGCTTTCCGAGGATCGGCTCGAGCCGGTAGTTGGCCTCGCCCGCGCGCAGGTCCTCCTCGTCGCCGGTGAAGATCGTCTTGATGGCGTCGGGATGCGCGAACATCACGATGGGCGGCGTCGACGGGAAGCGCAGCGTGAAGGTCTCGCCGAAGCGCTGCGCGCACTCGTCCAGGAAGGGCAGCGGCCACTGCACCCAGCGCAACACCTGGAGCAGCGGTGGCGCCGTGGGCCCGGGCGGCAGCCCGTCCGCCGTCGCTCCGTCGGCCGCGCCGGCCGACTGTGCCGCCAGCGTCTCCACCAGCGCGCGCTGGATGATCATCTGGCCCGGCGCCAGGCGGTGCGACAGGCCGTTCAGCAGCAGCAGCACGCGGGCGATCAAGCCGAAGTGGCTCGGCACGCGTGTGATCGGCGTCTCCTGGATGAGGCGCATCGTGTTCGCCTGCTCGTCTCGGTCGCCGAGCATCACCAGCACCAGCGCGGGCAGCGCCGTCGCCTGGTCGTCGCGCACCTCGAAGCCCGCTCGGCGCGCGGCCGCCACCGCGCCCGGCACGTCGCCGGCGAGCCCGCGCGTCACCAGCTCCGCCACGGCGGGGCCGAACCCGGGCGGCAGCTCCTTGGCGAGCCCGAAGTCGAGGAGGCCGATCACCGTGCCCGGCATCACGAGCAGGTTCCCCGGATGCGGGTCGCCCTGGAAGAATCCCTGCTCGAAGATCATGCGGGCGTAGAGGCGGCCGATCCGGCGCGCCACCTCGACGGGATCGTGGCCGGCGGCGCGGAGCGCGTCGAGGTCGACCACCTTGATGCCGTCGAGGAACTCGAGCACGAGGAGCTTCGTGGTCGAGTACTCGCGGTGGACGCGAGGCACGCGCACCGTCGGATCGCTGGCCATGGCGGCGGCGATGCGGACCGTCGCGTCGGCCTCGCGGGCGAAGTCCAGCTCGAGCCCGACGAACTCGGCGACCTCGTCGATGATGCTGCGCATGTCGAAGGTGCGCGACAGGCTGCCGGTGACGCGCGCCAGCATGCGAAGGCACGCGAGGTCGACCCGCGCGAGCCCGGCGATCTCCGGGTACTGCACCTTGACGGCCACGTCCGCCCCGCCGTCACGCAGCGTGGCCCGGTGCACCTGCGCCAGCGACGCGGCCGCGATCGCATGCTCGTCCATCGTGGAGAACACGTCTTCCAGCGAGCGGCCGAGCTCGCGCTCGATCTGCGCTCGCATCTCCGGGAACGGACGGGGCGGGACGGCGTCGTGGAAGCGACCGAGACGACGGATGTACGGCTCGGGGAAGTTGTCGGCGCGCGCCCCCACCACCTGGCAGAGCTTCACGAAGAGACCCGCCAGGTGGATGCCGAGGTCGTGCAGGCCGCGGGCGGTGCGATCGTGGACGCGGTCCCAGGCGGCCGGCGACGCGGGCCGGCCGTGTCGCTCGCGCAGCTCGAGCCAGCGATAGGCGGCGATCGCGGGCAGCGCCACGCCGGCGATGCGCAGCACGCGGTAGATGGCGAAGCGCTGGAGCACGATCAGGCTGCCCCGGACAGACGCGGGCGCAGCGTCCGGGCCGCTGCCCGCGGGCGCCGCCGGCGTGCGCGCCGATCGAGGGCCACGAGACCCACGACGGCGACCATGCCGCCGAGCGTGGCGGCAGCGAGCGCCGCCAATCCCGTGACGATCGGCTGGAACATCACCATGACGGGTTCGAAGATGGGGAACATCGCTGCTTCCTCCTTCCTCCCGTGGTACCCGCCAGGCAAGCGTCCGGTTCAACCCGGGCGGGCGCGATTGAACCCCGGGGCGCCTTCCGGGGTACAGGGGGCGTGACGGATGCCGATCGCGCCCGAGCCGAGCGACGAGGCGCTCTTCGCGGAATACCGGGCGGGGAACGCCACGGCGTTCGAGACCCTCTTCCGCCGCTGGCAGGCGCCGCTCGGCCGGCACCTGACGCGCATGCTCGACGACCCGGCCGCGGCGGACGACCTGGTGATGGAGACGTTCCTTCGCCTGCATCGCCATCGCGCGCGCTGGCGCGAGGGCACGCCGCTGCGCCCGTGGCTGTTCACCATCGCCCGCAACCTGGCGCGCAACCGCCTCCGGGCGCGACGGCTGTGGGGCTGGCTGCCGCTGTCGTCGGCGAGCGATCGGACGATGCCGCCGCCCGCGCCGGCGGATCAGGTGCGGGCGCGCGTGGCGGCCGCGTTCGCGGCGCTGCCGGCGGCGCAGCGCGAGGCGTGCTCGCTCCGACTGCTGGGCGAGCTCTCGATGGAGGAGATCGCGCGCGTCACGTCGGTGCCGGTCGGGACGGTGAAGTCGCGTCTGTTCCACGGACTGCGCCGGCTGCGCGCGCTGCTGGCCGACCTCGACCCGGAGGCGTGAGGGGCGCATGCGCACGCTGGGCCTGATCCGCCGCGCCTCGAGCGGACCGCCGCACGATCTCTGGCCGCGGCTGCGCGCCAGGCTGGCCGACGACGACGTCGTCGCACTGCGGTTCCCGGCGCTCGGCTGGCTCGAGGCGACGGCGTTCGCGGTCGCCGTCGGCACGCTCGTGCTCGTGCCGGATCCCGTCCGCTTCCTCTCCGCGTGCGGGCTGCTGTGATGGTGCGCCGTCGCGACCTGCTGGCGTATCTGATCGGCGCGGGCGTCGCGGGCACGCTGCTGACCGCACCCTACGCGCTCCGCCTGGCAGCCATCAGCATGCTTCCCGGCGCCACCATCGGGAACGTGCCGTTCTTCCTGCTGCCGATCCTCTGGGGCGTGTGGAATCTCCTGTGGGCGCGCTGGCAGCCCTCGATGAGCATCGGCGCCTGGGGCGCCATCCTCGGTGTCGTCGCCGGCGCTGCGGTGAACCTCCTCTTCGTCGCCGAGGGCACGTGGTTCCCCGCGGCGATCCTGCTGCCCGCGTACCTGCCCGTGGTCTACTTCCTGCTCTTCCGGCTCGTCATCGGTCCGCTCGACGAAGCGCTCGGCGTCGAGGGTGAACGCTCCGTGGGCTAGAGAGGACGGCGCGCGGCTCTCGGTTCGCTTGCGCCGAAGAGGACGCAACGTCGCGAACGACACCGGGCGTGCTGGACGCGATCCGCCGCGTGTGCGAAGGCGTAGAAGCTGCAGAGCGCACCGTGAAGGAACGACATGCGGACGGCTTTGCAGGACGCAAGGCCAAGACGAAGACACTCGCGGCAGTGCTCGGCATCCTCGTGATCGGCGCCGGGATGTGGCCGGCGGCGGCCGCCGGTCGATCCGAACCTCGCACGATCGTTGCGCTCCGCGGGCGTGACGATGCCGGGCTCGACGCGCTCGTTGCCGCGCAGCAGGACCCCGCGAGTCCGGAGTACCGGCGCTGGACGACGGGCAGCGAGTTCGGCCGTCGCTTCGGTGCGGCGCCACGGGATCTGAAGCGCGTCGAGCGCTGGCTGCGCGACAGCGGGTGCCGCGTGAAGCGTCCCGCCGCTCGCGAGCAGGTCACGTGCGTCGGAGGATCACCCGGCGACGTTCCCGCGACGCTCCGGCCGCTCGTCGGGGACGTGCTCGATCCGGCCACGCCGCTCGAGCTGCGCTTCAATCTCTCGCGCGCGCGCTTCGATCCGCGCAGCGTCGCCTCGCGCGGCAGCTTCTTCCTGTCGCCCGACGAGTACGCGGCATTCTTCGGATACGGCGCACTCCGCGCCGCCGGCATCGACGGTCATGGGCAGCGCATCGGCATCGTCGGCGCTGCCAGCGTGCTCAACGACGATGTCACCGCGTTCCGTGATCGTTTCGATCTGCCGCCGCTCGACCTGGAGAAGGTCGGTGACGCCGGGCCGGCGACCTCGAGTACGGATGCGCAGCTCGAAGCCATCCTCGACGTGAGCTGGGCCGGAGCGGTGGCACCCGGTGCGGGCATCGTGCTCGCGGTCAGCGCGCGGATCGCTGGTCGACGCCATCGGCGACCTGGTGGCCATGCCGGACGTCAGCGTGATCAGCCTCTCGGTGGTGCTCATCCCGTCGCCCGCGTCCGCACCGTTCATCAGGCACGCCCGCCGGCTCTTCCGCCAGGCGGCGGCGCGCGGAAAGACGGTGCTCATCGCGTCGGGCGATTTCGGTCCCCTGGTCAAGCTCTCGCCGAAGCTGAAGCGCGGCGTCGATCCGATGACGGCGTCGCCGTTCGTGACGACGGTCGGGGGTACGACGCCCGTCGTTCCCAATCCGAGCGAGGTCATCGAATACGGGAGCGAGGTCGTCTGGCAGGACGGACAGGCAGCCAGCGGGGGCGGGCGCGCGCGCGGGCCGCGGCCGTCCTGGCAGCACGGCAGGAGTCCCCACCGCACCGTGCCCGACGTGTCGCTGCCGGCGGCCGACATCTATCCCATCGCGCTGAACGGGCAGGTCGGGTGCTGCATCGGCGGGACCAGCGCGGCGGCGCCGGCATGGGCGGGTCTCGTCGCGATGCTGAACCAGCAGCGCGGCGGACCGGTGGGGCTGCTGAATCCAGCGCTGTACGCGCTCGGCCGCGAGCAGGCGAGGGGTGGGACCGCGGTCTTCCACGACATCGTGATCGGATCGAACGGCACGACGCTGACGCGCGGCTTTCCCGCGAAGCCCGGCTACGATCTGGCGACCGGGTGGGGAACGCCCGACGTCCCGGCGCTCTTCGCCGCGTTTCCCTAGCGGGCGCCTACGGCGCGCAGACCAGCCGCAGCGTGTCCGTGTCGCGCGGCGTCCCGCCGGCGGCGGTCGTCCGGGTCATGAGCGCGAGCTTGCTCCGCACCGGCACCACCACCGCGACGGACGCGGTGCAGCGCTCGCTGGCGTCGAGCGGCGGCTGGAACGTGACGGAGCCCGGGCCGACGGCGGACGGCCCGAGCGCGGCGACGGCGCTCGACACATCCGGGTTCGTGCTGCCCAGGAGCTCCCAGCGCTCGATCGCCGCCGGCTGACACGCGCTCAGCCGCGCGTCGGTGTGATCGAAGCAGACGGCGACGCTGAAGGTGCACGTCCCCGCCGTCGTGTCGCCGTCGCACCCGGGGTCGCCGTCGTGACAGCGCTGGCGTACCGCGGTCTTGCCGTCACCGCCGGGCCGCTGGCCGGCGTTCGTCACCCGCCACGTCGCCAGGCACTCGGGTCGCGGCGGGCCGCCGCCGGGGACGAAGAACGTGGGGTCGCAGGCGGCCGTGTCGAGGCGGCAGCGCGGGCTGCACGCGAGCGTGCCGCCGGTGAAGCCGAGCGACGTGCAGGCGCGGCCGCCCAGGTCGTCGCCGTCGCACTGCTCCTTGCCGTTGATCGCGCCATTGCCGCAGGCGATGCAGCTACTCGCGTCGATGTGGCACTGCGTGCACGCGATCTTCCCGCGCGCGAACCCGAGCGACGCGCACGTCGTGTGGGCCGGCGCCACGCCGTCGCACTCCTCGCCCAGGTCGACCTGTCCGTCACCGCAGCGCGTGGCGAGGGTGATGGAGTCGTTGGCGTTGTTGGCGGGCGTCGGCTGGAGCCGTCCCCGCCAGTCGACGCGATTCGTCCCCGACCCGGTGATGCGCTCGAGCGAGCGGTCGTCGGGTCCGATGGCGAGCGGCACGCCGAAGGTTCCATTGCCCCCCGTGAACCCGCCGTAGGCGAGACAATCGACGACGTCCGTGCCGCCGCTGTCGTCGGGCACCTGGTAGCAGACGCGGCCGGTGCGTGGCGGAAGGAGGCCGGACGGCAGGATGAAGTCGGGCAGGATGCCCATCACCTCCGCGCCGTGCGTGGTGGCGAAGAGGATGCGCCGTCCGGCGTCGCCGTTCGTCACGTCCGCCGGGATCAGGAAGCTGCGCCGGATGCCCGTGTCGGTGGCGAAGGTCAGCGCGCCGCCGGTCACGTCGGTCGCGCCGTCGACCGCCACGACCAGCTCGACGAACTGCACGTCGTCGTCCCCCTGCCAGCTCCCGAGGATCTCGGAGAGCAGGACCTGGTTGGTCGCCGCCGCGGCGGAGGCTGTGGTCCAGAGCAGGAGGGCTGCAGCAAGCGAGCGGACCGGTCGCACGGACGTCATGTATCTCAACGAGGCGCCGGTCGCACGGGCTGCCGACTCCGGGGTCAACCGAACCGTCCGTCGCGGCCCTTCATCTGTCGACGGCCCACGGTCCGTGCGGGACGGCGGGCCGACACGGAGGGTGACAGAGATGGAAGTGAGCATCCGGATGCCTGGAGGCGCGAGCAGCCTGCAAGCCTATCTCGAGGACGTGCGAACGCGGTTCCTCGAAGTGCACGCGGCGGCCGCGACGTTCCTCGGTGTGAGCGCCGGCGACCTGCGCCGGCGCCTGGGCGACGGCGACAGCCTGGGGGACCTGGCGCTGTTCGAGGGCAAGAGCCTCGACGGCCTGCGCCGCACGGTGGTGAGCACGCTGCGCGGTACGCCCGAGGACGCCCACTGCGCCGAGTTCCTGGAGGAGCTGGCGGAGGACCTCATCTGGGTCCCCGGTGGGCCCGAGCGGTTGCGCGACTCGGGCGTCGCGTGAGGATCAGCGCGCGTCGCGACGCGACGCACGCAGCATCCCGAGCGCCGTGTAGACCGCGACCGCGATCACCAGCAGCCGCACGGCGCCGAGCGGCAGCGATCGCACGACGAAGGCGGCGAGCAGGACGGCGGGAATCCCGCCCAGGGTGAGGCCGAGCGCGACGCGCGGCGCGTACGCCCGCTCGCGCATGAACCGCACGCCGGCGATCGGCATGAGGAAGGCGCACGACCCCATCATGATCGGAAACGCCGCCGTCGCGTTCATGCCGAGGAGGGTGACGAGGATCATGCACGGCGCGTAGAGCCCGATGCCGATCGTCATCAGCGCGCCGAGCAGCAGGTTGCCGGCGACGCCCAGGACGAGGCGCGTGCCCCTCAGCGCCAGGGCATCGGCGCCCGCGGGGGCGCCCTCCACGAGCTGTCGCAGCATGAGCGCCGCCGCGACGAGCAGCGCGATTCCCATGCCGAGCTGCACGCGGCGTCGCGACCACGTCGCCACCCGGCCCGCACCCAGCCACGCCCCGACGACGGCGGCGCCGATCATGAGCGCCAGCGTGCGCGTCTCGACCTCGACGATGGCGATGAAAACGAGCGCCTGCGCCACCGACGGCAGCGCGTGGCCGACGTTCAGCGTGCCGGGGATGAGCCGGTCGGGCACGAGCCCGAGAAACCGGAAGAGCGACGTGGTGGGCGCGAACGAGCCGACACCGAGCGTGTCGAAGAAGTCGGTGAGCACGCCGATGCCGACCGCGGAGACCGGCGGCGCTCCGGTCTCGGTGCCCGGCTCGGTGACGCGATCGCGGGAATCCGCGGTCGCGAGCAGCCGCGCCCAGACGATCGCGAACGCGCCGGCGACGACTGCGAGCAGCCCGAGCAGCAGCGCCTTCGGATCGAGCACGCCCAACGTGGCTAGGTCGACTGGAGGAACTGCGCGATCAGCGCGACCAGCGTCTGCGGGACGTCCTCCTGGCAGAAGTGTCCCGCGCCGGGCAGCCGCACGACGGGGCGCCCCGGCCACAGGGCCTCGAAGTCGGCGATGGCGAGCGCGGGCGGGATGGCGTGGTCGCGGAGACCCTCGGCGAGCATCGCGGGCTTCGCGGTGAGCGCCTCGACGCCGCGCGCGCCCTCGACCACGTAGTCCCTGATGCGGCCGAGATACGCGTCCTTCGGGAACTCGAGCGCGCCGATGCACTCCTCGGGCGTCTCGAACGGCGTCGAGTAGGCGCGCACCCACGTGTCGTCCACCGCGGCGGTGTTCTCGAAGCCGAGGAGCTGCATCACCGACAGCACCGTGCTGCCGAGATGCCGCAGCACCGCATCGGTGCGGCCGCTCTCGAGGCCCGCGCCGATCCAGCGAAACCACCGGCTGTCCTGCAGGCGCGGCAGCTCCTTCCGTCCCGCCGATCCGTATCCCGCCAGCGAGTTGGCGTAGAACAGCCGCCGCACGCGTTCGGGGTGGCGCACGGTGTACTGCGTGGCGATCGGGCCGCCCCAGTCCTGCGCGACGAAGGTGATGCCGCGAAGATCGAGCGCGTCGATCCAGCCGGCCAGGTTCTCGACGTGGGCGCGCAGCGAGTACTCGCGATCCTGCGGCGTCTCGCTCTTGCCGAAGCCCATGTGATCGGGGACGACGACCCGCCACCGCTCCGCGAGCGGCGGGATCATCCTGCGGTAGAGGTAGCCCCACGTCGGCTCGCCGTGCAGGCAAACGACTGGCTCGCCGTGCGGCGGTCCCTCGTCGACGTAGTGCATGCGGAACGGTGCCGCACTCCCCGTCCCCGGCACCGCGTGGAATCGGGCGGCGAAGGGCCACGTGCCGTCGAAGGTCTCGTCAGCCGGGATCATGAGCGAGAGGAGATACACGCTGCCGATCCCGTTGCCAGCCCCCGCGCGCCTCCGTACAGTGCGGCATGGTGATCCGGCCCGGCGTGGCGGCGGTGATCTTCGACGAGGGCCGCGTGCTGCTGCAGCGTCGCGACGACACCGGGCGCTGGGGACTCCCCGGCGGCGGCGTCGAGCCGGGCGAGTCGGTGCGGCAGGCCCTGATCCGCGAGGTGCGCGAGGAGACGGGCCTCGAGGTCGAGCTGCTGCGCCTGATCGGCGTGTACTCCGATCCGCTCCACCACCAGATCGTCACGTATCCCGACGGCAACGTCGTCCACTACGTGAGCAGCGTCTTCGAGTGCGTGGTCCGCGCCGGCGCGCTGGAGTGCGGGGAGGAGTCGCTGGAGCTCGACTGGTTCGATCCCGAGCGGCTCCCCGAGGACCTGATGCTCATCTCGACCATCCGCATCCGCGACGCCCTCGCCGGTCAGGTCGGCGCCTTCGTGCGATGAGGGCCGTCGTCGCGCTCGTGCTCGGCCTCGCCACGGCGGCGGTCGCCGTCGAGCCGCGCTTCTTCGTCATCGGGAACGGCACGCTGGAGATCGTCAATCCCGCGCTGAACGAGCGCGTGCAGATCAAGTACCTCGGTCCCGACGGGCGCTACGACTACGCGGCGATCGACGATCTGCGCCACATCCTGCGGTGCAAGGGCGACATGGGAGAGGGCGAGATCACGCCGCGCTTCGTCGAGCTGCTCGGCCACCTCTACGCGCGGACGGGGCGCCCGCTGACGCTCCTCTCGGGCTACCGCAGCCCGTCCTACAACGAGGGCATCCGGCGGCGCGGCACGCGGGCCGCGTTCGGCTCGATGCACACGGAAGGGCTGGCCGCCGACCTGGCGTTTCCCCGCGACGACCTCCTGCCGCTCTGGCTCCACGTGCGCGAGCTCGACTGCTGCGGCACCGGCTACTACCCCGCCCAGGGCTTCATCCACGTCGACGTCGGCACGCCGCGCTACTGGGACTCGTCGACGTCGCGCGTCGACGAGAATCTCTCCGCCGGCAACGCACGCGCCTTCGCGCGCACCGACTTCGACCGCTACACGGCCGGTGAGATGATGCTGGTGCGGCTGTACGGCATCACGTCCCCTCCGGTGCGGATCGAGCGCACCGCGCGGCTGGTGCCCGACGGTGGCGGCGCCGGGGCGCCGGTCACGGTCGACGAGGTGGGCGCGACGTCGGGCCAGGCGGGGAGCGGGTGCATCGTCGCGGACCACTCGACGCGGCTCCTCGTCAAGGGAGCGCCTGCCATGCCACGCGGCCATCTGGTGCTCACCACCTGCGAGCCGCGCGCCGGGCGGACGCCGGCGGGGATCGAGGCGAACCCCGTCGCGTTTCGCTGACCCGTCAGCGGTCTTCCATGCCGAGTCGCTTCATCAAGCGGTAGAGGGTCGTCCGGTCGACCCCGAGCACGCGGGCCGCCTCGGCGCGGTTGCCGTGCGCGTCGTCGAGCGCGCCACGGATGCGCGCCGCCGTGGCGCGGTCGACCGCGTCCTGCAGCGTGCCGCCGCCGGCCGCGGCCGGCGCGCCGGGCGGATGCTCGAGCAGGAGATCCTCCGGCGTGATCAGGGAACCGCGGGCCAGCACGACCGCGCGCTCGACGGCGTTCTCCAGCTCGCGCACGTTTCCCGGCCAGGGATGCCCGATCAGCTCCGCCTCGGCCTCGGGCGAGAACGCGAGCTGCCGCCCGGCTCCGGCGGCGTGGCGGGCGAGGAAGTGGTGCGCGATCGGTAGCACGTCCTCGCGGCGCTCGCGCAGCGGCGCCAGCTGCATCGGGATGACGTTCAGCCGGAAGAAGAGGTCCTCACGGAAGCGGCCGGCGGCCATCTCGTCGCGCAGCACGCGATTCGTCGCGGCGACGATCCGCACGTCGACCGGCCGCGGCTCGGTGCCGCCGACGCGGAGCACCTCGCTCTCCTGGAGCACGCGGAGGAGCTTCGCCTGAAAATCCAGGCTCACCTCGCCGATCTCGTCGAGGAAGAGCGTCCCCCCTTGCGCGCGCTCGAAGCAGCCGGCGCGCGCCGTGCCGGCGCCGGTGAACGCGCCCTTCTCGTGGCCGAAGAGCTCGCTCTCGAGGACGCCCTCGGCGAACGCCTTGCAGTTGACGGCGACGTACGGCTTGCCCACGCGGTCCGACCAGTAGTGGAGGAGGCGCGCCACCAGCTCCTTCCCCGTGCCGCTCTCGCCCTGCACCAGCACCGTCGCCTTCGCGGGTGCAACACGGCGGACGAGCGCGAGCAGCTCCTGGCTCCGCGCGCTCGCGGCGACCACCGACTCCGGTGCGTAGCGGCTCGCGACCTCGGCGCGGAGCCAGCGGTTCTCGCGCTGGAGGCGGTCGAGCTCGAGCGCGCGGCCGACGCAGGCGCGGAGCTCGTCGTTGTCGAAGGGCTTGGTGACGAAGTCGAAGGCGCCCTCGCGCATCGCGGCGACCGCCGTCCGCACGTCGCCGTGCGCGGTGAGGAGGATCACGGGCAGCGCGGGGCGAAGCGCGTGGAGGCGGCGGAGCAGCTCGAGGCCATCCATGCCCGGCATCTTCCAGTCGGTGACGATCGCGTCGGCGCCGCGCGCGTCCAGTGCCGCGAGCGCGGCCTCGCCGTCGGCGCACGCTTCGCACTCCCAGCCGCCGCGCTCGAGCGCCGCGGAGACGACGGACGCCATCCGCGCCTCGTCGTCGACGACCAGCACGCGCGGCTTCACGCCGCCTTCGTCGCGCCCCGCCCGGTCGGGAGCCGGAGCGTGAAGCGCGCGCCGCCGCCGGCGCGGTCGCCCGCGGCGATCGTCCCGCCGTGCGCCTCGATGATCTGACGCGCGACGGCGAGCCCGAGGCCGGTGCCGCGCGGCCGCGTGGTGAAGAAGGGCTCGAAGACGCGCTCGCGCACGTCGGGCCGGATGCCGGGTCCGCTGTCGGTGACGTCGATCTCGACCGTGCGGGCGTCGGCGGCGCGCGCGGCGAGTCCGACTTCGCCGCCGGCTGGCACCGCCTCGACGGCGTTCGCGAGGAGCCCGAGGAGCACCTGGCAGAGGAGGTCCGCGTCGACGGCGAGAGCCGGCACGCGCCCGGTCTCGCCGCGCGCGACGCGGATCCCCTTGGCGTCGAGGTCGTCGCGTGCGAGGAGGAGCGCGCGGTCGAACAGGTCGTCGACGGCGACGATGCCGGCGGCGACCTTCGGCGGGCGGGCGAACGCGAGGAGCGCGTTGACGACGCTGGTCAGCCGGTCGATCTCGGCGATCACGAAGCCCGTCGCGTGATGGATGGCCGCGCCGTCGGGCCGCTCGGTCTCGGCGAGGCCCTGCGCCGCGGAGCGGATGACCGCCAGCGGATTCCGGACCTCGTGCGCGATCGCGGTGGCGAGCTCGCCGAGGGCGGCGAGCTTCTCCTGCTGCGCGAGCCGCTGGCGCGAGGCGGTGATCTCTCCCACCTGCGCACGGATGGTCGCCGCCTGCGCGCGCTCGTGGCGGCGCGCCTCGACGAGCCATCCGAGACCGAAGCCGAGCATCGCGAACGACGAGCCGAAGTAGCAGCCGGTGAGGAAGGTCGCGTCGCGGCCGTTGATCTGGAAGCGGAATCCCGTCCAGTGCGCGAGGAGCGTGTCCCCGGCGGCGAGCGCGATGCCGGCCGCGAGGCCCCACCAGCGGTCGAACCGGAACGATCGGGTCGGCGTGTCCATGCAAGGGTCGCTCCCGGCGATTGTCGCGCAGCCCCCGCCCGCCACGCAACGCGGCTGTGGCGCCGGCGCCACGCTCGTGGCCGCGCCGCCACGCGACGCGCTCGGACGCCACGAACGCAGCCGGGTTTTTCGCCTGGCACGCCACTTGGACCGGTGGGCCAGCGCGGCGCACACGCGCCTGAAAAAAGGAGGAGCCGATGAACTGGAAGCAGATCGGATTGGGTGTCCTGCTCGCGGACTTCGCGGCGTTCACCGGATGGGTCGTCTGGCACTACGGCTATGTCGGCATATTCGCCCTGGCGCTCGCCAACGGCGCCACGATCCAGGTGACGATCGACCTCGTGATCGCGTGCAGCGTGGCGATGTTCTTCATCTACCGCGACGCCCGGGCGAGGAACGTGAACCCCTGGCCGTACCTCGTCGCCACGACGTTCCTCGGCTCGATCGGCCTCCTCGCGTACGCCGTCCGACGCGCCGGGCTGCCGGCCCGCGAGCCTGCGCCGACCTTCGCTCGTCCCGTCCACGCGTAGCGCCGCGCGTCTGCCGGTCCGGTGGATCGCCGCCGGACCGGCACCGCCCGTCGTGCGCCGATCTCGTCCGTCACGCCTCGGCGGGCGTCAGCCAGATGCGCGGCAGCGCGGGCGGCGCCCACGCCCGCAGGCGATCGAGCAGCGCCTCGACCTCCGTCTCGACCAGCAGGAGCTGCGCGCGCGCGGCGTCGACGAAGCCCGCCGCGACGGCGTCGTCGAGCAGCGTGCGGAGCCCGCGCCAGTAGCCGTCGACGTCGAGCAGCGCGACGGGCTTGCGGTGGATGCCGAGCTGCAGCCAGGTGAGCATCTCGAGCAGCTCCTCGAAGGTGCCGAGGCCGCCGGGCAGCGCGACGAAGCCGTCGGCGAGCGACGCCATGACGGCCTTGCGCTCGTGCATCCCGGAGACGACGCGCAGCTCGGTGAGCCCGGCGTGCGCGATCTCCGCGGAGTGGAGCCCGCGCGGGATGACGCCGATCGCCGATCCGCCGGCGGCGAGCACGGCGTCGGCCACCACGCCCATCAACCCGATCGACCCGCCGCCGTAGACCAGGCCGATCCCGCGGCGCGCGAGCGCGGCGCCGAGATCGCCGGCGACGGCGGCGTAGGAGGAGCGCGTGCCGCGCGCGGATCCGCAGAAGACGCACAGTCGCTGCATGCGACCGCATTCAATCCGGTTTGCGGGCGCTTCGCCACGCCGTCGGTGCCCGGACGCTCGTCCGGGCGTCGCCCGTATTCAGAACTTCCCCGCTCGCAGGTCGCGCACCACGTCCGCCGGTGCGCGATGGCCGCCGTCGACCGCCTGGTTCAGACGCCGCATCGTGGCGGCGGTGAGCGTCCCGCCAAGCCCGTCGAGCGTGCCGCGCAGCGCGGGGAAGTGATCGAGCGCGGCCTGACGGACGACCGGCACCGCCTCGTAGGGCGGAAACGCATGGCGATCGTCGGCCAGGACGACGAAGCCGAGCGCGTCGATGAGCCCGTCGGTGGCGCTCCCCACGCCGAGATCGACCTGGCGGTCGGCGAGGGCGCGATACAGCAGGCCGAGGTCCATCGTGCGGACGTCGCGAAACTCGAGGCCGTAGACGCGCTGGAGCGCGGGGAAGCCGTCGGGCCGTTGCTGGAACTCGTAGCCGAAGGCCGCGGTCCAGCCGCGGGCCGGTGCGACGGCGGCGGAGATCGTCTGCACGCCTGCGTCGGGACGCACGACCAGCGCGAAGGTGTTGTCGAAGCCGAGGGGCGTCGTCCACACGAGACCCGCCGGCGCGTACGCCGCGCGCACGCGCGCCAGGACCTCCGCCGGGTCGGTGAGCGGCGGCTGCTTCAGGACCGCGGTGAGCGCGGTGCCGGTGTACTCGACGTAGACGTCGATCTGCCCGCCGCGCAGCGCCGCGTCGCAGACGAAGGTGCCGCCGAGGTCGAAGCGTCGCTGGACCGGCATCCCGGCCGCCTCGATGGTCTGCGCCAGGAGCTCGCCCAGCACGCGCTGCTCGGTGAAGTTCTTCGACCCGACCACCACCCGATCACCGCCGCCGCAGCCGGCGAGCAGGGCGGCGGCGCAGAGCGCCGCGACGAGCCGACTCATCGCGGCGGCCGCAGGCGGTGCTCGATCGCGCCGAGGATGCCGTCGGCCGCGAGCGCCAGCGCGGCGGCGGGGAGCGCGCCGGCCAGGATGGTGCGGTTGTCGACCATCGCGACGCCGCGGAAGATGAACACGCCGAGGCCGCCCGCGCCGATCGCGGCGGCGATGGTGGCGAGCCCGATGCCGATGACCGTCGCCAGGCGCACGCCGGCGAGGATCACGCTGGCCGCCAGCGGCAGCTCGACGCGACGAAGCAGCTGCCCGTCGGTCATGCCGAGACCGCGGCCGGCCTCGCGGACCGCGGGGTCGACGCCGCTGATGCCGACGACGGTGTTCCGCAGCACCGGCAGGATCGCGTAGAGCGTCAGCGCGACCAGCGCGGTGCGCGAGCCGATGCCGCCGATCAGCGGCACCGGGATCAGGAGGCCGAAGAGGGCGAGGCTGGGAACCGTCTGCACGACGTTCGCGGCGCCGAGCACCCAGCGTTGCCATGACGGGCGTCGCGTCAGCAGGATGCCGAGCGGGACGCCGACCAGCGTCGCCAGCCCCACCGACACCGAGACCAGCAGCAGGTGGCGCGCCGTCTCGGAGAGGATCTCCGACGTCATTCGTCGCCGCCCCGCGGCGAGGAACGCCCGCACCGCCGGCGTCGGGAGACGACTCCAGCTCCTCGCGCGTGCCGGCGGCGAGCAGGCGTCCGTCGGCGAGGAGCGCCCAGCGATCCGCGACGCGCGCCGCCTCGCGGAGGTCGTGCGTGACGAAGATCGCGGTCTTGCCGAGCTGGCGCTGCAGCGAGCGAAACGCGTCCTGCAGCTCGCGCCGCGTGATCGGGTCGAGGGCGCCGAACGGCTCGTCGAGGAGCAGGAGCGGCGGGTCGACGGCGAGCGCGCGAGCCACCCCGACGCGCTGGCGCTGGCCGCCGGAGAGCTGGTGCGGATAGCGCTGGCCGAACTGCGCGGCCGGCAGGCCGACCAGATCGAGCAGCTCGACGACGCGCGCGTCGCGCCGTGCCGCGTCCCATCCCTCGAGCTCCGGGACGATGCCCGCGTTCGCCGCGATGGTGAGGTGGGGGAGCAGACCGATCTCCTGGATGACGTAGCCGGTGCGGCGGCGCAGCCGGATCGGGTCCCACTCCGTGGTGGGGCGGCCCGCGACGCGGACGGCGCCGCCGGTGGGGCGGATCAGCGCGTTCACCAGACGCAGCGCGGTCGTCTTGCCGGAGCCGCTCCGGCCGATCAGGGCGAGCGCCTCGCCCTCCGCGACGCGCAGCGTGAGGCGGTCCAGGATCGGGCGGATGGCCGACGCGTGGACCGAGGCGCCGTCGTACTCGACGAAGGCCGAGCCGCTCATGCCCCGAAGCCAACGGCGAGGGCGTCGACGTCGATGCGCGCCGGCCGGGCCGGCGTCTCGGCGGCGCGACCGATCGGCGCCACGTCGTTGGGGCCGTCCGGGCAGATGAGTGCGGCCAGGGCCTGGAGCTGGCGGCGACCGACGTCGACCTCGAACATGCCGCCCAGGTAGACAGCGATCCCCAGCTTCTGGCAAGCCGCCGCGCCGTCGAGCGCTTCCAGGATGCCGCCCATGCGCGCGGGCTTCAGGTTCGCCGCCGCGGGCCGGACCGGAAGGCGGTGCACCGCGGTCGCGCCGGTGAGCGGCGCGTCGGCCGCGAGTCGCCGGGTCACCCCCGCGGACCACGGAGCCAGCTCCCAGCGCGGGTCCTCGATCAGGGTGTCGGGCAGGACGCGATGCGCGCGCTCGTGGTCCGCGCGCGCGCCGCCGTTCTTCCAGTCGAGGATCGCGACGCGCCCCGCGCGGGCGAGGGCGGCGAAGGTGGCGTCGGGCCACGCGGGATCGGCGTCGACCTTGAGCTCGACGTCACCCTGCCGCGCGGCCTCCGCCGCGGGATCGTCCGCCCGTCCGAAGGACACGACGTAGCGCACGGGACGCGGCTCCCGACCCGCAAGCTGGAAGAGCGTGAGCTGCCGCTGGCGCAGCGCCAGGTCGATGGCCGCCGCCTCGAGCGCCGCGCGCTCGTACGGCTCGACCACCACGCTCGCCATCGCCTCGCTCCATGCCGCCAGCTCCCAGCGGCCGAGGGGGACGCGCGGCAGCGTGCGATCGCGGCAGGCGACGTGCGCCGTCTCGGTCCAGGCGACGTGCTCGCCGCGCCCCGTGGCGCCGGCGCCACGCAAGGCGATCACCGAGCTCGGTCGCGGGCCGTCGGGGTAGGAGGGGACGTCGACCGCCGCGACGTCGGCCCCGGCCTCCTCGAGCGTGAAGACCAGGGCGCCGAGCGCCGCGCGCAACGCCTCAGGCGTCGCGGGCACAGCGGAAGCCGGCGAAGATCTGGCGGCGCTGTGGCAGGTCCCAGTTGCGGAACGTGTTGCGGGCGACCAGCGGGTGCGTGGCCCACGACGCCGCCGCGCAGCACCTTGTACCCCTTTGCGAAGTGGACCTCGGAGTACTCGGGGTACGGGAAGGCGACGAAGCCGGGGTAGGGCGCGAAGTCGCTGGCCGTCCACTCCCACACGTCGCCCAGCATCTGGTGGCAGCCGAAGTAGCTGACGCCGCGCGGATAGGCGCCGAGCGCGGCTGGCGAGAACGCGTGCTGATCGAGGTTCGCCAGCTCGGGCGCGGGCAGCGCGTCGCCCCACGGATGACGCCGGGCGGTGCCGCGCTCGAGGTCCCAGGCGGCGGCTTTCTCCCATTCCGCCTCGGTGGGCAGCCGCCGGCCGGCCCAGCGCGCGTACGCGTCGGCCTCGTACCAGGAGACGTGGATCACCGGCTGATCGAGCGCGAGCGGGATCAGGCGGCCGAAGGCGCGCTCGCTCCACCCGTCGTCGCTCGCCCGCCGCCACTGTGCCGGATGCGTGACGCCGCTCTCGATGCGCCAGCGCCAGCCCTCGGCGGTCCACAGGTCGCGACGGCGATAGCCGCCGTCCTCGAGGAAGCGGAGGAACTGCCCGTTGCTGATGGGACAGAGATCGACGCGATAGCGCGGCACGAAGACCTCGTGGGCGGGCCGCTCGTTGTCGTAGGCGAAGCGGCGGTCGTCCGTGCCCATCAGGAACGGGCCGGCCGGGATCACGGCCTCCGCGGCCTCGTCGACCGGCGCCACGGCGCCCGGCGGCTCCCGCCGGCGCGGCGGCTCGTAGACGAGGTCGTCGATCAGCTGGATCGTCTGGAGGATGGTCTCGCTGTGCTGCGCTTCGTGCTGCGCCAGCATGGCGTGAATGAAGCCGCCGGCGAGGAGCGGCTCGTGCGCGGGAAACGAAGCGCCCGCGAGGACGTCGAACGTCTGCTGCCGGGTCTGCTCGAGATAGCGCAGGCACGACGCGCGCTCGAGCAGCGGCAGGCGCCGGCGCGTGGCGCGCGGGTGCGCGACGGCGTCGTACAGGTGGTCGCGGCTGCGCGCCTCGTCGTCGCGGCGGCTGCGCGGGTCGTGGGCGCGACGCACCCACTGCTCCTCGAAGTTGGCGATGTGTCCCAGGTCCCAGACGATGGGGCTCATCAGCGGGCTGTGCTGATGGGTCAGCTGCGCTTCGCTGAGCGGCGCCACCAGCTCGAGCGTGCGGCTGCGCGCGGACTCGAGCAGGTTCTCGGCGACCAGGCGCACCGCCGGGCGCGCCGGCGGCTTGCGGCGCCGCAGGAGCTGGAGCGCGAAGGCGAACTGCGGATCGGTGCGCGTCGCCACCGTGTCGAACCCGTGGCGCGCCGCGATGGCCGACATCTCGGGCAGCCGGAACTTGCGGCTCACCTCGGTCAGGACCATCTCGCCGGCTGCGAGCCGGAAGCGGCGGCCCAGCTCCGGGAGCTCGATGATCGCGGGCTTCGTGAAGCGCGCGAAGATGTCGATGCGCTCGCTGGTCTCGTTCCAGTAGGCGACGTGCTGGATCGCGTCGAGGTCGAGGCGTGTGCCGAGCTCGCTGTTCATGCGCGCGAAGAGGTTGCGCGTGAACGCGGCGCTCACCCCGGCGGCGTCGTCGTAGGCGGCCTCGAGCGTGCGCGGCTCCTTCACCAGGTCGAGGCCGAGGAGGAGATGGTCGCCCGGCGACAGCGCATCGGCCACCTGCGCGAGAAACGCCGCCGTCTCGCTGCGGTTGAAGTTGCCGAGGCTGCTGCCGAGGAAGAGGAGCACCAGGGGCGAGAACTCCTGCAAGCGCGTGAACGCCTGCTCGTACGTTCCCGCCAGCGCGCTCACGGTGAGCGCCGGAAAGTCCGCGTCGAGCGCCGCCGCCGACGCTTCCAGGATCTCGCGGCTGATGTCGATCGGCACGTAGCGCGCCTGCTGGCCGCCGGCGGTCCAGGCGCGCAGCAGGTGGCGCGTCTTGCTCGAGTTGCCCGACCCCAGCTCGACGAGCGTGCTCGGCCCGACATACGCGCGCAGCGCGACCGCGTGCGCCGCGAGCAGCGCGTCCTCGGTGCGCGTGAGATAGTACTCCGGCTGGCGCGTGATGGCCTCGAACAGCGCGCTGCCCTCGGCGTCGTAGAGGTAGCGGCACGAGAGCCAGCGCGGCGTGTCGCTCAGGCCGCGGACGATCGACTGCGCGAACGCCGCGCGCGCCAGCTCGCGGTCACCCAGCTCGTCGCGCGTCACGCGCGCACCGCCTCGCGGATGGCCGCGCCGACGTCGGCGAGGGTGCGCGACGTGCGGCGCGGGAAGATCGTGTGCACCGACCCGGCGCCGTCGTTCGGCCAGCGCGGGACGATGTGCACGTGAACGTGCGGCACCGTCTGGCCGCTGGCTTCACCGTTGTTGATGCCGATGGTGCTGCCGGACGCGCCGACCGCGCGGCGCACCGGATCGGCGAGGCGGCGCACGAGCCGGAAGAGATGGTCGGCGGCGTCGCCATCGAGCTGCTCGATGGAGGCGGCATGCGCCCGCGGCACCACCAGGACGTGACCGTCGGCCAGCGGCTCGAGGTCGAGGAACGCGACCCCATCGTCGTCGCGCGCGACCACCTCGGCGGGAATCTCGCCGGCCACGATGCGGCAGAAGATGCAGCTCGTACCCGCCTTCACCGCGCCGCATCCTGCCAGGAATGGCAAGCAAGGGAAGCCCCCTGCTGCGGGGCGTCAGGCGAGCATCCGGAGCAGGCCGCGCGTCGCCAGCGCCGCATCGTCGGCCCCCAGGATGGCCCGGATCACCGCCGCGCCGGCCGCCCCGGCGCCGCGGATCTCCGTCACGCGATCGGCGGTGACGCCGCCGATCGCGAGCACCGGCACGCGCGCGGCGGCGGTCGCCTCCCGCAGCGCCGCCACGCCCTGCGGCGCCCCGAACGCCGCCTTCGACGGCGTGGCATACACGGGACCGAAGACGGCGAAGTCGGCGGCCGTCGCCGCGACCTCGGCCGGCGCATGCGTGGAGACGCCGATCAGCGCGTGCGGCGGCAGCATGCGGCGCACGACCTCGACCGGCATCGAGCCTCCGCCCAGGTGGACGCCGTCTGCGCCGACCGCGACCGCGACGTCGACCCGATCGTTCACCAGGAGGAGGGCGCCCGTCCGCGCCGTGAGCGCACGCAGGCGCTCGGCCAGGACGAGCAGCGCGCGGCCGGAGAGGTCCTTGTCGCGCAGTTGCACCGCGGGCAGACCGGCGTCGAGCGCGCGCGCGACGACGTCGACGAGGTCGCGCCCTCCGGTGGCGTGGCGATCGGTGACGAGGACGAGCGCCGGCGCGTCAGCGGATGAGCCCATCGATGGGGCTCGAGGCCGACGCGTGCAGCTTCGCCGGGATGCGACCGGCGAGGAACGCCTTGCGGCCCGACTCGACGGCGAGACGCATCGCCTCGGCCATGAGGATCGGATCGCGGGCGCCGGCGATGGCCGTGTTCATGAGGACGGCGTCGCAGCCGAGCTCGAGGGCCTCGCCGGCGTGCGACGCGGTGCCGACGCCGGCGTCGACGATCACCGGGACGCGGCTCTGCTCGATGATGATCCGGAGGTTGAACGGGTTGCGGATGCCGAGACCCGAGCCGATGGGTGCCGCCAGCGGCATGACCGCGACGCAGCCGAGCTCTTCCAGTCGCTTGCAGGCGACGGGGTCGTCGGTGACGTAAGGCATCACCTGGAAGCCGTCCGCGACCAGCTGCCGCGCGGCCTCGATCGTGGCGGACACGTCGGGGAAGAGCGTCTTCTCGTCGCCCAGCACCTCGAGCTTCACGAGCGTGCCGACGCCCGCCTCGCGCGCCAGCCGCAGGGTCCGCACCGCATCGTCCGCGGTGTAGCATCCGGCCGTGTTCGGCAGGATGGTGAAGCGGTCGAGCGGGAGGTGGTCGAGCAGGTTCTCCTTGCCCGGATCGGTGATGTTCACGCGCCGCACCGCGACCGTCACGATCTCCGCGCCGGCCGCGTCCACCGCGCGCCGCGTCTCCTCGAACGAGCGGTACTTGCCGGTGCCGACGATCAGCCGCGAGCGATACTCGCGGCCGGCGAGCGTGAAGGGATCGACGCTGGTCATGGATGGGTCAGCCGCCTCCGACGAAATGGATCACCTCGACCGCGTCGCCGTCGCGCAACGTGGTGGACGGATACGCCGCGCGCGGTACGACGGCGCGGTTCACCTCGACGGCGATGCGACGCGCACCGAGCGCGAGCGCCGTCACCAGGTCGGCCACCGTCGCACCGTCCGGCAGCGCGCGCGGCTCGTCGTTCACCGTCACCTGCACCGCGACGCGACGATATCGCCCCGCATCCCGGGTGACAAGCTCGCCGATCAGCCGCCGAACCAGGACGAGTGAAAATAGCGGACGACGCAGGCGACGGCGACGCCCGCCGCGGCCATCGCGGGGAAGAGCCCGCGCACACCGCGGAGAGGTGCGGGGCCCGAGAAGGGAAGGAACGGGGTGGCCTCGTAGAACCGCCGGAACTTCTCGTCGCCGTCGGCGAGCTTGCGACGGTCCTGGTGCGCCGACCCGAGCAGGGCAAAGAGCACGAAGCCGGCGAAGAACGCGACGTCGGCCGCGCTGCCGTTCGGCAGCAGGTGCGCCAGCCCGATGAGCGCGATCCCCATCATGACCGGATGCCGCGTGATCCGGTGGGTTCGCGGCGCGGCATCCGTCGCGTTACCGGCTGATGTGTGGGCCCGCCGTCCGCGGACGCGATCACCCCTCGCTGCACGAGGCGGCGACGGTGGCGTGGGGTCTGCTCACGACGGCCATCCGCGAATGCCAGCGCGCGGGCCGGATCCGCGCCGGTGATCCCGAGCAGCTGGGCTTCGTGCTCTGGGCGCTGATCCACGGTCTCGCCGTGCTCGTGGTCGACGAGCAGCTGCCGCCGGCGGTCGTGCGCGCATACCCCGTCGAGCATCTCGCCAGCCACGCCACCGACGTTCTGCTCGCCGGACTCGGACCGCCGCACGCCTGAGACCGCGTGACCCGGCGGGCGTGTCGTTTCACGCGCGCGCAAGCGGCCGAAGGTGACAATGCGGAGACCGCTTGGTATTGGTCCGCCGTCGTCGTCGGAGCCGGATGCAGCACGTCGAAGGGAGACCCACGGTCGCCGAGGTCAGCCTCGGGGCGCTGCGGGAGAACTGTCGCCAGGCCGTGGCGCTGGTCGGAACGCGGGTCGCGGTGCTGGCGGTCGTGAAGGCCGACGGCTACGGGCATGGCGCGGTGCCTGCCGCGCGCGCCTTCCTCGAAGGCGGCGCCACCGGGCTCGGCGTCTCGATGGTGTCCGAGGGCCTGGCGCTCCGACGCGCGGGCATCCGCGCGCCGGTCGTCGTCCTCGGAGGGGCGTTCCCCGGCGAGCAGGCGCAGGCGGTGGAGCAGGACCTGGCCGTCGCCGTGTGGACCCTCGACGGCGCGCGCGCTCTCGCGGCGGCGGCGCGCGACGCGGGTCGCGCGGCCGCGGTGCATCTGAAGGTCGAGACCGGGATGACGCGTCTCGGGTGCGCACCGGCGGACGTGCGCGCACTCGGCGAGGCGCTGGCGTCGGAGCCCCACCTGCGCGTGGAAGGCGTGTTCACGCACTTCGCGTCGGCCGACGCCGTCGACACGGCGCCGGTCCGCGCGCAGCGCGCGCGCTTCGCCGACGCGGTCGAGGCGCTCGCCGCCGCCGGCGTGCGCCCGGCGCACGTGCACATGGCCAACAGCGCCGCCGTGCTCTCGGAGCCGGCGACGCATTGCACGATGGTGCGTCCCGGCCTGATGCTCTACGGGTACCCGCCGGCGCCGCACCTGGCGTCGCGCGCGCGGCTGCGGCCGGCGCTGCGTCTGCGCACGCGCATCGCGCAGACGCGTGACGTGCCGGCCGGGACGGCCGTCGGCTACGCCGGCACGTGGTCCGCGCCGCGCGCGTCGACCATCGCGACGCTCCCGATCGGGTACGCCGACGGCTACCACCGCGCCGGCTCCAACCGCGGCGCGATGCTGGTACGCGGGCGCCGGGTGCCGGTGGTGGGGCGGGTCTGCATGGATCACGTCATGCTCGACGTCACCGGCGTCCCGGGCGTCGGCGCCGGCGACGCCGTGACGGTGTTCGGTCCGTCCGCCGGCGGGGCGCCCACGGCCGACGACGTCGCGGGGTGGAGCGACACGATCGCCTACGAGGTGCTGACCTCGGTCGGCAAGCGGGTGCCCCGCGTGTACGTGGAGGACTTTGCGGAGGACGTCGATGCCTAGGGCGAAGCGGGCGCTGCTCAGCGTCTCGGACAAGCGAGGACTCGTCGAGCTGGCGCGCGGGCTGCATGCGCTGGGCGTCGAGATGCTGTCCACCGGCGGCACCGCGAAGCTGCTCGCCGACGCGGGACTCCCCGTCACGCAGGTGAGCGACTACACGGGCTTCCCCGAGATGCTCGACGGCCGGGTGAAGACGCTGCACCCGAAGATCCACGGCGGGCTCCTCGGCCGGCGCGATGTGCCGGCGCACGTCGCGGCGATGCAGCAGCACGGCATCGAGCCGATCGATCTGGTGGTCGTGAACCTCTATCCCTTCCGCGAGACCATCGCGAAGCCCGGCACGACGCTCGAGGAGGCGATCGAGCAGATCGACATCGGCGGCCCGTCGATGCTGCGGTCGGCGGCGAAGAACCACGCATCGGTGACCGTGCTGGTCGATCCCGACGACTACGTGCCCGTGCTCGCCGAGATGCGCGCGGCGGGAGGCGAGGTCTCGGCCGCGACCAACCGCCGCCTGGCGCAGAAGGTCTTTCACACCACCGCGCTCTACGACGGCGCGATCGCCGACTACCTCGGCGCGCGCGCGGAGTCGCCCTTCGGCGAGACGTTCCACTGGGGCGGGACGAAGGCGCTCGACATGCGCTACGGCGAGAACCCGCACCAGCGCGCGGCGCTCTACGGCGACTTCCTGCGCATCGCGGAGCCGCTGCACGGGAAGGAGCTCTCGTACAACAACGTGGTCGACGTCGACGCCGCGCTGGCCCTGGCGCGGGAGTTCAGCGCTGCGGAGGCCGCCATCGCCATCCTGAAGCACAACACGCCCTGCGGCGTCGGACTCGGGCGCGACCCGCTCGAGGCCTGGCAGCGTGCCTACGCCACCGATCCGGAATCGCCGTTCGGCGGCATCGTCGTGTCCACGCGGCCGTTCACGCTCGCCCTGGCCCAGGTCGTGGACGAGATCTTCACCGAGGTGCTGGTCGCGCCGGAGTTCGAGCCGGACGCGTTCGCGCTGCTGACGCGCAAGAAGGCGCGACGGCTCGTGCGCTGGAACGCCGCGGCCATGCCGGCGAACCAGCCGGCGCTGCGCGGCGTGGCCGGCGGCCTGCTGGTCCAGGAAGCCGACCGCACGATGGAGGATCCGCGCCAGGCGCGCGTCGTGACGAAGCGTGCGCCCACTGCCGAGGAGCTCCGCGCGCTCGACTTCGCCTGGCGCGTGGTGAAGCACGTCAAGTCGAACGCCATCGCCTTCACCACGGCGGATCGCACGCTCGCGCTCGGCGGCGGCCAGACGTCGCGCGTCGAGCCGGTGCGCGCGGCGCGGGCCCGCGCGCAGCGCCTCGGCATCTCGCTGGCCGGCGCCGCGCTCGGCAGCGACGCGTTCTTCCCCTTCCCGGACGGCCTCGAGGAGGGCATCGCGGCGGGGGCCACGGCGGTCATCCAGCCCGGCGGCAGCACGCGCGACGACGAGGTGATCCGCGCGGCCGACGCGCACGGCATCGCGATGGTGTTCACCGGCGTGCGCCACTTCCGGCACTGATCGCATGCGTGTCCTCGTCGTCGGCGGCGGAGGCCGCGAGCATGCGCTCGCCTGGAGACTCGGCCGGAGCCCGCAGGTGGAAGGGGTGTGGTGCGCCCCGGGCAATGCCGGCATCGCGGACGTCGCGACGTGCATCGCGGTCGCGCCCGACGATCTGAAGGGCCTCGCGCGCTTCGCACGCGACCAGGCGATCGATCTGACCGTCGTCGGGCCCGAGCTCCCGCTCACGCTCGGGCTGGTCGACCGGTTCGCGCAGGAGGGGCTGCGCGCGTTCGGGCCCACCGCGGCGGCGGCGCGGCTCGAGGGCTCGAAGGTGTTCGCGAAGGAGCTGCTGCGGCAGCTCCGTGTGCCGACCGCGTTCTTCGGCGCGTTCGATCAGCCCGAGGACGCCGCGCGCTTCATCGACGAGGTGGGCGCGCCGGTCGTCGTGAAGGCCGACGGCCTGGCGGCGGGGAAGGGCGTGTTCATCTGCCAGTCGGTCGCGGACGCGAAGACGGCGGTCGACCAGGTGATGGCGCAGCGGCTGTTCGGCGACGCCGGCGCACGCGTGGTCGTCGAGGAGTTCCTGCACGGCGAGGAGCTGTCGTTCATGGCGATCACCGACGGCGACGTCGTGCTGCCCCTCGCCGAGTCGCAGGATCACAAGCGCGTCTTCGACGGCGATCGCGGCCCCAACACCGGCGGCATGGGCGCGTACTCGCCGGTGCCGCTCATGACGCCCGCGCTGCGCGACCACGTCATGCGTGACATCATGCAGCCCGTCGTGGACGGGCTCGCGCGTCAGGGCACGCGCTACACCGGCGTCCTGTATGCCGGCCTGATGGTGCACGAGGGGCACGCCAAGGTGCTCGAGTTCAACGTCCGCTTCGGCGACCCGGAGGCGCAGGTGCTGATGATGCGCCTCGTGTCCGACCTCGCCGTGCTGATGGACGCCGCCACCGACGGCGCCCTCTCCGACGTCACCGTGGAGTGGGACCCGCGCGCGGCGGCGTGCGTCGTGCTCGCAGCCGAGGGCTACCCCGGAGCGGTCGAGCGCGGGCGGCCGATCGACGGCCTCGACGGGCTGCGCGACTGGAAGACCGGCATGGTGTTCCATGCCGGGACGCGGCGGGAGGGAAGCCGCGTCGTCACCGACGGCGGCCGCGTGCTCGGGGTCACCGCGCTCGGTGACACGATCGGCGGCGCGGTGGCGAGCGCGTACGACGCCGTGTCGCGCATCGGCTGGCAGGGCATGCATTTCCGCGGAGACATCGGCCATCGCGCGATGGGCGGTGCCGGGGAGCGGCGTTCCTGAACGCCCCCGCGCCCGGCACCGTGACGGCCGCGATCGCCGCGCTCGCGGCGGGTGGCGTGGTCGTCTTCCCCACCGAGTCGGTCTACGGTCTCGGCGCCGACGCGTGCTCGCCCGCCGCCGTCGCGCACCTGCTGGCCGTCCGGGGCCGCGAAGCGGGCAAGCCGATCCTCGTCCTCGTCCGCGACCTCGAGATGGCGGCGCGGGTGAGCCTCGAGCCGTCGCCCGCCGCGCGCCGTCTCGCGGAGCGCTTCTGGCCGGGCCCGCTCACCCTCGTGCTGCCCGCGCGTCCCGGCCTCCCCGAGCCGCTCACGGCGGGCACCGGGACGATCGGCGTGCGCATCCCCGCCCATCCCGCGGCGCGCGCCCTGGTCGACGGGCTCGGCGCGCCGGTGACCGCGCCGAGCGCGAATCCGCCCGGCGCCGAGCCGCCGCGCGCGCTCGATGCGGCGCGCGCCTACTTCGGCGACGCGGTCGACGTCTATCTCGACGGCGGGACGCTGGCCGGCGGCGCGTCCACCGTGGCCGCGCTCGACGGCGATCGCGTGCGGATCCTGCGTGCGGGTCCGCTGCGCGAGGAGCAGCTGCAGGCCGCGCTGGAGGATGCGTCATGGCGCTCGTGACCCCGTTCCGCGCGCTGCGCTACGATCCGGCCCGCGTCGGCGACCTCGCCGCCGTGGTGGCGCCGCCCTACGACGTGATCTCACCGGCGCAGCAGGACGCGCTCTACGCGCGCAGCCCGTGGAACGTCGTGCGCCTCATCCTGCCGCGCGAGCCCGCGCGGGCCGGGGCCGCGGCGGAGACGCTGCGCGCCTGGATGGCGTCGGGTGTGCTGGCACGCGACGCCGCGCCGGCGCTCTACTTCTACTCGCAGGAGTTCTCGCTGCGCGACGGCTCACGCCATCGTCGCGACGGGGTCCTGTGCCGTCTCGGGCTCGAGGAGTTCCGCACCGGCGTCGTCCGGCCGCACGAGCGCACCTTCCCCGGTCCGAAGGCCGATCAGCTCGCGCTGCTACGCGCGACGGGCGCCTATCTCAGCCCGATCTTCGGGCTCTACGCGCGCGCTCGCGAGCGGCTGCGCGACGTCGCCGGCATCGCGGGCGCGCCGGTGATCGAGGTCCGCGAGGACCACGGCGAGGTCCACCGGGTCTGGCGTGTCGACGATGCGGACGCCGTCGGCCGCGTGGCCGCCGCGCTCGCACCCGAGACGATCTTCATCGCCGACGGTCACCACCGCTACGAGACGGCGCTGGCGTACCGCGCCGAGCGCGGCGCCGACGGCCCGCGCGCGATCCTCGCGTTCATCTCGAACATGGAGGAGGAGGGCCTGCTGGTGCTGCCCACGCACCGGCTGCTGCGCGTGCCGCTCGCGATGCCGCCCGCCGCCCTCGAGGCACGCCTGCGCGAGTGCTTCGCGGTCGAGCCGCTGGTCCCCGGAACGTCCCGGCCCGCGGGCGCGATCGACGTCGTGCTGCCGGATCGGCGGTTGCGTCTGCGCGCGCGCGAGGCCGCGACGGCGTGCCTGACGCATCTGCCCGCCAGCGTGCGACGGCTCGACGTCGCCCTCCTGCACGGCGCCATCCTCGAGCCGATCCTCGGCGCCGGCTCGCGCGACTTCGCGTTCACGCACGACGATGCCGAGGCCGTCGAGGCGGTCGTCGAGGGACGCAGCACGGCCGCGTTCCTGCTGAACCCGCCCACGGTCGCGGAGGTGCGGGCGGTCTGCCTCGCCGGCGAGCTGATGCCGGAGAAGTCGACGTACTTCTATCCGAAGCTCGCGTCGGGACTGGTGTTCGACCTCGTCGGCGAGCCGGAGGCGCACGCGCGGCGCTGACTTGCCGCTCCCCCTGCAACCTGCCAATCAGGCGACGATGCGGACGACGGCGGAGCAGGATGCGGCGATCGCGGCGGCGAGGGAGCAACGCTTCCAGACGCGCCGGCCGACGGTGCCGGCCCTCGACGAGATGCTGTTCGAGGTGCTGCCGGTCCTCGATCACGGCTTCGTGCGCGTGATCGACTACATGGGCGACGATGCCGCGATCGTCCAGGCGGCGCGTGTCTCGTACGGGCGCGGGACGAAGCGCGTCAACGAGGATCGCGGGCTCATTCGCTACCTGATGCGGCACCACCACACGACGCCGTTCGAGATGTGCGAGCTGAAGCTGCACTGCAAGCTGCCGATCTTCGTCGCGCGGCAGATGATCCGTCACCGGACCGCGAACGTGAACGAGTACTCGGGGCGATACTCGGTCCTCGACCGCGAGTTCTACGTTCCCCCGCTGGACGCGCTCGGCGTCCAGTCGACCGGGAACCGCCAGGGCCGCGCCGAGACGCTGGCCGCGGCACACGCGGAGCGGGTGCTCGCGCTCCTGAAGGACGATGCCACGCGCTGCTACGACCACTACCAGGAGCTGCTGAACGAGGACGACGCGGGCCGCCCGCTGCGGGCCGACGAGCCGGGGCTGGCGCGCGAGCTGGCGCGCATCAACCTGACGCTCGGGTTCTACACGCAGTGGTACTGGAAGATCGACCTGCACAACCTCTTCCACTTCGTGCAGTTGCGCGCCGACCCGCATGCCCAGGAGGAGATCCGCGCCTACGCGCGCGTGATCGGCGACGCCGTCCGCCGCTGGGTGCCGATCGCCTGGGAGGCCTTCGTCGATTTCCGTCTCGAGGCCATGACGCTGTCGCGTGGCGAGCGCGAGGCGGTGCGCGGGATGGTGGCGGGCGAGACGGTCGATCTCGCGACCCTCGGGCTGTCGAAGCGCGAGCAGGACGAGCTGCGCGCGAAGCTCGGCGGGGACAAGGGCTCGCCGTGAGCCCGGTCGACGTCCCGGCCGTCCTCCGCCAGGGCGTCCGCCTCTTCAACCGGGGCCGCTATCTCGACGCCCAGGTCGTCTGGGAAGACGCGTGGCGCGAGGCTCCCCTCGACGACCGCGCCTTGCTGGAAGCGCTCGTGCAGCTCGCGGGAGGACTCCAGCTGCGCACCCGGCGCGGCGGCATGCGGGGCGCCGAGCACCTCCTCGCGCAGGCCCTGATCACGCTCGAGGACTACCGTCCGGCGGCGCACGGGCTCGACGTCGAGACGCTCGTGAGCGAGTTCGGCGCCTACGTCGACTGGCTGCGGTCGGTCGCGCGTCCGCACCGCTTCACCGACGAGCTGCGCATTCCCCGCCTGAAGGCGGCGTGAGGCCTCCCGCCGTGCCGCTCTCGATGGACGCCGTGCGCGAGGGGTTGCGGGCCGCGCGCTACGTCACCACGCCGCGGGTCGAGACGGCGCTCTTCCTGGCGCTCGCGCTGGAGAAGCCGCTTCTCGCCGAGGGACCGGCGGGCGCAGGGAAGACGGAGCTCGGCAAGGTGCTCGCCGGCATGCTCCGCACCGATCTGCTGCGTCTCCAGTGCTACGAGGGGCTCGACGAGTCGCGCGCGCTCTTCGAGTGGAACTACCAGAAGCAGCTCCTTCGCATCCAGGCCGATCGCGGCGAGGGACGGCAGTGGGAGGACGTGGCGCACGACGTCTTCTCGCTCGACTACCTGCTGGAGCGCCCGCTGCTGCGGGCGATCACGTCGCCGCGCAAGGTGGTGCTGCTGATCGACGAGATCGACAAGGCCGATCCCGAGTTCGAGGCGTTCCTGCTCGAGGTGCTGAGCGACTTCCAGGTGTCGGTGCCCGAGCTGGGCACGCTGAGCGCGCGGAATCGCCCGGTGGTGGTGCTGACGTCGAACCGCACGCGCGAGCTCTCCGAGGCGCTGCTCCGACGCTGCCTGCACCTGTTCGTCGACTTCCCGGGAGCCGAGAAGGAGGCCGAGATCATCGCGCTCAAGGTCCCCGATCTGGACGAGCGCCTGCGCGGACAGGTGGCGCGGTTCATCGCCGGGCTGCGCAAGCTCGAGCTGCAGAAGGCGCCGAGCATCGCCGAGACGCTCGACTGGGCGCGCGGCCTTGTGGCGCTCGGCGTGCGCGAGCTCGACAGCCCGACGGTGCGCCAGACGCTCTCGCTGGTGCTGAAGCAGGAGGAGGACCTCCGCAAGGTGGAGTCGAAGGTGACGGCGCTGATCGCGTCGAGCGGTCGCTCCTGACGTGCGCCGCCGCCTGCTCGAGTTCGCCCAGACGCTGCGCGCCCACGGCGTGGCGGTGTCGGTGTCGGAGACGATGGACGCGGTCTCGGCGGTCGCCGCCGCCGGCGTCGAGCGCGAGACGCTGCGCGAGGCCCTGGCGGCCACCCTCGTCAAGGACGAGGCCGAGCGTGCGACGTTCGACCGGCTGTTCGACGCGGCCTTTCCGCTCGGCGGTCGGGCCGCCGCGCCGGCCCGGCGGCGGCGAGACGGTCCGCGCGACGCCGCGGGAGGTGGCGGTGGTGCCGGCGCGTCCGGCGCGGGCGCGGGCAGGCATCGCGACCCGGAGCCGGAGGCGCCCGGCGCGCGGCCCGCGCCGGCGTCCCGAGACGACGCGCGCGGCACCGGCTCGCGCGCCGGCGAGACGGGCGACCGGCCGCGAACCGGCCGCGCGGCGCGCCGCCGCGAGCTCCTCGAGCGCCCGCTCGAGCTCTTCAGCGCGCGCGACGTCGCCGAGGCGCGCGACCTCGTTCGCGAGCTGGGAGCCCGCCTGCGTGGCCGGCTCGCCCGCCGCGAGCGCGCGCTCCGCCGCGGGCGCCTCGACCTTCGCCGCACACTTCGCGCCGCCGCCACCAGCGGCGGCGTGCCGGTCCGACTCCGGCGGCGCGGGCGGCGGCCGGGGCGACCGGACCTGGTCGCGCTGTGCGACCTGTCCGGTTCGGTCGCCGCCTCGAGCGAGCTGCTGCTGGGACTGATCGCGCCCGCGGCGCGCTACCTCCGGCGCGTGCATCTCTTCGCCTACGTCGATCGCCTGTGCCCCGTGTCGATCGAGCAGGGGCACGTCGCGCCCGGCGGCCCGCTGGACCTGTATGCGCGCTCCGACTTCGGCCGCGTGCTCGGCGACCTCTGGTCGCAGCAGCGCGGCATCCTCGGCCGCGCCACCCTGGTGCTCGTCCTGGGCGATGCCCGCAACAACCGCTTGCCGCCGCGCGCGGACCTGCTGCGGGCGGTGCGCGACCGCGTCGCACGGATCCTCTGGCTCGTGCCCGAGCCGCGCGCGCGCTGGGACACGGGCGACAGCGTGCTGCGGCTGTACGCGCCGAGCTGCGAGGCGGTGCTCGAGTGTCTCACGCTCGACGGACTGGTCGCGGCCGTGCGTCGGGCGCTGTGATCGCATAGCATCGCGCGCGCATGGCGATCCGCATCGCACGCGTCGACGAGGTGCCACCCGGTCGGAGCAGGAAGTTCCTGCTCGAGCGCGACGGGCAGGAGGTCGAGGGCTTTCTCGTGAACGTGGGCGGCGCGTTCCACGCCTACGTGAACCGCTGCCGGCACGTGCCGATGGGGCTCGACTGGGTCGAGAACCAGTTCTTCACCGAGGACGGACAGTACGTGCAGTGCGCGACCCACGGCGCGTACTACGTCCCCGAGACCGGCGAATGCGTCGCGGGACCGCCGTGCGGAAAGTCGCTCATCCGGGTCCCGCTGCGGATCGAGGACGGCGAGATCTTCGCCGGCGACCCGGGGCCGCTGCCCGACGACTAGCAGGCTGACCCGAGACGACGGTGACGTGATACGTTCACCCCGTGGCCAGAGCGCGGTCGAGGCGAGGAGTGAACGTCGGAGCGCGCATCGCGCGGGAGCCCCCGACGGGAGAGCCGCATGAAGAAGGCAGACAGCCACGCAGCGTGGTGGGCCGGCATCCTCACCCTGGTGCTCGGACTGGTGGTGGCCATGGATGCCAGAGGGGCTGGCGCAGTGCTCTGTCAGAAGCCGAACGGTCTAGTCACTATTGATGGTCATGCATTGCCCGAGGGCCCGGCGCCGTGCTCTGTCAGAAGCCGAACGGTCTGTCATCCTGCGCAGCGGCGCGTGCAAGGCCCGTGAGACATCGGTCGGCAGCCTCGGGGCGCCAGGCCCCACTGGCCCAGCGGGAAGTCCTGGCCCGATGGGGCCTCCCGGTGAGGCCGGGCCGGCTGGCGTTCCCGGACCCGTCGGGCCGATGGGCCTTCAAGGACCGGCTGGCGTTCCCGGACCCGTCGGGCCAACAGGGCCGACCGGCTCGGGAGGGCTTGGAGCCACCATCTGTGCGGATCAACCGGTGGCCCCGGATCGGTGCCGCGATTGGTATGATCGTTTCCAGCCAGGCGGATCATGCGGACCCGTCGACGCCGAACGGTTGCTCGCGAACGATACGCTCGATGTCGTTCTCGATCTCGCGCGCACGAGCCTCAGATGCCTGTGCAGCCAGCTGGCTCTTCCTTCTCACCGCCTCGACAATCTTGCCGCCCGATAGGCGGGTCGCAGCCAGATGGTTGGGAGTGCGAAGATTGATGATCTCACGAATCGACTTGTCGCCGAGCTCGATCTGACCGAGGTTGACGTCCACCGACTGGCCGCCGTGGGTCTGTCGTTGATACCAGAGGTTCGTCATGGGGTCGCGCCAGCTGAGATATCCGCCCTCCAGAACATGCCGCGGCCCCCGCACGGCTCCGGTGAGACTGTAGCGGACACCCGGAGCGGCGACGGGGTCGAAGTAGTGGGGGGTAACGAAGTCCGAGACGAGAACGCCGTTGACGGTATACGCGTACCGAGCGTCTTCGCATGGGTCGCAGACCTCGACGATGAACTCCACCTTGTCGCCAGACGCGGGCGAGTCTCCCGCCACGAGCCGGCACCCAAAGGGATCGGCCAGCATCTCCAGACACTCATGGCTCGCCGTCAGAGACCAGCTGTCTGACATTTCCACCAGGGCAAGTGGTTGCCCGTTCGAATCCCTGTGATTCCCCGATAGTCCGCCGAGCTCGCGGTCCGTGAGAATGATCGGCCAGTAGCCAAGTGGCACTGGAAGCGATGGGAACAAATCGACGGTGGCATCGACGTTCCAGACCGAAGCGAAGTCCCGAGTGACCTGCTTCTGGAGGGCGGCGCTCACGCGAGCCATCTCCTCCGGAGGCACGAATGGCCGCTCGGCAACGAGGGCAATGTGGTAGGTCAACATGTTTTGGTCCCCTTCAGCCGAGGTGGCAGCGGCAAGTTGCGACAACACCTGCGACAGTCGATTCTTGCCGTTCTGATTGACGAAATGCGTCAGCGCAGATGCTAGGACCGGCCCGAGATCCGGGTTCTCGGTATTGAGGAAGTGATCTCGCAGGGTATCGAGGTCCTGCTCGTCGAGGGGAATGCCATTCGCACGGGCGTAGATGATGAGCGCGAGTCGAACGCTCTCGTTCTCCGGACTGATCAGCTCTGCGACTGTCTTGGCGACCGATGCAGGCGTCGCGAAGCGATACAGGGCCGCCATCGTGTGGGTTAGCACGGCGGGTGGGTGGTCCAGCTTCCCGTCTGCGAGCAGATCTCCGAGGACGATTACGGGAAGAAATGGAGTATCGGCAAGATCAGCCGTGAGCGCCGGTGGACCAGAATAACCGCGCAAATGTCATGTCGTCGATCAGTTGATCGCAGAGCGCGCCCTACGAACACGATGGCCGCTGTCGCCGACGCGATGTCCCCGAAGAACTGCCCTGTAGCGAGAAGACGGACCGCCGTTGCGGCCTCCTCCGGCGTGATGACCGCCCCCGTGCGCTTGGCCAGCTCCTCGATGCCCGTCTGCAGGATCTCGTCCCGAAGCCCGGGCGCTCCCGGGAGCTGCTGGGGTGAAGCGCCGTGGATGAACACGGCAGTCAACGCGCGCTCCACATCGTCAGGGCTCACGTGTTCCTTTTGAAGACCTTCACGTCCTGCGGCCGACGTCGCGGCGGCGTGCAACAGCACCTGGCCCAGATCCTCCCCTTCCTTTCCGGAGGTGCCGAGGAGGCCGAGGATCGCGGGGAAGCTCACGTGACGGAGTAGGCCACGTACCCCCGCTGCGTCTTCGGTCGTCAGATTCCCGGTGCCGCCCAAATGCGCTCCAACGTCGTTCAAGGCGGGTCCAAGGATTGTTTCCCATCCGTTCATGTATACCTCCCGACAGTCACGTTGCTGGGGGAAACATGCAGAAAGCTGCCACGCGATCCGCTGATTCGCGTCAATGAGCTATTCGTCGGCTTGGTGCGCCTTGGCCAGTCGCCAAGCGACGATGTCTGTGCTTGATAAAACATCGACCGACCCGTCTCTAGCTGCGAAGAGTCTCCTTCCGGCTCCATCCGTTTACCCGAGTCAGACGAGGGGGCAGCCCCGGCCCTTCTGGTCCGCTTTGTACACGCTTTTCCGCGCCCAGTTCAGGCTGCCGAGCGGCATGAGCGGGCTTTCCGTGTCCGTATTCCAGACGTTGAAGCCTTCGTCCTTGAGCTCCTCTTCCAGTTCGTCGAAATCCTCTGCGCTCTGGCCCTTCCTGACGGTGATCGTCGCGACCGGAATCGGTGGCGAGACGACTCTGTGCACTCCATAGTTGCGTCGTCGAGGTGCTTGCGCACGTCGGCCATCAATCGCTGGCACGCAACTCGTAGACCAGGTCCGAATCGGCGAGTCGCGAGATCAGGTCGTGGCGCAGGAACTCTGGTGAGCCGTCTGACTCGATTGTCGGCCCGGAGTGCACCGGCACCACGCTCCACTTTACCGCCACGCTGCCGACGGCGAACGGCGTGCGACTCCAGAAGCTCTCGGTCGCCAGGCTCTTCACCGGGTGCCGCGTTGCCCCCAGCGCTTTGATGATGCGCAGCACCTCGCCCGGTTCCTTTATCTCTTGAGCTATATCGGCGAGCATCTTCATCACGTCGAGGGCGTTGTGCACTTTCCCGAGCGGGGCCTGGAGCTGGCGCTGGCTAGGGAGTTTGGTCATCGCGAGGGCCACTTGCAGGAACTGTTGCGGGCTTCTCGCGTGATCGGTGGGCCCGTTGGTGAGGAGAAAATCCTGGAAGTTCCCGCTACGACCGGAGAGTAACTCCCGCTTGTTCTCGTTGGTAGTGACTCGGATGGCCATTCCGCGGGCGTCCTTCTCGCCGTCGTCGTGAACTTGGCCCGAGCCGTTGGAGAAGCGGATGACAGCCCTGTAGGCGACGCCGCGGCTTAGGAAGGTCTGACACAGATCGGCCGGGAGGTTGGCGTCGATTGTGAAGTCGGCCCGTACGCAGCCGTCTGACTTGCGGTGCAGGCTACGACCGCGCAGGCCCCCTTCGCTCTTCTGCGCGAGGATATCCTGCACCTTGCTGATTTCGTCGATGAATATCTTCTCGGCCTCCGCAGTACGACCGGAGCACGGGTCCGTCCAACCGGTCCCGGACACCATTTCTTCTTTTGGCGAGTCCCCAAGCGTCATCGTTAGTCCTCCGTGCGACGTGAGCAGTGGCAATATTGCCAATTATGCTCCGCTGCTCTCTTGTCGCATTCCTCACTGGCCTTCACACACGTAAGCTGCGCGCGACATCCACTCAATTTGTCGTGCGACCCGGTCATTCGTTACCACATGGCCTGCTTCAGGCGCGTCAAGGATCGGGGCAGGCAGCGAGGCTGCTCACCCCGGGTGAGAATCCCCGCCGGTGTCCGCCGGCGTGGGCGCGCGCGCCGTGCTGCGTGTGGGGGCCGCGATTGACCAGGCGCGCCTGCGCGTACGCAGCTAGCCGAACAGGCTCATCACCCGCTGCGCCCGATCGCGGTGCTCCTGCTTCACGTGGAGCGCGACGCACGTCGTGGCGATCACGAAGGCGCCGAAGTCGTCCGTGAAGCCGATCCCGGGGATGAAGTCGGGGATCAGGTCCGTCGGGAGGACGAAGTAGCCGAGCGCGCCGACGATGACGGCCCGGGCCCAGGCCGGCGTGTCGGGATCACGCAGGCAGTGGTAGAGCGTGATCGCCTCCTCGACCACATCGCGGCCGGCGCGACGCGCGGCCCGGCGCGCCGTGCGCCAGAAGGCGCCGTCGTTGAAGTACCGAGCATGTGCGAAGGACTGCATACCTCTTCTATACCAGCACCGCGTGCGTCGCGCGCGCGGGCGTGCGTCACGGTGGCGGGCAGAGATCGAGCGTCAGGACGAACAGATCGGACGATCCAGGGCGATGCTCGGCGAGGATGGTGACGGTCTGGTCGCGGTCGCCTCCCGATACGCGGGATGGTAGCGGGGCTACCGACATGGCGGCGATCGACGACCTCGAGCTCCAGGACGACTGGAACGCCCAGCCGCTGCGGGACCACTGGGCGCTGACGCCCGATCTCCGCTTCGCCTTCGAGCGGTTCGCGGATCTGACCGTCGCGGCGACCGCGAATGGCGTCACCGGCGCCGTGCTGGAGGTTGCGGCCGCCGAGGGAGTGCATGCCTGCAGCCTGAGCGAGCGCGGGCTCGCGGCCTACATCCTCGAGCCCTCGCCGACCATGCTCGCGGCGGCGCGCGCGCGCCAGCGCAGGTCCGGGCTGACGATCCCGCTCGTGCGCGGCGTCGCGGAGGCCCTCCCGTTCCGCGACGGTGCGCTCGACCGGGTGCTGTGCGACTCGGCGCTGGACCATCTCGCCGATCCCGAGCGGGGGATTCGCGAGATGGCGCGGGTCACCGCACCGGACGGCCGGCTCGTGCTCACCTTCGTCAACTACGGCAGCGCCACCGTCCGGCTGAGCCGCCTGCTCTACCGCCTCGGTCGCGGCGTCGGTCTGATCCCGGCGTCGAGCGAGCGCCAGCAGTTCTGGGACACGCCGGTGCCGTACGAGCACAACTTCGAGTGCACGCTCGAGAACGTCAGCGCGATGTGCCGCGCCTACCTCGATCTGGAGCACGCGCAGGGCATCTCGCTCGGCTGCCGGCTGCCCGGCTGGAGCCGGCTCCTCGAGCGCGTCCCCGCACTCGGCGGCACGCTCCCGCTCCTCGATCGTCTCGTCGCCCGGCGGCCCGGCGCGGCGGATTACGTGGTCACCGTGTGGAGGCCGAAGCCGCGCACGCAATGGCCGCGGGCGGACGAGCTGCGCATCCGTCCGACGAATCCCGTGCACCAGCGCCTGATCGCCGACGAGGAGCGGTACTGGGCCGACTCGCACCTGGACGCGTTCTTCGCGCGCGCCATCGATGCCACGCGGGAGATGGCGAACCGTGCCCTCACGGGGCATCCCGATCGCGGCTGGCTCGACGATCTCGCGGCCCGCGGTCCCTTCGCCCGCGCCGCCGCCCTCGGCGACGATCCCGGTCTGGACCGGCGCTGGCTCGCCGCCCAGCCGGCAGCGTCGACGCTCGACGTCTACGAGCTGAGCCCGGCCGTGATCGCGCGGGCGCGATCGCGGATCGCCGATCTCGGATCGCGCGTCCGCTTCCTGCCCACCGATCTCAACTTCGTCAGCCTGCCGGAGGCGGCGTACGACGTCATCTGGACGAGCGACACGCTCCACTGCGTCACGAACCTCGAGCACCTGCTCACCCAGGTGGAGCGCGCGCTGCGACCGGGAGGCCTCTTCGCGCTCTGCGGCTACGTGGGTGAGGCGCGCATGCAGTTCGATCCGCACCGGCTCGAGCGGATCAACGCCGTGCTCGGAACGGTGCCGCCCCGGTTTCGCCTGGCGGACACGATGCGTCCGCCCGAGGCGATCGACCTGAGCCCGTACATGGCGGTGCGGGCTCCGGACGTCCTGCCGCTCGTCCGCGCCCGCTTCGACGTGGTGCAGGAAACGCTGAGCGGCCGTCTCTTCCCGCTTCCGCTGGCGATCGACTGGGGTGCGGTCGCGCGCGAGGGCGCGCTGCCGGACGTCCTCGCCCGGCTGGCGGAAGCGGAGGCAGCGGCGGCGAGCGACCCGGTGCTGCCGCCGTGCGTCGCATACGGCGTCTACCGGCCGCGGCCGCGCGCCGACGCCGTCACTCCGGCTCGTCCCCGAAGTGCGCCCGCGTGATGCGCTCCTTCAGGTACTCGAGGGTCCCGAGGTCCTCGATGATGTCGCCTCCGGTGTCGTAGAAGAAGATCTCGCCGTTCTTGTTGCGCCCGACGGCGACCAGCCACTCGAGGTCGTCGCGGTCCTCGAGGAGGTAGTTGATGGTCTGCGCGACGCCGCGTCCCGGGATGATCGTGACCTTCGGTTTCGCGGGCCGCTCCGTCTGCTTCGGCATTTGAATCAAGTCAATACGAACTCAGCCACCGTTTCAACGTGATACGTCTGGGAAAAGACGTCCAGCGGCTGCACGCCTCCGAGGCGGTATCCCGCCGCCACGAGCGTCCGGGCGTCGCGCGCCAGGGTGGCAGGATCGCACGAAACGTAGAGGATGCGTGCGGCCCGCCGCGATGCCAGCGTCCCGGCGACGTCCGCGGCACCCCCGCGAGGCGGGTCCAGCACCACGGCGTCGAGCGGCGTGGCTGGCAGCTGCGCCAGGGCGGCCGCGACGGGGTCACAGGCGAATCGGGCGGAGGCGAGCCCCAGTCGTTGCGCGTTCGCCCGCGCCGCCGCGACCGCGACCGGCGAGCGCTCGACGCCGATCACGTCCACGCCACGCCGGGCGAGCGGCAGGGCGAAATTGCCCGCGCCGCAGTAGAGATCGAGCGCGTGCTCGCCGGCCCGGAACGCGCCCAGCTCGAGCATCGTCGCGACCACCAGCAGGTTGGCGGCCGGGTTCACCTGGGTGAAGGCGTCGGCAGGGACCTCGAGCACCAGATCGTGCTCGACCGGGACGCGCAGGTCGGCGTCGCCGACGACGATGCGCTCCGCGCCGCCCGCCAGGACGGCGCCCCGGACGGTGGACGTGGCCGCCAGGACGTCCTCGGTGGCGGCGACGTCCACCTCCGTCGGCCGCGTGCGCAGCGTCGCCGCCAGCACGACACCTCCGGGCGCGCAGGCGAGGGTCACGCGCAGCGGAGCGGTGCGGACCGCGGCCGCCCAGGCGCGGGCGACGCCGAGGTGTGCCACCAGCACCGGGTCGGCGATCGCGCACTCGTCGATCTCGACCAGCGCGTGCGAGCGGGCGCGATGGAAGCCGAGGTGCCGGCCGTCGGCGACGAGCGTGATGCGTGCGCGGTACGCCCAGGCGTCCGCCGGTGCGCGCGTCGGACGGACGTCGACGTCACGCAGGCCGCCGAGCCGGGCGAGCTGCTCGGCCACCAGATCGCGCTTCGCCGCGCGCTGGGCTGGCGTGGCGATGTGCTGCCACTGGCAGCCGCCGCACTGCCCGAACACCGGACAGCGCGGCGCGACCCGGTCGGGGGCGGCGCGCACGACGTCCGAGACCGTGGCGCGCAGGAACCCCCGCCGCTGCTCGACGATCCGCGCGCGGACGCGGTCGCCGGGGGCCGCGAGCGGGACGAAGACGACGCGGCCCTCGTGGTGCGCCAGCGCATCCGGGCCGTAGGTGAGGCGCTCGATCGCGAGGTCGAGCGGCGGATCGTCCTCGACGCGCACGGGGGCGCAGTCTGGACACGGCGTCGCGCACGGGGCAAGTGCGCTGCACCGGCGGAGGTGCTACAGGCCCCGCGCAGGATGGCGGCGCGACGGGTGCTCGAGGGCGGCCTCCGGGTGCGGCGTGGCCGGCGTCACGACCTCGAGCGCCTCCATGGGCTGATCGCCGGCTGCGGCGAGCCGCGCGTCGAGCGTTTCGATCGCCGCACGCTGGCCGATCTGAGCCACGACGTCTACGTCGCCGAGGCGCCGGGCGGAGAGATCGTCGGCGTGGTGGCGGTGGCCTACGTGCGCTCGCTCGCCGGCGGACGCTTCGCGGCGGTGCTCGACACGGCGCGGATCGCGCCCGGTCCCGGCGGCGCGCTGCTCGACGCGCTCCTCGACGTCGCGGAGGAACGGGCGCTGCGGCGAGGATGCCGCCAGGTGCGGGCATGGCTCCGGCCGGACGACGGGCAACTGCGCGCGGCGCTCGCCTCGCGCGGCTGGAGCGTGGACGAATCGTTGACGGGGGCGCTGGCGCCCCGAGGTTGAGGAGGGATCATGGTCGTCATCCGCTTCCTGTTCGCCCTGTTGCTGGGATTCATCCTCGGTGCGGGCACCACGATCTGGCTCGTGCAGTCGGGCACCGGGGATTTCATGATCAAGCGGACGGAGGTGGTGCAGGACCTCGAGCGCAAGGTGCGCGACCTGGAGCAGCAGCGCGACTCGCTCACGCGCACGCTCGAGGACGTCACGGCGCGCACCGGGCGCATGGAGAGCGCGTTCAACGAGCTCGAGCGCCGCTTCAAGAGCTTGTCGGCCGACCAGGAGCAGGCGCCGCGCCCGGCGCCACGCGGTGACGGCGGCTCGCAGCCCGGGACCCAGCCATGACGGGAGGCGCATTCGACCTCTGGTCAATGCACGCGCGCTCACGTAAAGATCGGATCGATGGCGGTGGAAGCGCGCCAAGGTTCAAGCGGCCAATCGGTCGCGCGCGCCCCGCGGCATGCGGCTCGATCGCGCCGCGCCGATTCGGTGCCACAGCGCGTCATGCGCGTCACGGTACTCGGCTCGGGTGACGCGTTCGGCGCCGGAGGGCGCTTTCACAGCGCGTACCTCGCCGAGGTCGAGGGCTCGACGTTCCTGCTCGACTGCGGCCCCAGCATCCTGCAGTCGGCCAAGCGCGTGTCGTACGACCTGGGCAAGCTCGACGCGGTCCTGCTGACGCACCTGCACGGCGATCACTTCGGCGGCATTCCCTTCCTCTTCATGGAGTACCGCTACGAGAGCCCGCGCACACGCCCGTTGACCATCTATGGACCGGAGGGAACCGAGCGACGCGTGAAGTGCCTGTTCACCGCGCTCTACGAGCGGACGGCAGCCGAGCCGCTTCCGTTCCCGGTCGTGTATCACGAGCTCGAGCCGGGGGAGACGATCCCGCTCGGGACGGCGTCGGTCACCGCGGTGCGCGTCCATCACGTGCCGGAGCTGACGGCGTTCGGCTATCGTGTGGAGGTCGGGGGACGAACGTTCCTCTACTCCGGCGACACCGCGTGGACCGACGAGCTGGCGGAGCACGCGCGCGGCGTCGATCTCTTCGTCTGCGAGTGCTCCACCTTCGAGACTCGCCTCGACATCCACGTGTCGTATCCCGAGATCGCGGCGCGGGCGCGCGAGCTCGGCTGTCGCCGCCTCGTGCTGTCGCATCTCGGCAGCGAGCCGCTCAGGCGGATGAACGAGCTCAGCCTGGAGTGCGCCCGCGACGGGATGACGCTGGATCTGTGAGCGCCTCGCCCGGGGTGAGGACCAGCGATCCCCGGCGTTCTTCCTCGCGGCGCGACTGCTCGCTGGCGAGGATCGTGCCCAGGCCCTGGTGCACCAGCGCGCGCAGCAACGGCACGTCGTCCGCGCCGGTCCCCGCTCGGAGCGCGGCGGCGGCGGCGAGCGCGGAGCGCGCGGCAGCCGCGCGGCCCGTCTCGGCGAGGACGTACGCGGTCCCCTCGAGACGACGCGCCACCACCTGCGGCGGATAGAGCGCCGTTGCGGCGCGCGCCAGGACCGCGCGCAGCCGCTCGTCCTGCTGCATCCGGTTCAGCACGATCGGGCTGTCGCGGAGAGCGGCGATCTCCTCGACGAAGGGTGCCGCGGCGTCCGGTCGCGGCCACCACGTGCGCAGCTCGGGGAGCGTGACGAGCTCTCCGGAGCTGGCAACGAGCGCCGGGCACTCGTCGTCCGACGGGGGCGGCGCCAGCGCGGAGCGCGGCTCGACGGGAGAACCGGGGGCCGCGTGGACGAGCTCGGGGCGGTGGCGGAGATAGTCTCGCGACCGATCCGATGTGCCCTGGGCGACGGCGCGCTCGTGCCCCTCGACGATGAGCGCGTCCAGCACGGCCCACGGGGCGGCGACGAGCCGCAGGCCGGACTGCTTCTGGAGCCGCTCGCGCAACGCACGCAGCTCCTTGCGGCTCACCTCGGCGAGACGCACGTCGCGCAGGCCGTCCGGCTCGTTGACCTCCGCCGCCAGCAGCAGCGTTCCGCCGCCGGCCCGCGGACGGGCGAGCCAGATCAGCCGGTCGCCGTTGCCGTCGAACGCCGACACCAGGCCCTCGAGATCGGGACCTGCGACCGGCACGTGAACGGGCTGCGCCTCCTCCGCCGGCACCGGCACGCCGCGCTGCTGGAGCCGGAAGAGCGCGCGCCGCAGCGTCTTGCGCAGCGCCCGCGGCGCGTCCCCGCTCGCCCGCCGTGCCAGGGTGCTCGCCGCCGCGGCGCCCCCGACCTCGCCGAGTGCCTCGACGACTGCCGCGGCGTCCGGTCCGTCGAGCACGGGGTCGAGCGTCGTCTCCGGCAGGTTGGCCGCGGCGGCGACGTCGCTCGCGAGTCCGAGCCGATGCAACGTGGCGAGCGCGGTGTCGCGCCGCGCACTCACGGGGCCGACTCCTGAGTCGTCGGAGACGGAGACGGCGCTGGCGCCGGTGGCGCCGCCGCCTTCTCGTATTCGGCGAGCGGTCCGAGGACGCGGTCGCCCACCCAGTGGCCGTCCCACCAGTCGCCGGCGTCGACGTGGACGCCGTGCACCATCATGCTGAAGTGCAGGTGGTCGCCGGCGGCGAGCCCGGTATCGCCCGTCTTGCCGACGGGATCACCGCGCGCGACCTGGGCGCCCTCCGTGACGCTGGCCTCGCTCAGATGCCCGTACAGCGAGAACAGACCCAGCCCGTGGTCGATGATGACGGCGTTGCCGTAGATGCCGAGCGGGCCGACGAAGACGACGCGCCCGGCATTGGCAGCCGGCACGACGGCGTTCTTCAGCGACGCGATGTCGTGACCCAGGTGTGTCTGGTGGTCGATGACGGTGCCGTCGTGCGTGTAGGTGCGGCGGTCCGCGAAGCCGGAGAGCGGCGCACCGGGCATGCGCATGAAGCCCTGCGTCCACTGCGGCGCCGGGGCGCCGGTGGCGCAGAGATCGCGGATGCGCGCCTCGGTCGTCTGGCGCAGGTCGCGATTGATGCGCAGGTACCCGTCCACGAGGTTGTCGCTCGGCGGCATCCCGTTCTGTGCGAGCAGCTCGGGCACCTTCCGCTGCAGGAACGTGTCGGTGACGGCGAGCTTCTTCTCGGCGAACTTTCGCGGCTGCACCTGGACGTCGAGCGTCGCCTCGGCGCGGTTGCCGGCGGCGTCCGTGGCGACCGCGACCGGCCGCGCGCCGGGATTGTTCTCGGGAAGCGCGAAGATCACCGGATGCAGGTCGGCGTCCTTGAACACGCCGCTCGCCGCCGGGAAGAACAGATCGCCGACCTGGACGCCGCTCGACACGGCATCGGCGCCGACCTTCAGGATCGCCAGATCGCTGCTGCCGAGACGGGCCACGTGCGGCTTGCTGACCACCGAGAGCGCGGGGGGCGTCACGTCGACGACCACGCTGTGCGCATAGCGAGGCGCCCGGCGCACCGCCGAGAGCAGCGAGTGGTCGCTGGCGTATACCTCGAGCGTCGCCGTGCCCTCGGGCACCGGCACGTTCGCCCCGAGCGTCGGCGCCAGCGTCGACTCGTAGACGCCGCTGCCGAACCAGCTCGTGCGGGGAAAGTCCTGGCGCGCCAGCACCAGCGGTTCCGCGCCGCCGGCGGGCACGAGCCGCACCTCGACGTGCGAGAGGCCGCTGCCCCGGTCGCGCGCCGTCACGCGCAGCGGCGTGCCGCGTCCGATGGCGTCGCCGAGGCCGTCGACGCTGACCGTGGGTGCGAACGGCTCGAGGAACAGGGCGCCGAGGACGAGCGCGACGACGAGACCGAGCCCGATGAGCAGTGCACGCATCGGATCCCGAATACGCTATTTCGACGTGCGAAGCAGCTCTGATGCCCGGGCGAACACGTCGAGCAGATTGTGCGTGATGCGATGCGTGGCTCCCCAGATCACCTGGCCGGCGACCGGGAAGAAGCGGATCGGGATCTGCCGGCCGTCGAAGTCCCAGAGCTCTTCCCGCTCGATGCCGGCTGCGAGGAGGTCGTGCACGGGCACCGTGAAGATCGTGTCGACCTCGTGCGCGCAGGGACGCCACGGATACGGATGCGGCGCCACGCCGACGACGGGCGTGATGAGGAAGCGGGATGCGACGGTCTCGATGTCGTCGAGCCGGCCGAGCACCCGGACGTCGGCGGGGCGCAGCCCGACCTCCTCGTCCGCCTCGCGCAACGCCGTGGCCTCGGCGTCGGCGTCACCCGCATCGCGGCTGCCGCCCGGGAAGGCCACCTGTCCCTGGTGATGCGGCAGGGAGGCCGCGCGGCGCGTGAAGAGGACGTGCAGCGCACCCTCCACTTCGAGGAGAGGGACGAGCACCGCGGCCGGAGTCTGGTTCGCGGGCGCGAGCACGATGCGGTCGCGCGCCGACAGCTCGCGGGCGAGCGCAGCGAAGATGTCCGACCCCATGTGCCGGGCGTCACTCGCGTCGCCGCGGATGGGTCGCACGCTCGTCCGTGGAGCCCGCGAGGACGAGGAAGATCTCCCGGATCGCGGCGCGGCCGAGACGCTCGTTCAGGCGCACGCGCAGGTCCTGCTTCAGGTACTGCAGCTCGTGCATCCACTCGGCGCCCTCGACCTCGATGACGAGGACGCCGCGGCGCAGCCGCCGCGGGCGCGCGTGGCGCGCGATGGCCGCCCCGACGACGTCGGCCCAGTCGGTCCAGATCGGGAAACTGGCGAGCTCGCTGCCCGACGGGAGGCGAGACAGCGCCGCGCGGAGCGCGTCCCCGAGCGTGGTCAGCTCGCGAGGCACGCGATTCCTGTGGCGCAGGATGGGTGTGATTGCAAGGCGACGACGATCCGATGACGAACGGTTGACAGCACAAGATATAGTGCTATACCCGCCTGCCTGGCCCGGTGAAACGCAACATCTGGGACTGGGGGAGGGTGGTGACGATGCCCATCGAACGGCCGCTGGAGCAGGGACGGAACGAGGCGGAGGTGGGGAGCGCGGCCCCCGAAGTGAGTTCCCGATCGACATCCGGTCAGTATCCGGACGTGCATCCCGACACCGCTTCCGGCGCCGCCACGGGCATCGCGCTGCGCCGCCATTTCGTGCCCGCGGGCGTGAATCCCTACGACGAGGTCGAGTGGGACGTGCGCTCGGCCGTCATCCAGGGCGAGGGCGGTGAGACCGTCTTCGAGCAGCGCGACGTCGAGGTACCGCGCGGGTGGTCGCAGCTCGCCACCAACGTCGTCGTATCGAAGTACTTCCGGGGTACGCTCGGAACGCCGCAGCGAGAGCGCAGCGTCCGGCAGCTCATTGGCCGCGTGGTCACCACCATCGGCGAGTGGGGCGCCGCGCAGCACTACTTCGCCACGCCGGACGATCGGCGCACGTTCGAGGACGAGCTGACGCACCTGCTGGTGCAGCAGAAGCTGTCGTTCAACAGCCCCGTCTGGTTCAACGTGGGGGTCGAGCCCAAGCCGCAGTGCTCCGCGTGCTTCATCCTGTCGGTCGATGACACGATGGACTCGATTCTCGACTGGTACCGGAAGGAAGGCGTCATCTTCAAGGGCGGCTCGGGATCGGGCGTGAATCTCTCCCGGCTGCGCTCGTCGAAGGAACGGCTGGGAGGCGGTGGGACCGCCTCCGGGCCCGTGTCGTTCATGCGTGCAGCCGATGCATCGGCCGGAGTGATCAAGTCGGGAGGCAAGACCCGCCGGGCGGCCAAGATGGTGGTGCTCGACGCCGACCATCCCGACATCGTCGAGTTCATCCGCTGCAAGGCCGAGGAGGAGCGGAAGGCGTGGGCGCTCATCGCCGCCGGCTACGACTCCTCGCTCGACGGACCGGCCTACGGCTCGATCTTCTTCCAGAACGCCAACAACTCCGTTCGCGTCACCGACGAGTTCATGCGTGCCGCGGCCGAGGGGCGTCCCTGGAGCACCCGCTTCGTCACGTCGGGCGACGTTGCCGAGACCTTCCAGGCCAGCGAGCTGCTCCGGATGATCGCCGACGCCACGCATCAGTGCGGCGACCCGGGCATGCAGTTCGACACCACGATCAACGCCTGGCACACGTGCCCCAACAGCGGCCGCATCAACGCGTCGAATCCGTGCTCGGAGTACATGCACCTCGACGACAGCGCCTGCAACCTCGCCAGCCTGAATCTCATGCGCTTCGTGGACGACGGCGGGAACTTCGACGTCGCGTCGTTCACGCACGCAGTCGACATCGCCATCATGGCGCAGGACATCGTCGTCGATTGCTCGAGCTACCCCACGGAAGCGATCACGAGGAACGCGCACGCGTACCGCGAGCTCGGCCTGGGCTACGCGAACCTGGGCGCGCTCCTCATGTCGCTCGGCCTGCCGTACGACTCCGACGGAGGCCGCGAGTATGCCGCCGCCGTCACGGCGCTGATGTGCGGCCGGGCATACCGGCACTCGGCGCGGGTCGCGGCCGGGCTCGGCCCCTACGAGGGGTATGCCGCGAATCGCGACGCGCAGCTGCGGGTGATCGACAAGCACCGCGGCCACGCCCACAAGCTGAATCCCACCTTCGTGCCGCTCGATCTGCTTGCGGCGGCCCGGGAGACGCTGGGACGAGGCGCTCGCCCTGGCGCGCGATCACGGAGTGCGCAACTCGCAGGTCACCGTCCTCGCCCCGACGGGAACGATTGCCTTCATGATGGATTGCGACACCACGGGCGTCGAGCCCGACATCGCGCTGGTCAAGTACAAGAAGCTCGTGGGCGGCGGGGTCCTCAAGATCGTCAACACCACGGTGCCGCACGCGCTGGCGCGTCTCGGCTACGACTCGCGCGAGGTGCAGAACATCGTCGAGTACATCGACGAGCAGGAGACCATCGAGGGCGCGCCGGACCTGCGGCCGGAGCACCTGCCGGTCTTCGACTGTGCGTTCAAGCCGGCACGAGGCCAGCGCTCGATCGCGCCGCTCGGGCACGTGCGCATGATGGCAGCGGTCCAGCCGTTCATCTCCGGTGCCATCTCGAAGACCATCAACATGCCCGAGCAGGCCACGGTGGAGGATATCGAGCAGGCCTACATCGAGTCGTGGCGGCTCGGACTGAAGGCGGTCGCGATCTACCGCGACGGCTGCAAGAAGACGCAGCCGCTCAACACGGTGAAGCCGTCGCGCGAGCAGGCGCCTGCCGCCGAGCCTGCGGTGGCCGCGAAGCCGGTGCGGCGCCGCCTGCCCGCCGATCGCCATGCGACCTGTCACAAGTTCGATATCGGGGGCCACGAGGGGTACATCCACGTCGGCTTCTTCGAGGACGGCACGCCCGGCGAGATCTTCATCAAGATGGCCAAGGAGGGCAGCACCATCTCCGGCCTCATGGACACGGTGGGCGTGCTCACGTCCATGGCGCTCCAGTACGGCGTGCCTCTCGAGGTGCTGGTGTCGAAGTTCAGCCACGTGCGCTTCGAGCCGTCGGGGTTCACCAAGAACTCCGACATCCCGATGGCGAAGTCGCTCATCGACTACATCTTCCGGTTCCTCGGCACGCGGTTCCTCTCCGGAGAGCAGCGCGTGGCGGTCGGGTTGCTGGAGCGGCAGGAGCCGAGCGGCACGCCCTCCGCCGACGGCGGCCGACTGGCCGCGCCGACGGCCAGTCTCGCGATGCCCGCGGCGGCGCCACCGGTCCCCGCGAGCCATCCCATCGGCTTCGCGACCGGCCTCGTGTCGACGCAGGCGCCGATCACGTTCAGCCCGCAGGCGGACGCGCCGAGCTGCCCCGACTGCGGATCGCTGATGGTGCGCAACGGCGCTTGCTACAAATGCTTCAACTGCGGAGCGACCAGCGGCTGCTCCTGAGCCCGAGAAAGACGCGAGACACGACCACGAGCGTGATGAGGATGGGGAGGTGGGGTTCTGGTGGTGGCACGGGTGGCCTCCCCGGCGGTGGTGGGGTCCGCGGGTGCGGAGCGGGGCGCCCTCCGGGGCGCCCCGCGGTGGTTGGACCGGCGCGGCCTGACGCGTGGTCTTGACACGGCTGTCGCGCGCTCTATATCGACGCGACTTCGGCCCCATGACGTGCCGTGTCTCTGCCGACGAGGGAGTCCGCCGTGGCTGATGCTCTCAAGTTCACCGAGGACCACCTCTGGGTGCGTGTCGAAGGAAGCCGTGCGCAGATCGGGATCTCGGAGTTCGGTCAGAACGAGATCGGTGAGGTCATCGCCGTCGAGGTGCCCGATGTCGGCGACGACATCGAGAAGGGGGAGCCCTTCGGAGAGATCGAGACCGTCCGCACCGTCTCCGAGCTGATCTCGCCGCTCAGCGGCTCCATTACCGCGACCAACACCGAGCTCGAGGATCATGCCCGCCTGGTGAACGAGGACCCGCTGCACGAGGGCTGGCTCATCGAGGTCGAGATGACCGACGAGTCCGAGCTCGAGGATCTGATGGACCTCGACGAGTACGAGGAGTTCGCCGCCGGCGAGGACGAGGGCTGACCGGTGCGGTCGGCCGATCAGGGCGCGTCGGCGTCGAGAAAGCGGTAGACCATCTCGTCCGGGCGCACGAGGCCCAGCCGCTCGCGCGCCAGCGATTCGAGATACTTCGGATCGGACCGCAGCCGGGATATCTCGGCGCGTAGCGCCGCATTGTCCTGCAGCCGGCGCACCGCTTCCTCTCCGATCCCCTGACGCTCGCCGCGCAGCACGAGCAGCCGGCTCAGACCGTCGGATCCCGACCAGGGTCGACGCCGCGACGGTGACGATGGCCGCGAGCAGCCCCATGCTCAGGACCGCCCCACCGCTCCTCCACCACACGGAGGAGACTGCTAGCCGAAAGCTCGTGAGCTGGCAATGATCCATCGTAAAACGATCTGCTATTGAGGATCGGTGAGTCCGGTGAACGTCATTCTACGGCGTCGATCACCCGGAAAAAGCAGGGGGCCCTTTTTATAAAAATTTTTCCAAAACGACGGTCGTCTCTTGACTATTGCAGGGCTGCGCCTCTATACTCCGCGCGTGTGGTTGCGGTGGACGTGGCTGGGGGTTCTCGCCTGAGCGAGTTGGTAGTCCATACGCAGCGGCTTCCCGAGTGAAGCCCAGGAGGAGGTAGTCATGGCAATGAGGAAGAAGGCGAGTAAGGCAAAGAAGAAGGCTCCCGCGAAGAAGAAGGCCGCCAAGAAGAAGAAGTAGTGCAGCACGCGTCCTTCGATTTTCGTTCGTACACGCTAGGCACGTAGGTTTTCGCAGACCGAGTCCAGTCTCAGGCGAGGACGGGCCCTCCGGGGCCCCGAAAGAGGCCCTCGGGCGACTTTGAGCGCCGAGGGCTTTTTTCGTTGTGCCAGGCCGCTGGCCGATGATGCAGGCGACCCCGGTTCACGCGGAGAGCGCTCGGTATGCCGTCCCGCTCCTCTTTCTCCCGGAGCTGTGGGCACCCGCCAGCGTCTGGCTTCCGGTCGCCACGTTCCTCGGGCATCGCGGCTGGGAGTCGGAGCTGCTGCATCTCCGCGGCGTGCGGGATCTCGCCGAACGCATCGAGGGCGTGGTCGCCCATGCTCGCCGGCTGCCGCAGCCGCCCATCCTGATCGGACACGGAGCGGGCGCCGTGGTCGCCATGCACGCCGCCCGCATCGGTCGCGCCTCGGCCGCGGTGCTCATCGCGCCGCTCGTTCCGGGCAGCGCGCCACTTGGAGCCCTGGCGCGGCGCTGGGACGCCGTCGCCGCACTGCTGCTCGGACGGGCGATCCCTCCGCCCCGGGGACACGGTGCGCGCCGGGTCTTCGGAGAGGTCCTGGAGGGACTCGAGGATGAGCCCGCGCGGGCGGTGTTCGACGTGGTGCGAGGCCGGTCCAGAACGGGCGTCCCGCTCGGCGTCCCGACGCTGGTCGTGGGCGGGTCGCACGACCCCTTGCTGCCGCGAGACGCCGCGACGCGGCTGGCGGACGCCCTGGGCGCCGAGCACACGGAGATCGCAGGCGCCGCACACTGGCCGATCGTGGCGCCATCGTGGCGGCCAACCGCCGACGCCGTGCATCGCTGGCTCGTGCGGCGCCTGGGGGAGCCGCTCCTCGAGCTCTACGGCGAGATGATGGCCGAGCGGGACGCAGCGGGAGACGACGACGAGTGACGCGGCCGGGCCGCGTCAGGCGACGTGGAGGTTGCGCTTCGGGACCTCGCGCAGGAGCACGTCGTCCGGCGCCTCGGTCGGCTCGCTGGTGAGCAAGCGCTCGAGGCCCTCGCGGACTTCCTTGCGCGTCATCTGCACGCCGTAGCTCTGCACGATCTGCCGGATCAGGTCGTAGTGCGCCTCGACGGTCTCGGTCACGGAGAGGTAGCCGTGAGCGCCGGCGCCGCGGCCCGCCCACAGATTGAGCGGGGTCATGTTGAAGAACATCTGGTCCGTTTCGGCCGGCTCGATCAGGATGATGTCGCCCTGGAAGTTGGGATCGTCCTGGTACTGCCGCACGCCGAGCTGGAGACGCGAGTGCAGCAGGGTGCGGAACACCTGGTTGAGCACCGTCAGCATCCCCTGGTTGGCCAGCGGCTTTCCGTCGACCACGTACTCCTGGCGTTCCGGCACGAAGCGCCGCGTGACGGGATTCGAGAAGGGCCGGAACGGGTTGTAGCAGATCACCAGGTCGGCGCCGTGCTCGATGGCGACGTCGATGTTGGCCGTGCGCCGCACGCCACCGTCCACGTAGTCGACGCCCTTGATGCGCGCGGGCTTGTAGAATCCCGGCAGCGCGGTCGACGCCTGCACCGCCTCGGAGATCGTGAGCGAGGTATCCTCATCGTGGCCGAAGACGACGCGCTCGGCCGTGTCGAGGTTCATCGCGACGATGTACAGCTCGACCTGGCGCGTGCGGTAGAGCACGCGGAAGTCGTTCGTCATCCCGCGCCGCTCGATGTTGTGACGCAGGTAGCGTTCGAGGCTCGAGTTGTCGAAGAGACCGGAGGGCAGGTACGTCAGCGGGAACGGGAACTCGCGCGCCGAGCCGACGGCATCGACCAGGGGGCGCGCGCAGGCCAGCAGGTTGTCGAGGCTCGGACGCCGCCGGGCGTCGGCGAGCGGCTCCTCGAGGGCGCGCAGGAGCTTCGGCGTCTGGACCAGGAAGTCGTAGACCACGCCCGGGACGTAGGTCAGCAGGTCGACCATGAACTCGACCGGCTTGGTCGCGAACTCGGAGACGTTCAGGCGATAGAAGTCGAGCACCTTCAGCTCGGTGAAGTCCTCGGAGGATCCCTCGAGCGAGCGCAGCATCTCGGGCGGGGTGACGCCGCCGGCGAGCGGCGCCGCGAGGAATGCCCCGGCGGAGAGACCGACGTAGATGTCGAAGTCGGTCGTCTTGCGGTTGACCAGGAAGTCGTCGAGCGCCTTCAGCCCGCCGAGCTTGTAGGCCCCCCCGGTCACGGCCCCCCCGGCGAGCACCAGCGCGATGCGGGGATTCCTCTTGCGGGATGCGAGGTCGCTCTTGTGGACGATCGTGAGGCCCATGGGTATTGGACGGCTCAGCGCGGCCCGGCGGGTCGTGGCGTTGTGAAGCCCTGCGTCATCTGCGAACAGCAGTCGAGCAATGGCCATGCCACGGCCGTCCCCTCCCTCGTTGCCCCGTCACGCATCGGTAATACAACGGAATCCGGTGAGTCAACAAATATCGGGGGCGCCGGGGGCCGCCTCCGCGTCTGGAAGACCGGTCAGACCCGGCCCCATTCGTGCCAGAATGCGACTCAGAACCGGAAAGGCGATCGGGAGATGGTCTCCCCGGCTGCCGCCAGCGACTCCGGGGTGTCGATGGTCACCCATCGCGCTTCGGTGACGAACCCCTGGACACGCTCGCCGGCGCGGAGCAGCCGCGGATAGGTCTCGCGGATGACACCGAAGCTGGCGCCCGGATCCATGAACCGGAACACGCCCGGCTCGAAGATGTGCAGCCCCGGGAACATGAAGCCGCGGAGCGGCGTGGCGATCTCCTCCGGCGGACGCCCGGCGACCCGGCGCACGCGGTCGTCGGCGTCGAGCTCGATCAACCCCCAGCGCGCGGCGTCCGGCGCCGGACGGACCACCATGGTGGCGATGCCGCCGCGCGCGCGGTGACGCTCCACCACCTCGCGCAGCGACAGCTCGAGCAGGCTGTCGCCGTTCGCGACCACGAAGGGCTCACCCTCGAGCAACGGCTCGGCCTGCTTGATGCCGCCGCCGGTGTCGAGGATCCGCGGCTCCCACGAGTATCGCACGCGCACGCCGAAGCGCGTCCCGTCGCCGATCTCCTGCTCGATCAGCTGACCGAGGTGGTGCAGGTTGATCACCACCTCCTCGATGCCGCCGGCGCGCAGGAAGTCGAGGATGTGGCAGAGGAGCGGCGCGCCGGCCACGGGCATCAGGGGCTTGGGCAGCCGGTCGGTCAGGGGCGCGAGCCGCGTGCCGCGCCCGGCCGCCAGGACCATGGCGCGCCGGATCATGCTGCCCGCCGCTCCGAGCTCCGGCACCCAGCGAGACGCGTGCCGGCGCGCGGCGGCGAGCTCGGGCAGCACGTCGAACGCGCGCCGCGCGACCGCGTACACCGCCGGGAGATAGGCCAGGTATCCGGGACGGGCGCGCACCACCTCCAGGTAGTAGAAGCGCCCGATCACCTTGAGCGCGTGCTGCAGGACGCAGCGGTGGTAGCGTGTCTCGAACCCGTCGGCGACGCGGAGCCCCGCGCCGTCCATCGCCGCGCGAAAGCGCGCGACGAGCGCGTCGGCGAGCGCTGCGTCGACGCGCTCGCTGGTGGTGCGATCGGTGAGGAGCTGCGCGAGGTCGAAGGCGTCGGGCGCCAGCAGTGCGTCCTGGAAGTCGATGAGCCGCAGCCGTCCGTCCTGCAGGTGGATGTTCCACGCCATGTAGTCGCGGTGCGAGAGGACGAATGGCCCGTCGACGAACGGCTGCTCGAGCGATGCGAGCTCCGCGAGCAGGGTCTCGCGCTCGGACTGCGGCAGCGTGGTGCCGTGCCGGGTCTCGATGCCGTGGTCGACGAAGTGCGCGAGCTCGGCGCGGGCGATCTCGCCGTCGAACCGGCGCCCGAAGGCGACGCAGCGCGCGTCCGGATGTCGCGCGCCAGCCACCTGGAGGCGCGCGAGCAGATCGACCGCGTCGGCGAAGAGCGGCGCGGTGCGCGACGGCTCGGCCTGCACCGCCTGCCAGAGGCTCATGCTCCCGATGTCCTCCAGCAGGAGCAGGCCGTCCTCGCGGGCGCGATCGGCGTACAGCGCCGGCACCGGGAAGCCGTGCGCCGCCAGCCAGCGTCCGACGTTCACGAACGGTAGCTCCGCGGGCGCCGTCCCACCGCCCAGCTCGTCCGAGCCGGGCGCGAAGCGCCCGTCGCCGAGCAACATCGCCACCGCGCTCGCATGCGGAGCGCCGGCGAGATGCAGGCGCACGTAGCGACGCGTCGACGCGTCCCCGTGCAGCGGCTCCGCGCGCGTGACGTGCGCAGCATCGCCGAATGCGATCGTCACGCGTCCGGGCGAGCACGTCGTGCGGGATCGGTGACGACATCGCTGGCCGCCGCTAGCAAAGCGAGACACGCGAGTCAAAATCGCGCGCGCGCTCGGGCGCGGAGGGTGCCCCGGCTGGTTGACAGGCCTGGGTCGATTGCCTACTCACCCAGCCGATCCCCTCATGAAGTTCGAGTACATTCCCGTGCTCGCCATGCTCGTGCTGTCGGCGCTCGTTCCCGGCCTCTTCCTCGCGGTGTCGGCGCTGTTCGGACCGCGGCGACCGTCTGCCGTCAAGCAGGAGCCGTTCGAGTGCGGGAACGTGTCGAGCGGATCCGCCTGGGGACGCTTCTCGGTCAAGTTCTACCTCACCGCCATCCTCTTCATCGTCTTCGACGTCGAGGTGGTCTTCCTGTATCCCTGGGCGCTGCTGTTCCGCCGCCTCGGCGTGTTCGGGTTCGTCGAGATGATGGTCTTCATTGCCGTGCTCACACTCGGGCTCGTCTACGTCTGGCGCAAGGGTGCGCTCGAGTGGGACTGACAACCCGCCGCTCTCGCACATGACGCCCGAGAACGTCCTGGCGCGCGTCGCCACGCTCCTGCCGTCCGCCGCGCCGGCGCCGCCCGACCGGGTCCGCGGCCAGGCCGTGATCGTCGTCCCGCGCGAGACCGTGCTCGACGCGCTGGGGACCCTGCGCGACGACCCGGAGCTGGCGTTCGACATGCTCGCCGATCTGACGGCGGTCGACTACCTGCCGCGCGAGCCGCGCTTCGAGGTCATCTACCAGCTGAACTCGCTGACGCATCACCATCGGCTGCGCGTGAAGGCGGGCGTCCCCGGCGACGACCCGCAGATCGCCAGCGCGTCGTCGCTCTGGAACTCGGCGCTCTGGGCCGAGCGCGAGGCCTGGGATCTGTTCGGCATCCGCTTCGCCGGGCATCCCGACCTGCGGCGGATCCTGATGTATCCCGAGTTCGAGGGGCATCCGCTGCGCAAGGACTATCCGGTGAACAAGCGCCAGCCGCTGGTGCCGGAACGGGATCCGATTCGCCAGCCGTGGTTCCCGCGGCAGGGAGGGCGCTAGTCCATGGGACGGACGCCCGGCACGCTCATGCCCGACCGGTTCCAGGAGACCGATCGCGGCGAGAGCGAGGTGATGGAGATCCAGATGGGGCCGTCCCATCCGGCGTCGCACGGCACCATCAAGTTCAATCTGCGCCTGGACGGCGAGACCATCCTCGACGTCGACGTCGAGATCGGATACCTGCACCGCGGCTTCGAGAAGATGTGCGAGCAGGGGACGTGGAACCACTGCGTTCCCTACGCCGACCGCCTGAACTACGCCTCGCCCATCCTGAACAACGTCGCCTTCGCGCTCGCGCTCGAGCACCTGGCCGGCATCAGCGCGCCCGAGCGCGCGCAGTACATCCGGGTGATCGGCGGTGAGATCTCCCGCATCACCGATCACCTCACGTGCCTCGGCATGGCGGTGCAGGAGGTCGGCGCCACCTCGGCCGGCTTCTACCTGATCGAGTCGCGCGAGTTCCTCTACGACATCGTCGAGGCGATCACGGGCGCCCGGCTCACGGTCACGTACTGCCGCCTGGGCGGCGTGATGAACGACCTGCCGGCGAACATGCGCGACCGCATCCGGGCTGCGTTCGAGAACCTGCGCGGCATCCTGGACGACTGCGACAAGCTGCTGTCCCGCAGTCGCATCTTCGTCGACCGCCTGGAGGGCGTGGGCACGATCAGCGCGAAGGACGCCATCTCGTGGGGCATCACGGGGCCGCTGCTCCGCGCCACGGGCGTTCCCTACGACGTGCGCAAGGCGGAGCCCTACCTGGTCTACGACCGGTTCGACTTCGAGGTCCCGACGGGGACCCGCGGCGACAACTACGATCGCTTCCGCGTGCGCTTCGCCGAGATCCAGCAGAGCATGCGCATCATCGAGCAGGCGCTGGCGCAGATTCCCGACGGGCCGATCATGGCGCACGACGCGCGCTTCGTGCTGCCCCCGAAGGAGGAGGTATACGGCTCGATCGAGGGCCTCATGGACCACTTCATGCTGGTCATCGAGGGGTCGAAGATCCCGCCGGGCGAGGTGTACGTGGCCACCGAGGGGGGCAACGGCGAGCTCGGGTTCTACCTGGTGAGCGACGGCAGCGGGCGGCCCTACCGCGTGCGCGTGCGACCGCCGTGCTTCTATGCCATGTCGGCGCTGGGCGACATGCTGAAGGGTGCCATGATTGCCGACATCATCACGACGTTCGGCCAGATCAACATGATCGGGGGCGAGTGTGACCGCTGACGCCGGCGAGCCGCGCTTCTCGGAGGCGGCGCTCGCGGAGTACCGCGACATCCTCTCCCGCTATCCGGAGCGCCGCGCCGCGCTCCTCCCGACGCTGTGGCTCGCGCAGCGCGAGTTCGGCTGGCTGTCGCTTCCGGTGCAGGAGTACGTCGCCGGTCTGATGGAGATCCCGCTCTCCTGGGTGACGTCCGTCGTGACGTTCTACACGATGTTCTGGGACGAGCCGAAGGGCCGGCACCATCTCCAGGTCTGCGTGAACCTGTCGTGCGCGCTGCGTGGCTCCGACCAGCTGTGCGCGGCCATCGAGCGCCGCCTCGGCATCGGTCCGCACCAGCGCACCGCGGACGGCCGCTTCTCGTTCGAGGAGGTCGAGTGCCTGGCCAGCTGCGGTACGGCGCCGGTGATGCAGGTGAGCAACGCGACCTACTACGAGAGCCTCGACGTCCCCGCGCTGGAAGCGCTGCTCGATCGCCTCGCGGGCGACTGATCGCCGACAACGCCGCCGGGAGTGCCAATGGGAATCGATGTCGCCATCGCGTGCGCCAAGGCCGTCGTGATCCTGCTGATCGCCCTCCAGGTGATGGGCATGGGCGTCTTCTTCGAGCGCAAGGTGAGCGCCATCATCCAGGACCGCATCGGCGCGAACCGCGCGTCGATCTTCGGCTTCGCGGGTCACGGGCTCATCAACACGCTGGTCGCCGACCCGGTGAAGTTCCTCCTGAAGGAAGACGTCCGTCCCGCCGGCGCCGACCGCCTGCTGCACACGATCGCGCCCGTGATGGCGGTCATGCCCGCCATCGCGGCGTTCGCCGTGATGCCGTTCGGTGACGTGCTCGAGATCGCCGGCCGCACGATCAACCTGCAGGCGGCGTCGCTCGACGTCGGCATCCTCTACGTCCTCGCCATGGCGTCGCTCGGCGTGTACGGCGTCGTGCTGGCCGGATGGGCGTCGAACAATCGCTGGTCGCTGCTGGGAGGCATCCGCGGCTCCGCCCAGATGATCTCCTACGAGATCGCGATGGGGCTCGCGCTCGTCGGCATCGTCCTCACCTACGACACCTTCGATCTCCAGGAGATGGCGCGCCGGCAGGGCGAGCTCATCTGGGGCTGGCTCCCCGCCTGGGGCATCGTCTACCAGCCGCTCGGCTTCGTCATCTTCTTCGTGGCCGGCATCGCCGAGTCGAAGCGCATCCCCTTCGATCTGCCGGAAAGCGAGTCCGAGCTCGTGAGCGGCTTCTTCACCGAGTACTCGGGCGCGAAGCACCTGCTGTTCATGATGTCGGACTTCGTCGAGGTGGTGCTGGTGGCGGCGCTCGTCACCACGCTCTTCTTCGGTGGCTGGCAGATTCCCTACCTCGGGCGCGAGGGCTTCCACTTCCCCTGGGGCACCACGATCGCGCTGCCGTCGCTCGCCGTGGCCGTGCTCCAGGTCCTCTCGTTCTCGCTGAAGCTCGTCTTCTTCACGTGGCTCCAGATCGTGATCCGGTGGACGCTGCCGCGCTTCCGCTACGACCAGCTCATGCGACTCGGCTGGAAGGGCCTGCTGCCCGCGTCGCTGGCGAACGTCGTGGCGTCGGCCGCGCTCGTGCTCATCAGCGGGAGCCGCGTGTGAGCATCCCGCTCTTCCTGCTCATGGCGGCGCTCACGGTGGCGTCCGCGCTGATCGTGATCGTCCACCGCGAACCCCATCTACAGCGCGCTCGGCCTCGTCTCCACGCTGTTCATGCTGGCGGTGCTCTTCCTCGGTCTCGACGCCCAGATGGTCGCCGTGCTGCAGATCATCGTCTACGCCGGCGCCATCGTGGTCCTCTTCCTCTTCGTGATCATGCTGCTGAACCTCCAGGTGGAGGAGCGCTCGTCGGCGGCGCCGCCCATGGTGGGCATCGCCGCGATCGGCGGCCTCGCGATGGGCGGCCTCGTCATCCTCGGCATCGTGCGCACCCCGCTCGGCGCGCCGGTGCCCGTGCACGCCGGCTTCGGCGGCACCGAGGCGCTCGCCGAGCGCCTGTTCACGGTCTACCTGCTGCCGTTCGAGCTCACCTCGCTGCTGCTCCTCGTCGCCATCGTCGGGGCGGTCGTGGTCGGCCGGAAGAGAGCGTGAGCGTGGGCACGACGCCGACCTCCTGGTACCTGGCTCTCAGCGCCATCGTCTTCGCCATCGGGACGGTCGGTGTGCTCACGCGCCGCAACCTGATCGTCATCTTCATGTCGGTCGAGCTGCTCCTGAACGCCGTCAACCTGAGCTTCGTGGCGTTCGCGCGCAGCCTCGGGTCGATGGACGGTCAGGTGATCGTGTTCTTCGTCATGGCGGTGGCGGCGGCCGAGGCGGCGGTGGGGCTCGCGATCATGCTGCAGCTCTACCGCATTCGCGACACGATCAACGCCGACGAGGTGACGGTGCTGCGATGGTGAACGTCGTGCCCGTCGACACGCTGCGCTGGATCGTCCTGTTCCCGGGGCTCGGCTTCCTGTGGAACCTGTTCCTCGGGCGGCGGTTCCCGTCGTCGGCGAAGCTCGTCGGTCCGGGTGTGCTGCTCGCGGCCTTCGTCGCGAGCGTGCTGGCGGTGCTCCGGCTGCACGCGCTGCCGGCGGAGAGCGCGCTGCACGACGTGGTCTTCCAGTGGATCCACGTGGGCAAGCTGCACGTCGACGTCGCGTTCTGGCTCGATCCGCTGAGCGCCGTGATGATCCTGGTCGTGACCGGGGTCGGCTTCCTGATCCACGTCTACTCGATCGGCTACATGGCGCACGACCCGGACGTGCCGCGCTACTTCACCTACCTGAACCTCTTCGTCACCGCGATGTTGACCCTCGTCCTCGCCGACAGCCTGCTCCTGCTGTTCGTCGGCTGGGAGGGCGTGGGCCTGTGCTCGTACCTGCTGGTCGGCTTCTGGTGGACCAAGGAGGAGAACTGCACCGCCGGCAAGAAGGCGATGCTGGCGAACCGCGTCGGGGACGCCTGCTTCCTGGTCGGGCTCTTCCTGCTGATCCAGTTCGCGGGGACGCTCGACTTCACCGGCCTCGCGCAGCACCTGGACGGGTTGCGCACCGCGGTCCTCGGCGGCTGGTCCGTGCCGACGCTCGTCTGCCTGCTGCTGCTCGCCGGCGCCACGGGGAAGTCGGCGCAGATCCCGCTCTACGTCTGGCTTCCCGACGCCATGGCGGGTCCCACCCCGGTGTCGGCGCTCATCCACGCCGCCACCATGGTGACGGCGGGCGTCTACCTGACCTGCCGCCTGCACGGGCTCTACGCCCTGGCGCCCGACGCCCTCGCCGCCGTCGCCGTCGTGGGCGCGGTGACCGCGTTCTTCGCCGCCACCATCGCGGTGGCGCAGACCGACATCAAGAAGGTGCTCGCCTACTCCACGGTGAGCCAGCTCGGCTACATGTTCCTCGGCGTCGGCGTCGGGCTTCCGGGCGCGGCGGTCTTTCATCTGGTGACCCACGCGTTCTTCAAGGGGCTGCTCTTCCTGTGCGCCGGGAGCGTGATGCACGCCATGGGCGGCGAGCAGGACATGCGGCGCATGGGTGGCCTCGCGCGCCGCATCCCGATCACCTTCGCCACCATGGCCATCGGCACGCTCGCCATCTCGGGGGTGCCGCCGCTCTCCGGCTTCTGGAGCAAGGACGAGATCATCTGGGGCGCCTTCGCCGGACCCGCGCCGCATCCGATCCTCGGGGTCATCGGCTATGCCGCGGCCGGCCTGACCGCGTTCTACATGGGACGGCTCATCTTCCTCACCTTCTTCGGCGCCTCGCGGGCGGATCATCACACCCAGGAGCACGTGCACGAGTCACCCGCGGTGATGACGGTCCCGCTGATGATCCTCGCGGTGCTGGCGGCCGTGGGCGGGTACCTCCCGATCCCGCACATCGTCGAGCTGGTGACCGGCGAGGTGCACGTCGAGCACGCGCCGCTCGAGACGTACGGCGTCGCCATCACGCTCGCCGTCGGCGGGCTCGCGCTCGCCTGGCTCTTCTACATCGCGCGTCCCGACCTGCCGGGCCGCGTCGCGAGCGCGCTCGGGGGCTTCTATGCGCTGGTCCGCGACAAGTACCGCATCGACGAGCTGTACGACCGCGTCATCTACCGTCCGGTCCTGGCCATGGCCGACGCCGCGGCGTGGGTGATCGACGGCAAGGTGATCGAGGGCATCGTCAACGGCGTCGGCACGTTCGTGTTCTCGACCAGCGGGTCGTGGCGGCGCGTGCAGACCGGCAACGTGCAGCACTACGCGCTCTCGTTCCTCGTGGGCGCCCTGGCGCTCGTCGCCTACTACCTGGTCGGATGACGCCCATCGACGTCGGCGTCTTCGCCGCCCACTGGCAGGCCGCGCTCCCGGGGATCGCGGTCGTGGTGACCGCGTGTGCCGTGATGGTCGTCGACCTCGTCCTGGGCGGGCGCGGGCGCGGGATCCTGGCCGGGGTGGGCCTGCTCGGTCTGGCGGTGACGATGGCGCTCACCGTGTCGGCCTGGAACGACGGGGGCGACCCGTCGGGATTCCAGCACATGCTGCGCGCCGACCGCTACGGTCTCTTCTTCACCATGGTGATCTGCCTGAGCGCGGCGCTCACGCTGCTCATGTCGGTGGACTTCGTCCGCGAGTGGGGGCTCCCCGCGGGCGACTTCACCACCCTGGTCCTGCTCTCCACCGCGGGCATGGTCTTCCTGGTGCTCGCCAACGACCTCATCGTCGTGTTCGTGGCGCTCGAGACCATGTCGCTAGGCGTCTACGTCCTCACCGGATCGCTGCGCGGCGACCTGCGCTCGAACGAGGCGTCGATGAAGTACTTCCTCCTCGGCGCGTTCGCCAGCGGCTTCCTGCTCTACGGGGTGGCGTTCTTCTACGGCGCGACCGCGAGCACGCGGCTCGACGTCATCGCCGATGCGATCGCGCGCCGCCCGCTCGAGCCCTTCGTGCTCCTCGGCATGGCGCTCGTCCTGGTCGGCTTCGGGTTCAAGGTGGCGCTGATCCCGTTCCAGGCCTGGACACCCGACGCCTACGAGGGCGCACCCACCGTGGTGACCGCGTTCATGGCGGTCGCGGTCAAGGCGGCGGCGTTCGCGGCGTTCGCGCGCTTCTTCTCCGTGAGCCTCGGAGCGCTGGCCGCGCAGTGGACCGGTCTGCTCGCGCTCCTCGCGGCGCTCACCATGACGGTCGGCAACGTCGTGGCGATCAGCCAGCGCAGCGTGAAGCGCATGCTCGCGTACTCGAGCATCGCACACGCCGGCTACGCGCTCCTCGGGCTCGTCGCGGGCACCCCGGCGGGCGGCGCCGCGCTCCTCTACTACCTGGCGGTCTACGTGTTCATGAACGTCGGCGCATTCGGCGTGCTGGTCGCCCTCGGCCGCCGCGGCGAGCCGCGCGACCGGCTCGACGACCTCGCCGGCGTCGGCATGCGCCATCCGCTGCTCGGCCTGTGCATGACGGTGTTCCTGCTGTCCCTCGCCGGCGTGCCCCCGATGGCGGGCTTCATCGGCAAGTTCTACCTCTTCAACGCCGTCATCGACGCCGGGCACACCGGTCTCGCGCTCGTCGCGGTCGTGAACAGCGTGATCTCGGTCTACTACTATCTCGGGCCGATCGTGCAGATGTACGTCGGTGACGCCACGGCCGCCGAGCCGGCGTCGCTTCCCGCGCGGCCGTGGCTGATCGCCTGCCTCGCGGTGGCGGTCGTCGGCACGCTCTACCTCGGCGTCTTCCCGGGCGGGACGATGCGCATCGCCCTGTCGTCCTTCGGCTCGTTGCGCTAGTGGATCGCCGTCACGCGCCGTGATCGAGGGCGGCCAGCAGCGCGAGCAGCGTGCGGTTGAGGGGCGCCGCGATGCCCGCGCGCCCCGCGGCGCGGACCACGGCGCCGTTGAGCGCGTCGTGCTCCAGGCGCCGGCCGCGACGCAGATCCTGCAGCATCGACGTCGCGAACCCCGGCATCTCCGCGGCGCTCTCCGCGAGCACGCGGGCGAGTCGGTCGCGGCGCACGCCGATCCCGAGCGCGGTCGCCACCGCGTCCGTCTCGCCCATCGTGGCGACGACGAGGTCGCGACTCGCCGGATGCGCCAGCGCCTCGCCGACGGTGCGCCCGGTCAACGTCGTCACGGCGTTGAACCCCGCGTTCCAGGCGAGCTTCTCCCAGGCGACCATCAGGACGTCGCGCCGGAGCTGGAACGGCACCCGGGCCGCATCGAGGGCCTCCGCGAGCCGCGTCGCCCGCGCGCTCTCGACGCCGTCGGGCTCGCCGAAGAGGATCTCGCCGCGTCCCGTGTAGTGGACCGTTCGCGGGCGCCACCAGCTCGACGCCGATGAAGGTGAGCCCGACGAGCAGCGGCGGGAGCCCGAGCACCTCGGCCAGGACGGCCTCGTTCTCGACGCCGTTCTGGAGCGAGAGCACGATCGTGTCGCGGGCGATGACGGGCCGGAGCGCGCGGCCCGCGGCGGGGTGTCGTACGACTTGACGCAGACGAGCACCAGCTCGGGTGGCGGCGCGAGGGCAGGGTCGCCCACCGCCCTGACGTCCGGCAGGCGCCGAGTCCCGTCGGGCAGCTGCAGGACGAGACCGTCGCGCTGCAGCGCCGCGAGGTTCTCGCCGCGCGCCACCAGGGTGACGTCGTGCCCGCCCTCGGCAAGCCGGGCGCCGAAGTAGCCGCCGACGGCTCCGGCGCCGAGGACGAGCACCCGCACGTGACTACTTGGGGGCGCCGGTGGCGCCCGGCGCGCCGAAGTTCACCTTCGGCACCTGCTGCGCCTCGGCGGGAGCCTCGAAGTACTTCTCCTCCTTGAAGCCGAGCCAGTTGGCGTAGAGCACCGTCGGGACGCTGTTGCGGTACGTGTTGTAGGCCTTCACCGCCTCGTTGTACCGCATGCGCTCGACCGCGATGCGGTTCTCCGTGCCCGACAGCTCGTCGGAGAGGCGGTTGAACTGCTCGTTCGCCTTCAGCTGCGGGTACTGCTCCGCGATCGCGAGCAGCCGGCCGAGCGCGCTCTGCAGGCCCTGCGCGGCCTCGATCTGCTCGTCGCGCGTGCCGGCGGCGATCAGCCTGGAGCGCGCGTTCGCGACCGCCTCGAACACGCCGCTCTCGTGCGTCGCGTAGCCCTTCACGGTCTCCACCAGGTTCGGGATCAGGTCGTTGCGTCGCTGGAGCTGGTTCTGCACCTGCGCCCACGATGCCTGGATGCCCTGCTGCAGGCCCACCAGCTGGTTGTAGCCACAGCCGGAGAACAGGAACGCGCCCAGCAACACCGCGAGCGTTCGCCGTGCTGTCGTCGTCGCCGTCGTCATCATTGGCATCGTCCTCCTTGGTTACCAGCTCCGGCCTGCGCCACCGCCGCCGAAGCCGCCTCCTCCGAATCCGTCGAACCCACCCCCGCCGCCGCCGAAGCCGCCGGGAGGAAGCCGGAAGCCGCCTCCGTATCCGCCGAACCCGCCCGGAAAGCGCCGGTAGTAGTTGCCGCCGCCCCCGCCGCCCGAGCGCCTGCTCAGCCAGACGAGGAAGAAGAACACCAGCAGCAGGAGCACGAGCATCGCGAGCGGCGACAGCTCGCCGCCGTGCTGGTCGTCGCGCGGCACCGGCTCGCCCTCGCGGCCCTTCACGATCCGCTGGGCGATCGCGGTGACGCCGCGCTCGAGGCCCTCACCGAGCCGCCCGGCCCGGAACGCGGGGACCATCTCGCGATCCTGGATCTCGCCGACCAGGCCGTCGGGGAGGATGCCCTCGACCCCGTAGCCGGTGAGGATGCGCAGCTTGCGGTCCTGGGTGGCGAGGACGATGAGGACGCCCGTGTCCTGTCCCTTCCGTCCCACCTTCCACGCATCCGCGACGCGCATGGCGTAGGTGAAGTCGTCGAGCGGATCGGTGGTGGGAATCGTGAGGACCGCGATCTCCGAGCCGGTCTTGTCCTTCAGCGCCTGGATGGTGCTGGTCATCCGCTGCCGCGCGTCCGGTGAGATGACGCCGGCCAGGTCGGTGACGTAGCCCTGCGGCTGCGGGACGGGCGGCTCGGCGGCGCGCGCCGCGACCGCCACCAGGACGGTCAGGAGGATGCCTCGGGCCAGGCTCGCGCTACGCATCGAGCGTGTCGAGCGCGTCGACGATCCGCTCAACCTCCCCGAGATACTCACGGAACTCGAGGCGCAGCGCGCGTGGCACCAGGCGGGTCACGCCCTCCCGATGATCGAGCAGGCGGCTCATCAACGGCAGGGGACCCATCACCTCCTGGCCCTTCGCGAGCACGTCGCGATAGGAGACGCCCGGATCGTGCCCCTGGAGCCGCATCAGGTGCCGGAGGAAGATGAGCATGCTCTTGAGCGACTGGAGCATCAGCCGCTCGAGGGCGCTCGGCGCGCCCGCCGTCGCCAGGTAGAGGGCGCGCAGGCGCAGCAGCTTGCCGCGGGCCTCCTTCTCGCACTGCCGGCGGACGGCGCCCGGCTCGACGGTGACGGCGGAGAGCACGTCGGTGCCGGCGAGGAGGCGATGCTGGCGCCGGATGTCGTCGAGCTCCATGGGGAAGGCGTCGCGCGCCCGCTCGAGGAAGTCGCGCTCGATGAGCAGCGGCGTGGCGAAGCGCCGCTTGTCCCATCGCATCACGACGGGTGCGAGCGCCTCCAGGACGTCGATCGAGACCGTCGGAACGACGACGGTGACGTTGACGTCCGAGTTGGGCTCGAAGAAGTCGCTGCCCGCCGCGCTGCCGTAGATCGCCAGGCAGATGAGGTGAGGACCGAGCGCCTGCGTGACCTCGTCGGTGTAGGTCGCGATCTGCCGCTCGAGCCGATCGTCGGGCCGCGCCATCGGGTCAGCGCTCCATAGCGATGCGGCGGCCTTCGAGCAATCAGGGCCCCGGCGGCGCGGGCCGTCCTTGACCGCCGCAGCCGGCTTCGCTACCCGCGCGCCGGGTGGCGATCGCCGACGAGATGCGCGCCGCCGTCGGCGCGGTGTTCGGGCTGGGTGGGGTGGCGCGGGACCTGCCCCGGGAGGCGCAGGTCGGCGGTCTGGTCTTCTATCCGCTCGCGGGCGCGGCGATCGGCGGCCTCGCCGCCGCCGCGGCGGCTCTCGCGTCGCCGCTCGGGCGGCTTCCCGCCGCCGCCGTCGCGATCGGGGTGCTCGCCGGGGCCTCGGGCGGCCAGACGGTGCGCAGCCTGGCGCGCGCCGGCTCCGGAGCAGGAGGACGGCCGGCGCGGGCGGTCCTCGTCGTTGCCGTCGTCGCGCTGAAGATCTGGGCGGTCTGGCGGATTCCGGACGGCGCCCGCAGCGTCGCGCTGGTCCTCGCCGCGATGCTCGGGCGCTGGGCCGTGGTGGTCCAGTGCTACGGCGGAACCCCCGTGCCGCGCGCGGAGGGTCCGGCGAGGATCGTGGGACGTGCGCGCCTGCGCGAGTTCGGCTGGGCCAGCGCGGTCGCGTTCGCGACGACGCTGGCCGCGCTGGACGCCGTCGGCCTGATCGTCCTCCTCACGGCCACGCTCACCACGGTGAGCGTCCGCGTCGCCGCCTACCGGCGCGCGGGCGGCGTGCGGGGCCCCGTGCTCGACGTCTCCCTCGAGCTCGTCGAGACCGCGGTGCTCCTGATCCTGGCGGTGCTCGCGCGCACCTAGCGGGACGCTCCGGGCGCCGCGGTCAGGCGGGCCGCCGCGGCACCAGCACGCGACGCCGCAGCGACAGCACGACCTCGCCGCGCTGGTTGCGGGCGCGTGTCTCCACGTAGACGACGCCACGATCCGTCCTGGTGGTGGACGGCGTGATCTCGAGGATGTCGGACTCCGCGTAGATCGTGTCGCCGTGGTAGCTGGGCGCGTGGTGCAGCACCTTCTCGTACTCCAGGTTCGCGATGGCGTTCTCGCTGATGTCGCGCACGCTCATCCCCACCGCGAGGGCGAAGACGAGCGTGCCGTTCACCAGGCAGCGGCCGTGCTGGCTCTGGCTCGCGAAGTGCTCGTCGAAGTGCAGCGGGTTCGTGTTCATGGTCATCAGCGTGAACCAGGTGTCGTCGAAGTCGCGGATCGTGCGGCCCGGCCAGTGCTTGATGGTCTCGCCTGCCGTGAAGTCCTCCAGGTATCGACCCATTCCGGCGGCGTTATCCGGTGGCGCTCGTGACTTCAACTCCGCGACCCCGACACGGCGTCCTGCGATCCGGGGACGCGGAAGCGAGTTGACAGCTCCAGCCGCGAAGGCCGGCGCCGGGAGCCCTGGTCGGCTGAAGAACGAACGCCCCACCCGGTACGGCGCGGGCCGCACCGGGTGGGGCGTGTTCCTTCGGAGTGCCGGTGACTCAGTAGGTGAAGTTCAGGCTGGCGGTTCCGACCACCCAGGGGTTGTTGCCCTTGTTGAAGTCCTTCAGGTTGGTCCCGAAGGCGTATACCGCGGGACCCGCGGCGACGCTCCATGAGCCGTATTCCTCCGGAACGAAACCCAGCGGCACGCTGAAGGTCAGACCGCCCTTGAAGAAGCCGAACGAGTTGTCCTTGCCGCTCGGGCTCTCGTAGTAGTCGCTGACGCTCATGCCCACCTGCATGGGAATGGCGAGGCTCACCGGGTACGTGTCGTCCTGGTAGATGACGAAGTTCGGGTTGATGTCGACCTCGGCGTAGGTTCCCGGCTTCGTGCCCAGCGCCGTGTTGTCGAACTCCCAGGCCATCAGGACCGACGGGTTCAGCGCGAACGCGCCGAGCCACTGGGCGTCGAACAGGCTGACCGCGACGTTCATCTCCTGGACCGACGGGAACGCCCCGTTCGGGTACATGTACAGGTAGTAGAAGGGCTTGATCTCGACGGTATCGAGCAACGTGAACTTGAACCCGGTGTAGAAGTCGGACTCGTACCAGTTGCCCGGACCGGTGCCTCCTCCCCTCGACAGGGTCTTCTCCGACTGGATGCTGTTCCAGCTCCCGACGAAGAACGTGACGCCGCTCAGGCCGGCTCCTTCTTCCTTGTACAGGTTGGCGTCGACCTCGGCATGCGGCTGCCAGATGAAACCGTCGCGCTCCTGCAGGATGCCCCGGAAGAAGTACGCCGTGGTGAAGTCCGAGCCGGCGTTGAACTGGATCAGACCGCTGTTGGGGCCGGCGAAGGCCCCCGGCGTGGCCAGCAGCATCGCTGCGCCTACGGCGACGCCGAGGATGCCGGCGCGGCCTCGCCCCTTCCTACTGTGCTCCATGAACCCTCCCTCCTCTGCTTTGAGAACACGTCCCGCCCCACCGGGATCACGGTGGCGGGTGGTGAATAGCAACCGAAATGCCGTTCTTCAAACTGGTCCAGCACCGGGAGGCCGGAGCTCGAGAGCACGCCGGATCAAGCGTTTCCGGAGCGCGGGCCGCTTCGCGACGACGGGAGGGGTGCCCGTCGCGCGTCGTCTGCTGCCCACGGAACGGGCAGTGCCCGCATTGTGCAGGGCGTCATCCGGTGTCGCAGGCCTGGTCCTGACGGCGGTCGCTGCGATCCTCGCGTCCTGCGCCACCTCGCCCTCGACGCCTGAGCCGACCGCTCCCGGCGCGCGTGGTGGCGCTGGCCCCGTCCCTCACCGAGGTGGTCTACGGTCTGGGCGAGGGCGATCGCCTGGTCGGGGTCTGTGCCCAGTGCGACTACCCGGAGGAGGCGAAGCAGGTTCCGAGAGTGGGGGGCTACCTCTCGCCGAGCGTGGAGGAGGTGCTGGGGGTGCGGCCGGATCTGGTCCTGGCGGTCCCGTCGCCCGGGAACCGGGAGGCGGTGCGAGCGCTCGAGCGCGCCGGCGTCAGGGTGCTCGTGGCCGGCGACCGGACGCTCGACGATCTGTGGACCTCGATCGCGGCGGTGGCCGACGCCCTGGGAGTACCGGACCGGGGTGCGGCCATGACGAGCCAGGTCCGGGCAGACCTCCAGGCCGTCCACGATCGGGTGCGAGGGCTGCCGCTGCGGCGCGTCCTGCTGGTGGTCGGCCATCGTCCCCTCATCGTCGCCGGAGGCGGCACGCTGCAGGACGAGCTCGTCCGCACCGCCGGCGGCGTGAACGTCGCCGCCGATGCGGGAACCGCATTCCCGCAGGTGCCCATGGAGCTGGTCGTCGCCCGCGCGCCGGACGTCATCCTCGACGCCGCCATGGGAAGCGAAGCCGGTGGGCGCGAGCTCTTCGCCGCATTCGGAACCGTGCCGGCCGTTCGCGACGGCCGGATCGTCACCCTCGCGCCGGATGCGCTCTTCCGGGCCGGGCCGCGCGTGGGTGAGGCCGCAGCGATGCTGGCCTCGGCCATCCATCCCGAGGCCGCGGGCTCCTGACGGGTCGACGCGTGCCCGCCGCTCACCTCACCAGACGCCGCCTGGCGGCGACCTGCGCGACCCTGGCCGCGATCCTGGCTGCGTCGATGGCCGCCGCCACGCTGATCGGACCCGTACGAGCGAGCCTGTGGACGGCGCTCGGCCCGGGCGGCGACGGGACGCCCGACTTCGCGATCCTCTTCCGCACCCGCCTGCCGCGCGTGCTGCTGGGGGCGGTCGTCGGAGGTGCGCTCGCCTGCTCGGGGGCGTCGCTGCAGGCGCTGCTCGGGAATCCGCTCGCCGACCCTCACCTCCTCGGCGTGTCCGCCGGCGCGGCGGTGGCAGGGGCGATCGCGCTGATGGCGGGCGCCGATCCGGTGTCGCCGATCGTTCCGCTGGCCGCGTTCCTCGGCGCGCTCGCCACGGTCGCGGCGGTGTTCGTGGTGGCGCGCTCCGCGGGCCGCACCTCGCCGTACGCGATCCTGCTGGTCGGGGTCGTGTGCAATGCGCTCGGGGCGGCGGCGATCATGCTGGTCAACGCGATCGCCAGCTACACGCAGGCGCAGGGGATCCTGTTCTGGATCATGGGATCGCTGTCGGCGCAGAGCTACGGCCTCGTCGCGGTGGCCGGGCTGTACGCGCTCGCGGGGGCGGCCGTGCTGCTCCGGCACGCGCACCATCTGAACCTGCTCGCCGCCGGCGAGGAGGACGCGCTGACGCTGGGGGTCGAGGTGGAGGCCGTGCGGCGCGCGGTCTTCCTCGCGTCGTCCCTGCTCGTCGGCGCGGCGGTCGCCGTGAGCGGCATGATCAGCTTCGTCGGGCTCATCGTCCCGCACGTCCTCCGTCTCATCCTCGGTCCCGATCTGCGCCTCTTGCTGCCCGCCTCGTTCCTCGGCGGCGCGGTCCTGCTCGTGTGGGCGGACACGCTCGCCCGCACGGCGTTCGCGCCGAGCGAGCTGCCGGTCGGTGTCGTGACGGCGCTGCTCGGCGGCCCGTTCTTCCTGATGCTGTTGCGGCGCAGCATGCGACGGGGCGAATCGTGAGCATCCTCGTCGCCGAGCAGGTGAGCTTCGGCTACGGCGCCCGCTCCGTGCTGGATGCGGTCGACGTGGCGGTCGGTCCAGGCGAGATCGTCGGGCTGATCGGCCCCAACGGCGCCGGCAAGTCGACGCTGGTGCGCGCGCTGGCCGGCATCGTGCGCCCGGGGCGTGGCGTCGTGCGGCTCGACGGCCGCCCGCTGGCGGACTGGTCGCGCGTCGAGCGCGCGCGGCGCGTCGCCCTCGTGCCCCAGGACCCGCGCGTCGAGTTCCCCTACACCGTCCTCGAGGTGGCATTGATGGGCCGCGCGCCGCACCTCCCGCCCCTGGCGCTGCCGCGCGGGCGGGACCTCGAGATCGTCCGCGGGGTGCTCGAGCGTCTCGAGGTGGCGAATCTCGCGGCGCGCCGCATCGACGAATTGTCGGGCGGCGAGCGCCAGCGCGTGTTCCTGGCGCGCGCGCTCGCGCAGCAGCCGGCCGTCCTGCTGCTCGACGAGCCCACGACGCACCTCGACCTGCGTCATCAGACGGGGCTGCACGACATCGCGCGCCAGCGCTGCCGCCAGGATGGTCTGGGCGTCCTCTCGGTGCTGCACGACCTGAACCTCGCGGCCGCGTACTGCGATCGGCTCGTGCTCCTCGCGGCCGGCCGGGTCGTGTGCGCGGGACGTCCCGCCGACGTCCTCGAGGCGGGCACGCTGGAGGCCGTGTTCGGCACGCGCGTGTGGGTGGGCCGTCACGGCGTCACGGCGGCGCCGGTGGTGCTGCCGCTGCCCGCCGGCGAGTGACCACGGGCGCCCCTCGTTTGCTCGTTCACGCGCACCCCTGCTAGGGTCGTTTCGGGGACGGCCGCGGATGTACTTTCAGTTCACCAGCGTCGTCGTGATGCTTCTCCTCGGGGTGGGACTGTGTGGTCTCATGCTCGGGCTGGGGGCACTCCTGCGACCGTCGAACCCGCACCCGGGCAAGCTCGCCACCTACGAGTGCGGCGAGCCGCCGAGCGGTCCGGCCTGGATCAACTTCAACATCCGCTTCTACCTGATCGCGCTCGTGTTCGTGATCTTCGACGTCGAGCTGGCGTTCATCTATCCGGTGGCGGCCGTGTTCCGTGACTGGGTGGTGACCCGTGGTCGCGGGCTGTTCGCCCTCGGCGAGCTGGCGATCTTCGTCGGGATCCTCGCGGTCGGACTCGTGTACGTGTGGGCCAAGGGCGATCTCCAGTGGCTCAAGCGGCTTCCGCGAGCACGCCACACCGCGGACGGCGGCGTGCGCGAAGCGGCCTGACGAGGGAGGACGACGAGCCCATGTCGCTCATCAACACCGCGCCGGATATGGCGCTGACCGCGAAGATCGACGACATCCTCAACTGGACCCGCAAATCGTCGGTCTGGTACATGATGTTCGGCCTCGCCTGCTGCGCCATCGAGATGATGCAGACGGGTGGGCCGCGTGGCGACCTCGAGCGCTTCGGCATGGCGCCGCGCGCCACGCCGCGCGTCTCCGACGTGATCATCGTGTCGGGCACGCTGACGCTCAAGATGGCGCTGCGCACGAAGGTGCTCTACGACCAGATGCCCGATCCGAAGTACGTCGTGTCGATGGGCAGCTGCGCGAACTGCGGCGGCCTCTTCCAGCTGGCGTACTCGGTCTGCGACGGCGTCGACAAGGTGATCCCGGTCGACGTCTACGTGCCCGGGTGCCCGCCGCGTCCCGAGGCGCTCACCGAGGGGCTGGTCAAGCTGCAGGAGAAGATCCAGCAGGAGAAGTGGCTCGTCCGTCGCAGCGAGCCGGCCGGGGCTCGTGCCTGAGATGCCGCTCGACTCCGCGGGAGTACACGCCCGGCTCCGGGACCAGTTCGGTGACGCGGTCGGCGAGCTCGTCGGAGCGGGTCGCGACGCGAGCTGCACCGTGGAGCCGACACGCATCGCCGAGGTGTGCCGCTTCCTGCGCGACGAGCCCGCGCTGCGCTTCGACTGCCTGTCGAACCTCTCGGGCGTCGACTATCCCAAGCAAAGCGCCATCCAGGTGGTCTATCACCTGTTCTCGTATCCGCTGCGGCACTGGATCGTGCTCAAGGTGAACGCGCTGCGTGACGATCCGGTGGTGCCGACCGTGTCCGCCGTGTGGAGCGCCGGGGACTGGCAGGAGCGCGAGGTGTTCGATCTGCTCGGCGTCACGTTCACGGGGCATCCCGACCTGCGCCGCATCCTCATGCCGGAGGACTGGCCCGGCCACCCGCTGCGCAAGGACTTCGTCGAGCCGCAGGAGTACCACGGCATCTCGACGTCCCGTGAGAGCCTGCTGAAGTCGTAGGAGCCCGGATGAGTCTGACGGGATTCGAAGTCGAGGTGCAGCGGAAAACGGAGGGCGGCGGCCTCATCACCGAGGACATGACGCTCAGCATGGGACCGCAGCATCCGTCCACGCACGGCGTGCTGCGCTTCATCGTCCGCGCCGACGGCGAGGTGATGAAGGAAGCCATCCCCGACATCGGCTACCTGCATCGCTCCATCGAGAAGATCGCGGAGAAGGTCGGCTGGCACGGCTTCATCCCGTATACCGACCGCGTCGACTACGTCGCCGCGATGTTCTGCAATCACGGCTGGGCGGCGGCGGCGGAGAAGCTGGGCGGGATCGAGGTGCCGAAGCGCGGCGAGTACTGTCGCGTGATCGCCGACGAGCTGTGTCGCATCCACAGCCACCTGCTTTCCGTCGGCACCATGGCGATGGACATCGGCGCGTTCACGCCCTTCACCCACGCCATCCGCGAGCGCGAGTACCTGAACGACCTCTTCGAGGAGCTGTGCGGCGCCCGCCTCACCTTCCACTACATGCGGATCGGCGGGGTGGGGTGGGACCTGCCGCCGGGATGGACGGACAAGGTCCTCCACTTCCTCGATCGCTTCGAGCCGCTGATCGACGAGTACGACCGGCTGATCTCGTACAACAAGATCTACACCGAGCGGTTGGCGGGCGTCGCCGTCATCTCGCCGCAGGAAGCGATCGACTTCAACCTGGTGGGGCCCAACCTGCGCGGCTCGGGCGTGGCGTACGACGTGCGGCGCGACGACCCGTACTCGATCTACCCCGAGCTCGAATTCGACATTCCCGTGGGACGTGGCGAGGTCGGCAACCTGGGCGACTGCTTCGACCGCTACATCGTCCGCATGCGCGAGATGCGGGAGAGCTGCCGCATCCTTCGCCAGTGCCTGCGCCAGCTTCCCGACGGCCCGGTGATCGCGCGCGTGCCACGCAACTTCAAGCCGCCCGCGGGCGACTGCTACGTGCGGCTGGAGAGCGCCCGCGGCGACATGGGGTGGTACGTGGTGAGCGACGGTACGGCGTTCCCCTACCGCTGCAAGATCCGCACGGGCTCGTTCGCGGCGATCAGCATGACGCAGCACGTGAGCCGCGACCTCATGATCGCCGATCTGATCGCGGTCATCGCGAGCTTCGATCTGGTCGCGCCGGAGATCGACCGATGAGCGGACAGCCGTCGCTCGAGTCGTTCATCCAGGGGCTGATCGAGAGCGGCGCCGTGCCTGCCGGGATCCCCGCCTGGGTGCACGGGCTGCTCGCCATCCTCGTGTTCGGCGGGATCATCGTCTTCGGCTTCGTGCTGCCCATCGCGGGCATCACCACCTGGGTGGAGCGCCGCGTGATGGCGCGCATGCAGAGCCGCATCGGCCCGAACCGTGTCGGACCCATCGGCTTCCTCCAGTGGCTCGCCGACGGCATCAAGAACATGCTGAAGGAGGACATCGTCCCCACGGCGGCCGACGGGCCGCTCTTCCGGGCGGCGCCCTACGTGGTGATGACCGGATTCGTCGCGTCGTTCGCCGCCATTCCCTTCGCGGGCAATCTGATCCTGGCGGATCTCAACGTCGGGATCCTGTACGTGACCGCGGTGACCGCGCTCGTGGTGGTCGGCATCCTGATGGCCGGGTGGGCGTCCAACAACAAGTGGTCGCTGCTCGGCGGCATCCGCTCGGCGGCGCAGATCGTGAGCTACGAGATTCCCGCCGGCCTGTCGATCTTCCCGATCGTCATGCTCTCCGGCACGCTCGGCATGCAGGGCATCATCACCGCGCAGGGCGCGGCGCCGTGGCACTGGTACGTGTTCGACAACCCGTTCACGTTGGCCGCGTTCTTCGTGCTCTTCGTCTCGGCGTTGGCGGAAGGCAACCGCACCCCGTTCGACCTGCCGGAAGCGGAGTCCGAGCTGGTGGCGGGCTTCGCCACCGAGTACAGCGGCATGCGCAACACGCTGTTCTTCATGGCGGAGTGGGGCAACCTGTACGTGATCGGCGCCATCGCGACCACGCTCTTCCTGGGTGGCTGGCAGATCCCGTGGGCCCTCGAGGAGCATCCCGTGCTCCGCAACGCGCTCCAGTTCGTGGTGTTCTTCCTCAAGTCGTACGCCTTCGTGCTCCTCGCCATCTGGTTGCGCTGGACGCTGCCGCGCATCCGCGTGGACCAGATGATGGAGATGTGCTGGAAGTACCTCGTGCCGATCGCGATGGTGAACTTCCTCGGGACCGCGACGTGGATGGTCGTCTTCCCGGCCGGCGTGCCGGCGATGCGCTGGGCGCTGTTCGCGGTGGCCGTGATCGCGGTGGCGGCCTTCGTGCGTCGGGTGACCTTCCACATCCGGAATGCCGGGCTGGAGCGGCGGCATCTGAGCTTCAATCCGCTCTCGACGGCGCGCTCGCCGGGGTGATCACGATGGGATTCGGGACCTACCTGCGCAACATCAAGGACGCCGTGGCGACGATCGCCGACGGCATGGCCGTGACGGCGTCGCACATGATCCGCAAGCCGGTGACGCTGGAATATCCCGACCGGCTCCCGGACGGCGTGCGGGTGCAGGACATGCTGCCGTTCCGCTATCGCGGCATGCTCGAGGTCGACCTCGAGATCTGCACGGCGTGCCTCGCGTGCGAGCGCGCGTGTCCGATCGACTGCATCGTCATCGACGCCGAGAAGGACAAGGCCGCCGGCGGGCTGGTGATGACTCGCTTCGACATCGACATGGCGAAATGCATGTACTGCGGCCTCTGCAGCGAGCCGTGTCCGACCGGGTCGATCCACCACACGCCCGAGTTCGAGGGAGCGGACTACTCCCTGGAGAGCCTGGTGCGGCGTTTCGTGAAGTCGCCGACGCTGGCGTACAAGCCGAAGAAGGCCGGCGAGGACGATCCCGTCATCAAGCCGATCCTCGACCGCGGGATGCGCTACATCGCCGAGTTCGCCAGCCCGGACGCGACCTGAGCCGGCGCGTCATGGAGGGCTCGCGGTCCCCGCGCGCCGGAAGAGGGTCGCTCCCTCGAGGAGCCGTTGCGCGAGCCCCGGCGACGGCACGGGCGGCGGCCCCCAGAGCACCAGCGTGGCGCCGGCGAGCGCGGGGGCCGGGCTCGTGTCCGGGACGATGCGGAGGAGCGTGCGCAGCTCCGGTGTGAGGCCCACCGGGACCGTCGCGAGCGGCGACGCCGCGAGGCGGTCCACGGGCACGGCGGGATCGGCCAGGAGACGCAGGGCCTGCGGGACGTCGCGCGTCCCGCGGAAGACGATGCGCTGCTCCAGGCCGTACCAGCGCAGGTAGGACGTCAGGGTCGCGTTGGAGACCGACTCCCGCTCCGCCAGCAGGAGCCAGGGCCGCTCCGCGTCCGGTGGCAACGCCCGGACGACGCCGCGCATGTCGCGCAGGATCTTGATGCGAGCGAAGAAGTCCCCGGGACTCGCGATGTAGTGCAGCACGTCGCCGGCCTGGGTCGCCAGCACCGCCCCGATCGCGGCGGCGAGCACCCAGCGCGCGCGCACGACCCGGCGGCAGACCCCGACGATGCCGACCGACGCCATCAGGACGAACCCGGGCAGGAGGAAGATCACGTGACGCGGATGGACGTAGTAGGTCTTCAGGCTCGCCAGCAGCGTCACGATCGGGATGGCGACGAAAGCGAGCGCGACCGCCGCCAGCAGCGTGAACGCCTGGACGCCCTCCGACCCCCTGTCGCGCCACGCGACCGGCAGGGCGACCGCGAAGGCCGCGAGCAGAGCGGGCCGATCCCAGGCGAGGAATCGCATCACGAGCGCGGCGGTTGCCAGGAGCCCCGGCCGCGCCGAGTCGGGACGGCCGTAGGCGACCCCCAGCGAGGGCGCGGCGAGCCATGCGACCAGCAGCCCGAGGAGCGCGGCGCTCGCGAGCAGCCGGCGGACGACGATGCGCGAGCGACCGACCGCCACGGCCAGGACCAGCAGCTCCGCGCCGAGCGGAACGATCGAGAGCACCGCCGTGAGCACCGCGGCCGCGGCGCAGGTGATCCAGGCGAGCCAGCGACGCGCAGCGAGGGGCGCCTCCAGCAGCCGCGCGAAGGCCCACAGGTGGCCGATCGTGACGAGCACCAGCAGGGAGTACCAGCGCACCTCGGCGGCGTAGAGCACGTGCGGGATCGAGAGCGCGAGGAGCAGCGTCGCGACGAGCCCGACCTCGCGCCCGAGATGGCGCCGCGCGAAGCCGGCCATCGCGGCGAGGGCGGCCACGCTCCACACGAACGTCGGGAACCGGAAGTACGTCTCGATGCTCTCGGGCCGGGGCAAGGGCACGGCAGCCATCCAGCCGTGCAGGAGCAGGTAGTCCAGCGGCATCGCGCCGGCGTTCGCCGATCCCGCCGGAACGCCGTCGCGCACGACGCGGAGCACGTCGCCGACGCTGCCCGCCTGCGCCATGGCGATGTCGATCACCTCGTCCCACCACAGGCTCGGGGTGCCGAGGTGGACCCAGCGCAGCGCGGCGCCCGCCGTCACCACGACGGCGAGGAGGACGAGCTCGAGCCAGCGGCCCGGCGGCCCGTCCTCTCTGGGTTGCGGCCCTGCTGCCCTAGGCGCCGTCGCGGCCGCGCCACGACTCGCCGCGGGCCGGGTCGGGTGGGAGCGTGAGGACATCGCTCACGAAGAAGGAGACCAGGTAGTGCACGAAGTCCTTCACCGACAGCATGCCCACCGGACGGCCGGCGTCGTCGACCAGCGGCACGTGCCGGTAGCCGCCGACCGCCATGCGGTGCAGGGCGTAGACGATGGGGTCCTCGGGGCGCAGCACCTCGGGGTCGGGCGTCATCAGCTCGCGCACGCGGTGCGCCAGGCTGGCGTCCTCGAGCTTGAGCAACAGATCGCGCTCGGTGAGGATGCCGACGAGGCGTTCGTCCTCGACGACCAGGACGCAGCCGACGTGGTGCTCGCGCATGAGCCGCACGGCCTCGTCGAGGGTGGCTTCGGGAGAGAGGCAGAGGGGCGTGCGCGGTCCGAGCAGCCGGATCGGCTCGCGGATGGTGTCCTGATCGAGGACGCGGGGGGCACGCCGGGGCTCGTCGAACGCGCTCAGTTCCTCGTCGACCTGCTCGGACTCCATGGCTCACCTCCGTTCGATGACGGGCGCCTCGCCTGGAGCCCGAGCCGACCACGTCGCATGCCACCATGTCAATGGCGTTCCCGGGGTGTGCCGGCGTTTGACCCTCGCCATGCGCTTTTGCTACACGCGGCGCGGCTTTACGACTCGCTCGTCCTCGAGATCCGCGTTCGTGTCGACCACGATTGTCGCCTTCTATCTGCTCGCCGCCTTCACCGTGGCGTCCGCGCTGGGCGTCGCCTTGTCGCACAACATCGTCTACTCGGCGTTCGCCCTGATGGGCGCGCTCCTCGGGACGGCGGGCGTCTTCGTGCTGCTGGGGGCCGACTTCCTCGGCGCGGTGCAGCTCCTGGTCTACGTCGGGGGGATCCTGGTACTCAGCCTCTTCGCCATCATGCTCACGCATCGGATCGCCGACGTCCGCGTATCCAACCGCTCCGTGGGGCGCGGCGTGGGCGCCGTCCTCGTCGGGGCGGTGCTGATCGCGCTGGTGCGGGTCGCGCTGCGGGCCACCTGGATCGACAAGGGTCCCGGCGCACCGGTGCCCACCACGTACGGGGTCGGAAACGCCTTCCTCACCGACTTCGCGCTCCCGTTCGAGATCGCGTCCCTCGTGCTCCTGGTGGCGCTGATCGGCGCCGTCACGGTCTCGCGCAAGGAGATCAAGGGCTGATGGAGGGACTCACGGTCTCGCACTTCGTGGTCCTGAGCGCCGTGATCTTCTGCCTCGGCCTCTTCTGCGTCGTCACCCGCCGCAACGCCCTCGGGATCCTGATGGGGATCGAGCTGATCCTCAACTCGGCCAACATCAACTACGTCGCCTTCGGGCGCTACGGCGGGACGGGCTACGACGGCCAGGTGTTCGCGATCTTCGTGATCATGCTGGCCGCCGCGGAGGCGGCGGTCGGGCTCGCCATCATCCTCGGCATCTACCAGACCTTCGAGACCATCGACGTGGACGCAACCGACCGCCTGCGCGGATGATCCCCAGCGCATGACGGAGCCGATCGCCGCGCCGTACCTGGCCCTGATTCCGCTGCTGCCGCTGGCGGGAGCCGTGACCCTCGGGCTCGGGGGCGCGGCGCTGCAGCGACGGCTCGGGAAGGGACCGGTCGGATGGCTCGCCTGCGGTACCGTCGGGGCGTCCTTCCTGCTCTCGGTCGTCGCCTTCGTCCAGCTCGTGCACCTCGCTCCGGAGCACCGCTACCTGCTCGCGAACCTCTTCCCCTGGATCGACGTCGGGTCGCTGCGCGTCGACTTCGCGTTCGCCTGCGACCCGCTGTCGGCGATCGCGCTCCTGGTGGTGACGGGCATCGGCGGGCTGATCCACGTGTACGCCACCGGCTACATGCACGACGACGATGCGTTCTGGCGCTTCTTCGCCTACCTGAACCTCTTCACCTTCGCGATGCTCACGCTGGTGATGGGCGACAATTTGCTGCTGCTGTTCCTCGGCTGGGAAGGCGTCGGCTTCTGCTCCTGGGGGCTGATCGGCTTCTGGCACAAGGAGCTGGCGAACACGACGGCGGGCAACAAGGCGTTCATCGTGAACCGTATCGGGGACTTCGGCTTCGTGCTGGGGATCTTCCTGCTCTTCTGGAGCCTCGACGGGGCCGGCCATGCGACGCTGACCTTCCGCGAGCTGCGCGAGCACGTGCATCTGCTGGACGGCATGTCGTTCTGGGGCGTCCACGTGCCCACGCTCGTGACGCTCCTCCTGTTCGTGGGCGCCACCGGCAAGTCCGCCCAGATTCCCCTCTACGTCTGGCTTCCGGACGCCATGGCTGGTCCCACGCCGGTCTCGGCCCTGATCCACGCGGCCACCATGGTGACCGCGGGCATCTACATGGTCGGGCGTCTGAACGTGCTGTTCGACATGGCGCCGTTCACGCTGCACGTGATCGCCGTCGTGGGCGCCGCGACGGCGCTGCTCGCGGCCACCATCGCCGTGGCGCAGAACGACATCAAGAAGGTGCTGGCGTACTCCACGGTCTCGCAGCTCGGCTACATGTTCCTCGCGATGGGCGTCGGCGCGCACGGCGCCGGCATCTTCCACCTGACGACTCACGCCTTCTTCAAGGCCTGCCTGTTCCTCGGCTCCGGCAGCGTCATCCACGCCATGGGCGGCGAGCAGGACATGCGGAAGATGGGTGGCCTGTGGTCGAAGCTGCCCTCCACGTCGAAGACGTTCCTCATCGCCACCCTGGCGCTCACCGGCTGCCCGTTCCTCGCCGGCTTCTTCTCGAAGGACGAGATCCTCTGGCAGGCCTTCTCGAGCGAGCACGGGCACGTGCTCCTGTGGGCGGTGGCGACGCTCGTCGCGGGTCTCACCGCCTTCTACATGTTCCGCCAGGTCTTCATGGTCTTCTTCGGCGAGTGCCGGGCCGATCACGAGACGCAGCACCACATCCACGAGTCGCCGTCGGTCATGACCGTCCCGCTGTGGATCCTCGCGGGGGGCTCCATCCTCGTCGGGTATCTCGGCGTTCCGCACGTGCTGAGCGCGCCGCTGCATCTCCCGCACTACTTCAACGACTGGCTCGCCCCGGTGTTCGGCGGCCACGGTCCGATCGAGGAGCACGCGCCGGGCGGCGGCAACGAGGGACTCGAGCTCCTGCTGATGGCCATCTCGGTGGCCGTGGCGGCGACCGGCGCCGGCCTCGCCTACCTGATGTACTATCGCCGGACGATCAGACCCGAGACGTTCAGCGAGCTCGCCGGCGGCGCCCCGTACCGCGTGGTCCTGAACAAGTACTACGTGGACGAGCTCTACGATCTGGTCTTCGTGCGCGGCGCTCTCCTCCTGTCGCGCGCGGCGGCCTGGTTCGACCTCCACGTCATCGACGGCCTCGTCAACCTGTCGGCGCAGGCGGTGGTGCTGATCTCGCAGCTCACCGGCTTCCTCGACAACCTCATCGTGGACGGCGCCGTCAACGCGGTCGGGGAGGCCACCTGGGCGGTGGGCGGCCGCATGCGCCGCCTCCAGACGGGAGCCATCAGCTCGTATCTCTACGTCGTCGTGCTGGGCGTGCTGGGCGGCGTCTTCCTGTGGTGGTCCTGGGCGTCGGCGTCCTGACCCGGAACAGAGGGATTTGATGGATCACTTGGTGCTCACGTTGATGGTCTTCACGCCGCTCCTCGGAGCGGCGGTCATCCTCTGCCTCCCGTCACAGGCCAAGGACGCCATCCGCTGGACCGCGGTCGCCTTCACGATCCCGCCGCTGCTCCTGGCCGTCTGGCTGCTGTCGCGGTTCGATCCGCACGCCGGCTTCCAGTTCGTCGCGCGCGTCCCGTGGATCGCCGCCTACGGCATCGAGTACTACATCGGCGTCGACGGTCTCAGCATCACCATGGTGGTGCTGACCGCACTGCTCTCGCTGCTCTGCATGGTGGCGTCGTTCGGGATCGAGAAGGCCCTCAAGGGATACTTCGCGCTCTTCCTCCTCCTCGAGACCGGGATGCTCGGCACGTTCGTCGCGCTCGACTTCTTCCTCTTCTACGTCTTCTGGGAGCTCATGCTGCTCCCGATGTACTTCCTGATCGGCATCTGGGGCGGTCCGCGGCGCGAGTACGCCGCCATCAAGTTCTTCCTCTACACCCTGCTCGGCTCGGTCCTGATGCTCGTCGTGATGCTGTACCTGTACTTCACGCCCGACCCGCACTCGTTCGACATCACGAAGCTGGGCAGCCTGGTGGCCGACAAGATCCCGCTCAACGTCCAGCTGCTGCTGTGGGTCGCGCTCTTCATCGGCTTCGCCATCAAGATTCCCGCGTTCCCCTTCCACACCTGGCTCCCCGACGCGCACGTCGAGGCCCCGACCGCCATCTCGGTCATCCTGGCCGGCGTGCTCCTCAAGATGGGGACGTACGGCATCCTGCGGATCAACTACGGCATCCTGCCCGCGGCCACCCTCGCCGAGTTCTGGCACGGGCGCAGCCTGGCCTTCTGGCTGCTGGCGGCGCTCGGAACCTGGAACATCATCTACGGGGCGATCTGCGCGATGGCGCAGCAGGACCTGAAGAAGCTGGTCGCGTACTCCTCGATCAGCCACATGGGCTACGTGATGCTCGGCATGGCGGCGTTCACCGCGCAGGGGATCAACGGTGCGGTGCTCCAGATGTTCAACCACGGGACGATCACCGCGATGCTCTTCCTCCTGGTCGGCGTCATCTACGACCGCGCGCACCACCGCGACATCAACGGCTTCGGGGGCCTCGCGTCGATCATGCCGCTCTACACCGGCGTCACCGGCTTCGCGTTCTTCGCGGCCATGGGTATCCCGGGGCTGTCGGCGTTCATCTCGGAGGTGCTGGTGCTGCTGGGGGCGTGGCAGGCATACCCCGCGCTCACGGTGATCGCGGCGAGCGCCGTCGTGCTGACGGCGGGCTACATGCTCTGGGCTCTTCAGCGCATGTACCTGGGCGCGCCGAATCCGCGCTACGCCACCACCGGGTGGGAGATCAACGGCCGCGAGCTCTTCACGCTGGTCCCGCTCGCCGCCATCGTGATCTTCCTCGGCATCTATCCGACGGCCATCTTGAGCCTGCAGAGCCCGCGCCTCATCGAGATCGCGGATCAGGTGAAGGCGGCGGCGCCGGCCGCGCGCGTGGCGTCCCGGTAGCGCGCCATGGGCACGGTCGAGAGCCTGCGGTTCTTCGGACCCGAGCTGGTCCTGATTGCGGGGATCCTCGCCGTCATCGCGGTCGACGTCGTCCGCGGCCGCGAAGCCGGGGAGTGGCCCGGCACCATCGCCTTCATCGCCGCCATCTTCGCGCTCGTCGCGACGCTCCGGCTGCCGGGCGTGCTGGGCGCTCGGGGACTCCTCGGCAACGTCCCCCAGTCGTGGCTCTTCGGGCGCATGGTGGTGCTCGACGCCTTCAGCGTCTTCTTCAAGCTCCTGCTCGGCCTCTCGCTGCTGGCGGCGATCTGGATGTCGCTGCGCTCGCCCGAGGTGCGCGGCCGACCGAACGAGGGCGAGTACTTCACGATCCTGCTCGCGAGCGGAGTCGGGATGTTCCTGATGGCATCGGCGGCGAACCTGCTGATGGCGTACCTCTCGCTCGAGTTCGTCAGCCTCACGTCGTACGTCCTGACGGGCCACCTGCGCCACAACCGGCGCTCGGGCGAGGCCGCCATGAAGTACCTGATCTACGGTGGGGTGGCCTCGGGCGCGATGATCTACGGGATGAGCTGGCTGTTCGGCCTGACGGGCGGGATGGACTACGCGGCCATCGCGGCCGGCGTGGGCGCCCTCGACGCCGCCAGCCGGGGCGCGCTGTTCGTCGCGCTCGTGCTCGTGCTGGCGGGCTTCGGCTACAAGATCTCGGCCGTGCCCTTCCACATGTGGGCGCCCGACGTCTACACCGGCGCGCCGCTCCCGGTGACCACCTTCCTCGCGGTGGGCTCGAAGGCGGCAGGCTTTGCCATGCTGCTGCGCTTCTTCGCCTTCGCGGTGACGGCGAGCGGCCCGGCGCCGGCCGTCGCCGGCGTGCCGCTCACGCTGCTCCTGGCAGCGCTCAGCGTCGCCACGATGACCCTCGGCAACCTGGCGGCGCTCTCGCAGACGAACATGAAGCGGCTCCTGGCCTACTCGTCCATCGCGCACGCCGGGTACGCGCTCCTCGGGCTGGTCGTCTTCCGGCAGGACGGTCTCGACGCCGTCCTCCTCTACCTCGTCACCTACTACCTGATGAACCTCGGCGCGTTCATCGTCGTGATGCTGGTCACCATCCAGACCGGACGCGAGGACATCGACGCCTACCGCGGGCTCGCCTGGCGCGGCGGCGCGCTGCCGGCGGTCGCGCTGGCGATCTTCCTGTTCTCGCTCGCCGGCCTGCCGCCGCTCGCGGGCTTCCTCGGCAAGTTCTACGTCTTCGCTGCGGGCATCCAGGGCGGCATGTACGTGCCGGTCGTCATCGCCGTGCTGAACAGCGTCGTATCGCTCTACTACTACGCGCGCGTCGTGAAGATGATGTTCCTCGATCAGCCGGGGCCCGGCGACGCACCGGTCGCCTTCCCGGCAGCGGACCTCGGCGTCGTCGGGGTGCTGTCGGCGGCGACGACGTTCCTCGTGATCCAGTTCGGCTGGCTGCTGAGGACCGTCGAGGCTGCCGGCCGGGTGTTTCGGGGATAGCGTGTTCCCGGTGCGCGGGTGGGGTGGAGGTTGCCGCCTGCGCTCCGCGTCCTCGCTCCACGCGCGCCTCGCATCCGCAGCGTCCCCCCGTAGGCCGCAGGCGCGCGCGAGGAGCTGCGGAGTCGCTCCGGCGGCAGCCCCCGCCCCACCCGGCTCGTGGCTGACGCTCCCCGCACGCCGGGCGTCCTCTACGTGGTGGCGACGCCGATCGGGAATCTCGAGGATGTCACGTTGCGGGCGCTCAGGGTGCTGCGCGAGGTCGACGTGGTGGCGGCGGAGGACACGCGGCGGACGCGGGTGCTGCTGCGGGCGCACGGGATCGAGGCGACGGTCGTCAGCTACTACGACGCCGTCGAGCGGCGGCGGGCGCCCGAGCTGGTCGCGCGGATGCGGGCGGGCGCGCGCGTGGCGCTGGTGAGCGACGCCGGGACTCCGGGGATCGCGGATCCGGGATATCATCTGGTGCGCGGCGCGGTCGCGGAAGGCATTCCGGTGGTTCCCGTGCCGGGTGCGTCCGTGGTGACGGCGCTCGTCTCGGCGGCGGGGCTGCCGGTCGATCGCTTCGCCTTCGAGGGATTTCTTCCCGCCCGGGCCGCCGCTCGCGCGGCGCGTCTGCGCGCGCTGGCGGGCGAGACGCGGGCGCTCGTGTTCCTCGAGGCGGGGCGCCGGCTGGCGGGCTTCCTCGACGACGCGCAGGCGGCGCTGGGCGATCGCGAGGCGGTGATCGCCCGCGAGCTGACGAAGGTCCACGAGGAGCTGCTCCGCGGACGGCTGAGCGTCCTGCGGTCGGCCGTGGCCGGCGGCGTCCGCGGCGAGGTCACGGTGCTCGTGACCGGAGCACCGGACGATCGCGTCACGCTCCCGGCCGGCGCGATGGACGACGCGATCCGGCACGCGCTCGCCGCCGGCCGCAGCGTACGCGAGCTCAGCGAGGAGGTTGCCCGCAGCCTCGGTTGCTCGCGGCGCGAGGTTTATCGCCGGGCGCTCGAGCTCCGCGGCGGTTGAGAGCGCTCACACCTCGAACGACACCACGCGGCCGGTGGCCAGCTCGTACACGCCGCCGCGGACGGTGAGCTTGCCGTCACGGACGAGGCCGGCGATCACCGGCGACGCCTGCTTCAGCGTGCGCGCCTGGATCTCGACGTTCGCGCGGATGGCGGCGTCGAGATCTTTTCCCGCCCGGTCGACGGCCGGCATGATGTGCTGGTAGAGCGCGCTGATCTGCCCGGGCACGGCGTCGCCGGCCATCGTCGCCTTCACCGCCCCGCAGGAGCTGTGGCCGCAGACCAGGAGCACGCTGGCCCCGAGGACCAGCGTGCCGTACTCGAGGCTCGCGATACCCTCGGACGTGACCACGTTGCCGGCGTTGCGGACGACGAACAGGTCGCCCAGGCCCTGATCGAAGATGATCTCGGGCGAGACGCGCGAGTCGGCGCAGGCGAGGATGGCCGCGAACGGCCGCTGCGTCCCGGCGACCTCCTTGACGCGTGCGAGGTCGCGGCGCGCGGCGACCGTTTTCCCGTCGGCGAAGCGTCCGTTGCCGTCGACCAGCTGCTGCCACGCGGCGGCGGGCGCGAGGTGGTCCGTGCCGCTCGCCGGCTCGTCGGCCCGGGCGGCACTCCATCCGAGCATCGAGATCGCCGCGCCGCCGAGCACCGCGCTTCCCATCAGCGTCCGGCGCGTCAGCATCGGGTCGCCGTCCCCCTCCGTCCTCGTTGGCATCGTGCCCCTCCGTTTCGTCGCGCGAGCGCGGGCACCATACTGGCGAGGCCACGGGCGTAGCAAGCGAGCAGCGGTTGCGACGGCGGCCGGCGTGCTCTACTCCCCCGGGACATGAACGCGCTGGAAGAGGGCACCGTCCCGCAGCTCGACTTCGAGAAGCTCCGTCGCATCGGGGAGCGGGACCAGCACGTCGTGCCCGTCGTGCTCCAGAACGCGGACACCGGCGAGGTCCTCTTCGTCGGCTACGCCAACGAGCTCGCGCTCCGGGAGACGCTGCGCACGCGCCGCGCGGTCCTCTGGTCCACGTCGCGCGACGAGCTGTGGCGCAAGGGGGAGACGTCCGGCGACGTGCTCGATCTCGTGGAGATCCGCGTCAACTGCGAGCAGAACTCGCTCCTCTACCGCGTGCGCCCGCGCGCCGGCGGCGCGTGCCACACGCGAGACGCGAGCGGCGAGAGCCGCCGCGGCTGCTACTACCGCCGGCTCGGCGACGCGGGCACGGCGCTCGAGTTCGCCTGACGCAGCGCTAGCCCGGCCGCGTGGCGCTCCATGCCCAGTCGAGCCACGGCAGCACGGCCTCCAGATCGTCGCGCTCGACGGTGGCGCCGCCCCAGAGCCGCAGCCCGGGCGGCGCATCGCGATAGCTCGCCACGTCGAGCGCGACGCCTTCCTGCTCGAGCAGCGCCGCCATCTTCTTGATGACGCCGGCACGCGTCGTGCCGTCCAGCGCGGCGAACGCGGGATCGACGACCGCGAGACAGATGGAGGTGCACGAGCGCGTCCGCGGATCCTTCGCCAGGAAGTCCACCCAGTCGGTGCGCGCGACCCACTCGGCGACGGTGGCGAGGTTCGACTCGGAGCGCCGGATCAGCGCCGGCAGGCCGCCGATGCGCTCGGCCCACGCGAGCCCGTCGAGCGCATCCTCGACGCACAGCATCGACGGCGTGTTGATGGTCGATCCCTCGAAGATCGAGCCGTCCAGCGCGCCGTTCCTCGTCAGCCGGAACACCTTCGGCAGCGGCCGGGGAGGGCGGTACGACTCGAGCCTGGCGACCGCGCGCGGCGAGAGGGCGAGCATGCCGTGCGCCGCCTCGCCGCCGAGCACCTTCTGCCAGCTCCAGGTGACGACGTCGAGCTTGGCGAACTCGACCGCCATCGCGAACACCGCCGACGTGGCGTCGCACAGCATCAGCCCTTGCGCCCCGCGGGAATCCACGCGGCGTCCGGGACGCGCACGCCCGACGTGGTGCCGTTCCACGGGAAGATCACGTCGCGGGTGAAGTCGACGGCGGCGAGGTCGGGCAGCGATCCGTACGGTGCCGAGAGGACGCGGACATCGAGATGGAGCTGCTCGGTCGCGTCGGTCGCCCACTCCTGGCCGAAGCTCTCCCAGGCGAGCACGTCGACCGGCCGCTCTCCCAGGAGCGACCACATGGCCATCTCGATCGCGCCCGTGTCGGAGCCCGGCACGATCCCGACCTTCCAGTCCGCCGGGATGTCGAGCAACGCCCGGCTCCGCTCGATGACCGCCTGGAGCCGATCCTTGGCGGGCCCGGCGCGATGCGAGCGCCCGAGCAACGCACCGGACAGCCCGGAGACCGTCCAGCCCGGGCGCTTCGCGCACGGGCCGGACGAGAACTCGGGACGCTGCGGACGACGGCTGGGCTTCGCGTGCGCTGGCATGGGCTCGACGTCGGCTATCCGCCGGGTCGGGGGCAGTCAACCGCCGGCCGCGCCAGGTTCCAGCGCCGGGAAAGCGCCCGGGTCCGCAGGATGGACCGCCTCCGCGAGCACCAGCGTCGCCCGCTCGACGTTGCCGATGCGCCCCGACGCCGTCGCCAGCGGCGGGCCGAGCACCCCGTGGCTGGCGAGCGTCCGGTACGCCTGCTCGAAGGCGATGACGCCCTGTCCCGGGACGATGCGCTCGGGCCGCCGGTCGAGGCTCGGCACGGGACGTCCGACGTAGACGACCACGGGGCGGACCGCCGGTCCGTAGAACGCGAGCGGCCGCCCGGGCGGGAACAGCGCCGCCGCCTGGCGCGCGAACGGTGCGAGCGAATCGCGGCCGCTGGTGGCGACGTCGAGCGCCGGCTCGCCGATCGCGAGCCAGAGCGCGCTCGCGGCCGCCACGAGCACGACGACGCCTCCCCAGGCGCGGCACGCGATCGCGACCGCGAGCATGCCGGCCACGATCCCGATCAAGGCGGCGGTGTCCTCCACGCCGCCGAGCGCGCTCAGGATCGCGTCACGCGTGAGGCGGTCCGACTCGGAGAGCATGGACGGGTGCTCGATGTAGACGAGCGCCGCGCCGGCGATCGCCGCGACGAAGAGTCCCGCCGTCACCAGCGACGCGCGCGTCACGCGCAGCGGAACGAGCGAGCTCTCGATCAGGCGCACGAGCGCCGGCCCGGTGAGCAGCGCCAGCGGCGGAAGGCACGGCAGAAGATAGTAGCGCAGCTTCCACTCCGCCGGCGTGAACACCAGCACCGGCGCCGCGGCCCAGCAGATCAGGAACCGCGCGCGGGGATCACGCAGCCCTCCCTGGCGCCAGAGCTGCCAGAGCGCGAGCGCGACGAACGGGGTCCACGGCCAGACGATGCCGGGCAGGTGCTGCGGGTAGAAGAAGAGATGAAAGTACCAGGGCTTCGGCGAGTAGGCGTGGCCGGTCGCGAGGCCGCCGGCCAGGTTGCGCACGTAGCGGCCGATCAGGTGCTGCTCGACGAAGGTGTGGCCCCAGCCTGCCCAGGCCAGCGCGTACCAGCCGAGACCGAGCACCACGAAGGCGGTGATCCCGGCCGGCGTGCAGAGCTGGAGTCCCCGACGCAGGTCGCGCTGCCAGAGGAGGAAGAGCCCGAACGCCGCCGCGAACAGGGCCGGCGCCACCGGCCCCTTGGCCATCGCGCCGAGGCCGAGCAGGGCCAGCGCGGCGGTGGCGTGACGACGGCTGCCGGTCGTCCACCAGCGCCAGGCACAGCCGAGGGCCAGCGACAGGAGCAGCACCAGCAGCGTGTCGGGTCGCGCCACCCGCGCGTGCGCGAAGAGCGAGCGCGTGGTGGCGAGGGCGATGCCGGCGGCGAGGCCCGCCGGGGCTCCGAGCAGGCGGCTGCCGAACTCGACCGTCCACCAGATGGTTCCCGCCGCCGCCAGCACGGACGGCAGGCGGACGGCCGTCTCGGAGAAGCCCGCCGGCGTGCACGCGAGCGCGGCGAGCCAGTGCGACAGGGTCGGCTTGTCGGGCAGCAGGTCGCGGTTGAAGAGCGGCCAGAGCCAGTGGCCGGCGAGCACGTCCTGCACGATGCCGACCTCGCGCGCCTCGTCGTCACCGACGATGGCGTCGTCGCCGAGACGGTGGAGAGCGAGGAGGAGCCAGGCGAGGGCGAGGAGCATTCCGCGGACCCTGGGCTCGCGGAGCCATGCGCGGACGTCAGCCGCGGACTTCAAAGTCGATCCACCCGGCGGCGCCGGTGTCGCGCCACGTCACGGCGACGTCGCGCACGCGGGCCCCGCCGGGTCCGTGATGGGCCCAGGCGATCAGGGCGTCGAGCGCGTCGCGATCCCCCGCGATCTCGGCCTCGACGCTGCCGTCCTCGCGGTTGCGAACCCAGCCGACGACGCCGAGCCGGCGCGCTTCGCGCTGCATCGCGCCACGATACCACACCCCCTGGACGCGCCCGCGGATCTCCAGCCGTGCGACCGGCATCAGGCTCGCACCAGCGCGCGAAAGGCGTCCTCGTCGAGCGTCGCGATGCCGAGCTTCTTGGCTCGCGCGAGCTTCGAGCCGGGTTCCTCGCCGACGACGACGTAGTCGGTCTCCGCGCTGACGCTCGACACCACGCGACCGCCGAGCGCCTCGATCCGTCGCTGCGCCTCGGGGCGGGTCATGCTCGCGAGCCCGCCGGTGAGGACGAACCGCTTCCCCGACAGCGGTCCGTGCGCGGCCTCGACGGGCGCGGGCTCCACGCCGGCATCGAGCAGCCGGCCGATGACGCTCCGGTTCTGCTTCTCCGCGAAGAACTGATGGATCGCGGCCGCCACTTCCGGCCCGACGTCGCGCACCGCGGTCAGCTCCTCGACGCTCGCGCCCATCAGCCGGTCCAGCGTGCCGAAGTGATGCGCCAGCGCGGTTGCCGTCGCCTCGCCGACCTGCCGGATGCCGAGGGCCACGAGGAAACGGGGGAGGGTGGTGTGCTTGCTGCGCTCGAGCTGGGCGCGCAGGTTCTCGGCCGACTTCTTGCCCATGCGCTCGAGCCCGATCAGCGTCGCATCGTCGAGGTGATAGAGGTCGGCGAGGTCGCGCACCAGACCGCGCTCGACCAGCTGATCGACCAGCTTCTCTCCCAGACCCTCGACGTCGAGGGCGCCGCGCGACCCGAAGAAGCGCACCGCCTGCTTGAGCCGGGCCGGACAGGACACGCCGAGGCACCGATATGCCACCTCGTCCTCGGCGCGCACGACCTCGGCGCCGCAGACGGGGCAGTGGCGCGGCATGCGGAATCGCTTCTCGCGCCCCGTCCGCTTCTCCTCCAGCACGCGGACCACGTACGGGATGACGTCACCCGCGCGCTCGAGGAGCACCGTGTCACCCACCCGGATGTCCTTGCGCGCGATCTCGTCCATGTTGTGCAGCGAGACGTTGCGTACGGTGACGCCGCCGACGGCGACCGGCTCGAGCTCCGCGACCGGCGTGAGGACACCCGTGCGCCCCACCGAGGCCGCGATGCGGAGGATCCTCGTCGTCGCCTGGCGCGGCTTGAACTTCCAGGCCACCGCCCAGCGTGGCGAGCGCGAGACCTGCCCGAGGAGCCGCTGCAGCTCGAAGTCGTTCACCTTGACCACGAGGCCGTCGACCTCGAACGGAAGATCGTCACGCTCGGACTCGAGCGCGGCGAACGCGTCGGCGATCTCCTCGAGGCTGCCCGCGAGCCGATGACGCGGGGCCGGGCGCAGCCCCCAGTCGGCGAAAGCCTGCAGCAGCTCCTGGTGGGTCTCGATGCGGGCGCCCTCCATTCGCCCGACGCCGTGGCACGCGAGCTCCAGGGGGCGCGACGCGGTGACGCGCGGATCGAGCTGCTTGAGCGACCCGGCCGCCGAGTTGCGCGGATTGGCGAAGACCGGCTGCCCGGCTTCCTCGCGCTCGCGGTTGAGCGCCCGGAAGGCGCGCACGGGCAGGTAGACCTCGCCGCGGACCTCGAGACGCGCAGGATGCGCGCGCGCGCCGTCGCGCAGGCGGAGCGGCACGCTCCGGATCGTGCGCAGGTTGGCGGTGACGTTCTCGCCGACGAGCCCGTCGCCCCGCGTCGATCCCACGGCCAGCTGGCCGTCCTCGTAGACCAGCTCGACGGCAAGCCCATCGAGCTTCGGCTCGACCAGGTACTCGACGCGCTCGCGCCCGAGCAGCCTGCGCACGCGGGCGTCGAACTCGGCCATCTCGTCGCGCGTCGTGACGTTCGCGAGCGACAGCATCTGCTGGCCGTGCCGCACGGTCTCGAACGCGCTCTGCGGCGTGGCGCCGACGCGCTGGGTCGGCGAGTCGGCGGTGACCAGCTCGGGATGTGCGCTCTCGATCGACTGCAGGCGGCGAAGGAGCTCGTCGTACTCGGCGTCCGAGATCTCCGGATCGTCGAGCACGTGGTAGCGATGGTCGTGGTGCGTGATGGCGCGACGCAGCTCCACCGCTTCGTGCCGCACGTCGCGCGACGGGCGTGGCATTCGCGCACCGGGTCTAGCAGCTTGCTTGCGGGTCGTCATCTGGTAAACCACCTCGCGGTGTCCGCCGCCCTCCTGCTCCTCATCGCCTTGCTGGCGGCCGGACTTCCGGGTCCCGCGCGCGCGATCACGCTGCCCGTCGAAGCGTTCACGCTCCCGAACGGTCTCCGCTTGCTGGTGCATAAGGACACCTCCGAGCCGGTGATCTCGTCGTACGTCTTCTTCCGCGCCGGCTCGCGCAACGAGCAGTGCGGCGCCACCGGCATCGCGCACCTGTTCGAGCACATGATGTTCAACGGTGCGAAGAAGTATCCGCCCGGGGTGTTCGACGACCTCATCGAGGGCCACGGCGGCAGCACGAACGGGTACACCACGCGAGACTTCACGGCCTACATGAACAACTTCCCGCGCGAGGCCCTTCCCGTCGTGCTCGACCTCGAGGCCGATCGCATGTGGCACCTCGCAATCACGCCGAAGAACATCGAGCAGGAGCGCGGGATCGTCATGGAGGAGCGCCGGCTACGCATCGACAACGACGTCGAGGGCGCGATGAACGAGGCGCTCTACCTCCACGCCTACGAGCGCAGCCCCTACCGGTGGAACACCGTCGGCTTCATGGCCGACCTTCGCCACATCACCCTGGAGGAGGCGAAAGCCTACTTCCAGACCTACTACGCACCGAACAACGCGGTCATCGTGCTGTCGGGCGACGTCGACCCCGCCGCCGCGCACGCGCTGGTGCAGCGCCTCTTCGGCCCCATCCCGCCGCACGCGCCGCCGCCGCCGGTCGACGCGGAGGAGCCGGAGCAGGACGGGGAACGCATCATCACCGTGCGCAAGCCGGCCGAGCTGCCTGCAATCATGCTCGGCTATCGCGGCGTGACCGTGCTCGACCCCGACCGCCCGGCGCTGGACGTCGCGGCGCGCATCCTCGCGGGCGGCGAGAGCAGCCGGCTGCCGCTCGACCTGGTGCGCACGCACGAGGTCGCGACGTCGGTCGCGTCCGATCTCCGCTGGGGCATCGATCGCGAGCTGTTCATGATCTACGCCCAGGCGAAGCCCGGCAAGACGGCCGACGAGATGGTCCGACGGATCGACGACGGGGTCGCCGCGCTCGCGCGCGGTCCGGTGACGCCCGAGGAGCTCGCCCGCGCCAGGCGGCTGCTGCGCATGGAGATGGTGAAGGGGCTGAAGACCGACAGCGGCAAGGCGAACCAGCTCGGGTTCTTCGAGGTGGTCCTGGGCGACTACCGCAAGCTGTTCGACCTCGAGGCCGGCTGGGATGCGGTCACCGCCGCCGACGTGCAGCGAGTGACGAGCACGTATCTCGTGCCGGCGAAGCGCACGCGGGTCGTGCTCGAGCCGCACGCGGAGGCGGCGAAGTGACCGGGGCCGGGCGGCTCCTTCTCTTCCTCGCTGCTCTCGCGGTCGCCCATCCGCTCGCGGCACGTGCTGCGGACGTCGTGCTGCCGCCCGTGACCCGCGTGACGCTCGAGAACGGCCTGCGCGTCGTCGTCGCCGAGGCGCACGAGGTGCCGCTCGTCGAGTTCTACACCATGGTCGGTGCGGGCTCGGCGCAGGATCCGGCGGGCAAGGAAGGGCTGGCCTCGCTGACCGCGGACCTGCTCACGCGCGGCGCGGGAAAGCTCTCGGCCGAGGACTTCGCGCGCACGGTGGAGTCGCTCGGGGGCTCGATCGCTGCCGATGCCGGGACCGACGGCACCATCGTCAGCGGCGAATTCCTGCGTGACGACTTCCCGACCGGTCTCGATCTGCTCCGGCAGGTGCTGCGCGAGCCCACCTTCGCACCCGACGAGGTGCGGCGCGCCCGCGACGCGCAGCTCGCCGATCTGATCGCGGCGCTCGAGAACCCCTCGGTGGTCGCCGAGAAGTGCTTCGCGGCGTTCCTCTACGGCCCCTATCCGTACGGACGCTGGCAGGACGGCAACCGGAAGAGCGTCTCCGGCCTCGGGCGGGGCAACGTGCGCAACTTCTACGAGCGCTGGTATCGTCCCAACAACACGATCCTGTCGGTGGTCGGCGACATCTCGGCGGCGGACGCCCTCGCGCGCGTGCGCGAGGCCTTTGGCACCTGGGAGGCCCGTCCCGACGCCGTACCGAGCCGGGCCGGCCCGCCCGCGCCGCTCACCACGCGCCGCGTCCTGCTGGTGGACCAGCCGGATGCGAGCCAGGCGCAGATCCGGATCGGCGCGATCGCGATGGCGCGGAACGATCCCCGGCTGCTGCCGTCGCAGGTCGCCAACACGATCCTCGGCGGCGGCTTCAGCTCCCAGCTGGTCGAGGAGCTGCGCATCAAGCGCTCGCTCACCTACGGAGCGTCGAGCGGGTTCGTCCCGCGGCTCACGGGGGGCGATTTCCGCATCAGCACCTTCTCGAAGAGTCCGACCGCGGTGGAGGTGCTCGCCCTCGCCCTCGAGGTCGAGGGGAAGTTCCGCAGCAATGGGATCGATCCCAAGGCGCTCGCGAAGGCGAAGAGCTACATGGAGGGGCAGTTCCCGCTCCATCTCGAGACCCCCGAGGCGCTCGCCGCGCGCCTGGCCGAGATCGAGTTCTTCGACCTGCCGAAGGACGACCTGGTCACCTACGCGTCGCGCGTCGCGGCCGTCACCCCGGCCGCCGCGAGCGATGCCGCCGGGAAGCACATGCCGGCTCCCGAGCAGGTGGCGATCGTGGTCGTCGGCAAGGCTGCCGAGATCCGGCCGGCGCTCGAGGCACGCTTCGGACCCGTGCGCGTCGTGCCGCGCGAGGCCTGCGACACGCTGACGCCCTGAGGGCGTCGGTCCCGGGCTCCCCGCTCAGGGCAGGGTGCGCGCCTGGACCATGGCGTCGTTCGCCATGCCATCGAGCAGGACCTGGAGGGCGCCCGAGATGCGATCGTGGTCGCGAGCCCGGTCCACGCGCCTGGTGAACTGACCCAGCGCGTCCTGGATCGCGACGATGCGATTCTCGACCCGCTTCAGGCGCTGATGCCGGAGCGCGGTGGCGGCTCCCTTCACCAGGCGCGAGGCGCGAGCCAGGGCACGCACCAGTCCCGAGCCCGGATGGGCGAGGCGCGGGTAGAGGTCTGCGGCGGGCGCGTCCGCCACGGTGTTGCGCAGGATGGAGAGGCGGCAGGTGACGGCGTCGAACGAGACGGGCGCCGAGTGCTGGCACCCGACGCCGTCGACGCAGGCATCGATGGTGCACGCGTTCCCGTCGTCGCACCCCGCCAGCGTGCAGGGACAGCCGTCTGCGTCGCCCTTCTGCGCCGGACAGTGATCGCACGCGTCGCCGAATCCGTCGTGATCACCGTCGCGCTGATCGCTGTTCGGTGCGACGGGGCAGTTGTCGCAGGCGTCGCCCACTCCGTCGTGATCGCTGTCGCGCTGGTCCGGATTGGCCACGCCGGGGCAGACGTCGCACAGGTCACCGACGCCGTCGCCGTCGCTGTCGCGTTGATCCGCGCTCTTGAGCTGCGGGCAGACGTCGCAGGCGTTGCCGAATCCGTCGCCATCGTCGTCCAGCTGATCGGGATTCGGCACCGCGGGGCAGTTGTCGGGAAACACGATGCGGCTGCCGGTCGAGTCGGCGTCGTAGCGCAGGGTCACCGCTCGCAAGCTTCCGCAGGTGTTGCGCACGATCACCGACGCCACGAGCCGATCGCCGACCGCGAGATCGATCGGCGGGAGGGAGCCGAGCATCACCTGCACCGGCAGCGGGCTGCTGTTCTTCGGCTCGAGTGTCGTGTCGTCCAGCGTGACGCTCGCCAGCGTGACCTCGCCGCCCGCGGCGGGCACGGTGAGCAGCGTGACGGTCACGTCGGCGCAGGCATCCATGCCGTCCTTGCCGGTGCCGAGGAAGAGGTAGGCGGAGACGGGTCCGCCCGGAATGTGGCGCGCCACCGGGCCGGTGAGCGTGGCGAAGTTCCCGAGGTTCGCGGCCTCCGCATTGCTCAGGCTTTCGTCGGACTCGCGCCCGTCGTCGGTTCGCGTGGGCGCATCGGTCAGGAGCTGGAGATCGCCCGGGTTGGCGCCGCGCCTCAGATAGAGCGCGCCGTCCTCGGCGAGCACCAGGGCCGGGCATACGGCCAGGGTTGCGAGGAGCCAGACGAGCGGTCGGACCATCACCGGGCGCGAGTCGAGCAACCGCCATGCCGGGGCTTCCGAGCGAAGCACAGCAGAATCAGCTACTTGGATATGGCAGGCCGAATCGGTGGCAGGCGCGACCGCACGACGGTCGTATCTATGCTGCATCGCTGCGAGATACGCAGCGGGGTCAGGAGCCAGCGGCGGCTTGCGGATTTGCGCGCAGGACGTCGATCAGACCCGCGGTCTCGCCCGCCAGGTCGACCAGCTGGCCGCCGAGAGCGGCGTCGATGCGGTGGCGGCGCATGCCGCGCTTCGCCAGCGTGCGGAAGCCGTTGAGCGCCTGCTTCGCGCGGCGCAGCATCGGGGTGGGCTTGCGCTTGGTGCGCGCCGTGTTCACGAGGCGCAGGCTCTGGGCCACCTTGGCCTTCAGCTGGCGTGCCGACTTGGGACCCCCGAGCGCGTCGGACGACTGGGACTGCAGCATGTCCGAGAGGATCTGGAGCCGGCAATCGACACCGTCGAAGCCTAGAAGGGGCTGGTCGAGGCACGAGGTGGGCGGGGCCGTGGTGGACGTCGTCGGGAGCGCGGGGCCGGTGGTGGAGACCGTCGTGGGGGTCGACGCGGGCGACGTCGACGTGGTGGTGCTGGCCGGCAGCGTGACGGTCACGACGGTGCTCGTCGTCGTGGTCGTGCCGCCCGGGCCCGTCGTCGAGGTCGTCGAGGACGTGGTGGTGCTGGTCGACGGCGAGCAACCGTCGCCGCAGCACGGCAGATCGGCGTTGAGCTCGATGTCGGGTGCCGGGAGGATCGAGGCGAACGGACATGATGACCGGCAGTGCGTCCCGGTACTCGAGTCGGTTGGCGCTGCCGGCCCGCAGCATGGCGTTGACGTTCATCTGGGTAGCGCCCTGGAGCAGGTTGCCCGCGTCGGGGAAGGTCCCGGTCCCGGTCGCCGAGACGACCGCGTCGCGGATCAGGCTGAGCGAGCACGCGGTGAGCGTGATGCTGCCGCCCCCGGCCTGGGCGCCGGTCCCGTCGGCGAGCAGCTTCACCGGGAGGTTGTTCTCGTCGTCGCCCAGCACCATCAGCGAGTCGGCGGACGTGAGCGCGATTGTCCCGCCGGTGGTGCCGCCGCGGACGTCGATCGAGGACGCGATGGACGCGAACCGCTGGGCCGACATGCTGACGGCGCCGCCGGTCCCCGCGTTGCCCGTTCCCGCATCGATCGGTCCCGAGAGCGTGAGGTCGAGCCCCGCCTGCACGTTCACGACACCGCCGAGCGCGTCGGGCCCCGAGCAGCTCACGTCGACCTGCCCGGCCAGCTCGGCGCTGCCGGACTGGGTGAAGACGTCGAGCTCCGCCCCGGATCCGCCGCCGTTGTCCTTGTCGCCGGTGGCGGTGGCCGTGATGTTGCCGCCGAGCGTGACGTTGCCGGCGCCGGTGGCGGTGAAGACGATGGCCCCGGCGAAGTCGCCCGGGAGCGTGTCGCTGGCATCGATCGCTCCCGCGGCGTTCGAGTCGATCGCGCCATCGGCCGTGATCGTGATGTCGTCGACACCGGGGCCCTTCAGCGTGATGGGCGCATGAATCGCCACGTTACCGCCGTTCGCGGTGACGTCGACGGGACCGCTGCAGCCGTCTACCCCGCTTCCCGATGTGTCGATGGCCCCCCCGATGGTGACGTTGCCGGTGCCGGCGTTGCCCGCCACCAGCGTCAGGTCACCGCCGCAGCCGGCGGTCAGATCCAGCGGCGCCGCGAGGGTGAGGTTGCCTGCCGCTTCGAGATCGATCGAGCCGCCGTCGCTCTCGTCGCCGCCGGCGGAGATGTCGATTCCCTTCGGCCGACCGTGTCGATGATGATGTCGCCGGCCTGGTCCGTGTTCACGATCACGTCGCCGCCGGAGCCGTTCTTGCCGGCGTGCGCATCGAGCAAGCCCGACACGTGGACGGTGCCGCTCGTCGCGTCGATCTGGATGGTCCCGTCTCCCGCATCGGCCGAGACATCTATGCTGGAGGTCTGGGCCAGGGTGATATTTCCAGCCGACGCGATGGATATCTGACCACCTTCGCCGCTGGCGCCCTGCGCAGTCATCTTCGCCCCGGACCCGAGCGAGACGGAGGCGGCGCCCATGATGTTCAGGACCCCGTTCCCGTCGCCTGCCGTCACCGCGAGGGTCCCCTGGATCGAGAGCGCGCGACCGCCGAGGTCGAAGCTCACCGGCGAGTCGCAGGTCAAGCTCGCGACCGTGCAGGGGTTCTGCGCCGGCGGACAGAGCTGCGTACAGGGTGCAGCACCCGCAGGTCGCGCCGCGCCGAGCCCCGCGAGGAGCATCAGCGCGACGTGAACGACCTGCAGCGTGCGAGACAGAAACGGAACCCCGGAAACGGGAGACTACGGCGGGCACGCTCCCGGTGCGGGCGCATCCTCGGCGAGGAACCGCCGGCCGGCGTCGAACGTGGTGGCGCCGCCGAAGCTCATGCAGTAGCGCTGGTTGCCGATGATCAGGCTGACGTCCACGGGATTGGGGTCGTTGGCCAGCGACGCCTGCAGATCAGGGCCGCCACCGATGATCTTGGTGAGCCTGCCGTCCTTCACGATGACGGCGTGGATCGAGGCCACGCGCGAGCGGTCGCGATACTTGTAGCCGCGATCGTCCTCCGGCGCGCGCAGGTAGTTCCAGTTCGCCTTCGGCAGGTCGAAGCGCAGGTCGAAGCCGCCGGTCACGGAGCGCAGCCTGAGGACGCCGCCGTGCAGCACGGGGTCGGCGCCCGTCCCGTGGGACGGAGGCGTGCTGGTGAAGATCTGCCCGCGCGTCTGCACCTTCACGTCGGTGGCGAGCCCGGCATGGCTGCCGGCGCGCATCAGGAGCTTGCGTGCCCGCGATCAGCTGGTCGGTCACGCACCCGGCGGTGGTATCGCAGGTGGCGGGGCAGGAGAGCGGGGTGCCCGCGGTGCACGTGTTGCCCTGACAGACCTCGGAGCCGTTGCAGGCGTTGCCGTCGTCACAGGAGGAGCCGCTCGGCTTGGTGGTGAACTTGCACCCCGTGGTGGGATCGCAGCTGTCGGTCGTGCACGGGTTGCCATCCGAGCACTGGAGCGGATTGCCGCCGGTGCAGACCCCGTGCAGGCACGTCTCGAGGCCGTTGCAGACGTTGGCGTCGGCACACGACTGGCCATCGGGCATCGGCGTCCCGGCCGTGCACTTCTGGTTCTGGCAGCTCTCGATGCCGTTGCAGCTGTTGCCGTCGTCGCACGCCGTGCCCGCTGGCGGCGGCGTCCCGGAGCGCACACGCCGCTCTGGCACGTCTCCTGTGCCGTTGCACGGATCGTGATCGCCGCAGTTCGTGCCGTTGGAGCGAGGAACGTGCTTGCATCCCACGTCCTTGTCGCACGAGTCGACGGTGCAGTCGTTGTGATCGTCGCAGTCGGGCGCCGTGCCGCCGCGGCAGATGCCCGCCGTGCACGTCTCCGCGCCGTTGCAGGGGTTGCCGTCGCTGCACGACGTGCCGTCCGGCAGGACGCTGGCCCGGCGTGCAGACGCCGGCGTGACAGACCTCGGCGCCGTTGCACGCGAAGCCGTCGCTGCACGGACTTCCCTCGGCCGGAACCGTACCCGTCACGCACGCGCCGCCCTGGCAGGTGTCGATGCCGTTGCAGGGCTCGGCGTCACCGCAGGCCGTGCCGTTGACTGCCGGCGCCCCCGGCTTGCAGATGCCCGCAAGGCACGTCTCCGCGCCGTTGCACGGCTTGCCGTCGCTGCACGAGGCGCCGTCGGGCCGCACGGTGCCGGCGACGCAGACGCCGCTGTGGCAGACGTCGTTGTTGGTGCACGGGTTACCCGAGTTGCAGCTCGCGCCCTCTCCGCAGCGGTGTGCCCGGCTGACAGATGCCTGCCTGGCAGACCTCGGCGCCGTTGCACTGGAGGCCGTCGCTGCACGACGTGCCGTTCAGGACCGGCGCGTGCTGGCACCCGAACAGCGGGTCGCACGAGTCGACCGTACAGGGACTGGTGTCGGCGCACTGGAGAGGCGTACCCGGAAGGCACACACCACCCTGGCAGCGCTCGGCGCCGTTGCAGACGTTCTGATCCGCGCAGTCCAGGTCGCTCGTACACGCTGACCGAGCCACCGTGGCCGACACCGACAGTACGGCGCAGGTCACTACGACGAGAAGTGTTCGCACGAGGTCCTCCCCCTATGGTTGGTAGGACTCCGAGACGTAGCTCGGGCCTGTGGGATAAGCACGGTGCATGCCATCCAAACCAGCGTTTCAGGCCGTCACTGGCGTGTCCCGGCGTGGCCTACCCGCGAGCCATGGCAGGGGCGCGGCAAAGCTACGACCTTTGGGTCCGCCGGCGGAGAGCCAGGAGCGGGCAGTCGGAGGCCTTCCCGTGGTCCGGAATGGGCCCCGATGGCGGTGCCGGCCTCGTCCCGCTACCCGCGCCTGCGGCCGCCGTGCTAGCTGGCGGTGCTGATGGCCGACACCCCCGCCCCGCTCCGCGACCGCCGCGAGGAGCTCGTCCGCACCCACATGGAATCGGAGAACCGCCACGAGTTCACGGTCACCCTCGGCACGTTCGCGCACCCGCGCTACGAGCTGATCGGGACCGGGCAGGTCTTCGACGGCGAGGAGGCGGTGCGCCAGTACTACGCGGCGTCCCGGGCCGCCTTCCCGGACCAGCGGAACGAGGTGCTCGAGCTGCGGCATGCGGACGACGCGGTGGTCGTCGAGTTCGATCTGCTCGGGACGCACCGCGGCCCCTTTCTCGGCGCGCCGCCGACCGGGCGCGAGTTCCGCTGCCGGATGGTGGCGCTCTTCCTCTTCGAGGACGACGGCGATCTGATCGTGTGCGAGCGGGTGTACTTCGACGCCGCGACGATCCTCCGCCAGCTCGGCGTCGCCGCGGCGTCGTAGCAGGCCGGCTCGCCGATGCGTCTCGCGGGCGAACGCGTCCTCGTCACCGGCTCGACGTCGGGGATCGGGAAGCACGTCGCCCTCATGTGCGCCCGCGAAGGCGCGCGCGTGGCGGTGCACGGGCGCGATGCTGCGCGCGGCGCCGCCGTGGTCGAGACCATCGCCGCGGCGGGCGGCGACGCGGTGTTCGTCGCCGCCGACGTCGCGGACGAGGCCGCGTGCGCGGCGCTCGTCGAGACCGTGGCCGCGCGCCTGGGCGGCCTCAGCGTGCTGGTGAACAACGCCGCCGCCGGCAGCGGCGGCCAGAGCCCGGTCGGTGCGTTCGACACCGATCGCTGGGAGCGGGTGCTGCGCGTCAACCTCACCAGCGTCGCGTGGCTGTGCCGCGCGGCGATCCCGCACCTGCTGGCGGCGGGGCACGGCTCGATCGTGAACGTGTCCTCGCGCCAGGCGGAGCGCGCCAGCGCGGGCCTGGCGCCGTACGTCGCCAGCAAGGGGGGCCTGAACGCGCTCACGCGCTCGATCGCGGTCGACTACGGCCGCCAGCGCATCCGCTGCAACGCGATCTCGGTCGGCTACGTGGTGAACGAGCGGCGGGACGCGGCGCTGTCGTCCGAGCGCCGCGCCGAGCTGGAGGCGATGCACCTCACCCGGCTGGGGCAGCCGGACGACGTCGCCTACGCCGTGGTCTACCTGGCGAGCCGGGAGAGCGAGTTCGTCACCGGCGCGCTGCTCGCGGTGGACGGCGGCGGCACGATCGCGCGCGGTCGCGTCCTCGGATGAGCGTGTGACGGCGGCAGCTGCCACGTGGTAAGCGGGAGCGCTCGATGACCATGAACGACACGACGACGCGCGGACTGCTCGACGGCGTCCGCATCATCGAGAGCTCGCTGCTCGGCCCGGGAGCGGTCGGCATGCAGCTCGCCGACCTCGGCGCCGAGGTCATCAAGGTGGAGAATCCGGGCGGCGACTACGTCCGCAAGATGGCCTTCCCGATCGTGGATGGCATCTCGCTGCTGCACTGGCATCTGAACCGCGGGAAGAAGAGCATCGTGCTCGATCTGCGGACCGCGGAGGGCGTCGAGACGTACCTCGACCTCGTGCGCGGGGCGGACGCCGTGATCGAGGGCATGCGGCCCGGGGCGCTCGCCCGGCGCGGTCTCGGATGGGATCGGCTGCGCGCGACGAACCCGCGGATCGTGCTGTGCACGCATTCGGGCTACGGCATGACCGGCCCGTACAAGGACATGCCGAGCCACGGCATCGCGTACGATGCCTGGGCCGGCGTCGCGCGTCCGACGTACACGGCCGACGGCCTGCCGACCATCCCGTCCTACACCACCATCGGCATCAACGCGGGACCGCTCTACGCCGCGCTGGGCATCTGCGCGGCCATCATCCGTGCGCGCGCCACGGGACGCGGATGCTGGTTCGAGGTGGCGCAGAGCGACGCGGCGGCGGCGTTCAACTGGAACGGCATCGAGGGGAACAAGGCATACGAGCGGCCCGAGGACGAGGTGACGGGCAACGACGGCGACGGCAAGGGGCCTCGCCGCCCGGTCGGCGACGACAGCATGAAGGAGTCGGTGCGCTACCAGTACTACCGCTCGCGCGACGGGCTCGTCCTCTTCATGGCCTCGGAGCGCGAGTTCTGGAAGAACTTCTGCGAGGGCATCGGACGCCCGGAGCTCTTCGCCCGCAACCCGGGGGCGCGCTACGCGGACCACGCGCGCGGCGACGTCGCGCTGCGGCGAGAGCTGGCGGAGATCTTCGCGACCCGCACGACCGTCGAGTGGGTCGCCTTCGGCCAGCAGGTGAACACGCCGATCTGTCCCGTGAACACGGTGAAGACCATCACCGGCGACCCGCAGTTCCAGGCGCGCTTGCCGATGCGATCGCATCGCGACGCCGGCACCGACCTGATGCCGTCGCCGATCAAGCCGATCGGCGAGTCGCTGCCGACGCCGGCGATCGCCGCGCGTGAGCCTGGCATCCACACCGAGGCGGTGCTGCGCGACGTCCTCGGCTACGACGCGGCGAAGATCGAGACGCTGCGCCGCGCCGGCGCGCTCGGCTGAGCCCTCCCCTCATCCGAAGAGCAGACCGCGCAGCGTCTTGTGCGCGCGATGCGCGCGCACCCGGAGCGCGCCCTCGGTCGTCCTCGCCCGCGTTGCTGCGACACCGACCGAGAGCCCGGCGACCCTGAGCAGCTCCAGCGCTTCGCGCTGCTGCCACGGCAGCCGTCCGAGCGCTTCCTCGACCTCCGCGCGTGTCGGCGCGGCAGCTCGCACGGGCTCCGCCGGCATCGCATCGACGAGCACTTCGCGCGTGGCGCGTCGCGCCGAGCTCCGGACCTGGCGCGCCAGCACGTGCCCGGCGATCGCAAACACCCACGGCTCGACCGGTCGCCCGGGGTCGTAGGTATGGCGCGAGAGGTGAATGGCCAGCAGCACCTCCTGATACACGTCGTCGATCTCTTGCCGGGCGCCCAGTCGTCGGCGGAGATACGCCATCACCGCGGGTCCGAGGTCGTCGAGCAGCGATCGATACGCCTCACGATCGCCTGCTTGCGCCAGCGCCATCCAGCGCACGCGTCTCGGACGGCGTACGTCACCCGCCCGTGGATCGCAGTGCGCAACTTCTTGCGCGCTGTAACGCTCCCCGTGCGCCGCGACAACTCTATCCATGAGACTCATCACGCGCGCCCGTGCGCGTGCATCGAAGGGAGACAGTCATGAAACCGTACGTGTTGCAGTCCTTTCTCGTCGCGACGTGCCTGATCGCGACCGTCGCGACGGCTCCTTGCGCGCCGACGCCGCACCAGCCGGGGAGCCGCGGGATCGACCGCCGCGGCGACATCCGCAATGTGCCCGGGCCGCTCAAGGACCGGCTCGTCGAGCTCGCGCGGCGGCCACACACCTATCCGCCACTCACGATCTTCTCGGAAGCGCCGACGCCGAGCCAGCTCTTCGGCTACTTCCTGCTCGACTCGACGGGATTCGAGCCGAACGTCTTCACCACCACGATCGTTGGCATCAACGACGGCGTCGCACCGACCGCGACCGGCGCGAACCACGACACGCCCACTCTGGGTTCCGTGCGACTCGCCCTCGAGCCGAAACCCGGGCTGCCCACAGACCCGAACGATCCCGGCTCGTTCATCGACGTCTTCACGGACATCGACCCGCTCTTCGTCATCAACAACGAGTCGGGCTGGTACGAGGGCTGGATGATCCACGACGTCGTCGTGCCCGACGCGGCCCCGCTGCGCGGCGACGGCACGCCGCAGTTCGGGATGATCACGCAGGACGACGCGACCGCGCTCCAGGCCATGGGCGGTGGAAACAACGTCCCGACCCACGTCTTCACGCGCGACGGCAATCCCCCGCGCCTGCCGAGCGCAAGCGACCACTTCCCTGACGTGCAGGCGAACGTCGTCCCCATCATGCTCTCGATGGGCGCGTACAACTGCCTCCAGCAGAGCGACTGCCATTCGTACTGGGAGTTCAACCAGTACACGGACTGGGTCTTTCCGCTCTACGAGCTGCCGTTCACGGGCGGCTTCGCCGATGAGTTCGCCGCCGGGCGCCTCGCCTTTCTCTCGTCGGTCGTTCCCGGGTCCGGTCCCGCCGGCACCGGGCCCATCGGCCCAGGTTTCACCGGCGGCACACACGACCCGTTGCTCGTGGGCGACAACCCGAACAACCCACGCGACCCGGACCGGCTGCTCGACACCAGCCCCAGTGACCCGGACCGTGGCATGGTGCTCAACGACGAGCACAAGGAGAAGCGGCTGCGCTTCATCCCGAGCGGGCTGGCCAATGAGATCATGCTCGACACCTTCGTGCGCGTGGTGTCGTTCGAGCCGGGCGTGCCCCTTCCGCAGCGCCTCTTTGACGCCTACAAAGCGGAGGTCGCGCGCGTCGACACCGGCGGCGTCAACGGTGACGGCATCCTGACCGCGGTGGAGGTCGACCTCGAAGACTTCTCCGACGGCGGGCTCTCGAACGACCGGCTCTTCATCCCGGCAACGCAGTTCAACCGCTTCGCCGTCACGCGCGAGATCAACGACGGACTCCTGGCGCCACGCTTCGCACCGAGCCAGCGGGCCTGGGTGCAGAGCGGCACGTTCACGCTCGTGTCGCCGTCCGTCGACGCGTCGGTCACGCAGGACGCCGACAACCGGTAAGCACGCAGCCCTTCGGTGGAGCTGGGCGTCGACAGGGAGGGCCAGGGGGTCGCCCGCGGGCCGGTCACCGGCCGCGCGGGCGGCCCCGCTGCTCGCCTGTGAACGCCGACCGCTACGTGTCACCTCGCCCGGCACGATGGTACTCAAGTACGATGGAGACGTGTTGCTGGTTACACGCCGGCTGCACGGACCAGGTCCGCCGCGGTGCGCGCTTTGCCAGGACGGACCGACACTGCTAACCGAGCGGGAATCAGCCGGCGAAACGTCGGCCTTTCGCGATGCCGACAGCCCAACCGTCCGACTGGGGATTCGCCAGCGCGCTCGACGACGTGGGCGGCGCGCTCGCCATCGTCGGCATCGGCGACGCCGACTACTCGCGCGCCTCGGGCCGCACGACGCACCAGATCGCGGCCCAGGCGACCGAGCGCGCGCTCGCCGACGCCGGCCTGCGGCCGACGGACATCGACGGGATCATGTACGTGCCGTTCTCCGGCGACCAGTTCACCGCCGCGGCGTACCACGCGCACTTCGGCACCGCGCACGAGCTCTGGGCGTCGGAGAAGGGCGGCGGCATGGTGTGGGCCGGATCCGCCCCGTACGACGCGGCGCAGGCGATCCGCTCCGGTCGCGCCACGTACGTCCTGAACACGTTCGCGGTGGCGTGGGCGACCCAGCGCGGGCAGATGGTGGGCGGCCCGGGCCAGGTGCACGCCGAGGATCTCTACAAGCAGCACCTGGAGGTGCCGTTCGGCTGGTTCCCGCAGCCCGTCTACTTCGCCGGCATCGCGCGCCGTCACATGCACGAGTTCGGGACCACGTCCGAGCAGCTCGGCGCCATCGCGGTCGCCTGCCGGCGCCACGCGACGCTCACCCCGGGCGCGGTGATGCGCGACAAGCCGCTGTCGCTCGCCGACTATCTCCGCAGCCCGCTGATCGCCGATCCGTTCCGCAAGGAGGACTGCTGCCTGATCTCCGACGGCGGCGCCGCGTACATCATGACGACGCTCGAGCGGGCGCGCGATCTGCGCCAGCCGATCATCGCGGTGCTGGGCGTCGGCGTGGGGACCTCGCACACCGGCGCCTACTGGTCGCAGCAGGGCGCGTTCACGTCCACGCCGCAGGTGTTCGCCGCGCCGGGCGCGTTCGCGATGGCGGGACTGCGGCCGGCGGACGTCGACGTCCTCGCGTGCTACGACCCGTTCACGATCGTGTCCCTGATGCAGATCGAGGACATCGGCTTCTGCCCGAAGGGGGAGGGCGGTCCCTTCGTCGCGGGCGGCACGCTGGACTTCGACGGTGGCGGGCTGCCCTACAACACGCACGGCGGCATGCTGTCGCATGCCTACGTGCTCGGCATCGCCCACGTCGTCGAGATCGTGCGCCAGCTGCGGCACGAGGCGGCGGCGCAGGTGCCGGACGCGACCGTCGGCGTGTACGGCGGCTATACCGGGCCGCAGGCGAGCACGCTCATCCTGGGGAGGCGCTGATGCATCCCGACTTTCCCCTCCCCGACGTCGACTGGGAGCCGGCGCGCGAGTTCTGGGCCGCCGCCGCACGCGGGGTCCTGAGCGTCCCCCGCTGCACGGCGTGCGCGCGCCTCGTGTGGTACCCGATCCTGCCGTGCCGCTTCTGCGGCGGGACGCGACTCGAGTGGACCGGGGTCAGCGGACGCGGCCGGCTGTTCTCGTGGGTCGTCGTCCGTCACGCCTGGATTCCGCAGGTGGCCGACCGCCTGCCGTTCGTCACCGGTCTCGTCGCGCTCGAGGAGGATCCGGCGGTGCGCCTCGTGACCGCCGTGGTCGACTGTGCGCCCGACGAGCTGCGGTGCGATCTGCCCGTGCGCGTCACCTTCCGGCCGTTGCGGTTCTCCGGCATCGCGCGGACGGTCGTGGCGCCGATGTTCACGCCCGACGACGCGTGATGGAGGCCGACATGTCCGAGCCGTTCTACGAGGTCGCGAGCATCGACTATCCGATCATCGACTCCGACGCGCACGTGAACGAGCCTCCGGGGCTCTGGCAGGAGCGCGTCCCGGCGCGCCTCAGGACGCGCGCGCCGAAGGTCATCCACGGTCCCGACGGCGACGTCTGGTCCTTCGACGACGGCAAGAAGCTCCGCCCGCTCGGGCTCACCGCCACCGCGGGGCTGAGCTACCTGCAGTTCCGTGCGTCCGGGATGCGCTACGCCGAGATCCGACCGGGCAGCTTCGACACGGCAGCGCGTCTCCGCGACCTCGACGCCGACGGGCTGTATGCCCAGATCCTCTATCCCAGCGTCACGCTGGCGGGCGCCCGGACCTACTCCGACGATCGCGAGCTGCAGTGCGCCTGCGTGCGCGCCTACAACGAGTGGCTGCTGGAATTCTGCGCGCCGTCCGGCGGGCGTCTCGTGCCGCAGGCGATCATCCCCACCACGGGGATCGACGACGCGGTCGCCGAGCTCGAGTGGGCGATCAAGAACGGACACCGCGGCGCGCTCGTCGCGACCTTCCCCGGCGGGGGCTACGAGCCCACCGCCGAGGACGCTCGGTTCTGGGCGATCGCCGAGGCGGCCGAGTTCCCGCTCGGCATCCACATCGGCAGCTTCAGCGAGTCGGGCCTGCAGCCCACGGTCACCCAGAGCACCCTCAGCTTCCTCGCCCACGCCGGCGGGTCGAAGGCGGGAGCCGACTCGATCCCGGCCGCCACCAAGGTGCTGTTCTCGGGCGCGTGCCAGCGCTTCCCGCGCCTGCGCTTCGTGATCGTCGAGGGCAACATCGGCTGGATCCCGACGGCGATGGAGCAGGTCGACGACATGTTCCTGCGCTACCGCTGGTACACCGGCGCCGCCGACGTGATGTCGACGATGCCGAGCCGCGTCTTCCACCGCAACTTCTGGGCGACCTTCATGATCGACTCGATCGGCATCGAGCTGCGGCACCACATGAACGTCCGGCATCTCATGTGGTCGACGGACTACCCGCACACGGGGACGGACTGGCCGAACAACCGGACGACGATCGCGCGTCTCTTCCGCGGCGTGCCGCAGGACGAGGTGAAGTGCATGCTGCTCGACAACTGCCGCGCGCTCTATCATCTCGACCACATCCCCGACCGGTTGCCCGAGGACGCTGCGGCGCGCTGATCCGATGCGCGCTCCGCTGGACGGCGTGCGCGTCGTCGACCTCTCCTCCGGGATCGCCGGCCCGTACTGCACGAAGCTGCTCGCCGACGCCGGCGCCGAGGTGCTGAAGATCGAGCCCCCGGACGGGGGTGATCCGCTGCGGCGCTGGAGCGCGTCCGGGCGCTCGCTCCCCGCGGGCGAGGACGGCGCGCTCTTCCGCTTCCTGAACACCTCGAAGCGGAGCGCCGCCGTCGACTGCACGACGGCCGCGGGGCGCGCGCAGGTCCTCGCGCTGATGGGCGACGCCGATCTGGTGGTCGAGAGCTTGGCGCCCGGCGCGATCGAGGAGCTCGGGCTCGGACCGGCGGCGGTCTGGCCGCGCAACCCGTGCGTGTCGTTCGTGTCCATCTCGCCCTTCGGCCGCGGCGGCCCGTGGAGCCGGCGGCCGGCGACGGAGTTCACGTTGCAGGCGTGGTGCGGCTCGACGGCCGCGCGCGGGACGCCGGACCGGCCGCCGATCGCGGCGGGCGGGCGGCTCGGCGAGTGGCTCGGCGGCGCGTACGCGGCCGTCGCGGCCCTCACCGCGCACCACGCCACGCGCCGGGGCGCGCGCGGGACGCACGTCGATCTCGCGCTCCTCGAGGTGATGGCGCTCACGATGGCGCCGAACGCGATGGTGTGGGAGCGCCTCGCCGGGCATCCGAGCCCGTTCGCGCGCACCGTCGAGATCCCATCGATCGAGCCGGCGCGAGACGGCTGGATCGGGTTCTGCACGATCACCGCGCAGCAGTGGCGCGACTTCCTGGTCCTGATCGAGCGGCACGATCTCGTCGCCGACGACGCGCTCGCGCGCTGGGACGAGCGCATCCGCCGGGTCCGGGACGTGAACGCGATGATCCATCGCTGGACGCGACGGCACGCCGTCGACGAGATCGTCGAGCGCGCGGCAGCGCTGCGCATCCCCGTCGCCGCGATCGGCACCGGCGACACGGTGACGAGCTTCGAGCAGTTCGTCGCGCGCGGCGTCTTCGTCCGCCATCCCGGCGCGGAGTTCGTGCAGCCCCGGCCGCCCTATCGTCTGTCGCTGGTCGACCCGCGCCCGCCGTCGCCGGCGCCCGCGCTCGGAGCTCATGCCTGCGCGTGGCTGGCCGTCGACGGCGCGGAGCGGCCGCCCGATCCCGCGCCCGCGACGGGCGGCGGCGGGCCGCTCGCCGGTCTCCGCGTCATCGACTTCACCGCGTTCTGGGCCGGTCCGTTCGCGACGCAGTACCTGGCCGGGATGGGTGCGGACGTCATCAAGGTGGAATCGATCCAGCGTCCAGACGGCATGCGCTTCCAGAGCGTCCGGCCGCCCACCAGCGACGGATGGTGGGAGTGGAGCGCGCTCTTTCACACCGTCAACCTGGGCAAGCGCGGCATCACGCTCGACCTCGGCCGCCCCGCCGGCATCGAGCTGGTCACGCGGCTGCTCGCGGATGCCGACGTCGCGGTGGAGAACTTCTCGCCCCGGGTGATGGACAACCTCGGCCTGCGCTACGACGACCTCGCCGCGCGCAATCCGCGGCTGATCATGGTGCGCATGCCCGCCTTCGGTCTCGACGGGCCGTGGCGCGACCGGGTCGGGTTCGCGCAGACCATGGAGCAGCTGAGCGGCATGGCGTGGCTCACCGGCTTCGCCGACGGACCGCCGGTCCTGCCGCGCGGCCCCTGCGATCCGCTCGCCGGCCTGCACGCGCTGGTCGCGCTGCTGGCAGCGCTCGAGCACCGCGCGCGCACCGGCCGGGGCCAGCTCGTGGAAGCGACCATGGTCGAGGCGGCGCTCAACGCGGCCGCCGAGATGGTGCTCGAGGCCGGCGCGTACGGCGCGCGCCTGATGCGCGACGGCAACCGCGGACCGGTGGCGGCGCCACAGAACCTCTACGCGTGCCGTGGCGACGATCGCTGGCTCGCGCTCGCCGTGACCGACGACGAGGCGTGGCGCGCGCTGCTCGACGTGATGGGACGGCCGGGATGGAGCCGCGACACCGCGCTCGCCACGGCCGCCGGCCGCCGCGCCCACCACGACCGCATCGACGCGGCGATCGCCGCGTGGTGCGCCGATCGCGACGTCGAGACGCTGGTCGAGGAGCTGGTCGCCCGGGGAATCGCGGCCGCGCCGGTCGTCCCGGCGGCCCGCCTCGGCGACAATCCCCAGCTCCGCGCGCGCGGCTTCTTCGAGACCGTCGTCCATCCGGTCACCGGCGCCCTCGTCCACCCGTCGCTCCCCATGCGCCGGCCGGCGGATCGCGCGCGCTGGTTCGCGCGGCCTGCGCCGACGCTCGGCCAGCACACGGAGGAGGTGCTGCGGGACCTGCTCGGTCTCGACGCCGGCTGCGATCGCGCGCCTCCGCGCCGACGGCGTCATCGGCGAGCGCCCGCTCGGGGCGTGAGGGGCGAGCCTCCTCAGCGCACCCCGACGGTGGTGAGCGCGCGGTTGGCCTCGAAGGTGAAGCGATTCACCCCGCCGTGGAGGCGAAGGCCGCGGCTGTCCTCGTCCGACAATGGCGTCTCGAGCGCCGTCATGCCGTGCACGCCCAGCGGACGCTGCGGCGGGAAGCGGAGTCGGGCGCGGGTTCGGACGCGCACGCGAAGCGGCGCATTGGTAGGCTGATAGACCCGCAACACGAGCGTGTCCGGATCTTCTGTTCCCGCCTTCGCCGCGGTGATGATGGCTTGCGGCGGCGTGACGGAGGCCAGGGAGAACGACCGCGGGAGGCTTCCTCCCGGGTGCCCGACCGTGGCGAGCGCCGGCGTCTCGAAGGCCAGCGCTTCGCGAAGCTGCGTTCCCCGATCGCGGGCTCCGGATGCCCGTCGGGATGCGCACCGCGTAGGACACGGCGACCGTGTGCGCATCGGTGCCCGCCGCCCCGTAGAAGTCGCACCGCTCCTGCTGCGCGTTGCGCCAGAGGGCGCCGACCACCATGCCGCTCGCCGCGCACCGCCCACGCCGGGACGCCGGCGTGGAAGATCGCGAGGCGGCTTTTCCCGTGGAACTGCGGCACGAGAAAGTCGTGGGTCGCCTCGAAGGTGAGGTGCCCGGCGCGCTCGGGCTGCTTTCGGTCCCAGTGGTACGGGGTCCCGTGGAGGAGTCGATCGATCGGCCCGGTCACCGGAAACTGCACCATCACCGAGGTCCCGGGGGCCGCCGAGCCCGTCGAGATCATGCGCAGGAACGGCTCGCCGGCGACGAGCTGGTACTCCTTCTGGAACGGTCTCCCGTCGACCGTCGTCTCGGCCACGAAGCGCGCGCGCAATGGCCCGCGCTCCACCGCCGTGCCCGCGGCGCCGAGGACCACTCCAGGATGAGGTTCGAGGCTGCACCCCGGCATCTCGTTGCCGAAGCGGTAGAGGCCCCCGTCGTCGGTGTACGGCACGAAAGCATTCCCCACCGCTCCTGGCGGGATGAGCTCCTGCCGGGAGCGCTTGTCGACGAGGGACACGATGCCCCATCCTGCGTCCTGGCGGAGTGTCGCGCGAAGCGCCGCGTTCTCGAGGACGGCCGCGGTCCCATCGGACGCGATCGCAAGCGAGACGCGTTGCGCGGCGGGGAGCGTCGTTCGCGCACGATCTTCCGTCGCGTAGCCCAGGCTCGGCAGGCGCGCGAGGAACAGGCGACCCCCTTCCGCGGACCCTTGGTCGTCGCTTCGGCGGGAAGCGGTCGTCGTGTCGGGGCCGGGGACCTCGACGAGCCCGCGGCGCGCAAAGCCGAGCGGGTTGAAGGCAACCACGGTCGTGGCCGCGTCGGACGGGCGCGGTCGGATGGCGGCCGCAATCTCGGCGCACGCCTTGGTGCGTGCGGTCTCACCCTGCGTGACGGCGGTGGTGAGTCGCGGGAGCTGCTCGGTCTCGTACACCGGATCGAGCGCCGTCCCGGTGATGAAGTCGTGATGGTTGCCCGGCACGAGGGTCGTCCACCCGGCGTGGATCTCCGTCGTGCGCGCGCTCACCTGCGCGCGCCAGGCATCCGGGTCGCGCCGTCCCGTCGCGTCCGCAATCGCTCCGAATGTCTCCGCGGCGAGCAGCGCCTGCGTCGCGCGGAGGTGCATGCCCTTGAGCAGCGGCCGCGTGGCGTAGAAGCCGGTCCAGTAGGGCGTCGGGTCGAATCGGCGAGCGGGGAGCGCCTTGCGATGGGCCTGCAGGAGCTGAGCGTAGTGATCAAAGGTCGCCGCGACCGCCCACACGCCGGTCCGGGCGTACGCGTCCGCGTTCCAGGCCGCCACCACGTCGAGCAGGTCGGGTCTCGGGCGAGCGAAGTCGCAGCCGATCGGGATGAAGAGGTACGGCGTCTGCGCGGCCGCCCCGTCGATGGCGACAAGCTTTTCCAGCGCGGCTGTCGACGGGCGACCCGGCACCGGCCCGAGGGCCCAATCTCCCTGGCAGTAGCCCCCGGGCATCCAGTGCGCCAGGACCTCCGAGCCGTCCGCCGCGCGCCAGCGGAAGTCGAGTCCGTCGTGGAGCAACGTCTCCGCGATTGATCCCGGGACGGGCGGTTGGAAGCCGAGAGATCGCGCAGAGGAATCGACCCCGGGCACCCGACCGAACCCGACGCTGCCGAGTCCCATCGCCTCGAGCACGATCGGCAACTGGGAATCCAGGCCGAAGTCGTCCGGCAGCCACGCCGCCCGGATGGGGAGGCCGAGCGTCGCGTCCACCCAGCTCTTCCCGACGAGGTAGTCCCGGATGAAGGACTCGCCGGGCGGGAGGAGGCTGTCGGGCGACGTGACGCCCCCGCCCACGATGCGCAGGTCGTTTCCCACGGCATGCAGCGGCTCCAGGAGCTCCGGATGCGCCTGGACGAAGCGCGCGAGATATCCCATCTCCGCAACGGAATAGTAGTAGGGGACTCCCGACCCGTGGAACCGGGTCATCAGGCCGACCGCGTCCGACAGGATCGTGTCGACCGGGCCCGGAAGCAGGAACAGGAAGGGATCGACGAGCGGACCCGCGAAATAGTTCTCGAAGGTGTGGCGCCAGTCCCAGTCGAGATGGGACGACTGGCTGATGATCACCACCCGGTTCGCGTCAGGCGGGATCCCGAGTTCCTTGCGCAGGCACTCCTCGCTCGCCGGGGTGGTGCCCGGATCGGGGCAGCTGACGGTGCTCCCGTCACCGCGTACGGCTGGCGGGAGCATCGCTCGTCAGGAACGCCACCAGCGCCAGGACGCAGAGCGCAGGGCATCGATGCCGGATCATGCGGTCCAGGGATGGGACATGGGGCCGACCCTAGGGGTGGCCTGCGCCTGGCGTCAAGCATTTCGTCCATCAACCGCGCTCACTGGCCCGCATCGTTCTCGATCGTCACCCAGCGCGCCGCGAGCAACCAGAGTGCCATCAAGCCGTACCCTGCCGTCCATTCCCACGCCGGCTGCAAGGCGATCGCGGTGTCGCCGGGTGTCCAGCGATACGAGTGGACGAGCCCGCACGCCGCGAGTCCCGCGGCCAGCGCGCACCATGCGGCGGCGCGGGTGAACCGCCGCTCGATGATGGCGACGGTCGCGGCCGAGAGGATCATGGCCGTGAAGATGAAGCCCTGCTCGAGCGCGAACGCGCCGCCGATCCAGGTGTCGGTGGCCTCGAAGGCGGGAATCAGCGCAGCGCTGAACGGCGGTCCGCCGGGGACGCCGACGCCCGCGGCCCGGAGACCGTTCTTCGCCATCAGCGCGCCCCACGCGCCGACTCCCGGGAGCAGGCCGAGCACCACGGCGGGGGCGTGCGCGCGCGGCGTGGCCTCGAAGGCCTGCGCGGTGATGACGATGCCGATCCACAGGACGATCGCCATGCCCGCGTCGATGGGCACGCCCCAGGCGATGTGCGACACGGTGCCGGTGAGGCACACGACGGTCGCGAAGATCGCGTTCAGCACCGAGTAGCCGGAGCGGGCGCCCATGGCCTTCCACCCCGGATGGCCGATGTAGATCGTCGTCGGGAAGCACGAGCCGAAGCAGGCGGCCGCGATGCTGCCGATCCCGTTCATGGCGAGCGACGGAGCCGTCGGATACGCATCGCCGGCGGCTTCGGCGCTCTCGATGTTCTGCAGCGAGCCGACGACGTTGAAGAGGCCCATCGGGAGGATGACCGAGAAGTAGGCGAGGAGATGGCGCCCCTCGATGCCGGCGAGGAGGTCGCCCACGACGGGCACCGGCAGGTGCAACCCGGCGCCGATCGGTGGCGTCTGGCCCGGCGCGATGCCCGTCAGCCACGCGAGCAGGGTGCCGACGGCCACCGCGACCAGCCCCCCGGGGAGACCGCCGCGCAGCCGCACGCGACCGAAGTACGTGACCAGCACGATCGCCAGCGTCGTCAGCCCCACGATCGGCCGCGCGAAGGTGCGGTAGAAGAAGCCGAGCGAGATGAACCCGAGCGCGATGCCCGACAGCGTCGACAGCAGCGCCGCGCGTGGCGTCACGCGGCGCACCGCGGCGGCGGCGGGTGCCAGGACCAGCTCGATCAGGCCGGAGGCAAAGCACGCGACCAGACCAGCCTGCCAGGCGATGCGGTCCGGATCGGCGGCGCCGGCGGCCTCGGCGACGAGCTTCGCCGGCATCATGATCAGGAAGACGTGACCGAAGAGCGACACGGTGTTGATCCCGTAGGGCAGGGCGCACACGTCCGTGCGCCCGGTGCGCGCCGCCAGCCGCCTCGCCTGCCAGGCGTAGAAGACGTTGCCGACGATCAGCGAGACCGCCGCGCCCGGCAGGATCCGCCCGTAGAGCAGCGCCGGCGACATGCCGAGCACCGTGCGGCAGAGCGTGTCGATCAGCAGGAGCTGGACGAGGTTGTCGAGCGCGAGCCCGAAGAAGCCGTCGACGTCGCCGCGGACCAGGAAGGGGAGCCGCCCGCCACGCCGTCCCGCATCCACTATCGCCTCCCCTAGCGTTAGCGGCATCGAAAATCGAGAGCGCCGCGCGGCGCGCTGCCGAATGTTCTTGCCTCCAATGGGCCCGACGCGGTAGCGACCTTGCCATGCGGGAACGGGGTGCGTTCCTCACGATCGCCGCGGTGCTCTTCGGACTCCTCGGGGTGTCGAACCTATTGAAGCCATTCCAGATCGGAGGTGCGGAGACGGGATTCGTGTTCTTCGGCCAGCGGCTCGCGGGAATGGCCAACACGATCATCGGTCCGCTCTTTGGCCTGACGCTCCTGGCGTACGCGATCGGCATCTGGGGCATGCGACGCTGGGCCCTGCCGCTCGGATGGGCCTACGCCGGATACGTCCTCGTGAACCTCTTCCTGTTCACGATGCGGAACGAGGGCGCCTTCGCCGCCGACCGGCGGGTCTTCGGGATCGTCTACACTGCCGTCGCGCTCGGCATCTCGTGGGGCGCGGCGCTCGTGCTCCGCCGCCGCGCAGACGAGCTCTCCTGACGGCCGCTAGCCCTTGCTGCGCGCGAGCGGCATCTCGACATCGTAGCGGTACTGGCCGCGCCCGATCGACAGCACGACGCTGGGAGAGCCGCGTGCCGCGCGCAGCCGGTCGCCCAGCGTATCGAGCGAGTCCAGCGCGACGCCGTCGAGGCCGAGCAGGCGATCGCCGCGCTGCACACCGACCCGCTCCGCGGCGCTGCCGCCGCGCACGCGCGTGACGGCGAGCCCGCCGTCGCCGTCGCGCGCCTCGACGCCGAGCTGATCCCAGGCCAGCTGGTTCGGGTCGGCCTCGGGCGCGTGCCGCCCGGCCACGAGCGAGTCCATGGATCGCCGCGCCCGGTCCACGGGGATCGCGAAGCCGATGCCCTGCGCGTTGCCGTAGATCGCGGTGTTGATCCCGATCAGCTGGCCGAGGATGTTCAGCAGCGGACCGCCGGAGTTTCCCGGATTGATCGACGCGTCGGTCTGGATGAAGTCGGTGTAGGTCCGTCCCCCGGTCTGGAGCGTGCGCTTGGTGGCGCTCACCACGCCCGTGGTCACGGTGTGCGACAGGCCGAAGGGATTGCCGATGGCGATCACCGTCTCGCCGATCATCAGGTCGTCGGAGCTGCCGAGGGCGATGTAGGGTAGCGCGCGGCCCGCGTCGATGCGCAGCACGGCGAGGTCGGCGTCGGGATCGCGTCCCACCAGCTTGGCCTCGAACTCGCCGCCGTCGGCCAGGGTCACGTGGATGCGGCCGCCGCGCAGGATGACGTGCTCGTTGGTGAGGATGGTCCCGTCACCGCGGATGATGACGCCCGACCCGAGGCTGGTGCGCGTGGAGCGGCGCGGCCGCGGGTCGACGAAGTTACGGAAGAACTCCTCGAAGAACGGATCGGCGGGAATCGGACGCTGCATGACCACCTGCTCGGTGGAGATGTTGACCACGGCCGGCCGCGCACGCTCGACGGCCTCGACCACCCGGCTGCGGCGCGCGGGATCGACCTCCGGCGCCCCCGCGCGCGCTGCGCCGGCGAGCGCCAGCAGGGTCAGGATCGCCGCCCACGTCTTCGCCATCGCTGTCCATTCTCCTTGGTCCGTTCCGCGGTCTGTCCCGCCAGCACGAAATCGATCTGCCGCCGCGGGATCGAGGTGGCCGCGACCGTGACGCGCACGGGATCGCCGACGCGGAAGGTGCGACGCGAGCGGCGGCCGCGCAGCAGGTGCTGCGCCTCGTGCAGCTCGTAGAAATCGTCGCTCAGCGTGCCGAGGTGCACGAGTCCCTCGACGAAGACCTCGTGCAGCTCGACGAAGAAGCCGAACCGCGTGACGCCGCTGACGACGCCGTCGTATTCCTGGCCGACCTTGTCCTGCATGAACTGGACTCTCTTCAGCTGCACGATCTCGCGCTCGGCGTCCACTGCCACCCGTTCGCGCCGGGACGCTTCCTCGGCGATCGCGGGCAGATCCGGCGGCACGCGACCGCGTCCGGTGCGTGCGAACCGCAGCAGCCGGTGGGTGACCAGGTCGGGATAGCGGCGGATCGGCGACGTGAAGTGCATGTACGCGTCTATGGCGAGGCCGAAATGGCCGAGCGGCTCCGCCGCGTACCGCGCCTGCTGCATCGCGCGCAGCAGGACGGTGTGGACGAGGCGCCCTTCGGGTCGTCCCTCGACGGCGTTCACCACCGCCTGGAAGGAGGCGGGCGTCGGACGGCCACGCTCGAGGCGGAGCCGCAGCCCGAATCCCTCCAGGAAGCGCGCGAGGTCGTGCACGCGAACGGGGTCCGGCGGCTCGTGCACGCGATGCAGGGCGGGGAGCCGCCGACGCATCAGCTCGCGCGCGACCGCCTCGTTGGCGGCGAGCATGCACTCCTCGATCAGGCGATGCGCCACGTTGCGCTCGGCGCGGGCGATCTGCTCGGGACGGCCGCGCAGGTCGAGGAGGATCTCCGCCTCGGGCAGGTCGAAGTCGATCGCGCCGCGCGACCGGCGGCGCGCGAGCAACGCCGCCGCGAGGCGCTCGGCGTGCTCGAGCGGCTCGACGAGCGGGCCGAGGGCGGCGCGGGTGCCCGCGTCGCGATCGGCGATCGCGCGCCGGACCTCGGTGTACGTGAGGCGTGCGGCGCTCCGCATCACGCCGTCCAGGAACTCGGCGGCGCGCGGGCGTCCGGCGGCATCGAGGTCGAGCCGCACCACCTGCACCAGCCGATCCTCCCCCGGGCGCAGGCTGCAGAGGTCGTTCGACAGCTCCTCGGGCAGCATGGGGATCACGCGATCCGGGAAGTAGACGCTCGTGCCGCGTGCCCGGGCCTCGCGATCGATCGGTCCGTCCTCGCGCACGTAGTGCGCGACGTCGGCGACCGCGACGGTGAGCCGGAACCCCGAGCCCAGCGGCTCGACCAGGACCGCGTCGTCGAAGTCGCGCGCGTTCTCGCCGTCGATGGTGACCAGCGGCAGGCTCCGCAGGTCCGCGCGCTCGCGCAGCTCCGTCGCCGGGAGCGTCCGGCGCAGGCGGCGCGCTGCGCTCGCGACCTCGGGCGGGAACGCGAGCGGCAGATCGTGTGCGTGGATGACGGCGTCGGTCTGCACGCGCGGATCGTCTGCCGGTCCGAGGACCCGCTCGACGCGCGCCGACGCCGCGCGATCGTGCGCGGGGCGGCGCACGAGGCGGGCGATGACCAGGTCGCCCTCGCGCGCGCCATGCTCCGCGCCCGCGGCGACGCCGATCGGTACCGTGATCCGCGGATCCTGCGGAACCAGGACGGCGTGCCCGCGCGCCCGGCGAAAGACGGCGGCCAGCGTCTCGACGCCGTGTGCGAGGACGCGCACGACGCGACCCCGCGGGCGTTCGCCACGGCCGCGCCCGACGTGGACCAGCACACGGTCGCCGTGCATCGCGGAGCCGAGGCTCCGGGCGGGCACGTGGACGTCCTCGAGCGCGGGATCGTCGGGCTGGCAGAACCCGAAGCCGGCCGGATTGACGGTGAGGCGGCCGGCGACCAGCCCCGCCTGCGCCGGCACCGACCAGCGGTCGCCGGGCAGCTGGACGAGACGGCCCTCGGCCTCGAGCGCCGCGAGACGCGCGACGGCGCGCGCGTGCTCGCCGCGCACCACCCGCGCCGCGCGGAGCAGCGCGGCCTCGGTGACCGGACGCTTGCGGTGCTCGGCGGCCGCCAGCAGGCGTGCGTCGAGGCCGTCGTCAGCTCGTGAGTCGGACGGCGTGGTGGGGCTACTCGGCGAAGACGGCGGCGGCGACCACCGACGTCCACAGGCCGTCGCGATCTCCGATCGCCGACTGCGTGACGTTGCGCGTGATCACGATCTTGTCACTGACGCGCCACACGTCCTTGCGCTCGTCGTAGCCGGTGTTGGCGTCGAAGTCGACGCCGAGCACGGTGGCCAGCATGGTGGCGGCGAGGTCCTCGGCGTAGTCGCCGGCATGCTTGTCGGTCTGTCCGAAGCTGTGGTGCTCGGAGAGGTAGCCGTACTGGGAACGGTCCTTGGGGATCGCCACGCCGACCGACGCGGCCACGAGCCGGTGCGGCTCGTTGGTGGCGTTCTCGCTCATCACCACGTAGAGAATCTGGCCCGGCTTGATGAGCTTCTGGCCCTCGGACTTCGAGATCAGCTTGGCGTGCGGAGGAAAGATGGACGACACGCGCACCAGGTTGAACTGTGCGATCCCGGCCGCGCGCAGCGCCATCTCGAAGCTCGAAAGCTTCTCGCGGTGCTTGCCGACACCCGCGGTGAGGAAGATCTTCTTGGCGACGAAGGCAGGGCTGCTCATGTCGGCGTGCTCCCGGAGCGTCTAACAGGATCGCGCAGGTCCCACAAGGTCGGGCGCGATCACGACAGTCCGGGCACGTTGCGGAACTCGAGCCGGTCGCCGGCGCGGACGCCGTGCCGGGCGGTCCAGCCGCCGTTCACCTCGAGGACGAGCGTCGATGGGGCCCCGACGGAGATCGACGCCGTCGACAGCGGGACCGCGCCGGGATGGATCCCGACGATGTGCCCGTCGCGCGCGATGAAGAGCATGTCGAGCGGGATCAGCGTGTTCTTCATCCAGAACGAGTGATCCGCGTCCTCGGGGAAGACGAACAGCATGCCGGAGCTCTCCGGCAGCGACGTGCGATACATCAGGCCGCGCTCCATGGCCGCCGGCGTCGAGACGACTTCGAGGTCGACCGACACGGTGGTCGCGTCGGCGCGGTGCACGACGGCGACCGGACCGCCGCGCGCGCACGCGAGTGCGAGCGCGAGCGCAAGGAGGGTCGCGCACGGTTGCACGCTGGACCTTCGTGGAATAAGCGAAAGAATGCTCAACGCCATGGCCTTCACCGTGGTGCTGCTCGCCGGGCTGGGCCTCTTTCTCTACCAGGTCTGGCGGCGCTTCAACCTCCTGCGAGCGGCGAGCGGCGAGTTCACGCTCGATCGCATCCCCGAGCGCATCCGCGCGCTGCTCGTCTATGCGTTCGGGCAGGAGAAGTTCATCCGCCCGGAAGTGGCGATCGTGCGCGAGCGTACCGCCGGCTGGCTGCACTTCTTCGTCTTCTGGGGCTTCGTCATTCTCGGCCTCCAGATCGTCACCATGTTCGGTCGCGCGTTCTCGAGCGACTTCTATCCGTTCCCGTTCACGCCGAGCCTGCTCGGCCCGCCGTACTGGTTCGTGCGCGACGTCTTCGAGGCCACCGTCTTCGTCTGCATCGTGATCCTGATCGCGCGCTGGGCCATCACCCAGCCCCGCCGTCTGTTCGGGTACGCGCCGGCCGAGGAGCGCCATCGCCACCACTCCCACTGGGAAGCCTACCTGATCCTCGGCTGCATCGGCATGATCACCTTCTCGGGTCCCATCTACGACGGCAGCCGCCTGATCGCGCACGGCGTCGAGGGCTTCACGGGAGACGCGCGATGGGAGCCGTTCTCCTACCTGATGAGCCGGATCCTGCTCGCGACCGGCGGTGCCGGCATCGCGGCGCCCGCCGGCAACGTCGCCTGGTGGATGCACAACCTCGCGGTGCTGGTGATGCTCAACTTCCTCCCGGTCGCCAAGCACTTCCACGTCATCACGTCGCTGCCGAACGTCTTCTTCAAGAAGCTCGAGCCCACCGGCCAGATGTCCAAGCCGGAGTACGACGAGAACACCGTCCGCTACGGGACGTCGCGCATCGACCACTTCACGTGGAAGCAGGTGCTCGACATGTTCAGCTGCACCGAGTGCGGCCGGTGCTCCTCGCAGTGTCCCGCCACCGCCACCGGGAAGGCGCTGGCGCCGCGCCAGCTCCTCCTCGATCTGCGCGACTACCTCTACACGCACCAGGACGAGGTGGCCGCGAAGCGCATCGCGGCGCAGCGCAACGGCGACGGTGGCGAGGTGCCCGAGGTGGGCGAGAACATCGTCGGCCCGGTCATCGAAGACGAGGTCCTGTGGGCGTGCAACATGTGCCGGGCGTGCGAGGAGTCGTGTCCGGTGATGATCGAGTACGTCGACAAGATCGTCGACATGCGCCGGCACCTGGTGCAGGAGGAAGCGCGCTTTCCCGAGGAGCTGACACGCGTCTTCAAGGGCATGGAGACGCAGTCGAACCCCTGGGGCGTGGGCGCGGCGAAGCGCTTCGAGTGGGCCGACGGGCTCGACATTCCCACCGTCGCCGACAAGCCCGGCGCGGAGTACCTGTACTACGTCGGGTGCGCGGGCGCGTTCGACGATCGCAACAAGAAGACCACGCAGGCGTTCGCGCGCCTGCTGAAGAAGGCGGGCGTCGACTTCGCCTGCATGGCGCAGGAGGAGCCGTGCAACGGCGATTCCGCGCGCCGGCTCGGCAACGAGTACCTCTACCAGAGCATGGCGCAGATGGCGGTCGAGACCTTCAACGGGCACGAGGTGAAGAAGGTCATCGTGAACTGCCCGCACTGCTTCAACACCATCAAGAACGAGCTGCCGCAGTTCGGCGGCACGTACGAGGTGATCCACGCCGCCGACCTGGTGAAGCAGCTCATCGCGGCCGGGAAGCTCGAGATGAACGGCGGCTTCGACAAGCGCACCGTGTATCACGACTCGTGCTACTACGGCCGCTTCAACGACGTCTACGACGAGCCGCGCGACGTCCTGCGCGCGTCGGGCGCGGCCGTCGAGGAGGTGCCGGGCCACCACCACAACTTCGGACGCTGCTGCGGCGCGGGCGGCGGTCGCATGTGGATCGAGGAGCCGGCGGACAAGCGGGTGAACCTGCTGCGCACCGACGAGGCCCTGCAGGCGAACCCGGAGGTCATCGCGGTGTCGTGCCCGTTCTGCATGACGATGCTGACCGACGGCATCAAGGCGAAGGATCTCGAGGATCGCGTGCAGACGCTCGACGTGATGGAGATCGTCGAGCGGTCGATGAAGGCGTAGGACGCGCGCGTCGCGCTACGGCTCGCCGAGCCGGGCGAGGTAGGCCTCGGTGGTGTCCCGCATCCGCCGCTCGCGCACGCCCGGATCCTCCTCGACGAACACCTCGTCGGGCTCGATGCGGAAGAGCGCCTGCCCCTTGCGCACGACGGTCCCGCTGTCCACCAGCACGTCGGTCACGGTGCCCGCGAAACCCGCGTACACCTTGTTGAACATCTTCATGACCTCGATGATGTAGAGGGCGTCGCCCTTGTCGAAGTGGGCGCCTGTCGTGATGAACGCCGGCAGGTCGGGCGCCTCCTGCGCGTAGAACGTCCCGCCCATGGCCGCCACGATCTCGTCGGCGCGCGTCACGGGCGGGGGGACCAGCACCTTGCGCATGGCCTCCTGGTGCTTCGGGTCGTGCAGGCGCTCGGGAATGTGGACGGTCAGGTCGTCCTCGAGGCGCAGGTCGTAGAAGCCGGTCTTGTCCGCGATCAGCGGCAGCAGCGCGAGGATGTCGAGTCCGAGCTGGTGGCCGGCATGGGCCGCGCGCACGCGTCCCCACGACGCCTCGTCCAGGCCGAAGGCGGGCACGTCGCCGAGCAGCGTCGCGTCGAGGTCGGGCCACGCCATGTCCGGCGGCACGCGCGCGCCGAGCTTCTCGTAGAAGGCGAGGGCGACGTCGAGCAGCTCCCGGTCGTGATCCCAGATGCGATAGGCCGCGGCGCCCTGGGTGCCGTCCATGTTGAGCAGCCGGTAGGTCTCGGCGAGCACCTCGACCGGGTTCCGGCGCCACTCGAAGCGTCCATCGCGCACCACGAAGTCGAAGCGATGCTGCGAGAGCCATGCCGACAGGAAGTGGGGCTCCTCGAAGAGCAGCCGGATGGGACGCTCGAGCAGCGTCTCCTTCAGGTCGATCACCTGCCTGGTGGCGTCGAGCGCCTCGGGGGCGGCCACCGCGGTGGCGCGCCGCGCGATGCGCTGGAACGCATAGTCGAGATCGATCGCGTGCGCTTCCTGCGCGAGCTCGCCGACCAGGGTGAGATACGGCACGACGAACTTCGTCGTCGGCTTGGCCCACGGGTCGCGCGCCAGGAACCAGACGAGCAGGCCGTAGTGGAACTCGAGGTTGGTCGCCAGGTCCATGCCGCGGATGGTGGTGCGGCGGAAGGTCTCGACCAGCTGCGTCCAGCTCTCGTCGCGGTTCGCGCCGGTCGCCAGCAGCAGCGCGACGTTCGAGTCGTAGGCGCCCGCCAGGCGGTAGCGCATGAAGAGACCCGTGTCCGGGTTCTTGATGCAGATGCCCTGGTCGTCGCGGATCTCGCCGCGGACCGGGTCCGACCACGACGTGATGACGCCGCCGGCGGCGGGGCTGAGCGCGCGATCGGTGGCGTTCAGCCGCGCCTCGATGGCGGCGCCGTTCCGGATGGTCCTGCCGGGCCTCGGCAGCCGCTCCCTGTGCCGCGCGATGAGGGCCATCGCCTCGACCAGGGACTGCACCTCGAACGCGTCGGTGGGATCATCGGGGTTGGCGAACCTGAGCGCGTAGCAGAGCTCCGACACGCGGTGCTCCACCTGGATGCGCGTGTTCACCTCCATGAAGTAGTGCCGCTCGCCGTCGACGATGCACTCGAAGGTCGATGCGGAGTCGAGCTTCGCGGCCTGGCCGAAGCGCTCGGCCTCGGCCTCCATGCGCTCGAGCACCCGCAGGTCACCCGTCAGCGCCTTGGCCTTGGCGGCCTGCCCGTCCGCCTTCGCGCGCTCGATCGCGTCGCGCAGGCCCTCCTGCGTGACCGACACCTCGACCAGCTTCTGCTCGTGCATCTGGAGCGAGCAGTCGCGGCCGCCGAGCGAGATGCACCATGCGCCGTTGCCGAGGATCTGGATCTCGTTGTGCCGCGTCTGCTCGATGTTCAGCTCGAGCAGCATGTTCTTGTTGTCGCCCGTGCCGGTTGCCTTCACCTCGGCGAGGACCTCGCGGACCAATCCCGGGACCTGCGCGGCGTTGCCGAGGATGCGCTGTCCCTTGCCGCCGCCGCCGCCGATCGCCTTCAGCCGGAACCGTCGTCCCGGCTGCTCGGCGAGCAGGCGCTCGGCCTCGAGACGCAGCGTCTCGCCGAGGTCGTCGATCGTGAAGAGATCGATGCGCGCACGGTACGAGGCCTCGAGCAGCTGCTCCGCCAGCGCGGGGAGCGCACGGGACGTGTCCGCGAGGCCCGACGCCTCGAGCCCGTGCTCCTTCGCGACGCGGGCGAGCGCGGCGCGATCGGGGTGCTTTCGCAGCAGCGTGCGCACGGTGGCGTCGTTGATGCCCGGCGTGACCGACACCTGGTTCTCGATCGCGGTGCGCTTGGCCTCGTCCTTCGCGCCGGCGGCCATCTGCGTGTAGGAGCCCGGCCCGATGAACGTGAGACCGGCCTCCTCGAGCGCGCGCACGAAGCCGGCGTCCTCGGCCATGAAGCCGTAGCCGGCGAACACCGCGTCGTAGCCGTGCTGCTTGCAGATGCGGATGATGTCCCGCACCCGCTGGTCGCGCTCCTCCTTCGTCGCTCCCGTGTAGTCGGGCACCGGATGGACGAAGCGCGGGTTCATGATGCGGAGCTCGGGCGACAGCGCGCGCGGAAAGACGATGCTGTCCTTCTCCGAGAGCAGCATGCCCACCTGCGTCATGCCCATCTCGCGGAAGACGTCGATCGCTTCCTTGCGGATCGGTCCGCGGCAGACGATCAGGACCTTCATGTCGTCGCAGGCGAACGAGCGCACCCAGGGCGAGCGCGACTCGCCCAGGCGGCGGTCGCGGAACTGTGCCGGGTTCGCGTGGTACGCTTCGCGCGACTCGGCCAGCCGACGATCGCGATCCTTCGTCGGGTCGATCGGACGGGCGGGAATCGTCATCAGTGGAACTCGCGCTGCGCCTCGACCATCGGACCCGGCACGTAGTGGTTCAGGAGAAAGCGCAGGTGGTGGGTGAGGACGCGCCGCAGGTCCGTCGGCATCACGATCTCGGAGATCGAGCCCAGCGAGAGCGCTTCGCGCGGATTCATGAGCTCGCGCTCGTAGCGCTGGTTGAGCTCGGTCTCGCGGGCCTTCAACCAGGCGGCGACCTCGGCGTCCGGGGCGCCCGCCTTGCGCTTCTTCGCGGCCTCGTCGCGCATCTTGCGGATCTCGGCCTTGTAGACGAACTCCTTGCCGGCGGTTCCCATGACCGCGACGCGCGTGGTCGGGAGCGCGAGCACGATGTCGGCGCCGGTGGCGTAGCTGTTGAAGGCCGCATAGGCGCCGCCGAAGGCGTTGCGCAGGATCAGCAGGATCCTGGGCGTGCGGATGTCGATGATGGCGTCCAGCATCGCCCGCCCGGCCTGCACGATGCCGCGCGTCTCCTGGTCGCGGCCGGGCAGGAAGCCGGTGGTGTCCTCGATGAAGATCACGGGCGTGTTGTAGATCGAGCAGAAGCGGACGAAGCGCGCGATCTTGTACGCGGCGTCGACGTCGATCTGGCCGCTCGCCACGGCGCTGTTGTTGGCGACGAACCCGACGACGTGGCCACCGAGGCGGCCGAAGGCCGTGATGGCGTTCCGCGCGCGATCGGGCTGGGTCTCGAAGTAGTCGCCGTGGTCGCAGATGCGCTCGATCAGGATGGTGACGTCGAGCGGCGTGTTGAAGCCGGTCGGCGAGTTGAACGCCTTGCGCAGCAGGGTGTCGATCTCGGTCGTCGGCCGCTCGATGGAGTCGCTGGTGCGTTCGAAGGGGGGCGCCACGCGGTTCGAGTTGGGAAGGTAGCTGAGCAGGCGCTGCGCCGTGCGCAGCGCGGCAACCTCGTCCGCCACCGTCAGGTCCGCGACGCCGCTCGCCCCGTGCACCTTGGGACCGCCCAGATCGTCCGGGGTGACGTCCTCGCCGAGCACGCTCTTGATGACGCCGGGCCCGGTCAGCCCGAAGAACGTGTTGGATGCCTGGATCACGAAGCTGCCCTGGCGCGGGAGATAGGAGCCGCCGCCGGCGTTGTAGCCGAACATGCACATGAGGCTCGGCGCGACGCCGCTGATCTTGCGCAGCGCCGTGAACGCCTCGGCGTAGCCGTCGAGACCGCCGATACCGGCGGGCACGAAGGCGCCCGCGCTGTCGTTCATCCCGACGCAGGGGATGCCGCGTTCGCCCGCGAGGTAGATCAGGTTGGCGAGCTTCCGGCCGTTGGTGGCGTCCATCGAGCCGGCGCGGACGGTGAAGTCGTGGCCGTAGAGCGCCACGTCGCGGCCGCCGATCTTGACCACCGCGGTGACGATCGAAGCGCCGTCGAGGTTCGGACCCCAGTTCTGGTAGAGGATCGTCGGCTGGCTGTCGGGATCCTGCAGGACCTCGATCCGCTCCCAGACCGTCATCCGATCCTTCGTGTGCTGCCGGATCGTCTGGATCGTACTCGAAGCCGCATACGGCTTGCGGCGCAGGTCCTCGCCGGCGGCGAGCGCGAGGTCGTAGGGGCCCTGGAGCGGACCGGCCGACCCTTCCTCGGCGGTCGCTCCGGCGAGCGGATCGTCGAGCGCGGGCGTTACCGGGGAGTCAACCGTCGTCTTGGTCTTCGGCTTCGCCATGGAGCTGTCGCGGTCGGGATAGAGCGCCTTTACCTAGTGGGCTCCGCGCGAAAACGCCAGTGGCCCGCGTCGCGCCGCACATCGAGGGTTGACGCGCCCGTCCGGTCCCACATGATTGGCAGCCCGATGCGCCAGGTCCCGTTTCCCACCCTCGCCGCGCTGCTGATCGTCGCGACTCCTCCGCTCGCCTCCGCGACGCTCCTCCCGGGCGCGGGGAGCCTGCGGACCGAATGCTACGTGCAGCTCGACCTCGACAGCCTCGCGCCGCCCGAGACGCGCCAGCGGGCGTTCTGCGTCGACGGCGATCCCTCCTGCGATCACGACGGCCTCTGCAACGGATCGTGCACCTTCCGCGCCCGGCTCTGCATCAACGACCTCGACATTCGCCAGTGCACGCCGCCGCCGACGTTGAAGCGCCTCACGGTACGGCAGAACCTCCTCCCGCTTCCCGACCCGCTGTCCGCGAGCGTTTGCGGGGAGTTCGCCGACGTGACGGTCCCCGTGCGCGGTCCGGTGATCCAGCCGCGACCCGGCAAGGTCGTCCTCCACGTCACGGCGGCCGCGGCACGCGCCGACCGCGACCGCTACGTGCTGGTGTGCGGACCACGCTTCGACGACTGCCCGCCGCAGCCGACCACCACGACGGCGCCGGCCACGACCACCACGTCCACGACCGTGCTCTCGACGACGTCCACCACCGAGACGAGCACGTCGACGACGTCGACCAGCAGCACGACGGAAGCGTCGACCAGCACCTCCTCGACGTCCACGTCGCTGCCGACGACCACCACGAGCAGCACGACCTCGACGACGACGTCCACCACCTCGTCGACCACGACCAGCACCACGTCCTCGACCACGAGCTCGACGAGCGAGCCGACCACGACGACCTCCACGACGGAGCCGACCACCAGCACCACGACGACCACCTCGACCACGACCACGACCACGGAGGCGCCGACCACCACCACCAGCACCACCGAGGAGTCTACGACCACGACGAGCAGCACGAGCACCACCGAAACACCGACGACCACCCTGGAAACGACGACGACCACGTCGCTTCCGGCGTCGCCGGGGGCCGCGTTCGTGGCCTAGCGTGCGAGCGATCGCGGTCCGGACACCGCCGGCGTGGCGCTCACGAGAAACCGCCACGGCCTGAGCGCATCCGCCCCGGCGTAGGCCACGCCGATCCGCGTGGAGCGTCGTACCCGGCGCGCATCGACGGGCGGGGCGTCCAGGATGCGGAGTGGCCCGCGCACCAGGTCCGCGCCGTTCTGCTGCCGTGTCACCCCGAGGGCCTGGCAGAGCGCGCCGGGACCGCGACAGAGTCGCCAGGCGGGCGCGTCGGGCAGGCGCCGGCGGCTGCGCATCAGGTCCAGGCCGTCGAGCGGGTCGAGGGCGCGGATGAGCACGGCCTCGGGGACGCCGGCGGGCCGGGTCACCACGTTCACGCAATGGTGCATCCCGTAGACGAAGTAGACGTAGGCGTGGCCCGGCGGTCCCCACATGGTCTCGTTGCGCGCCGAGCGATGACCGCCGGCGGTGTGGGCCGCGCGGTCGGCCGGACCACGGTATGCCTCGACCTCGACGATGCGGCCTGCGGCGCGGCCCTCGGGCGTCCGGTGGACCAGCACCTTGCCGAGGAGCGCTCGCGCCACGCGCAACGTGGGCTGGAGATAGAACGAGCGGGCCAGGGCCCGCTCGCGGGAAACGATCGCAGGAGACGAGACGCCGGTGCGCCCGTCGCGGCTCACGAAGCCTTCAGCTTCTTCACTTCCTCGGTCAGCTCGGGGACGGCCTTGAAGAGGTCGGCGACCAGCCCGTAGTCGGCCACCTGGAAGATGGGCGCCTCCTCGTCCTTGTTGATGGCGACGATCACCTTCGAGTCCTTCATGCCGGCGAGATGCTGGATGGCGCCCGAGATGCCGACGGCGATGTAGAGCTTCGGAGCGACGACCTTGCCGGTCTGACCGACCTGGAGGTCGTTCGGCACGTAGCCGGCGTCGACGGCGGCGCGGCTGGCGCCCATGGCGGCGCCGAGCGCGTCGCACAGCGGCTCCAGGTAGGTGGTGAAGTTCTCGCCGTTCTTGAGTCCCCGTCCGCCCGAGCACACGATCGACGCCTCGGTGAGCACCGGGCGGTCGGACTTGGTCTCGGCGAACTCGACGAACTTGGTCTTGCCCTCGCCGGCGGACGCAGAGGCCTTCTCGACGGCGCCGCTGCCGCCCTTGGCGGCGGGCTCGAAGGCCGTGCCGCGGACCGTGATCACGCGCGGGCTGGCCTCGACCTTGACCGTGGCGAACAGGTTGCCGGCCCACATGGGACGCACGAAGGTGGTGCCGTCGACGATGCCGCTGATGTCGGACACCATCCCGGCGCCGAGACGCGCGGCCAGGCGGGGCAGGAGGTCCTTCCCCAGCGCCGTCGCGGTGGCGACGACGTCCTCGACGCTCTTCTGCTTCACGACGTCGGCGATGGCGGCGGTGTACGCGTCGGCGACGTAGTGCTCGAACTGCGGGCCGTCGACCGCGACGACGTCGACGCCGTACGACGCGAGCTCGCTCGCGAGGCCGTCGACGCCCTTGCCGAGGACGATCGCCAGTGCCTTGCCGCCGCTCTTCTCGGCGAGGGTCTTGCCGGCGGTGAGCCCGACCAGCGTGGTCTTGGGGAACTTTCCGTGCAGGTGCTCTGCGAAGACGAGAACGTTGCTCATGATGGATCCTTCAGATGACCTTGGCTTCGTCGTGCAGGACCTTCACCAGCTCCTGCACCGAGCCGACCTTGCGCCCGGCGGCGCGCTTGGGGGGCGTTTCGAGCTTCACGATCTTCACCCGCGGCGTCACGTCGACGCCGAGGTCGGCGACCGGAATCTCCTTCAGCTCCTTCTTCCGCGCCTTCATGATGCCGGGCAGCGACGCGTAGCGCGGCTCGTTCAGCCGGAGATCGGCCGTGACGACCGCGGGCAGCGCGAACGACAGCGTCTCGAGGCCGCCGTCGACCTCGCGCGTGACCGTGGCCTGGCCGCCGGCCAGCTCCACCTTCGACGCGAACGCCGCCTGCGGCCAGCCGAGCAGCTCGGCCAGCATCTGGCCCGCGCAGTTGTTGTCGTAGTCGACCGCCTGCTTCCCCATGAGGATCAGCTCGGGCTTCTCCTGCTCGGCCAGCTTCTGGAGCACGCGCGCCACGGCGAGTGGCTCGAGGTTCTCGTCGGAGAGCACGAGGATGGCGCGATCGGCGCCCATGGCCAGGCCGGTGCGGAGCTGCTCCTGCGCCGCCTTCGGGCCGATGCTGACGAGGACGACCTCGCTGCCCGCGTTCTTCTCCTTCACGCGCAGCGCTTCCTCGACGGCGATCTCGTCGAAGGGGTTCACCACCCACTTGATGCCGTCGGTGGCGAAGCCGGTGCCCTCGGCGTTGATCTTGAGCTGCGTCTCCGGATCCGGGACGCGCTTCACGGTGACGAGAATCTTCACGGGGGGAGTCTCCTCTGGGGGGAATTCCGGACCGAAACCGGCTTTCGCTACAACGCTCCCCCATGACAGTCAAGTTGCGCGAGCCTATGGTCGGCGCACCCGCGAACGCTAGCTGGCCTCGCGCTTCCCGACGTCGAACCCGAGTCGGCTCGACAGATCCCGACCCGCCTTCACGATGAGCGGCGCGAGCTCCTTGTCGATGCGCTCGGCCTGGAACCGGTAGGCGGGACCGACGATGGCGAGCGCGCCGACGACGTTGCGCGTGTAGTCGCGGATCGGCACCGCCACCGCACGCACGTCCTCCATGTGCTCGCCCATGTCGATTGCGTAGCCGCTCGAGCCGACCGACTTGAGCTGCTGCTGGAGCACCTGGCGGTCGGTCGGCGTGCGCTCGGTGAACTTCGACAGGGTGTCCGGCAGCACGCCGCGGAGGTCTTCCTCCGCCTGGAAGGCGAGGAGCGCCTTGCCCGCCGCCGTGCAGTGCAGCGGCAGGGTCTCGCCGACCTGCGAGACGATGCGCACCGAGCGATCGGCCTCGACGACCTCGACGGGAACCACGCCGTCCCGCCGCAGCACCGCGACGTACGCGGTCTCCCGCGCCTGCCTGACCAGCTCGTGCATGATGGGCACCGCCTGGCGGAGCAGGCCCATGTGCTTCACGTAGCTCTGACCGAGCTGGAGGCAGCGGACGCCCAGCCGGTAGTTCTCGGTGCTCCGGTTCTGCTCGATGTAGCCGCGTGACTCGAGGGTGGCGAGCAGGCGGAAGACGTTGTTCTTGTGCAGCTTGAGCCGCTTGGACAGCTCGGTGACGCCGAGCTCGTCGGCGTCCTGGAAGAACTGCTCGAGGACGTCGAGCGCGTGCGAGACCGACTGGATGATGTAGTTGGATTTCTCCCGTCGCATCGGCAGTCTTCCCAAAAACGCGTTTTAGGCTACGACGCTGACGACGGGGTGTCAACGAGTTCCCGGGGCGGTCCGGGCGGGGTGGAATGGCAAGCGTATTCCGATGGTTAGCATGAAGGATCCGCCCGTAGTCCTCGACCGAACGGCGTCTTGACACGAGCAAGTCAGTTGGGCGAGCGTGCCCGCCGGAGGGACGAGAATGGATGTGCAGAGCGAGATGATCGAGGTCCAGACGCCGGGTGGACCGATGCCGGCGCAGCTCGCGCGGCCGGCGTCGAGCGGCGCGCTGCCGGGCGTGATCGTGGTGCAGGAGGCGTTCGGGCTGAACGACCACATCAAGGGCGTGGCCCGCCGTCTTGCCGGCGAGGGATACGTGACGCTGGCCCCGGACCTGTTCCATCGCGGAGGCCCGGGGCGCTTCGCCGCCTACGACGACCTCCCGCAGGCGATCACCATGATGAGGGACCTCACCGACCAGGGGATCGTCGAGGACATCTCGGCCGCCGTCGGCGCGCTCGAGAAGCAGCCTGCCATCCGAGCCGACCGGATCGGCATCACCGGGTTCTGCATGGGCGGTCGCGTCAGCTACCTGGCCGCCTGCGCGCTGCCCGACAAGATCCGCGCGGCCGTCCCGTTCTACGGCGGCGGGATCCCGATCGATCGTACGGCCACCCTGAAGGCTCCGGTGCTGGCGTTCTTCGGGGAGGACGATCCCTTCATCCCGCTGGACCAGGTGAAGGCGCTCGAGGCCGAGGCCGCGCGTCTCGGGAAGTCGCTCGAGGTCCACGTCTATCCGAAGGCGCCGCACGGCTTCTTCTGCGACGAGCGCGACTCCTATCGGAAGGACGCCGCCGCGGACGCCTGGAAGCGCCTGACCGCGTTCCTCGCCACGCACCTGAAGGCCTGATCCGTGCGCATCCTTCTGGTCGGGCAGGCCGCGTTCGCGGAGCAGGTGCTCCAGGGCCTGGAGGCGGCAGGGCACGAGGTGGCCGGCGTCGTCTGCCCGCCGGATCGCGGCGACAAGCTCGATCCGGTCAAGTCCGCGGCGATCGGCCGCGGCATCCCGACGCACCAGTTCCCGTCCCTCAAGACCGACCAGGCGCGCGAGGCGTTCGCGCGCGCGGACGCCGATCTCGCCATCCTCGCGTACGTCACGCAGATCGTCCCCGAGCCGCTCCTCCAGCTTCCGCGCCGGACGGCCATCTGCTTTCACCCGTCGCTGCTGCCGCGCTATCGCGGCGGCAGCGCGATCCCGTGGCAGCTGATCCGCGGCGAGACCCGCAGCGGGGTCACGGTCTTCTGGCCCGACGCGGGCATCGACACCGGACCGATCCTGCTGCAGCGCGAGGCGCCGGCCGGACCCGACGACACCGCCGGCACGCTCTACTTCAAGACGCTCTTCCCGCTCGGCGTGCAGACGGTGCTCGACAGCGTGCAGCTCATCGCCGAGGGCCGTGCGCCGCGCGAGCCGCAGGACGAGCGGCTGGCGACGTACGATCCGCTGCTCGGCGACGGTCATGCGACGATCGACTGGTCGCGGCCGCAGGCGGAGGTCCACAACCTGATTCGCGGCTGCGATCCGCAGCCGGGCGCGCACACCACGTGGCGTGGCGCGCGGCTGCGGCTCTTCGAGCCGCGCCGCGTGGACGCGGCCGAGGCTCCTCCGGGAACGGTGGTGGCGGTGGAGGAGCAGGGCCTTGGTCGTGGCGACGGCGAGCGGCGCGGTGCGCTGCGCGCGCGCCCGCGGCGACGGCGCGAAGGCCGCCGCCGCGGAGGTTGCCGGCGCGCTCGGCATCGCGCGCGGTGACCGGCTCGGCGCGGGCCAGTAGACGAGCGGGGATCGCGATCCGGCACGAGCTGGTCGCTGATTGCACGTCGAGCCCTGCGAGATTGCCGGAGGCGCACGCTGTCGGTCAACGCGTGCGCGCGCTGCAGCTGCCGGGCGGCACGCGGCGGGCGCGGGGGCGCTGCAGACGAACGGGCAATGCGCGAGCGGCAGGTGTCCGCGGGCGGTCAGGCGCTGTCGATGATCTGGCTGTCGATTCCGTCGGCTCGAAACGAATGGTAGTTGCGCTCCGACGGACGCACGCGGGACAATCGTTCAAAGAACCGAGACGGAGGAGATTCTCGATGGCAAGCGAGAAGCGCGACAGCCACTGCTTCTGTGGCGCGGTGCAGGTGGAGCTCAGCGGCGAGCCCTCGGTCCAGGTGTACTGCCATTGCAGCTCGTGTCGGGGCTGGCTCGGAGCGCCGATCCACGCGGCGACGCTGTGGCCCGCCGCAAGCGTGCGGGTCGTGAAGGGCAAGGAGAAGCTCGGGCTCATCAAGAAGACCGAGGCGAGCCATCGCCAGTTCTGCACGTCCTGCGGAACCCCGGTGCTCGTCAATCATCCCGCGATCGGGATGACCGACGTTCCCGCGGGAACGATCACGGGTCTCGACTGGAAGCCGACGCTGCACGTGCACTACGGCGAGAAGGTGCTCGCGGTTCGTGACGGTCTGCCGAAGTTCAGGGACTTTCCGAAGGACTTCGGGGGATCGGGAGAGATGCTCGCCGAGTAGGCTCGGCCGGCGCGGTCTGGGCGGGCGGCGCCGGCGCGGCGCGATGCGCGCGCGCCCGCGGCGACGGCCCGAAGGCCGCCGCCGCGGAGGGTGCCGGCGCGCTCGGCATCGCGCGCGGTGACCGGCTCGGCGCGGGTCAGTAGACCGAGGGCACGGAGAAGTCGAAGAGCTTCTTCTGGTCGCAGCCGAGGTTGATGTCGAGGTTGGCGCGCAGCTTCGCGTTGACGTTCACCGTGAAGCCGAGCGGCTCGCCACGCGGAATGGCTGCGGCGGCAAAGATGGAGCCCCCGGGAGCGTGTCCCTGGATGCTTCCGAGGATGAAGGGATACTCGGGATCGGGTGTGGTGATCGTGGTGCCGTCGTGGACGGTGACGCTGGGACACACCGCCGTCCCGCCCGCGCCGCACTTCCAGCTCACGCGCTGACCCCAGCTGAGACCCGCCTGCCGGGTATCGATGCCGTTCGAGTCGACGTCGTAGACGCTGGTGGGCTCGGGACCGTCGTCGGGTCCGTCGGCGACGGCGATCGCGGCGGTCTCGGCGCCCGAGACGGCGCCGCCCGCGGTGGCCGTGACGGGATTCTGCCGCTTCACGTTGAGCCAGTGGAGTGCCGGCGGAGTCCACGCCGTGCAGTTGACGCCGGGGACGTCACAGACGCGCGGCAGGAGCTGCGTCAGTATCCCGCCCTGGCAGGTGGTCCCGCGGCCGGCCGACGGGAAGAGCATCACCGTCGTCGACTGACGCAGATTGCCGAGCCGCCACTTGCCCCACGCGTCGGCCTGCACGGCGCCGAGCTGCACCGGGTTGCCGCCGTTCTTCCACCCGCACCAGGAGAACGGATCCTGGCCGGGCTCGGCGGACTCCAGGCCCTCGCGGAAGTTCCGCTGCCGGTACCACAGCTCGACCAGTCGACCCGGTGGCGCGATCCCCTCGACGCTGTCGAGATCGTTGTTGTTGCTCGTGACCCGGTAGATCAGCGGCGCGGCGCCGACCGAGTGCACGGTGACGGCCCGCAGGACGAGCCCCGAGAGCACCAACGCTCCGCCCGCGATCCCCAAGAGCTTCTGCCGATGCGACATGCGACCTCCTCGTGCCCCGGGCGGGAGAGGGCCGTTGCGAGGATTGCAGGCGGCATGCCGACCGCGCGCGCTGCGCGAACGCGGGATTCGCGCCCGCGCGTTGCAGCCGGGACGCTCAGGACGTTGCGCGCGGCCCCGGCGTGAACGGGTCGCGGATGCCGTGCCGCTCCATCCGTCGCCAGAGGGTGACGCGCGAGATCCCGAGCGCCGCGGCGGCGCGCTGCCGGTTCCAGCGATGGTCGTTCAGCACGCGCAGGATGCGGGCGCGCTCGTCGGGCCAGAAGCCGCCGTCGAGCGCCGGCGCGCGGCGGACCACGGTGGCGAGGTCGTTGCCGTCGGCGGTGGCCAGGATGAGCAGCGACTCGAGCGTGTTCTCCAGCTCGCGGACGTTGCCGGGCCACGGGTGATCGAGGAGGGGACGGAGCTGGGACGTCGGCGGGACGACGAAGCGGGTGCCGTGACGTCGATTGAACGCGGCGACGAAATGCGCGACCAGCAGCGGCAGGTCGCTCCCGCGCTCGCGCAGCGGCGGGAGCTGGATGGTGAGGACCCGGAGACGGTAGTAGAGATCGCGCCGGAAGGCGCCGCTCTCGACCATGCGCCAGAGCTCGCGATTGGAGGCGGCGACGAGGCGCACGTCGACACGCTTCGCCGTGTTGCCGCCGAGCGGACGGACCTCGCCGTCCTGCACCACGCGGAGGAGCTTCGCCTGGAGCGGCAGCGGCAGATCCTCGATCTCGTCGAGGAAGAGGGTCCCACCATCGGCGAGTCGGAGTGCACCCGGTCGCGAGTCGAGCGCTCCGGTGAACGCACCGCGCGCATGCCCGAAGAACTCGCTCTCGGCGAGCGATTCGGGTACCGCGGCGCAGTTGAGGGGAATGAACGGCGCGCGCGCCCGCGGACCGAGGGCGTGCACGGCCCGCGCGACGACCTCCTTGCCGGTTCCCGTCTCTCCCTCGATGAGCACGGAGCGCCCCGGTCCGGGCGGCGGTGCGAACGAGCGCGCGCACGCGCTCGATCGCCGGGCTCGCGCCGACCAGCCCGGCGACGGCGACCTGCTCGCTCGCCGCGGCCGCGCGCTCCGGCTGCTGCGCCGCCGCAGCGACGCGCTCCGCGAGGTCGAGTGCGCTCAGCGCGACGTAGTCGGCGGCCCCCGCCTTCATCGCCGCGACGGCGGCGGCCGCCTGGTCGCGCTCGCCCACCACGACGACGGGGAGGCGATCGGCGAACGCGGCGATGACGTCGCCGAGATCGGCGCGCGCCGCCGCCGCCGGCCCGAGGACGACGACGTCTGCCCGATCGGCGTCGGCGAGCGCACCCGGGGAGCCGCCGGCTGCGGTCGCCCGACACAGCTCGGTACGGGGGCGCGCGCGCAGCGCGTCGTGGAGCGGGGCGGCGGACGGCTCGTCGTCGAGAAGCAGCACGCGCATCCGCGCCGGTCCTCCTCAGGTGCGCGAGAGGCTAGGCGCGAGCGACCGGCGAGACAACGACTGCGATCGGACTACGTCGGCTCAGCGCGCTCCGGCGGCGTGATCTCGACCAGCGCGGCGCCGGCCTCGACCATGTCGCCCGGCGACGCGCCCACCGCCGCGACGGTGCCGGCGATCTCCGCGCGCAGCGTCGTCTCCATCTTCATGGCCTCGAGGACCACGAGCGGCTGGCCGGGCTCGACGGCGTCGCCGATCCCGACCAGCACCTGGAGCACCTTGCCCGGCATGGGCGCGACGGTCAGCCCGAGCCCGCCGCCGGCGGCGCCGCGGCGCGGCGCCTCGCCGAGGTCGAAGGCGTGGACGCGACCGTCGAGGGAGACCAGCAGGCGCTCGCCGGCGCGCACGACGAATGCGCGCCACACGCGGCCGTCGACGTCGAGCAGCATCTCCGAGACGTCGCCGCCGCTCGCATCGCGCGCCACGCGGGCAGCGATGCGCCGCACGCGATGCGGCCGGCCGTCGACGATGGCCTCGGACCCCTGGTCCGCCAGCGACACGGCGAGCGTCCGGTCGCCTTGACGGAGTCGCGTCTCCATCTAGACGCCCAGGCGCCAGCGCCCCAGCGTGTCCCACGCCGACGGGCGCTGTGATGGCGCCGTCGCACCGGACGCGCCGGAGCGCAGCGCGCCGGCGAGCGCCGCGGCGACGGCGGCGGCGTCCACCTCGTCCGCGGACGCGTGCCACGCGGCGAGGTGCTCCTCGATGAAGCCGGTATGCGTGGTCCCGCTCGCGAACGCGGGGTGTGCGAGGATGTCCTGGAGGAAGGCGACGTTGGTCGTCGGACCGAGGATCACGACGTCGTGCAGCGCGGCCCGCATGCGGCGCACGGCGCATGCCCGATCGGCGTCCCAGACGGAGACCTTCGCCAGCAACGGATCGTACTCGACGGGCACCCGCGCGCCGGTCTCGATGCCGGTGTCCACGCGCACGCCGGGCGCCGCCGGCTCGCGGACGAGGAGGATCGGTCCGGCGCTCGGCAGGAAGCCGGCGGCCGGATCCTCGGCGCACACCCGCACCTCGATCGCGTGGCCGCGGAACGACACGTCCTTCTGTGCGAGGCCGAGCGGCTCGCCGCGCGCCACGCGGAGCTGCGCCGCCACCAGGTCGACGCCGGTGACCCACTCGGTGATCGGATGCTCGACCTGGAGGCGCGTGTTCATCTCGAGGAAGTAGAACCTGCCGTCCTGATCGAGCAGGAACTCCACGGTTCCCGTGCTCGCGTAGTCGACGGCGCGTGCCACCGCGAGCGCCGCCGCGGTCATCTCGGCGCGCAGCGCCGGGGTCATCACGGGACACGGCGTCTCCTCGACCACCTTCTGGTGGCGGCGCTGGATCGAGCACTCGCGCTCGCCGAGATGGAGGAGCGTGCCGTGCCGATCGCCCAGCACCTGCACCTCGACGTGACGGGGGCGCTCGACCAGCTTCTCCAGGTAGACGCGCGCGTCGGAGAACGCCGCGGCCGCCTCGCGCGCGGCCGCGGCGAGGGCGTCGCCCAGCTCGGTCGCGCTGGCGACGCGTCGCATGCCCTTGCCGCCGCCGCCCGCGGCCGCCTTCACCAGGACGGGATAGCCGAGGCTCGCGGCGCGGCGCGCGACCTCGGCGCCGTCGGCCGCGTCCACCTCGGCGCCGGGAACCACCGGCACGCCCGCCGCTGATACCTTCGCGCGCGCCACGACCTTGTCGCCCATGACGGCGATCGCCTCGGGCGCAGGACCGATCCAGGTGAGTCCGGCGTCGATCACCGCGCGCGCGAACGCGGCGTTCTCGGCGAGGAATCCGTAGCCCGGGTGGACGGCGTCCGCGCCCGCGGTGCGCGCCGCCTGGAGGAGCGCCTCCACGCACAGGTAGGACTCGCGCGCGGGCGCCGGGCCGATGGCCACGGCGTCGTCGGCCGCGCGGACGTGCGGCGCATCGCGGTCGGCGTCGGAGTAGACGGCCACGCTGGCGAGGCCGTGCTCGCGGCAGGCGCGAGCCACGCGTACCGCGATCTCCCCGCGGTTGGCGATCAGCACCCGGCGCATCGGCTCACATGCGGAAGACGCCCCAGGTCGTGCGTGGCACCGGCGCGTGCAGCGCCGCGGCCAGCGCGAGACCGAGCGCGTCGCGCGTCTCGAGCGGATCGAGGATGCCGTCGTCCCACAGCCGGGCCGTCGCGTAGTACGGGCTGCCCTCGGCCTCGTACTTGGCGCGGATCGGCGCCGTGAGCGCGTCGGCGTCTGCGTCCGACAGCGTCTCGCCACGCGTCTCCAGCTGCTGGCGCTTGACGGTGAGGAGCGTCTGCGCGGCCTGCTCGCCGCCCATCACGGAGATGCGGCTGTTCGGCCACGAGAAGAGGAGGCGGGGCGAGTAGGCGCGGCCGCACATGCCGTAGTTCCCCGCGCCGTGCGACGCGCCGATCAGCACCGTCAGCTTCGGCACGGCGGCGTTGGCGACCGCGTGCACCATCTTCGCGCCGTCCTTCGCGATCCCGCCCTGCTCGTAGCGCTTGCCGACGATGAAGCCGGTGATGTTCTGCAGGAAGAGCAGGGGGACGCCGCGCGCGCACGCGAGCTCGATGAAGTGCGTCGCCTTCAGCGCCGACTCCGAGAACAGCACGCCCTGGTTGGCGAGGATGCCGACGGGACAGCCGTGCAGGTGGGCGAAGCCGGTGATGAGCGTGGTGCCGTAGCGCGGCTTGAACTCGTGGAAGCGGCTGCCGTCGACCAGCCGCGCGATGACTTCTCGGGCATCGGTGCATCTGGCGCGGATCGCGCGCGATGATGCCGTAGAGCTCGGCCGGATCGTACGCCGGCGGCTCGGAGGCCTCCTGCGCCAGCGCGGGCGGCGGCGGCTTCGGGAGCGCGGCGACGATCTCGCGCGCGATGCGGAGCGCGTCGCCGTCGTCGTGCGCCAGGTGATCGGCGACGCCGGAGATGCGCGTGTGGACGTCGCCCCCGCCCAGGTCCTCCGCCGTGACGTCCTCGCCCGTGGCCGCCTTCACCAGCGGCGGCCCGGCGAGGAAGATCGTGCCCTGGTTCTGGACGATGACGGTCTCGTCGCACATGGCCGGCACGTACGCGCCGCCCGCGGTGCAGGACCCGAGCACGACGGCCACCTGCGGGATGCCGGCCGCGGACATGCGCGCCTGGTTGTAGAAGATGCGGCCGAAGTGCTCGCGGTCGGGGAACACCTCCGCTTGCAGCGGCAGGAACGCGCCGCCGGAGTCCACCAGGTAGAGACACGGCAGCCGGTTCTCGAAGGCGACCTCCTGCGCGCGCAGGTGCTTCTTCACGGTGAGCGGGTAGTAGGTGCCGCCCTTCACCGTGGCGTCGTTCGCCACCACCACCGCCTGCTGGCCCGCGATGGTGCCGATGCCGGTGATCATGCCGGCGCCGGGCGCGTCGTCGTCGTAGCAGCCGGTCGCGGCGAGCGGCGACAGCTCGAGGAACGGTGTCCCGGGATCGAGCAGCCGCTCGACGCGCTCGCGGGCGAGCAGCTTGCCGCGGGCCGTGTGGCGCGCGCGCGACTCCTCCGGGCCGCCGGCCGCGGCGCGCGCGCGCGCCGCACGCAGGTCGGCGACCAGCCGCGCCAGGTGCTCGGCATTGGCACGGAACTCGGGGTCGCCGGGACGGACGCGGGTCTCGAGCCGCATCCTCACCAGAACAGCGAGCGGCGGGTGGCGAGACCCTGCGCGATCATCTCCGCGATGCGCTCCTTCACCCGCTCGACCTTGTCGGCGATCACCTCGTCCTCGTCGTTCGGGTTGCCGTCGAAGAGCATCGGCTCGCCGAAGTGGATGTGGTACTTGACCGGCAGCGGCAGCAAGCCGAGCGGTCCGAGCCACGGCCACGTGAGGGTCACGGGGAAGGCCGGCAGGCCGAGCAGGCTCCCGAGGCCGCGGAGATTGGCGATCGAGGGCGCCTGCTCCTCGGAGCCGACCACCGCGACGGGCACGATCGGGCTGTGCGTCTCGAGCGCGAGACGCATGAACCCGTGCCCGAACTCCTCCAGCTGGTAGCGGTCCCAGATGAGCTTGTTGATGCCGCGCACGCCCTCCGGGAAGGCGATGACGCACTCGCCGTCCTCCAGCAGGTCGACGCAGTTCTTCCGCGTCCCGACGACCGACCCGGTGCGCACCATGGCGATGTTCAGCCACGGCACCGTCGGCAGCCAGTACTCCCCCATGCCACGGATGATCCGCGGCGGCTCGGCCTCGAGGATCATCGCCGTCCCGATCATCGCGGCGTCGATGGCGACCTGTCCGGCGTGGTTCGAGATCAGCAGCATGCGACCCTGCGGCAGCTGGTCGATGCCGTGGGTCTCGGCGCGGAACCAGTAGCGATACAGGAACGCGGTCCACAGATAGGCGCGCTTCGCGGTGGCGGGGTTGAGACCGAAGGCGTCGTAGCCGTAGGCGTTCAGATGCGTGGGGATGCGGCCGAGGCGCTCGTCGATCTCCTCCTCCAGCGAGCCGAGCGGCTCGCTGACGGCGGACGTCGCGCCCCGGTAGAGTCCGGCGGCGGTCGCGAACAGGCTCTCAGCGACGGACACTGGCGAAGATCTCCTCGAGCGAGAACCTGGGCCGGAACCCGGTGGCGGCGACGAAGCGACGGCCATCGAGCGTGCACGGGTACTTGACGAAGTCGATCGCGCCGGGCGGCGTGTGGTAGAGCCCGAGCTGGAACAGCTGGCCGAACACGAGTCGTGCGAGCGGCTCGGGGATCGGCAGCGCGGTGCTGCCGGTCTCGCGCACCGCGACGGAGAGCGGCACGGCGCCGGGTCCGACGACGTTGTAGACGCCGTGCGCCCCGCGCTCGAGGGAGGCGGCGACCGCTTCGGCCACGTCGTCCTCGTGGATGAACTGCGTCATGGGATCGAAGCCCATGATCATCGGGACGTAGCTCTGGCGGAGATAGCGCGCCATGGTGCTCGACACGGACGGCCCGAGCGTCGCGACCGGGCGGAGGATGGTGGTGGTGACCTCGGGATGGCGCCAGAGGAACGCGCTGCACAGCGTGTCCACCTCCGCCAGGTCCCGCACCTCGGGATAGGTGCGGCTCACGTTCAGCGGGTATTCCTCGTCGACGTAGTACGGATTGTCGGGGAGCGCGCCGTACACGTAGCTGCTGGAGAGGACGACGACCCGCTTCACGCCGTAAGCGACGCAGTACTCGAGCAGGCGCTTCGTGCCGAGGACGTTCACCTCGTGCCGGACTCGCGGCTCGGCGCGGAAGTGCCGGATGAACGCGTGGTGCACGACCGAGTCCGGGCGCTCGGTGCGGAAGATGTCCTCCATCTTCCGCTTCCGCAGGTCGAGGACATGGACGGGTATCTCCGCCGGGTGGTCTTCCCATGGCATCCGGTCGACGCCCGCGAGCGCGAAGGTGCCCTGCAGCCGGTGCGCGATCAGGCGCCCCTGGCCGCCGGCGATGCCGGTGATCAGGACCTTCTCCCCGGGTTGCGCCCCGGGGCGCGGTGGCGCGGGCGGGCGCATGACGGCGACGTTCTCGCCCGCGGGACCGCGGCGCGGCAGCCGTCGTTCTGGCCTGTCGGTCGAGCTTCGCACCATCTGGTCAATCGCCCCGGGCGCGGACGGCTACCACCCATCCCCGTCCCGGTCGGGGTTATGCCGGGGTGGGCGCCGCGGCTCAAGCCACGTCCGGACGCGCCCCCGGCTCGCCGCACGGCTTTGGTCGTTTCTCCGAGGCTGGTAGTGTGCCCACGCCACGGCTCGAACGAGAGGATGACGATGGCGGTCGGCCGACTCCCCTGGGTCTGGGACTACGACATCGACGAGCCACAATTCCGCGCCCTTCTCGCGGGCGAGCGAACCATCGGGAGGCTCGACCAGCGCTGGGCCGCCGTGCGGCTGCTCGAATACGGGGCGTACGGTGACATCGTGCGGCTACTCGGATTTCGATCCCTCGTCAGGAACTGGCCCGATTGGAGAAGCCACGTGCGTTCCAACGCCCGGCGGCGGGGTCTCGACTTTCTCGTGGAGTGGCTTCCCGAGCACCATCCGGAGCTTGTCTAGCGGCGCCGATGGTTGTCGACCGGGCATACTACTTCGAGCACCTGTATCGCCTGCAGGACCGCGTGCTGGGCCTTCTCGCCCAGACCGAGACCGGTTTCTACCTCTCCGGCGGGACGGCTGCGTCGCGCGGCTACCTGCACCACCGCTTCTCGGACGACCTCGACCTCTTCGTCAACGACGACCGGCGCTTCGGCCTGTGGGCCGACGGCTCGTCGCCGCGCTGTCGGCGCGGCCCGAGTGGACCGTGGAGGTGATGCTGCGAGAGGAGCGGTTCGTCCGCGTCGCGCTCGACGCGTCCGGGCTTTTGCTCAAGCTCGAGCTGGTAGACGACGTTCCGGCTCACGTCGGGACCCTGGTGGATCATCCGATCCTGTTCCGGCTCGATTCCGCCGAAAACATACTGGCCAACAAGCTCACGGCCGTCGTGGATCGCGGGGAGCCGAAGGATCTCGCAGATGTCTGGGGGTTCTGCTGCAGGCACGGGCTGTCGCTCGAGGATGCCCTGACCGGTGCGTAGGGCAAGGCGGCGGGACTCTTCGCGCCCGACGTGGCGCGCGTGCTGCTGCAGGCTAGCATCGATGACTGGAACCTTGTGCGGTGGATCGATGCGCCGGACCCCGAGAGTTTTGTTTCCGAGCTTCGTGGACTCGGGGAGCGTCTCGTGCTGATCGGTGACCGCTGAGGTCGACGAGTCGGACTGAGCGCGAAGGGCCCCGGGGAAGGGTTCCCTCTCCGAGGCTCACCCGGCGAGCGCGGGACCGGGATGCTTGATGGCAGCGGCAAAGCTGTGGTCTACGTCCGATGGCGCGCGCGCGCCCCGGATGCACGACCCGCGGATCGTGACGCTGCTCTTCCCCGACGTGGAGGGGTCCACGCGGCTCCTCGGGGCGCTCGGCGATGCCTTCGTCGGGGTGATCGAGCGCCAGCGCGCGCTCCTCACGGATGCCGCGCGGGCGCACAGAGGCAGCGGATATCCCACGGGGTGCGACGGCTGCATCTTCATCTTCGGTTCGGCCGGCGACGCGATCGGCGCGGCCGTCGAGGCGCAGCGTGACCTCGCGGTCGAGCCGTGGCCAGGCGGCACGTCCGTCCGCGTCCGGATGGCGATTCACGCCGGAGAGATCGCCGAGGTGGGCGACGAGCTGTTCGGCATGGCTCTGCATCAGGCGTCCCGGATCATCGGCTCTCACTTACGGCGGGCAGATCGTCGTCTCGGAGACGGCGGTCGCGCTCATCGAGCAGCTGGCTCCCGACATCTCGCTGCTCGACCTGGGAGTGCACCGGCTGCGCGATGTCGTCCGGCCGGTTCGTCTCCACCAGGCCGTCGCCGAGGGCATCGCGACGTCGTCCCCGCCGCTGAAGACCGTGACGAGGGGCGCCAGCCACCTGCCGGCGCCGACGACTTCCTTCGTCGGGCGCGAGCGGGAGCTGCGCGAGCTGATCGACGTCCTCGCGGCCCGGCGGCTCATCACGCTCACGGGCGCCGGCGGCTCCGGCAAGACCCGCCTGGCGCTGGAGGTCGCGCGGCGCGTCGAGGGCCGGCATCGCGACGGCGTGTGCCTGGTCGAGCTGGCGGGCCTCGGCACCGACGCGCTGGTGCCCGAGGCCGTGCTCGGGGCGCTCGGCATGCGCGAGCCCACCGCCGGGAGGTCGGCGAGCGAGGTCCTGTGCGCCGCGCTGGCCGACCGCGACACGCTCCTCGTGCTCGACAACTGCGAGCACGTCGTCGCCGGGGTTGCCGCCTCGTGAGCGAGCTGCTGCCCGCGTGCCCTGCGCTGCACGTGCTCGCGACCAGCCGGGAGCCGCTGCGCCTGCCGGGCGAGGTCGAGCGACCGGTCCCGCCGCTCGACCGGCCCGATCCGGAGGCGCTCGAGGCACCCGAGCAACTGGCCGAATACGACGCCGTCCGGCTCCTGGTCGAGCGTGGCGCCGACGTGCGGCCGGGCTTCCGGCTCACCGACGGCAATGCCGCAGCGGTGGCGCGGATTTGCGCCGGAGCTCGCCGGTCTCCCGCTCGCCATCGAACTGGCCGCGGCACGGCTGCGCACGCGCAGCCTCGAGCAGCTGGCCGCCCGCCTCGGGGAGCAGCTCGACCTCCTCACCCAGGGGGGGCGCAGCCGCCCCGATCGCCAGCAGACGATGCGGGCCACCCTCGACTGGAGCCATCAGCTGCTTGCCCCTGACGAGCAGATCGTCTTCCGGCGGCTCTCGGTCTTCGCGGGTGGCTTCACGCTCGACGCCGCCGAGCAGGTCGCCGACGGGCACGGCGTCGATCAGTCCAGGGTGGCCGACGCGGTCGAGCGCCTGGCCGGCAGGTCGCTCGTCGCCGTCGATCATGACCGCGCCGAGCCGCGGCTGCACATGCTCGAGCCGGTCCGCCAGTACGCGGCCGAACGGCTGCGCGAGGCCGGCGAGCGCGACCGGGTCGTGCGGCGACACCTGGACTGGGTTGTTGCGCTGGCGGCGAAGGCCAGGATCGGGTTCATGCGCGAGCAGCGCCGCTGGAGCGCGCGGCTCCGGGACGAGCATGACAACGTCCGCCAGGCGATGGAGAGCGCGCTGGCCGGAGTCGATCCCGAGGCGGCGCTGCACATCGCCGCCGCGCTCGGCCACGCGTGGCTCACAATGGGGCAGCCGGACGCGCTACTCGTGGCTCGTGCGTGCGCTCGAGGCGGCCCCCGGAGCACCCGATCTGATCCGCGCAGGGGCGCTGTTCGAGGCGGGGATGCTGGCAGAGAATATGCTCGACTATGACCAGGCGCTCGTGCACCTGCGGAAGGCGCTCGCTATCTTCAAGGCGACCGGTGCACGCGCGCTGGAGAGGGCTGGGCGCTGATGGCCATGGGACGCGCCGCCCGGGCCATCGACGTCGATGCGCGGCCGGCGGCAGCCTGGTTCGAGGACGGCCTTGCGGATCTTCCGCGAGCTCGATGACCCCGCCGGCATCGGCTGGATGCTCAGCCTTTCTGGCCGGAGGAGCGATTCAAGGCCGGAGATCTTGAGGGGGCGGCCGGTCGAGCCACCGAGGCGTTCGATGTCGGCACCAAGTCGGGGCTGCTCCAGGTCGTCGCCGAGTCGCGGCAGGTGCTTGCGATGGTGGCGGCAAAGGAGGGGCAGCACGCCGACGCGGAGCGACTGCTCGAGGAGGCCGGCGCCGCAAACGATCAAGCGGGCGACCGCGGGCAGCTTGCGATCATCCTCACGAACATGGCTCAGCGTCGCGCTCGAACGCGGGGACGACGCCCAGGCGCTCGGGCCGCTGCACCAGGCGCTCCGTCTTGCGCGCGACAGGGGTCGGGCGAGCGGATGACCTACGCCGTCGAGCTGGCCGCGTACGTCCTCCACCACCGCGGGCGTGCACGTGACGTGGCGACGCTGGTGGGTGCCGTGGAGGCGGTGTTCCTGCGGCTCTCTCGCACGCAAGAACGACGTGGCTGCTCCCGCTCGGCGCCCGCGGCATCACCCAGCTGATGTCTGACACCGGCCTCATACCGCTCGCCTCGCTGGTGCCCGCGGGGTTCGACGAGCACCGCATCGCCGGACGGAGCCTCTCGGTCGAGCAGGCTGCCGACCTGGCCCTGCGAGTCCTCGATGAGGAACTGGCGCTGGCTGCCACACCGGCGGCGGGCGGTGGCAGCGAAGCCGCAGAAGAAGCGCCGCCTGCACCGACGGCAACGCCTTCAGACAACGCGGCGGTCTTCCGCCGCGAGGGCGATGTCTGGACCGTGACCTGGGCGGGGAGCACGGTGCGCCTGCGCGACGCGCGCGGCTTCGCCTACCTCGCCGTGCTGCTGCGCCATCCCGATCGCGAGCTGCACGCGACCGACATCGTGCGGCTCGCCGGGGGCGACGAGGTCGGCCACGGCCCGCGCCCCCGCCCCGACCGCGAGCTCGCGACCAGCGCCGACCTCGGGCACGCCGGCACGATCCTCGACGCCCGGGCCCACAACGCCTATCGCGCGCGGCTCGTGGAACTGCGCGAGGAGCTGGCCGAGGCCGAGGAGCGGAACGATCTGGGCCGAGTCGAGCACTATCGCGAAGAGATTGCGGCGCTGGTGCAGCAGCTCTCCGGAGCCAAGCGGGGTCGCACCGCGGCTGCGCACGGCGAGCGGGCGCGCGTGGCGGTGACGAAGGGCCTCAAGGGTGCGCTCGAGCGGATCGCGGCGAGTCACCCCGAGCTCGGCCGGCATCTGACGGCGACGGTGCGGCGCGGGTACTTCTGCGTCTATCGTCCCGATCCGGTGCGCCCAGTGCGCTGGGACGCGTAGCTGCTCCCCGACACGCTACGGGATATCGTTCCCGCAAGGCAGCGGCGAATCTCATTCGCGACATGGGCGTTACCGACCGGGAGCCCAGGCGACCCTCGATGGTCGCCCGGGAATGCGGCTCTCCTCGGTCAGCGCAGGTCCTGCTGATTCAGGATCGTGACGACGCCGCCACTGTCGCGACGAATGTCCATGGCGGCGCGGATGTACTTCGTGCTTCCCGAGATGCTTGCCGAACAGGCTACGGGCTGGTTGGTCCCGAGGCTCAGCGCCGCGACGGCGCACGTCGTGCCGGGCGCCACGCTCGAGCAGGTGCTCGAATCCGTGAGGTTGAGCCCGCTGTCGTCGACGATCGTGGCCGTGACCGTTACGGGACTCTTCCCGGTGTTGCGGATGTAGCAGACGGCATCGGTCTGCGTGGTCCCGCCCCACATGAGCGGGACGCCAGGGTCCCGGTGGCGTGGGCGGCAGTACTCACCGCGAACGAGGCGAGGACTCCTGCAGCGACACGATTGAAGCGGTTCATCACGAGTCTCCTTCCCGGCTCGGAGGCCGGATTCACGAAGGGCGGTGTGCCTCTTCGCGCGGAGGACTGTGAATCGCCGCGGAACATTTGTTCCCGCCGATGCCGGCACCGGCACCTTGGTCGGACGCTGCGTGGCACGTTTACGACGGCTCGATCGGGGCGCGATGCGGGACGACCACCGCGGCTATCGCTGCCAGACCACCGGCATCGTCTCGATGCCGACGATGAAGTTCGACGGCCGGCGGGGCAGGGGGTCGTCGGTGGCGAGCTCGAGGTCGGGGAGGCGGCGGAGCACCTCCTCGAAGAACACGCGGAGCTCGAGCCGCGCCAGGCTGGCGCCCAGGCAGTAGTGCGCGCCGAACCCGAACGCGACGTGCTCGTTCGGTGCGCGCGCGGGGTCGAACACGTCGGGATCGCGAAACTGGCGCGCGTCGCGGTTCGCCGACGCGTAGAGCAGGAGCACCTTGTCGCCCTCGTGGATGCGCTCGCCGTGCAGCGTGACGTCCCGGGTCGCGGTGCGGTTCATGTTCTGGATCGGTGTCACCCAGCGCAGCATCTCCTCGACGGCGACGGGGATGCGGGCAGGGTCGCGGGCGAGTGCGCGACCCACGTCGGGGTGGCGGATCAGCTGCTCCATGCCGCCGCTCAGCACGTGGCGCGTGGTCTCGTCGCCGCCGACCAGGATCAGCAGGCTCTCCTGGAGGATGTCCTCGTCGCTCAGGCGCTGGCCGTCGATCTCGGCGTGCACCACCACGCTCAGGAGATCGTCGCGTGGTCGCGCGCGGCGATCGGCGACGATGCGCCCGTGGTAGTCCGCGTACTCGAAGAACGCGTCGCTCGCGCGCTGCAGCAGCTCCGGCGCCGCGGAGGCCGAGAGGCCGCAGATCATGTCGTCGGACCAGCGCAGCAGCAGGTCGTGGTCCTCGGGCTCGACGCCGAGCAGGTCGCCGATGACGCTCATCGGCAGCGGCGCCGCCAGGTCGTGGACGAAATCGCACGCGCCGCGCTCGATCACCCGATCGATCAGCTCCCCGCAGATGGCCCGGATACGCGGCTCGTGATCCGCCACCCGGCGCGGCGTGAAGCCGCGGTTCACGAGGTTGCGGCGCTGCTTGTGCAAGGGATCGTCGAGATTGATCATCGACGCCATCGGCGGCGAGTCCGGACGCGAGCTGTGGCGCGAGCAGAACGTCGGCGGATCGCGCGACAGCGCCATCACGTCGTCGTAGCGCGCCACGCCCCAGACCCCCGAGGCCGCGTCCCAGTAGACGGGCGCGCGCTCGCGCATCCAGCGGAAGTGCGGCTGCGGATCGTCGGCGTAGAACCGGCCGTCGAGCAGGTGGATGGCGGGATTGTGCGGGTGATCGGGCACGCGAGGACGCCGTAGTCCACCGGTCGCGCGCGCGTCAACTCGCGTGCAGGCTACTGCTGCTGTTGCTGTTGCTGGCGGAGCGCGTCGGGGGCCGACTCGGCGGGCGCCGGGTCGATGCGCTCGCTCAGGTGCTCGCAGCCGTCGTCGTCGACGGCGGGCCGCATCAGCACGTTGACCGACAGCCGCTGGCCGGCCTGTCCCCGGTAGACGCCGCGCACGGGGGCGACGTCGCCGTAGTCCCGCCCCGACGCGACGCGGACGTGGCGGCCCGACGTCGGCGTGCCGAGGGTGGGATCGAGGCCCGCCCAGCCCGAGCCCGGGACGAAGACGTCGGCCCAGGCGTGCGACGCGCGCCCGCCGATCACCTGCTCGAGTCCGTTGCCGTCCTCGTCGGCATCGGCGGGGATCAGGTAGCCCGACACGTAGCGCGCCGGCATGCCGCGCGCGCGCGCCAGCGCGATCAGCAGGTGGGCGAAGTCCTGGCACACGCCGGCGCCCGCCGCGAGCACGTCGGCGACCGACGAGTGGACGTGCGTCGAGCCCTTGGCGTAGCGGAAGTGGTCGTGCACGAGCGCCGCCACGGCGCGCGCGAAGCCGCCCGCGCTTCCGCCGCTGGCGTCCTCGGCGGCGCGCAGCAGCGGCGCGATGCCGTCGGGAACCGGCACGTACGTCGAGGGGACGAGGAAGTCGTAGTGCGCGTCGAGCAGGGCCGCGCGCTGGCGGTCCACCGCGACGAGCGTCTCGCTCCGGCCCAGGTCGACCCCCGGCTCCTGCGTCATCACGACCGACTCGGCCTCGACCCGCAGGCGGCGATGCTTCGGCATGACGTTGAAGCGATGCACCCAGTTGCCGAAGTAATCGCGGGACGCGGTCGGGGACGACGTCGGCTGCGTGTGCAGCCGGAAGCCGACGCAGTGCTGATCCTCGTCGTCGTAGGGCTGGAGGCGGACCTCGTTGTAGCTCTCGGAGACGGGGCCGTCGTAGTCGAACTCGGTGACATGGAGCAATCGGACGCGGTTCATCCTCCCACCTCGTAGTAGAAGTACGTGCGAGCGACGTGCTCGCCGATGGCGCGGCAGGTCTTCTGGACTTCGGCGAGGAACGGGTGCAGCCCGCGTGCGAAGATGTCCTCGATGCGATCGTACTTGAGGCTGTCGTACAGCCGGCCGGTCAGCCGCTCGGCCTCGTTGGCGTACGTGTCCACGCCCGAGCCGCTCACCGCGCGCAGCGCGGATTGCAGGACGCCGATGCTGAAGCGCAGCGAGCGCGGGTGCTGGGGATGGAGGACCAGCAGCTCGGCGACGCGCTCGGGCTCGATGCGCGTGTTGTACGTGCGGCGGTAGAACTCGTACGCCGCCACGGATCGAAGGACGGCCATCCATTGATGGTTGTCGGGGTCGCCGACCGCCGGCAGCCCCTCGAGGAGCGTGTGGTACTGCACGTCGACGATGCGGGCGGTCATCTCGGCGCGCTCGAGCGCCTGTCCGGCGTTCAGGAAATGCCAGCCCTCGTCGCGCGGGAACGTCGCGCGGCTGACGCCCATGAACTGGTGGCTGCCCGACTTGACCAGGTCGCAGAAGCGGTGCGGTCCGGCGGCGAGGACGTCGTCGACGGTGAAGCGGCTCACCTCCAGGTAGAGGCTGTTCAGGTCTTCCCACATCTCGCGCGACATGCGATCGCGGATCGTGCGCGCGTTCTCGCGCGCCTTGGCCACGCACTGGACGATCGAGTCGGGGTGATCCTCGCTGAAGCCCAGGAACTCGATCACCGAGCGCGGCTCGGCCTCGGCGTAGCGCGCGGAGAACTCCTCGTGCGCGCCCGTGAGGATCACGATCGGCTCCCAGCGCAGGCGGTACGGCTGCTGGGCGCCCTCGAGCATCATGTAGTAGTTGACGTCCAGGATGCGTGCGGTGTCCTCGGCGCGCTCCATGTAGCGCGCGATCCAGAACAGCGAGTCGGCGATCCGCGACAGCATCATGTGTCACCCTGGAGCACCCAGGTGTCCTTGCTGCCGCCGCCCTGGGAGGAGTTCACCACCATCGACCCCTCGCGCAGCGCCACGCGCGTCAGGCCGCCCGGGACGATGGTGACGCGATCGCCGTCGTAGAGGCAGTAGGGCCGCAGGTCGACGTGGCGCCCGACCATGCACGCGCGATCCGCGTCCCAGCACGGCACGCGGGACAGCCCGACGAGCGGCTGCGCGATGTAGTTGCGCGGGTCGGCGCGCAGGCGATCGCGGAAGGCATCGAGGGTGGCCTTGTCGGCCATGGGCCCCATGAGCAGGCCGTAGCCGCCCGACTCGCCGACGGGCTTCACGACCAGCTCGGAGAGGTGCTCGACGACGTAGCCGAGCTGCTCGGGATCGCTGCACAGGTATGTCTCGACGTTGCGCAGGATCGGCTCCTCGCCGAGGTAGTAGCGGATGAAGGTGGGGACGTAGGCGTAGACCGCCTTGTCGTCGGCCACGCCGTTGCCGACGGCATTCACCAAGGCGACGTTGCGCGCGCGATACGCGCCGATCAGGCCCGGGACGCCGAGGACGGAGTCGGGACGGAAGGCGAGGGGGTCGAGAAAGTCGTCGTCGATGCGACGGTAGATCACGTCGACGCGGCGGAGACCGCGGATGGTCTTCATGTAGACCACGTCGGCGTCGACGACGAGGTCGCGGCCCTCGACCAGCTCGATGCCCATCTGCTGGGCGAGGAAGCTGTGCTCGAAGTACGCGCTGTTGTAGATGCCCGGCGTCAGCAGGACGATCGTCGGCCGATCGCCGCCGCGCGGCGACACGCTGCGCAGGATCTGCAGCAGCTCGGTGGGGTAGTGGTCGACCGGCAGCACCTCGTACTCCTGGAAGAAGAGCGGGAAGGTGCGGGTCATGACGAGCCGGTTCTCGAGGACGTAGGACACGCCGCTCGGCGTGCGCGCGTTGTCCTCCAGCACCACGTACTCGCCGGTGCGGGAGTCACGCACCAGATCGATGCCGGCGATGTGCACGTGGATGCCGCGCGGCGCCTCGACACCGACCACCTCGCGCCGGAAGTGGCTGCACGAGAGCACGAGGGGACGCGGGATCTTGCCGTCACGGAGGATCCGCTGCGGCCCGTAGACGTCCTGCAGGAAGAGGTTGAGCGCGATCACGCGCTGCGCGAGACCGCGCTCCACCCGGTCCCACTCGGAGCGCGGGAGGATGCGCGGGATCAGGTCGAAGGGGAAGAGGCGCTCGGTCCCCCGGCCGTCGCTGTAGACGGCGAAGGTGATGCCCTGGAGGAGGAACGACACGTCCGCCAGCCGCCGCCGCTCGTCGAGCTGCTCCGGGCTCATCACGCCGAGCCGCGCGTGTATCTTGCGATAGTGGGCGCGCGGCTCGCCGGTCTCCTCGAACATCTCGTCGAAGAACGCGCCCGGCTCGTATCCGGTCAGCAGCGAAGACACACCATCACCCCCACTACCATGCAGCAACCAGCGTGCCCGCGCGATCGCGGGTCAATCGGTCGCGGAAGCGGCCGATTCGGCGGCTTGCGCCCGTTTGACGAGCGAGGCGTGCCCAACCGGCGGGCACCTCCGGGAGCGACCGGGCGTCCTCTTGCTGGCAGCGCCGCGGCTACGAGCGCGGCGCTACAGCGTCAGCCGGCGGTGCGCGTCCATCATCGCCGTCCGGATGGGGACGCCGTGGGGACACGTTCCTGCGCACGGCGCCGGGCATCCCGCACACAGCGAGGCGTTGCGATCGAGCGCGGCGTACAGCCGCATCCCTTCCCGCTCCCAGCCGTAGTCGCGTGAGTACATGCGGTAGCGCAGCACGTCGTTGATCGGCAGGTGCTCGGGACACGAGTCCAGGCAGAGACCGCAGTGCGGCTGGCAGTAGTCGCCCCGCACGAGCTCGTCGTAGCGCTCGAGCACGGCGACGTCCTCGGCGCGCAGCGACGTGCCCGATGCGGCGAGGTACTCGTCGACGTGCTGTAGCTCGAAGAACGAGACCACCAGACACGACACGTCGGGATTCGACAGCACCCAGCGGAACGCGGCCTGCGAGTACGCCCCGGCGTCGTCGCGGAAGCGCGACAGGTCGGCGTGGCGCGCGCCCTTCAGCGTCTTCATCGCGACGATGCCCACGTCGTGCTGCTTCGCCTTCTCCAGGATGTGCCCGAACGTCGGCCACATCCCGAAGTGATAGGCGAGCATCATCACGTCGAAGCGGCCGGAGTCGATGGCCGTGTTCGCCACCTCCTCCAGGTTGGGCGTGTGCGTGCTGACGCCGAGGAAGCGGGCCTTGCCCTGCTCCTTCAGGCGATCGAAGGCCTCGTGGATGTTGGGCGCCATGAGACGATCGACGCGGTCGCAGGAGTGGATGTGGATGAGGTCGACGTGATCGGTCTTGAGGCGACCGAGGCTCTGCTCCACCGCTTCGATGATCTTCGGCACCGGCGTGTCGTTCGGGAGATGACCGTCGGGACGGCAGAACTTCGTGGCGAGGAATATCTTGTCGCGCCGCCCCTTCATCGCCTCGCCGAGGATCCTCTCCGATCCCGCGTCGGCGTAGTCGGGCGCGGTGTCGATGTAGGTGACGCCGCGCTCGAGCGCGGCCTCGGGCACGGCCTGATCGTGGATGCGCCCGGAGCCGAGCGAGATGTCCGACACCATGGCGTTGGTGCGTCCCAGGCGGCGGTAACCCTTGATGCGCGAGTTGGCCCACTCGGCCCGCGGATTCGGCGCGGTGGTCTCGACCGTGGGGTTGAAGATCTCGCGCCCGACCGCCATCCAGCCCGCGTTCCTGCCAACGGCGGCCGCGGCGCCGCCGACGGAGGCCGCCACCGCGGCGCCGCCCGCTCGCAGCACCGCGCGGCGCGTCGAGCCGTCGGGGGCGGTCTCGACGAAGGGCTCGGGCACGGCGGCGCGACAGCCGGGGCATACGGGTCGGCGGAGGCGGAGCGTGGTCGCGACGACCGCGGCGACGAGCGCGAGGATCGTCACCCACAGCTTCCAGAACGGCAGCAGGCTCTTCTGCATGCCCTCGAGGACGTCGTGCAGCAGGGCGCCGGCGAGCCACCAGGAGCAGGCGAGGCCGATCGCCCACAGGCCGACGACGAGCGCGCGGCGCGGGCGCAGCGTCGTGACCTCGAGCTCGCGGCCGCATCGGGAACAGGTCATCGAACGTCCTCCCGGGGCCTCGACCTTGACAGGGCGACTCGCCCCAACGCACTGCTTCCCAATGGCCTACAGGCTCCGCGCATGCCGATGCAATCGGCTCGCGCTGCTGGTGGTGCTGCTGGTCGCGCGTACCGGCCTGGCGCTCGACGCCGAGACCGCACGCCTCGTCGACCTGACGCATCCCTTCGACGACTCGACCGTCTACTGGCCCACCGCGCGCCGGTTCCATCTCGAGCCGGTGGCGCACGGCAAGAGCCCGGGCGGCTGGTGGTACGCGGCGAACGACTTCTGCGCCGCCGAGCACGGCGGAACGCATCTCGACGCGCCGATCCACTTCGCCGAGGGCGGCTGGACCGCGGACGAGATCCCGCTCGACCGCCTGCGAGGGCCCGCCGTCGTGATCGACGTCACGTCGCGCGCAGCAGCGGATCGTGACCTGCTGATCCGCGTGGACGATCTTCGTGCGCACGAGGCAATCCACGGGCGAATACCCGACGGCGCCGTCGTACTCCTGCGTACCGGCTGGTCGAGTCGCTGGCCCGAGCTCGAGAGCTATCTCGGCACCGCCGTGCCGGGCGACGTCGCGCATCTCCATTTCCCCGGCCTGTCGGAGGAAGCCGCACGGTGGCTGGTGACGGAACGACGCGTGCACGGCGTCGGCATCGACACCGCGTCGATCGATCGCGGTGCGTCGAAGGACTTCCGCGCCCATCGCGTGCTCGCGGGAGCGAGCGTCGCGATCTTCGAGAACCTCGACGCGCTCGGCTCGGTGCCGCCGCGCGGCGGCGTGTTCATGGGATTGCCGATGAAGATCCGCGGCGGCAGCGGCGGTCCGCTGCGCGCCGTCGTCCTGCTGCCGTAGCGATCCTCGAGCGCCCGCGGTGTGGGCACCTGCCCATGCGCTGGGCAGGCCGGCGCCATCTCCACGTGTGGTTTCGTGGGCTCGCATCGATGCCTTCGTGGCGAGCGTCTTGCTACGAGGAGGAATCAATGAAGCGGATCGATGCCATCATCAAGCCATTCAAGCTCGATGAAGTGAAGCAGCGCCTCGAGGCCGTCGGCGTCCACGGTGTCACGGTCAGCGAGGTGAAGGGGTTCGGCCGGCAGAAGGGGCACACCGAGCTCTACCGAGGGGCGGAGTACGTGGTCGATTTTCTCCCCAAGGTGCAGGTGTCGGTCCTCGTGCCCGACGACCGGACGGGTGAGACGGTCGAGGCCATCATGGAGGGCGCTCGCACCGGGCGCATCGGAGACGGCAAGATATTCATCACCCCGGTGGAAGAAGTGATTCGCATCCGTACCGGCGAGCGCGGCGCGGCGGCGGTCTAGGACTCGACGAGACGATCACCCGAGGTCAGCACCACGGCGCGCGTGCTCGAGGAGGCAAGGGTCTCCTCGGGCACCGTTGCATTCCAGCGATGACGCGACTGCGATGAGCGCAAAGGACGTCGATGTCTCCGAGGTCAATGCCCGGCTCGTCGAGGCGGCGGAGGCGGGGCACACCGTCGAGGTGATCCTGGTGGTGCGGGGGAAGGTGCGGCCGGTGCGCGGCCCCGATCGGCGGCGGTGGCGGATGCGGGTGGACGGCGACCACGTGCTCACGTTTCGCGCCGACGCGGTGGTCGCGGCCACCCCGCTCCCGCGCGCGGTCGGCCCGGGTCAGGGGCGGCGCTGACGCCGCGAGGCGGGGTGCCCCCCGTCGCTGCCCTCGCCACGGGCAAGGAGTTGCCCGCTGAACGAGCGTCGAGGTCGTGGTCTCGCGAGAATCGCCTGCGTCACGCGGCCGTCTCCGTGGCACCGCCTTTGCTCTAAGGACCAGCGTGGTTCTCGGCTGGCCCGGCACTGACACACCAGTCCCCCCCTGGTGGCCGGCGCGCGGCAGGCAAAAATAGGCGAGTAGGCAAACGGGTCCGCATAACCTGTTGGGTCGATGGGCAACCTGGCCGCCGCCAGCCGAGGACTACACTAACCCTGCCCCGAGCACGTGGCATCGCCTGCGCGGCAGTCTTTGAACCCGGGGACGAAACGGTTAATGTCCCAGGGTCATGGCGGATTCCCCGGACCGAGCGAACCTGAGCCGCTGGCTCGAGCTGGCGCGCAAGGAGCGCAAGGGAGCGGAGCCGGACGAGCTGCTCTGGCACACTCCCGAGGGTCTCGCGGTCAAGCCGCTCTACACGAGCGCCGACGTCGCCGGACTCGACTTTCTCGACTCGGTTCCCGGCGACTTTCCGTTCCTGCGCGGTCCGCGCGCCACCATGTACGCCGAGAAGCCGTGGACGATCCGGCAGTACGCCGGGTTCTCGACCGCGGAGGAATCGAACGCGTTCTATCGCGCGAACCTGGCCGCCGGGCAGATGGGGCTGTCGGTCGCCTTCGACCTCGCCACCCACCGCGGCTACGACAGCGACCACCCGCGCGTCGTCGGCGACGTCGGCAAGGCGGGGGTCGCCATCGATTCCGTCGAGGACATGAAGCTCCTCTTCGACTCCGTGCCGCTCGACAAGATGTCCGTGTCGATGACCATGAACGGCGCCGTGCTCCCGGTCCTGGCCAGCTTCATCGTCGCCGGCGAGGAGCAGGGCGTGCCGCGCGCGAAGCTCACGGGGACCATCCAGAACGACATCCTGAAGGAGTTCATGGTCCGCAACACCTACATCTATCCGCCCGCTCCCTCGATGCGGATCGTGGCGGACATCATCGAGTACACCTCGAAGGAGATGCCGCGCTTCAACTCGATCTCGATCTCCGGCTACCACATGCAGGAAGCCGGAGCGACGTGCGACCTCGAGCTCGCGTTCACCATCGCCGACGGGCTCGACTACGTGCGCGCGGCGCTCTCCAAGGGACTCGACATCGACGCCTTCGCGGGCCGCCTGTCGTTCTTCTTCGCCATCGGGATGAGCTTCTACATGGAGGTGGCGAAGCTGCGCGCGGCGCGCCTGCTGTGGGCGACGCTCGTGCGGCAGCACTTCGCGCCGAAGAAGAGCGAGTCGCTGATGCTCCGGACGCACTGCCAGACCTCGGGCGCGAGCCTCACCGAGCAGGATCCGTTCAACAACATCATCCGCACCACCATCGAGGGGATGGCGGCGGTGTTCGGCGGCACGCAGAGCCTGCACACGAACTCGTTCGACGAGGCGATCGCGCTGCCGACCGACGCGTCCGCGCGCGTGGCCCGCAACACGCAGCTCATCCTCCAGCTCGAGACCGGCATCCCGAAGGTGATCGACCCGTGGGGCGGCTCGTACTTCATGGAGTCGCTCACGCACGCGCTGGCCGCCAAGGCGCTCGGCATCATCGAGGAGGTCGAGCGCATGGGCGGCATGACCAAGGCCATCGAGGCCGGGATGCCGAAGCTGCGCATCGAGGAGACCGCGGCACGCCGCCAGGCGCGCGTCGACCGCGGCGAGGACGTCATCGTCGGCGTGAACCGCTACCGCCTGCCCGAGGAGCCCGAGATCGACACGCGCGAGATCGACAACACGGCAGTCCGCGGGTCGCAGGTGGCGCGGCTCGGACGCATCCGTGCCACGCGCGACGCCGGGAAGGTCCAGGAGACCCTCGCGGCGCTCCAGCACTGCGCCGAGAGCGGCGCGGGCAACCTGCTCGCGCTGGCGGTGGAAGCGGCGCGCGCGCGAGCGACCGTGGGTGAGATCTCGGAGGCGCTCGAGAAGGTGTGGGGGCGGTACCAGGCGGAGATCCGCTCCATCTCCGGCGTCTACGGCGGCCACTTCAGCGACGACGCCGACTGGACCGCGATGCGCGCCGAGATCGAGCGCTTCGTCGGCGAGCACGGACGGCGCCCGCGCATCCTGGTCGCCAAGATCGGCCAGGACGGTCACGACCGCGGGGCCAAGGTGATCGCCACCGCCTTCGCCGACCTGGGCTTCGACGTCGACGTCGGGACGCTCTTCCAGACGCCCGAGGAGGTCGCGCGCCAGGCGGTCGAGAACGACGTCCACGTGATCGGCGTCTCCACCCAGTCCGGCGGCCACAAGACGCTCGTCCCGCAGATGGTGCGCGAGCTCCAGCGGCTCGGCGCGAGCGACATCGTGGTCACCGTCGGCGGCATCATCCCGACCAAGGACTACGAGTTCCTCGAGCAGGCCGGCGTGAAGGCCATCTTCGGTCCGGGCACCGCGATTCCCAAGGCCGCACGCCGCGTCCTCGCGCTCATCGGGCAGTCGCTCGAGTCGGGCGGGAACCCGGCGGATGCCGTCGGAGCCTAGGGGCTCCGCGCGCGGCGGACGTCGAGGCGCTCGCCGCCGCGGTGCGCGGGCGCGATCGCCGCGCGCTGGCGAAGGCGATCACGCTCGTCGAGAGCGTGCGCGCCGACCATCAGGAGGCGGCGCAGCGACTCCTCGAGCTGCTCCTCCCGCACGCCGGACAGGCCGCCCGCGTCGGGGTGAGCGGCGTTCCCGGCGCCGGCAAGAGCACGTTCATCGAGGCGTTCGGGCTCCATCTGCTCGCGCTCGGCAAGCGCGTCGCGGTGCTCGCCGTCGATCCGTCGAGCGCGCGCTCGGGCGGCAGCATCCTCGGCGACAAGACCCGCATGCCGCGGCTCGCGGCGGCCGCCGACGCCTTCATCCGGCCGAGCCCGTCGGCCGGCTCGCTGGGCGGCGTCACGCGCCGGACGCGCGAGGCGATGATCGTCTGCGAAGCGGCCGGTCACGACGTCGTCCTCGTCGAGACGGTCGGCGTCGGGCAGTCCGAGGTGGCGGTCGCCTCCATGGTCGACTTCTTCCTGGTGCTCCTGCTCCCGGGCGCGGGCGACGAGCTCCAGGGTCTGAAGAAGGGCATCATCGAGATTGCCGACGCGCTGGCCGTCAACAAGGCCGACGGCGACAACCTGCTGCGCGCCGAGCAGGCCGCGGCGCAGTACACGGGCGCCCTGCACCTGTTCCGCCACACGAGCGAGCACTGGGATCCACCGGTCCTCACGATCAGCGCGCTCGAGGCACGCGGCATGGACCGCGTCTGGGCCGTGATCGAGGAGCACCGCGCCACGCTCGGGGCGTCGGGCGAGCTCGCGGAGAAGCGGCGCGCCCAGCAGCAGGCGTGGCTCTGGAGCATGCTGCGTGACGGCCTCGAGCGGCAATTCCTCGAGCGCCCCGACGTGAAGCGGCTGCTGCCCGAGATGGAGCAGGCCGTGGCGCGGGCGGAGCTGACCCCGACGCAGGCCGCCCGTCGCTTGCTGGCCATGCTCGGGGCCCGCGACGCCGACGGCGTGCCGGCCGCGAGGCGGTCGCGTCACGCGCGGACGGGCTGAGCGATCCGCCAGGGTGGCGAAGCCGTGGCCCCGCGGCGTAGACTGCCAGGGCCGCCGGAGGCCGACGAGGGTCAGAGCCGATGACACGTGACGCGCACGTCCTGTACGACGCCGAGGGCAAGCCCACGCGTGATGCCCCGTGGATCTTCCGCACCTACGCCGGGCACACGAACGTCCACGCCTCGAACGAGCTCTATCGCGCCAACCTGTCGCGCGGGCAGACCGGCCTGTCGATCGCCTTCGACCTGCCCACGCAGTGCGGCTACAGCTCGGACCATCCCCTCGCGCGGCCGGAGATCGGCAAGGTCGGGGTGCCGGTCAACACGCTGGACGACTTCGAGATCCTGTTCGAGGGCATCCCCATCGAGGAGATCAACACCTCGATGACCATCAACGCGACCGCGATGTGGCTGCTCGCGCTCTACGTGGCGCTCGCGGAGCAGCGTGGCGTCGATCCGAAGCGCCTCAACGGCACCACCCAGAACGACATCATCAAGGAGTACCTGGCGCGCGGGACGTACATCTTCCCTCCGCGGGAGTCGATGCGTCTCATCGTCGACATGTACGAGTACGCCCTGCACCACATCCCGCGCTGGAACGCGTCGAACATCTGCTCGTACCACCTCCAGGAAGCGGGAGCGACGCCGACGCAGGAGCTCGCCTTCGCGCTCGCGAACGCCATCGCCGTGCTGGATGCGATCCGTTCGCGCGGCAACGTGAGCCACGACGAGTTCGAGCGCTGCGTCGGCCGCGTGTCGTTCTTCGTCAACGCCGGCATCCGCTTCGTCGAGGAGCTGTGCAAGCTGCGCGCGTTCGGCGAGATGTGGGACGAGATCACGCGCGAGCGCTACGGGGTGCAGAACCCCAAGCATCGCCTGTTCCGCTACGGCGTGCAGGTGAACTCGCTCGGGCTCACGGAGGAGCAGCCCGAGAACAACGCGTGGCGCATCCTGATCGAGGCGCTCGGCGTCACGCTGAGCCGCAATGCGCGCTGCCGGGCGCTCCAGCTGCCGACCTGGAACGAGGCGCTCAGCCTGCCGCGGCCGTGGGACCAGCAATGGTCGCTCCGGCTGCAGCAGATCCTGGCCTACGAGACCGATCTCCTCGAGTATCCCGACCTGTTCGACGGCTCGCCCGTGGTCGCGGCGAAGGTCGCGGCGCTCAGGGAGGCCGCCACGGCCGAGATCGCGAAGATCGACGAGGTGGGCGGCGCGATCGAGGCCATCGAGTCGGGCTATCTGAAGGCGGAGCTCGTGCGGAGCCAGGCCGACCGCCTGGCGCGCATCAACTCCGGCGACATCGTGGTCGTCGGGCGCAATCGCTGGACCGACGGCTTGCCCTCGCCGCTCCTCGGCGGTGACGACGGCGGCCTCTTCCGCGTCGATCCGGAGTCGGCGGCGCAGACGCTGGAGATGCTGCGCGCCACCACGAGCCGGCGCGGCGCCGCGGCGGCAAGCGAGGCGCTCCGCCAGCTGCGCGACGATGCGGTCGCGGGCAAGAACCTGATGCCGGCGTCGATCGCATGCGCCAGGGCGCGCGTCACGACGGGCGAGTGGGCGGGCGTGCTGCGCGAGATCTTCGGCGAGTACCGGCCCACCACGGGAGTCGAGGGCCAGCAGCTCCGCCTCGAGAACGACCGCGTCACGGCGGTGCGAGCCCGGGTCGCGGCCTGGACCGAGGCGCACGGGACGCGTCCCCGCATCGTCGTCGGCAAGCCGGGTCTCGACGGGCATTCGAACGGCTCCGAGATGATCGCCGTCGCGGCCAAGCACGCGGGCTTCGACGTCGTCTACGGGGGCATCCGCATGAGCGCCGAGGAGATCGTGCAGTCGGCCGTCGAGGAGGACGCCTCCGTCCTCGGGCTGTCGGTGCTGTCCGGGTCGCACCTCGAGATCGCCCGCATGGTGCTCGACGAGCTCCAGCGCCAGGGGGCGCGCGACGCCATCCCCGTGGTGCTCGGCGGGATCGTGCCCGATGCGGACGTCGAGCCGTTGCGCCGCCTCGGCGTGAAGGCGGTGTTCACCCCGCGCGACTTCGACCTGATGGGGGTGATCGATCGCATCCTCGACGTCATCGGCGCGCCGCGACATGAGACCGAGGCCCGCGTCGCCAGCGCGTGAGCTGCCGGCGCGCAGCGTGGCGGCGCCCGCGCTCGACGCCGCGACCCGGACGCTGCTCGAGCGCGCGGCCCGGCTCGAGAAGCATCCGCTCGCGCGCCTGATCACGCTGGTCGAGCAGGAGCGGGACGCGAGCCGCGCACGGCGCGCCGCGCTGTTCGGTCACCTGGCGGCGCACGCGGACGCCTTCCCCGTGCGTGCGCGCATCGTGGGCGTGACGGGAACGCCGGGGTCGGGCAAGTCGACGCTGATCGGGCGCCTGGCGCTCGAGCTGCTGCGCGACGATCCCGCGGCATGCGTCGCGGTGCTGGCGATCGACCCGTCGAGCGCCGAGTCGGGCGGCGCGCTGCTCGGCGACCGCGTGCGGACGCACTTCCCCGCGGGGGAGCCCCGCATCTTCTTCCGCTCGCAGGCGACGCAGGGCGATCTGGGCGGTGTCGGGCGGCGAACGTTCGCCGTGACGCGGCTGCTGCGGCACCTGTTCGACTTCGTGTTCGTCGAGACCGTCGGCATCGGGCAGAGCGAGATCGAGGTGACGGCGCTCGCCGACGCCACCGCGCTCGTGCTGCAGCCGCTCGCCGGGGACCACATCCAGTTCCTGAAGGCCGGCGTGATGGACGTCCCGGACCTCTTCGTCGTCAACAAGTGCGACCAGGCCGCGCTGGCGCGGCGCAGCCTGCACGAGCTGCGCTCGGCGCTGGAGACCGGACGACTCGGACGCCAGTCCCATCCCGTGTTCCAGACCAGCGCGCTCCGCGGCAGCGGCATCGCCGAGGTGGCGGCGTTTCTTCGCCAGACGGTCCGGCTGCCCGACGCGACCACGCTCCGCCGGCGCGAGCGGCATTTCCTCGGGCGGGCGATCGCCGAGCGCTACGGCCAGTTCGGCCTCGAGGAGCTCGATCGGGTCCTCTCCGCGCGGCCATCCGGGCGTGCGGATCGTGCGCTCTACGAGGAGCTCGAGGACGTCGCGCTGGACGCGATCCGCGCCCGCATCCGGCCGCGTGACGCCGACGCGTGAGCCGGACCGTGCTGCGACTCTACGACTACCTGCCGTCCGGCAACGGCTACAAGGTCCGCCTGCTGCTGCACCAGCTCGGCATCCCGTTCGAGCGCGTCGAGTTGGACATCCTGCGCGGCGAGACGCGGACGCCGGAGTTCCTGGCGAAGAACCCGAACGGCCGCATCCCGACGCTCGAGCTCGAGGACGGCTCGCACCTCGCCGAGTCGAACGCCATCCTCTGCTACCTGGCGGACGGGACGCCGTTCCTGCCCGCCGACCGCCTCGAGCGCGCGCGCGTGCTCCAGTGGATGTGCTTCGAGCAGTACAGCCACGAGCCGAACATCGCGACCGTGCGCTTCTGGTACCACAGCGAGCTGACCGACGAGCGGCGCGCGCTGCTCCCCGCGAAGCGCGAGCTGGGCGAGGCGGCGCTCCGGGTGATGGACGGGCACCTGCGCACCCGGCGCTTCTTCGTCGGCGAGAGCTACACCGTCGCGGACATCGCGCTCTACGCCTACACGCACGTGGCCGACGAGGGTGGCTTCGACCTCGCGCCGCACGGGGCCATTCGCGACTGGCTCGAACGCGTGCGAGCCCAGCCGCGGCACGTTCCGATCACGCGCGGCTGACGATCGCGCCGGCTAGAGCCGGCGCTCGTGCACGCCGATGATGCCCGGTCCGCATCGCGTAGAGTGCCAGCTCCACGCGATCGCGGATGCCGAGCTTCTGGAAGATGTTGTTGATGTGCGTCTTCACCGTGACCTCGCTGATGCGAAGCTCGACGGCCCACCTCGGCGTTGCGCAGGCCGAGAGCGACGTGGCGCACGATCTCGCGCTCCCGGCGGGTGAGCGTTCCCGCCGCCGGCCCGCGGAGGCCGGCCGCGACGGCGGCCTGCAAGGCGGGCGGCATCCACACTTCACCCGCGGCGACCGCACGCACGGCGGTCATCAGCGTCTCGATCGCGAACCGCTTGAAGACGACGCCGCGCGCGCCCGCGCGGATCGCGGCCAGCGCATCCTCGGGACGCTCGCTGGCGGTGACGACGACGATGGCGACGCGCTCGGCCAGCGCCTCGATGTCGGCGAGCGCGTTGCGCTCCATCTGGAGGTCGAGCAGCAGCACGTCGCAGCGATGGCGCTCGAGCGTCGGCAGCGAGCTCGCTCGCGCGCTCCAGCTCGGCGACGACCGTGACGTCGGGCTGCAGCCGCAGCATCGACTTGAGGCCCTGGCGGAACAGCGCGTGGTCGTCCGCGATGATCGACCCGGATCGGGTTCGCCATGTCACGCCGCCGGCAGCTGGATCAGCAGGTGGCCGCCCGGCTGCCCGTCCTTTCCGAGGACCAGCTCGCCGCCGAACTCCGCCGACGCGCGACGCGATCGACCACGGGGGCTCGGTCCCGTCGGGGAAGCCGACGCCGTCGTCGTCGATCGCGAGCACCACGTCTCCCGCGACGGTCCGCGCGGTGATGGCGGCAGAGCGGGCGCGGGCGTGCCGGCGCACGTTGCGGGTTCCCTCCAGCATGATGTGCAGGACGTGCTCGACGAACGGCGCCGAGCCGACGAAATCGGCATGGACCGAGAACCGGGTCGCGTCGTGCGATTCGACCGGTGCCGGGCGTGTGCCTCCCGCTCGACCAGCGAGCGGATGTACGCGCGCAGCTCGTCGTACTCGCGCTTCACGTCGGACTGGAGCTCGTCCGAGCTCGGCCATCGCGTCGACCTGCTGGCCGCGCCGGAAGAGCTCCTGGCAGCTCTCGAGTCCGCAGGTTGACTCCGGCCAGCGCCTGCGCGTAGCCGTCGTGCAGCGAGCGTGCGATCCGCTCGCGCTGGACGTTGCGCTCCAGGGCGCGAAGCCTCGCCTCCTGGTTGAGCCGCTCCTGCCCGAGATATCCGACGAGGTAGCCCGTGATCGCGAGATACGCGGCACGCATGACGTAGAAGTGATGGTTCGTCGCGGCGCCGACAGCACGGTGAGGAACATGTAGAGCCCGATGCTCGCGGCCGTCACCGTCAGCGCGGCGCGCAGGCCCGAGCGCAGCCCGGCGGTGAGCACGGCGAAGGCGAAGAACACGTAGAAGAGGCTCGTCGCGCCCTCGGTGACCAGCGCGATCGCGGCCCCGAACAGCACGTCCACGCAGGTGGCAATCGTCGGCGAGGCGCGCCGGCGGGACGAGCGAGCGCTGCTGCGTCCAGGCGAGCGCCAGGCTGTAGGCGAGATATGCCAGCAGCACGCGTCACCCAGTAGCGGATCGATGACGAACGCCCCCCCGGTGAGCGGCAGCCAGCGCGTCAGCGCGGGCTCCGTCGGATCGACGTACCATGGCCAGGATCGCGGTCAGCGGACAGAAAGACGCGGCAGCGTGCGATGCTGCGCTCCATGTCGAAGGTCGCAGACTTCATCACGGTCGTGCTCTATCAGGGATTCGTCACCGCGAGGGAACGCCGCCGGCCGAGTTGCGTGCACGCTCGAGTGCCTATCCACGGTGCGGGCGACGCCTGTTCCGTGAGCACGAATCCAGGAGAGACGTGGCAAGGACGCGCGGCGCGCCGCTCCCATTTTTCAAGGTGTTGCGGGTCACTGCCTCCACCCTTCGGAGGAATCAGGCTCCAACGTGGGTAGGCCGGGCACTGCGGTTGCTTCCGTTGCCCCGGGAATGAAGCGAACCGCCGCATTCTCGAGGGGGGAACCGGGAGATGAAGATCTTCAGACGACCGTCGGGGCGGCCAGCGCTGCGGCGCCGTCGTCCGCAGAGCTCGGCACGGAGCGGCCGGGAGATCGAGGGGTACCAGGGATCGCTCGAGGAGGTCGAGCGCGCCTACGTGACGCGGGTGCTCGGCCAGTCCTCCACCTTCGAGGAGGCGGCCGCGCTGCTCGGGATCGATCTGGCGACCCTGTGGAGGAAGCGCAAACGCTGGGGTCTCGCCTGATCAGCTAGCCCCAGTCACGACACCGCTCACCAGAGCAGCGCCCTCGTGTTGAGCACGCGGGCACCCTATCGCCCGCCTCGTGGGCAACGACCGAGGTGTCGGCACGAGCAGCGGTTCAGTTGGCGCGAGAAACATCCTGCGCCGGCGCTGGTCGCGCTCTTGCTAAATGCAATGCGTCCCGTCGAGTCGATCGGGGCGCGAGAGGTCAGGCGGTAGTCGGTCCGATCACCACGCCGGTCAATCCAGAGGCGGAGGAGAAGAGGCCAGCCCTCAGGTCGCCAAGATGCTGCGACGCACGGCGAACGGCACGAGTGGCTTCGGGCACATCCCCATGCGCGGTTTCCCGCGGCGCCCGGCCCGCACACACGATCCCCCGAGCGCCCTCGGCGTGCCCCGAAGTCGAACCCCCCGGGCCGGCGTGACGCGACCATGCACACGACCGGATCCCTCGAGCAGAGTAACGGGAGAGAACAATGGGAGCGACGTCCAAGCAAGGTTGGTATCTCTTTGTCTTCATCGTGGGTTTCACGCTGACGCCGGGCGGGCTGGTGGCGCTCGGCTGGCCGGTCGCGCTGATCGGACTGGCGCTGATGGTCGCGGCCCTGGCGGGATTCTACTCCATCAAGGAGCCGGTGCGCCCCGGGGCTGCCACGCTCGGCGGACACATCGCCCCGACCGTCGGCGCGTCCGCGACGCGCGGCCGCGTCTGAAAGGAGGTGCGGAATGAGAGCGCTCGGCTTGGCAGTGGCGGTCGGTGGGTGGGCGATCGCCGTCGGAGGCCTCCTGGTGACGGACTCGCTCGCGGCCCGACTGGGCCTCGCCCTCGTCGGCCTCGGAACGGCCATCGCGGGTGTCCTGACGGTCAACGCAGGGCATCTGCAGAGCGCCTTCTGGAAGGAGCGCAGGCCATGAAATTCCGAACTCGCATGGTGATCGCCGCTCGGCGCGCTGACGGTTGGTCTCTGCCTGTCGACACCGCTGCGGGCCGACGACGCGCCCGAGGCGAAACCGATCACGACCGCCGACCTGAAGGGTGTTGCGGTCCCGAGCCAGGACGACCTTGCCAAGGGCGATCCCGGCGGAACGCTCACCGGCAACGCTGGCGACATCGTCATGGCCGACCCCAAGGCCGGCCTCACCATCGCCGACGTCGTCAGCCAGGTCGGTCAGAACCGCATCGCGATCAACTTCGTCTGGACCCTCATCACCGGCTACCTGGTGATGTTCATGCAGGCGGGGTTCGCACTGGTGGAGACCGGACTGTGCCGCGCGAAGAACGCCAACCACACCATGATGATGAACTTCATGGTGTACGGCTTCGGGATGTTCGCCTACTGGGTGATGGGCTTCGCCATCCAGCAGGGTGGCTCCGCGGGGATCACGAACCTGGGAGGTCTCCAGCCCCTGAACGGCGAGTTCAAGCTCTCGCTCTTCGGCGTCGACTGGGGTCTCTTCGGCACGCAGGGGCTTCTTCCTCTCCGGCCAGTCGTACGACGTCGGCATCATGGTGATGTTCCTCTTCCAGATGGTGTTCATGGACACCGCGGCGACGATCGTCACCGGGCGCATGTGCGGAGCGCTGGAAGTTCGCGGCGTTCGCGATGTCGTCGATGTGCCTGGCGGCAATCTGGTATCCGCTGTTCGGCAACTGGGCATGGGGAGGCGGGTGGCTGTCGCAGCTCGGAGCCAACTTCAAGCTCGGGCACGGCTACTGTGACTTCGCCGGATCGGGCGTGGTGCACGCCGTGGGCGGGCTCAGCGCGCTCGCGGGCGGCATGATCGTCGGCCCTCGCATCGGCAAGTACAATCGCGACGGCTCGGCGAACCCGATACCGGGTCACGACATCACGATGGTGCTGCTCGGATGCTTCATTCTCGCCTTCGGGTGGTTCGGGTTCAATCCGGGGAGCACGCTCGGCGCTTCGGGCGCGGGCAACCTTCGCATCGGCTCGATCGCCGTGAACACGATGATCGCCGGCGCGACCGGCTCGTTCGGCGCGCTGCTCTATATGTGGATGCGCTTCGGAAAGCCGGACGCATCGATGGCCGGCAACGGTCTCCTGGCGGGACTGGTCGCCATCACGGCGCCCAGCGGCTTCGTCAACACGGTGGGCGCAGCCATCCTGGGCTTCGTGGCGGGCTTCATCGTCTGCATCAGCGTGGAGTTCATCGAGCGGGTCCTGAAGGTGGACGATCCGGTCGGAGCGATCTCGGTGCACGGGACGTGCGGTCTCTGGGGCGTTCTCTCGCTGGGACTCTTCGCCGACGGCACCAGCAACTACGGCGGGAGCTGGAACGGCGTCGACGGCTCCGTGACCGGCCTGTTCTACGGCGACCCCGGGCAGTTCGTGGCCCAGCTCATCGGCTGCGCGACGCTGGTCGGAGTCATCTTCACCATCGCGTACCTCTTCAACTGGGGGATCGATGTCTTCGTGGGTCAGCGTGTGAGCGCCGAGGCGGAGCTCGAGGGACTCGACTTGCCGGAGATGGGGGCGCTTGGCTATCCTGAGTTCCAGCTCGTCTCGGCGGGGCTCGGGCGTTCGATCGAGACCGGAGGGTGAAGCAATGGGAGCGCAGATCGTCTTCGGACTGGTGGTCCTGGCCGTGTTTGCCCTCGTCCAGATGGTGAAGCCTGGCAAGAGCCTGTTCGACCGCAAGTGACGCGGGCCGCGTCATGACGCGGCCGCCCGCCGAGTTCATCCGTGATAGCCGACAAGCGCTCGAGCTCGCACAGCGCGAGCTCGAGCGCGGTCGCACCCAGGACGCGATCGACGTGCTCGAGCGTGTCCTCGACACCCGCGAGGAGACGGCACAGGTCCGCACGTTGCTCGGCGTCGCATATGCCAGGGTCCACCAGGTCGACCGCTCGGTCGAGCAGCTCGAGCGAGCCATCGGGCTGGAACCCGAGGGGTTCACGGCGCGATGCGCGCTGGGCGAGCTCTATCTCCGGCTCGGCATCGTGCAGAAGGGTCGAGATCAGCTCGCGCAGGCGCTCGAGTACGCCGCGACCCGCGAGGAGCGTGCCTACGTCCAGCAGCTCCTGCGCGAGGACCGCGCGCGGGACCGCAAGCGCGCGCAACGTCCGGACTTCAGCAAGTCCGGGTGGGGCTGGTCGCGGCAGAAGTCGTGAAGGATCCCGTCACGCGCACCGTGGTCGGGGCGGCGCTGCTCACGGCGCTGGTGCTGATCGTGTACGTCGGCGCCCCTGTCGTTCCGGTCGTCGTCGGTGCGGTCGGTGCCGGCGCCTGGGTGTGGTGGCGCAGGTCGCGTCAGACTTCCTGAGCACGGAAATCTCCTGATCCCGCCCAATACCCTGTCTGCACAACGAGTGGGCGAACGCTCATCCGTTGAGCACCGGGAGGCTCCGTCCGTCCGGGCGTCGTCTCTAGACACGCGCTGATTTCCAGGCATTCCCCTCGGTTTCTGCATCTTTGGGTGGAGTCTCCATCCACCCGCCGGTCGATGGCACCTCGATTGCTCCGTGCCTGCGAGCCGCCGGAACTGCGCTGCTGGGTGGCGAGAGAGGCGAAGAGGGCCATGGCGCCGGCAACATCATCAGACTGCAAGGAGACCGGGGAGTGAAAAACGCGATGGTGAATGCACGGAAGCGACTTGTAGGTGTGCTGGCGCTGTTCCTGACTCATCGGTTGCGGCGCCCTCGATCGTGGGAGTGGCGCGGGCGGACGACGCGCCGCCAGCTGCCCGCGTACTTCACGGCCACGAGCGCGGACGCCGGCAAACCGACGTGGCCCGATCCCGACCGGCGGGGCAGCGGGCGTGTGGGCGACACCCGCAGGAGACGGCAAGGGCGACGTGCCGGGCTCGCTGTCGACCGCCGACGTCTACGACCGCGTGGTGCACAACCTCTACGCGATCAACTACGTGTGGGCCCTGGTCGCCGGCTTCCTCGTCATGTTCATGCAGGCCGGCTTCATGTTCGTCGAGACCGGCTTGTGTCGCGCGAAGAACGCCTCGCACACCTCGGCGATGAACCTGATGATCTATCCCCTGGGCTGCCTCGGGTTCTGGGTCTACGGCTTCGCCATCGGCTGGGGCAACTGGTGGAACGGTCCGGTCCCGCCCGGGATGGTACCCGTCGCTGGGTCCCGGACTGGCGGTGCTGAACAGCGGCCTCGGCCTGGGCGCGGTCACCGACGCGGCCGGGAACGCCACGGGCGCGTTCACCTATGGCATCATCGGGACGAAGGGCTTCTTCCTCGGCACCTCCGTCGGCGACGTCAGCGTGATGGTGCTGTTCTTCTTCATGATGGTCTTCATGGACACCACGGCGACCATTCCGACGGGCGCGATGGCCGAGCGCTGGGCATGGAAGAACTTCTGCCTCTATGGCCTGTGGATCGCGCTGCCGTACTGCATCTACGCGAACTGGGTGTGGGGCGGTGGATGGCTCGCGCAGGGCGGCGTCAACTGGGGTCTGGGACACGGTGCGGTGGACTTCGCCGGCTCGGGCGTCGTGCATGCGATGGGCGGAATCATCGGGCTCGCGGGAGCCATGGTCATCGGTGCGCGCATCGGCAAGTACGACTCGAAGGGCAAGCCGCAGGCGATGCCGGGACACAACGTCCCCATGGTGGTGCTCGGGACGTTCATCCTCGCCTTCGGATGGTTCGGCTTCAACCCGGGCTCGACCCTGGCGGGAACCGACCTCCGCATCAGCTACATCGTCGTGAACACGATGCTGGCCAGCATCACCGGCTGCCTCGCCGCGATGGTGGTGCTCATGATGAAGGGGCTCAGGCCCGATCCCACGATGATGTGCAACGGCATGCTCGCCGGCCTGGTCGCCATCACCGCGCCGTGCGCGTTCGTCGACCCATGGGCGGCGGCCGTGATCGGCGCCATTGCGGGATGGCTGGTGGTGGTGAGCGTCTTCTTCTTCGAGGCACGTGGCATCGACGACCCGGTCGGAGCCATCTCGGTGCACGGGGTGAATGGCCTCTGGGGTGTGCTGTCCGTCGGCATCTTCGCGACCGGCCAGTACGGCGCTGGCTGGAACGGCGTGGTGCGGGACGCGATGGTGCAGGCGTACGGGTCGGACGGCGTACGCGGCCTGCTCTACGGTGACTTCTCGCAGTTCATCATGCAGGCGATCGACTGCGTGGTGGTGGCGGTGTTCGGCTTCCTGATGGCGTACGTGTGGTTCAAGCTGAGCGATCTGATCACGCCGATCCGGGTCAGCGCGGAGACGGAGCTGGAGGGGCTGGACGGCCCGGAGATGGGCACGCTCGGCTACCCGGACTTCCAGATTCATCCGTCGGGCCAGCGACTGGCAGGGTAGAGCAACCGGGCGCGTGGCAGTGAACGACGGGCCGGCGGGGAAACCCGCCGGCCCGTCGCGTTCTGGCGGGTCGTTCGGCAGGACGAACCGGCTGCTGCCGACGGGTGCGGTCATGCTGGGCGGCATCGCCGGGGTGATCGTCGTGGTGGCCGTCGATGTCGCTCGAGGCGCTGCGCATCGATGATCCGATCGGCGCCGTGCCCGTGCACGGCATCTGCGGCATCTGGGGGACATTGTCCCTCGGACTCTTCGCGTCCGGGCAGTTCGGCTCGACCGGGCCGATGGCGGCCGACAACTCGGCCCCGCTGACCGGTCTCTTCTACGGTGGCGGCTTCACCGTCCTCACCGCACAGGCCATCGGGAGCTTCGCCATCGTCACGGCGACGTTCGTGACCTCGCTGGCGATGTTCTACGCACTCCACGCGCTCGGCCTGCTGCGGGTCTCGACCGCGGGCGAGCTCCAGGGACTCGACCTGCACGAGCACGGCATCCCGGCGTACCCCGAGTACGCGCTGCACGCCTCCGCGGCGCCGCAGGGCACGCCGGAGTTCACGGCGGCGGCATTCGGTTCCGAGCCCCGCGTCGCCATGGGCCAGAAGATGGCGAAGACCTGATCGGCACGCGCCTCCGCCACGGGCGCACGTGCACGTGGCGACGGGTGGGCCAGGGGCGGGGACGTCGTCTGCCGACGATGACCCCGCCCCTGGTCGTTTCTGGTCCCGGCTACTCGGGGTCTGCGAACCGCGGAGCGCGCTTCTCGAGATTCGCCTGCACCGCTTCGAGCTGGTTCGGCGAGCCGATCAGCTCACGCTGGATGCGCTCTTCCAGCCGGAACCCGTCGTCGCGGCTGCCCACGACCGCGGCGTTCAGCAAGCGCTTCGCCGCACGGATGGCGCTCGGCGACCGGCTCGCGATGTCGCGCGCCATCGCGAGGGCCGCGGCGTGCGGATCGTCCTCGACGCGCGTGCCGAGGCCGAGCGCGACGGCCTCGCGGCCCGAGACGACGCGGCCGGTGAAGGTGAGCTCCTTGGCGACGTCGAGCCGCACCAGGTGGCGGAGCGTCTGCGTCCCCGTCATGTCGGGGATGAGGCCCCAGCGGATCTCCATCACCGAGAGCTGCGCGTCGGGCGCGAGCAGGCGCACGTCGGCCGCGAGCGCGATCTGCAGGCCGCCGCCGTACGCGACCCCGTGCACCGCCGCGATCACGGGCACCGGCACCTCGCTCCACACCCAGGCCGCCCGCTGGGCGTAGTTCACGGCGCTCCCGTCCTCGCGTGCGAGCAGCCGCGGGCCGCCGCCATCGGAGCCCAGCGCCATGAAGCTGGCGAAGTCGAGCCCGGCGCAGAATCCGCGACCCTCGCCGGAGAGGACCACGGCGCGCAGCGACGGATCGGCCGCGAGGCTGCGACCGGTCTCGACCAGACCCGCGAACATCGCCGGGTCGAGGGCGTTCAGCTTCTCGGGACGGCTCAGCCTGACGTCGGCCACGCCGTCCGCCATCGTCACCTGTACGCGATCCGACATGCGGGATGTATCCGGCGGACCGCCGGGCGCGTCAAGAAGCGGCGTCCAGGCGAGCCTGGGCGCGCCGCGCGCGCAGCCACTCGAAGATCAGGGGGAGGATCGAGATGGCGACGATGCCGAGGATGACCGTCTCGAAGTTGTCCCGCACGATCGGGATGCGCCCGAACCAGTATCCGGCGAGGACGAGCGCGAAGACCCAGACGAAGCCCCCGGTGACGTTCCACATCGCGAAACGCGCGTAGGACATCTCCCCGATCCCCGCGATGAACGGGGCGAAGGTGCGGACGATGGGCACGAAGCGGGCGAGGAAGATCGTCATGCCGCCGTGCTTCTCGTAGAACTCCTGCGTGCGGCGCACGTGATGCGGGTTGAGCAGCCAGGATCGCGGACTGGAGAACACCTTCGGTCCGAGGAAGTGTCCCACCGCGTAGTTGACGGCGTCTCCGATCACCGCCGCCGCCCAGAGGACCAGGAGCACGACCGGCAGCTTGATCGGCGAGTCCTCGATGGAGACGAGCGCGCCGACGGCGAAGAGCAGCGAGTCGCCCGGCAGGAACGGGGTGACCACGAGGCCGGTCTCGCAGAACAGCACGAGGAAGAGCACGACGTAGAGCCACGGACCGAGGGTCCCCGCCCAGACGTTGAGGTGCCGGTCGAGGTGCAGGAAGACGTCGAGGGCGGAGTGGATCAGGTCCATGGCTGGCCGGATCAGGCGCCGCGCCGCAGGCGGAGCGAGACCCCGCGACAGCGCGCCGGATCGAGATGGAATCCGTCCGGCTCGGCGGCGGGTCCGTAGGCCTCGAGCGCTGCCCGCGCCGCGACCGCATCGGCGACGTCGAGCACGAGGCCCGCGAGTCCCTCGCTGCCGGTGTCGTCGGCGAGGAAGCGGAGCCGGACGCCGCCGACCGTCACGGCGTCGGCGCCGGCGCGCTCGAGCCCGAGCTTGTCGACGAAGAGGGTGGCGGCCGCGCCCGTGTCGCGGCTGCGCGCCGTGACCTCGCCGAGCGCGAGGCCGGCGAGTGCGCCGCGAGCGGCGCTCGCGTGATGCGCGTCGCCGGGTGGCGGCGTGGCGAACTCCACGAGCACGCCGCGCGTGCCCTTGGGATGCAGGAAGCAGATGGTTCCGGCGAGCCCCGCGCGTGGCGTCTCGTCGATCAGGGGGAATCCCGCGCCGCGCGCGCGCTCGAGCTCGCCAGCGACGTCCGGGGTCTCGAAGCAGACGTGGTGCAGTCCCTCGCCGCGCTTCTCGAGGAACTTTGCCACGCCGCCCGCGGGGTCGATCGGTTCGAGGAGCTCGATCTCGCTGCGCCCGATCGGCAGCAGGGCCGCCTTCACGCCCTGGTCCGCGACCGTGGCCTGCTTCGACACCTGCAGCCCGAGCGCGTCCTGCCAGAAGGCGAGCCCGTCCTCCAGGCGGCGCACCACGAGCCCGACGTGATGGACGCGGGTGAGCATCGGAGCGCCGTCTCTACCAGGCGGGTCCCGCGGGCCGCAAGGCGATGCGGGCGCGTCGCTCAGAAGGTGAGGCTGGCGAACCCGACGGTGATGCCGGCCGAGCCGACCGCCAGGAGCACGCGATCTCCCCGTCGCAGGCGTCCCGCGGACCGCGCCACGCTCATGCCGAGCGGCAGCGCCGCGGAGACGGTGTTGCCGTATGCGCGATGGGTGGCGAAGTAGCGGTCCTCCACGCCGAGACGGCGCGCCACCAGGGCGCATGCCGGCTCGCTCGGATTGTGCCCGAACACGATGTCGTGCGGGCGCGCCCGGAGCTGCGACGCCTCCTCCCACAGCTCGACCAGACGGCGCGTTCCGGCCGCGAGGAGCGGCCGGGACAGCGAGAAGAGCCGTCCCGGAACGTAGCGCGCGTCCGGCGGCGCCGTCTCGAAGTGCGGCTGCGCCGGCAGCGGCAGCATGCAGAGGCGGTAGTGCTGCGGGAAGGTGCGGAAGAGGAAGAGCGCATCGTCGGCGGCGTCCGCCGTGAGCACCGTGGCGGTGGCGGCCTCGCCGACCGTGAAGCTCGCCAGGCGATGCTCGACGGCGGCGACGTCGTCGAAGGCGAAGTCGACGTAGTCACGGTAGAGACCGCACTCGCAGTTGACCACGAGCACCACCCGGTAGTCGCCCGACCGGAGGTGGCTCTGCGCGACGTGCAGCGCGCGCAGCCAGCCGGCGCAGGCGTCGAGGACGTCGAAGCTGGTGGCGCGCTCGAGGCCGAGCTCCGCCTGGATCACCGTCGCCGTGGCCGGCTCCATCCATCCACGCGCCACGCCGGCGTAGAGCACGAGATCGACGTCGCCAGGCGCCACGCCGGCCTCGGCCAGCGCGTCGCGGCTCGCGCGCAGCACCACGTCGATGGCCTTCTCGCCGTCGGCCAGGCGGTAGCGGACGTCCGTGCCCGCCGCGTCGAGGAAGCGCGCGACCAGCTCGCCGACGCTGTCGGCCTGCTCGCTGCCGATCCGTGGACGGCTCTGCTCGCGCACGAGCGCCACCACCTCGGCGTTCGTCGTCTGCCGGCCCGGCACGGCGTGGGCGATGGCCGCGATGCGCACGGTCACTCGACCTGGATGCCGTCGAGGATGGGCTGCCGGGTGGCGTGCCGGGCCGCGCCCCACCCCGCCGCCGTCGTCGCCGCCAGGACGAGCGCCACGAACCACAGGGTGGTGCCGAACGCGAAGTGGAGGTCCAGGTAGTAGCCGAGGAGGTGACGGTAGTTGATGCGAACCCAGATCCAGGTCGTCACGACCCCGACGGCGAGCCCGAGGACGGCCCCGAGCACGCCGATGGTGGCGGACTCGATCACCACCGAGCGCCGCACGACGCGGTCGTCGGCGCCGATCACCCGCCAGAGCGCCAGCTCGCGCCGCCGCTCCCACAGATCGGCGAGCAGGAGGTCGAAGACGCCGGCGAGCGTGACGACGACCATGAGGAGCTGGATGGCGGCGGTGAAGGCGTAGGCCTCGTCGATCTTTCCCGCCAGGTATGCGACGCCCTCGTCCATGCTCTGGACCTTCAGCTGGTAGCGACGGCCGAACTGCTGGAGGATCGCCGCCCGCACCGTCTCGGCCGACGCGCCCGGCTCGAGGAAGACGTGGATCCGGTTGACGGCGGTTTCCTGCCAGCGGTCGATGAACAGCCGGCGGCCGAGCAGGATCGTCCCACGGTTCGAGACGTAGTCGGGGACGACGCCGACGACGGGGACGGTCAGGACGCCCGTCGGCGTGTCGAGATCGATCGTGCTGCCGACGCCCTTCCCGAAGCGATCGGCGAAGCTCTCCGAGACGTCGACGCCCTGGCCGTCGCGGATCGCGCGCGCCGCCGCCTCCGGATCACCCGCCCGGTACCAGGACGGGGGATAGCGCTCGGGGTCGAAGAGCCCGTCGGTCAGGGCGACGACCGCGATGCGGTCGCCGCGATAGATCACCCCGGGCAGCACGCGCCACATCTCCGTGCGGCGGATGCCCGGGATCATGCGCAGGTCGGTGGCGATCCCCGCCGGAATGGGGCTCTCCAGCCACCCGCCCTCGGTGGCGACGCCCGTCACCGCCAGGTCGCTCGCGAGGAAACCGTTGACGAAGTAGTTGCGCACGGAGTTGCGGTGGCTCAGCGACAGGGATGCGACGGTGATGGCGAGGGTCAGCACCAGCGCGATGGCCGCCACCGTCACGCCGGTCCGCGTGGGCGCGCGCTGCATGCTCGCGGCGGCGACCTGCCCCTCGGGTCCGAACAACCGCCCGAGCACGCGTCCCAATCCGGAAGACGTGGCGTGCACGAGGGGCACGGCGATGACGATCGAGGACGCCCACCACAGCGTCGAGCCCGCGTTGCCCCAGGCGGTCGACTGGAGACGCACCTCGAGGGCGAGCGCGATCGCGCTCATGGCGACCAGGGTCGCCCACAGCGCCACGAAGCGATGCGACCGCGTGCTGCCGCCCAGCGTGCGCGCGTCGGCGCGCAGCACCTCGAGCGGCTCGAGCGACGTCACCCGGCGGGCGGCGAACCACGACGCGAAGAGCGCGGCGGCGATGCCCGCGGCGCCCACCAGGACCAGCGATCGCGGGTCGATCGCGAGGTGCTCGACCGGGAAGCGCAGCTGGTAGATCACCCCCATCGACGTGGACACCATGCCGAGCAGCAGCTTGCCGAGCGCCAGCCCGAGCGGGATGCCAAGCGCCGTGCCGAGCGCGCCGAGGATGCACGCCTCGAGCATCAGCAGGCGGAGAAGCTGCGCCGGATCGGCGCCCGCGAGGCGCAGCGACGCCAGCACCAGCGCGCGCTGCACCGCTCCGGTCGAGGTGGTGTTGTAGATGATGTAGATGCCGGCGACGAGACACAGCAGGCTGAGGCCGGTGAGCATGGCCTGGAACGACGACAGGATGCTCTCGTAGAGCGCGCCGCGCTGGAGCGGCGGCGCGACCAGGAGCGTCGGCGGCAGCGTCGCGGCGAGGCGCGCCTGGACGTCGGACACCCGCGCGCCCGGCCGCAGCACGACGTCGATCTGGTCCACCACCCGCTCGCGGCCGAGGACGAGCTGCGCTGCGGGAAGGTCCATCACCGCCAGGACGCCGCCGAAGGCGCGCGCGAGTCCCTCCGGCTCGAGCAGCCCGCGCACGGTGAATTTGACCAGCCCCTGGCGGGTCGAGAGGTCCAGCGTCTTTCCCGCGGCGAGGTCGTGGCGCAGGGCGAACGCGCTGGTGAGGGCGATCGACCGGGGATCGGCGAGCCACTCGAGCGTGTCGCCGCCGCCGGTCAGCCCGATGTGATAGCGCTCCAGGGCGTGCTCCTGCGTGAGGTCGACGCCGAACAGCTCGAGCGTCTCGCCGGGATCGTCCGCCAGCGCCAGCGTGCCGCGCACCAGCCCGAGCGCGACCTCCACGCCGGGATCGGCGCGCACCGTGTCGATCGTCCCCTCGGGGAACCCGACCTCGCCGGTGCCGAGCGTGACCTCGAGCTGTGCCGGTCCCGCGATCAGCTCCAGCGTCCGGCGGAAGTTGTCGAGCACGGTGTGGTTGATGACCGCGATCGCGACCATCAGGGCGACCCCGGTGGCGATCCCGCCGACGACCAGCGCGGTCCGGGCACCGCTCGTCCGCAGCTGGTGCAGGCTGACCTGACGGAGAAGGCGCAGCACGGCCCGGTCTAGTGGAGCATCGGGGACGTCGGGTCGTCCGGCTCCTCGTCCAGCGCCATCTCCTGATGGAGCGCGCCATCGACGAGCCGGAGCACGCGCTGCGCGTACGCCGCGAAGACCGGGTCGTGGGTCACGAGCAGGACCGTCACACCCGTCCGCTCGTTGATGTCGAGGATCAGATCCATGATCTGGCGCCCGGCGGCGCGGTCGAGATTTCCCGTGGGCTCGTCCGCGAGGATGATGGACGGCCGGATCACCAGCGCGCGTGCGATGGCGAGCCGCTGCTGCTCGCCGCCGGAGAGATGCGTCGGCTGGTGCCCGGCGCGGTGCTGCATGTGCACCAGCGCGAGCGCCTCGTCGACACGAGCATCGACCTCGGCCTGACGGACGCCGTCGAGGACGAGCGGCATGCCCACGTTCTCACGGGCGGTGAGGAACGGGAGCAGGTTGAACGCTTGCAGGACGTAGCCGATGCGCCGCCGGCGCAGCGCCGCCGACTCCGCCGGCGTCATGCCGGCGACGTCGTCGCCGTCGACGAGCACGCTGCCGCTCGTGGGCGGCGTCAGGCCGGCGATCAGGTGCAGCACGGTGCTCTTCCCCGAGCCGCTCGGTCCCATGAAGGTCCAGAAGGCTCCGCGCGGACAGGTGAACGAGAGATCGGACACGGCGTGCACCGCCGTGGCACCCGCGCCGAAGATCTTGCTGACGCGGCAGAACTCGATCATGCGCCAGGCCCGAACCGCTCCGTGAGCTTCTGCGCGACGTCGTCCAGCCACGCCAGCTCGGCGCGCACGCTGAGCTCCGCGCCGTCGACGAGCAGCTGGGTGACGAAGGCGTCCACCTGGCGGGCGAGCCGGCGGCGCTGCACGCCGAGCAGGCTCAGCTGCCGCATGTAGGCCGCGCGCTGGTGATCGATCAGCCGGAGCAGCTCGGGCAGCTTCCCGGGGCCGGCGAACAGCAGCTTCACCGCCAGCTCCTGGCGCAGCGGGCGGGGTGCGTCGGTCGGCGGCATCAGGACGAAGTCGTCGAGGCTGTGCCGGCCCTTCTCGGTGATCCGGTAGAGCTTGCGGCTCGAGTCCGACTCCGCCAGCACGTGCTCGATCAGGCCCTCGGCGGCGAGCCAGTCGAGGACGCGGTAGACCTCGCCGAAGTTCAGCTGCCAGAAGTTCCCGAGGACGCGCTCGCAGTGACGCTTGAGCGCGTATCCATGCACGCCATCCGGGTGCTGGGACACCACGCCGAGAAGGGCGTATCGGATGCCGGCGCCATGTCTCATTGGCCGCTCCCTCCCTGCCGCTTCTTCCGTCCCGAACGACACCACGGTCGCACGCGGTTGCCGGGGGTGTCAAGGCACGAAGCGCCCGCGTGCCCGCAAAGGATCCCGGATCGGAATACTCCCTTCGGGCGGCAGGGGCCGCTCCCCCGGGCGAGGGAGGCGCTGCGAGCCGACGCCGGCCGGACGCTAGATGCATGGCATTGAGACGGAAGGTTGGTGCTCCGGTACAGAGTAGAAAGTGAAGCTCGGCAACAAGATAACATTGACGTGACGGATTGGCCCTGGCAGGAGAACAGCTGAGAGGTGTGCGCGGCAGAGGGGCCGCGCGGGAACCGGGGGGCCAATCATGCACCAGCAGACGCTCGCACGAGAGGGACCGTGGATGGGCGCCGTCCAGGGGCTCGCGCCGCTGCTGCCCGAGCAGATGCTCGGTGCGCCGCAGCGAAGCCCGGAGCAACGGCTGATGGCGGCGGTGCTCGAGGACGCCATGCGAGAGCTGGCACGACCGGGAGGCGAGTGGTTCGGCGCCCGCGCCCGCCGGCGCGCCGAGATCGAGGCCTGGTTCGCGTCGGACGACGTCGCGTGGCCGTTCTCCTTCGTCAACGTCTGCGAGGCGCTCGACCTCGACGTGCGGCGCTTCCGGACGCGGCTCGACGGAGGCTGGATCGGGAGGGCGCGCGGGGCGGTGCGTCGATGACGCCCCAGGGGGTCGTCAACGGGACGCCCACCGCCCGCGCCTGGGGTCCGGCGCGGCAGACGTTGCGAGCGCTGCTCGCCCGCAATCCGGGCCTCGGGTTGTCGGCCTGTGCGCTGGAAGCCCTGGTGTGCCGGATGGAGTTCGTCTCCTGGCGGCCGGGGGAGGAGGTGACGTCCGACCACCAGACCGACGGCATCCGCGTCGTCGTCGGTGGCGTCGTCAAGGTCGTCTGCGAGAGCCTTCGCGGCGCGCCCATCACCGTCGAGCTGGTGGGTCCGGGCGGTTTCCTGCACCTCGTCACGGGGCTGCCCGATGCGGTGTGGCGCGTGCACGCGATCGCCCACACGCCCGCGCTGGTCGGCATCCTCGCCGACTCGTCCTGGCGCGAGGTGGCGTGCCACATGCGCGTCGAGGAGGGCCTCCGCCTGGCGGCGTGCGCCTGGCAGATGCTGTCCCGCCGCCTCTACGAGAAGTGCGCGCTCCTGGCGCAGCCCATCCGGGGCCGCGTCCTGCACGAGCTGCGCGTCCTCGCGCACGAGTTCGGCAGCCCGCACCCGGCCGGTATCTGCATCGACCTGCCGCTCAGCCACGCCGACCTGGCGTCGCTGGTCGGGGCGGCGCGTGCGAACGTGACACGTGCGGTCGGCGCGTTGCGCGCCGACGGTCTCCTCGCGCCGACTCCGGGCCGTCTCGTGCTCACGGGAGGGGTCGAGGGTCACGCGTGACCCCGTCGCCGGGCCGCGCAGGCCCGACGGCGGGGCTAGAAGCCGTAGGCGGCCTTCAGCTCCGGGTCCTTCGCCGCCAGCATCTGCGCCAGCGTCACCATCACCTTGCACTGCTTCCACGTGGCGTCGTCCTGCATCTTGCCGTCGATCATGTGGACGCCGCGCCCGTCGGGGATGGCCTCGAGCACCTTCTTCGCGAACCGCACCTCGTCCACGGGCGGGCTGAAGACCTTCTTCGCGATCGCGATCTGGTTCGGATGCAGCGACCATGCGCCGACGCAGCCGAGGAGGAACGCGGCGCGGAACTGGTCCTCGCATCCGAGCGAGTCGCCGATGTCGCCGAACGGTCCGTAGAAGGGCAGGGCGCCGGTCGCGGCGCAGGCGTCGACCATGCGCGCGATCGAGTAGTGCCACGGGTCCTGCTGCGCGGTCCGTCGCGGCGCCTCCGGGTGCGCGGGATCCGGATCCTCGCGCACGAGGTACGCCGGATGCCCGCCGCCGACACGCGTGGTCTTCATGCGCCGCGATGCGGCCAGGTCGGCGGGGCCGAAGCTGACGCCCTGCATGCGCGGGCTGGCGGCGCAGATCTCCTCGACGTTCGTGACGCCCTGCGCGGTCTCGAGGATGGCGTGGACGAGCAGCGGCCGCTTGACGCCGTGCTTGGCCTCGAGCTGTGCCAGGAGCCGGTCGACGTAGTGGATGTCCCAGGGGCCCTCCACCTTCGGAACCATCACCACCTCGAGACGGTTCCCGATCGCGCCCACCAGCGTGCTGATGTCGTCGAGACACCAGGGGCTGTCGAGGCTGTTCACCCGCGTCCAGAGCGGCGTGTCGCCCAGGTCGACCTCGCGGCCGATGCGCACGAGTCCGTCGCGCGCCGCGATCTTCTTGTCGGCGGCGATGGCGTCCTCGAGGTTGCCGAGCAGGATGTCGGCCTTCTGCGCGAGCTCCGGCAGCTTGGCCGCCATCTTCTCGTTGCTCGGGTCGAAGAAGTGGATGCAGCGCGACGGCTTGATCGGAATCTCGCGCACGGGCTCCGGTGCGCCGATCGCGAGGGGCTTCAGGAAGTCACGGGGGCTCCGCATGGCCCCCTCATGTAGTCGGCGCCGGGAGCCTGGTGCAACCTCCGCGCGGTCACGGCGGCTATCTCCCCGCCCCGTGCGAGGAGGCGTACCGGCCTCGACGACTATGCCAAGGTCGTCGCCAGCGGAGCTACGGGGTGTCGTCGCACGTGCGAGTGGCCGGCCCTCACTGCGTCTGCTTCCCCGTCATCTTGAAGTTCTTGTCCGCGAACTCTGCGGTGATGCTCGCTCGCGCGGGAGCCGGAAGACCGATCTGCTGCATCGCCGCATCGAGACTCTTGCAGCTGTAGGTCCACGAGAACGTCTGGGTGAGCGTCGACGTTCTTCTTCACTTGCGCCTGTCCCTTGCAGCCGGTGACGACGCCCGAGGCGGTGATCGAGGAGGCCGCGAGCCGCACGAAGAGCGAGAGGTTGTCGGACTGCTTGAGCTTCGCCTGGTTGCTCTTGCGGCTCACCGAGTCCGGCTCGTACAGGCGCAGGCCGACGTGGTCTGCGCCGGGCTTCTCCACGAAGGCGTTCGCGGACTCCACCCGGGACTGCGTGCTGGCGCTCGGCGGCGTGGTCTCGTCGAGATTGAACAGCAGCACATTGTACGAGTACCCCGCCGGCGGCGTCGCCAGGACGGAGGTGAACGGCACGTCCAAGAGGTCGGGCCTGTCCTGCGCCCTCGCGCTGCCGGTCACTCCGAAGGTCACCAGGGCACACACAGCACCGACGTTGGCGATCAGCCTTCCCATGGTCATGCGCTTCCCTCCCCCCGAGGGACTTTCGCCCGGGTGCTAAGGCGTACCGCATCAGCGGCCAATGAGTCAAGAAAAAGATCGCCTGCTAGATCACTGCAGGCCGGAGGGGTTCGCCGCAGCCCCGACGGCTCGCTCCGCGTGCTCGCGCGCCCGGGGATCACCACGCTGCGCGTAGAGACGCGCCAGATGGAAGTGCGCCTTCTGGTAATCGGGCTTGATTTCCAGGGCACGGAGAAGGTGCGCCTCGGCGTCGGCATCCCGGCCGTCGGCGAGCTCCAGAAGCGAGAGGTTCAGATACGGCTCCGGCAAGCTCGGATCGAGCTGCATGGCGAGCCGGTAGTCTTCTCGGCGTCCGCCGCGCGGCCCAGCCTCGCCTCGATGGCACCCCGATCGACGCGCAGCTCGCCATTGTCCGGATCGGCGGCGATCATCAGCTCGAACTGCGCGAGCACGTCGTCGAGCCGGCCCAGCGTATCGTAGATCTCGATCAGCTGCCGGCGATAGACCTGCACGGCGGGGCGCTCTGCGACCACCGATTCATAGAGCGCTGCCGCTCGCTCCGGATTGCCGTGCCGCGCCGCGATCTCGGCCAGCCGGGCCCGGTATTCGGGCGGTGGATGCGGATCGGCCTCGAGTGTCGTGACCGCCTCCGCGTCGCGGCCGTCCTCCTCGAGGAGCGCCGCGAGGGCCGCGCGTGTCTCGACGAGGCGCGCTCCCGACGGAGCCGCCCGCAGGACCTCCTCGAGGTGCGCGATCTCGCTCCGGGCACCATCCTCGGCTGCATGGGCGCGGCTCGCCAGCGCGATCGCCTCGTCGTCGTGGAGATCGCTTCCCAGCGCCCCCAGGGCGTCCGCAGGCCGGCCCGCCTGAAGGAGGATCCGCGCACGCACGACGCGGACGAGAGGCGATGGCGCAGCCCCGTCGCCGCTCACGTCGCGAAGGGCGTCGAGCGCCTCGTCGGCGTGGCCCTGGGCGAGCAGCGCGCGGGCCAGCATGATCCTCGGCGTAGGACCCGGGGTGAGCGCGACGAGTGCCTGGGACACGCGGACCGCGTCGGCGGCGCGATCGGTGAGCAGGTAGAGCGGCGCCAGGCTCGTCAAGGCGAGCGGACGGGCGATGGGGCTCGAAGCGAGCGCCTCGAGCACCCGGATGCTCGCGCCGACCCGTCCGTCGACGGCGAGCATCCGCGCCGTGTCGACGAGCCCCATCGTGCTGACGAACGATCTCGGATCGGGCACCGCGCCTTCCGGGAACTGCTGGGGCACGTCGACGTAGCCGAGGGCAGCGAGCCGTTCGGCGGCATCGGGCGCGGCGGCCGTGGGCGCACTTCCCGCGGCCCCGGGCGCCGTCGACCTGGTCCGCCATGCCGATGCCAGCCGTTCGACGATCGCCGGCTCGTCACTGGCCCGATTCGCCGTCTCGGCGGGATCGGCGATGGTGTCGTAGAGCTCGACGGGCTCGGGCTCGACCGTGAGCTTCCACCGCCCGTCACGGATGCCGGCCAGGCGCGCCCATCCCATGCGATAGGAGGGACCGAAGCACTCGAAATAGGCCGTCGCGTCGCTCGTCACCCTCGGCCGCGAGCCGTCCGGCCAGCGACCGCCCATTCGAGCCGGGTAGCGGTGACGCGCCCGCCGCGGCGAGGATGGTCGGCGCGATGTCCACCGTGCGCGCGAGCGCGTCCGACCGCCGCCCCGGGGGGAAGCCGGGCCCGGCCACCACGAGAGGGACGTGGAGTGTCGCATCGTAGGCGAGGATGCCGTGGCTCGCCTCATCGTGCTCGCCGAGGCTCTCGCCGTGGTCGCCGACCACGACGACGAGGCGCTCGTGACCGGGTCGCGCACGAGCGAGCCCCTCGAGCAGCCGCCCGATCTGCTGATCGACATATGCCAGTGCGCCGTCGTAGGCGTCCGGCATGGCGTCGTGCGGCGGCGCAGGCTCCCGCGGCAGGTGCACGTCGTAGTAGTGCACCCACAGGAAGAGCGGCGCCCGCCGCGGCGTGGCAATCCATGCGAGCGCACGGTCCGTCACGTCCTCGCCCTTCCGCCGCGGGACTTCGAAACGGAGGGGGTCGTCCCTCGACGTCATCTCGTCGTCGTAGTGCGCGAATCCGCGCGCGAGGCCGAAGCTCGCGTCGAGAACGTAGGCCGCAACGAACGCGGCGGTGTCATACCCGCGTGCGGCAAGACGCTCGGCGACGGTCGCCAGCGAGGGCGGCAGGACGAACCGCCCGTTGTCATGGACGCCATGCTGGTCGGGATCGAGGCCGGTGAGAATCGTCGCGTGCGAAGGAAGCGTCAGCGGCGCGCTGGCGAAGGCGCGCGCGTAGAGCACGCCGCGCGCCGCCAGTCCGTCGAGAACCGGGGTATGCGCCTCGGTGCGACCCATGGCGCCCAGGCGGTCGGCGCGCGTCGTGTCGAGCGTGACGAGGACGATGTCCGGACCGGCGGGCCGGCCGCACGAGCACACGACGAGTGCGAGGCAGAGCGCGACCGTCGCCCTCATCGGTGCGTCCCCTCCCGCTCGATCTCGCGTTGAAGAGCGTGTGCCGGTCCGGCCCAGCTCGCTTGCGGCTCCTCGGCGAGGGCGGTCCGCACGAGCTCCGCGGCCCGCGCCGAGTCGCCCGTGCGGTGGAGCACGATCGCCAGGCGGAAGCGCTCGAGCGAGCGCTGCGCGTCGAGGTGCAGCGCGGCCTCGAGCGCGCGCACCGCCTCGTCGTCGTGTCCGAGCCGTGCAGCGCCCCATCCGAGGTTCGACTGGATGTCCGCGTCGCCGGGCGACGAGCGGGCCGCAGCGGCGAGCAGCTCGTGCGCCTCGTCGTGCTGATCCGGGCGTCCCCAGAGCGCCAGGTAGAAGCCGAGCCGGCTCCCGAGGACGGCGTCGTTCGGCGCGACGGCGAGCAGGGCGCGGAGCTCGGCCTCGCCGTCCGGGACCGGCGCGGCGTCGATCACCAGCGCCGCGCGCGTACGCAAGCGTGCGACCTCGTCGGGTCGGCCGGCAAACGCCGCGTCTACGGCCGCTCGCGCTTCCGCGTGCCGCCCGAGACGGGCGAGCGCATGGGCGCGAAGGAGCTGCGTCGCCGGCGAGGAGCCCGGCGCGCCGGCGAGGACCGCGAGCGCGCGCTCCGGATTTCCTGCTCCCAGCAGCGTACGGCCGAGGCCGAGGGACGCCTCCTCGGATCCGGTCAGCCGGATGTACTCGTCGAAGGCGGCCACCGCATCGTCGAACCGGCCCCGGGCGGCGTAGACGGGCGCCAGCGTGCGCAGAACGAACGCGCGGACCGACGGGCTCTGCGCCATGGTCTCGAGCGCGTTGATCGCCTCGTCGTATCGGCCGGCGGTGGCGAGCCAGCGCGCGTCGTCGACCCAGTCGTGGAGCGAGGCCAGGCGACGGGGATCGAGCTGCGTGTCGGGCTCGTGCTCCCGCGGCACCTCCACGTAGCCCAGCGCGGCGAGCCGTTCCCGCTCCTCGAGCGAGAGCACCTCCGCGCGCGCCGTCGTGGCGGTCGCGTACCGGCTCCGCACCGCGGCAAGTCGGTCTCTCATCTCCGCGCGCACCGCGGGCTCGGCCTCGATGCGGTTCGTCGTCTCGCCCGGATCGCGGAGCACGTCGTACAGCTCTTCCGGCGCTGGCTCGGCCGTGTACTTCCACTGCAGGCTCCGGACGCCCGGTCGATCACCGCCCACCCGTAGTCGAGGTGCGGTCCCCAGCACTCGAAGTAGCCGACCACTGCCATCGGTGGAGCTGGCCTCCGAGCAGGTTGCGACCGGGAAGCTCGCGAGGCACCGGCAGCCCGACGAGGCCGAGGATCGTCGGCACGATGTCGACGTGGCGGGCGAGCGCGTCCGCTCGCCTGCCCGCCGGCACGCCCGGGCCGGCGAGCACGAGCGGAACGTGCAGCGTGGAGTCGTACGCCAGGATCCCGTGCGATCGCTCGCCGTGCTGCTCGAGACCCTCGCCGTGATCGGCCGTGAAGACGACGAGCGTCCCACGGGTGCGCCCGCGTGCCGTGATTCCATCGAGCAGGCGGCCGAGCTGAACATCGGCGGACGCGATCGCCGCCGCGTACCGGTCGCGCAACCCATCGAACGCCGGATCGACCCGCCGCGGCAGGTGGGGATCGTAGTAGTGCACCCAGAGGAAGAACGGTCGGTCTGCGCGGCGCTCGCGCACCCACGAGAGGGCCGCGTCGGTCACCTCGACCGCCGGACGCGAAGGAACGGTCAGGTCGAGCGCGCCTCCGCGCCGGTGCGTGTCGTCGCCGTACGTGTCGAAGCCCTGGTCGAGCCCGAAGCGGTGATCGAGCACGAACGCCGCCACGAAGGCGGCCGTGTCCCAGCCGGCGGCGTGCAGCCGTTCGGCGAGGGTCTCGACTGCGTCGGGTACCCGCGCACGCCCGTTCTCGTGCACGCCGTGCGCGATCGGCTCGAGCCCGGTCATGATCGTGGCATGCGACGGCAGCGTGAGCCCGACGCTCGCGTACGCGTGCTCGAAGACGAGACCGCGCGCCGCGAGGCCATCGATGTTCGGCGTGTGCGCCTCCGGGTCGCCGGTACAGCCGAAGTGGTCGTAGCGTGTGGTGTCGAACGTGACCAGCACGACATCGGGCGCCTCGCGCCGTGCGCACCCGCCGAGCAACACGACCACGATCAAGAACGAGGTGGCCCGTTCGAACACCGGTGGACGGTACCACAGGGGAGCGATCCGACCACATCATCGAAGAAGACCTCGTGCACGCGTCACCGTGCCAGCGGCACGTCTAGCAGCTCGTCCGCCCGCCAGCCCGGCGCATCGAAGTGCCACCACTCGGTCGGCAGCGGCTCGAAGCCCTCGGACACCATGGCGGCTTCGAGCCGCTCGGCGTTCGCGCGCGCCTCCGGGGGCACGCCGGGCGCGCCGCGATGCGCCCGCTCGCTGAAATCGTCGAAGCCCGTCGGCATCGCGAGCGCCGCGCCGGTGGCGTCGACCAGCGTCACGTCGACGGCCGCGCCACGGTTGTGCTTCGAGCCGGCGACCGGGCGACCGTCGCGTCGCTCGGGCCGCGCCACGTAGCGCTCGTCGGGCACGAGCGCCCAGAATCTCTCCTGCACGGCGAACGGCCGGTAGCAGTCCCAGACGAGCAACCCGAGGCCGTCGGCGCGCAGACGGCGCTGGACGCGCGCGAGTCGCTCGGCGGCGTCGCCGCGGAGCAAGCAGCGCGCAACGGGATACACCGCGACGCCGGTGAAGTTGTCGGTCGTGGCGTAGCGGATGTCGATGCGGATGGTGGGATCGACGGCCGAGAGATCGACCAGGCTCCCCTCTCGGCGGATGCGGGCCGTGCACGCGCACGCGGGCGCCATGCGATGCGCCGCATCACGTCGGAGCGACGGCCGATCCGGTTCGCGGCCTCACGGTGTATCATCCGTTACAATTTGCTTGACGCTCCGAAATCGTCCGCGATAGAGGTAGGTCCGAGCCGACCCCTCCGCACGGTTGTGCGGGCGCAACAGGCTGGGCCGTCGGCGGGGGGAGCACAATGAAGGTCATCGCGAAGTCGGGAAGCTCGGCGGTGCTCGTCGCGGTGCTGCTCGTCGTTGCCTGGACCCAGGCCCGCGCGGACGTGACCATCACGGCGTGCGGCCAGACCGTGCCGGAGAGGGAGACGGGTACCCTGGCCGCGGACCTGGTGTGCTCGTCGTCCGCCGCTGCGGCGTTCGTCGCCCACCGGGCGACCCTCAACCTCGACAACCACACGATCACGGGCGAGGTGCAGTGCGCGAGGTCTTGCACCATCGTCGGGCCGGGCGAGGTCGGCAACACGAGCTTCGCTGCGATCTACGTCAACACCAGTGGTGCAAATGGGACGAAGTTCACCGCACAGGACCTGACGGTGCGGAACAGCGCCGTTGGAATCTACAGCCAGGCACTCTCAACCAACCTGTTCACGAACGTCACGGCCACCCAGAACAGCGGAAGCGGGATCGTGGTTTTCGGCAAGGTGAAGGGCACCAACGTGACCGCGACCGACAACGGCGGAACGGGCTTCGTCTCGCAGCGAAGAGCAGTCAAGCTGGCGGCCCTGACGGCGACCGGCAACGGCTCCGGTGGCCTGATCAACAACGGCGGCCGCACCAGGCTCACCGACTCGACGCTCACCGGCAACGTCGATCCTTTCTTCCCGGATGGGCTCGATCTCTTCAGCTTCGGGAAGCCGAAGCTCGTGAACACGACGTGCGAGCACAGTCTGGGTCCCAAGGACCTGCCCTGGGTGTCTGCAGCCTCGACTGACCCGGAGGATCGCCGCCCCGCGCAGCAGGATCGAGCCGGCGCGCGGCCGTAGAGCCGGCGCTAGCGCTCGTAGAGCTTGATGACCTGCACGGTGCCCGCGGGCGCCGCTTTGATGCACAGGTCGCACAGCGTGCACTCGTCGAGGTTCTCCTGGACGATCTGCAGCGCGCCGCTCGCGGCCTGCGTGAAGATGTTGACCGGACACACCTCGACCAGCTTCTTCGCCAGCGCGGCGTCGTTCGCGACCGCCTGATCGACCGCGACGTCGATGAACATGCCCGCCATCGTTCAGTGCCCCCGCAGGCGTTCCTTCACGAGCGCCGGGATGTCCTCGATGCGCTCCGCGACGGAGATGCCCGCCGCCTTCATGCGCTCGATCTTGTCGGCGGTGGTGTCGGCCTTGCCTTCGACGATGGTGCCCGCGTGACCGAAGCGCATGCCCGGCATCTCGTCCATGAAGCGACCCGCCATGAACGCGATGATCGGAAGCCGCGATCGGTGCTCGCGCACCCAGTCGGCGAGCTCGGCCTCCATGCGGCCGCCGGGCTCGGAGTAGATGGCGATCGCCCTGGTCTCGGCGTCGGCCTCGAAGAGCGGCATCAGCTCGGCGTAGGTGGACCCGATGATGGCGTCGCCGCCGATCGACACGGCGGTGGACTGTCCGAGGCCGGCCGCGGTGAGCGTGTTGCAGATCTCCGTGGTCATCCCCCCGGAGCGCGACATCACGCCGATGGGTCCCTTCGTGAACGCCCGCCGGACGTTCACCGCCGGGCCGCCGAGGCCACCCATCTTCGCCTCGTCGGGCGACAGGATGCCGAGACAGTTCGGGCCGATGATGCGCGCGCCGCGCAGCTTCGCCATCTCGACCATCTGCGCCACCTCGGCGCGCGGGATGCGCTCGGTCACGATGACGATCAGCTTGACCCCGGCTTCGATGGCCTCGAAGACGGCGTCGCGCGTGAAGCGCGGCGGCACGGTGACGATCGAGCCGTCGACGCTCATCTTCGCGGTGATGTCACGCACGCAGTCGTAGACCGGGACGCCGTAGACGTCGCGCCCGGCCCGGCCGGGCGTGACCCCGCCGACGATCTTCGTGCCGTAGTCGAGACCCTCGCGGGTGAGGTTCACCGCCTCGCGCCCGGTGATGCCCTGGATGATGACCGTGGTGTCCTTGTGGATGAGGATCGACATGCTGCTCGCGGCGGCGCGGAGCTAGCACGGGGTGTCCGGGAGGGTCAATCGCCCGTGCCCTCGTCGTCGATCAGGGCCTACGGAGTGGCCTTGTGCCCCGTGAGCTTGGTCGAATCCTGGTTGCGTGTCACGCCGTCGTACCGCGCCCCGTAGCACACCGACACCTCGTTGCTCTGCACCTGCACGAGCACATCGCTCACGTCGGCGAACGACGGTGGCAGGCTCAGGCTCGGACCCTTGCCCTTCACCGTGATGCTGGTGCCCTTGCCGAGCCCGGACTTGAGCGTGACGGCGGAGAGTCCGTCGGGTGTCTGGTCCCGGTCGCGGTACACGAATGTGTCCTTCTTGGCTTTCCAGCACGGCTTGCCGTCGCAGGTGCCGCCGCCCGGAGCGGTGGCCTTCAGCAAGAGCGCCGGCGCGGGCGTCGAGACGTCGAAGGCACACAGCGTGTAGTCGGTGGTGGCGAGCGGATTGCCGAGGAACGCCACCAGGGTCGGGTTCGACCAGGTGAACGTGACGCCGTGATGCGCGGGGTCGCCGGTCTGTAGCTTGAGCGTTTTCCGGGGCAGCATGTCGCAGGCCAGCGCCGGCGCGACGGTGCAACCGCTGGTCGGGAAGCACGCCTGGCAGACCGGACAGGAGACCGCCGTGCCCTGGAAGCGGCACTGCCCCGCGCCGTCGCACAGATCCACTGTGCAGGCGTTCGTATCGCGGTCGCACGGGGTGTCGACGGTTGCCGGCGTCTGGGTGCAGGTCCCGGACACGCACACGCCCGGGAGACAGGTGTCGCCGCAGACCGTCGCGGGCGCGTCCTGGCACGCGCCCGCGCCGTCGCAGCTCTTGTCGCCGCACGGTGGCGCGCCGCCGCACGCCTTCCCCGCCGTCTCGAACCGACACATGGCTGAGCAGCAATCCCCATCGACGATGTTGCCGTCGTCGCATTCCTCGCCGGGATCGTGAACGCCGTTGCCGCATGGCGCCCGCGTTCCGCCGAGGTCGCTGGTGAACGAGACGCAGTCACGGATGTAGAAGACGGAGATGACCAGGTACCCGGTGAAGGTCAGGCCGTCGCCGGCGACCGTGCCGCTGGCGGTGTAGCCCGAGCAGCCGTCACTGCCGGGGGAGAGGTTGACCGTGAACCCGCCCGTGTTCGGATCGATGAAGCCACCCGCCGGGCTGCCGTCGACCAGGACCGAGAGCTGCGAGCCGGTCTGCACCACCACCCAGTGGCTGGTGTACGGCTCGAGCACGCCGCCCGACACCTGCACGTTCCACGATCCCGAGAAGTCGATGGCGGCGGATGCTCGGGTGACGACGAGCACGAGCCCGAGCAGGACGGGCGCTGCCGTGAGCCATCGACGCTGCGTCATGCGGTCCTCCCCCGGTGGAGCCGGCGACGTCGCGGAACCATGTGCCCGCGCCCGGATCGCTGTCAAGTCAAAAGTCCGGTTGTGTCCCGCTGACCCCGTCTTGCCTGTCGTCCCCGGAGCCGTATCCTCTCGTCGAGAGGAGCATCCAGGCCACCATGCAGAGGACGACTCTCCTGTCGGGTCTTGCCCTGACACTCGCGATTGCCACCGTTGCGCGGGCGGGCGACCCGACGCCGCCGACCACCGGAGGAGCCATGACGAAGACGTACACCAAGCCCGACGACGCGCAGCTGAAGACGCGGCTCAACGCGGAGCAGTACCAGGTGACGCAGCACGAGGGCACCGAGCCGCCCTTCCACAACGAGTTCTGGGACAACCATCAGGATGGTCTCTACGTCGACGTCGTCTCGGGCGAGCCGCTGTTCAGCTCGCGCGACAAGTTCGACTCGGGGACGGGCTGGCCGAGCTTCACCCGGCCGCTCGACGGCTCCCACGTCGTGACGCGCGACGACCGCGCGCTCTTCATGCGGCGCACCGAGGTGCGTTCCAAGGGTGCGGACTCGCACCTGGGCCACGTGTTCGACGACGGCCCCGGCCCGACCGGCCAGCGCTACTGCATCAACTCGGCGGCGTTGCGGTTCATCCCGGTCGACAAGCTGGAAGCCGAGGGATACGGCGAGTACCGCAAGCTGTTCGACGCCCCGTCCGCGACGCAGAAGCAGGAGTGACCGGGCGCCGGCGCGCTCGGTGCACAGACGCGCGCGGCCACCGGCGTACGGCGACGCTTGAGCCGCAGGTGCCGCGTGCCGGCGCCCGGCGCGATGCGGCCGGCGGCGCGGCAGGCGGGCTCGGACACCACGACCTCGCCCGCCGCCGCCTCGGCGCAGAGATGCGCCGTGACGTTGACCGTGTCGCCGAGCGCCGTGAAGTCGGCCCCGCCGTGCGGGCGCGGCACCATGCCGAGCCAGGCGACGCCCGTGTGGACCGCCACGCCGATCGGCGGACCGTCGCCGGTGCGCGTGGCCGCGACCAGCGCGTGGGCCGCATCGATCGCCCGGCGCGCGTGGTCGGCGCCGGCGAGCCCGGGCAGGAAGATGGCGACCACTCCGTCGCCGAGCAGCCGGTCGACCGCGCCGTCGAAGCGGCCGAGCACCTCGGTGGCCGTGCGGTAGAAGCGCCGCATCACCTCGCTGAAGGCGGTCGGCGTGAGCTGCTCGCCCAGGGCGGTCGAGCCGCGGACGTCGGCGAAGAGGATCGACACCTCGCGCTCGCAGCCCCCTGCGGGCAGGGCGTGCAGTCCGTCGCGGAGGGTGCAGGTCGCCATGCCCCACCTACGCCCGGGAGCCCGGAGCGGTTCTCCGACCTCCGTTGCGTCCCGCCGATAAAGGGCGTACGGCTCGCCGCCAGCAGGCTCCAGCAGCCCGCAGGAGCGGGGGGAGGAGGCGGAGGATGGCCAGTTTCGGGGAGCGCATGATCGGGGCGGCTCGGCTCGACGCCGCCACCTACGAGGAGGTCGAGGCCGACACCACGGCTACCGGCCAGGCGGCGCTGGTCGTCGTGATCTCGAGCCTGTGCATCGCGCTCGGAGCCCAGCTGCACGCCGGCGTGGGCGGCGTGATCGCGGTCACCGTTCTCCGGCTCATCGCCTGGTGGGCGTGGGCGCTGGTGACGTGGCTGATCGGAACGCGCCTGCTGCCGGGACCGTCCACCGAGGCGGATATCGGCCAGCTCCTGCGCACGGTCGGGTTCGCGAGCGCACCGGGTGTGGCGGCGATCCTCGGCGTCGTTCCCGGAACCCAGGGAGTGGTGAACATCGTCGTCTCGCTGTGGATGCTCGCGACGATGGTGGTCGCCGTGCGGCAGGCGCTCGACTACGAGACCACGGGACGGGCCATCGCGGTGGTGGCGATCGGGTTCCTCGTGTACCTCCTGATCGCCTTCGTGCTGACGAGCGCACTGGTCGGCGCCACCCAGACGCCGTGACCATGCTGGACACGGGGCGGTCCCTCTTCGCCCTGTTGCAGGCCAAGCCGGGTGAGCTCGCGGACCTGGCGCTCACCACGCCGGTGGCCGACATCGCCGAGGCGCTCCACACCCTCACGCCCGACGAGGCGACGGCGGTCATCTGCGCGCTGCCGTTCGACGTCGCGGTCGGGGTGTTCGACCATCCCGAGCTCGAGGGACACCGGGCCGCGGTCGCCGAGCGCATGCCGACCGAGATCGCCGCACGCCTCATCTCGGCGATGTCCGCCGACGAGCAAGCCGATCTCTTCCGCGAGATCCAGCCGGACGTGCGGCCACGGCTACTCGCGCGGCTCGATCCGGCGACGCGCGAGGCGCTCGAGTTCCTGCTCGGCTTCCCGCCCGACACGGCCGGCGGGATCATGACGACCGAGTTCGTGGCGGTGTCCGGCGACCGGACCGTCGAGCAGGTGCTCGCCTACCTCGGAGAGGTCGCGCGCACGAAGGAGACCATCTACGCGGTCTACGTCGTCTCCGCCGACGGGCGGCTCGAGCACGTCGTGTCGCTGCGCGAGCTGCTCATGGCGAAGCGCGACGCGCTCATCAACGCGGTCGCACCGAAACGTCGTCTGATCACGGTGGCGCCGCTGGAGAGCCGGACGGAAGCCGCCCGGCTGATCGGCAAGTACAACCTGCTCGCCCTGCCGGTGGTGGACGAGTCGCACCGGCTCCTCGGCATCGTCACGGTCGACGACGTGATCGACGCCATGGTGGCGGAGCAGACCCGCTCCGTGCAGCGGATGGGCGGCATGGAGGCGCTGGATGCGCCCTACACCGAGATCGGCTTCGGGGCGATGATCCGCAAGCGCGCGGGCTGGCTGTGCGCGCTCTTCCTCGGCGAGATGCTGACGGCGACCGCCATGGGGCACTTCGAGAGCGAGATCGAGCGCGCCGTCGTGCTGTCGCTGTTCATCCCGCTCATCATCAGTTCGGGGGGCAACTCGGGGAGCCAGGCGACGTCGCTCATCATCCGCGCCCTCGCGCTGCGCGAGATCGCGCTGCGCGACTGGTGGCGCGTGGCGCTGCGCGAGCTCCCGTCGGGGCTGACCCTCGGCGCGGTCCTCGGCGCAATCGGCGTCGTGCGCATCCTGCTCTGGCAGGAGCTGGGCTGGTTCGACTACGGCCAGCACTTCGTGCTGGTGGCGATCACCGTCGGGCTCGCGCTGGTCGGCGTCGTCACCTTCGGGTCGATGGCCGGCTCGATGCTGCCGTTCCTGCTCCGCCGTCTCGGCTTCGACCCGGCCAGCGCGTCGGCCCCGTTCGTCGCCACGCTGGTCGACGTGACGGGCCTCATCATCTACTTCAGCGTCGCGATGCTCGTGCTGCGCGGGACGTTGCTGTAGCTAGGCCTGCATCTTGGCGACGGCCTTGCCCGCCGCCTCGTACATCGAGACGGTGCGGTCGCAGTACTCGACGCCGTACTTGCGCAGGATCGTGAAGCCGTCGTCCTCCCACGCCCCCGGGATGCGGAAGATCGCGATGGTGTCGGCCGGCGTCCGGCCGGCCTCGACGCATCCCTTGATGACGCCGCGCGCGACGATGTCGACACGGGTATTCGAGACGACGTTCATCATCACGGCGATCTTCTTCACGCCGGGCTTGGAGAGGATCAGCTTGGTCAGCTCGCAGGCCTTCTTGACGCTCGGGTTGCCGCCGATCTCGCAGTAGTTCGCCGGGCGGCCACCGTGCTTGCGGATGGCGTCGAAGAGCGTCAGCGATCCCCCGCCCGCGCCGATCACGAGCCCCAGGTCGCCGTCGAACTCGCGCACGTTGCCGGCGACGCCGCGATGGTCGGATGCGTCGACCTCGGCGCCGCGGATCTCGAACTGGGTCGGCGGGCGCGCCTCGCGCGTCTCCTCCTTCCCGATCCCGAGGTCCTTCAGCAGCCCGGCGTGCTTGTCGCGCGCGTCGCCTTCCAGGTCGACGTGGCCGTCGAGCACCAGGACGCGGCCGTCCTCCAGCCGTCCGATCGGGTTGATCTCGGCGAGCGTCAGGTCGTAGCGCAGGAACAGCTCGACCAGCGTCGCGAGGATGGGCGTCATGCGGTTCAGCACGTCGCCGGTGACGCCGACGGCGCCGATCGCCTCCTTGGCGCGGTACGCGCTGAACGGAAGGATCGACGACAGGTGGGTGCGCGAGACGTGGTCGGGATGCTTCTCGGCCACCTCCTCGATGTCGATGCCGCCCATGTCGCTGAAGATCAGGACCGGCAGCTTGCGACGGCCGTCCCAGGTGACCGCGGCGAAGTACTCCTGCACCACCGGCACGCGCTGCTCGACGAGCACGCCGCGCGGCTTCTGTCCCTTGATCTCGAGCGCGAGGATGGCGGCCGCGGCCTGCTCGGCCGCGGCAGGATCGTCGGCGAACTTGACGCCGCCCGCCTTCATGCGGCCGCCGGTGAGCACCTGCGACTTCAGCACGACCGGCGCGGCGATCTCGGCCGCGGCGTCGCGCGCCTCGGCGGCGGTCTTCGCGACGCGTCCCTTCAGCAGCGGGATGCCGTGTCGCGCGAAGAGGGTCTTGGCCTCGAATTCGTAGAAGCGCATCGTCGGTCGGCGGAGCGGTCGCGAGCTAACACGCGCCCTCAGGCACGGTCAAGGCGACGGGCGGGCTCCGGCGGTGGCGGCTCCTCGCTCGTGACGACCACCGCCTCGACGCCCTCGAGGGCCTTCTCGGCCTGTGCGGTCGCGCGGTCGAGCTCCTCGAGGGGCAGCGCGTCGGCGTCGTCGCCTCCGACGGCATCGACGCGCGCCACGGCGCTTTCGAGCCGCTGCATGGCGCCCTGGAAGGCCGCCAGCATCCGCGATCGCTCCGCGTCGTCGGTGGCGCGGCCGGCGCGCTGCGCCAGGCGGATCATCGTGGTGATGCGCTCGACGGCTTCCTCGAGCTGCTGGTCGACGGCGTCCACCACGTGATCGGGCGTGTCGGGATCGATGCCCATGCGCACCGTGCGCCCGCGGAGCCTGAGCCGCATCCGCCGGCGCAGCGAGACGGCCCGCGTGCGCAATCCCGCGAGGGCGGCCGGATCGGTCGCCTGCGACTCGGGCGCGACGTCGAGCACGAAGCGATCGAGCAGGACCTGGACCACGGCGGCGAGCGGGACGGCGATGAAGACGCCGAGGATGCCGTAGGCGCTGCCGAACGCGAGGATCGCGATCAGGCTGACCAGCGCGCTCACGCCGACGGCGTGGCTCATGAGCCGCGGCACGAGCACGTTGCTCTCCACCATCTGCACGAGCGTCGACCAGCCGAGGGTGAGGAGGATCGCCGGCAGCCCGAGGGCGAGGGAGGCGAGGAGCGCCGGCACGGCAGCCAGGAACGGTCCCAGCAGCGGCACGCCCTCGAAGAGTCCGGCCATGACCGCCAGCGCGAGCGGATTCGGGAGGCCGATCAGCAGGTAGCCCACCCCGGACGCCACGCCGACGACGATCATGGCGATGCCCTGGGCGCGGAGATACGCGCCCAGCTTCGACTCGATCTCGCGCCAGGCCCCGAGTGCCTGCGTGCGGCGGGTCACCGGCAGCATCGAGAACACGAGTCGCTCGAGGTGCGCGACGTCGAGCGTCCAGTAGAAGGCGACCGCGAGCACCGTCACCACCCAGGTGAGCAGCGCCAGGACGCCGGTCGTCAGGCCGAAGATGCCGCGGACCGAGTCGGCCGTGACCATCGTCACGGTCGAGGGCAGCGACTCGAAGGGCGGCAGTCGCTGGCCGAGCAGGTGCGGCAAGCGGCTGGGGCTGTCGCGGAGCGACGTGAGCAAGGCGTTGTACTTCTCCGGGACCGTCGCCAGCAGCCGCCCGAGCTCCTCGACGAGGGCGGGCAGCGCGAGGATCGCCAGCCCGGCGAGGAGCAGCACGAAGAGCAGGTAGATGAGCAGCACCGCGACCCCGCGCGGCACTCCCAGCTGGCAGAGCCTCGTGTGCCAGGGCTGGAGCGCCGCGGCGAGCGTCACGCCGAGGAAGACGAGGATGACGACGTCGAGGAGCTGGTAGAGGAGCCACGCTCCCGCCGCCATCGCCAGGCCGAGCGCGAAGATCGCGGCCCACTCGCGAAGCTTGAGCGGGCGTGGCTGGGGCGGCGATGCGATCACGAAGCCGCCCCCGGATGGAGCAGGGCGAACACGGGCGCAGCTTATTGCGCCTGCGGCCGCGCGGGAAGCCTGTGTCTCGCGGTCGGCGGGGCTCAGCTCTGGCGCTTGAGCAGGGCGTCGTTCGCCGCCGGCGGCGTCTTGCCGTAGTCGTAGAAGCCCTTGCCCGCCTTGCGGCCGAGAAAGCCGCCGAGGACCATGCGCCGCAGCAGGCCGGGCGGCGCGAAGCGCGCTTCCTTGTACTCGTCCTGGAGGAGCGAGGCCATGTGGAAGACGATGTCGAGGCCGATGAAGTCGGCCAGCGCCAGCGGTCCCATGGGATGGTTGGCGCCGTTCTGCATCGCGGCGTCGATGTCGGCGATCGAGCCGAGGCCGCGCTCGAGGCACGCGATCGCGTCGACCATGTAGGGAACCAGCAGGCGGTTCACGATGTAGCCGGTCGAGTCCGCGACCAGCACGGGAAGCTTCCCGAGCGTGCGCGCGAAGCCCATGCACGTCTCGACCGTCTCGGGTGAGGTGCGCAGCGCGGGCGCGACCTCGACGAGCTTCATGGCGTGGACCGGATTGAAGAAGTGCAAGCCGACGAAGCGTTCCGGACGCCGGGTGGCGGCCGCGAGCTCGGCCACGGTGAGCGTCGAGGTGTTGGTCGCGAAGATCGCACCTTCCTGCACCACGTCGTCGAGGCGGCTGAAGTGCTCGCGCTTGACCGGCAGCTCCTCGACGATGGACTCGATCACCAGGTCGACGTCGGCGAGGTCGTGGAGATGCGTGGTCCAGCGCAGGCGCTCGAGGAGCGCGCCGTGGTCGGCGGCGGTGAGCTTGCCCTTCTCGACGTCCTTCTGGAGCTGCTTCTCCACCTTCCCGCGCTGGGCGTCGAGCGGCCCCGGTGTGGCCTTCGCCATGTAGGTCTCGAAGCCCGCCCGCGCGGCGGCCTGCGCGATGCCGAGACCCATCTGTCCCGCGCCGAGAATACCGACCCTGCGAATCTCCATGTGCGCTTTCCCCCTCCGTCGAGGTGCCGGGGAGGTACGACACTCGAGCAGCCAACGTCAATGGAAGGGGTGCTGGTCACGGGCGGCGGCCGGATGCTAGATGCCGGCATGGCGAACGAGACCACCGTCATCGTGCCCGCGCTGCGCGCCGTGATCGACGCCGCGCTGGAGATCGGCCGACGGCTGACGGACGGTGGCAAGGGCATCGACGAGCACCAGGTACACGCCGAGCGGCTGGCCTACGCGGCGACGGAGGTGCGCGCGGCGGAGGCGCTCGCCGAGTACGCGGCCGCGCGGCGCGCGGCGGGATCGCCCGACGAGACGACCGAGCTGATGGCAGCGGCGTTCGCCGCCGAGGTCGCGGGCAAGCTGGTCGGGCTCATCCAGATCCATCGCGACGACTTCGGCGTGCCGGCCGGTCTGCTCGACAGCACGCTCGCGTCGCCGGAGGCGGCCGCCGCCGTGCGCGCGGCGCAGCACGAGTCGCGGTTCCGCAGCATCGGGCAGGAGGTGATCCGCACGCGCGGCGCGAACAACGCCTACATCGACGGCGACGTCGCGGAGATGGCGCGCGACTCCGCTCGCAGCTTTGCCCGCAAGGAAGTCGCGCCGCTGGCAGAGCACATCCACCGCCACGACGACCTCGTCCCCGAGTCCATCCTCTCCGCGATGCGCGAGCTGGGCTACTTCGGCATGTCGGTGCCCGAGGAGTACGGCGGCCAGGGGATGGGCAACCTGCCGATGATCATCATCACCGAGGAGCTGTCGACGGCGTCGCTGGCCGCGGCGGGAAGCCTGATCACGCGCCCCGAGATCCTCACCAAGGCGCTGCTGAAGGGCGGGACGGCGGCGCAGAAGGAGCGCTGGCTTCCGCCGGTGGCGGCGGGCGAGCTGATGGTCGGCATCTCGGTCACCGAGCCCGACACCGGGTCCGACGTCGCGTCGGTGCGCTGCCGCGCCGAGCGCAGCGAGGTGCAGGGCGCGCAGGGGTGGATCATCAATGGCGCCAAGGCGTGGTGCACCTTCGCGGGACGCGCGAACGTCCTCGCGCTGCTCGCGCGCACCGACCCGGACATGAAGAAGGGCGCCCGGGGTCTCTCGCTCTTCATCGTGCCGAAGGACGCCTTCCCGGGCCACGAGTTCGAGATGAAGCAGGCGGGTGGCGGCGTCCTGCACGGCAAGGCCGACCGCACGCCCGGCTACCGCGGCATGCACTCGTTCACGCTCGGCTTCGAGCGCTACTTCGTGCCGGCGGAGAACCTGATCGGCGAGCAGGACGGCGAGGGGAAGGGCTTCTATCTCCAGATGCAGGGCTTCGCCGCCGGCCGTCTCCAGACCGGCGGCCGCGCGAGCGGCCTCGCGCAGGCGGCGCTCGAGGTGACCGCCACGTACGTCGGCGAGCGCAAGCAGTTCGGGCGGCCGATCGGCGAGTACCAGCTGACGCAGTACAAGCTGGGCCGCATGGCGACGCACCTCGCCGCGGCCCGCCAGCTGACGTATGCCGCGGCGCGCCTGATGGACGCCGACGAGTCGGTTTCCCTCGAGCCGTCGATGTGCAAGCTCTTCGCCTCCGACGTCGCGGTGTGGGTCACGCAGGAAGGGCAGCAGCTGCACGGCGGCTGGGGATATGCGGAGGAGTACGCCATCTCGCGCCACGTGGTCGACGCGACCGTGCTGCCGATCTTCGAGGGCGTGAAGCCGATCCTCGAGCTCAAGGTGATCGCGCGGCAGCTGCTCGCGGCCTGAGTCGCGCCGCGCAGCGTCGCGGACCCTGACTGGCGCGCCCGACCCGGGGCGGGCTAGAAGCGGATCAGGTGCCCGATCTCGGCTTCGACCTGTGGCTGGTGGCGCGGCTGGCTCGAGAGAGCCTCGACACCGGCACGTTGCGCGGCTACTGGCCGGGTCTCGAGGCGAACGGGTCGACCGATCGGACGCTCACGGTATGGGTCGCGCGCCTCGTGTACGTCGCACTGGCGCCGATCGTTCCCGTGGTCGGCATGCGGCACCGGCGCCTGGTCGCGGCCGCGCTCGAAGGCGTGGTCCGCGCCATCGTCTCCGGCGTCCAGGCGCCCGCCGCGCTCGAGCGGGCGGTGGGATGGCTCGAACGCAAGGGCCTCGATCCGCAGCGCGCGCGCAGCGACCTCGAACGGCTGCTCGCCGGGTTCCTGTCCGCGTCCTCGGCGGAGAAACCGGAGGCGTCCCGGCCGCGGCGCGACGGCTCCGACCTCAGATCGGCAGGGTGACGGCGCCCTCGGCCGCCGACGTCACCATCGCCAGATACTTTCCGAACACGCCGCCGGTGTAGCGCGGAGCCGGTGGCCGCCAGCGCGCGCGGCGCTCGGCGAGGACGGCGTCCGGCACCTCGAGGTCGAGCCGCCGCTCGTCGACGTCGAAGCGGATCGGATCACCTTCCTCGACGAGCGCGATGGGACCCCCGAGGTACGCCTCGGGTGCGACGTGTCCGGCCATGAGACCGCGCGTCGCGCCGCTGAAGCGACCGTCGGTCAGCAGCGCGACGCTCTCGCCGAGCCCTTCGCCGACGATCGCGGCCGTCACGCCGAGCATCTCGCGCATCCCCGGACCACCGCGCGGTCCCTCGTAGCGGATCACCACCACGTCGCCCGGGCGAATCTTCTTCGCCAGCACGGCGGCCATGGCGTCCTCCTCGCGCTCGAAGACCCGGGCCGGACCGCGGTGCTGGCGGCGCTCGTGCCCGGCGACCTTCACGACGCAGCCGTCGGGAGCGAGCGAGCCGCGCAGGATGACGAGCCCGCCGGTGGGCTTGATGGGCCGGTCGAGCGGCAGCACGACGTCCTGGCCGCGCGTCTCGCTCGCGCGCGCCGCCTCCTCGGCGAAGGTCCGGCCGGTGACGGTGACGGCGTCTCCGGCGACCAGGCCCGCAGTCGACGAGCCGCTTGGCGACGACCCCGGTGCCACCGGCCCGTCCGAGGTCGACGGCCGTGTAGCGGCCGCCGGGCTGGAGATCGGCCCACAGCGGCGTGCGCCGCCCGATCGGGTCGAAGTCGTCGATCGTGAGCGGCACGCCGGCCTCGCGCGCGATGGCGAGGAGATGCAGCACGGCGTTGGTCGAGCCGCCGGTGGCGTTGACCCCGGCGATCGCGTTCTCGAGCGCGCCGCGCGTGACGATCTGCCGCGGCTGCACGCCGCGGCGGAGCAGGTCCATGGCCAGCCGGCCGGCGTCCTCTCCGACGCGATCCTTCGCGGGGTCGGTGGCCGCGACGCTGGCCGAGCCCATGGGTGAGAGGCCGACGAACTCGAGCGCCATCGCCATCGTGTTCGCCGTGAACTGGCCGCCGCACGCACCCGCGCCGGGACAGGCGACGTCCTCCATCTCCTTCAGCTCGGCGTCGGTGATCTTGCCGGCCGCGTGCGCGCCGACCGCCTCGAACAGGTTGAGGACGGTGACCGGCTTGCCGCGGAAGATACCGGGCTGGATGGAGCCGCCGTAGAGGACGAGTCCCGGCACGTCGAGGCGCAGCAGGGCCATGGCGCCACCGGGGATGGTCTTGTCGCAGCCGACCAGGACGACGAGGGCGTCGAACATGTGCCCGCGCGCGACGAGCTCGATCGAGTCGGCGATCACCTCGCGCGACACCAGCGAGGTCTTCATGCCCTCGGTGCCCATCGTGATCCCGTCGCTGATCGCGATGGTGTTGAACTCCATCGGCGTGCCGCCCGCCTCGCGCACGCCGCGCTTCACGTGCTCCGCCAGCGCGCGCAACGTGAAGTTGCACGGCATGGTCTCGGTCCAGGTGTTCGCGATGCCGACGATGGGCCGCTCGATGTCGCGGTCGGTGAGGCCGATGGCCTTCAGGTACGAGCGCGCGGGAGCGCGGTCCGGACCGTCGTAGAGCGTGCGGCTTCGCCGGCGGAGGTCGTCTGCCATGGTCCGGCGAGATTGACGCCAAGCGCCGGCCCGGTCAAATTGGGGCGAGGAGGACGAACATGGTGAAGACCGGTGATGCGCTGCCCGCGGACGTGAAGCTGATGGAGCTGGGAGACGCCGGCCCCAAGCAGGTGACGCTCGGGGAGCTCACGAAGGGCAAGACGCTCGTGCTGTTCGCGGTGCCGGGCGCGTTCACGCCCACCTGCTCGATGAAGCACCTCCCCGGGTTCGTCCAGAAGGCCGCCGACATCCGTGGCAAGGGCGTGGACGAGATCGTCTGTCTGTCGGTCAACGACGCCTTCGTGATGGGCGCGTGGGGCAAGGATCAGGGCGCCGCCGGCAAGGTGCGCATGGTCGCCGACGGCAACGGCGAGCTCACCAAGGCGCTCGGTCTCGAGATGGACGCGAGCGGCTTCGGCATGGGCCTGCGCTCGAAGCGCTACGCCATGGTCGTGAAGGACGGGAAGGTGACGGAGCTCCTGGTCGAGCCGGCGGGCGGCCTGAACGTGTCCAGCGCGGAGTCGGTGCTCGGCAAGCTCGGCTGAGCGGCGCGTGCGGCGTCCCGCCGCGAGCGAACTCGCTTCGCTCACACGACGGTGCCGCCGTCCGGCCCGGCGCCCCGCTTGTCCGGGAGCACCTGCATGCGCCGTCGGGTCCGCCGAGACGTCGGGTGCCCGGCCGTCGCGACCGGCGGCAGGCTGTAGCGCTTGCGTTTGCGCCAGAGCGTCGTCGGGTTGATGCCGAGCCGCGTGGCGGCCTCTTCCAGGGTCCCGGAGCTCGCCAGGACCCGCTCGATGTGCTGGCGCTCGAGCTCCTCCAGGGAGAAGGCATTCGTCGGCGTGGCGATCCCGCCGCCGCCCGTGCGGTCCAGCAGCCGATCGGGAAGGTGGTCCGGCGTGATCGTGTCTCCGCGCGACAGGATCACGGCCCCCTCGAGGACGTTGACCAGCTCCAGGACGTTCGCGGGCCAGTGGTAGCCCGCGAGGATCCTGCGGACGTCTGGCGAGATGCGAAGCGCGCCTCGACCGTACCGGGACGCGACCCGCGTGAGGAGGTGCTCGGCGAGGTGGAAGAGATCGTCGCCGCGCTCTCGCAGCGGGGGCAAGGCGATCGTGACCACGTTCAGCCGGAAGAACAGATCGTCGCGGAACCGCCCCGTCGAGACCTCGGCGTCGAGGTCCCGATGTGACGCCGCGATGATGCGCGGGTCGGTCCCGGTGGCTTCGCTCGGGAGCGCGTCGAAGCTCTGCGCGGGAAGGATGCCCAGCAACGCGCGCTGGAGGTCGTGCGGGAGATCGCCTACCTCGTCGAGGAAGAGCGTACCTCCACGCGCCGCGGCGAGTGGACCGCCGTCTTCGCGCTCCATCCCGGCGAAGGGGACGGCCCATCCCACGGGGCCGAATGGTCCGCCCGTCGCGGGCCGATCGGTGAGCGCCGCACAGGGCACGGTGATGAACGACGCGGCGTGCCGCGGGCTCCAGGCATGAATCGCGCGCGCGAGCATGCTCTTCCCGCTCCCGATCTCGCCCGTGAGGAGCACGGTCGCATCGCTCCACGCAACCTGTCGCGCCGTGTCGATCGCGCGCTGCATCGCGGGGCTACTCGATTCGAGGAGCTGCGGCTGCTCCACGACGTCGGCGACGAACCCACCCTCGCGACGGCCCGCGCGGGTCTCGCCGATGACGCGGTCGAGGACGCGGGAGACCTGCTCCGGACCGAGCGGCTTGGCCAGGTAGTCGTGCGCGCCGGCCTGCATGACGTGCACCGCTTCTCCCACGGTGCCGTGCGCGCTCAGAAGGATCACCCTGGGTGCGGGACGGCAGCGGCGCATCGCGCGGAGCATCGCGAGGTCGTTCGTCGCTGCGACATGCATGTCGGCGAAGACGATGTCGAAGTGCCGGTCGGCCAGTGCCCCGAGCGCCGCGGCGGGGTCTCCCGCCGTCTCTACGGCGTCGCCGTGGCTGCGGACCGCCGTCGCGAGGGCCACCCGCGCCCTGTCGTCGTCGTCCACGATCAGCACCGTCGCCCGCGGGCGTCCGTCCGGCCAGCCAGGAGGGGGTGAACCGGAACGGAGCCCGCGAACGTCGATGCAGCCCGATCTCGTTCCCCGAGACGCCACCCGTCACCACCCGGCCGTCCCCAGGCGCACCGGAGAGCACGAGAACGAGCACTCGTGAAGAACGACGTCGAGCCGCACGCTCGATCGAGCAGGGTTCGTGCCAGTGACGGCTCGACGGAACGGCGGGATTTTCGTGGTCCCGGCGGGGGGCGGCGAGGCATCCTGCAACGACCTCATCACGCACTTTGCAGCCCACGGGCCCCGGCGCCGCGTCCCGCCCGCCGATCAACCCTGTGCGGCCCACCGGATCTCGACCGGTGGCTCGACGTGATCGTGAATCGCCGCGCGGCCGTGCTCGCCGGTCCGCACGCGAATGGCGTCCTCGACGGGCATGATCACCAGCGTGCCGTCGCCGCTGCCGGCCGCGTCCGCGATGGCGTATGCCGTCGGCATTGCCTCCTCGTCGCAGACGACGACCTCGAGCTTGAGCTTCGGGTGAAGATCGACGGTGTACGGGGTGCCTCGGTAGTAGGCCATGCGGTACGGCTCGCGGCCGTAGGTCGCGGTCTGGGAGATCGAGAGGCCCTCGATCCCGTGCTCCACCAGCGAATCACGCACCGCATCCAGCTCGGACGGAGCGATGATCGCCTCGACTTTCTTCATCGACGTTCTCCTTCGTGACGTTCTGCGACCGGGCGCTCGTGCCCGCGCGAAGCGTCGGTGAATTCCCTTCGCACGGATCGTGCCGGTGATCCGGCCGCATGTTCCGGTGGGTTCAGCGGGCCGGCGAGCCGCCGCGGTGCATCGTGAAGCATTGCGGCATTGCGATGTGATGCGCGGCGACCTCACTTCTTCTTCTGGTTCGCCACTCGCGTCTGCGGCAGCTCGCGGCTCTGCTTGCGGAAGTAGCAGATCTCCACGAGCGTCGGCCACAGCTCGAGCGCGCTCCGGATGTCGCCGATCACGTCGTCCACGATCCGGCTGAGGTTCTGCTGGAAGAAGTCCACCTCGAAGCCGTAGAAGGCCTTCTCCAGGTTGCACGCGAATCGCTCCAGCGCGTGCCGCCGCTCCGCGTTGGCCGTGTCGCCTGCGGCCGCCAGCGCGCGGCGGTGGATCGCGGTGATGCGGTCGAGGATCTGCTCGCTGTCCTCGGCGGTCACTTCGCCCTCGTAGCCGAACTCGATTCCCAGATCGTCCACGCGTTCCAGGCTCGCCTTGATCTTGCGCTTGAGGAGGTTCGCGACCTCCTCGTTGAAGACGTCGAACGGGAGCGGATGCCGCATGTAGTTGTTCTTGATGTGCGTCTGCGCGGCGTCCACGTGCGCGGCGACGATGCCGGGTTGCTGGATCCAGAGCCGGTAGATGTAGTCCTCGAAGCGGAGCCGGGTGGGGAAGAACGGCGGCAGCCCGACGCTGTTGTCGTAGCCCGCCACGCCGCAGTCCATGCGCCAGTTGCGGTTCGTGAGCGCCGGGCGGAAGTTCACCAGGACGTAGACGTCGTTCACGTGGTCGAGGTTGGTCTGGTCCGCGTCGTCGAGGAACAGCTCCACGAAGTACAGGGCGTCGATGTCGCTGGTCCCGCTGCGGAAGGTCTGGGCCATCTTGACGGTCGCGCTGCGCGAGACCTTGCCCTTCTGGAGGACGAGCGAGTTCTCGCGCACGAGCCCGAGGTTCGCGTTGGTCTCGAGGTCCATCGCGGTGTCGCTCACGAGCTCGCCGGTGGCGAAGTTCTCCGGCACGTCGGCGACCTTCTTGCCGAGCACGTCGCCGAACGACGACAGGATGTCGAACGGCCGGCGTGTGTACCCGTTCACGGTCGTCTTGAGCAGCTTGCCGCGGCTGATCTCGTCGGCCGCCGAGCGATTCCGGGCTGTCCTCGATCAGCCCGTGCGGCCGCATGTCGTCGTCGGCGCTCACCACGTGGCTGCCGAGGGTGTAGATGAGCGCGAAGTTCCGGTTGCCGCCGTAGCTCGGCCGGAAGAGGTTGCGCACCGCGGACTCGAGCTTCCGGTCGCGCAGCCGCTTGTGGAGCAGGTGGCTGAACGCCTCCTTCTCCTTCGGGCCGACGTAGAAGACGTCGCTCCACGTGCGCGTCTTCTCGAGCAGCGGGTAGTACTTCTCGTGATTCGCCACGCTCGAGTCGTCGAAGACGATGATGCGCGGCGAATGCCCGTTGTTCCAGAAGTTCTCGTCGTAGGTCGCGACCGTCTCGCAGACGTCGCGCAGCCGGTAGGTCGGGATGACGAAGATCGGCTCGTATTCTGACATGCCTGGGTGAAGCGGCAGCCGAAGAGCGACGCGCTCTCCAGGGACCGCGGCTCGACTGCGGTGCCGGTCGGCTCACTTCGTCGCGGCTGCGTCCAGCGCGAGGTTGAGGGACAGGACGTCGACGACGGGCTCGCCGAGGATGCCCCACTGCCGCCCGCGAGTGTGCCGGGCCACGAGTCCCTGGACCGTCGCCTCGGACAGGCCGCGCTCGCGTGCCACGCGGCCGACCTGATAGCGGGCGGCCGCCGGGCTGATGTTCGGGTCGAGGCCGCTGCCCGAGGCCGTCACGAGATCGACCGGGACGGGGAGCGGGTTGGTCGGATCGGCGGTCTTGAGGGCGTCCAGCCGGCCACGGACCGCGTCGAGGAGCGTATCGCTCAGCGGCCCCTGGTTCGACCCCGACGACGACGCGGCGTTGTAGGGCTGGGGCGACGTCGCGGACAGCCGGCTCCAGAAGTACTTCGGGTCGTCGAACGGCTGGCCGATGAGGCTGGACCCCACGGGCTTCCCATCCTGCACGAGCACGCTGCCGTTCGCCTGGGCGGGAAAGAAGACCTGTCCGACACCGGTTACCAGGAGCGGATACACGACGCCCGTGAGCACCGTCATGAGGACGAAGGCTACGAGAGCGGGGCGGAGCTGGTTCATGATCTTCCTCCCTCGCCGTCAGGCGAGACCGAGCGCGGACAGCGCCATGTCGATGGCCTTGATGCCGATGAACGGCGCGATGATGCCGCCGAGGCCGTAGATGAGCAGGTTGTCGCGCAGCAGGGTCGAGGCTCCGACGTGCCGGTAGCGCACGCCGCGCAGCGCGAGCGGGATCAGCGCGATGATGATGAGGGCGTTGAAGATCACCGCCGACAGGATGGCGCTCTGCGGCGTCCGGAGACCCATCACGTTGAGCCTGCCGAGGACCGGATAGGTGCTCGCGAAGGCGGCGGGGATGATCGCGAAGTACTTCGCGACGTCGTTGGCGATGCTGAAGGTGGTCAGCGAGCCGCGGGTCATGAGCAGCTGCTTCCCGATCTCGACGATCTCGATCAGCTTGGTCGGGTTGGAGTCGAGATCGACCAGGTTGCCGGCTTCCTTGGCGGCCTGGGTCCCCGTGTTCATCGCGACGGCGACGTCCGCCTGGGCGAGCGCGGGCGCATCGTTGGTGCCGTCGCCCGTCATGGCGATCAGCCGGCCCCCGCGCTGGTACTCGCGGATGAGCTCGAGCTTCTTCTCGGGGGTCGCCTGGGCGAGAAAATCGTCGACGCCAGCCTCGCTGGCGATGGATGCAGCAGTGAGCGGGTTGTCGCCCGTGATCATCACGGTCTTGATGCCCATCTCCCGCAGCTCGGCGAAGCGTTCCTTGATACGCGTCTTCACGATGTCCTTGAGCTGGATGACACCCATCACCTGGGTTCCGTCGGCCACGACGAGCGGCGTTCCGCCTTCCCGGGCGATGGATTCGACGCTCCGGAGCACGGCGACGGGGAACTTCCCCCCCAGCGATCTCACGTGCTCCTCGATCGCGTCCGCCGCCCCCTTGCGCACCTCCCGGCCGTTCAAGTTGACGCCGCTCATGCGAGTCTGAGCGCTGAAGGGGATGAACGTGGCACCGAGTTCGTGGATGTTCCGCTCGCGCAGCCCGTACTTCTCCTTGGCGAGGACGACGATGCTCCGACCCTCTGGCGTCTCGTCCGCGAGGGACGCGAGCTGCGCCGCGTCCGCGAGCTTCTCAGCCGCCACGCCGTCCACGGGAACGAACGCCGTCGCCTGGCGGTTGCCGAGCGTGATCGTCCCCGTCTTGTCGAGGAGCAACACGTCGACATCGCCCGCCGCCTCCACGGCGCGGCCCGACATCGCGATCACGTTGGCCTGGATCATCCGGTCCATGCCGGCGATGCCGATCGCGGAGAGCAGCCCGCCGATGGTCGTCGGGATCAGGCAGACGAGGAGGGCGGCGAGCACGGTCATCGTGACCGGGGTGCCCTGACCGACCTCGTTCACGCTGTAGATGGAGAACGGAAGCAGGGTGATCGTCGCCAGCAGGAAGATGATCGTGAGCGCGGCGAGGAGGATGTTGAGCGCGATCTCGTTGGGCGTCTTCTGGCGCTTGGCACCCTCGACCATCGCGATCATGCGGTCGAGGAAGGTCTCGCCCGGATCGGTCGCGATCCTGACGACGAGCCAGTCGGAAAGAACACGGGTTCCGCCAGTCACGGCGCTCCGGTCGCTGCCTGCCTCCCGGATGACCGGCGCGCTCTCACCCGTGATGGCGCTCTCGTCGACGGACGCGATCCCGACGACGGCCTCGCCGTCGCCCGGGATGAACTCGCCCGCCTCGACGAAGACGATGTCACCCTTGCGAAGGTCAGCGCTCGTCGTCTGCGTGAAGCGGGCCTGGCGTGGATCGAAGCCGTTCTCCGGAGCGCGGGAAAGCTTCCGTGCGATGGTGTCGCGCCTCGCCTTGCGCAGCGTCTCGGCCTGGGCCTTGCCGCGGCCCTCGGCCATCGCCTCCGCGAAGTTCGCGAAGAGAACCGTGAACCAGAGCCAGAGCGACACCGCGAGGATGAAGCCGGCCGGCGCCTCGCCGTGGCCGAGCAGCGCCTGGACGAAGAGCCCCGTCGTCAGCACGCTGCCGACCAGCACGACGAACATCACGGGGTTCTTGATCTGGTGGCGCGGGTCGAGCTTCGCGAACGATGCCGCGATGGCGCCGCGCACGATCTCGGGGTCGAAGAGGGGACGGGCTTTGCCGTGTGTCTGCATCGGTGTCCTCGATCAAGCGGTTAGCATGAGGTGCTCGACGATGGGGCCGAGCGCCAGGGCGGGAATGAACGTGAGCGCGCCGACGATGATCACGACGCCGACCAGCATGACGATGAAGAGCGGCGTGTGCGTCGGGAGGGTCCCGGGCCCCACCGGCACGCGCTTCTTCTGCGCCAGGGAGCCAGCGATGGCGAGCGTCGGGATGGCGAGCCAGAAGCGCGTGAAGAGCATCTCGATGCCGCCGAGGGCGTTGTAGAACGGGACGTTCGCCGACAGACCGGCGAACGCGCTGCCGTTGTTCCCGGCCATCGAGCTGAAGGCGTAGAGGATCTCGCTGAAGCCATGCGCGCCGTTGTTCGCGCGCCCGGCGAGGCCGGCCGCCATCGTGACACCGAGCGAGGTGAGCGGGAGGATGAAGAGCGGTGGGATCAGGATGATCAGCGCGGCCATCTTCATCTCGTACGCCTCGATCTTCTTTCCCAGGTACTCCGGCGTCCGCCCGACCATGAGGCCGGCGACGAAGACGGCGATGATGGCGAAGACGAGCATACCGTACAGACCACAGCCGACGCCGCCGAAGATGACCTCGCCCAGCTGAATCATGAAGAGCGGCACCAGGCCGCCGAGCGGCGTGAACGAGTCGTGCATGGAGTTCACCGACCCGTTCGACGCGGCGGTCGTCGCCGTGGCCCAGAGCGCGGAGTTGGCGACGCCGAAGCGGACCTCCTTGCCCTCCATGTTGCCGCCGGGCTGGAGGCTGCTCGCGACGGAGTCGACACCGAGAGCCGTGATCCTGGGATTCCCCTGGTACTCCGCCCACACGCAGAGGGCGAGGAACGCCACGAAGACGACCGTCATGGCGGCCAGCACCGCCCAGCCCTGCCGGGTGTCGCCGACCATCGCGCCAAAGGTGTAGCAGAGCGCCGCACTGATCAGCAGGATCGCGAGCACCTCGAAGAAGTTCGAGAGCGGAGTCGGGTTCTCGTACGGATGCGCCGAGTTGACGTTGAAGAAGCCACCGCCGTTCGTGCCCATCTGCTTGATCGCGATCTGCGATGCCGCCGGTCCCATGGGCAGGCTCTGCTCGGTCACGGTCGACGTCTCGGTCTTCGGCTGCCCCTGCTCGTCGAGCACCGGGTTGCCGTCGTCGTCCTTCACCGGCGTCGTCGCCGTCGTCGCCTGGACGAGCGACACCGTCTTGTAGTCGCTGAAGTTCTGCACCACCCCCTGCGACACCAGGACGATCGCGAGCACGAGCGAGAGCGGCAGCAGGATGTAGAGGACGCTGCGGGTCAGGTCGACCCAGAAGTTGCCGATGTCGCTCGTCTTGGCGCTACGGAATCCACGGATGAGCGCGACCAGGATCGCCATGGCCGTCGCGGCGGAGACGAAGTTCTGCACCCCCAGGCCCAGCATCTGGGTGAGGTAGCTCATCGTCGACTCGCCGCCGTATCCCTGCCAGTTCGTGTTGGTGACGAAGCTCGTCGCCGTGTTGAAGGAGGAGTCGGGGGTCACGGCGCCGAAGGCCTGGGGATTGAGGGGCAGCACGCCCTGCAGGCGTTGCAGCGCGTAGACGAAGAACACGCCGACCGCGTTGAAGAGCAGCATCGCGATCGCGTACGTCTTCCAGTTCATGCCCTCGTCCGGACGGACGCCGCACGCGCGATACACGACCCGCTCGATGGGTCCGAGCAGCCGCCCGAGAAGCGTCGGCTGCCCCTCGTAGACGCGCGCCATGAAGCCGCCGAGCGGCTTCACGAGGATGAGAAGAAGGACGAGGTAAATTCCGATCTGGACGAACGCGTTCGCGGTCATCAGAATCGCTCCGGCCTGAGTAGCGCGACGAACAGATAGATGAGCAGACCGACGGCCACGATGCCGCCGATTCCGTAGAGCCCTAACATCTCGGACCTCCTAGGAGAGACGATCGCAGGCCACGATGAAGGCCCAGGAGAGCGCGACGAATGCGACCGTGAGACCGACGTAGAGAACGTCCATGGGATGTTGCTCCTGTGATGACGGCGGCGGTTCGACCGGCGCCGCTCATGGTAGGTGGGATTTCATCGTGTGACATCGCAGGAACTGTGCCAGCGCTGCCTCACGTGTTGCCTGGCGTTCGGGAGCGCGGTCGTCTGGCGAAGGCTGCAGAGTGAAGACCGCCGCAATGCAATTGTGACGACCAGGCAGGCATGCTGGTCGTCACGCACGTGCCGTACGCTCGTGGTCCTCACGACGGTCGACGACATCTGCGGCACGTCGCTGGTCGACCCTCGCGCCGAGGCTCAGCATGCGCCACGTGTTCTGCAGTGCTGCCCCTGTTCATCTTGCAGCGTCGACGCCCAGCACATCCGGAATTCGCCCGAAATTCCGTCGAGGCATGGGTGGCATGCTTCCTGCCTAAGGACATCGTGACTCCGAACGTCGCGTCGAGACCTCCAGGCGATGCGAGCACCCACGGCGATCCCGTGCGCGCGTCGTCTCCCGGTTTGTGCGATCGGGTCGCCGTCGAGGCGCGGCTGCTCGACGTCGCGGCCAGCGACGCGGTGGCGGAGATCGTCATCGTGCTGCGGGGCACGGTGCGCCCGTGGGGTCCCGGACGCGGGCTCTGGCGCGTTCAGATAGGCGACGGTCATCACCGGATCGTGTCGACCCATTCCGTGATCGCGATCACGCCCGTGAAGAAGCGACCGCGGTCGTGCACCCGGGGGACGCCGGAGGGCGAGGCCACCGACCGGTAGCTCGGCCGCTCAGGTCCGACGATTGTCTCTTGCCGCGCCGCCGTCGCGTGATGCGACGAGCCACGCGCGCGCCCGTGTGCGCTGCTCGACGCACAACATGCTAGCTAGCGTGCTGTACCGCAAGGCTCGCGCTCAGCTCACGAAACGCGCAGCTGCTGCGCACGCCGTGGGCAACGCTACCTACGACAAGCCGGTGTATGCGGGGCCGGCCGCCGTCGCGCCTGAGAAAATCGCGGCGCCCACACCGCTGCACGCGTGGCACGCTTTCTGCGACGGGCTCACGGCAATGCGTCAGGAGGTGCGTCGATGAATCTCGCGATCTGGTACCCGGCCATGTTCGTGCTCGGCGTGGTGGCCATGAGGATCTGCCTGCTGTTCCTCGATGCCTGCGAAAAGATCTGAGGAGATACACATGCTCATACTCACCGCCGCGGTGTCCGCCTTCCTCTTCATCTACCTGCTCACGGCGTTGATCCGCCCCGAATGGTTCTGAGAGAGGTCGATGATGTGGTCACTTCCGATCTCGATGCTGGTGGCGACGACGCTGCTGGCGATCCCCCTCAGCCGCTACCTCGTGTGGGTGATGGACGGCCGCTATCGGCCGCGCGGTCCGCTCCGGGCGATCGAGCGGGCGCTCGATAGCGGCCCGCAGACCTGGAAGCAGTACACGGCCGCGCTGCTGATCTTCAACACGGTGCTGTTCGTGTTCGGCTTCACGGTCCTGGCGCTCCAGCCCTGGATGCCGCTCAACGAGCTCGGCACGGGGCGCGCTCGCCCCGTCGACCATCTTCCACAGCGTCGTGTCGTTCATGACGAACACCGACCTGCAGCACTACTCGGGCGACCAGCACTTCTCGAACTTCAGCCAGATCTTCTTCGGGATCGCGAACTTCTTCCTCTCGGCGTCGATCGGCTTCTGCGCGCTGACCGCCATCATCCGCGCCGTGCGCGGCGAGGCGACGGTCGGCAATTTCTTCGTCGACATGTGGCGGGTCGTCGCATACATGTTCCTCCCGCTCGCCTTCGCCCTGTCGCTCGTGTGGGTCCAGCAGGGAAGCCCGATGACCTTCAAGAGCGCGCACCAGGTCTCGACGCTCGAGGCCGGGGCGATGGGCAGCGCGGATGACGGCACGCCGAAGCAGCAGACGATCGTCGTCGGGCCGGTCGCCGCCTTCCTGCCGATGAAGCAGCTCGGGACGAACGGCGGCGGGTTCTACGGCATGAACTCCGCGCATCCGTTCGAGAACCCGACGGTGACGACGAATTTCCTCTCGTGCGCGGCGATGATGCTCTTCCCGTTCGCGCTGGTCCTCATGTTCGGGCGGATGCTGGGCCGCCTGCGGCACGCATGGGTGGTCTTCTCGGTGATGATGTTCTTCATGGTCGGGACGGTCGCCTGGACCATCTACTTCGACACCCTGCAACCGAACCCGGCGCTGACGGCACACGCGGGCGGCGCGACGTACGAGCTGCCGGATCCCGACGGCGCCCGAGGGGACGCAGACCGTCACGATCCCGGGTGCGGCGAGCCTCCCGGTCGATCAGCACCTCGGCAACCTCGAAGGGAAGGAGCTGCGGTTCGGCACCGCCGCCGGCGCCACGTTCGCCGCGCTCACCGTGGACGTGACCGACGGCGCGGTCAACTGCGAGCACGACAGCCTGAACCCGCTCGCCAGTCTCGGCCCGTACGTCGGCATGTGGCTCAACTGCTTCTTCGGCGGCAAGGGCGTCGGGATGATCAACATGCTGCTCTTCGTGATCATCGGCATCTTCGTCGCCGGCCAGATGGTGGGACGGACGCCCGAGTATCTCGGCAAGAAGATCGGGGCCCGGGAGATGAAGCTCGCGATGATCGCGCTGCTCATCCACCCGATCATGATCCTCTGGCCGACGGGCCTCTTCGCAGCAACGAGCTGGGGGCTGAACGCCGTGAGCAATCCCGGCGCCCACGGGATGTCGCAGATCCTGTACCAGTTCTCGTCGGCGTCGGCGAACAACGGCTCGGCCTTCGACGGGCTCGGGGTGTCCTACGGGTTCGCCGCGAATCCGACGCCCGCGCCGTCCGCCATACCCTTCGACATCGTCGCCGGGCTCGTGATCATCATCAGTCGATTCATTCCCATCATCGCGCCCATCGCCATGGCCGCCAGCCTCGGGGCGAAGAAGTCCGCGCCGTTCGGTCTCGGCACGCTGCGCGACGACACCGGCACGTTCGCGGGACTGCTCATCGGGACCATCGTGATCATCGGCGCCCTCCTCTTCCTGCCGGTCGCGGCGCTCGGCCCGTTCGCCGAGCATCTCGGTCCGATCCCGTTCGGCGGCTGAAAGGAGCACCACGATGATGAACCGGTCCAACGTTGCGATTCCCCTCGAGCCGGAGCCGCCGGCGTCGTCCGGCATGCCCCGTCCGGCGCGCCGGATCCGGCGCGCCGACCTGCTGGCGCCCGAGCTCGTCCGTGCGGCGCTCGTGCGCTCGGTCGCGATGCTCCGACCCGACGTGCAATGGTCGAATCCGGTCATGTTCTGCGTCGAGATCGGCGCCGTCCTGACCGCGATCTTCGCCGTGGCCGCGCTGCTGGGGCAGGGCGGCCAGGCGCCCGTCACGTACCTGGTCGCGCTCGATCTGTGGCTCTGGGCGACGGTCCTCTTCGCCAACTTCGCGACCGCGCTCGCCGAGGCGCGCGGCCAGGCGCAGGCCGAGTCGCTCCGCCGCACGCGGCGCGACACGCCGGCATACCGGCTGCAGAAGAACGGCTCGATCGAGCCGACGACGTCGACGGCGCTCCGGGTCGGGGACCTCGTGGTCGTCGAGGCGAACCAGATCATTCCGGGCGACGGCGAGGTCGTCGAGGGGATCGCGTCGGTCGACGAGTCGGCGATCACGGGCGAGTCGGCGCCGGTGATCCGCGAGGCCGGCGGTGACCGGTCCGGGGTCACCGGCGGAACCATCGTGCGCTCGGACCGGATCGTCGTCCGCATCACGGCCCAGGTGGGCGAGTCGTTCCTGGACCGCATGATCGCGCTCGTCGAGGGCGCCATCCGGCAGCGGACGCCGAACGAGATCGCGCTCACGCTCGTGCTGTCGGCGTTCACGCTGATCTTCCTCATCGTCGTCGTGCCGCTCTGGCCGCTGGCCTGGAACGCCGAGAGCTACATGACGACGTACCTCGGACGTCCGAACGCCGCTGCACAGCCTCGGGACGGACGTGCCGACGCTCGTGGCGCTCCTGGTCTGTCTCATCCCCACCACGATCGGCGCGCTGCTGGCCGCGATCGGCATCGCCGGCATGGACCGCGCGCTCCAGGCGAACGTCCTCGCGAAGAGCGGCAAGGCGGTCGAGACCGCCGGCGACGTGGACACGGTGCTCCTCGACAAGACCGGTACGATCACGATCGGCAACCGGCACGCAACCGAGTTCGTCCCGGTCGGGGAGTTCACCGCGCTCGAGGTCGGCGAGCTCGCGGCGGCCGCATCCGTGGCCGACGAGACCCCCGAGGGGAAGTCGATCGTGCGGCTCTTCCTCAAGCAGGCCGCGACCGCGACGAAAGGGCCGGTCGACCTGGCATCGCTTCCGCGCGATGCCGAGGTGGTGCCGTTCACCGCACAGACGCGCATGAGCGGTGTCGACTTGCCCGACGGTCAGCATCTCCGGAAAGGAGCGCCGGACGCGGTGATCGCGCTCGTCCGGCAGCAGGGCGGCACCGTGCCGCCGGGGATCGAGGACCACGTCCGTGCCGCCGCCACGCGTGGCGCGACGCCGCTGCTCGTGGCGCAGGGGGCGCGCATCGCGGGCGTCGTCGTGCTCGAGGACATCCTGAAGCAGGGGATGCAGGAGCGGTTCGCGCGACTGCGGAAGATGGGCCTCCGCACGGTGATGATCACCGGCGACAATCCGCTCACGGCCGCCACGATCGCGCAGCAAGCCGGGGTCGACGACTTCATCGCCGAGGCGACCCCCGAGGCCAAGCTCGCCTACATCCGCAAGGAGCAGGCCGCCGGCAAGCTGGTCGCGATGATGGGCGACGGGACCAACGACGCGCCCGCGCTCGCGCAGGCGGACGTCGGCCTGGCCATGAACTCCGGCACCCAGGCGGCCAAGGAAGCCGGCAACATGGTCGACCTCGACAGCGACCCGACGAAGGTGATCGAGGTCGTCGAGATCGGCAAGCAGCTCCTGATGACGCGCGGGGCGCTCACGACGTTCTCGGTCGCGAACGACGTCGCGAAGTACTTCGCGATCGTGCCGGCGCTGTTCGCCGGGACGCTCCCGTGGCTGAAGGCGATGGACGTGATGCACCTGCACTCGCCGACGTCCGCGATCCTGTCGGCGGTGATCTTCAACGCACTCATCATTCCTGCCCTCATCCCGGTCGCGCTCCGCGGCGTGAGCTACGAACCCCTCGGGGCCGACGCGCTCCTGCGCCGGAATCTCATGATCTGGGGAGTCGGCGGCGTCGTCCTGCCGTTCATCGGCATCAAGCTGATCGACGTCGTGTTGGTCGCCCTGCACCTGCTGGCGTGACGATCGGAAAGGCGTGAGCACGATGCTACGACTGATCTCGAAGAGCCTTGTCCTGCTGACGGTGACCGTGGTGGTCTGCTGCGGCATCTACCCGCTCGCGGTGTGGGCCGTCGCGCAGGCGGTGTTCCCCTTCCAGGCGAACGGAAGCCTGCTCACCGGTCCCGACGGCGCGGTCGTCGGATCGAAGCTGATCGCGCAGCCGTTCACGAAGGACGAGTACTTCCAGCCCCGGCCGTCGGCGGCGTCGTACGACGCGTCCGCCTCGGCGTCGTCCGCCCTGGCGCCGTCGAACTACCTCCTCCGCGACCGCGTCGCGCGCGCGCTGGGACCGATCGTCAAGTACAAGGAGGGCGCGAAGAGCGGGCAGCTCGTCGGGCCGGACGTCGAGGCGTGGTTCCGGGAGGATCGCTTCCGCGGCGAGCCGCACCTGGTCGCGCAGTGGGCCGACGCGCACAACGCGCTGGCGCAGGCGTGGGTGAAGGCGGACCCCGGAAACGCCGCCGCGGTCGATGCGTGGGCGAAGGAGCACGCCGACGCGGTCGCGGCCTGGGTCAAGGACAACCCGGGAACCCCCGAGCCCGCGGCGACCGATCTCGCGGTGGTGTTCTTCGACGACTGGTCCGCGACGAAGCCCGGCACGTGGCCGTCCCTGGCGGAGCACCCGGGCCCGGACGGGACGACGGTGAAGGTCGTCGAGCCGGTCCGGGAGGGTGCGGAGATCCAGTCCGTGTTCTTCGAGATGTGGCGCGAGGACCATCCGGACGTCGCCCTCGTCGAGGTCCCGGCCGATCTCGTGACCACCTCGGGATCCGGGCTCGATCCGGACATCACCCTGGAGAACGCTCGCTACCAGCTCGACCGGGTGACGGCGGCCTGGGCGACCGACACGAAGCGTGACACGGCCGCCGTGCGTGCGGAAATCGAGAAGATCCTCGGGGAGAACGCGCACGCGCCGCTGGGCGGTCTCTGGGGCGTCGACATGGTCAACGTCCTCGAAGTGAACCTCGCCCTCCGCAAGCGCTACGGCGATCCCGGCGCCGCGCCGGCGTCCTGAGCGGCGGATCGATCCGTCAGCCGAAGCGTTGCGCGCAGCGCTGGCGGCGGTACGCGAAGATCGCGTCGAGCTGGCGGCGGACGACGAGCGCGTGCGCCAGCGCGCCGAGCGGACCGAGCGGCAGCGCGTAGTCCACGACGTCGCGGATCTCCGTGCCACCGGACACGGCCCGGAAGTCGTGCCGGTGGTGCCAGCGGGCATACGGTCCCGTCAGCTGGATGTCGCTGAAGCTCGCCGACGTGGCGCCGGGAGCCGGCGGATCGAACGTCTCGATCCGTGTCCGCCAGCGGAACGGCACGCCGAGCAACGTGAGGCGATAGTCGATGAGCGTCCCGGCGTGCATCGCGATCGGTCTCGGGGTGAGGATCTGGAAGTGCAGGGACGCGGGCGTCAGCTCCTCGAGGTTCCCGGCGTCGGCGAAGAAGTCGAAGACCTCCGGGAGCGGACGCGGCACCCGTTGCACGCGCTCGAGACGGTAGGACGCCATCACGACCGTGGTCTGCCGCGAGGCCTCGTGGCGACAGGTGCCCGGAATGGCATAGACAAGATCCAATCATGGGCAAGGTGTACGACGCCATCGACGCCTCGATCGCCGACTTCATCCGTGCGCAGCGCGTGTTCTTCGTCGCGACCGCGCCGCTCGCCGCGGACGGACACGTGAACCTGTCGCCCAAGGGCCTCGAGTCGTTCACGATCCTCGACCCGCACACCGTGGCGTACCTCGACCTCACCGGGAGCGGTGTCGAGACCATCGCCCATCTGCGCGAGAACTCGCGCATCACGATCTGCTTCTGCGCCTTCGAGGGGCCGCCGAAGATCCTGCGGCTGTACGGGCGCGGCGACGTGATCGTTCCCGCCGACCCCGAGTTCGGCGCCCTGGTCGCGCCGTTGCCGGCGTACGTCGGGACGCGATCGGTCGTGCGGGTGGCGGTCGACCGCATCGCCGACTCGTGCGGCTACGGCGTGCCCGAGTACCGCTTCGTCGGCGAGCGCCGCCAGCTCCTCGCGTGGGCAGACCGCAAGGGCCCGGACGGTGTGCGCACCTACCAGGAGGAGCGGAACGCCACGAGCCTCGACGGGCTACCGGGCCTGCGCGGCAGCCGATCGTGAGCACGACCGGGGACGAGCAGGTCTCGACCGCCTGCTGCGTCGCCGGCGGGGGGCCGGCCGGCATGATGCTCGGCCTGCTCCTCGCGCGCGCCGGTGTCGAGGTCGTCGTCCTCGAGAAGCACGCCGACTTCCTGCGCGACTTCCGCGGCGACACGATCCACCCGTCGACGCTGCAGGTGTTGCACGAGCTCGGGCTGCTGGACCGCTTCCTCCGGCTTCCGTACCAGAAGGTCGAGCGACTCGCGGTGTCGATCGGCGACGAGACCCTTCCTGTGGCGGACTTCACCCACTTGCCGACGCGATGCCAATTCGTGGCGCTGATGCCGCAGTGGCATTTCCTCGATTTCCTCGCGGGGGAGGCCGCGCACGCGCCGACGTTCACGCTCCGCATGCGGACCGAGGTGACGGACCTGGTCCACGAGGGGGGCGACATCGTGGGCGTGCGCGCGGCCGGCCCGGACGGTGCGCTGACGATCCGCGCCCGCCTGGTGGTCGGCGCCGACGGCAGGACCTCGCTGGTCCGGGAGCGCGCCGGGCTTCGCGTCGACGAGCTCGGCGCTCCCATGGACGTGCTCTGGTTCCGGCTGTCGCGCCGGCAGACCGACGGTGTCGAGACGATGGGTCGCATCGCCCCGGGACGCTTCCTCGTGATGCTCGACCGCGGGGACTACTGGCAGTGCGGCTTCGTGATCCCGAAAGGCACGATCGATCGCCTGCGCGAGGCGGGCCTGGACGCCTTTCGCGGCGACGTGACGAGGGTCGTGCCGTTCGTCGCCGACCGCATCGCCGAGATCGCGAGCTGGGACGACGTGAAGCTGCTGACCGTGCAGGTGAACCGAGCCCGGCGCTGGAGCCGTCCCGGCCTCGTGTGCATCGGCGACGCGGCCCACGCCATGTCGCCGGTCGGCGGGGTCGGCATCAACCTGGCGATCCAGGACGCGGTGGCCGCGGCGAATCTCCTCACGGCGCCACTGCGGAGCGGCCGCGTCACGCCGGCGGATCTCGCCGCGGTCCAGCGACGTCGCGAGTGGCCCACGCGCGTCACGCAGCGCCTCCAGATGCTGGCGCAGGAGGGCGTGGTGCGGCCGGTCCTCGATCGGACCGGCCCGATCACTCCGCCGCTCGGGCTGCGGCTGCTCGGTCGGTTTCCGATCCTGCAGCGACTACCCGCGCGTCTCGTCGGGCTGGGGGTACGGCCCGAGCACGTCGCGACCGCGCGCTGAGGCGCGGTCAGTCGTCGTCGCGGCTACCCGATCCGACGAAGCGGTCGGCGGGGTCCGCGAAGAGCACGTTGAAGGTGGTGAGGCTGCCGTAGGCGCGGGTGACGTAGTCCTGCAGCGCGAGACGATCCTCGTCCGAGAGCTTGGGATGGGCGTTGATGCGCTGCTCGAGGACGCGGAGCTTCTCGCGCACCGCGATGATCTTGCGAAAGAAGCTCTCGATCGGGACGGTCTTCTCCTGCGTGCCCGACTTCCCCGGCTTCAGCACGAGCTGTCCGCCCGACCAGCGCTCCGCGATCTCGCCGGTGACCGACTCCTCGGCCCGGAAGACTGCCCGCACCGCCTGGACGATGCGGCGCACGTCCTCGTCGTCGAGCGTCGACATCAGCGCGGGGGCTCGTACAGCCCGATCAGGTTGCCGCTGGGATCGGCGACGGTGGCGACGGCGCCGAAGTCCTGTCGCCGGATCGGCTCGACGACGCGCGCGCCGCCGGCCTCCAGCTCGGCGAGGGTCTTCTGCAGATCGCCCACCATGAGCGAGACCTCGACGCCGGGATGCCCGCGGGTGCGCTCGTGCAGCGCCAGCGTCCCGCTCTTCCCGACGGCGAACTCGGCCCAGCCGCGCTCGACGTGCAGGGTCTTCAGGCCGAGCACGTCGCGGTAGAACGACACCGACGCATCCCAGTCGTCGACGTAATAGACCGTCGCATAGACGCCCTCGATCGACATGGCGCCTCCTCAGTCGGGACCGTCCATCTGGCCGGCCCTGGTCGCGTTCACCAGCACGGCCATGTTCCCGTGCGGATGACGATTCTCGTGCATGAGCTGGTGGACATGGGGAATCTCGTCGAAGCGGTAGGTCTCGGACAGGCACGGATCGACCTTGCCGGCGATCACCAGGTCGTTCAGCGAGCGCGCGTCGTCGTCGTTGGCGAAGTGGGAACCCTGGAAGCGCTTCTGCCGCATCCAGTGGTAGCGCAGGTCGAGCGTGGCGTTGTAGCCGCTCGTGCCGGCGCAGATGACGACCATGCCGCCGGTGTCGCACACGAAGATCGAGGTGGGAACCGTGTCCTCGCCCGGGTGCTCGAAGACGAGACGTGGGCTCTTGCGTGCGCCGACCGCTTCCCACAGCGCCGCACCGAAGCCGCGCGCCCCCTTCAGCCACTCGCCGTACTTCGCCTCGTCCTTCCAGTGCGGCAGCATGCCCCAGTGGTTGAACTTCTTGCGGTTGATGGTGCCCTGCGCGCCGAGCTTCCGGCAGAACTCCGCCTTGTCGTCGCTCGAGATGACGGCGACGGGCATGCCGCCCGCGGCCTTCGCGATCTGGATGGCCTGGCAGCCGAGACCGCCCGCGCCGCCCCACACCAGCACCACGTCACCGTCGCGCACCGTGTGCGGCGACCAGCTCATCAGCATGCGATAGGCGGTGGCGCCCACCAGCATGTAGGCCGCCGCGGCGTCCCACGTCAGCTGCGGCGGCTTGGGGAGACACTGGTGCGCCTGCACGCGCGTGAACTGCGCGAAGCTGCCCCAGTTCGCCTCGTAGCCCCAGATGCGGAACGTGGGGCTGAACATCGGATCGGTCCCGGCGCGCACGCTCGGATCGTCGGCCTTCCACATGCCGCAGTGGATCACGACGTGGTCTCCGACCTTCGGCGAGGTGACGGCGCTGCCCACCTTCCACACGACGCCCGAGGCGTCGCTGCCGCCGATGTGGAACGGAGACTGGTCGGGCCAGTCCTTGTCGCGCGCGCGCGCCTTGATGACGTCGACCGGCGACCCGAGCGCCGCCCACACGTTGTTGTAGTTGACGCCGGCCGCCATCACCCAGACCAGCACCTCGTCCGGTGCGAGCTCGCTCGGGGTGTCGATCTCCTCGCTGCGGAACGCCTGCTTCGGCTCGCCGAAGCGATCCTGACGGATCACCTGCGCCAGCATGTGGCGCGGCACCTCGCCGAGCGGGGGAGTCTCTCCGAGCTGGTAGAGGTCCTTCATGGTGCGGATCTCCGGATGCCGGGGCGCCGCCGGTCAGAACCGGAGCGGGCTCATGACGCCGAGGAACTCTTTCAGGTTCCGGAAGCGCAGCATCATGTTGGTGCGCTTCTCCTCGCCGATGGTGGACGTGGGACGGTCCGCGTAGTTGTGGCCGGGGAACAGCACGGTGTCGTCGGGCAGCGTCGCGAGGACGTCGTGGAGGCTGCGGTACATGTCCTCCGGGCTGGAGCCCGGCAGGTCGACGCGGCCGCACGAGCCGATGAAGAGCGTGTCGCCCGACACGACCGCGTTGTCCACGAGGAAGCACTGCGAGCCGGGCGTGTGGCCCGGCGTGTGGAGCAGCTTCACCTTGAGGTTCCCGATCGTCAGCTCGTCGCCGCCCTCGACCGCCGTGACGTCGCTGTCGGACAGGCCGGTGATGCGGTGCACGAACGGCAGCTCCGCCTTGTGGATGACGACGGTGGCCGGCACCCGACCCACGAGCTCCGCGGCGCCGATCACGCTGTGTCCCATGAAGGCGCCGCCGAGATGGTCGGGGTGGAAGTGCGTGACGAGGTCGTGCGTGATGCGGTAGCCGTCCGCCTCCGCCGTCTCGACGATCGCGTCGATGTCCCACGCCGCGTCCACCACCGCCGCGTCCCGCGTGATCGGGTCGCCCAGCAGGTAGACGTAGTTCTGCATCGGACCCAGCTCGAGCTGCTTGAAGTAGATCGATTGCGTCATGCGGGCTTCTTCCTGGCGCGCTCGCGTTCCGCCTCGCGCTCGAGCGGTCGCTCCCAGAGATATTCCTGCTCGCCGAGGTGATGGCCGATCCAGCGCGACAGCACGAAGAGGAGGTCGGAGAGGCGGTTCAGGTAGGCCAGCGGCTGGTCGCCGACGTCCTCCTGCTGCATGAGGCGCAGCACCTCGCGCTCGGCGCGCCGGCAGACGGTCCGTGCCACGTGCAGCAGCGCGCTGACCCGACCGCCGCCCGGAAGGATGAACGAGCGCAGCGGCTCGAGGTCTTCCTGACAGCCATCCATCAGCTCCTCGAGCGCGGTCACCTGCGTGGCGCCGATGCGAAACATCCCCGGCTGCCAGGCCGATGGTGGCGTGGCCAGCTCCGCGCCGAGATCGAACAGCTCGCTCTGGACGCGGCGCAGGATCTCGTCGAGGCGGTGGCACGCGGGGGCACGGTCGATCTCCGCGGCATTGAACGCCCGCGCGACGCCGACCGCCGCGTTGAGCTCGTCCACCGTCCCGTACGCCTCGATCCGTGGCGCGGTCTTGCTCGTGCGCTCCGCGCCGACCAGGTCGGTCTCGCCATGGTCGCCACGGCGGGTGTAGACGCGCGTGATCCGGATCGCCACGGCCCCTTTCCTACCGTCGCCCCCGCGCGATGTCCACCGGAGTGTGGCGGGAGGGCCGGATCAGGCGAAGACGCTGTCGGGTCGCCGCGCGTGCCGCTTGATGAGCGCGCGGAGCTTCTGCGGGTCGATCGGTTTCTTGTAGACGACGTCGTCGAGACCGGCGAGCTTGCTGCGCTTGATGATGTGATCCTTGTCGAAGTGGAACGCCGTCATCAGCACGACCGGTAGCCCGGGGTGTCGCAGGCGGATCTCCTGGAAGAGCTCGTAGCCGTCGAGGTCGGGCATCACGACGTCGCTCAGGACCAGGTCGACCGCCTCGGTGTCGAGCTTCGCGAGGCCCTCGCCGCCCCCGGTCGCCACCAGCACGTCGCAGCCCTCCTGCGTGAGCAGATCGCGCAGCGACTGGCAGACGCCGAGGTCGTCGTCCACCACGAGGATGCGGACGCCGGCGAGCTCGGGATCGCGCGCATCGTCCCGCCCGGTCGAGGCCGCCGTCGGCGGCGACGGCATGCCGCCGCCGAGGTCGGTCATCGTGGTGCCGGGCAGGTACTGGCGCGTCGCGTACTCGGTGCCCTGCGCCAGGTCGTTCAGCTTGTTGACGATGTGCTGGATGCGCGCGATGGCGCCGTAGGTCGAATCGAAGCGCTCGCTCTCGATGATGAAATCCTCGTCCGAGCTGACGCGCGCGACGTGCTTCTCGACCAGGTTGAGATTGTTGACGATCACCTCGAGCGGGTTGTTGATCTCGTGCGCCACCCCGATGGCGACCTCGCCGAGCGTGGCGAGGCGGTCGTGACGGCGGATCGCGCCGAGGTCCTTGGCGAATCCGATCGACCCCAGCTCCTCGCCGGCATCGGTCTGGATGACGGACCCCGAGATGGCGACCGGAAGCAGCGCGCCGCTCTTGGCGACGAAGACCGTCTCGAAGTTGCGCACCTGGCCCTTCACGTCCGCGCCGTAGCCGTCGCGCATGGCGGTCATGACCTTGCGGGCTTCCGACTTGTCGGGATACAGCCGCGTGACGTGCTGGCCCAGCACCTCTTCGGGCGAGTACCCGAGCGTGCTCCGCGCACCGTCGTTGTAGAAGATGATGATGCCCTTGCGATCGACGGCGACGACGATGTCGGGCGAGTTCTCGAGGAGCTTCTCGAAGTAGATGGCGGGGAGGCGGGAGACGGTCTCCATGCAGAGAGCAGGAACCGGGACATGGTAGGACCCGGAGGCGGACGGGTCAAGACAATCGCCTGCCTCGCGCTGGCGTTGCTGGGCGCGTGTTTCTGGCATTCCTACGCCCCGCGCATGCGTATCTATGGCGAGGTCATGGTGTCGATTGCACACAAGGGCGCCGACCTGGTGCGGACGGGACGGTTCACCGCCGAGAGCGTGCCCGAGCTCACCTATCCGCTCGAGCGCGCGGAGGCGTTCGCGCACGAGGTGCGCGCGCACGCCGGCGCGGAACCTCCCGCGTCGCTGCTCGCGTTCGAGACGCTGATCGCGCGCTACCGCGCGTTCATCGACACGCTCGACCGCAGCCGCCGGGAGCAATCGCCCGAGGACGCCGCAGCCAGGCTCGCGGAGCCGCTGAAAGCGGTGGACGACGCGGCGGCGGCCGTCGATCAGGCGCTCCGCCGGGAGGGCTGAGTCGGCCGCGATCGCGTGAGACCGTCGAGGCCAGCCCGGGGAGCAGGTTGCACGCTGGCGCCGCGACTGCGATCGTCGGTCGTGGCTCCCTCACTCGACCCATCATGAGGCAACGATGAAGACCGTGGCCAACAAGACCCAGAAACCACTCAGCGTCCCGCTGCCGCGCGGCAAGGTCCTGCACCTCGGGCCCGGCAAGACCGGACAGATCTCCTCGGAAGCCGCCGAGCATCCGCGGCTCAAGAAGCTCGTCGACGCCGGCGAGATCGAGGTCTTCGACGACCGGAACGCGCCGAGCGGCGGAACCGGCGAAACCAGGAAGGCTCGTCCGGCGTTCTACGGCCACGCGAGTGGCAGCGGAGCGCGCCGCAGCGGAGACCGCTGAGCCGCACCGACGACGCTCGCGTCTCAGCCGAGCGGCGTCCCGGGCGGGGTCACTCTCCGGAGCTCGCGCCGCAGCCGGCGCGGCTCCAGACTGAGTGCTTCGCAGAGATTCTCGAAGCTGAACGGCCACTGGCGATCGGTGTTCGCCACGTACGTGACCGCTGCGCGGACCACCCGGCTGTCGGGGTGGACGCCGTCGGCGACTCGCCGGTGAGGCGAGCCGCGGACGTCATCCAGCACTCCCCGCAACACCGCCGCCATCAGCCGGCGCTCCGGCTCGGCAGCGCGATCGATTCCGACGGCGTCTCGAGCCGTGCTCGTCGGCGCGACGCTGGCCCTCGTGCCGGTCGGACCGGTCCGGCGCGGGGCCGTCAATAGCTGCGACGTCCCGAGAAGTTGCGCCCGCCGCCGCCGGGGCCGCTGGAGCGCTCCTTGGCCTCGCTCACGTTGAGCTGCCGTCCCTGCACGTCGCGCCCGTTCAGCGCCGAGATGGCCTTCTGGGCCTCCCCACTGGAGGACATCTCGACGAAGCCGAACCCACGTGACTGCCCGCTCTCACGGTCCGTGATGACCGTGGCGGACTCGCAGGTACCGACCTCTGCGAACAGTGCGCCCAGCTCGGCGCTCGTGGTGGTGAAGGACAGATTCCCGACAAACAGTTTGCGACCCATGATCTCGCTCCTTGCCCCTGAGGGCCTTAGTGAATTTCGCCGCGGTTGTGAGCGAGAAGCTGCCGACGAGGGCAGCCGTGGAATCGCACACGACAACAGGACGGTGTCCCTATACGCGGAATCGGCCGACAGCGCCACCGACCGTCGCTACTGTCACGGATGCCGCCGCGCATCGCGCATGCCGCCCGCTGCCTCTGCCTCGCGCTGCCCCTCGCGCAGCTCGGCCCAGAAGCGGGCCCGCGCCGCGACTCGACCGGTGCTCCCGTCCGGGAATTGCGTCGGGGCAGCGGGCGTGAACCGCCGCCGCAGCCACTTCCAGAATCGCGCCACGCTGCCGGGAGTGGCCACGTTACGCCTGCACTTCCCGGCGCACCAGATGCAGCCGAACCGGCAGGCGCGGCAGCGAGATCGGCGGCTGCGGCGCTTGGATCGCCATGCCGTCAAGGTCCAGCAGGTTCCTGTCGCGAGCCACCCAGCGTCGGACGAAGAGCGTGCCGCGGTCTCCCGTGCAGCATAGCTTGCCGACGATGTGTCCGCGCGGAAGCCATACGCATCTGGTGGCAATCCGGCAGAGGAGAGCCGGTGCAGACGCCCGGATGACCCTCACGTCGTGGAACGGCACGAGCTCGTCGCCGTCATCCATACCCATGGTGCACGTCTCCTTCTGGAGTCCGCGCCGAGCACACGTGGGTGGGAGTGAGGCCCCTGCACAAAAGTCGCGTTGCGGGGCTCTGAACGGGCTCGCGTGAACACTATCGGACTTCCGCCAGCCCCGCAAGCGACGGTCAAGCTGTCACGCTGACTCTCGGGCTAGGAAATTTGACCGACAGCGGAGTTGAGAGTAGGATCCCTTCCATTGCTTCGGGTGTCCGTACCGGACATCGGAGCTCCGCCCGCGCTCGAGGCCTCCGCGCGTCGGTGCCACACGCAGGCCACCACCAGGGGGACTCCATGGGATCGTTTCAGACCTCGTTTCGGGCGCCGGCGTCCTCGCGCAAGCGCACGTCCGTCTTCGCAGTCGGCCGGCGCGTGTACGTGGCCTGCTCGCGCGACCTTGCGCCGCAGGTCGCGTTGAAGGACGACGCCGGGATCGTTACGCGAGGTGGCGGCAGCCTGCGGGACGGCACCGAGGTCGAGATCCTCGCCTGGCGGCCGCGCGGCTTCGGCGAGACGCGCTACCGCGTTCGCTCGACGGGCACCGGCCTCGAAGGCTGGCTCGCCGGTGACAATCTGCGCGCCACGCTGGTTGCCGTCGCACCGCCGGAGGAGACTCCGCCGTCGACAGTCGCGGCCGATCCCCGGCGCGCCGCCTTCGCGGATACCGGCCGGCGGTTTGGTCAGCGCTGAGCGCGCGCCGAGGTCTCTGAGCCACGCGGGAGCAGGACGACCCGCTTGTCGTCCTTGACGGTCGCGAGGAGCGTCGAGACGGACTGCCCGAGCTGCGGGTGGACGACCTGGGGGGCGAGCTCGGCGAGCGGTAGGAGAACGAAGCGCCGCTTGTGCATCTCGGGATGTGGGACCTTGAGGTTCCGCTTCTCGATCACGTCCTGGTCGAACAGCAGGATGTCGAGATCGATGACGCGCGAGCCCCAGCGCTTTCCCTTCACCCGCTTCCGTCCCATCGCCGTCTCGATCGCCAGCAGCTTCTTCAGCAGCGCGTCCGGGAGCAGCTCGGTCTCGACCTCGATCGCGCTGTTGACGAACCACGTCTTGGCGTTTCCCAGCGGCTCGCTCTCGTAGAGCGACGAGGCACGCACCACGCGCGTGCCCGGCAGCTTCGAGACGTGGTCGATGGCCTCCGCCGTGTTGGCCCTGCGATCGCCGAGGTTCGAACCGATGCCGATGTGCACGCGGTGCGGCATGGCGACGGCGACCTCGTCTCTCAGCGGCGGGCGACCGCCATGGCGCAGTCTCGGCGGACGACTCTACGAGACTGGATTTGTTGCTGTTTTTCGCTCGCGGCGGCCGCGCGGACCACGATCGGGCCGCTTCTAACCGACTCGGATGTGTTTTACAAACTGCGCCGAGTCGACGACGACGAGCCCGCGCCGGGTCAGAGGTCGGACTCGAAGACGAACCCGGGACCGGTCGGCGGCCCGAGCAGCGGGACCAGATCGACGCGCTGACCGAGATAGCGCTCGAGGAACGGCACGACGTACCGGAGGACGGCGGAGTTGGCCTCCGCCTGGGTGAGCGTCGTGGGCGGGTTGCAGTCGGGCGACGGGAAGCAGCCGTTCGAGAAGGCATAGTGTCCCGCGTGCTCGATCTCGACGAGCATCTTGGGGGATGAGGAGTCCGCGTAGGCCTGCTCGGCGGCGGGGCGGTTCACCACGCTGTCGATGGTGCCGTCCATGATCAGCGACGGCAGGGTGAACTTGCCGTTCCTGGGGGTGGCGGGCGCCATCGCCACGGCCACGCTCACGCGCGGATCCTGCGCGGCGACGAGGAAGGTCGTGAGGCCGCCGAACGAGTGACCGGTCATCGCGACCCGGCTGCCGTCGACGGCGCCGAAGAAGGGCGACGACGGATCCTGGTTCGCCGCCAGGATCTGGTCGAGCACGAAGCTCATGTCCTTGGGCCGATCGATGAACGATGCGGCCTGGGCGTTCGGGGTGCCGCACGTCGGGAACTCGTTGATGGTGTTGCCAGGGTGCGGCGGGGCGATGACGATGTATCCGCGCGACGCCAGGAGTGGCGTGAGGAACGTGCTCTGGAGCGGATAGCCGCACGAGCCGTGCGAGAACAGGATCACCGGGTACGGGCCGCCGCTCGCGTCGAGCGGGGCGTCGACCACACCGCGGTAGTTCGGATCGACCGGTCCGCTCCCCTTGGTCGTCGGGTACCACACGACGGTGTCGAGCGTGCGCGGCGTGCCCGGCGACGAAGCCGAGTCCTTCGTCCAGGAGATGACCTGGACGCCCGCCGTGTACGGGCCCTCATCGCGGGGATCGAAGCAGGTGCCGGCGGTCCACGTGACGACGTCGTCGCACGAGGTCTCGTCCGTGCAGCTCGTGCGCAGTGCGCGCCGCACGTTCTTGCAGGACTTCGGGCGCGAGAGCTTGCAGCTCGGATCGTCGTTGCCGTTGCTGGTTCCGACCGGAACGATGCCGCAGGGCACCGTGTTCGCGCCGCACGACGTGGTGCGAACGAGCTGCTTGGCTGGCTTCTCGCATTCCGCACGGAGCGTTCCGGCCGCGAGCGTGCTCGCGAGCACCTTCTTGGCGCAGCGCTGGTACGCCTTGCCGCTGGCGGCGTCGGCGCACGGACAGGCGGCCTCGGTGGCGGTCCCGAACGCGGCGAAGGCGCGCTGGTCCGCGAGCGTCGAGTCGCCGGTGAGGCAGGCGTCCTGGGCTCGTGCCATCGGCGACAGCAGGAGGAGACCGGCGAGGACTGGCAGGGCGATCCGCATACGGGGTGACTTACCGCCCCGTCGCACACGGGTCTACGGAAAGTCGGCCGATCGGTCCGGAGCGGGGGTCGGACAGGCCTGCGCGACCGCTCAAAGACCCAGGACGTCGCGCATCGAGTAGAGGCCGGCGGGCTGCTGCGCCACCCAGCGGGCTGCCCGGAGCGCGCCCAGAGCGAGGCCGTCGCGGCTCTGGGCCCGGTGCACGAGCTCGAGCCGCTCGCCGAGCCCGCCGAAGACGACGGTGTGGTCGCCGATGGCGTCTCCGGCGCGCAGCGCCACGATGCCGATCTCCTCCTGCGTGCGCGCCCCGACGATCCCCTCGCGCGCGAGTCGCGCCTCCTCGTCGAAATCGAGCCCGCGTGCGGCTGCCACCGCGCGGCCCAGGGCGAGCGCGGTCCCGCTGGGCGCGTCCTTCTTCCCATGGTGGTGCAGCTCGACGATCTCGGCCTCGAAGTGACGATCGAGGAGGCGAGCAGCCAGCGACACCAGCTCGGTCAGGACGGTGATGCCGGCGCTGAAGTTTGCTGCCACGACCGAGCGCGTGCGGGTGGCGAGCGCGGAGAGCTCCTCCCGTTGCCGGGCGTCGAAGCCGGTGGTCCCGACCACCAGCGCGGCGCCGCGCTCGACCGCCAGCGCGGCGTGGCGCACCGCCGCGTCGGGCACGCCCGTGAAGTCGAGGACGACGTGCTCGGCGCGGAGGATGCCCTTCAAATCGCCGACGATCGACACGCCGAGCGCCGCTCCGCCCGCGACCACGCCGGCGTCCTCACCGATCCGGGGATGCCCGGCCGCCTCGACTGCGCCGGCGACCCGGAGGCCGCCGTCCTCCCGGCCGAGGCTGATCAGCAGTCGGCCCATGCGACCGGCGGCGCCGCAGACGACGATGCCGGGTTCGTCAGACAAGCGCGTGCTCGCGCAGCACCCGCTCGAGCTGGGTGCGATTGCCCGGGCTCATCGGGGTCAACGGCAGGCGGAACTCCTCGGCGCACAGCCCGACGAGTGCGGCCGCGGTCTTCACCGGGATGGGGTTCACCTCGAAGCTGATCGTGAGCGCCCGGACCAGCGGGAGCAGGTCGTACATCAGGTCGCGGGCGCGCGCGAGATCGCCCGCGAGCAGCGCGTCGGTCAACGCGACGAAGCGCCCGGGGATGATGTTCGAGCTGACGGCGATCGCGCCGGCTCCCCCCGCTGCCACGATCGGCAGGGTCATCACGTCGTCGCCCGACCAGACCGCGAAGCCGGGCTCGGCACCGGCGATGATCTCGATCACCTGCTGGAGCGAGCCGCTCGCCTCCTTGACGCCGACGACGTTCTCGATGTGCGACAGGCGGACGATGGTCTCCGGGAGGATGTTCGACGCCGTCCGGGCGGGGATGTTGTAGACGACGATCGGCAGCTTCGTCGCTCCGGCGACCGCGGCGTAGTGCTGGTAGATGCCGTCCTGCGTGGGCTTGTTGTAGTAGGGCGAGAGGAGGAGCGCGCCGGCGGCGCCCACCTCCTCGGCCGCACGCGTGAGGCGCACCGCCTCGGCGGTGGAGTTCGATCCCGTGCCGGCGATGACGGGGACGCGTCCGCGTGCGAAGCGCACCACCGCTTCCACCACCCGGATGTGCTCGTCGTGCGTCAGCGTGGCCGACTCCCCGGTCGATCCACACGGGACGACGCCCTGCACCCCGCCCGCGACCTGCGCGTCCACCAGCCGCTCGAGGGCGGCGAAGTCGATCTCGCCGCCCCGGAACGGGGTCACGAGCGCCGTCAGGCAACCTCTCCACATGATCACACCTCGATGAAGCCGTCGAAGACCTCGACCGCGTCGCCGCTCATGCGGACGTGGTCGTCGGCCTGCCAGTCGATGTCGAGCGAGCCGCCGGGCAGCGCCACGACGACGTGCCGGCCGGTCCTGCCGGTGCGCGCCGCCGCCACCGCCGCCGCGCAGGCTCCCGTGCCGCAGGCGAGTGTCTCGCCGGCGCCGCGTTCCCAGACGCGCATCTCCAGGTCGCCGGGTCCGGCGACGCGGATGAACTCCGTGTTGACGCGGCGGGGGAAGAAGGGGTGGTGCTCGAAGCGCGGCCCGAGCGTCGCGAGCGGCAAGGACGCGACGTCGTCGAGAAAGACGACGCAGTGCGGGTTCCCCATCGAGACGCACGTGACACGGTACTCGTGGCCGTCGACGTCGAGCGGCCGCTCGACGACCTCACCGTCCGCGTCGACCGGGATCGAGCGCCCGTCCCACACCGGCGCGCCCATGTCGACCGCGACGCGGACCACGCGCCCGTCGTCCATCTCGGGCTCGACGATCTTGATTCCCGCGTCGGTCTCGACGTGCAGCGGGACGCGCCGCACCAGCTCGCGATCGAGCACGAACTTGGCGAAGCCGCGGATGCCGTTGCCGCACATCTCCGCGACGCTGCCGTCCGCGTTGAAGATCCGCATGCGGCAGTCCGCCTGCTCGGAATCCAGGAGGAGGATCAACCCGTCGGCGCCGATGCCGCGGTGCCGATCGCAGAGCGCCGGGGCGAGCGTCGCGGGATCGCGGGGCAGTCCGCGGCGGGCGTCGACGTAGACGAAGTCGTTCGCGGTACCGTGCAGCTTTGCGAAGGCGAGCGTGGCCATGACGCCGCCGGTGGAGAGCCGGCGTCCGTCGTCCTTACTGCCCCGTTCCGGAGTGGTCAACCTGCGCCGGCGCGGCCGCGCCCTTCTTCTTCGCCTTCTCGGGCGCCGCCTTGCGCGGCGAGAACAGCACCTCGACGAAGGCGGGCTCGCTACGGTAGCCGTCGAGCGTGAACGCGACGACGCGATAGCTGTAGCGGGTGTCGGGGATCGCCGTCGTATCCGTGAACTCGAGGGAGCGGTCCTGGCGGAAGCGCTCCTGGTCCTCGAGGTTCATCGTGCCGACGCGCAGGTACTCGTCCGGTCCGCCGCCGGCCGGCGCGCGGTCGATGTCGAACCCGCCGAGATCGCTCATCCGGCCACCGCCGGTGTAGGTGACGGGGCGGCGCCAGGCGAGTGTGACGCCCGTCGGCGTGGAGCGCGCAACGAGCGACGTCGCGGGACGCGGCTGGACCATCTCGGGCGGCCGCAGCGGCGTCTTGTTGCCGCACCCCGGCGGGAGGGCGGCGGCGAGGAGCGCCAGCGCCGCGAGGAGACGGCGTGGGCTCACGAGCGGGCCTCGCGCGCCGCGCGCACCAGCTGGCGGCGCACCTGGACGGGCGCCGTGCCGCCGACGACGCGGCGGCGGGCCACCGAGCGGGCGGGCGTGAGCCCGCGGATCACGACCGGCTCGAGCTGCGGAACGTGGCGGCGCAGCGTGGCGTCGTCGAGATCGCGGAAGGTCGCGCCGGTCGCGAGGCAGTGGCGTACCAGCCCGCCGACGATCTCGTGCGCGCGGCGGAAGGGAACGCCGCGCTCGACGAGCAGGTCGGCGATGTCGGTCGCGAGGAGCAGCCCGTCCGCGGCAGCCGCCATGCGTGCGGTGTCGAAGCGGAGCGCCGGCAGCATCGCCGCGAGCACGGCGAGGCTGCTCCGCAGCGTCGCCGCGGCGTCGAAGAGCAACGCCTTGTCCTCCTGCAGGTCGCGGTTGTAGGCGAGCGGCAGGCCCTTCAACGTGGTGAGGAGCGCGACCAGGGCGCCCAGCACGCGGCCCGTGCGCCCGCGCACCAGCTCGGCGACGTCGGGGTTCTTCTTCTGCGGCATCATCGAGCTGCCGGTGGCGAAGGCGTCGGGCAGGCGGACGAAGCCGAACTCCTCGCTCGCCCAGAGCACCAGCTCCTCGGCGACCCGGCTGAGATGCACCGCCGCGATCGCCGCCGCCGCCAGGAACTCGACGGCCGCGTCGCGGTCGGCGACGGCGTCGATGCTGTTGCGCGCGACCCGCGCGAACCCGAGCAGCCGCGCGACGTAGGCGCGGTCGATCGGGAACCCGGCGCCGGCCAGCGCGCCGGCGCCGAGCGGGAGCTCGTCGGCGCGTGCCCGGCAGTCGCGCAGGCGCGTGCGGTCGCGCGCGAGCATCTCGTGGTAGGCGAGCAGATGGTGCGCGAGCAGCACGGGCTGCGCGCGTTGCAGGTGCGTGTAGCCGGGCAACACGGCGTCCTGGTGGCGCCGCGCGACCGCGACCAGCGCGCGCTGCAACCGCGCCAGGTCGGCGTCGAGCGCGTCGCACTCGGCGCGCAGCCAGAGCCGCAGGTCGAGCGCGACCTGGTCGTTGCGGCTGCGGCCGGTGTGCAGCTTGCCGCCGAGCGGCCCGATCAGCTCGGTCAGCCGGCGCTCGATCGCCATGTGCACGTCCTCGTCGGCGCGGTGAAACCGGAAGCGGCCGGCGTCGAGCTCGTCGAGCACGCGGCGCAGCCCGGCGTCGAGGCGCCGTCCCTCGCGCGGCGTCAGCAGCTTCGCCCGCACCAGCGCCTTCACGTGGGCGCGGCTGCCCGCGACGTCGTGCGGGTAGAGGACGCGGTCCACGAGGAGCGAGCTGGTGAACTCCTCGACGATGCGTGCGGTCGGCGCGTCGAAGCGGCCGGCCCACGCCTTCGCGGCGGCGCGGCGGCGTCCGCCGGTGCGGCGGCCCGTCCTCTTCACCGTGCGCCGCGCTCGACGAGCGCCCGGATGCGCAGCCGCAGCCCGGAGAGCCGGATGAAGCCGCCGGCGTCCGCCTGGTGGTAGCCGCCGGCCTCGTCGAAGCTCGCCAGCTTCGGGTCGTAGAGCGAGCGCGGCGCCTTGCGGCCCACGGTGCGCACGCTGCCCTTGTAGAGTCGCAGGCGCGCGGTGCCGGTGACGGCGCGCGCCGCCTCGTCGATGGCCGCCTGCAGCATGGTCCGCTCGGGCGCGAACCAGTAGCCGTTGTAGACCAGCTCGGCGTAGCGCGGCGCGAGCCCGTCGCGGAGATGGAGCACCTCGCGATCGAGCGTGAGCGACTCGACGGCCTGGAACGCGTAGCGCAGCGCGGTGCCGCCGGGCGTCTCGTAGACGCCGCGCGACTTCATCCCGACGTAGCGGTTCTCGACCAGGTCGACGCGCCCGATCCCGTGACGTCCCGCCACCGTGTTCAGGTGGGCGAGCAGCGCCGCCGGCGACAGGCGCGCGCCGTCGACCGCCACCGGGACGCCCGCCTCGAGCTCGATCTCGATCTCCTCGGGGCGATCGGGAGCGGCCTCGGGCGCCACCGTGAGCTGGAACATGTCGTCGTACGGGGCCAGCCAGGGGTCCTCGAGGATCCCGCCCTCGTAGCTCACGTGCAGCAGGTTCCTGTCGCTCGAGTAGGGCTTCTCCGCGGTCACGGTGATGGGAATCCGCTTCGCGTCGGCGTAGGCGATCAGGTCGGCCCGTCCCTTGAAGTCCCATTCCCGCCAGGGCGCGATGACGGTCAGCTCCGGCGCCAGGGCGGCGAACGTGAGCTCGAAGCGCACCTGGTCGTTGCCCTTGCCGGTCGCGCCGTGGGCGACGGCGTCGGCGCCCTCCGCGCGCGCGATCTCCGCCTGACGCTTGGCGATCAGCGGCCGCGCGATCGACGTGCCCAGCAGGTACTGGCCCTCGTAGATGGCGCCGGCGCGGAACATCGGAAAGACGAAGTCGCGCACGAACTCCTCGCGCAGGTCCTCGACGACGCACTTCACCGCGCCGGTGGCGCGCGCCTTGGCGTCGAGCCCGTCGAGCTCCTCCGCCTGTCCCAGGTCGGCGCAGAACGCGACCACCTCGGCCTGGTAGGTGTCGACGAGCCAGCGCAGGATGACCGAGGTGTCGAGGCCGCCGGAATAGGCGAGGACGATGCGGCGTACGGAGGGGCTCATGTCGTTGCCGCGCTCCTAGCACACGGGGCCGCGGAACTCACGGCGTGTGCGGGCCGCCGGGCGGCAGCAGCGCCTCGCGGTCGATGAACGCGTCGAGCGCCTGCGCGACCAGGGCCTGTCCGGCGGCCGAGATGTGCGGATCACCGTCGAGGCGTGTCTGCACGCCGGCGCGCTCCGCGCCGACGAGCACCGGCGCCAGGTCGAGGACGGGCACGCCGCGGGCGCTCCAGAAGTCGAGCTGCCAGCGCTTCAGGTTCGCGTCCATCACCTCGAGCACGACGGCGAGCTTCGCGCCGTCCTGCCGCACGTCGGCTGCGAGACGGTCCATGAGCGCTTCGGCGAGCGGCCGCGCCTCGCCGGTGACCGGCCCCGAGGGCTGCAGGGATGCCTCCGGCGGTGCTGCCGGCTCCGGAGCCGCGGGAGCCGGCTTCCCGTCGGCCGCCGGGCCGCGAGCCCCCGCGTCCGCGCCGCGGCCGCGCGCGACCCACGCGCCCGCGACGGCGACCAGGTAGCTCACCTGCGCGAACACCCGGGAATGGGCCTGGAGCCACTCGCCCGCGGCGTTCTTCCGCCGGCGCAGCGGCAGGTTCGTCACCACGAGACGGCCGCCGTCGACCCGGAAGCGCGGGCCGCGCGCGTCCAGGTTGTCCGTCAGGTCGTTCGGGACCACGACGAGGATCACCAGGTCGGGACGGTACTTCCGTCCTTCGCGCTCGTAGAAGAGCATCTCCTGCGCGGTGGAGTACCCCGGGACGCCAGCGTTGATGACGTCGGTGTCGGGCAGCGCCGCCTCGAGCCGCTCCGTGAAGCAGTCCGCCTGCTCGACTCCCCAGCACCACACCACCGAATCGCCCAGGACGAGGATGCGCCGGCGCCCGGCGTCGCGTGCGTAGGGGTAGTGGCGGTCGCGCAGCCCTTCCGCGTTCTGCGAGACGTGCACGGCGAAGTGCGCTCCCTGGAAGACGGTCTCGCGAGAGGGCGCGAGCCTCCAGCCGAGGGCCGGGTCGTTCACCGCGAATCCCGCGATCGCGTGGTACGAGGCGGTCCGCACGTCGAGGACGCGGAGCGCGATCTCGAGCGCGCCGAGCGTGAGCGACACCGCCAGCAGGGCGAGTCCGAGATTGACGGTCAGGCGGCGCGCGATCGCGCGCGCCGGTGCGGAGGCCGGATCCGTGGCGCGATCTCTCAGGCGCCGCCGGCGCCCGACAGCCACACCATGATCGCCTTCTGCACGTGCAGCCGGTTCTCCGCCTGGTCGAACACGACCGACTGCGGGCCGTCGATCACCGCGTCGGTGATCTCCTCGCCGCGATGCGCGGGCAGGCAGTGCATGACCAGCGCGTCCGCCCGGGCGAGCGCGACGAGGCGCTCGTTCACCTGGTACGCGCGGAACGCACGTCGCCGCGCCGCCGCCTCGTGCTCCTGTCCCATGCTGGTCCAGACGTCGGTGTAGAGGACGTCGGCGTCGCGCACGGCCTCCTCGACGTCGTGCCGGATGGTGACGTGCGAGCCGGCTTCGGCGGTGATGGCCGGGTCGGGCTCGTATCCGGCCGGGCAGGCGAGGACGAACTCGAACCCGAGCAGCGCGGCAGCGTCCATCCAGGAGTGCGCCATGTTGTTGCCGTCGCCGACGAACACGACGCGCTGCCCCGCGATCCGGCCGCGATGCTCGAGCAGCGTGAAGCAGTCGGACAGCACCTGGCACGGGTGGTGAAGGTCGGAGAGGCCGTTGATCACCGGCACCCGCGCGCCGCGCGCGAGATCGATGACGCTCTGGTGCAGGAACACGCGCGCCGTGATGAGATCGACCCAGCGCTCGAGGTTGCGCGCGATGTCGCTCGCCGGCTCGCGCTCGCCGAGCTTGATGTCGCCGGGGGAGAGGCTGATGGCGGCGCCACCCAGCTGGACCATTCCGACCTCGAAGGTCACCCGGGTGCGCAGGCTCGGCTTCTCGAAGATCATCGCGAGCGTCCGGCCGGCGAGCAGCGGATGCGGGCGGCGCGCGCGCAGATCGGCCTTCAGGCGCCCCGCCAGGTCGAGGATGGTCTCGATCTCGGTTCGCTCGAGATCCGCGATGCGCAGGAGGTCGCGCTTCATGCCGTGGCCGCGAGGGCGCGGTCGAGGCGGGCCAGGCCGTCGTCGACCTCGTCCGCCGTGACGATGAGCGGCGGCGTGACCCGCAGCACGCGCTCCGCCGTGCAGTTGATGATGAGGCCGTCGCGGAGGCACTGCGCGACGACGTCGGCCCCGGGTCCGTCGAGCTCGGCGCCCAGCATCAGGCCCGCGCCGCGCACGGTACGCACCCGGCGATGGCGCTGCGCGATCTCCTCGAGACCGTCGCGCAGGCGTCGTCCCACGGTGTTCACGTGCGCCAGCAGGTCCGGCTCGGCGATGGTCCGGAGCGCGGCGACCGCCGCGGCGCACGCGAGCGGGTTGCCGCCGAAGGTGGTGCCGTGGGAGCCGGGGGTGAAGGCCGCGGCGACGCGCTCGGTGGTGCAGAGCGCACCGATCGGCACCCCGCCGCCGAGCGCCTTCGCCAGCGCCATCACGTCGGGGACCGCGTCCGCCTGCTCGTAGGCGAAGAGCGTACCGGTCCGGCCCATGCCGGTCTGGATCTCGTCGAGGATCAGCAGGAGGTTCCGCCGGTCGGCCAGCGCGCGCAGACCGCGCAGGTAGCCCGGAGCGGGAACCACGACGCCGCCCTCGCCCTGGATGGGCTCGACCATGATGGCGACGGTCTCGGGCGCGATCGCCGCCTCCATCGCCGCCAGGTCGTCGTAGGGCACGAGACGGACGCCGGGGAGCAGCGGGAAGTAGCCGCGATGGTACCGCTCCTGGCCCGTGGCGGTGAGCGCGCCGAAGGTGCGGCCGTGGAAGGAGCCGTGCGTGGCGAGGATCTCGTAGCGACCGCCGCCGAGCTCCGAGCCCCAGCGGCGCGCCAGCTTCATCGCGGCCTCGATCGCCTCGGTGCCGCTGTTGCAGAGGAACACGCGCTCGGCGAACGAGTGCCGGCAGAGCAGGGCGGCCAGCTCGCCCTCGATCGCGGTGTGGTAGTGATTCGAGACGTGGAGCACCTCGTCGGCCTGGCGGCGGATGGCCTCGACCACCGCCGGATGGCAGTGCCCGAGGCTGTTCACGGCGACGCCCGCGAAGAAGTCGAGGTAGCGCTTGCCGTCGACGTCCCAGAGCGTCGAGCCCTGGCCGCGCGCGATGGCGAGGGGCTGGCGCGCGTAGAGGCCGATCTCGTACGCGGCATTGCGGGCGAAGATCTCGTCGCTCTTCATCGGACTCGTCATGGGCTCGCCGACCTCGCGCGGCTCAGACGCGGGCGAGTCGCCGGCGCGGCCGACGGACGCCGTACACCACCTCGGTGCCGACGCCCTGGCTGGTCAGGACTTCCAGCAGCAACGCGTGCTTCACGCGGCCGTCGATGACGTGCGCCTGCTTCACGCCGCCGCGCAGCGCCTCGATGCAGCACTCGATCTTGGGGATCATGCCGCCGTCGATGACGCCGCCGCCGATCATGTCCTGCGCCTCGTCCGCGTTCAGCGTGGACATGAGCTTGCCGTCGCGACCCTTCACGCCCTCGACGTCGGTGAGCAGGATGAGCTTCTCGGCGTGCAGCGCCTCCGCCACCTTGCCCGCCACGACGTCGGCGTTGATGTTGAAGGTCTGGCCGTCGGTGTCGGCGGCCGTGGGCGCGATCACGGGGACGAATCCCTGCAGCGCCTCGATGACCTGCGCGTTGACGCCGACCACGTCGCCCACCAGGCCGAGATCGACGGTGCCGGCGCGCTTGCGGGCGACCACCAGCTCGCCGTCCTTGCCCGAGAGCCCGACGGCGCGCGCCCCGTGGCGGTTGAGGAGCGCCACGATCTCGCCGCTGATGCGCCCCGCCAGCACCTGCTCGACGATCTCCATCGTCGCCGTGTCGGTGACGCGCATGCCGCGCACGAAGCGCGGCTCGATCCCGGCCTGGCGCACGGCGGCGTCGATCTGCGGGCCGCCGCCGTGGACGATCACCGGGTGCATGCCGACGTACTTGAGAAGCGACACGTCCTGCGCGAACGCGTCCTTCAGCTCGTCGCGCTCCATGGCGTGACCGCCGTACTTGATGACGAGAACCTTGCCGGCGAAGCGCCGGATGTACGGCAGGGCCTCGATCAGCAGCTCGGCCTTCTCGACCGGATTCACGAGGCGGTTATGCCTGGCGGGGCACGGGGGTACAACCCGCGCCGCGCTCAGTAGAGCGCATCGAGATCGGCGCCGTAGCGCTCGAGCACCACCCGGCGCTTGAGCTTCAGCGTGGGCGTCAGCATGCCGTTGTCGGTCGTGAAATCCTCGAGCACGATGATGAAGTTCTGCACCCGCTCGTAGCCCTTCAGCTCCTTGCTGAGCGTCTCGATCTCGCTGCGGATGAGCTGGCGGACCTGCTCGTCGTGCGCGATGCCCTGCGTCGCCCCGCCCTGCTTCGACGCCCAGCCGCGCACCGCCTCCGCGTCGGGAATCACCAGCGCGACGTTGTGCGGCTTGTTGGCGCCGTAGATCATCACGTTGGCGATGAAGGGCGAGAGCTTCAGCGTCTCCTCCAGCGGCGACGGCACGACGTACTTGCCGTTCTCCAGCTTGTACTGCTCCTTGATCCGGCCGGTGATGTAGAGGTAGCCGTCGGAGTCGAGGTAGCCCATGTCGCCCGTGCGGAAGCTGCGGTCCTCCATCAGGACCGCCGCGTTCTCGTCGGGCCGATGGTGGTAGCCCTGCATCACGTTCGGCCCGTGGATGATGATCTCGCCGTTGACCGGGTCGTCCGTCACCGAGCGATCGATCTGGATCGACACGCCGGGAATCGGGCGACCGACGCTGCCCATCTTGCGATGGCCGGGATAGTTCGCGGTGGCGATGGGGCTGGTCTCGGTGAGGCCGTAGCCCTCGTAGACCGTGATGCCGAGCGCGTCGATGAACGCCGCCACCTCCGGGCTGAGCGCGGCGCTGCCGCTGATCGCGTACTTGAGCCGCCCGCCGAAGCGCTGGCGGACCGTGGAGAAGATGAGGCGATCGGCGAGCGCCAGCAGGACGCCGTCGAGAGGTCCGGGCGACTCGCCCTTCGCCTTGCGCTTCGCCACCTCGATGCCGTGCTTGAAGAGCCACTGGATGACGCCGGGCTTGTCGGCGATCTGGGCGTTCACGCCGTCGTAGAGCCGGTTGAAGACCCGGGGCACCGCGTAGAGGACCGTCGGCTTCACCTCGGCCAGGTTCGCCACCAGGTTCTTGACGTCGTCGCAGATGGCCAGCGAGCAGCCCATGCTGAGCAGGCAGTGCAGCTCGCACGTCTGGCCGAACGAGTGCGCCCAGGGCAGGAACGCCAGCGAGCGGTCGTCCGGTGGCGAACTCGAACACCGCGTGCATCGCGTTCACGTTCGAGGTGATGTTGCCGTGGCTCAGGATGACGCCCTTCGGCATCCCGGTGGTGCCGGAGGTGTAGATGAGGCCGGCGACGTCGTCGGACGACGGGAACACCGCCGGCACCGGGCGCTGCCGTCCGACCGCCAGGAGCGCCGCGTAGGAATGGTCGTCGGACGCGGGAAGCTCGAGCCCGATCACGTGCTGGAGCGCCGGGAGCTCCGGCTGCATCCCGCGCAGCGTGGTGACGACGGCGTCGGTGGCGCCGATGGCGACCTTCGCCCCGCAGTCCTCCAGGATGAAGTGCCACTCCTTGGCGAGCTGCGCCTGGTACATGGGAACGTAGGACGCGCCCAGGCCGTAGGTGGCGTAGCACGCGACGGCCCACTCGACGCGGTTGTCGGCGATGATCGCGACCACGTCGCCGCGCCCGACGCCGAGGCTCGCGAGGCCGCCGCGGAACGCGTTCACCAGCTCGCCGAACTCGGCATAGGTGATCCACGTCCAGCCGCTCGCCTGCTTCACCCCGAACAGCTGGTTGCCGGCGAACTCGCGGCAGCTCCGCTCGCACAGCTCGACCAGATTCTCGAACTTCACCGGCATGGTGTGACGCCTCCCTTGCCCGGCGGGCGTTGATTCCTGCTCCTTGCAGAGTCGGCGCCGGAGCGCAACGCGGCTTGCGTGGCATGCCGCAGCGGGTCAGGGTGTGGCCGGGCATGGCCGAGGACACCACCCACCAGCTCGCCGACGGCACGCGAGTCCACACGCGCCCGCTGCGTCCCGATGACCGGCGAGAAGCTGCGCAACGGATTCGCGCGGATGTCGCCCGAGTCGAAGTACCGGCGATTCTTCTCTGCCCCCTCGTCGCTCTCCGAGTCGACGCTCGACTACCTGACGCGCACGGACGGGTGGGACCACGTCGCCATCGGTGCGGAGCTGGGGGACGACGGCGCGGACACGAGCTACGGCATCGGCATCGCGCGGTTCGTGCGCTTGCCGGAGAATTCCGCCAAGGCGGAAGCCGCGGTAGCGGTCATCGACGAGATGCAGCACCGCGGCGTCGGTCGCCTCCTGCTGGGCGAGCTCATCAAGGCGGCGCGGGCGCGCGAGGTCAGCACCTTCGTCTGCTACGTCCTGCCGTCGAACGAGCCGGTGAAGTCGCTCCTGCACGCGCTGGACGCCGAGGCGACCGTCCGGGCCGAGGAAGGTGTCCTCACCTACGAGCTCACCCTGCCCGAGGCGACGACCGACGAGCGCGACGCGACGCCGATGTACCGGCTGTTCCGTCTCGCCGCCGAGGGCCTGCGCGTGATCTTCCGGCGCGTGCCGGGAAGCGATCCCGACGAGCGCGCCGAGTAGCGCGCGCTCGACCTACAGGGGCGGGAGCCCGCGCGTCGGGAACCACGTGGCCACGCCGGGGACCGGGACCGCGGGCCGCTTGAACAGATTCACAAGGTAGACCTGGTTGCCCGGCGTTGAGCCGGTTCCGAGAAGATCGGAGGTGGTGCTCATGACGAGGAAGTGGATGCCGAGCTCCGTGACCACGCGCTGGGTGGTGCCGTTGTCGGCCGGCACGCGGTAGCGCTGATCGCCGCGCAGCATGTAGTAGTAGGGCACCCCGCTACACACGAAGGCCACCCGCCAGTCCTGCTGGATCTTGAACGTCGACGGCAGGGTGCAGCCGAGCGGGTCGCTCGTGTCGGTGGTGATGCGGGCGTAGGTCTTGCTCTTCGTGTCGTACGCGTAGATCTGCGAGACGCCGGTGTCGGCCAGGGTCTTGGAGAGGTCGGCCGTGCTCTGCCACGCCACGATCCGGCCGTCGTTGCTCACCGCGGGGTTCGTGCTCGGCCCGAAGCCGTTCGTGATGGGAACCGGCGCGCCGCCGCCGACGCTGCCGACCCAGATCTGTGCGATCCCGGTGTCGGCGCCCGTCTTCGGATCGCTGCTCGATTCGAAGACCACGAGATGGTTCTTGGCGCTGAGGACCGGGTTGCGGCTCGTGCCATGGCCCTGGCTCACCTGCGTGATGCTTCCGTCCCGCCCGCTCAGGAATATCTGGCGAGCGCCGAGGTTCCCGGTCCCCGCGAGGTCGCCGGTGGATTCGAACGCCGCCATCAGACCGGTGGCGTCGACCGTCGGATTGACGCTCGTGCCCGTCGGATCGTCCGACACCGTGTGCAGCGTCGTCTTGAAAGCCCCGATCACCTGACGCCCGGGCAATCCCGACTGGAGCGGGTCGCTGCCGCTGTCGAACGCGAACGCCCGCCCGCTGACCCCGACGGCCGGGTTGGCGTTGTCGCCCGCATCGGCGACCGGAGTCTGCAGGTTGCACGACGTCGGCACCGGGGTCGAGCACCCCGCTAGCTGCCTCTTGTCTCTCCAGGGCGAGATCGAGACGACCTTCTTGCCCAGCGCCGAATCCACGATCAGGGCGATCGTCTTGTTCCCCGGCGACGCCATACGCGGTAGGGGGGTGTCGCCGGAGGTCGTGAGCCTCACCAGGGGCGGCGTCTGCCGGTGGTGCGCGGCCGCGGGTGAAGCGAGCGCCACGCTGAGCAGCACGAGCACGGTGGAACGCGACAACGTCATCGACCTCTCCTCGTTGATCACTTCTTCCGGCACTCCAGCCGGTGCCCGCTGTTCAGCAGCCGGCACTCCGACGACGCACCCTGCGTGACGAACTGCACCTCCGCGCACTGTCCGGTGGCGGCGACGGGTGCGTCGATGACCACGGCCAGATCGAGGGCGGTCTGTCCCGCCGCGGCGCGCAGGTCCGCTCCCCGTCCCGTGACCACGAGGCGGAACTGGTTCGTGAAGGGCCCGTGCTGCCGGAGCATGATGTGACGGATCCCGGCCTGGCGCGGAACCTTGTCACCGGTGTTCTTGTAGCTCCATCCCTTCCCGTTGGAGATCCAGCCGGCGCGTGCGGACGAATCGAATCCGCCCGGCGGGATGACGGCGTCGAACACCGGGCCGAACGGTCCCGTGAGCACCAGCCGCAGGCCCTTCTTGAGCGGGTTGACGGCCGGCATGTCCGGAACCTGCAGACTGGTCTTCAGGCTCAGCCGGTCGTCGGTGGGCGGGGTCCCGAGCTTCGAGAGCGAGAGGCGCGGGCTCTGCAGCGTGTTCGAACGCGGGTTGGTGCAGGGGTCGCAGGCGTCGCCCACCCCGTCGCCGTCGCTGTCGAGCTGCGTCGGATCGGCCACCAGCGGACAGAGGTCGAGCTGGTCGCACGTCCCGTCGCCGTCGCTGTCCGGCTGCCCGCTGTCGGCGGGACAGTCGATCGAGAGGCCGGTGCACAGCTCCGGGACGTCGCACGCGGAGACGGAGGGCCGGCAGGTGAAGTCGGCGCTCTGCAGGACGTCGTCCGGGCACACCGGTCCGATGCCGCTGCAGACCTCCGGCAGGTCGCATGGGCCGGCGGCCGGACGGCACACCTCGGCCGCCTTGAAGAGGTTCGGCGGACAGAGCGGCACGAGTCCGGTGCAGACCTCGGCGACGTCGCAGTCGCCGGCGGCGGCGCGGCACTCGGTGCCGGCGGGAATGAGCGTGCAGTTCGCCGTGCAGCACGTGCCGGTGGGATCGGCCCCCACGTCGCACTGCTCGCCGAAGTCGAGGATGCCGTCACCGCAGACCGCCCACGCGGCGGGGGCGTGGAGTGCGAGCACGGCGAGCATCAGCAACAATCCACCGGACACCTTTGTGCGTTTCATCGATCCCCCTCGGACGGGAACGCATCGCGCGCGGCTTCACTGAACGGCGCGACGCGCGACATGGAGGATCAGTGCTAGCACGATATGCCGCGCGAGTGTCAACGAAATACGTACGCGTACGGCAGCGTATGCGGACGTTCAGACGAAGGTCGTAGCGGACGCCGCAGTGATGCATGGGCGCGCGCGCACCGCGCCATGGCATCTTCAATCGCGGTAGAGCCGGTGCGCGGCCGCTTCGCGATCGAAGCGATGGATGGCCGTGCGCCACGTCGCCGCGAGCGCGCGCAGGTCGGCGCCCGACTCGATCGCGTCGCGCACGACGGGATCGCCGGAGAGGACGTCGATCGGTAGCCGGTCGGTGACGTACTCGTAAGGCGGTTGCTTCCACGCGAAGCGATCGCGGTGCAGCGCGACGACGTCCTGGAGGAGCGCGAGCGTGGTCAGGTACGGCAGGTAGCGGTCGGCATCGGTGACGTGGAGCTGGAAGCCGCGACACACCTCCCCCTGCCACTTGTGGAACGTGGGCTGGAAATCGTGGTCGCGCAGCACGCATCCCGGGAGTCGGCGGCGGGCGAACCGTGCGCGCAAGGCGGCGGTGTCGAGCCAGGGCGCGCCCCACACCTCGAAGGGGCGCGTGGTCCCGCGTCCCTCCGAGACGTTGGTGCCCTCGAGCAGCACCTGGCCCGGGTAGACGCCCGCGGTCTCGGGCGTCGGCATGTTCGGCGACGGGATCACCCAGGGCAGGCCGGTGTCGGCGAACCGCATGCGCCGGCGCCAGCCGTCCATCGGGATCACCGTGAGATCGCAGCGCGGCGAGCCGGGACGCTCGCCGAGGCGCGCGTTCACGAGCCGCGCCATCTCGCCCAGCGTGAGGCCGTGGCGCATCGGCACGGGGTAGAGCCCGACGAACGACTCGTAGCCGGGCTGGATGAGGTTGCCTTCCATCACCTGGCCGCCGAGCGGGTTCGGCCGATCGAGCACCACCACCGCCTTCCCCGCCGCCGCGCACGCCTCGAGCGCGAGCGCCGTCGTCCACTCGAAGGTGTAGACCCGCGTTCCGACGTCCTGCAGGTCGACGACGAGGGTGTCGATCTGCTCCAGCATCGCGGCCGTCGGGCTGCGCGTCTCCGAGTACAGGCTGTACACCGGGATGCCGAGCCGGCCGTCGACGCCGTGCGACGACTCGATCATGTTGTCCTGCTGCTCGCCCGCGATCCCGTGCTGCGGGCCGAACAGCGCCGTCAGGCGGTTGCCGCACAGGCGGTGCAGCACGTCGCGCGCGGGCTCGAGGCGGCGCGTGACCGAGGCCTGGTGCATCAGCAGCCCGACCCGGTGCGTCTTCAGCCAGCGCGGGCGCGCACGCGCCAGCACCTCGAGCCCGGGAATCACGCTCTGCTTCCTCGCCACCCCCCACCTCCTTCGCGATCACGACCCCGGCGGCGCGGCGGGGAACCTCCGCCGCGTCACGCGCCGCCTCGCGCGCTCACCCCTCGCTCGGCAGATAGATCGACTGCTTCGGCGCGGCGAACACCCGCCGCAGCATGGGCTCGAAGAAGTCGAGGGGCAGCGTGTCGTAGGCCGGATCGAAGCTATTCTGGTCGTAGGCGGCGCAGAAGTGCGCGCAGGCGCGCCAGTGCGGATGGTCCCGGTACCGGTCGCGCATGTTCCGGTCGAGTCCCAGGTGATGGAAGAAGTAGTACCCCTGGAAGATGCCGTGGTGCTTGACGATCCAGTGGTTCTCCTCGGAGACGAACGGCTCGACGATGACCGCGGCGAGCTCCGAGTGATTCAGGGTGGCGAGCGTGTCGCCGATGTCGTGCACCAGCGCGCACACCACGTATTCCTCGTCGCGCGCGTCGCGCTGCGCGCGCGTCGCGGTCTGCAGGCAATGGGTCAGCCGATCGACCGCGTATCCTCCCGTGTCGCCGGCGAGGAGCGCGAGGTGACGCAGAACCCGGTCGGGCAGGCCCTGCAGGAAGCCGACCGAATGCCGGAGGATGATCGAGTATTCCTCCGCCGTCGCGTCCGTCATCCGCGTGAACGTGGCCGGCGGGAGGTCGTCGGGGCTCATACGAGGCTCATACCTCATCCCGGCCCCGGCTGACGAGTCGTACGGGTCGTCCGAACGCGGAGCCCTTCTCATTGCCGCGCGATACGACGACGCGGTAGGGTCGCAATCCGGGGGGACCTCCATGCGCAAGGTCGGACGTCTGCTCGCGCTGCTGCTCGGACTGCTGGTGCCGTGGATGTCGTCTGCGGCGTCCGCCGTCGACATGACCGGTCGCTGGCGGCTCGACTTCCCCAGGTTCGGGGCCACCCACGTCGTCGACCTCGCGCAGACCGGCGCGACGGTCGTGGGAGAGGACGTGCCCGCCGATGGCAACCTCGAGTACGTGGGCTCGAGCGCAGCCGATTCAGCGAGCGGCGCGTTCCAGCTCTCCGGTCCACCCTCGTGCGGGCCGTCCCAGCTGGTGGGAACCGTGGCGCCCGACGGGCAGACGCTGACCGGGGTCCAGGACGCCTTCCTCATCTCGCCGATGCCGGGGGAAGGCTGCGTCGACATCCAGCTGGACGTGACGGGCGTCCGCATCGGGCAGATCACGCCGGTGTGCGGGAACAGGGTCATCGAGGTGCCGGAACGATGCGATGACGGAAACGTCACCGCCGGTGACGGCTGCGGCCCCGACTGTCGCATCGAGCAGATCACCCCCGTGTGCGGAAACGGGCACATCGATGCGGGAGAGCAGTGCGATGATGGAAACCTCGCCGGCCGCGACGGCTGTAGCCCGGCGTGCAGCGTCGAGGCGTGCTTCGCATGCAACGGACAGCCGTCGATCTGCATCCCGACTCCCTGCGGGTTGTGCGAGTCGTCGCCCCGGGTCGGCTGCCGGACGGCCGGGTCCATCGGCAGGGTGACGCTCAGGCTGAAGAACAAGACACCGGATGAAGGCGACCGGCTGACGTGGAAGTGGCCCAAGGGCGAAACCGCCCTCGCCGACTTCGGCGACCCGCTGAACCTCGTCGACTACGCTCTCTGCGTCTGGGATCGATCGGGCCCGATGCCCGTCCCCCTGGTCGCAGCTCGCGTGCACGCGGCCGTGACGTGCGGCGACACGCCCTGCTGGAAGGCGACCGGCACAGGCTTCAGCTACAAGGACCGAGCGGCCTCGAACGACGGCGTGCAGAGCATCCGGCTGAAGGCAGGCGCTGCCGGCCGCGCGGCCATGCAGGTCAAGGCACGGGGACCGAACCTGCTCGTGCCGGCGCTTCCGCTCGCGGAGCCCGTCGCGCTCACCGTGCAGCTGCAAGCGGCGGGCGCTGCGTGCTGGCAAGCGGACTATGACGCCGCGGGCGTCGTCGCCAACGACGGCAGCCAGCTGCGAGCGCGCTCGGAGTAGCGGCACTCCGGGTAGCGTTGGCCTCCACTCTCCTCCGAGCACGCGACGCGTGCTACGGAACGTCCGCCCTACCGTAGAACCCCGTGGGATCGTTCCGGACGACGCGCGTGCCGAAGTCGACGGTAAAGCACGAGCCGTTGCTTGATTGCAGCTGGAGCGTCGCTATATCGACCGGAACAACCGTAGACGGACGCTTGGCCGCCCCTTGGCGGTGGGTATGCTTCTACAGGATGAACCGCGACAGGTCCTGATCCTCGAGGATCGGGGCCAGCCGCTCGCGCACCATCGCCGCGTCGACCACGACCTCCTGGCCGCCCATCTCCGGGGCGTCGAACGACACCTGGTCGAGCAGCCGCTCGATCACGGTGTGGAGGCGCCGCGCGCCGATGTTCTCGGTGCGCTCGTTCACCTCGGCCGCGATGCGCGCGATCTCGTCGACGGCGTCGTCGCGGAAGATCAAGCGGACGTTCTCGGTCTCGAGCAGCGCGGTGTACTGGCGGGTGAGGGCATTCTCCGGCTCGGTCAGGATGCGCACGAAGTCCGCTTGCGTGAGGGCGTCGAGCTCCACGCGGATCGGGAAGCGGCCCTGGAATTCCGGGATCAGGTCCGAGGGCTTCGCGATGTGGAACGCGCCCGACGCGATGAAGAGCACGTGATCGGTGCGCACCTGGCCGTGCTTCGTCGACACGGTCGAGCCCTCGACGATCGGGAGCAGGTCGCGCTGCACGCCCTCGCGCGACACGTCCGGCCCGTGCACCCCCTCGCGGCCGGTGATCTTGTCGATCTCGTCGAGGAAGACGATGCCCGACTGCTCGACGCGCCGGATCGCCTCGCGCGTGGCGGCTTCCTGATCGATCAGGCGTCCCGCCTCCTCCTGCGCCAGGGTCTCGAGCGCCTCGGGCACGCGCATCTTCGTCTTCTTGGTGCGCTTCGGCATGAGGTTCTGGAACATCTCGCGCAGGTTGCTCTCGATCTCCTCCATGCCCTGTGGCGTCATGACCTCGATCATGGGCGAGACCGACTGCGTCAGCTCGATCTCCACGGTGCGGTCGTCGAGCCGTCCCTCGCGGAGCATGCGGCGGAGCTTCTCGCGGGTGTCGCCCACGTCGGACTGCGGCGGCGCGATGCCGATCGGCGCGCCCGGCGCTCCGCTGCGCGTGAGCGGCGGGAGGAGGAGGTCGAGCAGCCGCTCCTCGGCCAGCTCGCGCGCCTTCACGCGGTTCTTCTCCTTCTCCTCCTCGCGCACCATCGTGAGCGCCAGCTCCGTCAGGTCGCGGATGATCGACTCCACGTCGCGGCCGACGTACCCGACCTCGGTGAACTTCGACGCCTCCACCTTGATGAAGGGCGCCTGCGCCAGCTTCGCGAGGCGCCGCGAGATCTCCGTCTTCCCGACGCCGGTCGGCCCGATCATGATGATGTTCTTGGGCGCGATCTCGTCGCGCAACGGGTCGGGCACCTGCATGCGGCGCCACCGGTTGCGCAGCGCGATGGCGACCGCGCGCTTGGCGTCGCGCTGTCCCACGATGTAGCGGTCCAGCTCGGAGACGATCTCGCGCGGGGTGAAGGTGGCCATCGCGATCACTCGCCGGTGCCCGGCGCCGCGTCGAGCTCTTCGAGCACCAGCTGGTCGTTCGTGTAGACGCAGATGGCCGCCGCGATCCGCATCGCCTCCTCGACCACGCCGCGCGCGTCGAGGTCCGCGTGCCGCACCAGCGCGCGCGCCGCGGCGAGCGCGAAGTTGCCGCCCGAGCCGATGGCGCACACCCCGTCCTCCGGCTCGATCACGTCGCCGGTGCCCGACACGATGAGCGAGCTCTCGCGGTCGGCCACGACGAGCAGCGCTTCGAGCCGGCGCAGCAGGCGGTCGGTGCGCCAGTCCTTCGACAGCTCGACCGCCGCGCGGCGGAGGTTGCCGTTCACCGACTGCAGCTTGGCCTCGAAGCGCTCGAACAGCGTGAGCGCGTCGGCGCCCGCCCCGGCGAAGCCCGCGAGCACGCGATCGTGGTGCAGGCGACGGACCTTGCGCGCGTTCGACTTGAGCACCGTCTGTCCCATCGTCACCTGCCCGTCGCCGCCGAGGACGACGCGTCCCCGGTGCCGGACCGACAGGATGGTGGTGCCGTGGATCTCAGGCTCTCGGGTGCGCGCGGTCATAGGCGTCCATCAAGCGGCGCAGGTCGACGTGCGTGTAGCGCTGCGTCGTCGACAGGCTCGCGTGCCCGAGCAGCTCCTGGATGGCGCGCAGGTCGGCGCCGGCGCCCAGGAGGTGCGTCGCGAAGGTGTGGCGGAGTGCGTGCGGGGTGGCGCGCGTCGGCGTGCGGGCGGCGGCGACGTCGCGCGCCATCAGGCGGTCGACGCTGCGCGCCGTGAGCCGCCCGCCGGCGCGATTGCGGAAGACCGCGCCGCGCGTCACGGCGAGTCCCGCGGCCGCGCAGGCGGCGCGATAGCCCTCGAGCGCCCGCAGCGCCGGACGTCCCACCGGCACGACGCGCTCCTTGCGTCCCTTGCCGGTCACCCGCACCGCGCCGCTCTCGACGTCGAGCCGCTCCCAGTCGAGTCCCGTCAGCTCCGACACCCGCAACCCGGAGGAGTACAGCAGCTCGAGGATCGCGCGATCGCGCCGGGCGAGCAGCGTGTCGGGGCGCGGCACGCTGAGGAGCCGGTCGACGTCGTCGAGGCTCAGATGGGTGGGCAGCGAGCGGCGCACCTTCGGCGTCGCGATGCCGCTCGTCGGATCGTGGGCGAGGATCCTCGTGCGCGTGCAGAAGCGGAAGAAGCCGCGCACGGCGGACAGCTTGCGGGCGATCGAGGTCCGCTCGGTCCCGCCGTCGAGCGTGCGCAGCCAGCGCCGGATGGCATCGGGGCCGACGCCGGCGAGTCGGTCCCCGCCGGCCGTCTCGAGGAACTGGCGAACGTCGGACAGATACGCCCGCAGCGTGTGCGGGGAAACGTGCCGTTCGACACGCAGGTGCGTGGCGAAGGCGTCGACGGCGTTCGCCGTGGACGGCGCCGTCCTTGTCGGCATACGCCGCGCGATGGTATCAACCGGGTCCGGACGGAACAAGGTGACGACGACGCGCGCGGCGAGCCTCGGCCTCTTCCTCGGCGGCGCCGCGATGCTCCTCTGCGTCGCGGCCTGTCATCCCGATCCGTCCACCGCGCGCGGCACCGCGGAGGGATTCCTCGACGCGCACTACGTGCACATCGACCTGCGGTCCGCGATCCCCTTCACCAGCGGGCTCGCCCGCCACAAGGTCGAGTCGGAGATGGAGCTGGTGAAGGGCCAGGACATCGACGACACCACGCGCAAGCCCACCGTGCACTACACGCTGCTCGAGGAGCGACCGGACGGCGACGAGGCCGTCAGCTATCTCTATCGCGGCAGCATCGCCGTCGACGGCGCCGACTCCTTCGAGCGCCGCTGGCTCGTGACCGTCCGGCGCGAGCCCGAAGGCTGGCGCGTGACCAACTACCAGGAGCTCGAACCATGACCCCCGCCCGTCTCGTCGTCGTCGCCGCCGCCCTCGTGGCGCTCGCGGTGCCCGCGCGCGCGCTCACCGGGCGCGAGGTGATCAACACCGCCCAGGAGCGAAACGGCTTCTCGACGTGGCACGACCGCACGGTCTCGGCCACCATGGAGACCTACGACAAGGGCACGCTCGCGCGCACGCGCGAGCTCGACATCACCGAGCAGACCGATCCGCGCGGCGAGCATCGCACGTTCATGCGCTTCACCTCGCCGTCGGACGTCCAGAACACGCGCTTCCTGCACCTCTCCCCGCGCGGCGACAAGGACCAGCAGTGGCTGTGGGCGCCGAGCACGCGGCGCACCCGCCGCCTCGGCGAAGCGCAGCGCGACGAGAACTTCTTCGGCGCCGACCTGAGCTACCGCGACCTCGAGCTGCTGGTGCGCATCCAGCAGTGGAACGACGACGAGTCGACGGCGACTCTCGTCGGCGAGGAGAGCGTCGACGGCAAGCCCGCGTACGTCGTGGAGCTGGTGCCGAAGAACCAGGAGGAGTTCCCGTACGCCAAGTACCGTCTCTGGTTCGGCAAGGACGATTTCCTGCTCTGGCGCGTGGACGTGTACGACGACGAGGGCACGGTGCAGAAGCGCGTCTCGACGAAGCGCTACGAGAAGGTCGGGAAGTACCAGACCGCCATGGAGTCCGACGTCGCCAACCTGCCCGCGAAGACGCACACCGCCTTCACGCTGAAGAACGTGCACTACGACGAGGGCGTGTCGGAGAACACCTTCAGCGTGTCGAACCTCGACAAGAGCTAGCGTATCGGGAGGGCGTGCCGTTCAGGCCGCGACTCCGCGCACGACCCACGCGGACGCAACCAGGCAGATGGCGCCATCCGGCTCACGGGGGAGCGAACGCTCCAGATGTTCCGCCAGCGCCTCGCGCCGATCGGGTTCGAGACGTGCGACGTAGGCGGGCGCGGGACCGGTGCCCCCCAGAAACGGAGTCCAGAAATCCGCGAAATCGGAGAACCGGGTGACGATCTCGATCGACTCGCAGACGACATGCCGGAGACCGCCGTCGCGGAACAGCGTCTCGAGCGCATCGGGTCGGCAGATCGGGAAGCGGCGGCCTTCATCCAGGTCGCGGGCATCGGGATCGACCGCTACGGCGGAGTCCCAGAAGCGCCGCAAGAACTCCATCCTGCCCGCGTAGTCCCACACGCACGCCGATACGAGGCCGCCCGTGGCGGTCCGGCGATGCATCTCCTCGATGGCGGCGTCGGGCCTGGGAAAGAAGTTCAGGGCGAGCGCGGAGGTGAGACTGTCGAACCCCCCTGGGCGAGTTGGTAGGTCGCCGACGGCACCGACCACGAACGAGATCCGCGAATCGACCCGGTGGTGACGGGCGTAGTCGATGAACGACTCGGAGGGGTCGCATGCCACGACAGAAGCGGGGCGCGCAGCGGCACAGATCGCTTCGCTGAGAGCACCGGTACCACACCCGACGTCCAGCCAGTGGGCGTCGGGGCGCACTGGCAACCACGATACGAAGCGGGGCGCGAGGAGTCGGCTCCATCGACCCATGAAGTCCTCGTAGGTCGCCCCCGCCACCCACTTCTCGCTCATGTCGGGCACGACGTATGGTCTCTTCGCGCCTATTCGAGTGGTGGACGCCGTCCGCGATCCGGCGCCTCGACCTCGAGCCGCGCGGCAATCGAGAGGAGCGCTTCGTCCGTCCCGACCCGGGTCACGAGCTGGACGGCGAGCGGCAGCCCGTCCGGATCGAAGCCCCACGGCAGCGCGATGGCGGGCGTCGCGGCCAGGTCCCAGAACGAGGTCAAGCGCGTCAGGCGGATGATGTTGCGATGGTCGTTTTCGAAGATCGCGATGATCGTCTCGTCATGTGTTTGCGGCGGTGCGGTGATGGACGCCACCGGACAGAGTAGCACGTCGATCTCGTCGAACAGCTGATCGATCCGCTGGCGAAACGCGCGTGCTTCGATCGCGCCCGCGACGTGTACGAGCGGGTCGCGAGTCGAGAAGTGGGCGAGCGCATGGCGCGCAAGCGGGCCGTAGTCCAGCGCGCGATCCGGGTAGAGCCCTGCGTGCGCGGCCCGCATCTCGACGTCGAACACGTTGGCGAAGGTCGTGCACATGGTCTCCAGATCCGGCAACTCGACCGGGACGATCGTCGCCCCGAGCGCCTCCATGCGGTCTCGCGCTGCGCGCGCGGCCGCGACGACCTCGGGCATGACACCCATCGTCACGAAATCTTCGTCCCACCCGATTCGCACACCCTTGAAATCGTCTCGCGGCGCCGGCTCCGCAGGTGGCACTCCTTGTCGCCGCGTCGAAGGGTCGCGGGGATCGGGACCGGCGATGCAGTGGAGCACGAGCGCTGCGTCCGCGACGTTCCGCGCGATCGGACCCACGTGATCGAATGACGCCGCCAGCGGGAAGACGCCGTCGCGCGACACCCGCCCCCACGTGGGCTTCAGTCCGACGGCGCCGCACCAGGCAGCAGGCAGCCGGATCGACGCCGCCGTGTCGGTTCCGAGCGTCGCACTCGCCAGCCCACACGCCGCCGCGACTGCCGAGCCGCTGGAAGAGCCACCAGGCGAGCGGTCCAGTGCCCACGGGTTCTGCGCGGGCCGCGTGTCGGGATGGTGCGCGATGAAGGCGAACTCGGTCATGTGGAGCTTGCCGAGGAGCACCGCCCCGGCCTGCTCGAGCCGTTCGACGGCGGTCGCGGTGCGCGTGGGCACGTTGCCGCCGAGGATGCGCGGCGATCCGCAGGTCGTCGGGATGCCTGCGGTGTCGAAGAGGTCCTTCACCGCCACAGGAACCCCGTGCAGCGCGCCGAGCTCACCACCCCGCGCGAGCGCCTGCTCGGCCCGACGTGCCGCCTGAAGGGCGTGGTCGGCGGCCACGTGGAGGTAGCTGTGAACCCGTGGATCGACACGCTCGATGCGCTCGAGATAGGCGTTGACCGCTTGCAGCGGCGACACTTCCCCGGCGCGGATCCGTCGCGCCAGGGAGACCGTGGACTCGTAGCACAGGTCGTCTCGATTCATGGACTCGTGGGATCCTTGTCGAACGTTCTGGTGCCTGGCGGCAACTGAACCCATGCGTGTCTCCGGCTGTCGTAGATGGAAACCCGAGGCGCTGGAAAGTCGGGGTCGGCAAACGCACCCACGGCGACGCCCACGGACTCATCGTGCCCGTCTTCGGTGTGGAAGACAGTGGTCCCGCAAACCGGGCAGAACCTGAATCTGAACCTGGCTCCTTGATCCCCGACACGAACGTATTCGGTGGCGGTGCCGAAGACCTTGAACGGAGCCGAGAAGCTGGCCAGTGCTGCGAAGACGCTGCCGGTCCTCTGCTGGCAAGCGAGGCAGTGGCACACGCCAACGCCTCGTGGCTCGCCGTCGACTTGAATGCGCAGCTGTCCGCAGGAACAAGAGGCTACCCGGGAAGACATTGATGCACCTCGTCGGATGATTGTCCTGATGCTTAACGGCTGGCGGCTGAGCAGCCGGCGGCCCGTGAAGCCGCGAGGCTTGCTCCAGAAAGTTGAGCGCCGGGCTGCCCCAGCCGCGGGTTAGACGCCGTCATCGTTCTCCCTCCGGGAACTTTGCTCGCGGAGACTCACCGCTTCCACCTCGTCAGCGCGTCGCAGACTGTTTGCATTCAGAATGTGTGTGGCAGTCTCGCAGCCGGGGAGCTTCTGCAGCCTCAGCAGGAAGGAAGCGACCGTTTGATAGGCAATTTGTTCGCTGCGAAGACTTGTGATGCCGTCGGCGTAGCGGCCTTTGCCGGGATCTAGCACCCTGAATCCCCCTTGGATGCGGCCACCTTCGCCCTGCGGCTGCGACGCGGATATCTCGACGGCCAAACCGATATTGGCATCGGGCTCGATGCCGATGAGGACATCGCCCGAGCTTGCCCCCGTCTCTTTGACGGTGCCCTTCTGCGTAGTGCTCATTTGCTCCTCACGATGGCGTCTAACGGCTTCGGAGCTCAGTGGCCGCGACGATGCGCGAAGCGGCGAAGTCGCGGTCCACTGCAGCGAGGTGTTAGGCGACTGTCCATTCTACGATCAGAAAAGCGTCGAGACCGAGGCCGGCGCCGAGACCTCGCTCCAAGAAAGCTACTTGCGTTGGGCGTATGGAGTCGCGCTTCTGTCGCTTCGCTTCCACGAAAATGACTCCAGGCGGGGACCAGCAGTAGACGTCCCACGGTTTCGTGCCAGCCCCGCAGAGGCTTTGCAGAAGCGCCTCTTGTTCTTCGGGTATCCCTTGGGGAACCGGCTCGGGCCAGAAGTCTCTGAGCCGACGGCTACCGAAACTATCGATCCACGCGCCCTGCCACCCCACTTCGATGAACCTCCAAAGAATAGCGAGTTCTGCAAACGCCGGTCTGTCTTGGTGGCACACGAGCGTCTTCCCGCCAAACGTGTTCCCAGGAGCTCGACCTTGCCATGCCGCGAACGCCGGTGTCGCCTTCGGCACGTACACGAACTGACCATCCGAGAGCAAAAACCTCTCGGTAGTGGTTGGCTCAAGACCGGGCGGATGGATCATGGCAACCTGGTCGCCTTGTATCTTCAGTCTCGAAGTCCCCAGCTCCACGGCATAGACGTAGGGGGCGTTCCGGGAAGGCCGTGTTGCCTAGAAGCCAAGAGCTTGTGCGTTAGATCGGCCCCCCCGCCCTCTTCGCCTATGCCGTGGAGTATCCGAGGCTGCGAGCCTGCATCCACAAGGTTGGTAGGCGCAGGTACAGGGTCGGGGGGACCGGAACGGGACAGTAGGACGGGAGGATGAGGATGCGCAAACGAGCGGACGCCGGGATCGACGTGAGCAAGGACGTACTCGACGTGGCCGTACGCTGGGACGGTGAGCGCCTCGAGACGGCCCGCTTCGATAACGACGCCGGCGGGCACCGCCAGCTGGTCGCGTGGCTGACGAAGCGCGGCCGCACGGCGCGTGTGGTGCTGGAGTCGACGGGGACCTACAGCTTGGACGTGGCCCTGGCCCTGCATCGCGCCCGCGGCATCGTGGTGATGGTCGCCAATCCGCGCGCGGTGAAACAGTTCGCCGGCGCGCTCATGCAGCGGTCGAAGACCGATCTCACGGCGGCCGCCGCCCTCCGCGAGTACGCCGTCCGGATGCCATTCGTGGTCTGGCAGCCGCCCGCCGCCGAAGTGCTGGCCCTGCGCGGGATTGCGCGCCGGATCGCCGCGCTCGTCGTCGAGCGCACCCGGGAACGCAACCGGCTCCATGCGGTGCGGGCAACGGCGGAGCAGCTGGCGATCGTCGTCAACGACATCGAGGTGAACATCCGCCACCTCGAGCGTCGCATCGAGCTGCTCACGGCGGACGCCGTCGCTCTGCTCCGCGCGCACGCCCAGCTCCACCAGGCATTCGCGCGACTGACGTCGGTGCCGGGGATCGCCACGCACAGTGCCGTGCAGCTCCTGCCCGAGCTCCTCGTGCTGCCCAACGACATGACCGTGCGCCAGTGGGTCGCCCACGCCGGCCTCGATCCCCGCGCCTGCCAGTCCGGAACGTCCGTCGACAAGCCCGCGCGCATCTCGAAAGTGGGCAACGCCCACATCCGCCGGGCGCTCTTCATGCCGGCGCTCGTCGCGGTGCAGCACGAGCCGCACGTCAAGGCCTTCTTCGACAAGCTCGTGGCCCGGGGGAAGAAACCCCTCCAGGCCTACGTCGCCGTCATGCGGAAGCTGCTCCACGCGATCTACGGGATGCTCGCGACGGAGACGACCTTCGTCGGAGACAAGTTCCATGCTGCCGCTTGACAACGGAGAGAGTATCTAACGACTCGGCGCTTCAGCGGCGGGGTACAGCGCCGCCCGCTGCAAGCGCGGGTTAGCCAGTCGTGAACTCGGTTGGCACGGGGCGATCTTTCTCACCGGACGGTCTCGCCGGGCTTGGGATAGAGGCGGAACCCTCGGAATTCCTTGTGATCGAAAGAACGGTAGAACGCGTCCGCCCCTTCGGTGGACACCAAGTCGAGATACTGGGCGCCTGATCGCGCGAAGGCCTGCTCGAGAAGTTGATGACCGACTCGGCACTGACGGTGTGACGCTGCGACCAGAATGTTCGAGACATGCGCGTGAACTACGCCGTCGCTCTGCAGCTGAACGAAGCCGACGACGGTGCATCGATCCTCGACCGCCACAACTACAATCGAGCCTGGCGCCGTCAACGCGCGAAGTGCAATGGCCGGATCCGCATACGATATCCAGCCCTCAGTCACGCACAGGCGCACGATTTCCGAGACGTACCGCGATTCGAAACTATCGAACCTCATTGCAAATCTCTCGACTCCTCCACGAGCCGGCTAACGACCTGGCGGTTCAGCGGCGGCGCGCAGCGCCGTCCGCTGCAAACGCGGGTTGGACGGCTCCAGAGCGTGTCCACGCGGCATTGATCAACTCTTTGCTGGTCCCGCTGCGAACGCCAATCGTGCGCGGGCGCAGAACGTCTGCACCGCATGCGGCTCGAGAGCCCGTGCCTCCGTGAACATCGCCATCTGCAGCGCAGGACCAGGCCCCGGATATCGGGACCGGAGAGCGTTCCAGGACGGCTGCAACACGAAGTGAATGTGACCCGGCGTCCACTCGGCGTGTGACCAAAGACATGCGTATACCTGGTCGGCATCGGTCAGCTCCTTGATGACCGATGTTGACCGCTGCATCAGAGGCCCCAGCTCCGTAGCTTCTGCGTCTGACATGTCCGCGAGTCCGACGATGTGCCGGCGCGGCTTGAGAATCAGCGCACCGACGCCGAGCGTCCCGATGCAGTGCTCCAGGACCCAGTGTTTGGTCTCGAAGATGCGGCCACCAGCCAGTTCGCGTTCACCCGCGGTTAGTTGGCATGCCATGCATTCGAAGGCCACTCCTTCCTCCTATTCTGGCCGTCCAACGACCTGCGGTTGAGCGGCCGGCCGCACGCGCCCCTGGCCGTGGTTCGTCGCTCTCCGGCCGGCCCGCTCGAACAGCGGGTTAGACGACGGTCACCCCTCAAGACGACGCTCCTGTCCGGGGTCGTCTCGACTCGGCGAGCCGGAGCTTCGTGAGCTGAGGCAGCGCGTCGCCGATTTCGAACCAAGGGCTCTTACACTCGACGAAGATGTGCTTGTCCGGGCGCAACGCCGGGTCGACGTCCAGGAGACCCGCCGGAATCTCGAACCACGTCGCTCCCGGAGGAGGATCCGGGACGGGCGATCCGCAGCGTGTGCAGAATGCGACGCGGTACCCCGGTGGCTGCTCGCGGACCGGCGCCTCGTAGGTGCGGACAAGTTCTGCGCCGGAGACGAGCCGGAAGTCCTGCACTTGAACACCTAACCCTGCCGCAAAGGCAGAACCGGACGCTTTGCGACACCGCGGGCAGTGACAGAGCTCGAAGGGACCAACTGCTCGCTCGATCTCGAACTGCACTCCGCCGCAGAGGCAACAACCGTAGATCATCGTCGTGTCTCCGTCGTCTAACGATACTGGCGTTCAGCGGCGGGCGCGAGAGGGGGCGCAGCGACCGTCGCGCCCGTCCGTCTGCAACGGCCAGTTAGACCGCCGGTCCGGGCGACGCTCCCCCAAGATGTCTAAGATGCAGTTCTAAAGCTGTCCTCATTGCAGAACCGACCCGCGCGCGATCGATGGCTTCTGGGAGCCAACGACGCGCCTCTTGCAGAGCGGGCGACGGGACGTCCGATTAGAGTACCGGCGGAGTCGCAATCTGTCCCGACTCTGCCGTCGCCAAAGGTGCGTCTCGCGGATCCGCACTGAGACGCGATCGTCAGTTGATATGATGTAGCAGCACTCGAGTGCGTGCGCTGGATCGACATCCTCGCGTGTGACGATCGACAGGGCGCCAGACGACTCAACGGTAAAGGAGATGGTGTGCCAAGGTGGCATGGTCGCTCGTCGGTCTAGGGGTTTGCCGTTGAGCGGCCGCGCTTTTCAGCGGTCCGCTCCATCCGCGTGTTGGGTCAAAGATCATGTTCATGCCTCCAACCTGCTAAAATCCTCTCAATCAGCAACGTGTCGTTCCAGATTCCACGTGGCGGATAATCTCGAAGCTGCTGCTCAGTCAATGCTTCAACTCTCCACTCCCGCTCACCGTCCCAAAGAAACCACGGACCTACTCGCTTGCCCGTCAGGTCCCGATGAGAACTGCGAAAGATCGGAAACGACGCCGAGTGCTGGGGAATCAGCTCTGAGGCAACCACGTGGATGATGCCCCGATTGCAGGAAGCACCCAAAGGAAAAAATGTCGTGAACACTGGACGCTGGCTGACTAACTCTTCGAAATCAGACGGTCGCTTAGGAAATAGGCCCGGTAGGACGCGAAGAAGCGCGCCCCAACGCGGAGGTGCATCGTGCTTGTGAGTGAACTGCGCGTAAGCCATCCCCTTGGGTGTGGGAATCTCGATCACGTCTCCAATTCGTGGGCGAACTCGATTAGTAAGTGGCATGATGTGCGAAGTGGCTTAACGATCACGCGTTCAGGGGCGGCGCGCAAGCGCCGTCCGCTGCAACGCGGTTAGGCTGCATGGCGAACCTTCGCGTACACGTACGCGTCCCGCGGCTCCGGGCATAGATTGGGCCGCACGTCCCAGCACCTGAGGACCCCTTCGCGCGTCAGCCCAGCCTTCTCGAGGACCCGAGCGGATGCCCGATTGTCGACGTCGCAGGTCGCCCACACGCGATAGGTGGACTCCCCCCATGTCTAACGGCATGCGCTTGAGCTGCCGGCGGAGCCGGCCGGCTCCAAGCGCCTGTTAGGCAGTCTCGCCCGACAACTTGGATAGCAGTTCATCGATGCACTCGCCTTCGGGCCTCCGTGACGTATCGAGAACGACTCTCTCCACCGTCCAATCGTGATACTCCCGAGTCTCGACTTCGTGCCAAGTCGGCAGCCGTAGCCCCGGGATTGTCGAGGCTCGTGTTTCCACCCTTTCGCGATGCTGTCGAGGATCGGAGCACACCACTTCGATGTTCACGTGGCGTGCATCGGCGTGCCGAGCTACCCGTTCCCATTCGCGCCGAGTGAGCTCGATTGGATTGCAGGAATCGGCGACTACGCTGACCCCTGCCTTCAAGATGTCGGATGCAACGCGGTATGCCAGCCGATATCCTTCGCCCTGAACGTCGATAGAGCACAGGTCCCTCAACGCCTGCTCGATCGTGTCGATTCGCAAGTGAGCAGCACCGATGCGCCGTGCCAGCAACTGAGCCAGTGTCGTCTTGCCACTCCCCGGAAGGCCCGAAAATGTGTAGAGGGTCGCGGTATTCAATGTCGTGGCACCTCAGCCAACTTCCTGTCTGCCTAACGATTCAGCCCCCGAGCAGTTTCGGCGATCCCGAACGGTAGGCCGGCGGCTCCTCGGCAGCGACCCACCCGACCTCCACCGCACCGGCGTACGCGAGCGCGCTCATGCGAGTCGGCAAGCTAGACCGGTACGATGTCCGAGTCCATGGCTCGTCGGGGCGCGGGTCTCCGAGCCTCGAGGCGGCGTGATGCTACTTGCGCAGCAACTCGCGCGATGCCGGGCCGGCGTAGCGGTCCCAGAACAGGCATCCGTCCACCGGCCGGCGCTCGGGGCGCGCGTATCGCCCGCGCGGCCAGCCGATGGGGAGGAGTGCGCAGGTCGGGCATCCGTCCGGCAGCCCGAGCCACGCATCGACCTCGTCGCCCACGGCGAGATGTAGCTGCGTGAGCGATGCGCCGAGCCCCACCGCCCGGCACGCGAGGAGCACGTTCTGCACGGCCGGGAACAGCGCCTGGAGCTGCGGCGCGCCCCGCCGCGTCCAGCCGGCGACGAAGAGGTGCACCGGCACCTCGTGCAGATGATCGGCGAGCCAGATGGCGGCGCGCATGTTCCTGCGCTTCGATTCCGGATAGTCCGGCGCGCGCGCCGCCTCGATCGCCGGCGCGATGTAGCGATGGAACAGCGGGCGGTAGCGATCGGCCACCCATCGTCGCCGCTCCGGATCGGTGACGGCGACGAAGACCCACGGCTGGCGATTGCCGCCGCTGGGTGCGAACGTGCCCGCCTCGCACACCTTGCGGATGAGCGCCGGCGGAACCGGGTCGGTGCGCAGCCGCCGCAGCGCCCGCGTGGTGCGGATGCCGTCGAGCAGGGGAACGTCCTCGCCGATGGCGTCGACGTCGATCATGGTGCGCGCGGCGCGGTCTGCACGCCCAGCGCGATGACGCCGTTCTTCGGCAGGACGCGATGGAGGAAGCGGGTGCGCCGGTTGACCGGTAGCTGGAGGTTGCCGAACTGCGCGTGGCGGATGGGGCGGATGGACGCGATCGGGACGCCCGACCTGGCGAGCCATCCGCGGACCGTGTCCTCGGAGAACGCGAAGCGGATCGGGACGAACAGCTCGTCCAGGATCATCGTCGGTGCGCGCGGGTCGAGGCGGAGGAGCCGGCTGCCGCCGTAGATGACCCGCGAGCACAGCGGCGCGCCGATTCCCTTCGCGATCGTGCGGGCGCCACCGAGCACGACGTCGTACCAGCCGTGGCGGTACGTGTAGAAGAAGAGGGTCCCGCCGGGCTTGCACACCCGGAGCAGCTCGCGGAGCGCCAGCTCCGGATGCGGCGTGTGCTGGATGACCCCGCGCGACATGACGACGTCGAACGAGCCCGACGCGAACGGCAGCGCTTCCAGGTTGCCGTTGATCGGCGCGAGCGCGCCGGGACGCACCTGCCCGCTGCGCAGGATCACCCGGTTGATGTCGACGCCGATGACCGTGGCGGCCGGGTGCAGCGCGCGCCAGGCGGCCGCGTATCGCCCGGTGCCGCACCCGGCGTCGAGGACGAGCGCCTCGTCCGGGATGCCGGGGAGCTGGCGCAGCTCGTAGGCGAGACAGTCGGTCTCGAACTGGACGGCACCCTCGCCCACGTCGGCCTTGAAGCGGGAGAAGAGCGGCGCGTAGTGGTCGTTCGTCCGGTCGGCGGCCTTCGGCATGGAGCTCAGACCGGCATCAGCCCTGAAAGTCACTCGTCGCGCAAGGCGTCGAGGATGGGGAGGCGGGCGATGTGGCGTGCCGGAAGCAGGCCGGCCGGGATGCTCACCAGCGCCGCCGCCAGCACCGCGACGGGCAGCGCGCCGAGCGCGAAGTGCAGGTCGAGGTCCCAGCCGAGCTGGTACGCGAAGTTGACCCGCACCCAGAGCACCGAGAGCAGCCCGCCCATCACGAGGCCGCCGACGAGACCGAGCACGCCGACGCCGGCGGCCTCGGCGACGACGCTGCGCGCGAGCTGCGCGCGCGTGGTTCCCGCGGCGCGCAGCAGCGCGAGCTCGCGGCGGCGGTCGAGCGCGACGGCGAGGAGCGCCTCGGCCAGCCCGAGCGCGGCGACGACCAGCGGCAGCACCTCGAGCGCGTGCGTGAAACGGAAGGCGCGCCGCACGGCGTCCTGGTGATACGCGTACAGCTCGCGCTGGGTCAGCACCTTGAGTCCTTCCTCGCGTCCGACGTCGGCCGCGATGGCGCTCCGCACCTCCTCGCCGGTGGCGCCGGGGGCCAGCGACACGAGGAAGCGGTTGACGCTGTGGTCCTTCCACCAGCGCGTCCAGGTGTCGCGGGTGATGATCACGCTCCCGCGCGGCGACACGTAGTCGACGACGACGCCGGCAACGGTCGGCTCGTACAGGCCCGCCGGCGTGTCGAGGGCGAGCCGTGAGCCGACCGTGACGCCGAAGAGGCGCGCGAAGTTGCGCGAGACGAGGACTCCCTCGCCGCCGCGCACCGCGGCCAGGGCGGCGTCGGGATCGCCGGCCGCGAACACGAAGTCGCCGCGTCGCTCGGGCGCGAACGCACTCGCATCGAGCGAGTCGATGCTGATGCGCTCGTCGCGAAACTGGTGCTCCGCGAGCCGCACGCGCTCGACGCGCGTCACGCCGGGGAGCGCGGCGAGTCGCTCGCCGATCGACTCCGGAAGCGGCGACTCGATCCAGCCCGTGCTGGCGGTCGATGCCACGACGAGGTCGGCACGCACCTGGTGATGGATGAAGTCGAGGACCGATTCCTCGAAGCTGCGCGACAGCGTGCCGGCCATCAGCATGAGACCGAGCCCGAGGGCGAGTACGGCGCCCGCCAGGGCGAGCTGATCCGGGATGTGCGCGAGGCGGTCGACCGCCAGCCGGTCGGCGAACCCGAGCCGCCCGCGCAGCGGGCCCAGCACGAGGGCGCTGAGCCGCCCCGCGAGGCGCATGAAGAGGCACACGAGGGCGACGTCGGTCGCGACGGCGGCGACGTTCCCCGCCCATCCCGAGTCGAGCCAGACCTGCGCCGCGAGGGCCACGGCGGCGAGGACCGTCGTGGCCAGCAGCACGCCCGGCGCGGGCCACCGCCGCGCCACCGGCGCCGTCGTCGCGGTCCGGACGGCGACGAGCGGCGAGATCGCCGCGGCGGCGCGCGCGGGCAGCAGCGCCGCCGCCACCGTGGTGACGAGACCCGCCGCGGCGCCGAGCGCGATGGCGCCGGGCGACACGTCGAGCGCCGAGCGGAAGAGCTTGACGGAGAACACCAGCTCGGCGGACTCGGTCACCGTGTCGAGCAGGAGGCGCGCGAGCACCAGGCCGAGCACGATCCCGACGCCCGTGCCGACGGCGCCGAGCAGCGCCGCCTCTCCCAGCACCATGGTGAGCACGTGCCGCCGCGCCGCACCGACGCAGCGGAGCAATCCGATCTGCTGCCGCCGCGCCGCCACGCTGGTGGAGACGGCGCTCGCCACGACGAAGACCGCGGCGAGGAGCGCCAGCCCCGAGATGCCGGAGAGCAGCGTGCGATACGAGCGCAGGATGCGCTCGATCTGCTCGCCGCGCCGCGCAGGCCTGAGCACGTCGACGCCCGGCGGCAGCACGGCCCGCACGGCGGGCTCGATCCGGTCGACGTCGATCCCGGGCGCGAGGGCGATGTCGACCTGATCGATCTTGCCCTCGCGGCCGAGCACGGTCTGCGCGCCGAGCACGTCCATCAGCAGGAGGTTGCCGCCGAACGCGCGCCCGACGCCGCCCGGTGGCAGGATGCCACGCACGGTGAAGGTGCGGATGCCGACGGGAGTGCGCAGCTGGAGGGTGCTGCCGACGTGGGCGTCCAGCCTGTGCGCGAAGACGTCGGTGAGGATGACGCTGGCCGGATCGACGAGGAAGGAGAGGGGGTCGTCCACCACCGAGTCGCCCGAGCGCACCAGCCGGAGCGTCTTGATGGCATGGCCGTCGGTGACGTCGGCGGCGAACACCGAGAGCGCCTCGTTGGCCGCGGGGCCGTCGACCACGAAGAACGTGTCGGTGAGGACCGGCACGGCGTGCGCGATCCCGGGCAGGTCGCGCAGCTGCTCGGCGACCGTCTCGGAGAAGTCGCCCCGCCCGCGCACCTGGAGCGCCGCCGTGCCCGCCAGATCGTCGATGGCGTCGGTGAAGGCGCCGAGCGTGCTCGCGTTGATCACCTCGATGGCCACGACCAGCGCGACCCCGCACGCGATGCCCGCCGCCGTGAGGGCGGCGCGGGCTCCGTGGCTGCGCAGCTGGCGGCGCGCGAGGAGGAGGATGGCCATGAGGAGTCATCCGAACTCGCACGACTCCGGCCGTCGCCTCAAGCAGGCTTGCGCGGAGGGCGCCCCCTTGCTACCCGAATCACGTGGCAGTCGCGCGGGTGACGGAGATCATTGCCTCCTCTCCCGACGGGTTCCGGGAAGCGGTCGAGGAGGGCCTCGCCCGCGCCGTCCGGACCCTTCGCAACATCACGGGGCTCGAGGTGATCGGCAAGCGCATCAAGGTCGAGCACGGCCAGATCGCCGAGTACCGCGTGGAGATGAAGGTCATCTTCCTGCTCGACTGAGGAGAGAGAGGGGAGGGCCATGGCAGTCGCGCGCATCACGCAGGTGATCGGGGCGTCGCCCCACAGCTGGGAAGACGCCGTGCGCAACGCGCTCGAGCGCGCCAACAGGACGCTGCGTGGCATCACCGGCATCGAGGTGCTGAAGGAGAACGCCGCGGTGGAGAACGGCAAGATCGCCGAGTATCGCGCCACCGTCCAGGTGACGTTCGTCCTCGAGGGCACCTGAGGACACGCGCATGGGCGACCGCATGACCGCGCTGGACGCGGCGTTCTATCACCTCGAGCGCGCGGGCCAGCTGCTGCACGTCGGCGGCGTCTACACCGTGGACGGCCCGCTCGACTACGAGCGCACGCTCGCGGACCTGGCGGGCAAGATGCACCTGATCCCGCGCTACACGCAGCGCGTGGTCCCCGTCCCGCTGAACCTCGGTCATCCGACCTGGGAGCCCGCGCGCGGGTTCGACCTCCGCCTCCAGGTCGTCCGGCACACGCCTGCGGCCGCCGGGTGACGACGAGCAGCTGCGCAGCGTGGCCAGCCGCCTGTTCGCCGAGCCGCTCGACCGCGCACGCCCGCTCTGGGAGCTGCACCAGATCGACGGCTACCGCGGGAATCGCAGCGCCATGCTCGCCAAGGTGCACCACTGCATGATCGACGGCGTCAGCGGCGTGCAGCTGCTCGGCGTGATGTTCGACGTCACGCCCAACCCGCCGCCGCCGCCCGCGGCGCCGCCGGCCGAGGCGCCGCCGCCGCTCCCGACGCCGTCCATGCAGGCGCGCCGCGCGCTGGCGGACGGCGCCGCCGCCGCCGTCGAGGGCGCGCGCGCGCTGGGCGAGCTGCTCCGCCGTCCCGCCGAGGCGTGGAGCGAGATCCAGGAGACGGCCGGCGCGTTCGGGGAGATGATGCAGCTGCTCCTCGCGCCGCTCCCGCGGACGCCGTTCAACGGGTTCGTCGGCACGATGCGTCGCATCGAGTGGGCCACGCTGCCGCTGAACGACGTGAAGGCCGTGAAGAACCGGCTCGGCGGCACGGTGAACGACGTCATCCTCGCCACCATCAGCGGCGCGCTACGGTTGTACCTCGAGGACCGCGGGCTGAACCCGGACCGCATCGAGCTGCGCGCGATGTGTCCGGTGAACCTGCGGACGAAGGCCGAGCACCTGAAGCTCGGCAATCGCGTCACCGCCATGATGGCGCCGCTCCCGGTCGGGATCTTCGATCCCCTCGAGCGCCTGCGCCAGGTGCGGACGGCGATGGAGAAGCTCAAGCGCTCGGGCGAGTCGGCGCGGATGAGCCGCGTCATGGACCTGTTCGCGTACCTGCCGGCGCCGTTGCAGCACCAGATGGGGTGGCTCCAGAGCACCGTGCCGGTGAACACCATCTGCACGAACGTCCCCGGGCCGCCGGTGGCGCTCTACTTCCAGGGACACCGGCTCGAGACGATGGTGCCGATCGTGCCACTCGCGCAGGGCGTGGGGCTGGCGTTCGCGATCCTCAGCTACGCCGACACGATCACCATCGGCGCCAATCTCGACCCCGGCCTGATCCCGGACGGCGAGCGCCTCGCGGCTCATCTGGGCGAGAGCTTCGACGAGCTCCGCGCGCTCGCCGGCGTCGAGTCGGTGGCGGAGCGCGCAACGGTGCGTCCCGAGCGGCAGCGTCGCGGAGTTCCGGTGCCGAGCCAGGTGGCGTGAGCGCTCCCGACATCGTGGCCTTCGCCGCGCTCGGCTGGGAGGCACGCGCGGTGCTCGCCGGTCTCACGGACGTGCAGCCGGCCGGCGAGCCGCATCGCTGGCACGGCCGTCTGCGCGACGGGCGCTCCTGCCTCGTGGTGCAGAGCGGCATGGGAGCGGAGCGCGCCATCGCGGCGGCGCGCGCGGCGCCCGCCGCGGAGCTCTTCCTGTCGCTCGGCTGCGGTGGAGGCCTGCTCCCGTGGCTGCGCACCGGCGACGTCGTCGTCGCGACGGAGGTGGTCCGTCTGGATCGAGTCGTGCCGCCCCGGGGCGTCGATCGCTGGCGGTCGTGCCGCCCGTCGAGCTCGGGGCGCACGCCGGCGTGGTGGCCTCGAGCGTCGCACCACTCGTCACCACCGCCGAGAAGACCGCCGCCGCGGGATGCGGCGCGCTGCTCGTCGACATGGAGAGCTGGGCGCTCGCCGTCGAAGCGGACCGCCGCGGCGTGCCCCTGGCCGTCGTGCGCGTCGTCCTCGACGTCGCCGGCGACGAGCTCGGGGCGCTGGCCGATGCGATCGACGTCGAGACGGGCGACATCGATCCCTGGCGCGCGGCGCGCGTGCTGCTGCCGCGGCCGTGGACGTGGCCCGCGGCGCTCCAGCTGGCGCGCCAGCAGAGCGAGGCCGCCGAGCGACTCACCGAGGCCGTCTCGTTGCTGTTCGGAGCCCGCACCGGGTTCGCGGGCGCGCCGGCGGCAGCACGTCGGTGACGAGTCGCGGGCGCCTCGGACCGTCCTGATCCACGATCGCCCGCCGCGCCGCGCGTTCGCCTCGGGGCCGAAGGCTGATAGGATGCGCCGGGCGAACACGGTGGAGGGGGAGGACGATGGCCACACCCGCAGCACCCTTGCTCGAGACCGACCTTCGCGAAGCCGCAGAGGAGCGCTATCTCAACTACGCGCTCAGCGTCATCACCTCGCGGGCGCTCCCCGACGTCCGTGACGGCCTGAAGCCCGTCCAGCGCCGCATCCTCTACGCCATGTACCAGAACCTCCGCCTGACCGCGGGGGCGCGGCCGCGCAAGTCGGCCGCCGTGGTCGGCGAGGTGCTCGGCAAGTACCACCCGCACGGCGACCTCGCGGCGTACGAGGCGATGGTGCGCATGGCCCAGCCCTTCGCGCTGCGCTATCCGCTGGTGCACGGCGAGGGCAACTTCGGCTCGCTCGACGGGGACGGCGCCGCGGCGATGCGCTACACCGAGGCGCGGCTCACCGCGGTCGCCGAGGAGATGCTGTCCGATCTCGGCGCCGACACGGTCACCTTCCGCGCCAACTACGACGCCACGCAGGACGAGCCGGTCGTGCTGCCGAGCGCGGTGCCGCAGCTCCTGATGAACGGCTCGACCGGCATCGCGGTCGGCATGGCCACCAACATCCCGCCGCACAACCTGCGCGAGATCGTGGCCGCGCTGGTGGCGATGATCGAAGAGCCGGACATCGACGTGAAGGGCCTGATGAAGCATCTGAAGGGCCCCGACTTCCCGACCGGTGGCGAGATCCTGAACGCGCGCCGGGAGCTGCGCGAGATCTACGAGACCGGCCAGGGCCCCGTGCGGCTGCGCGGCGAGTACACCGTCGAGTCGCTGTCGCGCGGCCGGCGGCAGATCGTCATCACGTCGATCCCGTATGCCGTCAACAAGGGGGAGCTGGTCGCGGCGATCGGCGAGGAGGTGGCGTCGCGCAAGCTGCCGCTCCTGGTGGACGTGCGCGACGAATCCACCACCGACGTGCGCGTCGTGCTCGAGCTGAAGAGCGACGCGTCGCCCGAGGCGGCGATGGCGTACCTCTACAAGCACACCAGCTTGCAGACCAACTTCAACGTCAACCTCACCTGCCTGCTGCCCAGCGCGAATCCCGCCGTCGGACAGCCCGCACGCGTCACGCTGCGCGATCTCTGCCGGCACTTCCTCGACTTCCGGCTGGTCGTGGTGACGCGCCGGCTCGAGCACGAGCAGCGCAAGCTCCAGGATCGTCTCCACATCCTGGAGGCGCTGACCAAGATCTACGACGACCTCGACCGCGCGATCCGCATCATCCGCAAAGCCGAATCGCGCGCCGACGCGCAGAAGCAGCTGATGAAGGCGTTCGGGCTCGACGAGATCCAGGCCGACGCCATCCTCGAGATCCGCCTCTACCAGCTCGCCCGCCTGGAGATCGAGAAGATCCGCGCCGAGCAGGCCGAGAAGCGCAAGCGGTTGCGCGAGATCGAGGCGTTGCTGAAGAGTCCGAAGGCGCGCTGGAAGCTGGTGCGCGAGGAGCTGGAGCAGGTCGGCGAGCGCTACGGCGACGCGCGCCGCACCCGGTTCTCGGCCGGGGACGAGCTGGCGTACGACCCCGACGCCTACATCGTGCACGAGGAAGCGGTCGTGCTCCTGTCGCGTGACGGCTGGATCAAGCGCCAGACCCAGGTGAAGGACCCGGCGGCCACGCGGCTCCGTGAGGGCGACGCGCTGGTCGCGATCCTGCCGGGCACCACGCGCGATCGCCTCGTGCTGTTCTCGACGCACGGCTCGCTCTACGTGCTCCGCGTCGCCGACCTTCCCGCCACCACCGGCTACGGAGAGCCGGTGCAGTCGCTGCTCAAGTTCGGTGACGGTGAGCGTGTCGTGGCGGCGCGGCTGGCGCGCGAGCCGGACGCGATCGAGGGCCAGCAGTCGCTGCCCGGCCTCGGCGGCGCGGAGACGCCATCCTTTCTCGTCGCCACGGCCAAGGGCTACGGCTTTCGCTGCACGCCCGATCTGACCGAGACGACGCGCGCAGGCCGGCGCCTGGCGCGTGTTCCCGGCGGCGACGAGGTCGTGTCGGTCGAGTCGATCGACGGGCCGGCGATCGTCACCGCAACGGCGCGCGGCAAGATGCTGCGCTTCGTCGTCGACGAGGTCGCCGAGCTGTCCGGTCCCGGCCGCGGTGTCATCCTGATGCGGCCCGGCAGCGACGATCGTGTGGTGGGTGCGCTGGCGCTCCCCGAGCCGTCGGCGTTCGTGGTCGTCAGCCCGGAGGGCGGGGAGCGCAAGCTCGGGCTGGCCGACGTGCCCGTCGGCCGGCGCGGCGGCAAGGGGCAGCGGGTGGTGAAGCGTGGCGCCGTGGCGGCGATCCGGCTCGCGGACAAGTGAGCGCGCCCGGTCCACGGTCACACGGCGAGGCCGAGCCGCTCGGCTTCGGGATGCAGGTCGCGCTCCACCTGATCGTTCCCGCCCTGATCGGGACGGCGACGGGTGCATGCGTCGCGCTGGCGAGCTGGCTGGCAGAGGACCGGGCCCTGGGCGCGGTGATGTCGTTGCCCGGCTCGTGGCCGGCGCTCTTCTCGCCCGTCGCGCTCGTCGCCACGCTCGCGGTCGTCACCTGGGTGACGCGGGTATCGAGGCCTTCCACGTCCGAGCTCTACATCGTCAGCTACTACTCCGCCGACGCGCATCTGCCGTTGCGCCAGATTCCGGGCCGCGTGCTGGCCGCGATGACGACGGTGGCGTTCGGCGGGTCCCAGGGCCTCGAGTCGCCGTCTGCCCTGATCGGCGCGACGTTCGGGGACCTGCTCGCTCGTGCGCGCCGGACGTGGATATCGGACGACGAGCGGCGCTCGCTGCTGGTGTGCGGCGCGAGCGGCGGCATCGCCGCCGTCTTCTCGTCGCCGGCCGTCGGCATGCTCTACGGGATGGAGATCCCGTTTCGCCGCGACGTCGACGCGCGCCGGCTCGTCCCCTGCGCCGTCGCCGCCACGTGCGCGTTCCTGATGCGCGCCTGGCTCGTCGGCGCGCACCGGCTGGTGGTGCTGGCCGCACCGCCCCGTATCGACGGTGTCTTCGTCCTCGGCGTGCTGCTCGTCGCGATCGCCTGCGGACTCGGTGCTCGTCTGTTCGCGTGGGCGGCCAGCGCGCTCAAGGAGATCGCGCGCCACGGTACCCCGCTCGGCCGGGCGACCGGTGCGGGCGTGGTGCTCGCCGGGCTCGCGGTGGCGGGCCATGCGCTCACCGGCCGCTGGATCACCTTCGGCCCGGGGTACATCGCGGCCGACTGGCTCGCGGACGCGAACGTGTCGCTGTGGGTCCTCGGCCTGGCGTTGCTGGTGCGCACCTGCGGTACGCTCACGTGCGTGTACGGCGGTGGTGGTGGGGGCGTGTTCACGTCGCTCGCGTGCTGCGGCGTCTTCGTCGGCCAGATCGTCGCCGTCGCTCTCGGGCGACACGAGTCGCACGTCCTCCCGTTTCTGGGCGCCGCGTGCTTCCTGGGAGCCGGGTATCGGCTGCCGCTGGCGTGCATGATGCTGGTCCTCGAGGGCGCCAACTCGGGTGCGGTCGCCGTCGCCGGACTCGTCGCGGTCGCGATCGGTCAGACCCTGATGGGCCGCGACTCGGTGTCCGACGCCAAGCACGAGGAGCGGCTCGACTGAGCGCGGGCACGCCGGCCACCGCCGGCTCGCGGAAGGCGGCGCGCCGCTGCTAAGATGTCGCGATGACGGAAGAGGGGTAGGGGATGGCGGCGAGCTACACGGCGAAGGACATCCTGGTTCTCGAGGGTCTCGAGCCGGTGCGTCGCCGGCCGGGCATGTACATCGGCGGCGTCGATGCGGCCGGCTTGCACCACCTGTTGTGGGAGATCGTGGACAACTCGGTCGACGAGGCGATGAACGGGCACGCCGACCGCATCACCGTCACGCTCCACAAGGACGGCGCGTCGGCCACGGTCGCCGACAACGGGCGCGGCATCCCGGTGGACCGGCACGCGCAGTACAAGAAGCCGGCCCTCGAGCTGATCCTGACCACGCTGCACGCCGGCGGCAAGTTCGAGGCCAAGAGCTACTACCATTCGGGCGGCCTGCACGGCGTCGGCGCCTCGGTCGTGAACGCCCTGAGCGACAAGCTGGTCGCGCGGGTGAAGCGAGACGGCGCGGAGTGGGAGCAGACGTTCGCCCGTGGCAAGGCCACCGGTCCGCTCAAGCGGCTGGGAGCCGCGCGCGGCAGCGGCACGACCATCTTCTTCCGTCCCGATCCGCAGATCTTCTCGAGCACCCGCTTCGACCCGAAGGTCATCGCGGACCGCCTCGAGGCCGCGAGCTACCTGCAGGGCGGCCTGACCATCGAGCTGCGCGACGAAGCGGCGGGTACGACGACCACCTTTCACTACGAGGACGGCCTGCGCGCGTACCTCGAGAAGGTCGTGCGCGAGACGGGCGGCGCGCCGCTGGGCGGCGAGATCGTCGGCATCCAGAAGGATCAGGACGAGGTCCACGTCGAGTGCGCCCTCGCCTGGACCGAGGACACCAGCGAGCGCGTGCTGTCGTTCGTCAACGGCATTCCCACCACCTCCGGCGGTGCGCACGAGAACGGGCTCCGGGCCGGCCTGGTGAAGGCGGTCCGCAACTACCTGACCACCCACAATCTCGTGCCGCGCGGCCTCACCATCGCGGCCGAGGACGCGCGCGAAGGTCTGGTGGCGCTCCTCGCCATCAAGATCGCGCAGCCGCAGTTCCAGGGGCAGACGAAGGAGCGGCTCAACAACGCCGAGGTGACGCCCGTCATCGACGGCATCGTGCGCACCGCGCTGGAGAACGCGCTGAACGCCAACCGCACGGTCGGCGACACCATCGCGAACCGCGTGATCCTGGCCGCGCGGGCGCGGAGCGCGTCGCGCGCGGCGGCGCAGCAGGTCCAGCGCAAGAGCGCCATCTCGCATCGTCTGAACCTGCCGGGCAAGCTCGCCGACTGCAGCTCGACCGATCCGAGCGAGTGCGAGCTCTTCCTGGTCGAGGGCGACTCCGCGGGCGGGTCGGCCAAGCAGGGCCGCGATCGCAGCTTCCAGGCGATCCTGCCGTTGCGCGGCAAGGTCCTGAACACCGAGCAGGCGTCGACGGCGAAGGTGCTCACGAACAAGGAGCTGTCCGACATCGTCTCCGCGCTCGGCTGCGGCGCCGGCAGGGATTTCGACGCCGGCAAGCTGCGGTATCACAAGATCTGCCTGCTGATGGACGCCGACTCCGACGGCAACCACATCTGCACCCTGCTGCTCACCTTCTTCTACCGCCACCTGCCGGAGCTGATCGCGTCAGGGCTTCGTCTACATCGCCCAGCCGCCGCTCTATCGCATCGACGCCGGGAAGCAGGTCTCGTGGGCGCGAGACGACGCGGAGAAGGAGCGCGTGCTCCAGGGTTTGAATGGACGCCGGGATCGGGTACAGGTGCAGCGCTTCAAGGGGCTCGGTGAGATGAACCCGGGGACGCTGAAGGAGACCACGCTCGATCCCGCGACGCGCACGCTGCTCCGGGTGCGCATCGCCGACGCGGCCGCCACCGAGCAGGCCATCCAGACGCTCATGGGTCGGGACGTCGCACCGCGCTTCGACTTCATCATGGAGCGCGCGCCACGGGTCGAGGAGGTCGACGTGTGAAGCGGGTCGTGATCACCGGACTCGGGGGCGTCACGCCCATCGGCATCGGCGTCGACGCCATCTGGGAGAGCGCGTGCGCCGGCCGTTCGGGGATCGGTCCCATCACGCTCTTCGACGTCTCGAAGCAGAAGTGCCGCATCGGCGGCGAGGTGAAGGGGTTCGACCCGGCGCGCTGGATGCCCGCCAAGCACCTGAAGCGCATGGACGACTTCGCGCGCTACGCGGTGGCGTCGGCGGTCATGGCGGTCGAGGACGCGAAGCTGCCGATCAGCGTCGAGAACAGCCAGCGCATCGGCGTGATGCTCGGGAACAACAACGGCGGCGCGCGCACCATCTTCCGCACGGTCACGCAGTACAACGCCGAGGGGCCCGACGCGGTCTCGCCCTTCTACATCACGGCGATCACGACGAGCCTGGGCGCCGGACAGGTGGCCATCCGGCTGGGGGTGCGCGGGCCGAACTTCACCATCGGAAACGCCTGCGCGTCCGGTCTGAACGGCGTCGGCGAGGCGTGGCGATACATCCGCGAGGGGACCTGCGACGCCGTGCTGGCCGGCGGCACCGACGCGCTCATCGATCCCACCGAGATCGCCGGCTTCGCGAACTCGCGCGCCGTCTCGATGCGCAACGACGAGCCCGAGCGCGCGAGCCGGCCCTTCGACCGCGATCGCGACGGCTTCGTGCTCTCCGACGGGTCGGCCATCCTCGTGGTGGAGGAGCTGGAGCACGCGCGCGAGCGTGGCGCGCGGATCTACGCCGAGATCCTCGGCTACGCGACGCGCAGCGAGGCGTTCCACATCGCGGCGCCGCTGCCCGACGGGCTGGGCGCCGCCGCCACGATGCAGGCGGCGCTCGCGAGCGCGGGCGTGCGTCCCGAGGAGATCGACTACGTGAACGCGCACGCCACCTCCACGCCCCTCGGCGACGTGAACGAGACCCAGGGCATCAAGCTGGCGCTCGGCGATCACGCGCGCCGCGTCCCCGTCAGCGCCACCAAGTCGATGACGGGACACCTCATCGGCGCCTCCGGTGCACTCGAGGCCCTGGTGGTCGCGAAGACCCTCGAGACCGGCATCGTCACCCCGACCATCAACCTCGACAACCCCGACGCGGAGTGCGACCTCGACTACGTCCCCCACGAGTCGCGTCGCGCCGACGTCCGGACGGCGATCTCGAACTCGTTCGGCTTCGGCGGAGCCAACGCGGCGCTCGTGATGCGGCGCTGGGACGGCTGAGCTCCAGCCCGATCCCCCGGTCAGTCGTGCGCCGTCCGCTCCTCATCATCTTCCTCACCCTGGTCGTGAACCTGATCGGGTTCGGCATCATCATCCCGCTGCTCCCGCTCTATGCGGAGTCGTTCGGCGCGTCGCCGATCGTCATCGGACTGCTGTTCGCGAGCTTCTCGCTGAGCCAGCTCGTCGCCTCGCCGGCGCTCGGAGCGCTGTCCGACCGCTGGGGCCGGCGGCCGGTGCTCATCCTGAGCTTGCTCGGGACGGTCGTGAGCTTCGTGATGCTCGCCATGGCGCGCTCGGTGCCGTGGCTGTTCGTCGCGCGGCTCGTCGACGGCTTCTCGGGCGGCAACATCTCGACCGCGCGCGCGTACGTGGCGGACATCACGACCGAGGACGAGCGAGCGAAAGCCTACGGGCTGATCGGCGCCGCCTTCGGCATCGGCTTCGTGCTCGGGCCGGCGCTGAGCGGCGTGTTCGCACACATCAGCTACACGGCGCCCATCTGGCTGGCGGCCGCCATCACCGTCGTCGCCACCGTGCTGGCGTGGGCGTGGCTGCCGGAGACCGTGCATCGCGGGGCGGCCAACCCGGGTCCGTTCTGGGGCGGGCTGCGCGGCGCCTTCCAGCGCCCGGCGCTGCGCCGCCTGCTGGTCGTCGACCTGATCTACTGGTCGGCGTTCGCGGTCTTCCAGGGCACGTTCGCGCTCTTCTGCGCGCGGCGCTTCGACTTCGACGTGCCGCACACCGGATACGTGCTGAGCCTCTTCGGTGTCCTCGGCGTGCTGGTCCAGGTGGGGCTGGTCCCGCGCGTCGTCGGGAGGCTCGGCGAGCGGCGCGCGTTCGTGCTCGGCCTGCTGCTGGCGGCGATCGGCTGGGGTGGCGCCGCGCTGGCGCACAGCGTGCCGCTCTTCCTGCTGTCGCTCGTGCCCGCCGGCATCGGCGGTGGCCTGTGCACGCCCGTCGATGACCAGCCTGATCAGCCGCCACGCGCGTCCGGAAGAGCAGGGCGGGGTGCAGGGCGCGGCGTCGGCCCTCGAGAGCCTCGGCAGGAGCATCGGACCGGTGTGGGGCAACGGGGTGCTCCAGCTCGTCGGCGCGGGCGCCGCGTTCGGCTCGGGTGCGCTGGTGCTCGCGTCCCTCGCGCTCTTCATGGTCGGCCGCAAGGCATCCGCCGAGGGTGCGAACTCGCGCGCGGCTGCGTGAGCGTCTCAGTCCTGCCGGCCGCGGAGCTCGATCAGCTCCACCTTGTAGCCGTTCGGGTCCTCGATGAACGCGATCGACGAGCCGCCGTGCTTCATGGGGCCCGGCTCACGCGTCACCTTCGCGCCCTTCGCGCGCAGTCGCTCCACCGTCTCGTGAATTCCCTCGACGCCGAGCGCGACGTGGCCATACGCGGTGCCGAGATCGTACGCGTGCGTGTCCCAGTTGTAGGTGAACTCGAGGACCGCCTGCCGGTCCTCGGGGCCGTAGCCGACGAAGGCGAGGGTGAAGCGACCCGAGGGGTAGTCCTTCTTCCTGAGCAGCGTCATCCCGAGGACGTCGCAGTAGAAGCGGAGCGACTCGTCGAGGTCGTTCACCCGGAGCATCGTGTGGAGCAGCCGCATGTCGCGGGATAGTGCCTCGCGCGGCGTCACGCGTCGAGAGCCCCGGCGCGTCGTCGTGCGCTCGCGCTGCATCCTCCTCGGCGCGCTGCTCGCATGGGCGTGCGGAGGGAGCCCGCCCGCCGAGCATCCGGCGCCAGCCGCGCCGCCTGCCACCGAGCCGAGCGCCGGCTGTCGACCGGGAACGAGCCCCGCGGCGGCCGGCGAGCGACGGCAGCTCGCCGGCCGGACGGTCCTCCTCGACGCCCCGGCCGCGGCGAGCGATCGTCCCGCGCCGCTCGTGCTCGCGCTGCACGGATTTCGCAGCAGCCCGGAGGACATGCGAGACGGCACGGGACTCGCCGAGCTCGCACGCACCGATGATGTCGTCGTCGTGTATCCGCAGGGCCACGACGGGGTGGAGCTCCTGGGGACGAGCGGCGTCGGCTGGGACATGCGACCGAGCGAGACGACGGACCGCGACTTCGTGCGCGACCTGCTCGACCTGCTCGAGCGCGAGCGCTGCGTCGACCGGCGGCGCATCTACGTCACCGGGATGTCGAACGGCGGCTTCCTGGCGAGCCTGCTCGGGTGCCAGCTCGCCGACCGCCTGGCGGCGGTGGCGCCGGTCGCCGGCGCGCTCGACCTCGGGACCTGTGCGCCCGCGCGGCCCGTTCCGATCCTCCTGCTGTACGGAACCGCCGACACCGTGGTCCCGCCGGATCTGATCCGCGGCGGCATCGCCTGGTGGACTCGCCAGAACGCCTGCGGCGCGTCGGCGCCCGGGGAGGGCTGCACGCGCTGGAGCGGCTGCGCCGCCGATGTCGTCGCGTGCGAGGGACCCCAGGCGCATCGCTGGCCGCCGGACGCGACCGGAAGGATCTGGCAGTTCTTCTCGACGCACGTCCGGCCGTGACCGGCTCCTGGCTTCAGCTAACCACCTGATATCAAATCGTCACTTACGATCAGGCTTGACTGTTTGTTTATTCCCGGGTAGACCGACGACGTGGGTCAGGCCGTCGCGCAGCGAGCTCGTCGCACCCAGGCGGAGCGCACCGCGTCCACGCGGGCCCGGCTTCTCGACGCCACGCTCGAGTGCCTGTGCGATCTCGGGTACGCACGCACCACCACGCCGGAGATCGCGCGTCGCGCGGGGCTGTCGCGCGGTGCGCAGCTGCACCACTTTCCGACCAAGGCCGAGCTGGTGACCGGCGCGATCGAGCACCTCTTCGCGCGCCGGAACCGCGAGTTTCGCGAGGCGTTCGCCCGGGTTCCCGGGGGAGCCGACCGCTACGCCGCCGCCATCGACATCCTCTGGACCATGGTGTCGGGACCCACCTTCCACGCGTGGCTCGAGCTGGCCGTCGCGTCGCGCACCGATCCCGAGCTGCGGGACGCGGTGCAGGAGCTCACCGCCACGTTGCGCGCACTGATCGTGGAGACGTTCCACGACCTGTTCGGCCCGGCGCGCGCGGACGACCCGTTCTTCGCGGTCGCGCCGCAGTTCATCTTCGCGTTGCTCGACGGCCTCGCGCTCGAACGCATCGCGGGCACCGACGAGGGACAGCTGGCCCGCGTGCTCGACGCCACGAAGGCGCTCGCTCGCCTGGTCATGCCGCAGGGGACCAGACAGGAGGACACACGCTCATGACGACTCCCACCACGCCGGCGCTCGACGACGGCTACCAGATTCCCGAGGAGGAGCGCGGCGCAACCGGCGCGCGGCGGCGCCAGGAGACGTATGCGGATCTGGTCGCGCGCCTCAGCCACCAGTCCGTCGTGAAGCACTTCGACGCCTATGCCGACGTACCCTGGGACGATCCCGAGTACCGGATCGACCCCGAGGATCCGCGCTGGGAGCTGCCGGAGGACGACGTGCTCGGCGCCACGACCTGGTATCGAGGTCAGCCGCAAGCGGTGCGCGCCCGGATCGGGCTCCACATGATCGCCACCTTCGCCAAGGTCGGGCTGCAGTTCGAGGGTGTGCTCAAGCGCGGGCTGCTCGAGTTCGCGTTGCGGCTGCCGAACGGGGCGCCGGAGTTTCGCTACGCGTACCACGAGATCATCGAGGAGGCGCAGCACTCGCTGATGTTCCAGGAGTTCGTCAACCGCACGGGCTTCGACATCCCCGGTCTCTCCTGGTGGCAGCGCTTCGGCGCTCGCCAGGTGGTGCGGTTCGGCCGGACCTTCCCGGAGCTGTTCTTCATCTTCGTGCTCGGCGGAGAAGATCCGATCGACTACGTGCAGCGCACGGCGCTGCGCGGTGGCCGCCCACTGCACCCGCTCCTGAAGCGCATCATGCAGATTCACGTCACCGAGGAAGCGCGGCACCTCTGCTTCGCCCGACACTACCTGAAGGAGCACGCGCCGCGCCTGGGGGTGGTGCGACGCTTCGTGCTGTCACGCCGCGCGCCGTTCATCCTGGCGATCATGGCGCAGATGATGATGCGCCCGTCGGCGCAGATCGTGCGGACGTACGGCATCCCGCGCGCGGTGATCCGCGAGGCCTACACGCGGAATCCCGTGCACCGGGCACGCACCCTCGAGGCGCTACGCAAGGTGCGCGAGCTGTGCGCCGAGATCGGCATTCTCACCCCGGGGTCGACGCTGGTGTGGAAGCTGCTCGGCGTGTGGGAGGCGCCACCTGCACTGGCGACCGCCTGAGACATCGTCGGGGAAGCGCGCGCCTTGCGCACCCCGGCAACGGGTGAGAGGCTGCGAAGATGCCGCAGGTGGAGGGGGCCTGGATCGGCGCAGCGGATGCCCGCACGGCGCAGGCGTTCGCCACCTCCTGGAACAATCTGCCGGCAGGCTCCGTCTACACCCATGCGCAGTTCGAGGACTGGCTGGCGCCGCTGACGCCAGCCGACGTGAACGGACGCGACGTCCTGGAGCTCGGCTGCGGAAATGGCAGCCTGCTCGTCCACATGGCCGGGTGGCGGCCACGGCGGCTGGTCGGCGTCGACCTCGGCGAGTCGGTGGTGTCGGCGCGCGACAACGTCGAGCAGACGGGGCATCCGAACTACGAGATCGTGCGCCACGACCTCACCTCGTACCGCTCGTCGGGCTTCGACCTCGTCTACTGCATCGGGGTGCTGCACCACCTGAAGGATCCCGAGCTGGGGCTCGATGCCGTCCTCGCGAACGTCAAGCCCGGCGGTCGCTTCCACTGCTGGGTCTACGGTCAGGAGGGGAACGCCATCGTGCGCGGCATCGTCGAGCCCATCCGCCGCGTCGCGTCGCGCTTGCCCTGGTGGCTGAACAAGTACGCCATCGCGACCCCCCTCGCGGCGCCGTACTTCGTGTATGCCAAGGGGCTCCGCGCCCTGACGCGCCGGCTCGGCGCGTCGCGCACCCTCCGCCGGATGCCCCTCTACGCGTACTCGATGTGGATCGCCGAGCGCGAGTTCGCCTTCTTCCAGCACGTCGCGTTCGGCCAGCTGGTGACCCCGCAGACGCGATTCCTCGCCCGCCACGAGATCGGGGCCTGGCTGGCGGTGCGCAGGCGGGTGGACGCGGACAGCGTGTACGTGATCGCGCGCAACGGAAACTCCTGGAAATTCGGCGGCCGCGTCGTCGGCTGACGCGGGACGGACCGATCCGGCCTCCCCCGGGAGGCCCGTATTGACAGGGCGCCGGGCTTCTGGCCATGTGTGATCCTATCATCAGGATAAGCGGATATATGCCGACGCTCGCCGCCACGACCGACCTCCTCCACCTCTTCGGCGACCCGACCCGCATCCGGCTCCTGGCGCTGCTCGCCCGCCACCAGCTCACCGTGGCCGAGCTGACGGCGATCCTGGAAGTAGCGCAGTCGCGCGTCTCGACGCACCTCGGCAAGCTGCGCGAGGCCGGGCTGCTCCGCGATCGTCGCAACGGCGCCTCCACGCTCTACGCGCTCAACGACGGCGCGATGCCGCGCGAGGCCGGCGGGCTGTGGACGCTGCTCCAGGGGCAGGTCGAGGACGCGGTTCTCGCATCCGATGCCGCCCGCTGCGAGGCGATGCTGCACGCCCGCGACCAGGGCACCGGCTGGCCCGACGCGGTGGCGGGCCGGATGGAGCGCCACTACTCCCCGGGACGGACCTGGGAGGCGACGGCGCGCGCGTTCCTCGGCCTGGTGCAGCTCGGCGACGTGCTCGACGGCGGATCGGGTGACGGCACCATCGCCCAGCTCCTTGCGCCGCGCGCCCGCAGCATCACCTGCCTCGACCGCAGCCCGCGCGTGCTGGCCGCCGCGCGCGCGCGCCTCGCGCGCGTGTCGACGGTGCGCTACCTGCTCGGCGAGCTGGAGGCCATTCCCACGCGTGACGCGTGCTTCGACCACGTGCTCCTGCTGAACGTCCTCACGTCGGCTCGCCAGCCGGCGCGCGTGATCGCGGAGGCGGCGCGCGTCCTGCGCGCCGGCGGTGGGCTCACGCTCGTCACGCTCGACGCGCACCAGCACGGCGACGTCACCGCTCGCTACGGCCACCAGCATGCCGGGTTCAAGGCCGCCCTGGTGAAGCGGATGCTGGCGCAGGCCGGGCTCACCGTCGATGCCTGCGAGGTCACGTCGCGCGAGCACCGGCAGCCGCACTTCCAGATCGTCACCGCCTTCGCCCGCAAGGAGATCGCCCGATGACCACTCCCGACGTCCCCACCGTCCTGCGCGAGCAGCTCGACCGCCGCATCCTGGTTCTCGAAGGAGCGATGGGGACCATGATCCAGCGTCACGGCCTCGGCGAGCAGGACTACCGCGGCGCGCGCTTCGCCGGTCATGCGCACGATCTGAAGGGGAACAACGATCTGCTGGTCCTCACGCGGCCGGACGTCATCACCGGTATCCACGAGGCCTACCTGGACGCCGGCGCCGACATCATCGAGACCAACACCTTCTCGTCGACGTCCATCGCCCAGGCCGACTACCACCTCGAGTCGATCGTCTTCGAGCTGAACGTCGCGGCGGCGCAGCTCTCGCGCGGCGTGGCAGACGCGTGGATGGCACGGTTCCCCGGGCGCCCGTGCTTCGTCGCGGGCAACCTGGGTCCGACCAACCGCACCCTCTCGATCTCGCCGGACGTGAACGACCCGACGTTCCGCGCCGTCACGTTCGAGCAGGTGCGGGCGGCCTACGCCGAGCAGGTCCGGGGACTGGTCGAGGGCGGCGTCGACCTGCTGCTGGTCGAGACCATCTTCGACACGCTCAACGCCAAGGCCGCGCTGGTCGCCATCGAGGAGGTGCTCGAGGAGACGGGGCGGCGGCTGCCGGTGGTGATCTCGATGACCATCACCGATCGCAGCGGCCGGACCCTCTCGGGTCAGACCGTCGAGGCGTTCCACGCGTCCATCGCGCACGTGCGGCCCCTCGCGGTCGGGATCAACTGCGCGCTGGGTGCGCGCGAGATGCGGCCGTACCTGGCGGAGCTGGCGTCCATCACGCCGTCGTTCGTCAGCTGCTATCCCAACGCCGGGCTGCCGAACGCCTTCGGCGGCTACGACGAGGACGCCGCGACCACGTCGGCCCTCCTGCGCGAGTTCGCCGACGCCGGGCTGCTCAACCTGGTCGGTGGCTGCTGCGGCACCACGCCCGATCACATCCGGGCGATCGCGGACGCGGTGCGCGACCTGCCTCCGCGCCGCCCGGCCACGCCCGAGCACCTGACCCGGTTCAGCGGGCTCGAGACGCTGACGATCCGCCCGGAGTCGACCTTCATCATGGTCGGGGAGCGCACGAACGTCACCGGCTCGGCGCGCTTCGCCTCGCTGATCAAGCAGGTCGACTACACCGGAGCGCTCGCGGTGGCGGTCGATCAGGTGCGCGGCGGCGCAAACATCATCGACGTCAACATGGACGAGGGCATGCTCGACTCCGAGCAGGCCATGACGACGTTCCTCAACCTGATCGCCACCGAGCCCGAGGTGGCCCGCGTGCCGATCATGGTCGACAGCTCGAAGTGGTCGGTGATCGAGGCCGGGCTGCGCTGCGTGCAGGGAAAGGGGATCGTCAACTCGATCAGCCTGAAGGAGGGCGAGGCGGACTTCCTCGCCAAGGCGCGTCTGGTCCGGCGATACGGCGCCGGGGTGGTGGTGATGGCCTTCGACGAGGTCGGACAGGCCGACACGGTCGAGCGCAAGGTCGCCATCTGCCAGCGCGCGTACGCGCTGCTCACCGAGCAGGCGGGCTTCGATCCGACGGACATCATCTTCGACCCGAACATCCTGGCGATCGCGACCGGCATGGAGGAGCACGCGAACTACGCGCGCGCCTTCATCGAGGCGACCCGCATCATCAAGGAGACGTGCCCGGGCGCGAAGGTGAGCGGCGGGGTGAGCAACCTGTCGTTCGCGTTCCGCGGCAACGCGATGGTGCGCGAAGCGATGAATTCCGCCTTCCTCTACCACGCGATCCAGGCCGGCATGGACATGGGCATCGTCAACGCCGGCCAGCTCGCGGTCTACGAGGAGATCCCGAAGGAGCTGCTGCTCCACGTCGAGGACGTGCTCTTCAACCGCCGGCCCGACGCGACGGAGCGTCTGGTCTCGTTCGCCGCCCAGGTGACGGGCGGGGGGAAGAAGCGCGAGGTCGACCTCTCGTGGCGCGAGGCACCGGTCGGGGAGCGGCTGTCGCATGCCCTGGTGCAGGGGATCGTCGACTTCATCGAGGCCGACGTCGAAGAAGCCCGACAGGGCGTCACGCGCCCCCTGGAGGTCATCGAAGGGCCGCTCATGAACGGCATGAAGATCGTCGGCGACCTCTTCGGCGCGGGCAAGATGTTCCTGCCCCAGGTCGTGAAGAGCGCGCGCGTGATGAAGCGCGCCGTCGCCTATCTGGAGCCGTTCATGGAAGCGGAGCGGACGCACGAGGAGGCCCGCACGCAGGGGAAGATCGTGATGGCCACGGTCAAGGGCGACGTGCACGACATCGGCAAGAACATCGTCGGCGTGGTGCTGGGGTGCAACAACTACCAGGTCGTCGATCTCGGGGTCATGGTGCCCTGTGAGCGGATTCTCGACACCGCCGCCGAGGTGGGTGCCGACCTGATCGGGCTGTCGGGACTCATCACGCCGTCGCTCGACGAGATGGTGCACGTCGCGCAGGAGATGGAGCGGCGATCGCTCGCCCTGCCGCTGCTCATCGGCGGCGCCACCACGAGCCGCGAGCACACCGCGGTGAAGATCGCGCCACGGTACGGCAACAGCACCGTGCACGTGCTCGACGCTTCGCGCGCGGTGGGCGTGGTGGCGAACCTGCTCGACGCCGGGAAGCGCGCCGTGCTGGACGAGGAGAATCGGCGCGAGCAGGCGCGCATCCGCGACGTCTTCCAGCAGAAGGCGGCGCGGCCGCTCGACCCGCTGCCCGCCGCGAACGCCGCGCGTCCGCGCCTGCGATGGGATGCGAGCGCCGTGGCCGTGCCGGCGTTCCTCGGGCGGCAGGCGGTGGACGAGGTCACGCTCGAGACGCTGGTGCCCTACATCGACTGGCGCTTCTTCTTCACCGCCTGGGAGCTGCCGGGCCGCTTCCCCGAGGTGCTCGACGATCCGACCTACGGCGAGGCGGCGCGCGACCTGTACGGCGCCGGCACGCGGCTCCTCGAGCGCATCGTCCGCGAGCGGCTCCTGCGTGCGCGCGGCGTCTACGGCTTCTGGCCGGCGCAGAGCGACGGCAACGACGTGGTGCTCTACCGCGACGAGTCGCGGACCGCGGAGCTCGCGCGATTCCCCATGCTCCGCCAGCAGGCCCGAAAGGGGAACGAGGGGCCGCATCTCTGCCTCGCGGACTTCGTCGCGCCGGTCGGGAGCGGCGTGTCCGACTACGTCGGCGCATTCGCGGTGACGGCGGGCCTCGGCACCGACGAGCTGGTGGCGCGATTCGAGGCCGAGCACGACGACTACCACGCGATCATGGCCAAGGCGCTCGCCGATCGGCTGGCCGAGGCGTTCGCCGAGTATCTGCACGAGCGCGCGCGTCGCGAGTGGTACGCCCGTGACGAGCGGCTCGTGGCGGCCGACCTCGTGAAAGAACGCTTCCGCGGCATCCGGCCCGCCTTCGGCTACGCGGCCTGCCCGGATCACACCGAGAAGGGGAAGCTGTTCGAGCTGCTCGCGCCGACGGCGGGCATCTCGCTGACCGAATCGTTCGCCATGCTGCCGGCGGCCAGCGTGAGCGGCATCTACCTCGGACATCCCGACGCGCGGTACTTCGCCGTGGGCCGCATCGCGCGCGACCAGGTCGAGGACTACGCGCGCCGGAAGGGGCTTGCGGTGGAGACGGTCGAGCGCTGGCTGTCGCCGAACCTCGGCTACGATCCGAAGGCGCCCGGCGCCGCCGCGGCCTGAACGCCGGGTTACGACTCGTCGTCCAGCGCGCGGGCGATCACGCGCGCCGGCCCGGCGTCGCTGCCCTCGATCGCGAGCGCGAGGAACATCGCCTCGATCCGGCGTCCCGCCAGCGGGCGCAGGTTCGTCAGGTGCTCCGCGATGAGCACGCCGTGACCGAGGAGCACGTGGTGGACGGGCCAGTCGAACCCGTGTGGCCGGTGCGGCACCGCGAGGTCCGGGGTGGCGAAGTCCACGCCCACCAGCTTCGCGCCCTGCGCGACCAGCCAGTCCGCGGCGTCGACCGCGAGCGCGGGGTTGTCGTCGTAGTCCGGGCGGCCGAAGCGCTCGGCCCATCCCGCGTCGAGCAGCACGATGTCACCGGGACGCAGGCGCGGTCGCTGCGTCGCCAGGCGCTCGGCGGTGATGGTCTCGCGCGGCGCGCAGTCGAGCCGCCAGACCACACCGGGGCCGTGGAGCCGTTCGAGCGGGATCTCGTGAAACGCGGGACCACCCGGGATGAAGTGGCACGGCGCATCCACGTGCGTGCCGTAGTGACAGACCATGTGCATCGTCGTGGCGTTCATCGGGTCGCGCGGCATCGCGGCGAGGCGCTCGAATCGAGCCTCGGGAAACGTCGCGACGCGGGACAGGCCGGCGCGCAGCGTGTGCGACAGCTCGAGCCACGGGCCGGCGCCCGACGGAGCGGCCGGGACCGGGCAGGGCGGCCAGCCGTGCCAGCGCCGATCGACGCTCATGCGACGCCGTCCAGCGTCACGCCCGCGATCGACTCGAGCCAGCGGACGATCGCGGTGTGATCGGCGCCGGGCTCGAGCGCCGCGGCCGCCTGCGTCCAGAGCGCGCGGCACTCGGCAGAGAGCGGCGCCGGGGTCCCGGTGTCATGCGCCAGCTCGAGCGCGGTGGCGAGGTCCTTCACCATCAGGGCGAGGGAGAACCCGGCGTCGAAGCGTCGCGACAGCACGAACTGGGCGAGCTTCTGCTCGGTGGCGTAGTTGCGACCGGTGGACGCGTTCAGGACCTCGAGCATCCGGACGGGATCGAGCCCGAAGCGCCGGCCGATGACGAGCGCCTCGGCTGCCGCCAGGAGACCGGCCGCGGAGACGAGATTGTTGAGCGCCTTCATGGCGTGACCGGAGCCGAGCGCGCCGCACTCGAAGACGCGCTCCCCGACCGCCCGGAAGAGCGGGCCGCACCGTGCGACGAGTACCGGATCGCCTCCGACCATGATCGTGAGCGTGCCGTCGACCGCCCGGCGCACGCCGCCCGACACCGGCGCGTCCAGCATGCCGACGCCGTGGCGTGCCAGCTCCGCGCCGAGCTCGCGCGTCCCCGTCGGGGCCGATGAGCCCATGTCGACCACGACGGCGCCGGAAGCGAGGCTGTCGAGGAGTCGATCGCCGGGGCCGAGTGCCACACGGCGAACCGCGGCGCCCTCGGGCAGCATGGTGACGACCACGTCGCTCCGTGCCGCGAGCGTCGCGAGCGACCCGGCGGCCGTGGCTCCGCACGTCTCGGCGACCGCGCGGACCACGTCGCCGCGCGTGTCGAACACGTCGAGCTCCAGCCCGGCGGCGCGGATGCGCGCCGCCATCGGGCTTCCCATGTTGCCGAGCCCGACCAGACCGATCCGCATCAGGCCTCCGGCTCGGCCAGCACCTCGCGCGCCACGCGAAAGCTGTCGACGGCCGCCGGCACGCCGCAGTAGATGGCCGCCTGCAGCAGCACCTCCATGATCTCCTGGCGGGTGCAGCCGTTCCGCAGCGCGCCGCGGAGGTGCAGCCGGAGCTCGTGCGGCCGGTTGAGGGCGGTGAGCATCGCGAGGTTCAGCATGCTGCGTGTCTTCTCCGGCAGCCCGGGGCGCGTCCACACCGCACCCCAGCAGAATTCGGTGACGAGCTCCTGCAGCGGCCGGGTGAAGTCGTCCGCGGTGCGCAGCGCCTCGTCGACGTAGCGCGCGCCGAGCACGCGCCGGCGGATCGCGAGCCCCCGATCGAACCGGCTCGCCGGCCGGCGCTTCGTCGCACGCTTTGCCATCGCGCCACCTCCCGCCGGGAGCCGACCACATCGACCGCGACAGGGTCAAGACGGCGTCGTCGTGTCTTGCGCTCGCGCGGGCAGTCTGCGATGCGGACCCCGGCCCCCGGAGGTGCCGCGTTCCATGGCGACCGTGCTGATCACCGGCTGCAGCAGCGGCTTCGGACTGCTGACGGCCCTGGCCTTCGCCCGTCGCGGCCACCGCGTGGTCGCCACCATGCGCGATCCGTCGCGCGGCACGGAGCTCGTGCAGGCGGTGGATGCCGAGCGCCTGCCCGTCAGCATCCTTCCGCTCGACGTGTGCGACCCGTCGCAGGTCACCGCGACGGTGGCGCGGGCCGAGGCCGAGCACGGCCCGCTCGACGTGCTGGTCAACAACGCGGGCATCGAGCTGCGCTCGTCCATCGAGGACGCCGACGAGGCCGACATCAGGCGGCAGTTCGATACCAACGTGTTCGGCACGGTGCGGGTGATCCAGGCCGTGCTCCCCCGCATGCGCGAGCGCCGGGCGGGCACCATCGTTAACCTGTCGTCGATCGCCGGGATCGTCAGCCGGCCGTTCGGCGGCTTCTACGCCGCCAGCAAGCATGCCGTGGAGGCGATCACGGAGGCGCTGCACTACGAGGTGTCCCCGTTCGGCATCCGCGTGCTGCTGATCGAGCCGGGGCAGTACGGCACGCGCCTCCTCGACAACGCGTTCCCCGGGCGGCGCTTCACGCCGGCGTCGCCCTACTGGGAGCGCTCGGCCCGCTTCGACGAGCGCGTCAGGCGACTCGTGCCCGGCGGCGTGCCCGCCGACCCCGCCGAGGTGGCGCAGCTGATCTGCGACGCGGCGCTCGCGGATCGTCCGCCGCTGCGGACGCTCGCCGGGGTCGACGCGCAGATGATCTCGGGAACATACCGCCAGCTGGAGTTCGAGGCCTTCGAGCAGTCGATGCGGCAGGCGCTCGACTGGTGGGACTGAGCGACTCGGGTTGTTCCGGCGCGGCGCCGTGCTAGCCTTCCGCGCGAGCCCGTCACCGTCCGATGCGGCCGCAGGCGACAATCGAGGAGTCAGACACCCGCGCGGTCGGCGAGCCCGACGTCGGCGCCCGGCGATGGTCGGTGCTGTGGCGCGAGCTGCGCCGGCCCCATCGGCTGATCCGCGGGCTCGTCGCCCAGATCGCGGGCGACGGGATCTCCACGCTGGCCGCCGCCCTGGCGTACTACTTCTTCTTCTCGCTCTTCCCGTTCCTGCTGTTCCTGCTCGCGCTGGTGACGCTGCTTCCCGGCGTCGACGGGCTCGAGGACTGGCTCCTCGGTCGCGCCGCGGAGTTCGTGCCGACGAGCGCGTACGCGTCGCTCGAGGGCGTGATCCGGGGACTCCTCGGCGAGCCGCGGAGCGGGCTGCTGTCCGTGGGCGCGGCGCTCGCGCTGTGGAGCGCGTCGACGGCCATCACGGGGCTCACGGCCGCGCTCAACGTCGCCTACGGCGTGCGCGAGCGGCGCCCGTGGTGGCGAGTGCGGATCATGGCGATCGCGCTGACGATCGCGATGTCGTTCTTCATGATCGTCGCGTTCGTCCTCGCGGTGAGCAGCGCCCCGCTCGCCGCGCTGGTGGCGGGAATGCTCGGACCGCTCGGCGGGATCGGCCTGATGCTGGGGAACTGGCTGATCGTGCTGGCAGCGATCACGTTCGTGATCGCGACCATCTACCACGTGTGTCCCGACGTCGACTTCCCCTGGCGCTGGTTCTCGCCCGGATCGGTCATCTTCACGCTCGGATTCGCCGGGTCGACGATCCTGTTCTCGTTCTACGTCGCCCACTTCGCCTCGTACGACAAGACCTACGGCTCGCTCGGCGCCGTGATCATCCTGCTGCTCTGGATGTACCTCGTGGCGCTCCTCGTGGTGTTCGGCGGCGAGGTGAACGCGTATCTCGATCGACAGTCGAGCGCGGAGCTGCGGCCGGTGCAGCCCGCCGCCCCGGCACCCGAGCCCGACCCGGCCACCGACGACCTGCCGCGGTGGGCGACCGAACGCTCCGGGTTCGAGGACTAGCGCCGCCAGAGGGCCACCGCCTCGGCGAAGCGGCGGCGTTCCTCCGGACTCTGTCCCGGATGCAGGTCGGGGTGGTTGTCCTTCAGGAACCGCCGCCATGCTTTGAGGAACTGCGTCCGGGTGCAGTTCCGCGGCAGGTCGAGGATGCTGAGCAGCTGCGCGGGTTGCTTCGACGGCGGCTCCGCCGGGCGCTTGGCGCGGGTCGTGGTCTTGCGTGCGCGTCGCGGCGGCTGGGACCAGCGCTCGGCGATGTCCAGCCACCACCGGAAGTCGCGTACCACCTCGGCGTAGGTGGGACTCTTCCGCCACGTGCGCGGGAACCACTCGCGATGCAGACTGCCGAGGAAGCCCTCCAGACGGAGTGCGAGGTCCGGCGGCATGCGGCCCTGGTAGCTCGACAGCGCCATCAGCAGCGCATCGGCCTCGCGCTGGTAGAACGAGCGGTGCTGGGTCCAGCGCACGTGGACGGCCTTGCTCAGCCACGGGCGAAGGCGCTGGAGCAGCGTGCGAGCGGGAGTCGAGAGCGGCATGTGGCGCTCGCCGGAGCGACGAGCCCTCCGGTGATGGCGACAGCGGACAGTGTTGTCAACGCGCGCGGGCGATTGACGAGAGTCCGCCGCTCGGCAGATCGGCGGAGCCCGGCCTAGCGTGGCCTAGCGTGCGGCGTGCGGCCCCAGCGTCTCCGTGAGGACGCCCGCGAGCCCGCGGAGCGCCGCGCTCCCGTCGCCCATGAACGTCGAGCCGTGCATGATGGCGAGGGTTCGCGGCTCGAGGGTCGCCAGCCGCTCGAGCGTGGCGCCGGTGTACGGCGTGAGGGGCAAGTCGTTGCGCATGGGACCCGCGAGCGACCTCGAGATGTGCTCTCGCGCGGGCTCCACCACGTCGGCGCTGGTCACCGGGACGGGATCGCCGGGCTGAAAGAACAGGTCGGAGCAGAAGAGCGTCCGCTCGGTCCGGTCGAAGAACAGGCCGGCGTCCCAGCAGTGCGGCACGTGCGGCGTGGCGAGGAACTCGATGCGGTGGCGGCCGGTCTCGAGAACCTCGCCGTCGGCGAGGGAGCGGACCTCGCGGTCGGCGAAATCGTCGAGCATCACGAGCTTGCCGACGAAGCTGCACACCGCCTGGGCCCGGGGCGCCACCTGGAACCATTCGTTGAGCGCTCCGCACTCGTCGGGCTCGAAGTGGCTGAACCCGATCCAGCGCACCGTGGCGGGATCGATCACCCGGGCGACCGCGTCGCGCGTGATCGGGAACATCCGGCGGAAGGCCGTGTGGATCAGGACGGGCTCGTCGTCCTTCACCAGGAACTGGTTGAACTGCATCTTGTACCCCTCGTGGAAGGTCGAGATGCGGTAGATGTCGGGCGCGATCTCGGTGATTGTGCTCTCCATATCCAGGCAGCATGACCATGTTTCCGGCGCCGTCGCCAGACCGTCGTTGACACCGTCGGACGAACGTACCAGGGGGAGCCGTATCGTGGCTGACGAACAGCGGGAATTCTGGTCGAAGGTCGCGCCGAGATACGACGAGGTGGTGGACCTCCAGATCGGGCCGGCGACCCGATCGCTCGTGCGCGCGCGCCTCGAGCGGGAAGGCCAGCTCGGCTCCGTGGTGGAGCTCGGGTGCGGCACCGGCTTCTATACTGCGGTGCTGGCCGGGAGGGCGGATCGTGTCGTGGCGACGGACCTGTCTCCCGGGATGCTCGCGCTCGCGCGCGAGCGGGTCCGCGCCGCGAACGTCACGTTCCAGGTGGAGGACTGCCAGCGGACGAGCTTCGCCGGCGGCGCCTTCGACACGGCGTTCATGAGCCTGGTGCTCCACTTCACCGAGCCGGATGCGACGCTGGCGGAGACTCGGCGCATCCTGCGCTCCGGCGGCACGCTGATCGCGATCAACCTGGACATGCCCGCGCTGCGCGGGCTCGACCGCGTCCGCTCGCTCGGCCGCGTCATCTACCGCGGCGTCGCGGGATACCGGACGAAGCCGCCGAAGCGCTTCGGCGGGAACGTGATGACCGAGGATCAGCTCCGGGAGGGACTCGGGAAATCCGGCTTCCGGGTGGTGCACGCGGAGACGATCAGGGATCCGTCGCGCTCCTCGAACATCCCGGTGGAATTCGTGAAGGCCGTCACGCCGTGATCGCTCACGGCACGAGCAGCACGCGTCCGAAGGCCTGGCGGCTCTCGACGTAGGCGTGCGCTGCCGCCGCCTCGGCGAGCGGATATCTGCGATCGACCACCACGTGCAGCGCGCCGCGTGCGATGTCGGCCAGATGACCCGCGATCATCGTGTGCACGCGCTGGTGGCTCAGCATCAGCTCGGCGCCGAGGAAGATGCCACTGACGGTCTTGTTGCCGGGACGGAGGGCGTCGAAGCTCGGCTGCGTCGCATCGCGACCCGCGGAGCCCACGTACGCGATCCGCCCGCGATACGCCGCGGCCTCGATGCTGCCCGCCAGCGTCCGCCCGCCGACGGAGTCGACGATGACGTCCGCGCCGTGTCCGCCGGTCAGCTCGCGGACCGCCTCCACGAAGTCGCCGCTGCGATAGTTGATGCCGTGGTCGAGGCCGAAGCCCTTCAAGCGCTCGAGCTTGTCGTCGCGCGACGCGGTGGCCAGCACGGTCGCACCGGCGCGCTTCGCCAGCTGGATGGCCGCGATCCCGACGCCGCCGGCGCCGGCATGAACCAGGGCGATCTCGCCCGCCTTCAGGCGGCCGAACTCGAACAGGCAATCGTCCGCCGTGCCGAACGGAATCGGGACGCAGGCCCCCAGGTCGAGATCGAGCCCGTCCGGCAGCACCCACGTGCTCATCGCGGGCACCGCGACCTGCTCCGCGTGCGAGCCGTTCATCATGACGGCCACCACGCGCTGTCCCGGCGTGCGGTCGGTGACGCCCGCGCCGACCTCCCGCACCAGGCCGGCGCACTGATAGCCCACGATGTGCGGGCGGCTCGAGAGCGCGCCGCCGGCGCGATGCAGCGTGTCGCCGCCCTCGATGCTGATGGCCTTGACGTCGATGAGCACCGAGCCCGGGCCGCACGCGGGGTCGGGAACGTCCTCGTAGCGGAACACGTCCGGGCCGCCCGTCTCGTAGTAGACCGCTGCCTTCATGCCGCGACCCTATCCCGATGCCGCGAGCCGAGTCGATGGCAAGCGCTACGACGTGCGGTCGAGCCGCCGATCGAGGCTGCGATACTGGATGGCCTCGGCCAGATGCGCGGTGGTGATCGCGTCCTCGCCGGCCAGGTCGGCGATGGTGCGAGACACGCGCAGGATACGGGTGTAGGCGCGCGCCGACAGGCCGAGCCGCTCGCTCGCCAGCTCGAGGAGCCGGCGCCCCTGCGCGCCGAGCCGGCACACGCGACGGACCTCGCGGCCGCCGAGGTGCGCGTTCACGCGGCCGCGGTGCGTGAGCTGGCGCGCGCGCGCCGCCTCCACGCGCGCGCGGACCGTCGCCGACGGCTCCGCGACGGCCACGTCGTCGGCGAGCGCCGTCACCGGCACGCGGCGCACCTCGACGTGCACATCGATGCGGTCGAGCAACGGTCCGGACACCCGCGAGCGATAGCGCTCGAGCACCGGCGGCGAGCAGGCGCAGCGTGCGCTGTCGTCGCCCAGCCATCCGCACGGACAGGGGTTCATGGCGGCGACCAGCTGTACGTCGGCGGGAAACACGGGCGCGCCGCTGCTGCGCGCGACGGTCAGGCGTCGCTCCTCGAGCGGCTGGCGCAGCGGCTCGAGCGCGTTGCGCCGGAACTCGGGCAGCTCGTCGAGGAAGAGCACGCCGCGGTGCGCGAGCGTGAGCTCGCCGGGGCGGATGGGATGGCCGCCACCGAGGAGCGCGGCGTCGGAGATGGTGGAGTGCGGGGCGCGGAACGGGCGCGAGGTGACGAGCGTGCGGTCACCCAGCAGGCCGGCGACGCTGTGGATCGAGGTGACCTCGATCGCCTCGGCGAGCGCGAGTGGCGGCAGGATGGACGGGAGCCGCCGTGCCAGCATGGTCTTCCCCGAGCCCGGGGCCCCGAGAAAAATGATGTTGTGCGCCCCGGCCGCCGCGACCTCGAGCGCGCGCTTGGCGAGCGGCTGGCCGCGGACGTCGGCGAGATCGCCCGCGGACGCAGGAGCGCCGGCCAGGAGCGCGGCGGCGTCGACGCTGGTGGGGGAGCGAGTCCGCTCGCCGCGGAGGTGGGCCACCGCGTCGGCCAGCGTCTCGACGCCGATCACGGCAGGGCCGCCCGCGAGCGCGGCCTCGGCGGCATTGATGGTCGGGACCAGCATGCCGTCGAGGCGCGCGCGCCGCGCGGCGTCCGCGACGGGCAGGGCGCCGCGCACGGCGTGCACGCGGCCGTCGAGCCCGAGCTCGCCGAGCACGCACCACCCGCTCAGATCGGGCAGCGCGGGCGACGCCGCGGCAGCGAGCATGCCGAGGGCGATCGGCAGGTCGTAGTGCGAGCCCTCCTTGCGGACGCCGGCGGGAGCGAGGTTGACGGTCACGCGGCGCTGCGGGTGCTCGAAGCCGGAGTTGCGCAGCGCCGCGCGGATGCGGTCGGCGGCCTCACGCACGGCGCCGTCGGGAAGTCCGACGGTGGTGGTGTGCGGCAAGCCCGAGGAGACGTCGACCTCGACGTCGACGACGATCGCCTCGATGCCGCGAAGTGCGCCGGAGCGGACGCGCGCGAGCATGGCCTCGCAGGTGCCGGTCAGGGTGAGCCGCGACAATCGCTGGGCGCGGAATACCGGGTCTGCGGCGTCAGGCTAGTCGCAGATGACTGACCGGGGCTGGCTGCGCTGCAATCGATCGGAACGATCGCGCGTCTTCTGTGGATCATGGGTAGAGTCGTCGCGTTCATCTATGGCGTCGTCGCGTACGCCGTCTTCTTCGCCACGTTCCTCTATGCCGCCGGATTCGTCGGCAACCTGCTCGTACCGAAGAGCCTCGACGGGACGCCGGTCGGCCCGCTGGGCACGTCGTTGCTGATCAACCTCGGCTTGCTCACGCTCTTCGCCGTGCAGCACAGCGTGATGGCGCGGCCGGCGTTCAAGCGCGTATGGACGCAGGTCGTGCCGCAGGCGGTGGAGCGCAGCACCTACGTGCTCGCGAGCAGCCTGGCGCTGATCGTCCTGTTCTGGCAGTGGCGTCCGCTCGGCGGCGTCGTGTGGGACGTCCAGTATCCCATCGGACGGGCGGTGCTCTACGCCGGGTTCGCGTTCGGCTGGCTCCTCGTCCTCGCCACCACGTTCCTCATCAATCACTTCGACCTGTTCGGGCTCCGTCAGGTCTGGCTGCATCTCCGCGGCCGGCCTTACCAGCCGCTGGCCTTCACCACGCCCGGCCCGTACCGGCTCGTGCGCCACCCGCTCTACGTCGGCTGGCTGTTCGCCTTCTGGTCGACGCCGACGATGACCGCGACGCACCTGCTGTTCGCGGTGGTCACCACCGCGTACATCCTGGTCGCGATCCGGTTCGAGGAGCGTGACCTGGTCGCGGCGCACCCGGAGTATGCGAGCTACCGCTCGCGAGTGCCGATGCTGGTTCCCACGACCCGGCGCAAGGCGTCCCGGGTCGATCAGACGGGATCCGTCGCGGCGCCCTTCTGAGCCGTCGCGGCCGAGCCTCGCCTCGGCCGGAATCGGGACCACTGGACCGAGCGCTCGATGTGCATCATCAGGTCGTCCCACGACCATGGACGACGACGCCAGAGAGCGCACCCTCGACGACGAGACCATCAAGTACCTGGAGGCCCTGCTCGCCTCGATCGTCGCCGGCGCGGGCGCCTATGCGGTGACGCTCTTCGATTTCCTGTTCCGGGCGCGCCACTTCGACGCGATGCTGCTGCCGGACACGGTACACCGCGACCCGAAGCCCGCGGGGCCTCGCTACCTGCCTCCGCTCACGTTCCTGCTCCTGAACCAGATCTTCTACTTCTACGTGTACCCGAGGCAGGAGCGCGGCCCGACGCGCGCGGTGATCGAAGCGATGCCGGGACCGATCCGGCACGCGCTCGACCGGATCGAGACCAGCATCCGGAGTCCGAGCCTGCTGGCGATCCTGCTCGTCGTGGGACCCCTCGTGCTCGTCGCCGCGCTGCATGCGCTCTTCACCACGTGGGGGTTCCGTGCGCTGCGGTCGCAGCGCGTACGCTTCGAGACGATTCTCGACACCACCTGCTACTCGGTGGGCACGATGCTGGGCGCCGTCGGCCTGTCCGCCGTCATCGGCGCCACCCTGACCGATCGCGCGCTCAGCGGGACGCTCCAGGGCTTACCGCTGGCGGCCTATCTGGCGCTGCTCGTCGTCCCCTTCGTGGCGGTCTGGCTGCGCTGTGTCGGCCGTCATTTCGCCGTCGTGCATGCGGCCACGCGCACGTCGTGGACGCGCACGATCGGCGTCGTGCTCGCCGGCTACGCTCGCCCTCGTGCTGCTGCTCGCGGCACTGCTGGCGCTGGCCGGGCATCGCGGCGACTGACGGCCGGGAGCGCACTCCGCCCGCTCGTTCACGGATACACGCGCACGAGGACGGCCTCGGTGACGAGCCCGTTCGCCGCGTATCCCCCCACGACGATCTTTCCGTCGGGCTGGATCGCGACGTCCTTGCCGAGGTCTCCGCTGCCGTTGAAGTCGGTGCTGAGCGAGCCGTCGGTCCCGAAGCTCGTGTCGAGGCTGCCGTCGGTGTCGTAGCGCGCGATCGCGAGGTCGTAGACGGTGCTGGTGGTCCGCTGCCCGACGACGACGATCTTGCCGTCGGACTGCAGGGCGACGCCTTCGCCGAAATCCTGATCGGCACTGAGATCGGTGGTGACCCGGCCATCGTCGCCGAAGGTCGCGTCGCGGCTGCCGTCGGCGTCGTAGCGGGCGAGGACGAAGTCGAAGGTGACGAGGGGACCGCTGTTCAAGCCGTTGCCGGCCGCGATGATCTTGCCGTCCGGCTGCACGACGACGCCGGCGGCCGACCCGAGATCACCCACGATCGTGCCGCCCTGGCCGAAGCTCGTGTCGAGGCTGCCGTCGACGGCATAGCGTGCCAGGCCGAAGTGGTAGTCGAAGGTGTGGCTGGGGTCGACCGCTCCCACCACCACGATCTTGCCGTCGGGCTGGAGCGTCACCGCATTGCCCAGATCCGTGACGCCGGCGACGTTCGTCGTCACCTTGCCGCCGCTGCCGAAGCTCGCATCGAGGGTACCGTCGCCGTTGTAGCGCGCCAGCGCGAAGTCGTTGTCGTTCGCGAGTCCGGCGTGCCCCGCCACCACGATCTTGCCATCGGCCTGGATGACGACCCCGTGCGCGTAGTCCGCGCCTCCGGCGAAGTCGGTCCTGACGACACCGCCGGTGCCGAAGGCGGTGTCGAGGCTGCCGTCGGCGTCGTACCGGACCACGCCGAAGTCGAAGCCGGTGGGACCGCCGGAGCGCCCGACCATCACGATCTTGCCGTCGGGCTGGAGCGCGACATCGAATCCCTCGTCGATGCTACCGAGATTCGTCGTGACCGAGCCGCCGCTACCGAAGCTCGTGTCGAGGGTGCCGTCCGCGTTGTGTCGCGCGAGGGCGAAATCACCGTTGGCGCTTCCGGCGATGAGGATCTTGCCGTCGGGCTGCAGTGCGACGGCTTCGGCTTCCTGGAGCGCGGCGTTCGTGACCTTGCCGGCGTCGCCGAAGCCGGGATCCAGCCCCGTCGAAGGGGGATCCTCCGCGGGCTGCCCGGACAGGGTGCCGAGGATGCCGTCGATCTCTGCCCCGAGGATGTCCAGGCACTCGGCCGTCGTCGTCCCGGGCTTGTGACGCAGGATCTTGCCGAGCACCTTGCTTGCCTTGTCGAGGAGTCGCTGCTGCCGCTTCGGCTTCGTCGCGAGCTCGGCCTCGTTCATGAGATCGAGCGCGCGCTGGAGCTTCGCGGTCGCGAACTGCTCGAGCTTCGGTCTGATCGTGCCCGCCGGACAGAGCGGCTCGGAGAGCGCGACCGAGAGCAGACACTCGGCGCCGTCGAGACCGGTGGCCGCGACATGGTTGCACCCGGAGGGAGCACAGACGTCGACGGTGCAGGCGTCGCCGTCGTCGCACTCGGCGTCCGCCTGACAGCCCGGGGCGAGCGTGGTGGTGGTCGTGGACGACGCCGGCGTCGACGTCGTGGACGTCTCGGGGGTCGCCGTGGTGGTCGTGGTGCTGTCCAGCGTCGTCGACGTGGTCGTGGTCGAGGCCTGCGGCGCCGTGGTGGTGGTCGAGGGGGCGGTGATCGTCGTGCTGGTCGTCGACGGCAGGGTCGTCGTGCTCGTCGTTGCGACGACGCAGGAGCCGAGGTCATCCGGGACCAGCGCGCGGATGGGGACCGCGGGACCGTCGACACCGTCGAAGCTGACGATGACCGAGTCGTCGGTCACCGCGTTCAGCACGACGCCGCTGGCGCCGCTCCGCGTGGCGTTCCCCGTCGCGAACGTCATGCTCAGACCCGGTTGCGACGAGAGGTCTCGCGCCACCCCGTCGTCGTAGTGGCCCATGACCACGAGCGTCACCGTTCCGCACGGTTGCACGTAGGCGACCGGGGGATAGATCGTGATGTTGCTGAGCGCCGCCGGAACCGTCACGTCCACGGTCAGGGTGTCGCTCACGGCCACCAGCCGCCCCTCGGCGTCGATGCCCGCCACGACGACGTTCTGCTCGCCGATGGCCGCCGGCGGCACGTCGACGTCGAACTGTGCGTCCGGACCGGGTTGCTCGGCGAGCTGCATCTCGCTTCCCGGCTGGCTCATCAGCAGGATGACCGTGGCGATCTCCGGAGCGCCGGTCACCTCGACGTGCAACGACTCGCCGGCGGTCACGCTGGTGCCCGGCGCCGGGCTGGTGATCGTGATCTCCGGTGCCACGGCGCTCGCTCCCAGCCGTTGCGCCCGCCGCAGGAGCGGACAGGACAGCGAGGGCGTCGTGTAGCCGAGCTGGCCGGGGGAGAAGCCGGCCCGGGTGAAGCTGCTCGAGCCGCCCGGCTCGTTGAGCAGACCCTTCACCCGATCGATCACGGCCGGGTTCGCGGTCGAGCCCATGTGCGCCTGGTCGGAATAGAGCGACGTGAGCGACCCCGACAGACCGCCAGTCTGGCTGGTCGCGGAGACGATGAGGTCGGAGTCGTCGTGGTTGAACACGTCGTCGACCAGCGAGATGCCGCAGCTGCGGAGAAGACGGGCGACCAGGAACGGGCCCACCCCGAACGGCGCCGCCGCGAAGGAGACGTCGGGAATCGTGTTCGGATCGAAGACGGTTGCCAGGCCGTGAACCTCGATGTCGGTGGGGTGTACCCCGAGGTTCAGGAAGTTGGTGGTCGCGAAGCTCGAGACCTGCATGTCGTCGACGGCGCCGTTGTAGCACCCGCGGTTCGGGACCGTGGAGCTGCTCATCGCCTGCGAGAGCAGGCTGCAGATGAGTCCCTGCGGATCGAAGGTCCGGTCGAGCAGCAGGTTGGCCATCTGCGAGCCCGCGTGCGGCGTGTTGCAGGTGACGATCCGGCGAACCTCCTGCCCGTAGCCGGGGTTCTGGACGTAGAGCCGGCTGAGCACGCCGCCCATGCTGTGCGTGACGACGTCGACCTTTCCGCTGGCGAGATTGGCGTCCGCGGCCTGCTGGAGGACGGCATCGATTCCGCCGGCGATCAGCGGGTAGTTGACGGCGAACGACGAGTCGTTGGTGTTGCGGTAGTCGAGCCGGTAGAGCTGGGACGGCTCGTAGTTGGACGCTGCGAGCGTCTGCTCCATGTCCGCGAACGCGCCCGCGTCGCTCCAGAGCCCGTGGACCATCAGGACCGGCGGACGGTAGACGCGAACCTCGACCAGCGTGCCGAGCCGCTCGCCGGCACCGGGGTTTCTCGTGTCGATGTAGAAGATGCCGATCCGGATCACCCGGAACTTGTCGCCGTCGTCGGGCGGCGTCGTCGGGTGGGTGTAGTCGAAGCGCACGGAGCCGGGGCGCCGATCGGTCGCGAACACGCTGCCGTAGAAGTCGGGATCGGCGTTCGCGATCGGCTGGAAGCTGTCGTCGAGGAAGTGCGGGTTCGGGTCGGTGAGCGTCGTCTGGCAGGAGCCCTCGACGACCCGCTCGACGTCGAAGATCGACGACTGCGTGCCGTCGGCTGCGACCTCGAACGTCGGACGCGGGAAACTCCACAGCCGCGCATCGATCCTGGAGCAGCTGCTCGCGGTGGAAGATGACGTGGTTCTCGATGCGGAAGCGGTGCTGGATCCGGTCGTGGACGCAGAACCCGCACGCCGCGTCTTCCGGTTCCTCGACGGGCGGCAGGGTGCTGGTCGTCGTGGGCGGCGCCGGCGTCGTCGTCGTCGGTTGCAGCGTGGTGCTCGTCGTCGTGGTGGTGGACGAGGAGGTCGTCGTGCTGGTCGTGGTGGTGACGGGCGGTTGCGTCGTGGTGGTGCTCGTCCCGATCACGACGCAGAGGCTCAGATCCTGCGGTGACACGATCAGGATCGGGACCGGAGCGCTGTCGATCCCGTCGAAGGTGATGGTCAGCGCGTCGTCGAGCGTGCCGTTCATGACCACGCTGCTCGGCCCGTTCTGCGCGGCGTTGCCGGTCTCGAAGGCGAAGGCCAGCCCGGGCTCCGCCGACAGGTCTGCGCGTCGTCCCGTCGTCGTAGTGCCCGGTGATCTCGAGCGTGACCGTCTCGCACGGTCGCAGCCGGAGGATCGGGGGCGAGACCGTGATGTCGTCCAGCGTCGCGGCGCCGGCGAGCGACCGGAGGGCAACGACGAGCAGTACAGCCACGGAGACGGCAAGCATCTGGCGGTTCGGGAGTGCGTTCATGGCCGCGCATCAACGCAAGGTGCATGCCTCACACCCCTCGGACGAAAGCCAGCGTAAAACCAGCAGATTGCTGGCAGACAGGCCGGCCCGCCGGCAGCAGGATCATGCCGGCAGCAACCCCTTGTTGCCGCTCCGGCACCGGGGATCAGCCCGCTCGTCGCACCGGCCGATGCGCACGACTCGGGGAGAATCATCTCTGAACGCTGGAGACACGTCGCCGCCGATGCCGTCGTTCGCGCTCGTCGACCTTGTCGTCCGGCTGCAGTAATGCGATGGCCCTGTGCCGCGCGTGAGAGGGATCGTGCTGCCCGTGCTGTTCTGCATCGGGGGGCTGCTGCTCGCGCACCACGAGATGATCCTCACCGGATTCGCATCGGTGCAGACCGACCCGGAAGACACGCGGTTCAACAACTACATCGCCGAGCACCTGTACCGGTGGCTGCTCGGTCAGGACGGCCATCGTGACTTCTGGAGTCCGCCGTTCTTCTTCCCGACGCGGAACGTCGCCGGCTACTCCGAGGTGATGCTCGGCGCGGCGCCCTTCTACTGGCCGTGGCGGGCGACCGGCCTGGCGCCCGACTCGGCGTACCAGGCGTGGATGCTGACGCTCGGGACGTTGAACTTCGCGGCCATGTACGTGTTCCTGCGTCGCGGGTTCCGACAATCGACGCTCGGAGCCGCCGTCGGCGCGGTGATGTTCGCCTTCTCCTCTCCGCGGGCGAACCAGCTGTCCCACCTTCAGCTCCTGCCGCACTTCTGGTCGGTGCTCTGCCTGTACGCTCTCCTGCGTGTGTTTGCGCCCACCGACTCGCCGCCCTCGGCGGCCCGGCGGGGGGGGGGGGAGGGATGGGCAGGGGAGGGTGTGGAAGCGAAGCGAGAAATTTCGCCTCGGCTCGGAGGCGCCACGCGATACGGATCGCTGGGGAATCCTCCGCGTCCGGGCACCCGGACCGACGTTCCCGGCGAGACCGCCGTGTTCTCGTTCGACGTCGTCGCGCCGGGCGTGCCGGGCGTCTATCCGTTCCAGTGGCAGATGGTGCAGGACGGCGTGCGCTGGTTCGGCGAGCCGACGGCGCTCCTGCTGGTCACCGTCGTTACGCCCGACGAGCTCCCGGCCCGCCCCTGACCTCGCTGCGCGCGTCGGTACCGGTCAGTCCCAGTCGCCGTGATGGCCGTGACCATGATGCCAGTGCTTCCAGTGGTGCTTGTCCCAGTGCTTCCAGTAGGGCGGAGGCGGAGCGTAGTACGCGCGCGGCTCGTACACGACGGCAGGAGGCGGCACGACGACCGGCGGTCCGTAGACCGGAGGTCCGGCGTGCAGCGCGAAGCCGGGCTGCTGGATGTCGATCGAGACCTGAGCCGCCGCACGATGTGGCGTGGCCAGGGTGATGCAGGCCAGCGCCGCGGCCGCGAGAATCGTGCTCTTCATCATCTCAAACACCTCCCGTGTGCGTTCAACCGATCTCGCGTCCAAAAGTTATATCGGTCGAGATACGGCGCAACACTCATTTCGACAGGCGTACCGCAAGGCGTCACGGCCAGAGATGCGCTCGTGGATCGCATCCGAGGGCCGCGGCTGGCACGTGCTCGAGATACTGCCTCACGTATCTCGCACGGATCGGTCACGCCCCCGATGGATACGGGAACTTGGCGCTGACGCCGCCGTCGACCACGAGCGTCTGTCCGGTCACGTAAGCCGACAGATCCGAGACGAGAAAGAGGATCGCGCTCGCGACGTCGGCGGGATCCGCCACGCGGCGCAGCGGCGCGTTCGCGGCGGCACGCACCTTGCCCTCCTCGCCGAGCAGCGCGGCGACACGCGGGGTCCACACGGCGCCCGGCGCGACCGCATTGGCGCGAACGCCGCGGGGTCCCAGCTCGACAGCGACGGTGCGCACGAGTGACATCAGGCCGGCCTTCGCGGCTCCGTAGGCCGCGTGCCGCGGCGCGCTCGTGAGGCCGCTGACCGAGGCGACGAACACCATCGCGCCGCCACGATCCACCATGGCGCGGCCGGCGAGCTGCGCCGTCAGGTACGCGTGGCGGAGAACCATCTCGAAGTTCCAGTCCCAGTCCTCGTCGCGGCACTCGAGCACGGCGCCGAAGCGGGCCTCGCCGACGATGTCGACGAGGCCGTCGAGCCGACCGAGCATCCGGCCGGCCTCGGCGATCAGCTCCGCGACGTCCTCGCGTTTGCGCACGTCGCCGGACCAGGCGGTGCCGCCGACCTCGGCGGCGACGGCGTCGGCGCGGTCGCGCTCGAGATCGGCGCAGACGACGCGCGCCCCCGCCGAGGCGAGCGCGTGTGCGGCCTGCCGTCCGATTCCGCGGCCCGCTCCCACGACCACGATGCCGCGGCCGTCGAGACGAAGCAGCCCCGGGTAGTCGGGCACCGCGCTGCGGTCGAGGGTGCTCATGCGAGGTACCCCATCGCGCGGGCGGCGCGCTCGAGCTCGTCGTGAAACCGGGGGTGCGCGATCGCGATCAGACGGCACGTGCGCTCGCGGATGGTGGACCCGCGCAGCTCGGCGGCGATGCAGCGGTCGATGTCGAGCGGCGCGCGCGGCGGAAGCTCGACCATCGGTGTGTCGGCCTCGCACCAGCCGAGAAGCTGGCTCACGTGGAGCTGGTTCTCGCCGAACGTACGCGGCATGCGCGGGTTGACCTCGACGAAGAAGGGCAGCTCGCCGATGAACGACGCCGTGTACTCGGCGTGACACCCCAGCGAGAAGTAGCCATGCCGATCGGGTGGCGAGACCGTGGCCACCACGAGTGCCGGCGCGAGGGACCGCATCAGGCGCGGCACCTCGCTGAAGCTGTTGGGCACCAGGTCGCAGGCGCCGGCGTGGAAGGCGTCGCGGCTCGCCGGCGAGAGGAACCACGACACGTGGCGAAGGCCCTCGACCGTGCCGTCGATGTAGGGACGGCGCCGCAGGGGCAGCATCTGGTGCAGCCGGACCTCGTGGTACCGCCCGGCGTGCGCCTCGATGGCGTCGAGCAGGGCGCGTGGCTCGCCGTTCCCGATGCCGACGACGACGTCCGAGCCGTCGCCGATGTGATCGAGCACCGCTTCGGGTGGACGCCGCAATGCGGCCAGCTGGCTCATGGCTCACCCCCTCGGTTCCGTCGAGGGTAGGGGAGGGAGCCGGTCGAAGTCCACACGAGCATCCCGGCGCCGACCCGTGGGCCGGCGCCGGGATGTGATCCGTCAGGAGCGCGCGTCGACTACTCGACGAAGGCTCCGCTGGGCGACGCCAGCACCGTCACGCCGGGCAGGCTGAGGGTGCCCGGCCCCGGCAGATTGGCCAGGTTGTCGAGGGATGCCGCGCCCGTGCTCGCGATGCAGAAGTTGCTGACCAGCGTGGCTTCCATGGTCGCCAGGTTGAGCGAACCCTGCTGGCGGATGGCGCGCACGTCCGGGTTCCCGAACGCACCCGGCGTGACCTGGTCGGGGCAGAAGTTGCCGTCGGCCGCCGTGCTCAGCGCCTCGCCCGTGGTGAGCGGCGTCAGGTTGACGGGCAGGGTGGCGATGTAGGTGCCGTCGCTCGGGAGGCAATCGAGGCTCGTCATGTTGATGTTGTTCGTGTCGCACAGAGCGCCGGCGTTCTGGCCGAAGGTGCACGTGTTGCCGATGCACTGTGGACACGCCGTCGGGTTGAGCGTCGAGATGTAGACCCGGGAGGCCAGCTGGACGCTGAGGTCGGCCTCCGGTGTGGCCAGGTTGATCATGCCGCTGGCGTCGGCGGCGAAGGTGTTGACGACGCAGCTCGCCGGGAACCCGTTCACGGGAACCGGCGGGCCGAAGTAGCAGTTGGCGTCCGGCCGGCACGCCCCGTCGAGGAAGCAGTCGTCGTCGCTGGTGCACTCCACCGACGGTGTTGTTCAGGCAGTGGCTCGTCGTCGCCGGTCCCTTCGTGCAGTCACGGGGTCCGGTGCCGAAGCTCGCCAGCAGCTGCTGCGCATCGGGCGTCGCGAAGATGGTCTGCGCATTCTCCGGCAAGCTGGACGCCGCGACGTTTCCGTTGCCGCCGCCGATGTACAGGCAAGCGAGGCCGAGGTCGGTCAGTGGCGTCGTCTGGTCGACGTCGGAGAAGAGGGTGCCCGAGAAGGGCGGATCGCCTGGCGCGAATCTGGTCCCGCAGTTCGCCGTGCCCGGCGAGCTGGTGAACGTGTAGTGCAGGCCGAGTGGCGGCGCCGTCGGTGGTCGTCGTCGAGTGGTGGTCGTCGTGGTGGTCGTCGTCAGCACCGCGACCGCGCGGAACAGGCTCCTCACGAAGTTGTCGACCACCGTCTCGACCGGTGCGATCTGGTCGACCGTCGTGCACTTCTTGAGGGCCTTACGAATTGTCCGATGCCTTCTCCATGCACGTTCGTCGATGGCCGTCCCCTTCTTCGCGCGGTCGCGAAGCACTTCCCGAAGTCCGACCGACTTCTTGCCGGCGCGCGATCTTCTTGCTGCTGCAGACGTCGGGACCCGGCGCGCCCCGTTCACGGCGCTGTTCAGTCGATCGTGAACTGGTCGACCGTAGCTTCGACGAACCGGGGTCGTGACGACAGCGGGCGTGTCCGCGTTCTGCCGCCCGCCACCGAACTGTCCCTTCGTATCGTACGGAGGAGGAACTTGGCGAAAGTTGCGGCCGACGAGCAGTCGTCGTCACCCCGAAGGCCGCGCGGAAATTTACCAGCGCTTGAGCTCGGGCAGGACCTCGGCCGCGAAGAGCCGCAGGCTCGCTTCCACGCGATCGACCGGCAAGGAGCCGTAGCGCACGATGAGGCTCAGCTCGAAGTCGCCGACGAGCTCGCGGCGCTGCGCGAGCTTGCGCAGGATGGTCGCCGGCGCGCCCCAGCTCTGCACCTGGAGGTACATCTGCGCCTGATCCTCGCGCCCGAGGCTCGACAGCACCTCGGAGGCGCGCGCGTACATCTCGTAGCCACGCACACCCGCGAAATGACCAGCCAGCAGCTCGTAGTGGTCGAGGACCGACAGGTAGTACTCGGCCATGTGGACGCGCGCGACCGCTTCGGCTTCCTCGTCAGTGGGTGCGCAGTACATGAGATCGCTGGTGAGGGGAGGAGGCGGCGGCGTCGCGTGGTTCTCACCCCACACGCGCTGGTAGGCGGCGAGCGACGTGGCTGCCCAGACGTCCCACGGGAGCTGCGAGAAGATCGCCAGGCGCGCGCCCAGCCGCGCCGCCTGCTCGACGGAGTCGGGCGACATGCCGATGGCGTAGAGCCGATCGCGAAAGCCACGCAGGGGACGGGGTCGGATGTCCGTCCGCGCACGCGGGTAGAAGGGCCCGTCGCCCTCCATGTAGCCGCGGTCGGTCGCGTCGAGGATCAACCGGGCGGCCTCGTCGAAGCGGTCGCGCGACTCCGCCATGTCGACGCGGAAGCCGGCGTACTCGCGCCGCGCCAGACCGCGACCCAGGCCGAGCACGGCCCGGCCATTCGAGAGGTGGTCGAGCAGCACGATCTTCTCCGCCACGCGCAGCGGATCGTTCCACGGCAGGATGAAGGCGCCGGTGCCGAGCCCGATGCGCTCGGTCTTTCCGGCCAGCCAGGAGAGGAACTGCGCGTTGTCCGGACAGGCCGCGTAGTCGAAGAAGTGGTGCTCGACCACGAACACCTTGTCGAAGCCGAGCGGCTCCGCCAGCTCCGCGACGCGGCGCTCGTGCGCCATGTGCTCGGCGTCCGAGAGCGCACCTCCGTAGTTCTGGAAGATGAGCTGGAGTGCGACGTCCATGCGCCGGGCGTACCACAGGACACGCCGGCGGCCCAAGCCCGGATCGGGCCGCCGGCGCTGTCGACGATCAGCGGCCGCGCTTGATCTTCGCCAGGAACGGCACCAGGCCGTCGACGAAGTCGTTCTGCGGGCTCGCCGAGTTGGGGTCGTTGTGGGCGTACGTCTCGTGGCGGTCGATCAGCGTCAGGTTCCGCGCGGGAATGCCCGACTGGCCGGCGAGGATGGTCGCCGCGTCGAGCACGCGCTGCCCGCCGAGCGCCGCGCCGAAGGCATAGATGCGGAGCCGCTTCGGCAGGTCGTGGCCGTGCGTCGCGCGCACGTCGAGGATGTCCTGCGCGGGGTTCGCGTTGCCGGCGGCGACCGCGCCGGAGTCGATCGTCAGGCGCTGCGGGTGGTACCAGGCCGTGCCGTCGAGACCCTTGCAGGCCCATGCCGGAGAACATCTCGGCGAAGCGCTGGATCGGCGTGATCTCGCCCGCCTGGTCCCAGCCGCGCGGATCGCCGCTCGCGGCGAGGTGGCCGAGGTGCGCCTGCGCCGCGATCAGGCCCGGCGGCGAGGTCTCGGTGTCGAGCGCGTAGCCGTACTGCGCCAGGTTCGTCACCGGGATCGGCGGCTTCAGGTTCGCCGGCAGCAGCGGCACGCCTGCCGAGCGACGGCGAGTCCGGATCGAGCAGCGCGCCGAGCGAGCCGGTCGCGTTGAAGAGGCCGGCGAACGGCGCGGGGATGCCGCCGAAGCTCAGCCACGGCGAGCCGGTCTGCAGCGCCTGCGAGCGGCTGCGTCGCCTGCTCCGGGGTGACCGGGGTCGGGCTGCTGCCGCCGTCGATGAACACCAGGCCGGCGAGGCCCTGCGCCCGGGCTCGCCGTCGAAGTCCCAGGTCGCGTAGGCCGTGGTGATCGAGCCGCCGAGCGAGTGGCCGCCGACGACGACCTTGCGGCCGCGCGCTTCTGCGCCAGCTTCACGACGCGGCGCAGGTCCTCGATCTCGACGCGCATGCCCCAGTCGCGCGCGTAGGCGACGTCGGTGTCCGGGATGAGCTGGAAGTGCTTCGTGACGCTCGGGTCGGTGAGCCAGCCGAGGTAGTAGTCGAACAGCTCCTGGCCGGTGGCCGTTCCGTCCTTCGCCCGGTCGAGCACCGAGTGGTCCTCGAGCAGGTTCTCGCGGCGCTCGACGGCCCACACCTGCCAGCCCTTCGCCTTCTCGACGACGGTCTTCGCGAGCGGCGCGAAGTACGCGGCGCTCGCCGACGTGCCCGGGTTGAGGACCAGGATGTTCTTGGCGCGCTTCGGCCCGATCTGGAGCACGCCGACCTTGTTCAGCTCGGCGGGCGTGCCGGGAGCCGCGAAGCCGTCGAGCCGCTCGAACCTGACGTCGACGTCCGAGAGCGCCGGTCGCGCGGCGAGCGCGACCAGGAAGCCGACCGCCATCACCAGCGCGCGGCGCGCACAACTCCTGCCCGTGAAACTCGTGCGTGTCCTGAGGGCCATACGGGCGGCGCGCGGGGTCCCGCAAGTTTTCGCGTGTCCGCGCGTTGCGTTGACTTCGCACGGGCAGCGCGTGAGAAGCGGAGACGAAGGAGACGACCGATGCCGAAGCTTCACGTCGGACCGCGCACGCTGCGACCCGTCCATGGCGACGGAGAGCAACAGCCCTATAACCATCTCGGCGTGCAGCCGCTCAGTCCGACCATCGGCGCCGAGATCACGGGCGTCGACCTGGGCCACGACCTCGCCGACGAGACCATCGCCGAGGTCCGGCGCACGTTGCTGGAGTACAAGGTCATCTTCTTCCGCGACCAGCGCATCTCCACCGAGCAGCACCTCGCGTTCGCCCGCCGCTTCGGCGACCTCGAGACGCATCCCTTCGCACCCCGCAAGGCCGGCTATCCCGAGGTCCTGGTGCTCGAGAAGAACGAGCGCATGGGCGGCTTCGAGAACGTCTGGCACAGCGACGTCACGTGGCGGCTCGAGCCCTCGCTCGGATCGGTGCTGCGCGCCCGCAGGTGCCGGACGTCGGCGGCGACACGCTCTTCTGCGACATGTACGCCGCCTACGAGGGCCTCGACGACGACGTGCGCGCATCGCTCGACGGCCTGCGCGCGGTGCACGACTTCACCCACACCTTCGGCCGTCTCCTCGATGCCGACGCCCTGGCGCGGAAGCAGAAGGAGTTTCCGCCCGCCGAGCACCCGGTCGTGCGGACCCATCCCGAGACCGGCCGCAAGGCATTGTACGTGAACGCGGCCTTCACCTCGCACGTCGTCGACCTGCCGCGGGACGAGAGCAAGCAGCTGCTCGACCTGCTCTATCGACAGGCGACGGTGCCCGAGTACCAGTGCCGGTTCCACTGGCGGCCGGACTCGATCGCCTTCTGGGACAATCGCGCCGTCCAGCACTACGCGGTGTCGGACTACTGGCCGCAGCACCGCGTGATGGAGCGCGTGACGATCATCGGCGATACGCCCGTCTAGGGACGGCTCCGGAGGGCCGACTTGACGGGCCGGCCGGGCCCCGTAGGTTCTTCGGGTGACCATGCGAGCGCTCGCCACCACCGCCGTCCTCCTGCTGCTGGCCGCCCGGGGTGCCGGGCACGCCGAGGTGCAGGGCGGAGGGCTCGCCAACACGGACTGCCGCATGGTCTTTCGCGGCGTCACGGCCACGAACGACAGCAGCGGGGTCGTGTGCACGGACGGGGATCCCACGTGCGACGCCGACGGGGTCGCCGACGGCACGTGCAGCTTCGCGGTCCGGCTGTGCACGGGCACGTCGACCTCGAGCTGCGACACCACGCCGCTGTCGTCGGCCAGCGTCGCCGGGTTGGACCTCACGCCGCCCCGCCTGCCGACCTTCGACGGCACGTGCGGGCCGATCCTTCCGGTGGCGGTCCAGGAGGGGAAGGCGACGGGGGCGACCGTGATCGCGCGCGACGGTTCGTCGCTGCGCGACGTCGACTACCTGAACCTGTGCTGCGTCGCGGGAGAGTCCACCGCGCTCGACGTCGCGCGCTGTGCCGTCGGGATCGACCTCGGCGTCAGCGGGTGCCCGATGCGCAAGATCCCGCTCGCCGCGCGCATGGCATTCGCCCGCGCGCACGACCTGGTCGTGGCCTTCTCGAAGGAGCCGAGCCGGGTGCATGACCTGCGCCTCGCCCTCCGCAAGCTCGCCGTGGTGCGGCGGGCGGCGCAGCGCATGGCGAGGCACGAGCCGTGCGGCGACGCGCTCGGCCTCACGATGAGCTACGCGCAGGACGTCGTCGGCCACGCCGCGTCGCTCGCGGCACGCCGCCGGTGACGCGCACGCGGTGAGCGCCGGCCCGGGGAACGTGCCCGAGCCGGCGCGCTGCGCCTAGCGGAACAGATCCGTGTGCCGGACGCGTTGCAGGTTGAGCCGGTGGTCGCGCTTGCCGATGAACCCGGCCCTGTACGCGTCGCGCGACGCCTGCGTGAAGGCCGAGATCCAGTCGCCGCGGCTCGCGTAGAGCTGGTGCAGCGTGGCGTCGTCGAACGGGATGTACGTGCCGAAGAGCAGGCAGAATGCCGGCCCCGAGTTCGTGCCCGTGTTGAGCGCCAGCGGCGCCACGATGTCGGGGAGCCGGATGCCCCCGCGCGCCAGGCCGAGCGTGTCCCGCGCGATCACGGGCGGGTTGCTCGACGTGAACTCGATCGGCGGCCCGATCGGCGGCGGCGTGCCGTCCGTCATCCAGCGGACCAGCGCATCGCCGGCGGCGTCGCCGACCTCGTAGAACGGCATCCGGCTGAGCGGCGGATTGTCGCAGTTGGTCGGCGTCGGGGGAATGCCGTCACGCACGCCGAGCGGCGCGAGGTACGAGTAGAAGTAGAAGTCGGCGTGCGCGGCGCCCGCCACCTCCCAGTGCCGGAACTCGTCCGTGTCGGGCTGGCGCGCCGGAAGCTGGCTCGGGGCATCCGTCTCGCTGGTGAACTTGAAGACCTTGATGCCCTGGTCGGTCCGCGTCATCCCGCCGCCCACGATCAGCAGTAGCGCGTCGTAGATCGGGTCGAGCGGTCGCACCGAGTTGAAGTAGATCTGGAGCCGGCTGGCCGACTGCGATGCACCGGTCATGATGACGCGCTCGACCTTGGAGCGCATCGAGGCCAGCGGATCGACGCCCATCGGATGCGCGATCGCCTGCCCGGCCTGCGAGAAGATGTCGTACGACAGCGCGTCGTTGGTGATCGTGCCGCCGTCGGTCACGTCGAGCGAGCCGTAGCGCGCCGGGCTCCACACCGTGAGCGAACCGGGGCCGCCACCCTGGACGCCGACGCGTTGCGCCGAGACGCCGACGTAGATCGCCCCCTCGTCGACGATGTGCGGCCACCCGACGGTCCACTGCGCCTCGATGTCGTAGCCCGCCGTGACGTTGAGCCACTCGACGAACACGGTGCCCTTGAAGTCGCGCAGCCGCGCGGGGCGCCGGACGATCAGGCGCGTCTTGTAGGGATGGTCGCCGTCGAGGATCGCGCCGGTGGCGCTGTTCGGCTGCACGCCGGTCGGAATCGTGTAGCGGTTCGCGGTGCCCTCGAAGAAGAACTCCTCCTCGACGTAGTCGTGTGGCCCCTTCAAGGCGGCCAGCTGCGGCGCGAAGCTGAAGAACGGGTAGTCGTGCGACGGATCACCCGGCGTGGCATTCGCCGGGATCGGTCCGGTCACCGTGGGGTTGGGAACGGCGCCGGCCCCTGGTGGCCCGCACAGCGTGCAACCGAGGACGACGGACACGACAGCCAGCGCCTTGCGCGAGGAGGTCCGCATGCCCCGGAGTATGCGCGGCTCCCGAATCGGCTCAAGTACTTTTCCGTCATTCGAAGTAGCCGAGGGCGCGGAGATGCTCGGCGACGTGCGCCTCGTCCTCGCTCGACCGCCAGCCGGCGGGCGCGACGGACGACTCGTCGAGCGGAGGCGCGGTCCGGATCGGATGCGCGGCAAGGAAATCCGGCCGTAGCACGCTCGCCATCACGGGCTCGTCGTGATCCTCGGGCACCGGCACGTCGAGGAGGTGCAGCAGCGTCGGTGCCGTCGCCTCGATCGGGAAGGCGCGATGCTCGCCCAGGGCCGCCGCGGCCGGTCCGGTGAAGAGGTAGATGCCGGCCGGATCGTGCGTGCCGGTGTACCCGAGCTCCTCGTACGGTCCGAACAGCTCGGGGGTGCGCAGCTCGCGGCGCAGGCTCTCGAAGATGATCCCGAAGCGCCGATCGCACACGGCGACGAGGTCGGGCGCCTCGCCCACGTACGGTCCGCGATACACGTCCTCGCGGCGCTGCACGCTGTGGAAGACGCGCCGGCCGGAATCGTCGGTCAGCGCGCCGAGCCCGCGCAGGATCTGGTCGCGCACCCGCTCGTACTCGGCGCCCGGCGCGACGCATCCCAGCGGGTAGCGCCCGCGCACGTGGACCCAGATCCCCGCGGTGCCGGTGAAGAGCGCTTCGCTCCACGCGCGACTCCTCGCCCGGTTCACCAGGATGTGGTCGAGGGTGTCGTAGCGCGCGCGCCAGGAGGCGGGGAACACCTTCCGCACGACCCGGCGGCGCGTCGTCCAGAACGCATGACGCCGCAGCAGGCCCTGGTTCGCGAGCCATCGGTTCACCCGCACGGAACGCTCCGGCTTGGTGCCGAAGCCGTGGTCGGAGAGCAGGACGACGTTGGCGTCCGGACCTGCGGCGTCGACGAGCCGCCCGATCGCCTGGTCGAGCTCGTCGTAGACGGCGAGCAGGGCCGCGCGCACGTCGTCGTCGAGCCCGCCGGGCGCGGGACGCTCGGGATCGACGTACTCCCAGAAGTAGTGCTGCACGCGGTCGGGGGCGTAGAACACGACGCAGACGCCGTCGCTCGGCCGCGCCGCCATCACGCGCGCCGTCGCGTCCGCGCGCAGCCGCGTCTGCCGCCGCATGCCCTGGAGATAGGCGAGTGCCCGCTCGTGGTAGTCCGGATCACTGCGCCGCAGGTTCTTCGGCGGGGGCAGGTCGATCTCGTACTCTCCGAGCTCGCCCGCGACCTCGGGCGGCTCCGTGAACGCCGCCCCGGGCGGCGTCAGCATGCAGCTCACCAGGTAGCCGTTCGGGATCGGCCGCAACGGATATGACGGCGGCACGTTGATGACACCGACCCGCTTGCCGGCATGTGCCGCGACGTCCCAGATGCGCACCGCGCGCAGGTCGCCGGCATTGGCGAGGCCGGCGGAGTCGTAGCGGTCGAAGGCCATGCGGTGAAACGCGTAGATGCCGTGGCCGCCCGGATTCTTCCCGCTCATGAACGACGACCACGCCGGCAGCGTGAGCGCCGGGATCGGTGGAGGTGAGCGGACCCCACGTGCCCCGGTCCATCAGGCGTGCCAGCGCGGGCAGTCGCCCGGCGCGGGCCCACGGCGCGAGCAGGCTCCAGGTGGCGCCGTCGAGCCCGATCACGAGTACGCTGGTCGGCAAGCCCGCGGACGCTAGCGGCGACGTCCGCGGCACGCAACCCGGTCACGTGCCGAGACGCTTGCGGAGCAGGCGCGCACCCGTCCGCAGGACGGCGCCGCGAGCCGCCCAGCGACGGCGTGCGATCTCGGGCTCGAGAGCCGCGGTCGCCAGCGTCGCCTCGACGGCTCCCCACAGCGTGCGGGTGACGTGCGTCCAGCGCCGCACGGCGTCCTGCTGGTGCTGGCGCCCGGTGGGTTGCAGCAGGCGGACGAAGCGCCGCATCGTGGCCGCGTCCCCGAGGCTCTCCGGGCGCGCGCGCACCGCCGCCAGGAAGGCGGCCCGTCCGCCGGCCGGCTCGCCCGCGGCGAACAGCTCCGCCGCGCCCACCAGGTGCGCTTCGTGGAAGGCGTCGCTCCTGGCCGCGCGCAGATCCGCGGGCAGGGCGGGATCCGCGAAGACGCGCTCGAGGATCCGCAGCCGCGTCTCGTAGACGAGACGGACGCGGCGGTGGCTCTGGCTGCCGTGCACCCGGTACTCGCCCAGCGCCTCGTCGATGCACGCCCAGCGCATGCCGCGCAGCGCGAGCCGCAGGAAGAGATCCCAGTCCTCGTTCACCTGCAGCGACTCGTCGAAGCCGCCGGCATCCACCGCGGGCGCGCGACGCAGCATCACGGCGACGGGATGGGTGAGATTGCCGAGCAGGAGGCGCCGGCGGACGTCGCCTTCCTCGCGCGACCAGCCCTGATGCGGCAGCGGCATGCCGTCGCCGTCGATCACCAGCCAGCCGGTGTAGACCAGTCCGACGTCCGGCCGCGCGTCCAGCACCGCCACCTGCCGCGCCAGCTTGCCAGGCCGGAAGCGATCGTCGGCGTCGAGCAGCGCGACGAATTCCCCGCGCGCCGCTCGCAGGCAGGCGTTGCGCGCGGCGCGACGGCCCGCCATGATCCTGGCGCAGGACCCGGATGCGCTCGCCGTATCGGGCCAGCACCTCCGACGTGCCGTCGCTGGAGCCGTCGTCGGCGACCAGCACCTCGAGCGGAACGCCATCCTGCGCGAGCGCGCTGTCGAGCGCCTGCGCCAGGTAGCGCTCGGCGTTGTAGCAGGGCACGACGACGCTGACGCGCGGGGCGACCGGCACTCCGGCCGCGTCGTATGCCCCGCGCCATCAGCGCGCAACCGGGATCGGCCGCGGGCGACGTGTCAGGGCGCCTTCGCCTTCAGCTGATCGGGCTCGTTCCGGATGACCTCCTGGCCGCTGAAGAGCGCGCCCCAGCAGAGCCCGCTTGTCTCGTTCACCAGCTGGACGATCACCGGCGCGATCACCGGCAGGGGAAGATCGGGCAAGCCCACGCCCTTGCCGGTCACCTGCACCTTGGATTTGTTCACCGTGCTGCCCTTGAGCGAGACCTTCGTGATGCCGGCGGCGGTCGCGCCGGCATCCTTGTACCTGTAGCCCGTCGTGCCGGTGGTCCTCCACGAGTTCCGCTGGCCGGACGATGGCTTGCCCGATCAGCTGCCGGCGAGGCACCCTCGAAGACACAGAGCGCGTAGTCGGTGCCGCTCGCGGGTCTGCGAACTCCATCTGGCTCGTCGACGCTCCCTGCGTCCAGCGCCAGGCGAGCCGATCCTTGCTGCCGTCGCCGCCGTGCTGCACCAGCAGGCGGGATTTGGCCGCCGTGCGGCAGGTCGACGGCGCGGACGGACAGCCGCTCACGCAGGTGTGGTTCGCCGGGTTGCAATGGAAGGGCATGGCGGCGTCCCGGCCTGGCATACGCCGGCTCTGGCAGGTGGTCTCCTGGCCGTTGCAGAACAGGCCGTCGGCAGCAACTCGGCCCATCGGGCCGGATGGTGCAGTCGAGCGCGCAGCAGTCACCGCCTCGGCCGAGGTTTCCGTCGTCACATTGCTCGCCCGCGTCGACGTTGGTGTTCCCGCACGGGCTTCTGCTGCCGCGCAATTCCGTCGGCCTCGAAACGCCGCAGGCGCAGGAGATGCTGAATGGCAGTCCGGCGATGTGACTGGACGCCGCCGGTGGCGACGAAGGTGTTCCCGGCTCGGATCGGTCTGGCCCTGGAAGAGCGCGCCGCAGTCCTGGGCAGCCCATGAACGATGAAGGTGAGCATGAATGCGCCGGTCGCCGAGTCGATCGTTCCCGTGGCTTCGATCGTGCCCGACGAGGCGTCGCGAAGCTGTGAGCGAGGATCCCGTCTGCGAGGAACCGCACGGCGCTGGCCGGAAAGGAGCTGTCCGCCGCCGCGTACCAGTCGCCGGTCATGTCGACCGCGGCGCAGCCGGTGCGGGGCTGCGCCGCGGTCGCCAGCACCGCGGCAAGTGTCAGCGCGACGAATGCGCGACGGGAAGCCGGACGGATCGGCGCGATCGACGACGCCGATGCACTTGCACGTCCACGATTCGAGCTGGCCATGGTGCCCCCCTTTGCGCTGCTCGAGGAGGTCACTGTGCACCCGGGAGCCGGCCGGTCGCAAGAGAAATCTTTCGCTCAAGCCCAGGGATCGTACGTGCCGAAGCTCCAGATGTGCCCCTCGGGGTCGCGTGCGGCGTACTCGCGCGAGCCGTAGTCGGTATCCCGCGGACCGTAGAGGATCTCCGCGCCGGCGGCTCGCGCACGCGTGCAGTGCGCGTCGGGGTCGGCAATCACGACGTAGACGCCGCCGCTCGAGCCGCCGAGGGCGCGAGCGGTCTTCACCAGGCCGCCCCACTCGTCGTCCCGTGCGGTGCCGAGCATGATCATGCCCGAGCCGAAGACGAGCTGCGCGTGGGCGATGGTTCCGTTGTCGCCCGGGACGACGAAGTGGCGCTCGAACCCGAAGGCCTTGCCGAGCCATTCGATCATCGCGCCGGCGTCGTCGTAGCGCATCGTGGCGATCAGGGTGGATTTCGGTGCTGTCGATTCCTGCGTCATCGTTGGCCCTCCGTGAGATGGGATGATGCCTCCTCTTGCCCGGTTCCGGGACTGGCGTCTTGGAAAAAAACGCCGGCCCGCTGGGGCAGGGGGACGGAACCGGATATGGAGGCGCACCCCCCATGTCCGCGCCGCTGAGCACGCTGGTTCTCGGCCTCGGTCTCTTCTTCCTGGGCATCCAGCTGATCGGGATGTCGCTCCGCCAGCTCGCGGGGAGAGCTTCCGCACGCTGGTGCAGCGGACGACCCATTCCCCGCTGCAGGCGAGCCTGGTCGGCCTGCTCTTCGGCGGCCTCATGCAGAGCGCGACCGCGGTGACCTTCATCCTGGTCGGGCTGGCGAGCAGCGGGCTGATCACGACGTCCGCGGCGCTGCCGATCATCGTGTGGTGCAACGTCGGTCTGACTGCGCTCGCGTTCGTCACGACTCTCGAACATCCACCCGCTGGTCGCCTGGCTGGTCGGCGGATCAGGGATCGCGTGGGGGGTGCTGAAACGCGCCCAGCCGCGCGCCGGTGCCGGCGTCCTGCTCGGGATGGGGCTCATCCTCTTCGGCCTGGAGACGATGAGCCACGGCGTCGCGCCGCTCGCGACGATGCCGTGGTTCCGGCAGATGCTCGCGACCGGCCTGGGGCATCCCCTGGTGTCGTTCGCCGCCGGGATCGCGGCAGCCGCGTTGCTCCAGTCGAACACGGGCGCGTCGATGCTCGTCATCACGCTCGCCGGCGATGGCCTGTTCCCGTTGCGCGACGCAGCGCTGCTCATCTACGGCAGCAACCTTGGCGCGATCGCGCTGCGCACGATCCTGGCGTTCGGGATGCACGGCCGCTCGCTGCGCCTCGTGCGCATGGAGGATCTCTTCTGCCTGACCAGCGGGGTGCTGATGCTCGCGCTCGACCTGCTCGAATCCGCGGGCGTTCCGCTCGTGCGGGCCGGCGTGAGCGCGGTGACGCCCGACGTGCGGCTGCAGCTCGCGCTGGTGTTCCTGCTCTCGAATCTCCTGCCGGCGCTGGCGCTCACGCCGGTGCTCGGCTGGTGCCATCGCCTGCTCGAGCGCCTGTTTCCCGACCGGCCGAGCGAATCGCCGGGCGCGCCGCGCTACCTCACGCCCCAGGCCCTCGGGGATCCGGGCACCGCCGACCCTGCTGCTCGAGCGCGAGCTGGCGCGGTTGATCGGCATGCTGGCCGTGCGGCCCGAGCGTTCACCCGAGGGCGAGCACCGGCCCGACCCGGCGTTCGTCGGAGCTCGGCGCTCGCCATCGAGCAGTTCGCCGCGCGCCTCGCGGCCACCGGCTCCCTGTCGGAGACGCAGGCCGGCCGCGTGCAGTCGCTGCGTGGTGCCCTGTCGACGATCCGCCATCTGGAAGACGCCGTGGGCGACGCCTGCATCGCCCTCGGCCGGCTCGGCAAGCAGCCCGGCGGAGGCGGAGGTGGTGCAGGAGGTCGAGACGAGCCTGAACGATCTCATTCGCGAAGCGGCTCGCATCGCGGATCAGCCCACGCTCGACGCGGTCGCGCCGCTGCTCGAACGCACCGGGAAGCACGGGGCGCTCCTCGATCGCCTCCGGCAGCGCATCGATCCCGCGCGCGTCGCGGCCGCCGGTGGCAACCGTCTCCACGCCGCCGCACTCCTGAACGACGTGGAGATCGTGGTCTGGGTCGTACACCGTCTCGCGAAGACCCTGTCGATCCTGGCGGGGCAGCCGTCCTGACCGCGTTGCCCGCCGTGCGGGCGCCGTCGTACAACCCGGCGATGGGCCGCCGCATCGTGCTCGACACCGACATCGGCACGGACGTCGACGACGCGCTGGCGCTCGCGCTCGCTCTGGCCTCGCCGGAGCTCGAGCTGGTGGCGGTGACCACGGTCAGCGGCGACACCACGCTCCGCGCCCGCATCGCGGCGCGCCTGCTCGCGCTCGCCGGACGCACGGACGTCCCGGTGCATGCCGGCTGCACGGAGCCCCTCGGCGGGAGCGCGGGGTTCGCCTGGTTCGGGCACGAGGGCGACGGCATCCTCGACCGGTCGCGGGACGCGGTCGCGCCGGAGCCCGCGGTCGACGCGCTGCTGCGCCTGTTCCGCGAGCAGGACGGCCTCGAGCTCGTCACCATCGGTCCGCTCACGAACGTCGCGGTCGCGCTCGAGCGCGACCCCGGTCTCGCCGGCCGCATCGCGCGGCTCACCGCGATGGGCGGGTGGCTGCGCGAGGTGGTCATCGGCGGCAACCGGCTGCCGCCGGCGGTCGACTACAACCTGTGCTCCGATCCGGTCGCCTCCCGGCGCGTGCTGTCGGCCGGCATCCCGACTCGTCTCGTCTCCGCCGACGCGACGGTCCGCGTCTGGCTGACCGACGCCGACGTCGTGGCGCTCGAGCGCTCCGGGTCGGACCTGCACGCCGCGCTCGCCCGCGCCGTGCGCGTCTGGTCGCCGCGGCAGCGCGATCTCTTCGCGGGCCTCGGCGCGCCGCTGCCCGCCGGGAAACGCCGCGTTTCTCCACGACCCGCTGGCGATCGCGTGCGCGCACGACGAGTCGTTCTGCACGATCGAGGAGCTGGCCATCGAGCCGGTGACGATCGACGGGGTGTTCCGCTCGCGAGTGTGCGCGTCGGGCGCGCCGGGCACGTTCCGCATGCGCTGCGCGACGGCGGTGGACGCGGCGCGCTTCACCGGCGACGTCCGCCGGCGCCTCGGCATCGCCGGCTCAGCGATCCGCTGATTCGCCGACGAGCAGGGCGCGGAAGTCGGCCGGCAGCCGCTGCGGCTTGCCGTCGTCGTCCACCAGGGCGTGCTCCGTCTCGCCATCCACCACCAGCTCGCCGCCGCGCGCGATCTCGTAGGCGATCGTGATGCGTGCGCGCCCGAGCGCGCGGACCCCGCAGCGAATCTCGAGGTCGTCGTCGTAGCGCGCCGGGCGGCGATAGCGGCAGGTCGCCGACACCACCGCGAGATAGAGGCCGCGTGCCACGTAGTCCGCGAAGCAGTGTCCCATGCCGCGGAAGAGCTCGGCGCGTCCGATCTCGAAGAGGCGGAAGTAGCTCGCGTAGTACATGATCCGCATGGGGTCGCAGTCGGCGAAGAGCACGCGGTAGCGGGCGACGGGCGTGAGCGGCAGCACCATCGGGGTGGTCATCGAGCCTCCGCGACCCGGGCGACGGGGAGTCCCGGCCACGGTCCCGCCGTACGCATCGGAGCGCGGTACCATACATGCGTCGTTCGCGCACCACCTCGACCACGTCCCGGCGACGCGCTATGTACCGCGCATGTCGAGCGCTTCCCTCAAGATGAGTGCCGACGCCGCCAGCGCGGCGCCCACCGACCGCAAGGTCATCGACGACGCCGTCGCCGCGGTGAAGAGCAAGGCGCGCGAGTTCGCGCGCCTGCCGCCTGCCAAGAAAGCCGCGCTGGTACGGGAGTGCATCCCGCGCCTGCTGGCCGAGGCGCCCGGCTGGGTCGCGGCGGGGACCGCGGCGCGCGACGCGGAGCCGGCGGAGGAATGGCTCGCCGGTCCGACGGCCACGATCCGTCTCTTCCGCCTGCTCGCCGACAGCCTCGACGCGATCGCCGCGGCGGGACGCCCGCCGCTGGGACGCGGCGCGCGCACGCGGCCCGACGGCCGCACCGAGATCGCGCTCTTCCCGTCCAGCCGCCTCGACGGCGTCACCTTCATGGGCTTCACGGGGCACGTGCTGATGCAGCCCGGGGTCACGCCCGAGCAGGCGCGCGAACGACAGGCCGCGTTCTATCAGCGACACGATCCCGAGGGCGGGCTGTCCGTGATCCTCGGCGCCGGCAACGTGGCGAGCATCCCGCCGATGGACGTCGCCAGCAAGATGTTCGTCGAGGGCATGGTGTGCGTCCTCAAGATGAATCCGGTGAACGAGTGGGTCGGACCGTATCTCGAGCGCGCGCTCCAGCCGCTCGTGTCGCGCGGCTATCTCCGCATCGTCTACGGCGGCGCCGAGGTGGGCTCGTTGCTCGTCTACCATCCGCTCGTCGACGACGTGCACATCACCGGCTCCGATCGGACGCACGACCTGATCGTGTGGGGACCGCCGGGTCCCGAGCGCGATCGCCGCATCGCCGCGCGCGATCCGCTGCTGCGCGTCCCGATCACCTCCGAGCTCGGCAACGTGAGCCCGGTCGCCATCCTCCCGTACGCGTACTCCGACGAGGAGCTCGCCTTCCAGGCGCGCAACGTGGTGTCGATGGTGTTCAACAACGGCTCCTTCAACTGCAACGCGGCGAAGATGCTCGTCACGCCCAAGGGCTGGCCGCAGCGTACGCGCTTCCTCGACCTGGTGGCGGAGGGTCTCACGGCCGCGCCGACGCGTCGCGCGTACTACCCGGGCGCGTTCGACCGCTACCGCACGCTGCTCTCGGGCCATCCCGAGGCGCAGCGCTTCGGGCAGGGCGGCGACGAGAAGCTGCAGTGGGCCCTGGTGCCCGGACTCGACGCCGGGAACGAGCGCGAGCCCCTGTTCCGCACCGAGCCGTTCTGCGGGCTGCTCAGCGAGACCAGCATCGCATCGACCGATCCCGTCGAGTTCGTCACCGAGGCCACGCGATTCATGAACGACCGGCTGTGGGGCACGCTGAACGCGATGCTCGTCGTCCCGCCGAAGCTCGAGGCCGAGCCGGAGGTGAAGGCGGCCGTCGATCGCGCCGTGCTCGATCTGCGCTACGGGACCGTCGCCATCAACCACTGGCCGGCGCTCGGCTACGCGTTCGGCACGACGCCGTGGGGCGGTCACCCGAGCGCGACGCTGGAGAACATCCAGAGCGGGCTCGGCTGGGTGCACAACACCTTCATGCTCGACGGGATCGACAAGGCGGTGGTGCGCGGTCCGCTGGTCGTGAAGCCGATGCCGATGTGGTTCTACGGCAACCCGAAGGCGAACCGCGTCGCACCGCTGGTGGCCGATCTCGAGGCCGCACCGAGCTGGCTCAAGGTGCCGGGTCTGCTGATGCGCGTGGTGCTCTGATCGCGGGATGATCGTCGTCCTGATGGGTGTCGCCGGATCCGGCAAGACGACCCTGGGACGGCTGCTCGCCGGACAGCTCGGCTGGACGTTCGTCGAGGGCGACGCGTTCCACCCGCCGGCGAACGTCGAGAAGATGCACCGTGGCGAGCCGCTCACCGACGCCGATCGCGCGCCGTGGCTGCGCGCCCTGCACGCGCGGATCGAGGAGCTGGCGGCGGCGGGGCAGTCGGCCGTGGTGGCGTGCTCGGCGCTCAAGCAGGCCTACCGCGACGCCCTGGCGGCCGCGCGCCCGGAGGTGGTGTTCGTGCACCTGACGGCGCCGCCGGCGGTGATCCGGGAGCGGCTCCGCGCCAGGCACGGACACTTCATGCCGCCGGCGCTCCTGGCGAGCCAGCTCGCCACCCTGGAGGAGCCGGCCGGAGCGCTGTCCGTCGACGTCACCGCGCCGCCGGCGGACAGCGTGGCGGCGATCCGTCGCGGGCTCGGCGTCTAGCGCGGCGCGCTACTGATTCGCCGCCTTCGCCGAGCGCTCCGCCGCGTCCTTCTGGATCGCCTCCATCACGCCCTGCGTGGCGGCGCCCAGGAACGGCGCGCGGTTCGCCTGCACCCACTCCATGCTGCGCCGGGTGAACGCGTTCGCGTCCTGGAAGCGCGGCATGACGTAGCGCGCGATCAGCTCGTAGCTGCGCCGTTCCGCGGCGCGGTTGGCCCAGTCGTGGCTGATGGAGAGGAAGGCCCCGAAGCCGCCGGACTGCTCCTCGAGCCGCTCGATCTGCGCGATGAGATCGTCGGGTGTGCCGACGACCGCGACGCCGGACTCCATCATGGCGTCGAGGCATTCCTCCGGCGTGCCGGTCTCGGGGATGCCGGGCAGCGCGACCACCTTCTGGAAGTAGTAGAGGAAGTCGGCGAGGCCGAACATCACGTCGCGCCGCGCCTGCTCGCGCGTCTCGGCGACGTGGCACCAGCCGGCGACGCGCCAGCGATCGCGGGCGACGTGCTGTCCGTGCTCCGCGGCGGTCTCCTCGACGATGCCCCAGTGATAGGCGAGGGCGCTGAAGCCCCCCTGCGTCGTCGCCGCGGGTGACAGCATGGAGATGCCGTAGCGGCCGGCGGTGCGCGGGCCGGACGGCGTGACCGACGCCGCGACCGCCACCTCGAGGTGCGGGCGCGAGTACGGCGCCAGGTGCAGCTTGGCGTCGCGCAGCTCGAACCAGTCGGTCTTCTCGGTGACCACCTCGCCGCGGAGCAGCCGCAGCACGACGTCGAGCGACTCGCCCATCATGCGGCGCTGCTCGCGCGGGTCGATCCCGAGCATCATCGCGTCGGATGGGAGCAAGCCGGGTCCCACACCCAGCATCGCGCGGCCGCGCGTCAGGTGGTCGAGCTGGTTCATGCGCTCCGCCACCATGAGCGGGCTGTGGTAGGGCAGGGAGACGACGCCGGTGCCGAGCCGGATCTGCCGCGTCCGCGCGGCGAGGTCGGCGAGGAACAGCTCGGGGCTCGAGATGATCTCGTACCCGGCCGAGTGGTGCTCGCCGACCCAGGCCTCCTCGAATCCCAGCTCGTCGAGCCACTGCACGAGCTCCCGGTCGCGCTCGAAGCACGTCGTCGGGCTCTCGCGCGGAGAGTGGTAGGGGGCCATGAAGATGCCGAAGCGCAGTCGGGAACGCAGCATGGGATGTCCTCCGGATCGAGAGTGGCGAGGGGAATCTAGCCGAGACGAGCCCGGATGGCGATCAGCCGGCGCGGCCGCGGTGGAACGTCTCCGGGCGCACGATGCCTTGCCGGCGCAGCTCGGTGAGGGTGAGGATCTTGCCCGTGAGTGAGGCATCCTGACGCGCCAGCCAGAGGACCGCGTCGGACATGATCCCGGCGTCCTCGAACCCCGAGGTGTCGAAGTCGCCGGGTAGCGTGGCCTCGAATCCCTCGCTCCAGATGGGGATGTCGATGCGAATGCAGTTCACCGCCAGCCGTCCGGCCAGCTCGTGGCCGAGCGACTCGGTGAGTCCCTCCAGCGCGAGCTTGGTGGCCGTGTAGCTCGGACGCCCGAACTCCGGCATCACCGCGGCGGCGGAGGACACGTTGATCACGCGGCCGCCGCCGGCGTCGGCCATGCGCCGGCCGAGATGCCAGCTGAGGTAGAAGGGTCCGTTCAGATTGACGTCGACGGCGAGCTCGCCAGCGGCGGATCGAGTCCTGCAGCGCGGGCCGGGGCGGGGCGATGGCGGCGTTGTTGATCGAGCAGGTCGCAGCGCCCCCACTCGGCGTACACGCGCTCCGCCAGCGCGGCGACGGCGTCCTCGTCCTGCACGTCGAGCGCGACGGGCATCGCGCGCCGGCCCTCGCGCACGACCGCGGCAGCGGTGTCGTCGACCGTCCCGGGCAGCTTGCTCGGCGAGTCCTGGCTCGAGCGCGCGGCGCACACGACGTCCCAGCCGGCGTGCGCGAGATCGATCGCGAGCCGCTTGCCGATGCCGCGGCTGGCACCCGTGATGACCGTGACGGGGGTCGACATGCGCGGGGTTGTACTGACCCCGGCGACCGGGCGTCAACGCGCGCGCCGTCGCCGACCGCGTTGACCGCCATGCCGAGAAATGATCGGAGGGGCCGGCGCCGCCCCGACCATGCAGCGGCGCCGGGGGGAGCGCGCGATGGGCGAGACGACGGCGCGGATGCGCGGGCTGCGGGTGATGCCGGCCTGACCTCTCGCCGCGCGGCGCCTATTCGTGGTCGCGCAGCTCGAGCGTGCCGATCTGGTTCCGGTGCACCTCGTCGGGGCCGTCGGCGAGCCGCAGCGTGCGCGTGCCTGCCCACGCCGCCGCCAGGCCGAAGTCCTGCGACACGCCGCCGCCGCCGTGCGCCTGGATCGCCCAGTCGATCACGCGCAGCGCCATGTTCGGCGCCGCGACCTTGATCATCGCGATCTCTTTCCGGGCGACCTTGTTGCCGGCGGTATCCATCATGTACGCCGCCTTCAGCACGAGGAGCCGCGCCTGCTCGATGGCGATGCGCGACTCGGCGATCCGCTCGAGCGTCACGGTGCGCTCGGCGATCGACTTGCCGAAGGCCACGCGACGCTTCACGCGCCGGCACATGGCATCCAGCGCGCGCTCGGCGACGCCGATCACGCGCATGCAGTGGTGGATCCGTCCGGGTCCGAGCCGTCCCTGCGCGATCTCGAATCCGCGTCCCTCGCCGAGGATCATGTTCGACACCGGTATGCGCACGTTCTCGAAGAGCACCTCGCCGTGGCCGTGGGGCGCGTCGTCGTAGCCGAACACCGAGAGATGCCGGAGCACCTTCACGCCGGGCGTGTCGGAGGGGACCAGGACCTGCGACTGCTGCTGGTGTCGCGCAGCGTCCGGATCCGTCTTCCCCATCAGGATCATGATCTTGCAGTGCGGATGCAGGATGCCCGACGTCCACCACTTGCGGCCGTTGATGACGTACTCGTCGCCCTCGCGCCGGATGCTGCACTGGATGTTGGTGGCGTCGGAGGACGCGACATCGGGCTCGGTCATGGCGAACGCGGAGCGGATCTCCCCCGCGAGCAACGGCTTCAGCCAGCGCTCCTGCTGCGCGTCGTTGCCGTAGCGGTCGATCACCTCCATGTTGCCGGTGTCGGGGGCGGAGCAGTTGAACGCCTCGGACGCGATGTGCGACCGCCCCATGATCTCGCAGAGCGGGGCGTACTCGAGGTTGGTGAGTCCGGCGCCGTGCTTGCTCTCGGGCAGGAAGAGGTTCCACAGCCCCGCGGCGCGCGCTTTGGTCTTCAGCTCCTCCATGACCGGCGGCTGGGCCCAGCGGTTGGCCTGCACCTGCTCGTGGTAGACGCGCTCGCTCGGGTAGATGTGCGCGTCCATGAACTCCTGCACCCGTCGCTGCAGCGTCTTCACCTTGTCCGAATGTGCAAAGTCCACGGGCGGCCTCCTTTTGTGAGCCGCAGTCATTCCCCGGACGCCGGGTGCGGCGCAAGCCCCGGAGCGCGGGCCCTTGCGACGCCTCGGCGCCGCGGGCCTAGTGCGACGCCATGAGCTACGCGATGACTCGAACGGAGCGCGAGCGCTTCCTCGCCGAGACGCGGGTCGGGATGCTGTCGGTCGAGGAGCCCGGTCGCGGGCCGCTCACCGTGCCGGTGTGGTATCACTACGAGCCGGGCGGGGTGGTGCGCGTGGTCACCGGGGCGGCGTCGTTGAAGGGACGCCTGCTGCGCAAGGCCGGCCGCATGAGCCTGTGCGCCCAGACCGAGACCGCGCCGTACCAGTACGTCAGCGTCGAGGGTCCCGTCAGCTTCGCCGAGCCCGACTTCGCGCGCGACGTCCGGGCGATGGCGATCCGGTACCTGGGCGAGCAGATGGGCGAGCTCTACCTCGCGATGACGGCCGAGGAGCGGACGAGCTCGCCCAGCGTGCTGGTCGAGATGCACCCCGAGCGCTGGCGCTCCGTCGACTACGCCAAGATGACGGGCTAGGAGCCGACCGGGACGTCGGTGCGCGGGGGGGCGCCGCCGTCTCCGCTCAGCGTCCTCGCCCCATGCGCGCCGGCGAGCGCGCAGCGTCCCCCCGTGAGCCGCAAGCGCGCGCAAGGGGCTGCGGATTCGCTCCGACAGCGGCCCCACCGCCGCGACGGCCGACGCGGGAGGGGCACCGCCGTCGGAGCGAATCCGCAGGCCCTTGGCGCGCGCGGCGGGTTGCGTGTGGTACGCTTCGGCCTACGAGGCGCGCCTACGCCGAGGACGCTGAGCGGAGACGGCGGTGCCCCTCCCGCGCACCGACGCCTCGAGTCGGGTGACGTGCGGCGCGCCCGCGCCCCGGCGCGTCAACCGAGCGCGGCCATACTGCGTTTGATCAGTCGATGAGGCCGCTGGCGACCAGGGACGGGTCCGAGGCACCCCCGTGGCGCCGGGCCTGAGCATGGCGCAGCGTGCGGGTGTGGAACCCGACGGGCCGTCGTACGACGACCTCTACCGCGCCCACCGCGCGCGGGTGCTCCGCCTCTGCCGGCTCTTCCTGGGCGACCCGGACGAGGCCGAGGACGTGGGGCAGGAGGTGTTCGTGAAGCTCTTCCGGGCCTCGCAACGCCCGCACGACCCGGAGATGGCCTGGGGACCGTGGCTGACGCGCGTCACCGTGCACGCCTGCCGCGATCGACGCCGGTCGCGCTGGTGGCGCCGCTGGTGGACCGTCGCCGGCGCGCTCGACGAGGAGACCGTCGCCTCGACGTGGCGCACGCCGGAAGGCGAGGTGGTGAGCGCGGACCAGCAACGGCGGATCTGGCGCGCCTTCGAGCAGCTCGCGCCGCGACAGCGCGAGGTCTTCGTGCTGCGGCACGTCGAGGGCTGGTCGACGCGCGAGGTGGCCGACGCCATCGGGGTCGAGACGGGCAGCGTCAAACGTCATCTGTTCCGCGCCATCCGCCATCTGCGGACGGCGCTCGGGGAGGCATCATGATCCGGCATCTCGGAGATCGCACGTTGCTCGAGACGCTCGAGGGGCGGGGCAGCCCTCGCGAGCGGGAGCATCTCGGGTCGTGCGCCGCGTGCGCGGCGCGCCGCGCATCGCTCGCGCGCGACCTGGACGTCTTGAGCAACGTGCTGCGCGACGGGCCGCTGCCCCGACCCGTCGCTCGGCCCGCCGCAGTGCCGCGCTGGATCCCGCTGGCGGCCGTCGCCATGGCGACCGCGGCGCTCGTGTGGGGCCTCGCGGGCCGCACGCCGGCTCCGGAGCAGGTCGCGAGCGCCGAGCCGCTGTCGCTCGATCAGATCTCGGCGGCGGTCTTCGCCACCGACGACGTCGAGCAGCTCGCGAAGCCGGTGCGTGCGATCGACGTGGCCTCGGTGCAGGCGGCGCTGCGGGGCGAGTGGCCCTGCGCACGCGACGATCCGTGGCTCGATCAGGACTGCGAGTAGGTTGCACCCCAGAATGAGGAGATCACGACCATGACCACGCTTGTGCGTATTGTTCTGCTGCTTGCCGTGCTGGCTCCGTCACTCGCACGCGCAGGCTCCGACGGCCCGCCGCCCGGGATCATGCGGGTGGGGATGGGCGGCCCGTTCCACGGACCGATGCCCTTCGGAGACGACCCGGGTCTCATGCTTCCGATGCTGCTCCAGGGCGTCGGGCTCACCGACGATCAGAAGAAGGAGGTGCGCGACATCCTGAAGGCGGATCGCACGACGCTGTTCGGGCTCTTCGACCAGCTCCGGACGGCGAACCAGGCGCTCGCCGACAAGCTCGTCTCCACCGGCCCGGTCACGGAGGACGACCTGCAGCCGCTGGTGGCCCAGGTGATGAAGGTCCGCGGCGACATCGTGAACCACGGTCTCAAGGTGGTCCTGCAGGTCCGCGGCCTGCTCACCGCCGATCAGCTCGCGAAGGCCGCCGACGTGAAGACGAAGATGCGGGCGCTCCGCGCACAGATGCGCGATCTGCTGGGCGAGCCCGGGGCCAATCCGCTGGGCGAGCCGGACTGACGGCTTGCCCGCAGTGAGGGGTCGGTGCCGGCGTCCCCCCGCAGGCGCCGGCCCCTCGCTCGTTCGCCTCCCGCGTCCGCCGTTCGTAGAATGCCGGCGGTCGTGCTGCCCTATCCCTCACCGCGTGCGCGCGTGCCGGCCGATCTGGACGCGGTCACGCGCGTCCGCTGGGAAGCCGAGGTCGCGCCTCGCGAGCTGGGCGTCGACCCCGCGGCGCGCGATCGCATCTGGAACGCGGCCCAGCGCCTCTACCGGAGCGGCATGCATCCCGCGCTCGCCCTCTGCGTCCGCCGCCACGGGCAGGTGCTCCTCGACCGCGCCATCGGGCACGCCAGCGGCAACGGCCCCGGCGATCCCCCCGATACCCGCGCCGTCCCGCTGACGCCCGACTCGCCGTTCGTCACGCTGTCGGCGTCGAAGGCCGTGACGGCGATGATGATCCACCTGCTCGACCAGCGGAACCTGCTCCGCCTGGACGACCTGGTCTGCGACTACATCCCCGAGTTCGGCGCCAACGGGAAGCAGTGGATCACGATCCGCCACGTCCTGATCCACCGCGCCGGCATCCAGAACCTCCCTCCGGAGGTCCTCCGCCTCGAGAACCTCGAGGACACGAACGCCGTCGTCGCCATCATCGCGGGCCAGCGTCCGACCGGCCGCGCCGGGCGGCAGCTCGCGTACCACGCCGTCACGGGCGGCTTCGTGCTCGGCGAGGTCGTCCGGCGTGTCACCGGCAAGAGCATCCGCACGGTGCTCGACGAGGAGGTGTGCCGGCCGCTCGGCTTTCGCTGGCTGCGCTACGGCGCCGATCCCGCCGACGTGCCGCACGTGGTGAGGAACTACGTGACCGGACCGCCCCTGCTGCCGCCGCTCTCGACGCTCTTCCAGCGCGCGCTGGGGGTCGAGTTCCGGGAAGCGGTGGCGATCTCGAACGACCCGCGCTTCCTCTGCGGCATCATCCCGGCGGGAAACGTGATCGCCACGGCGAACGAGATGAGCCGGTTCTTCCAGCTGCTCCTCGACGGCGGGGTGCTCGACGGCGTGCGCGTCTTCGACGACCGCACGGTGCGCCGCGCGACCGTCGAGCACTCCTACCTGGAGCTCGACCTCACGCTCGGGCTGCCGTTCCGCTACGGGATGGGATTCATGCTGGGCGGCGACTGGCTCAGCCCGTACGGTCCGTACACGCGGCATGCCTTCGGGCACGTCGGTCTCACCAACATCGTCTGCTGGGCCGACCCCGAGCGACGGGTGGCGGCGGCGCTGCTGACGAGCGGGAAGCCGGTGCTCTACCCGGAGCTCTACCATCTCTTCGAGCTGCTGCGGCAGATCGGGCTCGCGTGTCCGGCCGTTCCGCGCTGAGCGGCACGGCGCCGGCTTGCCGAGGGCCGCACCGGACGGCTACACGCGGTACATGTCGATCCGACTCGCCTCGGTGAACGGCCGCGCGCAGCTGGTGCGCGGCGATCGCATGCTCGACCTCGAACGCGCCTCGGGCGGTCGCCTGCCCGCCGACCCCATGGCCGCGCTCGCGTCGTGGGGCGCGCTGACCGACTGGGGCAGCGGCCTCGCCGCGGATCGCTTCGAGGAACCGGTCGATCGCGTCCGGTTCGATGCTCCTGTGCCACGGCCGGCGAAGGTGTTCGCGATCGGTCTCAACTATCGCTCGCACGCCGCGGAGGCCGGACTCGAGCTCCCGCAGGCGCCGATGGTGTTCACCAAGTTCCCGAGCTGCCTGGTCGGTCCGTATGCGAACGTGCCGCTGCCGTCGGGATTCGTCGACTACGAGGCGGAGCTGGTGGTGGTGATCGGCCAGCGCGCGAAGGCCGTCGCCCCCGAGCGCGCGCTCGACGTCGTGGCGGGCTTCTGCGCAGGGCAGGACATCTCGGATCGCAGGCTCCAGTTCAGCGACAAGCCGCCGCAGTTCTCGCTCGGCAAGTCGATCGACGGCTTCGGGCCGATCGGACCGGAGGTGGTCTCGCTCGACGAGCTGCGCGATCCGAACGATCTCGAGATCTCGTGCTACGTGAGCGGGGAACGCCTCCAGCACGCGCGGACCACCGACATGGTCTTCTCGGTGCCGGAGCTGGTCGGGTACCTGTCCGGCTTCTGCACGCTCGAGCCGGGCGACCTGATCTTCACCGGGACGCCGAGCGGGGTGGGCTCGGTGCGCACGCCGCGCCGTTACCTCGCGCCGGGCGAGGTGATCCGCACGACCATCGAGGGGATCGGCGAGCTGGCCAACGACTGCGTCTCGGCGTAGGCGCCGTCAGCGCTGATCACCCCTGCCGCGTCCGCTCGCCGGCACCGTCGCCGCCGCGCACGCGGAGTGTCCGTCGCCCGGCGCGGGCGACACGAAGCCGATCCGGAGCGAGACCGGGCCCGAGCCGGAGACGAGGTGCGCGGACGGTCCTCCGGCCGTCAGCGAGACGGCGCCGTTGCTTCCCGCAGCGAGACGCAGCCGCGTCACGCCGCCCGCGCTCCCGGTGAGCTGGCGTGGATCCTTGAAGTGCAGCGCGCGCTTGCGTGCGTGCAGGCTCGCACCCGGGATGCGCGCGCAGAACGATGATCCGTCGGCGCTCCGGAGCTGGAGGACGACGTCGCGCGTACCGCCTCGCAGGACGCCCAGGTCCATGCCGCGCAAGCTGGCGCTCAGCACGAGTCCGCCGCGGCGCGACGCCACCCGCGCGTGCCCGAGCTGCATCGTCCCCGTCGCAGCGCAGCAGGCCGGGTCTTCCAGATCGACCAGCCCGTCGTGGTCGTCGTCGATGCAGTTGCCGCACGTCTCGGCCGGCTGCGTGGACGAGCTGGTCGTCGACGACGGGCTGGTGGTCGTCGAGGTCGAGGTCGTGCCGGGAGCCGTGGTGGGGACGACGCTCGAGGTGGTGGTCGTCTGCGGGACCGCGAGGCTCGTCGTCGTGCTGCTGGTCGCGGTGGTCGTCGAGACGGTGCTCGTCGTCGTGGTGCTCGCGGCGGGCACCGCCCACAGCTCCTCGCCCAGGCGACCGTCGTCGGCGTTGAAGAAGAGGACGCCGCCGACGTTGGCGGGTGACTCGGGGTAGCTGCTGCGCGTGAGGTTGATGTCGCGCACGAGGCGGTCCCTTCGGACGTGCCGTCGCTGCGCCACAGCTCGTAGCCGAAGCTCGGGGTCTGTGCGGTGAAGTAGAGCAGGCCGCCGACCGCCTGGAAGTACGACGGCACGGTGACGTCGGTGGGATCGATGTCGCGCACCAGGACGGTGCCGTCGGGGGTGCCGTCGCTCTTCCACAGCTCGAAGCCCGTGATGCCGTCGGCCGCCCAGAAGAAGAGCGTGCCGTCGACGTTCGTCAGGCGTCCCGGCATGCCGTCCGCCGGACCGGGATCGATGTCCTTCACGCGCCAGGTGCCGAGCGGCGTCCCGTCGGAACGCCACAGCTCGCGGCCGTGATCGCAATCCGAGGCCGCGAAGAACAGGAGATCGCCGAGCGCGGTGAGCTCGTCGGGATTTCCCGAGCCCGTGAGCATCACGGTCCCCGCGACGGTGCCGTCCGTGCGCCAGAGCTCGTTGCTCTTGGCGCGGAAATAGAGCAGGGACCCTGCCGACGCGAACCGCGGCCGTCGCGAAGCCCCGGAAGCCACGCGATGCCTCGACGTTCCCGCCGGGCGTGCCGTCCGTCTTCCACAGCGCCTGCTTGCCGAGTCGAAGTCGTAGACGGTGAAGAACAGCGTGTCGCCCAGCGCCGCGAGCGTACCCGCGCTGTACGGCGGCCATCCCGGGAAGGGCGTGGGCAGCAGGTGCGCCGGCGCCGCCGTCGGTGCTCCAGATCTGCTCGTTCCCGCCGTCGCCGGGCGCGACGAACCAGACCTTGCCGCCTGCGACCGTCAGGTCGTGCGGCGCCGAGGCCTGCCACGCGGAGGCGAACGCCTGCACGATCTCGGTCCCGCCTTCCGTGCCGTCGCTCTTCCACACCGCCGCGCCGCCGCCGGTCGTCGTGGCGACGAAGAACGCGACGCCGCCGAGATCGGTGAAGTCGTACGGCGAGGACCCGTCCGGGCCCGGGTTCAGATCGCGCACGAGTCGCGTACCGGCCTCCGTGCCGTCGCTGGCCCAGAGCTCGACTCCGGTGTCGGGCCGGTAGGCCTGGAAGAACGCGGTCCCGCCGACGTCGGTCATGTCGTACGGCGCGCCGTCCCCCGGCCCCGGATTCAGATCCTTCACCAGGTAGGGTACGCCGGAGGACGACGGGGGTTGATCCGGGAGGGGCAGCCGCACGATCGCGCACGACTCGGCGGCGCTCCCGCACCCGTGGAGCGTCCAGAGCTGGGTCCCGCTGCCGTCGTCGGCCGCGAAGAAGAGGGTCCCGTCGGCGTTCACGACGTAGTGCGGATACGACCCGCCCGCGGGGTTCAGGTCGACGACCAGGACGGTGCCTGCGGCGGTGCCGTCGCTGCGCCAGAGCTCCTCGCCGTGCACGCCGTCGTCGGCGGTGAAGAAGAGACGGCCGTTCACGTTGCGCAGGTTCGCGGGGACGGAGCTGCCGGTCGGGTTCACGTCGGCCACCTGCGTCGTGCCTTCCGCCGTGCCGTCGGTCTTCCACAGCTCCACGCCGGTCTTCCCGTCGTCGGCACGGAAGTAGAGCGTCGCGCCGATGGCGAGCAGCGCGTTCGGATACGATCCGCCGTCCGGATTGAGATCGGCGACCTTCACCGTCCCGGCCTCGGTGCCGTCGCTCTTCCACAGCTCCGGACCGGTGCCGTCGTCGGCGCTGAAGTAGAAGGTGTCGCCGACCAGGCGCAGCAGCATCGGCCACGCGTCGCCGGTCGGATTGATGTCTTTCACCAGGACGGTTCCCGCCGCCGTGCCGTCGCTGCGCCACAGCTCGTAGCCGCGCTGGCCGTCGGTCGCGCTGAAGTAGAGGGTGCCGCGGACGTTCAGGAACTCGCCCGGCGCCGAGCCGCCGATCGGGTTCAGGTCGATGACGGGCATCGTGCCGTCGGCGGTGCCGTCGCTCCTCCAGAGCTCGGTCCCGATCGCGGCGTCGACGGCGCGGAAGAACACGCCGTCGCCGGTGCTGGTGATCGCGGCAGGCGTCAAGTCGTGGAAGACGAAGCCCGGCGGGATGTCGCGCACGAGGGTGGTGCCTGCGTCCGTGAGATCGCTCTTCCAGAGCTGCCCGCGGCCGTCGCTGAAGTAGACGCCCCGGCGCACGCTCTTGATGCCGTTCGGGTAGAAGGGCAGCGCCTTCACGAGGATCGTACCGCCCGGCGTCCCGTCGCTGGTCCAGAGCCCCCCGCGGGTGGAGAAGACCAGCCGATCGTCCAGCGCGACCAGCTCGATGTCGAGGCCGAGCCCGTCCCGCAGCAGCACGGTGCCGCCGGGCGTTCCGTCGCTCGTCCAGAGCTGCCATCCGCCACCCGGATCGCGGTAGGTGGCGAAGAACAGCACGCCGCCCACGTCGCGAAGGAAGCTCGGCGCGCTGCCGGCGCTCGACGCGGAAGCGACGCCGCCGAGCCCGGCCAGGAAGACGACGAAGTAGACGAACACCCCGAGCAGCAGCCGGACGCGCCGGCACCCGCCGTTTCCCCCCATGCCGCCGGAGGCGAGCAAGGCACGTGCCGCGTCTTCCTGCGTCGAATACGTCGCGAAATGTGATCTCGCGCGTACTCGGGTCGTACCGTCGGGCACGGTCGGAGCCGCACCCGGGCAAGTGCGTGCATGGCGGCGAGGTGGTGCGGCGCCGCCCGCTCTCGCGCTACAAGAGCCGGATGGCGACCGAGAGACCGAAGGCGATCGATTGCTGGCTGAACCTCCCCGTCGGGTTCACCAACTACCGTCCCGAGTTCCTGGTCCGTGTGGCGCGTGACTACTTCAAGCGCGAGAAGGAGATCTTCGAGCCCGCTCCGTTGCCGGAGCTGCTGGCCCAGATGGATGCGGCGGGGGTCGAGCGCGCCGTCATCACCATCGACGGCAACGACCCGGAGCCCTTCGACGAGATCGTCCGCAGCTTCCCCGGCAAGTTCCTGCCCTCCGCGGTGATCGATCCCCTGCAGGGGATGGAGGCGTTGCGCCTGATCGACCGTCTCGCCAGCAAGCACGGGCTGGGCCTGGTGCGCATCGTGCCCTTCCTGGTGAACCGGCCGCCGAACGACAAGGCGTACTATCCCGTGTACGCGAAGTGCATCGAGCTCGGCCTGCCGATCTCGATCAACACCGGCATCCCGGGGCCGCCCATGCCCGCCGAGCCGCAGCGGCCGCTCTACCTGGACGAGGTGTGTCTGTTCTTCCCCGAGCTGACCCTGATCATGGCGCACGGCGCCGACCCGTGGTGGGGTGAGGCGATCCGCCTCCTGCTCAAGTACCCGAACCTCTACATGATGACGTCGGCGTATGCGCCGAAGTATCTTCCCGCGGAGCTCATCCATTTCATGAACACGCGGGGGGCGCAGAAGGTCCTCTTCGCCTCCGATCACCCGGTGCTTCCGTTCGAGCGCTGCCTCGGCGAGGCCGAGGCGCTGCCGTTTCGCGACGGCGTCCTCGAGCAGTACCTGCGCGCGAACGCGCTGCGCGTCTTCCAGTGGCCCGATTTGGCGGGGTGATTTGCACGAGTCCGGTCGGTATAGTAGCTCGCTCGGTTTCCATGCGATCCCGCGAGGTAGAGGCGACGAGCCGGGCGCGAGCCTGGCTGGCGCTCGCTCTCGTCCCCGGGCTCGGTCCGGCACAGGCGCGCCGCCTGGCGGGGCGCGCCGGCGGCCCGGAGGCGGCCCGCGCCCTGTCGCCTGCCGCGGTGGCGGCGGCGGGACTCGACGCCGGGGCCTGGCTGGAGGCGGGCGTGCGAGCCGAGCACGAGCTGGCGCAGCTCGCTGCGCTCGGTGCCTCGCTGTGCGCATGGGACGAGGCGGCCTATCCGGCGTCGCTGCGCGCCATCGCCGACCCGCCGCTCGTGCTCGCCGTCCGCGGGACGCTCGCCAGCGACGCCGGCGCCGTGGCCATCGTGGGCGCGCGCCGGGCGAGCGGCTACGGGCGGCGCGTCGCGGAGGAGCTGGCGCACGGCCTGGCCGCCGTCGGGATCACGGTGGTCAGCGGCCTCGCGACCGGGATCGACGCGGCCGCTCATAGCGGCGCGCTCGCGGCGGGCGGTCGCACGGTCGCGGTCCTCGCGACGGGCCTCGATCGCGTGTATCCGCCCTGGCATGCGGAGCTGTCCCGCCGGGTGGCCGCCAGCGGCGCGCTGGTGACGGAGTTCCCCTGCGGCACGGCGCCGTTGCCCTACCATTTTCCGCGCCGCAATCGCGTGATCAGCGGGCTGACGCTGGGCACCGTGGTGGTCGAGGCGGCGCCCCGGAGCGGGTCGCTGATCACCGCGCGCTGCGCGCTGGAGCAGGGGCGCGAGGTGTTCGCCGTTCCCGGACCCGTCGGCGTGGCTCTGCACGACGGCCCCAACCGCCTGATCCAGGACGGCGCGAAGCTGGTCCGCGGCGTCCAGGACATCCTCGACGAGATCGCACCGCAGCTGCGGGCGGGCGCGATCGCCAGCCGGGCGCCGGGTCCGGTGCTGAGCCCGCTCGAGAGCCGCGTGCTCGATGCGATGCGCGCCGGCGACGCACACGTCGACGAGGTGATCCGCCGTGCCGCCCTGCCGCCGGGCGCGGCCCTGGAGACGCTGCTGGCCCTCGAGCTGCGCGGCGTCGTGGAGCAGCAGCCCGGCATGCGCTTCCGCGCGCGGGCGGCCTGACGATGGCGAAGCATCTGGTCGTCGTCGAGTCGCCGGCCAAGGCGAAGACGCTGGGCAAGTACCTGGGGCGCGACTACCAGGTGAAGGCGTCCGTCGGCCACGTGGTCGATCTCCCGAAGTCGAAGCTCGGCGTCGACATCGAGGACGACTTCAAGGCCGAGTACACGGTCATCCACGGCAAGACGTCCGTGCTGAACGAGATCAAGCAGGCGGCGAAGGACAAGGACACCATCTACCTGGCGCCCGACCCCGATCGCGAGGGCGAGGCGATCGCCTGGCACATCGCCCAGAAGCTCGGGCATCCGAAGCGGCGCAACGTTCGCCGCGTCCTCTTCAACGAGATCACGAAGAAGGCCGTGCAGGAGGCCATCCAGCATCCGCGCGACCTGGACCAGAATCTCTTCGAGGCGCAGCAGGCCCGTCGCGTGCTGGACCGCCTGGTCGGGTACCGGCTCTCGCCGTTGCTGTGGCAGAAGGTGCGCCGCGGCCTGTCAGCCGGTCGCGTGCAGTCGGTCGCCGTCCGCATCATCGTCGAGCGCGAGCGCGAGATCCGCGCCTTCGTCCCGGAGGAGTACTGGACGGTCGAGGCGCGGCTCGAGGCGGGACAGCCCCCGGTGTTCGTGGCCCGGCTGGTCGAGGCCGACGGCAAGAAGGTGGGGAAGGAGCTTCCCCTCGACACCCGTGCGCGCGTCGACGAGATCCTCCGCGGCCTCGATCGCGCGGCGTGGACCGTCACCAAGGTCGAGAAGAAGGAGCGGCGCCGCCACCCGACACCGCCCTTCATCACGTCGCGCCTGCAGCAGGAGGCGGCGCGCAAGCTCGGGTTCCAGCCGTCGCGCACCATGCGCGTCGCGCAGCGGCTCTACGAGGGCGTCGAGCTGGGCGACGAAGGCGCGGTCGGTCTCATCACCTACATGCGCACCGACTCGACTCGCGTGTCGGGCGAGGCGATCGCCGCGGTGCGCGAGTACATCCCGCAGCGCTTCGGCGCCGAGTACCTGCCGGCGGAGCCGAATGCCTACCGCTCGAAGAAGGACGCCCAGGACGCGCACGAAGCGATCCGGCCCACCTCGATGCAGTGGGATCCCGAGCGGGTCGCGCCGTTCCTCGAGCGCGAGGAGCTGGCGCTCTACACGCTGGTCTGGAACCGCTTCGTCGCCAGCCAGATGGCGTCGGCGGTGTACGACGCCACCTCCGTCGACATCGAGGCGGCGAGCTGCCGCTTCCGCGCCACCGGACAGGTCCTCAAGTTCGACGGCTTCATCCGCGTCTACACCGAGGGACAGGACGACCGCACCGCCGGCGACGACGAGGATGCCGAGGGCCAGCTCCCGCCGCTCACCGAGCACGAGGTGGTGAAGCTGCTCGAGCTCGTTCCCGAGCAGCACTTCACGCAGCCCCCGCCGCGCTTCACGCAGGCGACGCTCATCAAGGAGCTGGAGGAGAAGGGTATCGGCCGTCCGTCGACGTACGCCAGCATCATGGGCACGATCCTGAACAAGGAGTACGTCGTCGAGGACGACCAGCGGCGGCTGAAGCCGACCGAGCTCGGCATGCTCGTCACCGACCTTCTCGTCGAGTCCTTCCCCGACGTCCTGAACGTCGAGTTCACGGCGGGCATGGAGGACGAGCTCGACCTCATCGAGGAGGGCAAGGAGCACTGGGTGGCGGCGATGCGCCGCTTCTGGGCGCCGTTCGCGAAGGATCTCGAGCGCGCCGAGGTCGAGATGCGCGACGTGAAGCGCGAGGAGCGCCCCACCGATCTCGTGTGCGACCGATGCGGCAAGCCCATGGTGATCAAGTGGGGCCGCCGCGGCGAGTTTCTCGCCTGCAGCGGCTACCCCGAGTGCCGCAACACCACGAACTTCACGCGCGACGAGGACGGCACCATCCGGCCGGTCGAGCCCGAGCTGACGGACCGGACGTGCGAGCTGTGCGGCAAGCCCATGCAGGTGCGCTTCGGCCGCTTCGGCAAGTTCCTCGGCTGCTCGGGCTATCCGGAGTGCAAGAGCGTCCAGCCGCTGTTCAAGCCGGTTCCGACCGGCATCAAGTGTCTGGTGTGCGGCGAGGGCGAGCTCTACGAGCGTCGCTCGCGCCGCGGCAACGCCTTCTACAGCTGCAACCGCTACCCGGACTGCACCTTCGTGGTGTGGGACAAGCCCGTGCTCGAGCCGTGTCCTCGTTGCAACGCGCCGTTCGTCACCGAGAAGTTGACGAAGCGCAGCGGGACGGTGCGGCGGTGCGCGCGGGAAGGCTGCGACTGGATGGTGCGCTTCGACGAGGACGCGAACGCGTGGGTCGAGATGGCGGTGCCGCGGGCGGCCGCGGCGGCGCGCGTGCGTCGCGGCGGCGCGGGCCGTACGGCAGCGCGCGGGCAGCAGGCGCCGGCGGCCGCGAAGCCCGGTCGCAAGAAAGCCGCGGCCAAGGTCGTCGGAACGATCACGGCGACCACCGGCGGCAAGACCGGCAAGAAGACCGCGCCCGCCGGCGGCGGCGCGCGGGTGCGGCGGCGGGCGTCGACATGAGCGACGGCCGCGAGCGAGTCACCATCATCGGCGGCGGGCTCGCGGGATGCGAGGCGGCATGGCAGCTCGCGCGCGCGGGCGTCGGGACCGACCTCTACGAGATGCGGCCCGAGCGCGGGACCGCGGCGCACACCACCGACCAGCTGGGCGAGCTGGTGTGCTCGAACTCCTTCCGCAACGCCACGCTGCAGACCGCCGTCGGACTCCTGAAGGAGGAGATGCGGCAGCTCGGCTCGCTCGTCATGCGGGTGGCCGACCGCCACCAGGTGCCCGCCGGCTCCTGCCTCGCCGTCGACCGCACGCGGTTCGCGGCCGAGCTGACGGCCACGGTGGAAGCCGAGCCGCTGATCCGGATCCTCCGCCAGGAGGTGACGGCCGTTCCGCCCGGGCTGACCATCGTCGCCTCGGGTCCGCTCACGTCCAGCGCGCTGTCCGAGGCCCTGGCCGACGTGCTCGGGACGAAGCATCTCTACTTCTACGATGCGATCGCGCCCACGATCGCCGTCGAATCGATCGACATGCAGGTGGCGTGGAAGGCGTCGCGCTACGACAAGGGCGGTGACGACTACATCAACTGCCCGTTCGGACGCGACGAGTACTACGCCTTCGTCGCCGCCGTCGCCGGGGCGGACAAGGTCCCGACGCGCGACTTCGAACGCTGCATCTACTTCGAGGGCTGCATGCCCATCGAGGAGATGGCGCGCCGGGGACCCGACACGCTCGCCTTCGGGCCGATGCGTCCGGTCGGCCTGATCGACCCGCGTACCGGCACGCGCGCCTTCGCGTGCGCCCAGCTCCGGCAGGACGACGCCGAGGGCCGGCTCTACAACATGGTCGGCTTCCAGACGAAGATGACGTATCCCGAGCAGCGGCGCGTCTTCCGGATGATCCCGGGGCTCGCGCAGGCCGAGTTCGTGCGCCTCGGCAGCCTGCACCGCAACACCTACGTCGACGCGCCGTCGCTGCTCCTGCCGTCGCTCCAGGTGACGCATCGCAAGCGCCTGCTGCTGGCCGGGCAGATCGTCGGCGTGGAGGGCTACGTCGAGTCGGCGGCCACCGGGTTGCTCGCCGGGCTGAACGTCGCGCGCCTCGTGCGCGGCGAGTCGCCCGCCGTGCCCCCGCGCAGCACGGCGCTCGGCTCGCTGCTGGCGTACGTCACGCACCGCGGCCGCAAGGATTTCCAGCCCATGAACGCCAACTACGGTCTGTTCCCGCCGCTCGGCCGTCCGCTGCGCGGCCGCGAGAAACGCCTCGCGCTGGCGGAGCGCGCGCTCGCCGCGTTGTCCCGCTGGCGCGAGGAAGCGGGCCTCGGCGGCGCGGGGACGGCCTCGGTCGCGTGATGCCCGCGGCGCGCGTCGCGCCTGCGCTCGTCGCCTCCGTCATCGACGTCGGCAGCAACTCGGCGCTCCTGCTCACCGTGGAGATCGACGCCGCCGGGCGCGCGCGCCAGCGTGACGCCGCGCTGGCGACCACCCGGCTGGGCAGCGGTCTCGTCCCCGGCGGGTTGCTCGATCCGGCCGCTCGCGCGCGCACGCGCGACGCCGTCGTCGCCCTGGCCGCGCGTGCGCGCGCCCACGGTGCGACGCGGTCGTGGGCGTTCGCCACCGGCGCGGCACGCCGCGCACGCGACGGGCGCGACTTCGCGACGGAGCTGGCGGGGGCCGCCGGGTGCCCGGTCGAGGTGCTGTCGGGCGACGACGAGGCCGCGCTGGCGTACGCGGCGGTGCGGCACGCCTGCGGAGAGCAGGATCGGGCGCTCCTGGCCGTCGACATCGGGGGTGCGACCACCGAGCTGACGCTCGGCCGCGGCGAGCGCGCCGACGCGACGGCGAGCCTCCCGCTCGGCGCGCTGGCACTCACGGAGTCGCCCGGCGACGCTGCCGACGCGGTGGCGCATGCGCTCCGCGGCGACGGCCTGCTCGCACGCGCGCGGACGGCCGCGGCCGTCCTCGTGGCCTCCGGGGGCACCGCCACCGCGCTCGCCGCCCTCGACCTCGGGCTGCGAGCCTACGCCCCGGAGCGGGTGCACGGTCACACGCTCGCGGTGGATCGGCTCGCCGGCCTCGCGCGCTCCGCCGCCGCCGACGTGCCTGGCGTGCTCGACGAGGGTCGCGCGCGCATCCTGCCGGCGGGCGCGCTGGTCCTGGAGATCGTCGCGCGCGCGGCGGGCGCCGCGACGCTCCGTGTGAGCGAGCACGGCGTGCGCCATGGATACCTGCGGCAACGGCTGGGGATGGAGGGGGTCGGCATCGACCTGCGTGCGCTGTGGAGCTGACCGCCGAGCAGCTCGCCGCCGCGGGAATCCCGGAGCCGGCGCGCGTCGTCGTCGCCGCGGCGGCGGCGCCCGCGTGGCTCGCCTCCGTGCCGCCCACCGCCGTCCTCGACGGGCTCGCCCGCGCCGCCGACCCGGCGGCCGCGCTGCACGGGCTCACGCGGCTTCCACCTCCCGCGCCCGGGGTCCTCACGCCCGACGACGTGAGCGCGCTGCTCTGCGTGCTCGGCGGCAGCCCGGCGCTGGCCGGGGCCCTCGCCAGCGAGGGTGAAGCCTGGCTCGACACGTTCCGTCCGATCCTGCACGAGGAACGGCGCGACGCCGCGGCACACGGCCGCGCGCTCGACGCGCTCGCCGTCGGCGGGCCGCTGCCACGCGAGGTCCTCCAGTCGCGGCTCCGGCTCTACTGTCACCGCGAGCAGCTCCGCATCGGCGGGCGCGATCTCCTCGGTCTCGCCACCGTGGACGAGACCGTGCGCGAGCTCAGCGCGCTCGCCGACGCGGTCATCGCGGCGGCGCTCGCCTGCACCCGCGAGCGGCTGGCGCAGGAGTGGGGTCGAGGATCCTCCCGTCGCCTTCGTCGTCCTCGGCATGGGCAAGCTCGGCGGTGACGAGCTCAACTACAGCTCCGACGTCGATCTGATCTACGTCTACGAGCGCGACGGCGAGCTGCCCGACGGACGCACCGTGCGCGAGTTCTTCGTCCGCGTGGCCGAGGAAGTGACGCGTGCGCTCGCCGAGGTGACGCAGGAAGGCTTCTGCTTCCGTGTCGACCTGCGCTTGCGGCCGGGCGGCGGGGAGGGTCCGCTCACGCTGTCGCTGCCCGCGCTGCTCTCCTACTACGAGGCGCTCGGCCAGACGTGGGAGCGGGCGGTGTGGCTGAAAGCGCGCGCCGTCGCCGGCGACAGGACGCTGGGCGAGGCGATCGGCACCGAGCTGACGCCCTTCGTGTACCGGCGCTTCCTCGACTACGGGATGCTGGACGACCTGAAGGAGATGAAGCGCCGGGTGGACGCGTCGCTGCGCGACCCGCGCGCGCGCGAGCGCAACGTGAAGCTCGGGCGCGGCGGCATCCGCGGCGTCGAGTTCTGGGTCCAGGCGCAGCAGCTGGTCCACGGCGGCAAGGACCTCCGCCTGCGCGAGCGCAGCACGCTCGGTGCGCTCGCCACCCTTGCCGACGCCGGCTACGCGGCGCCGGACCAGGCCGCAGCGCTCGCCGACGCCTACCGCTTTCTCCGCGACGTCGAGCACAAGCTCCAGATCGGCTACCAGCGGCAGACGCAGATCATCCCGAGCGACCCGGACGAGCTGCGCGCCCTGGTACGCCGCCTCGGCCTGACCGGGCCCGACGGCGAGGCGGAGTTCTGGCGCCGGCATGCCGCGCACACCGGCGCCGTCGAGACGGCGTTCGCGGCGCTCTTCCACGGCGCCGAGGAGGAGCGGCGGCGCGACGAGCGCCCGGAGCTGGCCACCCTGATGGAGTCGCTCGACCACGAGGAGCTGGCGCTGTGGCAGCTCGGCCAGCTCGGGTTCTCGGATCTCGAGGGGGCGTACCGCGACCTGCGGCTGATGCGCGACGGGCCGTCCTATGCGCCCGCCCTGCCACGCCGGCGACAGGCGCTGTCCGCCCTCGCGCCGAGCATGGTCGCCGACATCGCGAGCTCGGCGGCGCCGGACCGTGCGCTGCATCACATGGCGACCTTCATCACCCTGGTCGGCGCCCGCACGAGCTACCTCCACCTCCTGCTCGAGAATCCCGGCATCCGCCGCTTGCTCGTCCGCCTCTTCGCCACCAGCGAGTTTCTCTCCCACTTCTTCCTGCGCCACCCCGAGCTGCTCGACAGCCTGGTGCGTGCCGACCTGGTCCAGCTCACGCGCACGCGCGCCGACCTGGCGCGCGAGCTGGCGGCGCGCCTGGGCGCCGCAGCGGACTTCGAGTCGGAGCTCGACACCCTGCGCCGCTTCCGCACGGAGGAGTTCCTCCGCATCGGCGTGCACGACATCCAGGGCGAGCTGCGCCCACCGGGCGTGTCGGCGCAGCTCTCGGCGCTGGCCGACGTGTGTCTCGCGCAGGCGCTCGGCCTCGCCTGGCGCGACGTCACGCACCGCTTCGAGCTGCCGCCGGAGGCGCCGACCGAAGGGCTCGCGGTCGTCGCCATGGGCAAGCTCGGCGGCGCGGAGCTCAACTACCACTCCGACCTCGACCTCATCTTCGTCTACGACGCCGGTGACGCGGGCTGGTGGCGCGATCGCATCGCGCCGCACGAGTTCTTCACGCGCGTCGCGCAGCGCGCGATCAGCATGCTCCAGACGCCGACCCGCGAGGGTGTCGCCTACCGGATCGACACCCGCCTGCGTCCCTCCGGCAACCAGGGACCACTGGTGTCCTCGCTCGAGGCGTTCGAGGCATATCACCGCACCAGCGCGCAGCTGTGGGAGCGCCAGGCGCTCATCAAGGCGCGTCCCGTCGAAGGCCCCGCGGCGCTGCGAGAGCGCCTCGAGCGGACGATCACCCGTTTCGTCTACGGCCGCGGCCTCGATCGTGCCGGCATCGCCGAGATGCGCCAGATGCGCGGGCGCATCGAGGCGGAGCGGGACGACGCCGACGAGCAGCACGTGAACATCAAGACCGGCCGCGGCGGGCTGGTCGACGTGGAGTTCGTCGTGCAGATGCTCCAGCTCGAGCACGGACATCACGAGTCACGGCTCCGCGTGCGCTCCACGCGGGAGGCGCTGATGGCGCTCGAGGCGAGCGGGCGTCTCGCCGTGGAGGACGCGCGCGCGCTCCGCGAGGGATACGACTTCCTGCGCGCGCTCGAGGGCCGCCTGCGCATCGAGCGCGACCAGCCGGTCGAGGCGCTCGACACCGAGCCCGATGCGCTGCGCGGTGTGGCCCGCCGGCTGGGCTACACGGGTTCCGACGACGCGGTGGTGGCTGCCCTGCGCGCGGACCACGAGCGCCACCGCGGCGCCATCCGCGCGGCGTACGATCGGGCGTTCTCCGCCGCCCTGGGGATCCCGTGAGCCCGGATCGTCCACCGACCACGCAAGTTGTTGCGTGCCCCGGACGACGGCGAGTGGGTCTTCGTCGATCCGCTGCCAGGATTGGGCCAGCGCCAGGGTGGTAGCGCGATTGCTTCGGGGGGAGCGGTGAGGTCACTCGAGGAGCAGCACGACGCGACACTCGGAGCCCGCCTCGTCCGCCGGAACATATCCGATCGCGTTCGGCTCGTCCGCGACGAAGGCGTTGATTGCCGTCGGTGTCAGCAGGACGGCCGGGGGTGTGATCCCCTCGAAGTAGCGCCCGTTCCAGTATGCGACGAGCTCCTCGGATGAGCGGCCCAGCACGAGCCGCGAAAAACGCTCCCGCACCGGGTTTCCCGCGGGCAGATTCACGGGGAGCGCGCGCTCGCCGTCGTCCCACAGGCGCCGACGCCGCAGGTACAGCTCCCGCAGGTCATCCTTCGAGACGTGCTCCACCCGGCTCGACTTGCTCACGATGACCGCGATCTTCGGCGCCTGCTCGGCGACCGGCACCGGCAGCCCGGTGCCGACGACGAGAGCGATCCGCAGGACGTTCGCGAGTGCGGACACGGCGTCAGAAGAACAAGGTGAGCGAGGCGAGAAAGCCGCGCTGGAAATCGTCGCCGAGCGAGCGGTTCGCGAACTGGTAGTCCGCCTTCAGGATCAGGAACGGGATCGGACGCCAGGCGAGACCGACCAGCTCCCCGTCGACATCCAGACCCGTACCGGTGTCGAAGCGCTCGTAGCGCAGGACACCGTAGAGGCGGTGGAACAGCGGTATGGCGTCCTGGACGTAGAAGCCCCATCGCAGCTCGGACCGCTGTCCGGCCGGCGGCGCGAACGTGAGCTCGCTCGTGAGAAAGTTGCCGAACGCGGTGACTTCCAGGTCGGGCCCGGTCACCCCGTGCCAGCGGCCGCGGGAATGGGGATCGATGCCTGCGGCGTTGAGGCCGATCCCGATGAAGGCTCGGCCGAGCGTGTGGGCGACCGCCAGGCGGCCGCCCACGATGCGGCCGTCCTCCTCTTCCTCGCCGCCGTGGAGCGCGAGCTCTTCTTGTGCGGGGCCGTATGCTGTGGCATCGAGGCTCCACCCTTGCCAGGTCGTCTGGTACAGGAGCTGCAGTCCCGTCGTGTGCTCGGGGAACAGCTGGCTGGTGACGAGCGGCCGCTCCACCGTCCAGGAGAGGGGAGCGCGCCGGATGACGTTCCACAGCCCGAACGGGGTGAGAAACTTGCCAGCGCGTACCGTCAGGGTCGGGGTGGCAGCCCAGTCGAGGTAGAGACGTTCGATCGAGAGCACACGATTCCCGCGCTCGACACCGTCCGAGTCGGAGAAGCTGACCAGATCCTCGAGCTTCGTCTCCGTGAAGAACGCGAGGCGCGGGGTGGGCTCCCAGCGCAGCAGCAGGCTGAGCTCGTCGAGTGTCACGCTCGAGTGCGTGTCTTCCGGTACGGATGCCTCGATCGTGGCGTCCCCGCCGAGCCAGAGCCCCGTTCCGGGGACCGTGTAGCCGTCGCTCTCGCCCTCGCTGAGGACGGCGTCCGTCGCATCGGCCCCGGCGGCCGCGCGACCCGCGGCGACGAGCATGAGAGCCGCAGCGATCGATGAGATGATCGCGAGCCGCGTCGACCCCCGTCGCCGGCGATCGCGGATCGCCGCCGGAACGTTCTTCGCCCGCAAATCGATCGCGGTCCGACTCATCGTGTTTGCCGTGCTGCTGGCAAGCGGCGTCGCGACGCTCGTCGGGTCACTCTCGTACACGCGCGCCCGCCGAGCCCTGGAGCACGAGGCGCAGGCCCGGCTGGCAATGCTTGCTCGCGAGGTCGTGGAAGACCTGCATCGAGAGCTGGAAGATCGAGTCGCCGATATCACGAACTGGTCGCACCTCGAAATCATGCGAGCGGTCCGGTACCGGGACGTGGACAAGCAGCTGGCCCAGTTCTTCCGCCAGCTCCTGATCGATCGGGATATCTATCGCGGGCTCGTCTGTCTCGACCTGAACGGGACGGTCGTGGCAGCGGCGGGCGATACCACCGGGATCGTGGTCGCGGAGCCGCCGCGCGGCACGCGGATCGAGCTCAGGCAGGATGACGGCGCGCCCTCGCCCGGGCTCTTGCAGCTCGAGACACCGATCGCCGATCCCGACAGGCCGGGTAGCGCGCTCGGCACGCTCGTCGCCGTGGTGGAGCCGTTGCGGATGCTGCGGACGGCACGGTCGCTCATCGAGACCGTCGGTCCGCACATCGGGCTCGTCGTCCGCACGCGGACAGGCACCCCGCTGGTCGACACGAGCGCGGTGCGGCCCGGTGGCACGCGAGACGGTTGGCGAGCCACGGACGTCCTCACCGGTTCGGCTGCCGTGCCACCCTTGACGGATGCGGTGGCGCCGGACCTCCGGGTCGTCGTCGTCGAGCCATCCGCCGTGGCCCTTGCCGCCGTCGACGCGCTCGGCGCCACCCTCCTGCGTGTGGCGATCATGGTGATTGCACTGGGGTCCGGCCTGGGCGCGCTGGTGGCATGGTGGATCAGCCGTCCCATCCGGCGCCTGACGTCGACCGTCCAGGCCATCGCCGCGAGCGGGAGTGTCGACGCCCCGGTGCAGGTCTCGCCGATGAGCGGCGAGGTCGGGATCCTCGCGACGGCATTCGAAGGCATGATGAGAAATCTCGCGGAAGCACAGGCCGAAACGCTGGCGCAGTCTCGGCTCGCCGTCCTCGGGGAGGTTGCCGCCAACGTCGCGCACGAGGTGCGCACACCCCTGGCGGTTCTGAAGACCTCTGCGCAGCTCCTCACCCGTGCCGAGCTGCCGCCCGACGAGAAACGTCGCCTGGGGACGCTCGTCGTGGGTGAGGTCGACCGACTCAACCGCGTGGTGACCGACCTCGTCGATCTCGGGCGCCCGCGGTCGCCCCAGTACCGGAAGGAATCGATGCCGAACGCGGTCGACCGCGCGCTGGCGTTCTTCTCCTCGACGGCGAAGCGCCGCGGCGTGACCCTTGCCCGCGACGTCGCCGACGCGCCGATGCTCGTCAACGGGAGCGCTGACCAGCTGCATCAAGTCCTGGTGAACCTCGTACACAACGCGATGCAGGCGGTGAATGGCACCGGATGTGTCACCGTGCGCTGCCGCGTGGAAGGTGCATGGATCGTGGTCGAGGTGGACGACACCGGATCCGGTTTCGCCCCGGAGGTTCTCGACCAGGCGTTCACCCGCTTCCTGACGACCCGGGAGGGAGGTGCCGGACTGGGGCTCGTGATCTCGCGTCGGATCGTCGAGGAGCACGGCGGTGTCATCGAGGCGAGTAACCTGCCGCACCGGGGTGCACGGGTATCCCTCCGGTTGCCGGTGATCGCGGAGGGCGCGTGAAGCCGGGCACGGTCCTGGTCGTCGACGACGACGCGCGGTTGCTCGAGACGCTGGCGATCCTGGTCCGCAGCATCGGTCACGACTGCCTGACGGCCGGGGACGTGCCGACCGCGTCGAAGATCCTCGCGGAGCGGGAGGTGGAAGTCGTCGTGACGGACGTCCGCATGCCCGGGCGGCAGCGGGCTCGATCTGCTCGATGTCGTCTCGCGTGCTGGTCGCGGGACCCCCGTGATCGTGATCACGGCGTACGGCACGGTCGAGAGCGCGGTGCAGGCGATGCAGCGGGGGGCGTTCGACTACGTGCTCAAGCCGTTCGACGCCGGAGAGATGGAAGTGCGAATCGATCGGGCGCTCGAGGTGCACCGCATGCGGATGGAGAACGTCTATCTGCGGGAAGTGCTCTCGGAGACCGGGGGGTTCGACGAGCTGATCGGGGTCTCGACGGCGATCCGCAAGGTCTTCGCGCTCGTGCAGCAGGTGGCGCCGAGCAAGGCCTCGGTGCTCATCACCGGTGAGACGGGCACCGGAAAGGAGCTGGTCGCACGCGCGATCCATCGTCGGAGCCCGCGAGCCGACGCGCTCCTCGTCCCCGTCAACCTCGCGGCGGTGCCGATGGAGCTGCTCGAGAGCGAGCTCTTCGGGCACGCTCGGGGCGCGTTCACGAGCGCCATCGCGGACCGACCGGGGAAGTTCGAGGTCGCGAACGCGGGGACGCTGTTCCTGGACGAGGTCGGCGATACCCCGCTGGCGCTCCAGCCGAAGCTGCTCCGCGTGCTCCAGGACGGGGTGGTCGAGCGCGTGGGCGGAACACAGCCACGCGCCGTCGACGTGCGCCTGATCTCGGCGACCAACCGCAATCTCGAGGCCGAGGTGTCGACCGGACGCTTCCGCGCCGATCTGTTCTATCGGCTGCGTGTGATCCAGATTCCCATGCCCCCGCTACGTGAGCGCCGCGAGGACATCCGGTACCTCGTCGGGCATTTCCTGCGGAAGTTCGGACGTCCGGGGCGCGACCTCGGGATCAGCGCTCCCGCACTGCGACTGCTCGAGGACTATTCCTGGCCGGGAAACGTCCGCGAGCTGGAGAACGTGATCGAGCGCGCAGTGGTGCTCGGACGGGGCGACGTCATCGGCGCCGATCTGCTCGATCTCCGCACGCCCGGCGCACCGGATGCGGACGAGGTCCCGCGCGTCCGACTCGACGACGCCCTCGACCGTCTGGAGCGAGAGATGATCCTGCGGGCGCTCGAGGAAACGAAGCAGGTGAAGGCACGGGCCGCGCGGGTGCTCGGCATCAGCGAACGCAGCCTGTGGTACAAGCTGCGGAAGCACGGGCTCACGTGAGCGCTCCCGCACCGCGACACGCCGCAACTGCCCTCCCACACCGTCTGACCGCACGATGGATCCCCCTCCCACCGCGGCGCGCGGCGCGCGCGTGCCCGGGCTGTCGGTACCGCGTGCTGGCAGCAGGCGGTATGCCAGCGAGGCAGGCCAGGTCTGGTGATCGCCGAAGCACGCACCCGACGTCCAGCGTCGGTTCAACGCAGATTGTTGCGTGGTCTCGTCATGGGTTCGTCATCTTCCACTCGCGCGCTGCGTCCGCCCGATGGTCGTGTCCGGACCTCGCGCGCGTGTCGATGTCGATGCCCGTTCGTCCGATTGCCGATCCGCGCACACGCGGTCTATCGTACGCGTGCCCGTGCGGTTCGTCGTGCCTTGTGCGTTGCTGCTCGCGATCGCGGCCCCCTCGAGCGACGGCGCGGCAGCGCGACACCGGACGACGCCCAGCCTGCTTCAGGTGATCACCCCGGGAGTGCGCGCGACCGTTCCCGCGCACCCCGACGTCAACGTCGTCGCGCGGTTCGTGACCGGAGCCGACGGGAGCGTTCTCGCCGACGCCTCCGCGCTGCGCGCGCACCTGGACGGTCGAGACATCAGCAGCCGCTTCACACCGCTCGTGGAGAGCGGGAGAGCGGTCGGCGTCCGCGCCACCGTCCCGCACGGAGCGATCAAGGTCGGGCACCGGTGGAACAGGCTGCGGATCAGCGTGCATGGTAGACAGGTCGATCAGACGGGGCGGACGGAGCGGCAGGTCGTTCGGGTGCGCTTCCGCACCGAGGCGACCGCGGACCGGGCGCCGGTTGCCACGATCGTCGCGGACAGCCTCCTCCTCCGGGCCGGTGTTCCCGTACACTTCGATGCGAGCGACAGCTCCGATCCGGAGCTCGACCCGCTGACGTACCAGTGGGACTTCGGCGATGGATCTCCGCCGTCTCGAGACGTGGCCCCGGTGCACACCTACGCGGATGCCGACGCGTCGCGGACCGTGCGACTCACGGTCGACGACGGCCAGCTGAGTGCGACCGCGAGCGTCACGTTGCTGGCCTGCGCGCTGCCGGCCGGGCGCAGCCCGGGCACGCTGGTGCTCGGCGCGGACGCGCCGCTCGAGTTCGGGCCAGTGATCCCCGGTGCGAGCGCGTCCCGGAGCTTCGACGTACGGAACACGTCCTCCGATCCGAACAGCTTGCTCGCCGTGTGTCTCGCCGTCGAGGGAGACGCGTTCAGCGTGAGCCCGACCCGGCTCGATCTGCGATCCGGTGAGCAGGGCACGATCACGCTCACCTTCTCTCCTTCGGTGCAGGGACACGCGGCAGCCACCGTGGCGCTCGCCGCGTCCGCCGACAATCGACCCTTCGTCGCCGTTCTCGCGCATGGCTACGGCGGCACGGGAGGAGGGTCCGGGCCCACGCTCGCCCCGGCCCCGGTGTTCTACGCCGCGGCCGCCCCCGGTCTCGGCGGCACGCCGGTCGGGGAGCTCCGTCCGGATGGAACCCCCGTCACTCCCGACATCGGGGTACACGCCTGCGCGGTGCCTGGCGGCGGCTCCGGGACCGGCGACGCGTGCCTCGCCGATTCCGACTGCGCGTCGAACGGCGGCACGTGCCCGCAGACGAGCACCTGCGCGTCGGGCGGTGCGTCGTGCGCGGTCCCCGCCGACTGCCCGGATGGCTCGTGCTCCTCCTTCCAGCTGTTCGATGCCGCGGAGTTCTGCGGAGACGGTGGTGGGGGACTCTACCTGCTGAGCAACGACGGTGTCTTCACGGATCCCGCGCCCAGCGACACCGACGCCGAGCGATCCGAGGGCGTCCTGGGAGTGACCCTCGACGCGGGCGGCAACACCGCCGGGCATGCGATCCTCGGCCGCACCACGAGCGGCACGAATCATCTGGCCTGCGACGACATCGGGGCGGCCGCGGGGGGCCACGTCTACCTCGCGGAGTATCATCAGGTTCCGGACAGCGGCAATTGCTTCCGGAGCGAAGAGGAGAGTCTGGTCGCCGTGAGCAAGAAGGACGGGAGCACCTCGACGCTCATGCCGCGCATCGACGCCGCCGAAGGGCTGTCGGGTTGCACGGACGATCTGGATGCGACGACGCACCTCGAAGCGTCGTCCGACGGCATGCGCTTCTACGCGAGCTTCGAGAGCGGAGGGCTGTGGCGGCTCAGCCCCACGCCCCTGCAGTTCCTCGACCCGTCGTACCAGGAGAGCGTCTTCCGCCTGCATCCGGACGGGAGCGTGATCTTCGCGACGGCGGTGGATGGCGCGACGACGACGAAGGTCAGCGTGTTCAAGGTGAGCCCCGGCCAGGTCGTCGCGCAGCCGTTCGCGGAAGACGCCGTCACGGCCTGCGCGAGCTTCCAGCTTCCGGGCAACCCCGGAGCGGCACAGCCTGCCGCTCACAGCGTGCTTGCCGGTCTCGCGGTGTCGCCCTCGAGCGATGGCTCGCCGGGCGATGCCGTGGTCCTGGTCAGCGTCATGACGGGGTCTCTGGCCGACGCCGGTGCGGACCCGGCGTCGCGGCTGCGCGCGGAAAACCTGTCGGTCCGTGCGACGATCGCATTCGCGGCGCCGTCGGGCGCCACGGGCTGCTCGCCGCTCGGGATCGTCGATCTCGAGCGCCTGGACCAGCTGGCGTTCTGAGCCGGAGCGTCCGGCTCCTCCTCCGCTCGCGGAGGGATACGCGCAAGATTTTGCACGCGGTGAACTCGGGGCGACGTCCGCACGGGCAGCCGGATCCGCTGCCGGACACCCGGTCCCGCCGGGCGCTCGAGACTGGCTCCGGCTCGAGGCGAGCTTGGCACGCCGGCTGCTCCTTCCTCACCGTGATCCGGTGCCGCGATACGCAGCTGATCGAGACGGCCATCGAGATCGCGACGCTGCTGGCGGCGGTGTTGGTGCACGTCGAGCGGCGGGAGTGCGTTCGTGGCCCTTCCCCCGGGGTCGCGTCGAGCATCCTCGCCGCTCGACGGGATGAGGCTGGCGGCATCGAGATCCGGACGCGACCCGTACAGGTGGGGCACGCCGCATCCCGCCCGCTCCGGGCACGGCCGTAGTCGGGTGGGAGGTCGGGATCACATCGGCGGAGAAGAGCACTCGGGGCTTCGAGCGCGTGGGCCTGGCGGCGCTCCTGATGCTCGGACTCGCGCTGCGTGTCCTGATGGCGTGGCGATTTCGGGTCGACTCCGACGAGCCCCAGCACCTCCACGTGGTGTGGGCGTGGACGCACGGACTGCTGCCGTATCGCGACGTCTTCGACAATCACATGCCGCTTTTCCACCTGCTCAGCGCCCCGGTGCTGCTCGCGGTGGGCGAGCGGCCCACGGCCATCCTCTGGATGCGATTCCTCATGCTTCCGCAGTGGTGCGCAGCCCTGTTCCTGACGGCCCTGATCGGCCGCAGGCTGTTCGCTCCGCAGGTGGGTGCGTGGAGCGCCGTGCTGGCAGGGTTCTATCCGCTCTTCTTCTTCTGTTCGCTGGAATACCGCCCCGATGTCCTGTGGACGGTACTCTGGCTCTCCGCGATCCTGATCGCGATCGACGGGGCGCCGACCGTCAGGCGCGGCCTCGCGCTCGGTCTCGTGCTAGGGACGGCGGCAGCGGTCTCGCTGAAGACGATCCTGCTGGTAGGCGCCTTCGCGATCGCGACGGGCCTCACGCTGTGGCTCGTACCCGCGCGGCGACCTCCGTGGTGGCGACTGCTGCGCTCTGGCGCCGCGGCAGTGGGCGGACTCGTCGTGCCGCCCGCGCTCGTGACGGCGTTCTTCGTGGCGCGGGGCGCCGTGGGGCCCTTCCTGTACGGCACGGTGTGGCACAACCTGACGCCACGCCTCGACACGGCCGACAAGCTTCCGGCCCGTCTGGTGGCAGCGGCGCTGATGCTGCTCGCGTGGCTCGGGGCTCGAGCGCTCGTGCGGAACGCCGTCCGCGTCGGGGTGGGGATCCGGCGGGCGTTCGTGCTCCTGCTCCTCGCCGCGTACCTGGCGCTCCTGATCGGCGCATGGCCACTCGTCTCGCGCCAGGATCATCTCCCGGCAGTCCCGCTCGCCGCGATCCTGGTCACGGCGGGACTCCTCTCGGTGCCCGTGCGCGGGCCGTTGCGCGCAATTGTCGTCGGGCTCCCGGTCGCGGTCGAGCTGGCGTTCGTGGTGCTCAATGGAAGCGTGCGACTCGGAGAAGCCTGCAACACGGTGGCGTTCCAGGCCGACGTGCTCGGACTGGTTCGCGCCGGGGAGCCGGTCATGGATCCGAAGGGCGACGCGGTCTTCCGCCCCCGGGCGATCTACTGGGTGCTCGAGGGCGTGACGAAGACGCGCCTGCGGCATGGTCTGCTCGCCGACGACTTCGCCGGCAGGCTGGTGCGGGCACACGTGCGCGTGGTGGCGGGGAATTCCGAGAACCTCCCGGTCGAGACACGGCGCTGGGTCCGGGCGCACTATCTCCGCGTCGCGAGATACCCCGGCGTGGGCGGGATCCTGGTCGCAGGCGCGCGCTTCGATGCGGTCCGCGGCGGATTCGAGGTCGGGATCCCGGCGCTCTACGTCATCGTCGATCGGAGTGGCTCCGCGCGCGGGCTGCTCGATGGCCGCCCCTACGGGAGTCCTCGTCGTCTGCGGCCTGGCTTCCATAGCTACCGCCCGGCTCCCGGAGAGTCTCCCGCTGCGGCGCTCTGGTCGAATGCAGCCGAGCGAGGGTTCTCTCCTTTCGACGCGGAGGGCAACTGGCGATGATCCACCAGCTGAGCCTCTTCAAGTCAGCCGTGTGGAAGCGCGTTCTCGTCATCGCGCCTCACCCCGACGACGAGACGCTTGCCACCGGCGGACTCCTGCAACGCTCGATCGCCGCGGGTGGCGCGGTGCGCGTCGTCTTCGTCACCGACGGGGAGAACAATCCCTGGCCGCAGCGTCTCCTGGAACGGCGGTGGCGGATGGACTCCGACGCCCGTGCCTGCTGGGGCGAGCGGCGGCGCATCGAGACACTCGAGGCTCTCGACTGTCTCGGGGTTCCCGCGTCGAGCGCCGTCTTCCTGCACTTCCCCGACCAGGGGCTCACGTCTCTGCTCCTCGGCGGCGGCGGCCGTGCCGTCCCGGCGCTGGAGGCCGAGCTGAGGACGTGGCGCCCGACGCTCGTCGCCGCGCCGGCGACCGCGGATCGGCATCCGGATCACAACGCGCTCGCGGTGCTCCTGCGTCTTGCCGTCGATCGCCTCGCGGAGGACGAGCGCTGCTTTGCACAGCTCGCATACGTGGTCCACGGCGATGTTCCCGCGGGCGCCGTCCAGCTGTCACTCGCACCGGCCGAACGCGTCAGGAAGCATGCGGCGGTCCTGCGCCATCGTAGCCAGCTGCTCCTCTTCAAGCGGCGCTTCCTCTCGCACGCGACGGCGACGGAGCGCTTCGTCGATCCGGGACGCCCGAGCGCTGCGCATCGCGTCCTCGGCGCCGCATTCGCATCCGGTACCCTGTCGCTCCACCTGGGACCCCCCGCGTCGCCGGCCGCTGCACTCCGTGCGAGACTGGACGTGCTCACGGAGGACAACCCGGGCTGTGTCGTCCGCCTGCGATCGTGCAGGGTACGGGCGTGGCAACAAGACGTGTCGCTGCCGGTCGATCGGTTGCCCGCACGGCTGCTGGTCAAGTGCGAAGCGCCGCATCTGTTCTTCGACACGGCGGGGTGGCGCGAGATCCCGCTCCTGGAGCAGCCCGCAGCGGTCTCGCACCGATCGTTCGCGGCCCGCTTCGTCGGGGCTGCAGTCGATGCGTAGTGCGGGGGTCGGGAGTTTGCCTCCCGGCGGGCTACGGGCTAGCTCTGCCCATGATGCAGAAGACCGATCGCATCTGGCTGGACGGCCAGCTGGTGCCCTGGAACGAGGCGCAGGTGCATGTCCTCACGCACACGCTGCACTACGGCCTCGGGGTGTTCGAGGGCATTCGCTGCTACCAGCAGCGCGACGGGCGCTCGGCGATCTTCCGTCTGCGCGAGCACATCGATCGACTGTTCGGCTCGGCCCATGTCCTCGACCTGGCGATGCCGTGGTCGCGCGAGCAGATCATGGAGGCGTGCCGCGACACCGTGCGCGCCAACGATTTGCGGGAGTGCTACCTGCGTCCGATCGCGTTCCTCGGCGACGGCGAGCTGGGACTGTCGGCTCGTCCACCGACGCGCGTCGCGATCGCGGCGTGGCCCTGGGGCGCGTACCTGGGCGACGAGGGCGTGAAGCACGGCGTCCGGCTGAAGACAAGCTCCTTCCAGCGCTTCCACCCGAACACGCTGCTCACCAAGGCGAAGGCGGTCGGACACTACGTCAACTCGATCCTCGCGGCGCAGGAAGCGCGCGCATCGGGGTACGACGAAGCGCTCCTGCTCGACGTCGACGGCTACGTGTCGGAGGCCAGCGGCGAGAACATCTTCATCGTCCAGCAGGGGACGGCGAAGACCACGCCGCTGCCGACTGTGCTCGGCGGCATCACGCGCGACGCCGCGCTCCGTCTGCTCGGCGACGCGGGCGTCGCGATCCGCGAGGAGCGCTTCACGCGCGACGAGGTCTACCTGGCGGAGGAAGCATTCCTCACCGGCACCGCGGTGGAGATCACGCCGATCCGGGAGCTCGACGGCCGTCGGATCGGCACCGGCCGGCCCGGGCCGGTGACGACCCGTGTGCAGGAGCTCTTCTTCTCGATCATCCGCGGCGCCGAGCCGCGCTACACGTCGTGGCTCACCCCGATCTGACGCGCATCGCTTGCGCTCCGGAGGGGTGTCAGGTAGCTACGCCGCCCATGGGAGGAGGCATGATGCGCCTACTGCTCTGGATTGCCTGCGTCGCCATTGCACCACTGGCCGTGATCGGATGCGGCGGCGGCGGAGCACCCGAGCAGTCCAAGACCCCGGCCACGACGGTTGCGCCCCAGAAGGCGACGGCCACCACCGCGGCGCCGACCGCGAAGGGTGACGACGACGACGAGTACGAGCTCGACGTGATCGCGGAGGCGGAGCCGGACGAGGGTGCGCCGCCTCTCAAGGTGCAGTTCACCGCGTCCGTGGAAGAGGAAGAGGGCGGTCCCTGGAGCTACGCGTGGGACTTCGGTGACGGCGGCAAGAGCACCGAGCAGAACCCGCTGCACACCTACGACAAGGTGGGCGAGTACACGGCGACCCTCACGGTGACCGATCAGAAGAGCAACAAGGGCACCGACGAGATCGACATCTTCGTCGAGACCGACGACGACGGTGGCGGTGGCGGCGGCGGCAACGAGTGATCGTCACGGGCACGCCGCTTCGACCTGCTGCTCCGCCCACTCCAGCTCGCTGAGCACCGGCGCCATCGCCGACGCCGCCGGGCGGCAGCGATAGCTGCCGGAGCGCAGACACTGCGTCAGCTCGGCGGCGCGTGACTCGGCGGCGGCCGCGGCGCGCTGCCAGCGCTCGCGCGCGGTCACGCACGGATCGATCGCGCCGGGCAGGCGCGGGGCCTGCTCCTCCTGCGCGGGCGTCGTCGTCGACGTGGTCGGAGGCGGAGGCGGTACGGGCGCGGCGCGTGGCGCCGGTGGCGGGAGCGTCGTGGGCGGGACGACCGGCGCAGGTACGGTGGCCGCCGGAGCCGGGGGTGGCGGAACGGGCGGGGGCGGCGCGGACGGCGGCGGAGCCGGTGGTGGTGGTGGCGGCGGCGGGGGTGCGAGCGTCGTCGGCGGCGATCGCCGTCGCGACGTGGGCGGGGGCGTGGTCGTCGGGGTGGTCTCCGGCGGCGGCGCGCTGGCCGACACGCCGACGACCTCGATCGCACCCGGGCTGCGCACGATCATCTCCGGACGACCGTGCCAGGTGCGGATCGTGCCGCTCACCTGGACCCGCTTGTTCTCGTAGAGCCGCTGCGGCTGTCGCGGCAGATCCGTGATGAGCGGGATCAGCAGGATGGCGCGGAACGCATTGGGATCGTCGGGCGAGAACTCGAGGACACAGGTGTCGGCCTCGAGGCGCGCCCGCACGACGTCGCCCTCCACCGTGATGGTTTCGCCATCGTAGATGCCGGCCGCCTGCCACGGAACGACCATCGCGCCCCATGCGATGATGCTCGCCGCGACGAGGGCCGCCGCGCAGACCACCACCCCACAGCCCGGAATGCGCCACCGCATCGCCGGACTGCCCTAGCGTGCGGCGGAGCGCAGACGCAAGCCGCTGGCCGCTGGACGGATGGCGAGTGCTACCGGGGAGCGCGTTCGCGCGCTTCGCTCACGGTGAGCGGACGCCCCCCGAAGGGCTTCCCGTTGAGCGCGCCGACGGCGGCCTCGGCTTCCGAGTCGTTGGCGAGCTCGACGAAGGCGAAGCCGCGCGGCCGACCGGTTTCCCGATCGGTCACGATCTTGACCTCCTGCACCTGGCCGCCCCCCTCTTCGAAAAGCGCCCGAAGCTGAGCTTCGCTGGTCTGATACGGAATGTTCCCGACGTACAGTCTCTTCGCCATTCTAGCAGACTCCCGCTGACCGGCCGGGCCCGGCGCACCCCCCGTGCGTAGCGAATCCCGGTCTCTCGTGGCCGCCTTCTAGCATGACATTGGAGTCGCGGTCTAGGCTTTCGTGTAGGCGCTCGAATGCTCAGGATTAGCTGAGCCGATGCGGATCCTGCGCGACGCGCCGGGAAGCCTTCCGCCACGCCAGTGCGAGCAGCGCGAGCGCGAGCGCGAGCGCGCTGCCGCCGACCACGAGCGGCGGGAGCGGTGGTCGACCGCCGGCGACCTCGGCGCGCGCGGACGCGACGATCAGATGGCGACGACCGTCGAGGTCGTACTCGAAGAGCGCGAAGACCGGCACCACCGTGCCGGTCACCTCGTCCTCGTTCTGCAGCACCAGCGGCACCTCGCTGCGACCTTCCCGGGCGACCTCCGCGGGCTGGCTCTCGGGTTCGATCGTGAGGCCGCCGGGGAGCACGACGACGACGCGCCCGTGGACCGGGGCGGGAAGCGGGTTCTCGAGCAGGAGGACGGCGCGCGCGAAGCGTGTCACCGGCGACGTCGTCAGCGTGGCGCGCACCTCGGGCACCGGCAGCAGGCCTGGCGTCGACACGGTCGCGACGACGGGCACGGCGGCGCGATGGCCGTCGTCGCCGGTGTAGCGCACGTGGATCACCGCCGGAATGCTTCCCGGCTCCGCGGGCAGCGGAAGGTCGAACGTCCAGCTGTGCTGCGCACCGGGAGCGAGCTCCGCGACCGCCTCGCCATGCTCGCTGCGTCCGGCGTAGTCGACCTCGGGCGCGACGGCGGAGAGGGACCCGTCGCCGACATTGCGGGCGTCGACCTGCAGCCCGACCCGGTCGCCGACGGTCACGCTCGCGCCGGCGTCGAGCACGGCTCCGGCGCGAGCGGTCGCGGCGCACGCGCACACGAGCACGAGCGCCACCCGCCCAACCACGGGGCGCTGCTACCAGAAGCCCTCGCCAGGCGCCACCGCTGTGCTTGAGACGGGCCGCGAACCTGGGCTAAGGATGACGCCTTCCAGAGGAGGATCCCGTGGAAGACATCGGCTTCGACGACATCGCGAAACTCAAGTCCAAGATCAGCGACACCTTCGGCGGCTGGAGCGACCCGGTCGAGGTCACCCAGGACATGATCAACCGCTTCGCCGAGCTGACGGGCGATCACCAGTGGATCCACGTCGACGTCGAGCGCGCGAAGCGCGAGAGCCCGTTCAAGGGAACCATCGCGCACGGGTTCCTGACCCTCAGCCTGCTGCCGGCCATGCGCAGCAAGGCGGACTGGAAGATCGTCGGCTACGGCAACGCCACGAACTACGGCGCCAACAAGCTGCGCTTCGTCTCGCCCGTCCCGGCGGGCGCGAAGGTGCAGTCGCACGGGCGGCTGATCGGCGTCGATTCGCACCCGAAGGGAACCCAGATCACCCAGGAGATCGCCGTGCACGTCGTGGGCAGCGAGAAGCCGGCCCTGCTCTACGAGATGGTGGTGCTGTACCACCCGGCTGTGAAGCGGGGCTGAGTGGTCCTCCCGATCGGAGACGCGCCCAACCCGCGGGGCGTACCGGTCGTCAACTATCTCCTGATCGCCGCGAACGTCGCGGTCTATCTCCTCGTCGCGGTCCCGCTCGGATCGCGGCATCCGGCATCCAACGATCCGGCCCTGCAGGAGTACGTGCGGGTGATGTCGGAATCGTTCCACGACCGCGCCGCGCTCCAGCAGGTCCTCCACAACGTCTCGGCGTACGACCTCGTCGTGTTCGACTGGGGCTTCCGCCCCGGCTCCCCGCGTCTCGTCGATCTCCTCACGTGCATGTTCCTGCACGCCGGCTTCGTCCACCTCTTCGGGAACATGCTGTTCCTCTGGATCTACGGCGACAACGTGGAGCACCGCCTGGGCCACGTGTCGTATCTCTTCTGGTATCTCGCGACCGGCGTCGCCGCGACGCTCTTCCACATGCTCGGCGCGTCGGGCTCGCAGATCCCGCTGGTGGGGGCGTCGGGCGCGATCTCGGGCGTGCTCGGGTTCTACTTCGTCTGGTTCCCGCGCAATCAGGTCCGCCTGCTCTGGCTGCTGCCGCCGTTCGTGATGCAGGTGTTCGAGGTCCCGGCGCGGCTGGTGCTCGCCGTGTACCTCGTGCTCGAGAACCTGCTCCCGTACCTGATCGTCAGCGGGGACGCCGGCGTGGCGCACGGGGCGCACATCGGCGGCTTCCTGGCCGGCCTCGCGGCAGCCTGGCTGATGGATCGCTTCGCGATCGGCGCCCGGCCGGCGGAGTTCGCCGAGAGCCCCACCGTGTCGCTGCAGCAGAAGCCGGACTGGCCCGCGCGCATCGCCGGCGCGATCGATCAGGGACGGCTGGAAGACGCCGCCGTCGAGTACTTCGACGTTCCCGCGCATGCGAGCCCGGGCATCCTCACGCCCGAGCGCTCGCTGGCACTCGGTCGCTGGCTCCGCGACCACGGCCACCACGACGCCGCGCTCGTGGTCATGCGCCGGCATCTGCGCGACTTCCCCCGCGGTCCCGGTCTGGCGGAGGCGCAGGTGATCGCCGGCGATGCGCTGATGGCGATGGACCAGCCGACCCCGGCGTACCAGTACTACCTGGGGGCGCTGGACCAGGCGCCCGATCCGGCGACCGCTGCGGCGGCCCGGCGCGGGGTCGCGGCCATCGAGGCCCTCCAGAAGCGGCAGATCGGCCGCCCGCACGCGCGGCCGGCTTGACGTCGTCGGCGCACTGCGGCAAACGCGTGCGCTGCAGAAGGAGGGACGATGACCGGACGTCGTGCAGTGGGGATTCTCGTCGCGTGTGGAGTGTCGCTGGCGGCTTGCGCCAAGCACCGCGTCCCGACGCCTCCGCCCCCGGTGGCCGTGCAGACCGTGCAGGAGGGCAAGAACTCCATCACCGGGACCAACGTCATCACCGCGACGGCGACCGTGCAGTCCATCAACCACCGGACTCGCATGGTCACGCTGCGTCGGTCCGACGGCGAGCGCGTTCGCTTCCACGTCGGCGACGAGGTGCAGAATCTGTCGCAGGTGCGGCGCGGTGATCAGGTGAACATCGCGTACTACCAGTCGGTCGCGCTGCGGCTGCGCAAGCCGGGGAGCGCGAAGACCGGTGTGACGGTGGATACGGGTGCGGCGCGCGCAGAGCCGGGCGAGCTGCCGGCGGGAGCCGTGGCGCGGGAGTTGACCGTCACGTCGAAGGTGGTCGCCGTCGACCGCCGGAGCGGGGCGGTCACGCTCAAGCTGCCGAGCGAGGAGCGCATGACGTTCACGGTCGAGGACCCGGACCGGCTCGCTCGCATCCGGGTGGGCGATCTGGTCCAGGCCACGTACCGCGAAGCGATCGCGGTGGCGGTGAACAAGCAGTAGTCCCGCTCGCTACCCCACGTCCGGCACGCGCATCCCACGCTGTACGGCAGGTCGTGCGGCCACGCGGTCGAGCCACCTGCGCACGTTGCCCAGCTCGCCGATCTTCTCCGGCATCGTGCTCGACAGCGGCGTCCAGGCGGCCTCGACCCAGGGATACGTCGCCATGTCGGCGATGGAGTACTCCCCGGCAAGGTACTCGCGCGTTGCGAGTGCGACGTCGAGAACGGCGAGGATGCGCAGCGTCTCGCCGACGAAGCGCTGGATCGCGTACGGGATCTTCTCGGGAGCCTGGTTCATGAAGTGGCCGGTCTGCCCGATGATCGGCCCGACGTGGCTCATCTGGAACATCAGCCACTGCAGCGTCGCGGCGCGCGTGCGCACGTCCGTCGAGAAGAACTTGCCGCTCTTCTCGCCGAGGTAGATCAGGATGGCCCCCGACTCGAAGATCGGGAGCGGACCGCCGGCCACGTCGCGGTCGACGATGGCGGGGATCTTCTGGTTCGGGGTGATGGCGGTGAACTCGGACGAGAACTGCTGCTCCGCCCCGAGGTTCACCGGATGCACCGTGTAGGGCAGCCCGATCTCCTCGAGCATGACGGACACCTTCCGGCCGTTCGGCGTCGTCCAGGTGTACAGGTCGATCATGGCGCGGTCCTCCCGGGTGGGAAGGTACGCGGGGGGACAGCTCACGCAATCGCGAACGGGCCGGGCGATCGCCACGGTTGAACCCCCGCGAACCGCGGATAGAGGTCGCGCGAGCGTACGTTGCAAGCCCGGAAGGTCCGATTCTGGCCGTGGAAGCCGCCTGGATCGCGCCACCTGAGGATGCGCCGTCCAGGCCCAGCACCGGGGGGAGAGCATCATGACGGGAACGACCTGATCGCCTGCCCCGGGTGACCGGGCGGGGCGCGTCCGCGGGCGGCGTGTGCTACGACGTCGGCATGGACGTCACCGACGCGCTGCTCGGCGAGCACGGAGTCTTCCACCTTCTCGTCGAGCAGCTGGACGATGCGCTCGGGCGGTGCGAGAGCGTCGCCGAGCTGCGGGCGGCGGCCGAGCCGCTCTCGATCTCACTGCTCGGTCATCACCGGGTGGAGGAGGAGACGCTCCTCACGCCCTACGAGCGGGAGACCGGCTCTCTCGGCCCGCTGAAATGCCTCCGGCACGAGCACGAGCAGATGAACCAGCTGGTCCGGCTCATCGCGCGCAACCCGGAGGCGGAGCAGATGCGCGAGCAGATCCGGGCGCTGCTCGACATCGTGCGCCGCCATCTCGCGCGCGAGGAGCAGCTGCTCTTCGGCCTCGTACGCCAGACGCTGCCCGCCGGAGCGCGCCAGGACTCCGGCGATCACTGGGCGCAGTTCCGCGGCGTCATCCTGCCGGGATAGAAGACCTCGCGTGCGGCCGTCGCGCCGCGCGGCGCCTCGGCGGCGGGCGCCACGCCGGTGCGGCGGGGACGACGTACCGCCGCATGTCGACGACCGCCGAACGGCGCTCCGCGGCGTGATCGGCGTCCGCGCGGCGGCACAGGCGGCCGAGACACCAGACCGACCAGGCGTACCCCGCGATGACGCTCACCCAGAGCAGCGCGGTCATCGTGTTGGCGTCGGACATCGCAGCGAACCTCTGCAGCGGAGAGCACTGACCGTGCCACCGCGCGGAGCCCGTCGTCCCGGGCGTTCGCTCGCTCGCCGGCGTCACCGACCACGCATCGTGCAGCAATCCGCCTGGCACTCTGCACGCCGCCGTCGGCCGCGACGCCGGATCCGCTTTCGCAATGTCGCGACGTTTCACAATGCAATGTCGATCCGCGACGGCGCCCCGGGTGCCCCGGACGTGCTGAGGCTCGGCGCTGGCATGCTTCCTGCGTAGGTTGGTGGCGCCCGCGAGCACGAGGGGTGCGCCGCGAAGGAGAACGTCGATGAAGAAGGTCGAGGCCGTCATCACGCCCGGCAGGCTGGAGGCCGTGCGCGAGTCGCTCGTCGCCCGCGGGGTCCAGGCTCTCTCGGTCACCGAGGTTCACGGCACCGGGCACGAGGCGAGGGTGACGGGATGCTACCGGGGCACGCGCTACGACATCGACATGCATCCCAAGGTGAAGCTGGAGATCGTGGTGCGCGACGAGGATGCGATGCCGATCGCCTATGCCATCGTCGGCGCGGCGCGGACCGGTCGGGTCGGTGACGGGAAGGTGATGATCGCACCCGTCGAGGACGCGGTGCGGATCCGGACGGGTGAGCGCGGACCGGCGGCCGTCCATGACCGGATCAGTGGCGACATCGAGGCGCCGGTCGAGCCGCGGTGGGCCGCGCTCGGCTGAGCGTGACCAGGCACCCCCGGGCGGCCTCCGTGATCCGGCTCGGCGCGGTCTAGCCTTCCGCGTCGCGGGTGGTCAGCTGCGTGACCGCGTCGATCAGCCGCGGCCACGCGGCGCGGGGGAGGTCGTGTCCCATGCCCTCGACGATCAGCAGCTCGGCGCCAGGGATCGACTCCGCCGTATCGAGTCCGCAGGCGAGCGGAACGAGTGGATCGTCGGCTCCGTGCACCACGAGGGTCGGGATGCGCAGCCGGCGCAGCGCGTCGCGCCGGCTGCCCGATGCCACGATGGCCAGCATCTGTCGCGCCACGCCGGCGGGATGGAAGCAGCGATCGTAGCTGCGCGCGGCGCGCTCGCGCACGCGCGTCTCGTCGAACGCAAATCCCGGGCTGCCGATGGCGCGAAAGACGCGCACCGCGCGTTCGATGTTGCCCTCGCGATCGGGCGGCGCCGGCTGGAAGAGCGCCGCGGCCGCCGCCGGCGTCGCGGTCGGGAGGTCCGGGTGCCCCGTGCTCGACATGATCGAGGTGAGCGTCCGCACCCGCCCGGGATGCTCGAGGGCGAGCGTCTGCGCGATCATCCCGCCGAGCGACGCACCGATGACGTGCGCCGCCTCGATGTCGAGCGCGTCCAGCAGGCCCGCCGCATCGGCGGCCATGTCGCTCAGGCGATAGGGCGCATCGACCGCCGCGCCGCGACTGGCCGCTGCCATGGCCGCGAGCACGTTCGGCATGCCGTCTCCGTCGATCTTGGTCGACCCTCCGACGTCGCGGTTGTCGAAGCGGATCACCTGATGGCCCGCCGCGACGAGCTGCGCGCACAGCTCGTCGTCCCAGTGGATCATCTGCGTGCCGAGCCCCATCACCAGGAGGAGCGGCCGGTTCCCACGGGGCCCGATCACCTCGTACTCGATATCGATCCCGTTGCTGCGGGCGATCGGCATGTGTCCTCCCTCCCGTCTCCCTTGATATGCTGCGCGCGCTCGGCGATCCTGTCACACGGTGCCCGCCGTCGAAACCCTCGTGCCGCCGTCCGTGTGGCTCCTCGCCCTCGAGGGACGCGCATGGCTCGAGCTGGCGGCGTACGTGCCCGGGCTTCCGCTGCTGGCGTGGACGCCGCGAGGCGACGGGCATCCCGTGCTGGTCCTTCCCGGGCTCCTCGCCAGCGACGCGTCGACGCGTCCGCTGCGCGCGTTCCTCCGCCGCCAGGGGTATCACGTCCACGGCTGGCGGCTCGGGCGAAACGTCGGCGCGAACCCGGGCGTGATCGCCGGGCTCGCGGCGCGATTGCATGCCCTGCACGCGCGGCACGGCCGAGCGGTGAGCCTGGTCGGCTGGAGCCTCGGCGGCATCTACGCCCGCGAGCTGGCGCGGCGCTTTCCGGACGAGGTCCGGCAGGTGATCACGCTCGGAAGCCCCTTCCGCGACCCGTCGGCCACCACGGTCGCTCGCTTCGTGGGCCGGCGACCGCGCGCCGCGGAGGACGCGTTCGCCGCGAACCTCGGTCTGCCGCTGCCGGTTCCGGCGACCTCCATCCTCAGCCGCAGCGACGGGATCGTCGCCTGGCGAAGCTGTCTCGAGCAGGACGGTCCACGCCGCGAGAACGTCGTCGTCGAGAGCAGCCACTGCGGGATGGGGCACCACGTCGCCGCGCTCGCGGTGATCGCCGATCGGCTGGCGCAGCCCGAGGGAACCTGGGTCCCGTTCTCCACCTGGGGATTCGGTCCCTGGCGGGCGGAACGGCTGCGTCCCGGCTGACGGCCGGGTGCCACTGTTGAGCTGCGTGGCGCTGCATCAGGCGGTATGCACCCGATCCCGGGATGGTAGGCGCTCGAGGTTGCTGGCGGGCGGTGTCGTCGGCTCTCCGGCGACGGTGACCTCCGGCACGATGTCTGCTTCGATCGCGGTGGGGAGGGCTCTTCATGATCGGTCCGACGACCGCACCCGCCACGGAAGCGTCCGTCAGTCCCGTCACGCGATACTGGAGCCGCGTGAACCCTCCCGCGAACGGGTACGCCCCCGGCCCCTGGTACCGGTCGCCATGGGCGTGGGAGGCGGTGTTCCTGCCCGATCCGATCGACTACCTCCTGGCGTCGTTCCGGACCTTCGGCGACGTCGTCTGCACGCGCGCCGTACCGTTCCGCTCTCTCTTCCTCGCGCATCCCGATCACATCAAGCACGTGCTGCAGGACAACGCGCGCAACTACGTGAAGGGGATCGTCATCGCGAGGCTGAAGGTGGTGATCGGCGATGGCCTGTTCACGAGCGAGGGCGACTTCTGGCGCCGGCAGCGCCGGCTGAGCCAGCCGGCATTTCACCGCGACCACCTCGCCGGCTTCGCCACGACGATGACCGAGACGACGGCGGCGATGCTCGACCGGTGGGCTGCTCGCGCGCGCACCGGGACGCCGTTCGACGTCTCCGCCGAGATGAGCGGCCTGACGCTCGGCATCGTCGGGCGAGCGCTGTTCAGCCGGGTGCTCGACGCGCATGCGGACGACGTGGGGCAGGCCCTCACGGCTGCGCTGGCGATCCTCAACGAGCGCGCCATCCGCTTCCTGCCGTCACCGATCTGGTGGCCGAGCGCGACCAACCGGCGGCTCCGCCGGGCGATCGCCGTGCTCGACCGGGTGGTCTACGACATCATCGAGACGCGCCGCCGCACGGCAACGCAGCCGCGAGACCTCCTCGCCATGCTGCTCCTCGCGCGTGACGAGGAGACCGGCGCGGGGATGACCGACCGCCAGCTCCGCGACGAGGTGATGACCTTCCTGCTCGCGGGACACGAGACCACCGCCGTCGCGCTCACGTGGACCTGGTACCTCCTCGACCGCCATCCCGCGGTGGCGGAGCGCCTGCGCGCCGAGGTCGCGGCCGCGCTCGGCACGCGCACGCCGACCGTGGACGACCTGCCGCGGCTGGGCTACGCGCGCATGGTCGTCGAGGAGGCGATGCGACTCTACCCGCCGGTGTGGGGATTCACGCGGCAGGCGATCGATGAAGACCGCGTGGGCGGCTTCACGATCCCGAAGCGCTCGGTCGTGACGATCTCGCCCTACGTCACCCACCGGCATCCGTCCTACTGGCACGATCCGGAGCGCTTCGACCCGGAGCGGTTCACCCCGGAGCGGATCCGCAGCCGGCCGCGGTTCGCATACCTGCCCTTCAGCGGGGGTCCGCGGCTCTGCATCGGAAACGAGTTCGCGCTCATGGAAGCACAGCTCGTCCTCGCGATGACCGTGCAGCGCTACCGCTTGCGCCTCGTCCCTGGCACCCGGGTGGAAGCGGAGTCGCGTCTCACGCTGCGACCGCGCGGCGGACTCCCGATGACGGTCAGCGCGACAGGGTAGCGGCCGGGAGGCGCCCGTCCGCGGATTCTGCTACGCGATCGCGTCATGCAGCTCACCCGTGTCGCGACGTATGATCGAACCATCGGGGCCTCGCTCGATCGGGTACGCGAGAACGTGCTCGACTGGGAGCATCTCCCGTGGCTGCACCCCGAGACGTTCGCGCACGTGCGCCTGCTCGAGCGTCGGCGCGACGGCTTCCGCGTCGAGAGCGCGATGCGCGGCGCCGCCGCCGGCGACTCGCTCGACATCGACGTGACCTTCGAGCCTGGCGACCTGGCATACCATAGCCGCACCGTCCGCGGCCGCGGCGAGGGGACCGACATCGTCACCCGGCTCGAGCGCGTCGCGCCGCAGACGACGCGCATCGCCGTCGAGTTCCTGGTGCCCGACGTGACGCCGGAGCGAGCCGCCCGCCTCGGCGCGTTCTATCTCCGGCTCTACGCGCTGCTCTGGGATCAGGACGAGGCGATGATGGTGCGCCGCCAGACCGTGCTCGACGGACGTCTCGCGACCGCGATGCGCGAGGTCGAGGTGAACGGCACCCGGGTGCGACATGCGACGGTCTGCCCGCATCGCGGCGGTCCGCTCGACGATGCGCCCGTCGAGGACGGCTGCATCAGGTGCCCCTGGCACGGCTACCGGTTCGACCTCCGCACCGGGCGCAGCGCGGACGGCCGCGCCCTCCGTCTCGCCACCATGATCGGCTAGACCCCGGTCACGGAAGGATCAGCGCGCCGAGCGCGACCAGGACGCACGCCCAGGCGAAGACGTCGCCGGCACGCACGTAGGGCGTGCGCCCGGACACGCCGGTCACGCGTCCCGCCACGACGGTTGCCGTCTGCGGGGGTGGCGAGGCGACGACGATGCCGCGCGGGTCGACGATCGCGGTCACGCCCGAGTTGGTCGCGCGCAGCAGGAATCGGCGGGTCTCCACCGCACGCAGCAGCGTGGCGCGGAAGTGCTGCGCGACGGCCGCGTGGCCGTCGAACCAGTCGTCGTTGGAGAGGTTCACCAGCAGCTCGGCGCCCGCGTCCGCGAGCGCCCGCGCGGCGGCGGCGTAGATGCCTTCCCAGCAGATGAGCACGCCGGCGCGCAGGCCTCCGACGTCGAACAGGGTCGCCGTGTCGCCAGCCGAGTAATCGGCAGGGACGCCGAGCGTTCTCTGCAGCGCGCGTGGCAGGAGCCAGGTCGACGTCTCGCCGAACGGAACCAGGTGGAGCTTGTCGTAGGCGCCGAGGACCGCGCCGGTGGAATCGACGAGAAACGCCGAGTTCCGGACGGTCGCGACGCCGGCGCCGAACGGCACGGTGCGTGGCGCGCCGAGCACCAGGCGCGCGTCGGATCCGGCGAGCGGCGCCGCGAGGCGCGCGAGCATCTGCGGGTTCGTCACCGGTGAGACGCCGGCCGCGTTCTCTGGCAGGACGACGAGTGCAGGCCGGTCGCGCGCCGCCTGGGCGACGAGATCCTGATAGCGGGCCAGCACCGCCGGCAGCGATCCCAGCGACGAGCGCCAGGCGTCGGGGATGTCGCCCTGCACGAGCGCGACGCGAATCGGCGTGCCGCCGGGATCGCGCCAGCGCGCGAGCTGCACCCGCCCGTAGACGACGACGGCGACGAGGATGCTGCCCGCCACGGCGACCGGCAGGCGGAGGCGGTGCCAGCCCGGGAGCGGCCGCTCGATCAGCAGCGCGACCAGCACGTTCACCAGCGCGACGACGAAGGAGACGCCGTACGCGCCCGCGAGGTCGGCCACCTGCAGGAGGTCCGGCAGCCCGACGACGGCGTGCGCCAGGAGCACCCACGGCATCCCGTCGCCGATGCGCGAGCGGGCGAGCTCGCCCGCGACCCACGCGGCCGGCACGAGCACGACGCGCCACGGCGTCCCCGGCCGGCGGCGCTGGAGCAGCGCGACGAAGGCGCCGAACGCGGCGAAGTAGAGCGCCCCGCACAGCTGCGGCACGACCAGCGCCTCGGCCGCGGCGAGCCATCCCGGATGGCCGGCACGGAGCAGGGCCGCCCGGATCGACGCGCTGGTGAGGCCGTTGCAGGCGATCGTCCCGGCGAGCCATCCGAGCGCCGCGCCCCGTACCGGCGTCGCGTCGCGGACGGCGAGGAGCAACGGCACGAGCGCGACGAAGGCGAGCATGCCGGCGGCGAGCGGTGGCTGCGCGGCCCAGTAGAGCAGCCCGGCCAGGGCGGCCAGGGCGAGTGCACGCATTGTCGGTCGGCGGGGCATTGGATAAGGACGGGTGGGGCCGGTCGTGCTCGAGCGTTTCGAGACCTCCACCGAGAAGGCGTTTTTCCTGGGCCTGTGCGCGACGTTCGTCCTGGCGGTGGTCGCGGCGATCGCGTCGGTTCGCACGCAGGTCGGCGTGGCGTCGCCCGGATTCGTCGTCTGGCAGAACCTGATCGTGCCGGCAATCGGGGCGATCGGGCCGTCACCCGAAGCCGCCGCGGTGCCGCAGCGCACGGTCGTGACGGCGGTCGACGGCGACCCGGTGCACGACGCGACGCAGCTCCGGGAGCGCGTGCGCGCGCGGCCGGCCGGGTCGTGGCTGGCCTACACCTTCCGGCGCGACGGGCGCGACGGCGCAGCGCGCGTCCCGTCGTCGGTGCTGCGCTGGCGGGACGTGGCGCCGGTCTACCTGCCGTACCTGCTCGAGGGGATGGCGTTGCTCGTCACGGCTGTGGTGATCTTCCTCTTCCGTCCGCGCGATCCCGGCGCGCGCGCCGGCGTGGCGCTGGGCACGGTCGCCGGGCTCCTGCAGATCCTCGCGCTCGACCTGTTCTCCGCGGCGTGGCTCCAGCGGCTCTACTTCGTGGTGGAGTCGCTCGTGCCCGCCGTCCTCCTGCACTTCGCCCTCTCCTTCCCCGAGGAGAAGGCCGTCGTCCGCCGGCATCGGTGGCTCAAGTGGGCCGCGTACGCTGCCTGCGCGCCGTTCGCGATCCTGCAGAACTGGTTTCTCACCCGCGACCCGGAGCGCCATCTCCTGGTGAACGACTGGGTCTACGTGACCGCGGCGCTGGCCGGGGTGGTGTCGATGGCGGCGCTGGTGCACGGGCTCGTCACCGCGCGCAGCGCCCTCGCGCGCCAGCAGCTGAAGATCGTGCTCGCGGGCATGGCGGCGGCCGTGTTCGTGCCCGCGCTCGGCCTCTTCGCGATCATCCTCCTCGGCATCGCCGCACCGATGAACGTCCTCACGCCGTTCTTCCTGCTGTTCCCGCTCTCGATCGCCTACGCGGTCGGCCGGCACGACCTGTTCCGCGTCGACCGCTATCTCCGCCTGGGCGTCGCGTGGGCGGTCCTCACGGTGGTCGTGTTCGCATCCTACGCGGCGGTCGCGCTCGCGGGTCAGGCGTGGCTCGGAGCCGGGACGCGCGCGCCCGCGTTGCTGGTCCCGCTCTACGTCCTCGCGATGCTGCTGGTCGCGAACCCGGTGCGCGCGCGGGTGCAGGCGATCGTGGACCGGCTCTTCCACCGCCAGGGTTACAGCTACCGCGCCGCCGTCGAGGCGACGAGCCGCGCACTGGCCGCCGTGCTCGACACCGACCGCATCGCGGCGGCGGTGCTGGGCACCCTGACCGACGAGATGGCGGCGGAGTGGGCGGTGCTGGCCGTCCTCGGCGAGGCGTCCGAGCCGCCGCGGATCTACGGCCGGCCGCCGGCGCGCGCCGACGACGCGGCCCGCGTGCTCGGCACCGGCGAGCTGACCGCGTTGCGCGCGCGGTGGACGCGGTGGAGTGCCGGGGAGCGACCGATCGCGCCGTACGACGGGTTCGTGCGTCTCGGGGCGGCGCTCGCCTTTCCGCTGCGTTTCGAGGAGCGCGCGATCGGGTTGCTGCTCGTCGGCGACAAGCTCTCGGCGGCGTCCTACACGGAGGAGGATCTCGATCTCGTGCAGACGCTCGCCAGCCAGAGCGCGCTCGCGCTGGTCAACGCGCGGGCCGCGGAGGTGATTCGCCGCACGCAGGCCGAGCTGGCGGAAGCCGAGCGTCTGGCGGCGGTTGGCGAGCTGGCCGCCGCGGTCGCGCACGGCATTCGCAATCCCCTCGCGGGCATCCGCGCATCGGCCGAGGTGGCGCGCGACGACCTGGGCGAGCACGACGGTGAGCTGCGCGAGAGCCTGGACGACATCATCGGCGAGGCCGACCGGCTCGAGACGCGTGTCCGCACCATCCTCGATTTCACACGCCCGCTCACGCTCGATCTGACCCCCGGCGACCTCGGCGGCTTCCTGCGACGGTTCGCCGACGGCTTTCGCACACGGGTGGCCCCCGGTGTTCGCGTGGAAGTCGAGGTCGATGCGCAGCTGCCCGCCGTCGCGTTCGATCCGAAGGCGCTGGGCGAGGTGGTGGAGACCATCGCGGTCAATGCGGTCGAGGCGATGCGCGGCGCGGGAGCGATCCACCTGGGCGCCACGCTCGAGCCACACGACGGCGCCGGCCCGCATGCCGTCGTATCGATCTCCGACACGGGTCCCGGCATGGAGGCGGAGGTGCGGCGCCGCGTCTTCGACCTGTTCTACACCACGAAGCAGTCGGGGACCGGTGTCGGGCTCGCCATGGCGAAGCGACTCGTCGAGCGCCAGGGCGGTACGATCACCGTCGAGAGCGCGCCCGGCGCGGGTGCGACGTTTCGCGTGCGGCTGCCGGCGGCGACCCGGCTCAGCGCACGCACGTCGTGACGGTCGCCTTCCGGTTCGGCGTACAGGCGAGGTCGCCCGCGAACGCGCTGCTCCCGACGGTGAGCGTGGCCGTCGCGCTCGTCGCGGACGGCGTGATGCCGGGATCGAGGTTCGCGACGCGCAGCTGGGTGATCCACGTCGTGGTGCGCTTGCGCCGGTGGACGGACAGCTTGCGGATGCGCCCCACGTCCGTGGTGACGGGATCGTGGAAGGCGAACATCGTGCGCGAGCGGTTCGCGGTCATGGCGCGCGGCGCCAGCGTCCGTGCATAGATCGTGGTGCTTCCCGCCGTGAGCGAGATCGTCATCCCCTGCGCGGCCGGATCGACGGCGGCGCCTGCCGCATCGAAGCGCGCGGTCACGTTCAGGCGAGCGGGCTTGCGGGTGGTCTCGAAGCGCAGCGTGACGGTTCCGCGACCGAGCGGCGCCGCCGCGACGCCACCACCACCACCGCCACCGCCACCGGCCCCGCCGCCTCCGCCTCCGCCCCCACCGCCGCCGCCCGTCCCGCCGCCCTCCGCCTCCGGGGCCGGCCGCCAGGTCGGCGCGCAGCTCCGAGACGGGAGCGCCGCCGCGCACGGCCACCAGATGATCGGCGACCGCCGCGGAGGCGGGAACGCCCGCGTCGTCGATGACGAGCGCGATCGCTGCCGCGCTCGCGAACACCAGCGGCTCCGTGTGCGGATCACCGTCGGTGTCGGGCGAGACGATGCGCAGCCGCGGGCCCGCTTCGAGGGTCACCGCGTAGCCGCCGGGCGGCGGATCGGTGGCGTTGCCGAGCCGATCGGCGAGAAAGCAGTCGACCGAGACGGCGCCGCCGGGCCCGTCGCTGGCGAGCGCGATGGAGCCGATCCCCTCGAGCAGCGTCCGCGCACCGGACGGGCCCACCGCAGGCAGGAGCCTGCGCGCGGGATCGGCGACGAACGTGGCCGGATCGACCGGCCGTCCGAAGGCCACGCCGCTCACCGCACCGCTCTCGGCCCGGGCCAGGTCCACCGTCTGGCTCGTTCCGTCGAGTGGGATGGCGTACGGCGTACCGAGGATCGGATCATCCGGCGCGGGCAGGAACGTCTTCTCGAACTCGAGCTCGAAGTCCGCGAGCAGGTGCGACGGATCCGGACCGCCTCTCCCGTTGCCGCCGATGATGCGCTTGGGATCCAGCGGCGGCATGTAGGGAAGCAGCGTGGCGATCCACGGGCCATCGAAGTACAGGAACGGCGTGGTCCCGGTTGCGGCGCCGGCGGTGACGACGACGCCGAGTCCGCCCGCGCTCGCCGGCGCGCCGGCGGTCAGCGCAAGCGTGCCGGTGGCGACGCCGCCGGTGATCGAGGCGGCGGCACGTCCCGCGGGGACGAGAATCTCCTGGCGCTCGATCTCGTCGTCCGCGTCCCCGTCGGCCGCGGTCGGGCCGATGAAGCCGTCCCCATCGAGATCGGCGTAGGCGATCGCGAGCAGCGGGCGGCCGTCCAGCTCGGGACCGGTCAGCGGATTGCCGGTGACGGACGGCCCCTTGCCGTCGGAGAGGATGCCCTGGACGGTGATCGTGTTGCCGCTCGCCGTCGCCGTGCCGCCCACCGTCACCCCGGGCGCCGCCGCGACGCCGGCGTGCGGCGCGGGAATGGCGCCGCCCGCATAGCCGCCGCCGGTGCGAACGACCAGGTCGACGTCCCCGACGATGCTCGGGTCGATCAGATCGTCACGGTTGCCGAACCGTCCGTCGGGCCCGGGGTCGACGAGCGGCACCCCGGGCAGGATGATGTACGGCGCGCCGGTCGACGGATTGACGGGATCGCCGGCGAAGACGGGGAGCTGCGCGTGTGCGGCGCGTGACGAGACGACCAGGAGCACGGTGAGCAGGAAGCGCCGGGCGCGCGTCATGGCAGGGTCACCGGGACGGTGTTACTGGCGAACCCCTGGTCCTGATAGACGGCGTAGAGGACGACCGATGCCGCGCCCGCCGCGAACCCCGGCGGGAGCACGACCGTCACCCGGTCGGCGCGTAGCTGTGTCAGCGCGGCGGGTGGTGCGGCGGGCGACCCGAGAGGCAGCAGCCCCGGCACCTCGGCGGCGTCGAGACCGTCCGCGAGCAGCGGCGCCGACCCCGCGACCACGCTGCCCGCCTGGTCGAAGCGGGCGAACGACGTGCCCTGGAACACGACGACGCCGGCAGGGAAGACACCCTGCACGACGTCCTCGAAGTTGAAGGAGCCCTGCACGGCGACCGAGAGCACGCCGCTCGAGCTGGCGAACGCATCCACGGTGGCGATCGTGAGCAGCGGCGAGCTGCCGCCGGCCCGCACGGATGCGGGAGCCGCGAGCAGCAGGAGTCCGAGCAGTGCAGCGAGCGAGCGCATGTCGGTAGTCCGACGAACCTGCCCGTTCGCAAGGGTCGTGCCGGGAGCGGTCGTCACGTCCTGTACAGGACTATACCGGAACCTGGGTCGGAGCACGCGGGGATTTCACCCAGGTGGGGCAAAAGCCGGTCGCCTCGCGGCGACTCACTCGCCGAGCCCGTACTTCTCTATGCGGTACCGCAACGTGTCGCGCGAGACGGCCAGCAGGCGCGCCGCCCTGGTCTGATTGCCGCCGGCGCGCTCGAGGGCCGCGACGAGCAGCGCGCGCTCGACGGCCTCGAGCGAGAGCCCGCTCTCGGGGAAGTCGATGCGCACCGATCCGCCGGGTGCGATGTCCACGGCGCCCGACGTCGCGGCGCTCGTCAGACCGAGGTCGTCTGCCGTCACGGGATCGGAGTCGGTGAACAGGACCACGCGTTCCATGACATTCTGGAGCTCGCGCACGTTGCCCGGCCACGTGTGCTGCCGGATCGCCTGCTCGGCTTCGGGAGACAGCGGCCGGCGCGCCGCCGCGTACCGCCGGCTCGCCTGCTCGAGGAAGCCGCGCGCCAGCACCACCGCATCCTCTCCGCGCTCGCGCAGTGCCGGGATGCGGATCACCGCCACCGACAGCCGCTGGTAGAGGTCGTCGCGGAAGTCGCCGAGATGCACCGCGGCCTCGATGTCACGGCTGGTCGCCGCCACGATCTGCACGTCGATCGCGCGCGCCGCCGTCGCGCCGATCCGCCGGACCGTCTTCTCGTCGACGACCTTCAGGAACTTGGCCTGGAGTGACGTCGCGACGTGGCCGATCTCGTCGAGGAAGATGGTGCCGCCGTCGGCGGTCTCGAAGAGTCCGGCTCGCGAAGTCTTCGCGTCGGTGAAGGCGCCGCGCTCATGGCCGAACAGCTCGGCTTCCACCAGATTCTCCGGCAGCGCGGTGCAGTTGACCTCGATGAAGGGCCCGTCGCGCCGGCCGCCGGCGGCGTGGATCGCGCGCGCCACGTGTCCCTTGCCCGCGCCGGTCTCGCCGAGCAGGAGGACGGTCGGCGCGGCGCCGCGAGCCGCCGTCGCGCGCGCGAGACGTGCGACCAGGTCGCGCAGGCGGGCCATGGGCGGCGAATCGCCCACGATCGCGCCCGCGCCGGTCTCGCGCTCCCGGTAGTAGGCGATCTCGCGCTGCGCACGTGCGGCGCCGACCGCGCGCTCGACGCGCAGCCGGATCTCGTCGAGGTCGAAGGGCTTGAGCACGAAATCGCGCGCGCCCTGCTGCATCGCCTGCACGGCGTCCGCGACCGAGCCGTAGGCGGTCATCATGATGACCGCGACCTCCGGATCGGCGGCGAGGATCTTCGGCAACGCCTCGATCCCGCTGCCGTCGGGAAGCCGCAGGTCCAGCAGGACGACCTCGGGGCGCGCCTCCTCGACGGCGCGCAATCCCTCGGCGATCGTGCCGGCCTCCCGCACGACGAAGCCGCGGCGCGTGAACGCCTTGCCGAGATTGCGGGCGAGGACGGCTTCGTCCTCGATGATCACCACGGTCGCCATCCCGCTCCACGTCTATGGAGCCGCCGCCCCGGCGGCAAGCCGTCGGGCGAGCCCATGCGGGAGATCGCGCACCGCCTGCGGCGACTTCTCACCCACCCGACAGAATGTGCCCACGTGAACAGGGGCCGCGACGGTGGCACGCCGGTTGCTGATTGGGCAGATCGAAGGAGGTCACGATGAAGAAGATCCTCATGGTATTGCTGGCATCGATCCTGGTCACGGCCGCGTACACGCCGGCCTCGGCCAGCGGGAAGAAGGTCAAGCTGGTGCTCGTCACGACGGGCGCGGATGCGAACGCCAGCGGCAAGGCCTCGCTCGCGCTCAAGCAGGCCAGCGTCGGGCAGTTCGAGATCCAGGTCCGCAAGCTCGCCCCCAAGGCGACGTTCGAGGTGATCGTCGACGGCGTGCACGTCGGCGACCTGGTGACCAACGGTGGAGGCGGGGGGAAGATTCGCTTCCGGTCACGGCCGCGCGGCAACGACCTCTCCCTCGGATTCGATCCGCGAGGCAAGTCCATCGTGGTGCGTGACGCGGATGGCAACGACGTCCTCGTCGCCGACTTCCCGGTCACCCCGCCGGGTGCGCCCGGGAACGTCGTCTGCTGCGTTCCCGACGACGAGGGGCCCGAATGCGAGGACCGCACCGCCGACGAGTGCGCCGCGCGAGGCGGCTCGGTGTCGAGCGCGACCTCGTGTCTCCCGAATCCATGCGTCGGCGCGCCGCCCGTCGGCGGCGACATCGTGTGCTGCATTCCCGACGACCAGGGTCCGGAATGCGAGGACCGGACGCAGGCGGAGTGCATGGCGCAGGGCGGCACGGTGGTCCAGGCGACCTCGTGTGCATCGAATCCCTGTGCACCGGCGCCGCCGGCCCAGGGGAACGTCGTCTGCTGCGTGCCCGATCACGGCGGCGACGGACCGGCTGAATGCGAGGATCGAACGGCCGCCGCCTGCACGGCAGCCGGCGGTACGGTGAGCGACGCGACGTCGTGCAATCCGGATCCGTGCAACGCGACGCCGCCGCCCGTCGGGGACATCGCTTGCTGCGTGCCCGACGACTCCGGTGCCGAGTGCGAGGATCGCACGGCCGATGCCTGCGCGGCGGAGGGCGGTACGCCGGCCGCCAGCGGGACCTGCGTGCCCGATTCGTGCGCTGCGGTGGCCGGCCCGGTGCCGTACTACGGCGCGAGTGGAGACGATGGCGGGCATCACGGAGGAAACGACGGTGGGGGAAGTGGCGGAGGTCCCGGCCGCAGCGGTCACGACGGCTGAGCGCTCCGACACGAGCAGCAGGTGACGATCCGGCTCGAGCCCCGCGGCTCGAGCCGGATTTTTTTCGCGATCGCTTTTTCTTCGTGGGGTTCGATCGTGATACGGGGCGCGTATGCCGCCTGTCTCCGCGACACCGTCCTCGAGCTGCAGGAGTGTCCGAGCAGCGATCGATTCGACGCAACCCGGGGGTTGCCTCCTCTGGCGCGCTGGGCAATAAGGCAACCAGGAGGTTGCCTGCTGATGTCGACGGATCGTATCGAGAAGACGGTCGTGCTCCGCGCCCCCAGGTCGCGCGTCTGGCGCGCGCTCACCGACGCCGGGGAATTCGGCACCTGGTTCCGGGTCGCGCTCGAGGGTCCCTTCGTCGCGGGCGCAACCGTGCGGGGCAGGACCACGTATCCTGGCTACGAGGGCAAGGTGGTGGAGATGTCGGTCGAGCGCATGGACGCCGAGCGGCTGTTCTCCTACCGCTGGCACCCGTATGCCGTGGATCCCGAGGTCGACTACTCGACGGAGCCGACGACACTCGTCGAGTTCCGGCTGGAGGACGACGCGGGCGGCACACGCCTGACCATCGTCGAGTCCGGCTTCGATCGGATCCCCAGCGCACGCCGCGCCGAGGCGTTCCGCATGAACGAGGGCGGGTGGTCGGAGCAGCTCGTGAACATCCAGCGGCATGTCTCCCCGGCCTAGCGCAGTCCGGGCCGGACTGGTGCGCGCGGCGCCGCTGTTCGCCGCGCTCGGCGACGAGACGCGTCTGCGGCTGGTCGCTCGGCTCTGCACCGAGGGACCGATGTCCATCGTGGCGCTCGCCGCGAGCGCGCCCGTCACCCGCCAGGCGGTCACGAAGCACCTGAGCGCGCTGGCCGCCGCGGGCCTCGTGCGAAGCACCCGTCCGGGCCGCCAGCGCCAGCGCGTGTGGGAGCTGGAGCCGCGCGGCCTGCAGGAGGCCCGGGACTATCTCGATCGCATCTCCCGGCAGTGGGACGACGCGATCGAGCGGCTGCGGGCGTTCGTCGAGATCGACTGAGCCCGGCGCTCGATCGACTATATGCTTCGCATCCAGAGCGTCGTGACGAGAAAAACACTTCCACGCGGGGTTCGAACGGTGTCATGAGCTGCCGGCTGGGCTTCCGACTCACGAAGGGGGGATTCGCATGAGCTCGAGGCTGGCGCCGCGACGGATCCGGCGGCACGGTGTACCGCGGCGAAGATCGAGGCCGCCGCGAAGAAGACCGGCTGGCCGGCTCGTGTTCCCTCCCGAACGAGACCTGCGACATCTCCCAGGCTCCGGCGTGCGGCGGGACGTGTCCTCCGGGGAGACCTGCAGCCAGCGAAGCGGCGGGTTCGACTGCATGTGCATCTCGACCGCCGACACCTGCGCGATCTCGCAGGTCCCCGCATGCGGGGGGACGTGTCCCCAGCCGGGTCAGATCTGCAGTGCGTCCCCGGCCCTCGGCAGCTGCATCTGTGTGAGCCCCGACTTCACGTGCCTACTCGCGACGGCGCCGGCCTGCGGGGGAACGTGCCCGGCCTCGCAGCATTGCGAGCCGACCGGCGGGTCGTGCGGGTGCAACTGAGGCGATCCGCGGCGGCGAGGTCACGGACGCCGTCTCGGGTGCCCGCCCGCCGCGTGCCGAGGGTCCGACGCGGCTAGATGCACAGTCAGTTCGGGCCACTATGAAGCAGTGTTCATAGAGCGGAAGTGGTGTATGCTCGGCGCCAGCGAGGAGCTGAGCATGCGAGTGAATCGGGTGACTCGAGGGTTCCGGTGGATCGCGAAGCGAGGGACTCGACTGTTCATGGGGACGGCCCTGCTGGCGACGGTCGGACACGGCGTCGTCCTCGCCGATCCGGTGGCGACCGGGTCGCTCACGTTCACGATCGGACCCGACTCGACGTACACGGGCAGCGAGAGGTTCGACGACGCGACGTTCGACGTCTTCGGGACGCCGATCGACCTCGGGACCGCCGTGGGCTCGGCGGGGTTCGTCGGGAGCTACGTCCTGACGTCCGGCACCGCGGGAACCGGCCAGAACCATGCGGAGGCCAGCGACCCGGCCGTGCTGCACTACGATGCGGCCGGTGCCTTCATCTGCGACGCCAGCGGCTGCCCGTCGGGAGCGCCGGGCTTCTTCGTCCTCACGCTCGGCAATCTCGGTGGAACGGCCGTGGCCGGCCTTCCGCCCGGGCTCACCTACACCTTCGACGGTCAGTCGAGGGACACCGATGCCAACCTGGATTTCAGCGGGACGTTCACGATCAACGCATACAGGCCGAGCGCGACGCCGATGAGCGCTGCGGGATGCTCGGGTGCGGGATGTGCGGTGACCACCTCCACCTCGGGCACGTTCGCCGCGCCGTCGGGCGCCGTGATCCCGCTCCTGCTCGACGTCACGTTCGCCGACGTCAGCGCCGCGGGCGCGACGACCGCAGTCGGCCTCGCGAACGTCGCCGCCGCGCCACCGTCGAACATCGTCCTCGACGCGCCCGGCTTCCCGGCGATCTTCTTCGACGTATCCACGACCGCAGCGGTGAGTCCTCCCGTCACCGTGTGCTTTCACTACGCCGACGCGGACGACGACGGGATCGTCGACGGCGCGACGGTGCCCGCGACCGCGCTTCGCCTGCTGCACCGCTCCAGCGCCACCGGCGCGTTCGTGGACGAAACGGTGCTTCCCGTCGACACCGGCGACCGGGAAGTCTGCGCGCTGACGACCGGTCTTTCACCGTTCGCGCTCGGCGTCAGCGCCGGATGCGGCAATGGCCTCGTCGAGAACGGCGAGGAGTGCGACGACGGGGCGGGGAACGGAAGGCCGGGGGCGTGCTGTAGCACGTCGTGTGCGACGGTGACCTGTTCGGGGTGCGCGGCCTTGCCGAGGACGGACTGCAAGACACCGACGGTCACCCGGGCATCGCAGCTCCAGATCGGTATCGGGACGCAGACCACGCACGGGCTGCTGACGTGGAAGTGGACGAAGGGGCAGGGCACGACGCTCGCCGACTTCGGGAATCCGATCGCGACCGACGACTATTCCCTGTGCGTGTACGACGACTCCGGTTCGGCGGCATCCGTGCTCTTCCGGGCGACCATCCCGGCGGGGGGCACGTGCGGAGCCAAGGCGTGCTGGAAGGGTAGCGGCACCGGCTTCAGGTACATCGACCGGTCCGGCACGGCTGCCGGGATCAGGAAGGCGAGCCTCAAAGCGGGATCGGACGGGAAGGCGGTGGTCTCGGTCAAGGGGAAGGGGGGGAATCTCCCCGTCGGCGCTCTTCCCACTCCGCTGGCGCTGCCACTGATCGTGCAGCTCCAGCGAGGCGGGCAATGCTGGGCCGCGACCTTCTCGGGCGCACTCCGCAACACCGAGACGAAGTTCAAGGCACGGTCCGACTGATCGGCCGGCGCTCCGATGCTAGCGAAGCGTGGGGCAAGGTGCGTACCCCGGGGCCGGCTCGGACGGCGGCTACGGCTGGAGACTACCGGCGACCGTGCCGGTCGCCTCGGCTTCCGCACGCCGCCCCGTGGAGACCAGCGTCGATCGTGCAGCGAGCGGTCGTGCATGGGGGTGCTGCGGGTTGACTCGGTAGCGCAGCGCGCGCAAGGCCACTGCATGCCCACACTCTATGGCATCAACGGCTCTCCATTCGTGCGCAAGGTCCGCGTCGTCCTGGCGGAGAAGGGCGTGGCCTACGACCACGATCCGGTCATGCCGGGCAATCCCGACCCCGAGTACAGAAAGATCAGCCCCCTCGGGAAGATACCTGCGTGGCGCGACGGCGACCGCGCATTCTCGGATTCCTCGGTCATCTGCCAGTACCTCGAGCGCTTGCACCCGGAGCCGGCGTTCTACCCGAAGGACCCGTACGACTTCGCGCGGTCGCTCTGGTTCGAGGAATACGCCGATACCGCGCTGGTCGAGATCATCGGACCGCGCATCTTCTTTCCGCGGGTCGTCGGGAAGCGCTTCATGGGCAAGGAGCCCGACGAGGAAGCGATCCAGAAGGCGATCGACGAGGACTTGCCCCCGCGGCTCGACTACCTGGAAGCGCAGCTGCGCGGCGGCCCGTACCTGGTGGGCGACCGCTTGACGATCGGCGACGTCACCGTTGCGAGCATGTTCGTCAACCTGCGCCACGCCGGCGAGCAGGTCGACGCTGCGCGCTGGCCCAAGCTCGCCAAGTTCGTGGCGACGCACCACGAGCGGCCGTCGTTCGCGCCCATCATCCAGGAGGAGAGGGACTTCTTCGGCGTGGCCTGAAGCAGCGCTCCGGCGACGACGGGTCCGCAGGAACCTCGTTCGGGGTGGGGAATTGACGCCCGAGGCGGCAGGGCGTCTTTCTGGGATCATGCGCCCTGCGACGCACGGTCCTTCGCCGCGACGGCTCTTCGGGATGGCAGGTTTCTGCGCCGTCGTGGCGATCGTGCTGGCCGCGTCGGCCGACGCGAGCCGTGAGATTCCGCTCGTGCGCGAGGGTGGGGTCTACGAGGTCCCCGTGATCATCAACGGCTGGCTCGAACGCCCCTTCATCCTCGACAGCGGCGCATCAGACGTCCAGGTGTCGGCGGACGTGTTCCTGACCCTGTACCCCCGCGGTGGGCCGGCACCACGATTTCTTCCCGGCGTCTCCTACCGTCTGGCCGATGGCCGGGTGGTCAGCAGCCGTCGGTTCGTCATCCCGAGCCTGCGCATCGGCAACTACGAGTTCCCGGACGCGGCGGCTTCGATCGGCGAGTCGGGCTCGCCGCTCCTGCTCGGGCAGAACGTGCTGACGCGCCTGGGGACGTGGAGCATCGACAACCGTCGCGGCGTGCTGGTGCTGGAGGAAGGCGCCGCCGGCGCGCCGGCCACGGGATGCCTCAGCTGGCGGACGGCTCCCGCCACCTGTGCGGTCGCCGCGGCGCGGGACTACTTCCGCGATGCGCGTCCGCGGCACGACATCACGAGCCTCGTGCTCCTCGCCAGCACCGGCGATCGGGCGACCGTGCTCATCGACGTCCTCCGCGTCGACGGCCGCCGCGAGCCGGCGCGACTGTGCGGGCCGGTCAGGATGCGTCGCACCGGGGACGGGTGGCGCCTCGACGGCGCGCCCGCGCTGCGCGAGATCGGCCGCGGCGCCCGCTGCCTCCCCTGACGGATTCACCGGTGGTGTGGCCACGCAGCATGTGAGGACGACCATGCGCACGTCTCACGGCTTCGTCTGCACCCTCCTCGCGCTGACGGCGCTCCGCGTGTCGTCCGGTGCAGCGCTCGCGCGGCCGTTCCATCGCCTCACGCACGTTCCCGGCGTCGTCGACTACTGGCCGCGCTTCTCTCCCGACGGCAGAACGGCGCTCTTCAGCCGCTGTGAGATCCCGACCGGCTGCGGCGGCGCCTCGACGTCGGGATACTGGACGCTCTGGAAGAAGCGGATCGGGCGTGGCAAGGCGGCGCCGTTCCTCGTCCTGCCGGACACGTCCGCGACGCGATCGAGCTGGCTCCTCACCGCACCATCGGCCCGCGAGCAGATCGCGTTCGAGGGCGTGGATCATCGCGGCAACGGGCCGTCCGCCCTCTGGGTTCTCGGCGCCGACGGCTCGGACCTGCGGCAGGTTCCGCTTCCGCCTGTGGTCGGAAACCCGTCGTATCCGTCGTGGTTTCCCGACGGCGCCTCGGTCCTGCTCACGGGCCGGGGCGCAACCGACCCGGGACCGCATCTCACGCGCGTCGCGATCGACACGGGAAGGCCGATCGTCACGCTCACGTCTGCCGACGTGATCTGGACGGGGATGTCGGCCGCGTCGCACGACGGCGCGATGCTCGCGGTCGCCGCGCAGCTGCCGCTAGCCGGACAGCAGTACGACGATACCAACAACCAGATCTGGATCCAGGAGGTGGGCGATCCGGCGACGGAAGATCTGGGACTCCACCAGCTCGACGCGCTCCAGGGCCGCGCACCCGACTGGTCGCCGAACGATCGATTCGTCATGTTCGAGTCGAGTCGAGCCTGTGTCGATGGCAACTATGCGATCTTCATCGAGGCTGCCTCGGGTGGCGAGGCCCTCCAGGCGACCGACTGTCGCTTGAACGCCAATCACGGCGTCTGGTCACCCGACGGGAAGCGGTTCCTCTTCTCGTACGCGTTCGGAGATCCGACCGCGGGGAGGTGTGCGGGCGGGGGCTGCCGTGGCCTTGCAATTGCCCCGGTCCCGGCAAGAATCCGTAAGCTCGGCGAACGACTGAAAGGAGACTCATGAGCCGCTCACTCGAGAACAAACGTGCCCTCGTCACCGGGGGCAGCCGGGGTATCGGCGCCGCCATCGTCAGACGGTTCGCGCGCGACGGTGCGCACGTGGCGCTCACCTACGTGAGCAAGCCCGACGAGGCCAACACGGTTGCGGCGGCGGCGAAGGAGCTCGGCGTGCGTGCCATCGCCGTCCAGGCCGACAGTGCCGAGCCGCAGGCCGTCGTCGCGGCGGTCGAGCGGACCGCGAGCGAATTCGGCGGCATCGACATCCTCGTGAACAACGCCGGCATCGCGTCGATGGCGCCCATCGACCGCTACCGCCTCGAGGATTTCGATCGCACCTTCGCGATCAACGTGCGCGCGGTCTTCGTCGCGACCCAGGCGGCGATCAAGCACATGAGCGACGGTGGCCGGATCGTCAACATCGGGAGCTGCAACGCGGAGCGGATGCCGTTTGCCGGCGGCGCCGCCTACGCGATGAGCAAGGCCGCGTTGCAAGGATTGGTGAAGGGGCTCGCTCGCGACCTGGGGCCGCGCGGCATCACGATCAACAACGTGCAGCCGGGCCCGGTCGACACCGACCTGAACCCCGCCCAGGGCGAGTTCGCCGAGATGCTGAAGAAGCTGATGGCGCTCCCGCGTTACAGCACGCCCGACGAGATCGCCGGCATGGTGGCGTACCTCGCCGGACCGGAATCGGGATTCGTCACCGGCGCGAGCTTGACCATCGACGGGGCGCTCACGGCCTGATCCGGGAGCCGTTTCTTCGACGTCGGCCGTGCGTAACGCAGCACGTTACGGCCGGATGGCCCGACGTTGATCTTCCACCTGGCAAGCATCTGGTCTAGCCTCCTACACAGTGCGCTGGTATCGTCACGTTGGATGGGTCATCGGGATCGTGCTCGTCGCAGGTGCGGCGGGGTCGACGCGCGCGAACCTGATCGAGCGGGTGAGCGTCGACTCGACGGGCACGGAGGCGAACGGGTCCGGCCGTGATCCGGCATTGTCTGCGGATGGACGGTTCGTGGCCTTCGAGAGCGACACCACCAACCTGCGCCTGCCGCGCTGAAAGACGGGATTCCGCCTCGCGACACAATCCGGACCATCGCGACGTCGGAGCTAGTGCCTTATGCTATTCTTCCCTCCTGGGCACGAGCCGGACGGAGGCACGGGCTCGGCTCCCGTGTGACGAGCCGCCGTCGACATCGAGGATGTATAAGGGTGTCTTGGAGCGATCCGTGAAGCGGACTAGTGCTATCCCGGGTTCACCGCGATGAGTCATCCCGTCACCTCGCTTGGCCGGCTGCAGGGAGCGGAGGCGCACGAGCATGATGCGCGCGACCCGCGGAGCATGCTGCCCGCGCTGCGCGGCGGCCTGCCGTTCGTGCCCGCCACGCGCCGCGCGATCCTGCGCGTCTGGATGGCGCTCGGGACGCTGGCCTCGGTCGCCTATTTCGGGTGGTGGTTCCAGCACGGGCGCCTGGAGCATCCGGCGCTGGCCGTCGCGTTCGTCGTGGCCGCGTCCTACGCGGCAGTGCAGGTCTTCCTCGCCTGGTACGTCTACGATGGAATCGCGATTCCCGCGCTTCCGCCGGCGCCTTCCGGCCGTTCGGTCGACGTCTTCGTGCCGGTGTACGACGAGAGCCTCGAGCTGGTGGAGGAGTGCCTGCGCGCCGCGCTCGCGATGCGCTATCCGCATCGCACCTACCTCCTGGACGACGCGCAGGATCCACGCTTCGCGGAGCTGGCGACGCGTCTTGGCACCGGCTACCTGACGCGCGACGGGCAGCGGGACGCAAAGGCGGGGAACGTGAACGCCGCGCTTGCCCGCACATCCGGGGAGTTCGTGACGGTGTTCGACGTCGATCACATCCCGGCTCCGGATTTCCTCGACGTGGTGCTCGGCGGATTCGACGACCCGAAGGCCGCGTGCGTGCAGAGCGGCGTGGGGTTCCACAATCGTGACGACTCCCTGGTGTCGCGCGCCACCATCGAGCAGGCGTACGACATCTACGGCCCGACCTCGATGGGCATGGCGGGTTGCGGCGCGGCTCCCGTGTGGGGGAGCCACACGACGTTCCGGCGCGCCGCGCTGGAGGACATCGGGGGCTATCAGCCGGGGCTCGCCGAGGATCTCCACACCTCGCTTCGACTGCACGCTGGCGGATGGCGCTCCGTGTACGTCCCGAGCGTGCACGCAGCAGGATTGGTTCCGAGCGATCTGCGCGCATTCACCATGCAGCAGCGGAAGTGGTCGCGTGGCGTGTTCGGCGTGCTCCTGGAGCAGTATCCCCGCGTCTGGCACCGGCTGACATGGGCGCAGCGGATCGCGTACCTGGTGCGCTCCACGTTCTATCTCATCGGCCCGCTGTTCGCGGCGCACGCGCTGTTCGCCGTGTACGTGCTCTGCTGGGGCAGCCAGGGCGCCGTCGACGCGTTCGCGCAGTACCTCGTGCACGCGCTGCCGCTGGTCATCGCCGTGCTCATCGTGCGCTCGCTCGCGAATACGCTCTGGAACGTGCAGGCCGACGCCGTGGGGCTCAAGTGGCGCGGCTACACCCTGGCGTGCGCACTCTGGCCCGTCGCCACGGGGTCGCTCGATCCGCGCCGTGCTGCGCCGGCCGCTGCCGCACATCGCGACGCCGAAGCGGCGCACGGTGGAGGCGCACCCCCGTCTCGTCGTCGCGCAGATGGCGCTGATCATCGCGATGGCGATCGGCATCATCACGCGACTGGGCGAGCCGATCGACGCGGCGCTCGCGATCAACCTGGGGTTCGCCGCCGTGGTCATCGCGATCCACGCCTACGCCGTCGCGGCGGCGTTTCGGCCGTGACGCCGAACCCCGGCGATCGCGACGACCGGCTCTCTCCGCTCGCCGCCCTGCGTCTGCTGCGTCCGGTCCTGGCGCTGCATCCCCTCGCCATCGTGCTGGTGGTCCTGCTGGGCGCGCTCGCGTCGGCGGCCGAGGGCATCGGCATCGCGCTCTTCATCCCGCTCGTGGAGGGCGTCGCCCCCGGCGCTTCCGCCGGGGGCCTGCCGGCTCCGCTCGCGCCGCTCGTCGGCTGGATCCCGGCGGACCGGCGTTCCGTCGTCCTGCCACTGCTCATGCTGGGCACGGTGGTGGTGAAGAACGTCCTGGTCTTCGCCAACCACGCGGTCGTGTCGCGCATGTTCGCCGACACCGGGGCGCGGCTCCGGGCGCGCGTCTTCGACCGTCTGCTGACCATGCGCTGGGCGGAATTCGAGCGCGCGGACCCGGGAGCGCTCCTCACGCTGCTGGCCAGCGAATCGTGGCGCGCGAGCCAGGCCGTCCAGCTCGCCCTCACCATGCTGGTCCAGCTCTGCACCATCGTCGTCTTCGTCGTCCTCCTCCTCCTGATCTCGTGGCGGCTGACGCTGGCGCTCGTGGTGGGACTCGCCGCGGTGTCCTGGCTGGTTCGCCGGATGGCCGGAGGGGCGAAGCGAACCGGGCGGGCCGCGGTGGATGCGAACGCGCGGCTCGGCGAGCGCATGTGGGAGGCGCTCGCGGGCATGCGCACGGTGCGCGCCTTCGACGCCGAGGACCACGAGCGCGCGCGATTCGCCGCCGCCTCCAGCGCGGTACGGAGCACGTTCCTGCGTCTCGACCTGCTGACCGGTCTCGTCGGGCCGATCGCCGAGACGCTGCACGTGGGGCTCGTCCTCGGCATCCTGGTCGTCGCCCTGGGCGACCGGGGGGCGCTCCCGGCGCTCGTCGCCTTCGCCGTCCTCGTGTATCGCCTCCAGCCGCAGCTCCGCTCGGTGGAGACGACACGCGCGGCGCTCGTCGGCCTGCTGAGCGCGGTACGTGACGTGTGCGGCTTCATCGACGTCGCGGGAGCGTCGGCGCCGATCGCGGCGGCGAGCCCGCCAGCGCTCCGGGAGGCCGTGATGCTGGAGCACGTCGACTTCGGCTATCCCGGCGACGCCCGGCTGGCGCTGCAGGACGTCTCGTTTCCGATTGCGCGCGGGCGGGTGACCGCGGTGGTCGGCGCGTCGGGCGCGGGGAAGACCACGCTGCTGCACCTGCTGTGCGGCTTCTACGATCCCGCGGCCGGGAGGATCGCGGTCGACGGGGTCGCGCTGGCCGGCGCCGACCGGTCCGCGTGGCGTCGCCGCATCGGCTACGTCGGCCAGGACACCTTCCTCTTCAACACCACGGTCCGGGACAACATCGCGTACGGGTGCCGCGGTGCCAGCGATGCGGAGATCGAGGCTGCCGCACGCCAGGCGCACGCCCACGAGTTCGTCACGGAGCTCCCGCGCGGCTACGACACGGTCGTCGGCGACCGCGGCGTACGCCTGTCGGGGGGACAGCGCCAGCGCATCGCCCTCGCGCGTGCCTTCGTTCGCCGCCCCGAGCTGCTGATCCTGGACGAGGCCACGAACGCACTCGACGGCGTGTCCGAGCATCTGGTCCAGCGCTCCATCCAGGCGGTGCGCGGGGAGTGCACGGTGGTGATCGTGGCGCACCGTCTCGACGCCATCCTCGACGCCGACCACGTGGTGGTCCTCGAGCATGGACGCGTGGTCGAGCAGGGACCGCTGGCGACGCTGCTCGAGCGCGACGGCACCTTCCGGCGCCTCTACGCGCGCCAGGGCGGAGCGGGCTCGGGGGGCACGCGGTGAAGGAGCTGCGCTATCGGCTGGCGACGGTGGACCTCGCGCGACCGCTGCCGGCGATTGCGCTCGATGCGGACGAGAGCGGCATCGGCCTCACGGTCCGGCTGCACGATCGCCCGGTCGCGTTCGTCCTCCGCGCGCTGCCGTCCGGCGCGCGCGTCGATCCCGATGCGGTGGCCGCTCTGCTCGGACCGGCGGAGCGCGTCGCGGTGCTCGAGGAGCGCATCCGGCACGAGCTGCTCGCGGAGGCGCCGGAGCCGGGCACGGCGCCTCCTGTCACCGCCGTCGTCTGCACGCACGATCGTGCCGACCTGCTGGAGCGGTGCCTGGCGTCGTTGGTCGCGTTGCGCGAGCGCGGCGCCCCCGGCATGCCCCGGCTCGAGATCCTCGTGGTGGACAACGCGCCGTCCGACGGCCGCACGCACGAGGTCGTGGCCCGGGTTCCGGGCGTCCGCTACGTCTGCGAGCCGATCGCCGGCCTGGACTTCGCTCGCAACCGCGGCATGCGAGAGGCGACCGGCGCCTTCCTGGCCTACTTCGACGACGACGTGGTCGTCGATCCGGGATGGCTGGAGGGTTTCGTCGACGCGTGGGCCGCGCATCCCGACGCGGCCGCGGTCACGGGTCCCGTCCTGCCGCTCGAGCTCGCCACCCGCGCGCAGGTGGAGTTCGAGCGTCTGGGAGGCTTCCGTCAGGCGTTCCGCCGCATCCGATTCGGGCGCACGCTCACGGGCAATCCGCTCTATCCCTGCGGTCCCGGCATCTTCGGCGCAGGCTGCAACATGGCGGTGCGCCGCGACGTCCTGTGCGCGCTGGGCGGCTTCGACGAGGCGCTCGACACCGGCGCGCCGCTGCCCGGCGGCGGCGACCTCGACATCTTCTACCGCCTGGCGCGGGGCGGCCATCCGATCGTGTCGGAGCCGCACTGCCTGGTGCTGCACCAGCACCGCCGCGAGTACGCGCGGCTGCGGCACCAGCTCTGGACCTGGGGCCTCGGCTTCATGGCGTTCGTTGCCAAGTCATACCGGGCGGAGCCGTCGCAGCGCGGAAAGTTCCGCCGCCTCCTTGTCTGGTGGGTCGGACGCGGCGCCCGCCTGCTCGCGCGTCGAGTGTGCGGGCGCGATGCGCCTCCCGTCGACCTGATCCTCGCCGAGCTCGCCGGCGGCGTCGTCGGTCTCTGCGGTGAGTACGGACGGTCGCGCAGGCGGGTCGCGCGGATCAGGGGCGCGCCGCCGCTGGCGCGCCGGAGCACCGCATGAGCGACGACACGCGGCGCTGCCGCATCGTCCACGTCGACCTCGCCGTGCCCCTGATGACGGTGCCGCGGGAACCCGATCTGGTCGGCATGCAGCTCGTCTTCTGGCTCGGCGGCCTTCCGCTCGGTCGATGCGAGGTGACCCCGGACGCGCTGCCGCTGTCGCCCGCGGCGATCGCGACCCTGGCGAGCCGGGCCGTGGCGCCCGCCGTCGGCGACCGGCTCTTCGCCGGGAGCTTCGCGGCGCCGCTGCCGGCCCTGCCCGCCGAGCCGGGACCGGCGGGTGACGCGGCGCCGTTCCTGGCCTGCGAGCACCCACTCGACGCGCTGCGCGCGGCACGCGATGACGCGCCGCCCACCGCCGACGTCTCCGTGATCGTCTGCACGCGTGACCGGCCCGACGCACTGGCGCGATGCCTCGCGTCTCTCCGCGCCTCGCGGACACGCCCGCGCGAGATCCTGGTGGTGGACAACGCCCCGACGACCGGCGCGACGCGCGACCACGTCGCGACGCTGCCCGATGTCCGCTATCTGCACGAGCCGCGTCCGGGGCTGTCGATCGCCCGCAACGCCGGGGTGCGTGCGACCGACGGCGCGATCGTGGCCTTCACCGACGACGACGTCGTCGTTCATCCCGACTGGATCGGGCAGCTTGCGGCGCCGTTCCGGGATGCACGCGTGATGGCGGTGACGGGCCTCGTGTTGCCGGGCGAGCTCGAGAGCGAGGCACAGCGGCACGCCGAGGAGCGCCTCTGGAACTTCAACCGCGAGTTTCGCCGGCGCACCTTCGATGCGCGCTACTTCGCGCGGCTGCGCGCGCGCGGCGTGCCGGTGTGGCATGTCGGCGCGGGGGCGAGCATGGCGTTCCGTCGCGAGGCGTTCGCGCGTGTCGGCCTGTTCGACGAGCGGCTCGGCGCGGGCGCGGCCGGGTGCAGCGAGGATTCCGAGCTCTGGTATCGCGTGCTCGCCGGCGGCTGGAGCTGCGCCTACGAGCCGGCCGCCGTCGTCTTTCACTACCATCGCGCCGACCTCGACGCGCTCACCTCGCAATGGCACGCCTACATGCGCGGCCACGTGGCGGCGCTGCTGGTCCAGCTGACGCGTCACGGGCACTGGGGCAACCTGCGCCGCATCCTGCTGCAGCTTCCGGTGTACTACGCGCTCGGGCTGCGCGACGTCGCCCGTGACGGGCGCGACGAGGGCCGGCTGTGGTGGGCGGCGGTCAGCGGCGCGGTGGCGGGCGTCGGATATTTCCTCCGGCATCGCGGGACGCCGCCGGTCACATGAAGGGGGGGCGCTCGGGCAACGGCGGACGGGCCACGCGGCGCGCCTTCCTGCGCGCCAATCCCTTCCCGCATCCACTGACCAGCGGCTTCTTCTACCGCGAGAAGATGCGCGCCATTCACCGCGTCGCCCCCGCCCGGGCCTTCCGGATCATCCTGGAGATGGGAGGCGGGCAGAGCGGGCTCACCGCGCTCCTGTACCCCGGGGCGACCGTCGTGAACGTGGACCGGGCGCGCGAGTTCGCGCGCGCGGCGCCGAACCGGTCCGGGACGACGCGCTTCGTGTGCGCCGATGCCACGGCGCTGCCCCTCGCCACCGCCAGCGTCGATGCGGTGACGTGCTTCGACGTGCTGGAGCACATTCCCGACGACGGGCGCGCGCTGGCCGAGGCGTTGCGTGTGCTGCGACCGGGCGGGGCGCTGCTGGTCAGCTCGCCGAACGAGCGCTGGCGCTTCCCGTACCACACCGCGATGCGAGGGGTGTGCCCGAGCGACGCCGAGGTCATGGCGGCGTGGGGCCACGTGCGACGCGGGTACGATCTCGCGCAGCTCGACGCCATGGTGTCGCTGCCGCGCGCGGGTGCCGCATCGTTCATCACGCCGTGGACGGCGGTGTCACACGACCTGGCCTTCTCGCGGCTGCCGGGCGCCGCACGGTGGCTGGCGTGCGCGGCGATCGCGCCGGTCGTCTGGGTGGCGTCGCTGTTCGACGACGGTCGGCGCGGCACGGAGACCGTCGCCGCATGGATCAAGCCCGCCGCGTGAGCGGTGCCGTGCGGCGGGTCGCGCTGCTGCCCTGGGGCGACCTGATCGAGGACTTCCTGGCGGAGCTCGGCATGACGTTCGCCGCCTTCCGCGACGAGATGACCGGCGGCTGGCTGTTCGGCTACGTCGAGGCGCTCCGCCGCGCGGGGATCGAGACGGTGATCGTCTGCGTGTCGGCCGAGGTCGACGCCGTGGAGCGCGCGACGCATCGCCCGACGGGCGCGGCGATCCGGGTTCTACCGGCGCCGCGCCCGCATCGCGTCCTGCGCCGTCGCATGTCGAAGCCGCTGGCCGCGAGCGCGGCGGAGACGTTCCCGGAGGTGCGGATCCCGGGGGCCGCGCGGGTGCTCAAGGACGTCGCGTCGTATCTCGCGACGCCGCCGCGGCTCCTCGCGCGCACGGTTCGCGACGAGGGCTGCGACGCGATCCTCTGCCAGGAATACGAATCGCCGCGGTTCGACGTCTGCGTCGCCGTCGGCCGAGCGCTGGGCGTCCCGGTATACGGGGTGTTCCAGGGCGGTGACTTCCAGGTGAGCCGGCTCGAGCCGCTGATCCGGCCGTTCAGCATGCGCGCCGCGTCCGGCGTCGTGGTGGGCGCCGCTGGCGAGGCCGCGCGCGTGGCGGGCCGTTACGGCGCCGGCGTGCCGATCGCGCGCATCGCAAACCCCCTGGACACCGCGGAGTGGCGCGCCGAGGATCGGTCCGCGGCGCGCGCCGCGCTCGGATGGCCGGCCGCGGCGCGCATCGTCGCATGGCACGGGCGCGTCGACATCCGGCGCAAGGGTCTCGACGTCCTGCTGGACGCATGGGAGCTGGTCTCCCGACGGCGGTCCGGACGGGAGCTGCGCCTCGAGCTGATCGGCTCGGGCGGTGACGCCGACGCGCTTCGCGCGTTGCTCGCGGCGCGGCGCCTGCCGGGGGTGCGGTGGCTCGACCGCTACCTGCGCGATCCGGCGGCCATCCGCCGCCATCTCTCGGCGGCGGATGCCTGGGTCCTGCCGTCGCGCCACGAAGGATTTCCGGTGGCGTTGCTGGAGGCGATGGCGTGCGGCCGGCCGGTGGTCGCGACGGCCGTGTCGGGAGTGGGTGACGTGCTCGCCGCCGGCGAGGAGCACGGTGGTCTCGTCGTCGCGCCCGATCAGGCGGACGCGCTCGCGGCGGCGCTCGGTCGCGTCGTGGACGACGACACCCTGGCGCGTGCCCTCGGTGCGCGGGCACGAGCGCGAGTCGAGAGCGCCTTCTCGCTCGACGCCGTCGGCGGTCGATTGGCCGCGCTGCTCGCCGGAGGGTCCTAGCGCGGCGCCGCGGTCGGCGCGAAGCGAAAGATCCGCACACCAGGGAATCGTGCGGCCTGCGCGTCGGGCGCGCGCGCCGCGATCGCGTGGTCGAGGTAGCCGGCCGGGTCGTCCTCCCACTCGCGCACGAGGACCAGCCAGCGGCCAGACAGGCCGTCGAGGAGGACGTTCGCTTCCTCGGGGTTGCTCACCGGACGGATCGCGAGCGGCTCCAGGCGCAGCGCCCCGTCGTAGTGGCGCAGTCCGAAGACGCTGTAGGACGCGCTCACGGTCACCGGAGCGTCGGCGCCCGCGTGCGTCCGCAGCCAGTGCGCGGCGCCGCGCAGGTCGTCGCGCGCGTAACGCGGGTCGAAGCGGTCGCGTGCGATGGACAGCGCGGAGAGCGCGACCAGCGCGGCGAGGCAGGCGAGGGCGTACGGCCGCGGCATGCGGTCGATCCCGGTCGCCGCCAGCAGCACGAAGGCCGGGAACGCGGCGAGAAGATAGCGGACGTTGAAGGCGCCATCCCGGACCCACGCGCCCGCGAACACGACGACGGCGGGAACGACGAGCCACAGCACCAGGTAGAGCCCCCAGGCGCCGAGCACGGGGAGGGCCCGGAGCGCGCCCCATACGAGCGCCACGCCGAGGACCGCCACTGCGGCGATTCCCGGTGCAAAGGCCGTCGCGATGGTCGCGACGCTGCGGTCGCGGTGCAGCAGCTCCACCGGCGGACCCAGCCCGAAGCCACCGACGAAGACGAGAGCCGTGTAGGGAACCGAGAGCCATTCGAAGCTTCGCCGGTGCGACACCAGGCCGACGGCTTCGCGGCCGAGGATCGACGGTGCGATCGTCGCGAGCACGAGCAGCGCCCCGGCGACGAGCGCGACCCGGCCCAGCGCCACGCGTCGCAGCACGACGAACACCGCCTGTGCGAGGACGACCGTCGCGTACAGGTAGTGCGTGAGGAGCCCGATCGCGCTCGACCAGCGCGTACCCCGTCCACCTGCGCGCGCCGCCGTCGCGGAGCGCACGCACGAAGAGCCACGACGCGGTGATGCTGCACAGCGCAACCAGCGAGTACATGCGGCCCTCGCGCGAGTACCACACGTGCAGCGGCGCGATGGCGAGCATCAACGCCGCCAGCACCGCGACCCGCCTGCCGGCGACCGCGCAGCCGAGCCCGAGCATCGCCCCCACCGCCGCGATGCCGGCGATGGCCGAGACCCAGCGTCCGTGCAGGTCGGAGGGTCCCAGACGATCCAGTGCCTTCAGGATCAGCCCGAAGAGTGGCGGGTGCGGGTCCTCGGCCGTCAGTAGCACGGGCACCGGCCAGCGTGCCGCCTCGACACTGTAGACCTCGTCGGTCCACAGGCTCTGCTCGTCCAGCCCCGGCAGTCGGAGCGCCGCGGCGAGCAGCAGCACCGCGACGCCGGCGCCGACCAGGGAGGAGCGCGTCACGGGCGAAGTGTAGCGGATGGACGGACAGCGGCGACAGGGCGACCGGTGATCGCGCAGCGCTAGAGCGTCACGCCGAACATCCGCGCGGCATTCTCCCCGAGCACCTTGCGGGTGACCCGGTCGGGCAGCGACGCGAGTCCCTCCACCGCTTCGGTCACCGCGCCGGGGAAATGCCCGTCGAAGTGCGGAAAGTCTGAGGCCCAGAAGAGAACGTCCTCGCCGATGAGATCGACCAGCGCTGGCAGCGAGCGCTCGTCTCCCTCGACCGAGACGAAGCACTGGCGCGCCAGGATCTCGCCCGGCGGCGTGCGGATGAGGCGATGTCCGCCGCGCATGTCGCGGAGTCGATGCGCCGGGTCGAAGGCGCCGGGATAGCCTTCGTCCCAGCGCCGGCCGCGGAAGGCGCGCGGGTTCTGTCCGGCGAAGGTGACGGCTTCGATCCCGCGAACGAGGCAGCGGCCCTCCAGCATGAGCGCGGAGCCGCCCTCCGGCAGATCGGCGATCCGCAGTGCGGCCTGCGCCGCGTCGCGATGCGCGGCGTCGCAGTAGCGGGCCCAGAGATCGTGCGGCTCGGCGACGTGCCCGTCGCCGTCGAGGACCGGGAAGTCGAACTTCGCCGGAGCCCCGGTGGCGCTCGGCATCATGCGCGAGTCGACTCGCGCACCGAGCGGACCACGCGGCCCGGGCGGGCTGCGGTCGGCGTTCCGTCGCGCATGACGATCGCGCCCGCGACGATGGTCGCGACGTACCCCTCGGCTCGCTGCAGCAGGCGGCGCCCGCCCGCGGGCAGATCGAACGCCACCTCGGGACGGTGCAGGCGCAGGCGATCGAGATCGATGACGTTGAGATCGGCCTTGAGTCCGGGACGCACGAGCCCGCGATCGTGGAAGCCGAAGAGGGCCGCGTTGTCCGCCGTCAGCCGGCGGACGGCGAACTCGAGCGGAAGCCGCGGGCCGCGGCGGCGATCGCGCACCCAGTGCGTCAGGGTGAACGTCGTCATGGTGGCGTCGCAGACGATGCCGGAATGCGCCCCGCCGTCACCGAGCCCGAGCACCGTCCGCGGGTGGTTCAGCATCTCGTACACCGGATCGAGATTGCCGCCGACGTAGTTGAGGAGCGTGCAGAGCAAGAGCTCGCGGCCGTCGGAGCCGAGCATGAGATCGTACAGGACCGCGTCCGGGTCGCGGCCCTCGCGCGCCGCGATCGCCGCGACGCTGCGCTCGGGCGAGGGCTCGTAGTCGGGCGGATCGCCGAGCGCGAAGAGCTGCGGCATCATCGACGGCCCGAAGAGCGCGCTCAGCGTGCCGGGCACCGGCCGGCCGGGAGGCCGCTCGCCGAGGATCCGTGCGCGCACCTCGCCGTCGCGCAGGCGGGCGACGCGGTCGTCGAGCGGCAGCGATGCGATCGCCTGGTAGGTCGGCCGGTCGGCGAACGGGTTCGCTCGCGTCTGGTGACCGACGAGCATGCCGAACGGGCGGTTCGCGATCTGTGGCACCAGTGGCACCCCCGCCGCCGCTGCCTCGTCGGTGAGATCCAGCAGCCGGCGCCAGGGCGTCGCCGTCGGGTCGTTGTCGAAGAGGAGGAAGCTGACCGGGCGCTGCGTCTCCGCCGCCAGCCGCCGCATCCATTTGAGCTCGCCCTCGGCCGCGTTGGGTGCGTCGCCCGCGGTGCGACCGCCTGTCCCGGCCTGCGCCACCTCGAAGATGCCCCGGCCGGCCGCGGCCAGCGCGCGCCCGATCGCGAACAGCTCGTCCTCGCCCGCGAACGTGCCGGGCACCGGCTCGCCGTCGACCGCACGATGCCCGTTGGTGCGCGAGGTCGAGAAGCCGACCGCGCCGGCCTCGACCGCTTCCCGGGCGAGGCGAGCCATCGTGGCGACGTCGTCGGGCGTCGCGGGCTCGTTGCGTGCACCGCGATCACCCATGACGTAGGCGCGCAGGGGCCCGTGTGCGACGTACGCCCCGACGTCGACCAGGTGCGGCCGGCGCGCGAGCGCGTCGAGGTACTCCGGAAAGCTCTCCCAGTCCCACGGCAGTCCCGCCGCCAGCGACTCGCCCGGGATGTCCTCGACGCCCTGCATGAGGCCGATCAGCCAGTCGTGGCGATCCGGTCGCGCCGGCGCGAAGCCCACCCCGCAGTTGCCGACGACGAGCGTCGTCACCCCGTGCCAGCTCGACGGCGCGAGGATCGGATCCCACAGCGCCTGCCCGTCGTAGTGGGTGTGGATGTCGACGAATCCGGGCGTGACGAGGAGTCCACGCCCGTCGATCTCCTCTCGCGCCCGCCCGGAGACCGTGCCGACGACGGCGATCCGGTCGGCGTCGACGGCGACGTCGGTCTCGCGGCACGGGGCACCGCTCCCGTCGACCACCGTGCCGCCGCGAATGATCAGATCGTGCACTCCTCCGCCGTACTCCGTGCCTCGTCGCACCGTCAAGGCGATGCGCGCTGATATGGTCGCTCCGGAAGGCGCCGGGCGCCGGAGCGGCTGCCCGCCCCGGCGCCCGGCGCTCCGAGGTGACAGGAGGCAGCATGACGAACCGCACCCTGGGTCATGGGACATTTCGAGTTTTCCAATTGACAAGGGAGTTCGCACTGTGCGATCTGCCAGTGACTGGGACTTGGGCAATGATCATCTGGAGACCACCCACAAGATGGGCCCGATGGCTGGGAGATTGCGCCCGGACGATCGCGATAGTGATGATGCTGACGTTCGTCCTTCTCGCCGCGTGGGCTCTCCTTTCGGCTGACGTCTCCGCGTCCTCGACCCCGAATGCGGTGTGTGCGACCGCAAAGCTGAAGGCCGCAGCCCAGAAGATGGCGGCCAAGCTCAAGTGCCAGACCAGCGCGATCAAGGGCGCGCGTGCGGTCGATGTCGCCTGTCTCCTGAAGGCCGAGCAGAAGTTCGCGGCCGCCTTCGTCAAGGCCGAGGCGAAGGGGGGATGCGTGATGAGCGGCGACGCGGACGTCGTCGAGAGTCACGTCGACGGGGGAGTCTCGACGCTCGTCGCCGACGAGCCCGGTGGTCCGGAAAGCCAATGGGTGCCGTTGATCGGGCGCTCATGGACGATGCCGGCGGGAAGCGAAGGGTACAGATGCCGGCGAATCCAGGTCCAGTCCGACATGTACATCACAGGCTTTCGCGCGGTGTCGACATCGACCGTGTTTACGATGACCGTCAGCGTGTCGTCGACGTCCACGCCGCTTGGCGACTACGACTGTAGCCCGAACAACATCGACCAGCGGGTGATCTACGAGTCCGGGATCGGGACGAACGATCTCGAGTTTCCGCTGGGCGTCGGTGTCCATCTCCATGCGGGCGACTACGTGAACGTGAATCTGTCCCTCGACAACGAAGGGACGAAGGCCGCGGACGGGTTCGCGGGCGTCCTGGTCCGCCCGGGTTCAGCGGCGAGCGTGATCAACAATGCCGGGCTCGTGCTCGCCGGTACGTTCAGCATCTCCATTCCGAACGACGGCATGCCCCATACGGCCAATGGTGGATGTCCCTGGCATAGCGAGAATCAGGTCGTCGCACTGTGGCCGCATCTCCATGCCAGGGGCACGCATGTGAGCATGCTGATCGCGCCCGGAGCATCCGCCCCGCAGACGGTGATCGATGCTCCGTACGCGATCGACCATCAACCCATCATACCGGCTGCGCTCGCCTTGCACCCGGGAGACAACGTCGGGGTGACGTGCACCTACGTCAACAACACGCAGACCAATCCGCTGGTCTTCGGTGATTCTCCCGGAGCGTCCGAGCAGTGCTTCGTGGGCATGTACGTCTGGCCCTCGGAGGGGCTGAGTGTTTTCGACTGCGTGAGCAACTGACGTGATCATGATGCGCAGCGCACACCGAGCAACCGGTCCAGTCCTCGCAGCGCTGCTGCTCCTGGCGCGGGTGGCGCCGGCCGCGACGCCGGTAGACACATGCGCCGCGGCGAAACTCACCGCGGCAAGCAAGAAGGCCGTGAGCAAGCTCGCTTGCTACGGTAAGGCCGTCAAGAAAAGCACCGCCGTCGACGACGCCTGCCTCACGAAGGCCGATCAGAAGTTCACGGAGGCATTCGCGAAGGCGGAGACGAAGGGCGGCTGCAGCACGACCGGCGATGCCGCGCAGGTCGAAGCCCAGGTCGATGCGATCGTCGCAACCCTCGTGTCCGACGAGCCGGGCGATTGTGGTGCGACGGGTGACCCCTGCGGACCCGTTCCCTGCTGTCCAGGTCTCGTGTGTCAGGCCTCGGGAAGCCCCACTTGCCAGACGTCGACGACCACGACGTCGACGACCACGACGACGCTGCCGCCGTGCGGAATCACCACGCCGATGTGCAACGGAGCGTGTCCGACCAGCCTACACTGCGTGGGGGTGCTCATGCCTGTGGGGCCCGTGATGTGTCTGTGCCAGCCGTAGTGCTGGGACTGGACCACGTCACCACGCGCCGAGGCATCGTTCCCCGTCAGATCCGCGGGGAAGCCGGGCAACCAGCTGCCAACGCGGTCGCTGAGTAGCAGCGTCCAGGCGCCGCCCCATGCCGTTGCTGCCCCGTGCGCGCGATCCTGCGGCCGCACCACCCGGGGTCGAAACGGAGTCGCTCGAGGTGGTTCACGTTGAAGGTGATGACAGGAATCGTGGATGACACTCGCGCGAGACGAGCAGGTTCTTCAGTGATGGCTCCCTCGGCTAACGCCGGCCACCGGCGGCCCGCGTGAGCCGCAGAACCCGATGGCGGGTCGACGCGGAAGCCTCTCTGTAGTCGTCGCGGATGTACCTTGCGATGAGCCCTCGCAATGGAGCGGGCGCGCAGCCAGGACCGGATCGTCATGAGGAGCGTTTCCACGACGCGATCCGCCCGGAACGCAAGCGCCGCGAGGTCGGGCTCAAAGAGGAGAAGGGCGTCGACCGCATCCTCAGCCGGAGGTGCTCCAGACTCCCCTCGGCTTCACCCCTGATCTCGCACCGCTCTGATTCCGGCGAAGCGCGGCATATTGCCACACCGGGAGTCAGAACGCCTCCCGGACGAGCGCCGAGCGACCCGACGGGCCAGCCATCCGCGTGACGATCTTGCTGGCACGGCGGTTGCGAGAAAGGCGATGGCGCCGAGGCGAGGTATCAGCGGCCATGTACCACGGCCCCGCCACGGCAGGCTGCCGTGACGACCGCCTCGGCGCGACGTCCTGACGGCATCATCGCGGCCGTCCTGGCAATACTCATCACTGCTGGTGGCGGGTGGGGCATCCGAAGGTACGCAACTCATCTGGCGGCCAGCGAGGTGCAGGCCGTGGCGACGTGCGATGTGCCGTTCAAGTACCAGACGCTGACATTGCAGCGTGCGGCGCTCGCGAGCGGGCACATCCTCCCGATCTACGGAAGCTCGGAGCTCTTCTGCTGCGGGAACCCCTTCCGCCCGACGCAGGTATTCGCCTCGCGCCCCACCGAGTTCGAAGCCATGCCGGTCGGCCACGCCGGTACGGCTGATCTCTTCTTCATGCAGACCTTCGCTGCGCTCGGGAACGGCCTGCGAGGAAGGAAGCTTGCGATCTCGGCCTCGCCGCTCTGGTTCTCGCAGCGGGACGGTCCGGACCTCAGGCAGTACGCGAGCAACTTCATGCCCGAGCTCGCCTACACGTTCATGTTCGAGGCTCCGATCTCGCCCCGGCTGCGTCGGGCGGGCGCACGCAGGATGCTCGCCTACCCCGAGACGCTCCAGGATACGGTCCTGCGAGTCGCGGCAGAGGATATCGCCCATCCCACGCCCATCCATCATGCTGCGTATGTCGCGCTGGCCCCCGCCGGTCACGTGATGACCTGGATCCTTCACGTGTTCGACGCGGGGCGCACCGTCGCGTTCGTCGGCATGCTCCGGCGGTCGTGCCCTCGCCGCGCATCGAGCCCCACACCGCCCGACTGGGTGAGGATGGCCGCGCGCGGCACGCGGATCTCCGAGCAACGCGACACCACCAATCCCTTTGGATTCGCCGATTGGATGTACAGCGAGCTCCTGCGCACTCGCCCCAAGGTTTACGAGGCGCTCGCACTGCTTCAGTCCGGTCGGACGAATCGGGATGGAATGTTGCTGCCGCCCCCGACCAAATGGGAGCTGACCATGTCACGCTCGGCCGAGTGGATCGATTTGCGTCTCGCGCTGCGCGTCCTGCAGGAGCTGAAGGCGCAACCGCTCGTCTGGAGCCTCCCGCTGCCCGGTGCCTACGACAACTACACGCCGGTGTCCGTCGTGGCCCGTGGATCGTACTACGATCGCTACGAGCACATCGTGGAACGGGCCCGGGTCCCGTGGCTGGACTTCCGGGATCACGAGGAAGATCCCTACTTCCTGACCGACCCCGGCTCACACCTGAGCGCGCGCGGCTGGGTCTTTGCCGACCGCGCACTCGATATGTTCTGGCACGGCCGCTCGACCGCGGAGATCCGTTCCTCGCTCTCGACACTGGCGAAGAAGGCCCCGTCGGGATCACCCCCGTCAGATCTCGGGGTCGGGGCTGGGCGATCTCGCGGGTAGCGCTTCTCCCTCGGTAAGCGACTCCTCGCGCCGAGTCGTGCGTAATCCGGGGTGCGTATTTCGCCCTTCGTAACAACAGATCAGCGCGAACGGCAGGAAAACACGATCCAGAGCGGGTCGGCGTCGGGCGGGGAACGATCGAGCACCTGCGGCTCGTCGGAGCCGCCCGCCAGCTCGACGTAGCGGCAGATGAGTCGCAGGCGGTCGGCGGGCTCGAGCGCATGCCACGCGGCGATGGCCTTGGTGGGGAACATGCGATGCGACGTGGCGACGACGTGGATGCCGCCGGGTCGCAGCACGCGGCGCACCTCGGCGAAGACCTCGACCGGCCGGACGAGGTACTGGATCGACACGGCGTTGACGACGGCATCGAAAACGCCGTCGGCCCAGGGCAGCGCCGGCGTGACGTTGATATCCTGGACGACGCGTTCGGTGAGCCGAGGATTCCGCGCCAGCTCCTCGCCGTTCATGCCGAGGCCTGCCACGCGCGCGTACTCGACGTCGGGCGGAAGGTGCGAGACCCACGACGACATCAGGTCGAGGACGTGCGCGCCCGCCGGGATGCGCTCGCGGTAGAACGCGGTCAAGGCCGCGATGGTGGCGTCGTCGATGTGGGTGACGAGCCGCGGGACGGCATAGAACTCGGCGTCGGACGACTCGTCGAGACGGCGGAAGAGCTCGGGCGGCAGCACGCTTCCCCATCGCATACCCGTGGTGCCCCCCGCGAGCCCGAAGCGGTGGGTCGCGGAATGTTGACTCCGACGCGTCTGGAGGTGCACGAGAGGGCCAGACCCGCTGCCATGCGCATGCGTTTCCTCGCCGCTCTCCTGCTTGCCACGGTCACGCCGGCCGCGGCGCAGACCGTCGAGCACGTGAACCTGAAGGGCGCCAACGCCCGCATCACCGTGCCGCAGAACTGGAACGGCAGCGTCTTCCTGTACGCGCACGGGTACACGGCAGACCCGCGCATCCTCGCGCCCATCCCGGACGACTTCGCGAAGGCCGATCCCGTGCTCCTGCCCGGTCTGCTCGCCTTCGTGCCGCCCGGCTATGCCACCGCCGTCACGACATTCCGATCCGTCGGCTGGGACGTGAAGGACGCGATCAAGGACGTCGAGAACCTGCGCCGGTACTTCGTCAAGAGAGTACGGCAAACCGAAGCACACGTACCTGTGGGGGCACTCCGAGGGCGGCATGATCACGGAGACCGTCATCGAGTACTTCCCGAGCACCTACGAGGGTGCCGTTCCGATCTGCGGCACGGGCGCCGGCGCACGTCGACTCTTCGACGGCATGTACGACCTCCGGGTGCTCTTCGACTACACGTGCCGCAACGTGCCCGCGGCGCGCTTCGTGTGCGGCCTGTGCAGCGACGGCGAGAGTCGCTGCGTCGACGACGTCGACTGCCCGGGCGGCCAGCGCTGCGACGGGACGGAACCGCCGGCCCCACCCGAGGACGGTCTCGGCCGCGAGTGCACGGACCTCGTGCTCGACCATCCCGAGCGCTTCGCCAGCGTGTTCGGTGGCGGCTCCTTCGTGACGCACGCGACCGAGCCGTGCCTGGGAGGGATAGTGTCGTCGCCCGAGCAGGCGGCGCGCCGGGATTTCCTTGTCCGTGCGAGCCAGCTGCCCGCGAACCAGATCGACAGCGACCTGTTCTTCGCCAGCGTCGGCCTGGCCGAGATCGTGCATCGGCGGACGCACGACAAGCATCCCTGGGGGAACGTCGGCGTGTCGTACGCCTCGCCGCTCCTGACGGCCGCGGAGCAGGCCGCGCTCAACGCCGGCGTCTACCGATCGGATTCCGATCCGTCCGCCGTCCGATACATGCGGCGATTCTATGAGCCGCGCGGTCGCACGCGCTCCAAGGTGATCACGGTCCATGCGCTCGACGACGGCTTGGTCATCCCCGAGCACGAGGAGAAATACCGCCAGGCATTCGAGGCGGCGGGCCGTAGCGATCAGCTGGTGCAGTTCTTCACGCCGGGCGGCGAGCACTGCACGAACGCCTACGCCTTCCGGCCGGCGCTCGACCGGATCGTCGCGTGGGTGGAGCAGGGACAGCCGCCAACGGCGGCCGCGATGAATGCCGGTTGCGGCGATTGCCTGGCCCCGAGCGGGCCCGGACCCTTCGGGGCGAAGGTCGCGGAGCGACGCCAGAAGGGTGCACCGTTGCGCACGCTCGTCTGCACCGGCGAAGCAGGGGATTGTCCCGCCGGCGCGACGTGCTCGACGCGCAAGCACCGCTGCCAGTGACGGGTGGGTTCGCGGAGCTGCAGCGGAGCTCGCCGAGGGCGCCAGGCCGCTGGCCTGGCTCGACCGCGTGGTCCGGCAGTTCGTCCACTTCGTCGCTCGGCATCCCGAGTTCCGCCCCCGGTGGCATCCCGCCGGCCGTCTTGGCAGAGCATCATGGCGTGTCGAGGCGCGTGCTCATCGTGGCCGTCGTCTGCGGCGTCGTCGCGACGGTTGCGGGACACACTCCGGCCGCGGCCGCGTCGTTGCTCGACCTGCTGCCGAAGCGCACCGGTACCGGCACCTGGGGCGGCGCGCGCGACGATCTCGAAGCGGCAGGGGTGACGGTCGATCTCAACTACGTGACGAATCTCGCCGGCAACGTCTCCGGCGGCATGCGACGTGGCTCCGGCTACGCCGGCTTCGCCGTCGCCGGCCTCGGTGTCGACCTGGAGAAGCTGGTCCACGATCTCGAGCTGGACACGCTCGTCGACCTGTCCGGCCTGGCGCTCACGGTGAGCGGCCTCTGGGCCTCCGGACGCAGCGTGTCCGCCGACGACATCGGCAACCTGTTCGCGGTGCAGGAGATCTTTGCTCCGGGCGACGTGTACCTCGGGGAGCTTGCGCTGTCGAAATCGCTTTTCGACGACACGGTGACGCTCCAGGCCGGCCGGCTGTTCGCCGGGGACGTGTTCGCCACCTCGCCGCTGTGGAACTACTACGTCAGCGCGGGAATCAACGACAATCTGGACAGCCTCCTGAGCGACATCTTCTTCCCGCAGTTCCAGGTCGCGTCGTGGGGTGGGCGGGTATTCTACGAGCCCACCAGGAACTGGACGTTCATCGCCGGCGGCTACGATGCGGACCCGACGGTGGCCGACCCTCGCAAGCATGGCGTCGACTTCAGCATCGACGCGTCGAAGGGTGCGCTGGCGATCGCACAGCTGACCTACTCGCACCACCAGGGTCGGGATCCCGGCAGCACGGGGGCGAGTCGCGACCCGCTCAGCCTGCCAGGGAGCATCACGATGGGCGGATACTACGAGAGCGGCACGTTCCCGCACGTCGACGACGCGAGGCGCACCGAGCGCGGCAACTACGGGCTCTACCTGTACTTCGACCAGATGCTCTTGCGCGACGACTGGCTCGAGTTTCTCGGACCGTCGCACCTGCGCGCCGAAGCGAGCCACGCCGAGCGGAGCAGGCGTCCGCACGTCGACAAGCCCGCGACGGCAAAGGATCGCGACAAGGGCCTCACGGCCTGGGCCGCGGTCTTCGCCGCCCCTCACGAGGCCATCAACTCGCAGACGGTCCAGGTGGCCGGCGGCCTCCTCTACCACGGGCTGTTCCCCGGTCGGGATCGTGACGTGACCGCGGTCGGAGTCATCAGCGGCATCTTCAGCGACCGGTTGCCACGACAGGGTGCGGAGACGGTGATCGAGACCAACCACCGCTTCCACATCACCCACTGGCTCTACGTCACCCCGGACTTCCAGTACGTCATCCACCCGAACGGCCACCGCAACGTGGACAGCGCGGCGGTGTTCGCCGGCGAGGTGGGGGTCGCGTTCTAGGATCTCGCGTACTGACCATCCCTCCCGTGGCGACTGGCGGGTCTGATCGTCAGAAGCCGACGAGCGTCGTCTTCCCGATCGCCGTGCCGCTCTCCGCGATGCGGTGAGCCTCCTTCAGGTTCGCGGCATTGATCGGCGAGAACGTTTGCGTCGCCGTCGTCCGTAGCACGCCCTTCTCGACGAGGTCGGCTATTCGGCTCAGCAGGCGGCCTTGCTCGGCCATGTCGTCCGTTCGCCACATCGAGCGGGCGAACATGAACTCCCAGTGCAGCGACGCCGACTTGCGTTTCAGCGGCACCACGTCCAGCGTCGCCGGGTCGTCGATGACGGCGATCTTGCCCTGCGGCGCGAGCACGTCCACGAGCTGAGGAAAGTTGCGGGCGGTGCCGCTGAGGCTCGCGATGTAGCGGACGGGCTTGGTGCCGATCGCTTCGAGCTGCTCCGGCAGCGGCTTCGTGTGGTCGATGACGTGATGCGCTCCGCGGTCGAGGCTCCACTGGACGCTGTTCGGGCGCGAAGCGGTGGCGATCACCTGCAGCTTCGTGAGCTGTCGCGCCAGCTGAACGAGGATCGAGCCGACTCCCCCGGCCCCGGCCGTGATGAGGATGGCCGACTCCGCACCGCCGCCGTGCGGGACGGCGAGGCGGTCAAAGAGCAGCTCCCACGCGGTGATGCTCGTCAGCGGCAGCGCCGCCGCCTGCGCGAAATCGAGCGTCCTGGGCTTTCGTCCGACGATCTCGAAATCGACGGTGTGGAACTCGGCATTCGTTCCCGGCCGCTCGAGCGCACCGGCGTAGAACACTTCATCGCCGACGTTGAAACCGGTCACCCGGTTGCCCAAGCCCACGACCACGCCCGCGGCGTCCCATCCGAGGATGCGCGGCGTCTCCGTCGGCTGGCTCGGAGCCGATCCCTGGTGGCGGCTGCCGCGCACTTTCGTGTCCACCGGATTGACCGAGACCGCGCGCACCTCCACGAGGAGGTCCCGCTGCCCGGGTTCAGGCTTGGGTGCGTCGAAGTCGATCAGGGACTCGATCTCTTCGATAGGCAACGCACGCTTGAACCCGACCGCCTTCATGGCTCCGCCACCTTCAACCCATGGCGGGCGCCGACCTCGGCGAGCTTTCCCAGATCGGGATCCACTGGCGCCACCTCCCGCGCCAGGTCGGTGAACATCCTCGAGGCGCCCAGCCGCGACGTCATCGAGATCATTTCGGCGCCACCCCTGCCGAAGCGAAACCAATGCACGGTGCCGGCGGGAAGATGCACAAACGTGCCCGGCGATGCCGTCGTCGACTCGGCATCGATGCCGAAATCGATCTGGCCCTTGACGACGAAGAAGGACTCGTCCCAGGGATGACTGTGCGCCGGCGGGCCACTGCCCTCGGGCCCGCGCTGGAGGAAGACCTCATAGCCTTCCGTCGCTTCCCCCGCCGCGAGCACGGTGATGTGTTCGCCTACGAGGTTGAGCACGGGTGCGTAGTCCTTCGGCGCGACCACGAACGCTTTTGCAGCCATCTCGGTCTCCCTCTTCGATCGCGAAATGATCCCGGCGCAGTAGAAGGGTTTGCGCGATCACCCGCCAATGGTGTCGAGTTCCTCAATGGCGTCGGGGGGCAGCCCGATGCCGGCTCCTTCGACGTTCTCCCGCAGGTGGGCCACCGACGACGTTCCGGGGATGAGAAGCGTGGTGGGCGAGCGCTGCAGGAGCCAGGCGAGCGCGATCTGCAACGGGGTCGCGTCGAGTCGGGAGGCGACGCGGTCGAGCACGTCGGACTGCACGGGCTTGAAGCCGCCGAGCGGGAAGAAGGACGTGTAGGCGATGCCCTCGCGGGCGCATCGGTCGACCAGCTCGTCGTCGGCGCGGTTGGCCAGGTTGTAGAAGTTCTGTACGGAGACGACCGGTGCGATCGACTGCGCTTCGGCGAGCTGCTCCGCCGACACGCAACTGACGCCGAGGTGCCGGATGAGGCCCTGCTGCTGAAGCTCCGCGAGGACGGCGAACGGTTCGGCGATCGAACCGGGAGTGGGTTCGAAGACCCCTCCGACGCGGAGGTTGACGATATCGAGCGCGTCGAGTCCGAGGTGTTCGAGGTTTTCGTGGACGGCGGTGATCAGCTCGTGGCGGGAGAGGGCCGGCAGCCAGGACTTGTCGGCGTCACGCCGGGCCCCGACCTTCGTGGCGATGTGCACGCCGGCCGGGTAGGGATGCAGAGCCGTACGGATGAGCTCGTTGACGGTGTAGGGGCCGTAGTAGTCGCTGGTGTCGATGTGCGTGACCCCCAGCTCGACCGCCTCGTGCAGCACCGCGATCGCCTGTTTCCGGTCTCGTGGAGGTCCCCACACGCCCGGGCCGGCGAGCTGCATCGCTCCGTAGCCGACGCGGCTGACCGTGAGGTCTTCGGTGAGCTTCAGATTCCCGCCCGGTAGTGACATTGGCATGATCGCACGAGCGTGCCATGCGCACGCGCCCGAGGCGATCCCCCTCGACGACGAGGTCTTGTGGATGCAGTCGGCCGCTCACCCTTGGAGCTGCGGTGCCCCGTGCGCTCGACGGATCGATTCGCGACCAGCCCTTCGATCGGCGGCATCCGGTCTGCGATGAATCGCGACGTCGTCCTCATCACCGGCGGCAATTCCGGCATCGGCTTCGAGTGCGCCCGAGAACTCGCGCGCGCGGGCTGGCACGTGGTCATCGCGAGCCGCGACCGACGGAGATCGGAGGAGGCCATACGCCGGATCACCGGCGAGAGCGGCGCGGGCGCCGCTTCGGAGATGGGTCTCGACCTCGGCTCGACGACGTCGGTGCGGGCGCTTGCCCGGGAGGTCCAGGCGGGACATGTCGGCCTCCGTGCGCTCGTCTGCAACGCCGGGCTCCAGGTGACGACGGGCCCACGGCTCTCCGCCGACGGCTACGAGGTCACGTTCGCCGTCAACCACCTCGGGCACTTTCTGCTCACGAACCTGCTCTTCCAGCAGCTCGTCGCGAACGGGCCGGCTCGCATCGTCGTCGTCGCTTCCGGCGTCCACGATCCGACACTGTGGACGGGGATGCCGAAGGCGAACATCACCGACGTCTCGACCCTCGCGGCGACCGGCGGCCCGCGCGCCGGCGAGTTCAACGGCCGGCTCGCCTACGTGAACAGCAAGCTCTGCAACCTCTGGTTCGTCTACGAGCTCGTACGGCGGATCGAGGGCGCGGGCTTTGGCCGGGACGGTCGCAGCGTCACGGTGAACGGCTTCGATCCGGGCCTGGTCCCGGGCTCCGGGCTCGGACGCGACTATCCGGCGCCGCTCAGGTTCGTCTGGAACAGGATCCTTCCCGGCGTAGCCCGCCTGCTCACCTCGGTCGTGCCGACGATCAACCCGGCGCCGAAGTCGGGCCGCGCGCTCGCACGATTGGTCGTCGATCCCGCGCTCGCAGGGGTGACGGGCAAATACTTTCCGTCGCATGCCCGCTGGCGGGAGGCCCCGTCGTCCGACGCCTCCTACGACGTCGAGCGGGCGCAGGCCCTCTGGACGGAGAGCGTCCTGATGAGCGGCCTCGCGGCGGGCGAGTCACCGCTCGCCTGAGGTCGGGCGCATGCACGCACTCGGCCGCCTCACGCACAACGTGTTCGCGACCTTGTCTTGCTGATAGAGCGGCGGCGTTTCTCCTCCCAGCAGATCACGGGTTCGTAGCAGTTCAGAACTGCCCATGCAGCCGAAGTCCCAACACCGACACCGGCCCCCGATCACGGTTGTAGGCCGGATTGTTGAAGAACTGATAGTCGAAGGTGATGCGCCAGGCCCTCAAGGCGATCGAGTAGTAGGTCTCGAGGATCTGCTCCAGACCAGGGTGCGGTAGCCGTCCGTCTCCGATCAGGATCCCGAGACCGCCCGCGTTCAGAAACGCCTCGTGTCGCCCCGAGATTTCGTTGAGGATGCCGGCCATACCGACGGTATCGTCGGGACGTCGCCACGAGCGGCCGGTGAGCTGCGCGCCCGCCGCCACCGTTCGATCGATGTCGGTGAACTCGTAGGGTTCGACGTCGGGGCTGGCGAATCCGGTTCGGAGAAATACTCCCCAGTCGGGTGTCACCTGCTGTTCGAGGTTCGCGGCGAGCCCCCAGCGGCTCCTGTAGCGGCGAACGGCGGCGATGTCCGCGGGCTGCCCGTTCATCTGGGCCAACAGGATCGCAGCAGTGTAGGTGCCCATGCGGCCGCGGCTGAGCCACGGCGTGACCGTGACCTTGCCCGGGGAGCTCCAGAGCTCGAACCGATGCTCGACTTCTCCGACGAGCTGAAACTGACCGAACGAGGGATCGAGCGCCGTGCTGTTCGGCACGGTCGAGAGATCAAACCCGCCGCCGCGCACCGTCCACGACCCTTGATACCACTCCGCCGCGGCACCGTACGTGTAGCCCCACGCGTCGGCGGCGTAGTCGAACGTTCCGGTATCGACGAGCGCCCAGTTCATGAAGTCATTTCTCGCATCGTGCGCGTACCGATTGGCATCGAACACGTCGGTGACGCCGAACTTGCCCACGGTCAGCACCAGGCGGTTTGCCGTCGTGGTTGCAGGGAACTGATTCGCGCCGGCTGCGACTTCCTCCGTCTCGCCGCCGAGATCGACCACCTGCCGGAGGAAGAAGCGGGGCACGCGGACATAGGGAACGCGGGCGCCGACCTTGTATGCTTCCCCGCTCGGGAATCCGGCGAGGCCGAGGGTGTTGCTGAGCCCGAACCCCTGATCGACTTCCGGGTTGATCCAGAACTCGGCCCCCTCCCAGAGCCGGATGCCGGCATAGAGCGTGACATCCCAGGTCTCGCGTGCCTGATTCGGATGGAGGCTGTTCTGGCCGTGATAGGGCGCGTGAAACGGGAACGCATACTGGCCGAGGAAGGTCGTCTGCCCGTGCAGCGCGAGCCAATCGAGGTCGAGCGGCGTCGGTCCGTCGCCGAGGTCCGCCAGCGTCGCATCGTGGCCGATGTGGTAGTTGAGGCTCAGCTGGACACTGTGGAGCGCGAGGTCGGAGGCGAAGGTCTGCGCCGGCGAGGGAAACGTCACGTGGCCGCTGCCGAAGCTGCTGTACTGATACTCGAGCGCTGCGCTCCATTGCCCACCGATCGGGACCGCGATGCCGGCCCCCAGCGTCCAGCCGGGTCGCCAGAGCGTCGCGTTCTCGACCGCCGAGGTGCCTCCGAGCTGGCTACGCATGAGCTGGTCGTAGGCCCAGGCGAACCCGCCCGTTCCGTACAGCAACCACGGGTCGAGTACGTAGCCGAGGCGGCCGCGTACGCTTCCCGACGCCAGCACGGTGTCCCGGTAGCTCGCCCGTCCGACGAGCGGCGAGGAGAACGTCTGCGTTCCGGAAACGGTGTTGGGGAACATCGCATCCGTCTCGAGGCCCAGGAGGATGTGGGACGGCAGCACTTTGTCGTAGCCGGCTTGTAGTCCGCCGAAGTAACTTCCCGGTCCCATCCGAAAAATGGATCGGGTTGGAAAGACCGAGTGAGCCGCGCGGCGCGGGTGCGCGCGCCCCGCCTCCCGCCACCGACCAGTTCGAAGAACCGGTAGCGATAGCCGAGACGGCCGCCCGCGTACCATCCGTTCCAATCGAAACTCTGGCTGGCGGGCGCCTGGGGTGGCATCTCGGGAGGCATGTCGACCGCCGCGCCGGCTGAGACGACGGATGCCGGATCGCCCGCCCGGTCGTGCCCGGTATCGGCGATCAACTGGTACTCACCGGGGAGCCCGTTGTTCCACCCTATGCGGGAGAAGAGGCCGGTCTCCCCGTCGTCGGTCAGCGCCTGCTCCAGTTCCCGGGCCGGGCTGGGGAAGCCGGTCGGTCCTTGATACGCGCCGTGGAACGGCGGCTCGACCTGCCGGACCTCGGGCACCTGGCCGCCGACCAGATGGAACCAGGACGCCGCGGGGAGCGTGAACGCGCCCGAGGCGTTCGTCACCTGGCAGAGCAGGCACGCGAGCTGCGCGACCCCGAGTGTTACGGACCGGCGCTTCACTACCACACCACTCCCCACACCTCCCTGTCCGTCCATCAACCGATCGCAACGCCGACGAGGCGGCCGATGACGAAGGTGCTTCCCGCGGCTGCCAGGCCGAGCACCAGCTGCCGCAGCCCCGTGCGCCATACCGAGCGCCCCGTCAGGACGGTGATCGCCGCCCCGATGCCAAACAGCGCCAGCGCGCTGACGCTGACACTGACGGCGACCGCGGTCCGGCCGCTGACGAACACGAGGGGCAGGACCGGGACGACAGCGCCAACCGCGAAGAGCACGAAAGACATGCCCGCGGCCGTCCAGGGCGAACCGCCAAGGTCGCCCGGGTCGATGCCGAGTTCCTCGCGAGTCAGGACCTCGAGTGCCGCGCGCGGCCGTGCCAGCAGCTCGCGACTGAGCTGTTCCGCCTCGGCCGGATTCAGTCCCTTCGCTTCGTAGATGAGCTGTAGCTCCTCGCGCTCGTCCTCGGGCGTCGCGTCGAGCTCGTCCTGCTCGGTCGCCACCTCGCGCTCGGCCAGCTCGCGGGCACTGGTGACACTGACCCACTCCCCGAGGGCCATCGAGAAGGCCCCGGCGACGAGACCGGCGATGCCAGCGAGCAGCACGGCGCGTCCGCTGGGTGCCGCTCCGGCCACACCCGTCACCAGGCTGAGGTTCGAGCAGAGCCCGTCGTTGGCTCCGAGCACCGCCGCCCGCAGCGCGTTGCCGCCCACGTTACGGTGCCGCCCCTCGATCTGGGCGAGGGATCCTCCCTCGACCCCGGAGGTGCCCGAGACCAGTGCCCCGAGAATGCGAGCATGGTTGCGCTCCTGGGCCGCCATGCGCGTGCCACCCGTCTCGGCCTGCGCGCGGTAGTCGTTGCGGTCGCGATGCTCGGCAGCCGCGATCGTGGGCAGCACCAGCCCGGCCCCGAAGTGACTCGCCAGCCACAGCAGCACGCGTGTGCGCCATCCGATCCGCCTCGGGCCGGCAGGAGCGCCGGCGTCGGTCAGCCGCTGCTCCCAGAAGGCGGCGTGCTTCTCCTCCATGGCAGCCAGGTCGCGATAGACCGTGGCCACGCCCGCGCGGCCCTCGACATCGGCCATGGCGTGGTAGCGCGCAGCGCTGTCGATCTCGTCCTGCCAGTTCTTCCGGTACCGCTCGATGTCTTGCGCGGTCGGCATGACTCCTCCGATCTAGCTTCCATCGATCTGTGCTGCTGCCACCCGCGTGGGGCTGCTCTCGCCCGGCGTGGCCGCAGCCAGGGCGACGAAGGCGGCCGCGCCGATCGAGACCAGGGCGTTGGTACGCAGGCCCGCGAGGCGCTGTCGAACCTGGCGCTCGAAACCGATCACCGCGCCCAGGAGCGCCGCGACGCCCACCCGCAGCATGAACACCTGCCAGGCCATGGGCTCCTCCTTTCCTGGATGCGTCACAGCCAGGTGTCGAATCGGGCCGTGTACCAGCGCTTCACCGCCTGGGCCAGCAGGCAGTACCCGAGGAGGAGCGCGCCGAGCCACGGAAAGTAGGCCCAGGGCAACGACACCAGCCCGACGGCGTGCCCGAACGGCGTGAACGGGACGCAGACGCCGAGCGCCATGACGGCGGCCGTGGTGACCATCACGGGCAGCGACGCCCGGCTCTCGAGGAAGGGCACCTTGCGCGTCCGGATGACGTGCACGACGAGCGTCTGCGTCAGCAGGCCCTCGACGAACCATCCCGACTGAAACAGGGACTGCTGCGCGGGCGAGCTCGCGTGAAAGACGAACCACAGCACGGCGAACGTGAGGACGTCGAAGACGGACGACACCGGACCCATGCAGAGCATGAAGCGCGCGATCCCGCTCGGGTCCCAGCGACGGGGTCGCGCCAGGAACTCCGTGTCCATCCGGTCCCACGGGATCGTAAGCTGCGAGAAGTCGTAGAGCAGGTTCTGGATCAACAGGTGGATCGGCAGCATCGGCAGGAACGGGAGGAGCGCGCTCGCGACGAGCACCGAGAAGACGTTCCCGAAGTTACTGCTGGCGGTCATCTTGATGTACTTGATGATGTTGCCGTACACCTCGCGGCCCTTCGCGATCCCGTCCGCGAGCACCAGCAGGCTCTTCTCGAGCATGATGATGTCGGCCGATTCCCTGGCGATGTCGGCGGCGGTGTCGACGGAGATGCCCACGTCGGCGTCGCGCAGCGCTGCGGCGTCGTTGATACCGTCACCGAGATAGCCGACGGTGTGGCCGGTGCGCTGCAGCGCCCGGATGATGCGGGCCTTCTGCATCGGGGCCACCTTGGCGAAGACGGTCACCCGCTCGGCCGCGGCCGCGAGGTCGTCGTCGTCCAGCATCTCGACCTCGGGGCCCAGGAGCAGCCGCTCGATCTCCAGGCCGACCAGCCGGCAGACCCGCCGGGTGACGATGTCGTTGTCGCCGGTGATGACCTTCACGGCGACGCCGTGCTCGCGGAGCGCCCGGATGGCCGGCGCGGCGGTCTGCTTCGGCGGGTCGAGGAAGGCAATGAACCCTGCCAGGACGAGGTCGCTCTCGTCCGCGACACCGTACGAGGTCCGCTGCGCACCGAAGACGCGCGAGCCCACTGCGATCACCCGCAGCCCCTCCATGTTGAGCCGGCGGGCGAGCTTCTCGGCGCGGCGGCGGCTCTCGGCGTCCAGCGAAACGAGCCGACCGCCGTCCTCCACGCGGGAGGAGACCTTGAGGAGTTCCTCGACAGCGCCCTTGCAGATGAGCGTGTGCTCCGCCGCATCCGCCCGCGCGACCACCACGGACATCCGACGGCGGTCGAAGTCGAACGGGATCTCGTCGACCTTGCGATAGCCCTGCGGCAGGTCGAGCTGCGTGTTCAGCTGCACGTGCTCGAGCACGGCGCGATCGAGGAGGTTCTTGAGGCCCGTCTGCCAGTAGCTATTCAGGTACGCCAGCTCGAGGACGCGATCGCTGTCTCGCCCGTGTGGGTCGAGGTAGCGCTCGAGGACGATCTTGTCCTCGGTCAACGTGCCGGTCTTGTCGGTGCAGCAGACGTCCATCGCGCCGAGGTTCTGGATGGCGCTCAGCCGCTTCACGACGCACTTGTGCTTCGCCATCATCCACGCGCCCTTCGCCAGGTTCGCGGTCACGATCATCGGCAGCATCTCGGGGGTGAGGCCCACCGCAACGGCGATCCCGAACAGGAATGCCTCGACCCAGTCACCCTTCAGCATCCCGTTGACGAGGAAGACGACCGGCACCATGACCGCCATGAAGCGGATCAGGACCCAGCTCACCGCGTTGACGCCGCGGTCGAAGCTCGTGAGGCTCCGTCGGCCGAGCAGGCTGGAGGCCATCGATCCGAAATAGGCGCGGCGCCCGGTGGCCACCGCCAGGCCCAGGCCCGAGCCGCTCACGACGCTCGTGCCCATGAAGCACAGGTTGGTCCGCCCGAGCGCGTCGCGGGCTCGCCCGCCGTCCACGGCCCCCGATCCCTTCGACGGCGGCCGCGACCGTGTCGGTCTTCTCGACCGGCATCGACTCGCCCGTCAGCGCAGACTGACTGACGAAGAGGTCCTTCGCGGCGATCAGACGGAGATCGGCGGGGACCATGTCGCCCGCCGAGAGGTGGATCAGATCGCCGGGCACGAGGGTCTCGAACGGCACCTCCGCCTTCTCCGGATGGAGCCGCATGGTGCCGTCGGGCTCCGCGCGGACCACCTGGCGGATCACCGTGGCGGTCGTTCGCACCATCGTCCGCAGCGCCTCGGCGGCGAGGGTCGAGCGGTACTCGGAGACGAACCGCATGAGCACGCTGACGACGACCATCACCCCGACGACGATCCCTGCCCGCAGATCGCCCGTCGTGAGGGAGACGGCGCCCAGCAGCATCAGCACCACGACGAACGGGTTCCGGAGGTTCCGGAGCAGCATCCGGTACCATGCCGGCGGCTTCTCCGTGGCCACCTCGTTCCGGCCGAACTTGGCCAGGCGGGGCTCGACCTCGGATGCCGGCAGCCCGCTCTCGTGCGCGTCGAGGAGGCGCAGCAACGCCGGGACCGTCGCGTCCGACGCCTCCAGGAGAAGCGGCGAGGCCGCGCCCGGCATCCAGCGAGCCGGCTCGCGGCGCCTCCGTGACCTCGATGACTTCTGGACGCGCGTCCGCTCGCCCGTCGGGATCGTCTCTGTTGGAAACCATGGTCGCACTCCTTCGCCGCGCGCGACCGAGGCGCGAAGGCACGCAGACGAGCGCCCTCGCGCCACGCCCGGGCGGGCGTGTCGGTGCTGCGCCGCCCCGGCTAGCGACGACCGGCTCGCTGCCGGGAGCGCGCGATCACCCAGAAGTCGCGGGGAGTGCGCGCGAACGAGATGCCACGCGCACCCGCCGAACGCCGGACGGCGCGGGCGGGCGGGGGCGTTGATGGCGTGTCAGTGTCCGAGCCGCCGGCCGTCCGGCCGACGTGGGTGACTGCTTACGCAGCCACTACTGCCATCAACGCTACTGTCCAAGGACACCTCCGATGAACCCGTCCCGGTGGACGGCTGCACCTCAAAATGGCCGTACGCTTCCGACGAGGAGTTGTCAATCTTGCCGCGGTACAAACTGGCACGGGGCTCCGGCAGGCTGGCTTCACCCAACCGCCGACGAAGCTCAGTCGACGCTCGCCGAGCGACCACCGTTATGTCTTGGACGCGCCCGCGGGCGGTGTCAACTCGCGAAGCGCCCGGATGTCCCTGATCCGCCTAGGTCCCCCCTGCTATCCCATGCCCGGCTCCGCCTCGCGTTCGGCGCGGAGACGTCAGATGAGCGCCGCCCCTCACGCGCTCTCCAGGAAGCTGTCGATCTCCAATCTCAGCACAGCCACGCTGCCCACGGACGTCGACCCTGGCGACTACATGATCTCAGCGATCAGTAGCACGCCGAGGACCGCGAACAGCACGGCCGCGACCTTCTTGGTTCGCTCCGGATCGAGGAACCTCGCGGCCTTGTTGCCCACGAACACCGCCAAGGCAGCGACCGCCCACAAGGCGAGTGTCGCCCCCGAGAGAGACCGTCAACGGATCGTGATAGTGCGCTGCCAGAGCGGCGGTGCCGAACTGGGTGAGATCGCCCCATTCGGCAACGAACACGACCAGGAAAACGATCCCCAGGGATCGCCGAAAGCGGGGAGGTGCACCCGGTTCTGCTTCACGCCCCAGTGCTCCCCGCCTTCGCCCCCGGACGACGCCCCTGAACGCGGCACACACCAGAAAGAGCATGCCCGCCCCTATGTGCACCGCCCGTGTCGGGAGCGTAGAGAGCAACCCGCCGGCCGCGACCGCGATCACGCTCTGAAGTGTCAACGCGAGGCTCGCCCCCAGGAAAACGGGCAGCGATCGTAGTGCGTCGCGAGGACCAGCGAGGCGAGCGCCGTCTTGTCGGGCAGCTCGGCAACGAAGATCACGCCGAACACAATGAGGAGGAGTCGGAAGGTCGTCATCTCGGTTCTCCTGCATGGCCGAGACGACGGCTTCGGAAGCCGCGTCGCCAGTCGCACCACGAGGCTGCCATGGTCGTCCCACCAAACGCGGCTCAGATCCACCGGCGATGATGCAGCCACGCTTTCACGACTTGAGTCAGCACCACGTAGGCGAGGAGCGTCAGCGCAAGGAGCGGCCAGTAGAGGTGAGGCAGGTGCCTGAGGCCGAGCGCGTGAGCGAGCGGTGAGGACGGGAGCCAGAGCCCGAAGAGCATGATCGCGCCGGTCGTCACCATGAGCGGGATGCTGGCGCGGCTCTGGAGGAACGGAATCTTGTTCGTGCGGATGACGTGGATGATGAGCGTCTGCGTGAGAAGCGACTCGACGAACCATCCCGTCTGGAAGAGCGCCGCGCGGCGCGGGTCCCAGCAGCCGAACAGGTACAGCATCATGAAGTACGTCGTGTAGTCGAACACCGAGCTGCAGGGTCCGATGAAGAGGATGAAGCGGGTGATGTCGCTCATCGACCACGGGCGCGGAGCCGCTATCTGCTCGGGATCGACGTCGTCCGTCGGGATCGGGACCTGCGAGAAGTCGTACAGGAGATTGTTCGTCAGGATCTGGATCGGCGCCATCGGGACGAAGGGCAGGATCGCGCTCGCACCGAGGACGCTGAACATGTTTCCGAAGTTCGAGCTGGCGCCCATCCGGACGTACTTGAGAATGTTCGCGAAGACCTTGCGCCCCTCGATGACGCCCTCCTCGATGACGAGGAGGCTCTTCTCGAGGAGGATGATGTCCGCCGCCTCCTTCGCGATGTCCACGGCGGTATCCACCGAGATGCCCGACATCGGCGACGCGGAGCGCCGGCGCGTCGTTGATGCCGTCGCCGAGGAATCCGACGACGTGCGTGCCGCTCTTGCAACACCTGGATGACGCGCTGCTTGTGCCCCGGCGTGATCCGCGCGAAGAGCGTCGTCCGCTCTGCCGCCTCGCCGAGTTCCGCATCGGACATCTTCTCCACCTGGCTCCCGAGGAGGACCGTCTCCGTGGGAATCCCGACCACCTGGCAGATCTTGCGGCTGACGAGATCGTTGTCGCCGGTCAGGATCTTCACGGTCACGCCGTGCCTCTTGAGCGCCTCGACCGCTGCCAGGGCGGTCTCCTTCGGCGGGTCCAGGAACGCCACGTAGCCCGCGAGGATCAGATCGGACTCGTCGTCCTTCGAGTAGGTCTGGCGCGGCTCGAAGTCGCGGTACGCGAGCGCCAGCACGCGGAAGCCATCGCGACTCAGCGCCTCGTGCTCTTCCCGGAGATCCTCGATGAGGACATTGTCGATCGGCATTGACCTCCTCCTCCAGCTCGAAGCGGGTGCAGCGTTTGAAGACCTCTTCCGGGGCGCCCTTGCAGATCAGCCGGTGCATCCCCTGCGGCGTCTCGCACGACGACGGACATGAGCCGCCGGGAGAAGTCGAACGGCATCTCGTCCACCTTGCGCCAGTCGGGGATCGCGACCTCATGGTGCACCTCGTGATGTTCGAGCACCGCACGGTCGAGCACGTTCTTGAGGCCCGGTCTGGAAGTGGCTGTTCAGGTACGCGAGCGCCAGCACCCCATCATCTTCCTTCCGGGCGACGTTGCAGTGCCGTTCGAGGATGACGCGGTCTTGCGTCAGGGTCCCCGTCTTGTCCGTGCAGAGCACGTCCATGGCGCCGAGATTTTGAATCGAGTTCAGGCGCTTCACGATGACCTTCTTTCGGGACATGAGGAGGGCGCCGCGCGAGAGGCCCACCGAGACGATCATGGGGAGCATCTCCGGCGTGAGCCCGACGGCGACCGCGAGGGCGAAGAAGAACGCCTCCTTCCAGTCGTGCTTCGTGACCCCGTTGATGATGAAGACGAGCGGGACCATGACCGCGATGAAGCGGATCATGAGCCACGTGAAGCGCGCCACCCCCTTGTCGAAGGCGGTCTGGACGGGCTCGCCCGTCAGACTGCTGGCGATGGTGCCGAGGTACGTCCGCGGGCCGGTCTCGACGACGACGGCGCTGGCCGTGCCGCTCTCCACGGCCGTGCCGAGGAAGCAGAGGTTCTTGAACTCCAGCGCGCTCTGCATCGCTCGTGTCACCGGCCGTCTCGAATTTCTCGACCGGGAGCGATTCGCCCGGTGAGGCTCGCCTGCGTGATGAAGAGGTCCCGGCACGTCAGAATGCGGACGTCGGCCGGTATCATGTCGCCGGCACAGAGCTGGACCACGTCGCCGGGGACGATGCGGTCCAATGGTTCCTCGAGCGGGCGGCCGGCGCGCAGGACGGTCGCCGTGACCCGGATCATCGCCCGCAGCTTCTCGGCCGCCGCGTCGGCCCGCGCCTCCTGCGCGAAGCGCAGCCCGACGCCAAGGACGATCATGGCGCTCATGACGACGGCGGCGCGGGCATCGCCCGTCGCGACGGAGACGCTGGCGAGGACGGCCAGGAGAAGAACGAGCGGGTTCAGGCACGCCCGCGCGAAGAGCCGGAGGCGCCCGTGACCCTGGTCGGCGGCCACGACGTTCGGGCCGTGTTCCGCAAGGCGGCGCTCCGCTTCGTCTTCCGAGAGACCCTCCGCCGACGTGCCGAGCCGTTTCAGCGCGGCGGCCGGAGTCGACCTTCGCCAGCTCGGCGAGAAGAGGCGAAACCTGGATCGACGGCGCCGCCTGCTTCGGGATATGGTGCAGGTTTCGGGGCAACATTGCGGCAGAGAATCCACGTCGTCGGCTGTGACGCAACGACCGAGGGTAGCCAGAGGGCCGTTGCGGTGTGAATTGTCGATCAAGAGCCTGCGACGCGAGGGTCGGTTCGGGATATTCGACGAGACATCGAAACGCTTCTACAGCAGAATGCGCGGGCACCTCTCCACGGCCGGGTGGGTGTCCCGATGGTCGTCCTCGAGATCAATCTGGAACTGCGCACGCGGTTAGGGGAGCCCGCGGCACCTGGCGCGGGATCGGAAGGGACAGCGCGTTCCGTCTCGCAGTCCGCCTGCATATGCTCATAACGTGGTCACGTCTGTCGGCCTCCCCCCTACTTCCTGTACGACTGGGTACCTGATGAGGCGGCCTGCGGCATCTACACGCAGAGGGAGAACTCGACGCTCCTGATATGGTCAAGCAACCGGCGCGGCCATCAGGCGCGCAATTGGAATGCCGTCGTCCTCCTGCTTTGCCGCGCGCGCGCAGCTCCCGCGGCTGCGCCTTTTCCGGATGGTGCACAACGTCGTCCAGCAGCGGGCCGATCGTAGCCGATCGCGACTTCGTTCTCGAAACGATCGCCACGCGCATGCCGCAGGAGAGAGAACTACGCGCAGGTCTTCGACACGTTCGTGCGCCGGGCCGGTTCGGCTGGCTCTTCGAGTACGCCACCGAGACGCAGCGGATGCGGCTGGGCTCGACGCGACGGGACTCGTCATCTCCTTCGCGAGCGTAGGTCGCGGTGCCGTCATACCGATCGAGCTAGCCCGCGACCTCGCGGATCGCTTGACCCGGGTGGGGCTCAAGGCGCTCGAGATGCGGCACGAGGCCGCAGCGCGACCCTCACGGCTTTGGTCCCAAACGCCGAGCCCGGCTGGCATTGACGGAGCGCGAGACCGGGGTGTACGAGTTGCGTCATCGTGAAGGCGCTCGCGGCACCGTTCTTGGCGCTCATCCTCGTTGGCGTGGTCGGCGCGCCGGCGCTTGCGCATCCCGTCGAACTCGGCGTGCCGGATCCGTACTGGCAGCAGATCGCGAAGGCCTCGACCGGCCCCCAGCCAGTGGCGGTTCCTTGGCTGCTCGAGGTTTTCGTCTATGGCTCGGGCGGCCTCGCCGTGCTCCTCCTGCTGTCGCTCGTGCCCTCGCTCCTGGGATCGCGGCGGGACTCGGGCGCCCGACCGGGTCGCACTCCAGCGAGCTGACGAGGGCCGCCGTGCGTGCGGCGCTCGCTCCTCCGCTTCGAACCGCATGAGATCCGCTCCACCTCGTGAGCAGTGAGGGAGTCAGAACGGTGGAGGTCTTGCCGCCCTCGGCGAGCGGCGAGACGCGCCTCGTTCTACGCGCGTCGGCAGCGATCGTCTTTGGGGCGCTCTTCGTCATCGGGCTGCACGCGGGCAACGCCGGCCCGGGCGGCGGGCCGCAGGCGGGTGACCTCGCGCCGTTCCAGGTCCTCTTTCGCGACGCGCCGCCAGCCGTCCAGCTCATGTTTCGGGAGCTGCAGGAGGGAGTGCGGGAGGCCGAGAACGGGCGCGCCGCGGACAAGCGCTGGCCCGCAGTCGAGACCCTCGCCGCGCAGGGCATCCCGCCCTTCGCGTCGGACGCCGTCGCGAAGCCCGTGTACCGCTGGCGCCTCGTGCAGGACGGTGTGTACGTGAACTACCTCGGTGTGCCCGCGCCGGGGTCGGCGGCGGCGGACTTTCTCGTCCTCATCCAAGAGCCCGAGCCGGGCTCCGTCGACCCCGTGGCGACATCCACGCCGTCCGACGAGGTGCACCACCGGCTCACGGACGGCACGCTCCTCCAGGTCTCGATCTGGTTCCGCGCCGGCGGCTCGCCTGGGCCGGACGGAGTGGCGATCACGCGGCCATTCGCTGAGGGGTGGACCCAGGTCCTGGCTGGGAGTCAGGGGCCGTGATGAGATGCGAGCTCGCGCTGCTTCTCGTCCTGTTCAGTACCCCAGCGCCCGGCGATGCAGCGCACGCGGCACGGCTCACGGTCGGGGTGACCCTGCACCCCTACTACTCGTGGACCAAGAACATCGCGGGCGACGCCGACGTCGAGGTGCGCCCGGTGATCCCGGGCGAGATCGACGCCGGCACCTACCAGCCCTCGCCCGAGGACATCACCAAGCTCGCCGACCTTGACGCGATCGTGGTGAACGGCGTCGGGCACGACGACTTCATCTTCGACATGATCAAGGCGGCAGGGAACGAGAGGATCACGATCATCCGGCCGAACGACGCTGTCCCTCTGATGCGCGCGGCCCACGGCGGCGGGGTGAACTCCCACACCTTCATCTCCTTCACCAACGCCATTCAGCAGACCTACGCCATCGCGCAGGCGCTCTCGACGCTCCGACCCGCGCTCGCCCCCGTCTTCCAGCAGAACGCTACCGACTACGCGCGCCGGCTGCGCGCGATTAAGGCACGCGCCGCGCGCGAGCTGGCGGACGCGAAGGTCACACGCGTCGTCACGGTGCACGACGGCTACGCCTACCTCATGCAGGAGTTCGGGATCGAGATCGTCGGGGTCGTGGAGCCGGCGCACGGCCTGATCCCGTCGGCGGCCGAGCTCGAGCGGATGGTCGACCTCATCAAGCGCGAGCGGATCCGGGTCGTGTTCAGCGAGGAGTCCTTCCCGGAGCCGCTGCTGAACGTGCTGCGGGAGTCGACCGACGCGCGCGTCTACGTCATTAGCCATATCGCCCGGGGCGCGTACGCCGCGGACGAGTTCGAGCGCGAGATGCAGCGCAACGTCGACGTGATGATCCGGGCGCTGGTGCAGGATCCGAACGGGGCCACGGGACCGTGAGCGGCGGCGCCCCGCCCCTCCTCGAAATCGTCGATCTCACGGTCCGACGCGGGCGACAGCTCCTGCTCGACCGGGTCTCGCTCGCCCTGGCGCCCGGCTCCATCACCATCGTGGTCGGGCCCAACGGCGCCGGCAAGAGCACGCTCATCGCCGCGGTGCTCGGGCAGATCGAGTTCGCAGGACGGATTTGCTTCCACTGGCGCGGAAACGAGCACATCGGCTTCGTCCCGCAGCGTTTCGTGGTGGATCGCACGCTGCCGCTCACGACGGGCGAATTCCTCGCCCTCTCGCGCCAGCGGCGCCCGGTCTGCCTCGGAATCGCCGCGCCGACGCGCGCCCGTATCGAGGCGTTGCTCGCGAGCGCCGGTCTCGCCGGTTTGATGTCGCGCCCGCTCGGCCTGCTCTCGGGCGGCGAAACCCAGCGAATCCTCCTCGCCAACGCCATGGAGCCGAAGCCGGAGCTGCTCCTCCTCGACGAGCCCGCGACCGGCCTGGACGAAGGTGCGGTGCGGGACTTCGAGGAACGTCTGCTCGCCGCGCGGGACGAGTCCGGGGTCACGGTCCTGATGGTCTCACACGACCTCGCGCAGGTCCGCCGTCTCGCCGATGTGGTGATCGTGCTCGACCGCACGGTCCAGCGACGGGGCGCGCCGAGCGAAGCGCTCGAGCACGCCCTGGGGACTTCCCTCGAGCTCGCTGCCGATGCGCGTGCCCGCCCCGCATGACCGCATTCTACGAGCGGCTGGCGGCGCTCGCGCAAGCGGGCAGTCTTCCGGCGAGCTTCGCGTACCCGTTCATCGTCCGTGGTGTCATCGCCGTGCTCGTGCTCGGGCCCCTCCTCGGCGGCATCAGTCATCTCGTCGTTGCGCGCCGCCTCGCGTTCCTCAGCACCGCCCTCGGACAAGCGGCGCTCACCGGTCTCACCATCGGCCTCGTGCTCGGGGAGCCGTTGAATGCGCCGTACGGCGGCATCTTCGGCTTCTGCCTGCTCTCGGCGGTCGTGATGGTCTACGTCAAGCGACGGACGGCGCTGCCCGCGGACACCCTCATCGGCGTCTTTCTCTCCCTGACGCTCGGGCTCGGGATCTGCCTGCTCGTGGCGGTGACCAAGCGCTTCAACATCCACCAGATTGAGGCGGTGATGTTCGGCAGCTTGCTCACCGTGACCGATGTCGATCTCGCGCTGCTCGTGGCCCTCGGGCTCGCGGTGGCCGGGGTGCTGGCGTGGCGATACAATGCCCTCCTGCTCGACAGCCTGAGCCCGCCGCTGGCGCACGTGTCGGGCTTTTCCTCGGCGGCGCTCGAGTACCTCTTCGTCGTCCTGCTGACAGTGGCGATCGTCACCTCGCTCAAGGTCATCGGCGCGCTTCTGGTCGAGGCGCTGGTGATCGTCCCGGCGGCGTCGGGCCGGAACCTCGCGCGCAGCATGCGCAGCTATCTCCTCTGGAGCGTGCTGACGGCGCTCGCGGCGGGCCTGGGGGGGCTTGGCCTGTCCACCCAGCTCGTCGTGCCGAGCGGCGGGGCCGTGGTGCTGGCACTCGCCGCGCTCTTCTTCGTGACTCTCGCGATCAGCGCGCTCGGCGCGCGTCTCGGCACTCGCGGGCCTGGCTTACCGAGCTGATCGCCTCGGTCACAGAGCAGTAACGGCATTGCCCGAGGACGTGTGGCTATTTGGCGCAGTGGGGTGTTGCTCGCCGGTGAGCCGGGAATCGGGAAAACGCGCCTTTGATCGACGGCGCGGGCCGCGCACGAGGACGGCGGCCTCACCATGTGAGGGCCGCGCGTCCCTGACCTTCGTCGGGCCGCGCGGCCGCGAGCCGCTCCGTCGCGCGCTCCGCCCGCGCGCGGATGTTGCTCGCGCTCCGGGTGACGAGCTTCACGAGCCGCGGTCGTGCCCGGCGAGGGCGGTGGCGTAGAGCGTGGGACGCAGGTCGTCGGGCACGCCGGACGCGAGGACGTCGACCAGCGCGCGGGCGCGGGCCGCCGCCGCGTCGGCGTCGGCGCGCCGGCCGTCGCGCCGGGCGACCTCGGTGAGGAGAGCGAGCGCGCGCCACTGCGTCGGCAGGTAACCGATCGCCGCGGCGACGCCGAGCGCCTCGGCGAGCGCCGCCTCCGCCTCGGCGCGCCGGTCGAGCACGACGAGCGCGCGTCCCCGCAGCTCGAGCGCGCGGCCGATGAGCTTCTCGGCGGCGTGGCGGCGCGCGCCGGCGAGCGCGTCGTCCGCGTGCGCGAGGGCGTCGTCCGCGCGTTCCTGCGCGAGGGCGATGCGGCCGAGCAGGTCCTCGACGTGCAGCCGGTAGCGCCAGCGCATCCAGGGATCGCCCGGCACCGCGACCTGGGCGGCGATGGGCGTCGCGTGTGCGAGCGCCCGGTCGCCGTCACCGAGCGCCAGGTGGTTCAGCCCGAGGTTGATCTCGGCGTGGAGATGATCTCCGGGTCGCCGAGGTCGCGCGCGACCGCGACCGCCTGCTCGTTGCAGCGACGCGCCTCCGCGTGGTTGCCGACCTCCGCGAGCACCCAGCCGAGCGTGTTGAGCAGCCGCGAGCGGAAGGCGCGGTCGCCGACGCGCTCGGAGAGCGCGATCGACTCGCGCAGCACCGCGATCGCCCGCCCGTACTGTCCGAGGCAGCACGCCGCCTTGGCGATGAACCACTGGGGCCGGCGAAGACGTCCTGCTCGTGGTCATCGTCACGTCCGCGACGATCGCTGCCGAGAACTCCGACGTGTGCCGCCCATCATTGTGCCGCGGCCGCGGCCCGTGCGAAATCGGCGATGGCGTCGAGCAGCGCCGTCTGCTCGAACACGTCGTTGTGGTGGGCTCCCGGGAGTGGGAGGACGAGCTGGGAGGAGGCCAGATGCGTTGCCGGAGCAATCCCGCCGGCCGGGATGGCGACGGATGGAAACTGATCCGGTACACACCTCTCATCCGACGCTGCGAATCCCGGCTGAGAGGAGATCGACCAGGCGCCCGCCCGTCTCGCCGGACGGCCTGCCGTCGTGCTAGAGAGCCGCCATGCGCGATCCCGAGACCGTTGTCCGCGAGTTCTGCGCCGCCTGGGACCGGCGCGACGTCGAGGCGATCCTCACCTGGTTCGCCCCCGACGCCACGTACCACAACATGCCGCTTGAGCCGGTGTGCGGCCACACGGCGATCCGCGAGGTGCTGAACCTGTTCGTCCCGCCGGCCTCGAAGATCCACTTCGAGGTCCTCGCCATCGCGAGCCGGGGGGACGTCATCTTCACCGAGCGCGTCGATCACTTCACGGTCGCTGGCAAGGAGGTCGCCCTCCCCGTCGCGGGGGTCTTCGAGGTGCGCGACGGGAAGATCGCCGCATGGCGCGACTACTTCGACATGGGGAGCTACCAGCGCCAGGTCGGCTGACGTGCGCCCTCGGACTCCCGAACTCGGCGGTCGTCCTTCGCCGCGAGCGGCGCGCCGCGCCCGATGCTCTTCGGCCGGCCGAGCTGCCGCAAGCATCAGCCCGCCTTCCGGCACACGGTGGCGAGCCAGTGGTCGGGCCGCAACGCCGTGCGAGCCGCACGCGGTCGCGCCGAGGGTCAGAGCGTCGAGCCGTGTGTACGTGCCCTCCTTCCGCTCTGCTCCGATCCGGCCGCACCACGGCACGGAGGTTGCGAAGAGCCTCGCAATGGGGTCATCGTGGGGGCCGTTCACCAACGTGCCGAACGGCCGCATCGCCGATGCCGCCTCGAGCAGGGGTCCGTGATGACTGCCGGGTCCGCCGCGAACGGCTGACCCGATGGTGGCCCTGGTCTCGAAACGAAGAGGCGTGATGACACTCGAAACAGAACCCCTCTCCGCTGACGAGCTGCGCAAGATGCACGCCTACTGGCGGGCGGCCAACTACCTGTCGGTCGGCCAGATCTACCTCCTCGACAACCCGCTGCTGAAGGAGCCGCTCGAGCGGGCGCACGTGAAGCCCCGCCTCCTCGGCCACTGGGGAACCACGCCGGGGCTGAACCTCCTCTACGTCCACCTGAACCGGGTCATCAAGAAGCACGACCTGAACATGATCTACGTCATCGGTCCGGGACACGGCGGCCCGGCGCTGGTCGCCAATGCCTACCTCGAAGGCACCTACAGCGAGGTCTACCCCGGCATCGGCCAGGACGCGGACGGGATGAAGAAGCTGTTCAAGCAGTTCAGCTTCCCCGGCGGGATCCCGAGTCACGTTGCCCCCGAGACGCCCGGCTCCATCCACGAGGGCGGCGAGCTGGGCTACGCCCTCTCGCACGCCCACGGCGCCGCCTTCGACAACCCGGACCTCATCGTCGCCTGCGTCGTCGGCGACGGCGAGGCCGAGACCGGCCCGCTGGCGACGGGCTGGCACTCGAACAAGTTCCTGAACCCGGCACGCGACGGCGCGGTGCTGCCGATCCTCCACCTGAACGGCTACAAGATCGCCAATCCGTGCTTCCTCGCCCGGATCCCGCGGGACGAGCTGCAGAGCCTATTCGAGGGCTACGGCTACGCGCCGCACTTCGTCGAAGGCGACGAGCCGGAGGAGGTCCATCAGCAGCTTGCCGCCACGCTCGACGCGGTCGTCGCCGACATCGAGCAGATCCAGCTCGACGCGCGGACGAAGGGCGTCACGAAGCGGCCGGCCTGGCCGATGATCGTGCTCCGCACGCCGAAGGGCTGGACCTGCCCGAAGGAGATCGACGGCAAGAAGTGCGAGGGCTACTGGCGGGCCCATCAGGTGCCGATGGCCGACATGGACACGCCCGGGCACGTGCGCATCCTCGAGCAGTGGATGAAGAGCTACAAGCCCGAGGAGCTGTTCGACGCGGCAGGCCGGCTCCGCCCGGAGCTCGCCGAGCTCGCCCCGAGCGGCCACCGCCGGATGAGCGACAATCCGCACGCCAACGGCGGTCTCTTGCTGAAGGATTTGAAGCTTCCCGACTTTCACAGCTACGCCGTCGAGACCCCGAGCCCGGGGGCCGCCACGGCCGAGGCGACGCGCGTACAGGGAACGTTCCTGCGCGACGTCATGAAGCTCAACCTCGACAGCAGCAACTTCCGCCTCTTCAGCCCGGACGAGAACAATTCGAACCGCTGGCAGGACGTCCTCGAGGTCACGACTCGCTGCTACATGGCCGAGATCTATCCCGACGACGACCACTTGAGCCCTGACGGGCGCGTGATGGAGGTGCTGAGCGAGCACCAGTGTCAGGGCTGGCTCGAGGGCTACCTGCTGACGGGCCGCCACGGCTTCTTCAGCTGTTACGAGGCGTTCATTCACATCATCGATTCGATGTTCAACCAGCACGCCAAGTGGCTGAAGGTCTGTCACGAGATTCCCTGGCGCCGGTCGATCGCTTCGCTCAACTACCTGCTGTCGTCCCATGTCTGGCGGCAGGACCACAACGGCTTCAGCCATCAGGATCCCGGCTTCATCGATCACGTCGTGAACAAGAAGGCCGAGGTGATTCGCGTCTACCTGCCGCCGGACGCGAACTGCCTGCTCAGCGTGACCGACCACTGCCTGCGCAGCCGCAACTACGTGAACGTGATCGTGGCCGGCAAGCAGCCCGCGCCGGTGTGGCTGACCATGGAGCAGGCGATCGCGCACTGCACCGCCGGCATCGGCATCTGGGAGTGGGCGAGCAACGACAAGGGCAGCGAGCCCGATGTCGTGATGGCCTGCTGCGGCGACGTCCCGACGCTCGAGACGCTGGCTGCGGTCGACATTCTTCGCCAGCACGTGTCGCAGTTGAAGATCCGCGTGATCAACGTCGTGGACCTGATGAAGCTCCAGCCGTCGAGCGAGCATCCCCACGGCCTGAGCGATCGGGATTTCGACGTGCTCTTCACGAGGGACAAGCCGATCATCTTCGCCTTCCATGGCTACCCCTGGCTGATTCACCGACTCACGTACCGCCGCACGAACCACGGCAACCTGCACGTGCGCGGGTACAAGGAGGAGGGGACGACCACGACGCCCTTCGACATGACGGTGCGGAACGACATGGACCGCTTCCACCTGGTCTCTGATGTGATCGATCGGCTGCCACAGCTCGGGTCGCGGGCTGCGTACGCGAAGCAGGCGATCCGGGACAAGCTGATCGAGCACGAGCAGTACATCTGCGAGCACGGCGATGACATGCCCGAGATCACCGGCTGGCGATGGGGCGGCCAGGGGCGCGCTGGTGCCAGGAGCTCATCGACCGAAGGGGACAACGTTTAGAGGCGAACACGGACGCGACCGAGGAGCTAGCAATGCGCAAAAACCAACGACAGCCCGGGTCCGGTCATCTCTGGGCCATCGGCTACGACGACATGGAGCGCGCTGATCAGGTCAGAGACAAGATCACCACGCTCGGTTGGGGTGGACCTTACTTCCATCTCTCGGACGTGGCGGTCGTCGTGAGACATCCAGACGGTTCCCTGACCGTCGATCGAGAGCCGTTCCCCGCCGTCGCCGGCATCCTCAGCTGCGCCGTAGCGGGCTTCATCGCGGGCCTGGTGGTGGCCGCTCCGCTCACCGGCGCGGCCATCGGTGCGGTGCTGGGCGGTGCGGGCACCGCCGCCGCGGCGGCTATCGGGATCAACGAACACTTCGTCCGCGACGTGGAGGCGATCATGAAGCCCGGGACCTCAGTCTTGTTCGTCCTGGACCATGAATGCCGGCGTAGGCGGTTAGCGTAGGGCCGACAAACTGTGAATTGCCTGTCTGAGTGCCGGCCGCACGAGCCTTCGTGCCATCATCCACTCCCGATTCCGGGCCCTCGTGATCTGCGATGTGCGTCCTGCGACTGACGACAGGACCATCAAGTCGTGCCAGCGTCCGAGATGGTCCTGCAGCTTCACCAGCGGCGTGACCGGACGCCTGGTCGCTTCGAGCACATAGCGTGCTTTCTTGACATTGATTCGGAGGCGATGCCGCGCCCGGTTCGTCGTGGGCGGATGCTCGATCGCGCGCTGCAGGCGATCCTGAAGGCGGCGGACTTGCGACAGCACGACGTGGGTGTCGACCGAAGAGACGTCGCGTGCCGCACGCTGGAGATGGTTGATGTAGCGCATCCGCTTCTTTGGCCGCAAAGATCGGATGACTTGGCCGCGAGCCGCGCCCAGACGACGTTCGATGACGTCGCGGTCACGCCCAAACCCTACGGCGTCTTCGAGGGCGACGTCGCACTCCCTCTGTGTGCCCAGCACAGTGCCCAGACGCTGGAGGTCGTGCCGCGCCCGGCGGATCGCGCGGCTCCGAGCCGACGTCGGGACGAGCCAGAGATCGGCGCGCAGCCTGCGCGTCAGCACGCGAAGATCGTGGACATGGTCCGGCGTCGGATGGTGTGCGGTCTGCCGCACGAGCTGACAAAACCTGCGGACCCCGCCGCGCAGCGTACTCGCCAGATCGATCGTTCGATAGCTGCGATGCACGGCTCACTCAGTGGGCTGGCGTGACATCGGCCGATGTCGCGAGCCGTCCGCTTGACCGAACGCAGCAGCATGCGGCGTATGAGCACGATGTCTGGTGAAGAGCGCGCCCAGTACCAGCGGAATCGCCGACTCGCGTCGGTATCCCTGGCGCCGGCGCGCGTTTCGGTTTGAAAAGATCGACGACGTCTCGTCGATCGGGTCCACACGCAGCATCCATGCGATAGCGAGAGCTCAGGGCGGGTCAGATCAGTCGGTGGCGGGACTAGCGCACCGGCTGCCGGCCCGTCGCCGCGGCCATCTACGCCGTGACAGGAAGCATAGTAACGCTGATAGAGCGCCGCGGCATGCTGGGGTACCTCCGGCGCGCGGGTGCACGCGGCGGTGAGCAGGAGCGCGCCGCGTGAGCGGGTGCGGCTGCGTCACGGCTGGTCGCAGTCCGGGAGATCGGCCGGGGCCGCGAACCCCCCGGCACCCGGCACGTTGAGGCACACCGCGCGCACGCGCATGTCGACGATCGTCTGGCCGCCGGCGGCGTACGTCCACCGGTACGGGAAGACGATGCCGCCGGCGTCGCGGAAGTCCTCGAGCCGCAGGTCGACGTCGCCACGGCCGAATGGCGAGAAGTCGAGTGGTCCGGCGACCCAGACGAGCCGTGCGCGGTCGTCGAAGCCGAGGCGGTATCGTGCGCCGTCGGCGAACGGCGTCACCTCGATGGCGGAGGCGACTTCCGGCGGCGCCTCGCTGCGGTCGAGCGCGCGCCACGGGACGTTCGGACGCGCCAGCGCATCGAGCATCACGACGGCCTCGAAGCGCGCTTGCGTTCCGAGCGGGGCGCGGGAATCCTCCACCCCGACGAGGACGTTCCCGATGAAGGAGCGGGCCGACGTGCCGTCGAAGATGTGGTGATGCAATTCGTCCGTGGTCACGATCGTGAGCGCGTAGCGCTCAGGGGACATGGAGACGATCCGCGCCTGCCACGCGCCGGGTGCGCCGGTGCGGACGTCGGCGTCGACCCAGCGGACGACGGAGCGGATGGGCCCGCCGCGCGCTGCGATCGCGCGCTCGATCGGCGTGCGCGCAGGCGGGTCGCGCGTCGCGCAGCCGGCGAGGAGCATCGCGAGCAGCACGAGCCCGCGCGACGCTCCCGAATGGCGGGCCTCGCGCTCGCGGCGATCGTCGCGGCGGTCGCCTGCGACCCGCCGAGCCCGCCCCAGCCAGCGACCCTGCCGTCCGTCGCGGCGCCGTCCTCCGACGTCGAGACGCGCGAGGTGCAGCTCGCGAACGACCTCGTCACCGTGAGGCTCCATATCCCACCCGGCGGCGATCCGAAGAAACCCACGATCATCTCGACGATGGGAGATCATGCCCCGTTCCTCGCGCGGGGCTGGTTGGCGGCGACGTATCGGATCAACTGGGAATACCTGAACCCGCCGCTGCCGCCGGAGGCCCAGGCCGGCGAGGCGACAGTCGGAAAGTGGGTCCTCGCCTCACCATCGGTCGACGTGCTCGGGGAGCGATACTTGCGGACCATCGCGATCACCGCAAACGTCGCCGTCCCGAAGATCGTCGACTACCTCCGGACGGTGCCCGAGGTCGACGCGACGCGGATCGCGATGGTGGGCGCGTCGACGTACGGGCTCGTCACGCTGCAGGCGGTGACGCGCGAGCCTCGGATCACGGTGGCGGTCGCCATGGCGGCCTGCGGCGACTACCGAAAGTTCCTGCAGTATTCGAGCATGGGCATGGACGGGGCGCCCCTCGACCTCGCCCCCGCATACGCCCAGTGGCTGGCCCGCCAGGAGCCCGTCCGCCGGCCTCGCCGCTGGCTCCACGCCGCGGTCGCGCTGGTCGTCCGGGACGGCGATCGCATCATCCCGATCGAGTGCGCGGACGCGACCGCGGACGTCGTCGAGCCGGTCTACGAGCGCGCGGGACGCGGGGACCGCTTCCGGTATCGCGTCGTTCACGGTACGGAGCACGGGTTGTCGCAAGTGGAGTCGGACGAGATGATGGCGTGGCTCGATCGCTGGCTGGCGCCCGGAGCGTCGCGGAGCGCGCGCCGTCCGCCGGAAGCCGGGCGGCGTTGAGCGGCGCCGCCTCGAGACGCCGCGGCGCCGGCGCGCGCACGCGATGCGCGGCCGCCCTGCGGAGGGCGGGCGTCGCCGCGGTGCTGCCGCTGCTCGCCGGTTGCATCGTCGTGAGCGCCCGGCTCGCGCCGGACGGCTCGGGGACCATGACCATGCGCTACCGCGTCGCATACGACGCCACGGAGTTCCTCGAGAAGCGCCGCTTCACGTCCCCGCACGTCACGGTCGAATCGGTGAAGATCACGGAGAGCCTCGACACGGTGGTCACCCTGGCGTTCGACGACGTGGCGCAGCTGCCGACAGCCCCGGCGTTTCGCGACGTGCGCGTCGTCCGAGAGCGCGAGGGCGACGGCGAGCGGTTGACGGTCATCGTGCCGCGCGTGACGGCGATCGCGCCCGCAGGGGCGACGCCTCGCCGACCGGGCGCGCCCGGCCCCCAGATCACGTGGTACCTGCCGGGCCGCGTCCGGAAGGCCAACCGCGGGGCGGTCGTGTCGGGCGATCGGGTGACCTGGTCGTTCTCGCTCGACGACTACCTCGCGGAGCCGAGCATCGACCTGTCGGTCGGCTACGACACGGCGGCGGCGGACACCCGCTGACGGCCCGCGAGGGGATCTGGCGGAACGTGTAGTACCGAGATGTCAGGCGGCGGAGGCGAGCGCGTGCTGCTCCTGCGGAGCGCAGATCGCTCCCAGCGTCGCGCTGAATTCCTCGCCGCCGACCTCGGGCTTCGAAACGATCTGCTGTCCACCCTCGCTGTGAGAGCCGTCGAGTGACAGCAGGGCGGCCGGCCGCTACGCCTGGATGCCGCCGCCTTCCACGACGAATGCCACCTTCACGTTGACGTGGTACTCCGTGATCTTGCCATCACGGACGATCGCCGTGCTGTGAAGGACGTCGAGCCCCGTGATGTGGCGCAGCGTCTCCGACGCGCGCCCGACGGCCTGTTGGGCCGCGTCGCTCCAGCTCTTGTTGGATACGCCCACGAGTTCGATCACCCGCACCACGGCGGGTGCCTTCGCGTGCTCCGTTCCCTGCTGTGCCATGCTCGATCCTCCTTGCCGCCGTCGAGGCGTCAAGTACGGACCATGCAATTCCGGGGCCGGGCAGACCCCCGCGACGGCGCGCATCCCTTGCTCAGCGCGCTCCGACCAACGCGTCGCGCGCCTGGACACCGAGGATCGGTTGATCCGTGAAGAAGCCGTCGATTCCGACCTGAAAGAAGCGCGCGAGCTCGCCCGCGACGTTTCCGAACACCGTAGGATCCGAGCCGTTGCGGAACTCCGCCGGAAGGAACGGGTTCTCGGCGCGGATCGTGAAGATGTGGACGAGCAGCCCGACCTTGTGTGCATTGCGCACGAGGTTCGACGGGGCACCGAGCGTGTCATCGGCATTGCGCGAGATCACCAGGTTCTTGTTCGGGCCGACGCCGTCCGCGTAGCGCGAGATCCACGCCAGCCCCGGACCGGAGGCGAGATCGGCATAGGTGCGTGGATCGTTGGCGATCACGAAGTCGAAGGGCTTCCCGGTGGCCTCGAGCAGCTGGATCAGCGGAAGCTGCGTCTTCTTGCGGAGCTCGCGCAGATTGGCGGTCTCGAGCGACTGGATGAACACGGGCGCGTCCTTGCCGGAGTAGCCGTGGCGGCGCAGCGAGCGGAGCAGCGGCCCTTCCAGAGAGAGACCGAGACCGTTGAAGAACGTTGGATACTTCGTCTCGGGGTAGACGCCGATTGGCTCGGGTAGGCGCCATCCGCTCGCGAGCGCGCGTCGCGCACGCGCCCGGTTAGCCGAATCCACGAGATCGAGGACTTCCTCGAAGGTGGGAATCTCGAACTGCCCGTTGAAGCGCGTGTTAGCCGGACGGTTCTGGGGGATGCGCTCCCTGGCGCGCAGCGTCTTGAGCTCGGCCAGCGTGAAATCGGTCGTGAACCAGCCCGTGATGCTCACGCCATCGATCGTCTTCGTCGTCTTGCGATTCGCGAACTCCGGATGATCGGCGACGTCGGTGGTGCCGCCGATCTCGGGCTCGTGGCGCGCGACCAGGACCCCGTCCTTCGTGCTCACGAGGTCTGGCTCGATGAAGTCCGCGCCCTGCTGGATCGCGATGAAGTACGACGCCAGCGTGTGCTCGGGCACGTAACCGCTCGCGCCCCGATGTCCGATCACGATCGGCCTCTCCACCGGGAGCCGACGCGGCGTGCCCGCCACGGCGGTCGTCGCCGCCAGAATGAGCGCCAGTCCATCGAGCCACAACGCCTGGATCGCCACCCGATGCATGTCCCTCTCCTTCACCAGATTGCGGTCCGCGGCGACGGTACGGGCACGGGTTTACACGACGCTCACGACCCGATGTCGAGGTCGAGTGCTGGAAGAATAGGCCGCACGAATGGGTATTCGCCCTTCGCGCGTCCCAGCGATCTGCCCGGCGTGTGGGGGCTGCTTAACCTTCGCGGTGGCCGAATGGGCAACGGGAGGAAGCCGGTATGCCCCTTCGCGTCGCGGCCGGTCTGCTGGCGCTCGTGGCGGCTGTGTGGGCACCCTAGAGCTGGCGGGGGTGATGGCCCGACGCCGGACATTCTCACGCATGGGAAAGCACGCGAGGCGGGCGTACGATCCAGAAGAGGCTTCGGCCTGGCACGCACTTTGGAACACCGATTCCCATGCTCCTTCGCGATCTCATGCAACGGGAAGTGGTGACGCTCAGAGCCAGCGACAA
>CAVQLX010000006.1:0-324763 GCA_963713495.1 uncultured delta proteobacterium | reverse complement strand
CCGGCACGTAGCAGTCTCGCCGCGTGCGGCGCGATCGCATCTTCATCAGCTATCGGCGTTCGGATAGCTCGGGCCACGCGGGGAGACTGCGCGACGACCTGACGCGCCTGCTCGGCGCCACGGTCTTCATGGACGTGGCCGACATCGCTCCGGGCGCGGAGTTCGCGCGCGTGATCGACAGCGAGCTCGGCTCGTGCGGCGTCGTGCTGGCCGTCATCGGTCCCCCCTGGAAGGAGGGCTTCGACACGCACCGGGACGGCACCGACTACGTGCGCCTCGAGCTCCGCCAGGCGCTCGGCCACGCCGGCGTCACCGTGGTGCCGGTGCTGGTCCAGGGAGCGACCCTGCCCGCCGCGACCGAGCTGCCCGGGGACATCGCGTCGCTCGCCAGCCGCCAGGCGTTCGCCCTCCGGGACGACCGCTGGAGCGACGACGTCGCGTACCTGGCCCGCCAGCTCCGTGCCACCCTCGGGCTCAGCCGGATCCCGCGCTGGCTCCTGCCGACCGCCGCCGCACTGATCGTGCTCACCGGGTTCGCCGCGTGGATGCTCGCGCCCGTCAAGCCGTCGGCGTTCGATCGCGGTCGTGCCTACGACATCGCCGTCGAGGCGGCGCGCAAGGCCGGCGTCGCATGCGGCGTCCCGAAGGGAACCGACGGAGAGTGCCCGGTCCTGATGGAGTTCCAGCCGACCGGCAAGGTCCAGAAGGTCTACTACGACGCCGGCTACTGTGACTTCAAAGGAACGCCGTTCGGGAACTGCCTGCTCGAGCGCCTGCAGAGCGCCCGGATCCCGCCCTTCGACGACGCACCGAGCGTGCAGCTGGAGGTGGCCGTGCAGCTGCACGCGAACGGAACCGTGAGCGCGGCAATCGGCGAGTAGGCCGCCCTGGCGCCAGATGGCAAGACCAGCGCCCACGTCGTTGCTATCCTCACGGCGTCTCAGACAAGACCCTCGAGGAGGACATCCGATGCGTTCCCGACAGGCGATCGTTGCCCGGCTCGTCGCGCTCCTGGCGCTGCTCGTGACCGCTCGCGCCCACGCTCTCCCGGTCGAGCTGAAGGACCAGAACGGGACGAAGTACCAGATCAACACCGACGTCGACCCGCTGCTGCGCAACTCCGAGGCGTCGGGCGCGATCACCAACGCGACCTACGTGAAGCCGGTGACGGTGACCAGCTACTTCATCGGCCTGACCCCGTTCGGCTTCTTCCTCACCACCTACACGGTCCAGCACCAGGTCAACATCCCGCTGACCAATGCGTTCGCCGGATTCAACGGGCTCCTCATCACCGGCGCCCATGGCGTGGCCCTGCCGTCGCCCCTCATCTTCAATCCGGGCGAAGGGCTGGCGTCTCAGGACTGCTCACAGAACAACGAGAACCGCGAGCTCGTCTTCCAGACGCAGACCTTCCCGGCGCCCGTGAATCTCCAGGTGACGCGCAAGGTCTTCGTGCCCGACAACTCCGATTTCGTCCGCTGGCTGAACATCATCACCAACACCGACTCGGCGCCGCAGGAGGTGGGCATCACGCTCCAGGGGCTCCTCGGCTCGGGCTCGGACACGAAGGTCGGCACCACCTCGAGTGGCGACAGCACCGTCACGGCCGGAGACCTCTGGTTCACCAGCGGACAATCGGTGCCGCAGGGCGCGCACGCGACCCAGCCCACGGTCGGATTCATCATCCAGGGCGACGGCGCCACCACGCCGGCGCGCTCCGCCGGCATCAACAGCGTCGGACAGGCGGTCGTCACCTACACGCCGACCATCCCCGCGGGTGGCTCGGTGATCATCATGACTCTCACCACCGTGCAGGGAAACTTCAAGATGGCGAAGAGCACGGCAGAGAACCTGGTGGCGCTGCCGTCGGACACGATCAAGTGCATGAGCGAGCAGGAGCTGTCGCAGGTCATCAACTTCGCGCCGATCACCCCGCCGACGACGAAGAACGCGACGATCACGCTCAAGTTCAACAAGACCGGCCAGGACACGATCCAGTGGAAAGGCAAGGTGACCATCGCCGCCGGGATCTCGTTGCAGGGCATCCCGGTGACCGTGGACGTCGGCGGCGCGACCCAGACCTTCACCCTGAACAAGAGCGGCAAGGCGAACAACGGCGGCGGCAACAAGTTCGCGCTGAACGCCAGCCTGAAGAACGGCGTGACGAAGGCCGGAACCGTGAACTTCTCCTTCAACCTGAAGGGTGCGTTCCAGGACACGCTGGCTCCGTACGGCTTGGCGAACGCGACCGTGAAGAACGTGCCGGTGACGGTGCCGCTGAGCTTCACCGTCGGGTCGGCGCAGCACTACTTCGCCACCGACCAGGCGTTCACTTACAAGGCGACGGAGAACAAGACCGGCACGGCCAAGAGCTCCTGAACGCGCCAGACGTCAGGGCGGCGAGGGTGTCCGGCTCTCGCTGCCCGACGGCGGGACGGGCGCGGTCGAACGATCGAAGCACTGCGATTGCGGCATCTGTCGCGGATCGCCGGCGGTGCGCAGGCTCCAGCACTCCGGGGCGGGATAGACGTTGCCACGCGCGATGAACTTCCAGCCCTTGTCCTCCATGCACTGCACGTAGCCGTCGACCGAGGTGCTCGACTGGCGGCACGCTTCGCTGACGCGCACGCGGTCGGTGCCGTACTCGCCGATCTCGCCCACCGCCTGGAGCTGGGGGAAGGTGAGCGTCGGGAGGCTGTTGCTGCTGCATCCGGCGGCGCCGAGCGCAAGGACCGCCAGCACGCGCGACAGTCCGACCGGAGGGGCGAGCGCCACACGTCCGAGTACCGCCTTCGCGTGGCTGGCTCAAGTGGACGCGATCGGCTGGCACGAGATGGCTGGACGCGATCGCCGGAAGCGACCAGAGTTTCCATCCGATGAGCTCGCGCGTCGCACGGGTGCTCTCGCTGGTGGTCCTGCTCGCCTCGCCCCCGTGCGCGCGCGCCGAGATCGACGCCGCGCGGGCGCCGATCGATCATCTCCTCGTCATCTACCTCGAGAATCACACGTTCGATAACCTCTTCGGACTCTTTCCCGGCGCAAACGGGGTGTCGGCGCCGGGCGCGAGCGTGCGCCAGGTCGACAGGACGGGCACGCCGTACGAGTCGCTGCCGCAGGTGACCATCGGGTATCCCTACCCTCCCCGGCGGGACGACCGCTTCCCGACGAAGCAGCCGAACCGGCTCTTCCCCATCGACCGCTACGTCCCGATCGACCACATCCTCGAGATGCCGGTGCACCGCTACTACCCGAACATCCTGCAGATCGCCGGCGGCACCAACGACCGCTTCGTCTCGTGGGGCGACAGCGGCGCGCTGCCGATGGGCTATTTCGACACGACCAAGCTGCCGCTCTATCCGTACGCCCGGCGCTACGTGCTCGCCGACAACTGGTTCACGTCCGCCCTCGGCGGCTCGTGGCTGAATCACCTCTGGCTCGTCTGCGCGTGCACCGCGACGTTTCCGCACGCACCGGCGAAGCTCGTCGCCGAGCCGGTCATGGACGCCACGGGTCGGGTGGTCGACCTGAAGCGCGACGGCTCCGTCACCCCCGACGGATTCGCGGTCGACCACCTCGAGCCGTTCAACCCGCCGTACCAGGCCGGCACCCCGGACGACGAGCGCGTCCCACCGCAGAACCTCCCCACGATCGGCGATCGCCTGAGCGACGCCGGCGTCTCCTGGGCCTGGTACGCCGAGGGCTGGAACGACGCCGTCGCCGGGCATCCGGCGCCATCCTTCACCTTCCATCAGCAACCGTTCCTCTACTTCGCTCGCTACGCTCCGGGCACGGCGGATCGCGCCCAGCACCTGAAGGACGCGCAGGACCTCCGGCAGGCCCTGCACGACGGCACGCTGCCGGCGGTGGCCTGGTACAAGCCGCTCGACGTCGACAGCGACAACGCCGGCGAGGGCAGCATGATCGTCGCGGAGAATCGTGTGGTGAAGCTCATCAAGGCGGTACAGGCGTCCGCGGCGTGGCCACGCACCGCGATCGTCATCACCTGGGACGACTACGGTGGCTTCTTCGACCACGTGCCGCCGCCCGTGATCGATCGCTGGGGACCGTCGAACCGGGTGCCGACGATCATCATCTCGCCCTGGGCGCGGCGCTCGTACATCGATTCGACGCGGTACGAGACGGTGTCGCTGCTCCGCTTCATCGAGTGGCGCTGGGGCGTGGCGCCGCTGGCATCCCGAGACAGCCATGCGGCTAACCTGCTCGCCGCTTTCGACTTCGCAAGCCAGGGACATCGTTTCGACACCACCGCGCGCCTGAGGTAGGAACCCACTACACCGAGCGCTTCGGCACTCGCGCGTTCGCCTGAGGTCGTTGATGAGGTCGGTTTGACTCGGCCACCTACCCAGACGTCGGGAAGCTCTCCTGCGGCGCGGCGTGAGCGGATGCGTGCGGCCCTCCGAAGGTTCTCCTCCGGAGCCGGCACGGCGCGCGAAGGTGTGCCACCTGACGACGCGCCTGCCCCGGTGGCCGCCCCGCCCGCGGACGGAGCGTTCGTCGGGCGCGAGCGCGAGCTCGCGGCGCTGTGGTCCAGCTTAGACGCCGCGGTCGGCGGCCGAGGCGAGCTTTGCATGGTCGTGGGCGAACCCGGGATCGGCAAGACCCGCCTGTGCAACGAGCTCTCCGGGCGTGCGGCCGAACGCGGAGCCGTGATCCTCTGGGGGCGAGGCGCGGAGGAAGGCGAGGCGCCCGCGTACTGGCCATGGGTCCAGGCGCTCCGCTGCTATCTCCGTGACCCCGGCCCGGCCGCCCTCGAGGCGTGCCTCGGCTCCGGTGCTCCATACCTGGCGCAGCTCGTGCCGGAGATCAGGCGGAGCCTGGCACCCGTGCCGATCGTGCCGGTAGAGGATCCCGAGCACGCGCGATTTCGCCTGTTCGACGCCACCACGGCGTTCCTGCGACGTGCGGCGGAAGCTCGACCGATCGTCGTGGTGCTGGACGACCTGCACGAGGCCGATCGACCGACGCTGCTGCTGCTGCAGTTCGTGGCCGCCCAGCTGCATGACATGCGGGTGCTGGTCGTCGGAACGTACCGAGAGAGCGAGGCGATCCGCCCGGCGATCGGCGGGCAGCTCCTGGGGGAGCTGGCGCGGGAGAGCCAGCGCCTCCGGCTCCGCGGACTGACGGCGAGTGACGTCGAACGGTTCATCCGGGCGACGACGGGCTGCACGCCCCTCCCGGCGCTCGTGCGTGCAGTCACCGAGACGACCGAAGGCAACCCGTTCTTCGTCGACGAGTTCGTGCGCCTGCTGGCGGCGGAGGGACGACTCCAGGGTACCGGCCGCTCGCCGCTGGATGGCTTCCGGATCCCCGACGAGGTCCGGGAGGCGATCCGGCGGCGCCTTGGCCCCCTCCAGGACGAGACGCGGCGAGTCCTGTCAGTCGCGGCCGTGGCCGGACGCGAGTTCGACGTCGGAGCACTGCCCGCGGTGTGCGAGCTCGAGGTCTCACGTGTCGTCGAGCTCCTCGGTGAGGCGGAAGAGGCGCGCATCGTTCGCAGCATGCCTCCGGGACGCTATGTCTTCTCGCACGCGCTGATGCGCGACACGTTGTACGAGGATCAGGGTCCGACCGCGCGCGTGGCGACACACCGCAAGTTCGCGCAGGTCCTCGAGCAGCGGTACGCAGGCGGCTGCGACGCTCACCTCGAGGAGCTGGCGCATCACTTCTTCCAGGCGGCGGGTGGCGGCGACGTGGAGCGCGCCATCGCCTACGAGGCCAAGGCCGGGAGGCGCGCCCTCGAGTGCCTGGCCTACGAGCAAGCGGCGACGCACTACTCGAGAGCCCTCCACGCGCTGGCGCTCGGACCGGCTGACGAGCGACGAGAGTGCGATCTCCTGCTGTCGCTCGGCGACTGCCAGCACCGCTCGGGCGAGCGGGTGAGCGCGCGCACCACGTTCGAGCGGGCCGCTGTCATCGCCCGGCGCCGTGGGGAGGGCGAGATGCTCGTGCGCGCGGCGCTCGGCATGACTCCGGGCTTCGCCGGCCTCACCGTGACGAGCGGCGTCGTCGATTGGTCCGTGGTCCGCCTCCTCGAGGAGGCGCTCGACGCCATCGGCGAGGGCGACAGCTCGCTGCGCGCGAGACTGCTGGGCCGCCTCGCGATGGAGCTGTACTGGTCGCGGGCGACATCACGGCGCCTCTCGTGCGCCGAAGAGGCGGTCGAGATGGCGCGGCGGCTGGGCGATCCCGCACTCATGGCGTACACGCTGAGCGCCCGGCACGTCGCGCTCTGGACGCCGGAGAACGTCGAGTCGCGACTCGCGACCGCTCCCGAGATCGCCGCCCTGGCCACCCAGGTGGGTGACCGCGAGCTGGCGCTTCGCGGGCGGATCTGGCGACTGACCGCGCTCCTCGAGGTCGGCGATCTCCCGCAGGCCGACCTCGAGTTCGAGGAGTTGCAGCGCAGCAGCGCAGAGCCCGCGGGGCCGGTGCTGCGCTGGTTCTCCGCTGTATGGAAGGCGATGCGAGCCGGCCTCGAAGGACGGTTCGACGAAGCCGAGCGCAGCGCGGAAGCCGCGCTCTCCATCGGCCGGCAGGTCCAGGACCCGGATGCGACACAGGCGTTCACGGCGCAGATGATCGCCTTCCGCGCCGGACGGGGTCTCGAGGATTGCGAGGAGGAGACCGCGCAGCTCGTCGAGCGGTACACCGACAGCGCAGTCTGGCGCAGCGCCCTGTCACTCATCCACGGCGACTCGGGCCGCGAGCCCGACGCGCGGCGCGAGTTCGAGCATCTCGCGGCGAGCGGCTTCGCCGACCTGCCGCGCGACATGCACTGGCTCGTCACCCTCGTCACCCTGTCGCAGACCTGCTGCTTCCTCCTCGACGAGCACCGCGCCGCCCTGCTCTACGACCTGCTGCGCCCCTTTTCAGATCGCTGCGTCGTCGGTGAGCACGGGTCTCGCCTGCCTCGGCTCGGTGGCACGAGCCCTCGGGATGCTCGCGGGCACCCTGTCACGCTGGGACGATGCCGAATCGCATTTCGAGATGGCGCTGCAGGTCAACGCGACGCTGCGGGCACGGCCCCTGGTCGCGCTCTCCACGCTGTCGTACGCGATGATGCTGATCGCCCGCCGACGGCCCGGCGATGCGGAGCGCGCGACGGTTCTGCTGAGCGAGACGCTCGAACTCGCCACCCAGTTCGACATGCGGGTCCTCGCGGAGTGGGCCCGGCGATTCCAGGCCCTGACCGGGCCGGCCGCCGCGGAGGAGCAGCCAGGACTCACGAAGCCGGTCGCCGGTGAGACGGCGATCTTCCGGGCGGAAGGGGAGTTCTGGCTCGTCGCGACCGGCGACGATCTCGTGCGCCTCAAGACGAGCGCCGGCCTCAGGTACATCGCGCACCTGCTCCGCCACCCCGGGATCGAGTTTCACGCCGCGGAGCTGGTTCACGCCGGAGGGGAGGCGACGCCAGAGCCGACCGAAGGGGGCACCCGCTCGGGATCCGGGCAGGCCGGGATCCCGACCTCCGGTCTCGGAGACGCCGGGGAGCAGCTCGATCGACGCGCGCTCGCCGACTACCGCTGCCGGCTGCACGAGCTGCGTCGAGAGTTGGACGAGACGCGCTCGCTCAACGACCTCGGCCGGACCTCGGAGCTGCAGGCCGAGATGGAATTCCTGAGCGCCGAGCTGACCCGGGCGCTCGGGCTCGGCGGCCAGTCGCGCCGTGCGGGGTCGCACGCGGAGCGAGCGCGGGTGAGCGTCACGCGGGCCATCCACCGCGCGATCAGGACCCTCGCGATGCGGAGTGCCACCCTCGGCCGCCACCTCGAGACCACGGTCAAGACCGGGACCTTCTGCGCGTATCGGCCCGATCCCCGCTGGCCCCTCACCTGGGAGTTTTGAGCCGCGGCGCCTGGAATGGTCCCGAGCCATCCGGCGGCGCTGGCGTAACATTGTTCCACGGGGTGTCACGCCTCGCTTGCGGAGCGCATCCGCGTATCACGCGGGCACGACGCGAGGGAGGACACGAGCATGACGCACCCGATTTCGAGCGCGATGAACCCCGGGCACCGTACACCGAGCAGCTGGCGCGATCATGTGCGGCGGGCGCTCGCGTGGCTCGCGCCACCGCTGGTGGTCGCCGGCGCGTTGATCCTGCTCGCCGCCACCGCTGCGCAGGCCACGTGCCAGAACCCGCCCTGCGTCCCCGATCCGCAGGACCCCGGCGGTGGTGGCGGCCTGCTACCCCTGACGGCGGTATCGACCGTGGACGCCGTGCTCGAGGTCAGCCTGTGTCTCAAGAACCCGGCGCTTGCCACCACCGAGTCGGCAATCGTCGCGCAGCTCAAGGAGAGCTTCGCCCCGTACTTCCCGTTCGTCGACGTGCAGGCGGTGTGCACCACCGACAAGACGAGGGAGCGGTTCGGCGTCTGGACGACCGGGACCCTCTCCGAGCCGGCGCGTCGAGGCGAACTCGCGGGACGCGCCACGATCCTGCGGGCCGGCGAGAACTTCGCGGCGCTCTTCACCGCCGCCATCGTCCAGGAGGCCACCGACGCCGCCTGGGCGCAGCAGCCCAAGACCATCGTCGACGTGGAATCGTTCCAACCTTTCGGGTTCTCGAACGAAGATCACTTGCAGAGCATCGAGCCGGTCACGCTCGCCGCTCCGAACAAGGTCTTCAACGTCATCCATGGCTACGTCGACGCCGAGATCTCCGGTGTCTACGAGCCCCTCGACTTCACCAGCACGACGACGGACACGATCGGCGTCGCGAAGATGGCCCCGACCTGCTCCTCGAGCACGTTCACGCAGATCGAGGACCCGGCACCCGACCAGGAGTGTCCATCGCCGGCCGAGCCGGGGAAGCACTGCTTGGGCGCGAGCGCCGGGTGCCCGTTCATCGACGGGCTGCCAGTGTCGGTTCCGGTCACGAAGGGGAAAAAGATTCCGCTCAACTACTTGCGTGCCAGCGTCAGCTCCGCGGGGATCGCCGCCGGCGCGGCCTTCGGTGACGAGGTCGATCGCACTCCGTCGGCCATCATCTTGGGCAAGCGAATCCTCACGGTCGACGTCGGCGATCAGACCGCGCAGGATTTCTTCAGTGTCCAGGTGAGCGACATGGTTCCGCCGCTCGTCGTCGCGTGGAAAGTCGCGAACGGAAGCGCGAGTCCGGTCGGAGGCATGTCCACCACGGCCACGTTCAACCTGCCCTCGCCCGTGCCACCGGTCATGTCGCGAGCAGTCTCCGTCACGGTGACGGACGCCGACGGCCTGTCGATCCCGCCCACGAGCGTGAACGTGCATATCCAGCGCGATCCGTGCTCGGTCCACAACCCGCACGTCCCGAACTGCGATCCCTGATCCCTCCGCTCGCCAGCCAGCCGGGACCCGAGCATGCCCGCCCCAACATCTCGTCCTCACGCATGACTTCGTCGATGTTCGGTCGAAACGCCCCGATGAATCGGCTATCTGCATGGCGTCGCATTTCCCTGCGTTGGCGGCATGACCGACCTCGTCGAACGCGACTCCGAGCTGGCGGAGATCGAAACCTTCGTGCGCCGCGGCGGAGTCATGTTGATCGAAGCCGGCGCCGGCGTCGGCAAGACCTCGCTGCTCGAGGCCGCCTGCGCGATCGCGCGGCGGGAGAAACGCATCGTGCTGCGGGCCCGCGGATCCGATCTCGAACGCGACTTTGCCTTCGGCATCGCGCGCCAGCTCTTCGAACGTCGCTGCGCCGACGCGACCGCGGACGAACAGAGACGCGCTGCTCGCCGGCCCGGCGCGGCCGGTCGTCACGCTTTTTCAACGCGACGACTCGAGCAGCGCGGAGCAGGACACCGGCTTCGCCGTCCTGCATGGACTCTACTGGCTGACGATCAACCTCGCCGACCAGGCTCCCCTGCTGCTGGCCGTCGACGACGCGCACTGGGCCGACGAGGCGTCGTTGCGCTGGCTCGCCTACCTGGCGCCGCGCCTCGACGGGCCGGCCGTTGCGCTCGTCGTGGCATTGCGTCCGGACGAGCCCGCGTCCCGATCGCAGCCGCTGGTCGCCGTGCGCGCGGCGGCGACGACGACGATTCGCCCGTCGCTGCTGAGCCGGCAGGCGGTCGCGGCCATCGTTCGCGACACGCTCGGAAGCGGCACGCCCGACGACGTCGGCGCGCTGGCCCATCGCGCCACCGGCGGGAATCCGTTTTACCTGCGGGAATTCCTGCGCGCCCTGGAACGAGCCGGAGATTCGAGCGGGCCGCGCGCGCTCGAGGACGTCGTCGGTCTTGGCGGCGTCGACGGTGTGGCGCTGCAGATGCGCGCACGTCTGCAGCGCCTCAACCCGGCCGCGCTGCGCCTGGCGCAGGCGCTCGCGATCCTGGGCGACGGCTGCGACCTTCGCCACGCGGCCGCGGTCGCGGACATCGCGATGGATCAGGCCACATACCTGGCGACGGAACTGGTACGGCTCGAAGTCCTCGGTGGGGACAGGCCTCCGCGCTTCATCCATCCGATCGTCCGGCACGCGGTCGCGCAGACGCTGTCCGGCGCCGAGCAGGACGCCGCGCATCGGGCGGCCGCTCGTGTTCTTCACGCGGAGCGCGCGCCGCCGGGTCAGGTCGCAGCGCACCTCAGGCCGCTGCGCGGCGCCGGCGACGCGTGGGTGGTCGAGCGCCTGCGCGCGGCGGCGCGGGCCGCGATCGACGACGGCGCGCCGGCGGCCGCCGCCGACCTGCTCGAGCGCGCGCTCGCCGAGCCGCCGGCCTCGAGGGATCCGTGTCGACGTGCTGCGCGAGGCGGCGCGCGCGCAGCAGCTCGCCGGTCGGGAGGGCGCGTGCCGGCGGCTGGAAGAGGCGCTGGCGATCACCTCGGACAAGGCCCGTCGCGCGCAACTGGCGTCGGAGCTCGCGCAGGCTCATGCGGCGCTGTTCCGTTGGACCGACGCGGTCGAGGTGCTCGAGAACGCACTCGCCGACGCGCAGGGTGCCGTGACGGTTCAACTGGAGAGCCAGCTGGTCGCCGTGGGTCTGCAGGACGCCCGCACCGCGCCGCGCGCCTTGCGCGTGATGGAACGCCTGTCGCGCCGCCGACTCTCGGGAGCTCCGGCGACCGCCCTGGCCGTCGCGCAGGGCATGGTCGCCATTCTGACCGGACGGCCGGCGGACGAGGCGGCGCGACCTCTGGAGGCGGCGCTGGCCGGCGCGAGCGCGAACGGGGAAAGCTGGGACATGCGCGCCGCGCTGCTGTGGAGCCTGCTGACGGCGGAGCGATTCGGCGCGGTCGAAGCCGCGCTCGTGCCGCTGCGCGAGCAAGCCGACCGTTCCGGCAGCTCGCGCGGCCTCGTCGCGGTCTACAGCACGGCTGCGCTGCTGCAGCTCAAGCTTGGCGATCTGGCGCAGGCCGACGCCGCCGCGCGCATCGCGCTGCGCGTCGCGCAGGACGGAGACTTCGCGCGCGGACTGCCCTTCGCCGCGACGGTCCTCGCGGAGATCGCAGTCGCCGGCGGCCAGCTCGATGAAGCGCAAGCGCTGCTCGACCTCTTGCCGCATGAGGGCCTGCCGGCCGGCGTCGGCACCGTGCTGATTCCGGCCGCGCGCGGACGCTTGCGGCTGGCGCAGGGACGCGCGCAGGAAGCGCTCACGGAATTCGAAGCCTGCATGGCGCTCTGGCAGCCGCAGATCTGGGGTATGCCGATGCGCGACGCCGGCTATATCCACGCGCGCGCGGGCGCGGCGCAGGCGCTGCTCGCGCTCGGCGATGTGCGCCGCGCCCGCGAGCTCGCGGAAGCGGAGCTTGCCGACACGCGCCGCTTCGGCGGCCGGCGCGCCCTCGGAATCGCGCTGCGCGCTGCCGGGCTGGCGCGGGGCGGAGCGAAGGGTCTGGCGATGCTGGAGGAATCCGCGGCCGTGCTCGGCGAGTCTCCCGCGCTGCTCGAACGCGCCGCGTCGCTGGTCGAATGGGGAGCGGCGCTGCGTCGCGCCGGCCAACGCTCGCAGGCGCGCCGGGTCCTGTCACAAGGTCTCGACGGCGCCGCGCGCTGCGGCGCCCGGCCGCTCGCGGCCCGCGCCCGCGAAGAGCTGCGCGTCGCCGGTGCGCGTCCGCGCCGCGACTGGAGCGTCGGCGTCGAGGCGCTGACGCCGAGCGAGCTGCGCATCGTCCGGCTGGCCCGCGACGGACGCACGAACCGTCAGATCGCCCAGGAGCTGTACGTGTCGATCAAGACCGTCGAAGGCCACCTCGCCCGCGCCTACGGCAAGCTCGGCATCGCCAGCCGCGAGGAGCTCGACCGCGTGCTCGATCCGGAAAAAACGAGGGTGCCTGCCCTCTAGCGAGCGCGGCAGCGGCGCGCGCACGATAGCGGCTCCATCCAGGCACCCGGCTCGCGGGGCGCGACCATCGGAAGGAGACGTGACATGGTGGACACCAGGACGACCGAGACGGCGGCGGCCAAGGCCAACGGCGCGCTGATCAGGAGCGCCTACGACGCGTTTTCCCGCGGCGACGTCCAGGGCGCGATTGCCACCTTTGCCGAAGATATCTTCTGGCACGTTCCCGGGCGCGGACCGCTGTCGCGCGACTATCGTGGACACGCCGAGGTGCTCGGCTTCTTCGGGCACTTCATGGAGCTTTCCGGCGGCACGTTCCGGCTGCAGGTCGATGACGTGCTGGCCAAGGGCGACCGCGTCGTCGTGCTCTGCACCGAGAGCGCCCGGCGCGGCGGCCGCAGCTGGTCGTCGCCGCAGGTCCACGTCTGGACCGTGAAGGACGGCAAGGCCACGGTGTTCTGGGAGTACGCGGGCGACCAGCAGGCGGAGGACGAGTTCTGGTCCTCCCCGGGGTGAGCACGCGGCGCTGCCACGGCGCGCGTCCTGCCCGGCATGAGGAAGACGGTGCGGGGTCGTGCGCCTGCGCGATCACCACGTCCCGGAGCGGGTCGTGAACGGTGTCCCGTCAGCGGGCGGTGATGAGCCGGATCCCGCAATCGACGCAGAAGGTGCGACCCTGCCGCCGCGCCACAGCGTGCCGGGAGCCGTCGCAGTCCGTGGCCGGCAGCTCTGCGTTCACCACGCCGCCGCACTCTGGGCAGTGGCTCACCGGCGCGTCCCGCCGCCGGTGGTTCATGTTCTCGCAGGCCGGCCCTGAGCGCTGTACCGTCACGTCGACGAGACCTGCCCCTGCGCGATCCGCCGGCGCAGGAAATCCGCGTCCCCCCCGATCTGTCTCGCACGTTCTCGAAGCTGTCAGCGCGCCAGTCCTCCCGCGCCGTCCGAGGTTGGGCTCTCCTACGTCGAATCGGCCGCGACCGCCAGCGTCCCGCTGGGCGGGTTCCGTGCCGATGCCGCTGCGCCAGAAGAGCCGCCAGTGCACCGCACTCGTGGCAAGAGCATCTCGGGAAATCGCCTCCATGTCGCCGGGGATGCCCCTGAAGTGTATGGCTGAGCAACTGAAATGACTCGCCCGTTTCTCCTCCTCGCCCTGGTGGTCGTGATCGCTGCCGCGTGGGCAGCTCTCGTCACTCTCTTCTCGCCGCCTCTCACCCTTGGCTGGCGCGAATTCTCCGACGCGATGGGCAGGCGGTGGGTCAGAAACGTCGCGGTCCTCGGGGTGGGTGCAGTCCTCGCGCTCGTGCTGCGGCTTCTCTTCCTCGCGCTTCAAGTTGGTCCAGGTTAGGCTCGTCCCAGTACCCCCTCGTCCGTCGGACTACTTCGTGGGAGTCCTGGCCGGAATCCGCGCACCAGATCCACGGCTCACCTGCGTTCGTCATGTTCCTTCCTCGTCCGTTCCGCGTCGTCTGATGGTTCCACTAACGGTTCAGGCTGAAGCGCTCGTCGGCGATCCGGTAGAGCCGCCGCCACACGTTGCGGTTGATCACGATCAGCGCGAGCGACATCGTCAGCACCCCGGCGGCGAGCAGCGCGAAGTTGGCGGACTCGGACGCCTGCGTGATGAGGGATCCGAGGCCCGGTGCGACGAGCGTCCGCCCGCCATAGTGCACGTACTCCGCCACGATGCTCGCGTTCCACGCCCCGCCGGCCGCCGTGATCAGCCCGGTGACGAGGTGCGGGAAGATCGCCGGCAGATAGAGCGTGCGCCACCGGCTCCAGCCGCCGAGGCCGTAGGTGTCAGCGGCCTCGCGCAGGTCCTGTGGCATCGCGCTCGCGCCGGCGAGGACGTTGAAGAGGATGTACCATTGCGCGCCGAGGAGCATGAGCACGACGCAGCCCCAGGAGAACGGGATTCCTGCCGCGAGGAGTCCCATGGTGACGAGCGGGTACAGCATGGGAGCGGGAAAAGCGGCCGCAACCTGGACCGGCTCCTGGAACAAGCGCGCGCGGCGGGGTGAGATGCCGATCCACACGCCCACCGGGACGGCCCACGCGGCGCCGAGCACCAGCGTGGCGCTGGTGCGGAGAAAGGTGAGGCCGAGCGCCCCGGCGAGGGTCATCCACTCGCGCGGCCTCAGCGTGGCGACCAGGAGGGCCAGGTGCGTGGCCCCCCATCCGGCGAGCATCAGCCCCGCGATCGCGACCGACCACCCGGCGATGGAGGTGATCCGGCGCCGCAGGGCGGGGTCGTCTCCGCCGGGCGCCCTCGTGCGGCGGAGGCTCGACGGCGCGAGCAGGCGTCCTCCCTCGCGCTCGATCCAGGCGAGCATCCGCGAGCGTCGCAGCAGATCGAGCAGGAACGAGCGCGGCACGTCCGCCGCCGCCGCCGTCTCCTCGACCTTGAACTTCTGTGCCCACGCCAGCGCGGGTCGCCAGACGAGCTGGTCGACGGAGACGATCATGACGATCATGGCGATGACGGCGTACGCCATCGCACGTCGGTCCCCGCGATCGATGGCCACTGCCATGTACGCGCCGATCCCGGGAAGCCGGAAATCCCGTGAGCCGAGGGTGAACGCTTCCGTCACGGTCAGAAAGAACCACCCGCCGGCCATCGACATCATCGAGTTCCAGATGAGCCCGATCGTGGCCGACGGCAGCTCGAGCGTGCGGAAGGTCTTCCACCAGCCGAACCCGTTGATGCGCGCCACGTCCCGGAAGTCGCTCGGGATGCCTCGCAACGAGCCGTAGAAGGAGAAGGTCATGTTCCACACCTGGCCGGTGAAGACGAGCAGGACGGAGGCGAGCTCGAGCCCGATGTTCGAGTGCGGAAAGAGCGCGACCAGGCCGAGCACGAGCCCCGGCAGGAAGCCGAGGACGGGGATGCCCTGGAGGATGTCGATGATGGGGATCATCACACGCTCCGCTCGCTGGTTGTGCGCGGCGATGGTCCCGTAGACGAGCGTGAAGGTCAGGGAGATGACGTAGGCGATCACGCCGCGGGCGAGCGAGAGCGCGGTGTAGAGAGGGAGGGCCGACGCGGAGAGGTCGATCTCGACCGACTGGCGCAGGGGGGCGTTCCAGCGGTGAGCCAGCGACACGACCCCGCCGATCAACGCCCCGAGTCCGATCAGGACGACGGCGTCGACCCACCTCTCGTGGGCGGGAGCGCTCGCCGCGGCACCAGGGGTGCCGGGGGGTGCGGGCCGGAGGGCGGGAGTGGCAGCCATACACCCCAGGACTTGGCAGTTCGCTCATGCCGGGACGGCGCCTTCCGCCGCGGTGCTCTCGACGTCGAGATAGACTTCCCGTGTGTCGGGCTCGTAGCCCAGGAGCTCGCCGTAGCGCCCCCAGGAGACGATGGTCTCGAAGAGGACCTCGGTCGGCTCGTCGGGGAGATGGATCGCCAGGTCTTCCTCGATGAGCTCGGCCGGTAACCGCATCTCGGGTGCGCGGCGCAACGCATCGATGACGTACGCGAAGGTCGGGATCGACTGCAACTGGCGATGGAACACGCGCTTGCGGCCGTTGGTGTCGGCCGCCACGAACGTCCTTCCGAGGGGCGTGAGGTGGACCTCCTGCCTCGGGGTCTCCACAAGATCGAGCAGCTCGGCCGCCTTGACCACCACGATCGCCAGCCCGAACTCGATTCGCAGACGCGAGGCGAGCGCGAACAGCTGGGTGCTGTCTCCCTGGTCGTGGACGACCTCGAGCAGCCCGACGATCTGCTCGACCTGGGCAGGTGGCAGCGGCTCGAGATGCGGTCGGAGCGCCTGCAGGTGCTTCGGCGCGGGGGCGTCCGGGAGATGAATCTCGGTGATCGCCGCGTGGATCCGATCGACCAGCGCAATGAAAGCCGGGCTGCGATACTCGCGCGGGTGGGGGAGCGTGTTGTCGATCACTTCGCGAATTGCTCCGGGGTTCGTGCCCATGATCACGATGCGATCGCCGAGGAACACCGCCTCCTCGATGAGATGCGTGATGAGGAGCATGCCCTGCAGACCGAGGTCGCCGCGCGTCCACAGCCCATACACCTCGGACCGTAAGGTCTCCGCAGTCAGCACGTCGAGCGCGGAGAACGGCTCGTCCATGCAGAGCAGCTCCGGCCCGCCGACGAGCGCGCGGGCGATGCCCACGCGCTGCTTCATCCCGCCGGAAAGCTCCTTCGGATACGCCTCCTCGAATCCCTCGAGCCCGACGAGATCGATTGCGCGGTGGATTCGGTCGGCCGCCTCGCTGCCCCGGATCGCCGTGCGGTGGAGGCCGACGTCGACGTTCTCCGTCACGGTCAGCCAGGGATAGAGCGCGAAGCTCTGGAAGACGATCGCCGCACCCCGATCCACGCCCCGGAGTGGAAGGCCGTGGCGGAGCACCTCGCCGGTCGTCGGAGTGATGAGACCGGTCATGATGCGCAGGAGCGTCGATTTGCCACAGCCGGAGGGCCCGAGCACCACGGTGACCTCGGCCGCCTTGATGGCGAGGCTGACGTCCCGCAACACCACCAGCTCGTGGCCGTCGCGCTGGAACCGATGCGAGACGTTCACCGCCTCCACGAGTGCGCCGTTACCGGCGGTGGTCCGGGCTGCGTCGTCGCGGCTCATGCGCGTCCATCCGATCGCGTCCGGTCTTGTATCTCGCCGACCCGATTCTAGAAACCCCTCGCCAAGAGCCGTCCGAGTCGATCGAGACCCAGGCCGGGCTCCAAGCGCTCTGCGATTCGTGTCGGATCTCTCTCGACTCTTGGCGGCACTCGGTCGTGACGTCGACGACCTCCGCACCGCGATGGGGAACGTGCGACATGGCGATGGGGGAAGAGGGGGTTGGCGTGACGACGGCCGAGACGGCGGAGTTTGGTTGCCCGACCCCGCCGTCGCCAACAACGCGGGAGTCGAAGTGCTAGTCTCGTCCGCCGAGTTCCACCCGCCGAACACTACGTAACGCAGCTACGCGTACGTAACATCTCTCGGGCTTCCTCGGGTGGCTGCTGACTCGCTATACGAGCCCGGGGTCAGGCATGCAGCGGACGGCGGGAGGCATCATGTGAGATCAGGGACGGAGATTTGTCGGGGTGTTGACGTCATTCGCGACGTCGGGACGGCATTCCTCTGCTTGGTCGGACGCAAGCGAGTGTGGGTGCCGCTCACGAGATCCGCTACGGCACAGACAGCCGATTCTCGAGGGAGCCACGAGAATTGCCGAGGATATGGAGCGCACGAGGTAGCGGGCTTCGTCGCGGACGCACCGGCTGCCTTACGATTCTAGTTCATCCAGACGAATTCAGGTGGTCGCCAGCCAGCGTCGTGGCACACGGCACAGGTCGGGAACACCGTCTTTCGCGTGTCATGGTAACCGACCAGTCCCCAGGTCTCGCGTCGGAGGCTCTCGTCGAGCGGATGCGCATGTCCGACCTCGGTCGGGACGGACTTGCCACAATGCGCGCAGACGGTGCGCAATGTTGGGTTTCCCTCTGCGCGGCAGGAGCTGCCCTTAGTTGGCAAGACGCTGCTCGCGATTCAGCCGGACCGTCGCAGTCGACCCCACGATCCCGACATCCTGGAACACCACGAGTTCGTCGTCGTTGTCCGTGGCCATGGCACGCTTCTCCTTCGGGAGTCCGCGCCGAGCACACGTGAGAGGACTGAGGGCCCCTGCATAGATCGCGTTGCGGGGCTCTGAACGGGCTCGCATCGAGCAGTACCGGAGTGTCGATGATGGCGCAAGTCGCGGTCAAGCTGATCGCGTCGGGGAAATGACGCCCCGCCAATCCGTGAAGCCCGAACGCGACTGATCACGAGCGAGTGGGCGTGTGGGTCTGAGAAGGTCAACACCGCGATGCGCAAGCCAGGTTCGCAGTACGGCTCATCTTCCCCCGTTGTCCCGCCCTCTGGCCTCGGTCGTCCTGGAATCGAGCAAGGTGGTCCCGTTCCTTGCGCCGTGCGGCTAGCCTGAGCGGCAGCGGTCGACATCGCCGGACGTCCCCGCGCAGCCGTGGCCTCCGAAGCTGCTGGTTGTGGACGCCTTGCAGCCAGCGGATGCGAGGACCGACACCGTGCGTCGCGCGCAGCGCTCGACGCGGCGACAGCACCGCGGCGCCGCAGTGCGCCGCCATCGCGATTGCATTCCCGGGGCGAAGGCATAGGGTTCGAACCACTCCCTGCTACGCGAGCGTGCAAGGCTCCCCGCGCGTACCTCGAGCGGCGCACGCCGGCGCCCTTATGGTTCTCGAGCCCTTCGATGGAGGCTCATCATGCTCGAGGGCGTGCAGCGCGTGGAGATCGCGGACGTGGAGGTGCTGAACGACACTGCCCTCGTACTGTACTGCCGCGTCGGCGACGAGGTCGTCGCGGTGCCGTCATTGCGACTGCTTCCAGGTACTCAGATCAAACACCGAGGCGACCGGGGACGGCTCGTGCTTCCTCGCGACGTTGCTGTCGATCTCGGTCTCGCCTAGAGCGGCTCGCCCGCGCGTGCGCTCAAGATAAGCCGCCTGCCGATCTTCTGACGAACTGGTGAGCTCTTTCGTGGGCTGCTCACCACACTGCTTGTTGGCCGTCAGGATGGGCGCGCTCGTGAGATACCAGCCCTCGCCGAAGTGTAGTTCACGAACGGCTGGAGGAGCAGCTGGCTCAGCCGGGTAGAGGCCCAGCCGGCGAACGACCACTGGTTGTTGATCAGCGCGCCGACCGCCCAGGGCCCTGCATCGTGAGCGCGATCGCCGCCGACCCGGCGCTCCACTTGCCGCTGCCGAGCAGCCGGTTGGTCGCGCTCGGGAACGTGAACGTTGGGCCGATAGCCGCGGCGTGTTCCCGGTACCGAAGGAACGCCGAGATTCGCCGCAACCGCCTGCGGCGACAGGGGACGTCACTGGCAGGCGCAGGTGCTGATGAGCGACACGCACGTGCCGACGGCGCACCGTCCATTGGTGCAGAGCGGGGCACCGGACGCTTCACACGATGGGTGGGGGTCGGGCACATTCACGACCTGGAACGTCTTCGCATCGTTCTTCTTGATCGTGTTGGACGGCTCGCCCTCGAAGAAGACGTTGTACCGGTCCCCTCCGCCGATCTCGAAGGTGATGAACGCGAACGCGCCAGGGTTCGGCGGCCGCAGCGTGATGGGCGAGTGCTTCGCGACCGCCGAGACCCTGAGCTGGAACGTCTCCCCCTTCGACAGCTCGATCCTGGCCATCTTCACCGGACCGTTCGTGCCGAAACGATTCCGGTAGACGAAACCGGTGCCGGATGCTTTCCAGTACGGCTTGGTGGTCGCGGGATCGCTACCCGCTCCCAGGTCGAAGACCTGACTCGCGGACGAAAGGCCGAAGAGCTTGATGGTCAGGATCGCACCACCCGTCGCGGGATCACCGACGATCGTGTGGGTGCTGGATCGTTCCCCGGCTTCCAGTGTGACTTCCCGCTTCGTCGCGTCGACGCCGGGCTTCGGATCCTTCACGACGAGCTGCCGCGGGGTGATCGCCTGATCCGCGTGTGAGGGCGTCGCGAACACGATCGCGAGCAACGCGAGCACCGAGGCGAGTCGGCTCATGAAGCCCCTATCCGGGGAGCCCTGCTGTCCCCTTGATTCTCCGTGTCAGGGAAGACAGCTACTCGGGTTGCACGTATCGCCGGCATGAGTGAGACAAGGCGGCGGGTTCGGCGAGCTCGGCGATGGCGTCGCGATGAACGTGCCAATCCAGTGGCCGCGATTCCCGAGACACGTTCCGAGATCGCCGCACACGGGCCTCCGCCCACGGTAGTCAACCCGGAAAGCGCCCGATGCCCAGTCGTACCAGCCCTGCTGGGTGCCGTGGTGGCCGAACCCGAGATACGTGGCTCCCCACCCTCCCACACACGTGTCGGCGCCGGGCGACGCCCCGTCGCACTGATCCGTGACGCAGAAGCCGCCGGGCTGAAAGCGGAAGAGTTCTTTGCCGCCATTCGACGTGGACCGGCACGGCGCGCTAGGGCTGGCTGAGGGAGGACAGACGTGGAAGTGCGCGGCCCCTGCGTTCATGAGAGCGATGATGTTCGTGGAGACGTCGGAACACGCGCCGGAACAGCCCGGGCCGAGCGTCGTGTCCTCGGTGTCGATGCAGAACGAGTTGTAGGGAACGACCATCTGCCGGCATCCCCTGTCTGGCGGTCCCCAACAGATCACGAGATGGCCGGTGACGCCGACCGTCTTCTCGAGTCCCTCGCACATTGAGCGTGGGCTGCCTTCCATGGTGAACGAGCTCGTCGTGCTGTCCGGGGTGAACGGCTGCCCGAGATCATAGACGACCGGCACGTACCCGCTCGGACACGTGACCACGCCGTCGCTGATCTGAGCGAGGACATCAGGGCATCCGCAGTGGAGCCCTCCTGCGACGGTTCCGACATTGCACCGTCCGCTCCCATACGCGAGGGAAGCCAGGAAAGAGACGCCTACGACAATCATCCGCCACATGAGGCGGAGTCCTCTCAAACCTCGCCTGTCCAGTCAACGTTTTTCTAACAGCCACTACCGACGGGCGCAGGTCACCGAGGATGTGATCATACGCATCGACAATCGCGGCTCTTCAATCGTTGCACCGGCCGGTTCGACTGCCGTAAGCTCCTGAATTCCACACCTGGAGAAGGAAGAGGCCCGGTGGCCTCACCGGTCTTCAAACCAGCCTGAGGCAGTGACGGCGACCAAGACTCGTCGGTGACGTCCGAGAGTTCTACGACGTTGCCGCGCTGGCGAACCTTTACCTGGTCCGCCGCCAGCTGCTGCCGCCACGAGCGAGCTGCGTCCTGTGAGTCCCGAGACCCGAGCGACCCCGGTCCTGCGGGCCTCGCGAGGCGCGACGACGCGGTCGATCTCCGTCTCGACGCGCGCAGATTCATGACTCAGCCAACCATCAGCCCCTGCGCGGTCACCTGTGCAGAGCTTCTCTAGCGCGAAGCCGTCACCCGTGCGGCAGAGGTCGGCTGCGGTACCTCGCAGCCGACCTCTGCCCGATCCTCAGTCGACGAACGCGCCCGATGGCGAGCTGGGGATGCGCGCGCGCAGCTCGAGCGGGCCGTTCGACCGCGCGTCAGCGAAGTCGCCTTGCCAGCAATTGCCGTCCGAGCTCTGGAGCTGCACCACCACCGGCAGCTCGGCCGGAAGCGGGGCGATCCCGACGCTCGGTCCCTTGGCGAAGATCGACAGCGCGGCGCTCTTGCCGTCCCCCGCCTCGAGGTCGAGCGACCGGACACCGTCCGAGGCGCCGGATTTGTCCGTGTAGCGGTAGCCGTTGCGTTTCGGGGTCCAGCACGGCTTGCTGCCGCACGTACCACCGGCCGGGACCTTGACGCCGACCAGGAGGTCGCCGAACAAGAACGGATTGAACTCGAACACGTTGTCGAACACGCAGAGCTGATAGGAGGTGAATGACCGGGGGTCACCGAAGTCGCCGATCGAGATGCCGGCGTCGGGCGCCAGCCGCCAGGAGACCACGTCCTTCTTGTCGGTGGGGTCGTCGCGCACTCGGAGCTTCGAGCGTCCGGGGGGAACCGACGAGCAGAAGGGTTCCGGCTGCTGCGCGACGCAGCTGCCGTCGAAGAACTCGCACTCCTGGCAAGGACCGCAGTCGACGGGTTGTCCGGAACAGAAGCCGTCAGTGCAGGTGTCACCGGTTGTGCACTGGCTGAAATCATCGCAGCTGGTGCCGTCGGCCACGGACTGCCCCTGACAGAAGCCGTCGGTGCAGGTGTCGTTCGTCGTGCAGTCGTTGAAGTCGTCGCACGGTCCCTCGAAGGTGACGAACTGACAGGTGCCGCTCCCGTCGCACTGTTGCGCCCCGCACTCAAACGTGAAGCCGCAGCTCGTACCCTCGGGGGCAAGCGAGTCGCAGGTTGCCGAACAGCAGTTGTCGAAGCTCTGGTTCCCGGTGTCACAGACCTCACCCAGGTCGAGCACCCCGTTTCCGCACCTGCTGCCCGCGACGCTGACCGGGTACAGGGACGTGATCCCCATCGGGCACTCGGCGACAGCCGTAAAGGTGCGCCCATCCGTTGCGACGGTTCCGGAGAGCGTTGTTGTGTTTCCGCAGAAGGTTGGCTCGGGGCCGCTCAGCGTGAACGCTCCGGTGGTCGAATCGATCGTCCCCGTCAGCTGCAGCGAAAGCGGAATGGCGAGGCAGCTCGACGTGGCCGACAGCGCCGAACCCGCCTGCGTCATGACGAGCGTGCAGCTGAAAGAGAGCGGCGGCTGGGAGGTGGTGATGGTGGCAACCCAGGGTCCGCTCGCGTCGATGGCGGCGAGCGCGGCTGGTGCGAACACTCCCAGCAGCAGCGGGGCGGCGATTCCGGCTAGTAGCTTCCTCCGGTCCGTTCGTTTGCTCATGACTCCTCCATTGAGCGGGTCGGCCGCTCGGTCGGCCCGTCTTTCAGGTAGCGTCCTCGGTGACGATTGCCGGACGCAACGGCCCCCGGCGTTCCCGAGCACGAGAGGTCCTCCCGCAGGCGCTCTCTCCTCTCGGCCGCCGCCACGCGACCCAGTGCGACAGGAGCTGGCGTTGCTCACCATGAGCACAACCAGAGTATCAAGATCGATTCAGCACGCATCTCGTGAAGACTTCTAGTGTCCTATTTGGACAGACGCAAGCAGAAATCGCCTCCAAGAGGCGTCTTTCGGGGGCTTTGCAGGGCCGCCATGCGCTCGAGCATGACGCCTTGCCGCGGTACACGCGGCGATGGATGGTCGCAGGCTGTCGTGGTCGAGGAGATCGCCGCAGCGACCGCGGCGTGCTACCCGAGCGCCTCGACGAACCGCGCAAGGCGGCCGAACTGACGTTCCACCGCAAGGCGGCGCAGCAACGGCGGCAGGCGGCGGTGGTCACGCTCCTCGCGAACCTCAGCGGCACGGGGCTCGAGGAGTTGCGGCGGCACTCGACGGCCCGGCAGTGGCTCGTCGCCCTGGCCGCGGCGACCGGCGCGGAGAACAAGGAGGTCGCCGCCAACAGTAGCTCGACCTTCCGCTTGGCCGTGCCCCCGCTGAAGTTCCTTCTCCATCGGGCCCTCCGCCGAGACTCGGGTGCAGTACCCGTTCCAGTTCAGCGGAGAACCCTCCACGCTCGTAGTGCCAGGTGAAGTTGGCGCCGAACGGGATCTCCTCCGTGTATGCCTACCGCCGGTGGCACCGAGCGCCGCATCCAGAGGCCGAATCGTCCGCGAAATCCGACTCTTTGGGCTTCCCAGCCCGATGGCATCGTTGTTGCACCGGACGGATCCATCATTTCTAGCAACCTTAAAGAGGATACGCAGGATGAACCCTCTCGGAATCACGGTGGCGCCCATCGGTTCAAGCATCCCACTCTCGACGGCCGGGACCATGCTCGCCCTGCGCAACTTTGGGGGATGGACGCCCGAGGATATCGTAGCCGCAGTGGGCGCCCTGGTGGTTGCGGCGATCGGCGTGCTGATCGTCGCGATCCTGAAGAGCGAATACCAGCGTCCGTCCAGCGCCTTGACCACGCGCCCGGCGAGCGAACACCTGAAGGATGCTGCCTGAAGCGAAGGTTCATGCTGTCCCTTCTCGAATCATCCCTTACGTTGAACAACTAGCAAGGAGGAAGCCGTCATCATGGCGAAGGATTGTCGGGCCGTGTCGATCCGTTGCGTTCCGACGCAGGGTCAGGCGCGACGCGAGGCGGGCACGGTGGTGTTCAACGGCACGGTGTTGCGCGCCGAAGCGTCCATCATCGGCGTCAGCATCGACAACGGTGCGCAGCACGTCCTGCGCGAAATGGTCACGCTGGATATCGACAAAATCGACCACAATGTCGTGACGGTGGGCTGCAACTTCCTTACTCGCCACGACTCGGGAAGCATTGATGATTCCTTCGGTGGACGGGTCGATGTCCTGGTTGTGGCTGACGTTGCGCACCCCGTCTTTCGCAGCGCTCGGGGTGATGCAAGTAACTGGGAATAGGCCTCGGATCGAGGCAAGAACTCCGTACCCTACCGGCGCTTACTTCGAGTGGCCTGGTCTCTGGCTTGCTCCGCCGCTTCCTGGCGCGGAGTTTCGTGCGTGTGTGAAAGGACCTTGCCGGTGCCCGGGTCCACCATGACCTCGTCGATCCCGGACTTGCCGGGAACGCGAATGTCGAAGGAGTAGACGAGACAGCCCCGATCCGGTCGTCGCCTGGCGAGGCGTGCGTACGGTGCCACCCGCGCCACGGGAGAACACGGACAATCGCAGCTCTTCAACCGTTGCAGCGGCCGGTTCGACTGCCGTAAGCTCCGAAATTCCATACTTGGAGAAGGAAGAGGCCCGGTGGCCTCACCGGTCTTCAAAACCGCGTTGTCCCGCCTGGTGCGGGATGGAAGGTTCGACTCCTTCCCTTCTCCGCCACACCCCGGGATCGGACCGCAGCGCCGCGAAGCGCGCCATGGCGGCGCCGAGATCCTCGAGCTCGAAGACCTCGAGGCGCGTGATACGTCCGCCCTCGACGGTCGAGACGTTGACGCGATGGCTCTCGAACGCCCCACCGCTGGCGAGCGTGCCGAAGATGCGCGCGATGCCCACCGAGCCGTGCGGCTCGACCGCGAGGCCGAACGGCGCATCGTCGATCTGCACGTGCGGCGCCAGCGCGTCGACCGCGTCGAGGCTCTGCATGTACGCGGTCACACCGACGAGATGCCCCTGCCCGGTCCGCCGGTGATCGTCGAAGACGAGATCGTCCGCGAGCACGGCGCGGATCGCGGCGCGATCGTGGTCGTTGCATGCCTGGATGAACCGCACCATCGGACCGACCGCGGCGGCCGCCGCGGCGTCGCGTGCCAGCCAGCGCGACCACGCCTCGCGATTCGCGGCCTGCCAGTCGGCGGGATCGAGGATGACGACGGCGACGATGCGGCCGCAGGAGTCGACCTCGGTCACCAGCAGATGATCGACACCGCGCGTCCAGCCGACGTGCTCGACCTCGACGCGATCCCCCGCGGTGCCTGCGAGGCGCCGCCGCACGCACGCCCCCTCCGCCGTCGGCTCCGCCACGCCGCGACGCCGGTCGTCGATCATCGCGGCCGGCGCGAGGTCTGCCTGCAGCGCCGTAAAGTCGCGGGCGTGGAATGCGGCCTGCATGCGATCGACCGCCGCCGTCGCAGCGTTCGGCGTCATCAGCGCCGCGAGCGGATGGCTCGTTCCGCTCGCAGCCACCAGCGCGACGCGCTCCCACGCCTCGTCGAGCTGGTCGACATCGTACTGGTCGAAGCGACGTGCACGTCCGAGACCGTCCAGCTCGGAGACGGTGATGCTCGGCGCCTCGAACGCGCCGCCCTGGTGCGTGCCGAGCCACCGCGTGACGCAGAGGAACCCGAGCCCCGACATGCGGACGTGATCGATCCGGAGCCGGACGTCGGTCGCGAGATCGACCAGCGTGCGCAGCGCCTGGACGTAGGCCTCCCGACCGCGCAGCGGCTCCCAGCCGAGGAGGCGGTGGTCGTACACCTCGATGTCGGGTTCGAGCAGGCCCGCCATGGTGGACCACGCCCGAGCCGCGAAGGCCTCGACGAACGCCCGGGTCACCACCGCCCGGCGATCGTACGCGGCCTCACCGGCTGCGTAGCGATCGTCGAGCTCCGTGCCCGCCGCCTCCAGATCCTCGGGATCGAACGCCACCAGCAGGACGCGCCGGCCATCCGCGTCCACCTCGACCAGCCAGAGCAGCTCGCCGAGCGAGGCGCCGCCATCGCCCACCTCGCTCGCGATCTCCACGCGAAAGAGCGCGAGGCGCTCGCCGCGGGTGGCGAGCAGCTCGAACAGCCACCGGCTGTTCGCCGCGAAGACCGTGCGCAGGCTGGCGAAGTACCGCTCACCCGAGAGCTCCAGGCGCACCAGCTTGCGGCGGTCGTCCATGCGATGCGACGGGACGAACGTCGCGGCGACGCGGTCCCAGTCGCGCGCGCGCCACGCGAGCGCGAAGGCATCCACGGCGCGGGACGCCGCGTTGGCGAACCACGTCGAGGGCATGGCCACCGGCGCCTGGACGAGCCGGGCGGGCGCGGCCGCCCGCGTGGCGTCCCCGTCGGGCTCGGCGGGGGCCGCGCGACCCGCGGCCTGCCGCGCCCGGTCGGCAAGCAGGGTCGCGCCCTTCGCATCCCACAGCTCGATGGCATGCAGGTCCTCGAGCGCCGCTTCCTCGCTCCGTCCCGCGGCGCGCAGCGCGGTGGCGAGCGCGCAGCAGGCATCGGCGTGGTCGAGCAGGTGGTCGGTCGAGGCCGCGAGCGCGACGGCCCCGCGGGCGAGATCGATGGCCGCGCCGGCCTCCCCTCGTCGCGCCAGCGCTTCCGCCCGGACGCCGCGCCAGGCGATCACCGACTTGAGGTCGTCGCCGGCGAGCGCTTCGCTCTCGCGGCTGAGCGCCTCGGCCTCGGTGGCGCGTCCCTGTGCCAGTAGCGCCCGGCCGAGGAGCGCGGCAGCCTGCGCCGCGTCGATCCCGAGGCCGTGCTCCCGGAACCCGTCGTACGCCCCACGCAGGCAACGCTCCGCGGCGACGGCATCGCCTTCGAGCAGCTCGATCAGGCCGGAGAAGACGTCGGCCTCGAGGAGTCGCTGCGTGATGCCGAGCTCCTCGACCATGTGCCGGGATGACGCCACCATCCGCCGCGCCGCGTCCGTCCGTCCGCGCAGCGCTTCGAGCACGCCCTGACAGCGCAGCGCGACGGCCTCGACGGCGGGAGCACCCTGCGTGATGCGGAGCACGCGCACGACGTCGAGGCAGCGACCGCTGGCGCGCGCGACGGGGCTCGGCCCCCACAGCGCGGCCAGCGGCGCGCCGGCGAGCACCACGTTCGCACGGCGCCGATCGTGCGCGCGCCGCGCGGCGGCGAGCGCGCGATCGAGCGCGGCCTCCGAGGCGCCGACCTCGCCGAGGCGCGCCAGCGCGAGCGCGTGCACCGTGTGGGCCTTCGCCTCCCCGCCGGCGTCGCCGGCTGCCGCGAGGTCGGCAGCCGCGTGCGCGACCGCGTCGGCGGTGGTGCGCAGCGCCTGTGGATCGGTGAGCACCGCGAGCTGCCCGGCGAAGCAGGTGTGCCACGCGCGCACGCGAGCCGAGCCGGTGATGAAGCGTCCCAGGTCGTCGATCGCGCGCGCGGCCGGCCCGACGGCGCCGGCCGCAAGCAGCGCCTCGCAGTGGTCGACCTGGAGCTCGGCACGCGCCGGCTCCGCCATCTCGACTCGATCGAGCGCGCGTCCGAGAAGGGCCGCCGCGAGCGACAGGTCGTCGCGTGCGAGGGCCCGCCGCCCTGCCGCCGCGAGATGCTGCGCCGCCCGTTCGCCGAGGACGCGTCCCCGCGCCTCGAGCGGGCCCAGCTCGCGAAGATGCTGGTGGGCCTGCTCGAGGTGCCATCCGATCATCTCGTCGTGCTCGGCGGCCTCGCCGCGACGGGACTCCAGCCAGTCCGCGACCCGCGCATGCAGGTCCGCGCGCGTGCCCTTCAGCAGCCGGCGATAGGCGGCGTCACGGACCAGCGCGTGATGAAACCGCAGCGCGGGTTCCCCGACGAACCGCCCCCCGTCGGGCTCGATCAGCTCGCTGCGCCGCAACGAATCGAGCCGCGCATCGAGGTCGTCGCGCAGGTCGCGCGGCAGCAGGTACGCCAGCGCGGCGCGCGAGAACTCGCGTCCGATGACGGCCGCGCGCTCCAGGACGCTGCGCTCCTCCGGACGCAGCCGCTCGAGACGCGCTGCGAGGAGCGCCTGGATGGAGGGCGGCATCTCGAGCTCTGCGACCTCCACCCCCGTCACCCAGCGCTCGCCCTCTCGCCTGAGGACGCCATCCTGCACCAGCATCCGCACCAGCTCGCCCACGAAGAGCGGGTTGCCTTCGCTGACGGCGAGCACCCGGCCCGCGACCGCCGCGGGCAGCTCGCCGGTCCCCACCACGTTCGCCGCGAGCCGGGTGGCCGCGCTCGCGTCGAGACCCGACAGCGTCACGACCTCGTCCACCGCGCCGGCGCGCGTCGCGAGCGCCGCGCGCACGTCGCGCAGCTCGGGTCGGGCGGCGACGACGATCAGGATGGGCGCGCCCCCGCCCCACTCGACGAGGTGCTCGATCAGGTCGAGCAGCAATGGCTCCGCCCATTGCAGGTCGTCGATCGCCAGCACGGCGGGCCGGCGTCCGGCGAGCGCGGCGAGGAGCCGGCGGAGAACGAAGAAGGTCTCCTCGGGCGACGCCGGCGACCCGGCGAGCAGCGCGCAGAGGCCGTCCGCGATCCGGACACGCTCCACATCCTCGAGCGGCAGCGCCGCGACGACCGCCGCGCGAACGGCGTCCGCGCTGCCGCCCGGCTCGAGGCCCAGGAACGCGCGCAGCGCATCGGCAAGAGGCGCGAACGTGGGCCCTCCGGTCGCATCGCAGCGCGCGGCGAGCGTCGTCGCCTGCGCCCCGAGGCGATGGGCGAGCTCGGCCAGCAGCCGCGACTTGCCCAGACCGGGCAATCCGATGACCACCGCGAGACGCGTCCGGCGGCCAGCGACGGCGGACTCGTGGACCGCCAGCAGGCGCCGCAGCTCCTCCTCGCGTCCCACGAAGGCGGTCGCGGGCGCGCCCGCAGGCCGCTCCAGCGACGCGACACGGTACGCGGGCACCGTCTCGGCACGTCCCTTCAGCGCGAGGGAGCCGAATGGCGCCAGGGTGACGAAGCCGCCGACGAGACGGCGCGTCGCCTCGCCGATCAGCACATCGCCGTCGTGCGCCGCTTCCTGGAGACGCGCGGCGACGTTGACGGGGTCGCCGACCACGTCGCTGTGGTCGGCGCTGACGACGACCTCACCCGTGTTGACCGCGACACGCAGCCCGATGTCACCGACGAGGTCGGCCTCCGCGGCCACCATTTCGCGGAACGCCCGCTGCATGGCGACCGCGGCGCGCACCGCGCGGATGGCGTCGTCCTCGCCGACCCGGGGCACGCCGAACGCCGCCATGACCCCGTCGCCGAGCAGCTTCACGACCGTCCCGCCATGCTCCTCGACCGCCGCGTGCAGGACCCGGTAGTAGCGATCCATCAGGCCGCGGACGGCCTCGGCGTCGAGGCGCTCCTGGAGCAACGTCGAGCCCATGACGTCGGCGAAGACGATCGTGACCACCTTGCGCGCCACCGCATCGGGGGACGGACGCCCCGCGAGTGGAGCGCCACACGCGTCGCAGAAACGCGCATCCGTGCGGTTCGCCCTGCCGCACCCGGCGCAGGTCATGCGGGCGTCCCGGCGCTCGTGGGCACGGCGCGGTGGCGTCCCGGTCTCACGCCCGATCGAAGAGTGAGCGCGTTCCGTTCAGCGGAGCACCCTCGATCGCGAGCAGCCGCAGCTTCGTCGCGACGCCGCCCCGGGCAGAGAACCCGCCGAGCTTGCCGCCGGCGGCGACGACGCGATGACACGGGACGATGATGGGAAAGGGATTCCGGCCGAGCGCCTGCCCCACGTCGCGGGCCGCGCCGCGATCTCCCAGCCGGGAGGCGATCTCGCCGTAGGAGAGCGTGGAGCCGGGCGGGATCGTGCGCGCCACCTCGTAGACGCGACGCTCGAACGGCGCCACGCGATCCATGTCGAGCGCGACGCCGGTGAGATCGACCGCCTCTCCCCGCAGCAACGCGACGATGCCGTCGAGCGCGTGCCGGACGTCGGGCGGCGGGGGCGCCTCGCGCGCGTCCGGGACACGGCGCCGCATGCGTGCGAGCGCTCCGCGCTCGCTGCCCTCGGGAAGCTGGACGGCGACGATCCCGCGCGCACCCCACGCGAGACCGCAGCGGCCGATCGTCGTGTCGAACAGGATGAAGGCGTGCCCCGTCATGGCCGGGCGACCGTGCCACGATCGGCGGCCGCCGACTTGGAGAATAGTGCCATCGCACAGCATTGTCGACGACGGCCGCGCCGGACGCGGTCCCCTCGCTCGCGACCCGCGCTTCGTGTAGCTCTGCCCGCACCGTCGCATGCGCGAGGCGAGTGAGCGAAGGCCGCGGCTGCCCGAGCAACCCATCGACCGGCTGATCGGGTCCCTCGAGCGCTTCATGCACGTCGAGGCGGCCGGCGGCATCGTGTTGCTCGCCTGCACCGCGATCGCCCTCGGGCTCGCCAACTCGCCGCTCTCGGACGCCTACCTGCGCGTCTGGGAGACGGAGCTGGGGTTTCACGTCGGCGGGCTGCGGGTGAGCCACTCGCTGCACCACTGGATCAACGACGGCCTGATGGCGCTGTTCTTCTTCGTGGTCGGGCTCGAGGTGAAGCGCGAGCTGGTGCTGGGCGAGCTGCGCGAGCCGCAGCGTGCCGCGCTGCCGCTCGTGGCGGCCATCGGCGGGATGCTGGTGCCGGCCGGGGTGTACCTCGCGCTGCAGTTCGGCTCGCCGGCGCAGCGCGGCTGGGGAATTCCCATGGCGACGGACATCGCGTTCGTCGTCGGCTGCATGGCGGTGCTCGGCCCGCGCATCCCGCACGGGCTCCGCATCATGCTCCTCACGCTGGCGATCGCCGACGACATCGGTGCGATCCTGGTGATCGCCCTCGGGTACAGCACGGGCATCCATCTCGTGCCGCTGCTCCTCGGAGCCGGCGACCTGATGCTGGTCGTGATCCTCGCGCGTCTCGGCATCCGATCGTTCGGCATCTACACGCTCGTCGGCCTCGTCGTCTGGTTCGCGTTCCAGGAGTCCGGCGTGCACGCGACGATCGCCGGCGTGCTGCTCGGCCTGCTCACCCCGGCGCAGCCGCATCTCAGCGAGGACGCCTTCGCCCCGTTCCTCGAGCACGCGACGGAGCCCCCGGCCACCGATCGCCCGGCCGACGTGCGCACGCTCCGCCAGGCTGCGCGCGAGACCGTCTCGCCGCTCGAGTATCTCGAGTCGGCGCTCCATCCCTGGGTGAGCTTCGTCGTCATGCCGGTCTTCGCCCTCGCCAACGCGGGCGTGCCTCTCCATCTCGCGTCGTTCCTCGATCCGGTCGCGCTGGCCGTCGCGGCGGGTCTGCTCGTCGGGAAGCCGGTCGGCATCCTGCTCTTCAGCTGGCTCGCCGTGCGCGCCGGAGTGGCGAAGCTGCCCGACGCCGTCGGCTGGCGAGCCGTCGCCGGGGCCGGCTGTCTCGCAGGCATCGGCTTCACCATGGCCCTCTTCATCGCCGGGCTCGCGCTGGACGGCGCTGCCCTCGAAGCGGCGAAGGTCGGCGTCCTCGCCGGATCCGCGCTGGCCGCGGTTGTCGGCGTGCTCGTCCTCGGGCGGGTGCTTCCCGCGCCGGTCGCTCCCACCCGGAGGTGAACGATGTCCCCCCTCGCTCGCATGGCCTTCGCCCTGACGCTCGCGCTCCTCGTCCCGTCGCCCGCGTGGTCCTGGGGATGCCATGGCCACGAGGTCGTCGCCTATCTCGCGTACCGCCACCTGTCCCCGGCCGCGAAGGCCGGGGTGACGGACCTCATCGGCCATCCCGCCTCGGTGGTGCACGTCCACCGCAACTGCACGGTCACGGGACTGCTCGCGCTCGCGAACGTCTCGAGCTGGGCGGACGACATGCGCGCGGAGGCGCCGAGCACCGCCCCGTGGCACTTCATCGACATCCCGCGGGGCACGCCAGCGAGCGCCAGTCCGACGCACTTCTGTCCGGCGGCGGGCTGCGTCACCACCGCCATCAAGAAGCAGCTCGCGCTCCTCGAGGACGCGCACCAGCCGAAGCAGCAGCGCGCCGAAGCGCTCATGTACGTGGTCCATTTCGTCGGCGACGTGCACCAGCCCCTTCACTGCACGACGAACGACGATCGCGGGGGAAACTGCGTCCCGGTCGACTTCTTCGGCACGCACACCCGCCCCGACACGCGCTCGCAGCACGGCGACTGGACGCCCAATCTCCACGCCGTCTGGGACAGCCTGATCCTCGACCGTGCGATGGGCTCACATGGCGTCGAGCACTACGCGAACGTCCTCGACCAGGAGTTCTCCGGCCAGCTCGCCGGCTGGCAGCACGGGACACCGGTCGACTGGGCGAAGGAGAGCAACCGCGTGGCCGACACGGTCGTCTACGCGAAGCTGCCGACGGCGCTCCCGATCGAGGCCGGCGACGTCACGCGCTGCGACCAGAATCACATCTCCGACCACTGGCACGGCTTCGACGAGGCGCTGGGCCAGCCGTACTACGATGCCGTGCGTCCGGCGCTCGACGAGCAGCTCGCGAAGGCCGGCGCCCGCCTGGCCATGCTGCTGAACCGCGTCTGGCCCTGACGGGCGCTCACCAGGAGTCGTCGGGCGCCGGCACGACCGGCTGCGCGTGCGCGCAGGCGTCGCAGCGCACCGATCCCGGCAGGAGCGCGCCCGTCTGCTCGGTCCCGAGCTCCGCGAAGATGGTGCGTGCGCGCGGCTTCGGGTCGGACGTGAAGGTGAACGCGCCCGACGTGCCCGAGAACGTTCCCTGGACCTTCGCGGCGAAGAGGCGGCCGAGGAACGCGCGCGGGTCGCCCGCGCCGACCGCGAGCCCGCGACCACGCCGCCGCGCTCCGCCCCTCCCGCGCCACGTCATCTGGAAGCTCACGGTGGCCGGGACGCCGGCCGGGGCCGTGGGCGTCGAGTCGATCACCGCCACGTCGCGCACGTCGACGTCGAGCTGCTTGCCACCCCGGCTCAGCACGATGGACTCGTCCGGGATCGGCACCGTCCAGACCAGTCCGGAGGGCAGGACGCCGCCGGTGAAATCGTGAAGCCGCGAGCCCGGACCGGGCTCGAAGAGATCAATTCATATGAACGCGAACGAGCCGTGGTGGCGCGAGCCGTCCGCCGCCAGGTAGTCGCCGGTCATGACGCGCATGTCGTTCACCATGAGGAAGCGGTGCCCGTCGCCTCCCGTCGCGCGTGCCCTTCAGGTAGACCAGCGCCACCGTGCCGTCGAAGTCGCCGACCGAGCTCGGGTTGGCCTGCGGCCCCTGGAGTCCCAGCGCCGCGGGGGCCGGGTGCGAAGATGTGCGGGCCGCCCGGCGGCACCGGCATCACGCCGTCGAACGCGCGCGCCGCCGGCGTCGTCACGAGCGCGGCCAGCGCCACGCCGACGAGCGATCGCGATCGGATGCTTCATCACGCGCGTGGTCATAGCAGACGCGCCGCCACGGCGGAAGAAAAACACCCGGTGCCGGCCACCTCGCACCCGACCGGGCATGTGACCGGTCAGCAGAATCCCTTGGGCAGGACGTTGTGCTCGCGCGCCTCGCGCTCGAGCTGCTCGCGGAAGTCGGGGTGCGCGATCCCGATGAGCGCCCGCGCACGCTCGGCCACGGACCGGCCCTTCAGGTTCACCATCCCGTACTCGGTGACCACGTACATGACGTCCGTCCGCGGCGTGGTGACCACGTTCCCCGGCGTGAGCGTGCACACGATGCGGCTCTTGCGCAGTGCCGGCGCGCTCGTACGTCGACGCGAGGCACATGAAGGACTTGCCGCCGCGCGACGCGTAGGCGCCGCGCACGAACTGGAGCTGTCCGCCGGTGCCGGTGAGATGGCGATGCCCGGCCGACTCCGACGCCGCCTGGCCCTGCAGGTCGATCTCCGTCGTGTTGTTGATCGAGACCACCCGGTCGTTGCGCATGACGTGCTGCGGCAGGTTTGTGTAGTCGACGGGGCACCCGTGCACGGCGGAGTTGCGGTCGATGAACGCGTACTGCCGCCGCGATCCGGCCGCGAAGGTGAAGACCACCTGATAGGGGTTGAGGGTCTTCCGCGCCCCGGTGACGAGACCGGCCTCGACCAGGTCGATCATGCCGTCGACCAGCATCTCGGTGTGGATGCCGAGGTCGCGCACGCCCGCATCGCGCAGCAGCGTGCACACCGCGTTCGGCATGCCGCCGATGCCGATCTGCAGGCAGGAGCCGTCCTCGATCTCCGGGGCGATCAGCGCCGCAACCTTGCGGTCCACGTCGGACGCGGGCGGGTTCTCCACCTCGGGAATCGAGCCCGCCCCACCGTCGATCACGTAGTCGACCTCGCTCGCGTGCACGGCGGTCTCCTGGCCGAACACGTACGGCATGCGCTCGCACGTCTCGACGATCACGATCTTCGCGCGCTCGGTCATGGCCTTCTGGTACGTGATGGCGCCGCCGAAGTTGAAGAAGCCGTGTGCATCCATGGGACACGTCTTGACGCACGCGACGTCGACGCGGTCGATGAAGCGACGGTAGTAGTCCGGCGCCTCGCCGAAGTTCATCGGGATGTAGTCGCAGCGCCCCTGGTCGTGCTGCTGGCGGTCGTAGCCGGAGAAGTGCCAGTTGAGCCACAGGAAGTGCTCGCCCGCGCGATCGACGTCCAGCACCGCCCGCGGCCGCATGGTGAGGCAGGAGCGGATCTTGACGTCGCGCAGCTCCGACGCGCGCGCCGCCAGCGATCGATCGAAGAGGTCCGGCTGACCCATGCCGAAGCCGTAGTCCACCCAGTCGCCCGGGCGGACCAGCGCCGCGGCGGCGTCGGCCGAGATGCGTGTGGGAGCGGCCACCGGCGGCCAGCTCTAGCGCTCCCTGGCGCGACGACGCAAGGTTCGTCCCGCCGGGGGCGCTGGCAATGGATCGTGCAGCCGGCTAGTGGCGTCGCCTCATGAAGCTCGGCGTCGCCATCTTCCCGACCGACTACACCATCCGTCCCGACGACTTCGCCCGCGCCTGCGAGGAGCGCGGGTTCGAGTCGGTCTGGTTCCCCGAGCACACGCACATCCCGGCGAGTCGCCGCACGCCCTACCCCGCCGGCGGCGAGCTGCCGAAGGAGTACTGGCACACGCACGACCCGTTCGTCGCGCTGATGGCAGCAGCCGGGGCGACCAAGACCATCAAGCTCGCCACCGGCATCTGCCTGGTGATCGAGCGCGATCCCATCACGACGGCGAAGGAGGTCGCGTCGCTCGACCAGCTCTCGAACGGCCGCGTGCTCTTCGGCATCGGCGCGGGCTGGAACGTCGAGGAGATGGGGCACCACGGCACCGACTTCCGCCGGCGCTGGAAGGTGCTGCGCGAGCGCGTCGAGGCGATGAAGCGGATCTGGACCGAGGAGGCGGCGGAGTACCACGGCGAGTTCGTGCACTTCGACGCCATCTGGCAGTACCCGAAGCCGCTCCAGAAGCCACATCCGCCCGTCATCCTGGGCAGCGCGTCGAAGAAGAGCCTGCAGCGCGTGGTGGACTACTGCGACGGCTGGGTGCCGATCGGGTTCGCGCTGCGCGACCTGCCCGCGACCATCCGCGAGCTGCATGCGAAGGCGGAGGCCGCGGGGCGCGATCCGCGCTCGATCGAGCTGTCGCTCTTCTGGGCCCCCGGTGATGCCGATGCGCTCGGGCGCTTCGCCGATCTCGGCATCGCGCGCGGCATCCTGGCGGTGCCGTCGATCGACCGGGACGCCGTCCTCCGCATGCTGGACGAGTACGCTCCGCTGGTCCGGCAGGTCAGTTGACTCGACGGCGGTCGCCGGTGTTTCTACGCGCCATGCCGGCAACCCCGCGCGGAAGACAGGGTACGCACCCCCGTCCGGCGCTGACGGCGGCGGACTTCGAGCGCTATCTCACGACGTCCGCCGCCGTGATCGCGCCCGCCGACGTCACGTCGCTGGTCGCTCGCGCGCCCGTGATCCGGGAGCGCCTGGTGGCGGATCGGCCGGCCCATCCGGGGCTGGCCTACCGGGCGAAGATCGCGCTGCACCTGCTCTCCGACCACGTCCGGGGGGAGTGCCCGCAGATCCCCTACCAGACGGTCAGCCTGCTCGCGACGGCGCTGCTCTACTACCTGGCGCCGATGGACGTGATCCCCGACTTCATCCCGGGCGTGGGCAAGAGCGACGACGCCGTCGTCCTCGAGGTCGCCTGGCGCCTGGCGGGGCCCGGCGTGCAGCGCTACCTCGACTGGAAGGGCGCGGCGGTCGACGACGGCGACGTGAGCGTGGGGGCGATCGCGATGCCCGCACCCGGCGCACGCCGCGCGCGGCAGGCGGCGAAGCCCAAGCGGCCCGCCGCGCGCGCGGTCGCGCCGGACCCGGCGCTGAGCGGTCACGCCGCGACGCTGGCGGGCGCGTCAGCCCGCGACGGCGCCGCTCGCCTGTGACGCGCGGCGACCCCGCCGCAGCGTCGCGCGCAGGTAGTCGGCGTTCAGCTGCCCGATGAACTGGAGCGGAATCGCCTTCGGGCAGGCGGCCTCGCACTCGCCGTGATTCGTGCAGCCCCCGAAGCCCTCCGTATCCGCCTGCGCCGGCATCGCGAGGGCGCGATCCCACCGCTCCGGCTGGCCCTGCGGGAGCTGCGCCAGGTGCGCCACCTTGGCGGCCACGAACAGCGTGGCGGAAGCGTTCGGGCACGCGGCCACGCACGCGCCGCAGCCGATGCACGCCGCGGCGTCCATCGCGAGGTCGGCGTTCTCCTTCGCGACGGGGATGGCGTTCGCGTCGGGCGCACTGCCGGTGGGGGCGGTCACGAAGCCGCCCGCCGCGATGATGCGGTCGAACGCGGTCCGGTCGACGATCAGGTCCTTCACCACCGGGAACGCCCGCGCGCGCCACGGCTCGAGGACGATGGTGGCGCCGTCCTCGAAGTGGCGCATGTGCAGCTGGCAGGTCGTCGTCCGGGGCCGCGGACCGTGCGGGCGGCCGTTGATCACGATGCCGCACGCGCCGCAGATGCCTTCCCGGCAGTCGTGGTCGAAGGCGATCGGATCCGCACCCTGCTCGACCAGCCGCTCGTTCACGACGTCGAGCATCTCGAGGAAGGACATGTCGGCGCCGATCCCGGTGGCGCGGTAGGTGACGAATCGTCCGGCGGAGCGACCGTCGGGCTGCCGCCAGACCTGGAGCGTGAGATCCATCAGGCGTAGCTCCTGGTCGTCAGGTGCACGTCGTCGAAGACCAGCGGCTCCTCGTGGCGGAGCGGCGTCGCGTCGGCCCCCGCGTACTCCCACACGGCGACGTGGCAGAAGCGCTCGTCGTCACGCTTGGCCTCGCCGTCGGGCGTCTGGTGCTCCTCGCGGAAGTGACAGCCGGCCGACTCCTCGCGCGCCAGCGCGTCGCGGCACATGAGCTCCCCCAGCTCGAGGAAGTCCGCCACGCGGCCGGCCATCTCGAGCGACTGGTTCAGCTCGGCGCCGGTCCCGGGCACGCGGACGTCCTGCCAGAACTCCTCGCGCAGGGCGGGAATGCGGCGCAGCGCCTTCGCGAGGCCCTGCGCGTTCCGCGACATGCCGCAGTCGTCCCACATGATCTTCCCGAGCTCGCGGTGGAACGACATGACGGTGCGGCGGCCGCCGACGCCGAGCAGGCGCCGTACGCGATCGTCCACCGCCGCTTCCGCCGTCCGGAACCCGGCGTGGTCGGTGCCGACGCCGTCGGGCCGCACCCCGGCCAGGAAGTTCCCGATGGTGTACGGCAGGATGAAGTAGCCGTCGGCGAGCCCCTGCATCAGGGCGCTCGCTCCCAGCCGGTTGGCGCCGTGGTCGGAGAAGTTCGCCTCGCCGATGCAGAACAGCCCGGGGACCGTGGTCATGAGATCGTAGTCCACCCACAGGCCGCCCATCGTGTAGTGGGTGGCCGGGTAGATGCGCATCGGGGCGACGTACGGGTCCTCGCCCGTGATGCGCTCGTACATCTCGAAGAGGTTGCCGTAGCGCTCCTCGATGCCCGGGCGCCCGAGCCGGGCGATCGCATCGGCGAAGTCGAGATACACCCCGTGGCCCGACGGGCCGACGCCGCGCCCCTCGTCGCAGACACGCTTCGCCGCGCGTGACGCGATGTCGCGTGGCGCGAGGTTGCCGAATCCCGGGTACATGCGCTCGAGGTAGTAGTCGCGGTCCGCCTCCGGGATGTCGGCCGGCCGTCGCCGGTCCCCCGCGGACCGCGGCACCCAGATGCGTCCGTCGTTGCGCAGCGACTCGCTCATCAGGGTGAGCTTCGACTGGTACTCACCGCTCACGGGAATGCAGGTGGGATGGATCTGGGTGAAGCACGCGTTGGCGAAGCCGGCGCCCTGCTTGTAGGCCCGCCAGATCGCCGTCGTGTTGCAGCCCTTGGCGTACGTGGCCAGGAAGAAGACGTTGCCGTAGCCGCCGGTCGCCAGGACCACCGCATCCGCGACGTGCGACTCGATCGCCCCCGTCACCATGTCGCGCACCACGACGCCGCGCGCACGTCCGGCGATCACCACCAGCTCGAGCATCTCGTGGCGGGCGAACATGGCGACGTGCCCGAGACCGATCTGCCGCTCGAGCGCCTGGTACGCCCCGAGGAGGAGCTGCTGGCCGGTCTGCCCGCGCGCGTAGAACGTGCGCGACACCTGGACGCCGCCGAACGACCGGTTGTCGAGCAGTCCGCCGTACTCGCGTGCGAAGGGCACGCCCTGCGCCACGCACTGGTCGATGATCTGGAGCGACACCTCCGCCAGCCGGTACACGTTGGCTTCGCGTGCCCGGAAATCGCCACCCTTCACCGTGTCGTGGAACAAGCGGTGCACGGTGTCGCCGTCGTTGCGATAGTTCTTGGCGGCGTTGATGCCACCCTGCGCGGCGATCGAGTGCGCGCGCCGGGGGCTGTCCTGGTAGCAGAAGCAGGCCACCTGGTAGCCGAGCTCCGCCAGCGATGCCGCGGCGCTCGCCCCCGCCAGGCCGGAGCCGATCACGATCACGCGGTACTTCCGCTTGTTCGTCGGGCTCACCAGCTTCACGTCGGAGCGGTGCTTGAGCCACTTCTGCTCGATCGGACCCGACGGGACGTTGGCGCGGAGCTCCATGGGCGCAAGGCGCTCCGCTCACCTGATGACGCCGAAGAGGACCGCGAGCGGAAAGGAGATGTTCCCGGCCACGATCAGGGTGGCGAAGGCCGCCGCGGCGCGGTGCGCGAGCGCCTCGTACCGGGGGTGCGCGAGCCCGAGCGTCCGCAGCATGCTCCACACCCCGTGCCGCAGGTGCACCCAGAGGAGCAACATGGCCGCGATGTAGAAGAGCGACACCGGCAGGACGCGGAAGCTCGCGATCACGTTGTGGTAGACGTCCCCGGGCACGAAGTGCGGGTTGACGACGCCGAACGTGAGATCGAGCAGGTGATAGATCACGAAGGCGAGCAGGAAGACCCCGCTCCAGCGCATGGTGCGTGACGCGAACGTGGACTCGCGCGCCTCCCATTCGCGATATCCCACCGGTCGCGCCGCCCGATCCGCGATCGTGAGCGACGCCGCCGCCCAGATGTGCAGGCCGACGCATCCGAGGAGCACGGCGCGTGCGATCCACAGGCCGCCGCCGTGCAGGAACTCGCGCAGCCAGACGGCGTAGTGGTTGAGGGCGTCGGAGCCCAGGTAGAGCTGCAGATTGCCGGCCATGTGGCCGAGCACGAATCCGAACAGGACGACCCCGGTGGACGCCATGACCACCTTCTTGCCGATCGTCGAGCCGAGAAACGTGCGCGTCGCACTCATGAGCCCACCGAGTCACCCCGAGGCTAGACCCTCCGCTGTCGCAGTCAAATTACGAGCGCTTGTCAGGCGCATCAGGCACGCTACCGGCCGCCGTCAGTCCGGCAGCGGGCGCGTCATCTGCTCGGGGCGCACCCAGGCGTCGAACTGCTCGGCGGTGACGAAGCCCAGCGCCAGCGCAGCCTCGCGCAGCGTCAGTCCCTCGCGATTCGCCTTGAGCGCGATCTTCGCCGACTTGTCGTACCCGATGTGCGGGGTGAGCGCCGTCACCAGCATGAGGCACGCGTCGAGGTGCTCCGCGATGCGCGCGGCGTTCGGCTCGATGCCCCGCGCACAGTGCTCCTCGAAGGCGAGGCAGGCGTCGGCCAGCAGCTCCGCCGACTCGAGCACGTTGTGCACCATGACCGGCTTGTAGACGTTCAGCTGGAAGTTGCCCTGCGATCCGGCGAAGGCCACCGCGGCGTCGTTGCCGTAGACCTGCACCGCCACCATCGTCATCGCCTCGCTCTGCGTCGGATTGATCTTGCCCGGCATGATGGAGGAGCCCGGCTCGTTCTCGGGAATCCGGAGCTCGCCGATCCCGCAGCGCGGCCCGCTCGCGTACCAGCGCACGTCGTTGGCGAGCTTCATCAGGACGGCGGCGAGCGTGCGCAGGGACGCGCTCACGTTGATCATCGCGTCGTGCGCCGACAGGGCAGCGAACTTGTTCGGCGCCGACACGAACGACTTCCCGGTCTCCTCGGCGATCCGCCGCGCGGTGACGTCGCCGAAGCGGGCGGGCGCGTTCAGGCCGGTGCCCACCGCGGTGCCGCCGATCGCGAGCTCGTGGACGCCCGGCATGGCGCGCGCGATGGTGTCGAGCGCCTGATCGAGCTGCGCGACCCAGCTCCCGATCACCTGCCCGAGGGTCACCGGCGTGGCGTCCTGGAGATGCGTGCGGCCCACCATGACGACCGCGGCGAACGCCTCGGCCTTCGCCGCCAGCGTGTCGCGCAGCACGCGCACCGCCGGCACGAGCACGCCGTCGATCTGCTCGACGGTGGCGATGTGCATGGCCGTCGGGAAGGTGTCGTTCGACGACTGGCTGCGGTTCACGTCGTCGTTGGGATGGATGGGCTTCATGGACCCCACGACGCCGCCCGCCATCTGGATCGCCCGGTTCGCGATCACCTCGTTGGCGTTCATGTTCGACTGCGTGCCCGACCCGGTCTGGAACACCACCAGCGGGAACTCGCCGTCGAGCCGACCGTCGATCACCTCCTGCGCGGCGCGCACGATGAGGTCGACCTTCTCCGCCGGCAGCGTGCCGAGCTCGCCGTTCGCCTGCGCGCAGCACTTCTTCAGGATGCCGAGCGCGCGGATGACCGGTCGCCCCCAGCCGAACCGGCCGATGCCGATCGGGAAGTTCTGGATCGAGCGCTGCGTCTGCGCACCCCACAGATGGTCGGTCGGGACGGCGACGTCGCCGAGCGAGTCGTGCTCCATCCGCACCTCCGTGCCGGTCGCCTTCGGGTCTGCCATGTCTTCTCCTGCCGTGGTCTCGCGCGCGTCACGCGCCGCGCGGCGGGGATTCTGCATGGCCGTTCATGGGGGATTCAAGGGGTCTCAGGAGACACGGACCCTTGATTTTCCTAGGCTGAGAGGCAGTCACAGTCTCCCCTATGCCACCCGGTTAAGGGAAACTTGAGGGACAATCCTCTCAACGTTCGAAGACCCAAAGGCGGCTTCCATGGCCGCTGTGGCGTCCCGCTGGTCCTGTTCGTTCACGATGGCGTAGTGGACAAACATGGCGGGAGTCTTATGCCCACGCCGTTCGCCCGGATATCGGGATGGGTCTGAAGCACGTTGTACGTAAGTCCGCAGATCGAGCGAACCCTGCTCAAATACCGGATCCAGCCTTCCGACAATCCCCGGTTCAGTCCAAGGCGGCGGACGCCGTGACGGTAGCAGCGTCGAAAGTGCGTCGCGCTCTTTGCGTGCGTGCAGTCGCACTCGGTCGAGGCCTGACGGCGTACGGCAGTGGGTACATCCATGGTCGGCGACGAGATGACGCACTCTGGCGACCGAGACTGCGCGGTGCTCGCGGTGAGCAGGAGGACAACGAGTGCAAGCTTCCTCATTTTCGCCTCCCGACGAACGACCCCGTTGCCGAGTCGAAGGTGCCGCAGACGACGAGGGCGAGCACTGCAAACACCATCAGCCTGACGAGCGGGCTCACCGGCTCTCCTCGCGGCATTGGAACCCTGCGCCGTGCTCCAGGACGGCGCAGGAGGCCGCGCCGCCATCCACACAATGCCGCCGCGCGAGTGCCAGCATTCCGTCCAGCAGGGCCTGACATTCGGCACGGGTGGGTTTCACCACGTCGGTGGGTGTCTCACCTCCGTTGCGCGACCAACTCCACATGCGCCACTGCGTCTCTGCGTGGAGAGGCCGAGGGGCCAGGAGCAGCAGGAGCACGACCGCGAGGCGCTTCATCACAGCATGCACGATAGCCCACATCCGGCATCTGGCAGAAACGGGTGCCGGGCTTCGCATGCCGTCGCGGGGGACGGCTATTGCGCGTGGGGTCGAGGCTTCAGGAACTACCTAGGCTTCCTTCCCCACTCCCCGCCGCCGCCCCGGTCAGTTGGGGCGTCGAGGCGAGGAGCCGAGCGCGCGGCTGTCAGAGGGCTGGTCACAGCCCGTAGGGAAACACGGTGCATCAATGGACCCTTCGCGGGCGGGGAAGAAGGGGGACCGAAGGCGATCCCCGTCTTCCTTCAGATTCTCACGTTTTCGCTATGGGCACGGCATGGCGCAGACGTTGTTAACGCTGCAGGTCGCCCCGTCGGAGGACACGCAGACAGACCCGGGCAATACTGCCTGGCAATCGAAGTCCGATAGGCACGGGGAGAAGGCATAGACCCCCGCGTTGACGCATCGGAAGGCTGCGGAGATATCCGGGCACCCACGATCGCAGAAGCCGGCCCCTCCGCAGGTCGATCCACAAACGTCGCTGAATGAAGTGGTGCAGGCCGTGGTGCTGTTCTCCGTCGCTGCGCTCGCTGCGACGAATGCGTCGATGGCCGACTCCTGCGACGTTACGTCGCCGACAACGGGCGCACCGCAGGCCTTGACGACCTGGAACCTGCGATACTAGAGGCCGAGCATGCGTTGCCGACTACCCATCAAGGCCTCAGCGGTGGTGCTGTACACTGGATGGCTGCTCATGCTCCCGCCCTTCGACGGACACGGCAGCGTCGACACCGACGCCCCATTGAGCCGTTGGGCGCACTTCATCTCCTACGACACGGCGAAGGCCTGTCAGGACGCCTTGGTCTCAGCCTCGGATTCGACCAGGCGCGCAAATGGCAAAGACGGCAAGACGTCGAAACGCTATCTGGACGCCCGGTGCGTTCCCTTGGAAGCTGTGTACCCGCCCGCTAAGGAGCCCTAGTGGTCAACGCGGCGAAGGTTGAGAAGTTCCTCGCCAAGCGGAAGCCGAAGTAGGGAGGGGGCGCTAGCCCCCTCCACTAAGGGACAAATTAAGGGACAATGGCCTGAAAGGCCAGTATCCACGGGCTAAACACGGTCATTCTGCATGCGCGGGCTCGGACCGCAACCCGCCGAGGCCGTCAGCGACGGATGCCGACCGAGCGGGCTGCCGTCGGCGCGTACCCAGCCGCGATACATGCCAGCGGTGTTGAAGGGCGTCGCCACCCTCCCCTGCCGGTCGACCGCCACCAGGCCGCCGCTTCTCGCTCCGCCCACCTCGACCAGGGCTTCCAAGATCACACCGGCGGCCGCCTGCTCGAGGGTCTGACCGCCGTGGCGCATGCGGGCCGCGACCTCGTGCGCCACGACGGCGCGCATGATCGCCTCGCCCGTTCCGGTCGCCGACACCGCGCAGGTCCGATCGTCGGCGTACGTTCCCGCGCCGACGATCGGCGAGTCGCCGACGCGGCCGGCGTGCTTGTCGGGCATGCCACCCGTCGACGTCGCGGCGGCGAGATGCCCGGCGGTGTCGAGGGCGACCGCCCCGGCGGTGCCGTGCTGGCCCTCGCCGGCGGCACGCTGCGCCGGGCGCCGCGCCGTCCGGAAGTAGCTCTCGTCCACCAGCTCGACACGCTGCTCGCGCGCGAACGCCTCGGCACCGTCTCCGGCGAGCAGCACGTGCGGCGATCGCTCGAGCACCGCCCGCGCGAGCCGGACGGGATTGCGGACCGTGCGGACGCACGCGACCCCACCGGCGGCTCGCGTGCGACCGTCCATGATCGCCGCGTCGAGCTCGATCCGCCCATCGGCGGTGCACACGGCCCCGCGGCCGCAGTTGAAGAGCGACTGGTCCTCGAACAGCGCCACGGCGGTCTCGACCGCGTCGAGGGCGCTGCCGCCGGCCGCGAGCACCGCCGCGCCGGCGTCGAGGACCCGTCCCAGGGCATCGCGGTAGGCGCGCGCACCATCCGGGGTGTCCGACCCCGGCATCATCCCGGCGCCGCCGTGAATCGCGAGCACCCAGTGCGGAGGCGCGCTCATGCCCTGGCGCCGGCGTCGAGGATCGCGCGCGTGTGCCGTGCGATCATCAGCTCCTCGTCGGTCGGGATCACCCAGGCCGCCACCCGGCTGCCCGGTGTGCTGATCCGCGGGCCGCCGCGGGCGTTGGCCTCGGCGTCGAGCTCCACCCCGAGCCACGCGGCCCCGCGGCACACGGCGTCGCGCACCGGCGCCGCGTGCTCGCCGATCCCGGCCGTGAAGACGAGCGCATCCAGGCCCGCCAGCGCCGCGGCCAGCGAGCCCAGCTCGCGCCCGATGCGATAGGAGAACAGCGATACCGCCTCGCGCGCGTGCGCCTCCGACGACGCCAGGAGGACTCGCATGTCGCTCGAGACGCCCGAGACACCGAGCAGCCCCGACTCCTGGTAGAGCATGCGCTCGAGCGCACGGGCGTCGAGTCCCCGCGCGTTCAGCAGGTAGAGCAGCACGCCCGGGTCGACCGCGCCGCACCGCGTGCCCATCGGGAGCCCGTCGAGCGCGGTGAAGCTCATCGTCGTCGCCACGCTCCGTCCCGCCAGCAGCGCGCACATGCTGGCGCCGTTCCCGAGGTGGAGGACGACGGTTCTGCCTGCCGCCGCCCGCGGATCGTGTCGCGACAACACCGAGGCGATGTACTCGTACGAGAGGCCGTGGAAGCCGTAGCGACGCACGCCGTCGTCGGAGAGCGCGCGCGGCAGCGCGAACACCCGCGCGAGCGCAGGCTGGCCGTGATGAAAGGCCGTGTCGAAGCACGCCACCTGGGGAAGGTCCGGTTGCTGGGTCGCGACCGCCGTGATCGCCTGGATGTTCGCCGGCTGGTGCAGCGGAGCGAGCGGCACGAGCGCTCGCAGGCGGCCGACGACGTCGGGCGTGACGCGCACCGGAGCCGAGAACTCCGCGCCGCCGTGCACCACGCGATGCCCCACCGCGACGATCCGCGTCCCCTCGCCGTGCTGGCGCAGCCAATCGAGCAGGAATGCGAGCGCGCCGTCGTGCCCGAGCGCCTCGCCCGCGGGCCACTCCCGTTCACCGATCGCCGTGCCGCGCGCATCGCGTGCGGCGAACTTCGGCGCATCGGTGAGTTCCTCGATGCCGCCGCCCATCCGCCGGGCGAGCGCGGCGCCGTCAACGGCGAAGACCTCGAACTTGAGGCTCGACGAGCCCGCGTTCAGGACCAGGATCGCGTCGGGCACGGCGTGCTTGTACTCCGGCGCGCAGGTCCGAGAAAGCGCGCACCGCGCGGGTGACGTGGCGTCGCGAGCGCGCTACAAGGATCCCGTGCGCCCGTTCCTGCTGACTTCGATCGGGTTCGCGCTCTCGCTCGCCCTGCTCCTCACGGCTGCGGGCATGGACGTCGAGACCGCGCCGCCCTCCGACGCGGAACGCTCGCAGCCATCGATCGACGATGCGCCGCGCGCGGACTTCGAGCGCTCACGTCCGGCGTTCGACGACGCCCCGCCGTCGAACGCGGAGCCGTCGGCGCCGCCGATCGAGGCGGTGCCGCCCGCCGACACCGAGCGCTCGCGGCCGCCGATCGACGACGCGCCGCCGGCCGACTACGAGTCCTCGCCGCTCGACCAGGACTATTGACCGGCCGCGCCGGGCTCGTCGACGGCGGCGATCGTCGCCAGCTCGTGGGGGTCGAGCGCGCGCACGTTCACGGGGATCGCGCTCTGTCGCGGCATCCCCGAGATCGGCTCGAAGTCGCGCTCGACGGAGACGAGGCGCGCCGTCGAGCTGCCGATGGTCCGGACCCGTCCATCGTCGGCCGGCTCGCCGCCGCGCGCGTGCGCCATCGAGACGACCCCGGGCCGCACGTCGGTCGTGGCCTGCGCCACGCCGTAGATGAAGTCGTGATCGGAGTCGATGCGCACGACCTCACCAGGGCGGACACCGATCCGCTCGAGGTCGGCGGGATGCATGAACGCGGGATTGTAGGCGTAGCGGCGGCGAAGACCCGGCAGGCGGTCCCCGGTCGAGTTGTACACCTCGAGCATGCGGCGGCTCACCAGCCGGTGGCTGAAGCGTCCGGCGGTGAGCGGCTCGGCGCGGATCGCACGCAGCTGGGCGATCACGGCCGGCGGCGCCGCGTCCATCCGCGCCCCGGCCGCTTCCGGCCGCGCCGGCTCGACGCGCACCGGCCGCTCGGGTTCGAACACACGACCCCCGGGGTGCCGCCGCACCTCGTCCAGGGGAACGCGCGATCCACGGTGCGTGAGATCCAGGTACTCGTCGGACGTCGGCTTGCGATCGAGATCGAGGGTGCCCTGCTCGAGCTCGAGCGGCGTGCGCATGCGGTGCGCCAGCCCCCAGAAGAACTCCCACTCCTCGATGACGTCGAAGTCGGGGTGGAGGATCGCCGGCGTGTACTGCGCGAACGGGACGTCGAGCTGGCCCTCGGCGGTGCGCGAGGTCCCCGGCTTCTCGAGCGAGAGCTTGCAGCCGAAGACGTAGTCGGCGAGGCGAGCGGTCGCGGTCATGGTGACGTCGAGCACGACGCACAGCTCGAGGGCGCGGAGCGCGGCCAGCACCTTCCGCTGGTCCGGGAACGCGACGGCCGGATTGCCGCCGACGCAGATCAGCGCCTTGATCTGCCCCTCGCCCGGGGCCAGCACCTCGTCGGCGAAGACGTTGATCGGCATCTCGATGCCGAAGCGCCCGAGGTCGCGGAAGCGCGAGCGCGGGCCCGTCCCCCAGATGTCGCGAGGGGGTTGCACCTCCGCGCGCCACGCGCGCGGCGGCTTCAGCACGCCGGGGTTGTGGACCGGATCGCCGGGCCGGTTGAAGCGCCCGCACAGGCTGTTCAGCACCACGACGAGGTGCTGGGTCACGTCCGGGCGCGGCGCCATGTTGACCCCGGTGCACGTCATCGCGGTGCCACGCGGACCGGCCGCGAACAGCCGCGCCGCGGCTGCCACCAGGGGCGCCGGAACCTCGGCGCGCGCCGCGACGTACTCGGGCGTGTAGTCGGCGACCGCCGCGCGCAGCGCGTCCACCCCGTCCAGGTGCGCCGCGACGAACGCACGGTCGTGGAGGCCTTCCTCCAGGATCACCCGGACCATGCCGGCGAGCAGCGTCGGATCCTCGCCGGGACGCACCTGCAGATGGAGGTCGGCGCTGCGCGCCAGCTCCGTCCGGCGCGGATCGATCGCGATGATCTTCATCCCCCGCCGCCGCGCGTCGCGCAGGTGCTTGAAGGCGTTGGCGTACGGCGGACCGCCGTCGCGGGAGAAGGCGGAGACGCCGGGATTGTTGCCGACGAAGAGCATGACGTCGGCGTCGGCGAAGCGCTGCACGCCGGCATCCCAGCTCCCGTGCCGCGCCCAGGCCGTCTGCTGCGCCGGCTGGTCGATGGTGTTCGGCGTGAGGTACCAGTGCGTGCCGATCGCGTTCGCCCACGCGATGACCAGCGGCTTCGCGGAACCGAAGAGCCCGTGCGTGCCGGAGTAGACGGCGACGGCGCCGGGACCGTCGCGCGCGATGAGCTCGGAGAGGCGCGCGGCCACCTCGTCCATCGCGGTCTCGCTCGCCACGTCGACGAACGCGCCGCCGGGCGTCCGTTTCCTGGCGCCGCGGAGGCGGGACGGGTGGGCGTGCTGCGCGGGGAGCTCGCGCCCCTTCACGCACAGGTAGCCCTGGGAGACGACGTGCGCGCGGTCGCCACGGACGGCGAGCACGCGTCCGTCCTCGACGTCGACCTCGATGCCACAGACCGCGTGGCAGAACCGGCAGAACGATTTGTGGGTCTCGACCACCGTCGCGCGACGGAGACGCCGCTCAGCGGGCCTGCGCGACGCGCTCGATCTCCGCGCGCCGGGCATCGAACTCCGCCGCCACCTCCTCGTCCTTCACGCTCATCGCGGCGACGTCGGTGTCGGCATAGCCGAGGATGCCCATCTGCTCGTAGCCCTTGCGGATCTTCGGCCCCCAGAGCCCGATGTCCTTGATCACGGGCACGATGCGGCTGAAGAGCGCCGAGCGGTAGTTCTGCATGAAGCCCGACTCGAGCATGTACGTGGCGCACTCGGCGACGGGCAGGCCGAGCGTCTCCCACACCTCCTCGGCCTGGAAGCGGTCGCGCATCAGGTAGCACGCCTCGACGGCGAACTCCTCGCGCTCGTCGCGCTCGGCCTGGGTGAGACGCGGGTAGTAGTCGCGCAGCGCGAAGCGTCCGAAGGCCACGTGACGCGCCTCGTCCTGCATGACGTAGGCATTCACCGCCGCCGCGAGCGGATTCTTCGACTGGTCGCGAATCGAGGCGAAGGCGGCGAGCGCGAGGCCCTCGATGAGGACCTGCATGCCGAGGTACGTCATGTCCCAGCGCGAGTCGCTCAGCACGTCGTCGAGCAGGCGCTGGAGCGTCGGGGTGATCGGATACGCCAGCTCGAACTTCTCGTGCAGCAATCGCGAGTACGCCTCGACGTGGCGGGCCTCGTCGATCACCTGCGTCGCGGCGTAGAACTTGGCGTCCATGCTCGGCACCTGCTGCACGATCTTCGCCGTGCAGATGAGCGCGCCCTGCTCGCCGTGCATGAACTGCGAGAGCTGCCACGACTGGAAGTGCCGTCGTACGTCGGCCTTCTCCCGCTCCGTCAGGCGTTCGAAGGGCGGCGAGCCGAAGATCGGGATCGACTCGTCGGGAAGCTGCTCCGGGTTCTCCGGATCGAGGTTCTGCGACCAGTCGATACGCGTGTCGGCGTCCCACTGGCGTTGCTTGCCCTTGGCGTACAGCTTCAGCAGCGAGTCGCGGCCGTCCTGGTACTCCCAGCGGAAGGTGGTCTCGAAGGTGCCGGGCACGCTCCACTGGATGCCCGCCGAGGTCCGCGCGTATCGGTCCGTCGTCAGCGTTGCCATCGTCACCCTCCGGGCGGACGGCTCACGGGCCGCCGCGCATGAGACACCAGTGCGCCATGCGGCGGGGCTGCGTCAATCCCGCCCGCGCGACGGGTCGCGTCAGAGGCCGAAGCGCTCGCGGTAGGGGCGGTAGCGGGCCGCTTCCTCGTCGGCATCCAGCCCGAACTCGGCGAGCGTGTAGCGGTGCTGGCCGTGCTTGTCCTTCGGGTGGCGCGCGAGGAACCGGCGCATGCGATCCTCGGCGGCAGGCGAGAACGCCAGTCCGAAGTGCTGGTAGATGGAGCGCACCGTGCCGATCGGATCGCGCAGGATGTCCACGTACCGCACGTCGAAGAAGCGGTCGGCGGGGACCAGCCCGTCGTCGCGGTCTCGCAGCGCGCGCTGGAGGCCGTCCGCCCAGCGGCGCGTCATCTCGCGACCCACCTGCTCGGCATCGACGTCGTCGCTGAACGTGCTGCGCAGCGCCGTCGTGAGGCTCGCGAGCGAGCCGACCACTTCCAGCGGGTCGCGGTGCGTGAGGATGACGCCGGCATCCGGATAGACGTCGAGCAGCGCGCGGATTCCGAACAGGTGCGCCGGCGCCTTCAAGACCCAGCGCTCGCCCCGCCAGCGCCACTGCAGGTTCTGCAGGAACCGGCGATGCGCCTCGTAGGCGGGCCGCAGGTCCTGTGTCTCGAGCCATGCCTGGTAGGTGGGGACGTTGTGGCTGGTCTGGAACTGGAAGCTCATGAAGGAGTGGCTCGTGATGATGAGGCACTCCTCGGGCAGGCGCGCGGCCAGCTCGTGGATGCGTCGGAAGCCCGGGTTCAGGCGATGGAACCAGCGGAGCTGGCGTTCCGCCGCCGCGATGCGCGGATCGTGATGGTGATGGTGCCGCTCGGGCGGCGGAGACGGGAACATCATCTCCCAGCTGAGCGGGGCGCGATGCGTGGGGTCCTGCGCCAGCAAGCCGTGCAGCAACGTCGTCCCGGTGCGCGGCAACCCGGTGACGAAGAGCGGGCCCCGCACGGGCTGGAAGGGGATCTCCGGCAGGCGCTTGCGGTCCCACTCCATGCGCAGCCGGTTCGCGAGCAACCGGATCACGTCCTGACGCGCGGCGATGCGGCCGAGCAGGCTGAGCTCCGCGGCACCGTCGAAATCCGCGATCAGCCGATCGAGCGGCTCGCGAAAGCGCGTGTCGCCGAAGTCGTCGAGCCCCGTGCGCTGCCGGGCTTCCTCGCAGAACAGGTCCGCATCGAGGCGGACCAGCGGCAAGCCCGTGCGCTGGATCACACGGCCACCGCTCCGGAGCGCGCGCGCCAGCGCGCCGCTCGGAGCTGCTGGAGCGCTCATGCCCGTTTCGCCTCCACGCCACGCTCTCCGGCGGTCGACGCCACCTCGAGCTGCCACGCGATCAGACCCGGGATGCCGAGCACCAGCTCTCGCACCCGCTTCGCCAGCGACAGCGCCAGCGCGGTCTCCGGCGCGATCCCCACCACCCGTCCGAGCATCACGTATCCACCCTCCTGCACCCCCAGCGCGCCCGGCACCGCGAAGGCGCCCGCACGCACCGCCTGGCCGAGGCTCTCGAGCATCACCGCCTCTGCTAGCCCGACCGGCTGGCCGAGGAAATAGAGCGCCAGCCAGACCTCTCCCGTTCCCGCGAGCCAGCTCAGCAAATGCCAGACGCTCGCCGCCGCGATCGTCCGTCGCTGGCGATAGAGGACCGACACCGAGGCATCGATCGCGTCACCACCCGATGCCAGCGACGCCCAGCGGCCCCGTCCGAGCCGCACCAGGAGCTGTGCGAGCGCACCGAACACGCCCTGTCGCTGCAGGGCGTAGAACGCCGCCAGGATGCTGCCCATGATGACGACGCCGACGGCGACCGGGAGCGCCAGCGGATGGCCGCCGATCTGCATCAGCAGCAGCGCGAGACCGACCACCGTGAACACCACCTGCGTCAGCATGACGAGCGTCACGTCGACGACGACCGTCGCGCCCGCCACCGGGCCCCCGACACCGGTGCGCGCCAGGAGGCTCGCCTTCACGATGTTGCCGCCCACCTGGAGCACCGGCAGCAGCCCGTTGACCGCCTCGCCGATCCAGCGTGCCCAGAGCATCGTGCGCACGGGCGGCCGCAGCTCGCCGGGGAGCAAGCGTCGCCAGCCGAGCGCGTCGATCAGCATCGGCAGCAGGTGATACGCCGCGACGAGCAGGAGACCGAAGCCGGCGGTACGCAGCGCCCCCACCACCTCGCCCGCGCCGTGCGCCGCGAGCAGGGCGATGAACATCGCGAGGCCCACCACGAGCCCCGGGTAGGCGACGCGTGGAATCGGCAAGCCCTGCCCCCTCGACGCGCCGCGATCCTGTCGTGTCTCGCGCCTCACCGTCAGCGGCTTCCCAGGTCAGAAGACCGTCCGACACGATCCTGCCCCATGCCCCGTGTGGGTCTTATGTGTGCATCGGGCGGATGGTCAAGTCCACGGAGGCATACGAGTTTCCACGCACACCAGAGCGTGAAGAGCGGCGTGCCGATCGCGACGGCGACCAGGAACGGGGCGAGCCACCCGAGCCAGGTGAGCGGCGCGATCAGGTAGAGAATATCCTCGATCTCGAAGCCACCCGCCTCGGGTTGCCTGAACGCGCCAGCCCCGCGGCGGCGCGCGATCGCGCTCCGAATGAGAAAGATCGCGAGCAGCGATGCGCCGCCGAGAACGCCCAGCGGAAGTCCCCAGCGCTCCAGCGGGCCGTGACGGAGGCTCGCCCCCATGCCGGCGAAGAGCGCCAGCTTGACGATGAGGTCGGCGGCGCGATCGTAGCGGTGACCGAACGCGGTCACCTTCCCGGTGAGGCGCGCGAGCTCGCCGTCGGCATGGTCGAGGATCGACGCCAGCACCCAGAACCCGGCCCCGAGGTCGGCCGTGCGCGGGGTGGCCACGGCGTACAGCGCGGCGGCAGCGAGCCCGGTCAGGAGCGCCGCGGTGGTGACGTGATTCGGATGCACGGGCGTGTCGCGCAGCGGCCGGACCAGCGCGAGCGCCAGACGGCTGTCCCAGGGCTTCGTGGCCATCGGGGCTCCGGCTTCTGGCATCGCGCCGCGGCGAACGGACTGCGCCTCGCGTCGAGGCTCGCTACCCCATCGCCTGCATGAAGTCCAGCAGATCGCCGCTTGACCTGTGTGTGGGCGCAGCATACCTGTCGCGCGGTTGCGCGTGTCCATCCGCGGTCTCATCCTGGTGCTCGTCGTCGCGAGCGCGGCCCGGGTTTCGGCGCACGCCGTGCTCACCCGCTCCTCGCTGCGCGACGCGCCCGTGAAGGCGAACACGTCCACCGACGTGACGCTCACCTTCAACAGCGGCATCGAGGCCGCGCTGACGCAGGTCGTGCTGCGCAGCGAGGGACCAGATCGCACGCTCGCGGTCCGCGCCGGATCGCAGCCGAGCCAGATCGACGTCACCGTCCCGGCGCTGCCGCCCGGCTTCTACGCGCTCAACTACAAGGTGCTCGCGACCGACGGCCACGTCACCGAGAACGTGCTGCGCTTCCAGGTGGAAGCGCCGCACTGAGCCGCGATGCAGGCCTTCGCCGACTTCTCCGACAGCATCCTCGGCGGCGCGATCCTGGTCGCGCTCTCGATCGCGCTCGGCGGCGTGGCGTTCGCGCTGCTCGCCGTGCCGCGCCGCGCGGCCGCGTCCGACGTCGTGCGGCGACGCTGCGCGACGCTGATCGCCGCCAGCGCCGCGATCCTCGGCTGCGGCCAGCTCGCGGCCCTCGGCCTGAAGGCGGCCGTGCTGGCCCAGTACCTGGGGACCGACGCGTACGGGCGGTTCCTCGCCACGCTGCCCTGCCGCGCCGGGCTCGTCCGGGCCGTCCTGGCCTTCGCGCTCGCCGCGGCCGCACATCCCCTGCGCCGCACCCCCGACGCGCCCACGCGCTGGGCCGTCACCGCGCTGCTCGCCCTTCTCGTCGCCGGCAGCGGCGGGTGGCTCGTGCACGCCGCCGGCCGGCTCGAGCACCGCGCACCGCTGATGGCGCTGACGGTGCTGCACCAGCTCGCCGCCGCGGTGTGGGTCGGCGGACTCGTGCATCTGGGAGCGGTCTGGCGGCTCGGGAAGCGCAGCGATCCGGTGCGCGCGCTGTGGCCCGCCGTCGTCACGCGCTTCTCGTGGCTGGCGCTCGGCTCGGTGGTCGGGCTCTGCGCGGTCGCGGCGCCGCTCGCCTGGGCCTACGTCGGCACGTGGGACGGGCTGGTCGGCACGGCCTACGGCTCGCTCGTGCTCACCAAGGTGTTCCTGCTCTGCGCCGCCCTCGTCTTCGGCGCGGGCAACCTGCTGGCGGTGCGCGGCGCGCGCGGCGGTGGCGGCCTGGCAGCGCTCCACGCACGCGTTCCGTTCCTCCTCGAAGCCGAGACCGTCATCGTCGTCGTGCTGCTCTTCGCCGCCGCCAGCCTCTCGTCGCAGCCGCCGGCGCGCGACACGACGACCCAGCGCGCCAGCGTCGGCGAGGTCGCGCGGGTGTTCCAGCCGAAGTGGCCCGCGCTGCGCACGCCGTCGGTGGAGATGATGGAGGAGACCTCGTCCGACCCCTACGCGGCCGTGGGCGAGGAGCGAACCTACGCCGCGTACTCGTGGTCCAACTTCAGCCACAACGTCGCCGGACTGGCACTCCTCGCCATGAGCGTGCTCGCCCTCGCCGCAGCCCGACCGGGCTGGCGCTGGGCGCGGCTCTGGCCGCTCGGCATCGCGCTGCTCGGCGTGTTCGTCTTCCTGCGCTCGCTGGCGGTCGACGCGGTGTGGCCCTTCGGGTCGCAGGGCTTCTGGGCGACGACGCTCGACAGCGCCGAGGACCTCCAGCACCGTCTCGCCGGTCTCCTCGCCGTCGCCATCGGCCTGGTCGAGTGGCGGGCGCGCCGCGCGGGCGCGCCACGCGGACGCTTGCCGTACATGTTCCCGCTGCTCGCCGCGACGGGCGGGCTCCTCATGCTCACGCACTCGCACGTCGCGTTCGAGGTGAAGAGCAGCTACCTCGTGCAGGTGACCCACACGACCATGGGTGCGCTCATGGTGCTGGTCGCCTGCGGGCGCCTGCTCGAGCTGCGCCTCGCTTCGGCGGTCGGCCGCGCCGCCGGGATCGCGTCGTCCACCGCGATGCTCCTGATCGCGCTGGTGCTGGTCTTCTATCGCGAAGCGAACGTGGAGATTCCCGCGGCGGTCGCCGTCACGGCGGCCACCCCGGCGATCGCGCCCGATCCGCCGGCGCAGCCCTGATCAGGATGCGACCAGCGACCGCAGCAGCGTGCTCACCAGTGCCAGCACGATGGCCCCGAAGAATGCCGGGAAGAAGCCGGTGACGTGGAACCCCGGCACCACCGCCGTCACGATCCAGATCAGGAAGGCCATGACCACGAAGTGGAACAGGCCGAAGGTGATGAACGTGAGCGGCAGGGTGAGGACGGCGAGCACGGCGCCGAGCGTGGCGTTCAGGAACCCGAGCACCAGCGCCGCCAGGAGCGCGGTCCCGAAGCCGTCCACCTGGAATCCCGGGATCAGGCGACCCACGACGAGGAGCCCGAGGGCGCTCAACACCCAGCGCAAGAGAAATGCCATGGCCGGCGGCGCAATCGATATGGCGGCGACCGTCCGGCGTCAAGGCTTGCCTGGCGCGCCGTCTCGCGCAACGCTGGACGGCGCGCGGTACAGCTCGCGCACACGGAGGTGACCGATGCCGGCTTCGCTCTTCCGACGCGTTCTCGTTCCCCACGACTTCTCTCCCCAGGCGACGGTGGCGCTGAAGACGGCGGCACGCCTGGCACGCGAGCACGACGGCACGCTCACCGTGCTCCACGTGGTCGTGCCGTTCTACATTCCGGCCGACGTGCCCTTCGGCTTCGCCGCCGACGCGATGCCCTCCCCGACGCAGTTCGTGCCCGAGCAGCGCAAGCGCCTCGAGTCCCTGGTGAAGAAGGCGCTCGGCACGGACGCGCCGCCCGTCACCTATCGCGTCGACGTCGGGGACGCGTCGCAGTGCATCCTCGACGCGGCCCGCCGCGCCGACTCGATCGTCATGAGCACCTCCGGACGCAGCGGGCTGAGCCACCTCCTCATCGGCAGCGTCGCCGAGAAGGTCGTGCGGCACGCGAACGTCCCGGTGCTGACGATCCGCGTCCCCGAGAAGGCTGGCGCGCGAGCCCGCGCGAAGTCCTGACCCGGGAGGGTGACGGCGAAGCCGTGCGGCTCGTCGGACAGCTGATCGGGTTGTTCTCGTTCGACGTCGGGTTCGAGATCGACCTCGTGCGGGCCCGCGCGCTCGCGGGCGTCGGACAACCGGAGGAGACGCCACGCCGACGCGCGGCGCCGGCGCACCTGGCGTACGCGACGCCGCCGCTACGGGTGCCGCTCGGCACGCCGGTCGTCACCGTCGGCGCCGAGACCGTGACCGCCACGGCGAGCGCGCGCATCCACGACTTCGGCGCGGTCTCGATCCTGCTGCAGTCGCCGCTCGACCTCGAGCTGGACGCGCTGCCCGCGCTCACCAGCACCCTCACGGGCGCCGGGCCGCTCGAGGACGCGGCCCGCCAGCTCCTGGAGCAGCTCTACCAGCGCATCCTGCCGGCGATCGTCAAACCCGGCCTCAACCGCTTCGTCGAGGACTACTACGTGCTCCAGGTCGACCGCATCGAGCCGCCGACGACGATCGCGGAGCTGCTGGCGCAGGGGCAGTCCCGCCTCGCCGCCGCGCTGCGCTGCGAGGCGAGCCTGCTGTCGGACGCCGAGACCGCCGACGTCTTCCGCACGCAGCTCTCGTACTACCCGGACGACCTGGTCGTCACCGAGTGGAACGTGGCGCTGGTCGTGGACGACGTCGACTACGCCGATGCCGTCAACGTGCTCGAGTACCTGAACGTCCAGCTCCTCGAGCTGCGCTACTACGACGACGTGCTGGACCGCTACATGGCCGAGACGTTCGCGCTCGCCACGACGCGAACGCGCGGCCTCCCGCTGCTGCACCGGCCGTATCGCCGGGCGGTGACCGAGCTGGCGGCGATCCGCATGGACGTCGCCGGGATCATCGAGCGCGTGCACAACGCGCTCAAGCTGAGCGGCGATCTCTACCTGGCGAAGCTGTACGGCCGCACCGCCGAGCGCCTCGCGCTGCGCGCGTGGGAGGAGAGCGTCGGGCGCAAGCTCGACGTGCTGCAGCAGATCCACCAGCTCCTCCACGAGCGCGTGTCGACCGCGCGCGGCGAGGCGCTGGAGGTGACGATCGTCCTGCTGATCGCGGTCGAGATCCTGCTGGTCCTCGTCGGACGCGGCTGACGCGGCCCGGGTTTCCCCGGCGGGATTGTCGCCGGAGGCGGTCCGGCGCTATGCAGGGACATGCGCGCGATGCTGCTCGACGCGCCGGGCCGCGCCTTGCGGGCGGCCGATCTGCCGGTCCCCGCCATCGCGGCGGGCGAGGTGCTGCTGCGCGTCCGGGCGTGCGGCGTCTGCCGCACCGATCTGCACGTCGTCGACGGCGATCTGCCGTCGCCGAAGCTCCCGCTCGTCCTCGGACACGAGATCGTCGCCACGGTGGAGCGGGCGGGAGGCGACGTCGACGCCCCGCGCGAGGGCGACCGGGTCGGCGTGCCGTGGCTCGGCTGGGCGTGCGGCCAGTGCCGCTTCTGCCGTCGCGGCGACGAGAATCTCTGCCCGCAGGCGCGCTTCACCGGCTACCAGCTGGACGGCGGCTACGCCGAGTACACGGTCGCCGACGCGCGCTTCGTCCATCCGCTTCCTCCCGGCCTGTCCGACGTCGAGGCCGGGCCGCTGCTCTGCGCCGGGCTGATCGGCTACCGCACGCTGCGACAGGCGGGTGATGCCGAGCGCGTCGGCATCTACGGATTCGGCGCGGCGGCCCACCTGGTGACGCAGGTGGCGCGCCACCAGGGCCGGCGCGTCTTCGCGTTCACCCGGCCGGGCGACGCGGCGGCGCAGAGCTTCGCGCGCTCGCTGGGAGCCGCGTGGGCCGGCGACTCCACCGCGTCGCCGCCCGAGCCCCTCGACGCCGCATTGATCTTCGCGCCGGTCGGCGACCTCGTCCCGCTGGCGCTCGCCGCCGTCGAGCCCGGCGGCGTCGTCGTGTGCGGCGGGATTCACATGAGTCCGATCCCGGCGCTGCCCTACCGGCTCCTCTGGGGCGAGCGCGTGCTGCGCTCGGTGGCCAACCTCACCCGGCGCGACGGCACGGAGTTCCTGCGCATCGCGGTCGAGGCCGGCGTGCGCTCCGAGGCGCATCCGTATCCCCTCGCGCGGGCCGCCGACGCCCTGGACGACCTGCGCCACGGCCGCTTCACCGGCGCGGCGGTCCTCGTACCCGGCGGTTGACCGGCCTCCGGGCGCACGCTACGCACCGCGAGGAACCCAACGACGAAAGGAGCCAGCGATGGCGATTCGAATCGGCGACATCGCCCCCGACTTCGAGCAGGACTCGACCGAGGGGCGCATCAAGTTCCACGACTGGATCGGCGGCAAGTGGGCCGTCCTCTTCTCCCATCCGAAGGACTTCACGCCCGTCTGCACGACGGAGCTGGGCGCGGTATCGAAGCTGAAGGCGGAGTTCGAGAAGCGCAACGCCAAGCCGATCGCCGTCAGCGTGGACGACGTCGGCTCGCACAAGGGCTGGATCGGCGACATCGAGGAGACGCAGCACGCCAAGATGAACTTCCCGATCCTCGCCGACCCGGACCGCAAGGTGTCGAACCTCTACGACATGATCCACCCGGCGGCCAACAACACGCTCACCGTGCGCTCGGTCTTCTTCATCGATCCCGACAAGAAGGTGCGCGCGATGATCACCTACCCCGCCAGCACGGGGCGCAACTTCGCCGAGATCCTGCGCGTGCTCGATTCGCTCCAGCTCACCGATCATCACCAGGTGGCGACCCCGGCGGACTGGAAGGACGGCGACGACTGCGTCATCGTGCCCTCGCTCACCGATCCGGAGGAGATGAAGAAGAAGTTCCCGAAGGGCTGGAAGGCGCTCAAGCCCTATCTCCGGATGACGCCGCAGCCGAATCGCTGAGGCGGCGCGACCACCCCCGCGGCAGCGGTCCGGGGGCGGGTCCGTCTCCCGGTGCACGTGCGATGCGGATCCTGGTCGTCGAGGACGAGAAGAAGGTGGCGAGCTTCATCCAGCGCGGGCTGGAGGCCGAGCACCACCAGGTCGACGTCGCGCACGACGGGGAGGCGGGACTCGGCAGCGCGCTCGAGGGCGAGTACGATCTGCTCGTCCTCGACGTGATGCTGCCGAAGCGGGACGGGCTCTCCGTCCTGCGCGAGCTGCGCGCGCGCCGCCGGCAGGTGCCGGTCCTGCTGCTGACGGCGCGCGCGGGCGTGTCCGACAAGGTCGCCGGCCTCGACGGCGGCGCCGACGACTACCTCACCAAGCCGTTCGAGTTCGCCGAGCTGCTGGCACGGGTGCGCGCGCTGCTCCGGCGCGGGTCGACCGGTCCCGCCGTGCTCGCCGCCGGCGACCTCCGGCTCGACCCGTCGACGCGCCGGGTGACGCGGGCCGGACGCGCGATCGACCTGACGGCGCGCGAGTATGCGCTCCTCGAGTTCTTCCTGCGCAATCCCGGACGGGTGCTCAGCCGGGCGATCATCGCGCAGCACGTGTGGGGGGTCAGCTTCGACACCTTCACCAACGTCATCGACGTCTACGTGAACTACCTGCGCCGCAAGGTCGACGCCGACTTCGAGCCCAAGCTCATCCACACGGTGCGCGGCGCCGGATACGTCCTGCGCGATCCGGCGGCGTGACGGTGCGGCTGCGTCCGCGAAGCCTGCGCGCCCGATTGACGCTGTGGTTCACGGCCGCGCTCGGCGGCTTGCTCGTGCTGCTCGGCACGGTCGCGGTGCTCCTGCTCGATCGCGGGCTGCGGAGCACGGCGGACGCGTCGCTCGAGTCGCTGGCGCAGACCGTCGTCCAGTCGAGCCGCGAGCCCGCGCCGGGCGGCCTGGCGGACGCGCTGGCGGCGCTCCTCGGACCGGCGGTGGCCGAGCGCTTCTACCAGCTGCTCGATCCGCTCGGGCGTCCGGATCCGCGGCTGGCGCCGCCGACTCGCCTGACGCTGCCGCTCGGCGCGGACACGCTGCGCAACGCCGCGCACGGCACCGCGACGTTCGAGACCGTGCACCTGCCGGACACCCCTGCCCCGATCCGGGTGCTCACCGCCCCGGTCATGGAAGGCGGCCGCCTGGTCCAGCTGGTGCAGGTGGCGATGTCGCTCGAGGTGGTGGAGGCGGCCCGCTCGCGCTTCCTCCTGATCCTGGCCGGGCTGCTGCCCGCGGCGCTCGCCGCGGCGGCGGCCGGTGGATGGTTCCTCGCCGGCCGGGCGCTGGCGCCCGTCGACACCATGGTCGACACCGCCCGGCGCATCGGCGCGGAGGACCTGTCGCAGCGCCTGGTCGCGGACGACCCCCACGACGAGCTCGGACGGCTCGCCGCGGTGCTGAACGACATGCTCTCCCGGCTGGAGCGATCCTTCGCCTCGGCGCGCCAGTTCAGCGCCGACGCCGCCCACGAGCTGCGCACTCCGCTGACGATCCTGCGCGGCGAGCTCGAGCTCGCGCTCGCCGCAACGCCGTCCGACGGCCCGCCCCGGCGCACCTTCGAGAGCTGCCTCGAGGAGGTCGGGCGGCTGACCAGCCTCGTCGAGGACCTGCTGTTCCTGGCGCGCGCCGACGCGGGCGCGTTCACGCTGCCGCAGGAGGGGGTCGACCTGGCGCAGGTCGTCGGCGACGCCGCGCCGGCGCTCGAGGTGCTCGCCGCGCGGGGGCGCGTCGGGCTGGCCGTCGAGCCGGCGGCGGCACGCGTCACCGGCAGCGCCCCGATGCTCTTCCGGGTCGTCTTCAACCTGGCCGAGAATGCCATCAAGTACGCCGGCCCCGGCGCGCATGTCGCCGTGAGCACGCGTGCCGACGAGGGTCAGGCGGTGCTCGAGGTGCGCGACGACGGTCCCGGCATCCCGGCAGACGACCGCGACCACATCTTCGACCGCTTCTCCGGGCCGACCCGGCGCGCGAACGCGGCGGGATCGGCCTCGGATTGCCCATCACCCGGGCGATCGTGCTCCTGCACGGGGGAGAGATCGCCGTCACGAGCGCGCCCGGCGAGGGGTCGTGCTTCCGGGTGACCCTGCCGCTCGCCGCCGCATGAGAGCCTTCTAATCTCCGTCTCATGCCAGTCTCACATCGAAGACCCATGTCCTCCGTCCAATCGCTACCAGAGGAGGAGAACGACCATGGGTTCAACGAGGATGAGATGGGCGACCGCGGGCGCCCTGGCTGCCTGCGTCGGCGCAGGCGGCTTCGCCGCGGGTCGACTGACACACGTCGAGCAAGCGAACGCCGGGCAGGCGGAGACCGCCCCGGCCGCCGTCGACGCGCCACGCGCTGCTCCCACCGAGCACGCGCCGGCGGCCGGGTTGCCGTCGTTCGCGGGCATCGTGTCCGACGCCGCACCCGCCGTCGTCCACGTGCGGACGGTCTCCGTCGTCAACGCGGCCGACGCTCCCGACGGCGACGACGACGGTCCCCTCGGGCAGAACGGGCCGTTCGGTCCGAACGGCCCCTTCCACGGCTTCCGCATGCCACGCGACCCGCGAGGGGGAGGCGGCGGTCAGACCGCACGCGCCATGGGGTCGGGCTTCATCATCCGGAAGGACGGCATCGTGCTCACGAACAACCACGTCGTCGAGCACGCGAAGGAGATCACGGTGGCGCTCAGCGACGGTCGCGAGCTCTCCGCCAAGGTCCTCGGGCGCGATCCGAAGACCGATCTCGCGGTGCTGAAGGTCGACAGCAAGGATGCGCTGCCGGTCGCCAAGCTCGGCGACTCCGACGGCCTCGCGGTCGGCGACTGGGTGGTCGCCATCGGCAACCCGTTCGGCCTGAACAACACGGTCACCGCGGGGATCGTCAGCGCCAAGGGCCGCGCGATCGGCCAGGGGCCCTACGATCACTTCATCCAGACCGACGCCTCCATCAATCCGGGCAACTCGGGCGGCCCGCTGTTCGACGAGCACGGCAACGTGGTCGGCATCAACACCGCCATCTTCAGCCAGGGCGGCGGCAACATCGGCATCGGGTTCGCCATCCCCATCAACATGGCGAAGGAGCTGGTTCCGCAGCTCGAGGAGAACGGGCACGTGACCCGCGGCTGGCTCGGCGTCTCCATCCAGAAGCTCACGCCCGATCTGGCCGAGTCGATGGGCGTCGCGGACGCGCACGGCGCGCTGGTCGCCGGCGTCACGCCGGATAGCCCGGCCGCGAAGGCGGGCCTGGCCGCGGGCGACGTCATCAGCCGCTGGGACGGCAAGCCGGTGAGCCAGCCGGAGGACCTCTCGACGGCTGGTCGCCGGGACGGCGGTCGGCAAGACCGTGTCACTCGAGGTGCGCCGGGACGGCAAGCCGCGTGACGTCGAGGTCACGGTCGCAAAGCTCGCAGAGGAAGAGGTCGCATCCGACGGCGGCGAGCAGCACCGCGGGCGCTGGGGCCTGGCGCTGCGTGACCTGACGCCGAACGAGCGTCGCGAGCGCGAGCTCGAGCCGGAGACGGGCGTTCTCGTCACCGAGGTGGCACCGGACAGCCCGGCCGCCGACGCGCAGGTGAAGCCGGGAGACGTGATCCTGCAGGTGAACCGGCATCCCGTGGGATCGGTCGACGCACTGCGAAGCGAGGTCGGGAAGACCGCGGACGGCAAGCCCTTGCTGCTCCTGGTGCATCCGTCCGAGGGTGGCTCCCGCTTCGCTGCGCTGGCAGCCCGCTGAACGAGTCTCCCGGGCGATATCCTCCCGTCCGGGATCGGCGGGGGCGGCTCTCGCGGGCCGCCCCCGCTTTCTTTTTCGGCGCCAGTCCACTATGCGGGCGCTCGGCTAGCGGAGTGGATCCGAGTGACCCTGGAGCCTCTTCTCCTGCTCTCCTTCGTCGCCGGCCTGGTGGGCGCCATGGCCGGCATGGGCGGTGGCGTCGTCCTGATCCCCGCCCTCACCCTCGCCGGCGAGGACATCAAGCGCGCCATCGCCGTCAGCACCGTGTCGGTGATCGCCACATCCAGCGGGGCCGCGTCGGCGTACGTCCGCGACCATGTGACCAACCTGAAGGTGGGCATGTTCCTCGAGATGTTCACCATCGTCGGCGCAATCGTCGGCGCTTCGATCACGGTCGCCAGCGGCGGCCGCTGGCTCTACGTGGCCTTCGGCCTCGTGCTGCTCGCATCCTGGGGCGCCCTCTGGCTCCAGCGCGGCCGGCCGTGGGAGCCGCCCGCCTCGCAGGACGCGTTCTCGCACTGGCTCGAGCTGGAGGGCGAGTATCCCGACCACGCTCTCGGGCGACCCGTCGCGTATCGCGCGACGCGCGCCGCCATCGGCGGTCCCTGCATGTTCGGCGCCGGCCTGATCGCGGGCCTGCTCGGGATCGGGGCGGGCGCGCTCAAGGTCCTCATCCACGACCTCGTGATGGGGCTGCCGCCGAAGGTGTCGACCACGACGAGCAACCTCATCATCGGCGTCACCGCGCTGGCTGGCACGAGCGTCTATCTCGCCTCCGGCCTGATCGACACCGGTCTCGCCGCTCCGGTCATCGTGGGCGTGGCGGCCGGGGCGTTCGCCGGCACGCGGATCCTCCTGCGCGTCAGCAACGAGACCGTGCACCGCTTCTTCCGCGTCGTGCTGCTGCTCCTCGGCGCGGAGATGATCGTGCGCGGACTGCGAGGTGCCGGATGACCGAGGCTGACGGTCGCATGGATGCGCTCGTCGGCACCATGCTCGCAGCCGGCGTCATCACGAGCATCGCCCTCATCGTCTCGGGGCTGCTCTGGCATCGGCTGGCCACCGGCGTCGCGACCTTCGACGCGCCGCTCGGCGGAACGGATGCGCTGCGGCTGCTGGTCGGCGACCTGCGGCTCGCGGTGCGCAACCAGCTCAGCCCTCGCCTGCTGGTCAGCCTCGGCGTCGCCGTCCTGCTGTTCACGCCATATCTCCGCGTGCTCGCGTCGGTCGTGTTCTTCGCCGCGGTCGAGCGCAACTGGAAGTACACCGTCTTCACCAGCTTCGTCCTGATCGTGCTCACGTACAGCCTGCTCATGCGTTGAGCCGCGGCGCGATCGCTCCGCGGGAGGAGGGAGATGCCGATGACTCGGATCGTCGCCGTGCTGAGCCGCTCGTTGTTCCTGTGCGTGCTGCTGGGTGTCGCGCCGTCAACGGCCCGGGGTGCAGGCTTCATGCTGTTCGAGCAGAGCGGCCGCGCCATGGGCAGCGCCTATGCCGGTGAGGGAGCCATCGCCGCAGACGCCACCACCATCTTCTACAACCCGGCAGGCATGACCCTGCTCGAGGGGACGCAGTTCGCCACCTCGGGGTTCCTGGTATGGACGCACTTTTCCTTCGAAAACAACGGCTCGCACCTGAATGAAGCCGTCGGCGGCGGACCGCTGACCGGAGGTAACGGCGGCAACGCCGGCAGCGCACAGCCGATCCCGACGTTCTTCCTCTCTCACCACCTCACCGACCGGGTCAGTCTCGGCCTCGGCGTCAGCGCGCCGTTCGGCCTGCAGACGGAATGGCCGCGCGGGTGGATCGGTCGCTACAATGCTCGGTTCTCGCAGGTCCAGACGTACAACTTCAACCCCTCGCTCGCCGTGCGCGTGACCGACTGGCTCTCTCTCGGCGGCGGCGCCAACGTCGAGTATCTCAACGCCACGCTGACCAACAACCTCGACCTGGGCTCGATCTGCCAGATCCAGGGCGCCCAGGCGGGCGTCACGCCGGCCTTCTGCAACGCGCTGGGCCTGAAGCCGCAGAAGGTCGACGGCTTCGTCAGCTTGAAGGGAAACAGCTGGGCGGCGGGATACAACTTCGGCGCGCTGTTCAGCCCGACGTCGGGCACGCGCATCGGGCTGACCTACCGCTCGCGCATGACACACGACGTCGAGGGCGATGCGGATTTCCGCATCCCGAAGAACGGCCAGATTCTCCGGAAGGCCTCGGGAGCACTCGTCGACACACCGGTCTCGGTGAGCGCCACGTTGCCCGACCGGGCGTCGATCTCGCTGTACCAACAGATCACCGACGAGTGGGCGTTTCTCGCCGACTTCAGCTGGACGCACTGGTCGCTGTTCAAGCAGCTCCAGTTCAACTTCGCCAACCCGAAGCAGCCGTCGGTGACCGAACCCGAGGAGTGGAACAACAGCGAGCGCTACGCTCTCGGCGCCGTCTACACACCGAGCAAAAAATGGAGCTTCCGGTCGGGCTACGCCTTCGATTCGTCGCCGGTCCCCGACCCGACCCACCGCACCGCACGCATCCCCGACTCCGACCGGCACTGGCTCGCCGTCGGGTTCGGCTACACGCCGACGACGCAGCTGCGCGTCGACCTGTCCTACGCCCACATCTTCTCGCCCGCGGGCCCGACGGACAATCCCGACCCGGTCACGGGCGCTCGCACGGTCGGGCACTTCTCCGCTTTTGCTGACCTGTTCGCCTTCCAGGTGACCTATCTGGTGGACTGGTCGTTCAGCAACGGCATGCTCGGCGCGCCGACCGACTGAACGCGTCCGGCAGCGAGCTCAGGCGTCGTAGCACGCGCGCAGGTCGGGGGCCGCGGGCGAGCAGCGGAGCTTGGCCAGCGCTTTCGCCTCGATCTGGCGCACGCGCTCGCGCGTGACGGAGAGGTGGGTGCCGATCTCCTCGAGCGTGTGATCCGACGAGGTGTCGATCCCGAAGCGCAGGCAGAGGACGCGGAGCTCGCGCGGATCGAGCGCGGCGAGCGCCGTGCGAGCGGCGTGACACATGCGTCGCGTACAGGCCTCGGCCAGCGGATCGGCGGCGCTCTCGTCCTTGATCGTCTCTCCGAGCGTGCGCTGGTCGTCGTCTCCGGCCGGCGTCTCGAACGACAGGGGATCGCGCGCGACGCCCGCGATCATGCCGACCAGGCGCTCGACGCGCTCGGCCGGAAGCCGCAGGTGTGCGGCGAGATCGTCCACCTCGGGCTCACGCCCGAGGTCGTGCGCGAGCCGCCGCGCGGCGAGCTTGACCTTGTCGATCGACGCGACGACGTCCACCGGGATGCGGATGGTGCGCGCGCGGTCGGCGATGGCGTACGTGATCGCCTTGCGGATCCACCACTTCGCACAGGTGGAGAAGCGATAGCCGCGCCGGTGGTCGAAGCGATCGACGGCGCGCATGAGGCCGAGGTTACCTTCCTGGATCAGATCGGCGAGCTCGAGTCCGCGGTTGCGATACCGGCGGGCGATGGTCGCGACCAGGCGCAGGTTCGACTCGATCAGGACGCGCTTCGCTGCACCCACCTGCTCCTGCGCACCCCGGATGGCCGCGAGCGCCTGGTCGAGGACGCCCACGGACATGCCCGCGTCGCGCTCGAGGCGCCGCAGCTCGCGGCGCGAGACCAGCGTCGCCGGCTGGGTCCTGACGCGCTCCTGGCGCGTGCGGAGCGTCTCGAGCTGGCTCACGACGTCGCTGACGCACGCGGTCCCCAGACCGAGGTCGGCGACCGCCGTGCGCAGCACCTCGTCGTCGCGGCGGCGGCGCGTGCGATCGGTCCGCGTGCCGGCCTCGCGAGCGCGCACGAGGGTGCACACCCGGGCCAGACCGGCGAGGAGCCGCCGGCGCGCCGTGTCCTCGCCGCTGGGATCCTCCGAGTCGATCCGCACCAGGTCGCGCACGCGCACCTCGCCCGACTCGAGGCGCTCGCGGAGCGCGAGCACGTAGCGCACGCCGGGTGCAGATGCGAGAGCCTCGGACGCGATCGTGCGCTCGCCGGTCGCGATGCGCTCGCCGAGGTCGACCTCGGCCTCGCGGGTCAGGAGGGTCGTGCGAGCGATCCGGCGCAGGTAGGCGCGCTCGGCGTCGGCTACCGCGGGCGGCGCCGGCTGGCCGTCTCGGTCGGTGATGGCGCGAGGACGGGCCGGAACCCCTGCACGTCCTCCTCGGGACCGCGCAGAGCATCGACCGGCAGTCGGGTCGCGATGGCGCGACGCGGACCCATGACGTCCGAACCTACGTACACGTGAGGCCTCCCTCGGAGCGTCGATTCGCTGGGCGGTCCCGCCTGCTCCGCGGCGGGGCGCCGTAGCCGCGGGCCCGAGATGGCCCGCGGTCGTTCGTTAGCCTCTCGGCCGCGTCAGGATGCGCGCCGGCCCCGGCTGCTTGCGGGGGTCTCGAGCTTCTCGCGCAGCGCCTCGACGACGAACGCCATCAAGGACACCTCGTTCGCGACGCAGTGCAGCTTCATCGCCCGGTGCAGGCGCCGCGGAATGCGGGTCGCGAGCTGAACCCAGGCCTCGGTGTGATCGGTCATGCTTCCCTCCTGGTTGATACGTGAGCTTGCCAATGAAGCCGGCGGCGAGCTGATCAGCCACGGCCGGGAAGCCGTGACCGGGTGGTGGGGTGGGATGTCGTCGGGGGGCGTCGAGATGTGTTGTTCTGGGGTATCCACCGCCGGCCTCATTGGTACCGGGAAGCCTTGCAGGCTTCATGCCGGAGGAAACACGCCAGTTTTCAGATAGTTACGGAGTGGCAGCCGACCTCGACCGGGTCGAGCCGCCGCGGCCCCAGGCGATTTCGATGGAAAAACAACCACTTGGGACGATCGGATCGTTAGGGGACACGTGCAGCAAGGAAACGGAAGTAGAAACGTACCGTAGACACGGAGCTTTTCTGGCTAGAGGGGCGTGGCGGGATGGCGCGGCGCGTAGAGGAGGCCCGCGTGTTGGTCGCGGCCGCCGGGGATGCTACGACCGCGCCCCATGAAGATCTACGACTCCTTCGGGCCCAATCCGCGCGCGCTCCGGATGTTCCTCCTCGAGAAGGGCGTCGACATCCCGAAGGAGGACGTCGACCTGCTCGGCATGGAGAATCGCCGCCCGCCGTACACCGACCGCAATCCCGGCGGCCAGCTCCCGTCACTCGAGATGGAGAACGGTCGCGTGATCGGTGAGACGGTGGCGATCTTCGAGTACCTGGAGGAGAAGCACCCCACGCCTCCCCTCGTCGGCTCGACGCCGGAAGAGCGCGCCGAGACGCGCTGCTGGCAGCGGCGCGTCGAGCTGCGCATCACCGAGCACGTCTACAACGGCTTCCGGTTCGCCGAGGGGATCGATCTCTTCCGTCCGCGGCTGCGCGTGCTGCCCGAAGCGGCCGAAGGCCTCAAGGCGACGGCCCGCGACAATCTCGTCTGGCTCGACGGCCTGCTCGAGGGGAAGACCTGGATCGCCGGCGACCGGTTCACCATCGCCGACGTCATCCTCTACTGCGGACTCGATTTCGGGCGCGGCGTCGGTCAGCCGGTTCCTGGCGAGCTCCGCAACGTGACCGCGTGGTTCGAGCGCGTCTCGGCACGTCCGAGCGCGGCGGGCAGCCTCCATCCGATGTCGGCGGCGATCGGGTCGGCGGGCTGACGCTTACGCGTCCTTCTGCACCTCGCCGCCGCCGTACTCCTCGAGCTTGCGGTAGAGCGTCTTGCGGGTGACCCCCAGAATCGTTGCCGCCGACGTCTTGTTGCCACCGACGGCCTCCATGACGCGCAAGACGTAACGGCGCTCGACCTCCGCGAGTGGCACCAGCTCGGACGGATCGTCCGTCGCGATGAGCACGTGCGACCGCTTGTAGGCGCGCACCGTCTCGGGCAGGTCCTCGACGCCGATGCGCTCCTGCTGCGTGAGCGCGATGGCGCGCTCGACGCAGTTCTGCAGCTCGCGCACGTTGCCCGGCCAGCTGTACGCCAGCAGCTTCTCGGCCGCGGCCGGTGACAGCCCCGCGACGCGCTTGCCGGCGCGCGCCGCGTGCACGTCGATGAAGTGCTGCGCCAGCAGCAGCACGTCGCCCCCGCGCGCCCGCAGCGGCGGCAGCGCGACGTGGATGACGTTGATGCGGAAGTAGAGATCCTCGCGGAAGCGGCCCTCGTCGACGAGCGCCCGCAGATCGCGATTCGTGGTCGCGATGACGCGCACGTCGAACGGCATCTCCTCGTCGCCGCCCACGGGGCGCAGCGTCCGTTCCTGCAAGGCGCGCAGCAGCTTCGGCTGCAGGGCGATCGGCATGTCCCCGATCTCGTCCAGCAGGAGCGTCCCGCCGGTGGCCTGGAGCAGCAGGCCGGCACGGGCCGCTCGCGCGTCGGTGAAGGCCCCGCGCGCGTGCCCGAAGAGCTCGCTCTCGAGGAGCGCCTCGGGCACGGCGGAGCAATTGATGGCGACGAACGCCTTGCCCTTGCGCGGGCCGCGCTCGTGCAGCCCCCGCGCCGCCACTTCCTTGCCGGTTCCGCTCTCGCCCGTGATGAGCACGGTCGCCGGCGAGTCGGCGATCCGCGCGAGCAGATCGTACACGCTCTGCATGGCGGCGCTGCCGCCGATCAGCTTGCCGAAGTGGCGCGTATCCTCGAGCGCGCGCCGGAGCGTCGTCACCTCGGCGCGCAGCCGTCGATGCTGGATCGCCCGGTCGAGCGCGACCACGAGCACGTCGGTCTCGATCGGCTTCGTGATGAAATCGTACGCGCCGGCGCGAATCGCACCGATGGCATGCTCGACGGTCCCGAATGCGGTGATGACGATGACGGGAATCTCGGGACGGCTCTCGACGATGCGCTGGCACAGCTCGAGCCCGTTCATGCCCTGCATGCGCAGGTCCGTCACGACGACGTCCATGTCGTCGTCGCGCAAGGCGTCGAGGGCGTCCTCCCCCCGCGTGCGCCAGATCACCTCGAAGCCGCGTTTCCCGAGTCCGTCCTGCAGCGCCTCGCACAGGCTGCGCTCGTCATCGACGAGCAGGACTCGGCCCGTCACGACGCGAGCCTCTGGACCGTCGACTCCTCGCGGGCGGGCGTCAGGAAGACGTCGAAGCGCGCGCCGTGACCCGGCTCGTTCTCCGCGACGATCCAGCCGCCGTGCTCCTGCACGATCGCCTGGACCACCGCCAGCCCGAGGCCCGTCCCCTCCCCGACCGGCTTCGTCGTGTAGAACGGCTCGAAGATGTGCGGCTGGTGCTCGGGCGCGATGCCCGCTCCGTCGTCCACCACGCGCACCCGGACCCAGTCCGATCCGCCGCCGCCATGCCCGTCGGGCCGCGACGCCGGCCCACGGCCGACCTCGACCCGCAACGTCCCACCCCTGCTCATGGCCTGGATGCCGTTCATGGCGACGTTGGTCACCACCTGCTGGAGCTGTGTCTGGTCGCCGCGGACGAAGATCGGATCTTCGGGCAGTGCGACGCTCACCTGAACGCCGTGCTTCTCGGCCAGGGGCTCGAGCATCCCGAGCGAGCCGGAGACGACGTGCCGGACGTCGAGGAGCGCGCCCTGCGATCCCTGTCGCCGCGCGTAGTCGAGGAGCTGGCGGACGATCGCCGTCATCCGCGCCGACTGGTCGACGATCGCCAGGGCGCTCGCCTGCGCTTCCGTGCCGCTGGCCTCGCCCGAGGCGATGAGGCGCGCCCTCACGCCGATCACGCTGAGCGGCGTACCGAGCTCGTGGGCGATGCCGGACGCGAGCTGTCCGATGGTCTGCAGCCGATCGACGTGCTGGAGTCGCTCGCGCTCGGCCATTCGCGCGCCCGCGACGTTCAGCACGCGCGCCAGCTCGCCGAGCTCGTCCCGACGCGTGAGCTGGATGGGAGGCGCGGGCTTGCCCTCCCCCAGCGCGTGCACCGAGTGTCGGATCAGCTGGAGCGGGCGCTCGACCAGCCATGCGCCCAGGACGACGGCCAGCAGCCCGCTCAGCATGACGACGACGAGCCCGGTGGTCGCGCTCCGCACCCGGGCGCCACGCAGGAAAGCATCGCGCGGCTCGAGCGACTCGCCCGCGACGATCGCGGCCTGCGTCTCGCCGCCGGGCGCGAGCGGGATGTAGACGTAGCGCATCTCGGATCCGGCTGGTCCCGGCAGGTAGCGCCACGCGACGTCTCCCTGCAACCGCTTCGCCGGAAGCTCGACCTGCAGATCCTCGGGCAGCTCGCGCAGCCACTTGAACAGGATCTCGCGCTGCGGGATCGCCTCGTTGGTCGACTCGACCAGCCGCTCCGCGACCGCCGGACCGTTCTCCTGCCAGAGCGTCTCCACGTTGGCCTGCAGCAAGCGCGCCACGCGCCAGTCCTTCGCGGTATCCATCGCGAGCAGGTCGGCCCGCCGCCGCTGCTCCATCCAGGCATTGGCGAGGATCGCCAGCACCGCGAGACTGGCGAGGCTGAGGGTCAGCTTGGCGGCAAGTCGCATCCCGGTGTCTCTTACCCCATTCTGCCCGCTCCGGCCTACCCCGACGCCGCCCGCTCGAGCACCGGCGTGGCCAGACGGGTCAGCTCCTCCAACGTCGCCACCACCGGAACGGGGGGCCAGCCAGCGGGCCGTGGTGCGCCACCGAGAAACGCCACCACCGGTCGTTCATAGCGGAGCGCAAGCTCCATCTCGCTGCGCGTCCCGTCACCGCCGGGAAGCCCGACGACCAGATCGGCGCTGAGGACGTTGATGTGGTTCCGGCTGAGGGGATCCGTCCCCTCGTCGCCCGAGAGCGGGAGGTGCGTCCGGATCGCGATGTCGACGAACGGATTCGGTGTCCGGGGAACCACACGACCCCGCGCGTCCACCATGGCCTTCAGCACGCCGATCGCCAGCCCGGCGCGCCCGGGAACGGCGGCGAACGCCTCGCTCACCGCTTCCATCACGCCGCCACCGCCCCCGGTGAGCAGGTGATGTCCGCGCTCTCGCGATCCAGCGGCCGAGCGGAGCGGCGAGCTCCTCGTGGCGATCGACCCCCGATCCCATGACGCCGACGATGGCGCGCCTCACGGACGGTACAGATCCTCCCGCGTCCACGCGACGTCGTTGCTCGTGCCGCGCGCGAACAGCACCTGGAAGAGCTGGAGGCTGCCGGTCCGGAAGCTGGCGATCGAGCCCGCGAGATAGAGCCGCCACATGCGGACGAAGCGCTCGTCGAACCGGCGCGCGATCTCGTCGCGGTGCGCCTCGAAGCGCCCGAGCCAGTGCTCCAGGGTGCGCGCATAGTGCAAGCGCAGGTTCTCGACGTCGAGCACCGAGAGATCCGCCGGCTCGAGCAAGCCCACCATCTCGCGGAGCGTCGGCGGATACGCGCCGGGAAAGATCCGGCGCGCCACGAACGGCCCGAACTCGATGGGGCGATTGCGGCCGATCGAATGCAGCAGACCGCGCCCGTGCGGCGCGAGCGTGCGATCGATCACCCGGCGCAGGTCCTGGTAGTGCTCGGGTCCGACATGCTCCAGCATGCCGACCGAGACGAAGGCATCGCAGGTGCCCGCCAGGTTGCGATAGTCGTCGTCGACGAACTCGACGCGGTCGTCGAGACCCTCGGCACGGGCGCGCTCGCGAGCCCAGGCGATCTGCTCCGCCGAGACGTTGCACGCACGGACCGTGACCCCGTGGTGCCGCGCCAGGTGGAGCGCCAGCGCGCCCCAGCCGCAGCCGGCTTCCAGGACGTGCTCGCCGGGACGCAGCCGCAGCTTGCGCGCCACGTGCTCCATCTTGGCCACCTGCGCGTCGTCGAGGGTCGTGGTCGGCGTCGGGAAGTACGCACAGGTATAGACCATCTCGCGGTCGAGCCAGAGACGGTAGAAGTCGTTGCCGAGGTCGTAGTGGTGGCGTGCGTTGGCGCGCGCACGCGTGAGCGAGTTCCCCCGCCGGCGAATCCATCTCCACCACGAGCCCGCCCGCGCGGCCCATCCGTCACCGGGCGCCCGGATGGCCGCGACGAGCAGCTCCAGGAGGTCGCCCTCGACGACGAGGCGGCCGTCCGCGTAGGCGTCACCGAAGCACAGCTCGGAGTCGGGACCGAGGAGTCCGAGCAACGTGGCATGGTCCGCGACGCGGAGGCGCGCGATCGGCGGCCGCGTGGAGCCCCCGACCTCCTGGCCGTTCGGGAGCACGATGCTGAGCGGCAGGTCCGCGACCGAGGCCAGCAGACGTCCAGCGAGGGTCCGTTCGATCGGCGCCCACCAGTGCTCCGCCGGGACGCTCTCCACGCTCGAGACGGGCGGCGCCGCGGGTGCCGCGGTTCCCGGCACCACCGCCGGCTCACCGGGCGCATGCTGTTCGGGATGCACCGCGAAGCTCATGGCATCTCCTCCGTGCGTGCTCAGTCGAACCAGCCAGCAGCCTAGCATGGACGGTGACCCGCGACAGCCTGTCATTGCGCCGACCATCGGGAGGGCGGCCGGCGTCGCGCTGCTTTCCTGATTCGCCGCGGGCGACTATCGTCCGCGACGGTGACGAGAGGGCGGCCCCGCGGGGTGCAGTCGGGGGTGTGGCTGGCGGCCCTCGCGTGGATCACGAGCTGTGGCAGCGGCCCGTTTCCACCCGGGTGGATCTACGTGACGCGGGTCGATCGCACGGCGGCCTCCGTCGTCTGGACGGGCCCGGGCAACCGTGTCGCCTGCCACGGCACGAACGGTACCACCGCCGAGGCAGCGGGCGCGCCGCGGGGTCTCGGGCTGCAGGCGGCGCGGCTCGAGACGCTGCGCCAGGACACCGCATACGCCTGCGGGATCCTCGACGCCGACGGTCACCGCGTCGCCCGGGTACGCTTCCGGACGGCGCCCGCGCCCGGCGCGACGTTCCTCTTCACCGTGGTCGGGGACAGCGGACACGGCGGCATCGTGGGGCGCGCCATCGCGCGGCGCATCCGCGCCTCGCACCCCGCCTTCCTGGTGCACGTGGGCGACTTCGCATACACCTACGGCACGATCGCGGAGTACGGGCGGTATTTCTTCGCGATCTACCGCCGGACCCTGCGCCGTGTGCCCATCTTTCCGACGCCCGGAAATCACGACCTGTACCATCGCAGCATCTACCGGAAGGTCTTCGCCCCTGCGTATGACGGTGGTGGCCCCGACCTGCGCTACCACTTCGCGTGGGGTGCCGCGTCGTTCGTCTCGCTCAGCGCACGTGACGGCGCCGCCGGCGCGCCCGGCCTCGCCGACGACCTGGCGGCAGGAGGACCGGCGCTCTGGCGCATCGTGTTCCTGCACGAGCCGCTCTACACGGCGGGGCACAAGCGCGTGGAGCAGGGGTTGCGCACCGGCCTGGAACCGGTCGTCGAGGCCGCCGGAGTCGATCTCGTCCTCGCCGGCCACCAGCACTTCTACGAGCGCTCCCTGCCGAGCTGCGAATACGTCCCGACGGCGCGCGTGATGCACGTCACCAGCGGCGGAGGCGGCGGGGTGGACCTCGACCCCGTCCGCGAGCACCCGAACTTCGTCAGTGCCGCCTCCGAGCCACACTTCCTTCGCGTGCGCGTGTCTCCCGAGTGGCTCGACATCCGCGCCGTGGGACCCGACGGACACACCATCGACCACGTCCGGCGTGCGCGTGGCGCCGACCTGCCCTGCCAGGCCGACGGTTGGCCGCGACAGCACTTCCGCCCGAGCTGAAGATGCTGCAGACGCCAGCCATCATCGTCGTCGCCGCGATCGTCCCAGCGCTCGCGTATGCCATGCTGCTGGCCGCGCTGGACGCCCGCCGCCCTCGCCCGTGGCGTGCGCTCCTGTCCTTGTTTCTCTGGGGCGCCGTCGTCGCCGCGTTCTGTGCGGCGCGCATGAACGACCTGGTCGCCGCCGGGCTCGCCGGCAGCGCCGGCGAGGCGCAGGCACGCGTGCTGGCTGGCGACGGCGGGGGCGCCGATCATCGAGGAGGTGCTGAAGGCCGCAGGCCTCGTGCTGATGCTGGCCGTGCGCCCCGCGCTGCTGCGCTCGGCGCGCGACGGCATCGTGAATGGCGCCTGGATCGGGCTCGGCTTCGACCTGGCGGAGAATCTCCAGTACCTCGCCCTCGCCGCGGTGCAGGGCGGAACGGCCGGCCTGATACGCGGCGTGTGGGTGCGCGGCTTTCTTGGCGGCCTGAAGCACGCCGTGTTCACCGGCACGGCGGGAGCGGGACTCGGCTGGGCGCGAGACGCCCGCACGCCGCGCGCGCGCGTGCTCGTCCCGGCGTGCGCGCTGCTCGCCGCCATCGCGCAGCACGCGGCGTGGAACGCGGTCGCCTCGGAGGCCATCACGCAGGCGCTGTGCGGCGCCGCCACGCCGCACGCCGCGTGCCGGACGACGCCGGCCGATCTCGCGCTGTTCGTCAGCGTGCCCCTGATCGTCGTGCTCTTCGTCGGCCCGGGAGCGCTCGCGCTGCTGGCGATCGCACGGCGCCACGCCGCACCCCGGTCGCACTGATGCGGGCGACGTCGCGTGCATGCCGCATGCCCGCGCGTTGCCGCCCTCGTTGCGCTGGTGATCTTCCCCCTGACGGCCGCGCTCGTGTCGCGCCCCGCGTGGGGCGACGGCGGGACGTTGCGCGTGATGGAGCCGTCGGGGACCTTCGTCGTCGGGGTCTTCAGCACGCCCGAGCCGCTCCGCGTCGCACCGGCGGACCTGAGCGTCCTCGTCCTGGAACGGACGGGTGGCAACCCCGTCCTCGACGCCGTCGTGTCCCTGGAGGTTCGTCCGCCGGCCGGCAGCGATGCCGGCCCGCAGCGGCTCGAAGCCACCCGGGGACGGGCGACGAACAAGCTCCTCTATGCCGCGCCCTTCCTGCCTGGCACGCCCGGGGACTGGACGCTGCACGTGACGGTCACGCGCGGCACCGAGTCGGCCGCGGTCGGATGCACCCTGCCGGTGGCCTCCGACCAGGCGGGCCTGGTCGGAATCTGGCCGTACCTGGCGATCCCGCCCGTCGCGATCGCGCTCTACGCGTTGCGCGCGTGGCTCGTCGCCCGGCGCGGGCGACGCGGCCCCGGGTCGACGCCGTCCGCGCCCCGGTAGCAAGGCGGCCGACGCGGCGCCGGACCGTCAGCCCGTGGCGCGCGCCCGCAGCTTCGATCCGCCGGGCGCCTTGTCGTCCCACAGCCGGAATCCGCCGATGAACGCATTGGCGTTGGCTCCGAGGCGCGAGTCGGGCGGGAGCGTCTTGAGCAGCTTCGCGTTGCCGCCGCCGAGTACCAGGTCCTCCACCTGGAGCGCGTACCGCAGCCGCGTCGCGACGTCCCCGACCGCACGCCGCCACTTCTTCTTGCCGAGACGCTGGAGACCGGCCAGGCCGACGTAGTCCTCGTAGGTGCGGCCCTTCTTGTACGGCAGGTGCGCCAGCTCGGTGGGCTCGACCACGCCGTCCACCACGAGCGCGGAGCCGAGACCGGTGCCGAGGCCGAGGAACAGCATCCGTCCGCCGCGATAGCTGCCGAGCGCCTGCATGGCGGCGTCGTTGATCACCTTCACGGGCTTGCCGAACGCGCGCTTGAAGTCGAAGCCGACCCACCCCGCCGCCATGTTGTGGGGCTCGTGGACGGGCCGTCCGTGCACGACCGCTCCCGGATAGCCGATCGATACGGCGTCGTACTTCCATCCCTCGGTGTGACGCTTGACCGCGGACACCATGCGACGCGGGGTCAGCGTCGGACCGGACTTGATCTTGATCGGCGTCTTGCGCCCCGAGGCGAGAAACTTGACGTGCGTACCACCGACGTCGATCACGAGAATCTTCATGCGCACCCCCTCTGTGGTCGTTGGATCGGGGCCAGGCGCGCGCGAGTGTAACGCATCGATGATCCGCAGACGACCCCGGCGACACGGGCGGAAGATTGTTCAAAGCGCGGTCGCCGAGGAGCTTTTCGTCGTGTCCTGGCGGCGAGATATCGCGCGCACTGCCATGCCGGCCCGTCTCTTGCTCTCGGGACCTGTGCACGGGTTCACGACACGAAGCGCTCAGGAGGTCCAACGGTGAAGATCACCAAGATGATGATGATGTGGCTGGTCGCAGCGACGTTGCTGCCGGCCATGCCCTCGTACGGCGCACACGCGCGATTCCGCCGTCTGGTGGTGGTCGGCGACAGCGTTCTCGCGGGATTCGGCTCGGGCGGCTTCGTCGCCGCGGGACCGGTCGGCCAGACGTACAGTGCACCCGCCTACGTCGCGCGGCGTGCGGGCGTGTCGTTGCCGCAGCCGCTCATGAGCCAGCCGGGCGTGCCGCCGCCGTTCACCATCGACGACGTCAACGGCAACGGCCAGCTCGATCCCGGCGAAGTCCGGCGCACGACGGACTCGATCGGCTCGCGCGCGCGGCCGATCCGCGTCGCGCGAAACCTTGCGGTACCGGGAGAGGACGTCACCAGCGTGTTCGACACGATCAGTCCGAGCGTGATCGCCCGGCGTCTGATCACGGGCGAGCAGGTGGATGGCCGCGACGTGCTCAAGTTCCTCGTGCTGGGCGTTCCGCCGCGCGCCGATTCGGTGTCGCAGGTGAGCCGCGCACAGGATCTCAATCCCACGTTCCTGATGGTCTGGCTCGGGAACAACGACGTGCTCGACATGGCGACGCTGACGAATCCGAACGCCGCTACCGTCGACTCGACCCAGTTCGGGAACCGCTTCCGTCGTCTGCTGGACGCCCTCGCCAACACCCACGCCGGGATGGCCGTGGCCAACCTTCCCGACGTCACCGGCATCGCCGCGCTCCGCCACGCGGGAAGCGAGGTGACGGCGTGCACGCAGACCGACGGCACCCAGCGAGCCGTCGCGCCCGACGACCTGCTCTCGATCGATCTCCCCCGCTCCGAGCTGCCCGTCCCGCCCTGCACCGAGGTGCTCGGGCCGAACGAGCGGACGAGCATTCGCGCCACCATCATCTCGTTCAACGCGGAGATCGCGGCGGCCGTGACCGACACGGAGCAGCAGCGCGGCGTGACGATCGCCCAGGTCGACACCTTCACGCTCTTCGACCGCCTGCACCAGCAAGGCGTCGACATAGACGGAAACGGGACGGCGGACGCGACGGCGGGATATCTCGGCGGCGTCTTCAGCCTCGACGGCATCCATCCCACCCGCACGGGCAATGCGCTCGTCGCCAATGCGTTCATCGACGCGATCGATCAGCGCTTCGGCGAGACCGTTCCCCAGGTCGACGTCGCGCGAGTGGCGGCCCGCGACCCGCTGGTCAACAACCCGTTCCGACCCGCCGGCGAGCCGCCGTTCGGCTTGATCGGCGATGACGACACGAACGACCTCGCGGGATTCTTCTCGAACGTCGCCGATCGCGTCTCGACCGGCGCGCAGGACGTCGCCCACGGCACGGCGGGATCGGGGAAGGATCTGTTCGGGCGGATCAAGCGATTCTTCAAGAACGTGTTCTGAGGAGGACACCATGAAGCGAAACAACGTGATGGCCGCCGGCGCCCTGCTCGTCCTCGTGGCGGGCGGCGTGCCGGCGACGGTGCGGGCCGGCGATACCGGCGAGAAGGTCGGGGGAACCGTCGAGGAGTCGGCGCGAACCGGCGGGCACGCGGTGCGTGACGGTGTACTGACGTTCGGCCGCACGGTGCGCGATTTCTTCACCGGCGGCAGCCACGCCGCCAGGGAGACGTGGCACGAGAACGCCGAGCGTACCAAGGAGAACGCACGCGACGGAGCGGCCAACGTGCGCAGCGAGGCCAACCGCTAGCCACCCCGCTCGAAGGCTCGCGAATGTCCTCAGGGCCTGGACTGCGACCCCGTCACCGCGAGCAGGTTCCCGTCCGGGTCATAGACCTCGACGCCTCCGCCGTTGACGATGGTCCCGTTCGGGACACCCCCGACGGCTTGTACGGGACGCGCGCGGCGCCGTTCCTCACTGGAACCGGGATCGGGGGCTGCTGCGTGAGCGACGAGTCGTCAGGAAAGGTCCCGAGGCCGGGTAAGCTGACGCGACCCGACAGCACCCGGAGCGTGAGGGTCCCGGTCACGAGTGCACGGGATGCGTCGCGCACGCCGTGCACCTCGAGAATCAGCGACGGCTTTCCGACGGGCATGAACTTGGTGGCCGGCGAGTGCAACACGATCGCGTCGAAGGTGAACGACGAATCGAATTCGCGCGGGCACGTCGATCTGGTCGGGCACGCCCTCACCGCCGGCACGAGGTAGACCCGGCTGTAGCCTCCGGCCGCCGCGATGTGCGGGACGACGAGCGCTGCCAGGAGCGCGAGATGGATGCGGTACATGGGTTTCTCCTTGCCGCTCAGAAGGTGAAGGGATCGCACGCCGACCCGGGCGGGGCACCGGGAATCGGGTCGTAGATCTGTGCGGGGATGATGCACATGTCGTCGTCCGACAGCGGACCGAACACCAGGTTCGCCTCCACGCAGCGGCCGGTGCCGAAGCCGGAGCAGTTGGCGGCGCCCTCACCGCACGGGCGGGCGTCCCCGTACTCCTCGCCGGCGTCGATCGCATCGCGCCAGCGCACGCCGGGCGTCACGCCCGCGGTCGCCTCGCAGCCCATCTTCATCGGCAGGCCGATCCGCGCCGTTCGCGTGCGTGCAGGTGTACCGCAACCTGGGGTGTCCATTCTCCGCGGTGTAGGTGCGCAGCAGGTTGCCTTGCGGGAACGCACCGCTGACCGGCAGCGAGACGATGCTCGGGTGCCGGTAGTCGTAGGTCGCCGGATCGAGCAGGGTGACCGGCTCCTTGCCGTCCTCCTCGTAGGTGATCGTGACGTGCGTGCCGCGCTTGTGGGTGTGGGTCGTGAGCAGGAGCACGCACACATCGTGGTCCGGGCGCGCCCCGCCCTCGGTGTTCACATCCGGCAGGCCGTCCACCTGCCAGGTGCCCGTGACGCTCGCGATCTCCCCCGGCGGGACGTCGATGTCGTAGCTCGCGTCGAGTGGGGTCGCATTCCTCACCACCCGTCGCGTGCCATCGTAGGGCGAGAGATGGAACAGCACCCGGACCAGGCCGCGTGCCGGGCTTCGAGGAGTTGTTGAAGTAGTGCGAGTTGATGACGAGGATGGCGTCGTTCGGCGCGTCGCCCGGATTCGGGAGCAACGTCGCCAGGCCGAGCGGCGTCTGTCCGGCAGTGAGCAGCCACTTGCCGCGCTGGAACTCCCCGCCCGATCCCGCGAGCTGCACGCGTTCGCGGAAGAAGTCGTCGGGTCCGAAGCCGTTGCAGCCGGGATCGTCGACGACGTCCTGCGGGTTCTTGCGCAGCGCGAAGGCGGCGGAGCGGTCGCCACGATAGCCGTAGATGACGAGGTGATGGCTGCCGACCTTCCCGTGCCTGCTGGAGAGCGAACGCACCTCGTACGAGGTCACCTCCATGCCCGGCACGTCGGGGATCCGGACGGCCTGGCACACTTCCCGATCGCGCAGCGCTTCGATGCGGAAGGGTCCGAGCGTGACGCGGACCACCTTGTCCCTCGCGGCCGCAGGGGCGGCGAGGCCAATGACGAGTGCCAGGATCGCGACCGGGCGCAGGGTCGGCATGCGCACCTCCTCGCTTGCCGCTACCGCCCTCGGGGTCCGGGAGTCAACGATTTCGGGATGCGGGCGTCGAAAAATCCCTCTATCGGGGGACCCGGCGGCCTCCGGTCACCTGCATCCCACGACGGGCGCCAGGAGGCCCCCGTTGACGAGGCTGTAGTAGACGAGCGTCCCGATCTCGCCCGCGATCGCTTCCGCGTTCAGCGCGAGCGGCTCCTCGCGATCCAGCGCGTCGATCACCAGCTTCTCGATCCCGCCCAGGAGAAACCGGCTGACGGTGCGCGCGTCACACGGACGCAGCAGGCCATTCTCGCTCGCCTCCTGGATGTCGCGCGTCAGGATCTCGACGATGTGATCGCCAATCCGGCGGAGCGCGTCGTCCGCGAGCTCGTTGCTTCCGCGAGGCGGACGGATGATGAGACGCGCGGCATCGGCGTCCGCCGAGATGACCTCGAGGATATGTGCGATCCGGGGGGCGATCATGGAGCGCAGCTCGCTCGCCCGCGCGGGAGACTCCAACGCCGGCGTCTCCTCGAGGGGATCGCTCGGTAGGGCGGGCCAGGCATCCGCGGTCTCGATGATGCGCCGCTCGATCCGTCCCGCGAGCGCCCCGAAGATGTCCCGCTTGTCCGCGAAGTGCTGGTACACCGTCGCGCGAGAGACCTGCGCGCGACTGGCGACGTCGGCGATGGAGGTGCGGTGGAACCCCTTGTGGGAGATCACCGCCAGCGCGGCGTCCAGAATCCCATCGCGTCGAGCCTGGGCACGCTGGGACAGATGGTGCTCGCCGGTTTCCCTTTCCCGCATTTGGCCTGGACCATCCAGACTGACATGTCAGTCTGCCCGCCACTACGCCGCTCCAGCGGCTCGTGTCAAGCAAAACAGGGGTCCGGGCGGCGGCCCGGCGGCATCACGATGATCGCGGCGGCGGTACCGCCAGGGCGTCGCGCTGCGCGAGCCCGAAGAACACGAAGGCGGCCATCTCGCCCGCGACGGCGTTGCTGTCGAGCGTCGGTGCGTCCTCGCGGTCGAACGTGTCCATGACGATCTTCTCGAGCCCGCCGATCAGGAATCGCGCGATCGTCTGGGCGTCACATGGCCGCGCCCAGCCGCGTTCCTTCGCCGTCTCGATGTCACGGGTCAGGATGCCGACGAGGTGATCGTCGATGCGCCGCAGCGTGTCGTCCACCAGGCGATCGTTGCCCCGGGTGAGACGGACCACCAGCCGTGCGGCGTCGCCGTTGGCCACGATCGCCTCGAGGATGCGTGAGACCCGGGCGTGGATCAGCTCGATCATGATGCGGAGCTGCTCCTCCACGGTCCGCGGCTCGCTCTCTACGTCGGCACCGGCCAGGTCGGACGGCAGCGGCGCCCAGGCCTCTGCGGCATCGATGATGCGCCTCGCGATCCGGTCGGCCAGCGCCACCAGGATGTCCCGCTTGTCGGCAAAGTACTGGTAGACGGTGGCCCGCGACACCCGTGCGCCGCCCGCGATGTCCGCGATCGACGTGCTGTGGAAACCCTTGCGCGAGATCACGCCGAGCGCGACCTCGAGGATCTCGTCGCGACGCGCCTCGGCCTGCGGAGACAATGTTCCTTCCATCATCGAGACTGATATGTCAGTCTTGCCTACCCTGCGCCGGGGGAGCATTCGGAGTCAAGCGCATCGTACAAGGCCTGCTCGCGCCCCCGGAAGCCCCGATCGCGCCGTTCGACACCCTGCGCGCCGTCCGGCGGCCCCACCACCCCTCGACGGCGGCCGCCCCGCGACGGCCCTGGTCTGCCATTTTTCCTTGACAATCCCCGTTGCGTGTAGGTAATGCAAGCGCACTAGTTATCTGGACCTGTGAGTTTGTGTAACGTTTTCCGCGAATTGGAGGGCGAGGAGAACGAGGCTGGGCGCGGCCCGCAGGTGTTCGGCGCATCTCGAAGGCGGTCTTCGCCGTCGTGCCGCGTCCGCCACGCGCCCCGTCGACTCACGAGCCAGAAACGCACGCAACCCAACACAGCGAGGTGTCGAATGAGCAGTCAATCGAGAAGCAAATCGTATCGAAGGTGGAGGAGCGGAGTGATCGCCGCGGCGGTAGCCTTAGCCGCATACATGTTGCCGACGGGAGCGGCGTTCGCCGCCACGGCGTGTCTGGAGCAGGACTTCAGCTCACCCCCGGCGTCGCATCGTGACATCAACGGAACCATCGGTGCCGCATGCGGCGGCGGCTCGGAGAACGGTGCCTACTCGGGCACCTTCAACATCTCGATCGACGGCGGCCCGAGCACCCTCGGGTACTGCGTCGACCTGCAGCACGGGATCGGCGGCGGCAACTGCGAGCCGCAGAGCGTGCAGCCCGCACTACGGGTGCGAGGTCACGTACATCCTGAACAACTTCTACCCGAACGGTCCGGTCACGCTCGCGACGAGCGCCGACGAGGCCGCGGCGGTGCAGGCGGCGCTGTGGCACTTCACGGACTGCTTCGACCTGATGACGGTCAACGGCGTCAGCGCCATCGACGAGTCGCAGATCCTGGCCCGCTACGCCCAGATCATCGCCGAGGCCACCCAGAACCAGAATCCGAACTGCAATGATCCGGTCGTGCCGCACACCATCACGATCGACCCCGATTCACGGCGGTCAACTCCCTGCCCGCTGACATCAGCGCACTCGGTGACGGCCACGCTGCTCGACAACAACGGGCAGCCGATGCCGAACCAGCCCATCACGATCACGGTGTCGGGCGGTCCGTCGGGTCCGCACACGTTCAACGGCACGACCGACCGAACGGCCAGTTCTCGTCACCTACACCAACCGAATCGGGGCACGGCGGGTTCGACTCCATCGAGGCCAGCACGTCATTCGCCGTTCCAGTCGGCCTCGAGTTCAGCGACGGCGTCCACCAGCGCATCGTGCTCGCCGGTTCAGGAGCGCACGGGCACCATCACCGGCTCTGCGACGAAGAACTGGGTGGCGCCGCTCTGCGGCGATCACACCGTGAACCAGGGCACCGAGCAGTGCGACGACGGCAACCTGATCAACGGCGACGGCTGCGACAACAACTGCACGTTCACCGCCTGCGGCAACGGCATCCTGACCGCTGGCGAGGCGTGCGACGACGGCAACACCATCAACGGCGACGGCTGCGACTCGAACTGCACCGTGACCGCGTGCGGCAACGGCATCGTGACCGCGGGCGAGAGCTGCGACGACGGCAACCTCGTCAACGGCGACGGCTGCGACTCGAACTGCACCGTCACGGCTTGCGGCAACGGCATCGTGACCGGGGCCGAGCAGTGCGACGACGGCAACACCGTCAACGGCGACGGCTGCGACGCCAACTGCACGAGCACCGGCTGCGGCAACGGCATCGTGACCACCGGCAGAGCAGTGCGACGACGGCAACCAGACGAACGGCGACGGCTGCGACAACAACTGCACGGTGCCCGAGTGCGGCAACGGCGAGTCGACACGACGGGTCACCCCGAGCAGTGCGACGACGGCAACGCCGTCAACGGCGACGGCTGCGACAACAACTGCACGACCAGCCGGTGCGGCAACGGCGACGTCGGCGGCACCGAGCAGTGCGACGACGGCAACACCGTCAACGGCGACGGCTGCGACAACAACTGCACGTCGACCACGTGCGGCAACGGCGTCGTCACGCCGCCCGAGCAGTGCGACGACGGCAACCACGTCAACGGCGACGGCTGCGACAGCAACTGCACGCTCACCGGCTGCGGCAACGGCATCATGACCGCCGGCGAGGAGTGCGACGACGGCAACATCGTCAACGGCGACGGCTGCGACAACAACTGCACGGTGCCCCGTTGCGGCAACGGTGAGCCGGACGGCAGCGAGGAGTGCGACGACGGCAACAGCGTGAACGGCGACGGCTGCGACACCAACTGCACCACGTCTCGCTGCGGCAACGGCATCAAGACACGGCACCGAGCAGTGCGACGACGGCAACAACATCAACGGCGACGGCTGCGAGGCCGACTGCACCACGCCGTTCTGCGGCAACGGCATCGTCGACGGCCCGCAGGGCGAGCAGTGCGACGACGACAACAACGCCAACGGCGACGGCTGCTCGGCCACGTGCCAGCTGCAGGAGATCTGCACCGACCTGATCGACAACGACAACGACGGACTGATCGACTGCGACGACCCGGACTGCCAGTGTCAGGTCTTCGGCAAGGATCCGGCGGCGATCATCTTCCGGCCGACCAAGCCGGGACACGACTACTTCAAGGTCCACGGCCGGATGATCGTGCAGGACCTCGCCGCTGCCCTCAGCGGAAAGTTCGGCATCCTGCTGACCAACGCCAACGGCGTCATCTACAAGGGCGTGCTCCTGCCGGGCGATCTGAAGCCCAAGGGGTCGGGCGCCATCTTCTCGGACAAGACCGCATCGAAAGGTCCGGGAACGCGCGACGGACTCTCCAAGGTGAAGATCAAGAACAAGGGGACGTACGTCCAGGTCGAGGTGAAGGCGTACGGCAACCTGAGCAGCGCGACGGTCCCGCTGATGGGCGTCCAGGCCGTCATCGGCAACACGAACGCCGAGTACAAGAGCGAGTGGCAGAAGCGCTCGAACGGGTGGCGGCTGAAGCTCCCGCCCAGCTGATCGGAAACCTGCCGCGGCGCCACGGACATCCGTGGCGCCGCGGCGCACCTGGCCCCGGCATCGGTCCGGGGCCGCGACGAGACGGCGGTCAGCGGGGCAGATCGAGAAGCTGCGCCGCGACCGCCGGCGTCGCGACCGGGCGACCGACCGCTTCCGCGAGCGCGGTCACCTGCTCCACCAGCTCGACGTTCGAGGGCTTCGTCGGTCCGGCATGATCCTCCAGGCCGACGCGGACGTGGCCGCCGAGCTCGAGCGCGCGGCGCGCCAGGCCGCTCCCCACGACGTCGCCGCCGATGACCGCGACGGCCCACGGCAGGTCGCAGCCATCGAGCATCTCGAGGTACGCGGCGAGCGCGGTCGCCGTGGGCGGCAGGCCGAAGGTGACGCCGCGCGTCCCACCGCCCCCGAGATAGCTCTGGTCGCCCCCGAAGTAGAGCTTCACGAACGCGCCGCGCGGGAGCCGGCCGGCCCGGTGATAGACCAGGGCCGTGCGCAGGAAGCCCGGCTCGAAGATCGAGATGCTCGGCCCGAGCCGGCACTCCTCGAGCTGCGCGACCACGTACCGGACGTCGCCGTAGGTGTTGGCGTAGAGGAAGTCGACGCCGCCCGGGAGGCCGTCCGCGCCCGGGCCGCCGAGGTTCACCGAGCCCGGGTCGAGCACGCCCATGCGCATGAGACCCGAGGAGGCGAGCGGCGGTACGTGCGCGAAGCGATCCGCGACCGCGCCGCCGACGGCGACCGTGCAGTAGAGGATCGCGTCGGGGCGCGCGCGCACGACCGGCCGCCACCCCTCGAGGTAGCGCGCGGCGGCCGCGGGCCCGGTCAGCGCGAAGTCGTCGATGTGCGTGTGGATGATGGCCGCGCCGGCCGTCATGCACGCGAGCGCATCGGCCGCGATCTCGGCCGGTGTGGTCGGCACGCGCGGGTTGCGCGACTTCGGCGTGGCGCCGTTGAGCGCCGCCTCGATCACCACGGGGGTGGGCGCGGCCATCGCGGCTCAGTCGAACCCGTAGAGCCGCTTGCAGTTGGACGCCGTCACGCGCTCGACGAAGCTCGCGTCCAGCCCCTCGAACGCGTGTGCGATGGCCTCGCGCGAGTGCGGGAACGTGCTGTCGGGATGCGGGTAGTCGGACGCCCACATGAAGTTGTCGGGCCCGAGCAGCGGCAGGAGCTGGGGTCCGAGCGGCTCCTCCTCGAAGGTGGCGTAGACCTGGCGGCGGAACAGCTCGCTCGGCTTCGTGCGGATGCGATAGTCCTGCGCCTTCTCGACGTGCTTCTCGGCCGCCGCGTCGAGCCGGCTGACGAAGTAGGGCAGCCAGCCGATCCCGGACTCGGCCAGGACGAGCCGCAACGCCGGATGGCGCTCGAGCACGCCCGAGTAGATCATCATGGCGAGCGGCTCGTCGAGCTGCATCGGACCCACCGCGGAGAACGCGGCCAGCTCCCAGCTCCCCGGTGCGACGCGGACCTGCGACGTGCCCTGCCCGATGTGGAAGCTCACCGGCAGCCCGACCGCTTCCGCGACGTCCCAGAAGCGCTCCCACGCCGGATCGCTGCAGCGGAACTCGAACGGACTGATGATCGCCCCGCGATGCCCCGCGCGCGCGACGCGCTCCAGCTCCGCCGCCGCGGCCTCCGGTGCATGCGTCGGCAGGACCGGCAGCACGGACAGGCGCGCCGGCTCGTGCTGATTGAAGCCCGCCGCCCAGTCGTTGTACGCCGCGAGCGACGCGGCTTTCAGCTCCGGATCCTGGATCGGCAGTCCGAAGAGGTTCGGGCCGTAGACCACCGACGCCCACACCCCGTCGCGATCCATGTCCTCCAGCCGGAGCGTCGGGTTGGACGCGCGCAGGCCGTCGTCCTCGATGCCGGCGCGGCTGATGGCGCTGTAGCCCTTCATCGGCCCCTGCAAGCCGTACATGCCGATCACGTTGCCGTCGCACGTCCACCATGCGCCTCCGCCCGACTCGACGACACGCGGGCGCGCGGTCGCGCAGGCGCACGGGGAGCCGATCGCCCCACACGTCGCGCGGCAGGTTCCAGAGATCGAGGTGGTCGTCGCAGGAGTAGAGCCGCCAGGCCGTCGTCGTCCCCATGGCGTCGATCATAGTCCAGCACCGGCCCCTCGTGTCGAGAGGTCCCGTGCCGTCCGGCGGCGGCCGTGTCTCAGCCGAACTCGCCGCTGATGTACTCGCGCGTGTGCTGCTGCGTCGGGTGCTCGAAGATCGCGCCGGTGCGACCGTACTCCACCATGTAGCCGGTGCGGCCGCCGTTCGTCGTGTCGACGTAGAGGAACGCGGTCATGTCCGAGACCCGCTTCGCCTGCTGCAGGTTGTGGGTCACGATCGCGATCGTGTACTTGAGCTTGAGCTCCTGCATGAGGTCCTCGATGCGTCGGGTCGCGATCGGGTCGAGCGCCGAGCACGGCTCGTCCATCAGCAGGACCGCGGGCTCGGTGGCGATCGCGCGCGCGATGCAGAGCCGCTGCTGCTGGCCGCCCGACAGCGAGAGGCCGCTCTGGTGGAGCTTGTCCTTCACCTCGTCCCACAGCGCCGCGCTGCGCAGCGCCTGCTCGACCTTCTCCGCCACGTTGCCCTTGTATCGGTTGAGACGCAGGCCGAAGGCGACGTTCCGGTAGATGCTCATCGCGAACGGGTTCGGCTGCTGGAACACCATGCCGATGTGACGCCGGACGGAGACCGGGTCGACTTTCGGGTCGTAGATGTCCTGCCCCCGGAAGTTCACCCGACCCTTGAACCGGAAGCCGCGCACGAGGTCGTTCATCCGGTTGAGGCATCGCAGCGCGGTGCTCTTGCCGCAGCCCGACGGCCCGATGAACGCCGTGATGGTCCCCTTCTCGATCTGCACGTCGACGTCGCGCACGGCCTTGAACTTGCCGTAGAAGAGCTCGGATATCTTGCAGTCGATCACCAGGTTGCTCGACCCGTTGCCGTTGGCATGTCCGTTGGTCGCGGCGCTGCCGTTCCCGCTGCCGTTGCCGCTGAGTTTCGTCGGGGCCATGTCGTCTCCTCGGAATCAGCCGTATCGCCGCGCCAGCATGCGACCCCCGATGTTCACGATCAGGACGATCGCGACGAGCACGAGGGCCGCAGCCCATGCCAGCTCGATCTGGTTGTCGAACGGCGAGCCGGAGAAATTGTAGATGAGGACCGCCAGCGAGGCGGTCGGTTTCATGAGCTCCCCGATCGTCTTCGGCAGGAACTCGGGTGACGAGCGACTCATCCAGTAGTCGCTGAACAGCGCGGTGAAGAGCAGCGGAGCGGTCTCCCCGGCCGCTCGCGCGACCGCCAGCATGACGCCGGTCGATACGCCGGGGAGTGCGGTCGGGAGCACGACGCGGAGCACCACCTGCGTGGGCGTCGCCCCCATGCCGATGGCTGCTTCGCGCATCCGCGGGGGCACCCGCTTGATCGCCTCCTCGGCCGTCAGCAGGACCGTCGGGAGCATGAGCAGGGCGAGCGCGACGCCACCCGCCGGGGCGGAGAAACCGCCGGTCAAGACCACGACGACCGCGTAGGCGAACACGCCCGCGAGGATGGACGGAAGCCCGGTGAGCACCTTGGCGCAGAACGTGACGACCTGCGCGGTCCGCGTGTCGGGTCCGAACTCGGCGATGAAGATCGCCGCCAGGATCCCGAACGGCACGCTGATCGCCGCCGCGATCGCGATCATCACCAGCGTGCCGACGAGGGCGTTGCCGAAGCCGCCTCCGGGTGCGAGCGCGGCCGGCGGCAGCTCGCGAAACGCCGCCAGCCCGAGCTGCTTCCCGCCTCGCGTGACGAGGAGATACAGCACCGAGAAGAGCGGGACGAGCGCGAAGATCGTCATCCCGCCCGTGATCACGCTCATCGCCCAGCTGAACAGCGCGCGCGGACGTCGCAGCGAGCGCGCCAGGTCCGACAGGTCCTCCACCGGCTGCGGCGGCACCGGTGTGATCATCGCAGGCCCTTCAGCGCAGCGTCGGCCCGCTGCACGATGGCCGTACCGACGACGTTCACCACGAGCGTGATCGCCAGCAGCACCAGCGCGGCGTACATGAGGGCGCCCACCTCGACCGCGCCGGCTTCGGGGAAATGGTTGGCGAGCAGCGCGGCGAGCGTGTTGGCGGGGGAGAACATCGACCAGCTCATGACGTTGGCGTTGCCCGCGAGCATCGCGAGCGCCATCGTCTCGCCCAGCGCCCGTCCGAATCCGAGGATCACCGCCACCGAGGATGCCGGTCGAGGCGGTCGGCACGATGACGGCGAGGATCACTTCCCAGCGCGTCGCGCCGAGGCCGAAGGCCGCCTCGCGCAGCTTCGGCGGCACCTCGACCAGCGCATCGCGCGAGACCGCGGAGATGGTCGGCAGCACCATGATGGCAAGCACGAGCGACGCCGGCAGGATGCCGGGACCGCTGAGCGCCGTGTCGAAGAAGGGCAGCCAGCCGAGATGCGCATGCAGCCAGTTGGCCGGCTCTCGCACCAGCGGGATCACGACGAAGATGCCCCACAGGCCGTACACGACGCTCGGCACCGCGGCGAGCAGCTCGACGGTGGTCTTGAGGAAGTCCTCGACCCAGCCAGGGAGCGCCGTCCAGCCACGCCGCTCCGCGAGTCCGAGCCACTTCACCACGGCGTCGAGTCCGGAAGCGAGGAAGCCCTCGCTCAGGAAGATCGCGATGGCGATCCCGAACGCGCTCCCGATGGCGAGACCGAGGAACGAGGTGTAGAGCGTCCCGACGATCGCCGGCAGGATCCCGAACTGCGCCTTGTTCGCGTCCCAGACCGTACCCACCAGGAAGGCCGCACCGTAGGCGTGCACGGCCGGAAGCGCCTGGCGCGCGATGTTCCAGACGACGTAGAAGACGAGGGCCACCGCTGCCCACGCCGCCAGCCGGGTGCCGGAGCGGAACACGCGATCGGCGACGACCTCGGCCGTCGAGGGGGGTCGCGAGATCGAGTCCGCGGCACCCGCTCGATCGGTTGCTGCCATCGAACCGGGATCCGCCGCCGACTGGATCTGCGCGATACGGCTCATCAGGAGATCTGTTCGACCGCCTTGGAGACCGTGGTGACCACGCCGGCGGGAAGCGGGATGTAGCCCAGCTCCTCGCTGAACTTCTGTCCGTCGCTCAGGCCGTAGCGGATGACCGCCTTGAGCGCGTCGCCGATCTTCGGGTCGGGGTACTTCTTGTAGCAGAGAAGCCAGGTGTAGGTGACGATCGGGTACGCCGTCGCGGCGGCCGGATCCGGGAGCCACGCGCGGAGATCTGCGGGCAGCTCGACGCTGGCGAGCGCGGCCGTCTGGCTCGCGGCATCCACCTTCACGAACGCCCCGCTCTTGTTCTGAAGGCTCGCCATCGGCATCTGCGTCTGCTTCGCGTACCCGTACTCGACGTAGCCGATCGCTCCGGGGGTCTGCTTGATCAGCGCCGTGACGCCGGGGTTGCCCTTGCCGCCCACGCCCACCGGGAAGTTCACCGACTTGCCGGTTCCGGGGCCGCTCTTCCACGCGTCGTTGATGGCGCTCAGGTGCTGCGTGAAGACGAAGGTGGTGCCGCTGCCATCGGATCGCGTGACCGGCGTGATCTTGGTGTCGGGCAACGTCGCGCCTGGATTCGTGCTCGCGATCTTCGGGTCGTTCCAGCTCGTGATCGTCCCGAGGAAGATCCCGGCGTACGCTTCGCGTGACAGCTTGAGCTCGGCCGGCGCCCCCGGGAGGTTGTACGCCAGCACGATGCTGCCCGCCGTCATCGGCAGCAGCACCACGCCGTCCTTCACCGCCGCGATCTCCTCGTCGGTCATCGCCGCGTCACTGGCCCCGAAGTTGACCAGGCCGTCCTGGAACTGCTTGACGCCCGCACCGCTTCCCAGGGCCTGGTAGTTGATCTGCACCTCCGGGTGCGCCTTGTTGAACTCGGTGAACCACCGCTGGTAGAGCGGCGCCGGGAACGTCGCGCCCGTGCCCTGCAAGGTCACGTCGGCCGCCCAGACCGGGCCGCAGAGGGCCGCGGCGGCGAGCGCCACGGAGAACGCTCCTCTCGCACGCTCGCGTCGCGATCTCGTCATCTCCATGGTCCTGTCCCACCCCTTCAGCCGCGACGGCTTCAGCCGAGCACGCGGAGCGGCCCAGTTGAGCATGGCGATGCGGTCTTCCGGGTTTCGGCCAGATGACAATTGTGTTTCAGCTGTGCGTCAGTCCGGAGACACGGCGCCGGCACCGGGGCGGCGATCGGGCTAAGGCCGTGATTTCTCTGAAGCAGGCCTGGTCACTCCTCGGCGAGTCCCGGGACCGCCCGGAAACGCACGAGCAGCAGGACGTCGTAGACCATCTTGAGGGCTCCGCCGCAGACCAGCGGCCAGCCGACCGTCGAGTAGCTCAGCATGGCTCCGACGAAGAGCGGAGGAACGGCGGCCGCGAGGCTCCGCGGCACGTTCGTGACGCTCGCCGCCGCCGCGCGGACGTCCGGAGGCACGACCGCCATCACGTAGGCCTGCCGGGCCGGCACATCCATCTGTGACAGCGACGCGCGGAGGAGGAGGAAGGTCACCGCGAGCGGCGCGCTCGGCACCAGCCCCGCCGCGATCAGCAGAAGATTGGCGGGGAGGTGCGTGTAGACCATCGTGGGGATGAGACCGATCCGGGCTGCGAGGATCGGGGAGACCAGCTGCGAGAGGCCGCCGAGCAGGCCCGTCGCGAAGAAGATGGCGCCGGTCGTCTCGGCCGAGAGCTGGAATCGCTGGTAGAGCCAGAGCACGAGCAGCGACTGCACGGCGAAGCCGCCACCGAAGGCGTCGATGCTGAACAGCGCCGCGAGCTCCGTCACGATCCGCCGCGACTGGCCGAGCGGGCCGGCGCGTGTCGCGTGTCGCGTCTCGACGGCGGGACCGAGCGCGAGGTAGATGACGCCGCCGGCGAGGCCGACGAGGGCGTAGACCAGGAACGCGGAGCGTTCCGCCAGCACGACGTCGAGGTGGTGCGCCCGGGCGACCATGACCGGGAGGCTGCTGGCGAGCGCCCCCAGGGCGCCCATGAAGTTTCCCGAGACGTTGTACGACGCGAAGAGACGGGTCCGGTCGTGCCCCGAGACGATCTCGGCCAGGGCCGCCTGCTCGGTCGGCACGAAGACGCTGACGTCACCGGCCGACGGATTCAGCGTTCCGACCACGGCGACGAGCAGGAGCGGCCAGAAGGTGGTGAAGCTCGCGAAGCCCAGTCCGGTCGCGAGCATGAGTGCCGCCGCGCCGACGAGCACGCCCCGGCGTGGCAGGCCGTGACCGGCGAGCCCGAGCGCGATCGTGACGGCGGCGGATCCGAGCAGCGTTCCGGTCACGATGGCGCCCACCTCGAACGGGGTGAAGCCGAGACGGGTGAGGTACCCGGCGAGCAGCACGCTCACCAGACCGTCGACGAATCCGCGCAGTGCGCGGACGCCGAGGATGCGGCGCGCGTCCCGGCGGCCGGACGCCCGGGAGGCGCTCAGCGGCGGGCGCGGCGTGACGCACCCGTGCGCCCGGCACGGACGATCGGAACCGACTCGGACGTCACCGGCGGCTCGAGCTCGTCGGCCGTGAAGGGCTGCCGCCGGTAGTCGAACGCCTCGTAGACCGGCAGCTGATCGCGCAGGTGCGGCGGCTCGTGACCGATGTCGTCGGCCGTGAAGCTCCCCGATTCTCCCGGGGGGAGGATGATCTCACCACGCACCGGCGCGCCGAGGTCGACGACCAGATTGAACGATCCACGGTTCTCGCGTTGCATCTCGGTCGGGCCGAACACCCCGGAGATCAGACCCAGGTCGCGATACGTCTCGCGCAGCGCCGGCAGCTGCCATGCCGACTGGTCGGTGGTGCCGAAGCGCGTCGCGAGGCCGTCCAGCGCGCTGCGCAGCGCGCCGGTGAGCACCTCGGCTCGCGTGTGCGACGTCCCGGTGCGCACGTCCATGAAGTAGTCGCGCGACACCGGCAGCGTGCCGGCGGGAGCCTGCGCGCCCGCGACCGCGCCGGCGGAGAGGAGGACGCGCAGGAAGAGCGCGTCGGCCGTGCCGAAGGAGCCGTGATCGTCCTCCTGGTCTCCGACCAGCACGTCGGGGAAGTACATCGTGTGCGCGGCATCGCCGAGCTCGTCGTCGAAGATCGCGGACTGCGCGGCGGCGCGGAAGGCCGTGTAGATCGCCGCGCCGGGGTCGGGCACGACCCCGTGTCCATCCGGGACGGCCGCCAGCGACGCACCCGCGTCGACCCAGGAACGCACCCGTCCGACCGCCTCGCGCAGCGGGGCATCCGCGGGCGCGCTCGCCGCCGTCGCCACCGCGTCCTCGAGAAACGGCACGATGCGGACGGCGAACACGTCGGAGAGGGCGGCGTGCCGCATGAGACCCTTCACGTCGTCGACGGAGAGCGTCGCTCGGCGCGCGCGCGCGGCCTCGAGCGCGTCGCTGAGACCCTGCACGCGATCCGCCACGCCCCACAGCTCGCGCTGCTCGCCGGCCGACCACCCCGGCACCGGCTTGTTGTTCCAGTTCGCGATGAACCCGCGCTGCGGATTCACCACGGCCGGCAGCTTGCGCGGCGGGTCGATCCCCCGCCACTCCATCGTCCCGCGACCGTCGAGCGGCAGGCGCGGATCCGTCGCGGGCGGGCGGCGTGGCAGCGCGCCGCGGTGGAAGTACGCGATGTTTCCCGCGTCGTCCGCGTAGTGGAAGTTGAACGACATCGCCATGCGATCGGCGAGCCGCCGGAAGTCGGCGAGGTTCCGGACCCGACCGAGGTTCAGCACCGCCGCGGCCGACTCGAGCTCGTGGCCGCGGAACGCCGCCCGGCGGCTGAACGCCACGCCCGCGTCCCGATCGACGAAGAAGACGGGGCCATGAACGCTGCGCAGCACCTCGAGCGTCACGGACGACCCGCCCGAGACCATGAACGTCTCCGAGCGGCGCTGGAAGGGCCGCCACCGGCCGCGGAAGCGATACCGTCCCGGATCGGCAGGATCGAGGAGCTCGACGTACGTGTCCACGGCGTCGTCGATCCCGGAGGTGAGCGTCATGCCGAAGTGCCGGCCACGGCCGATCAGGACGCCCGGCCCCGCGGGAGCGATCACGCCCTCCGCCTCGTAGCTGCCGTCGTGAAATCCCACCTCCCAGAAGAAGCTCGGTGCATCGAGTCCCGTCTGCGGGCCCCCGAGGAGGATCGGATGGCCGGTGGTCGAGAACCCGGGGCTCACCACGATCGCGTTGCTCGCGTGCCGACGGAGCCCGAGCGGGAACGGCGGATGCGCGCCGAGGCCGCCCATGAGATCGTGCTCCTGGCGGAGCGAGGCCGCCGCATGCCGGATCGCCGTCGCGTACCGGCGGACGAGGTCGAGCTGCGCGGGTGCGTAGCGCGCGATGCGATCGCGGTTCGCGCGGAGCGGGGGCGCATCGCTCGCCGCGATCGTGGTCGGCGCCGCACCCTCGTCGATCCAGTGCAGGTCGTCGAAGATGCCGCGCGCCTCCGGCTCCGGAAAACGCTCGAGCAGGTCGAGCAGCAGGTCCGCCTCGATCACCTCCTGTCCGCCGTTCGCCCCTTCGACCAGGAGCTCGAGGATCGCGACCGCGACGGAGTCGTCCGTGGTCCAGGGTGCGGGCGCAGTCCCGCCGAACTCGACGGGGAGCCGGCGCGGCTCCGCGGTCACCTGGGCGATGAACGCGTTCACGCCGTCGCGGTACGCTTCGAGCGCGCGCCGGTCGCGCGCAGCCAGACGGCGGAAGAAGTGCCCGCGCTCGACCGGTGTGAAGCCGTCGCGCCGGACGACCTCATCCATCAGCAGATATCCGGACCCCAGCATCTCCGCGAGGCGGCCGGTGCCGGCACGCCGCAGCACGTCCATCTCGAAGAGACGATCCTCCGCCTGGGCGTAGCCGTTCGCGTAGGCGGCCCGGTCGCCCGCGTCGCGACCGGAGGTGAAGATGTGCGGCACGCCCCAGCGATCGCGCAGGATGGTGACCGTGTCGGCCGCCTGGACGCCGGCCGTCGCCGCGAGCAGCGCGAGCACGATCGCGGCACGGCACACCCGCGGCATGCCGAGGCTCTAGCCGAGGCGTGCCACGGATGCCAAACGATCGCCGGGGCCGGCTTGACCCGGCGCGAGGTCGCAGGTAGACATCAAGGTGAATAGGCCGGGGGCGGTGTGGAGTCATGGCTCTCACACCGACGCACGCACCGGTCTGGCCGCCCCGCCCCCCCACCACGCCGGCGCGCGGGCGCGCGCCTCCGTCGAGTGCTCGATCCCTTCCACCACCTCACGACGTGTCCTGCATCACAGAGAGGAGCACTCATGAAAGCGCTCATGCTAGTGTGTATGTTCATGGCCTGTCTTGTGGCACCTGCCGCGGTGATCGCGCAGAGCCTGCCGGACGGCAGCCCGTGCATGTTCAATCGTGACTGCCTGTCCGGAAAGTGCCGCGGCGGGGCGCACAAGAAATGCCAGGGACCTCCGCTCCTGCCCGGTGGCGCGGTGTGCTTGAAGAACGCGCAATGCGCGTCGGGCAAGTGCCGCGGCGGCGCGAACAAGAAGTGCCAGGGCGACTGATCCCTCCGACGTTCGGGCGGTGCTCGGCCGCCCGACGGTAGCAGACGCATCGCGTCGACCTCGCGCCGCTCGATTCGCGACGAGCGGCGTGACGGCCGGCGGGATCGTCGACGCGTCGACTGACGCGCATCCGCGACCAAAGGTCGTACCGTTTCGCGTGACGGCACGTACCTTCGGGCGCCACGTGATGGCCGCGCGTCGCTGCATGGATACGGAGCGCGGGCCCCATGCGGTCCCGGCTACCGCGTCGAAGAGATGAATAGTCTCCTAGCTTGACCGCGTGAGAATCCGGGAGTACTCTCGCGCGCCTTCACCGGAAAGACCGAGGATCGCGTGCAGAGGGGGACATGCCGCGAGCCGTGAAGCGGCACCAGAGGGACGGCTCATGTATCTGATGCGGGAGCCCGCTCCGATTCCCGCATACCTGCGGCCGCCGTCGCGGGAGGTCGTCGACGAGCTCGCGATGCTCATCGAGCGGATCCAGCGGCGACAGACCGTCTTCATGCAACACTGGCGCTCGCTCTGCACCGCGAGCGACGACACGCCGGTGATCCAGCCCGAGCGCCTGCTCGAGGAGACGTACGTTCCCCGGCTGCGCAGCGCCATCGCGTGCCTCGCCCGCGGCGACACGGCGGGGTTCTTCACGTCCGGCCGGGCGCTCGGCGCCGAGCTGGCCGACGCGGGCGTGCCCTTCGCCGCCATGGTGACGCACGCGAGCTTCCTGAAGGACGGGTGCGCCATGACGCTGGCGGACGATCCCGTCGCCGTCGCACCCGCGCTGCTCGTGCTGGAGCGTCCGGTCGCGTGGCTGGTCGCGGCCGCAGCCGATGGCTACTACCGCCGTCCGCAGGAGGAGCCGGTCGACGAGCCGGGGGACGCGGAGCTCTTCGCCCTCCCGGACGACCCCCGCGACGCCTCGGCCACGGTGCCGCTCTTCCACGGCATGGTCGGGCGCTCCGCGGCGATGCGGCGCGTGTTCGCGCAGATCCTCCGGACGGCGGCGAGCAGCGCCCCCGTCCTCATCCTGGGCGAGACCGGGACGGGCAAGGAGCTCGCCGCGCGCGCGATCCATCACGCGGGTCCGCGCCGGGCCGGCCCGTTCGTCGCCCTCAACTGCGCGGCGCTGCCGCGCGACCTCATCGAGAGCGAGCTGTTCGGCCACAAGCGCGGGGCGTTCAGCGGCGCCATCGCCGATTGCGTCGGGCTGGTGCGGGCTGCCGCGGGCGGGACCCTGCTCCTCGACGAGATCACGGAGATGGGGCCCGAGCTGCAAGCGAAGTTCCTCCGGGTGCTGCAGGAGCACGCGGTGCGGCCCGTGGGATCGGTCGTCGAGGAGCCCGTGGACGTCCGCATCATCGCGTCCAGCAACCGCGACCCCGAGGCGGCGTTGCGCTCGGGGGTGCTCCGCGCCGACCTCTACTACCGGCTCCGGGGATCGACGCTCGTGATGCCCTCCCTCGACACGCGGCGCGAAGACATCCCCGACCTCGTCGAGCACCACCTGTCCGTGCTGAACCGGCGGTACGGCGGGCCGGGCGCCAAGGTCCGGGGCATCACGGCGCGAGCGCTGCGCGCGCTGAGCTCCGCCCCGTGGCCGGGAAACGTCCGCGAGCTGCAGTACGTGGTCGAGAACGCCTTCACGATGTGCGGGTCGATCATCCGGATGGAGAACCTCGACTTCGCCTCCAGCGTTCCCGAGCCCGGACCGGCCGATCCGTGCGACCGGCTGCCCACGTTTCACGAGAACGAGCGCACGCTGATCGAGCGCGTGCTCCGCGTGACGCGCGGCAACAAGCTGCGCGCCGCGCGCGAGCTCGGCATCTCGCGCAAGGCGCTGTACGCGAGGATGGCGCGCTACGGGCTGACGCTGCTCGCGTTCCGCATGCTCGCAGTGCGCTGAAGTGTCCCCGCTGGGAGCACGAAAGTGGTCCCGGCGGGAGCAGCCGACACGCCGCCTCCGGACACCGACGGCAGAACTGCGCACCGGTCCCGATCTTGCTCCAGTGCCCGCGACACATGCGAGGCGCGCGACCGCCGCCGGGGCTTTCGGGGGGACAGGGGGACTGTTTCGGTATCTGACGAGATTCAGCTCGTCAGCGGACATCACCAGACGATTCAGGTCCGGAGGACTCATGAGGTATTCGACCAAGGGGGTCGCCGCCGCTGTCATGCTCGCGGGTCTCCTCGCTCTCGGCGGGGAGGCGCGCGGCCAGATTCCACTCGTCACCGACGTCACGAATCTTTCCGGGTTCGGGGCGCCGCTGCTTGCCGTCATCAACGAGGTCGCCCACGGGAACACGGCGAACTTCGAGCTCTTCGCCGACGGGCAGATCGACTTCACGGAGGTCGAGGCGCTGCCCACCGTGGGACCGATCTTCAACAGCCGCTCGTGCGGCGGGTGTCACTTCCAGCCCGCACTCGGCGGCTCCGGAAGCTTCATCAACGAGGTCCGCGTCCGCAACAACACCGCAGGCGGCCCGGTCCATATCTTCGCGAACGACAACATCCTGCGCGCCGGTCCACAGAACCAGGGGGGAGTGACGATCTTCCCGAGCGGCCTGGAGGCAACCCCGCTCGGCTGCCAGATCACGCATCCGAGCTGCAAGAAGTCGCTGTGCCAGCAGGAGGAGGCGACGCGCACCACCTTCTCCACGACGCTGCCGATCTGCGACCCGACCAGCTCGGCCTTCAACAGGGGAAGGAACTGCACCGCGGAGCGCCAGTCGACGCCGCTCTTCGGATTCGGATTCATCGAGGCCGTCGCCGACTCGACGTTCACCGCGATCGCCAACAGCCAGCCACTCTCCATCCGCGGCACGGTGAAGACCGTGAGCGAGCTGGGCGCGACCCGCGTCGGGCGGTTCGGCTGGAAGGACGACGTGGCCACGCTTCGCGGATTCGCCGGCGACGCCTATTTGAACGAGATGGGCATCACGAGCCCCGACTTCCCCACCGAGCGCAGCCAGTGCGCTCGCAACGTCACCCAGTTCGGCGTCCTGCTCGACGCGGCGGACGAGCCCGAGGATCCGACACAGGCCGACGGGCGCGCCGACATCGATCACTTCGCCGACTTCATGCGCATGCTCGATCCGCCGCCGCGCTTGGCACAGAACTCCGACGCGCAGGCGGGTCACACGCTCTTCAACCAGATCGGCTGCGGGGGATGCCATCTGGAGAACGTGACCACCTCGTCGAACCCCGCCGCGTTCATCCCGAAGACCACCGGCGGACTCGCGGCGGTCAGCGCGAGCCTGAACGGGTTCCTCGCCAACCAGACGTTCCACCCCTTCTCCGACTTCCTGCTGCACGACATGGGATCGCTGGGTGACGGGATCACCTCGGGGGCGGCGGGACCGAAGCAGATGCGTACGTCCCCGCTGTGGGGCGTGCGTGCCAAGTCGCGGTTCCTCCACGACGGGCGCGCCGAGACCGTCACGGACGCGATCGGCCTGCACGACGGTCAGGGGGCCGCAGCCCGGAACGCGTTCGGCGGCCTGTCGGCAACCCAGCAGGCGCAGGTTCTCGCGTTCCTGAACACCATCTAGACCATCTCGACAGTCGAGCCCGCCGCGCAGGTCGTTCCCAGCCTGCGCGGCGGGCAGCGGCCGGAGCCGATCTCATGCGCACACACATCTCGCTCTCGCTGGCAGTGCTGACCGGCCTCGTCGTGTCCTCCGGCGTGTCCGCGGACGACGCCGCGTCGCCGGACGTCGAGGTCGCGACGCGCACCTACGCCGCGCGCCAGCTGGACGACGAGGGGAGGCTCGGTGAAGCCTTGCCGCTCTACGCCGAGCGCGCGCGGCAGACCGTGACGGTGGCCGATCGCCTGCGCTACGCCGGCGCCTTGCTCCGCGCGCGACGGCCTGCCGAGGCTCGCGCCATCTTCGACGAGCTCGTGCGGGAGGAGGGCTCGATCGAGCACGGGAGCGGCCAGCGCGTCCGCACGCCCGCCGCGTGCGCTTCGACGGCCCTCGCCGCGGGCGCTCCCGCAGTGGCCGTGGCGTACGCGCGAGCCGCCGCCGATGCCGACCGGCACGACCCCGGGATGCGGCTGCTGCTGGTCCGCGCGCTCGCCGCGGCCGACGATACCGCGGGTGCGCGCGCGCTGCTGAAGACCCTCGCGCCGGAGGCGGACGATCTGAGCGACGGGCGTCGCATCGAGCTCGGACGCTGGCAGCTCGTCACCGGCGACGCGGCCGCGGCGCGGGCGGCGCTCGCGAGAAAGCCGCCCGAGAGCGTCGCGCAGATGTTCCAGGACTCCGCCCAGGCCCACCAGCTCCTCGTCCATCGCAACTGGACGAAGGCCGCCGAGCTGCTGCGCGCGAGCGAGCGCAAGGTACCGGCCGGCCTGGACGACGGGCGAGTGGACCAGTCGTGGCGCAACGCGCAGCGCGAGCTGCGGTGGGTGCGCCTGCGGCGCGCCGTGGCCCTGTGGCTCGACGGCAATCGCCGGGACGCGGTCGTCGAGGCCGAGAAGGCCCGGCGAAGCGACGAGGAATACGTGCGCTCGACGGCGGTCCTCCTGCTCGCCTCGGGAGCGCTCGCCGCGAAACAGCGTGACGACGCCCTGGCCCGGCTGAAGGCGCTCGCCGGACACGACTACCGCTTCGCGGAGCCGGTCGATCATCTCGCGATCGCGCTCGAGGCCGGGCGCGATCCGGGTGACGCGACCGGTGAGCTGCGGGCGGCGATCGCCTCCGAGGATCACTCGGCGGAGGCCATCACGGGTCCGCTCCTCGACGCGTTCACCGACGCCGCGCGGTCGTCCGCGCCGGCGGCGCCCGGCCCCGTGGAAGCTGCCCGCTAGGCCGCCGAATACCGATCGACCCGCCCCGCCGCATCCGCGGTGGGGCAAAGTGCCACGGTGAGGGCGCCGGAACGTCCCGTGGTGCCCGCGGCCCTCCGGGCGGCCAGAGAAACACGCCGCCGGAAGGGCCGCTCCTCCCTGGCACATCGGTTGCTCGCCATTGCGTACGGCCGCGTGGGTCCGGATAAGATTCCCATGCACCCGATGGCCCGGCGCGAACGCAGAGGCCCCGGGGGTCGCGCGGAGGAGAGACGGGGGGATGGACGCGGCGACGGCTCGACCGGGTGGACGGGGCACCGGTGACGTGACGCTCGTGGCGGACACGGCCCGGCCTCCGGTCGGCATCCTCGCGGCCATGCTGGCGCTGGCGATCGGCATCGGTCTCGCGTGGGCCGGCCAGAGGTACGTGCTCCACGTCTCGGGTCGATATCTCGAGGCCATGGCGAACGTCCGCGCACCCATCAAGTCCATCACCCTGACGCTGCAGCGCGCGGCGCTCGCGAGCGGGCACACGCTTCCGCTCTACGGGAGCTCGGAGCTCTACTGCTGCGGCGACCCGTACCGGCCGACGCAGCTCTTCGCGTCGCGGCCGACCGGCTTCGACGTCTTCGCGATCGGCCGCTCGGGGATCGGCAACCTCCTCTTCATGGAGATGTTCGGCGCGCTCGGGCACAGCCTCGACGGCAAGAAGCTGGTCATGCTCGACTCGCCGCCGTGGTTCGCCAATACCGACGCGGTGAACGCGGCGTCGTACGCCGGCAACTTCTCACCCGCGATCGCCGATGCGTTCATGTTCGATTCGCCCATTTCGCTGTCGCTGCGCGAGGCCGCGGCGCGCCGGATGCTGGCATATCCGGAGACGCTGGCTGGCCGGCCGCTGCTCCGGGCGGCGGTCGAGAACCTCGCCGACCCGACGGCCCTGCACCTCGCGGCCTACTACGCACTGCTGCCGCTGGGTCGCATCCAGGCATGGATCGAACGGCTGCAGGACGTCGCGCAGACGCGGCACTTCATGCGCGTCAAGAAGACCCTGATGCCGAACCCGCCGTCGCGGTCGAGACGCCTGCGCTGGCCCGCGCTGGCCACCCGCGCCACCAAGATCGCGGAGCGGCGCAACTCGACCAATCCCTTCGGCTTCCCCAATCGCACGTACCGCTTCCTGCTCAATCGCGGCGACATCACGGACGCGCTCGCGCTCTACGGCTCCGGCGCGTCCAACCGCGAGGGTCAGACCTACCCGGTCCCGACGGAGTGGGAGGACCTGGTGGGTCGCTCGGTCGAATGGGGGGACCTCCGGCTCGCGGCGGCGGTCCTTCACGAGCTGCATGCCCGGCCGTTCATCTGGAGCATGCCGATGCCCGGCTACTACGACAACTTCACCGAGCTCTCGCGCCGCGAGCGACAGATGTTCTACGAGCGCTGGGAGCGCGAGCTTGAGCAGCTCGGCGTGCCGTGGTTGCACTTCCGGGATGCCGACGAGGATCTGTACTTCATGACCGACACCGGCGCGCATTTCAGCCCGCGCGGCTGGCTGTTCGCCGATCGCGCGCTCGACATGTTCTGGCACGACCGATCGATCGACGACATCCGGAGCGCGCTGGCGGCGCTGGCACGCGAGGTGCCGGCGCCGGGGACTGCCGTCGTCTGGCCACCCAGCACGCGCGCGCCTCAGGAGACGCCACGATGACGAGGAACGTGACCGAGCCGGCCGACGGGGTGAGCCGGCGCACGCTCGAGATCCTGCGCGAGGTGACGGGCGAGCGCGACGTGCTCACCGACCCCGACCTGCCGCTCTACACGTCCGGACTTCTCGACTCGCTCGGGACGGTCACGCTGATGGTGGAGATCGAGCAGGCCTTCGGGATCACGATCTCGCCCGCGGAGTTCGACAAGGAGGCGTGGGCGACGCCGCGAGCCATCGTCGCCGATCTCGAGCGACGGCTGGCCGGAGGGCGCGCGTCGTGATGCTCGCCGCGAGCATGCGAGCAGGCCAGGAGCGGTTGCAACGCGCGTGGGCGTCGAGCACGGTGCGTCTCGTCGTCCTGACCCTGTACTACGTCGCGATCATCGTCGGCCTCGCGGAGCTCCACGGGAGTCGGCAGTACAACCCGCCACCATTCATCTACCAGGAGTTCTGACATCTCGCGGGCGCCTCGAGAGATGCTGGCCGGCGCGCGCGCCAGCGGTTCGCTCTTCGCGCGGATCGCCGCCGCGCCGGACGCGAGCCGCCTGGCGGTCGTCGGTCCCGACCACACCCTCAGCTACGCCGAGCTGGTCGATCGGGCAGAGCGACTCGCCGCTCGCCTGGCCACGCGGCCAGGCCCGGTGCTCCTCTACGGGCACAAGGAACCGGCGATGGTCGTCGGTATCGTCGCGGCGCTGCGCGCCGGGCGGCCCTACGTGCCGGTGGATCGCTCCGCCCCGCCCGCTCGGATCGTCCGCATGCTGGCGGCGGCGTGGCCGACCCACGCGGTGCTCGCGCAGGAGCCGGCGCCCGCGCTCGCCGAGGAGCTGGCCGCGCGAGGGATCGAGAGCATCGAGCTCGATCCGACGGCGTCGCGCATCGCGATCGGCGCATTCGATCGCTCCGAACTGCCTCCCGTCCCCGACGATCCTGACGCAGCGGTGTACATCGTCTTCACGTCGGGCACGACGGGCGACCCCAAGGGCGTGCCGATCCCGGACCGCGCCCTGCGCCACTTCGCCGACTGGCTGCTGGCCACCCACCCGTTCGTCCCGGGCGGGGAGACCTTCCTCAACCAGGCCCCCCTCAGCTTCGACCTCTCGGTGATGGATCTCTACGGGGCGCTGCTCAGCGGCGGAACCTGGTTCGCCGTCGACCGCACGGAGCTGGACGATCCACGACGCCTCTTCCGCCGTCTCGACGGCGCACCCCTCACCACCTGGGTGTCGACGCCGTCGTTCGCACGCTTCTGTCTGGCCGAGCCACGCTTCGGGCAGGAGATGCTGTCCGCCCTGCGGCGATTCCTGTTCTGTGGCGAGACGCTTCCCGTCGGCGTGGCGCAGGAGCTCCTGGCGCGCTTTCCCCGCGCGCAGGTGTGGAACATGTACGGCCCGACCGAGGCGACCGTCGCCGTCACCGCCGTCCGCATCACCGACGCGATGGTCGCGGCGGGCGGTGCGCTGACGGTCGGACATCCGGCGCCGGGCATCGACGTCTGGATCGCCGATCCCGACGACCCGCTCCGCCGTCTCGCGGACGGCACGCGCGGCGAGATCGTCATCGCGGGCGCGCAGGTCGCGGACCGCTACCTCCTTCCTCCGGAGAGCGTGAAGACCGAGACGGGGCCGGGCCCCTTCTTCGCGCGCCCCGACGGCAGCCGCGGCTATCGCACCGGCGACCTCGGGTCGGTCGAAGCGACGGACGGCTCGCTCGCCTGCGCCGGCCGGCTGGACCACCAGATCAAGCTGCACGGGTACCGCCTCGAGCTCGAGGAGATCGAGGCGTGCCTGCGCGCGGTGCCCGGCGTGGCGGACGGCGCCGTGCTGGCCATCGACCGCGGCGGGCAGCCCGATCATCTGCTCGCCGTCGTCGTCGGCGCCGACGGCGCCGTGCCGCCGCTGCCGGCCGAGGGGCGCCCGCTCACGCAGCTCGTCCGCGCGGCGCTCGCCGAGCTGCTGCCAGAGTACGCGCTTCCGCGCCTGGTTCGGCGCGTGCCGGCGTTGCCGCTGACGACCAATGGCAAGGTCGACCGGCGCGCGCTTCGCGAGACGCTGGAGTGACACCGTACGTCGACTTCTCCTACTTCCTGTTCCTGCTCTATCCGCTGGTGGTGCTGGGCATCCTCGGGGTGCTCGGCCTGCTCCGGCGTCCCGCCGTCCTGATCGTCAGCCTGGCGATCGTCGCCTTCCAGTATGCCGATCCGCTCGGCATCGACGCGGCGGCGTATGCCGGCCTCGCACAGCTCGCCTTCCTCGCCGCCTACGCCGTGGCCAGCACCGCGGTCGTGCTGGGGTACGCCCGGCTGCGGCAGCGCGCTGCGAGCCAGCCGGTCTTCTATGGCGCCATCGCGCTGGTCCTGTCTCCGCTCATCGTGGTGAAGATCGCCCCGCTCGCACACGGGGTCTTCCGCGCTTCACCAGTCGGCGGGGCCCATCCGCTGGCCGCCGTCCCCGCGCTCGTGTCACCGACGACGACGGGACTCCTCGACACCTTCGGATTCCTCGGCATCTCGTACATGACCCTGCGGGTCATCGATGCCCTCATCGTCCTGCACGACGGGCTCGTCACCGCGACGCCGCGCGCGGCGGACGTGGCGAGCTACCTGCTCTTCGCACCGACGATGAGCGCCGGGCCGATCGACCGGTTCCACCGTTTCACGACCGCGCTGGACGCGCTTCCACGGTCGCGCGGAGACTACCTGCGCGACGTCGAGGCGGGCATCCATCGCATCGCGCAGGGCTTCCTCTACAAGTTCATCCTCGCGTATCTCATCTACCAGCGCGCCCTGGCGCCGATGGCCGGCCGCTCGGGCTTCCGCGCAGGCGTGGCCTACATGTATGCGTTCAGCCTGTACCTCTTCTTCGACTTCGCGGGATACAGCGCGTTCGCCATCGGTGTGGGCCGCTTCTTCGGCATCCAGGTACCGGAGAACTTCGACAAGCCGTTCCTCAGCCGCAGCTTTCGCGAGATGTGGGATCGCTGGCACATCACGCTGTCCTGGTGGCTGCGCGACCATGTCTACATGCGCTTCATGCTGCAGGCCGCGCGCCGGCGCTGGTTCCGTGGCAATCGCCAGCGTGCGCATCACGTCGCGCTGCTGCTGACGATGAGCCTGATGGGCTGCTGGCACGGGTTGCAGCCCCAGTACCTCGTCTACGGGCTGTACCAGGGCGTGATGCTGGTCGCCTACGACGTCTTCGAGCGCTGGCGCGGACGGCGCCGGGTGGGCGCCGACGGTCCATTCGTGACGGCCGTCAGGATCGTCGTCACCGTCCACCTCTTCTGCTTCGGGCTGCTGATCTTCTCCGGCTGGCTCTTCGCGTAGTCGCCGAGAGCATGGACTCTGCTCGGCGAGAAGTCCCCCAAGGAGTTTTTCCTTCCCACTCGCTTTGTTTCACCGTACTATGCTGTCCGGTAGTTCGTGCGGCAGTAGGGAGTTTCGTGACCGATTCCAGCCGACGTCGGCGCGCCCGGGTGGGCGGGCTGGCGTTCCTCCTCCTCTTCGGCATCTGCACCCGGACACCGGCCCAGCCGGCACCCGACCCGTACGTCACCGCGCAGGCCGCGGCGCTGGGTCACGATCCGGGCGCGCTGTTCGCCTTCGTGCGCGACCAGATCTCCTTCGAGGTCTATCCCGGCTACCTGCGCGGCGCGCGCGGCGCGCTCTGGACCCGCGGCGCCAACTCGCTCGATCGCGCCGCGCTGCTCGCGGCGCTGCTGCGCGCGTCGGGTGTCGCGAACGTCCGCTTCGCACACGCCACGCTCACGAACGACCAGATCGCCGGCCTCGCCCGCGCCATGCTCCCCGCGCCGTCGCGGGCTTTCGGCTGCCCGACGGGATTCCCCTACGACCCCGCCGCCGACAGCACGTTCTACAACGACCTCCGCCAGCACTACTGGGTCCAGTACGACGCGGGGGCGGCTTCGTCGATGCCGACGCCAGCTTCGTGTACGTTCGGCCTCGTGACAGCGTGTCCGCTCCGCTCGACACGTTCACCGACGTCCCCGACGCGTTGCGCGCACGCGTCACCCTGAAGGTCGACGTGGAGACCTACAGCCAGGCGGCCGCGGCCTTCGCACTCTCCGGCCTCGGTTCCCGCACGGTGCTGCAGCAGAGCTTCGACGCCGCCGATCTCGTGGGCAAGCCGGTCTCGGTCAGCGCGTTCGTCCAGTCCGCCGGCCGAGCCAGCATCCCGTTCGGCGCGACGACGTTCACCTACACGCCCTACCTGCTGATCGGCCAGGGCGACGACGACGTGACCGACGACCCGATCGTCGTCGGCAGCGACTTCCAGGACGTCCTCACCAACTTCCCGCTCGGCTCGCAGCTCGTCACCGGCATCACGCTCTCCATCGACCTGCAGGCGAGCCCGTTCACGGCCGTGGAGCACCACGAGCGCATGATCTACGACCGCATCGGATTCGCCGCACGCCAGCAGGGCGGCCCGGTGGACGTGAGCGGGCCCCCCGCTCCGGTCGTCACCGATTTCGACGTCACGACGGTCAACGTGCTGCCGGGACGTCTCGCGCTCGAGGCCTTCGCGCCGCAGCATGCCCGCCTGGCCGCGGTGCAGAACGCCCTCCAGGCGCTGGCGCCCGGACTCGCCGCCATCACGCCCGGCGCCACGTACACCGCGGATCAGGTGGTCCTGCTCCGCCAGCTGTCGGAGCGCACGCGCGCGGTCGCGGTGGCCAACGCCGAGACCCTCACGATGGGCTACCTGGCGACCACCGATGCGGCCGAAGCCCAGCTCGCCCGCGGCTATCTCGTGCGCACCGTCGTCGAGACGCCGCGCGTGGTGCTCGCGATCAGTCGCAAGCAGGGTGACGACGCCACGCTCGAGCTCGACGTGCAGCAGAACCGGCTGAGCGTCTTTCCTCTCACCGGCCAGATGCCGAGCGTGACGTCCGCGTTCGAGGTGGCTCGCGGCCTCGAAGCGTCGTTCCTCGAGGGCGCCGTCATCGCCGGCGTGACCGGACAATCGCCGGTCTCGATCCGCGAGGTCTTCCAGGCGGTCATCGATTCGCCGGGCAACGATCTGACGGTGATCACGTCCGACGATCTCGACGAGCTCGATGGCCTGGCCCTGTCGGCCGAGGCGAAGGCCCGCATCGCCGCCGCGGCGGCACAGGGCAAGGTGATCGTGACGCCGATCGCGATGGTGACGGTGGGTGGCCAGCAGACCGTGGGCTGGCTGGAGACCGAGCAGGGCGGACGCACCATCAGCGCCTTCGAGCACGGCGGCCACCAGGCGCTCGTCGGCTACACCGGCGCGCTCGAGTTCTCGGCCGAGTTCAACAAACCGATCGCGCACTTCATCGGCAAGGTGGCGGCGTTCGGACAGGTCGGGCTGGTCTACTCCGCAGCCGTGCTCGACGCCGTCGTCGAGGGCGGCGGGTTCGGCGACACCATCAAGGACACCAAGACCTCCATCAAGGAGCTGATCGCGAAGACGAAGGAGGCGACGAAGAATCTTCGACAAGCTGAAGAAAGCGTACGAGAAGCTGAAGCTCGACACCAAGGGCCTCGGCCTCGTCGGGGAGCTCGCCAAGGGTCTCACCGAGGGCTTCGATCTCGCCCAGCGCTTCTTCGACTTCACGACGCCGAACGATCCGCCCGCGTTTCCCTTCCTGGTGAGCGACCTCGGACCCGGCGATCCCCACGTCACCCCGGGCGCGCAGCCGGGCGTGGACGTCACTCTCGCCCCCGATCCGCTGCTTCACCTTCGACACCGGCGGCGCGCAAGTGCCGAGCGTGTTCCGCGCCCGCGTGCGCAACACCGGACCCGCGCCGGCAACCTTCGCCCTCACGTTCCCCGCGCAGACACCCGGCTTCTCGCTGCGCGCCGCGCTGTCCCCGCTGCCGGTCGGACCGGGCGAGACGGGCGAGGTCAGCGTGTGCGCCGTGCCCACCGGTGATCTCCCGGCCTCGGGCACTCCTGCCGACGTGAGCATCAAGGCCACGGGTGGGGGTGCCGACGACACGGCGACCGCGGGCTTCACGGTCCCGCCCGTCACCGGGGTGGTGCTCACGCTGAGCCCATCCGAGGTCGCGGTGACGCCCGGTGGATCCGCGGCGGTGACGCTCGGGCTTCGCGCCGCCGGCAACGTGGCGACCGACGTCGATCTCGCGCTCGATCTGCCACCAGGATCACCGCGACCGGCCTGTCGTCGCCCGTCGCGGTCGCCGGCGCGGGGATCGCGTCCCAGGCGCTGACGTTCCACGCCAGTGCTGCCGCGGCCTCCGACACCACGCTCCTCGTGCGCGCGACCGCCTCCTTCGGACCCCCGAGCGCGCGCCAGCAGGTCACCGGCGTCGTCGCGCTGCACGTGGTGACCGTGTCCACACGCTGCGCGCAGGACGCCGCGGCCGTCGCAACCGCGGTCGGCCGCAGCGGGCTGGGCGACGACTTCCAATCCCTCGGCGCCGCGGCCATCGCGCTCGGCGCCGACCCGACGGACGCGGAGGCGCGCGCCAGCGCCCTCGCCTTCCTCGACCGTGCCCTCGAGCTCCTCGACGGCTCCGCCGGCGTTCGCCCAGGCGCGCAGCGAGCTGCAGGGCGTGCGCGGCGCGCTGGCAGCCAGCGATGCGAGCAACCTCGCCGACGTCCTCGTCGACCTGAACGTCGCGCTCTGTCACCTGAAGGGCGTCTTCGACGGCGCCGACACGCACGGCTTCGGCCTCGTCATCAACCCGAACACGAGCGAGGTGCTCCCGAACACACCGGTGACCTTCGCGGTCACGATCGCCAACCAGGGACCGGCGACGCGCACCTTCACGCTCGGGCTGAGCGGCCTGCCGCCGGGCGTGACCGGGCACCTGAGCCCCACGACCCTGACGCTCGGGCCGTTCACGTCGAACTTCCCTCCCGTCACGGCGACCATCGATCCGATCGCCGACGCGCTCGCGCCCTTCGACTTCACCGTGACCGCGACCGATGCCCTCGCCCCGGTGGCCGCGCGGTCGATCACGGGATCGGTCACCGTGCGCCGGGAGCTGGTGCAGGTCGTCGACGTCACGCCGACGCCGGGCTTCGCGGAACCCGGAGCGACCGTCTCCGTCCGCGTCCGGCTCTACAACGCCGTCAACCGCGCGCGCACGGTGAACGTCTACGTCGGCCTGCGCAACGCTGCGGGGCAGGATGCCATCTTCCCGTTCTTCGCCGGCACGGTCCCGCTCGATCTGTCGGCGAGCATCCAGCAGCTCGACGTTCCGGTGACGCTGCCGGCGCAGCTGGCGCGCGGACCGTACGTCTTCGATGCCGAGGTGCGCGACAACGTCCCCATCCCGGGCGCCACCGGCGAAGGACCCTTCTTCGTCGGCTCGCCGCTCGGCGCCACCATCACCGTCACGCCTTCCCTGGTCGGCACCGGCACCTCCATCGTGCAGACGCAGCTCGCGATCCAGCGCGACGCCGTCCCCAATCCGACCGCGAAGGTGCTGGGCGCCGTGCAGACCGAGGGGGGTCGCGGGAAGAGCGTGGTGCTCGACGGCACCCGCGCCTACGTCTGCGGTGAGACGGAGGCGAACGTCGTCGACGTGGCCGACCCGGCCAATCCCGTCCTGGTGCGCTCGTTCGGCACCTACGACGCGCAGCAGGCCGGGAACTTCTCGGCCGCCACCTGCAGCCTGTTCAACGGCAACCTGATCGTCGGCTTCGATACGGGCTTCGAGGCCGGTGGCGCGTTCGTGCCCGTCCGCCTCGCGGTGTACTCGCTGGCGGATCCGACCAACCCCGCGCTCGTCTCGCAGACCAGCTTCGATCGGCAGATCGGCGGCGGTCCCGCGTTCTTCACCGGCAACGTCGGATGGATCCCCACGAGCATCTACTTCTACAATCCGTTCTCGGGGTTCATCTTCGAGCAGTACGGCGACCTCTTCGGCGTCGACCTGACGAGCCTCGCGAACCCGACGCTCCGGGCCGGCTCTTCCCGCCGGCCCCGGGCGAGACGAACAACGGCCGCATCTGGAGCGGCGGCGAGAACATGATCTTCGGGGCCCTCCCGATGCCGGGCAATCGCGCCTATCTCGCGACGACGACGTCGGCGGACGGCTCCCCGGACGTCGGTCAGGGCAAGGTCCTCGTGACGAGCCTCGCCAACCCGGACGCCCCGTCGGTCGCAGGCCAGGTGCTCGTGCCCGAGGCTCGCCTGCTGCAGGGCATGGCGACGAACGGCACCGAGGTCCTGGCCGCCGGAGACACCCAGGGCTTCTACGATGGACGATCGGGTCTGGTCGGGACGCTGACGCTGACCCTCCTCGACGCGACCGATCCCGCCAGCCCGACGGTGAGCCAGACACTCGTCACGCCGCTGAAGGACAAGGACGGTAGCACCGTCGTCTCGCTCGGCAACGACCTCTACGCCGTGGGCGGCGCCACCCGCGGCGACCAGCCAGTGCTGGTCCTGGTCGACGCATCGAACCCGACGGCGCTGCGCTACATCCCGTACGACGTCGGCGCGGTGATCCTGTCGATGCAGCGGGTTGGCAATCTGCTCTACGCGACGAGCAGCCTGGGACTCACGATCTACCAGCTCGACATGATCGACGGCCCCCGGCTCACGGCACGGGTGGACATCCCGAGCGGCGCCGGAGTCTCGGTACTCCCGGGATCGTTCAGCGTGCCGCCCACCCAGGTCGTCCCCGGCGACGGCGTCGACACGTACGTCTGGGACCAGCCAGCCGACGACACCATCACCTGGTCGCAGCAGGTCGCGAACATGGCCGCCGGGACCACCCGCACCGTGGTCGCGGGTGGCACGCTCGACTACACCGTGCCGACGCTCGGCGCCGGCTCCCTCACGCTGCCCGAAGCCCATGTCCAGGGTACACGCATCATCGGCATCGATCCGGCCATCCGGCAGTTCGTCCAGGTCGGCAGCCCGGCGAGCTACACGGTGTCGCTCACGAATCCGACCGGCGTACCGGTGACGTTCCAGCTCGAGGTGACGGGCGTCCCTCCCGGCTGGGTCACGTTCCCGCCATCGCTGGACGTCGCGGCCGGCGCGACGGTGCAGATCCCGCTCACGCTCACCAGCGACCTCGCCGCGCCGACGTACCGCAACGTCGACTTCAGCGTCGTGGCCTCCGGCGGCGGCCTCCTCGATCAGGTGTTCGCCACCCTTCAGGTCTGGCAGCCACCCGACCTCGGCCCCAACAACAGCGCGCGGGCGTTCGGCCTGACGCTGGACGTGACCCCCGCTGCCGCGAGCGCGGGCCGGGGCAGCGGAGCGCGCTTCGTCCTGCGCCTCACGAACGTCGGCAACGTCGCGGATCAGTATCAGGTCTTCCCGCAGCTCCCGAACGGCTGGTCGTCTCCGTCGACGGGGTCGATCGTCACGCTGCCGGGGGCGGACAACGCCCGCGAGGTCGTGATGCAGATTCTCACGCCGCAGAACGCCTCCCCCGGCGTCTACGACGTGCCGCTCGTCGTGTTCTCGAACGGCGGGAATCTCGGTGTGAAGGCGACGGCGCGCGTGACGCTCTCGGGCGCGGGGGTCTCGGTCTTCGTGCTCCCGTTCGGCGGCACCCCGGCGACCCCCTACTTCCTCCGTGTTCTCAACACGGGGACCGCACCCGATACCTTCGACCTGGCGCTCGCCGGCGTCATGGGACCCACGAGCACGCTCGACCACACGACGCTCACCCTGGCGCCGAGCCAGCAGCAGGACGTGCCGATCGTCCTGGGTGACCCGCCGCCCCTGCCGCCGGGGAACGTCTCGCTGGTCGGCAGCGCCACGTCACGGACAGATTCCGCGGCGTCCGCGAGCAACGCCGCGACGGTCACCCTGCCCGCCAGCAAGGGCCTCACGGCCACCCTGGTCCCGGCCGAGCAGCAGCGGCCTGGACCGGGTGAGGCGGCGTTCGCGCTCCAGGTACGCAACGCCGGCAACGTCGAGGACACCTTCAGCGCCACCGTGACCGGCACCGACGGCGGCCTGGTGGCCACACTCCGCGGCGTCGACGGGATGCCGACACAGGCGGTGTCGCCCATCCGTCTGCCGGCGTTCGCCGGCGGCGGGCTCACCCTCGACGCGAGCCTGCCTGCCCTCGGTGCAGGCACCGTGACCGTGCAGGTCGCCTCGCTCACCGATGCCAGCAAGACGGCGACCGTGCAGGCCCGGCTCCTGGCGGTCGACGTGCCAACGACCACGACGTCGTCGCCACCGACCACCACCACGAGCTCGACCACGACCACCGCCACCACGACGGTCTCGACCACCAGCCCGACGACGTCGTCGACCACGTCGCCGGTGACGACGTCCACCCTGCCGCACGAGATCTGCGGCAACTGCGTGGATGACGACGGGAACGGCCTCGTCGACTTCGAGGATCCCGCGTGCTGCGCCGGGGACTCGACCGGCGCGATCTTGAAGCGGGTGCGTCTCACGCCGCACAACGGAACGACCACGCTCCAGCTCGCCGGCGTGCTGCCGTCGACGCCGACGTTCGACGCGACCGGGCGACACCTGGCCGTCCAGATCCGCGTGGAGCGCGGCGGGGAGCTGCTGTGCGCCCGCATTCCGGCCGGCGCGTTCACCGGCAAGAAGAAGACCTTCCGCTTCAAGGACAAGACCGGCGCCGTGGCGAGCGCCGGCGGCATCCAGAAAGGGCTGCTCCGCCTCACACGCGGCGGTGCTGCCAAGCTCACGCTCGCCGGCAAGCAGGTGGACATGCAGACACCGGCGCCGGGGTCGGTGCGCGTGACGATCTCCATCCAGCCGAGCACACCGGCCGACGAGCCGGGCCGCTGCCTGTCGGTAGCCGGCTCGTTCCGGCCGAAGGGCAAGAAGGGGGCGCTGAAATTTCCGTAGCCTAGAAGTCGAGCTCGAACTCGAGCCGCAGCAGACGGCTCGAATCGCGGAGCGCCGGGAGACTCTCCGTATCGTAGACGACCGACAGTGAGCGGTTGAGGGCGAGACTCCGGGGCAGCAGGTTGAGCGACAGCATCTTCGAGGTGTCGACCGGCGCGGCGAAGCGCGGCGGATCACGATCCGACACGTCCACGGAGTAGAGATCCGGAATGGAGAGAAACGACGGGATGAAGGTCGGCTTCCCGGGAAGCTGATCGCGCGCGAAACCCAGCGGATGGGTGATCGTGTCGGTCATCTGCAGCTCGTAGACCGAGCGTCCCATCGCCAGCGTGGCCAGGAGCGGCAGGACGAGCTGCGCGGGCGGCCCCTCCGCACTCGCGACGCTCGCGCGCAGGGTCGCGAGCAGGAGCGCGAGCATCAGGATGCGGCGCGACTGCCGTGCTCCGGCAGCCGCTGCGTGCGCCCCCCCGGGGTGCCACGCGTGCCACGTGGCCATGGCGAACACCCTAGTCCGACCACTGACGGCGTCAAGGGTACCTTGACACGTTCAGCACATCTGGCGCCGGATCACGCGGGCTCGAGCCGGACCGGCAGGCTGGTCACGCCCCGGAAGACGATGCTCGGATGGAGCGGGAGGGGCTCCTGGTCGACCCGGCCGAAGCTCCGTGTCCGCTGGAGCAGCACCCGGACGGCGATCTCCGCCTCCAGCGTGGCGAGCGAGGCGCCCAGACAGTAGTGCGGGCCGAAGCCGAAGGCGAGGTGGCTCTGCTTCTCGCGACGCACGTCGAAGGTGTCCGCCCGCTCGAAGACCGTCCCGTCGCGGTTCGCCGAGCCGATCCAGCACAGCGCGAACTCGCCCGCCGGGATCGTCACGTCCTGCACCGTCACGTCGCGGGTCGCGATCCGCGGGTCCATCTGGATGGGCGAGGAGAAGCGCAGCACCTCCTCCACGGCCGCTCCGGTGAGCGACGGGTCGGCGCGGACGGCGGCGAGGGCGTCGGGATGCGCGAGCAGCTCGAGCGCGGCGTTGCCGATCAGGTTCGTCGTGGTCTCGTTGCCCGCGACGAGCAGGAGGATCAGCATGGCGAGGAGCTCGTCGAACGCGAGGCGCGAGCCCTCCAGCTCGGCCTGGACCAGCCCGGTCAGGAGGTCGTCCCTCGGCGACCGCCGGCGATCCTCGACCAGCCGCACGAAGTACTCCTCGAGCTCGGCGCGGATGCGTCGCTGCTCGTCGATCATCTCCTGCGACGGCTCCGCGAAGAAGATCGATCCCAGCGGCGCCACGAGGGCATCGGACCACGTCTTGAACCGCGCGCGATCCTCGGCGGGCACGCCGATCATCTCGGCGATCACGATGACGGGCAGCGGATAGGTGAGCGCGTCCACCAGGTCGACCTCGCGCCGGGCGAGCGCATCGTCGAGCAGCTCCTGCGCGATCGCCTCGATCCGCGGGACCAGCTCGCGGACACGCTTCGGCGTGAACGCCTGCGAGACGAGCCCGCGCAGGCGCGCGTGCTCGGGCGGATCGGTGACGAGCATGCTGCGCGGGACGTCCTCGGGCGCGAACCCGGGCGGCGTCGGGAACATGCTCGACCACGTCTTCGGATCCCGCAGGATCGCCTGGCAGTCGGCGTGCAGGAACACCGAGCTGACGGGAAGCCCGTCGTGCCGGAAGACCGGGTGCTCGCGTCGCGCCCGCGCGAAGAGCGCATAGGGGTCGCGGCGGTGCTCCGGATCGAACGGATTGAAGGTGAACGGCTCTTCGGCGACGGCCCGCATGCGTTCCCGTCTACCAGGGAGGCCCGCGCCTGACCACGAGCGGCCCTCCTGCGACGCAACAGTGTTGACCTCCGAATCGGCGGGATGTTCTTCTCGCGTAGCCGCGATCCACGATGCCGACCGCCCCGAGCACCTCGCGACTGGCCACCCTCGTACTGACGGCGGCGTACCTCGCTGTCAGCCTTCCCGCGGAGGCCCGGATCACGAAGCTCGTGCTCTCGACGGTCCAGTCACCGACCTTCGGCGGCACGTTCTTCGGGACGATCGGACCGTACGAGAAGCTCGCGGGCCGCGCGTTCGGCGAGATCGACCCGAGCGACCCGCTGAACGCGACGATCACCGACCTCGCCTCGGCGCCGCGCAACGCCGCCGGCAAGGTCGAGTACTCGATGGACGTGTACCTCCTCAAGCCGGTCGACATGGCGCAGGCGAGCGGCAAGCTCTTCTACGAGAGCAACAACCGCGGTCTGAAGCTCGCCACCGGCGTCATCAATACCGTCGACCGCCTCTTCCTCAGCAACGACCCGACCACACCGGCCGATGCCGGCGACGGGTTCCTGATGCGGCAGGGCTACGTCATCGCGTGGAGCGGATGGGACGTGACGGTGGCGTCCGGGCCGGGTGCGCTGACGATCACCGTGCCCGTCGCGGCCAACGGGGACGGATCCCCGATCGTCGGACCGTCGCTCGAGGAGTTCGTGGTCGACGCGACCACGGCGACGAACCGCCTCTCCTATGCCGCCGCGACGACCGACACCTCGGCCGCGACCCTCAGCGTTCGCGTGCACTACGCCGATCCGCCGGTCGCGATCCCCCCCGACGGCTGGGAGTACGTCGACAGCCGTACCGTCCGCCTGCTGCCGGCGGGCACGCTCTTCCAGCAGGGACACCTCTACGACCTCGCCTATCCGGCGCGGGATCCGCTGGTCACGGGGCTCGCGTTCGCGGCGACGCGTGACTTCGTCGCGTTCCTGCGCCGCGCGGCGGCCGACGATGCCGGCACGCCCAATCCGGTCGCGGGCCGGCTGCGGTTCGCATACGGCTTCGGGCTCTCGCAGCCGGCGCGCTTCCTGCGCGACTTCGTCCATCTCGGCTTCAACGCGGACGAGAGCGGCAGCATGGTCTTCGACGGGCTGCTCGACTTCCTGGCCGGTCCGGGCGGCGGATCGTTCGATCATCGCTTCGCGCAGCCCGGCCGCACCATCCGCCAGCACCGCGATCGGCTGTATCCGGAGATCCGCTTCCCGTTCACCTGGAGCGTCACGACCGATCCCGTGACGGGGCAGACCGACGGCCGCCTGCGCCGCTGCCTCGCGAGCGGGACCTGCCCGAAGATCTTCGACGTCAACTCGGCGAACGAGTACTGGAACAAGTCGGCGTCGCTGCTGCACACCGACGCCGCCGGCAAGGACCTCCCCGATCCTCCCAACGTGCGGTACTACCTGCTGTCGAGCCTGCCGCACGTCGCCGGTGCGGGTCTCGGGATCTGCCAGCAGGTACAGAACGCCCTCGCGCCCAATCCCGCGCTGCGCGCGCTCCTGATCGCGCTCGACGCCTGGGTATCGGCGGGCAAGAAGCCGCCCGCCAGCCGCGTGCCACGTAGCGCGAAGGGCACGCTGCTGCCCTCGCTGCCGCAGGTGAAGGTCCGCTTCCCGACGATTCCCGGCGTCACGTACAACGGGCTCGCGCGTACCGGCGACCTGTTCGACTTCGGACCGTCGCTGGATCAGGGCATCCTCACCGTCCTGCCGCCGACCGCGCTCGGCACGCCGTACACCGTGCTGGTGCCGAAGACCGACGCCGACGGCAACGACGTCGCCGGCATCCGGCTACCGGCCGTCGCGGTGCCGACGGCGACGTACACCGGCTGGGCGCTGCGGGCCGCGGCGTTCGCCGGCGACGATCTGTGCGACGCATCCGGACAGCAGATCGCCTTCCTGCGCGCGAAGGCCGACCGGCTCGCGGCCGGCGACCCGCGGCGCTCGCTGGCAGAGCGCTACCCGACCCACGCGCGGTACGTGAAGCGCTTCGCGCGCGCGGCGAAGCGTCTCCAGCACCAGCGCCTCCTGCTTCCGGAGGACGCCCGGGCGCTGACCACGGCCGCCAACGCCGCGCCGGTGCCATAGCCGACGCACCGGCGCACTGAGCGCCCCGATGGTCTCGTCGCGCACGGGCTGCTACTCCTGTCGCGGCGCCGAGGCCGCGCGCCCGCGCCGGTGATCCCCTGAACGCCTACACCGTCATCGTCCTCGCGGCGCTGCTCCTGCAGCACGGGCTGCGCGTCCTGTCGGACCTGCTGAGCCTGCGGACGCGGACTCCGGTCCCTCCACCCGAGTTCCGCGACGTCTTCGACGGCGATCGCTACCGGCGTTCGCAGGCCTACACGCGCGCGCGCACGCGCTTCGCGATCGTCGCCTCGAGCGTGCAGCTCGTGGCGCTCCTCGTCTTCTGGTTCGCCGGGGGCTTCGGATGGCTCGATCGGAGCACGCGCGCGCTCGGATTCGGGGCGGTCGCGACCGGGCTCGCCTTTCTCGCCGGGCTGGGGATCGCGCGCACCCTGATCGGGCTGCCCTTCGCCATCTGGTCGACGTTCGTGATCGAGCAGCGCTTCGGGTTCAATCGCACCAGCCCGGCCACCTTCGTCACCGACCGCCTGAAGGGCCTGCTGCTCGCGATCGCGCTGGGCGGCCCGCTGCTCGCGGCCATCCTCTGGCTGTTCGAGATCGCCGGGCCGTCGGCATGGGCGTGGGGCTGGGGCATCAGCGCCGTCGCGCTCGTCACGATCCAGTTCGTGGCGCCGGCGTGGATCATGCCGTTGTTCAGCCGGTTCACGCCGCTCGCAGCCGGGAGCCTGCGGGACGCCATCCTCGAGTACGGTCGCGCGGTGGGCTTTCCGCTCGCCGACGTCTACGTGGTGGACGGGTCGCGGCGTTCGACGAAGGCGAACGCGTTCTTCACCGGCTTCGGCCGCCACCGGCGGATCGCCCTCTTCGACACGCTGCTCAGCACGCTCGATCCGGGCGCGGTGGTGGCCGTGGTGGCGCACGAGGTCGGCCACTGGAAGCGCGGGCACGTGCCGCGGGGCATGGTGATCGGCATCCTGCACCTCGGCGCGATGTTCCTCCTGCTGCGCTTCTTCCTCGGCCAGCCGGCGCTGTTCGACGCGTTCGGCATCTCCCGCCCCTCGCCCGCCGCCGCGTTGGTGCTGTTCGGTCTCGTGCTCGCTCCCGTCGAGCTGGTGCTCTCGATCGTCCTGCACGCATGGTCGCGGCACAACGAGCGCGAGGCGGATCGCTTCGCCGTCGAGACCACCCTCGACGGGCCCGCACTGGCGCGGGGGTTGAAACGCCTGTCGGCCGACAGTCTCGCGAACCTCACCCCGCACCCGCTGACGGTCTGGCTCGAGTACTCGCACCCGCCCGTGCTCGAGCGCATCCGCGCTCTCGATCCCGCCGCCGGAGCCGGTCATGCCTGAGCCCGCGACCCGGCGGCTCGCAGCGCGCCCGGGCCGCCTGGATCGACGGCGCCATCAGCGCGCTCAACGGCGCGGTCGGCGATACCTTGCATGCCCGCGGCAACGGGCTCGAGATCGCGATGGCCTTCCATGACGCCGACGGCCCGCTGGCGCTCGAAGCGGGCGCCCTCGCCGCGATGCTGCCGGCTCCGACCGGCAAGCTCTGCATCCTGGTCCACGGGCTCGGCGTCAACGAGCGCTTCTGGCGATACCGCGAGGATCCGACGCTCGACTACGGACGGCTTCTCCAGCGCGATCTCGGCTTCACGCCGTTCTATCTGCGCTACAACACGGGGCTGCACATCTCGCAGAACGGCCGACGCCTCGCCGCGCTGCTGGAGCAGCTGCTCCACGCGTATCCGCGGCGGGTGGAGGACCTGACGCTGATCGGTCACAGCATGGGTGGCCTGGTGCTCCGCAGCGCCTGCCACTACGGTGTCGAAGCGGACCATGCGTGGCCGCGCGCCGTCGCTCGCATGTTCACGCTGGGATCGCCTCATCAAGGCGCGCCGCTCGAGCAGGTCGTCCACCTGGCAACCGGACTCCTCCGGTGGATCGCCCATCCCACCACCCGCGTCCCCGCCGACATCATCAATGCGCGCAGCGCCGGGGTGAAGGACCTGCGCTACGGGTACACGCGCGACGACGACTGGACCGGGCACGATCCCGACGCCCTGCTGCGGAACGGGCGCCAGCCCGTCCCGCTCCTTCCGCATGCGACGCACTACGTCGTCGCGGGCAGCCTGACGCGCAACCCCGAGCACTGGCTGACCCTCGCTCTGGGCGACGCGCTGGTCCGGGTGCCCAGCGCCCACGGCGAGTCCCGGCGGTCCGCGCACCACATCCCCTTCGCGGCACGGAACCGCGCGCTGGTCGCCGGCGTCACGCACAACGCCCTCGCGTACAGTCCGGTGGTCTACGACGAGATCAGGCGACGGTGCGCGCCCACCGGGAGTGAGCAGGAGGAGCCCGCATGACGGACGAGCTGCAGGGCCTGAAGGATCTGGTCCAGGAAGCCATCGACAAGGGCGCGACCTCCGTCGAGGAGGTGCATCGCAGCATCGCCGCCCTCCCCTTCACCGTCCTCGAGCGGATCGAGCCACTCGCCGAGCCCGCCAGGACGATGAAGGACCTGCAGCAGCAGAGCATCGGGTTCGTCTACGAGACGATCCGCACGCTCAACCGGGTAGCCGGCGAGATCGCCGAGGAGCTGCTGCAGCGCGCGCGCAGCTCGTAGCTCGAGCGCACCCGTGGATGCGGGCGGGTCAGCTCGCCCGCGAGTGGTCGGCCCGGCGCCCGACCTCGCCCGGCCTCTGGAGGGCGCGGAGCGCGGGCGCCACCGTCTCGAGAAACGCGACGTCGATGCGGGTCGGCGCCGACACGGGCCGTCGCTCGCGGACGAACGCGAGCGCGGTCTCGACGTCTCGTGCGACGCCTCTCGCGATCAGGATGGCCGCCGCCATGGTCGGCGCGCGGCCGCGGCCGGAGTCGCAGTGCACGAGGACGCCGTCGCCGACGTCCCGCAGATCGCGGACCACGTCCAGGAACGCGCGCGCGCTCGGCGGCTGCCCTCCGTCCAGGACGGGCAACGCACGATAGCCCGGCAGCGCGCGCTCCCACGCCGGCGCGTCGTACTCCGCCACCAGATCGACGACGTGGCTGACGCCTGCGGGAAACGATCGCGCGTCGACGCGTCCCGCGACCCAGAGCCCGGGCAGGATCTCGGTCGGCACGTCCGGGGTACGAACGCTGCGGATGATCGCGCAGGCGATGCGGAACGCCACCAGGTACGGCAGGAGGACGAGCGCGCGCGGCGCCAGGCGCCCGGAGCGCTTGCCGAGCCAGGCCGGCCGATTGAGGAGGTACGCCGCGCTCGCGATGACACAGGATCCGGCCGTCCAGGCCCAGGCGGCGCGCACGAGGCCGCCGGATTCCACGGCCAGGGCGCCGCAGCCGGCACCGGCGACGGCGATGCCGAGCGCGATCATCGTCGGCTTCGTCACGCGACGACGAGATAACGGACGCGCCGGGACCGCACCAGGCCCGTTCTCGCCGTGCGGTCGGGAGCCGTCGCGTTGACAACACCGCAGGCGGTCGCCATCACCGGGTCGGTCATGTCCAGCGCGCAGCTCCACTCGGCGGCGACCGTGCGGAACCGCGATCCCATCCTCGACGTGCTCCGCCGCGTCCTGCCGGCCGACGGGCTGGTCCTCGAGATCGCGAGCGGCTCGGGCGAGCACGCCGCCTATTTCGGACGGGCGCTTCCGCACCTGGCCTGGCAGCCGAGCGATCCCGATCCGCGGGCGCGCGACAGCATCGCCGCGTGGTGCGCCGGCGTCCCTGCGGTGCGCGCGCCCCTCGCGCTCGACGCCGCCAGCGCTCCGTGGCCGATCTCGCCCGCCGCGGTCGTCTGCATCAACATGATCCACATCGCGCCCTGGGCCGCCTGCGACGGGCTGCTGCGCGGCGCGGGACGATCCCTGCCGCGCGGTGGGGTGCTCTACCTCTACGGCCCGTACCGCATCGGCGGACGCCACACCGCGCCCAGCAATGCGAGCTTCGATGCGATGCTGCGGGAGCGGGATCCCGCCTGGGGCGTGCGGGATCTCGAGGCGGTCGAGACGCTGGCGGCATCGCACGGGCTCGCGCTGCGCGAGACGGTCTCGATGCCCGCCAACAACCTCTCGGTGGTGTTCGAGCGACACCGGGCGGGAGAGTAGAAGAGCGCATGCTGCGGCGACTCGGTCACGACGAGACCTTGCGCTGGGTCCGCGAGCACCACGCCTGGCGGCTGGCACGGAGGACGAGGCCGATCTGGGCCCGGCCGGTCGACGACGGCGAGGTCGGTCGCACCTTCACCACCGCCGATCATGCCGACGAGGTTGCCCGCCCGGGCTACTGGCTGAGCGTGGGCGTGTGCGGCGAGCCGTGGTTCCAGAGCGCCGAGGCCATCGCGTCGAAGTACCAGCGCCGGAGCACCGAGGCGCGCCGGTTCGCGTTCGACGACCGGCCGCGCAGCTACGTCGAGCTCGTACCGCGCACCGAGTCGCGAAACTGGGCCGCGTGCGTGGACGGTCCGGACATCGAGGGCTTCTACATCCAGGTGGGCTACCATCGGGACAGCCCGCTCTACTCCCCCGCCGGCGGCTACGTCGTGCGCGATCCGGCAGGGGATCCGTACGCCGGCGAGCCCGACGACGTGTGGCTGGTACAGCGGGCGCTGTTCGAAAGCACCTACGACTGGGTCTAGCGGCGCGCGCCGGGTCGAACGAGGGAGAGGAGAGGATGGGGGACGACCGACTCACGGCCACCGTGGAGGCGGCCCTGGATATTCTGAAGGGGCGAGCTCCGGTGCCGCAGTTCCAAGCCCTGCAGGATCTGGTCACGGCGCTCGAGGCCGAGCTACAGTTCGGCAGGGCGCGGAAGGTGCTCGCCCTGGCGCTCGGGAAGCACGATCCCGATTCGTCCGGTGCGCGCGAGCGCTTCGCGCCCGAGGAGGCGCGCTGGCTCGTGCAGCAGCTCGCGCAGTGCACGTACCGGGACGAGGAGCTGCTGCCGGGCGCGCGGTTCCGGGATGCGCTCGCGCTGCTCGACGAGATCGGGTTGCGCGATCCCCGGACCAGCGATCCCGAGACGCTGGCGCTGGGGGGCGCGGTCTACAAGCGCAAGTTCGAGTTCGCGGGCCAGCTCGACGACCTGCAGGAGTCGCTGGCCCTCTACCGCGCCGGCTGGCTCCGTCGCGCCCTGGACGAGCCGTACCTCCAGCGCCGGGCGTATGCCGGGACCAATGCCGCCTACGCCCTCGACCTCCTCGCCGCCCGCTCCGGCGCGATCGCGCGCCGGAGCGGCACCGCTCCCATCATCGCCACGACGTATGCGGAGCAGGCCACCGAGCTGCGTCGCGAGATCCTCGCCTACCTGCACACGCACTGGAGCGCGCAGGCGACGCCGGGCGGGAGCTACTGGGAAGCCGCCACCTGGGCCGAGCTGTACTTCGGCTCGCGCGACTACGTCGAGGCGGAGCGCTGGCTCGCGTACGCGCGCCAGCACGTCGGATCGGAGTGGGAGCAGCAGAGCACCTTCAAGCAGCTGGTGAGCCTGGCGAGGCTCCAGCAGGTCGGGATGCCGCGCGAGGGAACATCGCCCGACACCTGGCCGCCGGCCTGGCAGGCGCTGCGGGCGTTCCTCGGCGACGACACGGAGACCGCGCTCTCGTGCTATCGCGGCAAGGTCGGACTCGCCCTCTCGGGCGGCGGGTTTCGCGCGTCGCTGTTCCACCTCGGGGTGCTCGCACGCCTCGCCGAGGCGGACGTCCTGCGCTTCGTCGAGACGCTGTCCACGGTCTCGGGCGGCAGCATCGTCGGCGCACACTACTACCTCGAGGTGCAACGCCTCCTCGAGCGCCAGCCGGACCGCACCATCACGCGCGAGGACTACATCCGCATCGTCCGCCGCGTGCAGCGCATGTTCTTCCGGGGCGTGCACAAGAACCTGCGCATGCGCGCGCTCTCCGGCCTGCGCAGCAACCTGCGCATGATGGTCACCGAGTCGTACACGCGCAGCAATCGCCTGGGCGACCTGTACGAGCGCGAGTTCTACCGGTCGGTGGCGGACGGGCGGCAGGACCGCGATCGCACGATGCCGCAACTGCGTGTGGCGCCTCGCGACGCCAGCCCGGGCTTCAACCCGAAGTTCTCCAACTGGCGCCGGCGCGCGAAGGTGCCCGTGCTGCTGCTCAACGCGGCGTCCCTCAACTCCGGGCACAACTGGCAGTTCACCGCCAGCTGGATGGGCGAGCCTCCCGGGCTCTTCGACGCCAACACCGACATCGACGCGAACGTGCGCTACCGCCGGCTCTACTACCACGAGGCGCCCACCGAGGAGCTGCGGCACTACCGTCTCGGGCACGCCGTCGCCGCGTCCGCCTGCGTGCCCGGCCTGTTCGAGCCGCTCGTGCTGAGTGGCCTGTATCCCGGCCGCACCGTGCGGCTCGTCGACGGGGGCGTGCACGACAACCAGGGCGTCGAGGCGCTGCTCGACGAGGGCTGCACGCTCGTCCTGTGCAGCGACGCCGCGGGACAGATGGGCGATCTCTCGCGGCCGTCGGACACCGTCATCGGCGTCCCGCTGCGCTCGACCAGCATCCTGCAGGACCGCGTGCGGGAGTCCGAGTACCAGGACCTGCGGGCGCGGCTCGAGAGCCGGGCGCTCCAGGGCCTGTTCTTCATCCACTTGAAGAAGGAGCTCAGCGTCGTCCCCCTCGACTGGATCGACTGCAGGGATCCCGCGCGCATCCCGCAGCGGTCGTTTGCGACGACGGACTACGGGATCGACCGCGACATCCAGCGGCTGCTTGCCGGCATCCGCACCGACCTCGATTCCTTCACCGAGGTCGAGGCCTATGCCTTGATGGCGAGCGGCTACCTGATGACGGAGGGCGAGCTGCGCGCGCTGCAAGCGGATCATGAGCGCAGCGGAGCGCTCGGGTCGTGGGGCGACTTTCTCGTCGACGCGCCACGCGGCCGATGGCCGTTTCTCCGTCTCGCCGATCTCATGCGCCAGCCCCCCGATTCCGCCGACTGCCGACGCCAGGACCTCGCGTTCCAGCTCCGCGCGGGCTCCGGGCTGTTCTTCAAGGTCTGGAAGGTGGTGCCGGCGTTGCGCCTGGCGGTGCTGATCGGCGCGAGTGCGCTCGCCGTCGCGGGCGTGTGCGTCGTCTTCGACACGTGGAATTCGCCGCTGCGAGGACCCGAGTGGCAGATGACCGTCGGCCACGCGGTTCTTGCCCTGCTCTTCCTCGTCGCGGCGACGGTGTATCCCCTCCTCAAGTGGTTGAACCCGAACCGCGCGCTCCGTGGCTACCTGGCGAAGGCAATCGTCGCGCTCGTCGGCTGGGTCGCGAGCAACACCCACCTGCGGCTCTTCGACCCGCTCTATCTCGCACGCGGACGGCTGCGCCGGCTGCTCCGCCTGCAGTAGCGCGCGAAGGGATCAGTGGCCGCCGACCAGGACCAGGCCCCCACAGGATCAGCGCCGCACCGGGGATGCGCGACACCCAGCGCACGGCCGGCGCGGGGACATCTCAAGCGAGGAAGGTGAGCACGGCGCGCGCCACGTCCGCCGGCTTCTCCTCGTGCACCAGCAGGCGCGCTCCCGGGATCTCGACGAGACGCGCGTCCGGGAACTGCTTCACCATGCGCGCGTGCCTGCGCGATCGGGAACGTCGGATCGTCGGCGCCCCAGATCAGCTCCACCGGCATCGCCAGGCGCGCGTGCGCCTGCTCGAGCGCGTCGACCGGACCCCAGGCGAGCCCGCGGAGGTAGCGCGCCATCCCGTCCATCCGGCGTGGCGACGCGAGCAGGGGCTGGACGACCTGCTCGTGGAACTCACCGTCGAGCAGTCCGAGATCGGTGAAGCATCCGCCGAAGCCCATGCCGGAGCGCAGGAACGTCCTGGAGCGGAGCAGGACCGCGAAGCCCGTCACCGCGCCGGGCACGTACATCAGCCACTGGTAGAGCGGGATCCACGGCGGGCGATGGCGAGGCACCTCCGTGTTCACGAGCATCAGTTTCTCGACGCGAGCGCCGTGGGACAGCGCGAGGTAGCGCGCGAAGGTCCCGCCGGTGTCCTGGGCCAGGATGCTGTAGCGCTCCAGCCCGAGTCGGTCGACGAGCGCCCCGAGCGTTCGCCCCTGGCCCGGGAAGCTGAAGTCGGTCGCGTCGCTCCACTCCGACTCGCCCATGCCGGGAAGGTCCGGGACCCAGCACGTGTGGCGCGCCGACAGCTCGGGCAGCACCTTGCGCCACGTGAAGCCCGACAGCGGGAACCCGTGCACGAGGAGCAGCGGCGGGCCGCTCCCGTAGCGCCGGCAGACGAGTCGCGCCGTGCCGGTGTCGACCCGCTGCACCGGCGCGTCGAGATAGAGCCGCGTCGTCGCGTCCGTCATGCTCCCTCCATCGCTGCGTCGCTCTCCGTATCAGAACGCACGTCGATTGACTTGGGGACATGCCGCGGCATTGGATGGCCGTCGTGGTGCTCGCGCTTCCCTTCCTGATTGGGTTCTTCGCGCGCCTGCGGTCGCTGACGGCTCCCGCGGCGACGGCGTGGGCGGCGCACCTCGGCTGGCTGCACGTGCAGGACGTGATCGCGATCGCCGGATCTCTGTGGACAGTCTCGTAGGAGGGTCGATGGACACGAACACGCCAAAAACGCCGAGCCTGGACGATCCGCTGATCACTGGCATCGTCGACGCGCTGGTGAAGGTGGCCGGATCGCACCCCGGGTTCCGACCCGTTCACGCCAAGGGCATCATGTGCGCGGGACGGTTCACGCCCGCGCCCGATGCCACCACGCTGACGCGTGCGCCCCATGCCGCGCGGGACTCGACCCCCGTGCTGGTCCGTTTCTCGAACGCGGCCGGCGTCCCGACGGTCGCCGACAGCGCGCCGAACGGCGCCAGCCCGCGGGGGATCGCGATCCGCTTCTCCCTGGCGCCGCACGTGCACACGGACATCATCGCCCATTCGCACGACGGCTTCCCCACCCGGACCGGGGAGGAGTTTCTCGAGCTGAACCGTGCGCTGATCGCGAGCGGCCCCGGCGCAGCGAAGCCGACACCCATCGAGGCCTTCCTCGCCGCGCATCCGAAGGCGCTCCAGTTCGTCCAGGCCCCGAAGCCGATCCCGACCAGCTTCGCGCGGGAGGCGTTCTTCGCGGTGACCGCGTTTCGCTTCACCAACCGCGACGGCGTGAGCCGGTACGGGCGCTTCAGGATCCGTCCGGACGCGGGGACCGAGTACCTGACCGATGCGGATGCGACCACCAAATCGCCGAACTTCCTGATGGACGAGCTCGCGGCACGGCTGGCCAGCGGCCCGGTCACGTTTCACGTCCGGGTGCAGATCGCAGGCGCCGGCGACGAGACCGCCGACTCCACCGTGCGCTGGCCGGACAGCCGGCAGGAGATCGACTTCGGCACCATCGTGCTGACGGAGCGCGTGAATGCGGAAGATCCCGAGTACCGGCGCGTCATCTTCGACCCCGTCCCGCGCGTCGACGGCATCGATCCATCGGACGATCCGCTCATCCCGGTCCGGGGCACGACCTACCTGCTGAGCGGGCGGCGCCGGCGAGCCGCCTCGCAGTAGCCCGCAACGGTTGCAAGCGAGACCATCACTGCGCGATGGTCTCGCCATGTCCCGGGTGACGTTGCTCGCAGCGCTGACGGTCCTGGCCGCGGGGGCGGCCATCGCCGGCGTCGACCCTGCCACGCTGGGCGACGGACACGGCATTCACGTCGCCGCGATGCGGCAGCTGGACGCGCGACAGCTCGACGTGCAGGTTGGCACCGCGGCGCTGCAACATCCGGTCGACGTGCGCATCCTGCTGCCCGACGGGTACGGCGACGATCCGCAGCGGCGCTACCCGGTGCTCTACCTCTTCCACGGGACGAGCGGGCGGCCGTCCGACTGGATCAACTTCGGCAATGCCGAGCAGACCACCGCCGGCCTGCCTCTGATCGTCGTCCTGCCGGACGCGGGCTTCGACGGCGACGGCGGCGGCTGGTTCACGAACTGGTACAACGGAGGTGCCGGAGGCCAGCCGATGTGGGAGACCTTCCACATCGACCAGATCGTGCCCTGGATCGACGCCAACCTGCGGACGATCTCCCGGCGCGAGGGACGCGCGATCGCCGGGCTGTCGCAGGGCGGCTTCGGCTCGCTCAGCTACGCCGCCCGACATCCCGACCTGTTCACGTCCGTGGCCGCGTTCTCCGGGGGATGCGAGATCGATCGCGACCCGGAGGCCATGTCGATCGCCACCGGGATCATCCAGTACACCGCGTCGGCGCTGGACGGCGTCGATCCGGATGCGATGTTCGGGCCGCGCGCCACGGCCGAGCTGAACTGGCAGGCGCACGATCCGGCGACGCTGGTGACCAACCTGCGCGGCATGCAGATCGAGCTCTGGACCGGCGACGGCGATCGCGGTCCGCTCGATCAGGGACCGCCGGATCCGGCCGCGAGTGCCATCGAGGTGATCACGTTCGGGGCGACGCGCCTCTTCCACGGCCATCTGGAGGACGCCAGGATCCCGAGCGGCTACCACTACTACGGCGCGGGCACGCACACGTTCGGCTACTGGGCCCGCGACCTCGAGGAATACGTCGGGCCGATGATGCGGCGCTTCGCCAGCTCGCGGGCCCGTCCGACGCCGGTCGACTTTCTCTCCGCCGCCGACCGCTGGCAGCAGTGGGGCTGGACGGTGTCCGTCGCGCCGGTCACACCCGGGTTCAACCGTCTCCGTCACGCACGCAAGGGCGGCTTCACCCTCACCGGAACCGGTCGCGCCACCGTCCGCACCCCGAGCGTCTATCCGTCCGGTGTGCGCGCGCGCGTGACGGTGATCGGCAAGACCGGCAGATCGAGCACGGACCTGACGGCCAGTCCGAGCGGTGCGCTCCGCATCCCCGTGCCGCTCAGCCACGATGCGACGCCGGGCACGACGCGCGTCGCCATCCGGCTGCGCCCGCATCTCGGCGAGCGCTGAGCTACGCACGCAACGTCGTCACGTCGTCGCGAGACTTGACGCGTACGGCGGGCACCGCTAGACGCGCAGGACCTCGACGGACGCGGGAAGGGGGTGTGAATCCCCCGCTGCCCCGCAGCTGTGAGGGGGGACGAACCCGGTCGCGACCACTGCCCGAGCGAGTACGGCAGGGCGGGAAGGGACCGGGGGAGGATGATCCCCGAGCCAGAAGACCCGTCCGGCCGAGGCCAGCAACTCGCCTTCCGCGGGGAAGGAGCTGGAATTCGGGTCCGATCGGGCATCACGGCGTCGCTTCTCGTCCTCGTTGTCGCGCGAGCGGCAGGCGCAGACGAGCGCCTCGGCGAGGTCCTGGTCACCGCACCGCCGATCTCGCAGACCGCGCCGCCCGGCGATGCGACGGCGTTCGCGACGGTCATCGACACCCGCTCGGCGCCGACGCTCGTCGAGACCCTCTCCGACGCGCTCGCCGACACGGTCGGCGTGCAGGTGCGCCGGTTCGGCGGGCTCGGCGATTTCACCACCGTGTCGGTGCGAGGGTTCTCGCCGCGCCAGGTCCAGGTCTACCTCGACGGCGTCCCGCTCGCGCGCGCCGACAACGACACGGTCGACCTGAGCGACCTCCCGCTGGACACCGTGGAGCGCGTCGAGGTCTATCGCGGCTCCACCCCGCTGCGCTTCGCGCAGGCCGGCCCGGGGGGCGTGATCAACGTCGTCACGCGCAGCCCCGGCAGCACGCCCGTCACGGCCGCGAGCGCGTCGTACGGCTCGTTCGAGACGCGCAAGGTCGACCTGACCCGCAGCGCGAGCGACGGCGACTGGAGCTACCTCGTCTTCGGACACTACCTCGGCACCAAGGGCAACTTCACCTTCACCGAGGACAACGGCACGCCGGAGAATCCCGCCGACGATCGCGAGGTCACGCGCATCAACAACGACTTCAACCTGGGCAGCCTCACCGCCCGGGTGGGCTGGCGACCGTACGACGGCGTGTCGTTCGCGCTCACGAGCGACACCTTCGGACGCGACCGCGGCTATCCCGGGCGCGCGGTCCCGCAGGATCCGGATGCGCGGCGGCAGACCGTCCGGCACCTGACGCGCGTCGACGGTGTCGTGGCGCCGCGTCCGGGCCTGCCGCTGACGATCGAGGCCAGCGCCTGGCTGCTGTACCAGTGGCAGGCGTTCGAGGATCCGCTGGGGCCGGTCATCCAGCTGACGAGCGACGTGCGCGATCGCAGCCTGGTCGGCGGCGGCCAGCTCCTCTTCCACAGCGCGATCGGCTCACACCAGGTACCCGGCCTCCTCCTGGCCGTCAGCCACGAGACCTTCGGCCAGACCGACGACGTCGGCTCGCGCGGCGTCCCGCCCGGCACCCAGCCCGATCGCACGCGGCTCCGCGGCACCGTCGCCGGCGAGAACGAGATCCTCCTGCTCGGCGATCGCGTGTCGATCGTGCCCGGGCTGCGCTGGGAAGGCTACCACGACGAGGCGCCTCCCGATCCTCGCCTGCCTGCCGTGCTCGGGAAGAGCGGCACGGTCGACCTGAGCGTCTGGTCTCCCCGGCTCGGCCTGCGCGCGGAAGCGTGGCCCGGGGTCACGCTGCTCGGCAACGCCGGCCGCTACGAGCGCGTGCCGACGTTGCAGGAGCTGTTCGGCGACGCCGGGGTCGTGGTCGGCAATCCGGCTCTCCGGCCGGAGAAGAGCATCAACTGGGATCTCGGCTTCCGGCTCGCGCGCGCGCAGCTGGGTCCCGCCATCAGCATGGCGTCGTTCGAGTTCGCCTACTTCGACAACCGCATCGACGACGTCATCGTGGTCGTCCCGACCAGCGTGAGCGTGTTCACCAGCCGGAACATCTCGGCCGCCAGCGTCACGGGCCAGGAGGTCTCGCTGGCATTCCGCCTGTGGGAGCGCGTCGGGATCGCCGCCAACTACACGCACCAGAACGCGATCGACGAGAGCAACGTCTCGTTCCGGCGCGGCAACCAGCTTCCCGGACGCCCGGCGCACGAGGCATACCTGCACGTGGAGCTGCCCTGGAACTCCGCGCATCCGCTTCCCGTCGGCGCCCTCGGTGCGCGACTCTGGCCCGGCCGCGTGTGGGGCGACGTCAACATCATCGCCGACAACTTCCTGAACACCGCGAACACGGAGCTGGTCCCGCAGCGCAATCTGTTCTCGCTCGGCTTCGAGGTGCGGCCGCTGGAGCCGCCTGCGCGTCTCGTTCGAGGTTCGCAACCTCACCAACGACCAGACGCGCGACGCGCTCGACTTCCCGCTTCCCGGACGCTCGTTCTACACCACCGTGTCGTGGGGCTTCTGAGGGCTTTCTCTATTGACAGCGTGCGCGCGCAAACGTATTCAACCCGGCGACCCCAGGCATGTCAGGGAAGAGGGTGCAAAGCCCTCGCTGCCCCGCAGCTGTGAGGGGGGACGAACCCGGTCGCGACCACTGCCACACGGCGGGAAGGGACCGGGGGAGGATGATCCCCGAGCCAGAAAACCTCCGGGCCTGGAGCCAGCAGGAAACACCTTCCGAGGGGAGGGAGCTGGAATTCGGGCAGGAGTCGGGCGCGACGCGCCCGGCGCGTGCGCGTATCCGTCTCCTCGGTCGGCAAGGAGACGATCGCGAAACCGACTCGATACATCGTGACCATGCTGCTGCTCGGCGCCGTCGCGCGCCCTGCGGCCGGCGGCAGCGCGGCCGACGAGTGCCTGGGCGCATGGCGCATCGACGGTGTGCCAGGCAGCCTCGGCAACGTCAGCGTCTCGTGCCGCGACGGCGATCCATCCTGTGACGGCGACGGGACCGCCGACGGCGTCTGTCGCATCCGGGCCGCGTTCTGTCTGAACGTGCCCGGGTGTCAGCCGGGCACGCTCGGGCCCGTCGCGTTCCGCGGCGCGGCGAGCGCTCCGATCGCGGCGCAGGCGGCGGCGCTGTCGTATCCGGTCGCGAGCGCGGACGTCTGCACCACACCCGCCGATCTGTCGGTGACGCTCGGCCGCGCCCCGCGGCGCCGCGCGGCCGTCCAGGCCCGGGTCCGCGACGACGCCACCGGACGCGGCGACGCCGATCGGCTGCGGGTGACCTGCCTGCGCGCACAGGGCGGCGGACGGGCCATCGTCGCGAGCACCGACTTCGAGACCGGCATGCTGGCGACGGTCGCCGTCCGTCCGCCGCGGCGCGTGGCACACCCGGATGCCGCCATCCATTCCGACGCCGTGATCCGCGTGTCGGGGGGGATGGTGTTCGTCGTGAACCGGTTCCTCGCGGACAACGTCCAGCGCCTCGATCCCGCCCAGGGCTTTCGCACGCGCTTCCAGTGCTCGACGGGGAACGGCTCGAATCCGCACGATCTCGTCGTGGTCGCACCCGACAAGGCGTACGTGACGCGGTACGACCGTCCCGAGCTGTGGGTGGTCGATCCGTCGGTCACCGACTGCGGCCAGTTCCGGCGCGGCGTCATCGATCTGTCGGCGTTCGCCGACGGCGACGGCCTGCCCGAGATGGATCAGATGGCGGTGGTCGGGGGACGCCTCTTCGTCACGGTGGAGCGCCTCGACCGGCGGCGCGGGTTCGCCCCGACCGGCCCGAGCCGACTGGTCGTGATCGACGTCGCGACCGACACCGTGAGCGGCGACATCACGCTCCACGGCGCGAACGCGTTCGGCGACTCGAGCTCCATCGTGCGCGAGCCCGACAGCGGCAAGCTCGTCGTCGCCAGCGTGGGCGACATCTATGCCGTCGGCGACGGCGGCCTCGAGCGCGTCGACCCGTACACGTTGCAGGCGGACGGCGCGTTCTTCGTCGACGAGACCCAGCTCGGCGGAAACGTGCTCGACTTCGTCCTGCTCTCGGCGACGAAGGGCTACGCCGTGCTCCAGGACGCCAGCCTGCAGAACCTCCTGGTCGACTTCGACCCGACGGGAGCGCGGGCGCCGCGCACGGTCTACAGCCGCCAGGCCTATCTCCCCGACATCGCGCTCGGACCCGACGGACTCCTCTGGCTCGCCGATCAGGGCCTCCCGGATCCCGGCATCCGGCTGTTCGACACCACCACCGACAGGCCCGTGCTGCACGGGCCGCTGAACGTCGGCCTGCCGCCCTTCTCGATCGGATTCCTGCCGTGAGGCTGCACCTTCTGCCGCTCGTCCTCGCAATCGCCCTGGCCGCCGGCGTCGTGCGGGCGGATCCGTACATCGACGCCGTCGTGTCGTGGCAGGTCGGGACCGGCGGCGGCGGTCACGAGGCCGACCTGCCGGGCATCGTCCTCGGACCGCCGCGCGGCGGCGGCGCGTTCACCGGAAGCCTCGACGTGTTCTCGCTCGGCCTCGGCGGACAGATCGTGGTCGAGTTCCGCGACAACGTGGTGGTCGATCGGCCGGGACCGGACTTCACGATCTTCGAGAACGCCTTCCTCCAGCGCGGCCTGACGACGCTGCGCGCCGTTTGCCGAGCCCGGCACGGTCTCGGTCAGCGCAGACGGCGTCACCTGGAAGACGTTCCCCTGCGCGCTCGATCAGCCGCCGTACTATCCCGGCTGTGCGGGCGTCTACCCGGTGTTCGCCGACGCCGACGATCCTGCCAGCCCGTCGCCGCTCGTCCCGTCCACCGCTCCCATCGCGTCGCTGGTGGGATTGGACATCGACACCTTCGTACCACCCGCCGGCTCGGGCGGAGATTCGTTCGACCTCGCGAGCGTCGGCCTCGACGCCATCCGGTTCATCCGCATCGACGGCGGCCAGATGATCTTCGGACTCCAGCAGCTCGCGGGCTTCGACCTCGACGCGGTCGCCGGCGTCCACTCGATCGAGGCCGCCGGCCAGCCCGACACCGACGGCGACGGTATCGTCGACGCGGCCGACGGCTGCCCGCTGGTTCCCGATCCCGCCCAGGCCGACGCCGACGGCGACGGCATCGGCGACGCCTGCGACACCTGCCCGGACCTCGCCAGCCCCGATCGCCTCGACCGTGACGGCGACGGCATCGGCGACGCGTGCGACAACTGCCCGGCGACGCCGAATCCCGATCAGAAGGACAGCGACGGTGACGGTGTCGGCGACGCGTGCGCGGGAGCACACGCCCCGGACTCTGACGGCGACGGCATCCCCGACGCGCAGGACGACTGTCCCGTCATCGCCGATCCGGCGCAGATCGACACCGACGGCGACGGGATCGGCGACGCGTGCGACAACTGCCCGGCGACGCCGAATCCCGATCAGGCGGACACCAACGGCGACGGCGTGGGCGACGCCTGCGAGACCAAACCGCCGATCGGTGCGGACGCTGACGGGGACGGGGTTCCCGACGCCAACGACGACTGTCCGCACACGCCCAATCCCGACCAGGCCGATCGCGACGGCGACGGCGCCGGGGACGCGTGCGATCCCTGTCCCACCGACGCCTCGTGCGGGCCGTCGATCGCGGGAACGTTCCGCGGCCGCGGCGGCACCCGGGGCGCGGACGGTCTGCTCACCTACGTGTCCCCGACCCGCGCGAACGTCTCGTTGCCCGCCGGCAGCGCGGACGTGACGCTCACCGTGACGATCTCGCCCGACGTGCGGGCCGGATCGACGACGGTGCGCGCCGGCGGGCGCAATCTCACCGCGGAGCTTCCGCCGTTGATCCCGGGATCGACGCGCGTCCTCCGCATTCCACTCGCTCGTCGACGGACCGCCGTCACGCTCCGCGCCGAGGGCTCCGGCGCGGGGCACCGCCGGCCGCCCGTCGACCTCGACCGCTTCACGGTGAAGATCCGCTGAGGCGACCACGGAAGGACACCTTCCCATGTCCGGACACACTCGACTCGTCACGTTCGCCGCGGCGCTCGCATTCGCCGCGACGACCCTCACGCCCGCGCCGGGCGCGGCCACCGTCACGGCGGCGACCGGCTGGGCGGTTCACTCGATCCCGACGCCGGGCACCGTCCAGGGCGGCGTGGTCCGTCAGGGCGGCGCCACCTTCGTCGGACAGGGCGCGTTCGGCGCCGGCCTCGAGCAGGTGATCCGGCTCGACGCCGGCGGCGCCACCACGATCGCCACCGGCTTCAACTCGCTCGGCGGCTTCGCGATCGACGCCGCCGGCACGCTCTACGTGACGGACAACGGCGGCAACCTCGCGGGCGCCGCCACCGGCGACACCGTGTTCGCCATCCCGGACGCGCTCACCCGCACGACGGCGCTGCCGGCGCTCGGCGCCGAGGTGGTACCCGCCGGGAGCATTCCGCTCGCGCAGGACGTCGCGCTCGACGGCAGCGATCTGCTCGTGAGCGATGCGGTGGGCCCCGGCGCCGGTCGCGTCGTCCGCGTCTCGGGCGGCAGCGTGACGAACCTGATCACCGCGCTCGATTACACCGCGGGGATCACGGTCGCCGGAACGCGCCTCCTCGTCGGCAACGTCGACGCCTCCTTCGTGGGCTCGCTCACCGAGTACACGCTTGCCGGGGTCCTCGTCGCTCCCGTGGCGACGGGACTCTCCGGCATCTACGCGGACACGCTCGACGACGATGGCAACGCGCTGATCACCGGCGGATTCACCGACGACTCCTCGAGCAGCAACCTGATCGCCGTGGCGCCGGGCGGCAGCATCAGCGAGCGGGCGCGCGGCTTCACCTTCTCGAGCGAGCTCTTCCACGACACCGCGCGCGACGAGACCCTGGTACTCGACGTCGGCGTCTCGGAGATCGCCGCGATCTGCCGCGACACCGACGGCAACGGCGTGTGTAACGCGGACGAGCCGTGCACGGGCGGCGTCGCGCTGGTGAAGCCGAAGCTACAGCTGAAGAAGCTCGACACGCCGATCGGCGACGACGGGCTCGCCTTCAGCGGCCAGATGACGGTCCCCACCAGCCCGGCGATCGACCCCGTGACGAAGGGCGCGCGACTGGTGGTGGCCGACGCGAGCGGCACGATCACCGACGTGAGCATTCCGCCCGGCCTGGTCGATCCGGCCACCAAGATCGGCTGGAAGCCGAACAAGTCCGGGACGTCCTTCAAGTACGCCAACAAGGCGGGTCTGGCCGGGATCACCAGCGTGTCCGTCCAGACGAAGCCGAAGACGCCGGGGGTGGTCACCTTCAAGGTCACGGGCAAGAACGGCGCGTTCCCGACCACGCCGGGGGCGCTCCCGCTCCGAGCCACGCTGAGCCTCGACCCGTCGGGACAGTGCGGTCAGGTCGACTTCACCGGCCCCAGCCCGGTCTGCGCGTTCAAAAAGAAGCTCAGCACCGTCACCTGCAAGTGAGCGAGACGGCCGGGGCGCGCCCGCGGGCGCGCCCCGATGCCGATGGAGGAGCGCCATGCGACGCCTGATCCTGTCCATCGCCGCCAGCATCGCAGCCGCGACCATCGCCGGCGCCGAGCCGTTCGCCGATCGGGTCGTCACGTACGCCATCGGCACCGGCGGCGGCAGCGGCGAGGCCGGATTGCCCGGCGTGGTTCTCGGACCGCCGCACGGAGGCGGCGCGTTTCATGGCTCGACCGATACGTTCTCCCTCGGGCTCGGCGGCTCGATCACGCTCGCGTTCGACGACAACGTGCTCGTCGACGGTCCCGGCCCCGATCTGCTCGTGTTCGAGAACGCCTTCCTGCCGACCGGGCTGACGACACTGTCACCATTCGCCGAGCCCGCCGTCGTCGAGGTGAGCGGCGACGGCATCGACTGGCACGCCTTTCCGTGCGCGCTCACGAGCGCGCCGTACTATGCCGGCTGTGCCGGGGTGTATCCGGTGTTCGCCGACGCGGACGATCCCACGGCACCCTCGCCGCTCGTCCCGTCCACGACGCCGATCGCGGACCTGATCGGCGTACCGGTGGCGGACTTCGTGCCACCCGCGGGCGCCGGCGGCGACGCGTTCGACCTCGCGGACGTCGGGCTCCTCGCGGCGCGCTTCGTTCGCATCACCGCATCGCCCACCACCGCCCCCGGACTCGCGGGCCTGTCAGGCTTCGATCTGGACGCCCTGGCCGCGGTGCATTCCGTCGACGTGACCGGCGCTCCCGATGCCGACGGCGACGGCTACCCGGACTCGGCGGACGACTGTCCGGCCGTGTCCGACCCGGCGCAGCGCGACAGCGACGGCGACGGGGTGGGCGACGCGTGCGAGGACATCGGATGCGCCGCAGTGGTCACCGACGGCAAGCTCGCGCTCACGAAGCTGCAGACCCCGCCGGGGGACGACGGCCTCAGCTGGAGCGGCACGCTCGCGCCCGTGCCGGGCGCTCCGCCCGATCCGCTGGCGAGCGGCGTCCGCGTCGTTGTCGCCGACGCGTCGGCGGCGGCGCTGATGGACGTCACGGTCCCCGGCGGCGCGTATGACAAGAGCTTGAAGACGGGCTGGAAGGTGAAGAAGACCACGTGGACGTGGCAGGGCAACCTGGGCGGCCTCACCAAGGTGAAGCTGGTCGCGAAGACGCCAGGCACGCTGAAGATCACGGTCGCGGCCAAGGGCGCGTCGCTTCCTTCCGCGCCGGCGACGCCGCTCGTCGGCCGCCTGATCGTCGACGGCGCGAGCGGTCGGTGCGGAGAGACCGCCTTCGACGCCGCGAGCTGTGTCGTCCAGGCGAGCAAGGGAAAGCTCACCTGCAAATGACGATGTACCGCCGCCGCGTCCTGCTCTCGTGGAGCTCGGGCAAGGACAGCGCCTGGGCTCTCCACCAGCTCCGCCAGGAGGCCGACGTCGAGGTCGTCGGGTTGCTCACCACGTTCAACGAGGCCGCCGACCGGGTCGCGATGCACGCGGTGCGACACCGGCTGGTCGAGGCGCAGGCGGCGGCGACCGGCCTCCCGCTGTGGCCCGTGCTTCTGCCGTGGCCCTGTGCCAACGCCGACTACGAGGCGCGAATGGATGCGGCGCTCGCGCGCGCGCGGTCCGAAGGGGTCACCCACGTCGCGTTCGGCGATCTGTTCCTCGCGGACATACGAGCCTACCGCGAGCAGCGCCTGCAGGGAACGGGGATCGAGCCGCTCTTCCCGTTGTGGCGTTTCGGGCGGGACACCCCGGCTCTCGCCCGCGGCATGATGGACGCCGGCCTCCGGGCGGTGCTGACGTGCATCGATCCCGAGCGCGTGCCGGAACGCTTCGCCGGACGGCTGTTCGACCGGGCGCTCCTGGACGCGATGCCGCCGGAGGTCGATCCGTGCGGTGAACGGGGCGAGTTCCACACCTTCTGCTTCGACGGCCCCATGTTCGCATCGGCGATCGCGGTCGAGGTGGGCGAGCGCGTGACGCGGGACGGCTTCTGCTTCGTCGACGTGCTCCCCGCGGCACGGGATACGTGACGGGCCCGGGGACCGGCGAAGAGGTCCGAAAACCGCGAGCGGCCCGGACCGCCGGGTGCTACTGTCCCGATCGATGGACGGACTCGATCCCGCAGCCTGCTACCGCGCGCTCGAGACACGCGACGAGCGCTTCGACGGCCGGCTCTTCGTGGGCGTCACCTCCACCGGGATCTATTGCCGGCCGATCTGCCCGGCGGGGCCCGCCAGGTTCGAGAATTGCCGGTTCTACGCCACCGCCGCGGCTGCCCAGGCGGCGGGCTTCCGCCCCTGCCTCCGCTGCAGACCCGAGACCGCACCGGACCTCGGCTCCTGGCACGGCACGTCGAACACGGTGTCGCGCGGCCTCGCGCTGATCGCCGACGGCGCCCTCGACGGCGAGGAGGCCAGCGTCGATGCGCTCGCCGAGCGACTCGGCGTCGGCGCGCGCCATCTCCGACGCCTGTTCATGCAGCACCTCGGAGCCTCGCCGGTGGCGGTGGCCCAGACTCGACGCGTCCTGTTCGCGAAGCAGCTGATCCATGACACCCGCCTGCCGATGACCGAGATCGCCCTGGCATCGGGGTTCGGCAGCGTGCGGCGCTTCAACGAGACGTTCCAGCACCTCTTCCACCGCCCGCCGAGCGCGCTCCGCCGGAAAGTCGTCACCGCACTCCCGGAGGGCTCGGTCGGCGCGACCGGCGTCACGGTCCGGCTGCGGTATCGACCACCGTACGACTGGCCGGCCATCCTGTCCCACCTGCGCGCGTGCGCGATCGACGGGATCGAGCAGGTCGACGCGGAGACCTACGCACGCACCGTACGCCAGGACGGTCAGACGGGAACGGTCGAGATCGTTCACCTCCCACACGCGCGGAGCCTGGCGGCGACGATCCGATTCCCGAGCGTGCGTGCGCTGCCGCGGATCGTCGCGCGCATCCGTCGTGTCTTCGACCTCGGCGCGGACGTCGCGACCATCGACGGACATCTCGCGAGAGATCCGCTGCTCGCGCCGCTGGTCGCCGAGCGGCCCGGCTTGCGCGCGCCCGGGGGCTGGGATGGCTTCGAGCTCGCCGCGCGCGCGCTTCTGGACCGCGTGCTCGGGGCGCGAGTGGCGCGCGCGTGCGGCACCCGGGTCCCCGCCGCGCAGGGCGGCACCGCGGCGCTGACGCACGCGTTTCCCGACGCGACGCAGGTGGCGGGCGTGGATCACGCGGTGCTCGGGATCCCGGCCGCGCACCGTGCCGCGCTCGTGGGCCTCGCGCGAGCGGCGCTCGCCGATCCGTCCCTCTTCGAGCCGCGCGGGACGGTCGAGAAGACGGTGGCGAGGCTTCGCGCCATTCGCGGGATCGATGAGTGGACGGCGCACTACGTCGCGCTCCGGGTGACGCGCGAGCCGGATGCGTTCCCGGCGAGCGACGATCTGCTGCGCGCCGCAGCGGGCCGCAACGGCACGAGACCCAGCCCGGCCGCGCTCCTGCGCCGCGCCGAGCGCTGGCGGCCCTGGCGCGCGTACGCCGCGCAGCATCTCTGGGCCGCAGGAGAGGATGCGCATGTCTGACACCGCCGGTAGCTTCCGCCAGCTTCATCACGGACCGAACCCGCTGCTTCTCGTCAACTGCTGGGACGCCGGCAGTGCCAGGCTGCTCGAGAGCCTAGGCGCCCCCGCGGTCGCCACCACGAGCGCCGGGGTGGCGTGGGCGCACGGCTATCCCGACGGCGACGCCCTGCCCGTCGATCGGCTGATTGCCACGGTCGGCGCGATCGCGCGCGTCATCCAGGTGCCCCTCACGGTCGACATGGAGAGCGGCTACTCGAACGACCCGGTCGCCGTGGGCGACGCCGTCGCCGCGCTCGTCGACGCCGGAGCCGTCGGCATCAACATCGAGGACGGCGCCGGCTCGCCGGACCTCCTGGCGGCCAAGATCGCGCACGCCAAGCAGGCGGCTGCTCGTCGCGGTGTCGACCTGTTCGTGAACGCGCGCACCGATGTCTATCTGCGCGGCCTCGTGCCGGAAGGCGCTCGCGCGGCCGAGACGCTCGTCCGGGCGGCACGCTACCGCGATGCCGGTGCGGACGGGATCTTCGTGCCGAAGCTCGTGGCCGCCGACGCGATCCGGGAGATCGCGTCGGCGGCGGGACTGCCGCTCAACGTCCTCGCGTGGCCCGGGCTGCCGCCCGCTGCCGAGCTGGCGGCGCTCGGTGTTCGCCGGCTGAGCATCGGCTCCGTACTCGCTCAGGCTGCGTGGGCACGCGCGGCGGCGCTCGCCGCGGAGTTCCTCGGCGACGGTCGGTTCGAGATGCTGGCGGAGCACGCCATGCCGTACGCCGGAGATCAACGCCCTCTTCGCATAGGCCGTGTCCGCGGACAGGTTGGCGGAGCCTGCCGATCTGACCTAGATACGTGCCACGAATCGGCTTCGCGTGCGCCGCGGTGCCCGTCGAGGGGGGCGCAGCACGTTCGCCGGCCCGCATGCGATGAGCAGTGACGGTCTCGACATCCAGCACGACTGGGACTTCGCCGCGCTCCATGGGTCGTGGCCGGTGTCGATCGATAGCCGGTTCCTCCACGATCGCCTCGCACAGCTGCCGGTGGCGGTCACGGCTCGAGGAGCGCGCGGGCGCGTGCTCGAGGTGGCGGCGGCGGAGGCGGTCCACTCCTGCAAGCTGAGCCTGCGGGGGCTCGAGTGCGTCGTGCTGGAGCCGTCACCCGTGATGATCGCGGAGGCCCGCCGCCGCATGGCCGAGTACGGCGCGCGTCTGACCTTCGTGCGCGGCATCGGCGAGAAGCTTCCGTTCCCGGATGCCACCTTCGAGCGCGTGCTGTGCGAGTCTTCCATCGACCATTTCGCCGGCCCCGACCTGGGAGTGCGGGAGATGATGCGGGTCTGCAAGCCCGACGGTCGCGTGGTGATCGGCGCCGTCAATTACGGAAGCCTGAGTGTGCGGCTGAGCCGCCTGCTCTACCGCCTCTTCCGGCGACTCGGGCGCGTCGATCCCGACGAGCATCTCTTCTGGGACAGCCCGGTCCCACTGGAGCACTCCTTCGAATGCACCTACCAGGAGCTCCTTCGCATGGGCCGGCGATACGGCGACCTGGAGGAAACGATGGGCGTCTCGCTGGGGTGGTCGGTGCCGGGTTGGAGTGGGCTTCTCGATCGCCTCGACCCCGCGCGCGCGGCGTCCCTGCTCGAGCGCCTCGACGCGATCGCCCAGCGGGTCCCGCGCTGGGCGGACTACGTGCTGACGGTCTGGCGACCGCGGGCTGCCAACGGGTGGGCCCAGCCAGGCGACCCGACGATGCGCGTCAGCCCGGAGGACCCGGCATATCGGTGGAAAGCCGATGCCGAGGCACGCTACTGGGGGCGGGAGTGGTCGCGCTCGCTCGTCGCGGTTTCGCCCGCCCTCGAATCCCTCGTCAACCGCGGCTTGACCGGCGATCCCGCCCGCTCCTGGCTGGACGATCTGATCGGACGCGGTCCGTTCGACGCGGCCGCCATGCTCGGCTGCGACGACGCCCCGCTCGAGACCGCCTGGATCGGCGCCGGCGCGAGCCCTCGCCTCGACGTCTACGAGATGAGTGCCGGCATGGTCCGGCATCGGCGTGCCGCGGCGCCCGCCGGGGTGCGCTTCGTCGAGGCCGATCTCAACTTCGTCCGCCTGCCGGAGGAGCGGTACGACGTGATCTGGTCGAGCGGATGCCTGCATCACATCGTCAACCTCGAGCACCTGCTCGACCAGGTCACACGGGCACTTCGTCCGGGCGGCGTGTTTGCCCTCCACGACTACGTAGGCGAGGCGCGATTCGACTTCGAGCCGCGACGCCTGGCACGCGTCAACGCTGCCCTGCACGACGTACCCGTGCGCTTTCGCCGCGACCGCCTGGAAGCCATCTCGCGCGACCTGGTAGGCAGGTACCGCAGTCCCTTCTGCGCCGTGCGCTCAAACGAGGTCCTGTCGGCCGCGCGAGCGCGCTTCCAGGTCGTTCACGCAGGTCTTCACCGCCGCCCTGTTCCCGCTCGCGCTCTTCATCGACGTCGACGGCGCTGGCTCGCGAGGCTCCCGACGTCCTCCAGCGGGTGCTCGCGGCGGAGGCTGAGGCCCTCGCCGACCCGACGCTGCGACCGTGCGAGGCCTATCGTCGTGTTCCGGCGCTCGTGAGCCCATGATGCGCGTCACCGAGCCGACGTCGCGACTCGCCCGGCTCTCGCTGGCGCTCCTCCTGGCGCTCAACCTGCTCAACTACATCGATCGCTACGTGCTGGCGGCGGTCGAGCCGGACATTCGCCAGGCGTTCTTCCCGGCCGCGATCGCCACCGGCGGTCCGGCACGCGAGCAGCTGATGGCCTCCATGGCCAAGACGGGCGCGCTGGCGACCGCGTTCCTGGTCTCGTACATGCTCGCCGCGCCGATCTTCGGGATCCTGGCGGATCGCATGTCGCGCTGGGTGCTGGTGGGCATCGCCGTCGCGGTCTGGTCCCTGGCGAGCGGCGCGTCGGGTCTGGCGCAGACGTTCTCGCTGCTCGTGCTCACGCGATGCTTCGTCGGGATCGGCGAGGCGGGATACGGCCCCGCGGCGCCGACCATCATCGCGGACCTCTATCCGGTGGAGCGGCGGGGAACGATGCTCGCGTGGTTCTACATGGCGATCCCGGTCGGGAGCGCCCTGGGATACGCGCTCGGCGGCAGCGTGGCAGCGCACTGGGGATGGCGGGCGCCGTTCTTTCTCGTCGTTCCTCCCGGTCTCCTGCTGGCGGGCTGCTGCTTCTTCATGCCGGATCCGCCCCGTCCGGCGGCGCAGGCGGCGGTGCGTCCGCGGCTGCGGGACTACGCGGGCTTGCTGGCGATCCCCTCGTACGTCCTCGCGACGCTGGGGATGGCCGCGATGACGTTCGCCATCGGCGGCTTCTCGTTCTGGATGCCGGCCTATCTCCACGACGCGGTGCACGCCGGGGATATCGCCACCGTCAACACGAGGTTCGGACTGATCACGGTCGTCGCGGGGATCACCTCCACCCTGGCCGGCGGCTGGCTCGGCGATTTCCTGCGACGGTGGATCTCCGGCGCATACTTCGTCGTGTCCGCGGCCGGTATCGTCGTGTCCGCGGGCTTCATCGTGCTGATGATGCGCACGGCGGACGCGGGGCCCTCGCCGCTCCTCTGGGTATGGATCGCGCTCGCCGTGTTCTTCCTCTTCCTCAACACCGGTCCGTCCAACACGATCCTGGCCAACGTGACCCACCCGAGCGTGCGGGCGAACGCGTTCGCGCTCAACATCCTGGTGATCCACGCCCTGGGCGACGCGATCTCGCCGCCCATCCTGGGAGCGATCGCCGGACGCTCGTGGAACGCGGCGCTGTCCGTCGTCTGCGCGATGATGGTGCTGGCCGGGGCGCTCTGGCTCTGGGGCGCGGCCTTCCTCGCGCGCGACACGGAGCGCGTCCGCGCATCGGGCGCCAGCTAGACGTCGCGGTTGCCAGGCGCCGCGGGAGCCTGCATGGTCGTCGCGATGTCGCTCCTCCACTTCCTCGGGCTCGGCCACGGCACGCCGGCCGCCGGGAACGAGCCCGAGAGCGTCCGCCGCATCGTCGCCGCGCTCGAGCGCATGGATCCGGGCGTCGCGCGGCACGTGGCATGCTTCGCCTACGTGCTCGGACGGGTCGCCGGGGCGGAGCGCGGCGTCAGCCCGGAGGAGACGCGGACCATGGAACGCATCGTGGTCGAGCGCGGCGGCCTGTCGGCCGAGCAGGCGGCGCTCGTGGTGCAGATCGCCACGAGCCAGCACGCGCTCGCCGGCGGCACGGAGGACTACCTCGTCACGCGCGAGTTCGCATCGAGCGCCACGCGCGAGCAGCGGTTGGCGCTGCTCGACTGCTGCATGGCGGTCGCCGCGGCGGACGCGGACGTGTCGATCGCCGAGGACGACGCCGTGCGCGAGATCGCCAGCGAGCTCGCGCTGTCCCACGCCGACTTCATCGCTGCGCGCTCCGCGTACCGCGAGTATCTCGCCGTCCTGAAGAACCCGACCCGCGGCTGACGGATCCGGTGGCGGCGCGGCATTGACCCGCCGGGTCAGGCCGAGTATCGAAACGATGCCCCGACCGGGGCAGCATGAGGAAGTAGCAGCACATCCACACCCCGGGACCCGTCCCGGACCGCTCCCGCGACTGGCGGGAGCGCACCGCCGCACCACGCGGCACTGGAGTGCTCGTTCATGCTGCTCTCTCTCGCGGACGTGTCGTTCGCGTATGCGGACGCCGTGCCGATTCTCGACGCGGCCACCCACACCTTCGAGCCCGGGTGGCACGGGCTCACCGGCCCGAACGGAGCCGGCAAGACGACCGTGCTGCGCCTGCTCGCGGGCGATCTCGCGCCCGAGCGCGGGCGGGTGCGCGTGCTGCCGCCCGGCTTGCGTCTCCGGTCGTGTCCGCAGACGATCGACGACCTCGAGCCCGACGTCGTCGCGTTCGCCGCCGACCACGGCGGCATCGCATCACGGCTGCGCGGGGAGCTGGGACTGCTGCCCGCGCTGCTCGATCGCTGGTCGTCGCTCTCGCCGGGCGAGCGCAAGCGATGGCAGGTGGGAGCGGCGCTGGCTGCCGATCCGGGCATCCTGCTCCTCGACGAGCCGACGAATCATCTCGACGGCGACGCCCGCGCGCTGCTCCTCGACGCCCTGGTGCGGTTTCGCGGGATCGGCATCGTCGTCTCGCACGATCGCGGCCTGCTGAACGCGCTCACCGGCGTCACGCTGCGACTGGAGCACGGCGTGCTCCGCGCGTGGCCGGGCGGCTACGACGCGGCGCGCGCGCTCTGGGAGGCCGAGGAGCGCCGCGAGCGGGACGCGTTTCAGGCGGTGCGGGCCACGGCGCACCGCCTCGAGCGGCGTCTCGCAGCCGCGAGCGAGCGGCGCGCGCAGGCCGCGGCGCGCATGCGCACCAGCAAGCGGATGAAGGGTCCGCGGGACAGCGCCGCGCGCGGCGCGTTCAAGGCGACCCGACGACGGTCCGCCGAGACGGCCTGGGCGCGGCAGGTCCGGCTGGTCGATCACGCGCTCGACCGCGTGCGCGACGAGGCCGCACGGTTCCACGTCGAACGCCGCCGCGGCCGGACGCTCGCCGTCGACGGCGCGCGTGCCGCGGCCCCGGTCCTGCTGCGTCTCGACACCCGCGAGGTGACGGCCGGGCCGCGCACGCTGCTGCGCGACGTCCACCTCGTCCTCGCACGGGACGACCGCGTACGACTCTTCGGACCGAACGGCGCCGGGAAGAGCACGGTGGTACGCGCGCTCCTCGCTGCCGCGACCGTGCCACGGCAGCGCATCCTCTATCTGCCCCAGGAGCTCGACCGCGAGGACGTGGCGGCTTGCGTGACCGACGCGGGTCGCCTCGGACCGGCGGAGCGAAGCCGGGTACTCACGATCCTCGCCGGCCTCGGTGTCGACCCGGGCCGCCTGCTGGCATCGAGACGCCCCTCGCCGGGCGAGGCACGCAAGCTCCGGCTCGCGCTCGGCCTCGCCGCCGAGGCGTGGGTCGTGGTGCTCGACGAGCCCACCAACCACCTCGATCTCCCGTCCATCGAGCGACTCGAGGAGACGCTGGCGGCGTACCCGGGCGCGCTGCTGCTGGTGACGCACGACGACGCGCTGGCGCGTCGCGTGACCACCACGCGGTGGGCAATCGCGCACGAGCGCGTCGACGTCGCGCCCGAGTCCTAGCTGGACGGCTTCACGGTGAAGCGACCGCCGTCGACGTCGGCGAACTGGCTCAGCGCGACGCTCGCGATCTTCCCGTCGCCCGCGAAGGCGAAGGTGGCGAAGCCGGATTCGCCGAGAAACGCGTCCACCTCCGGCATCGACGCGATGAACGTGTCGCGACTCCGCGGCACCAGGAGCATCTTCAACTGCTTCGGCCCCGCGACCAGCCGGAGCTGCGTCCCGTCGGTCTCGACGCGCAGCTCGCCGTAGACCGGATTGCTGAACGTCCCCGCGTAGCGGTCGAGGGGTTGCGGCGGCGACGCGTCGGCGACCGGCTGGGTGAAGGGCGCCTGCGCGGCCTTCTGCTGATCGACCCATGCCTGGTGGAAGTCCGCGCTCCAGTCGCGCTCGGGGTTGCCGGCCTCCAGGTCGTAGAATCTCCACATCAGGGCCTCGGCCAGCGACGTGCCGCCCAGGTTGGTGAGGACGACGATGCCGGCGTGATCGTCCGGGATCACCCCGATCGCGGCGTGCATGAAGTTGTTGTCGCCGTTGTGCCACACGATGCGGTGCGGCCTGGCGTCCGTCGAGAGCCAGCCGGCGCAGTAGAAGTTCTGCGCCAGGCCGAGCGGCGTGCCGGCCAGCGGGCCGGATCTGGAGAAATGGATGACGGTGTGCGGCGACATCACCACCTCCAGGTTGTCGGCGCTCACGATCTGCTTGCCCTCGAAGGTCCCGTGGCCGAGCAGCATGCGCAGCCACTGCGCCATGTCGCGGACCGACGAGTTGATGCCGCCGGCAGGCCCGTAGGTGTACGCCCAGGCGAGCTGCGGGGCGTCGGCGGCGAAGGCGGTCACCGCACCGCCGACGAGCTTGTGCGGCGCCGCCGCATCGGAGGCGGCCGCGAAGCCCTCCTGCCCCGAGGAGCTCGACGTCATCCCGAGCGGGTCGAAGACGCGGTGCTGGACGTTCGCCGCCCACGTCTCTCCGCTGCTCGCGCGTGCGAGATCGCCCGCCACGAGAAAGAGGTTGTTCACGTAAGCGAACTCGCTGCGGAAGCTCGTCACGGGCTCGATGTGCCTCATCTTCGAGACGATGTAGTCGGCGGGGAAGCCGAGGAAGGCCATCCCGTCGCCAGCGTACGCCGGCATGCCGCTGTGCTGCGCCATCAGGTCCGCGACCTGGAACTCGCGCGTCACCCACGGATCGCGCACCTCGAAGCCCGGCACGTGATCGACGACGCGATCGCTCCAGCGGACCTTCCCGTCGTCGACCTGCGTGGCCACCACCGCAGCGGTGAAGGCCTTCGACGTCGAGCCGATCTCGAAGACCGTGTCCGGTCCCACCGCAGCGGTGCCGCCCACGCGCTTCACGCCGAAGCCCTTCGCGTAGAGCACCTGGTCGTCCTTCACGATCGCGATCGCCATGCCTGGAATGCCCCACTGCGCCTGCGCCGTCTTCGCATAGGCCTCGAGCGCGGCGAGTCGATCGCCCGGCGGGACAGGGGACTCGGCGCCGGCGCCCCCCGTCATGGGGAGGATCGCAGCAATGGCCGCCAGCAGACGGACGGGCGAGAGCCAGCCTGGATGCATCACGCCTCCTCGGTGTGCCGCTGTCGCGACGTGCGCTCGCTACTCGCCTGCGAGATGGGGTGCGTCAAGCGGGGCCGCGCACAGCCGGACCGACCACGCACGTGCGACGTGGTACTACGACCATGCCTGCACGCGCGTCGCTGCCCAACCCGCAAGGCGTACGCGTCGTGCATGTTCGCGCGATCGCCATCGCGCGCGGCGCGAAAGTGGGCGCTCCGCGTGCGTTTCCGCGAGGAAAACCGTTGACGCGAACAGCGCGGCGTGAGTACCTGAATCGTATGCGCGCCGGCATCTCGTCTCGTACCTCGATCATCCTCCTGCTCGTCGTCACGGCACTCATCGCCCCCGCCCCGGCACGCGCGAAGAAGCTCCAGTGGTCGAAGCGGCTGGGCAAGTGCGAGCCGCCCGCGGTCTTCTACTCGCCCGCCCACCGCCCCGGAAACCTGCCGTGCTGCCCGACCGTCGAGGGCGTCTGCTCCGCGGGCGTTGCGTGTCCCGCCAGCGGGATCTGCCCGGGCGATGGAAGGGCCTGCGCGCCGGCGCCGATCGCGCCGCGTCCGAACGTCGTCCTGCTCATCTCCGACGATCAAGGATCCTGCGACTACGGCACGGCCGGCGAATGCCGCAGCGTGCAGAGCGGCACCCCGATCCCTCCACCGTCGACCCCGAACCTCGACCTGCTCGCCGGGTACGGCACCGAGTTTCCCATCGCGCACAACACCGCGTCGTGGTGCTTTCCCTCGCTCGCATCGATCATCACCGGCCGCTACCAGCGCAGCTTCACCGGTCGCGGCAAGATCGGCGAGGAGTTCGCCACCATCCCGAAGGTCTTGCGCGCGCTCGGCAATGATCCCGCCGCCCCGGTCGACCCGTATGTCGCGGGCAACCGGGTCGGCGGCTACTGCACGTTCCTGGGCGGCAAGTTCACGGCGTCGACCGGTGATGCCGGATTCGACGCACTCGCCCGCGGACGCAAGCTCGGCAGGACAACCTGCGTCTCCGGTGCGCCCGGCAGCCCGGCGCGCTGCGGCTCGGAGGTCTCCACGTCGTACAGCCCGGCGACGATCGTGAACATGGAAGACCTCTTCGTGTTCCTGGAGAGCCTCCTCCTGCGCCTGCCCGGCACCAACCCGGCCGCGTACACCATGCAGCACTTCTTCGCGTGGGTGGCGCCGCGCGTCCCGCACCAGCCGCTGAGCGCGCCCGCCGCCATCCAGAACTATCTCTTCGGCTCGCAGTCCATTCCCGCCCTCGGCGGGCTGATGAACCTCGGGCGCTACTGCAACGGCGGCGCGTGCCCGGCCGCGGTGCAGGCGTTCACGGAGTCGAACTTCGGCAACCAGTACCAGTACTACGCGAACATCTGGTGGGTGGACGACGCGGTGCGAGAGGTGCGCGAGTATCTCGCGCGGGCCGGCGCGCCCCACTGCATCGGCAGCGACGGGCAGGGGCGCTACGACGTGTCCAACCCGGCGCAGTGCCAGGGAACCTGGGCATCCAGCGTGGCGCCGGATCTCCCTCGCAACACCGTGATCATCTACATGTCCGACAACGGCTGGTTCCTGCCGAACTCGAAGCACGCGTTCACCGAGAACGGATACCGCACGCGCATGCTCGTCTTCGACCCACGCACGCTCGCCACCGTTCCGGACTGGGACGGCACGAAGCAGACGCCGCCCCCGTCCAACCAGAGCGCCGAGCTCGTTCACTCGACCGACGTGCTACCGACGGCGCTCGGCTACGCCCTCGGCTCGAGCGGTGCACAGGCCTGCCCGGTGAGCGCCGACGGCACCTCGTGCGACGGGAAGGACCTGCGGCCCTACGTGTTCCCTGCCAGCGCCGGAGCCGATCCGGTCGCCCCGCTGCGTCACTCGCTCTGCGGACACCACACCCAGCGGCCCACCGCCCCGACGACGCAGCGCTATCTGCTCACGCGACCGGGAAGCGTCGGGCGCTGCACCGACCTCGACGCGGCATCCTGCGCCACGGACGGCGAGTGCGGCCCGGGCGGCACCTGCCTCGGCGGACACTGCCTGTCGGGCGCGCAGACCGCGTGCTCCAGCTCGTCGCAGTGCAGTGCGGGCGCGATCTGTCTCGGCGGACACTGTCGCGGCGGGCCGTCGTGTGTCGACGACGCCACGTGCGCGGCGCTCTTCCCCGCCGGCCACTCCGCGTGCGTCGAGCCCGAGACCAGGTGGTGCGGGAACCAGCCGAGCGTTCGATGCGACACCGCCGCCGACTGCCCGGTCTGCCCGGGCGGTCCGGGCCCGGTCCCCGCACCCTGCAGGCGGGTCTGCGAAGCGCGGCAGCTCAAGCTGTACATCTCGAACCCGACGCTCGAGCTGACCGACCTCTTCCTCGATCCCGACGAGCACGGGTTGCACGACGGCGTCGGGGGCGACGGGACGATCGCGCGCGACCTGTCGCGGCCGGGCACCCCGTACTCCAGCACCATGACGCGGCTCGAGTGCTGCGTCGACGCATGGTGGCCGCAGGGGGCGAGCGGCAGCACGTGCAGCGGGGGATGTCCGGCGGACTTCATCTGCAACCAGTGAATCCGCCCGATCGGTTGCCAGCACCGCCACGGGGCGGCTAGACAGCCCGCGCACGATGACGCCGCCGCCGCAGACGCCTGGGTTCCCCCCGGCTGCGCCGATCTCGCCGATCCCGACGCGTTCCTCGACGGGCCGCCGCACGAGACCTTCCGCCGCCTCCGTGCCGAGGCTCCGGTCGCCTGGCATCCCGAGGCCGGGGAGAGCGGCTTCTGGTGCGTGACGCGGTGGCAGGACGTGCGCACCGTCTCGCTCGACCAGCGCACCTTCTCCTCGTGGCGCGGCGGGATCATGCTGCGCGACTTTCCCGACGACCTGCTGGCGGCGCAGCGCGAGACCATCACCGCGATGGAGCCCGCCCGGCATGCCGCGCACCGCAAGATCGTGAGCTCGGCGTTCGTGCCCAAGGTGATCCGGGACCTCGAGCCGCGGCTGCGGACCGTCACCCGCGAGATCCTCGACGCCCTCCGCGGGCGCGCGACCTGCGACTTCGTGACCGACGTGGCGGCCGAGCTGCCGGTGGTCGCGATCTGCGAGCTGCTCGGCATTCCACACGCCGATCGCGGCAAGGTCGTCACCTGGAGCAATGCGCTCGTCGGCATGGACGATCCGGAGTACGCCGGCGCCCAGGAAGACGGCCAGATCGCCGCGATGGAGGTCGCGATGTACGCGCAGGCGCTCGCCGAGGAGCGGCGCCGCGACCCGCGCGCCGACATGATCAGCCGACTCCTCGCGGCCGAGGTGGACGGCGAGCGGCTGAGCGACGGCGCGTTCAACGCGTTCGTGCTCGTGCTGTCGGTGGCCGGGAACGAGACCACGCGCAACCTGATCGCCGGGGGCCTGCATGCGCTCTTCGACCATCCCGACGAGCTCGCGCGCTTGCGGGCCGACCTCGCCCTCGTGCCGACGGCGATCGAGGAGATGCTGCGCTGGGTGACGCCGGTGATGTACTTCCGGCGTACCGCCGAGCGCGACGTCGAGCTCGGCGGCAGGCAGATCCGTCGGGGCGACAAGGTCGTGATGTGGTACGTGTCGGCGAATCGCGACGAGACCGTGTTCGATCGGCCCGACGTGTTCGACGTGACGCGCACGCCGAACGACCACCTCGCCTTCGGCTTCGGCTCGCACTTCTGTCTGGGGGCGAGTCTCGCGCAGCTCGAGGCGCGCGTGCTCTTCGAGGAGCTGCTGTCGCGTCATCCTCGAATTGCGTCCGCGGGACCGATCGCGCGCATGCGCGCCAATCACATCGCCGGCATCAAGCACATGCCCGTCCGTCTCGACTGACCGGACGGCCGGTCGAGGTTAGCCGGAGCAGGCGCGACCCCGACCAGCCAGCGCGCGCCACGGCGATCCATCTGTCTCCGACTGTTGTCCGGATGAACTCAGACCTTCGTCCGACTTGCGGTTTGCTAACGCAGCAGGCAAGAACCGCGGCCCGAAAGGTGGTGTCAAATGACACGACGAGTCGCGGCCACTCCGTTTCTCACGTTTCCACGCAGCACAACCTCGAGGCCATGAGCGGCCAGCATGCGAAAGACCGTGGCCTCCGTCCTCCACTCCGGCGCTCGTGCCCGCTCTCTCGGCATCTTTCTACTTCTCATCCTTCCGAGTCTCGTCGTGTCCGGGGAGAGCCTCGCGGCCACGGTCCCCGTCGGGCCACCCACCGGTCTCTCGGATCCGCTTCCGGCCCCGCTCAGAACGCGGTGGGTCGATCGCTGCGGACGCGGCACCGCCGGGGTCTGCGGCTCGGTCGCGTGCGCCGACACGGGCACGTGCACGAACCAGAACGCCCCGTGCTGCACGCTGCACTACGCCGCCGGAACCCGGAGCGTCCAGCCCGGCGATCGGATCTACGTCCGCGCCGGCGCAAACGGCTCGGACGTCTACAACGAGCTCGACGGCGAGAACGGCAAGTGGGCCTACGCGACGCTCGCGCCGTTCGTGAAGGGAACCGCGCGCTGCGCGGGTGGCAGCAACGCGGGATGGGGGTGCACGTCGGATGCCGGTTGTCCCGGGTCGACCTGCGCGTACAACCCGGTGCAGCTGGTCGCGTATCCCGAGTCCGACGGGTCGCGCGCGGCCATCGATCCGGGCGGCACCACGCCGCCGAGCACCGGCGGCACGAGCTGCTGGGGCGGCGCGCCGGGTCACTACGCCGGCATCGACTTCAACATCTCGACGTGCGGCTCGGGCATCGGGAACGACCGCACCGAGTGCTACGGCGGGTCGCAGGAAGGCAAGCCGTGCTCCTCGGTTTCCGACTGCGCGGGTGGCGTCGCGTGCGCAGCCTCGCCCTGGTACTGGATCGTCGACGGGTTCACGTTCAGCAACTGGACGTACTACGACGACGACCCGACGCACACGAATCACACCGCCTACTGCACCCACAAGCCGTTCCAGGTCGGCTCCGACCACGGCTGTCCCGTGACCGTCTCGATCACGTTGCAGAACTCGACCTTCACGCACAACGCGGGCGGCGGCCTCATCTGGTCGCGCGGCGGTGCGGGGAATCGCTGGCTGCACAACGCCGTGTACGGCAACCACAGCCACGGCTACACCACGGCGCTGAACCACTGGGAGGCGCAGGACACCAAGCGCAACCGCACCACGTACATGTGGAACAACGTGATCCACGACAACGCCGACACACCGCCGCCGTTCTGCATGGCGCAGGCGTGCCAGGACGGCGGATCGCATCCGACGTTCACCTGCCTCGACGGCGACAACGCCGGCAAGCCGTGTCAGGGCGAATCCGACTGCCCCGTCGGCCATTGCGGACCGATCTGCTACAGTGACCCGTTCCACAACTCCGGCACCGCGAGTCAGGGCTATGCCTGTCCGTGCCAGGACAACGACCAGTGCGCGACCGGGCTCACCTGTCAGAACATCGGGGGCGGACTCTCCGGGTGCACGGCGAACGAGTGCGACTGCACCGCCTCGACGGAGGGCCGCGGCATCATCGTCGACCGCGGCGGCTCGGGCTCCAGCGTCGACATCCGCAACAACGTCATCTACGGCAACGAGGGCGACTGCATCTCGCTCTTCCTGAGCGACGCCCACGGCGTGATCGCGAACAACACCTGCTTCCACAACGCGAAGAAGAACGGGACGTACGCCGAGCTCTGGTATGCCGGCAACTACTCGAACGTCTGGAACAACCTCTTCGTCCCCACCGTGCAGGCCGCCTGCGACGGCAACGGCCTGGAGCACGGGACGGGTGGGCGTGCCTGCTCGCACTACATGCGCGACGACACGAACGACTGCGGTGGTGGCTCCGTCTCGCTCGGCTGCAACCCGACAGGCATCCAGTACTACGATGGCGGCGGTCTCTGGACGTGGGGAGAGCCGTCGCTTCCCGCGACGAACGCCGAGGGCAACAACCTCGTCTTCTGGAACAGCAACACCGTCTACGGCACGGTCGCCAACCCGCCCACGTTCTTCTTCGGCAGCGGCGCCAAGGGACAGCTCACGGACTACCAGGCCTACGGGACGAGCAAGGGTCTCACGCGCGGCCTGAACACCCTCGGCGCGGATCCGCTCTTCCTCAGCACCAGCCCGACCAGTCCGAGCTTCCTGCGCATCGCCGGCAACTCGCCCGCTGCCAGGGCGGGCAACGCCACCTTCGCGCCTGCCTTCGACATCAGCGGAGCCGTGCGGTCGAATCCACCGTCGATCGGCGCCTTCGAGGCCGGCTCCGCGACGGTCACCTCGACGACCATCACGCCCGTGACGAGCTCGACGACGACGGCCCCGGCCACCATCGTCCCGACCACGTCGACCTCGATCCGACCGACCACCACCACGTCGACGACCGTCCGGAGCACGACCACCACCAGCACGCCGCAGACCGGAGCCGGTGCGCCGCCCGTCGACTGGGGCAACGATCCCAGCACGGTGGCGCTGTGGACCTTCGAGGGTAACAGCACGAAGAACGTCTCGACGTCGACGCGCTACTGCAACCCCACCAGCCAGGCGGACCTGGGCCTCTACAACGGGACCATGACCTTCGACGGTGCGAACCACCGCCAGGGCTCCGCCTCGTTCTCGTTCGACGGCAACACCACCCTCGCCTCCTCCGCGGACTGCCTGCGCCAGGACGGACCGGCGCAGTGGACCCTCACGCTCTGGGCGCGCAGCACGTCGAGCAGCGCGCCGTACCCGATGATGGTCTTCAACCGCAACGAGTCCGGCGCGCGGTTCGGCTTCTTCGTCACCTACGTCGCCGCCAACGGTCAGACCTATGCGTGCCTCGACACCGACAGCGTGGACACGTGCGGGGCCCTCGCCAACAACGTCTTCGAGCCGGACGGCTCGTGGCACTTCTCCGCCACGCAGTACACCGGCACGCAGCTGAACTACGCCGTCGACGGGGCGGCGTTCGCGAAGCCGGTGACGGTGGACTTCACCCCGAACACGGGCACGTATCCCTTCCAGCTCTCGCACGTCGTGGGCCCCGGCACGGGAACCGGCGTGATCGGGAACGAGGACGAGGTCTGGTGGACCGATGCGGTGCTGACGCAGCAGCAGCTCTGCCGGGTCCGGGCCGTGGGCGTCCAGGGCAGCCTCGGATGGTGCGCCGGCAGCGCGTGGGCGAGCTGCGACTCCGACGCCGACTGCGGCGGCCGCGCCGGGGCGTGCAACACGAGCTTCCCGAGCGGTGGCAAGCGCGGCACGTGCGTCGGGAACCTCCAGACCGCCGCGCAGGGCGGCCCGACCGGGTGCAACACGGCGACCCAGAGCGCGCTGGGTCTCTGCGACGCCGTCCTGACGGCCGGCTCGACGGTGACCACGACCACCGCGACCACGACGACGAGGCCGAGCACGACGACGACGATCACGACCGTCCCCGCGCCGCAGACGGACGTCGGCCTGGACGCCTCGCGGTTCCTCACCCAGTACGAGGTGCAGAACGTGCTGGCGCCCCAGTATCAGGTGTTCCCCACCACGACGGACGCGTCACCCTTCAACACCGCGGCCACGCCGCAGGTGCTCCCTTGCGCCTTCCAGAACTTCGACACGCAGGTGCTGATCACGTCGGCGTCCGGCGGCGCGACGGTCTACCCGCAGGTCACGGTGCGTCTGTTCGCCAGCAACGGGACGCCGATCACGACCACCTCGAAGGGCACGACGATCGACCAGGTCGTAGCCAACCTCGCTCCCCTGCAAGCCGGCGGCACGATCATGGCGGATCTGACGGCGATCAGCTCGGTGAGCCCCGACGCGGACGTCCTGTTCCAGCCAGGCAACCTGCCGCGCAACCGGGCCTTCCGCATGGAGATCACGGTCACACCGTTCGCGGATCCGCAGTACAGCCGGCCTGTCTCCGACGCGAATCCGGACAACGACGTGATGAGCTTCTGGCTGATGCGCGCCTGCTGATCCGTCCCACCCCTTGACGCGGCGGACGCCTGGGCTACGAGTGAGGCGTTCGCCGTCCGCGAAGGAGGTGGAGACGATGATCGAGGCACGTGACGCGGCCCGCGTCGGGCGGGCGTCCGTGCGCTCGCCGTCGCGCCACCCGCGGGCGGGATCGCTGGTCGCCGCGCTGGTCGCCGGCGTCGTCCTGGTGGCGCATGCGGACGAGCGAGAGTCGGAGCCGTCGCCGGCGCTGCCCGTCCAGGTCACGGAGACCGCCGCGACGGTTCGCCTGCGCATCCTCCTGCCCGAGAACGTCCCGCCGGGCTCGGTGGAGGTCCAGCTGGCCGGGCGGAAGGTCGTCGTCCTCGCGCGCACCGTGCACGGCAAGCGCCTGCGCTCGCGTTCGCTCCGGCTGTCCGAGGAGGCGGTCGAGGACGACGCCGAGGCCGACTTCGCTCCCGACGGCTCGCTCACCATCGTTCTCCAGAAGAAGGTACGCCACGGCGGCCCGTGAGGAGAATCGTCAGTCCGTGCGCTCGCTCACCTCGTAGCGCACGGCGCGACTCTTCATCCAGCGGATCGCCAGGAGATCCGCCAGCGCGACGAAGATACGGTTGCGCACGCCGTAGTGGCTCCGGCCCGACACGCGGGGCCGGTTGCTCACCGGGATCTCGCTCACCCGGAACCCTTCCATGGCGATGAGCGTCGGCAGGAAGCGATGGATGCCCTTGAAGAACCGGATGTTCGCGAGGCATTCCCGCCGGAACGCGCGGTAGGTGCAGCCGGCATCGGTGATGTCGCCGCCGCCGAGCGCGATGCGCACGCGGTTGGCGATGCGCGACGACAGCACGCGGAGCCAGTCGTCGCCGCTCCGCCGCGCCTCCACCCGCGTCCCGCAGACGCAGTCGGCCGCGTCGAGCGCGGCGAGGAAGCGCGGGATCTCGACGGGATCGTTCTGCAGATCGGCGTCGAGGGTGACGATCACGCGGCCACGCGCCGCCTGCATCCCGGCCCAGCTCGCGGCCGACTCGCCGCAGTTGCGCGCGAAGCGTTGCGCCCGCAGGCGCGCATCCTCCGCCGCCAGCGCGCGCAGCACCCCCCACGAGCCATCGCCGCTGGCATCGTCGGTGATCACGATCTCGTACGAGAGGCCGAGCGGGTCGACGGCGGCGTGGATGCCGGCGACCAGGGCACGCAGGTTGCCGGCCTCGTCGTGGCACGGGACGACGAAGCTCACGTCGGGCGAGGGCGACGTCACGATACGTCGAGGCGCCACGACTCGCCGGGAGCGAGCCGGCGCGACTCGCGTGGACGGCCGTCGACCCGGACCTGCACGTCCCGCGGCTCGCTCGAGCGATTCTCGATCACCGCCTCCCCCCCGTCGCGTCCGCGCCGGAGGTCGAGCACGTCGTCCCAGGTCGGCCCCAGCCCGACGCCCGAGAGGGTCACCACCAGCCCCCCGACGCGCGTCGCCATGCGCGGGTAGGCCGTCAGTGCGGGCCGGTTGCTCACCAGCACGAGATATACCGAGTCACGCTCGATCGCGCGCGCCAGCACGTGCACGGAGGGCGCCTCCGGCCCGAGGGCGCGAAGCAGCTTCGGGAGATGCGCCGTCACCACGAAGGCGGCGGCATCGCCCCGCAGCAACGCGGCGGCTTCCTCCACCGAGACCATCGGACGCATCGTGTTCAGCACCAGCTGCATGGCGAACGGGCTGTCGGCGACATAGGTCAGCGGCAGGGCGCCGCCGTCCGCAGCCTCGACCGTCCGGGCGAGCTCACGGATGGCGCGCGTCTCGTGGACCGCGGGGCGCCCGAGCTCGCGACGGTGGAACTCCCACACGAAGAATCCGAGCATGACGAGGGTCGCGGCCACCACCACCGGAACGACGGCCCGAGGCGACAGCGCCTGCGCGAGACGATCGAGCTCGCGGCCGGCGAGGATGGCCGCCGGCACGATCATCGGCACCAGGAGCCGGGCCTGGTTGTGCGGTGACAGGCAGAAGAGCACAAGCCCGAGCACCATCCAGCAGGAGAGGAAGCGCTCGAACCGGCGCACGTCGTCGTCGAACGCGGGTCGCATGACGACCCGACCGAGCCCGAGCACGGCGAACGGGCTCCACGGGGCGAAGTTCCAGGTGAAATCGCCGAGCGGCTTCACGGCCTTGTAGGCGAGGCGATGCTCGACCATGTGCCCCACGAATTCGTCGAGGAACATGTTGTGGACGAGGTGAGGTCCGACCCGCCGGTAGGCGAGCAGGAACCACCCCACCGTCAGGAGGAGAAAGAGGACGATGCCGACCAGGTGCGCTCCCTCGAACGGCTTGCGGCGCCCGTCCACGCGCTCCCAGACGGCGGCCATCAGCCCGAACCCCGCGAACACGACCCCGAGAGGTCCCTTGGTCAGCGTGGCGATCGCCGCGGCCAGCCAGAAGACCGTCCAGCCGCGGCCGAGCGTCCACGCGCGGAACGCCGCCAGCGCCGCGACCGTCACCGTCAGCGCGAAGAGGCCGTCCCAGCGCGCGGTTGCCATCTGCCTGGCCGCGAACTGCGAGAGGAGAAAGGCGAGCCCTCCGAACAGGCCGGCGCGGCGGCCGAAGAGACGTCCGCCGGCGAGCGCGATCAGCCAGGAGGTGCCCAGCGTGGCCAGCGCCGTCGGCAGGTAGAGGGTGAACGTCGTCACGCGGCCGATCGGCCAGCTCGCGAGAGCGGCGAGCCAGGTCAGCATGGGCGGCTTGTCCGTGTTGCCGAGCACGTCGTGCGGACAGAGCCAGTTGCCGTGCTGCAGCACGTCGAGGACGCAGGCACCCAGCCGGTACTCGTTGTCGAGCAGGTTCTCCGCGCCGGTCAGCACGATCGCGAAGAGGCCGATCCCGACGCACGTGAGGAGTGCGAGACTCGACCAGTCGTCGCGCGCAACGGGACGCATCGCGCGCTGCATCGACGGACGCGCCGCCGTCACGGCGACGTCACCGTACGACCGAGAGGTCGACTGCATGGGTCGGCGATACGCGGGCGGCGACGCCGTGCCACCTCGCTGCGTTGCAGTCCACCCACAGCTGGAGCACCAGGAGGGCCCACAACTCGCGCCGGTTGTCACGCCGACGCTCGACGTGCTCGTCGATGAGCGCCCGCACCGCCTCGCGCCGGAACACCGTGGGGTCGAGACGCGCCAGCGTGTCGCGCACGAACGGGAGCAGCGGGCCGCCCAGCCAGGCGGCGAGCGGCACCGCCAGGCCGCGCTTCACGCGGCGGCGCGTGTTCGCCGGCACCAGCTCCGCGACGGCCCGCCGGAGCACGCGCTTGCCGATCGCCCCGCGCAGCTTGAGATCGGCGGGCAACCGGCAGGCGAACTCGACCAGGTGATGGTTGAGAAACGGCGCCCGCCCTTCCAGCGACGCAGCCATCGTGGCGCGGTCGAGATTGGTGAGGAGCTCGTCGCGCAGATAGCCCGTGAGATCCAGCCCGAGGAGCGCATCGAGCTCGCTGCGGGCCGGCGCGACGTCCGGAGCCTCGACGTCCTGCGCCAGGCCGTTGGTCGCGAGCCGGCCGCCGGGGACCACCAGCGTCGCGAGCTGTGTTTCACCCATGACGCCCATCCACGCCCGGTGCCGCACAGCGGTCGGCGCCTCGGCGAGCTCGAGGAATCGCCGCAGCAGGTAGCGCAGCGTCATGTTGCCGTGCGGTGCGCCCAGGCGCGGCGTGGCGGCGCCGAGCAGCCGGCGCAGCCCCGCCGGCAGCCGGCGATAGCGCGCGGCCAGCAGGCCGCCGGGATAGGTGGGATAGCCGGCGAAGAGCTCGTCGCTGCCCTCCCCGACCAGCACGACCTTCACGTGTGCGCGCGCGTGGCGAGCCAGGAGATAGGTCGGGACCAGCGACTGATCGGCGATCGGCTCGTCGAGCATCGGCGCGAGGGTCCGGAGACCATGCAGGAAGAGCTCCGGCGTGATCGTCAGGACGTGCGCGCGCGTGCCGAGTGCCCGCACGACCTCGGCCGCGTGGTCGCGCTCGTCGAAGCTCGACTCCTCGAACCCGAGGGTGAAGGTGTCGAGGCCGGGCCCGACGCGATCGCGCGCGATTGCCGCCACCGCCGTCGAGTCGAGTCCCCCGGAGAGGAAGACACCCACCGGCACATCGCTCACGAGCGCTGCATCGACCGCGCGTTCGAGCTCGCGGCGCAGCCCGCGCGCCGCGGTCTCGAGATCGAGCGCCAGCGGCGGAGCGGCGAGGAACGGCGCCACCTGCCAGAACGGCTCGACGCGCCCGCTCTCGCCCTCGACGACGAGCCTCGTGCCTGGCAGCAGCGACGAGATGCCCGCGAAGGGGCTGCGAGGCGCGGCGACGTATCCCGTGCGCAGGAACCCGGCGATCGCGGCCGCGTCGGCGACGCGGTCGACCAGACCGCTCGCCAGGATCGCCTTCGGCTCCGACGCGAAGATCAGGCCGGACGGCGCCATGGCATGGTACAGCGGCTTCTCCCCCATCCGGTCGCGGGCGAGCACGAGGCGCTGGGCACGCGCATCCCACAGCGCGAGAGCGAACATGCCGTCGAGCTCATCCACGAAGTCCAGCCCGAGGTCCTCGTAGAGATGGGGGATCACCTCGGCATCGCTCCCGGTGCGGAAGCGATGCCCCGCGCGCTCGAGCCGCTCGCGCAGCGCCCGGTGATTGTAGATCTCGCCGTTGCAGACCACGCGGACCGCGCCGTCCTCGTTCGCGAGCGGCTGCCCACCGTGCGCGACGTCGATGATCGCCAGCCGCCGGCAGCCGAGTCCGGCGCGGCCCTGGATCGTCACCCCGTCGCCGTCGGGACCGCGGTGGATCAGCGCCTGACCCATGCGCTCGAGCAGGGTCGCATCCGGCTGCCCGCCCGGACGCATCACGACACCGTAGATCCCGCACATCAGTCCGTCCCCGCCTGGTGCCGAGGCGTCATGCCCACCTGCACGCGGTCCTTGCTGCTCGATCCTCGCGAATAGCGGCTGGCCGCATACCTCAGGTGCGACACGGCCGCAAACCACAAGGCCGTTTCGATCGACATCTCGCCTGCCCTTCGGGTAGGGTCTCCACGCCATCGACAAGGGGAGGACTTGCCAAATGGGTATGCGCTCAGCCTGTCTCGCCGTGCTGTTGCTGCTCTCCGCCGTCCGCGGAGGCGCCTCGGCGTGCACGGATCCCGCCGTCCTCGGCATCGACCTCTCGCAGCAGGCGTTCTGCGATCCGCTGGTACCCGAGCAGTGCATGCTGCCGTTCCCGAACGACTACTTCACCGTGGCCGACAGCACGTCCGGCACGCACCGGCGCATCCATTTCACCCCCGAAGGCCTCCCGAAGAACGTCTCGAACATCCCCCTCGAGTCCGCCGAGCTGAACCGATCCGACGGCTTCAGCCCCGGCGCCGCGCTGATCTTCTGGATGCCGGCCGCCGACCTGGTGCGCTCGAACGCTCCCGCCATCAACGACATCGGGCGCTCCCTCGAGCCCGATTCTCCCATCGTCATCATCGACGCGCGCAACGGCAAGCGCGTGCCGTTGTGGGCCGAACGGGATCTGCTGTCGGCTCCGGGCAGCCAGTCGCTCATCGTGCGTCCGGCGATCGACTACACCGACGGCCGCCACTACATCGTCGCCGTGCGCCGCCTCACCGACTCCGACGGGACCGCCCTGCCGCCGTCGCCCGCCTTCGCAGCATACCGCGACGGCACGTGCACCACGGACGCGACGTTCGAGTCACGCCGTCCGGCGATGGAGAAGATCTTCCAGACGCTCCGCTCCGCCGGGATCGATCGCGGCGACCTCCAGCTGGCGTGGGACTTCACGGTCGCCAGCACGAAGAGCACCACGGGACGCATGCTGCACATCCGTGACGACGCCTTCAAAGCGCTCGGCAGCAAGGCGCCCAGCTTCACGATCACGTCCGTCCAGGAGAACCCGTCGCCGCAGTTCCGGCGCCGGATCCAGGGGACGTTCGAGGTCCCGCTCTACCTGACCGGCAACGGCAGCCCCGGCCAGCGCTACGCCCTCGGCCCCGACGGGCTGCCGCAGCGCCAGGCGCTTCCGTTCACCGCGACCTTCACCTGCAATCTTCCGAACAGCACGATTCCCGGACCGGCGCGCATGAGCATGTACGGGCATGGGCTGCTCGGCGATCAGAGCGAGGTCAACGGCCGGCTCGTACGTCCCATGGCCGCCACCTACAACGTCGCCTACTGCGCCACCGACTGGATCGGCATGGCGGAGGAAGACATCGGCAACGCCGTCGCCGTCCTGCAGGACCTCTCGAAGTTCGCGACCCTGGCGGACCGGCTGCAGCAGGGCCTGCTCAACTTCCTCTTCCTCGGGCGCCTGATGAAGCATCCCGACGGCTTCGCCAGCAATCCCGCCTTCGTGGTCGACGGCGCCCCGGCGCTCAACACCCGCGAGCTGTACTTCGACGGCAACAGCCAGGGCGCCATCATCGGCGGTGCGCTGTGCGCCGTGGCCCGCGACTTCAGACGCTGCGTGCTCGGCCGAGGCAGGAATGAACTACTCGACGCTGCTGAACCGGAGCGTCGACTTCGATACCTACAAGCTGATCCTCGACACCTCCTATCCCGATCCCTTCACCCAGCTGCTCTCGCTCAACATCGTCCAGATGATGTGGGACCGCGGCGAGACCAACGGCTATGCGCAGCACCTGACCCGTCACGCGCTCCCGCATACCCCGAGCCACACCCTCCTGCTGCTGGGTGCCGTCGGCGACCACCAGGTCAGCGAGTTCTCGCTCCAGGTCGAGGCCCGCACCACCGGAGCATACGGTCACGTCCCGTATGTCGCTCCCGACCGCGAGTTCGGCGGTGAGCACGGCTTCGGCATCCCGCCGCTCCCGACGTCGTCGTGGAAGCGCTCGGCCTACTTCCTGTTCGACACCGGCTCGCCGCTCTCGCCGCTGGAGAACACGCCGCCGCGCGCCGGCCACGATCCGCACGACGACACCCCGCAGATCCCGGCGGCCCAGGCCCTCAAGGACATGTTCTGGCACCCCCGCGGGTTCGTGAACGACGTCTGCAACGGAGCGCCCTGCACCGGCCCGCAGTTCTGATCCAGGTTCAGTCGTTCGGCAGCGACTTCAGGAACTCAGCGAGATCACTGACCTCGCCGGCCGCGAGGCCGAGGGCGAAGGTGCCATCGTAGTGACCGATCACGTCGGCCAGCGTCGCGAAGCGACCGTCGTGGTAGTAGCCGCCCTTCGCATGTGCCCACAGGCCGGCGAGCGGCGCAGTGCGGTAGCGACGGTCGGGATCCCGCGCCGACTGGAAGTCGTCGATGCCGATCTCCGCCGCGCTGTGCGTGTTCCAGCCGGGCTCCGTGTAGAGCGGCGGGACGTGACAGCTCGCGCAGCGTGCCTTGCCCGCGAAGAGCTGCCGCCCGCGGTCCGCCGCCGCCGCGTCGAAGCTTCCCGCCGGTGGCCGGGGAGCCGGGATCGCGAGCTGGTAGAAGTGGAGCGCCGGCAGCTTCGCGGTGATCAGGTCGGGCTGTGATCGGACGTCGGCGAAGCCTGCCGCCGCGGCGACGGGGAACTGCCCGGCGTCGTTCAGCCGAGCATCGATGAACGTCCCCTTGCCGTGCATCTCGAGGTTGGCGACGAAGGCGTTCCAGTACGGCACGCTGCCCCACGCGCCGGACGTGTGCAGGTTCACGCCCGCGAGCCCGAACGCGGGGGGATGAGCGTCGCGCCCGTGCTGCCCGCCGGGGTGAATGCCTTGCCGTCCAGGAGGAGCTGCGCATCGAAGCGACCGGGGCCCCAGCTCGCGAGGACGGTCCGCACGGTGGCGTCGTCGACGCCGAGCAGGCTGGTGATCGGCGACAGGTCGGGCGCGAGACCGACGACCGCACCGACGTCGAGGTCCCGGTTGGGCCAGCCGTCCAGGCGGCGTCCGATGCCCGGTGCGAAGGAATCGTCGACCGTCGAGTGACAGAGAGCGCACTGGATGCCGACCGAGGTGAGCTGGCCGTGCGGATCGAATCGACCCGTCACGCCGACGACGGCGTCGAGCTGGAGCAATGCGAGCGTCGTCGCCGGATCGTTCAGGTCCGCCTGACCGCGCCGGAGCTGCTTGCGGAGCCCGCGGGGCAATGCATCGACGTCGACCTTCAACCCGACGCCGAGTGCGGCCGCCGGGCTCAGACCGGGTCCGACACCGCCGTGCTGCGCCGCTCATGCAGATTGCCGACACCACCGATGTGCACGCGCCGAGCGACGATCTCGTGATCGCGCGCGTGCTTGCTGGCGACCCCGGTTCGTTCGAGGTTCTCATGCGACGATACAACCGACGGATCTTTCGAGCGGCTCGTGCCGTGCTCCGGGACGAGGCCGAGGCGGAGGACGTCGTGCAGGACGCCTGGGTGCGCGCCTACACGCATCTGCGTCAGTTCGCTGGCCGCGCGAGCTTCGGCTCCTGGGTGACGCGTATCGCCATCCACGAGTCGCTCGCCCGCCGCCGCTATCGCGTCCGCCACATCCCGCTCGACGACGAGGCGGACACCCTGCCCGCCCGGACGCGCCTCCCGGAGCAGGAGCTCGGCGCGCGCCAGGTGGTCAGCGCGCTGGAGGCCGCGATCGACGCGCTGCCGGTCCACTACCGGACGGCGTTCGTGCTGCGCCACCTCGAAGGCCTCAGCACCACCGAGACCGCGGCCTGCCTCGACGTTCCCGAGGCCACGGTGAAGACGCGTCTCCATCGGGCGCGCGGCCTGCTGCGAAGCCGGCTCGACGACGTGCTCGGGGTCTCGGCCGACGGCGTCTACGCGTTCGGCGGCCACCGCTGCGATCGCGTCGTCGCAGCGGTCATGGCCAGGATCGGCGCGGCGACGCCGCCCCGCTCCCTGGAAGGCTGAGCGACCCGGCGCGCGACGCCCGTCGTCGCATCAGTCGCGGCGAATGCTGGAGCGCGGCAGCGCCGCGACGTGCTCCGGAACGGGGAGCTCGCTGCGGCCGTCGGTGTCCCACCAGCTCGCCGTCAGGCGGTGCGGCCCGGGCTGGCTCCGGCTCCAGATCTCCTCGAACGTGCGCTTGTACGCGGTGCGCGCGATCAACCACGACCCGTCTCGCTTGACGTAGTCGTCGGCGTAGAAGGCGGCGCCGCGCAGCGCGAAGTCGCGGCTCGCGTCCACGACGACGTCGTCGAGCGCCCAGATGCCCGTCGCCGTCGCCGGCCCGGTGAGATCGATCTCCGGGTGATGGACGCGGTGGCTCGAGAGGAAGCTGGTCGCTCCCATGGCCTGGCGGAAGAAGTCGAGGATCGCGTCGCGCCCCTCGAACGTGTACTTCCCGCCGCTGTACGCGACGACGGCGTCGGCGGTGAAGCACCCCGCCATGTCGTCCCACAGCTTCTGGTCCAGGCATCGCATGTAGCGGTACTTGAGGCGCTCGATGAGGGCGATCTCGACGAGGTCGGCGGGCGTCATCGGGTCTGGATACGCGAGCGCCGGTGCGGCCGGCAAGCACCGCACCGACCGCGCGCGCTCGGGCTACGGCCGGAGATCGAGGAGCGCCCGACCGCTCCCGTCCATCGCGAACGGCACCGAGTTGTGCACGTGCGCGATCTTCCAGCTGCCGGCCGTGCGCCGGACGCACGCCGTGGCCCGGAACCAGAGGTCGACGCGCTCACCGTCCTTCTTGACGCCGGTCATGTGCCGGAGCCCGAACGCGTAGCCGACGTCGCCGCCGACCGCGATCTCCACGTCGTGCGCGCCGGACTCGATCGGGCCGTCCCAGGTGTCGAACCACTGCTGGAGGTACCCGGGATCATGCAGCGGCCCGCGTCCGATGCGAAGCGGCGGCGGCAGGTCGTAGGCGGTGACGTCGTCCGTGTAGAGCCCGATGACCGCGCGCGCGTTCTTGCTGCGGATGGCGTCGGTCAGCGCACCGAGCAGCTCGGCGATCTGCCGTTCGTCGGCGGTGCGGGTCGATGGATCGCTCATCGTCGGTGCTCCTCCGCGCGAGGCGCGGCCTCGAGATGGGCCGCGAGGTGATCGAGGATCTCCCCCCAGCCCTCGGTGCGGTCGGCCTCGGTCTCGCCGCCGAAGAATGCGGACTGGTCGGTGAGGACGAGGAGCGTGCCGTCGCCCTGCGGGGAGAGCTCGACCGTGCACATCGTCGCGGTGATGCGCGCATCGCGATCGTTCATGGTGCCGGCCGTGATGATTCGCCCGTCCGGAACGATGTCGAGGAACGTCCCCTCGCTCCAGTAGCGGGGATCGCCCGGGGGGCCGAACCGGGTCAGCTCGCGGCCGCCGACGCGGAACTCCTGCCGGTGCTCCGCGACCACCCAGCCTGCACCCGGATGATCCCAGCGCCGGCGCTCGTCGGCGTTCGCCCACGCCGCGAAGACGCGCGCCGGTGGCGCGCGCAACGTGCGCTCGAGCGTGATGGTGGCGTGTCGCACGGTGCGTCCGGTCATGGCCTTCCTCCGTCCCTCGTCACTTAAGCTAACGCTAAACCTTTAGCGGCCGTCCGGATCCCGGTCAAGACGGGTTCCGGTGGCCGGCTCGCCGCGCTTTCCCCGTGGCGCGACGCAGCCGACCCGTCGGGCGCGACCCCCGGCAGGACGGGCGTCGGTGAATGCTAGAGTGAGGTGGATCTAGCGGTCTTCCCCCTCTTGACACTCGTCTCTACCGTCAGCTAGGCACACCCCAGCATCGATCCCAGAGCTCCGAGCCGTCCGGACGGGGACGGCGGCCAGCAGGCCCGTCACGAGCCCGGGAAGAAAGGTCGAGACATGAGGACGGGGAACGCGTCACGCATCGCGGCGCTCGCGGTGCTGGTCGGATTCGCCGGCGCGAGCAGCGCGGCGCCGCCAGTCACGATACCGCTGGGCAAGGCCAACGGCGTGGTCGGCATCTACTACAACGACAACGGCAACGGGGAGCTCCCCACCAACCAGGCCTACATCCGGGCCCAGTTCAGCGACACCAACACGAACGGCCTGGTGTTCAACTTCGACACCACACCGCTGCCCGGCACGGGCGGCGCGATCAGCTGGGCCAGCCTGTTCCAGGTGGTCCCGAACCAGTTCGGCCTCGACCTGGTGCTCAAGTCCGCGTCGTCCGACGGGTCGGTGACGATCCCCACGCTCAACGCCTACGACAACGGGAACAACAGCCTGTCGGGCCGTGTCCTGGCCGGACCCGTCACCTGGGCGATCAGCGGATACACGGGATCCACCGACGGGCCTGGTGATCCCGGCAACGGGATCATCAACAGCCTGTTCCGCGGGGGCACCGGAGCCAACGCCGGCAACGACGGCGTCACCCTGACCGTGAGCAACTTGACCGTGGTAGGCACCCAGTTCACGGCCGACGTCGTGGGCGAGTTGCAGAGCGACGGTCTGATCCACTGGTACACGATCGGGACGCCGGACAGCCCGATGTCATCCTTCCAGCTCACGGGGCGCCTCTTCTTCTCCGGCAGCCTGACCTACGACAGCGCGACCGATCCCTATCCGCTCATCGATTTCTACCAGGGGCTGGTGAACATCGACGCCGAGGTCATCTGCGGTACGCGCTACGTGTCCCCCTCCGGATCCGACACGATGGGATCCGGGCTGAACTTCTGCCGCACGTCGGGGTCCCCCTGCCGCTCGCTGCAGCGGACCGTCGACGTCGCGTGCCCCGGCGACACCATCCAGGTCGGCGCCGGCGTGTACCCCGAGCAGATCAAGATCACCAAGAGCAACCTGACGCTGAACGCCGCGCCTGGCGCGATCGTTCGCCCGCCGACCGTGACGCCCGGGACGGATCAGGGAAGCCCGTGCAGCAACGGCACCGGCACGGCGCTGGTCCTGGTCTCGAACGCGACCGGCGTGGCGCTGAACGGGCTCAGCGTCGACGGCTCGCTCGCCGCGACGGCCGACCCGCCGCGGTTCGTCGGGATCTACTACCGCAACGCCTCCGGCACGATCAGCGGCGGCTCCGTGAAGGACATCCGCAACGATCCCCTCGACGGCGTCCAGAACGGCCAGGCGATTCTCGTCCAGGCCAAGGGGCCGAACGTGGCCGTCGTCAACACGAGCGGCGTGGGCGTGAGCGGGTACCAGAAGAACGGCATCACCTACAACGGCTGCGGCTGCGCCAACGCCGTGGACGGGACCGCCCAGGGCGCCATCACCGGGAACGTCATCACCGGGGCAGGCTCCACGCCCCTGATCGCTCAGAACGGCATCCAGGTGGGATTCGGTGCCGGACCGGTGTCGATCAGCGGCAACACCATCAGCGGCGACTTCTACTCGGGCGATCCCAACAACGGGACGGCGACGGGCATCCTGCTGTTCTCGACCACCAACAACGTCGTCCAGGGCAACACCGTCGACGACTCCAACACGGGCGTGGCGATGGAGGGCGGGTCGTTCGACCTGTGCGATCCGGGCGACACGGTCGGGAACACCGTCACGTGCAACCGCGTCCAGCAGAACCAGGTCGGCGTGAGCACGGACGCGTCGGCCAACACCGTCGGGAGCAATGCCATCCAGGACAACGACACGGGCCTCGACGGTTCCGCGATCGCTTCGGGCACGCTCGACGCGGAGCACAACTGGTGGGGCTGCGCGACCGGCGCCAACACCGGCACGTGCGACACCACGACGGGCCCGGTGGACAGCACATCGTTCGCCACCTCCCCGCCACTCTGCGTGAGCTGCACGCAGAACGCGGATTGCAACAACGGTGACTCCTGCTCGGTTGCCGACACGTGCGTGGCCGGCGTCTGTCATCCGGGCGGCGGCGGGGACACCGATCTCGACGGGACGTGCAACCTCGACGACAACTGCCCGTCCTCGTCCAACCCGTCCCAGGTGGACAGCGACGGCGACGGCATCGGCGACGCGTGCGACGCCTGCCCGCTCGATGCCAACAACGACGCCGACGGTGACGGCGTCTGCGGCAACGTCGACAACTGCCCGAACGTCGCCAACCCGGGCCAGCAGGACATCGACGGCGACTCGCACGGCAACGCGTGCGACCCGCTGCCCCTGAACGTCACGCGCGTGCAGATGAAGAGGGCCACCAAGACGCCGGCCAACGGCGTCGCGAAGACCAAGGGCCAGTTCCTCCTCCAGCTCCCGGGCGACGTCTTCAACGCCGCGAGCGGCATCTCGCTCGCGATCAGCGACAACAACCTGATCAACCCGAACTCCTCGAGCCACACGTTCCCGCCCTCCGAGTGCTCCTCGACCACGACCAAGATCAGCTGCCGGTCGGCCGACAAGCTGTACAAGGCCAAGTTCCAGACCTCGCCGGCGGCGCAGGGTCTCTGGCGATTCAGCGCGACCTACAAGAAGCAGGCGCTCACGGGACCCTTCCTGGATCCGAGTCAGGTCGACCTCACCTACGGCCCGGCGATCTACCGGAGCGAGAAGGTGACCGACTGCGTCCTCAACTTCCAGAAGATCACCTGCCGGGAGTTCTAGCCTGGCAGACGCCGCGGCGGCTCCGACCCCCTCGGGCCGCCGCGGCACCCCTTCCCCGCCGCCCGTCGCGCCTTCCCTTCACCGCGACGGCCCTGCATGATGACGCGCGACGCCAGCCCGCAGGCACGTGCGCGCGGCGGCTCGGACGAACGCGATGGCGGGCACCCGATCAGGTGGAGGCGCGGCGAAGGGATCGGCGCGGTTCCCCATCGAGCCGCCGGTCGAGCCGATGCTGGCGAAGCTGGCGGACGACCTGCCCGGGGACGGCGGCTGGCTCTTCGAGCCGAAGTGGGACGGCTTCCGCGCCATCGTCTTCAAGGATGGCGAGCACGTCTACACGCAGAGCCGCGACCTGCGCCCCCTGGACCGCTACTTCCCCGAGCTCGGCGTGGCGCTGGCGGCGCGCCTGCCCGAGCGGTGCGTGGTGGACGGCGAGATCGTGATCGCCACCCCGGACGGGCTGGACTTCGACCTCCTGCAGCTGCGACTCCATCCCGCGGCGTCGCGCGTGGCGAAGCTCGCGGCCGGCACGCCCGCCTCGTTCGTGGTCTTCGATCTGCTCGCGCTCGACGAGCGCGACGCGCGGGACACGCCGTTCGCGTCGCGACGGCGGCTTCTCGAGCAGGCGCTCGCCGACGTCACGCCCCCGGTGCATCTCACCCCCATCACCCGTGATCGCGCGCTCGCGGCGGACTGGTTCCAGCGCTTCGAGGGCGCCGGTCTCGACGGCGTGATGGCCAAGCCGGAAGGCGGCGCGTACGAGCCCGGCAAGCGCGCGATGCTCAAGATCAAGCACGCGCGCACCGCCGACTGCGTCGTCGCCGGGTTTCGCTGGCACAAGGAGGGTCCCGGCATCGTGGGCTCGCTGCTGCTCGGCCTCTACGACGAGGACGGCGCGCTGCAGCACGTCGGCGTCACGTCGTCGTTCACCATGGCCAGGCGACGCGCGCTCGCGGCCGAGCTGGAGCCGCTGCGCACGGACGCGCTCGCGACCCACCCGTGGAAGGAATGGGCGAGCGCGACGGACGAGAGCCAGCGCATGCCCGGCGCACGCAGTCGCTGGAACGCGGGCAAGGATCTCTCCTGGGAGCCGCTGCGCATCGAGCGCGTGTGCGAGGTGAAGTACGACCACCTGCAGGGCCGGCGGTTCCGCCACGCGGCGACCTTCCTGCGCTGGCGACCCGACAAGCCTGCGGGGGATTGCCGGTACGATCAGCTCGAGGTCACTCCCGCGTACGAGCTGGCGACGATCTTCGGCGCACGACACCACCTGGGCTGACCGGCCCGGCATGGCCGGGCTCGTCCGCCGGGATCGAGCGGCTCCTGCGCGGGACGGAGCGCCGCCGGCACGTGCTCGAGGTTCACGCGGACCCGCGTCCAGGTCGTGAAGCGGCCGCGCATGGCATCGACCAGCACGTCGCGCGGCGCGAGATGCGATGCCGCCTCGGGATGACGCACCTTCCAGCGCTCCAGCCCGGCGATCGCATCCTCCTTCTTCCGTGCGCGACCGATCTCGATGAGCGGCTTCGTGCTCCGCCGGCGGCCGGACACCGTCGCGGCGCCGTCCGCCCGCGCGCGCGACGGCTGGACGCGGCGGGGCTCACCCGCCTGCTTCTGGTAGTGCGGCGGCCAGGGCGCGTCGCCGAGACCGCCGGCCTCCTGCGTCCGCGAGAGCTCGAGCAGCCGGTCGAGCGAGCACGCCCGCGCGTCGATCCCTGCGTGCCGATCGCCCAGCCGGGCGAAGCGCGCCGGCATCGTGCGCAGGGTGAAGTCCTCGGGGCGGCACGACTCGAGCTCCTCCCAGGTGACCGGAGCCGAGACGCGCGCGTCGGGCTTCGGACGGACCGAGTAGGCGCTCGCGACCGTGCGATCCTTGGCGTTCTGGTTGTAGTCGACGAAGACGCCGTGGCGCTCCTCCTTCCACCACTTGCTGGTCGCCAGGCGTGGCGCGCGGCGCTCGACCTCGCGCGCGAGCGCGAGCGCCGCACGCCGGACCTCGTCGAACGTCCAGCGACGCTCGAGGCGCACGATCACGTGTACGCCGCGCGAGCCCGACGTCTTCGGCCATCCGACGAGATCGAGATCGCGCAGGACGTCGCGTACCACACCCGCGACCTCGACGATCTGCCGCCACTCGACTCCCGGCACGGGATCGAGATCGACGCGCAGCTCGTCGGGATGATCCAGATCGTCGGTCCGCACCGGATGCGGGTGCAGCTCGAGACATCCGAGGTTCGCCATCCAGGCCAGCGTCGCGCCGTCACGCGGCACGACCTCGTCCGCCGTGCGACCGGACGGGAAGGCGATCGTGCAGACCTCGACCCAGGGCGGCCGGCTCGTCGGCGCGCGCTTCTGGTAGAAGAACTCCTCGTCGATGCCGTTCGCGTAGCGCACCAGCACGTTCGGCCGGCCGCCGGCGCCGCGCAGCGCGCCCTCGGCGACCGCGAGGTAGTACTGCACCACGTCGAGCTTCGTGATCCCGGCCTCCGGGAAGAGCACCTTGGACGGATTCGAGATCGCGACGTCGCGGCCGGCGATCGACAGGGTGACGTGTTCGCGCGACGCCGGCACGGCACCGGATCATAGCGCAGCCAGCCGCCGCGGGAATCGACCACCGGAGAGCACCCCATGGTCGAACTGCCCGAGGTATGGAATACGGCGGCATGGATTTCGGGATCGCGCTCGCCCCCGCCGCCGACTCCTGGAAGACGGTCCGGCGCGCCGAGCGCCTCGGCTACTCGCACGCCTGGCTGTACGACACGCAGCTTCTCTGCGCCGACGTGTTCGTCGCCATGGCGGTGGCCGCGGCCAACACCGAGCGCATCACGATCGGTCCCGGCGTGCTGGTGCCGTCGAACCGCATCGCGCCGGTGGCGGCGAACGGCCTGGCGTCGCTCAGCAAGCTGGCGCCGGGCCGCATCGCGCTGGGGATCGGCACCGGCTTCACCGCCCGTCTCACCATGGGTCAGGGCCCGATGAAGCTCTCCGCGCTGCGCGAATATCTTCGCGTCGTGCGCGGTATGCTGCGGGGCGAGACCGTCGAGTGGACGGACGACGAGCGCATCCCGCACAAGGTTCGCTTCCTCAATCCCGAGGCCGGGCTCATCGACATCGCCGCGCCCGTCCCGGTGCACCTCTCGGCGTTCGCGCCGAAGGCGCGCGCCATGGCGGCGCGCGAATGTGACGGCTGGATGAACTTCGTCACCGTCGTCCCGATGGCGCTCTACGAGCTGGAGGAGATGAAGGCGTCGTGCGTGGCGGCGGGTCGCGCGCCCGAGACCCTCTACAAGACCGGCTTCACCCTGGGCTGCGTGCTGCGTCCCGGCGAGGATGCCGGCTCGCCGCGTGCCCGCGCGCAGGCCGGCCCGCTGGCCGTGGTCCTGTTCCACGGCGTGATCGAGGGGACCATCAAGGGCGCCGTGCTGCCCGCGGAGCTGCAGGCCGCGGCAGAGGAGTATCGCAGGCTCTACGAGACGTTCGAGCCGGCCGACGCGCGCTACCTGCGCCTCCACACCGGCCACCTGATGTTCGTCCGCCCCGAGGAGGAGCGCTTCCTCTCCCCCGAGCTCATCCGGATGTCCACGTTCACCGCCGAGCGTGACGAGCTGGTCGAGCGCGTCCGCATGCTGCGCGACGCGGGCTATCAGCAGCTCGCCGTGCAGCTGGTCCCCGGCCACGAGGACGCCATGGACGACTGGATGGAGGTCTTCAGCCGCGTCTGAGCGCCCTCCGGCCCCCGCCCGGTGCGGTCAGCACGGGGATTCCCTCCGTCGGCGTCGGTTGGTAGGCTCACCACGGCGATGGGAGGCCAGCCGAGGCGCTCGCGCGATGAGCCCACCGCCGTCGCGGCCCGCGAGGTCATCGCTCGACCGCCGAGCCGGGTGATCATCGAGGACGTGACGCCGCAGGTCGACGGCGGGCGGTTTGCAGCCAAGCGCGCCGTGGGCGAGGCCGTGGACGTGGGCGCGACGATCTTCGCCGAGGGGCACGACCTGCTGAGCGCCCGGATCCGCTGGCGCCGCGCGGGGGAGCCCGGCTGGCACGACGCGCCGATGGACGCCCTCGGCAACGACGCGTGGACGGCTCGCTTCGTCGTCGAGACGCTCGGCCGATACGAGTTCACGGTGGAGGCCTGGATCGATCGCTTCGGCTCCTGGCGGCACGGGTTCGCGCGCAAGGTCGAAGCGGGTCAGGACGTCGCGAGCGAGCTGCTCGAAGGAGCGGCCCTGGTGCGCGCCGCGGCCACACGAGCGGGCGGCACGGACGGCACATGGCTCGGCGAGCGTGCCGACGTGCTCGGCGGAGCCACCGCACAGCCGACCCGCGTGGACGCGGCGCTCGCGGCGGAGCTGCAGGCGACGATGGCGCGTCATCCGGATCGCGACGGGGCGGCCGTCCTCGCCCAGCCGCTCGCCGTCGAGGTCGAGGTGGAGCGTGCGGCCTTCGGCGCGTGGTACGAGTGCTTTCCGCGCTCCATGTCGCCCGATCCGTCGCGGGCCGGCACGCTGCGCGACCTCGCGGACCGCCTCGACTACATCGCCGGGATGGGCTTCGACGTCCTCTACCTGCCGCCGATCCATCCCATCGGGACGTCGTACCGCAAGGGGCGCGACAACACGCTGGTTCCGCAGCCGGGCGACCCCGGGAGCCCCTGGGCCATCGGGTCGAGCGACGGCGGCCACACCGCCGTGCATCCCGATCTCGGCACCCTGGCCGACTTCGACGCGCTGGTCGCGCGCGCGCGCGAGCACGGCCTCGCGGTCGCGCTGGACATCGCGTTCCAGTGCTCGCCCGACCATCCATGGGTCCACGAGCACCCCGAGTGGTTCCGGCGCCGGCCCGACGGGTCGATCCAGTACGCGGAGAACCCCCCGAAACGCTACCAGGACATCTACCCGTTCGACTTCGAGTCCGGGGCCTGGGCGTCGCTGTGGGCCGCGCTGCGCGACGTCGTCCTCTTCTGGGCCGCGCACGGCGTGACGATCTTCCGCGTCGACAACCCGCACACCAAGCCGCTCGCGTTCTGGGAGTGGCTGATCGCGGAGGTGCGCGCGCGACTTCCCGAGGCCGTCTTTCTCGCGGAAGCGTTCACGCGGCCGGCGGTCATGCGCCGCCTGGCCAAGGTGGGCTTCTCGCAGGCGTACACCTACTTCACCTGGCGCAACACGAAGACGGAGCTGGTCGAGTACCTGACGGAGCTCACGCAGACGCCCGTCCGCGAGTACATGCGGCCGAACTTCTTCGCGAACACGCCGGACATCCTGCACGAGTACCTGCAGACCGGCGGCCGCGCGGCGTTCCAGATCCGGCTCATCCTCGCGGCCACGATGGTGGGAAGCTACGGCATCTACGGGCCGCCCTTCGAGCTGTGCGTGGGCGACGCGGTGCCCGGCACGGAGGAGTACCGCGGCTCGGAGAAGTACGAGGTGCGGCACTGGGACCTCGACGCCCGCGACGGGCTCCAGCCGCTGATCACGCTGCTCAATCGCATCCGCCACGACAACGCGGCGTTCCGGCACGACCGCCGGCTGCGCTTCTTCCCCGTGGACAACGGCGCCCTCATCGCCTACGGCAAGACGACGCCCGATCTCTCGAACGTCCTCATCGTCGTCGTGAACCTCGACCCGCACCATCCGCAGTCGGGATTTCTCGAGCTGCCGCTGCGCGAGCTCGGCATCGACCCGGAGCAGTCGTATCAGGTCGACGACCTGCTCGGCGGCGCGCGCTATCTCTGGCAGGGACCCCGGAACTACGTCGCTCTCGACCCGCACGCGCTGCCGGCGCACGTCTTTCGCGTGCGGCGGCGCATCCGCACCGAGCAGGACTTCGACTACTTCCTATGACCGACCCCTCCTCCAGCGGCCCCCGCAGGCGCGCGGCCGTCATCACCGGCAACGGCGACCCGCTCTGGTACAAGGACGCCGTCATCTACGAGCTGCGCGTCAGCGCCTTCAACGACAGCGACGGCGACGGCATCGGCGACTTCCGCGGTCTCACGCAGCGACTCGACTACCTGCACGAGATCGGGATCACCGCTCTCTGGCTGCTGCCGTTCTACCCCTCGCCGCTGCGCGACGACGGCTACGACATCTCCGACTACCACAGCGTGCATCGGGACTTCGGCACGCTCGAGGACTTCCGCACGTTCCTGCGCGAAGCGCATCGCCGCGGGTTGCGCGTGATCACCGAGCTGGTCATCAACCACACGTCCGATCAGCACGCCTGGTTCCAGCGCGCGCGGCGAGCGCCCGCGGGCAGCAGCATCCGCGACTTCTACGTCTGGAGCGACACGCCCGAGCGCTACCGCGACGCCCGCGTGATCTTCAAGGACTTCGAGCCCTCGAACTGGACCTGGGATCCGGTCGCCAAGGCGTACTACTGGCATCGCTTCTACACCCATCAGCCCGATCTCAACTTCGCGAATCCCGCAGTCCGGCGAGCCGTCTTCAAGGCGCTCGACTTCTGGCTCGGGATGGGCGTCGACGGGCTGCGGCTCGACGCCATCCCGTACCTCTTCGAGCGCGAGGGAACGAACTGCGAGAACCTTCCCGAGACGCACGCCTTCCTGCGCGAGCTGCGGCAGCACGTCGACCGGCGCTTCCAGGACCGCATGCTGCTCGCGGAGGCCAACCAGTGGCCGGAGGACGCCGTCTCCTACTTCGGGAAGGGCGACGAATGCCACATGGCGTTCCACTTCCCGCTCATGCCGCGGCTCTTCATGGCGCTGCACATGGAGGATCGCTTCCCGCTCATCGACATCCTCGCGCAGACGCCGGCCATTCCCGAGACGTGCCAGTGGGCGCTCTTTCTCCGCAACCACGACGAGCTCACGCTCGAGATGGTGACCGACGAGGAGCGCGACTACATGTATCGCATGTACGCGCACGACTCGCGCGCGCGCATCAACCTCGGCATCCGCCGCCGGCTGGCGCCGCTGCTCGGCAACGACCGCCGGCGCATCGAGCTCATGAACGCTCTCCTGCTGGCGCTGCCCGGGACGCCGGTCCTGTACTACGGCGACGAGATCGGGATGGGCGACAACATCTATCTCGGTGATCGCAACGGTGTCCGCACGCCGATGCAGTGGAGCCCGGACCGCAACGCCGGCTTCTCGCGCGCCAACCCCCAGCAGCTGCACCTGCCGATCATCATCGACCCCGAGTACAACTACGAGACCGTCAACGTGGAGTCGCAGCAGAACAACCTGCACTCGCTGCTGCTCTGGATGCGCCGTCTGATCGCGCTCCGCCGCCGCTACAAGGCGTTCAGCCGGGGGACCATCGAGTTCCTGGCCCCGAGCAACACGCACGTGCTGGCGTTCCTGCGGGCGCTGGGGAGACGAGCACCTCCTCGTCGTGGCGAACCTGTCGCGCTTCGTGCAATTCGTCGAGCTCGATCTGCACGCGTTCACGGGTCACGTCCCGATCGAGCTCTTCGGTCAGAATCCGTTCCCGCGCATCGGCGACCTGCCCTACCTCCTGACCCTCGGGCCGCACGCCTTCTACTGGTTCGGGATTTCGCCGGTGCAGTCCGCAGGCGCCACCCCCGCGCTCAGCACCGCGCAGCCGAGCGGCGTCGGCACCGGACCCGACGCCGGCACTCCCGACCACCCGGTCGTGCAGACGACCGGCGACTGGCGCGCGCTCGTCCACGGCGACGAGCGGCCGGCCCTCGAGTCGGCGCTCATGACCGTGCTACCGCGCCAGCGCTGGTTCGCCGGGAAGGGCGCCTCGCTGAAGGCCGTCGCCATCGTGGATGCGCTCCCGATCGAGGAGACCTGGCTCATGATCGTGCGGGTGATCTCGACCGGCAGCGCCGATCCGGCGCACTACGCGCTGCCCCTCGCGTTCCTCACCGGCGATCGCGCGGCGGCCGCACGGCGTGATCGGCCCGCGGCGGTGCTCGCCGAGCTCGAGATCACCGGGCGCGGGAGCGACGCCACGGGCGTGTGCGTCGACGCGTGCAGCGAGCCGGAGTTCGGCAGCGCGCTGCTCGACACCATCGCCCGGCGGCGGCGGATCGCGGCCGCGAACGGTCACCTCGTCGGCACGACGACGAAGCGATTCGCGGAGCTGCGAGGTGACCCCGCCACCCTGCCGCCGCCGACTCTCCTCGGCGGGGAGCAGAGCAACTCGTCGCTCCGCTTCGACGACCGGCTCATGCTGAAGGTCTTCCGCCGGATCTCCGAGGGCATCAATCCCGAGCTCGAGATCGGCCGCTACCTCACCGACGAGGCGGGCTTCCCGCACGTCGCTCCGCTCGCCGGCGCGCTCGAGTTCCAGCGGCCGCGCGGCGAGCCGGTGACCGTGGCCGTGGTCCAGGGCTTCGTGCCGAACGAGGGCGACGCCTGGCGCTACACGGTCGACCAGGTCGAGCACTACCTCGAGGAGGCGCTGCTGCAGAAGGACGTCGGGGACACGCTGGCCGCACCTCCCGCGGCCGTGTTCGACCTGATCGATCAGGAGCCGCCCGCCATCGTGTTGCAGCTCGCCGGCGGCTACCTCGAGGTCGCGCGCCTGCTCGGGATGCGGGTGGCGGCGCTCCACCTGGCGCTCGGCCGCCTGACCGAGAATCCCGACTTCGCGCCCGAGCCGCTCGGCCTGCTCTACCAGCGCTCGCGCTACCAGTCGCTGCGCAACCTGGTGGGCCAGGTGTTCCGGAGACTCCGCGAGCAGCAGCAGACGCTTCCCGCCGAGATCGCGCCCGACGTCGATCGCCTGCTGCACTCCCAGGATCGCGTCCTCGAGAGCTGCGGGCGGATCGTCGGGCGGCACCTGAGCGGCATGCGCATCCGCTGCCACGGCGATCTGCACCTCGGACAGGTCCTGCGGACCGGCAACGACTTCCTCATCACCGACTTCGAGGGCGAGCCGGCGCGCTCCCTGACGGAGCGGCGGCTGAAGCGCTCGCCGCTGCGCGACGTGGCCGGCATGGTCCGCTCCTTCGACTACGCGGCGCACGCAGCGCTCGAGAGCCTGCGCGCGCGCGGGGTCGCGGCGCGGCAGGATCCGGCGCGCCTGGAGAGCTGGACGGTGCTCTGGTCACGCTGGGTCGGGTCCGCGTTCCTGCGCGCCTACCGGCACGACGCCGAGAGCTCGGGCCTGCTGCCGGACACGCGCGAGGAGCGGCAGATGGCACTGGCGGTGCTGCTGCTCGAGAAGTGCGTCTACGAGCTGGGCTACGAGCTCGGCAGCCGCCCCGCATGGGTGGGCATCCCGCTGCGCGGCATCCTCGATCTGCTCGACCAGCCATGGTGATCGGCGACACGGATCTCCATCTCTTCAACGAGGGCAGCCACCTCCGCCTGTGGGAGAAGCTGGGCGCGCATCCTGGCACGTCGGACGGCCGCAGCGGCACGTACTTCGCGGTCTGGGCGCCGGCCGCCGAGCGGGTCAGCGTGGTCGGCGACTGGAACGCAGTGGCGCCGCGACGTCGCGCCGCTCACCCGCCGCGGAGAATCCGGGATCTGGGAGGGCTTCGTGCCCGGCGTCGAACGAGGCGCGCGGTACAAGTACCACGTGGCGTCGCGCTACGACGGCTACCGCGTCGACAAGGCCGACCCGCTGGCGTTCCTCGCCGAGACACCGCCGGAGACGGCGTCGATCGTGTGGACGCTGGACTACGCCTGGGACGACGCCGAGTGGCTGGCGCATCGCGCCGCGCGCCAGGCGCTCACCGCGCCGACGACGATCTACGAGGTGCATCTCGGCTCGTGGCGCCGGGTGCCGGAGGACGCGAACCGCTCGCTCACCTACCGCGAGCTGGCCGAGTCGCTGCCCGACTACGTCGCCGAGCTCGGGTTCACGCACGTCGAGCTCCTGCCCGTGATGGAGCACCCGTTCTACGGCTCGTGGGGGTACCAGACGACGGGCTACTTCGCGCCGACCAGCCGGCAGGGCACGCCGCAGGACCTGATGTATCTGATCGATCGCCTGCACCAGCGCGGCGTGGGCGTCATCCTCGACTGGGTGCCGGCCCACTTCCCGAGCGATCAGCACGGGCTCGGCTACTTCGACGGCACGCATCTCTACGAGCACGGCGACCCGCGGCAGGGGATCCATCCGGACTGGAACAGCTTCATCTTCAACTTCGGCCGCCACGAGGTGCGCAGCTTCCTCCTCTCGAGCGCGCTCTTCTGGTGCGAGGCGTACCACGCCGACGGCCTGCGCGTGGACGCCGTCGCCTCGATGCTCTACCTCGACTACTCGCGGCGCGCGGGCGAGTGGATCCCGAACCAGTACGGTGGACGCGAGAACCTCGATGCCATCGCCCTCCTGCGACGCTTCAACGAGGAAGTCTACGCCCACCACCCGGGCGTGCAGACCTTCGCGGAGGAATCGACGGCGTGGCCGATGGTGTCGCGACCCACCTACGTCGGCGGCCTCGGGTTCGGCTTCAAGTGGGACATGGGCTGGATGCACGACACGCTCGGCTACGTGCAGCAGGACCCGGTGTACCGGAAATTCCATCACGACGCCCTGACGTTCCGCGGGCTGTACTCCTTCACGGAGAACTTCGTCCTGCCGCTGTCGCACGACGAGGTCGTGCACGGAAAGGGCTCGCTGCTCGGCAAGATGCCCGGCGACGACTGGCAGCGGCGAGCGAACCTGCGCCTGCTTCTCGGCTACCAGTGGCTGCTGGCGGGCAAGAAGCTCCTCTTCATGGGTGGAGAGATCGGGCAGTGGCACGAGTGGAGCCACGAGACCAGCCTCGACTGGCATCTCCTCGCCGATCCCGCGCACGCCGGGCTCCAGCGCTGGGTCCGCGACCTCAACACCACCTACCGGGCGGAGCCTTCGTTGCACGAGCTCGACTGCGACCCCCGCGGCTTCGAGTGGATCGATTGCCACGATGCCGACCAGAGCACGCTGGCCTTCCTGCGTCGCGGCAGCCGCGACGACGAGGCGTGCATCGTCGCCTGCAACTGGACACCCGTCCCGCGTCACAACCATCGCCTCGGCGCTCCCTGGGACGGCGAGTGGCGGGAGATCCTGAACGGCGACGCGACGCTCTACGGCGGCAGCGGACAGGGCAATCTCGGCGGTACCGGCACGACGCCCGTGGCGAGCCACGGCCACGCCCAGTCGATCGTCGTCACGGTGCCGCCGCTGGCGATCGTGGTCTTCAAGGGCCGGCGGTAGACCGGCGCACCCGGGAGACCGCAGCCGATGCAGGATCACTCGTTCTCGTTCGTCGTCGATGCGACGCCGCGGGAGATCTGGGCGCTCTTCTGGGGACATCGGAACCGGGTCGTCGAGCACGGCGACGTGCGAATCGAGTACCTCCACTGGGGGGACGCGACCGGCGAGGGACGGATCCGGCACTGCCATTTCCGCGTGCCACGCTACCTGCTGTCCGGAGGCGTCGGGCGTTCGTGGGAGTGGCTGACGGAGGTGAAGCCGTGCGAGTCGTGGCGCTACGACGCCATCGGCAAGCCGCTCTGGTCGCACGCGACCGGCTGGACGCGCCTGGAGGACCTGGGCGACGCCGGCACCCGCGTGCACTTCCGCGAGACGTACGAAGCCTTCAACCCGGTCCTGCGCGCGTTGCTCGAACGCCGCGTCCACCGGTTCATCTCCAAGGACAACGACCGCTTCATGAAGTCCGCCATCGAGAAGGGCATCCGGGCGATGCGCGCCGCGCACTCCTTGAGAAGGACGGCGCGGCGTGCCAGGTATGCGTGCGCCAGGCCGGACCGACACCGACGACGTCCACCAGCTCGTCCATGCGTGCGCCTCCGAGGACGCCGGGGCGCGCCGCGCCTTCCAGGAGCGGTATGGGCAGGACATCTACAACTTCCCGGTGAAGATCTACGGCGTGCCCGCAGAGCGCGCGGTCGACTTCTACGTCTACGTCTTCGAGCGCGACCGGATCTTCACCCGCATGCGGACGTTCGAGGGCCGCAACGGCATCCAGTTCCGCACCTTTCTCGCCTACTACGTGCTCCGCAGCCTGTTTCTCGAGTGGCAGCGGGGGAACCGCGAGCTCGACACGGTCTCGCTGACCGACCACCACCTCGCAGGCGGAGAGGCGCAGGCGGATCCCGCCGGCGGGCGGCCCCAGGCCGACGAGGACCCCGCAGACGCCCCGGCCAGTGAGGCAGTCACCGCGGTCTGGGGGACGCTCGCCCCCGAAGAGCAGCTCGACCTGAAGCTGCTCTCGCTCCTGGAATATCAGCTCACCCCTGCGGACGTCCGGCTGCTCGCCAGGGTCTCCCGCAGGTCCCTCGACGACACCATCACGCTGCTCGCCGAGGTCGAGGCCGGGTTGCGCCAGCGCGACGTCAAGATGGCGAGGCTGCGCGACGAGCTGGACTCGGTGTGGGGCTGGATCGTGCTCCGTCGGCGCGAGCTGCAAGAAACGAGCGAGAGATTGCGTCTGATGGGATCAAACCATTCTTCAGCTACTGCCCGGCGGCTCGTGGAGCGCAGGCTCGAGCTGGAGCACGCGCTCGCCAAGCGCGTGCATCAGCACGGGTGTCTCCTCGCCGAGATGCGGAGGTTCAAGATGACCACACCCTACAAGGACATCGCACGCCTCCTGAACTCGACGGTCGGGACGGTCTGCTCCCGTATCTTCCGCCTGCGCGACCGGCTGGAGCGACGGATGAGCCCTGGCCAGGAGGCCGCGCCGTGACCTGCCCCGATCCGGTACTCCTGTCGCAGCTCCTCGACGGCGAGCTTGCGGCCGCGGAAGCGGAATCGATCCGGGTCCACGTCGACGGCTGCGCCGCATGCCGCCGTCGCCTGGACGGCCTGGAGCGGGCGATGGCGGCCGCGCGTGCCGCGATGGCGATCGATCCGGGCACGGCCGGCGCGCCACCGGCTGCCGACTGCGTCGAGCCCGAGCGGCTGGCGGGATGGGTCGCGCGGGCACTGCCCCCCGACGACCTCCGATCGGTCGAGCTCCATCTCGAGACATGTGCCACCTGTCTCGAGCATACGCGCGCGATGGCTCGCTGGATGACGCGGCTGGACGCGGAGCCGAGGCTGGCCGTTCCGGCCGCGCTCGCGGGCCGCGTCGCGTCGCGCTGGGCCGCCGCATCGCCCGAGGAATCGCTCGCCGCCCTCGTGCTCGGGATCACCCGCGCCGGCGTGACGCTGCTCGAGCGCCACGTCGTCGCGCCCGTGATCGCCATCGACGAGCTGCCGGCGGCGGCCGCGATCCGTGCAGGCGAGCCCGCAGGAAGCTTCAGCTTCCGGATCCGGGCGCCCGAGGCCCAGATCCGCGCGACGGTCTTCTCCGAGGGTGGTGCGGTCGGCCTCACGCTCATGCTCCTCGGGAACGAGGAGGATGCGCTCGGCGGCCAGCGGGTCTTCCTCCGGCGGCACGGTCGCTCCATCTACTCGGCGCGCACCGACGCCATGGGCGCCCTCACGATGCCGCGCATGAAGCCCGGGGTGTACGAGGTCTCCTGCCCGGGGATCGGCACGAGCTTCCGGCTCGACCTGCGGCCATGAATGCGAGGGGCGAAGGACGCGCTCTGGACTGGTCTCGGGGTCCTGCTAGATCTCCCCGCCGGTACCGTGCCGGACGGGTCGCGCACTCCGATCCATCTCACCATCCTCCGCCAGGGTGATCGCAACCTCGTCGATCTCGCCGAGCGGGGATCGCTGCTCCCGCGCAGCGAGACGCACGTCGACGACGACTTCCTGCGTGACCTCGCCAGCGAGACGGCGCACCTCGCCGCCGCGGCCCGCGGCGGCGGGGCGGCCGCGGCGCGTGCGCTGGAGCGCGTGGGCGGGCTCGTCTTCTCGCACCTCCTGACCGAGCCGGCGCGCGCGCTGCTGCGCGAAGCGGCGCCCGGCGACCTCTACCTGCGTCTCGACGAGCGACTCGTGCACGTTCCCTGGGAGCTGTGCCACGACGGTCGCGACTTCCTGGCGACGAAGTTCCGTGTCGGGCGACAGGTGATCACGACGCGTCGGATTCCGGAGCAGGCGGCGCCGCGCGGGGAGCGCCTGCGCGTCCTCCTCGTGGCCGATCCCACGGAGACGCTTCCGCAGGCCGGCGCGGAGGCCGAGCACCTCTGCAGCCTGCTCGACGCCCTTCCCGGCGTCGACGTGACGCTCCTCGGCGGAAGGAGCGTGCGGCGTCTCCCGCTGCTCGCCGCGCTCCAGGAGCACGACGTGGTGCACTTCGCGGGGCACAGCCACTACGACGCCGCGAAGCCGGCGCGCAGCGGATGGCGGCTCGCGGAGGGCATGCTCACCGCGGCCGACCTCGTCAAGCTGCGGCCGTCGCCCCTGCTCGTCTTCTCGAACTCGTGCGAGGCGGGGACGGGTCCGGCGTGGGAGGGCGGCTACGGGTACGAGGGACACGCCTTCGGCATCGGCAGCGCGTTCCTGCTGGCAGGCGCGCGCAACTACGTCGGCACGTTCTGGGTGGTCCACGACGAGGAGAGCGTGCTCTTCGCCACGGCGTGCTATCGCGCGCTGGCGACCGGGGCGAGCCTCGGCGAAGCGCTGCTCGAGGCACGGCACGCGATCATCGCGCAACGCGGCTGGCACGGGCTCACCTGGGCGAGCTACCTGCTCTATGGCGACCCGGCCTTCACCCCGCTGCCCCAGGACCCTTCGGCTCCCGCGACGCTCCCGCAGCCGGCCGCGATGCCGAACCGGGAGTATCGCTTCGCCGTCCAGGTATCGGCGCGGGCGGGCGAGGCCGAAGCCACGGCGGTCGGCGTCCTGGCGCCGCTCGAGGCGCAGGTGGTCGGGCGCGAGGAGGAGCTCGAACGGCTCGGGCAGGCGTTCGATCTGGCGTGCCGGGGAACGCGCGGGACGGTCTTCGTCTGCGGACCGGCCGGGATCGGGAAGACCACGCTGGTCGACGCGTTTCTCGAGCGCGTGCGGAGCGCGGGCGATGCGTACATCGCACGCGGACAGTCGGTGGAGCAGTACGGCGCCGGCGAAGCCTACCTCCCGGTCCTCGAGGCCTGGGCGCGCCTGGCGCGCGACGCCGGCGGCACCGAGCTGGTGGACCAGCTTCGCCGGCACGCGCCGACATGGCTGGCGCAGCTCCCCGCGCTGCTCGACCCGACCGAGCGCGGCGCCCTCCGGCACCGTGTGCAGGGCGCCACCCGCGAGCGCATGCTGCGCGAGATGGCCGAGCTGCTCGAGGCCGTCACCGCCGAGCGTCCGATGATCCTCGTGCTCGAGGACCTGCACTGGAGCGACCATTCGACGCTCGAGCTGATCGCCTACGTGGCGCAGCGACGATCGCTCGCGCACCTGCTGCTCATCGGCACGTATCGGACGGCGGAGGCCAAGCGCCGGGATTCGCCCCTGCGGGCCATCTCCCAGGAGCTGCAGGCGCGCCGCTGCAGCGAGGACATCCTGCTGGCGCCGCTCGCCCCGCACGACGTCGGCACCTACCTGCGCGGCCGGCTCGCCGGGGGCGAGGTCGAGGACGACCTGGCGCGCCTGATCCACGACCGCACCGAGGGCCACCCGTTGTTCCTGGTGAACGTCGTCGACTTCGCGCTCCGGGAGGGACTGCTCGCCGACGTGTCGGGCCGCTGGGCGCTGCGCGGTGGCACCGGCGCGCTCGAGTCGGCCGTTCCCGACAGCCTGCGACAGATGATCGAGCGCCAGCTCGAGACCCTGGTCCCCGAGGAGCGCCACGCGCTCGAAGCGGCCAGCGTCGCGGGCGCCCAGTTCTCGATCGCGGCGGTGGCGGCGGCGCTGCAGACCGACGCCGAGGCGCTCGACGATCGCTGCGAGGGGCTCGCGTGGAAGGGGTTCTTCATCGTCGCGACCGGCGTCGAGGAATGGCCCGACGGGACCATCAGCGGTCGCTACCGCTTCGTCCACGCGCTCTATCGCGACGTCCTCTACGAGCGCGTCGCCGAGGCGCGACGCGTCCGGCTTCACCGCCGCATCGCCGAGCGCAAGGTGGCCGCGTTCGGCTCGCATGCGGGCGAGATCGCCGGCGAGCTGGCCGCGCATTTCGAGGCCGCGCGCGACACGGTGCAAGCCGTGTCGTACCGCGCCCACGCAGGCGACACGGCGGTGGCGCGCCACGCCGATCACGAGGCGATCGAGCACTTCACCCAGGCGCTCCGCCAGCTCGCGAGCCTGCCGGAGACGCCGGCGCGACGGGATCTCGAGCTGTCCCTCCAGGTGAAGCTCGCCACGCCGCTGATGTCCACGCGCGGGTATGCGGCACCCGAGGTGGAGCGGGTCTTCGAGCGCGCGCACGCGCTGTCGCGGCAGGCCGCGGGCGGCTCCTCGCGGTTTCCCCTGCTGCGCGGCCTGGCCTCGTTCTATCAAGTGCGCGCCCAGGCTTCGCGCGCGCACATCGTCGGCGAAGAGCTGCTGGCACTCTGCGAGCGGACCGACGACCGGGTGGCGCAGGTGCAGGCGCACTACGGGCAGGGCGTCACGCTGTACGATCTGGTCGAGCTCGACGCCTCGCAGCGGCACCTCGAGCGAGCGCTCGCGCTCTACGATCCCGACACCCATCCGATTCACGTGTCGGTGTACGGCGGCTACGATCCCGGCGTCGCCTGCCGGTGCTGGCTCGGCTGGGGGCAGTGGCTGCGCGGCGTCCCCGACCAGGCGTTGCGAAGCGCCGAGGAGGGGCTCGCACTGGCGGAACGTCTCGGCCATCCGTTCACGCTCGACTTCGCGCTCCTCGCGACGACGATGCTCCGTCTGTTCCGGTGGGAGGTCCAGCCCGCCCTCGGTCATCTGGAGCGGGCGATCGCCATCTCGAACGACGAGGGCTTCGCCTATCAGCGCGCCGTCGGCGCCCTGCTCGAAGGGTGGGCCCTGCTGATGCGGGGGCGTCCCGACGACGCGATCGGCCGCCTGCGCGAGTCGCTCGCGGGCCATGAGGCGACGGGCACCGCGCTCGCGCGTCCGAGCGTCCGCGCGTTGCTCGCCCATGCCACCGGCATGGCCGGCCGGATCGACGAGGCGCTCGGACACGTGGCCGCGGGGATCGACGACGCGGAGCGGACGGGCCAGCGCATCCATCTGGTCCAGCTGAACTCGACCCGCGGCGACCTGCTGCTGTGGGGAGGCGACGCGCCGGACCGGACCGTCGAGGCGGAGCGGTGTTTCCGCCGCGCAGTCGACCTGGCGCACGACCTGGGTGCGCCGATGCTCGAGCTACGCGCGGCGACCAACCTGGCGCGGCTGTGGTCGCAGCAAGGACGGGTCGACGCGGTCCCTGCGCTCCTCGCGCCGCTGGTCGGAGCCTTCAGCGAAGGCCTCGACCTGCACGACCTCCGCATCGCGCGGGCCCTCCTGGAGCACTAGGCACCGAGCGCCAGCGCCCTCCCCTAGCGTACGCTGCCGAGAGGCAGCGTGAAGGAGAACGTGCTCCCACCGCTCGCGTTTCGCGTGCCGCTCAGGTTGCCGTGGTGCGCCTCGATGATCGAGCGGCTGATCGACAGGCCCATCCCGAGACCGAGCGGCTTCGTGCTGTAGAACGGGGCGAACACGTCGTCGAGTGGCTCGGGTAGCCCGATGCCGTTGTCGCGCACGGAGACCTCCACGGCATCGCTCCGTGATGCGCCGCTGGTGATCACGACGCATCCCTCGGCGCCGGCGTTCGACTGCACCGCTTCGAGGGCGTTGCGGAGCAGGTTCAGGATGACCTGCTCGATCTGCATGCCGTTGCACACGACCGGCAGGCGGTCCGGCGCGAGGTCGAGCCGGACCTGGATACCGAGCTGGCGGGCCTCTCCCTCGACGACCTCGGCGGAGTCGCGCACGAGCACGTTCAGGTCGACCGCCTTCTGCTCGCTGGGCTCCTTGCGCGCCAGGTCGCGCATGCGCCTGATGATCTCACCGGCGCGCAATGCCTCGTGCGCCATCGCCTCGAGGACCTGCAGCAGCTCCGTCGGTTGCATCACCGAGCCGCTGCGCACCCTGCGCACGGCGCCCTGCGCGTAGTTGGCGACCGCCCCGAGCGGCTGGTTGATCTCGTGCGCGAATCCCGCGGCCATCTCGCCGATCGTGCCGAGACGGAGCACGTGGGCCAGCTCGGCCTGATGCTGACGCGCCTGGTCCTCGGCGCGCTTGCGCTCGGTGATGTCGGTGGAGATTCCCCACACGCCGACCGGCCGGCCGGTGCCGTCGAACTTGGGAAACTTGACGGACACCCAGGTGTGCATCCCGTCGGCCTGCCGGATCGACTCCTCGAACTGCATGGGCTGGCTCGACTCGAGGACCTGGCGATTGTTGGTTTGCAACGCCTCCACCGCCTCCGGTGGCATGATCTCCTCGAGCCGCTTCCCGACCACGTCCTCCGCCCGGCGCCCTGCCATCTCCTGCCAGTAGCGGTTGACCAGGAGATACCGCCCCTCCGCGTCCCGCAGGTAGATGGCGGCCATGGCGTGATCCAGCACGTCCTGCAGGCGACGCTCGCTCTCGCGCATCCCCTCGATGGCCTGCTGATGCTCCTGCACCTCGCGCTCGAGCCGGCGCGTCGTGCCGTCGAGCTGCTCGGTCCGGTCATGCACGCGCTGCTCGAGCTCGGCGTTCAGCTGGGCCAGGCGGGCCTCCGCCTGCCGCCGTCGCACGATCTCGACGAGCGTCTTCAAGTGGTGACGCTGGAGCTCGAGCGCGAGCGCGACCGACACGACGAGCGCCAGCGCCACCGCCGTGGCGGACTGCCCGAGCGGCGGCCCGAAGCCGCCGGTGACGAGGTAGCAGTTCATCGCGATCGCGGCGCCGGCGATCCCTGCCGTCACGGCCTGCGGCAGGACGCCCCACGGCATCGTGGCCGCTCCGACGAGCGCGAGCCCCACGAGGGTGATCGCCGTCGGGGCGACGTCACCGTGCCCGATGCCGGCAGTCGCTCGAAAGAAACAGCCGATGGCGAAGATGACGAGCGCGAAGGGCACAGGCCAGCGCTGGACGAATGGAAGCCGCAGCACCGCGAACGCGACGGCGATGAGCGCCGCCGTCACCACGTTCATCACGTCGCTCCACACCGGTGGTGGGGGCGACCGCAGGTGGTTACCGGCCGCGAACGCGACTACCGTCGCCAGCCCGATGCACAGGGCGACTCGTGTCCGGCGGACGACCAGGCGGGCGACCTCGTCGTGCAGCTCCTCGCGAGGCCCCGTGAATCGCGCCACCATTCCGGCCGAGTGTATCGCACCGAAAGCACCGAATGGCAGGCAAACTGCGCCGCAACTTCGCCTCGATGTCTGCTGTAGCAGAGGCCACGGCGGCAGAAGCCGCCGTGACGCACCTCGCACGCCGCGCGAGGTGCCGGTCGATGCCGACACCTCGCTGCTCCGGGTGCAGCTCGGCTCAGACCGGATTGTCCGGCATCAGGCGATCCACCACGCCGTCGACCAGCTGGTCGACGATGGTCTCGATGGTCGCGCCGTCGCCGGTCGTCGTGCAACCGCCCCTGGCCTCCGCTTTCTGGAAGGCCACGAGGAGCTTGCTCCCTGCCTTCGCCAGGCAGCGCGCATCCACCGGCTGGCCACGACCGAACGCCGACGAGTGACACTTGATCTGATCCTCCGCCTTCTTCGCGGCGGCCTTGATCTTCGTGACGGCGCACTTGACGGCGGCGCCGTCGGTGGTCGCAGGCTGGAGCGCCGTCACGAACGCACCCACGGCGGAATCGATGCCGCTCTCGACGGCGGACGCGTCGCCGGTGAAGACGCAGCCCCCCCGCAGCTCGATGTTCTGGAACGTGGTGAACAACCTCAGGTCGGCCTTCGACAGGCAGCCCGGATCGACTGCCGCCGCCTTCTGCACGGCCTTCTCGAAGCACTTGGCGCGGTCGGTCGCCTTCCTGCCGGCGGCCGTCATCTTGGCCGTGCCGCACTTCTGCTGGCACCCGTTGCGGAGCGCGAGCTCCTCCTCCTTGGTCGGGATGACGAAATCGACCTCGCCGGGCGCGGTGACGGCGTCGTAGGCGAGCGAGACCGTCCGGTTCGCATCACAGTTGTTCGTCACGACCACCTGGAGGGCGACCGAGCCGCCCTCGAGGATCGGGATGCCGTCGAGGAACGAGCAGCTGATCCCCGGATGATCGAAGCGGAACGTCGCGAAGCCGACCGTCCCGCCGACACTTCCCTGCGGGATGCTCGCGTCGACGGCTCCGACGGTGGCCGCGACCGTCGCGTTGCCCAGCGGATCGATCTGGAGGACGTTCGCGTCGATCTGCGCGCACGAGCCCATGCCGAGGTTCGCCGACAGGTGGACCGTGGCGCCGATCTTGATCGGCAGCGTGACATTGTCGATGAAGGTCGGCGCGGTGAAAGCCGGCAGGGCCGCCGACGAGTTCTTCACGACGGACACCGATTGGGCGACGGGCGTCGATGCGACGGGCGCCGTGGGATCGAGCACGAACGTCGTCGTGCCCCCCGGCACCGCGACGGGCGCGGGCGACTTGCGCAGGAACCCCGTGAACGGGGTGTCGGCCGCCCGCACCGGCATCGCCAGGAGAAGAACCGCTCCGAACGCCATCGTGGTCCGCATCGTGACCTCCCTCGGTTGGGGGCACCTACGACGCGTCGCAGCCGGCCGTCAAGCAAACGCGGGGTCAGCCACCGAGTCCCGCACGCACCAGGTTCCGGCCGACGTGGTCGTCTCCCTCCGCTTGACGGGTCGCGGGCGCCTCCGTATGCGACGGCACGATCGCTATCGGGCGGAGGACGCGGTGATGACGTTCGGCCTGCTGCTGCTCTGCGGGGGCTTCCTGCTCGCCGTGCTGTGGTTCGATCTCATGTTCGACGTCCAGGTGGTCGGCCATCGCGGCGCCGAGATCCCCGAGGCGGTGCTGGCGTCGATCGCCGCCTACTACCGCCGCGTCACCACCGACGCCGCCCCGATGGGCCACGCCGTCGGCGGCGTCATGGTGCTCGGCGTGATCGTGCTGGTCGTCCGGCTCGCCACCGGCTCGCAGGCGCGTACGACGAACCTGCTCTCGCTGCTGCTGGTGGCCGGGCCGTCGGCCCTGGCGTTGTTTCGCGTCGTGCCCAACGCCATCCGGCTCGGTGCACGCCGCGACGCCGCGGCGGTCCAGAGCGCGCTGGCGCGGTCGATCCTGCGCGATCACCTCGTCTGCCTGGCCGGGCTGATCGCGTTCGTGGTCGTCCAGCTCGTGAGCGCGTGAGCGGGCGCGGCCCACGCTGCGCGGCTCAGTGCAGGTTGGCGAAGAGGACCCCGACGTCGGGCGTGCCCCAGCCGGTCGCGAGATCGTACCCGGGCCCGGCCAGGAACCCGCGCGCTTGCGGAGTCGTGCTCGAGCCCTCGACGATGTCGTGGAACACCTTCGCGCCACCTGCCTGCTGCGCCGCTCCGAGATCATAGAGCATCGGGTTGAGCAGCCCCGCCCGCGTCCCGCCACGCTGCTGGTTCAGCAGCGCGACCAGGCCCGCCCATGCCGGAGCTGCGGCGCTCGTGCCACCCGCACAGCACATGATCTCGCCGTTCTGGGCGAACGGATAGACGTCCGCAGCCGGCAGCGCGACGTCCGGGACCGTGCGCTTCGGGCTTCCCTGCTGCCAGCTCGGCCGTGGCAGCGTGCTGCGACCGCCGCCGGACGCGTCGTTACCGTCCTGCCACACCACCTCGCTGCCGTACACGTCCGCGTTGGTCGGATCGATGGGCACCGGCGTCGTCCCACCCACGGCGGTGACGAACGGGGACGCCGCGAACGGGCTGACGGCCCGCCGCTTCGGCTTCACCTGGAGCAGGGCCCCGTGGTCGCCGGACGCGACCAGCACGGTCTGCCCCTCGACCGCGGCTTGCTTGAAGAGACGGCGGGCCTGCTTGATGAACGGGTTCGTCCGCGCGGAGGGCAGCAGCGTCACCGAGAGGCTGAGCACGTTCACGTCGGATCGCCCGACGAGGTATCCGATGGCGTCGACGAGCGCATGCGAGCTGATCGCCAGGACGATTCCCGCGCCCGGCGCCACCGCTCCCGACCACGTGACGTCGAGAATGGCCTCCAGCTCCGCGAGCTGGTCGGGGGGAGGCGGCGGCCGCGATACCCTCGTCAGCTGCTCGAGGTCGAGCGCAGGCAGTCCGAACGTGCTGCGAAACAGCGCGATGTCGTCGGGATCGACCGCGGCAACGCCGACGATGCCGATGCGCTGGCCGCGGCCGTCGACTCCGGCCGCGAGCAGGTCGGCAAAGTCGTAGAAGGCCGCATACTCTCGCGGCGTGAAGACGAAGCTGCCATCCGACGCCGTCGCCCGCGGCTCGGCCGGGGTGGCGAGGTTGTAGTGCAGCGGTAGCGGCGTCGTCGGGTCGAGCACGCTGTCGACCAGCCGCGCGAGGTCGGCGGGCAGCGGACCCGGCGCGGTGCCGACGCAGGAGACCTGCTGGAGACCGCCGTATCGCTTCACCCGGCATCCGCGCCCGCGCAGCCACCGCTCCACGCGGTGCAGGTCGCGCGGCGCCGGCCCGAAGCGTGCGCCGAACTCCGCCGGCGTGAGCCAGCGGTGATACGCGGGGCTGGCCGGGTCCTGCTGTGCGGCGAGCAGCGCGCGCAGCCCGCCGGAATCGCGGCCGCGGAGCGCGACGATCGCCCCCTCGGACGCGTGCGCAACGCCGGCGCACAGGAGCGCGAGCGTCAGCGCCGCAGCAAGACGATTCAACTTGCGAGTTGCTAAGTTCACCCAGCGGTCCAGCACCGCGCCCGGCGGGCCGGTCGCGCCCAGGGGATCGATCTCTCGCCCCGTCGACGGAACTATACCGGCGCGTGTGCCGAGGCCAGCCCGCTCGCGCGGTTCATCGACGTTTCGCTGCGCGCCGAGGGCGCCGCTTCGCCCGGAAGACCCCTTCCAGGAACAGTGCAGCCGTTGCCTTCTCCATGCGCTCCAGCGAGGCCTCGGTGAGCAGCGACCGGCCCAGGAACCGGCTCACACCGGGCTCGAGCAGGTACGCTCCCACGTCGATCAGGATCACGTGGAGCACCGTCCAGTCCAGGTCGAGGTCGGATCGGAGCAGGCCATCGCGCGCGAGCAGCTCGACCTGGGCGCGGCCCAGCCGGAGCAGGCCGGCGAAGAGGTCCACCCCGGCCGGATCTCCCTCCAGCAGCGATCGCCCGACGTACGCGAACATCGCCGGGTTCGCGCGGATGAACGCCGAGATCTGGGAGCCGATCTTCGTGCCGATCTCGGCGGGTGACTCCGCGACAATCGGCTGCCCGAAGGTCTCGGTCGCGCGCTGCACGACGAACTCCTCGACGGCGCGTCGCAGCCCTTCCTTCGAGCGGAAGTGATGCTGGACCAGCCCCGGCGAGACGCGTGCCGCGCGCGCCACGTCCCGGATCGAGGTCGCGGCGACACCGCGCGCGGCAAACTGCTGCAGCGCCGCGTCCCGGATGCGTGCGACCGCGGTGAGGTCTCGATCGACCGTTGCCATACGATCGTATTGTATGCGATACAACCGTATCGACCGCAACGGGAGGGGCGGCATGGGTCGGCATGTTGATGTTCAACGGGACCGCCTTCGCGGCGGCACGGCTCGGTGACCCGGCGCTCGTCCGCGCCTTCACCGACACCGGGAACAGCGCGATCGAGACCAGCAAGTTCGGGTTCGCCGTGTTCGTGCTCGCGCTGTCCCGGTGCGGTGCGGCGAGCGGCTTGCTCCCCCGCTGGCTGACGCGACTCGGCGCGCTCTCCGGACTGCTGATGGTCGGAAGCGCCGTCGCACTCTTCGTCGACCGCGGCATCCTGCAGTTCGGGGGCGTCGTCGACATCGTCGGGGGAATCCCCGCCTTGCTCTGGATCGCCGCGCTCAGCGTCGTCATGGTGCTGGACACGCGCGCGGGAGCCGCCGCCGCGGGACCGGCCGCGTGCTGAAGGAGCCCTCACCATGAACACCGACCTGCGGATGTTGCTGGCCAGCACCGTGCTCGTGGCGCTCCTGGTGGGCGGGAAAGGCGCCGCGATGTGGCTCTACTGGTCCCCGGCGCAGGTTCTCGGAAACCGGGAGGATCCTCCGCCGCTCCCGGCGTGGGCCTGGCGCGCCGACCGCGCGCATCGCAACATGCTGGAGAACTACGCCCATTTCGCGGTGGTCGTGCTGCTGGCGTACGTCGCCGGGCTCAGCAACTGGCAGACGGCGCTCGGAGCGACCATCTTCTTCTGGGCGCGCCTGGCGCACGCCGTGCTCTACATCGGAGGCATATGGCGCCTGCGATGGATCGCGTTCTTCGCCGGGGTCGGAGGAGAGATCCTGATCGGGCTGCGGCTGCTCTTCTGACGCGCTTGCCGTTGCTCTCGGAGAGTCATCCGGATAGCGTCCGGACCGGTTCGTAGGACATGGCGAGCGAACACCACGACGTGCTGATCGTCGGGGCCGGCCTCTCCGGCATCGGAGCGGCCGTCCACATCCACCGCAGCTGTCCGGGGAAGCGCTACGTCATCCTCGAAGGCCGGCCGGCGATGGGCGGCACCTGGGACCTCTTCCGCTATCCCGGCATCCGCTCCGACAGCGACATGCACACGCTGGGCTACAGCTTCAAGCCCTGGCGTGAGGCAAAGGCCATCGCCGACGGTCCTGCGATCCTCAACTACGTGCGTGAAGCGGCCGCCGAGTACGGCGTGGACGACCACATCCGCTTCGGCCATCGCGCGACGCGCGCGAGCTGGTCGAGCGAGGACGCCGCGTGGACGGTCGAGGCCGCGCGGGCAGACACCGGCGAGACCGTCCGGTTCACCTGCAACTTCCTCCTGATGTGCGCCGGCTACTACAGCTACCAGCAGGGCTACACCCCCGAGTTCGAGGGCCGGGAACGCTTCCGGGGCACCGTCATCCACCCCCAGCAGTGGCCCGAGGACCTGGATTACCGGGGCAAGCGGGTCGTGGTGATCGGCTCCGGCGCCACCGCGATGACGCTCGTGCCGGCGATGGCGAAGGACGTCGGCCACGTCGTGATGCTCCAGCGATCGCCGACGTACGTCGTCTCGCGGCCCGACCGCGACGTGATCGCGAACGGCCTCCGCGCCGTGCTGCCCGAGCGCTGGGCGTACGCCATCACGCGCTGGAAGAACGTCGCGCTCCAGCAGTTCCTCTATCGCCGGACGCGCACGCATCCCGCGCAGGTCAAGCAGAAGCTCCTCGACCTGGTACGCAAGGAGCTGGGGCCCGACTACGACGTCGACACCCACTTCACCCCCCGCTACAACCCGTGGGATCAGCGACTCTGCCTGGTGCCGAACAGCGATCTGTTCGAAGCGATCCGGTCCGGGAAGGCCGAGATCGTCACCGATCGGATCGAGCGCTTCACGGAGACCGGCATCGCGCTCGCCTCCGGCACGGAGCTGGAGGCGGACATCATCGTGACCGCGACGGGCTTGAACCTCGTCGTGCTGGGCGAGATGCAATTCAGCGTCGACGGCGCCGCCGTCGATTTCGCGCAGACGTGGACCTACAAGGGGATGATGTACTCCGACGTGCCGAACCTCGTCTGCACCTTCGGATACATCAACGCCTCGTGGACGCTGCGGGCCGACCTCACGGCGGAGTACGTCTGCCGGCTGCTGAACCACATGGACGAACGCGGCGCGCGCCAGGTGACGCCGCGCCTGCGCGACATCGACCGCGACATGCCTGCCCGCCCGTGGATCGACAGCTTCTCGTCCGGCTACATGCAGCGCATGATGCACCGGTTTCCCAAGCAAGGGGACCACGAGCCGTGGATCAACCCGCAGAACTACGGGCGGGACCGGAAGATGATCCGACTCGGTCCGCTCGAGGACGGTGCGCTCGTGTTCGACAACCCGAAGCCCGTCGTCCGGCAGCACGACCCGCGTCCGCTTCCCGCGCTGCGCTCCGAGCAGCAGCCGCTCCAGCCCTGACGCGACCGCCCTGGGCGTCCACGCCCGCCCGCGCGGGGCTCAGGCGGTGGCGGTCTTCGCCGGCTCGGGCAGGGGCCACACCTTCGACATCAGGTAGCTGATCGCGAGCCCCATCAGGCAGCCGAGCAGCACCTCCGCCACCTTGTGAAGTCCGTGCTCGAGGCCGCTCAGCTTCGAATGGTGCGTCAGCCCGGCCGCGATGACGATGGCCGCCGTGATCGGCGCCTGGCGCCACATGGTCGGGATGCGGACCACGTAGGACGAGACGAGCACGGTCACCGCCAGGGCGAACGGCAGCTTCCAGTCGCTCGGTCCGCCGACGAGGAAGAGCAGCCCGACGGCGCAGCCGACGAGCACGTTGACGACGCGGCTGCGAAACATGCGCACCGCCTCCTTCAGCTGCGGGTCGGAGGCCGCGATCATCGAGGCGACGGCCCAGATCGGATTCGTGTCGGTGATGCGTCGCAGGACAAACCACAGGATGGCCGATGCAATGAAGACGTTGAGGGCGAAGCGAACGCCGAGCAGGTCGCTCTGCGCGAAGTCTGGCCACTTCATGCTGATCCGGCGCCCGGATCACTCGTGCGCGTGCGGCGGATTGCCCTTCAATCGGTACACCACGCCCGTCTTGGTCGCCCCGAGGGCGATCCAGTCCTTCGCCGCATACTGGAGCGCGAGGAAGAACGCCTCGGCACGCCGGAGGGCCTTCTCGCGCAGGTCCTGCCGCCGCTTGAACTTGAGCTCGAAGGCGAACTCGCCGATGAGCGGCCGGTGGTCGCCCCGCGCGCGCCAGAGCGCGACGTTCGCCTTGGCAGTGGTCCCCCCTCCGAAGTCGAGCATGGCGATGTCCTGCAGCACCTCCTCGACGATGGTCGCCCCGACCATCTCGACGTTCTCGCCCGGAGACTTCTTGAGCGTCGCGAGAGGAGGGAAGACATGCGTCAGGGTGTCCAGCGAGGTGATGCTTTCCTGCACGTGGCTCAGCGGAAACTCCACGTTGTGCGAGAACAGCAGGCGGATGCCGCCGAGCTGATCTTTCAGCGGCAGGGCTTCGGCCTTGAACTTGATGCGGTAGTCGCCGAAGATCCGCGGCCGCACGTCCCGTTCGGCGGCCATCTGCATGTCCGGATGGCGGAACTTGAACACGATCTCCGGATCGCCCAGCGGGAAGCCGTCCTCGTAGGGGATGCGTCGTCGCAGGATGAAGGCGTTGTTGTAGAACCGGAAGTCCGAGGTGTCGAGGAAGAGCACCTCGCGAATCTGCAGCGGCGAGTTCACGAATTGCTCGGTGGAGAGCTTGACCTTGCTCTCGAGTGCCGGCCGACGCATGACCCTGACGAAGTCGAACAGGCTCCTGCGCGACGTGAAGTGATTGGGCTGCAGGATGAGCTTGCACTCGAGGTACTGTATCTCGTTGAAGGGAAGACCATCGGCGTACTTGCCCGGCTTGCCCGGCTTAAGGTCGGGGAGGCCCTTCACGGTCTGCTTCTTCACGTGGGGCTTCTTCTCGTGGAGCTTCTTCACGCGGACCTTCTTCTTCGCGGATCGCTTGGCCATCTCAGATCACTAAGCACACCACGGCGGGCCCCGTCTTGCCATTTCGTGCCGCCCGTGGCCAGTTCTCCGAGCCAGCGGCGGCTCTCCCGAGGGGCGAACTGGATCGTTCGCTGGCTTCCTCTTGTCGACCTTCCCGGCGCCTCGCCCGGACCATCCCGGCGAAAACGTCGCCATTTCTGGCGTGGCGGACCCCACCGTCGAGCCTCCGGCACCGGCGCGGCCGCACGATCGCCGCAATAGACTCGACGCGTCGCTGCATCTTCCTCACCGGGCGTCGACGCGGAGTGCGCGGGCGACCCCCGGGAGAAACGACGGTGCGGCAGATGATCGAGATTGCCGGGTACTGCGACACGCCAGATCCGCTCCAGGCGGCCGCCGTGACCGGATCGCCATCACGCGGGCCGGAGCGCGGCGACGGGCCAGCGCGGATTCGCCTGGTCCATGCGGCGCCACGCGACGCGGCGGTCGAGCGGCCGCGCGTGTCCGACGTTCCCGTGATCGGGCGCGAGCGCGAGGTCGGCGAGCTGCGGGCTGCCCTCGATGCGATGCTCGGGGGGAGCGGGCGGGTCGTCCTGATCGGCGGCGAGCCGGGTATCGGCAAGTCGCGGCTGGCGAGCGTCGCTGCCGACGAGGCGGAGGCGCGCGGTGTGCCAGTCTGGTGGGGACGCAGCCGGAACGACTCCGCGACGCCGGCGTTCTGGTCGTGGAACACCGCGCTCCGGCGATGGATGGATCGGGTCGGCGACGACGCCGCCGCCGCCGCGGCCGGCTCCCGGCGCGGCGAGCTGGCGCACGTGTTCCCGGTGCTGCGCGATCGCTTCGCGGCGATTCCGCCGAGCGAGAGCCGTGAGCCGGTCGGCACGCGCTTTTGCCTCTTCGACATCGTGGCCCGCTTTCTCGGAGCCGTCGCGAAGCCCGCGGGGCTCGTCGTCGTGCTCGACGACGTGCACCGTGCGGACAGCTCCTCGCTCGAGCTGCTCGAGTTCATCGCCGGCGACCTCACCGACATGGGGATCCTCGTCGTGGCCACGTATCGCGATACCGAGGTGGAGCACGACCACCCGTTCGCCGCCACGCTGGCGCGGCTCGCCGACGAGCAGTCGACCCGCCTGCTGTCCGTCGGCGGGCTGTCGGCTCGCCACTGCGCGCGCTGGGTCACGCTGGCGGGTGCGCGGGCCGACACCGCGGCGCTCGGGGACACGCTCCACCACGAGACCAACGGCAACCCGTTCCTCGTGAGCGAGATCGTCCGCCTCCTGGCAACCGACGGCTGGGATGCGCAGCACGTGCCGGACGGCGTGCGCGAGGTGATCAAGCGGCGCCTGGATCGGCTCGGCGTCGACTGTCGCGACGCGCTCGCGGTCGCGGCGCTCTTCGGCGATGCGGTCGATGGGCGGATGCTGGCCGACGTGCTCGGCGGCGCGGCCCCGGCGGACTGCCTGGCGCGTGCCGTGCGCGACCGCATCCTGGTCCGGGGCGAAGCCGGAGCCGCTCGCTACCGCTTCGCGCACGGCCTCGTCCGCCGCGTGCTCGTCGGCGAGCTCTCGCCGTCGGCGCGGGCCACCTGGCACGCGCGGATCGCGACCGTCCTCGAGCGGCGGGCCGCGGCCACGCAGATGGTGACGACCCAGCTCGTCCGCCACCTCGCGGCCACCGGGACATCGGATGCGCTACGCAAGGCCTTCGGCTACGCCTGCCGGGGCGGGGAGCAGGCCGCAGCTGGCCTGGGCTGGGACGAGGCCGTACGCCTCTACGAGACCGCGCTCGATGTGAGCGGCGGCTGGGGGCTCCCGAACCCGGGCGTGGCGCTGCGACCCGGCGGATACGCGTTCCGGCGCGACGGCGACGTCTGGACGGTGCGGTTCGCCGGCAGCGACATCCGGCTGAAGGACGGAAAGGGCCCCCGCTACCTCGCCACGCTGCTGGCCGCGCCCGGCCGGGAGCTCCACGTCCTCGAGCTCGCCGGGATGTCGGCGCCGTCCGTGTCGCCGGGCGCGGCCCACGGCCTCACGATCGGGACCTCGGGCGGATCGCTCGACGACACACCCGACCACCGCGCGCGGCGCGAGTACCGCTCGCGGCTGGCGGACCTGCGAGCGGAGCTCGACGAGGCCGAGCATCTCGGCGACCTCGGGCGTGCGGAAGGGCTCCGGGTCGAGGTGGACCAGCTGGTGACCGAGCTGGCCGGACGCTTCGGCGCGCGCTCCGCACGGCGCGGGCCCGCGGAGACCGCGCGCAAGGCGGTGACGAAGGTGCTCCGCATGCAGATCGGCAGGCTCCTCGACCTCCACCCTGCCCTCGGGCGGCATCTTCGCGACACGGTCCGCCTGGGAACCGTGTGCGTCTACGCGCCCGCGACGCCGGTCGACTGGAACGTCGGGTTCGGCCCGGCATAGCGTCCCGCCAGCCCTGCCAGGCGTCGCGACACGGCGGCAGCGGCGCCGGGCGTTGGATGGCCAATGCGGCGCGGGCATACTGCCTCCCGTCACCCTGGAGGGATACGTGGACACCACCGCCGTACGTACCGCCACGCCATCGGAAGAGGCCAGGGTGATCAGCACGATCACCCTGGCGTTCGTGCGCGACCCGGTCACGCGCTGGGTGTGGCCCGATCCCCAGCAGTACCTCACGCACTACGCGGAGTTTGCCCGGGCGTTCGGCGGCAAGGCCTTCGAGCACGGCTCGGCGTACTGCGTCGACGATTTCTCGGGCGCCGCGCTGTGGCTTCCTCCCGAGGTGCAACCCGACGACGAGACGCTGATCGGAATCTTCCAGCGCACCATCGATCCCGAGCGCCTTCCCACCGGCTTCGCGCTCTTCGAGCAGATGGGCCGCTACCATCCCGAGGAGCCGCACTGGTACCTGCCGCTCATCGGCGTGGATCCGTCGAAGCAGGGCCGCGGCCACGGCGCGTCGCTCCTCCGGCACGCGCTCGAGCGTGTCGACCGCGAGCGACGCGTCGCCTACCTCGAGTCGTCGAATCCCGCGAACGTTCCGCTCTACCAGCGCCACGGGTTCGAGGTGGTGGGCACGATCCAGGCCAGCGACTCGCCGCCGATGTTCCCGATGGTTCGCCATTCGCGCTGAGCCTACGGAATCACGCGCGCGAGGGTCCGCCATCCGTCGCGTGGCCGTTCTCCGTCGGTTTGCGTCTGCGCGCATCAGCACCTAGGCGGAGACGGGTGCGACCGGAGAGGGTCATCATCGTAGGCGCGGGCATCGGCGGCATGGCGCTGGCGGCCGCCCTGCAGCGTCTGGACATTCCGGTGCTCGTGCTGGAGCGTGCGGTGCACCTCGGCGAGGTGGGCGCAGGCCTGGGCGTTCTCCCGAACGCCGTGCGCGCCCTCGCTGCCATCGGGATCTCGCGCACGCTCTACGACGACGCCGGTCCGTTCCGACGCTTTCTGGTCTGCAACCAGCGTGGAGAGGAGCTCGCCAAGATCGACTTCGAGGGTGCCTTCCGGCGGGTGGGAGGAGAGGGATACGTCATGCATCGCGCGGCGCTCCACGCCGCGATCTCGGAGTGCGTCGATCCGGCCTCCGTCCGACTGGACGCGCATGTCACGTCGATCGAGCAGAACGACGCCGGCGTCTCGGTCCATGTCGCGGGCGAGTCGGAGCGGATCTCGGGGGACCTCGTCGTCGGGGCCGACGGCCTCAACTCGGTGGTGCGGGGCTACGTCCTCGCAGATGGTCCACCGAGGTACGCGGGCGAGACGATCTTCCGTGGAATCACGGAGATCGATCTCGAGCCGCCCGACGTCTGCCGCGAAGTACTCGGCGTGGGGCAGCGGGCGGCCTTCTACGACATGGGAGGCGGCCGCTGCTACTGGTGGGCGACCAGTCCCGTTCCACCCGGCACCCACATCGCCGAGGAAACCCGGAGCGCCTATCTGCAGGAGCGATTCGCGGGATGGCCCTTCGGTCTCCCGGCGCTCTTCGCGCGGACGCCCTCGGAGCGCATCCTGCAGAACGACATCTTCGACCGGAACCCGGCCCGGACGTGGCACCGCCGGCGGGTCGTGCTGCTCGGCGACGCGGCTCATCCCACGACGCCCAATCTGGGCCAGGGCGCGTGCCTCGCGATCGAGGATGCCGTCGTGCTGGCTCGCACGATCGGCAAGGCCGGCGACTGGGAGAGCGCGCTGGCGCACTATCACCGCGAACGCGGGCCGCGCACTGCCCGGATCACGCGGCTCTCGCGCTGGTGGGGCCGCTCGGGACTGTGGAAGGCCGCTCCGCTCGTGTGGCTCCGCGACCAGGCCTATCGATCGACACCCGCCTCGTGGTTCGAGCGGGGGATGCGGGATCAGTACGGCTACGATGCAGGCGAGCTGGCGCGCGGGTCGATCACGTAGATCTGCGACGCAATCCGTGCTGCTGCATGCGCCACACGAGCAGCTCGATGCGGTCCTGACCGAAGAAGGGCTCGCCCGCGAAGACCATCGTGGGCACGCCCCAGTGTCCGGCCGCTTCCAGCGCACGCTGGTTCTCCGCGATGACGCGATCATGCCGATCGGGGTCCGCCGCGATCGCCGCGTCCAGCTCGCCCAGGTCGAGTCCTGCGCGCGCCGCGGCCCCCGCGAGATGCGAGCCTTCGTGCCAGCCGGCGACGTCGCCGCCCCAGATCACGCGCGAGACCTCCGCGACGAAGGGAAGACCGCGCCCGCGCTCCCGCGCGGCCACACCCAGGCGAGTCAGTCGATGGATGTACGGTTGCTCCGCCGCGACCTTCCCCGACGGGAACTCCTGCACGATCGGGTCGGGACGCGGCCAGGCGTACGGGATGCGCTCGTACTCCGCGATTCGCGTCGTGTCACGCAGCAGGTACGGCGGCCAGAGCGGGTTGACCGTGGCGAAGAATCCGGGAATGCGGACGGCGATCGGCAGCACGGCCCGGACGTTCACGTCGACGTCGTACTCGGCCGCCAGGCGCACCAGCCGCGGCGTGGCGAGATAGGAGTAGGGAGAGCGAAACGACCAGAAGACGTCGACGGCGAGCGGCATACGTTCACTCATGGGTCGAGACGGCTCACCTCGATCGCCTTCGACCCCGTCGGCAGCGTGATGAGGGTACCGTCCTCGCCGAGAACCACACCCTCGGGCGGCACGGCGCTCATGTCGCGCCGGAAGATCACCGCCAGCAGCGGATTGTCCGGTGGCGGCGTGAAATGGGTGAGCACCAGCAGCCGCACGCCCGCGCTGACGGCCTCGCGCGCGGCGTCGGCCGGGTCGGTGTGGTAGCTCGGGATGTCACCGAGGATCTTCGCGATGCGGAGCTGCCCGGCTTCACGCGCTGCCGCCTCCATGATGTGCACCATCGCCTGCGACTGCGCCTCGTGCACGAGCACGTCGGCGCCGTGCGCCTGCGCCACGAGGTTGGGCGACAGCGCCGTGTCGCCGCTCACCACGACGGACCGGCCACCGTAGTCGAACCGGTAGCCGAGCGCGGGCTTGACGGGAGCGTGATTCACGGTGAACGCGGTCACGACGACGCCGTCCTCGTCGACGATCCGGGCCGCGTCGGCACCGTCGAGGAGAACGGGGGTGGGAACCATCACGGCGCGGTCGGGCGGCAGGAGGGCCGCACCATGGTGTGCGATGCGAAACCGCGTGTCCGCGGCATACGCCTGGGCGAAGCCGTGCACGAGATCGACGACGCCGTCCGGCCCGTAGACCCGGAGCGGTCCCGGGCGACCGGCGCCCCAGGTCTGCAGGTTGAACTCGCCGAGCTCGCCGATGTGGTCGGAATGAAGGTGCGTGTAGAAGATCGCGCCGATGCTCTCGCCGCGAATGCGTCGCAGCGCGAGGGTGCGCCAGCTCCCGGGGCCCGTGTCGACGATCCAGAGACGACCGCCCGCGAACACGGCCGTACATGCTTCGGCGCGGTTGGCTGACGGGATCGGCGACGCGGTCCCGCACAGCAGCACGCGCAGCGCGTCCGGCGCGAGGAGACCCGACGTGTCCCGCGCGAGTCGCTGGCGCGCGATGCGACCGACGATCGCATCCTGCACGGCGCGCGATCGAAGCACGAGAGCGCCCGCCCCGACGACGACCAGGACGAGAACAAGCAGACCGAGGAGGAGACGCCTCATGGTTGACCTCACACTCCGGCGGGCGGAAACGGGCGGTTCAGCGCTGGCCGCGGCGGCTCGCGGACGTCGGGAATCGAACCGGCGAACGCGACGTGGTCGGCGAAGAAGGGCAGGATTCCCGCGCGCTCGAGGACGTCGTCGAGTCGCGCGCTGCGGCTCTCGACGTAGCGGGCGAGCAGCGTCGCGCGGGCGTCGCGCAGGAAGTCGGTCGCGTGCACGGCGACGCGGGTCCCGTTCTCGAACACGACGTCGGCCACGCCGTCGGCGCATGCACGGCTCACCCACGGGAGATACCGCCGACCCAGCTCGGCGAGCACGGCGGTCAACGTCTCGGATACGGCGGCCGGGTCGTCCCACGCGCCGAACACCTGATCGTCCGGCTCGAGCAGGCGGTGCGTGTGCTGCACGACCGCCGGGGCATCCTCGTCGGTCCAGCGGCGGCAGAGCGGATCGTTGGCGAAGTGCGCCGCGTTGCCCCCGAAGAGCGCGAAGTCGGCGAGCGACGGGCGTTCGCCGAAGAGGTAGGGCCGGCGAGCGAGATGCTCGCCGACGACGCGTTGCCACGGCCGGAGCACGTCGTCGACCCAGCACTGGATCGTGTCGGCGCTCACGCCGAGCGGCCCACAGCTGCCGAGCACGTGCGCGGCGACCCCGGCGTGCGCTTGATCGGCGGAGAGCGGCATCCGGACCGTGGCGTCGCGTGCAAGCTCGAAGCCCCCGACGGCGGCATTCTCGGGGAAGTACCAGCGTGTCCCGACGGCGGGACGGTAGAGCCACTCGTCCGCCGCATCCTCGAGCACGTAGCAGATGAAGCGCTGCACCGGGTCCGCGGGAAGGACGGCCGGCTCGGGGAAGCGGAGCTCGAGGTGGTGGATCATGGCCGTCGAGTCCCACATGAACTCGCCGTCCGGCGTCTGCACGACCGGCATGCCGCCCGGGAATCCCGCCGCCATCGCCTCCGGGCTCGTGCCCGCGAAGCGGCGAAACGTCCACGGAATGCCCTTGTAGTCGAGATACCCGGTCATCTTTCGCGTGAAGTAGGACTGCATCATCCCGTGGACGCGGTAGACGCCCGCAGCACCCGAGCCCTGGCCGATCATGCGTTGCTCCCTCCAGCCCGACGGGGGAGCTGGGCGACGAGGCTGACGACCATGCGCTCGACCGCCAGCTGCGCGCGGTCGCGGCCGAGGCGCTGCTCCGTGCGCAGTCGATCCCAGGCCTCGAACGACGTCGCGAGATCGAGCGCCTCGGCCACGCCCGCGGGCGCACGACGCAGCTCGGGGAGCCAGCGCAGCAGATCCGCACGCAACCCGCGCACCAGGTTCGCGTGGCCGTCGCGCAGAAAGGGCGATCGCCAGCGCTTCAAGTTCGCCGCACGCTTGTACGGCGCGACGCGCTCGAAGAACGCGACCCGCCGTTCGACCATGGCGCGCGCTCGCGTCGCGAGCGCGCCACCCGGCCGATTCCCGTTCAGCACCGGCAGGCTCTCGGCCCGCAGGCGCGCGCTGATCTCGGCGAAGAGGCTCTCCATGTCGGAGAATCGCCGGAACACCGTCCGGATGCCGACCCCTGCGCGCGACGCCACTTGCTGCGCCGTGGGCTCGAGGACCCCCTCCCCCACCAGGCCCATCAATGCCTCGACGATGGCGCGCCCGCTCCGCTCGGCCCGGCGCACCCGGCCGTCATCCGACATCGGCTGCGATTCGGCTGTCATTGCGCGCGGCACTTGTGGCATGGTGCATGCCATAACCGCAACCCCCCACCAGGGAGAAGACACGATGGCGATCTATCCGGCTCCGGAACAGATACAGGACCTGCTCACCGGTCCGGCCGACCGCCCGGTGGTCATGGTCAACCTGCTGCGGTTCAAGCCACGGGCGGACGCGCCGGACGAGGGCCTGTCCGGCGAAGAGGCGTACCGGCGCTATGCCGACGCGATGCGCACCATCGTCGAATCGCGGGGCGGTCGCTTTCTCTGGGTCGGCCGGGTCGACTCGCAGGTGATCGGGACGGGCGGCGAGGGATTCCAGATGATCGGCCTCGTCGAATACCCGTCGCGCCAGGCATTTCTCGCGATCGCCACCGACCCGGAGGTGCAGGAGATCGGCGTCCACCGCGCCGCGGGTCTCGAGAGCCAGTGGCTCATCGCGGCGACGACCGAAGGGCCCGACTAGAACAGCCGGACCGCGGCTCGATCAGCTCTCGGCGGCGGCGACGCCGTTCTTGGCGATTCGCTTGACGGCGTACATCGCCGCGTCGGCGGCGCGGAAGAGCCCGTCGGGATCGGTGGCGTGCCGCGGCGCCGTCGCGACGCCGATGCTCGCGGTGACGCCGCGGATGTCGACCTCCAGGCCGTCCGGCACGGCGCAGGCCGCCACGGCGGCGCGGATGCGCTCGGCGACGTCGAGCGCCGCGGCCGTGTCGGTCGACGGCAGGATGACGACGAACTCGTCGCCGCCGAAGCGCGCGGCTTGATCGCCCGGGCGCAGCTGCTCGCCGATCAGCCGCCCCACCGTCGCGATCGTGCGGCTCCCGACGAGATGACCGTAGCCGTCGACCACCGCCTTCAGCTGATCCAGGTCGAGGACCACGAGCGAGAGCGGCTGCGCGCGATCGAGCAGCGGCGGGAACAGGCGATGGAAGTGCCGGGTGTTGCCGAGGCCCGTGAGGTCGTCGGTGAGGGACGCCTGCTCGACGTCGCGATAGAGCTGGGCGTGCGTGATCGCGATGGCGGCGTGATCGGCGAGCGCCTGGACCAGTCGCTGGTCGTCGACGGTGAAGGCGCGGCCGTCGAGCCGGTTGATGACCTGGACCACGCCGAGGAGCCGGTCACGGTTGACCAGGGGCACGCAGATCATCCCTTTCGGGACCAGGCCCGTCTGCCGCGCGATCGCCGGTTCGTGCCGTGGATCGGCGGTGGCATCGTCGAGGAGCACCGCCTCGCGGTGGCTGGCCACCCAGCCCGCGACACCCTGGTCGAGCCGCAGGCGGAGGCCGTCGATCACGCCCGGCTCGAGGACGTCGTCCTCCCGCAGCATCTCGGTGGCGGCAAACACCAGCTCGTCGTTCTGCCGGTCGTAGAGCAGGAGGGAGAGCGCGTCGGGAGAGAGGAGCGCACGGATACGAGACAGGACCATGTTCAGGATCTGCCCCAGGTCGAGCGTCGACGTCAGGGCACGTAAGCTCTCGTACAGCGCCTCCAGCTCGTGGAGGTCCCTTGCCAGCGCGTCGGTGCCCATCGCGTGATTCTACACGCAGCGCCGGCCGCGTGTTGAGTCGGGCCCGCAGCCTAGCCGCACGGCTCGAACCGCGGCTCACCGCGCCGGGCGTCGAGCTGAGTGGCGAGATGCTGAAGGATATCCAGCTCGGCTTCGTGATCAGCGAGCATTGCTCGACCGGCCAGCTCTCGCTGGTCAACCTGCGAAAGAAGGGACGCTCGGTGGTGTATCCGTAGCGACCCGCGCAGTCAGTTGCGCAGGAACTTGAAGAAGATCGTCGTCGGACACGGCCTCCCGTCGGGCCACAGCGCGTAGTCGGGAATCTCGCCGCAGTGCTGCCACCCGTGGCGTGCATACAGGCGATGCCCGGCGCTGTCCGTGACGGTATCCAGAACCAGCAGCGTCTTGCCTGCGTTCAGAGCGCTGTGCTCGGCGGCCGCGAGCAGCGCGGCACCCACCCCGTGCCGACGCGCTCGCCGATGCACGAGCATCTTCGCGACGTCGCCGCGATGCGGCTGATTCTCCGGTTGCGCCCAGATGACCTGCACGGTGCCGACGATCGCGCCCGTCGCATCCTCCGCCACGAGCACGATCCGCTCGCCGCGCTCCGCACTCGCGAACGTGCCGCGCCAGAACGCCTCCGCCTTGGCGCGGGACATCGGGAGCATGAAGCTGACGGATGCACCTCCCTCCACGCAGTCGATCAGCACGTCGCACAATCCGCGGACCTCATGGTCTCCGAGCGTCTCGAGACGGCGAATCCGGATCGGTGCCGGCATCTCATCTCCTCGGCTGGCGAGAGCGATCGGTTGCGACCACCACGATGTACCGCGCCGGCTTGCGGGCGCGATTGCGAAACGCCGCCGGCTCGTTCAGCTGCATCGCGAGACAATCGCCTTCCGAGAGGCGATGCGTCAGGCGACCGAGCGTCACCTCGATGCGCCCGTCCAACACCCAGATCTGCTGATGGATGGTCACGTCGCGCGCTCCCGTCTCGTAGGCCACCCGCGCGCCGGCCGGCAGGACCACCTCGACGATGCGGATCGGCGAGGGAAAGTTGGGGGAGAGATGTTGCACCGCACGTAGCCGGACTGGGGATCGCGCCAGGGCGTTCGATCGTCGCGACGGGAGACCGGGTCGGCAGGCGCACCCGAGTCGTCGAAGAGCGACGCCAGCGGCACGCCGAGCCCCGTGGCAATCTTCTCCAGCACGACCGCGGTGGGACTCGCCTCCCCGCGCTCGACCAGGGAGATCATCGAGCGGCTGACCCTGGACTCGGCAGAGAGCGCATCGAGGCTCATCCCGAGATCCGACCGGAGCGCCCGGACGCGGCGCGCGATCCGGGCGTTGATGTCCCGCGCGGCGCGGACCCGGGCTCGCTCCTGCATGGTGGACTGAATGTCCAGGAAACTGGATTCCGCGTCAACTCCGGCGCCGGCAGTCTGCGTGACCCATTCGACGGTCGATGGATGTCCCTTCTCGAGTGACCGCCTGACGGCGGAGCATTCACGGACGCACAACCCCGCGGTCAGTCGTTCGTGCAGACTCCCCACGGAACGCCGCTCGGATCCCTGGCGGCTCGTCCCGCACGTCGAGTCCACGAGCTTGGGACGCTTGAACGTCGCGATGTCCACCGTCGTCGATCCCGTCACCGTGGAGTCGACCAGCTTGCCACCTCGATAGAGGGAGACGCGGCCCTCTCCGGACAAGGCCGGATAGCCCACTCCCGTGTCCGCGATCGTGAGCCGCTCGAAACCGGAAGCGTCCGCCGGCGACGACTCCGTTGCTACGATTGTTCGACGCGTCGACGTCCTCGGTTTTCTGGTCACATTTTTCTGGCGCGACGCCTGCGATCGGTGCCCGGAGCGTCCCCCTGCGCCCAATCGGACGAAGCGCCCTCGCCCGACGACAGTCCCTGCTCGAGCGTGGCGGACTGTGGTCGATCCATCACGTTGTGTCGAACGACGCCGTGATGTTTTCAGAGTTTGCCAGGCATCTTGCTGTGGCATGACGCTTGCTCGAGGAGCACGACAGGCGGACAGCCCTCAGGAGGAACCGGACATGCCCTCTCGAAACCCTCGGCGGTGTCGAACGCTACTGCTCGCAGTCTCCATCGTTCTCCTTCCACTCGGGCCGTCGATGGCGGAGGTTCAGCTCACACCCGCGCGGTGCAGCGCCATGAAGCTCCGCGCCGCCGGCCGCGATCTGATCGCCACCCTGCGCTGTCATGCGCGTGCGAAGCGGCGGGGCATCCCGGCAGACCCGGCATGCCTCGCACGGGCCAGCGCAGCGATGGAGCAGAACCTTCGCGCGTGCCGGGACGCTCTGCAACGGCAGCGTGAGAGGCGCGACCGTGAGGTTGGTCCAGTGGCAGAATACCCTGCTCAACGACATCGCGGGCGGTGGGCAATGCCCGGCATCCGAGCTCCTCGCGACACGACGCGCCGTGCACAGGTTCGGGGTCGTTGCGGCCCACCCGACGGCGCGGCGGACGTCGAGATCCGGTGCTGGCGATCCAGCACACGCTCTGCCGGACGTTCCGGCGCGCCGGCGACTGCGGGGTGGATTGCGAGATCGTGTTCGGGCACGTGCGCAACTGCTGGAAGCAGCTGGCGAGCGAGGTCGGCATCCCGCCGACCACCAGCTCCCCATCGAGCGCCATCTCCGCGAGCAGCTCGACCGATGGGTGGCCACGATCCGAGCCCTGACACCTGGACCCCGATCGCCGTGCGACGTTCTGCGGTCGTGGAACCGCGGCGCGTTCGGAGAGCCCGTTCCGCCCTCGGCGATCGTCGGGTGAGGGGCCGCGAACCGGTGCTCCGGACGCGGCGGCGCTTCACCGCTTGTGCGCCTGCGCCGCGGCGATCTCCGCCGCGATCTTTCTGCCGCCCAGGCTCCGCTGCATCGAGGCGACCAGCGGGTGGCTGATGCCGGCGAGCAACGCGCCCAGGGATTGCTCGATCGCCGCCACGGTGATCTCCGCCGGGTCCTCCCGGATCGCGCGCAGGACCGCATCCGCCACCTGCTCGGGAGTGCGCGTGCCGGCACCGCGCGGGAGCTTCACCTTCGTGTCTGCGAACATCCCCGCGTCGCGGATGAATCCGGGGAAGATGGTGGTCACCCCGACGCCCGTCCCGTGCAGGTCCTCCCGGAGACCGAGCGAGAAGCCCCGCAGGCCGAACTTGGTTGCCGAGTACAAGCTCGTGCCCGGTCCCGCGACCTTTCCCGAGATCGAGGAGATGAACACGATCTGGCCCTGGCCGCGGTCCAGCATGCCGGCCGCGGCCGCACGCGCCATCATGATCGGGGCGCGGAGATTCACGTCGAGCGCTCTGTCGATCTGGTCCGGGCCGAACTCCAGCAACGGACCGCTCGACGGGAGAGCCGCATTGGCCACGAGCACGTCGAGGGGACCCGCTTCGTCCATGCAGCGCGCCACGCTTCCCCGATCCGCCAGGTCTGCCACCACGACCCGCGCCCCGATCGCGTCGGCGAGTGGCTGGAGCGCGTCAGCCCTCCGCCCCGTCACCACCACGCTCGCGCCGGCGGCGTGGAGCGCTCGAGCAATGGCCTGGCCGATTCCGCCGTTGGCGCCCGTCACGAGCGCTCGAGTCCCCTTCGTGATCTGCATGTGGCCGCTGGTAGACCCGCTCGCACCGAGAAGCAACCAACGCCTCCCGAGAAAGAACGGGGATGTGCAGGCTGTCGAAATCCGCGATGCTCGAACGTCGTAGGCGTGAGGAGGTATCGATGAAGCTCTATGAATTCCCCCCGACCCGCTCCATTCGCGCACGCTGGATGCTGCAGGAGCTCGAGGTCCCGTTCGAGTCCATCCGCGTGGACCTGCCCAAGGGCGAGCACAGGAGCCCCGCGTTCCTGAAGCTCAACCCTGCCGCGAAGGTGCCCGTCCTGGTCGACGGCGACCTGGTCCTGAACGAGTCCGTCGCCATCGTCCTCTACCTGGCGGAGAAGCATGCCGAGAAGGGGTTCCTGCCCGGGGACCCGAAGTCGCGCGCCGAGATGGACCGCTGGCTCCTGTTCACGGTGACCGAGCTCGAGCAGCCGCTCTGGCGAATCGCCAAGCACACGTCGCTGCTGCCGGAAGCGCGGCGCATCCCGCGGGACGTGACCTTCGCAAGCGAAGAGTTCACGGAGATGGCTCCCGTGCTGGAGCGGCATCTCGAGAGCCATGCATTCGTCGCCGGGGACCGCGTCACCGCGGCCGACTTCGTGGTCGCGTACACGCTCGACTGGGCGAACGAGGCCAAGCTCCTGAGCAACTTCCCCGCGTCGACCGCGTACATGGAGCGGATGTACGAGCGGCCGAGGGCGGCGCTCAGGATCAGGGAGGCGTTCAAGCAGATCCAGACCTGATCCGAGCGCCGGCGCGCCGCCGTTCACGTACAGCCCCGCGCTAGAAAAGAGCCGTCGGGTCGGCGTGGGTCAGCAGGAAGTACCCCGCCGCGCCCGACTGCGCGGGGCCCGGGGTCCCGGCGGTGCTGACGGAGCCGCCGCTCCCACCGTTGCCGCCGCTGGCGCCGCCCCCACCGCCCGCGGACCGAGGATTCGAGGTGACCGATGCCGCCGCGCCGGCTGCGCCGGCGGCGCCGCCGTCCACCGTCACCGCTCCGTCACTCACGATCGTCGGGGCGACGAGGTGCACGATGCCACCGCCGCCACCGCCACCCGCTCCATCCAACGCCGTGCTGTCCGCTCCGACGCCGCCGATCGCACGTGTGCTGGCGGGGCCAGCGTCGAGACGGCACCGCGCGAGGCCAGGATCATCACGCCACCGCCACCGCCTCCGCTCCCGGTGATGCCCGCGTCACCCCTCCGTGGCATGCTATGCAGACAGGCATGCCCACGAAGACGTCGCGGACGCCCTCCACCAGGAAGCGCAAGCCGGCGCGCAAGAGACAACCGGCCAGCAGCAAGGGGCTCACGGTCGCCGAGATCGTGGACGTCCCGGACGATGCCCGCCGGTTTGCGGAGACGATCAGGGCCGACGGCGGCGAGGTGATCGGCATGTACCGCGATCCGCTCGGGGGTCAGCCGGTCGTGGTGGCGGCGCTGCCGATCGAGAAGGTCGAGCCGACTCCCTACCAGCGCGATCGCAGCGAGGCGCACGTGAAGAAGCTGGCCAACGCGATGGATCGCGTCGGCCGGTTCCTCGATCCGCTCATCGCCGTGCGCCGGAACGGGACCTACTGGACGCCGAACGGCAATCACCGGCTCGGCGCGATGACCCTGATGGGCATGAAGTCGATCACGGCGCTCGTCCTGCCCGACGAGGACGTCGCGCTGCAGATCCTCGCGCTCAACACGGAGAAGGCGCACAACCTGAAGGAGCGCTCGCTCGAGGTGATCCGCATGTATCGTGGCCTCGTGGGCGCGCGCGGGAGCGCGACGGAGACCGAGCTCGCGGCGATCTTCGAGGAGCCCCACTTCATCACCTTCGGCGCCGCGTACGAGAAGCGTCCACGCTTCTCCGCCGGCGCCTACAGCTCCATCGTCAAGCGGCTCGAGTCCTTCCAGGACGTCGCCGTCGAGGACGGCCTGCGCCTGCGCGAGTCGCGCGCCGACCGATTGCTCCGGCTCGACGACGAGGTGGTGAAGGTGGTCGAGGCGTTGAAGGCGCACGGGCTCGTGAGCCCGTATCTCAAGTACTACGTCGTCGCGCGGGTGAACTTCCTGCGCTTCAAGAAGGACGGGACGTTCGACTTCGACGACACGATCGAGAAGCTCACGGCTTCGGCCAGGAAGATCGATCCGTCGAAGGTGCGCAAGGACGACGTCGCCAAGATGGGCGGCGCCCCGGCCGCGGCCGAGGACGACTGACGCCGCCAAGCTGACGATGCGAATCAAGAGCGCAGCCGCCGCGCGCCGCGCTCCGGAAGGCCGGCAAGAGCCTCGCCGCCTACGGCAAGCTCCTCGGTTCGAAGAAAGCGCAGAGCACCCTGTCCGACGAGACATGCAGCGCCCTGGAGGAGCCGCTCGGAGGACTGCGCGGGACGGTGCAAGCCCTGCTGACGTCGCCCTAGCCTCGGTCCCTGGGCGCGCTCCGACCGACTCGACGGAGGTCAGCGCGGGAGTGGCCGACCCTGGCTGGCGATTCCCTCGGCGGCGAAGAGGCGCCATTCCCCGGGCACTCCGTGCAGGTGATACGTGCCCGATCCACGAAGCGCAGGCCCGAGCCCGCGACCAGGTCCTTCACGGTGCTGGAAACGAGCACCTCATCGGGAGCAGCCTGCGCCGCCACCCGGGCACCGATGTGGACGGCGATGCCCCCCACATCGTCACCCATCCGCTCGCACTCGCCGGTATGGAGTCCCGTGCGGATCCGGATGCCCAGGTGCTCGACCGTCTGCCGAAGCACGGAGGCACAGCGGACCGCGCGCGCCGGCCCGTCGAACGTCGCGAGGATGCCGTCGCCGAGCGTTTTCACCATCCGACCTCGCGACCGCTCTATCTCCCGCCGCGCGGCGTCGTAGTAGTCGTCGAGGAGGTTTCGCCAGCGGCGATCTCCCGAGCTCGGCAGCTTTCTCGGTCGAGCCCATGATGTCGGTGAACAGTACCGTGGCGAGCACGCGGTCGGAGGAGTGGCCGCCGACTCGCGCGCCGGTGAGGAACTCCTCGATCTCGTCCAGGAGAGCGTCCTGATCGCCGACCCACGGCAGGAAGTCGTCTCCCGGCAGCTCGACCTGCTTGGCGCCGGGGATGTGCTCCGCGAGATAGCGGCTGCCCTCGACGTGGGCGAAGTACTCGCCGCCGCGGTAGATGACGAGCGTGGGGACACGCACCGATTCGAGCAACGGCCGCACATCGATCTGCGAGTTCATGCGCATGAGCGCCAGCGCGGCAGCGGGGCTGGCCGACTGGCGTTCGAGCCGTCCATACCACTGGACGAAGCGATCGTCGTTGGCGACGCTTGGCCCGAACACCGGGAGCGACAGCGCTTGCCCCCATCCCTGCTCGATCGAGGCAAGGTACGCCTCGAACGACTCCGCATCGGTGCCGTGCTGGATAGTCCGGAGCGATCGCAGCCCGCGGGTACGAGCCGTACAGCACGAGGGCGGTCGTTCGCTCGGGGAACGTCGTGGCGAAGAGGACGTGCGAGCGGCCCCCCTTCCGACGAACCGTAGATCGCGGCCCGCTGGCTGCCCACCGCATCCATCACCGCCCGAATGTCGTCCATCCGTTCCTCGAGCGTCGGGAGTGCATCCGCCGGCACGCGGTCGGACAGTCCCGTTCCCCGCTTGTCGATCAGGATCAGCCGCGAGAAGGACGCCAGGCGCCGGTAGAAGCGGGCAAGGGACGGCTCTTCCCAGGCCACCTCGAGGTTCGACACGAACGCGGGCACGAAGACGAGGTCGAGCGGGGCGTCTCCGAGGACCTGGTACGCGATGTGGACGTCGCCGTTCTTCGCGTACCGCGTCTCGCACTCCACGACCTGCAGCTTGCACCTGCGCGAGCAGGGGCGTCAACGACCTGCCCGTGGGTGCGGCCGCGCGCGTGCGCGCGGGGTGAGCGGACGAGAGCCGTCCTCGTCCGTCACTTCGGCTGCGCGGGAGCGTCCTCCGGGCAGTGCACGGTCTTGCGCAGGATCGTCACGGCGGCATGGATGTCATTGCCGCGGGCGACCAGCTCCTCGCGCAGGGCGGCGGGCAGCCGCCGATGCGCACGCCGACCATTCAGGCCGTGGGCATACTGCACGAGCCGGTGGGCCGCCTGCTTGATCTTCTTGCCGGCGCGCTTCGCGTCACCCGCACCGCACGACTGCGCGGCCTCGTCGAGCCGCGCGGCGGCGCCTGCGAGGGGTGGCGGCAGCTTCTGCCGGTAGTCGCCGAGCGACGTCTCGCTCGCGATCCGGACGAGGAGACCATCGAGTCTGCAGCCGATCGAGGCGAACGTGGGAGCGTCGAGATCGCAGCCGCCCGGCGGCGCGCTGGTCGTCGTGGTCGTCGCGACGGGAAACACGGTGGTCGTGCTGGTGGTGGCCGTCTCGGTGCCGGGCACGGTGGTGGTCGTCGTCTGACCCGGGTTCGTCGTGGTCGTCGTGGTGACGGGAGGTGGCGGTGGTTCGTTCGATATCGGGAGCGGGGTGCCCATGTTGTCGTAGCTCTCCAGGAAGACCGACGCGCCCGGCACCGTCTGATGATTGTCGTCCTGCACCTCGATGGAGAGCAGCACGAGGGTGTCGTGGAAGTCGGCGATCATCTCGTCGTCCCAGCCGCCGAACCCCAGCGGCGGCTTGTCACGAACGTCGGCGCGGAGATCGATGAGGAACCCGTCGAACTTGAAGGAGGCGTTCGGATCCGCCTTGTCGAACCGAAGCGGGATGCCTGGACAGGGATAGCCGAAGCACTGGATCCCGTAGGCCTTGTCCGCGTAGAGTGTTGCCACGCCGGTCGCCTGCGCGGCGAGCGACGCGCTCGAGGCCGAGGCCGAGACGATGCCGCTGAGCCCGAAGTTGAACACGACGAACCCCGAATCCGGTACGGCGACGGTGCCGATTCCAAACACACTGGCGCGCGCTTCCCCGTACACGATCTCCTCGTTGCCCAGGCCGACACCGTCGTGCCGGGTGAGCCGTGCCTCGGCTCGCAACGTGAGCAAGCCACCCTTACCCGGCGGGCCCACCAGTCCCGCTTCGCTGCCGGCCCGCATGCAGAGGAAGTCGTGCGTCCCGGGATCGGGACAGAGCGCCCCGTGGCGGCTGAAGTCGCCGCCGAAGCCGGCGATCACAGGGGGCGAGAACTGCTGCTTCAGCGAATATCCCTCGTCGCCGACACTCCAGCCGGCGGACGCCTCGTACTCGACGGACGCGCGCGATGTTCCGGATGAGCAGGTGATCGCGACCACGACGATCGCGAGGAGGCGTGGGGTGGTGAACACGGGGCACTCTAGCACCGGCGCAGCCGCCCGCATAACCCCGTACTCGGCGTCGGAGGTCGGTCGACGGGAACGCGCTACCGAACCGGCGCCCGGAACACGAGGACGTGCCCGCTCCCGGGCGCGCCGACGACTGCGACGCTCGACGGTCGGGAGAGCGTCAGCCGTCTGTCCGGCGCCGCGGTTCCGGCGGCATGACGTCGACAGGCGAGTTGCCGCCCGCGCGCAACGATGCGCGCCACGACGTGGCATCCATCCTGGCCGGCGCGGTCGACTCGATGAAGTCGACGAGAACCTCGACGAAGCGCCGCGGGAGATCGCGATGCGGGAAGTGCCCGCTCTCGGGGAAGACCTCGAGGCGACTGCCGGGAATCGCCGCGTGTGCCGCTCGGCCGTGCGCCACCGGGATCATCCGGTCGCGCTCGCCCCAGACGATCAGCGTGGGGACGTGCGCGGCGAGGTAGAGCCGATCCGAGGCGTTGACGCGCTGGCCCCCCGGATCGACGATCGTGCGCAGCGTGTGAACGAACGCCTGGCGCGCGTCGGCGGCGGCCAGCGAGCGAAAGCCGCGCCACAACTCGTCGAGATCGGCCCCGGCACGCAACCCCATTCGGCCGAAGAAGCGCGCGGTGGCGTCGACGGCGTCGCCCACATTCCCGGCGCAGAGAAGCGGGAGTACCCACTCGGAGCCGGGAAGGGCCGCTGCGCGCAGTAGCAGGTGGACCTCGCGCCCGAGGCCCCCGCTCGACACCAGCACCAGGCGCTCGCAGTGATCCGGGAACTGGTACGCCAGCTGCATCGCCACGCCGCCCCCGAGCGAGTGCCCGACGATGGTAGCGCGCTCGTGTCCCAGCACACCGAGGAGATCGCGAAGGACGCTCGCATACGCGCCCAGCGAATAGTCGCCACGTGGCTTGGCGGACGTTCCGTGGCCGAGGAGATCGGGCGCGACCACCGTGTAGCGTTCGGCGAGCCACGGAAGGACGTCGTCCCAGGTGGCCGAGCTGCCGGCGATGCCGTGGACGAGCAGCAGGACCGGACCCGAGCCCGCAGTTCGATACGTCATCCGGTGCCCGTGCAGGACGACCTCGCTCGCCGTCATGATCGCCTTCGGGGGTCAGCCCGGAGCGGCCGGCGGTGGCCGTCGCTCGGCAGTGGCTGGCTGAGTATCGGTCCAGACGTGGTCACGTAAAATACGCTACCGTAACTTACGCTACCGTAGTACCAGCCGTATCGGTACCACACAACAACCCTATGCGGCGCGCGAGCCGGTCGTCGGCTCGCTCGTGAACAGCCGCGACAGGAAGCGGGCGGTGCGACGAAACGGCGATCCGAGCGCAACGTCGCGCACCAGGCGCGCTCCTTCCTCGCGGTGCTCGAGCACGAGCTTCCGGTTGTGGAACGCTTCGAGCTCCGCGCGATGCCCCACGCTCACCACGGTCGCCGTCGGGAGGCGCTCGAGGAGCAGCCTCATCAGCTGGTCCTGGCTCGACGGATCGAGCGCCGCCGTCGCCTCGTCCATCACCACGATGTCCGGTTGTTGCATGAGCACCCGGGCGAACGCGAGCCGTTGCTTCTCGCCACCGGACAGGATGCTCTCCCAGCGCGCCTCCTCGTCGAGGCGGTCGGCGAACTGGCCGAGACCGACGTCCTCCATCGTCTTGCGGATCACCGCATCGTCGACCTCGTCGGGCGATTGCGGGTAGGTGGCGGCGCGCCGCAGATTTCCGAGCGGCACGTAGGGTTGCTGCGGCATGAGGACGAGGCGGGCGTTCGGCTGGATCAGGATCTCGCCCTGCCCCCACGGCCACAGTCCGGAGATCGCCCGCACCAGCGTGCTCTTCCCGGTGCCCGACTCTCCGACGACGAGCACCTTCTCGCCGGGTGCGATGTCGACGTCGGCTTCGTTCACCACGGCGCTGCCGTCGTCCAGCGTGACGGACACGTTGCGCAGGCGGAGCGCTTCGCCCCCCGTCTCTCCGCGCTGGATCCGTCCCATGGTCTCCTCGCGGTCGGCGCGGTCGAGACGGTCGAGTGACACCAGCAACGAGCCGAGTCGCCGCGCCGAGGCCGTCCAGTCCGCCAGGCGGGGATAGTTGTCGACCAGCCAGTTGAACGCCACCTGCACGATGACGAAGGCGGACGACGCCTGCATGACCTCGCCCAGGGTCATCGTGCCGGCGACGTACTTCGGCGCGCAGAGCAGGATCGGCAGGACCGGCACGAACGCGGAGCTCGTCTGCGAGACGACCGTCGTCTGCATCCACTGCGTCACGAGCGCACGCCAGCGGCGCAGGACACCACGGAACGTCTCGTCGAGACTCCAGCGCTCCTCGCCCTCGCCACCGAGGAGCGCGATGCTCTCACCGTACTCGCGCACGCGCGTGAGCGCGTAGCGGTATTCGGCCTCGGCCTGGTTCTTGTTCTCCGATGCCGCAACGAAGCGCCGGCCGATGAGCGCCATGGCGCCGCTGGCAAGCACCGCATACAGGATCGCCGTGATCACGAGGAAGCCGGGGATGGTGAGCGTGGTGCCGCCGAGCTGCACGGTCAACGCGCCGCCGATGAACCACAACACGCCGATGAACGTGATCGCCGAGAGCAGCGCCGAGAAGATGCCCACGGCGAAGTCGATCGGCGCCTCGCAGGAGACCCGCAGGTCCTCGGCCACGCGATACTCGGGGTTCTTGTGATCACCCGGGATCAGGCTGAGCTGATAGTATCGGCCGCTGCTGATCCAGCGATCGAGCACGTGCCCGTTCAGCCAGGCGCGCCAGCGCCGCTGCGTGGTCATGCGACCGTACACGCCGGCCGCGGCGATGCACACGTTCGCCAGCGTGAGCGGCAGGAAGATGAGCGACTGCCACGTCACGGCGCCCGCGTCCCTGTGGTCGAGCGCGTCGAACATCGCCCGGTTCCACACGTTCAGCCGGTACTGCACCGCCAGGTTCACGAAGGCCAGCACGACGAGGAGGATCGTCAGCACCCAGGCCGTGGGACCCGCACCGCGGCGCCAGAAGCCGAGCGCCGCCTCCCAGAAGGCTGCGAGGAGGTACTGCCCGGTCTCGCGGTCGTCCTGCTCTGCCATCCCCCTGCTCCCCTCGACTCGCCGCACGCGAGCCCAGCCGCGCCGGTCAGTTTACAACGAGCCCCTCGTCGCCCGCGAGCACGATTCCGCGTCCGCACGGAACGCACGCGAGGCGAATTGACGGCCGCGCCGGGACATGAGCAGGCGTCAGCGATGCTCTCCACATGTACCCGTCTGCTGGGAACCATCCTGCTGTGCTGCGCGGCAAGCGCCTGCAGCGGAATGCGAGCGGACCAGCACGAGCTGATACCGCGCTGGGAGTCGCAAGCGGCGGCCTGGGGCCATCCCGACGTTCGCTACCAGGAGATCAAGGATCCGACCACGGCGGCGTGGCTCGGGGTCGTCCTCCCCGGAGCCGGCGGCTTCTACACGCACCGCCCAGGCCTCGGCGTCGCCGGCCTGCTCACATGGCCGATCAGCCTCATCTGGGAGCCGACGAAGGCGAGCGCGGCGGCCTACGACTACAACTTCTGGAAGTTCCGCGATCGCATGATCGACCTGACGGTGCTGGAAGCCGATGCGGACGAACGCACCCTCGAGCGGCAGCTGACGAGCAAGCAGATCCTCCCCGAGGTCTACCAGGCGCGCCGGGATCGTCTGCGTGACTGCAAGGCGCGGCTCGAGCAGATCCGAGGCCTGAAGCCCGCGATCCAGGAGCCGGCGGCGATCAACCAGTGCCTGGACGAGGTCGCTGCCTCGAGCTCGCGGGAGAGTCCGGGCTGATGGGGCGCGGGATGCTCCGGGCGCCGGACTCCGAGTCGTGATCCTGGCCGGCACTCGCCGTGATGCTCGTGCGTCTCGATGGCGTCAGAGCGCGCCGTACAGCGCCGCCATCAACGCGAAGCCGCGCGTGTCTCCCGCGGTTCCCGGAGCCATCTTGTTCATCACGTAGGCCCAGCTGACGCGCGCGTCGAGGTCGACGAAGCCGAGCGATCCGCCCCACCCGCCGTGACCGAAGGCGCGCGGGTTGGGACTGAGCGGCAGCTCGTTGCTGGCGAGCATGAAGCCCAGTCCCCACTTGATCCGGAAGCCCAGCACCAGGTCGCGATCGTACGCCTGCGGCTCGATCGCGCGCGCGATGGACTCGGCGCCCAGCAGGCGCACGCCGTCGATGGTGCCGCCGCATGCGAGCGCCGACAGCACGCGCGCCACCGAACGCGCGTTGCCGTGGCCGTTGGCGGCCGGTATCTCGGCCCGCCGCCAGGCGCTCGTGTTGGCCTGCGCGGGTCGCAGCGTCGGGTTGCCGAGCACCTTGGCGAGCAGCGAGTCGGGCGCCGGCGCACCCTGCCCCGCCGCGGCGCTCTCGGCCGCCGTCGGCCCGACCATCTCACCGCAGCGCCCATCCTCGGACTCGGGGAGACCGATGTGGAAGTCGGCGCCGAGCGGCCCCGTCACCTCGTCACGCAGAAATTGTCCCACGCTCTTGCCCGCAATGCGCCGGATCAGCTCGCCGATCAGGTGACCGAAGGTCACCGCGTGATAGCCGTTCGCGCTCCCCGGCTTCCACCACGGCGTCTGCGCGGCGATCGCGGCGACGTAGCGATCCCAGTCGTACAGGGTATCCAGCGAGATCCGCTCCCGGATGGCCGCCAGGCCAGCGGTATGGCTCAGGAGCATGCGCACCGGGATCGTTTCCTTCCCCGCCGCCGCGAACTCCGGCCAGTAGGTGGCGACGGGAGCGTCGAGGTCGAGCAGTCCACGATCGACCAGGATGTGGGCACAGATCGTCGTCATCGCCTTGGTGGTCGAGAAGACGTTGACGACGGTGTCGCGCTGCCACGCACGCGTACGCGCGGCGTCGGCGTGTCCACCCCACAGGTCCACCACCGTCCGGCCATCGACGGTGGCCGCGAACGACGCGCCGACCTCGCGGCCGGTGTCGAAGGCGGCGGCGAACGTGTCGCGCACCGCGGCGAATCTCGCATCACACGCTCCCTCGACCATGGCATCGGGTATAGCATCCCGGCGCAGCGCCCTCACGCTCTTGCCCTCCGCGCGGCGACGTCATGTATAGTCACGACGATGGTTCGACGGCTCGCATGCGCCGCACTCCTGTTGCCCGTACTCGCCGCTGCGCCCGGGTGGAGTCAGATCGCGTCGCCGCCGCAGATCCTCGGCCCGCTCGTCGGTCCCGGGTCCATCAAGCCCCAACCCGACCTCGCCTTCTTCGGCACCGACCTCGGCTGGACCGTCGAGCACCAGGGCCAGCTGCGCATCCTGTTCGGCGACACCGACGACGTCTTCAACGCGGTCTGCTTTCCGCAGCTCCACAACGACGACTCGCAGGGAACGATGCCGCTGAAGCGGCCCGACGCGGGGGTTCCGCCGGTCACGATGCTCACCGCCCCGGGTGATGCGAACGTGCTGCAGCGTCTGATCGTGACCCGCGACGGCGAGTCACTGCAGATGGGCTACGGCCAGGTGCCGGTCTCCGCCTACAGCGACGGCAAGAACCTGGTCGCGATCATGGGGCGCGGCGGCACCATCCGGTGCAAGCCGGGAGTGAAATCGCCGGTCGCGGCGTGCCGCGGACCGCGCTCCGATCATCCCGATCTCCGCAACTGGCTGAGCGCCGACGGCCTGCGCTGCTCGCAGACGGTGGGCGAGTGCGTGCCTGCGCCGAACGGAATCGCGACCGCGTGCGAGCTCGCGACCGGCGCCGGCTGCAACGCCGCGCTCGGCGAGACGTGCCAGCCCACGGCGAGCGGGCTGTGCGTCGATCCCTCCAGCTCGCAGAACGACGGCACGCCGAGCTCCGAGCGCTTCACCGAGGGGAACGAGATGGAGTTCGCCATCGAGGACCCCGACCACCCCGGCCACTACGAGTCGCTCGCGACCCTGCGCACCAACAAGTTCATCAACACCACCGCGCGCACGGTGCGCGGTCTGGCGTCCCTGCCCGGCGCGAACGACCACAAGCCGGGCAACGCGCTCCTCGTCTGGGGCCGCCCGCACTTCTCGGGCGAGCAGGGCCGCCAGGCGCAGGTCTACCTGCTGGCGCATCCGCTGCCGATCGCGCGCGCACGGAACGGGCGCTGGCGCTTCCGCCCCTGGTTCTACGCCGGCGTCGACGTGCGGAACGGATCGCCGCGCTGGTCGCGGCAGCAGGCCAGAGCGAAGCCGCTCGCGCTCGATGGCGTGGTCGGCGGCAGCCCGTTCGAGGAGCAGCCGCTGGTGAACCAGTTCACGATCAGCTTTGTCGGCGGGACCATCGGCAAGTGGGTGATGCTCTATGGCGGCAACATCGGCAGCTATCTCCTCGCCGATCCCGCGCACGACCGGCCCGGCGACGGTCCGGGCTCCGTCCGCATCCGCTTCGCGGATCAGCCGTGGGGACCATGGTCGCCGCCGCGGCCCCACCTGCTGGAGGGCTCGCCGTTCGAGGTCGGCACGCCGCTCGGTCCCGGCGGCGTGCTCTTCCATCCGCTGTGCGTCGATCAACCCGGCGCGCCGTGTACGCGCAGCGACCAGGTGCGTCCGGCCGACTTCTACGTCGGGTGCGCCCCGATCGGGAAGACCTTCGACAACGGCTTCTTCTACGGCGCCAACATCATCGACGCCTACACGCAGCCCGACGGCGCCGGCGGCATGGACATCTACTGGAACGTGTCCACCTGGAATCCGTACGGCGTGCTGTTCCTCCGCTCGAACCTTCGGCCCGGGTGAAGGAGTCACCGATGAACGGAGGCGCGACGCACGTCCGCAATGGGATCGGTACCGTCAGACCCTTCATCTACGGGGGAGGGGGGGGGGGCCGCGGGCGGGGGGGGGGGGTGCGGGGGCGCCGTAGGAAGGGGACCGGGCCTGATTATTGGGGTGAGAGGCCTAGGCGGCGGGCGGCGGAGTCGGGCCGCCTGGTCGCCCGTTAGGAGCGCACCGCGAGGTCCAGGACTCCTTCGGAAACGTCTGGTACCTGGCGACGTACACCGGCACGGCCGCGACCTGAGCGAGCACCGCGCGCCGGGACCTCTCGCTGGCATCGGCTCCGACGCTCGCGTTAGGTGGCGCCGTGCCGGACGCCCATCCAGCGCGCAACGACGCCATCGACTGCCTCCGGGGCTCGGTCATGGTGCTGATGGCGCTGGATCACACGCGCATGTTTCTCGGCCCCGAGGTGGACCTCCACACCGCCGGGCCCGCGCTCTACTTCACCCGGTGGATCACCCACTTCTGCGCCCCCGTGTTCGTGCTGCTCGCCGGCGTCGCCGCGTATCTGCACGGACGGCGGCTCGCGTCGACACGTGCTCTCTCGAGCTACCTGCTGACGCGTGGTCTCTGGCTCGCGTTCCTCGAGATCACCGTCATCCGCGTCGCCTGGATGCTCTACATCGGACCGGAGACTCTCGTGCTTCAGGTGATCTGGGCCATCGGGATATCGATGGTGGTGCTGGCCGGCCTCGTGTGGCTTCCACGCGCCGCCATCGCGGCGTTCGCCGTCACGCTCATCGCCGGACACAACCTGCTCGACACCCTGCACGCGGAGCGGCTCGGCTCCCTGCGATGGCTCTGGGTGCTGCTGCACGAGGAAGGAAGGCTCCAGCCCTTCGCCGGCGCGGACTGGTTCGTCATCTACCCGCTGGTCCCGTGGGTGGCGGTGATGGCGGCCGGGTACGTCCTCGGACCCTGGGCGCTGCTGCCCCGAGAGCAGAGGCGCCTGCGATTTGCACGCGCCGGCGTGGTGCTGACCGCCGGCTTCGTGTTGCTGCGTGCCACGAACCTCTACGGCGATCCGCATGCCTGGACTGGCGATGGAGGATGGTCGCGTGCGGCCCTCTCGTTCCTCGACTGCGAGAAGTACCCGCCTTCCCTGCTCTACCTCGGGATGACGCTCGGTCCCGCGCTCTGCGTGCTCGCGTGGATGGACCGGCCGCTCGGCCCGTGGGCCAGTCGCGTGGCCGTCTACGGGCGCGTGCCGCTCTTCTACTACGTCCTGCACCTCTTCCTGATCCACGCCATCGCGATCGCGTGTGCGTGGCCCGCGCTGGGCGCCGCCGCGGTGACATACGGGTTCGCCATCACCGGGGGGCTCGGCTATCCGCTTCCCGCCGTGTACGTCTTCTGGGGAGCGGTCGTGCTCGCGCTCTACCCGGCGTGCCAGTGGTTCGCAGCGGTGAAGCGGCAGAATCGCACCGTGTGGATGAGCTTCCTGTGACGCGGGCGCCGTACGTGTGTGGCGTGGCCCTCCTGCTGTCGGCGTGCGCCCATCACGCACCCGTCGGGCCGATGGCGGGGGCGGCCGCGGTCGATCAGCCTCTGATCACCGCCGCCACGACGGCAGGCGGCCGGATCGCCCGCACATCCGCCGCGTCACCCGACATCGCGTGGGAGCGCCTGACCGAGCTCGCCGACGGGATCGGGAACCGGATCACCGGCTCGGCGGCGCTCGACGAGGCGCTCGCATGGGCCGTCCGGCAGATGCGCCACGACGGCCTGGATGACGTGCATCTCGAGCCGGTGAAGGTCCCGCACTGGGTCCGCGGCACGGAGCGGGCCCGGATCGTTCGACCGGTCGCTCGGCCCATGGCGCTGCTCGGGCTCGGCGGGAGCGTGGGCACCGCCGGCACGTTGCGCGCGCCGGTGGTCGCATTCGATAGCCTCGACGATCTCCGCTCGAGCCCGGCGAGCCTGCGCGGGACGATCGCCTTCGTCGATCATCGCATGGCGCCCTACGACGAGGAGCACGACGATCCCGGATACGCCCAGGGCGTGCAGGCGCGGCTGCACGCCGCCTCGGAGGCCGCCAGGCGCGGCGCCCTCGCCACCATCGTGCGGTCGGTGACGGCGGTCAGCTTGCGGACGCCGCACACGGGCGCGCTCCGCTACGACGACGGCGTGCGCAAGATCCCCGCCGCGGCCGTCTCGCTGGAGGACGCGGACCTCCTGGCACGGCTCGCGCGCGCCGGACCGGTCGAGGTCGAGCTCGCGCTCGGCGCGCGCATGCTTCCGGATGCCCGGAGCGCCAACGCCGTCGGCGAGATCCGCGGTCGCGAGCGCCCGGACGAGATCGTGCTGCTCGGCGCGCACATCGACTCCTGGGACGTGGGTCAGGGAGCATCCGACGATGGCGCGGGATGCGTCGCGGTGATCGAAGCCCTGCGCCTGCTGCGCGAGAGCGGCCTCGCGCCGAGGCGAACCGTCCGGGCCGTCCTCTTCACCGGTGAGGAGTACGGACTCGCGGGCGCCGCGGCGTACGGTCGAGAGCACGGTCACGAGCATCACGTCGCCGCGTTCGAGACCGACTATGGCATGGCGGCGCCGGACGGGATCGGCGTGGGCACGGAGGAGACGGTGCGGGGGATGGCTCCGCTGCTCCCGGCCTTCGGCCAGTTCGGCATCCGGCGCTTTCGCCCGCACGCGTTCGGCGCCGACGTCGAGCCGATCGTCCACACCGGGGCGAAGGCCTTCGATCTGGAGCCGGACGGCCACCACTACTTCGACATCCACCACACCGAGGCCGACACGCTCGACAAGATCCGGCCAGAGGACCTGCGCCGGAACGCCGCCGCGATCGCGCTGCTCGCATACGTGCTCGCGGAGCGATGAGTGCCGGCCGTCGATGAAGGAGGCGTGATGATATTCGCCATGCGACCGGCGCTGTGGGTACTCGTTCTGCTCGCTGCGGCGACCTCGCTTGCAGGAGGCCTGGAGGCGCCGTTCATGGCCGACAACAAGACCGCCATGGCGAAGATGATGGCCGGCATGGACGTCAAGCCGTCGGGCAACGTCGACGCCGACTTCGTCGCGATGATGGTCCCGCATCATCAGGGGGCGATCGACATGGCGCAGGCCGAGTTGCGCTACGGGCGCAACGAGCAGCTCCGACGCCTCGCACAGGAGATCATCGTGACGCAGCAGGAGGAGATCGCGGCGATGCGGCTCGCGATCGGTCAGCACCCATGAGACGTGCCGTCCTGATGGCGTTGCTCGCCGTCACGACCCTGGGCACCGGTTCCCCGGCACGCGCGGGACAGGCGCCGGGCGCGGCTGCGGATGCCGACTGCCCGGTCAGCCATCGCGACCGCGTGTATGCGGCCGAGCAGTTCTCGAACACGGTGTCGGTCACCGATCCCGCGGACAACAAGCTCCTCGGCGTCATCCGTCTCGGGGATCCCGCACCGGCGAATCTGAGCCCGCTCTATCGCGGGCAGCTGCTGGTGCACGGCATGGGCTTCTCATCCGACCATCGCACCATCGCGGTGGTCTCGATCGGCTCGAACTCGGTGACCTTCATCGACACCGCGACCAATGCCGTGAAGCACGTCACCTATGTCGGCCGCTCGCCGCACGAGGCATTCTTCACACCGGACGGCAGAGAGGTCTGGGTAACGGTCCGCGGCGAGAGCTTCGTCTCCGTGCTCGACGGCAGCACGTACGAGGAGAAGACGCGCATCACGGTGCCGAACGGCCCGGGGATGCAGATCTTCTCGCCGGACGGGAAGTACGGCTACGTCTGCTCGTCGTTCACGCCGGAGACGGTCGTCGTCACGGTGGCGGACCATCAGATCGTCGGGCGGGTGCCGCAGGCGAGCCCGTTCTGTCCCAACATCGCCGCGACCCCGGACGGCACACAGGTCTGGTTCACGCTGAAGGACGTCGGGAAGGTCACGGTCTTCGATGCGCATCCACCCTTCGCCGTGCTGAGGACCATCGACACGGGCCCGATCACCAACCACGTCAACTTCGCGCACAACGCCAACGGCACGTTCGCCTACGTGACCGTGGGCGGACTCAACGAGGTGCAGGTGTTCCGGACCGACGACTTCTCGAAGGTCGCCACCATTCCCGTCGGCAAGCTCCCCCACGGAATCTGGCCGTCCGGCGATGGCACCCGGGTCTACGTCGGGCTCGAGAACGAGGACGGCCTCGTCGCGATCGACACGCTGACGAACACGGTGATCGCGACGGTCCCGATCGGACAGGCGGCTCAGGCCGTCAACTACGTGCCCGACGCGGTGCCGGAGGGCGACGGCATGCAGGGATTGCAGCCCCTCGGCGTCGCCGGAGCGGTGGCGCACCTCACGCTCGTGCCGGTGGCGGATGCCAGCGTGACGAACGACAAGCCGCCGCCCACGAGCGTCTCGCTGTTCGACCAGGGATTGATCCAGGTGTTGCAGGCGGCAGTCACCGGGCTCGAGCCGAAACAGCCCTATGTCCTCGCGCTGTCGCGCACACCGGACGGCGGAGGCGCGCTCGAGCCGCTCGCGGCCTTCACCACGAACCCGGCCGGCTCGGCGATCGTCAACGCACTGGGCCCGATCCGACAGGTGGTGCGAGGAGAGGTGGACGTGCAGCGCCGCTATCTGGTGATCGCGCCCGGAACCGCGGGCCAGCCCGGTGCGCCGCTCCAGATCCAGGCGAGAGACGACACGCCTGGAGCCGTCGCACCCAAATGAGACGCGCTCGTGCTATAGCTCCCTGACGCATGCCCTTCTCCGCCTTCGGTCTCGACCCCTCCATCGTGCGCGCCACGCGCGAGCTCGGCTTCACCCGTCCCACCCCGGTCCAGCAGGAGGCCATCCCGCCGGCGCTCGCCGGTCGTGACGTGCTCGCCTGCGCCATGACGGGCAGCGGCAAGACCGCCGCGTTCCTGCTGCCGATCATGCAGCGGCTTCTCGCCAAGCGTCGCCACAGGACGCGCGCGCTCGTGCTGACGCCCACCCGCGAGCTGGCCGCGCAGATCGACGCGCACCTGACGGAGCTCGCCGTCCACACGCCGCTCTCGGGCGCGGCCGTGTTCGGCGGCGTCGGCATGGGGCCCCAGGAGCACGCCTTCCGCAGCGGCGTCGACGTGATCGTCGCGACCCCCGGCCGCCTCCTCGATCACTTCCGGCAGTCGTACGCACGCCTCGGCGACCTCGAGGTCCTCGTCCTCGACGAGGCCGACCGCATGCTCGACATGGGGTTCCTGCCCGACATTCGCCGGGTCCTGCGGCATCTCCCGCCACGGCGCCAGACGCTCTTCTTCTCGGCGACCATGCCGGCGCCGATCGTCCAGCTGGCTCGCGAGATGCTGAAGAACGCCGTCACCGTGAACCTCGAGCGCAAGGCGGCGCCGGCGGTCGGGATCACGCAAGCGGCATATCCGGTCGCGCAGGAGCTCAAGAGCAGCCTGCTGGTCACGCTGCTCACGCGCGGCGACGTGAAGAGCGTCCTCGTCTTCACCCGCACGAAGCATCGTGCGAACCGGCTCGCCGCGTTCCTCGAGCGCGAGCGCGTCGCCTGCGAGCGCATCCATGGCAACCGCACGCAGAGCCAGCGCACGGCGGCGCTGGCCGGCTTCAAGGCCGGCCGCTTCCGCGTGCTCGTGGCGACCGACATCGCGGCACGCGGGATCGACGTCGAGGCCCTGAGCCACGTGGTCAACTTCGACGTTCCCGGATCGCCGGACGACTACATTCACCGTGTCGGCCGGACGGCCCGTGCCGAGGCCACCGGCGACGCCTTCACCTTCGTCGCCCCCGACGAGGAGAACGATCTGCGCGCCATCGAGCGCGCGATCGGCAAGCGGCTGCCGCGCGTCACGGTGCCGGGTTTCGACTACGCGAGGAGGACGGCCGAGCGACTCGAGGTCCCGCTCCGTGATCGGCTCGCCGCCATGCGGCTCCACAAGGCCAACGACCGCGCGCGGTCGCGCGCGAAGGGCCCGCGGCACGTCCAGAAGGGCGGCGGTGGACCCGAGCGCCCGTCGGACAAGCCGCGCTCGCCCCATCAAGGTCCCCGTCACCGCTCGAGGCGGTTCCAGCCGGGGCGCTGAGCGACGAGGGACGTGTGCATGACCGCCCCAATCGCCGACCGGACCGCCGCCTACATCGAGCGCGTCCACGGCCTTGCCCCGCTCGTTCATGCGCATGCCGAGGGCGCCGAACGCATGGCGCAGCTTCCGGCCGAGGTCGCGGAGGCGTTCCACCAGGCGGGTCTGTTCCGCATGCTCCTTCCCGTCGAGATGGGAGGCGGTGAGCTCACCATCCCGGCCTCGCTGCGCGTGATCGAGGAGGTCGGGCGGCTCGACGGCTCGGCGGCCTGGAACCTCGCGATCTGCTCCGGCGGCCCGCTCTTCGGCCACTTCGTCTCGCGGGCGGCTTTCGACGAGATCTTCTCCAACCCGCGGGCGGTCGTCGCGGGCTCCCTCAACCCGACGGCCCGCGTCGTCCCGCACGACGGCGGCTGGCGATTCTCCGGCAAGGCTTCCTACGTCAGCGGCTCGGCGCAGGCCAGCTGGCTCATGGCTGCCGGAGTGGTCCTGCGAGACGGCAATCCCCAGTTCGTCGACGGCGTTCCCGTGCTGCGTGCCGGCCTGTTCCCGATCGACCAGTGCACGATCCTCGATACGTGGGCGGTGTCGGGGATGCGCGGGACGGGGAGCAACGACTGCGTCTTCGAGGACGTGCTCGTTCCCGACGGCTTCACGTTCGAATGGCCGGAGCCACGATCGGGCTGGCGGCGCGGGGCGTTCGCGCGCATTCCGCTCACGGTCCAGCTCGGGGTCTCGCTCGCGACCGTCGCGCTCGGCATCGCCCGTCACGCCATCGACACCCTCATCGAGATCGCGGCCGTCAAGGTTCCGGTCGGCAGTCGCGCGGCGCTGCGCGACCGCCCGCTCGCCCAGATGCAGCTCGCCGAGGCCGAAGGCTGGCTCCGCGCGGCGCGCGCCTATCTCTACGACGCGAGTGACGAGGTGTGGCGCATGGGCGAGGCGGCGGCGGTTTTCGATCGCGAGGCGCGAGCGATGGCACGCCTCGCATCCGTCACGGCCGTCAAGCTCTGCGCCCGCGCGATCGACCTCGTCCACGACGCCGCCGGCATGAACGCGGTCCAGACCTCGTGTGCCATCGAGCGGTGCTGGCGCGACGTCCACACCCTCAGTCAGCACGTGGTTCTCGCCACCACGCGCTACGAGGTCATCGGCCGCATTCTCCTCGGCCTCGACCCCGCCTCACCGATCATCTGACGGCCGGCGATCTCAGGGCGCGGCGCGCCGGTCAGCCTAGGCGGCGCGGGCGCGCCCGTGCACGGCGGGGATGACCTCCGCGATCAGGCGCTCGGTCTGGTCCATGACGTCGGCGTCGCCGAACGCGATCGGCCTCAGCACGAACTTGGAGACACCGGCACGCACGAACTCGTCGATGCGGGCCAGGATGTCGCTCGCGCCGCCGACCGCGACGTGACGCGCGGGATCGTCGGTGCCGGCGAGCTTCGCCAGCACTGCGCCCGTGCGCTGTACCAGCGGCTCGTCCGGCGCGCCGAAGCGGAAGCCGAACGCCGCGCCGTAGTGGTCCGCATCGATGGGACGGCCCGCGGCGTCGGCCTCGGCCCTGATGGCCGCCACGACCGCGCCCGCCTGCTCGGGCGACTCCACGCCGCCGAGCCAGCCCGTCCCGAGTCGCGCCGTGCGCCGGATCGCCGCGGGGCTGCGACCACCGATCCAGAGTGGCAGCGGCTGCTGAACGGGAAGCGGCGCGATCTGCACGTCGGTGTAGCGGAAGAAACGGCCCGCGAAGGTGACGCGCTCGCCCGCCCACAGACGGCTCATGATGGCGAGCGCCTCGTCGACGAGTGCGCCGCTGCCCTTCTGCTCGCGCCCCGTCGCGGCCCATTCCGGAGCGATCGGCGGCCCGACGCCGAATGCGGGCAGGAGGCGCCCGCCGCTCAGCCAGTCGATCGTCGCGCACTCCTTGGCGAGGACGAGCGGGTCACGAAACGTGACCACGACGACGTTCATGCCGAACTTGAGGCGATCGGTCCCCCCGGCGAGCGCGGCCATCGCGCTCATGGGCTCGAGCTGCGCCAGCCCCGAGACCAGCCGGTCGGTCTGCCAGAGCGAGTCGACGTCGCCGGCCTCGCAGCGCTCGACGAAGCGCCAGAACGCACGCGCATCGGCGAACGGAAGCTGCGCCAGCCCGAGACCGATCCGGATGCGCATCCGCTACCGATGCCTGCAGCGGCGGACCGAGTCCACCGCACGGGTCGGTGGCGGCCCTACTTCTTGCCCTTCCCCGGGATGGACGCCTGGCTCTGGCTGTAGCTCGCCTGCTTGGATTTCAACCGGGCCGCGTCCTCGCCCCTGGCCACATCCTTCTGCTTCTTGTCGCGCTGCTTCGACTTCGGCGACTTGTCACCCATGGGCCCCTCCGTTCGATGGCGGCAGCCATCGGCGCGACGATCGCAGCGGGAGCGCCGCAGCGCAACTGGCACCGCGGCCGCGCCGTTGGCACGGTACGCGGCAGCGCGATCTCCACGAGGCGATCCGCATCACGGAGCTGCATGACGTCGTGCGCCACCCACCGGGCCAGCAAACTAGTCGAGCAGATCGGAGATCCACGGGAGAAACGCCGCGACGCTGGTGTCCCAGCTGAGCACGCCGGAGCAGTTCGGATCGCCGCCCGACGTGACGCCCGCGACGCTGCCTCCGATCAGGAGCGGGCCGCCGGAATCACCGTGACAGGTGTCCTGCTGCCCGGGGTGCGCTCTCCAGCAAACCGAACGGGCGAGCGCGCCGCGCGCGAGCCCGAGCGCGGGAAATCGCTTCGGGCATTTCGCGAGGCGAACAGTCCCCATCTCCTTGAGGCCCACGTTCCCCACCTCGTCCTCGCCGTAGCCGACGATCGTGCCGAGCTTGTGGGGTCGAGGCTTCCGGGAGGCGAGCGGCGCCGGCGCGATACCGACCACGGGTGCTTCGAGGAGCACCATGGAGAGATCGGCGAACGGAAAGTCGAACTCGGGATTGATCGCGTACGCGACCGCGTCGTACGCATTCTCCGTGTCGTCGTTCGGCAAGAAGAACGCCCGAATGGCCGTCGCACCCCCGGCAACGCAGTGCGCGGCGGTGAGGATCACCGAGGGGCTCACGAGCGTACCGCTGCACAACGCCTCACCGCTGGCGTCCCTGATCACCAGCGCGGCGACCGCCGGAAAGTCGGCGGTGGGCGTTCCGTTGATGACCCGGGGAACGCCGGCGCCTTCCGGGGCCTGCTGCGCCTGAAGGCTGGCGTTGGCGGTGGGGATCGGGAGCGGGTGCCAGTCCGCGGCGTAGGCATTCCCGAGCGTCGCGATGAGAACCAGCAGTATCGGTTGCTTGGCCAAGCCCTTCCTCCCTTTCGTACCGGCGGGAACTCGTGGCAGCGTGCGCGAGCCCACGGCTCTGACGCGCGCGAACGGCGAGGTGTGTCACCGCCCGTGCACCGCTCGACCGCATAGCCGAACTGCGCATCGGCATGCCAGCCGTCGTCATCGGCGAGCTTCGACGGCTTCCGCTGCGCCGGCCCGCGAGACCCATCGCCCGAAGGTCGGGGGGTGTCGGCCTGATGGTCGCACCCGACGCGCGGCAGCGTCGCTAGCAAGCGAGCGTGCAGTCTTGGCTGCGACGACCGGACTCGTCTGCAACGTTGCCATCACGGCAGGGAACTTGCATCGTGCGACGGTGACCGAGACCATCCGGGGGGTGCAATGCGGATCGGACCGACCAGCGTCCTCGTCGCCGCAGCACTGGTTCTTGCTGCTGCAAGTGCACACGCGAAGAGCTCGGACCCGCTCGCTCGCTATCGCGTACGCGTGATCAACAGCTACCTCCCGAGCGGAACGCTATCCGAGAGCGCCGACATCGTGCCCTACTACAGCCAGTACCTGTCGACCACGGGGTTTCTCGACTCGCTCTGCGGCGACTCCACACAGCGCGGCGTCGCGGCGAGCTGGCCGCTCGACCCGCTCACGCACAAGTACCCCGAGGTGTGGCGGTACGGTCCGAAGGCGCGCAGGCGGCGTCTGACCTTCTGGATCCGTCAGGTGTCTCCGACCGATGAAGCCTGCATGGTCGAGGTGCTCGACGAGACGCCGCGGAGGCTTCTGCGGAACGCGGCCAATCTTCGCATCGTCCATGGTGTGCCCTCGGCAAGCACCGACGATGTCAGGATCGGGGCGCTCGGCGTCGGGTGTCTCACCTCTCCGCTGTCCTACGGGGAGAACACCGTGGTCACGGTTCCGCCCGGTACCTACACCCTGGCGGTCTTTGCTCCCGGCGATGTGAACTGTAACGGAGAGCCGCTCGCAGGGCTGACGGCAAGGCCGGTGCGGCTCAAGCGGCGCACCGCGTACACCGCGATCGCCTGGGTGAAGAGGCTGGATTCCGGTGTTCAGCTCAGGCTCCAGCGCGACTTCTGCGAGCCGGGGTGTCCCGTGCGCGATCTCGACGGCGACGGCCTTCCGCCCCCCGCTAGACGGCTACCGACCGCAGTGCCCGGGAGCCGGACCTACCTCGCGTAGACCAGAATCGCGAGTGAGGCTGGTGGGGCCGTGGCGCGGTGTGGCTTGCCGGCGTCCGTATTCGTCTGCTCGCGGACGGCCAGGTAGAGACGGCGCGTCGAGGGATCGAGCTCCATGGCGCGCACACCGGGGCGCGTCTCGATCGAGTCGACGAGCCGGTAGGCGTCCGGCGACTCCTGATGCGCCACGGCGAGGGTGCCGTCACCGCTGGCGGCGAAGACCAGACCCGCTCCGGCATCGTATCGCACCACCTCCGCGCGGTGCCCGATCGCCAGCGTCGCGACCACGCGCCCGCTCGCGGTGTCCATGACAGCCAGCGTTCCGTTCCGGCAGCCGAGGAAGAGGCGCCCGTGCGACGGGTCGATCGCGAGGCTGACGGACCCGCGACAGGGCGCCACTGGCCATCGCCGGACGATGCGGAGAAGCCGCGTGTCGAGCACGGCGATCTCGTTCCGATCGCGAAGATCGACGTACACCCGACCGGCCCCGTCGGTGACGGCGGTCTCCGGACGGCCACCCAGCGGAATCGTGCCCGCGGGGCTCCCGTCGGCGGCCGTGATCGCCGTCGCGTTGTCGCTGTCGACGTTCATCGTGAAGACACGTGCCGACCCGGGGTCGTAGACGATGGCGGTGGGCTTGTCCCCGGTCTCGGGGTGATCCGAGGCAGCCTTGAGGCCCTGTAGACCGAAGACGGTGACCGTGTTCGCGCCGCCGTTGCTCGTGAAGCCGCGCCCGAGCGTCGGTGCGAGCGCGACGCCCCGGACTCCGCGCGTCTCGGCGACGTCTCCGAGCTGGCGGCCCTGCTCGAGATCGACGACCGCCAGACGGGTCGAGCACGGCACGAAGAGCCGGCGCGTCTTGGCGTCCACGGCGAGCTGCCCCGATGGCTCGCAGCCGCGCAGGCGGATCGTATCGACGGGGCGGTAGGGCGAATCCGGCGGTGCGGCGCGGGCCGTGCCCGCGCTGGCGGCCGCGCCGAGGAGAAGGACCAGGCAGCAGGCGCGGTGCCAGCGCACCGCCTCGAGCGATGCTCGTGCGCCGCTCACGCTGCCGCGACGTGCGTCGCGTGCGTGGTCACGTACCGAGCGCCGACTGGGCTGCGGTGGCGAGACTGCCGACACTGCCAGCGAGGCCGCCGTCGATCCGGTGATGCGTGGCGGCCCGATCGACGAACCGTGCCAGGCTCGAGAGGGCCCTCTCGACCCGTCGCCTCGCCTGCGGCGCACGGGCATCAACGCGGCTGGCATTGTCGACAAGGTTGGTCAGGTGACGCAGCCTCCCTGCGAGCTTCCGCCGCGTCGACCTGCTCTTGAACGCGTCCGCGGAGGCGCCGTCAACCAGCCCCCGGATCTGGTCGAGCGTGATCGTGGCGCAGGCCGTGCCGCTCACCGGCGCGTACTGGCAGACCCCGTCGACGCACGTTCCCGGCATGCATGGCCCGCGGTCATCGCAGCCGGCCGGCGAGCAGGTGGCCAGCGTCGTGCTCGTGGTCGTCGTGCTCGGTGCGATGGTCGTGCTGGTGGGCAGTCTCTTTTCTGTGACTTTCCTCGCGCTCTACTCATCTATTGCTGTCGGCGTCGACCGCGGGCGGGCTGCCGGCTTGCCAGATGCCGCCGCTGTGTCCGTTCGGCGTCGAGTTGAAGACCGCGACCTGGGCCAGCGTGTGCGCATCGTATCCCATCAGCCAGCCGTGATACAGCCCGTTGGTGCCGTGAGCCGACCAGCCTATGTATACGATGCCGTTCGCGAGCGTGAGGCCGGCACGCTGGTTCTGCTTGCGCTGATCGAACGGGAGCGTGGTTCCATCGCTGCCGTCTCCCGATCCCGGGAACTGTCGCCTCGATCACCACCGAGCCGCCGAACTTCTCCTCGCCGGTCGCGATGTCGAGAGCGTGCAGGCGATGCACATAATGCAACCGCGCCCTCCTTAGTCTTAGCGACTACGTACATCGTCCCGGTCGTGTCATCGATCACCGGCGTGCTGGTGATCCCGATCTCCGGGACGATGTCGACCGTTCCGATGTCCTGGAACGACACCGTGTCGAACACGCACCGCCTTGCAGGAAGCTGACCTGCAGCTGCGGGTTGTGTCGCGACGACGGGCTACCGGCCGAGCGTCCAGGCCGTGATGGCCGCGGTCATGCCACCCAATCCAACGAGGGCCGCGAGATCGGCGCCGGAGAGGCCGACGACGTCGGACGGCCTGCCGAGCGCGGAGAGCCGGCGCTCGCGCGCAATGAGGAAGAGCGGGAACGTGACGCTGATCGCGACGAGCAGGCCGAGCAGGATGTAGAGCCACACCCAGCGGATCGCGAGGCGACGCGCCTCGATGACCATGAGCACCGCCGCGGCGACGAGGAAGAACGCCAGGTCCACCGTGATGGAGGTGCTCGCCGGCGTCGCCAGCGTCGCGGGCCAGAACCGGGCCGTGGCCATCAGGAAGCCCCGCAGCGGTCCCTCGTCGGGTCGAAAATATGCCACGTTCTGTGTCCACGTGCCGACCAGCGCGAGCACCGCGATGGCCGCGTAGGCGATGCAGAGGAGCTGGCGTGGGCGCGACATGGGCGGCGCGTAGCACATTCCCGCCGGGCCATGAACAGCGGCTGCGGCTTGCCGGAGACGGTCGCTGACTCGCCTTGACGGTCACGACGCCGGCCGTGGTAGACGACAGCGATGCCAACCGACCGCGCCCTGATCGCGGCGCTGGCTCTCATCGTCTCCGCACCGGCGTGGCTCGCGTCGCTCGCCGGGGCCGCACACGACGTGCCGGTGCTCGCGGTCGCCTCCCGCGACGCGCACGTCGCCGTCGAGGTCCTCGACGACGGCGTGATCCACTTCGAGTTCGCGCCCGGAGGCGAACCGCCGTCTCCGCGACGCGTGGATTCCCACGACGCCGATGGTCCTGCACCCGGGGCGCAGCGGAGCGAAGCGCCTCGTCCGATCCGACACGTTGGACACCGGGATCCTCCGCCTCCGGATCGATCCCACGACGCTGTGCCTCGACGTGGCGGATCGGACGCGCGAGCCGCCCTCCCCGGTCACCACGCTCTGCCCGGCCGCCGTCGGCGGTGGTCGTAACGTCCTCGCGGTGGCGCGGGCGGATACGCAGCACGTCTACGGCCTCGGGGAGCACTTCCTGACACCCGGCACCGCCAACGGCGACCTGCTCGGCAAGATCGTCGCGCCCGGCACCGAGGCGGGCAACGCGCTCACCCCGTTCAACGGCGGCTTCACCGAGAACGCGCAGTTTCCGATCCTGTACGCCCTCGGCGGCGCGGGCGAGAGCTACGCCCTGTTCGTCGACCAGCTCGACGCGCAGACGTGGGATCTCACCGGCGATCCCTGGCGGGTGACGATGGCGGGCGACGCCATCCGCGGGTATCTGCTCGCCGGGGCGGCGCCCACGGCGCTCCGTCGCCGCTACATGCGTCTCGTGGGCCGACCGCCCGTGCCGCCGAAGAAAGCGTTCGGTCTCTGGGTGTCGGAGTTCGGGTTCGACGGCTGGGCGGAGCTCGAGGACAAGCTACGCACGCTGCGTGCGAATCGCTTTCCGGTCGACGGCTTCATGCTCGATCTGCAGTGGTTCGGCGGCGTGTTCCGCCGGCCGTCGCACATGGGAGCGCTCAGGTGGGATACGACCGCGTTCCCGCGTCCCAGGCGCGAGATCGCGCGACTGCGCAGGAACGAGGGCGTCGGCCTGATGCTGATCGAGGAGCCGTACGTCGATGCCAGCCGGCCCGATTTCGCGGCGCTCGCGTCGCGTGGCTATCTGCCGCAGGCGTGTGCCGGATGCGGCCCGGTGCGCGTCGCCTCGTGGTGGGGAAGCGGCAGCATGCTCGACTGGACCAACCCCGCCGCGGGAAACTACTGGCACGATCGGAAGCGCCAGCCCCTCGTCGAGATGGGGATCCTCGGTCACTGGGCCGATCTCGGGGAGCCGGAGGACTTCTCTCCCGACGCCCGCTACCACGGGTTCCCCCGGCTCGGGCTGCGCGCCCATCAGGACGTGCACGACGCGTACAACCTGGAGTGGCTCGCGAGCATCGCGCGCGGGTACGCGCGCCACCACGACACGCAACGACCGTTCATGCTGTCGCGCTCGGGGACCGCCGGCATCCAGCGCTTCGGTGCCGGCATGTGGTCGGGGGACATCGGCTCGAACCTCTCGAGCCTCGCGACGCAGCTCGACGTGCAGATGCACATGGCCTTCTCGGGAATCGACTACTTCGGAGCGGACGTCGGCGGCTACTGGCGGAGCGCACTCGATGGCGACCTGAACGAGATGTACACGGTCTGGTTCGCCAACGCCGCCCTCCTCGACGTGCCGCTCCGCCCCCACACCCAGAACCTCTGCAACTGCAACGAGACGGCGCCCGATCGCATCGGCGAGGTCGCGAGCAACAGGGAGAACCTCCGCCTGCGCTACCGCCTGATCCCATACCTGTACTCCCTGGCCCACCGGGCGCATCGCTACGGCGACGCGCTTGTGCCGCCGCTTCCGCTCTCCTACCCGGACGATCCCGAGGTGCGCCGGATGGCAGACGAGAAGCTGCTCGGGCGCGACCTGCTCGTGGCGACGGTGAGCGCATACGGCCAGGCGTCGCGCGACGTGTACCTTCCGGCGGGCACGTGGATCGACTTCCACGCCAACACCTGCACGCGCAGTGCGGGGGAGTGGGTGCGCGGCGTGCCGACGCGGATCGGCGGGCTCTTCGCGGTGCCGCTCTTCGCGCGCGCGGGCGCCATCATCCCCGAGGCGGCGGTCGACGACGACACGTTGAACGCGCTCGGCAAACGTCGGGGCGGGTCCCCTCGCGACGAGCTGACGGTCCGCGTCTATGCCGGCGACCCGGCCTCGTCGAGCAGCAGGAGCCGCTTCACGCTCTACGAGGACGACGGCGAGACCACGGCGTACCTCGGCGGCGCCGTACGCACCACCACGGTCCGGCAGCGACGGACGCACGACGGCATCGCGATCACGATCGAGCCGGTGCGCGGGTCGTACGCGGGCGCCCCCGGCCGGCGGGATACCGTGATCGAGCTCGCCACGTGCGGCGCGGAGGTGACCGCCGTCACGCTGAACGGCCGGCCTCTCGTCCGGCGGGCGACGGAGGAGGAGCTCGACGCCCGGCCAGGGTGGGTCCCCACCCACGATGGACTCGTGCGCATCCGGTCGGGCGAGATGAACGTCGGCGAGCCGAAGCGCGTTCTCGCGCGCATCGCGGGATGACCGTCCGCGTCGCTCACGGGCGAGGCGCGGCCTGTCGGCCGGCGCCCCGCCCGTCTCGGTCAGTGCGCCGCGTTCGCCAGATCGAGCTCCCAGTACAGGAAGTTCGTGGTCTGATCGAGAATCTCGGTACGGTGCTGCACGTACGGAACGTGCCCTGCGCCGGCCCAGGACGTGAGGAACGAGTCGAGGCCTGCGGCGAGCGCCGCGTTGTAGGTATTCACCGCCCACTGATACGGCACGATCGGTGTCCGCCGTGCCGTGGAACAGCAGGCTCGGCGCGTCGCCACCGTCGATCGTGACGAGCAGAGACGCGCCCGAGAGGGACACCGCGGCACCGACCGCCGCGCTCGGATCCTCGCTGGAGCGGAACCCCACGTGGAGCGCCGTGATCGCGCCGGCACTCGAGCCGCCGATCGCGATGCGACCCGGGTCGATGCCGTAGGTCGCCGCGTTCGTGCGCAGGAAGCGCACCGCGGTCTGTGCATCCGCCAGCGCCTCCTGGATCGCGGTGATGCAGTTCGCGGTCGGCGCGGAGGCGGTGCATCCTCCGGGTTCCAGGCGATAGTTGATCGACGCGTTCACGTACCCTTCCTTCGCGAACGTGTTCGCCTCGTCCACCAGCTCTGGCGAGGTCTTGTCGCCCGAGGAGAACGAGCCGCCGTGCACCCAGATGATGGCGGGACGCTGTGTCACCGAGTCGCCGGTGGGCTCGTAGAAATCGAACTGTAGCGTGATGGTCTGACCCGCGATGTTCATCGCGCTTCCGTAGACGATGTTGCTGGTGGTGGTCACCGCGGCGAACACCGCGTCACGGTAGCGCAGCGGCGCGTCGCCGGGCGGCGGGATGAATGGCAGGTCCAGGGTGGTCGTCGTCGTGGACGTGCTGGTGATCGTGGTCGTGGTCGGCGCGCACGACCCCTCGCCGCTCGGCTTCGCGACCTTGAAGAGACCCGCCCCCTTGTTCGTCACCTGACCGGGCGCGAACTGGACGCTGTACGTGTCTCCCCCACCGATGGCGAGGAACGCGCAGCCGGCCGAGCCGGGATTCGGCGGCACCACGTCCACCGGGCCGCCCTTGCCGTTGATGGAGACCTTGATCTGGAAGGTCCCGCCCTTGAGCTTGATCTGGGCCGTCTTCACGGCGCCGTTCTCGCCCTTCCCGTCCTTGTACTTGAACCCCTTCACCGCATCGCCGCTCCAGAATGGCTTCTGGGTCATGGCGCTCGTGCCCGCCGGCAGCGTGAACGTCTGGCTGGTCGGCGTCGCGCCAGTGGCGGTGATCGTGATGCTCGCGCCGCTCACGGTCGGGTCGCCGACCAGCGTGTTGTCGCTCGCGGCTTCCTTCGCCTTGACGGTGATCTTGCGTTTGGCGTCCGTGCCGGGGTCCTTGACGATCAGCGTGCTCCCACGGACGGTCTGATCGGCCGCGTGAACGACCGGGAGTGCAGGCAGGACAAGGAAGACCAGGAGCAGCAAGCCGCGCATCATCGATTTCCCCCGTTCAGCATCGGCACCGGGCCGAGGCGGCCAGAGAGTACCATCGGGCGCGCCATTCGGGTCAAGTGATTCGTCGGTGTGTTACTTTCCCGGCGCAACGAACAGGCCCGGTCGCGCGATCGCCTTGCCGCCCTCCAGGGTCGGAACGTCCAGGACCTCGAGCAGGCGGAACTCCGTGGTGATCGGCGCATCGATGCACTCGCGAGGCAGGCACGCCGACGGCAGCAGCTTTCCGTTGCAGCGACCCGCCTTGCAATCGAGGGTGCCGAGCAGCGTGGGCGTCTCGATCTGCAGGCCATTCAGCGGACAGTCCCCGCCGTCCGAGCCGAACGTGGTCTGGTTCGTGACCTCGACCGCGAGCGATCCGGTGTACGGCGCGCCGTCCCTCGTCACGCCGGCCATCTGGACGGTCCCGCCCGGCGTTTCCGACGGCTTGCCGCTCTTCGGACAGCTCGGAGCCGGCTCCTTCGCGGACGTCAGCTGCGCCGCGCCGGTCCGGAACGCGAACGCGGGGAGACACGGGACCGCGCCGGGGCACTGAGCGCGGACGAGCGGCAGGATCAACTTGGGACCGCGAGCCCCGGCTGCTCCGGTACACGTGGCGAGCAGGACCAGCAGCGTGATCAGTCGGGGTCGCATGTTCGTCCTCCTCGGGCCTCAGGGAATGATACGGAACGGCTTGCTGTCGCGGGTGGCGTGCACGAACGCGCCCGCGTCCGTGTCCGGGACTCCGTCCGCCTCCGCCCACAGCACGACACGCAACCGCGCCTCGTCGGTGACGGCATCGCTGGGGACCGTCCAGACGAATGCATTGCGCTTCGTCTCCGGCGTCGCGGTCACGTATTCCCAGGTCTCGCCGTGATCGCGCGAGAACAGGACCTCGATGAAGCGGAACTTGCCCTTGACGTGCTTGCGCCAGGCGATCTTCAGGCGCTTGCCGGCGCGAACCTTCTTCTTGTGCGGCGCCAGCACGGCCAGCCTGGGCAGCGTCGTATCGGCGGGCTCGGCGATCGTTACCGGGACGCAGCCGCGGTCGTTGCTGGCGTCGATCTCGGGGAGCAGGCCTGCGGTGTTGATGGTGACACACAGATCGAAGTCGCCGGTCGTCGGCAGGTCGGTGATGTCGATCCACTGGCAGGGAAGACTGCTGGCGTAGAGATCGCCCCAGCCGACCTGCACGCCCTGGACGTTGAGGCCGTTCGGATTGCAGCCGAATCGGGGCGTGTCCGGTGCGCTGTCGGAGGCCCTCTTCGTGTCCTCGATGCAGAACGACCGCTTCTGGCCCAGCAGCACGGCGTTCGCGGAACCGCGGGGGCGGAGCTCGTAGCGCGCGAAGGTCTGGAAGTGGAAGTGCTTGTGGCACGAGCTATAGACCCACTCGGGCGAGCCGTCCGGAAGCAGGATCGACGGGTCCGGCGTCCCGACGACGAGATCGGCCGTGCCCTGGTTGATCGCGAACACGCTGAAGCGCAGCAGCTTCCGCACGCCGGGCCCCGCCACGCAGAGGTCCGCGGCCTGGAGCTCGCAGCTTTGCGGGTCGAAGACCTGGAGGTCGTAGTTCACCGACGAGGCCAGCAAGTCGGTGTCGAGACGGAGGTCGGGCATCCCCTGTGCGGTCGCAAGCGTGCGCAGTCCCAACACGCACACGAGACTCAGCAACCAGCCGGGAGCCCTCATCGCGTCGTCGACCTAGCCGACGCAGGCCGTGCAAGGCAAACAGTTTTCAGCCGAGCCCCATCGCCGGGTCCGTCACCGACGGCCGGCCGTTCTCGACGTGACCCGCGAGACGACGCGCGAACGTGCCGTCGCCGTCGCACGTGATCGTGACGTCGTACCAGCCCCGGCGGAGCGGCCACCTCCGCGTGCGGCGGCCGCCTGCCGCGACCCGCACCGAGGCGGAGCCGCGGCGATAGGCGTTCGCCGTCAGGGTGAAGGTGCAGCTCGTGGTGCCATCGTTCGACAGCGTGATCTCCAGCGCGCGAGCGTACTCGACATCGACCTCGGGACGGACGGGATCGGCTCCGCTCGCGGTACCGGCCACGTGGCGCAGGAAGCCGTTCGGCCCGAAGACCCAGAGGTCGTACCGTCCGCCGACGTCTGGCCCGGCGCTCCACGTGTCCTCGAGCGACATCCCGGCCTCGACCGTGTAGCGGTGGGGGACGGCATCGAGACGCACGCCATCGTAGACATGGTAGACGACGCCAGCTTTGCCGACGTTCCGGAAGCGGAGGCGCACCTGCTCCGCGTCGGCCTCGACGACGGCGTCCACGTGGAGCACGTACGGCAGGGCGCGTGACGGCCGGACGCCTGCGGGCTGCACGGGGACCGCACCGGCGGCGCCGAACGGGATCGCCACCTGCCCCAGCTGCTCCTGCGCGGCGCGGATGGACGAAGCTTCGCCCTGCGTCAGGCTCGGGAGCACGGGGAACGGCTTGTGGTTGGGCCGGCGGAAATTGAACGCCGACGTCAGGTCTCCCAGCACCGCGCGCCTCCAGGCGCTGATGTTCGGCTCCATGACGCCGAAGCGCGCCTCCAGGAAGCGGATGAGCGACGTGTGATCGAATGCCTCGGAGTTCACCCAGCCACCGCGACTCCAGGGCGAGACGACGATCATCGGAACGCGCGGTCCCGGTCCGTAGACGTTTCCGTCGGTGTGGCGCTCGGTGACATCCACGACCGTGCTGGCCCCGGCGAGCGTTCCGTCAGGGTTGAGAGACGGCGCACAGGGCGGCGGCACGTGGTCGAAGAAGCCGTCGTTCTCGTCGAACATGACGAGTAGCACCGTCTTGCTCCACACGGCGGGGTCGGCGATGAGCGCCTCGAGCACCTGCTGCGTGTACCAGGCGCCCTGGATCGGGCTCGACGGCCCGGCATGCTCGGAGTAGGCGGCGGGGGCGATGATCCAGGAGACCTCGGGAAGGGTGTCCGCGAGAACGTCGGCGCGAAGCTCGTCCATCGTGGGGCTGGTGAGCGTCGTCGACAGACCCTTCTGCACCAGCGGCGACGCTGCTCCGGAGAAGTACGGCTCGCGGTATTGCCGGAAGCCGGCCAGCGAGTTGTCGCTGAAGTTGTCGGCGAGGTCCTGATACACCTTCCAGCCGATTCCCGCGGCCTCCAGCCGCTCGGGATAGGTCGTCCAGACGTATCCCTCTGCCGGCGGGCCGATCGAGTCGTGATCGTTGGTGATGACGGGGCCGCCGCCCGCCCCCGTCGGATCGTTCGTGCCCGTGAACATGAACAGCCGGTTCGGATTGGTGCTCGAGTGAATCGAGCAGAAGTACGCGTCGCAGACCGTGAACGCGCGGGCGAGTGCGAACTGGAACGCCACCTCCTGCTCGCCGTAGTGCCCCATCGACCACGGGAACTTGTATGCCGGCCATCGCCCGGTGGCTCCCTTGTTCCAGGCCCCGTGCGCATCCGCCCAGAAGTGCGGCGTCCCGAGGACGCGCTGCGCGTTCCCGGTGGCGCTGTCGAGGTGGTACGGCAGCACCGTCGTCCCGTCGCTCTCCTGCTGCTCCCACACCGACCGCCCGCCCGGGAGCGGGATCGTGATGCGGTCGCCGAACCCGCGCACGCCCGGGAGCGTGCCGAAGTAGTGGTCGAAGGCGCGGTTCTCCTGCATCAGGATGACCACGTGCTCGACGTCCATGATCGACCGGTGGCGCGACGAGGCGGGGATCGCGAGCGCCTTGCGCACCACCGGGGGAAACGCCGCGGTGGCGAGGACGGCACCGGTCAAGCGCAGGAACGCGCGGCGATCCATGTCGCTCGATAGACGCGATTCTCGATGGAAAGTCTAGTGCGGCCGCCCCGGCACTCATACTGAAGGTGGAGATCCGGGAGGCTCCGGGTCGCCCCGGCGACACGACGCCTCCTCATTTGTCTTGTCCTCGCCGTCTGCTCTGGCGTACTGCATACCCCCACAGGCCCTCAGACAGAACGAGGAGACACGATGTCGATTGCACACCCCCTCCGCGCGGTCCTGTCCTTCGCCATTTGCGCCGCCGCAGCCCCCGCCCTCGCCGTCGTCACCCTGGACGACCCCGGCAACTTCCAGGTGAAGAACACCTTCAGCGCGACGTCGCTCGGGATCCCGGGGCCACTCGCCGGCCTCCTCTTCTCGGCGGATGGCAACCTGCTCTACGTGGTCGGCGCGTCGGAAACGCCGACGAGCGCGCTCTACGGAGTTCCGGTGACACGCGACCCGCTGACCGGCGACGTGACGGGCCTCGGTCCCGCCGCCGCGGTGACCAAGGTCTTCGACGGAACGGCCGCCACGCCCGGTCTCGATGCCGGGTTCGAGATCGGCCCGGGCGGGACGCTCTTCTACACGTACTGGTCGTCCAATCGCCTCGGCGAGCGACCGGGCGGGGTCACGGGCGCAGAGACGCAGTTCAACATGGGGACCGTCGGCGTTCCGTCGTCGGTCGCGGGCATGACCTTCTCCCCGCACCGCACCGATCCCGGAACCGGCTTCGGGATGATGCAGGTCAGCTCGTGGCAAGGTGCGAACCTCTACGAGGTGCCGCTCACGTCCGCCGGTGCGGGCATCTTCACCCCCGGCGCCGTGACCCTGTTCGTGACCCTGCCGCAGCAGGGGACCGGGGCCATCCAGTACGTTCCGTCCGGTCCGCTCGCGGGCAACCTGATGTACGTCAACTACAACTTCGGCGAGGTGCGTCTGCTCACCATCGACGCCGCCACCGGTCTGCCGGTGGACAAGACGAGTGGACTGCCGACGCTCGGCACTGCCAATCCCACCGACAGCCGCTTCGCCTCGGGACTCGGCGTCGGACCATGGGGACTCGAGTTCGATCCCAGGACCAACGACTTCTTCGTCGCCACCTTCCGCGGCGATCCAGCAAACTCGATCGTCCAGATCGGCGGCGCGGGCTTCCCGCCTCCATCGACGACCGCGAGCACGACGACCACGATCACCACCACGACGACACCCGACCAGCACCACGACGACCACGACGCTGGCATCGGGGTGCGGCGTCCGGGCGGCCACCTTCGCGTCGATCATCTGCCGGCTGGAAGCGCTGCTGGCGACGGTCGACGCGGCGTCGGACCTGGGCACCACCAAGACCGCGCTGCGCAACGGCGTGGCGGCCGCACGGTCGAAGACACAGGCGGCCGATGACTCCGTCACGGCTGGCCGGAAGAAGCCCGCCAGCAACGCCCTCAAGAAAGCGGCCCGCAAGCTGATCGACTTCGATCATCGCCTGCGGTCGCTGCGCTCGCGCAAGAACATCCCCGCGGACACCCGCGCGGCGCTGCTGGCGGACGCCGGGCCGATTCTCGACGACCTGAAGACGCTCAGGAAGCAGCTCTAGCCGTCGCCCCCCGGGAGGTTGCTCGCGCCGCAACCTCCCGGGTCGGGTGGCGGTGCCGGAAGTGCGTGGGAGCTGGGCCTCGCTGGCATCCCACACGCCATCGAGCGTGTACGTGCCGCCGTCGACGGCGGTGATGCCTTGTCGTCCGGGCCCCAGTTGGCACAGGCTCTCGCCCGCAGCGGCGTCGCGCTGGCGTGAGGCCCGCCTTCATCCAGCATTGCCACGTCCGCGGCCGAGACGATCGAGGACGTTGCGCGTGACGCGCGATACGGCGGGATCGTCGAGGCCGTACGCCCAGTCGGTGCACCCCGTCGTCACCACCGTCCCGCCGCCCACGTAGGTGCCGAGCACGGCGTGTCCATGGCGTAGGCGATCGCAGCTCGCGGGGCCGTCGTCGCCAAGGAGGGTGCGGGCATGGAACTCGAGCTCGTACTCCGCACCCGGCGCGAGGGGCAGCGGGGTCGTGCGCCGGTCGAACGGCGTGGCCGGCGCGGTGGCGAGAATCTCGAACGTCCGCGGTGTCCCGTCGGTGCCGGTCGCCACGGGGAGCCCATCGACGAGCGCGAGCTCGCAGCCGTCACATTCGTAACCGACGACGACCGGCGCAGCGCCCAGCTGATCACCCCGGCGTAGCCCGGTGCCGCCGAACACCCAGTGATCCGGTCGATGGACCTCGTAGCCGCCGCTTCCTGCCGGCACGCTCCGCGCCGTCCGCGCGTATCCGCCACGTGTGAAGGACACCCCGGTGAGCTGGTTCTCGGGCCGCGCCAATTGGGGATCCGACCAGATGGTCGTGGTCGACGCGCGACGGTCGGTGCCGTGGACGGGGTCGTCGCGGAAGCGATGCTTGAAGCAGGTCTCGCGCGTGTCCTCGAGGCGGATCTGCCAGTAGCAGGTGTTGCCCGAGAAGAACACGACGTGACCGCCTCGCGCGACGAAGCGCTCGACGGCGTCGCGCATGCCGGCACTCCAGTATTCGTCGTGGCCGACACTCACGTGCAGTCGATAGGGCACGAGCAGATCCGGATCGCGATCGAGATCGAGGCTGGTGGCGACGTCGATGCGATAGCCGGCGGCCTCGGCCCAGCGGAGGAAGCGTCGCTCCCACGCCGCCCAGCCCGCCATGCCGTGCCACATCGCGAGGCCGTGACGCGCGGTGTACTCCATGAACGCCGCGGCACCGGTCCCCGCGTCGATGGTGGCCACGCGTTCGCCGCTCCCCGCCGGCTTCGCCAGCATGCCGACGGAGAGAGGACGCTCGAACGAGAGCTCGACCGCGCCGGTGTAGAAATTGCGGCCACCGACGTCGTTGTAGGCGTTCCACGTCGTCGTCGCGAGGACGAGGACGATGGCGTCGGCCGACGGGGTCACGGCGCGCACGACGAAGAAGGCCGTCGGGGACTCGGCCTCGGTCATGTCAGCGGGCACGAGGCGCACGAGGTAGAGACCGCTGCGCCAGGATGCGTCCACGGGAATGGTGATCGCCGCCGGCCATCCGCATCCCGCCTCGGGAGCGTCGTCCGGAATCGGCAACGCCGGTGCCGCGACGCCAGCTCCCCGCCACACCACCTCGGACTCGAGGCCGTCGCGCACGACTTCCACCGAGACAGTCGGCGTGGCGGCGGACAGATGCAGCGCCACCTCGTCGCCCGGGCGCACGCTGTCCGGCCGGCAGTACGCCATCGCGCGAAGGCCTCCGGGAAACACGCGCGCAGCATAGGCAGCCGCACGCGTGCCGCCAAGGGTGAGACGGACCGCATGCCGCGGCGACTACCAGAGGCCTGGTCACGGCGATGGCATGCCGAGGAGTCGGGCCAGGTGACGGCGCAGATCGATCGGCCAGCGGCGGGTGAGCGACTGGAGCCGGGCGTGATCGCCGGCGAACAGTGCGCGCGAGGCTTCCTCGAAACCCGGGCGGTCGCCGGCCAGCGCCGTCATGACGCGGCTCGCCGCGTCGCGGGCGCGGCGCGCTCGTTGCGCGTCGGGATTGCGCTTGCTCGCCTCGTCGACGATCCGGCGCAGCGCCGCGGAGATCCCGTTGGGCTGCTGCTCGAGCCACTCCCAGTGACGCGGCAAGAGCGAGACCTCGCGCGAGACCACGCCCAGCCTGGGGCGGCCGGGACCCGGGGCCGGTGGTGTCTCGCGTGCCAGCACGTCGTCGAGCCGGCCGCGGAGGTCGAAATCGACCTGCTGCCCGGTCTGGTCGTCGAAGATCAGCACGCCTGCATCGGGGTGGCGGTCGAGGTGCCGCTTCACGGCGCGCAGCATGTCGGCCATCGCCCCGGCGGCGACGATGCGGTCGGAGGCGAACGCGGTGAACGTCTTGTCCGGGTCCATGCCCTTATAATACCCGGGCAAAATATAGACGCAATATCGTCCGGGTACAATTGTCGAGGGCCGACGGCCGAGCCCCATCGCCCATTTGGCGATATGCGCGCTCCTCTGTCACCATGCCCCGCGCCATGACGCCCACCGATCCGCTGCTCGCCTACCGGGACGAGGCATTCCTCGACAGCGACGCCGCGCGGCCGCTGCGCATCCTCGCCGAGTATCTCCAGCCCCTGCACGCGTTCGAGCGGGAGCGCGTCCACGACACGATCGTGTTCTTCGGGTCGGCCCGGATGCGCGCCGACGGGCCCCTCGGGCGCTACTACGCCGAGGCGCGCGAGGTCGCGCGCCTGGTGACCGAATGGTCGCTCGGAATCGCGTCGCCGGCGCGCCGCTTTCTCGTCTGCAGCGGGGGCGGAGGCGGCATCATGGAGGCCGCCAACCGCGGCGCGGCCGACGCGGGCGGCCGCACGATCGGGCTCAACATCGGCCTCCCCAACGAGCAGCGGCCGAACCCTTACATCACGCCGGGACTCGGGTTCGAGTTCCACTACTTCTTCATGCGCAAGCTCTGGTTCGCGCACCTGGCGCGCGCCATCATCGTCTTTCCCGGTGGCTTCGGCACGCTCGACGAGCTGTTCGAGATCCTGACCCTCTGCCAGACGCGCAAGCTCGCCCGGCCGATCGTGACGCTCCTCTACGGGCCGAGCTACTGGCAGGAGATCGTGAACTTCCCCGCGCTCGTGCGCCACGGAATGATCGCCGACGGAGGACCTCGGGTTGCTCGACTTCGTCGACACGCCGGCCGAAGCGCTCGCGCGGCTCCGTGCCGCCCTCGGGAGCGAGAGCGCGACCACCGCACCGTCGTTCGCTCGCTCCCGGACCTGCGAGAGCCCCGACGAGGACTGCTGATGGCGGCCCGGGAATCCGAGCGCGCGTTGCTTCTGCGCGTCGCGCGGCAGGCGATGGTCGAGCACGGGCTCGAGCCCGACTTCCCCCCCGCGGCCCTGGCCGAGGCCGGGGCCCTGTCCGGCGCAGCGCCCGCGCGACGGCGCCGAGCGCGACCTGCGCGCGCTGCCCTGGTGCTCGATCGACAACGACGACTCGCGCGATCTGGACCAGCTCACGGTGGCGGACGCCCCGGCAGGAGAGATGCACGACGATCCGCGTGGCCGTCGCGGACGTGAGCGCGACGGTGGCCCGCGGGTCCGCGCTCGACCGACACGCCCGCACCAACACCACGTCGGTGTACACGCCGCCGCGGAACTTCCCGATGCTGCCCGACCGGTTGAGCACCGACCTGACGTCGCTCAATTCCGGCGAGGATCGCCTCGCGGTGGTGGCGGAGATCGCGGTCGGCGACGACGGCGTGTGCCAGGAGTCGAAGGTCTACCGCGCCGTCGTGCACAACCACGCGAAGCTCGCATACCATGCGGTCGGCTCGTGGCTGCAGGGCGACGGCCCACCGCCTCCCGCGCTCGCGGCCGTTCCCGGGCTGGCGGAGAACCTGAAGCTCCAGGACGGCGTGGCGCAACGGCTGAAGGCGCACCGCCACGACCACGGAGCCCTCGAGCTGGAGACCATGGAGGTGCGCGCGGAGTTCGAGGGCGACACCGTCAGCCGTCTCGCGGACGAGAAGCCGAACCGCGCCAAGAACCTGATCGAGGACTTCATGATCGCGGCCAACGGGATCGTCGCGCGCTTCCTCGAAGCACAGGGATTCCCCGTCTTGCGCCGCGTGGTGCGCTCGCCCCAGCGCTGGGAACGGATCGTCGCGCTCGCCGGCGAGTTCGGCGAGCCAGCTACCCGGCGAGCCCGACGCCCCTGCCCTGAACGCCTTCCTGCTGAAGCGGCGCGCGGCCGATCCACTCCGCTTTCCCGATCTCTCGCTGACGATCATCAAGCTGCTCGGACGCGGCGAGTACGTGGCGAGCTTTCCCGGGCAGGCGGTCGTCGGCCACTTCGGACTCGCGGTGAGCGAGTACACGCACTCGACCGCCCCGAACCGGCGCTATCCGGATCTCGTCACCCAGCGCCTCGTCCGCGCGGCGCTCGCGAGCGAGCAGATTCCGTACGCCAAGGACGAGCTCGGTGCGCTCGCCGCGGAATGCACGCTCAAGGAGGACGGCGCGCAGAAGGTCGAGCGGATGGTGCGGAAGGCTGCGGCCGCGTGTCTCCTGACGAGCCGCATCGGCCAGCAGTTCGACGGCGTCGTGACCGGCGCGTCGGCCAAGGGCACGTGGGTCCGCGTGTTCGACCCGCCGGTGGAGGGCCGCGTCGAGCGTGGTCAGGAGGGGCTCGACGTCGGCGACCGCGTCCGCGTGCGGCTCGTGCACACGAACCCGGAGCGCGGCTTCATCGACTTCGTGCGTGTCTAGGCGGTCTCGCTATCCCTGCCGGTCGAACTCCAGCACCTGCTGGAACGTCGGCCGGTTGGTGAAGGTGAACTTGTTCGGCAGCAGTCCCGGCACGAAGCCCGAAAGGGCCGCCGGCTTCCGCCACAGGCTCGGGTCCACCTGACCCTGCTGCGCGGTGAGCGCGTCGGCAGTCGCGTGGACCGCCTGCCACAGGGAGTCGACGCACGGCATGAGCGATCCGAGGCCACAGTACGAAAGATTGAACGGCCCGATCACCGGCTCGCCCAGCAGTGTGCGGAGGTCCTTGTCCACGTAGGACTCGCCCTCCAGGCCGTCGAGGTCGCGAACGTTGTCCAGGTCGCCGATGAGCGAGCCGAACACCGGCGACATGACCGCATTCGCGATCGGGCGCCAGAGCGCGTCCATGATCACCGGACCGGCCTCGTCGTAGAACCCGTCGTTGTCCGCATCGAGACGGGGGGCGTCGCGATTGACCACCCAGTCGTCGAGGATGTCCACCACCTGCTGGTCGCGGGGGCTCGGGGCCGCACTCATGTGGAGGGCCCGGCTCACGACGGGCCACACGGGCGAGCGCACGTCCTGCGTGGCGGCGCGATTCATGATGCCGACGTTGTCGGTGATCTGCGGGCTCGGCGGCCACTTGTTGAACATCTCCACCCGCTGCACGGACCCGTAGGGCTCGTCGTCTCCGTGCATGAACCCGGGCGCCGAGCGGTTGTTCCAGTTGAGCAGCAGGCCCCCGGGACCGTTCACGTCGTGCGGATGCTTCTTCTGGCTCAGGAACCCCTGCCACTCGTACTGACCCGTTCCGAGCGTCGGCAGCCGCCGATCGAGCCCGCGCGGACGCTTCGGAAGGTAGCCGGAGGAGAAGTAGGCCGTCTTCTTGCGTGACACGTATGCCCAGTTGAAGGTGAACCCGAACTGGTTCGCGGCGCGCCAGAACCGCGACGGACTGGACGCCTGGCCCTCGGTCATGTCCTTCAGCGCCCCGAGGTTGAGGGCGTCGCGGCCGAACGTCGAGCGACGGCGCGAGAGGGCGTACGGCTTTCCGCCGACGGTGGCGGTGGCGAACACGGGGCCGTGCGCCGAGACCGGATAGATCAGCGGCGTGGTGCCGAGCGTGCCGGCGTTGAAGATGTCGAAGGCCTGACACACGCCGTTGTAGAGGTAGTGCGTCGACGCCCGCGTCGGCGCCGAGGAATCGGGCTCGCAGAGCTCCTCGGCGTACACGTCGCGCACGTCGTGTCCCGCGGAGGTGAGGCTCCACGCGTAGTCCGGCGTGCGACCGATGAGGATGTACATGGCGAGGCCGGGCACGGCGGCGCCCTGCGCGTTGATGCCGGGGCCGTGGAGATCGATCTGCTGCACGATCTCCGGGTAGTAGTAGCCGAGCTGCGGACCCATCACGGCGAGCGAGTTGTGCGACGCCGAGCGTGACGGCGCCGCGACCAGGAAGTTCGACGCGCGCCGGCGAGCGGGTGCCGCGGCGGCCGCCGCGGCCGGCTGGCGCGGGTCGATGCTCTGGATGGAGTCGGGATCGAGAACCACCGAGCCCGTCACCGGGCCACCGGTCAACAGCCGGGTACTTGAACTTTCGCTTGGTCGTGGTCGGGGCCTCGGGGTCGTCGGCCAGCATGACGTCGACCCATGCCTGGTGGCCCCTGTCCGCGCCGAGGGACTGATCGAGCTTGGCGAGCAGGTTGGAGTTCGCCGCCTCGCCGCCGCCACCGGCGCCGAAGATCGACCCGATGAATGCCGTGACCGCGATGACGTCGTTGACGGTCGCGGGCGCCTGGTTCATGTTGTTCGCCGCCCAGTAGGCGTTGATGCCGTCGGCGTAGGCCTGGGCATCGCTCAGGATCTCCTGCCCCTTCGCGCCGTACACGTCGACCAGGAGCTGCGCCTGCTGCGTCACCAGGGCCTCGGCCGCCGCGCTCGGCGTGAACGTCTGGAGGCTGGTCACCAGCGAGAAGGCGTCGATGTTGGGCACGTCGGCGACGGCGACGCGCGCGGGGCCGCGGCCGATCTGGATCAGGAGCCCGCGGTCGCGCGCCGTGGTCCATCCGGCCCCGAACGCGACGTCCGCCCGGGTCTGGCCATAGACGTGCGGGATGCCGTACGCGTCGTAGACGAGGCGAAGTCCAGGCCGCCCGGTCGCTTCCTCGTGCGACGGCTCGATCGGCGTGAAGTCCTCGGGAAGGTAGAAGTGGTCGATATCGGCCGCCGTGATGTTGTCACGCAGCGGGCTGAGACCGGAGTAGAGCGGAAGCTGGTCCGTGGAGTTGACGGTGAACGGTACGCCGCCGAAGTTGCCGGGCGGCAGGACGTACCGCGCAAGGTCCGAAGCCATTGCGGGGACCGCGGCGAGAACACCAAGCGCCAGGATTGAGCAGAGCGATCGTTTCACCAGGTTCTTCCCTTCTATCAGTCGAGCTGCACCGATTCCGACGAAGCTGCGGCGCGCGAGAGTGGAGGCCGGTAAGAGGCAAAGGGCATGCCATGCCTCACGCGCGAACTGCAAGCCTTTTTCATTGAGTCCGATGGGATTTCCCCCGGGCCAAGGCCCGGCCGGTGGATCGTTGCGAGACGTCGTCCCCTTTGGATCCGCGCGAGGCGCGCAGCCATCCCCGGCACCATCCAGAGCGTCACGCTGTCGCGTGGCCCGAGCCGACGAGGTGGCCGTCTCGCCGAGGGCCCCGAGCCGGTAACAGCCGCTACCCGAAATAGTAGCGCAGCTCGGCGCGGCGAGGGAGTCGTCCCGTCCGCGCGCGCTCTTTTGAGCGTCCCGCGTTCTGGGATAGCCTCGCGCCTCACCCTGAGCGCAGCGTCGATGGCGACGACCTACTACCTCATCAGTGACCTGCACATCGGAGGCGACGGGGGACTCGCTCGCTGCGACTTCGAGCCTGAGCTCGTCGCCTTCCTCGCGGAGATCGCCGTCGGGCCCCAGCCCGCCGAGCTCATCATCGTGGGCGATGCCTTCGGATTCTGGGAGCTGACCGATCGCGAGGGTCCGTCCAAGCTGGAGCGAATCGCCGCCATGTGTCCCGCGCTGTTCCGCCAGTTTCGCGAGACCGGCGAGCGCGTGACGATCACGCTGCTGCCCGGAAACCACGACTACGACCTGGCCTGCGTGCCGGCGTACCGAACCGAGCTCGCGCGATACAACATCCACCTCGAGCCCGTGGTGCACATCACCCGGACGATCGCGGGCCACACGGTCTGGATCGAGCACGGCAATCAGTACGACGCCTTCAATCGCTTCCCCGACTTCGGCAACCGCTACGGCCTCCCGCTCGGGTACTTCATCACGAGCGGCGTCGTCGCCGCGGCCGGGCGGAGCGCCGAGCGCGCGAAGGCCCGATGGCTCGACGACGTGGAGTCGGTGTATCCGAACGAGGACATCCCGTTCTGGGCGCTGTCGAACCACTTCTACAAGGAGATGGCGCCGGTCCTCCGCTGGGGCCTGCTTCCCTTCCTCCTGCTCTTCTCCGCGAGCGCGGTCGTCTTCGGCATCCGGACGCTCGAGCGCCTGCTCGGGCGGCAAACACCCGTCTTCGACATCGACCTGCAGCCGATCCTGGGCTTCCCCGGTCGCCTCATCGACCTGGTCCAGTTCGTGAACAGCACAGTCATCGCCACCCTGCTGCTCCTGTCCGTGCCGCTGTACTTCCTGCTGCGGGACACGCGCGCGGCGATCGCCCGCTACGGGGTGAGCAGGGGTGAGAATCTGCATCTCGAGAAGGACGCCCAGTACATCGCGGCCGCCAGGGAGATCTTCGCCGCGGATCCGTCGGTGGTCCTGTTCGTGTACGGGCACACGCACATCCCGTCCCTGCGCGAGGTCGACGGGCGCTACGTGATCAACACGGGGACCTGGCTCAAACGGCTCGACTACGTGCCGGTCCGGATCGGCCGCCTCCCCGGTGTCTACGTCCCGTCATACCAGCTCAACTACTTCGAGCTCACCGAGGCCGACGGGGAGGTTCGCGTCCGGTACCACGTCATTCCCAAGGTCCCGCCGAACGATCTCACGTGGCTCGAGCGGCTGCTCATCCTCGGACGGCGCAGGATGCAGCTTCCCGCCATCCCCGCGGACACGCGCGCCGGTCGCGCCACCGGTCCGCTTCCAGGCTGATCGGCGCAGGACCGAAATCGCGTCGCTCGAGAGGAGAGTCACATGGGCGAGAAGAAGAAGCTGACCACGAGCGTCGGCTGCCCCGTGGTCGACAACCAGAACGTGCTCACCGCCGGCCCCCGGGCCCGATGCTGCTGCAGGACGTCTGGTTCCTGGAGAAGCTCGCGCACTTCGACCGCGAGGTCATCCCGGAGCGTCGGATGCACGCCAAGGGTTCCGGCGCCTACGGGACCTTCACCGTCACCAACGACATCACGCGCTACACCTGGGCGAAGCATCTTCTCCGCAGGTCGGCAAGAAGACGGAGATGTTCGCTCGCTTCTCCACCGTCGCGGGCGAACGCGGTGCGGCCGACGCCGAGCGGGACATCCGTGGCTTCGCGGTGAAGTTCTACACCGAGGAGGGCAACTGGGACCTCGTCGGCAACAACACCCCGGTCTTCTTCTTCCGCGACCCGCTGAAGTTCCCCGACCTCAACCACGCGGTGAAGCGCGACCCGCGCACCAACCTGCGCAGCGCCGAGAACAACTGGGACTTCTGGACCAAGCTGCCCGAGTCGCTGCACCAGGTCACGATCGTCATGTCCGACCGCGGCATTCCCGGCTTCGTACCGCCACATGCACGGCTTCGGCGTCGCACACCTTCAGCTTCATCAACGCGAAGGGCGAGCGCTTCTGGGTCAAGTTCCACTTCACGTCGCAGCAGGGCATCAAGAACCTCACCGACGCCGAGGCCGAGGCGCTCATCGGCAAGGACCGCGAGAGCCACCAGCGCGATCTGTACGAGAGCATCGAGCGCGGCGACTTCCCGAAGTGGAAGCTGTACGTCCAGATCATGCCCGAGGCCGAGGCCGCGAAGGTCCCGTACCACCCGTTCGACCTCACCAAGGTGTGGCCGCAGAAGGACTACCCGCTGATCGAGGTCGGCGAGTGGGAGCTCAACCGCAATCCCGACAACTACTTCGCCGAGGTCGAGCAGGCCGCCTTCAACCCGGCCAACGTCGTGCCCGGGCATCGGTTTCTCGCCCGACAAGATGCTGCAGGGTCGGCTGTTCTCGCTACGGCGACGCGCAGCGGTACCGCCTCGGGGTCAACCACCATCAGATCCCGGTGAACGCACGCGCGGTGCCCGGTGAACAGCTACCACCGCGACGGTGCGATGCGCGTCGACGGCAACCAGGGCGGCACGCTGGGCAACGAGCCGAACAGCTACGGCGGGTGGCAGGAGCAGCCCGCCTACCGCGAGCCGGCGCTCGGCGGTGGCGGGCGGTGCCGATCGTTGCAACTACCGCGAGGACGACGCGACTACTATTCGCAGCCCGGCAACCTGTTCCGCCTGATGACGCGCGGAACAGCAGCAGGCCCTGTTCGAGAACACCGCGCGGGCCATCAACGGTGCGCCGGAGGCGATCCAGCGGCGTCACATCGCCAACTGCACCCAGGCCGATCCCGCCTACGGCGAAGGCGTCGCCGATGCGCTGGGGATCGCGCTGCGGGACGTGTCACCTAGGACCGACCTGCGCGACTGGACAGCGACGCGCAGGGCCCGCTATGTGCCGGCAAGCATGAAGACCTTCCGCGGGAAACTGGCCGTCGTCACCGGCGGCGGCACGGGAATGGGACGCGAGCTCACCACGCAGCTCGCCGCCGAGGGTTGTCACGTGGCGATCTGCGACGTCTCGACCGAGAACATGAGCGAGACGAAGCGTCTGGCCGAAGGCGTGGCCTGCGCCGGCGCACGGGTCACGACCCACGCGTGCGACGTGTCCGTCGAGGCCCAGGTGCTGGCGTTTCGCGACGCGGTCGTGACGGCGCACGCGACCAAGCACATCAACCTGCTCTTCAACAACGCCGGGATCGGCGGAGGCGGGAGCTTCGTGAACGGCGACCGCGCCGAGTGGGAGCGCACGTTCAACGTCTGCTGGTCCGGCGTGTACTACTGTGCGCGGGCCTTCTTGCCCTTGCTCGTCGCCAGCGACGAGGGCTGCATCATCAACACCAGCAGCGTGAACGGATTCTGGGCGTCGCTCGGGCCGAGCGTGTCGCACACGGCGTACAGCAGCGCCAAGTTCGCCGTGAAGGGGTTCACCGAGGCCCTGATCACCGACCTGCGGCTGAACGCCCCGCACGTGAAGGCCGTGCTGGTCATGCCCGGACACGTCGGGACGTCGATCCTGCTCAACTCGCCCAAGGTGCTCGGCAAAGCCGATGCGCTGTCCGCATCGGCCGAGGACGTCGCGACGATCCGTGCGATGCTGGTCCGGCGCGGCCTCCCGGCGGATGCCATGACCGACGACCAGCTTCGCGCCGCGATGCACCAGATGGCGCTCGCCTTTCGCGATCATGCACCGACCTCGGCGGCGCAGGCGGCGTCGACGATCCTCGAGGGCGTCCGCACCGACACCTGGCGCGTGCTGGTCGGACAGGATGCGCAGGCTCTCGACCGGTTGGTCCGCCAGGCGCCGGAGCTCGCGTACGAGCCGTCGTTCGCGAAGACGCTGAACGACGAGGGACACATGCGGCTCCTCGAGTGAGCGGACGCCTCAGCGCCCACGGGAATATCCTCCGTCCACGGCGAGCGTCGTTCCGGTGACGAACGCCGCGCGCGCAAGGTAGAGCACGGCGTCGGACGTCTCTCCCACCTCGCCGATGCGTCCGAGCGGGTGGACCGCCGCCATGTCATCGGCGCCGTCGCCGACGAGCGGCGTGCGGATGACACACACCCGTCGGTCCGATCATGACCATCCTGCGCGTGGTGCAGGAGCGCTTTCCCGCGGTGCCGCATCGAGCTCTCGACCGAGCGGCTGGCCGGCGCGGTGGATGCGCTGCGCGACGAGCGGGCGGATGCCGTGTCGCGACCAGCTCGGCGCGGCGCAAGCCGAGACTGTCGCTCAGCGCGTGCACGTCCGCCCTTGCGCGCCCGATCGTCCGCCGACACCGGCGGCACGGCCATCCCGCCGGCGCTGCTGCGCCCGCACCCGCAGATCGTCCTGCGCGACAGCGCGCACGACCCAGCGTCGCCGTCGCTGAACGTGCTCGAGGGCGGCGTTGCGCTGGACCGTGACCGCCGTGACCGCGAAGCGGGACGTGATCCTGGCCGGGATGCCCTGGGGCGGCTCCACGAGCACGTCGTCGCCGACGCGCTGGCGTCAAGGACCGTGGTGCGCCTTCAGGTCCCGGAGTTCGAGATCGAGGTGATGGAGCTGTTCGCGATGCGGCGTCGTGACCGGGCGCACGGCGTGGTCGCGCAGGCATTGTGGGCGGAGCTCAAGCGTAACGGTGCGGCGTCCGCGAAGGCACGCCGGTGACGCCCTCGGGTGGGAGCGGGCGTGAGCAAGGAGTGCGACGGGTTGACCCCGAGAGACTCGCTCTGGCGTTTCACGAGGAGCATGCTTGCGGTTCCGCAACGCGTCACGATGGAGACGACCCCTGCGTTTCGTGGCATAGCTGCCGTTCTGCGTCGGAACCGGTAGGTTGGGATCGTGCCTGGTTGTGACTTCACCCGACGGGACTTTCTGCGGTGGACCGCCGTAGCCGCGGCCTCACCGTTCTTCGCTCGCCGCCTGTTCGACAACGGGGTCGCCGCCGCAGCCAGCCGCAAGGGCGCCGTGTCGCCGGTGAACCTCGAGCTGGTGACTCTCACCGAAGACCGGGCGATCATCACCTGGTACACGGGATACACGGGGACCGACGACGGCCTCGGTCGGATGGAGCCCGCTCCGGCCGACGGCGTCGTCTACTGGGGAACCGACCCGCAGCGGCTGAACCGGGTGGCCGGTGATCGCTCGCGCGACACGCCGTATCACTACGTCGAGCTCAACGGGCTCGAGCCGGGAGAGACGTACTACTACCAGGCCCGGTCGAACGACATCCCGGTCCCTCCGACGCCGTTCACGCTCATCAGCGGCAACGCGGTCGGCACCTCCGACTTCGGCCTGACCACCGGCGGTCCGTACAGCTTCACCGTTCCCGAGCCGCCGCCGGGGCGATTCCTCTTCTCCATCGTGCTGTGCAACGACCTGCACATGGGTGAGACGACGGCCGGGCTCCTCGGCGGCTCGAGCATCCCCGGGATCCAGCAGGCTCCCGGCCTGCCGCCCTACCCGGAGGTGATGCTCAAGTCACTCGTCGAGGACGCGAGCGCGCTCGGCGCGTCGTTCCTGCTGGCCGCCGGCGACATCACCGCCGAGGCCGCGCCGGTCGATCTCAGCAAGGCGGGGAAGCTGCTCAGACGATTCGGCAAGTATCGCCGCGACTACTTCGTCACGCGCGGCAATCACGATCGCGCGCATACCGGTGAGGCGTATGCCGCGTGTCGCATCGGCCAGTGGCAGGGCAACGACTGCTTCCACGATCACTTCTTCCCCGGAGACGAGCCGACCTACTTCAGCCGCGAGCTCCGGGGCCTCCGGGTCATCGGGATCGACACCTACGACAAGCCCGGCCGGGGCAACGATGCCGGCGCGCTCTCCACCGAACAGCTCGCCTGGTTCCGCGCCGAGCTCGCCAAGGAGCGCGACCAGCCGACCATCGTGTTCGGCCACCATCCCCTGATCGTCGAGAAGTCGCCGTTCCCCATCACGCCGAGCAACGCGCTCGAGGTCGGACAGGTGGCGACGATCCTGGACGACTACGCGCAGACTCCCGGACTGTTCCTGCATCACGCGGGCCACACGCACCGCAACAAGCGCACGATCAGCCCGATCGCACCCGGGGTCACGATGCAGGAGATCGCCGCGGGCAAGGAGTATCCCGGCGGCTTCTCCCTCCTGCGGCTGTACACCGGCGGCTTCGCGTTGAACTTCTACAAGACGCGCAGCCGACTCGCCCGGGCGTGGAGCGAACGCAGCCGGCAGGAGATCGCCGGCCTCTGGCCGCAGTTCGCGCTCGGCAGCAGCGTGTCCGATCGCAACACGATGGTCGCGCGCGACCTCTCCGGCCTACACTCCGGTCGGCACAAGCCCGACCGCTGAGCTGCGGCGCGCTCAAGCGATACTTCCCGTCAGCGAGCGCGGCGCAGACCGCCCGCCCCTCGGCGTCCCGGAGCGCCTGGAAGACGGACTGCCACCCCTCGCTCTTCTGGTCCGCTGGAGGCTGATCGTCATCGTCGAGCGAGAACACGCCGGCGTCGACCAGCGACAATGCGACGGCTCCGCTGAACGCCTTCGCGACGCTCGCGATGCGCATGTGGTCGCTCTTCCGCGGCTGGTCGGGTTCGCCCACCACGGCGATTCCGGCCGTGTGCACGCCGAACGCCGGGCCGCGCTGCACGATCGCGGTCGCGCTCGGCGGGCCGCCGGGCATCGCCACCAGCTCGCGCAGCGCGCGGTCGAGCGCCGCGTCCGCCGCGCTGGCAGACGCTGCTGACGCCACGCGAGGTCGCACGGATGACGCGATCACCACGACGGCGATGGTCAGACACGCCAGACGGATGGGCACGAAGCGGAGCGATCGCGTTACCATACGTGATCCTCGCGCAGCCGAAGCGTTGTGTCCACGTCCGCACCTCGTTGCTGGTGTGGCGCAGGAACCTGCCGCGGATGTGCTTGTTCCAGCCGATGCGTGCTATGTCCCCCCGCCGCTGCTCATGGCGCACCTAAGCAAGGTGATCCGGGTTCTCGCCGCCGCACTTTCCATCGCGACGGCGCTCCCCACGATCGCGAGCGCCCGCTCGGGGTGTCGCGGCGTGCGTGCGCGCCAGACGGCAGATTTCGCCAGCCGCGGGCCATGGTCGGTGGGTGTCCGGACACTGCGGTTCATCGATCAGACGTGCGCCACGCCGCTCAACGGCTCCTTCGCGGGGACGCCCTTTCGTCCGCTCGACACCGAGGTGTGGTACCCCGCTGCGGCGCCGCCGACCGGTACGGCGCTGCGCGACGCTCCACTCGACACCAGCGGGGCACCCTACCCGCTCGTCCTCTACGGGCATGCGCTGCAGGACAGTCGCACAGGCGAAGCGTACCTCGCGGAGCATCTCGCCAGTCGCGGCTACATCGTGGCCGCGGTCGACTTCCCGCTCGGCAAGCTCGGTGCGCCGTGCGGTGCGACACCCGACGATCTCGCGAACCAGCCTGGTGATCTGCGTGCGGTTCTGGAGCATCTCCTCGCCGGAGATGGTGGCTTGGCGGGTGCGGTCGACGTCGCGCTGGTCATCGCGAGCGGTCTCTCCCTCGGCGCGGCGACCGTCATGCTGCTCACCTACCATCGGGAACTCCGCGACCGCCGCATCCGCGCCGTCCTGCCGATCGCGCCGGCGTTCTCGTGCGCGTTCACGCGGGCATTCTACAAGGGCATGCAGCCTGCCCTTGCTGGTCCTGCAAGGCGATACCGACGGTCTCGCGCCGATCGAGGAGAACGGGCTCCGCGTCGTCCGGCGTGCGCGCGGTCCACGCACGCTCGTCGAGCTGCACGGCGGCTCGCACCTCGGCTTCACGGGATTCGCCAGTGCACTCGGCACGCCCGCGGACATCGATCGTCTCGGGTGCGCCTCGTTGCTCGGGGCGATCGGATCCAGCCCGTTCTTCCCGCCGCTCCCGGGTGGACGCGCTGCGGGGGTCGCGAGCGACGCGTGCTCACCGCCCTGCCAGGCGGCGCCGCCGCTGGCGACGCTCGACTTCGAGCGCCAGCACGAGCTGACACGCATCGTCGCGGCGGCGTTCTTCGACGCCTCTCTCGGCGGCGACCGGAGCGCGCGTTGCTGGCTCGCCCGGGGGCTGGCCGCGGAGAACCCGGACGTCGCCACGCGGCGGCACTGACTGCCCGCCCCGGCGCTCGCCTCGTCAGTCGAGCACTTTGAGTCAGCTTCGCGCGGCGAACCGAACGGTCAAGGAGATTCGTGCGCCCTCGGACTCAGCAGGCGGAGCACACGACGTCGGTCGACGGTCCTACCGTTCGTTCCGGTGCCTTGCGCCGGGCTCGGCGACGGATGAACATCGCGCGCCGTGACGGACGTCTTTCTCAGCTACGCGAACGAGGACCGCGAGCGAGCTGCCACCCTTGCCCGGTCGCTCGAGGCAGCCGGCTGGTCGGTGTGGTGGGATCGGAAGATCGTCGCCGGCCACGCGTTCGACGAGGCCATCGAGCGCGAGCTCGAGACCGCCAGGAGCGTCGTCGTGCTCTGGTCCAGGAGCTCGGTCACGTCGGAGTGGGTGAAGAACGAAGCCGCGGCCGCGGCAGAGCGCGACGTCCTCGTCCCCGCATCGATCGACCGCGTCAGGCTGCCGCTGGAGTTCCGGCGCAAGCAGACGGTGGACCTCGCCGACTGGACCGGCGACACGCCGCACGAGGGCTTCCAGGCTCTCTGCGCGGGCATCGCCGACCGAGTCGGGCGGACGTCTGCGCCCTCGTCACGGCAGGTGCCGACGGCCCGGACGCCGCGGCAGATGTCGAGACGCGGGCTCCTCCTCGGCGGCGTCCTCGCGGTGGTCGTGCTCGGGCTGGGCGCAGCGTTGTTCCTGCGACGGCCGGCGCAGGTACCAGGCCCGGCCGCCGGCCATGTCGATCTCGCCGATCTCGCGAGCGGCGTCTACCATGGCGAGGTCACGTCCGACGCCAAGGGCAGCAGCAGATCGGACGTGACGGTCACGGTCGTCAAGGTGAGCCCGCGCCGTGTTCGCATCACCTCCGACTACGAGCGACTGGACACGGTCGAGGTCGAGCTGACGCGGGTCGGCGAAGGAATCCAGAGCGTCGGTGACGACACCTCGTTCCATCTCGAGCTGACGAAGCAGCCGCCGGCGCTCTCCTACAGTCCACACGGCGACGTCGCGTACAATGGGCACAAGGAGTGATTGCCCGAAGCGCCGGAGACGGCGCCGCCGGATGCGATATTGAGTCGATAACGGCGCTACGGCGCGCGTCGTGGCGACGTTCGGGACGAAGCACTCGCAGGCCAGAGCCCTGGGGCACGCAGCCCGGTCCCGACACCGTGGCGCCATCGTCATCCGGGTAGAAGTATCCGCCGACGAAGCACATCTCGTCCTCGGTCGTCACGCCGAAGTGGACCGGATGGTCGTCGGGATTGCTCCATTCGCACGTGAAGCGCAGGCCCTCGCCCGCGCCGGATCGGCTTCGCCGTGGTGTACCAGGTCACGGACGGGTGCTCCCAGTCGGGCGAGGTCACCAGCTCTCCGACGTCGTTGCCGGCGGCGTCGATCTGGTCGACGGTCATCCGCGTCCCGCGATGGTGCTGATGGGTGGATATCTGCACGAGGTTCATGTTGGCGGGGGCACGCCACTCGCCGGTCAGCGACGCGGTGCCCTGCGCAGGGATGTTGATGTTGTACGAGCCGACGGTGAACGCCTGCGCGTGGTGCTTCACGCTGCCCGGACGCGCCGGAATGAGGTTGAACACCGCCTGCGCGGTCGATCGGAGCCGTCGTGTAGTTGTGAAATGGAGGTTCGGGTAGACGATCGCGTGAGGCTCGAGACGTACCGCCACGCCAGGCGGGAAACGGATCCGCTTCGTCGCCGACGACACCATGCCGAACAGGTTTGCGTTGCTGACGAAGGCGTCCTGCGGGCCAAGGCCGACGCAGCCCGGCGCATACTGGATGCCGGTCCAGAAGTCGGTGCTCGACTGATCCTTGCCGAGGTACTCCCACAGCACGAAGTGATGCGCCCCGGGCGTGACGTTCAGCTCGAAGCCGGCGACGTCCATCGGCCGGCGGTTCGGCGCGACCGCGTACTCGCAGCCCTCGCGGTCGGCGCCGGGCTGGACGACGAACGACGTCATCCGCATCTGGAATCCGTGCCGCGGCTTGTGCAGGTGGAGGCGCCTGGCCTCGGCAGAGGTCGCGAGGGCAAGGCACCCGAGGCAACGAGCCAGGTGGCGCGCATCAGCGGCGGACTATACCTCACCAGGTCACGGCGTCGAGGAAATCGACACAGAGCCCGACAGCGCGACCGCCGCCCCTCACTGGGTCATCCACGCACGTCGCAGCTCGGCCACCAGATCGGCCACCGGCGTGCCCGATACGTCGATCACCGCCTCGTGGATCGCCCCGGTGAACGCGAAGGGCGACTCGTAGACGTCGGCCACCGGGGTGCCGTCGTCGTAGCCGCAGCACAGGCCCTCGCCGGCGAGGGCGAAGCGGAACGGCGCGGTGCGCGGCGCCTCGACCGCGGCGACGACGTCGCTTCCGATGAGTAGCTCGGCGCGCATGCCGTTGCCGCCGGCGGGCTCGAGCGCAACGCCGACGAGGTGGCGGCCGGCCGCGAGCGGTTGCGGGCTCGACACCGTGGTGCGCTCGATCCCCGCGAAGTTGGTCGTGTAGTGGAGCCGCCCACCGTGCATGTAGAGGCTGAAGCCCCCGAAGCGACCGCCCTGTGCGACGAGCACGCCCTCGGCGCCACCGACTCCGATCTCGACGTCGGCGACGATCCGGTGCGGCCGCATCTTGACGTTCGGCGCCAGGTCCTCGGGCACCGGCGCGGCGCCCGGTCGCAGCACGACGCGCTCGCGAGGTCGCACGGCATGAGGGCGGCCGACGGCGAACATCCGGCGCGACTGCAGCGGCAGCACACCGTAGCGTCCCGCCTCGCTCCACCAGAGCTCCTGGAGCGCGCGCAGCTTCTCCGGCTCGGCAGCCGCGAGGTCGCGCGACTCGGAGGGGTCGGACGCGACGTGGTACAGCTCCCAGCGATCCTCCGCGAACGGCCGGTCCGGGTCGTCCTCGTTCGTGTACAGGCCGTCCAGCATCGCGTGGTACGTCACCGCCTTCCAGCCGCGGTCGTAGATCGCGCGGCAGGCGAACTGCTCGTAGTACTGCGTCTCGCGGTGCTCGGGGGCGGCCGCGTCGGTGAGCGAGGCCGCGAAGCTGCGGCCGGCGAGCGGCTCCTGCGGCACCCCGTGCAGCACCGCGGGCATCGCGGTGCCGGTGACGTCGAGGATGGTCGCCGCGACGTCGATGGCATGGACGTATTGCGAACGCACGGCGCCACGATCGGCAGTCGCGGGCCAGCGCACGATGAGCGGATCGCCGATTCCACCCTCGTGCGTCTCTCTCTTCCAGCGGCGGAACGGCGTGTTCCCCGCCAGCGCCCAGCCCCACGGGTAGTGCCCGTAGGTGTGGACGCTGCCCAGCTGGTCGAGCATTGCACGCGTCGCCTCGACGTCGTGCTGCAGTCCGTTGAAGATGAAGTTCTCGTTGAACGTCCCGTGCGGTCCGCCCTCCGCGCTGGCGCCGTTGTCGCTGAGCGCGAGGAGAAGCGTGCGATCGAGCTCGCCGCTCGCCGCCAGGAAGTCGAGAAGGCGCCCGAGGTGATGGTCCGTGTGCGACAGGAAGCCGGCGTAGACCTCCATCATGCGCTCGTACACGCGCCGCTCCTCCGCCGGCAGCGACGCCCACTCCTGCACCCACGACGGACGCGCGGACAGCGTCGTGCCGGGTGGCACGACACCGGAGGCGATCTGGCGCGCCAGCGTCCGTTCGCGCCACACGTCCCAGCCCTCGGCGAACCGCCCGCGATAGCGCTCGATCCATTCCGGGGGTGCCTGGTGCGGGGCATGGCACGCACCGAGAGCCAGGTAGAGGAAGAACGGCTTGTCGGGGTCGGCGACGCGGACGTCGGTCACGCGCTGGATGGCCTGGTTCACCAGGTCCTCGGTGAGGTGGTAGCCATCGGGTGGCGTCAACCGGATCGACGAGTTGTCGCACACCAGGTCGGGAGCGAACTGGTTGGTCTCGCCGCCGAGAAAGCCGTAGTAGCGCTCGAAGCCCTGGCCGAGCGGCCAGCGGTCCCGCGGCGCGGCGGCGTGCTGCTCGTCGGAGGGCGCGAGGTGCCACTTGCCGATCGCGAGCGTGGCCCACCCCGCCTGGCGCAGCACCTCGGAGACGAAGCCGCACGACTTCGGGATGCGGCCGTTGTAGCCCGGGAACCCCATGCACAGGTCCGTGATGCCGCCCATGGCGCAGGTGTGATGATTCCGCCCGCTGAGGAGACAGGCGCGCGTCGGCGAGCACATGGCCGTGGTGTGGAAGCTCCGGTAGCGCAGACCTTCCGCGGCGAGACGGTCGAAGCGCGGCGTGTCGATGTCGGAGCCGAAGCAACCGAGCTGCGCGAAGCCGACGTCGTCGAGCACGATCAGGACGACGTTGGGCGCACCGGCGGACGCGCGCGCAGCCACCGGCCAGGCGGGAACGGAGTCGCGGAAGGATGCGGCGACACGGCCGGGGAATGGCTCCCCGTCGCGATAGACGAGCGGCTTCGACATGCGGGCCGTCTAGCACAGGAGCGCCGGCCGCTAGAAGATCAGTACGGGGTGCCGTCCTTCCGCGTGTAGCCGCTGCCCTTTCCGGAGTACCTGCCGGGACCGAACTGCAGGTCGATGTCCGAATACTCGCCGTAGTCGTCGTCATCACGGCTCCCGACGACGAGAAACACCGCGTCGCGATCCGACCGGTTCACGAGATGGTGACCGACCTGTACGCCGGCCTGGAAGCCCGCCGCGTCTCCCTGGCGCAGCACGACCGATCCGTCATCGTCGATGAGCGTCACCTCGCCGTCGATCACGTAGATGAACTCGTCCTCTTTCGCGTGCCAATGGCGCTGACTCGACCAGACGCCGGGCGGTAGCTTGATCCGGTTCACGCCGAACTGGGTAAGACCCGCAGCGACCCCGAGCCGGACGGACTCGCGTCCACGGCACGGCTCGTCGAACGGCGCCGGATAGGTCGTTCCCGTCATCGTGGGCAGCCCTGCCACGTCGATCTTCGGCATGCTGCCTCGATGCCCCGGGTTCGGGCGCTACGTCACGACGATTCGCGCGCGGGCATTCAGGACGAGCAGCTCCACGCAGACGTCTTGGCGCCGCGGAGGTTCGTCAGCATCCGCTCGAAGCGGTGGATCAGGGCGTCCGAGCAGTCCTGCGTGATCCTCGGCTTGAACGGCGTCCGCAGCGCGTTGGCCTGGAAGATGGCCTGTCTGAGCGGACGGACGATTCGTTTCATGACGCTGGCCTTCGGCTTCGTGCCGTCGGCGCTGCACGAGTTCTGGAGAAGACTCCGCGCGGCTCCTTCGAGCTTCCACAGCTTGCAGAGCGCGCGCGGCTTGTTCAGGGAGCCCGTCGGGCCGCACGCGCTCTCGTTCGCAGCCGCAAACTGCGCGCAATCATGTGCATCCGTCGATAGCTCGTCGCCCGGGAAAGGGTCGGAGAACGCACACGTGGCGAGCGAGAAGTCGACCTTGCTCCGGGTCACGCACTTGTTCGCTTCGCAGTGCACGTTCTCGCAGGTGTCCGACGGTGGCAGACATCCCGAGTCGCTCACACAGCTGTCGCACTCGGCGATCGTTGTGCAGGTGAAACCCTCGGCCTCGATGGCCGGGCTGATGTCGACAGGCTGACACGCGCTCCGCTGGCACGGATCGGGCGCTCCTGTTGGCAGCATCACCTGGCCGCACGACGCCACGGGATCCTGCGGATCACAGGAGAACTTGCAGCTCGAGGTACACCCATCGTCGTCGTCGGTATTTCCGTCGTCGCACTGCTCCCATGGCTGCCGCGTACCGTCTCCACATTCCTTGCACGGCGTTGTCGAGGTCGGGTCGCACAGGTCGGCCGATCCACACGGGTGGATGCCCGGGTTCCCCACACACGCACCGGCCTGGCACGAGCTGTTCTCGCAGAAGTTCCCGCACTGCGCTCCGTCCGGGAGACCCTCCAGGTAACCGCCCGCTCGGTTGTGCGCTGCGCCCTTTACGGAAAGGGCAGTGGGGTGATAGACGTGGAGGACGATTGCCCGTTTTCGAAAGCACCTATCTGCACACGAGGTCAGGCGACGTAAGCGAGGTCCTTCGTGCAGTGCCGCTGCCATGTTGGGCGCGCAAAGGTTCGCGCATTGAGGTCCTCCGGACGTGGACCCGCAGAAACCTGACGTCCGGCTGGCGTGAAAGCCGACGGATGTCCGAGGCGACGGCGACGGATGGCAGCGAGTAAGACCGCCTGGTCGACCATGCGGGCTGATGCGTGATTGGAGAGACCATCATGACTGCCGACCTTCATCAGTCCCGCCCTTCCATCACCTCCCGCCTCCCTGACATGCGCGCGACGGAAGCGTAGAAGCCCAGTGGCGAGGACTCGTCCACTCGTTCCGCGTGCTGCGCGGATCGAGAAAGGTGGGTGCGCTCCGAGACACGACGGCCGTGGCTCGATCCTCAGGCATGTCTCTTCGTGGGATTGTGCGCCGCAAGGGCTGTCTGGGCCGGCTCGTGGACGAGTACGGACCGGCACTTGCTGTCATCACCGCTCTCGCGGTGGACCCCAATGTCACCGACGTCGTCTATGCAGGGACAGCCGACGGTGGTTCAAGACCTTCGACGGAGGGGCGACTTGGGCAAGGGTCAGTGTCGGTTTGCCAGCGAGCGGCAGCGTCCGGGCCCTGGTTGTCGATCCCGTCGTCCAGCACGGTGTTCGCGGAGTCTACCGAGCCTGCTGACCCAGAGCGGCCAAGACTCGCGTGTTCAAGACCACGATGGCGGCGCAGCCTGGGTCCCGTGAACGACGGCCTCGTCCCACGGCCAGTTCAATCCTGGAGGTGACCGCTTCTCGCCATCGACTCCTGCCAGTCCCCAGCATGCTGTACGCGGTGTCACTCGACGCGGTCTTCAAGACCACGGACGGCGGCCGAAAGCGGAACACGTCGCTCGTGGGCCGCCGGAGACGAACGTCCCCGCAGTCGACCCGCAAGCCACGGCTCGGGAAATCTACCCGGACAGCCCCGCACGGTTACGTTGGCGGATACTGAATCAGCGAGGACCAAAACCTCGTGTTCAAGACCATAACGGGGGTGACCAGCGGATCGGACGCGTCCACTGGTCTGCCGGGCTCCTCCGTTGTCGATCGTTTGAGCGCTGCGATAGAACCGCGCATCTCCCAGCACGGTCTACGTGCGCACGTTCAGCGACGGGGGTGTTTAAGACCACGACGGCGGGATGAGCTGGAGCCAGGCCTTGAGGGACTGCCGGCCTCCTCCGGGGAACTGTCGCCGATCCTTAATTTTTCGGAATCCCCGTCAGTACGCTGGCGATCGATCCTGCCAATCCCAGCGCCGTGTACGCCACGTTACACGGCGCGGTCTTCAAGACCACCAACGGCGGCACTACCTGGAGTGACACCTCCGATGGTCTGCCGGGCTCCTCCGCTGTCGGTAGCTTTGTCGCTCCCTTGGTGATGATCCCCACCACTGCGACCGGTATACGCGGGAACTTCTCGGCGATGGAGTGTTCAAGACGACGAACGGGGGAATGCGCTGGGATGCCGCGAGTGAGGGACTTCTGCCCCGCTTGTTCGTGGGTTCTTTGAGATTGATCCGCTGACCCATCGCAACCTGTACGCAGGTACCATCGATCGGGGCGTATTCAGATCGTCCGATCCGGGCAGATGCCGGATTGGGGTAAGCCGGTATCCGATTTCAACTGTTCGTATTGTTCGCCGTCGTCTGGTTGCGACCTGGCGACCGACAGTTGATTCCCCGACGGTGTACCGATAGCCGGGACTCCTAATGATCAAGAGATGGCGTGTTCAAGACCACCGAGCGTGGAATATCCGGTTCGCCGTGAGCAATGGCTCCCCTGTCCCGGCTCCACCCTCACGCTGGCGGTTCCTCCGATCCCGGCGCGGTATACGCGGTAGGGCCGGTAGACTTTCAAGACTACCGATGGGGGCTTCGCCTGGCGACCGGCCAACTCCTGTCTTCCAGTCGACCTCGTCTCCGCCTTGGTCATTGATCCGACCAACTCTCGGACGGTGTATGCGGGATTTTTCGGCGGCGGGGTGTTCAGGACCACCGACGGGGGGCTCAGCTGGTTTCCCACGAACAACGGTATCCCTCGTCCCCTTCTTCCTCGGTCCCCTCGCGATCATCCGGATAGATTCCACTACGCTGTACGCGGGTCGTCACCGGGTTCCGTAGCCAGGACCGTCGATGGGGGAGCGAGCTGGAGCGTGGCCACACCGGGCTTCCGGCTTTCGTCCGCTCCCTGGCGATCGACCGGCGAATCCCGAAACGGTGTACGCGGGAACCGAACAATCGGGTGTTCAGGACCACGGACGGAGGCAAGACCTGGACATCGTTCAATGTCGGTCTGACGAGCACGATCATCTCCGCCCTGGCGATTGATCCATCGGCCCCGACCAGGGTCTACGCGCAAACCTGGAGGATGTGTTTGCCTTCGCCGACTTGCGGCGACGGGATCTTGGGTCCCAGGTCGAGATATGCGAGGCAGAATCGGGCGGCACATTCGGGCCATGCTGCACCAGCGATTGTCAGTTCGCGCCCCCAGGCACCCCCTGTCGCGAGAGCGCGGGAGACTGCGACCTCCCGGACGTGTGCTCGGGCAGCGGCCTCGAGTGTGTAGACGGTAGGCGAACCGGAGTGGTGTGCCGGGAGGCGAAGGGTGCCTGCGATGTGGCAGAGGTATGCGTTGGAGGCGTTAGCTGCCCGCCGGACGGGTTCGCGTCCGGCGACACGCTCTTTCGGCCAGCGAACGGGCCGGCGATCGAGGCTGAGTTCTGCTCGGGCACGGGGGCGAGCTGTCCGCCCGACGGGTTCGCTTCCGGTGACACGCTCTGTCGGCCAGCGAAGCTCGTGCGATCGGGCGGAGTTCTGCCGGGCACGGGGGCGAGCTGTCCGCCCGACATCCTGGAACCGCTCGGGGTTCGGTGTGGGGACGCCGGGAACGCTGCAATGGACGAGCGCCGGATTGCCCGTTCAACTGTGGCGACGGGCGATCGATCGGAACTGGGCGAAGGGTGTGACGACGGCGACAACAACGGAACGCCGGGGGACGGATGCCGGCAGGACTGCCAGCTGAAGTGCGGTGATGGGATCCTGGACCCGCTCGAGCAATGCGACGGCGGCGAGCACTGTACGCCCACCTGCCGCTTGAGGTGTACGGACGACAAGGACTGTTGTGAGGGGGACGCAACTGCAGCCGCAACAACGCTGCACCCGCGCCTTGTGTGAGGACGGGCTCTGTGCAACGGAGCCCGGCTGTGCCGGCGATCCGTGCACCGTGAGCAGCGACCTCGCTGGCTTGCACGCTGCTTCAGGCGACTGGGGGGTGCGAAGTGCGGGTCGCGAACAATCGAAAGGTTGCGGATCGAGTGAACCGACAACTCGCAGCCCTGTTGGCTGAGCTGCAGGGACTCCCCGAGCTGTGCGGCAGCTCGCGGACGCAGAAGAGGATCCCCGAATTGCTGAAGAGCGAGCGGAGAAAGCTGGGCGAGTTGCAGTTGATGGTTGCCCGGAAGGTGGGTGACCCTGACTGCTACAACGAGCTGAACGGGTTCGCACGGTCGAGCGATGGCCGCCTCGTTTTCTTTGGCCTTCAAGTGCAAAAACTCGATATGCAGGCCATCTGTCAGCCGGCGAAGCCCGGAGCTGACACTCCAATGCCTCGTGCGCGCTCGGGGCGGCTCCGAGAGCAACGGTGAGCATTGTACGGCCTTCCCGGCGTGCCCGTGTGCCGCTGCGCTCGTGGCCGTCGCCGTTTCGCGTCGCCCAGCCCTGCGGCCTCCCTCGCCGACCAGCTGCAGACGCGTCCAAGACGGGCAATCTCGCCAACGCGCTCGTCACCCAGCTCGTGCGGACCGCCGTACGGGGTGCCGACTTTCCTGCGACCGCGCGACCGCGAGCTTTACGTACGAGTTCGACTTCGCGCTCGCCAGCTTTCGCGCTCGAGTACCTCCCTGGGCCCCGAGTTCATGGAGCGCAGCGAAACGATCGGCAAGGGCCGCTTCGACATCGGGGTGCTCTACCTCTTCGCCAACTTCGCAACGCTGGACGGTAACAATCTCGAGGGATCCCGGCTCGGCCCGGAGACGTTCAAACTGTCCAATAGCCGCGCCATCATTACGCAGGAAGCGACGTTCTCGAAGTTCATGCTCGCCTCCAACGTCTGTCGTTCAACGGGACGTACGGGCTCACCGGACCACTGGGATGTCAACGTGCTGGTGCCCATGTCTCGAGGACGCTGCACGGCGGTACTATCGTGCGGATGCGGGAATGTCACCGGCATCTGGCAGCCCTTTGGAGTCGTGATTCGGCTTCGGTGTTGGTGACTGCTGTTGCGAACGAAGTACCGCCCGGCGATACAAGGCGTGCCAAGATGGCCGCCGGGCGCACGGCCCGATGACGACCGGCACCGAGGACATTTTTCAGGGACTCGGCGATTTCGTCCTGACGCCCTGTTCATGGCCTCCAGCGCCTTCGGACGAACGACGTCCACCTGAAGTTGGTTTCGAAATCGACGCCAAGCACCTCGGCCAGAGTCGCGTCCGCTATGCCGTCGGGTGACGCTCCACGGCTCGACCGCGTGACGTTCTTCCTCGAGCTGCTCGCAACTCGACTGCTCGACACGTTCACCGCCGAGTCCGGCCATACCGCGGTGGTCGCGAGTAGCGACGACGTGTTTGCGGCCCCGGGTCTCAAGCTCGAGATACCACGGCCGGGGGTGGCATTCCGGATGCCTGGCTGCCCGCACGTTGAATGGCCTGCAGGCCGAGGTGCTCCCCGCAGGGGGTATCGAGTTCACGTTGTAGTTCCCCCGGTGTTGAGACATGTCGAACAGACTCAGAACCAAAACTTCAGCTACTTGCTGATTCGCTCGGCAGCCACGGTTGTACCGGTATGTGAATCCCGGGGTGGCGGGGTGAACGCGATGTCTGACGGCCTGATAGCGCACGGACGATCTCTTCGACGCCGGCCGCCTCGCTCTGGGTCGGCGGAAGGAGCCGAAACCGGATGACCGAATCGAATTGGCTCGCCAGCGACGCTGCGTGCGACGCGACGGCACGGCGTGGAGCAGGAGCCACGAGGCGACCAGAGGTCCGAGCGCAAGAACGTCGCCGCCACATCCTGCTATCGTCACCTCTTAGGTCACCCACTTGATGCCCAGCACGGCTGCCCGGTGCGGCCGGCGTCAGTTTTGAGCGTCGACGGTCCGACAGCTGGACGCGGTCGTGGTGGCGGATCACGGATGGCGCAACCGAGCCATTGCGCCGCGACCGGTGGGCGCCGCTAGATCACGGCGGCCCTTCGTCGGTCGCCCCATCACCGGCCTCTTGTCGATCCCTCCGGCGGGGACCCGCACCGGAGTCATCGAGCACGTATCTGCATCATACACCGGTGCCCGGCGGGGACTGTTTTTTCGTTTGAAGCCTGCCCTCCGGCATGAAATCGATGGTCCGGGCGATGGCGGACGACGAGAGCAAGATGTCGCGGCGGCTGAACGCGGTCTTGCTGGCCGACATGAAGGGCTACAGCGCCCTCATGGGGGAGGATGAGGCGCACGCGATCGCGGGGATCGACGACATCGCCGCCGTGTTCCAGGACGTCGTGTCGCGTCGCGGCGGCACCTACGAGATCGGCAGCGGCGATCGGTTCTTCGCCATCTTCGAGAGCGCCGTCGAGGCGCTCGAGGCGGCGCTCGAGATCCAGCGGAGCTCGCCGGCGCCGTCTCCCGGGAGGCACCCGCTCGCCATCCGGATCGGCATCCACCTCGGTGAAGTCGTCGTCACGCCGTTCGGTCCCATGGGCGACAGCATCAACATCGCCGCGCGCATCCAGGGGATCGCCGAGCCGGGCGGGATCAGCGTGTCCGAAGACCTCTTTCGCGCCGTCCGCAGCCGCCTGACCGAGGTCGCCTTCCGCGACACGGGACTCCAGACGTTCAAGAACATCCGGGAACGGTTCCGCGTATGCGGTCGTGGCGCGGGCTCGCGATCGGGAATCCTGCCGAGCCCACTCACGACGGCCACGTGAATCCTGCGCGCAGCACCCGCTCGACCATCGCCGCCGCAGCGTGCTGGTGGGCGTTGCCACCCTCGCCGCCGCCGGCGCCGGCTGGGTGGTTATCGCGCGTGTCGCCGCCCGCGGGTCCGCCGGCGATCGCGGAGTCCGAGGGTCGGCCGCTCGTCCTCGGAGTGATGGCCATCGTGCCAACGGCCACGTCCCGGAATGGATGAGTGACTTCACACGCGACGGCCTGAACACGGTGCTCAGCAGCAGCCCCGGTTGCTGGTGTACTCCCGGCAGAAGATCGATTTTCTGAGCGAGAAACGCGGGCTGAAGGAGATCGAGGTTGCCGAGCAGCTGGGCATCTCGAAGATGGTGTCGGCGAGTCTCTCGGACGTCGATTCGGGACTCGCACTCGAGGTGCAGATCATCGACATCAAGACCGGCCTGATCGAGGGCTCTCACGAGACCCGCGGTTCGGAGAAGCAGCTCATCGAGATGCAGAACGAGGCGGCGATCGAGGTCATGCGGTCGCTCAAGCTGCCGGTCGACCAGGCGGAGGTCGCGAAGCTTCTGGCCGACCGGACGAACGATCGTCTCGACAGCTACAAGCTTCTCACGGAGAGCATGGGCGGGGGCGTCGAGCCCGAGCCATCGAGGCAGGGTCCACATTCGGCGGTACCCCGACCGTCGTTGGCTCGCCTGGGTCCGAAAGTGGCAGAGGCATCCGAAGGGGACGAGGCGGCGATCCGTGCCCTGCTAGAACGCTACCGTGCCGCGCTCGAGGCCGAGGACATGGTGCTCGTGGAGTCCTTGCACGTTGCGCTGCCGAACGCGATGCGGACGCCCTGCGCCAATACTTCCAGAATGCCGCGCGGCTCCACGTGCAATTCTCGAATCTGGACATCGTGGTGGAGGGCGACGAGGCGCTCGCGACGTTCACGCGCAGCGACGATTTTCTCGATACCCAGACCGACACACCGGTACACCTCGAGGTACGTGTCAGCAACGTGCTCGCGCGTCAGGCCGGCGGCTGGAAGTACCGGGGCCTGCAAAAGCCGTCCTGAATGGTTCGCGCGGAGGTGAACCGTCGTCCAAAAGGGAAGGGGCCGGTCCCGCGCGAGTTGGGAGTCAGAAGCCTTCCGTCGCGTGTCCGGCGAAGCGGATCGAGGTGGACAAGAGTATCCCGCGCCGCCAAAACGCCAGATGCATCGTCCCGACCCCTCCTCGTCCTGACCCCGGCTCCATCCGGGACGCGGCCCGTTTGGCGAAGCTTTGCTTCTAGCCAGGTCAGGCGGCGGAAGCGAGTCGGCGGCGGTGATCGGCTCTGTCTCTGGGACTTCCGGCATCGCGAGCGCCAGCTCGCCGCGACCCGCGAGCAGGCCGTGAGCGTGAACCAGGGGGCGGTGCCCATGATGGACACATCGGCCCCGCATCCTTGGAAGCTGTACCGAATGTGATGTCCAGACTCGTGAACCCCGCAACGAAGGCAGCGGGGCCGGATGGATCGCCGCGTCTGCTCCGTCGACGGTCGCCGGTGACCGCAACGCGCCAGTCTCTCAGCCCGAGTGGGCGCATCGGCTGGCTCCCCGCAGGAAGTCCCGCTGGGTCATGACCCCGTAACGGCTCGAGAGTGGCCCGTCGCTGCCGGCGAGCGCATCGGGAGGGCCCGCGCCGTTCGCGTGAATCGTCTGGCAGGACTGACGCTTCCCAACACGTCCTGTCCGACCCATCGGACGTCCCCGATGTCCGGCTCGACGGCGCGCGGCCCCTGGGAGACCACCGTCGGGCGGCCACGTCGCACCGCCCCCGATGTCCGGGCTGGTCGCGGGCGATGGCCTGCTCGACGCCACGGTCACGGCCTGGACGTACCGGGACCCGGAAGCCCGAACGCCGATCCGGTCGCCAGCCGTCGCAGATCGCGGCCATCTCGTACGACACTGCACCGCTACCTGGCATCCGGGCGCCGCCTGTCCCCACCCGGGACACCACAACGGACCACGTGAGGTCACTGCCCGTCTGTTGCCAGCAATCACTGACAGCCGGCGTCAGGGATCCCCGACGATGCCGACCCCTCGTGACGTCCCGGATCCCACAGAGTCCCGGTGGCGTCGTGACTTCCTCGCTTTCCGCAGCTCACCGGCTTGCGGCAGGCGTCTTGCTTTCTTCGTCCAGCATCACACTCGACGGCGCGCCTCGAAGGCACGTCGTCCAATCACAGGGAGGTTACCATGAAGAACCATCTCGCGGTCGTCAGAAGCATTTTTGCCGGGGTGCTCTTGGCCCTACCCCTGCTGCCCTCGAGCAGCGGGGCCAGCTTCGTACCCCACGCCTGCGCGGTGAGCTGTCGCCAGACCCGGCGAGCCTGCGTGCTCGAGTGTCAGGCCGATACCAGCTGCCGCGTGCAGTACCGCGTCGGGCGCGCCGAGTGCGTCGAGGCGACCATCCCGGGCATCCCGCGACAGAATTGCTTCTCCCAGACACGCGTGCAGCTCGACACCTGCCAGATTCTCATGGCCAACTGCAAGACGAAGTGCAGCGACGACTTCGTCGGCTGCAAGAACGACTGCAGCGTCGGAAACTGACGTTCCGCCGGACCGGTCGCCCCACACCACCAGGGTGCGGGGCGACCCGCCCCCCGGGCGCCCGATGCCTGCCGCCTTCACCGTAATCGCCAACCACCCGACGATAATCACCGAGCCGATGGTGGCGCATCGCATATTAAATAGCATGAGGAGTAGCGCCCATGAAGCTCCCGCGGTTGGATCTCCATGATAGTCCTCGCATTGTGCTCAGCCACCGTCTACGCCCGGACCATCGTGTACACGCCCGCCTTGGCCGTCCGGACAACGGGCAGTACCTTCCTCGCTCTCTCGGTGACCGGCGAGGGATTCGGGAGTGCCGGCCCCGGGGCCTCGGTGCGCATTCTTGACTGGAGACGGGCAGACCCGTGATGTCCCAGCACCCCGTCCACGGACCCGCGCGTGTTCCGTGCGGAGAGACGTGCAAGTCGTGGTGAAGCTTCCGACCGACCTCGAACGCGCACGATTCACGGTCGTCACGCCCACCGGCGTAGCCGGTCCGTTCGGACAGACGAACCATGCGCACGACGCGTTCGACACCTCGAAGGCCGGTGGCCCGAACCCCCCGCCGACCCACATCGCCATCGACCCGGCGGGTCGCGTCTGGGTAAACCCCGAGTTCAAGCGCGACTCCTACTTCTTCGATCCAGCCGCGAGGAGGTCCTCTCCGGCGCCGTCTCCCCATGCCGATGACGCCCGTGCCTTTCCAGGTCTGCGGCTGGGGCGCCTGCGTTGCCACCGTTTTCCCGAGCGGTGGAGAAGCCATCGCGGTAGACGATCGCGCTCGTATATCTGGATGCCGGAGAGTGGTTGTGGGTCAAGGCGCCCCCCGGAATCACGCGCGGGTCGTCATGTATGACCCGCTGAACGGGACGATGCGCCTGTACAACTTGCCCGGGGACCACAACAGCCCCATGGGCATCGCCTGGGATGCTGCACGCGGTCGCATCTGGCTCTCTCAGTCGAACGGCGGGCGACCGGGAAACCATGGGCACCTTCTCACCTTCGACCCGGAACGCGTCCCGTTCGAGAGCTTCGACTGGGACGTTTCGACCCCCCCGCCCAGCGTCACATCGTCGTTCGACTTCACGACGGACGCCACCTGTGAGGGCGTGACATCGGCGACCTTCGGGTCGTGCAGCAACGCCCCCCGCACACGCCTGCGTGAGTGCGGAGGACTGCGTGCTCGCCGAGCTGTTCTGCGGCGGGGGCAGTGACGACGGTTCCTGCTACCGCGAATATCCACTCGGCGTCTTTCAGCCCGCGCACATCGCGATACACCCCGACGGCCACGTATGGTTCACCGACTACGCCGCCGGCACCGGTTCTCAGATCGGGCGTCTCGATCCAACCGCTGGAGCGGTCGAGCTGTTCCCGCTGCCTCCAGCGCCGTTCGAACCTCGCGTGCTCCCGCTGGCGATGATCAACTTCGGCCTGCTGGCGCCCTGGGACATCGAGATCGACCGGAGGGGTGACGTCGTCGCTACCCAGTACGCGCAGCTCCCGAATCGCACGCTTCGCCCTCGCCTACATGAGCGATACTGCGGAGTGTCAGCACCTGTCCGCGCCGGGACTCGCCCCTGAGGACTGCGAGGCGTCGTACGATCCGCAGAGCAGGATGATCCGCACGGCCGACTCGCGGTGCGCCAATCCCTGCATCGACGAATCGCAGGTTCCGGGCAGCTGGGTGCTCGACTCGACGCGGCCGCCGGTCACGCATGTCGCGGAGGGGGAGGCTGCTCGAGGTCAAGCCGGATCGCCGCGGCGATCTCTGGTTCGATCAGGGGTACGTGGATCGGAGGGGGCGTTTCCACCTGCGGCCCCCCCTGCTCGCTCTGTACCCCAGCGCGTTCACCGACCAGGAGGAACCGGATCTGTACAGTGGCATCGGCGCCAGCATCGCGGTCGATCCCTCGAGCGGCAACATCTGGGGTGCCGACTACATGGGGCGGCGGCTTCACCGCCTGTCTCCGCTCTCTCGCCCGCTTGCAAAGGCGCTGATCCTCACCCGGTGGTGAGCGAGGTGCGCGATCCGCGACCCGCGATGCTTCGCTCCGACACCCGCTCACGGCTTCGCATGGCGACGAGCGTCAGCTCAGCCCCGGGTCACGTCGATCCCGTGCGCCTTGATCAGGTCGTAGAGGTAGCCACGCGCCATGTCGAGGCGCCGGGCGGTCTCGGAGACGTTCCCGTTCGTCGCAGCCAGCGCCTCGCGCAGAAACCGACCCTGGAAATCGCGCATGGCATCCTGGTACGTGACCGGTCGGCCACCCTCGCCCTGGCGATCCTCGGTGGCGTCCGGAAATAGGTGCCGCCGCTCGATCTGCATCACACCCTCGCGCGCGGCCCGTTCCACACCCACGACGATCGTGTTCGCGAGCTTGCGCACGTTGCCCGGCCACTTCGCCGCTTGGAGCGCACACAGGGCGTCTCGCGACAGCTCGCGCGGCGCATATCCCTCGTTCCGGCACGCCTCCGCGCAGAAGTACGCTGCCAGCTCCGGGACGTCCTCCCGGCGTTCCTCCAAGGTCGGGAGATGGATCGTGAAGACATCGAGACGAAAGAGCAAATCTTCCCGGAATCGTCCTTCCGCCACCGCGCGTCCAAGATCGACGTGGGTCCCGGCGATCACACGAATGTCCGCCTTGACAGGCGTGGTGGTCTGGAGGGGATAGTACTGCTTCGATTGCAGCAGCTGCAGCAGCTTCCCCTGCTCGTCGAGTGTCATGTCGCCGATCTCGTCGAGGAACAAGGTTCCGTGCTCCGCCGCAGCTACGAGACCGGGATTGTCCTGCTTGGCGTCGGTAAAAGCGCCTCGTTTGTAGCCGAACAGCTGAGTCCCTCCGAGGCTGTGGGTCAGCGTCGTGCAGCTCACCTCGACGAACGGGTGTCCCGCACGCGGACTGTTGTCGTGTATCACGCGGGCAATCTGGGTCTTGCCGGTTCCGGTCTGGCCAGTGAGAAGCACCGTCTTGGACGATGGGGCGGCGACGGCAACCTCTTGGAGAACGGCGGCAAAGGCCTTGCTGCGGCCGATGACCCCGTCCAATCGCAGCCGATCGCGCAGCGCGCGCACGGGGTCGTCCGCAGCCGCACAACGCTGCTGCAGCAGTAAGCGATCGACATGGGGACTCAGGTGCCGTGCGACGACCTCGGTTCGAGCCCGGTCCTCTTCCGTGAAAGGGCCGCCCGACACCCGGCCGGTCAGGTAGAGCACCCCTCGGGGGGGGGCGTGACCGATCGGCGCGCAGAGTACGGCCGTGATGCGAGACTTGCTCACGCTCTCGAAGCCCTTGAACCGTGGATCATCCAGCGCTGACGCCGTGAGGATGGTTCTCCCGGTTGCGAGTGTCTCGGCGATGATTCCTCGGGAGCGCGTGCCCCGCACCCCTTCGATCTGGTCGGACGAGAGGGCGTGCGCGATCGACCAACGCGGACCACCCCCGTCGAGTTCCGCTTCGTCTTCCAACTCCATGTACCCCTCGCGCGCGTTCGTGATGTCGACGAGCAGGGAGAGCGCGCGCTCCAGAAAGGGCGCCATGTCCGTCTGATGCCCGAGCTCCAACATGCGCAAGTAAAGGTCCCGCTCCTGCCGAAGGGCGGACAGGGCGCTTTGATCGGCGGCGTTCGGTCATTCCCGCGGACGCTCCTAGCACACTCACATAGAGTACACCGCTCACCTGTTCAAGGTGCGGGCACCTAGGTTGAAAAATGCTTCCGCCGTTTCCGAGGTTCAGCGCTGGCTGGTGTCTTTGGAGGTGACGGGTGGTGCGTGGTAGACACGTCCTCACGAGGACGCCGCCATGGGTGAGGCACGGATCGGGGATCGCAGCCCCAGGGATACCCGGTTCCACGATCGCGGCGAGATTGCGACCGGCGGCATGGGGACGGTGCGAGCGGCCTGGGATCAGCTTCTTGTGCGACGTCTGGCGGTCAAGCAGCTGCACTCGGAGATCGGGATATCGGAAACCCAGCAATTCGTTGACGAGGCCCGGATCATGGGAATCCTCGACCATCCCAACATCCTCCCGGTCTACGATCTCGTGTTCGACCCCGCGGACGGCAGGCCGCGCCTCCTGATGAAGCTGGTCGAGGGTGTCACCCTGAGCGACCTGGTGCACGAGACCGGGGGGGTCCCGGCCAGCGCACGTCTCGAGCGTCTGCTCAGCGTGTTGCTCAAGGTCTGCGACGCCGTAGCCTTCGCGCATAGCCGAGGCGTCGTTCACCGGGACCTGCATCCGCGAAACGTCATGGTGGGAAGCCATGGGCAGGTGTACGTCATGGATTGGGGGCTCGCCGTCCGCCTTGACCAGCGCGCCGCTCGGGGAGGTCTGGGTGCAGGAGTAGGCAGTGGCACCCCCGCCTACATGGCGCCGGAGCAAGCCTGGGGCCGAGACGACGAGATCGACGAGCGCACCGACGTGTTCGGGATCGGAACCATCCTGTACGAGCTGCTCACCCTGCGGCCACCCTTCGACGGGGCCACGTTTCACGATGTGTTGGCGAATGCCCGACGGTGCCAGGTGATCGCGCCGGACATCGTGGTACCGGACGCAACCATGCCCGGCCAGCTCTGCGACATCGTGCTGCGGGCGCTCGCGCCCAAGCGTGGCGACCGCTATCCGAGCGTCGACACGCTGAGGGACGACCTCGCGGGATTTGTACGCAGCGGCGGTTGGTTTGCCGCCCAGCGCTTCACGAGCGGGACGCTGATCCTCCGCGAGGGCGAGGTCGGGAATCGCGCCTACATCGTGTCCAAGGGGACGTGCGAGGTCTTCCGTGTCGTGGATGGCCGCGAGGAGATCCTCCGCGTGGTCGGACCCGGCGGTGTGATCGGCGAGATCGGCTTGTTTGTGGGTTCGCAACGTGTCGCCAGTGTGCGAGCGAGGACCGACGTCACGGCGCTGGTCGTGACCCGAGACGCACTCGAGCAGGAATTCGGCCGCGCGAGCTGGATGCGAGCGTTCGTCGATGCCGCGATCGAGCGATTCGTCGAGCTCGACGAGGTGGATCGCGCAGCGCCGGTCACCGGTTGAGGCGGAAGTTCGTCCCCACGGCTCGCCTGGCAGCGGGCTGGGGAGCCTTCGAAGGGTTCGTAGAGCTGGCCCACGCGCCTGGGACCGAGCACGGCGGAGGCGTCCGACAACGACGAGGACGCGATCCGTGCGCTGCTGGAACGCTACCGGGCCGCGCTGGAGTCCCGGGACATGGCCCGGGTCGAGTCGCTGCACGCGGCGTTGCCGACCCCGATGCGGGACGCTCTCCTGCAGTACTTCCAGGGTGCCGCCGACCTGCGGGTCCAGTTCTCCAAGCTGGACATCGTGGTCGAGGGCGACGACGCGCTCGCCACCTTCACGCGCAGCGACGACTTCCTCGATGCCCAGACGGGCACGCCGGTGCATCTCGAGGTTCGCGTGAGCAACGTGCTCACACGTCGCGACGGCGGGTGGAAGATCCTCGGGCTGAAGAAGCCTTCCTGAGCGGTCCGCTCAGCTTCCGTTCCGCTCGCGCCGACGCACCTGGTCGAGCTCGACGAATCGTCCGACGGCCGCCTCGACGAACGCGCGCATCCAGCTGGCGCGTCCCAGCTCCCGTTCGAGGGCGTCGGGCGTCACGACCAGGGCCGTCACGTCGGTGACGGCGCGTACGCTCGCCACGCGCCGTGCCCCCGTGAAGAGGCCGACCTCACCGACGACACCGCCGGGACCGACGACGCGGAGGGTCTCGGTGCGATCGCCGACGGAGCGGTAGACCTCGCACATGCCCTGCGACACGATGTAGGCTCCGTCGCCCTCGTCGCCCTCGCGCAGCATGACGGTGCCGCGCGGGAAGCGTCGCGCGACGAACCACCCACCGCTGCGCAGAAAGCTCTCGAGGTCTTCGCGCAGGGCTTCCACCGTCTGGTAGCGATGCTCCCGGTCGGGGGCGAGGGCTCGCATGATGATCTCGCAGAGGCGTGCCGGCGGTCCGCTCTCGGCCGCGACGACGTCGGGCGCGACGACCACGGACCGCCGAGCAGCCTCGAGCACGTCGTTCAGCTCGCTCCCCGCGAACGGCGGCCGCAGCGTCATCATCTCGTAGAGCAGCGCGCCGATCCCGAACACGTCGGTCCGCTCGTCGATCTCGTCGTCCCGCCCCCAGGCTTGCTCGGGCGCCATGTACGCCGGCGAACCGCTGCCGAACTCCAGCATCGGGATCGACTCTCGACGCGGACGAGGTTCGTCACGGCGGATCGCGAGTCCCCAGTCCATCAGATAGACCTGGCCGTGGCTTCCCACCATCACGTTGCGCGGATGGAGGTCTCGGTGAATGACGCCGCGACTGTGCGCGAAGGACACCGCGTCGCAGACCTTGACCACGACGCCGATGAGACGCTCGAGCTCTCGTCCGGCGGGGGGCGTGGTCGATTCGTGCAGCAGATCGCTCAACGTCCGCCCCTCGACCAGCTTCATCAGGAGCCGCGGCGGGCCGCCCGGTTCGTCGACCTGCAGATCGTAGACGGGAAGGATGTTCGGGTGATCGAGGCCGCCCATGATGCGGGCCTCCTCGACGAATTGCGCCATCGCCTGGGCGTCCCCCTCGTTCCAGGCCTCCTTCAGAGCCGCCCGGCGCTCGAGGAGATGGTCCCACATCGCGCGCACGCTTCCCATTCCGCCGCGCGCGATCTGTCCGCGGTCCTCGAAACGCGCGGCGCCTTGCGGCTTGCCTGCTTTGGGCTCGCTCATCGGTACGAGTCGACGAAGCGCCACGTACCACGGTCGCTTGTATGTACCAAGGACCGCCCGTCAGCCTGCTCGACCCGGTCGATGCATGCTATGTCCCCTGCCGCGGCTCATGGCGCACCGAGGCAGAGCGATCGAGGTCGTGCGGCCGCGATCCGACCGGCTGACCGCCGCCACGTGGTATCTGGCCGCGGGCCTGACGTTCTGGTCGTTTGGCTTCACGATCTTGCAGGGCGCCGACCTGTGGTGGCACATCGCAGGCGGGCAATGGATCGTCGAGCACCGTGCCATCCGGGCGCCGGATCCCTTCGGCTACACGACGGCCGGCCGGTACTGGCTGAACGACTCGTGGCTCTCGGACGTCCTGCTGTATCTCTGGGCGCGCGCGTTCGGACTGGAGAGCCTGGCGTACTGGAAGTGGCTCGTGATCGTCGCCGCATGGCTGATCCTCTTCCGGCTCCTGGTGCGCCTCACCGGCGATCGCCTGGCCAGCTGGGTCGCGGCGACCTTCGGTCTGGCGGTGGCAGCGCCATTCCTCGACGTGCGCCCGCAGCTGTACGCGCTCCTCGGCTGGGCACTCGTCCTCGATGCCACGCTCGGCCGCCCGCAGCCGCGTCCCTGGCTTCCGATCGTCTTCCTGATCTGGGCCAACCTCCACCCCAGCTTCGTTCTCGGCCTCCTCACCCTGCCCATCGTGTTGCTCCCGAGCGTTCGACGGCGCGAGCAGCGGTGGCGGGCCTTGCTCCTTGCGGCCGTCTGCTTCGCCGTGACGTTGATCAATCCCCACGGCAGCGCGGCCCTCATGCGTCCGCTCCAGCACGCGTTCGATCCCACGTCACCCATCCACCAGGTGGCCGAGTGGCTGCCGCCGTTCGAGCCGGGCGGCCTGCGGTCGTGGCTCTACCCGTACGGGATCGGCGCGTTCGTCGTGGCGACGCTGGTCGTCATCGGCAATCCCGAGCTGCGCCGCTCGCCAGATGCCCGGGTGGCAATGGCGATCGGCGCGATGGCTCTCGCCATGTCGCTGCGCAGCCGCCGCTTCGTGCCGCTCTTCGGAATGGGAGAGACATTCGTGCTGGCTCTCGTGCTGGCGCGCCTCGGGGTCTTCCTGCGCGATCGGATTCCCCCGCTGGTGCCGGCGCTGGGCGCGCTCGCACTGGCCGGAGTCTGGCTGGCGCCCTATCCGAAGACCGTGTCCGCGTTCCACTATCTCACCGCGGACTACGAGTTCCCGGTCGAGACCCTCAACTTCGTCAACGCCAATCAGCTCTCGGGAAACGTCTTCGCCTACTACAGATGGGGCGGCTACGTGCAGCTGCGAACCCAGGGTCGGCTCAAGGTGTTCATCGACGGTCGTGCGGAGACGGCGTACGGCAACGACACGTACACCGACTACCTGACCGTCCTCGATCGCAAGCCCGGCTGGATCGACGTCATCGAGAGCAGCGGGGCGGAGTTCGTGCTGTGGCCGCGCTGGGAGGCGAGGGACGTCGTCTCGGGCCTCGTGCACACCGGCCGCTGGCGCCCGCTCTACCGGGACTCCGTCTCACAGCTGCTCGTGCGAACGACCGCGGCGTTGCCCGACCCGCTGGTAGCCAGCCCCGAGTCCGCCTACCGGCAGCTCAGCCTCGGCGTGACCGCCCTGCGGCAGCAGCAGCTCGAAGCGGCGCGCCGCCACCTCGAGCACGCGCTGCAGATCGATCCCGACCTGCAGCCGGCATGCACCACCCTGGTCGAGGTCCAGCTGCTCGGCGGCGACGTGACGAGCGCGACGGCCACCGCGGCCCGCTGTAGCTCCAGGTACCCCGATCACGACCGCGACGAGCGTCTCCGACCGATCTTCGAGCGCTTGCGCCCGGCTCGAGATGGGTCCGGGTGAGTCGAGCGAAGATCCCTGGTCGAGGCGTCATTCGAACGCGCGGAGTCTCCCGCTCATCCCGCACGACTGGGTATCATCGACCTTCATCAGGATTGACCTCTCGGCTTCAACCCTGCTAGGGGGCTTGCCATCAAGCCCGGCCGTGGCATACGTGCCGCGCGCGTCGCTGCGGCCATACTGGTGCTCTCCTGGATCACCGACGCTGCACACGCCGTCGCTGCCGGAGGTGCCTGCAGCGGTCTGTTTCTCGTCAACGGCAATTCGCTGGTACACGCCGGAGAGAGATCGACCGCCGTGCCGGACTTCGTCGACGTCATCCTGCGCGAGCAACGGCCGATCACGCCGGTCGCCATCTTGCCGGACTCGTGCGGTCCCACCAGCCTCCGCGTATCGCTCCGTCTGGGGCTGCGGGCGCGGTGGAACCCCTGCCAGGCCACGCAGCGGGTGGTGCTCATGGACGCCAAGCTCGATCCATCCTGCCAGCGTCTGCACGGCCAGCTCCGGCAGCCCGGCCGGGCGCCTGTCCGGTACTTCGGAGCAAGACGCGTGGCGTGCTCGATGCAGGCCGGCGACGCCTGCCCGGTTCTCGAGACGCTGCACGTGGCGAGCGGCGCGCGGCACGCGTGCGCGATCGCACCCGATGCAACGGTGCGCTGTTGGGGCGCCAACGACGAGGGCCAGCTGGGAGACGGGACGACCACCACGCGCGACATCCCGGCGGCGGTTCCCCGTGTCGCCGACGTCGTGCAGCTCGCGCTAGGCTATGCCCATACCTGCGCACGGCTCAGGATGGGCACCGTCGTCTGCTGGGGATCGAACGGGTACGGACAGCTCGGCGTCGCGACGGCCGTCGGGCCGGTTCCAACCCCGGTGAGCGGGATCACCGGAGCCGTGGAGATCGCCGCAGGCGGGTACCACACGTGCGCACGGCTGGTGGATGGCTCCGTGCGATGCTGGGGGCGCAACATTGAGGGACAGCTGGGCGACGGCACCAGCTTGAACACCGCCGCCCCGGTAACCGTGACCGGCTTCTCCGAGCCCGCCGGGATCGCGGCGGGCGGATTTCACACCTGCGTCTGGCTGGTTGACGGTGACGTGCGCTGCTGGGGGTATGGCGGCGATGGTGAGCTCGGCGACGGGACGACGGAATCGCATTCGACACCGGTCGTCACGGCGGAGTTGTCGGGAGTGGTCCAGGTCACGGCCGGCCGAAATCACACGTGTGCCAGGCTGACGGATGGCAGCGTCCGCTGCTGGGGGTCGAACCTGCGGGACCAGGTCGCTGCCGGGGGCGGCGATGCGTTCCTCACCCCGGTTCGGGGCGCCGCATCGGCGACGCTCGACCTCGTCGCCGGCCTGAATCATACGTGCGCACTGCTGCAGGGTCGCCACGTCTCGTGCTGGGGCGCGAACGAGGCAGGGCAGCTCGGCTCGGGGACGCCGCCGATCTCCGGTGCGGTCGAGCTGGCCGGCGGCGGTCAACATACGTGCGCACGCGTCACCGACGGTACGGTCCGGTGCTGGGGCAGCGACGACGAGGGAGAGCTGGGCGAGTACGGTAGTCCCCTGCAGCGTCCGATTCCCGCCCTTGTGGCCGCGATCCCATCCGTGGCCGAGGTTGCGGTCGGTGGGTCTCACACCTGCGTGCGGCTCGCGGACGCGACCGTGCGGTGCTGGGGACGAGGAGACTCGGGCCAGCTGGGTGGTTCGTCCGCGCAGGGCGGCATCGCGATCGCCGGCGCAGCCGCGCAGCTTGCGGCCGGGTCCCTGCACACCTGCGCCCGGACCGATGCCGGGGGCGTCTCGTGCTGGGGGAGCAACTCGGCGGGCCAGCTGGGTGATGGGACCACCGACGATCACGGCACGCCAGTCGCGATTCCTGGGCTGGTCGGCGTCCTCGAGGTAACCACCGGGGCGTTTCACACCTGCGCCCGGCTCGCCGACGGCTCCGTCCGCTGCTGGGGATGGAACGCCAGCGGACAGGTCGGAAACGGGACCACCGACCTGCAGAGCATTCCTTCGCCCGTCACCGGGCTCAGTCGCGCCGTCGCCCTGGCAGCGGGCGGCTATCACACCTGCGCCGTGATCGACGATGGGACGCTCAGCTGCTGGGGAAACAATCTCGACGGCGAGCTCGGAGGAGGACAGCGGTCGACCCGTCGGGTGATACCAGCGCCGGTGCCGGGGTTGCAGGGTGTCGTCGCGGTGGTGGCGGGCATGCGCCACACCTGTGCCCTGCTCGATGCGGGAACGGTCTGGTGCTGGGGAGCGAACGACCGTGGTCAGCTCGGCGACGCGCTGGACCTCGACCGGCCCGTACCGGGGATGGTTCCTGGCGTGCAGGGAGCGACAGCGGTGGCCGCGGGCGCGGACCATACCTGCGTGGCCTTGATCGACGGGCGCGTGCGATGCTGGGGTGCAGACCAGGAAGGCCAGCTGGGCACCGGGGCAATCGCCGAGCGAGGCGGCGTCCACGACGTGCTCGGCATCCGGGACGTGGTCGGCGTCGCCGCTGGAGGTTCGCACACCTGCGTGCGTGGCGGATCGGGAGCGCTCTCGTGCTGGGGGAGCGACATCTTCGGCCAGCTCGGCTCGGGGCGCCGCACGTCTCGCGACTGGCCGGCGCCCGTCGCCCGGTGAGGAAAGCGCCCTCAGCTGCTCAGGACACCGATGCGGAGGTCGTGCAGCGCCGCCCGGAACCGCGCCGCGACGTCGTCGGCGACCATCCGGCTCTCGTGTCGGATTGCGTCGCGGAGGCGGTCGAGGACGTGCTTTATGCCTCGCCGGGCGCGGCGCTCGTCGCGCAACGCCCCGTCGTGGCTTGCCGTGGCCGCATCGTCGATGTCGCTTCGCAAGCGGTCGGTCAGACGCCGCAGGCGGGCGCGACCCCCGGCGCCCGGCACACTGCCGGCCGCGGCCTCGAGTGCATCCGTCGCGCATTGCGCAGCGGTGTAGCCGCGAAGAGGCTGCGGCTCGCAGACGCCGCCGCGACACTTTTCGTCGCCGCCGGTGCACCGATCGAAGTCGGCGCACGACGTGCCGTCCGGCACCGGGGTGCCCGCACAGTGTCCGGTCGCGTCGCAACGGTCGTCGGTACACAGGTTACCGTCATCGCAGTCGGTGTCGAGCGCACAGCACCCCGGAATCCGGGTGGACGTGCACCCGAGCTCCGGATCGCAGCCGTCCTGCGTGCACGAGTCGCCATCGTCACACAACCCGGGATCGGTCGCGAAGTCGTCGCAGGTGCTGTGAATGCAGGCGGAGTCCCCTAGCCTGGCCCGCATGACGTTCTTCACGGGACCGGGAAACGTCGTCACGCGCCCGTAGCCCGCGATCAGGTGGCAGTAGCTCATGACCGAGCCGACCGACGGCTCGACCGGCCCCGCATAGCAGTCGGCCTCCTGGTTGTAGCAGTGGTCGAGAGGCGGCTGGTAGCAGTGGGTATGCGGTGAGCCGAACGAGTGCCCGAGCTCGTGGATCAGCGTGGAGAGCGGATCGAAGGGATTGGTCGTCCCGGCGCGAACGACGCCGAACTGATCGTGGCACACTTCGGCGGCCGACACTCCGGCCAGACCGTCGTTAGCAGCGGTCGTGCCGGTCAGGAGGTAGACGAGGCCCGGGAGAGGCTGGCGCGGCGGAATACTCGTCCAGACCTGTGCGAGCTCTTGGAGGAGCACCTGTAGACGGTCGTCATCCCACGGCTCCAGCGGCGACTCCCACAGCCGGAGATAGACGAGGTGGATGCGCAGCCCGAACTCGCGCTCGTACGTCTCGCTCGCCGCCTCGACGAGGGCGACGACGAAGTCCATGGCCGGTTCGTCGGCGCCCCAGGTGAGCCACAGCGCATGATCCGTGTCCACCGCGATGTCGACGGTCCGGGCACCGTCGTCCGCCTGGAGATCGCGCGGAACGAGCGGTATGGAGTCCGCCTGCGGAGCAGGCGGCGACACGAATTGGGTGCCGCACCCGAGATCGGAGGTGTACGGGACGGTCTCGCCGGATCCGATGCTGCGTGCCACGAGCCTGCCGGCGCCGTCGGGTTCGATCCGGAACGCACCTTCGGCCATGCTGACGAATCCCCGCCACCCGTCTCCGTCGCGGCGCATGCTGGCGAAGGACTGCCCATCGCCGCGGACACGACCCACGCGCCGGGCACCCGCCGCGACGTCGAGGGAACGGACCCGCCCATCCAGACCCACGACCTCGACGATCGCGTCGGACGCAGGCGCCGCCACGAGATCGACCATGATCGACCGTCCGTCGTCGACCACGATGGAGACCGGCTCATCCGCCGCCACGGCGGCACATGGATGCAGCACGCCGACGATGGACAGCAGGAACATGAGCGTACCGCGCACTCACGTTCTCTACCCAGCTAAGCAAGTGAACGTCAATCCTGACGTTCATCCCGTGCATCGCGGACGAAAACGCCCGGGCAATCTGTTCGAGGACCCGTCGGTGTCGAAGAGAACGCCAGCGTCCGCGCCACGCCGTCACGCGCTCGCGGCCGCGAGCAGCGTCCGCGCGCCCGACTCGATGCCGGACAGGAGAGTGAGGAGCCGGGTCCGCACGGCGTCGTCGAGCGCATGCCGCGCCTTCTTGCTGCGCAGCAGAGGCTCGGAGGCGTGGATGCGTTTCACCGCCTTCCGCAACACCCGCTTGGTCTTGGCTGCAGGACCCGCATCCGCAGCGACGATCGCGGCGCGCACCTTCTGCAGGCGCGCCTCGAGCTTCGTGGCGAGCGGACCGGCATCGGCAGCGGCGTCCCTCGACAGCGCGTCGATCCGGCAGAGGACAGAGGCAGTGGTCACCTCGGCCGCGCACCCGGGCGCGAGCGTCGTCGTGGTCGTCGTGCTGGCGCCCGGGAGAACTGTCGTGGTCGTAGTGGCGCCCGCGGGGACGGTCGTGGTCGTGGTGGCGCCCGGAAGGGTGGTGGTCGTCGGCGGGCGGTGTGCTGTCGACGACGAGCGGCCCGCCGTTCACGTCTGGAATCGTGTAGTACTCGCCGGGAATGGGTTGGTCGTGCTCGTTCCACTGAAAGGTGACGGGCTTCTGGTTCGGAGGAGATCCACGATGTCGGCGAGCTGGCGCCGTTTGAAGCGCGCGTAGTATCGAAGAACCCCGTCCGTCGCGGATGAGCTGTTCGCCGGCACTCACGCCGCGTCGTCGGCGTGGAACCAGAGCGTCGCCCTGGCATCGCCACCCCACGAGAGACGGTCGCACGCGTTGATGCCGGAATTGACCGGCGGTGTTGCAGCGAGACCCTGGTGACGTCGCACTGCTATGACCGCGAACGATTCCCACGCCACAGCCGTGTCCTCTATGGCGCCGGCTGCTCTCCCTCGCCCACGGGCTCGCTGCCCGTCGTGAGGAAGGCGCCGTTCGACGTGTCGTTGTACTGGAAGTATACCGGCTGCTCGTTGCGCAGGAGATCGACGGCATCACGGAACGCCGCCTCCCGGAACCGCGCGTAGTACATCGTCAAGCCGCCCGACGAGAACGACGCGTTCGCCGGCACCGAGGCCGCGCTGTCACGATAGAACCAGAGCGTCGCCCGCCGCTGCCCGCCCCAGCGCAGACGGATGAAGCCGTAGATGTCCGGGAAGCCTGAAGTGTTGAGCGCCACCTGGTAGGCCTCGTACTCATCGACGGCGAATGATTGCCAAGCCATCGCGTCCCCCCTTCACTAGAAAGCATATTGGTGTAATCAGGCTGTGTCCAGCCCCCCGAAGACGTCGGCGGCGGCGGGGGCGGCGGGCGTTGGGGGGCAGCGATCGCCTGGCCTCCCCAGACGATGCTCGAGTCCCGCGAGTCCTGCCACGTGGCCCGAATGGTGCCATCCTCGGCCGGGTTGGGGCTGAAGAAGTGGGTGGTCAGCTGCCTGTCGTTGTTCGCTGAACAGGGTGGCTTCCGGCGTGAAGAGGAGCCAGGCGAAGCCGGATGTATCGGGACACTGCTTCGCAGGCGTCGTCGGGTTCGGGCACGGCATGCAGATGTAGTTCTGGGTGCCCACGCCGTGACCTTCGCGAAATGCCCCGTTTCCCGCTGCCACCTCGATGGTGGTGGGCACGCGTGGCGTCGTGACATGGGCGGCGTGCGGCCGGCAGTGGCTGCACGATCATGAAGCCCACGGCCAGCGCTGTGGGAGACGCGACGAAGCTCCGGCGCGTGATCCGATTCTCCATGACATTCCAGACTCTCAAACCTTCTCCTTCCGCGCTCGGGCGCGGGTTGCGGGACGCCGCCAGCGGCGTGACCCCGGTTGCGCTCGCACGCCGTGTGAGCGGAAGCAGGCGTGCCTCGCGTGCGAGCTCGTGACTCGACAGCATGATCGACTTGATGCGCGTGCATCGCCTGCTCGTGCGGAGGGAGTCGCTCTCCATACTCACGAGCTACTTTTGGGGTAGCACCGCTACCGGCTGCTCGGCTCGGGAACGCACGCCGCGAACCGCCGACGTGAACACGAGAAGGCGTCCGCCTCGCTCGGCGCACCGACGCGACGGCTCGCGTCGGGCGCCACGATGCGCAGCAGCGGAACCGAATCCGCGGCGAGGTAGCAGTGCCGTCGAGCGGCGGCTCGTATCTTCAACCGTCCGTTCTCGACGCTCGATCGGAGTCGCGTCGCGCGACGGCGTCGGGAACGGGACAACCTGCGTGCGCACGTGGACTGTGTCTTCGCTGTGCTCCCTTCGGCCGGCCCCTGCGGCAGCCGCGTCACACTCTCTACGCACGACCCGTCTGTCGTGGATGCAGGACGTGATTCCCTGTCTCATTCAGGCTAGCAAGGGCACGAGATGGAGCTGCTCGATGCAACGAGGTCGCAGATCTTCGCGCTGCCGCCCCTGGCAAAGTTCGCCATCGTCATTGCGATCCTCGCCGGCGTTCCGCCGCTTGCTCGCCGCCTCCGGCTCCCGGAGATGGTGGGGTTGCTGCCCTGGCGCCCACGTCCTGAGGAAGGTGCAGGACAACGAGGACGCATACTTCGTCGTGATGCTCGGCATCATGGCGGTGGCCGGCGTGGTCGCAGCTTGGATCAACCTGCCAGACATCGTCGGCGCGTTCCTGGCGGGGCTCGCGGTCAACGCCGCAATGGTGGATCAGGATCACCCAGCGAAGACGAAGCTGGAATTCTTCGGCAGGGTCCTGTTCATCCCCAGCTTCTTCATCGTGACCGGCTTCCTGATCGATCCGCTGACATTTGTGCAGAGCATCATCGACAATGCGCTTCTGGTTGCGGGGATCGTCGTCACGCTCGTCCTGGGAAAGAGGATCGCCGCGGAGGTCGCGGGGCGCGCCTTCGGCTACACGCCGGCGGCACGATTGACGATGTGGGCGCTGACCCTTCCGCAGGTCGCTGCGACGCTCGCGGCAGCGCTCGTCGCGCACGACACGGTCAACGCGGCCGGTCAGCGGATGCTGGATGGCAAGATGCTCAACGCGGTCCTCGTCCTGATGCTGGCGACGTCCATCTTCGGGCCGCTCCTGACGGAACGCTTCGCACCCCGCATGCTCGAAGACGAGGCGCGCGAGAGAGATGTCACGGGCCAGGCGCTTGCTGGCTGACGCGCCCGCTATCGCGAAGCCTCGTTCAGCTTCCACCCGAGCGCTTCGAACTCCCGTCGTGCGCGCGGCGACATCTTTCCCGTGAGCCAGATGCTGCGCTCCGACCCCTTCAGGTCGTCGCGATTCGCGAAGCGCGCCACTCGCTGGGTCCACGACACGTAGTCGACGGGGGCAGGCACGACGATGCCGCCGCCCTTCTCGCGGCCGACGATCGTGCCGGTCGCCGTCACCTCGTCCAGCGCGTGCGCCTTCCCGAGCAGGCGAACGGCGGTGGCGAGAAAACGCGCCTGCTGCTCGGAGCGCGCGGTCGCCGCGAGCGCGACCACCTTCGCCCGACCCTTCACATCGCCGAGCTTCTCCAGGCCCTGCACGAGGTCGGTCTTGACGCTCAGGGGGATCGCCGCGTTCTTCATGAACGCGCGCGCGGCTGCCTCGGGAACCTCGAGGTCCTTCAGCGCGGTCTCGTCGTGCACGATCAGATCGCCCCGCGGCGTGTCCCAGACCAGATCGTTCGTGAAGCTCGTCGCGCTGATGACGATCGAGCCCGGGACCACGACGGACATGACCACGTTCGTCCCCAGGCGTCCGGTGAACGATACCCACGCCACGTCGTCGAGCTGCTTCGCGAGGACGGGGTTGCTCGTGTACGGATCGACCTTCAGCTCCTTGGCGAGGGAGCGCCGCTCCTGCTCGTATCCGAGCGCGTCGCGCGCGGCCGTTCCGCTACCCTTGAGAATGACGCCAGCGCGGTCCTCGCCCGATCCGGGGCTGGACGCGGCGTCGACCAGCCGGTTCGCACCCGACTGGACGCGATCGAAGAAGCGCCCGACTCCGGCGGGAAGTCCCTGCACCGTCTCCTTCGGGTGGGTCACCATGTTGACCGCCGCCTTGACCGGCTTCTCCGCAGCGCCGCGGGCGGCTGTGAGGAACACCTTGCTGTGGCTGACGCCCTTCAAGTGCTGGATCGCGGGTAGCTCGGAGACGCGCACCGACAGCATCTCGAGACCGTGGGCCGGAAACGTGCCGGCGGCGGAACGGATGGTGTAGCGACCGAGCAGCCCGTCGGTCGGGACCTTGTCGTCGATCTTGTAGCCCTTCCCGGCGAGGATCGCCGATGGGACGATGTCCTTTGCCGACAGGACCGGTGGCTTCTCGTAGTCGGCCGCGACCGCGATCGCAGCGAGTGCGATCGTGAGCACGAGCGTGGACCGTACGTGATGCGCCTCGCCCGCCCTCGACGCGCCCTGTCCGCATGTCCGCATGGTGCCCCCGCGCCGCGCCGAATACGCGGCTTGCCTTCTTGATCAGGATGGGACGAGAGATGCGAATGCTCGGTGCCGACGGACCGAAGGCCGCCGCCGCGAAGGCGAGACCCATCGGGCGCCTGCCGCCCGCCGTTCGTCTCGCGATGAGCGCCGCACTGGTCGGCGCGTTCTGCTACCTCGGCAATCTCTTCGACGCCACGGTGCGGTTCCCGAGCATCGGAACGGCCGTCTTCTATCCACCCTACGCCGTCGTGACGGCCGCGCTGCTGCTCTCGCCGACGCGGCACTGGTGGGTGTTCTTGCTGGCGTCCTCGCTGGCCCATCTTCTCGTTCATCGGTTCGACCGGCCAGTGCCCTGGGTGCTGCTGCTGGACACGGCGAACGTGGCACGAGCCCTGGTCGCGGCTGGCGGCGTGCGATGGTTCAACCCTGGTCCGCTCCGGCTCGACCGGCTCCGTGGGGTGACGCTGTTCCTCCTCTTCCCGGTCATCCTGGCTCCCCTCGTCGGCGCTCTCCTGGGCGCGGGCATCGTGACGCTCACCGAAGGAACGGGAGACTACGAGCTACTCTGGCAGGCATGGGCGCTCTCGAACGCCCTGACGGCGCTCATCCTGCTCCCGATCATCCTGGTCGGGATCGCGCGGCTCCGCAGGTGGAAACGATGGCCGACGCCGGGCCGCCTGTACGAGGCGGGTATTCTCTCCGCCGGACTGCTCACCGTCAGCATCGTTGCGTTCGGGCAACCAGATTCGGGGCTGAGCACACTCGCGGTGCGCCTCTACGCGCCGCTGCCGTTTCTGCTCTGGGCCACGGTTCGTTTCGGGACCCAGGGGATCGCCCTGTCGCTCCTGACGGTCACCGGTCTGGCGATCGGAACCGCGGCCTACGGGACGGGGCCCTTCGTCACACAGTCGCCGGCCCAGAATCTCCTCTCGCTCGAGCTCTTCCTGATGGGGATATCGGTGCCCCTGTTGATCCTGGCCGCGCTGATAGAGGAACGGCAGCAGCAGGAGACGGCGCTGCGGCAGGCGCAGACCGAGCTGGCGCGCGTCAGCCGTGTCATGACCGTCGGCGAGCTCGCCGCCTCGATCTCCCACGAGGTGAACCAGCCGCTGTGCGCGCTCGTCGCCAATGCAGCCGCCTGCCGGCGCTGGCTGAGCAATGTCGAGCCGGACCTGAAGGAAGCGCGGGAGGCCGTGGACGAGATCGTCCGGGACGCGACGCGCGCCAACGAGGTCATCGTGCGTATCCGCACCCTGGTCAAGAAGGAGGCGGTCCAGTACTCGGAGCTGGACCTGGGCGTGATCGTGCAGGGTGTCGTGACGCTCCTGAAGAGCGAAGCGCGCGCCCGGGGCGTTTCGCTGGCCATGGATATGGCGGGAGCGATTCCTTCCGTCTCTGGGGATCGCGTCCAGCTCGAGCAAGTCCTCCTGAACCTGGTCCTCAACGGAATGGACGCAACGGCCGGCGTGGTGGACCGGCCGCGGGAGGTCCGGGTCTGCTCCCGCGTGGGAGACCCGGGCTGGGTCGAGATCACCGTGCGAGATACGGGCGTGGGCTTCTCTCCCGACGAGCGGGAGCGACTCTTCGAGCCGTTCTATTCGACGAAGGCCAAGGGGATGGGGCTCGGGCTCTCGATCACGCGCACGATCGTCGCCGGGCACGGCGGGCGTCTCTGGGCGGAGCCCAATGCGGAGCACGGAGCAACCTTCCACGTCACGCTCCCGGCGAGCCGGAAGGCGGCGGCACAGGGGGGTGGGCGCTACGGCAGTGCAGCGAGCTCGTAGACGGCGACCGGGCGTCGGTCACACGCCATCCGTGGTCGCCCGTCGGATCGCTTGCAGCATCTCGTCGCCGTCGAAAGGCTTGCCGAAGTACGCGAGGCACCCCACCCCGGCCGCCTGCTCCCGGTGCGCTGCGGTATCCGCGGCGGTGATGAAGATGATCTCCACCCCGGGAGCTGCGCTCGCGAGGCGGCGTGCGAGCGTCAGCCCCGACATGCCGTCGAGACAGATATCGAGGATGGCACACTGGAAGGCCTCGGGATGATCGCACTGCAGGAGCGCTTCGGCGGACGGGAACAGCACGGACTCGAATCCGTCCGCGCGTAGCAACCGGGCCAGAGCCCGCCGCACGCCATCATCGTCATCAACCACTGCGATACGATTGCGTCTCGGAATCATGGTGGCCAACGCGCCCACGTCTCTTTTGACGGCGAAGCGGCCGCGGCGTCCATTGTCCCTTGGTACAGGACTCTCACGACCCTCCCCCCGACCGCCCGAGTGTCACGGCGACGTGCACCAGCTCGGCGACCGACTTCACCCGGAGCTTGACCATGATCTGTGCGCGATGCGCCTTCACGGTACGCTCGGTGGTGCCCAGGGCGCCTCCCACCTGTTTGTTCAACATGCCGGTCACGAGCAGGTCGAACACCTCTTTCTCGCGCGGGGTGAGCTCGTCGAAGCGGGATTGGATCGCGCGTATCTGGCCGCGGTGCCGGCGCTGCTCGGCGTCGCGGGCCAGGGCCGCCTCGACTGCCGCCAGCAGGCGATCCGCGTCGACCGGCTTGGTGAGGAAATCGACGGCACCCGCCCTCATCGCCCGCACGCTGGCCGGGATGTCGCCGTGCCCGGTGAGGAACAGGACCGGCAGGGCGTCCGGGTCGTGCACGAGGGTATCCAGCAGGTCGAGACCGCTGATCCCCGGCATGTCGAGGTCGAGCACGACGCAGCCTCCCCTCCCGTCGGTCACGCGTTCCTCGAATTCCCGAGCGGAGCCGTAGGTGCGCACCTCGAAGGACTCGGCGCGGAACAGACGAGAGAGCGCGGCTCGCACCCGCTCGTCGTCGTCCACGACGTGCACGACCACCCCCGACTCGACTGCCACCGACGAGCGCAAGGATCGCATTGTACCAAGGGACAATATCCACGGCATCTGCCAAGGGCTATGCGCTGGGCCACGCCCCCATGGCAGACGACGGAACGGACGCTGGCAGCCTCTCGAACGTGATCGATTCCGCGGACCGCCGAGCAGACGTCGAGTGCTGGTTGCGTGAAGACCACGATGCGATCCACTGCCCCCGTCACCCTCGAGCCCGATGCCATCCTCCCCGCCCAGCTCATGGGCGGCCGCCGCTTCGACGCCGCCTCGATGCCGGAGAAGCGTCTCCTGCTCGCGGTGCTCGAGGATGCGGTGATCACGTTCCAGCGCTACACGACGAGCACGCAGCGCCGCGGTCAGCGACTCTTCCGGGAGGCCGAGGCGTGGATCGTATCGGACGACGTGCGCTCGGCCTGCAGCTTCCAGAACGTCTGCGACGTGCTCGGATTCGACAGCGAGTACCTGCGCCAGGGACTGCTGGCCTGGCGCGAGCGGCGGCGCGACGCGAACGCGCTACCGGAGCCGTACCGACATACCTTCCGTCGGCTCAGCGGGTCCCGCACCCGCGCCATCGGGTGCGCCATCGGCCTCGAGAGTGTCTCCTTGCGCGCCCGGCGGCATGCCCTCCGCGGCTGAGACGTGGCGAGCTAGAACGTCGCGTCGAGGAAGTCATGGCGCGCTCGCCGTCGAGGCCGAGATAGGGCAGATCGACCCTCCCGCTCGGCGTCACGTGCGGGCCCGAGATCGGTGACGCCCTGACGCAGGCGATTGCCGGCTACTCGCGCCTCCGCCCCGTCCGCTGCCCGCGGACTGCGCCGGATCACCCGGCAGCCCTGGCGCTGTGCGACGGGCTCTCCGGCGCCGGCGCGATCTGCTTGGCCGCGGCGCGACGATCCACGGAGCGGCGGATCACTTCGTAGAAAACCGGAGTGAAGAAGAGGCCGAAAGCCGTCACGCCCAGCATGCCGCTGAACACCGCGATGCCGAGCGCGAATCGCATCTCGGCCCCCGCCCCGGCGGTCGTGATCAGGGGTACGACGCCGAGGATGAAGGCGAGCGACGTCATGATGATCGGCCGCAGGCGAACCCGGCAGGCCTCGACGATCGCTTCCTGGCGCGCCTTGCCCTGCTCCTGGAGCTGCTTGGCGAACTCGACGATCAGGATGGCGTTCTTGGCGGCGAGACCGATCAGCACGACCAGACCGATCTGCGTGAAGATGTTGTTGTCGGAGCCCACGGACCAGACGCCGGTGATGGCGGCCAGCAGGCACATGGGTACGATCAGGATGATGGCACCCGGCAGCGACCAGCTCTCGTACTGCCCGGCCAGCACCATGAATACCAGGAGCGCGCCGAAGGCGAACACGAACACCGCGGTGTTGCCGGCGAGTATCTGCTGGAGCGTCAGCTCGGTCCACTCGAAGCCCATGCCCGTCGGAAGCTCGCGCTGGGCGACCCCCTCCATGAGGGCGATCGCCGTCCCCGAGCTGACGCCGGGTGCGGTCCCCCCGGACACCTCGGCGGACGGAAACATGTTGTAGTGGTTCACGATGGCGGGACCCGTGATGTCGTGCACGGAGAGCAGCGTCGCCAGCGGGACCATCTTGCCGTCCCGCGAACGCACCTTGAGAGCCCCGATGTCCTCCGGTCGTACGCGGAACGCCGCGTCCGCCTGCACGTTCACCTGCCAGTTGCGACCGAAGCGGGTGAAGTCGTTCACGTACGCCGAGCCGAGGTACACCTGCAGGGTGGCGAAGACGTCGTCGAGCGCCACGCCGAGCGCCTTCGCCTTCGTGCGGTCGATGTCGACGTAGAGCTGTGGTTGCGAGGCGCGGAAGCTGGAGAACAGGCCGACGAGGCCCGGCTGCGCCTCGCCGCCCCGGATGACGTTCTCCACCGCACCCTGGAGCGCCTCGAAGCCGGCGTCGGCACGGTCCTGCACCTGCAGCTTGAAGCCGCCCGTGCTGCCGAGCCCATCCACGGGCGGCGCCCCGAACGCCACCACGATCGCGTCCTGCACCTTCCGGAACTTCTGGCGCAGGTCGGCGATCACCACGTCGGCGGAGCGCCCGGACACGATGCGTTCCTCGAACGGGGCGAGAATGACGAACATCCCTCCCACGTTCGAGACGTTCGTGGCGGTCAACACCGAGTAGCCGGGCACGGCGATCGTGTGCTGGACGCCGGGCGTGTCCCGGACGATCTCATCGACCCGCTGCGTCACCTCCTCGCTGCGCTCGAGGCTCGCCCCGTCGGGAAGCTGGAGGTTGACGACGAGGTAGCCCTTGTCCTGCTGGGGGATGAATCCCACCGGTACCGAGCTGAAGGCGAACCAGGTGAGCGCCATGAGTACGGCGTAACCCACCAGCGCGAACACCGGTGCGCGTATGAGGAGTCCCACCACACGCCCGTACCTGGTGGCCAGCCAGTCGAAGAATCGGTTGAACTGCGTGAAGAAGGCGAGGAGACCACGATTCACCGGCCCGTTGACGGCCGCGCCGAGCACCCCGCCCGCGACCAGGATCGTCCCGCGCAGCAGCCAGAGCCACGCGCCGCCGGCGCTCGCGTCGTGCCCCGCGTGCTCGTGCCCGCCGGCCGCGAGTCCCAGGAGCGCCGCCAGCCGACCCTCGAGCAGGACGTCGAGCAGGAACGCCACGAGCACGATCACGGCGACGCGCGGGAGCGCCTCGCGACGCTCCTCGCCGTGCGCATGGGGCTTGATGAGCGTCACGGCACGCGCCGGGGCCATGGTCATCGCATTGATCGCCGAGATGATGGTCGCGGCGGCGATGGTCAGCGCGAACTGCCGGTAGAACTGACCGCTGATGCCGGGAATGAAGGCGGTCGGGATGAACACGGAGCTCAGCACCAGCGTGATCGCGATCACGGGGCCGGTGATCTCGTCGAGCGCCTTGATGGTCGCGTCGCGGGGCGGGAGTCCCTGCGCCATCCAGCGCTCCACGTTCTCGACCACCACGATGGCGTCGTCCACGACGATGCCGATGGCGAGCACGAGGCCGAAGAGCGACAGGTTGTTGAGCGAGAAGCCGAGCACGCTCATCACGGCGAGCGTCCCGACGAGCGACACCGGCACGTCGATCATCGGCAGCAGCGTCGCCCGCCAGTCCTGGAGGAAGATCAGGACGACGAGGAACACCAGGATGAACGCTTCGGTGAGCGTCTTGTAGACCTCGTGCACCGACTCGTTCACGAACACCGTGGTGTCGTAGACGACCCGGTACTCCATGCCCTGCGGGAAGCGCTTGGCGAGCCGCTCCATCTCGGCGCGGATGCTCTGGGCAGTCGCGAGCGCGTTGGCACCGGGGAGCTGGTAGAGCGCGAGCGTGACCGACGGCTGGCCGTCGAGGAAGCTCGACACGTCGTAGCTCTTGGAGCCCAGCTCGACGCGTCCGACGTCGGCGAGTCGCGTGATCTGGCCTTTCTCACCGGTCTTGAGGACGATCTGCGCGAACTGCTCCGGGTCGAGGAGCCGCCCGAGCGTGTTGATGGTGTACTGGAAGTCGAGCCCTGCGGGGGCGGGCGGCTGCCCGATGCGCCCCGCGGCCACCTGCACGTTCTGCTCGCGCAGCGCGTTGACGACGTCGCTGGCCGTCATGCTGCGCGCGGCGAGCTGGGTCGGATCGAGCCACACGCGCATGCTGTAGTCGCGCGCGCCGAGGAAGCTCACGTCGCCGACGCCGGGCAGGCGAGCGAGGGCGTCCTTCACCTGGATGGTGGCGTAGTTGCTCAGGTAGAGCTGGTCGTAGCGCCCGTCGGGCGAGAGCAGGTTCACGCACAGGAGGATCATCGGCGACTTCTTCTTCACCGTGACGCCCTGCCGCTTCACCTCCTCCGGCAGCTTGGCCTCCGCGATCGCGACGCGGTTCTGCGTGAGCACCTGGGCGAAGTCGAGGTTGGTGCCGGTCCGGAACGTGACGTCCAGGGTCATCGAGCCGTCGTTGCCGCTCTTCGAGAGCATGTAGAGCATGCCCTCGACGCCGTTCACCTCCTGCTCGATCGGGGCGGCGACGGTATCGGCCACGACCTTCGCGCTGGCGCCGGGATAGGTGGTCGAGATCGAGACGGTGGGCGGCACCACCTCCGGATACTGCGCGATCGGCAATCCGTTGAGGGCAACGAGCCCGATCAGGATGATGACGATCGAGATGACCGTCGCAAAGATGGGCCGGTCGACGAAGAAGCGGGCGAGCATGAGGCGGTCGTCTCTAGGAGTTCGCGGGCGAGCCGGAACCGCCCTGGACCTGAGGGCTCGCGGGCGGCGGCGCTGAAGCCTTGGGTTCCATCGCGACGCGCTGCGGGGCGACGGTGATCCCCGGCCGAGCGCGCTGGATGCCGTTCACGATCACCCACTCTCCCGGCGCCAGGCCGCTGGCGATCGCACGGAGACCGTCCGCCAGCGGACCGAGCTGCACCTCGCGGTACTCGACTACATTCTTGTCGTTCACGACCAGCACGTACTTCCGACCCTGATCGGTGCCGATCGCACGCTCGGTGACGAGCGCCGTCGGCTTCGCTTCACCGGTGGCGAGCTTCACGCGCACGAAGAAGCCGGGCGCGAAGAGGCCCTCCTGGTTCTCCAGTACGGCGCGCACCCGCATCGTCCCTGTCGCCGGATCGACCCGGTTGTCGATGAAGTCGATCCGCCCCGTGTGGGGAAAGCCGGTTTCGTTGGCGAGGCCGAGCTGCACCGGGATCTGCAAGCTCGCGATGGTCTCCGGCGTGAGGGGGCGACCGGTGCGGCGATGCTCCGCCTCGCGCAGGCGCAGCAGTGACGGCTCGTCGATGTCGAAGTACACCCAGACCGGGTCGCTGCTCACGATCGTCGTCAGGATGGGTCCCCCGTCCGCACCCACCACCACGAGGTTGCCGGCGGTGATCTCCGCACGGCTCGCCCGCCCCGCGATCGGTGCCGTGACGCGGGTGAACTGGAGGTCGAGCTGGGCCTTCGCGAGCTGGGCCCTGGCGGTCACCAGCTCACCCTCCGTTGCGCCCTTGCTGCCGGTGGCGGTGTCCATCTCGCGTTCGCTGACCGCCCCGCTCGACTTCAGGCGTTGCGTGCGCGTCACCTCGGCGCTCGCGCGCGTGAGGTTGGCGCGCAACTTTTCGATCTCCCCCTCCGCATGGTCGACCGCGGCCTGATACTCGCGCGGGTCGATCTCGAAGAGCAGGTCGCCTTCCTTCACCCGGGCGCCAGCGTTGAAAGCGACCTTGGTGATGTATCCCGACACCCGCGCCCGCACGTCCACCGCCTCGACGGCCTCGACACGGCCGGTGAACTCGAGCGAATCGGCTACCGCTCGCTCGATCGGCTGACTCACGGACACCTCGGGCGGCGGGAGGGATGCGACGGGGGGCGCGCCGCCGCAGCCTGCGAGGCCGGCCCCGATCGCGCTCGAGAGCGCCAGGACTGCGGTGAGACCCGTCCGAGTCATAGGAGCCCGGCCGCGAGCGGGTGAGTGAGGGCGATCGCGTCTCCGGACTGCGTCGGTTCCTCGCATGTCATCAATTGGCTCGCGCGCTCTCGTAGCGACTACCAGGGGGCCGACGACGGTGCGGCTCCCGTTTGCGATGCTCCAGCTCGTGGATCACGGAACCCTCCGGTCGCGTTGGGTCGGAATCGCGTGATCTTGGAGCCCCGGAGCTCGACGCCGGCCATCGGACCTTTCTGAGTGAAGACGGAGGCGTATATATCGTCCTGTCGACCCGCGGTCGAGCGCCGGCCCCGTCCCGCACTACCACGGCCGCCACTGCGGGAAGGCGATCGTCATGCCGAACCGGACGGTCGTCTGCGGAGCCACGGGGGCATCGCGTCGATACGCCATCCACTCGCCGCTGACGAACAGGTTGATCGGCGACCACCCTTCGCGGACGATCACCCAGCCGACCCCGAAGCTGAGCGGCAGGGTGATCGACGAGTCCTGGCGCCAGTTGAACGCCCAGCTCGCATCTCCCGACTTGACGTACAGCCCGCGCCAGACGTGGCGGAACAGGATCGGCTGGACCGTCAGGACGCCGACGCGCGGACGGTGGGAGGACGTGTAGGCGAACGAGATGGGGTCCTGGATCAGGCAGCCGAACAGCCATTCCGGCAGACCCTTGTAGATCGCGCCGAAGGCCGGGCCGACCTGCCAGGCACCCTGGCCGGCGATGCGGTTGGTGGCGGTCGGGAAGACGAAGACCGGTCCGACCCCCATGATGAGGCCGCTCTCCCTGCCGGGCCACGGGATGACGGCGAGATCGAAGAGCTGCATGTCGCCGAACTCGGTTCGCGTTCCGCCTCCTGGCTCCGGCACCGTGACGAGCGACAGGCTCGGCCGCACGAGCTGCACGAACGGAAAGAGGGAGTACCTGGGCAAGCGCGGCACGATGAGGCGAGCGATCACCCGGTTGGTCGATGCGTCGATGCCGTAGTTCGACGGCGTGTAGGCATCCTGAAGGAACAGCTGGGGCAACGTCGTCAGCGGGTCGGAGAACTCCTCGGCGAGCCGCGTGACGCTGAGCGGGGGTTCCTCGTCCTGCGCAAACGCCGCCGTGGCCGCGACCGCGAGCAGCGTAGCCAGGAGCGGCATCACCCGTGATGCCCAGCCGGTGCCGCGCCACACGGAAACGGTGGACCGCCTCTGTCGCCACCGCACGTCACGAATCCTCCTGAAACCAACCACGGAACCGTCCGATGTGCGGCGCCACTACGCTGCGGCAACCGGCGTCGTCAAGGAATGGTGGGCGGAGGTGGCGAGGACAGCGACAACTGGCAGGCGTTCTACTATCATCGGGAGGAGCACGCCGAACGTTCCTGGCGGTGGCGGCCTTGCTGCGTGGCGGAGTTTCCGAGGGCATCGAGCGATGGGAGCGGGACGCGTCGGCGTCGCGCGCCTGCGGGCGACTCGAGGTCTCGAAGGAGAAGCGAAATGCCTTTCGTCACAGCCGGGCGGCTGGTCGCTGGGATCGTCATCGCGTGCAGCGTGCTGGTCGGTGCTCCGGTGAGGGCCGAGCCATCGGCGAGCGCGCCCGAGGACATCCAGTACCTGCTGGACGCGATCGGACGGTCGGGCTGCGAGTTCTATCGCAACGGCAGCTGGTATGCGGCTGCGGACGCCCGATCGCACCTCGCCAGCAAGTATCGCGAGGTGGACAAGAAGCGACCCGTAGGCTCGGTTCAGGACTTCATCGACTGGGTCGGCACCCGGAGCAGCATGAGTGGCGAGGCGTACCGCGTCCGCTGCCCGGGCGCTGACGCGATGACGAGCGCGGAATGGTTCCGACGCGAGCTGGAGCGCCGGCCGCCTTCAGCCGTCAAGCCCCCCTGAACCCGTACACGTCCTCCAGGCGACGGGCAAACCAGGAGCAACGGCAACGTCCGGGCATCTCGCAGACGCGCTGCGTCGGCATCCAGCGCTCGCGTCGCGAGCTCGGGGAGTTTCCAAGGGGCCCTGGCGAAACATGCTCACTCATGGAATAAGGCACGTAGTTCTACCGTAGCGCCACGATGTGCGACTCGGATGCGCGTAGGCGCGACGATCTCCGATCGACGGGGATCAGAAAGGGCGAGGTGAACAATGCGGGGACCATTGGTAGTGGGGATTTTGGGTGGGCTTGTCCTGCTAGGCGCCGTTGGCAGCGCCAGAGCTGCTGACAAGTGGTTCGTGCTCGGCCATACGACACTCAAGGCCACCGATCCAAGCGCGGCGATCACGGGTGAAGAAGGCAAGGTACTCAAGGAGGACATCAAGAAGACGAAACTCGCTGTCAGCGGCGGTGACGTGGACGTCTCGAAGGTCGTCCTCCACTGGAACAATCGCCCTGATGAGACTGTGACGAACGTTGGAGTCATCAAGGATGGAGGGGAGACAGCCCCGGCGGATGCTCCAGGTCATGAGGCGACCCTGACGGGAGTGACGGTCACGTACAAGATCCTCGGTGACAAACCGACGTCCGTCATGACACTCTGGGGATACGACTGAGCGGCTATGAACGCCGACCAGCCGGGCAGGTAGCCGCGATCAACGCGCCAACCGAGAGGCGCTCACGGTTCGCTCGTGCTGGAGTCGAGCACGGCTACGGCGTTCACATCCCACAGGTACGGGCGTCGAGGCTTCGGTCAGCCGAAGCCTCGACGCCCGGCACCGAGTCCATCACGCTTGACAGATGCCGGCCGAGCTTGCCGGAGCGGGCCAGTCCGCCCGCACCCATCGCATCATGAGCCTCTTTGATCCCGCGTCATGGCTCGGACGCGGCACCGGCGTACTGGTCGCGCTCGTCCTCGCGACGAGTTGCTCGACCTACAACACGAAGTACCCTCGTTCTCCGTCGACCGCGTTTCCGGAGTACCAGGCGACGACGCTGGGCCGCCTCTTCGAGCCGGCGGCGGCCAAACATCCCGGGGAGTCGGGTGTCTTCTACATGCGCTACGGGCGTACGGCGCTGGAAGCGCGGCTCGCCCTGGCCGATCTCGCGGAGCGGTCACTCGATCTGCAGTACTACATCTGGGACGCCGACGTCAGCGGACACCTGCTCGCCGACCGCGTCATCCGGGCCGCCGACCGTGGGGTGCGCGTGCGCGTGCTCCTCGACGACAACAGCATCGTCGATCGCGATACCGCGATCGCGCAGCTGTCGGCGCATCCCAACATCGAGATTCGTGCCTTCAACCCCTTTCGCTATCGCGGCAACCGCTGGCAGGACTTCCTCACCGACCCGTCGCGCGCCAACCGGCGTTCTCACAACAAGCTCATGATCGCCGACAGCGCGATCATGATCGTGGGCGGGCGCAACATCGCCGACCACTACTTCGGCGTGCACGGCGAGTCGAACTACCGGGACCTCGACACCGTGGCCGTCGGCCCGGTGGTTCGCGCGGCAGCGGTGGTCTTCGACGATTTCTGGAACAGCCAGTTCGCCGTCCCTTACGCGGCCTTCGTCGCCACGCCGCCGACCCGCGCGGACGCCGACGCTGCAATCGCGCAGATGCGCGCGAAGATGGCGCAAGAGCGGCTCCCGTACCCCGTCGACGAAGAGGTGGACGCCCTGACGGGCAATATGAAGGACGTCCGCGACAGGCTCACCTGGGCGCCGGTGCGCGTCCTCTATGACCCCCCCGAGAAGGCCCGGGATCCCAGCCACACGATATTCAGCGAGCTGGACGCGCTGATCTCCAATGCCCAGAAGGAGGTCCTGATCGAGAACGCCTACTTCGTCCCCCGCGACCACGGGGTCGAGGTCACCCGTGCGCTGCACGCCCGGGGGGTCAAGGTCCGCGTGCTCACCAACTCCCTGGCCTCGAACGACGTTCTCGCCGTCCACTCGGGATACCAGAAGTACCGGGACGACCTGCTCGAGAACGGTGTGGAGATGTACGAGGTGCGCCCGGACTCCCGCATGGCACAGCTGCGCTGGTCGGGGTTGTCCTGGAAGTCGCGCGCCGGGCTGCACGCCAAGGCGATGGTCGTCGATCGCCGGTACGTCGTGGTCGGAAGCTACAATCTCGACCCGCGCTCGGCCGACATCAACACGGAGCTCGCGTTGCTCGTCGACAGCCCGAAGTTCGCCGAGATGGTCGCCGAGTTCTTCGAGGACGGGGTCAAGCCGGAGAACAGCTACCGGGTCACGCTGGAGGGGGGACGGCTCCGGTGGACGACCAGCGACGGCGGGACGGTTCGGGTGTACACGAAGGAACCCGAGACCAGCTGGTGGAGGCGCGTCAAAGCCGATGCGCTGGGCTTCCTGCCGATTCATTCGATGCTGTGAGGCGGGGTCGGCTCCAGGGTCAGCACAAGGCGATCAGCCAGTCCTGCCACCCGCGATCGCTGACGGACTTCGGGTCCCTGGCTTCGCCTGGACTGCTGGTCGGTGGTCACGAACGCTCTCGGGGCGATCGAGGGTGGTGTTCGCCACGACTGCCGGAGACAACAGCGTAGATACGGCCGACGCTCTCGGCGCTATAAGCCGGTAGCGCGCTCGGTCGTCCGCCGTAGCCGATCGACGAGGATGCGCATGACATGGACGGCAAAGGACGGCGTCTCCGAAACCATGAATTCGAAGCGCCTCTCATCAATCGGCACCAGCGTGCAGTCAGTCTTCGCAATAGCGGTAGCGCTGCGCGGCGCTTTGTCGATCATCGCCATCTCACCGACGAGGGTGCCGGCCGAAGCCGTTTCGAACGTCTTGCCGCCCTGCTGAAGGTCCACCTCCCCTGCCAGCACGACGTACATCACGTCTCTCATCTCCCCCTGTGTGAAGATAGTTGCGCCGGCAGGGTAGTCCTTGGCGTGCTTGGAGCCTTCGAAAAGCTTTGCCAGGTTCATGTCGGTTTCTCAGGCGTCCGTGAAGTGCCCGTGGGTTTCCGACCCGTCGTGGCACGGGTATCGAAGATCGAGATAAGCGTCTACCCCAGAGCGCTAGTTCCACCAAAAATTCACAATTCATCGTTGTCCACGCCCACCTCTCCCGTCCGAGCGCGGATCTTGGGGGACCGGATGTGCGCACGCGGGTCGTACTAGCCGCAGGTCGAAGGAAGTGTAGTACTTGCTGTGTACCGGAACGGATTTCCGTCTACCCCATCGCCGAGGCACCCGCCGTGACGAAGCGCAAAGAGAGAGGAGGCGCGATGCGTCCACTTCGCTGGCTCCTCGTCACCCTGGCGGCGATCGGGTGCGGGCTGCCCAAGAACGTCGTCCGTCCGCCGTCGAGCGCGCTGGTGGACACGCGCCATACGACGCTCGGTGAGCTGATCACCCCGGCCGTGGCGAAGCACCCGGGCGAGTCGGGCTTCCTCCTCTTCAACACGGGCGAGGGCGGCATCCAGGCGCGGGTGGCGATGGCTGACGTGGCGCAGTCGAGCATCGACGCTCAGTATTTCATGTGGGGTCGCGACACGGTCGGCCGCGTGCTGCTCGATCGGCTGATCGCCGCCGCCGATCGCGGCGTGCGCGTGCGCCTGCTCATCGACGACTATTGGGCCAGCGGCCAGGACCCCGCCTTCCAAGCGATCGACGCCCACCCCAACATCGAGGTACGCGTGTTCAACCCGTTCTCGCGCGGGAGGATGCGCGTCACGCAGCTCCTGGGGCGCTTCACCGAGCTCAACCGCCGCATGCACAACAAGCTGTTCGTCGCGGACGGCCAGGTGGCGGTCGTCGGCGGACGCAACCTCATCGACGACTACTTCGGCCTGGGGAAGGAGATCTGCTACCGCGACTTCGACCTCCTGGCGATCGGCCCGGTGGCAGCGGAAGCGGAGGCTGGCTTCGACCGCTACTGGAACAGCCAGTGGACCTATCCGATCAGCTCGTTGGTGAAGCCGGCCTCGCAGGCGGAGCGGGATCGGGCGCTCGCCCGCTTCTCGGAGCGGGTGGCGGCCGATCGCGCCACCTTCCCCTACGCACTGCCGCACGACCGGGACGCCGCGCTGGCCTGGCTGGAGCAGTTCCGCGGCAAGGTGGTCTGGGGCCCGGCAGAGCTGGTCTACGACGATCCGAACAGCGTGGCGAACCCGGCCGACGCGCCGCCCGGCATGGTCTGGAACAAGATGGCCTACCTGGCCAACCACGCCGAGCACGAGCTCGTCCTCGAGAACGCCTACCTGCTGCCGAACCCGAAGATGCCCGCGGTCCGCTCGTTGCGCGCGCGCGGCGTGCAGCTCCGCATGCTCACCAACTCGCTCGCCACCACGGACGAGGTCCCGGTCAACGCGCACTACGCCAACTCGCGCCCGGAGCTGGTCGATCTGGGCGTGGAGCTCTACGAGATGAAGCCCGACGCCGCCTCGCGCGCAGCTGTACATCGCGCGCCCGGCCACCTCCAAGGCGCACCTGGCGCTGCACGGAAAGGCGGCGGTGTTCGACCGCAAGACGGTGTTCATCGGATCGTTCAACCTCGACCCGCGCTCGATGAACCTCGACACCGAGATCGTGTTGGTCGTGCAGAGCCCACAGCTGGCGGCGCAGTTCCTCGACGCCTTCGCCACCGACTTCGCGCCCGAGAATGCCTGGCGCATCGCCGATGTCGTCGGCAAGAGCGACGACGTCGCCTGGATCACCCAGCAGCCCGCGCGGCCGCTCGTCGAGCCGCACGATCCGGCCAGCGTGTGGCGGCGCTTCGTCCGGTCGATCGAGCGGTTCCTGCCCGTCGCCCCCTTGCTCTGAGGAAGCGCCTTTGGCGGCGGCACCTCAGCGCATCGCTTTGAGGAGCTTGCTCGTGCCCGTACCCCAGCGCGTGATCACGGCGATCGCCTCGGTGACGGATACGTCGACCCAGTGCACCCGCTGGCGCGGCAGGATGTAGAGCGAACCCGCGGCCGGTGTAGGCACCGATGGTACCAGCACGACGAAGCGGTCATCGTCGAGCTCCTCGACGATGAATGCGGGCGTGAGCGCCTCCTCGATCTCGACCAGCACGGGCTGGAACTGCGCGTCGTCGCTACTGCCGGAGACGCGGCGCACGATGCTGCGCAGCATGGCGAAACCGGGCATCCTTTCGAGCACGCGCCGCTCGAAGACCTCGATCGCTCGCCTCCCCAGGCCCGTGCGTGCGATCAGGCCGAGGACGAAGCACACCAGTACCACGAGCACGATCGCGAGGATCTGCTCGAAGTGGTGGACCCTCTCGGGGAGAAGCGCCACGATCGGAGCGAGCAGCGCGACAATCCCCTTGAGCGCCTTCCCCAGGAGCAGCAGGGTGAAATAGATCGGAACCACGATCAGTAGTCCGCCGATCAAGGTGGTCTTCAGGAACTCCGAGAGCGCCTTCATCATCCTTCCCTCCGGGCGCAGCACACTTCGGCTGCACCATCAGTCCCGTGTCCATGCCCGCAACGCAGGATGGCATCATGTCGCGGGCAACGTCCGTTTGCACGACGGGGGACTTCTTGCTCTACAGTGTGTCGACCGAACGATCGCTGCACCAAAGGAGAACAGCATGCAACGAAGTTCCCGGCGAGGTGGGCGCCTGTTGGCTGCCATCGTGATGCTCGCTCTCGTCGCGCCGGCGTACGCGCAGACGCAAGGCATGGAGCGGCGCGACAATCGCCGCGACAGCCGTGCGGGGGGACGGGCCGCGAAGCAGGCGTGCAAAGCGGGAGACGAAAAGTCCCGCGCGGAATGCCGGCAGGTGAAGCGCTCGACCAAGCACGGTACGCATGAGGTTGAAGGCGGGGGCACGGCCCACGAGGCACCCGCGCCGACCCCGACGCCGACGGCCCCGACGCCATGACCGCCCGAGCGGGGGCGAGTTCCGAGCGACACGTCGTCCCGCTCGGAACTCGACAAGCTCTCGCTCATGCGCGCCCTTCCTGCTCGGGGACGTTCGCTCCGCCCATGCCGGCGGGGTGGCTGCCCCAACCCGCGTAGCTGCCGGCAGGCGGCCGCCCGCTGAACGCGCTCCCGCAGTAGAGTTCGCAGCATGCGCTCATGCTACGATCCGCGCGTGGATCCGGTCGAGCGAGTGCGCCTGCGCGCGCGCGAGGACGGCAAGGAGGTCGAACGCGAGGACGCGCTGGCGGTTGAGGAGCCGCTGGAGATCCGTGTCCGCGCGCCGGGCAACCAGGCTGTGGCGCGCTTCGTCACCACGATGCGCACGCCGGGCCACGACGAGGAGCTGGCGGCCGGCCTGCTCTTCTCCGAGGGCATCCTCGAGGCGCGCACCGACCTGGTCGCGCTCGAGCGGCCGGCCGACACGCGCATCGAGCCCGAGCTGCGCCAGAACGTGCTGGTCGCCGCACTGGCGCCGGAGGCGCTCGAGCGCGCGCAGGGCCTGCAGCGCGCGACCGTGATGGGCTCGGCCTGCGGCGTGTGCGGCCGCACCGTGATCGACCGCATGCTGCCCGAGGGCCGGCCGGCCATCGCCTTGGGCCTGCGCCTGCCGGCCGAGTTCTTCCACGCGCTGCCGGCGCGGCTGCGCGAGCGCCAGTCGGTCTTCGCGCGCACGGGCGGGCTGCACGCGGCCGGGCTCTTCGACGCGCGCGGCGCGCTGCTCGCGGTGCGCGAGGACATCGGCCGCCACAACGCGGTCGACAAGCTCGTCGGCGCGCACTGGCTGGCCGACGCGCTGCCGCTCTCCGAGCGCGTGCTGCTCGTCTCCGGCCGGGCCGGCTTCGAGCTGGTGCAGAAGGCCTGCTTCGCCGGGATCCCGGTCATGGCCTCGGTCTCGGCGCCCTCCAGCCTGGCGGTCGAGCTGGCCGAGGCGGCCGGGATCACGCTGCTCGGCTTCGTGCGCGAGCGGCGCTTCAACGTCTACGCGCACGGCGTACGGATCGAGAGGTAGCCGGCGGGCGCGATGCGCTCGATCGCACGGGCGCGCACGGCGGCGGCGAGCACGCCGGGCATCAACCGAGTAACAACGTCGAGGGGTCGGGCCACACAATCCGACGGCCAAGCGCGGTGCCGCCGCCCGGGAATGGCCCGCGCACCTCGCGGCCTGCTTCCACGCCGCCGCGGGCCGCGTAGAAGGCCTGCGCGGCAGCGTTCTGGTCGAGCACCCACAGGTAAAGCCCTGCGCCCGGCCTCGAATCGAGCACGGCACGCGCCGACGCGGCCATCAGTTGCGTCCCGATGCCCTGCCCCTTCAGCTCGTGCAGTACGTGCAGGTTCTCGAGCAGTGCGCCCCACGTCGGATCGTCGTCGAGCTTCGTGTGCGCGAACCCGGCGAACGCCCCGTCGTGCTCGGCAACGATCGTGCGGAAGCTTGGATCGGGGTGCGTGATCCGTTCGCACCAGACGACCAGACGGTCCGTCATGACGTCGCCGTCGAGGTACGAATCGAGGTAAGCGCCCCGGTAGTTGCGCCGCCAGCTGTCGGCGTGCAGCGCGGCAATCGCCCCGACGTCACGCAGCATGGCAGCTCGGCAGCGGATCGCCGACATTGGCTGAGCGCTCAGCTCGACCGTGCGGGCGCAGGCAGCATGGTGAGACCTCCTTCGGTCCGCGGGCCTACGATGGCTGGTTGAGCAGCGTCAACAGCTGAATGCAGCTACCGAGACCGCGCCGCAGAGCAATTCCCATCCGCGGGGCAATGGGCTATCTATTCGCCGCTCGACCCGCGACACGAGGCCGGTGCGAAACCGCGAGGAGGCCAGTATGGAAGGACCATCCGTCAGTCGCCGCGACCTGTTGAAGCTCACCCTCGGCGGCGCCGCCGGACTCGCGCTCGACGGCTTCCTCGACGTCTCCGCGGTGCGGGCCGCCACGCAGAATCTGAAGCTCTCGAACATCGACGAGTTCACCACGTCCTGCAACTTCTGCTCGTGCGGATGCGGAATGGTTGCCGCCGTCCGGGACGGCAAGCTGGTCTCGATGGAAGGCGACTACGACCACATCGTGAACCGCGGATCCTTGTGCGTCAAAGGCATCTCCATGTTCGCCACGCACGCGTCGCCGAAGCGGCTGACGACGCCGCTCTACCGGGCGCCGGGAAGCGACCACTGGGAGGAGCTGAACTGGAAGGACGCGGCCGAGCGGGTTGCCCGAAAGATCAAGAAGGTCCGCGACGAGACCTGGGTCGCGACCGAGAAGCTCGGCGACGAGGAGGTTCCGGTCAACCGGACCGAGGCGATCGCCTTCCTCGGCGGCGCGCAGAACACGAACGAGGAGTGCTACCTCTTCCAGAAAGCGGCCCGGTTGCTCGGCATGCCGTTCGTCGAGCACCAGGCCCGACTTTGACACAGCCCCACGGTCCCCGGTCTGGGGGCAGCGTTCGGGCGGGGGGCGATGACGAACCACTGGATCGACCTGCAGCATGCGCAGACGATCCTGGTGGAAGGGAGCAACGTCGCCGAGAACCATCCGATGGCCTTCAAGTGGATCCGGGTGGCCCAGGAAAACGGGGCGAAGCTCATCCATGTCGACCCTCGATACACCCGGACCTCGGCGACCGCCGACATGTACGCGCGCATCCGCCCGGGGGCCGACGCGGCGTTCCTCAACACGATGATCAACCACATCCTCGTCAACAAGCTGTACGACGAGGACTTCGTCACGACGCACACGAACGCCCTCTTCCTGGGCGACGTGGACTTCGACTTCAAAGACGGACTCTTTTCCGGGTTCGACGAGGAGAAGCACGCGTACGACACGAAGACCTGGGGCTATCAGCTGGACGCCCACGGGAAGCCGAAGCTCGCGAAGAGTCTCGATGACCCGAACTGCATCTTCACGCGGCTGAAGACCTTCGTCTCGAGGTACACGCTGGACACGGGCGAGCAGATTACCGGCATCCCGGCCGTCCAGATCCAGCAGATCGCCGAGACGATGGCCAAGAACCGACCGGGAACCATCCTCTACGCGCTCGGGATGACCCAGCACACGACCGGCGTGCAGGGGATCCGCGGGTTCACGATCCTGCAGCTCCTGCTCGGCAACCTGGGCAAGCCAGGAAGCGGGGTCAACGCGCTGCGCGGCGAGCCGAACGTGCAAGGCGCCTGCGACATGGGCGTGCTCAACAACTACCTCCCGGGCTACATGGACTATCCGTCGCATACGGAGCCCACCCTCGAGGCGTACACGAGGAAGAACGGGACCGGCGACCGCCGGTTCCTCGTCAACATGCTCAAGGCGTTCTTCGGAGACGCCGCGACGCCCGAAAATGACTTCTGCTACGCCTGGCTGCCGAAGAGAAGTGCCGCGAAGAACTACAGCACCTTCTCGATCTTCGAGGATGCCCTCGCGGGGAAGATGAAGATTGTCTGGATCGTGGGCCAGAACCCCGCGGTCACGACGCCGAATCTCAAGATGACGTTCGCGGGGATGGAGAAGATCGAGACGCTGGTGATCCAGGAGATCTGGGAGACGGAAACCGCGACGTTCTGGAAACGACCCGGCGCCGACCCGAAATCCATCCAGACCGAGGTCTTCCTCCTCCCGGCCGCCTTCTTCATGGAGAAGAACGGCACCATCACCAACTCCGGCGGGCTCGTCCAATGGCGCAACGCGGCGGTCAAACCCCCGGGAAAGGCCCTCCCCGACGGCGAGATCGTCGACTACGTCTTCCGCCGCGTGCGGGACCTCGTGCACGAATCCCGGCAGCCCAAGGACGAGATCGTCAAAAAGGCCTCTTGGACGTACCTCTCCGCCGAGGACGTCCTGAAGGAGATGAACGGATTCGCTTTGCGCGATCTCCCGGAATCGAACCTCAAGGCCGGCGACCTCGTGACCAAGGTGGCCGACCTGAAGCCCGACGGCTCGACCTCTTCCGGCGCCTGGCTCTATGCGGGCGTCTTCGCGGGCGGGGTGAATCTCTCCAAGCGCCGCGACTCGAAAACGGACCCCGGGGGCCTGGGTCTCTACCCGAACTTCGCCTGGACCTGGCCCAACAACATGCGCGTTCTCTACAACCGGGCCTCCTGCGATCGCAACGGCAAGCCGTATCCGGGCTCGAAGCCCATCGTCTGGTGGGACGAGAAGGCGGGCCGGTGGACGGGATACGACCTTCCCGACGTTCCCAAGATCACCGACGGCCCCGACACGCCCAACGGCCAGCGCGCCTTCCACATGAACGCGGAAGGGGTCGGGCGACTCTTTGCGGCCGTGTACCAGGATCCCGACGACAAGGCGGACCAATCGCATCGCGACAGCCCGATCCCCCGCGACGTGGGCTACGTGCCCAAGGACGGCCCGCTGCCGGAGATGTACGAGCCCGTCGAGAGCCCGGTCGAGAACTTCCTGCATCCGAAGGTCAAGCACAACCCGACGCTGAAGTATCCGCGCGTGAAGTCGCACCAGCCGATCGGGGACGTGTCCAAGTATCCCTACGTCCTCATGACGTCGACCGTCGCCGAGCACTGGTGCGGCGGCTCCTCGACGCGCAACATTCCGTGGCTGAACGAGCTGGTGCCCGAACCCGTGGTGGAGCTGCCGGTCGATCTCGGGAAGAAGCTCGGCATCCGATCGGGAGACTGGGTCAAGGTTTCCTCGGCGCGCGGTGAGCTCGACGTCAAAGCGATCGTCACGCCTCGCATGAAGCCGCTGAAGGTCGGCGGCCGCGAAGTCACGATCGTCTGGATGCCCTACAACTGGGGCTTCCAGGGACTCTCGAAGGGCGCGAGCGTGAACCACCTCACGATCGATGCCGTGGATCCCGGAGCCGGAACGCAGGAAACGAAGGCGTGCCTCGTGAACGTGGAGAAGACGACCGCGCCGCGCGCGGGCTGAGGGAGGTGGTCATGGCGACGCCGGAGGCCTCGGCTCCGCTACCGATCCGGACGACCCTGGTCGACATCGCCAACTGCATCGGCTGTCGAGCGTGCCAGGTCGCCTGCAAACAGTGGAACGAGCGCGAGGGCGAGGAAACCGAGCTGGTGCCCGAACTCGGCTTTCAGAACCCGGCCACGCTCAGCGCGAAGACGTACACGCTGATCTCGTTCCACGAGATGGAGAATCCCGGGAAGCCGGGCGGACTGGATTCCGCCTACGTGATGCGGCGGTGCCTCCACTGCCTGGAGCCTGCCTGCGTCTCGGCCTGTCCGACGACGGCGCTGTACCGGCAGCCGGACGGGCCGGTGTCCTACGACGTCTACAAGTGCATCGGCTGCCGGTACTGCATGCTCGCCTGTCCGTGGGACGTGCCGACCGCGGAGTGGGACAAGCTCGCCCCGAAGATCAACAAGTGCACCCATTGCGCGGACCGCACCTCTCAGCCGGTCCCGATCGCATTCAACGGGTCGCCGGCGCCCCAGGACGAGACCAAACGATTCCTCGACACGATCGCGACCCCGGCGTGTGTCAAGGCGTGCCCCGCGGACGCCCTACGCTACGGAACACGCGACGAGATGCTCGCGCTCGCCCACAAGCGCATGGGCGATCGCCCGGAAAAGTACGTCGACCACATCTACGGGGAGAAGGAGCTTGGCGGCACGAGCGTGCTGTACCTCTCGTCGGTGCCTTTCGAGAAGCTCGGGTTCCCGACGTTCGGGGAGAAGCCGTTTCCGCGGTTCACCGCGACTGCGCTCGGGGCCGTGCCTCCCGCCGTCATGATGATCGGCGCCGCGCTCGGCGCCGCCTATGCCTTCTTCCGCAAGCGCGTTGCCGCGGTCGCGACTGCCGGGCCCTCTCACTCCGCGGACCACGGTCACCACGTCGAGTTCGAGCCCCTCCGCGAGAAGCTGCTGACCCCGTTCAACTGGATGCTCCTGCTCCTGATGGCGTTCTGCGGCGTGTCGATGGTGGCGCGTTTCGTCCTTGGCCTTGGCGGCAGCACGCACCTGTCCGACACCTATCCCTGGGGCTTGTGGATCGTCTTCGACCTGATCTGGATCGCTGTCGCCGCGGGAGCGTTCGCGATGGCCGGGACCATCTACGTCTTTCAGCGAAAGGACCTCTATTCGCTCGGTCGAACAGCCGTGCTGATGGGTCTCTTGAGTTACTCGTTCGTGACGGTGACCCTGGTGGCGGATCTGGGTCTCCCCTGGCACTTCTATCAGCTGGGCCTGCAGTCGCCGGAGCACTCGGCCATGTTCGAAGTCTCGTGGTGCGTCGGCCTCTACGTCACGATCCTGCTCCTCGAGTTCCTGCCGGTCGCCCTGGAGCGCTGGGGCTTCAACAGAGCGCTCGCACTCTGGCAGAGGTGGTCTGGCGCCTACGTGGCGTTCGCCGTGACGCTGTTCGTCTACATGCTCTCGCGCAACCCGGTCTACGCGGTCGGGACGGCCGTGGTCTTCGGCACGCTGGCCTGGGTGTTTCGCCACCGGGAGGGGAAGGCGTTCGAGCCGATCCTGCTGGCCATCGCCGCGGTGACCCTGTCCAGCATGCACCAGAGCTCGCTCGGCTCGCTCTATCTGCTGATGCCGAACATGCTCGCCCCGCAGTGGTGGTCGCCGGTGATGCCCGTCTCCTTCTTCCTGTCCTCGATCGTGGCCGGATCCGCCCTCGTCATCCTGATCGACATGTGGATCGCGAAGGGGTGGCACCGCCCCCTTCACATGAAGCCGCTCGCCTCGGTGGGGCAGATCACGTTCTGGTCGCTCCTGGTCTATCTCGTCTTCCGCCTGGGAGACATGGCGCTTCGAGGCCAGCTCGCGGCAGCCTTCTCGGGAAGGTTCGGTCTCGCCTTCGCCGCCGAGATCCTGATCGGGGGCGTCCTTCCGCTCATCCTTCTGGCCCGCACGTCGTCTCGAAACCGTCGCGAGGTACTCTTCGCGGGCGCCCTGCTCGCGGTCCTCGGCGTCGTGTACAACCGCATCAACGTGGTCCTGTTCGCGATGACGTTCAGGGGCCGCATGCCCTGGGTCGCACCGCAGGCCTATGCGCCGTCGGTCTTCGAGTGGGGCGTCTCGGTCGGCCTGATCGCCGCGACCATCTTCCTCTTCGGCCTCGGCGCGCGACTCATGCCGATCCTGGCCAAGGCGGAACCGCGCGAGGGACACTGAGCCCATGACCCGGGAGGGCTGGCTCGAGGCGCATGCCTACCTCCGGCCGGTCGCGCAGTTCTGCGCACAGGTCGATCGCGCGGCGGCCGATGCCGACACAGGCAGCCCGGCCATTCCGGACTGGGACGACTATGCCGCCGAGTTCCGAGAGGGCCTGCCACTCCTGCAGAGCCCCAATGCCGCACCGGACCTCGAACCCGCGGGGAGATGGATCGTGGCTCTCGTCGAGACGCTGGCCTCGCAGCGTCTCGACGGCAACCTGGCGGCGGACGCCTCGGCCCTGGCCGCGGGCTTGCGCCGCGAAGACGATGCCGCGCGCCGCGTCGTCGCCTGGCTGCTGGGCGACGATTCGTTCGCGCCGGCGTCCCCCGGCTTGCTGCGACACCTCGGGTGGACCGTGCTAGCGCGATATCTGTCGCCGGTCGTGGACGCGTTCGGCCGTTGGAGGGACGACGAGCGCTGGCTTCGCCACTACTGTCCGACCTGCGGTTCCGCTCCCGCCATGGCGCAACTGGTCGGAGCGGATCCGGGGCGCAGGCGCCTTCTCTCGTGTGGTCGCTGCGGCACACGGTGGCAGTACAGACGAACCGGATGCCCGTTCTGCGAAGTGGATTCTCAACGGCTGGCGGCCGTGGCCGTCGAGGGAGAGGCCGGGCTGCGCATCGACTACTGCGTGTCCTGCAGCGGCTACCTCAAGACGTACGACGGTCAGGGCGACGAGGCCCTCCTGCTCTCGGACTGGTCCTCGCTGCACCTCGACCTCATCGCCCACGACCGGGGCCTCAAGCGCCTGGCCGCGTCGCTCTACGACCTCGCGCAAGCGCTTGCGTAGCAACCAATCCGATGGCTTCTGCGCGTCAGCCGGTCAGAGGTCGAAGTGACGCGTCAAGCGGAACACCACGATGGTCGCGTCGTAGTCGTTCTTCGTCAGCGGCTGCTGCGAGTACGTGATCCGCCGCACCTCGATCCCGGGCTCGAGGAAGGGATGGTGCCAGGCGAGGAACGCGCCGGCGTCGATCCGGCTCAGATCGTAGCGTCCCTGCGACGGCAGCCCCGGCTCGAAGCTCGGCACGAGCTGGTTGTCCGATCGGAAATAGGCCAGGTTCCACCCCGTCGACCACGAGTATCCGGCGAGCTTGAAGTCGTAGGTGAGGGTGGTGGTGACCACGTCCTCGTCGCCGTTCTGCAGCGACGGCGTCGACAGGTAGCGCGGCGCGATCAGGATCAGGTTGCTGGTGTCGATGTTGAGGTGTGAGTAGCCGGCGACGGCGGTGAGGCCGGCGATCGGGGTCAGGCTGACCGCGGCGGTGTTGGCGACGCGCCGGACGCGCCCGTGGAAGTCGGGATTCTCGAAGCTGTCGGCGCTGAAATCGTACGAGAGCTGCAGCCAGTCGCGCGGCCGGACCCGGAACCCTCCCCTGCCACGGTTCTGGAAGGTGTAGGCGATCTCGCGTGACGGCACGGTGGGCCCGTTCCGCGAGTTGCCCGGAATGGTCCACGGATCGTCGATCTGGACGTTGTCGTAGCGGAAGAAGAGATCGAGCCAGCGCACCGGCTTCCACTGCCCCTCGGCGACGGCGCCGACCACGTCGGTCGTCATGGACTGGTTCGCGGTCGAGAACGCCGCGTCGCGATGTGCGTACTGGACGCCGGCGCGGAGCGCGAGCTCCTTCAGCGGCCGCACCTCCACGTCCGAGATGACCCGGTTCCAGCTCACGTGGTCGCTCGTCGCTGTCTGCAGCGGCTGGCCGGGTGTGAGGAGCGCGTCGAGATCGCCGTGCTGGGTCCGCTCGTCGTAGCGGTAGTCCAGGTGGAGCGTGGCGATCCTGGTCAGTCGCACGCTCGCGCCGAGGTCGACCAGCTGCGTGGCGAGCGACGCGTTGCCGTGGTCGATGCGGGTGGAGGGCCCGGTGTCGGCTGGGATCGTGCTGGTGCCGTCGCGGAAGCGGGTACGGTCGTCGACGAGGCTGGCGTGGGCGAAGACGTATCCGCCGGTCAGCTCGACGCGATCACCGATCGAGCGGCGCACCCGCACGCGCGTGATGGGGATGTTGATGTGGTTGCTCTCGACGCTCTGCCAGCTCGCGAGCGTGAAGCCGTCTCCCGGGTCGACGGACTCGGTCGGACCGTGCAGGCCGTACGTGCGGCTCACGCGGCGGAACTGCTGCTCCACGAAGACGCCCGTGCCGAGTGCCGTGAACTCCGTCCCGAGGCTGCCGACGTTCGTCACCTCGCGCTGCGGCGCCAGCACGACGAAGTTTCCGCCGCCGGGCACGAGGACGGTCGAGGTCGACCCACCGTCACCCTCGAGCTCGTAGAGCCGGTAGCCGAGGATGATGGTGGGCAGGCCTTGTGGATGCACGCGGAGCTCGGCGAGGCCGTTGGTGCGGGTCAGATCGAAGGCGTGCAGATCGTTCAGGCGGATGTCACCGGCCACCGGCTCGGCGAAGAGACTCGGGACGTCGTAGAAGTCCTTCGAGCGGATGAAGTCGGCCCGAAGCGACCACAACGCCCGGTCCTCGGCGGTGAGCGCGAAACGGGACGCGGGCTCGTCGCCGGGCGTGTCCACCTCGAGGTGGAACCGGTCGAGCGGCAGCGGCGGCTTGTCGGGGTCGCGGGCCTCTCCATCCAGCGTGAACAGAAACACCCGGCCACCCGGCTGCAGGTTGTAGTCCTCGTCGTACTTGTCCCTCGAGCCGTTGACGTCGACCAGCCGGTAGCCCGCGGAAAGGCCCCCGGTCAGATGGTAGGGAAGCGACGACGCGGCCGGTGCGGTCGCGGCGGACGCCTCGGCAGCGGGTGCGTTCGCGGCCGGCTCGCCGCCGGAGGGCGCGTCCTCCGCCAGCGCACGGGTGACTCCCAGCACGACGAGCAGGACGAATAGACGGGTCCCGCGTCGACGCATCACGGCTCCAGGAAGAACGCTTGCGTGTTCGAGCCGTGGATGGCGGTGTGGCAGCGGGTGCAGTCGCGGAAGCTCGGCTGCACGTGACTCGCCGGGGTCGCCGCATGGCATTGATAGCAGAGCTGCGCGACCTGCTGGTAGCGCAGCAGATGACGGTTCGCGCTCCCGTGGGGCTCGTGGCAGGCCTGGCAACCTTCCAGGGTGAGCCCGATGTGCTCGAAGATGAACGGACCCTCCACCTCACCGTGGCAGCGGAAGCACGTGTCCTGCTCGCGGTCGCGTAGCAGCGAGTGCTCGGACGTCCCATGCGGTTGGTGGCAGTCGACGCACGACACCACGCCCTCGGGCACCTTGTGATGCTCGGGGAGCGCGAACGCCGAGCGCACGGTCTGATGGCAGCTGTAGCAGAGCGCCACCGTCGTCTCCTGGGCGCGCCAGGTGGCGCCGCGCATCGGCTGCGGAAGCGGCTCGCCCGTCTTCACCATGAAGCGTCCGATGCCCCCGTGCGGATCGTGACAGTCGGTACAGGCCACGTCGGCGCGCGCGTGCTCGCCGCTGGTGAACCCGTGCAGGGCCGATTCGTTGGCGTGGCAGCGGAGACACGGCGCCGAGCGCTGGGGCGCCGGCTCGGACGCGGCGAAGGTCTGGAGGTTTCCTGCTTTGCCGCCGCCGCCGTCGATGTGGGCCTGTCCCGCGCCGTGGCAAGCCTCGCAGGCTCGCTGGTCGGGTGGGCGCGCCGGATCGTCGAGCTTCCGAGCGTGCGCGGATTTGGCGTAGCTCTCGCCCCAGTCGGGATGGCAGGCGGCGCACGCCTCGGGCCCGGCGAACGTCGCAGGATCGGGTGGCGGGCCGGGAAGCGGCGCCGGCTGCCGTGGCTCGAGGTCGGGCAGCCCGCACGCCACCGCCACCGCCACGGCCAGCACGGGAAGCCACGCTCGCCTCACGGCATGAATCCGTCGTTGTGCCGGTGACAGCCGAGGCACGAGAACGTGAAGTGCGGCTGCCCGGTGCCGTCCGCACGATAGTGGCGCGTCGTGGTGTGGCAGATCTCGCACACGCCGGTGCCGGGCGCCGAAGCACTGGCGAAGCTGCCGTCGGCGAGGCCCAGGAGGTTGTTGAATTCGATGGGCCGGTTCGCGCCGCTCGGCGTCGTGATGGTCTCGCGCACGAGGTTGATGTTCCGCGAGCCGTGCGGGTCGTGACACTGCGTGCAGGGCAGCGCCATACCGCCGGGCGCGTGGGTCTGTGGTTCCGCATGACAGGTCTGGCACGCTTCGACCGCACGATGGCCCGGTCCCGGGGTGGGGCTCACCTCCGCGTGACACGTGTCGCACGTCTTGTCCGCGTGTCCGCTCGGCATCGCGTGCCTCGTCGTCTCGTCCTGATGGCAGAGCACGCAGTTGCTCTCGGTCGCGACGGGCGCGAACGCCGCCGTGTGATCGTGGCACAGCGTGCAGTCCGCGCTGAAGTGGGAGTCACCGTGGCCGCTCGCGGGATAGAAGTCGGTCGTCCGGTGGCAGACCTCACACATGCCGCTGCCGGGGTCGCTCGGGCTCGCCAGACCGCCCGGCGCCAGGCCGGCCTCGACCGTGAAGCTCACCGGGTAGAGGCGCTGCCGCCAGTGCACCAGATCGCGCACCAGATGGAGGTTCGCGGTGCCGTGCGGATCGTGGCAGTTGAGACAGGTTTCTGTCTGCCGACGGCCTTGCCGATTGGCCACCTTGGCGGGATGCCCGTGGACGTTTTGGTGACAGGTGCCGCAGTTCTCGATCGTCTTGTGGCGGCGTCCGACGCGGTTCGGCCGGCGATCGCCATGGCAGGCGATGCAGTCGAGCGCGGCCGCGTGTCCGGCGGGGAACGTGAAGGCCAGCGCCTCGTCGTAGTGGCAGCTCCCGCAGACACCGGCGTCGGGCGGTGGTGCGGTCTGAGCCTCGGCGGTACGACTCCCGCCCGCGCTCATCCCCGCGAGCAGGACGATCAGGCTGGCCCATCCGGCCCGGCGTTTACATTCCTGGACCAGCACGCGATCTCCAACGGTTCAGAGCAACGCGTTCGCGTGGACCACCGACACGGGCTCGATCCCGGTCTCACCGTGGCAGACGGGACACGCTTCGGCTCCCCCGGGCCCGGTGTTCGTCGCGGCATGTGCCGCGGTGGCCGCATCGTCGTGGCAGGCGAGGCAGGCATCCTGGATCGGCGGAATCGATCCCACCGGCGTGTCTACACCCGCCATGATCTCGGAGAGACGTGTCGGCCGCACCCCCGGCGGCAAGGGAAGCAGGAAGGTCTCCGGCAGGTGGCACCCCTCGCAGTCGGCGCGGTTGCCGGGGAAGAGGACGTCGCCGAAGTCGTTCACCGAGCCGTTGAAGCCGTAGATCACGTAGGGCTGCTGCGTCAGGTTCTCACCGGTGTGGATCTTGTGCAGCATGTGCTTGAGGCCGATCGGCTGCGTGTTGGCGTCGGCGCCGGTGACGCCGACCCGCCGCGCGAAGTCGGAATTGCTCGGGTTGTGGCACAGCACGCAGTACTCGACACGGTTCCGCAGGTTGCCGTGGATGCTGAAGCCCTGGGAGAAGACGCCGTGGCACGAGGCGCACTTCGCCTGGTCCACCACCGCGCGGCGGGGAACGACGGCGGATCCGTCGACGCTGAAGTCGAGCACCACGTTCTGCATTGCTTCCTGTACGGTACCGGAGACCCCGTTGATCGTGACGTTGCGTCGCGCTTCCATGCCGACGCGCCAGGTGCCCGTGCCTCCGGCCGGGATGCCGTTGGGGACCGTCGTGGTGAAGGTGAAGACCCCGCCGACCGGGCCCGTCAGCGTTCCCCCGCTGGTGCTGAGCATGGAGGGCGTGGTCACCGGCGGCGTCAGGCCGCCGAAGTCGCTCGACGGCCCGCTGATCGCGAGCGCGAGGGTGCTCAATCCTGTGACGGTCGTGAGCGGCGTGCCGTCCCCGTTCTTCAGCCGGAACGTGACGGTGACGCTGCCGCCGGGGCTGCCGCTCGCGGACAGCAGCTCGCCCACCAGTCCAGCGAGCTGCGCCGAACGCTGCGGCACGGTGTGCGCGCCCGCCACCGAGATGTCGAACTCGGCTCCGCTCGCGACGTGGCAGAGCGTGCCGCAGAAGGCCTCGGGCTGCGCGCCGGCCAGGTGGTTCGCACCCGGAGCTTGCCGGCCCCCGTGGCCACCTCGCTCGGATTCACGTCGTCGTGACATCCGGTGCAGGCTGACGTCGAGGCCTTCGTGAGGTAGTCACCGGCGGTGGCACCCTGGCTGTGACACACGCCGCAGCTCCGGATGTCCTGCGGAAAGCCGACCCCGGTGACGGTCGTCCCCGTGCAGGTGCCGTTCGGGCAGTCGCCGTCGCTGCTGCACGGCACGCTGGCAAGCGCGCCGCCGGCACAGGCGCTCACCTTCTCGGCGAAGACGGTCCCCCCGACCTCGTAGGTCGCACCGAGCGCTCCATCGGCGAAGCTCGGCAGCTCCTTCCCGTGATGGATGCGGTGGATCATCTGCTGCAGCTCGATCGAGTTCCCGGTCTCGTCGAAGCCCTGATCGGTGTGGCAGAGCTGGCACAGGCCGACCTCTCGCCGGCCGCCGCCGTGCTCGGCCAGCGGCTGGTGGCAGCCGTTGCATTCCGCCGTGGTGGCGACCTGGCGGACGGTCGTGACGGCTCCCCCGGCCGGCACGAAGTCGAACAGCGGGTTCGCACGCAGCGTCTGGTCTCCGACGCTGCGGTCGACCTGGCCCCCGACGGTGTGCGTGACCGTCGCGGGGAACCCGGGGGGCAGCACGGTGGCGAAGGTGTACGTGTAGATGCCCCGCGCGGGGTCCAGCACGCCGAGCGAGCCGCCGCTGTCGTATCCCGGCTGCCCGGGGTTCGGCACGATGTAGTTGCGGTAGCGCGTGAAGGTGGTGGTGACGCCCTCGGTGCTCGCGGTTTCGACGTCGAGATGCGCGATGGTGAACCGGACGCGCGCCTGTCTCGGGTCGTCGGTCGAGGCGGTGGAAGGGATCAGCGCGGTTCCCGCGCCGTCGGTCAAGGTGAAGGTGATCGTGACGACGCCTTGCGCGCTCACCGTCGCGGCCGTGATCTCCGACGTCAGACCGGCGCCGGGCGTCGGGGGCGGTGGCGTGACGGGCGTCGTGGTCGTGGTCGTGGTATTGACGGGCGTCGTCGTCTGCGTCGGGCCGCCGCCGACCGTCGTCGGCACGCAGGTCAGCCTGTAGGTGTCCGAGTCTTTGTGACCGCCCCCCTTGGCGGACGCTTTCAGCGCGACCTTTCTCGACCGCACCCTGCCATGACCGCCCGGCCCCCTCGCCGGGACCGAGATCAGGGCCGCCGCCGAGCACACCGTGTCGCTGGTCGGCATCGGGACGGCGGCGAGCGCTGCCTGCAGCGGGGCGACGTCGATGCCCGACTTCGTCTTCGCCTTCACCGTGGCCCGCTTCACCGGACGCGGCCGGCAGGCCCGCGTCGGCTGGTTCAGGCAGAGGCTTATCTGGAACAGGCAGGAGCCGTTCCGCTGTCCGTCGAGGTCGCAGACGTCGCCGTCCGCACAGGAGACGCCCTTCGGCGTCTTGCCGGTGGGGAAGCCCACGCCCTCGGCCGACATCTGCATCATGCAGTCGATGCGCCGGCTGCCGCCGCCGGGCACCATCGTGGCTGCGGCGACGTGCACCGAAGCCACGGCCAGCAAGAGGGCGACGGCGCGCGAGGTCTGCGAGGCGCTGGGCACGATCGACCTACTTGCCGGCTGCCAGCCCCTTCACGTAGGTGGCCACCGCCGCGAGGTCGTCGTCGGTCAGCGTCTTCAGCATCCCCGCGTGCTTGGGATTCCCCTTGATCCTGGCGCTGACGTCGGCGTCGGACATCCCGGCCACCTTCGCGTCGCCGGCGAGCGCGGGCACCTTGAGCGCCTTGCTGGCCGGCGTGTCGGCCTGGCCCGTCGCGCCGTGGCAGCTGGCGCAGTGCTGCTTGAAGACGCCCGCGCCGTCGGCGGCGAACGCGATGCTGGCGACGGAGAGGAAGAGGGCAGCCATGAGTGGACCCGCGTAGCGCATCGGAGACTCCTTTCGCTTCAGCTGCTCGAGGGACGGGAGTGTCCCGTTCGAGTGGAAGGCGCCGGCTCGCCAGCGCTGGAGCACGTAGAGCCCCATCGCGGCAACGAGCGACGGAATGCCGACGAAGGAGAACAAGGTGGCGGTGGCACCATCGAGATGCACCGAGGCCACGATGAGGACGGCCAGGGCGATCAGCGCGAGGACGCAGGCGACCCGCCTCATGACGCCGCCCCGCCACCCGTGAGCGCCTCCTCCGGATGCGCCGCCGGGTGGCACGCCCCGGTGCAGGACATGGTGCGATTCAGGAGCGCCGCCTGAAGATCGGGGTCCTGATGCGCCGTGACGGCGCGGAAGCTTGCCGCGCCCGCGTGACAGCCGAGACACGAGTTGATGTCGAACGTGCCGTTCAGCTGGATCGGTAGGGTGTAGCGTCCGGTCAGCGTGCGCAGCATGTGCATGGTGCCGGCCGTCTTGGCGTCGAACGTCCCCCAGATGCCGTAGCCACTGTGGCACGTGTAGCAGGCATCGGCGGTGGGCACCAACCCGCGGGTGTAGTGGATCGCAGCAAGGGAGGTTCCATCGGTGGCATGCAGGCTGTCGACCACCGGAGCCATCACGTGACACGAGCCGCAGAAATGGAGGTCCTTCGATTTCTCCATCACCATGAGCATGCCTAGGCCGTAGGCGGCTGCGGGAAGCACCAGTGCCGCGACGGCCGCCGGGGGTGGCAGGTGACCACGCACGAGACCCCAGAGGAGGATCACCACCGCCGGCAGCGCCACCAGAATGGGAAGCACGCGGAGCCAGTCGACCGCGGGCCCGACGGGTGGCGAGGCGAAGAGGTTCCCCGCAGGTGCAGCGGTCATACGCCACCGGGCTCCCAGCCGCCCTGCCTCCGCATCCAAGCTGCCCTACTCCATCACCCTTGCCGGGTGCAAGCTGACGAGATGTCATGTTCCTGCGCCGCCACGTTTCAAGGCTTCAGGGCGACAACGAGACCGTGCCGGCGGAAATGCTCCCGGTTGTGCGCCGCGCCGTGGCCGTGGTCGTTGCGCTCCAGCAGGCGCGCGTGCACGCATTCCGCGCGTGGGCCTCGGTCTCGACCCGCCCGAGCAATGCCTCGACCGCCCGTACTCGTGCATGGCTCACCGTTCGTCAGCGGCGCCGCGGCGTTACGGCGTGCCCATCGCGTGCACCGCCGAGACCGCGAAGGCGGCGCCCTCCCCATGACACACCCCGCACGCCTCCTCGCCTGCGCCGGTCGTGTTCGTGTGCGCGTGGGCGGCCGCATCGTCGGCATCGTGGCAGGAGAGGCACGCGTCCTGGATGGGTGGGATCGTTGCCACGAGGGTCTCGACGCCGCCCGAGATCATGGTTTGCCGGGTCGGCAGGACGCCGTCCGGGAGTGGGAGGAGGTTCGTGGCCTCCGGAGACGTCACATGGCACCGCGCACAATCACGCCGGTCGCCGGGGTAGAGGAGGTGGCTGAAATCGTTGGGGGCGTTGCCGAAGCCGTAGATCAGGTAGGGCGGGTTCTCGAGACTCGCGCCGGTGTGCAGCTTGTGGATGAAATGCTTGAAGTCGATCGTCTCGTCGTTCGGGTCGGCGCCGGCCACCTTGACCCGCGAGGAGAAGTCGCTGACGCTCGGGTTGTGGCACACCACGCAGTATTCGGTCTGGTTCCGCAGGTTGCCGTGGATGCTGAAGCCCTGGGAGAACGTGCCGTGGCAGCCGCCGCACTTCCCGATGTCGACCACGTGCCGGCGCGGGACGACGGGCGATCCGTCGACGCTGAAGTCGAGCACGGGATTCTGGAGCGCCTCCTGGACGTTCGAGGGGCCGACGGCGCTCCCCGTACCCACGGTAACCATGCGCCGTGCTTCGAGGCCCACGCGCCAGCTCCCGCTCGCATCGGCGGGGAGCGCGTTCGCGGCGGACGTGACGTAGGTGAACACGCCGTCGGCATCGGGCCCGCTCAGCGTGCCGGATGACCCTCCACCGACCGCGGTGGGCGCGATGAAGGGCGTGGAACTGCCGCCGAAGTCCGTCGTCGGCCCGCTCATGGCGAACCCCACGCGGTTCATCCCGGCGAGACTGGTGAGCGCCGTGCCCGCACCGTCGGTGATGCGGAACGCGATGCTCACGGGGTTGCCGGGCGTGCCCGACGCGCTCAGGATCTGACCCTTCAGCCCGGCGAGCTCCTGCGAGCGTTGGGGGACCGTGTGTGCGCCCGGCACCGTGATGTCGAACTCGTTGCCGGTCGCGGCGTGGCAGAGGACGCAGATCGCGTCGGGCTTGGGCCCGATCAGCGTTCCGGGCCCGTGGTTGGTCCCGGGCGGCCCGGCCTGCGTCGCCACTGTGCTCGGGTTCACGTCGTCGTGGCAGCCGGTGCACGCGGACGGGGACGGCTTGTGCAGGTAGTCGGCGGCCGTCGCTCCCTCGGCATGGCACAGGGTGCACGTCCGCAGATCCTGCGGAAATCCCACCCCGGTGGTCGTCGAGCCGGTGCAAGTGCCGCCGGCGCAATCCGCGTCCGTCGTGCAGACGACGGAGGCGAGCGGACCGCCGGCGCACGCCTTCACCTTCTCTGCGAAGTCCGCGTACTTCGCGCCGACCGCGCCGTTGACGACGCTCGGCAGGTCCTTGCCGCGATGGATGCGGTGGATCATGTTCTGGAACTCGATCGAGTTCCCGTCGGCATCGATCCCCTGCTGGGTGTGGCAGAGCTGGCAGAGGTGGACCTCGCGTCGGTTGCCACCGTGTGCCTCCAGCGGATCGTGGCAGCCGTTGCACTGGGCCGTCGTCGTGACCTCGCGGACCGTCGTCACCGGGCCGCCGGCGGGCACGAAGTCGAAGACCGGATTGGCAACGAGGCTCTCCCCGCCGAACGTCCGCGAGATCTGTGCCCCCACGGTGTGGGTCAGACCGGCCGGGAAACCGGCGGGCAGCGTGGCCTTGAAGGTGTAGGCGTAGGTCCCCGTCAGCGGGTCCGTCGTGCCAAGCGTGCCGCCGCTGTCGAAGCCGGGCTGGTCGGCGGACATGCCCGTGATCGGGTTGTTCACGGGGGTCGTGATGTAGTTCGCGTAGCGCGTGAACGTCGTCGTGAAGCCGTTGTCCGTCTCGGCATCGAGATCGAGCCGCGCGATCGTGAACCGCACCCGTGCCTTGTTGGGGTCGGAGGTCGACGCGGTCACGGGGATGACCGGCACCCCGTCGTCGTCGGTGAGGGTGAACGTGACCGTGACCGTTCCGGTTGCGCTCACCGCCGCGCTGGTGATCCGGGACTGGAGCCCGGCGCCCGGGTTCGAGACGACCGGAACGGGGAGTGTCGTCGTCGGGACCGGAATCGTCGTCGGGACCGGAGTCGTCGTCGGGACCGGAGTCGTCGTCGAAGAAGACGTGACGAGGATCGTGGCGGTGGTGGTGGTGGTCGTGGTCGTGGGGGGCACGGCGCAGGTGGAGAGTGCTCCGCCCGTGCAGCTGCATGCTCCTGCCTGGCAGGCGTTGCGTAGATCTTTCCTGCAACGCCGCTTCGCCTTGTGATGCAGCCCGACGCACTTCGCCTTCATCGCCGCCTTGCAGCTGTGCAGGCTGCACGCCTTCTTGGCCGCGTGCCCGGAGGCAGCGAGGACGAACATCCCTGCCCCATCGGCCGCACCCGCCGCGGTCACACCGGCGACGAAGAGAAGAGCCGCGGCTCCCAGGAAGATCCGGGTCATCATGCGAAACCTCCTCGCAGGCACGGCCGGTGCCCTCCGCGTGGTGTGCCAGCAACTGCCGTGCCGCGGCGCCGGACGAGTGGCGCGATACGAGCTGCGGATCAAGATGGATCAGGGACGTAGGTGTATTCGCGAGACAGTGAGGCTCCACCGCTTCGCGGGCATCCATGTCGGCATTTCGGTAATAGTGACGAATCGACGGCTATGAGCAGGTGCGGTCATGGGCGCGCTGCCCGCGCACGCGATCAGAATCCACGGGGTGATCCACTTCGAATCGCGGCTCGACCGCTACGGCCGGAGGTGTGGGCCGATAGTCAGGACAAGCCTGGGAGTTGGCCGAGCACCTCGATATCGGACGCTCGCCTTCCCCTTGCCCCGAGGTCCGAGCTCGCGCGGTCCCTCCCCATGCCCCGGTAGTCCACCCGCGTCGAGCTGTTCGGCGAGCCTTGCGTTCCAGGGTCGTCTCTCAAGCCCGAGAAGAAGAACCCCGCTGGCTTTCTCAGAAGCGGGAACCGAAGTCCCCGGCGCCCCCTCGCCGTCCGTGAACGTCCTGGGCTCGTTCTTCCCGGCGTGGCTGGACGACGACGGCAGAGAGGGGCCGCGAGCGATTCGAGAAGCGGAGCGGCTCGGGAAGAAGCCATCACGCCTGCCATGCGCCAAAGGGTGACGAGATATATTGGGAAGGTACCCCCGTCTCGATTCGATTGAATCTACGAGACGATCCGGGCGCGGAGGTTG
>CAVQLX010000005.1:0-19198 GCA_963713495.1 uncultured delta proteobacterium | reverse complement strand
TACGGCCGCCCGCGGGACCGGTGACGCCGGCGGCCCCCGGGTCGGGGAAGCCGCCGGCGTCGCGGCCTCACGGAAGCGGATCCTGCCGATCGACGATGGGCGGACCGTAGTCGATGTCGGTGCCACGGTCCGAGCCGTCATCGGTGTTCTGGTACATGTCGGGGAGATCCATCTCGTTGGGGAGCATCCCGCCCGTCACGCACCGCTCCTCCTCGTGCGTCGTGTCGTAGTAGCTCACGGTCTGGCCCTCGCGGGCGATGCCGCAGCTCGTGCCCGCCAGCGGTGTGAGCTGGAGAGTGCTCGACGGCGTCGAGCTCTCGACGTGCGAGATCTCGATGTACGGAGACGAGAACGCGTCGGCCTCCGGCGGACTGAAGTTCTCGTCCACTCCGCGGTCGATCGAGCACCACTCGTCGGCGTCGGGTGCGCTGGTGATGTTGACCGTGTAGAGGTGCAGCCACTTGCCGGCCGGGGTCCACTTGAGATTCACGTCGGTGGTGTCGTCCTGCCAACCGAGGTTCATGGTGAGGACGTCGAGGCCGCCGAGGCGGCGGTAGCCGGTGATGACCGCGTAGTGATCGATCGTACCGGTCACCGGCGCACCGTTGGACAGCTCGCCGATGTAGACGGTCTCCATCACGCTGCCGTTCCACACGGGGATGGAGCCGTCGAACGCCTGGCCGGCGTTGAATCCCATGATCACCGGACGCCCGGCATCGAGCTCGTCCTTGATCAGGTCGAGCGCCGCACCGCCGGTGATCTCGTCGTCGGCGCCGGCGTTGCAGTCGTCACAGACCTTCCAGTGGTTGACGACGGCGTGGTAGCCGGCGTCCTCGATGTACTCCTCGATGCCGGTCGTCATCTTGCCCATGAGCGTGGCGTACTGTCCGCCGCCGAAGGGCACGCAGATGCCGCCGTTCAGGTAGTGCGCGCGCAGCTCGCGGACCAGCGCCTGCCAGTCGTGCTCCTGCTCCGCGGGCCCGGAGCCGCCACCGACGAGGTAGTCGTCGACCAGGTGGCCGTAGCCACGCTGCGCCCACCAGTACATCACCATCGCCGCCGACACCGGGCCGCAGCCGACGGCGTTGGCGCTGACGGCGTTGCTTCCGCACATGTAGTCGAACTGCCAGAGGTCGGGGATGCCCGTCAGCACGACGTCGTCGAACGGGCCGTGCTCGAATTCGGTGGTCTGGGCGAGTGCAGTGCAGTCGCACTCGCAGCGCACGAGGTAGTTGCAGTCGGGACCGTCCGGGTCGTCCTCGCAGCCCTGCACCACGTCGAGGTCGGCACACCGGGACTGGGTGTCGTCGCACGTCGAGACGGACATGTCGGCGCCATTCCGGTAGGTCTGCTCGCACGAGCAGCTGTAGCCGTTCGAGAGGTGGTCATATCCCCCGCTCAGGACGTCGGTGCTCGCCGGGCTCGACGTCATCGGGGTGGCGCCAACGTTGCGTACCGCTGCGGCCGGCTGGGTCCAGGCCATCGCGGCCACCAGACCGAGCAGGAGGGTCCGGCTCGGCACTCGCATTTTCGGTTTCATCGTCGTTCTCTCCTTCCAATTCCGGCCGGGTCTCCCGGTCGGTGCGCGAAGGAGAGCGCAAGCCGCGTGCCCTGCGTCGATCCGAGCACTGACGGCGACTTGCACGCGCGACCTGGCTCGGGATCCGGCAACACGATGTTGCCGCGGACGCGTCGTGTTGCTGCGGGCGAGCGGAGGGTTGCCGGCGATCCGGAGCGGCGCTAGAGGGCGGCCGTGGCCGCCTGGCACAGCGCGATGGTCGTCCGGGCAGGAGCCTGCGGGTTGACGCTGCTCGCGGTCGTCATCGCGGGCATCGTGACGGCGGACGCGATCAACTTCATCGGTCGTCCCTGGGCCGGCTTCGGCATGCTGCCCGACGGCTCGGTCGCCCCGCTCGCCCTCTCACCGCTTCGCATCGGCGCGGAAGGCCGCGGGCTCGCGTTCGACGACCGGATCGTCGCCGTCGACGGTGCGCCGGTCGATGGCGCCGCCGGCGTGCGCGCCGTGGTCGACCGGGTCGGTCCGGACGTTCCTCTGCGCTACACCGTGCGGCGGGGCAACGACGCGAGCCTGGACGTCGTCGTCCCCACGACCACCTTCACCGCGGCCGACTGGAGCGAGCTGTTCCTCCCGCCACTGGCGGGAGGGCTGGCGCTGGGGCTCACCCTCGGCCTGCTCCCGGTGCTCGCACGTCCGGACCTCATCACCACGCGCCTCTTCTTCCTCGTCAACCTCGGCATCGCGGTGAACTTCGGGTTCCTCGCCTCGGACGCGTACGTCGTGCACCATCTCCCGCGCTGGGGCTTCGTCTTCGCGGGGCTGGCGATCGGCTGCCTGCTGCACCTGGCGCTGCTCATGCCCCAGGCCCGCGCGCCGCTCACGACGCATCCGTGGCCCACGCTCGCGGTGATCTACGGCAGCGCCGCCGCGCAAGCCGTCCTGCTCGCAATACGGGCGCGCATCGCGATCCCGCTCCTCGCCTGCTTCGCCAACGCGGCGCTCAGCTTCTTCATCGCCAACTACGCGCTGGCCGCGTTCCAGGAGAAGGACGGGCTGCGACGCCGTCAGGCACGCGTCGTGCTTGCAAGCTTCATCGCGCTCGCCGCCTCCGGCGCGCTGCTGGTCGCGACGACGTTCCACTGGGTGACCGTGAGCTTGCCGATTGCCGTCTACCTGGTGCCGCTGTGGATCTGCGGCGGCCTGCTGGCCTATGCGATGCTCGAGCTGAACCTCTTCGATCTGGGCGGCGTGGTCCGCCGCGGCCTGACGGCGGGGATCCTCGCGACGGGTGCGGTCGGGGTGTACCTCGCGCTCTACCTGGGGCTCCGCAGCATCGTCGACGCCACCACCGCCTGGGCCGTCGCCGGACTGGCGGCGGCGGTGCTCGCGACCGTCGTGCTCAGCATCGCCCCCGTCCGTCGCGCCGTGGAGCGCATGGTCGAGCGCACGCTCTTCCCCGGACAGCGCGAGGCGCGCGACCTCATCCACGCCGCGAGCGGCGAGCTCGCCCGGTTGCGCGACGTCGGCGATCTCGCCCGCCTGCTGCGGGAGGCGGTGGCTTCGGGGTTCGCCGCCTCGTCCATGCGGCTCGTCTCCGGTCCGCGCGAAGGGCCGGTGGAGGAGGTGGGCGCACCGCCGGGCGCCGCGCCGCTCGTCCTCCCACCGGGCGATCCGCTGGCGACGATCCTCGGCCGCGGCGCGTGCGCGCGGTTCGCCGGCACGGCGCAGCTGGGCGTACCCGCCGCGCGCGGGGCAGTCGAGCGGGCCCGTGAGCTCGGCGTGCACCTCGCCGTGCCGCTGCCCCCCACGGCCAGCCACGTCGGCGGCCTGCTCCTCGGCCAGCGCGCCGACGGACGCCGCCACACGCGCGAGGACGAGCGCGTGCTCGAGACCCTGGCGGCGCAGACCGCCGTCGCCCTCGAGAACGCGCGTGCCTGGGAGGAGGTACGGCGGCTGGAGCAGCGCCTGGCCGCGGAGAACCTGTACCTCCGCGAGGAGGTGCAGCTGGCGCACGACGTCACCGGTATCGTGGGCGACAGCGCGGAGATGCGCGGCGTCCTCGCGCAGGCCGAGCAGGTGGCGCCGACCGACGCCACCATCTTGGTCCAGGGCGAGACCGGCACCGGCAAGGAGCTGGTGGTCCACGCCATCCACGCCGCCAGCCGTCGCAAGGACCGCGCCCTGGTGAAGATCGCGTGCGCCGCGCTCCCCGAGCAGCTCCTCGAGAGCGAGCTCTTCGGTCACGAGCGCGGCGCCTTCACGGGCGCCGTCGGACGGAAGGCCGGCCGCTTCGAGGTCGCCGACGGCGGCACGATCTTCTTCGACGACGTCGATACCTTGCCGCTGGGCGTGCAGGCGAAGCTGCTGCGCGCCCTCCAGGAAGGCGAGGTGCAGCGCCTCGGCAGCAACGAGCTGCGCCGCGTCGACGTGCGCGTCATCGCCGCCACCAACCGCGACCTGCTGGCCGACGTCCGCGCCGGCCGGTTTCGCGAGGACCTCTACTATCGCCTGAACGTCGTCCCGCTGCGCATCCCGCCGCTGCGCGAGCGTCGCGAGGACGTCGCGCTGCTCGTCGAGCACTTCATCCGGCAGGACGGCCAGCGTCTCGGCCGCTCGACGGTGCGCGCGGTGTCGTCCGAGGCGCTGGAAGCGCTGCGGGCGTACGCGTGGCCGGGCAACGTGCGCGAGCTGCGCAACGTCATCCAGCGCGCGCTGGTCCTGAGCCGCGGCGACGTCCTGCGCCTTCCCGGTCCCCTGGAAGCCGTGTCCCCGTCGACGCTCGCCACGGCGGGCGCGACGTCCGCCGCGCTGGCGGAGCAGGTGCGCGAGCTGAAGATCCGGCTGATCCAGACCGCGCTCGCCGAGTCGAGCGGGAACCAGCGCATCGCGGCCGAGCGGCTCGGGATGCATCGTCAGAGCCTGACCAGGATGATCCGCGACCTCGGGCTGCAGGAGCGCGGCGCGCGCGGCAGCTCCTAGAACAAACGACCTGTCCGATGTGTGTGGCCGGCGACGCGACACTCTCCGCCGCATCGACCACCTCCGGTACGTCCGCGGTCCACGCGGTCGCGGTCTGCCTGAACAGCCCGGCCAGGGGTGCCGCGCCGAGCTGATCCCGCGCCTGCACGACGGCCAGCCTGCCCACGGGCCACCGCTTCTTCTCTCTGGTCTGTCATGTCGAGTGCCTGTGGCTGGTGGCTGTCCACCAGCCACAGACGCCTCCGTCAGTGTGTCCTACTGCACCGCGCAGAGCTGAGGGGCAATGATCAGACAGGCGGTGTCGCTTCGCATTCGGAGTGTCATTCTCGCACGGCCCCGAGTTCGCGCTGCCTGGATCGAACGGCGGGTTGATATTGTCGCCACTCTGATTGAAGTTTTCCGCCTCGGTCTCACACGTCGGCCACGTCGGCATCCGACGAGTTCGGATTGCCACAGATGGCATTGCAGGAGGCGAGGTCCGGGAACACGGCACCGCCAGAGGCTCCATTGAGTGAAGCAGCCATCAGCTGACGGCAGCACTGGAAGCGATCCACCCCATGATCCGGCCCGCACATGGCTTCGAGCGCGGAATGGGCGTTATCGACATCGACGTTGGTGATCGCCACGCCACACACCGTGAGCGGCAGGAAGCTGTCCGTCAACGCCGGGCGATTCTTCCAGAAGCCTGGCGTCAGAGTGAACAGCTGCGCCGTCGTGGTGGTTGTCGTGGATGTCGTCGTGGTGGTCGTCGATGTCGTCGTGCTCGTCGTCGTGCTTGTGGTGGTCGTGGACGTTGTCGAGGACGTCGTGCTGGTCGTGGTGCTTGTTGTCGTGGAAGTCGTCGTGCTCGTCGTCGTGCTCGTGGTGGTGGTGGACGTCGTCGAGGACGTCGTGCTCGTCGTCGTGCTTGTGGTGGTGGTGGACGTCGTCGAGGACGTCGTGCTCGTCGTCGTGCTTGTGGTGGTGGTGGACGTCGTCGAGGACGTCGTGCTGGTCGTGGTGCTTGTTGTCGTGGAGGTCGTTGTGCTCGAGGTCGTTGTCGTGGCCGTGATCGCGATGGTCTGGAAGCCGGCGCTCGTCAGCCCGTTGTCACACAGCGTCAGGTTGTAGTTCGCCAGCTCCTCGATCGCCCCGGACCCGTCGGTGTCCGTCCCGACGAGCGTTACGTCGAACTCAAGATTGCACTTGCCAGGCGGCGTGACGGTGTTGGCCGGGACGACGAGGACGGGCGTCGCCGTGAACACCACGACGTTGGGATCCGTGCTCACCGCATGGCCCGTCGTCCAGGCGACGCCAGGGCAGGTGGTCGTGATCGTGGCGTCCCCATCGTAGCGGACCACCGCCCCCTCGTCCGTACAGGGCGGCGTGAGCGGGAAGTTGGCATCGCAGTCGAGGTTGAAATCCACACTATTGACGAGCAGCGCGGTGCCGCCGACGATGGCCCCGGCGCCCAGCTCGATGCGCACCCGCCCCGTACCGGGACCCGTGTGCTCGAAGTCGAGGTTGATGAGCCCGTTGCAGGTTTCTACAGCCTGCGCTCCGTGCGCGACGGCGAGGAGCGCGCCCAGTCCGATTAGCCAGCGCATGGCAAGCCCCTCAGCCCGGCACCACGACGGTGGCTGGCACACACAGCTCGTCGTACTGCGTGATCGTGACCTTCTTCTGCCCGAACTGCGTGGTGAGGAACAGCGTCTTCTGCCCGAACGGCAGGGTGTCGTTCTTGGTGCGGAGGCACATGAGCGCGTTCGTGGTGATCTCACCCTCGCCATTCTTGCTCGCCGAAACGCAGAGCCTGTCCGGACCACGAGAATTGATATCGACGCTCAGATTGTCCACGAACTGATCGGTCACATGGATACCCTTCGGTGCAGGCCCCTTCACGTTGGCGAGCTTGTAGCACTGGAAGTGCTCACCATCGATCGGCGGGACGAACCCGCTCAAGCCCTTCGAGGCCGGGAGCAGCAGCGCGATCGGCAGCGTCACGTCCATCGTGTACGTGCCGAACTGCGTGCCGACAGAAACACCCGTCCGCTTCGTGAAGCCCGAGGTCTTGCCGAACCCCGCCGAGGCGTAGTGCAGCGGGTCAGTCTCCGCACCCGGATTCTCGCCGTTCTTGTCGGCCGGCGCGCAGAGGCGATGGATGTTCACCAGCTTGTCGATCGTCGTCCCGAACCGATCCACGAGCGTGACGGTCTGAGCGGGGATCGTGGAGCGCGGGGTCTGATAGCAGTCGTAGTGCTGGAGGGGGGAGGCGAACGCGCCGGAGGCCGTCTGGAAGTTCCCGCTGGTGAGGCCGTTGTCGCAGAAGGCGATCTTGTACCCCAGGATTTCGCCGACCGACGGCCCCACGGCCGGCGACGGGGTGTTCACGATGGTCACGTCGAAGTTCAGATTGCAGTTCCCGGGCGGGTTGGACTGATTCGGCGGCACGCCCAGCGCCGGGGCCGCCGTGAACTCGACTTCATTCGGCAGGACGCCGCCGCCCGGATTGTTCGACGACCACGCCACCCCGCAGTCGGTCGTGATGCTCGCATCGCCGTTGTACGAGATCACCGGGCCCGCGTCCGTGCAGGGCGGCTGGAGCTGGAAGTTGAGATCGCAGTCCAGATCGAACTGCACCTTGCTGAAGGCGATGAGGGTGCCGCCGACGATCGGCCCCGACCCGAAACTCCCTTGGACGTGCAGCACGTCGCCGACCATGAGGGGACGGCCCGGCGGGTTGATGTAATCGAGCACGATCGTCCCATCACAGGTGTTTTGCGCCGAGGCCAACGCCGGGAACACCAGAAACCCGAGAGCCAGAACGAGCCACTTCATTGTCGCAATCCTCCTCTGCTGAGCGTACGCCTGCTCACTTCCCGGTTTCTTCATCGGGTTTGTGAGATGCGCCTGGCAGTTGTCGAGCTGCCACGGCCGGATGCCATGGCCGCCTGCTAGCTATTTGCCAGTCTTGCCCTGTGAGGACGGATGGCGCCTTCAGGAACGGAGGTGCTCCCGTTGCGACACTCTATACCACGGTCCGTCGCTGACAAGAAGGGAAAACTACGGAATTAGAGATCCGCCGCCACCGCCGCGCCATCCCCAGGTGGTGGCCACGGAACGCCCTTGCAGCTGCACGGTCGCGGCTAACCACCCGAAGGGCCTCAGCATCACCACGCAGTTCGGCACCCTGAAGGGCGATCTGGCAACTCCGGTCTTCCTGTTCACACCCACCAGCAAGAGCCTCGTCCCACCGCCCCCTCCGCCCCTCGCGCCGGACGCACTGCGGCATTTCCAGCGCTACCGGCTGGCGAATGTCTCGGGGGCGCCCAAGACGACCGGCATCCACCTGAGCGATCAGTTGACCCGGTCGTTTGGCGGCTCCACGGCCGACCTCGATCCGGCTCTGCGTGCCGGTGGACAAGAACGACGAGGACCCAGGCGCCCTCGCCGACCAGCAGGCCATGCTGTGCTACACGACGCGGAACGATCGCCTGCCGTTCAACCGGTTCACCGCCTTCGTGACGAACCAGTTTTGGCGGCTTCAAGCTCAACGGCACGCAACTCGATGAACTCTGCGAGCCGGCGACGCTCGCGCCGTTCGCGGCGAACGGCCGCCGCGTGCGGATTCGGCGCAGGTGAATGAGACACGGGATCCTGCACGATCTACTCACCGCAAGGCGAGCGCCTGGCCGCGCGGAGGGGATCCTCCCCCGCCCGGCCATTTCCGAGGAGCGGCGCGCGAGGCGCCCGGAAAGGGTTCCCGCGCCCGTCAGAAGCAGGACGGGAGATCGGCCGGGAAGGTCGTGTCGGCCACGTTGCCCGTCCAGCAATTGCCCGACCCGGTCTCGTCCCAGGCGAGGTCGACCGCGAACACGGGATTGATCAGGGGCGACGGGGCAGTCCCGTTCCCCGTCGCGACGTTGAAGAGGATGTGGTTGAAGTCCGGGTTCGGCTCGATGTCCAACGCGGCGCAGTCGGCCGGTGACAGGTTGTTTGCCACGCAGAAGTTCGCGACCGCGATCCCGAACGAATCGTTGCCGGTCACGACGTTGTGGTCGACCTGGTTCCGGTCCGTGGCGAGGACGAGGAGGCCGGTCCCCCGCGGCACGGCGCAGACCTCGTCGGTCGGGTCGAGACAGCTGTTCGGCTTGTTGTTGTCGTGGCTGAAGTTATGGTCCACTCGGTTGTCGGAGTTCTGCTTCACGTCGAGGAAGATGTTGGTGAACGTCAGCACGCCGCCCGTGTTCCCCGCGGCCTCGTTGTGGTCGAGTCGCGAGTGCGAGCAGTTCTCGAGCTCGAACCCGCTCACGTTGCCCGTCGCCAGGTTGTGGTCGATGCGGACGTCGTGCGACTGCCCAATGTAGATGCCCGTATCGTTGGCGCCGGTGGCGACGCACTGGCTGACACGGCCTTGTCCGCAGTGCGACGGGAAGATGCCGTACTCGGCGTCGTCGTTGGCGCTCGAGAACTCGACGCCCCAGTCGTCGACGCAAAAGAGGAAGATCCCGTCACCGCCGAAGCCGTTCACCGTGAGGCCGTGCACTCGCGCGCCGCGGATCCGCTGCGACGGATCGGCGAAGCACGTGGCGCCGTCCGCACCCTGCTTCGCGATCGCGATCCCCTGGTCCTGGCCCCCCGAGTTCTCGAGGACGACGGCGCCCGCCCGTGCCGACTGCGCCATGAGCGTGATGTGGTCCTTGTCGACCACGACGGCGCACGTGTTGGCGGGCTCCGTCGGGCACGGCCGACCGGCTTCGTGATACGTGCCCGGCGCGATCATCACGATGTCACCCGACCGGGCAGCATCGACCGCCGCCTGGATCGAGTCTCCCGGCCTCACGTGCAGGACCCTGGCAGTAGCCTGAATGGGACCGCCAACCACCAGAAGAGCCACCAGCAACCCCGTTCGCGTCATATGTGCCTCCTTGGATGCGGTTGTGGAATCCCTCGCCCGGGCTGCACTCACCTCATGGTGTCAGGACGAACACCGTGATCGGGGACGCCACGGCTGTGATGCGGTCCGGCCGGGTACAGCGAAGCGCGATACATCGCCATGAACTCCCGCGGCGGCCTCCCCTCGCTGGCGACGCTAGCTCCGTCGATCCTACCCGTCAACGAGAAATCCGCGTCGGGATCGGACCACGGCGCCCGATGCCTCCTCCTCGACACGTCGCGCGGCTGCACGCTATCACCCGTGTCGAACCGATGACGACCGCGAGAGCGACCCCGAGGTCCTGGCCCCGACGGGCCGTCTGACCGGATGCAGCTCGAGCGAGCGCGGGTCCGGGGGCTGCTCGACCTCGCCTACTGGTGCGAGGGCCGCGGCGGCGTGCCGCTGCTCCTGGTACACGGCTGGCCGGAGACGAAGCGCATTTGGCAGCGAAACGTCGAGCCGCTCGCCGCCAGCGGCTTCGAGGTGATCGTCCCCGATCTGCGCGGCTTCGGCGATTCCGATCTGGCGCCCGACGGGTTCTACGACCCGGCCGCGCACGCGCGCGATCTCCATGCCCTGGTCCACGACGTCCTCGGCCACCCGTCGTGCGTCGCCGCCGCCGGCGACCTCGGTGGCGTGGTGGTGCAGGACCTCGGCCTGCGCTTCCCGGGCTTCGTGGTGCGGCAGTGCCTCTTCAACACGGTTCTGCCCATGCTGGACGACGCGTACGCCGCCGCCGGCATCCCGCCCGATCCGCCGCGCCGCCTCCGCCCCGAGGCGGACTACTTCGTCCGCCAGGCGACCGACGCCGACGGGCTCGCCGCGGAGCTCGACACGCCCGCGCGGCGTGGTCGGTACGTCGAGACCTTCTACGGCTCCCGATTCTGGGGCGCGCCCGGCGCGTTTGGCGCCGACGACGTCGCGTTCCACGTCGAGCCGTTCCTCGACGCGGAGCACTTCCGCGCCGGCATCGCGAACTACGAGCCGGCGATGGGCCGGCGCGCCGTCTCGGAGCTCGTGCTGCTCTTCGAGCCGAACCCCGTGCCGACGCTCGTGCTGTACGGCCCCGAGGACCACGTCGTCCAGAAGTCGTTCCTCGCGCGGGCAGAGGTCGCGTTTCCGGAGCGCGTCGGCCCCTTCGTCGTGCCGGGGGCCGGGCACTTCCTGCAGTGGGAACGGGCGGAGGTCTTCAACCAGGCGATGATCTGGTTCTGTCGCGATCTGATCCGCGCGGCTGCCGACTGACCTCCGGGAATGCTGCCGCCCGGCCACGACAGTAGGTGCCGCGCATGCATGCGAAGATGCGCCTGGACAAACCCGACCACCGCCGTGCATGGTCCGTGAATGCCGGAGCTCCTGAGCCTCGCATGCGCTGTCCCGCCCCGCTTGCTGGAACACGCCGAGACCGTCGCGCTCCTTCCCACCCTGGCCGGCAGCGAGGATGCCGCACGCCGTTTTCGCGGAGCGGTCGACAACGCACGCATCGATCGCCGACATCTCTCGATGTCCATACCCGAACTCATGGAGCAGAGCGGCCCCGCACGACGCGCGCGGCTTTACGAATCCCTCGCGCCCGAGCTGGCAGCTGGCACGGTGGCCCGAGCACTCCAAACTGCGGACGCGCCAGTCGCGTGCGGCGCACTCTAGCCGTCAAGAAGAATCGACCCGGAGGCCGCGCTACCGTAACTTCGATCTTCCGGGCTGCGCGCCGCGTCTAGCAAGCCCGGCGGACGGCCGCCCAGAACGGGCTCGAGCCCGTCACGGCAGGGCGAGCGCGACCCCGCACACATCACGGAGCGTGCGCAGATCGCGATCGAGGCCGAGGATTGCGAGGCCGTGCTCGAGGGCGACGGCGGCGACGAGGCAGTCGACGGTTCCCCGAACTGCGCGACCAGCGCGCCGGCACCGCCCGAACAGCGTCGCGGCATGCTCGTACGTCTCGGGGAAGACGGGCTCGACCACGACGCATGCCGCCAGCAGCCGGCACAGGTCGTCGGCCTGAGCCGCGCTCCTGGCTCCCTGGAGGACCTCCTGAAGCACGATGCCGGTGAGCCACAGCGGGCGTCCGCGGTCCAGGGCCTCGGCGAGCGCACGGTCGACCGGCGACCCGGTCGCGCGGAGCAGCTCGACCCACGCCGACGTGTCGACGAGCGTCGGGCGAGCGGCTCGCGGCTTCACGACCGGCGCATCTCGTCGAGGTCCCCATTCCAGCCGGAGCCCCTGAGGCGCAGGGCCAGCCGGCGCTGCTCCTCGCGCGCCACCAGCTCACTCAGCGCGCGCTGGAGCACGTCACGGGCGGTTCGGAGGCCTGTCAGCTTGCGCGCACGAGCGACGAGCTTGTCATCGAGGACCACGTTGGTGCGCTTCATACACCTCATGTACACCTGGACCCCGAACCTGAACAAGCTCCTCTGCTCTGCGCCCGAGCGGCGCCGGGGCCTATGTCTCGCATGGTCCCGGTACCGCGGAGCCGGCGCGCACGAAGACCGCTATGCATCACGCCGGCAGCTTGAACGCGGCGCGGGCATTGTCGTGCAGGAAGCGCTGGCGCACCTCGGGCGACAGCTCGAGGGAATCGACCTCCTTCAGCACACGGTCCCACTGCAGCAGCGGGTAGTCGGTGGCGAAGCAGACCTTGTCCTTGCCGAACGTCTTCATGAAGTGCACGAACGCCGGCGGGTAGTGCTTCGGCACGTGCGCCGACGTGTCGATCCAGACGTTGCGGTGCTTCCAGGCGACGGCGATCATCTCCTCGGTCCACGGCCACCCGATGTGGCCGCACACGATACGCAGCTCGGGAAAGTCGAGCGCCACCTCGTCGATGTAGATCGGCCGGCCGGTCTCGGAGGGAAACAGCGGGCCCGTGTGACCGACCTGCGTCTGGAAGGCGACGTCCAGCTCGGCGGCCTTGGCGTAGAGCGGGTAGTACGCCCGGTCCGTCGGCGGCTTCCGCCACATGAAGGGCTCGATGCGCAGGCAGACGAAGCCGCAGTCGCGCACGTAGTGGTCCAGCTCGCGCACCGCCTTCATGATGTGCGTGGGGTTGGCATGGTACTGGCCGTAGATCCGGCCCGGGAATCGGTTCTGGGCCTGCGCGACCAGCTCGTTGTCTCCCGCCATGAGCGCGACCTGCACGCCGTGGCGGTCCATGACGTCGATCATCTTCGCCACGTCGGTGCCGTGGTGGAAGACGTCGAGCATCCCGTAGTTGCGGAACACGTTCTCGCCCTGCGGATTCACGCCGGGAGGCGTCGGGCCGATGTACTGCGTCCAGACGTCGATGATGCCGCTCATGATTGCGTAGGTTGTCGCGGAAGCCGTGGGCAGGCGTCAAGCAGCGGCAGATCGGGCTGCAACGCGCCGCGTTTCGTGCCACACGGATCGACGAGGATGTCCGCGTCACTCTCGGTCACGGGCGGTCTGCGCGTCGGATGGCTGCATGCGAGCTGGCCGCTCGCCAGGCTGACCGCGACGGAGCGCTCCCTTTCGGTCTCCGCGCTCATCCTCGGCGGATACGAGTTCACGCCCGATCAGGTGGTCGCGCTCGAGCCACACGGCGTCATCCCGGTGGTCGGTCGGGGCATCCGGCTCGTGCACTCGCGCGCCGACTACCCGCCGCACATCGTCTTCTGGTGGGGCGGAGATCCCGAGCGTCTCGTCGCCCGCATCCAGCGCGAGGCCGGCTTCCTGCCGCGGTCGACGATCGCGGCGGCGCCCGCGCGGCGGGACGGGGCGCCGGTCCGCCTGCGCGCCATCGTGGCCGCCGTCGCGACGTGGCTGGTGCTCGGGATGCTCGGCGGTTTCGCACGCCACGAGGGCGCCGCGCCGCCGGGTCCATTCCCGTTCCTTCTGCTCGCCTCGGTCTTCCTGGGTGCGGCGGCGATCCGTCGCTCCGCCGCGGTACGGACCTGGGTCTTGAAGCCCGATCGCTCGATCGGCGAGATCCAGGCCGTGCTGACCCTCCTGCAGCTCCTGAGCGGCTTCCTGCTGCTCGTACTGGGAGTCGCGCTCGTCATCGCCCGCGTGATGAGCGACTAGGAGCCCGACCGCTCGACCACGCCGCATGACCGTCCAGGCGCCGTTTCGTCCGCAGGTCCGGTGGCGTCTTGCGCCCAATCCGAGCGCGTGGGTAGATGTCAACGAGAGGGGGCCTCGTCCGTTCCCGGGGGGAACGTTTGGGTGAGGCCATGATGATCTTCGTCGAGCGACGTACGGTCCGCGGCTGCGGCACCGTCGTCGTCGCAGCGCTCTCTCTGCTCCTGCATGCCGCGTCCACCGCGGCCTTCGTCACGTTCGAGAGCGGCCAGGTCCGGCCGCTCGCGCTGTCGCCGGACGGCTCGCGCGTGTTCGCGGTCGACACGCCGGACGATCGCCTGGAGGTGTTCGCCGTCGATCCGGGCACCGGCAACCTCACCCACAGCGCCACCGTCCCGGTCGGGCTCGAGCCGGTGGCGGTCGCCGCGCGGACCGCCACGGAGGTCTGGGTGGTGAATCACCTCTCCGACAGCGTGAGCATCGTCGATCTGAGCGGGCCCCAGCCGCGCGTCGTCCGCACGCTGCTGGTCGGCGACGAGCCTCGCGACCTGGTCTTCGCCGGTGCGAGCGGAAGCCTCGCCTTCGTCACCACGGCGCACCGCGGGCAGAACAGCCCGGCGCCGCTCGCCGACCTCACCACGCCCGGAATCGGACGCGCCGACGTCTGGGTCTTCGATGCCGCGAACCTCGGCGCGACGCTGGGCGGAACGCCGCTCACCGTGCTGACGATGTTCGGCGACACGCCGCGCGCGCTGGCCGTCAGCCCCGACCACGGCACGGTCTACGCGGCCGTGTTCCAGTCCGGCAATCAGACCACCGCCCTGTCCGAGGGCGTCGTCTGCGACGGGGGCTCCACCGCGGGCGGGTGCACGGTGAAGACGGTCGCGTATCCCGGCGGCCTGCCGGCGCCGAACGTCGACGCGAACGGCGTCACGGGTCCCGAGACCGGTCTGGTCGTCAGGTTCAACGCCGGGACGGGCCACTGGGAGGATCGTCTCGGCCGCAACTGGGACAACGGCGTGCGCTTCTTCCTGCCGGACGACGACGTCTTCCAGATCGACGCCACGCAGAATCCGCCCGTGCTGAAGGCGAGCAGCCCGCACGCCGGGCAGCCATTCGCGCACGTCGGCACGGTCCTCTTCAACATGGCGGTCAACCCGGCGACGGGCCGCGTCTACGTCACGAATGGCGAGTCGCACAACGAGGTCCGCTTCGAGGGCCAGCGGCCGCCCTGCGCGCCGCTCACCCCGGGCGGTCCGACGCCGAACTCCGTGGTCGCCCACCTCAGCGAGGCGCGCATCTCCGTCCTCGATCCGGCCTCCGGCGGGGTGACGGCGCATCATCTGAACCCTCACATCGACTACTGCACCGTGCCGAGCCCCCCGGGCACGAGCGCGGCGAGCCTGTCGACGCCGGTCGACATGGCGATCACGAGCAACGGGCAGACGCTGTACGTCGCGGCGTTCGGGTCGAGCGATCCCGCGCGGCCGGGCACCGGCAAGGTGGGCGTCTTCAACACGGCCGCGCTCGAGTCCGACGGCTTCACACCGAGCGCCGCGAGCCACATCGTGCTGTCGGGGGGCGGGGCGAGCGGGCTCGCGCTCAACGAGGCACAGCACCGTCTCTACGTCCTGACGCGGTTCGACGACGCGGTCTCGGTGGTCGACACCTCCGCGAGCCCCGGCACCGAGGTGCAGCATCTCTCGCTCTTCAATCCCGAGCCGGCGAGCGTCATCGCGGGGCGTCCGTTCCTCTACGACGCCGGACGCACGTCGACCAACGGCGAGGCGTCGTGTGCGAGCTGCCACATCTTCGGCGACTTCGACAGCCTCGCGTGGGACCTCGGAGACCCCGACGGCTCCGTGCTCCACAACCCCAACCCGTTCCGCACCCCGCCGGGATCCATCATCGATCCCGACTTCCACTCGCTCAAAGGACCGATGACCACCCAGACGCTCCGCGGCATGGTGAACGACGGCCCGATGCACTGGCGCGGCGACCGCACCGCGGGCAACGATCCGGGGGGAGACCCGCTCGACTCGCACGGCGCGTTCGAGAAGTTCAACGTTGCGTTCGTGGGGCTCACCGGGATGCCGGGGCACTGCAGCGCGACGCTCTCGCAGTCGTGCGACGACGTGACGCCATGTCCGACCGGCGAGCTGTGCGTCGGGCTCCAGGCTGCCGACATGGATGCCTTCACCAACTTCATGCTCCAGGTGATGCTGCCGCCGAATCCCGTCCGGGCGCTCGACAGCTCCTTGACGTCGGACCAGCAAGCGGGCAGCAATTTCTACTTCTCCGCCGGTGACGGCGTGCAGACGTGCAACGGCTGCCACGTGCTGGATCCGGCGAACAAGCACTTCGGCACCGACGGGCTCTCGACCTTCGAGAACGAGACGCAGGATCTGAAGATCCCGCACCTGCGGAACGAGTATCAGAAGGTCGGGATGTTCGGCATGCCCGCGGTCGCGGGCGTCAACAGCGGCAACAACGGTACCGCCGGTCCACCCGCGACGCAGGCGGATCAGGTTCGTGGCTTCGGCTTCCTGCACGACGGGAGCGTCGACACCCTCTTCCGCTTCCACAACGCCGTCGTGTTCAACGTCGGCTTCGGGACGGGCGCCGGGGCCAACGCCGTGCGCCGGCAGGTCGAGCAGTTCGTCCTGGCGTTCGACTCGGACCTGGCACCGATCGTCGGTCAGCAGGTGACCCTGACGGCCACGAACGCGGCGGTGGCGGGCCCGCGCATCGATCTGCTGATCCAGCGGGCCGCGGCCGGCGAGTGCGATCTCACGGTGAAGGGTGTGATCGCGAACCGGACCACCAGCGTGCTCGAGCAGCGCGGCGCGCTGCGACTGGCGAGCGGCCAGTTCGAGACCGACCGGACCACCGATCCGCTCCTCTCCGATGCGCAGCTCCGCGCGCTGGCCGGCGCGCCGGAGCAGGAGCTCACCTACACGTGCGTCCCGCCGGGCGACGGCTCGCGCGTCGGCGTCGACCGCGACCAGGACGGCTGCCCGGATCGCAGCGAGCTCGACGCGGGGACCGATCCCGCGGATCCGCTGAGCGTTCCGCCGGGGTGCAGCTTCGCCGCGACGACGACCACGTCGTCGACGATGACATCGACGACCGCCATGGCCAGCACGACGACGTCGAGCACCACCAGCACCACGATGATCCCCCTGACGCTGATCGAGACACGCTCGCTCAAGATCAAGGACGACGCGAACCCCGCGAAGCGGCGCTTCACCTTCAAGTCGTCGACGAAGCGCGACCCGCAGGCGAACCGCATCGTGCCTCCGGCGCCCGGCAGCAACGGGGATCCGACGCTCAACGGCGCCGAGCTGATCGTCTACAACGCCGCCGGTCTCACCACCGACTCGGTGGCGATCCCGCTGCTGTCGGGATGGGAACCCATCGGCAAGGCGCCGAACATCAAGGGCTGGCGCTTCAAGAGCACGGATTCGAGCAGCGGCGTGTCGTCGGTGGAGGTGCAGGCGGACAAGATCTCCGTGAAGGGCGGCACGGGCGCCTTCGGCTACACGCTCGACGAGCCGTCGCAGGGGAGCGTCGGCGTGCGACTCCTGCTCGGACCCGGCGGCTGGTGCGCGGACGGTCCGGCCAAGACGAGCGGGAATCCGCCGTCGACCGCGCGCAACGACACCGTGGACACGTTCGTCGCGGAGCCCAAGAGTCCCGCGCCCTCGACATGCCCCGGACTCCCGCACCACTAGCGGCCGTGGATCACTGGCCGCGCGGAAGTCCCAGGACACGCTGGGCGATGATGTTGCGTTGCACCTCGGAGGTGCCGGCGTAGATGCTCGCCGCGCGCGACCAGAGGTACTCGTACTGCCAGCGGCCGCCATCGATGGCGTTCGGGTCGCCGCGCTCGACGAGCGCGTACGGCCCCTCGAGATCGATGGCGGCCGCCTTCATCCGCATGTCGGTCTCGCTCCAGAGCAGCTTCAGGTAGGAGCCTTCCGGGCCGGGCTGCCCGGTTCGCATCAGATCGCTCACCTGCTTGTACGCCACGAAGCGCACGATCTCCGTCTCGATGTACGACTGGGCGAGGCATTGCCGCCAGCGCGGGTCGCGGGTCACCCCGTCCCGGCTCCTCGCCAGCGCGAGCACCTCGGCGAGCTCGCCGGCGATGCGCGCGTGCGGCGCCGATCCGCCGCGCTCGTGCGCCAGCGTCGTGATGGCGATCGTCCAGCCGTCGTTCAGCCGGCCGACCATGTTCTCGCGCGGCACGCGCACGTCGTCGAAGAACACCTCGTTGAACCAGGCGACGCCGGTCATCTCGACGAGCGGCCGGATCGTGATGCCGGGACTCTTCATGTCGACCAGCAGGAAGCTGAGGCCCCGGTGTTTGGGGGCCTGGAAATCGGTCCGCACGACCAGGATGCACCAGTCGGCGAAACGGGCGTAGCTGGTCCAGATCTTCTGGCCCGTGACGCGGAAGACGTCGCCGTCGAGGTCGGCGCGGGTCCGGCAATTCGCCAGGTCGGAGCCGGCGTTGGGCTCGGAGAATCCCTGGCACCAGATGTCGTCGCCGGTGAGGATGCGCGGCAGGAAGCGGCGCTTCTGCTCCTCGGTGCCGTGATGGATCAGCGTCGGGCCGACCAGACCGGGGCCGACGCCGATGTCGATCATCGGCGGCGCGCCGACACGCGTGTACTCCTCCGCGAAGAGGAACTGCTCGAGCGGCGTCGCACCGCGGCCGCCATACTCGCGCGGCCAGTGGAGGCCCGCCCAGCCGCCCTCGCTCAGCTTCCGCTGCCAGGATCGTCCGAATGCCACCTTCTCCTCGGGCTCCGAGGGCTTGCGGTAGCCGGGCGTGCCCCAGCCTGCCGGAAGGTTCGCCATCAACCAGTCGTGCACCTCGCGCCGGAAGCGCTCCTCGGCGGCAGTCGGTCGGAAATCCATCGCCGCCGGTTGTCGCGGAAGCCAGGGCCGGGCGTCAAGCTGCGCCGGGTCGCGAGTGCGGTGCGTACCGGTTTCGGACATGATCGCGCGGCATGTCGATGCGCCGAGCCTGGGACGAGCTCGCGGCGAGCTGGATCCGCTGGGCCCGCGCACCCGACCACGACACCTACTGGCGGTTCCACCGCGCGCGGTTCCTCGAGCTGCTTCCCCCTCCCGGCCGGCTGACGCTCGACCTCGGCGCCGGCGAGGGCCGCGTGGCGCGCGACCTGCGCGCGCGCGGCCATCGCGTCGTGGAGATCGACGGGTCGCCGGCGATGGCCTCGGCGAGCGCGGTGGTAGGCGGTCACGCCGCGGTCGGCGACCTCGCGTCGCTCCCGATCGCCACGGGCGCGGCGGATCTCGCGGTCGCCTTCATGTCGCTACAGGACGTCGACGACATGCCGGCCGCGCTCGTGGAGGCCGGTCGCGTGCTCGTCCCGGACGCGTTCCTGGTGGTCGCGATCGTGCACCCGATCAACTCGGCGGGCAGCTTCGAGCCCGACGCCGGCGCCGGGGAGCCGTTCGTGATCCGGGACTCGTACTTCGCGGCGCGCCGGTGCATGGAGGACGTCGAGCGCGACGGCCTGTCGATGCGCTTCGTCTGCGAGCACCGCCCGCTGGAGGACTACGCGCGGGCGCTGGAGGAGGCGGGGTTCGCCATCGAGGCGCTGCGCGAGGTCACGGAGCCCGATGCCCGGGACCGCTGGTCGCGGGTCCCGCTGTTTCTCGACCTGCGCGCCCGGCGGCGGAGGTAGCCGGCGCTATGCCGGTCGGCCCACGCCCTA
>CAVQLX010000004.1:0-33474 GCA_963713495.1 uncultured delta proteobacterium | reverse complement strand
CCCGCGGCGCCGGTCACCAGGACGGTGCGATCGGCGATCAGCGACCGCACGTGCGGCAGGTCGAGTCGCACGGGCTCGCGGGCGAGCAGGTCGTCCAGCTTCACGTCGCGCATCTGGGTGAACATCACGCGACCTTCGACCAGCTCGGCGAGGGAGGGCACCACACGATGCCGTACCCGCGCCTCGCCACAATGCTGCGCGATGCGGCGCATGACTGCGCCAGGGGCCGACGGGATGGCCACCAGCACCTCGTGCACCTCGCGGGTGCCGAGCAGCCGGGGGAGGTCGTCGATCGTCCCCAACACCTCTGCACCCGCGATCCGAGCCCCCTGCTTGCTCGGGTCGTCATCCACGAATCCGAGCACCGCCATCCCGCGGCGTGCGCGGCTCTCGATCTCCTCGAGGAGTCGGATACCGGTATTTCCGGCCCCGACGATGAGGACGAGGGTGTCGATGCACCGTATTGCCGGGCGTGTGTTGCGTTCCCGGACGACACGCACGCCCACGCGAATTCCGGCCATGACGATGGTGCAGATGACGAGGTCGATCACGAACACGGAGCGCGGAAAGCCGTCCAGCCCGGGGCCGAAGACGATGGCCAGCAGGAACAGGAGTGACCCGATTGCGTTCCCACGCACGATGTCCACGACGTCGTGCAGGCTCACGTGGCGCCACCACCCCGAGTAGAGCCCCCCCATCCAGAAGCCCAGCGCCTTGCAGAGCACGAGCGTCGGGAGGGTCGACAGGAGGATGGGCAGGACGTCCGGAGGCAGCGAGAGGTCGAATCGCAGCGCGATGGCGATCACATAGGAGCCCGCCGCGATGCCGATCCCGGCGAGAACCACGCCCGCTCGCCGGTGATCGACCACCAAGCTGCGCAGCACCACGCTGGCCGGTCGCCGCCCGGCCCGTGCATCGGTGAGTACGGGGGGAACGGCGACCGGCGAGCTGGACATCTTCATCCTCTGGGACCTTCTTCGTGTCGTGGATGCGCGGAGCTTCCATGAGCAAGTGATGTGCCCAACGCCGTCGACACCGCGCGGGCATGCATCCTGCTTGGTGGCGGGCAGCAGTACAGCGACCGGAGGCGCGTACACGATGACGAACAGACAGGTAGTCCTGGGGGTAGGAGCGGTGTTTCTCGCGCTCCCGTTGGCCGGATGCGGGACCCGGAGCGCGCACGTCTCCGACACGAGTCGCGTGCCGACGGCGCCGCCGGGCAACCCGCCGTGTCTCAGTCTCAGTCTCAGTCTCAGTCTCAACCCGACGCCGCCCGCGTCGACATGCTCTGGAAAGAACGCGCCGGTGCGGCACAGGGCGAGTTCTGTCTCGGCCCCGGCGATCTGTTGGAGATCAGCGTGCCGCGGGTGGACGACATGCAGGGGTTGCGCGCGCGCATCGATCCGGCCGGCATGATCACGCTGCCGCACGTGGGAGCGATCCAGGCAGCCGGCCTCACCGAGTCCCAGCTGCGTGATCGTCTCAAGCAACGGCTGGGGCAGACGCTGCTCCGCGATCCGCAGGTGGCCCTGTTCGTTGCAGAGAATTCGAGCCAGCAGGTGTCCGTCACCGGCGCAGTCGCGCGACCCGGGCTCTTCGGGCTGTCGCGGCAGAACCGCACCGTCGCCGATCTGCTCTCCGAGGCCGGAGGAACGGACCAGCACGCCGGCGGCACCGTGCAGTTCTTCCCCGCGAACGGAAGCGGAACAGGATGCTCCCAGGCGACGGGGCCGCGCCGCATCAGCGCGGCGGGGGCACCCGGCAGCGGGACACCGATCGAGATCGACCTCAACCGGGAGTGGCAGCCGCCGCAGGAGAACCCGCTCAACCTGCCCGTGATCGGGGGCGACGCGATCGTCGTGAACCGCGGGCAGTACTTCGTCGACGGCTGGGTGGAGAAACCCGGCGCGTATGACCTCTCGCCGGGAACGACCGCGATGGGCGGCCTCACCGCCGCCGGCGGGGCGATGTATCCGGCCGACCTCCACGGCATCATCGTCTGGCGCGCCGAGCCCGGCGGCACGAAGAAGCGCATCGACGTCGACGTCGATGCGGTCCGCCAGGCAAAGGCACAGGACCTCACGCTCCAGGCCGGCGACGTCGTCAACGTGCCGGCCTCGACGGCGAAGATGGTGCCGTACTCCGGCTACTGGTTCCTCACCAACGTGGTCCGCGTCGGCGCAGGGCTGTCCTTCGCGGGGTTCTGAGATGCACCGGCTCGACGTCGTTCCTCCGGCCCTGCCGGGCGCCTTCGTGGTCTACCCGTCCGCGGGCGCGCTTCCTCGCCCGCCGCGCGCGCGCGACTCCCAGCTGCGCGAGATGCTCGCGGTGCTGCGGCGGCGCTGGCCGCTGGTGGCGGCCTTGGCCGTCGCGGGACTGACCGTGATGGCCGTGGTGAGTCTGCTCACACCGCGGCTCTGGACCGCCAGGGCGGTGATGCACGTGAACATCCAGCCCCCGCAGGTGACGAACCTTCCGCAGGTCGTCGCGCCGCCCAGCTACTTCGAAGGCGTGGAGTTCTTCCAGGATCAGGTGAAGTTCCTCGAGAGCCGCTCGCTCGCGGCGCGCGTCATCCGGGAGCTCGGACTCGAGAACGAGCCGACTTTCACGGGGACCGAAAGTGGCTGGAGCGTGATGAGCGCAGTCCAGGCGGGCGTGGCGGTTCTTTTGAGCCCGCTCCGACTCCTCGTGCCGCGCGCAAGGATGCCGCGCCGGAACCACCTCGAGAGCCGGCCCCGGAGCAGCCCGAGACCAGGTCCTCTCCGGCGTTCCGTCCGGCCTGATCGGGAGGTACGGCCACTGGCTCGAGGTGAAGCCGATCACGAACTCGCGCCTCATCGAGGTCAGCTTCACCAGCCCCAGCCCCGGGCTCTCGCAACGCGTCGCCAACGCGCACGCGCGCAGCTTCATCTTCCAGAGTCTGGAGTCGAAGTTCCAGCTCACCGGGGAGGCGCGGGACTTCCTCCAGAACGAGATCGCTCGCGTGGAACGAGAGCTGGCGCAGGCGGAGCGCGCGCTCAGCGACTTCCGCCGAGAGCATGCCGTCGTCTCGCTCGACGACCACGAGAACGCGACCGCCGAGCGGCTGACGGATCTCGGACGGCGCGTGACCGACGCCGAGGCGGCGCGCATCGCCGCCGAGGCAGAGTACCGACTGGTGCAGAATCGCGCGAGCGATTCGCTGCCGAGCGTGCTCACCAATCCACTCATCCAGGGGCTCAAGCAGGAGGTGAGCAAGCTCGAGGTGAAATACGCCGAGCAAGCCCAGGTCTTCATTCCGAGCAGCCCGCAGATGAAGGAGATCGACGCGCAGCTCAAGCGCGCGCAGGGGCGCCTCGCGCGCGAGGTCGCGCAGGCCGTCGGCGGCATCCAGTCCGCATATCTCGCGGCCCAGGCGAAAGAGCAGAAGCTGCGAGAGGAGTTCCAGCTCCAGCAGGATGCCGTCCTGAATCTGAAGGACCTCTCGGGCCAGTACATCAAGCTCGATCAGGCCGTCACCACCACGCGCGCTCTCCACGCGACGCTCCTCCAGCGCCTGCAGGAGACCGACGTCGTGAAGGGCGCGCAGCTCTCCAACGCGACGGTGGTCGATCCGGCGGAGCGCCCGACGATGCCCTCCAGCCCGCCGTCCCGTTCAATCTGACCTTCGGCCTGCTGTTCGGCAGCGGCCTCGGCCTGGCGCTCGCCTTTGCGAAGGAGAGCATCGATGGCTCGCTGAAGACGCCGGACGACGTGCGCCACGATCTCGAGCTGCCGACGCTCGGTGTCGTGCCGGATTACGAGCGCCTCCCGGGCTGCCCGAGGCGGATTCCGGCGCTCTCCGGCCTGGTCGGCTGGCGCCTTCCGGCGCTGACAGCTGGTCTGCGGCCGATTTCCGCCTGGCTGGCCTGGTCGGCTGGCATCCTCCGGCTCGCCGCCGTGCCCGCGCGCGCCTGCTCGAGCTGACACCGACGGCCGAAGCCTACCGCAGCATCCGGACCAGCGTGCTCTCCTTCAATCGCGAGCGGCCGCCTCGCTCCCTGCTCGTGACGAGCAGCCAGCCGCGTGAGGGCAAGACCGCTACGACGATCCACCTGGCGCTTGCCTTCGCCCAGCTCTCGCGCCGCGTGATCGTGATCGACGCCGACATGCGCCACGCGCGCTGCCACCGGGCGCTCGGTGTGAAGCCCGGTCTCGGCCTCTCCGACGTCCTGCGCGGAGCCGTACGCCTGCCGCAGGCCATCCAGCGGCTGGCGGTGCTCAACAGCCGGGTCGCGCCGCCGCAGCTCGGGTGGACGGGGCCCGAGCTGCATCTGCTGCAGGCGGGCCGGTCGGTCCGCGATCCGTCGTCGCTGCTCGCGGCATCGGAGATGGACGACCTCCTGCAGGCGCTGCTCGAGGCGTACGACATCGTCCTGATCGATTCGCCGCCCGTCTTTCCGATCACCGACTCGGCCATCCTCGCACCCCGGGTGGACGGCGTCGTCCTGGTCGTGCGCTGCCATCGCACCGAGCGCGAGATCACCCGCGAGGCCCTCGAGCGCCTGCGCTTCATGCAGGCCAACGTCATCGGCGTCGTGCTGAACGGCGCCGACCCGAGGAGCAGCGCCTACCAGAGCTACTCCTACTACTTCGCGGCGTGATGGGCCGGGGCTCATGACGAGTGTGGCGTGGATGTCGCTCGGCGCGGGACGCGGTCGCATGGTGTCCGCTCCGCGCGCGCCGCGTGGCCATGGATCGCGGTCGCGGTACTCGCGCTCGGCGCCGGCGCGGCGGCCTGCTTCGCCAGTCCGGCGCTCGGCGTCGCTGCGCTGGCGCTGCCGGCAGCACCGCTCCTCGTCGTGGCACCGGACCTCGCCATCCTCGCGCTCGTCGCCGCGCTGCCGTTCGACGCCCTGGCCGCCCTGGACGACACCGGCATGCTCACCGTGACACGGCTGCTCGGCATCGCCGTGCTCGGCGGCTGGGTGGTGCACGTCGTGGCCCATCCCAGGCGACGCGTCCGGCTGGGCCGGCCCGGCCTGCTGCTGCTCGCCTACGTTGCCTTCGCAGCCGTCAGCATCGGCTGGTCACCGGATACGGACGTCGCACTGACGGCGCTGATGACGCTGGCGCAGCTGTTCCTCCTCTACGTCATGGCCGCCAACGTCTTCGACGATTGGTCCCGGATCGCACGCGGGCTCGACGTCCTGCTGCTCTCGACCGCCGTCCTGGCCGTCATCGTCCTGGTACAGAATCCGGGCGCACAGAACGGCGGCTTCGGCCTGGCACGCGCCGTGGTCCACTACGGGACGCACACGACCAACCCGGATCCCCTGGCGTACCAGCTGGCGCTTCCCGCGGTCGCCGCGCTCGCGTTCCGCCCACGCGGCGCCCCGCTCGGCTGGTGGCGCCTCGGCGCGATGGTGCTCATCGGCCTCGCCCTCGTCTCTACCGGCACGCGCGGCGGCGCACTGGCCGCCGGCGCCGGACTCGTCACGCTGGCCGCCGTCCGCCCACGCGTCGGCGTGCGGGTGCTCGCCGCGCTCGTACTCGTCACGCTGCTGCTGCCCGCGGTGCTGCCCGGAGGAGCCATCGACATCCTGCGCGCGCGATGGGAGGCGAGTGGCGAGGACCGGCTGTCGGGGCGGCTCGACATCTGGCGGGTGGGGCTGGCGATGATGGCCGACCGGCCGCTTCACGGGACGGGGTTCGGCGGCTTCCAGGACACCTTCTACCAGTACATGCTGGAGACGCCGGTCGATCCGCACTTCGCGCTCATCCACAGCCGCGGCAACCGTGCGCCGCACAACATCTACCTGAGCACGTTCGCGGAGCTCGGGCTGATCGGTGGGACGCTGCTCACGCTCGCGCTCGCGGCGCACGCCCGCGCGCTGTGGCAGCTCCGCCGCGCGGCGCGGCAGGTGGGACACGACCAGGCCGAGGACATCGCGCTCGCGCTGCTCGCGACCCTGGCCACCCTGCTGGTGGCGGGCTCCAACGGCGATCTCCTGCTCGAGAAGACGCCCTGGTTGCTGCTCGCGATCATGCAGGGCGCGTCGATCGCGGCCGGCTGGGACGGGGCGGCGGAGGTGCGCGCGTGAGCCGCGCCGCCGTCGCCGCGTTCCCGCGCACCGTGCGCGGCAACCCGTACTGCGACCTCCTCTACGGATCCCTCGCCGCGCGCGGCGTCGCGGTGGCGGCGAGCGCGGAGCTGTCGCCCCGCTGGCTGCTGCGGCACGCGCGCGAGGTCAAGGTCCTCCATCTCCACTGGCCGGAGTTCTACTACCGCTCGGGAGGCCGGCCCACCGCACGCAGCGTGACCGCGTTCATCGCCGCGCTGCTGCTCGCCCGCCTGCTGCGCTATCGCATCGTGTGGACGGTGCACAACGCGCTGCCGCACGAGCGTCATGTGGTCGACCGCGCGCTGCGCTGGCTCCTGGTGCGCTCGGCGCGGCTGGTGGTGCATGCCGAGGCGGCGCGGGCGGCGCTGCCGCAGACGCGCCCGCCCGCCGCCGTCGTGCCTCACGGGCACTACATCGGGTGCTACCCGGACGAGCTGTCGGCCGCGGATGCGCGCCGCGCCCTCGGGCTCACCGCCTCCGACCGCGTCTTCGTGTGCTTCGGTCAGCTGCGGGCGTACAAGGGCGTCGGGGCTCTGCTGGATGCGTTCGCACGGCTCCCCGGACCGTCCCTGCACCTGGTGATCGCGGGACGGCCCGCCACCGACGCGGACGCTGAGGTCGTCCGCACGGCGGCACGGCGGGACCCGCGCGTGCAGACGCACCTCGGGTTCGTGTCCGACCCGGATGTGCAGCGGTTCCTGAAGGCGGCCGACTTCGTCGTGCTGCCGTACCGCGACGTCCTCACGTCAGGGGCGGCGCTGCTCGCGCTCTCCTTCGCCAGGCCGCTGGTGGTACCGCGCCGCGGCTGCCTGGCGGAGCTCGAGCGCGAACGATGCGCCATCGCCTACGACCCGGACGCCCCGGGCGCGTTGCGCGCCGCGCTCGCGACGGCGGCAGCGGTCGCGGACCTGGAGCCCTGGCAGCAGCGCGCGGTGGCCGCGGCGCGCAGGCGGGCGTGGGAACCCATCGCCGAGGCGTACGCCCGGATCTACCGCGGAGGCTGAGCATGGACCTGTGCGACTACTACGACCGCCACTGGACCGAGCTGCCCGAGGGCCAGGTCGACTTCGACCGCCTGCGCATGATCACGAGCCGCGTCGAACCCGGCGAGCGTCTCCTCGAGGCCGGGTGCGGGCCGGGCTTTCTGGCGAAGCTGCTGCGCGATCGCGGCGCGGACGTCGTCGGGACCGACGTCTCCCGCGTCGGCGCGGAGCGCACCGCCCGGCGCGGCATCTTCACCTGGCAGGTCGACCTCGACACCATGACGCTCCCCTTTCCCGACCAGCACTTCGACACCGTCGTCTGCAACTCGAACCTCGAGCACCTCTTCTATCTCGACGACAACGTCGCCGAGTGCGTCCGCGTCCTCCGGGTGGGCGGGAAGTTCATCTGGATGGAGCCGAACACGGCGCACTGGCGATACCGCCTGTGGCTCCTCGCCGGGCGATTCCCCTACATCCCGGAGAGCCCGACCGACCCGTACCACATCCGCCACCTGACGGCCGCGGCGCTGCGCCGGCACTGCGAGCGCAACGGCCTCGAGGTGCGCGAGCTGCTGGGCCACGCGGGGCTCTGGTGTCGTGGCCTCTACCCGCGGTGGTTCTACACCCGCGGCATCGCACGCGTGGTGCATGCGATCTACCCCACGCTCGTCCGTCTGCGCCCGTCGGTGTTCGCCCGCTACCTCTTCGTGCGGGCGGAGAAGCGCGTGCACGTGCCGCACGTCGCCGCCGCACCGCGACGCCGACTCGAGCAGGTGGCGGTCGCGTGAGGGACGGCTCGATGAACGAGGCGCAACGCGAGCCAGGACGGATGCGGCGGTGGATCAAGACCGTCCGCACGACGCTCAACATGCCGGTCAAGTACGCGACGTACGCGACCGCGCGCAGCGCCGGTCCGATCTATCCCGACCGCATCTACGTCGAGTCGACGAACCACTGCAACCTGAAGTGCATCATGTGCCCGACGGGGCTCGGCGTGATCCGGCGACCGAAGGGGTACATGGCGATGGACCTCTACCGGCGCGTGGTCGACGAGATCGGCCCCCTGGTCGGCTCGGCGGTCCTCCACTCCTGGGGAGAGCCGCTCATGCACCCGCAGCTCTTCGACATGATCCGCTACGGCAAGCGCGCCGGCATCCGGATGGAGACCTCGACCAACATCACGCTGCTCGACGAGGAACGCGGGCGCCAGGTGCTCGACGCCGGACTCGACGTGCTCTACCTCGCGATGGACGGCGCGACCAAGGAGACCTACGAGCGCGTCCGCGTGAACGCGAAGTGGGACCGCGTGCTGCGCAACGTGGATCGGTTCCTCGAGCGCAAGGCGCGTACCGGTGCCAAGACCCGGGTCGTGATGCAGATCATCGCCATGAACGAGACCCGGGGCGACATCGAGGCCTTCGTGGCCCGCTGGCAGCGGCCCGAGATCGAGCAGGTGAACGTGAAGCACCTCGACACCTGGGGCGACCAGGTCGATGCCATCACCGGGCACCGCACCGACGAGGAGCTCCTCCCGATGCGCCGCCTCCCGTGTCCCAACCTCTGGTACCACGCCTACGTCTTCTGGGATGGAACGCTGGCGTCGTGCGAGCGCGACTACGACCTGAAGACGCCGCTCGGCAACGTGCAGGACGGAGTGCTCCGGGCGTGGAACGGTCCTGCCATGCAGGCGCTTCGCCGCCTGCATCGCGAAGGCAACTTCACCGCGCCCGCCTGCGAGCGCTGCGTGGAGTGGAGCTGGTGGACCCCGACGCCGTGGCGGTCGAAGGGCACCGCCCCGAAGGTCGAGAGCCATCAGCAGCGAGCGCATGGCCAGGAGGGGCCGTAGTATGGAAGTGGGCTGCAACACCTACAGCCTCCGCGACCTCGTCAGGTCCGAGGCGCTCGTGCAGCTGCGCGCGCTCGACTTCACGGCGGCCGAGCTGTGGGTCGGACACGCGAACTACCTGAGCATCGGCATCTCGGCGCGGCAGGTGGCGGCCGAGGCCGCGCGCTGCGGCGTCGCGCTCCGTGCCTACTGCATCGGCGGTCTCTTCGGGTTGCGGCCGCGCGTGGTGGAGGATCGCCTCGCTCGCGCGTTCGACTTCGCGCGCGAGCTGGGTGTCCATCTCGTGACCGGCGTGCTCGACCGCGCGGCCGTGCCGGTCGCCGATGCGCGCGCGCAGCGCCAGGGCGTCCGCTTCGCCCTGGAGAATCACTGGTACACCGAGATCGCCAGCCCCCGCGACGTCCTCGCCGCGCTCGACACCTGCTCGCCTGCCGTGGGAGCCGCCATCGATACCGGGCACTTCGCCTTCCTCGGCTGCAACCTGGCGGCGGCGGCGCGCCTCCTCGGCCGGCGCACGCTGCACGTGCACCTGAAGGTCGTGCGCCGGCCGGCCGTCGCCGCGCAGGCTGCTCCGGCAGCTGCGCAAGCGCCATCACATGGAGCCGTCGCTCCCCGGACCGGGCGACGGGCTCGATGGGTTCGCGTCCGCGCTTCGCGCGGCCGGCTACGCCGGCATGCTCGCCGTCGAGCACGAGGGCCGCGATGAGCTGTCCGACGCGCTCACGCGCTATCGCCGGCGCGCCGAGATGCTCGTGGAGAGCATGGGGCCGGCGGCGGCCCCGGAGGCGGTCGGTGCCTGAGCTGCCGACGGTGGCCGTGATCGTGCCGGTGTACAACGGCGAGGCGACGATCCGCACGTGCCTCGAGGCGCTGCTGGCACAGGACTGGCCCCGCGAGGCGCTCGAGCTGATCGTGGTCGACAACCGGTCCACCGACGCCACGCAGGCGGTGGTCGCGGAGTACCCCGTTCGTGTCCTCGAGGAGCATGGCGCTCAGAGCTCGTACGCGGCGCGCAACCGTGGTGTCGCGGCGTCGCACGGCGAGCTCCTCGCGTTCACGGACGCGGACTGCGTCCCCGACCGGGGCTGGATCCGCGCCCTCGCCGCCGCTTTCGAGGATCACGGCGTCGGTCTCGCCGCCGGGCCCATCGAAGCGTGGCGCGCGGACGGACTCGTCGAGCGCTACCAGGCGGTGCACGCGCTGCGCGCCGAGCGCGCCGTGCGCCACCCCGTCCTGCCGTTCGCCCAGACCGCCAACGCCGCGTGCCCGCGGGTGGTGTTCGACGCCGTCGGCGGATTCGACGCCGCGTGTGCCTTCGGCGGCGACCTCGATTTCTGCTGGCGGGTGCAGCGCAGCACGGGGCTGCGGCTGGCCTACGAGGCCGCCGCCGTCGTGCGGCACCGCCACCGCACGACGTGGCGCGGGCTCTTCGCCCTCTACCAGAAGAACGCCCTCGCGAACTGCCTCCTCGCCGAGCGCTGGGCGCACTATGCGGCCTACCCGTCGCTCCGCACGGCCGCCTTCCTCGGCCGCGAGGTGGTGCGGAGCGGGTTGCGCGTGCTCGTGACCGGTCCAGCCGGCCGGGGTGATCCGGGGTGCGCTCCGCTGCCCGAGATGGTCCGCTGGGCCGGAGAGCTGAGCGGGTGGTTGCGCTGGCGGTTCGGTGCGGTGCCGCTGCGCCGTCGTTCCCCGTGCGCGCCGCGAAGCGCGGAGACACCAGCATGAAGGTCGCCGTGGTGGGCTGCGGCCGCATCGCCCAGGCGCACGCCGCCGCCGTGCGCCGCTTCGACGACGACGCGTCGCTCGTCTTCTGCGATCTCGACGCCGACGCCGCCGGACGCACTGCCGCCGCGTTCGGAGGCGGACCGACCTATCGGACCCTCGACGAATGCCTCGTGGCCGAACGCCCCGACGTGGTCCACGTCTGCACGCCGCCCGACACGCATGCCGACCTCGCGGTCCGCGCGCTGTCGGCGCGCGCCGCGGTGCTGGTCGAGAAGCCGCTCGCCCTGTCGCGCGCCGAGACGACGATCATCGCCTCGACACTGCGGGAGCGTCCCGGGGCCCTCTGCATCGACCACAACTTTCTCTTCGAGCCCTGCATGCTGACCGCCCGTGGCTGGGTGAACGCCGGCCGCATCGGTCAGGTGCTCGCCGCCGACGTCTTCTACGGTGTCGATCCGCTCCCGGGAGACGCCGGGCCCGGCGTCTGGGCGCAGGGGCTGCCGGGCGGCCGCTTCACGGACGTGCTCCCACACGCGATCTACCTCGCGCGCCACTTCGTCGGCGACGTGGAGCGGGTGGCGGCGTGCGACGGCCATGGCGCCGCGGGCAGGACGGACCTGGGCGTGACGCTCGCCTGCGCGCGCGGCCTCGCGAGCCTCCGCATCTCGCTCGCCGCGACGCCATGGGAGCTGGGCGTCGTGCTGCGCGGTGAAGAGGGCACGATCCGCGTCGATCTCGCCCGCCAGCGCGCCATCCTCGCGCACGTGCCGCGCCGCGGCCGTCGTCGGGTCACACAGCTCCGGGTGGCCACGGCGACCGCCGCCCAGACGGCGCTCGGCGTCGTCGACCGCGTGCTCGGAAAGGCCACGGGCCGGCTGCGCGGCTATCCGGGAATGCGCACGCTGATCGCCGCCTTCCATCGGAGCGTTCGCGACGGGCTCCCCCCACCCGTCCCGTTCCAGGACGGTGCGGCGGTCGTGGCGGCGCTCGAGACGATCCTCGCATGCCTGCATGCGGGGAAGGCGGTCGCTGGCGCCCGGAGGGTGCTGGCATGACGGTGCTCGTCACCGGAGCGACCGGCGACGTCGGGCGGCACGTGACGGAGCGCCTGCTGGCCGACGGCATGGTGGTGCGTACCCTCTGCCGCGCCGCGCCCGACGGGTTGCCTGGCTCGGTCGAGGTGGCGCACGGCGACCTGACGGCGCCGGAGACGCTCGATCCCGCCATGACGGGGGTGGACGCGGTCGTGCACTGCGCAGCGCATCTCGGGGGCGGCGGGCGGGAGGTCCACCGCCGGGTGAACGTCGCTGGAACGATGGCGTTGCTCGCGGCGGCGCAGCGCGCCCGCGTCGGCCGCGTGGTGCACGTGAGCACCCTGGCGGTCTACGGCCGCAAGGGCGACGGGCAACTCGTCCGCCCAGCGGATGGATACGACCCCTTTCCCGAGCTGCGCGACGACTACGCGTGGTCGAAGATCGCCGCCGAGCGCTGGGTCCGGCTCTATCGCGACCGTGGCGGGCTCGACGCCGTCGTGCTTCGCCCCGGCATCGTCTACGGCGGGCGGCGGGACTTCGTCGCCCGGGTCGCCCGGCGCGGCGTCGGTCCGCTGCTCGTCGTCCTCGGGTCGCCGGAGATGTTGCTGCCACTGGTGCATGTGCACGACGTCGCGGAGGCCGTGTTGCGCGCGCTCCGCACCTCCTGCGCGCCCCCCGAACCGCTCGACCTGGTCGGCCCCGACATGCCGACGCAGGCCGAGTATCTCCGCCGGCGGAATGCAGCGCGCGCCGAGCGCATCGTGCCGGTCTACGTGCGCGCTGCGGGCCTGCTCCGGAGGATCGCGGCTGTCGAGCGCGCGCGGACGAGTACGGGCGCTCGCCTACCGCCTCGCCTGGGCCACCCAGTCCGTGCGCTACGACGTCGGACCCCTCGCCAGGGCGCTCGGCTGGTGCCCCGGTATCGATCTCCCGCGCGGGCTCACGCCGCGCCTCGAACGAACCGCGGCCGGCGCTCTCGCACTGAGTGCTCCGGCGCCGGCGCCCCCGCCATGAGACGCGCCACGGCACTCGAGCGAGCCTCACGCCGATGTCCCCGTGGCGGGGCCGGCGGCGTGGCTTCCCTATCATCGGCCCTCGATCGGCGACGAGGAGATCGCCGAGGTGGTCGACACGCTGCGCTCGGGCTGGGTCACGACGGGCCCGAAGACCAAGCGGTTCGAGCGCGAGTTCGCCACCGCTCCTCGGCGTGCCGGACGCGCTCGCCGTCTCGTCCGGCACCGCCGCGCTCCACCTCGCGCTCCGGGTGCTCGGCGTCAAGGCGGGTGACGACGTCATCCTGCCGGCCTACACGTTCACGGCGACCGCCGAGGCGGTGACGTACCTCGGCGCCCGACCAGTCCTTGCCGACGTCGATCCCGTGACGTGCAATCTCCGTGGCGAGGACGTCGAGCGCGCGCGCACCGCGCGCACGCGAGCGGTGATCCCCGTCCACATCGCCGGCCTCCCCTGTGACATGGACCCGATCCTCGATGTCGCGCGCAGCCGGCGGCTGGCGGTGATCGAGGACGCCGCGCACGCCTTGCCGGCGCGCGACCGCGGCCGATGCGTGGGCACGCTGGGCGATGCCGCTGCCTTCAGCTTCTACGCCACCAAGAACATCACGACCGGCGAGGGCGGGATGCTGGTCGTGCGCGACCCCGAGGCCGCGGAGCGGGCACGCATGCTCGCCCTGCACGGCATCAGCCGCGACGCCTGGAAGCGCTACACCGCCGCGGGCCACTGGCGCTACGAGATTCTCGCCAACGGGTACAAGTACAATCTCCCCGATCTCGCGGCGAGCCTGGGGCTGGCGCAGCTGCGCAAGCTCGCAGGCTTTCACGCCCGGCGACGCCGGCTCGCCGCGCGCTACGACCGCGGTCTTGCGCACCTCGAGGCGATCGAGTCGACCGCCGCACGCACCGCGGCGACGGCACGCACGCCTGGCATCTCTACATGGTCCGGCTGCGGACCGCCGCCCTGCGTATCGACCGCGACGGCTTCATCGACGAGCTGCGCGCCCGCAATGTCGGGACGAGCGTGCATTTCATTCCGCTGCACCTCCATCCTTACTACCAGCAGGCGTGGGGCTACCGCCCCGGGCAGTTCCCGGGCGCGGAAGCGGCCTGGAGCCAGGTCGTGAGCCTCCCGCTCTACCCCGCCATGTCGGACGATGATGTGGACGACGTGCTGACGGCGGTGGCGGACGTCGTCCGCAGGTATCGCCGCTAGGAGCGAGGACGATGCCCGACGTCGCCGATGCCGCGCTTCGCCGCCTGCTCGACGTGACGGTGGCAGGCACGCTCCTTCTGGTGCTGGCACCGCTGCTCGGGGTGCTGGCGTTGCTCGTGCGGGCGACCTCGACAGGACCCGCCCTGTTCCGCCAGATCCGCATCGGCCGGAACGGCCGGCCCTTCGTCCTGCTGAAGCTGCGCACGATGCGCGCCGACGCGCCGGGCCCGGTGATCACGGCCGGCGGCGATCCGCGCATCACACGCTTCGGCGCCTGGCTTCGACGCACCAAGCTCGACGAGCTGCCGCAGCTCTGGAACGTTCTCCGCGGCGACATGAGCCTCGTCGGGCCGCGTCCCGAGGTGCCGGACTACGTGGCCCTGTACACGGCGGCCCAGCGCGCGGCCCTGCTGGTGCGGCCCGGTCTCACCGACCCCGCATCGCTCGCCTGGGCGGACGAGGCCGCGACGCTCGCCACGTTCGCGGAGCCTCACCGCGCGTATGCGGATGTGGTGCTGCCCCGGAAGCTCGCGCTCAGCCTGGCGTACCTCGAGCGACGCACCGTCTGGAGCGATCTCGCCGTCGTGATGCGGACGGTGGGACACCTGGCGCACGCTGCGCTGCCGGCGCGGCTCCGGGAGCGATCCACATGAAGGTCGTGGTCATCGGGGCCGCGTTCCCGCGCCGCCCCGAAGCCGGAGTCGATCGGGTCAACGTGCGGCGCGTGCGCGCCCTCTCCGCACGCGCCCCGGTAGTCGCCGTCGTGCCCACGCCCTGGGCACCTCCGGGACTTCGCGGGCCCTCCGGGCGCTGGGCGGGCTACGCCGCGACACCCCGCCGCGCGGAGATCGACGGCGTGCAGCTGTTCTATCCCCGCTATGTCCAGGTTCGGGGGATGGGACCGTGGGCAGGTGTCACGATGGCAATCGGCGCGGCCGGCATCATCCGCCAGCTGCGCCACGCAGGGCGGTGCGACGTGCTGCTCGCGCAGGACATCCTGCCCGAAGGCCTGGCAGCGGTGCTGCTCGGACGGTGGATCGGAGTGCCCGCGGCCTGTCTCGGGCGCGGTACCGACGTCCACGGGCTCCCCCGTGCCTCCTCGATGACGCGCGGAATGGTGCGCTGGACGCTCGCGCGGATGGCTGCGGTCGGGGTGGTAGCGGCGGCGCTCGGAGACACGCTCGCCCGGGTGGCGGGCACCGCTGCCTGCACGCTGCTCGAGGACGGGATCGACCTCGAGCACTTCGCACCGGGCTGCGCACGGAACGCGCGGCGCGCGCTGGGAATCGACGAGGACAGACGCCTGGTCCTCTACGCGGGACGACTCGTCGACGGGAAGGGCCTCGACACCCTGCTCGACGCGTTCGGGCTCCTGCGCGGGACGGTGCCGGACGCCATGCTGGCGCTGGTGGGATCGGGGCGGCTCCGGACCGCGCTCGAGCGCCGCGCGGTGGCGCAGGGACAGGGCGATGCGGTGCGCGTCGTCGGCGAGGTCGCTCACCGGCGAATCGCAGACTGGATGCGAGCGGCCGAGGTCGTCGTGCTCCCGAGCGAGGCCGAGGGATTCCCGAACGTCGTGCGCGAAGCCCTCGCGTGCGGGCGCCCGGTCGTGGCGACGCCGGTCGGCGACGTTCCACGGGTTCTGACTGCCGACGCCGGACGGCTCGTGCCCGCGCGCGATCCGGCCGCGCTCGCACAGGCGATTGCCGACGTCCTCGCGCGGCGCTGGGACCCCGCCACGATCCGCGCCCACGTGAGCGACATGACCTGGGAGCGCAGCGCCGAGGCGACCGCGCGCTTTCTGACGGCGGCCCTGTCGGCCGCGCCGGTGGCCGACGGTCGACGAAGTGAGGCGCGCGGAGGCGCCGGCCGCATGACCGGCGCCAACATCGTCTGCTTCGCGAAGGACTGGGACGGCCATCCGACCAGCAACACGCACGTCATGCGGCTGCTCGCCCGCCGCAACCGTGTGCTGTGGCTCGAGTCGGTGGCGATGCGCGCGCCGCATCCGGGTAGCAGCCGCGATCTGCGCCGCATGGTGCGCCGGGTCGCGGCGGCGGCGCGAGCACCACGCCGGGTGGAGGCCGACCTGTGGGTGGCGAGCCCCCTCGTCCTGCCGTTGCCGCACTCGCCGTGGGCCACGGCGCTGAACGGCCGGCTCCTCCAGCGCACCGTCGGGCGGCTGTGCCAGCGTCTCGGGATGGAGCAATTCCAGGTGTGGACCTTCCTGCCCACCGCAGGTGACTACGCCCGCGCCCTCGGCGGCCGGCCGCTCGTGTACTACTGCGTCGACGACTGGGCACACTCGCCCGACTACGACGGCGCGCGCGTCGCCCGGGCCGAGGCGCGGCTCTGTCAGATGGCCGACGTCGTGTTCGCGACCTCGCGAGCACTCGTGGCGGAGAAGCGGCGATGGAATCGCACGGACCCACCATGCGCCGCACGGGGTGGACCACGCGCACTTCGCGCGCGCGCTCGATCCAGCGCTCCCGGTCGCAGTCGAGGTGGCGCGCCTGCGTCGACCGGTGCTCGCGGTCGTCGGCCTGCTCGATTGGCGGATCGACACGACGCTGCTCGCGGCGCTGGCGGATCGCCGGCCCGACTGGAGTCTCGCGCTGGTGGGCCCCGTGCACGCCGACCTGGGCGCGCTCGCGGCGCGCCCCAACGTTCACCTCCTCGGCCGCCTGCCGTACACCCGTCTCCCTGCCGTGCTGAAGGGGTGCGACGTCGGCCTGGTGCCGTTCGTCGTCGACGAGTACACGCGTCACATCGACCCCGTGAAGCTCCGCGAGTACCTGAGCGCGGGGCTCCCGGTGGTGGCAACCGCACCGCCCGACATTGCCGCGATCGACACCTCCTGCCGGATCGTCCGCGGCGTGGACGAGCTGGTCGGCGGCGTGGAAGCCGCGCTCCAGGAGGGCGGCGCGGAGGCGCGCAGGCGCCGGAGCAGGGCCATGGCGAGCGAGACCTGGGAGGCGCGCGTCGAGGCGCTCGGTGCACACCTCACGCGCCTCGGTGCCACGAAGGCTGCACCCGCGGCCGACCGTCGACGGATATCGGCGCCGGAGGCGCCGGCTGCATGAAACCGTTCCGGGTCGGCTTCGTCGGCGCAGGCGCGATCGCCGGGGTACACCTCGATGCCGTGACGAAGCTCACGGGTGCCGTCCCGGTCGGCGTCACCGATCGGGATCCGTCGCGGGCGCAGCGCTTCGCGGCCCGCGCCAGCGGTGTCCGCGTCTTTCCCGACCTCGCGTCCATGGTCGCCGCCGGCGTCGACGTGGTCCACGTCCTCACCCCGCCCCACGCGCACGCGCAGGTCGCGCTGCAGGCGATCGAGCTGGGCTGCCACGTGCTCGTGGAGAAGCCGCTCGCGACCAGCGACGCCGACTGCGCGCGCCTCGCCGCCGCGGCGTCGCTGGGATCACGCCGCGTGGGCGTGAACCACTCGCTGCTCGCCGACCCCCACGTGCGACACGTGCTCGCCACCGTCGCCGCGGGTCGGGTCGGCCAGCCGGTCGGCGCCGAGTACTTCTGCAGCGCGGCCTACCCGCCGTGGGAGACAGGCCCGCTGCCCGCGCACTACGGCGACGGAGGCGACCCCTTCCGCGACCTCGGCGTGCACGGGCTCTACCTGCTGCGCGCGGTGCTCGGCGAGATCGAGAGCGTCCAGCCCATCTTCACCTCGCGCGGGGGCGACCCGAATCTCTGCTTCGACGAGTGGTACGTGACCGTCCGCTGCGAGCGCGGGGTCGGCCAGGTGCGCCTGTCGTGGAACGTTCGCCCGCTGCAGACGCTCTTCACGGTACACGCCACGGGCGGCACGCTGCGCGCCGATGTGGGCTGCATGTTCACCGCCATCCGGCGCGCGACCGCGCTGCCCCATGCGCTCGACCGCGCCGCGGGAGCGCTCGACGATGGCTGGCCTGCACTGTGGTCGGTGCCGACGAATGGGCTGCGCTGGCTGTCCGGACGCCTGCAGCCGTACGCGGGCCTCCGGCGTGCGGTGGAGGAGTTCTACGTCGCGCTGGCCGAGGAGACGCCACTGCCGGCCTCGCTCGAGGACGGACGAGGAGTGGTGCGCTGGGTGGAGACGGTCGCCCGACCGGCGGACGCGGCCAAGCTGCTCCGCGCACGGCGGTACCGTCCCCGCACCGGCGCCGACGCGCTGGTGACGGGGGCGACGGGCCAGCTCGGCACCCGGCTGATCGAACATCTCGTGGCACGTGGATACCGCGTGCGCGCCCTCTGCCGGCGGCCGCCGGCGGAGGGCCAGCTGCGCCACTCGCTGGTGGACATCACGCTCGGTGATCTCGGGGACGCGACCGCCGTCGACGCCGCCGTGGCGGGCGTGCGGGTGGTCTACCACGCCGGCGCCGCGATGCGAGGGCCATGGGGAGAGCACGCGCGTGGCACGGTGGCGGGCACGCAACACGTGGTCGACAGCGTCCTGCGGCACCGGGTCGCGCGGCTGGTCCACGTGAGCTCGCTCTCGGTCCTCGACTGGAAAGCGCTCGATGGTGCGCTCGTCACCGAGGAGGCGCCGATCGAGCCGAGGCCCGAAGCGCGCGGATCCTACACGCGCGCCAAGCTTCTCGCCGAGCGATATGTGCTCGCGGCCGTGCGGGATCGGGAGCTACCCGCCGTGATCGTCCGCCCCGCGGTTCTCATCGGACCGGACGGACCCGGGCTCGACACGCTCAACGCCGTCGTGCTCGGGCGGCACCTCGTGCTCCTCGGCGACGCCGGCGCCGCCCCGCCGCTGATCTCGCTGAACGATGCGGCCGAGCTGATCGTCCGCGCCGGCTCCGTCTCGACGCTCGAGCCCGGCACGGTCCTGCATGCGGTGGGCGACCAGACGACGACGGCGCGGGCGCTCGCGGCCCGCCTCGCGCGCGACCACGGCCTCCGCGTGCGGCGCATTCCCGGGCCCGTCCTGCGCGCCGGAGCTGCCGTGGCCGCGGCGCTCGCACACGCGCTCGGACGCGATTCGCCGATCACACCCTACCGCGTGCGCGCCGCCACCGCGCGGCTCCGGTTCGACTGCACGCGCACCCGGATGGCGCTCGGGTGGCCCGAGGATGCGGACGGATCCGATCTCACGGACGCCTCTGCGGCGGTGGCGTGATGCCCATGGAGCTCCAGGACGAGATCACCCGGGTGCGGCGCGTCTACCGCGGGTATGCGGAGCGCGGCCGCGGCGCGCGTGAGTGGGCGGCGGACCACCCCGGCAATCGGGCCATGGTGGACGAGCGTACACGCGTCCTGGCGGCGCTGCTCGAGCGGTCCGGGCGCTTGCCGCTCGGCAGCCGGCGCGTGCTCGACCTCGGCTGCGGGGACGGCGACGTGCTGGCCGGGCTCGTTCGCTGGGGCGCCCTGCCCGCTCGCCTCACTGGCGTCGACGTCCGAGCCGAGGCCGTCGCCCGTGCGCATGCTCGCTGGCCGGACCTTCGCTTCGAGGTCGCCGATGCCACGGTGCTCCCCCATCGCGACGCGAGCTTCGATCTCGTGCTCTGCTTCACCCTGTTCACCTCGATCCTCGACGACGGGGTGGCGCAGCAGGTTGCTGGTGAAATCCGGCGCGTGCTCCGACCCGGTGGCGGGCTCGTGTGGTACGACTTCCGCGTCGGCAACCCGTGGAACCCCCACGTGCGTGGAATGTCCCGGCGACACCTGCGCGAGCTCTTCCCGGAGTGGCGTGGGACTCTCCGGCTGGTCACGCTCCTGCCGCCGCTCGCCCGCCGACTCCATGCCCTGACGCCGGTGCTCTATCCCGTGCTCGCGGCCGTTCCGCCGCTGCGGACGCACTGGGCTGGACTCCTGGAGTGCCCGAAGTGAACGCCGATCAGCAGGCGTTCGTGTCCGTGGTGGTGCCGGCGCGGGACGAGGAGCGCTCCCTCGGTCTCTGCCTCGACTCGATCCTCACACAGCACTGGCCCGGCGATCGCCTACAGGTCCTCGTGGTCGAGAACGGCTCACGCGACCGGACGCGCGACGTCGCCGAGGCGTGGGCGGCGCGCGACCCGCGTGTCAGCGTGGTGGTTTCCCGGGCGGCGAATCACGCCGAGGCCATGAACGTCGGTATCCAGGCCGCGCGCGGCGAGATCGTCGCGCGCGTCGACGCGCACAGTCACATCGATCGACGCTACGTCGCCGAGGTCGTCGCCGCGTTCGACCGCCATCCCGGGGCGGCCGTCGTGGGCGGAGCGTTCCTGGCTGCCGGTGAGACGCCGTGCGAGCGCGTGGCCGGGTTCGCGCGCTCGTCACGCCTCGGCGTTGGAGGCGGCTACGGCGCGGACCGCATCCCGCACGACCATCCCGTCCGCAGTGTGCAGTGCGGCGCGTACCGGCGCGAGGCGCTCCTGGCAGTCGGCGGATTCGACCCCGCCATGGCGTACGGCGAGGACGAGGATCTCAACTGGCGCCTGCGGCAGCGTGGCTTCGAGGTGATTCTGTGCCCCGCACTGCTCCAGCACTATCGCCCGCGCGCGTCACTCGGGGGCCTGTGGCGGCAGTACTGGAACTACGGGCGCGGCCGGATGCGTGTGCTGCGCAAGCATCCCGACTTCCTGGCACCGCGCCACCTCGCGCCCAGCGCACTCGTCGTCGTGCTCGCGGGACTCGCGGCCGCCGGCGCCGTCGTCCCGGCGGCACACGCCGCGCTCTCGCTGGTCGCGGTTGCGTGGGGCGCGATCCTCGCGGGAGCGGCTTGCTCCGCGCGCGGCGCGAGGTGGCGCGAGCGGCTGCTGCTGCCGTGCGCCGTGGCCGGCATGCACCTCGCATATGGCGCGGGGCTGCTGCGGGAGCTGGTGCGGCGCTCGAGCGGCGCGCCCTCCGGGCCGGCCGGCGCGGCCGGCGTCCCCGTCCCTCGGGCCGCCCCCCGCGTCACGCTCTCCGTCGTCATCTGCACCAAGGATCGTCCCGAGATGCTGGCAACCTGTCTCGAGTCGCTCCGAGCACCAGACTCGCCGTCCAGAGGAAATCGTGGTCGTGGATGCCAGCGCGACGCCAGCACGGGATGTGGTCGACCGCCTCGCCGAGAACATGCGGGGGTGCCGCGTCGCGCTGAGCAGCTCGGTCCCCGGGCTCCCTCGCCAGCGGAACCTCGGGGCGCGCGCCACGACCGGATCGGTCGTCGTCTACCTGGACGACGACGTCGTCCTGGACACCGGTTACCTGGCGGCGGTCGCACGCGTGTACGAGGAGGACTGCACCGGGCAGATCGGCGGTGTAGGCGGCGCGCAGGTGCCGGATCCGACACCACGGGAAGGGTTCTGTCGACGCATGGCGTGCCGGCTCTTCCTCCTCGACACGTACGGCCGTGGTGTCCTCAAACGGTCCGGACGTCCAGACCACGCGTTCTCGGCACCTTCGAGGATGGAAGTCGAGCTCCTTTCCGGATGCAACATGGCTTACCGGCGCGAGGTGCTCGAAGCGCTGCGCTTCGACGAACGGCTGGACGGCTACGCGCTCGGTGAGGACCTTCAGTTCTCGTATCGAGTGTCCCGCTCCTGGAAGCTCGTGCTGACACCGGATGCCCGTCTGGAGCACCGGCACGCAGGTGGAGGTCGACCCGTGCGGGACGACTACCAGGCCATGGCCGTATTCAATCGCTACCTCTTCTTTCGGGAACACGTGGCTCGCGGCCCCGTCGACTGGATTGCGTATGCGTGGGCATCGGCCGGGGAGATGCTTCTCATTCTTCGATCTCCCGGCGCCCGCGGCGTTCGCGGAGCGCTTGTCGGGCTACCGCGCAGTCCTCCGTCACCTCAGTCGTCGTCAGCTTCCGGTGGGCCTCCGCTCGGAGCCGATGCTCGCAGATGGCAGCCGTTCGCATTGACGTTGAGCCGCGCATGGACGTTCAGTGCACCGGATCGGCCCGTCGTTGATCCCCGACACCACGGCGCCGCACGGAAAGGCTCCGGTGGCAGGGTCCCAGAGGGGCTGCTGCGTCAGCCTTCCATCCTGGTAGCGATGGACGATCGTCGCGCCGATGGCGTGCGTTCCGCCCTCCGGAACCCGGATCAGGCACTGCCCGTCGCCCAGACCGACCTGCGGTGCGTCGACCGCTCGGGAATGCCTGATGTGACCGGCGTCATCGTCCGTGGGTTCGGACGAGCCGTAGTCGACACGGTTCCCCGAGGCATTCGACCACTCGATGAGCCAGTTCTCGAACCCGTCGACGAGGAAGCCGTAGCCTTGCCGGTGAGCCAGCGAAAGGACGTAGCGCGCGATCAGGCTGCATCCGTCTGGATTGCTCGAGCCGCACGAGCCGCCGAGCCCCGGATCGCCACCGTCGGCCACGAGACCGCCCAGTCCGCTCGAGCCGTACAGCGTCGCGTTCTCGACGAGAGTTCGGGCTGCTCCCCGCAGATATATGCCTGCGCCGCTCATGTTCGCGGCGACGAAATCGCGAATCTCGTTCCCCTCGGCGTTGTGGTACGTGCCATCGACCATCCGGGAAGACACGAGCAGCGGCACGGAGTCGCCGAAGGACACACTGCCCAGTATGCGGTTGTTTCGTCCCCCGCTCCCGGATGGATCGATGGGATTCGCGATGCCGTGAATCTGGAAGCCGTTCGCTTCATTCTCGCTGATACTGTTCTCGACGATGCTGTCGGATGTCCCGTAGAGCGAGAATGCCTCGTCACCATACGCACGATTGTCGATCGTGCTGCAGCAGCCACGTTCCCCGTAGCGCATGGAGTTCGCGTAACACCGCCGGATCGTCACGAACCGCGAGCGCCAGATGCTGAACGCGTGACGGTGGAAGAAGTAGGCTTCGCACTCCTCGAGCAGCACGTTCGTGCTGTCCTCGACCGCGAACACGTGCGTGTTCTGCCGTCGATTGTTGTGGGAACCGAGGAGCCGCTTCAGCGTGACGTGATCGACCCTGGAGAGACGCACCGGGTACCCCCCGAGCTGCGGCGCATCCGCGTCGCGGCTTGCTGCTCGAAGTCCCTCGACGTTCCACCAGCTGCACCCTTCCATGGTGAGTCCTGCGGTGTGAGCGTCGGATTCGAGGAAGGCCTTTCGCTCGTTCTGCGCACGCAGGATGATCGGCTGGCCCCGTGTCGCCGTTCGGCGCGTTGCCATCCGGGCCGCAGACCACGTGGGGCAGCCCGGTCGTCTGGGGCGTGTAGGTGCCGTCGAGGAGGACCACGGCATCCCCGGGACGCAGGGGCCTGGAGGAGTTGAGTACCTTCGCGAAGCTCCGCCACGGGCGGTCGGGTGTCGTCCCCGCGTCGGAGTCGTCCCCCGCAGGGGAGAGATAGTAGGTGGCGCCCTTCGCGACCAGCGATGCGTCGGCACGTCGGCTATCCGGCGCGCTCGACCAGGCGATCGCCAGCGAGAGCACGAGCACGGTGCGGGCGCCGAACATGGTCTCGGCCATCGGGTAGCAAGGGGGCGAACCGGACCGCCTGGCGGTCGTCGAACACTAAGGGACCCTCCGGGAACGTTGTCAACGCCTCTCACGCAATCGTGGCCCGAGGTAGCGCAGGATCACATGTGCGGACTGACACGACGGCCCGGTTCCACCGCCGCATGGCGGAACCGATCGAGCAAGAGCGGACGCGTCGCGGCCGTGTCTGCACGGGTCGCGGCCGCGGTGCTGAGCACGCTGCTCACCGCGGCGGTGCTCGACCGAGCAGTCGCGTTCTTCGACCTGACCTACACCCCGGCGCGCGGCAGCCCGAACGAAGAGCAGCGCATCGAGCGCGCGGAGTTCTCGGTCGACGTGCGGCTGAATGCGCTGGGGTTCCGCGAGCGCCGGCTGCCGTCGCCCAAGCCGCCAGGCGTGCTGCGGGTGGTCACGCTCGGCGATTCCTTCACGCAGGGATACGGCGTCGAGGAGGACGAAGCGTGGCCCCGGCGCCTGGAGGCCGCCCTCGACGCGCGAGACGGAGGAACGCACGAGGTGGTGAATCTCGGCGTCCCGGGGACGAATCCGCAGGACTACGTGAGCCACCTGCAGTATCCCGGTCTGGCGTACCAGCCCGACGTCGTGATCGTGACGGTCATGGCGAACGACGTCCAGGATCGCTGGGTGCAGCGCGAATTCGGAGTGCAGTTCGCCTCCGATGTCCTCGTGAACGCTCGCCGGGCGGTGCTGGAGCCGTCTCCCACCTGGACACGCATCCCTCGCGCCGTGTTCCCGGCGCTCTACGCGTTCGTGTGGAGCAGGCTCCGGATCCTGGGCGCCGGTTCTCCGCGCGCACCGGTCGAGAGTCTCCCACCGGACGCCGCCGCAGCGGCAGCTCCGTCCCCGGCCACGGGCGCGGCCGAGGAAGTCCTGTTGCTGCTGGCCGACCGTTACGGGCGGCGCGACACCGTCGAGGACGCCGTCGCGACCATGCCGATCAGTCAGCTGGACACGCTCCGGCCCGTCCTGGAGGGGACCGTGGCGCTCGACGCGGACGCCGCGACGGAGCCCTACCTCCGGGTGATGGCACTCGTGCAGCCGCGGCTCTTCGCAGACGCGGCTCTGCTGCCGCGGCAATATGATGCGGCATGGGAGGACGTGAAACGTGACCTCGGTCGCATCGTCGCGCTGGCACGCGGGGCGCGCGCCCGGCCTGTGCTGGTCTTTGCGCCCGCGGCGCAGCAGGTGACGGCTGCGCCCAGGCCCTACCTCGAGTCGCTCGGCTTCGAGTGGGACGACCGAACGCTCACCGACACCACGCTCGCGGATCGGCTCCGGGACTTTGCTCGCGGCGAGAACGTGGTCTTCGTCAACCTGCTGCCAGTCCTGCGCGCGCGGCGGGATGACGGCCTCTACTTCCCCAAGGACGGCCACTGGAATTCGGCCGGTCACGCTGTCGTGGCCGATGCGGTCGCGGGTGCCCTGGAGCGGGCCGCGCGCGACGGAACGCAGCCCAGCCCACGCGCGTCGGCCGCGCAGGTCGGCTCGATGACGACTGCGGTCGGACCGGGCCGGGACACGAGCGCGCGCGCGCGGTGAGGGCAGCTGCTCCCGCTCCGTATCGGCCTCCTCGGCTCGTGGAAGTCGCGCCTGCCGAGCGCCGACGCGTCCTACTCCTCACTCGACGCCGTCGTCTGGAACACGGCCCAGGCGCTGCGCCGCCGCGGCGCCTCCGTCACGGTGGCGTGCGCAGAAGCCACCGCCGCCACCGCGGACGGCATCGACGTCGTCGCCGTCCCCGACGGGGTCGACCCGCTGCTCCGCGGCCTCGTGCCGCGGGTCCGGGCGCGCTGGTCCTCACGGCGCCACCATCCGTGTCATCTCCTGCGCGGGGTCGAGGTGCTGCGGTGCGGCGGGGCGCAGGCGATCCAGGTGACCCACGAGTTCGCGAACCTGCTGCCCGCACGCATGCTCTCTCGAGGGATGGCCCTCGTCACGCTGCTGCACGCCGTCTGGGTGGACGATCACCCGCGCCTCGCGCGGCGTCTCCTTCGCGCCGATGCTGTCACCACGGTGAGCGACTACGTCCGCGATGCCGTCATCGCCGCGGAGCCACGCCTCGCGGAGCGGACCTTCACCGTGCGCAACGGCGTGGACCTGAGGTCGTTCCCGGGTCGCTCCGCCGTCGTCGCGGTCGATGGAGACGAGGTGGCGCTGTGGCGGGAGCGGCTCGACGCGCGTGATCGGCCGCTGGTCCTGGTCGTGGGCCGTGTCGCACCGGAGAAGGGTCAGCACGTGCTGGCCGCGGCCGCGGCCCTGCTCGCCGAACGCGGCCTGCGGCCCGTCGTGGCGATGGTCGGCCACGTGGGCGGTGCCTACGAGCGTCCCGGACGCGCGCGCGCTCGCCGGTGGCGCGAGCTCGAGGCGCTCGTGCCGAAGTACGCCGAACGTGTGGCGGCCGGCGGGGCCGGTGCCGACGTGCGGCTGCTCGGCGCCCTCGCGCCCGCGGAGGTGAGGCACCTGCTCGCCGCCGCGGACGTCTTCGTGTCGCCCTCGCTCGCCCCCGAGCCATGCGGGCTTCCCGTGCTCGAGGCGCTCGCCATGGACCTTCCCGTGGTGGCGACCCGGACGCGGCGCCACGCCCGAGCTCATCGGGGACGCCGGCATCCTGGTCCCACCCGGGGATCATGCTGCGCTCGCCGATGCGCTCGAATTCCTCCTGTCGTCGCCGGGGGCGCGCGAGGCGCTGGCGGTCCGCGCCCGTGCCGAGGCTTCGCGCCACTCCTGGGATGCGACGGCGGGGCAGCTGGAGGCCGTATTCAGACGGCTCATCTAGTCGCGTCGCGGCACGCCGACGCGGCATCCGCGGCCCCCCCGCTCGGCCGCCGCGCCGCGCGCGGCGCGGCGTGGATCGCCGCCTCCTTCGGCGCCACGCAGCTGATCGCGATGGCGAGCAACGTGCTCCTCGCGCGCGTCCTCTCGCCGCAGGACTTCGGGCTCGTCGCGATGGCCAACCTGCTGCTCGCCTTCGTCGGGCCGTTCCACGACTCCGGCCTCCTGCCGGCGTTCGTGGCGCGGAAGGACGCGATACGCGAGTCGGCGGCGACCATCGCCTGGAGCACGCCGGTCACGGGGCTCGGTGTGGCGGCCGTGGCCATGCTCGCGGCGCCGCTCGCAGGCGCGCTGTTCGCGCGGCCGGACGTCGTACCGGTCATGCGCGTCCTGGCACTCGCCTTCGTGCTGAACGGCCTCGCCGTGGCCCCCCTCGCCGTCATCTCCAAGGAGCTCGCCTTCCGCGCGAAGGCCACCGTGGCCGTCGCCGCGGCGCTGACCGAGGGCACCTTCGGGATCGTCCTCGCGCTGCGCGGGGCGGGCTACTGGTCCCTCGTCGGCGCTCAGCTGGCGGGTGCAACGATGACGGGTGTGGCGGCCTGGTGGCTCGCGCCGTGGAAGCCGTTCGGGCGCTTCGTATGGGCGCGGTTCCGCGAGATGGCGCGCTTCGGTCGGCACATGGTGGCGGGGAACCTGTTCGGCCTCCTCGGCTCGTATCTCGACAATATCGTCGTCGGCCGCTGGCTCGGCGCCGAGGCGCTCGGTGTCTACGGGACGGCGTTTCGCTGGGGCCGCCTGTCACCGCAGGCGCTCGGGACGATCGCGAACCAGGTGGCCTTTCCCAGCTACGTCGCGGTGAGAGAAGAGCCCGCGCGGTTGCGGGCCGCCTATCTCCGCGTACTGCGCACCGTGACCACGCTCGCACTGCCGGCGTCGCTCGGCCTGGTCGTGGTCGCCCCCGTCCTGGTCGCCGCGCTCTACCCCCCGCGCTGGGCCGGCATGGTGGCACCGCTCCAGATATTCGCGATCTTCGGCCTCGTGAACGCGCTCGTGGCCACCACGGGGGACGTATTCAAGGCCGCGGGCCGACCGGGATGGATCCCGGGGCTCGCCATCGTGCACCTGCCCTCGCTCGCCACCTCTCTGTGGTTCCTCACCGGCTACGGGCCAGCCGGCGCGGCCTCGGGTCTCCTGCTCGCGACGGTCGTCTCGGGCACGGTGGCGCTGGCGGCCGCATTCCGCCTGCTCGGCGTATCGGTGCGAGAGCTCGCCGGTACCCTCGCACCGCCGGCAGGCGCAGCGCTCCTCATGGCGGCGGCCGTGTATGCGCTCCGGGCCGCGCTTGCGGCGACGCCTGGCGTCGTGGCGCTGCTGGTTCTCGTCGCCACCGGCATCCTCGTCTATGCGGCCGCGCTGCGGCTCCTCGGGCGCGAACGCTGGCGCGAGCTCGCCGCCACGGCGCACGACGCACTCGCCGGCGCGCGGTGACGCTCAGCGCGGAGCGGCGGGCTGCGCGCGCCCCTCGCCGTTCGTGATGACCGCGACGTACACCCGGCGCCCCGCTGCCCGCGCCCGCGCGATCACTCCCGCGGCGCCGAGCGCTTCATCGTCGGGATGCGCGACGATGACGAGCACTGGCCCGGCGGCGTCGCGAGCTGCGGGGTCGCCGAAGTGGCGCGTCCAGAAGAACTCGTGGCGCTTGACGAACGCCCGCATGTATCCGCAGGAGGCATGGTACTGCCGTCCTCCCGCCGCGTGCAATCGACCTGCGAGGCGTAGCGCGCGATCGCACGCCACTTGAGATTTCGATCGGGCTCCGCCACCTGCATCTCCGGTGGCACCTCCATGAGCTCGTCGGGCGGCCGAGCGGACCCCAGCCCGCGCCCTCGGGAGGGTCGCGCACGGCGGCAGCGGGGGCGCGGTGACGTCGAGGACGGGAGTGAAGCGCGCGAAGGGATCGTCGTCCCCGAGCGGAGGGTTGGGCCATCGCTCGGCGGACAGCGCCATGCAATCAGCCGTGCCCTGCGGATGGATCAACGTGGTGTGCAGGACGGCGGCGCGCCGGCTGCGCGCGAGCGCGGCCGCCACCTGGCGGGAGACCTCGTCGTGGTCCGGGTGGCCGTCGAAGTCGGCGTGTGTGTAGACGTCGGCCGGACGCGTGAGATCGAGGACGGCGTCGAGGTCGGCGGCCAGCGCGTGCGCGGTGAGCTGCGCGTGCCGGCCGTCGAGGAGATAGCGGAGGTCGCCGTTGCACGTCGCGCCGACGCGGTCGAAGTCCTCGGCGTAGGTGTGATGGAGGCCCGCCGCGTCATCGGGCCACGAGGACTCGGCGGCGGCGATCTGCGTGAGCCCCAGGTCCGGATAGCCGAGGAGCAGCACGTCCGAACGCCGCGGATCGGCGGACCAGTGAAGGCCGAGAACCTCCATGGCCGCAACGCTCTCCGCATCGCGACGAAGTCCCAGTGCGGCCGCTTTCGACGCGGCACCCGGCGCAGCTCCGCACGGCTGCCGCTCGCCACAGCTCGTGGCGAGCAGGACGAGGCAGGCGATCGAGAGCAGGCCGGATGCCTTCATGCGGGCGCGGTACCAAGCCGTTCCAGACGAGGCCGATCAGACCCAGCCTATCAAACGCGCCGTCCTGCCGCCCCGGGCCCTCGGCACATGCCGGAAGGCAGCGACGGCGTGGGCATCGTCTCCCCCGCGCCGTCCTGCTATGCGGTGATGTCGAGGACGTGCGGATCGGACTCGAGATATTCCTCTGCCTGCTGGGGATCGCCGCGCTGGTGGGCGTGGTCGGCTGGCGCTCGAGGGCGCGAACAACGCGGTCGGGCCCAGGTCGAGCACCTCCGGCGCAACTCCATCCAGGAGCTGGTGGGGGCGGTCGACATGCTGATCGCACTCAAGGAGACGGAGCTCGCGGCACGGGAGCTGGTTTCGGCCTCATGGAGCGAGCGATCGGCGCACCGGGGCCGCAGTCGCGGCAGCGCACATCCGCCGGCGCGTCGAAGGCCATCGAGGTCGGCCTGTCCACCTTCGAGGAACAGCTCGACGCGAGCCGGCGCGCCACCGAGGGGGCGCTGGCGATGGCCGAGCAAGTGGGAGACGCCCAGGCCAGCGCACGGGAGCGGTACGACGATATCGACGTGGCTCGACAAGATCGACGACGAGATCGCGGCGCACCGCTCGTTGCTGGGCAGCTCGAAGAGGTCGCGCGGTCGGCCCCGGACGCAGCGGAGCGCTACCTCGACCAACGGATCGAGCCCCACTACGTCGACGTGCTGTTGCCGCTCATCCAGGGCTACCAGGAAGCCGCCGAGCGGGAGCTGCGCGAGGCGATCGCCGTGGTCGAGGCCGCTCTCGCCAAGGCCGATCGCGACAACATGCTGCTCACCGTGTTCGCGCTCGGGCTGGCCGTGCTCCTCGGGTTCCTCACCACGCGCTCGATCGCGCGTCCGATCGCGGGACTCTCCGACGCGGCCGACCGTCTCGGAGCCGGCGACCCGACGGTCCGTTTGGCGCAGCCTTCCTCGGACGAGCTCGGGGCGCTCGCCGCGTCGTTCAACGACATGGCGGAGCGCCTCCAGACGACCACGGTGTCGAAGTCCTACATGGACGACCTCATCCGGTCGATGGGCGACCTGCTCATTGCCACGGACTCGGCTGGCCGCGTGCAGACGGTGAACCGGGCCGCGATCGAGCAGCTCGGGTGGAGCGAGACCGAGCTGGTCGGGCGCGACGTGGCAGAGGTGATTCGCGGGCCGGCAACGGGCCAGCGGCCCGGGCGAGGCCGAGGTGGTCACGCGAAGTGGCGCGACCCTGCCGGTCGTCTGCACGCCACGAGACCTTCACGACAGCGCGGGACGTCCGCAAGGCCGCGTGTGGGTGGCGCAGGACATCCGCCACCGGAAGCAGGTCGAGGAGGAGCTGCGCCGCTCGCTCGCCGAGAAGGAGGCGCTGCTGCGCGAGGTGCATCATCGGGTGAAGAACAACCTCCAGGTGATCTCCAGCCTCCTCTGCCTCCAGGCCCACGACGACTCGCCATCGCCGGAAGCCGCGCGGCTCTTCCACGAGAGCGAGAACCGGATCCGCTCGATGGCCCTGATCCACGAGCAGCTCTACAGATCGGGCGATCTCGCGCGGATCGACTTCCGCGACTACGTCGACGGGCTCACGCGAAACGTGCTCGCGTCGGCGGGAGAGGCGGACCGGCCGATCAGGCTCACGCTCGACGTCGAGCCGGTCGCCCTCGACCTCGACATCGCGATCGCCTGCGGGCTGGTCCTGAACGAGCTGCTCTCGAACGCCCTGAAGCATGCGTTTCCCGACGGCCGGAGCGGGACGATTACCGTCGCGTTCCACTGCGGGGACGGCTCCGCGACCCTCGTCGTGGCGGACGACGGCATCGGGCTGCCTGTGCTGCCGAATGGCCAGGAGCATCCCGGGTCGCTCGGACAGAGGCTGATCGCGGCGCTCGTGCACAGCTGGGAGGGGCCTCGTCGATCGAGGGCGACGCCGGGACCCGGTTCACGCTGACCTTCCCCGTGGTGGAGAGACCGCACGCCGCGGTCGCGCAGCGCTGAGCCCGTGGACCCCACGAAGCAGCGCGCATCCTGGTCGTCGAGGACGAAGCCGTCGTTGCGCTCGACATCGAGGGCCGGTTGCGTCGCCTCGGATACCAGGTCGTCGGCACCGCGGACTCGTATGCCAGTGCCCTCGCCCAGGCCGCCGCGGTGCGACCAGACCTGGTCCTCATGGACATCGCACTGCGCGACGGTGCCGACGGCATCGCCGCGGCGGAGCGACTGCGCGCCGAGCTCGCCGTACCGGTCGTCTTCGTCACCGCGTTCGCCGATGCGGAGACGCTCGAGCGTGCGAAGCGCGTATCGCCGCACGGGTACATCGTCAAGCCGTTCGACGAGCGCGACCTGCACGCGACGATCGAGATCGCGCTCTACCGTGATGGCCTCGATCAGGCGCTACGACGCAGCCATGATGACCTGCTCGCGGTGCTCGATGTCCAGCGCACCGGCAACGTCCTCGTGGAGCAGCTGGTCGGATCGTCTTCGCCAACGCCGCCGCGGGCCGCATCCTCGGCGTCGACCCCGGCACGCTGCTCGACCTCCCTTGGCCGGAAGGGCTCCGGCTGTCGGGCGACGCCCGGCGCCGCGTCGAAGCGCTCCTGCGGACGACGCCGGCGCGGCGGCAGAAGGTCGTGGCCCGCCTGCCCGGCAGCGCGCCCGCCGATTCGGTGGTGGAGATCGAGATCGAGGACGACCCACGCGCCCCCGAGCGCAAGATATTCTTCCTCACCGACGTCTCGGAGGTGCACGGCCTCCGCCGGCTGCTGGATGAGCAGGGCAGTTTCCACGATCTCGTCGGGCGGAGCGAGGCGATCCAGCGAGTCGTCCGGCTGGTGAAGCAGGTCGCTCCGACCGACGTCACGGTGCTCATCGAAGGTGAGACGGGTACCGGGAAGGAGCTGGTGGCGCGGGCGATCCACGGCGAGAGCACGCGGCGGAAAGGTCCGTTCGTCGCGGTGAACTGCGCGGGCTCTCGGAGGAGCTGGCCGCCAGCCAGCTCTTCGGCCACCGCCGCGGCGCGTTCACCGGCGCCGTTACCGACGCCACCGGCATGTTCGAGGCGGCGCGCGCCGGCACGCTGTTCCTCGACGAGATCGGCGATCTGCCGCCGCGCATCCAGACCACCCTCCTGCGCGTGCTCGAGGAACGGGCGGTGATGCGGATCGGCGAGACCCAGCCCCGGCCCGTGGACGTCCGGATCGTCGCCGCGGCGAACCGCGAGCTCGCAACGGAGGTCGAGGTGGGCCGGTTTCGCGCCGACCTGCTCTACCGGATCCGCGTCGGGCGCATCCATCTGCCGCCGCTGCGCGAGCGGTGCGTGGACCTTCCGCTGCTCGTCCGGCACATCCTCTCCGAGCAGCGGGCTATCACCGGCCGGCCGTGGAGGCCGTGAGCGACGAGGCAATGCAGGCGATACTGGCGTACGACTGGCCGGGGAACGTCCGCGAGCTGAAGAACACTCTCGGCTACGCGGTCATCCACTGTGCCGGCGCCGCAATCGAGCTCGAGGACCTGCCGCCCGAGGTGCTCGAGCGCGCTCCGCCCGTCGCCGCCACGATTGACCTGCCTGCCGACGAACGCGAGCGCATCTGGCGGCGCTCGCACGCGCCGGCGGCGAGCGCAAGGCGGCGGCGGTGTTGCTCGGCGTCAGCCGGGCGACCCTCTACCGCCGGATGGCGCACTACGGGATCGCATAGCCCGAACCCTAGGGGCGCCGCGAGGCGCCGCACGCGCCGCGACACGTGAGCGACCCGTCGCTGCACTCGTAGGAGCACGCATCATACCCGCCCCCGCTGATCGGCTGGTCGCGGCATCGGGCGAGGCAAGCACGATAGCGAAGGCTGCACGAGCGCCGGCATTGCACGTCGACCCGGCCATGGGGGTCGAGGCTGGCGTGGCGGGCGCCTTGTCGACCTGGCGCGCGAGGCGGGGGGGAGCTGGGCTCCATCGCCGGCTCGGTCCGTGCCGGCGCGCCGCCGGTCTCGTCGCGCTCCTCGGTGTGCCGGTGCCGCCGGCGATTGGGCCCGCCCGCACGCCCGCGACGTTCAGCAGGGGTCGTGACCGGGCCGCGCCCCCACTCCGATCGAGAGCGCGACCACTCGAGCGCCGCATAGCTGTCCGCGATCTCGCGGAGGGCTTCGTTGAGGCCCTCGTAGATGTGGCCGCTGCCGTAGCGACGGGTCGCGCCGCCGCTCATCGGTCCGATCTCGATTAGTCCGCATCCGAAAGCTCCCGTCCACGTAGTCGGCGTAGCCGCGGTACCGCGACCGGACTGCCTCCTGGTAGGTTCGGCGGACGACATCGCGGAGCGGTCGTTGGTCGGACCCGACGGGGCCAGCCGGCGTGCGATCTCGGCGGGTTCGGGTGGTTGGCCGAGCTTTGCCACGATGGGCGCGATCGCGATCTGCTTTTGCCCGCACAAATCGGCGCACTCCACTCCCGGTAGCATGCTGGCAGCCACCCCGAGAGGGCCGCCCACGATCTCGCGATCGGCGGCTGACCGAGCTCCCGCAGGACTGAGGCCCGTGGTCCCCGCGGTCCGTCCGCGTGGCACCGGAAAGCCGCCGTGATCCGCCGGGTGAGGACGCATCGGCCGCCTTGCGGCCGCTCACATCGGCTTCCCCTGCCGATCCGCGACCGGAACATCGCCCTGCACCGCCAGGTCCACCCGCTGGCGTGTGACCGAGCAGGCGGTGACGAGACACGCGGCCGCGAAGAGTCACCCCCGGCCACGGGCGACTGCGAACGCCATGCCTCTTGATCTCTAACCGAACCGTACGCGTTCGCACCAGCCTCGTTCT
>CAVQLX010000003.1:0-50005 GCA_963713495.1 uncultured delta proteobacterium | reverse complement strand
TCAGAACGGGCAGCCCTGGTCCCCCGGATTGAAGGCAGGCGGCTCCTGCGGCGGCGGCGCGACGCCGAAGGTGGCATCACGCGACGGCGCGTTGTCGAAGTCGAACATGTCCTCGAAATCGTCCGCGTTGGCGTCGCGCGCCGTCAGGCTGGGAAGACCGAAACGCTTCTCGAGCAGCGCCAGGAACGAGGCGTGGGAATTGACCACGTGCGACACGTAGTGCGGCTTCGAGAACGGCGACACGGCGACCAGCGGGACGCGGAAGCCGAGCTGATCGAAGGTCGGGCAGTTTCGCGGATACAGCCCATCGGGCGTGAAGTCGGCGCACAGTCCGGGGGCGGCCGACGTACTGCTCACCGCGCAGTTCGCCCCACCACCCGGCTCTGCACTGGCCGGCAGGTTCGATGCGTCCGCGCACTGGCCAGGCGAGATGCCGTCCGGGGTCGGGAGGCCGGCTTGCGGGGCAGGTGGCGGCTTCACGTGATCGTAGAATCCGCCGTGCTCGTCGTAGGTGAGGAAGAGCACGGAATCGTCCCAGCTCGGACCGTTGCGGAGCGCCGTGATGACCTGGGAGATGACGTACTCCCCGGCGCGGACGTCCGCGGGCGGATGCTCGTCGGTCTCGTAGTTCGATCCGTTGATCGGCTGGTCGCTCAGGACCGCGCCGTCGACGAACGCGACCGACGGAAGAGTCCCGGCTGCCGCGTCGGCAGCGAACGCCGAGAGCGGCTTGTCGTGTCCCGCCGACGTGTGGAAGATCGCGGTGAGGGGAAGGTCGGAGAAGTAGTCGGTCCACGACACGCCGGCAGCGTCCAGGCGGTCGAAGATCGTTCCGGTGGCGGGCTTGTAGCCGCCACTCAGGATGATCTCGCTGGTCGTCAGGTGACCGAAGGAGGTTCCCGCCAGCAGGTAGGCGCGGTTCGGAAACGTCGGCCCGATCACCGCGCAGAAGTAGCGATCGCTGATCGCGAACGTCTCCGCCAGGTCGTAGTAGAACGGGAGATCGTTGTCGTCGTAGTAGCCCATGGTGTCGTGGTCGAACGTCTGATCGGGCCCCTCGGTCTCCGCGTTCACCTTCACGAACCCGTTGTTGGGGCTCGAGTGCAGCATGGCGGTGATGCGCTTGATGTTGCCCTCCTCGTGGCTGCTCACCCAGCCGTGGTCCAGATCCGGACCGGTGCAGAAGCGCGGCTCGTGAAACGAGCGCACGGCCTGCGACGAGAAGTTGCCGGGGTTCCGGTTGCGGCAGACGAGGGCGCCCGTGGATTCACGCCGCTTGCACGTGAGACCGTCGACGCACGAGTTGTCCGTCGGGTCGCAACCCCTGGATCGCCGCGCGCCGTGGTACGGCGTGTTGGGGACGTAGCCGAGGATGCCGAAGTAGTTGTCGAACGAGTGGTTCTCCTGCATCGCGATGATGATGTGCTGCACGTGGGCGAGGTCCCCGTCGGCACGCGCGGGCGGGTTCACGAGAATCACCCCGACACCGGCCCAGAACACCATGCTCCCGATCCGCTGACAGATGCGCATGCTCGTCTCCCTCGTGGCGACCGCCCGTTATCCCCGACTCGATAGCGGGAAGATCGTATTCGAGACAAGACGCTCCGGTGCGGATTCAGCGAAGAATCCGTTCGTCGGATGTTATGATCGGATGACGCCGCGGTCGCCGCGAATCGTCAGGCCGCTGCGGCGACGGCGGGAGAGAGCAGGGTCACCAGCGTGATCTCGCGCGGCGCGCCGATGCGCACGCGCTGGCCACTCGTGCCGAGGCCGCGGTTCACGTGCAGGAGCGAGCGACCACTGGCGAACGTCCCGGCGTCGAAGCGCGTCATCATCACCCGGGCGGGATTCAGGAACGGGAGCCCCGGGACGGCGAGCTGTCCGCCGTGCGTGTGACCGGCCAGGGTCAGCGGCACGCGGAGCTCGGCGGCGGTCGTGAACGCGGAGGGCTGGTGGACGAGGACCAACCGGGCGTCGCCCGCGGGCACGTCTGCGAGCAGAGACGGCAGCATCACGGCGGTCTCGGGTCCGGGGCGATCCTCCAGCCCGACGACATGCAGCCGCTCGCCGTCGATCTCAACGGTGGCGATCTCGTCGCGCAGCAGACGCCAGTGCGTCGCCGCGCGCAGCGCTGCGGCCACCCGATCGGCGCCCGCATGGCGATCGTGATTGCCGAGGACGGCGAAGACGCCGTGCCGCGCGCGGAGCCGGTTCAGCTCGGGCAGCCAGTGGTCGAGGTCGGCAACCGGGGAATCGACCAGGTCGCCGGTGACGCAGATCAGGTCGGGATCGAGCGCGTTCGCGCGATCGAATGCCTCGCGGAGCGCGTCGCGATGCGCCGTCGGACCGAGGTGGAGATCGCTCAGATGCACGATCCGGAGCCCGTCGAGCCCGGACGGCAGGTTCGGGGTGGCGACGTCGAGCCGGGTCACGCGTAGCTGCCTGTAGCCGAGCGTGTAGCCCCAGGACGCCATCGCCATCGCCACGGCGATCGACAGGGTCGCGAGCGCGTCGAACGGCGGCCCGAAGATCGCCCCGGCAGGCGCCTCGATCGCACCGGCCTGCGCCGGGAACGCGATGAGGGTCGTCGCCACGAACCATCCTGCGGCCGTGACGCCGAGCGCCGCCGCGCCGACGGCCGCGATCACTCCGGTGGCGAGCACGATCCCGCCGCCGATGTGCAGCAGCGGCCCGGCGTGGCGCTCGCGTTCGAAGGCCTCCGCCGCGAGACGATTCGCCGCCGTCAGGATTGCCACGGCGAGCGGGTGAACGATCCAGGAGCCCGGCGCGCCGAGAAACCAGCACGCGAGCGTCCACTCCCCCAGCGCGCCCAGGAGGGCGACGGTGGTCCAGAAGTGCCGGAAGACGAGTGTCGAGAGTCTGTTCACCGGTTGCCGAGCCAGCGCTGGATCATGTCGATGAAGGCGTTGGGATACTCGGGCGGGATGGCGGACGCCTCGTCCAGGCGGGCAAGAACCTCCTCGGGAACAGACGTTGCGGCGGCGGCCAGCGTGTCATCCAGGTAGAGGTCGATGTAGTCCGTGCCCGGGCGACGGAGACTCGCATCGCACGACTCGCGGATGTGCTTCCGCGACGCGCCGCGCGCGTTCGGTCCCGACCCGACCGGCATGGTGCACTTGGTGGCCAGCACGATCTCCGTGCGCCGACCGCGCAGCGCCTTGCCGCAGATCTCCTCCGAGACCGAGCCGGCGTACGTGTCGGCGGTGTCGAGGAAGTTGCCGCCGGCCTCCAGGTAGCGATCGACCAGGCGCAGGGACTCGGCCTCGTCGCACCCCCAGCCCGGCATGCCGAACGTCATGGTGCCGAGGCAGAGCTCGGACACACGGAGGCCGCTGCGGCCGAGCGTGCGGATGCGCATGGTCCCCCGAGCTATACCCGACGCATCCGGACGAGGCGAGGGAGAATCACCGGGGCGTCGAAACCGCGCGATCTCTGATACGTACGCAGCATGGAGCGGACGTTCCTCGCGCTCGGTGCGCTCTCGGCCGGCCTCGCGGTCGTCGCGGGGGCGTTCGGCGCGCACGGCCTGCGCGGACGTCTGTCGCCCGACATGATGGCGGTCTTCGAGACCGCGGCGCGGTACCACATGTACCATGCGCTCGCGCTGCTCGCCGTCGCCGTGGTGGCGGGACGGCTGACGGGGCGTGGCGCGCTGCTGGCGGGCTGGCTCTTCGTCGCGGGGACGCTGCTGTTCTCGGGAAGCCTGTATCTGCTCGCGCTCGGTGGACCGCGGTGGCTGGGCGCGGTGACGCCGCTCGGTGGGCTGTGCTTCATCGTCGGATGGCTCGCGCTCGCCTGGAGCGCGCTGCGCGGGTGAGGGCGGCTCTCACTCGGTGCACCAGCGGGCCATCGCCTCGGCGTCGAGCTCGACGCCGAGACCGGGCAGCGCCGGAAGCGACATCAGCGGCCCATCGCCGGGGGCGTCGCGCAGCAGGTCGCCCGCGAGCAGCGATCCGGTCGCGAGCCCGCAGGCTTCCAGGGGCGCCGGCAGCGCGGCGGCCAGGTGCAGGGCGGCCATGCGCGCGATCCCCGCCTCGAGACCGGTGGTGACGGTGACGCGCATCCCGTGTGCGGCGGCGGACGCGGCGGTGGCACGCGCGGCCGCGAGGCCGCCGACCTGCACGAGCTTGACGACGGCGACGTCGGCGACGCCCGCGAGGCAGGGGATCGCGCCGGCGCCCGTCACCGCTTCGTCCGCGGCGACGGCCACGCCGCCGCACCGGCGGACCTGATCGAGCGCGGACAGATCGTCCGCCGCGACGGGCTGCTCGATCCACGCGACGTCGAGGGGAGCGAGGCGGCGCGCGACGGCGGTCGCCGTCTCGCCGTCCCAGGTGCCGTTGGCGTCGCAGCGGAGCGCGAGGGCCGGCGCGGCGCGGCGGATCGCGGCGACGCGCGACACGGCGGCGTCGACGCCCGGTCCGATCTTGGTCTTCGCCGCGATGAATCCGTTCGCGAGGGCGTCGCGGGCCGCGGCGGCACACGTGGTGTCGTCGGCGGCGGTGAGCAGCGTGCTCGCTCGCACGACCGCGCGATGTGCACCACCGAGCAGGTCGACCACGGCGCGTCCGCTCGCGACGCCGACCAGGTCGTGCAGCGCCACGTCGATCGCCATCGCGGCCGGCGCACGGAGGCGGCTCACCGCACGGAGCAGGTCCTCGAGGCGCGACGGGTCCGCACCCGTGAGCCACTGCACCGCGCTCCGGAGATCGTCGCGGACGGCGGCGAGCACGGCCGGCGCCGCAGCGGGATGTGGTGTCGCCTCGCCGAGCCCGCGACGTCCCGCGCCGTCGACGATCTCCACGAGGACGCCGCGCCGTCGCTCGATCGTGCCGTATGCGGTCGCGAGCGGACGCCGGAGCGGGATCGCGAACGATCGCAGTCGCACCGCGGCGATCGTCACCAGGCGAGCCCGCACGCGAGCAGCAGGCCGAAGGCGAGGTGGAGGCGCGCCGTCGCCGCGAGTGCCGCGTTGAGCCCGGGGCCGTCGATCCGCCGCAGTACCGCGCGCAGCGGCGCGATCGCGAGCGGGGCGGCGCACCAGGCGAGGACGATCGCGGGCGCCTGGAAGAGGACCGCGAGCGCGGGGGTGAGGCAGAAGGCCAGGACGAGCATGCAGGCGTAGAGCGCGCGCCCGGCCGGGCGTCCGAGCCGGACCACCAGGGTCCGCTTCGCAGCACGGCGATCGCCGTCCACGTCGCGGACGTTGTTGACCAGCAGGATGGCGGTGGCGAGACAGCCGACGGGCAGCGATGCCATCAGCGCGAGCGCACTGACGCGACCGGCCTGGACGAGCTCCGCGCCGCAGACGGCGATCGGACCGAAGAAGAGGAACACGAAGACCTCGCCGAGCGCGTGATACGCGAGTGGAAACGGGCCGGCGGTGTAGGCGACCGCAGCGACGAGGCTCCCCGCTCCGATCGCGGCGATCGGCCATCCGCCCCGGCTGATCAGGTACGCTCCGAGGAGGGTGGCCGTGCCGAGGACGAGCGCGGCGCCGCGGAGGACGTCGCCGGCCGTGAGCCATCCGGCATGGACCGCGCGTGCCGGGCCGAGACGATCGGGACCGTCCGCGCCACGGCGCGCGTCGCCCCAGTCGTTGACGAGGTTGGTGCCCGCCTGGAGCAGGAGCGCGCAGAGGAGTGCGGCCAGTGCGATGCCGGGCTGCGCATGTCCGTCGCGTGCGGCGGCCGCGGTGCCCACTGCGACCGGCACCACGGCCGCCGACAGCGTGCGCGGCCGGATCGCGCTCCACCATGCGTGCGCGCGTGTCACGGCAAGCGTGGGAACCGGGAGAAGTCCGGCGCCCGCTTCTCGAGGAACGCGTCACGTCCCTCGCGCGCCTCCTCGCTCATGTAGTAGAGCAGGGTGGCGTTGCCGGCGAGCTCCTGGAGGCCGGCGAGACCGTCGGTGTCCGCGTTGAATGCCGCTTTCAGGCAGCGCAGCGCGAGTGGGCTGTTGCCGAGGATATCGCGACACCACGACACGGTCTCCGCCTCCAGCCGATCCAGCGGAACGACCGCGTTCACCAGTCCCATGGCGAGCGCTTCGTGCGCGTCGTAGCGCGCGCAGCGGTACCAGATCTCGCGCGCCTTCTTGTGCCCGACGATGCGTGCCAGGTACGTGGCGCCGTACCCGCCGTCGAAGCTCCCGACGCGCGGGCCGGTCTGGCCGAAGACGGCGTTGTCGGCGGCGATGGTCAGATCGCAGACCACGTGCAGCACGTGCCCGCCCCCGATCGCATACCCCGCCACCATGGCGATGACGGGCTTCGGCAGGGTCCGGATCTGCCGCTGCAGGTCGAGGACGTTCAGCCGCGGCACCCCGTCCTCGTCGACGTATCCGCCGTCGCCGCGCACCCGCTGGTCGCCGCCGGAGCAGAAGGCGTCCGGTCCGGCGCCGGTGAGCACGACGACCCCGACGGCCGGATCGTCGCGCGATGCGGCGAACGCGTCGGACAGCTCGACGAGCGTGCGGGGGCGGAACGCGTTCCGCACCTCCGGGCGCTGGATGGTGATCCTGGCGATGCCGGCGGCGTCTCCGGTGCCGGCGTCGTACCGGATGTCGGTGTAGGTGCGAGCGGGAGCCCAGGCGAACGTCACGGATGACCTCCTTCGAGCGTGCCCACCGGTCGCTCCGCGAGGAAGGCGCCGACCACGCTCCAGAACGGGACGGGATTCTCCAGGTGCACGGTGTGCCCGGCGTCGGGCAGGACGATGACGCGGGCGTCCGGCAGTCGCGCCGCCATGGCGGTCGCCAGCGCGCGGTATCGCCGGTCGTGCGCGCCGGCGACGAGCAGGGTGGGAATCCGCACCGCCGGCAAGCGGTCCCACAGCGGCTCCTGGACCCCGACGCCGAACGCGCGGAGCGCGGCGGCAAGCCCCGCAGGCGACTGCCGCAGGCGGAGCGCGCGCTCGCGCAGGAGCGCGGCGGGGTCGAGCCGGCGCTGGGTGGCGAAGAGCGGCTGCGCCAACCAGCGATCGACGAAAGCGGGCAGGCCGCGGCGCTCGAGGTCGGCGGCGAGCGCCTCGTCGGCAGAGGCGCGTGCGGCCCGCTCGGCCGGATCGGTCACGCCGGGCGACGTGCTCTCGAGCACGAGCCGCTCGACTCGCGACGGACACGCGACGGCGGCATGGAGCGCGACCCGTCCGCCGAGCGAATATCCCAGCCAGGCCGCACGCGAGATGCCGAGGCGGTCGAGCGTCGTCATGATCGCGTGCACGACGTCCGGAAGCCGCCACGAGCGTGGCGGGGCGGACGATCCGCCGTGTCCCGGAAGGTCGACGGCGATGACGCGGTGGCGAGCGCCCAGCAAGCTGCGCGCCGGCTCCCAGGTGTCGATCGAGCCCGTGAAGCCGTGCACCAGGACGAGCGGCGGTCCGGCGCCCCACACCGCGGTGGCGAGCGTCATGCCGCGAGCCCGAGGCTGCCCGCGGCGCGTTGCCAGGCTCGCCGGTGCGCCGCCAGGCTGTGCGCGCGGTCGATGGTGACGTGCAGCACGGTGGTGCGCGATCCGCAGAGCGCCTCCGCGATCGCGCCGCCGAGCGCGACCGGCTCGGTGATCCGCACCGCGCGTGCGCCGTAGGCCTCGACGATCGGCGCCAGGTCCAGGCCGTGCGGCATGACGAACAGCTCCTCGTAGCGCGGCGCGAGGCCCGCCACCGGGAGATGGTCGAAGATGCCGCCACCGTCGTTGTCGAGCACGATGAAGACCGCGCGCACGCCGTGGCGATGCGAGGCCAGGAGCCCTCCCGCATCGTGCAGGAAGCTCAGATCGCCGCAGAGGCCGACGGTCGGCCCGGCGGCGTCCGCCGCGGCGCCGAGCACGCTGGAGACGAATCCGTCGATGCCGTTCGCACCGCGGTTGCAGAGGAACCGGATGGCGGGAGCTCCCGCGGGCCAGAACCAATCGAGGTCGCGGATGGCGAGGCTGTTGCCGGCGTAGAGGATCGCGTCGGCCGGAAGCACCTCGGCGAGCGTCGCGATGACGCGGCCCTCGAAGGCCGCGGGCTCATCGTCGAGCGCGGCACGCAGCGCCCGCCGCGCGACGCAGCCGGCGCGCCGCCAGCGCCAGAGCCAGTGCGGATCGGGCGCCACGTCCGTCACCGTGTCCGCGAGCGCGCGAAGCGTAGCGGCGGGCGCCCCGCGGACGACGGCGCTCACGATGCCGGCCGGATCCGTCCACCCGCCGCCGCCGTCGAGCACGACCTGCGGCAGCGCCGGATCCTGCGCGAGCCACGTGCCGACCGCCTTGGACGTCGGCAGCGCGCCGAGTCGCAGCACCACGTCGGGCCTGTGCGCGTCGCGGAACGCGTCCACGCGCAGGAGCGCGTCGTGGGCGTCGACCAGCACGGGGTCGACCGTGGGATGACGCAGGTTGGACGCGGGCTCCGCCAGGACCGGCGCCCCGAGGCGGAGCGCCAGCGTGGCGACGGCATCGGGCAGGGATGGATCGGGATCGTCGAGCGGGCCGGCGACGATCGCGGGACGGCGGCCCTGCGCCAGCGTCGCGCCGATCTCGATCACCGCGGCGGGATCGGCGACCGGCGCGACGTCGTGGATGCGGACCCACGGGGCGCCCGGACGCCCGCCGGCCGCGGCGTCGCGCTCGACCGCGGGCGGGATGTCGTCCGGCACGACGTCGGGCGCCAGCGGCTCGCGCAGCGGCAGGTCGAGGTGCACCGGTCCTGCGGGCGCGGCGCAGGCCGTCGCCACCGCGCGACACGCGATCGTGCGCGCCGTGCGCAGGGCATCCAGGCTCGCCTCGGGAACCGGCAGCTCGAAGAACCAGCGGACGTGCGAGCCGAAGAGCCGGTGCTGGTCGATCGTCTGCGGCGCGCCGCAGTCACGCAGCTCCGGCGGACGATTCGCGGTGAGCACGACCAGGGGCACGTGCGCCTGGAATGCCTCGATGACCGCCGGCAGGAGATTGGCCGCGGCGGTGCCCGACGTGCAGGCCAGCGCGACCGGGGAGCGGGTCGCCCGCGCGAGCCCGAGCGCGAAGAAGCCCGCGGCGCGCTCGTCGAGATGCGTCCAGACCCGCAGGCCCGGGTGCGTGGCGAGCGCGATCGTCACCGGAGACGAGCGGCTACCGGGCGTGACGCATGCATGGCGCACGCCGGCGCGCACCAGCTCGTCGACCAGCAGCGCCGGAGCCAGGTAGGTGCGATTGGGTGCGAGCATTCACAGCTCCAGCAGGGCCGCGAGCAGCGGCCGCATCTTGAGCCGGGTCTCCTCGAGCTCGGCGTCCCACACCGATCCGGCGACGATCCCCGCCCCGGCATGCAGGAGCGCGGTCGTACCGCGGAGCAGCGCGCTGCGAATCGCCACCACGACCTCGCCGCCGCTCGCATCGAGCCAGCCGACACCCCCGGCGTACCAGCCGCGCGCGATCCGCTCGCGCGCCGCGAGCGTGTCACGCGCGGCGGCGCGCGGAGCGCCGCAGATCGATGCGGTCGGGTGGAGGACGGCCACCGCATCGAGGAGCCCGTGTCCCGGGCGCAGCCGCGCGCGGATCGATGTCCGGAGATGCTGCAGCGTCTCCGTCGTGAGCACCCGCGGCACGGCTCCGGCGACGACCGCGTCGCACAGCGACGCGAGGCGATGCACGATGTCGTCGACGACGAGGGCGTGCTCGCCACGCTCCTTGGGGCTGCACTCCAGCGCCCGCGCGAGCGTCCGATCCATGCGGGCGCTCGAGCCGCGTGGCGTCGTCCCCGCGACGGCGGCGGTGTCGAGACGCCGCCCCCGGAGCCGGACCAGGCGCTCCGGCGACGCGCCGACGAACGTGGCGGCGCCGCGCCCGACGGCGAAGATCGTGCAGTCCGGATAGGCGCGTCGCAGCCGCGCGGCGACGCGCAGGGGATCGAACGGCGCCGAGGTGCGGACGCTGCACGCCCGCGCCAGCACCAGCTTCGCGAGACGTCCGGCCGCGATGTCGGTGAGCGTCGTCTCGACGGCGCGCCGCCAGGGCGATGCATGCGTGCCGAGCGCGTGAAACGTGGCGGGTGGTGCGGCGGTGACGAGCGGGCGCGCCAGCGCGGCGCGTGCGCGCGCCAGCGCGATCGCGAGTGCGCCGGGTTCGGGATCGAGCGCGGTCGCCACCAGGCGGCTCCGCCCACCTCGGCGCACCAGCATCACCCGGGGGACGACCCACTCCGCCGCCGGAAACTCCCGCCACGGTGCCGCCCTGACGGGCGCATCGGCGAACGCGAAGCCGCCGACCGCCACGACGCCGGGGGGAAGCGGCTGTCCGTCGGTGAGCTCGCTCAGGGCGTCCGCCAGGTCGTGGAAGCGTGTGGGGCCGTGAGCGTTCAGCGTCGCGGTCGCGCCGATGCCGGCGATGGCGACGCCTTCCGAAGGCTGCTCGAAGTAGAAGCGCTCCTCGTCGGGCGCGGACTGCAACAACACGAGGGGATCGCAGTCGACCGCGACGGGGAGGCTCGCTGCGACCAGTGGTGCTCCGCGCGAGCGCGTTGCCAGGGCGCTGGTGGAACGGCTCATGCGGCACGGCCCGTCATGGCGCGAGCCGCCCGCGCGGCCGAGACGAGCTGCACGCTGCCCGCGCCGAGCAAGCGGCGCCGGACGTCGGCGAAGCCGGCATCCTCGATCATCCGGCGCAGCGCCGGCTCGGACGGAAGATAGGCGGCGGACGCCGGCAGGTACGCGTACGCCTGGCGATCGGAGAGCAGGCCACCGACCAGGGGCACGACGTGGTGGAAGTAGAGCCGGTGCCCCCAGCCGAGCATGCCGCCCGGCGCGGCCACCTCGAGCAGCACGAGTCGCCCGCCCGGGCGCAGCACCCGCGCCGCCTCCACGAGGACGCGGGGGATCGCGTCGACGTTGCGCAGCGCGAAGCCGCAGGTGACCGCGTCCGCGGCGCCATCACGCACCGGCAACGCGGCCGCGTCGGCGCGCACCAGCGTGGCGCCCCGGCCGCTGGCATGCGCCAGCATGGCCGGCGCCACGTCGACGCCGATCGCGCGCGCCCCGGCCGCGACGGCGAGCGCCGCCAGATCACCGGTGCCGCATGCGACGTCGACGACCAGGTCGCCCGCGCCCACACGCGTCGCCGCGATCGCGGCGCGGCGCCAGCCGCGGTCGAGACCGAAGGTGAGGATGGTGTTCAGCCGCGCGTAGCGTGGCGCGATGCGGTCGAACATCGCACGCACGACCGCGGCCTTGGCGGCGGGGTCGGGCAGGCTCAGCGCCACGCCACCTCCAGGCGACCCGCGTCGCGGGTCGCGGTGAGCGCATGGCGAAGACCGTCGCGATCGCCGAGACGCTCCAGCCGGGCGAGGGCGCGCGAGACGAGCGTGCGCTGGAAGTGGTGCGCGACGAGCGTCGTCACCGCCGGCAGCATGCGCCGGAAGGCCTCCACCACGGCGGCCGGGTCGCGCTCCTCGCCGTCGCGACCGTGGCGGACGCGGCGGTCGAACAGCTCGATGGCGCGATCGACGACCTCGCGCACGGAGTCGGCGTGGTGGATCGCGAGCGCGAGGAGGTCGGGCAGGGGGAGGTCCTCGCCGAGCAGCGCGAGCGCCGCGCGTGCCAGCTCGACGTCGGCGTCGGTGTAGCGGACGTCGGGCCCCACGCGCACCGGCTCGAGGATGCCGGCCTCCTCGACGGCGCGGATGAGCGCCTCGGGCACGCCCGACTCCGCCGCCAGCTGGCTGCGCGTCAGGGAGCGGCTGCCCTGCTCGGCGCGCAGCGCGCGGGCGAGGGCGCCGGCCGCGCGCCGTTCCCCGTGCAGCCGGCGGATGACGTCGAGGGGCAGGCCCTGGTCCTGGAGGCTCCGGATGCGCCGCAGGCGGGCGAGGTGATGGGCGGAGTAGACGGCCCGGCGCCCCTCGCGGCGCGGCCGCGGAAGCAGTCCCTTCGCCTGGTAGAAGCGAATCGTGTCGACGCGGACACCGGCCAGGCGGGCCAGCTCCTCGACGTCATAGTCCATGTGATCACTCTATGAGTGATCACTCACATCGACACAACCCCCGATCCGGACGCGGTGGCGGCGTGGGGCAGCGAGAACCGGAAGGTGGCGCCCGTGCCGGGATCGGACATGGCCCACAGCCGGCCGCCGTGGCACTCGACGATCGAGCGACTGATCGCGAGCCCGAGGCCGAGCCCGTGCGACTTGGTGGTGAAGAACGGCGTGAAGAGGCGGTGCTCGACACCCGGCGCGAAGCCGCTGCCGGTGTCGCGCACGGTGACCTCGATCGCGCCCGCCTGCGCCGTGGTGGCGACGACGACCTCGCGGCGCGCGCCCGCGGCGGACGCCGCGGCCTCCATCCCGTTCAGCATCAGGTTGAGCATCACCTGCTCGATCTGGGTGCCGTCCACCTGCACCGGAGGCAGCGTGGACGCGCTCTCGAGGCGCACCGTGACCCCGTGGACGCGGGCCTGCGGCTCGAGCAGGCGGACCGCCTCGGCCGCGAGCGCATTGACGTCGACCCCGTCGCTCACCGCGGTCTCGCGCTGCACGAGGTTGCGCAGCCCGCGGATGATCTGTCCCGCGCGCAGGCCCTCGCGCGCGATCTCCTCGAACGCCTCGCGCAGCGCGGCGGGATCGACGCGGGCCGGTGCGCAGCCGCTGGACGGCGCCCTGCGCGTAGTTGGTGATCGCGCCGAGGGGCTGGTTGATCTCGTGTGCGAGGGCCGCCGTCATCTCGCCCGCGGTGTGCAGGCGGAGCGCGTGCGCCAGCTCGGCCTGGTGCTGGCGGAGCGACTGATGTGCCTGCTCGAGCGCCACGGTGCGCTCGGCGACGCGCGACTCGAGGCGCGACGCCAGCCGGCGGACGGTGGCCTCCGCCCGGCGCCGATCGAGGAGCTCGCGACGCAGCTGCACGCGGTAGCGGTTCACCTCGTTCGCCGCCACGACGGAGAGCAGGAACGCCATCCCGACGGCGGCCGAGGGGTCGCGGCCGACTGCGGCGAGCGTCCCATCGTGCAGGAGAACCGCGAGCCCGAGGAGCGCGGCAGCCACGGTGACCGTCACGAGCTGCGCAAGCACCCCCCACGGCATGATGGCGCCGGTCGTGAGCGCTGCGCCCACGACGAGGAGCGCGGTCGTCTGATACTCGCCGCCGTGATTCAGGATCCGATCGGCCACGGTGAGGAGATAGGCGATCGAGATGGTCAGGATCGCCAGCCCCCAGGCGCGGCGCACCGCCCACGGACGGCCGATGAGCACGAAGGCGAGGATCGCAAGGGAGATCCCGAACAGCTTGAAGAGGACCGTCGGAAGGATCTCGGGGCGCCAGGCCGACAGGTCCAGCGTCGTGAAGATGGTCGCCCCGACGAGGCACATGCCGATGATGACGCGCGTCCGGCGCACCAGCAGGCTGCGGTACGCAAGGCTCGTGCGACGCGTGCGGTCCCCCCCATGAGTCTCGCGCTTGGCGTACCACGCGCGTGCGGCCGCCGTGAAGCGAAACGTGAGCCGTCCGTGGTGCACGTCCTTTTCCCCCCGCTCGGGCCTCTGCTATCCATCCCTCCGATGTCCCGGGTCCGGACGATCGATCCCGCGCGCTTGCCGAAGCACTTCGAGGCGGCGGAGGCCGAGGAGCGCTGGCACGCGCACTGGGACGCCCTGGGCGTGCACGCGTACGATCCCGGTCGCGGACGCGAGGAGACCTTCGTCGTCGACACGCCACCGCCGACCGTCTCGGGCTCGCTGCACGTGGGGCACGTCTTCAGCTACACGCAGACCGACGTGGTGGTGCGCTACCACCGCATGCGCGGCCGCAACGTCTTCTACCCGATGGGCTGGGACGACAACGGGCTGCCGACCGAGCGCCGTGTCCAGGCCTATTTCCACGTGCGCTGCGATCCGAAGGCCCCCTCGGTGCCGGGGCTGCGGCTCGAGCTCCCGACGCCGGCGGAGGCGAAGGGACCGCCGCGCGTGGTGTCGCGTCCGGATTTCATCGAGCTCTGCCTGCGACTCACCCACGAGGACGAGCAGGCCTTCCAGGCGCTGTGGAGACGGATCGGTCTCTCGGTCGACTGGCGCGAGGAGTACTCGACCATCGACGAGCGCTGCCGGCACCTCGCCCAGCTGAGCTTTCGCGATCTCTGGGAGAAGGGCCACGTCTACAGCGTCGAGGCGCCCACCATGTGGGACGTGGACTTCCAGACCGCGGTGGCGCAGGCCGAGGTGGAGGACCGTCCGACGCGCGGCGCATTCCACTCCATCGCCTTCGGCGTCGAGGGATCCGACGAGGGCTTCGTGATCGCGACCACGCGCCCCGAGCTGCTCGCGGCGTGCGTCGGCGTCACGGCACACCCCGACGACGCGCGCTATCGGGCGCTGTTCGGGCGCCGCGCGGTGACGCCGATCTTTCGCGTGCCGGTGCCGATCTTCCCGAGCGAGCTGGCGGATCCGGAGAAGGGCACCGGCATCCTGATGGTGTGCACGTTCGGCGACGCGACCGACGTCGGGTGGTGGCGGGAGCAGCGGCTGGCGCTGCGGCAGATCGTCGGCCGCAACGGCCGCCTCGTGCCGGTGACCTTCGGCGACGCCGGGCTGGGAGAGCCTGGATGCCGAGCGTGCCAACCGTGCCTACGAGGGGCTCGCCGGGAAGACGATCTCGGGCGCGCGCCAGGCGGTGGTGGAGATGCTGCGCGATCCGGCGCACGCCGCGCGCGGCGCCGAGGCGCCGCTGCGTGCCGAGCCGCAGCCGATCGAGCACTCGGTCAAGTACTACGAGAGAGGCGACCGGCCGCTCGAGTTCGTCACCAGCCGCCAGTGGTTCGTCCGCCTCCTCGACAAGAAGGAGCAGCTGCTCGCGAAAGGGGAGGAGATCCGCTGGCACCCGGACTTCATGCGGCTGCGCTACCGCAACTGGACCGAGAACCTGAACGTCGACTGGTGCATCAGCCGCCAGCGCTTCTTCGGTCCCGCCTTCCCGGTGTGGTATCCGCTCGACGCCGCCGGCGTGCCCGATCACGCGCGCCCGATCGTCGCGCCGCGGGACGTGCTGCCGGTGGATCCCACCGTCGATCTTCCGCCGGGCTACACCGCCGAGCAGCGCGACCAGCCGGACGGCTTCACCGCCGAGACCGACGTCTACGACACCTGGTTCACCAGCTCGCTCACGCCGCAGATCAGCTCGCGCTGGCTGCTCGACCCGGCGCGCCACGCGCGTCTCTACCCGGCCGACCTGCGGCCGCAGGCGCACGAGATCATCCGGACGTGGGCCTTCTACACGATCGCCAAGTCCCTGCTGCACGAGGATGCGATTCCCTGGCGGCACATCGCGATCTCGGGCTGGATCCTCGACCCCGACCGCAAGAAGATGGCGAAGAGCCGCGGCAACGTGGTGACGCCGATGCATCTCATCGAGCAGTACGGCGCCGACGCCATCCGGTACTGGGCCGCGGCGGCGCGGCTCGGCACCGACACCGCGTTCGACGACAAGGTGCTGAAGGTCGGGAAGCGGCTGGTGACCAAGCTGTTCAACGCCGGCAAGTTCGTGCTCGGGCAGGAGGGCGACGTCGCGCCGATCGACGCCGAGCTCGACCGCGCGTTCGCGCACCGGCTGCGCGCCCTGGTCGACCCGCGTCTCCGCGGCGTTCGACGACTTCGAGTACGCGCAGGCCTTGCAGGAGACGGAGACGTTCTTCTGGCGCGACTTCACCGACACCTACCTCGAGCTGGTGAAGGGGCGCGCGCGCTCCCTCGAGCCCTCGGGGGGCGGCGGCTCGGCCGTCGCGGCGCTCCGGCTCGGCCTCTCGGTTCTCGTCCGGCTGTTCGCCCCGACGTTGCCCTTCATCACCGAGGAGGTGTGGTCCTGGGTGCTCGCGGACGAGACGGGTCAGCCGAGCGTCCATCGCGCTCCCTGGCCGGGTGCGGCGGACTTCGCCGGCGTGCCGGAGCCCGCCGATCCCGGATGCTTCGACGCGGCAGTCGCCTGCCTCACGGCGATCAACAAGGCGAAGTCCGAGGGCGGCGTGTCGGTCGGCAGGGGCGTCGCGAGCGTGACCCTGGCGGCGCATCCCGCGATGCTCGCCCGCCTGCAAGCGGTCCTGGGCGACGTGCTCGCGGCGGCGCGGGTCGAGGCCCACGCCGTGGAGCCGCGCGCGACGCTCGCCGACGGCACGGTGGAGGTCGCGGACATCACGTTCGTGACCGCGCAGGAGGGCTGAGCCACGGGTGCGCCGTTCGACCATCCGCAGGTCACCGCGCTCATCGCCCTGGCGCTGGCGGAGGATCTGCGAGGTGGCGATCGCACCACGGAGGCGACCGTGCCGGAGACGGCGCGGGCGGCGGGCCGCGTCCTGGCCAAGCAGGAGCTGGTGGTGTGCGGGCTGCCGTTGCTCGATCGCGTCTTCGGCAGGCTCGGGCCCGTCGCGTGCCGGGTGCTCGCCGCCGAGGGCGCGCTGGCGAGGACGGGTGACGTGGTGGCGACCGTCGAGGGACCCGCGCGCACGCTGCTGGCCGGCGAGCGACTCGTGCTGAACCTCCTGCAGCACCTGTGCGGGATCGCGACGCTCACCCGCCGGTACGTCGAGCGGGCCGCCGCGACCGGGCTCGTCGTGCGCGACACGCGCAAGACCATCCCCGGCATGCGCGTGCTGGCGAAGTACGCGGTGCGCACCGGCGGCGGCACCAACCACCGGATGGCGCTCGACGACGCGATCCTGGTGAAGGACAACCATCTCACGCTCGGCGGCGGCGACTTCGATGCCGCCGTCCGCGCGTCGCGTGCACTCCAGCCAGGCCTGCCGCTCGAGGTCGAGTGCCGCACGCTCGCCGAGGTGGAGCGCGCGGTGGCAGCCGCACCCGATCTCATCCTGCTCGACAACATGTCGCTCGACGACCTGGCCGCGGCGGTCCGACTCGTCGGCGGCCGGGTTCCACTCGAGGCATCGGGCGGCATCACGCTCGAGCAGCTCTCGGCCGTGGCCGCCACCGGGCGTGCAGTACGTGGCGATCGGCGCGCTCACGCATTCCGCGCCGGCGGCGGACCTGAGCTTGAAGCTGGAGCGGGCCGAGTAGGGGACTGTCCTCGTCGGGACCAGCTCGGCCACGCGTGCGTTGCGACGTCCGAGTTTGCCCGCTCGAAACCTTCCCGCTATCGTCCCACCCCGCATGCGACGGCAAGTCGCCTTGGCGATGGCGCTTGGCCTGGTCGTCGCCTGCAGGCACGACGGGTTGCCGCCGGAGATCACGATCGAGCAGGTCGTGACGGAGCTGGGACCGCCGCTCGCTCCCGGCGCCGCGGTAGAAGGAACCACGGCCGGTGTGACGCGCGCCGTGCTCAGACCCGGCGAGCGTTCGGTGGGGGGTGGACCCCTCGATGCCGTGGTGACGCCGCCGCCGTCGACGCTGCGCTTTCACGTGCCGATACCGCCCGACACCACGCTCCGGTTCGGTGTCGGCGTGGACGGGGACAAGCAGCGACATCCGGATCGGAGCGGGGTGCTGTTCCGTGTCGCGGTCGACGGACACGAGGTGTTCTCGCGGGTCGTGAACCCGGCGGCGAGACGCAAGGACCGTCGCTGGGTCGAGGGGCGAATCGATCTGCGACCGTGGGCCGATCGCTCCGCGGAGCTGACCCTGGAGACCCGCGCGGAGCAGTCGGGCAAGGAGCTCGCCGGTACCCCGGGATGGAGCCACGTGCGGCTGGTGCGCGAGGAGCGTCGAGCGCGCCAGCGTGCGGACGAAGGGCCGAATGTCCTCCTGCTCCTCGTCGATACGCTGCGCGCCGATCGGCTGGGTATCTACGGGGCGGATCCGAGCGCGACGCCAGCGCTCGACCGTTTCGCCAGCGGCGGCCTCGTCTTCGACGTCGCCGTGTCGCAGGCGTCGTGGACGATGCCCGCCGTGGCGTCGATCTTCACCGGGTTGCACCCGCGGAGTCACGGAGCGGTGGGACCGTACGCGCAGAACGACGACGACACCCCCGGCGGGACGTTGTTGCCGGATGGCGCGGTGACGCTGGCGGAGCTGGCGCAGCAGGCGGGCGTGACGACGTTCGGGGTCTCCACCAACACCATCGTGGGTCGGGCGACCAACATGGCGCAGGGGTTCGAGACCTTCGTCGAGCTGCCCTTCGATGGCGCGGCGCGAAACTACGCGCCCGCAACGGCAGCGAACCGGGCGCTCCTCGACTGGCTCGCACGCGTGGGAGCCGTCCGCTTCTTCGCATACGTCCACTACATGGAGCCGCACGGTCCCTACGCCCCGCCACCCGAGCTGCGCTCGCCGCCACCCGCGGGCATGCGCCCCGATCTCGCGGCCGGCTGGATCCAGGACTACGCGCGCGCCGTCAACGAAGGCCGCGCGGCGCCGCCGTCGCCCCCCGAGCTCGATCACCTGCGCCGGTTGTACACGGGCGACGTCCGCAGCTGGGACGACGCGCTCGGGACCCTGCTCCGCGAGCTCGCGGACCGCGGCGTTCTCGATCGCACGGTCGTCGTCGTGATGGCGGATCACGGCGAGGAGTTCCTGGAGCACGGCAACCTCACGCACGGCGGTCATCTGTACGAGGAGACGGTGCGAATTCCCCTGGTCGTCGTGGGTCCCGGCATCCCGACCGGCCGTCGGCCGGACGTGGCGCAGGGGATCGACCTGCTCCCCACCATCGCACCCGTCCTCGGTGCGCCGGTGCCGCCGGCATTGCCTGGCCGGGACCTCCTCACCACGCGCGCCACCGGCGACGTCGTGTCGGAGATCGTCGGCGGATTCGGCGACGTCGGACTGGGGAGTGGTACGACCTCGCTGCGCACGGCGCGGTGGAAGCTCGTTCGCTCTCCCGATGCGAACGCGACCGAGCTCTACGATCTCTCGAACGACCCCGGGGAGCACACCAACCTGGCGGCGACCTCGCCCGAGACGGCCGCGCTCGTCGCGCGCCTCGACCGCTGGGCCGCGAGCGCACCGCCGCCCCCGCATACGACGGCAAGCGATCCCACGCTGCGTGCCAAGCTCCGTCAGCTCGGCTACGTCGAGTGAGCCGGCCCGATCACTCGGCGTAGCCGAGCGCGCGCAGCTTCTCGTGAATCGCCGGGTCGCGGCCCGTGCGGGCGGGCGGCGGCGCGGCGGTGTGGAGGAACTCGTCGAGGGTTCGTCGCAGCTCCGGTCCCTCGCCCGTCTCGACCGCGACGGGCGCGTGCTCGCCCGGGTCGACCGCGAGGTCGTACAGCTCGAAGCTCGCACGCGACGGCGTGTAGATCAGCTTCCAGGGAGGACGGCGCACGGCCACGAGATCGGCGCGTGAGCCGTCGTTTGCGAGGCCGTCGGTCTCGGAGATCGCCGGCCGCTCCACCACCGCGCCGAGCAGGTTGTGTCCCGGCAGGCCTGGCGGGACGTCGACCCCGAGCAGGGCCGCCAGGGTCGGAAACAGATCGATCCCCTGGACCTGATCGGTGCGACGGCCGTGCGCAACGCCGGGTCCGGCGATCGCGAGCGGCACGTGGAGCAGCTCGTCGTAGATGTGCGCGCGGTGCAGCAGCAGGCCGTGCTCCTGGAATTCCTCGCCGTGGTCGGCGGTCACGACGATCACCGTCGAGTCGCGCAGCCCGAGCCGATCGAGCCCGGCGAGCAAGGCGGGCAGCTCGGCGTCCCAGCTGTGTATCTCGCCATCGTAGAGAGCGCGGAGGTACTCGATCTGCTCGGGTGGAAGGGGAGGGGCCGTGCGCGCCCCGAGCTGGCGCGACACGTCGAGCACCCAGCCCGCGGCGAGGTCGGCTCGCATTCCTGGAGGCGGCGACGGCCGGAGGGAAGGGGGCGGAGTGTAGGGATCGTGCGGCTCCATGTACTGCAGCCAGGCGACGAAGCGGTGCTGGTGGTTCAGGGCGAGCCAGTCGAGGAAGCGGCGATTCACCTCGGCGGCGGCGCTCCAGCGCCGCGTCTTGGCGTCCCAGGGTAGCTCGACGAAGGTCTCGAAGCCCTGGGCCAGGTTGGTGCCGTGTGAGACGAGTGGGTTCGCCGACACGCCGACGGTCGTGATGCCGGCGCGACTCGCTTCCTCGGCCCAGGTGGTGACACCGCCGGAGAGGTATCCCCACGCGGCCTGATCGTCGCCGTCGCCGTCGTCGCCGATGGCACCGTGGCTGCGCGGGTGCAGGCCGGTGAAGAGCGTCGACACCGACGGGAGGGTCCACGACGACTGCGCGATGGCCTGCGTGAAGAGCAGGCCGCCGGCGGCGAGAGCGTCCAGGTTCGGACTCGGGCTCGGCGTCGCACCGTAGCACCCGAGGCGGTCGGCGCGCAGCGTGTCGACGAGCAGCACGATCACGTTGGGCGCACCCGCGGCCGCCGTCTCACGCGGCCGCCGGGTCTCCCGGATCAGCTGCACGTCACCCCACCCCGCGATGCCCGCGATGGGGTGTCCAGGCCGCTCGGCCTCGGTGGCGAGCACGACGTCCACCTTCCGGCCGGCCAGCGCGGCGAGGTCGATGCGCTCCTCGAACCAGCGCCGATCGTGCCGGGTCGCCGCCGGGTTCACGGTGCGAGTCCAGACCTCGCGCCCGTCGACCACGAGCACGAACCGCACGCCGCTGCGCTGCGTGTCGCGCCGCCCGTCGCCCTGCACCCCGACGGCAAAGCGCAGGACGCCCCCTTCGGGAACGTCGACCGTGAAGCGCACGCGGGCGGGCGGCGGGACGATCAGGCTCGGGCGCTCGCCCTGGCCGGCGAGCCTGTCGCCCGGCCGGATGTCTCCGGCTCGCACGGGATCTCCGGGAGACCCGCCCACCACGGTGGCGCTGCCGAGGCTCTGAGAGAGATCCGACACGAGGTCGTCGATGACGACCGTGGGTGGAAGGGCGCCGGTGTGCTTCTGCCCGACGAGCCACCAGCCGAGGCCGGCGACCACGAGGACGGCAGCCGCGGTCGCGAGCAGGCGCGCCGCCGGACCGGTCCTCGACACAGTGCTTCCGCGAGGCACCGCGACTCACTCGACGTAGCCGAGCGCCCGGAGCTGGCGCAACGTCTGCGCGTCGGGCGCTTTCCGGTCCGCCGCGCGCGGCCCGAGACGCGGCGCAAGCTCCCGGCAGGTGGCTCGCCAGGACTCCAGCGACGACCGCAGGGCCGCGGCGCGCGCGGGGTCGGCCGTGGCCCGGTCGTTCTGCTCCCCCGGATCGGTCGCAAGATCGAAGAGCTCCAGGCGATCGTTGTTGCGGATGAGGACGTCCGATCCCTGCCGGACGCTCTCGAGGGCGCCGCCGCTCGGACGGCTGTCGTACTCGCTGATCGCCGCGTCGACCGGATCGGGGCCGGGCGCGCCCCGCGCAGCCGCTGCGAGGCTTCGCCCCTGCACGTCGGGCGGCGGCGCGACGCCGAGCAGGTCGAGCACCGTCGGCATGAGATCGAGGAGGCGCGCGCGGCCGGCGACGCGGGCTCCCGGAGGCAGCCGCCCCGGAAAGCGCAGCACCAGCGGAACGTGCAGCGTGCCGCCGTAGAGATCGTCGTGCAGGAAGGTGCCGTGCTCGCCGAATGCCTCGCCGTGGTCCGACGTGAAGACCACGAGGGTGTTGGACGCCAGGCCCAGCGCGTCGAGCTGATCGAGAAGGCTCGTCAGCGTGGAATCGTTCATGTGGCGGATCGCGGCGTCGTAGAGGCTCGAGACGAACCGGACGTCGCGCGGGCTGGTCCGATCGACCGCATCCCAGAACACCTTGTGGCTGCGGTCCCAGCCGTCGATGCCCCCGGCGCGGATCTTGCGCACCGCTTCGAGGATCGGCCCGTCTCCGTAGTCGCCGTCGAACTGCTTCGCCAGGTCCGGCGGCGGATGGTAGGGATCGTGCACCTCGTAGGTGTGGAAGAAGAGGAAGAACGAGTGGCCGGCGTGGGCCCGGAGCCACTCCCGTGAGCGCCGCAGCTGATCGTCGTGGCGGTAGCGCTGGAACCCCTGGTCGAAGCCCCGCGCCCGGTTCATGTGCGCGCCGCCCGTGAAGGCGGCCGTGGCATAGCCCGCGTTGCGCAGCACCTCCGCGAGCGTGTCCACGCGGGGATTCAGGACGGCTCCGCTCCGCTCGCCTTCCCACAGCTCGATCCCGTGCACGCAGGGATAGAGCGACGTGAACATGGTCATGTGGGACGGCGTGGTCTTGGGTGACTGGCTGAACACCTGCTCGAACACGACCCCCTCGCCCGCGAGCCGCCGGTCGAGGGTGGGGCTCGTGGGCAGCGGGTAGCCGTAGGCGCCGAGGCGATCGGCCCGCAGCGTGTCGATCGAGATCAGCACCAGATTGGGGAGGCCCGGACCGCGCCAATCGACCGCGAACGCCCCGAGCCGCACCAGGGCCGCCAGCGCGACGACGGCGATCGCCGGTCGGACGGATCCCGCCAGCAGGCCGCCACCGGCCGAGCAGCCACAGGACCCCGAGCAGGACGACGACGGTGCCGAGCGCGGCCCCCGCGACGGGATCGAAGCGCCGCCAGAAGGCGTCGAGCACGAGGCGCCAGAGCCCGTCGGCGAACCATCCCTGCACGGTGGCCTCGCGTGTCGCGGACGTGCCCGCGACCATGGCGGCAGCAGCCAGGACCAGGATCACCAGGACCAGAGGAAGGCGGCGTCTCACGCGCGCGAACCGACCACCAACGGACGACGCCGTCGCATGCAGAGACATGATACCGTGGGGTCGGCGGGGACGGCAACGCGTCAGGTGCGCACCCGCGCGCTGCGTGGTAATCCCGGGCGAGATGGGGGAGCGACAGATCCACCCGGTCGTCCTCTGCGGCGGGTCGGGAACGCGCCTCTGGCCGCTGTCGCGGGCGCTCTATCCGAAGCAGCTCCTGGCCCTCGCGTCCGAGCGCACGTTGCTCCAGGACACGATCCTGCGGACCGTGGATCGCGAGCGTTTCGCGCCGCCCGTCGTGGTCGGCAACGAGGAGCATCGCTTCATCCTGGCCGAGCAGCTGCGCGACCTCGGCATCGAGCCCGAAGCCTTGATGATCGAGCCGGTGGGGCGCAACACCGCGCCGGCGGCAGCGGTGGCGGCGCTGCTGCTGTGCCGCGACCATCCCGGGGCGCACATGCTGGTGATGCCCGCGGATCACATCATCGGCGACTCCGGCGGATTTCTCGAGGCCGTCGGGCACGGGCTCCGTGCCAGCGAAGCCGGGAAGCTGGTCACCTTCGGCATCGCCCCGACCAGCCCGCATACCGGCTATGGCTACATTCACCGGGGGGTCGCGTTACCGGAGCTTCCCCGCTGCCATGCGGTGGGACACTTCGTCGAGAAGCCGGACGCCCCGACGGCGGCGACATGGATGCTCAGCGGGGAGTACCTGTGGAACAGCGGCATCTTCCTGTTCCCGGCGGCCCGCTATCTCGCGGAGCTCGAGCGGACGCGCCCGGCCATCGTCGAGGCGTCCCGACGTGCGCTCGCAGCGGCAGAGCGGGACCTCTCCTTCCTGCGCCTGGGCGCGGCGGAGTTCACCGCGTCGCCTGCCGACTCGATCGACTATGCGGTGATGGAGCATTGCACGGACGCGGTCGTCGTTCCGGTCGAGATGGGATGGAGCGATGTCGGCTCGTGGTCCAGCCTGTGGGAGATCAGCCACAAGGACGATGCCGGCAATGCGACGCGCGGCACGGTGATCGCACTCGACGTCGCCGACTCCCTGCTGCGCAGCGACGGTCCGGCCATCGCTGCCGTTGGCGTGCAAAACGTGGTCGTGGTGGCGACCAAGGATGCAGTGCTCGTGGTATCGCGCGAGCGCGCCGAGGAGGTGCGCGGGATCGTGGATCGACTGAGCGCCCTCGGGCGCGCCGAGCACCTCTCGCCACCGGTGATTCACCGTCCCTGGGGTTCGTACGAGACCACCGATCGGGGCGATGGCTTCCGCGTGAAACGCCTCGTGGTGAACCCCGGCCAGAAGCTGTCGCTGCAGACGCACCGGCACCGTGCCGAGCACTGGGTCGTCGTGCAGGGGACCGCCAGGGTCGAGCGCGACGGCGAGGTCATCACGCTGGGGGAGAACGAGTCGGCCTACATCCCGAGCGGGACGCCGCATCGCCTCGAGAACCCGGGTGCGACCCCGCTGCATGTCGTCGAGGTGCAGACCGGGCCATACCTCGAGGAGGACGACATCGTGCGGCTGGACGACGCATACGGCCGGACGCGCTGACGCCCCGTGGGTCCGGGCGAGCAGATACTCGACTGGCTGCGCGGCGCCACCGGACCGCTCTCGGGCGCGGACCTCGCGCGCCGTCTCGGGTGCTCGCGCGCGGCGGTCTGGAAGCACGTCGCGGCACTGCGCCGTGCCGGGTACGAGATCCGCGGCACCCCGTCCTCCGGCTACGAGCTGGGGAGCGCCGTGCCGGACCGGCTGGGGCCCACGGAGCTGGCGCCGTATCTCCGTGGCGGATGGCGCCGCGTGGAATGGCGCGCCGAGATCGACTCGACGCAGCATCTCGCCCGCGACCTGGCGCGCGCCGGGGCGCCGGAGGGGACCGTCGTCGTCGCGGAGAGCCAGACGGGGGGACGCGGCCGGCTCGGCCGGCAGTGGCATTCTCCGCCGGGCGTGAATCTGTATTGCTCGCTCGTGCTGCGCCCGACCGTGCCGCTGGCGGTGGTGCCCGGTCTCGCGCTGGTCGCGGGGCTCGCGGTCGTCGATGCGGTGGCGGAGGTCGCGTCGCTGCGGCCGGCTCTCAAGTGGCCGAACGACGTGCTCATCGACGGTCGCAAGGTCGCCGGGATCTTGACCGAGCTCGAGGCCGAGGTCGAGCGCGTGCACCACGTCATCGCCGGCATCGGGGTCAACCTGAACGGCGGGGCGGACGCGTTCCCGCCCGAGCTGGCCGCGAAGGCGACGTCGATTCGTCTGGCGAGCGGCGCCGGCGTCAACCGCGCCGCCTTCACCGCCGGGTTGCTCGCCGCGCTCGAGGCACGTTATAGGCGCTTCCTCGCGGACGGGTTCTCCGCGATGCGGTCAGAGTGGGAGGCGCACTCCTCGTTGACCGGGAAGGAGGTGCGGGTGACCGCACCCGAGGGCGAGGTGACCGGGCGCGTGCTCGGTATCGACGACGACGGGGCCCTCCGGCTCGCGGGGCCGCGCGGGGAGTTGCGCGTGGTCGGCGGCGAGGTCACGGTGTCGGGCGGCTATCGGTCGGACCGATAGCAAGACCGCTCTCCTTGGCTGGGATGCTGCTCGCGATCAACGTCAACAACACGCACACGCTGGTCGGCCTCTACGAGAGCACGACCCTGGCGGTGCACTGGCGCCTGCGAACCGATCCTGCGCGCACCATCGACGAGTGGGTGGTCGTGCTGCGAGGCCTCTTCTCCGACTGGGGCATGCCGCGACCGCCCGTGCGCGGCATCGTCCTCGGCAGCGTCGTGCCGCCCATGAACGAGCGCATCGAGGAGCTGTGCCAGCGGCTCTTCGGGCAGGCCCCGCTGGTCGTGGGTCCCGGCGTGCGCACGGGCGTCCCGATCCTGTACGACAACCCGAAGGAGGTCGGCGCGGATCGCATCGCGAACGCGGTGGCCGCCACCGAGCGCATGCCGGGCCCGTCGATCGTGGTCGACTTCGGTACGGCGACCACCTTCGACGTCGTCACGGCGAAGGGGGAGTACGCCGGCGGCGTGATCGTCCCGGGCATCGGCATCTCGCTCGACGCGCTCATCGCGCGCACGGCCAAGCTGCCGCGCGTCGAGCTCGCGTGGCCGCCGAAGGTCCTCGGGCGGACGACGGTGCACGCGATCCAGGCTGGCGTCACCTACGGCTACACGGCCCTGGTCGACGGCCTGGTCGAGCGAATCCGTGCCGAGCAGGACCCGAACGCCCGCGTGCTCGCCACCGGCGGCCTGGCCGCGTTGATCGCGCCGCGCTCGGCCACCATCGAGGCCGTCGACGAGTTCCTGACCCTCGACGGTCTCCGCATCATCTACGCTCGTAACGGAGGACGCGATGCCAGCTGAGGAGGTCGCGAAGCTACGCAACGTCGCCGTCGTGGGGCAGGGCGGCACGGGAAAGACCAGCGTCGCCGACGCGCTGCTGTTCGCGGCGGGTGCGGCCACGCGCATCGGACGGGTCGACGACGCCTCGTCGGCGTTCGACGCGGAGCCCGAGGAGCAGCGGCGCAAGAGCACCATCACCGCCGCGCTGCACCACGTCACGTGGAAGAAGCACGAGATCAACCTGATCGACACGCCCGGGTACTCGGCCTTCCTGCACGACACGCACAACTGTCTCGGCGCCGCGACCGGCGTCGTCCTGGTGCTCGGCTCGACCGGCGGCGAGGTGAAGGTCGAGTCGGAGAAGGTGTGGAGCTGGTGCCAGGAGCTGGGGCTGCCGGCCATCGGCTTCGTCACGCGGCTCGACCGCGAGCGCGCCCGGCTGGAGCACGCGCTGGAGGATCTGAAGCTGCTCGGCGTGAAGCCCGCCGTGCTCCAGGTCCCGATCGGGGTCGAGGCCGAGTTCCGCGGCGTGGTCGACGTGCTGTCCGGGCGTGCCTTCGTCTACCAGGGCGACTCGGGGACCATGAAGGAGGAGCCGGTCCCCGCCGAGCTGGCCGACGAGGTCGCGGCGGCGCGCGAGCAGCTGGTCGAGGTCATCGCCGAGGCCAACGACGAGCTGCTCGAGAAGTATCTCGACGGGACGGAGCTCTCGGCGGCGGAGCTGGCGGATGGCCTGCGCGAGGGGACGCGCACCGGCAAGTTCCTGCCCGTGCTGTGTGGCGTGGGGACCAAGGGCATCGGGCTTCACCCGCTCCTCGATGCCGTCGTCGACCTGCTGCCGTCGCCGGCGGAACTGCCCGGGGTGGAGCGGGGACGACCCGCGGACCGGGGAGCGCGTGGAGCGCACGGCCGATCCGGCCGCACCGTTCTCGGCGTTCGTCTTCAAGACCATCGTCGACCCGTTCGCCGGCAAGCTCACGGTCCTGCGGATCGTGTCGGGGCATGCGCGCGGCGATCTGACCGTCGTCAACTCGTACCGCGAGGGCAAGGAGCGACTGGGGCACCTGCTCCGGCTCGAAGGCAAGAAGCAGGTCCAGATCCCCCAGGCGACGGCCGGCGACATCGTCGCGCTCGCGAAGCTGAAGGACACGCACTCGGGCGATACGCTGTGTGACGAGCGCCAGCAGGTCGTGTTCCCGCCGCTCCCCGATACGCCGGCCGTGATCTCCTTCGCGCTCCAGCCGAAGAGCAAGGCCGACGACGACAAGATCATGCAGGCGCTCCACCGGCTGATGGAGGAGGACACGGCGTTGCGTGTCCACCGCGACGAGCAGACGAAGGAGTTCGTCATCTCGGGCGCGGGACAGCTGCACGTCGAGGTCGCCGTCGAGCGGCTGAAGCGCAAGTTCGGCGTCGAGGTGGAGCTGAAGGCGCCGAAGGTCCCCTACAAGGAGACCATCCGGGGCAGCGCGACGGCGCAGGGCAAGCACAAGCGGCAGACCGGCGGACACGGGCAGTACGGCGATTGCTGGATCGAGCTGTCGCCGCTGCCGCGCGGCAAGGGCTTCGAGTTCGAGGACGACATCGTCGGCGGCGTGATCCCGCGCCAGTTCATCCCGGCGGTGGAGAAGGGGGTTCGCGAGCTGCTGCCGCACGGCATCCTCGCCGGCTATCCCATCGTGGACGTGAAGGTCCGCCTCTACGACGGCTCCGCGCACGACGTGGACTCGTCGGAGATGGCGTTCAAGATCGCGGCGTCACTCGGATTCAAGAAGGCGTTCGAGGAGTGCAAGCCCGTCCTGCTCGAGCCGATCGTGATCATGACGGTGACGGTGCCCGACGAGTTCATGGGTGACATCATCGGCGACCTGAACAGCCGGCGCGGGAAGGTGCTCGGTGCCGAGCCGAAGGGCACCGGCCAGCAGGTGATCCGTGCACAGGTTCCCATGGCGGAGGTGCTGCGCTACGCGCCCGACCTGCGCTCGATGACCCAGGGACGTGGCGATTTCGAGATCGAGATCGCCCACTACGAGGAGGTCCCACCGCACATCGCCGAGCGCCTCGTGAAGGAGGCGCAGGCGGCGCGAGCGGAGAAGCACGCGTAGCCCGCCCCGCTACCAGATCACCTCGACTCCCGGAGCCCCTGCGATGGAGGGGTCACGCGGGGCGGGGGGGGTCCCAGGCCTCGAAGCCCTGTGAGAGGTGAACCGTGCCCTTGCGTACCGCCTCGCCGATCTCGACGAGCGCGATCGTCGGAACATAGACTGCTGCACGGCCGTGCTCGACGCGTTCGAAGAACTTCCGTGCATTCCGCCCCAACAGGCGGACGTCGCCAGTCGCCGCCCAGATCAGGGCGTGCGCGTCGCTCACGGCCAGGCTCGGCACTGTGTCACTTCACCCGTGCCGCCCGCGCGCGGTGCCTCGCCGGCCGCTCCTTTCGTGCACCGAGCCGCGTCTGCTCCTGGCGCGTGACATGAAATATGTCGTCGGGGGGGACCGCGAGCGTAGCGCTGCCGAAGAGCGAGAAGCTCGTGGCGGCGCGGCGGACAAGCTGGCGATTGGCCGTCTCGAGCTGCTCCAGGTAGTCCTTGCTGACCAACACCGCCTCCTTCCGCGAGGTGCGCCGGGCAATCACGATCCGCTCGCCCTCGTCGCCCGTGACGCGGTCGAACAGCTCGAACAGCTCCTGGCGGGCCGTGGAGATGGTTCGTCGCTCGCCCATCCTCACTCACATGTACGACAAGACGTACGACTCGGCAAGACGACGCGGCTTGCTCGCGGCTGTCGCGCCGGTTAGCAGCAGGATGTGGCGCTGCCCTATGGCCTCGTGAGCCGGCTCAACCGGCTCCGTCACCGGGTCGAACCCACCGTCCGTCGCGCGCTCGGTCGCAGCGCGCCCAGCTGGACGCGCGAGCCGAACGTGCTCCCCTGGCTCGATCGGGCCGATGCGCTCGACCGCATCGCCGACGATCCGGATGCTCCGCTGCTCCGGCGCTGGATCGAAGACGGCTACGTCGTGGTCGACGACGTCGTCGACCGTGCCGACATCGAGGCGATGGTCGCGATGCTGGATGGTCTCTGGGACGCCCCGGCGCCGATCCCGCATCTCGTCCTGCTCGATCTTCGCGAGGGGCCCGGCGAGTCGGCCCGCGCCGTGCCGCACGCCGAGGTGCTCGGCTGGGATCGGAGCCGCCGGGAGCGCGTGCGGGCCGCATCGGACTGGCGCATCCACGGCCTGCACTACCTCGACCCCTCGGCGCGCCGGATCTTCTCGAGCCGACGCGCTGCGCGACCTGGCGGGCCGGCTCTTCGGGCGGCGGGCGCGGCCCTTCGCCGCCATCAACTTCATGCAGGGCAGCCGGCAGCATCTGCATCAGGACATGGGGGTGTTCCACATCTACCCCCACAACTACCTGCTGGGCGCGTGGATCGCGTGCGAGGACATCGCCGCCGACTCGGGTCCGCTGGTGCTCTACCCGGGTTCGCACCGCGCACCGTTCTTCCCGGGGTTCGCCGACTATCCGCAGACCAACCTGCGCACGGCGGACGAGCCGCTCGCGGCGGCGTACGAGGCCTACGTCGAGGACGTCGCGAGCCGCTTCCCGCGTCACGAGTTTCTCGCCCGCAAGGGACAGGTGCTGCTCTGGCACGGCATGCTCGTGCACGGCGGGGCGCCGGTCGAGCGTCCAGGCGCGACGCGCAAGTCGATGGTGATCCACTACAGCGTGCGCGGTGCGGACCGCGCCAAGGAGGTGCGCGGTCCGGTGCGGTGGTAGCGGTCGCCGCACGTTCGCACGAGGGGCGCCCGTCCCGCTTCGACGCCCAGCTCCCAGCGCACCCGCGCAGGGGCACGCCCCCAGGCCCGCACGCGGCCGCCGTGCAGACCGTGGAGGTGATGCCAGGCACAGACGGCTACACGATTGTCGCGCGTGTTGCCGCCGCCGCGGGAGCGAAAGAGGAGATGGTGGTCATGGAGGTTCCGCCGCGACGTGCAGGCCGGCACCGCGCACCGCCAGCCGTCACGCGCAAAGACTGGGTCGCGATGGCGCGGCCGGCCCTCCCATTCCGTCGTCACGTGGCGCAGCAACCGTTCGAGCCCCTGCCACGGGACATCGGCAGGCCTCATGAAAGCCGTGATGGCCGCGCGCAGGAGCGCCACGACGGCGGCGGGGCCGACGAACGCGACGTCGGCATCACACGGTGCCCACGTGCCGGGCGAACACATTTGCCGCGACTCGACAGCCAGGTTGGCATCCGGCGGAGGCGGGGCAACCGCAGCGAGCCCGTCGCGCGACGCGAGCGCCCAGTCGACCTCGTCGGCCAGGCGACGCAGTGTCACCTCGTCCGCCCGCGCGAGCCACGCGCGTGCCGTCGACTCGCTGACGACGGGAAGCACGGTGAGCGCACGCAGCCATGAGAGCTGCCCCTCGCGATAGGCCTCGATCAGGGCCGGTGCGCTGAAGCCGCGCCGCTCGAGAGCGACCAGCGCCCGAGCCTTGCGCGTGGAGCAGCCGAGGCGCTCGCGCACGTAGGCCGCGCCGGACGCGAAACCGAGGATCCGCTCGAGGCGGAGATCGAGGAAGAGGCGGAGCAGCCGGCCGAGCTGCCAGTCGGTGCGGGACATGGCCGCGAGGGCGGCGCGCATGCGTGCGTCGAGGGCACGGGCGTCGAGTTCCTCGCAGCCGGCGGCGAGCTGCGCGATATCCATGGGCGCGGCGTCGGAAACCGGCAGCCAGCGGGCGGAGGGGAGGGCAGCTTCGGAGTCGGCGCCGGAGCCGCTCCACCCAGGCGCCGGACCGGGTTCCATTGCGCCCTCGGGCGCCGGCCGAGCCGACAGACCCTCGGCCGCGATCCCCTCGGCGGCTTCCCACGCCGCGAGCTCCTCGCCCGCGATGCGGCGGGCTAGCTCGACGGCCTGCCGCCACGCCGTCCGCACCCGCCGTGGACATGCGACCCGGAATCGCATGGCGGGCTCGCCGTCGATGGCTTCATCGTCGTCGCGCGCGACGTCACGCGCCGAATGAACCAGTGCGGCGAGCTCCCGCACGGTGAGCCCTGCCGCGCGCTCCACCCACGCCGCGGCGTCGTCCGGGGTTGCCATGCGCGTGAGCAGCCGCACGTGCGCCCAGGAGAGGACGCCCGTCTCGAACGCCGCTGCGAGCGGTGGCAAGGAATCGAGCCGCGTGGCCACGCGCGCCAGCTCCTGCACTTCGCGTGCGCCGAGCCCGAGCCGCTCGCGTGTGTAGTCGCCGAGGCGGGCGAAACCGAGGCGCTGGTGGCCCTTCAGACGCAGGAAGACAGCAGCGAGACGCCCGATGATGCCGCGGCAGAGCGCCTCCTGCCGACCGAGGCGGCGCAGCCACGGGTCGAGCACGTGGGCGCAGTCCCAACGGTCGATCCGGCGGGTCTCGTCGCGGGCGGGGATACAAAGGAGCTCGGGCGGAACAGCCGGGGGGTTGCCAACACACGCGGCGGCGCGAGGGATCACGAGGCGAAGAATAGGCGAAGCTCGTGGGAGTGTCAAGCCCTCAGCTGTCTAGCTAATCTGTTGTGGTGCGGACGTTCACCGGACCAGCCGCGGTCTCATAGCGGCAGCCTGCGCAGTGCCCTCTCGGCGGCGCGCGGCAGGAGGAGCGCCGCCAGGGCCCCGAGCGCAGGCCGCGCGAACGCCGTCGCCGGCGACTCCCGGAGCGCGCCGAGCATCAGCGGCACCGCGGCGCTGCGGCGTTCGGTCGCGACGGCACCAGCGAGATACCAGCGGAGGCGCGCCCGCGCCGCGGCCCGCGACAACCCCGCCGCCTCGACCGTGCCTGGCTCCGCGTAGCGGCGGTCGAGCACCGCGAGGCCGCTGGCGAGGAGCGACTCGACGGGCGTGTTGCCCGCGTGCACGCGATAGAGGGTGAGCTCGTCGTCGACGACGGTGACCGGGTGGCGGCGTGCGATGCGCAGCCAGACGTCCCAGTCCTCGCAGCCGTAGACCGGGAGCGTCTCGTCGAAGCCGCCGACCTCGTCGAGGCAGCGGCGGCGGGCGACCACCGATGCGATGATGATCAGGTTGCCGCGCATCAGGGCGGGAAACACGTTGCCCTCGACGGCGCGCGGGGGTTTCCGGAGCGGGAGGGGCCGGTCGTCGGCGTCGACGAAGCGGGCAATGGTGTAGCAGAACCCCGCGTCGGGTGCCGCGGCCAGCGCCGCCACCTGACGCGCGAGCTTCTCCGGCAGCCAGCGGTCGTCGGTGTCGAGGAATGCGACCAGCGCACCCGACGACGCGGCGATGGCGCGGTTGCGTGCCGCGGCGCGCTCGGCGCGCGGGCCCGGGAGGTATCGGATGCGGGTGTCGTCGGCGTGCCGCGCGACGACCGCGGGCGTGTCGTCGGTCGAGCCGTCGTCGGCGATGATCAGCTCCCAGTCCGCGAACGTCTGGCGACGCACGCAGGCGATGGCGCCGTCGAGCCACCGCGCCTGGTCGTGAGTGGGAAGCACGATGCTGACGGCCGGCACGTCGGATCAGCCGCCCGGCTTCCGGCGTGCCAGGAGATCGCGCACGCGCAGCCCGGCGCGGATCGCGGGATGGTGATAGACGCGCTCGAGCGTCGCGCTCGCCTGCATCAGCTCCTCGAAGAGCCCGGCGACGGCGTCCTCGAGGTGCCGCTCGTACAGCGGACGATGCTTGGCGACCATGTCACGCATGCGCTTCAGGCTGACCCCCGGCCGTCGCGCCGCCCCCTCGCGACTGCGTGGGCTGCGGCGATACCAGGTGAGCACCTCGGGCACGCATCGCCCGGTCCAGCCGTGCTCGATCGCGCCCAGCCACAGGTCCCAGTCCTCCGAGCTGTCGACGAAGATCGGGTCGAACCCGCCGGCCTGCTCCCAGATCTCGCGACGGAACAGCGAGGTGACGTGGATGGTGCAGCGCGACAGGAGATCGGGCAGCGCGAAGGGCCCGGTGCGCCAGACCCCGTGATGCAGGCCGGTGAGACCCACCCACGTGTGCGCGACCCCGACCCCGGGGTCGGCGTCGAGCAGGGGCACGGTCTTCTCGAGGAACGTGGGCTCGAGCCAGTCGTCGGCGTCGAGCGGCAGGAGGTATGCGCCGCGGGCGTGCTCGATGGCGAGATTGCGTGCCCGCGAGGGACCGCCGTTCGGCGTGCGATGCAGCGACACGCCGGGCTGCCGGGCGACGGTGTCGAGGATCGCGAGCGTGGTCGGGTCGCGCGAGCCGTCGTCGACGATCACCAGCTCGCGGTCGGTGAAGGTCTGCGCCGCGACGCTGCGCACGGCCTGCTCGAGGTCGCGGCCGGCGTCGAAGACCGGCATGATGACGGACACGCGGGGAGGGGAGTCGCTCATGCCGGAGTATCCCCGAAAGCGAAGGCGGCACGGAACCGCACGCGGGCATGGTCGGAACGGCACGCCTCGACGTACACGTTCGTGTCGAGAAGGAGCTTCACCGAGCGCGGTGGATGGCCCCGGTGTCGGTCTTCGCCTGCAAGGCGCGACGGACCCGCTCGAGGACCTCTCCGTCGAGGTTGTAGGTTCTCTTCTTCAGTGCGCCCATGGGCTATTCTACCATACCGTCGATACAGACGAGCTAGCGGTATCATCAGTATGCGGCAAGGCGGGAGCGCTGGAACGTGAGAGACGGACGGACGGCGGAGCGGGTCAGCGGCTGCGTCTGGCCCTGGGGCTCGAGTTGACCGTCGGCGCCCAGTGAACGAAGCTTAGTTCCGTGCTCAAGGTCAACACGCACGAGGCCAAGACGCGCCTCTCCGAACTCCTGGCTGCGGTCGAGAAGCGCGGCGAGGTCGTTGTCCTCTGTCGCGCCGGCCGACCCATTGCCGATCTGGCCGTTGCCTCGCCGGCGCGACCCGCTGCGCAACGACCCCAAGCTCAGCCGGATCGCCTTCCGGGAAGATCCAGCGGCGCCCCTCCATTCCGAGGACTGGCCCGATCCGGCACGCTGACGCCTCATACTCCTGCTCGACACCTCACGCTCCTGTGGCTGGTGCGGGGTGTGAGTCGCTCTCGCGGGCGGCGCGCGACGCCATCACAGCATCAGGCGCTCGACTCTTCGTGTCGGCGATCACGGCGTTCGAGGTCGGAGTCAAGCATCATCGGGGGGCACTCACGCTGCCGCTCCCACCGCTCGCGTGGTACGAGCGCGCGCTAGCCTTTCACGACCTCGAGGAGATTCCGATCGATGGCCGGATCGCCGCCCGATCCACGGAGTTGCCACGGCTACACAATGACCCCTGCGATCGCATCATCGTCGCCACGGCGCAGCGCGACGGCCTCATCGTCCTGACGCCGGACCCGTTGATCCGCGCGTATCCGAAGACGCAGACGTGCTGGTGAAGCGATCCGGCGGAGTCAGACATCGCGGAGTCTCGCTCGCGAGCGTCGTCGCGGCCGGCGACGCGGCGATCCGGATGACCCCGGCTCTGCCTCACCAGATCGTCTTGACGAACCTCAATCTCCGGAGCAGCCGATCCTTGGTGACGAGCGGCGCGCCGTACCGAAGGGCGGTGGCCACGACGAACCGGTCCGCAGGGTCGGCGTGCATCGCCAGCCCGTCCGCCACGACAGCGATCTCTGGCGTCAACGGCAAGGCCTCGATCCGAGGAATTGCCAGGATGACGTCCGCCCACTCCCGTATCGGCATGCCCAGGTCGAGCCGCAACTTACGGACCAAGAGCGACGTTTCCCAGAAGACGATCGCGGGGATTCCCAGCTTCTCCTCGCTCGCAATCGCCTTGCGCGCCCGGGCACCGAGGAGAGTGGAGTCGCTCGCCCACCAGACGACCACGTGCGTGTCGAGCACGAGCACGGGTCACTCGTCGTCGCCGAGCGCCCACCCCGCTTCCCGGGTCGGCGGCGCGAGAAACTCGTCCTCCGGGACGAGCATCCTCGCCTTGCCCCGGAGGCGCCCCAGCAGCTCCTCTCGAGTTCGCGGTCGCTCACCACCGGCACCAGGCGGCGACCGGCCGGCCTCGCTTCGTGATGACGACTTCCCGATGCGTCGCGGCCACGTCGTCGAGAATGGCTAGGCACCCCTGCTTGAAGACCCCGGCGGGCACCGCCTTCGGTTTCATGGACATAGTCCATGGACATAAGGGATCGTCACCCTGCGAGCAAGCAGGCGGGACGGCCCCCGTTCGGCATGCGATGGAGAGGATCCGCCGGGCTTACGTGCGGCTGAAAGACCCGCGTGATGACGGACTGCCGGAGCAGCACGCGGAGGACCGCGCTGGAGTCCAGATAGACCCTCACCGCTGGTCGCGATCTTCGCGCAGCATGCGAACGACATCCACCCGCTTCCGCGGCTTCACCCCCCGCATCTTGCGGACCTCTGCGGCAGGCTGCTCGGCTTCGTGAACGACGAAGCCGTCGTCGCGCTCGTCGTAGGGAAGGATGCGCGCGATCGGCGTGCTCCGGTCACACACCACCACGGTGTCGCCCGCCCGCACTGCGGCGAGGTACCCGCTGAGATGAGCTTTCAGCTCCGCCACCTTGGCCCGTTTCATGACCATCGCATGACCATCTGAGGCTTGAGGGTCAAGCCAGGGCGGTTTCACAACACCGGGGTTCCCGCGGATGGCCGGACCGCACCACGATCGAGCGAGCCACGTTGCACCCCCGACCTCTGCGGTTGCATCATCGTCGTCACGGCGCAACGTGACGCCCTCATCGTCCTGACGCCGGATCTGACGACGTACCGTGCGTATTCCGAGAGTGCAGACGCCCGTGAGGAGATGTGACATGTCCGCGACTGGCTCGACGAATACCCGGCGGAGTGCAACGGAGACCACGAAGGGAGCGGCTGCGGCGCTGGCGGGCGTGGCGCTGCTGCTGACGGCGCAGACGACGCGGGCAGACGCGCTCATCCACTGGGTTCCCTTCGTCCATCTTCCCGGCGTCGTCGACCTGAGCGGCCCGCGCCGTGACGGGTCGCTGACGGTCACGGCAGGAGGCCGGCTCTTCCTCTTCAGCCGTCGGGTGCGCTTCGCGCCTTCGCGCGCGGGCCGGGCGGATACGCCACGAGCCCCGGCGCGGAGGCGTATCTCGCGCTCGCGCGCGGCCGGCGGGTGCCTGGCGCGCACTGCGCCTTTCGCCGCGACGACGTCTACGCGCTCGAAGTGACTCCGCCCGGCGTGGTCGTGGTCGACGCGAGCGGCCAGGCGCGGCCCTTCGCCTCGCTTCCCGCGGGCACGTTCCCGAACGGGATCACGTTCGACGACGTCGGCCGCTTCGGCCGTCGCCTGCTGGTCACCGCGGCAGTCGAGGGGACCACGAACCTCTACGCGATCGACTGCCGGGGCCGCATACGCACGGTCGCGGAGCGGGCGCCCAGGGTAGAGGGCGGGATGGCGGTCGCCCCCCGCTCCTTCGGTCGCCATGCAGGCCAGCTGATCGCGCCGGACGAGATCGGCGGAGGCATCGTCGCGATCGACGCCCACGGCCGATCGAGCACGGTCGTCGACTCCGGCCTCCCGTCCGGCGGGGACATCGGGGTCGAGAGCGTGGGCTTCGTTCCGCCTCGCTTCGGCGCGCGCGGGATGGCGCTGCTCGCCGACCGCGGCACGCCGGGCAACCCGCACCCCGGCACGGACAGCATCCTCGCGCTTCCCGGGGGGGCGCTCGTCGAGGCGGGCGTGCGCCCGGGCGATCTGCTGGTGGCGACCGAAGGAGGCGCGGACACGATCGCCGTCCGCTGCCGCCACGCGTGCACGGTCCGCCGCGTCGCCGACGGGCCGGCCGTGGCGCATGCCGAGGGGCACATCGTCTTCGTGCGCCGGGTTGTGGCGGCGAACCTCGAGTAGGTTACATGTAACCGCAAGGAGGCTGTAGCCATGCCGTCTGCATCAAGGGGCAAGTCGCCAACCTCGAAGACCCCGACATCTCGCAAGAAGGTGAAGGCCCATCGTGAGCGCCTGCGTGCCCAGGGCCTCAGGCCGATCCAGATATGGGTGCCCGATACGCGCTCGCCGAGGTTCGCGACCGAAGCTGCGCGACAGTCCCGGCTCGTCGCGTCGAGCCGGCACGCTCGCGAAGATCAGGCATTCATCGATGCGATCTCGGTGGGGCTCGACGAGTGAAGCGTGGTGAGATCTGGACGGCCGCTGGCGGGAAGGACTACGCGGGCAAGCCGCGTCCGGTCGTGATCGTGCAGGACGACCGCTTCGCGGGAACCGACTCCATCACGATCTGCGCGTTCACGAGCGATCCGACCGATGCACCGCTTCGCGGCCGCGCTCCGATCCACTCCTGCCTGTTCGCGGGAAATCACCCGCGGCGAAACGGGTCGACGGCGCGGACGGTGCCGTAGAGCCGGTCATGCTGGAAGTCTTCGGAAAGGAGCTCATCCAGGGCGTAGTGCTCAGCATACGCCCAGAGATGAGCGTCGAACCAGGAGAGACGATAGGCGGCCGCTCCTCGGAGCGCTGTCCGAACCACAGCGTCGTTCGGATACAGGACGGTGAATTGTACCAGGAGCTCCTCGGCCTCTCTCCGGGCATCGGCGGCGGTCAGCAACGGGGGCTCATCCCCGAGCGGACGCGAAACAGCGGCGACGAATTCGACGATCGCCTGGTGAGGCAGCCGCACCGTGTCGTCAGCGAGTCCGCGACGGAGCACCGCGGTGGCGATTCGCTGCTTGTCGGGAAACCGGCCGTCGAATCGGTAGACGAGGACGTTGGTGTCAACCAGCGCGGCCACGCCCGTAGAGATCCTCGCGGTGCCACCCGCGATCTTTTCCGCGCCGGCGGCGCGCCTGTCCCCGCTGCCGCTTGCGCTGCCGCTCGGTTGCCTGATCGAAGAGCGCCAGACGCCGCTCTCGGCTGTCCTTCGAACGGGGGATTCGCCGTGCCGGAGGCACGACACGGATCGCATCGCCCGCGGGAACCCAGTCGATCTCCTCGCCGGGACGGATGCCGTATCGGTCGGCGATGACTTTCGGAATGGTGACCTGGAGCTTGCTGGTGACCCGGGACATGGCGTCCTTGTTCTAGCAAGGATGCGGTCCTTGTCAATCTGGCCGCGCCACGAACCTGCGCCTGGCGGTGCCGGAGAAGGTCAGTGGAGTCTGGCTCTTCAAGGGAACCCGCGTGCCGGTGAAGCCTCTGTTCGAGAATCTCGAAGCTGGCGCCACCGTCGACCAGTTCCCCAACTGGTTCCCCGGCGTCTCGCGCGAGCAAGTTCAGTCGGTGCTCGAGCACACCGCCCGGAGCCTCGCCGCGGCGTAGCCCGTTCGGCACGTGGGGGCATGAGAATCCGATCAGGGCACCCCGGCACCGTTGCGCACCCACATCCGGTCACGTCTCGACTTCTTCGAGAAGGGCTGTCGGCATTGCAACGGTGAGCTTCTGAGCTCGCACAGGTCGAGTTCGACGTTCGATCTCGAGCAGAACCTACGACACCAGCAGAACCTGACCGAGTATCGACTGGCCGTGCTCGTCCTGACCACGACCAGCTGGCCCATCCGAAGCGAGGGTCACCCGGGTGCTCGACGCCGTCGCCCTCGATCGGCAAGGGTCGTGTCGGGGGGACGTGTATACGCCGAGACTGGACAGTTTTTCTGTCCAGTGGCAGAGTAGGCGACCATGGCGAAGACCATCCCGGCAGCCAAATTCAAGGAGCAATGCCTCGCGCTGCTCGACCGCGTCGGTCCCGAGGGCATCGTCATCACCAAGCACGGACGTCCAGTGGCCAAGTTGATCCCGCTCGGCGGAGACTCGGCGAGCCTGATCGGGAGCCTCAAGGGCAAGCTCAAGATCAAGGGCGACATACTCTCGACCGGTATCCGCTGGGATGCTGAATCTTGACACGCACATCCTGCTGAACGCCGTCGCCGGCAGCCTGAGGCCCCGCGAACGCCACCTCTTGCAGGCACAGCCCTGGAGCATCTCTGCGATCGTGCTCTGGGAGATCGCGAAGCTTGCCGAGCTCGGTTGCATCGAGGTCGACCTGCACAGCCGCGAGGTCACGCGGGTCATCTCCCGGGTGCACCTGTGGCCGCTCACGCTCGACGTGTGCCGCGCCATCGCCTCGCTCGATTTCGACAGCGACCCTGCGGACGAGATCATCGCCGCAACCAGCGTGGTCGAGCGGGTCCCGCTGCTGACCCGCGACGGCAAGATGCGTCGCTCGACAGTGGTCCCGCTCGCACGCTGAGGTCGGGGTCGCTCGGCCGATTGCTCCGCTTCCGCTTCGCACGCCCGGGTCGAGCATCGACCGCTCAGGCTGCTGGGTATTGACCCAGGACACCGCCGAGCCCCCTGACGCTGACGCTGAAGTGGTTGAAGAGCAGCGGCCTGCGAGCGCCAGTCGGCAGCGCGCGGCCGGCGCGATCACCCGGTCATCGGCCTCGGCGTCGTGACCAACCTGTGGAAGCCGGAGGCCACGAGGTAACGAGCGTAGCACCCGGTCTCGGACGCCGGCCTCGGGGTGACCGCTATGTCCCACGAGCCAAGCGAAGTTCGGCGGAGACGGGAAGTTCGAAGAGGTCGCTGCGCAGGAGGCGGGTGGAAAAGAACAGGACCTCGAGGCTTTCGACGTCGCCCGACCGAGGGTTCATCCGGGCGATCACGTCATCGCCCAGCTCCTCGGACTCCTGACCGGGGTACGGCGGGCACTTGTCGATATAGAGAATGTCGCCCTCGCGATCGTACCGGAAGGTCAACTTCTCCGCCATTCCGACTCTCCTTCGGCCAGCTTGCGGGCCAAGTATGCCGTGACGATCCAGTGGCGCTGCTCGGGTGTCGGGTCACTGACGACCACTACCACGGCGTGCTTCTCGAGCCCCACGGCGTCGAACCGACGAGAGAACACCCGGGCATTGGGAAACCGATAGCTGCGGCGTATCTGATCGGGATCGCGTAACGTCTCGGCGAGCTTGTCACGATGCGCCGGCAGGAGGTCCGGATGGCGCTGGGCGATGTGGCGCTCGCGCTCTGGCGTCAACTCGACCTCGTGTCCGAGGTACGGACAAGGGAACCGCGTCACCTGATTCCAACCCCGGCGACCACTAAATGGCGCATCACCCTCGACGTCAAGTCAAGGTCCAAGAGTGCAGGTACTCTCCATCTGCCTCGGATCGACAGCGATGCGGACGAACCGGATCCGGCACACCTACCGCTAGCGTCATCGGTCGAGTGGCACTGGCTGGAAGCGCAGCACTACCCGAAAGCAGCGTTTGGCGCGTGCGGAACACCTCGGGCCTTTGCTGAGCCGCCCCCAGGGGGTCTCGTGGTACTCTAGCCTTCGCCCCAAAGTCGGAAGCTGCTGGGTGCCCGAGCGCGCCCGCCGACACCAGCGAGGACGTGCGCCACGGGGCGGTGCGTGATACATCGCGCCGCCATGGGGGAGCGACGCATCCATCCGGTGGTGTTGTGCGGCGGGTCGGGGACACGACTGTGGCCGCTGTCCCGAGCGCTGTACCCGAAGCAGCTCCTGGCGCTCGCCTCCGAGCGGACGCTCTTTCAGGACACCGATCCTGCGCACGGCCGACGCCGCGCGGTTCGCACCGCCGGTGGTGGTGGGCAACGAGGAGCACCGCTTCATTCTGGCCGAGCAGCTCCGGCAGCTCGGCATCGCCTCCCGCGCGCTCGTCGTCGAGCCGGTCGGCCGCAACACGGCACCGGCTGCGGCGGTGGCTGCGCTGCTCCTCACCCAGGACGAGGGCGACGCGCTGATGCTCGTCATGCCCGCCGACCACGTGATCGCCGACGCCGACGCCTTCGGCGAAGCCGTGGGACGAGCGCTCGCCGCTGCCGCGCGCCGGTCGCATGGTGACGTTCGGCATCGAGCCCACGGGACCCCACACCGGCTACGGCTACATCAGACAAGGGCGCCCCGCTCTCCGATCTGCCGGGTTGCTTCGCCCTCGACCGCTTCGTGGAGAAGCCCGATGTCGCCACGGCGCAGGCGTGGGTGGACTCGGGAGCGTACCTGTGGAACAGCGGCATCTTCCTCTTTCCGGCCGCGCGGTACCTGGAAGAGATCGAGCGCCGCCAGCCGGCGATCGTCGCCGCGTGCCGGCGCGCGCTGGCCGAGGGCGGTCGCGATCTCTCGTTCCTGCGGCTCGACGCCGACGCATTCGCGGCGTCGCCATCCATCTCGATCGACTACGCGGTGATGGAGCACCTGGACGGTGGGGTCGTGGTCCCGGTCAGCATGGGGTGGAACGACGTCGGGTCCTGGTCGGCGCTCTGGGAGATCAGCGGCAAGGACGCGGCCGGCAACGCGATGCACGGCAGCGTCATCGCGGTCGACATGGCGGACTCGCTGCTGCGCACCGAGGGCCCGGCGATCGCGGCACTGGGCCTGCGAGACGTCGTGCTCGTGGCGACGAAGGACGCCGTGCTCGCCGCGGCTCGCGACCGCGCGGAGGACGTGCGCGAGGTGGTCGAGCATCTCCGCCGAAACGGCCGGGGCGAGCACATGGCGCACACGGTCGTCTACCGGCCCTGGGGGTCGTACGAGACCACCGACCAGGGCCCCCGCTTTCGCGTGAAGCGGCTCGTCGTGAACCCCGGGCAGAAGCTCTCGCTCCAGATGCATCATCATCGCGCGGAGCACTGGGTCGTGGTGCAGGGAACGGCCAAGGTCGAGCGCAACGGCGAGACGCTGCTCCTCGGCGAGAACGAGTCGACGTACATCTCCATGGGCACGTCGCACCGGCTCGAGAATCCGGGCCGCATCCCGCTCCACCTCGTCGAGGTGCAGACCGGCGCGTACCTGGAGGAGGACGACATCGTGCGGTTCGACGACGCGTACGGGCGCTAGCCAGGCGGCTGCCCGCACGCGCGACGGGAGCTCACTCATGTCGAACAGTCCGCTCCCTAGGGTACTTCGGGCACCACAAGTGGAGCGCCCCAGTACTCTATGCCACCAACCGCACTCCAAGCAGCCGGCGTAATCTGGGAGCGGCAAAAACCCGCAAGGCCCGGGCGTCGCTTCGAGTTCACTGGTTGTCGCGGACCCACGTCGTGCTGTTCGACGACGCGTACGAGCGCTAGCGCTCGTGTGTGGCCGCCCGCTTCTTCATATACTGGCGCTATGACAATCGCGTTGTGACGACGTCGATTCCTCCGTCACGGTCACCGGGAACTCGATCCCGGCCTCCTCCCACCACGCGACCCCTTCCTGCACCGGGACGAGGCGCAGCCGATACTTCCAGGCGCCGCTGGTGCCTGTACGCCGACAGATATTCGAGCGTCTGTCCGGGTCGGATCGGCAGCGGTAGCTTGGTGCGCAGGCCGTCGAAGATGAGCGTGCGCACCCCCTCCAACCAGTGGTAGCTGAGATGAACCGGCGAGGGTTGGAAGCTGGAGACGGGTACGGGCAGATGAGCTGTCAGCCGCACAGGAACAAGAGAATACCTTCCGCACGCGATCGCTTGCGGCGCCTCCGTCACCTCGAGAAGATGTGTGGTTCTGCAACCGGGTTCATGCGCAGGCATGCGCGAATGCTGGCTATCTCGATCGGCGTCATCGCGGCGACGGCGAAGAGGTCGCGGGCCTCCGAAGATAAGAACGAGGTCTCGGTACCCGAGATTCCCCAACGGGACCTTCCGGCGAGCCGAACCAAACCAGTGAGAACGGAAAGTGCCAGCGCAGGCTTCAGCCCGCAGCGTCCGGGGCGACTGCTCGTTGATGTGCATCAGGCGCTCGTAGAGCGATCGGGGTTCAGGGCGCGAGATAGCAGCCCACGGCAGCGGCAGCCCGTCGACGTCGCGGATAGCCGTAGCGGTAAAACCATGCCGTTAGGGAAGGTGTGGACGAGGAGGATCCCGCGGGGGGCCAGATGCCGGGCCAGGCGCGCATAAAGCCGGTCGACTCCGAAGGCGCGAGGTGCCTCGACCAGGTCGGATGCGAGCGCGATGTCGACGGACTCTGGCCACGACACCAAGAGCGCATCGCCGCATACGATCGTGACCTGCCGGCGGAGCTGGAGCTCTCCTGCGAAAGAGCGCTCGGCCAGGTTGATGGCCGCGGGGCAACGTCGACCGCCATGACGCGGGCCCCCTGAGGGCCAGCGCATAGGCAATCTCGCCTCGGCCGCAGCCGAGATCAAGCGCCGACTCCCGCGCCGGAGCCCAGCAAGGGCCGCCATTGCGGCCAGACGTGGGTCGTGAGAGATTTGCCCTGGCCCTGCAGCCAGGCGTCGAAGCCCGCAGTCGGAGAGATAGTACGACTCCGTGTATGCCCCGTAGATATGGCTGCTCGTGCCCACACGCCCATTCCCGCTAAAGTGACGGCGCGCAGCACGCGAGGTACCAGTAGAAGGTCGCCTGCGTAGCCGGGGATCACGCCCCACCACTCGATCAGCTCCCTATGCAAGCGAAGCAGCTCGTTGGCGGCCTGGAAGTTGGAGGTGGTCCACAGGTATCCATCGAGTAGTATGTAGTGTCCCTGCAGCAGCGCCTTGCTGCCGTCCGAGAAGAAAGCGTCGGGGTCCTGCCTGGCCGTCGATGTGAATCAGACCCCGTCGTCGCCAGGAAGCCGCTCGAGCGACTGCGGAATCGGCGATGACGAACGAGGCGTTGTGCCCCCGCGTAATCGACCGTGCCCAGAGAACAGCACCCTTGCAGCCCCAGCTCTCGGCATCAACATGGATCCCTTCGTAGCTGGCGTCAGCGTAGCCGTCTAAAAACGCACGAGCCGAGTATCCAAAGCGCACGCCGACCTCGGGTTCCGCAACGGCTGGAGGGCACGCGCGATCGCCCACTTCTGGCGGTAGTACGGCACCCACTGCTCGAAGAGCCCACGCAGGGGGTCTTCGGGACACGCAAACTCGCGAAAGTCGTAGTCTGAAGCCGCGCTGATCTCGCGAATGGCGGCAAGCATGTGACGATCGTGGCCTGATTGGATCCGGCGGCCCGGAATGCCGGGCCAGCCTTCTCGAGCGTTCATACGCCCCGAAGAACGTGCCGGTCAACAACGAACTCTGGTAACTGACGTCAGCGCGCAACACGAGGCTTGTCCGCCTCCCGTCGATCGAGCCCGGCCCTCTCCGAGCCGGAGCGGAGGTATCCGGAACGTCGCCGCCCGCCGGGGGCGACTTTGATAGGTGACGGCACGGTTGCACGCGGCGCGGCCACGGGCGCAATCTCGCGACATGGCGGACACGCTGACCGAGCTGTGCCCGACTGCAGCGACACGGCAAGCGCGTACCGAACAGCGGACTTGATACCAGCTGGCCGTCGCCGTCAGTTCATGGCTGGCTCACTCGAGAATCCAGCGCATTCCGCGTAGCAATGGCTCCTCGCGCGTGTACCCTCGCAGCCAATGCCTCCTGCATGAAGGAGTGCTTGAGGTGCTGGGGTGCAACGACGGCGCCCCACTGCTCTGGTGACGTCTGGTGAACAACCGCGAAGAGCCCGTCACGCACCCCTGCTTGCAGTACCGCGCGGTAGTAGGCAAGTTCGCTTCCGATGGATGTCGAAGACGAAACTGCTGATCTCGTACTCCGACACCGCCGTCCTCATCTTCTCGACGAACAGCTCGGTGTCGTAGATGAAATGACCCCACGGCTCTGCGACGTACTGCGGGAGAAATGCGAGCCGGTGTCTGCTGTCCATATGGATCGAACTCAATGTAGACGTGTCCACCTGGCTTGACGCAGCGCACGAGCTCTCTGAGTGCCGACTCGGGCACCTGGATATGCTCGAAGCCGTCAAAATGGATCGCCCAGATCGGCAAAACGTCCTTGACGATCAAATCCATGGCACTGGACGTGACGAAACTCGATCTTCTCTGGGTGAAACGGATATCCGTACTTGGCGTGCTCCGCTGCAACGTATTGCAGGAACGTCCGCCCCGCAGAGCCGCATACTTCGAAGATATCCATCACCAGGTATTCTCCGCCCGAAATGGTGGCTCAAGAAACCGGTATGGATTCCCGTTCCGGCGCCCAGCTCGAGCACGACCGATGCCTTGCCGAGCGGGATGTTGAAGAGACGCAAATGCGCGAGCAGCGTGTCGACATCGTCCTTGTGTTGCGCGAAGTATGCCGACGGAAATTCGTTAATGGGTGGGAGCATCAACGGATGAGTTGACACGTTCACGTGATGCTCCTCGACGGGACCCACCTGCTGCTCACTCGATCGGCTCCCGTTGGGCTCGCCAGACGTCGCCTGCCGCCGCTGGCTCGTCGAGCCGTCGCCGTGCCGCCTCAGCGGCGGGGATGGCGAACACCTTGGCGACAAGCGCCGTATCGCCCGCTACGTCGGCGGCTTGCCCTCCAGGGCCGGCCGAGACCGGCGTCGAGAACAGCATCCGGCGTGGGTGTCCTGCGGGGTGCATCGGGAAGGATACTGCGCCCGCAAGCGGGCGGTGGAGCGGTCCATTCACATCGGGCCGTCTAACGGTGCTCCGCCTCTCTCACCGAGACATCGGTGATCTTCACGAAACGCTCGGGCAGTTCGCGCAGCGCCGCGGCCTCCGCGCGAAGTCGGCTGTGCAGCACCGGCAGAGCGGTGTCGATGGCGGTCACAGGTCGGCCAGCATCCCGGCGAGATCGCTCCGGGTGCAAGCGATCGCCCTCCTGAAGATCGCGCAACCGACTGCCGATCGTCGCCCCGTAGGCGGCCCAATCGAGCAGCTTGCGACGCCGGGCCTCCTCGCCAGCCTGCGCCGGAGCCCGAGTCTCCGGCGAGCCGCTCCAGCGCCCGCTCGATAGCGGCGGTTTCGGTCATGTCGACCGTGAGGCAGCCGCCATCGGCCGCCAACTCGGCCATCACCCCTCGGAGTGACAGAGGCAGGGCCGACCCATCCATAGGCTCTCCACGACTGGCAGGCCATAGCCCTCGACCAGCGAAGGATAGACGGTGAATGCGGCCTCTCGAAGAGCGCCACCAACTCGGCATCCTGCACGAGGCCCTTCCAAGTGATCCGCGGCTCCTCGTGTGTGACCACGGCGATCCACTCGGCCAGGTCATCCGCCCCGGCGAAGCGATTGCCGGCGAGCACGAGCCGGAGCGGTAGGTGCGGCCGGCGCCTGAGCAGCGCTCGGAACGCCTCGATCAGGCTGCGATGATTCTTGCGCGGGTCGATCGAGCCGACGCAGAGCGCGATGAGCGGCTCGCCGGGCTATGGCGGCTCGGACGGCGTGGTCACGCGGGGCTGTGCGCCGAGCTGCGCGGGCAGCCAGATGGCCTCCCGCTCCGGCGGCCGGGGAAGGTTGTGGCGGCCGATATGAGCTCGAACTGCCGCAGAGTCTCCCCGGAGATCCGCCCAGATTGCGTCTGCGGCCGCGAGCGACTCGAGGTATTCCGGGAAGCGGTTCACGAGCTCCGCCGGAAAGAAGGGCGAATGTGTTACGGGGATCAGGTCGTGGAGTAGCGCCGCGACCAGCAGGCCGCGCGCTCGCGCCCATGCGATCCGCTCCGGAAAGCGGCCATCCAGCACCACTTCCGGCACGAACAATACCGGTGGTGCATCGGTGTCGAGCAGACCGAGGATGTTGTCAACCGGCCAGACGCCCTGCCCGGAAGGGCTGAGTAGGCTGGAGATTCCATCGATTGGCCCGTTGTAGGAACCCAGCGTCGCGCGCTCTTGCGCCGCAAGGGTGCGATAGGAACCGAGCGAGTATCCCAGCGGACGAAGACCACGCGTAGCTCGGGATGCTGCTGTAGCGCGTGGCCAAGCCGACGGGCGACCCGGATCACGCCCGGGTTCGCGGGATCGACGGAGGCGTTGGTGCAGTCCACCAGCAGCACGCGGCGAACGGGGCCAGCTGGCGCGGCCTGCGCAGCCGCCGCGGCTGCGAGGGCCTCGATAGTCGTGGTGTAGCGCCCGATGACATCCTGCCAGCGAAAACGGCTCCGGAAGCGCTCGAATCGATCCTCGCTCGACGATGTGCGGTGGCAGGCCGCGCTGCAAGAGAGCCATCGCCTTGTCCGCCATCTCGTCGAGGCTGGCGCAGAGCAGCCAGGGATCGGCAGCAACTTCTGGGTGCGCGGCCAGGTTGAACGCAAGGACGGGCCGACCGCACCACTGCATCTCAGCCAGCGGCAGGTTGAAGCCCTCCCACCGCGACAGGCTGAGGCCGAGCGCGCAGCGGGGCATGACTGCGGCGAGCGTGGCATCGCTGAGGAAGCCGAGCGGAAGGACGGCGTGCCGCAGCGCCTCGGGCGGCTGCAGGTCCTCCGGTCGGGCGAGCACCAGCAGCCTGGCATCTGGCTCTCGCTCCAGGATGCGTGCGAAGACCTCGTAGACGGCGAGACTGTTCTTGTAACCCTCCGGCTCGAACCGTCCAAGCGAGATCACCAGCCGATGGCCCTGGTCCGAGAGGCGATTCACCTGCGCAAGCGACAGCCGCATCGGCGGCATCTCCCGCGGAGCCTCGAACATCGGCACCTCCAGGTGGTCCGCCCCGAGCAGCACCGTGTGGACGCCGCCGCCGTCCCCCGCTCGGGCAGTGTCTGGGTATCGCGGATGAAGTTGCTGATCGGCAGCACGGCGGTGAAACGCGGAAGGCGCGGTGGCGCGCACGCGCCGTAGCTCCCGCTGGAACCGGCACCGCGCCCTCGGGGATGCCCTCGTGCGGCGTAGCGCCAGCATCGATGAACAGGCTTGGCACGGCCCGGCCGGGCACAAACCTCGGCAACGCGGCAAGAAAGGCCAGCCGCCGGTGACGACGACATCCGGGCCGCCGTCGCGCGCCAGTTCCTCCCAGTGTTGCTCGAGCCACTGCATTGCCGCAGCCTCCGCGCCGTGCAAGTCGAGACGCCCGAGCTCGACAACTCAATGACGTCACGGGAGAGGGTCTCCACCGCGCCGCGATCGCAGCGCTGGCAGAGGTAGGTGATGCGGTGCCCACGCCGTCGCAGGCCGCCGCCGAGTAGAAGGAGTAGACGATCCACGCCGAAGCGAGGCAGGAGCCGCTCGTTGCAGATGAGAACGTGCAGAAAGCGATCGATCACGCTGAAATGACCGGAGTGGGGAGGTGGTAGCTTTCCGAGGGAGCGCCGCGGCAAACACGGCCGCCGCCTCGCGACAGTTGCGTCGCAACAGCGTAGCGCCGCAACGTCGTGCGGCACTCGGGCGAGCGCGAGCATGCCTTCGAGGAAGGTGTTGTAGGTCAGGGCGGCACCGAAGCTGTTCTCGACCGCCGTCGCGACGGCGCAATGACGCCGGCGCCAGTAGCGGGACGCCGGCGCGCAGCGCGCGCTGCATGGCGGCGTGGCTCGCGTCGCCAGGGCTCCAGTTCCAGAGCAGCGCGGCGCTGTGCCCACGTCTCTGGATCAGCCCACCCGTGCCACATGAGCCGGACGCCTGGGCCTCCGGTCGCTCCAGGCGATAGAGGCTGTTGCAGATTCGGCGACCTGCGCGAGCGGCAGGCACCCGCGCAGAGCACTAGCGGACGGTCCGAACGCGCTGGTCGGGGCACGCGCGAGACCGCCTGGTAGACGCCCTCGATCGCATTCAGCGCCGCCTCTTCCGAAGAGCGGTCGCCATGCGCACCGTTCGAGGCGATCTGGAGCCGCGCATCGTCGGCTGCGCGCGCGGTGCGGAAGGCGGCCGCGAGGGCGTCGCTCGACGCGATGAGCCAGTCGGCGTGCGCGAGCGCCCAGCTGACATAGTCGCGCCGCAGGCCGCATCGGCAGAGCCAAGCCAACCTCGCGTGGCCGGACGGCGCCGGAGCAGGCCAGGGCACCTTCCGGCGCCCGGCAGGGGCTGCCGTCTGGGCGAAGCGCCGTGGCCCGATAGCAGTAGCCGGCGTGGTCGTGCAGCGTCACTATCGCGGGCAGACCGTAGCGCTTGACGAGCGGAATCAAGGAGAAGCCCAGCCCGCTGAGGTTGTGAAAGTGCACGACGTCGGGCTGATCGGCAACTCCAGCACGGATTGCAGCCGTGCGCCGATGGTCGGGGTGCAGAAATCGTCGTCCGGTTCGAATGCAGACCACCGGAGTGCGCCAGACACGCAGCCTGTCTCTCGTCATTGACCTCGAGCCGGCCAGCGAGGCTGGGGGGTGCCACCCTGCCCGCAAAGATGCTGACCACGCGACCGCGCGCTCGGAGTTGCCGCGCCTGGCGGTACGCGATGACCTCGGCGTGGCCTGCTCCATGAGGTGGGAAGAGGTCGCTGACGACGAGGACCCGCCGGGCCGTCGAGGCGGAGGAATAGGTAGTCCTCTATCGCGCCGCCTTAGCCCCGGCGGAGAATGGCCATACCCCTGTGCGCACCGCTGAATAGCCGCGACCGTCGTGGCCGAGCCAGCGCTGACCATCAGCCCGCCGACCCGCGGCTGAGAGCTGAGATAGCGCCAGGGCGAGGCCACCCCAGGCCTGCACTGCGGTTGTCGCGAATTGCGTGCTCGAGCGATCCGCGCCGTGGCAGAAGTCCAGCTCGACGTGCTGGACATAGAGGACACGACGCCCGATCGGCGCTGTCTGATACCGCGGCGAACATCGTGCATTGCCGCTGTCATGCATCACGATGAACATCGGCTCGCGGGGCGGAGCCGGACGATGGATCACGGCCTCGATGTCCCGCCGGACGCCGCTCGCGCTGTGGTCTGCATCGATGAGCACGAAGTTCAGCGCCACGGCGGCGGCATCGAGTCGTCCAAGAGGCTGGCCAACACCTCGGCAGCATCCCCAATGCGCAGGTCCACATTTGACGGGACTGGAAACGGCTAGGCACCTCGGGATCGAAGTCCAGCGCCCAAACCCGATCGCAGAACTGCGCGATCAACTGATAGAGGCCCGCCGTGATAGACGCCGACCTCGAGGGCGTGCTGCGGCCGAAGGCGGGCAAGTAGCCCTGTGAGCGCCATGCGTTCCGAGGTCAACATCTGCCAGTTCGCCGTGGGCACGTTCTGGGTAGAGGACCTCGTCCAGCATCGCTCGCTTCCCGGTCACTGGCGGCCCGTTGCCGTAGGGACCCGCGCAACCAGCTCGAATTCGAAGTACTGCCCGTTCCGGCGGCCGCGAACTGGCACCTCCACCGACGTGAACCCCGCTTCTTCGACCATGCGACTAAGGCTGTCCGGCGTGAACAGGTTGTGGTGAAGTCACCCTCATGGTCCTGGCCGCCGATCAAGACCTCACGGAAGCTTTGAGCTGTATCTGCCGTCCGCCAGAAGCAAGACGCAACTGAACCAAGCGGCACCGCCACAGGAACA
>CAVQLX010000002.1:0-72458 GCA_963713495.1 uncultured delta proteobacterium | reverse complement strand
CGCGGCGTCAGTTGAGCCGCGCACGCACCTGCTCGGGGCGGCCACCCGGCTGCGGCGATCGGCTCCGCGCTACCGGCTGGTTCGGCAAGTCTCTTCGCCTGCGCCACCGCGTAGCCCGGATACCTGTTGAGGAGCCCACGATGCCCAAGGGGGGAGAGCCGTATTTCAGAGAGGTGAGTTGAGGAGAGGCCGGTTTCCCCTAGCGCACACCCTGCCTGACGGAACATCCCCGAGGGCGTGGCGTCCCCAGCGCCGAAACTGACCGCCGAAAAACAGCGAGATCGGACAAGCGGGATGAAGATGGGGTAGCAGTCGTGCCTGTCATACCAGAGCTCGCAGAAGTGCTCGTTGAGGCGCACCTCGACCGCGAAACAATAGAGCGCCTCCTGGCCTGCCGGGTTCCATGTGACCCCTTGCGAAGAACGGCGCGAGTGAACTGTTCCCTGGTGAGGCGCCCCGCGATTGTCCGACGAAGTGTGCAACCTCACACTGGACTCGGGTCTCCGGCTCGACCCGAGTCCAGGACGACACTCACACTCGATGCACGCTACCGCACGATCTGGTGGAACAGCCGTATGTAGAAGAGGGTCGAATTGGCGGCGCCGCTCGCGTCGACGGCGGTTACGGTGGCCGTGCCGGTTCCATCGGGGCTGCAGCTCGCGGACGTGATCGCCGCCACGTCGGGACCATTGACGATGAAGTGCGAAGGACAGAAGCCGGGCACACAGAGCCCGTCCCTGCCGCGCTGCACCGGCAGCGGCACGGGCGCGCAGGTGCCAGCCTGCCAGGTCCAGGTCAGATGGGTGCCGGGGGTGGCGCCGCTCGCCTCGACGTACGTGTCGAGCTTGCCCTGCACGTTGTCGAGACCCACTTGCTCACAGCTAGCGGGGCCGGGACTGCGCAAGAGCGGAATCGGGCCCGCGGGTCGGTCGAGGACGCGCAAGGTCTTGTATGCGTCCGAGGCCGTGCTGCCCGGCACGTCCGGCACGACGCCGAGGGTGAGCGTCCGAACACCGGGGGTGGGGAAGAAAGTATCGAGCTCGCAGCCGCGAAGCCCGAAGCTGCCGGCCAGCTCCTCGGCGGGGGGAAACTGTGGCTGGTCGGCGTCGGCGTCGCTGAACCAGACACAGGTGTAGTCCGCGTTGCCGAGGAATTGGCCCTCGCGGCCGAGCAGCCGGACGGGCAGGTTGGTGTAGATCTTCGTCTCGCACGCGGGCCCGGGCAGCACGATCCCCGCCCCCGGCGGCGGAATCGTCGTGTCGATGCCCACCGGCGCACTGTCGGTGGTGGCACCATCACTGTCGGTAGCGCGTGCGATCAGGTCGAAGTGACCGACGCGCGGGAAAGGGGCCACCACGTCGTTGCCGTGCGCCAGCAGCGAGCCGTCGCCCAGGAGCCAGTCGACGGTGCAGCAGGGCGTGCCGTCCTCGTCGTCGCTGGTGGTGGCAAAGAGAGTCGCGTTGCCGAAGTCGGGCCAGGAAAAGCTGATCTGCTGACCATTGATCGGCGACTGGATCGCGACGCGCGGTGGGTTGTTGGCGGACTCGGCGACGTGGAACTGCTCGTCGAAGAGCGTCACCTCGGTGCTGCCGAGGTCGCCGATGATCGGCAGCGTGGCGTTGACGCCGATCTCGCCCATGAGCTCGCCATCGACGCTCCAGCGCGGCTTGTGTGGGATGTGCAGCTTGGCGTCGAGCCCGGCTGTGACGATGGCGTTCACTCCCGCGACGTCGTAGAGTAGCAGATCGACCCGCGTCGGAATTTTGGCTTGCGCGTCGACGTCGGCCACCAGGTCGATGCTGCCCGGATCGAAGTGCGCCGGCTGGAACGAGAAGCCGTTGCTGAAGCCGTTCGCGCTGTCCCAGTGCACCGACATCCGGTACTCGGGCGCGTTGGCTTCGGCGGCGTAGGCGAAGGTGCCGTTGGCGGTGGCGTCGAAGTCGAAGCTGATGTCAAGGTTCGGCACCAGCACCACTGGCACCGGTCCGATGAAGAAGACGATCGGATCGAAGGTCTCGTTCGCCAGCGGGAAGCTCTTGGAGAAGCTCCCGTTGAACCGACCGTTGATGGTGACGGCCGCGTCCTCCTGCTCGCCCGCTTCGGTGTCGAAGGCAAAGCAGGGGTCGCCGTCGATGAGGCAGGCGGCGTCGATGTCGACGCCGATGTTGACGCCCACCCACGAGGTCTCGTGGCCGTGCAACGAGAGGTCGACGCCGTTCGCGTGGTACTCGAGGTCGAGCGAATGGCTCGCGCCGAGCCCGGCCGCCGACATCGGCGGCGCCGGAAAGGTCAGCCCTCCGGGGACCAGGGTGGCGGTGTGGCTGCCGTCGGTCGGCAGGATCACCGTTGCAGTGACGTGCGCCTCCTTGATGGCTTCGTCGAGGCGCGCAGGCACGGTCGTGAGCTGCACTTCGCTGCTGCCGTGGACCACGCCGGTGACCCTACGCAGGTAGCCGAAGGGCGCCGACGACGACGGCCCGCTGGCCAGCACGTCGCCCACCTTCACCCGCATCGCATCCGGCACCGGCGCGAAGTGCATCACGCCGGTCGACGCGTCGAACGCCGCCAGCGCCTGCTGGAGCCGCGGGCTGGCGACGCGCACGTGGCGCTGCAGCCGGACGTGTCGCCGACGTTGGTGTGGGCTCGGCTGCGCCACCGCGTTCGGCGCCGGGCACAGGAGCGAAGCCACGAGCGCTGCCGCGAGCCAGCCTCCGACGACGCCTCTGCGGAACACGGAACGCGAAGTGCAGCCCGTTTTCCGAGATTGTCGGGGACGGGGGTGGCGGGTGGAATCGAAAATGAATCGAAGCATTGGAACCTCCTTCTCCACCCCCAAGGGCGTGAGAATTCGGGTTTCAATGTGAGTCGCCGGGAGCGAGGAGGGCGGCCGATCGGTTCAGACGTCCCAGAGGAGGGAATCGACGGCGGCGGGCTCGTAGACGCAGAAGTATCCCGTGTGGATGTCCCGCCGAAGATGATCGGCAAGCGCCGCATCCTGCTTGGCGATCTTTCCGAGCGCGTACTTGATCGCCTTGGCCACGGCGACACGCGCCCGTTCGGCGGCCGCGACGGCGCGGCGATCGCGACCCCCCGGGCCCATGCTCCGCTCGAGCTCGTGGCCCACGAACTCGATCTCCTTCTGAGCGCGCGCGGTCCGGCCGATGTCGTTGCAGGCGGTGGCCTCCTCGAGCTCCTCCCGCAGCTCGGCCAGCCGTCGGCGGTACGCGGCTTTCGCCTCCGGATCGAGGATCGCACCCGCATCTCCGAGATCGGCTCGCACCGATAGGTCCGCGGCCTCCGCAGCCGCGCCGGCCGACACGTCACCCGTTGAGTGCCCCCCATGCCGAGTGCGTGCGAGGAGGTCGTTCACATGGAACTGCTGCCGCGGGTGCCGCAGCAGGAGCGCAATGTGCGCCAGGCCAACGGCGTGCTTCAACCGGACGATCCGCCCGGCGTGGGAGATGGTCCAGAGGTCGCCCTCGCGACAGAAGCTGCTGCGCGCTCGGTCGGACCCGGCGGCCCGGGTCACGAGTTGCACGACCCTACTCCGCGGGCCGGACGCAGCGCGCTCGCGGGCGACAGGTGGGGCGTCTCCCACTGCCGAGGCGATGTCCTGGTCCTCGACGGCTTCGACGATCAGGTCCGCCGCGGGCTCGTCCTCGTCGGGCGGCAGCGCCTCTGCCGTCGTACGGGTCGCGGCCACCCGTGCCAGGACCAGCAGCATCCCGCGCTCCTCGCCGATGCGCTGCGCTCGCTCGAGTCGGCGAAGGGCTCGGCGGCGGTCCCCCGCGCCACGGCGTGCGACGAGCAGCTCGGCATACGCCTGCTCCGTGTGCGCAACCCACGGCACGGCCTGCATCCGCTCGGCGAGCGCGAGTGCGTGGTCGAAGTGCCCCGCCGCGTCATCGAACACGCCGAGTAGGGTCGCGAGCTGCCCGAGGTGATGAGCCACCGGACTGAGGGCGACGATCGCCGGTGGCACCGTGGCGATCCGGTCCCGATACGGACGCAGCATCGCGTACAGGACCTCCGCCGTGCGTCGATCGGCGAGCTGCACGCACGCGTTCGCGGCGACGCACAAGGCCATGAGCCAGGTCGGATCGCGGGGCACGCCACCGAAGTCGTCCGCGGCAAGGATATCCAGCTCGCGGCGAGCATCATCGGTCCGTCCGAGCACAGCATAGACATCGGCGAGCACGCTGTGCGACGCGGGGACCGCGGCCACCTGCGCCGCCGCCATCTCCACGAGCGGCGCGACCTCGACGACTCGCCCGGTCTCCGCGCGCAGCTTGAGAAGCTGCGCCATGAAGAAGATGGAGGCCGACTGTGCCTGAACGGTCTGGCCCGCTGCAAGCGTCTCGTGCGCCAGCGCCTCCGCGTCGGCCCAGCGCCCCTCGAGCAGCGCGACCATCGTGCGGACATTGGATGCCTGCCAGAGGAAGAAGGGGTACCGCTGCGTCGCCGCGTGCCGCTCGAACTTCTCGATAGCCTGGTCGAGCCCGTGCCGATCCCCGAACTCGACGAGGTCGTGGATGCGCACCGTGAACGCGAACAGCGCGGCGTAGCGTTGCCCGCTGCGCTCGGCCAGGTGGATCACCTCGTTCTCGGCTGCCACACGCTGCAGGAGCGTGTCGGGGCCGTGCAATGCGACCAGGCGGTGAAGGAGAACGTAGATCAATGTGGGCATATCCCCCAGCCGGCGCGCGAGTCCCATCGCCTCGTCCGCGAGCTCGCGCTGGCGCTGTCCACTACCGGGCCGTAGCCACAAGCTCGCGGCCAGCCGCGCCAGCAAGAGGGCACGCGGCCGCGCATGGTCGGGTGAAAGGCCGCCGAGAGCCTCCTCGAGTAAGGCGATCATCCCCTCGTCGACCACCGCGAGCTCCTGGCGAACCTCGGAGTACCGGGCGACGGCTTCGGCGAATTGCCGTGGCCCGCACGTGCGTGCGAGGTCGACCGCATCCCGGCATGCGGTCTCGGCCGCTTCCTGATGCCCTGCTCCGTGGCGCGCCGCCGCGAGCCCCAGCAAGAGCTCGATCCGCGTGTCCCCGGGGATCCCCGGCGCCAGCGCTACCGCCTGGAGTGCGCGCTCGAACTCGTGCGCCGCTTCGTCGTACGCACTGAGCGCGAGCGCGCGCATCCCGGCGTGCCTCCCGTAGGTGACCGCCTTGTCCGAATCTCCCGAGCGGGCCGCCTCGAAGAAATGATGCGCCAGCTCGGTCGCATGCACTTCCGGGAGGTCGCCGGCGAGGGCCTCGATCGCCTCGCCTGCCTGGCGGTGCAACGTCACCCGTTGAGTGAGCGGGATATCGTCGTAGAGCTGCTCGCGTACGAGCGCGTGCACGAACGCATATCGTCGCAGCCCCTCGGGCACCGGCCGCACGAGGTCAGCGCCCAGCGCTGGGGTGAGCGCTTCGAGCAACCGTTGCGCAGGCATCGTGAGCATCCGTTCGAGCGGCATGAGGTCGAACTCGCGGCCGAGGACCGCCGCCGCGATCAGGACCTGCTGGCTCATCGCTGGCAGGGGCGCGAGTCGGCGACGGATCGTCTCCCGTACCCCGACCGGAATGGGCAGCGCCGCCGCGCGGCGCGGGCTGCGCGCGGCGAGGACGTCGTCCGCGGAGAGCAGGGAGACCACCTCGAGCGCGAAGAACGGGTTCCCGTCGGTAGCTTCGTGGACGGCGGCGACGACCGCATCGCTCAGCGTCGCAGCGAAGGACTGCTGGACCAGCGCCCCCGTCTCTCGTCGGGTCAGACCCCGCAGCTGCAGCGTCGTCCCTAGGCGGGTCAGGTTGCCGAGCAGCTCGGCAACGTCCGAGCACTGGGCCAGCGCGGTGTCGCGGTAGGTGCCGATGAACAGCACGGCCGCCTCGCGCAGCTCTCGCACAGCGAACTCGAGGAGCAAGACCGAGCTTCGATCTCCCCAGTGCAGGTCGTCGAAGACGAAGACAAGCGGCTGCCGGCGGGCCTCTCCGCGCAGGAACGTCACGACCCGGTCGAACAGCTCGAAGCGTACCAGCCCGGATAGCGTAGCCAGCGGAGGTGACGGGAGATCCGCGGTTGGCGCATCGCGCAGCGCGGAGGTGAGCACGTCCACGTCCACGGTCGGATGCCGCTGTGCGTAGCTCCGGAGTATCTGAACCCATGGCCAGAATGCCGGAGTCACGTCGCCCGGGTGACACCGCCCCCAGACCACGAGAGCGCCGTGCACGTGCGCGTCCTGCACGCATTCCGCGGAGATGCGGGTCTTACCGATGCCGGACTCCCCAACGAGCGCGATGAAGCTCCCCTCGCTGGCGACGGCCCGGCCGAGCGCCGCACGCAGCATGCCGAGCTCCGCTTGCCGACCGACGAACACGGAACTTGCTGGCACGGGCTTCGACCGTGGGTCAGGAGCGGGGCGAAGTCAATCGAGCTTGGTCTTCTCCTCGCCTACCTAAGGAGGGTCTGTGGGCCTCTGGGGCCGCGCAGTTTTCGACAAGGTGCTAGCTGGTGCTAGCCGCGTCCCTCAAGCCGGCGCTTTGCCGGCGAGCCGCGCCGTCCGAAGGCGAACGCCGCGTCCAGCACCTCGTGCGCGCTCGCGACGTCGCCACTCGCGAGATGGGCGCGGGCGAGGAGCGCCTGCCAGTTCGTGGTGCTGCTACGCTCTCCGCTCGCGGTGAACTCCGCCAAGCTGGCACGCACGGCGGCTCGCCCCTCCTCCGCGCGTCCTTCCTCGACGTCGCACCAGCCGAGAAACATCGAGGCGTAGATCCGCGGGATCGAGAACCCGCGCTCGGAGGCAAGGCGCAGCGTCTCCTCGGCGAGGCTACGCGTCCGTTCCACGTCGCGGAGGTGCAGAGTGGAGCAGGCTGCGTGCGTGGCCGCGATTGCAGAGAAGTGGATGCCGGCCTTGGCCGCGCACGCCAGCGCCTCGTCGCGCATCGCGTTCGAGCCCGCGACCAACCCCAAATGAGCGCACGCCGCTGCGAGCAGCACGCGGGCGGCGATTCCCTGGATGCTCGATCCATCGACCAGGGCTCGGGCGGGCTCCGCATGGTCGTGCGCACGTTCGAGCTCGCCGAGGTGGATCAGCGACGGCCAGAAGCTCTACGACATGCAGATCTGGATCGACGATCAAGACGGGCGGCGCGCTTTTCCCGCGCTGGCGATGCGCGCGGGCGGAAAGAGCCACGCGCTGCTCACGCGCGGCGATCACGCGCCGGCGTTTCTCGTGTGGGGCCGCTTCACCAAGCAGGCGGTGATCAAGTTCGCCAAGGACGTGCCGGCGACGGCGTTGCGTGCCGACGTCAAGAGCGGGCTCGAGGAGGTCAAAGGCGCCGACGAGCTGCTGGCGCTGATCGGTGATGCGGCGGCGGGCGACGAGTGGCTGCTGACGACGCGCGACAACGGCGAGATCGAGCTCACCGTCGGCGACGACACCAAACAGGGGCCGCAGAGCCCGCGGTTGCAGCGGGCGCTGTGGGACGTCTGGCTCGGCGCGCATCCGCTGCCGGCCGAGCTGCGCCGCCAGCTCGTCGACAGGATCGACGTGCTTCGCTGAAGACGGCGCGATCAGGGATAGGTCGGCATCGCAAACGAGAGCGACAGTGAGATGGGATGGTTGTCCTCCGGATGGATCACACCGCCCTCGTGGAGCACCGAGGTGTCGGTGATGGTCACCGTATGTTTCCCCGTCTTGGACATCCGCGATCCGCCGCTGTGCGCCGACGAGAGGTGAAAGGAGGCAGTGGCATTTCCCGCCGGCCCATGGACAACTAGCTCGAGCTGGAGATCCAGAGTCATGTGGCCGGTCGACGGTGCGAACGTGCCGCTGTTCCCGGTGACGGAGACGGTGACCTCGTAGCCCCCGATGGTAAGGGGCGGGATGTTGGCGGTGTCGATCTCCCAGGTCCTGTGGTGCCATTCGTTGAAGGTGACCTTGAGCGGCACGTCCAGGTTGGAGGTGCTGCCGTCGAGCAGCACGCTGACATGACCGGTGACGCTGGCCGTCAGGGCCGGCTTGCCGCCGTTGTGCATGCGGCAGTTGTCATATTCGTTCTGTAGTTGAGTGTTCGCCGTATCGGGGGGCTGGGTTCAGGTCGCCCTGTACGGGCTCACGCGCCCGCTCTCGGAGTGTCCGCCTCACCTGCTCCGCGAGCTTCGCGTCGCCTGCCGGAGGGCCCATCGTCGAGGTGCAACTTCGGTTCGCTCGATTGCCGCCAACGACAGCGGCTGACCACGTTGGGCATCCTCCATCGGCTCGGTCTGGAAGTAGACGTAATCGAGCAGTTCCCCCGTGTTGCGATCCGCCCAGTAGTCGACGAGGCGGCCAAGGGTGAGCTCGACCGCGAGCGGAAGCCCAAGAGACTCGAGGCTGATGCCTACGGAGCTCTCGACAACCCGAGAAGAGCCAAAGGTCAAAGGTTTCAAAGCCCCGGGACGACTCAGCGGCCACAGCGGAACCCGACCTCGACGTCCGAGAACGACGGAATGACTTTGGCCGACACCGCGAAGACTCCGGCGTCCGCGCCGCTGCCCCAAAGGCCTCCGCGAATCAACGCGCCCGGAATAGCTGAGCTACTCGCTCCACCCGATCCGCCGAAGCAACTAAGGTCACCGCCCGGGATGCCAGCGGAGGCCGTCCAGTCCGTGCAGGTGCTTGACCGGTCGGCCCAGTCAGCCACCCACTCGTACAGGTTGCCCACCATGTCCCGAACCCCCGCGCTCGAGACGCAGTCCCCGGTGCTACCCGTGTTCGTCGGACCGGCCGTGTTCGTGTTGCAGGTGGTCGTGCCGTTGCCCGCGTCGCCGGGATCGGGCGTCCCCGCCGCCGCCATCTGCCACTCCGCGTTCGTCAGCAGCCGCTTCCCTGCATTCCGGCACGCCTGCGCGGCCTGAAACCATGTGACAGAGCTCGAGGGTACCACCCCCACGACGCTCCGTGCGTAGATGGTCGTACAGTCGTTGCCGTCCGCGTTGCACGGGTAGTTGCCGCTGACCACACCGTACTGCGTGCCGCCCGTGAGGCCGCTCCACACGCTCGCCTCGTACACGTCCACGCAGACGTTCCCCACCTTCACCATGACGTCGGCTGGATCGTTGCCGGGACACGCCGTGCCCGCAAAGAACTTCGCGCGCACCTGGTCGGGCGTGTCCGGCGACCCGGCCGACCCGGGAGCGCCGGGTGCGCCGGGCGACCCAGGCGATCCAGGCGATCCATCCGCGCCCGGGGCTCCCGGCACGCCGGCCGGTCCCTGGGCGCCGAACTGGGCCAAGTCGAGCGGCACCTCCTTCTTCTTGCAGGCGTCGCGCACCAAGACGAAGCCGGAGCCCTTCTTCTGACACAGGACGGCCGCGTGGGTTGCCACCGTCCACCTCAGGCCCACCGCCACGGCCAGGATTGACAAGACATACATTCGCATCGTGCCGACCTCCGGTGACGATGGTCTCCCCCGGTGCCGACTCATCTGTCAAACAACGGCGAGTCCGCACGTTCGCCGGCACCGCATGGGTACCTACGCTAGGCGACGGCGGAGGCTCCGATCGGTAGCTGCGCGACCTGCGGACATCATGACCGTTCCTCTCGTGGCAACCGTCGCTGAATCTCGGTGATGCTCGACCGGAACCACGTGAGCGGACGGCCCGTAGCTAGTGGCGGAGGCGAGGTAGTCGGCTCAGTGCCGGAACTTCGAGCGCTGCGTTCGGCTTCGCTGGACACCACCCGCGAAGGTCTCCTATTGAACCGCACGAGGAGACCTGCATGTCGGATCTGCACATCACGTTGGGCCACGTGCTCGGCCCACGAGCGGTGCGGGTGCAGTGGCTTCTCGGACTCCTCGCAGGAGGGATTGGGGATGCCGCCCCCCACGACGTGGCCCCGCTGCTCGGCGCGTCTTTGCGGCAGTCGGGGTCCTTCCTCACCACCGTTGGATTCTGGGCGCAGCGCCTCGGCACTTTCGAGGCGGTCGAGGCAGTTCGCGACGCCGACGGGACGGTCATCGTGGGTCTCCGCGACGCGAAGAACCGGGTCTGGAACCTGCGCTGCATTGTTGGGGAGTCGTCTCCGCACCCGCTAGAGTTCTACAGTATCGCGCGGCCGCTGCCGCCCGGTATGCGCGTACGAATCGGCGGCGACGCCGATGGCGAGGCACTGGCCGAGCTCGAGCGCCGATGCCCGATCGAGCGTGGCGATGGGAGCCGCGTTACCCTTGTGCACGGACGTAGCGCGTTCCATCGGGTGCGCCTCGCCGAGTGGGCAGGTCTCTGGCTTGCCGAGGATCAGGGCGTTCCGGTGGCCTCCTACGGAACGGCGGGCCACCGCGCCCGCATCGGCGGCCGGGACGTTGATCTCGTGTATCTCTTCCACACCCGAGTCCTTCCGAGCTATCGGCGTTTGGGGTTGATGGAAACACTCATGGCGGTGCTGAGCGAGGAGCGATTCCGACGCAGCATTCGGGCCGACGGCCTCTACGTCTATGTCGACCCGCAGAACGACGTCATCCGTGAATGGTCACCCGCCACGCCGTGGAACGCGCGCCCTTTCCGTGCCTTGATAGGATGCGAGGCCGTGGCGGGCTTGCCAGCGGGTCGGGTGGCAACGGCCGCCGATGCGTTGCACGTTGCTACGCTGCTCAACCGGACGCACGCAGGCGAGGAGATGTTTCTACCGACGGACCCGGCGCGAATCACTGCACGCCTCACACGTGCCCCTGAGTGCTACGGCTTCGAGAGACTGCTCATCACCGAACGCGCCGCCGTCGGTGTGTGGCAGGATGGGGAGGAACGCATTCACGAGCGCGCCGGCACGCGCCAGGTGTCACAGCGCGCGACCGTCGTCGATTGGGGCATTGCCTCGGAACGTGATCTTCCAGCCCTTGAGATGCTCTTGCGCGCCTGGTGCGGCTATCTCACGGCGCGCGGCGTGACGCATGTGTCCATTTTCGGCTCCGACGCAACGCCGGCTGCAGGGCTCCTCCGCTCACTCGCCGAGAGTGTCGTCGACATCGAGCTGCGTTCCACAGGGGTTGCTGAGCCGGTCGACAGCGTCGCGCGCGGTGTCTACGTTGATCCGATCTACTACTGAATCGCCGTCAACAGGAATCTGTCCTGGTCCTGGTGCGCGGGGTCGGCTGGGGCGGCTGCAACCCAGCACCGCGTAGCCAGCCAAGACGACGGCATGCGCGCTACGTCCGAGCCTCCGTCACGCACGCGAGCCGGCTCCCGATCGTGCGCTCGTCGCAACCCAGGAGCACGGCGGCCCGCCGGATCGAGCCGCCCTGTGCCACGGCGGCACGCGCTCGCTGTCGACCTCCACGAACCGCGCCCTTCCCCGTCGGGCCTACGGCTCGAGGTATCCGAGCAGTGGCAACGCTTCACGAATCGTGACTACGGATTGCCCGTGCTGCCGGCGTTCGCCACCAGAGGCACTACCGGGGTATTGCCTCGATCACACTCATGGGCGAGCGCGTCGGCACGACGGCCGCGAGCCGGAAGCCTCCCGCGTCGAGGAGCGCCTCGAACTCACGGCGCGTGCGCTCCTTCCCGCCCGGCGTCGCTATCGCCATCAGCAGATCGGCGCGGTAGTGGTCAAGCTCCGCGGGGGTCGTGCGCTCGCCGAGGACCCGCTCGACAACGACGAGCGTGCCGCCCCCCTTCATCGCCTCGTGGCATGCACGCAGGATCGCGGTCGAGCGCGCGTCGTCCCAGTCGTGGATAATCCACTTTAGCAGGTACGCATCGTGGCCACCGGGCACGCCCTCGAAGAAGCTGCCGGCGGCGAGATCGCAGCGGTCGGTGACACCGGCTGCGCGGAGCACGTCCGGCGCGCGCTCAACGACAGGTGCAAGGTCGAAGAGCATCCCTCGCAAGACGGTATGCTTCCGTAGGATTCCCGCGAGAAGGGTGCCCGTACCGCCGCCGACGTCGACGACGCTCCGGAATCGGGAGAAGTCGTAGGCTTCGAGGATGGCGGCCGTGGTGTATGCTGTGAGGGTCGCCATGCCACGGTCGTGCACCTCGCCGGCCTCGGGGTTGCGGCTCCAGAACTCGAACGCGTTCATGCCCCAGACGTGGTCGAAGGCCGGCTCGCCCGTCTGGACGGTGTGGAGGAACTCGCCCCACGCGCGCCAGTACCACTCGCCGACGCCAAACAGCACTGGCATGCGAAGTGAGCCTCGGATGTCCTCGCGCAGCAGGCCTCCCTGTGGGGTAAGCGAGTATCGCCCCTCGGCGTCCTCGTCTGAGAGGCCGAGCGCGGTCAGGACCCGCATAAGCCGTCGAAGCGTCGGCGCGTGCGCCTTCGTCGCCGTCGCGAGCGCGTCCGCATCCTTGGGTCCGTCGGCGAGCGCGTCCGCGATCCCAAGCCGCACGGCCACGTAGATGACTTGCGACTGGACGTATCCGCCGAAGACGAGCTGCATCAGCTTCGCGGCGTCGGGGAGATCGTGGGTCTCTTGCGCCATCGACGCCGCATACACCTATCTCGCTCGCGACGTCGAGGCGCCTTCTGCATGAACGGCGACCCCCGAGACCTTCACTACTACGAGCACGGCGGATCGCCCAGCGCGTTCCTTCTCCCGGAGGAGTTCGCGGCGATCAAGGCGTCGACGGCCGCACGCCTCAAGGATACGGACGCGGGCGTCGTGCTATCCGTGATCCCGTGAGGCCGAGCGAGGAGTAACGACGATCGACGAAGGCCACGGACGCGGCCGGCCGAGCGCCGCCGGGATGATGTCCTCGACGCTGGGCTCCGGGTCCTCGGTCAAGCACCAGATGCAGACGACGTCACCCACCTTCCACTTCTCCCTGCTCCGTCCCGGGGGCCGCCCCGAATCGGTCTACCATCCCTGCGCCGATGCCCCGCGGCGGGCCGAGAGGCGCCGCCAGAGGTCGTAGTGGCAATGCGCTAGCAAGCAAGCGCCGCCGGCCGCCGCAGGGGAGCCCCTACGGACGGCGTAGTGGCAATACTGGCAACGCGCTATCGACCTAGAACGCTAAACCCGCGAAATAAATGGAGCCGAGGAGAGTCGAACTCCCGACCTCTTGAATGCCATTCAAGCGCTCTCCCAACTGAGCTACGGCCCCACAACGGCGAGTTCGGCGCCGGGCTTTCGTAATAGCCCGACTATCCACCCATGGTCAACGCGAGCGGACGCGCGTAGCGGCCGGGACCGTCGATGTAGCAGAGGGGATCGACGGGCGCCGTGCCGACGCGCACCTCGTAGTGCAGGTGCGGGCCCGTGGCGCGCCCGGTCTGTCCCACCGCACCGATCACCTCGCCCGCCTGCACGCGCTGTCCGACGTCCGTGTAGACGGCGGAGAGATGCGCGTAGACCGTCTTCAGATCGAAGCCATGGTCCACGACCACCATGTTGCCGTAGCCGCTCATCCGGCCAGCGTACACCACCACCCCGGCGCCCGTCGCCGCCACCGGCGTGCCGCTCAGCGCGCGGATGTCGAGCCCGGGATGAAATTCCCAGCTGTGTCCGTACGGCGACGACCGGCCGCCGAACTCCGACGAGATCGGACCCGACACCGGCCACTGCCAGGGCGGCGTGCCACCGTCGGCGGGGCCGTGCTGGACGAGCGTGCTCAGCAGCGTCACCGAGTCGTCGATGGCGGCGGTCTGTCCCTCGAGCCACGCAAGCTGCTCCAGGGCCTCGGCCGTGGGCTCCGACACGAGCGCCTCGCCCGTGTCCGGAATCGTGACCGGTCCGATCGGCGAGCTCTCTTGCTCGCGGCTCTCCTCGAGTCGCGCCAGCCGGCGCAGCTTCGAGGCGCGCTCGCGAGCGCCCGCGGTCACCCGCGCGGCGCGGTCGATCCCGGCCGCGAGCTGCGCGATCTCGCTGCGCTGCTCGCGGACCATCTCGCGGCGCTCCGCGAGTCGGCTCTGGGTCCAGTCGAGCTCCTTCTCGAGCGCGCGCAGCCGTGTGTACGTGGTCTTCGCGTGAAAAGTAGCAGCGCCGAGCAGGCCGATCCCGACGAGCGCCAGGATGAACCGTCTCGTGCGCAGCCGACGGACGGATGTGACGGCTTCGCGCATTGACACCTCCAGGAAGGGGCGGGGTCCGGACGGACTAGCGGACCGATCCCGGAGCGTCAAGCCGCGCGACGATTTTGCTGCGCCGGCTTCTCACTTGCCAGCGACAGCCGCAGCACGGGAACCGGCCCGGCCCTGCCGGAGCAGCTCCTGGGCGTGCTCGCGCGCCTCACGCGTGAGGCGCGCCCCGCCCAGCATGCGCGCAAGCTCGGTCACCCGGTCCGCATCCGACAGCGCGCTGGCCGACGACACCGTGCGGCCGCGAACCACGCGCTTCGCCACCACGACGTGATGCTGGGCGAACGCGGCGATCACCGGGAGATGGGTCACGGAGAGCACCTGCCGGCGGCGGCCGAGCTCGCGCAGCTTGCGGCCGACCACCTCCGCGACACGACCGCCGATGCCGGCGTCGACCTCGTCGAAGATGAGCGTGGCGCCGTCGTCGCCGCTCGCCGCGACCGTCTTCAACGCCAGCATGATGCGCGACAGCTCGCCGCCCGATGCGACACGCGCCAGCGGTCGCGGCTCTTCCCCGGGATTGGCTGCGAGGAAGAACTCGATCTCGTCGCTGCCCGCCGGACCGAGCGGCCGGCCGTTGCCCACGCGCACCTCGAAGCGCGCGTCGTCGAGCGCAAGATGCCGCAGCTCCGCTTCCACGCGCTGCTCGAGCTCTCCGCCCGCGCGACGGCGCGCGGCGCTCAGCCGCTCCGCCGCCGCGCGCGCCTGTCCTTCGGCCTGCGCAGCGGCGGTCGCCAGCGCCGTCAACCCGTCCTCGCCCTCGGACGCCCGCGCGAGCTCCGCCGCCAGCGACTCGCGCCGCGCGACGAGATCGTCGACGCTTCCCGCGTACTTCTTCTGGAGGCGCGCCAGCTCGGCCAGGCGACGCTCGACCGATTCCAGCCGTGGCGGATCGGGCGCCAGCGTGCGGCTGTAGCGGCCGAGCTGCGCACCCGCGTCCTCGAGCTCCGCCAGCGACTGCTCGATCAGTGCGCGCATCGATTCGAGGCCGGGGTCGAGACGCTCGGCCTCGCGCAGCGCCGCGAGCGCCCGCCCGAGCACGTCCACCGCCGACGACTCGCCCGAGTACACGCCGCTCTCGGCGCCCCCGACGAGGTTCCCGAGGCGCTCGGCGTGCGCGAGCCGCGCGCGCTCGCCCGCGAGCTCCGCGTCCTCGCCCGGCACCAGCGCGGCCTTCTCGAGCTCGTCGAGCTGGAAGCGCAGCAGGTCGCCGCGGTCGCGCGCGACACGCTGCGCGGCCTGCCGCTCCTCGAGCGCCGCCCGCGCGCCCGCGAGCGCGTCCCAGCGCGCGCGCATCGCGCCGACGTCCGGCTCCAGGCCACCGGCTGCATCGAGCAGGTCGCGATGGCTCTCCACGCGACGCAGCGCCTGATGCTCGTCCTGTCCGTAGACATGCAGCAGGAGCGGCGCCAGGTCGCGCAGGATCGCGAGCGAGCCGAGCGCGCCGTTCACGTATGCCCGCGTCCGTCCGCCCCGTCCGATCACCCGTCGGACGAGCAGCTGTCCGTCGCCACCTGCCGCGACGCCGGCCGCGCGGAGCGCCTCGCCGACCTCCGCCGACACGTCCTCGAAGAGCGCCTCGACCACGGCTTCCTCCGAGCCCGCCCGGACGAGATCCGCTTCCGGCCGGCCTCCGAGCGCCACGTCGAGCGCCTGGAGCAGGATCGACTTGCCGGCGCCGGTCTCGCCCGTGACCACGTTGAAGCCGGGCTCCAGCACCAGCTCGATCGAGTCGATGATGGCGAGATCAGAGACGCGGAGCGCCCGCAGCACGACGTCCTCCTTCCTGGCCGCCCCAGCCCAGCTTCGAGCGCAGCACGTCGTAGTGCGTGCGGTCGGGAGACCGCACCAGCGACACCGACGTGGACGCGCGCCGCACGACGAGAACGTCGCCGCCGTGCAGCGGCGTGCCCTCCTGGCCGTCGACGGTGAGCACCACGTCCTGCTGCTCCGCCGCGATGGCGATGCGCACGACCGCCTGCGGCCGCAGCACCACCGGACGATTCGACAGCGTGTGCGGCGAGATGGGCGAGACGAGCAGCACCTCGGCGGTGGGCTCGATGATCGGACCGCCCACCGACAGCGAGTAGGCCGTCGATCCGGTCGGCGTGGCGACGATGAGGCCGTCGGCCCGGTACGACGTGAACGGCAGTCCGTCCACCGACACGGTGAAGCGGACGATGCGCGCGAGCGCCCCGTTCGACACCACCACGTCGTTGAGCGCGCGATAGCGTTGCAGCACGCGTCCCCCGCGCTCGAGGACCGCCGTCAGCGCCATCCGGCGATCGATCTCGTACTGCCCGGCGAGCACGCGCCGCAGCATGTCCATGGCCTCGGGCTCCGCCACCTCGGTGAGAAAGCCGAGCTCGCCCATGTTCACGCCGAGGATCGGCACGCGCGTGTGCGCGTGCCGTGCGACGGCGAGCAGCGTCCCGTCACCGCCGAGGACGACGATCAGATCCGCCTCGCGGGCGAGCGCGCTCTTCGGACGCGCCGGCAAGCCGGGGAGCGGCGCGGCGGCATCGGCGAGCACGCGAATGCCTCGCCGTCGCAGCGCCGTGACGATGCGTTTCGCGAGTCGCGTGGCGCTCGGCCGGTTGCGCTTCACCACCAGCCCGACCGTGCGGATGCGCCCCATCACCACCTTCGCCGCCGCGTCCTCGTACCACGCGCCTCGTGGCTGTTCCAGTCCGAGAACCGTGTGCTAGCCTTCACGTGCATGCCGCGGCAGCCCGAGCTGTTCCCGCGCGCGTCCGCCGCGGCGGCGACGCCCGCGCGCGCGCCGCTCGCCGAGCGCATGCGGCCGCGCACCGTGGACGAGTTCGTCGGCCAGCGACACCTCCTCGGACCGGGTCGCGTCCTGCGCGATCTGCTCGCCGGCGGCAGCCTGGAGTCGCTGATCCTGTGGGGCCCTCCCGGAACGGGCAAGACGACGCTGGCGCGGCTCCTCGCCGACGCGAGCGGCGTGCGCAACGTCTCGTTCTCGGCCGTGCTGCACGGCGTGAAGGAGCTGCGCCAGATCGTCGCCGACGCGGAGGACGAGCTGCGTCGCACCGGCAAGCCGATCCTGCTCTTCGTCGACGAGATTCACCGCCTGAACAAGGCGCAGCAGGACGCGTTCCTGCCGCACGTCGAGCGCGGCACGGTGATCCTCGTCGGCGCGACGACGGAGAACCCGTCGTTCGAGGTGATCCCCGCCCTGCTGTCGCGGACGCGCGTGCTCGTGCTGGAGCCGCTCGCGGCCGAGGACGTCGGGACGCTCGTCGACCGCGCGCTCGCGGACGCCGAGCACGGGCTCGGCCGCGCGCACTTGACGCTCGCGCCGGACGCCCGCGCGTTCCTCCTGGCGCACGCGCAGGGCGACGCGCGCGTCGGGCTCGGGACGCTCGAGCTGGCCGCGCATCTCGCGCGCGCGCGACGCACGCGAAGCATCGACCTGGCGCTCCTCGAGGAGGCCGCGCAGCAGCGGGCGCTGCGCTACGACAAGGGCGGCGAGGAGCACTACAACGTCATCTCCGCGTTCATCAAGAGCATGCGCGGCGGTGATCCGGACGCGGCGGTCTACTGGCTCATGCGCATGCTCGAGGCGGGCGAGGATCCGCTGTTCGTCGCGCGGCGCATGGTGATCTTCGCGGCCGAGGACGTCGGCAATGCCGAACCGCAGGCGCTGGCGATCGCGGTGGCAGCGAAGGATGCCGTCCACTTCGTCGGCCTCCCCGAGGGCCGGCTGGCGCTCGCGCAGGCCGCGACGTACCTGGCCACCTGCCCGAAGTCGAACGCGGCGATGCGCGCCATGGTCGCCGCCACGGAGGACGTCCGCGCGCGCGGCCCGCTCCCCGTGCCACTGCACCTCCGCAACGCACCGACACCCCTGATGAAGGGGCTCGGCTACGGCGGTGGCTACGAGTACCCGCACGACCACCCCGATGCCGTCGTGGAGCAGGACTACCTGCCCGACGAGCTGCGCGGCCGGCGCTACTACGAGCCGAGCGACCGCGGCAACGAGCGCGAGATCGCGCAGCGCCTGCGGGCTGGCGCCGCACGCGTGAACCCGGCTCCGGCGACGCCTGACGCGGTGCGCCGGCACCCGGGTTTTCAGTACGCTGCGGAGGCAGTATCCTCGCACCGTCCGCTCAGTTCATCGGACAGTCCGGAGATCGCCTTCCCGTTCCCGACCAGTGCGGCATCAGGTCGCCGCACGCAACCCGAGCGGACGAAAGGAGTGAGCCGATGGCTACCCTGATCGACACGCTGCGCGGCCTCCTGACACCCGACCTGGTCTCCCAGGCATCGACGATGCTGGGCGAATCGCAGGGAAACGTGTCTCGCGGCCTGAGCTCCGCGCTGCCGGCCATCCTCGCTGGCCTGCTCGCGAAGTCGGGCGACAGCGGGATCATGCGACAGATCATGGATCTGCTGATGGACCGCAGCATCGATCCGGGCGCGGCGCGCAATCCCGGCGATCTGATGGGAGCGGGCGGACTCGCGAAGTCCCCGCTCGTCGACCTCGGCGCCCGCTTCCTCTCGACGATCTTCGGCACGCAGACCGGTGCGGTCGCCAGCACCGTCGCCACCGACGCGGGCCTGAAGCCGTCGTCCGGATCGACGCTGCTGGGGCTCGCGGCGCCGCTGGTCATGTCGGTCCTGGGCGACAAGGTCCGCCGCGAGGGACTCAACGCCACCGGCCTGGCGAGCCTGCTCTCCTCCGAGCGCGACAGCATCACGCGGGAAGCGCCTGCCGGTCTGGCGAGCCTGCTCGGGCTCGGCGACCGCCGCGCGGACCGCGGTCCGCGACGAGTACGCCGAGCCGGCGCGACGCGCCGGCTCGTGGCTGGGACCGGCCGTCCTCGCCGCGCTGGTCGCCGCGGCGGGCCTGTGGGCCTTCTCGCATCGCCAGCCGACGGAGACCGCGCTGGCGCCCGACGAACGGACGGCGAGCCGATCTCTCACCGACCTGCCCGACCTCGGGACGTTCAAGCACACGCTGCCGTCGAGCTACCAGCTGAGCGCGCCCGCGAACGGCATCGAGAAGCAGGTGGTCCTCTTCGTCGAGGACCCCGGGAAGCCCGTCGATCCTCCCACGTGGTTCAACTTCGATCGCCTGCTCTTCGAGACCGGATCCGCGAGGCTGAAGCCGGAGTCCACCGAGCAGCTTCGCAACGTGGCCGAGATCCTGAAGGCGTACCCGAAGGTGAAGGTGAAGATCGGCGGCTACACGGACAACACCGGCGACGCCGATGCGAACCTCAAGCTGTCGCAGGATCGCGCCACGTCCGTGATGAACCAGCTCGTCATCCTCGGCGTCGCCGCGGACCGGCTGAGCGCGGAGGGATACGGCCAGCAGTACCCCGTGGCGGACAACGCCACCGACGCCGGGCGGCAGCAGAACCGGCGCATCGCGATGCGCGTGACCGAGAAGTAGGCGCACGCGCTGGCGGGACGGGACCGGCGGCGTCCCGTCCCGCCGGGCGGACGATCAGTACCGCACGGCGACCAGCGTCAGCCCGTGCGGCGGCGCGGTCGCGCCGGCGCGGGTGCGATCGCGGCTCGCGATCAGGTCCGCGATGGCGCCGGGCGGCCGCTCCCCGAGCCCGACCTCGACGAGCGTCCCGACCACGTTGCGCACCATGTGCTTCAGGAACGCCGTCGCCTCGACACGGTAGAGCAGCAGCGGACCCTCCTGCACGATGCGGCTCTCGAGCACGCGACGCACGGTCGTGCGCGGCGTCTCCTTGGCGTCGGCGGCACGGAACGCGGCGAAGTCGTGCTCGCCGACGAGGAGCCGGGTCGCCGCGTCCATCGCCGCGACGTCGAGCGGCCGTGCGACGTGCCACGCCCACAGGCGCCAGAACGGCGACGGCGCCGGTGCGTTCAGGATGCGGTACTCGTACACCCGGCTGCGTGCGTGGCGCCGCGGATCGAACGCGTCGTCGACGAGCGCGAGGTCGCGCACCGCGATGTCGTCCGGGAGCAGCGCGTTCACGCTGCGGAGCAGCCGCCGGAGATCGACGTCGCGATCCGACACGCCGGCCACGGCCACCTGCCCGCGCGCGTGCACGCCCGCATCCGTCCGCCCGGCGCCGCGCACGCGAACCGGCGTGCGCAAGGCGACGCCGAGCGCGCGCTCGAGCTCTCCCTGCACGGTCGGGCCAGCCGGCTGGAGCTGCCACCCGAGGAAGCGTGTGCCTTCGTACTCGACGACGAGCCGGAGCTGCACGCTGCCGTCTCAGCGGCCGGAGATCCGCGTCACAGATGGTCCCGCGCCAGCAGCTCCGCGATCTCGACGGCGTTCAGCGCCGAGCCCTTGCCGACGTTGTCGAGCGAGATCCAGAGCGCGAGGCCGTTCTCGACCGACGGATCGGTGCGGATCCGCCCCACGTGCGTCGCCGCGGATCCCGGTCACCTCGACGGGAGTCGGGTAGGCATCCTCCGCCGACGCGTGCAGCAGCACGCCGGGCGCCGGACGCAGGAGCTCGACGGCGTCGTCGGCCGACAGCGGCTGCTCGGTCTCCAGGACGACGCTCAGCCCGAGCCCGAAGAACATCGGGACGCGGACGCCCGTCACCTGCATCGCGAGGTCGGGCCGGTCGAGCACGCGGCGCGTCTCCTCGATGGCGTGCAGCTCGTGCGTGGTGGCGCCGCCGGGCTCGATGTCGCCCTGCTGCGGCACGCTGTTGAACGCGATGCGACGCGGGAAGCGCGTGCGCTTCTGGCCGCGCCCGTTCAGGAGATCGATCGTCTCCCTGGAGAGCCCCGCCACGGCACGTCGCCCCGCGCTCGCAACGCCGGAGTACGTGGACGTGACGACCCGCCGCAGTCCCGCCGCCGCGGCGAGCGGCGCCAGGATGACCGAGAGTCCGACCACCGTGCTGCTCGGGCTCGCGACGATCCCGCGCTCCCGCCAGCTCGCGAGCGCCTCGGGATTGACCTCCGGGACGACGAGCGGGACCAGCTGGTCGAGCCGGAACCGGCTGCTGAGGTCGACGACCGCCGCGCCGGCTTGCGCCGCCAGCGGCGCCCATTCGAGCGCCAGGGAGGGTCCCGCGGCGAAGAAGGCGAGATCGATCCCGTCGAAGGCGCCCGGACGCAGGAGCCCGATGCGCGCCCCGATGCTGCCCTCCTCCACCGGGGCGCCTGCCGTGCGCGGAGAGCCGAGGAGACGCAGCTCGCCCGGCGAGCCGGTGCGCTCGTCCAGCAGCCGCAGGATCTCCCGCCCGACGAGCCCGGACGCCCCGACGACGGCGATACGGAGATCACGCACGCTACACCTCGAGCCGCTCGCGGACGAGCCGGCCCATCTCCCCGCAGCCGACGGGCTCGTCGCCGGGACCGGCGAGATCGGCCGTGCGATGGCCCGCGGCCAGGACGTCGGCGACCGCGCGCTCGATGGCGCCCGCAGCCTCGGGAAGGCCGAGCGAGTAGCGACAGAGCATCGCCGCCGACAGGATGGTGGCGAGCGGATTCGACTTGTCCTCGCCGGCGATGTCGGGCGCCGATCCGTGGATGGGCTCGTAGAGCCCGGGACAGCGCTGGCCGGGGACCGGCGCACCCGCCAGCGACGCGGACGGCAGCATGCCCATCGACCCGGCCAGCATCGCGGCCTCGTCGGTCAGGATGTCGCCGAACAGATTCTCGGTGGCGATGACGTCGAAGTCGCGGGGCCTGCGGATCAGGTGCATCGCCATCGCGTCGACCAGGACGTCCTCGTACTCGACGTCCGGATACTCGCGCGCGATCTCGTGCGCAACCTCGCGCCACAGCCGCGACGACGACAGGATGTTCGCCTTGTCGACCGACGTGAGCTTGCGGCGCCGCTGGCGCGCGAGCGCGAACGCGGCGTGGAGGAGGCGCGCGATCTCCTCCTCGGTGTAGACCAGCGTGTCGACCGCTTCACGATGCGGCGGGCGGCCGCGCCGCTCGCTCGGCCGGCCGAAGTAGATGCCGCCGGTGAGCTCGCGCACGACGACCAGGTCGACACCCTCGAGCACCTCGGGCCGCAAGGTGGACGACCGCACCAGCGCCGGGACGATCCAGAGCGGGCGGAGGTTGGCGTAGACGCCGAGCCCCTTGCGCAACCCGAGCAGCGCCTGCTCGGGCCGCACGGTCGCCTTGGGGTCGTCCCATTTCGGGCCGCCGACGGCGCCGAGGAGGACGGCATCGGCGGAGCGCGCGCGCGCCAGCTCGACCGACGGCAGCGGCTGGCCGGTGGCGTCGATGGCAGCGCCGCCGATCGTTCCGGTGCTGAAGGTGAGCGCCACGCCGTGACGCGGCACCGCCAGGTCGAGGACGGCGACCGCCTCGGCCGTCACCTCGGGCCCGATGCCGTCGCCGGGAAAGATCGCGATGGTGGCCTCGCGCGTCACGGCCCCACCTCCGCTTGCTGCTCCCGGCGGTGCGCGCGCCGGGTCTCGAGCTTGTTGAGCGCGTTCAGGTACGCCAGCGCGCTCGCCTGGATGATGTCGGTGTGGCTGCCCTGCCCCGTCACGGTGATCGTGTGCTCCGTCACCAGGCAGGTCACCTCGCCCTGGGCATCCGTCCCGCCCGTGATCGCCTTCACGGCGTAGCGGTCGAGGCGCGGATGCTGGCCCGTCAGGTCGCCGATCACCTTGAAGCACGCGTCGACCATGCCGTCGCCGGTGCCGGCGCCCGTCACGTCCTCGCCGTCGATGCGCAGCTTCACGGTCGCGTACGGCACGCCCATGCTGGACGACGTGACGTTCAGGTAGACGAGCTCGTAGCGATCGCGCACGTGCGTGCCGCGCACCGACTCCTGCGCCACGAGGGCGATCAGGTCCTCGTCGTAGACCGTCTTCTTGGCATCCGCGAGCGCCTTGAACGCGTCGAAGAGCCGGTTCATGTCGACGTCGGTGGTGTCGAGCCCGAGCTCGCGGATGCGCGCCACCAGCGCGTGACGCCCCGAGTGCTTGCCGAGCACCAGCCGGTTCGACGCCAGCCCGATGCTCTCCGGGTCCATGATCTCGTAGTTCTGGCGGTACTTGAGGACGCCGTCCTGGTGAATGCCGGCCTCGTGCGCGAAGGCGTTCTCGCCGACGATCGCCTTGTTCACCTGCACCGCGAGGCCGGTGATCTGCGACACCAGGCGGCTGGTGGCGAAGATCTCCTCGGTGACGACGCCCGTGTCGACGCCGAACCGCTCGCCGCGCGTCTTGATCGCCATCACCACCTCTTCCATCGCCGTGTTGCCCGCGCGCTCGCCGAGCCCGTTGACGGTGCACTCGACCTGGCGCGCCCCGTTCTGCACCGCCGCCAGCGAGTTGGCGGTGGCCATGCCGAGGTCGTCGTGGCAGTGCGCGCTCCAGATCACGCGATCCGCGCCGGGCACGCGCTCGCGCAGGCTGCGGAAGAGGCCGCCGTACTCCTCGGGCAGGATGTAGCCCGTGGTGTCGGGCACGTTGATCACCCGCGCGCCCGCCTCGATGACGGCGGCGAAGACCTCGACCAGGTAGTCGGGGTCGCTGCGCGAGGCATCCTCGGCCGAGAACTCGATGTAGTCGAGGTGCTTGCGCGCCCGTGTCACCGCCCACACCGCGGCGTCGACGACGTCGCGACGGCTCATCATGAGCTTGTGCTTCAGGTGGATGTCGGAGGTGGCGATGAAGATGTGGATGCCGGGCCGCTTGGCCTGCTCGACGGCCCGCAGCGCGCGGTCGACGTCCTGCTCCCGGGTCCGCGCCAGCGAGAGGACGATCGGCTTCGTCACCGCGGCAGCGACCCGCTGCACGGCCTCGAAATCACCCTCCGACGACGCCGCGAAGCCGGCCTCGATGACGTCCACGCCGAGGCGCTCGAGCTGGCGTGCGATCACCAGCTTCTCCTCGATGTTCATGGTCGCGCCCGGTGACTGCTCCCCGTCGCGCAGTGTGGTGTCGAAGATCTGTACTCGGTCCATCGTGGCTCTCCCTTTCTGCCACGGCGGCACAATCGATCGCGGGCTTCCTTCCGGGGTCCAGAAACACGAAAGCCACGAGCGGTTGCGTCCGCCCGTGGCCCTGCATTGGTGGGTGCTCGGGTGCCCCTATCGGGCCCCTGGTACCCCCGCGCGCGCCGCGGGCGGGATGGTAAGCAGGAGGCCGCGGGCGAGCGCCTCGACGCGCGGGACGTTCTCGATCATCGGTCGGAGGCCTATCCGCCGACTCCCGGCTTGTCAAGCACGACCGGTCGCAGCGCCGTCTCGTCGGGCGCCGGAACCGGCTGCGAGACGGCCGTCCGGCGACGTCCGCGCACCAGGCGCCACATCGCCATCGCGGGCGCGGAGAGCGCGTACGACGTGATGCCGAGAAAGAGCATCAGCTCGGGCGCGCCGATCGTCAGCATGATGAGCAGGATCAGACCGAGCAGCACGGGGAACGGATGGCGCTGGTGCAGCTTGATCTCCTTGAAGGAGAAATACCGGAACTCGCTCACCATCAGCGCCGCCACCGCGTAGATCAGCAGCAGCATGAGGACGTGCTTGTTCGGATCGCCCTCGCCGCCCAGGTAGTAGTAGAGCAGCACCGTCGACGCGATCACCGCGGCGCCCGCCGGGATGGGCAGACCGACGAAGTGCCGCCGCTCGATCGAGCCGTACTGCACGTTGAAGCGCGCGAGGCGCAGCGCGCCGCACGTGACGTAGAGCGTCGCCGCGAGCCAGCCCCAGCGCCCCCACGGTCGCAGCGCCCAGGTGTAGACCAGGATCCCCGGCGCGACGCCGAAGGCGATCATGTCGGCGAGTGAATCGTACTGCGCGCCGAAGTCGCTGGACGAGCGCATGAGCCGGGCGATGCGGCCGTCGAGGACGTCGCAGAGCTGCGCGACCAGCACCATGATCGCGGCGAGCCGGTAGTCGTGGTTGAGCGTCGCGATGATCGAGTAGAAACCCGAGAACAGCCCGGCGGTGGTGAAGAGGTTGGGCAGGATGTAGACGCCCTTGCGCAGCGGCGGGATGCGCCGCCGGGGACGGTTCGGATCGCGCGGCCGGCCGATGCGCCTCATCACCCCCCCGCCGCGACCTGGGCGATGACCGTCTGTCCGGCACGCACGCGATCGCCGCGCGCGACGCGCGGCTCGACGCCCGGCGGCAGGAAGACGTCCACCCGCGAGCCGAACATGATCATCCCGAACCGCTCGCCGCGGGCCAGCCGATCGCCCGGCTGCCGGGCACACACGATGCGCCGCGCGAGCGCGCCGGCGATCTGCACCACGAGGTAGCGCCGGCCGCCGCTCGCGAGCACGACGGCGTTCCGCTCGTTGTCCAGCGAGGCCTTGTCGGCGAACGCGGCGCGGAACTTGCCCGCCGTGTGCCGCACGAGCTCGACGGTGCCGGTGACCGGGCTGCGGTTCACGTGCACGTCGAGCGGCGACATGAAGATGCTGACGCGCGTCGCCGGCGCGTGCAGGAACTGCTCCTCGCGACCCGGAACCACCTCGAGCACGCGGCCGTCGGCGGGCGAGATGACCAGGTCGTCGCCGGAGGGCGGCTGCCGCTCGGGGTCGCGGAAGAAGTAGAGGCAGAAGCCGACGCCGACGAGCAGCGGCAGCAGCGCGACGAGGTGCCCCGCCGCCGCACCGACCACGCCGACCACGCCGAGCACGCCGGCGGCCATGCCGATCACCGGCCAGCCCTCGCGTGCGATCGGGATGACGCGCGTGATCGAACCCCTAGTTCCGCGCGCGGTCGACCAGCCGGTTGGAGCCGAGCCACGGCATCAGCGCGCGCAGCTTGGTGCCGACTTCCTCGATCGGGTGCGTCGACGCTTCCTTCTGCAGCTCGCGGAAGTGCGGCTGGCCGCAGCGGTACTCGGTCATCCACTCGTCGGCGAAGGTGCCCGACTGGATGTCGTCGAGGATCTTCTTCATCGCCTGGCGCGTCTCCTGCCCGACGACGCGCTTGCCGCGGGTCATGTCGCCGTACTCGGCCGTGTTGCTGATCGAGTAGCGCATGTTGGCGATGCCGCCCTCGTAGATGAGGTCGACGATGAGCTTCACCTCGTGCAGGCACTCGAAGTACGCCATCTCGGGCGAGTAGCCGCGCTCGACCAGGGTCTCGTACCCGGCGCGGATCAGCTCGGTGAGACCGCCGCAGAGGACCGCCTGCTCGCCGAAGAGATCGGTCTCGGTCTCCTCCTTGAAGGTGGTCTCGAGCGCCGCCGCGCGCGTGCCGCCGATGCCCTTCGCCCAGGCCAGCGCGACCTGCTTCGTGTCGCCGCTCGGATCCTGCTGGATGGCGATGAGGCACGGCACGCCGCGTCCCTGCTGGTACTCGCTGCGCACCAGATGACCGGGACCCTTCGGCGCCACCATGAAGACGTTCACCTCGGCGGGCGGCACGATCTTCTTGAAGTGGATGTTGAAGCCGTGGCCGAAGGCCAGGTACTTCCCCTTCGTCAGGCCGGCCTGGATCTCGTTCTCGTAGATCTCCGAGCCCTGCTCGTCGGGGACGAGCATCATGATGACGTCCGCCTCGCGCGCCGCGGTGGCCGCGTCGACCACGCGCAGGCCCTCGGCCTCCGCCTTCTTGCGCGACGCGCTGTCGGGTCGCAGCCCGACCCGCACGTCGCAGCCGCTGTCGCGCAGGTTGAGCGCGTGCGCGTGTCCCTGGCTGCCGTACCCGATGACCGCGATCTTCTTGCCCCGGAGCGGCTCCAGGGTGGCGTCCTCGTCGTGATAGATGTTCATGCTGCGCGCTCCTTGTCCTTGCCGTCGACCGTGAGGAGCCGCGTGCCGCGGAACATCGCCACCTTGCCGGTGCGCACGATCTCCTTGATGCCGATCGGCTTCAGAAGCTCGATCAGCGCGTCGATCTTGTCCTCGGTCCCGGTCACCTCGATGACGTACGAGCGCCGGGACACGTCGATGATCTTGCCGCGGAAGATGTCGACGATGTTGACGATCTCCCCGCGCGACCGCTCGTCGACGCCCACCTTGATGAGCACCAGCTCGCGCTCGACGTGCGCCGTGTCGGTGAAGTCGATCACCTTGATGACGGCGATCAGCTTGTTCAGCTGCTTCTCGATCTGCTCGAGCACCTGGTCCTCGCCGCGCGTCACGAGCGTGATGCGCGACACCGTCGGGATCCATCGTCTCGGCGACCGACAGGCTCTCGATGTTGTAGCCGCGCCCGCTGAACATGCCCGCGACACGCGCCAGGACGCCGAACTCGTTCTCGACGAGGATGGAGATGGTGTGTCGCATCGACTCCCGCGCGCTCAGTGACCGCGGTGGCGGGAGAGGATCTCCATGATCTTGTCCTTCCCCGCGAGCTTGAGCTTCTGCAGTCGTTTCTTCTCGACCTCTTCTTCCGGGGTGAGATAGTGTTTCTGCTGCAGGGAGCCGAGCTGCCGCTTCAGGTCGTTGTGCTCCTCGTAGTAGCGGCGCAGCTCCGGCTCGCGCTCGAGCAGGGAGGCGATCAGTTCCTCGTCCTTCATTTCCATACCGGGCCCTCCGCCGTCACGCAGACCTCGGACGGTAATACGCGGACTGACAGGGTGTCAACGCACGGGTACCTTCCGCTCCGGAATGGCGTTTGCGCGCGCGAGCTCGGCCTCGGCGGGGCGGACGTACACCGGCTCCACGGCGCCGACGTCGACCGCCTCGCCCGCCGCCAGGCGCCGGGCACCGAGACGTGCCACCATGCCGCCGCGCGGATGGTGCGTCGCGAAGGACCGCACGATCAGTCCCGGTCCCAGGACGTCCGGATAGGCGGCCGCCGCGTCGCCGACGAGCACCGCGCCCGCGGGCAGCTCCGCCGCCAGCGCGTCCGGCGAGAGCGTCATGTCGGGGCTCCGCCGCTGCGGCGTTCCGTCCGCAGCGACGTCGAACAGCGCCGCGTAGACCTCGCGCTTGCGGGCGTCGAGCGCCGCGCACACGCACTGGCCCGGCTCCGCGCCCGCCACCATGGCGAGCGCCTCGAGCGTCGGCACGGTCGCCAGGGGGAGCCCGCCCGCGAACGCGAGTCCCTTCACCAGCCCGAGCCCGATGCGGAGCCCGGTGAACGACCCCGGTCCGATCGAGACCGCCAGCCCCTCGACGTCGCCGATGCCGAGGCCCGCGCGGGCGAGCACGCGCTCGATCAGACCCGGCAGCAACGTCATGTGCGAGCGCGACGTGGACTCGGCGTCCTCGGCCAGGACGACCTGGTCGCGCGTCACGCCGACGGCGGCGGTCCAGGTCGCGGTGTCCAGCCCGAGGACGATCAGGGCTCAGCCCTGCACGAGCCGATGGATGTCGTTGTAGAACACGAACACCATCAGGCTCAGGAGGAGCAGCAACCCGACCTGCTGCGCCAGCTCGCGATGCCGCTGCCTGAGCGGCCGGCCGAGCGCGCCCTCGACGCCGAAGAGCGCGAGATGTCCGCCGTCGAGCGCCGGGATGGGCAGCAGGTTGAGCACGCCCAGGTTGATCGACAGGAAGGCGAGCATCGACAGGAAGTAGCGTGCCCCGGCCCGCGCCTGCTGGCCCGCCGCGCGCGCGATGGCGATCGGACCGCCGAGCTCCTTCAGCGGCACGCGCCCCTGCACCATCATGACGAGTCCCTGCACGACCAGGTACGTCGCGGTCGCCGTCTGCTGCCCGGCCATGGTGACGGCACGCAGCGGACCGACGGCCTCCCAGTCGTGCGAGGCCTCGATGCCGATCAGGTACACCTGTCCCTTGTCCTCGCCGAAGACCGAGCGCGCGTCGCGCAGCTTGGGCGTGACCGTGAGCGAGAGCTGGCCGCCCTCGCGCTCGACGGTGAGGGCGAGCGGCGCGCCCTTCGAATCGCGCACCGTCTGCGCCAGCGCTTCCCAGGTGGTGGTCGGACTGCCGTCGACGGCGAGCACGCGGTCGCCAGCTCGCAGGCCGGCCTGCTCGGCCGGCGAGCCGGCGGAGACGCCGCCGACGCGCGGCTCGTTCGACGGGACCTCGGCCCCCACGGTGAGGAAGAGCACCGCGTAGACGAGGAACGCGAAGACGAAGTTCATCGCCGGGCCGGCGAACACGATCGCGCTGCGGCGCGGGAGCGGCTGGGTGGAGAACGCGCGCTCCGGCTCGGTCAGCGCCTCCTCCTCGTCCTCCTCGCCGAGCATCTTCACGTAGCCGCCGAGCGGCATCGCGGAGACCGCGTACTCGGTCTCGCCTCGCCGTCGCGACGCGATGATCGGTCCGAAGCCGATCGAGAAGCGGAGCACCTTCACCCCGAGCCGCTTCGCGACCGCGAAGTGTCCGAGCTCGTGAACGAAGACGAGGATCCCGAGCGCGACGAGAAACGCGACGATCGTGAAGATCGGTGCGGGGATGGCCATCAGAGAGGCTCCTTGCCTACCAGCTCCGGGACGTCACCGCGTGGTAGTAGAACGCGAAGACGAACGGGAAGAGCAGGCTGTCGAGGCGATCGAGGATGCCACCGTGTCCGGGGATAATCCAGCCCGAGTCCTTGGCGCCGAAGGCTCGCTTGAGCGCCGACTCGCACAGGTCGCCGAGCTCCGCGAGGACGGCGATCGCCAGCGCCACGCCCACCGTCTCCCGCTCGCCGAGCAGCGGGAAGAAGGTCGCCCGGCAGATGAGCGCGATGACGACCGCGCCGGCGAGGCCGCCGAGCGCGCCCTCCACCGTCTTGCTCGGGCTGACGCCGGGCATGAGCTTGCGCCGTCCCCAGGCCCGGCCGGCGAAGTAGGCGCCCGAGTCCGAGCCCATCGCGGTGTAGACCGTGAACAGCACCCAGCGCCAGCCGTCCGGCTGCTCGCGCAGCAATGCGACGTGCGGGAAGAAGAAGCCGACGTAGAGGACGCCGAGCAGCAGGATGCCCACGCGGTTGATCGCCTGGGGCAGGTCCTCATGGCGCCGCAGCGCGAAGACCAGGGAGCCGATCACCGCGGTGGAGATCGCCGCGCCCGTCCACGCCTGCGTGCCCGTGAAGACGCTCGCGGCCACGACGAGACCGAAGCCCATCAGCGCCCAGCGTGCCGTGCGGTCGTCCGGAAACGCCATGCCGCCGTATTCCGACAGCCCGATGGCCGCGACCGACACGATGAAGCCGGCGAAGAGCGGCGTCCACAGGTACTCGACGATCAGCCACAGTGCCGGGAGCGCGATGGCCGCCGTGAGGAGGCGGGTACGGAGCAGGAGCGCTACACCGCGCGCAACCGCTCGCGCTCGATCTGGGCAGCGGTGCGACCGAACCGCCGCTGCCGCTGCTGGAAGAACGCCAGGGCCTGGAAGTACTCGCGCTCGCGGAAGTCCGGCCACAGCGTCTCGGTGACGTACATCTCGGTGTACGCCAGCTGCCACAGAAAGAAGTTGCTGATGCGCATCTCGCCGCTGGTGCGGATCAGCAGGTCGGGATCGGGGACGCCCTTGGTGCCGAGGTGCTTCGACACCGTCTCCTCGGTGATCTGTCCCGGCGCCAGCTTGCCGCGCTCGACGCGGCGGGCGATCGCGCGAGCGGCTCGCGCGATGTCCTCGCGGCCGCCGTAGCTCACGGCCAGGATCACCGTCATGCCCGTGTTGTTGCGCGTGGCGGCGATCGACGAGCGCAGCGCGTCGCGTACCGCGGGAGGCAGCTTGCGCAGGCTGCCGACCGCGAGGAGACGGATGCCGTGCCGCATCATCTTGCCGAGCTCGCTCGCCAGGTACTTGCGCAGCAGCGCCATCAGCCCGTCGACCTCGCGCGGCGGCCGGTTCCAGTTCTCCGACGAGAAGGCGAACAGCGAGAGATACTTGATGCCGAGCTTGCGACTCGACTCGACGATGGCGCGCACCGAGTCCTTGCCGACGCGATGCCCGTAGAGCCGGGACAGGCCGCGCTGCTCCGCCCAGCGGCCGTTGCCGTCCATGATGACGGCGACGTGGTGGGGAAGGCGACTGTGATCGAGCTCCAGCATCAGACCGCCATGATCTCGTCTTCTTTGGTCTTCAGCAGCTTCTCGAGCCGTTCGACCGTGTCCTTCGTCGCCGCCTCGATCTTCTCGCCCGCGTGTCGCCGGTCGTCCTCGGTGATCTCGCGCTCCTTCTCGAGCTCCTTCAGCATCTCGAGCGCGTCGCGCCGGTGATTGCGCACCGACACCCGGTAGTCCTCGGCGAGCTTGCGGGTGTGCTTCACCAGCTCGCGACGGCGCTCCTCGTTGAGCGCCGGGATGGGCACGCGGATGAGCTTGCCGTCGTTCTGCGGGTTGAGTCCCAGGTCGGACGCCTTGATGGCCTTCTCGATCGCGCCGACGACGCTCTTGTCGTACGGCTGCACCACCAGCAGCGTCGACTCGGGCACGGAGAGCGTGGCCACCTGGTTCAGCGGCGTCTTCGCGCCGTAGTAGTCGACCATGATGCCGTCGAGGAGCGCGATGTTCGCGCGCCCGGTCCGCACGTGCGACAGCTCCTTCTTGAAGGCCGCGAGGGTCTCCTCCATCTCCTGCTTGGCCGTGCCGAGCACCTCGTCGGTCATGAGCGCCCCCCGTGGACCAGCGTGCCGATGTGGACCCCCGTGACGGCCCGCATGATGTTGCCGGGCTCGAGCATGTTGAACACCAGGATCGGCAGGTCGTTGTCCATGCACAGCGAGATCGCCGTGGAGTCCATCACCTGGAGCCCGCGATTGAGCACGTCGATGTAGGTGAGCTCGTCGAACCGCGTCGCCTCGGGGTGCTTCTCCGGATCGGCGTCGTACACGCCGTCGACGCGGGTCGCCTTGAAGATCACCTGGGCGCCGATCTCCATGGCGCGCAGGCTCGCGGCGGTGTCGGTGGTGAAGAACGGATTGCCGGTGCCGGCGGCGAAGATGACGATGCGACCCTTCTCGAGGTGACGCGTGGCGCGGCGCCGGATGTAGGGCTCGGCGACCTGCTGCATCTCGATGGCGGAGAGGACGCGCGTCGGCACCGCCGAGCCGCTCGAGCTCGTCCTGCAGCGCCAGGGCGTTGATGACGGTGGCGAGCATGCCCATGTAGTCGCTGGTGGCGCGGTCCATGCCGCGCGCGCTCCCCGCGATCCCGCGAAAGATGTTGCCCCCGCCGATGACGATCGCGAGCTCGCACCCCGCGGTATGGACCTCGCGCAGCTCGGCGGCGAAGCCGGCCAGCACGGGCTGGTCGATACCGTACCCGGACTCCCCCGCGAGCGCTTCCCCGCTGAGCTTCAGGAGGACGCGGCGATAGCGCCCGGTACGCGGCGAAGCCGGACCGGGATCAGGCTCCGGGCGCGCCTCCAGCGGGGGTCTCCTTGTCTGCCGGGTTCTGCTCCTCCGCCCGTCGCTCCTGCGACTCCCCGAGCTGGAAGCGCGCGAAGCGCCGGACGGTGACGTTCTCACCCAGCCGGGCAATCGCCTCCTGCACCACGTCCTTCACCGTGCGATCGCTCTGCTTGATGAAGGCCTGCTCCAGGAGACAGACATCCTTCAGGTAGCGTTCGACCTGACCCGACACGATGCGCTCGATCACCTGCGACGGCTTGCCGCTCTGCTCGGCCTGCACGCGGTAGATGGCGCGCTCGCTGTCGAGCTCGTCCTCCGGCACGTCCTCGCGACGCACCCAGCGCGGGCTCGCCGCCGCGACCTGCATGGCGAGATCGCGCACCAGGGTCTGGAACTCGTCGGTCTTCGCGACGAAGTCGGTCTCGCAGTTCACCTCGACCAGCACACCGATCTTGGCGCCGGGATGGATGTACGAGCCGATGGCGCCGTCGGTCGCGACCCGCGATGCCTTCCGGGCGGCCTTGGCGAGACCCTTCTCGCGCAGCAGCCGGAGCGCCTTGTCGGCGTCCCCGTCCGCCTCGCCGAGCGCCTTCTGACAATCGAGGAGGCCGGCGCCGGTCTTCTCGCGCAGCTCCTTCACCAGCGAGAGGCTCATGCAGGCTGAACCTCGGCCTCCACCGCTTCCTCGTCTTCCGAGACGGCTGCCCCGTTGCCGTTGGCCGACATCTCGGTGTCGCCGCCGCGCTGCCGCTCCTCGTAGAGGTTGCGGCCCTCGATGACGGCCTCCGCGATGGCCGCGCAGAAGAGCCGGATGGCGCGGATGGCGTCGTCGTTGCCCGGGACCTTGTAGTCGATCATGTCGGGGTCGCAGTTGGTGTCGACCACCGCGACCACGGGGATGCCGAGCTTGTTGGCCTCCTTGACCGCGATCTCCTCCTTCTTGGGATCGATCACGAAGAGGGCGTCGGGCAGCTTGCGCAGTCCCTTGATGCCGCCGAGCGAGGACAGCAGCTTCTCGCGCTCGCGACGGAGGCCCTGGACCTCCTTCTTGGTGAGCGCATCGGCCACCTGCGTATCCTCGAGCATCTCGTCGAGCTTCTTCAGGCGGTCGATCGACTGCTTGATGGTCTGGAAGTTGGTGAGCATGCCGCCGAGCCACCGCGTGTTGACGTAGAATGCTCCGCAGCGCTCCGCCTCCTCGCGGATGGCGTCCTGTGCCTGGGGCTTCGTGCCCACGAAGAGGAGCTGGCCGCCCAGCGCCGTCCGCTCGCGCACGAAGTTGTAGGCGTCGCGGAACATCTTCACGGTCTGCTGGAGGTCGATGATGTAGATGCCGTTGCGGGCACCGAAGATGTACGGCTTCATCTTCGGGTTCCACCGGCTGGTCTGGTGCCCGAAGTGCACCCCGGCCTCCAGTAGGTTCTTCATGGTGACATCCGTCATAGCGGGCGCAGCGCGCTCAACCCTCCCTTCGCGGTCTCGGACAAAGCAGGACCCTGTACCAGAAACCCGGAGGCCGAGGCAATCTGGACCTCACTGGCTCATGGAATCCAGGAAGTCCTGGTTCCCCTTGGTTCCCTTGATCTTGTCGAGCAGGAACTCCATGGCCTCCACGGTGTTCAGCTGCGTCAGCAGCTTGCGGAGGATCCACACCCGGTTCAGCGATTCCTTCGGCACGAGCAGCTCTTCTTTCCGGGTGCCTGACCTGGTCACGTCCATCGCAGGGAACATGCGGCGGTCCATCAGGCGGCGATCGAGGTGGATCTCCAGGTTCCCGGTGCCCTTGAACTCCTCGAAGATCACCTCGTCCATCCGGCTGCCGGTGTCGACCAGCGCGGTGCCGATGATGGTGAGGCTGCCGCCCTCCTCGATGTTGCGGGCGGCGCCGAAGAACTTCTTCGGACCGCGGAGCGCGTTGGAGTCGACCCCGCCCGACAGGATCTTCCCGCTCGGCGGCACGACCGAGTTGTAGGCGCGGGCGAGCCGCGTGATGGAGTCGAGCAGGATGACGACGTGCCGGCCGTGCTCGACCAGGCGCTTCGCCTTCTCGATCACCATCTCCGCCACCTGGACGTGACGCGTCGGCGGCTCGTCGAAGGTGGAGCTGACCACCTCGCCCTTCACCGACCGCTGCATGTCGGTGACCTCTTCTGGGCGCTCGTCGATGAGGAGGACGATCAGCAGCACGTCGGGGTGATTCGAGGTGATGCCGTGCGCGATGTTCTGCAGCATCATCGTCTTCCCGGTCCGCGGCGCGGCGACGATCAACCCGCGTTGCCCCTTCCCCACCGGCGTCAGCAGGTCGATGATGCGGGTGGTGAACTCCTGCGGATCGAACTCGAGCGTGAGCTGCGCCTCCGGATAGAGCGGAGTGAGATTGTCGAAGAGGATCTTCTCTCGCGCCCGCTCGGGCTCCTCGAAGTTGATGGTCTCGACCTTGAGGAGCGCGAAGTAGCGCTCGCCGTCCTTCGGAGGTCGGATCTGGCCGGACACCACGTCGCCGGTGCGCAGGTTGAAGCGGCGGATCTGGCTGGGCGAGACGTAGATGTCGTCGGGGCCGGGGAGATAGTTGTAGTCGGGGCAGCGCAGGAAGCCGAAGCCGTCGGGGAGGATCTCGAGCACGCCCTCGCCGCTCACCGCGCCGTTCAGCTCCGCCTGCGCCTGGAGGATGGCGAAGATCAGCTCCTGGCGCCGGAGCGCCGCCGCGCCGTCGACGCGCATCTCCTTCGCCAGCGTGGCGAGCTCGGCGATCTTGCGTTCCTTCAGCTCGCGCAGGTTCAGCGGCGGCACGTGTGCCGCGGGCTCCGGTGCCGGCGGCTCGTCGCACGGCAGCGGCGCATCGGGCTCGGTGACCACGACCGCCACCTTGGCGCGCGCGCGCGGAGTCACGTCGCTGGTGGCGCGCTCTCGCGTGCTCACGACGGGCGTCCTCGGCGCCGCGAGATCGACGAGCGCATGCTCGGGTCCGTGCGCCCGAGCGCCGGGAACCGGCGATATATCCGGACGGGTGTGACGGGAAGCCTCGTGGCGATGGGGGAATGCGAGCTGAACCGCGCCCGCGGCGGCGAAGGTAGGGAAAGCGCCGCGGGGTGTCAAGCCGTCCCGATGCGACGGAGCGCACCGAGCAGCGTCTCCAGGTCGGCGGGAAGCGGCGACCGGACGACCACCGGCGCCCCGGTCGCGGGGTGGGCGAAGGCAATGGATTCGGCATGCAGCGCCTGGCGCGGACAGGCCTCCAGCACCGCCGCGGTCGCCCCGCTGGCACGCCTTCCCCCGCCGTAGAGACGATCGGCGACGATGGGGTGGCCGAGGCTGGCGAGGTGCACACGGAGCTGGTGGGTGCGGCCGGTCTCCGGCGCGAGGCGCAGCACGGTCGCGCCACGGAAACGCTCGACGACCTCGTAGCGCGTCACCGCCGCGCGGCCGCGACGCGCCCGCACGCTCATGCGTTTGCGTTCCTGCGGGTGGCGTCCGATCGCCTGGTCGATGACCCCCGCCGGTGCGCGCACGACGCCGTGCACGACGGCCACGTAGCGCTTCGAGAGCGTGCGGTCGTGAAACTGGCGGGCAAGCCCCGCGAGCGCCTGCGGCGTGCGCGCGACGAGCAGCACCCCCGAGGTGTCGCGATCGAGCCGGTGCACGATGCCGGGACGCTCGGGATCCCCGACGCCGTCCAGCGCGCCCAGACGGTGCAGCAGCGCGTTCACCACCGTCCCGTGCCGCGCGCCCGGCGCGGGATGCACGACCATGCCCGGCGGCTTGTCGATCGCCAGCAGGTGCGCGTCCTCGTACAGCACCACGAGCGGCAGCGGCTCTGCCGCGACACCCGCCGGCTCCGGCGGCGGCACCGCGACGGCGATCTCCTGACCGGCGCGCAGCACGTGCGCCGATTTGCGGGGCGTGCCGTCGACGCGCACCCGGCCGCCGTCGATCAGGCTCTTCGCACGCGAGCGCGTGCCCAGCTCGGGAACCGTGGCGAGAAACCGATCGAGGCGCAGGCCCGCCGCGCCGGGCGGCACCTGCACCACGAGCCGTCGCTCCCTCGACACCTAGTCCTGCCCGAGGTCGTTCCGGTCGGGCTGCGCGAGCACCTCACGCGCGCGAGCCACGTCGGCGGCGATGGCCGCGCGGAGCGCGTCGATGCCCGGGAACCGCTGCTCGCCGCGCAGCCGCTCGATCAGCTCCAGCGACAGCCAGCGGCCGTAGAGATCGCCGTCGAAGTCCAGCACGTGCGCTTCCACGGTGCGCCGTAGCACGCCGAAGGTCGGCCGCACGCCGATGTTGAGAACGGCCGGTAGCGAGCGCCCGTCGACTCGCGCGCGCACCGCGTACACGCCGTCGGCGGGGAGCAGCACGCCGGTGCGCTGATGCAGGTTGGCGGTGGGGAAGCCGAGCGTGCGCCCGCGCTGCTCGCCGTGCACCACGCGACCGCGCAGCGCGAACGGTCGGCCGAGCAGCGCACGCGCCCCCCGCACGTCACCGGCCGCGATCAGGCGGCGCAGCGCGCTGCTGCTCACCTGGGCCTCGCCGACGGTCACCGGACCGACCGCGTCGACGGCGAACCCGTGACGCGCGCCGAGCGTGCGCAGCGTCTCCACCGTGCCCGCGCGCGCGCGCCCGAAGCTCACGTTGTGTCCGACGACCACGTGCACCAGCTCCAGGTGGGCGCCGAGGTAGTCGCGGATGAACGCCTCGGGATCGAGGGCCGCAAAGCGCGGCGTGAAGCGCTGCAGCACCACGACGTGGACGCCGAGGTCGCGCAGGAGCGTCAGCCGATCGTGCAACGACTGCAGCAACCGGGGCGCCTTCTTCGGGGCCAGCACCGCGACCGGGTGCGGGTGGAAGGTGAGCACCACGACCTGGCCATCGGCAGCGCGCGCCTCGTCGAGCGCGCGGCGCACGATCGCCTGATGTCCCCGGTGCACGCCGTCGAAGTTGCCGAGGGTGAGCACGACGCGGCGGAGCGGCGGCGCGACGTGCGCCAGGTGACGAATCACCCGCATCGATGCGGCCGGTATAGCCCAGCGCCGCGGGCCTTTGAAATTAGTGGTCGAGCTCGGCCAGCTTCTGGCGCGCCTGCGCGGCTTCCGCGGATGCGGGATAGTCCTTGATCAGCTTCGAGAGCGCCAGGCGCGCGTCGGGCGCATCTCCCATGCGGATGAAGAGGTTGCCCTGCTGCCAGAGCGCCGCGGGGGCCTTGTCGCCCTTGGGATAGCGCGTGACCACGTCGTAGTAGGTGGTGACGGCCTGGCTCTGCTCGCCGCGAATCGCGTGGCAGCGGGCTTGCCAGTACAGCGCGTTGTCGGCCAGCGGCGATCCCTTCGAGCGGCTGATGATGGCGCTCAGCTCGGGCGCGGCGTGCGCGCAATCGCCGTGCGAGAGACCCTGGAGGGCGGTGAGGTAGTCGGCACGCTCGGGCACGTCGACCGTCCCGGCGACCGCCTGATCCTGCGCCACCTCGCGTCGCCACTCGTCATCCACCGCGGCCGGCGGCGGAGGCGGCAGGGTGGTCGGAGGCGCCGCGGCCGCGACCTGCGCGGTGGACGGTGGTGTGGAACCCGCCGCCGACGGATCCCCCGCCGCCAGCGGATCCAGTGGCGCCGCACCCGCGTCCGGCGGCGGCTCGACCGTCGACTGGCCGTTCGGATCGAGCGTCATGCCGATTTCCTGCGAGCCCGACTGCAGCTGCTGCACCCGCTTCTCGAGCTCGCCGATGCGTTGCTGCTCCGGGGACCCCTCGCCGGCCCTGCTCGGGTGGTGGCCCTCCTCGACGTCGGACCGTAAGCGCTCCATCTCGCGCTTCACCAGCTCGATCGAACGGTTCTGCTGCTGGATGGCACCCCGGACCCGGCGCTCCTGGTCGAGCAGATCGGCTCGGGTGGCGCAGCCCGCGAGCGTCACGACGAGCGCGGCGGCACCGGCGCGGAGCGTCCAGCGTCTCATCGGCCGACCACGAAGTGCACCCGGCGGTTGCGCGCCCAGCACTCCTCGGTGTCCTCGTGGCACAGCGGCAGCTCCTTCCCGTAGCTGATCGTCTTCACGCGCTCGGCGGCGATGCCCTGGGTGGTGAGGTAGTCCTGCACGGCCTTCGCGCGCTTCGCGCCCAGCGCCAGATTGTACTCGATGGTGCCGCGGTTGTCGCAATGCCCCTCGAGCTCGACGTTCGCCTTCGTGTTGTCTCGCAGCCAGGTCACGTCGTCGTCGAGATCAGCGCGTCCCGCCTCGGTGATGTCGTCGCTGTCGTAGTCGAAGTGGACGTCCTTCAACGGACCGCCCTCGGCGGGACCGAGGCCCTCGCGCGCCCGATCGAGACTCGAATCGCTGCTGCCGAGTCCCTGCTCGCCGATGCCCTCACCGCCGCCGACACCTTCCTCGGGCGTCGGGCGTTTCTTGGCACAGCCTCCGGCGAGCACCGCCACGCAGCAGAGCGCGATCGCCCAGCGTACCGGGGTTCCCCGCGACTTCCACACGCGCCTCACCTCACTCCAGCCGCGAGGACCACGACGGCTGGGTATCATCGCCGTTTCCGGTGGTCAATTGTTTCTGAGTACGCCCGTCGCGATCGGCGATCCACAACGAGCGCCGTCCGCTGCGCGACGACGAGAACACGAGGTACCTGCCGTCCGGCGCCCACGACGGATCCTCGTTGGTGCCCGCACCGGTGAGCGTGCGCGCGCCCGCGCCGTCGACGTTCGCGACCACGATCTGGAAGGTGTTTCCGCTCCGCGTCGCCCACGCGATGCGATCGCCCTTCGGCGACCACGCCGGGGACGTGTTGTAGTTGCCGGTGTTCGAGATCCGGTGCGGCTCGGAATCGGAGACGCCCATGGTGTAGATCTGCGGCGCTCCGGAGCGGCTCGAGCAGAACGCGAAGCGACGACCGTCCGGCGACCACGACGGCGAGACGTCGATGCCCCAGTGATCGGTCAGCCGCCGCACCACCGCGCCGTAGCGATCGAGCAGCTCGATGTCGGAGTTGCCGGCGTCCTCGCGGCTCGCCAGCACCTGCGTCCCGTCGGGTGACCAGGCGCCCCCGAGATACACCCGGTCGCCGCTCGAGAACTGGACGACGGCGCGGCGGGCGAGGTCGATCTCGAACAGGCGCGGCTGATGGTCGCGGTACGAGGTGAAGAGCACGCCGCGGTGATCCGGCTGCCAGTTCGGCGACAGCGTGATCGACCGCTCGTTGGTCAGCCTGGCCGGCGCCGGCATGTCGAAGGTGTAGACGTAGACGTCCTTCAGCGGGCCCTCGCGTGTGCTGATGAGGGCGATCTTCGACTCGAACGGACCGCGCTCGCCGGTGAGCACCTCGAGCAGCTGGTCGGCGTAGCGATGCGCGAGCCGCGGCAGCTCGCTGCGCGAGGCCTGGAATCGTCGCCCGGCTTCCCCCACGTCGCGGCGTTCCGCCACGTCGAAGAGGCGGACCTCGACGGTGACCGTGTCACCGCTGGTCTCGATGGTCCCCTTCACCAGCTCCTGCGTGCCGATCGCCGACCAGCCGACGTAGTCGATCGCCTCCGGCGCGACGCCGGCGCCCTCGACGAAGGTCTTCGGATCGATCAGCCGGAAGTAGCCGGACAGCTCGAGATCGCGCGATAGCACGCGGGCGAAGTCGCCTCCCAGTCCGCCGGACCCCTCGCCCTTGCTCTCGAGCGGCACGACGGCGACCGCGAGCGTCTGGCTGCCGGGCCCGAAGATGCTCCCGGTGACGACGGCACGGACCGGTGTCGCACCCGCACACGCGAGCACGATCAGCGCGCCGAGCAACCGCGTGGCTCTCATCCGCTTCCCTGTCCTCCCTCTTCCTCCGAGTGAAAATCGATGACGACCTCACGGAACTCGTCGCGATAGCGCTCGGGCGGTGGCGGGAGCGGGCTCGAGCGCTGCACGGCGCGCATCACCGACTGGTCGTAGGCCTTGTCGCCCGAGGAGCGGACCAGCGCGACGTTGTTCACGCCTCCATCCATCTGGATACTCGAAGCGCACGGCGGCGACCAGGCCGGGATGGCGCACGGCGTTGGCCCAGTTGCTCTTGATGGTGCTGAACACGCGCTGCCGGTACGACAGGAACTCGAAGCCGACGACCGTGCCGCCGCCGCCCGCCGCGTTGGTGCCGTCGCCCACCGCGCCGTGGTCCGCCTGCTCGCCGTCCATGCCGCCCAGGCCGCCGGACAGCCGGCTGCGCCAGCGCTCGGCCGCCGCGGCGTACTCGTCGCCCGCCGGCGCGTCGGCGGAGCCGCCGCTGCCCGCTCCCCCGTCGCCGCTGGCGACGTGTGCCGGCTGCGGCTTCTTCACCTCACCGGCGCCCGGAGCCGGCACCACGTCGGCCGGCCTGGCCTCCGCGTGTCGTGCCCCGTCGGGAACCCCGCCCGGCGTCTTCGCGACGGCCGGCTTCGGCGGCGCCGGCGGCCCGCTGATCGCGTCACTCGCTCCGGGCTTCGTCGGGTTTGCCGGCCGGATCGCGGGCTGCGGGGGCTCCGCGGTCTTCGCGTCGACCGGCGGCGCCGGTGGCGGCGCTGGCCGGACCGGCACCACGGCCGGCGCTGGCTTCGGCGCGAGCGACGCCGGCGGCGTCTGCGGCGCCGCTGCGGGAGGTGTCGGCTCCGGTGCCGGCTCGGGCAGCCGGGCGTGGTCCGGCGGCTTCGACCGGTCCGGCAGCTTCACCTCGGGCTCCTTGGGAGCAGGCGGCGTCTCGGGCCGCGGCGGCTCGACCGGCTTCGCAACCGGCGTCACCGGTGGCGCGGGCTTCGCCGGTTCGACCGGCTTCGGCGCCTCGACGGGCGGCACGGCCTCGACCGCCTTCTGCGGCTCGACCGGCTTCGCCGGCACGGGAGGCTTCGGCGGCTGCGGAGGCGTCGCCGCCTTCGGCAGCTCGACCGTCTTTGCTGGCGCGGCCTCGCCTGCGCTCGGCGCCCCCTGGGGCGCGCCGCCGGTCGCGTCGACGATCCGCTTCGGGCGCCCGAGCGGACGATCGAGCGCACCGAACGCGAGCCGGCCGCCCAGCGCGCTCGGATCGGTCAGCTCCACGGTGTACGCCTCGAGCGGCGTCGCCGGCTTGGGCGCGTGGGCGGCGAGGAACAGGATGGCGATCGCCGCCAGCACGTGGAGCACCGCGGAGACGCCGACCCCGACGGTGAAGTCGCGATCCCACTCGGGACCGACGGACAGCGCGCGCGACATGGCTAGCGCGATTCGGCCGGCGGCTCCGTGACCAGGCCCACGCGGACGAGCCCGGCCTGCCGCACGGCGGCCATCGCGCGCATGACCTGGCCGTACGGCACGGCCTGATCCGCGCGCACGTACAGCGGCTGCTCGCGGCGCGTGACCGCGATGGCGCGCAGCTTCTCGGTGAGGTCGGGCAGGCTGTAGGGCGTGTCGTTCAGGTAGACCTGACCCGTCTTCGCGATGTTGACGACCAGCTGCTCGTCCTGGCCCGCGAGGGGTCCGGACGTCACCTTGGGCAGATCGATCGACACGCCTTGCTGCAGGATCGGCGCCGTCACCATGAAGATGATGAGCAGCACCAGCATGACGTCGACCAGCGGCGTCACGTTGATGTCGGAGATCGAGTCGTTTCCGCTGGGCGCCCCGAAGGCCATGGCTATCTCTTCAGGAAGTGGCGCTCGGCGATGTTCAGAAACTCGGCGCCGAAGGTGTCCATCTCGGCGGTCAACACGCGAAGCTGGCGCGCGAAACGGTTGTACATGACGACGGCGGGGATGGCCGCCGCCAGCCCGACCGCGGTCGCGACCAGTGCCTCGGCGATGCCGGGCGCCACCGCCTGGATGCTGGACGACGTCGTCGCCGAGAGTCCCATGAATGCCGTCATGATCCCCCACACCGTGCCGAACAAGCCGATGAACGGCGCCGTGCTGGCCGTGGTGGCGAGGAACGTGAGGCCGCGCTCGAGCCGTGTCACTTCCTGGGTCCGGGCCCGCTGCATGGCGCGTTGCACGTTCTCGAGTCCACCGAACTCCGACTCCTCGCCCTCCTCGCCGCGCTTGAGCCGGGTGAGCCGTTGCAACTCCTGGTATCCGGCGCGGAACACGTGAGCAACGGGACTCTGCTTCATGTCGGCGCTGGCGGTCTGGATGGCGGAGAGGTTCTTGGCCTCCCAGAACACGTCGATGAAGCGCCCCGACTGCCGTCGCGCGCGGCGCATCTCACGTCCCTTGGCCAGCGCGATGCCCCACGAAGCGATCGAGGTGGCGATGAGCGTGAGCAGCACCAGGCGCACCACCCACCCGGAGCCGATGGCGAGCGACCAGATATCATGCTCGGGAGTCGACGGCGGCGGCGGCAGCACCGTGGTCGTCTGCGCTGCCGCGGTGGCGATGCCGAAACCCAGGATCTGCAGGATCATCAGTCGACGAGCGCCCGACCCGCGGCCGCCTCTCCCCACCTCGCGCGCAGGTCTAGCGGAGGGGTTCCGGGGCGTCAAATCACGGCGTCCCGTCGCCTTGACCCTGGGGATGCGCGCTGGGTATACGCACGCCTCGATTTCCGCGCAAGGGAGAGTTGCACGCATGGCGATCCGCGTCGGCATCAACGGGTTCGGTCGTATCGGCCGCAATGTGCTCCGCGCCTGCCTCGGCGAGACGGCGCTCGAGTTCGTCGCCGTGAACGACATCACGGACGCGAAGACGCTCGCGCATCTGCTCAAGCATGACTCCGTGCACGGCCGGCTGGACGAGGACGTCCGTCCCGCCGACAACGCCCTGGCGGTCGGGAAGCGCACCATCAAGGTCCTCGCCGAGCGCGATCCCGGCAAGCTGCCGTGGAAGTCCCTCGGGGTCGATGTGGTCCTCGAGTGCAGCGGGCTCTTCACCGACCGGGCCAAGGCCGGCAAGCACCTCGAGGCGGGGGCGAAGAAGGTGATCATCTCGGCGCCGTCGAAGGACGCCGACCACACGATCGCCTATGGCGTGAACCACACCACGTACGATCCGGCGAAGCACCACGTCGTCTCGAACGCGTCGTGCACGACGAACTGCCTCGCGCCGATCGCCAAGGTCCTGCACGACACCTTCGGGGTGAAGCGCGGTCTCATGACCACGGTGCACGCGTACACCAACGATCAGCGCATTCTCGACCTGCCGCACGAGGACCTGCGCCGCGCTCGTGCCGCGGGGCTCTCGATGATCCCGACCAGCACCGGCGCGGCCAAGGCGATCGGGCTGGTGATCCCGGAGCTCGCCGGCAAGCTCGACGGCATGGCCGTCCGCGTCCCGACACCCAACGTGTCGCTGGTGGACCTGTCCTGCGAGCTCGCCAAGCCCGCCACCAAGGACAGCATCAACGCGGCCATGAAGGAGGCGGCGGGCGGCGCGCTGAAGGGCATCCTCTGCTACAGCGACGAGCCGCTGGTCTCGATCGACTTCAACCACAGCCCGTTCTCGTCGATCTTCGACAGCGCCCTCACCAACGTCATCGACGGCACCTTCGCCAAGGTGCTCTCCTGGTACGACAACGAGTGGGGGTTCTCGAACCGCATGCGGGACGTGGCCCTGCACATCGGCAAGAGCCTCTGATCCGTCGTGCGGTCGCTGCACGATCTCGACGTCGCCCGCAAGCGCGTCTTCGTGCGCGCCGACCTGAACGTCCCGCTCGAGCACGGCGTCGTGACCGATGCGACGCGCATCGCGGCGACGCTGCCGACGCTGCGCTATGTCCTCGAGCGCGACGGCAAGCTCATCGTCGCCTCGCATCTCGGCCGACCGAAGGGCAAGGTGACTCCGGAGCTGTCGCTGAAGCCGGTCGCAGACGCGCTGGCGAGCCAGCTCGGGCGACGGGTCGTGCTGGCACCGGACTGCGTCGGCGCGGCGACCGAGCGCGTGGTGGAGGCGATGCAGCCGGGCGACGTCGTGCTGCTGGAGAATCTCCGCTTCCATCCCGAGGAGGAGCAGAACGACGCGGGCTTCGCGATGCAGCTCGCGCGGCTCGCGGACGTCTACGTGAACGACGCCTTCGGCGCGGCGCACCGTGCCCACGCCTCCACGCAGGGGATGGTCCCGCTGGTCGTCGATCGCGCCGCCGGACTGCTGCTCGCGCGCGAGGTGGAGATGCTCTCGCGGCTGCTGCGCGCGCCGGAGCAGCCCTTCGTGACGGTGCTGGGCGGCGCGAAGGTCTCGGACAAGATCGGCGTCATCGAGCACCTGCTCTCCACGGTGCAGACGTTCATCATCGGCGGCGCCATGGCGTACACGTTCCTCCGCGCGCAGGGGAAGCCGGTCGGCCGCTCCCGCGTCGAGGTGGACAAGGTCGACCTGGCGCGCGACACGCTCGCGCGCGCGGCGCGGGAGAACGTGCGCGTGCTGCTGCCGGTCGACCACGTCGCCGCCGATCGGCCGGAGGCCGGCGCGAGCACGCGCGTGGTGTCCGCCGACGACTTTCCCGCCGACCTGCTCGGCGTCGACATCGGCCCCGAGACGGCGAGTCGCTACGCCGCCGAGATCGAGGCGGCGCGGACGGTGCTCTGGAACGGCCCCATGGGCATCTTCGAGATCGACGCCTTCAGCCGCGGCACGATGGCCGTCGCCGAGGCGCTCGCCGCGTGCCGCGGCGTCACCGTCGTCGGCGGCGGCGACTCGGTCGCCGCGCTGGCACGCGCGGGCAGGACGGACGCGATCACGCACGTGTCGACCGGTGGCGGCGCGTCGCTCGAGTTTCTCGAGGGGCGCGAGCTGCCCGGCGTGAAGGCACTGGAGAGCTGAGCATGTCACGAACCCCGCTCCTCGCCGGCAACTGGAAGATGCACGGCACGCGCGCCGAGGCGACGGCGCTCGCCGGCGCACTGGCGAAGAGCGTCGGCGCCGTCGCGGATCGCGAGGTCCTGATCGCCCCGCCCTTCACGGCCCTCGATGCGGCGCGCGACGCGATCGCCGGCACGCGCATCCTGCTCGGCGGGCAGAACGTGCACGGCGACGACAAGGGCGCCTTCACGGGCGAGGTGTCGGCGGCCATGCTCCTGGAAGCCGGCTGCACGCACGTGATCATCGGCCACTCGGAACGCCGGCAGTACTACGGTGAGAGCGACGCCGGCGTGAACGCCCGCCTGCGAGGCGCGCTGCGCGCCGGGCTGATCCCGATCGTCTGCGTCGGCGAGACCCTCGCCGAGCGCCAGGCCGGCGAGACGATGTCGGTCATCGCGCGCCAGATCCGGGGCGGGTTCGCCGGCATGGATGCGACGACCTGCCGTCCGTGCGTGCTGGCCTACGAGCCGGTGTGGGCGATCGGCACCGGGCACACCGCCACGCCCGCGCAGGCGCAGGAAGTCCACCTGGCAATCCGCAAGCTGGTCGCTCAGCTCGTCGGGCAGCCGGTGGCGGATTCGCTGCGAATCCTGTACGGAGGCAGCGTCAAACCCGACAACATCGATCCGCTGATGGCCGAGGCCGACATCGACGGGGCCCTGGTCGGCGGCGCGAGTCTCGATGCGGTCGCGTTCGCACGCATCGTCAAGTTCCAGGAGTCGCGCTGATGAGCCTGCTGCTGCACTTCATCGTTCCCATCATCCACGTCCTGTCGTGCTTCTTCCTGATCGTCGTCGTCCTGCTGCAGACCGGCAAGGGCGCCGACATGGGCGCCGTCTTCGGCGGCGGCAGCCAGACGCTCTTCGGCTCCGGCGGCGCCGGCAACTTCCTCACTCGCCTGACCACCGCGACGGCGGTCGTGTTCATGCTGACCTCGCTGATCCTCACCTACGGCCAGACGCCGTCGACGCGCTCGCGCCTGCTCCAGCGCCTCCCACCCCCGTCGAGCGAGCCGGCCATCCCCGAGGCACCGCCAGCGCCGGGAGCTCCCGCAGCGGATGCGGGCGCACCCGCCGAAGCGCCGCTCGCGGCCGCGCCCGAGACGGGCGGTCAGACGGAGCCGGCCGCGCCTCCGGCCGGACAGACACCTCCGGCGGGCGGCGAAGCACCCGCGGCAAAGACGGATCAGGCTCCGGCACCGGCAGGCGGCGAGAAGAAGTAGGCCCGTCGCGGCGGATCGTCCGCCGCGACTCGACAGCGGTAGGGGGCTCTGTTAGGACCCGTCGCTGCCCGGTTCCCCTGCTGTGCGAGGATGGCGGAATGGCAGACGCGCTAGTTTGAGGGGCTAGTGGGGTAACACCCGTGGGGGTTCAAGTCCCCCTCCTCGCATGATTTTTTGCTTTAAAGATCAGCTAGTTGAAGGAGATTGCGCCCCACGGTCTCGGTTCTGGGGCGCAATCTTGGACCAGACATCCTCACCCTGTCGCGTGATCCACCGACCGTAGTGCGTCCTGAGCGTCACCCAGTTGACGCCCGTCTGCGCCTCCAGCCACGCAACTGGAGCTCCGGCTGTCATTGCCAGCGACACGAAGGTGTCCTTCGTGCAGTAGAGCCCGCGCACCCGGATGCTCAGACTTCGAAGGCACCGATACCAGTGCGCGGCGAACGTCTTCGGCTCGATCGGGCGCCCGTCCGTCGTCGTGAACAGGGGGCGGGTGGGCTCCAAGTGAAGCGGCAGCGCATCGCGTCCCATCGATGGGTTCCGCAGAGCCGGGAGGAGCACGAGGCGAACGTCGTCCTGCTGAAGGGAGAGGGAGCGACGTGGGCCGAGGCGCTGCGGCACGGCCCGTGGAGCATCGCCGGCATCGTCCGCCCGAAGGAGCTCTGACGACCGGCCGTGTGGCCAGCCCCGTTGCCGTCGCCATCGCTGGCCGGAGCGCCCGCGACGAGGGGGGCGCTACCGCGAGATCAACCACCCGCTGGTCGTGCAGCACGCGTCGCTGGTCATGGACACAGGCCGCGGGTGCCGCAGCCGTGCAGGCACTGCCCCCCACGCGACCAAGACTCCAGGAGGGCGCCGCGCATTGTTTGCCGCAACGCGCCCCAACATGGCATCGTGCACACCTGCGGTCGAGAAGAAATGCTAGGTCTCGCATGACGACGAACCGTAAGACCGCGAAACGCAAAACGACTTCACGCGAACCGAGCGGCGCGACTGCCAAAGGGACGCGCAAAACGGTGGTCGTTCCGCGCATGAGCGAACCGGCGCTCCTCGGCCTGGCACGGCAACTTCGCTCATGGACCGACTCGGTGCTCGGCATGGCCGGCATGGCGACCGATGTCTCGCTGGCAGCTGCCCGCATCGTGTTGCCCAAGCCCGGACAGAGGAAGGCATTGGCTAAGGCCGGAGGGCTGTTGCGCGCAGCGCGGGAGGCAGCGGGCCTAAGTCTCCGCGAAGTCGGCGATGCGATCGATCTCCAGGATCCAGCGCTCCTCAGACTGGTCGAGAATGGCAAGGCCGCACTGCCGTTCGAGATCGTTCTCCGTCTTGCGTCGGTGGTCGGCCGGCACGACCCGCTTTCTTTTGTGATGCGCCTTACCCGGGCATACAACCCGGACCTGTGGCGCGCACTGGAGGAGTTGGGCATCGGGCGGCTGGCGGTGCAGGCCGGCCGCGAGCGTGAATTTGCCAACCTCTATCGCGGTAACGACGCGGGGCGCGAGCTTTCCGACGATGAATTCGCGAAACTCATTGCGTTCTTGAAGGCTGCCCTGGAACTCGCGCTGGCGTTGCGCGCGTAGCGATGCGAAGGCAGCCCACCCACGCGCCGAGGCCATCGGATTGCGCAGAAGGGTGTCGGTATGTGCCGGCGACCGGGCTCTCCTTCGGCCGCGCGGGGGCCAGCCGAGCACGCGAGCGTCGCGGGCGGCCGTCGGGGGGGCGAAGTGGACTGCATGTTCTCGCCCACGCGCGTCGCATCATCCCTGCCCGACGGCGGCACGAGCACGGGTGGAGATCCGCCCCCGATCTCGTTCGCCCATACCTCGCCTCAACGCCAACCGGTGAACCCCTTGCTGGTGCAGCCGATCGTGCTCGCCTACGTCGGCCATGGCTTCTACGTGAAATCTGGCGATTCAACCTGGGCGATGGGCTGGCGACTCGGAAGCGCGACGACCTCGTGGCTGCGAACGAGCCGTCGCGCTTTTCCCATGCATCGGAGAGCGTCTGCGCGCGTCACGCGTACTCGCCTCGGCACGAAACTTGAGTCCCTCCGGGCAGACGCGATGGATGATCGACCTACCCGTCCGGTCTGCAGCCCCAGGTCCCGCACCCCGACATCCGGGAGATCAACGAGCAGGTGGGGACCTCCGCCTCGGGGCCGCTGGCGGAAGCGGCCAAGGCGCCGGGCCGCGCAGAGCGAAATCGCCGCGTAGCGACGCTCGGCGACCGGGGGCCGTGGCAAGCCACTGCGCGTCAGTGGGAGGGCTCGATGAACAAGCCGTTCACCGCAGGGCAGCACATGGCGGGGGCGGGTGAATCACCCGACCGGGGGTGGCGTGTACGGCTCAACCGATTCATCTGGCGCGCCCACATCTTCATCGCGAGCTCGTTGATCGTATGGGTGGAGAAGCTCTGGCCGAACCGCGGCTATGGCGGGCGGATCTTTTCTACCTCGGCCAGGCTCACGAACTGGCTCGTCGGTGTCCGTGGGGACGTGATCGGGCTCGACAAGCTGGACCCGAAGCAGGTCTACGTATTCACCCCCGATCACCGGAGCCATGTCGACATCACCGCGTTGATGGCGGCACTCCCCGCGGTACGGTTCGCGGCCAAGCGGGAGCTCTTCAACGAGCCGGTGCTCGGAGCGGCGATGCGGGCACTCGGCATGATCCCGATCGACCGAGCTGACCCGGGGCTCGCCAAACGGACCCTCGACGAGGCCGCGGTGAAGCTCGGGAAGGCGGTCTCAGTGGTGATCTTTCCGGAAGGCACGCGCGCGCCCGCGGGCCAGATGCTGCCCTTCAAAGGCGGCGCCTTCGTGTTCGCCATCCAGGAGCAGGTCCCGGTCGTACCGGTCGCCCTGCACAACACCGCGCAGGTGATGCCCGCCCACGGATATCTCACGGTCCTCGGCGGCCGCGTGGTCGTCGAAGTGCTCGACCCGATCCCGACCGCCGGACTGACGTTCGGGGACCGCCACCGCCTGAAGGAGCAGGTCCACCAGGCATTGGTTCAGGCTCTCCGTCCAGAGGACGGCGGAGTGGCCGATCGACGAGACCTGGGCTCCTTTGCCGGCCACGCGTTCGGCGTGCGTGGCGCAAGTGCACCGCCGTTGAGTCGGGATCAAGATGCCGATGGGGCGAGCCCGTGAGCACGCGGGCGGGTTTGGTCAGTTCGAGCGCGATCATGTTGATGCGATCTGGACCGCGCGACACTAGTCGCCCATTTGCTCGCCCGCGTTCCCCGTGCCGTCACTCATCGCCCGTCGCTTGCGGCCGCCGATGGCGACGGACCGATCCGGAGTCGTGGCGTCGGGCGTTGGAGACGCTGCGGGCGGCGACGGCGGTTCGTCGAGGTGGTCGACCACCGGCCCCACCGCCAACCACTTCGTCGCTGCGCGAAGGCCCAACTCGTACATCGAGTCGAGCACCCCAGCCTCGAAGTAAAGGTACGAGCCGGCGACCACGATGACGTCGAGCGGCGCATCGAGGGCACGCGCTATCTGGTAGGCGACGGGTACCCCACCGCGCGGCAGCCCGAGGACGACGGGGCGCTCGTCCTTGTAGCGCAGCAGGCGCGTCGCGAGCTGGCGGCCGACTTCGGCACGATCCTCGAACAACATGGCGCCTCCTCTCATGTTTCGACAGCGAGGTGCTCGGTGAACAAATCGACGGCGAGCCGCGCCGCCACGTCGAGCGTGCCGGGCTCTTCGAACAGATGTGTCGCGCCCGGCACGATCGAGAGCTGCTTCCGGCAGCCGAGCCGCGCATAGGCATCGCCGTTCATCCGGAGCACGTCGTGGTCGAGCTCGCCCACGATCAGGAGCGTGGGCGCTGCCACGTGCGGGAGCGCGTCCCAGGCAAGGTCGCGACGGCCCCGCGCGAAACGATGGCGCCGATGCGAAGGTCGGTCGCCGCCGCGACGAGGGCCGCTGCAGCACCGGTGCTCGCCCCGAAGTAGCCCATTGGCAGCTCGGACGTCGGCGCCAGCACGCGGATTGCCTCTGCCGCGCAGCGGAGCCGGCGAGCGAGCACCGGGACGTCGAAAACGTGACGGCGATCGGCTGCCTCGTGTTCGGCAAGCAGATCGAAGAGTAGGGTCGCGAGGCCCGAGCGGTGCAGCACCTCGACTTGAGTAGCGATCTTAGCAACCGACCCGCCATCGCGGTACCGGTCGGCCGCGAGACGTCCCATGCCTCCCAGGGGCGATTCCCGAATCGGAGGGTGACCTCTCGCGCTCGGGCCGCTTCCGGTCGTTGTCCGGACGATTCCCTGCTACGGTTTCGGGGCCATGAGCCTCGATATCTCTCGCGAGGACTTCACCGAGGCGGATCACGCGCTCTTCGCCGAGCGCCTGCAGCAGAGCCTCGACGTGCTGGCTCGGCTTCTCAACCAGGAGGACTTCGGCACGGGGCCAGCCACCGTCGGCGCCGAGCTCGAGCTCGCCTTGGTCGACCCGGCGGGACGGCCGCTGCCGGTGAACCGCTCCGTCCTGGCTGCCGCCGTGGATCCGCGTGTGTCGCTCGAGATCGACCGCTTCAACCTGGAGGTGAACGCCCGGCCGGTCCCGCTGGGCGGGCGCGCCTTCACGGCGCTCGCCGGGCAGCTGGCGGATTCGCTCGGCGCCATCGACCGGGCGGCGGCGGCGTACGGCGGGCGGTCCATCATCATCGGCATCCTGCCGACGCTCACCCGGGACGACCTCAAGCCGGGCATGCTCACGGACTCGGGGCGCTACCGCGCACTCTCGGCGGGCATCCGCCGCCTGCGGCACCAACCCTTCAGCATCCGCATCGCCGGCGACGATCCGCTCGACGTGGGTTGCGCCGACGTGACCTTCGAGGGGGCGAACACGTCCCTCCATATCCACCTGCGCGTCCCGCCGCGCGACTTCGCGGCCACGTACAACGCGGCGCAGATCGCGACCGCGCCGGTCCTCGCCGCCTCCGGTAACTCGCCGCTGTTCCTCGGTCACCGGCTGTGGGAGGAGACCCGGGTGGCGCTCTTCCGGCAGGCGGTGGACGAGCGCATCGCCGCGGCCGAGGAGGACTGGCGGCCGGCCCGCGTCTCGTTCGGACACGGGTGGGTGCGCGAAGGCGCGCTCGAGCTGTTCGCGGAGAGCGTTGCGCTCCATCCCCCGCTGCTGCCGCTGGTCGGATCAGAGGACCCGGCCGCCTACGTCCGCGGCCGCGGTGTACCTGCGCTCGAGGAGCTACGGCTGCACCACGGCACGGTGTGGCGCTGGAACCGCGCGGTATTCGACCCGAGCGCCGGTGGGCACCTGCGCATCGAGCTCCGCGCGCTCCCCGCCGGCCCGTCGGTGGTGGACATGGCCGCCAACGCCGCCTTCCTGGTCGGGCTCACGCTGGGGCTCGCACCGGACGCACGGCGACTGGTCACCGCGCTCACCTTCGGGCAGGCACGTCGCAACTTCTACGAGGCAGCACGCCTGGCCTCGACGCCGAGCTGCTCTGGCCCGCCCATGCGCCTCCGTCGCCGCGACCGGTGCGAGCCGCCACGCTGATCCCCGAGCTGCTGCGGGTCGCGCGCGGAGCACTCTGGCGTCGGGCGTCGACGCCGCCGAGGTCGATACGTTGCTCGAGGTGATCGCGGTCCGCGTGACGAGGGGCCGCACCGGCGCACGCTGGCAGCGGGACACGCTCGCGCGCCTCGAGCAGAGGATGGCGCGCGAGACGGGCCTGCGAGAGCTCGTCGGGCGCTATCTCGAGCACGCATGTCGTCGGGTCGTCCGGTGCACGAGTGGCCGGTGGACGCCTGACGGGTCCGCCGCCCCGAGCCGCGCATTCGAAAGGCGCGGTGCTCACCCGCGTCGCGCGGGCCCGCTCACGCCTCTCCGGCGCCTTCGACGGCGGCGCGTGCCCAGGCGAGGATCGGAGCGAGCCGCGGCGGCAGCAGCGTGGCAGCCTCGTCGAAGCGCGCCCAGCGCCACTCGTGGTGCTCGGCCCGCCCGAGTGTCTCCGAGACCGGCAAGACCACCTCGCCCGTGGCGCTCTCGGCGACGTAGAAGCGTGCCACCTTGCCACCGGCGTACGGCTGGGTCTCGCGGAAGTCGTAGCCCCAGCGAAACGTCAGGTCTCCGAGCGACGTCTCCTCCCGCACCTCGCGCGCTGCCGTGGCCTCGGGCATCTCGCCCGGCTCGACGAGCCCCTTGGGGAAGTCCCAGTTGCGGTAGGCGCGGAGCACGAGGCAGCGCCAGCCGTCGGCCGCGCGCCGCACCACGACGACGCCGGCGGCGCGCGCATCCTTCGCGCGAGGGCGCGACACGCGAGCTCTCTCCCGCCTCGCCCTGCGCGTTGTCAAGGCGCGCCTCCGGCTTTCGGCGCCCTCGACCCTCACGGCGGGTGGTCCACGGACCGATCACCGATCATCGCACGCCTGGGGAATTGGCCGGTCTTCGTCTCGCCGGATCGTTCCCGCTACAGCGATCACCCGTCCACGGAAGCTGGGGTACTTCAGTCAGCCTCGGCCCTACGGTGCCCGCACGATGCCGAGAATCGTCCCAACTCCCGCGCCGCCCACGATCAACCAAGTAGAATTGAGTCGGAAGCGGAGGAGCAGGAAAGCGCTCCCAATGGCGAGCACCGCCGTCACGACGTCCGTGACGGCCGCGCGGCCCAATTGCCACGTGACGACCGCCATGAGCGCGAGGGACCCAACCGTCACGCCGTCGAGGATCGACGCCACGAGGCGAGATTCGCGCAGGCGCGACACGAACGGACCGCTCGCTGCGACGAGTAGGAAGGCGGGCAGGAAGATCGCCACGGTCGCGACGACCGCCCCGCTCCAACCCGCGAGTAGGTAGCCGATGAAGGTGGCCGTGGTGAACACGGGTCCCGGCGTCACTTGTCCGACCGCCACGGCGTCCAGCAACTGGTTCTCGGTGAGCCAGTGCAGCCGCTCAACCAGATCGGCCCGTAGAAACGCGAGGAGCACGTAGCCGCTGCCGAAGACCACGGCGCCGAGCTTCAGGAAGACGAGGAACAGGGCTCCGAGACCCACGGCGGCACTCCCGGCGCTGGGCGCCATGACAAGCGCGGCTGGCAGAGCAGCGACGATGCCCCGGTCGCCAGCCCCTCTCGCCGTCCGCACCGCCGCGACAGCGATGCCCGCGATGAGCAGCACCACCAACGGTGACAGCCCCACAACGCTGAGCGCCACTGCGGCGATGGTCACGACCGCCGAGGTCGCGTCCTTGATCGCCGCCTGCCCGAGTCGCCAGAGCGCCTGCATGATGATCGCCACCACGACGGGCCTGATGCCGTAGAGCATCCCGGCGATCTCGGGGAGCGAGCCGAAGCGCGCATAGGTCCAGGCGATGGCCGTGACGAGCGCCGCCGCCGGCACGATGAAGCATGTCCCGCCGACGAGCAGCCCGGGCCAGCCGGCTCGCACGTACCCGAGGTAGATCGCCAACTCACTCGAACTCGGGCCTGGGAGGAGGTTGGTGACGCCGAGCAGATCGAGAAACTTCTCGCGGGTGAGCCACTTCCGACGCACGACGGCTTCGTCTTCCATCATCGCGATGTGTGCGGCTGGGCCACCAAACGCCGTCAGGCCCAAGCGCAGGAAGACCGCCGCGATTTCGCCTAGCCGCATTCGCTGGCGTTCCGCCGCGACCGGCTCGTGCGGGGCCGGCCGTACGGTCACAGCGGGGTATTGGGTGCGGAAATCCGCGTGCCCGAGAGCCAGGCGTCTAGTGACCACGGCCCGCCGCCTACGATCAGCAGGAACAGGAGGCCCATCAGCATCGCGTAGTCAGTCCGCGCTTCCGAGGCCATACTCCAGAAGCCGTAGCGCGTGAGTTGAGGCAAGGCGAAGGGACCGTAGCCGTGTCCGAGAAGGATGGGGAGCTTGGTCGAGAGGATCGCCACCGTGATGTCCACCAGCAGCGGAACCGCCGCCAGCCGGGTCAGCAGTCCGAGCGCGAGCATCGCGCCGCACACGATCTCGACCACGCCGACGAACGGCCCCATCACGGCGGGCGCCGGAATGCCGATCCGGGCAAACCGGCCCGCGCCCATGACGGCGGGGAAGAGGAACTTCTGAAGCCCCTCCTCGAAGAACACCAGCCCGACGAGGAGGCGAATGAGAATGACCGCCCCGGGCGCTCGCGGAGACCACACCTCACGCCGCCTTCGATCATTGCGCATCACGTCGTCGACCGCCCCCGGCCCCCAGCGGACAATCGCCCGCACGAGGTGTAACACCCGCCTGAACCTTCGGTCCATCTGGAGGCCACGAGGAGGAATCCGTTGTGTGGCGACGTGCGTTCATCGTCCTGACAGCCGTGCTCTCGCTCGCCGCGATGCCGAAACCGACGCGGCTCGCCGAGCCAATCTACCTGCCGGACGCGGCGGCATCGCGGGTCGTGACGGCCACGGAGTCTGGCGTCGCCGCTGCCGGCATCACGGTGCTGACCGAGGCGGTCGCTATCAAGGAGACGGGACCTCGGGCAACAGTCGCACGCTTCGGGGAGGTCTATGCCTTCTCGCCCGCCTTCGTCGCCGTCCATCGTGACGAGCCTACCGAGATCAGCTTCTGGAATCTTCAGCCCGACGACGACCATGACTTCATGCTGGTCGCTCCCGACTCCCAGGTGCTGATGAAGGTTCTCCTGCCGGCACTGCGGAAGACGACCTATGTCTTCACCTTTCACGAGGAGGGCCTCTTCACCTTCTACTGCACGATGCACCAACCGGAGATGACGGGGCAGATTCTCGTGCTGGCACCGAAGCGTGGCTGAGCATCCACGGGACGGGCGACCAGCCCATGGCGAGGCCGATAACGTTCTGGAGTCGCAACTCGACGCGCGGCCGCTCACGCTACCTGAACTGCTCGTCGTCGACGATGCCGTGATCGCTGGCGATTACCGATGACCCTTCACGACGCACTTCCACTCGGCATTTTTGCCGTTGTCTATCCCGTACTCACACGGGGAACATCCCGCCACTGCGGCTCGACCGTGCCGGTGCGGCTCTCGTAGGCGCGGTTGCCATGGTCGTGAGCGGGGCGGTGAAGCCTGCGGAAGCGGAGGCGGCGATCAGTTTCCCGACGCTGATGCTGCTTCTCGGGATGATGATTGTCGTTGCTAACCTCCGACTCTCCGGCGCCGAAGGCGAAGGACAAAGTCGAGTAGAACGGGACCGGCGTCGGCACCGTGTCCCTCACCTGCCTGGATGAGTTCCTTCTGCCGTTGGATGCGCCTGTTGCGCTCCCGTCGGGAAAGGATTGCCGACGATCTGGCCAACCTGATCGGTTCCAGTCAGGCATCCTGCATGGATGGCCGACGAGTCGACGGACCGACGTGACCGGTCCCGTGCTACCCCGCCGCCGACACGCCCGACGCGGCCCAGACCTCGTCGAGAAAGGAGCAGAGCTCCCTGTCGAGGCGGGACGGTCGCAGCCGCCACTCCAGGATCGAGCTGGCCTCGACCAGGCGGGCCCTGGGCAGCTCGTGGGCGGTCATGTCAGCGTCGCTGAACGGATGGATCGGGTCCGATGGGTGGCCGATCACCAGGGTGGGATGGGGCAAGCGGTGGCGCTCGTCGGCCGGCGGCGCGATCCGGCCGAAGGTGAGTCCGTCGAGCACGGCGAGCGACGCGCTCGGGTCCCTGCGGACGAAATCGAGGAGGAGATCGAGCAGGAAGTGGGTGCGTGGGATCCGTCTGGTCAGCGCGGCAACCAACCGCATGACGGGCTGGCTCACCCGGAGCGCGAGCGCTAGCGGCACGAAGGCGGCCACGGCAGCGGCGATGCCGTTCTCGAGCACGGGCATCTCGAGTACCAGCGCGCGAACGCGCTCCGGCGCGGCGACTGCGGCTTCGAGAGCGACGTTCGCGCCCAGCGACGTGCCGCCGACGACGGCTTGCTCGAGCCCCAAGTGGTCGAGCAGTGCAACCACGTCGTGTCCAAACTGCGGCATCGAGTAGGCCATCATGTCGTGCGGCTGGTCGGAGGCTCCGTGTCCGAGCATATCGACCGTGATCACCCGGTGACCCCGTTCAGTGAGTACCGGCGCGAGGTTGCTGAACATGCGGCTATCCATCAGGAGGCCGTGCGTCAGCACGACGACGCGCGGGCCAGCGCCGTGGAGGCGGTAAGCGATCCGACGTCCGTCGTGGGTGAAGTGTTGGGGAGCGGGGAGGAGGGGTCTCATGCAGAGCACGTGCGGCGTTGGCAAGCCGTATCGCAGATGACAACCGCCGCGTGGCACCGAGCCAGAGGCGGTCTCCAATCAGGAGAGACGGTCGAAAGCGGCCGGATGGGTAACGCTGGTCGCGGGCGATCCGGGGCGGCCCGACAGGCGCACGCAATCGGGCGCTCGTGGTGTTGCCCACGGGAGCGGACATCGGCCTGGTAGCCAGGAGTCTTCCTGGTGCCGTGCTCGCTCTGTGCGGTGAAGTCCGAATCCAGTTGGCGGATGCTCGGGGATACGATCCGATCCTGACGGCAGGGCTGATACTCGGGATCGTGGGAGCCAATCGCGTTGGAGGCTCGCATAGATCTCGTCCGGCCGCTCGGCGCGACGCGGACTGTCCGGTCGATCGAGCCGAACGAGCGACCGTCGAGTTCTTCAACGCGAGCGCCGAGGCGGGAGGAGGGCTCGCCGCGAAGGTCGAAATTCCGGGGTGCCAATGGGACACGGTTGAGCGGGAGCCTGCATGGCGGCCCATGTGCCGTGGACCGATGGCGGCTTTGGGCCTATTGTCGGGCCCGTGAACGACGGGCGGCGCGACATCGAGCGGGTGAGCAACGAGCTCGCCGAGCGCTTGCCGGACGCCCTTCATCCGCTCGCACGGGTGGCGTTCAACTATCGGTGGAGCTGGATCCTGGGCGGGCCCGCCGTCTTTCGCGACATCGATCCACCGCTGTGGACGCGCTGCGGTGAGAATCCTCGCGCCATTATCGAGATGACGCCGCCGCACCGGCTACAGCAGCTCGCGGACGATCCCGCCTACGTCGCGCGTGTCGGGATGTTGGCGGCCGAGATCGACACCGAGCTGCACCGACCGGCACTGGTGGTGCATGGCATCGCCGCAGACCGTCCCATCGCCTACCTCTGTCCCGAGTTCGGCATCCACCCGGGCCTGCCGCTCTACGGCGGCGGCCTCGGCGTCCTCGCCGGCGATGTGTTGAAGGCGGCCTCCGATCTCGCCGTGCCCATGGTCGGAATCGGGCTGCTCTATCGGGAAGGGTACTTTCACCAGCGGCTCGACATCAGCGGCTGGCAGCACGAGTGGTGGACGGCGACCGACTTCGAGCGCCTGCCCGCGGTACGCGTCGGCGGGCCGGACGGCGAGCCGCTGACGGTCGAAGTCACCATGCGCGGTCGTGTCGTGCGCATCCATGTGTGGCGCATCGACGTGGGCCGCGTGCCGCTCTACCTGCTCGACACGGATCGCCCCGACAATCACCCGATCGACCGATGGATCACCGCCCGGCTGTACATCGGCGATCGGCACACGCGGCTGGTCCAGTACGGCGTCCTCGGCGTGGGAGGCGTCCGCGCGCTCACCGCCCTCGGCATCCAACCGTCGGTCGTGCATCTGAACGAGGGGCATGCCGCGCTGTCGTCGTTCGAGCGGCTACGGACGCTCATCATCGCCGGACGTTCGCCTGAGACCGCACTGGACGCCGTTCGAAGCGAGACCGTGTTCACGACGCACACGCCCGTCGCAGCCGGCAACGAAGCGTATTCGTTCGATGAGGTCGAGCCGGTCCTCGGACAGCTCCGCGAGGGTCTCGACCAGCATCGCGCGTTCTTCTACGGACTGTGTCAACTCGAGCCGCAGAACGCGCAGGACGCGATCGCGATCACTCCGCTCGCACTGCGCACGAGCCGCACGTCGATCGGCGTATCACGCCGGCACGGCGAGGTCGCGCGAGCCATGTGGCAGCGCCTCTGGCCCGGTCGACCCGTCGAAGAGGTGCCGATCGGGCACGTGACCAACGGGGTGCATACGACGACCTGGATGGCGGGACCGATGCAGGTCTTGCTCGATCGCCATCTCGACCCGGGCTGGCGGCGCCGGATCGCCGATCCGGCGACGTGGGAGCGGATCGGGTCGATCCCGAGCGCGGAGCTCTGGGGCGCGCGACGGACTTTGCGACGCGAGCTGGTCGAGTACGCGCGGACCCGGTCGATCCGCGTCCGGCTCGCGCGCGGGGAAGGGCCCGACTACGTCGAGGCCGCCGCGCGCGTCTTCGATCCCGACGTTCTGACGATCGGGTTCGCGCGCCGCGTGGCCACCTACAAGCGCCTGTATCTCGTGACGCGCCAGCTCGATCGGGGGCTGCGACTGCTGGCGAACGACGCGCGGCCGATCCAAGTCGTGATCGCCGGCAAGGCGCACCCGCAGGACGACGAGGCCAAGCGTGCGTTGCAGGCGGTCCTCCAGATGCGGCGCGCGCCACGGGTCGGGAGCCGGATCGCCTTCCTCGACGACTACGATCTCGAGATGGCGAAGTACCTCGTTTCCGGGGTCGACCTGTGGATCAACACCCCGCGACCACCGCTCGAAGCGAGCGGCACGAGCGGCATGAAGGTCGTGCTCAACGGCGGCCTCAATCTGAGCGTCCTCGATGGCTGGTGGATCGAGGGGTACGACGGCGAGACGGGATGGGCGATCGCGACCCCGGACGCCGACCCCGGCGCGCAAGACGACCACGACGCCACGGCACTGTACGACCTCTTGGAGCAGCAGGTCATCCCGCTCTTCTACGAGCGCGATGCCGCCGGGCTCCCCGGCGGGTGGATCGGGCGCATGAAGGTGTCGATGCAGCGGCTGATCTCCCGCTTCAGTGCGGAGCGCATGCTGAAGGAGTACTTGACGACGCTCTACGCCGCATCGGGTGCCTGACTGTCGCCGGTCGGGACTGTACCGGTGCTACCGCTGAATCAGTCGGTAGTCCGATGCCGAGGGGCCGGATGTGGCCAGCACATTCCCCGACGCATTGCCCGCCGGGCTCACCTCCGTTTGGTGACTCGTCGTCGGCGAGCGTGACGGAGGTACCACGACGTGGACGGCGTGCTGCGCGTCGAGGACCTGGTAGTAGAGGTGTCACGACGCGTCCGCGGCCGCGCTCTCGGAACTCTCCCGACGCTGCGCCAGCAGCGAGCGCGTCTTGAAGGCCTCCGGCGTGAGGCCGATGTCCATGGCGCCTGCCTCGAGCCACACCTGCTCGCCCTGCATCACGCTCGCCGCGACGCGGTTCTTGCCGGCGTCCTCGTTGCTCCAGAGATCGCGGAACAGCCTGCGGACCTTGCGCCTGGCCGTGCGGCAGAAGAGGTCGGCCAGCTCGAGCGCCCGCTCCGCATCGGGGTCGCGGGCATCGAGCATCTGGCGCGTCCGCGAGATCGTCGCTGCCATCGCGAAGAGCTCCATCACCACGTCCACGCAGCGGAAGAGGAACCCCTGCTTCCGCTCCATCTTCGCCTGGTAGACGGCCATGCCGTGGAAGCTCTCGCGGGCGAGCTTGCGGCAGCTCTGCTCGACGAAGCGGAGATGCGGCGCGAGCCGCCCCCAGTCGCGATAGCGCGAGGGTGCGGCGAGCCCCTTCAGCCAGAGCGGGGGGTACCACCGCGCGTAGTGACCGAGGATGCCGGGAAGCGCCGCCAGCATCTCGCGCCTGCCCTTGCCCGGGTCGATCATTGCCCCCGCGATCTGGAGGTGCTTGTCGACCGCCTCCCGCGCCATGAAGAGATGCATGATCTCGCTCGAACCCTCGAAGATCAGATTGATGCGCACGTCTCGCATGACCCGCTCGACGGGAATCGGGAACTCGCCGCGCGCCTCGAGCGAGCGCTCGGTCTCGTAGCCGCGGCCACCCCGGATCTGCAGGGTGGTATCGATCATCTCCCAGGCGCGGACGGTGTTCCACTCCTTCGCCGCCGCGGCCTCGAGCCGGATGTCGTAGCCGCCGCGATCCGCCATCGCGCTCGCAAGCTTCGAGACCGAGTCCATGGCGAAGGTGGTCGCGGCCATGTCGGCGATGTGGTGCGCGATCGCCTCGTGCTTCCAGATCGGGACGCCCCACTGCTTGCGCTCGTTCGACCAGCCGCGGCAGATCTCGAGACACTGCTTGGCGACGCCGGCGCACGTGGCGGGCAGGGTCAAACGTCCCGTGTTGAGCGTGACGAGCGCGATCTTGAGGCCCTTGCCCTCCTCGCCGATCAGGTTGCCGCGCGGCACGCGCACGTCCTGGAAGCTGATGACCCCGTTGGCGAGCGCCTTGAGACCCATGAAGCGGCAGCGGTGCTCGACCTTCACCCCCGGCCAGTCGGTCTCCACGATGAAGCAGCTGATCTTCTTCGTCTTGGGGTCGCGCGCCATCACGACGAGCAACTCGGCCATCGTGCCGTTCGTGCACCAGAGCTTCTCACCGTTCAGGACGAAGGTGTCCCCGTCGTGCTCCGCGGTGGTCGAGAGGCTCGCGGGATCAGAGCCGACGTGCGGCTCGGTGAGCGCGAACGCGGAGATGGCACCCGCCGCGCAGCGCGGCAGGTACTTCCGTTTCTGCGCGTCCGTGCCGAAGAGCTTGAGCGGCTGTGGGACGCCGATCGACTGGTGCGCGGAGAGCAGCGCGCTGATGTTCGAATCGTAGCTCCCCACCATCTGCATGATGGTCGTGTACTCGCTCACGCTGAAGCCGAGGCCGCCGTACTCCCTGGGGATCTTGATCCCGAAGGCGCCGAGCCGCCGGAGGCCATCCACGACCTCCGAGGGGTACTCGCCGGTCTCGTCGATCGCGACGGGGTCGACCTTCTCCCGGAGGAATCGCCGGAACTCGTCGTAGAACGTCCTGAACTCGGGCCGCTCCTCCGCGGTCGCCGGGAAGGGATGGATGTGGTCGAGGAGGAAGTTCCCGAGGAACAGCTCGCGGAGAAACGTTCGCCCCGCCCACTCCTTCTCGCGGGACTCCTCCGCGATCTTTCGGGATTCCTGCTCGCTGGTGGCTCGCGCCTCGGTGGCAGTCACGGCGGGTACCTCCTCGTGGGTTTCGTGTGGTCGTTGCGGCGGTCCGGCCGCGGCATCTTACCGCCACTGCCACGCGCGAGGGTACCGGGCCCCATGGTCGCGGTCCCGGTCTCGGAATGGGCGCCGGGGCAGCCGTGATCCGCAACCGATGAGGGCCGGCGCGGCCCTTTCGGAGCCCACCTCTACACTGCCTCATGCACCTCACGCATACCAGCCTCCGGGAGGTGCTCGCCGGCCGGCCCTGCGAGCGCAACGGGACACCGGTGCCGACCGACCGATCGGTGCTCCGAGGTCAGCTCCCGCGACGCCGCGCTCGCACCGACCTCGCACCGTCAGAGCGACGATCGCCGCGGGGCGTCCGGCGCGCGAGCCCGTGGCTGTGCTGTCAAACGCCGCGGTGCGCGTGGGGTGCACATGCCGAGCGGGCGACTGGCTCCAGGCCTCGCCATACTCCTCACGAGACGGGCAGCTCGAGCCCTACGTGATCGCGCCGGACGACGACGTGCTGTTCACGAGGAGAGCCACGACCGGATCTTCTCGTACACCTCGGCCCTGCTGAGCAGATCGAGGTGACCCATCGCGTAGGCGATCCACTGGTGCCCCTCGGGGAACCCGAGCGTCAGCTCCGGCTTCGCGTGCCGGCCGAGCGCGCTGTCCACCGGGACGAGGCCGTCGCCCGAGAGCTTGCCGCCGGCCCTGCGCGTCTTGGTCGCTGCGATCGCGTAGCACTGCACGCCGGCGGGCAGTTCCAGCTGGCCGCGGAGATCGCGGGCGTGTCCGAAGCGATCGTGGCCCGCCCAGTGCTCGTCCATGACGTTGCCGAAGCGCATGTCCGTCACGCCGGCGCTGCGGATCTTCCCGAGGCGCGCGAGCGGAGCACTGTACCGACTGGCACCGAGGACCCGGTCGACCCAGTGGCCACCGCGCTCGAGGGGTGCGCCGTGGTGCGGCGAGCCGAGGCACACCAGCTTGCGCAGCTTCGGGCGCCAGGCGTGGACCGCCGCCTCACCGAAGTGGCAAGCGCTCCGTGCCACCAGCCCCCCCATGCTGTGCGCGACGATCACCAGCTCGTCGAGGGGCCTGGGCCACGCTGCGACCAGCCGCTCGAGCAGCTCGGCGAACTCGCGGCCGTTCGCCGAGATGTGCAACCCGCTGTTGTAGTGGAGGTAGACCGGGGTGAACCCGAGATCGCGCGCGAGCGCCGCACCGTGGTCGTGCCCCTGCCGAGTCCATTGCCGATCGTTTCGGCAGGAGCCGTGCACCAGAACGACCAGCTTGCGGGTGGCCTGTGGAAGGGCCCGCCGCAGCGCCTGCCGCTCGAGCTCCAAGGGATGCCCCCCGTGGCGCAGCTGCATCTCGATGGCGAGCGGGTTGCCGGTCTGGGCCAGGTAGTCGCCGAGCACTCCATTGAGCGCGGCGATCACCGCTTCGCGCTCCCGCCCGGGCGCGCCCTCGGCGAGCAGTGGCGCGATCAACCGCGCTAGTTGGGCGAGCGCGACGTCGATGCCCGCGCCCACCAGCCGCGTTACCCCGCGGATGCTCCCGTAGACCGGTCCGGTGAGGAGGCGGGTCGGGCCCTCGAGCGGGCGACCCAGGACGTTCGGACCGCCCCCGATGCCGTGGTGCATCGCCTCGACCAGGTCGGTCACGCCCCTGGTCGCATCGACCGCGAGGCGGGTCGCGCCTCGCAGATCGTCGACGGGAGTGCGCGCCGTCTTCGGGGTTCGATCGCGCGCCGGCATCTGGCGTCACCATACCCTCCCACGCGACGCGGTTCAGCCGCCCGAGTCCCCTCTTGACTGCGGCGTCTCGTACGACGACGAGCTCGGTGTTCTGGCGGTTGCCGCCCGAGGGTGCCTTGAGCGCGAGTTCGAGCAATTTCATGATCAAGGCATCATCGACGGGATCGGCCTTGAGACGGCGGATGGAGCGCTGGGTATGCATCGCTTCCGCAAGCAGCATGTGCAGATCCATGCGTGCTCCTCAGGTCCGAGGGGAAGCCTCGGTTGACGAAACGCGCTCCGACCGCGGAAAGCCCAGGCTGACTGGAGAAGGGACTCGAGGCAAGGCGAAGGCCCGAGCTACTCCACGGCATCCGCTGCGCGTGCTAGACAGTGCTGGACGTGCGGTCGTCGAAGGAGGGCTCCATGCCGCTGCCGGACTCTCCGCCGTCCTTGTGGCTGGCCGAGTACGGTCCCTACCTTCCCAGCCCGGCACTCGCGGGCGATCTCGTCGTCGACATCGCCATCGTCGGCGGGGGCTTCCAGGGGCTCGCCACCGCGATCGCCCTCCGCAAGGCGGCGCCGAGCGTCCGCGTGGCTGTGCTGGAGCACGAGGTGGTCGGCTACGGCGCGAGCGGGCGTAACGGCTCGTTTGCCATGACGGTGGTCGGACTGGGGATCGGCACCATGGCGCGACTCAAGGGGCGCCAGTTCGTCAGGGAGGCGCACCGCTACATGGAGCGGGCCGTGGACGGGCTGGAGAACCTGATCCGCGAGCACGGTCTCGACTGCGACATGACCCGGCCGGGCTTCCTGCGCATGGCTACGACTCCGTCCTACGTGCGGCGTCTTCAGCACGACGTCGAGCTGGTCAACAGCCTCGGGATCGAAGGCATAGAATGGCTCGACCGGGAGGCCGCACGCGCCAAGGTCAACTCGGCGCTCTACCTGGGTGCGACGTGGGAGCCGCGACTCCTGCTCATGAACCCTGCCAGGCTCGTGCGCGAGGAGAAGCGCCTGGCTCTGGCGCTCGGTGTCCAGGTGTACGAGCGGACCCCGGTCACCGCGATCCGGCGCGGGCGTACCTTCGCGCTCGAGACACCCGACGGCACCGTGACTGCCGAGAAGCTCGTCCTGGCCACCAACGCCTATTCCATCCTCATTCCCGAGCTTCGCCGCAAGCAGACACCGGCGTGGACGTACATGATCGCCACCGAGCCGCTCGGCGATCGGCACTTCGCGGAGCTGCGATGGCAGGAGCGCAACGGGGTCGAGGACGCACGCAACCTCATTCACTACTACCGGGTCAGCCCCGATGGCCGTCTCGTCATGGGCGGCGGGCCCGTCGGCCTGAGCTACGGCAAGAGCCTGGCGCGCGACTCCGACGCGTCCGCGTGGCGCCATCTCGAGGACCATATGCGTCTCCTCTTCCCCGTGCTGCGGGACGTGCGTGTCACGCACCGCTGGGGCGGGCCCTTCTCGGTGACGCTGGATCTCACACCAGCCCTGGGCTACCTCGGGGACGAGCGCGCCGTGTACGCGCTCGGGTGCATCGGCCATGGCGTGTCGATGACTCATCAGAACGCCCTCGTCCTCACGGATCTCCTTCTGCAGCGCCGGACCGAGAACACCGCGTGCCCGTTCGTGAACCGCCGAGTGATCCCCTGGCCCCCAGAGCCGCTGCGGTCGCTCGCCGCCCGCACCGTGCGCGCCTACCTCAGGATGGAGGACTGGTGGCACGAGCGCGGGCTGCCGCGGCCCAACGGGAGGACACACCATGGCTGAACGGTTGAAGAACAAAGTGGCCATCGTCGTCGGCGCCGGCTGCACGCCGGGCGAGACGATCGGCAACGGCCGCGCCACCGCGATCCTCTTCGCCCGCGAGGGGGCGGCGGTCCTGCTGGTGGACCGCGACCGCGACTCCGCTGCGGAGACCAAGCGCGCCATCGACGCCGAGGGCGGCGCGTCCTCCGTCCTCGAGGCCGACGTGACCCACGCCGACGCGTGCGCGCGCGCCGCCGAGGAGTGCCTGCGCCGCTACGGCCGGATCGACGTCCTGCACAACAACGTCGGCATCGGCGTCCTCGGCGGCGCCGTCGAGCTCGCCGAGGCCGACTGGGATCGCGTCCTCGACACGAATCTCAAGTCGATGTTCCTCACCTGTAAGCACGTCCTCCCGCAGATGGAGCGGCAGGGTAGCGGCGCGATCATCAACGTCTCGTCGCTCGCCGCGGAGCGGGCGGCCGCGGCGTACCCGCTGCTCGCCTACAGCGCCTCCAAGGGCGGCGTGAACGCCCTCACCCGTTCGATGGCGATGCAGTACGCGGCGAAGGGCATTCGCGTGAACGCCATCATGCCCGGCCTCATCCGGACGCCCATGGCGGTCGACGAGCCGGCGAGGCAATACGGGCTCGACCGGGAGGCGTTCATCCGGATGCGAGACGCGGCGGTGCCGATGCAGCGCATGGGTGAGGCATGGGATGTGGCCTGGGCGGCGGTCTTTCTGGCCTCGGACGAGGCGCGGTACATCACCGGCGTCGTGCTCCCCGTGGATGGCGGGCTTTCCTGCAAGGGCTAGGGCACTCCCCGTTCCCTTCCGTCTACGGAGGGTCCGGCGGGTCCGTAAGACGCGATCGGGCCTGGAGCGGCCCGACGCCAACGTGCTCGCTACATGCGGGCGGTGCGCCGCCGGCCGCTCAACGCCCGATCGTCGGGCAACTTGAGAGCCATCAGATGCAACTTCCGAAGCCGGTCGTACGTCTCGCGAACGCGGTCACCAACCTAGCCCTTCTCGCTGGCATCCCGCGGCCTCCGTACACGCGGGGAAACGCGCTGATCGTCGAAACAGTCGGTCGTCGATCGGGTAAGCGGCGCCGCGTCCCGGTGGGATATCTCGACGACGGCGGCCGAATCATCGTCGTCGTTGAAGATGGCGCGCGCGCCCACTGGGTCCGCAACGCGCTTGCGAATGACGGTCGCCTCAGGATTCACTTCCGGGGGGCGTGGTGCTCGGCCCGGTTGCGGATGCTCGATGCAGATCCAGAGACTTACCTTCGCCGGATGAATCGAGTGCATGCTGCGTTCGTGCGGAGCGAATCGAGCACCCCAGGGGTCGTGGAGATATTGCCCGGCCGCAGCTGAGCGGCCAGTCGTTGGGCCGCACACAAAATTCCGGAGGTCGGCTCTCGTGAACGTCGATGCGATTCCGAGATTCGTGCAGAAGGCGCCGTTCCGCGAGATCGTCTGGCTCGCCCCGGGGGCGTATGCGGTGCACATCGCAGAGGAGTTACGCGCCCGACGGTGATCGTTCTGCACAATGCAAGAGTGGTCCCCGGGCCACATGTCGCTGGAGAATAGGCAATGAGGATTACCGATGTCCGTCCGGTCTTGCTGACGCATCCGTACGGCATGGGTCTGGAGGGCAGGCGCAGTGCCTGCTTCGTCGAGGTGGAGACCGACGTCGGAGTCACCGGCGTGGGCGAGACGTACGCTGGCGTATACGTGCCCGAGGTCGCCGCGTCGATCGTCGAGCTGTTCAAGCCGCTGATCGTGGGGCAGGACCCGACCAGCCCCGACACGGTCTACCGCACAGCCTACCGTGCGACGAGCTACTTTGGTCGCACGGGTCTCACCGTGATGGTCTTGAGTGGGATCGAGAACGCCCTCTGGGACATCGCCGGGCAGGCCCACGGAGTGCCCGTCCATGTACTGCTCGGAGGCGCTGTGCATGGCGAGCTGCCGGTCTACGGGAGCGGCGGACCCTTCACCATGAGCATTCCCGAGCTGGTCGCCCAGGCAGCCGACACCAGATGCCGCGGCTTTCGCGGATTCAAGCTGCGCGTCAACTTCTTCCGCTACCAGCCCGACGTGGAGGCCGAGCGCGTGGCAGCCGTGCGTGAGGCGCTCGGCCGCGACATGGCCATCGCCATCGACGCCGTCCAGAACTACAACCCGAGGCCATGGTCCGTGAAGGAGGCCGCGCGCATGCTGCGCATGCTGGAGCCGTTCGACCTGGCATGGGCCGAGGAGATGCTACCACCCTTCGATCCGCTGCCTTACGCCGAACTGCGGCGTGCGACGGCAACACCGATCTCGGGCGGAGAGGGCATCACCACGGCGGCACAGTTCGAGCAGTGGCTTCGGGCCGGAGCCTTCGACCTGGCACAGCCCGACGCGACGATCATCGGAGGCATCGGAGAGGCGCGTCGGGCGTGCGAGGCCGCTGCCGCGCGCAGCATTCCGGTGGCGGTTCACGTCTGGGGATCGGCGCCCACGCTCGCCGCCAACATCCAGGTGGCCTTCGCCACGCCGAACTGCGCGTGGGTCGAGCACCCGGTTCTCGGCAACCCGCTCGAGTCCGAGCTGTTCGTCGAGCCCCTCGTCATTCGCGAGGGCTACGTACAGCCGCCCACGGCTCCGGGACTCGGCATCCGCCTGACGGCGGAGCTCCGCGAGAAGTATCGGTTCGTGCCGGGCAGCGGCAGCGTGTTCGGCGTGTAAGGCGTCCGTGAGGCGGATGCCGGCGGCCTCCACGCAGCCGGATCCGCGATCGATCTCCACCGCCGCGTAGCCGAACAATCGCTCAGTCGCCGGGTTTGGGGACCAACCGCTTCGCCCCCATCGTTTCCGCGAAGGGTGATCGCGGCCCTCATTCGATGGAAGGCCAGCGCGGGGTTGCGATGCAGGGATGACTCCTCCGGCTGTCTCCCTCGATCGTAGACCGGTTCTCTCTTCTCCCTACGTCGCCAGCCGCACGCGAAAGCTCGCGTCGGGCTTCGGGTCGTAACCAAGGAGTCGGGCGAGCCCGACGAGCGGCCAGAGATACCAGTACTTCGCCGCGACGAGGTCCATCACGTGGCGCTCCTCCGCCGCGTCACGCACGCGCTCGCTCGTGCCGGTGAACGTCTCACCTCCGACCCCGAACGAGATCGAGGGGTTCGCCTGCACGTTACGCACCCACTGCCGCGAGGCGTTGGCGGTCGCAAGGTAGACGGTCTCGCCGTCGACCAGGAACCAGATGGTCACCTCGTACGGATTGCCGCTCTTGCGACCGCGGTGCGTGAGCCGGCACGTCGAGCGGCTCGACACCGCCGCTAGCCGATCGGCGAGCGCCGTCATCTCGGTCGTCCTACACCAGCACGCGGATGTCGCGGAGGCCGCGGTATTGCTCCGCGTAGTCGATGCCGTAGCCGACGACGAAGCCCTGGCCGATCGTGAACCCCACGAACTCCGGGCGGGGAGCCACGGCGCTGGAAGAGCTCGTCCGGCGCCTCCGACGGCGCTGCGGTCGGGGGAGGCACGCGGACCGGGGCGCCTCAGCCCGTCCCGGCGCGCGCTACCGCCGCGCCGGTACGCGCCGCGCGGACCGGCCGCCGTGACGCACCCGCCGATTCGGCCGCCGTCGTCTCGGCGGCGGCGGCGCGCAGCTCCTGGAAGGCGGCCTCGGTCGCCTTCACGACCTCGTGCAGATCGGGCATCAGATCCCAGTCGGCGGTGAAGCCCCAGCAGAGCTTGCCGGCATAGCTGAACAGCACGATGCCGAGACCGAGATAGTCCGTCAGCGGCACCTGGCCGAAGTTGTCGAGCATGCGCGCACCGAGCATGTAGAGTGGCACCTGCGGGCCCGGGACGTTCGTCACCACGAGGTTGAACGGCAGGCGGCGCGTCACCATGCGCGCCCCGAGCGACAGCAGCGTGGACGGCGTCCACGACATCACCTGCGTGAGCATCTCGGCGCCGAGCGCCTGCTTGCTCTCCTTCAGACGCGTCGTGGCTTCGCGGATCGCCTCCAGACGGCGGCGCGGGTCGCGCTCGGCGATGGGCAGGTCGACCACCCACGCCGACACGCGGTTCCCCATCGTGCCCCGTTCCTCGCTGGTGCGTACGCTCACCGGCGCCATGACGCGGAAGTCGAGACCCTCGACGTTCACGCGGCGATCCTCCAGGAAGCGCTGCATCGCGCCCGTGACGGTGGTGAGCACGATGTCGTTCAGCGTGCCGCCGAGGCGGTTCTTGACCTCCTTCACCTCGTCGAGGCTCATCTCCAGCCAGTCGAGGCGGCGGTGCGTGCCGATCGGCTGGTTGAGCGGCGTGTCCGACACCGTGCGCAGGCCGGACCACACCGTGTCGCGCACCGCGCGCAGCATCGCCCGGATATCGGACCGTGGATCCTGCGCGCGCCTGATCGACTGGCGGAGCGTCGACAGGGTCTCGAGCGGCAGCGAGGCGCGGCGGACCGTCTCGGCGCGCAGCAGCTCCCACGTCGTCGGCACCGGGCGCGGAATCCAGCGCGGCGTGGGCTCGATGGTGTTCGTGGACTCGGGCGTGAGCAGCACCTCGAGCAGGTCGACGCTCGACATGCCGTCGACCATGCAGTGGTGGATCTTCGTGATGATGGCGAAGCGGTCGCCGCCCTCGAGCCCCTCGACGACCCACATCTCCCACAGCGGCTTCGAGCGGTCGAGCTGCTGCGACATGACGCGGCCCGAGAGGCGCTTCAGCTGCCGCACGTCGCCGGGCCGCGGCAGCGCCGTATGGCGCACGTGGTATGCGATGTTGAAGTGCTGGTCGTCCACCCACACCGGGTGGCCCTCGATCGGCGTGAAGGCCAGCACCTGGCGGTACCGCGGGATGGCATGCAGCCGCGACGAGACGTAGTCCCGGATGCGCTCGATGTCGATGCCGCCATCGGGGCACCGGAGCGGACCCGCCTCGTACGTGGCGGTGCCCGCGACGTGCATGTGGTTGGTGGTGCTCTCGGCGATGAGGAACGTGCTGTCGAGGAAGCTCAACCGGTCGAAGGCGGCCCTGGCCATCGTCGTCCCCTCCTCTGCGGAGAGCCGTACACCCGGACGCTGGCGACTGTAAACGGGGAGGGCCGGTCAGCCAGCGCGGGCCGCGAACAGCGGCCAGCGGTGCCAGCTCCCGGCCACGAAGGGCCGCCACGCGCCCTCGGCCTGCGCCAGCCGGTCGGCGATGACGAGGAGCGCGGCGGGATGGTGCCCGAGCCCGCAATGGCTCGACCACACCTCGACGTTCTCGCTCTGCGGCCCCGGCGTGTCGAGGCAGCTCTGCCACGCCACCATGCCGTCGCTGCGGCTGTAGATGGACGTCGCGGGCACTGGGATCGGACTGGCGAGGGACCGCCCCGCGTCGTGCGAGCCGCCATGCAACGCGCGATAGAGGCGCGCCGGTATGGTGGCCGACGGGTCGGCGAAGGGGCTGCCGAGCGTGATCACCTGCCGGACGTCGTCGGGGAAGCGTCGCGCCATCTCGCGCGCGTAGATTCCCCCGAGGCTCCAGCCGATGACGCTGACACGCCGGTCGTGTCGCGTGCGCAGCGCGTGGAACCGCTTCCCCATACCCAAGACGATCGCCTCGGTGGCGCCGACGTTGCGACCGAGTTGCCACCCGTGGACGTGGTAGCCGCGGCGGCGGAGAAACCAGCGCAGCACGCGGGTGGAGACGTCGCCGGCGAGGAAGCCGGGGAGGACGAGCACCGGGTGCCCGTCGCCGGCGGGCGCGCGATCGAGGACCGGCAGCGCGGGCAGGACGCTCGCCAGCTCGAGCAAGGCGCGGCCCTCGAGGGCGGTGAGGAAGGGCGACGGCGGTGCGAGGACGGCATCGGACATCAGGCCGGCATCCACCAGCGGCTCATGTCGAGTGCGATCGCCTCGACGGGCTCGGCCCGGAGCGATTCGTCGCCGCCGTATGTGCCGGCGACGGCCCAGCGGCCGTTCTCGAGCCGATAGACCTCGAGCGTGCGCGCGATCGGGTCGACGAGCGAGAGGTGGCGCACGCCCTCGCGAGCGTAGACGGGCATCTTGCGGGTGCGGTCGAGGCGTGCGGTGCCGGGGGAGATGACCTCGCAAACCCAGTCGAGCACGGTCGTGATCCCGACCACATTCGGGATGCTCGGCCTACGCTCGATCCGCCAGCCCCCCATGTCGGGCACCAGCACATCCTGCCCGAAGTGCAGCGCGGGCTCGTCGAGAATCCACCACCCGCCGGGTCTGCTCGCGCCACGAGGCAGACCGTCGAAGCCCCCGAAAAGATCGCTGCCGATTGCCGATCCTGCCCGCGCATGAGACGTCGCCGGCCGAGGGCTCGTGAAGAGCTCGCTGTCGACGATCTCCGCAACCAGGTTGTCCGGCACGGCGACCAGGTCGTCGTACGTGGCGCGGCGAGGAGCGGCACTCATCTCACATGCACGTTTAGCACGAGAGAGACCACGCACACACCTGCATCCCGCTTGGGCCGACGCGTTTCGTCGTGAGCGATTCGTCGCAGTCGGCGTATCCGCGCCGTCAGGCGCGATCCTGCACCGCGGGGGCGTCGCTCGCGGCCAGCCACCTGCGCCACACCTTCGCGTCGCTGCTACTCCAACAGGGCGTGTCACCCGCCTACGTGCAGCGCCAGCTCGGCCACGCGTCGATCCAGCTGACCGTCGACACGTACGGGAAGTGGCTGCCGATGGGGAACAAGGCCGCCGTCGAGGCGCTCGACTCGCCAAGTGGTAGCAAAGTTGTGTAACGAGTTTCTCGCCATCGTTGTCGCGCTGTGCGTGGCGGAGTTCGGCCCAGTTGGGCTGAGTTGGCACACACGCGGCACACGAAGTCGCGGGACAGTGGCGGCCACCCCATAGCGGGACAAGCCGGGCAGGAAAGAGCACGGGGGCGGGCCGTGTCCACGTGCCGGGCATTCGTCTCAACGAGACGGCCGTGGGACGGCTCGCGCCGCCTACCTGACAAGTGACACGCGTGCAGTTTGCGGAGATGCCGCCGACCTCTGATCGTCGCGGTCCGGCAGTGGCGTCCTCGCTAGGGCGACGATCGCGGCGTCAGGGCAGGGCAACCGTCCCTGCCTCGGAGTTACGTGCGGCCCCCTTGGTAGTCGATCAGAAACACGGCCGCGCCGGCGGTCTCCCGTCGACGCGGCCTCGCGTGCGGATTGGCGGGAGCCTACCTCGCCCGGAACTGCTGCTCCGCCACGGCGCTCGCGCCGTCTGCGTCGGTCGCCGTCACGCGAAGGGTCACGTTGCCCTTCACGTGCTTGAGCGAGATCTGCGCCGCGAAGGAGCCGGCGCTGGTCTGCTCGAGCGTCACGTGACCGAGGGTCCTTCCCTTCCTGCTCACGATGTCGAGCGTGATCGTTGCCGGCTCGGACACCGTGAGCTCGAACGCCAGCAGGCGGCCCGCACCGAGCGCCTTCCCCCTCACGATGTCGGGGAGGTCGTCGATCGAGACGGTTGGCGGCGTGTCCACGACCACGAAGCTCTGGTCGGGGCCGTCGATGGTGACGAAGTCGGTCCTCGCGACGGCCCGGAAGTGCACCGTCTCGTTCTGCCTGAGCCCGCTCACGGCCGCGTCAAAGGCGGTCGGGACGCTCGCGACGTCGAGACGGGCGTCCGCCGTGCTGGCGCCGTACGCTGTGGTCGGGCCGACGTCGAAGTGGGCCAGGACGGCGGCGCCGCCGGGATTCGCCGAGCCGTTCAGCGTCGCAGCCGTGGCGGTGACGTTGGTGGCTGCGAGCGTCGACACGTCGGTCGGCGCGAATGCCTCGGCAAAGAGC
>CAVQLX010000001.1:0-725534 GCA_963713495.1 uncultured delta proteobacterium | reverse complement strand
CCGGACTGCGCCCGCTGTCGCTCTTCCCCGCGACGTCCAATGGGAGCCGGCTGGCAGGAGAGATCGCGGAGTTCTCCCCGGGTCCGTTCATCGGCACGAAGGGCATCCGGCACTTCGACCGGACCGCGCTGCTGCTCGCGTGTGCGGCGAAGCTGGCGCTGGAGGACGCCGGTGTCCGTGACGGTGACGCCAGTCCCGCGCGCGACGACCGGATCGGGATCGCGGTCGGCTCGACGTTCGGAACCATCGGCAGCATCGCCGCCTTCGACACGGAGGCGCTGCGCGAAGGTCCGTCGTACGTGAACCCGATGGAGTTCCCCAACACGGTGCTGAACGCGCCGGCGAGCCGCGTCTCGATTCTCTTCGGGGTGACGGGCCCCAACGCGACCATCTCCACGGCCGAGGCGAGCGGCCTCGATGCGCTGGGGTACGCCACCGACTTCCTCCGCCTGGGTCGTGCCGGAGCGATGCTGGCCGGCGGCGTGTTCGGCCTCGGCGAGGACGTCTATCGGGGCTTCGCGGGAACGCGCGCGCTGTCGGGCAGCGAGGGAGGGGAGGAGCTCTGCGCGCCGTTCGACCGGCGGCGGAACGGCGTCGTGCTGGGCGAGGGCGGCTGTCTGCTCTTCCTCGAACCGCTCGAGCAGGCACGCGCGCGCGGCGCACGCGTCTACGGCGAGATCGCCGGGTATGGAAACGGCTTCCGGGCGCGCGGTACGGATTCGGTGGCGAGCGGCCGGCGCGTGATGCGCGCCGCGATCGGACGCGCGCGCTCCCTTCCGGACGACTCCTGGTGCATCTTCGGCGGCGCCAACTCGACGCCGGCGGGCGATCGGCTCGAAGCGCAGACGCTTCGCGCCGCCTTCGCGGCCACGCGGCGTGCCCGCCGGTGAGCGCCATCAAGTCGATGTGCGGGGGATGCCTCGACGCATCGGGCGCGCTGCAGGCGGCGGCGGCGCTGCTCGCCCTGACCGAGCAGGTGCTCCCTCCGACGATCAACCACCGGGTCGCGGACGAGGCGTGCGACGTCGACTGCGTTCCGAACACGGCGCGGCGCATGGAGGTGACCCACGCGCTCGTCACCGCTTCCTCCTACGCGGGACACTGCTCCGCCATTCTGCTCTCGGCACCCCCGGAGGAGTGACGAGATCGACGGACGCGCCGCACGCCTCGAGGTCCGGGCAGACTACGACGCGGTCATCGTCGGTGGCGGCATCGGGGGATTGGTGTGCGGCACGCAGCTGGCGCAGCGCGGCAAGCGGACGTTGATCGTCGAGCGCAGCGCCCAGGCCGGCGGCTGCTGCTCGTCGTTCACGCAGAAGGGATTCACGTTCGACGTCGCCGTCCACCACATCAGCGGCTGCGGCCGCCTGAGCATCGTGGGCAGCTGTCTCCGGGCGCTGGGAATCGAGTGCGAGTCGTGCGCCTCGACCCGATGGACACCCTCGTCTTCCCCTCCTGGTCGCTGCCGGTTCCGACTCGACTGGACGTCTTCGCCGCATTGCTCGCGCAGCGCTTTCCGCGGGAGCAGGCGGGCATCGACGGGTTCTTCGCCGAGATCGTACGGCTGTACCGCGCGCTGCTCGACGAGCGCCGGGAGAGCCCGACGCTGCTCCGGTACCAGGACCTCACGTTCGCCGAGATGCTCGACCGCTTCTTCGATGATCCGCGCCTGAAGCTCGGGCTGTCGGGACAGTGGGGCTACCTGGGATCGCCTCCCCAGGAGCTGTCGGCGGTCGGGATGTGCCAGATGATCGTCAACTACTGGCGCGACGGCGCGTACTATCCTCGAGGAGGAACCCAGGCGTTCGCGGACGCCATCGCGGCGAGGTTCGTCGCCAGCGGAGGTGACCTCCTGCTCTCGACGGCCGTACGCGACGTGCTCGTCGACGGGACACGGGCCGCCGGCGTCCGGCTCGCGGACGGACGCGAGATCGCCGCCGACACGGTGGTCTCGAACATCGACCCGGCGCAGACGTTCTTCCGGCTGCTCGACGGCGCGGTCGACCCGGCATACGCCGAGCGCCTGCGCGCGATGCGGGTGAGCTCGCCCTTCGTCCTCCTGTATCTGGGGGTGGACGCGCGCTGTAACCCGACGCGTCTCGAGCGCGGGTTCTACTTCTTCTCGGAGGAGCTCGGCGGACCCTGGCTCTACGTCTCCTCGCCGACGGAGATCGAACCCCGGATGGCTCGCCGGGATGCCACACGATGACGATCGTCGCCTCGCTCACGCCCGACGAGGAGGCCGCGGGCGATCGGCGCACCGTGCAGGAGACGAAGGTGCGCGACGTGCTGAGCCGCATCGAGGAATTCGTGCCGGGGCTGCGCCAGCACGTGCAGGTGATGACGGTCGCGCATCCGCCCGGCGGGGCGGAACGCACCAGCAACTTCTGTGGTGCGCCATACGGGTGGGCGGTGATCCCGGAGCAAGCCGGGATGCGTCGCCTGGCGCACGAGACCCCGATCGACAATCTGTATCTCACCGGGCACTGGACCATCCCGGGCCCGGGCGTGTGTGCGGTCGTGGCGTCGGGCTGGCGGGTGGCAAACCGGATCGCTGCGCTCGAGCCGAGCGCGGCCCGGTGCTTCGGCGTGCCTCCGTCACGGCCGCGCCGGCATAGGGAGGGAGTGTCGCCATGGATCGACGCAAGGTCGTGTTCGTCAACCCGCATCCGCCGGAGCGGCATGGCGAGGAGAGCATCTCCGTCATCGTGCAGATGCCGCTCAACCTCGCCTACCTGGCGGCGCTCACGCCCCAGGAGGAGTGGGATCGCGACCTCGTCGACGAGACCATCGAGCTCGCGCTCGACGAGCACGGCGAGCCGATCTTCGACGCGGATCTGTCGCCATCACGTCGCTCACCTACCAGAGCCCGCGCGCCTACGAGATCGCGGAGGCCTGCCGCCGGCGTGGCATGAAGGTCGTGATGGGCGGCATCCACGTCTCGGCCATGGTCGAGGAGGCACAGCGCCATGCGGACGCGGTCTGCACCGGCGAGGCCGAGCTGACGTGGCGTCAGATCCTCGACGACTTCGCGCGCGGCGAGCTCCAGCCGCTCTACGACGGCGGCCTGCCTTCCCTGGAGCTCGTCGGCCGCGTCCATCCGGATCGCGAGTTCTGCCGGCAGAAGTATGGCTACAAGTACTCCTCGATCGTCACCACCAAGGGGTGCCCCTTCCGCTGCGAGTTCTGCAGCGTGCCCGTGTTCCAGGGGCGCCAGTTCCGGGAGCGGCCGGTGGAGGACGTCTGGGCCGAGATGGAAGCGACCAAGTACAAGGGCCTGATGCTCGCCGAGGACAACTTCTACGGCTACAGCAAGCGCGCCAACGAGCGTGCGCGCCAGCTGTTCCTGGGCATGGTCGAGCGCGGGATGTGGAAGGACTGGTTCGGGTTCTCGACCCTCGCCACCGGTCAGGACCTCGTGATGCTCGACGCCATGGCGAAATCGGGCTGCTTCGGGTTCCTGATCGGTCTGGAGTCGAACAGCGAGGACGTCCTCAAGAAGATGGTGAAGGACGTGAACCTGCGGCTCGGCGTCAGCCGCATGGCGGACTCGATCAAGAACATCCACGACCACGGCATGATCGTGTGGGGGTCGGTCATCTTCGGCGCCGACGGGGACGACAAGGATTGCTTCCGGCGCATGGTCGACTACATCCTCGAGAACTCGCTCGACGTGCTCACCTACGGCATCAGCACGCCGCTGCCGAACACGCCGATGCACAAGCGGCTCCTCGGTGAGGGACGCATCTTCCGTAGTAACTACCCCAACGACTGGTTCCACTACGGGACCGACCACGTGACCTACGCGCTCGACAAGATGCGCCTCGAGGACTTCATCGAGGGCATGCACTACGTCTACGATCACCTCTACACCAAGGAGGCTTCCGCGCCCGCTTCCGGCGGTCGCTGGCGGCGACGGGCAACGCTCGCACGGCCCTCTTCGCGTACCGCGTCGGCCAGGACTGGCAGCGCGTGTTCGAGCAGATTCTCCGCAACCTGCATGGCCTCTACGACTCGGGGATGTACCCTGCCGAGCGCGTGAGCGTTGGCGGCGCGGGCGCGACCCTCGCAGCGCACTGAAGGGAGAGGACACGATGAAGCGGCTCGTTCTGATCAACGCCTACCCCGAGAAGCACTTCGGGGAGGAGAACATCTCCGTCATCGTGCAGATGCCGCTCAACCTCGCCTACATCGCGGCGCTGACGCCGCGGGACGAGTGGGAGGTCGACGTCATCGACGAGACGCTCGAGCGCGCCGTCGACGCGCAGGGCAACCTGACTTTCGGACACGCCGACCTGGTGGGGATCACGGCCGTGACGTACCAGGTGCCGCGCCTGTACGAGATCGCCGAGGCATGTCGACGCGCGGGCGTGCCGACGGTCGCCGGGGGGGCCCACGCCACGATCCTGCCCGAGGAGGCGAGCACCCACGTGAACAGCGTGGTGGTCGGCGAGGCCGAGCGGGTGTGGCCGCAGGTCCTCGCGGATTTCGATCAGGGACGTCTCCAGCCCACCTACCACGGCGGCCCGACCCCGCTCGAGGAGCTGAAGGACATCCACCCCGACCGCGAGTGGCTGCGCGACAAGTACCGGTACAAGTACTCGTCGATCATCACGACCCGCGGGTGTCCGTTCAAGTGCGACTTCTGCTGCGTGCCCTTCATCCAGGGCCGCAAGTACCGCCAGCGCCCGCCGGAAGACGTGTGGAACGAGCTCGCGAACACCGACTACCGCGGGCTCATGCTGGCGGAGGACAACTTCTACGGCTACACGCCCGACTCGCAGGAGCGGTGCCGCAAGCTCTTCAAGGGCTGGGCGGAGCGCGGGCTCAAGAAGAACTGGTTCGGCTTCACGTCGCTCAACGTCACCCAGGACGACGTCGTGCTCGACTACATGGCCAGGAGCGGCTGCCTCGGCATCCTGATGGGCATCGAGTCCCTCGACTACGACACGCTCAAGAAGATGCACAAGTCGGTCAACATCGGGATCGCGAAGAAGGCCTCGACCTCGTTCCTCGACAGCTACCGGGCGTGCTTCGGTAACCTGCACCGGCACGGGCTGATCGTCTGGAGCTCGGTGATCTTCGGAACCGATTTCGACAAAGAGGACACCTTCAAGCAGGTCGTCGACGCCGTCTGGGAGACCGGCATGGACGTCTGCACGTTCGGGATCTACACCCCCATGGTGCGGACCGAGCTGTTCGACCGCCTGAGCCGCGAGCAGCGCATCTTCCGCACCAACTTCCCGTACGACTGGTACTACTACAACTCCGGCCACCTCGTGCACCGGCTGCAGAACATGTCGCTGGAGCGGTTCATCGAGGGGCTGACCTACGTGTACGAGAACATCTACGGCAAGGAGAAGCTGCGCGAACGCTTCAAGCAGACGTACGCCGCCACCGGCAACCTGGTCAACTCGATGTTCGCGTATCGCATCAACCTCGACTGGAAGGTGGTCTTCGAGGCGAACCTGATGGAGCTGCACAAGCTGTACGACTCGGGCGCCTACCCGCACCAGGCCAACACCGCGCAGGTGGCGGTGCCGCTCAACTTCGAGGACTTCAATCACCCGCAGCGCGCGAAGCTCATGTCGATCTACAAGAACGTGCATGGGAAGCAGCCCGTGGGACACGCCTGATGAAGCGCCTGATGCTGATCAGCCCGCATCCGCCGGGCAACGTCGGGGAGGAGAACGTCTCCGTCCTGACGCAGATGCCCCTCGGCCTCGCGTACCTGAAGGCGCTCACGCCCCGCGGATGGGACGTCGACATCATCGACGAGATGAAGGAGCCGGCTCTCACCGAGGACGGGACCGATCTGACCTTCGACGGAGCCGATCTCGTCGGGATCACCGCCATGAGTCACCAGGCGCCGCGCGCGTACCAGATCGCCACTGCCTGCAGGGCCCGAGGGATCCCGGTGGCGCTGGGTGGATGGCACGCCACGTCCTATCCCGAGGAGGCCCGCCCGTTCGTCGATGCCATCTGCACCCGCGAAGCATTCACCGCGTGGCCCAGGCTCCTGCAGGACTTCGAACGAGGCGAGCTCCAGCCACACTACGACGGCGGCCTGCACGACCTCTCCATCCTGCGGACCATCCGCCCCGATCGGGAGTTCCTGCGCCGCAAGTACGGCTATCGCTTCACGGCCGCGATCGCCTCGGCAGGCTGCCCGTACACCTGCGAGTTCTGCTTCATCCCGCTGTTCCAGGGACGGAAGTACCGCGAGCGCCCGGTCGACGATCTCCTGGACGAGCTCGAGGAGTTCAAGGGGCAGTATCGCGGGATGATCTGGAGCGACGAGAACTTCTACGGTCACAGCAAGCTGTCGCATGAGCGCACGGTGTCGCTCTATCGCCAGATGACGGAACGCGGATCCGTCAGAACTGGTTCGGTTTCACGTCCATCCACGTCGCGCAGGACGACGAGGTGCTGCACTGGATGGCACAGTCCGGCAGCGTCGGGATGCTGATCGGCTTCGAATCGATCGAGGCGGAAACGCTCAGCTCATCAACAAGAAGTTCAACCTGAAGGCCACCGGAGGCGACTATCGACACGCCATCGAGCGCATCCATCATCATGGCCTCGCCGTGTGGGGGACCATGATCTTCGGTACCGACACGGAGAGTCCCGCGGTGTTCGACCGCGTCGCCGACTTCGTCCTCGAGAATGACATCGACATCATGACGTGCGGGATCGAGACGCCTGCGCCGGGGACGCGCTCTACGAGCGGCTCCAGGCCGACGGACGGTTGTTCCGCAATCGCTTTCCGGAGGACTGGAAGTACGGCACCGCGCACCACCTGCTCTATTTGCTGAAGAGCATGCCGCTCGACGATTTCATCGCGGGGCTCGAGCATCTCTACGAGCGCCTCTACACCACCGAGATGCTCCGCCGCCGATTCCACCGATCGCGCGAGGTCCTGGGCAACCTGGCGGCCGCATACTTCGCGTTCCGGGTGAACCTCGACTGGCAGCACGTCTTCAGGCACCTGATCGAGAACGCGAAGACCCTGCGAGCATCCGGCGAGTACGACCGTGCCCTGTGGCAGTACCGCCGCGAGCACGCCGCCGCGACGGTGGCCTAGCCGAGCGGGACGATGTCGCGTGTCGTGGTCACCGGGGTCGGCCTCGTCACGTCACTCGGCGTCGGCGCGCGTGCGTCCTGGGAGGGAATGCTCGCCGGACGCGACGGCATCGGCGAGATCCGTACTTCGACACCAGCGCCTACAAGGTGCACCGGGGTCACGTCATCCGCGAGATCCGCTCGAGACCACGCCGCACGAGCTCGTGTGCATGGCCGCTGCCGAGGCGGTTCAGGATGCCGGGCTCGACGTCGCCCGCATCGGGGCCGAGCGGGTGGGGGTCGTCGTCGGCACGCTCGGTGGCGACCTGAAGACCTTCGAGGGTGCGCTCCGGGCTGCCCCGGACCACAAAGAGAACGGATTCTCACCCGCGGTCGCGCGCACGTATCCGCTCTCCAGCATCCTGGCAGCGCTGGCCGATCGGCTGGGAAGCGGTGGCCCCCACTTCGTGTCCGTGAACGCGTGCTCCTCGGGCAACCACGCGCTCGCCGCGGGGTGTGACCTGGTCCGGCGTGGCGAGGTGGATGCGATGCTGGTGGGCGGCGTCGACGTCTTCGCCCAGACCGAGTTCACGTACTTCCACAACCTGCGCTCTCTCGCGCCTGAGCGGTCCAGCCGTTCGACCGCAATCGTCGCGGACTGACGATCGGCGAGGGGACCGGCATGCTCGTCCTCGAGCCGCTCGGCCTGGCGATCGCGCGCGGTGCGCACGTCTATGCCGAAGTGAAGGGGTATGGTCTCAGCGCGGATGGCTTTCACGTCACGTCACCCGAGCCGTCGGGTGCAGGGGCGAGTCGGGCGATGCGTGCGGCGCTCCGGGCCGCGGCGCTCTCGCCGGACGACATCGACTACGTGAGCGCCCACGGCACGGGGACGCCGGCCAACGACCGCGCCGAGGCGGTGGCGCTCCGGGCGGTGTTCGGCGAGCGTGCGGAGCGCCTGCCGGTCAGCTCGGTCAAGTCGATGATCGGTCATTCGATGGGAGCGGCGAGCGCCATCGAATCCGTCGTGGCTGCCTGGCGCTGCGCGACGGGGTCGTCCCGCCGACGATCAACTACGAGACCCCCGATCGGACTGCCCCATCGACTGCGTTCCGAACAGCGCGCGCCCGCTCGAGCTCTCGGCAGCCATGAACAACTCCTTCGCGTTCGGCGGCAACAACGCCGTCGTCATCTTCACCAAGGTGTGACCGGCGTGGCCACGACATCGGGACAGGTCGCGATCACCGGCGTCGGTGTCGTCTCCCCGCTGGGATGTGGTTGGGAGGAGTTCTCGGAGAATCTTCGGCGGGGGACGTCGGGAATCGGACCGGTCACCACCCTCGACCTGTCGGCGTCGCCCGTGCGCGTCGGCGCCGAGGTGCGCGACCTTCGCGCGGACGAGCGGCTCGGCGGCAAGGGCCTCAAGTACGTCATGCGCGGGACCAGGCTCCTCGCCGTCGGCGTGCAGCAGGCGCTGGCGGACGCGGGCCTCGAGGACGTCGAGAGCACGTGGGCCGAGACCGGCCTCGTCGTGGGCACGGCGCACGGCAACTTCCCGCAGACGACGGACTACACGCAGAAGGTCCTGACCCGTGATCCCGTCGACCTGCTCCCCATGGAAGGATTCGACGCGGCGCTCAATTCCGCCACCAACTTCGCCGCCGTGCGCTTCAAGCTGCAAGCCTGTACGCGGACCGTCTCGTCGGGTGCGTCCGGCGCCGACGCGCTCGGGACGGCGGCGGGCCTGATCCGCTCGGGCCAGGCCACGCGTGTCGTGGCTGGCGGCATGGAGCAGCTCTCTCTCGACGCATTCTTGCTCGCGGCGCAGGAGGGCCGCCTGGCGCAGGGCGAGGGTCAGGGGCTCAGCATGCCGTACGACCGCCGCCGCCGTGGCTTCGTCGTCGGGGAGGGCTGCTATCTCTTCGTCCTCGAGGACCGTGACGTCGCCGTGGCACGGGGAGCGCGTGTGCGCGGAGCGGTGGCGGGGTATGGCGCGCGCTTCACCGGTGGTCGACGGGGCGACGAGGCCGTGCGGGCGCTCATGGCCACCACCCTCGACCGCGCCGGGGTCGCGCCCGGCTCCCTCGACCTGGTGAGCGCGTCCGCCAACTCGACCCCCGAGGACGACCGCGTCGAGGCGACCGCGATCCTGCGGGTGATGGGATCCGAGGTGCCCGTGACGGCCGTCAAGTCGATGCTCGGCGAGTGCATGGGAGCGTCGGGCGCCTTGCAGGCCGCCGCCGCGCTCGTCGCGCTCGAGTCGGGCACGATCCCCCCGACGATCAACACGACGGAGCTGGATCCCGAGATCGGCAGCATCGCGCTCGTCACGCGCCCGCTCGACCGACGCGTCCGGACCGTCCTGGTTCCGGCGCTCGATCTGCAGGCCAGCTCGGCCTGCCTCGTCCTCAGGGCGGACTGAAGGCATGGTCTACAGCTCGCTGACGGTCGCGCACGAGGACGGGGTGGGGACGATCACGCTCCGCCGGCCCCCGACCAACGCCATCAACGGGCAGGTCCTGGACGAGATCATGGCGGCGCTGGAGGCGTGGGAGTCCGATTCCGCCGTCACCGCGGTCATCCTCACCGGCGGGATCCGCAACGCGTTCTGCACCGGCGGCGATCTGCAGCAGCTGTTCGGCCAGGACATGGCCGGGCTGGGACGAGACGAGCGCATGGCGCTCTTCGATCGGTTCCAGCGGATATACTCGCGCATCGAGGCGTATCCGAAGCCGACGGTCGCTGCCATCAACGGCGTCGCCATCGGCGGAGGCCTGGAGATCGCGCTGGTGTGCGACCTCCGGGTCGCGTCCGAGGTCGCGTACTTCAGCATGCCCGAGCTGAAGCACGGGATCATCCCCGGGCTCGGTGCGACCCAGCGGCTCTCCCGCTTCATCGGCGTCGGACGAGCCAAGGAGATGCTCTTCCTGGGCCGGATGGTGCGTGCCGAGACGGCACTGGCCTGGGGGCTGGTCGACAGGATGGTGTCACGCGACCGCGTGCTCGCCGTCGCGTGCGAGCTGGCTCGCGATCTGGGCGGGAAGCCGGCGTCGGCGGTGCGCGCCCTGAAGGAGTGCTTCCTGCAGCATGGCGAAGCCGACGGACTGCGCGTCGAGACCGAGGCCTTCGCGCGGCTCGTGGGCGAGCAGATCGCGGAGCGCTCCGGGAGCGGGTCGTGAGCGTCTTCGCCGGCCAGGTCGCGGTCGTCACCGGAGCCACCCGGGGCATCGGGCGCGCCATCGCGCTGGAGCTGGCGCGGCAGGGGTGCAGCGTGGCGTTCTCGTACCGCAGCCGCACGGATCTGGCCGACTCCCTCACGCGCGAGCTGGAGGCCCTCGGGGTCCGGTCGCTCGCGGCCCAGGTGGATGCGGCGGACCTCGAGCGCGTCCGCGAGATGGTCGCGCACACCCGCCGCGAGCTCGGCGATATCCATGCGCTGGTGAACAACGCCGGGATCACGCGAGACAAGCTGCTCATGATGATGGGCGGAGACGACTGGAAGGACGTGATCGACACCAACCTGACCGGGGTGTTCAACTTCTGCCGGGCGGTGATCACGCCGATGATGAAGGCGAAGAGCGGCAGGATCCTCAACGTCACCTCGGTGAGCGGGATCGTGGGCATGCCCGGTCAGACGAACTACTCCGCCTCGAAGGCGGGGATCATCGGCTTCACCAAGGCGCTGGCGAAGGAGGTCGGACGGCTGCAGATCACCGTCAACGCTCTCGCACTCGGCTTCATCCGGACCGACATGACGGCGGGCCTCAAGCCGGAGTACGAGCGGCAGGCCACGGAGATGATCCCGCTGCGGCGGTTCGGCACACCCGAGGACGTCGCACCGGTTGCCGCGTTTCTGCTGTCGCCGGCGGCGGCGTACATGACGGGAGCGGTGGTGCAACTCGACGGCGGGCTCGCCACGTAGCGGAGGGACACACCGTGCGCGTGTATCTCGTGAACCCGGGCCTCCAGGCGAGCTTCTGGAGCCTCTCGGAAGCCTCCGACATCACGGGCAAGCCCGGATACATCCCGAACCTGGCGCCGCCCACGCTCGCCGCCCTGACGCCGCCGGACGTCGAGGTGGTGATCTGCGACGAGACCGTCGAGGCGGTCGACCTCGACATGCCCTGCGACCTGGTCGGCATCACGGGCTACGTGAGCCAGGGGCGCCGGATGGTCGAGCTCGCGCGGATGTTTCGCGAGCGGGGGAGGCTGGTCGCCATCGGCGGCCCCTATGCCTCGCTCAGCCCGGAACGCTGCCGACCGCACGCCGACATCCTCTTCACCGGTGAGGCCGAGCTCACGTGGCCCGCCTTCCTCGAGGACTTTCGCGCCGGCCGGCATCGCGATCACTACGCGCAGCCAGAGAAGATCGACTTCGCGCTCTCTCCCCCGCCTCGTGTCGATCTGCTGCGCAACGACCGGTACACGATCGGGGTCATCCAGACGAGTCGCGGCTGTCCGTTCGAGTGCGAGTTCTGCGACGTGATCGTGTATCTCGGCCGTCGCATCCGCCACAAGAACGTGGCCCAGATCCTCGCCGAGGCCGACACGCTCTACGGCTACGGCTACCGCTCCATCTTCCTCTCCGACGACAACTTCACCGTCAACCGGAAGAAGGCGACGGAGATTCTGAACGCCCTGCGCGACTGGAACCGGAATCGAGCCGAACCGGTGATCTTCTCGACGCAGCTCTCCATCGACATCGTCCGCGATCCCGAGGTCGTGGCGCTGTGCGCCGCGGCGGGCCTGAACGTGGCCTTCGTCGGCATCGAGTCGCCCAACAAGAGCGCGCTCGAGGAAGCGAAGAAGCGGCAGAACGTCGCGCGCGATCTCCTGGCGAGCATCCGCGAGCTGCAGATGCAGGGTCTGTGCGTCCAGGCAGGGATGATCGTCGGGTTCGACCACGACACGACGGACGCGTTCCGCGAGCAGTTCGACTTCCTCCAGGCGGCCAACGTCCCGATCTGCAGCCCCGGCATGCTGAACGCCCCCGCCGGAACCCCGCTCGAGAAACGCCTCCGTGCGGACGGGCGGCTCGTCGATCTACCCGACTTCGATCACTACTCCGCGACCAACATCGTGCCGAAGCAGATGTCGGTGGACGAGCTGCGCCACGGCACGCGGTGGCTCCTGAATCGGCTCTACCATCCAGGCCACTTCACCGAGCGGCTCCTCGGCCTCTACGAGGTCTGGCCGGACTCCGGCCCGGTGCACCTCGGCCTCGGCTTCGAGGAAGGTGCCGAGTACTACACGCGCCTGCTGCGAGCATTCGCGTCGATGGGTCCGGAGTTCCGCCGCATCCCGTTGCGCACGCTCCGGCAATGGAAGCGCAAGCCGTCGGGGTTGAATGCCGTGTTCTCCGCGCTGGTGACGTACAAGCACATCGTCTCCGTCATGCGGAAGCTCGACATGTGGGATCCGGAGCTGGGCGCGGCGGCGAGCCCGTGGCCGGCCACCCGGGAGGCCGTGCTCGCGACCTGAGGTAGCGCGAAAGGCCCATCATAGTGGCCCTTCATAGCGGCCTATCAGCCCAGCACCAGGCGATCGCGCGACGCGGCTACGTGACCAGCGGCTCCAGGCGAGCCAGGACATCCAGAACGACCGCGTCCGGGGCTCTCGCGGCCAGCAAGGCATTGCGGGCTCGCCAGTCGAGTGACCGAACCTGATCGACGAGCACGACGCCCGAAACCGCGAGGCCGGGCGGTAACGGGACCTCGAACGGGTAGCCCTTCATGCGGCTCGTGATGGGGCAGAACAGCGCCAGGCTGCTGGCCCGGTTGTAGGGCAGCGGAGAGATCACGAGGGCCGGACGCCATCCCGCTTGCTCGTGCCCCGATCGCGGATCGAAGCTCATCTTCACGATGTCGCCCCGATCGGGAATGAACGCCGCGCGTTGCATCACCAGACCTCGCGACCCCGGGGCCGGCCCCAGTCGATCGGCGCGGGACGGTTTGCCCGGGTGATCCGGGAGACGAGACGAGCCAGCGCGTAGCGCTTGCGGCGCGGCTGCTCGGGCGTGAGGATGAGAGCCTCTCCCTGCTGGTGAACCTCGACCTCGCTCCCCTCGGCGATCGAGCATGCGGCGGCGAGATCGGCGGGAATTCGGACCGCGAGGCTGTTGCCCCATCGCTGCACGCGTCTACGCATCGGTCGGGCTCCTCATGTAGCTACAACGGATATACAGGGCGTTCCCGCGACGTTGCAACTGCTCTCGCGGCGCCGCCGCTTCTCCGGGAACGCGCTCGCCTGCGGCTCAGCCCGGGAGGTCGGACGTGGAGGGCTGCGCGGGATCGCCGACGGCCGCGGGGGCCCAGGAGAACGTCCAGCCCACGAGTAACCCGACGCCCACCCAGGCGAGCTCGAGAGCTCGGCGGACGAGCGCCATCGCCAGGCCGAGAGTGCTCGAGCCCGTGACGGCACGGCAGGTCACCACGAGCGCCGCCTCCTGCGTCCCGAGGTTCCCGGGCACCAGGAAGAGCACCGAGCGCACGAGCAGCAGTCCCGCTTCGATCATCCAGGCGTCCCGCCACGCGATCGGCCGACCGAGACACGCCATGGTGGTGTACGTGCGCAGCATGCCGCAGGCCCAGTAGCCGAAGGCGAGTCCCGCAGCGAGGGCGAAGCGCTGGCGCTGGCCCGTGTAGAAGGCGATCAGGCGGTGCTCGACGTCATTGATCAGCACGACCAGGCTCTCTGCCCGGCCGCCGAGCCGGGCCCCCGCGAAGCTCCGGGCCACCCGCGACACCATCCCGTGGCGCTGCGTCAGGAACAGGAGGAGGACGCAACCGGTGAAGCCGGCGAGTGCTGACCCGACGGTCACGCGGTACGCGGACGGGATGACCTCGCTCCTGAGCATCAGGCCGAACCCCGTGATGAGGAACAGCACCAGGGCCATGATGTTGATCGTCTGTGCCAGCACGAGTGCGGCGGTTGCCTCGCGCAATCCAACGCCGTGGTGCTTTTTCAGCAACCCGGCCTTGACGGGCTCGCCGCCGAACGAGCCGAGCGGGGTCACCGTGTTGAAGGCCTCGCCGACCATCCAGATCTTCCAGAATGCGTAGAGCCGATGCGGGATCGCACGCGTGGCCGGAACCGTCTCGACGAGCATCCCGGCCTGCGTGAGCGAGGCCACGAGGAGCAGCCCGCCCAGCGCCGCGATGCCCCACCAGCCGACGTCGTGCAGCCGGCTCCATGCCGCTCCCAGGTCGGCGTGCGACAGGGTGAACCCGAGCAGCGCCGAGCCGGCGATCAGGAGCAGGACGGTCGCGTACCGCATCGCCGGCTACGACAGGTGATCCCACACCTTCCGGAATGCGCCGATGACGTCGTCCATGTCGCGATCGTCACCCAGCAGCAGGCGGTGATGAAACGAGAGTACCTCGTCGTGTGCGCGTTCGCATTCGGGAAGATGGAAGCGGGCCGGATCGACCGCGGCGCGATACGCGGCGGAGAGGTCGGTGCCGCGCCGCGTGGCCGGCCGGTACAGCGGATGATGGTTGAGCGGCCGATAGATTCGCTCGGCCGGAAAGTGCAGCTCGGCGCTCAGCATCCTGGCGAGCGGATCGACGTCGCGCCAGCCGAATCGGCGGCAGTCGACCCGCACGACGTAGTGGCAGTACGACCGCTCGCGTCTGACCCGGAAGACTCCGCACCGGCGCCAGACCGGGCAGCTCCGCGAGCCCGGCGTCGAGCCGTCCCGCGTTCCGCGCTCGCACGCTGTTCTCGCTCTCCAGCCGGGCGAGTCCGTCGAGCAGAAGCGCCGCCTGGACCTCCGACATGGCCAGGTTCGCACCCGTCACCTCGCCGACCTCGACCAGCTCGAGCTCTCCGATGCGGGGAGGCGTGCGACAGAACATGCGCCCGTCGGCACGCAGCTGCTCGAGACGGCGCGCGAGGTCCGCGCTGTCGGTGATCACCGCGCCGCCTTCCCCGCCCGTCAGCACCTTCGTCTGCTGCATGCTGAAGACGCCGACCGTGCCGAGCGTGCCCGCCCGGACGCCGCGCCAGGCCGCGCCGTGAGCCTGCGCGCAGTCCTCGACGAGCGGGACCCCGGCCGCCGCGGCAACCGTGCGGAGCCCGTCCATGTCGGCCATCGAGGAGTAGAGGTGCACCACGCAGATGGCCCGCGTACGGGGCGACAGCGCGCGCCGCGTCGCCTCCACCGACAGGCACAACGTCTCGGGATCGATGTCGACCAGGACGGGGACGGCGTTCGCGCGCAGGACCGCGGACGCATTGGCCACCCACGTCAGCCCGGGTACGATGACCTCGTCGCCGGGGCCGATGTCGAGCGCCTCGAGCGCGATGAGGAGGGCGCCGCTGCCGTTCGCGGTCGGTATGCAGTGCTTCGCCCCGTGGAATGCCGCGAACTGCTCCGCGAAGCGTCGCTCGCGGCACGGCTCGCCGGTCCAGGGACCGCTGATCGCCCAGCGACCGCTCGCCAGGACCGCATCGACCTCGCGGCGGGCGGCGTCGGTGTAGCGCGGCCACGCCGACCAGGGCCGGTCGGCCGGGCGGACGGGAGCGCCGCCATCGATTGCCAGGGTCGGTCTCGTCGGTCCCACCCGGTCCCTGCCGCACCGCGCGGCGGACTCGTCGTCGCGCGAGGAATGCCCCGGTGCCAACGCGACGTCAAGCGGACGCCAGACGTCCTGCGCCGCTCAGTCTGCGGGTCGCCGCGTGCGTGGTCCGAGGATCAGGACGAGTCCCGCGCCGATCGCCAGCAGCGCCCGCCAGGTTCGCCGGTGCTGCAGGAGTCCGGTGAGCGGCAGCGCCCGGGCGAGCTGCGTCCAGACGACCGAGAGTCCCAGCACGAGACCGGCTCCCGACACGACGATGCCGGCCAGCAGGAGCGCCGTCCGGAGCCACTGCGCGCGCTGCGAGCGCTCACGCTCGCCCGCTCCCGCCACGTGGGCGAGCAGGTATCCCGCGTCCAGCTCCGGCAGCTTGCTCCTCGCCAAGACGGTCATGGTGTGCCTCCCCGACACATTGACGGACAAACGTGCTAGCAACCAGGAAGGTTAAGCAACGAGAGTGCCATCCCGCCGGTGCTGGCGATCCGGCCCCGAGCGTCCGGGAACGGATACACGGCTGCCTCGGATCCGGCACAGCGCCAACTTCTGCTGGCAGACGCCCGGGGTGGTGGTTCCGCGAGCGCGAGTGATCGATCGGTCAGGCGCGCTTGCGCGCCTTCCATATCTCCTCGCAGGGCCAGCGCCGCGCCCATTCGAGCGAGACGTGGGGGAAGCGCGTGGTGGCGTCGGCGGGCGGCCGGACCTCGATCAGATCCTCGAGCTCGAACCCGTTGGCGCGCAGCAGGCGAAGCCAGTCGCCGTGCGAGAGGTGGAACTCCACCCCCGGGGCGTCCGACCAGGTCACGCGGTAGACGCCGAAGGCGTCGCGCTGGAGGCGATCGGACGCGGCGCCCTCGTCCGGCATGCAGAGCGTCAGGAGCGCCGCATTGGTGAGGAAGATCAGCTGACCGCCCGGACGGAGCAGCCGCGCGGCCTCGGGCACCCACCGCGACGGGTCGGCCCACAGGCACGCGCCGTATTCCGAGATCGCGAGGTCGAAGCGCTCGGCGGCGAGCGGCACTGCTTCGGCGGTCGCCAGCAGCAGGGGAAAGCGAAGGCCGAACTCGCGCTGCAGGTCCCGGGCCGTGGCGAGCTGTGCCGCCGTCGGATCGAGTGCGACGGGCCGCGCGCCTGCGCGGGCCAGCCAGGCGGAGACGTACGCGGTCCCGCAGCCGAGCTCCACCACGTCCGCGCCGGCGACGTCGGGCAAGACGCCGAGCGTGGAATCGGGCACCGACCAGATACCCCAGACGGCCTCGCGGCGGGACCAGTCGCGTCGTCCCGGGGCGACGTAGTCGGGCGCCCAGGAGCTCCAGACCGTACGGTTGTGCGCGAGGTGGTCTGACGCGTCGCCGGCGGACATGCCCGAGCGGAGCAGCTCTCCCGCGGCGCTGTCAACCGTTTGCCGGGCCGCCGGCCTGCGTGGTAGCGCCGGCACGTCACGATGGAGCGCGCGATCGGCATGACCGGAATCGGCGGCCAGGGTATCCAGCTCGTCGCCAAGCTCCTCGCCGAGGCCGCCATCCGCGAAGGCCGCCAGGTGATGATGTTCGGCATCTTCATGGGCATGATCCGCGGCGGCTCCAGCGAGTCGACGGTGGTGCTCGCCGACGACGAGATCCTGTCGCCGCCCATCGTGCCGGAGATCTGGAGCGTGCTCGCGATGCACCCGGAAGGTCTCCCGAAGCTCGCCCCGAAGGTGCGCCCGGGCGGCGTGCTCGTTCGCAACGCCACGATGGTCCTCCAGGCACCGGCGTGGGACGGCGTGCGCGACGTCGCGGTACCCGCCACCGATCTCGCCAAGGAGATGGGGCAGCCGCTCGGCGCGAGCATGATCGGGCTCGGCGCGCTGGCCGCGACCACCCGCGTGGTCGAGCTGGGATCCCTCGTCGACGCGCTCGCCGCGGTCTTGCCGCCGCACCGTCAGAAGCACGTGGCGGCGAATCGCGCGTGCCTGGAGCGCGGCGCGGCGTGGGTCGCGACCAGCGATACGGCGCTCGCGGGCGGCGCGTGGGCGTGACCGCGCGCGGATAGCCCGCGGCACGACGAAACCCGGTTTGTACGCGCCGCGCGCCTCGTGTTACGCAGAACAGGCATGGCACGGCAGCCCGCCACGGTCACCATCGACGTCGAGCGCTGCAAGGGTTGCGTGCTCTGCGTCGACGTGTGCCCGCCCCGCGTGCTCGTGATGACCGAGCACGAGGTGAACCACATGGGCTACCGCTACCCGCTCCTGCTCGACGGCTGTACCGGCTGCGAGCTCTGCTTCCGCATCTGTCCCGACTTCTGCTTCGAGGTCTACCGCGGCGCGGAGGAGGAGGCGGCGGCATCATGAGCGAGCGGCGCGTCCTCATGGAAGGCAGCCACGCCATCGCCGAGGCGGCGATCCAGGCGGGCTGCCGCTTCTACGCCGGCTATCCGATCACGCCGTCCACCGAGATCCTCGAGTACATGTCGTTCCGGCAGCCGCAGGTCGGTGGCGTGTGCGTGAACGCCGAGAGCGAGATCGAGGCGATCAACATGGTGTGGGGCGCAGCGGGCTGCGGCGTGCGCGCCATGATCGCGTCCACGGGGCAGGGCATCAGCCTCATGCAGGAGTCGCTCGCGGAGCTGTCGAACGCCCAGATCCCCTGCCTGGTGGTCAACATGATGCGCGGGCAGAGCGACTACTATCAGGCGACGCGCGGCGGCGGCCACGGCGACTACCGCCACCTGGTGCTGGCGCCGCACACGGTGCAGGAGGCCGTCGATCTCGTCGGCCTGGGGTTCTATCTCGGCGACAAGTGGCGCACGCCGGTCGATCTCCTCGGCGACTTCGTGCTCGCCCACACCTCCGAGGCCGTGTCCTTCCAGCCGCGCGACGAGAGCGACCTGGCGCCGAAGACGTGGGCCGCCACCGGCGCCGCGGGCCGGCGCGGACAGAACGTGACGCCGCTCGGCTCGCCGGAGAAGCTCAACCTGAGCCATGGATCGCACTTCGCGGTCATGGGCGAGAAGTATCCCCGCATGGCGGCCGCCGAGCAGCGCTGCGAGACGGGATTCCTCGACGACGCCGAGCTCGCGATCGTCGCCTTCGGATCGCCGGCGCGCTTCGTCAAGTACGCCGTCCGGCAGTGCCGCGCGCAGGGGATGAAGGTGGGATGGATCCGACCGATCACCCTGTGGCCGTTCCCCGCCCAGGTCGTCACCGACGCCGCGAGCCACGTGCGCGCGGTCGCGGTCTTCGAGCAGAACGCCGGCCAGATGATCGACGACGTCCGCCTGGCGGTCCTCGGGCGCGCGCCGGTGCTGGCCATCGGCGGCATCAGCCACGACCACTCGGGATTCGGCGTCGGCCCGATGCTCGAGGCGGCCAACATCGTCGGTCGCATCACCGCGGCATACGCCGGCAAGGCCGCCGCCTGAGGACGTCGTGACGACCACCCCGCCGCTCAGGAAGGTCTCCGCGAAGTCCGACCTGCTGCTCTCCACCGAGCACTCGCTGTGCCCCGGCTGCGGCGAGCCGCTCGCCATGCGCGTCATCCTCGAGCTGGTCGAGGAGCTCGGCGTGCGCGATCGCACCATCTGCGTCTGCGGCATCGGCTGCTACACGGCCTTCCCGGGGATCATCGACGTCGATGTCCTGCAGGCGCTGCACGGCCGCGCGCCGTCCGTCGCCACGGGCGCGAAGCGCGTCCTGCCGGATCGCTTCGTCTTCACGCTCCAGGGCGACGGCGACATGGTGAACGAGGGGCTGCAGGAGATCATCCACTGTGCGGCGCGCGGCGAGCGCTTCACGGCCGTGCTGCTCAACAACGGCGTCTTCGGCGAGACCGGCGGTCACATGACCGCGACGAGCGTGCTCGGGCAGCGCACGAAGACGACCATGGCGACGGGTCGCGTGCCCGAGCTGCACGGCTGGCCGATCAAGATCGCCGACCTGCTCGCGCAGATCGACGGCGCCGTCTACGTCGCGCGCGGCTCGATGCACACGCCGGCCGCGATCAAGTGGACGAAGCAGTGCCTGCGCGACGCCTTCGCCGCGCAGCTCGACGGGCGCGGCTTCTCCTTCGTCGAGATCCTCACGATGTGCCCGACCGACTGGTACGTCGAGCCCACCGAGACGCCCGAGTGGGTCGAGCGCAACTTCGAGCCGACGTACCCGCTGCGCGTCCTGAAATCCCCCTGAGACGCGGCCGCCGGGGCCTTGTCAGGTCGCCACAGATGGGCGAAGATAAGGCGAAATGCCGGATCCGCCGCTGCGCGCTCGGGGCGCGAGCACGAACCCGCCCAACCGCTACGAGTCGCTGCACCTCGAGCCCGACGAGGGGGACGCCGGCGACGTCCCCACCCAGTACTACCGCGACGCCAGCCGCAGCGTGCTGGCGGAGAACGACAGCCCGGACGTCGGGTTCCGCTTCAGCCTGAATCCCTACCGCGGCTGCGAGCACGGCTGCGTCTACTGTCTCGAGCCCGGGACGCCGGTGCTCCATGCCGACATGGGCTGGCGGCCGATCGGCGAGACCCGCGTCGGCGACGTGATCGCGGGCTTCGACGAGTTCCCGCGCACCGGGAGTACGCGCAGGTTGCGCCTCGCCGTCGTCGAGGCCGTTCGCTGGTCGCGGCGGCCGACGGTCCGACTGGTGACCGAGGGCGGCCAGCTCGTGACCACGGAAGACCATCGTTGGCTGCAGGCCTGGTCCGGACGCTGGTCGCGGACCGACCGGCTCCCGCCCGGCCGACGGCTGTGCCGCGTGCCGGTGGTCGCCGAGGAACCCCTCGACGACGACTATCGTGTCGGCTACCTCGCGGGTCTCTCGCTCGGAGACGGCACGTACCGGTTCCAGCCGGGCTGGCGGGGCGACAGGCTCGGCGTCCCGTCCGCATACTGGCAGGTCGCGCTCGCCGACGACGAGCCGCTCGCGCGGACGGTCGAGTACCTCAGGTGTTTCGCCGTCGGCGCGGAGATCCTTCCCTTCCGCGAGGCGTCCAGCGGCCGTCGCCCGATGCGCAAGGTCGAGATCCGCTCGTCACCGAAGCTGGCGGTCGTCCACGGGCTGGTCACCGCCGACCGGGAGACGCGCAGCTATCGCCGGGGGTTCCTCGCCGGCTTCTTCGACGCCGAGGGGCACAACGGCAGCTCGCTGCGCATCTCGCAGAACGAGACGGCGGTTCTGGAGCGGGTCCGGTCGTACGCGGGATCCCTGGGCTTCGACTTCACGCTCGAGCCGCGCACCTGGAAGACCGGCACGCTTCGCCTGGCCGGCCGATGCACCGATCGGATGCGCTTCTTCGCGGTGTGCCGGCCGACGATCGCACGCAAGGTCCAGGCGCTGTTCGGTCGGGAGCTCTGCTCGGATCCCGATCCGGTCGTGGCGGTGGAGCCGGGACCCGCGATCGACGTGGTGGACATCCAGACGTCGACGCGCACGTTCTTCGCCGCCGGCCTGGCCACGCACAACTGCTATGCGCGCCCGTCTCACGAGTATCTCGGCTTCAGCGCGGGGCTCGACTTCGAGCGCCGCATCATGGTGAAGGAGGATGCCCCGGCATTGCTGCGGACGGCGCTGTCGTCACCGCGCTGGGAGCCGCAGGTGGTGGCGCTGTCCGGCAACACCGACTGCTACCAGCCCGTCGAGCGACGGCTCGGCATCACGCGGCGCTGCCTCGAGGTCTTCGCCGAGTTCCGCAATCCCGTGGGTGTGATCACGAAGTCGTCGCTGGTCCTGCGCGACGCCGATGTCCTCGGTCAGCTTGCCGCGTACGGGGCGGCGCACGTCTGCTGCTCGATCACCACGCTCGATGCCGACCTCGCACGGCGGATGGAGCCACGCGCCGCGCACCCGGCGAAGCGGCTCGAGGCCGTCGCGGGCCTGGCCGCGGCGAACGTGCCGGTCGCGGTGCTGATCGGTCCCGTCATCCCCGGTCTCAACGACTCCGAGATTCCCCGCATCCTCGCCGCCGCGGCAGCGGCCGGGGCGTCCAGCGCCGCGTGGGTGCTGGTACGGCTCGCGAAGCCGATCGACGAGCTGTTCATGCGTTGGCTCGACGAGCACTTCCCCGACCGCAAGCAGCGCGTTCTTCACCGCATCCAGGACACGCGCGGCGGGCGCATGAGCGACACGGCCTTCGGGCGACGCCAGCGGGGCCAGGGCGAGTACGCCGCGCAGATCGCCGCGCTCTTCGACTCCGCGGCCAGAAAGCACGGCCTCGACCGCCCGCTCCCGCCCCTCGACGCCGCCGCCTTCCGGCGACCACCGACGGCGGGCGAGCAATTGAAGTTGATCTGATCGCCCGCGACGCTCAGCGACCGGCGCCGCGCTTCGGCGCCGGCTCCGTGCTCGACGGCTCTACCCAGAATCGCCCCGGTCCCTGGTCACGCTTGGTCTCGGCGAACCTGCACCCTTCCTTCGGGTGCAGCAGCCCCTCGGCAGTGTAGAGCGCGACCGCTGCCCCGTAGTTCATCATGAGGTGATACTCGCGCTTTCGCTTCTCGTCGGCCGGGAGCTTCATGTACTCGTCGCTCTTGAGCGCCTCGAAGCCTTGCTTGTACTTGTCCTGATCGAGGGCGAACCCCGGACAGCCCCCCGCGGCGGCGGCAGCGAAGGCGAGGTCGTGCAGCAGGGTCTGCTGGTCCTCGGTCAGGAACTTGTCGTTGCTCCGCTTCAGCCGCTCCCACGCGGGATCGAGCTGGGAGACGAGTATGCGGGGCGCTCGCTTCTGGGCGGCATGCAGGGGTGCCGTGAAGCAGGCGGCCAGCGCGACCATCACCACGGCGCATCGGGTCCGGATCGACGATGTCATGACGGCGTCCTCCCGCGCTCGCTCAGCGCCTGCGACGGCCGCCGCCGCGGTTCCAGCCGCCCGCGTTCCCGCGATTGACGTTCCGGTTGTAGTTGTTCCGGTCGTAGTTCGCGTTCTTGTTGTAGTTGACGTTGTTGTTGTAGTTGACGGTGCGGTTGTAGTTGTTGTGGACGTAGACGTTGTTGTTGTACCCGCCGCCCCAGCAGCAGTCGTCGTGGTCCGAGAGCGCGGCTCCCAGGGCCACGCCGCTGGCGAGGCCGATACCACCGACGAGGGCCGAGGTGGCCACCGGATCGGTCTGGTACTGTCCCGTCGCCGGGTTGTAGGTCGCGCAACCCGATGCGCCGAGGCAAGCGAGAATCGCCACCACACGCACGCCGATTCCGGTCATCACCAGACCTCCTTTTCCCCGCGAAGGCTGGTAGCCGTAGAACGTTCTCGCCGGCCGTTCAAGACGGGCCGGTGTCGCGCGCGGATCGGTGTACGCGAACCGCTTGACAGCCCGTCACGAGACCGATTCAACACGCGCATGCCGCGCCAGGTGATCCTGCTCGTCGCGCTCGCGCTCGGCGGCTGCTCCAGCGCCGTCCACAGCCCGCGCGCCCGCACGGTGGAGACGGAGCTGACGTCGTCGGGATTCCACATGGTCGTTCCCGACACGCCGCAGAAGCAGGAGCTCGTGAAGAGCCTGCCGAAGCGGAAGCTCACCGAGGGCACGCGCAACGGCAAGCGCTACTACTGGTTCGCGGACCCGGACGGGTGCGGCTGCGTGTACATGGGCGGCGAGAAGGCGTACCGGCGCTACGACGAGCTCGCGCAGGCGCGCGACAACGTGAAGAGCAACAGCGCCGACGTGAAGTCGCTCCGCACCGTGGAGTCCGAGGAGGAATCGCCGCCGGACGCCTGGTTCTGGCAGGATCAGCTGCCCGGATACTTCCCGCAGTGAACCTGTCGTACAGCCCCGACGAGGAGCGCTTTCGCGCGGAGCTGCGCGCGTGGCTGTCGGCGAACCCGCCGGGCCCGGAGCCCGAGCGGCTGGACGAATGGGTGGCGTACGGCAAGGCCTGGCAGCGGCGGCTGTGGGAAGCGGGCTGGTCCGGCATCGCGTGGCCCGCGGAGTACGGCGGGCGCGGCGCGTCGCTCATCCAGCAGATCATCTTCCAGGAGGAGATGGCGCGCGCGAAGGCGCCGCTGCCGATCAACCTCGCCGGGTTGACCATGGGCGGTCCGGTGCTGATCGCGCACGGCACCGAGGCGCAGAAGCGCGGCCACCTCCAGGCGATCCTCGCCGCCGACGAGATCTGGTGCCAGGGCTTCTCGGAGCCCGGTGCCGGCTCCGACCTCGCCGCGCTGCGGACGCGCGCCGTCCTCGACGGCGACCACTTCGTCGTCAGCGGGCAGAAGGTGTGGACCAGCTTCGCGCGCTACGCCGACTGGTGCATGGCGCTCGTCCGCACCGATCCGGACGCGCCGAAGCATCGCGGCATCACCTTTCTCCTGATCGACATGCACAGCCCTGGGGTCACCGTCCGGCCCCTCCGACAGCTGAGCGGCGACGAGGACTTCAACGAGGTCTTCTTCGACGACGTGCGCGTCCCGCGCGGGAACGTGATCGGTGCCGTCGACGCCGGCTGGGACATCGCCATCACGTGCCTGATGCACGAGCGCCAGACGCTGACCTTCAGCCGCCAGCTCCAGTCCGCCGTGGCGCTCGACGAGATGCTCGAGACGGCGCGGTCGCGCGGCACGTCGCGCGAGCCGCTCGCGCGCCAGGCCCTTGCCTCCGCCGTGGTCGACGCCCACGCGATGCGCTACACGGCGTATCGCAACCTGACGCGCGCACTCCGGGGCGAGGTCCCCGGCCCGGAAGGCTCCATCGAGAAGCTCTTCTGGAGCGAGATGTATCAGCGCCAGCTGGAGACGTCGCTGGCCCTCCTCGGTCCGCACGCGCAGCTCCTGGCGGGATCACCCCACGCCGTCGACGATGGGCGCTGGCCCCACCTCTTCCTCTACTCGCGCGGCCGCACCATCGCGGCGGGCACCTCCGAGGTCCAGCGCAACATCATCGCCGAGCGCGTCCTGCACCTGCCGCGGGGGCGATAGCGCAGGCAGCGAGTCCGCTTGACGCTCGAAGCCGGGGTGTGAGACGAGCGAGCAGACGGAGGAGGACTCGTCATGTACGGAACGCAGTTCCGGAGGCTCGCCTTCGCGATCGCCGCGGCGGTTGCGGTTCCCCTGCTCGTGGCTGTCGCGGCTCCGGCACACGCGGCCGTGCAGGTGGTGACGAAGGCCGCCGTGCCGTACGCCCACTTCACCACGATCCAGGCGGCCGTGAACGCGGCCGCGCCCGGAGACTGGGTGCTGATCGACGTGGGCGTCTATCCCGAGCCCGTCTACGTCACGACGCCAAACCTCCACATCCGCGGCATGGACCGCAACGGCGTCATCGTGGATGGCCAGCACCAGGCCGGCAACGGCATCGAGGTGTGGAAGGCCGACGGGGTCTGGATCGAGAACCTCACCGTCCGCAACTTCGACCGCGCGACGCTGGACGGTGAAGACGGGAACGAGATCTGGTGGAACGGAGGCGACGGCTCCGGCCAGATCGGACTGCAGGGCTGGTACGGTCGCTACCTGACCACGTATTCCGACGGGCTGCTCGCGGGCTACGGCATCTTCACGTCGAACGCGGTCAGCGGATTCTGGGACAACATCTACGCCTCCGGCTTCAACGACTCCGGCATCTACCTGGGGGCGTGCCGCGATTGTAAGGCGAAGATCCGCAACGCGCTGATCGAGAACAACGCCCTCGGCTACTCGGGCACGAACTCCGGAGGCCACATCGTCATCGAGAAATCGACCTTCCGGAACAACTCGTCCGGCATCGGTCCGAACTCGCTCAACAACGACGATCAGCCGCCGCCGCAGGACGGCGCCTGCAACGCCGGCCTCAACGACTCGTCGACCCCGGCGTTCCTCGGCACGCGCGTCAAGCGGTGCACGATCATCCGGAAGAACGTGATCGAGAACAACGGCAACCTGACGACGCCCGCGAACTCGACGACGGCGTCGATTCCGTGGGGCAACGGCATCATCCTCATCGGCACGTACGCCGACCTGGTGAAGAACAACACGATCCGGAACAACCCGAGCGTCGGGCTGCTCGGCCTCGAGAACCCGGACCCGTTTCCGCCCACGCCGTCCACGGTGTTCTTCCAGCTGTCCGGCAACCGCATCTCCGGGAACACGTTCGAGGGCAACGGCACTCCCGGCGATCCGAGCTCGACCGACATCACGCTGGCGGGAGGGATCTTCGGCGCCCAGCAGTCGGTGAACAACTGCGTCTCCGGGAACAGCCTCACGACCTCCTCCCCGCCGAACATCCAGGACACCTGGTCGTGCAAGAACTCGACGACGCCGAACCCGGGCGGCGACGCGCTCGGCTTCATCCTCCAGAAGCAAGCCGAGTCGCAGGCACGTGTGTCCGTCCCGCAGCCGGTGCCGCCGCCGCAGCCGACGATGCGGAACCCGTGCAAGGGGGTTCCGAAGAACCCGCTGTGCGCCTGACGGGTCGCGCGCCCGGGCGCAACTGACCCTGACATCCGCCGCACAGGCGCGCGTGGCCGGCGGGCGAGATGGCACGCCGCAGCCGGGCGGTTGCGCTCGAGCCGTCGGCTGCAGTACGAACGCTGCACCGGACGCCGCCGCGGCGCGGGGAACGCGGGCCGACGGCGACGGCACGGGGGTTGCTCTCGAGGAACGAGGGACAGGCGAATGGCCTTCTTCGGATTCGTCCTTGCGTTCATGTTCTTCTGCCACTTGAGAAAGCAGATGCGCCGAGCTCGTCGCGAGTCGATGGGCGAGCGCGATCACCACGAGCTGGACTGGCTCGTCGACTGGCGGCGCCACTGGGCGGACTGGAATCGCAAGTGGGCGGAGCAGGCGCAGCGCTACGGCGACCACCACGCCGAGTGGCATCGCCAGTGGGCGAAGCGGATGGAGCGCCACGTCGAGCGGGATCGACGGCGCAGCGAGCGCAGGGCGGGGCGCCACTGCGGGCCACGCGCGTCCTGGGCGGTGGGGCCCGAGCCGCCGCGCAGCGAGGAGGAGCAGCTGCTGCAGCGGGCGCGCTCGCGGGCGGCGGCGGAGATGGGCTTCTACGTCCACCTGACCTCGTACCTCGGGGTGATCGCGCTGCTGGCGCTGATCAACCTCATGACCACCTGGTACCCGTGGTTCCTCTGGCCGGCGATCGGCTGGGGCTTCGGGTTGGGCTCGCACTGGATGGGCGTGTTCGGCTCGCGCGCCCTGAAGGCGCGGTACTTCGATCCGGTGGTGGAGCGCGAGCTCGTGCGCGAGAAGGCGGTCATGCAGACCGAGAAGCAGGCGAGCCTCGACGAGCTCTCGTCGACCATCGCGCACGAGATCCGCAATCCCATCGCGGCGGCGAAGAGCCTGGTGCAGCAGATGGGCGAGGATCCGCACTCGGTCGAGAACGTCGAGTACGCCAAGGTGGCGCTGGACGAGCTCGATCGCGTGGAGCGCCGGATCGCGCACCTCCTCAAGTTCGCCAAGGAGGAGGACTACGCGATGGCGCCGACCAACCTCGCCACCGTGGTCGACGCGGCGCTCACGCAGCTGCGCGGTAAGCTCGCCGCCGCCAGGATCGCCCCGGTGCGCAACTACATCACCGGCCCGACGATCGTCGCCGACGGCGAGAAGCTGAAGCAGGTGTTCGCCAACGTGCTCGACAACGCCATCGACGCCTTCGACGGGGTGCCCGAGAACCGCCGCGTCGAGCTCTTCATCGAGAACGGCGGCAGCAACGCGACGGTGCGCGTGCGCGACAACGGCTGCGGCATCCCGCCGGACAAGCTCGAGCGCATCTTCAATCCCTTCTTCACCACCAAGGAGAAGGGGACGGGGCTCGGCATGGCGATCTCGCGGAAGATCGTCGAGGCGCACGCCGGGACGATGGACGTCGCCAGCGAGGTGGGACGCGGCACCGAGTTCGTCGTCACCCTGCCGATGCCCCAGTGAGCCGATAGGTGACCGTGATGTCCGGACGCATCCTGATCGTCGACGACGAGAAAGCGCTGCTGATCGCGCTGCGCGGCCTGCTCTCGAAGGAGGGCTACCAGGTCGAGACCGCGTCCAGCGGGGAAGAGGCGCTGCGCCGGATCGAGACCGGCAGCTTCCATCTGATCATCACCGATCTCAGCATGGACGAGGTGAGCGGCATGCAGGTCCTCGAGCGCGCCCGCGCGTTCGATGCCGACCTCGCCGTCATCATGATCACCGCGCACGGCTCGGAGAAGGCCGCGGTGCAGGCGATGAAGCTGGGCGCGGCGGACTACGTGCCCAAGCCCTTCGACAACGACGAGCTGCGCGTCATCGTGCGGCGCGTGATGGAAGGCGTGCTGCTCCGCCGCGACCATCGCCGGCTGCTCGAGCAGATGCGCGAGGCGTACGGGTTCGAGCGCATCATCGGGACCAGCCCGGCCATGCACCGGCTGTTCGAGACCATCGATCGCATCGCCGACACCGACGTGACGGTGCTGATCCGCGGCGCCAGCGGTACCGGCAAGGAGCTGGTGGCCAATGCGTTGCATGTCCGGAGCCCGCGGCGCTCGAAGCCACTGGTGAAGACCAACTGCGCGGCGCTCAGCCGCGAGCTGGTGGAGAGCGAGCTGTTCGGGCACGAGCGGGGGTCGTTCACCGGCGCCATCGCGCGCCGCGAGGGCAAGTTCGAGGCAGCCGACGGCGGCACGCTGCTGCTCGACGAGTGCGGCGACATGCCGCTCGAGACGCAGGCGAAGCTGCTGCGCGCGCTGCAGGAGAAGGAGTTCGAGCGCGTGGGCGGCAACCAGGCGATCCGGGTGGACGTCCGCGTGCTGGCCGCCACCAACCAGGACCTGGAAGCGGCGGTGCGCGCCGGCCGCTTCCGGGAGGATCTGTACTACCGGCTGCGCGTGATCGAGCTGGTGATCCCTCCGCTGGCCGAGCGCCGGGAGGACATCCCGCCGCTGATCGACCACTTCCTCAAGGACGCCGCGGCGCGCTTCCGCCGCGAGGTGAAGCCGCTCACGGGCGACGCGCTGCGCGCCTGCGTCGCGCACGAGTGGAACGGCAACGTGCGCGAGCTCAAGTCGGCGGTCGAGCAGGCGCTGCTGCTGTCGCCGGGCCCGGAGATCACGCCGGCCGATCTCTTCGGGCAGGCGGCGCCGGTCGACGGCGCGGCCCCGGCCGCGGCGGCGTCGCCGAACGGCCTGCCGTTCCGGGAGGCCAAGGAGCGCGTGGTCGAGGCGTTCGAGCGCGACTTCCTCCTCCAGGCGCTGCGCCGTCACGCCGGCAACATCACGAAGGCCGCCGAGGACGTCGGGATGTACCGCCAGAACTTCCAGCAGAAGATGCGCGAGCTCGGCATCACGGCGGACGACGCCGGTCGCTGAGCCCGCGCGGAGGACTCACGATGCGACTCTTCTCCCGGCTCACGAACCTCGTCCGCGGTCTCGCCTCGCGCTGGATCGGCGACCCGCGAGACATCGAATCCCGGCGCGGTCTACGAGTCCGCCATCCGCGAGCGCGTCGTGCAGTACGCGAAGCTGCGCGAGGCGGCGGCCGGGGTGATCTACCTGCGCGGCAAGCTCGAGCGCGAGCTGCACGAGCGCTCGGGTGATCTCGGGCGCGTGCGTCAGCAGCTCGACCTGGCCATCGATCGCGACGACGATCCCTCCGCGCTGGCCCTCATCTCGCGTCGCGAGACCCTGGGGAAGGACGTGGAGCGTCTCACCGCCGACCTGACCGAGCTCACCGCCGAGGCCGACGCCGCGAAGCGGAACCTGGTGTCGTTCCAGGACGAGATCGTGCGGCTGCGCGAGGAGCGCGTCCGCATGCTCGCACGCCTGGCGAACGCCAAGGCGCGGCTCAGGCTGCACGAGACGCTGAGCGGCCTCTCGCCCGAGGCGGACATCCAGGCCCTCGAGACCGTGCGCGAGCACGTGAACCGGCTGGTCGCCGAGGTGGCGCTGGTCCGCGAGGGCGCCGATCCCGAGCTCGAGCGCCGGCTGGGCGTCATCCGTGACGCCGAAGCCGTGACGTCCGCGCGCGCGCAGCTGGAAGAGCTCAAGCGGAACCGCCACGCGACCCTCGTTCCGATGACCATCGCGCCCGCCGCCGTTCCCGCCGCCGCGCGCTGACTAGCGCCGCGGGACGGGCCCGGCCTCGCTCGCGAGCCCGACGATGCGCGGGTTGCCGTCGCGCATCGCGATCTCCCAGGTCGCCACGCCCTGGCGGCGGACGGCCCGACCGTGGTCGTCGTGCGTGCTCAGGAGGAAGGGCACGCGCACGGTCACGCGATCGCCGACCGGCTTCGCCTCGAGCCGGTCGGCCGGCTGCACCAGCGCGCCGCCGCCCGTCGGGTCGACGTCGAGGATCTTGCCCGCGGGAATGGCGTCGGGCGCGAACAGCGCGCGCACCGCGTCGGGATCCCGTGCCTGGTAGGCGCGCCAGAACCGATCGACCACGTCGACGGCTTCGAGCGTGGAGGGGGGAGGAGCGCGGCGCGGGGGCGTTGCCTCCGGCACCGGCTCCAGCGCGATCGTGTCGCCGGTGTGCGTGCCTGCGTCTGCCGACGGCGCGATCGTCCCGGGAGTCGGAGGTATCTCGACGGGAGGCGGCGCCTCCGCCACCTGGGCACGAGGCGGCGGCGCCGGTCGCTGCCAGGGCCGCGTCGCCAGCAGCGGCACGAGAGCCAGCAGGAGGACGGCGGCGGCGGCGAGCGCGAGGCGCCGCCGCCGAGCCCGGGGCGCCGCCGCGTCGGCCGCCTCCTCGGCTGCACGGCCCGCGTCCGCGGGCGGGGAGGGCATCGGCGCGCCCTCCGGCTGATGGAGGGGCGCGTAGTCGGCCCACACCGCGTCGATGAGCGGCGCCGTGATGCGATGCTGCCCCTCCGCGAAGGCCGCGACCAGGGCGTTCTCGCACAGCACGTTGATCACGCGCGGGATGCCCTGGCTGCGGGCGGCGATGCGGTCGATCGCCTCGGCGGTGAAGAGCTCCGGGTCGCGAGCCTGCGCGCGCTCGAGCCGTGCGCGCATGTACGCCGCCACCCGGTCGCGTGACAGCGCCTCGAGACGCGCGGTCACCGCGACGCGCGCGCGCACGCGTGCGAGCGCCGGGGCCGCGAGCCGCCCGTCCAGCTCGGGCTGGCCCGCGAGCACGAGCTGGATCGCGGGACGTCCCTGCTCGACGACGAGGTCGAGCAGCTCGGGCAACGCCGCGAGCGTCGAGTCGCGCAACGCCTGCGCCTCGTCGAAGAAGACGACGACGGTGCCGTCGCGTGCTTGCTCGCGGAGGAACTCCGCCAGCCGCGCGAGGAGCACGCTCCGGTCGCCGCCCACGACCGGGATGCCGAGCTCCAGCAGCAGGTGGTCGAGGATCTCGTCGAACTCGACGGTGGGGTGGAGCACGAGCACGGTCCGCACCTGCTCCGGCAGGGTGTCGAGCAGCTGGCGGACGAGGGTGGTCTTGCCGGTGCCGACCTCGCCAACCAGGAGAAGAAGGCCGGCGTGCTCGGCAATCCCCGCGGTGATCGCATCCAGCGCCGCCGTCACCACCGGGTCGTGGTGCAGGAAGCGCGGATCGGGCGTGATGCGGAAGGGCGCCTCGCCCAGGCCGAAGAACGCCCGGTACATCGGGGACGACGGCCTAGAAGGTGCCCTCGACCCCCACCGTCGGGATCACGGTGTCGTTGCGCAGACCCTGGCTGTTCAGCGCGTAGATGCCGTTGGCGAAGAGCATCACGCTACGCCAGACCACGGCGCGGAAGCCGAAGGAGAAGTCGAAGAAGTCCTTGCGGCCGAGGTCGAGGCCGAGGAGCGGCTGGGGCCGCACGCCCGTTGGCGTGAGGTAGAGGAAGTCGGTCGAGGCGGGATTGACGGGATCCTGGAACTGGCTGCGCCCGAGAAACGCGAGCACGAAACCGAACTGCGACACGATGTCGACGTCGACGCCCGCGCCGTAGCGCGCCTGGCTCTGCTTGAAGTCGTTCGCGTCGAAGTCGATCGCGAGGTTCAAGAAGGGCTCGACGCGATTCCACAGCAGCGTCGAGGCGTAGAACGCGGGCGTCATCCAGAAGTCGCCCGTGCCCTGGAAATCGGCGGCACGGCCGGTGGGGAATCGCATCTGGAGGCCGGCGGCCGACTGGAACCAGTCCACCTGGGGCAGCTGGTACTTGAGTCGGAGAAGCAGGTCGCCCGGGCCGAACGCGGTGCCACTGGTGAACCCGGAGACGGGGCTCAGCCGGTCCGGAGCGAAGACGCCGTCGGGACCGGCCGTCTGCACCTGCTGCTTCGTGACGCCGACGTCGAGGGCGGTGGTGATGATCGGCATCAGCAGGTTGACGTCGAGGTTGTCGAGGATGCCGTAGGTGAAGCTGAACGCGACGATGTTGTTCCGCAGGCCCAGCCGGTACTGCAGGTTGTCGGCCTCGAAGCCGAGCAGGTTTCCGGACGCGTCGACGTTGCGCAGCACGATGGGCCCGTTGCCGTGCAGGTTGCGCAGGCTCTGGCCGTCGAACTCGTTGTACTCGACGTATTGCCAGCTGAGGTTGACGTTGAACTTGCCCTGCCCGAGGGTCTGCGGCCGCTCGAGGAAGATCGGCCCCAGGGTCTCGGCGCTGCGCTCGAACACTTCGAGCTGCGGGTTGTAGCGGTACGTGAAGCCGGCGGACGCGGAGATGACCGGGATGTTGTTCGCGTTCGTGACGGCGATGTCCTCCGCGAGGGCGTCGAACGCCGAGCCGCTGCGGATGCCGACGGTTTGCGAGGAGCGCGCGAGATCGTCGCGCAGCGAGGCGCCGGCGGAGCAGGCAGCCAGCAGGGCGACGAGGAACGCGACGGCACGCAGAGTATGGCTCACGAAACCCCCCTTCGGGCGCCGCCAGGTGCGACCGGGCTAGCGCTGGAAGACCGAGAAAGTCCTCTGCAGATTCTTCACGTTGCTTTTTAGCGTTTTCGTGTCGGCGAGCAAGATGCGCCCGTTGCGACGCAGCTCGCTGGCCGTGGGGGTGTCGAGGTCCTTGTGGCGGCGGCCTCGCGAGATGGCCGCCAGGAACTTCTGGACGACGCCGGGAGTGTCGCGCAGCCAGGTGAGCGCGACCCGCCCGCGCTGCTGGGCCGTCGTGCTGGTCGTGAGGCGGGAGAGCCGGATCGAGAGGCCGCTCGGCGGGGGACCGGCGTCACGGCCGGCGAGGACCAGGATCGCCCCATCGAGGTCCGCGGCGACCGCGCTCAGATCCTCGTCGAGGCTGTCGCTCGTGTCGCCGCCCACGTCGACCTGCCCCAGATAGTTGACCAGGCGATCGATGCCGGCGCGCAGCGAGACCGCGAGGCGGTAGGACGGGACGAGCGGCGTGCATCCGCTCGGGTCGGCCATCGGGGTGTGAACGCACGCTCCTCCGCCGCAGCGATCGTCCGTGCACGGATCGCCGTCCTCGGTGCAGAAGGTCTGGTCGAGCATACCGCCAGTCGCCACGCACCCCTGGGCGTCGGCGCCGACACCGGGCTGGCACACGGCCTCGGCGCACTCGTTCGGTGCGACGCACACGCTGCTGTCCGGCTGGTGCACGCAGGCGCCGCCGTCGCAGAAGTCGTCGGTGCATCCGACGCCGTCGTCGCAGGTGATCGACTGGCCAGAGCAGGTGCCGTCGGTGCATCGATCGCCGACCGTGCACGGGTCGCCGTCGTCGCACGCGTTCCCGTCGCCGACGCTGTTGTGCTTGCAGACGCCGAGGTCGCAGATGTCGTCGGTGCAGGGATCGCTGTCGAGACAGTCGTCGTTCTGCTGGCAGGCCCCGCAACCCGCAATCGCCGTCCCACCGCCGCAGATCCCGCCCTGACAGCTCTCGCCCTCGGTGCAGGCGTTGTCGTCGTCGCAGCTGGTCCCGTCGCGTGTGCGTGCAGGCGAGACGTTGGATCCACATGTGCGAGCACACGTACCGTCAGGGACCGCAGGAGCCGATGACGTCCGGCTGGCACTGAGCGTGCCCGCGCGCCACGGTCGCGAGCAGGAACATCAGCACGGGGAGGACCGCGCGCAGCGGGATCACCCCGGGAAATATACGTGGGAGCGGCCCGTTCGACCAACCCGTCCCCGCGCCCTGGCATCTGCGTGGTGCGACCGCCCGGCGCGTTGCGACCCGCATCCGGTTCGGGAAAGCTCTGCCGGCATGCTGCGGCTCCGGGCTCTCGCCGCGCTGGCCGCGCTCGTCGCGGCAGGAGGCGTTGCGCTCGCCGGGCCGGACGAGGGCGCGGTACCGATCGCGCCGGACGTCGCCGGGCACGGCGAGGCCGCGCCGGCGGAGCGGAAGCTCAAGCTGTCGGTCGGCGACCACATCGACTTCGTGGCCCCAGCCGGCGCCGGCGAGCGCGCGCAATGGACGCTGGACGGTGCTGCCGCCGGCAGCGGCGCGGCGTGGACCTTCTCGCCGACGGCGTCGGACGTCGGGCCGCACGTCGTCTCCGTCGCGGGGAGCGACGGCGGCGGGCGGACGATGCACCGCTGGGACGTGCGCGTGACGCCGCCGCGGCTGCCCCGCATCACCGGGTTCGCGCCCGACGCCAGCACGCTGTCGGTCGAGATCGACAAGCCCATCGAGCTGCGATTCGACGCCCGCCCCGGTACGCCCGGCGAGACGGTGCAGGTGCGGTGGACGGTGGACGGCGCGTTCGCGGGCGACGGCAACACGCTGCTCTGGGCGTCCAGCGAGCCCGCGAACCTGCGGGCACGCGCCATGGCGGTGGGCAGCTTCGGGGGCGCCGTCGCGCGCGACTGGCTCATCATGGTGCGCCTGCCGCCGCCGCCGACCACGACGACCGAGCCCGCCACACGGGCGGCGGAGGCGGGACCTCGCGAGATCGCTGGCCCACCGGGTCCGCAGCCCGCGGAGCAGGGGCGACGCGGCGAGGAGCCGCGGAGCCGGAGGCGAGGACGGAGCCGGCGCCGGAGCCGGTGTCGCCACCGACCACCGAGATGGCGCGGGCCGAGACGCCCACCACCGAGCCTCCGCCACCGCCTCCACCCCCGCCACCTCCACCTCCGCCGCCACCTCCACCTCCGTCTCCACCCCCACCTCCGCCGCCAGCGCCTCCTCCGCAGGCCGCCGTCGCCAGCCGCGGGACGACCGCTCCGGCCGGCGCGGACGACGAGGTCCGCCGTCTGCTCGACCGCTACGCGGCCGCGTGGCGCAACCACGACGTCGGCGAGCTGCGCCGCATCGGCCAGATCACCAGTGACAGCCAGGCGGCCGACCTGGAGCGCTACTTCGCCAAGGTCGAGGACCTCGACGTCGAGGTCCACGTGCTCGACATCCAGAACGACGGCGATCGCAGCACCGTCCGCTTCACCCGTCGCGACCGCTTCCGCGACCCCACCGGTCGCATGGTGAGCCAGGAGTCGCCGCCCATCGAGAAGCACGTCGTGCGTGCGCCCGACGGCCTGCGCTTCGAGCCGCGCTGAGACGTCAGGCGCGCGCGCCGGTTTCCGGCCGCGCCCGCTCGATGATGGTCGCGCAGTCGATCCCGGGCGGCAGCGTTCCGAATGCGAGCCCGTGGTCGCCGGCGAGCCGCGAGGCGCAGAACGCGTCGGCGACCGCGGGATGGCCGTGCCGCACGAGCAGCGACCCCTGGAGCGCGAGCGCCATGCGTTCGACCAGGCGGCGCGCCCGGTGCTCGAGCGCGGAGAAGTCGGTCAGCTCGCGGCGTAGCGTCTCGACGAACCCGTCGAGGCGCGCGTCGGCGCCGTCGGCCAGCGCGACCTCCGCGAAGAACGCCTCGACGGCCTCGGGGCTGCGTCCCATGGCGCGCAGCACGTCGAGGCAGATCACGTTGCCCGAGCCTTCCCACAGCGAGTTGAGCGGCGCCTCGCGGTAGAGGCGGGGCAGCAGCGACTCCTCGACGTAGCCGTTGCCGCCGAGGCACTCGAGCGCTTCGGCGACGAGCGGCGGCTGCCGCTTGCACACCCAGTACTTGGTGACCGCCGTGGCGAGGCGCGCGAAGAGCCGCTGCCGCTCGTCTGCGGCGCCCTCGTCGTACGCGCGAGCGAGACGCATCATGGTCACCGTCGCGGCTTCCGACTCGACGCACAGGTCGGCGAGCACGTTCTGCATGAGCGGCTGGTCGACGAGCCGCTTGCCGAACGCGCTGCGGTGGGCGGCGTGGTGCGTCGCCTGCGCCACCGCCTGCCGCATGCCCGACGACGAGCCGATCACGCAGTCGAGACGGGTGTGCGTCACCATCTCGATGATGGTCGGCACGCCGCGCCCGTCCTCGCCCACCATGCGGGCCCAGGCGCCGTCGAACTCGACCTCGCTCGACGCGTTCGAGCGGTTGCCCAGCTTGTCCTTCAGGCGCTGAAGGTGGAAGCGATTGCGGGTGCCGTCGGGCCGCCAGCGCGGCAGCAGGAAGCACGACAGGCCGCGCTCGGTCTGCGCGAGCACCAGGAAGGCATCGCACATGGGCGCGGAGCAGAACCACTTGTGGCCGGTGATCTCGTACTCGCCGCCGGGACCGCCGCGACCGAGCGCGCGCGCCCGGGTGGTGTTCGCGCGCACGTCGGATCCGCCCTGCTTCTCGGTCATCGCCATGCCGACGAGCGCGCCGGTCTTGTCGGCGGCGGGACGTACGCGCGCGTCGTAGCGGTTGGACACGATGCGCGGCTCCCATTCCGCCGCCAGCTCGGGCTGGACGCGCAGCGCCGGCACCGCCGAGTAGGTCATCGAGATGGGACAGCCGTGTCCGGCCTCCGCCTGCGAGAGCACGTAGAACAGCGCGGCGCGCGCGACGTGCGCGCCCGGCCGCGGATCGTGCCAGGGCAGCGCGTGCAGCTCGTGGTGCACGGCCAGGCGCAGCAGCTCGTGCCACGCGGGATGGAACTCCACCTCGTCGATGCGGTGCCCGTAGCGGTCGTGCGTGCGGAGGATGGGCGGGTTCATGTTGGCGAGCCGGCCCCACGCGATCGCCTCGCTGCCGGTCTCGAGGCCGAGCCGGACGAGACGATCGTGCGCCCACCCGGCACCCTCGCGCGCGACCGCATCCACGAGGACGCGGTCGGTGGTGAAGAGGTCGTAGCCTTCGAGGGGCGGCGCCTGGTTCAGCACCTCGTGGGTCGGCGGCATGGCGTGCAGACTACCAAGGCCGCGCGGCGCGGAAAACGGCGCCTTCAAACGACGAAGGGGCTCCCGGGGAACACCCGGGAGCCCCTCGATGACCGGCGGTCGAGCGGCCCGCTAGTTGAGGAACGCGCCGCTGGGCGACGCGGGCGGGCAGGCCATGGTGCAGGTCTTGAAGTCGGCGCGGCACGCGGCGAAGCCGGGCTTCGCGTCCTCACGCGCCTGATCGCGGCACTGGAATGCCACGACGCGCGCCTGCTCGATGCACATCGAGTTGCCGTTGCAGGCTGCGATGGCGCCCTGGAGCGTCGCCCTGCAGGCCGCGACGTCGGCATCCAGCTGGGCCTGGACCGGGTCGTTGCAGTCGTTGCGGTCCGCGCGGCAGTTCTCGACGCAGTCGTGATTCAGGTTCCTGCAGGCGTCCTTGTCGACCTGGAAGCTCTCCCTGCAGTCGCCGGTGCAGCCCTTGTACTCGGTCGTGGCGTCGTGCTTGCAGATCTTCGGATCCTCACCCGTGCCGACGCCCGCGGGGCAGGCCACCGTGCAGCTCTTGAAGTCCTTGCGGCACTGGTTCAGCGCGGGCTTCGCGCTCTTGCGCTCGTTCAACCGGCACACGAAGCCGTTCACCTGCGCGTCGTCGATGCAGGTGTCCCGCGAGGCGGGATCGTTCGGGAAGGCCTGCTTGCAGTTCTGGATCGCCTCGTCGCGCGTGGCGTTGCAGGCCTTGATCGCGGCGTCGAAGCCGGTGGCGTCGCGACATTCGGCCCGCACCTCGCGACACGCCTCGACACAATCGTGGTCGCGGTTGATGCAGGCGTCCTTCGCGGTCTGGAAGTCTTCCTTGCAGCCGGCCTTGCAGTCCTTGTAGTCCCCGTTTGCTCCCTTGATGCACTGGCCAGTGTCACTGGCCCTGCCGTCGGCTGTGAATCCGCCGACCAATGCTGCGACGAGCGCGAAGCTGAGCACGGTACGATTCATCACGACCTCCCCCGATTCGGTTGAATGAATCCGTGGATGAGCCTCAAACCTACCGAGGCACGTCCAGGCTGACAAGAGCGAAACCAGCTTTTCACGCCCGGATGGGCCTGAACGGGTTGCCGGCCGCCTTGGCGGAAGCGTAGAAGGCGCGCATGCAGATCGAGCCCTTTCGCATCACCGTTCCGGATGCCGTCCTGACCGATCTCCGTCAGCGCCTCGCGCGCACGCGGTTTCCCGACGAGATCGCGGATTCGGGGTGGACCTACGGCACCGACCTCGCGTACCTACGCGGGCTCGTCGCCCATTGGTACGAGGGATACGACTGGCGTGCGGCCGAAGCGGCGCTGAACGTTTTCCCGCAGTTCAAAGCACGCGTCGGCGATCTCGCGATCCACCTGATGCACGTGCGCGGCGTCGGTCCGCGGCCGTTTCCGCTCGTTATCACGCACGGCTGGCCGGGCTCGGTGGCGGAGTTCGCGAAGATCATCGGGCCGCTCACCGACCCGGCGCGTCATGGCGGCGATCCGGCGGATGCCTTCGACGTCGTCGCGCCGTCGATGCCCGGCTACGGGTTCTCCGATCACGCGCGCGCGCCGGGCATGGACGCGGAGCGAATCGCTGGGCTGTGGGCCGAGCTGATGCGCGGCCTCGGCTACGCTCGCTTCGGCGCACAGGGCGGCGACTGGGGCGCGATGGTGAGCACGTACCTCGGCGCCAAGCACGCCGACGTGGTCGCGGGAATCCATCTCAACATGGTGGTGGCGTTCCCTCCCGATCCCGACAATCCGCTCGACGGCCTGACGCAGGACGAGGTCATCGACATGATGCCGATGCAGGACTTCCTGCGCGACGAGACCGGCTACCAGCGCATCCAGGGCACGAAGCCGCAGACGCTCGGCTACGCGCTGAACGACTCGCCGGCGGGGCTGTGCGCCTGGATCGTCGAGAAGTTTCGCACCTGGAGCGACTGCGACGGCGATCTCGATCGTCGCTTCACGAAGGACGAGCTGCTCACCAACGTCATGCTCTACTGGGTGCCGGAGACGGCGACGTCGTCGGCGCGCCTGTACTACGAGATGATGCACGCGGGGAAATTCCCGCCGCAGCAGTTCCGCGTCGACGTGCCGACCGGCTGCGCCATCTTCCCGAAGGAGATACTGAAGCCGCCGCGCGCGTGGGTGGAGCGCCTCTACAACGTGACGCACTGGACGCGCTTCGCGCGCGGCGGCCACTTCGCCGCCATGGAGGAGCCGGCGGCGCTGGTGGAGGACATCCGGGACTTCTTCCGGCCGCTGCGCTAGCGTGCCTCGCTTCACCCGCCACGCGGTCTGCTCGCCGCTGACGCTCGCGTCGCGCATCGGCCTCGACGTCCTGCGCGACGGCGGCAACGCCGCCGACGCAGCCATCGCCACCAACCTGGCGCTCGCCGTCGCGTATCCGCACATGTGCGGCGTCGGCGGCGATCTCCTGGCGATGGTGTGGCGCGACGGCACGCTCGTCGGCCTGAACTCGAGCGGCCGCCTGCCGGCGGCGGCGGCGCTGCCCGCGGACGGCGTGCCGCAGCGAGGCGCGGGCTCGGCGACCGTTCCCGGCGCCCCGGCCGGCTGGGTGGCGCTGGCGGATCGGTTCGCCAGCCGGCCGCTCGGCGCACTCGCCGAGCCCGCGATCCGTCTCGCGCGCGACGGGGTGGAGCGCGCGCCCGGTCTGGCCCGCCTGACGGCCTGGTCGGCGGACCTGCTGCGCGCCGATCCGGAGGCCGCGCGCATCTTCCTCCCCGCCGGTCCGTTGCGACAGCCCGAGCTGGCGGAGACGCTCGCCTCGCTCGCCGACTTCTACCGCGGCCCGGTGGCGCACGCGGCGCCGCACCCCTTCGCGCCGGCGGATTTCGCGGCGCATCGCGCGGAATGGGTGACGCCGGTGCGAGCGTCGTTCGGCGGCGCCGAGATCTGCGAGATGCCGCCCAACAGCCGCGGGCACCTCGTGCTCGACGCGATCCGCCGTCTCGAGCCTCCCCTCGAGCCCGGCCGCGGCGTGGCCGCGGACGATGCCGCGACGCATGGCCGGCTGATCCGCGCGCTCCACGCGGCGGTCTTCGGCGGCGACACGATCTATCTCTGCGTCGTCGACGCGAGCGGCATGGCCGTCAGCCTGAACCAGAGCCTCTTCCAGGCGTTCGGCAGCGGCGTGGTGGTGCCGGGCACGGGTGTCCTGCTGCACAACCGGGGCGCGTATCACACCAGGGCGAGCTATCGCGGCGGCGCACGGCCGATTCACACCCTGTCGCCGGCGCTCGCGCTCGCGGACGGACGGCCGCGGCTCGTCTTCGGCACGATGGGTGGCGAGGGGCAGGTGCAGATCCATCTCCAGCTCCTGTTCCGCATCCTGATCGCCGGCCAGTCGCCCGACGACGCGATCGCCGCGCCGCGCTGGACGTTCGATCGCACGACGCTCGCCGTGGAGGACGGTCTCGTGGTGGATGCGCCGGCCGGCATGACGGTGGGGACGATGGCGGTGCCCGAGCTCGCCGGCCATGCGCACGCCATCCTCGTCGGCCCCGGCGTCCTCGACGCCGCGTGCGACCCGCGATCCGACGGCATCGCCGTCGGAGAGTGAGGCCACGCGCTCCGCGGGTTGACTTGTCCCCGGTGCGCGCCGAAGCTCGCCGATCATGGCGACGCATCCGATCCGTTTCGGCATCCAGACCGGGCAGCAGAACATCGAATGGGCCCAGATGCTCGAGCTGTGGCGGCAGGCCGACGGCTGGGGCTACGACTCGCTGTGGAACTTCGATCACTTCTACGCGATCTTCCTGCCTCCCGAGCTACCCTGCCTGGAAGGCTGGACCACGCTCTCGGCGCTCGCGCTGGCGACCAAGCGCGCGCGGGTCGGGACCATGGTCAACGGCAACACCTATCGCCACCCGTGCGTCACCGCGAAGATGGCGGCGACGGTCGATCACATCAGCGGCGGCCGCCTGAACCTCGGCATCGGGGCGGGCTGGTTCGAGCGCGAGCACCAGAACTTCGGGATCGACTTCAAGACGGTGCCGCAGCGCCTCCAGGCGCTCGACGAGGCGTGCCGGATCATCCGCGGGATGCTCACCCAGGAGCACACGACGGTGCAGGGCAGGCACTACACCGTGACCGAGGCGATGGGGAACCCGAAGCCGATCCAGCAGCCGCACCCGCCGATCATGATCGGCGGCACCGGCGAGCGCGTCCTGCTGCGACTGGTCGCGCGTCACGCCGACATGTGGAACGCGAGCGCCAGCGCCGAGCGCATGCATGAGCTGATCGAGATCATCCGCCGCCACGGCGACACCGAGCGGCGCGATCCCGAGCGCATCGAGAAGACGGTGATGATGCCGCTCTGCTACCGCGCGCCGGCCGAGCGGCAGGCGTTCATGTGCAACACGATCGCGGGACTGCGCCAGACGACGCCCGAGCAGGCGCGCCGGGAGATGATGATCGGCGACAAGCTCGAGTGCCTCGACGTGGTCGATCGCTACGTCAAGGCGGGCGTCACGCACTTCATCTTCATGATGTTCGCGCCCTACTTCGTCGACGAGATCCAGGCGTTCGCGGAGGAGGTGATCCCGGCGGTGCGGGGCGCGGACGCGCGGGTCGACACGGCCTGACGCGGCGGCACGCGCACGTTCCAGCTCGACGGCAGCCGAGTGGACTGCCCCATCGTCGAGGAGGGGGAGTTCTCCGGCGGTCAGCTCGTCGAGGATCCCGCAACGACTTCGCGCAGGTCGACGGCGGCACCGTCTACCACTTCGGGGCGGTCGTCGACGAGTACGAGCGGCGCGCTGGGTCGCCGACACCGCCACCACCGGCGCCTGCTCCCACACGGCAGTGCTGGATGCCATGCCTGGGGGCGGGGTTTCGGCCCCCGCCCCCGAAGCGGCAACAATTGAAGCAGCCGGACTCTAGAGCGTGACCCCGCCGATTGCGAGATGAATCGTCTTGATCCCCTTCCCCGGCGGTGAGCTTGCACACAGGCCAGCGAGGTTGCCGATGTCCTCGGCCGTGATCGCCACCGTGCTGGGGGTACCTCCCGCGAACGCGCTGTTCGCCGCAAGGGTCTGGCCACTCAGCGTGAACTGGCCATAGCTCCCACCCCAGGACTCGGGGCCGAAGACCGAACCCGTGATCGTTCCCCCGCTGGCGGTGCTCGAGGAGAAGTCCAGCTTCTGTCCGGAGGCAACCTTCCATTTGGCCACCAGGTTGCCGGTGATGGTCGCAGGCGCCAGCAATCCGCCACACCCGGCGCCGCCCACGGTGTTCAGGGTGCCCCCGATCGAGCCTGATACGATCGTCGGGTTGCTGGGTGTGGCGCCCGTCGACGTGCAGCCGCCGAGTGTGGCCTTCACCTTGATGATCGCCGTGCCGGTTGACGTCGTCATGATGGGCGGCTTGATCGACGCCGAGCCGATGATGGTGTTGCAATGGACGCTTGCAGCCTGGGTGTCGAAGGTCTGGGCGCTGGAACTCATCGGATTGATCAGAATACCGCCGATCAGCAGCGCCGTAGCCGTCCCGAATGCATTTCCTCTTGTCACGATTCCCTCCTTCGTCATCGTCAAGGCATTTTTGCAGACCGGATTCCGCCGACGAGCGGGCGGAAGCCGTAGCGGCGGACACTTACTGCGTGGAGCCGTCCCAGGGTCGGCGGTCCCTCCTTTCTCGCGAGTCGCGCGATAGAGCGCACGACGGTCGGTTGGATAGCCAACCCCCCTTGTAGGCGTCAAGGAAAACCGTCGCTGATGCAGTGCGTAGCGCACGTGCTCTGTTACCGCGCGCCGGCTGAGCGGCTGGCCATCAGCCCATCCGAGGAACTTCGCTGGCTAACGCTCCTGCGGCGCTCCGGCTGGAAGACATGCGAATAGTGCATGGCCTCACGTTGAGCGTCCGCTCGGAGAAGCTCACGCGCCTCCGCTCGGCGCCGTCCGGAACGGCTGCCGGCCATAGCGGTCGAGGTGGACGACCTCACCCACCGGGCGGCGCGTGGTGGGGCCGTAGCGGCCCTGCGGCCAGCCGAGCGGGATCACGGCACACGGCGTGACCATGAAGGGCAGCCCGAGCGCGCGGCGCGCGAGCCAGGTGCTCCAGAGCGGTAGCGTGATCAGTGCCGCGCCGAGCCCGGCGGCGCGCGCGGCGAGCAGCAGGTTCTGGATGGAGGGGTAGATCGAGCCGTACAGGCTCGACACCGCGACGCGCGGGAAGGGCGGGATGATGCCGCGCAGGCACGGAACCACCAGGACGGGAATGTCGCCGAAGTGGTCCACTTGCCACTGCACCGCCTTCATGATGCGCAGCATGGTTGGATCGTTGCGGTAGAGACGCTTGCCGATCCCGCCGTAGAGGCTCCACGCCTGGCGGTTGAGCTTGCCGAGGCGTTCCTTCACGGCGCGATCGCGCACCACCACGAACTCCCAGCTCTGCGCGTTGCTTCCCGTGGGGGCCTTCAGCGCGAGCTCGATGAGATGCAGCACGAGGGCATCGTCCACCGGGTCGGACTTCAGGCGGCGGATCGCCCGCTGGGTGCGCATGGCCTCTTCGAGGGACATCGACAGCTCCATGCCGCGAGGTAAAGCACGACCGGCCGAGCTGCGGCCAGCCGCCGTCGCGAGGAAAGGTTGACAACCGGCGGGACCGGGGCAAAGTCTTCCCCGTGCCGCCTGCCGCCCATCCATCCTTCGCCCGCGAGGTCTGGGACTTCCTCAGGGTCCGCAAGAAGTGGTGGCTCGGCCCCATCGTGCTCGTGCTGGTGCTGTTCGGGGCCCTCGTCGTCCTCACGCAGGGCTCCGCGATCGCCCCGTTCATCTACACGATCTTCTGATGCCGGTACCCGCAGCAGCGGCGGGACGCTCCCTCCGCGAGCTCCGCCGGTTCGGTCTCACGGTGGGCGGGGCGTTCGTCCTCCTGGCCCTGATCAGCGCGTGGCGCGGACACACGCTGCCGCCGCGCGTGCTCGGGACCGCCGGTGCGATCCTGGTCGCCGGCGGCCTGGTGGCGCCGCGCCTGCTCGCTCCCGTCGAGCGCGGCTGGATGCGCTTCGCCGAGGCGCTCGGCCGGGTGAATACGCGGATCGTGCTGGCGCTACTGTACTGCTTCGTCATCACGCCGGCGGGGATCGTGCGTCGCTGGCGCCACGATCCCCTCGACCGGCGCATGCGGGATGGACGCCCCTCGGTGTGGGTGAAACGGCCGCCCGCACCGGTCGATCCGGCGCGCTATCGCCAGCAGTTCTGATGGCGACGATCTGATGGCCACCATTCTGGGTCTCTCGGCGTTCTACCACGACTCGGCGGCGTGCCTGGTGCGCGACGGCGAGATCGTCGCCGCCGCGCAGGAGGAGCGCTTCACCCGCAAGCGCCACGATGCCGGGTTCCCCGCGCAGGCGGTACGCTACTGTCTGGACGAAGCGGGCCTGGCGCTCGACGCCGTCGACTACGTTGGCTTCTACGACAAGCCGCTGCTCAAGTTCGAGCGGCTGCTCGAGCAGTATCTCGGCGTGGCGCCCCGTGGGCTGCGGCAGTTCACCGCCGCCATGCCCGTGTGGCTTCGGGAGAAGCTCTTCACCCGCCGCCAGATCCTGAAGGAGCTCGACGGCTTCTGCGGCGAGGTGCTCTTCGCCGAGCACCACGAGTCGCACGCCGCGAGCGCGTTCTATCCCTCCCCGTTCGCCGAAGCCGCGGTGCTCACCATGGACGGGGTCGGGGAGTGGGCGACGTCGTCGTGGGGCGTCGGGCGAGGGAACGAGCTCGAGCTGCTGGCCGAGCTGCACTACCCGCACTCGCTCGGCATGCTGTACTCGGCGTTCACCTACTACACCGGGTTCAAGGTCAACTCCGGCGAGTACAAGGTGATGGGTCTCGCCCCGTACGGCGAGCCCCGCTACGCCGACCTGATCCTCGACCGGCTGGTCGAGCTGCGCGACGACGGCTCCTTCAAGCTCGACATGCGGTACTTCGACTACCTGCACGGGCTGACGATGACGAACGGCGCGTTCGACGAGCTCTTCGGCGGGAAGGCGCGCGCGCCGGAGACGCCGGTCACGCAGCGCGAGATGGATCTCGCGGCGTCGGTGCAGGCGGTGACGGAGGAGGTGGTGCTGCGCATGGCGCGCCACGTCCACCGCGAGACCGGCATGCGCAACCTCTGCCTCGCCGGTGGCGTGGCTCTCAACTGCGTCGCCAACGGGCGGCTGCTGCGCGAGGGACCGTTCGAGCGCCTCTGGGTACAGCCGGCGGCGGGTGATGCCGGCGGCGCCCTGGGCGTGGCGCTGGCGATTCACCACCGCGTGCTGGGTGCGCCGCGTCGCGCTCGCTCCGAGGGCGACGGCATGTCCGGCTCCTACCTCGGTCCGGGCTTCGACGACGACACCATCGAAGCGACGCTGCGCGGCCTGGGCGCGGTGTTCGAGCGCCTGCCACGCGACCAGCTGCTCGAGCGCACCGCTCGCCTGCTGGCGGAGGAGCGCGTCGTCGGCTGGTTCCAGGGTCGCATGGAGTTCGGCCCCCGCGCGCTCGGCGCCCGCAGCATCCTCGGCGACCCGCGCTCGCCGCGTATGCAGTCGGTGCTGAATCTCAAGATCAAGTACCGCGAGAGCTTCCGCCCGTTCGCGCCGAGCGTGCTGCGCGAGCACCTGAGCGAGTGGTTCGATCTCGACGTCGACTCGCCGTACATGCTGCTCGTGGCGCCGCTGCGCGCCGCGCGTCGCGTGGCGATGACGCCGGAGCAGGAGCGGCTGTTCGGGATCGAGAAGCTGAACGTCCCGCGCTCGACGCTGCCGGCGGTGACCCACGTCGACTACTCGGCGCGCATCCAGACTGTGCACGCGGAGACCAATCCGCTCTACCACGCGTTGCTGGAGCGCTTTCTCGCGCTCACCGGGTGTCCTGTCCTCGTCAACACGAGCTTCAACGTCCGCGGCGAGCCCATCGTGTGCACGCCCGAGGACGCGTGGCGCTGCTTCATGCGCACGGAGATGGATCACCTGGTCATCGGCTCGTTCGTCCTCGACAAGACCAGGCAGCCCGCGCTCGCCGACGACGGGGCGTGGCAGACGGAGTTCGAGCTCGACTAGCGTCGAGCGCCCCGCTCGCCCCCTCCCGATGGCCGCCCGCCGCGGACCCGTCGCCAGGCTCCTCACTCCATGTTGGACTCTATCCGCACGAGTTCCGATCGGTCCCCGTTGGCCTCCACCGCGAGCAGATTGCCGACGCCGGCGAAATAGAACTTCGGCGAGACGTCGTCGGGCGCTATGGGGGCAGACTCCGTGATCTTCAGGCAGTTGGCGAACGTGCCGGGCGGGTAGGGGACGGTAACGGTCTCCGTGAGGCTGGACACCTCCGCCAGGTCCTCGGCCTCGCCGAGCAGGAACTCCTGACGATAGAAGTCGCCGATGGCCGAGTGAGCCTCCATGACGATGCCCGGCTGGGCGCCGTCCACTCCGGCCATCCAACTGCCCGACAGGTCCACGGGCAGGCCATGCTCGTCGAGCACTGCCGTGTTCTCGCCGAAGTACCACACGGTGCCCGAGTCGTCCTGCGCGAACCAATCGCGCGTATCTTCCTGGAGAAGACCGTTGAGAAAGACCTTGTCATGGACTTCGACGCAGGTGATACCCTGGATGACCCTGGTGGCGTGTGTCACGACGAACTCCTCGTGCCCGAAGCCTGCCGGATCCTCCGTCACGGTTCCCTCGTAGACGAACGTCTTCCCGGGCGGCAGAGGGAAGTAGGGGTTGTCTATCGTGGTGCTGTGCGTGAAGTTCGCCGGATCAATGACCGGAACATAGGGTGCCGGGCCCAGGCGCTTGCACGCCGCCTGTCGCAGGCCGTCCTGCGCCTTGCAGCTCGCGAGCGCGTCCGTCGCGTCCATCTTGGCCTGCTGAACGCAGGCGGATCTCGCGGCGGGATCCGCCAGGTTGGCGCACGTCCCCAGCGCGAGCCACTTGTCGCTCTGGGCAGTGGTGCTGCAGGATCGGAGACCCCCTTCCGCCGTCTTCTTGCACGAATTGATCGCTCTCGCCGCGTCAACCTGCGAGCTCGCGGCGATCGCGAGAGCCCAGGTGAGCATGATTGCTCTCCGAGAAGGTCCCGTCATCGGCTTCTCCCCCTTTTCTCATCGCGTTGGATGGTGGCCGGCTCCTGGCTGCGCTGCAAGGCCACCGCGCATGTCCCTGCCGCGCTCGTCCGCTGATGGGGCTCAGCAGGTGCCGTGCCTGACGAGGCGAGAAAGCGTCGTGAGCGACCGTTGCGGACCGACACTGGGAGGGTCCGATCCGCGCAGGAACTTGCGGGGTTCGTAGCCGCGCAGCGCGTGACGCGACCTGGGTGTGAGCCCGCCGCGAAGTCTTGCTCGCCTGCCGCCTTGTAGCCTATGAGATCGCGGGAGAGACCTGTATGTCTGTCGATCTCCGCAAGGCCGTGGCCATCGTCGGCGTGGGATGCACGCAGTTCGGCGAGCTGTACGATCAGAGCCCCGAGGACCTGCTGTGCGACGCGGTGGACGAGGCGCTGGCCGACGCGGGCTGCGAGCGCGACCGCATCGAGGCCGCCTGGGTGGGGTCCGTGGCCTCCACCTTCGGTGGGGACGCCCTCGCCGACGCGCTCAAGCTGTTCGGCCGGCCGATCACGCGGGTGCAGAACTACTGCGCGTCTGGCATGGACGCCTTCCGCAACGCCTGCCTGGCGGTCGCCGCCGGCATGCACGACGTCGTCCTCGCCGTCGGCTTCGAGAAGATGCGCGATGGCAACTTCGGGCGGCCGAACCGCAGCCACCCGGTGCTCGACTTCGGGGAGCGCGCCCCGCACATCTTCGCCCTGTCCGCGAATCGCTACTTCGCGCAGTACGGGGCGTCGAAGAAGACGCTCGCGGCGGTGGCGGTGAAGAACCACCAGCACGGTCTGAAGAGTCCGAAGGCGCACCTCAAGATGGCCGTGGACGAGGCGACCGTGTTGAAGGCTCCGCTCATCTACAGTCCGCTCGGACTCTTCGATTGCTGCCCCACCACCGATGGCGCGGCCGCCGCCGTCGTGTGCCGGGCCGACCTCGCGGCGAAATTCACCGGCCAGCCGGTGTGGCCCAGGGGAATCGGGCTCGCGGTGGTCTCGGGCCAGCCGTACTACAAGCCCAGCTTCGGCTACGTGGGATTCGAGGCGACGGTGCGCGCCGCCGGCGCGGCGTATGGACAGGCCGGGATCGGCCCGAAGGACGTCGACTTCGCCGAGGTGCACGACTGCTTCACCATCACCGAGATCCTGAACTACGAGGACCTGGGCTTCTGCGAGCGCGGCGAGGGCGGCCGGTTCGTCGAGGAGGGGCGCGCGTCGCTCGGCGGCGAGAAGCCGGTGAACGTCTCCGGTGGCCTCAAGTCCTACGGGCATCCGGTGGGCGCGACCGGCGTGCGCATGATCTACGAGCTCGCGACGCAGCTGCGCGGCCGCGCCGGCGAGCGCCAGGTGCAGGGAGCCAGGATCGGTCTCGCCCACAACCTGGGCGGTCCCGCTGCCGTCTCCTGCGTGTCGATCCTCACCAACCAGGCCTGAGCGCGCGCCCTTGTCGCGCCGCCGCGTTCGCGGCATGACGGCCACCGGGTGAGCGGACGGTGACCGACGAGGAGCTGGCGCGGCTGGCGGCGGCAGGAGTCTACGGGCCGTCGGACGACGACGCGGCGGGGCAGCGCGCTGCCATCGAGCACCTCCTCGCGCAGGGCGTCTCGGTGGACGATCTTGCCGGGACGCCCCGGCTGGGCGGCCTCGTGCTCCGGGCGTTCCAGCGTGTCATGCAGCCCGGCGATCGCCTCACCCTCGAGGAGATCGCGGCGAGCACCGGCGTCCCGCCCGACGAGATGCTCCGGGTCCGTCGCGCGCTCGGGTTCGGCGATCCCGCGCCGGGCGAGCGCTGCTTCGTCCCGGCCGATGCGGACGTCATGCTCTTCATCCTCGGCACGTCGCGGCTCGTCGGCGCCGAGCTGACGATGCAGATGGCACGCGCCATCGGCACGGCCATGTCGCGGATCGCGGAGGCCGAGATCGCGCTCGCCCGCTCGCAGGTCGAGCGCCGCATGGAGACCCGGGGCGCCACCGTCGCGAGCATCCTCGCGCGCTACGGGGACGTCCTCGGGATGTTTCTGCCGGCGGTGCTACGCGCGATCGACGCGGTCCACCGCGCGCATCTCGTGCAGCTCGCGCGTCGCTACACAGAGTCGGCGGCGCCGCCATCGGAGTACAACGTCCTCGACGTGGTGGTCGGATTCGCCGACCTCACCCGATCGACGGCGATGGTGCGGGAGCTCGACCTGGCAGGCCTCGATCGCGCGATCGCCACCTTCGAGGACGTCACCACCGATCTCATCGCCTCCTCCGGGGCGACGCTGGTGAAGCGGCTCGGCGACGGGGTGATGTTCGTGACGCCCCAGGCCGACCTGGCGTGCGCGCTGGCGCGCCGGCTGGTCGACGCGTTCCGCGACAATCCGACGGCGCCCCCGGCGCGGGTCGGTCTCGCGGCCGGCCAGGTGGCGGCGCTACGCGGCGACTTCTACGGGCCGGCCGTGCACCTCGCCGCCCGGATCGTGACCGTGGCACCGCCGGCCACGGTGCTGCTGTCGGGTGCGCTTCGCGAGCGCGTCCCGGGGCTCGCCGTGCGCTCCGCCGGGCTCCACCTCCTCGCCGGCTTCGGCGACCCCGTCGAGCTCCACGAGCTCCTGCCCTGAATGCACGAAGCCCCCGGAAGGCGGCGCCTCCCGGGGGCTTCGGCTGGGTCGAGGCTCAGACGGCCTCGCCGTTCTCCGGCAGCGTCAGTCGAGAAGATCGGCTGACGCGGCCAGGAAGGCGCGGCTGGGCGAACCGTACAGGGTGGTCGAGGTCGTGGTCGTCGGAACCACGCCGGTGGTGGAGCTCGTCGTGGTGGTCGGGGTCACCGAGGTGCTGGTGCTCGTGGTCGTGGTCGGCGTCACGGTCGGGCACTGGGCCTCGACGCTCGGCTTCTTCGCCTTGAAGAGCTTGTCGGCCGAGTTCTTGATCTGGCTGGTCACGCCGAAGTCGACCGAGTAACGATCGCCGGCGCCCGCGGCCTGGCCGAGCTTCAGGGCGAGACAGCCGCTGTTGCCGGGATTCGGCGGGACGACGTTCACCGGGCCGTTCTTGCCCGCGATCTTCACCTTGATGGAGAACGAGCCGCTCGGGCTGAGCTTGATGCTGACGGACTTCACCGCCGGGTCCACGTTGTCACCCTTCGGATCCTTGTACTTGAAGCCCGTTCCGCTCTGGCTCCAGAACTGCTTCCCGGTGGAACCGGTTCCCTGAGGCAGGTGGAACGTCTGCGCGGTCGGGCTCGCGCCGTTGGCGAAGACCTGCAGGATGGCGCCGCCGGCGCTGCCCGCGAGGGTCGGGTTGCCGACGAGAGTGTTGGAGCTTCCCTTTTCCTTGCCGCTGCCGCTGATCTTCCGGCTGCTCGGGTCTGCTCCTCCTGGCTTCTGCTTCACCGTGAGGGATTTGCCCAGAATGGTCTGTTCAGCAGCAAATGCCAGGCTCGCTGCACAGCCGAGGCCCACGGCCACCGCCAGGAACTTTGAGAAGCTTCGCATGTCGTCCCTCCCTCGTCGCTCGGGCCGCCCCCGAAAGTGCGGCTATCGGAAGCTGCGGCCTATCTCTCCGGAACATCCCTTGTCAAGGGAAATGCGCGTACACGACGCGGAATACCGGACGTCGCGCTGGAGCGGAAGCCTATTTCTTGTCGCCGCCGCTGCGGCCGGAGATCGAGATCCGGTGGCGGAGTCTCAGGCAGCTTCCACTGGATGTAGGGCTTCTCCTTGAGCTCGTGGTACGCGTTCGCGGCGTCGATCGCCGCGCTGAACGCGCTCTCGAACCTGGCAAAGTCCTTGTTCAGAATCGTCTCCTCGAGCGGCTTCCAATTCTCTGCGAGATATTGATTGATCGCGGCCTCGTGCTTGGGGCGCATGAACGCGCCCATCTCGAACAGGCCGATGATCTCCTTGTACTGGAACTTGGCCATCGGCCAGTTCGCCAGCTTGGCCGCGTAGTACAGCTTCCACGTCCGCGCGCCGATCTCCGGCATGATGCGCGCGAGACCGGGCTGGACGGCGGCCATGTCCTCGATGCTCATCGAGTTCTTGCCGCTCCAGAAGGTCATTGCCTTGACCTTCTCCTCGAGCTCGTTGTCCGTCATTCGTCTTCTCCCGAAAGCGTGGCCGGGAATCTCCCGGCCCGCGTGTGTCTAGCGAACCCGACGTCCTCCTGCCAAGCGCGCGTCACCACGTGAGGGGCCAGCGCGGATGCCAGGGACGCTCGCGCTCGAACGCGAAGGCGGCCTGGAGCGCCAGGTCGTCGCGGTGGCGCGGAGCGACGATCTGCATGCCCATGGGCAGCCCGGCGCGGGAGAGACCGACGCGCACCGTGGCGGCGGGATGCCACGACAGGTTGAACGGGATGGTGAACGACCCGACGTTGGACCACGGCAGCGCGCGTCCCTCGACCTCGGTGGGATACGGCCCGGGCGCCGGGTAGGGATCGAAGGGCACCGTCGGCGTCACGAGGAGATCGAAGCGGTCGAACTGCTCGGCGCACCAGGCGTTGAGGTCCGCCCGCATGGCGGCGAATGCGCCCCACTGCTCCTGGGTCATCGTCGCGGCGGTGTGGAAGCCGGCGAGGAGGCCGCGTCCGACGAGGTGCTCGCGACCCACGAGATCCGCGCGCAGCCGGGCGCCGAGGAGGAACGCGCCCAGCAGGCCCCAGGCGCGTCCGAGCTCCGGCGGTCCGCCGGCGGCGCGGTCCACGCGGTGTCCCAGGCGCGCGAAGACCTGCACCGCATCCTCGACCGCGGCGGCGACGTCGGACTGCACGACCGCGTAACCCAGATCGGGCGAGAACCCGATGCGGAGCGCCGGCGTCGTCTCGCTCAGCCGGTCCACGTACGAGCAGCCCGGATGCGGCAGGCTGTAAGGGTCGATCGCGTCCGGTCCCACCACCTGGTCCATGAACAGCGCCGCGTCGGCGACGGTCTTGGTGAGCGGACCGTACACCGCCGTCGTGCCGTACTCCCACTGATGGCCCTCGGGCTCGCGCGGGATGCGGCCGTACGACGTCTTCAGTCCGAAGCAGCCCGTGAAGCTCGCCGGGATGCGGATCGAGCCGCCGCCGTCGCCGGCCGTGACCAGCGGCAGCACGGCGGCCGCCATCGCCGCCGACGAGCCGCCGCTCGACCCGCCCGGCGTCAGCTCGAGGTTCCACGGCGAGCGCGTCACGCCGTAGATGCGGTTCTTCGTGTACGCCGGTGCGCCGAACTCCGGCGCGTTGGTCTTGCCGACGACGATCGCGCCGGCGGCCTTCAGGCGCGACACCTGGATCGAGTCGTCCGCGGCGACGCGCCCGGCGAACAGCGGCGACGCCTCGGTGGCGGGAAGGCCCGCGGCGTGCTCCAGCTCCTTCACCCCGAGCGGAATGCCCTCGAGCGGCCGCGCCTCGCCGCGCGCGATGCGCGACTCGGCGGCGCGGGCCTCGGCGAGACAGTCGTCGGGATCACGCCGCGAGCACACCGCATTCAGGTCGGGGTTGGTCTCGTCGATGCGCGCCAGCACCGCCTGCATCAGGTCCACGGGTGAAGCGCGCTTGCGACGCAGGGTCTCGCACAGCTCGGTCAGCGTCAGGGTGAGCAGCTCGTGCACCGCCATGGCCGCGGTGGTTAGCACCGCGGGGCGCGCCAGGGGAAGCGGCCCCCTCGGACCTCGCTCACTCCCGGAGGAGGACGTCGAGCGCGAAGCGCACGCGCTTGAGCACCCGGCCGAGCGCGTTGTCGTGGATGTTCCGCCGCAACGTCACGAGCAGCTTGCGCTCGAGGCGGTAGCGCAGCGGCGCCTGCGTCTTCACGGGCGGCGGCGCGCCGCGCGCGGCCGCGAGCTGCTCCAGGATCTGCGCGCGCGGATGACCCAGGGTCTCGAGGTCCGCCGGATCGAGGCTGTCGACGACGCCGGACACCAGTGCCAGCGTATCGGGGTTCGAGGCGATCTCGGCCGCCCACTTGCTCACCGACGACGTCACCGGCCGCGTGTGCCGCGCGACGCCCGTGGGATCGCCGAGCCCCTTGAAGGCCTCGCCGCTCTCGCCATAGCTGATCGCGCGCTCCTCGAACGGGACGCCCAGGTGATCGCAGACGCGCCGGAAGTGCGTCTCGGGGTCGCGCACCAGGTCCTCGTACCGCACCCACACGTTCGGCACGGGCCGCTCGCGCACCAGCCGCGCCAGCGCCGGCACGTAGCGCTGGAGGACGGGATTGTGGCTCAGCGCGACGCGATAGTCGCCGTCGAAGAACGACTCGACGTACGACGACAGCACGGCGAGCGGATGGCGCGTGAGCACCACGTACTTCGAGCGTGGATAGAGCTTCGTCAGGAAGGGCAGCACCAGCGCGTAGGCGGGCGTCTTGTCGAGAAAGAGCTGCTTGCCGGGCGGCGCCACCCGCATCATCTGCGCGTACATCGAGTCCGTGTACGCGCGCAGCGCATCCAGGTAGCCCGCTTCGTGGTCGGGAATCTCGGCGACGATCTCGCGGATCGCCTGCTCGACGTTGTTCTGATCGTAGGGTGCCTTGTCGACCTTGCCGAAGTATCCGAGGTGCGCCAGCGGCGTGATGAGGTGCGGCTCGGCGCGGCCGTAGATCTGCGAGTGGGCGCTCAGCATCCTCGCGAGGAGCGTGGTCCCGGAGCGCGGCGCCCCGATCAGGAAGACGAGCCGGTCCTGCACGGGGGTTACCTGCCAACCTCGCGCCCGCCCGTCCAGCGCTCGCCCGGGCGCTACGCCGGGAGCACTTCGAAGCCCAGACGACGGCCGTTCGCACGCACGCGGTCGTCGCTGCTCAGCAGGCGCAGGTCGGGGAGCGCCTGACGGAGCAGAAGGGCGCTCGCGAGGTGCAGCGCATCGAGTGTTCGCACCGGCTCGACGGGAAACGATCCCTCGGCGCGCTCCGCCACGTCGCGGGACATCTCGAGCACGGCCCACCCGGCCGCAGCCCGGGCGAGAACCTCGAGGATCGCCGTGCCGCCGACCTCGTCGAGCAGCGTCTCCGCGATCGCTCGCCGAATGACCCGTCGTGTCTCGACGAGCGTCAACCTGGAGCAGACGACCTTGGTCGCGCCGCGCAGCAGACCATGAATCTCGTCGGCATGGGCTTCGTCGAGGAGCCAGCGAAGGACGGAGCTGCTTTCCGCGTAGACCGTCACCGCTCGCCCCGCTCCGCATCGAGTAGCGCCTGGCTCGACCCGCTGATCCGCACCCCGGGACGGTGGTACGCCGCAGGATCCTGCGGCAGTCCGATCGTGAGCGCTCCGGCGGCCACGAGGCGCCCCAACGCCTGCTCCGCCGGGCTCTGCAGGCCCTCGACGTTCGGCCGCCGCAGCTCCGCCACGACCCGGCCGCGGTCGGTGACGAGAACGACCTCCCCGGCCGCGACCTCACGGAGATACGCGCTCAGCCGGTTCTTGAGCTCCCTCACGGCGACCGCCTTCATGTTCCCAATGTGGCCTCATGTCAGCCACAAGATCAATCGTGCCGCCGCGCGCGTCCAGCGCCAGGGTTGCGACATCGTGTCGCATTCCGGGGCCTCCCGCCGGACGATATCTCCGCCCCGGTGCGCCTGGTCCTCCTGATGCCCTGGTGCTGGTGGCGACCATGCAATCCGCCGCCGCCGCCCACGAGCACATGCCGATCGCGTCGACAGCGCCCGGCGGGGGCTCGCTCGTCCTCGCGTACGACTTCAGCCGTCAGTCGGTCGTCGCTCCCGGTCCGGGCGCCGGCGAGTACACGGGCGACGACCCCGGGTTCAACGCCCTCCTCGCCGACGATGCGGCAGACGCGCTGTACCGGGTGAAGGACGGAACGCGTGTCAGCGTGCTGCTCGTCGCGCGTGACCCCGAGGTCACGATGGCGGTCGGCGGCCACGCGCTCGAGAAGCCCGGCGACAAGGTCCAGATCGGGACCATGCCGTACCTGCACGTCGACGTGCTCTGGACCCTGACCCTGCCCCCCGGGGTCACCGGGTTCTATCAGGTGGCGTTCCGCATCACGGCGAGCGGGTACGCCCAGTCGGCCGTGTACACCGATACCGTCACCAACATCGTCCCGGTGACGACCACCACGACGGTTGCCGTGACGACCACGACGGCCACGACGTCACCCGGCGGGCCGGTGACGACCACGACCGTGGAGGCGGGTGCGACCACCTCGACGACGGTCCTCACCTCCGGGCCGGGCGGATCGACGCCGACCACGCTTCCCGGCTGCGGGTGCGACGACGGTGACGCGTGCACGACCGACGTCTGTGCGAGCGACGGCTGCCGTCACCTCCTGCCTCCCGGGGCCGCGTCGGTCTCCTGCCGTCTCGACGCGATGACCGCGCTGCTCGCGACGCTGCCATCGGACACCCGCGCCGATCGCCGGCTGGTCACCAGGCTGCGCAAGACGGTGCAGACGGCCGAGCGGATGATCGAACGCGCGGGGACCAAGCGCCGCGTGCTCGACCAGGCGGCGCGGAGGCTGCGCCGCTTCGTCGCGCTCGTCACCGGCGGTCGGGGCGGGCGCATCGATACCGACGTCTCCGGACAGCTGACGTCGCTGGCCCGCCAGGCGCAGGATCAGATCGGTGTGCTCCGCCAGGGGATCGGCAAGTAGGCGAGGCAACGCCGCCAGCGCTCACCGACGTCGCCACGGAGGGGACCGGACCGCGTCGAGCCTGGGCCACACGACGACCGAGGGAATCCGACGTGCCCACGACATCCAGGCTGCTGCACGCGAGCGGTCGCGCGGCGGCCCTGGTCGGCTTGGTGACATCGCTCGCGTTCGGGACGTCACGGCGCGCCGACGCGTGCGACATCTGCGCGATCTACATGGCCACGGAGCAGCGCGAGGGAGAGAAGGGCCTTCGCCTCGGGGTTGCCGAGCAGTACAGCGACTTTGCCACCGAGCGCCTCGACGGCACGGAGGTGACGCTCCCGGCGAAGGAGCACATGGACAGCTCGGTGACCCAGTTCCTGATCGGGTACTCCTTCACGGACCGCCTCGGGCTCCAGCTCTCGATCCCCTACGTCTATCGCAGCTTCACGCGCATTCGCCTCCACCAGCTCGAGAGCGGTGTCGAGCAGGGAATCGGGGACATGGCGCTTCTCGGCAACGCCCTCGCGTACCACGCGATCGGCGAGAACAGTCTCTTCCGCTTCTCGCTGCTCGGTGGCGTCAAGTTCCCCACGGGCAACAGCGATCTGCTCGCCGAGGAGCTCACACCGACGACACTGGTGGCGGCCGCGGCATTCCCCGGCGCCGCGGTCTCACGAGGACGAGCGGCCCGGCGAGGCGTCACGTCACGATCGGTGTCCGGCATCCTGCCGCTGGAAGGCGGCCTGCACGGGCACGACCTCACGCTCGGCTCCGGCTCGTTCGACGGGATCGTCGGGGGCCAGATGTACTGGAGCTGGCGACGAATGTTCGTCACCGCCGGCATGCAGTACGCCGTGCGCAGCACCGGATCGTTCGACTACCGCTTCGCGAACGACCTCACCTGGATCGGCGGACCCGGTTGGTATGCGCTGCTGACCCACTCGTTCTCGCTCGCGCTGCAGGCCGTGCTGTCCGGCGAGACCAAGGGCAACGATTCCCAGCAGGGCAGGAGCGTCAACGACACCGCCATGACCGCGCTCTACGTCGGCCCCGGCGTGAGCTTCACCTGGGCCGCGCCGGCTGGGCGCCGAGCTGGCCGTCGACCTGCCGGTGATCCAGCACAACACCTCGCTTCAGCTCGTGCCCGACGTCCGGGTGCGAGGAGGACTCACATGGACCTTCTGACAGTCGTCCTGCCGGTGCTCGCGGCGGTCATGCTGGCCCGGCCGGCGGACGCGCACATCGTGCCGATCCCGCCGAGCCTCTGCAGCTTCGGGACGATCGACCTCGAGCTGCCCGCCGCCCGTGTCACCACCAGCGCCGCCGTCCCGAGCGCCGCGACCAAGCTGCGGATCGTCTATGATCCGAACGCCAGCGTCGTACACGCGTGTCCGACGGGGCCCGACACGGGTTCCGACTGCGGCGACAGCGTGCCGTACGGGTTCGTCCTGGACGGGAGCCCCGGCGCGCTCGCCCTCCCGTCACGGTTCACCGGGCTGATGGAATCGAGCGGTGACGTGGTGCTCGACGACCTGCCCGTGTCGCTCACGCTCGGCGCGGCAACCGCCAACGTTCCCGTGACGCTCACGACGGGACTCGTGGCCGCCGGGGGCACGGTGGTCGAAGGGACTCCGCTGCAGGGTCTGGGGACGTGGATGCTGGTCGGCGTCATCGCGGGCGATTCGTTGCCGCCGCCCCTCACGGGGCAGGCGCTCCTGCTCGGCGTGGCGTGCCAGCCGCGGCCGGTGCCGGACAAGGACCAGTTCGTCCCTCCGAGCGTCGTCGGCGCGCTCCGGGGTCAGTTGGGTCCCGAGACGATTCGGCTCCGCACGAGGTGACGGTCGGCCCGGCGGATCGGCCGTCGCTCTCGCGCGGTTCGATGCTGCTCGCCCTTCACGTCGACGGCACCACGATCGCCACGGCGGTCGTGTCGGCGGGCCTGCAGTGAAGCCGCCGCGGCAGGTGGGTACCAGCGACGATGGACGCACGACCGTCACCGCGAGGGGATCCTCGACCAAGCGGCTGAACCTCACGATCGAGATGCGAGACGTGCCCCCGCCCCAGGCCCTGCGAGCGCGCGCGCTGGTGGGCCTCACGATCGACACGGGTACCTTGCTTGCCCGCGGCGAGCGTCTCTTTCGAGCGCTCCCGGGGGGTCGCGAGCTGCGCAGGTGACGCCGGCGCGCGCCGGGATCACGGCGCGCCGCGGTGACGCTGCGACCGGTGGTCTCAGGAGCCGGCCGCCACGACGGCCTCGACCGTGACCTGCACGTCGTTCTGAATCCCCATCGTGTTGCGCCATCCGAGCTGGGGCCCGACGTCGAAATCGAGCCGCCTGAGCGTCACCTCGCCCCGGATTCGCCGCGCAGCGCGATCTTCGATGCTGAACGTCATCGGGAACGTCGCGCTCCGCCCGTGCAGCTCGAGCGTCACGTCGACCGTGAAATGACCGGCATCGTCCAGACGGACGTTGCGCAGCTTCGCGACGGCGATCGGAAAGTGCTCCACGTCGAAGAAGGATTCGCCGCACAGGTGGCGATCGCGCTCGCCGATCCCGGTGTCGAGGCTCTTCAGGTCGACCTCGACGTCGACCTCGCTGCGCTCCGGCTGCGCCTCGTCGATGTGGGCGCGCGTGACGTGCCAGCGACGGAACTCCCCGCCGGACGTGCCGAGGGAGAGCATCCGGGACTCGAAACGGATCGCGCCGGGAGGCGCATCCTCTCCGAGTGCGGGTGCCGGCGCTCGCAGCGCGAGCAGGACGAGAACCGCCACGACCCGGTTGGTCATGGCGCTTCCGTATGCACGCAACGCATCGACGGAAGAATGCGGCACGTTGTCGCTGTCCGCGTGCGACATCGTGTCGCATTGTCAGGCGGCTCGTTTCGACGGTACGTCCGCCCCGCCTCCGAGACGAGTGAAACCACCGCAGTCGATCGACGATCGGCGGCGCAGCGGATCGGGCGCGCAGGGGGGCGCTCGCCAGACGATCCGGATGGAAGGAGAGCACGATGCGAAGTCTGGACACCACGTTGTCGATCATCATCTTCAGCGTCCTGACGGCGGGCGGGCCCGCCTGGGCGCACATCACCCCGGACAAGGCGAAGGCCATCAAGGCCGAGCTCACCCAGGGCTACCTCCAGTGCACGGCGCCCGACACCACCACGGCGGGAGGCCTCCCGGCCTGCGCGGAGCAGGAGGAGATCGATCCCGCCTGCGTCTTCGCGGGGGGCGACGGCAAGCTCTCGGCCACGATCAGCAAGAGTGACATCAAGGTGGCGGCGTCGCTGAAGGGTCTCGCCTGCGAGGGCCAGACGCTCGCAGCCTACTTCAACATCCGCACCACCAGCGACGACTGCCCCACCGCCGGGGGCCATTGCACTGCGGAGGATCAGGAGATCACGGTCGGGAGCTGCGTGGTCACCGACGGCAAGTGCAAGATCAAGGTGACGGTCCCGAGCGGCTACACGCCCGGGGCGGGCGCCGCCTCCCAGATTCTCGGTTGCGGGTGAGCCGCGGCGGCCTGAAGACCTTCAGCTGCGGCATCCTGAATCCGTAGCGACGCGGGGCGCGGGGACTCGATGCGCAGGATCGGACAGGTTGCCGATGCTGGGCAGCGTCCTCGTCGTGCTCGTGCTCCTGGGCGTCGCCGGTCCTGCGGCGGCGCAGGCGGAGCACGAGCACATGCTCATCGGGTCCACCGCGCCCGGCGGGGGCTCGGTCATCCTGCAGTACGATTTCACGCGGCTGACCGTGGTGGAGGCGCCCACGTTCAGCAGCATCGACCCCAGCTTCGCGCCGCAGCTGGTCGACGATCCGAGCGTTCCGATCTACGCTCTCACGGAGGGGACGGCAGTGCGCGTCGAGATCGTCGCGCTCGACGACGGCACGTCGCTCACCGTGAACGAGGCGACGCTCGATCGTCCGGGCGACCGCAAGAAGATCGGCGACGCGCCCGTGTTGCACGACCACGTCACCTGGGCGCTGGACGTGCCGAGCGGCGTCATCGGCGACTTCCACATCTCGTTCAAGATCGTCGCCTCCGGGCCCTATGCCGACAGCCCGGTCTACACCATCACGATCACGAACCGGCCGCTGGCCACCACGACGACGTCGTCGTCGTCGAGCACCAGCACCGCGCCCACGACGAGTCCCACCACCACGAGCACCGACGACGTCGAGCACGACCACGACGACGCTCGACACGGCGATCGACGCGCAGCTCTGCTATCGCGCGCCGCTCGCCAAGGGCGAGCCGGCCTTCGAGGACCGGACGCTCGCCCTCGCCGACCGGTTCGGCGCTGCCGATGCCGACGCGAAGGACATCTGGGGGGCGTGCAACCCCGTGCAGATCGACGACACGCTCGCGCATCCCGACGTCGGCGTGGAGCGTCTCACGCTGAAGCCGCCGAAGGACGCTCCCGCGTTCCCCGCGCTGCAGAGCACCGTGACCGACGCCCTCGGCGGGACGTATGCGCTCGAGCTCGTGAAGCTCGACCACCTGCTCGTTCCGGGTGGCATGGCGCACGGCGGGAACCGCCGTCGCGATCCCGCCGGATGCGATCAGCGGGACTCCCGGTGCGGTGCACCATTTCGCGTGCTATCGCGCGAAGCTCCCGAAGGGAGCCGTGAAGCCCGTGGCGCCTGCGCAGCTCGCGGTGAACGATCGCTTCGGTGCGGTGACGCTCGCCCTCGGCAAACCGACGGCGCTGTGCGTCCCGGTCGACGCCGGCGGCGATCCGCTCGCGGCGAGCGGCTCGGAGACCCTCGTCTGCTGGCAGGCGAAGCCGGCACGGCACACGCCCAAGCCCGCGCGCCGGCTCGACGCGCGCGCGAGCAGCGGATTCGGCGCGCACCAGCTCGACGTCAAGGCCGTCGCCGAGCTCTGCGTCCCTGCCATCGGCACGCCGTAGCGATCGACGGACGCCAACCTCGCGCACGCCCGTCCAGCGCTCGCCCGGGACGCTACGCCGGGAGCACCTCGAAGCCCAGGCGACGGCCGTTCGCCCGCACGCGGTCGTCGCTGCTCAGCAGGCGCAGATCGGGGAGCGCCTGACGTAGCAGAAGAGCGCTCGCGAGGTGCAGCGCATCGAGTGTCCGCACCGGCTCGACGGGAAAGGATCCCTCGGCGCGCTCCGCCACGTCGCGCGACATCTCGAGCACGGCCCACCCGGCTGCAGCCCGGGCGAGAACCTCGAGGATCGCCGTGCCACCGACCTCGTCGAGCAGCGTCTCCGCGACCGCTCGTCGGATGACCCGTCGCGTCTCGACGAGCGTCAACCTGGAGCAGACGACCTTGGTCGCACCGCGCAGCAGGCCGTGAATCTCGTCGGCACGGCGCTTGGTCGAGGAGCCAGTGAAGGACGGAGCTGCTTTCCGCGTAGACCGTCACCGCTCGGCCCGTTCGGCATCGAGCAGCGTCTGGCTCGACCCGCTGATCCGCACTCCGGGACGGTGGTACGCCGCAGGATCCTGCGGCAGTCCGATCGTGAGCGCTCCGGCGGCCACGAGGCGCCCCAACGCCTGCTCCGCCGGGCTCTGCAGGCCCTCGACGTTCGGCCGCCGCAGCTCCGCCACGACCCGGCCGCGGTCCGTGACCAGGACGACCTCCCCGGCCGCGACCTCGCGGAGATACGCGCTCAGCCGGTTCTTGAGCTCCCTCACGGCGACCGCCTTCATCTGCGCAATGTAGCCTCATGTAGCCACGAGCTCAATCGCCGGTGGAGCAGTTGTCCGCCGCGGGCGCTCGATCGATCGTTCGATTGACACTCGCGAGGAGCGCATGTTAGCCGGGCGCCCTCACTCCGGAGGATTCGCATGGGGAAGTTGCTCGAAGGCAAGGTCGCGGTGGTCACCGGCTCGGGCCGGGGCATCGGCCGCGGCATCGCGCTCGCGCTCGCGACCGAGGGCGCGAAGGTCGTCGTCAACGACGTCGGCTGCGCGACGGACGGACGCGGCACCGACGCCGATCCCGCCGCGGTCGTCTGCAAGGAGATCAAGGAGCTCGGCACCGAGGCCGTGCCGAACTACGACAGCGTCGCCGAGTTCGACAGCGCCGGGAAGATCATCAAGACCGCGCTCGACACCTGGGGCCGCTGCGACGTCCTGGTGAACAACGCCGGCATCCTGCGCGACAAGCAGCTGGTCAACATGTCGCCCGACGACTTCGACGCCGTGCTGAAGGTGCATCTCTACGGCGGCTTCAACTGCTGCCGGCACGCGCTGCCCGTGATGCGCGAGCAGGGCTACGGGCGCATCGTGAACATCGTCTCGAGCGCGGGCCTGCGCGGCAACTTCGGCCAGGCGAACTACGGCGCGGCAAAGGCCGGGCTGATGGGCCTCACCTTCGTCATCGCCGTCGAGCACATGAAGGGCAACGCCGAGGGCAAGTACTCGATCACCGCCAACGCGCTCGCTCCGGCGGGCATGACCCGCATGGTCGGACAGATTCCCGGGATGGAAGGCCGTCCGGTGCCGCCGGAGATGAATCCCGATCTGAACGGCCCGCTGGTCGCGTATCTCGCCTCCGAGGAGGCGAAGCACGTGAACGGGCAGGTCTTCGGCCGGCGCGGGTTCGCGTACACGCTCTTCCAGACGCCGAAGCCGCTCGCCGCGCTCTACAAGGAGGGCGGCCCGACGGCGAGTGACATCGCCAGGAACTTCGACGCCGCCTTCGCCGATCATCTGAACGTGCCCGGCATCCCGATGAGCGCGGCGATGAAGGAAGCTGCCGCGAAGGCCGCGGCGGCCAAGGCCGCGGGCGGCAAGAGCTGACGGGGCGCGCGATGCCGCGGGGCTGGTCGCACGTCGGGCTCTCGACGCTGGACCTCGACGCGACGCGCGCCTTCTACGAGGACGTCCTCGGCTTCACGGCCGTCCGCTGCGACATCATCGAGTTCGAGGAGGGCGGCCGCATCCGGCACGTCTTCTTCGACACCGGCGGCGGCCAGCTGATCGCGTTCATGGAGCCGCGGGGCGTGCCGGGTCTTCCGCTCGAGTACGATGCGGGCATCAACCGCGGCCTCGGCGTGCCCGACGCGTTCTACCACTTCGCGTTCGAGGTCGATTCGCTCGAGGCGCTCGAGGCCAGGCGCGCGGCGCTGATCGCCAGCGGCGTCAAGGTGACGCCGGTCGTGGACCACGAGTGGATGAAGTCGATCTACTTCAAGGATCCGAACGGCCTCATGCTGGAGTTCGCGTGGTGGTGTCGGGCGCTGGGAGAGGATGACGCGGTCATGCAGGTGCGGGAGCGGGTCAGCCTGCGCGGGCGGTCGCCGGTGACGGACTTCCGCTCGAAGTAACGTCGTCGTTGCGACGTCGTTGCGGGGGGCGGGGGCCTCGCGCGCGCGGCCGGGACCCTGAGGCGGCGCTGCGCGCCGCGCTCGCTGCGCTCGCGCCCACCCGCCGCGCGCGCGAGCCCCCGCCCCCGCTGCGCGCCGCGCGGAGCGGAACTTGCTCCGACGTCGGGGCATGGCGCCGGCGATCCGGTTCGTGGTGGCGGGGTGGTACGTTCGTCGCTGTCGACGCATGCGCTGATGTCGCGTGCTGGCGGTCATGGTCGGCGACGGCCGTGGCGGTGCGCCGCGCGCGGGACCCGGTGGTCGCGCTGGTGTGGGCGCCCGTCGTGGCGAGCGCGGCGCTCGGCGGAGGTCGTGTGCTGTACGTCGCGACGCACGGGGGAGCGATCGTCGGCGCGACGGGATTGTCGTCGATGGGTGGCGTGGCGGCGGTCGTGATGGTGCTCGGGGTGGCGGCGGGCGGCTCGCGACGCCGCTTCGCGGATCTGGCGGATGCGTTTGCGCCGGCGGGTGTCGTGGCGCTCGGCATCGGACGGCTCGGATGTTTTCTCGCCGGATGCTGCTGGGGGCGCCCGACGGATCTGCCGTGGGGCGTCGTGCTCCCGGAGCTGGGGCCGGCGGCGCGCCACCCGGTGCAGCTCTACTCGGCGGCGCTCGACGCCGCCCTCGGATGGGCGCTCCTGCGCACGCGGAGAGCTCCGGGTGTGACGGCAGCCTACGCGGCGGTCGGTCTCGGTGCCGCGCGGCTCGTTCTCGAGACGGCGCGCGATCCCGCCGCGGCCGACGCGCTGGCCGGTGGCCTCCGGATCGCGCAGGCGGGCGGCGTCGTCCTGCTGATCGCCGGTGGTGCCGCGGTTGCGTGGCTCCGGCCTGCGCCTACTCGCCGGCGCGGGCCGGCGAGTCCAGCAGGCGGGTGATGCCGTCGCCCGCGCGACAGCGCTGGCACTCTGCTTCGTGCGTCCGTCGCGCGGTTGTTCGGCGGTGATCCGTGCGGTATGAGGAATCATCATACCGAGGAGCAGCGCTCCCAATGCCCGCCGCGAAGATCGCCATCACCATCGAGGAACAGCTCTTGAAGCGAATCGACCGCCTCGTGGCCGAGCGCAAGTTCCCGAATCGGAGCCGCGCCATTCAAGAGGCAGTCCGTGACACGCTCGAGAAGTTCGAGCGCGGACGCCTCGCTCGCGAGTGCGCCAAGCTCGACAGGTCGGTTGAGCAGACGATGGCCGACGAGGGATTGGCCGAGGACCTCGAGGAATGGCCCGAGTTCTGAGGGGCGACATCGTCTGGGCCAACCTGAATCCTGCCGTCGGCCACGAGCAGGCGGGTCGCCGCCCGGTCGTCGTTCTCAGCGCCGACGTATTCAACGAGAAATCGGGCACCGTGATCGCCATGGCGTTGACGAGCCAGCCGCAACGCGCCGGATTCCCGCTCGCCCTGGAGCTCCCGTCGATGAACGTCGGGAAGCGGGTGTGGGTGAAGATCAGCCAGATTCGCACACTGTCCGCCCGCCGGCTCGGCAAGAAGCTCGGCCGCGTTCCGCCCGACGTACTCCAGCGGCTCGTCGAAGGACTCAACGAGATCATCGCCGCCTGACGGCGACGGTGAGCCGCCCCTGCGGCTACTCACCCGCGCGGGCCGGCGAGTCCAGCGCGCGCGTGATCCCGTCCGCCGTCGCGGTATCGCCCGCGCGACGGCGCTCGGACGCGATCGCGGCGAGCGCCGTCCTGACGGTGGGCGACGCCGGCGCGGCGGCGAGCGCATCGAGGTAGGCGCGCAGCTCCGCGGGCCCGTCGCCGGCGAGCAGCGCGAGCTGCGCGCGGAGCAGGCTCGCGCGCATCCCGAACGTCGCGGGCCGCGCGCCGGCGATCGGCGCGGGCGCGGGATCGAGCCGCGCCGCCACCCACGCCAGCGCGTCGCGCCCGAGGCCCTCCTGATGGAAATATCCCCGCGGCGCGCTGAACTCGATGCCTGGCCGGTCGTCGGTGATCCACGGCACGTCGCGCACGACGGTGCGCAGGTGGTCGCCGTCGGTCACGTAGAGCACGCCCAGATCGTCGGGATCGTCCAGGCCCACGTCACGCGCCATGGCGCGGAACGCCGGATCACGCAGTCGCGCGCGCATGGCGTCCGCGTCGGCGGCGATCGGGGTCGCCGAGCCGACCAGGGCAGCGAGCGGGGTGCGCGAGCGGTGATACGCGACCCAGAGCTGCACGTGGGGAAACACCGCCGTGAACGTCGACACGATCGCCTCCAGGTCGCCGACCTCGAGCTGATGCAGCGGCAGCCACTGGCAGAGTATTCCGCCGGGAGCGAGATGCTCGAGCCCGAGCTGGTAGAACTCGCGCGAGAAGAGCGCGCCGGCGCCCTGCGTCCAGGGCAGCAGCAGGTCCACCACGATGACGTCCCACCGCTCGCCGGCTCGAGAGCAGCACGCTGCGCGCGTCCTCCGCGACCAGCTTCGCGCGCGGCTGGTGGACGCACGTCGCCGTTCTGATCGGAAAACAGCGCCGCGGCGTCCAGCGCATCCGACACCAGCTCGACGCCGTCCGCCGAGAGGCCCGGGCGACGTCATGGCGGCGCCGAGCGTATCGCCCGTGCCGACGCCGAGATGCAGCAAGCGATGCGGGGCAGGGTGGAGCAGCACCGGCAGCAGGCCCTCGCGGCGTTCGAGGAACAGCCCGTCGCCGCCGCCGAGCGAGTACTGTCCGTTGATCCGGAGGCGTCGCGCGCCGCGCTCGTCGGCCGTGACGAGGACCGTCGCCGTGGGACCGTCGTGGCGCAGCACCACGCGCTCGCCCACGCTCGCGCGCCAGGGGAACGGCAGCGGCGGCGCGACGACCGCGGTCGCGGCGAGCGCGACGGCTCCGGCGCCGAGCAGCAGCGCGGGCGCGCCGCGCGCGAGCGCCGCGGCGGTGCCCGCGAGGATCGCTGCCAGCACGAGGAGCGCGCCCCCGAGTCCGAGGACGGGCAGCAGCACGAAGGCGCCGGCGAGAGCGCCCGCGACGCCGCCCGCGGTGTTCGCGGCCAGCGGGCCGGCGAGCGCGCGGCCGGGGCGCGCGGGATCACCGAGCCCGAGACAGAGCGGCAGGAGCGCGCCGATCGCCGCCGACGGCGCGAGCACGACGTGCAGCGCCAGGATCGCTTCCACCGTGAGCCCGGCGGGTTCGGTGGTGGCGCCCAGTGCTCGCGCGAGCGCCAGGCTGACCGCGGGAAGCACGCGCAGGGCGAGGGTGGAGGCCAGGACCGCGACGGCGCCGACCGCCGCGGCGCCGGCGAGCCACGTCTGCACGCGTGCGCCGCGCGCCAGGGCGCGGACCGCGATCGCCGTGCCGGCGGCGATCCCGCACAGCGTCGCGGCGAGCACGAGCGCCACGCTGTACACGCTGCTGCTGAGAACACCGGACAGGCCGCGCGTCCACAGCACCTCCGCAGCGAGCGCGACGGCTCCCGCGACGCCCGCGACGACCGCCGCGAGGCGCGGTCGCATGGCCTGCCCGGAGGCGGCGCCGGGCGCGTCCCGCCGCGCGCGCCCGCCCGCGGTGCGCGCGACCATCCGCGCCGCCGCTCCGACCGAGAGCTGGACGCCGGCGACGACCAGGAACGCGTTCCACGCACCGACCGCCGGGAGCAGGAGAAAGCTCATCGCCAGCGCACCCGCGGCGCCGCCGAGCGTGTTCCAGCCGTAGAGTCGTCCGGCGCGTGCGACGCTGCTCGCCGCGGTCGCGACCGCGGGCACGGTGCCGCCGAGCAGCGTCGTCGGAACGAGGAGCACGAGGGCCGCGAGCGCGGTGCGCGCGAGCGGCAGGAGGACGACCGGCGTCGACCGCGCCGCGAACGCCGCGGCACCGGGCAGCCAGGGCCGCAGCGTCAGGTAGATCGCCACGAAGACGGCCACGGACACCTCGAGCGCCGCGTAGATCTCGAGTGCGGGACGCCGCTCGGCGAGCCGCGCGCCGAGGCGCGCACCGAGCGCGAGGCCCGCGAAGTAGACCGAGAGCACGACGGCGCTCGCCGCCGCGGTGCTGCCGTACCAGAGCGCGAAATCGCGGATCCAGAGGACCTCCAGCCCGAGCGCAGCGGCGCCGGACCAGAAGAGCAGGGCGGCGAGCACGTCGCCGTCAAACCCCGAAGCGACCGGGAGGGCAAACCCGCTGCGACATCGTGTCGCATTGCGCGTTGCCCGGGACCGGCGGCTACGGGGAAACGGAGCACCATCGACGCCACCAGGAAGCCTGCGTGATCCCGCCATTCCTCGCCCCGTCCGTGCGGGTGCATCGTTGACCGCGAGCCGCGCCCGGTTGCCCCCGCGGTGTGGGCGCGGAAAGATCGTCCGGTGATCGCGTCCGGGCCACGCCGTCTCGTGGCGCCCGCCGGCGCCGCTCCGGGTCCGCGCGAGCAGGACGCTCGCGCGGCGCTGAGCCTCCCGTGGCTCACCCGGCTGCGCTGGGGCGGGGTCGCCGCGCAGCTGATGACCGTCGCCGTCGGGCACTGGACGCTCGGGCTGGACGTACCGCTGGCCCCGGTGCTGGCGATGATCGGGGTCAGCGTCCTGACCAACGTCGCCCTCGTCCGCTGGCTCCGCGGCGGCGGCGCAGCCGACCCGGCCCTCTGCGGCGGCGTGCTCGCGCTCGACACGCTGATCCTCACCGGGCTGCTGCACGCGTCCGGGGGGCCGTTCAATCCGTTCAGCGTGCTCTATCTCGTCTCGATCATGCTCTCCGCCGTCGTGCTCGGCGCGGGATGGACGTGGTCGCTCGCTGGCCTGTCGGTGGCCTGCTACGTGAGCCTCTTCCTTCTCCCGGCGCGCGGCGCCTTCCCGCACATCCACGACGAGGGCGCGCTCTCGCTCCATCTCTGGGGCATGCTGGTGGCGTTCGTCGTGGCGGCGCTGCTGACGGCGTACTTCGTGGTCCGTCTGTCTGCGGCGATCGAACGCCGCGACGCCGAGATCGCCGCCATGCGCGAGCAGGCGACGCGCACGGAGCGCCTCGCGGCGCTCACGACGCTGGCGGCAGGCGCGGCGCACGAGCTGGCGACGCCGCTCGGCACGATCGCCATCGCGGCCACCGAGCTCGAGCGTGCGCTCGCGCGCCAGGATGCCGGCGCCGCGGCGCTGCGCGAGGATGCCCGGCTGATCCGCGCCGAGGTCGAGCGCTGCCGGCGGATCCTCGATCAGATGGCGAGCGATGCCGGCGAGACGGCCGGCGAGGCGCCGGTCATGGTCGCCGTCGACTGCCTCGTGCGTGACGTCCTCGACGCGCTGCCCGCCGACGACGCGGCGCGCGTGCGCGTGGAAGGGCTGCCGCTCGCGGCGACCGCGGCGCTGCCGCGCCGGGCGGTGGCCGGCGCGATCTCCAGCCTGGTGCGCAACGCGCTCGACGCGACGCGGCCGGTCGAGCCGGTACGGCTCCAGGTGGAAGCCGACGAGCGCGCGGTGCGGGTGACGGTCCGCGACGAGGGCCCCGGGATGACCGCGGCCATCCTGGCGCGTGCGGTCGAGCCGTTCTTCTCGACCAAGCCGCCGGGCGCCGGCATGGGACTCGGGCTGTTCCTCGCGCGCACGCTGGCGGAGGGGCTGGGCGGGCGTCTCACCATCCACTCCGAGCCGGGCGCCGGGGTGACCGCGCGGCTCGATCTGCCGCGCGGCGCGCTCGCCACCGGCGGGGCCGGTCGTGTCGGCTGAGCTCGCCCGGTCGCTGCTGCTCGTCGACGACGACGAGGTCTTCCGCTGCCGCCTCGCGCGCGCGTTTCGCGACCGCGGCTGGGACGTGCGCGAGGCCGGCGATCTCGACAGCGCGCTGCGCACCGCCGAGGAGGACACGCCGGAGTACGTGGTCGTCGATCTTCGCCTGCCCGACGGCTCGGGCCTCGAGGTGGTGCGGCGGCTGAAGACCCTCGACGCGACGACCACCGTCGTCGTGCTCACGGGCTATGGCAGCATCGCCACCGCGCTCGACGCGCTTCGCCTGGGCGCGGCGCACTATCTCACCAAGCCGGCGGCGGTCGACGACCTGGTCACCGGGTTCGCGCGTGCGGCCGCTGGCCCGGACGACGTGCCGGTGGCGTCGCCGGATCCGACCGCCGACACGCCCTCGCTGGCGCGCGTCGAGTGGGAGCACATCAACCGCGTGCTCGCCGACTCCGGGGGCAACATCTCGGAAGCCGCGCGGCGCCTCGGCCTGCACCGACGATCGCTCCAGCGCAAGCTGGCCAAGTATCCGGTGGCCCGATGAGCCCGGCCGACGGCGCGTGCCAGGGACGATGCGCGGTGTCGCCTGGACACCTTCCATCGCACATGGTCTGTTCTCCGGGCGACCGCATGTTCCATCGCCTCCTGATCCTCTTGTCGCTCGTGGCCGCGCTGATCCTGGTCCCGCTCGTGGCGCCCCCGCCGGTTGCCGCGTCGCAGGCGCCGCGCACGCTGAAGCTGCGCTTTCCGCGTACGGTGATCCCGGCGGGCGGCAACGTCGAGGTGTGCGCCTTCCTGCGTCTTCCCGAGACCGAGGCGTTCGATCTGGCCTCGTACCAGATCGTCCAGCAAGGATTCTCCGGAACCGACGCGGTCATCAATCACTTCCTGATCTACGTCTACACCGGCCAGCGGCTCGGCGAGTTTTCCGCGCAGGAGAAGCAGGTGATCGAGAGCCGCGGGTGTCTCGACCTGGGCCCGATCGATCGCGACGACCGGCAGCTGATCGCGCTGTCGCGCGCGCCGAACAATCGCGCCGCGATGCCGGCCGGCGTGGCGCTCCCGCTCGAGCCCGTCCCGGCGACGCCGGGCGGTCCGCCGGACGGCATCGGCATCCTGCTCGACGCCAACTGGCTCAACGGCGCCACCAAGCCGCGGTCGGTGACGGCGAAGGTCGTGCTGACGCGCGCCAAGCCCGGCACGGTCCACCGGCGCCTGCAACCGATCCTCGCGCGCGACGCCGATGCCGGCATCGACGTGCCGCCGTTCGCGCTGCAGGCGACCGAGTCGCTGGTGGACGCGCGCTGGCATCCGCCCGCCGACGCGTGCCTGTTCGACATCACCGGCAAGACGCATCGCCGCGGCCGCTTCTTCTCCGTCGAGCTGCGCGACGCGACGGATCAGCCGCGGCGCACCGCTCGACGGACTGCCGAATCCATACGCGGGCGGTCGCAAGACGCTCTTCGGCTCGCCGGATTTCACCGACCCCGGCAGCCAGCGCTTCTCGGCGGGCGCCTTCATCGGCGCCGGCGAGTCGCTGCGCTACGGCTGCTGGCACGACAACGGCGCGACCTTCCCCGCGCGGCTCGGATGCCAGGACACGCCGGGCGTGCCGCCGGGAGCGCTCGGGGCGCCGGCCGCGGAATGCACGACGAGCTGCTCCTGCGTCGCCGCCAACCTGGTCGCAGGACCGACGCCGGACGACGAGATCTGCGCGCTCGCCGGCTACTACTACGAGGCAGCACCGGGCGGATCGTGCGACGTGTCCGGTCTGCCGGCAATCAACTGAGGAGACCCATGCATCGACTGTCACGCCATCTCGGACTGCTCGCCGGACTGATGATCGCCGGCACGTGCTACGGACACTCGTTTCCCGCCAAGGCCGTCTCGCTGAAGTCGAGCCTCGTCCAGGGATATCCGCAGTGCACCACGCCCGACACGATGACGACCGGTGGCAGGCCGGCCTGTCTGGCGACCGACGAGCTGGATCCCGGCTGCGTGTTCGGATCGAAGGGCACCGGCTCGCTGGCGGCGAAGATCAGCAAGACGAGCATCAAGCTGAGCACGAAGCTGAAGGGCATCGATCCACTCTGCGAGGGGACCACGCTCACGCCGTCGCTCACCGTCCGCACGACGACCGACGACTGCGCCAATGACCATTGCACCGTGATGGACTACCAGGTCAGCAGCGGCTCGTGCGTCGTGAAGAACGGGAAGTGCTCGGTCAGCGGCGCGGTGGCCACCGGCTATCCGGCGGGCGCAGGGAGCGAGATGACGGTGGTGACCTGCGGGGTACAGTCGGCCGGCAAGACCGCCTTCACCTGCGGCATCATGGTGAAATAGCGATGGCCAGGGCCCTTCGCGCGACGGGATGGCCGCTTGGGAGCCGCCAACCGCCCGATGGCTCCGCGCCGGTTGCCCTCTGCCAGCATCCCGGTACTGTTACCTGTCGAGTCGGATTCATGCGATCGACTGTGCTCCGTAACGCCGCGCTCGTCCTGCTGCTCGCAGTGGCTCCGCGGGCGTTCGCGCACGAGCACATGTACATCGGGTCGACCCAGCCCCACGGCGGGTCGCTGGTGCTGTCCTACGATTTCACGCGGGCCTTCCCGCTGGTCCCGGCGCCGGACGGCGACGGCTTCATCGGCACCGATCCCGCCTTCAACGCGCAGATCACCGACGATCCGGCGAACGGCATCTATCGCCTGAAGCCCGGCACGACGCCGAAGATGCAGATCACGGCGCTCGATCCTGGTGTCACGCGTGAACTTCAACGGGATCAAGATGACCGCGCCGGGCGCCACGGCGAAGATCGGCCGGATGCCCTATCTCCACCAGCATCCCGACTGGCTGCTGCACGTCCCCGCCAACGTGTTCGGCGAGTACCACCTCTCGTTCCGGGTCATCGCGGCCGGCTATCGCCCGTCGCCCTCCTATACCGCCACGCTCTCGAACATCCCCGTCGCGACGACGACCACGACGACGATTCCCGGCCAGACCTGCCTGCCGGGCGCGTGCGACGATCACGACGCGTGCACGGTCGATTCGTGCGTCGGCGGCGCGTGCCAGAACGAGCCGGCGACCGGCATCGACGCGGTCCGCTGCCGCATGATCCCGCTGTCGAACGCGCTCGACGACATCCGCCCGACGACGCGCCCGGCACAGCGCGTCTCGAACCGGCTGCGCAGCGTGTTCAACTCCGTGGAGCCGGCGCTCGACGCGATCGCGGCGGGCGGAAAAGATGCGCCACGCAAGCTGAAGAAGGCCGAGCGCCAGCTGAACCGCTTCTCGGCCGTCGTCGATCGCGGTGTGGAGCTGAGAGTTCTCGTCCCCGATCAGGGAGACTCGCTCCGCGTGCTGGCGGGGAACGTCTACGACCAGCTCGTCCTGCTCACCCCGGGAAGCTAGGAGACACGATGAAGTACCGTCCGCATCGCGCAGCTCTCGCCGTTCTCGGAGCGCTGCTCGCTCTCGCGTACGCCCCCACGACCGTCCATGCGAAGACGCCCCGGCCGCTCACCTTCATCGCCATCATGAACGGCGGCCAGGTGGTCCCGCCGAGCACGAGCAACGGGCTCGGCGTCGGCTTCCTCACGTTCGACAACGCGACCAAGCGGCTGTGCTACTCGCTCACCTACTCCGGGATGCTCGGCACCGAGACCGAGGCGCACCTGCACGGCGACGCGCTTCCCGGCCAGACGAACCAGGTCCTGTACGACATGGCGACCGTACGGCAGCCCGAAGGTCGCCTGCCTCGGCCCGATCAAGCCGAACGAGGAGCGACTCCTCAAGCAGGAGAAGATGTACATCCAGATCCACACCGACATCTTCGTCGCGGGCGAGATCCGCGGTCAGGTCCTGTCGATTCGGTGACGTCTCCGTGCGTCGGGTTGCATCGTTCGTGGCGGCGCTCGCCTGCGCGCTCGCGTGCGCGCGCGCGGCGCGGGCGGCCTGTCCTGCCGACTGCGTCGGCGGCGGCGGACCGGCGGCCACCGATTGCTTCGTCGAGTTCGACGGCATCGTGACGACGAACACGTCGTGCACCGACGGCAATCCGTCGTGCGACATGGACGGCGAGGTGAACGGTGTCTGCGTGTTCCCGATCTCCGTCTGCCTCAACGTGGCGGGAGACGCGCGCTGCACGGCCGCGGGACTCTCGGCGCCGCCGGTCGTGCGGCCCGCGAAGAGCGCCGTCGCCCAGTCCCTCGGACAGGCGCTCGCCGCGCTCGACCCCGCGCAGGCGGTGTGTACGCCCCGGGGCATCGCGGTGCCGCTCGCCGCGAGCCTCACCGGCGTCAAGCCGGGCGTCGCCCGCCTCGCGATCACGGCGAGCGCGGGGAGCAAGAAGGATCGCGACAAGCTCCGGCTCACGTGCCGGCCGTCGCCGGGCGCGCCGAGCCTGAGCAACGTCGTCGAGCCGATCTTCGCCGCGCACTGCGCGCTGCCCGCGTGTCACGCGACCGTGGACGGCTCGATCGCGCCGGTCGCTCGACGGGCCCGACATGCACGCGACGCTGGTCGATGCCGCGTCCGTCAACGTGCCGTCGCTGTCGCTGGTGCGTCCCGGGAGCGTCGCGCAGAGCTATCTCGCGCGCAAGATCCTCGGCAAACGCATCCCCGATCACACCGCGCGCATGCCGAACGGCTGTCCCGCCAATCCGCCTGCCGGTGGCTGCCTGACGGACGGCGAGATCGCGGCGATCCTGGCATGGATCCAGACCGGCGCGGCGGACAACTGAGCATGACGCCGTACGGTCGACTGCGTGTGCTCACGCTGGCCCTGCTCGCGGCGGCCTTCCCGGGGCGGACCGTCCGGGCGCACATCGTCCCGGTTCCCCCGAGCGTCTGCGCGTTCGAGCCGCTCGCCTTCGCCGTCCCCGCCACCGGCGCCGGCGGTGCCGCCCAGGCGGCGGGGGCGGCCGACACCATGCGCGTGCTCTACGACGCGAGCGCCAGCCAGGTGCAGCTCTGTCCCGTCGACGCGGGGAATCCCGCCGGATGCGGGGCGCCGGTTCCGCGTCCGTTCACGCTCGGCGCCGCGACGGGAACGCTGACGTTCCCCGGAATCTTCGACGGCCGCATGCTCTCGAGCGGCGACGTGACGATCCCGGAGCTGCCGCTGACGTTCACGCTCGGTGCGACCACGGCCACCATCCGGGTCACGCTCACCACCGGGCTGGTGGCGATGGACGGTACCGTCGCGCAGGGCACGCCGCTGCAGGGTCTCGGCAGCTTCACGCTCGTCGGCCGCATCGACCCCAGCGCACTCCCGGCGCCGCTCGGCGGCGACCCGATGCTGGTGACGCTGTCGTGCCAGCCGCGTCCCGTGCCCGACAAGACGCAGTTCCTGTCACCCCTGGTGATGGCGCCGATCGGCGGTGAGCTCACCACCGACCAGGTGCGGCTGCGGACCACCATCAGCATCTCGTCCTCGTCGCCGCCCGACCTGACGCACGCGCTGGTGCTCGCGGTGAATCTCGACGGGAAGATGATCGCCTCCTCGGTCTTCCCGACGGGCGTCAGCGGCAGCCGCCGGCTCACCGGTACCAGCACCGACGGCAACGCGGTCCTGACGATCCGCCGTGCCCCGGCCGGCCGCCTCATCGTCTCCGCGTCGCTGCGCAACACCACGCTTCCCCCCAGACGCCCGGGGCCCCGGTGCTGCTCGACGTGACGCTCGACGGCGGCAGCTTCATCGGCCGCGGCGAGCAGCTCTTCAAGACCAGCGGCAGCGGCCGCAAGGTGAAGCCCGCATGATGACGCGCCAACACGAGCCGACTTGCGGCCGGCACACAACGGTGGATAGGTGAATCCGATGCGACTGCTCGTCCTCGTGGCATCGCTCGCCGCGCTGCTCGCGCTCCCCGCGACCACGCGGGCACAGGCTGCACCGGTGTATCACGGCGTCCTGGGTGTGCGGCCCACCACGGGCGCCTTCGACAAGAACGTCGGGATCGCCTCGCTGCGCGTGCGAAGCTGGATCCTCGGGCTGGCGGCCAATTCGAACGGCATCGCACCCGACAAGGAGGCCATCATCATCGCCGTCGGCGATACGGAGAAGCTGGTCGTGCCCGCCGGTCAGGTGAAGGCGTCGAAGAACGGCAAGACGTTCGTCTATCGCAATCCCAAGGTCACGCGCGGCGTCCGCCTGCTCAAGATCCGCCGGCTGAAGAACGACGGCGACGGGACCCCGCGCTACAGCTTCACGTTCTCGCTCGTGAACATCGACCTCTCCTTCATGGTGGACCAGTACCCGCTGTGCACCCCGATGGCGATCATCGTCGGTGACGACGACGGCTTCTCGGGGGTCGAGCTCGACCGCCCGGGGGGCTTCACGCGCTCCAGGGTGCGGGTGGACGGCGCCTGCATCAACGTCGCCGACTGGCCCTGGATCTGAGCGGCCGCGCGAGCGGACGCCAACGCCGCGCCGCGTCGGCGACTTTCGCTTGACAGCTCGTCGCGGAGACACGTACAGGCCGGTGTACCGATCGGTACGCCGTGAGCCACGCTGCTGTCACCGCCCAAGCCTCCGACACCCCCGCCATCGAGGCGCGTCAGCGCATCCTCGACGCCGCCGAGGCCGTGTTCGCCGAGCGCGGATACGGCGCCGCCACCACCCGCGAGATCGCGCAGCGCGCCGGCATCGGCAAGCGCATGCTGTTCTACTACTTTGCCAGCAAGGAGGTCGTGTACCGCGCCGTGCTCGACCGCGTCGTCGGCGGCATGGTCGCGATCCACCAGCGCTTCCGCACCGACCCGGGACCCGTCGGCCTCGCCGAGGCGATGGAGGGCATCACGCTGTTCGCGGCCGCAAACCTGTCCGCGGTGCGTGTGCTCTCGCGCGAGATCATGGACGGCGGTCCGCACGTCGACGAGCTGGTGCGCGAGCACCTCGGCCCGCTCTTTGCCGCCGGCGCGTCCGAGGTCGCCCGGAACATGGAGCAGGGCATCTTCCGGCCGGCGGACCCGATGCACGTCCTCGTCCACGTCGCCGGGATCACGCTCTACTACTTCCAGATGCTGCCGTTGCTCGAACGGGTGTGGAACCGCGACCCGCTCGCACCCGAGACGCTCGTCGAGCGCGCGGCCGCCGTGCGCGACTGTCTGCTGTACGGGCTGCTCCAGCCCGCTGCCCAGGGGGAGACGTCATCGTGACAACTCGATTCGGTTCGCTGGTCCTGTCGATGGGTACGTTCCTCGCTCTCGCCGCCGGCGTCGCCTCGGCGCAGCCGACACGCTCGAGCCCGCTCGGCGTGGCGCCGGACGGACACGTCTTCGTCGTGAATCCGGATTCGAACACGGTCGCGCGCCTCGAGTTCGACGCCATGCACCAGGGCACGCTCACCCACGAGCAGGCGGTCGGCACGTATCCGCGCACCCTCGCGGTCGCCGGCGGGTTCGTGTTCACGGCCGACCAGAGCTCGGACACGGTGTCGCGCGTGGCGCAGGCCGATCTCGGCGGGCTCCAGCAGGTCAACCTCGGCTTCGGCTGCAACCCCTACGGGGTGGCGCCGCTTCCGGGCGCGGGGATCGTCGTCACCTGCCAGGGCACCAGCGAGGCGGTCGTGCTCGGCCTCGACCTGAGCGTGGTGGCGCGCATCAAGCTGCCGTGGCCGGCCGCTCGCGCCATCGCCGTCTCCTCGAACGGCGCGACCGCCTACATCACGCACTACATCACGGCGGAGCCCAGCCTCGACGCGCACGTCAGCGTCGTCGACCTGGGGCAGAAATCGGTCGCGAAGGTGCTCGACATCCCGCCCGACGAGATGACCTGCGAGACGCAGAACTCGGGGCAGGGCGTGTTCAACCTGATCTCCGCCGTGGCGCTGATGCCGGACGGCGCACCCGCCGCGGTGGCGAACCAGCTGTGGGTGGGGGGCGAGCAGGAGAACGCGATCTCGAAGGGACTCTTCAAGCGCGAGTCGTCGTTCGCGGCCGAGGCGGGGTCCTCGATGTTCCCGTGGGTCGAGTACAAGCCGTTCCCGGACGCCGGCAACATCCGCAACGTCTACAAGTCGTCCTTCCACGACATCATCCGTTTCGGGATCTACAAGGTGGACCTCGGCAGCGGGAACGTCGCCGGCAAGGTCGACGTCGACGAGGCGGCCAACGCCAGCGACATCGAGTTCTCGCCGGACGGGAAGCGTCGCCTACGCGGTCGACCTGATGTTCAACAGCTACCACATCTTCAACACGCTGCGCGGGCAGGGCGGCGATCCGACGACGGTGTTCGCGGCCGTGTCGTCGAACGGGCCGGGCGGCGCCGATCCCACGAAGGGCTGCATCTCCGAGGCGCTGCGCTCGGTGAAGAGCGAGGCGCCCTATCGCATGGCGCCGCAGTCGCAGATCACCACGATCGACGGCTATGACCCGATCGACACGAACTTCAGCGCCGTGAACACGGGCGTCGAGTTCGACGCCGCCACCTACCAGTCGACCGGCGCCTCGGTGATGAAGCTGGTACCCGACGGCATCGGCACGGCGCCGTTCGGCGTGCGCCTGTCGCCCGACGGCGAGACCGTGTACGTGGCGAACTACCTGGCGCGCAACGTGCTGGCCGTCGCGTCCGCGGCGCCGCTCGACGCGACCGGCAATCCGGAGAACTTCCGCTGCGCGTCGCAGCCGACGCTCACGTGCGGCCGCAACAACGACTGTCCGGCGGGCACGGGCTTCTGCAACCATCCCGGCGGTGGGGTGTGCAACACGGACGCCGACTGCGGCGCGGCCCTGCCGTGCGTCCTCAAGCAGGACTGCGTGCCGCTGATCCTCGGGCAGCCGGTCTCGAGCATCACCGGCGGCATCGCGGCGGACCCGCTGCACGCCGCGCTCCTCGACGGCAAGATCCTCTTCAACACCGCCGCGCGTGACGCGAGCGTCGAGAACGGCGTCGGCCTCGGGGCGGCGGCGCCGCTCTTCAACAACGCCGCGCTCACCGGCGCGGTGCCGGGCAGCGTGGTCAGCACGTCGCACGACGCGTCCTACGTCACCTGCTCGACGTGCCACGCCGACTTCGGCGGCCAGGACGGCCGGTCGTGGGACTTCTCGCAGTTCGGGGCCTCGCTGCGGAACACCATGGACCTGCGCGGCCGGCCGGGTTTCTCGCCCGGCTCCTGCAGCAACGACGCGTCCCAGGAGTGCTTCTTCGACGCCGCCTGCGGCGACGGCAACTTCTGCAAGATGAACACGCAGATGATCCCGCCGAACGTGCCCGCGGCCGATCGCGACCGCTACTTCAACCCGATGCTCACCGTGCACTGGAGCGGCGACCGGGACGAGGTCGAGGACTTCGAGCACACCTATCGCAGCCTCCTCGGTTCCGGCGACTGCGACGGTGTGGAGTTCACGCCCACCTGCCAGGGCGCGCTGATCCAGCGCAGCGCCCTCACGTCGAGCGATCCGGCCGACGTCCACGACGACCTCGCCTCCCCGAACCGCAACATCCGCGGCGCGCACGGGGCGAACACCGGCATCCGCCTGACGCACATGGCGGACTTCGTCTACTCGCTCACGGACTTCGTGCAGAACCCCAATCCCCAGACGGCGGCCGACGGAACGCGGGCGGAAGCTGTTCAACGACCCGGCGACCCAGTGCACCACCTGCCACAACGGCGGCCCGGGCGTCGGGCGCCAGTTCTTCACCGACAAGAAGCCGAATCCCGGGTTCGATCCGTCTCGTCCGGCGGGCGCGGACCAGAACAATCCCTTCATCCGACACGACGTCGGCACGGCGGACATCTTCGACGAGACCGATCCGCTGGCCATCGCCCAGAAGAACCAGACCTACCAGAATCCGGGGAACCCGGGCGACTCGCGGACCATCCCCGCGAGCCGCGGCCCGCTCACCGACTACATCACGCCCGTGCTGAACGACATCTGGAACACGGCGCCGTACCTGCACGACGGCAGCGCGCACACGCTGCTCGACGTGGTGCGGCCCTGCAACCTCTCGCTCGACGATTGCCTGGAGCCGGATCGCGGTCGCAACCTCCGCATCGGTGGGGTGAACGGCCAGGAGATGCACGGCGCGACCAGCTTCCTCACGCCGCAGCAGCTGAACGACCTGGTCGATTTCCAGAACGCGCTCACGCTGGGCGCGGTCATCGGTACGAACGAGCGGGTGCTGAACGCCGGAACGCTCACGCTGAAGCGCGTGGTGTTCACGCGGCCGAAGCAGAAGAAGAACGGGAAGACCGTGGGGCAGTACCACCTGCTCGCGCTCGGGACCCTGAGTGGAGCGTCGGGGAGCGTCGATCCATCCGCGGGCGTGACCGTGTCGGTCGCGACGCCGAAGGACGGCCGCATGGTGATCGTCGAGCGCCAGCTCGAGATGCACGGATCGCGGGGCAAGCAGGGAAGCCTGTCGCTCGTGCTCCGCCGCGGAGGCGGCGGCTACAAGTTCGTGCTGAAGGACAACGGCGGGGACCTCGCGCCCATCGACACGGGGAGCCAGGACCTGACCGTGTCGATCGAGCTCGGCAAGACCGGCGACTTCGCCGCGGCGCAGTACGTCCAGAATCGTATTCTCGCGAGCAAGAAGAACGTGCTCACGCTGCCGAAGAACAAGAAGAAGAAGCAGGGACACAAGGCCAAGGCCTGAGGGGGAACGACGATGCGCAACCTGATCCGGACGTTCGTCATCGCAGCGCTGGCACTGGCGGCATCACGTGCGTACGCCACGCCGGCGACCTGCACGATCACCGAGCTCGACGTCGCGGGGACGTTCCCGTTCTTCAACATCGGCGGCGTCGGGCTGGCGCATCCCGGTGGACATCGATGCAGCCGACGGGACGTTCACGCTGCATCGCGACGCGTTCACCACGGCGTACCCGTCCCCCGGGCTCAAGTTCGACACGCGGCTTCGGTTCCTTCGGCTGGCTCGACTGGGATTCGGGGCCGATGCACGGGCACGATCGACTCCAACGGCCAGATCGTGCTGCCGAACTTCGGCATGCGCTTCTGGACCGACTTCACCGAGGCCGGCGTGCCGGAGCATCGCCGGCGACATGAAGCCGACACTCTCAGACGCGGCATCCAGGCGGCGACCGGTGGCGGCCCAGACCGTGGCTGTTCTTCGGTCAGCCAGCTCGGCGCAGACGGCATGCTGCGGCTCGTCGGCACAGGCCTCATCAACTTCCAGCTCGCTCTCCAGACCGGCACCGGGCTGACCTGCCGCCTCGTCGCCGGCGCCCGACCTCGCCGAACTGCCGAAGGGGCCGTCGCTTGCGTCGGTAAAGGGCAAGATGAAGCCGGGCCCCGACCTCACGGTCGGCCGACGACGAGCTGACGCTCACCGCCGTGCTGGTGGTCGGGCAAGACAGCCGCCGATCTCGACGGAAGTCGCAGGACGTGCTGCTGCGGCTCCAGGGCGCGAGCGGCGATGCCGTTGAACGTCTTCGTTCCCGGCGGTGAATTTCGGCGAAGGGCAAGAAGCTCATCCTCCAGGACGCCGACGGCTCCGTGATCCAGGACATCTCTCGACCAGCCGCATCAGCCGACCGGATCAGCCCCCGGCCGCTCCCCCCGACGAAGGGCGGCTCGGTGGTCGTCACGAGGACGAAGAAGCGCGTCGACGCTTCGATCTTCAAGCTGAACGGCGATGAGACGCCGCGCAGCTATCCGGGCGCGGTCGAGGCAACGCTGGCCATCGGTACCCAGAGCGCGACGCGCGCAGGTGACCTTCGTGCCGGGGAAGAAGGCGACCAAGGTCCACTGACAGGCGCGGCTGCGGCCGCCGTGCGATCAGCCGCGATAGATCCGGCAATCGAAGCGGGCGTGCAGCTCCTCGTACACCCGCTGGCGCTCGGTCTGGTCGAGCCGCGGCAGCGCGGCCAGCACGGCGGGGAGCTGCGGCTCGATCGAGGGACGATCCTCGTCGCCGCGCGTAGCGCCTGACGCGACGCCCGGACCGACCCCGCTGCCGTCGCAGTGGGGGCACGGATCGCAGGCGGTCGGGCCCCGCTCCGGGTCCGCCCAGACCCCGGTGCCGTCGCAGAAGCCGCACGATGCCTGGGGGTCACGCGGGGTGTCCACGGTCGAGGTCTCCCTTCGCCGCGGAGTATCCGCCCGCGCAACGACGCACGTCAACGTGGGTTGATCTGGTTTGACCCCCGTCGGCGGAGCCGCTATGCACTCGCTCTTCCGCGACGGCCAGGTAGCTCAGTTGGTAGAGCACGCGACTGAAAATCGCGGTGTCGACGGTTCAATCCCGCCCCTGGCCACTTCAGAGGTGACGTCCTTTGCAGTGAGCTCGCCGCGGGTCGTCGCCGGACGGCCCGACGAGCCGCGGACGCCTCGACGCGTGCGACGTTCGACGGCGCCACCGGAAACGTGAGGAACCACCGCTCCCCGCGCCGTGAACCAGCATGGCGACGAAGCGCGCGTCGTCGCCCGCATCCCCGGGGCCGCCCGCTACGGCGCCCACGCCGAGGAAGAAGCCCGCCGTGACGAGCGAGAGGGTACGTTCCCTGGCACGTTCGGGGTTGCCACAGCGAGCATGGCCGCAGCGCCGAGAACGATCAGCGTGCCTCCAGCGACGACCCATAGCCAGGCACCGACGGTGTCGCAGCCAATCGCCGCTCCGGCAACGATGATGCCCACGAGTACCGCGACCAACAGCAGGACGTACTGCCCGATCATCTCGGTGTCTCGGTTTCTTGTAGTGTCCCCGAACGTGGAGGAAATCAGCTCGCCGGACGCATGGTAGCGAAGCAAGCGTTGTGCCTCCGGCCACGACGGGCCACGACGGCTTCGTCGACGGATTTCGGGGTTGAGCGGGGAGGATTGCCACACCCATCGCGGTCTTGGGGAAAATCGGGCTAGTGCGATGGGGAGCGGGTAGCATGCAATGCCACCCGACCCTGTCGGATTGCGCGAGGCTCGGTTCGGCTTGCTCGCTCGTGGCCATCGCGCGTCGCCTTGGTTTCGCCTTCCGGAGGGAGTCGACGGTGGCTTCACCCCGGTGACATAACTCCCGGCAGGCGCCGACCGCGCGGCGTCCTCCAAGGAGAAAGCCAATGTCGTTCGACAGTGACGATTCCCAGGCGCTGGATTTCATCGTCGAGCGCGACGACCTTCGCCAGTGCAAGTTCGTGCCCGGGGTGGAGTCCGGGCGCACCGAGCTCGAGGACGGACAGGTGCTGCTGCGCGTGGACTCGTTCGCCTTCACGGCCAACAACGTCACGTACGCCGTCGCCGGCGACATGATGTCCTACTGGAGCTTCTTCCCCGCCCCGTCGGGTTGGGGACGGGTGCCGGTGTGGGGCTTCGCCGACGTGCTGCGCTCGAACCACCGCGACATCGCGGTCGGAGAGCGGGTGTTCGGCTACTTGCCCATGTCGACGCATCTCGTCGTGCAGCCCGCGCAGGTGGCGCGCAGCCGCTTCGTGGATGCCGCGCGGCATCGCGCCGCGCTACCCGCCGTGTACAACACGTACACGCGCGTGGGCGGCGACCCCAGCTACGCGGACGAGCACGAGGATCAGCAGATGCTGTTGCGGCCGCTCTTCATGACCGCGTTCCTGCTCGACGACCTCATCGCCGACAACGACTGCTTCGGCGCGCGCACGGTCGTGCTGTCCAGCGCGTCCAGCAAGACCGCGCTGAGCCTCGCCTTTCTCCTGCATCACAACCGCCGTGCGCAGTGCACCGTGAGCGGCCTGACCGCAGCGGTCAACCGGGCGTTCGTCGAAGGCCTCGGCTGCTACGACCGGGTGCTCACCTACGAGCAGATCGCGTCGCTGCCGGTCGACCAGCCGACCGTGTTCGTCGACATGGCCGGCAACGGCGCCGTGGTCAGCGCGCTGCACCACCATCTGCGCGACAACCTGAAGTACAGCTGCATCGTCGGCTTGACGCATTGGGAACGCCGCCAGGGCGACGCCGATCTTCCGGGGGCCGCGCCGACGTTCTTCTTCGCGCCGACCCAGCTGCAGAAGCGCACCCAGGAGTGGGGCGCAGAAGGCTTCCAGCAGCGCTACCGCGCGGCGTGGCGGCAGTTCGTCGAGTTCGTCACACCGCGCATCCGGGTCGTGCACGGTCGCGGGCCGGCAGCCGTCGAGCGCGTCTACCTGGACACGCTGGAAGGGCGCTCGAAGCCAGACGAGGGACACGTCCTGTCCTTGTGGCCCTGAGCCGGTCGCGCCGCACCGTGCTCGGGTGCGTCACGGCGTCCACGCGACGATCACGTGCGCGCCCGGTGTCGTCGTGCCGGCGCGTGGCTCGAGCGTCACCTCGACGCCATCGGGCAGGACGGCGAGCGCGGGGCTCTCGACGATCAGGCGGCCGTTGCCGTCCGCATCGACCTGCGCGGTGCCCAGCGCGGTCCAGCGCGCGCCGTGCCGCACCCAGACCTGGTACGTCTGCCCGGAGGGTGCAGCCGGGAACCTGGACAGGTTGACGACGGCGATCGTGGCGCCCGGCCGGCCGCGGTAGCGAGCATGGGTCTCGTCGGGCGTTCCGGGGAGCGGCGCGAGCCGGAGGTTCACGCTGTCGCTCGCCGTCATCATCGAGAGCGCCCGGTCGTACCGCGCGAGCGTCTCCCGCTGGGCGTACTGGCGGATGCCGAGGGCTGCGAGCAGGCACAGCGCCACCAGCGCCGCACCCTGCGGACCGAGCATGCCACGGAGCTTCTGGAGCCCTGAGCGGATGCGTGTCTTCGCCGTGCCGAGCGGGAGCCCCAGCTCGGCGGCGACCTGCTCGTGCGTGAGATCATCCAGGAAGGCGAGGCTGATCGCCTGGCGCTGCGGAGGCGGCAGCTCGTCGAACGCCGACTGGATGAGGGCACGGCGGTGCCGTCGCGACGCCACCTCGGCGGGTCCGAGATCGGCTGCGGGCAGGCCATCCAAGACGAGCCCATCGGGATCGGCGGCGATCTCCGGCTGCCGGCTCCGGCGACGGAGCTCGTTCAGGAGCCGGAAGTGCGCGATCTGCAGGATCCATGCGCGGACGCTGCCGCGCTCGGGATCGAACCGGTCCGCGTTCCGCCACACGGCGAGGAAGACCTCCTGCACGAGGTCCTCGGCGGCGGCGCGGTCGATGGTCCGGACGGCCAGCCCGAGGATCAGCCGCGAGAAGCGGCGGTGCAGCAGCCCGAGCGCCTCGGCGGACCCCCGGGCGACCTGGCGCATCAGCTCCTCGTCGCCAACGGCGTGCTCCGTCGATGCCATGCGTCGGCTTCCGTTCGTGTGAGCGTACATCGGTGGGCCCTGACGATGCGAGTCGCCATCCACTACACCGCGCCGGAGGATCTGGATTGGTCCATCGCCCGGCGCCGCCGCCACCGCTGGCGAGCCGGGCGTACACCGTGGCGTTCGACGAGATCGCGGCGCTCGGGGTCGCACACGGCTCGACCGCCAGCGCCCACCAGATGCTGGCCGCGCGATTCTGGAACGGCGCGATCCAGAACTCTGGAACGAGATCGCCCAGACCGCGGTCCTGACGCTCGGTCTGAGCACGCCCGACAGCGCCCGGCTCTTCGCCTTGCTCGACCTGACGTTCGTCGACGCCGTGATCGCCTTCTACGACGCCAAGTACACGTACGCCCTCTGGCGACCCGTCACCGCGGTGCGGCAGGCGGGCAGCGACGGCAACCGCGCAACGGCGGCCGACCCGGGTCTTCGCCGGCGTGCACTTCGGCTTCGATCTGACCGCCGGCCGGCGGCTGGGTCGCCAGGTCGCGAGGTTCGTGGCCGCGCACGTCCTGCTCCCGATCTCACCTCGCAGCGCGATCACCCGCCCGGGTGCCTGACCGGCCACGAGGCGCGTCGTCTCCATATGCGCCTACCCGGGGCCGCCGTTGATCTTCGCGCCCTCGATTGCGACAACGCGTCCGGGTCATGCGGCCGGGGTGGCGAGGTGCCTGGGTGGTCGGCGCGCTGGCACTCGGCGCGGGCTGCACCATCGTCGAGCGCGCCCACGATCCGTCACCGCTCGCCCCGCCCGCGGTCGAGCGTCCCTGGACGCCGCCTCCCGACGTCGCCGCCGCCGCGGCGCCGGTCCCGTCCGTCGCCGCGGTGCCGGACCCGGCGCGCGTCTACGACCTGCCCGCGCTGCTCGATCTCGCGCTGAGCGCGAATCCGACCACCCGGGTCGCCTGGCAGCAGGCTCGCGCCGCGGCGGCCCGCGTCGGAATCGCGGAGAGCGCATGGCTGCCGGTGCTGGCGGTGCGCGCGGCGGGCGGCATCGCACGTGTCGAGGACCGGACGACGGCGGGCCCCGTGTACACCTCCGGCCCGGCGGCGACGTCGCTGCTGACGCTGCAGTGGACGCTCCTCGACTTCGGCCGCCGCTCGGCGGACGACGAGCGGGCGTGGCAGGAGCTGCTCGCCACCAACTTCCAGTTCAACCGCACGCACCAGGAGGTGACGTTCGCGGTGGAGCGGACCTTCTACGCGTACGATGCCAGCCGCGCGCGCGTCGACGCCGAGCAGGCGACCCTCGCGTCGGCGATCGCGGTGGCGCAGGCGGCGGAGGCGCGGATGGCGCAGGGTCTGGCGACGCAGACCGAGGTGCTGCTCGCCCGGCAGGAGCAGGCGCGCGCCCAGTTCGACCTGCAAGCCGCGCGGCGCGGCGTGGCCGACACGCAGGCGGCCCTCGCCGAGGCGGTCGGCATCTCGCCCGGCGCCGTTCCGCGCACCGTGGTGCTCGCCGAGCTGCCGCTGCCCTCGGGCCTGTCGGAATCGGTGGACGCGACGATGGACCGCGCCCTGAGCGCGCGCCCGGACCTGGCCTCGCGGCTCGCGACGCTGCGCGCGCGCGATGCCGAGGTCCGGCGCGCGCGCGCGGAGTTCCGGCCGCGCATCGGGATGAGCGGCTCGGGTGGGGGTACGGCCGGGCGGTTCACGCCCCAGGGCGTCGACCGGACCTTCAGCTATTCCGAGCCGCTCTACACCGGCTTCCTCGAGTTCTCGTGGACGCTGTTCGAGGGGTTCGAGCGCGAGAACGCGGTACGCGCCGCCGAGGCCCGTCGCGGCGAGGCCGAGGCCGCGATCACGCAGCTCCAGCTGGAGACGCTGCGCCAGGTCTGGAAGTCCTACGCCGACGTGCAGGTGGCGCTGCTCCAGGTCGACTACGCGAAGGCGCTGCTCGACGCCTCGCAGGACGCGTACGCCTCGGCGTTGACGAGCTACACCTCCGGCCTGGCCGACATCCTCGACACGCTCGCCGCCCAACGTGACCTGGCCCGGGCGCGGATGACGATGATCGATAGCCGCGCCGAGCTGCTCAACTCGGCTGCGGCGCTGGCGTTCGCGGTCGGCGACTCGGGCGAGTCCCGGGCGCCGCCTGCGACGTGATCCGCCGCGCCTCGTCGAGGGCGCGCACGTCGTCCACGAGGACGTCCAGGGCGTCGAGCAGGCGCCGGTAGAGCTGCGACAGCTCGCGGAGGTCGGGCACCGCGTCCAGCTGGTCGACGAGGCTGCGGTCGGGACGCGTGAACTCGCCGGCCGCACCGCCTGCGCGCGCGACGTCCTGGCCGAGCAGCTCGATGAGTGCGGCGGCGGAGCCGTCGAGGCGCCCGAGGGCAGCGCCTCCGAGCGCCGAACCGGGCGGCGGCCGATGCCTCGCCACCGCGAGCAGCGAGAGGAAGACGTGCTCCACGGCGCTGGTCAGGCGCAGCAGCGCGTCGCGCTCGAACGCGAACGTGTCGAGCAGATCGGGCTCCATCACGAGGTCATCGTGCATGGTGAGGACGTCGCCCAGCGTGCGGTAGACGCCGAGGGCGCGTTCGCGGCGCGCCAGCTCCTCGTGGTTCGCGTCCCGGCGCAGGAAATCGGCGATCTGCTCGAGCGCTCGGGCGAGCTTGGCGCGCAGCGAGTCGGGGCCAAAGACGGGCCACAGCGCGACGTCCACCATCCCCATCACCACGATGCCGAGCAGGATGCCGAGCAGCCGGTCGCGGACCGGAATCAGGTTCGTGGTCGGCCCGCCGGTGTTGATCAGCGTGAGCGCCATCACGATCGACATCTGGAGCCCGATGTAGGCGATGCGGCTGCTGCCGGCCTGGACCCACGCCGCCATGCCGAAGCAGACGGCCGTGACCACCAGGAGCGACGCGAGCGTGTGCATGTTCGGCTCGACGGCGACGACGACGAGGAGGGCGAGCATCCCGCCGGCGATCGCCCCGGCGATGCGGAGCATGCCCTTGCGCAGGCCGGCACCGAAGAACGACTGGGCGACCACCACGCAGCTGATGATCGCGGTGGAGAGGCCGGGCGCGTCCAGGGCCTCGATGATCACCGTAGAGATTGAGACGGCGACGCCGGCCTTGATCGCGAAGCGGACGGCCTCGCCGTTGGCGAGCGTGCAGTCGGCGGTGAAGAGCGGCTGCGGGGCGACCGGCTCGCGCGGCGGCGCCGACGGACCTTGCGCGAGGAATGCCATCGCGAGCGGGAGACGATCGAGGGCGTTCTCCATCTCGTGGATCGCGGCCAGCACCTCCAGGCCCGTCACGTCGGTCGCGTCGAGCCGGCGCGATCAGGCGGACGCGCCGCCGCCTCGTCGACGAGCGCGCAGGTGCGCAACGACTCGCGCGTGCGCGCGCAGCGCGCGGCGATCGCGAGCAGCCGGGGCCGTGCCCATCCGGGCAGGGCCTGGCCGTGCAGGCGGCGCGCCATGCGCCGTGCCGCGGTCACCAGGCGCTGCACGTCGGTGATGAGCTCGATCTGCTCGGCGTGGCGCGGGCGCAGCCAGCGGCTCCGCGCCTCGGCGTTCTGGAGCAGGTCGAGCTGGCCCGTGATCCCGGTGGCGACGATGTCGTCGTCGGACGGCGGCGCGGCGCCCTCGGTATGCGACAAGATCCGGCCGATGAGGCGCTCCGTGTCGTCGAGTCGTCTTCCCAGATCGGCCAGGAGGAGCGCCTCGGGATCGTCCGGCCAGAGCAGCAGCTGCGCCGCGGTGCCGATGACGACGCCGAGCGCCGTGAGAGCCATGCGCCAGAGAACGACCGCGAGGCTCGCCTCGGGGTGAAGGGGATAGACCGGCAACACGAGCACGAACGTCACCCCGAGGAGCAGGAAGGCGTAGGGCGCCGTGCTGGTACGGGACAGGAAGAGGGCGACGCCGACGACGATTCCGTGGGTCGGGAAGAGCAGCCAGGGCTTGTCGGCACTCAGGACCAGTGTGGCGAGGGCGAGCCCTCCGCCGACCAGCGTGGCGAGCAGGCGCTGCATGCCCTTCTCGAGGGATGCGCCGCTGTTCCCCTGGCTGACTACGAAGAGCGAGACGAGGATGAACTCACCCTCGGGGACGTGGAGCGCCCCGACGAGCGCCACCGCAAACGTGCAGGCGATGGTGAGGCGGGACGCCATCCGCCAGCGCGTCGGCGTCGGTGCGAGCTCACGCCGGAGAAACGCGAGCAGGTCGCGCTCCCAGCGCACCGGCGTTCCTCAGCGCGTCGCCGCGCCGTCGCCCTGCACGGTGACGACGGCCGTCATGCCCATGCGGTACGGCTGGTCCGGGTGCGGCGGCTCGAGCTCGATCCGCACCGGGATCCGCTGCGCGAGGCGCACCCAGTTGAGGGTTGGCTGGACGTCGGGCAACACGCCCTCCGTGTGCGAATCCTGCGGCAGCACCGCCCAGCCGATGCCCTGGACGGTGCCGCGAAAGCGCCGGTTCGGATAGCTCATCAGGTAGACGTCGACCGGCATGCCGGGGCGGATGTTGTTCAGGTACGTCTCCTGGTAGTTCGCCAGGACGTACCAGGTGCGGCGATCGACGAGCGCGAAGACCTGCTGGCCGGCGCGCGCGTACTCCCCCTGCGCGATGTTGAGGTTCGTCACCTGCGCGTCGAACGGGGCGCGGACGTAGCAGTACTCCAGATCGAGCTCGCTGCCGTGCACCGCGGCCTCCGCCGCCGCGATGCGCGCGTTCACGTCGCCGAACTGCGCCAGGAGCTGCTGCTGCCGGTCGAGCTCCCGCCGCGCGCGCTCGACGGCGGCGTCGGCGGCGGTCGCGTTGACGCGCGCCTCGTCGTAGCGGTCGCGGGTGACGAACTTCTGCGGCAGCAGCGGCTCGAGCCGGCTGGCGTGAGCGTGCGCGTAGCTGCGCTCCGCCTCGACCCGGGCCACCTCCGCCGATGCCGACGCGATCGCCTTCGTGGTCGCGGCGACCTCGCTCTGCGCGAGCATGAGCGCCGCCTTGCTGCGCTGCAGCTCCACCTCGTACGGTCGCGGGTCGACCACGAACAGCAGATCGCCCTGATGGACCGCCTGGTTGTCGACCACGTTCAGCTCGGTGAGCGGACCGCTCACGTGCGGGGCGATCCCGACCACGTTCGCCCGCACCGACGCGTCGTCCGTGCGCGGTTCGCGGTACGCGATGCGGGTCACGACGACCCCGGCCACGAATGCCAGGGCGATGATCGCGAAGCCCAGCACGCGCCCGGCGACCCGTCTCACGACGTCAGATCCCGGAAGAGCGCCAGCCACGTGACGCAGGCGATGAGGATGACCAGGGCGGGGTACACGAGGAGGAGCGGGACGAATCCCTCCTCCAGCCCCGCCAGCGCGAACACGAATCGCAGCACGACGGCGCACGCGACGCCGGTGAGCAAGCAGAGCACCCAGGCCGGAAAGAACGATCCGTAGACGTTGACGATGGGATCGCAAGCCGTCACCGCGACGAGCGGGCCGACGGCCGCCAGGCGCCGCACGTGCGCGAGCCCGTGGACCATGCCGCGTCGATGTAGCAGAAGAGCGACCGACAGGGCGAGTCGCGCGCTCCGGCGGCTCGTTGATCCGGGGCCGGACGACCTGATAGGGCTGCGCCCGTGGAGCGCCGGCGCTCGCCGGCGGGCATCCGCGTCCGGAGGATGGGATGATGAGTATGCGGAGGACGCGACGGGCGTGCGGCGAAGGTGTCGTCGCCGCGGACGACGGGCCGAGACGCCGGGGACCGATCCCGCTCGACCCCGCCAGCGTGATCACCGGGATCGCGCCGGGCATCACGCTGGAAGGCACCGTGTCGCCGGATGGCAGCGTGCCACCGACCACGATCTCGGTGGACGAGGTGGGCAGGCTGCTGCGCTGTAGCGAGGCCACCGTGCGCCGCCTCATTCGCACGGCGGTGCTGCGGCCGGTCGGCGTCGGCGAGCATTGGGTGCGGCGGAGCGACGTCGAGAGCTACCGGCAGAGCCTGCATCGCCGCGTGCCCGGCAAGCCGGGCGACTGATCGGTCCACGCGTCCGGCGCGTTCGCTGACGAGCGGACGTGCCCGATGCTCCGCGCACAACCCTGTGCGCCCGGGTCCCTCACGCGTACACGCGTGAACGGCCCCTGATCGCCTCCCGCGCCGAAGATCGCGGATTTCCTCGGATCGGTCTCACGGCACGCGGCTGGCTTCTGCCGCCTCTCGTCCGGTCACACGGCCGGCGAGGGGAGGCGGTGGACATGAAGCCGAGGCGCGAGGAGAAGCCCGTGACGCCGAGACGCCGGGTCATCGTGGTGGGGAAGCGACAGAACGGACGCTGGACGGTGCGGATGAGCCTGTGGCGCTACCTCGCCGCAACCGCCCTGTCGCAGTAGACCCGCGTGCGGCGTCCTACACGCGGGGCGCACGCGAGCGGTCGAGACGGGCGGCGCGCGCTTCGACGAAGTCGAGCACCTGCGCTTCGAGGCAGGCGCCGTCGAGCCGGTCGATCTCCTGGATGCCGGTCGGGCTGGTGACGTTCACCTCGGTCACCAGCCCGCCGATGATGTCGAGACCGACGAACCACAGGCCGTCCTCGCGGAGCCGCGGCGCCATGCGACGGCAGATCTCGCGGTCGCGATCGTCGACCGGTGAGCGCTCGACGCGTCCGCCGACGTGGATGTTGCCGCGGTGCTCGTCGTCGCGCGGCACGCGCAGCACGCCGCCGAGCGGCTCGCCGTCGAGGACGATGAGCCGCTTGTCGCCCTGCCGCGCCGCCGGCAGGTAGCGCTGTGCCATCACCAGCTGGCCGCCGTTCTGCGTCGACATCTCGAGGAGGGCGTTCAGGTTGCGGTCCTCGCGGTGCACGTGGAGGACGCCCGCCCCGCCGCAGCCGTCGAGCGGCTTGACGATCATCTCGCCGCCCAGATCCTGCAGGAACGCGCGCAGGCGGGTCATGTCGGCGGTCACCAGGCTCTCCGGGATCAGATCGGGGAAGTTGAGCGCGTAGAGCTTCTCGTTCGCCTCGCGCAGCCCGCGCGGCGCGTTCACCACCAGGGTGGCCGCCGCGTCGACCAGGCCGAGCAGGTGGGTCGCGAAGAAGAAGGCCATGTCGAACGGCGGATCCTTGCGCATGAAGACGACGTCGAAGGCGCCGAGCGGCACGGTGCGCGCCTCGAAGAGATGGAAGGGGACGGCGGCGCGCTCGACCTCGACGCGACGGACGGTGGCGTGCGGCACGGTGCGCTCGACGAACAGCGCCTGCGGCTCGCAGTGATACTGCTCGTGTCCGCGCTTCTGCCCCTCGAGCTGGAAGGCGAAGGTGGTGTCCTTGTCCACGAGGACCCGGCTCATGGGGTCCATCACGTAGAGGAGGCGAAGCGGCGGCATCGGCGGGATGCTAGCCGAGGGCGGGAGCTGGGACCAACCCTAGGCGTCGCCCCAGCGACGCTGACATTCCGCCGCCACGACGATGGCGGCAGTCTCGGCGCGCAGCACGCGCGGACCGAGCGTCAGCGCGACGAAGTCGTGCGCACGCGCGAGCGCCACCTCGTCCGGAGTGAAGCCGCCCTCGGGACCGATCAGCGCGACCGCCGCCTCGGCGCGCGACGGGAGCTCGTCGAGCCGGCGCGCGGGCTCGTCCTCCCACGGGACCAGGCGCACGCCGGGCCACGGCTGCGCGACGACCGCGGCGAACGGTGCCGGCGGGTCGATCGCGGGAACGCGGGTCCGTCCGGACTGCTTCGCCGCCGCCACCGCGATGCGCTGCCAGCGCTCGACGTGCGCCGCGCCCCCGACGACGCGCTCCGTCGTCATCGGGGCGAAGCGATGTACGCCGAGCTCGGTCGCCTTCTCGACGATCAGGTCCATCTTCGTGCTCTTCAGCAGTGCAGGCGCCAGGACCAGGTCGAGCGGCGACTCGCGCTCGGGGCGGGCGCTGGCGACGATGTGTCCGATCGCCTCGCGCGCGCCGACACGATCGAGGACCACGTCGTGCTCGCCGCCCGCGTCGTCGAGCACGCGCAGCCGGGCGCCGGCCTGGAGGCGCAGGGTGCGGAGGTGACGGAACTCCGCGCCGGCGATGTGTACCCGGGACTCGCCGGCGCGCACGCCGGGCAGGTAGAGGCGCAGCATCAGTGCTCGAGGCGCAGCGTGCGCCAGGGGCCGGCGGCGCGCGTCGCGGTCACGCGAAGCTCCGTGAACGCCGTCGCGACGGCCGCAGCCTGCACGTCGAGCACGCCCGACACGACCAGCCGGCCGCGGGGCGCGACCGCGGCGGCCAGCTCGCGGGCCCCGGCGACCAGCGTATCCGCGAGCAGGTTCGCGACCACGAGGTCGAACCGCGCGCGCAGCGCCGCGACGCCGCCACCCAGCAGGAGGACGTCCCGCGCGCCGTTGGCGTCCAGGTTCGCGCGTGCCAGGGGCAGCAGCGCGACGTCGATGTCGAGCGCGACGACGCGCCGCACGCCGAGCCGCGCGAGCGCCGCGGCGAGCACGCCGGAGCCCGTCCCGACGTCGAGCGCCGAGCGCACCGGCGCGGCGCCGATCGCCTCCTCGATCTCCTCGAGACACGTGCGGGTGGTCTCGTGCTGGCCCGTCCCGAATGCCATGCCGGGCTCGATCACCAGCACCTCGCGCCCCGGAGCATCGGGAACGTCCCACGGCGGCGCCACCAGCAAGCGCGTGCCGATCGCGAGGGGGCGATGGTGCGTGCGATAGACCGCTTCCCAGTCGAGCGCCGGCAGCACCCCGGTGGTGACCCGGACGTCGCCGGCCGCCGGCTCGATCTCCGCCAGGCTGGCGAGCCAGCGCTCGAGCGCGCGGCGCAGCGCGGCGGCCCGGACGGCGGGCACGTGGGCCTCCAGCGTCGCCGGCTCCCCGGTCCGGGCAGGCGCGCTCGCGTCGCGCATCCCGGTGACGACCGACACGACGCCCTCGTCCGCGAGGAAGCTCGCGGTCGCGTCGAGCAGATGCTCGGCAAGCTCGAGCCGCATCACGCGCCACTCGCCGTCGCGCTCCACGCGGCGCGAGCATCGACGGGGCCCGACGGGGTGTCAACCCGCACCGCGACCGACGTCGGTTGACCGCACGTCGCGACCCCGCCTAGGCAGGCCGCATGGCAACCGAGGTGATCGCCCACCGCGGAGCGAGCGGGACGGCGCCCGAGAACACGTTGCCCGCCTTCCGTCGCGCCGAGGAGCTTGGTGCGGACATGATCGAGCTCGACGTCCAGCTCACGCGGGACGGCCATCCGGTGGTGATCCACGACTGGACCCTCGACCGGACGACCAGCGGGCGTGGCGCTGTGCGTCGACGGACGCTGGAGGAGATCGCCGCGCTCGACGCCGGCGCCTGGTTCGGGCGCGCGTTCGCTGGCACTCGAGTACCGGGGCTCGACCAGGTGCTGTCCGGCGGTGGGCATCCGCATCAACGTCGAGCTGAAGGCCTCCGGCGACGACGGGCTCGAGCGCCGCGTGCTCGACACGGTGGAGCGGGCCGGCGCGCTCGGACGGGTCATCTTCTCGTCCTTCGACGCCGCCAGCCTGGGACGCCTGCGTGCGCTGTCGGGGGCCGCCGACCTGGCCGTGCTGTGGGCCGGCCGCTCGATCTCCAGGGCCGTTGCGCTCGCGGGCCGCGTGGGCGCCCGATCGTTGCACCTCCGCACGAGCAGGGTCGTCGCCGCAGCCATCACGACGGGGCATGCCGCCGGCCTCGCCGTGCGCGTCTGGACGGTGAATGCGCCGGCGGAATTCGCGCGCTTGACGGATGCGGGTGCCGACGGTGTGTTTACGGACTACCCGGAGCGCTTCTTGCAAATTTCACGCGCCTGAACCGCACCGCACCGCGCACCAGGCCCTTGCGCCCCCGGGGCTCTCACCTTGACTGCTCACCCCTTTTCCCCGAATAAGAACGCCTTTCCTCCGAGGGGGGGTGAGAACAAGGCATGGCAGGGGTTCGAGTCAAGGATAACGAGCCCATCGATAGCGCCATCCGTCGCTTCAAGAAACAGTGTGAGAAAGCCGGGATACTCGCGGAGCTCCGCAAACGCGAGCACTACGAGAAACCCAGCGTGCGACGGAAGAAAAAGGCCATGGCTGCGCGCAAGCGCGCCATCCGACGCACCGCGCGCAACACCGTGGCGTGAGCGTGCGTTCCCACCGAGGCGGGAGGTTCGGGAGCGGATACGGGAGATGACGGTCGTCGATGCGGGTCTCCTACTGCTTCTCGTCCTCTTCGCGCTCCGGGGGTTCTGGCGCGGGTTCCTGCGCGAGACCCTCGGGATCGCAGGGCTCGTGCTGGCAGCGATGCTGGTGGTGCGCTGGTCCGAGCCGCTCGCCGGCATGCTCGCTGCGCGGGCCGCGATGAGTCCGCTGATGGCTCGCGTGCTCTCCGCGGTCGGAATCGCCCTCGCCGTCTTCCTCGCCGTCCGCATCCTGGGTGCACTCGTCGTGCGCCTCACGTCGCTGATCTTCCTGCGCCCGATCGACCGCGTCGCCGGGGTGGGGCTCGGGCTGGCCGAGGGCGTCGCGCTGCTCGGGCTCGGGCTGGCGGCGGTGCTGCGCCTCGCGCCCACGTCCGACGTGAGCCACTGGATCGCCGCGTCCCGTCTCGCGCCGCCGCTGCTGCACGTCGCCGACCGCATCGTCGAGGTGGCGCGGCCCATCGCCGACGCCACGCGCAACACGATCTGAACGACATGCCCGGCCGCATCAGCGACGACGCCATTCGAACCATCCGCGAGCGGGCGAGTCTGATCGAGGTGGTGTCCGACGTCGTCGCGCTCCGCCGGCGCGGCGGCCGCAGCGCCGTGGGCCTGTGCCCGTTCCACGCCGAGAAGACGCCCTCGTTCAACGTCAGCGAGGAGCACGGCTTCTACCACTGCTTCGGCTGCGACGAGCACGGCGACGTCTTCGCGTTCGTCATGAAGACGCAGTCGCTGGCGTTTCCGGACGCCGTGCGGACGGTCGCCGAGCGCTTCGGACTGCCCGTGCCGGAGGACGGCGCCGGCAGCGGCGCGCGCGCGGAGCCGCTGGTGGCGGTGAGCGAGGCCGCCGCGGCCTTCTTCCGCGGCGCGCTGCGTGGTCCGGACGGCACCCGCCCACGCGACTACCTGGCGGAGCGCGGCATCCGTCCCGACACGATCGAGCGCTTCGGCCTCGGCTACGCGCCCGGCGGTGGCGACGTCCTGGCGCGCCATCTGCGTGCACAGGCGCTCCCGGTCGACGACGCGGTCACCGCCGGCCTCGTCATGCGCCGCGCGTCGGGCGGGTTGCTCGACCGCTTCCGCGACCGGCTGATCTTCCCGATCGCCGACCTGCGAGGCCGCGTGATCGCCTTCGGCGGCCGGGTGCTCCCGGGCACGCCGACCACGGGCGATCCGCCGCCGAAGTACCTGAACTCGCCCGAGTCGCCGATCTTCCACAAGAGCCGCAACCTCTACGGGCTGGCGCTGGCGCGCGACGCGATCCGGGAGCGCGGCCGCGTCGCGGTGGTCGAGGGCTATCTCGACGTCATCGCGGTCGCGCAGGCCGGCATCGGAGAGGTCGTCGCGCCGCTCGGCACCGCGCTGACGGTCGACCAGCTCGCGATCGTGAGCCGCTTCACGGAACGCGTCATCGCGTGCTTCGACGGCGATCCGGCCGGCCGCCGCGCCGCCGCGCGCAGCTTCCCGGCCTTCATCGACGCCGGGCTCTGGGGGCGCGGCGTCTTCCTGCCCGCCGGCGACGATCCCGACACGTTCGTGCGCGCGCACGGCGGCGCCGCGTTCGCCGCGTTGCTCGATACCGCCGAGCCGCTGATCGAGGCGTGGCTCGCCGAGGTCGTCGGCCCCGACCGCGACGCCGTACGCCGTCGCGCGGAGGCCGCCCGCGAGGTGACCCGCCTGCTGCAGCGGCTGCGCTCCCGCGATCCCGACAAGTTCGACGTCCTCGCCGGCCGCGCGGCGCAGACGATCGGCGTGGCGGAGGAGCGCCTGCGTGCCGAGGGCGTCGCCGCCCGCGGGCCGGCGCCGGTCGCGACGGCGCCGCGCTCCGCCGGCCCGGCGGAGGAGGAGCTCATCGTCGAGCTGCTCGCCGCGCATCCCGAGGTCGGCGAGCGTGTGCGGCAGGCCGGGGTGATCACCGAGTTCGAGCACGCGGGCTCGCGCACCGCGGCGGAGCAGCTCCTGGCCGAGCCCACCGGCGATCGTGCCGCCCTCGTCCAGTCGCTGCCGCGCGAGCTGCGCGATCGCGTCGCGCGGCGCCTGCTCGAGGAGAGCGACGAGGAGGAGCGCGAGCGCGCGCTCGCCGACTGCATTGCCAAGATCCAGGACCGCCGCCTGCGTCGTCTGCGCGGCCGCCTGCGCGACGAGCTACGTGCCGCCGAGGCGCGTGGTGACCTGCCGGCGGCCGATCGCGCCAAGCGCATGTTGCACGAGCAGCTGACGGAGAAAACCCGCACGTGAGGAGCGCTACCGTGAGAACGACCCCAGCTACACACGACGTTCTCCCCCAGGAGTCCGTGATCCTGCCCGCCGGCGCGGTGCCCGATCCCGTGGACGAGCTCGACGTCCCCCTCGACGATGCCGAGTCCGACGACGGCGAACCGGCGATCGCGGTCACCGACGAGGACGAGTCTCCGGCAGCGGAGGCCGACGAGGGACTCGTCGGAGCAGACCCGGTCCGTCTGTATCTCAAGCAGATGGGGCAGGCGTCGCTCCTGACGCGCGAGGGCGAGGTCGAGCTCGCGAAGCGCATCGAGGAAGGCCAGCATTCCGAGCTGTGCACCGCGCTCATGACACCGCTCGGGCTGCGTCGCGTGCTCGCCCTCGGCGAGCGCTTGCGCGCCGGCGAGGTCCGCCTGCGCGAGCTCGTGAAGGACGAGAGCGACGAGGGAGAGGCGGAGCCGGGCGACGACGACGACAGCCGGCAGCACACCCGCTTCCTCGCGCAGCTCGCCCGCCTGCGCAGGCTGGTATCGGAGCGCGAGGCCGTGCTGCGCGCCTCGGTACGCCGCCTGAGCCGGGCCGCGCTGGCGCGTCGCACGGCGCGCCTCGCGCGCCTCGACGAGCGGCTGGGGTCGTCGCTGCTCGCGCTCGGGCTGGCGCGGCGCCAGGTCGCGCTGGTGATCGACGAGCTGTCACGCGCGCAGGCGCGCGTGTCGCCAGCTCCAGGCCCGCATCCGGCAGCTCACCCGCGAGCGCCCGCGCGCTCGCACCCGCGCGCAGGAGCTGAGCGACGAGAGCCGCGCGGCGCGGCTCGAGATGCGCGAGCTGGAACTCGCCGTCGGGCTCGCCCCCGCGACGCTCGGACGGGTCGTCGCAGACATCCTCGCCGCCGGGACACGCGCCCACGCGGCGAAGCAGGAGCTGGTCGAGGCCAACCTGCGTCTCGTCGTGTCCATCGCCAAGCGCTACATGCATCGCGGCCTGCAGTTCCTCGACCTGATCCAGGAAGGGAACATCGGCCTCATGCGCGCGGTCGAGAAGTTCGAGTACCAGCGCGGGTACAAGTTCTCGACGTACGCCACCTGGTGGATCCGGCAGGCGATCACGCGCGCCATCGCCGACCAGGCGCGCACCATCCGGATTCCCGTCCACATGGTGGAGACGCTCAACAAGCTCCTGCGCGTCTCGCGCATGCTGGTGCAGGATCTGGGACGCGAGCCCACGCCCGAGGAGATCGGCGAGCAGATCGGCTTGTCGGGCGACAAGGTGCGCCGCGCGCTGCGCATCACCCGGGAGCCCATCTCGCTCGAGACGCCGGTGGGCGAGGAGGAGGACAGCCATCTCGGGGACTTCCTCGAGGACGAGCGCGCGATCGCGCCGGTGGACGCCGTGCTGGCGAGCAACCTTCGCCGCCAGACGCGCAAGGTGCTCGGCACGCTCACGCCGCGCGAGGAGCAGATCCTCCGCCTGCGGTTCGGGATCGGCGAGCGCGCCGACCTGACGCTGGAGGAGGTCGGGCTGCGCTTCTCCGTGACGCGCGAGCGCATCCGGCAGATCGAGGCGAAGGCGCTGCGCAAGCTGCGGCACCCGGTGCGCGCCCGGCAGCTCCGGAGCTACTACGAGGGGTGACCATCTCTTGCAGAGGAGGCCGTTCGGTGGTTTTCTGCGCTCGCCTGCGGGCCCATAGCTCAGGTGGTCAGAGCTGCCGGCTCATAACCGGCGGGTCGTGTGTTCGAGTCACACTGGGCCCACCATGGTGACGGGCCGCAGCGAGACGAACGAACCAGAGGCGCGGAGGCGACACTTGCGACAACAGATCGAGGCTCTCGCCGCATTACAGCGGGTGGATCAGAGCTTGCGCGACAACACGCAGGCACTTCAGGTGGGAGAGAGCCGGGTCGCCGAGCTCGGGGAGGCGGTGCAGGTCCACGAGGCGAACGTCGCCGCCGTCGCGCAGGAGCTGCGCGAGCTGACGGCGCGGCAGCGCGACCTCGAAGGCCAGCTCACGGCCGCCGAGTCGAAGATGAAGGACCGCCGGATGCGGATCACGCGTATCCGCAACGACAAGGAGCTCGGGCTCGCCAAGCGGGAAGTCGACCTCCTGAAGGAGGAGACCGGCGGTCTCGAGACGGAGCTGGTCACGGTGCTCGACCAGGTCGACGCATTGACCAAGAAGCTCGAGGCGGCGCAGGCCGAGCTCGCCTCGCTCACCGGCGCGCGCGACGCCGAGTCCGAGCAGCTCCGCGACACCATCGGCCGTCTCGCCGAGGCGATCGCGCGCGATCGCAGCCGCCGCACCCAGCTGGTCGAGGGCGTCGACGGCGAGCTCCGGCGGCGCTACGAGATGATCTTCTCCCGTCGCGGCGGCGTCGCGGTCGTGGCCGTGCGCGGCGGCACCTGTCAGGGGTGCCACATGCACGTGCCGCCGCAGCTCTTCAACCAGATCCAGCGCAACGAGCAACTGATCCTGTGTCCGAACTGCCAGCGCATGCTGTACTGGCAGCCGGAAGGTGAGGAAGCCAGCGAGTGAGAAACGTCGGCGCGCGCCGCGCGCCGGAGGAGGTCGAGCAGCCGCTCGCCGACGAGGCGGGAGGAAAGTCCGGACTCCGCAGGGCAGGGTGGCCGTCAACGGCGGCCCCGGGCGACCGGGGGAAAGTGCCACAGAGAACAGACCGCCCCGGGCCTCGTGCCCGGAGCAAGGGTGAAACGGCGAGGTAAGAGCTCGCCAGGTCCGCTCGTGAGGGCGGACGCTCGGTAAACCCCACCCGGAGCAAGACCGTGTAGGAGGGAGCCCGGCACGACCGGGCGCGGGTGGCCCGCCCGCTCCCTCGGGTCGGTCGCTCGATCCCCCGGGCAACCGGGGGACCAGACGAATGGCTGCTGCCCCCGCTTCCTGGGCGGGGGGACAGAATCCGGCTTACAGACCTCCTCCGGCGGGCGGCGCGCCCGCCGGACCCCTCGCGGAACCCCCCGGGAATGGCGGCAAAAAGCTACCTTGACAGTGCGGGTGGCGGGGGTGTACACCGCGCCTTGCTGTGGGGCGAAGTGGGGTTTGGTGGTGGAGCCTAGGGTCGTGTGGTAAAGCCCTGCTGCAGGTGGGATGTTCCGAGGCCACTTCGAACATGCGGTCGATGACAAGGGTCGGGTTGCCGTCCCGATCCAGTTCCGCGAGGCGCTGTCCGGGCTCCAGGATGAGCGCCTCGTGGCCACCAAGTTCCGCATCGGCACGCACCGCTGCCTGGACGTCTATCCGCTCTCGGCCTGGCACCGCCTGGAAGGCAAGCTGCTGGGCAAGAACCGCTTCGATCCGCGCTACGTCAGGTTCCGGAACGTCTACGTCTCGGGCGCGCACGAGATCGAGCCTGACGCACAGGGGCGCATCCTCATCCCGCCTCTCCTGCGCGATTACGCAGCCATCAAACGCGACGTGATGATCACGGGTGACGTGGACAAGTTCCGCATCTGGGACAAGCAGGTGTGGCAACAGGCGTTCGGGGAGCACGAGGAGGACGTCCTCGGCGACGAGGCGTTCCTCGCAAACCTCGATTTCTGAACACGACGAGAGCACGCATCGCCACGGCGGCGGCAGAGAGGGAGGCGCAGGGTGACGGCGGGAAGCGCTGCGACGAAGCGTGGCGACGAACCGCCGATGACGAGCAGGGAGACGGACGTCGGGCCGGAGGGCGCCGCCCACGTGTCGAGGCACGTGCCGGTGATGGTGGGGCAGGTGGTGAGGGGGCTGCGCCCCCGGCCGGGTGCCCGTCTCCTGGATGCCACGGTAGGTCTCGGAGGGCACGCGGCGGCGCTTCTCGACGCCGCGCCCGAGGCGCAGCTCTTGGGTGTCGACCGCGACGTGATCGCGCTCGAGATCGCGGCGCAACGACTCGACCGCTTCGCTGAGCGCGTTCGCCTGCGTGCCGGCTCGTTCGCCGAGCTCGGGGAGGCACTCGCCGCAGAGGGCTGGGACGGCGCAGACGCCCTGCTTCTCGATCTCGGCGTCAGCTCGCTCCAGCTCGACACCGCGGCGCGCGGGTTCAGCTTCCGGCTCGCGGGCCCGCTCGACATGCGGATGGACCCGCACGCCGAGGTCACCGCGGCGGCCGTCGTCAACGGCTGGGACGAGCACGCGCTGGCGTCGGTCATCGCGGAGCTGGGCGAGGAGCCGCGCGCCCGCGCCGTCGCGCGGGCGATCGTCCGCGGGCGGCCGCTCGAGACCACGGCGCAGCTCGCCGACGTGATCGCGCGCGTCGTCGGCAGCGGACGGCCCGGGTTGCACCCGGCGACGCGGACGTTCCAGGCGATCCGCATCGTCGTCAACGACGAGCTGGGTGCGCTCGACCGGTTCCTCGCCGACGCCTGGCGGCACCTGCGGTCCGGGGGTCGCCTCGCGATCCTGGCCTACCACTCGCTCGAGGACCGGCGCGTGAAAGACGCGTTCCGCCGCTGGGGGGCGTCGTGCCTGTGCCCGCCGGGCCTGCCGGTCTGCGCCTGCGGCTGGACGGCCAAGGTCCGGGTGCTCACTTCCCGGCCGCTCCGTCCGACGGCGGAGGAGATCGCCGCCAATCCCCGGGCGCGGAGCGCGCGCCTGCGCATCGTCGAGCGCGTCGGCGCCGCGAGTGATCCGACCGGCTCCCGTGCGAGCACCCGATCGGAGGAGAGATGAGCGCCCCCGCACTTCGCGCGATCGCGGCGGCCCCGCGCATCCTGTCCATTCGCCGCCCGCTCGTGACCCCGACCGCCGATCCACGGCGACTCGTGCGCGTGATGCGTAGCCGGATCTCGCGCCGCATCGCGTTCCTGGGCGGCGTGCTGGTGCTCCTCTGCCTCGTGCAGGTGTGGCTGCGCCTCCAGGTGGTCGACGTCGGCTATCAGCTGTCGGCCGCGCGCTCGATGCTGGAGCGGCTCGATCACGAGCACCGCCAGCTCCGCGCCGAGATCGCCACGCTCCAGGATGCGACGTCGCTCGCCGACGCGGCGCGCGCGAAGGCCGGCCTCGTCGAGCCCCAGAAGGGTCAGGTGATCGAGCTCCGATGACGGCGCCGCGCGGCCGCCGCGCGCGCGTCGTCGTGGTCGCCGCGCTGCTCTCGGTGTTCTTCGCGTTGCTGCTGGCCCGGGCCGTCGACCTGGCCGTGCTGCGTGGCCCCGAGTTCGCGCGCCAGGCGGCGGGACAGCACCGCAAGGAGGTCGCCCTCGTTCCGCATCGCGGTGAGATCGTCGACCGCCACGGCGATCTGCTCGCGCTGTCGCTCGATGTCCCCTCCGTCTACGTGCGCCCGCGGCAGCTCGGCGCCGAGCGGGCGCGGCTCGCCGAGGTCGCACGCGCCCTGCACCTCCCCGCGCCGCGCGTGCAGCGCATCGAGCACGCAGCCGTTCGTCTGGCTGAAGCGGCAGGCGCTGCCGCGTGAGCTCGATGCCGTCCTCCAGCTCGGCGTCCCGGGCGTCGGCCACTTCGACGAGCCGCGCCGCGTGTATCCCCACGGTCAGCTGGCCGCGCACGTCCTCGGCTTCGTCGGCACGGATGCCCAGGGCCTGGCGGGGCTCGAGCGTCGCTTCGATCGCGAGATCCGCGGCCCGTCGCTGCGCATCGCCGTGGATCGCGACGCGCGCGGCCGCGAGTTCCTCCGCACCGGACTGTCGGACGCGCCGACGCAGGGTGCGCGCGTCGATCTCACGCTCGACACCGAGATCCAGGCCCTCACCGAGCGCGAGCTCGCGGCGGGCGTTGCGCGCGGCGAAGGCGATCGGTGGCGCGGCGGTGGTGCTCGATCCGATGACCGGCGAGGTGCTCGCGCTCGCGAACTTCCCGACCTTCAATCCGAACGATCGCACGGACTGGGCCAACCCGCGCCACAAGGATCGCGTCCGCAACCGCGCCCTCACGGATCCCTACGAGCCCGGGTCCACCTTCAAGGCCGTGCTCGCCGCCGGGGCGATCGAGGCGGGGGTGGTGAAGCCCACCGACCGCTTCTTCTGCGAGAACGGCGCCTGGCACGTCGGCAAGTGGACCGTGCACGATTCGCATTCCCACGGCTGGCTGTCGTTCGCCGAGGTGATCCAGTTCTCGAGCAACATCGGCGCGGCGAAGGTGGGCGACCGGCTGGGGCGCGAGCGCTACGGGCCCTGGCTGCGCTCGTTCGGGTTCGGCCAGCGCTCCGGCGTCGAGCTGCCGGACGAGTCGCCCGGGATCATGCGCAACGAGAAGTCGTGGGCGCGGATCGATCTCCTCACCCAGAGCTTCGGGCAGGGGATCTCGGTGACGCCGATGCAGATGGCGGTCGCGTACGCCGCCATCGCCAACGGCGGACAGCTCATGCGCCCGTTCGTCGTGCGACGCATCACCGCGCCGAACGGCTCCGTGACCCTCGAGCACGAGCCCCAGGCGATCCGGCGCGTGATGAGTCCCCGCACCGCGCAGGTCACCACCGAGCTGCTGCGGCGGGTCGTCGAGGAGAAGGGCGGCACCGGTTCGCGGGCCCGCCTGGACGACTTCACGGTTGCAGGTAAGACCGGAACGGCGCAAAAAGTGGACCCTCGAACCCGTGCGTATTCCTCGAAACGGATCGGTTCCTTCGTGGGCTTCGTTCCGGCGGATCATCCGCGTGCCGTCATCCTCGTGCTGATCGACGAGCCGAGCACCTCGTCGTACGGCGGTGTCGTGGCCGCCCCCGTGTTCCGGAACATCGCGAGCGGCGTGATGCAGGCGCTGCGCGTGACGCCGGAGCGTGCGCCCCAACCGGCGACGAACGGCCCGCGCGTGCAGCAGGCCAAGGGGAAGGGCAAGGATCAGGCGGCCGCCAAGGTCAAGCTGGCACGCGCGCAGCCGGCGCCGCCGCTGCCGCCGCCTCCGCCGGCGCCCGTGGCCGCGGTGCCTCCTGCGGACGACACGACCGGCGCGCCAGGCACGCCGAGCTATCTCGGCTTGTCGCTGCGCGAGGCGCTGACGCGCGCCCACGCGGCCGGCTGGACCGTCGCCATCAACGGCACCGGCTGGGTCGCCGAGCAGCATCCCGTCCCGGGTGCGCCGCTCGGCGAAGACCGGCGCATCGCGCTCGAGCTCCGTCAGGATCGTCCGAGCGCGCAGCCCTGATGCGGCTGGGTGCGCTGCTCGACGGGCTCGGCACCGTCACGGTGGAGGGAGGCGCCGACCCGGACGTGCGCGGCGCGTCCGCCGACTCGCGCCGCGTCGGCCCCGGCGACGCCTTCTTCGCTCTCGCCGGGCAGGCGACCGACGGCCGGCGGCACGTGGCCGAAGCCGTCGCGCGTGGCGCCGTGGTGGTCGTCGCGGACGGCGCGGTCGACGCGCCGGACGTCGTGCGAGTCCGCTGCGCGGAGCCGCGCCGGCTCCTCGCGCACGTGGCGGCGCGGCTGGCCGGCGATCCGAGCGCCGCGCTCACGCTGGTCGGCATCACCGGAACCAACGGCAAGACCACCACCACCTACCTGCTGGAGGGTATCTGGCTCGCGGCGGGTGCGAAGCCGGGCGTGATCGGCACGATCGCGTACCGCTTCGCGGACACCAGCCGTCCCGCGCCGTTCACCACGCCGGAAGCCCCCGACCTCCAGGCGATTCTCGCCGACATGCGTCGCGCCGGAGTGACGCACGTGGCGATGGAGGTGTCGTCGCACGCGCTGGCGCAGCATCGCGCCGATGCGCTGCGCTTCGACGCCGCGGCGTTCAGCAACCTGACCCGCGATCACCTCGACTTCCACGGCGACGACGAGACGTACTACGCCGCCAAGGCGCGGCTGTTCCGGGAGCTCCTGCCCGCATCCGGAAAGGCGGGCGCGGTCGCCGTGGTCAACGTCGACGACGCGGCGGGAGCGCGGCTCGCCGGCGAGATCGGCGGGCGCTGCGTGCGCGTCGGCCGTGATCCCGGAGTGACCGTGCGCCTGTGCGACGTCGAGAGCACGCTCGCCGGCACGCGCGGTGTGCTGGTCCTCGACGGGCAGCGCCTGCCCTTCACGAGTCCGCTCGTCGGCGCGCCGCACGCCGAGAACATCGCGCTGGCGGCCGCCGTCGCCTGGGCGCTCGGGACGCCGCCGTCCGCCATCGCGGCGGGGATCGCGGCCACGGCGCCGCCGCCGGGTCGCGTGGAGCGTATCCCGGGGCCCGGATTCACCGTGGTGGTGGACTACGCGCACTCGCCCGACGCGCTCGAGCGGCTGCTCGCCGCGCTCCGCCCGCTCACCTCCGGGGCGCTCATCACGGTCTTCGGATGCGGCGGCGATCGCGACCGCGGCAAGCGTCCGCTGATGGGCCGCGCCGCCGGTGCGGCGAGCGATCTCGTGGTGCTCACGTCGGACAACCCGCGTACCGAGGACCCGCTGCGCATCCTGGCGGACGTCGAGCCCGGCGTGCGCTCGGCGGGCATGACGTCGCTGACGGGCCCGGCCGCCGGCGCGCGCGGCTACCTCGTCGAGCCCGACCGTCCCGCGGCGATCGCGCTCGCGGTCGGGATCGCGCGCCCGGGCGACCTCGTGGTGGTCGCCGGCAAGGGCCACGAGGACTACCAGATCATCGGCACCGAGAAGCGGCACCTGGACGACCGCGAGGAGGTGCGGCGCGCCCTGGAGCACCGGCAATGAGCGAGTCGAGCGAGCGACTGGGAGCCGACACGCCCTTCGGCCTCGACGAGGTGCTCGCCGCGACGTGCGGAGAGCTCGCACGCCTCGGGAATCGCGTGCACTTCACCGGGATCACCACCGATACCCGCACCTTGCGGCCCGGCGAGCTCTTCGTCGCCATCCGCGGCGCGACCTGGGATGGCCACCAGTATCTCGACGAGGCGGCGCGACGCGGGGCGGGCGCCGTCCTGGCGGAGCGGGAAGCCGTGGATCAGCCGCTCGCGTGCGGCGTGGTGGTGGTGCGCGAGAGCCTCGCCGCGCTCGGCGATCTGGCCGCCTTCCATCGCCGCCGGCGGCACGCGCGCGTGCTCGCCGTCGCGGGAAGCAACGGCAAGACGACCACCAAGGAGATGGCGGCGGCGATCCTCCGCCAGGCGTTCGGGGCGGACGCCGTGCTGCACACGCGCGGCACGCAGAACAATCTCGTCGGCCTGCCGCTCACGCTGCTCCGGCTCGAGGAATCGCAGCGCGTCGCCGTCGTCGAGCTCGGCATGAACGGTCCCGGCGAGGTGTGGCGGCTCGCCGAGATCGCACAGCCGGACGCGGGCGTCATCACGTGCGTCGCGCCCGAGCACCTGGAGGGCGTCGGATCGCTGCACGGGGCAGCGGAGGCGGAGGCGGAGCTGTTCCGGCGGCTGCGTCCCTCGGCCACCGCGGTGGTGAACGCCGACGACCCGCTGGTGGTGGCTGCCGCCACCGACTTCCCGGGACCCGTGGTCCGCTTCGGCACCGACGGCGACGTGCGCGCCGAGGACGTCGCCGACGGCGGCCTCGACGGCAGCCAGTTCACGCTGCGCGTGGGCGCGGACGCGACGCGGGTGCGCCTTCCCGTCCCCGGGCGGCACAACGTCTCCAACGCGCTGGCGGCCACCGCACTCGTGACGCTCGCCGGCGTCTCGCTCGACGACGTGCGCGTGGCGCTCGAGGCCTTCGAGCCGCCCAGCATGCGCATGCAGGTGGAGCGCCTGCCGAACGGCATCACCGTGATCAACGATGCGTACAACGCCAACCCGGCGTCGATGGCGGCCGCCCTGCACACGCTGGCCGCCAGCGCGGCGTCGCGGCGGCTGGCGGTGCTCGGAGAGATGCGCGAGCTGGGGACGGAGACCGAGGCGGCGCACGAGGAGCTCGGACGCGTCGTTGCGGCCTGCGCCCTCGATCTGCTGGTGGTGCTCGGTCCGCACGCCACCCTGGTGCGCGACGCCGCCGTCGCCGCGGGCATGCCGGCCGCGCGCATCGTCCTGGCGCACGACCACGCGGATGCGGGTGCGGGTCTGCGCGGCTTCTGCCGCAGCGGCGACCTCCTGCTGCTGAAAGGCTCGCGCGGCGCGAGCCTCGAGTCCGTGCTGGCGCACCTCGGAAGCGAGGACCGCGCGTGATGCTCTACGCGCTGCTGTACGGACTCCGTGGGGAATGGGCGCCCCTGCACGTCTTCAAGTACATCACCTTCCGGACCCTGGTGGCCGGCCTCGCCACCCTCACGCTGTCGCTCCTGCTCGGCCCCGTGGTCATCCGCAAGCTCGCGGCGCTGCAGATCGGCCAGTCGATCCGGGAGGACGGCCCGAGCACCCACCAGAAGAAGCGCGGCACGCCGACGATGGGCGGCGTCCTCATCCTCTTCACGCTCGCGCTCGCGACGCTCCTGCTGGCGGATCTGAGCGAGCCGTACGTCTGGATCGCCGTCGCGGTGACGCTGGCCCACGGGCTGATCGGGTTCCTCGACGACTGGGCCAAGGTGCGCAAGCGGAACTCGAAGGGCGTGCCCGGGCGCGTGCGGCTCGCCAGCGAGCTGGGCGTGGGCGCGGTCGCCGCGGCGCTGATCTACGTCTTCTCGGAGCACGGCGGTCACGTGACCATGCCGTTCCTCAAGAACGTGCGGCCGGATCTCGGCCTGCTCTACATCCCGTTCGGGGCGCTCGTGATCGCCGGCGCGGCCAACGCCGTCAACCTGACCGACGGGCTCGACGGCCTCGCCATCGGGCCGGTGATGATCGCCGCCGCCACCTACGCCGTCTTCTCCTACGCGGCGGGGAACGCGATCTTCGCCGACTATCTCCAGATCCCGCACGTGCGCGGGGCCGGCGAGCTCACCGTCTTCTGCGGCGCGCTGGTGGCGGCGGGCCTCGGCTTCCTCTGGTTCAATGCGTACCCGGCGCAGATGTTCATGGGCGACGTCGGCTCGCTCGCGCTCGGCGCGGCGCTCGGCACCGTCGCGCTGATCACGCGCCAGGAGATCGTCCTCCTGCTCGTCGGCGGGGTGTTCGTGGTCGAGACCCTGTCGGTGATCGGGCAGGTCGCGTCGTTCCGCCTGCGGCGCAAGCGCATCTTCCGCATGGCGCCCATCCATCATCACTTCGAGCTGCTCGGCTGGCCGGAGCCGCAGATCATCGTCCGCTTCTGGATCGCCGCCATCGTCTGCGCGCTGATGGCGCTCTCCACGCTGAAGCTCCGGTGATGCGGCTGCCGCAGCGGGCGCTCGTCGTCGGCTTTCGCCGCACCGGTCAGGCGGTGGCACGCGTGCTGGCCGGACGCGGCTGCGCCGTGCGCGCCACCGACGCGCGGGAGGACGCCGCGCTCACCGCCGGGGCGGCGGCGATTCCCGGCGTCGAGCTCCGGCTCGGCGCCCAGACCCCGGCGCTGCTCGACGGCGTCGACCTGGTGGTGCCCAGCCCCGGCGTCCCGCGCGGGGCGCCGCTCCTCGCCGAGGCGGTTCGCCGCCGCATTCCCGTCCGGGCGGAGGTCGAGGTGGCGTTCCGCCTGCTCGACTGTCCGATCGTGGGCATCACCGGAACGAACGGGAAGAGCACGACCACGACGCTCGTCGGCCGCGCCCTGGAGCGTGCGGGTCGCCGCACGTTCACGGGCGGAAACCTCGGCACGCCCTTGATCCTCGCCGTCGACGCGCCCCCCGACATCGCCGTCACGGAGGTGTCGTCGTTCCAGCTCGAGTGGGTCGAGCGGTTCCGGCCGCGCGTCGGCTGCCTGCTGAACGTCACGGCGGACCATCTCGACCGGCACGCCGACTTCGCCGAGTATCGCGACGCCAAGGCGCGCCTGTTCGCGGCGCAGGGTCCCGACGACTGGGCGGTGCTGAACGGCGACGATCCGGAGTGCGTCGCGGTGGCGCGCCGGTGCGCGGCCCGGGTGGTCACCTTCGGGAGCCGCGCCGACCTCGCGGCGGGCGGAGCGACCCTCGACGGCGGCTCGGTGGTCCTGCGGCTTCCCGGCGCGGCGGAGGAGCGCTACGACCTCGCGCGCACGCGGCTCGTCGGCCGGCACAACGTCGAGAACATCCTGGCGGCGGTCACGGTGGCGCGTCTGGCCGGCGCTCCGCACGCCGCGGTGCAGGAGGCGATCGACACGGTGGAGCCGCTGCCGCACCGCCTCGCGCTGGTGGCGGAGCGCTCCGCCGTGCGCTGGTACGACGACTCGAAAGCCACCAACGTCGGGGCGACGGTGAAGAGCCTCGAGTCGTTCACCCAGCCGGTGGTCCTCCTCGCGGGCGGGGTGGACAAGGGAGGCGACTACGCGCCACTCGCGGCGGCGGCCCGTGGCCGCGTGCGCCGCGCGCTCGTCTTCGGCGCCGCGCGCGAACGGCTGGCGGCGGCCCTCGAGGCGGCCGAGGTCGCCGTCGAGTGCGTGGGCGATCTGCCGGCGGCCGTCGACGCGGCCGCGGCGGTGGCGCGTCCGGGAGACGTGGTGCTGCTCGCTCCCGCGTGCTCGAGCTTCGACATGTTCACGGACTATGCGGCGCGGGGGAGAGCGTTCCGCGCCGCGGTGGAGGCGTTGCCATGACCGGTGCCGAGGCCCTGGATGCCGCGCTCGAGCCGCGACCGCTGTTCCGCGGTCCGCTCGCCAATCAACGTCCGCGCATCGTGCGCACCTTCGGAAGCGACCCGTGGCTGGTGCTGGCGGTGGCCGCCCTGGTGTCCCTCGGCACCGTGATGGTCTTCAACGTGAGCTACTTCCCCGGTGGTGACGCCTTCGGGGATCCCCTGCACTTCTTCCGCAAGCACCTGGTCTCGATCGCGACCGGCATCGGGCTCTGCGTGATCACCATGCGGATGGGCTCGGACCGCTTCCGCGCGCTCGCCTATCCGCTGCTCGTCGTGGCGACGGTGGCGATGGTGCTGGTGCTCGTCCCCGGCATCGGATCGGTGCGCAGCGGCGCGCGGCGCTGGCTGTCCCTCGGCCCGCTGACCTTCCAGCCGAGCGAGCTGGCCAAGTTCGCCCTCGTCCTCTACCTGGCGCGTTCGCTGGCGAGGCGGGGCGAGCGCGTGCGCGAGTTCTGGCACGGCATCGTCCCGCACTGCCTGATGGTGGGGATGCTGGCCGCGCTCTGCCTGCTCGAGCCCGACTTCGGCACCGTGGCGCTCTGGGGCATCCTGCTGATCCTCATGCTCTTCGCGGCGGGTGCGCGCCTGGCGCACCTCGGGCTGTTCGCGGCGGCGGCGGCGCCGGCGCTCGTGGCGATCGCGATCACCGCGCCGTACCGCATGAAGCGCCTCACGTCGTTCCTCGACTGCACGCAGGATGCGCTCGGCAACGGCTTCCAGCTCTGCCAGGCGCTCATCGCGTTCGGCTCGGGCGGCGTGTCCGGCGTCGGGCTGGGGCAGGGGCAGCAGAAGATGTACTACCTGCCGGCGGCGCACACCGACTTCATCTTCTCGGTCATCGGCGAGGAGCTCGGCCTCGTCGGCGCGGGTCTCGTCCTGGCGCTCTTCGCGGTGGTCGCGTTCCGCGGCCTGCGCATCGCGGCGCGCCACCCCGACGAGTTCGGGTCCCTCCTCGCCTTCGGGCTGACCACCCTCATCGTGGTCCAGGGGCTGCTCAACTTCGGCGTGGCGCTCGGCGCGCTGCCCACCAAGGGGCTGACGCTCCCGTTCGTGTCGTACGGCGGCTCGGCGATGATGATCTCGCTCGCCGAGCTCGGAACGCTCATGGCGCTCGCGCGCGAATCGGGATGAGCGGTGGAGGCCTCGACGTCCTGATCGCCGGTGGCGGCACGGGAGGCCACGTCTTCCCCGCGCTCGCCCTCGGAACCGCGCTCGTCGAGCGCGGTCTCGGCATCGCGTTCGCCGGAACCCCGAACGGGCTCGAGGCGCGGCTGGTCCCTGCGGCGGGGCGGACCCTGTACCTCGTCCCCGGCCGCCAGGTTCGCGGCGGCGGCGCGCGCGGCCTCGCGCGCGGGGCAGTCGCCCTGACGCGCGGGCTGGGCGGGGCGCTCGGTCTGGTGCGACGTCTCAGGCCGCGCCTGGTGGTGGGGGTCGGCGGCTACGCATCGGTCGCCAGCGTGATGGCGGCGCGGCTGCGACGGGTGCCGGTGGTGCTGCTCGAGCAGAACGCGATCCCCGGGGCGGCGAACCGGAGCCTGGGGCGGTTCGCCAGCAAGGTCTGCCTCGGCTTCGCCGAGGCGGCGTCCTTCTTTCCTCCGGGGCGCTCGATCCACACCGGGAACCCCGTGCGCCCCGAGGTGCTGGCGGCCCTGGATGCGCCGGCCGCTCCGGGGCGCGGGCTGCTGATCTTCGGGGGGAGCCAGGGGGCGCACCGGCTGAACGAGTCCGGCGTCGCCGCGCTGGAGGCGCTGGGTCCCGTCGCGCGAGGGCTCCGGGTCAGGCACCAGACGGGGGCTGTCGATCGCGGAGACGTCGCCGCCGCATACCAGCGCCTCGGGCTCGACGCGCGGGTGGAGGTCTTCGTGGAGGACATGGGCGCCGCGTACCGGGAGGCCAGCGTCGTCGTCTCGCGGGCGGGCGCCATGAGCTGCGCCGAGATCTCCGCGATGGGGCTTCCCGCGGTACTCGTCCCCTACCCGTACGCCGCCGACGACCATCAGCGGCGCAACGCCCAGATCCTCGCCGGCGCCGGGGCGGCCCGGCTCATCCTCGATCGGGACCTGGACGGCGCGAGTCTGGCCGCGGCGCTCGCCCCGCTCCTCGACGACTCCGGAACCCGGGCGACGATGGCGGCGCGCTCGCGGGATCTCGGCCGTCCGCGAGCCGCGGCGGACGTCGCGCAGGTCTGCATCGACGTCATGCAACGTCGGTCTACTTGAAGATGCCGGTCCGCTTCGGTAATTGCTTCGCATCGTGGCTGGGCAGGTTGGGTGGACCGGGTGGCCGTTGCGAGCGCTGCACGGAGTCACCGCAGTGAACGGACCGAAGCGGCGCGTGCATTTCGTCGGGATCGGCGGCATCGGGATGAGCGGCATCGCGGAGGTGCTGCTCACCCTCGGGTACACGGTGTCCGGCTCCGACGTCGTCGAGAGCGAGGGCACGCGCCGGCTGGAGCGCCTGGGCGCGAGCATCTTCACCGGTGTGCACGACGCGTCGCACGTCGACGAGCGCGTCGACGTGCTGGTCATCTCCTCGGCGGTCACGTTCTCGAATCCCGAGGTGGTGCGCGCGCGCGAGCTGAAGGTGCCGGTGATCCCGCGCGCCGAGATGCTTGCCGAGCTGATGCGCATGAAGCACGGCATCGCGATCGCGGGCACGCACGGCAAGACCACCACCACCTCGCTGCTCGGGACGGTCCTGCGCGAGGCTGGACGCGATCCCACCGTCGTGGTCGGCGGCAAGCTGCGCGCGCTCGGGACGAACGCGCGACTCGGCCAGGGAGAGTACCTGGTCGCCGAGGCCGACGAGAGCGACGGCTCGTTTCTCCTCCTCTCCCCCATCATCGCGGTCGTGACCAACATCGATCCGGAGCACCTCGATCACTTCGGCGACATGGAGCAGGTGCGCGCGGCGTATCTGAAGTTCATCCAGCGCGTGCCCTTCTACGGGCTCGCGGTGCTCTGCGTGGACAACGTGAACGTGCGCGGCCTGCTGCCGCACGTGAACAAGCGCTTCGTCACCTACGGGACCGCGCCCGACGCGGACTGGCAGGCGCGCGAGCTGCGCGTCGAGGGACTCGAGACGGTCTTCGAGGTCTGGCGGGTAGGGGAGCGGCTGGGCACGGTGCGGTTGCGCATGCCGGGACGTCATCACGCGCTCAACGCGCTCGCCGCCATCGCGGTGGCCGACGACCTCGGCATCCCGTGGCGTCTCGCCGCGCACGCCCTCGAGGAGTTCGGCGGCATCGATCGCCGCTTCGAGGTGCGGGGCGAGGAACGCGGCATCCTGGTGGTCGACGACTACGGCCACCACCCCGAGGAGATCCGCGCCACGCTGCGCGCGGCCCGCGAAGGCTTCGACCGCCGCCTGGTCGTGGCGTTCCAGCCGCATCGCTTCTCGCGCACGCGCGATCTCTTCGACGACTTTCTCGGCGCCTTCGACGACGCCGATCTGCTGGTGCTCACCGAGATCTACCCCGCGGGCGAGCGTCCCATCGCCGGCGTCACGGGCGACGCGCTCTTCCAGGCGCTGGAGCGCCGCGGACACCTCGACGTGCGCTTCGTGCGCAGCCGGGAGCGCCTCGCCGACCTGCTGCTCGAGACCGTGCGCCCCGGCGACCTCGTCCTGCTGCTCGGCGCCGGCGACATCTACCGGACCGCCGACGAGCTCCTGGCGCTCCTGCGCTCGGGCGTGGCCATCACCCAGATCCACTGAGATGCCCGTCGCCGACCTCCACGCGCGTCTCGTCCCTGTGCTCGGCGAGCGCGTGCGGGCGAACGAGCCGCTGGCGCGACACACGTCGTACCGGATCGGCGGCCCGGCCGACCTGCTGGTGCGCCCCGACACGACCGCCGAGCTCGCCGCCGTCGTGCGCGAAGCCGCCGCCTGCGATGTGCGACTCACCCTGCTCGGCGGGGGATCGAACATGCTGGTCGGCGACGGCGGGATCCGCGGCGTCGTCGTGAGGCTCGGCCGCGAGTTCCGCAGCGTCGAGTGGCGATCCGACTCGGTGCGCGCGGGTGCCGCGGTGCAGCTCGGCAAGCTGGCTCGCGCCGGCGTGTCGCGCGCGCTGTCCGGCCTGGAGCACGCCGAGGGTATCCCCGGCACCGTCGGCGGCGCACTGTTCATGAACGCCGGGGCGTACGGGGGCGAGGTGGCCGGCGTGGTCGAGGCGGTCGAGGGACTCGACGGGCAGGGCAATCCCGTCGCGCTGGACCGCGAGGCCGTCGCCTTCACCTACCGGCGCGCGCATCTCCCGCACGGGTTCGTGGTGACGGCGGTCACCTTCGGCCTTCGCCCGGACGACCCGGTGGCGCTCCGCGTGCGCATGGACGGCGTGCGCGCCCGGCGTCTCGCCAGCCAGCCGCATGGACAGCCGAACGCGGGCTCGATCTTCAAGAACCCGCGCGGCGATCACGCGGGTCGGCTCATCGAGGCCGCCGGCCTGAAGGGCTGGCGGGTGGGCGGCGCGCGCTTCTCGGAGCGCCACGCGAACTTCATCGTGAACGACGGCCGGGCGCTGGCCGCCGACGTGCAGGCACTGATGGCTACCGCCCAGCGGGCGGTGTGGGAGCGGAGTGGGGTATGGCTGGAGCCCGAGGTGCGGCTCGTCGGCAGCTGGTAGGTCGCTCCGTTCGTCGCCGGAACCGTCAGCGACGCAAGTGGACCCTGCCGCGCGTCCCGTGGCGGGCGGTGGCGACGTTGCTGATACTGGCGGCGTTGCCCTTCGCCGCGCAGCCCGTGCTGCGGGCCGTCCAGGACCATCCGTACTTCGCGATCCGCGAGGTCGTGATCCATCACCACGGCCGGCTCCCGGAGGCCGAGCTGCGGGACGCGCTCGGCATCCGCGCCGGCGACGGCATCTGGCACGTCGATACCGCGGCTGCGGAGGCGCGTCTGCGCGCCCGGTTCTGGGTCCGCTCGGCGCGCGTCCGGCGCGAGCTCCCGGACCGTGTCGTGGTGCGGGTGCGCGAGTATCGCCCCGCGGCGATCCTGGCGGTCTCCGACCTGCGGCCGGGCCTCTACTACGTCGCGGCCAACGGCCGCATCTTCGCGCCGATCGGCGAGACCGACGGCCGCGACCTGCCGTACATCACCGGCCTCTCCCAGGCCGATCTCGACGGCCGCGCCGGCTTCGGTCCCAAGGCCGTGCACCGGGCGCTCGGGCTGCTGCGGATGGTCTCGCGCGACGCCGGCGGCGTCGGCGCCGTGTCGGAGGTGCACGCCGACCCGGACCGCGGGCTCACGCTGCTGCCGGTGCGGCCGGCCATCCCCATCGTGCTGGGGTGGGGCGACCTCAACCACAAGCTCGACCGGCTCGGCCGCGTCCTGCCCCTGTGGGCGGAGCGGGCGGCCGAGGTGCGCGAGATGAGCTGCATCTTCGAAGACCAGGTGATCGTGCGGCTGCGCGCGCCGCTTCCCGGACCGATGCCGGGAAAAGCCGCGGCGGGGGCGTGAAGAGATGTCCAGGCGGAATCAACTCGTGGTGGGGGTCGACGTCGGTACCTTCAAGATCGGCGTCGTCGTGGCCGAGGTGTCCGGACACGGGGTGGAGATCACCGGCATCGGCACCCAGGCGTCGACCGGCTTGAAGAAGGGCACGGTGGTCAACATCGACGCCACGGTGGAGGCCATCCGCAAAGCGGTGGACGAGGCCGAGCTGATGGCCGGGTGCGAGATTCGCAGCGTGGTCGCGGGCTCGGCCGGGAGCCACATCAAGGGGTTCAACAGCCACGGCGTGGTCGCCGTGCGGAGCCGGGAGGTCGCCGGTGGGGACGTCGAGCGCGTGCTCGAGGCCGCCCGGGCGGTGGCGCTGCCGACGGACCGGGAGATCCTCCACGTCCTGTCGCAGGAGTTCGTCGTCGACGACCAGGGAGGCGTGAAGGAGCCGGTGGGCATGGCCGGGGTCCGCCTCGAGGCCCGGGTGCACATCGTCACCGGGTCCGTCGGCTCGGGGCAGAACCTCATCAAGTGCTGCAACCGCGCGGGGTTGCACGTGGAGGACGTGCTCGGCAGCCCGCTCGCCGCCGCCGAGGCGGTCCTGACGCCCGAGGAGCGCGAGCTGGGCGTCGCGCTGGTCGAGATCGGCGCGGGGACGACGTCGACCGTGGTCTACCACGGCGGCGCCATCCGCCACACGGCCGTCCTTCCGGTGGGCGGCGGGCACGTCACGAACGACCTCGCCGCCGCGCTCCGCACCCCGTTCGCGGATGCCGAGAAGCTGAAGCAGCGCTGCGGGTCGGCGCTCGCCCTCACCGCATCGCCCGACCTCACCGTCGAGGTGGCGGGCATCGGCGGGCGCCCGTCGCACAAGCTCTCGCAGCGCGCGCTCGCCGACGTCGTCGAGCCGCGGTGCGAGGAGGTGCTCGCGCTGGTGCGCAGCGAGATCGAGCGCGCGGGCGTCGCCGGGCATCTCACGTCCGGGGTCGTGCTGACCGGTGGCGGCTCGGTGCTGCACGGCATGACGGACCTCGCGGAGCGCGTATTTCGCACCCCGGTGCGCCTCGGAGTGCCGCTCCATCTCACCGGATTGGTTGACGTCGTGGCGAGTCCGATGTATTCCACAGCCGTCGGCTTGGTGCTGCACGGGCTCAAGCGGCACGCACGATCGACGGCGCGGGAAGACTGGTCGGGGCTCGGCCCGCTCGAGCGGGCGCGGCATCGGGTGGTGAGTTGGCTGAGGGAGTTTTTCTAGCTGGGTAGCGATCGGCGTACGGGGTTCGGGCGCCGGGAGGTGGTGGTCATGGGCGATGTGGTGGAGGTCGAGGGAGCCCGCATCAAGGTGATCGGGATCGGCGGCGGAGGCAGCAACGCGGTCAACACGATGATCGCGGCGGGCCTGCCCGGAGTCGATTTCCTGGCCGCGAACACCGATGCGCAGGCGCTGCGCACCAACCTCGCGCCCGTGAAGCTGCAGCTCGGCGAGAAGCTGACACGCGGACTCGGCGCCGGCGGAAACCCCGAAGTCGGCAAGCGCGCCGCGCTGGAAGACGTCGAGCGGCTCGCCGAGCATCTGAGCGGCGCCGACATGATCTTCGTCACCGCGGGCATGGGCGGCGGCACCGGCACGGGCGCGGCGCCCGTCGTCGCCAGGGTGGCGAAGGAGCTCGGCTGCCTCACCGTCGGCGTGGTGACGAAGCCGTTCATGTTCGAGGGCAAGCGGCGCTCGAAGCAGGCCGAGGAGGGGCTGCGCGAGCTGAAGGCCAGCGTGGATACGCTGATCACCATCCCGAACCAGCGGCTGCTCAGCGTCGCCGGGCGCAACTCGCCGATCGTCGACACCTTCAAGAAGGCCGACGACGTTCTCCTCCAGGCGGTGCGCGGCATCGCCGACCTCATCACCGTGCACGGTCTGATCAACCTCGACTTCGCCGACGTGCGCGCGATCATGGCCGAGATGGGCATGGCGATGATGGGCGCCGCGATCGCCTCGGGTGAGAACCGCGCGGCGGAAGCCGCCCGGCGCGCGATCTCGAGTCCGCTGCTGGAAGAGGTCGCCATCAAGGGCGCACGCGGCGTGCTCATCAACATCACCGGCGGTCCGGACCTGACGCTGCACGAGGTGAACGAGGCGGCGACGCTCGTGCAGGAGGAAGCCGACGACGACGCCAACATCATCTTCGGCGCGGTCATCGACGAATCGATGGGTGACGAGCTGCGCATCACGGTCATCGCCACCGGCTTCGGCGAGCAGCCGTCGGCGGCCGTGGCGTCTCGCCCGCAGCCACCCGCGCCCGCGATCGATCCGGCGGACGAGCTGCGCGGTCTCGAGGTCGCGCCGGACGGACGGCCGATCAAGCGGCTCGGGCTTCGCGAGGTCGACGAGTACGAGCTCGATGTTCCCACCTGGCAGCGCCGGCAGCAGACGCCTTCCGCCGTCACGGCCGAGCGCCCGGTGAGCGGCCGCCGGCCGAATGGACACGACGCCGACGACGCCGAGTTCGACGTCCCGACGTTCCTGCGTCGCAGCCTGGACTAGGAGGGCTGACCGAGGCGTCGTTGCGCGGGAGGGGCACCGCCCCCTCCGCTCAGCGTCCTCGGCGTAGGCGCGCCTCGTAGGTCGTGGCGTCCTCCCGTGGAGCCGCGAGCGCGCGCCAACGCCTGCGGATTCGCTCCGGGGGCGGTGCCCCTCCCGCGCCGGCCGTCGCGGAGGAGGTCTGGCTCCCGGCAGGTGAGCACGTCGGAGTCGTGGCGATGGTCGCGGGGGTGGGGCCGCTGTCGGAGCGAATCCGCAGGCCCTTGCGCGCGCCTGCGGTCCACCGGGGGGACGCTGCGCGCTCGTCGGCGCGCATGGGGCGAGGACGCTGAGCGGAGACAGCGGCCCCACCCCCGCGCACCGACGTTGCGGGAAAGCGGCTCGGCCGGCGTCAGCCCGCCCAGCCGAGGATTGCCTTCAGCTCGAGGAACTCCTCGAAGCCGGCCTCGCCCCACTCGCGACCGTTGCCGGACTGCTTGTAGCCGCCGAAGCACGCCCCGAAGTCCGGTCCGGCGCCGTTCATGTGGACGTTGCCCGAGCGCAGCCGCCTGGCGACCGAGCGGGCGCGCTCGGGGTTCCCGGACGAGACGTAGCCGGAGAGCCCGTACTGCGTGTCGTTCGCGATCTCGACCGCCTGGTCCTCCCCGTCATACGGCAGGATGGAGAGCACCGGTCCGAAGATCTCCTCGCGCGCGATGGTCATGTCGTTACGCACCTGCCCGAAGACCGTGGGCTTCACGAAGTAGCCGCGGCTGAGACCATCCGGTCGGCCCGTGCCGCCGATGGCAGCCTTCGCCCCCTCGTCGAGGCCCGCCTGGATGAGCCGCTGGATCTTGTCGTACTGCGTCTGGCTCACCACGGGCCCGAGCATCGTGCTGTCGCCGAACGGGTCGCCGACCCGCATCGACTCGGCGGCGGCCCGCGCGATCTCGACGGCCTGGTCGTGCTGCGAGCGTGACACGAGCATGCGGGTCGGCGCATTGCAGGACTGGCCGCTGTTCAGGAAGCAGGACCGGACGCCGCCGCTCACCACCGCTTCCAGGTTGACGTCGTCCAGTACGATGTTGGCCGACTTGCCGCCGAGCTCCTGCGTGACGCGCTTCACGGTGGGTGCGGCTGCGATCGCGACCGCGACGCCGGCACGCGTCGAGCCGGTGAACGACACCATGTCGACGCCCGGATGCGCGGCGATGGCCTCGCCCACGGTCGGCCCGTCACCGTTGACCAGGTTGAAGACGCCCGCCGGCACGCCGGCCTCGTGCAGGATCTGCGCCCACACGATCGCGTTCAGCGGTGCGATCTCGCTCGGCTTGAGGACCATCGTGCACCCCGCGGCCAGCGCCGGCAGCACCTTGCAGGCGATCTGATTCACCGGCCAGTTCCACGGGGTGATGAAGCCGCACACGCCGATCGGCTCGCGCCGCATGAGCGTCGTGCCGTGCTCCTTCTCGAACTCGTAGTTCCTGAGCACCTCGAGGACGGTCCCGAGATGCGCCAGGGGCGCGGCGGCCTGGGCCGTCTTCGACAGTCCGAGCGGCGCGCCCATCTCGCGGGAGATCGTCTCCGCCATCTCCTCGTAGTGCTGCTGGTACGCCGACATGATGCGGCCGAGCAGCTCGAGGCGCTCCTCGCGGCTGGTCTGCGAGAAGGCGGGAAACGCGCGCCGCGCGGCCGCGACGGCGTCGTCGACGTCGGACTGCGAGCCGAGCGAGATGCTCGCGATCGGTTCCTCGGTGGCCGGATTCAGGACCGGAAGCTCCTTCGGCTTCTTCGGCTTGACCCACTGTCCGTCGATGTAGAACTCCCGTGTTTCGCGCATCCGATCCTCCTCCGGCTGGTAGCGTGGACCTGGTTGCATTAAGAGAGGCGAGCGCTCAAAGCAAACGCGGCGCATGGACCGTTCGACGCACGAGGGCGCCACGCTCCTGCCGCCGTGGACTCCCACGCAGGAGCGCCTCGCGTCGGTGGTCGTCCACCTGATGACCGCGGCCAACGTCTGGGTCTATCGCCTCACCGGCGGGTGGCTCGGCGGCACGTTCCTGCGCGGCGCGCCCGTCTGCCTGGTCACCACCACGGGCAAGCGCTCCGGACAGCCGCGCACGGTCGCGCTGCTCTATCTCGCGGACGGCAACGACGTCGTGCTGGTCGCGTCGAAGGGCGGGATGTCGCACCACCCGACGCGCAACATCCCGGTGATGATCCTGTCGTAGGCCGGTGGAACGCCGAGAATCCGCGTGCTAGCGGGGCGGCGGAGGTGGAGCCATGAACGGCACGATCACCCGACGCACCCTGCTGGTGAGTGCGAGCGCGCTGGTGGCCGCGGGCGCGGCCGGCTCCGGAGTCGCCACCGCGGCCGACGAGCACGCCGGACACCCCGGCGCGGAGCATCAGGCGCTGATCGACGCGGCTCGCGCGTGCGTCGCCGACGGCGATCGGTGCCTGGCGCACTGCCTGGCCATGTTCAAGTCCGGTGACACGTCGCTGGCCGCGTGCGCGCAGCGCGTGGCGGAGATGCTGCCGGCGTGCGGCGCGGTGGCCCAGCTGGCGACGCTCGGCGCGTCGCGTCTCGGCGAGTTCGCCGCGGCCTGCCGCGACGTCTGCGACGACTGCGAGAAGGAGTGCCGCAAGCACGCCGAGACGCACGCCATATGCAAGGCGTGCGCCGACTCGTGTGTGCGCTTCATCGCCGAGGCGAAGCACCTGACGCTGGCCTGAGAACTCGCCGCCGCGGCGTCGTGTGTCCGGTGACGCGGTGGCGACGACTCGGTGAGCAGCGCCGTGCAGGCGAGCACGGCGAGCCCCAGCGCCGCCTCGTACGCCACGAAGCGCGCGAGGCGCGCCACGGCGGCGGCGGCCGGAGCGGCCGCGAGCGCCGGCAAGACCCGGTAGCGATTCGTCGCGCCGACGCCGGCGACGGCGAGCACGAGCGCCACCTTCGTGACGAGGATCCGCCCGTACGCGGTGGTCCACAGCGCGCGCAGCGACGATACCTCGACCCAGCCGTTGTAGGCTCCGCTGGCGACCACGAGGGCCAGGCTCCATCCCGCGAGGATCGAGAACGAGCGCACGAGCGCGAGCAGGGACGCGTCGACCCGTGCGGGGGCGCGCGGCAGCAGCAGCGGCGCCAGGCAGAAGAGGCCGCCGATCCACGCCGCAGCCGCCGACACGTGCACCCAGTCGACCACGGTCGCGAGCGAGACGTCTCCCTGATCGGCCGCGTGACCGACCAGGCTCGTGGAGAGCGCGACCGCGAGCGCGAGGCCGATCGTCGCCGTGCGTGCCGCGCGACCGCCCCGGCCTGCCGTCCGTAGCAGGATGCCGAGCGCGATCCCGCGGGCGATCCAGATGCGCCCGAAGTGCGTGCGGCCGAGAACCGACGGGACGGCGGCGAGGGCGGCGCCGAGGTCGCCGCCGGTCATGGTCCGCGCGCGCAGGACGAGCTCGCTCGCGCCGGCCAGGAGGAGGATGGCGGCGGCGAGCCGGCTCCAGCGCGCCAGGCGCTGGCGCACCGTCGCGGACGTCTCCCGGGGGACGATGGTGGACAGCGCGGCGCTGCCCACGAGCACGGCGAGCGCGACCAGGCTCAGCCACCGTGTCAGCAGGTCCGCCATCATGTCGGCCGGCACGGGTGATCGCCCGGCTCATTTGATCTGGAACGGAAAGCTGCCCTCGGTGCGATGGCCGTCGCGTGCCACGACGCTCCAGAAGACGTGGTACTCGCCGGACGGCAGCGGCGGCAGGCCGACCTCGAGCAGCGTGCTGTCGTGCGGATCGACCTGCACATCGCCCTTGTCGACACGCTTCCTGTCCGCGGTCTCGACGCGGATCGTGCTGAACACGGGCTCGATGTCGCCGTCAAACCACACCCGCACCGCGGCGGGCGCGGCGTCGAGCGTGTGGCCGACGCGCGGCTCCGCGTGATCGAGGAAGGCGTGCGCGCGCGCCGGCGCGCCGCCCGTCGCGACCCCGGTCAGCAGGAGTACCGCGATCGCTACGGCTGTGTGGGTCCGAGTACCCCGGAGAATGGGGTCCACGTGAAGACCTCCGGCCAGATGTCGTCCAGGTAGAAGTGGACCTGCGCCAGCAACCCGACGCTTCCCTGTCGCGGCTCGTCCGCCTGGTCGAGTGTATTGCCATGCACCGGGATCACCGCCTCCAGGCCGAGCTGAAGATAGCGCCCGAACCAGATGATGCCAGGGTTGACGGAACCGGCCGTCCGGCTGGGCCCCTCGACCGACGTCTGCATGGGCAGCTCGACGATCGGGATCATGCGGTTGAACGGCGGCGGAAGTCCCACGTCCTGCACGTTCGCCTGCAGGTACTGCAGGCTGTACTGGAACGTGAGGCCCCACTGAAAGACGCGCGGGTCGACCTGCGTCGGCAGCGCGAGCCCGAGCGCGCCGGTGACGGCGAGCGGCCGAGGAAGCGCAGCGGCGCGGGCAGATCGCCGAGGCCCTCGCCGAAGAAGAGGCTCGGCGTGAAGGTGGAGAACGACACGCCGCCCACGCGTCCCTGTCCCGTGCCACCGACGTCGATGTCGACCCCGCCGGAGAGGATCAGCTCGTGCTCGGCGCTCTTCAGGAACACGTACTTCAGCCCGATCGCCATGTTGTCGAAGCCCGCGATGGTCGGCCCCTGATCCGGATCGAGCAAGATCAGCGTCCCGCCGAGCGAGAGGCCGAGGTCCGGGCTGAGCCGCTTGGAGAGCTCCGCGCTGAAATCGGTCTCGAGCGTCGGGGGCTCGTCCGCCGAGCCGTGCCGCTTCGTGATCGACACCGTCGGGAGCGACAGCTCGTCGGCGACGAACGGATCGTCGATCGACAGCGTGGCGGGAAAGAAACGCTGTCCGACGACCCCGTGCGCGAGCACGGGCGCCGCCTGGCCGACATGCGGCGGCGGCGATCGCGAGCGCGGCGATCGCTGAAGCACGAATTGCTCTCATCGGAGGGTGGTGTGAGCATAACGGATGCCTGTCCGCGTTGCGCTGCGGCCATGTGTCGCAGGCGTCGCACCGCGCTCGGGGCTCCTTGAGGCGCGGAGACCACACGGATACGATCCGCCGCGTTGTCGACGCCCAGACCTCCCGACCGGCTCTCCCGCCTCGCCGCCGAGCGCCGGCTGTTCGAGCTGGGCGCGCGCGGTCCGCTCTCCGTCTGCCTGGTCTATCCCAACACCTATGCGGTCGGGATGGCGAACCTCGGATTCCAGGCCGTGCTGCGCATCCTGAACGACGACCCGCGGGTCACCGTCGAGCGCGCGTTCCTGCCCGACGGCCCGCGCCCGGGGTGGCCGCGGACCCTGCGCACGTTCGAGAGCGACCGGCCGCTCGGCGACTTCGACGTCCTCGCGCTCTCGATCTCGTTCGAGACCGACTACCTGCACGTGCTCGACATCCTCGCACTCGCCGGGCTGCCGCTGCGACGCGAGGCGCGCGGGCGGGCCGCGCCGCTCGTGCTGGCGGGCGGCCCCGCCATCTTTCTCAACCCGGAGCCGCTCGCCGAGTTCGTCGATCTCTTCCTCATCGGCGAGGCGGAGGAGATGCTTCCGGAGTTCCTCGCCCGCGCCGCCGCGGGTGCGCCCGGGCGCGCCGGGCTGCTCGAGTGCACCGAGGACGTCGTCGGCGCGTATCGACCGGATCGGTACCGCCCGCGCTACGCCGCCGACGGCGCGCTCGCCGCGTTCGACTACGATGGGCCGTTCGCCCCGCGCGTGGTGCGACGCTACCTCGCCCGGCTCGACGAGTCGGAGACGGCGTCGCAGGTCCTGACGCCGGAAGCCGTGTTCGGCGACATGTTCCTGGTCGAGGGCAGCCGCGGATGCGAGTGGGGCTGCCGCTTCTGCGCCGCCGGCTTCATGTACCGTCCCGTGCGCTATCGCAGCCCGGAGCGGGTGCGCGCCGGCATCGAGCGCGGCCTGCGCGAGCGGCAGACGATCGGCCTGGTCGGCGCGGAGATGGCGAGCCAGCCGGGGATCGCGTCGCTCTGCCAGGAGATCGCGGCGGCGGGCGGCCGCGCGTCGCCGTCGTCGCTGAAGGCGGACCTCATCACGCCGGCGCTGGCGCAGGCGCTGGGCGGAGGCGGCAACCGGTCCGTCACGGTCGCACCGGAAGCCGGCTCGGAGCGGCTCCGCCGCGTGATCAACAAGAACCTCACCGAGTCCGACGTGCTCCGCGCCGCGGAGTGGCTGGTCGGCGGGGGCGTCGAGGCGCTGAAGCTCTACGTCATGGTGGGGTTGCCGACCGAGACCGACGCGGACGTCGATGCCATCGGCGACCTGGTGCAGTCGGTGCGCGCGCGCCTGCTGGCAGGCAACGGCCGCCCGCGGGTGGGACGCATCCTGGTCTCGATCAACCCCTTCGTTCCGAAGCCGTGGACGCCGTTCCAGTGGGAGCCGATGGAGGACCTCGGCTCGCTCAAGCGGAAGCTCGCGCGCGTGCGCCGCCGCTTGAGCGGCATCCCGGCGGTGCAGGTCGAGACCGAGAGCCCGCGCGAAGGGTACCTGCAGACGATGCTGTCGCGCGGTGACCGTCGCGTGGCGCCGGTGCTGGAGCGCCTGCACGCCGACCCGGAGTCCTGGTGGCCCACGCTGCGCACGCTCCGCGGCGGCGTGCACGACATCGTCGATCCCGATCGCTTCGTGCACCGTCCGTACGCTCCCGACGAGCTGCTGCCCTGGGACTTCATCGATCATGCGGTCGACAAGCGCTATCTCCTCGCCGAGCGACGCAAGGCCCACGGCGAGATCCAGACGCCGCCGTGTGACACGCACACCTGCCACTCCTGCGGAGCGTGCTAGTGCCGCCGCGTGGCCGGCCGCGCACCCCGCGGGCTGCCGCGAAGCACGGCCGCACGAAGCGTGGTCCTTCGCAGCATGGCGCGACGATCGCCGGGATCGGCGTCGATCTCTGCGAGATCGACCGCATCGAGCGCGCCCTCGGCGCGCGGCACGGCGCGCGCTTCCGGGCGCGCGTCTTCACCGAGGGCGAGCAGGCGTACTGCGAGGCGCGTCGCCGGGGGCGCTTCGAGAGCTACGCGGCGCGGTTCGCGGCCAAGGAAGCGGTGATGAAGGTGCTCGGCACGGGGTGGAGCCGCGGCATCGGGTGGCGCGACGTCGAGGTCGTGCGCGAGCGGGGCTCGCCCCCGTCGCTCCGGCTGCACGGTCAGGCGGCCGTGCTGGCGCGGCGCCTGGGCATGGCGCACTGGCTGCTCACCATCACGCACGGGCGCAGCACGGCCATCGCGTGGGTGCTGGCCGAGCGCGGCCGCGTCAGCGGCGGGCGTCAGTCCCCGGCGGGGCGGCGGGACGGCGCGGCAGCAGGATCAGCACGAGCACGGCCGAGAGCCCGCCGATGAAGCCGAGAATCGTCCACGTGGTCTTCGGATAGCCGTTGTTGTGCGCGAAGAGGCGGCACATGATCGCGTCGCAGATGTGCATGCCGAGGACGGTGCCGACGAGCGTCGGCCAGGGGAGCGCGGGCGCGACGAAGGCGAGGCCGGACCAGTACGAGAGAAAGGTCGCCACGGTCATCGGAGTGCTTCCCCTGACGGCACCCCGTCTCTATACTCCGCGCCGCATGCAGTTGCGCGGGGGACGGTCGTGCTGAGCCGCGACCAGATGGCTCGGCTGGCCGAGGAGCTGCTCCAGCGGCCGCTCCTCGCCCGGGCGTTCGCCGGCGCGCTCCAGCGCGGGCTCGAGACCAAGGGCGCCATCGACCGCAACGTGCAGACCGTGCTCTCGCTGCTGAATCTGCCGTCGCGGGCCGATCTCAACCGGCTGCTGACCAAGCTCGAGGTCATCCAGGGCAATCTGACGAACCTGAACCTCAAGGTCGACCGGCTCGAGGCGACGCAGCGCCGGGCGCAGAAGCAGACGCGCAAGCCGCGATCGAACTCGCGCGCACCGGAGTGACGGCGTCGCGCCCGGCGCGCCGGGACGCCCACACGTCCTGGTGCCGGTCCCGGCCCCGCCGCTCCGTCACACGCCACGACCACGTGCAGGCGCGACGTCGCCGTCGGCGTCCGGGAGCAGATGGCAGGCGAGCGCGTCGAGATCCGCGAGCGAGCCCGGCGGGGTGCTGAGGAACGGCACCTCCGCCAGGACGGGCGCGCTGGCCGTCCGCAGCAAGGGCTCGAGCGTGGCCTCCTGGCGTGCCGCGAGGATCCGGACCTCGGCGAGGGCACGCTCCAGCCGGGTGGCGAGCGGGCGCGGTACCCCGGCGGGCGGCGCGGGCGCCGCGGCCGCCGACCCGTAGAGCGCCCGCGGCAGGACGCGATTCACGACGACGCCGTGCGTGCGGAGGCGGACGGCGGCGAGCGCGCGCGCCAGGTCCTCGGTCTCCGTGATGAGGCGAGGCTCCGGCGCCGTGACCAGGACGAGTGCGGTCGCGTCGCTCGCGAGCAGCGCGTTCACCTGCGCGACGCGCGCGCGGAGCGCGCCGGTGAGGTCCTCGATGGCGCGCACGAACTCGCCGATCTCGCCGACCAGTCCGATGCCGGTGAAGCGCTCGAGGCCGTGGAGCACTCCGCTGAGGACGAAGTGCGCGATGCGCGATCCGGCGCCCGGCAGGATGCTGGTCGGGTCCTTCAGGATGGAGAAGGCGCGCGAGTCGAGGAGCGCCAGAAGGCGGCGAGGGGCGTCGAGGAAGTCGACCGCGTGCCGCGCGGGGGGCGTGTCGACGACCAGGAGATCGTAGTCGCCCGTCTCGGCGAGGCGCAGCACGCTCTCGACCGCCATGTACTCGGCGCTGCCCGCGAGCGTGCCCGAGAGGTTCTGGTACAGGCGGTTGTCGAGCACGCGTCGCGCCTGCTCGGGTGTCGAGGCCAGCCCCTCCACCAGCTCGTCGAACGTTCGCTTCACGTCGAGGAGCATGGCGTCCAGACGCGCCCCGCCCTGCAGCGGCACCCGGCGCGGGCGCCCGTCCAGCTCCCCGATCGCGAGCGCGTCGCGCAGGCGCTGCGCCGGATCGACGGTGAGGACGACGGTGTGGCGGCCGCGGCGCGCCGCGGCCACGGCGAGCGCCGCGGCGGTCGTGGTCTTTCCGACCCCGCCGCTGCCGACGCACAGGACGACGCGACGCGTGTCGAGCAGCTCGGGAAGAGTCATGCGGCCAGGACGGCGTGTGTGAGCGTGCGCGCGAGGGTATCGATGCCGCCCTCCGCCTCGGGCCCGGCGAAGAGGAATGGCAGGCGCACGGGAGCGGCGCCGAGCGCGCGTCGCAGGGCCTGCACCTGCGCGACGGCCTCGCGCCGGCGGTCGAGCATGAAGCGGGCCGCGGCCAGCCACGGATGCCGCTCGCCGCTCGCCTCGAGCCTGCCGATCAGCTCCTCGTCGGCGCGGGTGAAGCGGCGCGGCGGCACGGCGTTCATGATGGCCGGTCCGACCGGCAGGCCGAGTCGACGCGCGATCTCGCGGTGCAGGTCGATCGTCTCGCGTACCGCCAGCTCCTCCGGCGTGCTCACCAGGCACACGAGCGTCGTCGCCGGGTCCGCCAGGGTGGCGCCGATGACGCGCAGCGTGTCGCCGACGGGACCGAGCCGTGCGAGCGCGCCGAGCGTGCGAGGGGCGGCGAGCAGCGGCAGCGAATGGCCCGACGCCGGCGCGTCGACGACGATGAGATCGTACACCTTGCGCCCGAGCCGGCGCGCGTCGAGCCACGCCTGCAGCTTCTGCAGGACGAGGAACTCCGGCAGCCCGGGCGCCGCCGCGGCGAGCACCTGGAAGCTCGTGCTCTCGAGCAGTCGGCGGCTCAGCATGCGGATGCGGAGCACGCCGTGCACGAAGTCGCCGAGCGCGTCCTCGGGCTCGACGGTGGCCATCGCCAGGCCCGGCGACACGGGCCGGGGCTCGAGACCGCCTCGTGCGGCGCCGAGCAGCGCACCCAGCCGCCCGCGGCCGACCTCGACCGCCAGCACACGGCGATTCGCGGCGACGGCCGCGCGCGCCAGCGCCGCCGCGACCGCGCTCTTGCCAACCCCGCCCTTGCCGGTCACCACGACCAGCCGTTGCGAGGTGAGGGGCAGGCGCGCGGGCACGGCGCCTCATAGCGGGGGGGTGCTCGGGGAGTCAATTTCGTCGCGTCGGCGACGATTCGCTTGCAGCGCCGGGAGTGGAACGATACCCATGTCCGGCTCGCCGCCAGGCGACGGGAGGATTCGAACAGGATGAGCACCGACGGGAACTTTGCGCGCTTCCAGGGCACGCCCGGCTACATCGCCTCGGGCCCCTTGATGGATGCGGTCAACTGCGCGATCGCCCTCGAGCGGCCGCTGCTGCTGAAGGGCGAACCGGGAACCGGCAAGACCGTGCTGGCGCGCCACGTCGCCGATGGCCTCGGCATGCCGATGCTGTCCTGGCACATCAAGTCGACGTCGAAGGCGGCCGACGGGCTCTACGTCTACGATACCGTGCAGCGGCTGAACGACAGCCGCTTCGGCACCGGCGACGTCTCCGACATCCGCCGCTACATCAAGCTCGGTCCGCTCGGCGAGACGTTCGCCGCGAGTGCGCGCCACGTGCTGCTGATCGACGAGATCGACAAGGCCGACCTCGAGTTCCCGAACGACCTGCTGCGCGAGCTCGACGAGATGCGCTTCAACGTCCTCGAGACGGGCGACGAGGTCGTCGCGCGCGAACGTCCCGTCGTGCTGATCACCTCGAACAACGAGAAGGAGCTGCCCGACGCCTTCCTCCGCCGCTGCGTGTTCCACTACATCGACTTTCCCGACGTGGCGACGATGCGGAAGATCGTCGCCGTGCACCACCCGCACCTCGAGGCCAAGCTGCTCGATCAGGTGCTGATCAAGTTCTACTGGCTCCGCGAGCAGAGCGAGCTCAGGAAGAAGCCGTCGACGTCCGAGCTGGTCGACTGGATCAGCGCGCTGCTCCGTTCCGGGATCAGCAAGGCGCAGCTCGAGGCACACATCCCGTTCCTCGGCGTGCTCCTCAAGAAGGAGCAGGACATGGATGCGCTGCTGCGCCACGACGAGCGCAGCGGACGCTACCCCGCGCGCTGGGCCGACCTCGGACCGCGCTACAACCAGTAGGGAATCGCGTCGTGTTCCTCGACCTCTTCTACGGGCTGCGAGAGGAAGGGGTGCCGGTTGCCGTCCAGGAATGGCAGGGCTTCCTCACCGCGCTCGAGCAGGGCTTGCACGGCTCGAGCCTGCTGCGGTTCTACCATCTCGGGCGTGCCTGCCTGGTGAAGAGCGAGACCTACTTCGACGCCTACGACCGCGTCTTCGCCCGCGTGTTCAAGGGCGTGGAGGGAGCGCTCGGGGACGACGTGACGGAGAAGGTCCTCGAGTGGCTGCGCGATCCGAAGAACCTGCCGGAGCTCACCCCGGAGCAGCTCGCGGCGCTCGAGCAGCTCAGCTCCGACGAGCTCATGCGCCGGTTCCTGGAGACCCTCGCCGAGCAGACCGAACGACACGACGGCGGCGATCGCTGGGTCGGCACCGGAGGCCGGTCACCCTATGGCCACGGCGGCGTGCATCCGACGGGAGTCCGCGTCGGCGGGCCGGCCAAGAGCCGATCCGCGATGAAGGTGGCCGAGGAGCGGCGCTTCCGCGACTATCGCACCGACGTCGTGCTCGACGTGCGGCAGCTGCGCGTCGCGCTCCGCCGGCTGCGCCAGCTCACGCGCAGCGGACCGCAGACGGAGCTCGATCTGGACGAGACGGTCGACGAGACCTGCCGGAACGCCGGCGAGATCGAGCTGGTGTTCCGCGCCCCGCGGCGCAACGACGTGCGCCTGCTCCTCCTGATGGACGTCGGCGGCACGATGGACCCGCACTTCGAGCCGGTGAGCCAGCTGCTCACCGCGCTCCACGAGGAGCGCGGCCTGCGCGACTTCCAGGCCTACTACTTCCACAACACCGTCTACGATCACCTCTACACGAAGGCGCGCATGCTGCGCGCCGACGAGATCGCCACGGGCGACGTGCTGCGCCGGCTCGACGCGCGCTGGAAGCTCGCCGTCGTCGGCGACGCCGCGATGCACCCGGCCGAGCTGCTCGAGGCCAACGGCAACATCGACCCGCGGCGCATGGCGGCCACGCCCAGCGTCCAGTGGCTGCACCGGCTGGCGACGCACTTCGACCGCTCCGTGTGGATCAATCCCGAGCAGCCCGGCGAGTGGGAGTTCTCCCAGACCACGCGCGTCATCCGCAGGCTCTTCCCCATGTTCCACCTGAGCGTCGACGGGCTCACGCAGGCGGTCCAGGCGCTCGTGGGCTCGCGCGCCTAGCGGTCCCCCATACGACGCCGCGCGGCCCGGATCGCTCCGGGACCGCGCGGAGAGAACGGACACCGTCGGCTCCGTCGTCTTACGACGAGACGGGAATCCGGCGGGGCTTCGCCTGCTCGGCCTTCGGCAGCTTCACGGAGAGGACGCCGTTCTCGAGACGGGCCGATATCTGGTCGCGGTCGAAGTGCTGGGCATTCGAGAGCGTGAAGCGACGGAGGTAGTTGCCCACGTTGTACTCGGTGTAGATCGGGGTGAGGCCGTCGTAGTCCTGCGTCGCGACGCCTCCCTCGAGGCGCAGCACGTCGTCGTGCAGCTCCACCTCGACCTGGTCCGGCGTCACGCCGGGCATGTCCGCCCAGAGCCACAGCGCCTGGTCGTCCTCACGGATGTCGACCTCGGGGACGTACGTCCGTCCGGGGCGGACGTGCTCCTTCTCCTTCAGCTCCTGCTTCTCCTTGGGGGTCAGCTCTTGTGTCGTCATGGATGGTCTCCTTGGTCTCCGAAATTCACGCAGCCTTGACGGTGATCTGGCGCGGCTTCGCCGCCTCCGCGCGCGGGATGCGCAACGTCATCACGCCGCCGCGGAACGTGGCGTCGGCGTGATCCACGTCGAGATCCGCCGGCAGCTCCATGGACCGCGAGAACTTGCCCGAGGCGCGCTCGCGCCGGTGATAGCCACCGTGCTCGGCGCCTTCCGGGGTGCGCTCGCCGCTCAGCGTGAGGCGCCGGCGCTCCACCGTCACCGACAGCTGCTCGGGCTTGACTCCCGGGAGCTCGGCGCGGATCACCGCATCGCCGTTCGCGTTGCGGAAGATGTTGACCGGCGGGAACACACCGGCCGCGGACGGCCCGGCGAACAGGTCGCTTCGCGGACTCCGCAGGCGGGCATCCAGCTCGCCCTGGAGGTGCAGCAGCTCATTCACGGCATCTCTGAACACGGACATACGGGTCTCCTTCTCGCGCCACCGGCGCGGTGTGATTCGAACGGGCTGAACGCGTGACGGACGGCGACGCGTTCTGGCAGGTGCTAGGTGGTTGCCCGGGGCGGGCACCGTGCCGAGGCGCGCTGGCGTCCTGACGTCGCGTTCCTCATCGCTGGTGGTGAGGTAACGCCGATCGGGCGCGAGTCAACCCTGCGCGGCGACGATTCCCCGCTCAGATGCGGTGGAACGGCACGCGCTCGTAGCCGTGAACGTTGCTCATGTGCACCCGCTGGCAACCGGCCTCGTCGACCGCGAAGCGCGGGAAGGTGCGCCCGAACTCCTCCAGCGCGACCCGGGCCTCGAGGCGCGCCAGCGAGGCCCCCAGGCAGTAGTGCACACCCTGTCCGAGCCCGAGCTGGGTCGCGATCCCCCGCTCGATGTCGAAGCGGTCGGGGTCCGGATACTCCCGCTCGTCGCGGTTGGCGGCGCCTGCCAGGAGGAGGATCCTCGAGTCGGCCGGCACGGTCTGGCCGTACCACTCGACGTCGCGCTGCACGGTGCGCACGGCGTACTGCGCCGGGGAGGACCAGCGCAGGACCTCCTCGACGGCGCCGGGAATACGATCCCGGTCGGCCACGATGCTCGCGAACTGGTCGGGATGGCGCGAGAAGAGCAGCGCCGCGTAGCCGAGGAGCCGGGTCGTCGTCTCGCTGCCGGCGGCACCGAGCAGCGAGCAGAAGCCCACGATCTCGCCGTCGGTGAGGCGGGTCGAGTCGCCCCCGTCGTCCTCGATCTCGGCGTCGAAGAGGTCGCAGATCAGGCCCTCGTTCCGGTGCGCGCGCAGGTGCTGGACGAACTGGAACCAGTAGCGCAGCGAGTTCATGCCCGCCTCGATCGCACGCGACGGCACGGCGTCGGTGCCGGCGTCGCGCGCCAGCGAGACGTCGATCCACTCGCGTAGCTCGCGGCGGTCGGGCTCGGGCACGCCGAGGAGCGTGAAGATGACGTCCATCGGCAGCGGGGTCGAGAAGTCGGCCACGAAGTCGCCGCCGCCGTCAGCGGCGAGCGGGGCGAGCAGCTTCTGCGCGAGCGTGCGCACGAACGGCTCGAGCGCGGCCACGCGCCGCGGGGTGAAGACGCGGCTCACCAGCTTGCGCAGGCGATCGTGCCGCGGGGGGTCCATGAAGATCATCATCGGGGTGAGCTCGAGATGCGCCGGATCGAGCTTCTCCAGGATCAACCCCCCGACCGAGCTGTACGTCTGCCAGTCGAGGAACGCGCCCATGACGTCCTGGAAGCGGGAGATGGCCCAGAAATCCATCGCGTCGTTGCGGTAGATCGGCGCCTGATCGCGCAGCCAGCGGTAGGTCGGGTGCGGGTCCTCGTGGAACTCCCAGGAGAACGGGTTCAGCTCCATGGGCGAGGGTTGTCGCACGGCCCGCCGCGAAGCGGAAGCGCGCGCGCCGTGGCTAGTAGGCGCCGCGCAGAGACGGGTCGGGCTGCAAGGCGCGTTGCCGCGCCTCGGCCACGAAGCCGTGGTCGATCGCCCAGGCGACGGTCCGCCGGATGGTCTCGCGTGCGTCCCGCCACCTGAAGCCGAGCTCGCGCTCCGCCTTGCCCGCGTCGAAGAAGCCGTACACGCCCGCGAACTCGTCCACCTGGTTGCGATCGATGAGCGGGCGCCACCCGGTGGCCCAGCCGACGGCCTCGAGCCCGGTGGCGATGACGCGCAGGACGGGCACCGGCAGCCGGTACGCCGGGGGCGAGATGCCGGCCATCTCCGCCACGAGCCCCAGCAGGTGCTTCACGGTGATGTTCTCGCCCGAGACGATGTATCGCTCGCGATCGCCGCCCCGGTCCATGGCGAGTAGCGCGCCCGTGGCCACGTCCTCGACGTCGACCACTCCGACCCCGCCGTCGAAGTAGACCGGCACGTTGTTGTTCAGGAAATCGAGGACCTGCTTGATCGATTCGCTCGCCTTCCAGAATCGCGGACCGAGGATGAGCCCCGGGTTGATCGCGGTCACCGGCAGCTTCTCACGTTCGCCGATGGCGAAGGCCTCGCGCTCGGCCGCGATCTTCCCGATGAAGTACGGCGTGTTCGCGGCCTTGTTGTAGTCGGACTCCGTGCGGGGCGCGTCGGGCGTGGACGAGAAGCCGATGGTGCCACCGGTGCTGACGTACAGCACCTTCTCCACCCCGGCCTTGGCGGCCGCCTTCATGACGTTGCGGGTGCCGTCGACGCTCGGACGGATGATGGCGTGCTCGGGATCCGTCGCCCACATGAGGAAGCCGGCCGCGGTGTGGTACACGCGGCCGCAGCCGTCGACGGCGCGGGCGACGTCGGCCGGGTCGAGGATGTCGCCGTACACCACGTCGACGTCGAGTCCCTCGAGCGGCGCCGGATCGGCGCTGGAACGCATCATCGCGCGCACGGGCTCGCCGCGACGGGTGAGCAGACGGCAGATGTTGTTGCCAACGTGGCCGTTGGCTCCGGTCACCAGGGTCGGACGCATGCGGACCTCCCGTGCCAGGTTTCCGCCTGACATAGGCCCGGTCGCGCGCGCGGCGCAAGCCTTTTTCGCATCGGCCGGCTAGACGCGTACGAAACTGGCCAGCGTCTCGACGTGTGCCGTGTGCGGGAAGAGCGCGTACGGCACCGCGGCGGCGAGACGCATCCGCCCGGACGCGAGCAGCGTGCGCGTGTCGCGAACGAACGCATCCAGGCTACAGCTGATGGCGATCAGCCGCGCGGGTGGATCCGCGACGAGCGCCGCGAGCAGCGCGTCATCGAGACCGCGTCGCGGTGGATCGACGATCACGACGTCGGCATCGCGCACGGCAGCCGCATGGTCGGCGGCCTCGCCGGGCAGCACGACGGCGCGCGCGCGCTCCGCGTCGGAGCGCCCGGCGAGGCCCATGGCGAGGCCGTCGAGCGCGGCGGGCGCGACCTCGTTGAAGGCGGCGCGCGCCACGCGAGGCAGGAGACCGAGTCCGACCGCGCCGCACCCGGCGTGGAATTCGAGCACCCGGGCTCCATCCGGAACCCAGCGCGACACCTGCGCGACGATCTCCCCGAAGAGCGGGAGGTTCGACTGCCCGAAGGCGCCGGGCGGAAAGAAGACCTCGGCGCCGCCCAGCTCCTCGCGGACGGCGACCGCGCCAGCCCAGCGATGCCAGGACGGCCCCAGGATGGTGTTGGTCCGCGCGGGATTCCCGTTCCACCAGAGGCTGTGGAGTCGTGCGCCGAGCGCGTGCTCGATCGCACGCGCCAGCGGCGCGAGCGCATCCGGAGTCTCGTCGTTTGCCACCAGGACCACCTGCGCGCGGCCGGTGCGGCGTTCGACCACGATCTGGAGGTAGCGCAGCATCCCGCGATGCGGGCGGTCGGCATACGGGACGACGCCCATCCGCCGTGCGGCCTCCTTGGTGACGGCCGCGACCTCGTTCACCAGTGGATGGTGGACGAGGCATCGCGGGATGTCGACGACGCGATGCGAGCCTTCCTGGAAGATGCCGATCTTGGGCGATGCCGCACGCCCGCGGACCGCGAGGCGGGCGCGATGGCGGTACCCGAAAGATGCGCCCTCCACGACGACCGGGGGAGGCAGGCCCGCTTCCGCGAGGAGGGTGCCGAGCGCCGCGCGCGCATCGTCCGGCATGCCCGTCTCGCCGAAGCGGGGGCAGCCGGGGCAGGGCGGGCGGTGAGGACACGCCGCGACGGCCGCGTGCCGCATCGGGTGCGAGGATGCGGGCCGGCCGCCACCCGGTCAACCGGCCGCGCGCGACCGCGTTGACTTGTGCGACGCGGCATCGCTACTAGCGGGCGATGTCCGACTCCGATGCGCCGCCCCGGATCGTCCGCATGGCGAGCTCTCGCCGCGGCGGTCGCGCGCCGACGCGGCCTGCGGTTCCCGACGTGACCCGACGCCTCGCGACCCTCGAGCGACAGGTGGAGGAAGCGCTGGCCGGCTCGGGGCAGGCGGCGGCGCTGGTGCCCTCGCTCGAGTCGCTGGTCGATGGCTTCGTCGACGCCTACAGCCGTCTGCGGCGCGTCGTTGCGGGTGAGCGCGAGGCGACGACGGAGCTGCTCTCCACGCCGCTCGATCTGCTCTACCGCTGGTGGTGGCGGGTCGACGTGATCGGGCTCGAGCGCCTGCCCGCCCGCGGCCCGGTCCTCGTCGCCGCGAACCGTACTGGCGCCCTGCTTCCCTACGAGGCGTTCATGCTCGCGCGTGCGCTCGGCCGGCCGGCATCCGGCGCCCGCCCGATACTCGACGACTGGCTGCTCGGGCTTCCGGTGGCGGGAACGGCCGCGGCGGCGCTCGGCGCCATCCCCGCGACGGCCGATTCGCTGCGCCGCGTCCTCGCCGCCGGCGAGGTGGCGATCGGCTTCCCCGAGGGCCCGGAGGCGGTGGCCAAGCCCCTCGCACGGCGCTACCGGCTGGCGCCGTTCGGACGCGCCTCGCTGGTGCGCGTCGCGTCCGAGGCGGGTGCACCGGTCGTCCCCGTCGCCGTGGTCGGCGCCGAGGAGGCGCAGCCGGTGCTGTGGCGGAGCGAATGGCTCGGCCGGCTGGTCGGTCTGCCTGCGGTGCCGGTGCCGCCGCCGTTCGTGCTCCTGCCGACCAAGTGGACGATCCACGTCGGTGAGCCGCTCGAGCCGCCTGCGCGAGCCGATCGGCGCCTGATGCGCGGGTTCAACGTGCGGCTGCGCGAGCGACTCCAGGGCCTGATCAGCGACAGCGTCAACCGGCGTCGCGGCCTCTTCGTCTGAGCGCCGCCGCGATGCGCTTCGTCGTCGCGATCGACCAGGGCACCACCGGGACGACCGTGCTCGTGCTCGATCGCCGCGGACGTGTCTGCGGGCGGGCGTACCGCGAGTTCACGCAGTATTTCCCGCGCCCTGGCTGGGTCGAGCACGATCCCGAGGAGATCTGGAGGGTCACGCTCGGCGTGCTGCGGACGGCGTGCCGGCGCGCCGGCGCCCGCGGCCGCGACATCGCCGGCATCGGCATCACGAACCAGCGTGAGACGACGGTCCTGTGGGACCGGCGTCGCGGGCGCCCCGTCCGCCGCGCCATCGTGTGGCAGGATCGGCGCACCGCCGAGCATTGCCATGCGCTCCGCGCCGCGGGCGCGGAGGATCTCCTGCGGCGCAAGACGGGTCTCGTCCTCGATCCGTACTTCAGCGCGACGAAGCTGCGCTGGCTGCTCGGGCACGTGCGCCGGGCGGAGGAGCGTGCGGCGCGGGGCGAGCTGTGCTTCGGCACCATCGACTCGTGGCTGGTGTGGAAGCTGACGGGCGGCGCGGTGCACATCACCGACCCGACCAATGCGTCCCGCACGCTGCTGTACGACATTCACGCGCAGCGCTGGGACCCCGAGCTCTGCCGGCTCTTCGAGGTCCCCGACGCCCTGCTGCCGGAGGTGCGAGCGTCGAGCGGCGTGTTCGGCGAGACCACCCCGGACGTGCTCGGCGTTCCGGTGCCGATCGCCGGCATCGCGGGGGATCAGCAGTCTGCCCTCTTCGGCCAGGGATGCACCGCGCCTGGCATGGCGAAGAACACGTACGGCACGGGATGCTTCCTCCTCCTGCACACGGGCCAGCGACCGGTCGGCTCCAGCCACGGGCTCCTCACCACGCTGGCGTGCGACGAACGAGGCGGCCCGGCGTACGCCCTCGAGGGCGCGGTCTTCGTTGCCGGCGCCGCGATCCAGTGGTTGCGCGACGGTATCGGCCTGCTCGCGCGCGCGGCGGAGTCGGAGAAGCATGCGCGTAGCGTCGACGACTCCCTCGGGGTCTACGTCGTGCCTGCCTTCGTCGGGCTCGGCGCACCGTACTGGGACCCGGAGGCGCGCGGCGCCGTCCTCGGGCTCACGCGCGGCGTGACCCGCGCCCACCTGGTACGCGCGACCCTCGAGTCGCTCGCCTTCCAGACCCGCGACCTGATGGACGCCATGGCCGCGGACGCGGGTGCGCCGCTCGGCGAGCTGCGCGTCGACGGCGGGGCGGCGGCGAATGATTTCCTGATGCAGTTCCAGGCCGACCTGCTGGGCGTGCCGGTGGAGCGGCCGTCGCTGGTGGAGACCACCGCCGTCGGGGCGGCGCAGCTGGCCGGCCTGGCGGTGGGATTCTGGAAGTCTCCCAGCGAGCTGGCAGCCACACGCAAGAAGGATCGCCGATTCCGGCCGCGCATGACGGCGGACCGGCGCGACGCGCTCTACCGGGGCTGGCAGGACGCCGTGTCCCGCGTGCGGACCCGACCCGCCCCCTGATTGCGCGTACCGGATCCGCCTGTTACAAGTCCGCCCCTCGCCATGAAGGAAGGCATTCATCCCCGCTACGACGTGTGCAGCATCGTCTGCGCCTGCGGCAATGTCATCGCCACCCGTTCCACGAGGGAGAGCATCCACGTCGACATCTGCTCGGCGTGCCATCCCTTCTTCACCGGGAAGCAGAAGCTCATGGACACCGCGGGACGGGTCGAGCGCTTCAACCGCAAGTACGGGAACAAAAGCGCGAACCAGAGCGGCAAGAGCGGCGCAGCGGCCTCCACGGCCGACTGACCCGCCCCGGGCTGCCCCCCCGCAGCGGGCGTGACGGGCGGGCATGCTCGAGCGTCTCGCAGAGATCGAACGGCGGTACGAGGAGCTGGAGCGTCTCGTCGCCGACCCGGCGATCATCGCCAACCGTCGCGAGTACGCCAAGCTGGCGCGCGAGCGCGCGCAGCTCGAGCCGGTGGTCGAGGGCTATCGCGAGCGGCAGCGTCTCGAGCGCGACATGGCGGAGCACCGCGAGCTGCTGCAGGACGCCGACGCCGAGATTCGCGAGATGGCGCGCGGCGAGCTGCCCGCGATCGAAGCCGGGCTCGACGCGCTCGACCAGCGCCTGAAGGTGCTGCTCGTACCGCGCGATCCCAACGACGAGCGCAACACCGTCCTGGAGATCCGCGCCGGCACCGGTGGCGACGAGGCCGCGCTGTTCGGCGCGGAGCTCTTTCGCATGTACTCGCGCTACGCGGAGCGGCGCGGCTGGCGGGTCGAGGTCCTGTCGTCGAGCACGACGGGGATCGGCGGGCTGAAGGAGGTGATCGCGCTGGTCCAGGGCGACGGCGCCTTCAGCCGGCTCAAGTTCGAGGGCGGCGTGCATCGCGTGCAGCGCGTGCCGGTCACCGAGACCCAGGGACGCATCCACACCTCGGCCGTGACGGTGGCGGTGCTGCCGGAAGCGGAGGACGTCGAGATCGATCTTCCGGAGAAGGACCTGCGGATCGACGTGTTCCGCTCGTCCGGTCCCGGCGGTCAGAGCGTCAACACCACGGACTCCGCCGTCCGGGTGACGCACCTGCCGACGGGCCTCGTCGTCACCTGCCAGGACGAGAAGTCGCAGCACAAGAACAAGGCCAAAGCGCTGAAGATCCTCCGTGCGCGGTTGCTGGACCGCGCACGCCAGGAGCAGCAGGCGAGCATCGCGGCCAACCGCAAGGCCATGGTCGGCAGCGGCGACCGCTCCGAGAAGATCCGCACGTACAACTTTCCGCAGAGCCGCATCACCGACCATCGCGTCAACGTGACGCTGCATCAGCTCGACCGGGTGCTCGACGGCGACCTCGATCCGATCGTCGACGCGCTGGCGACGAAGGCGCAGCACGAGGCGCTGGAGGTCGCGCCGTGAGGCTCGCCGGGCAGGATGCCGGGGCGACCACGATCGGGCAGGCGCTGGCGAGCAGCGTGGCGCGGCTGCGCGCGGCGGGTGTGCCCGAGCCGGAGGCCGACGCACAGGTGCTGCTGGCACACGCGCTCGCGACCAGCCGCGCCGGGCTGATCGCCGCGGCGCGCGACCTGCTGGCGCCGGCGGTCGTGAGCCGGATCGAGACGGCGCTCGGCCGGCGGGCGCGGCGCGAGCCGGTGGCGTACATCGTCGGCGAGCGCGAGTTCTGGTCGCTGTCGATCGCGGTCGACCGGCGCGTGCTCGTGCCCCGCCCCGAGACCGAGCTGCTGGTGGAGCTCGCCTGCCGCGTCGCTCCCGGCGCGCGCCGGGTTCTCGACTGTGGCACCGGCAGCGGCGCCCTGGCCGCGGCGCTCGCGACGGAGCTGCGCGGGGCACACGTCTGGGCGAGCGATCGCTCGCGCGACGCCCTCGCCGTCGCGGCGGTCAACGTGGGGCGGCACGCGCCCGGCGTGCGGCTCGTCGCCGGCGACCTGCTGGCATCCTTCGCGGAGGCGACGTTCGACCTCGTCGTGTCGAATCCGCCGTACTGCACCGAGGGCGAGCTCGCGGGGCTCGAGCCCGAGGTGCGCGACTTCGAGCCACGCCTCGCGCTCGCCGCCGGCGCCGACGGACTCGACGTGCTGCGCGCGCTCGTCGCAGACGGCGGCCGCGTGCTCGCGGCAGGCGGCTGGATGCTGGTCGAGGTGGGCGCTGGGCAGGCGGCCGCGGTGCGTGATCTCTTCGCGGCGGACGGTCGCTACACGAGCATCGTGGTCGAGCGCGACCACGCCGGTATCGCGCGCGCGGTGGGAGCGCAAAAAAGGGGGGTGGGGACGTGGACAGCATCGTGATCCGTGGCGGCGTCGCGCTGGAGGGCGAGGTGGAGGTGAGCGGGGCGAAGAACGCCGCGCTGCCGCTGCTGTTCGCGACCCTGCTGACGCCGGAGCGCTGCACCCTGCGGCACGTGCCGGCGCTGGCCGACGTTCACACCACCCTCGCCGTGCTCCGCCACCTCGGCGCCGACGTCGCGGAGAGCGCCGATGCGCACGAGGTGACGGTGGAAGCGCGCGCGCTCGGCTGCACCGAGGCGCCGTACGACCTCGTGCGCAAGATGCGGGCGTCGTTCCTGACCCTGGGCCCGCTGCTGGCGCGCTTCGGCCATGCCCGCGTGTCGATGCCGGGCGGCTGCGCCATCGGCGCGCGCCCGGTCGATCTCCACCTGGCGGGCCTCGAGAAGATGGGAGCCCGGCTGGCCGTCCGTGAAGGCTACGTCGAGGCCGAGGCGGAGCGGCTGCGCGGAGCGAGCATCGTGCTCGACTTCCCGTCCGTCGGCGCGACCCAGCAGCTCATGATGGCGGCGACGCTCGCTGCCGGGACGACCGTGATCGAGAACGCGGCGCGCGAGCCGGAGATCGAGTGCCTCGCGACGCTGCTCGAGCGCATGGGCGTGTGGGTCGAAGGAGCCGGCACGTCGCGCATCACCGTGGAGGGGCGTCGCGAGCTGCACGGCGCCGAGGTCACCGTCATCCCGGATCGCCTCGAGGCGGGCAGCTTCATGGTCGCCGCCGCCATCACGGGCGGTCGGGTGCAGGTCACGGGCGCGCGCCCGGATCACCTCGAGGCGTTCGTCACGAAGCTCCGCGAGACCGGTGTGGTGGTCACCGAGTACGACGGCGGCATGCGGGTCGAGGCGAACGGGCACCTGGCCGCCACCGACGTGCGGACCATGCCGTACCCGGGATTCCCGACCGACCTGCAGGCGCAGATGATGGCGTTGATGACCCGCGCCGACGGCACCAGCACCTTCACCGAGACGGTCTTCGAGAACCGCATGCTGCACGCCGTCGAGCTGACGCGCATGGGGGCGCACATCCGGGTGGACGGGAACACCGCGCTCGTGCGCGGCCCGACGGATCTGTCCGGTGCGCCGGTGATGGCCACCGACCTCCGCGCCAGCATCTCGCTCGTCCTCGCCGGGCTCGCGGCGCGGGGCGAGACGCGCGTGCTGCGCGTCTACCACCTCGATCGAGGCTACGAGCGCCTCGAGGCCAAGCTCGGGTCGCTCGGCGCCGAGATCGCGCGGGTCGGGGAGGGCGGGTGAACCTGATCGTCGAGGCCGGCACGCCGGCCGCGCGCCGCCGGCTGGCGCAGCTCGACCGGCGCGGCGAGGAGGCCGGCGCGCGGATCGAGCGTGCGGTGCAGCGGATCATCCGGGCCGTGCGGCGCGACGGCGATCGCGCGCTGGTCGCGCTCACGCGCCGCTTCGACGGCGTCACGCTCCGCCCGGCGACGCTCCGCGTGCCCGCCGGCGACCTCGCCGCGGCGTATCGCGATCAGCCGGCGAGCGTGCGGCGCGACCTCGAGCTGGCCGCGCGCCGGATCCGCGCGTTCCACGTGCGCCAGCGCGAGCGCTCGTGGTCGTTCCGCGACGCCAGCGGGGCGCGCCTCGGGCAGCTCATCCAGCCGCTCGACCGCGTGGGCGTCTACGTGCCCGGCGGGCGGGCAGCCTACCCGTCGACCGTGCTGATGACGGCCGTGCCGGCGCGCATCGCCGGCGTGCACGAGGTGGTCGCGACCTCGCCGGCCGGGCCGGCGGGCCACCCGCCGATCATCCTCGCCGCCTGTCACGTCGCCCGCATCGACGCGCTCTACCGCGTCGGTGGCGCGCAGGCGGTGGCCGCGCTGGCCTGGGGCACCGCCACGATCCCGCGCGTCGACAAGATCGTCGGTCCGGGGAACATCTTCGTCGCCACCGCCAAGCGCCTGGTGTACGGGCAGGTCGACATCGACTCGATCGCCGGCCCGAGCGAGGTCCTGATCGTCGCCGACGGCTCGGCGTCGCCCGCGATGGTCGCGGCGGACATGCTGGCGCAGGCCGAGCACGACCCGCAGGCCGCCGCGGTCTGCGTCACGCCCGACCGGCGTCTCGCCGGGCGGGTGGCGGCAGCTCTCGACGAGCAGCTCGCCACGTTGCCGCGCCGCGCGCTCGCCGCGCGCGCGCTGGCGCGCTTCGGCGCGATCGTGGTGACGGCGTCGCTCGCCGAGGCCGTCGCCCTCGCGAACCGGATCGCGCCCGAGCACCTCGAGCTGCTGGTCCGCACACCGCGACGCTGGGTTCCACGCATCCGCCACGCCGGCGCGGTCTTCGTCGGCCCGCACGTGCCGGAGGCCTTCGGCGACTACCTGGCGGGCCCGAATCACGTGCTCCCCACCGGCGGGACGGCGCGCTTCGCGTCGCCGCTCGGCGTCTACGATTTCGTGAAGCGAACCAGTCTCATCGAGGGCGGGCCGCGCACGCTCGCGCGCCTCGGACCGGCGGCGGCGCGCCTGGCCCGGCTGGAAGGGCTCGACGCGCACGCGCGCTCGATCGACCGGCGCCTGGCGGCGATCGGGAGCCGCGCAGCCGGCGGGACGCTCGCCGAGACCCGCCGCGCCGTGGGAGGATTGCGCTGATGGCACTACAGGCTCGCCGCGCTCCGGGCCGGCCCAAGGGACGGGTCGCCACGGTGGCGCGCAAGACGAAGGAAACCGACATCCGCCTCGAGCTGCACCTCGACGGCGACGGCCGATGCACGGTGAAGACCGGCATCCCGTTCCTCGACCACATGCTCGAGCTGTTCTCCCGCCACGGGCTGTTCGATCTGACCGTCCAGGCCCGCGGCGATCTGGAGGTGGACTACCACCACACCGTCGAGGACGTCGGGCTGGTGCTCGGCCAGGCGATGCGCGAGGCGCTGGCCGACAAGGCCGGCATCCGTCGCTTCGGCGAAGCCACGGTGCCGCTCGACGAGGCCCTCGTGCAGACGGTCGTCGACCTGTCGGGACGGCCGTTCCTGGCCTACGACGTGCGCATCAAGCAGGCGAAGATCGGGAGCTTCGACGTCGAGCTGATCCACGACTTCCTGCTCGCGCTGGTGAACCAGGCGGGCATGAACCTGCACGTGCGCATGCTGGCGGGCCGGAACCCGCACCACATCGTGGAGGCCACCTTCAAGGGTCTGGCGCGCGCGCTCGACGTGGCCACGCAGCGCGATCCGCGCGTGCGCGGCGTGCTCTCCACCAAGGGAACGCTGACGGGATGACGCGTCCGCTCGCCATCGTCGACTACGGAGTCGGCAACCTGCGCAGCGCGCAGAAGGCCTTCGAGTGTCTCGGGCAGGCGGCGGAGATCACCAGCGACCCGGACCGCATCGCGTCGGCGCCGGCGGTCGTCCTGCCGGGGCAGGGCGCCTTCGGCACGTGCATGCAGAACCTGCGCGGCAGCGGACTCGACGAGCCCGTGCTCGCGGCCGCGCGCTCGGGCCGTCCGTTTCTCGGTATCTGCGTCGGCATGCAGCTGCTGTTCGAGGAGAGCGAGGAATCGCCCGGCGAGCCGGGCCTCGGGCTCTTCGCCGGGCGCGTGGTCCGGTTCCCGCGCGACCCCGAGCGCAAGGTGCCGCACATGGGCTGGAACCAGCTCCGGGTGGTGCGGCGCGTGCCGGCGCTCGCCGAGGTCGCGGACGGGGACTGGGTGTACTTCGTGCACTCCTACCACGCGCTGCCCGCCGACCCCGGCGTGATCGCCACCACGACGTCGTACGGGGTGGACTTCGTCTCCAGCGTGGGCCGCGACAACGTCTACGCCGGCGTCTTTCATCCCGAGAAGAGCCAGCGCGTCGGCCTCAGCCTGCTGCGCGGGTTCGTGCGGACCATCGCGGCCGGCGCATGATCGTCTATCCCGGCCATCGACCTGCGCGGCGGCCGCTGCGTGCGCCTCACGCAGGGCGACTTCGCCCGCGAGACGGTCTACGGCGACGACCCGGTCGGCGTCGCGCGGCGCTGGGAGGCGCTCGGAGCGCGCTGGATCCACGTCGTGGACCTCGATGGCGCGCGCGCCGGCCGCCCCGTGCAGGCGCCGCTGGTGGCGGCCATCTGCGCCGCCGTCCGCATCCCCGTGCAGGTGGGCGGCGGGATGCGCGACGCGGCGGCGATCGAGACGGCGCTCGAGGGTGGCGTGGCGCGCGTGGTGCTGGGCACCATCGCGGTGCGCGAGCCCGCGCGCGGGGCGGCACTCTGCCGGGCATTCCCCGGCCGCGTCGCGATCGGTATCGACGCGCGCGACGGCGATGGCACGGGTCGCCGGGTGGCTCGAGGGCGGTCGCGTCGCCGCGCCGGCGCTGGCCGAGACCGCGGCGGGGTGGGGCGCGGCGGCGATCGTCTACACCGACATCGGTCGCGACGGGACGCAGGAGGGACCGGACCTCGAGGGGACGCGCGCCGTCGCGCGGGCAGCCGGCATCCCGGTCGTCGCCTCGGGCGGGGTCGGGACGCTCGAGCACGTGCGTGCGGTCGCCGCGCTGGCCGACGACGGGGTGACCGGCGTCATCGTCGGCCGCGCGCTCTACTCGGGCGCCGTCGACCTGCGCGACGCGCTGGGCGCGGCGGGGGCGGCGCTCGCTGATGCTGGCGCGCCGGATCATCCCGTGCCTCGACGTCCACGCCGGGCGCGTGGTGAAGGGCGTGCGCTTCGTCGATCTGGCGGATGCCGGCGACCCGGTCGAGATCGCCGCACGCTACGACGCCGCCGGCGCCGACGAGCTCTGCTTCCTCGACATCACGGCGTCGCACGAGGAGCGTCCCATCCTGCTCGACATCGTCGCCCGCACCGCGGAGCGCTGCTTCATGCCGCTCACGGTGGGCGGCGGCGTCCGCACGGTGGACGACGTGCGCACGCTGCTCAACGCCGGCGCCGACAAGGTGTCGTTCAACACGGCGGCGGTGAGCGATCCCGAGGTCGTGCGGGCGGCGTCCGGACGGTTCGGCGCGCAGTGCGTGGTGGTGGCGATCGACGCGCGGCGGCGCGCGCCGGACGACCCGACGCGAGGATGGGAGGTGTTCACGCACGGCGGCCGTCACGCGACCGGTCTCGACGCGCTCGAGTGGGCGTCGCGCATGGAAGCCGCAGGCGCCGGCGAGATCCTCCTGACCAGCATGGACCGCGACGGGACGAAGGAGGGCTACGACCTGCCGCTGACGCGGGCGATCGTGGATCGCGTCGACATCCCGGTGATCGCGTCGGGCGGCGCGGGAACGCTCGAGCATCTCCACGAGGGCCTGACGGCGGGCGGCGCCAGCGCGGCGCTGGTGGCGTCGATCTTCCACTACGGGACGCACACGATCGGCGAGGCGAAGGCGTACCTCGCGTCGCGCGGCGTCTGCATCCGGCAGGACGGAGGCGCCGCGTGACCGGCGGATGGCTCGCCGACACGGCGGCGATGTACGGCCGCGTCTTCCGCCGCGCCGGCCAGCTGACCGCGGGCAGCTGGCCGCTGGCGCTGCTGGCGATCGGCTACCCGGTGCTGCTCGCGGCGCTGTCGTCGGTGCTCGGGCGATTCGGCTTCGTGGGCGGCATGGTGTGGACGGCCGCCGCCGCGGCCTGCTTCAGCTCGTGGCTCTTCTTCCTGGAGCAGATCGTTCGTGGCCGCGGCAGGGTCGATCTGCGCGAGCTGCCGGCGAGCTTCGGCGCCTACCTCGGCGACCTCCTGAACGTCGGCTTCCTGCTCTTTCTCCTGCAGCTCGTGGCGGCGTTCGTGCTCGCCCCGTTTCCGCTGCTGCTCATCGTCTTCGGGCTCGCGGTCTTCGCCTTCCTGAACGCCGTGCCCGAGCTGGTGTATCTCGGACGCTCGGGCGCGGCCGAGCTGCTCGCCGAGAGCTATCGCTTCATCGCCGCCAACTGGATCGAGTGGTTCCCGGCGAACCTGCTGCTCGTCGCCGCGGTGCTGGCGGTCGACATGGTCCTGCCGGACGGACCGCTCGGGTTGATCAGCGCCGCCGGCGCCGGGCTGGTCGCGGCCTACGGCTGGGTGGTGCGCGGGCTGCTCTTCCTCGAGCTGACGACGTCGAGCCGGCGCGCGCGCGAGTTTCGCCGGCGCGCGGAGGGGTAGGCGCTCCGCTACCCGTGCTGGGCTTCGAGCCAGCGCTCGGCGTCGATGGCCGCCATGCAGCCGCTGCCCGCCGCCGTCACCGCCTGGCGATAGGTCGGGTCCTGCGCGTCCCCGCAGGCGAACACGCCGGGCACGTTCGTGTACGTGCTGCGCGGCTCGGTGATGATGTAGCCGCGCTCGTCCATGTGGAGCTTGCCCTTGAAGAGCTGCGTGTTCGGCTCGTGGCCGATGGCGACGAACAGGCCGTCCAGCGGCATCTCGCGGTGCGCGCCGGTCTTCGTGTCCTCGAGCACGACGGCCGTGATGCCGCCGTTCTTCGCATCGCCCAGGACGTCGGTGACCGTGACGTTCCACACGAACTCGATCTTCTCGTTCTTCTTCGCGCGGTCCTGCATGATCTTCGACGCGCGCAGCTCCTCGCGGCGATGGAGCACCTTCACCCTGGTGGCGAACTTGGTGAGGAAGATCGCCTCCTCCATCGCGGTGTCGCCGCCGCCGACGACCCCCACCTCCTTGCCCTTGAAGAAGAACCCGTCGCAGGTGGCGCACGCGGACACGCCGTAGCCCATGAGGCGCTGCTCGCTCGGCAGGCCGAGCAGCTTCGCCGTGGCGCCGGTGGCGATGATGAGGGTGTCGGCGGTGTGCTGCTCGGAGCCCACCGTGAAGCGGAAGGGACGCTGCGAGACGTCGACCTCCGTGACGTCGCCGTAGACGAACTCGGTGCCGAATCGCGCCGCCTGCTTCTTGAAGATCTCCATCATCTCCGGGCCCAGCACGCCCTCGGCGAAGCCCGGATAGTTCTCGACGTCGGTGGTGATGGTGAGCTGTCCGCCGGGCTGCGAGCCCTCGACCACGGTCGGCGCCAGGTTCGCCCGCGCGGCGTAGATGGCGGCCGTGAGGCCGGCGGGCCCCGAGCCCAGGATGAACACGCGGTGGTGGTTGGGAGTGCCGTCCGCAGTCATGGTCGCGGCACTGTAAGGCCACTCCCGAGGCGCGGCAACCCTGGCGCGGGGAACGCCGCATCGCGAGCGGTTGAGCCCACCGCGCGGTTGCGATAGCCGAGCGCCTCGTGGCGCGTCCCTCTCGACTCTCGCACCTCGATCGCCGCGGGCGCGCCCGCATGGTGGACGTCTCCGCGAAGGGCGTGACGGCGCGCGAGGCGGTGGCGCGCGGCGAGGTGACCATGCAGGCGGCGACGCTGGCGGCGATCGCGGCCGGCGGCGTGCCGAAGGGCGACGTCCTGGCCGTGGCGCGCCTGGCCGGCATCATGGCGGCCAAGCGCACCGCCGACCTGATCCCGCTCTGCCACCCGCTGCCGCTGTCGCACGTCGACGTCGAGCTCACCCCCGACCCGGGCGGCTCGCGGGTCCGGATCGAGAGCCGCGTGCGGGTGGAGGCGCGCACGGGTGTCGAGATGGAGGCTCTCACGGCGGTCGCGGTCGCGGGCCTCACGCTCTACGACATGTGCAAGGCGATCGACCGTGGCATGACGATCGGGCCGATCCGTCTGCTCGAGAAGCGCGGCGGGCGCAGCGGCGTCTACCGGCGCGCCGGCGAGCGGTGACGGTGCGAGAGATCGTTCTGAGGCCCGGTCGGGAGGTGCCCGTCCGGGCGGGACACCCGTGGATCTTCTCCCGCGCGATCGCGTCCGGCCTCGACGGTGCCGAGGCGGGCGAGCCGGTTCGCGTGCTGGCGGCGGGGGGTCGCTTCGTGGCCGGCGGCTACGTCAATCCGCGCACCGCCATCGCGGTGCGCGTGCTGACGCTCGACGACGAGCCGGTCGACGACGGACTGGTGGCCCGTCGTGTCGACGAGGCGCTGGCGCTCCGCCGCGCGGTCGTGCCGGCGGGCACGACCGCGTATCGCGTGGTGAACGGCGAGGGCGACCGACTGCCCGGCGTGGTGGTCGATCGCTACGGGGACTTCCTCGTCTGTCAGCTGCTCACCGCCGGCGCGGCGCGCCTCGCCGGGGGAGTCGTCGAGGCGCTGCGGACCCGTCTCGCGCCGCGCGGCATCTACGAGCGCAGCGAGGGCGGCGTGCGCGCCGAGGAGGGACTCGGTGGCGCGCGCGGGGTGCTCGCGGGCGAGGAGCCGCCGGCGCGGCTCGCGGTGACGGAGAACGGGATGCATCTCCTCGCCGATGTCCTGCACGGACAGAAGACGGGCCTCTTCCTCGACCAGCGCGACAACCGCGCGCGCATCCGCACGCTGGCGAGTGGCCTCCGCGTGCTGAACGCGTTCGCGTACACGGGCGGCTTCGCCATCGCCGCCGGGCTGGGCGGCGCGACCCATGTCGTCTCGGTGGACAGCTCGCGCCTGGCCCTCGGCCTCGGCGAGGCGGCGTGGCCCGAGAACGGGCTCGCGCCCGAGCGCGCGACGTGGATCGAGGCGGACGTCTTCGAGTACCTGCGCGCGTCGCGCGAGCGCTTCGACGTGATCGTGCTCGACCCCCCGCCGTTCGTGCGCCGGCGACGCGATCTGCAGGCCGGCCTGCGCGGATACCTGGACGTGAACCTCCAGGCGCTGCGCCACCTCGAGCCCGGCGGCTGGCTCCTCACGTGCTCGTGCTCGCAGCACCTCGATCGCGACCGGTTCCGGCAGGTGATCGCGGCCGCGGCGCGCGACGTGGGCCGCCCGCTCCAGCTGGTGGAGGATCACGGCCATCCTCCCGATCATCCCGTCGCGCTCGCGCACCCGGAGGCCGAGTATCTGAAGGCGCTGCTGCTGCGCGCCTAGTGGGCGGACGACGTCCGCTTCCAGCGATCCCCACGTCGTGGCGGGCGACGTAGCACGGGGACGTGGACGTCGAGCGCATCGTTCCCGCATCCATCGCGGAGCCGAGGCGCATGCTCCTCGCCGGCGCGGCCACGTCGTGCAGCGACGTCGAGCTGCTCGGCGCGCTCCTCGATGGCGGGAGAGCCGGCCATGCCGCGCGCGCCGGTGCGGAGGCGCTGCTCGGATGCGGCGGCGGTCTCGTCCGCCTCGGGCGCGACGCGGCGCCGTTCGCCACCGTGCTCGGCCCGCGCTGGCGCCGGCGCCTCGCCGTGGTGCGCGCCGCCCTCGAGCTCGGGCGCCGGGCCGCCGGCACCCCGCTCGGTCCCGGCGAGCCGATGCGCGACGCGGCGGCGGTCTACGCCCACTTCCGGGGCCGCTTGCCGCAGTGCGAGCGCGAGCAGTTCTTCGTCCTCCTGCTCGACGGCCGCAACCGACTGATCGCCGAGCTGCGCATCTCCGAGGGCACGCTCACCGCCGCGCTGGTGCACCCGCGCGAGGTCTTCGCCCCCGCGATTCGCCTCGCGGCCGCCGCCCTCGTCCTCGTGCACAACCACCCGAGCGGAGACCCGACGCCCTCGGCGGAGGACGCGGCCCTGACCGAGCGGCTGCGCCGCGCCGGGGAGCTCCTCGGCATCCGCGTGCTGGACCACGTGGTCGTCGGCCAGGGACGCTTCGTCAGCCTGGCCGAGACGCAGCGCTGGTGATCAGAACGGGATGTCGTCGTCTTCGGGAAGCGGCGCCGGCGGCATGTCCTCGCTCGCGCCCTGATCGCGGCCGCCGCGAGGCGCATCGGTGCCACGGCCGCCCAGGAACTGGACGCGCTGTGCGACGACCTCGGTGATGTATCGCTTGTTGCCGTCCTTGTCGTCGTACTGCCGGGTGCGGATCGAGCCCTCGACGTAGACCTGGCGGCCCTTCTGCAGGTACTGGCCGCACGTCTCGCCCTGCTTTCCCCACACCACCACGTTGTGCCACTCGGTGCGCTCCTGGCGCTGGCCCTCCTTGTCGTTCCAGACCTCGCTGGTGGCGACGGGGAACCGGGCCACGGCCTGTCCACTTCCCGTGAAGCGCACCTCCGGATCCTTTCCGAGGTTGCCGATCAGCAGCACCTTGTTCACCGACATCGCCGCGCCCTCCGGCCCCGGACGATAGTCGCCGGGTCGGGGGTGGTCAATGCGATGACGCTGGATTGTGTGACTGGCGCAGTGCGGGATCGGAGGGAGTCGACACCAGCGCGCCGATCACGTCGCGGATCGTCGAGGCGCATTCCGGCATGAGCTTCGCGCGCTTGCCCATGGCGTCGATCCGCGCGAGCCGGGCTGCGCCCGTGAGCACGCGCCGTCCCCGCGCGAGGGTGCGGCGCGCCTTCTTCGCGGATTGCATGGCCGCGCGCTCGCCGAGCGCGATTCCCCGCTCGATCTGGTGCGCGAGCACCGGCGGGATCGTGGCTCCGGCGCAGGCGCCCTCGTGGAGCGCGTCGTCCAGGCGACATCGCGGCGTGACGCACGGAGGCAGCGTGGTGCTGGTCGTGCTCGTCGTGGTTCTCGACGTGTCTCGATCTGAGTCGCCGGCTGCGTGGTCGACGTCGTGCTCGCGCCGGTGCCGTTCGTGAGCGTCCATCCGATCAGCTCGAGGGCGCGCTCGTCGGCGGCGGAGATCGTCTCGACGGTCGTGCTCGGCAGCGTCGGATCCATGATCCCGACGAGGACCCCGGTGAGCCGATCGTCCTTCCAGTGGCTCGCCTGCCTGCCGTCACCGTTGTTCTTGCCGGTGGACATCGCGAATGCGGCGGACGTGTCGTCGAAGACGGCCGCCGCACCCGGAACCAGGCTGCGCGCGAACGTCGTGAACTCCGCCGCTGTAGAGGGGTCCGCCCCCGCGACGTCGGCGAATCGCAGCAGGTCGAGCGGATCGAGCCGGACGGGGCGCGGCGACACGGTGTCGATCACGTCGACGCTGGAGCTGAAGCCGAGCACGTGCCCGATCTCGTGCGCGGCCACGGTCTCGAAGTCGATCGTGTCCGCGGTGACGCCGTCCCGGTTGTCGAAATCGAAGCTGAAGGTGGAGTTGAACGTGATGGTGGCGTCCGACGGCCCGAACGTCGCGTCGAGGTCGGCGAAGCCGAGCGCCTTCAGGTTGGCCTTGGTGGCCGACAGGGTGCCGTCGAGGGTGAACCCGGCCCGGATCGACGCCGCGAACTGTGCGGCGGTCGGCATCGCGGCGACGACGGGCTGGTCCTGGTGGACGGCCACGATGGCATCGCGGACGCGCGTGTAGGTGCCGGACAGGGTCATCGGACGGGTCTGACCGATGAGGTCCGGATCGCCCAGATTGGCCAGCCCCGCACCGATGCGTGACCGTCACCGGACTCGAGATGACGGCTTCCCATTGCGCGGCCGCCCGGCGAAAGGCGGCGAGCGCGGCAGGATTCGCGGCGAGCCCGGCGTCGGGCACCAGCTGCGATGTGGAAGCCGGCCGTCTCGGCCGCCGCCAGGTACCCGACCGCCCGACCGCGAGCGGGCGCTCGCCCATCGGCAGGGGAGCGGCCGGCGCGGTCATGGCGGTGGCGCACTCCGTCGACTCGACCGCCGCGGCACGGCCGTCCGTCAGCGCCACGCAGAGGACGGCGCACGCCCACGCGGCATGCCAGCGCACGGAGGCCTCGACGCCGTGACGACCGGCCAGCATAACCAAGCTAGCAGACTACCGACCTCGCGCATCGTGTGTCAAGCAAGACACGGCGCGTGCCGGCCGCCGCGGGCCGCGGCCGTCGATCGGCGGACGCGGCGCCCCCGTCACCGCGCAAGGCAAACGACGTGCGTTGACTTCCCCGCACCCGGACCGCTATTTTCGCCCTCGATTCGCCCGGGACGGCGGAGGTTGCATCGGCGGCGGGTGAGGTTCAGTGGCCCTGCTCTCGGTCCTCAAGCTGCTTGGTATCGCGCTCAACACGGTGCTGCTGGCACCGGTGGTCGTCGCGGTGTCGGCGCTCAGCGGACGGGGGGGCTACCGGGTCTCGCAGCTCTGGGTCCGGATGAATCTCCTCGTGACGGGCGTGCGTGTCCGCACCCGGTACCAGACCCCGCTCGATCCGCACACGCCTTACGTGTTCATGTCGAACCACCAGAGCCATTTCGACGTCCTCGCGGTCGTCGCTGCGTTGCCCGCGTTCCAGCTGCGCTGGGTGGCCAAGAAGGAGCTGACGAAGGTGCCGGTATTCGGGTGGGCGCTGCGGCATTCCGACCACATCATCATCGATCGCAGCAACCACGTGCAGGCGATGAAGAGCCTGCGCGCCGCGAGCGAGAAGATGCGGAGCGGTCTCTCGGTCATCATCTTCCCCGAGGGCACGCGTGGCCCCGGCGACGGCACGATGCTCCCCTGGAAGCGGGGCGGCTTCGTGCTGGCGCTCGATGCGGGCATTCCGATCGTGCCGATCGCGGTGGAAGGCAGCGCGGACGTCCTCGGGCGGCGCGGCTGGCAGGTCCGCTCCGGCACCATCGACGTCGTCGTCGGCGCGCCCGTCCCGGTGGCGGGGCTCGAGGGCGACGAGCTGATGCGGCGCGTCCGCGAGCGCCTCGAGGCGATGCTCCCGCGCGCGGCCGCGCACGGTCCGCGGCCCATGCGGTTCGCGGAGACCGGATGACCGCTCCAGGCACACCGCCCCTGCGCGTGATCCCGCTCGGCGGTCTCGGGGAGATCGGCCTCAACCTGCTGGTCGTCGAGTACGGCGACACCGCCATCGCGGTCGACTGCGGCGTCATGTTCCCCGACGAGCAGATGCTCGGCGTGGACGTGGCGATTCCCGACCTGACCTATCTCCGCACGCTGGGGCCGCGCTTCAAGGCCATCTTCCTGACGCACGGCCACGAGGATCACATCGGCGCGCTGCCGTACGTCCTCGGCGAGTTCAACGTGCCGGTCTACGGCACCCCGCTCACCATCGGCTTCGTGCGCTCGCGGCTGCGCGAGCACGAGCTGCCGGCAACGCTGGCGGTGTACGAGCGCGAGCCGGTCCGTGTCGGTCCGTTCGCGATCGAGCCGTTCGCCGTCACGCACTCCATCCCCGATTCGGTGGGGCTCGTCATCCGCACCCCGGTCGGAACCATCGTGCACACGGGCGACTTCAAGGTCGACCAGACGCCGCTCGATGGCCGGCTGCCCGACCTCGGCCGGCTGGCCGAGCTGGGCGCCGAGGGCGTCCTGCTGCTGATGTCGGACTCGACCAACGTCGAGCACGCCGGCGTCACACCCTCGGAGCGCTCGGTGGGCGTGCACCTCGAGCAGATCTTCCGCGAGGCGACGGGGCGCGTGGTCGTCACCACGTTCTCGTCGCACATCCATCGCATGCAGCAGGTGATCGACCTCGCGACGCGTTTCGGCCGCAAGGTCGGGCTGGTCGGCCGGAGCCTCACCTCGCACGTCGCGACCGCCCGCGACCTCGGGCTGCTCCGTGTCGCCGACGGGACGCTGGTGGATCTCCCGGTGCTGCGCGACCTGCCGCGCGAGCGAGGTGACGCTGATCACGGCGGGCAGCCAGGCCGAGGCGGCGTCGGCGCTCGTCCGTATCGCGATGAACGCGCACAAGCAGGTGGTGCTGACGCCCGGGGACGTGGTGGTGCTCTCGTCGCGCATCATCCCGGGCAACGAGCGCGCGATCTCGAGCCTCGTGAACCACCTGTATCGGCGCGGGGCCACGGTCCACTACGGACGCAGCACGCCGATCCACGTGTCCGGGCACGCATCGCAGGAGGAGCTCAAGCTCGTGCTGAACCTCGTGCGCCCCCGGTACTTCGTCCCGGTGCACGGCGAGTACCGCCACCTCGTGCGCCACCTCCAGCTCGCGCGCGAGGTCGGCGTGCCGGCGGACGGCTGTCATCTGCTGGAAGACGGCGACGTGCTCGAGATCCGTCCCGACGGCGCCGAGCGCGCGGAGCGCGTGCCGGCGGGGCGCGTCTTCGTCGACGGCAAGGGCATCGGCGAGGTGGGCGACGTGGTGCTCCGCGACCGCCGCCATCTGTCGGAGGACGGACTGGTGCTCGCGGTCCTCGCCATCGCGCAGCAGTCGGGCGACATCGTCGCCGGCCCGGACCTGGTGTCGCGCGGCGTGGTCGCCGACGACGTGAGCCCCGAGGTGTTCGAGGGCGCGCGCAGCATGGTCCTGGACGCGCTCGAGGCCATCAACCCGGAGTCGCGGACCGATCCCGCCGAGGTCAAGGAGGAGGTCCGCAAGGCGCTTCGTCGATATTTCAAGCGCTTGGACCGCTGGCCGGTGATCCTCCCCTTCGTGCTCGAGATGTAGTAGACCTGGCGCGGCTGTGGTGGTGGGGTGATGGCGGGACGACGGCAGCAGGTCGCGAGTGTCCCCTCGGCGGGACGGCACTTCCTGCGCGAGGCGGAGGGGCTGGCGGGCGGAGCCGTGGCGCTCTTCGTGGCGCTCGCGCTCCTGTCCTACTCGCCCGATCTGCCCCGCCAGAACCTCGGCGGCCCGGTCGGGCATCTTCTGGCCGACACCGTCCTGCGCGCGGTGGGCGTCGCGGCGTACCTCTTCCCGGTGTACCTCGGCTTCGTCGCGGTCGCGTTGCTGCGCGGCAACGGCGACGACCTGGGCGGTGCGCGGCTGGGCGGCGCGGTGCTGCTCGTCGGGGGCGTCGCGGCCGCCGCGGGTCTCGTCGCGGGCGGCAAGGCCACGGTGCGCGGCGGCGGCTGGCTGGGCGGCTTCCTCGGGACGGCGCTCCGCGGTCTGGTGGGAGCACCGGGCGCCTATCTCGTGATCGCCGTCGTCCTGGTCATGTCGCTCGTCCTGGCGACGGGCATCTCGGCGTTCGACATGGCGGCCCACATCGGCGGCTGGACCTCTGCCCGTGTGCGTGCCGCCGGGACCTGGGTGATGGCGCGCGTCCGCCGCTCGCCGGCGCCGCCGGTCGAGGAGCCGGGCCGGCCGGCCCGCGCATCGCGCGCCCCGATCCGGCTCGTCGACGCCATCGAGGCGGCTGCGAGCAAGCCGGAGCCGGTCGAGAAGCGTGACGCGCCGCCGCCGATCATTCGCGAGCCCGAGCGCAAGCCGGAGCCGTCGCGGAAGGCGCGGCGGCTCGAGATGCAGGAGGAGCTGTTCGCCGAGGACACCTACCGGCTGCCGCCGGTCAGCCTCCTCGACCCGCCGCAGAAGATCGCCCAGCCCATCGACGAGGCGGCGCTGCTCACCAGCTCGCGCATCCTCGAGAACAAGCTCGCCGACTTCGGCGTCGCCGGCAAGGTCGTGGCGGTACGCCCGGGCCCGGTGATCACCACCTTCGAGTTCGAGCCCGCGCCAGGCGTCAAGGTGAGCCGCATCGTCAATCTCGCCGACGACCTCACCATGGCGCTCCGGGCCGCGTCGGTCCGCATCCTCGCGCCGATCCCGGGCAAGCCGGTGGTCGGGGTCGAGGTGTCGAACCCGCGGCGGGACACGGTCTACATCCGCGAGCTCATGCAGGGCGACTCCTACCGCCACGCCGAGTCGAAGCTCACGCTCGCCATCGGCAAGGACACGACCGGCAACGTGTACGTGCACGACCTGGCGCGCATGCCCCACCTGCTGATCGCGGGAGCGACCGGCACCGGCAAGTCGGTGTCGATGAACGCGATGATCCTGAGCATCCTGTTCAAGGCGTCGCCGCGCGACGTGCGGATGATCATGATCGACCCGAAGATGCTCGAGCTGTCGGTCTTCGAGCACATCCCGCATCTCCTGGTTCCCGTGGTGACGAACCCGAAGAAGGCGTCCGCGGCGCTCGCCAACATGGTGAAGGAGATGGAGGACCGCTACCGCCTGCTGCACGACAAGGGCGTGCGCAACGTCGACGGCTACAACCGTCTGGTGGCGCAGGCGGCCGAGGCCGATGGCGCGGAGGAGGCCGAGACGGAGGAGGCCGCGGTCGCCGACGACGCGGCCGAGCCCGGGCAAGCGAACGGCGCGGACCCGACGGCGCTGGTGCACCGCCACCTGCCGCGCATCGTCGTCATCATCGACGAGCTCGCCGATCTGATGCTGACCGTCGGACACGAGATCGAGGAGTCGATCACGCGCCTGGCCCAGAAGGCGCGCGCCGCCGGCATCCACCTGATCCTGGCGACGCAGCGTCCGTCGGTCGACGTGATCACGGGCCTCATCAAGGCGAACTTCCCGGCGCGGATCTCGTTCCAGGTCACCTCGGGCACCAACTCGCGCACCATCCTCGACTCCGTGGGCGCCGAGCGCCTGCTCGGCGAGGGAGACATGCTCTTCCTCCCGCCGGGCACCGCGCGCGTCATCCGGCTCCATGGCTCGTTCGTCTCCGATCAGGACGTCCACCGCGTCGTCGACTTCATCAAGCGGCAGGAGCAGCCGCGCTACGAGATGACGCTCCTCGAGGGCGAGGACGAGGAAGAGGGCGACGGCGACGACGTCGAGGATTTCTCCGACGAGCTCTACGATCTCGCCGTGTCCCAGGTGACGGAGCACCGCCAGGCGTCCATCTCGTGGCTGCAGCGGCGGCTGCGCGTCGGCTACAACCGCGCCGCCCGCATGATCGAGCGGATGGAGCGCGAGGGCGTCGTCTCCGCACCCGCGGGAGCCAAGGGGCGCGAGGTCATTGCGCGCCGCATCGACGGCTGAGGCGCCCGCCGTCCTCTACACGCGCACGTTCTGGACGGCGTGCGCGGTGCACCTGGCGGGGGGGATGAGCCTCGCCATGTTCGTCCTGATCCCGCTGCTGATCCGGGACGCTCGGCGGGACGGAGCTCACCATCGGCCTCGTGCTCGGCGTCGAGCACGGCGGCCAGCGTGGCGACGCGGCCGCTGGTCGGCATGCTCCTCGACCGCGTCGGCCGGCGGCCCGTGCTGCTCGGCGCCGGGATGGCCAACGTCGTCTCCTGGCTGCCGTTCCTCGGCCTCCACACGGCGGGCCTGTGGCTCTACCTCTGGGCGACCGTGCACGCCGTCGTGTGGGGCGCGCTCTTCGCCTCGTACTTCACCTACGCGGCCGATCTGACGCCGCCGGGGCGGCGCGCCGAGGGCATCGCGGTGTTCGGCGTCTTCGGCATGACGGCGAACGGGCTCGGGCCGATGCTCGGCGAGCGCATCATCGCCGCCGCGGGCTTTCCGGCATATCTCCTGACCGCGCTCGGCTTCGCCGCCGTCTCGGTCGCGCTCACCACCCTCGTCCCGCCGCGGCCGCCGGTCCTGCGCGCCGCCGACGCGGTGCCGCACATGAGCTTCCGCGCGCTCCTGCGCGCCATGGCGCATCCGGGGCTGCCGATCGTCATGGTGGTGACGGTCGTGCTCGGCGTCGCCATCAACGCCGCGTTCTTCTTCGTCGCGCCCTACACGCGTGACGTCGGCCTCGCGCGCAGCGGGTCGTTCTTCGTGGCCTACTCGGCGACGAGCGTCGTGATCCGGCTGTTCGGCCGCCGCGTCCTGGACGTGCTGGGCCCGCACCTGATCTCGTACCCCGCGTTCGCCATCTTCGGGTTCGGGCTTGCGGCGCTCGCACTGCTGCCGGCGCCCGGTATCCTCGTGCTGTCCGGAATCGCCTGCGGCGCCGGTCACGGCACGCTGTTCCCCGTGCTGAACGCCCTCGCGATCAGCCGTGCGCCGGCGCGCCTGCAAGGCACGGTGGTCAGCCTGCACACGGCGGCGCTCGACTTCGGCGCCGTCGTCGGCACGCCGCTGTGCGGACTCCTCGCGCAGCTCGCCGGATGGCGCCCGATGTTCGTGACCATGGGCGTCGCGTGCCTGGGCGGCGTGATCCTGATGGCGATCGACCCGGCACGGACGCGGCGGATGGCGGACGCGAGGCGTCTCGCTGATGGGCCGCCCGCAGAGCCTCAGCGATCGAGGTCCTCGACCAGCCAGCCTGGACCGCCCGCCACGATCGGCTCGCGGCTCCCGACGATCGCTCGCGCCGCCTGAAGCCCCGCCATCACCGCCGCCTCCACACACCCCGCGTTGAGGGCGCCGTTGTCGACCCAGTCGCCGGCGAGGAACAGATTCGCGTATCCCGATCCGTCGGCCGCGAGGCGGTGGCGGATGCTTCCCGCGGTCGAGAGGACGTAGCGCTCGGACGGCTGGAAGTTGGCGCGCCAGAACTGCGCCGCGAACCGCGCCTCTCCCTGACGCTCATGCGGGTCGACCAGATCAGCCCAGGAGAACGCCGGGGCGGCGACCGGCCAGAGTACCCGCAGATGGCGGCGGACGTATGCCAGCGCATTCTGCCGCACCCGCTCGGTGACGCTCGCGCTGGTATCGCCGGGCTGGTCCGGGAGCACGCCGCAGAAGTACGCGATGCTCCGCACGCCCGCGCCGGCCGGCCAGGTCTCGCGCGGGATCAGGTGGCTCATGTCGGCGTACGTGTCGAGCGGCTCGACGAAGGCGGTCATGATCGAGTCGACCGCGAACGGCCACCCGAGTGCCTCGAGCGGCCGCGTCACCCAGAGCTGGAAGGCCTGGGTCATCGTGCTCGGCAGCCCCTCGATCATCGCGCGAAACTTCGGATTGGCCGGATCGGCGATCAGCTCGGCACACAGCGGGGCGGCGGCCGCCGGGGGGATGGCGAGCACCACCAGATCGAAGTCCTCTCCGCGCCGGAGTACCCGCGGCACGCCGCCGATCGGGTTCGGCACCTCCTGCTCGAAGTCCACCCCGAGGCGTTGCAGGCACTCGCCGTCCACGAGCTGCTCCCAGCGTGGCTCGCTCGGCCAGCACGGCAGCCCGTTCACCTCGACCAGCGGATCGTAGGTGGCGACGGCGAGCCGTGCCTGCGGCACCACCTCGATGGTGTCGACCGCGCGCCGGTCGGCCGTCAATCCGAGTCGGGTCGCCGCGTGGAAGAACTCGAACGCCACGCCGCGCCTCCTGAGGACCTCGTAGAACGGCGCGAAGATCGTGTCTCCCATGCCGGCCTGCATCTTGAAGAAGAACGCGCCCTTGTAGGTGAACACGAGCCGCAGAGCAGCGGTGAGCGCCACGCCGGCCGCCAGGTCCTGCCTGGTGACGTCGCCGTCCCGTGAGGCGAAGGCGAGATCGTACATGAACCGCACCAGGGGTCCCGCCGTGAGCGTGAGGGGCGTCGCGCCGTGCCGTCCGAGCCACGCCCGCATCTCCTCGCCGTCGACGGCGCCGAGACCGCGCGTGATGAGGCCATCCGCGACGATCCCGCGGATCACGCTCGCGGTCGTATCCAGGCTGGTGAAGAAGAAGCGCAGCTCGTCGTGATCGAGATCGCGCTCGACCAGGCCCCAGAGCCAGGTCCGAAACTCGTCCAGGGCCCGCGTGACGAGCGGGAGATGGGACTCCGAGCGGGCGGCGCGCCCCGTCGCCCGTCCCTCCGCGATGCGGTAGGCGACCTCGAGCAGTCCGACGGCGGTCGCAGTCGCCGCCACCTCGAACAGCGACTCGACCTCGCGTTCGACCGTGCGCAGCCAGCCGATCAGACCGCCGTGCCGGGCTGCCGCCGCCGCGAGCTCGGGGCGCTTCCGGCCAAGCGACGTCCACAGGTCCCGCAGCCACCCGAGCGCCAGGTGGACCATGTCCCAGAACGCCACCAGCCGGGCCGGCTCGCCCGGCTGCATCGAGTTGCTCGCGAAATCGATCGGCCAGCCGAGCCAGCGCCCGTCGTGCTCCTCGTAGAGGACGAGATTGCCGCACGGCGCGAACGCCGCGTCGAGCGTGGCGAGCGGCGCCGTGGGCGGACGGCCGAGCTCCACGTAGCACTCGCGCATGATGCGGAACGCGTTCTCGTAGAAGCCGAACCAGATGTGGAGCCCGTGCTCCTCGATGCGACTCCCGAGCGCCGCGTTGCGGCCGCTCGCCCCCTTGCCGCCGAGACGCCAGCCGAGCTGGTAGACGGTGACGGCGTAGCGGCTGCGCAGGTCGGCGGTCGCCGTCAAGGCGAATGCCGCCGCGATCCCGCCGACCCCGCCCCCCAGGATGGCAACCTTCTGCCGCTGGTCCGACATCAGCTCTCACCCCGACCGGTCAGCTCGCCGTGCACGGACCGCACCGCCTCGACGAGTCGCTCGAACTCCTGCAGAGCCGGCCGCTCGAGTCGCTGCGCGATGGAGCGGATGCGTTCGATGCCACGCGAGAGCAGGCCGCCGTCCGGGTGGTCCAGGGGATGCCCGCCCCGGGCCGCGAAGACGACGCGGTCGAGCTCGCGGAGCGGTGCGAAGACCGCGGGCTCGTGGAGCGGCCAGAGTCGACAGCGCGCCGCCGGCGAGCTCAGCGCGTCGAGGAGACCGTTCACCGCTCGGCGCGCGGCCTCGTTCGCGCCTTCCATGGTCGCCAGGTCGGTGGAGGTCCGGACGTAGTCCGCGGCGAGGAACAGGTTCGGGACCTGCGTGACCGCTTCGGGGCGGTTCGCCCACGAGCCGACGGTATTGACCAGCAACGGCTCGCGATCGATGCACTCGGGCGTATGACTGCCCTGGCAGGTGTGCTCGCGGATGTCGTGGTCGATGTTGAAGTCGACGATGTCGGCGCCGTCGATGAGCGACGGAGCGCCCGGCACGTCGAGGTGCGCCCTCAGCTGCGCCCAGATTTCCAGAGCGATCTCGTCCTGGCTGCAGGCGCTGGCCGGCTTACCGTAGAGCGGACCGGGCACGTCCCAGTTCGAGACGTCGACGGAGAAGATCCCCGACACCGATCCGTCGCCGAAGGTGCGCGCGATGTCGTCGCGCCAGAACTGCTGCTGGCAGACGGACGTGAGCGCCCATGGTGAGTCGATGTAGATGATGTGACCGGCGACGATCGGGACGTCGCGCCGGAGATAGAACTGGACGCCGTTCATCCATGCCGTCCGCAGCTCCCGCAGCCGTTCGAAGGCGGGGTCGGCGGCGATGAGATCGGGCGTGACGAGGTGCTTCATCACCTCCACCGGCACCGCCGCCACGTAGTGGTCGGCCGTCACGGTCTGCGACGTGTTGGCGGCGCGGTCGACGACGACCGCCCCCGTGATCACGCCGTGCTCGCAGCGGAGCGCCGTCGTCTCCATGTGCTCGAGGTACCGCACGCCGCGACCGCGGAGGTATTCGACCCACGGGTCGATCCAGACGTCGTTCGTCGGTCCGTTCAGGAGCCGGTCCACCTGCACGCCGGGGGTCGCCATGTCGAAGAGGAGCTGGAGGAAGATGTGGCCCCCCGTGCGGGCGCTGATCTCCTCGGCGCGGCAAGCGACCAGCGACCGGCTGAGTCCGATCGCGAGGAAGCGCTGGTAGGCCGCGGAGCGGTCGGCCGCGCCGATGAACTGCCACCAGCTCTGGCTCTCGTACTCGCTGAAGCCTCGCTCCTCACAGCTCGACGCGAGGAGCAGCAGGCGGCCGACGAAGTGCGCGATCTCGTGCGCCGGAATGCCGAGACCGGCACACTCGCGCATCGCCCGGAATGCGCACTCGAGATCGGCGAGCGACTCGGGGAAGCGGGCGGCGCTGATGATCGCCTTCTTCCCGTCCTGCGCGATCTCGACGCGCGTCGCCTCGACCAGGTTGCCGAACACGCCGTCCGGCTGCCCGTGGAAGGGGATGCGACGCATCGTATCGGGCAGGTGCTGGTAGAAGCCCGGGAAGAACCGGAAGCCATGCTCGCCGGGCAGGTCGTTCCGGGGGGCGACCCCCGTGCCGCGCTTGGGGAAGCTGCGCGCCTTCCCGCCGGGGATGTGGTGTTTCTCGTACACCGTCACCTCGAAGCCACGCTCCACCAGCTCGTGCGCGGCGCTCAGGCCCGCCACGCCGCCGCCCAGGATCGCTACCGTGGGAGCCATGCGATTTCCCCTCTCTTCATGTGAGCGCGGCGACCATCGCCGTCGCGTCGCGGAGATCCGGCGTCTCACGCCCTTCGTCGAATCGCGCCTCGAGATCCGCGAGCAGACGCAGCGCCTCGTGTCGCCGTCCGCCCTGCTGCCAGAGCCGCCCGAGGCTGATGGCGGCGCGAAGCTCCCACGCGCGCGCTCCCTGCTCTCGCGCGACCCGGAGGCCACGGAGCAACGCGGCTTCCGCCGCACCGGATGCTCCGTCCGGCGTCTGGAGCAGCAGCTCCCCGTGCAGGCGATGCAGCTCGGCATCCTCGGAACGCTCGCCGGTCTCCGCGGTCATCGCCAGCGCCTCGGCGACGACCCGCAGCCCATCGTCGACGCGTCCGGCCCTGGCGTAGCAGCGCGCGAGCATCGTGAAGAACACGGCGCTGCCCACGCGCGCTCCGGTCGCGCGCCACTCCGCGATCCCCCGCTCGACCTGCACGACGGCCTCCTCGACCCGACCCAGCTCGGCGAGGATCCCGCCGTGATGGACGGCTCCGGCGATCGCCCACAGCGGGAACCCCTTCTCCGTGCAGAAATCGATCGCCGCCGCGGCCTCCTCGCGAGCGACCTCCCACTCGCGCCGGTAGACGCGCACCTGGAGTGCCAGGATGAGCGCCTGCGCGAGGCTGAGTGGATGATTCATCCTGCGCGCGCGCTCGACCGCGTCCGTCGCGGCGGCGAGCGCCTGGTCCGGGTAGCCGAGTCGCCAGAGCGCGAGAGCGCGGTAGGCTCCCGCCGCGGTGATCGGGCTCTCGCTGTAGCCGGCGGGAACCGTCTCCGACTCGCTGCTGCGCGCGAGACACTCCTCGGCGTGCGACCGCGCATCCCGCGGTCGGCCCTCGTACTCACAGACCACGGCCAGGCGTAGGTGCGCGTTGGCGAGCAGCGCCCCATCCGCCGGTGCGTTGCGCCATCGCGAGGAGCTGCTCTCCGATCTCGCGGGCTCGAGCGAGCTCCGCGCGGACCACGGCGAACGTGAGCAACCCGGAGAGGATCGGCACCAGCGCGGGTGTCTCTCCCAGGCCGCGGCAGAGCGTGTGGGCGCGGGCGAACGCGCGCTCCGTCTCGGGCGCGGCGTAGCCTTGGACGGCCATCCAGGCCACCCCGAGCGGGAGGAGGAGCGACAGCTCGACGGTGTCCCGCTCCGGGCTCGCCGGCAGCGTCGCGAGCAGATCGAGCGCGCGCGTCAGGTGCTGCACCGCTTCGCGATTGGCCGCGCTCGCGACGGCACGCTCACCGGCGCGACGGAGGTGGGGGATCGCTTCGACGACCAGGCCCGCTTCGACGTAGTGAAAGGCCACCAGCTCCGGCGGCGTTCCGGCCGCCTCGTGCTCCTTCTCCCGCAACGTGTCCGCGATCGTGTGATGCAGCTCGCGGCGCCGGCGCTTCAGCAGCGAATCGTAGGCGGCGTCCCGCACGAGGGCGTGACGGAACGTGTAGACGGCGTCGGGGGCGACCCCGCGCACCGACACGATCTCGGCGTCGACGATCCGATCGAGATGGCGCCCGAGGAGATCGGCGTCGAGTCCGGTCACGGCGCGGAGCAGGGCGTGGGAGAACTTCCGGCCCACGACCGACGCCACCTGTGCCAGCTCCTTCGCGGGCCCGAGCGCGTCGAGCCGGGCCATCAGCGAGTCGTGCAGGGTCATGGGAATATCGAGGTCCTGCCGTCGCTGCGCATCGACGACGGCCTTGGTGAGCTCCTCGGCGAACAGCGGGACGCCGTCGGCGCGCTCGGCGAGGAGATCGAGGAGCGAAGGCGCCGTGGCCGCCATACCCTCGGGCGGCGGGTCGCCGCGCGCGCCCTTGGCCGCGACCAGGGAGACGACACGGCGGGTCTGTGCCGCGGTCAGGCGCTGCAACGTCAGCTGGAGGTGGTGGGCACGCGGGCGCCACGACGGCTGAAATTCCCGCCGCGCCGTGCCGAGAATGAGCAGCGGGACCGCCGCAGCCTGGTCGGCGAGGATGTCCAGCAGCTCCGCCGTCGACGGATCCATCCACTGGAGGTCCTCGAGCACGAGGACGACCGGTTGCTGGCGCGCCGTGTCGGACAGCCAGCCACTCAGGGCGGCGAGCAGTCGCCGGCGCGCCTCGGCCGGTGCCACGAGCAGCGGCGCGTGACGATCGCCGGCCTCCAGGCCGAGCAGCTCGGCGACCAGCGGGACGTCGTCCCGCCGCCGCGCTCTGTCGAGCGCGTCTCCGAGCCGGCGGAGTCGATCGCGCGGATCGTCGGAGCCGCCGAGCTGCTGCCCGAGCAGGTCGATGATCGGCGCGAACGGAGTCCCCTGCTGGTGGGGCGAGCAATGCCCTTCGATCCATGCGTGAGGCTCGTCGCCCAGGCTCTCCCGGAAGCGGTGCACGAGCCGTGACTTGCCGATGCCCGGCTCGCCCACGATCAGGACCACCTGTCCCTCGCCGCTCCGCGCACGCTCCCAGCGCTCGCGCAGCATGTGCTGCTCGGCCTCGCGATCGACGAAGGGCGTGAGCCCGCGGGCCATCGCGGCCTCCAGTCGACCCCGTGCGCCGCTCGGAGCGTGCACGCGATAGAGGCGGAGCGGGTCCGGAACGCCCTTCAGCGCGTGCTCTCCCTGGTCATCGGTCACGAACAGCCCGGTGAGCAGGTGATTCGTGTCGGCGCTGATGAGCACGCTGTCCGGCGCGGCGAGCGACTGCACACGGCTCGCGATGTGCGGCGCGTCCCCGAACACGTCGACCAGCCCGCCGCCTCCTTCGCCCACGACGGACGCGCCGGTGTGCACGCCGACCCGCACGGAGAGCCGGACGCCGCGCGTGGTCTCGAGCCACCGATCGAGAGCACGGACCTCGTCGACGACGGCGAGGGCGGCGCGCACCGCGCGCTCGGCATCGTCACCGTAGGCCCTCGGATGGCCGAAGCACGCCATCACGCCGTCGCCCAGGTACTTGACGACGTGTCCCCCGGCCCCTTCGATCGCGGCGGCGACGGCGCGGAAATACATCGTGACGACGTCTCGCCACTCCTCGGGATCCATCCGCGCCACCAGGTCGGTGGAGGCGACCAGATCGGCGAAGACGATGGTGAGCCGTCGCCGTTCCCCGCCGGCCGGCATGGCGGGACCGTCTCTGGCGCCAGGCGGCACCGGCCGGGCGCCGGCGGATGGCAGGTGGGACAGGCGGCTCCGCCGCTCGGAACGGCGAAGCCACAGGTTGGGCAGCGCACGGCGGCAGTCCTCGGTGAGGCTATCCCCTGCTCGAGCCGCCGCAGTCAAGCAAGAATGCCTAGCGATCCGCGACGGTCGACTTCACAGCAGCGACTTCATCTCCCGGATGAGCTTGGTGATGCTGTCCTTGGCGTCGCCGAAGAGCATCATGCACTTCTCGTCGTAGTACAGGTCGTTGTCGACGCCCGCGAAGCCCGGACGCATGCTGCGCTTCAGCACGATGATCGACTTCGCACGGTCGACCTCGAGGATCGGCATGCCGAAGAGCGGGCTCGACTTGTTGTTCTTGGCGGCGGGGTTGGTGACGTCGTTGGCGCCGACGACGAGCACGATGTCGGCTTCCGGGAAGGAGGGGTTGACCTCCTCCATCTCGTGCAGCTGCTCGTAGGGGACGTTGGCCTCGGCCAGGAGCACGTTCATGTGGCCCGGCATGCGGCCGGCGACGGGATGGATCGCGTATTTCACCTCCACCCCGCGTTCCTTCAGGATGTTGCCCAGCTCGGCGACCGCGTGCTGCGCCTGGGCGACGGCCATGCCGTAGCCGGGAACGATGATGATGTTGGCCGAGGTCTCGAAGAGGACGGCCGTCTCGTCGGGGGTGATGCTGCGCACGGTCCCCTTGGCCTCCGCGGCGGCCGTCGCGTCGTCCTCGGAGACCGTGCCGAAAGCGCCGAACAGCACGTTCAGGGCGGAGCGGTTCATCGCACGGCACATGAGGAGCGCGAGCAGGAAGCCGGACGTGCCGTCGAGCGATCCCGTGATGATCTGGATCTTGTTCATCAGCACGAAGCCCATGGCTGCGTCCGCGAGTCCGCCGTAGGAGTTGAGCAGCGCGATCACCACGGGCATGTCGGCCGCGCCGATCGGGATGACCAGCAGGAGGCCGAAGACGAACGAGATGACCACCATGACGTAGAAGAAGGACGTGGCCGCCTGCGTGACCACCAGGTAGATCCCGGACAGGACGATGACGGAGAGCACGACCAGGCTGATGACGTTCTGGCCCCTGTAGGTGATCGGCCGTCCGCGCAGGAGCTCCTGCAGCTTGGCGGCGGCGATCAGGCTGCCCGTGAAGGTGAGCGCGCCGATCACGACCTGGAAGGTGAGCGCCGTCAGCGTCACGCGGCCGAGGGCGCCCTGGTAGCGGAAGTACTCCGAGACGCCCACGAGACACGCCGCGAGCGCCCCCAGCGAGTGCGAGAGGGCGGTGCGCTGGGGCACGGCCGTCATGGGGATGCTGCAGGCCCATCGTCCCGCCGACCACCGCGCCGATCCCGAACCCGAGCGCGATCCATCGAAACGTCACGATGTGCGGATCGAAGAGCGTCCCGACCACCGCGAGGAGCATGCCGAAGGCGGCCAGCGCCATTCCCGAGCGCGCCCACTTGGGCGAGCTGAGGCCCTTCAGGCCCAGCACGAACATCGCCGCGGAGACGATGTAGCAGTAGCGCAGCGCCTCCGGAGCGACGTGCTCGCGGAGGAACGTGCCCATGGTCAGGTCCGCCGGCTTCAGCAGGTAGAGCAGCCCGGTGAGCACCGCGGCGACGGCGAGGACGAAGCCGAACGCCTGCAGCTCGACCGGGCGGCGCGTGCCGCGCGCACGCTCCTCCGCGGTCTTGAACATCCGCAGCATGCGGTCCGTGATCAGGAACCCGCCGACGGCGTTCGTCGCCGAGCACGTGACCGCGACGAACCCGAGCAGGGTGCACACCCAGCCGTTCGGAACGGCGCTGTAGTCGGCGCCCGCCACGACGAGCGATCCGACGAGCGAGATCGCGGCGATGGCGTTCGTCGCCGACATGAGCGGCGTGTGCAGGAGCGGCGGGACCCGGGTGATGATGTGGTAGCCGAGGAATCCGGCCAGCATGAAGATGTAGAGGCCGACTTCGAGCTCGCTGCTCATGCCGTCACCGTCGCGCCGAGCGCCGCCTTCACGGCGTCGTTCACCACCTCGCCGGCGTGCGTGACGCAGGCTCCGCGGACCACCTCGTCGGTGAGGTCGATCGACACCGCGCCGTCCTTCACGAGCTCGCGGAGCAGCTCGGTCACGTTCCGCGCGTAGAGCTGGCTCGCATGGACCGGGGTCGTGGAGGGCAGGTTGGTCGGTCCGTGGATGGTCACGCCGTGCCGCACCACCACCTGATCGGGCTCGGTCAGCTCGCAGTTGCCGCCCGCCTCGGCGGCCAGGTCGATGATCACCGACCCCGGCCGCATGCCGGCCACCGTCTCCGCCGTCACCAGCCGCGGCGCCGGCCGGCCGGGAACCAGCGCGGTGGTGACGACGACGTCGAAGTCCTTCGTCTTCTCGCCGAGCATCTCCTGCTGCCGGCGGGCCGTGTCCGCCGAGAGCGCCTTCGCATAGCCCCCCGTGTCCTCCGCATCCGACACGCCGAGGTCGAACTGGAGGAACTTCGCACCGAGGCTCTCGACCTGCTCCTTCACCACCGGCCGGACGTCGTATCCCCACACCTGGGCGCCGAGACGGCGCGCGGTCGCGATGGCCTGCAGCCCGGCCACCCCCGCGCCGATGACCAGCACGCGGGCGGCGAAGACGGTCCCGGCCGCGGTCATGAGCATCGGGAAGAACTTCGGCAGCGACTCGGCGGCGATCAGCACGGCCTTGTAGCCGGCGATGTTGGCCTGGGAGGAGAGCGCGTCCATCTTCTGCGCCCGGCTGATGCGTGGAATGCCCTCCATGCCGAAGCTGGTGATCCGCCGCGCCACCAGGCTCCGGATGAGGTCCGGGCTGGTGAGTGCTTGCAGGAAGGCCACCAGCACGCTGCCCTCGCGCAGCTGCTCCACCTCGGGCGGGGCCGGCTTCTGCACCTTGAGCACGACGTCGGCCGCACCGTAGAGCGCCCCGGCATCGGTCGCGATCCGCGCTCCCGCTTGCTCGAAGGCGGCGTCGGGGTGGAACGCGGCATCACCCGCCCCCGCTTCGACGAGAACCTCCGTCCCGCCCTTCACCAGGGCCGCCACCGCATCCGGCGTCAGTGCGACACGCCGTTCGCCCGGCGCACGTTCTCTTGGGACCGCTACCTTCATCTAGGGCCGCCCTCCCTCGGCGGACGGCGCTATAGCAAAGGGCCGCAATCCTTAATAGCGGACGTCGAACGGCTCCCGGCCGGCCTGGCGCTCGACGCTGGCCACTCTTCTTGACGGCCGGGTAGCGGGCATAGTAGCGCGCCGTGTGGTCACGCCGCGTCATGCTGCCTGGGCGGCCATCGTGGTCGTCCTCCTCGCACCCGCTGCGGCGCCCGCGACTACCGTCCGGGCGAGGCTCCACCGCCCGCGGCGCGGCATGCAGATCCGCCTGACACCCGTCGTCGTGCCGGCGGCCCAGGAGCGGGAGGTCTGCCAGGCGATCGAGCTGCCGAACCGCGAGGCCGTGGACGTGGCCGCGCTGCAGTTCGCGACGCCGGGGGGTCGCACCTATCTGAGCCATCACTTCGCGCTGTTCGTCGACGACGCGGACACGATGGCGACCCTGCCGCGCGGTCCCCTCGACAGCCCCGGCTGCGCCGGCTTCGGGCAGGCGTTCGGCGCGATCCTCGCGGGCGTGCAGTCGCCGCGCGCGACGGTGCGGTTTCCCTCCGGCGTCGGGTTCACGCTGAAGCCGCACCAGGTGGTCCTGCTCAACCTGCACTACGTGAACGGCTCCTCGAAGCCGCTCAGGGTCGACGGCGCCGTCAATCTCGTCGAGGCCCGGCCGGGGACCGTCACGCACCACGCCCGCGCCTTCCAGTTCGGCACCGCGCGCATCGCCGTGCCGCCCGGTGGCGACGCCAGCGCGGAAGCGAGCTGGACCGCGCCGTTCCCGATGAACGTCGTCCTCCTGAGCACGCACAGCCACAAGCACACCACCTCGGTCGACGTCGACGTCGTCCGCTCCGGCGACCGCCCCGCGCCGATCCTCGAGACCGTCGACTATCGCCACCCCGAGCTGAAGGCCTTCGCCACGCCGCTTCGCCTCGAGCCCGGCGACGGGTTCCGGTGGACCTGCAACTACCACAACGCGGGACCGTCGATGCTCACCTTCGGGGTGACCAGCAACGACGAGATGTGCTTCACGATCGGCGCCTTCTATCTCGACGACGACGCCGCGCCGCTGCCGCCCGTTCCCGACTGCTACGGCGGCGACATCGCGCTCACCTGTCCCTGGTCGTGAGATAGCGCTGCTTGCACGGCTGGAGGGGGCGCGATAGCCGTCCCCTCATGTGGCGCCTTCTCGCCGTCGTCCTGGCCGTGCTCGCCCTGGCGGCTCCCGCCCGCGCCGACGCGCTGAAGGACGCGCTGTCGCGTCTCCAGCAGCGCTACGACGACACCCGGACCATGCAGGCCGACTTCCGCCAGATCGTCGAGTCGAAGACGCTGTCCGGCACACTCGAGAGTAAGGGCAAGGTCGCCTTCGAGCGGCCGAACCGCATGCGCTGGGACTACGATCCGCCCGAGCCGCAGACCATCATCGGCGACGGCGAGACGCTCTGGATCTACCAGCCCGATCTGAAGCAGGTGATCAAGGCGCCGCTCGGGCAGGCGTTCCAGTCGAGCACGCCGATCAGCTTCCTCGCCGGGCTCGGCCGGGTCGATCGCGACTTCGACGCCACCCTGGCGCGCAACGAGCCCGAGCAGTGGGTGCTCAAGCTGGTGCCCAAGCAGCACGACGCGGGCGTCGGCACCCTCGAGCTGGGCGTGCGCAAGTCGGACGCCAGCGTGGCCGAGGCGCGCATCACGGACGGGGCCGGCACCATCACGCGCATCCTGTTCTCGGGCGAGCGGCGCAATGCCCCGCTCGAGGGCGATCTCTTCCACTTCACGCCGCCGCCCGGGGTTGACGTGGTCAAACCGCCGGCCTATTGAGCGCGCCCCATGCCGTCGTTCGACGTGGTGTGCAAGCTCGATCTCCAGGAAGTCGACAACGCCATCAACCAGACGCTGAAGGAGGTCGGACAGCGCTTCGACTTCCGGGGCACCCCGACCGAGGTCACCCGCGAGGAGCACGCCATCCAGCTGCGCTCCGCCGACGACTTCAAGGTGCGCGCGCTGGCCGACATCCTGCGCGAGAAGCTCGCGCGCCGGCAGGTTCCGCTGCGCGCGCTGGCCGAGCAGCCGATCGAGCCCGGACCGGCCGGCTCGGCGAAGCAGCGGCTCGACCTGCAGCAGGGCATCGAGACCGAGAAGGCGCGAGAGATCGTGAAGCTCATCAAGGAGGCGAAGCTGAAGGTCCAGGCCGCGATCCAGGGCGACCAGGTTCGCGTGTCGGGCAAGAAGCGCGACGATCTCCAGTCCGTCGTGAAGCTGCTGCGCGATCGCGATCTCGGCATCGCGATGCAGTTCGTCAACTTCCGGGAGTGATCGCGCGCGGCATGGTGGAACCTCGCCGACGCGTGCACGTGCTCACCCTCGGCTGTCCCAAGAACCAGGTGGATTCCGAGGTGATGCTCGGCGTCCTCACCCGGGCCGGGCACGAGGTGGTGCTCGACCCCGATGCGGCCGATGTGCTGGTCGTGAACACCTGCGCCTTCATCGGACCGGCCAAGGAGGAGTCGATCGACGCCGTGCTCGACGCCGCGCGCGCCAAGGCGGCGCGCGAGGGGCGCCGGCTGGTCGTCACCGGCTGTCTCGCCCAGCGCTTCGCGGACGATCTCGTGCGCGAGCTGCCGGAGGTGGACGCATTCGTCGGCACGGGCGACCTCACCCGCATCGCCGAGGCGGTCGCAGGTCCGCAGGCGGATGTCCCCGTCGTCTATCGCGGGGCGCAGCACGAGCTGCCGCCGCACGGTGTCTCTCCCCGCGTCAGGACGGGTGCGTGGTGGACGGCGTACCTGAAGGTCTCCGAGGGCTGCGACCACCGCTGCAGCTTCTGCATCATCCCGAAGATCCGCGGGCGGCACGAGAGCCGGCCGCTGACGGACGTCCTGTCCGAGGCGGCGAGCCTGGTCGGCGACGGCGCGATCGAGCTCAACCTGATCGCGCAGGACCTGACCGCGTATGGCCGCGACCTGGCCGACGGCGCCACCCTGGCCCGCCTGCTGCGCGCGCTCGCCATGCGGGTCCCGGGCGCGCGCTGGCTCCGCCTGCTGTACGCCTATCCGTCGTCGGTCACCGACGACCTGCTGGAGGTGATCGCGAGCGAGCCGGCCGTCTGCAAGTACCTCGACATGCCGCTCCAGCACATCGCCGACGACATGCTGCGGGCGATGCGGCGCGAGCGCAGCGGGGCGGCCATCCGCCGCCTCCTCGGACGGATTCGCGCCGCGGTTCCCGGGATCGCGATGCGCTCCTCCTTCATCGTGGGATTCCCCGGCGAGACCGAGGCGCACGTGGACGAGCTGTGCGCCTTCCTGGATGAGGCCGACCTCGATCGCGTCGGCGTATTCCGCTACTCGCAGGAGGAGGGGACGCACGCAGCGGGTCTCGGCGGACAGGTGCCGGAGCGGGTGAAGCGAGGGCGCTGGGAGCGTGTCATGGAGACCCAGGCACGCGTCGCCGCGCGCCGGGCCCGGGCCCAGATCGGACGGCAGATCGAGGTGCTGGTCGAGCGCGAGGGACGCGGGGCGGGCTCCCTGGTCGGCCGGAGCAGAGATCAGGCCCCGGAGATCGACGGCGTGGTCCGGCTGCGCGGCGAGGCGGCTCCCGGCGAGCTGGTCCGTGTCCGGGTGACCGGGGCCGACACCTACGATCTGCGGGGTGACGTCCTCGGCCCGTGCGCCGTTGACACGCCTGCGTGCAGGCTCTAGATTCCCGCCCCCGCTGGGGAAGGGGAGGAGGCACGATGCGCAAGGCGTTTCTCAAGAAAGCCCGCGAAACCCTGCAAGAGATGCGCGCGCAGCTCCTCCGCAACGTGCAGCAGGATCTGAGCGAGGTCCGCGATCAGAGCAAGGACGAGGGCATGGACACCTATGACCTCGCCAGTGACGCCCGGGACAAGGAGATCAACCTCATCCTCGGCGACCGCGACCGCGAGAAGGTCCAGGCCATCGACGAGGCGCTCGGCCGCATCGACGACGGCAGCTATGGTATCTGCGAGAGCTGCGAGGGGGAGATCGCCGAGGCGCGGCTCCAGGCCTTGCCGTTCACACGACTCTGCGTGAACTGCCAGGCGGATCGCGAGCGCGAGCTCAAGATGAACCGGCGGTTCGAGGAAGACCGCAGCTTCAGGCGCATCTCGAGCAGCGACGGCGAGGAGGACAACTCCTAGCCTCGATCCCGCGCGCGCCCGCGCGGGATCACGGCCGCCAGCCGCGGAGACCGGCGGCGAGCAGTATCAGGGCGCCGGTCTTGATGGCGACCGTCAGGACCCCGGGAGTCGGCTCGAACTCGTTCACGCGCTCGACGCCGCGGATCTGTAGGTACCAGCCGTAGAGCAGCGCCAGCACCCAGAGCCGGGGAACCCAGAAGAGCACGATCGGCGCCGCCGCGTAGGCGACCACCCGGAAGGTGGGCTCGAAGCCCGCGCGGCCCTCGAAGAGATGCTGCGCCACCAGCGTCAGCGCCGCGGCGGAGACGAACCCCCCGGCCACGAGCCAGATGAAGCTGGCGAACGCGCCGCCGAGGTGCCATCCGACGAGAAGGGTGCCCAGGGCGTTCAGGCCCGCGCATGCGGCCAGGAAGACGAGCGGTTCCTGCAAGCCGCCCGCCTGCGGCATCTCGGTGAAGAAGCCGCGCGGATCCGTCATCACCCGGCGCCAGGTTTCCACGAATCCGGTGGCGGGTGTCGGGGGTGGTGGGAGGAACTCGGGTTCGCCCGGGAGATGATCCGGCGGCATGGAGCGATGATATAGCGACGAGCGGCGCACGCGTCCATGAGTGAGGAGAACGACACCGCGATGCTCCGCACCGCCGCCCGGGCGTGCTTCGATGCGGGGCTCGCCTCGGTCGACCCGCGCCGGCTGGTCGGCGAGGCGCTGCGGCGCGAGGGCGGCGCCCTGCGACTCGAGACGGCCGCCGGCGTCCGCTCGCACCGTGGACCCGTGCTGCTGGTGGCGGCGGGAAAACCGGCGCTCGGCATGGCGCAGGGCGCCGCCGCCGCGCAGCCGATCGCCGGCGTCGTCGTCGTGCCTCACGGAGTCCCCGGCGACGGGCCCGCCGGCACGGTCGTGCTGCACGCCGCGCATCCCGTCCCCGACGACGCCGGGCTGCACGCGACGGCGCACCTGCTGGACGCGGTCCGGACCGTGGGCCCGGAGACGCTGGTCCTGGCGCTGCTCGGCGGCGGCGCGTCGTCGCTGCTGGTGGCGCCGGCAGGCGCCGTCACGCTCGCCGACAAGCGGGCGGTGACCGCCGCGCTCCTCGCGTCCGGTGCCGACATCGTTGCCCTCAACACGGTCCGCAAGCACTGCTCTCGCATCAAGGGCGGCGGCCTGGCGCGCGCCGCGCGCGACGCGGCCGCCGTGTGGACGCTGCTGCTCTCGGACGTCGCCGGCGACGACCCTGCGATCATCGCGTCGGGTCCGACCGTTGCCGACGCGACCACCTTCGCCGATGCGCGCGCCGTCGTCGCGCGCTGGCTCGCCCGCGATGCGGTGCCCGAGGGCATACGCGCCCACCTCGACGCCGGCCTCGCCGGGCGCGTCGAGGAATCGGTGAAGCCCGGAGATCCGGTGCTCGAACACGTCGTGACCCGGGTCCTCGCAGGCAATCGCACGGCCGTGGATGCGGCGGCCGCGGCGGCCCGCCGGCTCGGGTTCGAGCCGCACGTCATCCGGGAGGAGCTGCGCGACGACGCGGAAGGCGCCGCGCGGCGAGTCGTCGCCGCGCTCGACCTCGCGCCCCGTCACCGGCCGGTCGCCGTCGTGGCAGGAGGCGAGACGACGGTGCGGGTCGTGCGCGGCGGGCGCGGCGGGCGATCGCAGCACCTGGCGCTGACCGCTGCACTGGCGCTCGTGGGGCGCCCGGGGATCGTGCTCGCCGCGGGCACCGACGGGATCGACGGATCCACCGACGTCGCGGGGGCCTGCGTCGACGGCGAGACCGTCGCCCGGGCCAGGGCGCGCGGATTCGACGCCGTCGCCGCGCTCGCCGCGACCGACAGCAATCCGCTGCTGGCCGCGAGCGGTGATCTCCTGCGCACCGGGCCCACGGGCACGAACGTCGCCGACCTGGTGGTCGCGCTCCGGCCTGCGTGCTAGTCCGGCGTGGGGTGTCCGCGCAGACGGCGAGCGTGTCCGAGCTGTTCGTGTCCTTCCAGGGGGAGGGCGCTCACGCCGGACGCCGCCAGCTCTTCGTGCGCTTCGCCGGCTGCCCGCTTCGCTGCCGCTGGTGCGACACGCCCGACAGCCTGGTGCCAGTCTCCGAGTGCCGCATCCTCGGCGTCGACGGCGTGCGCGTGCGGCCGAGCCCGCTCACCGTCGCCGAGCTCGATGCCGAGGTGCGCGCGCTGCACGCCGCATCGCCGCCCGTGCACGCCGTCGCCGTCACCGGCGGGGAGCCGCTGTCGCAGGCGGAGTTCCTCGTCACGTGGCTGCGCGGCCAGTCGAATCTTCCTCCCGTGCTGCTCGAGACGGCCGGCATCCTCCCCGCGCGGCTGGAGCGCGTGTTGCCGTACGTCGCGATCGTCAGCCTGGACTTCAAGTGTCCGAGCAATACCGGCGAGCGGGCGCGGTGGGACGAGCACGAGGCGTGTCTGCGACTCGCCGTGGCGGCGGGCCGCGACGTCTACGTGAAGATGCCGGTGGACGACACGACCGCGCCAGAGGAGGTCGAGCGCGGCGCGCGCCTCGCGGCCAGCGCCGGTCCCGGTACCCCGCTGTTTCTCACCCCTCTGACGGGTGTCGAGGGAAGCGCGTTGCAGATCGACGCCGCCACCCTGGAGCGCTTGCATGCGCTAGCGAGCCGTCACCACCCGGACGTTCGTGTGCTCCCCCAGCTGCACAAGGTGCTCGGCATCCCGTGACGCCGCCACCCTCGCCGGCGATTTTCCCGTCCAGCTGATTACTCACATCGCAAGACCGTAGATCAACTTGCCGGATCGGCGAGCGTGCACGCGCGCACGGTTCGAGAGCTTGCGCAAGCACCGAGCGTTCTTCATCTGCTGCATTTGGGCGGGTGAACGGACGGTGCTCGGGCACGTGCTTTGCTTTCTCTCGCTCGCATGCGGGGGATGGTGTTCGCGCTGTGCCTGGTCGCGGCGGCTCGTGCCGCGGCGGCCGCCCTACCGCCGTGTCCCGCCAGCGCCGCCGTCACCGTCTTCGTCGAGAACCTCAGCGATGCCGACGCCGTCGACGTGACCCTCGACGGGGAGCTCGCGGCGGAGGCGGTCACGTGCGCAGGGGCGGGTATGACCGGCTACGAGGGCAAGCACCTCTCGTGCACGGGTCGCGGCACGGTGCGGTGCGGCGAGGTGACGGGGCTGCAACCCGGGCTCTGGGTTCACCGGCTCACCGTGTCGGTGCCGGGCTCGGACCAGCAGCGACAGTCACAGCGCATGGTGGTCGTCGCGAGCGGCACGACGCACGTCTCGAATGCGCTCCTGTGGACCGTGTATCCGCGCACCTTCGTCGTCGCGCACCCGACGGCGGACGACCTCCAGTCGGCGCTCGATCAGGCGACGGCCTACACCCTCTGCAACCCTGGCCCCGCGCTCGTCACGTTCTCGGCGGACGCGTTTCCCGGCGCGGCCGATCCGCGGCGCATCGATCTCCTGAGCGGGCCGACGTGCAATGCAGGCGCTCGCAACAGCTGCGGACCGTTGAGAACGCCGGACGGCTGCCCCTACGCCCCCGGATCGGCGACCGACCCGTGCACGGGGGACGAGTGCACGCTTGCCGGCCTCTGCGTCGGGGGGGATCGGCTCGTGATCGACGGCCTCGACCACGACGCGCTACGGGGCGGCGTGATCCTGTCCGTCGACACGTGTCAGATCCGGACGATGCGGGCGTACGGGAGCGACGACGTCTTCCGCGGGCTCGTCTTCCAAGGCAGCCAGAAGACGGACCCGAATCAGGGCTTCGACGCCGACACCGTGGCGCTCAGCGGGGCGCGCGCGCGGCGCAACCGGCTCGAGCAATCGATCGTCTACGGGCCGACCGCTGGCGACGGCGTCGCGGTCGACGACGGCGCCGGCCAGCCCGACGACGGGACCGGCGACAACGTGATCGTCGATAGCGATATCAGCGGCGCACGCGACAAGGGCGTCAAGATCGACGATGGCGTCGCCGTGATCGCGCGCTCCTGCGTGCACGACAACCGCAACGGCGGCATCCAGGTGACCGACGCCCAGCACGTGCCGCTCGCCGGCCACGCGACGGCGACCGAGAATGTCGTGCAGCACAACGTGCCGGGCGATGCGCAGAACGGCCTGTCGGTGGTCGGCGAGCGCGAGCGGAGCACCCTCGAAACGGAAGGGAACATCGTCCGCTTCTCGGGCGCGCGCGGCCTGAGCACGACGGACGATGCGACGGGGACGTTCCGGGACGACTACGTGGCCGACAGCCAGATCCGCGGCAGCACGGTGGACGCGGCGGCGGACGGCACGGGACCTTCTCCGGCGGCGAGCTTCCGCGGTGTCGCGATGGTCTGCAACCGCCTCGCGGATCTCACCGGGATCTGCGCCCCGCAGCGTCCTGGCGAGGTGAAGATCCCCTGTACCATGGCCACCGCGACACGTGATTGCTGCTCTCCGTCCGACGGTGGCGACTGTGGCAGGACGTGTAGTCCGCAGGACGCGTTCCGCTACGGCGCGGTGACGTTCGCCGCCGACGGCCGCGATCCGCCGGACGTCGACTACGGCACCGAGATCGAGCCGGGGAGGAACGTGTTCGCCAGCAACACCCACGACAGCGCCGATGCCAACTTCCGGGTCGAAGGCATCGCGACGGTCATCCCGGCGCAGGGCAACCAGTGGAGTCACTGCAGCGGCAACGCCTCGTGCCCGGACGTCTCCTCGACCGGTGCGACGGTGAACGTCGAGCCGATCGCCGACCCGCTCGCCACGGACGACTTCGTCTTGACGCGCGCCACGCCGTCGCGGCCGCACGCGGGCGACATCGTGCGCGTCTATGGTCACGGGTTCGATGCGATCAACGGCAATCCCGTCGGGAACAACTGCGCGAGCGTGGTGCCGACGTGCGTCATCGAGAAAACCTGCTCGTGCGGGATCGAGAACGGCGCCGTGCAGGCCGCGAACATGAGCAAGATCGCCAATCGGCTCAGTCTCGCCAGCGAGGACGGGTCGGTCCTCGGCCTGCCGTCGCCGCCGCCCGGAACCGTGAAGCAGACCTTCTTCTTTCCGGATGCGGTCACTCCCACCATGGTGGCGTTCCGGATGCCGTTCGACTGCTTTGCACCGCTCACGCTCAAGCTCGAGAAGCGCAACGCGTCGGGCAAGTCGGTCCCCCGGACCATCTCCCTCTGTGATCCGCAAGGCTGTGCGGGACAGCCGGAGGGTACGCCGTGCGACGACGGCAGCGTCTGCACCGGCGACGACCGGTGCGACGGCGCCGGACAATGCGTCGGCGGCGCTCCACGAGCCTGCGGTGCGTGCCAGACGTGCGATGCCGTCGCGGGCTGTGTGCCCAGCCCGAGCGGCACGGCGTGCGACGACGGCAATGCGTGCACGCAGGGTGACCACTGCGCCGGGTCGCCCAGCACCTGCCTCCCTGGTGTCGCGCGCGCGTGTGACGACGATTGCGCCACCGGCGCGTGCGACCCGGCGCACGGCTGCGTGCCGAAGCCGGCGGGCTCGGTCTGCCGCGCCGCCAGCGGCGTGTGCGACGTCGCCGAGCGGTGCGACGGCACGCACCTCGTCTGTCCGGCGAACGGGTTCGCGGACCGGTCGACGGTCTGCCGGCCAGCCGCGGGACCATGCGACTCTCCCGAGACGTGCACCGGCCGCGACGGGAGCTGTGGCCGCGACGCCCACAGGCTCTCCACCGTCGTCTGTCGCCCCGCCGCCGGCGCCTGCGACGTGGCCGAGCATTGTGACGGGGTGTCGAACGAGTGTCCGCCCGATGCACTCGCGCCAGCGGCGAGCGTGTGCCGGCCGGCCACGGGCTCGTGCGATCTCGCGGAGACCTGCACGGGCCGGGACGTCGCCTGTCCGCCGGACGCTCACCAGCCTGCCGGCATCGTGTGCCGTCCCGTGGCGGGCGACTGCGACGTCGCCGAGGCGTGCGACGGGACATCGGCGGCGTGCCCCGACGATGGCTTCAAGCCCTCCACCGCGACGTGCAGAGCGCCGGCGGGGGTCTGCGACGTCGCCGAGACGTGCAGCGGCAACGGCCCGGGTTGCGGCCCCGACGCGGTCGCTCCGGCCACGACGGTCTGCAGGCGCGCGGTGGATCCGTGTGACGTCGACGACACCTGCGACGGGACGTCGCGAGGGTGTCCGGCGACGGACCTGCGAAAGGCCGGCGAGGAGGCCGTGACCTGCGCCTTCGCGCGCGCCATGCCCCCGCCGTCGTGCGTCGACCAGACGGTGCCGGCTCGGATCCCGAGCCGCTTCGATCGCGCCGGCGTCCTGGTCGGCCGCGCCTTCGCGGCGCGCGGCGCGAAGCGGTGCAGGCGGCTGCGGCGGGCGTCGCACGTGCTGGCGAGCGACCTCGAGAGGAGCACGCAGGCGGTGCATCGAAAGAAACCGGCGTTCTCTCTCGACTGCGAGGCGGCGCTGCACGCCGTGCTGAGCGACGCCCGGACCCGGGTGCAAGCGGAGATCGCCTCGGCGTGCTCGCGGCACCCGCGATGATCCCGGCCCCTGATCCGGCTGGCATCTGCGCTGGCCATCGCCAGGTCGGTGGCGTCGATTGACGCACCGTGACAGACGGCGGCGGGTCGGGTACAGTCCGATCCGTGACGGGTCCTGCCTGGCGCGAGGCTGCGCTGGACGCCCTCCAGCACGAGCGCTTCGACCTCATCATCATCGGCGGCGGCATCAACGGGGCCGGCATCGCCCGCGATGCGGCGCTGCGCGGCCTCCGGGTGGCCCTGGTGGAGCAGTCCGACTTCGCCTCCGGCACCTCGAGCCGCTCGTCGAAGTTGATCCACGGCGGCCTGCGCTACCTCGAGCAGGGAGAGATCCGGCTCGTGCTCGAGGCCACGCGCGAGCGCGAGCGCCTCCGCCGGCTCGCGCCGCACCTCGTCCGACCGATGCGCTTCGTCTATCCGATCTACGCCGACGGCCCGGTGAGCAGGTGGAAGCTGGCGGCGGGACTCTGGGCGTACGACTTCCTGGCGGGCATCTGGAGCGTTCACCTGCATCGGATGCTCGGAGCCGCCGCCGTCGCCAGGAAGGAGCCGGGGCTGCGCACGGATGGCCTGCGCGGCGCGGGCGTGTACTGGGATTGCTGGACGGACGACGCGCGTCTCGTGCTCGAGACCTTGCTCTCGGCGCGCGACGCTGGCGCCGTGGCCGTATCGTATGCGCGCGTGATCGGATTCGTGAAGGAGGCCGGACGCGTGGTCGGGGTCCAGCTGACGGACAGCGTGGGTGGCCGCGAGGTGACGGTCCGGGGGCGCGCGGTCGTCAACGCCGCGGGACCGTGGGTGGACGTCGTGAGTGCCATGGACGAGCCGGGGCCGCCGCGGATCCGTCCGACCAAGGGCGTGCACATCGTCCTTCCGCGCACCCGCATCGGCCACGAGGCGGCGATCGTGCTGCACGCGGTGCAGGACGGGCGCGTGATGTTCGTGATCCCGTGGGACGAGTGCTCGCTCGTCGGGACGACGGATACCGACCACCCGGGGGGCGCCGAGGTGCCGCCTACCGTCGAGCGCGAGGACGTCGCGTACCTGCTCGACACGGTGAACCACTACTTCCCGGCTGCGAAGCTGACGCCGGCTGACGTGGTGAGCGCGTTCGCCGGCCTGCGGCCGCTGGTGGCGCCGGAGGCCGGCAGCGGCGAGTCGCCGTCGGACGTCTCGCGCGAGGAGGAGATCTTCACGTCGCGCTCCGGCGTGATCACCATCGCCGGTGGCAAGCTGACCACCTACCGGCTGATCGCCGCCGAGGTGGTCGACCGGGTCGCGAAGCGCCTCGTGCGCGGCCTCGACGGACTGCCGATCGGGCGCTCGCGGACCGCCGACTTGCCGCTTCCCGGCGGCTCGACGCCGCCGGAGACCCTGGCCGCCGCGGCGGCCGCGACGGACGGGCACGGGGTGGCGCGCGACGTCATCGACCATCTCGCCGGTCGGTACGGCGGGCGCCTGACGGCAGTGCTCGGCGAGGTGGCGAAGGATCGTGCGCTCGGCACGCCGGTGCTCCCGGCGCAGCTCGATCCGCGCGCGGAGGTGGTGGCGGCGGTCGAGGGCGAGCTCGCCGTGACGCTCGAGGACGTGCTGCGGCGTCGCACGCAGCTCGCGCTCTTCGACCCGGCAGGCGGCACCGCGGCCGCCGGCGAGGTGGCGGCGCTCATGGGCGAGCGGCTCGGCTGGAGTCCCGACGACGCCCGCGAGGCGGCGCAGGCCTACGTGGAGGCGGTGCGGGAGGATCAGCGGCGGTGGCGCTGAACGTCGCGCGGGAGAGCCGCAAGGCGCGCGCGACGCGGGCCCGAGCCATCGCGAGAGGACTGGCCAAGGCGTATCCCGACGCCTGGTGCGAGCTCGACTACCGCTCGCCGTGGGAGCTGGTCATCGCAACCATCCTGTCCGCCCAGTGCACCGACAAGATGGTGAACCGGGTCACGCCCGCTCTGTTCGCCGCGTTCCCCACCCCGGACGCGCTGGCAGCCGCCGACCCGGCACGGGTCGAGGTCCTGATCAAGCCGACGGGCTTCTTCCGGCAGAAGACGCGATCCATCCAGGCGGTTGCCCGGGCCGTCGCAGGGGACTTCGGTGGCAAGGTGCCGGACACCATGGAGGCCCTCACCGCGCTGCCCGGGATCGGCCGCAAGACCGCGAACGTGGTCCTCGGGACGGCCTTCGGCCAACCGGCCATCTTCGTCGATACACACGTGAAACGGCTGGCGAATCGCCTCGGCCTGACGATCGATGACGATCCCGTTCGTATCGAGCACGATCTCGGCCTTCTGCTGCCCGCGAAGAGCTGGACGCTGTTCGCCCACCGGCTGATCCATCACGGCCGGCAGGTCTGCTTCGCTCGCAAGCCGCGCTGCTCGACGTGCCAGGTGGCCCGCTGGTGCCCCCGGATCGGGGTGACAGCGTCTGCCTGAAGCACTCGGCCGGCTCGTTTAAGCGAACGACCGATTGATTTTTCTTGACATCGCGAGCGCTCTGACGTTAGGGTTGCCCGCTCATTCTCACGATATTCCAAAGGGTTAGCACAGGAGACCGAGATTCGATGGCCGTTCCCCCTGCACTCACTAAGTCCGAAATCGCCGACCTCGTGGAGGATTACGGCCTCGTGAAGGTCACCGCGCTGTCCGCCCTGGCGGAGGGTTCGGTGAGCTCCAACTCGAACTACTGCCTGGAGAGCCAGCGCGGCCGGTACCTGCTGCGCATCGACAGGGTGAAGGGCGAGCTGGACGTGAAGCGGGAGCTCGACCTGCTGGTCTACCTCCGCAAGCACGGCTTCCAGTGCCCGCAGCCCCTCGCGGACCGCAAGGGGCGCTTGTACCGCGAGAGTCACGGCAAGTGCGTCTCGCTGTACCGGTGGCTGGACGGGCAGGTCGTGCGTCCCGATCGCCTCACGATCCCGCGCCTGGAGAACGTCGGCCGCGCGCTCGCCGATCTGCACCTGATCGGCAAGAGCTACAAGAAGGGCATCGAGAACCGGTTCACCTACGATCGCGTCGCGCAGCTCTACGCCGACGTGCGCGATCGCCTGCCCCCGTACTTCCGGAAGATCGTCCGCACCCTCGACGACGAGGTCGGGTACCTCGAGCACTACCTGGAGAACAAGCTGCCGAAGGGCATCATCCACGGCGACCTGTTCAACGACCATCTCCTCTTCAAGGGCGACAAGCTGCTGGCCATCATCGATTTCGAGGCCGCGTGCCGCGGCAAGTTCGTCTTCGACCTGGCCACCGCGGTGAACGCGCTGTGCGTCGACGGCGAGGGCTACGATCTCAAGCGGTTCGAGGCGCTCATCGCGGGCTACGAATCGCTCCGGCCGCTGTCGCTCGCCGAGTGGGACGCGTTCCCCAACGAGCTCCGGCTCTCGGCGTTGCGCTTCACGGTCACCCGCCTGTGCGACTTCTTCCTCCGGCCGACGGACGAGGGCGCGCGCGCCGACAAGGATTTCCGGGAGTTCTACGAACGCCTCCGGATCCTGCGCCGCGAGCGCGACGGCGGGATGGAAGCGCTGCTCATGGCGATGGCCACCGGGTACGACTACCGCAAGTACCAGCGCGTGAAGGCGCTGGAGAAGAAGGGCTCGTCGAGGTAGAGCCACGGGCGTGCAGATCAAGGAGCTGTTCCGCCAGGGTCGCCCGCTCATCTCGTTCGAGTTCTTCCCGCCTCGCACCCCCGAGGGCGAGGCGTCGCTCCTGCGCACGATCGACACGCTCCGTCCGCTGCATCCCTCCTTCGTCTCGGTGACGCGCACCGGGGGCAAGCCGCGCGAGGCCCCGGTGGCGATCGTGGAGCGGATCAAGGCGCTCGGGATCGAGGGCGCGGTCCACGTCACGGCGGTCGAGGCGAGCCGCGACGACATCGCACGCCACTGCGAGCTGGTGCTGTCGCGCGGCATCGAGAACCTCGTCACCATCCGGGGGGACGTCCCGAAGGACGCGAGTTTCTCGCCGCCGCGTGACGGCTTCCGGTACGCCGTCGACCTGATCCGCTTCATCCGTGAGCGCGCCCATCCGCTCTGCCTGATCGGGGGCGGCCACCCGGAGGGCCATCCCGAGTGCCGCGACCTCGACGTGAGCGTCCGGCACCTGAAGGAGAAGGTCGACGCCGGCCTCGACGCCGTCATCACGCAGCTGTTCTACGACAACGCGTGCTACTTCGACTTCGTCGAGCGCGCGCGGCGGGCGGGCGTCGACGTCCCGCTGGTCGCCGGGATCATGCCGATCACCAACGCGCGCCAGATCCAGCGCATCACGCAGCTGTCCGGCAACGCCGTGCCGCCGACGCTCGCCGAGGGGCTCGAGCGCGCCGGCGACGATCCTGCGGCCGGGCTGGCGCTCGGCGTCGAGTACGGCACGCGACAGTGCGCCGAGCTGCTGCGTGCCGGCGTGCCGGGAATCCATTTCTACACGCTCAACCAATCTCCCGCGACGCGCGCGATCTTCCAGAACCTCCGCCGCGAGGGCCTCGTCTGAGCGACGCCTGATCCGCCGGTCGGCTTGCCCCGCCCGACCTCATCCGTTACTGCCCGTCCATGTCCCAGAGCGAGGTCGAGCCCCACGTCGCGGCCATCCTGCGCGCCATCGACCCGGACCCCGACCGCGAGGGGCTCGAGCGCACGCCGATGCGGGTGGCCCGGGCGCTGGCCTACTTCACCAAGGGATACGAGCAGGATCCGGCCAGCGTCATCAACGGGGCGCTCTTCACGGAGCCGTACTCGGAGATGATCGTCGTGCGCGACATCGATTTCTTCTCGCTCTGCGAGCATCACATCCTGCCCTTCTTCGGCCAGGCACACGTGGCGTACATCCCGCGCGAGCGGATCGTGGGCATCAGCAAGGTCGCGCGCCTGGTCGAGGTCTTCGCGCGCCGGCTCCAGGTGCAGGAACGCATGACCACCCAGATCGCGGCCACCGTGCAGGAGCAGCTCGACCCGCTCGGCGTCGCGGTCGTGCTCGAGGCGGAGCACCTCTGCGTGCGCATGCGCGGCGTCGAGAAGCAGAACTCCAGCGTCACGACGAGCGCCATGCTGGGAAGCTTCCAGACCAACCAGAAGACCCGCGAGGAGTTCATGAAGCTGATCACGCGCCGGTGACGGGCGCGCTCGCGGCTCGCTGTCTCGCGTTGCTCGGGCCGCTCGACGGCCGCGTCGCCGTCGTCGGGCCGGGTGCCGGGCGTGTGGCGGCCGCATTGCCACGGGCGACGCCGCTGGCGCGTGCGGACGACTCCCCCGCGGCCGCGATCGTCGCGTTCCTCGGTGCGCGCGCCGATCCCGCCGCGCGCCGCGCGGACCTCGCGCGTCTGCGCGCGCGGCTGGCGGACGGGTCGCCGCTGGTGCTGATCGATCACAACCAGCCGCGCGCCTGGTGGCGGCGCCTGCTCGGCGTGGTCGTGCTGGCGAGCCGCGGGCTCGGGCCGGCGCGGGCGCGCTATCCGGCCGCGCGTGAGCTGGCGGCGCTCGGCCTCGACGTCGAGCGGCTCCGGCTCGCATGCGGCGAGCGCGTGCAGCTCGTCGTGGCGCGGCGGGGCGCTGGTGCCGAGCCTTGTGGTCCCGACGACGAGCAAGTAGAAGGCCGAGAGCGCGGAAGATGGCGGTGAGGAGCTCGGGTGAGCGCCGCGCCGAGGCCCCGAACGGCACCCGCCTGGGGGTCGAGCGCGGCCGCGACGGGGAGGTGGTGGTCCGGCTCGCCGGCGCGTGGGCGCTGGAAGACGGGCTGCCCGACACGGCGCGCGTCGAGGAAGCGCTCGGCGGGACCCCGCCGCCGGCCGGTGTCACGTTCGACATGTCGGCGCTGGAGCGCTGGGACAGCGGGGTGCTCGCCTTCGTCGCGAAGGTGGAGGACGTCGCGCGCGACCACAAGGTGACGGTGAAGCGGGACGGCCTTCCTCCCGCCGTGCAACGGTTGCTGACGATCGCGGAAGCGGTCCCCGAGAAGCCGGGCACCCGCACGACCGATGTCCCCGCGTCGTGGCTCGCGCGCGTGGGCGTCGGCGCGCAGCATGCGGCGGCCCAGAGCGCGAGCGCCCTCGCGTTCATCGGCGATGCCACGCTCGCCGTCGGACGGCTCGTCACCGGGCGAGCGCGCTTCCGGTGGCGCGACCTCGCGCTGATCGTCCAGGAGTGCGGCGTCCAGGCGCTTCCGATCGTGACGCTGATCAACTTCCTGGTCGGCATGATCATCGCGTTCGTCGGCGCCGTGCAGCTGCAGAAGTTCGGCGCGAGCATCTACGTCGCCGACCTGGTCTCCATCGCCACGGCCCGTGAGCTGGGCTGCCTGATGACGGCGGTCATCATGGCGGGACGCACCGGCTCGGGGTTCGCGGCCCAGCTCGGCACCATGCAGGTGAACCAGGAGATCGAGGCGCTCGAGACCATGGGCCTGCAACCCATGGACTTCCTCGTCCTGCCCCGCCTGATCGCCCTGACCCTGATGATGCCGGTCCTCTGCATCTATGCCGACGTCATCGCGTGGCTCGGTGGCGCGTTCGTCGCGGTCGGCATGCTCTCGCTGAGCGCGACGCAGTTCTGGCTCGAGAGCATCCGGTCGATCACGCTGACCGACATCACGCTCGGCATCGTGAAGAGCCTCGTCTTCGGCGCGATCATCGCGATCGCGGGCTGCATGCAGGGCATTCACGCGGGCCGCAATGCCGCGGCCGTCGGGCAGGCCGCCACCTCGGCGGTCGTGCTGAGCATCGTCTGGATCGTCGTCGCGGACGGGGTGTTCGCCGTCCTGTGCAACCTGCTCGGGATCTGACATGGCCGACGACAGCACACCTCGCATCGTCGTGCGCGACCTGACGATGGCCTTCGGCAGCTTCGTGGTCATGCGCGACCTCAGCTTCGAGATCCGCCGCGGCAGCATCTTCTTCATCATGGGCGGCAGCGGCTGCGGCAAGAGCACGCTGCTGCGCCACATGATCGGCCTCAACGAGCCGGCGAAGGGCGAGGTGTTCTACGGCGACGTGAACTTCACGCAGGCGGCGCCGGAGGAGCGCGAGAAGCTGCTCCGGTGCGTCGGCGTGCTCTACCAGAGCGGCGCGCTGTGGAGCTCGATGACGCTCGGGGAGAACATCGGGCTGCCGCTCGGTGAGTTCACCAGCCTCTCGGCGCCCGAGATCGAGGAGGTCTCGACGCTCAAGCTCGCGCTGGTCGGGCTGAAGGGGTTCGAGGACTACTTCCCGTCGGAGATCAGCGGTGGCATGCAGAAGCGCGCCGGCCTGGCGCGCGCCATGGCGCTCGACCCCGACATCCTCTTCCTCGACGAGCCCTCGGCCGGCCTCGACCCGATCAGCTCCCGCATGCTCGACGAGCTGATCGTCGGGCTGCGCGACAGCCTCGGAGCCACGATCGTGATCGTGTCGCACGAGCTGGCGAGCATCCTGTCCATCGGTGACGACTGCGTGTTCCTCGACATCGACGAGCGCACGATCACCGCGCGCGGCAACCCGAAGGAGCTGCTCGAGCACTCCGACAACGAGAACGTGCGTCGATTCCTCACCCGTGGCGGAAGCCGGGCGGAGACGGACGCCGGGAAAGGAGCGTCGACGTGAGCCGCAGCAAGCGCGCGAGCCCCACCCTGATCGGCGCCTTCGTCATCGGCGCGCTCCTCCTCGCGCTGGGTGGGCTGGCCGTCTTCGGCTCGGGCAAGCTCTTCCGGCGGACCGAGCAGTTCGTCGCCATCTTCTCCGGATCGGTGAACGGTCTCAGCGTGGGTGCGCCGGTCAAGTTTCGCGGTGTCCAGGTCGGGTCGGTCACCTCGATCCTGCTCTCGCTGCCCGGGATGACGCTGCCCGATCTTCGCATCCCGGTCTTCTTCGACATCGATCGCGACACGACGCTGAAGCTCGGCGCGATGGTGAACCCGGCCGATCCGTCCGCGCTCGCCGCGCTGATCGATCAGGGGCTGCGCGCGCAGCTGCAGCTGGAGAGCATCGTCACCGGAGTGCTCTTCGTCGAGCTCGACCTGTTCCCGACCTCGCAGGTGACGCTCTTCCTGCCGAAGGACAGCGGCTACGTGGAGATCCCCACCCAGCCGACGCTGCTCCAGGAGGCCACCCAGACCGCGGCCGACGTGGTGGCGAAGCTGCGCGACGCGGACATCGACGGCCTCGTCAACGCCGTGCGCGACGCGGCGCGGGGCGTGAACGACCTGGCCGGCTCGCCCGAGCTGCGGCAGACGCTGGTCGCGATCCGCGACACGCTCGCGACCACCCGCGAGACGCTGGTCGAGGTGAAGCCGCGCATCGCGCCCCTGGCCGGACGCTTCGACAGCGGCGTGTCACGACTCGAGGCCACCCTGCAGAAGCTCGACCTGACCCTGGGCTCGGTCAAGACGTCGCTCGGCTCGTTCGACACGCTCGTCGATCCGCAAGCCCCGCTCGTCTACCAGCTGACCACGACGCTCACCGACCTGAGCGAGGCGGCACGCTCCATCCGCCAGTTCGCCGACTATCTCGATCGCAACCCGAACGCCCTCCTCACCGGACGGCCCAAGCAGTGAAGGAGCCGAGGATGCACGCCATCCGCTTGCGCCGCGCCGCGCTGCTCCTGCTGCTCGCCCTCGCCCCCGCCTGTCGCATCATTCCCGAGGCCAAGCCGGAAGGCACCCGATTCTACACGCTCGAGCTGCCCGTTCCGTCGGGGTCGGGCGAGAGCGACGAGTCGCTGGTGCTCGGGCTCGGCCCCATCAGCTTTCCCGGCTACCTGGATCAACCGCAGCTCGTGACCCGCGTCGACGACGAGCGCATCGCGTTCTCGCTGAACGATCGCTGGGCGGGTTCGTTGCGGACGCAGTTCGAGCGCGCGCTCTCGCTTCGACTCATGTCGGCGCTCGGCACCGACAACATCTCCGTCTTTCCCTGGTGGCACGGGCACCGCATCGATCTCTCGGTCCAGCTGAACGTGCTCGCGTTCGAGCCCGACTCCACCGGCACCGTCCGCCTCGACGCGCTGTGGAAGGTGAAGAGCGGGCAGGGTCAGGAGGTCGTGCGCACCGGGCGGGTGAGCCTGCGCGAGCCGATCGGATCCGGCGGCACGCCCGCCGCCGTCGAAGCGCTCGGCCGCGCGCTCGACCAGCTCGCCGACGCCATCGCCGGCGACGTCCAGCACGCGAAGCGGTGATCGCCGATGACTCGGGGTGTCCTGCTCGCCCTCGTGCTGGCCGTCGCGTGCGGTCCGGAGGCGAGCGCCGGGCCGCCGACGCGCGTGGTGTGCAGCGACGGGTTGCGCGTCGCGAAGGTGAACGGCGTCAAGCGCCGCGGCGTGTGCGACCTCGACGAGGCGGCGAACCGCCGCTGTCACTTCGGCCTGGTCGTCGGCGGGAGCGTCGAGAGCGTCGTGACGGAGATCGGCCGTCGCGTCGTCACCACCTCCGACGGCAAGCGCTGGGTGCTGCGCTGCCGGCGATCCGGCGTGTCGCGTCCGGGTCCGGGCTACTGAGCGGGCGAGACGAGCGCGATCGCGCGCGCCCCCACGTCCGCCGGATCACCGCTCGCGTCGAGGCCGCGGAGCAGGCCTGCCGCGCGATAGTGGGCCAGCAGCGGCTCGGTCTGCGCGTGATAGACGGCGAGGCGCTGCGCGACCACCGCCGGTCGATCGTCGTCGCGCTGCTGCAGCGTGCCGCCCTGTGCATGGCAGCGCGCCACCGCGGCGGTGTCGTCGAGGTGCAGCGTCCACGGCTCGCCGGCGCCCGTGCACAGGCGGCGCCCGCCCAGCCGGTGCACGATCTCCGTGTCGGGCAGCTGCAGCGCCAGCACGGCCGTCAGCGGCCGCCCGCGTTCCGCGAGCAGTCCATCGAGCACCTGGGCCTGGTGCAGGTTGCGGGGGTAGCCGTCGAAGAGAAACCCCTGCGAGGGTGGCACCGCGTCGAGGATGCTCCGCAGCAGGCCGTCCATCAGCCCGTCCGGCACCAGGGCGCCACGCTCGACGAACGCGGCAGCCGCGCGACCGAGCGCGCTGCCACTCGTCATCTCGGCCCGCAGCCGCTCGCCGGTCGCGATGCGCGCCAGCCCGAACCGTTCCAGCAGCCGGGGCGTCACCGTGCTCTTGCCGGATCCGGGCGGACCGATCAGCACGAGCCGCGGGGGCATGGCGTGCGCGGGTTTCACCTGGGGCACGGCTCGGCTCACTCAACCGGCTGGATCTCGCTCGCGCCCGCGGGCTGGGCCGGAGCGAAGTAGATCGTGACGGACCCGTCGGCATCGGGCTCGGCGGCCGGTGACGGATAGCCCTGGCTGCCGGCGCGCGGGTAGCGCTGCGGCGTGTCCAGCATCGACCGGGTCTGGTTGTCGTAGAGCGTGAAGGACCAGAACTTCGCCTCCGGGATCCCCTTCGGCAGCGTCACCTTGTACGTCTTGGCGCCGTCGAAGTACGCCTTGTTCGCGTCCATGGTGGCGAAGAGATACTGCGAGCCGATCCCGGGCAGGCGCATGCTCATGGCCGGTGTGATCCCGGTGATGCCGTAGAAGAATGCCGACCGCGCGTCGAGGGTGCGATAGCCGGTGGGCGGGAAGGGCTTGACCCCCTCGGCGGTGATCATCGGGATGGGCGTCTCGAACTGGTAGCCGCTGATGAAGAGCGGATTCATCCAGGCCGAGCCGGGGTAGTAGTACCAGTCGGCCGCGCGCGGGTTGACGAACAGGCTGCGCGAGGTGGCATTGGCCACGGCGAGCGCCTCGGTGAGGATCTTCTTCATCCGCGCATCGGGAGCAAACGGTTTGCCCTTCACGATGCCGATGGCGGCGAGCGGTCCCATCAGCTCGGGGTCGAGCGCGGTGGCCGGCTCGCGTTGCACGACCTCGTCGAGCATCTCGTAGAAGCTGAAGTCGTTCGGCGGAATGGTGTTCATCACCATGCCGCTCCCCTCGTGGAACACGGTCTCCGGGCGGTGCGCTGACCTGGCCGAGCCGGGCCTTCCCATCGAGGAACTCGGCGACGCTCGTCCCGACGCCGCCGGCGGCATACGGATAGATCTTCGTGAACTTCCGGATCAGCTCGACGGCCGGCGCCGGATCGTCGTTCTCCATGAACATGCGTCCGAGCAGCAGGACGCGGGTCGTCCTGGCCGGGGAGACGTAGAAGCCGCCCTGGGGGAGGGGACCGTCGTAGCCGGGCGGCAGGATGAGATACTTGCCGCCCTCGCCGCGATCGGGACCGGGCCGTGTGTGTCTCCTCGTTCACGACCTCTCGCAGGTGTAGTGTGCGCGGAGCAGGCCCGCAAATCGCGACGAATCCGGCGCGCGCCTGGTGCCCTGCCTTGACAATGCGCGGAGCGGGCGGATAGACGAGGGCCTCAACTCGTCGCACGACTGGCGTTCGCGTGGAATCGACCACGGGGGAGTGCTGAGCGACCGGCGGGCCGAACGCCTGGGCCCGGGCCTCCGGTGAAGTCCACCCGCGACTGCTCGCGGGAAGACAGGTCGCATCGACAGCCGTGATCACGTCGGATCTCCTGGCCCCCGCACCCACGCCTCTCGAGGTGCTGGCCGTGCACCATCCCGGCGCGCCCGCGTGCTGAGGACGCCGTCGTGGCCTATCGCGTCCTGCTGAGCGACTCGCTCGGTCCCGAGGGACTCGCCCGCCTGCGCGAGCAGCCCGACCTCGAGGTCGACGCCAGGCCCGGGTTGAGCCCGGCGGAGCTGCGCGAGGTGATCGGCGGGTACGACGCGCTGGTCGTCCGCAGCGCCACCAAGGTCACCGCAGACGTCATCGCGCGAGCCGACCGGCTGCGCGTCATCGGGCGGGCCGGCATCGGGGTCGACAACATCGACGTCGACGCGGCCACGACGCGCGGCATCGTGGTGATGAACACGCCCGGCGGCAGCAACGTCACCACGGCCGAGCACGCCATCGCCATGCTCCTCGCGCTGGCGCGGAACATCCCGCAGGCGGCCGCGGCGGTGCGCGCGGGCGAGTGGCCGCGCAGCACGTGGATCGGCACCGAGGTCTGCAACAAGGTGCTCGGCATCATCGGGCTCGGCAACATCGGCACCATCGTGGCCGAGCGCGCGGTCGGGCTGCGCATGAAGGTGATCGCGTACGACCCCTTCGTGACGCCCGAGGCGGCCGCGCGGCTGCGCGTCGAGCTGGTGTCGCTGGACGCGCTCTTCCCGCGCGCCGACTTCGTCACCATCCACACGCCGCTCACGGCGGAGACGCGCGGCCTCATCGGCCGCGACTCGATCGCGCGCATGAAGCGCGGCGTGCGCATCATCAACTGCGCCCGCGGCGGCATCGTCGACGAGGCGGCGCTCGCGGAGGCCATCACGCAGGGACAGGTCGCGGGCGCCGCGCTCGACGTCTTCGAGCAGGAGCCGCCGCCGGCGGATCACCCGCTCCGCGCGCTCGATCACGTGATCGCGACCCCGCACCTCGGCGCCTCCACCGCCGAGGCGCAGGTCAACGTGGCGATCGCGATCGCGCAGCAGGTGGCGGAGTTCCTCACCCGGGGAACGATCCACAACGCGGTGAACGCCCCCTCGCTGTCGCCCGAGGTGCTGCAGGTCCTGCGCCCGTATCTCACGCTGGCGGAGAAGCTCGGCGCGCTCGCGGCGCAGCTCGCACCGGGCGCCCCGGAGGAGATCTCCGTGCAGGCCACCGGCGAGGTGGCGGAGCGCGAGCTCAAGGCGCTCTCCACCGCCGTGCTGCGCGGGCTGCTCGACCGGCTCATCGACCACGACGTCCGCTACAGCGTCAACTACGTGAACGCGCCCATCATCGCGCGCGACCGTGGCATCCGGGTGATGGAAGCCCACGCCCCGGCCAGCAGCGACTACGCCAACGCGATCAGCGTCGAGGTGAAGCGCGCGACGGGCACGACGTGCGTGCAGGGCGCCGTCTTCGGCGCCGGCATCCTGCGCCTGACGCGCATCGACGACTTCCGCATGGAGGCCGTACCGGAGGGCCACATTCTCATGCTGCACAATCGCGACGTGCCCGGCGTGGTCGGGCGGGTTGGCACGTTGCTGGGGGAGAGCCAGATCAACATCGCCGGGCTCGAGCTGGGCCGCGAGCGCGTCGGCGGCCGGGCGCTGTCGCTCTTCCACGTCGACGACCCGGTGCCCGCCGACGTCCTCGCGAAGGTCCGCACGCTGCCGCAGATCGTCTCTGCGGAGCTGCTGCGTCTCTGATCGAGCATGGCAGCCACCGCGATCATCGGGACCCAGTGGGGCGACGAGGGCAAGGGCAAGGTCGTCGACCTGCTCGCCGCGCGCGCCGACATGGTCGTGCGCTACCACGGCGGCAACAATGCCGGCCACACGATGGTGGTGAACGGCGAGAAGACCGTCCTGAACCTGATCCCGTCCGGCGTGCTGCACCCGGGCAAGGTGTGCGTGCTCGGCGCCGGCATGGTGATCGACCCGCAGGTGCTCGTCCGCGAGATCACCGCGCTTGCGCGCGCGTGGCTATCTCGCCGAGGACCGCTGGCTGCGCGTCAGCGAGCAGGCGCACCTGATCATGCCGTACCACCGCGCCATCGACCACGCCCGCGAGCGGCTGCGCGAGGCGGGCGCCATCGGCACCACCGGCCGCGGCATCGGCCCGGCGTACGAGGACAAGATGGCGCGCACGGGCATCCGCGTGGGCGATCTCTTCGACGAGGAGGGCTTCGCCGAAGCCCTGGCGCGCAACCTGCGCGAGAAGAACGGCTACCTGGAGGCGCTGCTCGGCGAGCCGCCGCTCGCCATCGACGACATCCTGACCGAGTATCGCGGCTTCCGGGATGCAGCTCGCGCCGTTCGTCGCCGACACCGGGCGCCGAGGTCCGCGCCGCCGTGGCGCGCGGCGCGCGGGTGCTGCTCGAGGGCGCCCAGGGCGCGCTCCTCGACATCGATCACGGCACGTATCCGTTCGTCACCTCGTCGAGCTGCGTGCCCGGGCGCGGCCGCGGCCGGAGCGGGGCTGCCACCGCGGATGCTGGGCCGCATCATCGGCATCGCCAAGGCCTACACGACCCGCGTCGGGGGCGGCCCGTTCCCCACCGAGCTGCGCGACGCGCTGGGCGACCGCCTGCGCGCCGACGGCGACGAGTACGGAGCCACCACCGGCCGGCCGCGGCGCTGCGGCTGGTTCGACGCCGTCGTCGTGCGCCACGCGGTCGCGCTGTCTGGTCTCGACGCCCTGGCGCTCACGAAGCTCGACGTGCTCACCGGCATCGATCCCATCAAGGTCTGCATCGCGTACGAGATCGACGGACGCCGCGTGGACCTCCCGCCGACCACCCAGCAGCGGCTGGGCGCGCGCGACGCCGATCTACGAGGAGATGCCGGGCTGGCAGGAGGACCTGAGCGAGGCCCGCACGCTCGACGAGCTCCCGCTGGCGGCACGGCGCTACATCGACAAGCTGTCGGCGCTGGTCGAGGCGCCGATCGCGCTGGTCTCGATCGGCGCGGGCCGCGAGCAGACGATCCGCGTGGGCGAGCTGTTCTAGGACGTCGCTCGCACGCCGGTGTAGACGGCGCGGAGGCGGAGCGGCGACGGGTGCTCGTACTCCTCGAGCGCATGGGCCACCCAGCCGGCGATGCGCGCGAGGGCGAAGATCAGCTCGCCGGTCCCGCGCGGCAGCTCGAGGACGTGCGCCATCGCCGCGACGGCGAGATCGACGTTCGGCTCCGGGAACCGCCGCGCCCGGGTGGCGGCCAGCAAGCTCTCGACCGCGCGCAGCCGCGGTGACCGCGGCGCCGCGCGGCGCAGCAGGTCGAGCAGGACCGTCGCACGCGGATCGCCGTCGCGGTACAGCGGGTGGCCGAGCCCCGGCAGGCGCTCGCCGCGCCGGAGCACGTGCTCGATCACGGCCGTCGGGTCGCCGGTGCCCGCGACCTCGGCGAGCAGCGCCTCGGCGGCGAGCGACGCGGCGCCGTGCAGCGCGCCGCCGAGGACGCCGAACCCCGCCCCGACCGCGCCGTACGGGTCGGCGCGGTACGCGGCGGCGATGCGCACCGCGAGCGTCGAGCCCGCGAGCTCGTGATCGGCGAGGAGGACGAGCGCGGCGTCGACCAGGCTCGATCGCCGCGGAGGAGGGCGGCCGCGTCGAGAGCCGGTCCCAGAGACGGGCGGCGAGGCGCGGATGCGCGGCCGGAGGGCGGCGGGCCGGCAAGGTGTCGACCAGCGTCACCAGGAGACCGCGCGTGGCGCGCGTGACCGCTTCCGGCCGCAGGTCGTGGCGGAACGGATCGGCGCTGGCCAGCGCGGCGGTCACCAGCCGCAGGCGGTCGAAGGGCAGCACGCGGCGCGGGAGGACGCGCTGCACGGCGCGACCGAGCGCGCGATGCGCGGGATCCCCGGTCCAGCGCGGCTGGGAGGCGGGTAGCGTGCCCGTCCACAGCAGCTCGGCGACGCGCTCGAAGTGCGCGGTGCGCGCGAGGGCGAGCGCCGGGCGGCCGCGGTAGTGATGGCCGTCGGGCTCGATCGTCGTCACGGCCGACTCGATGCGCAGCTCGCGACGCGTGCGCGCGGCCGCGCCCGCCGCACCGCGCGAGCGCGACGCGAGGCGATCGACGGCGGCAGGCTCGAACCAGCTCCCGCGCTCGCCGGGCAGGCGGTGGCGGGCGAGGAGCCCCCGGCTCACGTACGCGTACAGGCTCGCGGGCTTCACGCCGAGGATCTCGGCGGCTTCGCGGGTCCCGATCAGGCCGCGCTCCACTGACATTGATCTCATCTCAATCTTGATCAAGCTACGCGACTCATCAATATCAGTCCAGACGGAGGACGACTATCCATGGACCTGCACCTGCGCGATCTCATGACCCCGGCGCCGCTGACCGCGGCTCCCACGGACACCCTGGCGACGGCCGCCGACGCCATGCGCCGCAGGGACGTCAGCTCGGCCGTCATCCTCCGCGACGCCGCCGTCGTCGGCATCCTGACGGAGCGCGACCTGACCCGCGCCGCGGCCGCCGGCGCGGCGCCCGCCACGACGGCCGTCGCGGCCTGGATGACGCCCGATCCCGTCACCCTGGCGCCGGAGAGCGAGATCACGGCCGCGCTCGAGCGCATGCTGGAGCGCAACGTCCGCCATCTTCCGGTGTGCGCCGCGGGCGCGCTGGTCGGCACCGTGTCGTTGCGACAGCTGGTGCGCGCCGCCAGCCTGCGGCGCGTCGACCCGTGGGCGCCCGGCACCGCCAGGGGGCTCGAGAACATCACCGTCGCCGAGACCAGGATCTCGCACATCGACGCCACGGGCGGCCGCCTGGTCTACGTCGGGCACGACGCCGTGCAGCTCGCGCGCACGCGCGCGTTCGAGGACGTCTGGCACCTCCTGCTGACGGGTGCGCTGCCCCCGGACGCCGAGTTCGCGCGCCGGGTCGCGACGCTGCGCGACCTGCCGCTCGCCACATCGACGTTGCGTGCGCTCGCCGTCGCCGGAGGCGGGATGATGTCGAAGCTCGAGAGCGCGCTGGCGGCGACGGGCGCCGCGTGGGGACTCGTGCCCTGGTACGAGCGCGACGCCTCGGTCATCGAGGACGAAGCGGTGCGTCTCGCCAGCGTCGTCCCGTCGCTGGTCGCCGCGCTGTGGCGGCTCGGACGGGGCCTCGAGCCCGTCGCACCGGATCCCGCGCTGGGTCACGTCGCGAACTACCTGTGGATGCTGCAGGGCCGGCGGCCCACCGCGGCGCAGGTGATGGCGGCCGAGCGCTACCTGATCCTGACGGCCGAGCACGGGATGAACGCGTCCACCTTCACCGCGCGCGTGATCGCGTCCACCGGCGCGGACGCGGCCGCGGCCCTGGTGGGCGCCGCGGGCGCGCTCTCCGGTCCGCTGCACGGCGGCGCGCCGTCGCTGGTGCTCGACATGCTCGACGAGATCGGCACCGTCGAGCGCGCCGGCGCCTGGATCGCGGGCGCGATCGCCGACGGGCGGCGCATCATGGGCTTCGGCCACCGGGTCTATCGCACCGAGGATCCGCGCGCCGCGTGCCTGCGCGCGACGGCCGACGAGATCGGCGCGCCGCGGGCCGGGCTCGCGCGTGCGGTCGAGCGCGAGGCGCTGGCGCAGTTGCGCGCGGCCAAGCCCGACCGCGTGCTGGCGACGAACGTGGAGTTCTGGTCGGCGGTCGCTCTCGAGGGCGCAGGCATCCCGCGCGAGCTGTTCACGCCGACGTTCGCCGTCGCGCGCACGGTCGGCTGGACGGCCCACCTCCTGGAGCAGGTGCGCGACAACCGGCTCATCCGCCCGGCCGCTTCCTACGTCGGCCCGGCGGTGGACGAGGACCGCGAATCCGCGCGGGCCTGACGTCGCGGGGCATCCTGGCCGGGCACGTCGCCTCCGTGGTACCAGCCACGGATGGCGAATCCCGTCCTGCTCGTCGAGCGTGCCGACGGCGTGGCCACGCTCACGCTGAACCGCCCCGAGGCGCTGAACGCGCTGTCCCGCGAGCTGCGGAAGCTGCTCTGCCAGGCGCTCGTCGAGCTGCCGCGGTCCGGCGAGGTCGACGTGCTCATCCTGACCGGCGCCGGGCGCGCCTTCTGCGCCGGTCTCGACCTGAAGGAGCTGGGCGGCGAGTCGTCCGGCACGGCGGGGATCGTCGGCGCCGTCAGCGGCGAGGACGAGAGCCTGCTCGACACCATGGCCGCGTGTCCGCTGCCGATCATCGGCGCGATCAACGGCTTCGCGATCACCGGCGGCTTCGAGCTGGCGCTCGGCTGCGACGTGCTGATCGCGTCCACGGCAGCGCGCTTCGCCGACACGCACGCGCGGGTCGGCATCCTGCCGGGCTGGGGCCTCAGCCAGCGGCTGTCGCGCGTCGTCGGCATCTACCGGGCCAAGGAGCTGTCGTTCTCGGGAAACTACCTCGCGGCGGAGCAAGCGGCCGAGTGGGGACTGGTGAACCGGGTGGTGCCGCCCGACGAGCTGCTCGCGGCGTGTCACGCGCTCGCGCGTGACATCCGCTCGTGTCCGCAGGACGTGGTGCGCGCGTACAAACGGGTGATCGACGACGGCTTCGCGACGAGTTTCGCCGACGGGATGCGCGTCGAGGCGCGCGCCAACCGCGCGCACGCCCGGACGCTGACGCCCGAGGGGATCGCGGCGCGGCGCGCGGGGGTGCAGGCGCGCGGGCGCGACCAGTCACGCACCTGACCGCGGCGGGTCAGCGCACGATCACCGCGCCGCCGTCCTTGCGCGGATCGCCCGCCGCGCGCAGCGTGCCGTCGCGGCCGATGCCAGCGGCCGACACGGCACCGAGGTTGGGCATGACGTGCACCGGGTGGCACCAGCGCGCGAGCGCCTGGCGTGCGGCGTCCGGAACGGCGGGCTCGACCAGCAGCACGGGTGGCACTCCCTGGTCGTGGATGCGTGGCGCGGCGACCGCCGCATCGAGGTCGCGACCGAACGCGACGACGTGGAGGAGCACCTGGAGCACGCCGGAGATGATGAGCGGGCCGCCGGAGGCGCCCGCGGCCAGCTCGGGCCGCGCCCCGTCGACGACGATGGTCGGCGACATGCTCGACTGCGGGCGCTTCCCCGGGGCCACGGCGTTCGGCGCCTCCCCGACGAGCCCGTACACGTTGGGCACACCCGCGGCGAGCGCGAAGTCGTCCATCTCGTCGTTCAGGATGATGCCGGTGCGCGGCGCCATGAATCCGGCGCCGAAGGGATAGTTGATCGTCGTGGTCAGGACGACGGCGTCGCCCTCGCCGTCGACCACCGACACGTTCCCGGTGCCGCGGTCGGCCGCCGCATCCGTGTCCACGGGCGAGCAGCGACCGGCGCGCAGCGCGGCGGCGATGCGCGCGAGACGCGGCGGCGCGAGCAGCATGTCGACCGGCACCGGCGTGAAGGCGGGATCGCCGTAGAACCGCGCGCGGTCGGTGAACGCCTGCGCCATTGCACCGGCGAGAGGCCGCAGCCAGCGTGCCGACTCGGGGTCCGCCGTCCGCGGATCCTCGCGCTCGAGAATGCCGAGCGCCTCCAGCACGATCCCTCCCGATCCCGGCGGCGGGAAGGTGATCAGCGCGCGCCCGTGCGTGGATCCGCGCAGCGGCGTACGCCACTGCGGTTGGTAGGCCGTCAGGTCGGCCGCGTCGAGCACGCCACCGTGCGCGCGCACCGCGGCGACCAGGGCATCGGCCACCGGTCCGCGATAGAAGGCGTTCCAGCCGTGCGTGGCGATCGTCTCCAGCGTCCGGGCGAGGTCGCGCTGCACGATGCGGAAGCCCGGCGCCGGAGGCTGGCCGTCCTTGGTGAGGAAGATGGCGCGCAGACCGGGATCGGCGGCGAGCAGCTCGCGCTGCTTCTCGACCTGCGACCGGAGATGCGGTGAGTCGTCGAGCGCGAAGCCCTCGCGCGCGAGCCGGATGGCTGGCGCCAGCACGTCGGCGAGCGGCAGCGTCCCGAAGGCGGCGTGCAGCGTTTCCCAGCCCGCGACCTCACCCGGTACGGCGACGGCGAGGCCGCCGCGCCGCAGGCGCTCGGGGCGCGGCTGTCCCTGGTCGAAGAAGCGGTCGGGCGTGGCCGCGCCGGGCGCGCGCTCGCGGAAATCGAGCGCATACGCCTCGCCGCTCGCGAGGCGGATCAGCGCGAACCCGCCCCCGCCGATGCCGCACGACGACGGATGCACGACACAGCCCGCGGCGGCGGCGGCGATCGCGGCGTCGGCCGCGCTGCCGCCGCGCCGCAGGACCTCCGCGCCGGCCTCGGCGGCGAGGCGATGCTCGGCCGCGACCGCGCCGGTCCGCGCGTCGGCGTGCGTGGCGAGCGCGAGCAGCAGCGGCAGGAGGACACCGGCGGCGCGTGGCACGCGCCGGACCTATCGTGCCCGTCCGGGTGCGGCAAACGCTTGCCGCCGCGGACGCGTGTGCTAAGGGGGCGCGGAGCGAATGGGGAAGCTGCGCGGGAGGCGACGCGGCGCCAAGCCGTACGGGGAGAAGGAATTCTACCTCGAGGAGTTTCGCGGGCGCAGCGTGCTGATCGCCGTCGCGCCCGCCGCGGTCGCGGCGCGGGTGCCCCTCAAGTCGATCGCCGCCGCCGTCTGGGCGCTCGTACGCAACGACACGCCGGTGGTGGTGTGGTGGCCCCACGTCGTGGCGCACTCCGAGCGCAGGCTGCTGGCCGCGCTCGGCCGCGCGCCGAGCACGGCCAGCAAGGCGCGCCGCAAGAAGCGACGGGCGCGCCGCCGGCGGGTCGCGTCGCCGTTGCTGCGCGTCTCGCTCGGCGACCTCGACCTGCCGCAGCACGGTGGCAGCCTGAAGAGCGCGCTCTGGTCGCGGCTGCGCGAGAACGGGCTCTGCGTGCTGGCCGTGGGTGGCTTCGCGATGTTCCCGCGCCATCCGATGGAGCTCGCGATGGCGCTCGGCGTGCCCAAGGTGGTGCTGGTCGATCCGCGCGGGGGTCTCGACGCCGCCGGCGTCCGTCTGTCCTTCGTCGACGAGAACGTGCTCGAGACGGTCCTCCAGCAAGGCCAGGCGGAATGGAGCGGTCTCGGAGACCGCCGCGCGTTGCTGATGGTCGTGCGCCAGGGACTCGAGGCCGGCGTCGAGCAGGTGAACCTCTGCCCTCCCGACGGTGTCGCAGACGAGCTGTTCAGCTACGCCGGATCGGGCACGCTCTTCACGGAGGGCGACTACACGCGGGTCGGGCCGCTCTCGCTGGACGAGTTCGAGCAGGCGGAGCGCCTCCTCGAACGCGGACAGCGCGAGGGCGTGCTCAAGCTGCGCTCGTCCGACGAGGTGGCGGAGCTGCTCGGCGTCGGGTTCGGGGTGACGGTCTGCGGTCGCCATCTCGCCGGGGTGGCCGGTCTGCTGACGGCTCCGTACGCCGCGGAGCGCGCGGGCGAGATCGCCGGGCTCTACACCATCAACCGGTTCAAGGGGGAGGGCCTCGGCGACCGGCTGGTGGAACGCATGGTCCACGACGCGGAGGCGCTCGGCCTCGAGTACGTCTTCGCCTGTACGCTCGACGAGCGCGCGCAGCAGTTCTTCGAGCGCCAGGGCTTCCAGCGCGTCGCACACGACGCCGTGCCGGCGAGCAAGTGGAAGGGCTACGACGCGCGCCGCCGCCAGCGGCTCGCGGCCTTTCGCCTCGCGCTGCCGGCGCGCGCCTCGGCCGCGGGGCGTGCGTCGTGAGCCGCTGGCTCCGCGGCCTCGGCACCGTCGTGCTGGTGCTCGGCCTCACCACCGCGGCGGTGGCCGGATGGCACCTCACCAGGGACACCGCGTTCACCGACGCCGCCGCGGCGTACGCGCGGCATCCCGAGCACCCGCTCTTCGAGGTGGACTACTACCGCGCAGCGGCCTGGCACTACGGGTTGATCGCCTTCGTCGTCGGCGGGCTGCTGATCGGGCTCATCGCGGGCAGCGCGTTGCTCGGGCTGGGCACGGTCCTGCACCGACTACCGCGCCGGTAAAAGAAAGGCCGGATGAACCCGGGGGGTCCATCCGGCCATGCTCGACGATTCGTGAGTCGTCGGGACGCCGTCAGGCGGGGCGACGGAACAGGGTCTGCATCTTCATGGCGAGACCCATGTCGCCGGAGATCTTGAGCTTGCCGCTCATGAAGGCCATCTGGCCGTTCAGCTTGCCCGTGGTCATGTCGACGTAGTCGTTGGCCGCCATCGACATCGTCATGTTGGCCGACGGCGCCGTGCCCTTGCTGACCTCGGCCTTGCCGTCCTTGATGGTGACGTACCACTGTCCGCCGTTATCGCCGCTCAGGTTGAACTGGATCGTGGCGTTCATGTTCTTCGCGGCGTTCTCGTCGAGCTGGCCGGGCATCGCATCGAAAATTTCCTGGGGGGTCATTCTGAAAATCCTCCTCTTAAAGGGTGGTGGGGGCTGACCGGACTACGTAGGCTAGGGGAGCGGAGCTTGTCAAGGCATGACGGTCCTTCTCACGCAGCTGCGGGAACGGCTCGCGCCGCAGGGGCTCAATCTGATCGGGACGACCGACGTGGCGCGCTACGACGCCGCCGTGCCGGCGCGCTGCGCGGTCGGAACGCGTGTCCCGGACGCCCGCACGGTGGTCGTGATCGGCAATGGCGGAGCGGCGTTCTGGGAGGCCTTCCGGCGTCATCGCGGAGGCGAGCCGCTCGCCGCCGCGCCGCCGGATCCGCTGGATGCCTTCACGCGCTCGGTCGTGCTGGAGGCCGTCGGCGCGCCGGGTCTCGATCTCGGCGGCCCGCCGCGGGTCTCCTTCCCGTTCGAGGACGCGCCCCTCGCGCTGTCGTTCGCGCACCTGGCCGAGTGTGCCGGGCTCGGCAGCCGGAGCCTGCTCGGCGTGCTCGTGCATCCGGAGTTCGGGCCCTGGATGGCGTTGCGCGCGGCGCTCCTCCTTCCGTTCGCGCTGCCGGCGCCGCGACCCGCCGATGGATTCGACCCGTGTCCGCGCTGCGTGACGCGGCCGTGCATGACGGCATGCCCGGCGGGCGCGATCGGGCCCCGCGGCTGGGACGTGGCGGGATGCGCTGCGCACCGGCTCTCCGGAGCGGGGGACGGCTGCGACGCGGGGTGCCACGCACGGATCGCGTGCGTCCTGGCGCCGGAGCATCGCCATCCGCCCGAAGCCCTGGCGTTCCACCAGGCCGCCGCCCGCACGGCGATGGCCGCGCGACTGCGCTGAGCCGCCGCTCAGGCGAGCGCGTCGAGGAACGCGCGCGCGAGCTCGGGCGCGCGACCCGCTTCGTCGTGCTTGAGGAAGACGTAGACGCGCTCCCAGCCGTCGACCGCACGCAGTCGTTGCGCCCACGCCGCCAGGTCGCCGGCGGAGTACTCCTCGCGCCGCAGCCGCGCGTAGCCGAACGGCGCGGTCGCCACGAGCGGCGTGTCGAGGTCGTCGGTCTGCGCGATGCACAGCGCCGCGCCGTGCGCGCGCAGCAGTGCCCAGGTGTCGTCGTGGAACCAGGAGGCGTGGCGGAACTCGAAGGCCGGCTCGATGCCGCCCGGAAGCGCCGCCAGGAAGTCGCCGAGCCGGGTGAGGTCGGCCTTCAGGTTCGGGGGGAGCTGGAAGAGGAGGGGGCCACGGGCGGTCCCGAGGGCCTCGCTGCGCCGGATGAACTCGAGTGCCGGCTCGGCGGCGTTCTTCAGGCGGAGCCGGTGCGTGATCTGCTGCGGCGCCTTGAGCGCGAAGCGGAATCCCGGCGGCGTCTGCTGGATCCACCCGGTGAGCAGCGCCGGCGCGGGCATGCGATAGAAGGTGTTGTTGATCTCCACCGCCCCGAACACCCCCGCGTAGAACGACAGCATGCCGCTTGCCGGGTGCTTCTCCGGATAGAAGACGCCGCGCCAGGCCGGATAGCTGAAGCCCGACGTGCCGACGAGGAATTCGGCGCTCACGGATGCTCGCGTGAGAGACGGCGGTAGATCGCCAGGTGACGGATCGCCTCGCGCCGCCGGCCGGAGCGCTCGTAGAGCAGGCTCAGGTTCCAGTGGGCGTCGGCGAGGTCGGCATCGGTGCGCACCGCGGCCTCGTAGCACGGCAGCGCCTCGTCGGCGCGCTCGGCATCCTCGAGCACGACGCCCAGGTCGTACCAGGCGAGCCCGCAGTCGGGCTCGTGGCGCACCGCCTCGCGGAAGTGCGCTTCGGCCCCGACGAGGTTGCCGTCGGCGTGCAGGAGCCGTCCGAGGTTGATGCGCGCCACCACGTGGTCGGGCTCGAGGTCGAGGGCGTGATGGTAGGCGGCGCGCGCCTCGAGCGGTGAGCGCGCCTCGATCTCCATGGCGAGATCGCTCCACTCGTCCGCGCTCAGCTGGGGCAGCTCGGTTCGCATCGGCTCGCGCAGCTTCGCCAGGCGGCCGGGACGCGCCGCACCGAGACGCTCGGCGTCGAAGTTGAAGAGCAGCTGACCCGACTCCGGGTTCCAGCGCCGCCTGCCGTCCCACGCGATCACGCGGTTCCCCTCGCGGAACACGCTGAGTCGCGTGAGGGGCCGCTCGCCGAGCTGCCGGCGCAACGAACGCAACGCGTTGCCGATGCGGCGCAGCGGCACGTGCTGCTCCAGCAACGCGCGCGTGGTGCGCAGCAGCACCAGATCCAGGAAGTCGAAGCGCAGCCGGCCTCGCCCGTCGCGGTGCGGCGCGACGAGGCCCGCGCGGACGCACTGGCGAAGTCTGCCGGGCGGCAGGCCGACGATGCGCGCGGCCTGCGCGGTGTCGAATGACGACTCTGCCTCCGCCCGTCCCCGCCCCGGCACGCTACTTCTTCTTGCCGCCGCTTGCTCGCGCCGCGCGCGGCGCGCCGCCCGCGGCGCTGCGTCGCGTGTCCTCGGTGGGCACGGGGCGCGGCGCCGCGCGGCTCGACTCGCGGGCGAGGCTCTGCTTCAGCGCGTCCATGAGGTCGATCACCTTGGCGCGGGTGGCCGGTGCTTCCGGTATTGCCACCTCCTCGCCCGCGACCTTGCGGTCGACCGCCTCCTGCAGCCGCTCGCGCCAGTGATCGTGGTACTGCTCGGGCGCGAACCGGTCGGCGGCGAGCTGCTCGATGAGCTTCCGCGCGAGGGTGGTCTCCGCGGGTTTGACGGCTGCCTTCGGCCCGCGATCGATGTCCTCGAACGCGCGCACCTCGTCCGCGTAGTAGAGCGTGTGCAGCGACAGCCCGTCCGCGAACGGCCGGATCAGCACCAGCCGCTCCTTGCCGCGTGCCACGTGCTGCGCGAGCGCCACCATCCCGGTGTCGCGCATCGCCTCCGCCAGGAGCTGGTAGGCCTTCTCGCCGCCGGAGTCGGGTCCCAGGTAGTGCGTGTCCTGGAAGTAGACGGGATCGACGTCGGCGAGCGGGACGAACTCCTGGATGTCGAGCGACTGGCTCGCAGCGGCTTCCAGCGCCTTCAGCTCCTCGTCGGTGAAGAGCACGTACTGGTCCTTCGCGACCTCGCGACCCTTCACCAGCTCGCTGCGCTCGACGACGCGCTCGCAGCGCGGACACCACGTCTGCTGCTTGATGCGAGACCTGCAGACCTCGTGAATCATGTTGAAGGACGGTTGCTCGGAGTGCGTGGCGACGTACAGGCGTACAGGAATGGACACCAACCCGAAGCTCACCGTCGCCGATCCGATTGCGCGTGCCGGCATGAGTTCAGCAAAAGCCCAGCAGGGCGGGGTCTGTCAAACCTCGATCGTGATGCGCCAGCAGCCACCGTCCGCGGTCACGCCGCCGACGTGGTGGCCCGTCGCTTCCGCCGCCCGCGGGATGTCACGGGCGCCACGCGGGTCGTCGACGAGCAGATCGACCTCGTCGCCGCGGCTGAACGTCTCGAGCATGACCCGCGCCTTCGCCCACGAGAGCGGGCACGCGATGCCGCGCAGATCGATGGTCCGTCGCGTGGTCACCTCCGGCTCGACTATCCCGGGGGCGTCGCGAGGACAAACCCCCGCGACCCGGTTGCTCAGGTCGATCCGGTGGCCCGCACGGGCTCGACCTCCGATACGCGCCGCCGGCGCCTGCGCGGCAGCACGCGCTCGCGACGTCGCTCCGCTTCGAGCACGCGCCGCCGCCCCGCCAGGAGGTCGAAGAGTCCCACCATGCCGAGCAGCCGGTTCGAGCCGCGCTCGACGACGGGGAATCGGGTCAGGCCGCTCTCCGCCATGCGGTGGACGACCGCGCGCAACGGCTCGTCGGGGTACGCGACCGTGGGGTGCCGCCGCACCGCCTGCGCCAGGGCCCGGTCGAGCGTGCGTGTCCCCCGGTCCGCGACCAGCGCTTCCAGATCGTTCCGGCTCACCACCCCGACCAGGCGATTGGCGTCGTCGACCACGGGGTAGAGGAGCTGGCGATGCTTCGGGCCGTCGCGGCGGAGCGTCTCGGCGAGGGCGCTCGCCGGCGTGTCCAGCGCCAGGGTGGCGATGCCGGTGCGCACCACCTCGCGCACGAAGAGGATCTCCAGCGGATCGATCGCGTACTCGCGCGAGAGATGGAAGCCGCGGCGACTGACCTTCTCGGTCAGGATCGAGCGCCGCAGCGTCAGGACCGTGAACGCGTGGGCGAGCGTCACGGCGACGAGGAGCGGCAGGAGCATGTTCACGTCGTGCGTGAGCTCGAGCGCGAACACGATCCCGGTGAACGGCGACCGCATCGTGCCGCCGAGGATCGCGCCCATGCTCACGAGCGGCCAGAACCCGACCCCGAGGTCCGGAAACACCATCGCCTCCGCGCCGCCGAGCGCGCCGCCCATCATGAGGAGCGGTGCGAGGACGCCGCCCGAGGTTCCCGAGCCGAGCGACACGCTCCAGATGATGGACTTCACGACGAGCACGCCGAGGATCATCCGCCGCGGGACGTCGCCCTGGAGGAGCGCCGCGATGGTGTCGTAGCCCACACCGAGCGCTTCCGGGAAGACGAGACCGCCGAGACCGATGACGACCCCGCCGAGCGCCGGCCACCACATCCAGTGGATGGGGAGGCGCTTGAAGGCGTCCTCGGCGGCGTAGACCGCGACGGTGAGGCCGCCCGACAGCGCCCCCGCCAGCAGGCCGGCGGCGGCGCAGCCCGCCAGCCCGGCCGGACCGATGAAGATCGGATGCGGAGGCACGGGGAAGAGCGGCCCGAGGCCGATCAGGTACCGGCGCGCCGCCGCCGCCGTGGCGCTGGCCAGCGCGACGGGAATCATGCTGCGCGGCTTCCACTCGAAGAGCAGCAGCTCCACCGCGAGCAGCACGGCGGCGAGCGGCGCCGCGAACGTCGCGGACATGCCGGCCGCCGCGCCCGCGACCAGCAGCGTCTTGCGCTCGGCGCTCGTCAGCTCGAGGAGCTGCGCGATCATCGACCCGAAGGCGCCGCCGGTCATGATGATCGGTCCCTCGGCGCCGAAGGGCCCGCCGCTCCCGATCGAGATCGCCGCCGACAGCGGCTTCAGCAGCGCGACGCGGGGCTCGATGCGACTGCCGTTGATGAGGATCGACTCGATCGCTTCCGGGATGCCATGGCCCCGGATGCGCTCCGACCCGTAGCGCGCCATGAGCCCGACGATCAGCGCGCCGGCGACGGGGACGGCCACCACCAGCAGTCCCAGGTGGTTGCCTGCGGGGGAGACCATGGCGGTGTCCCAGCGTCCGAAGAAGAAGAGGTTCGTGAACAGACCGATCAGCTTGAGCAGGACGAGGGCGACGACCGCGCTCAGCGCGCCGATGCCGATCGCCGCCACCGACATGGGGAGCAGCCGCCATCCCGCCGTGAAGTCTCCGAGATCGTCCGCGGCCAGCGCGCGCTCCGGCGCGAGGCGCCGGAGGTGCGCGTGCGTGTTCCCGTCGTGTGCCATGCGGTCTGCGTCGCCTGCGGTATGCATCGGGATCAATATATTGGACTCAATGTAACGAGTCGAGCGCGCGCGGGTGAGCCGGCGGATCGCGGCGTCTGGAGCGGCAATGCCTGCAAGCTTGACAGCCACACTGGTGACGGTCACAAGGTCCCGCAGGATGCCCTGGCGAGGCGCGGCGGGCTTGCCCTGGCGGCTGCTCGGCTTCACGCCGCCCTACGACGTCTTCATCCTATCGCCGCAAGCACGCCTCGGAGCTGGCGCAGCTGATCCGTCGCGAGCTCGAGGATCGCAGGCTGCACGTCTTCCTCGACGTGCGTGAGCTGGGGGCCGGTCGGTTCGACGAGCAGCTGCTGCGGCGCATCGCGCGTGCGACCGACTTCGTCGTCGTCCTGACGCCCGGCTGCCTCGACGAGTGCCAGCGGCCGGGCGACTGGCTGGCGAAGGAGATCGGCCACGCCTTCGACACCGGCCGCAACGTCGTACCCGTGGCGGTCGGCGGCTTCGAGTGCCCCCCGGCGCAGCAGCTGCCGCCGGAGCTGGTGGAGCTGCCACGCCAGCAGTGGGTGCGCTACGAGCACGAGTTCAGCGACGAGTCGATCGAGCGTGTCTACCGGATGCTGCGCAGCAGGCGACGGCGCTCCCTCGGTTTCGGCGGGCGCGCGCGCGGCACTGGGTGGGACGGGATGCTGCGGCGGCTCCGCTGGGTGGCGCTGGCGGTGGGCGTCCTCTTCCTGGTCGCGATCGGCGCCGCGGTCCTCCAGCAGTCCGCACGCACGCCGGCGACGCGCTTCACCGGCACGGCTGCCGTGTCGCCGTTCCCGAACGCGCGGCTCTGGTGCTGCGACGCGGGCGGCTTCAAGCGCTGCCCCATCGTCGTGAACCCCGGTCCCCCCGGTTCGCAGTGCTTCTGCCCGGGGCAGGGCATGGGGATAGCGTGTCAGTGACGCGCCTCGAGAGCAGGCAGGGCGCACACTTCCGGTGATCGACACGTCGCGCTGTCGTCCATCGTCTCTTGGACAGCATGGCTTCGTCCACCCTTCGAACTCGTCTGCAGCGCGCGCTCATCACGGGCACCATCGCAGGTGCCATGGGCTGGGCCGGCGCGGCGCCGGCATGGGCGGATCCGCCCGTCTCGGCTCTACCGAGGCTGCCGGTCTGCGGAGACCAGGACACGTCCCCGGTGCAGCTCAAGTGCGCCGACTTCGTTGCGATCCCCGACATCGAGGTCTTTCGCGTGCCCGGACGCGGGCCGAGCGATCTGACTTTCGATTTCGTGTTCTCGGAGGCCAGCGTCCCGAACGAGCTCGACGCGTTCCAGGTCGACGACCTGAACGGGAGGATCGGCACCCTGAGCCCGGCCGAGCCGGGTTACCTCCCCGCAGCACTGGCTCGCGCGCAGACGCTGTTTCCGTCCGGGTCCGACGCGTCGGTCGCCGACAGGACGATCCACGTGACGGGCGGCGATCTGCTGGTCTTCTTCATCGTACACGGCGGCACGCGGGCGGAGCTGCCCGCGGCGAACCCGGGCAACGATCCCGCCAGGCTGCCGGTGGCCTTCTTCTCTCTCACGCGCCTCAACCCCGACCCGGGCACGCTCTACGGCGGCGATCATCTCATCGCCTTCCGCAGCGTGTCCTCCGAGCTCACCGAGTTCGCCTTCGAGGATACTCAGCCTGTACAGCGACTGGGACTTCGACGACGTCGTCTACACCGTCTCGGCGCACCTCGAGCGGCCCGCCTGCGACGGCCCGGACAGCGATGGCGACGGCATCGCCGACGTCTGCGACACCTGTCCGTCGGTGGCGAATCCCGATCAGCGCGACAGCGACGGCGACCTCGTCGGTGACGCCTGCGACAATTGCGTGGACGTCCCGAACCTCGCACAGGGCGACTCGGACGGCGATGGCCGCGGTGATGCATGCAGCCTCGAGGTCTGTGGCGACGGGCGCGACAACGACGGAAACGGGCTCGTCGATGCGAACGATCCCGGCTGTCCGGCCCTCCACATCGAGAAGCTCTCCCAGCCGGCCCGCGGCGCGAGGATCGGTGCCACCGTCAGGGTACGAGGACGGGGCTTCGGCGACGTGCGCGGGACCCTGGAGCTGGGCCAGCAGGACGTGTCCGTGGAGGCGTGGCGTGACCGGAACGTCCGGTTCGCCGTGCCCAGCCTGGACGGCGGCGTGTACCTCGTCCGCGTGATGCGTGGCGAGGCGAGTAGCGAGCGCGAGGCGCTGTTCGTGCCGGGCGTCCGCATCGGGACGAAGAAGGCCACGCTCCGCAGCCTGGGGGACGTCTTCGGCGGGACGTCGTGGTGGACCTACTACGACGGCGTCGCGCGGGGGAGCACCAAGCTGGCCAATCCGTTCTGGCTGTATGCCGCGCTGACGTCGGCCGATCCCGCCGAGCGAGACCACGTGGTCGCGACCGCCGCGGGCATCGACGCGACCACCTACGGGGCGTCCGGGGCGGCACGCCGCCGCACCGCGCGCGCGCTCGACGACTGCGAGAAGCGCTACCTGCGACAGATGCCCGACGCGCTGCTCGACCAGTATCTGGCCTGCGCCGGCTACTCGGGCGCGAAGAAGCGGTTTCGCGCCCTGCCGGCGGATGTCCAGCTCGCGATTCTCGGCGCGGGACACCCCGGCGCCGGGAAGACGTGCTTCGTCGGGTCGGCGTATCAGGACGCCTGCCGCGCCGCCGCGCACGCCGGCGGCGTCGGCGACGCCGCGCTCGCGACGCTCGGGTTCTGACGCGGCATCCTCGCGGCGCGTGTCCGCGCTCGACCTCGTGCGCCGATCCCGCTACAAGCGCGAACGAGCCGCATGGATACCTACACGCTGCGCTCGCGTCCCGACGCCCAGCCCTCTCCCCGCTTCCGCATCGACTATGCCGGCGAGCTGAACGCCGCGCAGCACGAGGCCGCCACCATGCTCGACGGGCCCGTGCTGGTGATCGCGGGTGCGGGGAGCGGCAAGACGCGGACGCTCGTCTACCGCGTCGCGCGCCTGGTCGAGACGGGCGTGCCGCCGGCGCAGATCCTCCTGCTCACGTTCACGCGCAAGGCGGCGGAGCAGATGCTCGCGCGCGCGTCGGCGCTCGTGGGCGGCAGCTGCGACCGCGTCGCGGGTGGGACGTTCCACTCCTTCGCCAACACCGTCCTCCGGCGCGCCGGGCGCGCCCTGGGCCTCGAGCCCGGCTTCACGATCCTCGACCGCAGCGACGCCGAGGACGTGGTCAACCTGCTGCGCAGCCGCGCCGGGCTCGACCGCAAGGACCGCCGCTTCCCGCGCAAGAACGCCATCCTCGAGATCCTCAGCATGGCGGTGAATCGCAGCATGACGGTGCCCGACGTGATCGTCGACGGCTGGCCGCACCTGATGGACCACCTGGACGACCTGGTGCGGCTCGGGGAACGATACACGCGCTACAAGCGCGAGCGATCGCTGGTCGACTACGACGACCTCCTGGTCCTGCTGCGCGACCTCCTGCGCGACGTCCCGGAGACGGCGGAACGGCTCTCGCGGACCTACCGCTACGTCATGGTGGACGAGTACCAGGACACGAACCGCCTGCAGTCGGAGATCGTCCGCGGGCTCGCGGTGACCCACGACAACGTGATGGCCGTGGGCGACGACAGCCAGAGCATCTACTCGTTCCGGGGCGCCAACTTCCGCAACATCATGGACTTCCCGACGCTGTTCCCCGGGACGCGGCTCATCAAGCTGGAGGAGAACTATCGCTCGACGCCTCCGATCCTGGGGCTCGCCAACGCGATCATCGATCGCGCGCCGGAGAAGTACACGAAGGTGCTGCGCGCGCAGGCGAGGGCGGGACAGCGCCCGGTGCTGGTGCGCTGCCCGGAGGACCGCAGCCAGTCGCGCTTCGTCGCCCAGCGCATCCTGGAGCTGCGCGAGGAGGGTGTGGGTCTGGACGAGATCGCCGTGCTCTTCCGCTCGAGCTATCACTCCTTCGACCTCGAGCTCGAGCTGCAGCGGCACGACATCCCGTTCGTGAAGCGCGGCGGCTTCAAGTTCATCGAGACGGCGCACGTGAAGGACGTCCTCGCGCATCTGCGGGTGGTGGCGAACCCGCGCGACGCGGTGTCCTGGCATCGCGTGCTCCTGCTGCTCGACGGGCTCGGCCCGAAGACGGCCGACGACGTGCTGCGCCACGTGGGCGAGGTCGCGGATGCCGTCGAGGCGGCGGATCGCCTGGCGGAGTACCCGCGGCGCGGCGCGTACACCAAGGAGCTCGGCCGTCTGGCCCAGCTCCTGCGCCAGGTGGCCGTCGGGGAGCGCAGCCCGGGCGAGCAGGTGAACGAGGTCGTGGGCTTCTACGCGCCCATGCTGCGGCACCTCCATCCCGACGACTTTCCGAAGCGCGAGAAGGATCTCGAGCACTTTCTCACCATCGCGGCGCGCTATCGCAGCCTGGCCTCGCTCCTCACCGACATGGCGCTGGAACCACCCAACGACAGCGTCGGCGACGTGCTGGCGGCGAGCGAGGAGGACGAGGGCCTGCTGACGCTCTCCACCATCCACTCGGCGAAAGGTCTCGAGTGGCGGGCGGTGTTCGTGATCGGGCTGGTCGACGGCCGCTTCCCCTCCTACCAGAATCTCCGCAACGCCGAGGAGGTGGAGGAGGAGCGCCGGCTGCTGTACGTCGCCGTGACCCGCGCGAAGGAGCATCTCTACCTGAGCTACCCGATCGACATCTTCGATCGAGCCAGCGGGATGGTCCTCGGCAAGCCGTCGCGCTTCGTCGAGGGGTTCCCGTCGAGCGTGCTCGGCGGGATCCAGGTGGTCGAGGAGTTCGACGACCCGGCGTGAGCCGCGCGGACCGACCCGGCTCAGGGCCGGCGCCCGAAGAGCTGGACCGTCCGCAGGCTTCCGCTCGCCAGCGCGACAGCCAGCGCCGCTCGCTCGGCGGCGACGGCAGCGAGCCCCGCATCGTCGCCGGCCGCCAGCTGCTCGTGGAGCTGCGCACGCGCGGCGACGACCCGCGCCAGGTGCTCGCCCGACTCGTCCGGATCGCGGACGACGACGTCGGCGAAGCCCGCGTGGAGCAGCGATTCGCGGCGCACGTCGGCGGTGGCGAAGCGCCACCCGCGCAGCTCGGGCGCGCGCGCGACCCGTCCCGGGACGAGATCCTGGATCGCCACGTAACCGCCGGGGCGGATCACCCGGAACAGCTCGGCGAGCGCGGCGTGCGCGTCCCGGAGGCGCGGCAGCGTCTCGACGAGCCAGGCGTGGGTGAACCGCGCGTCGCGGAAGGGCAGGGCGGCGGGATCGGCGGGCACGTGCTCCACCTGGCCGCGCTGCCGCGTGCGACGGGTGAGCGCGCGGCCGGCGGCGGCCTCCGCGGCGTCGGCCGCCGTCACGACCGCCGTGCACCCGAGCCGGCCCGCGAGCCAGCGTCCGGTCGCTCCCAGGCCGCCCGCGACGTCGAGCACCAGCTCGTACTTGCGGAAGATGCCGTGCGAGCCGAGCGCGTCGAGGAGGTGGGTGCCGGTGCCGGTCGGCGACTCGAGGCCGAGGTACGGGAGCGCGCGCGGAGCCGGGGCGGAGGCCGTCAGCCGGCGCACGCACTCCTCGATGACGGACGCCAGCCGCACGGCGGTCACGCGCGGGACATAGCGACGGCGTCGTGCACCGTCCAGCGACGGTCTTGACGCGGACGAGGGTGGCGTCATGCCGGCGATGACGAGACGCCTCCGCCCTACGCGCTCACGGGATCGCCGCCGCCAGCGACGTCACGCGCCCAGCCTGCCGGCTGGACCTGGACCACGCAGCGCCTGGGTCGGCGGGTGGTCAGGGTCGTTCCGCAGCGCTGAGGACGATCCGCCGACCGCGTCGCCCGTTCCGTCGCGTCCGCACGCGTGACAGACTGGTGCGATGACGGACACGATCGAGCGAGTCGCCTGCATCGGCCTCGGACGCATGGGCGCGGGCATCGCGCACAACGTCCAGCGCGCCGGCTTCCCGCTCGTCGTCTACAACCGGACGGCCGACAAGGCCGCGGCGCTGGTGCGGACGGGCGCGACGCTCGCCGGCTCGCCGCGCGAGGCGGCGACCGGAGTCCAGGCGGTGATCACGTCGCTGCTGGACGACCGCTCCGTGCTGGATACCCTCGCCGGACCGGACGGCGTGCTCGCCGGTCTCGCGCCGGGGGCCGTCCACGTCGGTGCGACGACCGTGTCGCCGCGCTGTGCGCGCCAGGTCGCGGCGCTGCACGCGGCGCACGGGAGCCACTTCGTCGCCGCCCCGGTGCTCGGCCGTCCCGACGTCGCCGCGGCCGGCCAGCTGCGCGCCTTCGTCGCCGGCGATCCCGGGGTGATCGCGCGCTGCCAGCCGCTGTTCGCCGCCTACACCGCGGGGGTGCTCGATCTCGGTCCCCGTCACGCCGTCGCCTGCAGCCTCAAGCTGGCGGTGAACTACATGCTCTCCGTCAACATCGAGCTCATGGGACAGGTGTACGCCTTCGGCGAGAAGAGCGGGATCGATGCCGCCGTGCTCGGCACGGTGATGGCGACGCTGTTCGCCAGCCCGGCGCTGCCGGGATACTCGGAGCGTATCCGGGCGCGCGACTTCGACGACGTGGGGTTCTCCCTTCCGGGCGGCCTGAAGGACGTCGACCTCTTTCTCGACGCGAGCACGGACGCCCGTGCGCCGCTGCCGTTCGCGGCCATCGTGCGCGACCGTCTGGTGACGGCGCTGGCGCGCGGGCTCGAGCACAAGGACTGGAGCGCCGTCACCGAGATCGCGCGGCAGAACGCCGGGCTCGGCTGACGCACCGAGCGTGCGATGCATTTGGCCTCGCGCGCGCCGTCGGTTAAGGTGAGCGCTCCCGCACATGCCATCCATCGGTCGCCCGTCCGGCACGCGGCCGGCGTGGTATCGCCGCCTGCCGCCCTCGTTGCAGCGCGTGGCGGAGCAGAGCGATCGCGTCTCGTCGCTGCCGCTGCGCGCCGGGCCCGCGCTCGCCGACGCGGTGCTGCTGCTGCCGGACGCGCTGCGGAGCGAGGATGCGGCACGCGTCGAGGCGGTGGCGCAACGGATCGCGGACGGCGTGTGCGGTGCGCTCGGCGTCACGCAGCTCCGCGTGCGGATCGACGGCCAGCGGCCGCACGATCGTCGCGGCGAGCTGCACGGCCTCTACCTGCCCGCGAACGGCAGGGGCCGCGACCGCATCACGCTCTGGATGCGCACGGCCAAGCGTGGCCAGGTCGTCGCCTACCGGACCTTCCTGCGCACGCTGCTGCACGAGCTCTGCCATCACCTCGACTACACCTACCTGCATCTCCGCGACTCCCTGCACACGCAGGGATTCTACCAGCGAGAATCGAGCCTCTTCGCGGCGCTGGGTGCGTCGGACGCGGGGGATCCGGCGGCGCTCCGCGTGCGCTGACGCCCCGCCGCGCGGACGTGCGTCGGGCCCCCAAACGCGGTAGAAGCGGTGCGCCCGCATGATCGGGTCTGCCGTCACCGCCCGCTCCAACGTCAACGTCGCCCTCGTCAAATACTGGGGCAAACGCGATCCGGCCCTGAACCTGCCGGCGACGGGGAGCATCTCGCTCACCCTGGACGGGCTGTCCGTCGAGGCACGGGTGTCGTTCGGGGACGGGCAGGCCGACGAGCTGACGATCGACGGCGAGCCGGCGAGCGGGCACGAGCGGGAGCGCCTGGCGCGATTCCTCGACATCGTGCGCGGCGAAGCGGGCCGCGGCGATCCGGCGCGGGTCGTGACCAGCAGTCGCGTGCCGCGCGGCGCGGGGCTGGCGTCGTCGGCGGCCGCGTTCGCGGCGCTCGCGCTGGCGGGGAGCCGGGCGGCCGGCTTGCGACTCGACGCCCCGGCGCTCTCCGCGCTCGCGCGGCGCGGCTCGGGCTCGGCGGCGCGCTCGATCTTCGGCGGCTTCGTCGAGTGGCACCGCGGTGAGCGCGCCGACGGGAGCGACTCGGTGGCCGAGCCGCTCCTGGCGGCGACCGAGTGGAACCTGCGCGTCGTGGTCGCCATCACGCACAGCGGCCCGAAGGCGGTGTCGTCCCGCGAGGGCATGGCGCGCGCCGCGGCCTCGCAGCTCTACCCGGCGTGGGTCGCCTCCGTTCCCGCCGATCTCGCCGAGGCGCGGGCGGCGATCCGCGCGCGCGATCTCGACGCGCTCGGGAACCTGGCGGAGCACAGCGCGCTCAAGATGCACGCCGTCGGCCTGGCGGCGCGGCCCCCGTTGCTCTACTGGCGCGGTGCCACGGTGGAGTGCATCCACCGCGTGTGGTCGCTGCGCGCCGACGGCGTCCCGGCGTTCGTCACCATCGACGCGGGCCCCCAGGTGAAGGTGCTCTGCCGTCCGGACGATGCGCCGCAGATCGCGGGCGCGCTCGGCGCCGTGCCCGGCGTGGAGCGCGTGCTCACGTGTGCGCCCGGCAGCGGCGCCGAGGTGCTCGGCTGCGAGGTGCCGGGATGACGACGGTACGGGCACGCGCACCGGGCAAGCTCTTCCTCACCGGCGAGTGGGCCGTGCTGCGGGGCGCGCCCGCGCTCGTCGCGGCCGTCGACCGTCACGTCGAGGTCGCGATCGAGGCGGGCGCCGACGGCGTGGTCGTGGAGTCGCTCGCCGAGGGCCGCAGCGACCGGGTGGATCCCGCGGCAGACGGACCGCTGCCCGGGGGCGACGCCGGGGCGGTGCTGGCGGCGATGCGCCAGCGGGGCGAGCCGCCGCGCGCGCTGCGCGTCGTCGTCGACTCGCGCGCCTTCCTGATCGGCGAGCGGAAGCTCGGGCTCGGGCGCAGCGCCGCCACGCTGGTGGCGGCGTCGGCCGCGCTCGCGCCGGAGGCATCGGGCGCCGAGCTGCTCGCGCGCGCGCTGGAGGCGAACGCGCTCTTCCAGGCGGGCCAGGGCAGCGGCGCCGACGTCGCCGCCGCCGTGCACGGCGGCCTGATCGAGGCGCGGCGCGAGTCCGCCGGCCTCGCGGTGCACGCCCGCGCGCTGCCCGCCGGCCTGCACCTCGTCGCGGGTTGGACCGGAACCTCGGCGCACACGACGCCGCTGCTCGTCCGCTTCGCGACCGCGCCCACCCCGGCGGCGCTCGCCGACCTCACGGCGGTCGCGACGGCGGCGGCCGACGCGGTCGCGCGCGGTGACGCGGCGACGCTGCTCGATGCGCTGGACCGCTCGGCCTCGCTGCTGGTGCGGCTCGGCAACGAGCTCGACCTCCCGCTGGTCACGCCGGCGCTCGCCACGCTCGTGCGGGCGGCGCAGCGCGTGGGCGCGGCGGCCAAGCCGTCCGGCGCGGGCGGCGGCGACTGCGGCATCGCGCTGGCGACCTCGGCGGCCCAGGCCGCGGCGGTGCGCGCCGCCTGGCAGGACGCCGGCATCCTGCCGCTCCCCGTCACCATCGCCGCGCAGGGGGTCGTCGTTGGCTGAGCCGATCAGCGATCGCAAGCGCGCGCACCTCGATCTCTGCGAGCAGGGCGAGGTGGAGTACGCCGGCAAGACGACGCTCCTGGAAGAGGTCGACCTCGTGCACGACGCGCTCCCGGAGCTCGCGGTGGCGGAGGTCGACGTCGGCGTGTCGTTCCTCGGAAAGCGGCTGCGGGCGCCGCTCCTCATCACCGGGATGACCGGCGGCACGAGCGAGGCCGCCGAGATCAACCAGGCGCTGGCGCAGGTGGCCGAGGAGCACGGCATCGCCTTCGGGCTCGGCTCGCAGCGGGCGATGCAGCGCGCACCGGAGCTCGCCTACACCTTCGCCGTGCGCACCCACGCCCCCACCACGCTGGTGCTCGCGAACCTCGGCCTGGTGCAGGCGGTCGCCACGCCCACCGCGGAGATCGCGGCGCTCGTCGAGCACGTCGGTGCGGACGCGGTGTGTATCCATCTCAATCCCGCCCAGGAGATGATCCAGCCCGGGGGCGACCGCGACTTTCGCGGCGGCCTTGCCGCCTTCGCCAGGCTCGTGCGCGAGCTGTCGGTGCCGGTGGTGGCGAAGGAGACCGGGTGCGGCATCGCCCCCGCGGTGGCGCTGCGGCTGCGCGAGGTGGGCGTGCGGACCATCGACGTCTCGGGCGCCGGCGGCACCTCGTGGGTCAAGGTGGAGGCGCTGCGCGCGGACGACGGCGGTCGGGCCCTCGGCAGCGAGTTCGCCGACTGGGGCATCCCGACGGCCGCCGCGCTGGCGGCCGTGCGGGGACTCGGGCTCGAGGTGATCGCGAGCGGCGGGATCCGCACCGGCCTCGACGTCGCCAGGGCGGTCGCGCTCGGCGCCCGCGTGGCCGGCGTCGCGCTGCCGGTGTTCCGGGCCTACCGCGAGGGCGGCCTGGCCGCCGCGGCGCGGTTTCTCGAGCGCCTGGTCGAGGGCCTGCGGACGGCCATGGTGCTCACCGGCTCGCGCGACCTGGAGGCGCTCGGGCGAGCACCTCTTGTGCTAGGGCCCCGGCTGCGGGATTGGGTCGAGCGCGGGCTCACCACGTCGACTCGGTTTGGAGGAGGTGCATGACTAGCTCCCGGATACCAGCGTTCTACCAGCTCAGCGTCGAGGAGCGGCAGCGACGGATCGTCGAGGCCCTCGGCTTGACCGACGAGGAGGTGTCGACGCTGGTTGCCGCCGATGCGCTGTCGCTCGACACGGCGGACATCATGGTCGAGAACGCCGTGGCCACGTTCGCGCTGCCCTTCGGGGTGGGCCTGAACTTCCGCATCAACGGTCGGGACTACATCATCCCCATGGTGGTGGAGGAGCCGTCGGTCATCGCGGCCGCCTCCAATGCGGCGCTGGTGGCGCGTGCCGGCAGCGGGTTCGTCGCCGAGGCCGATGCCGGCGCCATGATCGGCCAGATCCAGCTCGTGCGCGTGCCGGATGCGCCTGCAGCGGTCGAGCGGCTCACCGCCGCACGTCCCGCGCTGCTGGCGGCGGCGGAGAAGCTGACGCCCGGCCTGTGCAAGCGCGGGGCCGGGCCGCGCGACGTCGAGGTGCGCCTGGTGGAGACGCCGCGCGGCGAGACCATGGTCATCGTGCACCTCATCGTGGATACGGGCGACGCCATGGGAGCGAACGCCACGAACACGCTGGTGGAGGGGCTGGCGCCGCTGGTGGAGGAGCTCAGCGGCGGATCGGCGTGCCTGCGCATCCTGTCGAACCTGGCGGACCGCCGGCGCGCGCGCGCCGCCGTCCGCGTGCCGGTGGCGGCCCTCGGGCGCGACGGGCTGGCGGGCGAGGAGGTGGCGGAGCGGATGCTCTACGCGTACGAGTTCGCCTACGCCGATCCCTATCGCGCCGCCACGCACAACAAGGGGATCATGAACGGGGTCGATGCGGTGGCCGTCGCGACGGGTCAGGACTGGCGCGGCATCGAGGCCGGCGCGCACGCGTATGCGTGTCGCGACGGGGCGTATCGCTCGCTCACCACGTGGGCGATCGAGGAGCGTCACCTGGTCGGCACGATCGAGCTCCCGATGGCGGTCTCCACGGTCGGCCCGGTCGCCGAGGCGCATCCGCGCGTGCGTCTCGCGCTGCGCATGCTGGGCGTGACGTCGGCGCGGGAGCTGGCGGGCATCATGGCGGCGGTGGGCCTGGCGTCGAACATGGCCGCGATGCGGGCGCTCGCCACCGAGGGGATCCAGAAGGGCCACATGGCGCTGCACGCGCGCGCCGTGTCGCACGCCGCCGGCGCGCGGGGCGAGGACGCGGAGCGCGTCCGCGAGCAGCTGATCGCCGGGGGCGAGGTGAAGATCGGTCGCGCGCGCGAGCTGCTGCGCGGGCTCGAGACGCGATCCTAGCGCGCGCGGGCGCGACCCGCCGTCGGAGCGCAGCGAGCATGCAGGCCAGGGCGCGCGCGTCGGGAAAGGTGATCCTGCTCGGGGAGCACGTCGTGGTCTACGGCCGTCCGGCGATCGCCGCCGGGCTGCCGATCGGGCTCGAGGTGGAGCTGTCCGACGGCGACGGGCCGGCGCTGGTGAGCGACGATGCCGCGCTGGCGGGCGACGCGCGCCCGCAGCGCCTGGTCGCGGAGGCGGCGGCGCTGGCGGGGATCGATCCGCGGCGCGTCGTCGTCCGCGTACGATCGGACCTGCCGCCGGGGCGCGGCTTCGGCAGCTCCGCCGCGCTGGCCGTGGCCACGCTGCGCGCGCTCTTCGACGCCACCGGCCGCACCCTGCCGTCCGCGACCGCGTTCGACTGGGGGCGCCGGCTGGAGGCGGTCTTTCACGGCACGTCGTCCGGGATCGATCCCGCGGCGGCCGCGCTCGGCACCTGCTTCCGCTTCGTGCGTGGCGAGCCGCCGAGCGTGACGCCGGTGCCGCTGGCCCGACCGCTGCCGCTCGTCATCGCGTACGGACCGCGTCCGCGCAGCACCGGCGCGGCGGTGGGCGGCCTGCGCGCGCGCTGGGAAGCCGACCGCGAGCGCCATGAAGCGCTCTTCGACGCGGTGGCCGAGGCGGTGGAGCGGGGCGAAGCGGCGGCGCGCGCGGGCGACCTCGAGACGCTCGGCCGCGCCTTCGACGACAACCAGGCGTTGCTCGAGACGCTCGGCGTGTCGTCCGAGGAGACCGCCGCGCTGGTCGCGGCCGCGCGCCGGGCGGGCGCGCTCGGCGCCAAGCTCACCGGTGGCGGAGCCGGCGGCGCGGTGATCGCGCTCTCGACGGCGCCGGAGGACCTCGCGGCGCGGCTCGAGCGCGAGGGGTGGCGGACGGTGGTGACTCGCATCGCCGGCCGATCCGCGCCAGGGTGATCGCACGATGTCGGATCGTCGCTACCTCGAGCTGTCGTGGGCGGATCGGCTGTTCAACGGCGTCGCGCGCATGCTCACCGGACTCGGCATCAGCCTGTACGGCTCGCGCAACCTGGCGGTGCGCGGACGGAAGTCGGGCGACTGGCGCCTCGTGCCGGTGAACCTGCTCGAGGTCGGTGGCGCGTCCTACCTGGTCGCGCCGCGCGGTGAGACCCAGTGGGTGCGCAACATCCGCGCCGCGGGCGGTGGAGAGCTCCGGCTCGGACGGAGCAGCCAGCCGTTCCGTGTCGTGGAGTTGCCCGACGCCGAGAAGCCGCCCGTGCTGCGCGCGTATCTCGCGCGCTGGCGGTTCGAGGTGGCGCGCTTCTTCGAGGGCGTCGGGGCGTCCCCGTCCGACGACGAGCTGCGCCGTGTCGCCGGCCGCTATCCCGTGTTTCGCGTCGAGATGCCGGGAGTCAGGGGCTCCTCGCCGCCATGACCCGGAGCGCGCGCAGGAACGGCTCGCGCGAGACCGGATTCGACCCGGCGAAGGGCGCGTCCAGGATCACGATGACGAAGATGAAGAGCGCGATCGTGCCGGCGAACCCGGCCGTCATGAAGATCTGCAATGCGACGCTCCGCGCGCCGAAGAAGTAGCTGAAGCTCACGGCCAGCATCGCGCCCGCGAGGAGGCCCACCCAGAGGATCGGAGGGATCTTCGAGCGCGAGCGCAGCAGGCGCAGGTGCCGGTTGGCGGCCATGTCGTTCATGCGGCGCAGCGTCTCGATCTGCGCGGCGAGCTCGCGGTCGTCGTGAACCGGCAGATCGCGGTAGCGGCGCCAGAGGTCCTCGAACGCCACCTGCGCCGTGGTGCTCTCGGCCCCGTGGCTCATCGCGTCCCATTCGTCGCCGATGACCGCGTCGACGTAGGTGCGCAGGTCGGCCTGGAGGGTGTCGTGCACGTCCGCGGGATACTCTTCCGCGTCGCGAAAGAGCTCGAGGACGTTCGCCGCTTCCAGCTCCACCGTGGTCGTGAGGCTGTCGTAGCGCTGCCAGACCGTGATCACGATGAAGGCGAGCAGCACGGCGTAGAGCGTCCCGACCACCTGGAACTGCGCGCCCGTGATGTCGTGGTGCAACGCGAGGGTGTCGAGCGGGAGCAGGCGCCGGGCGACGAGCAGCCCGACGACCGACAGCGCGATGCCGAGCGCGACGATCCCGGCGCCGACGACGGGAAGCGGGAGGTTCGTGATCGCAGGCGGCACGCGCCGCGACCATAGCGAAGTTCACCCCGGGAGCGTAGCCGGCCGTCAGGGCCCGGCGCGCTGGAGGAGCGCCGCGGACAGCCCACTCGCGCATTGCCGCCCGAGAGCCTGGCGTGCTCCTCCCGCCAGGCGCGCGGCGCGGCGCCAGGCCCGGGAGACCGCGTCGGCGTCGACGTCGGGCTGCGCCAGCAGCCGGCAGGAGCGATTCACCGTGGCCGTCACCGACGATGGCGGGTGGCGCCGGACCGGGCACGCGGACGTCGCGAGGCGCTGCCAGTCGCAGCTCGACCGCACGGCGGAGCGGCGCGATCTGCCAGCGTGTCCGAGCTTCCGTCCCTCGCCCCAGCGCGCGACGAAGGCCGCGGTGACGGCCGCCTCGTTGGCGGCCGCGAGCCGGTAGTAGGCGAAGAACTCCGACGGGAACCCCGGGAGCCCGAGGGGATCGCCGGCGCCGTCCGACACCGCGCGGAACGCGATGAAGGGCACGCCGTGCGCCTGCGCCTCCCGCGCGACGGCGGCCGTCTCCATGTCGGTCGCCTCGGGCTCGGTCCGCCGCGCGGGTGGTGCCGGACGGGGACACCGACGCGGTGGTTCCCGCCCCGACGTCGCAGCCGAACACGTCGTTGCCCGTCGGGCTGCACACCAACGGCTGGCCGAGATACGGGTCGCTGCTCTGCCCCGTGCCGCCGACCACGAGCTGCGGGTCGTAGCCCAGGCACACGGCCGGGCCCGGCGGGTCCAGCGGATACGGGGTGCAGCGCTCGAACGTCACCCCGGCGCCGGCCACCTCGCGCGCGAGCGCGAGGAGCGCGGGGTCGGCCGGATGCGCCGTGCCGTCCTCCTCGACCCAGGTGTCGGGCGCGGTGACGTCGCCGATCCGCTGCGGCGAGCCGGCGACGCCCGCGACGACGAGCGCCGCGACGTCGAACCGGTCGAGGACGAGGCGCGAGGTGTTGCCGGCGTTCACCAGACCGATGCCGAGGAGGCCGAGGACGACGGGGACGTCGCCCAGCGTGCCGACGCGCAGCACGCGATCGCCGATGCGCAGGGTCTCGCGCACCGTGGCGCGCTCGACCAGCGGCTGGAGCTCGGCGGGGAAGGCCGAGAGGATGGCGATCATCGGGGGCGTGCCGCAGGTGCCCTCGGTGATCGCGCACAGCCCGTCTCCGAACCCGGTGGGCGGACTGTCGAGGGCGCGGGCGCGGGTCGGCAACGCTGCGGCGAGGGCGATCGCGGCTGCGACGAGCAGGCGGGTCGGACGTTCCATCAGGACGGAGTGTACCGTAACTCGCGTGCTCCGTGCTCGGATTTTCGACGGCGCGTCGCGCTGGGAAGGCTGCCTGGACCGTGCTACGCAGGGGGCGGGTGAACGCCGACCTGAGCGCGAGCGAGCTCGTCGAGTCCCGCGCCCGCGCGGAGCGCGTGGACGACGCCATCGCACGTGCCTCACGCGCGTTGCTCGCGCAGCAATGTTCCGGCGGCTACTGGCAGGGACGCGTCGAGGGCGCGGCGCACCTCGAGGCCGAGTACGTCTTCGTCAACCGCCTGCTCGGACGGCAGCGTCCGGAGCAGGACCGCCGCATGGCGGAGCGCCTGCTGGCGACCCAGCAAGCCGACGGCGGCTGGTCGCTCGAGCCGGGTCTGCCCGCCCATCTCTCGACGACCATCGAGGCCTACCTCGCCCTCCGGCTGACCGGACTCGGGCCGTCCGAGCCGGCGCTCTCGCGGGCGCGCGAGGTGGTGCTCGCCGGCGGCGGCCTCGCGGGCGCGGGAATGTTCACCCGCTTCTGGCTCGCGTGCTTCGGGCAGTTCCCGTGGACGGGCGTCCCGCGCGTGCCGGTCGAGATGGTCCTGCTGCCGACGTGGGCGCCGCTCAACATCTATCGCCTCTCCAGCTGGACGCGCGCCACGCTCGTGCCGTTCGCGCTGCTGATGGTGCATCGCCCCGAGGTGCGGGTGCCGCCGGAGGCCGACGTGCGGGAGCTCTGGCTGCGCGAGCCGACGCCGCGCGACCTGTCGTTCGCACGTTCGCCGTCGGTGCTGTCGTGGCGCAACGTCTTCCTGGCGCTCGACCGCTCGATCGCGCTGCTCGGCCGCGTGCGCTGGAAGCCGCTGCGACGCCGTGCGGTGGCGCGCGCCATCGAATGGGTGCTGCGGCACGAGGACGCCACCGGACAGTGGGCGGGCATCCAGCCTGCGATGGTGCAGTCGGTCCTCGCCCTGCATGCCATCGGCTTCGCGGCCGACCATCCCGCCATCGTCCGCGGCGTGCAGGGCCTGGACGATCTGCTGGCGCAGCGCGGCGATCAGCTGCTCTACCAGCCGTGCGTGACGCCCACGCTCGACACCGCGCAGGCGGTGCGCGCGCTGCTCGACGCCGGCACGCCCGCGACCCACCCCGCGCTCGAGCGCGCCGGCGAGTGGCTCGTCGAGCGCCAGATCTTCCGGCCCGGCGACTGGGCCGTCCATTCGCCGGAGCTCGATGCCGGGGGATGGGCCGCGGAGCTGGCGAACGACTTCTATCCGCGCACCGACGTCTCCGCGCTCGCCGTCTCCGTGCTCGGGGACCTGCCGATCGCGGGCACGCCCGCCGGGCGGCGCGCGCTCGCGCACGGCCTCGAGTGGACGCTCGGCATGCAGGGACGCGACGGCGGCTGGGCGGCGTTCGACTGCGACAACGCCTCCCGCTTCCTCGACGCGGTGCCGTTCCCGGATCTCGAGGGCGTCACCGATCCGTCGAGCGCCGACGTCACGGGACAGGTGCTCGCGGCCGCCGCGGGACGCGGCTTCGGCCTCGGCCTCGGACGCGTGCGCCGTGGCGCCGAGTTCCTGCGCCGGTCGCAGCACGCCGACGGCAGCTGGTCGGGACGCTGGGGCGTCAACGCGCTCCACGGCACCTGGCTCGCGGTCACCGGCCTGCTGGCGGCGGGCGAGGATCCGCGCGCCGCGCACGTGCAGCGCGCGGTCGCGTGGCTGGCCGGACGGCAGAATCCGGACGGCGGATGGGGCGAGCGCACCTCGTCGTACGAGAGCGCGGCGCAGCGCGGGACCGGCGAGAGCACGCCGTCGCAGACCGCCTGGGCGCTGACGACGGTGCTCGCCGCCGCCGGTGCGGCCCACCCCGCCGTGTCGCGAGGTGTCGAGTACCTGCTGGATGTCCAGCGCGCCGACGGCGGATGGGACGAGACGGCGTTCACCGCGACCGTGGTGCCGCGGCGGACGTACCTGCGGCGCGAGCTGGCGCCGCTTCTCGGCGCGCTGCGCGCGCTCGGACGCTACCGCGCGCAGGTCGAGCCGTCGGCGTCATGACCGCTGCCGCACGCGTCGAGGAGGCGTACGCCGAGTGCGCCCGGCTCGCCCGCACCCACTACGAGAACTTCCCGATCGGGTCGTTTCTCCTGCCGCGGCATCTGCGCCGCGACCTGGCGGCGGTGTACGCCTTCGCGCGTGGCGGCGACGACCTGGCTGACGAGGGCGAGCCCGCCGGCCGGCTCGACCGCCTCGCGGCATACGAGGAGAAGCTGCTCGCCTGCGCGCGCGACCCGGGCGCGGTCGACGACCCGGTCTTCGTCGCGCTCGGTCACACCCTCGCAGCGCACCGGCTGCCGATCGAGCCGTTCCGCGATCTGCTCACCGCGTTTCGCCGTGACGCCGCCGGCGAGACCTGCGCCATCGCGACCTTCGCGGACCTGCTCGAGTACTGCCGCTGCTCGGCGAATCCCGTCGGCCGCATCGTCCTCGGGCTCTTCGGCCACCGCGACGCGGAGCGCCAGGCGCGCTCGGACGAGATCTGCACCGCGCTCCAGCTGACGAACTTCTGGCAGGACGTGGCGGGCGACCTCGAGCGCGGCCGGGTCTACTTCCCCGCGGAGGACCTCGATCGCTTCGCGGGCAGCCGCGACGCACTCGCGGCGCGGCGGGCGACGCCGCCGTTCGTGGCGCTGATGGGATTCGAGGTGTCGCGCGCGCGCGCCTGGTTCGCGCGCGGCCTCGAGCTCGCGGGCATGGTGCACGGCAGGCTGCGTCGCGAGGTCCGGCTGTTCGCACACGGCGGTCTCGCGATCCTCGCGCGCATCGAGGACGTGGGATACGACGTGTTCACCCGTCGGCCGGCGCTCCGCCGCACCGACATGCTGCGGCTCATCGCACGCGAGGTCTGGGCCCGATGACGAATCCTCCGATCACGGATCTTCCGCTCGACGCCATCGCGCTCGGCTCACCCGAGATCTGGTCGCGCCGCGACCGCGAGGGCCTGTTCGCGAAGCTGCGTGCCGAGCGCCCGGTGTCGTTCCACGAGGAGACCCAGTTCATCGACTTCCCGAAGGGTCCCGGCTTCTGGTCCCTCGTGCGCTACGACGACGTGGTGCGGGTGTCGCGCGACGCCGACTGCTTCATCTCGGGTCGCGGCTCCAACATCGGGGATCTGCCGATCGAGCTGCTCGAGTTCTTCGGGTCCATGATCAACATGGACGCCCCGCGGCACACCAAGCTGCGCAAGCTGGTGAACCGCGGCTTCACGCCGCGCATGGTGGCGGCGCTGGAGGAGAACGTGCGGGCCCAGGCGCGCCGCATCGTCGCCGACGTCGCGCCGGCGGGCGCCTGCGATTTCGTGCAGGAGATCGCCGCCACGCTGCCGCTGAAGATCATCTGCGACATGATGGGCATTCCCGAGGCCGACAACCGGCGCATGTTCGAGCTCTCGAACGTCATCCTCGGCATCGGCGATCCCGAGTACGGCACCACCATGGACGTGCTGATGTCGGCGGCGATCGAGCTCTCGCAGTATGCCCAGGCCCTCGGCGAGGAGCGTACGGCGTCGCCCCGCGACGACATCACCAGCGTGCTCATGCAGGCCGACGTCGACGGCGACCGGCTGACGAGCGCCGAGTTCGCGTCGTTCTTCATCCTCCTGGTCGTCGCCGGCAACGAGACCACCCGCAACGCGATCAGCCACGGCATGAAGGCGCTGACCGACTTCCCCGACGAGCGCCGGCGCTGGGCCGCCGACTTCGAGGGCGTCGCGCCGACGGCGGTGGAGGAGATCGTCCGCTGGGCCACGCCGGTGATCCACTTCCGGCGGACCGCGGTGCGCGACGTCGAGATCGCCGGCCAGGCGATCCGCGAGGGCGAGAAGGTGGTGCTGTGGTACAACTCGGCGAACCGCGACGAGCGCGCGTTCGCCGACCCGTATCGCTTCGACGTGACCCGCACGCCCAACGACCACGTCGGCTTCGGCGGCGGCGGCGCGCACTTCTGCCTGGGCGCCAACCTCGCGCGCCGCGAGATCAAGGCGATGTTCGACGAGCTGTTCCGGACGCTCCCCGACATCCACGTCGTCGGCGAGCCGGACATGCTCTTCTCCGCGTTCATCCACGGCATCAAGCGCATGCGCGTGGAGTGGACGCCGAGGTGAGACGATGGACTTCCGCGAGGTGATCGAGACCACGCCGACGTGCCGCTTCTACCGGCCCGATCCGGTGCCCGACGACGTGCTGCGCCGCGTGCTCGACGGTACGCGCTACGCACCGACCGGCGGCAACCGGCAGGGCGTCCGCTTCGTGGTGGTCCGCGACGCGGCCAAGCGCCGGCAGCTGAAGGAGTGGTATCTGCCGATGTGGGAGCAGTACGCGTCGCGCGCGTCGGCGCGACCGGGTGCGCCGCGGCCGCGGCTGCTCGAGAACGCGGATCACTTCGCGCATCACCTGGACGAGATCCCGGTGCTCGTCGTCGTCTGCGCGCAGCTGAGCGACCTGATGGCGACCGACCGCCATCTCGACCGCCTGTCGATCGTCGGCGGCGGCTCGGTCTACCCGGCGGTGCAGAACCTCCTCCTCTCGGCGCGCGCCGAGGGACTCGGCACGACGCTCACCACGCTGCTCTGCGCCGTCGAGCCGCAGGTGAAGGCGCTGCTCGGGATCCCGGACGGTGTCGCGACCGCGGCCACGGTGGCGCTCGGCTATCCCGCCCGCCCGTTCCCGAAGCGGCTCGCGCGCCGGCCGCTGGCCGACACCTGCTTCGCGGAGGTCTACGGCACGCCGCTCTTCCCGTAGCTACGCGCGATCGCCGGCGAGGCGGTCGAGGAGCGGCGCGAGGACGAGGATCAGGACCGCCGCCGCGCCCGCGGCGACCACGAAGAGCAGGAAGAAGTCGGCCTGGCCGCCGAGGTGCCAGGGCAGGGTGATCGTGCCCTGCTCGATCGCCTCCACCTGCGCAGCCACCACGCCGCCCGCCAGGTTGGCGATGAACGACGAGACGAACCAGATGCCCATCAGGAGCGACGCCCAGCGCAGCGGCGCCGCCCTGGTCACGTACGACAGCCCGGTCGGCGACAGGCAGAGCTCGCCGACCGTGTGCCAGAAGTAGGTCGCGATCACGAGCAGCATCGGCGCCCTGGTCACGCCGTCGGTGGCGATCACGCCGGCCCACACCATGAAGACGTAGCCGAGCGCCAGGAAGGCGAGGCCGAGCGCGATCTTCACCGGCTGGTGCGGGTCGCGCCCGCGCCGGGCGAGGCGCGACCACAGCACGGCGAAGAGCGGGGAGAGCAGGAGGATCAGCCCCGCGTTCACCGACTGGAACCAGGTGGTGGGCACCGTGAACGTCCCGAGCACCCGGTCGGTGTGCATGTCGGTGAACAGGTTCAGGCTCGAGCCCGCCTGCTCGAACGCCCACCAGAACACGGCGTTGAACAGCATGAAGACGAAGATCGTCACGGTCGGCCCGCGATCCCCGGGCGGCAGGTCGGCGACGAACCAGGCCGCGGCCGCGACGAGCGCGGCCGTCAGCAGCGCGGGCAGGAGCCACGGACGGCCGAGCATGGCGTCCAGCCGCATCGCGCCTCCCGCCAGCTCCGCGATCGCGCCGGCGTGGTAGAGCGCCGCGAAGGCGACGGCGGCGACGATCCCGGCGAGCACCGTCGCCGGGAGAAGGTTGCGCGCTCCGGGCGGCGGCAGCCCGATGTCGGCCAGGAAGCGCGGCCGCAGGCTCGTGTAGAGCGCGAGGCCGGCGAGCATGCCGACGGCGGCCGACCCGAAGCCCCAGTGCCAGCCCACGCGCTCACCGAGCGTGCCGCACACGAAGGCCGAGAGAAAGGCCCCGAGGTTGATGCCCATGTAGAAGATGGTGAAGGCGCCGTCGCGCCGCCCGTCGCCGTGCGGATAGAGCTGCCCCACCATGACGGAGACGCAGGGCTTGAAGTGCCCCGTTCCGATCACGACGAGTGCGAGGCCGAGCACGAACACGGTCATGCCGAGCTGGCTGCGGGCGAGGTCGCCGACCCCGGAGGCTGCGAGGACGACATGGCCGAGCGCGATCAGCAGCGCGCCCGCGACCATCGAGCGGTGCGTGCCGAGCACGCGGTCGGCGACGAGGCCGCCGCCGATCGGGAGCAGGTAGGCGAGCCCGGTGTACCATCCGTAGAGCATGCTCGCGTCGGCGCGCGACCAGCCGCGGCCCGGATTGATCAGTCCCGACGCGTCGGGCGTGGGGCTCGCCGACTGCACCAGGTAGAGCACCAGCAGCCCGCGCATGCCGTAGTAGGAGAAGCGCTCCCACATCTCGACCAGGAAGAGGAGGAAGAGGCCCGCGGGATGGCCGAGGATGGTCATGTCGAGAGGCCGGCGCGTCAAGCGCCGGCGGGCGCGAGGTGGTCGCGCAACCACGCTGCGAGCTCGGCGCGCGCGACCGGCGTGCTCTGGCGGGTCGCGAGATCGCGGACCTCGAGCGTGCCCGCCGCGAGGTGTTCGGGATCGGCCACGATCGCGAACGGGATTCTCTTCCGCTCGGCGAGCTCGAACTGCGGGCCGAGCTTCCCCGGCTGGGGGGACGCGTCGACGCGCAAGCCGCCGCCGCGTAGCTCGGCGGCGAGCCGGATCGCGTCGCCGAGCGCCTCGGCACGCGGCACGGCGACGAGCACGTCGGCGGCGCGCGCCGCGCCCCCGAACATGCCACGCTCCTCCATCAGCGTGTAGATGCGCTCGAAGCCGATCGAGAAGCCGCACGCCGGGACGCGGGCGCCGGAGAGGCGCTCGACCAGCTCGTCGAAGCGGCCGCCGCCGCCGAGGCTGAAGGGCACGCCGGCGGCGGCGATCTCGAAGATGGGGCCGGTGTAGTAGTCGAGGCCGCGGGCGAGGAAGGGATCGAAGGCGACGCGCCCCGACGGCAGCGGCGGTGTGAGCGCCAGCACCTCGCGGAGCTCCGCCACCGACGCGGCACCCGCCGCGCCGACGCGCTCCTCGACCTCGCGCAGCAGCGCCCCACCGTCGGCCGTGCGCGAGCGGGCGTGCAGATCGAGCAGCGCCGCCGCGGCGGCGTCCGGCACGCCCTTCGCCGCCAGCTCGCCCCGGATCGTCCCGGCGTCCGTCTTGTCGAGCTTGTCGATGGCGACGACGGCGGCGCCGAGGTGGTCGTCCGCCACGCCGCAGCTGCGCACCAGGCGAGCGAGGAGAGGGCGCGAGTTCAAGCGCACGACGAGGCCGTCGAAGCCGAGATCGCCGAGGGCGGTCGCGGCGGCCAGGATGACCTCCGCCTCGACGGCCATCGACGCCGAGCCGAGCACGTCGACGTCGCACTGCACGAACTCGCGGAAGCGCCCGTACTGCGGGCGTTCGGCGCGCCACACCGGGCCGATCTGGTAGCGCTTGAACACGGCCGGCAGCGCCGCGCGGTGCGTGGCGTAGTAGCGCGCGAGGGGGACGGTCAGGTCGAAGCGCAGCGCCAGGTCGGCCAGCTCGCCACCGCCGGCGCGCGCCCGCTCCAGCTCCGCGCCGCGCTTGAGCACCCGGAACATCAGCTTCTCGTTCTCGCCGCCGCCCTTGCCGAGGAGCACCGCCAGGCTCTCGACCGCCGGCGTGTCCATGCCCTCGAAGCCGAACGACTCGTAGGTGTGGCGAATCCGCCGGATCAGCTGCGCGCGCTTGCGGTACTGATCGGGCAGCAAGTCGCGGAAGCCGCTCGGCGCGGCGAGCTTTGCCATGGCGGACCCTCTCTGCCTCGGACGCGGGCCGCAGTCCACCGCGGCGCGCCGCCGGCCGGTTCTAGATGAGGCCGAGCAGCCCGAACCCGGCCGCGACCGCCATCACGAGGAGCGGGTTCACGCGCGTCAGCAGCAGCGCCAGCGTCGCAACCGCGGTGAGCAGGTACGCCGTCGGCCCGTGGTCGGCGGCGCGGGTGATGGTGAGCGCCGTCGCGAACACGAGCCCGACCGTCACCGGCGCGAGGCCGCGCTCGATCGCGCGCCGCCAGCTGGTGTCACGCAGCCGGTCCCAGCCGCGGCACGCGCCGTACATCAGCGCGCAGCTGGGCGCGAGCATGGCGAGGGTCGCCACCACCGCTCCCGCGATGCCGGCCGCCGCGAAGCCGATCAGGCTCACGAAGAGCGAGCTCGGTCCGGGGGCGGCCTGTGCGAGCGCGAACAGATCGGCGAACTGCCGGTCGCTGAGCCAGTGCTGCACCGTCACGGCGTCGCGATGCATGGCGGGGACGACGGTGTTGCCGCCACCGAAGGAGACGAGCGACAGCGACCCGAACAGGATCGCCAGCGTCACCAGCGTGCCGCTCCTCACGCCGCGCCCTCGACGCGTGGCCGTCTCGGCCACGCCCACGCGACGCCGACGGGTCCGAGGACCGCGACCACCCAGAGGAGCGGCCAGCGGAGCACGTGCACCCCGACGAACGCGGCCACCGCGAGGGCGATCGCGCCCGGATCGCCGAGCAGGGGCCTGCCCACCTTGATGCCCATCGCCAGGGTCATCGCGGCGGCGGCGGAGACCGCGCCGCGCAGCGCCGAATCGAGCGCCGCGAGGTGGCGGTAGTGGAAGTACAGCGCGCCGATTCCGAGCAGGATGGCGGTGGGGACCACCACCAGGCCAGCGACCGCCGCGAGCATGCCCGCGAGGCCGCCGAAGCGTGTCCCGACGTACACCGCCATGTTGACCTGGTTCGGGCCCGGCATGAGCCGGCAGAGCGTGAGGGCGCTCAGGAACTCGTCCTGATCCATCCACCGGCGGCGATCGACGAGGACGCGCTGCGCCCATGCCGAGAGCCCGCCCCCGAAGCTGGCGAGCGCGATGACGAGGAAGGCGAGCGCGAGCGCCGCGGGCGTCGGACCGGGAGCAGGCTCAGTCGTGGACGAAGTGGGGGTCATGCGGGAGCTCGCCGACGTCGTGCGTCTCGGTGGCGAGCGGGTCGGGAGCGGTCCAGCGCTCCGCCTTGTGCCAGTCGTGATCGAACAGCCCGCCGAGGCGCTCGACCACGGGCGGGTCGTCCAGCCGCACGCCGAGCTCGCGACGCAGGTCGAAGGCGCTGCGATCGAGATTCATCGAGCCCACGAGCGCCCGCTTGCCGTCGGCGAGCAGGAGCTTCGCGTGCGCCTTCAAGTGCTTCTGGCGGTGCACCTTGACGTCGCAGCGCTCGAGGATGCGGAGCGACGCGAACGTGTCGTGCATGTCCCACGGGCTGAGGCCGTGCTTGCCACCGCACAGGATGCGGACGCGCACGCCGCGCGCCTGCGCCTCGGCGAAGCGATCGACGACGGTGGCGTCGACGAACTTCGGGTGCTGGACGTCCAGGGTGTGCCGGGCCTCGTCGATGAAGCTGGCGATCAGCCGGCGCGCGTTGTCTGGACTCCAGACCAGGCCGGTGTCCTCGCGCGGCCGGTAGGGCTTCCGGTGCCAGTCGGCCTCGAAGGCCTCGGCGATCGCGCGGACCTGCGCGGGGTTCTCGGTGAGCAGGGCATGGTCGCGGGTCTCGCCGAAGTACTTCGGGCTCAGGTTGAACGTGGCGATCAGCGCGCGCTCGTCGTCGACCACGAGCGCCTTCTCGTGCGTCACCGGAAAGCGCGGATGCGTCCACTCGACGGCGACGCCGGCATGCGACAGCTGCTCGAAGGTGTCGTCGTTGCCGCGCTCGCCGGACGATTTCTGCGGATTGAGCAGCACGTGCACCGCGACGCGGCGGCGATGCGCGTCGATGATCGCGTGCACGAACCGTGGATCGTCGAGCGTGAACTGGACGGTGCGGAGCGAGTGGCGCGCCCCGGCGATGAGCCCGAGGACCGGCTCGGCGCCGTCGTCCGGCTGCACGATCAGGCGAGGACGATCCTGCTCTCCATTCTTGGCCATCCCGGTGGGCGTGGAGAGAACCATGCCACCGGCGGCATGGTCAAATCACGCGAGCGCGGCAGGGAGGCGCGTCACGGCCGGCCGTCGGGCTGGCGGCGGATGACGTTCATCGCCAGCGCGATCATCGACGCGACGTCGGTCAGGTTGGCCGGCAGGATCAGCGTGTTCCCCGCCTTCGCCAGCTCGCCGAACCGGTTGACGTACTGCTCGGCCACGCGGAGCTGCATCGCCTCGTAGCCGCCCGGCGTCTGGATGGCGTTGGCCACCGTGCGCAGCCCCTCGGCGGTCGCGGTCGCGATCGCGAGGATCGCCGACGCGGCACCCTCGGCCTCGTTCACCTGCTGCTGCCGCTTGGCCTCGGAGGCCTTGATCACCTGCTGCTTGTCGCCCTCCGCGACGTTGACCGCGGAGTCCCGGTGCCCCTCGGAGGTGAGGATGGTGGCGCGCTTCTCCCGCTCGGCGCGCATCTGCTTCTCCATCGCGGCGATGATGTCGGCGGGAGGGGTGATGTTCTTGATCTCGTAGCGCAGGACCTTGATGCCCCAGGGCTCGGTCGCCTTGTCGAGCTCGTTCACCAGGGCGACGTTGATGTGGGCGCGCGACTCGAAGGTGCGGTCGAGGTCGATCTTTCCCATCTCGCTGCGCAGCGCGGTCTGTGCGAGCTGGGTGATGGCGAAGAGGTAGTCGGACACGCCGTACGACGCGTGCTCCGCGTTCAGCACCTGGAGGTAGAGCACGCCGTCGACGTGCACCTGGACGTTGTCGCGCGTGATGCAGACCTGCTCCGGGATGTCGATCGCGGTCTCCTTGAGCGAGTGCCGGTAGCGCACGATGTCGATGAACGGCACCAGGATGTGGAAGCCGGCGTCCAGCGTGCCGCGGTACTTGCCGAGCCGCTCGACCACGTACGCCCACTGCTGCGGCACGACGACCGCGGTCCGGGCGATGACGACCGCCACCAGGCCGGCCAGGACCAGCACCACCAGGAGCGCTCCGGACATCATCCGCCTCCCTTCATTCGGGCCGCACGTGCAGCGTGAGGCCGTCGACCCGATCGACGCGGCAGCGGCGGCCGCGCGCGAGCGTCTCCGGCCAGTCGTGCCGGACCGACCACGCCGTCCCGCGCAGCTCGGCCTTGCCCACCGTGCCGGGGGGCAGGTCGGCCAGCAGGACGGCGACGTCGCCGACCAGGCTGGTGACGGCCTTCGCCTCGGGTGATTGCAGCCACGCGAGCAGGGGACGGCGGAAGACCAGCAGCGAGCCGACCGACAGCATCGAGAAGAGCAGCCACTGGAGCCAGACGGGCCCCGTGAGGCCCGATCCGGCGAGCGCGCCGACGACGAGCGCCGCGAGGCCGAAGAACAGCATGAAGAACCCGCCCGGCGTGAGCACCTCGAAGCCGAGCAGCCCGAGGCCCACGAGGAGCCACACCCACCACGTCATGGGTTCAGCTGACGCCCGCGCGGGCGGTCGGCGCTTCGGGCTCGGCGGCGGGCGCCGGCTCCGCGGGCGCGTCGTGCGCGCCGCCGCGGAGCCGCTCGATGACGTAGAACGACACCGGGATGATGAAGATGGCGAGGAAGGTGGCGGCGAGCATCCCGCCCATCACCCCCGTGCCGAGGATGCGCCGCGACACGGCGCCAGCACCCTTGGCGGTCACCAGCGGGACCACGCCGAGGATGAACGCGAACGCCGTCATCAGGATGGGGCGCAGGCGCAGGCGCGCCGCGCTCAGCGCCGCGTCGACGATCGACTTTCCCTTCTCGTACTCGTCCTTGGCGAACTCGACGATCAGGATGGCGTTCTTCGCGGCGAGGCCGATCAGCATCACCAGACCGATCTGCGCGAAGACGTCGTTGTCGAGACCCCGCAGCCAGAGCGCGGCGAAGGCGCCGAAGATGGCGATCGGTGTGCCGAGGAGCACGCTGAACGGGAGCGACCAGCTCTCGTACTGCGCGGCCAGGATCAGGAACACCGCGAGCAGCGAGAGCCCGAACACGACGGAGGCGGGGACGCCCTGCTGCGCCACCTTCTCCTGGTACGACATCCCGAAGTAGTCGAACGCCATCTCGGACGGCATCGTCTCGCGAAACACCTCCTCGAGTGCCGCCATGCCCTGCCCGGTGCTGTAGCCGGGCTTCAGGGCCAGGTTCAGGAAGACGCTCCGGTACTCGTTGTAGCGCACCGTGAACTCCGGACCGTACGTCGGCTCCATGGTGACGAGCGACGACAGCGGCACCGGCTCGCCCTTCTGGTTGCGCACGTAGAACAGCCCGATGTCCGACGCCTGCGTCCGGTAGTCCCCTTCGGCCTGCACGTACACCTGCCAGGTACGTCCGAAGCGGTTGAAGTAGTTCACGAAGGCGCCACCCATGAACGCCTGGAGGGTCTTGTACACCGTGGTCAGGTCGACGCCCTGCTTGAGCACCTTGTCGCGGTCGACCCGGGCGAAGTACTGCGGCGTCGCGGCAATGAAGGGGGTGAAGGCCGACGCGAACTCGGGCCGCTGCCGGACCGCGGCGACGAACCTGTTGGTCTGCTCGGCGAGGAACGCGACGTCCGCGCCGCTGCGATCGGAGAGGACGAAGCTGATGCCGCCCGCCGTTCCCACGCCCGGGATGGCGGGAGGCGAGAACGAGATGGCGATGGCCTCGGGGAGCTCGCGGAGCTTGCCATTCAGCCGTTGCATGATCACGTCCGCGGTGAGGCCCTCCGGCGTCCGCTCGTGCCACGGCTCGAGCGTGACGAAGTAGAAGGTGCTGTACGTCGTGTAGACCAGGCTGAGCAGGCTGAAGCCGACGACCGTGTTGAAGCTCTTCACCCCCGGGGTGTCCTTCAGGATGCCCTCGATCTGCTTCGCGACCACATCGGTGCGCTGCATCGAAGCCGCCTCGGGGAGCTGCACGTTCATGTAGAAGTAGCCCTGGTCCTCCTCGGGTACGAAGCTCGTCGGCAGGCGCGATCCGAAGAACCCCGCCAGCACGGTGATGATCAGGAGGAGCACCATCGACAGTCCGGCCTTGCGGATCAGGTGGTGGCACCAGCCGACGTAGCCCTCGGTCACGCGCCCGAACACGCGGTTGAACCAGCGGTAGAACGCGCCGAGGGGCCCGCGCGTCTCGCGCTTGGGCTTCAGCAGGAGCGCCGACAGCGCGGGGCTGAGCGAGAGGGCGTTGAAGGCAGAGATGATCACCGAGACGGCGATGGTGACGGCGAACTGCTGGTAGAGCCGCCCCGTGATGCCGGGGATGAAGGCGGTCGGGATGAAGACGGCGGCCAGGATGATCGCGATGGCGATCACCGGCGACGATACCTGCTCCATCGCCTTGAACGCGGCGTCCTTGGGCGTCAGCCCTTCCTCGATGTGATGCTCCACTGCCTCGACGACGACGATCGCGTCGTCGACCACGAGGCCGATGGCGAGCACGAGGCCGAAGAGCGAGAGCGTGTTGATGGAGAACCCGAGGAGCGGGAAGACCGCGAAGGTGCCGACCAGCGACACCGGCACCGCGAGGAGCGGGATCAGGGTGGCGCGCCAGCCCTGCAGGAAGACGAAGACGACGATGATGACGAGGACCAGGGCCTCGAACAGCGTCTTCACGATCTCCCGGATGCCCTCGCTCACGGCCAGGGTGGTGTCGAGCGAGGTGACGTACTCGACGTCGGCCGGGAAGCGCTGCTTGGCCCCTTCCATGAGCGCCTTGGCGCGCCGCACGGTGTCGATCGCGTTGGAGCCGGGTGACTGGTAGATGGCGATGACGGCCGCCTCGTCGCCGTTGTAGCGCCCCTTGCGGTAGTAGTACTGCGCCCCGAGCTCGATGCGTCCGACGTCCGACATGCGCACGATCGAGCCGTCGGGGTTGGCGCGCACCACGATGGCGGCGAACTCCTCCGGCGTGATCAGCCGCCCCTGCGCACGCACCGTGTAGGTGAACTCCTGGCCCGGGGGCGCAGGCTCCGCCCCGATCTGCCCCGCCGGGTTCACGGTGTTCTGCTTGTCGATCGCCGACAGGATCTCCGCGATCGTGATGTTCAGCTTGGAGAGGGTGTCGGGCCGCACCCAGAACCGGAGCGCGTACTGGCCGGCGCCGAAGATCGTCACCTGCCCGACGCCGGGTACGCGCGTCATCGGGTCGTTCAGGTTGATGTACGCGTAGTTCGAGAGCCATTGCGAGTCGTACGTGTGCTTCGGGGAGAAGACGGAGAAGAGCGCCAGCGGGCTCGTCGTGCTCTGGAGGATGGTGACGCCCTGCGCCCGCACGTCCTGCGGGAGCTGCGACTCCGCCTGCGAGTAGCGCATGTACGACAGGACCTGATCGATGTAGGCGTCGCTGGTGACGTCGAAATCGACGCGCAGCGTGCAGGAGCCGTTGCTGGCGTTCGTCGAGTACATGTAGATCATCCCCGGCACGCCGCTCATCTGCTGCTCGATGGGCGCGGAGACCGCCTGCTCGCAGGTGAGCGCATCGGCGCCGGGATACGTCGCGGACAGCTGGATCTCGGGGGGCGCGATGTTCGGGTAGAGCGAGATCGGCAGCGACAGCATCGACACGATTCCCACCAGCGTCATGAGGATCGCGATGACCATCGCGACGATCGGGCGGTTGATGAAGAAGCGGGACATCGCGCGCGATCCCGACGCTACCCCTGCGTGGGCAACGCCGGCGGCTTTTCGGCTGCTTCTGGCACGTACGGCTTCGCATGGACCTTCGCGCCGGTGCGAACCTTCTGGAGCCCCTCGGCCACCACCCGTTCACCGGGCTTGACCCCGTCCGTGATCACCCAGAGCCCCGCGTACCGCGGACCCACCTTGACGCCTCGGATGTCGACCGTGTCGTCGGGCCCCACGACCGCCACCTGATGGTTCCCCTGGATCTCCTGGATCGCTCGCTCCGGGACGACCAGCGCGTTCTTCAGGCTCTCGGTCACCGCCCGGACGCGAGCGAACTGGCCGGGGCGCAGGAGATTGTCCGGATTGTCGAACAGCGACTCGATCTGGATGGAGCCGGTCTGCGACTCGACCTGCCGGTTGACGGCCGACGGCTTCCCGGTGTGCGCGTACAGGTCGCCGTTGGCGAGGATCAGCTGCAGCGTCGGCGTCGTGCTGGCATCGCCAGTGCGGCGGAAGTGCTCGATGCCGTCGGCGAACTTCAGATATTCCTGCTCGCTGATCGGGAAGTAGACCTTGATCGGATCGACCTGGGAGACCGTCGTCATGACCGTCGCCGGCGAGATCAGGTCGCCGATCTGCGCCTGGGTGATCCCTGCGACCCCGTCGATCGGTGAGGTGATCCGGGTCCAGTCCAGGTTGAGCTTGGCGGCGGCGACGTTTCCCTGAGCCGCTTCCACCGCGGCCTGGTTGCCGAGCACGTCCTGGACGGTGTTGTCGTACTCGCGCTGGCTGACGGCACCGACCTTGAGGAGCGGCCGGTACTTGGCCTCGTTCTGCTGACTCCGGAGCAGGTTCGCCTTGGCCTGGGCGAGGTCGCCGACGGCCTTGTCGAGGTCCGCCTGATACTGGCGCGGGTCCAGCTGGTAGAGGAGCTGACCCGCATGCACCGTGGAGCCGTCGCGGTACCCCTGCTTGAGCAGGTAGCCCTGCACCTTGGCCCGGATCTGCGCGTTGATGTAGCCGTCGGTGGTTCCCACCCAGTCGCCGGTCACGGGGACGTCCTGGCGGACGACCTCCGCCACCAGGACCTCTATGGGAGGGGGCGGCGGCGGCGCGGTCTTCCCGCAACCGACCACGAGGAGCGCGCCGACGACGGGCGCCATCGACCACCACGCTCGAAGCGCAGAACGCTGCGCGAACGCGGGGTTGGCCCTCCGAAACACGCGAGGTGTCTAGCACCTGCTCGGTCGGGACCCAAGCGCTGCGCCTCCACCGTCCGGCCGGTCCGTGTGCGACCCGAGTCGATCGGGCGGTCGTGCGCCACCATGCATCGACGTAGAACCACGCGCCGGAGTACTCCAATCGAGAGCCCTCTAGGTGAGTTTGTTCTTGACAAGTTGAAGTTGGGGACGGAGACATCTAGCCGACCCGTTCGCCTCACTCTCAAAGGAGACCATCGTGAGCTCACAACGAGGTCCGCCGTCCTCGGCACCCGGATCCGCCGCCAATCCCCTCACCCCAGGCTGTAGACGGAGGGAATATGAGAAATGGACAGAGATGGACCCTGCTGGCCGTACTGCTCGTCGCGGTACTTGGCGTGGCGGTGCTGGGTCGTATCACCGATCGCGGATCGAGCGACGGCCAGCTCGCCTGGGCGCAGGTGGCAGCGTCCTCCTGCGGGAACGCGATCGTGGAACCTGGAGAGCAATGTGATCCCCCCGGTAGTATCACCTGCCCCGCCGGCTCGCCGGCGGGCGCGATCCTGCCCTGCAGCGCGACCTGTACCTGTCCAGCGACCGTCCTCGATCACTTCCAGTGCTACGAGGTGAAGCCGGCGTTCTTCACACAGGTGACGGTCCACGTGCAGGATCAGTTCGGCACGCTCCAGGAGACACTGCGCTATCCGCACCGCCTCTGCGCTCCGGCGAACAAGAACGGCGAGGGCATTCAGGACCCGACCGATCACCTGGCTGGCTATGCTACCAAGGCCGTTTCTGGTTTCACGAAGCGGACAGGCCAGACCCTCGTGGATCAGTTCGGAACCCAGCTGCTCGACGTCGTTCGGCCCGATGTCCTGATGGTGCCGACCAGCAAGGACGGCGTCCAGCAACAGCAACCGCTCGACCACTTCCAGTGCTACAAGGTGAAGCGGTCGAAGGGAGGACCGAAGTTCGCAAAGCGCACCGTGACCGTGTCGGATCAGTTCGAGTCGCTGACCCTGACGCTCGTCAAGCCGATCCTCCTGTGCGCGCCTGCGAGCAAGAACAACGAGGATCCGACCGCGCCGAGCCATCCCGATCATCTCACGTGCTACAAGACGCAGGATGGGCGCTTCCCGCAGTCCACGCACACGATCACGAACCAGTTCGGGCTCGACGAGGTGACACTGATCCATCGTCGTGAGCTGTGCGTGCCGTCGCTGAAGAACCCCGCGACGACCACGACGTCCACCACCACCACCTCGACCACGGCGCACGCGACGACCACCACGAGCAGCACGACGACCTCGACGACAAGCAGCACGACGACAAGCAGCACGACCTCGAGCACGACGACCTCCAGCACCACGACCACCACCACCTCCACGACCACCACGACCACGCACTACGGATCGCCCAGCCGGGCGTTCCTAGTCCGGACCGAGTCGCTGCTCGACTGAGAACAGGCCGGCCTGCCCGGGGCTCCGCGCGGAGCCCCGGGCTGCGTCGGTTGACAGACACGGCGCCGGTCGCTGTAACCGCGGCCGATGGCCGCGCAGCGTTACCGCGTCGAGGTGTCGCCCGATCTCCTGCGCTTCTCCGCCGCGCACTTCATCGCATATCCCGGGTTCCGCGAACCGCTGCACGGGCACAACTACCAGATGTCGGTGCGGGTCGACGCCGCGCTCGGGCCCGACGGCTACGTGCTCGACTTCGGCGTGGTGAAGCGCGCCGCCGAGGCGCTGTGTGCGGAGCTCACCGAGCGAACCATCGTGCCGATGCGCAGCGACTGCCTCGTGATCGACGCCTCCGCGGGCAGCGTGCGCGTGACGACGCTCGACGGCGGGCGCTTCGAGTTCCCGGTGGCCGACTGCGCCCTGCTGCCGATCGTCCACAGCTCGGCGGAGGAGATCGCGGCGTACCTGGTGGAACGCCTGCGTGCCGCGCTCGCGGCCGAGGTGTCGGGACGCGAGGTGCACGCGATCGCGGTCGGCGTGGCGGAGGCGCCCGGACAGACGGCCTGGTGCGAGGAGACGCTCTGAGCCGGACCGGCGTGCCCGCGCTCGGGGTTCTGCTCGTGGGTCTCGTCCTCGCCGGCGCCGGCTGCGGCGGATCGCTCCCCGATCCGGAGTCGCCGGGAGCGCACGTGCTGGTCGCACGCTGCGGCGGCTGCCACCGCGTCTACGCGCCGGGAAGCATGACGGCCGAGATGTGGCGCTTCCAGCTGGGTCGCATGCGCGCGCTCTTCGCCGATCGCGGCATCCCCTGGCTGGCGCCCGACGACGAGCGCACGCTCCTCGACTACCTGATCGCGCACGCCGGCACCTCCTGAGGTTGCACGCTGCCGGCGCGGCGTGGGATGAGCCGCGCGTGGAGCATCCCTTCGCACCGCTGCCCGCCCTGGAGCCCGAGAGCGAGGCCTACTGGGTCGCGTGTCGCGAGGGACGGCTCGAGATGCAGCGCTGCCGCGCGTGCCGCTGGTTCGTGCACCCGCCACGTCCCGTCTGCTCCCGTTGCCGCAGCCGCGACGTGACGCCGGAGGTGCTGTCGGGACTCGGGACGGTGTTCACCTACACGGTGAACCATCAGCGCTGGATGCCGGGGCTCGAGGTGCCGTACGTGATCGCCATCGTCGAGCTGGTCGAGCAGCGCAACCTGCGCCTCACGACCAACATCGTCGGATGCCCTCCCGAGGCGGTGCGCATCGGCATGCCGGTCACGGTCCGCTTCCGCACGGTCACGGACGAGATCGCGCTGCCCGTCTTCGAGCCGGATGATGCGCCGCGGCCCGATCCGGCCGCCCTGCGCACGACGCCCGAGACCCCGCCCAAGCACACCGACACCGCCGAGGTCGCGGCGCGTCCGCCGCGTCGCGTGGCGCCCGAGGAGCGGCTCGAGCGCCGCGCCATCCTCTCCGGCGTCGGGCAGTCGGCGATCGGGCGGCGGCTCTTCCGCACCGACATGGATCTGACCGTCGAGGCGGCGCTGCGCGCCATCGCGGATGCCGGACTGGATCCCGACGACGTCGACGGCATCGCTGCCTATCCCGGTGTCATGGGCGCGGCGCCCGCGGGCTTCGCGGGCCCCGGCATCGCCGACGTGCAGGACGCCCTCGGGCTCTCGGTGAACTGGTATCTCGCGGGGCCCGAGGTACCGGGACAGATCGGACCGGTCATCTCGGCGGCGCTGGCCGTCGCCGCGGGCCTCGCGCGGCACGTGCTGGTGTACCGGACGGTCAGCGAGGCGTCGGCCGCGGCGGGGACGGGTCGACTCGGGATCGGCGCGGGCTCGCGCAGCATCGGCGGCTTCGGAGCCTACCTGATCCCCTACGGCGCGATGTCCGCCGCCAACTGGATCGCGTGTCACGCCGTGCGCCACATGCACGAGTACGGCACCACGCGCGAGCAGCTCGCCGCCGTGGCCCTCGCCGGGCGCAAGCACGCCGCGCTCAACCCGGACGCGGTCTACCGCGAGCCGCTGAGCCTGGAGCAGTACCTCGCCGCCCGCCTCGTCAGCTGGCCGTTCGGTCTCTACGACTGCGACGCGCCGTGCGACGGGTCGACCGCCGTGATCGTGTCGCGAGCCGAGGTGGGGCGCGACCTGCCGCATCCCGCGGTCCGCATCGATGCCGTGGGCACCGCCATGCGTTCGCGGCCGAGCTGGGACCAGTGGGAAGACCTGACGACGATGGCGTCGCGCGACGCGGGCGCGCAGCTCTGGTCGCGGACCGACCTGACGCCCGCCGACGTCGACACCGCGCAGCTCTACGACGGCTTCAGCTTCCTCACCCTCGCGTGGCTCGAGGCCCTCGGATTCTGCGGCAAGGGCGAGAGCGGCGCCTTCGTCGAGGGGGGTCGGCTGGAGCTCGGCGGCGCCCTCCCGACCAACACCTGGGGCGGACAGCTCTCGGGCGGCCGGCTGCACGGCTACGGATTCCTCGCCGAGGCGATCCGGCAGCTGCGCGGAGCATGCGGGCCGCGTCAGGTGCCGGACTGCGAGGTGGCGGTGGTGGCGAACGGCGGCGGGCCCATCGCCGGCTGCATGCTGCTCACGCGCTGACGCCGTCCGGGCGGTCGCGCTACCGCTTGCGGCTGCCCTCGTCGGCGTCCGGCGCGTCGTCGGCGAGCGGCGGCTTCGTCGTCCGAGCTTGCCGCGCGTGCCTCGGCGATCGCGGCGAGCACGTCGTGCAGGAGCTCCTCGGCGATGCTGCGCGTGCTCTCGTCGACGTGGGTCATGGCCTCGCGCAGCGCGTCCTTCCAGGCGGCGTAGATGTCCGGAACGTTCCGGATCAGGCTCGCGATCCGCATGCCGCGGATGTCGGCGAGCATCATCTCGTCGCGCCCGAACGCGCGCGGATCGAGGGTGGACTCGTGCGCCCGGATGTAGAGCCGCGCATTGGGGTTGGGATACGTCGACTGCCCGACCGCCTTCTCGGTGGCGCGGCTCAGCAGGCGACCGGTGACCTCGCGCTCGAGGACACCGATGATGACCGGCCGATCGGGCGTCGGCATGGCGCGGAACGTCGCGATCAGGCGGCCGAGGAGGCCGTCGTCGGCGAGATCGCGGACCAGCACCAGCGCCGCCTCGAGAGTGGTCTGCAGCTGGTCGAGGGCGACCGCGCCAGGATGCCGATCGTCCGACATGACTCGCGACCGGAGAGTGCGCCGTCGCGGGGAATACTGTCAAGAAGGACGTCGGGCCGACTCTTGCGCAGTGCGAGGGCTGCGACCACGATGCCCTCCATGCCCGCGCGACCCGCCGCCGATCGGCTCGATCGGCTCGACCGCGATCATCTGGTGCACGGCTTCGGCTCACCGGCCGTGTCGCAGGCCGAGGGCACGCTGCGCCTCGTGCGCGGGAAGGGCGCGTACGTGTGGGACAGCGAGGGCCGGCGCTACCTCGACGGCCTGTCGTCGCTGTGGAACGTGGCGGTGGGACACGGGCGTCCCGAGATCGCGCGCGCCGTCGCGGCGCAGGCGCGCACGCTCGCGTACGCGCCGACGCTGCTCGGGTTCTCGACCGAGCCGGCCATCCGCCTGGCCGCGCGCATCGCGCGCATGGCGCCGAAGGGCCTGTCGCACGTGATGTTCACGTCGGGCGGCTCGGAGTCGAACGAGAGCGTGATCCGTCTGGTGCGGCTCTACTGGCGGCTGCGCGGGCACGCCGACAAGATCGGGATCGTCGCCCTGCGGAACGCCTATCACGGCACGTCGAGCGGTGCGGCCAGCTTGACCGGGCTCGCGGGGTTTCATCGCTACTACGAGCCGCAGCTTCCGGAGGTGTCGCGCATCCCGCGTCCGTACTGCTACCGCTGCGAGCTGGGGAAGACGTACCCGGCGTGCGGGCTCGCGTGCGCCGACGAGCTCGAGGCGGTCATCGTGCGCGAGGGCGCCGAGCGCATCGGCGCCGTCATCGCCGAGCCCGTGCAGGGTGTCGGCGGGGTGGTCATCCCGCCGCCCGGGTGGTTCGAACGCATCCGCGCGATCTGTGACCGCCACGACCTGCTCCTCGTCGTCGACGAGGTCATCACGGGCTTCGGGCGTCTCGGCAAGGCGTTCGGCATCCAGCGCTCGAAGGTGATCCCCGACATGCTGGTGTTCGCCAAGGCGGTGACGAGCGGCTACCAGCCGCTCGGCGGCGTCATCCTGCACGATCGCGTGTGGCGGACGCTCGTCGACGCCGGTCCCGAGTTCGTCTTGCACCACGGCTACACGTACTCCGGCCATCCGGTCGCCTGTGCGGCTGCGCTCGCGAATCTCGACATCATCGAGCGCGAGGATCTGATCGGCGAGGCGCGCCGCAAGGCGCCGTACTTCAAGCGACGGGTGGAGACGCTGGCGACCTTGCCGATCGTCGGCGAGGTGCGCGCGGTCGGGCTGATGGCGGCGGTCGAGCTGGTGCGTGACAAGGCCGCACGCGCGCCGTTCCCGCCGGACGCACAGGTGGCGGCCCGCGTGCGCGCGGCCGCGCTGCGCCGCGGAGTGATCCTGCGACCGGGCGCCGACCTGATCGTGATCTGTCCGCCGCTCATCGTGACGCGCGAGCAGATCGACCTGATCGTGCGGGTGCTGGGCGAGGCGATCACGGAGGTCGCCGCCGAGCTCACCGGCGCCGACCGTCCGCGCCGATCGTCCTGACGCGTACGCCGGCGCCCGGCCGCGTCACCGGGGCTCGAGGAGGAGCAGCAGGGCACGCTCGCGGATGATCCACGAGCCGCCAGCCCAGTCGCCACGCGAGCCACAACGTCGCGACGCCGAACGCGAAGGGGAGCAGCCGCCGACGGCCGCGATCCGGAGCACGACGCCGACCAGGCCCACGACGCAGGCGGCGGCGCGCAGCGACCGCCCCGCTAGGGCTTGTCCCCGGTGTGCGTCGGGTAGCTGCGCTGCTTCCACACGCCCAGCCCTTCGTCGAGTACGGTGACCTTCGTGAAGCCTGCCTCGATGAGCTTCTTCGCGAGCTCGCCGGATTCGGCGTGCGGGCAGGCGCAGTAGCAGACCAGCCACGTATTCTTCGGCAGCGCGGCGAAGTAGGGGGCGGGATCGTAGAACGGCACGCTGACGGCCCCCGCGATGTGCTCGGTCGCGTAGTCGGACGGCGCGCGCGCGTCGAGCAGCGCGAAGCGGGCGTGCGCGTCGAGCTGCGACTTGATCGTGTCGGCGGGCGTCATCTGGGGATACGCGCTGAACCCGACCGGCGCATGCCCCTTCGGGTTCATCGGCACGGGTCCGAGCGGCAGGGGTGGCGGACGCGCCGGCAGGTGCTCCGCCAGGCCGGCCGGGAGCTGGAAGGTGCGCAGCAGCGCCACCACGTTCTCGATGCCGTCGTTGCCGAGCGAGTCCCCGAACGCGGCCATGCTGGTCCCCGGGCGGCCCTTGCGAATGACGTTGCGCAGGAAGCCGTTGCTCACACCGGCGAGGAACTGCGGGCTCCCGATGTGGATGTTCGGGCCTTCGCGCCCGTGGTCGCCATGGCAGCGAGCACATTCCTGCGCGTAGATCTCCTTGCCGCGTACGGGGTCGCCGGACAGCGGCCGCTCCTCGAGGTGGACCGCAGGCGCGTGACCCCACGACCGGATCAGCGCCACCAGGGCGTCCACGTCGGCGCTCGACAGCGGGCCGCCGCGCTCGATTCCCCACGCCGACATCGTCGTGCCCGGCCGACCCTGCGCGATCGCCCGATGCAGGTACGCGTCGTTCACGGTGGCGAGGAAATCGGGATGGGCGATGCGGGGTGCCTGGTCGGCCCGGTACCCCTCGCCGGCCGGGCCGTGACAGACCGCGCACATCTTCCCGTACAGCTCGCGGCCGTGCTCCACCTGCGGGCTCCCCGTTTCGGCGGTCGCCGGCGTGTGGAGCGCGATGCCGGCGAGCAGGAGCGCCACCCCCACGCCGCTGCGCCTCCTGATCCCCGAGTCCCGGTCGACGGCCCGCACGGCCGCGGCAGGGTACGCGGACGCCCGGACAAACACCACACTTTCACGCCACGCCGCGGCGCCGCTGCCGGAGGCGTGATCTCTCGACCGAACGACCGTTTGACCGGTGTCCGCGGGCCGTCGTATCCATCCGGGGCCGTGTTCATCGACCTGACTGCCGAGCAGTACGCACTCCGCGACCAGATCCGCGAGTACTTCGCCTCCATCGTCACGCCCGAGTACGACGCGGAGATCGCCGCCACCGAGGGTGGCGGCCCGCTCTACATGCAGGCGCTCCGCCGGATGGGGGCCGACGGCTGGCTCGGTGTCGGGTGGCCGAAGGAATACGGCGGGCAGGGCCGTTCGCCCATCGAGCAGTTCATCTTCTTCGACGAGGCGTGGCGTGCCGGCGTGCTGCTGCCGACGCTCACCATCATGTCGGTGAGCCCGATGATCATGCAGCACGGCAGCGAGGAGCAGAAGCGGTTCTTCCTGCCGAAGGCGCTGCACGGCGACGTGCATTTCTCGATCGGCTACACCGAGCCGGGAGCAGGGACGGACCTCGCTTCGCTCCGCACGCGTGCCGTGCGCGACGGGGATCACTGGGTGATCAACGGCAGCAAGCTCTTCACCAGCCAGGCGCAGTACGCCGACTACATCTGGCTCGCCGCCCGCACCGACCCGAGCGCGAAGAAGCACGACGGCATCTCGATCTTCATGGTCCCCACGTCGTCGCCCGGCTTCAAGATGACGCCGCTTCCCACCATGGGCGACGTCACCACGAACGCCACCTACTACGAGGACGTGCGCGTGCCGGCGAACGCGCTGGTGGGTCCGGAGAACGGCGGCTGGTGGCTGATCGTCGGCCAGCTCAACCACGAGCGGGTCTCGCTGATCCCGGCGGGCACCACCGAGCGGTTCTACGAAGAGACGCGGGACTGGGCGCGGGAGACGATGCTGCCAGACGGCCGGCGCGTGATCGACGTGCCCTGGGTGCAGCAGAACCTGGCCCGCGTGCGCGCCGGGGTCGAGGTGCTCAAGCTGCTCAACTGGCGCCAGGCCTGGAGCATGACGCGCGGCGAGATGAACTACGCGGAGTCCTCCACGGTGAAGGTGTACGGCAGCGAGTTCTACGTGCAGGCGTATCGCCTGCTGCTCGAGGTGCTGGGCCAGGCGGGGTACGTGAAGGCCGGCTCGCCCGCCGCCGTGCTGAAGGGCCGGCTCGAGCGCATGTACCGCGCCATCCTCATCATGACCTTCGGCGCCGGCACGAACGAGGTGCAGCGCGACATCATCGCCATGGGCGGCCTCGGCATGCCGCGGTCACGCTGATGGACTTCGGGTTCACGCCCGAGCAGGAGGCGCTGCGCGACCTGGCGCGCTCCATCTGCCAGGATCACGCGACGCACGAGCGGCTGAAGGCCGTCGAGCGCGACGCCGACTGGTTCGACCGCGAGCTGTGGAGCGCGCTCGCCGAGGCGAGCCTGCTCGGCGTGTCGCTGCCGGAGCGCTCGGGTGGCGGCGGCCTCGGTCTGACGGAGCTCTGCCTGCTGCTCGAGCAGGTCGGATCGGCCGTCGCGCCGGTGCCCGTCTGGCCCGCGCTCGTGCTGGGCGCGCTGCCGATCGCCGAGTTCGGCAGCGACGCGCAGCGCGCACGATGGCTCCCGCCGGTCGTCGCCGGGAAGGAGATCCTCACCGCCGCGCTGATCGAGCTGCCGGCGGAGGACCCGCTGGCGCCGACGGCGCGCGCGGTGCGCGACGGCGCCGGGTGGCGCCTCGACGGAGTGAAGGACTGCGTTCCCGCGGCGCATCTCGCCGCGGCGATGCTGGTGCCCGCGCGCACGGGCGAGGGGCAGATCGGCGTGTTCCTCGTCGAGCCGTCCGCGGCCGGCGTGACGCTCGAGCGGCAGATCGCGACCAACCACGAGCCGCAGGCGCGGCTCGTGCTGGAGGGGGTACGCGTTGCGGGCGACGCCGTCCTCGGCGACCCCGCGCAGGGACGAGCGATCGTCGAGTGGCTCGTCGACCGCGCGCTCCTCGGGCTGTGCGCGCTCGAGCTCGGCGTCGTCGACCGGGCGCTGCGGATCACCGCGCAGTACACCACCCAGCGCAAGCAGTTCGATCGCCCCATCGCCAGCTTCCAGGCGGTGCAGCAGCGCGCCGCCGACGCGTGGATCGACGTCGAGTCCATCCGCCTCACCACCTGGCAGGCCGCCTGGCGGCTCGACGCCGGGTTGCCGGCGAGCGAGGAGATCCGGGTGGCGAAGTTCTGGGCGTCGGACGCGGGACACCGCATCGTCTACACCGCACAGCATCTCCACGGTGGCATCGGCGCGGACGTGGACTACCCCATCCACCGCTACTACCTCTGGTCGAAGACCATCGAGCTGACCCTCGGCTCGGCGCCGCGACAGCTGGCCGCGCTGGGCGAGGCGGTGGCGCGCCGGTAGGCGATGGCGGAGCGCCCGCGAGGAGACCGATCTGGTCCGGCGGGCGATGGACGTCGATCACCTCTTCCTCGCGCTCGGGCACGAGACGTTCGAGGCGGAGGGCGCACGCTTCGTCCGGGACCGCGACTATCCGGGGATCCACGACGCGAACCACGTCTCCGGCGTCAGCGCGGACACGCCGGAGGCCGTCGAGCGACTGCTCGTGCACGCCGACCGGGAGTTCGCGCACTGCGCGCACCGGCTGTTCCTGCTCGACGCGCAGACGCCGCCCGCCGTCGAGGCGGTCCTGCTGCTCCACGGCTACGAGCGCTCGGACTCCCTCTTCCTCCTCCTCCCGGGCGGTCTCGCCGGCACCGCTCCGCCGCATGACGTTCGCGCGCTGGAGGGCGAGGAAGGCTGGGCGGCCTACACCCGGCTGAAGCGGCGCGACTGGGACGAGGTCGCGCTGCGGCTGGGACTGCATGGCGTCGCCTGGGTGGGCGCGGAGATGGCTCGCGTGCATCGACGCAAATCGCCGCCGGTCCGCTACTGGCTGGCGTACGTCGACGGGCAGCCGCGCGGCTTCATGGCCTCGCTCGTCGGCGCGGACGGCGTCGGGCAGGTGGAGGATCTCTACGTCGAGCCCGAGGTGCGCCACCGCGGGCTGGCGACCGCCCTCATCCACCGCGCGGTCGCCGACTGCCGTGCGCGCGGCGCCGGTCCCGTGCTGATCGTGGCCGACGCCAGTGACACGCCGAAGACCATGTACGCGGCGATGGGCTTCAGACCGCTGGCGGTCGAGCACAAGTACCTGCTGCGGCTCGCCCCCTGACGGGTGCGGGACGGCGGCCCTCCCGGAGGATCACGCGCCGGTCACGCCCTCGCGCGCGCGAGGAACGTCCGCCAGCGGGCGTCGCTCCACGGTGGGTCTCCATGATGCTAGCACGAGGGCGACGAGCTCGGTCACGCAGATGAGCGTGATGAGCCAGATCACCGGTTCCACCTCCTCGCGGTACCGCATGGTCTCCAGCGTCTCCGCGGCGTTCGCGAGGACGGCAAGATAGCCGTAGGCGGTCGCTGCGATCAGCAGCGCCGACATCCGGAGCGGGTCGAACACCGGTGTGGCGCGGGCACCCCGCCGCACGCGCCGTCCCAGCCAGACGACTGCGACGAGCGGGAGGAGCACGTGCACCGCGGCCACGTTCAGCATGAGGACGACGGGATCGAGCCACCGGAACGTGTACATCCTGGTGGGCGTGAACGTACGCCGCGCGGTCGGCGCGAGGAACCGATGCGTCCCGCTCATGAGGTACGCCGAGTCGGGCAGCGTTCCGGCCCGGAGCTGCGCGAGGATCTCGGGGATGTCGAGTCCCGACGGCGGCCGAGGGCCGATGGTGAAGAGCGCGACGAACATGCGCCCGTAGGCCGCGATTGGCTGCCAGAAGATCCGGTAGGCCCGCCACCACTTCTGGAGCATCTCGCGGGGATGCTCGTGCGCGAAATCGAGCACCAGGGGCTGCGCCCCGTCCCAGAGGGTACGAAAGGCCAGGGTATTCCAGAGCGGGTTCTGGAGTCCCATCGCGCGCTCGACGGCGGCGTCGCGTTCGCGCACGGCGGCCGGCAGGCGATCCTGCCAAACCGGGTCCCCGGCGATGAACGCGATCACCCAGTCGGCCTGCGTGTCTCCCTCGGCGCTCCGCTTTCGGAGGTGCGCTACCCATGCGTCCGCGAAGCCCGCGGTCTGGAGGCCCACGGACCCGTAGAGCCCGCCCCACGAGGAGGTCGTCGGCGAGAGGACACCGTAGACCGCGTAGTTCTTGACCGCCCATCCGCCCTGCAGCAGCAGCACGGGGACGAGGAACATGATCGCCGCTTGCAGGCGCCGCGCTGGCGCGAGCACAGCGACGAGCCCGACGCAGATCGGCGGGAAGAGAGACCAGGAGGCGCGCGCGAGCACGAGCAGGCCCGCCGCGAGCCCCGCCATCGCCGCGTCGATGGGTCGGCCGGCCCGCCGCAGGGCGACGAGGCGATCTACCACCAAGAGCACGAGGAGCATGCCGAGAGGGCCATAGATGGTCTGCCCCATGCTGTTGTACTCGAGGACCACCAGGTCGGTGTTGAGCACGAAGAGCAGCCCGACCGCTGTCCAGAGGACGGGCCGGCGGGGATAGAGCACCGACACCACGTGCACCAGCGTCCCCGCGGTTGCGATCGAGACCAGCGTCTGCAGCCAGATGAGCGCGTAGGCGGCCCCGCTCGGCCAGGAGCAGCATTTGAGAGCGAGACCGACGAGAAGGTTCGACGCCGGCGGTGTCTGCTGCAGCATCACGAGCGACGTGAAGAGGTGGTCGCGCAGCATCTCGCGCGGCAGGTTCTGGAACGTGTACCAGCTGGCGTTGGCGGCGATCAGGGCGTCGAGGTCTGCACGATGGCGCAGGAAGAGCGTGCCGCGATGCACGACGGCCGCCAGCCCGACGACGGCCCACGCCACGAGCAGGCGAGTCCGCTCCGCAGGGTGCGCCGCGTCCATGCTCCCGACATCGATCGGACCCACGGAGGCAGGTGCGGCCATGGCCCAGACTCTCACTACGGTCTGGCCGCGGCGAACGTCAAGGAGAATCCTCGCGTCACGAGCCGCGTTTCGCGGCCCCAGGCGGTACCAGCAGCCGCGCGAGGCGTGACTGGGGCGAGTTCGCGTAGTGTGCCAGGATGGCCGGATCCCGCTCCATGAAGCGGACCGTGCGGCCGTCCAGCTGGTCATCGTCGTGCGTGATCAGGAAGATCGCGGCGAGTCCCGGGAAGTCGATCTTCGGCATGACCGAGCCGAGGAGCACCTTCGTGTTGGCGCCGTTCTCGAGGTAGGCGGTCCGTCCGGGAGGAACGAGCGCGACCTGGCCAGCGATCTTCCTGACTGCGGACTCGACCGTGATCTCGGGCCGACGTTCAGGTCGACGTGGAACGGCGGAGCGCGTGCGGCCCCAGCCGAACAGGGCCAGAGCCGCGAGCAGGAGCGGCACGCGCGGCACGCGACGCAGCGGTCCGATCTGGCCGACCTCCCGCAGTACCATGCACACGAGCGTGACGAGGGGTATCGCGGCCACGTAGTGGTAGCGCAGCTGCGCCGCCATCGTGGGGAGCGGAAGCAACCAGATCCGGCCGATCGCGATCGCGAAGTAGATGCCACACGACAGGCTCGCCAGGGCGACGGCGGCGCGCCGCTCGGCGGATCGCCGCGCCACACGAGCACGACGATGCCGGCGCCCGCGAGCGCGAGCGCGATCGGCGAGGCGCGGTCCGGATAGGCTCTCCCGCCCAGAAGAAGCCTCGCGGATACTCGCTGGCGGCGAAGCAGACCAGGTTCCACACCCCGGCAGGACCGAGAGAAGTCGCGCACTCCCGCCGGCTGGCTCGTCAGCTCCTCGAACGGCAGCGGCTCGAAGAGCAGCGGATAGAGGTGGCGGAAGGCGACGTAGAGGACGACCGTCACGATCGGCAGGGCGAGGTACGCGACGCGCACCCGCGGCTGGCGCCACGCGCCCGGCAGCATGACGAAGAGGGCGACGGGGAACGCCAGCGCGACACCGAGGCCGACGCCGAAGCAGAGGGTGCCGAGGAGCAGCAGCGCGTACCACGTCCAGGCCGTGCGCGCGGGACAGCGGCGCATCCGCGCGAGACAGATCGGCGAGCCGGCAGAGCACGACGAGCAGGATCGTGCCCACCACCACCTGGCCGAAGACCGAGTACCAGCCGAGGGTGCCGACGGCGATCGGCGACGCGCCCCAGAGCGTGGCGCCGAGGCAGGCCAGCGTCGCGCTGGACGTGAGGATGCGCAGCAGGCGGAACATCAGCCAGACGTTCAGGAGGTGGGTCAGCAGAACCATCCAGAAGTACGGCGCCGCATGGAGGCCGAAGAGCTGCCACCAGGTATAGAAGATCGCGTTGCGGACCAGCAGGTTGTGGCCGCCGAACGGACGGAGGACGAAGCGGAAGAATCCGTCGTTCACGATGCTCGCCATGTTCACGAAGTCGTCGGCCCAGAACCAGCTTCGCGTGAGCGGCCAGTACACCCAGACGGTCAGCGCGACGGGGATCACCCCTGCGAGCGTCGTCCACGACACAGCGCGGGGAAGACGGGAACCCGGGGCCGGGTCGCACGACGGTGCGGTATCGGCCGCCGCCCGATCCTGCGCGACCATCACAGCTGGTCCGGAGCAGCGATGCCGAGCAGGTCGAGGCCCCGGGCCAGCGTCCGGGCGGTCAGCGCGCAGAGCGCGAGGCGCGAGGCGCGCGTGGTCTCCTCGGTACGGAGCACCGGGCAGCGCTCGTGCACCCGCTGGGACAGGACAGGGACGGGGCCGCCGGGCATCGTTTTCGCGGCATGCCACATCGTCCTCCGGCGGTCCATCGCGCGGCGCGGTCGTCGCGCGTGCACCGCGGTCCTCGCGGTCGCCGTTGGGCCGCCGGGCATCCGCCAGGTGAGCGTCGGGGTGAGGATCGTCGTCCGGCGCCGGCGATCCTCGACGTTGCCGCGAGACGGATTCCAGCGTTACCGGCGAGGATTCCTGGCCGTGAGGTCGCCTCCGACGCTCGCCAGATACGTGCTCCAGGCGGGGCGCGCGCGGATGGTCTCGGCCAACGCCTCGGCGATGAGTTCCGCGCCCGCCGCGTCGGGATGCGCGGGGTCGGAGCGCAGGACGACCCGACCGAACTCCGCGACGGGAGTGTAGAGCGTGCCTCCGGCGTTCTCGGGCGTCACGGCGAAGACGCGTGGCTGGTAGTTCTCGAGACCGGTCCACGAGCCGGGCGTGTCGCCGTTCGTGTAGAGGTATGCGATCCTGCGAACGCCCGCGACGGGGACTGCCAGCGACCAGACGCCGTCGTTGGCGTGCTGGTCGCCATGGGTGCCGTCGTCGAAGAGCGGTGTGACGTTCGGCTGGGAGTTCCCGAGGCTCGGGAGGCTCCCGATGATCCGCGGACTGCCCGGCTCACCGGCCATGTCGACCCGGAAGACGACGGTGGTGACCATCACCTGGTTGCCGGAGGGCTCCGGTGGAGGCACGAGGTCCCGACGCCGCTCGGCGTCGGCGCGCAGCTCGGCACCCTTGGCGGCGAGCAGGGCCGAGGCATCCACGAGGGGGACCCCATGGGCCCGCGCCACCTGCGACAGGGCGGTGCGCGTGCAGTGCGACAGGACTCGGGCACGTTGTTGTACAGGAGCACCACGTCGACGTGCCGCGCGAGCGCCGCGGTGACGAGCGTGTCGATGGTGTGCCGGTAAGGAGTCTCGCCCGCGTGGGCGTTGCGGCAGGCCGGCGCGAGCTCGTTCTCGCCCTTCCGCTTGGGCCGCGTCAGGCTTTGCTTGAGGGTCGTCTCGATGGTCGAGGGTGTACGGGTGCGAAGGTACTCGAGGAGATTGTACGACTCGATGCCCTGGAGCGCGCGCGCCCAGGCCAGCGCCAGCCGCGTTCGCAGCGGGAACGAGCGTTCGTCGAGCTGGGCCACTGCGGGCTTCCCGTCGCGCACCGCGCCCTCGTCGTTCTGCGCGTAGGCGACGATCACCAGATCGGGATCCAGAGCGAGCACGCGCTGGGTCAGCCCACGCCCCGTCTCGGCGCCGGCGCCGATCGCGCCGTAGTTGATGACCTCGACGTGCCCGGCCCGAAGGCCGTCGGCGAGCAGGCTCGCGAGGCGCCGAGGATAGGTCTGCTCGACGGCCAGATTGACGCCGACAGTCCACGAGTCCCCCAGCGCGACGATACGGAAGGTCGACGGCGGCTTGATGGGACTCACCTCATCGTTGCGGATACCGAGCGAGTTCGTCGTCAGCCGCCATGCCGGCCGGCTCGCTGCCCAGGGGGGGATGGACGGCAGCAGGCGCGTGAACATCGGCTCGACCTCGTCGAGGTTCCTGATCGGTCCGAACAGATTGATGTACGTCCGGTCGAGGGACGGCTTCATCCACAGGCCCGCATCCGGATCGGCGGTGAAGATCGACATGGAGCGGACCCACGGCGGCAGGTCGGGCCAGTAGATCCGCTCGTAGAGCACGGGAAAGAGCACGGTCCGGTGCCGCGCGTAGGCGTAGATTGCTCGTACGCCGGCTTCCGTGAGCAGCAACGCGAACAGCAGCGCCGCGGGAAGATAGACGAGGGCCTTCAACCAGCGCATCACGACCGGCAGGCCCGACGCACCTTCAGGACGTTGGTCCGTGCAGCGCGGCGTCCGTTCCCATGACGGTCCTCACTACGGCGCGGACGCGACGAGCGTCAAGAAGAATGCCCCGCGGCCGTGGCGCGGATGGCGGAGACTAAGGCGGGGCGGAAGGCGAATGCAGGGTGCGTGCTGGCGCCGTCACAGCTGGTCCGGTGCGGCGATGCCGAGCAGGTCGAGCCCGCGGGCGAGCGTGCGCGCGGTCAGCACGCACAGCGCGAGGCGCGAGCTGCGCGTGGGCTCCTCGGCGCGAAGCACCGGACAGCGCTCGTAGAAGGTCATGAATGCGGTGGCGATCGCGTAGAGGGTGCCGCACACGCGGTGCGGCTGCAGCGTCTCGCCCGTCTTCGCCACGGTCGCCGGAAACTCGAGCAGCTCGAGCGCGAGGCTCCGTTCCGCCGGCTCCGCGACGCGGATCGCGCCGCCGGCGGCGGCGTCCTCCGGGACGCCGCTCCGGCGCAGGATCGAGCGGATGCGGGTGTGGGCGTACATCAGGTAGGGCGCCGTGTTCCCGTCGAGCGCCAGCATCCGGTCCCAGTCGAAGACGTAGTCCTTGATGCGGTCGTTCGAGAGATCGGCGTACTTGATGGCGCCGATCCCCACCGCCGCCGCGATGCGCGCACGCAGCGCCGGCTCCAGATGGGGCGACTTCGCCTCCACGACGCGGGCGGCGCGGTCGACCGCTTCGTCGAGCAGGGAGGCGAGGCTCACCACGTCGCCGGCGCGCGTCTTCAGCATCTTCTTGTCCCGGCCGAGGACCGATCCGAAGGCGACGTGCTCGAGGCGCACGTCCGGCCCGACCCATCCGGCACGGCGCGCGGTCTCGAACACCATGGCCAGGTGCTGGCTCTGCGGCGCGCCGACGACGTAGATCACGCGCCGGGCGCCCAGCACCTGCGTGCGATGCCGGAGCGCTGCGAGGTCGGTGGTCGCGTAGGTGTAGCCGCCGTCCTGCTTGCGCACCATGAGCGGCACGGGCTGGCCGTCGCGGCCCGTGAAGCCGGGCAGGAAGACGCAGATGGCGCCCTCGCTCGGGCGGGCGAGCCCGGCGCGCTCGAGGTCCGCCACCACCGTGGCCAGCGCATCGTTGTAGCGGCTCTCGCCGGCGACGTCCTCCGGCCGCAGCGTGACGCCGAGCTGGTCGTACAGCGCGGAGAAGTGCTCGATCGACGCGTCGACCAGGCGACGCCAGTGCGCCAGCGTCGTCGCGTCGCCGCCCTGGAGCAGCACCACGCGGTGGCGCGCGCGCTCCGCGAAGGTCGCGTCGCCGTCGAAGCGCGCGCGGGCCGCGCGATAGAACTCCGCCAGCTCGCGCACCGTGCTGTCCCGTCCGGCGGCCTGCTCGTCGAGCAGGTGCTCGATCAGCATGCCGAACGGCGTGCCCCAGTCGCCGACGTGGTTCTGCCGGATGACGCGATCGCCCGCGAAGTCGAGAAGCCGCACGATGGCGTCGCCGATGATGGTGCTGCGCAGGTGGTGCACCAGCATCTCCTTGGCGACGTTCGGCGCCGAGTAGTCCACGACGACGGTCTCGGCGTGCTCCGCCTGCGCGACGCCGAGGCGATCGTCCGCAAGCATGCGGCCGAGCTGCGCGTCGAGATGCTCCGCCCGGAGCGTCAGATTGATGAAGCCCGGTCCCGACACCGCCGCCGCCGCGATCACGTCGTCCGCCGGCAGGCGCTCGACCAGCGCCGCCGCGACGTCGCGCGGGCTCTGGCGCAGCGGGCGCGCGAGCGCGAGCGCGGCGTCGGCCTGGTAGTCGGCGTGCGCCGAGCGATGGATGGCCGGATCGACGCCGTCGCCGGCGTCGCCGAACGCCTGTCCGATGGCGTCGCGCAGCCGCTGGCGCAGGGCAGGGAGCAGATCGACGCGCATCGCTCCCGCGGCATGCCACATCGTTCCGCGGTGGTCCATCGTAACGGCCGACGCGCCGACGCGCGCGAACGGCGGGGCCGGCGGAGCTCACCACACCTTCATCAGGCCTCCGAGCACCTGGTAGTCGAAGGGCTCGGGTTGCGTGACCGGAACCTCCACGCCGCCGAGGCCATACCAGTTTCCACCGAGATGGATGCGGAAGCCCGGCGTGAGGCTCAGGTTGGTGGTGTTCGGGCCGCGGTGGTCGATGGCGGTGTTCAGGTTGGTCGACACGTACCAGACGGTGTCGCCGATGGGGATCATGTCGTGCGGGGTGAAGTAGTAGCCGATGGCGAAGTTGCCCTGGAACGTGGTGCGGGCGCCGAGGATGTTGACCGACTGGTTGCCGTACGGGATCCCGAAGCCCACGCCTCCGCGCAGCACCATGCCGGCCCAGGGATTGACCCAGAAGTTGTAGTACGGAGTGACCGCGGCCTGGCCCTGGTTGTTGATGACGTCGCTGGTCGGCATGCGGAAGGTCACGTCGAGGGATTGTGCGCTGTTTTCCGTCTCGGAGAGCGCGAAACGCGGCACGAGCTGAAAGTCCGGGCTCGACACGTTGTACCGTCCTCCCTGGACGGGCCCGCGGTTCGACAGGAACATCGGGATGTCCCATCGCAGCTCGAACCGACGATTGAGCGGCGTGTAGAGCGAGATCGCACTCGTCCAGTTGTCGCCGTTGCCGACGTTGTGCTGGTACCCGAACGTGGCGATGGCCAGACGGTAGAAGACACCGTCCTGAGCATTCAGCCAGCCCTGTCGCGGCGCTCCGTCGCCGTTCTGTCCGTTGGGTCCGCTTGCCCACGGCTCGTCCCAGCCTTCGGTGAAGAACGTCGACAGCGGAAGCGGGTGCCATCTCCCCGGCGCGTAGACGTCGCCCGCGAGCGAATCGAAGACGACGTCGAGGAAGCTCATGTCCTTGCTGCCCGCCGTCGTCGCGGCGACCGGAGCCTGCTGAGCCCGTGCCGACGTCGTCGCCGCGAGCACCACGCCCAACGTGACGGCGGCGGCCACACCCACCCTCGACCACACAGCGCGACTCACCATCCTCTTCCTCCCCCCGCCCGGTCGGCACGCTTCCGGGCACCCACCGGGCGCCCTAGGACGGAAGGGATAGAATGTCAATCGAAGGTGCGAAGGCGACTTGATTTGCCCGGCCGAAACGGGAAACCACTAGGCTTCGCCAGCCAGGCCAATGGTGAAGCTCGTCTTCTGTATCCGGCGCCTGCCGGCACTGTCGCGCGAGGAGTTCCAGCGCTACTGGCGCGAGACGCACGGGCCGCTGGTGCAGCGCCATGCCGCCGTCCTGCGCATCCGGCGCTACGTGCAGACCCACACGCTCGACCATCCGATGAACGCGGCGCTGGCCCAGGGGCGCGGCGCGCCCGAGGCCTTCGACGGCGTCGCCGAGCTGTGGTGGGACAGCGCCGACGAGATGGCCGCCGCCACCGCGACCGACGACGGACGCGCCGCCGCCCGGGCGCTGTTCGACGACGAGCGCCGTTTCATCGACCACGGGCGATCGCCGCTGTGGCTGTGCGAGCAACACCCGTTCGTGGACGGATGATGGACGCGCCGGCCCGCGACCCGGTCCGCCTGATCGTCTGGTCGGACTACCTGTGCCCCTGGTGCTACGTCGCCGCGACGCGGCTGCACCGGGTGCAGCAGGAGTTCGGCGACCGGGTCGAGCTCGAGTGGCGCAGCTACCTGCTGCGGCCGTATCCGGACCCGTCGCGCACGCTCGAGAAGTTCCGGACGTACACGCAGAGCTGGGCGCGGCCGGCCGCGGAGCCCGACGCGCCCGCCTTCCGCGTGTGGGAGAGCGATGCCGGGCCGCCGTCGCACAGCATGCCGCCCCACCTGGTCGCCAAGGCGGCCGCCACCCTCGGCGCGGACGCGTTCGAGCGCATGCACGCACGGCTGCTCCGGGCGTACTTCGCGGAGAACGGCGACATCACGGACGCCGAGACCCTGCTCGCGCTGTGGGCCGACGTCGGCCTGCCGCCCGCGGAGTTCGCCCGCGCCGGCGATCAGGGGCTCGTCGAGGCCGTGGTGCGCGAGCACAACGAGGCCGTCTCGCTCGGCCTGACCGGCGTGCCCGCGGTGCAGATGGCAGGAAACGACATCCCGCTGCCAGGCGCGCTGCCCTACGAGAGCTACCGCCGCTGGGTCGAACGCGTCCTGGGCGGCGGGCCCGACGGGCGCTGACGTCAGGCCGGGGCGCGGCGCTCGTCCACGGCCAGCTCGAGACCCTCGAGGTAGCGGATCCACTCGTCGGGCAAGCCGTGCTCGCGCGCGCCGGTCGAGGAGCAGTCCCAGGTAGCGCTGCGACGGCTTGCGGCCTGCCACCGACGCGGCGCCCCGGTAGGCGAACGCCGCGAGCGCGGCGCCGTCGTCGGTGACCACCGACACGTCGAGACGGCGATAGTACCCGAGATGCACGCCCTCGGTCCGGTCGAGGTGATCGCACGCGGCCGGATCGAGGAGATAGCAGACACCCCAGATGGCCGCCGCCGGGTCCGGGACCAGGTTCGCCACGCCGCGCTCGCCGGGTCCGACGGGGAGATCGAAGGTCAGGCGGTGGCCGTCGAGGCGCGCCCGCCGCGTCTCGAGCGGCTGGAGGCCGCGCCGCTCGACGAAGGTCGCGCGGCAGAGGTTGCTGCCGTAGGCGAAGTACCAGAGCGGCCGCGCGCTCATCGCCGGCTCCCGCGCGCGAGCTGTCGATGACGGAAGCAGTCGGCGGTGTGATCGTTGACCATGCCGGTGGCCTGCATCAGCGCGTAGCAGATGGTCGGCCCGACGAACCGGAAGCCGCGCCGGACGAGGTCGCGCGACATCGCCGTGGCCTCGGCCGTCGTCGCCGGAACCTCGCGCGTGGTGCGCCACCGGTTCTGCATGGGGACGCCGCCGACGAAGGACCAGAGGTGCCGATCGAGGCTTCCGCCGTCCCGCCGCAGCTCGAGGACGGCGCGCGCGTTCCCGATCGCGGCCTCGATCTTGAGCCGGTTGCGGACGATGCCCGCGTCGCGCAGCAGCCGCGTGACGTCGCGCGCGCCGAAGCGCGCCACCCGTGCCGGCTGGAAGCGGGCGAAGACCTGACGATAGCGGCGCCGCTTCGCGAGGATCGTTCGCCAGCTGAGACCCGCCTGCGCCCCTTCGAGCACCAGGAACTCGAACAGCGTGCGCTCGTCGTGCGCCGGCACGCCCCACTCCTCGTCGTGGTACGCGACCAGCAGCGGGTCGCTGCCGGCCCAGGCGCAACGGGTGACGGCCACCGGGCGCTACGACGCCGCCCGCGCGACGACGGCCGGAGCCTCCACCTCGCCGACCAGCCACCAGGCGAAGATGCCCGCCAGCACGAGGTCGCCGACGGCGGCCCGGAGCGCGGATGCCGGGAGGTCGCCGAGGAGCCAGCACGCGAGGACGATGGTGAAGAAGCCGGCCTTGCCGATGGTGCAGAAGACGACGAGCGGCCGGTCGATGCGCGGCTGGCGAGCGAGCCAGCCGTACGTGAGCCCGAAGAGCGCCACGAGGAACGCCAGGGTGGCCGAGTAGACGTGCGGGACGGGTGCGGGAAACCCGGCGAGGCGTCCGAACGTGCCCGGGAAGGCGAACCCGAGCGCGCCGGCGAGGTTGAAGACGACGCTCGTCCAGAGCGCGCGGCGCATGACGACGTCTCGCTTCACGCGACCGTCTTAGAGCCGCCTGGACGGCCGTCGCAAGTCCCGGACCTCAGCTCTGGTCGAGCTTGTAGGTGACCAGCGCGCGTGCGACCGCGCGGCCGTCGGCGCCCGCGACGGTGACCTCGCCGACGGAGATCGAGCGGCCACGCTGCACGACGCGGGCCTCCGCGATCAGGTCGGCGCCGCGGGCGGGAGCGAGGAAGTTCACCGTGAAGCCGATCGTGGTCCCGCGCGGGTTGCGCGCCAGGTCCGCTCCGGTCCAGAAGGCGGCGGTGGCCGCGACGTCGATCAGCGCGGCGATCGCTCCCCCGTGCACCAGCTCGCCCACCGTCGTCAGCTCGGCGCGGAACGGGAGCCGGACGCGGACGCAATCCGGCGCCACCTCGACCGTCTCGGCGCCCAGCAGCGAGGCGAGCGGCGACCCGACGATCGCCTGACGCACGATGTCCTCGTTCGCGGCCACCGGCCCGCCCTCATCCCGCCGCGGCGGCGGGCGCCGCGAGCGGCTCCACGCGCACGGGCGTGCCGTTCAGGCGCGACATCCCGGCGAGCGGCTCGATCTCACGCGCGTCGACGAGCGCGTTGTAGTCCGGCCCCGGATCGCGCGTCGCGACCCGGTTCGCGGGTGAGTGGTGTCCCCAGCCGTGCGGCAGGGAGACCACGCCGGGCATCACCTCGTCGGTCACCTTCACCTCGGCTTCGAGGGATCCGACGCGGCTGTGCACCACGGCCCGGCCACCGTGCTCGAGCCCGAGCCGCCCGGCATCGACCGGATGGACACGGAGACGCCGGCAGCGGTCGCCTCGCATCAGCTTCGGCACGTTGTGCAACCAGCTGTTGTTGGAGCGCGGATCGCGGCGTCCGATGAGCCGCAGCGGGAACTCGGGCGACTCGGGACGGTCCGCCTCTTCGCGCGAGCCGGGCCAGCTCGGCCTCGATCTCGGGACGCCGCAGGTGGATGCGCCGATCGGGCGTGCGGAGCTTGCGGCCGAGGATGCCGGTGGCGACCTCGCCGAGCGACACGCCGTGCGTCGCGGCAGCGAGGGTGCGCAGATTGAACCCGCGGCGCCACGGCACGAAGCGATCGCCGCGCGGGCCGAGGCGGATCATCGCGTCGATCACCCAGCGCGGCGAGAAGTCGCGACCGACCAGTCGCAGCGCCCGGCGGAGCAGGCCCGCGGCGCGGCTGTTGAGGAACGGGACGCCCATCGCCTCCGAGAGCAGGGAGAATATCTCCCATTCCTGCTTCGCCTCGCCCTGCGGCGGGATCACGGGTTCCGTCCACTGCGCGTAGGGCTCGGTGAGCAGCTGGGCGTGGAAGACGGGGAAGTCCTCGCGCTCGAGATACGTCGTGCAGGGCAGGATGTAGTGGCAGCGGGCGGCGGTCTCGCTCAGGTAGAAGTCGAGCGCGACGCCGAGCTCGAGCTGCTCCATCGCGCTGGCGAGCGCGCGGCCGTTCGGGATGGAGAGCACCGGGTTGCCGGCGGTCACCACGAGCGCACGGATCTGTCCGCGCCCCGGGGTGGTGATCTCGTCGGCGAGGATCCCGCTCGGCAGCTCGCCGAGCAGCTCGGGGTAGTCCCCGATGCGGCTGCGGTGCCGTCCATACCGGTCGCGTCCGAGGCGGTCGACGATGCCGACCATGTCGACGAGCCCGTCCGAGAAGACCATGCCGCCGGGGCGGTCGAGGGAGCCTGCGACGAGATTGAGGACCTCGAGCGCCCAGGCGGCGAGTGTGCCGAAGCGACCGCACACCACGCGGCCGAAGGCGCAGGCGCCGTCGGCCGTCGCCATCTCGCGGGCGAGACGACGGATCGTCGCCGCGTCGATCCCCGTCCGCGCCGCCGCGACCTCGGGCGTGTGCGGCGCGACGACCTCGCGCAGCCAGGGCAGATCGCTCGCGTGACGCGCGAGGAGTTCGCGGGCCTCGAGGCCCTCCTCGAGGATGGTCCGGATCATCGCGAGGAACAGGAAGGCGTCGCTCTCCGGCCGGATGAAGTGATGCTCCGACGCGACGCGCGCGGTCTCGGTGCGACGCGGATCGACGACCACGACCCGACCGCCGCGCGCGCGGATCTCCTCGAGCCGGCGCTTCGCGTCGACCACGTGCATCAGGGTGCCCTGCGACACCACCGGATTCGTCCCGACCACCAGCGCCCAGCGCGTGCGCGCGAGATCCGGCACCGGCTGCAGGAAGCTCGCGCCGTAGAGGAACTTCGACGCCAGGAAGTCACCCAGGTTGTCCTGCGAGCCGGCGCCGAAGCTGTTGCGGCTGCCGACGGCGTCGATCCAGTTGCTCGAGAAGATGCGGTGGCTGTACGAGTAGCCCGCCGGGTTGCCGGTGTAGAGGCCGATCGCGTGCGGTCCGTGCGTCGCGCGGATGTGCTTCAGGCGGCTGCCGATCTCGCTGACGGCCTGCTCCCAGGAGATGCGCCGCCACGCCGTGCCCTCGCGCTTCATCGGATGCAGGATGCGATCGGGGTCGTGGGTCACCTGGTGGAAGGTGACGCCCTTGGGACACGCGTAGCCGCGCGAGAGGACGTGATCGGCATCGGGACGGAGCCGTGTGACGCGGCCGTCCTCGACCGTCGCGATCATGCCGCAGTAGACCTCGCAGATGCGGCAGTACGTGATCTTCTCCTGGACCTCCGCCATCGCCGTCTCCTTCTCGTCCCCGGCGGCCATGGGGTCGCATGATGACCGATCGAGTGGTAGTCGCAAATGGCCAATTCTCCGCGGTCATCGATGACCACTTTGCTCTCCCTCGACGGCGACGGCCCGCTGCATCGCCAGGTCTATCGCGCGCTGCGCGCGGCGATCCTCGACGGCACGCTCGGCTCCGGCGCGCGCCTGCCCTCCACGCGGGCGCTCACGCGCGAGCTCGGGCTCTCTCGCACGCCCATCGTGCTCGCCTACGAGCAGCTTCTCGCCGAGGGGTATGCGACCGCGCGCGCAGGCTCGGGGACATACGCCGCGCGCACGCTCGCACCGGGCGCGCCCGCGACGCGCGGCACCGAGCCCGCGCGCGTCCCGTCGAGTCCGCGCCTGTCGCGCTTCGGGAGCCGGGCGGTCGAGAGTGCGCGCGGGCTCCCGAGCTGGAGGCTCCGCGATACGCCCCTCCCGTACGACTTTCGCTACGGGCGTCCCGCGTCCGGCGACTTCCCGCACGACGCGTGGCGCCGCGTGCTGGCGCGCTGCGCGAGGCGGGCATCGGAGGAGTCGCTCGACTACGGCGTCCCCGAGGGCCTCGCCTCGCTGCGGGCGGCGATCGCGGACTACGCGTCGCGTACCCGTGCGGTTCGCTGCGCTCCGGACGACGTCGTGATCGTCAACGGCTCGCAGCAGGGCCTCGACCTCGCGGCCCGCGTGCTGGTCGATCCCGGCGACGTGGTCGTCCTCGAGGAGCCGCACTACGCCGGGGCGCGGCGAATCTTCGAGGCGGCCGGGGCGCGCGTGCGCGCGGTGCCCGTCGACGGCGACGGTCTCCGGGTGGCGGAGCTTCCGCGCACGGCGCGGCTGGCGTACGTGACGCCGTCGCATCAGTTCCCGACCGGCGCCGTCCTGCCGGCGCCGCGCCGCCTCGCGCTGCTCGCCTGGGCGGAGCGCGCCGGCGCCTGGCTGGTCGAGGACGACTACGACAGCGAGTACCGGTACGCGGCCCGGCCGGTCGAGTCCCTCCAGGGCCTCGATCGCGCCGGGCGCGTGCTCTACGTGGGCACCTTCTCCAAGGTCCTGTTCCCGTCGCTGCGCCTGGGCTACGTCGTGGTGCCGCGTACGCTGCGGCGGGCGTTCCGCGCGGCCAAGAGCCTCTCCGACACCGGCACGTCCGCGCTGGAGCAGGCGGCGCTCGCCGAGTTCATTCGCGAGGGGTACCTCGCGCGCCACGTCAGCCGCTCGCGGGCACGCAACGCCGCTCGCCGCGGCGCGCTGCTGGAGGCGATCCGCGATCATCTGGGAGGCGCCGCGGAGGTGACCGGCGCGGACGCCGGGTTGCACGTGCTGCTCTGGCTGCGCGGCGTTCCCGGCTCGCGACTGCCCGCGCTCGTGCGCGCGGCCGAGGACCTCGGCGTCGGGGTCTATCCGGTGACGCCCCACTGCAGCGCGCCCCCGCGCGATGCCGGCCTGGTGCTCGGCTACGCGTCGCTGACGGAGCGGTCGATCCGCGAAGGCATCCGGCGTCTCGCGCGCGTCATCCCGCAGATGGGGCGCTGACCGCGCGCCCGTCGCGCAGGATCGAGAACTGGCGATCGGGGTGGTCGCAGGGCGCGAGACGTCGCGCGCCGGCGTCGTCCACGGTGACCGTGTGGGCGCCGTCGGGAGCGAACTGCACGATGTAGGCCTTGCGTACGGCCTCGGTCCGGTTCGGCCCCGTGCGGTGCGGGGTGAGGCTCGAGAACACGACGATCCCGCCCGCGCGGACCGGGACGGGCACCGCGTCGGCCGCGTCGTCGAGACAGCGCCACCCGAGATCGGTCATCCAGTGCCGCAGCGTGCCGCGGCGGTGGAGACCCGGGACGACCCACGGGCAGCCGTTCGCTTCGCTCGCGTCCGTGAGCGCGATCCAGCACGTCAGGTACTGCTGCGGCTCGACGAAGGTGTAGCCGTTGTCCTGGTGCCACGGAAAATCGGCGGGTGTCTCGGGCTTCTTGTACACCGCCTGGTCCCAGTAGAGGCGAACGTCCGGCCCGATCACGTCGTGGGCCAGGTCCTGGAACAGCCGGCCGGCGCAGAACGCGCGCAACGCGCTGGAGCGCGTCACCAGATGGATGCTGAAGGTGATCTCGCCCGCGCGCGCGATGAACCACCGGCCGTCGGGACGGGCGCGCAGGAAAGCCTCGGCCTCCGCCTCGCAGGGATCGATCTCGGAGACGAGCGCGCGCACGCTCGCGGCGTCGAGGGCGTGGTCGAGGACGAAGAATCCGTCCTCGTTCCATTGCCGCGCCTGCTCGCGCGTGAGCAGCCGGAACGGCCCGCACGCCGGCGTCCACGAGAATGCGGCGTTCAGCGGGTGAGTGGCGGGGCGCACGCGGGCCTCTACGGACGGAAGATCTCGAATGCCCGGGTCTGCCCGTCGGGGCGGCTGAAGCGCACGCTGATCACTCCGTCGCCGTCACAGGCGTAGGTCTCCCGGACGGCGGTGGCGGCCAGGTCGTCGCGGCTGCACACGTCGGATGCCGTGATGCGCTCTCCCACGGGAATCGCGGGGTCGTAGGGAAAGAGCACGTCGGACCAGGCGCGCACGCCGAGCGCCGGGATGCCGCGCTCGTCCACCGCCGTACACTCGAGGTAGCGCAGGTGTCCGATGTTGTGTCGTGGCGAGTACTCCACGTGCCGCTCGAGCGGCGCGGCGCCGCGCGCGGGCAGTCGCGTGCCGGCCTCGAAGATGGGCGCGAAGATCTCCCGGTGCCCGTGGTCCGCCAGCCGGAGCACACCGAAGTGGCGCGACAGGATGTCGTGCATGGTGACCGCGCCGGTCGCGTGGATGGCCGCGCCCATGGCCGTGGCGGTGAACGGCTTGTCGGTCATGACCAGCGGCAGGTCGGGGAAGCGCGCCGCCAGCAGCTTCGGCACCAGCGGAAGGCGGGACGACCCGCCGACCAGATAGATGCCGTCGACGCGGCACGGCGCGGCGGCCACGAGCCGCGCGACGCCGTCGATCGCGGGCGCGATCACGTCCGTCAGCGCCTTCCAGTAGGCGGCGACCGAGACGGTGCACGGCTTCGCCGCGATGCCGAGGTCGGCGGGAACGAGCGTCAGCGATCGCACGCCGCCAGCCGAGATCGTCTCCTTCTGCCGCCGCGCCTGCTGCAGGAGCAGGTCGCGTCGTAGCGGCGAGAGGGCGTCGACGTCGAGCGCGATGCGGCGCGCGAAGAGCCGGGCGAGCACGAGATCGAGATCGTCGCCGCCCAGCGCGTCGATTCCGACGGTGTCGAGGACGGTGAACTCGGTGCCGTCGATGCGCACCAGGGACGCGTCGAAGGTGCCGCCGCCGAAGTCGAACACGACGACCGTGGCCCGGACGCGCCGGGCCGCCGCGTGGTCGCCGTGCGTCAAGCGGCTCGCGTACTCGATGGCGGCAGCCGCGGGCTCGCTCACCGTGCCGACGATGTCGAAGCCTCCCTGCCGGAAGGCGGTGCGCGTCACCCAGCGCTGCGCGCCGTTCGCGTTCGCCGGCCACGTGATCACGGCCTCGAGCGGCTCGTCTGCGTGGAAGAGTCCCGAGGACGCGAGCGAGCTGCGGAGCGCGCGGGCGAACGCCGTCAGCAGCTCGAGCGTGTCGAAGCCGCCCGGCCGGACGTCCGTGGCGATTCTCCCGCCGCCGACCCAGTCGCGCAGCAGCCGCTTGAGCGACCGCACCACGCCGACACCCTCCGGGTGTGCGAGGCGGCGCTCGGCGTCGGGGCCGAAGAGCACGCGCGCGCCGTCGTGCTCGTACGCCGCGAGCGACGGGAACACGTCGCGCACGACCCGCCCGATGGAGGTCTCGCTGGCGTGCGGCACCACCGGGTAGCGCCCGCGGTCGCTCGCCACCACGACCGTGTTGGTCGTGCCGAAGTCGATACCGAGCCGTGCCACGATCTCACCCTCCGCTCACGGCGACCGCGGCCCTCGCCAGCACGAGGCCACGGCCGCTGCGAAAGCCGGGACGCACGGCTTCCAGGATCACGCCGGGAGGAACGCCCGCCGCGCGCCGCTCCTCGACCACCGCGTGGATCAGCGGATCGACGACGTCCATCGGCTGCGCGGAGAAGCGGAGCGCGCCCAGCCCGTGCAGCAGCTCGTCGATCGCGCCGAGGACGCGCTCGGCGTCGGCGCCGGCGGCGACCACTCGCCGCACCTCCGCGACCTCGCGCGCCACCGCTTCCAGGCGTCGCTCGACCAGCTCGCCGAGCAGCCGGCGCAGCGAGTCGACCGCACCGTCGAGCATGGCGTCGGCGGGAGGTGCGACCGCGGGCGTCGCTCGCTCCTCGGGCGGCCGCGCCGTCCGTGCGCGCACCGGTGCCGCCTTTCGCTTCCCCGTCTTCGTGGCGGCCGGCGCCGCCTTCCGTCCCTTCTTCACCCCAGCTCCTCCTCCGTGGCGGCGCTCCGGGCGCCGGCTTGCGGCTATCGCACCTTGGCGATCAGATTGCCGAGGCGCTCGAGTCCCTCGGTGATGCCGTCCGGATCGAAAGCCGGAGGCGGCACCATGAAGCGCGACACGCCGAGATCCTGCAGGCGCCGCACGCTGTCGGCGTCGGGCGCGCCGCGTCCCGAGGTGATCTCGATGGCCGCCGGGTCGCGTCCCACCTTGCCGCACTCCTCGCGCATGATCGCGAGCAGCGACGTCAGCTTGTCCTCGTCGGTCACGCCGGGGAAGAAGCCGTCGCCGTAGCGGGCGGCGCGGCGCGCCGCGATCTCCGTGTGGCCGCCGACGACGATCGGCACGCCGGGCTGCTGCACCGGCTTCGGGTGCGACTCGAGGGGCCCCCAGCGGAAGAACTTTCCGGAGAACGCCTCGGGTTCCGGCTTCCACAGCGAGCGCATGGCCCGCACCGTCTCGGCGGTCCGTGCCGCACGTTCCGCGAACGGGATGCCGAGCGCCTGGAACTCCTCCTCGAGCCAGCCGACGCCGATCCCGAGGATGAGGCGGCCGCCGGACAGCACGTCGAGGCTCGCGACCTCCTTCGCGACGTAGAGCGGGTGGCGCTGCGGCAGGATGAGGATGCCGGTGGCGAGCCGGAGCGTCTTGGTCACCGCCGCCGCGTACGCGAGCGCGATCAACGGATCGGGCATCGGCACCTGGGGCGGCGCGGGAATCTTGCCGGACGGATCGTAGGGGTACGTCGACTGGTAGCCGACGGGGATGACGACGTGCTCGACCGCCCAGATCGACTCGACGCCGGTCCGCTCGGCGGTGGTCGCGAGGTGCGTCAGCATCTCCGGGAACGCAAACGGCCCGGCGTTGGCGTACATCAGTCCGAATTTCATGCGACGGTGCTACTACGGCCGGGTGCCGGACGGAAGGGGCGCGCGGCCGATTGCGACGGGTCCGCGCGAGGTGCTACGCGGCCCGCATGGAGCTCGTCGAGCTGGCGCCGTCCGTCTACGCGTGCCTCCAGGAAGACCGCGGTCTCGGGTGCAGCAACTCCGGCCTCGTCGCCGCCGGCGGCGGTCTCGTCGTCGACACCTTCTGGGATCTGCCGCACACGCGTGACCTGATCGCGACCTACGCGCGCGTCCGTCCCGAGCCGGCGCGTCGGGTCGTGAACACGCATCGCAACGGCGACCATTGCTGGGGCAACCAGCTCTTCCCGGAGGCCGAGATCATCGGCCATCGGCTGTGCGCCGAGCAGTTCGGGCTCGAGAGCCCGCAGATGATGCAGGCGATCCGCGGCGCGGCCGGCAGCAGCAATCCGGCGACGGCCCACTTCGCCGCCGAGCTCGCCGACTGGGACTTCAGCGGCATCGAGCTCAGGCCGCCCACGACGCTGGTCGACGATCGCCTCGAGCTGGAGCTCGATGGCGTCGCCGTGCATCTCGTGTGGGTCGGCCCGGCGCACACCGCCGGCGATCTCCTCGTCCACCTGCCGCGCGAGCGCGTCGTGTTCACCGGCGACGTGCTCTTCCGTCTCTGCACCCCGATCGGCTGGGAAGGCACGAACGCGCAGTGGACCCGCGCGCTCGACGCGATCGTCGCGCTCGATCCGGCGGTGATCGTTCCCGGACACGGCCCGCTCTGCGGCGTCGAGGGACCGCGCGAGATGAAGGCGTACCTCGAGTACGTCTCCGGCGAGGCGGCGCGCGCGTTCGCCGACGGCTTGCCGGCGCTCGAGGCGGCGAAGCGCATCGATCCGGGTCCATACGCGCGTTGGACGCAGCCCGAACGCATGCTGTTCACCGTCGAGCGCGCCTATCGCGAGCTGCGCGGCGAGGCGTGGAACGCGCCGGTCGACGTCGCCGGCTTGCTCCGCGGCATGTACGAGCTGCGCGAGGCGCAGCGACGCCGGGCCACGGCCTGACGGCCGGCGTCCGGCGCGCGTGCCGGGCGGCGCGGACGCCGTGGACCGCGGAAATTTGACCGCCGGGACGATGCGGTGTACCCAGCAACAGGCGTGCGGAAGTCGGCTGCCGTGGTGGTCATCGTCCTGGCGATCCTGTTGTCCCTCCCCGGGTTCGTGCACGCGCAGACCTCGACCAGCTGCGACTGCTGCCGGGATGCCGTGGGATCCGCACGCTGCGACGTGTGGAACGATCTGCTCGCGGGTCGCGACGCCTGCAACGAGCAGGTGGGGATCACGTTCGACAGCTGCACGAACCGTTGTAACCCGGCCGATTCCGTCCAGGGAAGATGCGCGTGGATCCGCAACTGCCTCGACACGTGCCGCGGCATCCAGGCTCAACAGGATTCGGGCTGCTCGAGCCGGTACCGGAGCCAGGTGCGCAACCAGTGCCCCGGAGCCCTCGGCGCGGCGAAGAAGAGCGTGCGTCTGTGCCGGCGGGGTCACATCGCGCCCTGCGAGTGCACGACCACGACGACCACCAGCACGACGTCCACGACGAGCTCGACCACGACCGCCACGACGGTCACCACCACGACGACGGCGACGACGGTGGCTCCGGCCGGCTCGCTGGCGGCGATGACCGAGGTCACGCCGGAGGAGGGCACGACGTCGAGCGCCAGGGCGTGTCAGAGCAACTGCATCGCCCGGATCGTGCGTGCCTGCTATCGCAACTGCGGGCTGGCATGCGGCGTGGACTTCAAGGCGCGTGGCATCTGCAATCGATTCTGCCGCAACGCCAATTGCCGCTTCCTCCAGCTGACGTGCACCGACAACGAGCAGCCCGAGTCGGGTGAGTACCGGGCGTGCTGCTCCCAGTTCGACAACTGCCTGCCAGACATCGACTGCCTGGTGACGACGACCACCACGAGCAGCACGAGCACGACGTCGACGTCGTCGACCACGTCGACGTCGTCGCTCTTCGCGACGACAACCACCTCGACGCAGCTCGGCGCGACGACGACCACCAGCACGACGAACCCGTTCGCGATGGGCTGACGCGGCCCGCAGCCTTGTGTCGGGCGGGAACGTCGCATACTGACGGCGCGTGGGCGCGCCGCTCGAGTTCTGGTTCGAGTTCGCCAGCACCTACTCGTATCCGGCCGCGATGCGAGTGGAGGACGCGGCGCGTGCCGCGGGCGTGCCGCTCGTCTGGCGGCCGTTCCTGCTCGGCCCCATCTTCGGCGCTCAGGGATGGAACGACTCGCCGTTCAACATCTACCCCGCGAAGGGCCAGTACATGTGGCGCGACCTCGAGCGCATCTGCGACGCGCTCGGCGTGCCGTTGCGCCGGCCGTCACGCTTCCCCCGCAACTCGTTGCTGGCGGCCCGCGTCGCGCTGCTCGGATGCGACGAGGCGTGGGGCGCCGCCTTCGTGCGCGGCGTCTACCGGGCGAACTTCGGCGACGATCGCGACATCGCCGATCCGGCCACCGTCCGCGACCTCGTTGCACGGGCCGGAGCCGACGCGGAAGCGGTGCTGGCGGCGGCCCAGACGCCGGACAACAAGGATCGCCTGAAGCGACAGACCGAGTCGGCGATCGCGCTCGGCATCTTCGGCGCGCCGTCCTTCGTCAGCCGGGGCGAGCTGTTCTGGGGGAACGACCGCCTGGAAGCGGCGCTCGCGTGGCACCAGGCGCACGCGGACGGGTAGGGCCGGCATGGATTCCCATCGCGATCGGATCGTCGACCAGTTCACCCGCCAGGCGCTGCCGTTCTCCACCGCGCCGGGCATCCGCGACGAGGCGGCGTTGCGGCTTCTCGTGGAGGCGAGCGGCGCCGGCCCGGACGACACGGTGCTCGACGTGGCGTGCGGTCCCGGCCTGGTCGTCGGGGCGTTCGCTCGCGTGGCCCGTCATGCCACCGGTATCGACGTGACGCCGGCGATGCTCGGCCGCGCCCGCGAGCTCGCCGCGGCCGAGAGATTGCAGAACGTCTCCTTCGCGGAGGGTGACGTCACGCGCCTCCCGTGGCCCGATCACGCGTTCACGGTCGTGGTGTCGCGCTTCGCCTTTCACCACTTCGAACATCCCGAGGCGGTCCTCGCCGAGATGCGGCGCGTGTGCCGGCCGGGCGGGCGGGTGGTGGTCTGCGACCTCACCGCGTCGGACGACCCCGCGAAGGCCGCGGCGTTCCACCGCATCGAGATGCTGCGCGATCCGTCGCACGTGCGTGCGCTCACGCTCGGCGAGCTGACGGCGCTCTTCTCCGGCGCGTCGTTGCCGGCGCCGCGCGCGTCCTTCTATCGCCTCAAGTTCGAGCTCGAAGGCCTGCTGGAGCGGTCGTTTCCCCGCCCCGAGCACGTGGAGACGATCCGCGCGGCCTACGTCGCGTCGGTGGCCGACGACGCCCTCGGTCTCGGCTCGCACCGCGTGCGGGACGAGGTCCGCGCGGCGTATCCCGTGGCGATCCTGACCGCCACCCGGTCGTAGCCGGCCAGTCCATCATCAGTCCGCGCAAGGCAGGCCTCCCAGGAAGTCGAGCACGTGGCGCGTGAACGGCTCGGGCTGCTCCAGGTGCGGATGGTGCGCGACACCATCCATCGTGACCCGGCGCGCCCGCAGGAGGGCGAGGCGGTCGGCCTTGTCGTCGGGTGGCAGGCGAAGCGGGCTGTCGGCGCCCTCGACGTAGAGCACCGGGCACGCGACGCGGCCCCAGAAGAGGCGCGCGCGGGCGCGCGAGAAGGGAACCGGACCGGTCGTCTGGTGCAGCGGGTCGAACTTCCATTCACGTCCGCCGGCCGCGGGCCGGCTGCCGTGCTCCGCCATGTGCCGTGCGACGGCGGGCGTGAAGCGAGGAAAGCGCTCCGCGAGCCGTGCCGCGGCCTCGTCCAGCGAGAAGGTCCGGGGATCGCGCTCCTCCAGGCGCTCGAGGTCGCGGATCCAGGACTCGAAGCGCTGCGGGACGGCCTGGTCCTCCATGTCGGGCGGTCCGAGGGCGTCGACCAGGACGAGCGCCGTCACGCGGTCGGGCTCGAGGCCCGCGTAGCTCATCGCGCTCGTCGCGCCCATCGAGTGACCCACTACGACCGCTTTCCCCCCGAGCGCACGCAGCACGAACGCGAGATCGGCGGAGTAGTCCGCGAAGTGGTAGTACCCGCCGCTGCCGACCCATTCGGAGTCGCCGTGGCCGCGCCAGTCGAGGGCGAAGACATGGTAGCCGGCGGCGGCGAGCCGCGGCGCGACCAGATCCCACGCGCGGGCGTGCTCGAGGAAGCCGTGCAGCAGGAGGAGGAGCGGGCCGCGGTCTCCCCATTCCATCAGATGATGGCGCAGGCGGTTCGCGACCACGTGACGCGAGCGCGGGGTCACCGGAGCGAGTCGACGACCGCGGTGCCCGCCGGCGGATCGATGTCGACGGCGGTGGATTCGAGCAGCCGGGCGACCATCATGTAGTAGCCGACGGTCAGGATGAGCTCCACGATCTCGCGCGGCGAGAACAGCCGCTCGAGCGCGGCGAAGGCGGCGTCGCCGAGCCGCGGCCGCTCGAGCAGCTCGGCCGCCGCGGCGAGCACCGCGCGCTCCCGGTCGTCGAAGCAGGCCGCGTCGAGCGCACCCCGCTCGACGGCCGCGATCTGCTCGTCGGTCGCACCGGTGGCCTTCGCGATGGGGACGTGCTGCGTCCACTCGTACGGCGCCGGCGAGCGCCGTCCCACGAGCAGGATCGTCAGCTCGCGGAGCCGGGGCGAGAGCTCCTGGCGCGCGAGGATGGCGGTGCCGAGCTGGAGGAGCGGCCGGAAGCACGTCTCGGCCTGTGCCATCATGCGGAAGACGTTCAGCTTGACCGGAAGCCGCTCGAGCGTCTCGCGAACCTGCTCCGGCGCGGTGGCCGGATCGATGTAGGGGAGACGAGCCATGGCGCGGTCGTAGCCCAGCGGCGCGCGCCGCCGCAAGCCGGCGCCGGCGATCAGGACGCGGCGCCGCGTGTGCCGACCGGACGGATGAGCCCCTCCTGCGCGACGCTCACCACCAGCCGTCCGGCGCGCGTGAACAGACGTCCGAGGGTGAACCCGCGCGCGCCGTGTGCCATCGGGCTGTCCTGCACGTAGAGGAGCCACTCGTCGGCCCGGAACGAGCGGTGAAACCACATGGCGTGGTCGAGGCTCGCCATCACGTAGTGCGGATCGTTCCACGCGATCGCGTGCGGCATCGTCGCGGTGTCGAGCAGCGACAGGTCGGAGGCGTAGGCGACCACGCACTGGTGCAGCAGCAGGTCGTCGGGCAGGCGCCGGCTGGCGCGGAGCCAGACCAGCTGGCGCGGCGGTCGCTTCGTCGGCTTGAAGGGATTGCCCCCGACCACCGGCCGCACCTCGATGGGCCGGTCGCGGGAGAGCCATTCGAGCGCCTCGCGTGGCAGCGCGTCCTTCACCTGCGCCAGGCGCTCCTGCGGATCCGGCAGCGTCTCGGGATCGGGCGCCTCCGGCATCTCGATCTGGTGCTCGGGACCCGACTCCTCGGGCTGGAACGACGCGGCCAGGTTGAAGATGGCGTTGCCGTGCTGGATGGCGACGACGCGACGGGTGGTGAAGGTGCGGCCGTCGCGGATGCGGTCCACCTGGTAGAGGATCGGCTTGGTGGGATCGCCGGGCCGCAGGAAGTACGCGTGCAGGGAGTGCACCACGCCGCGGTCCACCGTGCGCCCCGCGGCCACCAGCGCCTGGCCGGCCACCTGTCCGCCGAACACCCGCTGGCGATTCTCCTGCGGGCTGCGGCCGCGGAAGACGTTCACCTCGAGCTCCTCGAGGTCGAGGATCTCGATCATCTGGCCAACCGCGTCCCCCATGCGCCGCGTTGTGGCACGGTCACGCCGCTCTTGCACACCGGTGCTCGCGGGGTGACAACGGTCGGCATGCGCGCCGCCGTCATGCGAAACAGACAGATCGTCGTCGACACGCTGCCGGATCCCGAGCCCGGCCCCTGCGAGGTGCTGGTGAAGACGCTCGCATGTGGCATCTGCGGCTCCGATCTGCACGCGCTCACCCACGCCGACAAGCTCGTCGAGGCGGCGCGCGAGAGCGGCGCTCCGTTCGGGATGGACCCGTCGCGCGACATCGTCATGGGCCACGAGTTCTGCGCCGAGGTGATCGACTACGGTCCCGACACCACCGGCAACGCGAAGCCGGGCGAGCGCGTGGTGTCGATGCCGCTCCTGTTCCGCGGGATGACACCGCACGGGATCGGCTACTCGAACGAGGTCCCCGGCGGCTACGGGGAGCTCATGGTGCTGGCGGCGTCGCTCGCGCTGCCGGTGCCCAACGGGCTGTCCACCGACCGCGCCGCGCTCACCGAACCCATGGCCGTGGGCTGGCATGCGGTCGAGATGGCGCGCCTCCAGCCACACGACGCGGCGCTGGTCGTCGGGTGCGGTCCGGTCGGCCTGGCGGTCGTCGCGGCGCTGGCGCTGCGCGGCGTCGAGCCCATCGTCGCCGCGGACTACTCGCCCGCGCGCCGCGCCCTGGCGCGGGCGATGGGCGCACACGTCGTCGCCGATCCCAGGGAGCAGCCGGTGGTCGACACGTATCGCGAGGCGGCCGATCTCCGCCCGGCCGTGTTCTTCGAGTGTGTCGGCGTGCCCGGCATGCTGCGCGAGCTCATGCGGACCGCACAGCGGGGGACGCGCATCGTGGTCGCGGGGGTCTGCATGGACGACGACACCATCCGCCCGATGATCGGCATCAACAAGGAGCTCAGCGTGCAGTTCGTGCTCGGCTACACGCCGGGCGAGTTCATGGAGACGCTGGCGGCGATCGCCGACGGACGGATCGACGTCGCGCCGCTCGTGACCGGTACGGTCGGCGTCGAGGGCGTGGCGCAGGCGTTCCGCGACCTGGCGAACCCGGACCGGCACGCGAAGATCCTCGTCGAGCCCTGGCGGGCGTGAGCGCGATCGGCCTCCGGCCTGCTACGCCGCCGCGGCGGCCGGCGGCGGCGTGAAGCCGCCCAGCACGTCGGCCACGCAACGCCCGACGGCGAGGGTGGTGCGGTCCTCCAGGTACGGTCCGACGATCTGCACGCCGACCGGCAGCCCGGCGCGGGTGCGTCCCACCGGCACGACGGTGGCAGGCAGGTACGCGAGCGTGGTGAGCGCGATCCAGCCGAACAGGTCGGTGTAGGGTCGCTCGCCGCCGTCGGCGCGGATGACGCGCTCCGTGAACGGCTCCGAGTGATCGTGCGGGATGGCGGGCACGACGGTCACCGGCATGAGCAGCGCGTCGACGTCGCGGAAGAAGTCGGCCATGGTGGCGCGGATGCGCTCGCGGCGCTCGTGCGCGAACAGCCAGTCGCGGTGGCGGAGCGTGGCGAAGCGCACGCTGCGGGCGAGGCCCCCGTCGTCCTCGCCGGGAAGCTGCGACGCGAGCGCGACGAACCCGTCGAAGCTCTCCTGCGCCATGGTGCCGAGCAGGATCGGGTAGAGGAGCTGCTGGTAGGTGCGCACCACCTCCGGGAGCTCGACGTCGGGATGCCTGTCCGTGATGCGCGCGCCGGCCGACCGGAGCGCATCGACGGCGTGCCCGAGCACGCCGCGAGTCTCGGACTCGGGCGGATAGGCGGGATCGTCGAGCCAGGCGGCGAGCCGGAGGTCGCGACAGTCCCGTGGCGCGCGCCTCGGGCAGGTCGAGGCGCCAGCCGGCCGCCTGGTGTCCATGGGCGCCGGCGAGCACGTCGAGCGCGAGCTCCAGATCCTCGACCGAGCGCGCGATCGGCCCGACGACGTTCAGGTCGGTATCCGCCAGCGTGCCGGGCGCCGGCGGCATGTGACCGCGCTGCGGCACGATGCCCCACGTGGGCTTGTGGCCGCACACCCCGCACCAGTTGGACGGGACGCGGATCGAGCCGCCGATGTCGCTCCCCAGCTCGAGGGCGGTCAGCCCGGCCGCCACGGCCGCGGCGGCGCCTCCGGACGACCCGCCGGTGGTGCGTCCCGGATCCCAGGGGTTGTTGGTGGTGCCGAAGATCGGATTGTGCGTCTGCCAGTCGCCCGCCAGCGTCGGGGTGTTCGTCTTGCCGAAGATCACCGCGCCGGCGTCGCGCAGCCGCCGCACCGAGGCCGCGTCGTCGTCCGGGTGGTAGTCGCTCCACGGGCTGAAGCCGCAGGTCGTGCGCATGCCGGCCGTCTCGTAGGTGTCCTTGATCGTCATCGGCACGCCGTGGAGCGGGCCGCGCACCTCGCCGCGGGCGAGCGCCGCATCGGCGGCGTCGGCGGCGCGGCGCGCACCGTCCACGTCGAGCGTGACGACGGCGTTGAGCGACGGATTCAGTTGCTCGATGCGGGACAGGTAGAGGTCGAGCAGCTCGCGGCTCGACACGTCCCGGCGGCGGATGGCCGCGCTCAGGCTGCGCGCGGAGCGAAAGGCGAGGTCAGACATGCGATCTCCTCCCGAGTGCACTGGCGGTGCCGATGATGGTGACGGTCGCGTCGTTCTTCGCGCTCCAGACGTCCACCACGACGCGCTCGCGCGAGCCCTCCGGCACGACCTCGCGCACGACTCCGGTGGTGGAGATCGTGTCGCCGGGCCAGACGACGTTGACCAGGCGGACGTCGAGCGTGCCGCCGTGCGCCCAGCCGTCGCCGAAGCGCAGCGCCATCGCGTCGGCGACGAAGCACACCGAGAGCATTCCCTGGACGACGATGTCGGGAAAGCCGAGCGCCTGCGCCATCTCGCGATCGGTGTGGTAGTTGCGGCTCGGGCCCGAGAAGGCCTCGCACATCGCGTGCGTCACCGTGCGCGCGCGCGGCGCGAGCCGCTCGCCGCCGCCGTCCGGCAGGTCGAAGCGACGATCGGCGCGGCGCTCGCGGTCCTTGTCCACCACGACGGCCGCCGCCGGCTCCTCGGCGAGGAAGCTCTGGTGCGTCCGGCTGCGTTGCAGCCAGCGGCCGTCGGGCGACGTCCAGAGCACCTCCGCGACGACGTAGTCGCGCGAGCGCTTGCGGTAGCGCTCGACGACCGTGACGTGCGAGCGCACGGCGTCGCCGACGCGCATCGGGTGGAAGAGCTGCCACTCCTGGCGCGCGTGCAGGTTGCCGATCAGGTTCGGCAGGTACCACGACAGGTCGCGGTACACCTCGGAGTGGTAGAGCAGGGACGGCACCGTGTCGGCGGCCAGATCGTCGCCGCCGGTGCCGGCGCGGTAGCGAGCCACGTCGTCGGCGGCGACCGTGACGTCTCGCCCGCCGACGTCCTGGCCGACGTGGACGTCCCTCGAGTCGAACGGCGCGTGCGCGCCCGCTGAGCTGGTCACGACACCTCCCTAGCGTAGCTTCCCCAGCGCTGCCAGGTGTATCTGGGGGGGATGGCCATCTACGTCCTGCGGCACGCCGAGACCGACGCCAACGCCAGCCGCGTCGTCCAGCGCCCCGACGTGCCGCTGAGCGCCCGCGGCCGGGATCAGGCTGCGCGGCTGGCGAGGCGTCTCGCCGCCGCCGGCATCGCGCGCATCCGCACCAGCGACCTGGCCCGCGCGCTCGAGACCGCCGAGGCGCTGCGGGCGGTGACGGGGGCTGCGGTCGACGTCGACCCGGACCTGGCGGAACGCAACTTCGGTGACGTGCGCGGGACGCCGTATGCCGAGCTCGACACGGACATCTTCGGTCCCGGGTACGAGCCGCCCGGCGGCGAGACCTGGGCCGCGTTCCACGCTCGCGTCGACGCTGCGTGGTCTCGCGTGCTGCGCGCCGCGGCCGCCACACACGGACACCTCGCCGTCGTCACCCACGGGCTGGTGTGCGAGGCGCTCCTCCAGCGCCACCTCGGCGGCGCGGAGGCGGACGCGGGCCGGTGGGCGAACACCGCCGTGACCATCGTGGAGCCGCCCGCCACGCTGCGGCTCCTCGCCTGCGCGATCCACCTCGACGACGCGACGACCGACGGCGGCGCCGTCTGATCGCCGCTGCTGCCCCGTGACCACCCTGCGCGGCCGATGTATGGTCGCGGCATGGCACGCTTCGCGGTGGTCGGCTCGGGCGCATGGGGCACTGCACTGGCGGCGCACGTCGCGCGCCTCGATCACGAGGTGGTGATGTGGGCGTTCGAGCGCGACGTCGCGGAGGAGATCACCCGGCGTCACACCAACACGCCGTTCCTGCCGGGCTTCGTGCTTCCCGAGAGCATCCGCGCGTCGCACGACGCCGCGTCGGTGGTCGCGGGGGCGGAGGTGGTGGTGCTGGTCCCGCCGTCCGGCCATCTGCGTGCGGTCTCGGCAGCGATCGCGGCGGCCGTGGCGCCCGACGCCGTCGTGGTCGTGGCGACCAAGGGGATCGAGGAGGGATCGCTCAAGCTCATGTCGCAGGTGCTGGCGCAGACCATGCCGCGCCTCGACCCGGAGCGCCTGGCGTTTCTCTCCGGGCCGACGTTCGCGCGCGAAGTCGCGCGGGGCCTGCCGACGGACGTCGTGGTGGCGTCGTCCGGGATGGTGGCCGCGCGCAAGGTGCAGCAGCTCGTGCACGCGGTGTCGATGCGGGTGTACAGCAGCGCGGATCCGATCGGGGTGCAGGTGGGCGGGGCGGTGAAGAACGTGCTCGCGGTCGCCACCGGAGCATGCGACGGACTGGCCTTCGGCACCAATGCGCGCGCCGCGCTCATCACGCGCGGCCTGGCCGAGATGACGCGACTCGGCGTCGCGCTCGGCGCCGATCCGCTGACGTTCCTCGGCATGGCGGGCGTCGGCGATCTGGTCCTCACCTGCACCGGCGATCTCTCCCGCAACCGCACGCTCGGCATGCGGGTGGCGGAGGGCGCCGATCCGGCCGCCTACCTCGCGAGCCAGCGGGCCGTTGCCGAGGGCTTCTCGACCGCCGCGGCGGCGTACGAGCTGTCCCGCACGCTCGGCGTGGAGATGCCGATCACGGAGCAGGTGTACCTGGTGCTGCATCGCGGCCGGCCGCTCCTCGAAGCCGGGCGCGCGCTCCTCGAGCGCGGCCACAAGGAGGAGCTGCACGGCATCCGCGAGAGCGGACGGCCGTGACGCCGTCACGCCGGAGGCGGCGCGGCCGCCAGGGCTTCCGACAGGTACGGCAGCGCCGCGTCGGTGAGTGAGAGCTCCGGCGCGAGCCGCTTGCCGAGTCCCTCGGCGGTCATCATCGCCAGGTTCACCATCGTCATGTGGCTGCGCGCCTGGATGCGGTGGCGGCGGAGGATGTCGAAGATCCGGCCGATCTCGAGCGTCACCTGGAGGTTCGCCATGCCGCGCGCGCGGATGTTGTCCACGAAGGCGACGATCTCGCGCTCGTAGGCGGCATAGTCCTCGACCTGCTGGTGCGGCGCGCTCTGCTAGAAGATGCGCGCGACGGTGACGCCGTCGCCGTTCGAGAGCGCGTAGAGCAGCTCGGCGAACGCGATGCGGTCGACGTCGTCGAGGCGGCCGACGAGGCCGAGGTCGAGCAGCACGACCCGACCCGGCGCGAGGAAGCGCACGTTCCCGGGATGCAGGTCGGCGTGCACGAAGCCGTGCAGGAAGATCATCCGGCAGACGCATCGCATGCCGGCGTCGACGACACGGTGGACGTCGATGCCGCTCGCCTCGAGGTCTTCCTCGCGGACGCCGTCGATGAACTCCATGGTGAGGACGGCGTCCGAGCACGCGTCCGGAACCAGACGCGGGAACTCGACGTCGGGATCGGTCGGCGAAGTTCTGCCGGAAGCGGCGGTTGTGGTCGGCCTCGTTCGTCAGGTGGATCTGCTCCTCGACCGCGTCGCAGAACGCGCGCAGCGCGCCCTCGAGCGACATCAGCCGGAACGACGGCACGCAGCGCTCGAGGCCGCGGCCGACGAAGAGCAGGATCGAGCGGTCGAGCTTCACCTTCTCGAGAATGTCCGGGCGCCGCACCTTCACCGCGACCACCTCGCCGGTGTCGCGCAGCACCGCGCGGTGCACCTGCGCCACCGACGCGGCGGCGACGGGCTCCGGCTCGAACGTCGGCGTAGACGGCCTCGAGGGGCCGGCCGAGCTCGGCCTCGACGGTGGCGCGCACCGCGGCGAAGGAGAACGGCGGCACGCGATCGCGCAGCAGGCGAGAGCTCCTCGACCAGCGGCCGCGGGCAGCAGGTCCGCGCGCGTCGACGCGATCTGCCCGACCTTGATGAAGGTGGCGCCGAGCGTGGTGCAGAGCGCGACCAGCGCGCGGCCCGCCGCCCGCGCGATCGCGTCGCCGGGCGCCTGCCGCCGCGCGTGCACGCCCTCGCGCACGAACACGATCGCAGCAGCCGCACCGGCGCGCAGCATCTGCGCCGAGCGCACGGCGATGCGCCATCGCACGCGCCGCGCCACCGTCGTCGTCGGGTTCATCGAGGCTGCGGAGTTTGACGCACCTGACCGGGCTGGGCTAGGCCGGGCGCATGCAGGAGCTTCGCGGAAAGTGCGCCGTGGTGACCGGCGCAGCCAGCGGCATCGGCCGCGCCATGGCGGATGCGTTCGCCGCGGAGGGCATGCGGGTGGTCCTTGCGGACATCGAGCCCGCCGCGCTGGAGGAGGCGGCCGCGGCCGTGCGCGCGCGCGGCAGCGCCGCGCTCGCCGTGCCCACGGACGTGAGCCAGGCCGAGCAGGTGCAGGCGCTGGCGGACCGCGCGGCGGCGCAGTTCGAGCGCGTCGACGTGGTGTGCAACAACGCGGGCGTCGCGCTGAGCGGCCCGACCTGGGAGCACACGCTCGCCGACTGGCAGTGGCTGCTCGGGGTGAACCTGTGGGGCGTCGTCCACGGCGTGCGGACGTTCGTGCCGCTGATGCTGAAGCAGGGTGGCGAGGGCCACATCGTCAACACCGGGTCCGTGGCGGGGCTCACGAGCAACCCGTTCATGAGCATCTACAACGTGAGCAAGCACGCCGTCGTGACGCTGTCGGAGACGCTGCAGAAGGAGCTGACGCTCCTCGGCACGCAGGTGAGGGTCTCGGTGCTGTGTCCGGGCTTCGTGAACACCCGCATCCTCGAAGCGGAGCGCAACCGGCCCACCGCTCTCAGGAACGCCGGCGCGACCGAGCGGCATCCGACGTTCGAGGAGATGGCGCGCGCCGCCCTCGCCGCCGGGCTGCCGCCCGCCAGGTCGCTGCGCAGGTGGTCGACGCGGTGAAGACCGGGCGCTTCTACATCCTGACCCACCCCGAGTTCGGCCCGCGTGTGCGCGAGCGCATGGAGGACATCCTGGAGGGCCGGACGCCCGCCGCGGCGCTGTCGCTCGGCTGATCGCCGGCGGCGGAGCATGCAGCCGTTTCCGCCCTGGCGCTGGGACATCCCCGAGCACTTCAACATCGGGGTCGCATGCACCGACGCGCACCTCGGGACCGCGGTGGCGGACCGCCCCGCGGTGATCGTCGATCGTGACGGGACGGGCGACGAGCACGTGACGTTCGCGGAGCTCGCGGAGCGGACGACCCGCTTCGCGCAGCTCCTGCGCGACCTCGGGTGCGCGGCCGGCGACCGCGTGCTGATCCGCCTGCCGAACTGCGTCGCCTATCCGACGGCGTTCCTCGGCGCGATCAAGCGTGGCGCCATCCCGGTGCCGACGTCGACGCAGCTGACCGCGGACGAGGTGCGGTACCTGGCCGCCGATTCGGGCGCCGTCGTGCTGGTCACCGACGGCGCCACGTGGGCGGCGATGCACGCCATGCTGGAGCAGGCGCCGGCACTCCGCGAGGTGATCCTGGTGGACGAGGGCGCGCGCGTGCCCGCGCGACGGCTCGGCGTCCACGACCTCGAGGCGGCGCTGGCCGGCGCTCCGCCGCGCGGAGCCGGCGCATGCGACGCGCGCCGAGGACGCCGCGTATCTCGTGTACACCTCGGGCACCGACGGGCTATCCGAAGGGCGTCCTGCACGCGCAGCGCGCGCTCCTCGGCCGCCAGCCGTCGTCGGAGTACTGGTTCGACTTCGCCGCGCGCGGCGACCGCGTGCTGCACGCCGGCAAGTACAACTGGACGTACGTCCTCGGCACCGGGCTGATGGACCCGCTCTATCGCGGGCACACCACGATCGTGCACGAGGGCGCCACCGACGCCACCCTCTGGCCTGCCCGCATCGCGCGCCACGGCGCGACCGTCTTCATCGGCGTGCCGACCATCTACCGGCAGATCCTCCAGAAGACCGCGTGCGCCCGCGCCGACGTGCCGACGCTCCGCCACTGCATGAGTGCCGGCGAGCAGCTGTCCGCCGACGTCCTGGCGGCGTGGCGCGAGCGCTTCGGACTCGAGATCTACGAGGCCCTCGGCATGACCGAGTGCTCGTACTACCTGTGCGAGACGCGTGCCCGTCCCATCCGACCGGGCTCCGCCGGCTTCGTGCAGCCCGGGCACGACGTCCGCCTGCTCGATCCCGACACGCTCCGCGACGTCGGCAGCGGCGCGGAGGGCATGCTCTGCATTCGCCGCACCGATCCGGGACTCATGCTGCGGTACTGGAACCAGCCCGAGGAGACCGCCGCGTGCATCCGCGGCGACTGGTTCCTCACCGGCGACTACGCGCGCATCGACGACGACGGCTACGTCTGGTTCCTCGGCCGTCGAGACGACCTGATCAACACGTTCGGCTACCGCGTGTCACCGCACGAGGTCGAGCGCGTGCTGAAGTCCCATCCCGACGTCGCGGACGCGGCGGCTGTCGGCGGAGACGGTCGGACCCGAGAAGACGCTCGTGGTCGCCTACGTGGTGCCGCGCGCGGGCGCGCTGACGGCGGACGCCCTGCTGGCGTGGGCGCACGAGCGGCTGGCGTCGTACAAGGCGCCGCGCATCGTCTATCTCGTCGACGACCTGCCGCGCACGCGCAACGGCAAGGTCCTGCGCCGGGCGCTCCGTCCCGAGCAGTCACGCGCGCGCGCCCCGGCGTGATTCGCCGGGGCGGCAGCGTTCGTTGCCGCGCACACGAAAAGACGATCGCTCAACCTCGGCCTTCATCCTTGACCCGGATTTACCTCGCCGCCCTCCTGGCGCGCCGCATCGAGAAAGACCCGGGCGTTCCCCACGGGCTTTCGCAGGTAGGCGGCCACGGCCTCGTGCTCGTCCGGCGTGAGCGGCGGCAGCTCGGGAGCTGCTCGCGCGACCCCGGTCCCGACGAGGACGGCGCACAGCATGACGCGAAGCACTGACATGGACCGACAGCCGAATCCCTACCGCGGGGGCGACGTGTGATCCGGCCCTCGCCCCGAGCGAGCGAACGGCCCCGATGGATCCGTCGGCCGGGCGATGGCGAACAGTCGGTTCTCGAGCGCGGTCCAGCGCGCGACGCTGAAGAGCGCTTCGAGGCCGAAGCGCACGGGCGAGGAGAGGGTGAGGCGGCGCAGATCTGTCGACTCGAGCCCGAGCTCCACGACGGCAAGGCCGGCTCGGGAGAGGAGCTGGGTGATGGTGCGAGGTGTGAAGTAGAGGAAGTGCTGCTCGATGTAGAACCGCCGGAGCGGTGCCGTCAGCCGCCGCGCAGACACGCGGTACAGGGCGCCCGCGAGCAGACCGAGAAGGTTGCGGTCGTTCGGGGTTGCAAGCGCGACGATCCCGCCCGGCGCCAGCGTGCGGCGGACGGAGGCGAGGAGGTCGAGGGGGCGGCGGGCGTGCTCGAGAATGTCCCACATCGTCACGGCGTCGAAGCGCTCCGAGAGTTCCATCGCCTCGAAGTTGCCCGTACGGACATCGCAGCCGAAGCGTTCGACCGCGTGTCGTGCGGCCTCGTCGCAGTCGTCGATACCCGTCGCCGTCCACCCGCGACGCCGCGCGACCACCAGGAAGAGCCCGGTGCCGCAGCCGATGTCGAGGAGTCGGCCGGGCGGATGGTGCCGCTCGAGAATCGCGAGCCAGCGCTCGTAGAGCTGCACCAGAGGGTTCTGCGGATCATCATGGAAGCCGAAACCGTAGTAGCTGCGCAGCTCGGGCAGGCTGCCCTCCCCCGTCGTATAGAGCCGGCTGAACAGCGCGCGGATATTGGCCTCGCTGGGCAGCGGATTGAGGTAGACTTGTCCGCAACTCTGACAGGTCAGAACCGAGAACCCCGGAAGCTCGTACAGGGCGCTCGACGCAGGGCTGTCGCAAACGAGGCAGCGGGGAGACACGGTTCGGCGAAAGGTGCCATGGCAGGACGTGGGACTCAACGGCAACGGGCGATCCGTGACGCTGGTCAATCCGTTGCGCCCCGGCTATGACGACCGCGTCCATGCCCGGTGGCCGACTCCTCGTCGTCGTCCCGACCTACGGGGAGCGCGACAACCTCGAAACCCTCTTCGGCGGCATCCGTCTATACCGGCCCGACGCCGACATCCTGGTGGTCGACGACGACTCCCCAGACGGTACGGCGGACTGGGCGGAGGAGCTCGGCGCGCGGCTTGGCCGCATCTCGGTGCTGCGGCGACGCGGCCGCCTCGGCATCGGGAGCGCCTATCGCGAAGGCTTTCGCCGCGGCCTCGAGGAAGGCTACGACCGCCTGGTGTCGATGGACGCGGACCTGTCGCACGACCCCCAGTATCTGCCGGGGCTGGTCGAGCTGACGGAGACCGCGGACGTCGCCATCGGGTCCCGCTACGTGCATGGTATCAGCGTCGTCAACTGGGACTTGAAGCGGCTGGCGCTCAGCGTCGGCGGCAACAGCTACACTCGTCTGGTGACGGGCCTCCGGGTGCGAGATTGCACGAGCGGCTTCCAATGCTTTCGGCGCGAGGTTCTCGAGCGCATCGATGTCGGTCAGCTGCGCTCGAACGGCTACGCATTCCTCGTCGAGCTGAAGTTCCTCGCGCACCGACGGGGCTTCCGGCTGGCCGAGCTCCCGATCATCTTCATCGAACGCCGCTTCGGCCAGTCGAAGAACGGCCTCGCCACCGTCTTTCGGAGTATGTGGACGGTGTCGAGCTTGCCTCTTCGGCGCCTGTAGAGGTCCCGAGATGCGCCGCGGCCTGATGGCGGTACTCTACCTGGTGGCCGCGGTCTGGTTCGTCCCAGGGACCCTTGCCACGCTCGAGGGGCTCGACGAAGGCCACCTCGTCTACTTCGCCTCGCGCGTTGCGGAAGGGGCGCTTCCCTACCGCGACTTTCATCACATGTACGGACCCGGGGTGTTCTTCCTGAATGGCCTCTTGCTCGCCCTCGGCGGACAGGACCTGCTGGCGGTCCGTCTCGGTCTGATCGCCGTCAAGGCGACGCTCTCGGTCGCAGTGGCACGTGCGGCGGCCGCTGCCGCGGGCACCGCGGCGGGCCTGCTGGCGTGGGGTTTGCTCGTGGGCGTGTGGGGAGCTCCGCTCTGGGTCTTTGCGACCCCCTACGCCAGCACGTATCAGGTGACGCTCGACATGCTGGCGCTGGTGGCGCTGGTGACGCTTCGAGGCCGCCCCCGGCAGCGTGCCCTGCTCGCCGGCCTCTGTCTCGGCATGGCGGCCACGTTCAGACAGACAGGGGCCGCGCTCGCCGGCATCGGAGTTCTTTTCTTTCTCCTCCACGAGGGGACTGCCAGCGCGGCCCCGCGCAGGGGGGAACGCGATCCGCTCGCGGTGGGGCTTCGCCTGGTGCTGCTGGGGATCGGCCTCGCCGTGGCGGGCGCATATGTGAGATCATTCTCGGAGCGGCGAGCGGTCGTGCTGCTCGGCACGCCGCTGATGGTGCTCGGCCTCCACGTGGCGAGGCGGGTTCTGCTCGATCGGGGAGGGGGCCGCAGCGATCTGGTCGCGCTGGCCTGGACCGCCGTCGGGACGAGCGCAGCGCCCGCCGCCTTCCTCGCGTACTACGCCACGCAGGGCGCAGCGGGTGCGCTCCTCGGCGATACCGTCTGGGGGTTACCACCGAAGGTCGCGGTACTCGTGCCGTTGCCGGCATGGGGGGGAGAGGCTCTTGCCGAGGCAGCGGTGGTGGGGCTCGTGCTGGTCGCCGTCGAGGTCGGACGTCGCGGTGCGAGGGCGGCTCGGCGACGGTTGGGCCGCTACGGAGAAGCGCTCGCCGGCATCGCGGTGCTCGGGGCGCTCGCGGTCGCCCTGCGGACGCTGCCGTGGGATGGCCCGTCGCGCGCGGGTGTCCCGTGGGCGCTGACCTTCTGGCTCCCGCCGGCGATCACCTGGCTGGCGACGGTCCGACTCGTCTCGGATCCGTCGGCGCCCGTGGCGGTGGCTGCGCCGATCTTCCTTGCCGCGGCTCTCCTCCCTGCTTTACAGCCGGTCGGTGACATCGCGCACGTCCTGTTGGCGCTTCCGGCTTTTCTCCCACCGCTGGCCGAGCTGACGGCTCGATACGCGGACCGCCACTGGCCGGGACGCTGGCTGGCTGGCGTCGCCGCCTGCGGGCTCGCGGCCACACTGGTCGCGCCCTTCGTGTTCCAGCTCGGGCACGCCATAGAGCTCTTGCGGGCTCCGATTCCGGGGTTTCGCCGCGCGACCGGCGTACGGGATCCGGGGCCCTGGGCCGCGGATCATCCGGGCGCTCGTTGACTATCTCGAGCGGACGCCCGAGGAGACCCGGCTGCTGGTGCTGCCAGACAAACACATCATCGATTTTCTGAGCGGGCGTCGCTCCGCGCTCGAGAAAGAGGACTTTGCCATCATTCTCGGCACTTACGGGCACGTGTCGCCCGAGGACGCGCGCGCGCTGGTGGACCAGGAGGCCGCCATCGCCCTCCTCGAGCGTGAGCCCGTGCTCGTCGTGAGCATCCGCGACGACCCGGGTCTGACGGCCGAGCGACGGGTATTTCCGCAGCTCCTTGCGTTTGTCGACGCTCGCTTTCGCGAAGTGGCGCGGTTTGGGCCCTATGAGGTCCTGGCCCGGGGGGGAGACGCGTGAGCGGTCGGCTCGCGGTCGCGGGAGGTTGCCCTCGGGAGATCGAGCCGGCAGGCACTGGGTCGGCGTCGGCAGCGACGAAAGGCTAGCGCCCCGTGTGGAAATGTGCGACACGTTCGCTGTCCGGCGCCGCCATGGTGCGGTCGATCACGGAGAAGGACTGAAGGACGGCAGGCTATGGCTCGCGTGACGCTCATCAAGCCCCCGACAGTGGTGAACATGGGCTCGTTCAGCTTCAACAATTCCGTGCCACCGCTGGGCCTGGCCTACATCTCGGCAATCGCGAAGGCTGCCGGTCACACTGTGCAGATCATCGATGCGCCAGGTGAGGACATCGAAACGTTCCATCCGGTGCACGACGGATCGGACAGTCTGTTCATGCACGGGCTCTCCCTCGCGGACATCCTGGATCGCATCGATGCCTCCTCCACCGTCGTGGGTATCACTCACATGTTCGTGCACGAATGGCCCCTGATCAAAGATCTCGCCCGCTCGATCCGGGCTCGGTATCCTGACATGTTCATCGTGGCCGGCGGGGAGACGCCGACGGCGTTCTGGTGGCGCATGCTCGACGAGTGCCCCGAGCTCGACTGCTGCGTGCTCGGGGAAGGCGAGGTCACGTTCGAGGAGCTCTTGGCCACCCTGGATGCAGGCGGCAAGCTCGAAGACGTCGCGTCGCTCGCCTTCCGCGACGAGGCCGGCAAACCCCGGAAGTCGGCGGCGACTCGTACGCGCGTCCGCGAGATCGAATCGATCCCCCGGCCGGATTGGGAAGCGTTCCCGATCGAGTCCTACTTGGCGCAGCAGTTCTCCAGCGGGGTCAAGCGCGGGCGGTCCCTCCCGATGATCTCGAGTCGCGGCTGCCCGTACCAGTGCACGTTTTGCTCCTCGCCAGCGATGTGGACGACGCGCTACGTCACGCGCCGTCCTGAGGACGTGGCGGACGAGATCCAGCACTACGTCGAGTGCTATGGAGTCAACAACATCGACTTCCACGACCTCACCTCTATGCTGACCAAGAAATGGATCGTCCGTTTCTGCCAGGTCATGGAGGAGCGCGGCATGCGCATCTCCTGGCAGCTGCCGGGTGGTACGCGCTGCGAGGCGCTCGATGGTGACGCGCTCGACGCGCTCTATCGTTCCGGCTGCCGCAATCTGTCGTACAGTCCCGAGTCCGGGTCCGAGGAGATACTCCGCGACATCAAGAAGCGCGTGAAGCTGCCGGTGTTGATGGATTCCGTCCGATCGGCCGTCGCGCGCGGAATCGTCACGAACGTGAATTTCATCCTCGGTCTTCCTGGGGAGACGTGGCGTGGCGTCTGGGAGACCTACAAATTCATCCTGGGTCTCGCGCTTGCCGGCGCGCACTCGATCGCGGTCATGGTCTTCAGCCCATATCCCGGAAGCGCGTTGTTCGACCAGATCCACAGCGCAGGGAAGATCGAGCTCGATGACGAGTTCTACTTCGGCTCGCTGGTGCGCAGCGGCAGGACGACGGTTAGCTACAACGACAAGATGGGGCCGAAGACGCTGGTCGCAATCCAGCTGGCGATGCTGTCCACCTTCTTCGGACTCCAGTATGCCCTGCGTCCGCAGCGGGCGATCAAGACCCTCTATCATTTCCTGACGCGCGCCAAGCAAGAGACCAACATGGAGCAGTTCCTCAGTACGAAGTGGATGTACTTCAGGAAGCGACGAGAGGCCCTGCGCGGGACACGTGCCGCAACACGTGTTCTTCCCGGCACGCCCTTCTCAGCGCATCGCCGCGACGCGGCCTAGCTGCCGGCAAGACGCGTTTTCCGCGGGCTGAGGTGGTCTCGGTTGGTCCCGGTGGCCCGGAAGGGCGCCACGGCGCCCCCATGGTTCCCGCGGCGGGCACACCATCTCGGTTCTACTCGCTCGATGCATTGCGCGGCGCCGCGGCGCTCAGCGTGGTCTTCTGGCACTGGCAGCACTTCTTCTATCGCGACGGCATCATCTTGCCTCTGGACCGCAAGACACAGCCGCTCTACCGGGTGTTCTTCGTCCTCTACGAGAGCGGCTGGCTGGCCGTGGATCTGTTCTTCACCCTGTCCGGGTTCATCTTCTTCTGGCTCTATGCCTCGGCGGTTCGGTCCAGACGCGTCGGCCCGTGGGAGTTCTTCGTGCTTCGCTTCTCTCGCCTCTATCCGTTGCATCTGGTGACCCTCTTGCTGGTGACCGCGGGGCTGGCGGCGTTTCACTCCGTCGGCATCGCGGCATTCACCTACCCCGCCAACGACATCTACCACTTCATACTGCAGCTGTTCCTGGCCTCCAACTGGGGATTCGAACGCGGCATGTCTTTCAACGCTCCGATCTGGTCAGTGTCGATCGAGGTGCTGCTCTACGCCGTATTCTTCGTGTTCTGCCGCTATTGGCGTCGCCCGCTGCCGGGCGTCGTCGTGCTGATTGCGCTGGGATTCGGTCTGAGCTGCTTCACACCCTTCTGGTTGCAGGGGCGTGGCGTGTTCTCGTTTTTCATCGGCGGGCTCAGTTTCTTGGTGTATCGACGACTCTCAGTATCTGCTTCCGCGAGACTGTTCACGGTATTGATCTCGGTATTGGCGGTCGCGGGGTGGATCGCTATCGTGCTCGGCCATGTCTGGCGACCTGGTTTTCTGTTGCCATTCGTCGCCACGGTGTCCTGGCACCAAGTGGAATCGAAGGGTCTGGCGTCTCTCGCAAATCATCTCCCGCGGCTTCTCATCACGGGTCTGGTGTTTCCGCTGAGCCTGATCGCGCTCTCTCTATTGGAAACACGGCGTCCGCCCCTGGGCAGACGGCTGGCACCTCTGGGTGACATCAGCTACTCGAGCTATCTGCTCCACTTTCCGCTCGAGATGCTCTTCTACGCCGCCGCCAGCGCGATGGGCGTCGCGGCGACGTTCTTCTACAGCGACACGTCCCTGGTGCTCTTCATGTGTGCGCTCGTCGTGTTGAGCTTCGCCAGCCACCGTTGGCTGGAGGTCCCAGCCCAGCGGAGACTCCGGAAGCGGTTCCTTCACGACATGGCGGTTCCGGGCGCGTCGATCGGGGGCTCGTGAGAGCGGACGAGCAGCGACCACCGTCGCTCGAGAAGGCGCCGTCCCAGCGGTTCCTCGATCCCCGCCGACGCGTTCTTGCGGCGCTGCTCGCAGTGGCGTGGGTGGTCGGTTCGGTGCGCGAGGCGCGGCCGGTCCAGAATCCCGACCCTGCGGGGCGCGGAGCCCCGGTGACCGTCGCGGTCGAGTGGGATCGAGTGGTGGCGGTGTCGCGGACCTCGGCGTCGCTCCAGGTCGTCGTGAACCCGCTGCTGCGCCGCGAATCGCCGGTCCACCGCCGTGCCTTCCGGGCCCTGCGGGATCTGGGCGCCGACCAGGTGCGGTTCGTCGCGTGGCTGCCGTACCCGCGCCTCGCGGTCGCAGAGTTGAGCCCGCCCGAGCACGCCCGGACGTCGTGGGACTTCTCGTTGATCGACCCACTGGTCGTCGACTTCATGGCGGCAATGCAGGGGCGCACCGTCATGATGAACTTCAGCACGATCCCGCAGTGGATGTTCGTGACCGAGAAGCGCGTTCCGTACCCGGCCGACCCCGATGCGATCACCTGGGACTACACACAGGGCACCGAGCTGCGCGATCCGAGCTTCCGAGAGCTGGCCGGGTACTACGCGCGCTTGGTGAGCTGGTACACCAGGGGCGGCTTCGTCGACGAGGCGGGCGTCCGCCGGACCTCACCGTACCGATATCGGTTCGACTACTGGGAGGTTTTCAACGAGCCGAACGGTGAGCATCGCACGACCGCCGAGCAGTACACGGCGCGCTATGATGCCATCGTCACGGCGATCCGCGCCGTGGCGCCGGAGATCAAATTTGCCGGACCCGCGCTCGCCTTTCCCCTGCAGTTCGTTCCATTCTTCAAGCATTTCCTCGATCCGAAGAACCACCGTCCCGGCGTACCCCTCGACGTCCTGACGTATCACTTCTACGCCCTCGGCCGATTCGACGAGGTACGGGGCGCGTGCCCCTCGCCGATGTTCGAGCAGACGGACCGGTTCGTTCACGGCGTGCGCAGGATCGAGACTGTCCGCGAGCGACTGCGGCCGGGCCTTCCGACCGCGATCAACGAGATCGGCGCGCTCGACAGCGACGAGTTTCTTCATCAGTTTACCCCTGGCTTCGTTGGCAAGCCCATTCCACCCGTGTGGTGGAACGCGTCGGCGGCAGTGTTCGCGCATCAGTTCGGCTTGCTCGCTCGGGCCGGTATCGAGGTCGTCGGGCAGTCCGCGCTGGCGCAGTATCCCGGCCAGTTTCCGTCCACCTCGATGTTGGACTGGACAACCGGGCGCCCGAATGCGCGCTATCTGGTGCTCAAGCTCCTCCGCGAGTGGTTCCGGTCGGGTGACCAGATTCTGGCAACGGCCGCGAGCGTCCCGATGGTGTACGCGCAGGCCTTCGCCAGTCCCGATCGCGGCCGTCGACTCTTGCTGGTGAACACGTGCGACCGCCCGTTCGAGGTGACGATCCCGGACGGGGCCGGGGCTGGTGTGTTCGTCGTCGACCAGCGCACGAGATCGACGATGAGCGCGGGGGAGACCGTCGATCCCGACGGGATCCTCCGTCTGGGAGGCTACGCCGTCGCCGTCGTGAGTCTGCCGGCGGCCGTGCTCCACGCGGACACGGGAGCCCCAAACCACGACGGCTCCGCCCCCGCGTCGACGCTACACCACGTGTCAAGTCCGATCGAAATGCGCTAGAGGGTGCAGCCCATGAGCGATCTGTTCTCCATCGAGGGCAAGGTGGCCCTCGTCACGGGCGGCTCGCGCGGCATCGGACTGATGATCGCGCGCGGCTACGTCGAGGCGGGCGCCAAGGTGTACGTGTCGTCGCGCAAGAAGGAGGCGTGCGACCAGGTGGCGGCGGAGCTCTCGCGCCACGGGACGTGCGTGTCGATGCCTGGCGATTGCGGCACCCAGGCGGGCTGCGAGGCGCTCGCCGCCGCGGTCGCGGCGCGCGAGTCGCGCCTCGACATCCTGGTCAACAACGCCGGCACCAACTGGGGCGCGCCGCTGGCGGAGTATCCGGACGCGGCCTGGGACAAGGTGCTGGCGCTCAACCTGAAGGCCGTCTTCCACCTGACGCGGGCCTGCTTGCCGCTGCTGCGCGCCGCCGCGACGGCGACGGACCCGGCTCGCGTCGTCAACATCGGCTCGATCGACGGCCTGCACGTGCCACTCCTCGAGACCTACGCGTACTCGTCCAGCAAGGCGGCCGTGCACCACCTGACGCGGGTCCTGGCGATGCGCTTCGCGCCCGATCACATCACCGTGAATGCGGTCGCTCCCGGGCCCTTCGAGAGCAAGATGATGCACGAGACGCTGGAGCGCTTCCGCGACGCGATCGTGAGCTCGTGCCCGCTCGGCCGGATCGGCGAGCCGGAGGACATGGCGGGCGTCGCGATCTACCTGGCGTCGCGGGCCGGCGCGTACCTGACGGGCGTGGTGATCCCCGTGGACGGCGGCATCACGGTCCGCGCCTCCTGAGCGCAGGCATGAAGCAGCGGCGACGGCGGGTGCTGCTTCTGCTCCCGCCGCCGCCGCCATCGGATGTCCGCCCGCTAGTTCGCGGCACGCTCACGAACGAACAACCGACATCCTGCTCGACGTCGGCGCGCGCGCGTGTGTGTCGCGCCCCCGGTCTCGCGGGGGCCGGCTTGCGATGTGCTGCCTCACGATCGTAGGAACGTGGGAGGACGAGCAGCGTCGCATGAAGGTACGCCTCGATCACGGCCGCCGCGGCCTCGACGTGACCCTCCCGCCGGACCTCCAGCCGCTGGTCCTCGAGCGCCCGGGCGCTCCGGCCTTGCGGGACGAATCCGGGGCCGTCGAGCAGGCCTGTGCGCGGCCCGTCGGCACGCCGCCGCTCGCGCAGCTCGCGCGCGGCCGGCGCACCGCCGTCGTCGTCATCTCGGACCGGACGCGTCCGGTCCCCTATCGCGTGGTGCTCCCGCCGGTGCTGGCCGCGCTCGAGACGGCGGGGATCGATCGCGACCGCGTGGAGATCCTGGTCGGGACCGGGCTGCACCGGCCGTCCACGGCGGACGAGCTGACGGAGATGGTCGGACCCGACGTCGTGACGCGCTACCGCATCCGCAACCACGACGCCCGCGACGCCGGACAGCATCGCGCCCTCGGCCGCACCGCCGGCGGCACGGAGGTGCTGATCGACCGCGGCTACCTCGACGCCGAGCTGAAGATCGTCACCGGGCTCGTCGAGCCGCACATCATGGCCGGGTACTCGGGAGGCGCGAAGGGCGTCGCCACCGGCGTCGCCGCCACGGCGACGATCCGCCGCACGCACGGGCCCGCGATGCTCGAGTCGCACGTCGGCCCGGGCATCGTCGAGGGCAATCCGCTCCGCGCCGACCTGCTCGAGATCGCCGGTCGCGCGGGCGCAGATTTCCTGGTGAACGTCAGCATCGATCGCGCCCGGCGTCTGACCGGCGTGTTCGCGGGCGACCTCGAGCGCGCGCACGAGGCCGCCATGGCCGCCGTCGAGCGGCAGGTCTGCGTCGACGTCGATGCGCCGGTCGACGTCGTGATCACGTCGGCGGGCGGGCATCCGCTCGACCTGACCTTCTACCAGGCGATCAAGGGACCGGTGGCCGCGCTGAATCTGGTCCGGCGCGGCGGGACGGTGATCCTCGCCGCGGAGATGGCCGAGGGGCTGGGGAGCGTGGACTTCCGGCGCGTGCTCGACCGCCTGCGCGCCGGGGAGGACGCGATGACGCTGCTCGAGTCCCCGGGCTTCTTCTCGATCGACCAGTGGATGGTGCAGCACCTCGATCAGGTGCTGCGCAGGGTCTCGCTGGTGGTGGTGTCGGCGGCGCTCGAGCCGGACGCGCTGCGCGGGCTCCCGCTGGCGCGTGCCGAGTCGGTCGAGTCCGCGCTCGCCGCCGCGCTCGCGCGCCACGGTCCAGGCGCGCGCGTCGCGGTCATCCCGGAAGGACCGTACGTTCTCCCCACCGTGCGCGGGCGGAAGCTCCCGCTCGGTCGCGGGGGGCACGACGCGGCCGCGTGATCGCCGCTACTGCAGCCCTGCCCACACCGGGGAGTTGATCGCCGCGGGCAGGGAGCCGCGCTCGAAGAGCGCGTCGGGAAGATCGACGCCGAAGCGCAGGTTGCTGGTGACCAGCTCGCTCGCGCCGCCGGTCTGCTTGTCCTGCATCTTCACCCGCGTCGCGACCGGCTGCCCGTCGATCACGGTGACGTCCTGGAACGTCTCGACCTTCCACAGCTGGCCCGCGGGGTCGTAGTAGTCGCGCTCCAGCGGCAGCATCGTCGCCGGATCGACCCACGCGACGATCTTCGAGTAGTACCAGGGGCTGTGAGGCTTCTGCTCCAGCTTGTAGGAGTCCTTGCCCTCGTGCTTCTCGGGTCCGACGAACGTCCACTTGTCCTTCAGGTTCACGAACCCGAGGTCGGCGTACATGAAGTCCGAGCCGAGCACGGACTCGTAGGCGCCCGCGGGCGTCAGCGTGCGCACGCGCCGGATGACGGGGATCCAGAGCGCCGTCTCCGGCGGCTGTCCGCCCTTGCCGTCGATCAGCAGGCTCGAGATGCCGCGGTCGGACTGGGGTGACAGCACCGCGAGGAGCATCCGTCCCTGCCCGTTGAGTGACTTTCGCGCCTCGGCCAGGGTCCACTCCGTGGTGCCCCCGTCCTCGCCGCTGATCGACAGCTTCTGCTGCCGCACGCTCGCCTTGGGCGGCTCGAGGGCCGCCTTCATCTTCGCGACGATCGTGGCCGCGTCGGGCAACGCGGCGTGTGCCGGCGCCGCGATCACGGAGAGGAGCGTCAGGCCGAGTAGGGACATCCGCATGCGCGCTGCAATAGCCGGTCGCGCGCGCGATTGACAAGCCCGCCCACTGGCGCGGCGGTCGACGGTGTGACAATGTGGCGCCGAACGGCCGCTCACGACCAAGGAGGTGTGTCTATGCCGTACTCCGTCAAGAAATTCGGATGGCTGCCCGACCTCCCCGATGCGCGTGACTTCACCTACTCCGCGCCGCACGCCATGCTCCGGAAGCTGCCCGCGAAGGTGGACCTGACCGGCAAGTGTCCGCCGGTCTACGATCAGGGAGACCTGGGCAGCTGCACCGGGAACTCGATCGCGGCCGCCATCGAGTTCGCGGAGCGGAAGGAGGCGCTCGCCAGGGCGACCACGCCGTCGCGGCTCTTCATCTACTACAACGAGCGCGTCATCGAGCACACGGTCGCGACCGACGCCGGCGCGATGATCCGTGACGGCATCAAGAGCGTCAACAAGCAAGGCGCCTGCCGGGAGACGACGTGGCCGTACAAGGTCGGTGCGTTCGCGAAGAAGCCATCCGCTCCCGCCTACAAGGAAGCCGCGAAGCATCACGTCTCAACCTACCAGCGCGTGACGCGGACCGCGAGTCAGATGCGGGGGTGTCTCGCGTCGGGGTTCCCGTTCGTCTTCGGATTCACGGTCTACACGAGCTTCATGAGCGCCGCCGTCGCCAAGACCGGCAAGCTGTCGATGCCGCACGCGGGGGAGAAGGTCGAGGGCGGCCACGCGGTGATGGCGGTCGGCTACGACGATGCCCAGCACCGGTTCATCGTGCGCAACTCGTGGGGGCCGGGCTGGGGCATGAAGGGCTACTTCACGATGCCCTACGCCTACCTCCTCGACGACAACCTGTCGGACGACTTCTGGACGATTCGCATCGTGGACTGACTGCGGTCAGCCCCCGCCGCGCAGCGCGGGGATGACGTGACGTGACAGGGCGGTGAGCGTGGCGAAGGCGATCTCGCGCGCCATGCCCGTCGATCCCGGGATCACGTGGACGAACTCGAGCCCGAGCGCCGCGAGGCGCTCGAATCGAGGCAGCGCGCGCTCCGCCGGTCCCACGATGGCGAACCAGTCGACGAACTCGTCCGGGATACCCGCGGTGTGCGACACGCCGGTGCGGGTGTGCTCGCGCATGTCGTAGTGCTCGCGCAGGTACGCGGCGGCCCTGCGCAACGGCTCCGGCAGCGTCTCGAGGCGGCTTCCCGGAAGCGCCGAGAAGCGCGCGAAGGTGGCCGCCGCGCCGCGCACGGCCTCGCGCGCCGCGTCCACGTCGTCGTGCAGCACGCACGTGACGTACGCGCCGAAGCGGAGCGCCGCGGGATCACGTCCGGCGGCGCGGGCCGTCGTCGCGCGCGAGCGCCAGCACCGTGGCGAGGTGGTCGGGATCGGCTCCCACCGCGAAGCAGATGCGGTCGGCCTGGCGCGCGGCCGCCGCGATGACCTTCGGGCCGGTGGCCGCGACCTCGACCGGCACCTTCGCCGCGTCCCGCGGCAGCCACTCGATGCGGCTCGGGAAGCCGTCACGGTCGACCGCCTCGCCGCGGAGATAGGCCTGCACCTGCGCCACGTAGCTCTCGAAGTGCGCGACCGGGTCCTGCGTCTTCCCGATCCGCTGTACCGACGAGTCGCCCCGGCCGATGGCGAGCACCGCGCGGCCGGCGCTCTCCACCTGCAGCGTGAGGGCGGCGCACGCCGTCACCGCCGGGTCGCGCGTGACGGAGTTCGTGACGCCGGGACCGAGCCGGAGTCGCGACGTGGCCTTCGCCGCGAGCACGAGCTGGCTCCACACGTCGGGAGCGAGGTTCTGGCTGTCGGGGAAGACGAGGCTCGCGAAGCCCAGGTCCTCGATGGTGCGCGCGAAGGTGGCTGCGCGGCCGGCACCGGCCGGCGCCAGGAGGCCGACGTCCATGGCGAGCCTAGTGCAGCGTCGCGACGTCGATGCGGTAGAGATCCGCCACGTTGTCGCACAGGATCGCGCGTCGCTGCTCGGCGCTGAGGCTGGCGCCGTGCTGCTGCAGCAGGTCCTGCGACCAGGGCCACGTCGAGTCGCTGTGCGGGAAGTCGTTCGCCCACATCAGGCGATGCCAGTTCATCATCTCCACGCTGCGGAAGGCGACCCAGTCGTCCTGGAACGTCGTGTAGATGCACTCGGCGAACCACTCGGACGGCAGGCGCGTGAGCGCTTGCCCGGCGGGCAGCCAGTTCCGGTGACGCTTCCAGGCGTGGTCCATGCGGTACATGTAGTGCGGCACCCAGCCGGCGTCGGCCTCGACGCAGACGACGCGGAGCTTCGGGTGGCGCTCGAAGACGCCGCCCAGCACCAGCATGCCCATGATGTCCTGGCAGCCGCGGATGACGGAGAGGAAGGCGTTCATCTTGGGACCGCGCGCGGGCGTGGTGTCGCGCGTGGTGAGGATGTGGAAGGAGAGCGGCAGCCCGAGCTCGATCGCCGCCTCCCAGAACTCGTCGTACGCCGGCGAGTCGTAGTCGTCGACGACCGGATTGCCGGGCATCATCACGCCGCGCAGGCCGAGCGCCTTGATCCGCCGCAGATCCTCGATGCCGTCCGCCGGCGACCGCATCGCGGTCTGCCCGACGCCGAGCAGCCGCTCGGGGTGTGGCTCGCAGTACCCGGCGAGCCAGCGATTGTACGCCTCCATGCATGCCCGCTTGTAGTCGGGATCGCGGTGGTTGCAGACCGCCATGCCGACCGTCGGGTAGATCACCTCCGCCGCGACGCCGTCGCGCTCCTGATCCGCGACGCGCGCCTTCGAGTCCCAGCCGCTGCGGTGCAGCTCCTCGAAGCGCGTGCCCATCAGGCGGATCTCCTCGGCCGGCTTGCCGGCGGCGGCGACGATGCCGAGCGGGATCGGAACCTTCAGGCCCTCGATGACGTAGATGTCGCCCATGCCTTCCACGTGCTGCAAGCGGGGCGCGGTGTCGCGGTACATCGGATCGATGTCGGCCCACGCGTCGGGCGGCTCCGTGACGTGCGAATCGGCGGAGATGATCGGGTAGCCGGCGACGGGATGGCTCATGACGGCGCTCCTCCTCCGAGCACGTGGCCGGGCAGCGGCCCTTCGGGATCGACGACGTCGTGGCCGTCCTCGCGGATCGGCACGCCGTTCACGACGACGGCGCGGATGCCTGCCGCGTCGGACACCAGCCGGTCGGCGCCGGCGGGGAAGTCCCACACGCGCCGCAGCGGGCTGCAGCCGACGGTCGCGGGATCGAAGACCACCACGTCGGCGGCCAGGCCCGGCGCCAGGCGGCCGCGGTCGGCGAGCCCGAACACCGCGGCGGGCTGCCCCGTCAGGCGATGCACGCCGGCTTCGAGCGACAGCACGCCGCGCTCGCGCACCCAGGTGCCGAGCAGCTCGGTGGGCGCGCAGGCGTCGCACAGCTGGCTCGCGTGCGCCCCCGCGTCGGAGAGGCCGAGCATCGCCGAGGGATCGGCGAGCAGCTCCGCGACGACGGCGGGGTCGGTGTTCAGGACGGCCATGCGAAAACGCGTCTCGAGATCGCTCGCCAGCGCGAGATCGAGCATGAGGTCGACGACGTCCACGCCGCGCTCCGCCGCGACCTCGCCGAGATGGCGCTCCGCGAGCGACGGGTCGGGCGGATGCTCGCTGATCTGCATGTCGGCGAAGCGGCCGCCGAGCGGCCCCACGGAGCTGCGCTCGCGCAGCGCGCGGCGAAAGTCGGGATCGGCGTACAGCCGGCGCTTGCCCGCGCGATCCGCCTGCGAGACCGGCCGGAAGAGCGACATGCTCTCGAGCGGGAAGGGCGCCTTCATCTGGAACTCGACGGTGAGCGGGCGGCAGGAGACCTGCGGGATCACCGCGACGCCGTCCGCCTGGAGCGCGGCCGACCGCGCCAGCACGCCGCGATGGCCGTCGGGTCCGAGCATGCCGCCGAGGAGCGCGGTCCACGTCACCGGGCGGCCGGTGCGCCGGGCAATGGCCGCCAGCTCGTCGAGGAAGAACCCGGGGCCGATGGTGGCCTGCATCACGCCGTGGCCGACCTCGCCGAGACAGCCGGCGAGCGTCTCGATCTCCTCGAGCGACGCCGCGCGGCTCGGCACCGGTCGGCCCGCGTCGCCGACATGGGTGGGCGACTTCGAGGTCGCGAAGCCGAGCGCGCCGTGGCGAAGCGCGTCGAGGACCAGGGCGCGCATGGCGGCGATCTCGTCGGCCGTCGCCTCGCGCTCGGTGGCCTCCTCGCCCATCACGTGCAGCCGGACCGGCGTGTGGCCGACGAGCGCGCCGACGTTCACCGCGGTGCCGCGGCGCGCGATCGCGGCGAGGAACTCGGGAAAGGTCTCGAACGGCCAGTCGCGCCCGACGCCGGCGAGGAGCGCGTCGAGCGACATGCCCTCGACGCGCTCGAGCGTGCGCAGGACGAGCTCGCGGTGCGCCGGGCGCGTGGGCGCGACACCGAAGCCGCAGTTCCCCATGACCACGCTGGTGACGCCATGCCAGGGCGAGATGCTGAGCATGCGGTCCCAGAACACCTGCGCGTCGTAGTGCGTGTGGATGTCGACGAAGCCCGGCGCGACCACGGCGCCGTCGGCGTCGAGGACGCGATCGGCGTCGCCGCCGACGTCGCCCAGCGCGGCGATCCGGCCGTCACGGATGCCGACGTCGCCGCGCCGCCCCGGAGCGCCGGTGCCGTCGACCAGCGTGCCGCCGCGGATCAGGAGATCGAACGATGCGCCCACGACGTTGTCCTCGTCATGACGCGCACAATACGGCGACTGTCGCGATCCGTTCAACCAGGCTCGAGCCCGTACCCGGCAGGCTCGAGCGCCCAGGCGAGTCCCTCGAGCGGAGCGCCCCGCGCCCGGGCGGCGCGGTTCGCGCGCGCGCGTTCCCCGAAGGCGCGCAGCGCGGCCGCGAGATCGATCGCGCCGGTGTCGAGCGCGAGATGCTCCGCCAGCAGATCGGTTCGCAGCGCGCGAACCGTCGCCGGGTGCCAGAAGGACGCGTTCAGCTCGGTGTCGGCGTGGAAGGACCGCTGCAGGATGTTCGCGGAGCCGATGGTCGCCCAGACGTCGTCGACGAGCATCATCTTCGCGTGCACGTAGACGTGGCGCGTGCCGCCGGTCGGCGTCGCTCGACGCCAGCGCGGCGAGCGTGAAGTTCGGTCGCTCGCCCAGCGCCGCGAGCGCCTCGAAGAAGAGCGCCGCCCGGCCGCCGCGGGCGCGGGTTTCGCGCACCGCGTCCATCGGCATGCCCGGCAGGACGAACACCACCTCGACGTCGCGTGCGACGGCCAGCGCCAGGTGCTCGAGGACGGTGGGCGCTCCCAGGAACTGGTTCTCGATGTAGATGCCCTCGCGGGCGCCGTCGATCGCGGCGAGGTACTGCTCGAGGATGCTCGACTCGCCCGCCGCGATCGGGAACGGCGCCGCGTCCGGGGCGGCGACTCCCGCGGCGTAGATGCCGGGCCGGATCGTGCGCGCGATCTGCACCGGCACCTCGCCCGACGGCGGAGCGAGGCGCGACGGAAATGGCAGCGGGCCGGCGACGTCGGCATCCGGCCAGCAGCCGTCGGGGCGGTCGCGCTCGCTCGCCTCGTTCCAGCGCTGCACGAAGTTGTGGGCGACGTCGGTCGAGGCAGGCCCCGCGACCTCGACGATAGAGGTCGTGCACGCTGGGACCGTCCGGTCGCGGCGGATGTCCCGGGACGACGATCGAGCCGCGGTCGAGGTTGATCCCGCCGACGAACGCCAGCTCGCCGGGCTCGCCGGCGTCGAGCACCCAGCTCTTCTGATGGTGGCAGTAGTGCGGCAGATGGTCCCAGCGAGCGCGGAAGCGCGCGCCGCGCCCGCGCAGCCAGTCGCGCTCCTCGTCGGTGCCGGCGAAGTGCTCCGAGTCCGGCAGCAGGCTCGCCAGCTCGGGCTCGCGCCAGAAGAGCACGCGCACGTCGAGGCCGCGCGCCGCGGCACGGTCGAGGACGTCGAAGGCCGTGCCGCGGCCGTCCGGAAGCTGCGCGTCGTGATCGACGAACGCGACGGTCACCCACACGCGATGGCGCGCCGCCTCGATCGGCCTCGCAGATACGACGGAAGGCCGGCTCGCCGTCGATCAGCGGCCGCACCCGGTTGCCGGCGCGGAGCGGATACGATCCCGTGCGGGCCGGCGCGATCGCGGTCATGCAGCGGGTTCTACCTCGACCAGCCGCTCGCCGCTGCCGCGCCCGCAGCGGACCTGGACGACGCCGTTCTTCGCCGAGCGCGGCATCGGCCAGCGGCCGCCCGTCGCAGCGCAGGACGAATCCGTCCGGATACCGGCGCGGCGGGACGAAGAGCTCGAGCGGTGCGTTGCCGCGCGCCTGGTAGCGCAGCCGCAGCGTGTTGGCGGCGTCGTCGAAGGCGTGCTCGACGACCGTGCCCGGCACGGCGCGCGCGTAGACGCGCGACAGCGCGTGGGTGCGGCCCACACGCTCGCCGCCGTCGGCGCTCTCGCCGTCGTACAGGCCCCAGTGACCCGAGCTGATCTCCTCCCATAGCCAGAAGGTCGAGTGCGCGCGCAGGCGGTCCTGCAGGTCGAGCTCCGCCGTGATCCAGCGATTCGCGACCGGCGACGCGGGATCGATGCCGTACTCGCCGACCAGGAGCGGCGTGCCCCAGGCGGCCGCCTCGACGGCCGCGCGCTCCATCGACGGAGCCAGCAGCGCGGGGTCTCCGCTGGAGAAGTCGGTGGTGTCGAACACGCCGGTGTAGATGTGCGGCGCGTACATGCCCCCCGGGACCGGAAACGGCGCCGCCGGCACGGGCGCCTGGTTCGTCGCGTTGCGGATCGTGTCGGGCTCGAAGATGACGAGATGCCGTCGGTCGACGCGGCGAATGGCCGTGGCCACGCGCACGTGGAACGCGTCGAGCTGTGCTTGCGTCCCGCCGGCCACGAGCGCGAACGGCTCGTTCATGATCTCGTAGCCGAGTACGCCACGGCTGCGGCGAAAGCGCATGGCGACCGCGCTCACCGCGGCCGCGTAGCGATCCTGGACGTCGTGGGCGTCGGCGAAGAAGTCGCGGAACGCGGCCACCGTGGCCGGTGCGAAGCGCCGGGCGTCGAGATCGGTGAGCGGACCGCCCAGGTAGGGATACCCACCCGGGCCGAGCAGCAGATCGAGCACCCAGCGCGGCGCGCCGTCCTGGCCGATCTCCTTGGAGAACGCGTCCTGATGGAAGTCGATGACGACGAGGATGCCGCGCCGCTGGCAGACGGTGACGATGGCCGCGATGCGGTCGAGGTAGCGCCGGTCGTACTGGCCGGGCTCGGGCTCGAGCGCGCTCCAGCTGATCGGCAGCCTGAGCAGGTTGAAGCCGAACCCGCGCATCCGGTCGGCGTCGCCGGCGTCGAAGGTCGGGATGGGCTCGAGCGGGAGGCGGCCGTCGGTGAAGGTGACGTCGAAGATGCCTTGCGCTCGAGCGTTCACGCCCCGGAGCGTGACCTCGCGCCCGTGCTGGTCTCGCAGGCGGCCCTCGGCGAAGTGGAGCCGGCGGCCGTCGAGGCCAGCCTGCGCGGATGGCACGGCGAGGAGCAGGAGCACGAGAAGCGCGAGCGGTCGGTGCATCCCCTGTTCTGTACCGGGACCGCCGCGCGATGGCGATGGGCGGCGGGGTCGGCCCGCGGCCGGTTGTTTCGCCTCGAAGCGGCGTGCTAACCGAGTGGGGTTCACCAGCGAAGTTTCGAGAGGAGAGCACCATGCGCAAGATGCGTGAAGCAGTCATCGTCGCCACGGCCCGCACCGGGATGGCCAAGTCGTTCCGGGGGTCGTTCAACCAGACCCGGCCGGACGACATGGGCGCGCATTGCATCAAGGCGCTGCTGCAGAAGGTGCCACAGCTCGACCCGAAGGAGATCGACGACGTCGTGATGGGCACCGGATTCCCGGAGGGGCCGCAGGGCTTCAACGTGGGTCGCAACGTCGCGGTGATCGCCGGGCTGCCGCACGAGGTGGCCGGATCGACCGTCAGCCGGTTCTGCTCGTCGGGGCTGAATGCCGTCGCGGTGGCCGCGCACATGGTCGAGAACGAGGGCGCCGAGGCCGTCATCGGCGGCGGCCTCGAGTCGATCACGATGCTGCAGAACGACTTCAACAAGAACAACCTGTTCAACCCGTGGCTGATGGATCACTACAAGCAGATCTACATGCCGATGGGTCTCACCGCGGAGGTCGTGGCGGACCGCTACAAGGTGTCGCGCGAGTCGCAGGACGAGTACGCGCTCGCCTCCCAGCAGCGCACCGCCGCGTTCCAGAAGTCCGGCAAGGACAAGGACGAGATCGTTCCCATGTCCGTCACGATGGGGGTGACCGACAAGGCCACGGGGCAGACGTCGCAGAAGCAGGTCACGGTCGATCGCGACGAGTGCAACCGCCCCGAGACCACGCTGGAAGGGCTGCAGAAGCTTCCCGGCGCCTTCAAGGAAACCGGCAGCGTCACGGCGGGCAACTCGTCGCAGTTCTCGGACGGCGCGGCCGCGGTCCTCATCATGTCGGCCGAGAAGGCGAGCGCGCTCGGCGTCAAGCCGCTCGGCTTCTTCCGCGGCACCGTGTTCGCCGGCTGCGAGGCCGACGAGATGGGCATCGGCCCGGTGTTCGCCGTGCCGAAGCTGCTCAAGCGCGCGGGCCTCACGATCGACGACATCGACATCGTCGAGCTGAACGAGGCGTTCGCGTCGCAGACGGTGTACTGCCGCGATCGGCTGGGCATCTCGATGGACCAGCTGAACCCGAACGGCGGCGCGATCGCCATCGGCCATCCCTACGGGATGACGGGCGCGCGCATGACGGGCACGCTGCTCCTCGAGCTGCGGCGCCGGCGCAAGCGCTGGGGCATCGTGACCATGTGCATCGGCGGCGGCATGGGTGCGGCCGGGCTCTTCGAGGCGGCGGTCTAACCGGATCGATGCCACGTCGCGACTGGCTGGTGAAGCAGGAGCCGAGCACCTACTCCTTCGACCAGCTGGTCGCGGACGGCCGCACGATGTGGGACGGGGTCCGCAACTTCCAGGCGCGCAACAACCTGAAGGCGATGCAGGTCGGCGACCGGGTGCTGTTCTACCATTCGGGCGGCGACCCTGCCGTCGTCGGGGTGTGCGAGGTGGTGCGTGATGCCTATCCGGATCCCACCGTCAAGGAAGGCGGCTGGGTGGTCGTCGACCTCGCGCCGGTGAAGAAGCTCAGACGACCCGTCACCCTGGCGCAGGTGAAGGCCGAGCGCACGTTGCGCGACATCCCGCTGGTGCGGCAGTCGCGCCTGAGCGTCATGCCGCTCGAGAAGGCGGCGTTCGACGCGATCGTCAAGATGGGGAGCTGATGCGGGGACGTCTGGTCGCGGCGATGGGAGTGGTGGTGCTCGTGGCGGGCGGCGCCACCGCACGCGCCGGCGAGCTCGAGCGGCTGCGCGACGAGAATGCGCGGCTCCAGCAGCAGGTCCGCACCCTCGAAACGGAGAACGCGCGCCTGCGCGGTCAGGCGAACGCCGCCCCGGCGCCGGCCGCGTCCGACAACAGCGGGCTGGCGGCGGCGCTGGAGCAGCGCGCGAACGAGGCGGTGACCGTCTCCCCGGCGACCGAGCCGGGAGGCTCCGTGGTCGCGACCGACCCGAGCCGGCTGGAGGGACTGCAGGGTGGCCGATCGCGCCACTGGATCAGCTGGCGCGCCGACCGTCCGGCCGGCGGCGCAGGCCGTCCCGACGCCGCGATGGTGGTGATCGCCTCCACAGCCTCGGGCGGCATCTATCACGACGTGAAGACCATCGACCTGGTGGTCGACGGTGCTCCGGTCGCGTGCAGCGTGTCCGACTACCGCATCGACAGCATGACCGTGGGCAATGGCGTGAGCGCCCGGCGCGTGGGCGAGAGCGTCACCGCGACCGTGCCCATCGCCACGCTCGATCGCCTCGCTGCCGCGCACGAGATCAGCGGCACGCTCGGGACGACGACGTTCCGGCTGACGCCGGAGCAGCTCGCCGGCGTGCGGGCGTTCGCGAAGCGGATCGGGAGCTGAGCGCGGCGTTTCCCGACGACACTCCGTGACCCCGCCGCGCGATATGGTCCGGCTGGGCTACGACCGCATCGCCGACGCCTACCTGGCCGAGCGAGCGCGTTTCGACAGCCAGATGTACCTCGACCGCCTCGCAGCCTTGCTTGCGCCCGGTGCGAGGGTGCTCGACGTTGGCTGCGGCGCGGGCATTCCTACCGATCGCATGCTGATCGATCGCGGCTTCAGGGTGATCGGGCTCGACGTCTCGCCGCGGCAGATCGAGCGTGCGCGCAAGTGGGTACCGGAGGCGATCTACGTCGTTCGCGACATGCTCACACTCACCGTGGGTGAGTACGCCGTCGACGCCGTCGTTTCCCTGTACGCGCTCTTCCACGTCCCGCGAAACCAGCACGACGCCCTGCTGATGACGCTCGCGTCCTACCTGCCAGTCGGGGGATCGCTCCTCGTCACCATGGGAACGAGCGCGTGGGAGGGTATCGGTGATCTCTGCGGTGCTCCGATGTGGTGGAGCCACTACGACGCGCCGGCGAACGAAGCGCTCATCCGTGCCGCCGGGTTCGACATCCTCTCGAGCGTCGTAGACGAAAGCGCTGGCGAACGGCACCTCTTCGTGCTCGGGCGAAGAGCGCGAGAGACACTCGGCGGCTAGAATCCCTGCCGCGCAGGTCGTGGCCCGCTCGTCGGGTCAACGGAACCGCGACGGTCACGCCGTCACCTTCACCCACGACGCGATCGGGTGGCTCGCCCGCGTTCCTCAGCTCGATGGGGCTCCTCGCTCCCGTCGATATCCTCCAGCCGACGCCATGCGCGCGCAGGCTGGCCGAGCCGTAGCGATACGCCAAGGAAGCGCGGTCGCTCCGAGCTGCGCGGACGTCACCGAGCACGCACCCCGGCGCGCGTCAGCGCCCCTCGAACCGCGGGGTGCGCTTCTCCTTGAAGGCGGCGACCGCCTCGGCGTGGTCGCGGCTGCGGTAGAGGTACTCGAGTGCGAAGCCCTCGTGCCGGACCTGGGCGTCGAACGTGGCGCTGAGGCCCTGGTAGAGCGCGCGCCGGGTGAGCGTGAGCGACAGCGGCGCGCACGCCGCCATCTCGCGCGCCAGCGCAGCGGCCGAGGCGGCGAGCTCGTCGCCGGGTACCACGTGGTTCACCAGCCCGATGCGCTCGAGCTCGGCGGCGGGATACTGCTTGCCGGTGAACATCAGCTCGCACGCCCGGCCGACGCCGACCAGCCGCGGCAGGAGGAAGGTGGAGCCGAGCTCGGCCATCACGCCCATGCGCGGGAAGAGGAAGCCCATCTTCGCCTCGGTCGCGGCGAGACGGACGTCGCAGAGGAGCGTCATCGTGCAGCCCACCCCGAGCGCGTAGCCGTTGATCGCGGCGATCGTGGGCTTCGACATCTGCTGCATGAGCGCGGGGAACTCCTCGACGCGTCCCGGCCCGTCGCCGCCCGCCGCGCCGGTGCCGCCGCCGGCGCGGATCTGCCCCGCGAAGAAGTCCATGTCCGCACCGGCGCAGAAGGCGCGTCCCGCGCCGGTGAGGATCACGGCCCGTACGTCGCGGTCGCGATCGGCCGCGCGGAACGCGTCGAACAGCTCGCGTCCCATGACGGGAGTCCAGGCATTCAATCGCTCGGGGCGATGGAGCGTGATCGTGGCGACGCCGTCGGCGCGCTCGAGCGCGGATCGTCTCGAAGTCCATGGAGGGTAGGTGTAGTGGGTGGGCCGGCTCGCGGTCAAAGGCGCCTTGTGGGTGACAGGCGATGGGGGTAGCCCTCACCGACGTTCGATGACGACCCTGCTACTGACCCGATCCGAGGTCGAGGCGCTGATCGATCCGCCGACCCTGGTCGTCGAGCTTCGCGACGCCTTCCGCGAATACTCGACATCGCCGGAGAGCCGCGCGCAGCGGGTCCGGTCGTCGCTCGGGGCGCAGGGCACGGCGACGGTGCTGTTCCCGGGCGGGTCGCAGGCGTCCCGGCTTACACCGTCAAGGTGCACGCCAAGTTCCCCGCGCAGCGCCCGGCCATCCGCGGGGTGCTCTGCTTGCACGACGTGCGCACCGGCGACCTCCTCGCGGTGATGGACTCGACGCATCTGACCGCGGTGCGGACGGGCATCTCCGGAGCGCTCGCGGCGGACGTCGCTCGCCTGCGACGGATCCGACACGGTCGCCGTGATCGGCTCCGGTGTGCAGGGCGAGCATCAGCTTCGTTCGCTCGCCATGCTGCGTCCCGTCCGCCGCGTGTGGGCCTACGACACGCGACCCGAGCAGGCGCGGGCGTTCGCCGCTCGCATGACGGCCGCGTTGCGGGCTCCGGTGGAGGCGAGCCCCACGCTGGACGGCGCCGTGCGCCACGCAGACATCGTGCTGACCGCGACGTGGGCGCGCGCGCCGTTCCTGTTCGCGCCGATGCTGCGACCGGGGATGCACGTCACGACCCTGGGTGCCGACGAGCCGGGCAAGTGCGAGGTCGATGCCGGGGTGATCCGGGAGGCGGTCCTCGTCTGCGACGACCGGGAGCTCGCGGTGCACATGGGCGCGGTCGGAGCGGCGGGGCTGGGCCACGACGCGATCGACGCCGAGCTGGGCGAGGTCCTGGCCGGCACCCACCCCGGCCGGACGTCGCGGGCGGATATCACCGTCTACGGCGGCGTCGGGCTCGCGTTCCAGGATCTTGTCGTCGCCTGGCAGATCTACCGCCACGCGACGGCCCGGCAGGTGGGCCGCGCGGTCGACTTCCTTGCCTGATCGCGACCCCCCCGGCTTGACCTCGCTCGAACCGACCTTTAGTAGGTGCTGACCAATCGGTTAAGAGCGATCGGTCAGTACGGCGGTGGGGACCCCCTGACCGGCGACGGACAGGAGGACGGGGCGGATGCACAACGGCACGCAAGGATCACGGATCGCTGGCTTTTCCAGGCTTGGACGGGACGACCGCCTGGCGAGCCTGGTGGACCGCGCCGGTCTGGCCGGCGGCGAGGTGACCGAGCTGCTGAACGGGGCCCTGTCGTTCGAGGCGGCCGACCACGTCATCGAGAACGCCATCGGCGTCCTCGGACTCCCTCTGGGCGTCGGACTGAACTTCCTCATCAACTGCCAGGATCGCCTGGTGCCGATGGCCATCGAGGAGCCCTCGGTCATCGCCGCCGCCAGCTATGCGGCGCGCCTGGCGCGCGAGGCGGGGGGATTCGAGGCGGCGGCCGACCCCGCATGCATGATCGGCCAGATCCACCTGCTCGGCGTACCGGACCTCGCTGCGGCCCGGCAGCGTCTCGAGGCCGCCTCGGCGCGCCTCCTCGCGGCCGCGGACGCCATGCATCCGAATCTCGTCCGGCGGGGCGGTGGCGCGCGCGCCATCGAGCTCCGCGAGCTGACCGGGAAGTCGTGCGGCCCCGTTCTCGTGGTTCACCTGGTCGTCGACGTCGGCGACGCGATGGGCGCCAACATCGTGAACACGATGGTGGAGGCGATCGCGCCGGACGTCGCGTCGCTGTCGGAAGGCGAGCCGCGGCTCTGCATCCTGTCGAACCTCGCCGACCGGCGGCTCGCGCGGGCGTCGGTCCGGCTGCCCTTCGACCTGCTGCCCGCCTGCGGGCTCGACGGCGGCGAGGTCGCTCGCCGGGTCGTCGAGGCCTGGGAGCTGGCGGCGGCCGATCCGTATCGCGCGGCGACGCACAACAAGGGCGTGATGAACGGGATCGACGCCGTCGCGCTCGCGACGGGCAACGACTGGCGCGGCATCGAGGCCGGCGCGCACGCGTGGGCGGCGCGGAACGGCAGCTACGGTCCGCTGACCACCTGGACGCTCGACGGCGACGCGCTCCGCGGTGCGATCGAGCTCCCGCTCGCGGTGGCGACGGTGGGCGGCCACCTCGAGCTGAATCCGCGCGCGCGCCTCTCGCTGCGCGTCCTCGGCGCCGCGTCGGCACGCGATCTGGCGGCGGTCATGGCGGCGGTGGGGCTCGGGCAGAACCTGGCGGCGCTGCGCGCGCTGGTCACCGAGGGCATCCAGCGCGGCCACATGGCGCTGCACGCGCGCGGTCTCGCGCTGCGCGCGCGCGCGAGCAGCTGAGCGTGGCGACGATCGCGTCGTTTCCCGTCGCGGGCCGGTCGCCCGACGACCTCGCGCAGCGTCTCGACGAGGCGATCGCGCGCGCACAGGCGCGGCTCCTCGGCCTGCAGCACCGCGACGGCTACTGGCACGCGCCGCTCGAGGCCAACGTCGGGATGGACGCGCAGTACGTCATCTTCAACCGCTTCATGGGGCGGCGGCGCCAGGAGACGGAGCACCGCCTGGTCGGACGCATGCTGGCGGTGCAGAGCGCCGACGGCAGCTGGCCGCTCTACCACGGCGGTCCGGGGCACCTGAGCACGACGATCGAGGCGTACTTCGCGATGAAGCTCGCCGGCGTGCCGATCGACGATCCGGCGCTCGCGCGCGCGCGCGAGTTCATCCGCGCGCACGGCGGCCTCGAGCGCGCGGGAGTCTTCACGCGCACCTTCCTCGCGTACTTCGGCCAGTTCCCGTGGTGGGGCCTGCCGGCGATGCCGGTCGAGCTGGTCCTGCTGCCGCCGTGGTTCCCGCTCAACATCTACGCCATGTCGAGCTGGGCGCGCGGAGACCGTCGTGCCCCTCACCGTGCTGATGGCGAAGCAGCCGCGCATTGCCATCCCGGCGGAGTGTGGCGTCGAGGAGCTGTGGCTCGCGCCGCCGACGCCGGAGCGCATCGGCTTTCCGCCCAGCCGCGAGTGGTTCTCCGTGGCGCAACGCTTCCTCGCGCTCGACTGGGTCCTGCAAGCGGCTCGGTCGCAGTCCGTGGAAGCCGCTGCGCGCGCGCGCGCTGCGCCGCGCGGCGGAGTGGATCCTCGCGCGCCAGGACGCGAACGGCGGCTGGGGCGGCATCCAGCCGCCGATGCTCAACTGCGTCATGGCGCTGCGCGCGCTCGGCTATCCCGACGACCATCCGGCGGTCGCGAACGGCGTGCAGGCGATCGAGGACTTCCTGATCGAGCACGACGGGCAGCTCTTCTTCCAGCCCTGCGTGTCGCCGACGTGGGACACGGCGCTCACCTGCAAGGCGCTGCTCGACTCGGGCATGCCCGGCGACGCATCCCGCGCTGGTGCGCGCCGCCGAGTGGCTGATCGCGAACCAGATCTTCGAGCCCGGCGACTGGAGCGTCCGCAACCCGCAGCTCGAGCCGGGCGGCTGGGCGTTCGAGTTCGCCAACGACTGGTATCCCGACACCGACGACACCGCGGTGATCCTGATGGCGCTGCAGCGGATCGAGCGTGCCGGACGCGGGTCGCCTACCGCCGCGCGCTCGCGCACGGCACCAACTGGACGCTCGGCATGCAGAGCCGCAACGGCGGCTGGGGCGCCTTCGACACCGACAACACCGCCGCGTTCCTGAACCGCATCCCGTTCGCCGACATGGAGGCGATGATCGACCCGCCGACCGAGGACCTGACCGGCCGGCTGCTCGAGCTGATGGGCAACCTCGGCTTCGACCTCGGCTACGGCCGCGCCCGGCGCGCGCACGCGTTCCTGCTCCGCACCCAGCGGGCCGACGGCTCGTGGTGGGGGCGCTGGGGCGAGCAACTTCGTCTACGGCACCTGGTCGGTCCTCGCCGGCCTGCGCGCCATCGGCGAGACCCCGGACGCGCCGCACGTGCGCCGCGCGGTCGCGTGGCTGCACGCCCATCAGAACGCCGACGGCGGCTGGGGCGAGACGCTCGCGTCGTACGACGACGAGACGCTCGCCGGCCGCGGCGAGTCGCACGCCGTCGCAGACGGCGTGGGCGCTGCTCGGGCTGCTCGCCGGCACCAGCGACGTCGGCGACGCCGTCGTGCGCGGCGTCGATCATCTCCTCGCCACGCAGCGCGCCGACGGCGGCTGGGACGAGGACGAGTTCACCGGCACCGGATTCCCGCGCCACTTCTACCTGCGCTACTGGATGTACCGCGAACTACTTCCCGCTGATGGCGCTCGGGCAGTGCCGCGCGCGACTGGAGGAGGGACGATGAACGGCCTCGACGTGGGCATCGATCAGCTGGGCGTGTACCTGCCGCGGTACGCGCTGCCGCTCGACCGTCTGGCCGAGGCGCGCGGCGTGCCGGTGGAGAAGATCCACGTGGGGCTCGGCGCGCATGCGATGGCGGTGGTGCCACCGTGGGAGGACGCGGTCACGCTCGGCGCCAACGCCGCCGCGCGCGTCTTCCGCCAGGGCGAGGTGCGGCCCGACGAGATCGGCCTGCTCGTCGCCGCCACCGAGACGGCCGTCGACCACGCGAAGCCGATCGGCATCTTCCTGCACGACCTGCTCGGCCTGCCGCCGAGCTGCCGCACCTTCGAGGTCAAGCACGCCTGCTACGGCGGCACCGCCGGCATCATGCTGGCCGCCGACTGGATCCGCTCGGGTGCCGCCCGCGGCCGCAAGGCGCTGGTCGTCGCGACCGACATCGCGCGCTACGACGTCGGCTCGAGCGCCGAGTTCACGCAGGGCGCGGGGGCCGCGGCGGTGGTGGTGAGCGAGGAGCCGCGGCTCCTCCGCATGGGTCCGACGACCGGGCTGTACGCGCGCAACGTCTACGACTTCTGGCGGCCGCTCGACCGGCGCGAGGCGCTGGTCGACGGCAAGTTCTCGCTCGACTGCTATCTCGACGCGCTGCGCGGCGCGGTGGCCGACTACCGCTCGGCGCTGAACGGTCACGGGGGCGGGTCGTTGCTCGAGCGCTTCGCGGCGTTCCTCTACCACACGCCGTTCCCCAAGATGGCGCACAAGGCGCACCGGCGGCTGGTGGAGGACGAATCGCCGGGGCTGACCCCCGCCGCAGTCGGCGAGCGCTTCGAGCGCAGCTGGTCGACGCAGGCCGAGCCGGCGCTCGGGCTCGCGCGGCAGGCGGGCAACACCTACACGGCGTCGCTCTACCTCTGCCTCGCGTGGCTCCTCGAGCGCGAGGGGGCGACGCTCGAGGGCCGCGAGCTGGCGCTCTTCTCCTACGGCTCGGGTTGCTGCGCGGAGTTCTTCACCGCGCGGCCGGTGCCCGGCAGCGCGTCGCGCGCCGCGCGCATCGGGACGCAGGCGCTCCTCCAGGCGCGCCGCATGCTGACCGTGGCGGAGTACGAGGAGTTCGCGCGCGCAGGCGCCGGCGCGGAGCGACCGGCGGAGGGTGGCGCCGGGTTCTGCCACCTGGCCGGCATCGAGGACCACAAGCGGCGCTATGCGCGCTCCGGGGCGCCCGCGTGAGCGACGCCGCGGTCACCCGGGCCTACGCCTACTGCCACGAGGTCACGCGCCGCAGCGGCAGCAGCTTCGCGCAGGCCTTCCGGCTCCTCGGCCCGGAGCGCCGTGCCGCCCTCGATGCGGTGTACGCGTTCTGCCGCTTCGTCGACGACGTCGCCGACGGCCTCGACGCCGCGGCGCGCGACCCCGCGGCCCTGCTGGCGCGCTGGCGCGAGGAGCTCGACCGCGTCTACGCGGGGACCGCGACGCACCCGATCGGCATCGCGCTCGCCGACGCCGCGCGACGCTTCGCGCTGCCGCAGCGCCACTTCACGGACCTGATCCGTGGCGTCGAGATGGATCTCTCGCGCCGGCGTTACGCGACCTTCGACGAGCTCGAGGAGTACTGCTACCTGGTCGCCTCGACCGTCGGGCTCCTCTGCATCGAGATCTTCGGCCGCCGGCATCCGAGCGCGGTGGACTACGCCCGCGACCTCGGCGTCGCCTTCCAGCTCACCAACATCCTGCGCGACGTCCGCGAGGACGGCGCGCGCGGCCGGCTCTACCTGCCGCTGGAAGACCTGGCGCGCTTCGCTTGCGACGAGGACGAGCTCCTCGCCGGGCACTACTCGACGCGCGTCGGCGCGCTCATGGCCTTCGAGTGCGGGCGCGCGCGCGCGTACTACCTGCGCGCGAGCGGATCGCTGGCGCCGGAGGACCGCCGCGCCCTCGCACCCGCCGAGGCGATGCGCTGGATCTACGAGCGCCTGCTGGCGCGCATCGAGTCGCGCCGCTTCGACGTCTTCCACGAGCGCATCGCGCTGCCGCGCTACGAGCGCGTGGGGCTCGCGCTCGCGGCCTGGGGCCGGGCGCAGCTCCCGGCGTAGGACGGCACGCGTGATGCGAGACGTGGTGGTGATCGGCGGAGGCTTCGCCGGGCTGTCGGCGGGGGTGGCGCTCGCGGAGCGCGGTGCGCGCGTCACGATCCTGGAGTCCCGCCCGCGCCTCGGCGGCCGGGCATCGTCGTTCCGCGACGCCGCGACGGGGACGGTGGTCGACAACGGGCAGCACGCCCTCATGGGCTGCTATCGCCGCACGCTGGCGTTCCTCGAGCGCATCGGCGCGGGCGGCAAGGTGCACCGGCAGGCGAGCCTGCACGTCGATCTCGCGCATCCGCGCCTCGGCGCGGGCGTCATCGACTGCCCGCCCTGGCCGAGCCCGCTCCACCTGGCGGGCGGCCTGCTGCGCTATCGCCTCCTGTCGCGCGGCGAGCGGATGCGCGCGCTGCGCGCGGGCATGGTGCTGATGGCGATGCGGCGGCGGCACGATCCGCGGCTCGCGGACTGCACGGTGGACGCGGTGCTGGAGTCGCTCGGGCAGTCGACGCATGCGCGGGCGAGCTTCTGGAACCCGGTCGCCGTCGCGACGCTCAACGAGGCGCCCGAGCGCGCGGCCGCCGGTCCCTTCGTCGAGGTGCTGGCGCGGGCGTTCTTTCGCTCGCGGGCGGATTCGCAGTTCGTCCTCCCGCGTGTCGGCCTCGGCGATCTCTACACGGACGACGCGCGGCGCTTCGTCGAGCGTCGCGGCGGGCGCGTGTGGATTCACGCCCAGGCGGCGGCGCTCGACGTGCACGACGGCGCGGTGCAGGGCGTCGTCCTGCGCGACGGCCGCCGGCTCCCCGCCGACGCCTGCGTCGCGGCCGTGCCGCCCGCGGCGCTGGCGCACTTCCTGCCGCCAGACCTGCGTGCGCAGCCGGCGTTCGCGCGGCTCGACGGGCTCGAGACGTCGCCGATCGTGAGCACCACGCTGTGGTTCGATCGACCCGTGCTACGCGGCGACTTCCTCGGCCTGCTCGGCACGAAGACGCAGTGGGTGTTCAACCGCACACGCCTCCTCGGCGAGGACGGTCCGGGACAGTGCGTGAGCGCCGTCATCAGCGCCGGGCGCGACGTCGTCGAGTGGGACACCGCCCGCGTGACGGCCGAGGTGCTGGCCGACCTCCGGGCCGTGCTCCCGGCGGCGGTGCCCGCACGCCTCGAGCGGTCCGTCGTCGTGAAGGAGAAGCACGCCACCGTGTCCCCCACCCCCGCGGCCGAGCGCCTGCGTCCACCGGCGCGCACGCCGCTCCGCGGCTTCGTGCTGGCCGGCGACTGGACGGCGACCGGCCTGCCGCCCACGATCGAGAGTGCCGTCGAGAGCGGCGAGCGTGCGGCCAGCCTGCTGGCCGACGGACTTGCCGCCTGATAGCGGAGGAACGTCGATGCGATTTCCCGTGCACATCGCCACCGACATGCTGTCGTGGCAGCTGCGAAACTGGCGGCGTGGCAATCAGCGCTATCCCTACGTGCTGATGCTGGAGCCGCTGCACACCTGCAACCTGGCCTGCCTCGGCTGCTCGCCCGAGCGCTACAGCGGCGATCTGCGCGACCGTCTCTCGCTGGAGCAATGCTTCGAGGCGGTGGATCAGGCCGGTGCGCCCGTCGTGTCGATCTGCGGCGGCGAGCCCACCGTGTATCCCGAGCTGGCCGAGCTGGTCGACGGCATCATCGCGCGCAAGCGGCACATCTACCTGTGCACGAACGGCATCCTCCTCGATCGCTTCTACAAGAAGGGCACGCCGCACAAGCGGCTCTCGATCAACGTGCACCTCGACGGCATGCGCGCGACGCACGACCACATCACCGATCGGCCCGGGACGTTCGACCGGGCCATCGAGATGATCAGGGAGGGAAAGCGCCGCGGCTACGCGATGTGCACCAACACGACGATCTTCCGCGAGACGTCGATGGAGGAGATCGAGGAGATGCTCGCGCTGCTCACGGACATCGGCGTGGACGGCATGCTCCTCTCGCCCGGCTACCACTACGAGACGATCAAGGAGGACCGCTTCCTGCACCGCGAGGAGACGCACCGGCAGTTCACGCGCGTCCTCGAGCTGGCGAAGCGCTACCGCGTCGCGTCCACGCCGCTCTTCCTCGAGTTCGCGGCGGGGAAGCGGGACTACCCGTGCACCCCCTGGGGCAATCCGACCCGTACGCCGAAGGGCTGGAAGGGGCCATGCTACCTGATCGAGGGCGAGTACTATCCCACCTGGAAGGACTTCTGGGGCGGGGTCGACTGGGACTACTGGGAGTCGCGCACGGATCCGCGGTGCCAGAACTGCTTCATGCACTCGGGATTCGAGCCGTCGGTGGTGCGCAAGCTCGGCGAGAGCCCGCGCGACGTGCTCCGCATGATGCGGTGGCAGATGTCGGGATCCACGCGTAACCCGGGATCGTCCGAAGCGTCGCGACCCGGTCTCTCGTGAACGCCTCCAGGCGTCAGCTCTTGAACTCCTCGCCCTTGGCGGTCTTCTCGCGCAGCACCTGCAGCAGATGCTCCGGGCCGCCGCTGCTGACGATCTCCTGGAACTGCGAGCGGAAGTTCGCCACCAGGCTCACCTGCTCGATGATGAAGTCGATCATCTTCCACCGGCCGTTCGACTGCCGCAGGCGATAGTCCACGGCGATGTCGTTCGAGCCGCCGCCGCGCAGGATCTTGGTCTGCACCGTCCAGTCGCCGTTCGCCTCCCGGCGATCCCCGACGATCGCGACCTTCTCGTTGTGGTAGTCGTCGAGGCGGCGGCCGTACGTCGATGCCAGGTGTCCCTGGAACTCGTGCTCGAAGTCCTGCTGCTGCTGGGGGCTGAACTGGCTCCAGTTGCGCGCCAGCACGAGCCGGCTGAGGGTGTCGAAGTCGACGTTCTCGAGCACGATCGCCTTCACCTTGTCGCGCCGCGTCTCCTTCGACAGGTCCTTGTCGGCGAGGACCACGAGCACCTGGTCGGACACGCTCTGCACGACGTCGCGGGGCGACTGCTCGGCACCCGCGCGCGAACCGACGGCGGTCAGGACGAGCGCGACGGCGATCGCGAGCAGGCTGCGACGATGGTCACGGAACGGTGTAGAGCTCTTCATCTTCATAGGGGGCAGTCCTCTCGGGCGTCTGCTTCTGGGCTCGATCCTCGATCAGCGCCTGGCGGCGCTGCAGGTACGCGTTGCGCACGAAGACGTAGTAGTCGAGCGACGTCGCTCTCGCCTCCGCCACCGCCTCGAGGAACTGCGCGCGGGTGTTCACGACGTCGACGACGCGCGCACCGACCAGGATCCAGCCGTCGACGAAGAACGGGGTGATGGCGGTGACCGCGTCGACGCCGAGGGCCGGCGCATCGCGCAGGCTCGACGCGCCGAGCACGGGCAGCACCAGGTACGGACCGGGGCCCACGCCCCAGACGCCGAGGGTCTGACCGAAGTCCTCCGTCTGCGGCCCGAGCCCCAGGTCGCTCGCGGGATCGAGGAAGCCGCCGGCGCCGAGGGTGGAGTTGATCGCGAACCGCCCCAGCGTCTTGGCGCCCTCGACGCCCTTTCCCTGCAGCAGGTTGTTCACCAGATCGATGGGAAAGCGGAGGTTGCCGAAGAAGTTGCTGATGCTGTTCGAGACCGGCTTCGGGGTCACGAAGTCCCAGCCCTTCGCCACGGGCTCCAGCACCCACTGGTCGAGCGTGTCGTTGAACGAGAAGACCTTGCGGTTGACGTTCTGCCAGGGGTCGTACTCGGCCGCCATGGGGCCGGTCGGCGCCGGTGCCTCCGTGACCGCGTGCATGCCGGGAAGTGGCCGCGGTCGGGTATCCTCGGCGCGTGCCGGCAGGCTCGCGGCGGCGACGAGCAGCGCCGTCAGTGTCCAGGATCGCGTCATCGTTCCTCCCCGCCGATTCACTGCGAGTCCTTGTCGGTGGCGCCGACGTTGTGCACCAGCTTGCCGAGCAGGCGTTCGAGGAGCACCGCGGACTCGGTGAAGTTGAGGGTGTCGCCGCTCGCGAGCAGCTTGGGGTCGCCGCCGAGCTGGAGCGAGATGTACCGGTCGCCCAGCAGTCCGGCGGTGACGATCGACGCCGAGGTGTCGGTGGGCAGCTTGAGCGTCGGATCCAGGTCGAGCATGACCCGCGCCCGATAGTCGTCACCCAGTCCGATCGATCGCACCTGTCCGACCTTGACGCCGGCGATCACCACCGGCGCGCGCGTCTTCAGGCCCCCGAGCTCGTCGAAGCGGGCGATCAGCGTGAGGCCGCCGCGACGCTCCCACGACGCCCCTCCCACCGCCAGCGAGAGGTAGGCGATCGCCCCGATGCCCAGGAGCACGAAGACACCCACGAGCAGATCACGAGCCGGCGAACGTCTCACGTGCTCACACCCCCCACAGCGCGGTGATGAAGTAGTCGAAGATCAGCACGCTCACCGAGGCGACCACGACCGTGGCCGTGGTCGCCGCGCTCACGCCCGCGGAGGTGGGAGCGCTGGTGTAGCCGCGATACGTGGCGATCCAGCCGACGAGCACGCCGAACACGAGCGACTTGACCAGGCTGCCGCCGAGGTCGTCGCGCAGGTCGACGGCGTTCTCGAGGCTCGTCATGTAGGCGCCCGGGTCGACGCCGAGCAGCTTCACGCCCACCAGCCAGCCACCCGCGATGCCGCACACGATGAACAGCGCCGTCAGCAGCGGCATGACGAGCACCATGGCGACGGCGCGGGGCGCGACCACGTAGTCGACGGGATCGACCGACATCATGCGGAGCCCGTCGAGCTGCTCGGTGGCGACCATCGTGCCGATCTCGGCCGCGGTCGCCGAGCCGGCACGTCCCGTGACCAGCAGCGCGGTCAGCACGGGACCCAGCTCGCGCACCAGGCTGAGACCGACGACCGCGCCGAGCGACTGCGTGGCGCCGAAGCGCTCGAGCGTGTTGTAGCCCTGGAGCCCGAGCACCATGCCCACGGCGAGCCCGCAGACGCAGATGATGAGCAGCGAGAGGACGCCGAGCTTGTAGACCTCGTCGATCACGTTTCCGAGCCGCCACGGCGGCGTGAGGGCGTCGCGCACCACCTTCAGGAGGAAGAGCGCCATCGCCCCCAGGTCGGAGAGGGTATCGGTGGTCGCGGCGCCGAGCTGGCGCACGGCGCCGAACATCAGCTCGCCTCCGGCAGCGCCAGCGCCGCGTCGACGTCGTGGCTCAGGAACGCCCGCACGCGCGGATCGGCGCTCGCGCGCAGCTCCGCGGGCGCGCCCTGAAAGGATCCGTCGGGGAGCAGCAGCAGCACCTGCTCGGCCATCCGCATCGTGGAATCGATGTCGTGCGAGACCACCACGGTGGTGATGCCGCGCGTCCGCCCGACGTTCACCAGCAGCGCCTCGATGCGCTTCGACGAGATCGGATCGAGCCCGGAGAAGGGCTCGTCGCACAGCAGCACGGCGGGATTGCGGATGATCGCGCGCGCCAGCGACACGCGCTTCACCATCCCGCCCGAGAGCTGGCTCGGCAGCAGCCCGTCGACGTCGTGCAGCCCGACCGCCTCGAGCCGATCGTGGACGGCGGCGGCGATGGCGGATTCCTGCAGACGCTCGTGCTCGCGGAGCGGCAGGGCGAGGTTGTCGAAGACGCGTCATCGAGTCGAGCAGGGCGCCGCCCTGGAACAGCATGCCGAGCTTGCGCCGGACGCGGAAGAGCGCGTCCTCGGACAGCTGCGTGACGTCCTCGCCGTCGACGAGGATGTGCCCCGCCTGCGGGCGGACGAGGCCGCCGATCAGCCGCAGCACCGTGCTCTTGCCCGAGCCGCTGCCGCCGAGGACCACGGAGATGCGCCCCGCCGGGAACGTGCAGGACAGGTCGCCGAACACCGGCCGGTTGCCAAAGGCCATGGCGACGTGTGACAGCTCGACGAGCGCGCCGGTCTCCATGCGTTGCGCAGAGGTTGTAGCAAGATCGCGTGCTGGCGCCAGCGCCGCCGCTCAGGCGAGCCGCCGGCGCAGCCGGCCGATCAGGTCGTCGCGCTCGCTTGCCGGCAGCTCGAGCCGTCGCTCGGCGAGCGGGCGCACCCAGATGGGGTGGAGCGGCTCGGGGTCGTCGGCGTAGCGCGGGATCACGTGCCAGTGGACGTGTGCCATGAAGTTGCCGAGGCAGGCGAAGTTGATGCGCGCGGGCGCCAGCTCCGCGCGCAGCGCCGTCGCCAGCCGGGCGACGTCCTCCCACAGGCGGACCTGCCGCTCGATCGGGATCTCCTCGAGGCGCTCCGCGTGACCGGCCAGGAAGACGAGGCAGTAGCCGCGGTACGTCTGCTCGTCGGCGAGGAAGATGCTGGACTCCGACAGCGACGCCACGAAGTCGTGGTCGCGCCCGGCGCGGCCGCGTTCGAGTCGATCACAGGCAGGGCAGGCCATGGCGGTTCTCTACCTTCCCGCGGGTGCGCGCTCCAGCGCCGCTGGTTTGTGCGCCCACCGCGCCTCGTGTTAGCCGGGTGCCGTGTCCGACGGCCTCGACCGCGATCTCTTCCGTCGCATCCAGGACAAGGTGGCCGTGGTCGGCATCGGCCAGCTCCCGTTCGCCAAGGACATCGGGCGGCCGATCTCCGACACGGCGGTCGAGGCCATCCAGCTCGCGCTCGAGGACGCGGGGCTCGAGAACGAGGACGTCGACGGCATGTCGATGCTCGAGATGGAGGCGACCCACGAGGTCTCGATCGCGCGCCGCCTGGGTGTGCGGCAGCTCACCTGGTGGGACAAGATCTCGTACGGCGGCGGCGCGTCGAGCGCGACGCTGATGCACGCGGCGGCGGCGGTCGCGAGCGGGCTCGCCACGGTGGTCACCTGTCATCGCGCCCGCAATCGCGGCTCGCGGACGTCGCGGCCGTGGTCGCAGGAGCGCGGGCTGGTGCGCGACGACAAGGCGTTGCACACGCCGTGGGGGCTGATTCGCCCGGTCGACGTGATCGGCATGTGGGCGCACCGGCACATGCACGACTACGGCACGACGCGCGAGCATCTCGGCAACGTCGCGATCGCGGCCCGCACGCACGCGCAGCGAAATCCCCTGGCGATGATGCGCGGCCGGCCGCTCGACATGGAGACCTATCTCGAGGGCCGCGTGATCGGGTACCCGCTGACGCTCTACGACTGCTGCCTCGAGACCGACGGCGCGCTCGCCTGCGTGGTGACCTCCGTCGAGCGCGCGCGCGATCTCCGCCAGAAGCCGGTGCTGATCCACTCGGTCGCGCAGGCGTCGGGCCCCAATCCCGTGCATCTCGCGAACTACAACAACTCGCCCGGGATGGAGACGACCTCGCGCTGGTGCGCCGAGCTGCTGTGGAAGCGGTCGCTCCTCGGTCCCGCGGACATGGGCTGCGCGCAGATCTACGACGCCTTCACGCCACTGGTGGTGATGGGGCTCGAGGACTACGGCTTCTGCAAGCGCGGCGAGGGCGGCCCGTTCACCGAGGGCGGGCGGATCGAGCTGGGTGGCCAGCTACCGGTGCTCACGTCGGGTGGCGGGCTGTCGGAAGCATACGTGCACGGCTTCAACCTGCTCCTGGAGGGCGTGCGGCAGATCCGCGGGACGTCGGTGAACCAGGTGCCCGGGCTGCGCGGCGACGCTGGTCACCGGCGCCTCGGGCGTCGCGACCAGCGCCGTCGTGCTGCGGGGACAGTGAGGGCGATGGCCGAGTTCGTGCAGGACGAGCAGCCGCTCCACCCCGACTACCCGCTGCCCGACGTGGACGACCCGGTGATGCGCCCGTTCTGGGACGGTGCGCGCGACGGCAGGCTCATGCAGCAGCGCGACCGGCAGAGCGGCGCCGCGGTGTGGCCGCCGAAGCCGCTCTACTGGAAGGGCGGCGATCGGCTGGAGTGGTTCGAGGCGAGCGGCAGGGGGCGCATCCACACCTGGGTGGTCGGGTACGAGCCCTTCCTGCCGGCGATGCGCCATCTGCTGCCGCACATCATGGTCGTCGTCGAGCTGGCGGAGGGCGCGCGCATCGTCGGGCACATGGTCGGCTGCACGCCCGAGGAGATGCGATTCGACATGCCGGTCCGTGTCGTGTTCAAGCGGCTCACGGAGCGGGTGACGCTGCCCGTCTGGCGCCCGGATCGCTGACGGCTATTTGCAGATCGCCCGCCCGGGTGACGCGACGCAGCTGAGCAACGCGTCTGCGCAGGCCTGGGCGGTCTGGCCGTCCCACCCCAGCTGGATCAGCAGCGCGGCAGTTCCGTTCCCCGGCCCGACCAGAATGACGCTCCGTCGACGGTCAGCGAGAACTTGATCCGTCCTCTGCGCGCGCGGTCGTCGGTCAACTTCACCTGCTTGAGGCCGGTTCCTCCGAGACACGACGGAGTCGGGGACGCGAGTACACGAATCCGCTGCGGTTGGCGTACGTGGATGTCTTGCCCGAGACGGTCCAGCCGTCGCGGCTCCCGCAGAGGAAGTCCCCGGCGCGCCGGCCGGCACTTCGTAGGCCGTCTCGCTGGAGCGCTGAGGACCGAGATCAGCGTGGGCTGGTTCACCGGATCGAAGGTCGGGGGCGTCCCCGGGGCGAGCAGCAGATTGCCCCTGACGGTGAGCTTCTGCCCGGCCGAGCGAGTCGAGCTGCGTGAACTTCACCTTCGCCTTATCGATGTTCGCGCAGGGAGGAGGCGGGGGAGCGACCGGCGGGAGCGCGGCGGCGCCGAGCAGGACCTCGGCGTCAGGCACGAGCTTGAAAGCCTGGATCGGCGCGAACGGGGTCTGGAACGTGAGGCCGCCGTCGAGGCTGAAGGAGCAGGTCAGCAGGTCAGTCGCGTCGTCGAAGACCATTCTGAGCACGATCGGACCGGTGATCGTCGACGGGTCGATCGCCACGTAGTCCTGCACCGTCGGGTCGCCGCCCAGCGGGAACACCCGTTCGCGCCCGATCGAGTAGCCCACCGGCGCTCCCGCCGCCGCGGCGTTCGCGGCGTCGAAGTTGTTGACCGTCAATCCCTCCGCTTCGACGACCGTCCCGATACCGTAGAGCTGGAAGAAGAACTGCCGGTTGTAGGCAGCGGCGCGGGGTCCCAGTACGAGGTGATGGTGAAATTGCCGTCGCCGTTCCCGAGCTCTGCCGCGCTCTCCACGGTGCTGATCTCCTGCGCAGGCCGACCAGGGGAGCGATCACCCCTGGATCGTGCATCCGGAGGACCCCGCCGCTCTCCTCGGCAGTGCCGAGCAGGATGTGCCAGTTCGGGGCGAGTGTACCGCCGTCGAACTCGTCGACCAGGTCGAACACGCCGTCCGCCGATCCGTAGCCGTTGCCGTCGGCCTCGAAACGCTGGACCGACGAGCTGAAGGTCAGCGCCCGCCCGGCGGTCGGCACGAGCAGCAACGAGATCGCCGCCAGCAACGCCCACCGAAATCGAGCCGTCGTCATGCTCGGCCTCCCCCCTCTGGTGAAGCGTCCGTTTCGCGTCCTGGTTCGACGCTACGTTGAGCACTGCGTCGAAGTCAACGAAAAAGCAGGTCGAGCGCCGTCCGCTCCGCCGACGGCGCCGCGGCCGTCGCACCGCGTTGGTCCCGCGGTCGCGCTCTGGTAACGAGGGCCCGCGCGTGGAAGAGCTGGTGAGACGCTACGGTCTGCTGGCCGTGTTCTTCGGGACGGCGGTGGAGGGCGACCTCGGGCTCATCCTCGGCGGGGTGGCGGCGCACCTGGGGCTCATGCATCCGCTGGCGGTCGGCGTCGCCGGGGCGCTCGGCGGCTTCGCCGGCGACGCCGCGTGGTTCGCGGTCGGCCGCCGCAGCGCCGACGCGCTCCGCCGGAGCGCCGCCTATCGCCGGGTCGGTCCCACCGTCGAGCGACTCGTCGCGCGCTTCGGCCCGATGCAGCTCCTCCTCGCGCGTCCGGTGTGGGGCACGCGCGTTGCGAGCATGCTGTTCTGGGGCACGCAGCGGCTCGCGCCCGGACGCTTCGCCGCGCTCGATCTCCCGGCGTGCTCGGTGTGGGCGGTGCTCCTCGTGTCGCTCGGCTACTTCTCCAGCCTGAGCCTGGAGGCGCTCCTCGGCAAGGTCCGCCACGTCGAGGAATGGCTGGCCGCCGCGGTCGCGGTCGCCCTGGTGATCGCACTCGTGCGCCGCGTCGTCGTCACGCGGCGGGTGCGGGCCCCCTCCTGATCGCGACCTTCGTATGACTGGTGCGCTGTGCGCTCCTCGTGCTAGCGCACGGGCATGCACGAGATCGCCTCCGGTCTGAAGTTTCCCGAGGGACCCATCGCGATGCCGGACGGCAGCGTGCTGGTGGTGGAGATCATGCGCGGGACGCTGTCGCGCGTGACGCTCACCGGCGAGGTGACGGTGGTGGCGGAGACCGGCGGCGGACCCAACGGCGCGGCCGTCGGGCCGGACGGCGCGATCTACGTCTGCAACAACGGTGGCTTCGAATGGCACGACGTCGCCGGCTTCACGGTTCCGGGGAACCAGCCCGCGAGCTACTCGGGCGGCAGCATCCAGCGCGTCGACCTCGGCAGCGGACGCGTCGAGACGCTCTACACCGAGTGCGACGGGCATCCGCTCCGCGGTCCGAACGACCTCGTGTTCGACGCCGCCGGCGGCTTCTGGTTCACCGATCACGGCAAGATTCGCGACCGCGAGCGTGACCGGGGCGGGCTGTACTACGCCCGCCCCGACGGCTCGCTCATCCGCGAGGTGGTGTACCCGCTCGATTCGCCGAATGGCGTCGGGCTGTCGCCGGACGGGACGCGCATCTACGTCGCCGAGACCTTCACCGGGCGCGTCTGGCAGTGGGACGTCGTGCGGCCGGGGGAGGTCGCCGAGGGCATGCCGCTCGCGCCCGGCGGCGCCACGCTGCTGGCCGGCCTGCCGGGCTTCCAGCTCCTCGACTCGCTCGCCATCGATGCCGACGGGAACGTGTGCGTCGCCACGCTCGTGAACGGCGGCATCACCGTGTTGTCGACGTTCGGCGAGGTGCTGGAGCACGTCGCCACCGGCGATCCCCTGACGACGAACATCTGCTTCGGCGGCCGCGACGGACGGACGGCGTTCATCACCTGCTCCGGCACGGGGCGTCTGGTCGCCGTCGAGTGGGCGCGGCCGGGTCTGAAGCTCGTGTTCTGAGCGAGACGGATTGTCGCCCAGGACGGGCGGTGCTACCGTTCCGATCGGTCGCTCATCAGACTCGGGAGGGTCACGCCATGGGACTCGCTGCTCGCATCGAGCCGTCGGTCGAGGAGTTCGTCACCGCGCCACAGCGCCGTATGCTCATCGACGGCAAGTGGGTGGAGGCGGCGTCCGGCAAGACGTTCGACACGCTCGACCCGGCCACGGGAAAGGTGCTGGCGCGCGTCGCCGAGGGCGACGCGGAGGACATCGACCGCGCCGCCCGCGCCGCGCGCAAGGCGTTCGACGCCGGGCCCTGGCCCCGCATGGCGCCACCCGTGCGGCAGAAGATCCTGCTCAGGCTCGCGGATCTGATCGAGGCGCACGGACTCGAGCTGGCGCAGCTGGAGACGCTCGACAACGGGAAGTCGCTGGCGGAGAGCCAGGGCGTCGACATCCCGTCCGCCGCCGAGACGTTCCGCTACTACGCCGGCTGGGTGAACAAGATCGCCGGCGAGACCAATCCCACCGATCCGGCCTTCTTCAACTTCACGCTGCGCGAGCCGGTCGGCGTGTGCGGACAGATCATCCCGTGGAACTTCCCGCTCCTGATGGCGTCGTGGAAGCTCGGGCCGGCGCTCGCGTGCGGCAACACCTGCGTGCTGAAGCCCGCGGAGCAGACCCCGCTCACCGCGCTCCGGCTGGGCGAGCTGCTGCAGGAGGCGGGCGTCCCGGACGGCGTGGTCAACATCGTGCCGGGCCTGGGACCCACCGCCGGTGGCGCCATCGTCCGGCACCCGCTGATCGACAAGGTGGCGTTCACGGGCTCCACGGAGGTCGGCAAGGAGATCCATCGCGAGACCGCGAGCTCGCTGAAGCGCGTGTCGCTCGAGCTCGGCGGCAAGTCGCCCAACATCGTGTTCGCCGACGCCGACGTGACCGAGGCGGTGAAGGGTGCGCTGATGGGCGTGTTCTTCAACCAGGGCGAGGTCTGCTGCGCCGGCACGCGGCTGTTCGTCGAGGAGAAGCTGCACGACCAGTTCGCGGATGCCGTCGCCACCGCGGCGGCCGCGATGAAGCAGGGGCCGGGCCTCGAGGCCGGCACGCAGGTCGGTCCGCTCGTCAGCCAGGAGCAGCTCGAGCGCGTCACCGGCTACCTCGACATCGGGAAGAAGGAAGGGGCGAAGGTGCTGACCGGTGGCGAGCGCAACACGTCGAGCGGGCTGGCGGACGGATACTTCGTCAAGCCGACCGTCTTCACCGGCGTCCGCAACGACATGCGCATCGCGCAGGAGGAGATCTTCGGCCCGGTGGTGGCGCTCATCCCGTTCAAGGACGAGAACGACGCCGTGCTGCAGGGCAACGACACGCTCTACGGCCTCGCCGCCGGCGTGTGGACGCGCGACGTCTCGAAGGCGCATCGCGTGGCGCGCGCCATCCGCGCCGGCACGGTGTGGGTGAACTGCTACAACGTCTTCGACGTCATGGCGCCCTTCGGCGGCTACAAGCAGAGCGGATACGGCCGCGAGCTGGGCCGTCACGCGCTCGACCTGTACACGCAGGTGAAGAGCGTGTGGATGCGGATCTGAACGCCGCGTGAGCACCTACGAGACGCTGCGCATCCGCGCCGACCGCGGCGTCGCGTGGGTGACGATCGATCATCCACCGATCAATCTGTTCGACGCACAGCTCATGGGCGACGTGATGCGCGCCGGCGCCGCGCTCGCGGCGGACGACGCGATCCGGGTGATCGTCCTCGACAGCGCCAACCCGGACTTCTTCATCGCGCACGCCGACGTGAAGCTCATCCAGCTCCTGCCGGCCGAGGCCCCGCCGAAGCCGACCGAGCTGGGATTCTTTCACGCCATGGTCGACCGGTTTCGCACCATGCCGAAGGCGACCATCGGCGTCCTGGAGGGCATCGCGCGCGGCGGCGGCAGCGAGCTCCTCCTGTCGCTCGACATGCGCTTCGGCGCGCTGGGGCGGGCGGTCCTGGCGCAGCCGGAGGTGGCGCTCGGGATCATTCCCGGCGGCAGCGGGACGCAGCGACTGCCGCGCCTCGTGGGTCGGGCGCGGGCCCTCGAGATCATCCTCGGGTGCGACGATTTCCCCGCCGATCTGGCAGAGCGCTACGGCTGGCTGAACCGGGCGCTGCCTCCCGCGGAGCTGCGGCCGTTCGTCGAGCGGCTGGCATACCAGATCGCGTCGTTTCCGGCCGAGGCGATCGCCCTCGCCAAGGAGGCCGTGGCGGCCGCGGAGCGGCCCACGCTCGAAGGCCTCCTCGAGGAAGCCGACTGCTTCAATCGCGCCGTGGCCACTCCAGCGGCGCGCACCCGGATGGCCCGCTTTCTCGAGATCGGTGGCCAGACCGAGGAGCTCGAGCGCGATCCGCAGGGACTCGCCAGGCGTATCCTCGACAAGCCGTAACCGACGCGGCATCCTGGTGTTCGGCATCGTGGAGGACGTGCAATGCGCAAGTTGATCCTGCTGATCGCCGCGCTGGTCGTGGCGGCCACCCTGGTTGCGCCGCGATCCTCCCGGGCATGGGTGAGTACCGGCCTCGGCATCGGGTATGCCGGCCCCTATCCGTACGCGTACGCCTATCCGGCTACGCCCTACGCCCCGCCCATCTACTATCCGCCCCAGGCCTACTACCCGCCGCCGTACTACTATCCCCCCGGGCGTGTACTGGCCGGGATATGGCCCGGACGTCGCGGTGCGCTGGAACAGCTACTTCGAGCCGCGCGGGTACCAGCCGCAGATCCGCGGCTACACGCTGCCGCGCTGACGTAGCCAGACGACGGTCGCGCCGGACCCGCCGCGCTCGGGTGTCGCGTCGCGGTACGAGACGACGTCCGGGTGACGTGAGAGCAGCGCTCGGATGCGCGCCCGCTGGACGCCCCGGCCTCGGCCGTGGATCAGCCGGACCTCCGTGAACCCCGCCTCGCGGACGGCCTCGAGGTACGATTCCACCACCGAGGCGATCTCGGCCGGAGCGAACGGATGCAGATCGATAGCGTCCTCGATCGGAACGACGACCGGGGGCTCGTCGTCATCCGCGGCCATCGGTCTCGGCGAGGAAGCTGACCACGGCCTGCGTGAACGGATCGTTCTGGTCGCCGGCCACCATGTGCCCGGCGCCGGAGACGTCGACGTAGCGGGCATGTGGCACGATGGCGACGAAGGCGCGCGCGCCGTCCTCGTTGACCACGTCGCTCAGGCGCCCCCGCACCAGCAGCGTCGGCACGCGGAGCGCACGCGCCGCCGCCTCGAGACGCTCGGGATTCTGCGAGGCGCGCGGCGGCCGGTCGCCGTTCATGAAGCGCGGGTCCCAGTGCCAGCGGAACCGCCCGTCGGTTCCCTGGCGGAGGTTCTTGCGAAGGCCATTCAGGTCGCGCGGGCGAGGCCGCTGCGGGACGTAGGCGGCGACGGCATCGGCGGCCTCCTCCAGCGTCGCGAAGCCGTCGGGGTGGCCGGTCATGAACTGGACGATGCGCTCGACGCCCACGGGATCGACGCGAGGGGCGATGTCGACCAGCACGACGGCGGACGCCGGCGGGTCGGCGCTCTCGCCCTGCGCGATCAGGGCGGCGAGGCCGCCGAGCGAGGCCCCCACGACCGCGGGACGCGACGGGAGCTGGCGCGCCACCGCGCACAGGTCGCGTGCGAACGCCTCGACCCGGTAGTCGGCGTCCGGGTCCCATCCGCTGTCGCCGTGGCCGCGGAGATCGATCGCGATCGCATGGTGTCCGTGCGCCGCGAGCGCCGCCGCCGTCCCGCCCCAGGCGTGACGCGTCTGCCCTCCGCCGTGCAGCAGCACGACGGGCGGCGCCGACGGGTCGCCGTACGCGTCGCCGACGATGCGCAGCGGGCCGACGTCGAAGCTGACCGGCCGGGATTCAGCCACCCGCTTCGCTCCGCACCGCTCCCTCCGCGGCCGCCGGCAGCGGCCGGGTGAAGACGTCGGTGATCCACGCCCGGAGCCGCGTGCGCAGGTGCTCGGCGGCCTCGACGAGAAGGTGGCCGGTACCGGGCAGGACCTCGAGCTCACCGCCGCCTGCCAGCGCCTGCACCGCCTGACTCGCCATCAACGGCAGCAGCTCGTCGTGATCGCCGTGCAGGAGCAGCAGCGGGCGGCCGAGCGTCGCGGCGCGCTCGCAGCCCGCCGACTGGGTGGAGAGCGTGACCACGCCCGAGATCATCGGGCGCAGCATGCAGCCCGCGTTGATCGCCACCGCGCCGCCGAACGAGTGTCCCATGATGACGAAGCGGCGCGCGCCGTTGCGATGGGCCAGGTCCGCCGCGCCGGCGACGTCGAGCACGCACGCGGGTAGATCGTTCGGCCGCCGGTAGCCGACGCGGACGACGCCGATGCCGTCCCCGGCGAAGGTCTCTCCGAGATCGTGGTACAGCCCGTTCGCCGGGCCGAGCAGGCCGCCCATGGCGCCGCCGCACATCAGCACCACCCGCTCGGCGCCGGGATCGCCGTGCCAGAGGAACGTGAGCAATCCCTCGAGCGTGAATCCCTCGATGTGACGCAGTGTGGGAGTGACCAGCACGTCCTGCTTGGCCAGCACGCGCAGGCGGTCGAGCGGCCGCTCGATGTCCGCGGTGGCGTCGGTCACCGGGTGCTCACGCGTGCACGGGTGGGCGGCGATCCGCCCACGGAAACGCCTCTTCGAGCTGTGCGGCGACGCGGATGAGCAGGTCCTCACCACAGTAGGCCGCGACGAGCTGCACGCCGACCGGGAGGCCGTCGGCCGTCCAGTGCAGCGGCAGCGAGATCGCGGGCTGGCCGGTGGCGTTGAAGGGCAGGGTGAAGGCGGCGAACGCGGTGGCCCGGAGCCCGGCATCGGTCGGGTTCGCGGGGTCGGGACGGAAGTGACCGAGCGGCGGTGGCGGCGCGGGCAGGGTGGGTGTGAGCAGGAGATCGAAACCGCTCTCCCACCACGAGGCGACACGCCGCGTGTAGCCGTGGATCCAGTTGAAGGTGTCGATGAGCTGCGGTGCGGAGCAGAGACGTCCGAGCTCCGCGAGCGCCCAGTTGAGCGGATCGACGTCCTCGGCGGTGAGCGGACGTCCCGCGACCAGGGCGAGCTGGTCGAGCATCCACGCGGTGTTGGTCGCGTACATCGTGGAGAAGTGGCGGGCGACGTCGGGATCGTCGAGCGCGTCGGGAGAGGCGATGTCGACGTGGTGTCCGAGCGACGCCAGGCCCTGCGCAACCCGCTCGACCGCCGCGGCCACCTCGTCCTGCACCACGCCGAGGTGGCCCGGCGAGACGGTGCGCACGCCGATGCGGAGGCGGCCGGTCGGCGCCCCGACCTCGTTGTGGTACGGCCGCGCGGCCGGCGGCGCGGAGTAGGGATCGCCCGGCATGGGCCCCGCGACCGCGTCGAGCAGCGCGGCCGTGTCGCGCACGCTGCGCGTGACGACGCCCTCGCAGACGAGACCCCCGACGCAGTCACCCAGCTCCGGACCGAACGAGGTGCGACCGCGCGACGGCTTCAACCCGACCAGCCCGCACTCGCTCGCCGGGATGCGGATCGAGCCGCCGCCATCGTTCGCGTGCGCGGCGGCGACCAGGCCGGCCGCGACGGCGGCGGCGGACCCGCCGCTCGAGCCACCCGTGGAATGGCCGAGGTGCCATGGGTTGTGCGTGGGCCCGTACGCGTCCGGCTCGGTGGTCGGCAGCGTCCCCAGCTCCGGCGTGTTGGTGCGCCCGAGGATGATGAGCCCGGCCGCCTTGAGCTTGCGAGCGAGGTAGGAGTCGGACGGCGCGCACATCCCGGCGTCGCGCAGCACCCGCGTGCCGAGGTGGATCGGATCGCCTTCCATGGCACACAGGAAGTCCTTCACCAGGAACGGGACGCCGGCGAAGGGCGCGCTGCCAGGGGTGACCGCCCGCGCCTCCGCGCGGGCGCTCTCGAAGCGCTGGTGGATCACCGCGTTCAGCTGCGGGTTGAGCCGCGTGATGCGGGCGATCGCCGCCTCGGTGAGGTCGAGCGCGCTCACCTCGCCGCGGCGCACGAGCTCGGCCTGCGCCGTGGCGTCGAGATGTGCGAGCTCGTCGACCATCGGCGGACGCTACGACGGGGCCGGAGCGAAGTCCAGACTGGCGAGGCGGCGGCGCTCGTCTTGCGGAGCCGGCGCGATGGGAGTAGCGCAGAACGCGCCTGAGGCCCCGGCGGCGCTCGGCGTACGTGGAATGCGTGAGCCTCTCGCGTCGAGCACCGTGGCTCTGCTGCTCGCGATCTCGCTGGTCGGCGGCTGTCGCTCGCACCAGCCCTGGGGATCGGCCGAGGACTCCGCTCCCGTCCGGCTGGCCAAGTGGAAGGACGGTCATCGCGCGGCCATCTCGGTGACTTACGACAACGGCGACCTCCTGAGCGATGGGCAGCGCGCGGTCCAGGACGCGATTCTCGCGCTCGGCGTGCGCGTCGACTTCGAGCTGGTCACGGACGACATCTCGGATGCGAAGCTGGAGCGCATGCGGTGGCTCGAGGCGCACGGCCTGGGGTTCTTCGGTCACGGTGCGCGACACGTGAACCACGACCGGCTGAGCCCCGAGGAGGCGAGACGGTCCGCCCGATCGTGCTTCGACACCATGCAGGCGCTCGGCCTGAAGCCGGTGGCCTTCGCCTATCCCACCGGCCACGCGAGCCGCCGCAGCACGCGCGACGCGGTCCGCGAGGCAGGATTCCTGAGCGCCAGGATCTTCCGCGCCAGCTCGCGCAGCGACCCGTACATCGTGCCCGGCGACGTGCGCGAGCCGGACGACTGGTACGCGCTGCCCACCCTGGTGATGATGGGCCGCGACAGTGATCCGCGCGACCACGCGGTGAACGACACCGAGGAGCTACGGCCCTTTCTCGACGAGACGCTCGCGCGCGGTGCCTGGCTCATCACGACCTACCACGGTATCGACAAGCCCCGCGCGTACGGCGCCTACACGCTGGACGGCTTCACCTCCGACCTCCGCGCCATCGCGGCGCGCGATCTCTGGGCGGGCTCGCTGAACGACGTCACGCTGTACGTGCGCGAGCGGGCGGGCGCCCGGCTCGAGCATGCATGGCGTCGCGAGCACGGCCTTCCCCTGCTGCGGCTCACGCTCGAGGACGGCCTGCCCGACGACCGGTTCGACCAGCCGCTCACCGTCCTCGTGCGGCCGCCCCGGGCGTGGCGCGGGCGCCTCGTCGAGCTGCGCGACCCCGACGGCGTCGTGGTCGCGCGCAGCCAGGCGTCCGGGCACCGCACGCCGCTCCTCCTCGCGATCCGGCCGGATGGCCGCACCTACACGGCGGGCGTGGCCGGGTGAGCGGCCGGGCTTCCGCTGGCGATGCAAAGGGACTAGGAGAGCGGTCGTGATCGCCCGCGGCATGAGCCACGTGTCCTTCCCGGTGCGCGATCTCGCGCGCGCGCTCGCCTTCTACCGCGACCTGCTCGGCTTCGCCGAGATCCCGCGTCCCGCGTTCGGCGTGCCGGGCGCGTGGCTTCGCGCCGGCGACGCCGACGTCCATCTCATCGCGGGTGTCGAGGGCATGCCGCTGGGCGCGCCACCCCCCGTGCTGAATCCGGCCGCGCATCACGTCGCGTTCCGGATCGACGACTACCAGGAGACGGTGACCCGGCTGCGCGCGAGCGGGCTCGAGGTGCTGGAGAGCGGGGCGGCGGCGGGGCAGATGTGGGTTCAGGATCCGGACGGCCACGTGATCGAGCTCATCGCCGTCACGCGATGACCGAGCCCGACCGTCCGCTCGGCGCACACGTCTCGCTTCTCGGCAGCCCGCGCGGCGGAAAGTACCCCGACGGCCGTCCGCTGCTCGTCGCCGGCCGCGAGGAGCGCGTGGTCATCGATCCGTCGCTCGCCCTGGTCGGCCGGCCCGGTGATCCGCCTCCCGCGGACCGCGTGCTCAACAGCCACTGTCACGAGGACCACGTGGCGGGGAACCACCTGTATCCCGACGCGCCCTGGTGCCTGCCGGAGGCGGATCTGCCGGGGATGATGTCGCTCGATGGCCTGATGGCGATCTACGGCTTCGACGGACCGACGCGCGACGACTTCGCGCGCGTCGTCGTCGAGCGGTTCCACTTCACGCCGCGGGCCGATGCGCAGGCGTTCGCGGATGGCGACGTCTTCGATCTGGGCGGCGTCACGGTCCGCGCCATCCACGCCCCGGGACACACGCGGGGGCACACGGTGTTCCACATCGAGCCGGACGACGTGCTCTACCTCGGCGACATCGACCTCTCCAGCTTCGGCCCCTACTATGGCGACGCCTGGTCGTCGCTGGACGACTTCGAGCGCACGCTGGCCATGGTCCGGGGCATCACGGCGCGGCGGTACGCCACCTTCCACCACGTCGGCGTGCTCGACGGGCGCGAGGCCTTCGTCGAGCGGCTCGACCGGTTCGCGGCCGTCATCGCACGCCGCGAGGCGGCCTTGCTCGCGTTCCTCGCAGAGCCGCGGCGCATCGACGAGATCGTCGCGCACCGGTTCGTCTACCGTCTCGGCGACGCGGTGCCCTTCGCGGACGCCGTCGAGCGGCGCAGCATGGAGCAGCACCTGACGCGACTCGTCACGGCGGGAGCCGTCGAGGTGACGGCGCCCGGTCGTTTCCGGCGCGCGGCCTGAAGGCCCCGGCAGCGGGCGGCGCCCCCCTGAGCACCGACCCGCCGCCAGGGAGGCGCCTCACGGCGAGTTGGACGCGCCGGGCGTCGGAATCGTGCACACCGTGCCGCTGGCGTGGCCGCGGAATCCGGTGTCGATGGCACCGGCCAGATCCGACGGAGCCGGGGCCTGGTCGCCGCAGGCGCCGGAGGAGGACGTCTCTAAGGACTTCTTATCGAATGTGCGCATTCGAGTAGAGTCTGGTCCGTATTACCGCGGTCGACTCTCGAATGTGAAGTCCAAAGTTCGCGGCTGGAAGGCCGGGACCGATTGCCGTAATAACCTCGTATTGAGGGTACGAAAGCGATCCGGTGCGCGTGGTGTCGCGTGGTGGGCGGCGCTGCTGCTCCTGGTGAGCGGGCTCCGCTGCGATTTCGCGCGCGCCGACGGTCCCCCGCCCGCGCCGTCGCGGGCGGTCGATCCGGCGGACGACGTCGTGGGCGCCGCGCCGGAGGTCTGGGATCCCATCGAGCCCGTCAACCGGCGCATGCTCGACGTCAACATGCAGATCGATCGCTGGTTCTTCGACCCCATCACGCGGGCGTATGCGTTCGTGGTCCCGAGCCCGGCGCGCCAGTCCGTGCGACGCTTCCTCGTCAACCTCGACTCGCCCGCCGTCTTCGCGAACGACCTCCTCCAGCTCGCGCCGCTCGACGCGGCGGTGACGCTGGTGCGATTCGGGTTCAACACGACCGTCGGCGTGGCCGGCCTGTTCGATCCGGCGACCCGCATCGGCCTCACCGGGCACACCACCGATTTCGGGCAGACCATGGCGCTCTACGGCGTGCCGAGCGGGCCGTATCTCATGCTGCCCGTCCTCGGTCCCACGACCGCGCGTGACGGCTCGGGCTACGTGGTCGACTTTCTCTTCCAGCCGACGACCTACGTGCTCCCGGGCCTCACGCTCTTCGTCTACGCGTCGATTCACGAGGGCAGCGCCGGGCTGGCGCTCCGCGACGCGCAAGCCGCGGGGCTCCATGCCCTGGAGATGTCGTCGGTCGACTTCTACGCGGCGCTGCGCAGCGCGTACTACCAGGATCGGACGGCCGCGATCGAGGCGCGCCGGGATCGCGGGTCGCGCGCCGCCGAGCAGCGCGCGCTACGGGCGCTCTCGCTTGCCCCGTCCGGCGGCAAGGTCGGCGATCTTGCTGCGCAGCACGGTGGTCAGGGCCGCGAAGCCGTTGCGCTCGAACACTGAGGCGTAGTCCGAGCGGCGCAGCGCCAGCTCGCTTACGGTCCCCTTCAGGAAGACGTCGATGATCTTCCAGGTACCGCCGATCTTCTGGAGGCGGTAGGTGAGGGCGACGTCGTCGATGCCGGGGCTGACCACCTTGGTCTTGACCAGCGTCGTGTCGTTGCTGCTCGCCTCCTCGCCCAGCATGTCGAACCGCTGGCCGGTGAAGCGGTCGAAGTTAGCGGCGTAGTTGGCGATGGTGAACTCGGCGAAGAGCTGGCGCCAGGTCGCGCGATCCGCCTCGCTCAGCTCGCTCCAGTGCTGGCCGAGCGACTTCTCGGCCATGTAGTCGAGCGCGAACGCCTCCTGCATCACCGGCTGGAGGCGCTTGAAGCGTCCCTGGTAGCCGAGGCTCTCCCCATCCTTCATCACCCCGATCAGGGTCTCGTCGAAGCGGTTGACGACCGCCGTCGGACCCGAATCCGCGGCGCGCACGACGAGCGGACAGACCGCGAGCGCAGCGACCAGCACGATACCGCATCTCCAACGCGTCACCGACATCGGTGGCACCTCCCGCGGCGTCGAGGCTCAGGGCTGGCGATCGCCGGGCGGCGCACCGTAGCACACGGCGCCGCGACGACGGAACGGGTGTCGCGCGAAAAGGCGTCCGGATCAGGCCGCTCGCGACGCGGCCAGCGCCAGGACTCCCGGGTAGCCGCGCGTCACGCAGGCGTCGCCGAGAACGCCGCGATCGCGCAGCAACCGGTGCATCCGCGGCAGGTTGTAGTGCGGGACCGTCATCAGGAGGTGATGCTCGAGGTGGTAGTTGACGTAGTTCGGCGCGATCAGCAGCCGCTCCCACCAGCGCGCCACCGTGGTGCGCGTATTGCCGACGTCGCTCTCCGGATCCGGAATCATCGCGTGCTCGGCGATCGAGCGCACGCGCATGACCAGGCTGTAGCTGGTGAGCCAGGCGGCGATCCACAGCAGGTAGAGCGCCGGGTGCCCGGCGGCGACGAGGAGGGCGAGGAGGACGCCGTTCGTGATCGCGACGCCGTGCAGCGCCTCGAGACCGGCGTCGAAGTTGCGGCGCACCCGACCGCGCGAGCGACCGAGATCGCGCTCGAGCGTGGCCCGGAGGCGCTTCCAGCCGGTCTTCCCGGAGAGGTCGCGCCAGACCTTCCGCCGGAGGCTCGCCCGCGTGATGGGAAACGGGTTCGCCAGCGCGAGGTCCGGATCGTCCGCCGTCCACGTCTTGGCATGATGCTGCAGGTGATACGGGCGATACGGGTAGAGGTCGCCCCACACCGGGTAGGCGCACAGCCAGTTACCGGCCCAGTCGTTCAGGCGGCGGTTGCGGAAGAGCGTGCGGTGCGCCGCCTCGTGCATGAGGACCGCGAAGCCCAGCTGGCGGGCGCCGATGACGAAGATCGCGACCAGCACCGTGATCGGGTTCGGCCACCGGGCGACGAGCACGAACGACGCGGCGACCAGCGCCCAGTTGACGGCGATCGAGCGCCAGCTCTTCCAGTCGCGCATCTCGAGCAGCGCGTCGATGTCGTCGCGCGAGAGCGCCTGGCGCCACGCGGGTACGGAGCGGTCCATCACCATCGTCCTCCCATGGCCGCGGGCAGCCGGACATCGGCGGGAGCTTCCGGATGCGGCAGGACCCCGAAGCCACGCATGAAGCGCGCCCAGCACGCGCGTCCGGCGCGGTCGTAGCGGCGCATGGTGTCGAGCAGCGCCGCGCGCTCGTCCGACGGCAGCAGCGCGTCCGGCAGCAGCGGATCGAGCGCCAGCTGCCGGATGGCCGCGCCGCCGAGCTCGAACGACTCGACCATGGCACGCCGCTCGGGCAGGGCGCCGAGGACGCGCTCGCTCCGCTCGAGGGCAAGCCGGGCGCGGCGATATCCGGCGACGAGCCCGTCGGTGTCCCACAACCTGGCGGCCGCCTCGGCGGTCGCGGGATCGAGGCCGGCCAGCTCGAACACGGGCGCCCCGGCCTCGAGCCCGAGGGCGTGGAGGCGCCGTCGCGCTCCGTCGACGCCGTCCGCCAGGTTGTCGGGTCGTACCGACAGGCCGGGCCGCAGCTCGCGGAAGCCGAGCCAGTCGAGCGCGCGCTCGCGCCGGCGCAGCTGCGCGCGCGCGACGCGGCCGAGGCCGGCCGTGTGGACGCCGAGCCAGCCGCCGGTCCACCGCCGGATCCGCGCCTCGAGAGTGCGCCACGACGTGACCTGCCGCGAGACCGCCTGGGCGTGCGGCCCGAGACGGTACGCACCGCGCTCGTCGCGCTCGATCAGTCCGTCTGCCAGCAGCCTCGCCAGGGCGACGCGCACGGAGTTCTCGCTGATGGCGAAGAGTGCGCCGGCGGCCACCAGCGCGCGCACGGGCATGGCGCCACGTCGCAGGGTGGACAGGAGATCGAGGACGAGCGCCCGGGTGGTCGTTGCCGCCACGCACCGTGTATTACGGTGTGAGGCCCACTTGTGTCAACCGGTGTAATGTCCGAGGCGCGTCAGCCGGCGGCCCGGTAGCCCAGGGTCGTGGCGGCCTCGGACAGGCAGGTCCTCGTCGTCGGCCAGTCGATGCAGCCGTCGGTGATCGACACCCCGTAGGCGAGTCCCTCGCGCCCGCCGGCCAGGGGCTGGTTGCCGGCGGCCAGGTTGCTCTCGAGCATGAATCCCATGATGGGGGAGCCGCCGGCGTGCACCTGTCGCACGACGTCGGCCAGCACCTCGGGCTGCTTGCTGTAGTCCTTGCCGGTCTGCGCGTGGCTGCAGTCGACCATCACGCGCGGCGGCAGGCCGGACTTTCGCAGGAGCGCTTCACACGCGCGCAGGCTGTCGGCGTCGTAGTTGGGCGTGCGCCCGCCGCGCAGGATGACATGGCCGTCCGGGTTGCCCGTGGTGTGCACGACGGACGCCGCGCCGTCGGGGTCGATGCCGAGGAACGTGTGCGGGTGGCGGGCCGACTCCATCGCGTTGACGGCGGTGGCGAGATTGCCGTCCGTCGGGTTCTTGAAGCCCACCGGCATCGACAGGCCGCTCGCCATCTCGCGATGCGTCTGGCTCTCGGTGGTGCGTGCTCCCACCGCGCTCCAGCTGAGCAGGTCGGTGACGTACTGCGGCACGATGGGATCGAGCAGCTCGGTGCCCGCGGGAAGCCCGAGGCGCGTGACCTCGAGCAGCAGCCGGCGCGCGATGCGCAGTCCGTGCTGCATGTCGTTCGAGCCGTTCAGGTGCGGATCGTTGATCAACCCCTTCCAGCCGATCGTCGTGCGCGGCTTCTCGAAGTACACCCGCATCACCACGAGGAGCGTCTCGGCCACACGGCGGGAGAGCTCCGCCAGCCGGCGTGCGTAGTCGAGCGCCGCTTCGGGGTCGTGGATGGAGCACGGGCCGACGACGGCGATCAACCGGCGATCGTGCCCGGCGATGATCGCGCGGATGGCGTCGCGTGCCCGCACCACCACCGCGTAGTCGTCGTCGGTGGCCGGCAGCTCCGCACGCAGCCGCGCCGGCGGGACGAGCGGCTCGACGCGGGCGACGCGGATGTTCTGGGTCTGCACCATGGAGCGGCGTACTCTAGGCGGCGCGCGGCGCGAGCGCCACCGCGGATCAGCGAGCCGTGTCCGCGAACCGTGCCCCGTCGCTGCGGGTCGCGGGCGCCGGGAGGACGGTCTCCCAGCACGCATCGCCGCCACGCAGCTGGATGGTGACGTCCGGGGACTGCGCCAGGGGGAGGTCGGGAGTCGCCAGCAGGGCCCCCTTCGCCTTGAGCGCGATGGATGCCTGCCCGCCGCTGACCTTGAAGGTCATGCTGGCCACGCCGTCGCGGGCGAGGTCCCGGTCGCGGTAGCTGAAGCCGGAGACGCCCCGGGCTTTCCAGCACGGCTTGCCGGCGCACGCCCCGCCGCCCGGCACGGTCGCGCGGAGCACGCGGCGCGATCCGGCGGTCGTCGCGTCGTACAGGCACAGCGTGTACGCACTCGTCGTCGCGACGGGATCGCCGAAGTCGGCGAGCGAGCTTCCCGCGCCCCTGGACCACTTCCACGTCAGCAGTCGCTTCGAGGGGGCGACGAGGGCGCCGCCGCGCAGGCCGAGCGTGGCGCTCGCCGCGGAGCGACATCCGGCCGCAGGCTCGTCGAGACCGGCGCACACCCCGGCGGCGCACGCGTCGGCCTGGGTGCATGCGTCGCCGTCGTCACACGCCGCGCCCGGCGGCTCGAGCTGGCAGGTCGGCGAGCAGCAGTCGCCGGAGACGAGATTGCCGTCGTCGCACTGCTCGCCGGCGGTCAGGATGCGGTTCCCGCACCCGGTCGGCGTGCAGTTCGCGTCGCAGCCGTCGCCGGAGACGAGATTGCCGTCGTCGCACTGCTCGGGCACCTCGATGGTGCCGTTCCCGCAGCGACTGGCCTCGTCGGCACCGATGTCGACCCGCGGGCCGAGGACGCGTGCGCCGCCGTCGAGGTCGGTCTCGTCAGGGTCGGCGACGAACGCCGGGTCGCCGGCGTCGATTGCCGGAGAGCTGCCGCTCAGGTGGAAGTCGCCGCCGCCCGGGTTCGCCAGAACCGGGTCGGCGAAGAGCGAATGCGCGTCCTGTCCGGTGGCGGCGCGGTACGCCGCGAAGCCGGCGTACTCGGTGCCGTTCCACACGAAGCGCGCCGCGGCAGCGCCGGCGTCGGCGAACCACAGGTTGTAGTCGATGGTGTTGCCCGTGTTGCCGGCGTCGGATTGCAAGAGGAGGTTCTGCGCCGTGGCGTAGAAGAGGTTGTTCTCGACGACGTTGTTCTCTGCGTACTGGATCCAGAGCTCGCCGAAGCCCGCCCCGAGCGTGTCGTTGTGGTAGCAGGTGTTCCCCGTGAAGCGGCTGTCGCGTACACGGCCGACGCTCGCCGCATAGCCGCCGAATACCAGACCGGCCTTCTCGTTGGCGATCAGCAGGTTGTTGCGCACGGTCACCGCGCTCGCGACGACACCGGCGTTCTCCGAGCCCACCTCGAGGCCGAGATCGCTCTGCGTGACGAGATTGTTCTCGACGACGATGGCGCGGCCGCCGTCGATGTAGATGCCGCCCGCGAAACCGCCCCCGTAGCTCGATCGTGCCCGGATGACCTGGTTGCCGCGCACGACGCCGTTGCGTGCGACCAGGTTCTGGTCGGGCTGGATGTCGCGCTCGCCGCCGATCGCGTCGATGCCGATGTTGTTCACGTCGCGGACGACGTTGTTCGTCACCGTGAACCCGTCGACGTTGCCGTTGAGGGTGAGCGCCTCGCTCGGCGCCGGGTCGCAGTCGTAGACCTCGTTGCCGTCGATCACCAGATCGGAGATCGCGGTCGGCTCCGTGGCGAAGACCGTGATGCCCATCGCATTGCGGCCGCGGATGTCGTGGATCCGGTTCTGCCGCAGCTCGACGTGCGATCCGCTGCCCTCGACCCGGATGCCGGAGCCATCATCGAGTCCCAGGTCGTTGCGAAGCTCGAGACCGACGATCCGCACCCAGCTCCGGCTCTCGAGCAGGATGAGATGGTCACCCGCAACGCCCGTCCCGTCGATGACCGGCTGGTCGCCGGGCCACGCGTCGAGCGTGATCCAGGCGCCGGCCGCGCCGCTGCGCGGGAAGACGAGCTTCTCGAAGTACGGCGTCGCCTTGGCGCGCACGTGCACGGTGTCGCCGGCCATTGCAGCGTCGAGCGCGGGCTGGATCGCGGTGAAGTCGCCACCCGACTCCGCGACGACGAAGGTCGTGGCCGCCGCACCGTGGGCGACGAGCAGCAGCAGCGCCGCCCATCCCTTCACGGGATGACGCCCCCCTCCTTCAGCGCCCCGATGCGCTCCCAGTCGTAGCCCAGCTCGAGCAGCACCTCCTCGGTGTGCTGCCCGCATTCCGGCGTCGCGCCCGCAGGCGCCCAGCGCGTGTCGGAGAAATCGACCGGGGTGGCGACCATGCGCGCCGTCCCGCCCTCGGCGACCGGCACCTCCACCCAGGCGCCGGCGGCCTCGGCCTGCGGGTCGGTGGTCACCTCGGTGACCGTCTGCACGGGCGCCCACCACATGCCGGCGCGATCGAACGCAGCGCCCCACTCGGCGACCGTCCGGCTGGCGAAGATCTCGTCGAGCTGCGCGACCAGCTCGGTGACGTGCTCGCGGCGGGCGCGCATGGTCGCGAAGCGCTCGTCCGCGAGCCATTCGGGACGCTCGATCGCGCGCACGAGGTCGGGCCAGTGACGCTGACCCTGGAGACCCAGCAGCCAGAACCAGCGGTCGTCCTTCGCGCGGTAGGCGCTGATGACCGGGTTCGGCGTCCACGCGCGCGTCATCGGCGTCGCCTCGAGGCCGAGGCGGAGCGCGGCGTTGGTGTCCCAGCCGAGGACGTAGATGCCGACGCGCAGGAGCGACGTCGAGACGAGCTGACCCCGACCCGTGCGCTCGCGCGCGAGGAGAGCGGCGGAGATCCCGCCGGCGAGCGTCATGCCCGCCGTGTGATCGCCCATCGCGCCGCGCTGGAAGGGTGGCTCGCCCCCGGGCGGTGTGAGCGCGGCGGCGATGCCCGCGCGCGACCAGAACGCGCCGATGTCGTACGACGGCCGATCGGCGTCGGGGCCACGCTCGCCGTAGCCGGTGACGAGCCCGTACACGAGACGGGGGTTGCGCGCCGCCAGGCGCTCCCAGTCGAGCTCCAGCCGCGCCAGCGCGGCGACGCGCATGTTCGTGATGAAGACGTCGGCGCGCTCGACGAGCCCGTGCGCGATGCGCCTGGCCTCCGCCGTCGCGAGGTTCAGCACGACGCTCCGCTTGCCGCGGTTGTCGAGCTCGAACGGCGGGTTCGCCGGCAGCTCGGCCCCGGCGGCCGTGATGTACAGGCCGCGAAACGGATCGCCGTCCGGCGGCTCGATCTTGATCACCTCGGCGCCCCAGTCGGCCAGCACGGCGCCGGCGGAGGGTCCGGCGACCCACAGCCCGAGCTCGACGACGCGTATCCCCTCCAGCGGTCCGGCCATGTTCGTGTCCTCTCAGGGCGCGTCGGGCGCGTCGTCGCGCAGGAAGAACTTCCCGCTCGAGCGCGCGAGCCGCACGCCATCGTGATGGATCTCCGCCTCGATCACCCAGTAGCGCGCGTGCGTCCGGTCGACGATCGAGGCGACGACGTCGAGCGCGACCTCGACCGGACACGGGCGCTCGTAGCGCACCGTCAGCTCGCCCGTGACGACGTGCCGGTCGGCCAGGAAGACGACGGCGGCGCAGGACGCTTCGTCCAGGATCGTCGCGGCGATGCCGCCGTGCGCGATGCCCGGCGCGCCGTGGAAGCGGTCGTCGATGCGGTAGCGCGCCGTCACCCGGTCGCCGCGCCGGCGAAAGCGGATCTGCAGTCCCGACGGGTTCGCGGGCGAGCAGCCGAAGCAGCCGCCGTCCTCGGGGAAAGTGAGCTCGACGTCCTCCGGCGCAGGCACGGCGAAGGCTATGCCCCGGAGCTGGCCGGCGTGGCAACCCCGGCGCCGTCGGAGGGTGGCGCGAGACGCGGGCTGCGTGCACGCCACGTGCGTGACGCCGCGGCCGCGAGCAGCAGCGCGAGGGCGCCGGCGGAGATCGCGAAGCCGAGCTTCACGCTGGGTGGATCGTACCAGAAGCGGATCACGTGCGTTCCCGGCTCGACGGCGACGCCGCGAAAGAGATAGTCGACGCGATGGATGCGGCGCTCGGCGCCATCCACCGTCACGCGCCAGCCCGGCCAGAACAGGTCGGTGAGCACCAGGACCGCACGCGTCGGCGTGCTGACCCGGAGGACGACCGTATCGTCGCTCGCCGGATCGAACACGACCTGGGGCGCGCTGACGACGTTCGTCGCCGGCGCAGGTTCCCATGTCACCTCGTCCTCGACGAGCACCTCGTTCAGCGGGTCGAAGTCGTGCGCGCTCATCCGGCGCAGCGTCTCCTTCGGATCCGCCTCGAGTCGAGGGACGGTGGCGAGGAAGGCCCGCGGAAGACGCGCCGTGTTCTCGTAGATGGTCGCGTCCTGCTTCTCGTAGACGATCCGGAACCGATCGGGCGGCGCCGCCCAGCGCTTCCCGGGAGCGACGACGACGTAGCGCACGCCCAGCAGGTCGAGGCGGTTCCAGGCGGGATGGTCGGGGCGCGGGAAGAAGCGCCCCCCGAACGCCGGCCGATCGATGTTCACGTCGTCGAAGTCGCCGAGAAAGTCGTGATACCTCGCGACCGTCAGAGGCTCGTAGTCCTGCACCACCCGGAGGCCATACAGCGTTCCCATCTTCTCCATGACCGGGAAACGATTCTGCCAGTCCTTGATCACCACGATCCGATCGACACCGGCTCGCTCGCGCAGGAACTGGACGAACGGCGGTGGCGTGAAGAACTCGCTCGGGGTGCCCTGTGGGAGCGGGATGAAGTTCGGCTGGCCCCACCGCTCGACCACCAGCAGGAGCACGACCGCCCACGCGACGACGATGCGGGCTCGCGGCCAGGGAAGGACCGCCGCCACCCCGGCTGCCGCCACGACCGCGAGCGGGAACGCGATGGACGGCGGGGAGTGCCACCAGAGGAGCAAGGCCGTCGTCGATCCCGCGGTGATCGCGAGGGCGCGCGTCCAGGTCCGCCGCCAGTCGTGGCGTAGCGCCTTGTCCATGCCGATGGCGGCCAGCATCGCGAGCGCGAAGGTCCCGATCGGCAGGATGCGTGACGGAATCCTGAACAGGCCTACTGCCGGAAGGTGGTAGAATATCCGGCTGTAGAAGGGCGTGCCGGAGCCCACGAGGAACACGAACGTCACGAGGAGCGTCCCGAGCGCGAGCGCCATCGGTCGGCGGAGATCGGAGAACGCCCACGGCACGAGGAGCGCCAACGGTCCCGACGAGAAGATCATCGGCAGGACGAAGGCATGCCAGTCGGGTGGCGGAGATCCCATGATCTGGTCGAGCGGGAGGCCCCCGGTGCCGCGTCCGGCCTGCGCGACCAGCTCGAGCGTCGGCACCCACTGCGCAGCCGAGAGCAGCGCGGCGGTCGCGATTGCCGCCACGGCCGTGACCGCCAACCGTCTCGGGTACGGCGGGCGTGGCCGAACGATCAGCAGGCGGGCCAACAGGAGCAGGAGCAGCGCGTATCCGACGAAGCACGCGAGCTGCGGGTAGGTCAGGACCTGCAGGGCGATCACGACCCCGAGGAGCACACCCGTCCATGCCCGCGGTGCGGCGACCGCCCGGCCGGCGAGCAGGAACACGGCGGGGATCCACGCAAGCCCGAAGAGATAGGACGGATGAATGCGCTCCGCGAGGAAAGTGGTGTCGAGCATGAATCCGGCCGCGCCGAGTGTCGCGGCCGGCAACGACAGCCCGAGCGCCAGGCCGCACCCCAGGGTGAGCACGCCCGCCAGGGCGAGATGCGCGGCACAGGCATAGCCCATCGCGAGCGGCACGCCGACGACCGTTGCCAGGAAGCTGGCCGGATACAGGAGACCGCCGACGCCGAAGGTCGCGAGGAACGGCACGCCGGCGAGCTGGTATGGATTCCACGCCGGCACGAGCCGGGATCCCCGATACGCGTACGTCCAGGTGGGGAGGTATTGCTCGTACAGATCGGCCGACCAGCGCGGGATGACGTGCGGAACCGTCACGCCCCCCACCATCCGGCGCTGCCAGTACGCGAGCGCAACGGTGACGAGGAGACCCGCGACGGCCACGACGGGGAGCCAGCGCCGCACGGGCGTGCTCTACCAGCTCCCGGGCCGCGAGTCCCGTGCGGGCGGCTGCACGACGTCCGCTCCGCGCGTCTCGCATGACACGCCACGGCACGGTCCGTGCCGTGGCTACGCGCCGGAGCCGCCGGATGACGTGACCGCGGTGAGGCCGAGGTCCTCGGGCCGCACCCCGGCGAGCGTCTCGAGCACGAGGTCGGCGTGCGCGACGCGGACACGGCCGAGCGCCGGGTCGGGAACGGCGATCACCCGCATGCCGGCGGCGCGCGCGGCGTCGACGCCGGCAGGGGCGTCCTCGACGGCCACGCAGCGCGCCGGCTCGATCCCGAGCTCACGCGCTGCGAGCAGGTAGATGTCCGGAGCCGGCTTGCCGCGCGCGACGCGCGGGTCGTCGCCGGTGACGACGACGTCGAACCGGGCGAACCAGGCGCGGTGGTGCGTCGTCTTCAGCTCGTACACCGGACGTGCGGAGCTGGTGGCCACCGCCACCGGCACGCGGCGATCGTGCAGTGCGGCGGTGAGCTCGCGCGCGCCGGGCATCGCCTCCGCGGTCGGCATCAGGGTGCGGAACAGGACCTCGCGCTCACGCAGGTAGTCGTCGGCGCTGATCGGGAGGTCGAGCGCCTCGACCAGGTAGCGTGCCGAGTCGACGGCAGGGCGGCCGATCATGTTGCCCTTCACCGACCAGTCGAACGTCTTGCCGAAGCGTCCGACGATCTGCTGCGTCGCCTCGGTGTAGAGGCGCTCGGTGTCGAGGAGGACGCCGTCCATGTCGAAGACGACGGCGAGCAGGCCGCTCATGTCAGCGGCCGGTCCAGCGTGGCCGGCGCTTCTCGACGAAGGCGCGCTGCGCCTCGCGCGCGTCGTCCGTGCGCCGGAGCGGGCGGCCGATCTCCTCCTGGCGGCGATAGGCATCCACGAGCGGCAGATGCAGCAGCTCGCGCACCCCGCGCCACGTCGTGCGCACGGCCAGCGGCGCGTTCGAGGCGATGGCGTCGGCGGTGTCGAGCGCGGTCGCCATCAGGTCGTCGGGCAGCACGATGGCATTCACGAGGCCGATCGCGCGCGCCTGCTCGGCGTCGATCGGCCGCGCCGACAGCAGCAGCGCCTGGGCGTGTACCCAGGGGATCTGCCTGGGCAGGAGGACCGTCGCGTGCCCGGTCGGATAGAGCCCGAGCGCGACCTCCTCGAGGGCGAAGGTCGCCTGCGGCACGGCGTAGCGGACGTCCGACGCGAGCATCAGGTCGAAGCCACCGGCGCGCGCGTGGCCGTTGATCGCGCACACCAGCGGCACGCCGAGCTCGAGGTCGACGAGGATGGCGGTCGCGACGTCGCGCAACCCGGCGAACGTTTCGTCGTCGAGGTGCTCGCCGCGCGCCAGGCGCTGCGCCGCCGGGATGGTCGTCTTCATGTCCATGCCGGCGCAGAAGACGCGCTCGCCCGCTCCGGTAAGGACGGCGCAGCGGATGTCCGGGTCGCCGGCGATGCGCCGCCACGCCGCGGCGAGATCGCGCAGCGTCGGCGGATCGAGCGCGTTCGCCGCCTCCGGACGGTCGATCGTGACCACCGCCACGTGCGGGTGGTCGGGCGGCAGCGCGAAGCGGACGCTCACGTCAGGCCCGGTGCGTCCCCCACGCGTTCCAGTGCACGAGCTGCGCCGACGGGATGCGCTTGGCGGGCTTGAAGTCGGTGCCCGTGTGGTGCGCCACCGGGAAGAGAGCGGTCTGGGTCACGTGCTCCGGGATGCCGAGGAGCTTCGCCGCGTCCTGCTCGAACATGATGTGGAGCGTGGTCCACGCCGTGGCCAGCCCGCGCGTGCGGAGCGCGAGCATGAACGACCACGCCGCCGGGAGGATGGAGCCGTAGACGGATGCCTGCGCCAGCGTGCCGGCGTTCTCGATCCGTCCCTCGATGCACGGGATCACCAGCACCGGCGCCTCGTGCATGTGCTCGGCGAGGTACATGGCCGAGTCGACCACCCGCGGCAGCTGCTGCATGCGCAGATCGTCGTCGCCGAACGTGGGCCGCATGTCGGGGTTGCTCGCGTACAGCTCGAACGCCTTGCGGTAGAGGTCGGCGAGACCGCGGCGCTTGTCGGCATCGGTGACGACGACGAAGCTCCAGCCCTGGGCGTTCGATCCGGTGGGCGCCTGGAACGCGATCTCGAGACACCGTCCGACCACGGCCAGGTCGACCGGCTTCGCGAAGTCCAGACGCTTGCGCACCGAGCGCGTCGTGGTGAGCAGATGATCGGCGGTGGCCAGATCCATGCGGGCGACTCCTCCTCAGGCCTGCGCTGCGGCGCGCAGGGCTTCGATCTCCTCGACCTGCTTCGGCACGGCGGCCGACAGCACCTCGACGCCGCCCGGCGTCACCAGCACGTCGTCCTCGATGCGGATGCCGATGCCGCGGTAGGGCGGCGCGACGTCGTCGGCGTCTGCCGGGACGTAGAGACCCGGCTCGACCGTGAAGACCATGCCCGGCTCGAGCGCGCGCGGCGTGTCGCCGATCTTGTACTGCCCGACGTCGTGGACGTCGCGGCCGAGCCAGTGGCTGGTGCGGTGCATGTAGAAGCGCTTGTACTTCTCGTGCTCGACCACCTCGTCGACCGAGCCCTCGAGCAGCCCGATCGCGATCAACGCCTCGGAGAGCACGCGCGTGGCGGTGACGTGGAGGGCGTCGAGCGTGGCTCCGGGGCGCGCGGCGCCGATGACGGCGAGCTGGGCCGCGAGCACGGCCCCGTACAGGTCGCGCTGGGCCGGGGTGAAGCGGCTGCCGGTCGGGAACGTCCGGGTCACGTCGGCGCAGTAGCCCGCGCGCTCGGATCCGGCGTCGATGAGCAGCAGCTCGTCGGCGCCGAGCGGACGGTCGTTCGCGGTGTAGTGCAGGATCGTGGCGTTCGCGCCGCTGGCGACGATGGACGGATACGCCGGTCCCGATGCGCCGCGGCGGCGGAAGATGCCGTCGATCAGCGCCTCGACCTCGTACTCGTGCATGCCGGGCCGCACCGTGCGCATCGCCTCGCGATGCGCCTCGGCGGCGATCGCGATCGTCTCGCGGAGGCGCGCGATCTCGGCCGGCCCCTTCGTCAGGCGAAGCTCGTGCAGGATCTCGCCCGCGTCACGCAGCACGGTGGGGCCGCGTCCCGTGCGCGGCCGCTGCCCGTTGGCCCAGCGAATCAGGGCAAGGAGGCGGCGCGTGAGCGCGTCGTCGCGCCCGAACGGCAGGAAGACCTGGTTCGCCTTGACGAGCCACGCGGGCAGCTCCTTCTCCAGCTCCTGGAGCGGATGCGCGACGTCCGCGTCGTAGTCGGCGACCGCCCCCTCGACGCCCGCGCGCGGCCCGACCCACACCGCCTGCTCCGGGTCGCGTGGACGCAGGAAGAGCGCGAACGGGTTCGCGGCGCCGACCGCCAGCACCGCGATCGCCTCGGGCTCCGGGAATCCCGTCACGTAGCCGAAATCGCTGTCCTGGCGGAACGGGAAGTGGGTGTCGCCCGACCGGATGAGCTCGGTGGCAGCCGGGAGCAGCATCACGCCCTCGCCCATGGCCTCGAGGATGCGGGCTCGGCGGCCGGACAGCAGCGCACGCTCGTCGGAAGAGGGACCCATGCTCGGTCTCCTCTAACACGGAGCGCCGACGATGCCACCCGGACCCGCGGCGTTCCTCCCGCGGCTCACGCCCCCGCGCGCTCAGTCCGAGTAGTATGCCCCCGTCAGGATGCACATCTCGTCATCGGTCGTCACGCCGAATCTCAGCGTGGTCGGATTGCCGTTCGCATCGAGCCTGACCGGCCGTTCGACCCCGTTGTCGTGCAGGCAGTCGTAGTCGATGTAGTCGTTCGGCTGGAGGACCATCGGTGGGTCGAAGCCGCGAGGATTCGGGTGGGACCAATCGTAGTCCTCGAAGATCTCGGTGCCGTCCGACGCGAACGCCCGGAACCGCAGGCCGCGCTTGTGCATGTGACCGCCGATTCCATAGATGTTCTGCGGCTGCCCCGACGTGTTCACGTAGTGCCCGTGCTGGACCTTCTGCGTGAAGGGCGGCACGCTGATCGAGTAGAGTGCGTCGAGCGCGGTGAGCGCCTGGGAGATGTGCTCGGGCGTGCCCTGATACGGGAAGATGTTGATCCACACCTTCACGTCGATCGGGACGTTCCAGTAGTTGTGGTAGTGCGCGTTGAGACCCAGGAAGGTGCCCGCCTTCAGCACGACCGCCACGCCCGGCGGATAGCCGGTGACGAAGTACGGCGCATACGGTGCCCCCGCGAGGGCGTTGCCGAGGCTGCCGCCGCCGTTGAAGCAGCCGAAGTTGTTCACCTGCCACTGGTCCACCACCGGCGCACCCGCCGCCTGCCACGGCGACACCAGGAAATGGTGCGTGCCAGGGTTGAGCCAGATCTCCCAGTGGTCGATCGCCATGTCGGTCGGGTTGGGCGCCGGGATCCAGTAGCAGCCCTCCTGCTCCTCGTCCGGCTGGAGGGTCGGACCCGGGAGCATGATCTGATAGCCGCCCGGAGGTGGAGGCGCGGGTGTCGTCGGCACGTAGGCCTCGGTGGGCGGAACCGGGACGTTGCCGATCTTGCCCGTCGGCGGCGCGCCGGCGTTGATCCATGCATCGATCAGGTCGAGCTCCAGCCGGGAAAGCGGCGGACCGGTCGCCGGCATCTTGCCGCCCTCACCTTGGGCGAGCGAGCCGTGAAGCTTCTGGGAGAGGAAGCTGTTCGTCGCGTCGCCGGGCCGGACGCGCTTCTTACCCGCCTGTCGCGCGACGTCGTTCTCGGCAAGGACGTCGACGAGCGCCGGGTAGGCGACCCCGGGGCGCAGATCGAGGTGACCGGCCCAGTCCCTGGCGTGGCAAGCAGCGACGTTGCAGCCGTGGCCGCTGAAGACGCGCTCCTGGATCACCTGGAACGTGTCTTCGTTCGGATCGATGGGCGGCTCGCCACCACCGGGGGTGTTGCCACCGGGGGTGTTGCCACCGCGGGCGGTTGCCACCGGGCGGGTTGCCGCCGGGCGCGTCCCCGCCGGGCGGGTTGCCGCCGCCGGGGCCGCCGCCGCCAGTGGGGCCACCTTTCGGCCCGATCACCGCGCGGTGCGCGGAGAAGGTCCGGTGGAACTTCGACTTCTTGGCCGTCACCTTGCCGGTCATCACATTGCATGTGTCCGGGTCGATCTTCGCGCGCAGTCTGACGGGACCGGCGAGCTGATCGCAGGCCTTCCACGTGGCAATCACCATCGTGCCCTGCGCGCGGTAGGCAAGCCTGCCGATGACGGGGTTGCACCCGTCGCTGATCGACACATGGGTTCCGGCGAGGATGACCGCGGTGTCCTTCGCCAGGGGGTCGGCGAGGACCGGCGCGGAGGATTCGAAGCGTCCGCCGGGGCAGGTTGGCGGGCGGCGTCGCTTGGCGCTCGCCGGAACCGCGAGCACGCCTGCGGTGAAGACGACGGCCATGCAGAGTAGGACGCGTTCCCAGCGTGGCATCATCGCAAGGACCTCCAGACGTCGGTGGATCGTCATTTTCAAGAGCCGACGAACGTCTCGACACGCCGGATGGCGTCGGCAACCGCGGCGGCGAGCGCCCGGGTGCACTCCGTCGGGCGCCGCAGGCGTGCCAGCCGCGCCTGAGCCTTCTCGAGACGCGGCAGCGCCTTCCGCACGCGCCGGCGGCCTTTGCGCGATCCGTCCGCGCCCTCGACCAGTCGATCGGCGCCGTCGATGGGGTGCGCCACGCCTGCGGGCAGGCGTTGCCCCTCGCATACGAGCGGTCTCAACCCGGACACCGCGAAGGCGCAGCGGACGGATTCCACGCCCGCCATCGCGTCGTGCCGGCAGGTATCGCCGTCGCAGCGATCGCGAGTGCAGGGATCGCCGTCGTCACAGTCGGAGGCAACAGCACAGGCGGACGGCATGGTGGTCGTCGTCGGAGAGGGAATTGTCGTGGTCATCGGCCTGCCCGTCGTGCTGCTGGTGCTGGAGCTGGTCGTCGTGCTGGTCGAGCTCGTGGTCGCACGCGTCGTGGTGGTGGTGCTCGTCGTGGTGGTCGTCACCCCGGTGAGCCGGCAGTGGTCGTCGCAGACGCCGCCCGGCGCTCCGTTCTGGGGACCGAGGTCACACTCCTCGCCGGGGTCGTGGAAGCGGTCGCCGCAGGGAGTGAGGGCCCAGAGCGCTCCCTCGACGCCCGAGGTCGGCGCGCTGAAGAAGAGCGACCTCTTGAGAGGAACCAGCTCCGCCGGACGTGCCACCTTCTTCATGTCGACGTCGGTCACGAGCACGGCGTCGCCCGGCGTGCCGTCGGTGCGCCAGAGCGTGCGCCCCACGTCCGCGTCATTGGCCGTGAAGTAGAGCGTGCCCCTCAGGTCGACGACATTGCGGGGATCGCCGCCCGGCCATCTCCCCGTCCCGGCGATGTCCGTGACACGGACGGTGTTCGCCGCACTACCATCCGTCCTCCAGAGCTGCCACCCGCTCGCATCGTCGGCGGTGAAGTAGAGCGCGTTGCCGGCGCCGCGGAGGCGGCGCGGCAGCGAGGGATCCGTTCCCGGAAGGATGTCCTTCACGAGAGTGGCGTGCCCGGGCATCCCGTCGCTGCGCCACAGCTCACGCCCGACATCCTCTCGGAAAGCCTGGAAGTACAGGGTGCCGTTCGCCACGCGAAGGTTGCTCGGTCCGGACGAGGCTGCGTCTGGGGCAATGTCGTCGACCAGGATGGCGCCGCCGGCGGAGCCCTCGCTCCGCCAGAGCTCGAACCCGGTCTCCAGCGTCGCCGCGGAGAAGAAGACGGAGTCGCCGAGGACCCGCAGCTCGGGGGTGTCTGCGAGGAGGGGACCGCCTGGTCCGGGCACCACGGGCGTCGTGCCATCGCCGGTCCCGTCGCTGCGCCAGAGCCGCAGACCGGAGCCGTCATCGGCGCCGAAGAAGAGGCGCTCCCCGGTGCTCACGAGCCCGGCGAATCGCGTGCCCGTCGGGCCGGGCGTCACGTCCTTCACCAGCGCCGTCGTCTCGGGCGTCCCATCGGTCTTCCAGAGCTCGGTGCCGTTCGTCCCGTCGTCGGCCGTGAAGTAGAGCGTTCCGCGGAGGATCGCGAAGAGGGCCGGGCTGCTGCCCGAGGGGCCGGGCCGGATGTCCCGTACCAGGCGCGTGCCGTCCGACGTGCCATCGCTCGTCCAGAGCTCGGGGCCCGTCGTCCCGTCGTCCGCCACGAAGTACAGCGTGCCCTCGACGTTCCGCAGCTGGGTTGGCCACGAACTTGCCGCACCCGGATTGATGTCCCTCAGCACCCTGGTTCCCGCGGACGTGCCGTCGCTCGTCCACAGCTCGGTGCCGGTCACCGCATCGGAGGCCGCGAAGAAGAGCCGCTGGCTGATGGGTGTGAGTGACGTCGGCGCAATGCCGTCGCGCACCACCATCGGCGCCGACAGGGCGCGAAGCGGGTCCGCAACGAGTGCCGCCACGAGCACTGCCCTCGCCGTCACCGCGCCGAACGTGAGGTGATCCTTTGATCGGCGTGCCGGTACCATCGCCCCCCCGGCCTGTCATCGGCAGCAACCCCCGTGCCGGCCGAGCTGGCCCGGTTCGGTGTCGGTCGCCGTGCACCGACGCACGACCGAGCGATGACACGAGTAGCTAGTACTTTTGTCGTCTGTGATGCCGGCTACGAACCGCGCGCTCCAAGGCGATGATCAGCAGGCGTTACGGGAACACCTGCTGGAAGGGCTTCACCTCGACGCGGTTGAAGACACCCTCGGTGACGTACGGGTCGCGCGCCGCGAGCGCCCAGACGTCGGCGAGCGAGTCCGCCTCGACGACGATGAGGCTCCCCGTACGGTCGAGGAACGGACCGGCCAGCTTGACGCGGCCGGCCTCGGAGAGTGGACGCAGGTGCTCGAGGTGCGCGGGGCGGACCGTCGGCCGCTTCTGCGGACCGTCGGGCGAATCGTAGCCGATGATGACGAAGAGCATGCGCGATCCTCCTTGCGTGTCGCGAGGGCGGCGGCTAGCGTGCCTCGTCGATGGCCGACGAGGAACGTCGAGACGATCGGCACCCCGGAGCGCCGCACTCGCACCTGATCGAGTTTCCCGAGGCGCTCGAGGCGTTCTTCCTGCGGATCGGCGAGCTGAAGGTGATCCTCGGGCCGCGCGCCGCGGCGGGCGTCGACGGGCTCGAGGCGCTCATCCGGGAAGGCCTGGCGGCGCGCGACCGGGGCGATCCGGGGCGAGCGATCCAGGGCATCATGCAGGCGATGCGCCGTCTCGCGGAGCTCGCCTCCGAGAGCGATGCCGCCGAGGCACCCATGCTGCGCGCCATGGCGGAGCAGTTCGCGTCGGCCCTCGAGCGTGGGGCGCTGGGAGATGCCAGGGCGACGGCCGACGTCATGCGCGAGCGCTCGGGCAGCACGGTCACGCCGCGCCGGCGGTGAGCTCGTCCGGGTTCGCCAGGCACGCGGCGAGCCGCTCGAGCGCGCGCGCGGCGTAGAAGCCGTCCTCCACTCGCTCGTCGTAGGTGTAGCGCAGGGTGAACACCTCGTGGCTGCCGACGCTGCCGTCGTCGTGCACGAGGGGCGTACGGTGCACGCGGCCCATGGTCACGAACACGGGGATGGTGCCGTAGTCGTAGAGATGGTGGAACGCGGCGTCGAGGCCGACGCTCCCGAGGTTCGCGACGAACGCGGATGCGTAGAGAGGATCGTCCTTGATGAGCGCGGTCGGCAGCAGGTTCCAGCCGTCGAGCACGCGCTGCGCGCGCACCGCGAGCCGCAGCAGCGGCCCGGGCAGTCGGAGGAAGGTCTTCACCTCGCGGTCCGCGGCCGTCTCCCGGCCGGAGCGCCCCTCGCCCAGGACGGCGAGCAGGCGGTCGACCATCGCCGGCAGCGGCTCGTCGTGACGGTAGTCGATCTTGGCGGTGAAGATGGGCGCGTCGCGGTGCATCCGCTGCTTGGCGCTGAACGCGAGCCAGATGCCGCGACGGTCGTAGAGCCGGCTGCCCGCCACGAACCGGTTGACGCGCGGGAACTCCGTGAGCGCGACGCCGATCGCGCGCAGCACGCAGTGGAAGAACGTGACGCGCCGGTCGTCCGCGCGTCCCGTGTTCAGGCGCTCGAGGACGGCGTGGAGCGGCGCGGTGGGGATGTCCTGCTCGAACAGCACGAACGCGCCGTTCCGCGCCGGCATGATGAACGGCATGATCCGCCGCAGCGGATGCAGCGAGGGAATCGGCGTGCCGTCAGCGCGCATCGAGCCACCGCTCCGCGTTGCGCAGGGTGACGGCGACGATCGTCTCCTGCGGATTGACGCCGATCGACGACGGCAGCACGCTGGCGTCGGCGACGACGAGGCCGCGCACGCCGTGGACCGCGCCCGTCGCGTCGGTGGCGCCGCGCGCGGGATCGGTCGCCATGCGGGCCGTTCCCATGATGTGGACCGTCATCAGCTCGATCGTGTGGCGAACGCGCGGGCGCGCCGCGATGCGCGACAGCTCGTGCGGCCCGTCGAGCGCGGGCAGGTCGGCGAACGGCAGCAGCACGCGCCGCGCGCCGGCGGCGAACAGCAGCTCGGCGGTGAGCGCCACGCCGCGATGCAGGCGCTCGAGGTCGGCGTCGTCGAGCGTCTGCATCATGTAGGGCTGGCGGTCGAGGCCCATCACGACGCGCCCCTCGGTGTGGTCGTCGACCAGGGTCGCCGCCGTGAGCATGTGATTGTAGCGCGCCATCTGCTCGGCGTTCTCCGCGCCGAGACCGGGCAGCGCCGCGGCCAGCAGGCCCGGCGGAACCGCGGCGTACCCGATCAGGATACCCTCGCCCAGGAAGTGATGGATGTGGAACGCCTGGTGCGTGCCGATCCAGGGGTCGATGCGCTCGTCGAAGATGCCGACGCACTTGGCGTTGGGATGCGTGTGCAGGCCGCGCCCGATGGCCCGCGCGAGCAAGCGGCTGCGCCGCAGGATGCCCGGCGTCTGCCGTGCGCCCGCGGCCAGCACCACCAGCGGGGCGCGCACCTCGAAGCGCGCGCGCGGGCGGCCATCGTCACCGACCAGACGGCCGCGCACGCCGACGGCGCGCAGGCCCTGCCACATCACGCGGTCGACGCGCGCGCCGGTCAGCATCGCCGCGCCGGCCGCGAGGGCCCGCGGCACCTCCGTCACGTGCATGGCCTGCTTGGCGCCCGTCGGACAGCCCAGCGCGCAGTTGTTGAGCCCGACGCAGCGCCGCATGTTGCGCGGCGCACGTGCCAGCGGCCAGCCGAGCGCTTCCGCGCCGCGCACGAAGAGGTGCGTGTTCTGCCCGAAGGTGTCCTCGTGGTTCGGCTCCGCGTGCAGGATGCGTTCGGCCGTCTCGAAGTACGGCTCCATGGCGCGCGGCCCGAGTCCCGCCAGACCGAGGTCGTTCTGCCAGCGTGCCAGCACCGGCTCCGGCGTGCGCCAGGTCATGCCGCCGTTGATCACCGTCGAGCCGCCCACGCACCGGCCCTCCGCGAAGATGATCGGCGGATTGCCGAGGATCATCGTCGTGCCCGCGTCGCGGTAGAGGCGGCGGATCATCGTCGACGGATCCGTGGTGAAGGTCTCCGTGCGGTGGAGCTCGCCTTCCTCCAGCATGAGGACGTCGAGCCCGGCGTCGCGCAGCCGGGCCGCGGCGGTGGCGCCTCCGGCCCCGGTGCCGACCACGACGGCGTCCGCGTGCAGCACCTGGTCGCGATCGAGCTGCGCACCGACCGTGACGTTGGGGTACTCGAGCCGGTGCTCCGGCGGAGCGAGGAGCGGCGCCCTCATGCCAGGTCGCTGGTAGTCCGGTGTGGCGGGTGAGGTCAACGACCGCGCGGCCGGTCGTGTGCTCGCAGTCGAGCGCCGCGTTTCGTCGGGTCGCGGTTCCGGCTCAGCGAGAGGGGAACCCGGAGCCCATACCACCGCCGGTGCCCATGCCGCCGCCGTTACCCATACCGCCGCCGTTACCCGTGCCGCCCATGCCACCGGCGCTGCGTCCATTCGACTGCCCGCGCTGCCCGATGTGCTGGAACACGTTCGACGGCTGCTGCTGCGGAGAGACCACCGAGACATAGACTCGGGGCGACTTGTGGGCGGGTGGGGGCGGCACCTGGCGCGTGAATGGTCTCCCGAGCTGGTGCGCCTGTCCACCGGCGGCCTGGCCGTTCGGAGGCGCCGCAGGCTGGACCTGCGCGGAGGCGCCACTCGCGGCGGCGACGAGAAGCGCCAGCGCGACCCCCCGTCGCGCCCAGCGGAACGCCATACCGCGCAAATCGCGCGACTCGGGCGAGATGTCAATGCCCCAATCGGCGGGCGCTCCGCACGCCGGCGCGATCGCGGCCTGATCAGCTCGCGGTCACGAGCCGCCGCCCGAGAACGCGCTCGCGGCGCGCTTCTTCATCTCCTTCGGCGACACGTCCTCGCGGTGCGTGGCGATTCCCCACCGGTTTCCCGACGGATCCGTCAGGCTCCCGAAGCGATCGCCCCAGAACATGTCCTGGACAGGCATCGCGACCGCGGCGCCCGCTTTGACCGCCTTCGCGAACGTCTTGTCGACGTCGGGCACGTAGAGGAACAGTCCCGCGGGGTGAGCGGGCTCCTGCATGACGTCGTTCAACATGACGATGGAGTCACCGATCAGGATCTCGGCATGCATGATCTTCTTGCTCGGCCCCTCCATGCGCATGAGCACCTTCGCGCCGAAGGCCTTCTTGCAGAAGTCGATCGTCTTCGCGGCATCGTCCTGGGTCAGAGACGCGGTGACGGTGTGACGGCCCTTCGGGATCGGTCGTACCTTCTTTGGCATCAGGCTCCTCCTCGCAGATGGCTCGCTCGACGCCGTCGACGTTAGCGCCGGCCTCGTCGCAGGGCAACGGGTCGGCGGCGCTCCGCGAGCAGATCGATGGCGACCGGCAACGCCTGGTCCCGCCACGCCTCGAGCTCGTCGCGGGTGCGATACTTCTCGTACACCAGCCGGCGGGCGTCGGGCTCCTCGGCGAGGCCCTCGACGACGCGCGCGGTTCCCGCGAACGCGCGATCGAGGATCTCCACGCGCACCGCCGGATGTACCCGCAGATTCTGCACCCAGTCCGCGCGCGCCCGACCCCCGGCGAGAAGGTAGATCGAATCCCGGCCGCCCGCGGCGGCCGCGAACCAGATCTCGATCCGGTGCGGCCGGCCAGACCGCCGCCCGGTCGTCGTGAGATAGCAGTACTCCGCGGCAGCGAGCGCGCGCGTCACGCGCCCACGCGCTGGCGGAAGAACTCGATCACGCGTGTCTCGGCACGCTTGGTGGGGCCGTCCGGGTCGTCGTCGCGCAGGTGAATGGTGAGCACGGAGTGCGGCGACGCGCCCGTCCCCGGCTGCGCATCCTCGGGGCGGATCTCGATGGCCTCGAAGCGCTCGCCGAACGTCCGGCGATACGTCTCGAAGCGTGCGTCGGGAACGGCGCGGTCACCGAAGAAGCGCAGCCCGATCATGGAGAGGTCCTCCGCCTCGAAGCGCCGCCCGGCGCAGGCGATCTCGTCCGGCGACACGCCGAGGGCGGCCCGCCGATCGGCGGAGACGGGGAAGGGGAGCGAGGGCTGCGACAGGACGGGAGCCACGACGGCGGGCTCGGTCATCATCGCGAGGGCGAATCCGCCCGTGAAGCACATGCCGACGGCGCCGACTCCGCGCCCCCCGCACTCCGCGTGCGCCTTCCGCGCGAGCGCCCGCAGCCAGTCGACGATCGGGCTCGACCGGTTGGCGGCCCAGATGGAGAACTCGCGACGGATGCAGATCGCCTTCGCGATCTCGCCGAGGACGTAGGGGACCGAGACCGGGCGGCCCGGCTCGCCGAACAGGCTCGGCATGTAGACCGTCATGCCGGCGGCGGCCACCCGATCGGCGAAGCGCACCACCAGCGGATGCAGCCCCGGCATCTCGTGGATGACGATCACGGCCGGCCCGCTGCCGCGCCGGAAGACGGGACGCGTCCAGCGTCCGTCGTCGAAGTCGAAGCGCTCGTACGACGCCAGCGCGTCCGCGTACGCCATCACGCCGTCCGGTCAGTGCGGCGTGAAGAGCCCGCGATTCGTCGGGTCGTGCCTGGCCTGCGGCCAGAAGCTCGCATCGCGATCGCTGCGCACCCGCCAGGCCCACAGCTTCCCCTCGCGGGTGGGAACCACCACCGTCGGACGGGTGCCGAGCCGCCCGACCGCCGGCGTCGCGATGATCCAGCCGCCGGTGAACTTGGGCCAGCCCGAAGCCTCGGCGCCCGTCGTCGCATCCATCGCGTGCACCAGGTAGCCGCCGCTGCCGGCCAGCAGCTCGGCCTGGCCGTCGCCGTTCACGTCCGCGATCGCCGCGCTGCCGAAGAAGACGAGGTCGTCGAGCAGGCGAGGGAAGGCGGGCAGGAACTGGCCGGTGCGTGCGTTCCACGCGTCGAGGTGGGTGTCGTGCGGGAGCTGCTGCGCGGGGACGTTGGTGTCCGCCAGACGGCCGAATCCCGCGCCCGGCGCCACGTACACGAGAGCGCCGCCGGGTCCGACGGGCGCGAAGCTGCCACCGCCGAGCCCCGGAACCGACGGTCCATCCGTGGTGATGGTGCCTGGACCGAAGGTCGCGCGGTCCGTCGGTAGCGTGCGTGGCAAGCCGTCGGCTCCCGTGCCGTAGAAGGACGTCCCGTCCGCGCGCAGCACGTACGCCGGCCCGACGACGCCGAAGATGCCGACCTCGAGCTGGCCGTCGCCGTCGACGTCGGCCAGGACCGGCGAGCCGGGAACTCCCTCGATCCACGGCAGCAGCTCGGCGGCGAGTACGCCGATCCGCACCGGCCATCCCGGCAGCTCCGGTCCCGAGGGGTTCCCCGCGACGTCGGGGTCGAGGTTGCCGCGCGCCGGGATCGCGTGCAGGCGGCCGTTGGCCTTGTCGAGGAGGCCGAGCGACTGGAACGTCTCGATCGACGAGTTGCCTTCCGACGAGAAGTTCGACGCCTCGCGGTACTCCTCGTTGCTCCCCACGACCACGACGAGCTTGCCGTCACCACGCAGCGCGCCCACCGCCGGCGTGGAGACCAGCTTGGTGCCCTGGAGCGCCACGGGCTGACCGCCGACCACGTTCGGCACCACGTGGTTGCTCACCGGATCGATCGACGCCATCTGCGTCCGATCGACGACCAGCACCGGCCAGCCGGGCTGCTGGCTGCCGTCCGCGCGCCACACGTAGACGTGGCGGTCCATGGCGGCCGAGACGATCTCGAGCGCGCCGTCGCCGTCGAGGTCGGCGAGCACGGGCGCCGCGAGCAGACCCGGCTGCAGCCGGTTGAAGCGGTCGCGCGCGCTGCGGGCGGAGAAGCGCGGATCGGTCCGCACCGGGAACCCGCTCCGCCGCGTGCCGTCGTGCTCCCACACGTAGAGCTTGCCGGCCAGGGTGCCCGCCACGATCTCCGTGCGCCGGTCGCCGTCCAGGTCGCCCGCCGCGACGCCACCGCCGACCGATTCGTAGAACGTCGTCGGGAGCGCGCCGCTGCTGAACGCGCGCGAGCCGGTGTGGAGCGGCAGCGGATCGGTGTGCGCGGGCCAGCCGGGCAGCGCGTGGCCGTCGGAGCGCAGCGCGAGGATGAGGCCGTCGGAGGTGGGAACGATCAGCTGCTGCTGGCCGACGTTGCGCTGTCCGCTGCGCGGCGCCTTGCCGCGCAGGCGGACGAAGAACGGCGACGGCTCGCCGCTGCCGCCGATCGCGAGCGGGAAGCCGCGACGCAGGTCGGGATCGTGATGCAGGTAGAGCGTGCGCCGCGCCTCTCCGCGCCGCCCGGCATCGTCGGTGACGCGGAGGCGCAGGGTGACGGTGAACATGTCGGGCGTGTCGTCGGGCGACGCGGTGCCGCTCGGTGCGGTGTGCGCGACGCCGTCGACGTCGATCGCGCAGCGAAGTGCCGTGTCACCGATCGACCACTGCGCCAGCGTGCCGGGACCGAGCGGTGCGGTGATGCCGCTGGCGGACGCGATCGGCGCGAAGCTGTCCTCGCTCGGTTGCACGCCGCAGCCCGCCGACAGCTCCCAGCCGTAGCTGGCGGCGCGCGTCGCGGCCGCAGCGCCCATGACGGTCACCACCGGCGTGCGCACCGGGTCGAGGGTCTCCCACCAGTCCGGTTCGAGGAGATCGGCCTCGGGCGGCACGGCGTCGCCCGCCACGGCGAGTACGCCCTGGTGGGCGTTGGCGCGGCCGTAGCCGAAGTACTCGTCCCATCCGGGCTGCGAGGCGTAGCGCCGGGACTGGATGCCGAAGCTCGAGAGGATGAACGACACGCTGCGGTCGCTGCTGCTGAAGTCGATGTCGTCCGCGGTCATGGTGAGGAGCTGCGCGACCTCGTCGGCCGACAGCGGATGGATGGCGCCCGTCGGATCGATCCGGCGAGGCTGGAGCGTGCCGGCGTCCACGCGGTCGAGGGCCGCCGAGATCAGCAGCCCGGCGATCCCCGAGCCGCGCCCGGTGGCCTCCGACGAGCAGGAGGACGACTCGATCGCCACGGCGATGTTGCCGCCGTAGTTCGTGCAGCCGTTCAGGTAGAGATACGACTGCGGGCTCATCAGGAAGCCCGATTGCTCGGCGAAGCGGGTCACCGAGTTCACGGTGATCGTGTGGCGGCTCGCCGACGGCACGTTGTGGTGGAAGCTCTCCTCGTCGGCCGCGGACGCGATGACCGGCACGTCGTTGCTCCAGGCGTACTCGATGGCCGCGTGCGCGAAGGAGGTATTGTTCACGGCGCCGAGCGCCTCCTGCACGATGTGCGCGCCGCTGTCGACGGCGAACACCACGCCCTGCGCGAAGAGGTTCGAGTCGGCGATGAAGCTGTCGCCGACGCGGACCGGCATCACCCGGCAGTTCGGGCAGGTGCCGAGCGCATTGCCGTTGTCGGCCTCCGCCGTCGAGTCCTCCGCCTCGCCCGTGCCGTGGCCGTACGAGACCTCGTCGAAGGGGTCGTTGTCGTTGTCGAGGAAGTTCCAGCCCGCGATGTCGTCGACGTACCCGTTCCCGTCGCCGTCGGTCCCGTCGCTGAACGTCCGGATCAGATCCTGCGGGTCGAGGAGCCCGTTGCCGTTCAGGTCGTGAACACGCGCGTCGTTCGCGTAGTCGGAGACGTCGAACACGCCGTCGTCGTTCAGATCGTAGGGATCGGGATTCAGGAAGGCGCCAGCGGCCGACGACTCCGGCTTGGTGTGCCCGGCGGCGTCGCGCGGCAGGGGGAGCTCGCCGCGGTTGATGTGCACCTTGCGAGCGAGGTCGTGCATCGCGCCGACGTCGTCCCACCTGATGCCGGAGTCGAGGACGGCGATCAGCACGTCGGGCCGGCCGGTCGTCACCTGCCAGGCGAGGTCCACGCTCATGCCGCGGACGCCGAACAGCTCCGCGGGGCTGGAATCGATCGTGGGATCGCCGGTGGGATCGCTGGTGAGCTTCCACTCGGTGCCGCCGGTGAAGTCGACGGGACGGACCGGTGGTGACACGGACGGCAGGCGCAGGTAGGCGGCGTAGTCCTGCGGCGCGGTTCCCGGCGGCGGCGGCGGGTACGGGAACGTGGCGTGGGCAGCCGTGGCGGCGATCAGCAGTGCGACCGGGACGGAGACGGCGAGAGCGATGCGGCGCATCCGGTGAGTCGAGCGCACCTGACCGCTCACTGTCAATCAAAATGTGCCGGGTGGCGAGACGCCCCGTGGCATGGCAGATGTCCAATCGATGGCGGACCCCTCGGGGCCTCCGGCGACGTGGTGCAGAGTGCGGCGGGCGCGTGAGGCGAACCTGGCGGAGATCAACCGCGTCATCGCCGCCTCGAAGGCGCACTGGGACTACCCGGCGGCGTACCTCGAGGCTGCGCTGCCCCTCCTGATGATCGACGAGTCGTATCTCGCGGGGCATCTCTGCTTCGAGATCGTCGACGAGAGCAAGACCGTGGTGTGCTTCTTCGCCGTCGCAGAGGAGGGCGGCGAGCACCTGCTCGACCACCTGTGGGTACGCCCCGATCGTCTCGGCCGGGGCATCGGACGCCTCGCATGCGAGCACGTCTTCTCGCTGGCGCGCCGGTACGGCTGGGCCGCCCTGCGCGTGCTGCCGGATCCTCCGGCCCGCGGGTTCTACCGGAAGGTGGGGTTCGCGGACACGGACATGGAGGTGCATTCACGCGTTCCGGGCGGCCCGTCCTTCTCCGTGCTGGAGAAGCGCTTCGACGGCACGGACGGACCCCGACGGTGGTCCGGCCGGCGGCAGCGTCACCTTCGATCGACCGCCCAGTCGGGCGCATAGCCCAGCCGCTTGTCCACCACGTTCCGCAGCGGCCGGCCGTCGCAGAACCGGCCGAGGTTGTCGAGGAAGATGTCGAGCGCGCGCGTGAAGAAGTCGGGCAGGTATCCCGAGACGTGCGGCGTCAGGATGACGTTGTCGAGCGTCCAGTAGGGGTGCTCGGCCGGCAGCGGCTCCTCGACGAAGACGTCGAGTCCGGCGCCGGCGATCGCGTGCGTCCGCAGCGCGTCGACGAGCGCGGCATCGTCGACGATCTCGCCGCGCCCGACGTTCACGAGGTACGCGCTCGAGCGCATCGCGCGGAACGCGGCGGCGTCGAACATGCCGCGCGTCTCCGGCGTGAGCGCGGCGGCGATGACCACGAAGTCGGCCCAGCTCGAGCAGCTCGTGGAGCTGTCCGGGTCCGACGACGGCCTCGGCGCCCTCGGCGGGCAGCTCGGGCCTGCGGCGCAGCACGCGCACGCGCATGCCGAGGGCGGCGCCCAGGCGCGCGACGCCGAGGCCGATGGCGCCGGCGCCGACGACGGCGAGGTGGCTGCCCTGGAGCTGCCGGAAGCCGCCGCCCGCGGCGATCGCCCTGTAGCGGTCCCAGCGCCGCTCGGCCTTCAGCTGCTGGGCGGTGTGCAGGTTGCGCGCGAGCGCGCAGAGCAGGCCGATCGCGTGCTCGGGGATGTTCACCGCGTGGACGCCGGCGGCATTGGTGAGGATCACGTCGCTCGCGACCATGGCGGGAAACAGGTTCGCCTCGACGCCCGCCGCCGCGGAGTGGATCCAGCGCAGGCGCCGGGCGGTCGCGAACAGCGCGGGCGGGAAGTGAAAGCCGACGAAGACCTCGGCGTCGGCGAGCGCCGCCGGCAGCTCGTCGTCCTCCGTGACACGCACGAGCTCGACCTGCGGGAAGCGACGCTGCGCGGCTTGCAGCTCCTCGTCGCCGACGGTCCAGCGCACCTCCTTGATGCGGAAGTAGAGGACGACCTTCATCGGACGGGGTCTCCAGGCGCCAGCAGCTCTGCCCGCCGGCGCGTCAGCTCGCCGGCGCGGCGCTCCCAGTCGACGCCGAGATGGGCCAGCACGGCGGGATGCTGGTAGAAGGCGAGGAAGACGAGTGCCCGCAGCCCGATCACCATCGCCGCGCGCGGGCCGCCCGCGTGATGGAACGCCTCGAGATAGGCGCGCGCCTCGTCCACCGGCATGCTGCTGAACCGCGTCCAGCGGCGAGCGAACAGCGGCGGGCCGTACTCGAGCAGCCGCAGGCCGAGCGGGAACGCGAGTCGCATCGGTGCGGGCAGGAAGGGGAAGAACTCCTGCATCTCGCCGAGCACGTCGGCGTCGATCGGCTGATCGAAGCCGTGGCCGCGCGGGCGGATCGCCGCGACGGCGGCGCGCAGCACGCGGACGGTGACCGGCGACGGCGGCCGATTGCGGGTCGCGCCCATGTCGGGTGCACACCCTGCGCTGGGGCGAACGCGCGGTCAATGGTGGTTGCGCCACGGGTCGATCGACGGCTACAAATCCCTCACCGATGGCGACGATGGCGGAGCGCCTGCGGGCGCTGCTGGGGTCCGAGCAGTCCGATCGCGACTCGATCGCGGAGCTGCTGGACGGCGGCGGACACGGCGAGCGCATGGAGGCGATCACCTCGCTGGGTGGAACGGCGATGCAGGCACGTCTGTGGACCGCAGCCGCCGGCGCGCCGCCCGTCACGCAGGCGGACCTCGTCCCGCCCGACGCGCCCCCGCTGCGCGAGGTGATCTTCCACGGCAAGAACTCGCTGCCGGCGTTCACGCTCTTCCAGAAGCGCTTCTGTCGTCCTCCCGACGGTCAGGGATCGCAGCAGCTCTGGGGCTACAACCATCAGTCGCTGGCGTGGCTGACGGGCCCCGGCTACTTCGTCGTGCATCAGGAGGGCGCGGCGCCGGCGGCGATCGACTACCGGCTGGTGCCGCCGTCACATCCGCCGAGCTGGCCCGAGGTCAAGCCGAACAACGTCGGGTTCTCGCGCTTCGTGTATCGCGACATGGTGGACTATCTGCGGCGCGTCTCGCGCCATGTGCTCATCGGCCGGGCCACGAAGTACGGCAAGGACCTGCCGAACTACTTCATCCTCTGCCGCGAGCCCTGACCCCTCGGGCGCGTCGTCCGCAGTCGGGACGGCGCCGAGGAGCCGGCCACCATGCCGAGACGAACCGGGACGAGGCTGCTCGTGGGCCTGGCGGTCGCCGCCGCCATCGTCTTCACCGGCATGCAGCTCGTACGACCCGAGCTCGCCAACCCGCCGGTGACCGCCGCACTGTCCGCCCCGCCGGAGGTGCAGCGGATCCTCGAGACCTCGTGCTACGACTGCCACTCGAACCAGACCAGGCTGCCCTGGTTCGATCGCATCGTGCCGGCGTACTGGCTCGTCGTCGACGACGTGCGGCGCGGGCGCGCGCGGCTCAACTTCTCGGAGATCGGCGCGCTGCCGGCGGCGCAGCAGCGTGCCGCGCTCTACGAGTCGGTGAACCAGATCCGCCTCGGCGCCATGCCGCCGGCACGCTACCTGCTGGTCCATCGCGGCGCGGCGGTCGACGCCGCGCAGGTCGACGCGTTCCAGCGCGAGCTCGTGGCGACCACGCCGCAACCCGTCTCCGATCCGGCTCGCCTGGCTGCCACCGAGCAGCAACGCGCGCAGCAGGCCGCCGCCGATGCGGCCCCGAGCGACGGTCCTCCCCGCGCCCAACGGCGTCGCGTTCCATCCCGAGTACCGGGACTGGCACGTCGTCAGCAGCACCGAGCGCTTCGACAACGGCAGCCTGCGCCAGGTGCTGGGCAACGACGTGGCGATCAAGGCGATCGCGGAGCGCAGCTTCCCTCCGTGGCCCGATGGCACGATGTTCGCCAAGGTCGCATGGGAGCGGCTCCGCGGCGGCGACGGTGTCGGCGGCAGTGGAACGTTCGTGCAGGTGGAGCTGATGATCAAGGACCGCGCCCGATACGCGGCGACCGCAGGGTGGGGATGGGCGCGCTGGCGGGGGACCGACCTCCAGCCGTACGGCAAGGACGCGGCGTTCACCGACGAGTGCGTCGGATGTCACACGCCGATGCGCGACGCCGACTTCGTCTACACGTTGCCCATCCCGCGCCGGGAGGCGAGGCGGTGAGTGCGCGGCTCGCGCTCGCGGTGGTGCTGTCCCTCGTCGCGCTCGGCTGTCCGGGCGATCGGACGAGCGCCGCGCCGACCAGCAACGACGCGGCGGCGCTCGCCGGCGACCTGCCGCTCGATCCGCTCCAGTGGCGGGTCATCGGCTCGATCGTCGACCCGGCCACGATCGACCATGTCGACGCTCTTCGGCAACGAGGTCGCGGTGCAGTCCGCACGGAGCGGGCGGATCGGTCGCTATCCTCCCGGAGCGGTGCTGGCGCTGGTGACGTGGACGCAGCAGGACGACCCGCACTGGTTCGGCGCGAGGATCCCGGGGCGCCCGGAGTCGATCGAGGTAGTCGCCGTCCACGATGTCACACGCGCCGGCTCGCCCTTCGAGTATCAGGCGTATCGCGGCGAGCCGCTGCGGAAGGCGCCGGCACCGGATGCGGCGACGGTGACGGAGCGGGTGGAGCGGATCATGGGCCAGTCCGCTGCCGTGATGCCGTAGCCGACGCGGTCGCTGCGTGCAGGCCGGCCATGCTTGGCGCGAGCGGCCGGGTGGGCTAGAAAAAATCGATGGCCGACGACCCCGGCGAGAAGGAGTGCTGCCGCAAGACCCGTGAGCACTGGGAGCGCCGCATCCGCGCGTACTACGTGTCCTTTCCGGTCATCAAGGACGTGCCGTGCGACGGCTGCCACGAGATCCTCGATACCGGGTGTTCGAGACGCCCGCGGCCTGAATGGAGCATCCGACGGCGCCCGACTTCGCGACCGCCCTCGAGGCGCACGGGCTCGCGGGGCTCCGGCGGCTGTCACCGACGACGCTCCAGGTGAACGTCGGCAAGCGCTGCAACCAGGCCTGCCATCATTGCCACGTCGACGCGGGCCCGAAGCGCACCGAGGTGATGACCGACGCCGTCGCCGAGCGCATCGTGACGCTGCTCGAGCGGCATCCGTCGATCGCGCTGGTGGACGTCACCGGCGGCGCACCCGAGCTGGCGCCGTGCTTCCGCGGCCTCGTGTCGCACGCGCGGCGGCTCGGCCGGCGCGTGATCGATCGCTGCAACCTGACGGTGCTCCTGGAGCCGGCACAGGAGGACCTGGCCGCGTTCCTCGCCGCCCACGGCGTCGAGATCGTGGCGAGCCTGCCGTGCTACGGCCCGGAGAACGTCGACGCGCAGCGCGGGCAGGGCGTGTTCGAGAAGAGCATCCGGGCTCTCCGCGCGCTGAACGCGCTCGGCTACGGCGTGGCGGGGTCGGCGCTCCGGCTCGACCTGGTCTACAATCCGGTCGGCGCGCATCTGCCGCCGCCGCAAGCACAGCTCGAGGCGGACTACCGCGCCAGCTCTCGGAACGGTTCGGGGTCGTCTTCCACCGCCTGCTGACGATCACCAACATGCCGATCAACCGGTTCGCCGAGCAGCTTGCCCGCACGGGCGAGGCGCGGCGTTACATGGCGCTCCTCGTGAACCACTTCAACCCCGCGACCGTGGACGGGCTCATGTGCCGGACGCTGGTCAGCGTCGGCTACGACGGACGCCTCTACGACTGCGACTTCAACCAGATGCTCGAGCTGCCGCTCGGCGCGCGTTCCTGGCGCACGATCTGGGACGTGGACGACCTGACGGCGCTCGCCGGCGCCCCCGTGGCGACGGGTCCGCACTGCTTCGGCTGCACGGCCGGGGCCGGCTCGAGCTGCGGCGGCGTGCTGGCGTGAGCCGAGCCGGTGCGGCTCTCGGTCGTCGTCCCGGTCCTCGACGAGGCGGAGCGCATCGGGCGGCAGCTGGCGGAGCTCGGCGCGACGGTCGGGATCGACGAAGTGGTGGTCGTCGACGGCGGCAGCCGCGACGGCACCCCCGACGTCGTCCGCCGCGCGCCCGGCGTCCGCCTGATCACCGCGCCGCGCGGCCGCGGGACGCAGCTGAACGCCGGCGCGCGCGCGGCGCGAGGGGACGTGCTGCTCTTTCTCCACGCCGACGTGACGCTGCCGGCGGATGCGGCGACGTGCGTGAGGGACGCGCTTGCCGATCCCGCGGTGGTGGCGGGCGCCTTCCGCGTCCGCACCGTCGCCGACGCACCCGGGTGGCTGGGGCCGCTGCTGCGCTTCGCCGACCTGCGCTCGCGCGTGACCCGCCTCCCGTACGGCGACCAGGCGGTGTTCGTGCGTCGGGATGCGTTCGAGCGAGTGGGGGGATTTCCCGATCAGCCTCTCATGGAGGACGTGGAGCTCGCGCGACGCCTCCGCCGCGTCGGGACGATCCGTACCGTGCCCGGGGTCGTGCGGGTATCGGGGCGCCGGTTCCTCGCGAATCCGATCCGCGCGCTGGTGGCCATGCGGGTGTTCCCGCTCCTCTACCGGCTCGGGGTGTCGCCCGCGCGTCTGGCGCGGATCTACGGCGATCCACGCTAGCGCGTCGTTGAAACGGCTTGGCATCGATCCCGATTGGGCCTACTACGTGACGTCCGTGGCGACTGGCGAAGACGCTGCACAGGCATTCCTCGCCGAGCTGGGCGTTGCGCTCGACCGGCTCTCGGACCCGATGCAGATCCAGGCAGCGGCCTCCCGCATGCTCGGTGAACATCTCGAGGCGAGCCGCGTGCTGTACAGCGATGTCGAGGCCGAGGGGGGACGCTACTACTACTTCGTGCGGCAGGACTACCATGCGCCCGGTCAGACGAGCCTGGTCGGCCGCTTTCTCGCCGACGACTTCGGCCTGGCGCTGTTCTACGAGCTGCGCGCCGGACGGGTGGCCGTCGTCACCGATGTCGCCGTGGAGCCGATGCTCGGTGACGACGAGCGGTCGGCGTACCGCGCCGCCGGGATGCAGGCGTTCATCGGCGTGCCCCTCGTCAGGGACGGGCAGCCCGTTGCATTCATGTCGGTGCAGCAGGTGGTGCCGCGAACGTGGACCGCCGAGGAGGTCGCGCTGGTCGAAGCGACCGCCGAGCGTACCTGGGCGGCGGTGGAGCGTGCGCGCGCGGCGCCGGCGCGAGGATGAGGGCCCGTCTCGGGCGCGAGTGCGCGCTTGACACGGCGAAAGCCGGCGAGGCATCCGTGATCCGCCGCAGTCCGTGCACGGAGGTCCCCATGGCGCGCGTCGACGAGCGTGTCGCGCGGGAATTCGACGCGCGGCGCGGGTGAGGAGGATCCGTGGAGACACTCGCGTTCGGGCGGACCGGGCACCGGAGCAGCCGGGTGATCTTCGGCGCGGCAGCGCTGGGCGCCATGCGGCAGGAGAAGGCCGACCAGATCCTCGAGCTCCTGCTCGCGAGGGGCGTCAACCACATCGACACCGCGGCGTCGTACGGTGACTCCGAGCTGCGCGTGGGCGCGTGGATGGAGCGCCACCGCGACCGGTTCTTCCTGGCGACGAAGACCGGCGACCGCACCGCCGACGGGGCGCGCGCCAGCCTGCAGCGCTCGCTGGAGCGGCTGCGCGTTCCGCAGGTCGACCTGATCCAGCTTCACAACCTGGTCGACGAGCGCGAGTGGGAGACGGCGCTCGGGCCGGGCGGCGCACTCGAGGCGCTGGTGGAGGCGCGCGACCGCGGGCAGGTGCGCTTCATCGGGGTCACGGGGCACGGGACGTTCGCCGCCGAGATGCATCGCCGCAGCCTCGAGCGCTTCCCGTTCGACTCCGTCCTGGTGCCGTACAACTTCACCATGCTCCACACCCCGGAGTACGCGGCCGACCTGGAGGCGCTGCTCGCGCGCTGTCGCGAGCGCGGCGTCGCGGTGCAGACGATCAAATCGGTGGCGCGGCGCCGATGGCAGGGCGAGGGCGAGCGCCGGTTCAGCTGGTACGAGCCGCTGCGCGACCGGGACGCGATCCGGCGCGCGGTGCACTTCGTGCTCGCGCGGCCGGGGCTGTTCCTCAACTCGTCGAGCGACGCGACCCTGCTCGAGCACACCCTCGACGCCGCGTCGGAGCCGTCCGCGCCGCCCGAGGATGCGGCCCTCGCCGCGGACGTCGCGCGCTACGCGATCGAGCCGCTCTTCGTCCGCGGCGTATCGGACACGCTCTGACCGCGGCTATTTGCGCCAGACCCGGAGGTCCTCGATCCCCGCGACCGCCTGCGGATCGAGGCGTGCGAGCGCCGACGGGTCGCCGCGCAGCACCGCGTCGAAGAAGTTGAGCGACAGGTAGTCGATGATGTCGTGCGCGCGTCGCCAGGGCAGGTGGCGCGGCTCGCAGGCCTCGTCGAAGCCGCCGAGGAAGGCGAGCAGGTCGCGCTGCACCTCGCAGAAGTCCGAGAAGGTGAAGTGCCCCGCACCGGTGAGCTGGCCGAGCCCGACGATGCTGGCGCCCGCGGGCAGCGCCTCGAATGGCGCGAGCTGCTGCGAGTCGAACGGCGTGGTCTCGTCGATCGAGCCGCCCAGGATGAGCGTCGGGATGGTGATGGTGGCGAAGAAGTCGGCAGGGAACGGCGCCGCCGGCGCCTGCGGCAGGATGGCGCGCACGCGCGGATCGGTGAACGTCCCGAGCGGGCTCGTGCCGCCGGCGAGCGCGAAGACCGTGTAGCCGCCGAAGGAGTGGCCCGAGGCGCCGATGCGCGCGGTGTCGATGCTGCCGGCGAACGCGTTGCCGCTCTCCGCGGTGAAGGCGGAGAACTGGTCGATCAGGAAGCTCAGGTCGCGCGGGCGGTTCGTGGTCACGTTCGGGTCGACGATCCCGAGGAGCGTGTCGACGAACGTGTTGCCGTGGTGATCCGGGCTGACGACCACGTAGCCGTGGCTGGCGAGATGCGAGGCGAAGAAGAACGACTGGAAGCGGATGCCGTCGTTGCCGTGCGAGAACAGGACCAGCGGGAAGGGGCCCTGCGCGATGGCGACGTCGCGGAACGAGCGTGTCTCGACGACCGGGACCCCGAGCACCGAGACGATGTCGCGCGGCACGCCGGCCACCGCCGCCGGGGTCGAGGGATAGTAGACCTCGACCGTCACCGGTCGCGGGCCGGTGCCCGGGACGTTCAGGCGTGTGGGGTCGACGAGCATGAGGGTGCGCACGCCGACCGGGTACGGGCCGGGGTCGGCCGTCGGCCCGAGGTCCTCGGGCGGGTAGACGAGCTGCGCGAAGTGCCGGGCGTGGGAGAAGACGGTGTCGATCGCGTCGTCGAGCGCCCCGATCCCGAGGGCATCGAACGCCGCGCCACAGCGCGCCGCGATCCGGGCGCGCACGTCGCGCGCGCGCGGCCGCGAGCCGGGCGTCGCGCCGGACGCGGTCGCATCCCTCGCCACGGTAGTCGGGCAGGTAGCAGCGCGCGCCCTCGAGGTGGACGGTCGCATCGCGGAGGCGTCCGAGCTGATGCGACACCTCGTGCTGGCAGGCGAGAAACGCGCCGGAGAGCGAGCTCGCGCCGGCGGCGAACGTGAGATCGAGCCAGTCCTCGGCGAAGTCGCCGCATCCCTCGCGGCCGCGCACGACGACGTCGGCCGCGCTGGTGTAGTCGAGCGGCGCGCTGGATTCGTCCGAGCACGCCCGGCCGTCCGGACCGTCGATGCGTCCGAGGACGCCGTCGAGGGCTCCGCCGTCGGCCCGCGCGGCCTCCTCGCACGCGCCGTCGCGCTGCGCGCGGCACCGGGCGACGACGTCGGCGTAGCGGTCCAGGCAGCGCGCGGCCGCATTGCCCGAGGCGCGCATGCAGGTGGCCGCGGGCGTCGCCGCGCCGGCGACGTCCGGTCTCACGACGAGCGCGAGTGCGAGGATGGCGAGATGACCGATCCGCATGCGCTTCGTCGTACGCGGGTCGCCGGCCTCGTGTCCAACGAAACCGACCGGATCCCGTCAGCTCGCGCGTCGTCGCGCCAGGATCAGCGCGGCCACGGCCGTGATGGCGCCCCCGATCGCCAGGGCGCGCGGGACGCCGATGTGGTCGCCCGCGGTCCCGGCGATCACTCCTCCCAGCGTCGCGAAGCCGAAGAAGATCACCGTCAGCATGCTCATCACGCGGCCGCGCATGCCGTCGTAGACGTGGAGCTGGATGGTCGTCGTCAGCGACGAGATGGTGATGGTCTGGAGCGCGCCGAGGGCGAAGAGGAGGGAGGCCATGGAGGATGTCGTCCGGGTCCAGTCGAAGCCGATCACGCAGAGTCCGAAGGCGATCGAGCCGATCGAGGTGACGAGCGGCGAGCGGCCGCGCTCGCCGGAGAGCGAGAGCGCCAGCCCGCCCGCCACGGCGCCCGCCCCGACGGCTGCCATGAGCCAGCCGAGCCCGGTGGCATCGAGCCCGAGCACGTTGCTGGCGAGGGCCGGCATCATGATGATGTACGGGAATCCGAAGAGGCTCATCACCGCGGCGAGGAACATCGCGGGACCGATCGCGGCATGTCGCCGGACGTAGCCGATCCCCTCGCGCAGCGCGTGGGTCAGCGGCGGATGCGAGATGACAGGGCCGGGCGGGAGATTCAGCCGGGAGATCACCACGGCGAGCACGAGGAATCCCGACGCGTTCACCCCGAAGCAACCGGCCGGGCCGATCGCGCCGTAGAGCAGGCCGGCGAGCGCAGGACCGACCGCGCGCGCCAGGTTGAACTGCACGGAGTTGAGCGTGATGGCGTCGAGCAGGTCGCCCTCCTCGACCAGGCTCGGGACGGACGAGTTCATCGCGGGCGTGTAGACGGCGGTGGCCGTGCCCGTGACGACGGCGATCATGATGACCCGCCAGATGGTGATGCGGTCGAGGGCGGCGAGCGACGACAGGGCCAGGGCGCTCGACGCCAGCACCAGCAAGCTGACGATCATGATGCCCCGCCGGCTGGCGCGATCGGCGATCGCCCCGCCGACCAGTCCCAGGAGGAAGGTGGGAGCGTTGCCGATGAAGCTGACCGTGCCGAGCCACGACGCCTTGCGGGTGAGGGCGTAGACGAGCCAGCCGAGCGAGATGGTCTGGATCCAGAGTCCGAGGTTCGCGATCAGCGACCCGACCCAGAAGAGGCGGTAGTCTCGGGAGCGTCGGAGGGCGCCGAACACGGGGGGCCGAAGGGACCATGCGCGGCGAGCGTGGTCAAACCGAGCCCGGACAGCCTCTCGACGCACGACTCCGAGTATGGTTCGAGAGTGCATGACGAGGACGCTCGTGGGATTCTCGCTGGGTCTGGCGCTGTGCGTGGCGGGCCCGGCCACGGCCGCCGACACCAAGTTCTCCCAGGCGCAGATCGAGGAGATGGTGGCCCCGATCGCGCTCTATCCCGACGACGTCCTCTCCCAGATGCTCATCGCCTCCACCTATCCGCTCGAGATCGTCGAGGCGGAGCGGTGGCGCGCCAAGAACCCGTCGCTCCAGGGGGAGGATCTGGACAAGGCGCTGGCGCAGTTCGACTGGGATCCGAGCGTGAAATCGCTCACCGCCTTCCCCGACGTCCTCGAACGCATGTCGAACAACCTGGAATGGACGAAGGACCTGGGCGATGCGTTCCTCGAGCAGCGCAACGAGGTGATGGACGCGGCACAGCGCCTGCGGACCAAGGCGTACGACGCGGGCACGCTCAAGACGACACCGCAGCAGACGGTCGTCCGCCAGCAGCAGGGCGGCAGTGAAGTGGTGTCCATCCAGCCGACCGACCCGCAGGTGGTGTACGTGCCGACCTACCAGCCCGCCGCGGTGTACGGCCCCAGCTACGTGGCGCCGCCGCAGCCATACTATCCGAGCTTCTGGACCTCGCCGGCGGGCGTCGCGACGACGGGACTCATCGGGTTCGGCGCCGGGATCGCCACGGGCGCGCTGATTGGCTCGGCCTTCAACTGGGGGAGCCACGACGTCTACGTGCACAACTACGGCGGCGGTGGGTACCACGGGGGAGGCGGCTACCACGGCAACGCGAACGTCAACGTCAACAAGAACGTCAACGTCAACAAGAACGTCACGTGAACAGGGGCGACTTCCAGAAGTGGGAGCACAACGGCGCGCATCGCCGTGGCGTCGGCTACCGGGACGACGCGACCGCGAAGCGCTACGGCGGCCGCGATCAGCTTGCCGCCAGGAACGGGCCGGATCGTCAGGCGGCGCGCGGCTTCGAGCCCGGGGGGAATCGCCCCGGCCAGGGTGGCAGGGGACCTGGTAACGGGCCGGGAGGCGGACAGGGTCTCGGCAACCGGCCCGGCGGCGGGCAGGGCCCTGGCAACCGGCCCGGTGGCGGACAGGGTCCCGGCAATCGTCCGGGCGGCAATCAGGGGCTCGCGAACCGTGGCCAGGGTGGCGGCAACCGCCCCAACGGGGGAGGCGGTCCGAAGGGCGGTGCTCGACCCGCAACCCGTCCCGCGTCCACGCCGCGCGCGACCGGCAAGGGCAAGAACGCGTTCGGTGACGTGGCACGCGGCCCGAGCGCCCGACAGGCGAGCCAGCGCGGCGCGGCCAGCCGCGGGGCGCCGTCGCGCGCGGGAAGCCAGGGGTTCGGCGGAGGCGGCGGCGGTCACGGGGGTCGCGGCGGGTACGGTGGCGGTGGCGGTGGCGGGCGCGGAGGCGGCGGTGGTGGGCGCGGAGGCGGGGGTGGACGTGGCGGCGGTGGCCGACGCCATCGCTGAGCGGGAGGGGAAAGTCATGCGCAGGATCGTCACGTTGGCAGTCGTGTCCGGGCTCGTCGCGTTCGCGGTGACCGCTTCGGCAGAGGAGTCCGGCGGCCAGACGCACTTCAAGTCTCCCACCGCGGCCGTGCAGGCGCTGGTCGCCGCTGCGCGCACGGGCGATCGTCCGAAGATGCTCGCCATCCTCGGTCCGGAGGGTGAGCCGCTGGTCGAGTCGGGCGACGATGTGGAAGACGCAGCCGAGCGCCGGCGCTTCGTCGCCATGGCCAGCCAGCGCACCCGGTTCGAGACCCTGTCCGACGGCAGCGTCATCGCCCATGTCGGGCGCGCCGCCACGCCACTCGCCATCCCCCTCGTGAAGGACGGCGACGCCTGGCGCTTCGACACGGTCGCCGGCAAGGACGAGCTGCTCAACCGCCGCATCGGCCGCAACGAGCTGTCGGTGATCGCGGCCCTTCGTGCGTACGTCGACGCCCAGCTGCAGTACGCACGACGCGATCCCGGCAACGTCTTCGCGCAGAAGATCCGCAGCGAGCCGGGCCAGCACGACGGCCTCTACTGGGAGAGCAGGAGCAAGACCGACGAGAGTCCGCTCGGACCGCTCTTCGCCGACGCGGCCGCGGAAGGCTACGCGCTGAACGATCCGAGCGCCGCGACGCAGCCGTTCCACGGCTACTTCTTCCGCATCCTCACCGCGCAGGGGGCGAACGCCCCGGACGGCGCGCAGAACTACGTGAAGGACGGCAAGATGACGGGCGGCTTCGCGATGGTGGCGTGGCCGGCGGAGTACGGCCAGAGCGGCGTCATGACCTTCGTGGTGAACCGCCAGGGCATCGTCTTCGAGAAGGATCTCGGCGCGCAGACGGCGGAGCTCGTGAAGGCGATGACGACCTACGATCCCGACAAGACCTGGATCCCGGCGCGCTAGGACGTTCGCTCAGCCGCTCGCGTCCCGCACGCAGCGAAAGCCGGTGTGGTTCGTGCCGGTGTCGGGCTCTCCCTTGCCGCGGCCGCCCGGCATGTAGCGCGAGCAGTACTGGTCGGTGCAGAGGAACGAGCCGCCCTTCTGCACGCGTTTGACGGCCCTCGGCTCCAGCGGATCGAAGCTGTCGTCGGGTCCCTTCGGGTTGCGCGCGACGCCGCCGGCCTCGGCGAGCTTTGCGTAGTAGTCCGGTCGATACCAGTCGGTCACCCATTCCCACACGTTGCCCGCCATGCCGTACAGGCCGTAGCCGTTGGGCGGGAACGCCTTCACCGGGGAGGTGCCGAGGAAGCCGTCCTCGCCGGTGTTCTTGTCGGGAAAGTGTCCCTGGAAGGTGTTCGCCATGAACTTGCCGTTCGGGCGGAAGTCGTCGCCCCACACGTACGCCTTGCCGTCGAGTCCGCCCCGCGCCGCGAACTCCCATTCCGCTTCCGTCGGCAGCCGCTTCTTTGCCCACTTGGCGTACGCGAGGACGTCCTCGTAGGCGACGTGGACTACCGGGTGGTCCATGCGATCCGTGATCGACGACTCCGGCCCCTCCGGATGTCGCCAGTCCGCTCCCTTCTGATACCGCCACCATTGATAGTGGTCGTCGAGCGGGACCTCCTTCGGCGGTGGACTGAAGACGACCGAGCCCGCCACGAGATTCTCCTGCGGCGCACCGGGGTAGTCCGCCGCCTGCGGGGTACGCTCCGCCACGGTGACGTAGCTCGTGGCGCGCACGAAGGCGTCGAACTCGGCGTTCGTCACCTCGGTGACGTCCATCCAGAACCCGTCGACGGCGACGCGATGCACCGGGCGGGCGTCGGGAAACTGGTCGGAGCCCATGGCGAACTCGCCGCCGGGAATCCACACCATGCCGGCAGGTGCGGAGCAGGCGGTCCCGCCCGGCACCGCCGTAGCGGGTCCGCTGGGCGCCGCGCCCGCTCCCCGGCGTGCCGAGGAGATGCCCTCCTCGCAGTGCGGGGCGGGTGCGGCCGCGATGCCCGGCGCACCGGAGGGGGCGCCGTGCTCCTCGGCCCGGGTCGCCACGGGGATCAGGATGCTCGACGCGACGACGGCGGTGATGGTGAGCCAGGACGACGGGGACACACCCGTATCCTTCGCGTATCCCGTGCTTCTTTCAAGGCGCGTGTCTCCGCTAGAAGGCGTGGATGCGCGTCTGGCCGGGCAATCCCTACCCCCTGGGTCCCACCTGGGATGGCGAGGGCGTGAACTTCGCGCTCTTCTCGGAGAACGCCACCGGGGTGGAGCTCTGTCTCTTCGATCAACCGGCCGATGCTCGCGAGAGCGTGCGCGTCCCGTTGACCGAGCGCGATGGCTTCGTCTGGCATGCCTATCTGCCCGACGTCCGGCCGGGTCAGCTCTACGGCTACCGGGTGCACGGTCCATGGGCGCCGGCGCAGGGGCATCGATTCAACGCGGCGAAGCTCCTGATCGACCCCTATGCGCGCGCGCTCAGCGGCCCGATCCGCTGGAGCGACCACCTCCTGGGTCACGACGCCGGCGATCCCGGATCGGACCCGGCGGCCAGCTCCAGCGACAGCGCCGGAGCCATGCCGAAGTGCATCGTCGTCGAATCCGCCTTCAGCTGGGGCGACGACCGGCCGCCGTGCACGCCGTGGAGTCGCACGGTGATCTACGAGTGCCATCTGCGGGGGCTCACGAAGCTCCATCCCGGGGTGCCGGAGCCGCTGCGTGGAACGTACCTCGGTCTCGGCATGGACCCCGTGCTCGAGCACCTGCTCGCGCTGGGCGTGACCGCCGTCGAGCTGATGCCGGTGCACCACTTCGTCTCCGAGCCCGAGCTGGTGAAGCGCGGCCTCACGAACTACTGGGGGTACAACTCGATCGCCTTCTTCGCGCCGCATGCGGACTACGCCTCGGCAGCCGGCAGCCAGGTGGCGGAGTTCCGCACCATGGTGAAGCGGCTCCACGGCGTCGGCATCGAGGTGATCCTCGACGTGGTCTACAACCACACGGCCGAGGGCGGAGAGCTGGGCCCCACGCTGTCGCTGCGCGGCATCGACAACGCGTCGTACTATCGACTCGATCCAGCGGACCGGCGCCGCTACGTCGACTTCACCGGCTGCGGGAACAGCCTCAACATGGTCCATCCGCGCACCGTCCAGCTCATCATGGACAGCCTGCGTTACTGGGTGCTCGAGATGCACGTCGACGGGTTCCGCTTCGACCTCGCCCCCGCGCTGGCGCGCGAGCTGTACGAGGTCAACCAGCTCGGCACCTTCTTCGACATCATCTCCCAGGATCCGGTCCTGTCACGGGTGAAGCTCATCGCGGAGCCCTGGGATCTCGGTCCCGGCGGCTACCAGGTCGGCAATTTTCCCGTCGGTTGGACGGAGTGGAACGGCAAGTACCGGGACACCGCGCGACGCTTCTGGCGTGGCGATACGGGTCAGATGGCGGACCTGGCGTACCGGCTCACCGGGAGCAGCGACCTCTACGGCGCGACCGGGCGCAGCCCCTACGCCAGCATCAACTTCGTCACCTGCCACGACGGCTTCACGCTCCGCGACGTCGTGAGCTACGAGCACAAGCACAACGAGGCGAACGGCGAGGGCAACCGCGACGGCGCCGACGCCAACTGGAGCCGCAACTGGGGCGTCGAGGGCGACACCGAACGGGTCGACGTGAGCCGCCTGCGCGATCGTGCGGCGCGCAACCTCGTCGCCACGCTCGCATTCTCCCAGGGGGTTCCCATGCTGTCGCACGGCGACGAGCTGGGACGCACGCAGCGCGGGAACAACAACGCCTACTGCCAGGACGGCGGGATCACCTGGGTCGACTGGAGCCTCGATCCCCGAGCCGAGCAGCTTCTCGCATTCACGCGCGAGGTCTTCGCGCTGCGACGCCGCCACCCGGTGCTGCGCCGCCGTAGCTTCTTCCGCGGCGCTCCCGTCGCGGGCGACGGCGCCAAGGACGTGACCTGGCTACGGCCCGACGGCGCGGAGCTCACCGACGAGGACTGGCGTCGCGATGACACCCACGCGCTCGGCATGCTGCTCCGTGGCGAGGCGAGCGACGAGATCGACGACCGCGGCCGTCCCGTGGCGGGCGAGACGCTCCTCCTCCTGCTGAACGGGGGCGCCGAGCCCTGCACCTTCACGTTGCCGCAGATGGGGACGTGGCGAACGCTGGTGAACACGGTGCCCGGAGCCTCGCGTCAGCGCTCCGGCGAGACCTGCGAGCTGCGCCGCCACTCGCTGGTGCTGCTGCGGCTGCTTCCCGCGGGAGCGGCGCGCCCTCAGGCGGCCCAGAAGGGGACGCTCTCGTAGCCGTGCACGTTCGACATGTGGACGCGCACGCATCGCGACTCGTCCACGCCGATGCGCGCGAAGCGACGCGAGAACTCCTCGAGCGTGACGCGGCTCTCGAGGCGGGCGAGCGACGCGCCGAGGCAGAAGTGGATCCCGTAGCCGAGCGCGAGGTGCGACTCCGGGCGGCGCGACACGTCGAAGCGATCCGGATCCACGAACTCACGCTCGTCGCGGTTCGCGGAGCCGGTGAGCAGCAGGATGCGCGATCCCTTCGGCACCGTCTGGCCGTGCCATTCGACGTCGCGGGTGCACACGCGTCCCTGGTACTGTGACGGCGTCGTGTGCCGCAGCGCCTCCTCGACGGCGTCGGGGATCAGCGCCGGGTCGGTGCGGATCTTGTCGTACTCCCCGGGGTGGCGCGCGAAGAGGACACACGCGTTCGCCAGCAACTTCGTCACCGTCTCGTTGCCCGCGGCACCGAGGAGCGAGCAGAAGCCGACGATCTCCCCGTCGCTGAGCCGGCTGGGCGTGCCGTCGTCGCCCTCGACCTCGGCATCGAGCAACGCCGCCACCAGGCCGTCGTTGGGCCGCCGGCGCAGCGCCTTCACGAACTCGACCCAGAACTGGATCATCTCGGCCATCGCCACCAGGGCGCGCTGCGGGAGGACGGGGGTGTCGCGGTCGCGCTCGAGCGACAGATCCATGCGTTCGCGGAGCCAGTGCCGATCGCCCTCTGGCACGCCGAGGAGCGTGAAGATGACGTCCATCGGGAGCGGCATCGAGAGCTCCTTCACGAAATCGCCGCCTCCCTGCTCGACCAGCCGATCGAGCAGCCGGATCACCGTCGTGCGAACGAATGCCTCGAGCGCGGCGAGACGGCGCGGGGTGAAGGCGCGGCTCACCAGCTTGCGCAGCCGGTCGTGTCGCGGCGGATCGAGGAAGATCATCATGGGCCGCGCCTCGAACAGCCGCGGATCGATGCGCTCGAGCGTCGTGCCCTCGGCCGAGCTGTACGTCGACCAGTCGAGTGACGCGTCGCGCACGTCCTGGAAACGCGACAGCGCCCAGAAGTCGAGGGCGTCGTTGCGGTAGATCGGCGCGTGATCGCGCAGCCAGCGATAGAGCGGATACGGATTCTCGTGGAACTCGTGACTGAACGGATTCAGCTCCATGGCGTGCGGCGCATGAGAGCGCGCGGACGCCCCGCGGGTCAAGTCCGACGCGGGTCCGTGCGCGTATCGCTTGAGCGCGAGGACGTCGGCGAGCTATAGCTGCCGCCCCTGGGAGGAGTCCGGATGGGAGACATGCTCGCTGGCCGCGTGGCGGTCGTCACCGGCGCGGGGCGCGGCATCGGCCGCGGCGTCGCGCTCGCCCTGGCGCAGGCCGGCGCCAAGGTGGTCGTCAACGACTACGGCGTCTCCGTCGATGGCAGCGCGCCGTCGTCTGGACCGGCGTTCGACGTCGTGCGCGAGATCGAGGCCGCCGGCGGCGAGGCCGTCGCCAGTCCGGAGTCGGTCGCCGAGTGGGATGGGGCGGGACGGATCATCGCGACGGCGGTCGAGCGTTTCGGTCGGATCGACGTGCTGGTCACGTGCGCCGGCATCCTGCGCGACCGCATGATCTTCAACATGAGCGAGGAGGAATGGGACGCCGTCCTGGCGGTGCACCTGAAGGGCACGTTCAACTGCGTGCGGCACGCGTGCACGCCCATGCGCGAGCAACGCTCGGGGCGCATCATCACCTTCAGCTCGGGGTCCGGGCTCTTCGGGAATCCCGGCCAGGCGAACTACGGCGCCGCCAAGGCGGGAATCAGCGGGCTCACGAAGGTGGCGGCACGCGACCTCGGCCGCTACGGCATCACGGTGAACGCGATCTGCCCGGTCGCCGGGACGCGCATGACCGTCACCGACGCCTACCTGAAGGCGCGCGAGCTGCGGGCGAAGCAGGGCATCCAGCGCGAGGACCGCGGCACCGGCGAGATCGAGCGGCTCGACCCGGACGACGTGGCGCCCATGGTCGTCTACCTGGCGAGCGATCAGGCGGCGGCCATCAACGGACAGTTCTTCCTCTGCTATGGCGGTGCCATCGCGCTCGTCTCGCAGCCGCGGCCGGTCCAGACGCTGTTCAAGAGCGGAATCTGGACGCTCGACGACCTCGATCGGCTCGCGCCGACGACCGTGCTGGCCGGCGTGACCAACCCGGCGCCGCCGAAGGAGGCGTGATGGGCGCACGCTTGCAGGGACGAGCCGCGGTCGTCACGGGTGCGGGACGCGGGATCGGCCGCGCCATCGCCGAGCTGCTCGCGGCCGAGGGGGCGAGCGTCGTCGTCAACGACCTGGGAGGGAACGTCGATGGCAGCGGGGCGGCGAGCGGCGTCGCCGACGAGGTCGTCGCCGCGATCCGGGCGCGTGGCGGGTCGGCGGTGGCGAGCTACGACAGCGTCGCCGACTACCGCGCCGCGGAGCGCATCATCGACACCGCGGTGCGCGAGTTCGGCGCCATCGACATCCTGGTGAACAACGCCGGAATCCTGCGCGACCGCATGCTCTTCAACATGAGCGAGGCCGAGTGGGACGCCGTGATCGCGGTGCACCTGAAGGGCGGCTTCAACTGCACGCGACACGCCGCGGCGCGCATGCGCGAGCAGCGCCGCGGGCGCATCGTGTCGATGTCGTCCACGTCGGGCGTGTTCGGCAACTCCGGCCAGGCGAACTACGGGGCGGCGAAGGACGGCATCGCGGGACTCATGCGCGTCGTCGCGCGCGATCTCGGCAAGTACGGTATCACCGCGAATGCCGTGTGCCCCGGTGCGAGCACCCGCATGACGCAGACGGTGTCCGACTCGGCGCGCACCGCGCGACAGAAGAGCGGCATCCAGGGTCCCGGGGGACAGCGCACCTATCAGCTCGAGCACACGGGGCCGGAGAACGTGGCGCCGTGGGTGGTGTACCTCGCCACCGACGCCGCCAGCCACGTGAACGGGCAGACCTTCTTCGTGATGGGCGGCCTGATCGCGTTGCTGAACTATCCGGCGCCGGTGCGCACGATGCAGAAGGACGGCCGCTGGACGCCCGAGGAGATCGCCACGCTCTTCCCGCGCACGCTCGGGCTCGACCTGGTGAACCCGGCGCCGGCGCGGGACGCGTAGCGCGCTCAGGACGGGAGCGGCTCGGACTTCTTCGCCGGCGGCACCACCGCGACCTGCTCCTCCTCGCGGTTGGCCTCCATCAGGGCGCGCAGGATGCGCTCCATGACGGTGATCTCGGAGTTCATGTTCATCAGGCCGTCGAGCGTTCCCGCCCAGTGCTCGTCGGGAGCCGTGTTGCCGTTCGACAGGACGGCCAGGTGCTTCGCCGTGGTGAGCACCGCGTCGGAGGCGAGCTTCAGATGCACGGCCAGCTCGGTGAAGGTTTCGCGATCGATTATCATGGCGCGTCGTGGCCTCTCTGACGGCCGCTGGTAGCGAATCCGATGCCAGCGCTCCGCCGGCCATGCGGCGGCCCATGCGCGTCACGCGGCGCATCGTCCCCGGCATGGCATCCCGGGCCGCCGCGGCGCCGTTACTGGCGTGTTCTCGGGGCGTTGGACGACGCGATAGGCTCGGTCGAGCGGACGCGAACCGGACCGGGCGCGATCGGTGGCATGTGTGTCGCGGGAGGCGTAGCGGTTCCTTTTTGCCAGGCCGCCGTGCAAAGCCGTCGAGTCACGGCAGGACCGCACGAATGTGCGACGTCATCTCGCGCCAGCGGCACGCCAGACGACGACGCGCGCGGGCTCGATGCGCACCACCGGGTGCGCCCGCGGATCGTCGAGCGGCATCGCTGCATACTGCGGATATCGAGCGCGCAGCAGCCGGAGCGCCGCGTCGTGCTCGTCCGGGCCGCCGACCTCGCGCGCTGGACCGCGCACGAGGACGAACGCAAGGCGAGTCCAATCCTCGTCCCAGTCGTCGACCACGACCGCCGCACGCGGGTTCTCCCGGAGATTGCGCAGCCGGAGCAGATTCCGTGCGGCGCCGCGCTTCGGCTTCAGGTCGGCGACGAAGTAGAGACCGCCGTCGTCGATCGCGTAGCAGACCGGGACGACGTGCGGCGCACCGTTCGCGCCGGCGGTGGCGAGATGACCGACGCGGTGCGCCTCAAGAAAGCGCCGCGCCTCGGCCGTCCAGCTCTCCATAGCGCATCTCGCGGCCCGCGAACTCGGCCAGGGCCTCGGTCACCAGCTCACCGTAGCGCCCCTCGTAGCGGGGCGAGAAGTGGAACACCTGGAGGCGGCCCGCGCCGGCGGCGCGGGCGAGGGCGCCGGCCTGGCGCGCCGTGAGGTGGTAGCGCTTGCTGGCCTGGTCCAGGTCGGCGTCGAGGAACGGCGACTCGCAGAAGAAGACGTCGGCTCCCCGGGCAAGCCGGACGATCCGTGCGGCGTTCGACGGCGAGAAGAGCGTGTCGACGACGTAGGCGATCTTCTGTCCGGGAGTCACGACCAGCAGGTCGTCGCGCAGCGCGCCCATCGGGCGGCGATCGCCCGGCGCCACCTCGATGGAGAGATCGGGATCGGCGCCGCCGCGCACCGCGTTCTTGAGGACATTCAGCCATGATCCCGGACGCAGGCCGGCGGCCGCGAGCGCGTCGGCGCGGACGTTCAGATGCGTGCGTTCGGTGACGGCGTAGCCGAGGCTCACGATCTTGTGGTCGAGCAGGGCCGCCTCGACCGTCAGCACGGAATCCTGGAAGCACACGCCGGAGAACGGCGCGGTTCCGAGCGTCTCGCGCGCGAAACGGTTGCGCGCGGCGAATCGCCAGCGGTGCATCGCGGCGGCATCGATCTCGACGACGTCGAGCGTGAAGGCATACTCGTCGGTGAGGTTCCAGGTGTAGCCCGCGAGCTTGCCCTGGACGCAGTCGGCGATGCCGAGGGGCCCGAACAGTCGGAGCGTACCCTCGCGCGCGAGGAAGAGCCGGAGCAGCTGATCGAAGCCCATGAAGTGATCCATGTGGGCATGCGACACGAAGACCGACTCGATGGGCAGCAGGACGGATCCGGGCGTGCGATCGATGCGTCCCAGATCGACGAGCAGCGCGCGCCCCTGCCAGCGCAGCGACACCAGCAGCGCGGGATCACCGGTCTGCCCGTTCAGCAGGCGCGGGCGCAGCGAGCTCTTCGTCACCGATGGCATTCTAGGGACCTGCTCCTGCGCGCGCCAGCCGGCCGCGGCCGATGCGTCACGCTGGCCTGTCGTGAGGGCCCCGCGCTATAGGCGGGCGGCCATGCGTGGGCCGGGATGGGCGCGAGCGCGGTCAGCCCTGCATCATCTGCAGGACCTCGGACATCGCCTCGGTCATCATCTCCTGCGCGATCTCGCGGAGCCCCTTCTCCTCCGACTCGAGCTTCGTCACCAGCTTCGAGAGCACCGAGAAGTACGTCTCCTTGATCTCGGGGCTCATGATGTCGAGCCGGCCGTCCATCGCCTTCACGAAGCGCTTGTGCGCAGCGATGATCAGCCGGTCGACCTCTCTGTCGGGCGAGCGCTGGCTCATGGGGCGCGGAGTATAGAGAGGCGCCCTCGGCCGATCAACGTAATCGCGGTCCTGATGCTGTCGGCGGCGCTTCCGGCGTCCGCGTCCCCGCTTCCGCCCTGGCTCGAGATGAGCGGGCGGCTCTACGGCCTGGCCATCGTCGACACCGGGGGCGGTCCCCGGCAGCGCCCCGAGGCGATCGGCACGCTCCAGCTGGACGCGAGGCCGACGCCAGGGCTGCGCGGCGTGCTCGAGCTCCGGGGGCGTGTGGGCGGCCCGTTCGAGGGCGGCCCCGGCCCGGCGGTCTACAACTTCGACCAGACCTTCCAGAACTACTCGCCCGCCCTCGAGATCCGGCAGGCGTTCCTGGAATGGCGCGGGAGCCGTGCAGAGGTACGCGCCGGCATCCAGACCTTCGCCTGGGGCAAGCTCGACGGCGTGCCCCCGACCGACGTCGTCAACCCGCGCGACTGGCACGATCCGCTGGTCGTCGACGAGTTCTTCGAGGAGCAGAAGATCGGCATCCCGGCCCTGCTCGGTACCTACTCGCTCCCCGACGCGCCTGGTCTCGGCCTGCGGGGTGTGCGGATGTCGCTCGGCTGGATTCCCTTTGCCGTGCCCCCGCGGTTGCCGCTGCTGCTCGAGCGCTGGTTCCCGCCGAGCATCACGCCCGGGGCCCGGTTGTGCGTCTCTCCCGCCGGACGCGTGGGAGCTTCTCCCTGTGTGGACAGTGAGCGTCCGCTCGCAATCGACCTGAGCACGAGGAACGACGAGCCTCCACGCACGCTCGCGACCGGCGGCATCGCCGCGCGCGTGACGGGCTCGTGGGGTCGCGGAGATTTCGACCTGTATCACTACACCGGGCCGGAGACGGCGCCCGACGCGTCGCTGCAGGCGGTGGCATTCGCCGCCGGCAACGCCGTCCAGGCGATCGCGAACCTGACGCAGGCGACGCACACGATGCACATGACCGGCGCGGACGCGGCGTTCCCGGTCGGGGACTTCACGGTGCGAGGGGAGGCCGCGTGGTTCGTCGATCATTCCTATCTGCGTTCGACGAGCGACGTCCTCGCGGACGTGCGGGTGGGAAAGGACCGGCGCGACGCGATCCTCGCTGGCCAGCACCGCGACGTGCCGCTGGGCCCCCTGTTCCCGAGCCTCGACAGCGTCGAGTGGGGAATCGGGGCCGACACCGTGTGGCACGGCTTCCGCCCGCTGCTGCAGCTGAACCAGATCATCATCCTCGGCACGGCGCCCCGGCTCCTCATCGCCAACCCGGAGACCCGCCTCGCGACCACGCTCAGCCGGCGCTTCCTCGACGATCGCCTCGAGCTCGAGGTGCGGGGCCTCTGGGAGATCGAGCGCGGGTCCCTCTACGTGTTCCCGCGGGTGTCCTACGCCCTGCGCGACGATCTCTGGCTGCGAGCGGGCTATCTCGTGCTGACCGGTACGCGCGATTCCATCCTGGGGCAGTTCCGTGCTAACGACGAGGTGGTCTTCCAGGCGCGCATGACCTTCTGAGGGCACTCGTGTCGAGTGACGTCGTCCCAATCTATCTGCATGTTTCGCGGCACGAGATCGCGTACGTGAAGTTCGTCATCGAGTCATACGAGGGCGTGGCGGTCACCCGCACGCTCGACCGCCACGCGGCGACCGTCGTGGTGCTCGCGGCGCCGGATCTGCTGCACGACGCGCGGCGCATCGTCGACGCGCTCACGGCGGAGGGCGCGTGTCGGGAAATCGAGTGGCCGGCCGGCGCGGACATCGACGTGCTCGGCCCAGCGCCTCCGGAGGAGGTTCCATGACGTCGCGCCGGATTCCCCTTCCCCCTGCCGGTGCCCTCGAGCTGGTCTCCGAGACGTCCGAGACCGTCTTCAACTGGGACTACGCGCTCGACCGCGACGCGCTGGTCAACCTGTACGAGAAGGGCAAGCGGATGCAGTGGAACGCATCCACCGACGTCGACTGGTCGATCTCGGTCGACCCCGAGGAGTTCCCCGAGTTCTTCCCGCCCGAGGCCTTCAACACCATGCTCAATCCGCCACGCAAGCTCGACCTGGCGGAGCTCAAGCGCATGCGCGTGCACCAGCTCGGGTGGATGCTGTCGCAGTTCCTGCACGGCGAGCAGGGAGCGCTGCTCGCGACGGCCCAGATCGTCAACACGGTGCCGTGGACCGAAGCGAAGTTCTATGCCGCCAGCCAGGTGGCGGACGAAGCGCGTCACGTCGAGGTCTATCGCCGCTACCTGACCGAGAAGCTGCCGTACGCCTTTCCGGTCAACCCGCACCTGCACACGCTGTTGTCGCAGATCATCCGCGAGCCGCGCTGGGACATGACCTACCTCGGCATGCAGATCATGGTGGAAGGCCTCGCGCTGGCCGCTTTCGGCATGATGCACCTGATGAACCCGCACGAGCGCCTCCTGCACCAGATCACGAACTACGTCATCCGCGACGAGGCGCGCCACGTCGCGTTCGGCGTGCTCTCGCTCGAGGAGGTCTACCGCCAGATGAGCCCGACGGAGCTGCGTGAGCGCGAGGAGCTCGTCATCGAGGCGGCGCTCCTCATGCGCGACCGGCTCCTCATGCACGAGGTGTGGGAGCGGCTGGGGTACGACGTGGATCGGTGGGTCGCGTGGTCGCTGGAGACGCCGTTCATGAGCGGGTTCCGTCAGCTGCTCTTCTCGAAGATCGTGCCCAACCTGCGGCGTCTCGGACTCCTCACGCCGCGCGTGCGCGCCGCGTTCGAGAAGATCGGCGTGCTCCACTTCGAGACGTTGCCCGATTCGACGCAGGACGAGGCCGTCACGATGCCCGCCGAGCTGGCGGCGTTCATCGCCGGCATGAGCGCGACGGCGGCGAACGGGTCGCCGGCGGCCACCTAGCGCGGCGCGCCGGCCGCGCTCACGTCGCCGGGACCTCGGGCTCGGTCTCGTCCGGCTCCTCGGCCGCCGCCGGCCGGCCCACCATGTAGGCGATGCCGATGCTGAGCGCGTAGAGCACCAGGAGCGGCGTCGCCATCAGCATCTGCGAGGCGACGTCCGGGCCGGGCGTGAGCACCGCCGCGACGATGAAGATGACGACGATGGCGTAGCGCGCCCCGCCGATCATCATGCGGTGGTTGACGAGCCCGATGCGGGCCAGGAAGAACGTCACCACCGGCAGCTCGAAGGTGGCGCCGAAGGCGAGAAGCATGCGCGAGGTGAAGGTCAGGTACTCGCTCACGCGGATCTGCGGCGAGATGCCGACCGAGGTGAACTCGTCGAGGAAGAAGGTGAACGCGACCGGGAAGACCAGGTAGTAGCAGAACGCCGCGCCGGAGACGAAGAAGAACGTCGCCGCGGCCGAGAACGGGACCGCGATCCGACGCTCGCGCTCGTACAGACCGGGCGCCACGAACTTCCAGGCCTGGTAGAACACGATCGGGCTGGCGACGAAGACGCCGGCGACGCCCGCCACCTTGAGCTTGGTGAAGAAGGCGTCGGTGACGCCGGTGCCGATGACGAGCGATTGCTCGGGACGGATCGCGGTGAGCGGCCGCAGCAGCCACGACACCAGCCGCTCGGCGAACCCGTAGCTGACGAGGAAGCCGGCGGCTATCCCGAGCAGCGAACGGATGATGCGAGTGCGCAGCTCCTCGAGATGCGCGGTGAGCGGCATCCGCACATCGGCCTCGGCTCCCATATGGTGGGTGTCGGGTGCCGGGCTCAGGTCTGACCGGACGGAGGTCGTTCCGGAGGCGCGGCCGCCGGCGTCTCGGGCGCTGCGGCGGCCGCTGGCGCGCGGTTGCCGCAGGCGCGGCGGCCGCCGGGGGCGCCGTCACGGCCTCGCTCGTCGGCGTGGCGCGGGGCGGGGGCGCCTTCACGGCGCGGCGGCGCTCGAGGTCGTCCTCGAGCCGGCCCTGCGCCTGGAACTCCTCCATGATCTCGCTCGACTGACGGCGGAACTCGGACATCGCCTTCCCGAGACTGCGGGCCACCTCCGGGAGGCGCTTCGGCCCGAGCACGATCAGCGCGATCACGAGGATCACGATCAGCTCGGGCATCCCGATGCCGAACATCGCCTCGACCCTAGGGAAAAGGGCAGAAGGTGTCAATTTGCCGGGGGCCGCGCGGCCGGATCAAGACGAGGCGCGCCGCGCCGGATGTGCTAGGACGGCGGGGATGGCAGGTGGCACCGGGATCGTCCTCGACGAGCGGATGCTCGCGCACGATCCGGGGCGCGGCCATCCCGAGCGCCCGGATCGGCTGCGCGTGCTCCGCGACCGGCTGCGCACCGTCCCCGGGCTGGTGCACGTCGGCGCGCGCCCGGCGTCGGAGGACGAGCTGGCACTGGTTCACGATCCCGCCCTGGTCGAGCAGGTCGCCGCGACGGCGGGACGCGCGTGCACGATCCTCGATCCCGACACGCGGACGTCGCCGGGCTCGTGGGAGGCGGCGCGCGTCGCGGCGGGCGGTCTCATCGATCTCTGCGACGCGGTCCGCGCCGGCGCGGTCGACAACGGCGTCGCCCTGGTGCGGCCGCCGGGTCATCACGCCGAGTACGGGCGCGCGATGGGCTTCTGTCTCTTCAACAACGTCGCGGTCGCGGCCGCGCATCTCCGGGAACGAGGCATCGGTCGCACCGTCATCGTCGACTGGGACCTGCATCATGGCAACGGGACGCAGCATCTCTTCGAGCGCGATCCCGACGTGCTCTACGTGTCCACGCACCAGTATCCCTACTATCCGGGAACCGGCGCGGCGGAGGAGGTCGGCGAGGGACCCGGCGCGGGTCGCACGCTCAACCTGCCGTTTCCCGCCGGCTTCGGCGATCAGGAGTTCGGCCGCGCCTTCGACGAGCTGATCATGCCGATCTGCCGGCAGTTCGCCCCGGAGTTCGTGCTGGTGTCGGCCGGCTTCGACTGCGACATTCGCGATCCGCTCGGCGGTCTCGCCGTGACGCCCGCCGGGATCGCGACCATGGCGCGCGCCTGCGCCGAGCTGGCGGACGAGTGCGCTGGCGGGCGGATCGTCGGCGTTCTCGAGGGCGGCTACGACCTGGAGGCCATCGTCGACGGGGTGGACGCGCTCATCGGCGCGTTGCGCGGCGACAGACGGCCGCACGCCCCGCTCACGGGCGACGCCCGCCGCGCCGATCCGGTGCTCGATCGCGTGCGTGCGGCGCAGTCGCCGTACTGGCGCGTCTGACGAGGCGTCAGAGATCGCCGCCGACGCCCGGCGCGTCGGATTCCGGTGACAGCTCTCGCCGGCGGGCGACCCGCGGGTGCGATGCGCGATGCTTTCTCCGCGGGCGATCCTCGCCCTCGTACAGCGAGGCGACGGTGACGCCGCTCGGCACGGGGAAGTCGATCACCGGCCGGCCCTCGAGGGCGTGGTGCATGAAGTCGCCCCAGATGGGCGCGGCGGCGACGCCGCCCTCGTCGTAGTGTCCCAGCGAGCGGCCCGAGTCATAGCCCACCCACACGCCCGCGATCAGATCGGGCGTGTAGCCGACGAACCAGGCATCACGGTTGTCGTTCGTGGTCCCGGTCTTGCCCGCCACCGGGCGTCCTTTCTGCTGCGCGCGCCTGCCCGTCCCGCGCTGCACGACGCCCTCCATCATCCCGACCATCTGGTAGGCCTTCTCGGCCGGGAGGACGCGCTCGAACTGCGGGCGCGTGTTGCCGAACTCCACCGGATGGCCCTCGCCGTCGGTCACCTCGGTGATGAAGATGGGCTCGAACCGCTTGCCCAGTGTGGGGAAGATGCCGTACGCGGCCGTCAGCTCGAGCGGCGTGACCTCGACTGCGCCGAGGGCGAGGGCGAGATGCCGCGGAAACGGTCGAGTGAAGTTCAGACGGCCGAGGAAGTCGCGCGTGTAGTCGAGGCCGATCTCGTGCACGAGCCGCACCGACACCGTGTTGAGCGACATCACCAGCGCGTTCTTCAGCTGGGTGGGGCCGTGATAGCGACCGCCCGCGTTCTTCGGGGACCAGCGCTTGCCGCCCGGGCCGCCCGGAAACGAGATGGGCGCGTCGAGCACGACGGAATTGGGGCCGTAGCCGCGGTTGAAGGCGGCGGAGTAGAGGAGGGGCTTGATCGCCGAGCCGGGCTGCCGGCGTCCCTGCGTGGCGCGGTCGAACTGGCTGCGCTCGAAGGAGTACCCGCCGACCACCGCCTTCACCTGGCCGGTGTACGGGTCGATCACGACCATCGCGCCTTCCACCTGCGGATCCTGGTCCAGCACGTAGCGCGTCCCGCCGCCGCCCTTGGTCTCCCTGATCTCCTTGCTCTCCTTGGCGCTCTTGGTCTCCTTGGTGCTTTTACCGCTCTTGGCGTCCTTGCCGTCCCCGGTGTCGTTGCTTTCCCTGGCGTCCTCGAGGTCCCTGATTTCCTTGGCGGCATCGTCGAGCGTGATCGCGACGATGTCGCCGGGCCGGAACGCCGACGGCATGAGGTGGCGCCCGCCCCAGCCGAGCGACCTGGCCGGGATCTCGGTCTCCTCCCACGCCGTCCGGACGAGCAGTCCCGTCGACCGCACGTCCGTCACCACGGCGTACTTGGTGTGCGAGTCGGGGGATGCGGTCTTCGCCTCGTGCTTCAGGAACGCGTCGATCTTGTGCGCCGGCAGGCGGCGCACCGCTCCGCGGAAGCCCTGGCGCCGATCGAGCACGCGCAGCCCGCGCTGGAGCGACTCCTCGGCCATGCTCTGGAGCTGGAGGTCGACGGCGGTGTGCACGCGCAGGCCGAGCTGCGCGGCGGCCGTGCCGCCGTAGCGCTCCTCGAGCAGCCGTCGCACGTGCTCGACGTACCAGGGCGCCGCCGCGTACGTCGTCGTGCTGCGATGGGGCGGCTGGACGTCGATATCCTCCGCGAGTGCCTCCTGGTACTCCTCGTCGGTGATGAACTTCTCGTGCAGCATCCGATCCAGCACGTAGTGCTGGCGGGCGCGGGCCGCGTGCGGATGCTTCTGGGGATCGTTCTCGGTGGGCCGCTGCGGCATGCCCGCCAGCATCGCCGCCTGCGCGATGGTGAGGTCCCCGACGTCGACGTCGAAGAAGGTGCGCGCGGCGGCCTGGACGCCGTAGGCGCCGGCGCCGAAGTAGATCTGGTTCAGGTAGAGATAGAGGATGTCGTCCTTGGAGAGCTTGTTCTCGAGGCGCAGGGACAGGATGGCCTCCTTCACCTTGCGCTCGATGTTTCGATCGGGGGTGAGGAGAAGCGCCTTCACGACCTGCTGCGTGATGGTGCTGCCGCCCTGCACGACGCGCTTGCTGGCCAGGTTGGCGAAGAGCGCGCGTACGATCCCGAACGGATCGATACCCGGGTGGCGGTAGAAGTCCGCGTCCTCGGCGGCGAGGAAGGCGAGCCGGACGTGGTTCGGCACCTGGTCGAGGGGCACCAGGTAGCGGCGCTCGACGTAGAACTCGCCGAGCATCGTGCCGTCCTCGGCGAAGACCTGCGTCGTGGTCGGCGGCCGGTAGTTGAGCAGCTGATCGACCGGCGGAAGATCTTCGCTGACCTCGCGGTACACGACGTACCCGACGGCTCCGACCGCGACGACGCCGGCCAGGGCCAGGGTGCGGAAGACACGTCGGATGCGCCCGGCCCGCGAGGGTTTCTTCGCCATGGGTGTGCGCGGAGGGTACCGATCGGACCTCGACGCGGCAAGCTGGCCATCCAAACACGGTGTCGACAGCGCTCCTCCGACCCGCTAGGCAGGGGCCCTTCCGTGGGGCCCGACACGCCATCGTGAGCGTACCATTCCTCGATCTCCGCGCGCAGGACGCCGAGGTCGGCGCTGCCGTGCGCAGCGGCCGTGTCGGCGGTGCTGGCGGATCAGCAGCTGGTGCTCGGCACGCACGTCGAACGCTTCGAGCAGGCCATGGCGTCGTTTTGCGGGGTGCGCCACGCGGTCGGCGTGGGTTCGGGGACCGACGCCCTGGCGCTCGCGCTGAGCGCGCTCGGCGTGGGACCGGGCAGTCGGGTCCTGACCACGCCGTTCAGCTTCTTCGCCAGCGCCAGCACGATCGTGCGGCTGGGCGCGCGGCCGATCTTTGCCGACATCGACCCGCGGACGCTGAACCTCGACCCGGACGCCGTGGCCGAGGCGCTGGCACGGGCCGACGGTCCCGTCGCCGGGATCGTCGCGGTGCATCTCTTCGGCCGGCTGGCCGACCTCGATGCCCTCCGGGCGCTCGCCGACCGCCACGGGCTGTGGCTCGTCGAGGATGCCGCGCAGGCAATCGGCGCGCGCCTCGACGGCCGGCGCGCCGGGACCTTCGGCAGTGCCGGCTGCCTGTCGTTCTACCCCACGAAGAACCTCGGCGGCATCGGGGACGGCGGCATGCTGCTCACGGCGGATGACGACCTCGCGGGACGTGTGCGACGCGACCGGGCCCACGGCGTCGTCGCGCCCTACGTTCACGAGACGATCGGGTTGTGCTCGCGCCTCGACGCCGTGCAGGCCGCCGCGCTGGGGGCCAAGCTGCCCCATCTGGACGGCTGGAACGGCGCGCGGCGACGCGTGGCGGACTGGTACGCGACGCATTTCCGGTCGCGCGGGCTTGCCGGTGGTGCGGGGGCTCCGGTGGAGCTGCCGGCGCCCGCGGGCGAAGCGCACGTGTTTCACGTCTACACCGTCCGGGTGCGCGATCGCGACGCGCTCGTGCATGCCCTCGCACGCGCCGGCGTCGGCACGCAGGTCTACTACCGCCTGCCGCTGCACCGGCAAGCGCCGCTCGCCGCCTGCGCGGAGATTCCCGCGGGCGTTCCGCAGGCGGAGCGTGCCGCCGGCGACGTCGTGGCGCTGCCGATGTATCCGCAGATGTCCGAGGAACAGGTGGTGCGCGTCGTCGAGGGTGTCGAGGCGTTCTACCGTCCGGGCGGCGCGGATTGAGGCATGCACGGACCCCGGATAAGATCGCGCCCTCGATGAAGGTGGAAGGGCGCAAGCCCCCAGCGGGCGGGAAGGGGGATGCGTCGGGCCACGGCTTCACCGTTCTCGAGGACGTCACCGCGGCGACGGAATCGTCCGAGGACCTGCAGGAGACGCTGCAGCGCATCGTCGAGGTGATCGCGAAGCGCACCAGCACCGACGTGTGCTCGATCTACCTGCTGGAGCCCCGCCTCCAGCGCCTCACGCTGCGGGCCACCACCGGTCTCGAGCGCAGCGCCATCGGCAAGGTCGCGATGAGCGTGGGCGAGGGTCTCACGGGCATGGCCATCGAGAAGCTCGAGCCGGTGATGGCCATCGATGCGATGTCGCATCCGCGCTACAAGTTCTTCCCCGAGACCGGCGAGGAGCGCTACCACTCGTTTCTCGGCGTTCCGGTGCTCGAGCGCGGCACGCCGCTCGGCGTGCTGGTCGTGCAGACGCTGCGCCGCCGCAAGTTCGTGGGCACCGAGGTGCGCCTGCTGCGCGCCATCGCGTCCCTCGTCGCCGGCGTGCTGGTGCAGGCGCGGCTGCTGGAGGACCTGCGCAGCAAGGAGAAGGAGAAGCGCGAGTACCGCCGCCGCGCCATCTCGGCCCTGAAGCGCCTGCACCGGTTCGAGAACCAGATCGAGTCGAGCGAGGCTTCGCCGCGCCGCAAGCGTCGCGAGGGCCGCCTGAACGGCCTCGCGGCGGCGCCTGGCTTCGGTCGCGGACGCGCCCACCTGCTCCAGCCCGCGGTCAGCTTCGAGTTCGTCGAGGACCACCGCGTCGACGACGTGGCCGGCTGAGGGCGTGCGGTTCCAGCACGCGATGGTCGAGGCGGGGCGCGAGCTGGAGGCCCTGAAGGCGCGGCTCGGCCGCCGGCTGCCGGAGTTCGACACCGCGATCATCGATGCGCACAAGATGATGCTCGAGGACCGCGGCTTCACCGGGAAGATCGAGGGCTTCATCAAGACGGGCGTGTCGGCCGAGGCGAGCCTGAAGCGCGTGGTCGACGAGTACCTCGAGCGCTTCGCCGCGATGCGCGACGACTACCTGAGCGAGCGGGCGTCGGACGTGAAGGACGTCGGCCTGCGCCTCCTGCGCAACCTCCTCGGCGTCGAGGAGGCCGAGCGCACGCTCGAGCGCGACAGCGTGCTGGTGGCCGAGGAGATCACGCTGTCGGACCTCGGCCTCATCGACCACGAGCACCTGAACGGCATCGTGCTGATGACCGGCGGCGTCACGTCGCACGCCTCGATCCTCGCCAAGTCGTTCGAGATCCCGACCGTGGTGGGCGCGAAAGCGGGCACGGGCGAGGAGGTGCACGAGGGCGACGAGGTGCTGGTGGACGGCAACTCGGGCGTCGTGTTCGTCAACCCGCCGCCCGACGTCGTGCGCGAGTACGACCGCCTCGATCGCGAGTACCGTGCCTTCAACCGCGAGCTCGAGCCGCTGCGCGGGCTTCCCGCGGAGACCACCGACGGCCGGCGCGTCAACCTCTACGCCAACATCGGTCTCATCGGCGACCTGGTCTTCGTGCATCGCCACGGCGCCGACGGCATCGGTCTCTACCGGACCGAGTTCCCGTTCCTCACCTACCGCGACTTTCCCGACGAGGAGGAGCAGGTGCAGCTCTACGCGCGGGCCGTGCGCGGCATGGAGGGCAGGCCGGTCACCATCCGCACGCTCGACATCGGCGCCGACAAGTATCCCGCGTACCTGAGCCTGGCGCGCGAGGAGAATCCGTTTCTCGGCTGGCGGTCGATCCGCATCTCGCTCGAGATGCCCGAGCTGTTCCGGACGCAGATTCGCGCCATCCTCCGGGTGGGCACGCTCGGCCGCGTGCGATTGCTCCTGCCGATGATCTCGGGCCTCGAGGAGATCCGGCGCGCCAAGGAGCTGATCGAGGAGGCGAAGGACGAGCTCCGCCGCCAGGGACAGGAGTTCGACCCCTCGGTGCAGCTGGGGATGATGGTGGAGGTGCCGTCCGCGGTCACGCTCGCGTCCCATCTGATCCGCGAGGTCGACTTCTTCTCCATCGGCACGAACGATCTGATCCAGTACCTGCTCGCGGTCGACCGCAACAACGCGCGCGTCGCGTCGCTCTACGAGCCGCTGCACCCGGCCGTGCTGCAGGCGATCCACGACACCGTGCAGGCCGCCAAGGGCGCCGGGAAGTGGGTCGGCATGTGCGGCGAGATGGCGTCGGATCCGCTGTGCACCATCGTGCTGCTCGGCCTCGGCCTCGACGACCTCTCGATGGGACCGTTCTTCATCCCAGTCGTGAAGCGGATCATCCGCTCGGTGCCGCATGCCGCGGTGCGCGCGCTCGCGCGCGACGTGCTCGGCCTCTCCACCGTCAAGGAGGTCAAGGGGTACCTCTTCGACGGCATGAAGAGCCTCGGCATCCTCGAGCTGATGGAGATGTACCACTAGCCGCTCGCCGGATTGGACAGCCCGACCATCCGATTGTAGAGACCGCGCCATGTCCGGTGGGTGGTGGCGGTGGATCGCGGGAGGGCTGACGCTGCTCGTCGCGCTCGGCGGGTGCCGCGGGCCGGGGCCGGGCACGGTGCCGCCGTCCAACGATCACTGGCTCGTGGTGTGGGCCGAGGACGTGGACCGCACGCACCCCGACTTCCTCGCGGTGCTCGACGAGGACGGCAACGTCGTGCGCACGATCCCCGTCAAGTCGTCGGGGAACGGCCCGCAGGGCATGAACACGGAGCTCCGCCGCGACCGGCGCGTCTTCGCCACCGGCGGGCTCACGAACCGCACGTTCGTCTTCGATCTGCGCGATCCACGGCAGGGCACGCTGGTGCGCGTCGACGACCCGGGCGACGCCCGCACGCTGGCGGGACCGCGCGGCGTCGCGACGGTGCCGGGCGGGCGTGCCGTCGTCGCCTGCGCCGACCAGACGGGCTACCGGGGCGCCCCGCGCGAGGTGCTGCGCTCCGCCGGCGGTCTGCGTGTGCTCGACCCCGACGGCCGGTTCGTCGAAGACGTGGCGGCGCGCGATCCGGCGGCGCGCGGCTTCATCGTGGCGCCAGCGGGCATCGCGGTGGCGCCCGCGCTGCGACGGCTCGTCACCGCCAGCCAGGGCCATGGCGTCACGCCCACGTCGCGCGGCGAGCCGATCTCGGGAATCACGGTCCAGCTCTGGTCGCTCTCCGGGCCGGCGTTCGAGAAGAACCTCGTGCTCCCAGCCGGCGACCGTGGCGACGAGAACCTCGGACCGCGAACCCCGGTCTTCCTCCATCACAAGCCGGCGCTGGTCGTGAACGCCAACGAGGGCGGCGGGGTATACCTCTCCGACACGATGGACCTTCCCGATCCCGTCTTCCGGCTGGCCGCCGATCTCGGCGCGCGCTCGCGACCGGACGGCGCCGCCGTCACCCCCGACGATCGCATCTACGTCACCGCGCTCGCCGGCTCGCGGCGGGTCGTCTCCCTGTCGCTCGGCAACCTGCGCACGGTGCGCGAGGTGTCGTCGGTGCCGCTCGACGGTGGCGGAAGCGACGGCTCGGCGCCGCTCGCCATGAGCCTCGACGGGACGCGCATCGCGGTGAGCGACGGCCAGCGCGTGCGGCTCCTGCGGCTCGATCCCGGTGGCCGCCTGCGTCCGGACGGCTCGTTCCGCGACCGCGAGACCGGCGAGCCGGGCGTCGATTTCTCCCGGACCACCTGGCCGCACGGGAACACGGGGGCGGCGCGACCGCGCGCGCTGCTGTTCGTGTCCCCCGGGGAGTGATGGCGATGCCCACCGCGACGGTCCGTCCCCTGGAGGAACGCGACGCCGACCGCGCGGGCGACGTCAACTTCGTCGCCTTCCACGACGTCGCGCTCCGCCACGGACAGCAGCCGGTGGTGACGACACCGGCGGACGCGCGCAGCTACGTGCGCCATCTCCTCTCCTTCGATCCGCTCGGCGGGCTGGTGGCGGAGCTGGATGGCGGAGTGGTGGGGATGGCGTGGATCCACCAGCGCCGGCCCGTCGCCACCATCGGACCCATCGCGGTCGAGCCGCGCGTGCAGGGGCGCGGCATCGGACGGCTCCTCGTCGAGCGCTGCATCGAGACGGCCGGCCCGCGCATCCCGCAGATCCGGCTGGTCCAGGAGAGCTTCAACGCGACGTCGCTGGCGCTCTACCTGCGCACCGGGTTCCGGGTGGTCTCGCCGCTGGTCGAGCTGGAGCTCGCGCCGGGCGCGCGGGTGGTCGGCGTCGGCGCGAGCGGCGCGCGCCTCCGGGCGGCCGGCGCCGCGGATCGCGCGCGGCTCGTCGAGCGCGATGCGCGAGCGTTCGGGGCGCCGCGCCCGCAGAGCGTCGACCTCTACCTGCGGAGCGGCCGCGCGCTCGTCGCCGAGCGCGGCACGGCGCTCGCCGGCTATGCCTTCGGCATCGGTCTCGGGCCGGTGGCGTACCTGGGATCCGCGTCGGCGGACGACGCCGACGTCCTCCTCGAGCTGCTGGCCTCGCTGACGCTCGAGCTGCACGGCGCGCAGACCGCGCTGCGCACGCTGGTGCCGGCGAACGACCGGCGGCTGGTCGAGGGACTGCTCGGCATCGGGTTCCGCGTCTTCCGCGCCTGTCATTACATGGTGCGCGGTGGCGGTACCGCGCCGCCCTCGAACTACGTCCTCATGAACGGCGACTTCATGTAGCGGGTCGTCCCGGCCGGCTTCGGGCTTGGTCCCGCGCCGCACGTGGGCTAGGGTCTGGCGCCCGTGTCCGCCGAGACGCCGTTCGATGGACGTGCCGGCCGGTATCCGCCGGAGCGCGACCTATCTTCCCGAGATCGAGTCGCTGCGCGGGATCGCGATCGCGCTGGTGTTCGTCTTCCACGCCGACGTCTGGAGCACGTTCCCGTTCCTCTCGCGGACAGGCTCGTGGCCGTCGCCCGCGCTCGGGTACGTCTGGTCCGGGCACACGGGCGTGACGCTCTTCTTCATCCTGAGCGGCTTCCTGCTGTCGCTGCCGTTCCTGGAGGAGGCGTACGGCGGCCGGCGCGTGTCGTGGCGGCTGTTCTATACCCGACGCGCGCTGCGGATCCTGCCGCTCTACTACGCGGCCGTCGTCGCGGGCACGGCGATCACGGCGCACGGCCTGGCGGACCTGTGGCGCGGGGTGCCGTACCTCGCGTTCCTCGAGTCGAAGCCCGGGTGACGACGCCGATGCCTCCGTTCAGCGGCGTGTGGTGGAGCCTCGCCACGGAGATGCAGTTCTACGCGGTGCTCCCGCTGGTCGCGCTGGCGTTCGGCCGCTCGCGGCGGACCACGCCTGCCTCCTGGCCGTGTACGGCGCCGCCGCGCTCGCGATCTCGCTACGCCCCGTGATGGATCCGTGGGTGCGCGCCCAGAGCGTGATCGGCCGCGGGCCGCTCTTCGTCCTCGGCATCCTGGCGGCGTGGCCGAGCGCGCACGGGCCAGCGCGTCGCGGCCCGCCGACGCTGGGTCGACGCCGAACAGCGCCCGACCCGTCCAGAACGCGCCGAGCGTGGTGAGCGGTCGGTAGAGCGTGAAGGTCGGCCACGGCCCGAGGAAGCGCAGCACGTCCGCCGGCCCGTGGATCCGGTATCCGGTCGGTGACGTCCAGCCACGTGAAGTCGTCGAACGCGAAGAAGCGTCCTACGAAGCCGGCCGTAGGCCGCCACGTACACGGCCGTCGATGCGACACACCACCAGCAGCAGCCACGTCCCATCGCGACGCGTCGCCACCTTGAAATCTCAGTCGACGGGCGTGACGTCCACGGCCACGGTCATGCGGTGCGCCCCGCCGCCCAGGACGACGCCGTGCAGCGGGCTCACGTCACCGTAGTCGCGTCCCCACGCGAGCGTCACGTGCTGATCGCTCGGCAGCTGGTCGTTGGTGGGGTCGACGTCCACCCATCCCGCCTCGCCGAGCCACACCGCGAGCCAGGCGTGCGACGCGTCCGCGCCCACCAGGCGCGGCTTCCCGGGCGGCGGGGTCGTCAGGATGTAGCCGCTCACGTAGCGCGCGGCGAGCCCGAGCGCGCGCAGGCAGGCGATCTCGAGGTGCGCGAAGTCCTGGCAGACCCCGCGGCGGTCGCGCAGCACGTCCGCGACCGGCGTGGCGACGGTGGTGGCGTCGCGGTCGTAGGCGAACTCGCGGTTGATGCGGCAGGTGAGCTCGCGCACCGCCTCGAGCAGCGGTCGGCCCGCCGGGAACGACGGCGCCGCGTAGTCGACCAGCGCGTGGTCCAGGACCACGTGAGGCGATTCGAAGGCGAACTGGTAGGCGTCGACGGCGTCGGTCGAGCGGTCCTGTCGCAGGCGATCGCGCACGGCATCCCACGGCGGCGTGTCGTCCGGCGGGGTCGCGGGCATGACCTCGACGTCGCTCTTTGCCGTCAGCGTGAGCTGCCGGTGCGGCTCCTGGAGCGTCAGGAAGTGGACCTGGTTGCCGAAGAAGTCGAGGTGCGACACCAGCACCGACGGCGTGGGGTCGACGCGTAGCTGCGTCCGGCGCGGTCGTTGCCGGGGCCCCGCGCGCGGCGTCAGGCGCAGCTCGTTGTGACACAGCGATGCCGCCTCCTCGTACTGGTACGTGGTGACGTGCGAGACGCGGCAGTTCATATGGCGCCTCCGAGCTGCCGGGAGGGCACGGTGTGGCTGAGATAGCTCCGCGTCACGGTGTCGGAGAGCGCCGCCAGATCGGAGGCGAAGCCGCGCAGCGCGGTGTCGAGGCGCGCGCGGCTCGCGTTCGCTCCCGGCGCGCACAGGTCGTCGACGTCGAGCAGGCGGATGCGCGTCAGCATGGCGAGGGCGAGCTTCTCCTCGGCGCTGCGCGTCGGCAGCGACTCGTCGCGCGGCAGGCGCCGCACGTGCGCGTCGAGGGCGGCGAGCTGGAAGGCGAGCGAGCGCGGGTTGGTCTCGTCGAGCAGCAGCAGATCGACCACGGGAATCAGCTGGAGGCTGCCGAGGTACCGCCGCCGGTAGGTGATCGACACGTCTCCCACCTCGAGGAGCGCCTCCAGCAGGTTCTCGAGCGCGGCGTGGGGCCCCACCAGCGTGGCGCGGATCAGCCCCGCCAGGTAGACGCCGCGCTCGAGACGGCGGCCCATGTCGGCGAAGCGCCAGCCCTGGCCACGCGTCATGCTCTCGACGCCGAGCCCGCTGAAGGCGGCGAGCGTGACGATCAGGCGATTCAGCCCGTCGAGCGCCGCACCGAGGCGCAGCCGGCCGCGCGGCAGCCCCCCGTCGAGCTGGTTCAGCACCCGCCACGTGTCGAGCGAGATCTGGTCGCGCACCACTGCGCCGAGACGCTGGGCCGCGCCGAGCGTGGCGCGGAGCGAGCGTGCGGACGTCTCTTCCTGCACGAAGCCGAGGATGCCGCGCTCGCCGAGGGCACGGGTGCCGCCGGCATCCGTCACGACGAAGGTCGGCTCGACCTTGCTCAGCACGGCGAGCGCGTCGGCGAGCGTCACCAGCTCGGGCGCCTCGCCGGAGCCGCCGTCGGCGAGCCGCGAAAGGATGCCCCGGAGCAGGCGCGCCGTGGCCTCGGCGCGCTCGACGTAGCGGCCGAGCCAGAAGAGGTTGTCGGCGACGCGGCTCGGCAGCTCGCCGCCGCCGCGCGACAGGTCCACCGGAGCGCCCGCCGGCCGCAGCAGCGTGATCGGGCTGACGGGCCCCTCCGACATCACCCAGGTGTCCTTGCTGCCGCCTCCGCGCTGCATCGACACGACGAGCGAATCCCGCGAGCTCGCGGCGCGCGTGAGGCCACCGGGCATCGCCTGATAGCCGTCGCCGCTCGCGACGACGTACGTGCGCAGCACGATCTGCCGCGGCTCGACGTGATCGCCGCACCACACCGGCGCGGTGGAGAGCGGCACCTGCTCCTGCGCGACGAACGCGTGCGGTCGCTCGCGCATCCGCGCGATCAGCTCCTCGCGCGCGGCGGCGGCGAGATGGGCGCCGAAGACGGGCTCGAGGCCGAGGCCCGGAAACGCGGGCTTGATGACGAAACGCTCGAGATGGTCGATCACGTAGCCGAGCTCGCGCGGCTGGCCGCACCACCACGTCGCGACCGACGGGATGGCCAGCTCGGCGCCGAGCAGGTGGCGGCACAGACCGGGCAGGAAGGCGAGCAGGGAAGACGTCTCGACCAGGCCGCTGCCGAGGGCGTTCGCCACCGCGACTCGACCGGCGCGCACCGCCTGCACGAGTCCCGCGACGCCGAGCGACGATTCGGTGCGCAGCGCGAGCGGGTCGCAGAAGTCGTCGTCGAGCCGCCGCAGGATGACGTCGACGGGCTCGAGCCCTCCGAGCGTCTTCAGGAAGACCGCCTGATCGCGCACCGTGAGATCGGCCCCTTCCACCAGCGTGTAGCCGAGGTAGCGGGCGAGGTACGCGTGCTCGAAGTAGGTCTCGTTGTAGGCGCCGGGCGTGAGGAGCGCGATGCGCGGGTTCTCGCGGTGGCGCGGCGCGAGACCGCGCAGGGTCTCGCGCAGCGCACGGAAGAAGCCGGCGAGCCGCTGCACGCGGCACTCGCGGAACAGCTCGGGGAGCGCGCGCGACAGCACGATGCGATTCTCGAGCGCGTAGCCCGCGCCCGACGGCGCCTGCGTGCGATCGGCGAGCGCCCACCAGCGCCCGTCGGGCGCGCGCGCCAGGTCGACGGCGAGGAGGTGCAGCCAGCGGCCGTCCGGCACGGCGATGCCGTGACACGGGCGCAGGAAGCCCGGGTGGGCCCACACCAGCTCGGGCGGGAGCAGGCCGTCGCGCAGCAGGCGCTGCGGCCCGTAGAGATCGGCGAGGATCAGGTTCAGCAGCTGCGCGCGCTGCGCGAGTCCGGCTTCGAGCCCCACCCACTCGTCGGGCGGCAGCAGGAGCGGCATCGGGTCGAGCTCCCAGGGACGATCGGTGCCGCGCGGGTCGCCGTACACGTTGTACGTGACGCCGTTCTCGCGCAGCAGGCGCCGCGCCTGGTCCCAGCGTCGCGCCATCTCCTGCGGACCGAGGCGCGCGAGCGATTGTCCGAAGCGCGACCACTGCGGGCGCAACGCGCCGTCGGGAGCGAGCAGCTCGTCGTGCACGTCGGCGTCCGGCGGCAACGGGTATTCGAGACGCCAGCCCGCTCCCGCCGCGGCAGGAGGCGCGGGCCCGCTCGCGGTGCTCATTCGACCCGGGGTATGCCCGAAGCGATGTCCCGGCGCCAGTCGAACGGCACCTAGCGCGCGCGAGCGGTGCGCGCCCGCCAGGCGCCCGATCCGGGCGGGAACACGGTGGCGACCGGCACGCCGAGGGCGCGGGCCAGCGCGAGCGCCGTCGCGACCGTCGGGCTGACGCGCCCGTTCTTGATCTGGTTCACGTGCGTGCGGTCGAGCCCGGCGCGCCCCGCGAGCTCCCCGTCGGTCCATCCGCGCGCGCCCAGCAGCGGCACCAGCGCGTTCCGGATCAGCGCCGCCACGACGGCTCCTTCAGCCGCCACAGCGACTCGACCGGCAGGTCGAGCGCGAGGGCGATGCGCTCCGCGACGGCGAGGCGTGGGTTCGCGTCGCCGGCACGGAGCCGCGCGAGATGTCCGGCGGACAGCAGCGTCCGCCGTCCGAGCTCCGTCCACGTGATCCCGCGCTCGCGAAGCAGGCGGGGCAGCCGGTTGACGACGCCGGGCGCGGAGCGTGACGTCATGCGCCAGAGCATTGCGGCGCCGGGACGGCTGCCGCAAGAGTCGCGCGTACCTTCGAGCGGAAGATGGCGAGCGGAAGATCGCTGCGCTCAGAACGTGAGCGCGTCCATGCGCTCCATGTTGACGACCTCGATCGGCGCGCAGGAGCTCGAGTCTGCCGGCGCCGAGAAGGCGACAGTCGCGCGGATCGTGAGGGTGTCCGAGATCGCCGTGGACTTCGACCCGGCGACGTTGACCAGCACGACGCCGTCGCGCGATCCCTTCGAGGGCGGGGCGACGGCGATGCCGACGATGTAACCGATCGGCGTGTCCTTGCGGTTCGGGAGCTGGAAGCTCGCACACGGCGTGAGGCCCGACTGGGGTCCTGGCAGCGGACCCGTCGCGACCTCCGACGGCGTGACCCGGTAGAGGTTGATGGTGGCAGTCGTGGGAGCGCTCTTCACCGTGGCGAACACGACGCTGCCGTCGGGATGCAGGCGGAAGTAGTCCTCGAAGTACGAGGTGTCGAGGAACTCGAGCGGCGACGGGCGGATGCGCCACAAGCCTCCCGAGTCGAAGCTGGCGTAGAATTGCGTCCCGTCTCCCGACGCCTCGATGTGGGTCGTCTGGTCGACGTCGTCGCAGTCGGTCTCGCCCTCCGCGGCGTCGATGCGCGTCATCACGGTCAGCGGGTTGCCGGTGTTCTTGCGGATAGCCGATCAGGCTCTCCTCGGTGTCGCGGAAGCAGGTGTCCACCGACGGGACGCTCTCGGTCTCGGCGACGTAGACCCGTCCGCCATCGGCCGCCGAGAACGTGTCGCATGCCAGGTGGGTGGTGTCCTCCGTCAGCCGGCTCAGGATCGTGCTGCTCGTGGTGTTGCCGTTGGCGTCGAGCGAGACGCCCACCAGCGTTCCCGCCAGCGCCACATCGGCGTCGCTGGGATCGCTGAAGCCGTCCTCGCTCAGCATGAAGAGGCCGCCCTGGCCGTCGCCGCACAGCTCGTCGATGCCGAGGTAGCTCGGGGTGCCCGGCTGGCAGGTGCCGCCGTTGGTGGCGCAGTCCGCGTTGTCGACGCACGCATCACCGAACGAGGAGCTGGGATCCGTTCCGCAGGAGTGCACGCCGAGGTCCGGCGCGATGGGCGTGCCGTTCGGCAGGAAGCCCTTCACGCGGTCGTCGGGAATGTCGCTGAAGTCGTAGAAGAGCGGCAGCGACTGCGAGCGTCGGTCCGGGGCCCGGCGCGCTGCCGCCGTAGCCGTGCGCGAGGAGCGGTGCCAGCGGCCGCGCGGTGTCGCCGGACACCAGCGCGATCGTGGACGAGGCGTGTCCTGCGGCCGTCGGCGCGAACGTCACCGTGAGGGTGGCGCTCTCGCCGGGGCCGAGCTCCACCTGCTCGGGGCTGACCGAGAAGCCCGGCCCGTCGAAGCCGACGCAGGCGGCGAGACGGCTCGTCGGATCGATCGCGGTGTTCGTCACCTGGAAGGTGCGCGTCGCGCTGGTGCCAACCGGGACGCCGCCGAACTCGAGCGGACCGTCCGCCGTGACCCCGATGGTGCCAGGCGTTGCGCCCTCGGGCTGCGGACACGAGCGCATGATCAGCGTCGCCGTCGAGGTGGCCTGTCCGTCGCTCACGGTCAGCGTCACCGTGCGCGGCTGATCGGCGCTTGCGTACGTGTGCTCGGGAGCGATGTCGGTGGAGGTGGTGCCGTCGCCGAAGTCCCACTGGTACGTGAGCTCGTCCGACTCCGGGTCGAAGCTGCGGCTGGCGTCGAATCCGGTCGGGAGGTTCGGGAAGATCACCTCGGACTCGGGGACGATGATCGCCTGGGGAGGCTGATCGGCGGCGTCCACCACGCGGAAGTGCAGGCGCAGGACCTGCTTGTCCGCCTTTCCCTTCGTCATGCCGCGGCTGCGCATCAGGAGACGCAGGCGGTTCGCGCGCCGCCGGCCGATCTTCAACCTGTCGCGCGGGATGTTGCCGCGGACGCCGACCTGCTTGCCCTGCTCGAGCATGGGCTTGAAGCGGTCGGTGACGTCGTGTCCGTCGAGACGGGCGCGGAACGACGACGGGTCGCCCGCCGTGTTCCCGGGAGTTCCCGCGAAGCGGACGATCACGTTCACGTCCGGGTGCGCGGGCGCCGGCGCGCGCCCTGCCGGCGTGAGGATCTGCATCAGTTGCGGATCGTTCGGCCGATGGGACCGACCGTGAGCCGAGCCGAACGCGAGGAGAACGGCACAGACCGCGGCGAGGCAAGCCGGGCGCATGTGCCGAGGGACCATACGGCAGGTCCCCCGGGATGGCAATCGAGAATGGACTGCTAGCCGCAGGTTCCCGGGAGGTCGACCACGAGGACGTCGTTCGGGAAGGTGTTCGTCAGCACGGTGGTCTGGGAGAACGGGTTCACGTCGCGCGGCAGACCCTCACGATTCAGCTGGAACGCCTGGACGCGATCGCCCGAACCCGAGCCGACGTAGAGCACCCCGGCGCTCTCGGTGGGGTCGAGGCCGGCCGGACGATACACGAACATGCGAAATGGGCTGGTACGGAAGTCGTCCTTGGTGCGGAAGGTAGGACCTTTGGGCAAAAGATTGCCGTCGCGCAGTCGATAGCCGTCCACACGGCCCTGGTTGAACTGCGAGCCGAGGATCGTCGTCGCGTCGGAGCCCTGCGCCAGCGCAAGCTGGTTGTAGCGAATGTCGGACTCGTTGCGGCCGCCGTGCTTGGCGAGGCGCGGCTGGCGGAAGCGATTGGTGCACTCGCCCTTCTTGTTCAGCTTGGGGTCGGCGAAGAAGGCGCCTGGCGGGCACGGATCGTTCGGGATGCCGTCGAAGTCCGTATCGACGGGCCCGCACTTCGGCGTGAACGAGTTCGGGCACAGCTGGAACCCCGAGATCGCCTTCCGGAATCGCTCCGACACGTAGAGGATGTTGCCGTCGAGGATCATGGAGCCGATGCCGTTCAGCCGCCGGCGGATCGAGAGAGGCTGGATCTGCGCGCGTCGTGTGACGGGGGCCCCGGCGGCGTTGACGATCGGCTGGCCCTGGTTGTCGGTGAGCTGCACGGGGACGGTGCACTGCGCCGAGTTGACCGTGTACACCTTGTTGTCCTGGTTGCAGTTCTTGCCGGCGCACTGGGTGGGGTTCGTTCCCGACCCGATGGCCTCGTTGACGACGAGAAGCCCGTTGGAGAAGTTGCCGTCCGGGTTCAGGTTGTAGACGATCGCCTCGCCGAGCGACGTGGAGCGCGCCGCGAACAGCACCCCGTTGGCGACCAGCACGTCCTCCCAGTCGGCGGGCGAGGGCCCCTCCACGCAGCTCGAGCCGGACGCATCGGACACGGACACGAAGGAGCACGTCGCGGGCGACTTCTCCGTGCTCGGGCATACGCCCGAGACGGTGGGATCGCAGACGATGCCGTCCCGGGAGCCTCCCACGCACCGGAAGCCCTGGAGGGGCACGGTGGAGAGCCCCGTCGTCGGGTCGAGCGTGAACGCCGCGAGGCGGTTGTCGCCGCGCTCCGGCGTATAGAGGAGCGGCCCGCTGCCATCCGCCGCCTGCGCGACCTTGATGTCGTGCGCGTTCATCGCGGTGAGGCCGCTCGCCGGGTCGCTCGGAACGGGTTGCCTGGGAATCCGCCCCTGGCGGGTGAGATGGCCCCCGGGGCCGACCTGGAAGACCTCGACGCGATCGTTCTCCGCCGCGTAGACGAATTGCAGCGGCGGCGCGGCCGGGTCCGGCTGCGTTTGCAGCAGGATCAGCCTGCTCGGCGAATTGCCGATCGTGTTGATGCGCTCCAGGGGATCCGCATCCAGCACGCCGCCGGCGCGGATGCAGTAGCTGGTCACCTCGCCGGTGGTCGCCGCGGTGGCGTAGATGATGGGGTCGGCGTGCGCCGCCGGGACGACGCGGAGTGCTGTGACGAGAACGAGGAGCGCTCGGAACATACGGGTCGCGGGTTATATCAGCGCCCCGTCGGCCGGGGAAACGTTGCCCACCTCGTGGCCCGCCGCGTATGATGCCGGACCCTCGTGGACGACTGGAACGTGCTGGCGACCTCCGTCGAGGGCGCGCGCCCCGTGCTCCTGGCCGGGCTCAGACGCCGCGGCGCCTTCCGTGGCGGCGGCTATCGCAACGTCGCCATCGGGCGCGTCGGCGACGTCCCCGCGTTTCTGGCCGGGCTGCGGGACGACGTCGCGCGCGATACCGTGCTCGCCGGCGCGCTGGCGCGCGTCCTGCCGATCGACCACACCTTCCGCCTCGACGGCGACGATCCGATGACGTCGCTCGAGACCGCCGTCGGCGCGTTGCACCCCCGGCTGGCGGGCCAGTCGTTCTTCGTCCGCCTCGAGCGCCGGGGACTGCACGGCACGCTGCACACCAGCGAGGTGGAGCGCGCCCTCGGGACGGTCCTGTGGGGCCGGCTCGAGGCGGAGGGCCACGCGCCCCGCGTGACGTTCGCCGATCCGGACGTGATCATCGCCATCGAGACGCTGGGCGATCGCGCCGGCGTCGCCGTCATCGAGCGTGCGCTGCGCCAGGCCTACTCCTTCGTGCGGATCCGCTGAGCGACGGCCGTCACACCTTGGTGGAGCCGAGGAGATTGCCGCCGAGCCGCGCGTGCCCGACGCGCGGATCGCCGATCACGTTCACCACCGACGCGCGCCCCGAGGAGAGCGCTCGCTCGAGCGCGGGACGCACACCGTCCGGCTCCGTGACGTGCTCGCCGTGGCAGCCGATGGCCTCGAACATCCGATCGTAGCGCAGCTCCGGCAGCATATCGAAGGGATCGACCCGACCGCGCAGCATCGGCATCTGATCGAAGCTCGGTCCCCACGAGCTGTTGTTCCAGACCAGCGTGCAGATCGGCAGGCGATGCTTGAGGGCGGTCTCGATCTCCATGCCGCCGATGCCGAGTCCGCCGTCGCCGATGACGACGATCACCTGCTTGCCCGGACGCGCGAGCTGCGCGCCGATCGCCATGCCGATGCCGTGGCCGACCGGCGCGAGCGGGCCGGCGTCGACCACCTGGCCCGGGAACCGCGCCACCAGCCACTGCGACAGCCAGCCGGACAGCGTGAAGCTGTCCACCACGATCGTCGCGTCGCGGTCCATCGCGTCCAGCAGGTCGCGCACGACGCGCGCCGGATGGATGGGAGTCGCGCCGTGGACCTCCGCCTCCTGCGCGTACATGGCGCGGTCGAACTCGGTGCGCACGCGCTCGACCTCGGCGAGCCAGTCGCCGTCGCGGCGGCGCGTGCCGTCGACGCCGAGCTCGGCGGCGCGGGCCGCGAGCTGTCGGAGCACGAGCTTCGGATCGCCCACCACGGGGACGTCTGCCGACACGTGCCATCCCACGCGCGACGGCGTGGCGTCGATCTGGACGTAGGTCGCATCGGCGTTCCACGTGGGCGGTTCGCCGAAGTGCTCCCCGCTCCAGAACCGGAAGCCGATCGCGATGATCAGGTCGGCACGGCCCGTGAACGGCTTCTTCCACGCGCCGCGCACCGCGAGCCGATCGTCCTCGGGCAGCGCGCCCTGGGCGGCGCGACGCGTGTAGACCGGAACCTGCAGGCGCTCCGCGAACGCGCGCAGCTCCGCCCCCGCGTCGGACCAGAAGACGCCGTCGCCGGCGACGATGAGGGGACGTTCGGCGCGTGCGAGGGCCTCGACCACGCGGTCGATCGCCGCCGGGTCCCCGGCGCTGCGCAGCGCATCGGGCGGATAGACGCGGGCGCCGCGTCGCTGCCGCGCGACGTCGTCCTGCTGGTAGAGGACGTTCGTCGGGATCTCGAGGAGCGCGGGCCCCGGCGGCGGCGCGGTGGCCTCGCGGAAGGCGAGACGGAGGTCGACCTCGATGGTCGACCAGTCGAGCACACGCTTGGTGAACTTCGAGAAGCTCCGGCAGATGTCGGAGCCGTACGCCTCCTGGAACGATCCCAGGTAGTCCTCGGTGGTCGGATGCTGTCCGGCGAGGCAGACCACCGGGCTGCCGACGAGCCCGGCGAGACACAGCCCGGTCACGGCGTTCGTCAGCCCGCAGCCCGCGGTCACCGCGAGCACGCCCGGCTTCCCCGACGTCCGCGCCCAGGCGTCCGCGGCGTACGCGCACGACTGCTCGTGGCGCATGTGGATCATCTGCACGCCGTGCTCGCGGAGGTGGCTCAGGATCGGCCAGATGTGGCCGCCGTTGACGGTGAAGCAGTAGCGGACGTCCTGCTCGCCCAGGATGCGGCCGACCAGCGCGCCGCCGTCGACGCGCGTCTCGCCGCGGGCGGGCAGGGGCTGTCCGATCGAGTCGCCCATGCTGCGCGTTCCGTCCACGCGCGGGTGGTAGCAAGCCCCCAGCACGGCGCGCAAGGGCGCGGGGCTTGGCAACGTGCGCAATCGTGTCTAGGAGTCGCCCGATGTCCGCACGCGATGCCATCCTCGCCGCCTTCGACGAGCTCTTCGACGCCGCCGCGACCAGGCTCAACGTCACCGTCACCCCGCAGGATCGCGACGAGGCCCGGGCCCGCTTCAGCGAGCGCTTCGACAAGGCCCTCGAGCTCGCCGGCAGCGTCGAGATGGCCGAGCTGCCGCGTCCCGTGCTCGACGAGATGAAGGAAGCGGTGGCCCGTCTGTCGATGCCCGAGCTGGTCGGCGTGGTGGCGTCGATGCCGCTGGCGCAGCAGACGCAGGAGATGCTGCGTGTCATCGCGCGGCGTCAGGCGGAGGATCGGTTGCTCGAGCATCTCGCACAGCAGGCCGACGACCGCTACGGCGGCAACTGAGTCGACCGCGCCCGCTCGCGTTGACGGCGCGCACCCCCGCTGCTAGCTTCGTCGCCAAGTTGCAGCCGGCGCGGAGCAAGGTGATCCCGGTCGATTTCGCCGCACGCCGACGCGCGCGCCTCCAGTCGATCCCGGCCGCCCCCGAGGCGGCGCGATTCACCGATGCGCGGCAGGCGCTCGCCGGGGCGCGTGACTTCGTGCTGTTCTGGCGGCCGCCATCGCGACGGAGCGCGGCGGAGTACCTCGGAGGCCGCTGGGACTGGGGGTGGACGCTCTTCGTGTGGACCAGCGAGTCGGCGGTCGGACCGGTGTGGAGTGCGCTGACCGGCGCGCGCGGCTACGTCGCCCAGCGCCTCGCGCGTCCTGCCCTGTCGGCGTTTCTCGGCCGGGCGGGTGAGATCGGAGGCCTGCTGCTCGATGGCGAGCTGGAAGCCGCCGGTGACGTGATCCGTGCCGAGCCGGACCAGCTCATCCGGCGCGAGGACGCCCTGTCCGCGCTGGCGCGCTGACCCGCCGGCCGCGTCTCGCGGCGCACGGCGGTGGTGGGGAGAGCAGGGGAAGATGATGAGGTGGACGGGAGCAGCGCTCATCCTCGGGGTGCTCTGCGCGACGGTCATGGCGGCGCCGCGCGAGCCGGCACGGTCGCGTCGCGCGGCGGGCGTCGCGGCATCGGCCGCGCGCCGGCCGGGAGCGCCGGCACGTGCGGCGCAACCGCCGGTCCCGGCCGTCCAGCCGCAGGCATACTACGTCGTCGCCGCCGATACCGGCACGGAGCTCGCAGCCGCCGACGCCGACAAGCAGTGGCCGCCGGCGTCGATGACGAAGATGATGACCGTGCTGCTCGCGCTGGAGCAGGTGCATGCCCGCAAGCACTCGCTCGCCGAGCCGGTGCACGTCTCGGCGCATGCCGCCACCACGGGCGGCTCGCAGGTCTACCTGAAGGCGGGCGAGACGTTCTCGCTGGGCGATCTGCTGTCCGCCGTGATGATCCCGTCCGCCAACGATGCGGCCGTCGCGGTCGCGGAGCACCTGGCGGGATCCACCGACGCCTTCGTGCGCCGCATGAACGCGCGCGCCCGGGCACTCGGGCTCACGCGCACGGTCTATCGCAGTCCCAACGGCCTGCCGCCGGATCCGGGGAAGGAGCCCGACCTCAGCACCGCGCGCGATCTCTCCCACCTCGCGCGCCGGCTCATGCAGTTCCCCGAGGCGCTGCAGTGGAGCGGTACCGTCGAGGCGCCGTTCCGCAGCGGCACGTTCACGATGCACAACACGAATCGCCTGCTCGCGCACTTCGCCGGCGCGACCGGGCTGAAGACGGGACACTACGGGGCGGCGGGCTTCAACGTCACCGCCAGCGCGACGCGCGGCGATCTCACGCTGGTGGCGGTGGTGCTGGGCGCGCCGACGCACGCCGGCTGCTTCGACGTCGCCAGGCGGCTGCTGGGCGACGCGTTCGACCGCTATCGCGTGGTGGTGGCGGCGCGGCCCGGCGTCTCGGTCGGCACCATCCCGGTGACCGGCGGCGCGGACGGTAGCGTGAAAGCGATCCCCACCAGCGAGCTGCGCCTGGTCGTGCCACGCGCCGACGAGCGGCAGCTCGTGATCGAGCCGCGCATCCCGCGCACGCTGTCCGCACCGATCCTGCTCCAGCAGCCGCTCGGCGACGTCGTCGTGCGGCGCGGCGACGAGGAGCTCGGCCGCGTGCGGGTGGTGGCGGATGCCGCCGTCGACTCCGCCGGATGGTTCGGCTGGCTGTGGCCGGGCCGCGCCGCGCAGGCGGCGCGCTGATCACGGTCAGCGCGCGTCGGCCAGCTCCGGCAGCCGGTCGAGCGAGCGCAGCACGGGGACGCCCGCGGGCGCGGCCGGCACTCGTCCGTGCCGATCCACGAGCACGGCGCGCAGTCCGGCGCGGCACGCCCCCGTCACGTCCATCGACAGGTCGTCTCCCACGTGGAGCGCCGCGGCGGGCGAGACGCCGAGGCGTGCGAGCGCGGCGTGAAAGATGCGCGCCTCGGGCTTGGCGCTCCCCACGAGGGTCGAGGGCACGACGGCGTCGACCCGCTCGCTGATGCCGAGCGCGTCCAGGAGCGGGAGCAGGCGGCCGTCGAAGTTCGACACCACCGCGAGGCGGAGCCCGCGCGCCCGCAGGGCGGCCAGCACCGCGGGCACCTCGGGGAAGACCAGCCAGGCGGCCGCGCCGGCGTAGTGTGCGAACAGCTCGGCCGCCGCGGCGTCGAGCGCGGCGTCGGGCGACGTCGCCCCCAGCGCCGCGCGCACGACGGCGTACCACCACGCCCGCTCGCGCGCGGGGCGCTCGGTCTCGCCGGCACCGGGAAACGCCAGCGGCGCCTGCGACGCCATCGCGCGCCTGAACCCTGCCTCGGCAGCCTCCGTGGTCACGTGCACCCCGTGCCGCGCGGCGACCCGGGCGTAGGTCTCGCCCACGGGCTCCGCGACCGCGATCAGCGTCCCGGCGGCGTCGAGCGTGACGGCGCGGACGGCCGGCATCGGACGGCCTCTCAGAGATCGCGGACGTGGCGCAGCTCGGCGCGCAACCGGGCGCCGTCGTCCTCGACCACGACGTATCCCCCGTCGCGTAGCGCCCCCGCGTTCAAGACGAGCGTGTCGCCGACCCGGTCGACCCCGCGGCCCTCGTGGATGTGGCCGACGACGCAGACCTGCGGGCGGTGCGCTTCGATGAAGGCGCGCACCGCCGGGCTGCCCACCGGGGTGCCGTTCACCAGGCGGTCGAGACGGGTGTCGAAGGGCGGGGTGTGGCAGATCATCAGCCGTCGTGGCGCGTCCGCCACCGCCGCGTGGCCGCGCTCGAGGATGGCGCGGAGCTCGTCCTCCTCGAACTCGGTGGGCGTGTCCATCGGCGTGATGTTCGATCCACCGCATCCGAAGATGCCGAGATCGCCGACGCGCCGGCCGCCTCCGTGCAGCGAGACGCCCGCTGCGTCGAGCGCGTCGATCACCCAGGCCATGTCGAGGTTCCCCGTCACCGCCCAGACCGTGGGGCAGTGCGCGCGCACGGCGTCGATCACCTGGAACGCGTCCTCGGGCTCGCCGAAGTTGGTGAGATCGCCGGTCAGGATCGCGGCGTCGGTCGCGCGCAGGGCCGGGGCCAGCCGCTCGATGGCGCGGAAGGCCATGTGGATGTCTCCGCAGCAGACGAACCGCACGTCGCGGTCTTAGCCGGCACGTACGCGGCCCGCAACGCGGCGCGCCGGGCGGTCGCTTCTGGCGCTCGCGCCAGCGCGCGTGGTAGGTATGCTGCGACCGCCGTGGGAGAGGTCGTCCGATTCGCGGAAGTGGTCCGGATGCGGCGGCAGCGGGAAAGCCGGCGCTGCCACGCCCGCTGCGTCTCCATCATCTCCGCGTCCGTCAGCGCTGCGCGCGTCGCGGTGGCGACGGCTCCTGCCGCGGAACGGTGGGTGTGGATGTCGCGACTCAGAAAGCTCGAAGAGCTCGAAGCATGGGCGAGCGGGGGGGTGGCATGATCACCGTTCCAGCGATGCGGCTGCGACAGTTCGGCGTCACGCTGTACCAGGCGATCCTGGGCGCGCGCGACGTCGACCGGCTGGTGCGTTTCGAGGTCCTGTCGTACGACGATGGTGCGCCGGCGCCGCCGAAGGGCAAGCGCAAGGGGCGCCCGTCGCGCGTCAACTGGGAGCTGCTGGAGAAGCGCATCGCGGAGAGTGCCGAGGCCTACCAGCGGCCCGTGATCCGGAAGAAGATCGCCGAGCTGGTCGAGTACTACGTGCAGTGCTCCGAGACCGGGAATCTGCCGGCGGTCCCGGGCGCCGTGCTCCTGGTCGCGGACCGGCGGCTCGAGTTCACGGCGACGAGCAGCCACCGCGTCCTCGGCGTGCTGCAGATCCCGTCCGAAGGCGGCGTGCTGCGCGCGCTCGACGGACAGCATCGCCTGCTCGCGCTCCACCAGATGGTGGCGGACGAGCGCGCCGGAGACGTGCAGGTCCCGGCGGTGATCTTCGACTCGCTGGCGCCCGATCAGGTGGTCGAGCTGTTCGTCACGATCAACGCCAAGCACACGAAGCTGAACCCGTCGCACCTGATCAGCCTGGCCGGCCGGCGCCTCTACCCGGACAAGGGGCTGGCCGCCAGCCACGACATCATCCGCACGTTGAACGAGAACGCCGAGTCGCCGCTGCGCGGCGAGATCAAGCTGTTCGGCGTCGGACACGGCCGCGTCGCGCAGGCGCCGCTGGCCGACGAGCTGAAGGGCATCTTCACCAGCCTGGACGCGCTCGGCGGCGCGCAGTCGGATCGCTTCCGCGACGCGGCGCCGCGCTTCTTCCTCAACTACTTCAAGCAGGTCGCGCGCGTGTTCCCGCGCGCGTGGGCCGGCCGCAAGTACAGCATCAAGACGGCGACGGCGCTGCGCGCCTTCCTCACCGTCGTCCCGGCGGTGCTGAAGACGATCCGCGCGGCCGGCGACGACGTGCTCGACGCCCACGCCATCGCCCGCGCGATCGCGCCGTGGGGCGAGCTGGTGGGCGACCAGCGCTTCGAGACGGAGGGCGAGTGGCGGCAGAAGCTCGCCGGCGGCACGCGCGGCACGGTGGACGTGCTGGCGCGCGAGCTGCGCAGCGCGCTGCGCTCCTGAGGGCGCGCGCGGCTTGACCGGTTCGGGGGCCCCGTGTCAGAAGCCGCCCCATGTCAACGTTCGTGAAGGCCTGCGCGGTATCGGAGATCGCTCCCGGGACCGGCAAGACGGTGACGGTCGACGGCAAGGAGATCGCGCTCTTCAACGTGGACGGCGTCTTTCACGCGATCGACAACGAGTGTCCGCATCGCGGCGGCCCGCTCGGCGAGGGCGACCTCGAGGGCTGCATCGTCACCTGTCCCTGGCACGCCTGGCAGTACGACGTCGGCACCGGTGAGAGCATCACCGACGACCTGAAGGTCGAGCGCTACGCGACCCGGGTCGACGGCGACGACGTGCTCGTCGCGGTCGGGTAGGGCCCCGCTCCCGCGCCGCGCGCCGGCCGCCCGGGGCGTGGCATCGCGAGATCGCCTGCGAAATCAGGCGAGTGGAGCGTGGCCCGGCACGCCTCGCAGGTGCCCACTTGACTCTCTGTAACCGGCATTTCAAATGTCCGATTGAAATATGAGCACGACCCGCTCCAGCGAGACCAGGCAGCGCTTGCTCGAGGCCGCCGCGGAGGTCTTTGCGGACGGTGGCTACCGCCGCGCCACCATCGCCAAGATCTGCCGGCGCGCGGGGACGAACATCGCGGCCGTTCACTATCACTTCGGCGACAAGCAGGGGCTCTACGCCGCGGTGTTCGACTACGCCCAGCGCCGCGCGAGCCGGGAGGACGCCCCGGTGGACGAGGCGGCCCCCCCGGAGGAGCGGCTGCGAACCCACGTGGCGACGTTCGTCGGCCGGCTCCTCGACCCGCAGCGGCCGGCGTGGATCTCGCGGCTGCTGGCGCACGAGCTGATCGAGCCCACGCAGATTCTCGACCGCCTCGTACGCAACCGCATGCGCGCCAACCATCAGCAGATCGCCGGCGCCATCGGCGAGCTGCTCGGTGCGGCCGCCACGCCGCAGACCGTCCGGCTGTGCACGCTGAGCGTCGTCTCGCAGTGCGTCTTCTACCGCAACAGCGCCGCGTTGGTCACCCGACTGTATCCCGAGATCGTTCCGGCAAAGGAGGTGGAGCGGATCGCGGATCACGTCACGCAGTTCTCGCTCGCCGCCATCCGCGGAATGGCGAGCAACGGAAAGGCAGCACACGCATGACCGAGAATGGACCGGACCAGGCCCCGGCCGGCGCGCCGGTGTCCGCGAAGCCGGGTCGCCGCTGGATCTTCGTGCTCATCGCCGCCGCCGTCTTCGCGATCGGGGCGTATCGCTTCTGGTCGCCGGATGGCGGCACCGCCGCCGGCGATGCGCCGCAGGGGGCGGGGAGCGCCGCCGCGCCGCACGGCGCGCCCGGCGCACCTGGCGCCGCGCGTCCGGTGCCCGTCGTCGCCGAGCCGGCGCGCAGCGGCGACATCCGCGTGTATCTGGACGGCCTCGGCGCCGTCACGCCGCTCGCAACCGTCACCGTGCGCAGCCGGGTCGACGGCGAGCTGATGGCCGTCCACTTCAAGGAGGGGCAGATGGTGAAAGCGGGCGATCTCCTCGCCGAGATCGACCCGCGTCCCTTCCAGGTACAGCTCGCGCAGGCGCAGGGACAGCTCGCCAAGGACGAGGCGCTGCTCGCCAACGCGCAAGTGGACCTGCAGCGCTATCGCAAGCTGTGGGCCGAGGACTCGATCCCGAAGCAGCAGCTCGATACCCAGGAAGCCCTCGTCAGGCAGGACGCCGCCGCCATCCAGACCGACCGCGGGCAGGTGGATGCGGCCAAGCTCCAGCTCACCTACTCGCGCATCATCGCGCCGGTCAGCGGCCGTCTCGGGCTGCGCCTGGTCGATGCGGGGAACATGGTGCACGCCACCGACACCGGCGGTCTGGTGACGATCACGCAGATCCGACCGATCTCGGTCGTCTTCTCCGTGCCCGAGGACGACCTGCCGAACCTGCGCGCGCGCATGCAGGGGGGCGAGCCGCCGGAGGTCGAGGTGTACGACCGCGACGGGAGCCGGCGGATCGCGACCGGGACGCTGCTCACCATCGACAACTCGATCGATCCCACGACCGGCACGGTCAAGGTGAAGGCGGAGTTCCCGAACGAGGACGACGCGCTCTTCCCGAATCAGTTCGTCAACGCGCGGCTGCTGCTCGACGTGCGCCGTGGCGCCACGCTGGTGCCCGGGGTCGCGGTGCGGCGCGGCACGCAGGGCCCCTTCGTCTTCGTCGTCACCCCCAAGCAGACGGCGCAGGCGCGGCCGGTGCACGTGGGCGTGACCGAGGGCAGCGACACCTCGATCGACGACGGCGTGCAGCCGGGCGAGGTGGTGGTGACCGACGGTGCCGACTCGCTGCGCGACGGCTCGCCGGTCGCGCCCAAGACGCCGGGTCGCGCCTCGACGGAGCAGGGGAAGTCGTGAGCCTGTCCCGGCCGTTCATCCTCCGGCCGGTCGCCACCAGCCTCCTGATGGTGGCCATCCTGCTGGCCGGTGCGCTCGGCTACCGGCTGCTGCCGGTGTCGGCGCTGCCGCAGGTGGACTATCCGACCATCCAGGTCGTCACCTTCTATCCCGGCGCGAACCCGGACGTCATGGCGTCGACGGTCACCGCGCCGCTCGAGCGCCAGCTCGGCCAGATGCCGGGGCTCAGCCAGATGACGTCGGCCAGCTCGAGCGGCAGCTCGCTGATCACGCTCCGCTTCGCGCTCGACCTGAGCCTCGACGTGGCGGAGCAGGAGGTGCAGGCGGCGATCAACGCGGCCACCAGCTTCCTGCCGCGCGACCTGCCCATCCCGCCCGTGTACAGCAAGGTGAACCCGGCCGACGCGCCCATCCTCACGCTGGCGCTCACCTCCGAGACGATGCCGATGCCGCAGATCGAGGACCTGGCGGAGACGCGGCTGGTCCAGAAGATCGCCGAGCTGTCGGGCGTCGGCCTGGTGAGCATCGGCGGCGGCCAGCGGCCCGCCGTCCGCGTGCGCGCCAACCCGACGGCGCTGGCCGCGTACGGCATCGGCCTCGAGGACCTGCGAGCGGTCATCGCGGCGGCCAACGTGAACCAGGCGAAGGGCACGTTCGACGGGCCGGACCAGTCCTACACCATCGCCGCGAACGATCAGCTCCTCACCAGCGCCGAGTACCGGCCGCTCATCGTGGCGCACCGCAACGGGGCCCCGGTCCGGCTGGACGACGTCGCCGACGTGGTCGACGACGTCGAGAACGTCGAGCAAGCGGCGTGGATGAACGAGACGCCGGCGGTGATCGTCAACGTCCAGCGTCAGCCGGGCGCCAACGTCATCGCCGTCGTCGACCGCGTGCGCGCGCTGCTGCCGCAGCTCCAGGCCACGCTCCCGCCGTCCGTGCACATGACCATCCTCACCGACCGCACGACGACCATCCGCGCCTCGGTCGCCGACGTGCAGTTCGAGCTCATGCTGGCCGTGGTGCTGGTCGTGCTGGTGATCTTCCTGTTCCTGCGCAGCATCGCCGGCACGGTGATCCCCGCCGTGGCCGTGCCGCTCTCGCTCGTCGGCACGTTCGCCGTCATGTACCTGCTCGGCTTCAGCCTGAACAACCTCTCGCTGATGGCGCTCACCATCTCGACCGGCTTCGTCGTGGACGACGCGATCGTGATGATCGAGAACATCGCGCGCTACGTCGAGAAGGGCGATCCGCCGCTCGAGGCGGCGCTGAAGGGCGCCGAGGAGATCGGCTTCACCATCCTGTCGCTCACGGTCTCGCTGGTCGCGGTGCTGATCCCGCTGCTCTTCATGGGCGACGTGGTGGGCCGGCTGTTCCGCGAGTTCGCGATCACGCTCGGAGTGACCATCCTGATCTCGGCGGTGGTGTCCCTGACGCTGACGCCGATGATGGCCGCCCGGCTGCTGCGCCACACGCCGCCGGAGCAGGAGGGGCGGTTCTACAAGGCGTCGGAGCGGGTCTTCGATCGCAGCATCGAGTGGTACGCCCGCACCCTGCGCTGGGTGCTCGGACGCCAGCGGGCCACGCTGCTCGTCGCGGGCCTCGTGCTCGTCCTCACCATCGTCCTGTACATCGTCGTGCCGAAGGGATTCTTCCCGGTGCAGGACACCGGCGTGATCCTCGGCATCTCGGAGGCGCCCCAGGCGGTGTCGTTCTCGGCGATGGCGGAGCGACAGCAAGCGCTCGCCGCGGTGATCCTGCGCGACCCCGCGGTGGCGAACGTGTCGTCGTTCATCGGCATCGACGGCACCAACACGACGCTGAACAGCGGCCGCATCCAGGTGACGCTCAAGCCGCTCGACGAGCGCGGCATCTCGGCATCGGACGTGATCCGCCGCCTGCAGCCCGAGCTGGCCAAGGTGCACGACGTGCAGCTGTTCATGCAGCCCGTGCAGGATCTGACCGTCGAGGACCGCGTCAGCCGCACGCAGTTCCAGTACAGCCTGGAGGACGCGGACCCCGCCGAGCTGCGGCGCTGGGCGCCGAAGGTGGTGGAGGCGCTGCGCGAGCGTCCCGAGCTGCGCGACGTCGGCACGGATCAGCAGGACGCTGGCCTGCAGGCCTCGATCACGATCGATCGGGCGACGGCGTCACGGCTGGGGATCACGCCGCAGGTGGTGGACGACACGCTCTACGACGCGTTCGGACAGCGGCAGATCTCCACCATGTTCACGCAGCTGAACCAGTACCGCGTCGTGCTGGAGGTGGCGCCGGAGGTGCGACAGGGACCGACGGGGCTGGACGACATCTACCTCCAGGGGCCCCAGGGCGGGGCGGTGCCGCTGCGCACGGTGACGCGTGTCACCGAGACGACGGCGCCGCTCTCGATCAGCCACCAGGGCCAGTTCCCGGTGGTGACGCTGTCGTTCAACCTGGCCCCCGGCGTCTCGCTCGGCGAGGCGGTCTCGGCGGTGAACGAGGCGACGGCCGCCCTCGGCATGCCGCTGTCGATCCACGGCAGCTTCCAGGGCACCGCGCAGGCGTTCGAGGCGTCGCTCACGAACCAGCCGCTGCTCATCCTGGCCGCGCTGGTCACGGTCTACCTGGTCCTCGGTGTGCTCTACGAGAGCTACATCCATCCCCTCACCATCCTCTCCACGCTGCCCTCGGCCGGCGTCGGCGCGCTGCTGGCGCTGCTGATCTGCGGGTCGGAGCTGAACGTGATGGCGCTGATCGGCATCATCCTGCTGATCGGCATCGTGAAGAAGAACGCCATCATGATGATCGACTTCGCGCTCGAGGCCGAGCGCGGGAAAGGCTCCGCGCCGGCCGACGCGATCTACGAGGCGAGTCTGCTGCGCTTCCGTCCGATCATGATGACCACGATGGCCGCGCTCCTCGGCGCGCTGCCGCTCGCGCTCAGCCACGGGGTGGGCGCGGAGCTGCGCAGACCGCTGGGCATCGCGATCGTCGGCGGCCTGATCGTGAGCCAGGCGCTCACGCTGTACACGACGCCGGTGATCTACCTGGCGTTCGATCGGCTGGCGCGTCGCGTCCGCGGCGCCACCGAGAAGCCGCCGCTCGAGCCCCAGCCGAGCGCGACGCCGTCATGAACATCTCCGCGCCGTTCATCACCCGCCCGGTCGCGACCACGCTGCTCACCATCGGCCTCGCGGTCGCGGGCATCCTCGGCTTCCGGCTGCTCCCGGTCGCGTCGCTGCCGCAGGTCGATTTTCCCACCATCCAGGTGTCCGCCCAGCTGCCGGGGGCAAGCCCCGAGACCATGGCCAGCTCGGTGGCGGCGCCGCTCGAGCGCCAGTTCGGGCGCATCGCCGGGATCACCGAGATGACGTCGTCGAGCAGCCTCGGCGCGACCTCGATCGTGCTCCAGTTCGACCTCGATCGGAACATCGACGGCGCGGCGCGCGACGTCCAGGCGTCGATCAACGCGGCGCGCACCTACCTCCCGCCGTCGCTCCCGATGAACCCGACGTACCGCAAGGTGAACCCGGCCGACGCGCCGGTCCTGATCATCGCGCTCACCTCCGACTCCAAGAGCACGGGGCAGATGTACGACCTCGCGTCGAGCATCCTGCAGCAGCGGCTGTCGCGCGTCGAGGGCGTCGGGCAGGTGTTCGTCGGCGGCAGCTCGCTGCCGGCGGTGCGCGTCGAGCTGAACCCGCAGGCGCTCAGCCGCCACAACGTCGGGCTGGAGGACGTCCGCGCCACGATCGCGGCCACCAACGTGCGGCGCCCGACCGGGCGGCTGGTGGACGGCGACACCGTCCGGCAGATCGACACCGACGATCAGCTGCGCCGGGCGGAGCAGTACCGGCCGATCATCGTCGCGTGGGAGAACGGCTCGCCGCTCCGCCTCGACGACGTCGCCGACGTGCGCGACTCGGTCGAGGACCTGCGCGCGGGCGGCATGTCCAACGGCAAGCCGGCCGTCCTCGTCGTCATCTTCCGCAGCCCCGGCGCCAACGTCATCGCCACCGTCGACCGGGTACGCGCCGCGCTGCCGCAGCTCGAGGCGTCGCTGCCCGCGGACGTGAAGGCGGCGGTGGTGCTCGACCGCACCCCCACGATCCGCGCTTCGCTGCACGACGTGGAGAGGAGCCTCCTCATCTCCGTGATCCTGGTGACGCTGGTGGTGTTCGCCTTCCTGCGCAGCCCGCGCGCCGCGCTGATCCCCAGCGTCGCCGTGCCGGTCTCGCTCATCGGCACGTTCGGCGTGATGTACCTGTTCGGCTACAGCCTCGACAATCTCTCGCTCACCGCGCTCACCATCTCGACCGGCTTCGTGGTCGACGACGCCATCGTCGTGCTGGAGAACATCACGCGGCACATCGAGGCCGGCATGCGCCCGCGCGACGCGGCGCTGCAGGGCGCGCAGGAGATCGGCTTCACGGTGCTCTCGATCAGCGTCTCGCTGGTCGCCGTGTTCCTGCCCATCCTGCTGATGGGCGGCATCATCGGCCGCCTGTTTCGCGAGTTCGCCGCCGTGCTGACCACCGCCATCGTGATCTCGCTGGTGGTGTCGCTCACCACCACGCCCATGATGTGCGGTGCGCTGCTGCGGCACGAGCCCGACGTGCCCGAGCGGCGCCGCGGCCTCCGCGAGCGCGCGCTCGACGGGATGGGCACCGGCTACCGCCACGGGCTCGGCTGGGTGCTCCGGCATCCGTTGATCATGCTGATCGTCACCCTCGCCACCGTCGCGCTCAGCGTGAAGCTCTTCGTGATGGTGCCGAAGGGCTTCTTCCCGCAGCAGGACACCGGCCGCATCGCGGGCGGCATCCAGGCGGCGCAGGACATCTCGTTCCAGGCGATGTCGGACAAGCTCTCGCAGGTGGTCGAGACGATCTCGCGCGACCCGAACGTGGAGAGCGTCCTCGGATTCACCGGCGGGGGCGGCGGCGGCGGAGGCGCCATCAACACCGGACGCATCTTCGCGACGCTCACCTCGCCGGACAAGCGCACGCTGACCTCGGACGAGGTCCTCGGCACGGCTCCGCGGGCCGCTCGCCGCGATTCCCGGCGCGCCCACGTTCCTGCAGTCCGTGCAGGATCTGCGGATCGGCGGCCGACCGGGCAACGCGCAGTACCAGTACACGCTGCAGGCAGGCTCGGTGGAAGAGCTGGCCGCCGCCGGCAACAAGGTGCTGGCGAAGATGCGCAGCATGCCGCAGCTGGTCGACGTCAGCACCGACCAGCAGGACCGCGGCCTGGAGGCGACCCTGGTGGTCGACCGCGACACCGCGTCGCGCCTCGGCATCTCGGCGAAGCTCCTCGACGACACGCTCTACGACGCGTTCGGCCAGCGCCAGGTCGCCATCACCTACACCCCGCTGAACCAGTACCACGTCGTGATGGAGGTGGCGCCGAAATACTGGCAGCACCCCGAGATCCTGCGCGACATCTACATGCGCTCCGCCGACGGGACGCAGGTGCCGCTCAGCGCCTTCACGCACTTCGAGCCGCGGCCGACGAACCTCGCGGTGAACCATCAGGGCCAGTTCCCCGCCGTGACCATCTCCTTCAACCTCGCACCGGGAGTCGCACTCAGCGACGCGGTCACGGCGATCGAGGCCGCGATGCGGGAGCTGGGACTGCCGCAGAGCGTCCACGGCAGCTTCCAGGGCGCGGCGCAGGCCTTCCAGGCGTCGCTCACCAGCGAGCCCGTGCTGATCCTCGCCGCCCTGCTGACGGTCTATCTGGTGCTCGGCATCCTCTACGAGAGCTACATCCATCCCGATCACGATCCTCTCGACGCTGCCGTCGGCGGGTGTCGGAGCGCTCCTGGCGCTGCTGCTGTGCGGGATGGAGCTGAACGTGATGGGGCTGATCGGCATCATCCTGCTGATCGGCATCGTCAAGAAGAACGCGATCATGATGATCGACTTCGCGCTCGAGGCGGAGCGCGGGCGGAACATCGGACCGAAGGAGGCGATCTACGAGGCGTGCCTGCTGCGCTTCCGGCCCATCATGATGACGACGCTCGCGGCGCTCTTCGGCGCGCTACCGCTCGCGCTCAGCCGGGGTGTGGGAGCAGAGCTTCGCCGCCCGCTCGGCGTCGCGATCGTGGGCGGCCTGATCGTCAGCCAGGCGCTCACGCTCTTCACCACACCCGTGATCTACCTCTACCTCGACCGCCTGCGGTCGTGGACGTCGCGCGTCCGGACGGGCGTCCTGCGCCGGCTCACCCCGGGACGCCGTGTGAGGCCAGCATGAGACGCGTCCCGTTCCTCCGCGTCCTCGTCGTCGCGCTTCTCGCCGCCGGCTGCTCCGTCGGCCCGAACTACGTCCGTCCCGACGCACCCACGTCCGACACCTTCAAGGAGGTCGGCGGGTGGCGGAGCGCGCAGCCGCGTGACGACACTGCTGCGCGCCCCGTGGTGGGAGCTGTACGACGACCCCGTGCTGAGCGGGCTCGCGGAGGAGGTGGCGGCGGCCAACCAGAACCTGGCCGCGGCCGAGGCGCGCTTCCGGCAGGCCCGGACGCTGGTGTGGCAGGCACGCAGCAACTGGTTCCCGACCGCGGTGGTGGGCGTGTCGTTCGCCCGCTCGCGCGTCTCAGCCACGCTGCGCGGCGGCCAGGGCTTCGGCACCGGCACCATCTCGTCGGACTTCACGCTTCCCGGGCAGCATCTCGTGGGAGCTCGACCTGTGGGGGAAGATCCGGCGGCAGGTCGAGTCGGAGACGGCGGCGCGCAGTCGAGCGCGGCCGACCTGGCGAACACGCGGCTCAGCCTGCAGGCCGAGCTGGCCGTGGACTACTTCCAGCTGCGCACGCTCGATGCCGACATCCGGCTCCTGGAGGACACGGCGCGCAGCTACGAGCGCTCGCTCAAGCTGACGGAGAACCGGCACGAGAACGGCATCGCGTCGGGCGCCGACATCGCCCAGGCGCAGACGCAGCTCGAGACCACGCGGGCGCAGGCGATCGACCTCGGGGTGCAGCGCGCCGCGCTCGAGCACGCCATCGCGGTGCTCATGGGAAGCCGCCCGCCGACTTCTCGCTCCCGCCGGCCGAGCTGGCGGCCGAGCCGCCGGTCGTCCCGGTCAGCCTGCCGTCCGACCTGCTCGAGCGGCGGCCCGACGTCGCCACGGCCGAGCGCAACATGGCGTCGGCCAATGCGCAGATCGGCGTCGCCGTGTCGGCGTACTACCCGACGGTCACGCTGAGCGGCTCCGGCGGGTTCGAGTCCGGCGACGTCGCGAAGTGGCTCATGTGGCCGAGCCGGTTCTGGTCGGCGGGGCCGTCCATCTCGGAGACGGTCTACGACGCCGGCCGGCGCGCGGCGCAGACGGAGCAGGCGCGCGCGGCCTACGACGAGACGGTCGATACGTATCGCCAGACCGTGCTCAGCTGCGTTCCAGGAGGTGGAGGACCAGCTCGCCGCGCTCCGGATCCTCGAGCAAGAATCCGAGGTCCAGGCGCGGGCGGTGAAGGCAGCGCGGGATTCGGTGCGGCTCACCACCAGCCAGTACGAGGGCGGCATCGTGAGCTACCTGAACGTCGTGGTGGTGAACGCCGCGGCGCTGGCCGACGAGCGGACCGCGGTCGACATCCAGGGACGGCGGCTCGCCGCCAGCGTGCTAGCTGGTGCAGGCGCTGGGCGGTGGCTGGAGCGCCGGCGAGCTGCCGACGTCGAGCGACCTCGCCGCAGGCGGACCGAAATTCTGATCCTACAGCGTGTCCGGCCGCAGCAGCGCGTCGGAGCCGCCGTCGACGAAGAGCACCGCTCCGCAGCAGAACGCCGCGTCGGGGCCGAGGAGGAAGGCGATCGCCGACGCGATCCGGTCCGGCTCCCCGAAGCCGCCGAGCGGGATCGGAAATCCGCGGATGGCCGCTCCGAGCCTCGGGTGATCCAGGCCGCGCTGGAGGAGCGGCGTGAGGGTGGCGCCGGGCGCCACCGCGTTCAGACGGATACCGGCTCCCGCCCAGGACGCCGCGATGGCCGCGCGCCGCACGAAGCGCGCGAGCGCCAGCTTCGATGCGGCGTACGCTCCGGTCCCCTCCATGGCGAGCCGTTGCGCTCCGGATTCGTCGCCCGCGAGACACGCGGCGGCGAGCGGCCCGTCGGCGCCGGGGCTGAGCGTCGCGGAGTTCGACGACACCGCGACCGCGGCCGGCTCGCGCCCCGCGCCCAGAGCGCCGCGCAAGCCGTCCAGGAACGCGACGGCGCCGAAGTAGTTCACCGACACGATCGCCGCGGTGTCACGATGCTCCGGCCCGAGTCCCGCGCAGGCGACGACGCCGTCCAGCTCGTTGCCGGCGGCGCGGAGGACGCCGTCCGTCGCCGCGGCCCGACCTGCCGGTGATCCGAGGTCGGCGATCACCTCGGCGTCGCGCAGGTCGACGCCGATCACGCGCTGCCCGGCGCGCTCGAGCCGCTCGCGCACGGCGCGGCCGATTCCCGATGCCGATCCGCTGAGCGCGACGGTGCGTTGCCCGCTCCCGGTCGTTGACCCGGTCACGAGCCCCGCGTTAGACGGAACCGCATGCCGAGCGCAAGCGCCGGGCGAGGCATGGCGTGAGCTGGCTTCCGGTCGCCGCACCCGGCGGCACGCCGCTCGATCGCGTCCTCGGCCTGTGCCCCGAGCTGCATGCGGACTACCGCGCGTTCCGCGCGCTCTGCTGCGCCGCGGTCGACGCCGACGTGCTCGAGCTCTGCCGCCTGCGCGTGGTCCGGCTCGTCGGCTCCGGCGCGGAGGCCTCCGCGCACGACGAACCGGTCACCGGCGCGAGGCTCGACGCGCGCAAGCTCGCCGCGCTGCCCACGTGGCCCACCGCGCCGCAGTTCACGCCGTGCGAGCGTGCGTGCCTCGAGTTCGCCGAGCAGTTCGTGATGGATCCGCACGGCATCTCCGACGCGCAGGCGGCCGCCGTGTCGGCGCACCTCGGAGCGGCGGGCCTGGTGGCGCTCACGGAGGCGCTCGCCCTGTTCGAAGGCTTCGCGCGCGTCGGCGCGATGCTGATCCCCGGCGAGCCGGCGCAGCGATGACGGCGCGGGTGCCGCCGCCGGCCGGACCGGATGCCGCGACGCACGGCGTGCTCGCGCATCAACCGGAGCTGCTGCGCGCGTTCCAGCGGCTCTATGGCACGCTCTGGAGTCACGGACGCGTCGATCACGCCACCAAGGAGGTGGCGCGCATCCGCAACGCGCGCGGCGTCGGATGCCGGTACTGCCGCAACGTCCGCTTCGCGGGGGCGCGCGCAGAGGGGCTCGCCGAGGACGACGTCGCGCTGATCGACGACGGCTGGGAGCGCTCGGCGCTCACCGCCCGCCACAAGCTCGCCATCGCGTGGGCCGACGCCTTCCGGAACGCGCCGGGCGACGTCGATCCGGATCTCCGCGCGCGCATGCTGCGCGAGTTCTCGCCGCAGGAGATCGTCGAGCTGACCGCGGGCCTCGCGCTGTTTCTCGGCTTTGCCAAGATCGCCGTCGCGCTCGGCCAGCAGCCGGACGCCATGCCGGTGACCGTCGTCCCGACCCCCGATCGCCCGGCGTGAGCCCCGCCCGGTCTGCCCGCGAGGGCAGCACGCCTGCTGCCTCCTCGGGCAGGACCCCGGGGAACGCACCCTTCCACGCTGCCAGAGGCATCCTCGCGAGCAGATTCTTCGCGGCATGCGGCTTGCTCCAGCCGAAGACTGTTCGCTGCTCATGAGACGCCGACACGGAAGCCGCTGGATTCCCGTCGCGGGGCTCGCGCTGCTCTGCGCGAGCGCCGCGCAGGCGATCGTCCAGCCCATCGTCGTGCGCCAGGCGACCGTCCGGGTGGCCGTGAGGGCGTCTGCCAACGCGTCCGCCCCGGGCGTCGGCCGGCCCGCTCACGACGCGCGCGACGAGAGCCCTGCTGCGTGGCAGGCGTCGCAATCCGGTCGAACGGTCGTCGTTCGTCGTGACAACGACGCGCGCCGTCTGCGGGGCGATTGTCAGGGACGGCCATCCCGGCGCTCGCCACGTGATGGTGGGCCGCTCTGCGGCCGCGCGCTGCGTGCCGTCGCGTGGCGACCGGGCGCCGCCCTGGCGGCGATGTTCCACGAGGCGCACGCGCCTCCCGCGTGACTGTCGCTTCTCCCCGACAGCATCGCCCGAGTGGCAGCCAGACGTCGCGCGTCGGTCCGTCGACGCGCCCGGCGTCGCGCTCCGCTCGATCCAGCACCCATCTCGCAGAGGAGAACCTCGATGACCCATGTGACCCGTTCCGCCGCCATCGCCGCCGCAGGCTTCACGATCCTCTCACGCGCCGCCGCGCTCGCGGAGGTGGCGCCGGCGCCGCCAGCCGTCGACACCGGGGACACCGCCTGGGTGCTCACGGCCTCGGCGCTCGTCCTCATGATGACGCTCCCCGGCCTTGCGCTCTTCTACGGTGGCCTGGTGCGCGCGAAGAACGTCCTCAACGTCCTCATGCAGTGCGTCCTCTCGGCGGGAATCGTGGGCGTGCTGTGGATCCTCGTCGGCTACAGCCTGGCCTTCAGCGGCGGCAACGCGTTGATCGGCGACCTGGCGAAGGCCGGACTCGCGGGGGTCGACCTCGACTCCGTGGTCGCCAACTTCGCGTCGCCGCCCCGCAACATCCCCGAGTACGTCTTCGTCATGTTCCAGGCGATGTTCGCCATCATCACGCCCGCGCTCATCCTGGGAGCCGTCGCCGAGCGTATGCGGTTCGGCGTGTGGTGCGCGTTCATCACCATCTGGCTCCTCGTCGTCTACTGCCCGATCGCGCACATGGTGTGGGCGTCGGAGGGCTGGATCTACAAGTCGGGCGCGATCGACTTCGCCGGCGGCCTGGTGGTGCACATGTCGAGCGGCTTCTCGGCCATCGCCGCGGCCATCCTGCTCGGGAAGCGACGCGGGCTCGGCAAGGATCCGATGCCACCGCACAGCCTGCCGCTGTGCCTGATCGGCGCCGGGTTGCTGTGGACGGGCTGGTTCGGCTTCAACGCCGGCAGCGCGCTCAGCGCGAGCCCGCTCGCCACGCTGGCGTTTCTCAACACCAGCACGGCCGCCTCCACGGCGATCGTGGCGTGGGCGCTGATCGAGTGGCTGCACCGCGGAAAGCCGACGGCGCTCGGCGGGGCGACCGCGGCGGTCGCGGGACTGGTCGCGATCACGCCGGCGTGCGGGAACGTGTCACCGCTGGGCGCCATCGCGATCGGGGTGGGCGTGGCGATCATCTCGTACGCGGCATGCACGTTCTTGAAGCCGGCGCTCGGCTATGACGATTCGCTCGACGTCTTCGGCGTGCACGCCCTGGGTGGTGCCTGGGGTGCGCTCGCCTCGGGCCTCTTCGCCGTCACCCTCGGCACGGGCATCGACAGCAACGCGGAGCAGGTCGTGACCCAGCTCCAGGGCATCGCCTTCGTCGCGGTGTTCTCGCCGCTCGCGACGGTGGCGATCCTGGGTGTGCTCCGGCTCGCCTTCGGGTCCCTGCGGGTCTCGGAGGAGGAGGAGATCGACGGACTCGACCTCTCGCAGCACAGCGAGAACGCGTACGGCGTGGCCGCCGGGGGCGGCGTGCCGGAAGGCGTCCCGTCCGGCAGCGCTCGGCCTCGGCGTGGTCGAGCGTCACGGCAACCTGGCCTGAATCGGCGAATCACCCGCTGGACCCGGTCGGGCCGGGTCCAGCGGGTGAGGCCGATGCGGGCGGCCAGGGGAGGCTGGTTACCCGTTTCCGGGTACGCGCGGGCACACCGCCGGCGGCGGCGTCTGCTTCGCGCCGGTGAACTTGGTGGTGGTGTCGTTCGATGCGGCCGGATCCTTCGCCGGAGCCGCGGCACAGAACATCGCGCCGCTTCCGAGCTGCAGCCGGATCGTCACGCTCGACTGCGGCGCACCGGCGAGCGTGTACAGCGCGCCACCCTTGCCCTTCACGCTGAGCGTGCCGTCCTTCACGGTGACCGACGTGATCGGGCCGCTCACCCGGCGCTTGTCGGCGTACCTGTAGCCCGGGTTGGTGGACGATCCGCTCCGCGTCCAGTTCGCCGCGGGGAGGGTCAGGGTCACGGGGTTGCCGCCCGCGCCGTACACGATCAGCACGCCGCCCCCGGCGGTGGGATCGCCGGGTCCACCGACCGCCGGCACCACGACGCCGCTCGGCGTGCCGTGCGAGCGCGACGACTTGAAGGAGAGCTTGCGCCGGTCGAGGTTCACCGGCGGGCTGTCGTCGTCGCGCAGGCTGAGGGAGCTGGCGCGAATCGGGGTCGGCGGGACGGGAACGCTGGCCGCATTCGTCGGGTCGCTGCCGGCGTCCAGCTCGTCGCGATCGAGGTGCCCGTCCTCGTCCCGGTCGACGCCGATGCGCCGTCCCGAGCCCGGCGGGACACAGGTGTAGGTGAGCTCCTGGCCCGGGGTGACGGCGAGGGCCCGCAGGTCCGCATCGGCGAGCGGAGCGTCGGACGCGCGGTCGAGCTGGAAGGTGCCGGCCGGCGTGAGATATCCGCCGCGCGCCTCGCCGCCGATGACGCCCTTCACGACCACGTCGCACTCGTCCGCGGTGAGGGCCCGGGTGATCATCAGGCTGATGCGCGCGCTCACGTTGAGCGCGTTGGCGCCGGTCAGGGTGACCTGCTGGCCGACGATGGGCGCCAGGTTCGAGTCGAAGGCGAGCACGAACTGCTCGAGGCGGCGCTGCTCCTGGTTGGTCAGCGTGAAGACGCCGGCGCCGAGGAAGTGGAAGACGGTGTCGACGCTGCCGTCGTGCAGCACGCCGAAGCCGCGGACCTGCGGGCCCTGCGGCGCATCGTTCGACCGTCCGAACATGCCGACCTTCTGGTAGATGTTGCGCAGGTGGGGGACCTTGAAGGCCTGCGTCTCGCCCTCGAAGGTCGCGAACGCGCTGGTGCCGAACATGCCGATCGTCTGGTCGAGCGTGTGGCACCCGTCGCAGTTGAAGACCACGTCGGTGATGCGCCCGAAGAAGAGGTCGTGGCCGTCCTGCTGCTGGGCGGTGAGCGTGTTGTTCAGTCGCCGGATCGGGTTCGGCGGATACAGGACGGTCAGGATGAAGTCGGTGAACGCCTGCATGTCGGCGTCCGACAGCTCGCTGGCGTTGCCGATCAGCGACGGGAACGCGACGTTGAACTTCTTGAACGCGCCGTCCTCGTCGAACGGATCGAACGCCGGCGGGTCGTTGCCGGCGGTGCGATCACCGCGCCAGTGCATGGACCCGTCGTTCGCCATGCCCGCGCAGGCTCTGGGTCGTCATCGGCCCCTTCAGCGGGTGGAACTCGTGGTCCGGCGCGTCGATCTTGAAGGGCAGGGGGTTCGGCGTGACGACGTCGTCGGGGTTGCCGAGGTCCCAGGCGAGGCTGTCGAAGTCGCCGAAGACGTGACAGCTCGAGCACGACGCCTCGCCGTTGCTCGACGTCAGCCGCGCGTCGTAGAGGAAGCGCCGGCCGTTCAGGATCGCCGCGGACTCCGGCGTGTGGACGCCGAGGTGTCCCACCTCCGTGGCGGTCGACAGCTGCACCACCGACACGGCGTTGTCGAAGCGCGTGAAGACGTACGCGCGGTCGCGCGCCTCGTCGAGCACGAGGCCGCTCGGGCCGCCGCCGCTCAGCGCGATGTGCGACGAGGCGTCGGGAACGAAGGTGTCGTTCTCGAGCGCGCCGGTGCCGAAGACGCCGAGCGAGCTCGATCCGAACGCCGCGACGTAGAGCTTCGAGCCGTCGGCGGTGACGGCCATGCCGGTCGGCGTGGCGAGGCTGCGCTCCTTCACGCCGGGAGGCGCGGGATGCTGCGAGTAGTCGATGTGCTTGTTCAGGTGCCGCGGGAGCACGTTGGCGCCGTCGAGGACGGTGATGCGCGCCTCGTGCAGGTGCCCCTGCACGGTGCCGCTGTCGAAGGCGAGGCCCGGACCCTCGAAGCGCACCTCGTTCCGCGCCTCGGTGTTGCTGACGTAGACCTTGCCGTTGACCGGGTTGGTCACCATGTCGAAGAGCACGGTGCCGACGTGGGCGAAGCTGGCGGTCTGCACCGGCGTGGCGGCCGAGGCGTCGATCGCGAAGACGTCGAGGTCGGGCAGGTCGAACTTGACGCCGCCGCTCCAGTCACGTCCGAGCCGGTCGAGCCACTTGCCGCTCGTCGTGTCGAACCGGACGATCAGGCCGACCTCGGGGCCCGGGAATGCCCTCGACGTTGATGTTCGGCGCCGGCAGGCCGCCGGGGAACTGGAGCAGCGCGCCGCAGGGCGACGCCGCCGCGCCCCCGTCGCACACCGCGCCCTCGCTCATCGTCGTGGTCTGGTTGCCGGACTCGAACACGGCGGCGTACACCGTGTTGCCGTCCGCGCTGCGTGCCAGCGCGCGCGGCGTGTCGCCGAACAGCTCGAGGTTGGCGATCGGCGTTCCGGTGAGCGTGGTGTCGGCGGCGAGCGCCACCGCGTCGAACACCTGCACGACGGCTCGCGCCGTGCCCGCGGTCGTCAGCAGGGGATCGAGCGGGCAGTTCTGGCCGCGGCGCGCCGTGGTGACGAACGCGCGCTGATCGCCCGGTCCGGCGAACACGATGTCGCGCGGCTCGTCGCAGGTGAGCAGCGTGCGCGTCACCCGCGGCGGGTTCGCGGAGACGTCCACCACGCTGACCGAGTCGGAGAGCAGGTTGACCACCCAGACCTCGTCGTCGGTGCGCGCCGCGACCGCGACGGGCTCCAGGCCGACGGGCACCGAGCCGGCGTGCGACAGGCCGCCGGGGCCGACGTCGAAGATCTCGAGCCGGTCGTCCGGGGTGTTCACCGCGAAGAGCCGCGTGCCGTCGGGCGAGAGCGCGAGGGGTCGCACCTGTCCGCTCTCGAAGTTGACGAAGCTGCCCGACGGGCTGCCCGACGCCAGCGCGGCTCCGGGTGCGGGCGGCAGGATCAGCGCCGATCCGAGCAACGCGAGGGGAAGGGCGGCGAGCAGTCCTCGAAGGGTGCGGGTCATGCGGGCTCCTTGGTGGGCGGCCGGGACGGGCGTGTCAACGGAAGCGTGCGTGACGGATGCGGTGCCGACAAGGACGCCGGGGTGGCGGGCCCCTGCGCGGCACGATCGGTTGTGAACGCGAGCTGAACGGTCGATGCAGGGCTGAATCGGCCCGTGAAATCAGTACCCTCGCTCCCGCCGGAGCTGGTGCTCGAGCGGCATGCCGTCGAGGAAGCGGCGCACGTTGGCAGCGAACGCCGACACCGCACGCGCCAGGTACTCGGGCACGTTGGTCGCCACGTGCGGGGTGACGAGCACGTTCGGCAGGTCCCAGAGGGGGCTCTCCGCCGGCAGCGGCTCGGTCGCGAAGACGTCGAGCGCCGCGCCGGCGATCCTGCCGTCCCGCAGCGCGCTCACGAGGGCCGCCTCGTCCACCAGGCTCCCGCGCGCGACGTTCACCAGCACGGCCGACGGCTGCATCGCGGCCAGCTCGGTGGCGCCGATCATCCCGCGCGTCTCCGGCGTGTCGGCGGCGGCGACGACGACCCAGTCGGCGGCGGCCAGCAGGACCGGGAGCTCGGCGCGGGAGACGAGCCGGTCGATGCCCGGGACGGCTCGACCGCGCGGGTCGCTGCGGCCGAGCCCGATCGTGCGCATGCCGAACGCCCGCGCGCGCGTCGCGACCGCGCTGCCGATGGCGCCCACGCCGACGAGCCCGATGGTGCGGCCCTCGAGCGCCGTCACGCGCGACATCTGCCATGCCTTCGCGCGTTGCTGGTCCGCGAAGTGCGGCAGCCGCTTCGCGAGCGCGAGGACGACCGCGAAGACGTGCTCGGCGATGAGCGGACCGAAGAGGCCGCCGACCGTGGTGACCGGGATTGCCGCCTCGAGCACGCCCGTGCCCCGCAGGTGATCCACGCCGGTCGCCGGGGTGGCGATCCACCTGAGCCGCGGCGCGAGCGCCAGGATGTCTCGCGGGATCACGAAGCCGAACACCACGTCCGCGCGCGCGAGCGTGGCGGCGAGCTCGGCGGGAAGCGGCTCGGGATCGGGCAGCGACCGGCCCGCCCGCCGGGCGGAGATCTCCTCCCACGAGACGCGGTAGTCGGCATGCACCAGCTCGACGCCGTCGATCGCGCGCACGGGCGCGAAGACCTCGTCGCGGTGCGCGGTGTTCAGCGAGACGATGGTGAGCCGCGTCACGCCCGCCGCGGATCCTTGAGCTCGATGATCAGGTTCCGGTAGCGCGTCGTGCCGACGTTGCGGGCATCGTGCGTATCGGCAACCGCCCCGTCGACCTGCCCGAAGTGCACGTCGCCCTGTCGGGGCGTGTACGCCTGCCGGCGCCCGTCGCCATACTCGACCTCCAGGTCGCCGCCCTCGATGACGACGATGACGTGATCGCGACGGTGCGTGTGCATCGGCAGCGCCTCGCCGGGCTCGAGCACGAAGTCCCAGATCTTCACGCGCTCGTTCTCGAACAGCTCGGCCGTCCCGATCGTGGGTGACCCCTCGCGTGTCGGCATCGCGTGCGCTCCTCTCACTCCCGCCGCTCGAGACCGGCCCGGGACGCGAACTCGTCCATCAGGTCGATCGCCTGCGGCACGCTCGCCGCCCAGAAGAGCGCCGGCACGGTGACGATCGTGGCGCCGGCGCGTTCGAGGGCGGGGATGCGATCGAGCAGCTCGGCGACCGACCGGGCGCCGCCGCTCGCGGCCACGCCGATCCGGGATGGATCGCGGCCGGCCGCCTCGGCCTCGCGCCGGATGGCGGCGACGTCGCCGGCCAGCTCCGCGGGCGCGCGCGGCACGGCGAGCCAGCCGTCCCCGACGCGCCCGACGCGGCGGAACGCGGCCGCGCTGGCTCCGCCGATCCAGATCGGCGGGTGCGGCTTCTGGATCGGCTTCGGGAAGAAGGCCGCGTCCTCGAGCCGGACGAAACGCCCGCGGAACGTGACCCGGTCCTCGGTCCACAGCGCGCGCAACGCGGCGAGGTACTCGTCGGTGCGGGCGCCGCGCTCGCGAAACGGGACACCCAGCAGGTCGAACTCCTCGCGCAGCCACCCGCTGGCCACTCCCGACCATGAGACGGCCGCCCGAGAGCACGTCGATGGTCGTCAGCGCCTTCGCGAGCGCGATCGGCTCGTGGTACGGCAGCACCATCACCGACGCGCCGAGCCGCACGTGCCTCGTCACGCGCGGCGACCCACGCGAGCGTCGTCGGGACGTCGAGCACGGGATCCGTCACCGCGTACGGGAAGCGTCCGCCGTACGGGTACGGGGTGCGGATCTCCTGCGGGTAGATGAGGTGCTCGGCGGTGAAGACGACGTGGTACCCGAGCTCGTCGGCCGCCTCGGCGACGTCGCGCAGCCGGCTCTGCACGGCGGGGTCGCGTGCCGGCGGCCCGAAGCTCGGCAGCACGACGGCGAACTGCATCAGACCCGCCGCGCCTGCATCTCGAACGTGTTGCGGAACGGCCCGAGCAGGCCGACGCGGACGAAGGCCTGATGCAGGTAGTCGGTCTGCGCGCGGCCGTCGCCCGGGCGCAGCACGTCGATCACGTGCAGCTCGAAGTCCGGATGCTCGCGGGCCGTCCGCTCGATGGTCGCCAGGCGCGCCTCCCACTCCGCCACGCTCTCCACCAGGAAGCCCGTGTGGTCGGCCCAGTCCGCCTCGATCGTCTCCAGGCCGCTGAGGGCGGCGTCGAGGCTCGCGTCCGTCGTGCGCAGGCGCCGGAGGGCGTCGCTCAGCGCTCCGGCGGCGGGAACGGGACGGACGTAGAGCGCGCCCTGGTCGAAGTCGGTGGAGAACCGGTACCCCAGCAGGTACGGCTTGGCGACGAACTTCTCCCACGGGAAGATGGCGTCGAAGCAGGCCTCGACGAGCGGCACGCGCTCGGGCGGAACGGCGTAGTTGACGTGGTTCCAGCGATGCATGGCTGGCACGCGACGGCGGTCCACTATAGTCGCGGTCGCCGGGCGAGGACAAGGATTCGCTCGCGATGCCTCACGCCGCCGGACTCACGACCAGGCGGTAGCCGAGGTCGATCTCCTCGAGCGTGCGCAGGTGGCCGTAGCGTCGCTCCCACTCGCCGGAGCGAAGATCGGCCGCGAGCTGCTCGACCGCCGGCCGGACCGTCGGCTCGCCGAGTCGCGCCAGCGCGGAGATCGCGGCGCGGACGCCCGCTTCGAGATACGCGTCCGGCCGCCGCCAGTACGCCGCGAAGAATCCATCGGTGCAGTCGTGCGGCACGGGGACCACCTCGACCGACGCGTCCCCGAGCGCATCGCACACGTGGCGCATCGTCGGCAGATCGCGCTCCGCCACGCGGACCTCGGGGAGGTAGTCGCGCACGAACCAGAACGCCGACCACGTCACGTCGGGATCCCAGGTGAGGACGACGACGCGTCGTGCGACCCGCTGCATCTCGCGCAGGCCGTGACGGAAGTCGGCCCAGTGATGCACCGTGAGGAGCGCCATCGCGGCGTCGAAGGCGCCGTCGCGGAAGGGGAGGGCCTCCGCGATCCCGCGCACGCCGGGCGCCGCATCCGGCGGGCGCTGCGCGATCATCACGCGAGACGGCTCCACCGCCACGACCGCGCGGTCGGCGGGCTCGTACGAGCCGGTGCCCGCGCCGACGTCGACGATCGAGGAGGCGCCGCCGAGCGCGGCGGCGATCCGGGCCGCGATGCGCGGGTCGGCCCGGCGATGGCGGTCGTAGCCTCGCCCGATCCGGTCGTATGCTGCCGTCGGTGGACCGATTGCCACGGGCGGCACTATAGTCGCCGCCGGAACCCGGAACGAGGAGGAGCCGCGACGATGGGACCGAGCTCGCAGAGCGCGCTGACACCACGAGAGTTCGTCGAGGAGTGCTGGGCCTTCAAGCGCGATCACGCGCCGAGCGGACGCTTCATGCAGCGACTCATCGCCGGCAAGTGCTCGGCGACCGAGCTGCGCCGGTGGGCGAAGGACGCCTACTACTACACGGCCTCGGCGACGCCCAACATCGCCGCCTGGCTCGCCCTGGCGCCGATCGTCCCCGACCGCTCGATCTTCCGGGCGATCGCGCGCAACCTGGCCGGCGAGCTGGGCTACATCCGCGAAGCCGCACACGTCGACCTGTACGAGCAGTTCCTCGACGGGCTCGGGATCCCGGTCGGCGAGGTCCAGGCCTCGTTGCCGCTCGCGTCGACCCTCGGCGCCGCCGCGGCGGTCGGATTCTTCTGCCGCTCGTCCTTCGAGGAGGGGCTGGGAGCGTTCGGGCTCGCGGTCGAGATGCAGGTGCCCGGCCGCGCGGTCGGCGCCGACGTCATCCACCGCGCCCTCGCGAGCCACTACGGGCTCGACGAGCGCACCCTCGAGTTCTACGCGGTCCACGTCGAGGCCGAGGACGAGCACGGCGAGAACGCCATGACGGCGGTCGAGTGGTTCGCGCGCACGCCGGAGCAGCAGGTGCGCGTGCGCCGTGCGTTCCGCTGGAGTGTACTCGCGCACACCGCGATGGCCGAGGGATTCGACGCGCTGCTCGACCGCTGACGCGGTCACCCTGTCACCCCGAGTCCCCCCCGCGACCGAATGAGCGGACAAGTCGATTCGTACGGTCGGGTGAGCCGGATCGGCTAGCTGTTCCGGCTCGTTCCCAGCTACCCGCCGAGCGTCCAGTCGATCGGGCGCTCCGGGTCGGGCACATACATGCAGAAAGTTCCCGTCCGCACCCGCCTCGTGAGATGGTCACCGAGCCGGGGGTTCTGGCGTGCGATCCGCTCGATCACCGTGCGCAGGCTGTGCGTGACCGTGGTGCGGGCGCGCTCGGCCCCCGAGCCGGCCGGGCGGTCGCGGCCCCCCAGACCGACCGCGGAGGCGAGCTGTTCGGTCAGGGCGTCCATCTCCGCGCGAGCTCGCTCCGTGCGCCCGGCGTCGTTGAAGCGCTCGGCCTCCGCGGCGTCCTCGCGCAGCTCTCCCAGCCGGCGCCGATAGGCCGCCTTGGCCGCGGCGTCGAGCAGCGGACCGGACGCGCGCACGGCACCGCGCAGCGCGCCCTCCGCCGGCGCGGTGCTCGTCGCCTCCCCGATCAGGTCGAGGACGTGGAACTCGTGCCCCGGGTGGCCGAGGAGGTGGATCAGGTAGCGGAGGCCTTTCATGTCCTTCACGCGGCCGGTGACACCGGCGTAGACGAGGGTCCAGTAGTCGCCTTCGCGGCGCAGCGTGGCGCCGGGCGCGTCGGGTCCTGGTGCGTCAGCGGGTGTCGCCTCCGCTGGCGCGGCGGCCTGCGCGACGGAGCAGCTCGCCTGCAACGTCTCGGCGCGTCGGATCCACCCCGGCATGCCGAGGGCGCGGAACTGCGCGAGCGCGGCATCGAGGAGTGGCAGCGCGCACGCGCGGTCGCCGGGGCGGTCGCGGCGCGCGTACATGAGCGCCTCATCGTAGTCGACGATGGCGCGCACGGGGCGGGCGCCCTGCTCGTCGAGGACGGCGCGGGCCTTCGCGAACCAGTTGCCTGCTTCCTCATAGCGCTGCTGCAGCGCACACAGGCGGGCCAGGGCGAGCCGGCCGTCCATCATGGGGTAATGGAAGTCCGGGTCGATCACCTTCTCCCGTACGTTGCGCTCGATGACCTCGATCGAGTCCAGGCGTGACGTCAGCCAGAGCGTTTCGGCTGCGTCGCAGGCGATCCGCGCGTAGTGCTCTGTCCATACTGGCGCGCGCTCGATTGCGGGCAGCACGAGGCGGAGCCACCACATGGCCGGCTCGACCTGTCCCGCGCGCGCGTGTATGCGTGCGTTGGCGGCCTTGACGATCGGCACGTAGAATCCCCACCACCCCGGGACGCCCTCCTGCGCGATGCCGGGGTCAATCCTCTCGATGGCCGCCTCCCAGTTCTGGTCCATCGCCAGCTGCCAGTCGTCCGCGGCCACGAGCAGGTTGACGCCAAACCCCACCGGGTCGTCGGGCAATCGCCGGCCGAGCGCCACCGCCCGTCGGCGAGCCTGTCCGGCTTCGGCGAACTCGCCCAGCGCGACATGGAGCCGCGATGCTTGTGACCAAGTTCTCGCGGCGAACCCGAGTTTGCCAAGGCGTTCGCTGTCTGCCGCTTCCTGGCTACGCGACGACGCTGCGCGACGATAGTCGCCCACCTCGTAGTACAATTCGGGGTCGGGCACGGTTGCCATGAGCTCGGCCCGGGAGGACCACGACCGAAAGTTCCAGGTGAATCCCTCATGGATTCGGTTCGCGGCGAGCAGCTGTGCGACTTCGTGCCGCTCGGGGGTGTCGAGGTGGATTCCCTGATACAGTGGATCTCGGAACTCGCGCTCGGTGATTTCGTACGACTTCAGGAGCGCCCAGGTCGCGTCGCGACGCTCGCCGGCGTACTCGAGCCCCTGCCGCAGCAGCGGGGAAATATGAATCATATGAATCACATTTCCAGCGTAAGTGATTGCAGTGACCACGTCGGCCAGATAGTCCGCGGCGACATCACGGCTCTCCGTCCGGGCAAGCTGCGCCGCCGCGTCGGCAGCGATCGCCGCCGCCTCGTCGAACCGCAACGCCCCCGCCAGGGCGACTCCGAGTCGCCCCAGCAGGCGCGGGCGCTCTGACGCAGCCGGCCCGAGGAGATCCACCGCGGCGCGCAGGTGGTCCGTGACCTCCGTGAATGCCGCCGCCCGCTCGGCCTGCGCGGCGGCTGCGAGGCACCACGGCACGCCGCGTTCCGCTCCCGGCAGCGTCGCACTGCGGTGGTAGTGGCGCGCGATCTCCGCGGCGTACTCGTCCGCGCGTGTGCCCCCCAACGCCTCCATCGCCTCCGCGATTTCCCGGTGCAGCCGCACCTGTCGGGCGGGGCTCAGGGCGTCGTAGAGCGTGTGTCGCACGAGCGCGTGCGGGAAGTCGTATGCCTGCGGGTCGGCCGTCGCGACGAGCAGCTGCGCGGCGAGTGCCTCGTCGAGGGCGTCGAGAGCCGCGCTCTCCGCCACCCCGGCGACCCGCCGCGCAATGTCGAAGGGCGCGCTCCCGGTGAACGCGGCCGCCACCCTGAGCAACGCGACGGCCGACGACGACAGCCGCCCGAGGCGCCGCTCGATCACCTGGCGCACGGTCTCGGGAAGCCCGCTCCCATCGAGGTCTGCGACCGTGCGCCACGCGCCGCCCTCGCGCCCGAGCGCCCCCTCCTCCGCCAGGTGCAGTACCACCTCGCGCAGGAAGAACGGATTCCCGCGCGTCTCCCGCGCGAGGGTCGTGGTCCAGGCCTCCGGCACGTCCGCGTCGGTGAGCGATTCGAGCAGCGTTCGCACCGCCGCCAGATCGAGCCCCGCTAGGGCGAGCTGATCGTACGACGTCTCCCGCGGCAGCGTCCCGAGCACCTCGACCAGCGGATGCTCGCGATCCACCTCGACGTCGCGATAGGCGCCCAGCACCAGGAGCCGCCCGCGCGGCGCGAACCGCGCCACGTGCCGCAGCAGCGCCACCGTCCCGGGATCCGCCCAGTGCAGATCGTCGAGCACCAGCAGCGTCGGCACGCGCGCGGCCAGGGCGAGCAGGAACTGGGTGACCGTGTCGAGCAGGCGCACGCGCTCCTCGTACGGCTCGAGTGCCACCGGCTCCGGCAGCTCGGGCACCCGCGCTCGCAATGCCGGGACGAGCTTGCTGAGCGGCGCCGCCTCCGGCCCGAGCACGCCGCGCAGCGTCTCCTCCGTCGCCGTGCGCACGAATTCCCCGAGCGCCTCCGCGAACGGTCCCCACGGCCGCGCCGCCTCCCCCTCGTAGCAGCGCCCCCACAGCACCAGCGCGCCCGCCGTCCGTGCCCGTTCGGCCAGCTCTTCCAGCGTGCGCGTCTTCCCGATGCCCGGCTCGCCCGCCAGCAGCACGACCCCGCCGCGCCCGGCTCGGGCCTCCTCCAGTCGCTGCCCGACCCGCGCCAGCTCGGCCGTGCGCCCCGTGAACGGCGCTTGCCGCCGCAGCGCACCGGGGTCGTCGGGCGTGTACACGACCTCGTACGCCGGCAACGGCTCCGTGAAGCCCTTCAGCTCGAGCGCCCCGCGGGCCGCGAACTGGAACGCCTGGCGCCCGCGCAAGAGCTCCACCACGACGCTGCCGCAGAGGATCTGCCCCGCGACCGCGCGCTCGCACAGCCGCCGCGCCAGCACCACCGGGCTGCCCGCGTAGTCCCCCTCGTCCGCCTGCATCTCCCCGACGTGCAGACCGATGCGCAGGCCGAGGCGCTCCCCGTTCGTGCGGCCCCGTGCCCCCTGCTGCATCGTCACCGCGCAGCGTACGGCCTCGGCCACCGAGGCGAAGGTCGCCAGCAGCCCGTCGCCGAGCCACTTCGTCTCCTCGCCGCCGTGACCCGCGAGGGCCTCGCGGAGCAGCTGACGATGCGCCCGCAGAACCTGCTGCGCCCGCTCGTCGCCCACCCGTTCGAGCAGCGCGGTCGAGTTCACCAGGTCGGTGAACAGCAGCGTGACCGGCTGGGTGGCCATTTGCCTGCCTTCATACAATCTCGACAGGTTGGTGGGGAAGCGGTAGGGGCCCCGGCCCGAACGCACCACGACGACCCTCCCGACCGGAGAGATCGGGGCGGCGTCAGATCGCGCGCCCGGGATACGCGCCGGTCCACACGCCATCCTCGAGGAAGGGCACGCCGCCGATCAGCACCTGGGTGATGCCGTCGGCGCGGACGACCAGGCGCTCGGCGCCGCCCGGGAGATCGGTGACGCGCTCGGGTGCGCGGGACGCGACGCGCCCCGGGTCGAAGCAGGTGACGTCGGCGACGGCGCCCGGGACGAGCCGCCCGCGGTCCGTGATGCCGTAGACGTCCGCCGGCATCGCGGTGAGCCGACGAACCGCCTCTTCCAGGGGAAGGATCCCGCGGTCGCGGACCCAGTGGCCGAGCAGGTGCGTGGCGTAGCCGGCGTCGCACAGCATCGAGACGTGCGCACCGGCGTCGGAGAGCGCGATCAGGCCGTCGGGCTGGCGCAGCAGCCGTGCGACGCCCGCGTCGTCGTAGTTGAGCAGCAGCATCGAGAACCGGGTCGCCAGCCCGTCGGCGCCGGCGAGGTCAAAGAGCGCGTCGATCGCGTCGCCACCGCGCGCCGCCGCGACCTCGGCGAGGGTGGCGCCCACGAAGCGGCGGAGCTCGTCCCGTCGCACGTCCTCCACCACGACGGCTGCCCAGCGGCGGCTCGACGGCGCATCGGGCCGCGCCAGGGTCGCCGCACGCACGGCCGCGCGGAACGCGGGATCCACGAGGAGCGCGGTGCGGGCGCCGACGTCGCCGGCCTCGCGGAACCGTCGCCAGACCGCGACGGCGTCCAGCGAGGCGCAGCCCGACTGGAGATCGAAGTCGAAGCGCATGGGACGGCAGGAGACCTGCGGAACGACGCGTGCGCCCGTGGCGCCGCCCGCGCGCAGCCGCTCCCACACCGGATCCCACACCCCGTCGCGCTCGGGCAGGTCGAGCATGGCGCTGAACGACACGGGCCGTGCGGTCTCGCGCGCGATGTCCTGGAGGAGAGCGAGCTCGTCCGCCGTGATGGGGAACGTCTCGGGCGTGATCTCGAGCACGCCACGCCCGCTCCCGGCCATCGCGATCGCCAGCGCGCGCAGCTCGGCATGCGTCGCGAGGCGGCTGGGCACGGGACGGCCGCCTTCTCCGACGTGGCTCGGCGAGCGCGAGGTGGCGAAGCCGAGGGCACCCGCGGCCATCGCGTCGTGCACGATCGCCTGCATGCGGGCGATCTCGTCGTCGCGCGCCGCGCGCTCGCCCGCCGCATCGCCCATCACGAACAGGCGGAGCGCCGAGTGCCCGATGAGTGCGGCCACGTTCGGACCGAGGGCCGTGGCGCGCAGGGCGTCGAGGTACTCGGGCACGGATTCCCAGCTCCAGCGGATGCCGGCGCGCAGGCTCTCGCGCGGCATGCCCTCGACGTGCTCGAGGATGCCGAGCAGCCGCTCGCGATCGTCCGCGCGGCACGGCGCGAGGGCGAAGCCGCAGTTGCCGAGCACCACGGTGGTGACGCCGTGCCAGGAGGACGGCGTGCAGAGGCCGTCCCAGGTCACCTGCGCGTCGTAGTGCGTGTGGACGTCGATGAACCCCGGAGCGACCACGAGGCCGTCGACGTCGATCACGCGCCGCGCGGGGCCGGCCGCGCGGTCGAGCGACACGATGCGCCCGCCGTCGATCGCCACGTCCGTGGTGCGCGCGGGCGTCCCGGTGCCGTCGCACACGACGCCGCCGCGCAGCAGCAGGTCGATCACGGCGCGTCCGTCCCGCCCGGCATGATCTCCTCGCTGCCACAGCGCCCCGCCGGCGGGCAAGCTCGCTCGCGTGGCCCCGTCCTCCTGGTGTAGTCCGGGAAGCTGGGCCAGTGCATGACCTCGCCCGCGCGAAGCCTTCGCCTCTTGCCCCCTAGCCCGAACGCGTCGCTCGCCGAGCGCCGGGCCCGCGGGCGTGCGCTGCGGAAGCGCCTGTCACGTCTCGCGCAGGGTGTGTGGAAGCCCGCGGCGCACCGTCCCGATCCGCTCGAGCTCCTCGCACGCGCCGAGCGCGGCCACCTGCCCGCGCTGCTGCCGATCAAGCACGGCCGGATGGCGGTGTCGCCGTTCACCTTCTTCCGCGGCGCGGTTCCCGTGATGGCCGCGGATATCGCCCGCGTCCCGGTGACCGGTCTCGCGGTGCAGATCTGCGGTGACGCGCACGTGCGCAACCTCGGCGCCTTCGCCGCGCCCGACGGCCACCTCGTCTTCGACATCAACGACTTCGACGAGACGATCCGTGCGCCGTGGGAATGGGACCTGAAGCGCCTCGCGACCAGCTTCGTGCTCGCCGGGCGCGAGGCGGGCGTGCGCGACCGGGCCTGCCTCGACGCGGTCGGCACGCTGGCGTCGTCGTACCGCGCCGGGCTGCGTCGATTCGCCCAGATGCCGGCAATCGAGCTGGTGCGATACGAGGTGCGCCGCCACACCCAGCGCGGTCCGGTGCACGTGGCGCTGCACAAGGCGGAGCGCGTGACGCCGAGCGACGTGCTCGCGAAGCTCACCGTCCGGGGTCGTGGCGGCTTCCCGCGCTTCGCCTCGCGCCCGCCGACTCTCGTCCGCGTGTCGGGCGCGGCCGCACGGCAGGTGCTGCGCGGGCTGGTGCGCTATCGCGCGACGCTCAGCCCCGAGCGCCAGCTCGTGCTCGACGCGTACCGCCCCGTCGACGTCGCCTTCAAGGTGGTGGGCACGGGCAGCGTCGGGAGCCGCGACTTCGCCGTCCTCGCCTTCGGAAGCGGACCGCACGACCCCCTCGTGCTGCAGGTGAAGGAGGAGTTCCGCTCGGCCTGGGCGCCGTACGTCTGGAACGACGGCACGCAGGACGGCCTGCGCGTGGCGACCGGGCAGCGGCGCATGCAGACCTGGTCGGATCCGCTCGTGGGCTGGACGTCGATCGGCGGGCGCCCGTTCCTGGTGCGCCAGCTCGCCGATCACAAGGCGAGCGTGGAGCCGGACGAGCTGCGCGGCGCGGCGCTGACGGAGTACGCCCTCGTCTGCGGCGAGCTGTTCGCGAAGGCGCACGCGCGCACCGGGGATGCCGCGGCGATCGCCGGGTACTGCGGCAGCGGGACGCGCTTCGGCCGCGGGCTCGCACGCTTCGCGCTCGCCTATGCCGACCAGACCACCGCGGACCACGAGCGTCTCGTGCGGGCGATCCGCGCGGGACGCGTCAGGGCCCGGCGCGGCGTGTGACCGGCGCCGACCTAGCGGGGGCGGCGGAACTGCGGCGGCCGCCTCTCGAGAAACGCGCGCCGGCCCTCGTCGGCCTCGGGAGTCGCGTAGTAGAGCTCGAGCGCGGCGAAGCCGAGCTCGGTGATGCCGGCGATGTGCTCGGTGTCGGCGTTGAACGACTGCTTGGCGAGCTTGAGCGCGGTCGGGCTCTTCTCGAGCAGCTCGCGACACCAGCGCTCGGTCTCGGCGCGCAGGTCCGCGGCCGGGACCACCGCGTTCACCAGCCCCATGGCGAGCGCCTCCTGCGCGCTGTACTGCCGGCAGAGGTACCACATCTCGCGCGCCTTCTTCTCGCCGACGACGCGGGCGAGATACGCCGTGCCGAAGCCCGGATCGACCGAGCCCACCTTCGGACCGACCTGGCCGAAGCGCGCGCCGTCGGCGGCGATGGTGAGGTCGCAGAGCACGTGCAGGACGTGTCCGCCGCCGATCGCCCAGCCGTTCACCATCGCGATGACGGGCTTCGGGATGGCGCGGATGACGCCGTGCAGCCCGTGCATGTCCATGCCGATGCCGCCCGCGCCGCCGTAGCCGGCCTCCGTGCGCTCGCTCTGGTCGCCGCCCGCCGAGAATGCGCGGTCGCCCGCACCCGTGAGCACGACGACGCCGACGTCGGCGTCCTGCCACGCCGCCCGGAACGCCGCGATGAGCTCGTCGACCGTGCGCGCGCGGAAGGCGTTCAGCACCTGCGGCCGGTTGATGGTGATCCAGGCGACGCCGTCGCGCGTCTCGGCGAGGATGTCCTCGTAGGTTGCCATGAGCGGCTGTCTCGCGCGCGTCCTCCCTTGTCAAGCGGGGTCGGCGCGGGCACGGTGGCGGTGCGATGACCGAGACCGCTCTGCATGCGCACCTGGCGGCACGCGGTGCGGTGCACGCCGACGACCGCGGCGTGGCGTTGCCGCGTCACTTCGGTGACCCGGAGGCGGAGTACGCCGCGCTCACGCGCGCGGCCGCGGTGCTCGATCTGGGCTTCCGGGTCGCGGTGGAGGTCACGGGACCGGATCGCGCCACGTTTCTCCAGGGGATGTTGACGAACGACGTCGCCGCGCTCGCGCCCGGGGGCGGCTGCCCGGCGCTGCTGCTGACCATCCAGGGCCGCGTCACGGCCGACGTGCGCGTCGCCGCGCTCGCGGACCGCCTGCTGCTCGACGTCGACGTGCGCGCGCGCGACGACCTCCTGCAGGCGCTGGACGCGCTGCTGGTGGCGGACGACGTCGAGCTCGTGGCGCCGCCCGAAGCGACCGCGCTCGTCGCCGTCGACGGTCCGGGCGCCGCGGCGGCACTCGGGATGGCCGCCGCCGCCGACCTGCCGCGCTTCGCGCACGTGGAGGGCAGCGTGGCCGGCATCCCGCTGCGCGCGGTGCGAGCCAGCGAGGTGCGGGGCGCGGGATACGTGCTGCACGTGCCGGCGGCGCAGGTCGCCGGGGTCTGGGATGCGCTGGTGGCCGCCGGCGCGCGGCCCTGCGGCATGGACGCGCTGGAGGGCCGGCGCGTCGAGGTGGGCGTGCCGCGGATCGGACTCGACATGGGGGCGAAGACGCTGGCCCTCGAGGTCCCGGTCGAGGACGCCATCAGCATCACGAAGGGCTGCTACCTCGGGCAGGAGGTGGTGGCGCGCGGTACCGCTCGCGGTCACGTGAACCGGCGCCTGGTGCCGCTGGTCCTGACCGGTCCGGCGCCCGCGCCGGACGCGGTGCTCGTGCGCGACGGCAAGGACGTCGGCACGCTGACGACGATCGCGCGCGCCTTCGGAGCCGGCACCCTCGCCGCCCTGGGCTTCGTCCGCCGCGAGCACTGGGAGGCGGGGACGGAGCTGGCGGTGCGCGGCGGGCACGCGGTGACGATCGCGCGGGTCGCGTCCTGGCCGCTCGCCTGACCTCCAACGCGAGGAGCCGATTGGAGTTGTCTCTCGGCAGAGCGGCGGCGGGGGCCGCCAGAGTTACGGCGAACGACGCGAGCCTGCGAATGTTTCTCGCGTGGGGCCCTCGCGTCGCGATACTGTTGTTGCGATAGGTGTCGAGGAACGGAGCTGGGACTGGCTGGGAGAAGAGACGGGCGGGTGCCTGGTAGACGCGAAGGGGGGCGGCGGTGAGGTCGGTCGCGCGGCGTTACCTTCTTGCGATCACCGGCGATCGTGACGCCGGCTCGCCAGCCGCGGGCGGCCATGCGATCCAGCGCGTCCGCCCACTCTCCCGCGAACGGAGGGGCATGTGAGCCTCCAACCGCCACGCTCCGCCACCAGGCCCGCGCGCGATGCCGGCGCGCCGCTTGCGTTCCTCGCTCCGGTGCTCCCGGTGCTCGCCGCGCTCGTGGTGTGGCACCCCATCCGTCACAACTACTTCGTTGCCGACGACTTCGACCATCTCTTCGCCGTCGCCAGTCGCAGCCTGCCTTGGCTCCTCGGGCAGTTCTGGGGCGGGCACCTGCTCCTCGCCTACAACGTCATCTACTCCGGGCTGTTTCAGCTCTTCGCCTCGGACCCGCGCGGCTACTTCTTGACGGCCTTGCTCACGCACCTCCTGAACACCGCGTTGCTCTACGCAGTCATCCGGCGCTTTGCCGGAAACCGCCTGCTCGCCTGCACGGGGGCGACGCTCTGGGGAACATGTCCGGCGCTGGAGGGGGCGCTCGGCTGGTTCTCGGTCTACGGCCAGGTGGTGCTGGCGACGATTGTTCTCGCCGTCCTGGCCACGCTCGGGCGCCACCTCGAGACCGCGAACGCCGTCTCGGCCCGTCGCGCGGCCGCCTGGACGATTGCGCTGGCGATCGGCAGCACGTGCTTCGGGGTAGGGCTCGGGCTCGCCGCCGTCTTCCCTGTGGCCGCTGCGCTCGCCTTGCGCCGACAGCAGCTACCGTGGCGCAGCGCAGCGATCCTCGCGCTCGGGGCCGCCGCGACCGTGACCGGCTACCAGCTGGCCCGGGTCTACTCGCCGGGAGTCGGTCCGTACGATCAGGTGCTCTTCTCCCTCGACGCGATGATACAGACCAGCCCGGCAGCGTTGGTGCTGGTCGAGCACCTTCTCGCCTACGGCAGCGCCACGCTGCCCCTCGGCTTCCTCGGGCTCGATCGGGGCTATCCCGACGCCCTCACGATCGCGGCGGCCAGCGCGACGGCGGTCACGGTCCTCGCCGCGCTCCTGGTGGCGCCCGCCGTGATGCGGCGCCGACTGCTCGCCCTCGCGCTGCTCGCGCTCGCGGCCTACGGCTCCATCGCGGCCGGACGTGCGAACCTGATGGTCCTCTCGAACGCGTCGCTCAACTGGGCCGGCACCCGGCCACGGTATCACTACCTCCCGCTCGCCCTGCTGGCGGCGCTCGTCTCGACAGCCCTCGGCGCGCTCGCGGCGCGCGCCTCGAGGCTGCGGCTTCCCATCGAGGCCGGTGCCGGCGTGTGGACCGCCGCCCGGATCGCCTTCTTGATGATCCGACCGCTGGCCATCCATCACGCGCCCGAGGCACGAGCCGATTCCGAGGCGTTCGTCACGCTGGTCCACGACACCGTGGCTGCCACACCCCCGGGGCAGGTCGCCGTGATCCAGAATCGCCCCTTCGGTCCGAAGAACGCCACGCACGATGCGCTGATCGGGTCGGTCGGCGCGTTCGTGATCTTCTTTCCCGACAACGACGTCGACGGCCGACCGGTCCGCTTCGCCGTTGACGACCACGACTGGGAGCTGGCCCAGCGCGTCGGCGGTCGCGTCGCCGCGGTGGTGGTGCGGGCGCCCGTGCCGCCGCCAGACGCCAGCTCCGAGCCTGACAGATGAAGGCCGCATGCTGGGTGTCCCAAGGGGTCGCGAGTCGCGCGCGCCGAGCCGTCACTTGAGATGCGACCGTGCTGTCTGGTACGCAGCCGGCATGGCCACCCAGCTCGGCAAGCGCTACCTCTGCGACTCCTGCGGCGCCGAGGTGCTGTGCAACAAGCCCGGTGGCGGAGAGCTCAGCTGCTGCGACCACGAGATGAAGCTCAAGGAAGCGAAGCCGCTCCCGTCGTCGGACTGACGCACGATACCTGGATACTCGAGGGCGCCCGGGTCGTGACACTCGACCCCGGTGCGCCGCCGGCAACCGCGGTCGCGATCCGCGGCGGCCGCGTGCTGGCGGTCGGAAGCCCGGCCGACGTGCGCCGCGTGGCCGGTCGCGCGGGTCGCCGCGTCGACTGCGCGGGGGCGACGGTGCTGCCCGGTCTGGTCGATGCGCACCTCCATCTCTTCGCGCTCGCGACGCGCCAGGCGCATCTCGACTGCTCCGCGCTCGGCCAGGTGGCCGACGTGCTGGCGGCGGTGCGTGCGCGCGCGGCCCGGACGCACGACGGCGACTGGGTCCGCGGTGAAGGACTCGACGAAGCGCTGCTCGGCCGGCTCCCCACCGCCGCGGAGCTGGACGCCGCCTCGCCGCGGGCGCCCGTCCGCCTCCGCCATCGCAGCCGGCACGCCTCGGTGCTGAGTGGCCGCGGGCTCGCGCGCCTCGGACCACGCGCGGGAGTCGAGCGGCGCGACGGCTGCGCGACGGGCCTCGTCCACGGCGAGGAGCGCGCCGTCAGCCGGACGGTGGGGCCGCTGCCGGCGCGCATCCTCGCGGATGGACTGGCCGCCACCGCGCGCGAGCTGGTGGCGCTCGGGCTCACCACGGTCGCCGATGCCACGCCGCGCTCGTGGCGCGATCTCGCTCCGCTGCGCGCCGCCGTCGACGCCGGCCGCGTTCCGCTCCGCGTCTTCGCCATGCGGCCGCCGCACAGTCGCGCGTGGTCCGGACGCGGGCGGCTCCATCCGGGGCCCGCGAAGGTGATGGTCGAGGAGGGTCCCGCCGGCCTGCGCCCGTCCCCCGCGGCGCTGGCGCGCCGCATCGCGCTCGCTGCGGCGAGCGGCCCCGTCGCGGTGCATTGCCTCGGCGTGTCGACGCTGGTCGCGGCGCTCGACGCCTTCGCCGCGCTGCCGCGCGGGGTACGGTCGCGCCGCCGGCACCGCCTCGAGCACCTCGCCGAGTGTCCGCCGCCGCTCGTCGATCGCATCAGCGCGCTCGGGCTCACGGTGGTCACGAACCCGGCCTTCGTGCGCGAGCGCGGGGACGTCTACCGGAGCGAGACGCATCGGGACGCCTGGGGCTGGCTCTACCGCGCGCGCAGCCTCCTCGCCGCGGGCGTGCCCCTGGGCGCGGGATCGGACGCGCCGGTCGGTCCGCTCAGCCCGTGGATCGGAATGGCGGCGGCCCGGGCGCGGCGAACGCCGTCCGGCGCGGTGCTCGGTCCGGGCGAGCGCCTCTCCGCCGCCGCGGCGCTGGCGCTCTTCACGCGCGGCGCCGCGGACGCGCTCGGCGCGGCGACGGCCGGGCGCCTGCGCCCGGGCGGCCCGGCCGATCTGATCGTCGTCGAGCCGGATCCACTGCGGGCTCCCGTCGACGAGGTGGCGGCTGCACGTGTCCGCCTGACGATGATCGGCGGGGAGATCGTGTGGCAGGCGTGAGGGACTGGGCGACGCTACGCTACGAGACGCGCGGTCCCGTCGCGATCGTGAGCCTCGACCGTCCCGAGTGCCTGAACGCCTACAGCGTCGCGATGCGCGACGACCTGCACGCGGTGCTCGCGGCTGCCGACGCCGACCCGGGGGTCCGGGTCGTCGTGCTGCGCGGTCGCGGACCCGCGTTCTCGACCGGCGGCGATCTGCGCGAGTTCGGCAGCGCGCCGTCGCCGCTGATCGCCAGGCAGGTGCGCTGGCAGCGCGACGTGTGGGGACAGCTGCTCGGGTTGCGTGCGATCAGCCTCGCCGCCGTCCACGGGCTCGCCGTCGGTGGCGGCATGGAGATGGCCCTCCTCTGCGACGTCTGCCTCGCGGCCGACGATGCCCGCTTCGCCCTGCCCGAGACGAGCCGCGGCATGATCCCGGGGGTGGGCGGGACGCAGACGCTCCCGCGCCGGGTCGGCGTCGGTCGCGCGCTCGACGTCGTGCTGGCGGGACGGTGGCTGCACGCGCGCGAGGCCGCGGCGCTGGGTCTGGTGGTCGACGTGGTGCCGCGGCGCCGGCTGGATTCGGCCGCGCTGGCGCTGGCGCGCCGCCTGGCCCGCGTGCCCCCCGATGCCGCGCGCGCGGCACGGCGCTGCGTCCGCGCCGCGCACGACCTGCCGCTCGAGGCAGGCGTCTCGCTTGAGCGTCGGCTCGGGCTCGGGCTAGAACGCGCGACGTCATGAACACCCTGGGCTTTTTGACGATCCCGGCGGGAATCGCGCCGGACCAGGAAGCGGTCGTCTTCGAGCGGCATCGTCTGCCGTATTCCGAGGTCGAGACCCGCGTGCGCCGTCTCGCGGGCGCACTCGCCGGCCTCGGCGCGGGGCGCGGCACGCGCGTGGCGGCGCTCGACACCAACTCGCACCGCTACGTCGAGGCATACTACGCCAGCGCGTTGCTCGGTGGTGTCTTCATCCCCGTCAACTACCGCGCGAAGCCGCCGGAGCTGCTGCACATGCTGCGTGCGGGCGAAGCGAGCGTGCTCCTGGTGGGCGCGCGCTACCTCCCGGCGGTGCAGGCGCTTCGCGCCGACCTGCCGGCGTTGCGCACGCTGATCGTGTTCGACGGCGCCTCGGGCGACCTCCCCGGATACGAAGCGCTCGTCTCCGGCGCCGAACCCCTCGATGGCGAGGCGGACGTCGACGACGACGACACCACCATCCTCATGTTCACCAGCGGGACCACGTCGCTGCCGAAGGGCGTGATGCTGCGATACGGCGACTTCAGCGCCTACGTCACGGCCAACGTGGAGCTCGCCGACGGCACGCCGCGCGGCGCCGCGCTGCTGTGCGCGCCGCTCTACCACATCGCCGGCGCCACCAACATGATGACGACGCTCTGGACCGGCCGCCGCCTCGTCGTCATGCCGCAGTTCGAGGCGCGCGCGTGGCTCGACCTCGTCGAGCGCGAGCGCATCACGCACGCGTTCGTCGTGCCGACCATGATGAAGCTCATCCTCGATCAACCCGACCTCGAGCGCCGCGATCTCTCGAGCCTGGAGGTGCTGGCGTACGGCGGCGCACCCATGCCGTTCCCGGTGATCCGCCGCGCCATCGAGCGCCTCCCGAAGACGATCGGCTTCGTGAACGCGTTCGGACAGACGGAGACCACGTCCACGCTGACGGTGCTCGGTCCCGAGGACCACCGGCTCGACGGCGGCCCGGACGAGGTCGAGCGCACGCTGCGCCGGCTGCGCTCGATCGGCCGTCCGCTGCCGGACGTCGAGGTGCGCATCGTCGACGAGGACGGGCGCGTGATGGGGGCGAGCGAGGTGGGTGAGATCCACGTCCGCACCCCGCGCGCGATGAAGGGCTACGCCGGCGCTGCCGACTCCCCGTTCACGGCGGACGGCTGGCTGCCCACCCGGGACCTCGGCTGGGTGGACGAGGACGGCTATCTCTACGTCGCGGGCCGCAAGGACGACATGATCATCCGCGGCGGCGAGAACATCGCGCCGGCCGAGGTCGAGGCGGTGCTCGGCGCGCACCCCGCGGTCGAGGAAGTGGCCGTGGTCGGTCTCCCCGACGTCGAGTGGGGCCAGCGCGTCGGCGCGTTCGTGGTGCTGCGCCCGGGCGAGGACGCGACGGCGGACGCGCTCGGCGAGTTCTGCCGCCAGCGGCTGGCGAGCTTCAAGAAGCCCGAGGTGATCCAGTTCCTTCCCGAGCTGCCGAAGAACCCGATGGGGAAGGTGCTGCGCCGCGAGCTGCGTGCCCGGGTCGAGGGCGCGTGAGCGCCGCGCGGGCGCGGACCGCCCCCGTCGAGACCGAGGTCGCCGGCGGCGTCGCGTGGCTCACGCTCGCGCGTCCGGCGACGCGGAACCGTCTCGACGAGGAGCTGATGGGCGCCCTCGCCGAGACGTGCGAAACGATGGAGCACGACGCGGCGGTGCGCGTGCTCGTGCTCTCGGGGGCTGGACATCACTTCTGCGCGGGCCTGCCGCCTGCGCTCGCGTGGCCGCCACGGTCCTGGCCGGATGCGATCGCGAGCGTGGCGGCCGTGAGCAAGCCGGTCGTCGCGTGCCTGGAGGGCCTCGTCAGCGGCTGGGGTGTCGCCCTGGCGCTCGCCTGCGACATCCGGCTCGCGGCGAGCACGGCGGTGCTCAGGCTCGACGCGGTCCCGCACGGCCGGCTGCCGGGCGGCGGCGTCACCCAGCGGCTTCCCCGCATCGTCGGCCCGTCGCGCGCGATGGCGATGCTGCTCCTCGGTGAGCCGGTCCAGGCCCGGACGGCGGCCGACTGGGGCCTGGTGTCGCGGGTCGTGCCCGCGTCACGGCTGCGGGCGGCGGCCGCCACGACGGCGCGCGAGCTCGCCGCACGCGGCCCGCTGGCGCAGCGCCTCGCGAAGGAGGCCGTGGTGCGCGCGCTCGACATGCCGCTCGACGACGGGATGCGGCTCGAGCACGATCTCTACGTGCTGTTGCAAACCACCGCCGACCGACGAGAAGGCGTCCGATCGTTTCTCGAGCGCCGCACGCCGCGGTACGAGGGACGATAGGAGGAAGGATTCGAATGGCCAGCCAGATCGGGAAGATCTACATCTGCGCCGCGTGCGGCGCCCAGGTGATCGTCACCAAGGGTGGCACGGGCACGTTGCGCTGTTGCGGTGCGGAGATGAACCAGAAGAAGTGATCCAGCAGGTCCCGCCGGTTGCCCGGTCTCGTGGGACGGGCTATGAGCGTCGCGGCCGGCGATCATGGCGCTCAGGATCATCGCGGGAGGTGCGCACGGTCGGCGGCTCCGGGTTCCTGGTGGCCGGACGCGTCCGACCTCGAGCCTGGTGCGAGGGGCGCTGTTCAACATGCTCGAACACCGAGGCTGGCTGGCTGACTCCTACATCGTCGATCTCTACGCCGGCAGCGGCGCGCTCGGGATCGAGGCGCTGTCGCGTGGCGCGCGCGGCGTGGTGTTCGTCGAGACGTCGTCGGGGGTCCTCCGCACCCTGCGCGACAACCTCGTCGCGAGCGGCTTCGCGCGGCGCGCGGAGGTCCTGGCCACGCCTGCCGAACGGGCGCTGCGCGCGCTCGAGCGGCGCGGGACACGGGTCGACGGCGTCATCGCGGACCCGCCCTACGGGCTCGGCTTCGTGCAGCGGCTGATCGACCAGCTGGCGGCGGGGACCGTGCTCTCGCTCCGGCGGGTGGGTCGCGGTCGAGCACGCTGCCGGCGAGGCACCGGAAGGCCGGCCCGGTCTGGCGGTGACCACGAGCCGCCGGCACGGGGGAACGTCGCTGACCCTGCTCCAGCGACCGGAGGACTCGGCGTGACGCGCACCGCGATCTATCCCGGGTCGTTCGACCCCATCACCAACGGTCACGTCGACATCATCCGACGGAGCCTCCAGGTCTTCGATCGCATGATCGTCGCCGTCGCCTTCAATCCCAACAAGGATTCGTCCTGGTTTTCGCCCGAGGAGCGCGTGGCCATGATCAGCGACACGTTCAGGACGGAGCGCGACCGCGTGAGCGCGGACTCGTTCTCGGGGCTGCTCGTCGACTACGCCGTGCACAAGGGCGCGGCGGCGATCGTGCGCGGTCTCCGGGCGGTCGCCGATTTCGAGTACGAGTTCCAGATGACGTCGATGAACCGCCATTTGAAGCCACAGGTGGAGACCATCTTCATGGTCGCGGGCGAGTCGCACTTCTACGTCAGCTCGCGCCTGGTCAAGGAAGTCGCGAGCCTCGGCGGCAACGTCGCCGGCCTGCTGCCCGATCACGTCCTGCCGCGCCTCCTCGACCGGGCGCGCAGCCGCCGGGCCGAGCAATGAAGCTCACCGCGCGCGTGCGAGGCATCAAGCCGTCGCCGACGCTCAGCATGGCGGCCGAGGCTGCGGCGCTGGTCGCCGAGGGACGCGACATCGTCGACCTCTCCGCGGGCGAGCCGGACTTCGACACGCCCGAGCACGTGAAGGCGGCGGCACGCGAGGCGCTGGCGCAGGGAAAGACGAAGTACACGCCGGTCGGCGGCACGCCGGCGCTGAAGGACGCCATCCGCGAGAAGCTTCGCCGCGACAACGCGCTGATCTACGAGCGCAGCGAGGTGATGGCGAGCTGCGGGGGAAAGCACGCGCTCTACAACGCGTTCCAGGCGCTGTTCGAGGAGGGGGACGAGGTCGTCGTCCCGGCGCCGTACTGGGTGAGCTACACCGACATGCTGCTGCTCGCCGGCGCCACGCCCCGCATCGTCGAGACGTCACCGGAGCAGGACTTCCGGATGAGCGCAGAGCAGCTCGATGCCGCCTGCGGCCCTCGCACGGTGGGGCTCGTGCTGAACAGCCCGAGCAACCCGACGGGCTCCGTGTACTCCTCGGACGAGCTGCGCGCGCTCGGGCAGGTGGCGCTGCGCCGCAAGCTGATCGTGTTCACGGACGACATCTACGAGCACATCGCCGAGCGGAAGATCGAGAACATCGGCGCGCTGGTGCCGGAGCTGCGCCCGCAGCTGGTCGTCGTCAACGCGGTGTCGAAGAGCTACGCCATGACCGGCTGGCGCATCGGATTCACGGCCGCGCCGGCGCCGCTGATCAGCGCGATGACGGCGCTGCAGAGCCAGAGCACGTCGAATCCCACGTCGATCGCGCAGGCGGCTGCGGTGGCGGCGCTCACCGGTCCGCAGGAGTGTGTGCACGCGATGGCGCGGGAGTTCCTCGCCCGGCGCGACCTGGTGGTGGAGGGGCTGCGGGCGATTCCGGGGCTGCAGACGACGAAGCCCGAGGGGGCGTTCTACGTCTTCCCCGACTTCAGCGCCTTCTTCGGTCGGCGCGGTCCGGACGGCGAGGTGGCGTCGGCCAGCGACCTGGGCGCCTACCTGCTGCGGCACGCCAGCGTCGCCAGCGTCCCGGGCGAAGGCTTCGGCGCGCCAAAGCACATCCGGCTCTCGTACGCCGCGCCGCGCGCGGTGCTCGAGGAGGGCATCATCCGGATTCGCGACGCCCTGGCGCGCCTCACCTGAGCTTCCCGGCCCAGAAACAAAAAAGGCGACGGCTCATCGCCCTCGCCTTCTTTGAACGCCGACAGGAACGGAGACGCGTTACTTGTGCCCCGAGCTCTTGCCGGCCATTGCCCCGCAGCGTCCGCACGCCTGCTCGGTCCGGGCGACGCTGGCCTCTGCCCTGCGCGCGGCGTCCTCTGCCCGCGTTGCAGCGGTCTCGGCCCGCGCGGCCGGCTCCTTGACCTTGCTCATCGGCTCACAACCAGCCCCGAGCGCGCCGAGGAGCATGAGGACCCCCATCCCTGCGAATGCCTTCTTCATGCGCATCACCTCCTTCTGAACGTGTGTGGAAGTGGCGCGCACTACTTGCGCAGGTGCGGAGTTCCGGCCGACTCGCAGCGTGATGCCGCTGCCTCGCACCGGCCGGTTGCCGCATCGGCGCGACGTGCCGCGTCTTCAGCTCGAGTGGCCGCGGCGTTGGCCTGCTCGACTTCCTTCTTGCCCGCGCACCCAATCGCCATCGTGCTCACCAGCGCCAGCGCGGCGATGCTCGCCCCCAACTTGTGTGCCGTCATCCCGACTCACCTCCTCTGCCCCGGGGCATGCCCGGGTGGTCTAGGTAAAGCAACGTCGTTAGTGTCACAAAAGGGGTACGCTCGCAACCAAGCCCGTGACGGAAGAGGGAAAGCTATCCAAAGGCCTCCTAAGCTGCTGCCCGCTAGCGAGCTTCGGCGCCCATCAAGCTCTGCATGTTCGCCGCGGGCTGTGACGCCTGACACTGTGGCGGGCCGGCCAGGCGCTGCGTCGGCGACGCTGGCGGAAGCCAGCAGAATATTATGCTGAATCAGGTGGTTGGCTTGGCATCTGCGAATTGCCCTGGCGCATGCCCAGGGCCGTGACCGGCACCCCGCGACCCAGTTTCGCATTGCGAAAACGGGCCCTCTCCGCTAGTATGGGCGGGCTCGCCGCCCGCAGTTCTTGGAGGCCAAAACATTGATGACCGTGATGTTCAAAGTGGGGGAGAAGGTCGTGTACCCGGCGCACGGCGTCGGGGTGATCGAGGGGATCCAAACCCGGGTGGTTTCCGGCTCCGAGCGCAAGTTCTACATGCTCCGGATCCTCGACAGCGACATGACCATCATGATCCCCACCGAGAACGTCAACGCCGTCGGGCTGCGACGCATCATCGGCAAGGACATGGTCGCCAAGGTCTATCGCATCCTGCGCGACAAGAAGGTCGAGATCGATCAGCAGACCTGGAACCGGCGCTACCGCGAGTACACCGAGAAGATCAAGACCGGCAGCGTGCTCGAGATCGCCAAGGTGCTGCGCGATCTCTTCGTGCTCAAGGGCGACAAGGAGCTGTCGTTCGGTGAGCGCAAGATGCTCGACACGGCGCGCAACCTGCTGGTGAAGGAGCTCGCCATCGCGAAGTCCTACAGCGAAGAGAAGATCATGGAGGAGCTCCGGACCATCTTCGCGAACTGATCCACCCGTCGACGTGACCGACGTCGCGTCCCTTCCGCGTGCCTAGCGGAGGCGAGGGGCCTGGGGCTCGTCCCCGGGCCCCTCGTTTGTTCTGGAGCCGAGCGCTTCGTTCAGGCTGCCGCTGCGGAAGCCCTGCAGGTCGAGCGCGACCCACGTGAAGCCGAGACGCCGGAAGGCCTCGACCAGGTCGGTGCGCAGCGCGAGGACGGCGGGCATGTCGTCCGGCGGCACCTCGATGCGCGCGAGCGCCTCGTGAAAGCGCACGCGCAGCTCTCGCAACCCGTGGTCGCGAAGCCAGCGCTCGGCGCCGGCGACCTGGCGCAGCCGCTCCGCGGTGATCCGCGTGCCATACGGGAACCGGGACGAGAGGCACGGGCTGGCGGGACGGTCCCACGTCTTCAGCCCGAGCGCCCGGCTGGCCGCACGGATGTCGAGCTTGGTGAGCCCCGCCTCGACGAGCGGATGGCGGACCCCGTGCTGCGCGGCTGCGGACAGCCCAGGCCGGTGATCGCCGAGGTCGTCGAGGTTCGCGCCGTCGAGCACGACCGACAGCCCGCGGCGCGCGGCCTCCGCGGCGCTGATGACGAAGAGGTTGTCCTTGCAGAACCAGCAGCGGTCGACGGGGTTCTCCGCATAGCCGGGAATCGCCAGCTCGTCGGTGTCGACGACCACGTGCGCGATGCCGAGCGACCCGGCGATGGCGCGCGCCTCGGCGAGGTCGTCGGCGGGTGTCGTCGCCGACGTGGTGGTGAGCGCCACGCAGCGCGTCCGCAGCACCTCGTGCGCCACGCGCAGCAGGAACGTCGAGTCGACGCCCCCGGAGAACGCGACCAGCGCGGAGTCGAGCTCGCCGAGCAGGCTGCGCAGCCGCTCGAGCTTCTCCTCCAGGGCCTCGCTCATATCCCCTCGGCCTGGAAGAGCGGCGTGGTGAGGTACCGCTCGCCCGTGTCGCAGAAGATCGTCAGGACGACGGCGCGGCCCGCGAGCTTGCGCGCGACGCGGATGGCCGCTGCGCAGTTGGCCCCCGAGGAGATGCCGACCAGCAGGCCCTCGTAGCGTGCGAGCGCGCGCGTGTACTCCGTGGCCTCCTCGTCGCTCACCGCGAGGACCTCGTCGTAGATCCGGGTGTTCAGGTTGTCGGGGACGAAGCCTGCCCCGATGCCCTGGATGCCGTGGAAGCCCGGCTCGCCGCCCGACAGCACCGGCGACGCGGCGGGCTCCACCGCGGCGATCCAGATGCCTGGCTGCCGGTCGCGCAGCACCTCGCCGGCTCCCGTGATGGTGCCGCCGGTGCCGACGCCCGCCACGAAGGCGTTCACCTCGGGCAGCTGCCGGAGGATCTCCGGTCCCGTCGTCCGCCGGTGCACCTCCGGGTTGGCCGGGTTGGTGAACTGCTGGGGCATGTACCAGTCCGGGTTCTCGGCGAGCAGCTCCTCGGCGCGGCGGATCGCGGCGTGCATGCCCTTCGTGTCGGGCGTGAGCTCGAGCCGGGCGCCATACGCGACGAGGAGCGCGCGCCGCTCCTCGCTCATGGTGTCCGGCATCGTCAGCACGAGCCGATAGCCGAGCACGGCCGCCACCAGGGCCAGGCCGATGCCGGTGTTGCCGCTCGTGGGCTCGATGATCGTGCCGCCGGGCCGCAGCGCCCCGTCGCGTTCCGCCTGCTCGATCATGGCCCGGCAGATGCGATCCTTCACGCTGCCGCCGGGGTTGAGCGACTCGAGCTTCGCCCACACCTCGGCGCGCACCCCGTCGAGCTGCGGCAGGCGCGACAGCCGGACGACCGGCGTCGATCCGATCAAGTCGAGCGCGGAGCTGGCAACCTGGCAAGGAAGCGGCATGAACGCGTTGTGCGCGGGAGGCGCGGCGGAGCATATACATCGCGTGCGCGAAGGGTCAATTCACGAGCTGGCGATGATCTTCCCCGGCGCGCTCGGCGATTTCCTGCTCGCCCTGCCGGCGCTCCGACTCCTCCGTCGCGCGCATCGCGGCGCACGGACGACGCTGGTGGTCGCCGGTGCGGTGCGGGGGGCGGCGCGCCTGAGCGGGCTCGCCGACGAGATCGCCAGCCTCGACGACGCGAGCACGGCGTGGCTCTTCGGGGGGACGACGCTGCCGGCGTGGCTCGCGCGCCGTCCCGCCGTCTTCAGCTGGCTCGGTGGCGATCCGTCGCTGCGCGATCGCCTCGCCGCTGCCGCCGCGACGTCGTGCCTGCTCGGCGTCGAGCGCGGCGCGGGTCCGGTGCACGCCATGGTGGCGTACGCCCGGGCTGCCAGCGTTGACTGCGGCTGGAACGAGCTGGTCGGCGCGGCGCGGATCGCCCCCCCGGACTCGGCGCGCGCGCAGGCCCTCGTCGCGCGGCTCCCGCGACCGCTGCTCGCGATCCATCGCGGCGCCGGGTCGCCGGCGAAGCGCTGGCCGCGAGACGGGTTCGTCGCCGTCGCCGAGAGATGGCGGCGAACGGCGGGAAGCGTGATCGAGCTGCTCGGTCCCGCGGAGGCCGCCGACGATGCGCTCGCCTCCGCCGTGCCGGCGCGGGACTGGGACCTGAACGACGTCGCTGCCTTGCTCGGCCTCGTCGACGCCTATGCCGGCAACGACAGCGGGGTCAGCCACCTGGCCGCGGCCGTCGGCTGCCGCGGAGTGGCGATCTTCACCGCCACCGATCCGGCGCGCTGGGCGCCGCTCGGCGGCGCCGTCGTCGCGCTGGACGATCGGGCGACGGGCCGCGATCCGGCGGCTTCCCCGATGCCGTCGCCGGCTCGCATCGTGTCGCTGCTCGCGGCCCGGGAATCCTTGACAAGCACCCACCCCGGGTCTAGCGTCCGCGCATAACGAGGCTCACCCAGGCTGCAGCCACAACCTCCCGAAACCGTAGACGATCGCTCCGTGTCGCAGGCCGGCGCACTTGACCGCGTCGCCGCTCCCGGAGCAGGTGGCTGCGCGCCGGCGCGATGCCGCAACACCCGTTCCGACACACATCGAGGCGTGTCGATGACCGATCCCGAGACGCCGCCGGGGAACTGACTCATGGTCGATGACAACGATTCGTCGCGCGGCTTCCGGGTCACCGATCGGCGCCGGTTCTCCGACGATGGCGAGACGCGCGAGGACGATCGCCCGACCGAGCCGGATCCTCCCGCTGCGAGCGCGCCGGAGCCGCAGGCGCCTCCGGGTGATCCGCTCACGCCGCCTCTCGACGACATCGTCAGCTTCTCCAGCTTCCTCCTCGGGCTCAGCACGCAGGCGCTGCTGCATCTCGGGGAGATCGAAGATCCCGTGAGCGGACGCGTCGAGCGCGATCTGGCAGCCGCCAAGCACGTGATCGACATACTCGGAATTCTCAAGGACAAGACCAGGGGCAATCTCGAGCAGGCCGAGCAGCAGCTGCTCGATGCCGTTCTCTACGATCTTCGCATGCGGTACGTGGAGCTCGTGCAAGGGCCGTCCAGGGAGGGTGCATGAGCAGGGGGACCAATCGCCGGGCGCTCGTCGCTGCGGCGCTCGTCGGGTTCGTGGTGGGCATCGTGGTGAGCCTGCGATCCGACCTGCTGTCGAGCAGCGAGGCGCTCAACCTGTTCGGGAGCAGCGAGCCGCAGCCCGCGACACCGCCGCAGGGACCGTCGATCACGCTGCCCGACTTCGCCACCCTGGCGGAGCACATCTCGCCGTCGGTGGTGAACATCTCGAGCACGCAGGAAGTGAAGACGCGCGGGCCCTTCGGCGGCGGCCAGGGCCTTCCGGGTGGCCCGGGCGGTCCGGGCGGCGGCGGTCCCGGTGGTGGAGGCGGCGGCGGCGGCGGCGGTGGCGGCGGCGGTGAGGACGATCCCTTCCAGGACTTCTACGGTCCGTTCGAGCGTTTCTTCGGGCCACCGCGCCGGCCGTTCAAGGCGAAGAGCCTCGGGTCGGGCTTCGTCATCGACTCGAAGGGCTTCATCCTGACCAACAACCACGTGGTCGAGAACGCCGACGAGATCGTCGTCAAGCTGCTCAGCGGCAAGGAGTTCAAGGCGAAGGTCGTCGGCCGTGACGCGAAGACCGACATCGCGCTGATCGAGATCAAGGGCGACGCCAAGGATCTGCCCGCCGTCTCGCTGGGCGACTCCGGCTCGCTGCGGGTCGGCGAGTGGGTGGTGGCCATCGGCAATCCGTTCGGCCTCGAGAACACGGTCACCGCGGGCATCGTCAGCGCGCTCGGGCGCCACATCAACCAGGGACCGTACGACAACTTCATCCAGACCGACGCCGCCATCAACCCGGGCAACTCGGGCGGCCCGCTGCTGAACGCCAAGGGCGACGTGATCGGCATCAACACGGCGATCTTCAGCCGCGGCGGCGGCAACATCGGCATCGGCTTCGCGATCCCCATCGATCTCGCGAAGGAGATCGTGCCGCAGCTGAAGGAGAAGGGACGCGTGACGCGCGGCTGGCTCGGCGTGATGATCCAGAAGGTCACGCCGGACATCGCGGAGTCGCTCGGGCTCGACGAGTCGAAGGGCGCGCTGGTCGCCGACGTGGTGAAGGACGGTCCCGCCGAGAGCGCGGGGCTCAAGCAGGGCGACGTCATCGTCGAGTTCGACGGCAAGCCCGTCAACGACTCGGCCGACCTGCCGCTGCTGGTCGCGCGCACGCCGGTCGGCAAGAGCGTCAACCTGACGGTGATCCGTGACAAGAAGAAGTCGAACTTCACGGTCACCATCTCCGAGCTGAAGGACGAAGAGGAGCAGACGCCGGGCGAGGGCGGCAGCAACGAGGACCTGGGGCTCACCGTGCAGACGCTCACGCCGGAGCTGGCCGAGAACCTCGGGCTCGAGCGCACCGTGAAGGGTGTGGTGGTGACGCAGGTCGACCCGTCCGGCCCGGCCGGCGACGCCGGCATGCGGCGCGGCGACGTCGTCCTCGAGGTCAATCGCACGCCGGTGAAGGACGCGGCTGCCTACACCAAGGCGCTGCGCGCCGGGGGCAAGGGCAAGAGCGTGCTGTTCCTCGTCCGGCGCGGCGACAACACCATCTTCCTCGCGGTCAAGCCGTCGAGCTGAGGCGTCGGGAGCCGGGGTCGCTCGTGGTCGTTCTCGGCCTCGAGAGCTCGTGTGACGACACGGCGGCGGCCGTCCTGCGGGACGGCCGCCTCGTGTCGAGCGTGGTGTCCTCGCAGGACGCCGTTCACGGGCCGTACGGCGGCGTGGTGCCGGAGCTGGCGTCGCGACACCACGTGCGCAACGTGCTCGCCGTGGTCGACGCGGCGCTCGCGCGCGCCGAGATGCAGCTCGACGACGTGGACGGCATCGCGGTGACGCGCGGTCCGGGTCTGATCGGCTCGCTGCTGGTCGGGCTGTCGGTCGCCAAGGGGATCGCCTTGCGACGCGCGCTCCCGCTCGTCGGCGTGCATCATCTCGAAGGACACCTGCTGGCGGCGAATCTCGATCGCGATCCCGGCGACGCGGTGGCGTTTCCCTTCCTCGGGCTCGTCGTCTCGGGCGGCCACTCGGGGTTGTACCTCGCGCGGCGGCCCGGCGAGTACGCCTGCCTCGGCAAGACACGTGACGACGCGGTCGGCGAGGCGTTCGACAAGGTGGCGAAGACGCTCGGCCTCGGCTACCCCGGCGGTCCGGCGATCGATCGCCTCGCGCGTACCGGCGATCCGTCGGCCGTGCGCTTCCCGCGCGCGCGGCTGAAGCGCGGGCGCTTCGATCTGAGCTTCAGCGGGTTCAAGACCGCCGTCTGGCAGTACGTGCGCGATCATCCGCCGCGGCCCGACGACCTCCCCGACCTCGCCGCGAGCATCCAGGAAGCGCTGGTCGACATGCTGGTCGTCGCCACGGCCGATGCCCTCGACGCGACGGGAGCCGAGCGCCTGGTGGTCGCGGGCGGGGTCTCGGCGAATCGCCGCCTGCGCGCGCGCATGACCGAGCTGGGCGAGGAGCGCGGCGTCGAGGTGATCATCCCGCGGCCCGCGCTGTGCACGGACAACGCGGCGATGATCGCGCTCGCGGGGTGGCCGCGCCTCGCTGCCGGCGAGAACGACGGTCTCGCGGTCGAGGCCGACGCCGCGCTGCCGTTCGGCGTGGCCTGGTCCAGCTGATGGGCGTGCGGCGGGAAGCGCGCGTCGCGCTCGCCGCCGCCGGGCTCCGGCCGCAGAAGCGCTGGGGCCAGCATTTCCTGTGCGACCCGGCCGTGGCGCGACGGATCGTCGACGCGGCCCGGCTTCCGCCGGACGCGGCCGTGCTCGAGATCGGCCCCGGGCTCGGCGCCCTCACCGACGAGCTCGCGACGCGCGCCGGCCGCCTCTACCTGATCGAGATCGACCGTGGGCTCGCCGCTCGCCTCGTCGAGCGTCACGCCGCGCAACCGCACGTACAGGTGCTCGTCGGCGACGTGCTCGAGCTGCCGCTGGACACCGTGATCGCCGAGCCGGAGGCCACGGTGGTGGCGAACCTGCCCTACAACATCTCGACGCCGGTCCTGTTCCGCCTGGTCGCGCTCCGCGCGCGCTTCCCGTGCGCCGTCGTGATGCTGCAGCGGGAGGTGGCGGAGCGGCTGGCGGCGGGTGCCGGCGCCGACGCGCGCGGGGTGCTGTCGGTGCTCATGCAGACGTGGGCGGAGGTGCGCGTCGCTTTCAAGGTGTCTCGACGAAGCTTCGTCCCGCCGCCGCGCGTGGATTCGGCAGTGGTCGTGCTGCGCTTCAGCGTCACGCCGCGCGTCGCCATCGAAGACGTGGCGCTGTATGACGCGGTGGTGCGCGCCGCGTTCGGCCAGCGCCGCAAGATGCTCCGCAATGCGCTCGCCGCGCTCGCGGCCTCGCGCGGGATCGACGCGGCGGCGCTCGAGGAGCGCTGCGCACACGCGCGGGTCGACTCGCGCGCGCGCGCCGAGACGCTCGAGCTCGACGACTTCGCCCGGCTCGCGGCCGCGCTCGCACGGTGAGGGATGCCGGAGCTCCCGGAGATCGAGACCATCGTGCGCGGGCTCGCGCCCGTCCTCCGGGCGCGGCGGATCGCGAAGGTGGCGGTGCGGGATCGCCGGCTGCGAACCCTGCTCGCGGCCGACTTCGCCACCAGCCTCACCGGCCGGCGCATCGTCGACATCCGGCGCCACGGCAAGTTCATGCTGCTGGTGCTCGACGACGGGCGGTGCTGGCTGGTGCATCTCGGCATGTCCGGGCGGCTCACGCTCGCCCGTCCCGGGCGCCCCGACATGCCGCACGACCACGTCGTGGTGCACCTCGACGACGGCCGCCTGCTCACCTACAACGATCCGCGCCGGTTCGGCCGGCTGGCCGTGATCGCGGGCGACGCGGTCGCCGCCGAGACCGTCCCCGGCCTGGACGCGCTCTCCGACCGCTTCACCGCCGCGTTCCTGTACGCGCGCTCGCGGCGGCATCGCCGCACGACGGTGAAGGCGTTGCTGATGGATCAGCGCGAGATCGCCGGCCTCGGGAACATCTACGTGAACGAGATCCTGTTCCGCGCGGGGGTACGGCCGCGACGCCGCGCCGGCCGTGCTGACGCGCGACGAGTGTGCGCGGCTCGTGACGGCGACGGGCGCGGTGCTCGACGAGGCCATCGCGCGCGGCGGCTCGTCGATCTCGGACTACCGTGACGGCTTCGAGCGCTTCGGCTCCTACCAGTTCCAGCACCTGGTGTACGACCGCGCCGGCGAGCCCTGTCGCCGCTGCGGGACGGCCATCCGCGCGTGCGTCGTCGCCGGGCGCTCGAGCTTCTACTGTCCGCGCTGCCAGCGCTGACGCGCCGCGCCCCTACGGCTGGTACCCGAGCGCGCGCAGCCGCTCCTTCAGCTTCTCGTCGACGGGGGCCTTCGCGATCTCGGACGCTGCGCGCTCGCCCAGCCGCGCCTCCGCCAGGGTGAGCGATTCCGAGAGCGGCGCCTCCTGTGCGGCCCCGGCCGGCTGCGGCGTCGCCGTCTCGGCCGGATCGGTCGCCAGGTCGTAGAGCTCGGTTCCGCCGTTGACCCCGAGGAGCAGCTTCTGCGCGCCGTGAACGAATCCGCGGGAATGGATGCGATTGTCCAGCCTGACCGGCACGGTGCGCTCGAGCTGCATCAGGATGTCCGGCCCGGCGCCGGCGCCGCGGTCCGCCGCGGAGCCGGGCCGTAGCAGCGGAGTCAGGGAGCGCCCCTCGAACCGTGGTTCCGCGGGAAGACCCAGCAGGTCGACGAGCGTGGGAGCCAGGTCGATCAGCGACACGTTCTCCGCGACGCGGCGTCCCGCCGCGACGCCCGGTCCGACCACGATGAACGGCACGTGCACGCTCTCCTCGTAGAGCGTGCGACCGTGACTCGTCCCGCCGTGCTCGACGAACTCCTCGCCGTGGTCGGCCATCACGACCACCAGCGCATCGTCCAGGAATCCGCGTCTCTCGAGCTCCGCGAAGAGCTGGCGCACCTGATCGTCGGCGGTCGCGACCTCGGCGTCGTAGAGACGCTCGCTCGGCAGGATCTCCCGCTTGGTGAGCGGGGTGCCGCGCGTGAGGATCGTCCGGACGGCGTCGGCGACGTCCTCCGGCTTGTCCATCGCCGGCTGCGGGGCGCCCGGCAGGGCGCGCGCGATCGCCTCGCGCACGGCGCTGTCCTTGTCGAACGGCTTTCCTGCTTCGTCGACGGCGAACCGACTCCGGAACGGCTCGGGTGGATCATACGGCGCGTGCGGCTCCATGTACTGGAAATAGAGGAACGCCGGCGCGCTCGACGTGCGAGTCCAGGTGCGATCCAGCCACGCGAGGCCCTGGGTCCGGATGGTGTCGCCGTGCACGTCGACGTCCGGCGTCTGGTCCGACCACAGCTCGTCGAAGCCCTGGCCGTATCCCCAGTCGGTGCGCAGGTTCGGGTTGGCAGAGAAGCACCCGCCGGTCCAGCCGCCGCCGTGCAGCCGCTCCGCCAGCGTCACCTCCGAGTCGGCGATGCGGGAGAAGAAGGTCACGACGTGGTGCTGGGTCGGGTAGCGCGAGGTGAAGAACGACGCCACCGACGGAATCGTCCACGAGCTGACGGCGTAGGCATGCTCGAAGAGCGTGCCGCGTGCCGCCAGCGCATCGAGAAACGGCGTGAGCCCACGCTGGTTGCCGTAGGCGCCGAGGCGATCGGCGCGCAGCGTGTCGATCACCACGACCAGCACGTTCGGCGCGCGGCGCTCGGAACGGGCGCAGCTGGCACATGCCAAGGCACAGGTGAGTGCAGCGAGCAGACGCAGGCGGGACGACATCGGGAGGCGGGAAGAGAAGTATGGCGGCGTGGTTCCCGGATGGCAACCAACACCGCCCTCGACGGCCTTTCACGCCTGTCGCACGTCGAGGAGATCCCGCAGACCGTCGCCGACGAGCTGGAGCGCCAGCACGGTGGCTGCCAGCGCGATGCCGGGTGCGATCACGAGGTGCGGCGCCACCAGCATGAACTGCCGTCCTTCGTCGAGCATCGCACCCCACGACGGCATCGGCGGCGGCGCGCCCACGCCGAGGAACGACAGGCTCGCCTCGGCGACGATCGCGGACGAGAGCCCGAACGTCGCCTGGACGAGCAACGCGGGCGCGGCGAGCGGCAGCAGGTGCCGCCCGACGACGCGCACCGGCGACGCGCCCAGCGCGAGCGCGGCGTCCGTCAGCTCACGCCGCCGCAGCGCGCGAATCTGGGCGCGGGTGAGGCGCGCGTACGCGGTCCAGCCGAGGACCGCGAGCGCGACGACCACGTTGCGGACGCTCGGACCGAGCATGGCGGCCAGCGCGATCGCGAGCAGCAGGCCGGGGAACGCGAGCAGGACGTCGATGACGCGGGCGATCGCCTCGTCGACCCATCCGCCGCACCATCCCGCGATCGCACCGAGCGCGACGCCGACGACGAGCGACAGGCCGACCGCCGCCGCGCCGACGGCGAGCGAGAGGCGGGCGCCGCCGATCAGGCGCGCGAGCACGTCGCGGCCGAGGGCGTCCCGTCCGAGCAGGTGCGACGCGCCCGGCGGCTGCAAGCGGGCGGCGAGGTCGGTGTGCAGCGGGTCGAGCGAGGTCACCGCGGGTGCGACCAGCGCCACGAGCACGATCAGCCCCAGGCCTGCGCTCCCGAGGGTCAGGCTGCGCGACTCACTCCGCATCGCGCAGCCGTGGGTCCAGCGCGGCGAGCAGGACGTCGGTGCAGGCGTTCACCACGACGTAGGTCACCCCGAAGACGAGCGCGCATCCCTGGACGAGCGGATAGTCGCGCGCGCCGATCGCCTGCACGACGAGCCGTCCCAGCCCCGGCCACGCGAAGATCGTCTCGGTCACCACGGCGCCGGCGAGCAGCGCGCCCAGCTGGAGTCCGGTGACGGTGACGACGGGGCCGAGCGCCATGCGGAGCGCGTGCACGCCGACGACGCGCCACGGCGGGGCGCCCTTCGCGCGTGCGGTGCGCGTGCTGTCCTCCGCGAGCGCCTCGATCACGCTCGTGCGCGTGAGGCGGAGCAGGACGCCCGCCATGCCGAGCCCGAGCGTGAGGGCGGGCAGCACCAGGTGATCGGCGCCGCCACGGCCCGACGTCGGCAGCCAGCCGAGGTGGAGCGAGAACACGAGGACGAGCAGCGGGCCGAGCCAGATCGTCGGGACGCAAGCGCCCACCAGGCTCGCGACGCGGACCACGCGATCCACGACCGAGCCGCGACGGACCGCCGCCACCACGCCGAGCGGGATGGCGAGCGCGAGCGCGAAGGCGAGCGCGGCGGCCGCCAGCTCCAGCGTCGCGGGCAGGCGCGCCGCGACGAGCGCCGCGACCGGCTCGCGGAACGCCACGGACTCCCCGAGGTCGCCGTGCGCGGTCCGGGAGAGGAAGGTGAGGAGCTGCGCGCCGAGCGGTCGATCGAGTCCGAGGGCGTGGCGGAGGGCGGCGGCGTCGGCAGGCTCGGCCGACTCGCCGAGCATGATGTCGACCGGGTCGCCCGGAACCAGGTGGATGAACGAGAAGACCAGCAGCGCCACACCGAGGAGCGTCGGCACGACGAGCAGGAGCCGGCGGCGGATCATTCGAGCCGGGCCGACGCGAGGCTGCGGAGCTCGCCGCTCGGCGTGGCCTCGAAGCCGACCAGACGGGTCGTGCGCACCACCACGCGGTCCTCCCACCACAGCGGGATCACCGGCAGGTCGTGCGCCGCGCGGCGCTGCACGCGGGCGTAGATCCGCCGGCGGACCGCAGGGTCCGTCACGCTGCGTCCGCGCGCCGTCAGGCGATCCATCGCCGGGCTCGCGTAGCGTCCGCGGTTCAGTCCGGCGGGGGGGACCATCGAGGAGTGCAGGGTCATGAAGTAGAGATCGGGATCCGCCACGCCGACCCAGCTCATCGCGGCGAGCTCGAAGCGTCCGGCCCGCATGTCGGCGTAGAGCGTGCCCCACTCGTAGGTCCGCACGTCCACCGCGATCCCGACGGCGGCGAGCTGTGCCTGGATCGCTTCCGCGAGGCGGCGGCGCACCGGGATGCTCGAGGCCTTGTAGACGATACGGAAGCGCGGCGCCGGGCCGTCGCCGTCGGGGTCGGGCCAGCCGGCGCGATCGAGCAGGCGCCGGGCGCGCGCGAGGTCCGGCCCGCGCACGCGCAGCGGCGTGTACGCCCAGTGCTCGGGTGCCAGCAGCCCGGTGGCGACGCGCGCGGTGCCACCGAGCACGCTGCGCACCAGCGCCTCGCGATCCAGCGCCAGCGCGATCGCCTCGCGCACGCGCCGGCTACGGAGCCGCGGGTCGCGGAGATTCAGCGCCAGGTACGCGAACGTCGTGCCCGGCAGTCGCTGCACGGCGAGGCGCGGATCGCGGCGCAGCCAGTCGAGCAGCTCGGGCTCGGGCGGATCCTCGAGCAGCTGGAGGCCGCCGCGCCGGAGATCGAGAACGCGCACGAGTGGATCGGGCACGACGCGCAGGACGACGGTGCCGATGGCGACGGGACCGTCGGGCCAGCCGGGATTGGGCTCGAGCACGAGGCGGTCGGGCTCGCTGCGTGCGACGCGAAAGGGCCCGGCGCCGTCCGACACGTCGACACGATCGCGTGCGCGCGCGGCCGGGAGGATGCCGATGCCCGGTGGCGTCGAGCAGGGGCTCGAAGGGCTGCCGCAGCCGCATCACGACGGTGTGCGCGTCGGGCGCCTCCACCGCGGCGAGCGCCGCGAGGGCGGCGCGCTTCGGCGAGCCGATGCCCGGGTCGAGGATCGCATCGTACGTCGCCTTCACGTCGTCGGCGGTGACGGGCTCGCCGCTCGCGAAGCGAAAGTCCGGGCGCAGGTCGAACACGAACGTCCGCGCATCGGGGGCGTGCCACGCACGGGCCAGCGCGGGGACGCGGGTCGCTCCGGGTCCGGGACGGGTGAGGCCCGTGTGCAGGAGGTCTGCGGCGCGACTCGAGGGCACGTCGGTGCCGAAACGCGGATCGAGGCTCTGCGGCTCGGCGTCGAGTGCGACCACGACGGCGCCCGCGGGCGGGGCCGCGTCGCCGCCGCAACCGGCGAGCACGCACGCGAGCAAAGCCAAGAGCCCGAATTTCTTGGTCAACTGTTTGACTCTACGGTGGTTCGTTTGGTACGGACGACGGCAACGCCCGTGCGGCCGTGGAGGGGTAGGGGAATCATGCGTTCAGCGCTCGTCCTCGCATTCGCCATCGTCATCGGCGTCCCCGCGCAGCCCGGGGCCGCGACCAGCTTCCCCCGACCACCGGAGCTGGAGCACCAGATCCGCTTCTGGCGCAGCGTCTTCACCGTCTATTCCCAGGATCAGGTCGTCATCCACGACACCGTCGACCTCGACAAGATCTACAGCGTCCTCGACTTCCGTGGATACGCCGACCAGGGCTGGAGGTCGATCGAGATCGAGCAGGTTCGCAAGGACAGCACCGATGCGGAGCTCGCGCGCATCCGCGCGCTCCTCCTGCGGTTGCAGGACGGAACGCCGCGAGATGCGCTGACGCAGGACGAGCGCCGCATCTACGATCTGTTCCGCAACGATCCGGACCCGTACAAGTTCCAGCGCGCCGCGGACGACAAGCGGCTCCGCGCGCAGCGCGGGATCCGCGAGAAGTTCATCAACGGCTTCCGGACGTCACGGCAGTACCTCCCGGAGATGGAGCGCATCTTCCGCGAGGAAGGCGTCCCGGTCGAGATCACGCGACTCCCGCTGATCGAGTCATGCTTCGACATCTCCGCCTACTCGAAGGTGGGTGCGGCCGGCGTCTGGCAGTTCATGCCCGCCACCGGGCGCATCTACATGGAGGTCGGCAACTCCATCGACGAGCGCCGCGACCCGATCGCGTCCACGCGTGCGGCGGCGCGCTACCTCGCGCGCTCCTACGAGCGCCTGGGCAGCTGGCCGCTCGCGATCACGTCGTACAACCACGGCCCGGTCGGCATGTCGCGCGCCGTCGACGCCACCGGAAGCACCGACATCGTCTCGATGATCAGGTACTACGACGGACCGGGCTGGGGCTTTGCCTCGCGCAACTTCTACGCGGAGTTCCTGGCTGCGCTCGACATCGACCGGAACCCGGACGCGTACTTCGGACGGTTGCCGCAGGAAGCCGTCCCCGCGACGCGCAGCGTGACGCTCGATCGGCCGATCGACATCTTCACGGCCGCGCAGCTCGCGCGCACCGATCGCTACGCGATCGCGGACATGAACCCCGCGCTGCTCGATCCCGTCGTGTCGGGCCGCGTATCGATCCCCGCCGGCTACGCGCTCCGCTTGCCGGCGGACAGCACGGACGGATTCCAGGATCGGCTCGCGCGGTACGTGCCCGACACCCGGATCGCGCGCGCCGCGCCCGCCGATCCGCAGGATCGCGCGGCGAGCGATCAGCGAGACGACCGGCCCGACACGCCCGCCGCGGCGACGCACCGGGTGAAGCCGGGACAGACGCTCACCGGGATTGCCGAGCGATACGGGGTGAGCGTCCAGGCGCTGCGGCTCGCCAACCGGCTCGGTCCCCGCGACCAGGTGCGCTCGGGCCAGGTGCTGCGGATCCCAGCCTCCTGAAGGGGCGCGCAGCCACATTCCGGCCCGTTCCTGGCCGGGAGGGCTTCTGGTAGCATCCCCGTGCGCATGCGAACCCACCCGGTGTTCCTGTGCCTCGAAGGACGTCTCTGCGTCGCCGTGGGCGGCGACCGCCTCGTCGAGGACAAGGTCGAAGCGTGCCGCCGTGCGGGTGCGGACGTCGCCGTCGTCGCGCCCGATCTCACGCCGGGCCTGCGCGCGCTGGCGGAGGCGGGTGCCGTTCGCTGGCACGCACGGGACTACCGGACGGGGGACTTGCGGGGTGCCACGCTCGCCTATGCCTCGACACACGACCCGGCCACCATCACGGCGCTGCGCGAGGAGGCGACGCGGGAGCGCGTGCTCCTGAACGTCATCGACGTCCCGGAGGCCTGCTCGTTCCTCGCCCCGGCCGTCGTGAACCGGGGCGACCTCCAGGTCGCCATCGGCACCGGGGGCGCCAGCCCGTCCCTCGCGGCGCACCTGCGGCGCGAGATCGAGCGCACCGTGGGTCCGGAGTATGCGCCCCTCCTCGCCATTCTCGGCGCCGTGCGGCACGCGCGCCGCGGTGATCCGGCACGCGCTGCGGTGCTGCAGTCGCTCCTCGACTCGCCGCTCCTCGAGCTGCTGCGCCGGGGCGATCGTCCGGCAGTCGATCGCTTGCTCGCACGCATCGCCGGGGAGAGCTGCACGCTCGATCGGCTCGGCGTCGAGGACCCGGGATAGCCCACATGGAGATCGTCCTGCTGCGCGGAGCGTCCGGTCTCTATCTCGCCGCCACGGTCGCGGCGCTCACCGGCATTGCCGTTCGCCGGGACTTCCCGAGCCGCCTGTTCCTCTGGCTGGTGGGCGCAGGACTCGCGCTGCACGTCGCCTCGATCGTCATCCGGGCGGTGCTCGTGGGCCACGTCCCGGCGGGAAACTTCGGCGAAGGGCTGTCCCTGCTGGCGGCGTTGCTCGTCGCGCTCTTCCTGGTGGTGCAGCGTCGCGGCCCGCTGATCGCACTCGGCGCGGTGATCATGCCGCTCGCGTTCGGGCTCAGCCTCGCCGCCAGCGTGCTCAAGGGCGGCGCGCAGCCGCTGCCCGCGATGCTGCAGAGCGTGTGGCTGCCCGTGCACGTGCTGCTCGCGTTCCTCGGCGACGCGGTGTTCGCGATCGCGTGCAGCGCGAGCATCCTCTATCTGATCCAGGAGCGCCGGCTGAAGACGCATCGCGGCCGCGGCGTCCTGCGCCAGCTGCCGTCCCTCGAACGGCTCGACCAGGTGAGCCATACCTGCCTCAAGTGGGGGCTCATCCTGCTGACGCTCGGCATCGTCACGGGGATCGTGTGGGCGCACGAGGCGTGGGGCCGCGGCGACTGGGTCGGCGATCCGAAGCTCCTCTTCTCGTTGCTCGTGTGGGCGCTCTACACGATTCTCCTCCAGGGGCGGATGACGGCGGGATGGCGCGGGCGCTGGGCCGCGCAGCTCACCATCGCCGGATTCGCCGTCATCGTGGTCTCGCTCGTGAGCGTCAACCTGCTCGGGCTGGGGATCCACGGCCGGGCGTTCTGATCGTGAGCCAGAGCATCGTCCTCGTCGGCCTGAGCCACCACACCGCGCCGGTCGAGGTGCGCGAGCGCTTCGCCTTCGCCGACGAGCGCCTCGAGCCCGCGCTCCGCGGCCTGGTGAGCCGGCCGGCCGTCCGCGAGGGCGTGATCGTCTCCACCTGCAACCGCGTCGAGGTGGTGGCGTGTGGCGGCGACGCCGACGCGGTGGCCGCCGAGCTGCCCGCGTTCATCGCGCAGGCGAACGGCGTGCACGGCGATGCGCTGGCCGGCAGCATGTACACGCGACGCGATCGCGAGGCCGTGCGGCATCTCTTCCGGGTGGCGTCGAGCCTCGATTCGATGGTCGTGGGCGAGCCGCAGATCCTCGGCCAGCTGAAGGAGCAGTACGCGCTGGCCGCGGCGATCGGCGCGTCGGGGCGCGTGCTCCATCGCTGCTTCCACAAGTCGTTCTCGGTCGCCAAGCGCATCCGGAATGAGACCGGGATCGCGGAGAAGGCGGTGTCGGTCGGATCGGCGGCCGTCGAGCTGGCGTGCGACATCTTCGACCGGTTCGACGACAAGACGGCGCTCCTGATCGGCGCCGGGGCGATGGGCGAGCTGACCGCGCGCCAGCTTCTCGCCAAGGGCACCGGCACGTTGATGGTGGCCAACCGGACGTTCGAGCGCGCCGCCGAGGTCGCCGGCGAGCTCGGCGGCATGGCGGTGCCGTTCGACCGCCTCGGTCGCATGCTCCCGCTCGCCGATCTCGTCGTCGGTGCGGCGGGCGGCGACGTCCTCATCCGGCCGGCGCAGGTCGAGGAAGCCATGCGCGAGCGTCGCGGCCGGCCGATGCTGCTCATCGACCTCGCCGTGCCGCGCTCGATCGATCCCGCGGTCAACCAGCTCGACGGCGTCTATCTCTTCGACATCGACGACCTCGACGGCGTGGTCACCGAGAACCGGGGATCGCGCGCCAGCGAGGCGATGCGCGCCGAGGCGATCGTCGAGTCGGAGGTCGACTCGTTCTGGACGTGGCTCGAGGGCCTCGACGTCGTTCCCACCATCGTCGCGCTGCGCGAGAAGGTGGAGGGCATCCGCCAGCGCGAGCTGGAGCGGCACCTCGGTGCGCTGGGCGCCATCGAGCCGCGCCAGCGCGACGCCATCGAGCGGCTCACGCGCGCCATCGTGAACAAGATCCTGCACCATCCGGTGACCGCGCTGCGCCGTCACCAGTCGGAGCGCGGGGAGACGTTCCACGTCGAGGCGGCCCGCTCGCTCTTCCGCCTGGGCGGCGAGGAGCCGCCGGACGACGAGGAGGAGGGCTGAGTGCGGCTCGGGACGCGCGCGAGCGCGCTCGCCCGCGCGCAGACCGGGCAGGTCCGCCGGCGGCTCGAGGAGCTCCACCCCGGCCTCGAGATCGAGACGGTGCTGATCCGGACGAGCGGCGATCGCGTGTCGCAGGGCTCGCTGGCGGCCGTCGGCGGCAAGGGGCTCTTCGTGAAGGAGCTCGAGGAGGCGCTGGCGACGTCGCGCATCGACTGCGCCGTGCACTCGATGAAGGACGTCCCGGCCGCGCTCGGGCCGGGGCTGGCGATCGGCGCCATCCCGGCGCGCGCCGACGCGCGCGACGTCCTCGTCGGCGGCGGCGCGGGCGGCCTCGCCGGGCTGGCGCCGGGCGCACGGATCGGGACCGCCAGCGTCCGGCGTCGCGCGCAGCTGCTCGCGCAGCGTCGCGACCTCGAGATCGTGTTCCTGCGCGGCAACGTCGACACGCGACTCGGGAAGTGGCGCGCCGGCGAGGTGGACGCCCTCGTGCTCGCGGCCGCGGGCCTGGCCCGCCTCGGCATCGACGAGCCCGCCGTCCGGCCGCTCGATCCCGACGTGCTGCTGCCGGCGGTGGGGCAGGGCGCGCTCGCGCTCGAGTGTCGCGCGGGTGACGACGCCACGCGGGCGCTGCTCGGCGCCGTGGCGGATCGCGATGCCGCCGACGCCGTCGCGGCCGAGCGCGCGTTCCTGGTCGCGATCGGCGGCGACTGCAACACGCCGCTGGCGGCGCACGCGCGCCTCGCCGGCGATCGCATCGCCCTGCGGGTGCAGGTGAGCGACCTGGACGGCCGGGAATGGTTCGAGGAGCGCGGTGATGCGCCGCGCGCGGAGGCCGAGAAGCTCGGACGGGAGCTGGCGGCCCGGCTGCTCGACCGCGGCGTCGCGCGGGTCCTCGGGCGATGACGGTCCCCACCGGACGCGTCGTGCTCGTCGGCGCGGGGCCCGGCGATCCCGGCCTGCTGACGCTCCGCGGGCAGCGCTGGCTCGCGGCCGCCGACGTCGTCGTGCACGACCACCTGGTGCATCACCGCCTGCTCGAGTCGGCACGGCCGGACGCGGAGATCGTGCGCGTCGGTGCGCCGCACCAGGACGGCGGCCGGCTCAGCCAGGCCGCCATCGAGGACCTGCTGGTGGAGCGCGCGCGGTCCGGCAAGCTCGTCGTGCGCCTGAAGAACGGCGATCCCTTCGTGTTCGGACGCGGCGCGGAGGAAGCCGTGGCGCTGCGGGGCGCCGGCATCCCGTTCGAGGTGGTGCCCGGCGTCACCGCGGCGGTGGCGGTGCCGGCGTACGCCGGCATCCCGGCCACGCACCGCGATCACGCGTCGCTGGTCACCATCGCGACCGGACACCAGGCGTGGGCGCCCGGCGCCACGGAGCCGGGCATCCCGCAGCTCCCGTGGGACGCGCTCGCGCGGCAGGGCGGCACGCTGATCTTCGTCATGGCGGTGCGCCAGCTCGCGGGCGTGCTCGCGGCGCTGGTCGAGGCCGGGCTCGATCCGGCGACGCCGGCGGCGCTCGTGCACCGCGGCACGCTCGGCAGCCAGCGGACCGTCGAGGGAACGGCCGCGACCCTCGCCGCCCGCGTGCGCGAGGCGGGCATCGGTCCACCCGCGGTGCTGGTGGTCGGCGGCGTCGTCGCGCTCCGCGAGCAGGTGCGCTGGTTCGAGGAGCGGCCGCTGTTCGGCCGTCGCGTGGTCGTCACCCGTCCCCGCGAGCAGGCCGGTGAGCTGGCGCGGGCGCTCGAGGACGCGGGGGCCGAGGTGGTGCTCTTCCCGACCATCGCGCTCGCCCCGCCGCTCGATCCGGCCGCGCTCGATCGAGCGGTCGCCGCGGCGGCCGGCTACGACTGGATCGTCTTCACCAGCTCGAACGGCGTGCGCGCGTTCTTCGCCCGGTTCGCCGCCCGGGCGCGCGACGTTCGCGAGCTGGCGCCGGTGCGGTTCGCCGCCATCGGCCCGGAGACGGCGGCGGAGCTGGAGCGGCGGATGCTCCGTCCGGCGGTCGTGCCGCGCGAGTACCGGGCCGAGGGCCTGCTCGACGCGCTCGCCACGGAGGACCTGCGCGGGCGTCGCATCCTGCTGCCGCGCGCGGCCGGGGCGCGAGCGGTGCTGCCCGAGACGCTCGCCGCGCGCGGCGCATCGGTGGACGAGGTGATCGCCTATCGCGCCGTGACGCCGGCCGATGCCGACGTGCCCGGGCTGCGTGCGGCGCTCGCGGCGGGCGACATCGACGCGCTCACCTTCACCAGCAGCTCCACCGTCCGGCACTTCGTCGAGCTGATCGGGCGCGACCGTGTCGCGACCCTGCGCGGCGCGCCGCGTCCCGTCGTCGCCTGCATCGGTCCCGTCACCGCCGAGACGGCGCGCGAGGCCGGGCTCACGGTCGCCGTCTGCCCGGCCGACTACACGGCGCCGGCCCTCGCCGCCGCCCTGGTCGATCATTTTTGCAATGCGCCGGGGGATCGACTAAGCCGGAGCGTGCGATGAGTCGCTACCCCGCCTACCGCCCGCGGCGGCTCCGGCGGAGCGAGGCGCTCCGCAGGATGGTGCGCGAGACCCGGGTCGTGGTCGAGCAGCTCGTCCAGCCGCTGTTCGTCGTCCCGGGCAGCGGCGTCGAGAAGCCCATCGAGAGCATGCCGGGAATCGCGCAGCTCTCCGTCGATCGCGCCGCCGAGGAGTGTCGCCGGCTGGCGGACGCCGGCGTGCCCGCCGTCCTGCTGTTCGGCGTGCCCGAGCACAAGGACGCGCGCGGCAGCGGCGCGACGGCGGCCGACGGCATCATCCCGCGCGCGCTCGCCGCCATCCGCCGGGCGGCGCCGGGGCTCGTCCTCATGACCGACGTCTGCCTGTGCGAGTACACCGACCACGGGCACTGCGGCGTGCTGCGCGACGAGCAGGTCGACAACGACGCCACGCTGCCGGTGCTCGCCGCCGAGGCGCTGGCGCATGCGCGCGCCGGCGCGGACCTCGTCGCCCCGTCCGACATGATGGACGGCCGCGTCGGCGGCCATCCGCCAGGCGCTCGACGAGGCGGGATTCAGCCACCTGCCGATCATGTCCTACGCCGCGAAGTTCGCGTCGGCGCTCTACGGGCCGTTCCGCGAGGCGGCCGAGTCGACGCCGCAGTTCGGCGATCGGCGGGGCTATCAGATGGACCCGGCGAACGCCGAGGAGGCGCTGCGCGAGGTGGCGCTCGACATCGAGGAAGGCGCCGACGTCGTGATGGTGAAGCCGGCCGTCCACTACCTGGACCTCGTGCGCCGCGTGAAGGAGCGCTTCGGCTATCCGGTGGCGGCCTACCACGTGAGCGGCGAGTACGCGATGGTGAAGGCCGCCGCGGCGCGCGGCTGGCTCGACGAGGAGCGTGTGGTGGACGAGACCTTGCTTGCGATCCGGCGCGCCGGCGCCGACATCATCGTCACGTACTTCGCGCGCGACGTCGCGCGGCGGGCAGGCCGATGAGGCGGAGCAGCCCGCTCGTCGCCATCACGCTCGCCGCCCTGCTGGCGGTGCCGCCCGGCGCGTGGGGCAAGCCGGGCGACGGCGGCGAGCGCGACCTCGGTCGCCGGTTCATGCTCGAGGCGCGGTCGCAGCTGCCGCTGGCCGACGACCCCGCCCTCAACGAGTACATCGGGAAGCTCGGGAAGCGGCTCGTGGAGGCGCTCGGTCCGGGGCAGGAGTTCGACTACCACTTCTACGTCGTCGAGAGCCCGACCCTGAACGCGTTCTCCGTCCCGGGCGGGTACATCTTCATGTTCACGGGCCTGATCGCACACTCGAACAACGAGGACGAGCTGGCCGGGGTGCTCGGCCACGAGATCGGCCACGCCAACGCCCACCACGTGGTTCGCATGCAGACCGCGGGGGCGGCGTGGAACGTCGCGGCCCTGGTCGGCATGCTCCTCGCCGCCATCAACCCGGTGCTCGCGGCGGGTGCCATCGCCGCGGCGCAGACGGCCCAGCTCAAGTACTCGCGCGACTACGAGCAGGAGGCCGACTACCTCGGGCTGCAGACGATGACGCAGGCGGGCTACGACCCGCACGCGCTCACGTCGTTCTTCAAGGAGCTGCTGGTGGAGCAGCGCGTGAACCCGACGGGCGTACCGCCGTACATGCTCTCGCACCCGATCACCGAGGAGCGCGTGGCGCACGCCGACGCGATCATCAAGTCGCGCAGCCTCCAGACCCCGTCCGGGCGTCCCGCCACGACGGCGGGATTCCTCGAGGCCAAGGCCGTGGCGACCGCACTCGACGGACCGCCGGAGCTGGTGACGGCGCTCTACCGCAAGCAGGCCGAGGAGAAGCCGGACGATGCGCAGCGCCAGTTCCTGCTCGGACGGGTGTACCAGCTCGTCGGCAAGAGCGGCGACGCGCGCGTCGCGCTCGAGCGTGCGCGCGACCTCGGGTACGGGAGCCGGGTCGATCGGCCGCTGGGCGCCGTCTACCTCGCGTTGAAGCAACCGGACAAGGCGGTTCCCGTCTTGCAGCAGTACATCAGCGCGAACCCGACCGACGGCTGGGCGCACCTCCAGCTCGGCAAGGCCTTCGCCGAGGCCGGCAAGAACGACGATGCGATCCGCGAGTACGAGCGCGCAGCCCGGCTCGACGACGGGCTCGACGAGGCGCACCGCCTGCTGGGCCTGTCGCTCGGGCGGCAGGGCGATCAGGGGCAGGGCTTCTTCCAGCTCGGCACCGCGGCGCTCCTGCGCGGCGATCTCGAGCAGGCGTACAGCCTCTACGACCGGGCGCGCCCGCTGCTGGCCGAGGGCACGCTGCAGCGCGCGCAGGTCGACTCCACGCTGGACGAGCTGGAGCCGCTGGTGCGCGACCGTGCCCGCGAGCGAGCCGAGTCGAACAAGCGGCGCGGGATGGCGCCGTACCACTAGCCCGTGGCGAGCAAGGGCCGTCCGTACCGGCGGCTCGAGGTCGAGGGATTCGCGGTGCTCGTCGGCAAGGGCGACGCCGAGAACGACCGGCTCACCTTCGAGATCGCGGAGCCGCGGGACTGGTGGCTGCACGTCGCGGGACATTCCGGCAGCCACGTCGTGGTCAGCAACCCGGACGAGCTGGACGAGCTGCCGCGCCCCGTCCTGGAGCGCGCCGCGGAGCTGGCCGCCTGGCACTCCAAGGCGCGCGGCACGGGCAAGGTGGAGGTGCACGTCTGCCGCGTCGCGGACGTGTCGAAGCCGCGCGGGGCACCGGCAGGGACGGTGCGGCTGCGGCACTGGACGAGCCTGCGCGTGTACCCCCGCGACCAGCCGTCCGAGGAGACGGCGTGAGCGCACCGGCGCTCAGCGACGCGCCCGGAAGAGGATGCGCTTGAAGGTGAAGAGGAACGGCCGCGTGTCGTCGAGCCTCGCGAGCAGGCGATCGCGGTAGCGGCGCAGGAACTCCTCGAACGCGGGCGGCTCGAGCCGGCGCTGGTAGTCGGTGAGCAGGGTGCCCTTCACCCACTCGACGACGTCGTCCCGCGATCCCAGGCGGTGCGCGTAGACCTGCAGCCGCACGTGCTGCTCGGCGTAGCCGAGCCGGTGGAGGAGCGCCGCGTAGCGCTCCGGCGGCAGCACGTTGGTCGGATGCGGCGCGAGTCCCAGCTCGGCGCCGACCTCCGTCGCCGTCACGTGGGACGGGTGGTCGAAGTTCGCCGGGACCTGCACGGCGAGCTGGCCGCGCGGGCGAAGCGCGCGCGTGAGCCGTGCGAGGAGCGCCTCGTGATCGGCGACCCAGTGCAGCGCGGCATTGGAGAACACGAGATCGAAGGCGTCCCGCGCGGAGAAGTCGGCGATGTCTCCCCGCTCGAAGCGCAGGCCGGCGCCGGCGTGGGGCGCGCTGCGCTCGAGCATCGCCGGCGAGCTGTCGAGACCCAGGGTCTCGCGCGCACCGAGACGCCGGTGCAGCGCGAGGGTCAGCTCGCCCGTGCCGCAGCCGAGATCGACGGCGCGCATGGCGGGCTGCGCCTGCACCAGGTCGAGCAGATCGAAGAATGGCTGCTCGCGCTCGGCGCGAAAGCGTTCGTACTGCGCCGGGCTCCAGGCGTCGGCCACGACGGGCGTCTACCACCGCGCGCGCGCCGCCGCCACGCGCGGCGCGACCGCCCCGCGTTGCACGTGCCCGACGTTCGCGATACTCGCCTGCGACGTGAGCGACGACCCCGAGCGATTCGCGCTGGCGGAGCTCTTCGGTGCCGCGCGCGGGGAGATGGTCGAGCACATTCCCCACTGCCGCCGGCTCGGGATGACGGTCGAGCAGGTCGGACCCCGGACCGCGCGCGTCCGGCTGCCGTATCGCGACGAGCTGGTGGGCGATCCGGTCCGGCGCGTGGTCTTCGGAGGCGTCATCACCACGCTCCTGGATCACGCCTCCGGGCTCGCGGTCTTCTGCAGCCTCGCAGAGCTGCGGGCGATCGCGACGCTCGATCTGCGCATCGACTACCTGCGCGCCGCGGAGCCGGGCCTCGATCTGGTGGGCGAGGCGCAGTGCTACAAGCTCACCACCCACGTCGCGTTCGTGCGCGCGATCGCGTGGGAGCGGGAGCAGGCCGATCCCTTCGCCAGCTGCCTCGCGACCTTCATGGTGGGCGCGAACCTGGCGGTGAGTCCGATGGCACGCGCGCTGCGCGCGCGGGCGCGGGACGTCCCGTGAGGGGACGGCAGGCGCTCGCGCAGATCCCCTATGCGCGATTCCTCGACGTGCACGTCGAGGACGCGGCGGACGGGATCGTCTGCGTCCTGCCGTTCCGCGACGACCTGGTCGGCAATGCCGCGCTGCCGGCCCTGCACGGTGGCGTGGTGGGCGCCTTCCTGGAGCTGACGGCGCTGGTGCAGGCCATCGAGCTGGCCGACACCGATCGGGTCCCGAAGCCGATCAACTTCAGCGTCGACTACCTGCGGTCCGCCGGTCCGCGCGAGACGCGGGGACGGGCGGAGATCGTCAAGCACGGGCGGCGCATCGCCAACGTGCGCGTCGTCGCCTGGCAGGACGATCCCGCGAAGCCGGTGGCCGCCGGCATCGGGAACTTCCTTCTCTGACGCGGCTCAGCCGAGTCCCGGCCGCAGGCTCTCGTAGCCCGCCTCCGGCAGCAGGAGAAAGCTGGTGACGCCCGTGACGCCGCTCACGCTGCGGGCCGCCTGCGTCGCGGCGCTCACCGCCTCCTGCGACCGCACCACGCCGAGCAGCACCACGTGTCCGGCGAGCACCTGCATGTCGACGCGGGTCACGGGCTGGCCGGCGAGCACGAGGGCGGCCTTCACCTTGACCTCGATCGCGGCGTCGCTGGCGATGTCCGACCCGTCCCGTGTCGCGTCGGTCCTGACCGGCAGGTAGGCGCCGATCGACCGCACGCCGTCCAGGTCCTCCACCGCCCGCGTGGCCTCGCTCTGCTGATCGGAATGGGTGACGAAGCCGACGAGGAACACGTGCCCCATGTACACGTACGGCGTGACCTCGGCGCCGCCGAAGCCTTCCGTGTCCGCGAGGGCCGATCGTATCTTCTCCGTCAGCAGGTGATCGTCGACCTGCACGGCCAGCTTGCGCTCGCTACGATCCGTGCGCCCCATTCGCCGGGACGGAAGCATGCCGCCATCACAGGCGACGAGGACGCTCAGGCACAGGATGCCGATCGTCGTCGCCCCGCGCACGATCATCCTCGCTTCATGGCGGCCAGTGCGCTCTTGCAGCCGTTCGACAGCTCGCCGGCATGCGCCTGCAGGCACGCCTTCATCTTTGCACGGTCGCCGGCAGCGTCGCGGCAGAACTTCTCGGCGTCGTCGTGGCATGCCTGCCGGGCCGACGTGCCTCCGGCCGCGGGCGCCGAGCCGTCGGCGGGAGCCATGCTTCCGAGTGCCTGCTTGCAGCCGTCGGACAGGCTGGAGGAGTGCGCCTCGAGGCACTTGAGCACACGGCCGCCGCCGAGCGGCACGTCTGCGCAGAAGCGCTCCCGGTCGGCGCGGCATGCCACCAGCTGGCCCGACGCGATCTGCGGTGCGAGCGCGACGCCCGCGAGCAGCAGCAATCCGATTGTCGTCCTCATGATCGATCCCTCCCGGGTTCGCGGTGTCTCCGCGGGCGCGACCTATACCGATGCCGATGCCGCACTCAAGTGGCGTCGCGCACCAGCCGGCGGATGCACTCGAGCAGCTATCGGGCACACATGGCCAGGACCTGGCCGCGGACGGAGTCCCCGGCGGTCCTGGCGCGGCCGCTCACGGCGCCCCGGCTCGCAGCGCGCCGATCAGGGTGCGTCCTTCCGCCAGGATGGTCTCGACGTCGCCGCGACAGGCGTCGGAGAGCTTCTTCCGGCTGCGATGGCTGCGCAGGGTGGCGCTCGCATGCCGGAGCCGGGTCGACCCCCGACCGAGAAGCGTGCGCGCCTTCTTCGCGGGCTTTGCGAGCGCCTTGTCGACCTGGGCGCAGGCGTGCACCAGGTTGCTGCCGACGCTGGCGGGGACCGGCTGACCGGTGCACGACGACGCGCCGACCCCGGCGGCACAGACGCAGTGCAGGATGTCGAGGTTGGTGGCCCCGGTGCACCCGCTCGCACCGCCTCCGCTTCCGTCGCCACCGCTGCCGCCGCTACCACCGCTACCACCGCTGCCGCCGCTGCCGCACCGCCCGCGCCCGGCAGCGTGGTGGTGGTCGTGCTGCTCGACGGCGTGACCGATGCGCCGCTGACGTTGTAGCGCGCCAGCGCGAACCGCGTTTGTGTCGTGCCCGCCGCGCCGGCCACCAGCAGCTTGCCGTCGGGCTGCAGGGCCATGGCGCGGAGATCGGCGCTCACGCCGGCGCCGAAGGGGGTGACGACGAACGTGCCGCTGGGATCGTCGCCGAAGGCCACGTCGTACTGCCCGCTGGCGGTGAATCGCGTCACCACGAACGCGCTCGGGCCCGTTCCGTCCTTCACGTTGGAGGCGCCCACGACCGTCGCGCCCACGAGCACCCGGCCGTCGTCCTGCAGCACGACCGCGGTGGCGTTGAAGGCGACCGTCGCGCTCGGGTCGCCGAAGACGGTCAACCCGACACCGGCCGGGCCGAAGGTCGGATCGAGCGTGCCGTCGCTGTTGAAGCGCGCGACCAGCGCAGCCTTCGGAATCGCGCCGAGCCCGCTTCCTGCGGTCCCGACCACGATCAGCTTGCCATCCGGCTGCCTGGTCATCGCGCGGGGGACCGAGAAGCTGTCGCTTCCCGGGACCAGCGCGACGCCCCCCGAGCCAAAGGCGGTGTCGAGCGCTCCGGACGAGGAGAAGCGGGCGATCCCGAAGCCGTTCGTGCCGCCCGGGGTGCGCGTTGCGGTCACGTAGATCTGCCCCGTGCCCGGGTCTCGGACCAGGCCGCGGCAGGAGAGCTCGCCGAGCGGCTGCTGCGTGATCCCGCCACCCGTGAAGGTCGCATCCAGCTTCAGCGACGAGTCGAGCTTCCCGAGCGCGCACCGGTTGGCGTAGCCTTCGCCGGCGGCGAGGAACGTGCCGTCGCCGACCGCGATCAGCTCGTGCATCGTGCCCAGGCTGAAGCCGCCGGCGCTGGGGAACGACTCGGTTCCCGCAAACGCCCCGTTGACCAGGAATCCGTTCAGCGTGAACGTGTTTCCGCCGCCCGTCAGCAGGTTGCCGTTCGCGAGACGGACGATCGCCTCGGCGGAGCCCTGCGCCCCGAGGACGATGCCCGGCACCGAGCTCCCGCCGCCGGGGTTGGTGAACGCGGAGTCGAGCGTGCCGTTCTCCAGGTACCGCGCCAGGACGGTGACGTTGTTGTTGGTCCCCGCCGCGACGATGCGAAGCGACTGGCTGTCGGTGACCAGCACGAGCGCGTTCACGGCGCCCTGCCCGAAGACGTCGGTGGTCACCACGCCACCCGATCCGAAGCCGGTGTCGAGCGTGGCGGTGCCGGCACGGGCCTGCGATGCCGCGGCGAGCAACGCGACCATCAGCGCGGCCGAGGTGAAGCTGAACAGGTGACGATCGCATGTGCCGGGTACGCAACGCGGGGGGAAACATCTTCACGTCGTACCCGCCGGATTTGATGACTGTCAATGAAAATACGCCGGCGCGTACCCACGGGTTCGCGACCGCGTTCGCCTTCCTCTAGTATCCTCGCCGTGCGCGAGCCGAACGGTCCCCGGGCGCTGCTGCGCGCTTCCGTGCGCGCGGTTGCCCCCTACGTCCCCGGCGAGCAGCCGGCGGCGGGCCGCCGCGTCATCAAGCTCAACACCAACGAGAATCCGTATCCGCCGTCGCCGCTGGTCCTCGACGCGCTCCGCGAGGCCGTCGACGGGACGGTTCGGCTCTATCCCGACCCCGAGGCGCAGGCGCTGCGCCGGCGCGCGTCGGACGTCTATGGCGTTCCCGCGGATCACATCATGGCCGGCAACGGGTCCGACGAGCTGCTCGCGCTGCTGCTGCGCGCCACCGTCGATCCCGGTGAGCGGGTGGCGTTCCCGGTTCCGACCTACAGCCTCTACGAGACGCTGGTCGCCGTGCAGGACGGGGAGACCGTGCAGGCTGCGTTCCCGGACGACTGGAGCCTGCCGCCGGAGCTGGCCGCGGCCGGCGCGCGCGTCACGTTCCTCTGCAACCCCAACTCGCCGTCCGGCACGATGGTGGCGCCCGCCGCCGTCGAGGCGTTCGCCCGTGACGCGCGGGGCGTGGTGGTCGTCGACGAGGCGTACGTCGACTTCGCCGACGGCGACGCCATGGCGCTGGTCGGCCGCCTGCACAACGTCGTCGTGCTGCGCACGTTCTCGAAGTCGTTCTCGCTCGCGGGTCTGCGCGCCGGCCTGGCTTTCGGGCATCCCGAGCTGCTGGCAGGCCTGCGCACCGTGAAGGACTCGTACAACCTGAATCGCCTCACCCAGCGTGCCGCCGAGGCCGCGCTGTCCGACCTGCCGCACATGCGCGCGAACGTGTCCCGCATCCGGGCGACACGCGCACGCCTCACGACGGCGCTCGGCGCGCTCGGCTACCGCGTCCCCCCGTCGCAGGCGAACTTCGTGCTGGCTCGCCTGTCCGGGGTCGATCAGGCCCCCGTCGCCGCCGCGCTCGCCGAGCGCGGGGTGCTCGTGCGCCACTTCGCCGTGCCGCGGCTCCAGGACGCGCTCCGCATCACCGTGGGAACCGACGAGGAGATCGACGTGCTGATCGGACACCTGACCGCGCTCCGCGCCGGCTGAGCAGCGCGCGCCGGCGGCGGGCGTCAATCCTCGTCGTCCGGACCGCCGTCCTCGCCGTCGTGCATGTCGCCGGCTCCGGGAGGAGCCGGGAGGGTGCTGGTGGCCGTCTCCGTCCCTTCGAAGTCGCGCTGCTGCTTGTCGAGCCGGGTGTACATGTAGTCGCGCACCTCGAAGACGGTCGGGCCGCCCTCGCGCATCGCGTAGTACTTGCCGTCGTGCTTCGCGAGCAGCACGGTCCCCATGGTCTTCTGCTCGCGATCGGACAGGGTGAGGCGCAGGTCGGGGGCGTCGAGGCCGAACCGCTTCAGGTCCTTCGCGGGCTCCTCCGCGATGGATGCGCCGCGCAGCTCGCGCAGGTCGTCGACGAAACGCTGGATGGTCCCGGCCTTCGATTGCTTCTGCCCCTCGACGGTCCATCCGCCCGGCTCGCCGTGGACGAGCGTTGCGCCGGGACCGTCCTTCCGCTCGAGGACGATCCGACCGACCCGATCGGCGCCGAAGCCGAGGATGGTCTTGTCGCGGAACTGCCACGCATCCTTGCCGAGCGTGCGGAACGACCAGTCACCCAGGGTGACGATGTCGGGCTGGCCCTCGCGCTTGGCGTAGATCTGCTTCTGCGTGCCCTGCGTGGTCTCGTTGCCGATCAGCAGGGTCTGCGCGGGATCCTTGCCGAGCTCGACCGTGACGGCGAGGCGCGGCTTGTCCAGACCCGCTGCGGCCGCGTCGGTCTGCGGGAAGTCCAGCGCGCGGGTCGAGCGCAGCGACGACAGGTAGGAGCGGACCTCGGTGATGTCGGTCGGCTGATCGCCGGGCTCCAGGGTCCAGGCCTCCTTGTCCTTCCGGATCAGGCTCACGGGTGGTCCGTCGGTCGGCTTGATGTCGACGCGCGTGACGTCGTCGTCCTTGAAGGTGAGGAGCTGCTTGTCGCGCAGGTCCTTCGCCTGCTTGTCGAGGGCGACCTTGAGCGAGGACGCGGTGAGGACCACCTTCGGCTCGTCGCCGACGCGCACGTACGTCTTGCCGCCGATGGCGGCATTCTTGCCGACGGCGATGGCCGGCAGGTCGCCCTTGCTGGTGGTCAGGTGGACCGTGGGTGAAGGCGCGTCGAGCCCGAAGCTCGCGAGGTCGCTCGGGGCCTCGTCGAGCGACTTCTGGATCTCGGCATCGGTGACGGAGCGGACGAGCGCCTGCACGGCGGCGTCGTCCGCCGGCGCCTCGATCGGCTTCGTCAGCCGCCAGGCGCCGTTCTCCTTGCGCAGCGCGATCTCGCGGTCGGGAAAGACGAGGCCAATCGCCGTGACGTCGTCGGCCGCGGCGGTGACGAGCTTTCCCTTCGTCGCCTCCTGCCGCGCCTTCGGGACCTCGACCCAGTAGAGGTAGGCGCCGAGTCCCAGGACCAGCAGGAAGAGGAGACCGATCCTGCCGAGCTTCACGCCGCTCTCCGCCGCCACCAGACCCAGATGCCGAGCGCGATCAGCAGCTGGGGGATGATGAACACGGAGAGGTAGAACACGCGGGCGGCCTGGGCGGGCGTGAGGTCGGCGCGCGATGCGCGGACGCTGCGGCTGCGAATGGAGACCAGCTCCTCCTGGCCGACGAGCCACCCGACGGCGTTGAGCGCGAGGTCGCCGTTCAGCTGCGATTGCGCGAGCTGCTGATTGTCGACGAAGAGCGACGTGCCGAAGACCACGAGGCGCGCCTCGGTGACGCCCTCGGGCGGCGTGAGCCCCATCTCCTTCAGGTTCGCCGTGACGGCGACCGCGACCGACACCGGGCCCTTGCGATCCGCGGCCTCGAGGCTGGCGACGCCGCGCACCAGCACGCCGTCGACGTCGGTCTCTGCCCAGCTCGAGTCGCTCGTCTTCACCAGCGCCGTGGCCTGGAGCCCCTTCTTCCCCTCGGCCGCCGGCTCGACGCTGGCGGTCTGCGGATAGACCGTGAAGTCGCGGAACCCCTGCGTGATGGGGTGGGTGCCGTACGTGCGGGAGAGCGGAACGACGCCCAGCCTCGGGCCCTCGAACAGGCGGACCTCACGGTCGATGACGATGTCGTTGCCGACCTTGACGCCCCAGTTGCCGAGGAGGCTCGCGAGCTTCTCGCCCGCCTTGTCGCTGCTCCCGTGCGGCCCGACCATGGCGAAGAGCCGGCCGCCGCGCTTCAGGTAGCCCTCGAGCGCGGTGATCGCCGTGTCGGTGAGCGGGCGCGTGGGGCCGGCGAGCACGACGACGCTGGCGTCGTCGGGGATCTGCTCCACCGACGGGAGCAGGAGCGGCTTCACCTCGTAGTTCTCCTGCTCGAGGGCCAGCTTCAGGCTGGCGAAGCCCTTGGGGTCCTGCGCGTCCTCCATGCCGGCTTCGCCGAAGCCCTCGGTGAAGTAGACGACCTTCTTGCCCGGCCGCGTGACGCGGATGATGCCGTTGGTGATCGTCTCCTCGGTGGGCTGCGTCACCACGAAGCTCTCCTTGCCGTACTGGATGTGGAGGCTCGGAACCGTGGTGATCTTCATCTGCTCGGCGGTGCTCGGCTCCTTGTCGGGGTCGAGCATGCGCGTCTCGACGTGCGCGGGCGCGGCATAGCGGTATCCGTCGAGCAGGGTCTGGATCTGCGGATTGACGCCGCCCTCGGTGAAGGCGGTGAGGACGAGCTTGTCCTGCAGCGCCTCGGCGACCTTCTTCGACTGCGGCGAGAGCGTGTACACGCCGCTCTCCGTCAGGTCCCAGCGCGTGTGATGTCGCGCGCCCAGGTAGTTGAGGCCGATCACCAGCGCGACGAAGAGGAGCGAGTAGAGCGCCGCGCTGGCGCCGTAGCGGGTGGATCGCTGTCCGATGACGGTGCGGAGGTTCTCGAGTCCGAACACCAGGTAGAGGACCAGGAGAGCCGTCCCGAGGACGACGTTCAGGAGGACGTACGGATCGGTCGTCGGCGAGGCGACGAACGCGGTGGCCACGAAGCCGAAGGCGAGGAAGAGCAGGCCGAGCAGGCCGAAGATGGAGGCCGATCTGCCGCACGGACTACCTCCAGCGGACCGACTCGACGGACCGGTGCGTCAGGAACAGCGACACGATCAGGATGGTCGCGAAGTACACCAGGTCCCTGGTGTCGATGATGCCCTGCGTGAGCTGCTGGAAGTGATCGGTGATCGACACGTAGCGGACGATGGACGCCCACGTCCCCTCGATGGCCTCGCCGAGCCAGCCGATCGTGTAGAGCACGAGCAGCGCGAACAGCGTGCCGACGTAGGCCACGACGACGTTGTCGGTGAAGGAGGAGAGCAACGTGCCGATGGCGAGGAAGGCGGTCGCCATGAGGAAGAGACCCAGGTACCCCGAGAGCATCATCGGCAGCTCCGGGTTGCCGTAGCGGAAGAGCAGCAGGCCGAAGACGCCCGAGAGCGCGACCATGATGGTCACGAGCGCCAGCCCGCCGAGGAACTTGCCGGCGACGATCTCGCCGATGCGCACGGGCGAGGTGAGCAGCAGCTCGTAGGTGCCGGCGCGCTTCTCCTCGGGGAACATCCGCATGGTGATGGCCGGCACGATGAAGATCAGCAGCACCGACATGTTATGGAGCAGGGGCCGGATCACCATCTCGTTCAGGTTGAACCGCTGCAGCATCTCCGGATTGCGCATCATGCTGTAGATGGCGAGCGTCTGATTGAACGCCGTCAGCAGCGCATAGAAGAAGTAGCCCGCGAGAGCGAGGAACGCGGCGATGAGCACGTACGCGACCGGCGACGAGAAGTACGACCGCAGCTCGCGCCCGGCGATGGTCAGCGTGTTGCGCATCAGGCGCGCGCCCCGTCGTCGGCAAGGCTCACGCCGCCGCCCGAGATCGCCTGCGTGTAGACGTCTTCCAGCGAGCGGTCGCGAGTCAGGTCGCCGAGCGGCGCCTCGACCACGACCCGTCCCTCGTTGATGATGACCACCTTGTGGCAGGCGCTCAGCACCTGGGACAGGATGTGCGTGGAGAGGACGATCGTGCGCTTGGCGCCGAGGGAACGGATGAATGCCAGCATGTCGCGGATCTGGCCCGGGTCGAGCCCGTTGGTCGGCTCGTCGAGGATCAGCACCTCGGGCTCGTGGATGAGCGCCTGCGCCAGGCCGACGCGCTGGCGATATCCCTTCGACAGATGGCCGAGGAGGCGGTTGGCGACGTTCCCGAGCCCGCAGGTGTCGATGACGCGATCGATCGCCGCTCCCACCTCGCCGCGGCCGAGCCCGTGAATCTTGCCGGCGAAGCGCAGGTACGGGACGACCGTCATGTCGCTGTAGAGCGGCGGGTTCTCCGGCAGGTACCCGATGCGACGGCGGACCTCGGCGGACTGCTCGAAGACGTCGAAGCCGCTCACGCGCACGGTACCGGACGTGGCCGGGAGGAAACCGGTGATCACGCGCAGCGTGGTGGTCTTGCCCGCGCCGTTCGGCCCGAGAAAGCCGAGGATCTCTCCCGGAGCGGCCGTGAACGAGACGTCCTGGACCGCCGTGAGGTCGCCGTACCGTTTGCTCAGGTTCGCGACTTCGATCATGTAAGAGAGTTGGACGCAGCTACCTGGCCCGGTATTCGCGCGCGCTTCTTAACACCTCGGGTTTTGATGTCAAGGTTCGGGGCCATGCCCCGACCGCGGGCGGTCGCGTCCCGCGGTCGCGTCCGCCCCTGAGGATCCTCCCGCATGTCACGACGCCCCGCCACGCAGCGCCTGCACCTGATCGACGGAAGCGGCTACGTCTACCGGGCCTTCCACGCCCTGCCGGCGCTGAATACGTCGCGCGGCGTCCCCACCAACGCGGTCCTCGGCTTCGCGAACATGCTGTCCAAGCTGCTCCGCGAGGAGACTCCCGACCACGTGGCGGTGGTGTTCGACGCGCCGGGCGGGACGTTCCGCGACGCCCTCTACGCCGGCTACAAGGAGACCCGCGGGCCCATGCCCGACGAGCTGCGCCCGCAGATCCCGTACATCCGGCGGCTGGTGGCGGCGCTGCGCCTGCCCGTGATCGAGGAGGCCGGCGTCGAGGCCGACGACGTCCTCGGCACCCTCGCGAAGCAGGCGACGGCGGCCGGCATCCAGACCGTCATCGTCACCGGGGACAAGGACATGATGCAGCTGGTCGACGAGCGGACCACGCTGTACGACACCATGCGCGACCGCCGCATCGGCGTCGCCGAGGTACGGGCGCGGTTCGGGGTCGATCCCGAACGTGTGCCGGACGTTCTCGGCCTCATGGGCGACGCGATCGACGACATCCCCGGCGTTCCGGGCGTGGGGGAGAAGACGGCGACCGCCCTCGTGCAGCGCATCGGACCGGTGGAGGCCATCCTCGACCACCTCGACCTGGTGGAGCAGAGCGGGCTGCGCGGCGCGAAGAAGCTGCGCGAGACGCTGGCGCGGGAGGCGGAGACGGCACGCCTGTCGAAGACGCTGGCCACCATCGAGCGGGATCTCCCGCTGCGTCTCGACATGGATGCGCTGTGCTGGTCGGGCGCCGACCGCGACCGAGCTGCGCGCGTTGCTGACCGACCTCGAGATGCACTCGCTGCTGCGCGACCTGGGCGCCGCCGGCGACGCGCCGCCGGTCGAGTATCGCGACCTGCCGGACGCTGGCGCCGTCGCGACGGCGCTGGCAGGGCTGCGGGGCGCGGCGATCTCCCTGGTGCCCGATCTCGACTCCCCGCGCGCCACCGGCGCGCGGCTCGCGCGGCTGGCGCTCGCGTCGCCGGCGGAGCCGGTGGCCGTGGTGGCGGAGCCGGAGGCGGCGGACGTGCAGGCGCTGCTGGCGCCGCTGCTCGCGGACCTGGCGGTGGAGAAGATCGGCGCGGACGTGAAGGCGCTGCGTGTCGCGCTCGCCCGGCGCGGCGTGCGACTCGCGGGCCCGACCTTCGATCTGTCGCTCGCGTCCTACTGTCTGAATCCGACACGTGCCGATCATGGGCTCGCCGGCCTGGCCGAGGAGCTGCTGGGGCATCCCCGCGAGGCCACCGAGAGCAGCGAAGCGATCGCACGCGGCGCGCGCAGCGCGCATGCGCTGCGCGCCGAGCTCGCCGCGCGGCTGCGTGCGCACGACATGGAGGGGCTGTTCCGGGATCTCGAGATGCCGCTCGCCGAGGTGCTCGCCGAGATGGAGCTGGCGGGCATCACGCTCGACGTCGCGGCGCTCGCACGGCTGTCGTCCGAGTTCGGGGCGTCGCTCGAGCGGTTGATGGCCGAGATCCACGAGCTCGCCGGCGGTCCGTTCAACATCCACTCGCCACCCCAGCTGCGCGAGGTGCTGTTCGATCGGCTGGGAATCTCGACCCGCGGCATCCGGCGCGGGAAGACGGGGCTGTCGACCGACGTCGACGTGCTCACGCGTCTGGCGCGCGAGCATCCGCTGCCGGCGAAGATCCTCGAGTTCCGCGGGCTCTCGAAGCTCGTGTCGACCTACGTCGACGCGCTTCCGATCCTCGTCGATCCGCGCACCGGCCGGCTCCACACCTCGTTCAACCAGACGGTCGCCGCGACCGGCCGCTTGTCGTCGTCGGATCCGAATCTGCAGAACATCCCGGTGCGCAGCGAGGAGGGCCGCCGCATCCGCGCGGCGTTCGTCGCCGCACCCGGTCATCGCCTGATCTCCGCCGACTACTCCCAGATCGAGCTGCGACTGCTGGCGCATCTCGCCGAGGATCCGGCGCTCATCGAGGCGTTCGCGCATGACGAGGACATCCACGCGCGCACCGCCGCCGAGGTCTTCGGCGATCTCGCGCCCGGGCAGGGGCGGCGCCTGGCCAAGGTGATCAACTACGGCATCGTCTACGGCATGGGGCCGGTCCGCGCGGCGCGCGAGCTGGGGGTGTCGACGGCCGAGGCCGAGGCGTACATCGCGGGCTACTTCGCGCGCTACCCCGGCGTCCGACGTTTCGTCGACGGCACGATCGCGACGGCGCGCGAGCGCGGCTACGTGACGACCGTCCTCGGGCGGCGGCGCTACCTGCCGGAGCTGGGCTCCCGCGATTCCGCGGTGCGTCAGTTCGCCGAGCGTGCCGCGACCAACACGCCCATCCAGGGCTCGGCCGCCGATCTGATCAAGCTCGCGATGCTCGAGGTGCGGCGGCGGCTCGGGGCCGCGGGGCTGCGCACGCGCATGCTCCTGCAGGTGCACGACGAGCTGGTGCTGGAAGCCCCGGAAGCCGAGGTATCCCGGTCGATGGCGCTGGTCCGGGAGGCCATGGAGGGCATCTGGCCTCTCCGGGTGCCCCTCCGCGTCGACGTGTACTCGGGCGCGAATTGGGCCGAGGTCCATGGCTGAGGGCCGGGCGGTCGGTGAATACCCCTGGGCCGCGCGCGTCTGATAAGGCGAACGTGCCGTGGGGCCTAGCGACGGTGAGCTCGTCCAGCGGGCCAGGGAAGGCGACCGGGATGCTTTCCGGGAGTTGGTCGAGCGCTACCAGCGCAAGATCGCCACGCTCGCGCTCGGGATGCTACGAAACCGAGATGATGCCCTCGACGTCACCCAGGAGACCTTCGCCAAGGCATACCAGAGCCTGGACCGCTTCAAGGGTGACGCCAGCTTCTACACCTGGACCTACCGGATCGCCGTGAACCTCTGCATCGACCATCGACGCCGCGAAGCGAAGCTCCCGCACGCCGTGCTGGAGCCGCGCGAAGCGGAACGCAGCGAGGATCCGCTCGCGCTGCTTCCCGACGGCACCGATCACGGCGATCCGTACCGCAGCACGCGCGACGCCGAGATCGCTCGCGGGCTCGCCGGAGCGATCGCCGAGTTGACCCCTGAACACCGAGCGGTAATACTCCTTCGCGAAGTGGAGGGGCTCTCCTACGAGGAGATCAGCCGTGTGCTCGACTGTCCGAAAGGGACGGTGATGAGCCGCCTTCACTATGCCCGCCGTCAGCTCCAGGAGCGGCTGCGTGGCATCCGTTGACGTCGATGAACTGTACGGACGTCGAGCAGCTTCTGGGAGCATTCGTCGACACGGAGCTTCCGCCCCCGCAGCTCCTCGACGTCGCCCGACATGCCGCCACCTGCTCGACGTGCGACCGCGCCATCCGCGAGCTGACCGACCTGCGCGGCGCGGTGGCCGCGCTGCTCGAGCACGAGGTGCGCCAGCTCGACCTGTCCGGGGTGTGGCCGGCAGTCGACGCCGCCATCGGTCGTCAAGCGCCGCCGCGCACCCGCCGCGCCGTGCTGCCGGCCTCCACGCCGGCCGCGACGCGCGTGTGGGCCGCGCTGATGGCGATCGCCGCCACGGCGGTGCTCTGGTTCCGGAGTCCGGCGACGAGCCCGGTCGCCGGCAGGACGCCCGCTGCGCGTCCGCGGCACGTGCCCGCAGCTCCAACGACACCGGCATCGACCGCATCGCGGGACGCGGGATCACGATGCGCCGCGAGCCGAAGAGCGGCACCATGATCATCTGGGTGAGCAGCAACGGCGGGGAAGGTGCGCGGTGACGCGGGGAAGCGGCGCGACGCTCGTCGTCGTGGCGGCGCTGCTGACGATCGTGAGCGGCGCCGGTGCGCAGAACGTCGACATCCAGGTCACCACCGTGCGAGCGGCCGACACCGGTCCCTGCGACCCGCAGCTCGAAGCGATGCGCCCGCGTCTCAGGAAGCTGGCCGGCTATCGTGCCTATCAGCTCATCGGCGAGCAGCAGCGGCGCGTGGCGTGGCGCAACACCGAGGCGTTCGATCTCGGCGACGGGCGGTCGCTGGTCCTGCTGCCGAAGGGCATGTCCGACCAGCGCGTGATGATGCAGGTGCGGCTGCTCGAGGGGCGGCGGCGGCTCGTCGACACGAACGTGCGGCTGGTGAACGGCGGCACCATGGTGTTCGGCGTGGGCCGCGACTCGCGCACCGCGGACGGCGCCCTGCTGATCCTGCTGCGCGCCGAAGGCGAGCGATGACCGGCGGGTGGCTCGAGGAGATCGGCCGTCAGCTCCGCAGCGTCGGCGACGTCCTCCTCGACGAGGTGCGCGCGGGCGGCCTGCTGCCGCTGCTCGAGCCGGCGCCGCCGTTCAACCGTCCCGGCCTGCTGGCGCCGGCGATCGCCGTGGGCGGCCTGATCGCGATCATCCTGCTCTCCGGCATGGCGGTGACCGCGCTCGGCTCGCTCCTGCTCGCGCTGCTCGCCCTCTACCTGCTGCTGGCGAACCTGTTCGGCCTGTCGATCGAGCTGCACCCGTTCGCGGCGCGCTGACGCGCGGCTGCTAGTCGCCGAGCGTCTCCCACCGCACTTCCCAGAACTCCGGGACCGGTGGCCGTAGCTCCGTGTGGCCGCCGAAGCAGGAGAAGCTCGGCCGGTGGGTGAGCCGCTCGCGGACGAGATGCAGGTGCTCCTCGACGCCCTGGCCGGGCGACGGGTCGCCGACGTCGAGCCGGCGCGAGCCGCCGCACTTGCGGCAATGGACGTCGACGCGCACCGCGCTCAGGCCGAGGTACGCACGGCCGACGGCGCCTCGCCGAGCTCGGCCGCGAACAGCGCGTGCACCGCGTCGGTGAGCTCCTGCACGCTCTGGTCCGCGAACCGCGCGTACGGGATCTCCGGCAGCACCCGCACCCGGATGCGGTGCCGGCCGCGGAGCACGAAGCCCCGCTTCGGGAGCGCGTTCGCCGTTCCCTCGACGACGAGCGGCAGCAGCGGCACCTGCGCGCGCTGCGCGAGCGTGAACGCGCCGTGCTTGAAGGGCTTCAGGTGGCCGTCGGCGGAGCGCGTTCCCTCGGGGAACATCATGATCGAGCTCCCCTCGGCCAGCCGCGCCTCGCAGGTGTGCATCATCTGCGCGATGCTCTCGGGATCGCCGCGGCGCAGCTTGACGTAGCGGTTCAGCGACATGTTCCAGCCGATGCAGGGGATCTTGAACAGCTCGATCTTCGCGACCCACTTGAAGTGCACGAACAGCCGGAACAGCACGAGGATGTCGAGCAGCGACTGATGGTTCGCCACCACGACGTACGTCGCATCGCGCCGGATGTGCTCGCGGTCCTCGATGGTCACGGGCCAGGCCGGGTTCAGCCAGGTGTAGAGCGACGCCCAGAAGCAGGTGAACTGGTGCAGGAGCGCGCGCCGACGATCGAGCGGCGCCGTGATCGCCCACACGACGACGGCGATCGGAAAGAGCACGAGCGAGCTCACCACCAGGAACGTCCAGAACAGCAGGGAGAGCGCGCGTCTGGCGAGCACGGCGGCAACCTGTAGCAGCAGGACGGGACGAGGTCGAGCCGGATCGACCTCGTCCCGTCCGCGTCAGGCCTGCGTCTCGCGCATCGCCGCCGCGAGGATGTGCGACGTCGATGGACGCATGATGCGCGGATCGACCTCGCGCCCCTCGATGAGCGCCTTGCGGACGTCCTTGCCGGAGATCGACACCGGCTTCTCGCCGGCGTGGTTGTCGGTGAGATCGACCCGGCCGATCGACTCGTAGTACGCGGCGAAGCCGACCTTCAAGGGCCGGATGCGGAGGTCTCCCTTCAGCGTGCCGAAGATCTCCTGCGCGTCGAAGTCTCCCCAGATGGCGCTCCCGTCGTGGAACGGGGCATCCGCGTGCTTGCGCCCGACCACGAGGTCGGTGAAGCCGAAGTTCTGGCGGTAGATGGAGTGCATCACGGCTTCCTTCGGACCGCCGTAGAACATCTTGATGTCGAGGCCGAGCAGGATGACGCGGTCGGGGACGGACTCGCCGCGCGGACCCCAGAGACCCTGGTCGCTGTCGCCGTCGCCGAGCGCGCGCGTCCGGATCAGCGCCTCGTACGTGGCCATGCGGACGTCGGCGCGCACGTCGTCGCCCTTGGTCTCGCCGATCAGCGGGTTCAGGCAGGCGCCGGCATTGTGGCCCTGGCGCAGCAGCGTCTCGAGGCCGTAGACCAGCGCGTACTCGTGTGCGCGATGCAGCGGGTTGCGCGTCTGGAAGGCGACCACGCGCTCCCAGCCCTTGTCGCGCAGCAGGGCACGGACCTCGCGCGGCGACCGGACGTACTTGCCGAACGTCGGGTGCTTCGGCTGCGGGCGCACGCGCAGCGTGCCGCCGAGCAGGTGCGTCTTGTCGGCGTCCCCCTTGAGCACCATGTCCGCGCCGGGGTGATCCGTGCGCTCGGTCTGGTACACGCTCCGGAGATAGGCGAGCTTGTCCCACTCGAAGACGTCGCTGACCTCGAGCGTCGCGATCGGCTGTCCGCCGTTCACCAGCGCGACCGTGTCGCCGCGCTCGATCTTGCCGGCCAGATCGCGCCCGATCGGAAAGCTGATCGGGATGGTCCAGGCGTAGAGCCGGCCGTCGTGCTCGATCACCGCCTCGGTGAGCACGCGGTGCCAGGTGGCGCCGTCCATGGGACCCGCGAGCGGCGACAACCCGCCGTCGCCGAACCGGTAGACGCTCGAGAGGTCGGCGTCGGAGACGGGCACCTGGGTCATCTTCGCGGCGTCGGCGACCAGCGTCGCCTCGTCGGCCGGGGAGACCGTGCGGGTCACGGGCTCGGTGAGGCCGCCGTGGGGAGGGATCAGATCGGGCATCGGTGGTGGTCCTTTCGCGTGGGGAGATCGAGAACGCGGCAGAGTAGGAGAATCGCCGCCGCGGCTCAACCTCGTGCTGCGGCTGCTCGCTTGCGCGGTGCTCGGCCGTCTCCCGACCGCCGGGCACCTGGTGCGGCCCTCGTTCTCCGGATGGGACCGGCCGCGAGGCCGGGCTCGGTCGCCTGGTGCGTGCGCTCGACCGCGCCATCGCGGACGACGGACGGCTCGTGCTGCAGACCCGCATCGCGCGTGAGCTCGCGTTGGGGACGCGTGGTCGTCATCGTGGACTGAGCGCGCACGCGCGCAACTGGGTACATCGAGACACCGGTCTTCCTGGTGGGCTCGGCGAAGCTGCGCATGGGTGGACGGCGATCCTCGTTGCGTTGTGGCGATCAGGGAGCCGCGGCGCGTGTCAAGCATCCTCGTTGCCGGCGATGCGGGATGGACCCGATGGCGGGCCCTGGAAGGGGCGTCCTTCGCGCAGATCGAGCCCGCCGTCGAACGTTGCGGCGTCCTCGATGGTCGTGGCAGGAGGGCGCATGCGGTTTTCCCGTGACGAGATGGAGCAGGCCTTCCGCACCTACTGGCGAACCGGCGCGGTGGGCGAGGACTGGGACGCCTGGGCCGATCTGTTCACCGAGGACGCCGAGTACGTCGAACACGTGCTGGGCACGATGCACGGGCGGGAGGAGATCCGCGCCTGGATCAAGCCGATCATGGCGCAGTATCCGGAGCTCTACACGGCCTACGAGTGGCACTCCGTCGACGAGACCTCGGGCCGCGTGATGGTCTACATGCAGAACCGTCGCGATCACCCCTCCGGCACGGGCACGATCGATTTCCCCGGCATCACGATCCTGCAGTACGCGGGCAACGGCCGCTGGAGCCTGGAGGAGGATTTCTGGGCGGTGCCCAAGGCGTACGAAACCGTCGAGAGCTACGCCGCGGCGTGCAAGGAGCTCGACCCCGAGCACCGCAACAAACGCACCCGGCGACACTGGGGGAACGGTCCCGACTGGACGCGCGGCGGATCCTCGTGGGCCGAACGGCCGCGCGGCCGGTAGCTCAGAACTCGATACCCACCACGCGATGTGGTGCGTACGGCTCCTCGAGCCGTGCGACCTCGTCGGCGCCCAACGACAGCTTCTCGGCCGCGAGGATGTCGTCGAGGTGCTCGATCTTCGTCGCCCCGACGATCGGCGCCGTGACGCCAGGCTTGTGCAGCAGCCAGGCGAGCGCGACCTGCACCGTCGGGACACCACGTTCCCGCGCGACCTCGCCCGCGCGGTCGATCACCGGGCGGTCGAGCTCGGGACGGTAGAGCATATCTGCGAACGGGTCGCTGCCCGCGCGCTTCGTCAGCGCCTTGCCGTCCGCGGTCCTGCTTCCGGCCAGCAGTCCCCGCGCGAGCGGGCTCCAGGGGATCACACCGACGCCCTGGTCGAGGCACAACGGGATCATCTCCCGCTCTTCCTCGCGATAGATCAGATTGTAGTGGTTCTGCATCGAGACGAAGCGCGTCGGCGCAACGTACTGCGCCTTCGCGAACTGCCACGCGTACATGCTGCTGGCGCCGATGTAGCGCGCCTTTCCCGCCTTCACGACGTCGTGCAGCGCCTCCATCGTCTCCTCGATCGGGGTCCGCGGATCCCAACGGTGGATCTGGTACAGGTCGACGTAGTCCAGCTCCAACCGCCGCAACGACCCGTCGATCGAGGCCATGATGTGCTTGCGCGAGAGACCGCGCCCGTTCGGGCCGGGCATCGTCTTTCCGTGGACCTTGGTGGCGACGACGTACTCCTCGCGCATCCCGAAGAACCGCTTGAGCAGGCGCCCGGTGACGACCTCGCTCTTGCCGCCGTTGTAGACGTCGGCGGTGTCGAAGAACGTGAGCCCACCCTCCACGGCGCGCCGAACGATCGGCTCGGCAGCCGCCTCGTCGAGCGCCCACGCGCGGCTCTCGTCCTTGCCGAAGCTCATCATGCCGAGGCAGATGCGCGAGACGCGCAGGCCGGTGTTCCCGAGGTTCACGTGCACCATCTCACACTCCCTGGTCGTGCGGCGTACGGCGGAGTGATCGCCACGCGTGTCCCGACGTGGGTCACCCGCGATCGCGCGTCTCGGAGAACGCCATCATGCGGCCCGCACGTCCACGGGCAACCGTTTCGCGCTGATGATCGTCCACGGGTTGTGGAACTCCGCAGGCGCGTCGCGTGCCACCGCGATGCTCCGATACCGCTCGAGGAGGATGCCAAGCGCGATCTTGGCTTCCAGCCGCGCGAGCGGCGCCCCCAGGCAGAAATGGATGCCGTGGCCGAATGCGAGGTGCGGGTTCGGCGACCGATGGATGTCGAACCGGTCCGGATCGGAAAACTGCGCGGCGTCGCGATTCGCCGAGGCGACCCACAGGATGACGACGTGGTGCGCGGCGATCGTCCGTCCGTCGAGCTCGACCTCGTGGGCAGCCCGCCGAGCGAGGCGAGGGAAGGGCGATCGGTAGCGCAGCACCTCCTCGATGGCGGAGGGGAGCAGGCTCGGATCGGCGCACAGCTCCGCCGCCGCGTCGGGATGCTCGTCGAGCGTGATGACGGCGTTGCCGAGCAGGGCGGTCGTTGTGACGTGCCCGGCGATCAGGAGCAGGCCTACGAATCCGACGATCTCCTCGTCGTCGAGGCGCTCCCCGTCCACCTCGGCCGCCACGAGCTCGCTGATCAGATCATTGCCGGGATGCGCACGGCGCTGCTGGATATGCGCCAGCAGGTAGGCGTTCATCTCCCGCATGGTCGGCGCGACGGCGTCGAACAGCGCGCGGAGATCGGCTTCGTCGAGCCTGATCTCCGACGTCTGCTGGTTCTGCGAGAAGAGGAGCTCGGCCCACTGCCTGAAGATCGGGCGATCGTCCACAGGAATGCCGAGCAGCTCGGCGATCACGATCACGGGAAGCGGATACGCGAGCCCGTCGACGAGGTCGAACCGCGCGGCTCCGCCGAGGCCGTCGAGCAACTCCGTGGTGAGTTCGGTGATCCGTGGCGCGAGGCCGCTCACCACGCGGGGCGTGAAGGCCTGGCTGACCAGGCCGCGCAGCTTCCGGTGCTTCGGCGGATCCATGCGCACGAAATTGCCGCGGCTGAAGAGCTCGAAGTCCCGTTGCGCCGGCATGATCTCGCTGAAGTCGGACGAGAAGGCGCCGGGATCGGAGAGCACGCGCTCCACGTCGGCGTAGCCGAACACCTGCCAGATGCCGTGCTGCTCGTCGTGATGGATCGACCCGGCGTCGCGCTGCTGCCGCAGCCAGGCCAGCAAGGCATCCAGGCTTGGCGGTGCCTCGTGGGTCGTCGGTGTCGTGGCCTGCATGGCGAGTCGCTCCCGCGGCGCTCGTTTCACGCTACACCCGCGGCCACCGCAGGCAAGGCCGGCTCGCGAAGTCAGCCTCGCGGATCATGGCCGGCCTCGGTGAAGACGTCGGCCCACGCGTCCGCGGCACCTGCGCCCGTCGGTGGCGCAGCGCGAGGTCGCTTGGCACCGAGCGCGGCGTCGCGTTTCGTCTAGTATAGAGAGGACCTTCGTCCGGACGCCGCCCTCAAAACCATTGGAACGGGCCCTCGCTGTGAACGAGCAGATCTAGGCGATGCGTGAGCGGATCGACCTGACCGAGCTCGATGAAGCTCCGGTGAAACGCCGCCGAGAGCTCGAGGACAGGACCCACCGTGCCGAGGAAGACCACGAGCCCGAACAGCAGAACCCTGCTGAGGGACGCCGGTCCGCGGATGGGAGCAAGCGCGAGGACGAGTGCCATGAGGCCCGTCACGGTAGCGGGTAGGAGGAACCGCGTGAGCCACCACTTCTGTCCGTCGAGCTCGAGGAAGAACACCACTCCGTACCCAACGACGAAGCTCCAGGTGGCGGTCCAGAGCCACGCACGCAGACGTTCGCCTGCCGGTCCGGCTTCGGCCGCCCCCCTGAGCTTCCATCTCAGCAAGACGAGCCCGAGGAGGAGGAAGCCGTAGAGGCGGACGCTCTCCCACACCTGGGTCTGCACCACCTTCAGCACCCGCGTCCACTGGTAGACAAGTCCGAACTCGCGACCGGACTCGTAGACCCCATCGTACAGGCGGGAGTTGCCCACGCGCCGGAAGTGTGTCCAGTGCTGCACGTAGTACATCACGTAGGGCCGCACGCGCAGCCCGAGGCCAACCGCGAAGGTGGGCGAGCCCGTCTCCTCGCGGAGAGCTGCCGGAAGGAACACGCCGAGCTGGGTGGCCCCCAACAGCGACGCGGCACCGAAGGCCAACGCGGCGGGCCATGCCGCGTCGAACGGGCGCCGGAAGCGCACCGAAGCACCCCCCCGCTGCACGAAAATCATCAGGCCGGCGATGGCCGCCACGACGATGTTCTGCGGGGCGGACCAGGTCCAGAAGAGAGCGAAGAGCCCCGGCAATGCCACGCCCCGAAACGGGATCGCCCGCTCCAGCACCAGTGCATCCCGCAGCCAAAGGGCGATCAGCACGAAGGTGCCCAGGCTCGTGATGGCATCCGAGTAGCCGATGACGGCGATCGGAAACCCGTTGTCGAGAATGAACACGGCGACGAGCGAGAAAGCCACGTTGCACGCAAACACGAAGTACGTGCCGGCCGCGCTCCACGTCCGCGACAGGCCGTGCTCGCGCAAAACCCCAAAGACCAGGAGAGCGAGGGCCGCGAGCGCCACCGGAATCCACGCCATGAGCGCCGCGAGCGGAGACGTCACACCGAGCAGGAGATGGCACGCCCCCATCATCGATTGCCCCATGTTCTGCGCCACGTATGGGATCCGGTCGTGCGACGCGATGAAGATGGAGTAGTTCGCGTAGCGCCCGCTGTGGATGGACCCCAAGGGGGTCCAGATCGTCGGGGGCCCGGCCGGGCCCCCCGCGTTTGCCGCGAGCCACGCCGTGGCGTTCGTCACCGTGAACAGCGCGACGAGTCCCAGACCGGCCGTCGTCACGACTGCGTGTTCGCGGGCGCGGAGCCTCCCCACGCCGGCGCGGTACCCGGCGAAGGCCAGTGCCGAGAGACAGGCCAGGGCACAGAAGAGCCCGAACCGCGCGCTGGTCGCAATCCGGGAGCCCAGCACGAGCAGAATCTGAAAGAGCGAGATCCCCACGAAGAATCCTGCGCCGTAGCTGAAACTCGGCGGCCTCGGCCACTCCGGGTCCTCGGGCAGGAGCTTCGGAAGCAGTGCACGTCCCGCGGCGACGAACAGCGCGCAGAACCCGATCGTCTGCGCGAAGACGCGGACCAGCGCGACGAGCGTCCCGGGAAGCATCCTCGCGACGCCTCAGTCGTCGCGGACGAGAGGGAACGCGGGAGCGTCCCGAGCACCCCCCACACGGGACGCTGCGGCGGCGCGTCGCGCGCGGAGAGCCGGTACGGACCGCTTGGCCGAGGTCATACGATCCGATTGGTACCACGTGAGCGCCCTCGCCCAAAAAGAACAACGGCGGGCCGATCGGAGCCTGCCTTCCTGCATGGATGCCGCCGCCACCCAGGGCCGCGATCGGCGGCTCGTCGCACTCATCGTCGAATCGTCAGGCCGCGCGCCTCAGGCGACCTGCCGGAACCCCCGCCCCCGCCCGTGGAGCGACCCTGGGGTTGGCCGCCGCCTCGCCGGGACGGCGTCCGATGACGTAGAGGAGAATCCATGTCGACCGACCGACTGCAGGTGAACGCGCCGATGGCGCGCGAGGAGATCGAGCGCTTCCTGACCCAACCCTGCGTCGGCATCTTGAGCTGGACGACGCTCAAGGGCGCCGTCGCGTCCTCCCCCGTCTGGCACGAATACCGCGACGGCAAGATCTGGATCGCCAGCTCGAGCGCCTTCGCGAAAGCGCGTGCGATCGCGAGGAACCCGGCGGTCTCCTTCTGCGTACAGGACCCGGAGCCGCCGTATCGTTACGTCTCGATCCGCGCCACCGCGGTGGTGCACGCCGACAAGGATGCCGCGCACGCGCTCGATGCCCGGCTCGCGATCCACTTCCTCGGACCCTCGGGCGGGCGGTACTACAACGAGGTCATCGCCCCGACCTATCCCGGCGAGGGGCGCCTTCTCGAGCTCACGCCGCGACACGTCTCGTCGATGGACGGCACCGCCGGCATCGACCCGAGCGTCCTCGCGGCGATGCGAGCGGCGCGGGCCGCCGGGAAGTAGATGAGACGGTCCTGGCGTCATCGATCCTGGCCACCGGGCTCTGCGTCAGTTCGGCAGCTGGCGATACCTTTGATCCGGTCTTCATCGCGCAGCTCAACGGCGCTCAAGAGACCCCGCCCACGCAAAGCCCCTCGACCGGCGTGGCGTTCCTCACGTTCAACAAGGACAACTCGAACCTGTGCTACGCGATCAGCTACACACCGCTCGCCGGAACCGAGATCCTGGCGCATTTCCACGGCCCGGCCATGAAGGGCGACGTGGCGGGGCCGGGTGTGGCGTCCCCTGTCTTGCACAACATCACCCTCGGCACGCCGCCGGGGCCGTCGCCAGTCGGCAGCCCGAAGCAGGGGTGCGTTGTCGTCAGTGACAAGCAGCAGCAGAAGGATCTCAAGAACGGGCTCTGGTACATCAACGTCCACACCACGGGCCCCCCGCCTGCAAGCCCCACCGGCGAGATCCGCGGCCAGGTGCTGCCGCTGAAGATCAAGTACAAGAACGTGCCCGCGATCGCGACGTCGACCACCACGCCAACGACCTCCACGACCACGACGACGATGGGTTCGCCGAGCGGCGCGTTCGTCGACTGAGCCTGCCCCGCGCGATCCGCAAGGAAGAGCAGCCCGCGTCGCAATCAGCGCCGGGCTTCAACCCGCGGGCGACGCCGCCAGCGAGAGCCCGATGAGCGGCCAGTAGAAGTGTACCGCCAGGTTGAAGATCGCCCAGGCGACCAACACCAGGAGCGACCCCGGGACCAGCATGTCGCGCAGCCGCAAGTAACCGGATGAATAGGCGATGGCATTGCCCGGCGTGCCGACCGGCAAGGTGAATGCGAGGCCGGAGGGCAGGGCGACGATGGGGGCCATGACGCGCGGATCCATGCCGTACTGCGTGGCGATCCCGAGCGCGACGGGCATCAGCAGCGCGACCACGGCCGAGTGGCTCATGGCTTCCGTCAGCACGATGCCGAAGGCCGACAGGATGGCCACCACCCCGGTCGGGGTCTGCGCCCAGTGCGTCACGGTGATGCCGGCGATCCACAGCGCCGCCCCCGAGTGATTCACCGCCGACCCGAGCGCGATGGCGCCGCCGTACATCAGGAGCACGCCCCAGTTGACGTACTGCTCGATGTCCCGCCACGTGAGCAGCCCGGCGGCGAAGATGATCACGACCGCCGACAGGGCGATCGTCGCCAGCCCGAACTCCTCGCCGCCCACGATCCAGGCGACGAGCGTGCCGAGCATGATGAAGCCGATCGCGCGCTCGCGCACGGATGGACGGCCCATGCGCATCGCCTTCTCGGCGATCACGGCATCCGCCCGCCGGACGTCCTCGATGTCGATCGGGAAGAACCAGGTGAGGATGAACCACGCGGCCACCAGCAGCCCGGCGACGATGGGCAGCGCCGCGAGGGTCCACTGCGCGAAGGTGAAGCCCTGGCCGGTCGCCTCGCGCAGCATGCCGATCGCGAGCGGCGCGCGGCCGCCGCCGAGCAGCGTCGCGATGCCGCCGATCTGCGTTCCCCAGGCCATGGCGATGAAGAGCGCGCGCCCGTACGAGCTGCGCCGGGGCTGGAGCCCGAGCACCGAGGCGATCTCGAGCGTGATCGGGAACGTCATGGCGGCCACCGCGTGCTCCGACATGAAGAACGCCATGAACGCGTTCATCAGGAAGAAGGAGAGGAGCAGCGTGCGCGGCGTGTGGCCGAAGCGGCGCAGCACGGCGAGCGCCACGCGCGTCGAGAGGCCGCAGCGGATCAGCGCGGCAGCGAGGAGGAACGCGCCCAGGATGAAGAACACCGCCTCGTTGCCGAAGAGCGCGTAGGTGTCCTTGGCCGGCTGCACGTTCGTCAGCGGCAGCAGCACCATTGCGAGGATGCTCGTCACCATGAGCGGCAGCACGTTCGTCACCCAGTAGACGAGGCAGATGACGAAGACGGCGAGCGCGCGCTGGGCCACCGGCTGGAGCCCGTCGGGTGCGGGCATCATGCGGACGGCGAAGAACGCCGCCGCACCGAGCAGCAGCATCGTCGGCCGGTACGTGCGGCCGATCAGCACGCGCCACAGCGGGCGGGTGTCGACGACGACGTCCGGCGCGACGCGAGCTCTGACGGACTCCGTCACCGCGTCAGAGGTGCGACGACTCGAAGGAGTCGCTGATGCTCTTCACCCGCAGCCGGCGCCGGAAGCGGGCGAGCCCGCGGGTCGCCAGCGCCCCGAGGCGAGAGCGCGTGAGCCCGTGCACGGCGCGCGTCACGAGCGGCGCGCCGGACGGGTGCGCTTCGAGCGGCGCCACGCCGGCAACCAGGTCGTGGATCCAGCCCATGTTGACGCCGCGCGCGCGGACCGCCGCGTAGAGATGCGCCAGCACGCGGCCGACGTCGTGCGGATCGAGCACGGTCGCGGCCGGGACGAGCGCCCGTCGCGCGGCCACGACGGGAACGACGCCCAGTGCGGCGAGCGCATCGATCCCGGCCATGGTGGACTCCGGCGGCTCGAGGCCGAGCACCAGGTCGCTCCACACCGTGCCGCCCGGGAACACCGTGGCCGCGTGTCCCAGCGCGTCCAGGTAGCGCTGCCGGCCGATGAACCGCATCCGGCCGATGCAGTGACGGTCGAGCAGCTCCGGGTCGAAGATCTCCAGGTTGAAGCTGAGCGCGTCGACCCCGAGCGCGTACGCCCAGTCGATCCAGCGGTCGGTTCTCGGCGGATGCGTCTGGACCGCGACCAGGGTGTCGAAGTGGCGGCGGATGCCCTCGATGTACGGCGCCAGGAAGACGAGTCCGCCGTCCTCGACGTCGAAGGCATCGCTGTTCAGGTAGACGAACTCCGCGCTGCCCTCGTCGAACGCCGCCCGCACCACCTCGACGACGTCCGCCACCGACGCCACCGGCTCGCGGTCCCCGGAGCCCCGCGCACCTTCCACGCAGAAGCGGCAGGGGGCACCCTGCACGCTGAACCCGCACGCTCCCGCGGGATGGACCAGCAGGTGGTTCCCCAGTACGCTCGCGACGCGACGCATGGGGATCCCGCCGGTGGTGCGCCGGCCGTAGAACCGCGGCGCCGCCGTCACGAGCACCTCGAGATCCGCCGCCCCGTTGCGACCCGGATCGGCCAGCCAGTACCGGCCGTCGGCGCCGCGAAGCTGGAACGGCGCGACCGCCGTGCCGGCCGCGTCGACCGGCACGGAGATCGGTCCCGCGTTGCCGACGACCAGCTCGAGGCTCTGCGGTAGCGGCTCCCCGGACGTCGCGAGGCCGTGCGCGCTCGCGTCGATCCGCACGCCGCGCGTCGCGAGGTCGAGCTTGACGCCGGGGTCGATGCCGCCTCTCACGCCCGCTCCCCGCAGGCGGCGCAGCCGTCGCCCGCCAGGGTGTCGCCGGTGAACGCTCCCGCGTCCAGGTCGAAGGTGCAGCGCCGTCCGCCGGCGGGACGCGCGAGCAGGACGCGCATGACCTCTCCTGCGACCAGCGACGCGAGCACGCGGCCGGCGGCTGGCGCCAGCACGTGACCGGTGACCGACGAGGGCGGCGACCAGGTGGGAGCGCACAGCGGGCACGGTCGTCCGACCAGCGTCAGGACACAGCCCGCGCCGCCGGCGGCGCGTCCGCGCACCAGCGGGGCGCCCGGGGCCACGGGCGCGGCGCCGTCGTCGCCGCCCAGGTCGACGGCCACCTCGACGTCCGGCGGCACGCTGCCGCCCACGACCGGGATGCCCGCGCGGCGCAGCAGGTCGACGGCGCCGTCGGCGACGGGACCGGTACCGACGAGGCCGACGCGCGCGGCGAGCAAGCGCAGCTGCCCCCGTCCGCCGACGTCGGGCAGGAGGATCTGGCGGCTCCAGCGCTCGATCTGCGCGTCGCTCAGCATCACTCGATGACGTTCTTCTCGATCGGCTCGACGGTGACGCCGCGCTCGCGCAGCCACGCGATGCCCTGCTCGATGTTGTCCTCGGAGCCGTCGAGCTCGATCGCGATGATGCCGATGTCCTCGTTGACGCTCGCCTGGCGGATGTTGAAGACGAGATCGAAGGTGCGGCTCAGGTGATAGATCAGCGGCTCGCGCACCAGGCGGCTGGGATAGGTGAGGTAGAGCTTCACCCGCGTCTTCGTGCCGCCGGCGCGGCGGCCCGTCCGTTGCGCCGCGCGTGTCACGCGACCCTCTGCCAGCCGAGCCAGAGGTTGGTGGAGAGGTAGCGGTCGCCGAAGTCGGCGAAGAGGACGACGATGATGCCCCGCTCCAGCGTGCGCGCCACGCGCAGGGCAGCCACGTGCGCCGCGCCGCACGACTGGCCGACGAGCAGCCCTTCCTCGCGCCCGAGCCGGTAGACCATGTCGTAGGCGTCGTCGGTGCCGATGCCGAGCTTCAGGTCGAGCTGCTGCTCGTGGAAGATGCCCGGCACGATGGACGACGCCATGTGCTTCAGGCCCTCGAGGCCGTGGAAGGCGTCCTCGGGCTCGGCGGCGACGATCTGGATCGCCGGGTTCTGCTCCTTCAGGTACCGCCCCGTCCCCATGATCGTGCCGCCGGTGCCGATCCCGGTGACGAAGTGCGTGACCGCGCCGTCCGTCTGCCGCCAGATCTCGGGACCCGTGGTCTCGTAGTGGGCGAGCGGATTGGCGTCGTTGTTGTACTGGTCGGGCTTGAAGTAGCGATCGGGGTCGGCGGCGAGGATCTTGCGGCAGAGACGGATGGCGCCGTCGGACCCTTCGAGCGGATCGCTGAAGATCGCCTTGGCGCCGAACGCCGACACCACCTGCTTGCGCTCGCGGCTCACGTTGGCGGGCATCACGAGCTCCACCGGATAGCCGAGCGCGGCCCCGATCATGGCGAGCGCGATCCCGGTGTTGCCCGAGGTGGAATCGAGGATCGTCTTGCCCGGCACCAGCCTGCCCTGACGGATGCCCTCCTCGATCATCTTGCGCGCCGGGCGGTCCTTCACCGAGCCGCCCGGATTGAAGCCCTCGACCTTCGCGAAGATGCGCACGCCGTCCGGCACCCCGTCGCGCACGTGGCGGAGCTCCACCAGCGGCGTGTTGCCGATCAGCTGGAGCACCGAGGGAGAGACCAGCGGTCCCTCCCCGGGCGCCGTCGGACCGGCGGCGAACGAGGCGTGAGCCAGGCGGGAAGACATCCGGACGCTGCGGATCAGCGGCCCCCGGCGATGGCGGGCACGATCGAGAGCTCGTCGCCCGATTTGACGGGCGTGTCGAGGTGCTGGAGGAAGCGGATGTCCTCGCCGTTCACGAAGATGTTGACGAAGCGGCGGACCTGGCCCGACTCGTCGCAGATGCGCTCCCGGATACCCGGATAGCGCGTGTCGAGGTCGGCCAGGATCGCGGTCACGTTCGCGCCCTCGGCCTCGACGGCCTCGGAGCCGCCCGTGAACTTGCGCAGCGGTGTCGGAACTCTCACCTGGGTCATGCGTCGATCTCCTCCTGTCAGTTTCGGGCGGCGCGACGCGGGCGTCAACCCGCGGACGCCTCGCGATTTCCGCGTAGCCGGGCGTAGAGGGCGTCGAAATCGCCGAGCCGCGCCGGGATGCGCGACGGCTGCTCGACGCCGTCGATCACCGCCTCGAGCGTCTTGTAGCCGTTACCGGTGACGCAGATCACGATCGACTCGTCGCGCGGGATGCGGCCCTGCGCGACCAGCTTGCGCGTGACCGCCACCGTGGTGCCGCCGGCCGGCTCGGTGAAGATGCCCTCGGTGCGCGCCAGCAGCCGGATCGCGTCGACGATCTCCGCGTCGGTCACCGACTCGCCCCAGCCGCCCGACTCGCGGATCGCCTTCAGCACGTAGAAGCCGTCGGCCGGGTTGCCGATGGCGATCGACTTGGCGATCGTCTGCGGCTTCACCGGGATGATCAGGTCGGTGCCCTTGTGCAGCGCCTGGATCACCGGCGCCGAGCCACTGGCCTGTGCGCCGTGGACGCGGACCTCGCCGTCGACCAGGCCGAGATCGCGCAGCTCGCGGAACGCCTTGGCGACCTTCGGCAGGATCGTGCCGCCCGCGACCGGGACCACCACGTGCTGCGGGAGCCGCCAGCCGAGCTGCTCGGCTATCTCGAACCCGTAGGTCTTCGCGCCCTCGGTGTAGTACGGGCGCATGTTGATGTTGACGAAGGCCCAGCCGTACTTGTCGGCGATCTCGCTGCACAGGCGATTCACGTCGTCGTAGTTGCCGCGGACCGCGACCGCGCGCGGACCGTAGATCGTGGACCCGATCACCTTGCCCTGCTCGAGGTCGTCGGGAATGAAGATGAAGCAGGTGAGGCCCGCGCGCGCCGCATGTGCGGACACGGAGTTGGCGAGGTTCCCGGTCGATGCGCACGACACGGTGTCGAAGCCGAACTCGATGGCCTTCGAGATCGCCACCGAGACGACGCGATCCTTGTAGGAGAAGGTGGGATGGTTGACCGAGTCGTCCTTCACCCACAGATCGCGGACGCCGAGCACGGCGGCGAGGCGATCGGCGCGCACGAGCGGGGTGTAGCCCGAGTGCAGGCCGATGTGGGGCTCGCCCTCGATCGGGAGCAGCTCGCGATAGCGCCAGAGATTGCGCGGACGGCTCTCGATGAGCTCGCGGGTCAGGGTCCGCCGGATGGCGGCGTAGTCGTACTGCACCTCGAGAGGGCCGAAGCACGTCTCGCAGACGTGCAGCGGCGCGATGGGCGTCTCGGTGCCGCACTCGCGACACCTGAGCCCGGTCGTATGGCTCATGAACCTACGCTCCTTTGCGCGAAAACTTCCCGATGCAAGACGCCGCAGGTGACACACGTGGCGCGCGGCGCCACCGGCACGCGGCGCCAGGCGCCGTTCCACATGTCGAACGTGAGCAGGCTGCCGGCGAACATCGCTCCGGCGCCGGTGAGCAGGCGGACCGCCTCCGCGCGCCTGCAGGCTGCCTGCGAGCACGACGGAGGGCCCGAGCACTCCGGCCTCCTCGCAGGACGGCGCCTCGTCGGGGTCGGGCGGACTCCTCGAACAGACAGCGCAGGCACGCGGTCTGGCCGGGCAGCACGGTGAGCAGCTGGGCGCGCGTGCCGATCGCGCCGGCATGGACGAGCGGCAGTCGCCGCGCCACGGCGGCGTCGTTGATGTCGAACTTCGCGACCGCCGAGTCGGTGCCGTCGAGGAGCACGTCGAAGCCGTCGAGCAGCGCGGCGCAGTCGGGGCCGAAGCGGACGGGCCAGGTGATGACCTGCACGCCGGGGCGGACGGCCTGTAGCCGCGCCGCGGCCGCCCGGACCTTCGGGGCGCCGACGTCGCCGTCCGTGTAGAGCGGCTGGCGATGGAGATTGGAGACGTCCACCCGGTCGGGATCGATCAGGCCGATGGTGCCGACCCCTGCCTCCGCCAGCGCGATCGCGGCCGGCGAGCCGAGGCCGCCGACGCCGATGACGAGGGCGCGCGATGCCTTCAGCGCGTGGTGCTCGGTTTTCACGTGTCGCATGCGTGGTGGCGGCCCATGCCAGGGGACGAGCGGGCTTTCACCAGCGTGCGATCCTCATCTTCCGCGGCCTGCTCTCGCGAGCCAAGGCACGCGTCGGAATTAGCACCGCGCCCTCGCGGGCCGGTTGCTGTGGCTTCGCTGGGCCGGGCCCTCCGCCACTCTGGATAAGGGTTGTCTTCCTCTTCTCTCCGCATCGCAGCTACCCTGGATCCGGACGGCGTGTCAAACCGCTGATCGATCCGAACGCGGTTTCGAAATCGACGGCGGGTCGCGCGCGAGGAGGCACAGATAGCCTCGCCGCCTGAAAGCAAACCGACTCGACTCGTTTCGATCATGTCGGTGCGCGGAAGGGGCACCGCCCCCTCCGCTCAGCGTCCTCGGCGAGGCGCGCCTCGTACGTCGTGGCGTCCCCCCGTGGAGCCGCGAGCGCGCGCCAACGCCTGCGGATTCGCTCCGGGGGCGGTACCCCTCCCGCGTCGGCCGTCGCGGCGGTGGGGCCGCTGTCGGAGCGAATCCGCAGCTCCTTGCGCGCGCTTGCGGCTCCACGGGGGGACGCTGCGCACTCGCCGGCGCGCATGGGGCGAGGACGCTGAGCGGAGACAGCGGCCCCACCGCCGCGCACCGACGTCCGGGTCCGCGGTCCTAGTACCCGCGCCCGCTCGGCATCCCGGGCCGGTCGGAGTAGGCCGACACCGGCGCGGGGGGATTCTCGCGGTCCGCCTGCGTGCGCATGGCGTCGATGCGCGCGACGAGCATCGGCAGGGGGTCCTGACCCTCGGCCGGGTCGAGCGACTTGAGCTGGGTGCGCGCGTCTTGCCCGATCTGGCTGTCGCCGTGGTAGCGGACGAGGGTCGCGAGCGCGAGGTTCGCCTCCTCCGGCTCGTCCCGTGTGGCGTACACCTTGGCGAACTGATCGAGCGTCTGCGCGGTCGCCTGGGTCTCCGGGTAGTCGATCAGGAGGCCGCGCAGGCGCGACTCGGCGGCGCGCAGGCTGCCCCGCTTGAGGTAGAACCGCGCGATCCCGGCGTCGTGCTCGGCGAGCTCCTCGCGGCACTCGCGCACGCGCAGGTCGGCGCGGGTGGCCCACGGCGTGCCGGGGTAGCGTTCGGCGAGGTTGCGGAAGGAGTCGAGCGCGTTCTTGATCGCCAGCTGGTCGCGGTCCGCCGATCGGTGCTGGGCGAGGTACGCCATGCCCCGCCGGTACTCGATCTGCGCCAGGTTGTCGCTGGTCGGATGCATGCGCTCGAAGTCGCCGAAGGCCGCGATCGCCTCGGGGTAGCGGCCCTCGTTGAAGTACGCCTCGGCGATGTTGACCTCGGCTTCCTCGGCGTTGGGGTCGAACGGATACTGCTCCAGCAGCTGCTTGTAGTCCTGGACGGCGAGGTCCCAGGCCTCGTCCTGCATGGCCTGGCCGCCGTCCGCCCACAGCTTGTCGGACGGCACCGACGGCCGCTTGTGGGCCCCGCAGGCGGCGCACAGCAACGCGACGAGCAGCGCTCCCCGGGCACGACGCATGCGCTCTCCGTAGAGGAAGGTCCCGAGGCAGTCAACGCCAGCCGGTTGAAGCGCCTGCGCACGGCGGCCATAAGCGACGCGGGGTGGCGGGCGAGCTCTTCGGCATGTGGCGGAACACGCGCATGGTCGTGCTGACGGCCATCTGCGCGTCGCTCTACGGCGCGATCCTGATCCCCTTCAAGGTGGCGCCGATCATCCCCGGCGTCACCGAGCTGCGGCCGGCGAATGCGCTGCCGGTGGTCTGCTCGTTCCTGTTCGGCCCCGCGGGCGCATGGGGTGCGGCGTTCGGCAACCTGATCGGCGACTTCTTCGGCGGCCTCGGTCCAGGCGACCTGTTCGGATTCGCGGGCAATCTCCTCTTCGGCCTCGTGCCCTACAGCGTCTGGGCGGCCGTCACCGACGCTTCTCCCGTGCCGTCGAGGCGGATCGGGTGGTGGGCGCTGTTCGTCACCGTGGTCGGGCTCGCCAGCATGCTGTGCGCCAACGTGATCGGGTGGGGGCTCGCGGTGCTCGGATTCCATCCCTTCACGGTGGTCGGCTCGTCGGTGCTGGTGAACAACCTCGTCGCCGGCGTCGGGCTCGCGCCGTTGCTGCTCGGGTTGCTGTATGGCCGCGTCGGGAGCGCGCATCTCCTCTACCAGCACCTGCTCGGCGCGCGCCCACGCCGGCCGCTCGCGGGCCGGGCGTTCGCACTGGCGTGCCTCGTCGTCGGCACCGTCGGCGGCTTCGCCGCCGGCCAGGCGATCTCCGCGCGCCTCTGGGTGCCCCCCTGGGTGGCCGCGGCGACGGCATCGGGACGCTGGGAGCTGGGATTCGGCGTGCTGCCGTTCCTCGTGCTCGCCCTCCTCGGGCTCGCGTTCCTGTGACGGCCGCGGGCGGCGTCACGGTGCGCGGCCTTCGCTGCACCTACGAGGGCGCCGATCGACCCGCGCTGGCGGGCGTCGACTGCGACGTCCCGCCCGGCTCGCTCACGGTCGTCATGGGCGCGACCGGCGCGGGCAAGACCACGCTGGCGCGGTGTCTCACGAACATCGTGCCCTGCTTCCTCGCCGGAGATCGTGCGGGCGAGGTGCTCCTGCAGGGCGAGTCCATCGCCGGGCTGCGCGTCGGCGAGCTGGCCGGCCGGATCGGCATGGTGTTCCAGGACTTCGAAGCGCAGCTGTTCTCGTCGGACGTGACGCAGGAGGTCGTCTTCGGGCTCGAGCACACCGGGGTCGCGCCGTCCGAGATGGCGGCGCGCGTGCGCGATGCGCTGTCGACCGTCGGGCTCGCGGGTTTCGAGGGACGCGACCCCGGCACGCTGTCGGGTGGCGAGAAGCAACGCCTCTCGATCGCGGGGTTGCTCGCGCTGCGGCCGCCCGTCCTGGTGCTCGACGAGCCCACGACCGATCTCGATCCCGTCGGCCGGCGCGACGTCTTCGCCGTGCTGGCGGGCCTGCGGCGCGAGCGCCTCGCCATCCTGCTCATCGAGCACGACGTCGGGGCGGCGGTGGCCGCCGATCATCTGCTGCTGCTACGGGACGGACGGATCGTCGCGAGCGGTCCGCCGGCGATCGTGCTCGCCGACGCCGCGGGGTGCGCGGAAGCCGGGGTCCGACCGCACGACGTGTGCCGCGTCTTCGCCGCGCTCGGTCTCGCCGATCCGCCTCTCGACCCCGGTGACGCGGCGGCGCGCTTGCGACGGGAAGGCCTCGTGCCGTCGGCGCCTCCCGACGCGCCCCCGCCGCCACCCCGTCAGGCGATCCTGCAGGTGGAGGGCGTGGGGCACCGCTTCGCCGACGGCCGCGAGGCGCTCGCCGGCGTGAGCTTCGCCGTCGGAGTCGGCGAGCTCGTGGCGGTGATCGGCCGCAACGGCTCCGGCAAGACGACGCTCGCCCGGCACCTGAACGGCCTGCTCCGTCCGACCGCAGGCCGGGTGCTGCTCGATGGCGAGGACATCGCGGCGCTGGCGCTCGAGGACATCGCGCAGCGCGTGGGTTACGTCTTCCAGGATCCCGACCATCAGCTCTTCGCCGCCAGCGTGACGGAGGAGGTCGCCTTCGGGCCGCGCAACCTCGGCCTGCCGGCGGCGGAGATCGAGCGCCGGGTGACCGAATCGCTCGACGCCGTCGGGCTCGATGCCCGCGACGCGGATCCGTTCCTGCTCGACAAGGGCGCGCGCCAGCGGCTCGCGGTCGCCGCCGTGCTCGCGCTGCAACCGGACGTGCTGGTGCTCGACGAGCCCACCACGGGACTCGACTGGCCGGAGCAGCGACGCATGCTCGATCTCCTGCGGGCGGTGCAGCGGGCGGGCCGCACGGTGATCGTCATCACCCACACGCCCTGGGTGATCGCCGAGTACGCCGAGCGGGTGCTCCTGCTGGCCGGCGGCTGCCTGCGCTACGACGGTCCCGTGCGCGGCTTCTTCGCCGATCCGGCGCGCGTGGCGGAGGCGGCGTTCCAGGCTCCGGACGTCACGCGGCTGGGGCAGGCGCTGGGATGCACGCCGCTGTCCGTGGAGGAGCTCGTCGCCTGGATGCCGCGACGGGACGGGCGATGACGCTCACCCTCTACGTCCCGGCCGCGACGCCACTGCATCGGCTGCACCCGGTCACGAAGCTCCTCGCGCTGCTCGGCCTCGTGATCGCCGCCTTCGTGGTCGATCGTCCGGTGCTGCTGCTGGCGCTCGGGCTCCCGCTGGCGGTGCTGCTCGTGCTCGCCGGCGGCGCGCCGCACCTCCGGCGCTTCGCGCCGGCGCTGGTGCTGATCTTCGGCGTGACCGCCGTCGTCTGGACCTTCTTCTACGGCGCACCCACGCGCGCGCAGGGCTTTCGCTACGGTCTCTCGATGGGCATCCGGCTCGGCCACCTTCCTGGTGACCGGGTTGCTCTTCCTGACCACGACGCGCATGGAGGAGGTGGCCTACGGGCTTCGCCGCCTCGGCATGCCCTATCTCGTCGGCTTCACGTTGACGCTGTCCTTTCGCCTCGTGCCGGTCTTCTTCGAGTCCGCCGTGACCATCGTGCAGGCGCAGCGCTGCCGCGGGCTCGACCTGCGTCGCGGCGGCTGGCTCACGCGGCTTCGCCGCTTCGCACCGGTGATCGTGCCGGTGTTCATCGGCGCGTTGCGCCGCGCGGATCGGATGGCGATGGCCCTCGAGCTCCGCGGCTTCAACTCGGGACGGCCGCGGACGCGGTTCCCGCGTCCGGGCCCCGGAATCGGCGACCTGGTGGCGGTGGCGGTGGTCGCGGGGACGGTACTCGTCTATCTTTCGCTCTGGCAGCGCGGGCTGGGCAGCCTCGGAACGTTTTCTTGACTCCCCCCGGATGCGTCCCTAGCATGACGACCTTGGACGCGGGCAACGGGACGAGGCGACGGGTGGTGGTGACGGGGATGGGTCTCGTCACGCCGCTCGGGATCGGCACCGAGCGCAACTGGGACGCGCTGTGCGCCGGCCGCTCCGGCGTGCGCGCCATCAGTCGGTTCAATGCCTCCAACCTGGCCGTGCGCGTGGCGGGAGAGGTCCCCGACTTCGAGGCCGAGCGCTACATCGAGCGCAAGGACCTGAAGAAGATGGACGTCTTCATCCAGTACGCCGTCGCGGCGGCCCAGATGGCGGTGGAGGAGTCCGGGGTCGAGCTGCCTCTCGACCGCCCCGAGCGGACGGGCGTGATCGTGGGCGTCGGCATGGGCGGCCTCGAGAGCCTGGAGTCGGCCTACCATCACTTCGCGACGCAGGACGTCCGGCGCGTCTCGCCGTTCTTCGTCCCGAAGCTGATCCCGAACATGGCGTCGGGCCACATCGCGATGCGCTACGGCGCGCGCGGGCCGAACTACGCCACCACCAGCGCGTGCGCCTCGGGGGCACACGCCATCAGCGACGCCGTGCTGCACATCCGCGACGGACGCCAGGACGTGATGCTGGCGGGCGGTGCCGAGGCGCCCGTGTGCCTCCTCGGAGTCGGCGGGTTCATCGCCATGCGCGCGCTTGCCACCGGGTTCAACGAGGAACCGGAGCGCGCGAGCCGGCCATTCGATCGCGCCCGCGAGGGCTTCGTGGTGGCCGAGGGCGCCGGCATGCTGGTGCTGGAGGAGCTGGAGCACGCGCGGGCACGCGGCGCCCACATCCTCGCCGAGATCGCCGGCTTCGGTGCGACGTGCGACGCGTATCACATGACGCAACCGTCGCCGGGCGGCCAGGGCGCCGCCGAGTGCATGGCGCAGGCACTCGACGACGCCGGCATCGCGCCCGACGCGGTGGCGTACATCAACGCCCACGGCACCGGCACGCCATACAACGACGAGGCCGAGACCACGGCGATCAAGCGCGTGTTCGGCGAGCACGCCGCGCGCCTCGCGGTCAGCTCGACGAAGTCGATGACCGGTCACCTGCTCGGGGCGTCGGGCGCCGTCGAGGTCATCTACTCCGTCCTCACGGTGGGCCGCGGCGTCATCCCGCCCACCATCAACCTGGACGAGCCCGATCCCGCGTGCGACCTCGACTACGTGCCGCATCAGGCGCGCGAGGCCGCCGTCGACGTCGCGCTGTCCAACTCCTTCGGGTTCGGCGGCACGAACGTCTCCGTGGCCGTCCGCCGCGCCCCCTGATGTCCGGCGCGCTCCTCGACCGCCGGCTTCACGTGGTCGTCGGCAAGGGCGGCGTCGGGAAGACCACCGTGACGGCCGGGCTCGCGATGCTCTTCGCGCGGCGTGGCCGGCGCACCCTGGCGGTCGAGATGGATTCGACGGGGCATCTCCCGACGCTCCTCGGGGCCTCGGCGCCTGCGCACACACCGCAGGCCGTGTCGCGCAACCTGCACGTCCTCTCGGTGCAGGGACGCGCGGCGCTGGAGGAGTACCTCGGGCTCGTCATCCCCGTGAAGCGCCTGCTCCAGACGGTGTTCTCGAGCCGCATCTACCAGTACTTCGTCGCCGCCGCTCCGGGGCTGAAGGAGCTCATGACGGTCGGCAAGATCTGGTTCGAGGCCACGCGCGAGGAGGGCGGCCGGCCGTCGTGGGACGCCATCGTGGTCGACGCACCCGCCACCGGGCACAGCCTGCAGTACCTGCGGATGCCGCAGGCGGCGCGCGACACCTTCGGCACCGGGCTGGTGCAGCGTGAAGCCGCGAAGATCGTCGGCCTGCTCCAGGACGCCTCCACGACGGCGGTGCATCTCGTCACGCTCGCGGAGGAGATGCCGGTGGCGGAGACGCTCGAGACCTCCGAGCAGCTGCGCGACGTGCTGCACATGCCGCTCGGCTGGGTAGTGGTGAACCGGCTGCACCGGCGTCGCTTCCCGGCCGACCTGGTGGCGGAGCTCGAGGCCGCCGCGGCCGCGCGCGCCGCGGACCGGCCCCTCCTCACCTGCATCGCCGAGCGCGCCGTGGAGGAGAGTGGCTGGGCGGCGATCAACGTGGCCAACCTCGTGCGCCTGCGCGCGGGCATCGCGGGGGCTCCCCTCGTCGAGCTCCCGTTCCTCTTCGGCGAGGAGTTCGGCAGCCCGCAGCTGGCGCAGCTCTCGACGGCGTTCGAGGCCGCACTGGACGCGCCGACCGTGGCCGCGGCCGGACGGCGCTCGTGACCCTGCGCGACGTCGTGGCCGACCACCGCATCGTGGTGTCGGCGGGCAGCGGCGGGGTGGGGAAGACCACCGTCGCGGCGTCGCTCGCGCTCTGGGGGTCGCTCCAGGGCCGGCGCACGGTCGTGCTCACCATCGATCCCGCGAAGCGTCTCGCGACATCGCTCGGGCTCGAGACGCTCGGCAGCGTGCCGCGCGAGATTCCCGCCGCGGTGTTCCAGGCACAGGGTCTGGCTCCCGCGGGGTCGCTGTCGGCGATGATGCTCGACCAGAAGGGCGCGTGGGACGCGCTGGTCGAACGGCACGCTCCGCCCGAGGCGCGCGCGCGCATCCTGAAGAATCCCTTCTACCAGCACCTGTCGCAGACGTTCGCCGGCTCCCAGGAGTACATGGCCATCGAGCAGCTCTGTCTCCTGGCGGAGAGCGGCGACTACGACCTGATCGTCGTCGACACGCCACCCACCCGCCACGCGCTCGATTTTCTGGAGGCGCCGCAGCGCCTGGGCGATTTTCTCGACAAGAGCGTCATCAAGTGGTTCGTGCGTCCGTACTTCAACGCCGGGTGGTCGGCGCTGCGCGCGGTGAACCGGAGCGTCGGGTTCCTGCTGCGGCGCATCGAGCAGGCGACGGGCGTCTCGGCGCTGGCCGAGATCTCCGACTTCTTCACCAGCATGAGCGGGTTGTTCGACAACTTCCAGACGCGCATCGACAAGGCGTACGAGGTGCTGCGCGGATCCGGGACCGCGTTCGTGGTGGTGTCGAGCCCGGAGGAGCAGGTCCTCGAGGACGCCGAGTACCTCTCCAGCAAGATGGGCGAGCTGCGGATGCCGCTGAAGGGCGTGGTGCTGAATCGCGTGCATCACGAGTTCCGGCCGTCGCGCCGTGGCCGGCGCGGCGGGGAGGTCGGCCCCGAGGAGGTCCACGAGCTCGCGTCCTTCGTGGAGCGGGCGCTCGGCGGCCGGGCGAGCGACGCGGCGGAGCTGGCCGCGAACTTCGCCGACTACCAGGCGCTGGCGCGAGGCGAGTCGCTCCGCATCGAGCAGTTCCGGGCCGGGCTCCCGCGCCGCGTGCCGGTGGTCTCCGTGCCGAACTTCGCGCGCGACGTGCACGACCTCGCCGCGCTGGCGGTGATGCACGCGCATCTCTTCGGCGGCACCCGCGCCGCGGCATGACGGCGCGCGTCGATCTTCTCCGCGTCGCGCCGGATGATCCGGAGTACCGCCGGCTGGCCGCGGCCGAGGCGGCGTACTGGAGCGGGCCGGTGCCGTTCGCGCTCGAGTCGCTCGAGGAGCGCTTCAGCGAGGGCCCGGTCGACCGCTACACCAACCAGCGCTTCACGGGCGACCGTTCCGTCGGCTGGCACGAGACCATCGCCCGCCACGGGCCGTTCCGGCGCGGCCTGGTGCTCGGGCTGAGCGCGCTCCGGCTCGAGGGTCGGATCCTCGAGACGAACCCGGGCCTGCACCTCACCTTCACGGACCTGAGCGCGGGATCGCTCGCGCGGCGGGCCGACATCCTGGGCGCACGCTTCCCCGGGCGCGTCGCCACGCGCTGCGCGGACCTGAACTTCGCGGAGCTCGAACGCGACGCGTACGACGTGATCGTGTCGTCGTCGTCGCTGCACCACGTCACCAACCTCGAGCACCTCGCCTGGCAGATCAATGCCGCGCTGGCGCCGGACGGCTGGTTCTTCCTGAACGACTATGTCGGCGAGCCGCGGTTCCAGTTCGCGAGCGCGAAGCGACGGGTGTTCGAGGCGGTACACGATCGCGAGGTGGCGCGTACGCCCGGACGCAGCCCGGGCTGCTGCTGGATGGATGCGAGCGACCTGAGCCCGTTCTGCGGTGTGCGCTCCGACGAGGTGCTGTCCGTACTGCGCGCGTACCTCGAGGAGGTGGAGGTGCGGACGGCTGCTCCCCTCACCGTCGCGCTGATGCGCTCGAAGCCCGCCGACGGTGCAGTGGTCCAGCCTCCCGGCCTCACCCGGCGGGTGGCGGATGCGGCCGTGCGCGGGACGCTGGCATTGTTCGGCCGACTGCCACCGGTGCGCGTGCCCGTGTCGAAGCAGCTGCTCGACGAGCTGATGCTGGTCGGCGACCTGTTGACGGATGCCGGCCTGATCCTGCCCGGGACCGTATTCGCAACATACCGCAAGCGGCGTCGCTAGCTCGCGATCGTCGCGATCTCGCGCTGCGTCACGTGCGCAACCGGGTCGGGCGCAATGCGACGACGAGCGCCGCCAGCGTGGCGCCGATGGCGATCCATCCGCCGGCGCCTCCCACCAGCGGCGGCCAGCCGGGTCCGATCAGCCAGACCGGCGTGTGGCGGATGTCGAGCACGAGGCGCCCCACGCGGAAGACCGCCACCCACGCTGCATGGATGCCGATGGGGAGCCACAGTCCATCGCTGCGGAGCCGCGCGAAGACGAGGAGCAGCCCGAAACCGAAGAGCCCCGCGATGCTCGGCAACACCCCGGGGTTGGCGAGGGGCGCGAACAGGGCGAGCGTCCGATCGACACCCGCCCAGGCGTACGCGTCGCGCGCGCCGCCCGGTCGCAGCGCATGCACGACGGAGTACAGGGCCGTGCTCAGCAGCACACCGGAGACTCGGCCGGCGTCCGCCGACAACCGCCGCAGCAGCACGCCCCGGAAGAGCGTCTCCTCGCCGATGCCCACGATCACTGCACCGAGCAGACCCGCGGCGGCCTGCCCCACGGTCTTCGCCAGGTCGTAGCGCAGGCGCGGCGCGAGGGCGCCGCCGAGCCAGCACGCGAACAGCCCGACCGCGATGCCGGCGCTGCCGACGAGGAGCCCCCGCCCGAGATCGCGCGCCCAGCCGCGCCGCCGCAGCCCGATCTCGGTCGCGTCGCCGAGGTCGAACGGCCGCCAGGCGGCGACGATCGCCACCACCAGCAGCACCTCGAACACCCGGTTGTAGACGCGCGAGAACTTGAACGGGAAGCCGAGATGCGCGAGCCCGATCGCGATCCACGGACTGGCGACGGCGGTGACGACGAGCAGGAGGAGGATCAACCCGAGAAACCCGAGGGTACGCACCGCGAGCGGTCTAGGAGCGCACGACGGCGCGGTCAAGCACCATCGCGCCGGACGTGGATCACCCCGTGAACAACCGGCGGCGTGCGCACGCCATCGCGCAATCGTGTAGGTGTTCGCTGCCATGGTGCGACGTCTTCTCCGCGAGCCGCGCGTCCGCGGGCTCCTGGTCGGCGGCGCCGTCCTGCTCCTCGCGCTGCACGACCTCGGCGACGCGGCCATCGTGCACAACGACGAGGCGCGCGAGGTCGGCATCGTCCAGGACATCGTGGCGGGCCACTGGCTCTGGCCGCGATTCAACGACGATCTGCTGCCCGACAAGCCGACGCTCTTCCACTGGCTTGCCGCGGTCCCGTGCGCGCTCTTCGGTTTCTCGGAGACGGCGGTCCGGCTGCCCTCGGCGCTGGCGGCGGCGGGCACCGTCTGGTGGACTGTCGAATTCGGTAGCTGGCTACTCGGGCCGCCGGCGGGGCTCGCGGCGGGCGTCGTGCTCGCCACCTGCCGGTCGTTCTTTGCGCACGCCCGCGGCGCGCGGCCCGACCTGCTCCTCGTGTTGCTGCTCGCGCTCGCGCTGGGCAGCGCGTACCGCTGGTGGCGCGAGGATCGGCGACGCGACGCCACGGCCGCGCTCGTTCTGCTCGCCCTCGGAGCGCTCGCGAAAGGACCTGTCGCCCCGGCCCTCTTCGCAGCGACGGTGGGCCTCTTCTTGCTCTGGCAACGCGACCTGCGGCGCGTGAGCGGGCTGTTCACGCCCGCGGGGATGGTCGCGTTCGTGGCGCTCGGGCTCGGGTGGTACGCGGTCGCCTGGGTTGGATGGGGACACACGTTCGTCGAGCAGCACCTGATCGGGCGCTACGTGCACAACCTGGCCGGCGGCCTTGCAAGCGGCGGAGCCTACTCGCGGAGACCGTGGTACTATCACGCGTTCTTCTACCCGCAGCACCTCCCGGCGATCGTCTGGCCCTGGTCGCCCTTCGTCGCCGTCGCGCTGTGGCAGCTCTGGCGACAGGGAGGGCTACGTGATCCGCGCATGCGCTTCCTCCTCTGCTGGGCGCTGGCGCCGGTGATCGTCTTCACGCCGGCGGAATGGAAGCTCCGCTACTACCTGCTGCCGTCTCTCCCGCCGATGGCGCTCCTCGTGGCCCCGACCCTGGTGCGGCTGCTCGAGACGCCCGTCCTGCCGCTGCGCGCGACGCGCGCGTCGGCGCTGGCCGCAGCAGGCCTCGCCGTCGTCGGAGTCGTCGGGATACTGCTCTACCTCGGGCACCCCACGATCCTTTCCGCATCCGATCAGCTCACACGCGACGCCCTCCTTCGCGCCCTGGGAGGCTCGCGTCCGAGCGCGCTCGTCTTCGGCGTGCTGCTCGCGACGGTCGCGGTCGCGATCGGCTGCCGTGCGTGGGGCGGGCTCGCCGTGCTCGTCGCCGTCGCAAGCCTCGCCTGGATGGTCGTCGGCGAGCCCGCGATGGATGCGGCGACGACCCGCCGCGATACGCTCAAGCCGTTTGCGCTCGCGGCGGCGGCACATTTTCCACCCGGACACCCGCTGGCATTCTATGGCGCGACCGTTCGGACCGTGGTGGTCTACGTGGGCAGGCCCATCCCGAGCCTCGAGCGACGGCCGGATCGGGTCGCGCCGGGGCAGGGGGTCATCGCGCTGGCGTCGGCCTATCAGGCACTTGCCGCCGCGGGCCGCGTCGGGCCGCCGCTGGCCACGGCGACTGGCCGCGTCGGCGCCCTCGAGCGCGCTACCCTGGTGCTGGCGGAAGGCACGCCGCCGCCCTGAGTGGTGGGGGAGCTCGCGCCGTCGATCAGCGACGCGGCCCTTTTACATCTGCACCACCAGGTCGTATGGGTATACGAACCCGTTGGAGCTGGGCATACGTCTTGAAAGGGGGCTCAAGCGTAAGGTCTTCGGCCTGCTCACTGGAGGAGCGTCCGCGAAGTCCGTCGACCCGTCGACGATCGACCTGGCAGGCTGCCGTCGCGTGCTGCTCGTGCGCGTCAACGTTCGCATGGGAAACCTGCTGCTGGTCACGCCCGCGCTCGCCGCGCTCCGCCAGGCGCTCCCGCACGCGCGCCTGGACGTCCTGTGCTACGATACGTACGCGTCCCTGCTCGCACACGATCCCGACGTCGACCGCGTGTTCGGCTTCGACCGTCGGATGCTGTGCAACCCCTGGGCGCTCGGCCGCCTGGTCCGCACCCTCCGCCGCGAACACTACGACCTCGTCGTGGAGGGCGCGCGCGGGGCAAGTTTATTCGGGGCGCTCCTCGCCGGCGTGTCGGGCGGTCGGTATCGCGCGGGGGCCGCGGGGAGCCGTTACCAGGCTTTCTTCAACGTCCACGTGCCGCGCCGCCCCAACGTCGAGCACAAGGTGGATCTCCTCCTCGCGTTCCTCCAGGGCCTGGGCGTGCCTCCCGTCACGCGGTCCCTCAAGGTCGTGCTGACGGACGCCGAGCGCGCCCGCGCGCAGGACTGCTTTCGCGCGTGCGGTCTCCAGGCGAGCGATACCACGGTAGGCATCATCGTTGGCGGCCGTGGACGCAAACGCTGGCTGCACGAGCAGCTCCTCGAGCTGATCCGGGACATCCAGGCACCGGCCCGGAGTCGCGGTCGTCCTGTTCCCCGGCCCGGAGGAGCGGCACGAGGCAGCCCGGCTGAACCGCGATCTCGTCCACCCCGTGGTCGTGGCCCCACAACTCGGCATCCGTGATTTCGCGGCGCTGCTGAGCTCCTGCACGCTCGTCGTGACAGGCGACACGGGTCCGATGCATCTCGCGGCCGCCGTCGGAGTACCCACGGTCGCCGTGTTCCACGCGACGAGGGCTCGGTCGTACGCGCCGCGCGGTCCGCTCCACCGAGCCGTCCAGGTCGATGCATCGAGCGGAATCGAGGGCGTCCGCAGCGCGGTCGGCGACGTGCTCGGGCTGGCCGCGGGCGTGCGCGCCGCCGCGATGGAAGGGCCCTCGATGCCCTCTGCACCCGCCGCGCGGTGAGTGCCGGGTCCGGGATCGTGGTGTCCGGCGACTGCCTCGCGCTCCACTCCACGCGATGGCGCCCGACCCCCTGACGCGGCGGCGACGGGCCCGGACCGCCGCCGTCGTACTCCTCGCCACGGTTGCCGCCGTCCCACTGCTGGGGGCGGTAGATGCTCGCCTCGATACGATGCTCGATGCCTGGCGGAGCTGCTCCGGCGAGGCGCTTGCCACCCTCGTGAGCAATCTGGTGGGGCCGGTCGGTGTCGCTGTTCTCGTGGCGGTCGTGTTGCGCTCGGTGTGGAACGGGCGCCCCGCGCCGGCCGAGACCGTCAGGATCCTGGCGACGCTCGGTGCGGGCGTGATTCTGGTCGGGGAGTTGAAGGAGTTCCTCGATCGCCCGCGGCCCGGCGCCGAGTTCGCCGGCCCGAGCGGCGCGAGCTTTCCGAGCGGCCACGTCGGCAACACGGTGCTGGTCGGGATCGCGGTGCTCGCGCTCTGGTACGGAGGTGCGCCGAGGCCTGTGGGGCGTCGCGGTTGGATCCTGCTGGCGATCACCGCGACCGCGATCGCCGCTGCCCGCGTCTATGGTCGCCGCCACTGGCCGTCGGACGTCGTTGGCACGGCGGCACTGGCCCTCGGATACGGTCTCGTCGCCATGCTGCACCCCGATTTCCGGTGGCGGACGGGGGTCGGAGTGGCCGCGTTGATGGCGATCGGCCTGGTGCACGCGGCGTACACGCACGGAATCACCCTCGCCATTCCGGCTGGCACGGTGGCCAGCCGGCGACAGCCGCTCGAGCAGATCGATTTCGGCTCCGCGTACGACGGCGGTCTGCTCCGCGGCACGTGGTCACCGGATCAATCGAATCCGCGACGCCCCGCCACCTGGCTCCGGGCAGCGACGGGCGAGGTGGCGCTCGGGCCGATCGATCCGGCGGTCAGCGAGCTCCGGCTCGTCCTCCGGCCGCGTCTGGACGATGAGACACACGCTGCCTCCTGCAGGCGGCTCCGCGTCACGCTGAATGATCGGGTGCTCGGGGAGCGGCTGCTGGAGGTCGGCTGGCACTCGTACGTTTTCTCTACCGCCGCGTCAGGACTTTCGCCCCGACGGGAACGTCCTGACCCTGGAAGTGCGTGGCGAGTCATCGGAGCCGGGTGGCGCCGGTGAGCGGCGGGCGGCGTTCCGCGAGCTCGCCCTGCACACGGCGGCGCCCGGAGCAGGCGATCGAGCGAGGCCGGCGCTGTCGGGTACGGCCCCCCGTGAAGGTCACGGCCGCAAGGAGTGACGAGAGCCGGCGCTAGGGCGCCGCGGCGCCGCCGCGGCGATCGATCGTCACCTCGTGATTCTCCGAGGGGAAGACCTTCCGCAGAAAGCAGTGGGCGGCGCGCGACTTCTGGAAGCGCTCCTGGAAGAACGCGGTGCCGGCGGCCTGGGTGAGGTCGTGCTGGCGGCTCGCCGTCATCGGCGCGGTCGCGGGCACCGGGCCCCGGCAGGGCAGGTCGCAGCCGGTCGTGTCCGTCCCCGCGGCCGCCGGCCCGAAGGCGGCGATGAGATCGTCGACCTGCTGCTGGGTGATGCTTTCGACGAAGGTGCAACCGATCGCGGCGTCGTAGTTGACGGTCGAGTCCGCCGTGATGAGACCGGTGAACGCCGTGTGCGTCGCGCCCGTGAGCGTCACGAACGTGCGCGGCATGCGGCCGCGCATGAACGTGCGGCCGGCGTTCTGGTCGATGGGCGTGATCAGGTCCTGGGTGCCGTCGATCAGGAGGAGCGGGGGCGTGGGCGCGAGCGTCTTGCGCCCCAGCTCGCACGACGCCGGCGCCATCGCGAACGCCGCGCGGATGCGCCGATCCCGCAGGGTGGGGTTGTAGGTGACGAGGAGCGTGGTCAGGCCGCCGAGTGACAGACCCTTGCGCGCCGATCCGCTTGCGGTCGACGCCGCCGGCGAGCCAGCCGTCTCCACCGGAGAGCGCCAGCACCTGGTCGATCACGAACCGGACGTCGGCTGGCTGGTTGGCGGCGTCGGTCAGGACGGGCCCACCTGGCGTCCCGGTGTTCGTGAGCGGAAAGGTGGGCGACGCCACCACGAAGCCGCGCCGCGCGAGTGCGATCGCCAGGTAGGCCTCGCCGATGTTCACATCGCCGAAGCCGGGGCTGTTGACGACGAAGGGGAACGGGCCACCGGACGCCAGCGGGGCATCGGCGACGGGGGCCGCGCCCGCCGGACCCGTCGTGGGATACCACACCTCGGTCGGAAGGGTGCGCGACGGGAGGGCCGGGAGCCCGGCGTGCGCCGGTGTCTCGCGCGTCGTGTCGACGAGCGTGAGCAAGCGCACGCCCACCGCGAACGGACCGGGCGCGAGGAATGCGGCCGTGGTGGCGTCGGCGGGACAGCGCGCGAGCGCGTGGAGCGGCGAGCCGAGAACCGGAAGGAGGACGACCAGGAGTAGGAGGGGGTGGCGCCGGAGCATGATGCGACGGTTCTGACCTGGACGGCGCCTCGCGCGCAAGCAGCACGATGCCGCGGCGTCCCTTGACGGCCGGAGGCGGCGGCGTGATGAGGGCCCATGACACGCCCAGCCGTCGCCGCGATCCTCCTGCTGGCGTTCGCCGCGCGCGCGTCCGCCATCTGTACGGCGAACGGAGCAACGCCGACCGCCTGTCCCGCGGCGACGCCCGGGAAGCCGCACTACCGCATCACGCGCGACGCCTACGGCGTGCCCCACGTGAAGGCGCGCAGCCTCTACGACGTCGGCTACGCCACGGGCATCGCCCAGGCCGAGGACCGGCTCTTCCAGATGGAGTTCGTCCGCAAGTCGGCGACCGGCAACCTGGCGGAGATCGCGGGCCGCGACCAGCTCGGTTCGGACGAGGACACGCGCCGCCAGTTCTACAGCGAGGAGGAGCGCGCGTACCTCTTCTCCACGCTGCGCTGCGACCTCAAATCGCTGGTGCAGGGATACGTCGACGGGGTGAACGCGTACGTCGCCGAGATCTATGCCGACACCACCCTGGCCCGCGTGCCGCACGAGTTCTTCTTCCTGCCGACCGTCGTGCGCATCCAGGGCAACGGACAGATCCCCACCGGCGTGCGCTACACCATCGAGACGATCGGTGGCCGCGAGGTGTTCAAGCCGGATGCCTGGCGCACGACCGACGTCGTCGCCGTCGGCGCGCTCCTCGCGGGACGCTTCGGCAGCGGCGGGGGCCGCCAGCTCCGCCAGGCCGCGCTGCTGAACTACCTGACCGAGCTGTTCACGCGCACGGGTGCGCCGGGCGGTCAGGCGCCCGCCGACGCCGCGCGCGACGTCTTCGAGGACGTACGCTGGCTGAACGACCCGAAGGCGCCGACCACCATCCCGAAGACCGGGGCCATCAATCCGGTGCGCGGCGGGCACACGCCGATCCCGCTGGCGTCGGCAGCGCCCGCGACCCGGTGGGCGCTGGCCGAGGGTCTGCGATCGCTGCTCGAGCCGCCTCCGGCGCTCGCCGCGCTGCCGGACGATCCCGGGGCCGCGCAGCGCGCCTTCGTGCAGGGGCTCGATCGGAGCACGGTTCTCCGCGGCCTCGCCGCGGCGGAGCGGATGCGGCGCCACGCCGAGGAGCTGAATCGCCGCTTCGGCGTCTTCGTCCACTCGGGGAGCAACTCGTGGGTGGTCGCGCCCGAGCGCAGCGCGAGCGGCAACGCGCTCCTGTGGGGCGGTCCGCAGGAGGGCTTCGACAATCCCAACATCGACTGGGAAGCGTACATCCTGTCCCCGCACATGAAGGCCGGTGGCATGATGATCGCCGGCGTGCCGGGCGTCCTCATCGGCGAGACGACGCGCTTCGCGTTCACGACGACGTCGGGCGAGATCGACAACTCGACGCTCTACGTCGAGACGCTGCAGGCTCCCGCGTTCCCCGAGCCGCAGAGCGACAGCGCGTCGTACGCGTTCCTGCTCGACGGCGTCTACCACCCGATGGACCGGCGTATCGAGGTCATTCACTTCGCCGGCGAGGATTCGTCGAGACCGCCGGCGTACGCGCCGGCCGGGCCCGCGCTGAACGCGGGTCCGCTGCGGTTCAACGTCTTCCGCGTCAACGACTGCGATCCGGCGCACTTCCACGGCTACGTGATGGAGTTCGATCTGGCCGCGTCGCCGCCGCGCGCGTTCACCTACAAGACGGCGTACTGGAAGAACGAGACGTCCACGGTGCAGGGCTTCCTGTCCTTCGGGCTCGATCGCACCTTCGACGACTTCGCGGCCTCGGTCGACCAGGTCGTCTCGCTACACAACTTCTTCTATGCCGACCGGCGCGGAAACATCGCGTACTGGAGCGCGGGCGCCCGGCCCGCCTTCCCCGCTGGGTTCGACGACCGCCTGCCCGCCGACGGGACCGGGACGCAGGAGTGGGGGCTGCACCCCGGTGGCCAGCGCTACCTGCCGTTCAGCCGCTCCCTGGTCTCGGTCAATCCGACGCAGGGCTGGCTCACGAACTGGAACACCAAGCCGGCGGACCGGTCCTACATCCAGGAGGGCAACAGCCACGACGAGCACTGGGGCGAGATCTACCGCTCCGACCGGATGGCGTTCCTCCTCGCACACAATGCCCAGATGACCTTCGAGGACGTGCAGGCGATCGAGTACGACGTCGGATCGATGGACGGCAGCACCGACACGGTGCGCGCGGCCGCACCCTTCCTGGTCCCGATCATCCGGCAGGCCTACGACGCCCTGGTCGCGGCGAACAGCCCGCTGGTCGACCCGGCGACGCATCCCACGCTGGCGACGGCGATCGACGTGCTCGACGAGTGGAACGCGTATCTCGCCGACCTGTCGAAGATCTATCCGGACGGTCACTACGCGCCGGGCTACAGCCCCTCGCGCGGCCAGCCCGGCATGTCGATCTTCTTCCAGTGGTGGTACGCGCTGAAGCGCGATCTGTGGGGCGGCGGCGCGGGTGGGAGCCCGGCGGGCGCGTTCGTCGGCACGGTCAACTTCGGCGACCACGATATCGACGGCAACGACTACGTCGACGAGACGACCTACAACATGTTCCTCCATCTGCTCGAGGGCGCCGCGGCCGGCGTTCCGCAGCACTTCACGGGCGACTACTTCGGCGGCCATCGCGACGAGCTCATCGTGCAGGCGGTGAACCGGGCGATCGCGCTGCTCGCCGGGACGGCACCGCTGCCGCAGATGAGCTACGGGCTGTGCTCGGGCGGCAGCGCCACGGTGCCGGGTTTCGGCACGCCCGATCCGCACGCGTGGGGCTGGCAGCCGGCGCCGAGTCTCGATTTCGACTGCCTCGACAACTTCGCCGATCCGCTGCTCGCGCTCGGGACGCAGCCGACCACGTTCGGCCGCGCGCCCGAGGAGAACCGCAGCACGTACATGCAGGCCCTCGAGGTGGGCCGGCGTCGCATCGTCGGTGCGAACGTCATGCCGCCGGGCCAGTCGGGGTACATCCAGCACCTGGCCGGCGGCAGCGGCCTGGCGGACCCCCACATGGGCGACCAGGCGGACCTCTTCCGCTCCTACAAGTACAAGCCGATGGTTCTGAAGTGAGCCGCTGAGCATCCGCCGGCCCCGTGCAGGCGTCACACGGGGCTGGCGGCCCGTCGCGGGTCTGGCAGGATGATGGCGATGGCTCGCCGGTTCGAGAGACTGCTGGTCGCGCCCCTGGTGCTCGCGCTCGCGGGCCTCGCTGGCGCGCAGTCACAGCCCGCGCTCCACGCCTACGCCATCCTCGGCGCGGACGCGGTGCGGCTCACCGCGAACGTGCGCGTGCAGCCCGGAGCGGTGGGCGCGACGACCGGTAACGTGCGGCTGGCCGGATCGGCGCGCGTGCAGGGAGCGGTCGTCGCTCCGTCCGTGCGCGTGGCGCGTGGTGTGCGAGTGGGGCGGCTGTTCTGCGAGACCATCTCGGGCGGCGTGTTCGGGCCCGGCGTGGTCGGCGGCCCGACCGTCGGCGGCTCGTCGGGTCTGAGCGGATGCCTCCAGCTGACGATGCCCGTGATCGACCCGGCGTTGCTCGCGCCCGTCGCGGTGGCGCCGGGCGGCGGCGATCTGACCGTCGCGCCGCGCACGGCGCCGGCGCCCGTCGTGGCGGGCGCGTACGGCGCCGTCGTCGTCGGTCGCGGCGGGCTGCTCCAGCTCGCGGGCGGTGCCTACCAGGTGCGCTCGATCCACCTGGCGCGCACGGCGCGGCTCGTCTGTCTCGACGACTGCCGCATCGGCGTTGCCGAGACCGTGACCCTGGGTGTGCGGGCGCAGCTCGGCGCGGCGAAGGGACTCGTCGATGCCAGCCACGTCCGGCTCGACGTCGCCGGCAGCCCGGTCGCCCCCGCCTTCTCGCACGCGTGCGGGCGCCGTCGTCGCCGGCACCGTCTTCTCACCCGCGGGCGACGTCGTGCTCGGTCCGCGCGGCCAGTATCGCGGCGCCTTCATCGGGCGATCGGTGCTCGTCCGACCCGGCAGCCGGGTGATCGCGGACAGCGCGCTGCCCGCGCCGCCGCGCTAGGCGATCGTGCCGATGCGCGCGAGGTCGCGCGCGATGTTCTTCTGGTGCGCCTCGACGGTGCCGCCGCCGATCTCCATCAGCTTCGCGTCGCGCCACAGGCGCTCGACGCGGTACTCGCCGACGTAGCCGTACCCGCCGAGCACCTGGATGGCGCTGTCTGCCACCTGCTTCGCCATGGTGGCGCAGAAGAGCTTCACGCCGTCCGAGTCGACGCGTGTGCCGGAGTTGGAGAGGTCGAGCGACGCGGCGACCTGGTAGACGTAGCTCCGGCCCGCCATGAAGCCGGCGTAGGCGTCGGCGACGTGGCGCTGGACCTGTCCGAACTCGTTGATCGGCTTGCCGAAGGCCTTCCGCTCGGCGGCGTACGCGTTCATCACCTCGAGGCAGCGGCGCGCGATGCCGAGACTCATCGCGGCGAGGGTGAGCCGCTCGATCTCGAGGTTCCGCATCATGTGCCCGACGGCGTCGCCCTCGTTGCCGACCAGGTTGCGCGCCGGCACGCGGCAATCCTCGAACAGCAGCTCGGCCGTGGTGGACGCCCGCATGCCGAGCTTGTCCTTGATCGTCTGTCCGAGGCGGAAGCCGGGGGCGCCCTTCTCGACGACGATGAGCGAGAGGCTGCGGGTGCCTCGCGTCCCGGTGCGAGCGTAGACCAGGAAGACGTCGCCCAGCTCGGTCGCACTGATGCCGCCGTTGGTGATCCACATCTTGGCGCCGTTCAGCACGTAGTGATCACCGTCGCGGACGGCGCTCGTGTGCATGCCGAGCACGTCGGTGCCGGAGGACGGCTCCGTCATGCACATGCCGCCGACGGTACGGCCGGCGCAGGCGTCGGGGAGCCAGCGCGCCCGCTGCTCGTCGCTGCCGTTCTGGTTCAGGTTGTTGGCGAAGAGCATGGCATGCGCCAGATACGCCAGGCAGAATCCGGGATCCGACGCCGCGATCTCCTCGTGGGCGATCACCGCGGCGACGGGGTCCATGCCGGAGCCGCCGAAGCGCTCCGGCACCGTGATGCCGAGGAGACCGAGCGCGCCGAGTCGCCGGAAGAGCGGGAGGTTGAACGTCTCCGTGCGATCGGACTCGGCAGCCTGCGGCTCCACCTCGCGCATCGTGAAGTCCCGCACCATCTGCCTGAGCGCGGCATGCTCCGCAGTCGGGTTGAAGAGATCTGCCATGGCACGCGTTCTATACGGTCGCGCCGCGTGCGCGCGAGGGCGCGGGTCGCCTGGCCGGCGCGCGCGCGGGCAGGGTACAGTCACGTCATGCGTCCGCGTGTCCTCGCCGTCGTGCTGCTCGTCGTCCATGCTTCTCTCGCGGGGGCCTGCCCCGAGCTGCCGATCCCGCCCGACGCGCCGAACGCGTTCGACCTCCAGTACGGCGCCACCAACGTGAACGCCGCGCTCGGCAGCGGCCGCCTGACCGCCGCCTTCTCGCGCTGCGGCGAGCTCACGGTGCTCAAGTGGCCCGGGCCGAGCTACCACAACCAGCTCGACTATCTCTCGTCGAACGCACCCGACGCGCGCACGCTCCCGCACTTCGGCGCGCTCGACGGCCAGGGTGCGTTCCCCGGCATCGCCTATCGCCTGCGCGGCGGCCGCCGCGGGTTCACCTGGCTGCGCGACGACGGCTGGTCGCACGTCCAGCGCTACAGCGCGGACAGCTCGGACGTGCTGGTCGACGAGGCGGTCAACGCCGAGCTCGGGTTGCGGGTCACCGCGCGGTCGTTCGTGCTGCCCGACCGCAACGTGCTGGTCGATCACTACGAGGTGCGGCGCGACCCCGGGTCGCCGGTGCGCGCCGGCACGCTGCTCTTCTACACCAACCTCCAGCCGACCCTCGCCCGGCTGCCGTACTTCAACTTCGCGGACTGGGCGCTCGACTTCCAGACCGACTTCGCCGCCGCGTACGACTCGCGCGAGCGGGCCGTCCTGCACTTCATGCCGATGCAGACGGGAACGTCGAACGACTACGGCCTGGTGAACGACCTGCTGCGCGATCCGCCGAAGAGCGCGCGTCGCATGCGGCGCCAGGTGCGGCGCGTCCTCGACGGGGTCACGCAGCCCGGGGTGTACATCGCGCTCGGCGCGCGCACGCGCGACGACGGCGTGCAGGTCGGCTTCGACGACGCCCCCATCTGCGCGCACCAGAGCACGCTGGCCGAGCGGACCATCCAGGCGTTCAACCTGCCTCCCGCGTTCGTGCCGGTGGCGCGCGCGATCTTCAAGTGCGACGCGGTCGTCACGGATCCGGGCGGCCCGCTGGCCGCCTGTCGCGCCCGGAACGGCTGGCGCTGGCAGGCCGAGAGCGCCTTCGCGGATGCGCAGGACGGGCGGCTGAGCGGATCGCCGATCGCGGCGTGCCAGGCCAACGCGGCGGTTGCGCGACGCCTGCGCTTTCGCCACGGCGTCGCGACCGCCGTCTTCGACATCGCCATCGGCGCGACGAAGGCCGAAGCATACGAGCTGCTGCGCGGCGCGCGCGCGGAGTCGCCGGACGTGCAGCGCGCCGCGACCGAGACGTGGTGGGCTGACTTCCTGGCCCCGGCCCGGCTCCCCGCCACCGACGACGCCACGATCACCGCGTTCGCGAAGCGCAGCCTCATCGCGGCCCGGACGGCGACCGACGATGCGAGCGGGGCGATCGTCGCCAGCGTCGCGACGCAGAGTCCCTACGGGGCCGACTGGCCGCGCGACGGGGCCTTCATCAACCACGCCCTCGATCTCGCCGGCTACACCGACCTGGTGAGCCGGCACAATCGCTTCTACGCGCGCGTGCAGCGCAAGACGCCCGAGCCGTGGTCGCTGCTGTACGACTTCGGCGCTTGCGACCCGTCGCACCCGACGTATCCCGCGTGCGTTCCCGCCGGGACCTTCGAGACCAACTACTACGCCGATCCGGATGCCGCCGTGCCCGCGAACCCGATCTCCTTCGAGATCGACGAAGCGGGGCTCGGGGTCTGGACCATGTGGGATCACGCGCAGTACCTGGGCGACGCGGCGGCCCGGTCCGCGTACCTCGCCGACGTCTGCCCCTCGATCGTGCTCGGCGTGGCCAACCTCGCGGCCTGTCGCGACCCGCAGAACGGCCTCCAGTGCATGGCCAACGAGGACGACAACATCCCGCTCACCCAGGGTCTGCAGGGAGCCGAGACGGTGCTGCTCGCGCTGAAGACCGGCGTCGCCGCCGCCGCGGCGTGCGGGGTCGACCCGGCCACGGCCGCCGGCTGGCAGGCGCGCGCGGACGAGCTGTCGAGCGCAATCCACGACCACTTCCTCGATCCCGGTCCGCCGGCGCACTACGTCGGCGGTGACCGGTCGGGCTGGCTGCTCTGGCCCGTCGAGTACTTCGCCGCGGGCGACCCGGTGGCGGACTCGCAGGCCGAGTGGCTCCAGGAGCATTCGATCGACCCGATCCTCACGCGCACGGCTCCGGGCGGAGCGTACGACGCGGAGAACCTGGTCGTCCGCGGCAAGCGCTTCAGCGCGCTCGGGGACACCGCGGGATTGACCGCGCTCCGCGACCAGGTGCGCTTCTTCGTGCACGAGCTGACCACGCCCGGCACGCTGCACATGGGTGAGGCGTACGCGCGCTACCAGGCCGACGTGAACGGCGACGGCGTGGCGCCCGACTACGTCGCCGAGAACGACGTCCCCCACATCTGGGAGCACGCGTATCTCTTCATCGCGGCGATGACCGCGTTCGGGAGCCGCTAGCCCGGCTCGACGCTCAGTTCGGCCAGTTGGGGAAGGCGTTCAGCTGCAGGTCCTCCTCGCCGGGATTCCACCCGCCGCCCAGCGCGCGATAGAGCTCGACCACCGCCAGCAGCTGCTGCAGCTCGGTCGACGCGAGCGTCTGCTCGGCCGGGAAGAGCTGCTGCTGCGCCTCGAGCACCTCGAAGTACGTCGCCAGGCCGCCCGTGTACCGCACCGTGGCGAGATCGGACGCTTCCTGCAGCGCCGTGACCGCCTTGGCGCTCTCGTCGCGCACACCCACCAGCTTGTCGGCGTCGACCAGGGCGTCGGAGACCTCGCGCAGCGACGTCAGCACCACCCCCTCGTACTGCGCCTTGGTCGCCTCCCAGTTCGCCTTCGTCGCCTTGTAGTTCCCGATCAGCCGGCCACCCTGGAGGAGCGGGCCTGAAATCGAGGCCGCGATCTGCCAGATGTTCCCCGGTCCCTTGACGATCGTCTCCAGCTCCGTGCTCTGGCCGCCGTAGAGCGCCGTCAGGCCGATGCGCGGGAAGAAGTCGGCGACCGCCACGCCGACCTGCGCGTTCGCCGAGCGCAGCTGCTCCTCGCTCTGCCGGACGTCGGGCCTGCGCTCGAGCAGATCGGCAGGCAGCCCGGCCGGGGGCCGCGGCGGCAGGTCTTCCTGGGTGAGCGTGGTGGGGCCGCGTGGGATCGGCACCGGCGGCCAGCCGAGCAGGATGCTGATCGCGTTCTCGGTGGCGACGATCTGGCGCTCGGTGTCGGGGATCTGCGCCGCCGCCTGCGCGAGTGCCGCGGCGCCGCGCGCCACCGCCAGCTTGGTCCCGATCCCGCCCTCGAACTGGCGCTGGAAGAGGTCGAGGGTCTCCTGGAACGTCTTCGTGGCGTTCTGCGCGATCTCCAGCTGGACGTCCAGCTGGCGCAGCGTGAGGTACTGCGTCGCGACCGTGCTCACCAGGGAGATGATCACTCCGCGCCGGAACTCGTTGCTGGCGAGCAGGTCCGCGCGTGACGCCTCGGTGGCGCGGCGGATGCGCCCCCACAGGTCGATCTCCCACGACAGGTTGAACGTCGCGGCGAACGTGTTGAACGTGCTGTTGCCGACGAACCCGAAGAAGTTCCGGCCGCGGGCGGCGTCGGCGCCGTAGCCGAACTGCGGGAAGATCGCGGAGCGGGTGGTGATGAGGACGCCGCGCGCCTGCTCCACGCGGGCCACCGCGGTCTGCAGGTCGTAGTTGTTGCGCAGCGCCTCGGCGATCAGCGCCTGCAGCTCATCGTCCTTGAACACCTCCCACCACGCCAGGTCGGCGATCGACTCCGGCTGCACGACCTCCTGGCCGCGGAACGACTCCGGGATCGGGGTCGCGGGACGGTGGTAGTTCGGCCCCACGGCGCACGCCTGGAGCAAGGTCGCCGCAAGCAGGGCGACGGGAAGGAGTCTCCTCATCATGCGGCCGTGAACGCCCCATCTACTGATTTCGCCGGACCAAAGCTAGCCTCGCGCGCGAGCGTTCTGTGCAGAGCGGCGTGGCCGTGATAGCGCTGCCCGCGTCATGCGCGTGGTCTTGCTCGGGGCGATCCTGCTCGCCACGGCCGCCCTCGCGGGATGCTCGAAGCCGCCGGCGCCGCGGACGGCCGACGAGCTCCGTACGGCGATCGAGGACTACAAGCAGGGCAAGCCGGAGGCGACGCAGGACCGGATCGAGACCCTCTTCACCCGGCTCGACGCGGAGATCGCAACCCAGCGCGCCGATGCGGCCGCGAGACCGCCGGAGTCGCGCGACGCGGCCACGCAGCAGGTCGCGACGCTCGAGCAGCAGCGCCGCGACCTCCAGCAAGCATGGATCGGTGCGCGGCTCGCCCGCGCGGGAGCCACCGCCGGCGAGGTCCTTCGCGGCCTGGGCGAGTCGCTCGGGCGGGGGGTGGAAGACGCCGGCCGGCGGCTGCGCGAGTCGATGCAGGGCGGGAATGACCAGCCGCCCCCGGGCGAGTGACGCGCCGCCGGCCGGCTCGGTCTAGGCGCGCGCGCGGGTGAGCATGCGGTAGCCGAACAGCAGCACCAGCGCACCCACGACGGACATCACGAAGCCCGCAGGCTGGCCCTCCTGGTAGAGGCCGATGGCGCGGCCGAGGAAGCCCCCTACCAGGGCTCCGGCGATGCCGAGCAGGATGGTGACGATGATGCCCCCGGGGTCGTTGCCTGGCATGAGCAGCTTTGCCACCGCACCGATGATCAGGCCGAGGACGATCATCACGAGAATGCTGGTCATGGGATCCTCCTATGGCGATGCTCGAATCGACCGCATGATAGCATGGGGTGCGGCTGGCTCGAAGGACCCGAATTGACGCACCGTGCGCCGGTGCGCAGGCGGCGGCGCCCGTCAGGGAATGATCGTGCGCGTCAGCACGTCGCTCAGCGTGAGCCCGATCAGGAGGGCGAGCCACGCGAAGCCGCTCACCGCCGCGATCTGCGTCAGCCGGCCCGTGAAGCGCACGTGCATGAAGTACAGGATCACGAGGGACGCCTTGAAGAAGGCGATCAGGAGCATCACGACCACGTTGAGCGGGCCGAGGTTCACGTACGCCACCGCCGTCGTGAGCGCCGTCATGGCGAGGAGGGTGGTGAAGATGATCAGGTAGGTCCGGATCGGGACGACGTGCTCGGCCGACATGTGTGCGCTCAGTGCCGCCCGATGAGGTAGAGCAGCGGGAACAGGAAGATCCAGACGATGTCGACGAAGTGCCAGTAGAGGCCGGAGAGCTCGACCGGCGCGTGATAGGCCGGACCGACCCGCCCGGACCAGGCCATCCAGAAGATCCACGCCATGATGCCGAGGCCGATGATCATGTGGATCGCGTGGAGCCCCGTCAGCGCGAAGTAGAGCGAGAAGAAGATCTCGGCGTCGTGCGCCTCGGGTCCTTCCCAGCGGAAGTACGGTCCCGGGACCAGGTGCTCGTGGAACTTGTGCCAGTACTCGTACGATTTGATGCCGAGGAACACCGAGCCGAGCACGGCGGTCACCACGATGCAGACGAGCAGCATGCGACGCCTGCCCATCTGCGAAGCCCAGACGGCGAGCGCCATCGTCAGGCTGCTGGTGATCAGGACGGCGGTGTTGATGCTGCCGAGGACGACGTCGAGCTGGTGGCTCGCATGCGCGAACCCCTCGGGGTGGACGACCCGGTAGACGACGTAGCACGTGAACAGCCCGCCGAAGAACATGACCTCCTGGACGAGGAACGCCCACATGCCGAGCGTGGACGCTTCGCGCTGCTGCTCGGCGTCGTCGAAGTGATGCGCGACGTGGACGGGGTGGGTGGTGGCGGCGTCAGCCAACGGCGGCCTCCTGGCGTCGCGAGGATGAATGGGGAGCGTCGAGCGCTTGGTAGTCGTAGGGATCGCGCGTGACGATCGGCGTGCGCGGGAAGTTCTCCGTCGGCGGCGGCGACGTGGTCTGCCACTCGAGGCCGGTCGCGCCCCATGGATTGGCCGACGCGATCTCCCCGTAGCGCAGCGACCAGGAGAAGTAGAGCAGCGGGAGCAGGTATCCCACGCCGAGGATCGACGCGCCCGCCGTGGAGAGCACGTTCAGGACCTGAAACTCCTCCGGGTAGACGTGGTAGCGCCGCGGCATGCCGAGATAGCCGAGGATGAACTGCGGGAAGAAGGTGAGGTTGAAGCCGAGGAAGATGAGCACGCCGGAGACCTTCGCCATCCACTCCGGGTACATCCGTCCGGTCATCTTCGGCCACCAGAAGTGCAGGCCGCCGAGGTAGGCCATGATCGTCCCGCCCACCATGATGTAGTGGAAGTGCGCGACCACGAAGTACGTGTCCGTGACGTGCACGTCGAGGCCGAGCGCGGCCAGGAAGAGCCCGGTGAGGCCGCCCATCGTGAAGAGTCCGATGAAGCCGAGCGCGTACAGCATGGGCGAGTCCCAGGAGATCGAGCCCTTGTAGAGCGTGGCGGTCCAGTTGAAGACCTTGATCGCCGATGGAATGGCCACGAAGAAGCTGAGGAACGAGAAGATCAGGGCCGCGTATGCCGACTGGCCGCTGACGAACATGTGATGGCCCCAGACCAGGAAGCCGAGGATGGCGATCAGCAGGCTCGAGGCCGCGATGAAGGAGTAGCCGAAGATGCGCTTGCGGGCGAAGCAGGTGATGATCTCGCTGATCACCCCCATCCCCGGCAGGATCATGATGTAGACGGCGGGGTGGGAGTAGAACCAGAACAGGTGCTGGAACAGGATCGGGTCGCCGCCCAGCTTCGGATCGAAGATGCCGAGGTGGAAGCCGCGCTCCACCGCGACGAGGCCGAGCGTGATCGCGATGACCGGCGTGCCGAGGACCTGGATCAGCGCGGTCGCGTAGTGTGCCCACACGAAGAGCGGCAGGCGGAACCAGGTGAGTCCGGGCGCCCGCATCGTGTGGATCGTCACGATGAAGTTGAGGCCGGTGAGGATCGACGAGAACCCGTTGATGAAGAGCGCGATCGCGGTCGGGATGACGTAGGTCGCCGAGGCGGCGGTGCTGTACGGCGTGTAGAACGTCCACCCGGTGTCGACCCCGCCGGAGACCATCACCCACAGCCCGATCGCCGCGCTCACCGTGTAGATGTACCAGCTCAGCAGGTTGATCTTCGGGAACGCCAGGTCGCGCGCGCCGATCATCAGCGGGATCAGGAAGTTCCCGAGGACGGCCGGGATGGACGGGATCATGAAGAAGAAGATCATCACGATGCCGTGCATCGTGAAGAGCTTGTTGTAGGTGTCGCTGCTGACGAAGTCGGCCTGCGGCGTGAGGAGCTCCACGCGGATGGCGGCGGCGAACAGCCCGCCGATCACGAACATGACCGTGATGGAGGCCAGGTAGAGCAGTGCGATCCGCTTGTGATCGACGGTGAAGAGCCACGAGCGGATGCCGTAGTCCGCGTTCAGGTAGTTGATGCGGCCGGGCGCGGGGTCGCCCGGATGCTCGCGCGGCTGATCGATCGCCGGCGCCGTCATGGCGTCTTCGCTTCCGCGGTCTTGAGCGTCTTCAGATATGCGATGAGCTGCATGACGTTCTCCTCGCTGAGGAGGCCCTGGTACGTCGGCATGATCGCCTGGTAGCCCTGCACGAGATGAGCGTGCGGGTCGAGGATCGACTCGCGCAGGTAGTTCTCGTCCGCCACGCTGGTGCCGCCGTCCTCGAAGTGCACGGTGGTGCCGAAGAGGCCCGCGAGCTGCGGTCCGCGCTGGCCGGCGCCGGCCGCGTGGCACGACACACAGCCCTGCGCCTGGAAGAGCGCCTCGCCCGCCGCGGCCGGCGACACGGGGGGCAGCCCGCCGGCCTGGCCGCTCTGCAGCCACGCCTGGAACTCGGCGGGCTCCATGGCGATCACGTACCCGATCATCCCGGAATGGATCGTGCCGCAGTACTCGGCGCAGAAGAGATGGTAGGAGCCGGGCTTGGTGGCCTCGAACCACGTGGTGGTGTAACGCCCCGGAACGGCGTCCTGCTTGGTGCGGAAGGCCGGGACGAAGAAGCTGTGGATCACGTCCTCGGAGGTCATGGTCAGCTTGACGGGCTTGCCGACCGGGATGTGCAGCTCGTTGATCTCGCGCCGGCCTTCCATGTGCTGGAGCTTCCACATCCACTGCTTCCCGACGACGTCGATGTTGATCGCGTCGTCCGGCGGGCGCTGGATGGTGGCGAAGAGGCTGGCGCCCCAGAAGAAGATGACCATGACGATCACCAGTGGCGGGACGGTCCACGCGATCTCGAGGGCCAGCGAGCCATGTGCGCCGCTCTCCGGGATCTCGTCGGGATCGCGCCGGCGATAGCGCATCATGAAGACGATGATCGTGCCGGCGATGAGGACGACGAAGAACGTCGTGACGGCGAGGAGGAAGAACAGCAGCGCGTCGGTCTGCGGCGCCAGCGTCGATGCCTGCTCGGGGAAGATGCGGAACCGCTCGATCATGTCGTCTTGCTTTCGGAGGCGGCGGCGACGCGGCGGTCGCGACGCAGCGAGATCCAGACGAAGAGCCCGAGCGCGAGCAGCGTGAGCACCCCCCCGGCGCGGACCGCGTTCAGGGCCACGCGGCCGTACCGGCCGGTCGAGGGGTCGTAGTGGAAGCAGAAGAGGAGGATCTGATCGACGACCGAGCCGATCCGCTCGGCGGACGCCTCGACCAGCGCCAGCCGGAGGTCCTTCGGCGGGAACTCGACGCCGTAGAAGTAGTGCGAGATGCGGCCGTCCGGCGTGAGCACCACGAGTCCGCTCGCGTGCGCGTACTGCGACGCGGCCGCGTCCCAGGTGTAGCGGAAGCCGATCGCATCCATCAGCGGGCGGATCGAGGTGTCGTCGCCGACCAGGAAGTGCCACCCCGCCTCGGCGCCCGGCCGGCGGTAGTCGTGGAGGTAGCCGGCCTTCTTCGCCGCCGCGAGCTCGCTCGTCTCGTGCGGGTTGAAGCTCACGGTGACGACGCGGAACTCGCGTCCGATGTCGAAGGGCAGGGCGCGCAGCGCGCTGACCACGCCGTTCAGCACGATCGTGCAGAGCATCGGACACTCGTAGTACGCGGGGACCAGGATGACCGGCTTGTCGCGGACGTAGTCGCGCAGCGTCACGCGCGCGCCCGACTCGTCCCGGAACGGGAGATCGAGCGGCACCTGGGCGCCGAGACGCTGGTCGAAGCCGACGTCGCGCAGGATGCCCGGTCGCTGCGGCTCGGCGCGCACGCCGGGCGCGGCGAGCGCCGCGAGCAGCGCGAGCATGGCGAGGAGCGTCTTCATCGCGCGGCGCCTCCACGCCGCTGCACGAGCAGGCTCATGGCGCGGTCGATCGGGATGTGGACCGTGCCCGCGTCGCGATCGACCCAGCCGTAGCCGTCGAGCGCCGCGCGCTCCGTCGACCGCAGCTGGTCGATCTCGCCGCGCGGGTCGACCTGGAGCCGTGGCTGCGGCGGCTCCTGCGGGCCGTAGCTGGCGAGCGGGCTGGCGGGCTCGCTGTGGCGCTCCTCGCTCGTCTGGAGCTGCAGGAGGACGACCCACATGGCGGCGACGGTGAAGAGCACGAGGCCGATCACCCCGGCTCCCCACTTGACGATCGCGCTGGCGCTGACGTCGCGCCGCTCGTGACCCGACACCGGAACGTCGTCGATCGTGCTCATTGCAGCACCGGGTAGACGGGGTCGCGCAGCGGCAGCAGCGGGCGGCCCTCGAGCTGCTGGACGAACAGCCAGATCCACACGCCGCCGACCATGAGGGCGGCGGCGATGTCGAGGAGATGCACCTGCAGCGCGCCTGGATTGAAGGCGGGCGTCACCAGCCAGAAGACGTCGATGTACCGCATGACGGCGAGGACGAGCGCGACGATCGCGATGCTCCGGGCGCGCCGCTTCAGGCGATGCGAGAGCAGCAGGACGAACGGCAGGGCGAAGTGGAAGAGCACGATGGCGAGCGCGATCCACTGCCAGCCGCCGCGCGTGCGGGCGAGGTACCAGGGAATCTCCTCCGGCAGGTTGCCGGACCAGATGATGATGAACTGGGAGAGGTTGAAGTACGCCCACAGCATGACGAAGGCGAGCAGCAGCTTGCCGAGGTCGCTCAGCTGATCGACCGAGATGAGGTCGCCGATCGGCGGACAGGTCGACAGCAGCGCCGCGATCGGGATCACCACCGCGAACGCCGTGAGCGCGTTGCCGCCCATGAAGATCACGCCGTAGATCGTGGAGGACCAGTGCGGCTCGAGCGACATCGCCCAGTCGATCGCGGCGAAGGTCATGGTGAGGCCGAGCAGCACGAGCCCGCCGCGCGAGATGAGCTCGAGGCGCGCCCCGGGGGTGGGATCGAAGCTCTCGTCCTGGCGCAGCGACCAGCGCGACAGCGCGCGCGCCACGAGTGTCCAGGCGAGGAAGTAGAACGCGGCACGGCCGAGGAAGAACGGGACGTTCAGGTAGAGCGCCTTGTGCTGCAGGAGCGGATCGTGCGCCACTTGCTCGGGCTGCGCCCACTCGTAGAGCCGGCCGAGTCCGAGCGCGATGGGGAGGAACATGATCGCCATGACGGGCAGGGTGCGCGCGCCGGACTCGAGCAGGCGCCGGATCGCGACCCCCCACGCGCCGCCGGTCACGTGCTGGATCATGAGCAGCGCGAGGCAGCCGAGCGCGCCGCCGACCCAGAAGAGGTACGCGACGAGGTAGCTGCGGAGCAGCTGCGTGGGATCGAGAAAGCCCGCGAGCGCGCACACGAGGAGGGCGGCCGCGCCCACGCCGATGGCGATCCGCTGGACGCGGTGCAGCGGATGGTCCTCGGTGAGGAGCAGCGACGTGGCGGGATCGGGCATGTCAGTGACCCGCCGCGGCGAGCGGCGCGCGCTCGCTGTCCGGGACGTCGTCGAGGGTCGCGTGCTGGCTCAGCTGGAGCGCGCGGATGTAGAGCGTGATGGCCCAGCGGTCGGCGACGGGGATCTGCTGCGCGTAGTTGGGCATGACGCCGAAGCCGCTGGTCATGACGTCGAAGAAGTAGCCGTCGGCTTCCTGGCGCAGCCGGTCGATGTGGAACGACGGCGGCTGCCGGTAGCCGCGCTGCACGATCATGCCCTCGCCGGTGCCGACCCGGTCGTGGCAGGGCGAGCAGAAGATGTCGTAGCGCTCGTGGCCGCGCGCGAGCGTCTCGGTGGTGACGGGAACCGGCGCCATCGGCAGGGGCTTGCCGCCCTGCTTGCCGGTCAGGTAGGGCGCGTCGCCGAGCACCGCGCTGCGTGCCACCGTGCCTTCGATCAGCGGCCGTCCACCGCGCCCGTCGGGGAAGAAGGCGCTGCCCGACTGGGCCTTCACCTTCGGCTGATCGTGCATGTCCTGCCGGCACCCGGCCGAGACGACGGCGACCAGCGCGGCGGCGACGAGCGCGCGCCGCATCAGTGGTCGACCTCCGACACCTGTCTCGGGATGAGGCGTTCGAGGAAGCGCCGCGTCTCCTCCCGGTCGAAGAGCGGGTCGTCGGCCTCGATGCAGAGGAAGAACCGATCGCGCGACGAGAGCGCGAAGCGCGGCACGTTGAAGACCGGATGGTAGGGCATCGGGAGGCCGTTCAGGGCGAGCATGCCGAAGACGGTCATCAACGCGGCGCCGAGGACGGTGCACTCGAACGTGATGGGGATGAACGCCGGCCAGCTGTTGAGCGGCCGGCCGCCGACGTTGATCGGGAAGTCGATCACCGACGTCCAGTAGCAGAGCGCGAAGCCGGCGACGCCGCCGACGATGCCGCCCAGCAGCACCAGCAAGGGCAGGCGGCTGTGGTGGCCGGCGAGCAGCTCTCCCAGCTCCTCGACCGGCACCGGCGTGTAGGCGTCCATGTGACGGTAGCCCGATCTCGTGCGCCGTGCGCGTGGCGTGGACGAGCTCCTCGAGATCGCTGAACTCGGCCATCAGGCCGTGGATGGGCGGACGCCTCCTCATGCGGCCGACTCCTCCTCGAGCTTCGCTTCGGGCAGCATGGTGCGCATCTCGAAGATCGAGATCATCGGCAGGAAGCGGATGAAGAGGAAGAACAGGGTGAGGAAGAGTCCGATGCTTCCGACGAACATGGCCCAGTCCCAGCGCGTGCCCGCGTACAGCCCCCACGACGACGGCAGGAAGTCGGCCGAGAGGCTCACGACGATGATGATGTAGCGCTCGAGCCACATCCCGACGTTGACGAACATGCAGACGACCATGAGCGCCACCGTGCTGGCGCGCACTCGCTGGAACCAGAGCGCCTGCGGCGCGAGCACGTTGCAGACGAGCAGCGCCCAGTACATGTACCGGTACGGGCCCATGAAGCGGTTGATGATCATGAACTGCTCGAAGGGGTTCCCGCTGTACCAGGCCATGAAGGCCTCCATCATGTACCCGTAGGCCACGACGAGGCCGGTCGCGAGCAGGATGCGGCCCATGTAGTTCAGGTGCTGCATCGTGATGAAGTCCTGGAGCCCGTAGATGCGTCGGAGCGGGATGGCCAGCGTCAGCACCATGGCGAAGCCGGCGTAGATCGCGCCGGCGACGAAGTAGGGCGGGAAGATCGTCGCGTGCCATCCGGGAACGATGCCGACGGCGAAGTCGAAGCTGACGATCGTGTGAACCGAGACGACGAGCGGCGTCGCCAGACCGGCCAGGAGGAGGGACGCCAGCTCGTAGCGGTGCCAGTGTCGGGCCGAGCCGCGCCAGCCCATCGCCAGCATGCCATACACGGCGCGCCCGATGCGGTTCTGCGACCGGTCACGGAGCGTGGCGAGGTCGGGGACCAAGCCGACGTACCAGAAGAGCAGCGACACGGTGGCGTAGGTCGAGACGGCGAACACGTCCCAGATGAGCGGGCTGCGGAAGTTCGGCCAGATTCCCATCGTGTTCGGGTAGGGGAACAGCCAGTAGTCGAGCCAGGGGCGCCCCAGTGTGGAACACGGGGAAGATACCGGCGGCGGCAACGGCGAAGAGCGTCATCGCCTCGGCGAAGCGGTTGATCGACTGTCGCCAGGTCTGCCGCAGCAGCAGGAGGATGGCGGATATGAGCGTCCCGGCGTGACCGATGCCGATCCACCAGACGAAGTTGATGATGGCGAACCCCCAGCCGACCGGCACGTTGACCCCCCAGATGCCGATGCCGCGGAAGAGCAGGTTGGTGATCGCCATCAGGAGCACGAGGAGCAGCGAGAAGCCGATGCCGAAGCCGACGAACCAGGCGATCGGAGTGCGCCGCCCGAGGACGATGGAGCTGATCTTGTCGGTGACCGTGCCGAAGGTGTGCCCGGGTCCGATCAGCGCGGGCCGCGCGGGCGGCTCGTCGGCGGGATGCGCGCCCGTGGTCACGATGCGGCCTCCTTGTCCAGGTCGGGGGACGGGTTGGTGACGCCGGCGAGATACGTCGTCCTGGGTCGCGTGTTCAGCTCGGCGAGCAACGCGTAGTTCCGCGAATCCGCCTTCAGCTTCGCGACCCGGCTGTCGGAGTCGTTGATGTTGCCGAACACGATCGCCTCGGCGGGGCACGCCTGCTGGCAGGCGGTGACGATCTCGCCGTCGCGGATGGGGCGATCGTCGAGCTTCGCCCGGGCGCGCGCGCGCTCGATGCGCTGCACGCAGTAGGTGCACTTCTCCATCACGCCGCGGCTGCGCACCGTCACCTGCGGGTTGCGCGCCATGGCGAGCGTCTCGCTGGTCCAGTTGGCGTACAGGAAGTAGTTGAAGCGACGCACCTTGTACGGGCAGTTGTTCGAGCAGTAGCGCGTGCCGACGCAGCGGTTGTAGACCATGTCGTTCAGGCCCTCGCTGCTGTGCACGGTGGCGTTCACGGGGCACACCACCTCGCAGGGCGCGTTCTCGCACTGCATGCAGGGGACCGGCTGGTGCAGGATCTCCGGCGCATCGAGCTCGCCCGCATAGTAGCGGTCGATGCGGATCCACTGCATCTCGCGCCCGTTCGCGACCTGCTCCTTCCCGACGACGGAGATGTTGTTCTCGGCGACGCATGCCGCCACGCACGCGTTGCAGCCGATGCATGCCCCGAGGTCGATCGTCATGCCCCACGCGTTCCCGGGGTACGGCTTGTCCGGGAAGAGCGACATCGACCTGGGGGGCGCCTCGCCCATCTCCGCCGCGAACTCCGGGTGCGCGCGGTACTCGTCCAGGGTCGCGCGCCGGACGAGCGGGCGACCCGCCATGGTCTGATGATCCTGCGTGCTCGCGAGCACCGCCCGGGCGCCGGTCTTTGCGACCGTGAGGCCCGAGCCGCCTTCCAGCGCATCGCTCGGGCGGATGGCCCCGGCGTTGAAGCCGACGTCGTCGCCGACCCGGCCGAGGTGCGTGCGGCCGAAGCCGAGCGCGACGGTGACGCTGCCCGGCGCGTGGCCGGGCGAGATCCAGACCGGCGCGCGCACCGTGCGGCCGTGGAAGCCCAGCTCGACGACGTCGCCGCTCGCGACGCCGAGGCGCTCGGCGGTGGCGGGTGCGACCTGTGCCACGTTGTCCCACGTGAGCTTGGTGATCGGCCGCGGCAGCTCGAGCAGCCAGCCGTTGTTCGTGAACTGGCCGTCGAGGACGTAGGGGTCGGGACGGAACACCACCTCGAGGCCGTCGCGCTCGACCGGCGGCGCCGTCGGACCGGGATCCCAGGCGCCGCGTATCTGCACCGTGTGCGGCGGCGCCGCCGTGTCGGGCACGACGCCGTCGTGGAGCACCTGCTCCCAGAACCCCTCGAAGTCGCCGTTCGGCCGCAGCTGCTCCCAGCGTCCGCGCACGAGGTCGTGCATCGACTGGCCACTCTCGCCGGTGAACGCCGCGAGCAGCTCGGCCGGCGTGCGCCCGCCGTAGAGCGGCGCGATGAGCGGCTGGATGATCGAGGCGGTGCCGTCGAACGCACGCACGTCGCCCCAGCTCTCGAGGTAGTGCGCCTCGGGCACGTGCCAGTGGCACAGCCGCGCCGTCTCGTCGGCGTAGAGCCCGAGATGCACGCGCAGCGGCACCCGCTCGAGCGCGGTGGCGAAGTCGAGGTCGGCAGGCGCGCTGTAGACGGGATTCGCGCCCAGGATCAGCAGGCACTCGGCGGTGCCGGCTCGCATCTCGGCCACCAGGCCCTGCAGGGCGGCCAGCTGGTGATCGGGCCGCACCTCGATCGGGGCGGTGTACACCACCGTGCGCCCGACGTTGCCGAGGGCGTGGTTGAGGGCGTGGACCAGCGCGTGCACGACCGGCGGCTGCTGGTCGCCGGCGACGACCACGGACGCGCCGCGGTGCGCGCGCAGGTCGGCGGCGACGGCGTCGATCCAGCGTCGGTTCGCCGTGACGGCGCTCGCGTCCTGCGAGGGCGGCACGGCCAGCCCCGCCTGCACGGCGAGGGCACGCGCGATGGCCTCGATGTCGCGCGCGCGCACCGGGATGCGGTGGTCCGCCACGCTGCCCGTGACGGTCGGCGTGCTCTCGGCGGCGTAGAAGCGATTCATCTCCTGGTGGTCGGCCGACACGCGCCGGCCGCGCATCACGTCGCGCACGTAGCGCAAGCGCCCGGGGCCGAAGGTCATGAAGTCGGCGTCGAGCGAGACGATCACCTTCGCCTGGTCGAAGCGGTACTGCGTCTCGACGTCCTCGCCGAAGGCCAGCCGCGTCCCGAGACGGCTGCCGTCCCGCCCGATCGGGTCCCACTGGATCCAGCGGGCGTCCGGGAAGGCGTCGAGCAGCGCCTGGATGCGCGTGCCGAGCGTCGGCGACGTGACGGTGCCGGTGAGGATGCGCAGTCCCGCGCCGCGCGACGCACGCTGCGCCTCGCGCACCGAGGCGAGCGCGTCCACCAGCCCCTGCCAGGTGCGGATCTGTCCGGCGCTGGTGACCACCTTCGAGCGGTCCGGGTCGTAGAGACCGAGCACCGAGCCCTGCGCGGCGACGTCGGTCGCGCCCAGGCTGGCGGGATGCGCGGGATTGCCCTCGACCTTCGTCGGACGGCCCTGGTTGCTCTCGACGACGACGCCGAGTCCGAAGCCACCGAGCGGCATCGCGGTGGCGAAGTAGAGCGGCTGCCCGAAGACGATGCGTTCGGGTTGCTTCACGTACGGAACGATGTGCTCCTCCGGCTGCTTCGTGCAGGCCCCCAGCCCGGCGAGCGCCAGCGACGCGCTCATCAGCTTCAGGAAGTCGCGCCGGCCGGTGCCGGCCTCGCGAATGCCGGCGGCCTGGCGCGGGAACTCGTACTCCAGGAACTCGAGGAACTCGTCGCTCCCGGCGAGCTCCTCGAGGCTGCGCCACAGCGCCGGACCGCGCTGCGCGGCGAGGCGTTCGCGGATGGCCCCCAGGTCCGGCGAGGAGGTCGGTGAGCGGGGGCGTCCACGCGGTCTCCTAGCGATGGCACGTCGAGCAGTCGGTGCGGGGATGGATGTCGTACGCCTTCATCAGCGTCGCGGCCAGCTCGTTCTGATCGTCGGGCGGTTCCCATCGCATGTTGAACACCTCTTCGCGAGGGCGCACGGCGCGCTCCGGGTGGCGGTGGCAGTCGAGGCACCACTCCATCTGCAGCGAGGTCGCCTGGTAGAGCTGGTTCATCGTGTCGACGCGTCCGTGGCAGGACACGCAGCCGATGCCCTTGTGCACGTGCACGCTGTGGTTGAAGTAGACGAAGTCGGGCAGGTCGTTCACCTTGATCCAGCGGATCGACCGGTCGGTGCGCCAGCTCGCGCGCACGGGCTCGAGGTACTGGCTCTGCGCCCAGATCTGCGAGTGGCAGTTCATGCACGTCTTCGTCGGCGGCACCGACGCCACCGCGGAGATCTCGACGCTGGTGTGGCAGTAGCGGCAGTCGATGCCGAGCTCACCGGCGTGATGCTTGTGGCTGAACTGGACGGGTTGCTCGCGGGCGACGTTCTGTCCCGTCACGTAGCCCGAGCGGGTTATGGCGGCCAGCAGCCAGAGGGCCCCGGCGGCGAAGAACGCAGCGCCGAAGATGCTGACCCGCGACAGCGTGTTGGTGCTGCGGTGGAAAATTTGCGCCATGCAGGCTCCCCGGAGTGTAGCGTGCTCGAAGCGACATTCAACGGAGCGGCTCCTGAGATCATGTTGCCGGACGCATAAGCGACTCTGATGTGGTGGGGCGTTCGGTGCCGGTCGGCTTCTCCGCGCGCGCGCGAAGCGTGTCCCAGCGCCCGCAGGCGGCGCAGCGAGCGGTCCAGTGCTCCGCAGCGGCGCCGCACGTGTCGCAGCACCACGGCTCGACGAGGCCCAGCTCGGGTCCGAGGGCGCGCGCGAAGGCGTCGGCCGCGGCACGCACGTCGCCCCGGGCGCGCGCCAGCTCGCCGCGCAGGCCGTCCGCCAGCGGTGCCGCGGCCTCGGGAACACCGTCCAGGACCCGGGCGGCCTCGTCGAGCTCGCCGCGCGCGATCAGGTGGCGGGCGAGGCGGAGCGCGACCGCGGGCTCGGCGGGGTGGCGTGGCAGCAGCCCGCGCAGCAGTCGCGCGGTCCGCTGCGGCTGGCCGGCGGCGGCGTCCTGCGCCTCGATCCGGTCGAGCAGGACCCCGGCGGCCCGGCGCCGCAGTCCACGCACCCAGGTCCGCCGCGCGGCGGCCGCGCGGCCCGCCTGCGCGTAGCGCTCCCCCGCGGCCACCCAGGCCGGAATGAAGTCGGGGGCCTCGCGCGCCAGCCCGCGCAGCTGCCGCGCCGCGCGGCGGTGATCGGCTTCCGCGGCGGCGGCCTCGTAGCGGAGCCCGATCAACGTGCCCCGCTCGGCGGCGAGCCGTCCCGGCGCGCGGAGCCGGAGCAGCACCTCGGCCTGCAGCGCGGCCGCCTCCGCCCAGCGTCCGTGCGAGGCGTACGCGTCGCGGAGCCGCGCGGCGAGCCGCGGGCTGCCGGGAGCGGCATGGTACGCGCGCTCGAGCGCATCGACGGCGCCCGAGCGGTCCCCGAGCTCCTCGGCGGCACGTGCGAGAAGATCGAGGGAGCGCGGCTCGACGGCCGAGCCGGGTCCGGAGCGCAGGAGGAGATCGCGCGCCGCTTCGGCGTCGCCCTCCTGCAGGTGGCTCTCCGCCAGGAGGGCGACCCGCGACGAGTCCAGCGACGGATGCTCGGCTGCGCGCGCGAGCTCGGCGCGCGCGGCCGAGGTCTCGCCGTGCCAGACGAGATCGCGTCCGCGTGCGATGGCCTCGCGCCGGCGGACGTCGCGGCGGGCGTGCGCGCGGGTGCGTGCGGTGCGCCATCCGCGCGCGAGGGCGCCGCCCGTGGCGAGGACTCCGACGACCAGCGCACCGAGGGCGAAGGCCGCCAGCACCAGGCCGCCGAGCGGCGCGCCGACGCTGCGCGCCGGCGTGACGCGCACCAGCACCTCGCTCTGGTTCAGCAGGAAGACCCAGCCGGCGGCGATCGCGAATCCCGCCCCGACGATGGCGGTGAGCCAGTACCTCACGCCCGCTCGCTCGCCGCGCGGGCGTCAGACACTAGACGTTCTCCGTGCCCGTCTTCTGGCTGCGCGCCTGGCTCTGGAACGGCTCGGGGAGGTCGACGCGCGGGTGCGCGCGCCCACAGGCGGTCGAGGTCGTAGAAGGTCCGGATCGGCACCTGGAACACGTGCACGACGACGTCGCCGAAGTCGATCAGTACCCATTGTCCGCGCTCGAGCCCTTCGATGGCCAGCGGCTGGACGCCGAGCGACGCGAGGTGATCGCGCACGCCCTCGGCGATCGCTTGCACCTGGGTGTCGGACCGCCCGCTGCAGATGACGAAGTAGTCACCGATCGAGGTCAGCGCGGTCGTCTCGAGGACGACCAGGTCGTAGGCCTTGCGGTCGAGCGCGGAACGCGTGCACTCGAGCGCGCGGTCCCAGCTGGAGAGTGGCATCAGGACGGCGGATCTCCGGTCGGACCGCTCACCCGGTAGAGGCCCGCCGCGGCGATGTATTCCTCCACCGCAGGAGGGACGAGGAACCGGATGGAGTGGCGGGTCGTGACGAGCGCCCGTATGGCCGTGGCCGAGATGTCGAGGGCGGTGATGCGCTGCAAGCTCACTCCGCGTCCCGACGCGTGGCGGATCGTCCCACTGCCCGGATCATACCGAAAGGAATCGGCCCCTGCAACGCGCAGATCGCCGATCGACAGCGTGTTCGGCCAGGGCGGTCGCGTGATGATCACGAGATCGCAGAGTGACAGGATGGTTTCGGGGTCGCGCCAGGTGTGGAACTCGTCGAAGGCGTCCCGTCCCAGGATGAGCGCGATCCGGACGTCCGGCCCCACCTCGGCGCGCAGCGCTCGCACCGTGTCGACGGAGTACGATGGCCCGCTCCGAGCGAGCTCCACGCCCCAGGGACGGAAGCCGGCGCAGCCCGCCACCGCCAGCTCGACCATGCGCAGGCGGTGGGGAGCTGGGGTGATCCCCTCCGCCTCCTTGTGCGGCGGCACCGCGGCCGGGACGAAGCGGATCTCGTCCAGCCCCTCGGCCTCCCGCACCTCCTCGGCCGCGCGCAGGTGCCCGAGGTGGATCGGGTCGAACGTCCCGCCGAGGATGCCGATGCCGCCGCTCAGATGGCTCAGTCCCGGATCTGGCCGGCGCCGCGCACCAGGTACTTGTAGGTCGTCAGCTCGCGCAGCCCCATCGGTCCGCGTGCGTGCAGCCGGTTCGTGCTGATCCCCACCTCGGCGCCGAAGCCGAACTCGTACCCGTCGGTGAAGCGGGTGGAGGCGTTGACGAACACCGCGGCCGCGTCGACGCGCTGGAGGAAGCGCTCGGCGGCGCCGTAGTCCTCGGTGACGATGGCTTCGGCCAGCTGCGTGCCGTGCGCCTCGATGAATGCGAGCGCGTCGTCGAGCGACGGGACGACGCGGACGCTCAGGATGAGATCGAGATACTCGGTGTCCCAGTCGGCGTCCGTGGCGGGCGTCACGTCGGGGACGATCCGCCGCGCGGCCTCGTCGGCGCGCACCTCGCAGCCGTGCGCGCGCAGCGCCGCGACGATGCGCGGCAGGAACCGGGCGCGCCACGCGCTCGTGGACGACGAGGTTCTCGATGGCGTTGCAGACGCTCGGGCGCTGCACCTTGGCGTTCAGGCAGAGGCGCTCCGCCATGTCGAGGTCCGCTGCGGCGTCGACGTACAGGTGGCAGATGCCCTCGAAGTGCTTCACCACCGGGATGCGGCTCTCGTCCATGATGGTGCGCTTCAGCGTCTCGCCACCGCGCGCGATGACGACGTCGATGCGGTCGTCGCGGCGGAGCAGCCCGCGCACCACCTCGCGGCCGCCGCTGACGAGCTGCACGGCCGCCGGTGGCAGGCCCGCGGCCTCGACGGCGGCGCGGATCGCGTCGGCGATGGCGCGCGCTGGTCGCCTGCGACTCGGAGCCGCCCTTCAGGAGCACGGCGTTGGCGGTCTTCAGGCAGAGCGCCGCCGAGTCGGCCGTGACGTTGGGGCGCGACTCGTAGATCGTGAACACGACGCCGATCGGCACCCGCACCTGCGCGATCTCGAGCCCGTTCGGACGCCGCCACGCGGCGATCGTCTCGCCGACCGGGTCGGGCAGCGCGGCGATCTCCTCGATGCCTCGGCGCCATGGCCTCGATGCGCGCCGGGGTGAGCGTCAGCCGGTCGATGAACGCCGCCGTGTCCCCGCTCGCCCGGGCGCGCGTCGACGTCCTCCGCGTTCGCGGCGAGCAGCGCCGCCTGCGCGCTTCGCATCCGCGCGGCCGCGTCCCGCAGCGCGCGATCCCGCACCGCGGAGGACGAGCCGGCGAGCGCGCGCGCCGCCTCGCGGGCGTCACGCGAGAGCGCCTCGACGGCGCGCTCCACGTCGGGCGAGAGGGCGGCCTGCATGGTCGAACACTAACGCAGCGCCCGCGGGCGCGCCACAGGTGCGGCGGCTAGCGTGCCGCCGGCGTCACGACGACCAGGTCGTCGCGGTGGATCACCTCGTCGCTCGCCTTGTACCCGAGGAGACGCTGGATGTCGCGGGTGTGCGCTCCCTTGATGCGGTCCAGCTCCGCCGCCGGATAGCTCACCAGGCCGCGCGCCACCTCGGCGCCGTCGGGGCCGAGACAGCGCACGCAGTCGCCGACGCCGAACGTGCCCTCGACGGCGCGCACGCCCGACGGCAGCAGGCTGCGGCCGCCCTGCGCGAGCGCCCGCTCCGCGCCGGCGTCGAGGTGCAGCGTGCCGGCGGGGCGGAGCGCGTGCGCGATCCAGTGCTTGCGGCGGGCGAGCGGGTCGCCGTCGGCCAGCAGCAGGGTGCCGATCTCGATCGCGGGATCGAAGACCGCGGCGAGCACGCCACGCCGGGCGCCGTGGGCGATCACGGTGGGAATGCCGGCGGCGGCAGCCTTGCGCGCGGCGTCGACCTTGGACGCCATCCCGCCCGTGCCGACGCCGTCGCTCCGCGCCGGACCGGCGACCTGTGCGACGCGCGCCTCGCCGGCGCTCGCGAGCGGGACGAGCCGGGCGTCCGGGGTGCGGCGCGGATCGGCGTCGTACAGGCCGGCGACGTCGCTCAGGATGACCAGCAGGTCGGCCTCCACCAGCGACGCCGTCAGCGCCGAGAGGTTGTCGTTGTCGCCGAACTTGAGCTCCTCGACCGCGACCGTGTCGTTCTCGTTCACGATGGGAACGGCGCCGAGCGCGAGCAGCGCCCGCAGCGTGTGCCGCGCGTTCAGGTAGCGGCGGCGATCGGCGAGATCGGCGTGCGTGAGGAGGACCTGCGCGACCGTGCGTCCGTGACGGCGGAAGGCGCGCTCGTACGCCGCCATCAGGCTCGGCTGCCCGACGGCGGCGGCGGCCTGCCGCCACTCGAGCAGGCCGGGCCGCCCGCCGAGCCGCGCGCCGCCGGCGGCGACGGCGCCCGAGCTGACCACCACGACCTGCCGCCCGTGCGCGACCTGTGCGGCGATCTCGGCGGCGAGCGCCCGGATGCGCGCGAGGCGCAGCCCGTCGGGCCCGGCGAGCACGCTGCTCCCGATCTTGACGACGGCCCGCCGCGCGCGCCGCATCAGCGGTCCCTTGTGCGCGAGCTGGCTCACGCGACCGGCAGCGCCTGTTCCTCGCCGGCGGCTCGCCCGCGCGGCGGCGACGGCCGCGGCGATGCGGGCCATCAGCTCCGCGCGTTCCCTCGCCGGTGGCGCCGGACACGGCGTGCAGCGTGAGGCCGCGCTCGGCGAATCGCTGTCGCACGCCCGGGAGCGCGTCGCGCGTCTCGGCCAGGTCGAGCTTGGTGGCGACGACGATCTGCGGCTTCGCCGCGAGGTCCGGGCGTGGCGAGCGCGAGCTCGCGGTTGATGACGTCGAGGTCGTCGAGCGGGTCGCGGCCGGTGAGCCCGCTCGCGTCGACCAGGTGCACCAGGACGGCCGTGCGCGAGAGGTGGCGGAGGAACCGCGTGCCGAGCCCGTGGCCCTCGTGGGCGCCCGGCAGGAGGCCGGGCACGTCGGCCAGCACGAAGCTGCGCTCGTCGTCGATGCGCACCACGCCGAGGTGCGGGACGAGCGTGGTGAACGGATAGTCGGCGACGCGCGGGCGGGCGGCCGAGACGGCGCGGACGAGCGTCGACTTGCCCACGTTCGGCAGCCCCAGCAGGCCGGCGTCGGCGAGCACGCGAAGCTCGAGCCGGAGCGTGCGCCGCTCGCCCGGCGTGCCGGGGTCGGCGCGGCGCGGCGCACGGTTGGTCGAGCTGACGAACCGCATGTTGCCGCGGCCGCCGCGTCCACCCTGCGCCACCACCGTGGTCTCGCCGGCGGCTCGCAGGTCGGCCAGCACGATACCGCTCTCGTCGTCGTACACCACCGTGCCCGGCGGCACGCGCAGCTGCAGGTCGTCGCCGGCGCGCTCCGTGCTGGTCCTTGCCCCGTCCGTGCTCGCCTCGCCCGGCGCGCAGCGTCTGCGGGTAGGAGAGGTCGAGCAGGGTCGAGAGGCCGGGATCGACGCGCAGGACGACGTTCCCGCCGTCGCCGCCGTCGCCGCCGCTCGGGCCGCCGCGCGGCACGTACTTCTCGCGCCGGAAGCTCGCGCACCCGCGGCCGCCGTCGCCCGCCTCGACGCGGATCCGCACCTCGTCGACGAACTTCATGGTACCCGCGCGCATGGTAGCCGAGCCCGTCGCGCATCGCGATGCGCCGCGTGCCGCGGCCCGGGAGCCCGGGGGAGCTCAGGCCTGCGGGGCGCCCTGAGGCTCGACGCGCACGCGGGTGCGGTCCTTTCCCCAGCGCTCGTACTTGACCGTGCCCTCGATGAGGGCGAACAGCGTCCAGTCGCGCCCGACGCCGACGTTCGCTCCGGGATGGATGCGCGTGCCGACCTGGCGGACCAGGATGTTGCCGGCCTTCGCGTGCTGGCCGCCGTACATCTTGACGCCACGACGCTGCCCCTGGCTGTCGCGTCCGTTGCGGCTCGAGCCCTGTCCCTTCTTGTGCGCCATCAGGCCGACTCCGACGCGATCTGTGACGCGATTTCCGTCACCCGGACCGTGGTGATGCTCTGGCGATGTCCGCGCCGGCGGCGGTAGTTCTTGCGGCGCTTCTTCTTGTAGACCAGGATCTTCCGGTCGCGACCCTGGGCCGTGATCTCCGCCCGCACCACGGTGCCCGCGACCAGCGGCGTGCCGATGTGGACGGGCGCCTCCACATCGTCGCTTCCCGCGAGCAGCACCTCGGGAAACTCGACCGTGGTGCCGACGTCGCCGGTGAGGCGCTCGATCCGCAGCACGCAGCCAGGCGTGACGCGGTACTGCTTTCCTCCGGTGCGGATCACGGCGTAGTTCATGATTCGAAGCGACACGGCGGGCTTGCCGCAGTGAGCGATGCTCTGTACTTGAGGTGCCGCGGGGTGTCAACCACGCGATGCACCTCACCCTCTACCATCGGACCGACTGCCATCTGTGCGACGAGATGCGAGCCGTGGTCGATGCCGTCGGCCGCGACGTGCCCTTCGAGCTGACGGCGGTCGACGTCGACGGCGACGCGTCCCTGGCGGCGGCCTATGGCCTCGAGGTGCCGGTGCTGCTCGTCAACGGGCGCAAGGCCTTCAAGTACCGGGTCAGCCCGGCGGCCCTGCGTGCTCGCCTCGGACGCGAGCCGGAGTAGCGCCGCGTGCCGGTCATCGCGGTGGATGCCATGGGCGGCGACCATGCCCCGGACGAGATCGTGCGCGGCGTCGCGGACGTCTCGCTCGACACCGACATCGACTGTTTGCTCGTCGGTGACGAATCGCGGGTGCAGGCGATCCTCGAGCAGGGTCCCTACAATCCCGAGCGCATCGCCGTCCTGCACGCTCGTGACAGCATCGCGATGGACGAGGACGCGCACGAGGCCGTACGCGCGCACAAGGACGCATCGCTGCTGGTCGCGCTGCGCGCGGTGGCGAGCGGTCGCGCCGACGCGATCGTGTCGGCGGGCAACACGGGCGCGTGCGTGCTCGCCGCGGCGAAGCACTTCGCGCTGCTGCCCGGCGTCAAGCGCGCGGCGCTCGCGTGCGTCCACCCGCGCATGACCGAGTATCCGGGCCAGGACCCGCTCGCATTGCTGCTCGACGTGGGCGCCACGGTGCGCTGCGAGGCCGACGAGCTGCTCCAGTTCGCGCTCATGGGCAGCGCGTACGCGCGGCGGATCTCGAAGGTGCCGAACCCCCGGGTCGGACTCCTCAACATGGGACGGGAGGACGGCAAGGGTGGCGCGACGCTGGTCGAGGCGAACCAGCGGCTGCGCGCGCAGCCGATGATCGACTTCGTCGGCAACGTCGAGGGCAACGACCTCGTGCGCGGCATGGCGGACGTGATCGTGTGCGAGGGCTACGTCGGCAACGTGGTGCTCAAGCTGCTGGAAGGCGTGTCGGAGGTGCTCGACGACGTGGTGCAGGCGGCCGCCGAGCGCAAGCTGGTCTGGCGCGTCGGCCTGCGGCTGCTCTCGCAGGGCATCGAGCGCGTGCAGGCGCTCACCGACTTCAGCCGCTACGGCGGCTCGCCGATCCTCGGCTTCGACCGGCTCTTCATCAAGTGCCACGGGCGCTCGCGCGCCCGCGCCGTCGGGAACGCGGTGAAGGTCGCGGCCAAGGCGGTCCGCGACCGTGTGCCGGCGGAGATCGCGGACGCGATCGGAGGTGTGCGCTGACGCTCCTCCGCCGCCGGTCGCGCGCGCCGGTCGCGGCGCCGCCGCTGCTCTGCCGCTGGGATCTGGACAAGACCTATCTCCGCAGCGAGTTCGACACGCTGCGCCAGCTGTGGAAGACCGCGCGCGAGCGCGGCGAGGACAAGGTGGCGGTTCCCGGCGTCATCGAGGTGCTGAAGGGGCTGCGCGCCGCCGCCGACCGGCGCGGCCGTCCGGCGGCCATCCACTTCATCTCCGCCAGCCCGCCGCAGATCGGGCAGGCCATCCGCGACAAGCTGGCGCTCGACGGCGTGCCCTACGACGGCATCGTCTTCAAGGACCAGCTCCAGCTCCTGCGGCGCGGCAAGTTCGGCAAGCTGCGCGAGCACGTCGGCTTCAAGCTGGGCGAGCTCTTCCGCGGGCGCAGCGGGCGCGACGCGTCCACCCGCGAGCTGCTCTTCGGCGACGACTGGGAATCGGACGCGCTCACGTACTCGATCTACGCCGACGTCGTGGACGGTGCGCTGACGCCGGCCGCGCTCGAGTCGCTCCTCCAGCGCGTCGGGGTCGACGCCGAGGTCGTGCCGGAGGTGTGCGCCCTCGCCGAGACGGTCGCGGGCGCGGGAGGCGTCGAGCGCATCTTCATCAACCTCGAGCGCCGCTCGCCGCCGGCGTCGTTCCGGCTCTTCGGCCGGCGCCTGATCCCGGCCTTCAACTACTTCCAGACCGCGCTCGTGCTCGCGGCCGACGGCTGGCTCGATCCGATCGACCTGGCCGCCGTCGCCGGCGGGCTGGCCCGCGCGGGATACATGCAGCGACGGCTGGAGAACTCCCTCGCCGACCTGGTTCGACGCGGCCTGATTCCCGCGCAGGTCACCCACCGGCTGACGGCGGCGGTGCGGGACGAAGGGCTGCTGCCGGCGCTGCCGCGCGGGGCGTGGTTGGCGCGCCTGCGCGCGCGCCTCGCGGGCCGGCGCGCCCACCCGGTCGGCCGGCAGCCGGAAGGGGCGCTCGACTACGACGAGATCCTCGCCCGCGCGCGGCCGACGCGCAGCGGTGACGCGCCACGGGCGCACGTGCGATGAGCGCAGCGGGTGAATTCGTCGTCGTGCTCGTCACGGCCGGAAGCGCGGAGGAAGCGCAGCGGATCGGCCGTGCGCTCGTCACGGAGCAGCTCGCGGGCTGCGTCAACGTGGTAGGACCGATCCGCTCGATCTACCGGTGGCAGGACGCCGTCGAGGAAGCGGAGGAACGGCTGCTGATCATCAAGGCGCGCGCGGCGGACCTGGCCGCGCTCGAGGCGCGCGTGCGCGCCCTCCACTCGTACGACGTGCCCGAGGTCCTGGCGCTGCCGGTGACCGCCGGATCGGAGGACTACCTCGCATGGCTCGCCGGAGCGACCGTCCGCGACGATTGAAGGCGCCGGCCACCCGGCCGCCCGTGACGCGCGAGCTGTCGTCCGGCGGCCTGGTCTACCGGCGCTCGGTCGGTCGCTGGGTGGTGTGTCTCGGCGGCCGGCGGCGATCCGACGACGGGCCGATGGTGTGGAGCATCCCCAAGGGACACGTGGAGGAAGGGGAGAGCATGGTGGACGCCGCGCTGCGCGAGGTGCGCGAGGAGACCGGCCTCAAGTCGGCCGTCGCGGACACGCTCGGCGACGTCACGTACTGGTACGCGCGGCACGACGCGAACGGCAAGCCGCTGCGCATCTTCAAGCGCGTGCGGTTCTTCCTCCTGCGCTACCGCGGCGGTCGCTTCGGCGACCGCGACGACGAGCTCGACAGCGTGCGCTGGTTCACGCTCGCCGACGCCGAGACCGCGGTCGGCTACGCGAGCGAGCAGGCGCTCGTGCGCCGCGCTCGCGAGCTGCTCGAGCGCGAGCCGGAGGTGTGACGATGGAGCTCGCGTCCGGCCTGCGCGTGGTGCTGGCGCCCAACCCCGGGCTGATGACGGGTCCCGGGACGAACCAGTACCTCCTCGGCGCGCGCGACGCGGTCCAGCTCGACGTGGCGCCGCTCGACGCGGAGAACCGCCGCCGGCTCGCGGACGAGGACGTCACGGTCGCACGGCTGGTCCTCACGCACATCCATCCCGACCACGTCGGCGGCGCGCTCGACCTCGACCGTCCCGTCGCGGTCCACCGCAGCCGCGCCGGCTTCTCGCTCGCCGGCCGGCCGCTGGCGCCGGCGACGCTGCTCGACGACGGCGACGAGATTCCCTGGCCGGGCGGCCGGCTCGTGGTCGTGCACACGCCGGGGCACGAGTCCGGGCACTGCTGCCTCTACGAGCCCGAGCGGCGATGGCTGTTCACCGGCGACACGGTGCTCTCGACGGGCACGACCATCATCGCACCCCCCGACGGCGACATGGGCGCGTACCTCGGCTCACTGCGCCGGCTCCGGGCGCTCGACGTCGCGACGATCTTCCCCGGGCACGGACCGCCCGTCGAGGAGCCGCAGGCGCTGCTGGACCAGTACCTCGCACACCGCCTGCTGCGCGAAGGGCAGATCGTGGACGCGCTCCGGGACGGGCCCCGCGAGATTCCCCCGCTCGTGACCCGCATCTACGCCGATCTCCATCCCGGCCTCGTCTGGGCCGCGGGGCTCACCGTGCTGGCTCACCTGACGAAGCTCGAGCGCGATGGTGTCGTCGTGGCCGAGGCCGGCGGCCGCTTCCGGCTGGCGTGACACGGCCCACAGCTGGGCGGCCGTTCCCGGTGGCGCCGGCCCGCGCAGCGTCAGCACGCGCCGGCCCCGGCGCTCGACGGACGTGGCCGGGATCGCCTGCGTGATGGCGCCGGCGAACTCGACGGCGTCGCGCTCGCTGTCCCACGCCGTCATCCAGGCGACGACCAGATCCGTCCCGCGCGCGAACGCCACCAGCCGATCGCCGTCCCAGCCCTCGGCGATCCGCGCCGCCTGCTCGGCCGGGAGCACGCGGGCGAAGAGGCTCCGCATGACGAGCTCGCCCAGGGTATCGGCGAGCACGAGCTGGTAGCCCGCCTGCTCGAGCGCGGGGGGTATCCGGAGGACGACCGCCGTCGGCTCGTCGCGCGTCTTGGCAAGGTAGCGCTCGGGATGGAGGACCTGCTCCGTCGACACCGGGGGGTCGGCCTGCGCGCGGTCCACGGCGTCCCAGCCGCCGCGTGCGAGCAGCCGGTCCACGAAGATCGTGCCGCCCTGGTACTGGAACGCGAGGGCATCGCGGAGGAGCGACGGCACGTCGGGGAGGGCGCTCGCGAGCTCCGCGGGGAGGCCGTTCATCTGCCGCAGCACGCGTGCCCGGGTCGCGTCGTCCAGGGTGCCGCCCGACACGGTGGCGAAGGACGCCCAGGTGGCATCACCCTCGAGCAGCGCGCGGCGCGCGAGCAGGCGATCCGTGTTCGACGCCGTCGCGGGCTCCGACGCCGTCGGCAGTCCCCAGTACTGGTCCTGCAGCGCGTGCGTGAGCTCGTGCGACAGGACCAGCTCGCCCACCAGATCGCGCCCCGTCACCGTCGTGAAGAGACGGAGCCCGGCGCCGCGCCCGCCCACGGCCTGCTTCGCGATCACCAGCACCTTCCCGTGCGGGTCGTAGAAGGCGGCGAGCTGCGTGGTCAGCATGCGCTCCATCGCGGGCTCGAGACGGGTGCCCGACGGGACGAGGCCGACGAGCTCGTAGGTGGCCTCCGTGCGCGCGCGATCGCCGGCGGGAAAGGTGCGCTGCAGATCGGCGTCGACCGCCGCGGCGATCTCGGCGGGGCCGAGCGCGCGCGTCGGCACGGGATGCTTCAGCCGGAGGTGGCGCGCCACCTCCAGCCGCGCCGCGACCGCGGCGACGAGATCGTCGTTCACCTGCCCGTGGCGGACGAGATTCCCGGGTCCGCACCCGGCTGCGGCCAGCAGCGCGCCCAGGACCGCGCCGGTCCGGCGGCTCAGCGTTCGCCGAAGAGAACGGACTGCGGCTCCGAGGGAGGCTCGGACCCGAGCACGACGATGCGAACGGGGACGGTGCCCGACCCGACCATGCCGATCGCGTGGGCGGCACCGTACGACAGGTCGATCAAGCGACCGTCGACGTAGGGGCCACGATCGTTGACGTACACCCGGACGGAGCGCCCGTTCAGCCGGTTCGTGACCACCACCCAGGTTCCGAGCGGCAGCGTGCGATGCGCGGCCGTGAGATCGTACTGATCGTAGCGCTCGCCGCTCGACGTGCGCTTGCCGTGGAACCCGGGGCCGTACCACGACGCGATGCCTTCCTGGGAATCACCGGTTGCGGGAGCGACCTGGGCCGTCACTCTCGGCCGATGCACCGGCGAACAGCCGGTCGCGACGACCAGCGCCATGCCCAGCAGCGCCACCCATCCCCGCCGCATTGCGTGGCCACATATCGAAGAAGACGCCGTGAGGTCAAGGCTACCCCTTCGCGGTTGTCCGTCCGCAGGCCATGTGATAACCCGCGGACACGTCCGGGTTCGCGGTGCCGTAGCGCCGCCGGGACGTCGGAGGCGTTCGATGTCTGGCCATTCCAAATGGAGCACCATCAAGCACAAGAAGGCCGCAAAGGACGCCAAGCGCGGGAAGGCTTTCACCAAGCTCATCAAGGAGATCACGGTCGCCGCCCGCCTCGGCGGAGGTGACGTGAAGGCGAATCCGCGGCTCCGCACCGCGGTCCTCGCGGCGCGCGCCCAGAGCATGCCGGGCGACACGATCGACCGGGCCATCAAGAAAGGCACGGGCGAGCTCGAGGGCGTCAACTACGAGGAGGTCGTCTACGAGGGCTACGGTCCCGGCGGCGTGGCGGTGATGATCGAGGTGCTCACCGACAACCGGAATCGCACGGTGGCCGAGCTGCGCAACGTCCTCGACAAGTGCGGCGGCAATCTCGGGACGACGGGCAGCGTCGCCTGGATGTTCACGAAGCGCGGCCTCATCACCGTCGAGCGCGCGCAGGCGGACGAGGACAAGGTCATCGAGGTGGCGCTGGAGGCCGGCGCCGACGACGTGACCGACTCGGGAGACATCCTGGAGGTGCTGACGGCGCCCGAGCAGCTCGAGGGCGTGAAGGACGCGCTCGAGCAGGCGAAGATCGTCGCGGCGTCCGCCGAGGTGACGATGATGCCGTCGTCGACCACGTCGATCAGCGGCAAGCAGGCGGAGCAGATGGTGCGCTTGCTGGAGACGCTCGAGGATCACGACGACGTGCAGCGCGTGTCGTCGAACATGGACATCGCGGCGGAGGAGCTCGAGCGGCTGTCGGCGTAGCGGCCGGCTCGCACGGCCGCTGGAGGAATGTCGGTGGTGGAGGTGGGGTGCGGGCGCTCGGGATCGATCCCGGAACACGTGTGACGGGCTGGGGGGTGGTGGAAAGCGCCGGGCCGCTCCTGCGGCACCTGGCGAGCGGGACCGTCGTGCTCGGCGTCACCACGACGCTCCCCGACCGGCTCGCGCGGCTGCACGCCGAGTGCCTCGCGCTGATCGACACCTGGGCGCCGTCGGTCGTGGTCCTCGAGCGCGCCTTCGTCGCGCGCAACGTCCAGAGTGCGTTCCGGATCGGCGAGGTGCGCGGCGCGGTGCTCGCCGCGATCGCCGCGGCCGGCATCGCCGTCGAGGAGTACGCGCCGGCGTCGGTGAAGCTCGCCGCCGTCGGACACGGCGGCGCCGACAAGGACGCGGTCGGCCGCGGCGTCACGCTGCGGCTCGGCCTCGCCCGCCGCCCGCCGGCCGACGCCGCCGACGCGCTCGCGCTGGCGCTCTGTCACCTCCAGGACGCGCCGCTGCGCGTGGCGCTCCGCCGCTCGCCGTCCGACCGTCTTCGCGCGCGCGCGCTGGGGCATGCCGTGATCGCGAGCCTCGCCGGAACCCTCGCCGAGAAGAGTCCCGACCGGCTGGTCGTCGACGTCGCCGGCGTGGGATATCTGGTGCACGTGTCATTGCAGACCTTCAGCGATCTGCCGCCGGCGGGCGCCACGGTCCGCCTCCTGGTGCACACGGAGGTGCGCGAGGACGCGATCGAGCTGTTCGGCTTCGCCGAACCGCGCGAGCGGGCGCTCTTTCATCTCCTGCGCAAGGTGAAGGGACTCGGTCCGCGGACCAGCCTCGGCGTCCTCTCGGGCATGCCCGTCGCCGAGCTGCTCGCGGTGGTCGCGGCCGGCGACGCGGGGCGTCTGCAGACCATTCCGGGAGTCGGGAAGCGGTTCGCCGAGCGGATCGTGGTCGAGTGCCGCGAGGGCGCCGCGACCCTCGCCGCCGCCGTGGGCCCGGCGCAGCCGGCGCGCTCGCCGCTCTCGGGCGCGTCGGAGGAGGCGGTGTCGGCACTCGTCAACCTCGGCTACCGGCGTCCGGAGGCCGAGCGCGCCGTGCAACGCGTGATGCGCAACGGTGAATCGCTCGAGGAGGTGATCCGCGCGGCGCTCCAGGGCCTCGCCGGGTGACGATGGCCGAGCGTCCACGCAGCCCGGTCGTCGGCGAGCCGCTCGAGGACGACCTCCTCGTCGAGGCGCCGCTCCGTCCGCGCACGCTCGAGGAGTACGTCGGGCAGGATCACGTCCGCGAGAACCTGCGCGTGCAGATCGCGGCGGCGCGCGCGCGCGGCGACGTGCTCGATCACGTGCTCCTCTGCGGCCCGCCGGGACTCGGGAAGACGTCGCTGGCGCACGTCATCGGGACCGAGCTGGGCGCGACCGTGCGCGGCACCGCCGGACCGGTCCTGGAGCGGCCTGGCGACCTGGCGGCGATCCTCACCAATCTCGAGCGCGGGCAGGTCTTCTTCATCGACGAGATCCACCGCCTGCCGCACGTCGTCGAGGAGACGCTCTATCCCGCGATGGAGGATTTCCAGCTCGACCTCGTGGTGGGGCAGGGACCGACGGCGCGCTCCATCAAGCTCCCGCTCCGGCCGTTCTGCCTGATCGGTGCGACCACGCGCGCGGGACTGCTGACGTCGGCGCTGCGCGACCGGTTCGGCGCGAGCTTCCGCCTCGACTTCTACGGTGTGGCGCAGCTCGAGCAGATCCTCGCGCGCTCGGCGCGGATCCTCGACGTGCCGCTCGACGCCGCGGGCGCCGCCGAGATCGCCCGCCGCTCGCGCGGCACGCCGCGGGTGGCGAACCGGCTGCTGCGCCGGGTGCGCGACTTCGCGCAGGTGCGCGCCGAGGGACGCATCACGGTGAGCGTCGCGCGTGACGCGCTCGCGCTCCTCGACGTCGACGACGCCGGCTTCGACCGCATGGACCGCGCGCTGCTCCTCGCCATCATCGACAAGTTCGACGGCGGCCCGGTCGGGCTCGAGACGCTCGCCGCCGCCGTCGGCGAGGAGCGCGGCACCATCGAGGACGTCTACGAGCCCTATCTCATCCAGGAGGGGTTCGTCGCGCGCACGCCGCGCGGGCGTGTCGCGACGCCGCGCGCCTGCGCGCACTTCGGGCGGCCGGCGCATCCGCCCGCGCAGGGCCGGCTGCTCTGAGCCCGGTCAGGGGAAGCGCACGGCGGTCAGCTTGCGCGTGGCGAGCACCGAGTGCACGCAGCGCACGAGACCATCGTCGCCGACCTCGACCCGGATCACGCCCCGCCGGGCGTAGCCGGCCTTGAGCGATCCGAAGTCGCACACCAGCGCGGGAAGCCCGTTCAGCATGCACACCGCCATGCGCTGGTCGGGCGCGCGTTGCTCGGCCAGGCGGCGGTAGAAGAGGCCCACGCGGTCGCGGCCGACGAGCAGCTTGCGGGCGGCGTGGAACTCGCCGCCGCCGTCGGTGAGGGTCGTCACGTCGGGCGCGAGCACCGCCTCGATCGTCCCCGGGTCTCCGTGCAGGAGCGCGCCCATGAACCGGGAGAGCGCGTGGCGGGTGGTCTCCTGGAGATCGCGCGTCGGTGGCCGGCGGTGGGCGTCGTATCGCGTCATGGCGCGGCGGGCACGATGGTGCGTGGTCTTGACGTTCGCCGCACTCAGGTCGAGCGCGGTGGCGGTCTCGGCGACCGAGTAGTCGAAGACCTCGCGCAGCAGGAGCACGGCGCGCTGCTGTGGCGTGAGCGCTTCCAGCGCCAGCAGGAACGCGAACGTGCAGCTCTCCAGCAGATCGTAGCGTCCCTCGCTCGCCGGCGGCTCGAACGCCGCGACGCCGGTCTCGACCGGCGACGGCAGCCAGGGGCCGATCCAGGCGCGCCGCCGTCGCCTGCGGAGCTGATCGCGCGCCAGGTTCATGGCCACCCGGACGAGCCACGGCCGCAGCGCGCTGCCGGTGTCGGGCGGGGGCCGCTCGATCGCGCGCAGGAACGTCTCCTGCACCAGGTCGTCGGCGTCTGCCGCGACGCCGGTCATGCGGTAGCAGAGGTTCCACAGCAGCCGCTCGTGAGCCTGGAGCTCGCCACCGAGCACGAGCGAGCGGGCGGGCGCGGCGGTCATGCTCACGCGGCCGCGGCGTCCCGATCCCGCGCGTGCTCCCGCACGAGCGCCGCCGCGTGGCGGGCGCTCGCCAGCGACGCGTCGGCGAGCCAGCCTTCCGGTCCGACCCAGTCGCCGGCGAGGTACAGGCCCGGCGCCTCGGGAACCTGCGGACCGGGCCGGCCGGCGAGACCGCCGTCGGCCGCCGTGGCCAGCGCGCTCGCCGCCACCATGTGGGGCAGGAAGCGCCGCTCGATCACGACCTCGCGCCAGCCCGGCTGCAGCTGGTCGAGCACGCGCTCGAGCTGGCGCTCGATCGCCTTCGGCTCGGGGGTGGCGTCGTCGAGGTAACGCGCGACGTGAATCATCGCGCCGCCCTCCGGCGCGAGCCGCGCCACCGCGGAGTGGACGGAGTAGTACGTGGGCTCGTCGATGCCGAGTGCGAACGTCACCCGCGGCCGGGGCAGGCGCGCGAGCGCGACGTCCAGGCACGCGGCGCGCACGGGCGTGGCCGAGGCCGCGTAGCGCCGCGCCGGGCCATCGGGAAGCAGCGCGCTGGCCGCGGGTGCATCGAGGGCGAGGACGACGGCGCGCGCCGGCACGACGCGCTCGTCGCGCAGGCGCACGCCGGTGACGCGACCGTCCGCGGCACGCTCGACGGCCGTCACCGCGGCCGAGACGCGCAGGTGCGCGCCGTGCGATTCGGCGCAGGCGCGCAGGCCGTCGACCAGCGTCTGCCAGCCGCCGTCGAGGTAGCGCACGTTGCTCGCGACCGCGAGCTGGAGCTGGCGGACGGCGAGGCCGGCGCTCATCGTCTCCGGGGCGTTGGCGTAGGTGGCCAGACGCGCGAGCGCCTCCAGCAGCCGCCGGACGTCCGGATGTCGCACGCGCGCCGAGGTCCACGCGCGGACCGTCGTGCGGTCGAGCGCGGCGGCGTCGATCCGTCCGACGCTCGAGAGCAACGACGCGGTCTCGAGCTTGCCGGAGAGCCCGAAGAGGCCCGTCGTGAGCAGGGACACGAAGCCGCCCGGCAGCACGTCGACGCGCCCGTGGTCGAGGGCGCAGCCCCCCGACGCCTTCGGGATGCCGCCCGGGTGGCTCACACCCAGATCGGTCAGGACGCGGACGCCCTCGCCGCCGCGATAGAGGGCGTGCGGCCCGAGATTCAGGTGGAACCCGCCGGCGTGCGTCGTCTGCGCGCGGCCGCCGAGCTCGGCCGCGCGCTCGAGCAGCGTCACCTGGCCGCCGTCGCGGGCCAGCAGGGCCGCCGCGGCCAGCCCCGCGAGGCCGCCTCCCACCACCACGATCGAATCGTCACCGGACGCGCGCTGCATGAGACCCTCCTTCGAGTCGGTGTGCTGCTCCATCCACGTCCGGCGCCCGCGAACGGTTACAGCGTCCCGCTTGCCGCGCCCCGCGAGCGGTGGCAAGGCGTGGCTGGTGGACGGCGTGGGCAGGCTGCTGATCCTCCTCGGGGTCGTGGCCATCGCGGCCGGGGTCGCGCTGCTCTTCCTGCCCCGGCTGCCCTGGCTCGGGCGCCTCCCCGGCGACATCGTGGTGCAGCGAGAGCACGTCACGCTGTACTTTCCGCTCGTCACGTCGCTCGTGATCAGCATCATCCTGACGATCGTGGTGAACGTTTTCTTTCGTCGATAAACCCACAAGGCAGTAATCTCAGGCACTTAGGTCAGGGATCGCGCCTTGCCTTCCCCCCTCGGCTCCCTATCATCCGGCCGCTGATGCGGGATCGGGAGGAGCCAGCGGCCATGGCCGCACAGGCGGCTGACGTCCGCCGGCGGCGCCGCGAAGGACTCATCATCCTGCTCACCGCCTTCGCGGTGGTGGCGTTCGCCCTGTTCGAGACCCGGCTCCCGCAGTTCTCCGGCGGGTCGCTCGGTACCGACGCCGTACTCGTTCTGCTGATCGACCTGAATCTGATCCTGCTCGCCCTGCTGGTGTTCCTGGTCGGTCGCAACATCGTGAAGCTGATCCTCGACCGCCGGCGCCGCATCATGGGTTCGCATCTGCGCACCCGGCTGGTGGTCGCATTCGTCGGGATCGCGCTGCTCCCGGCGACGATGCTCTTCCTCGTCGCCCACGTGTTCCTCAGCAACTCGATCGAGGGCTGGTTCGACGGCCAGGTCGAGCGAGCGCTCGAGGGGTCGCTCGACGTGGCGCACGCCTACTACGAGGACCTCGCGGTCACCTCGCTGGGCTTCGCGCGCGAAGCCGCCAAGGAGCTTGCGCAGGACGGCCTGCTCAAGAACGACAAGAGAGCGGCGTTGAAGACGTTTCTTGGCGAGCGTCGCAACGAGTACCAGCTCGACTTCATCGAGGTCTTCGCCGACGGACAGTCGATCGGCCGCTCCCGGGGCCCGGACCTCACCGGCCGCGTCGCCGTCGACCCGTGGTCCGATCTGGTGCGCAAGGCGGCTGCCGGCACCGAATCGACCACCGTCGATGCCGTCGGCGAGGCCGACGTGATCCGTGCGGCGGCACCCATCCTGAGCGACGGCCGCGTCCTCGGGGTCGTCGTCGCCGATTCCTACGTGCCGAACAGCGTCGTCAAGCGCCGCGAGGAGATCGATCGGTCCTTCGGCGAGTACCTCCGGCTGAAGGTGCAGCGGAAGCCCATCCGCACGGCGTACACCATCACCCTGATCCTGGTGACGATCGTCATCCTCTTCTCCGCCACCTGGGTGGGCTTCTACGTCGCGCGCGGCATCACGGTGCCGATCCAGCGTCTGGCGGAGGGCACGCGCGCCGTCGCGCAGGGCGACCTCGACCAGCGCATCCCGGGTCAGGGGGACGACGAGATCGGCACGCTGGTGACCGCGTTCAACCACATGACCGCCGATCTGAAGACCAGCCGCACGGAGCTGGACGTGCGCCGGCGCGATCTGGAGATCGTGCTCGCGAACATCGCCGCCGGCGTCGTCTCGGCGGATCCACGCGGCCGCGTCACCACGGTGAACCGCGCGGCCGCGGATCTGCTGGGCGTCGATGCGGCCACGGCCGTCGGCAGGCCGCTGATCCACCTCTTCGCCGGCGACGCCCACGCCGAGCTGCGGCCGGCGCTCGCGAGCCTCGTCGCGGGCGAGGGCACGCTCGAGAACCAGTTCACGCTCGCCCGCCCCGACGGCGCCGAGGTGACCGTGCTGATCACCGGGACGGCGCTGCGCGACGAGGCGGCCAACACGCAGGGCGTGCTGCTCTTCCTGGAGGACGTGACCCACCTCCTGCGCGTCGAGCGCATGGAGGCCTGGCGCGAGGTCGCGCGGCGCATCGCGCACGAGATCAAGAATCCGCTCACGCCGATCCAGCTTGCGGCACAGCGGCTGCGCCGCCGGTTCGGCAATCAGCTCCGGCAGGACGGCGCGGTCTTCGACGAATGCACGCGCACCATCATCCAGCAGGTCGAGAGCCTCAAGACCCTGGTGAACGAGTTCTCCACCTTCGCGCGGCTGCCGCAGGCCGAGCACCGGCCCCACGACCTGAACCGCGTCGTCGAGGAGGTGCTGGTGCTCTTCCGCCAGGCGCATCGTGAGATCGACTTCTCGTTCGAGGAGGAGTCCGACCTGCCGCTGCTCGAGCTCGACCGCGAGGGCATGAAGCGCGCCGTGGTCAACATCCTCGACAACGCGGTGGCGGCCTGCGCCGCGCGGCCCGCGACGCAGGCCGACGAGCGCCGGCGCGTCGAGGTCCGCACGCGCTGGGATCCGCGCCTCGGTGTGATCCGGCTCGAGATCGCCGACGACGGCGTGGGCATGACGCCCGAGACGCGCGCGCGCGTCTTCGAGCCCTACTTCTCCACGAAGCCCGAGGGCACGGGACTCGGCCTGGCGATCGTCTCGGCGATCGTCGCGGACCACAAGGGCTTCATCCGTGTTCGCGAGAACCCACCGTGGGGCACGCGATTCGTTCTGGAGTTCCCGGTCCGGAGCCGACCGGCGCATCTCGTCGCCCGGGCACGCCTGGGCGCGTACGGTTCCTGAGGAGGGCGGCACATGGCGGAAACGATCCTGGTGGTGGATGACGAGGCGCAGATCCGGAACACGCTGCGCGGGGTGCTGTCCGACGAGGGGTTCGACGTGCTCGAGGCCGAGAACGGCCGCGCCGCGCTCGAGGTGCTCGCGCACCGGAAGCCGCGCCTCGCGATCGTCGACATCTGGATGCCGGAGGTCGACGGCATCGAGCTGGTGCAGCGCATGCGCACGCAGGCACCGCGCGTGCCGATCATCGTGATCTCGGGACACGGCACCATCGAGACCGCGGTGCGTGTCATCCGCGACGGCGCCTTCGACTTCCTCGAGAAGCCGTTTCCGCTCGACGCCCTGCTCCGCGTGGTCGGCCGGGCGCTCGACGAGCGCATGCCGGACCGGCAGGCGGAGCCGATCGGCGGGACGACCGCCGCGCCGGACGCGATGCCGGCGCGCCGCCTCCCGCAGCGCACGGTCGGGCGCAGCATGGTGGTGAACGGCCAGGGGCTCCACTCCGGCGTGCGCACGGGTCTGATCCTCCAGCCCTTGCCCCCGGGGAGCGGCATCGTCTTCGAGAGCATCGCCAGCGGCGAGACCGTGCCGGCGCTCATCGATCACGTGGCGTCGACCGGCTATGCCACGACGCTGGTGCGCGGCGGCATGGTCGCCAAGACCGTCGAGCACCTGATGGCCACGCTGCACGCGCACGGGGTCACCAACCTGCTGGTGAAGATGCACGCCGAGGTGCCGGCGCTCGACGGCTCGGCGGCCGAGCTGTGCGCGCTGCTCGCCGAGTGCGGGGTGGTCGAGCAGCGCGAGACCGTCGACGAGCTGGTGATCGACCGCCGCTACGCCGTGGGCGGCGACGATCCGGCGGACAAGGGCATCAGCATCGAGCCCGCGCCGCACTTCGAGGTGCACTACACGCTCGAGTACCCGCCGCCCGTCGGCCGGCAGGAGTACGAGTTCCGGCTGAGCTCGCCGGACGCGTTCCGGGACGAGATCGCGCCCGCCCGCACGTTCGGCTTCGTCAAGGAGATCGAGACGCTCGAGCAGATGGGGCTCGCCAACGGCGGGCGCCTGAACAACTTCATCCTGGTCGGTGACGAGGGTGTGGTGAACGCCCCGCTGCGCTTCCCGGACGAGTTCGTGCGCCACAAGATCCTCGACATCATGGGCGACTTCTACCTGCTCGGCCGTCCCATCCGGGGCCGCATCGTCGCACGGCGTACGGGACACTCGGACAACGCGGCGCTGCTCCGCGTGCTGCGCGAGCGCTTCGGCCTGCCGGCGCTGCGCGGCGTCTAGCGGCGCGGCTCACGGCTCGAGCTGCCGCCAGCCGGTGACGCGCGGCTCGCTGCCCGACGGCCACACGATCGCCTCGACGCGTCGGCGCACCCGCCCGACGCCGACCGTCGCCCGCACGAGGTAGTGCTGCCCGCGCGTGGTGCAGGGCGGAAGGTCGTCGCAGGTGACGACGCCCTGCGCGCGCTGCGCGAGGATGTCGCCGGCGCGCTGCGGATCGTCGAGCCAGGCCTCGAGCACCTCGGGCGGCGCGGTGTTCGGATTGAGCCGCGGCTCGCCGGAGACCGTGACGAACGGGCGCAGGCGCTCGACGGTGCGCGCGTCGGCGCCGCGGAGAAAGGCGAGCTCGCCGACGCTGCCGAGCGGGCCGTTCGGCGGCACGAGGGGCGGCACGTGGCGGCGATACCAGTCCCGCTCCGCGCCGTGCGGCCGCTCGACGTCGTCGCGATCCGTCCAGTCGGCGAGCGCGTCGGCGACACCCTGGTCCAGCCCGAGGCGGCGGAGCAGGCGACCGAGCGGCACCTCGATGCCCGGGGCGTTCAGGTCGAGCCGGCGCGCCTCGTCCTCGACGGTCACCTCGACCCAGCCCGGGCCGATCTGCTGGCGGGCGACCGGTCGGGCCCACGCCGAGCGCGCCGTGTCCGGCTCGTCGAGCTTCGCCTGCTCGCCCAGCAGCACCGCGGCGGTGACCACCGCCGAGCGGGCGAGCGCGTCGGCCTGCAGCGATTCGAGCGCGTCGGCGGTGCGGCGGCGGTCCACCGCGGCCGTGGTCGCGAGCGTGGTCGCCACCAGGGCGAGCGCACCCAGCGCCGCCACGGCGCCGAGCAGCACGACGCCGCGCTCACGCCGGCGGGACGTGGATCACCTCCCACAGCTCGCACGGCGCGGCGCCCGCGTCGGGCCACACGCGGACGCGGATCTCGCGCAGCGCGGGGTGAGGCGTGCGCGCGACCTCGCGCTCGAAGCGCAGCCCGTCGGCCGTGGTGCCGGCGCTCTGACCGGGCTCGGGCGGAGCGAGCTCGGCGTCGGCCAGCAGCGCCTGCGCCGCGAGCATGCCGCGGGTCAGGCGGAGGTCCTCGCCGAGCGTGGCGACGCTCCGGGTCACCAGCCGCTGCACCGCCGTGACGCCGGTCGCGACGACCGCGACCGCGATCAGCGTCTCGAGCAGGCCGAAGCCCGCCCGGCTACGGTGGGGAGACGTGCGGGGCATCGATCGTGCCGGTCACGAGGAAGTCGTGCACGCCGTCCGGCCGCTTCGGCAACCCGTCGAGCAGCCGGCGCAGCTCTGGCGGACTGCCAGGCAGCGGCGTGATCGTCATGCGGACGTCGATCGTGCTGCTCCCGATCGCCTGCGCCAGGCGGAGGGTGCCGTTCACCGTCAGGTCCACCTCCTCGCCCTGCATGTCGAAGCTCGACAGCTGCACGCGACCGTCCGCGAGCGTCCAGCGCGCGGTGGCCTTGTCGGCGTGAATCGGCACCTCCTCCAGCGCCGCGAGCGGCGGCTGCCAGACGGCGGAGCGGAGCGTGAAGTCGCCCTCGCCGCTCGCCGGATCGGACACCGGGAGCCGCAGCGTCGCGTGGCCCGTCGAACGGCCGGTGAGCAGGCCCTCGCGCTGGATCGCCGCCAGCAGCCCCGCGACGTCGACGTCGGTCCACGAGACGTCGACGAGCTGCGCCGCGGGCTCGACCGCGATCCGCCCCTCGACCGTGCCACCGAAGACACCGGCGGCGACGTGCCACGGGCGCCCCAGCCGATCGCTCCAGAACGCGGTCCACGACGGGCGGAGCCGGAGCCACTGCGTCTCGACCACCGGCTTGCCGTCGCCGTGACGGTACGCGGCGTCGTCCAGCACGAGCCCCCATGGCCGCAGATGTGCGCGCTGGAAGGTGAGCAGGTATCCCTCGGGGACCGGCACGCGGGCCAGCACCCATCGCACCAGGTCGTCGGTGGGGAAGGTGAGGGAGAGGACGACGGCGAAGAGCACCGCCACCGCCGCGGCGCCCTTCAGCACGGTGCGCATCACGGGCGCGCCTCCGGGACGACGCGAGCCACCTCGACCGTGGCGTCGAAGTGGCGCGGGTCGTCGGGATGCTTGCGCAGCTCGAGGCGGGCGACCTCGATGGGCGGATCGGCGCTGCCGAGTCCGTGCAGCAAGCGGACCAGCTCCGCGAGCGAGGCGCCGGCGAGGCGGAGTGCGACCCGCTCCTCGCGCAGCCCTTCGGGAAGCGACGTGCTGGTGGGCGTCATGGCGGCGATGCGCGGGCGGCCGACCACCGCCTCGGCCGCGGTCTCGAGCCGGGTCACCAGCGACGGGCTGCCCGCCGGCGCGGGAGCGGGCGTCGGGCCGAGGTTGGATGCCAGACGCCGCAGCGCGATCAGCTCGTGCTCGTGGCTGGCCACGCGCTCCTCGAGTGCGGCGAGATCGGCGTGGATGGCGAGCGCGGCTGCGAGCACGCACGCGAGCAGGCCGGCTCCCGCGACGACCGCGAGGAGCACCCGCTCGCGCGGCGCTCTCGAGGCGAGCCAGATGCGGAGCGGCTCGATCATGACGGCGCTCCCACGGCCGTGCGCCGCACGGCTCGCAGCCGGAACTCCACGCGCTTCCCGTCCACGGTGGTGCGCGTCTCGTCGGCCACCACCTCGCGCATCATCGGCGACGCGGCGAGCGCGGCGCGCAGGCCCTCCACCGCGTCGAAGCTCTCCGCCTGACCGTGCAGACGGACGACGTCGGGCTCGATGACCAGCTCGTCGAGGTCGAGCCGGAGCGCGTCCGGGACGCGCGCGCTCAGCTCGCGGAGCACCTCGAGCACCGGCACGTCACCGGCCGGCCGCAGGCGGCGGCGCGCGGCGACCGCTTCCTCGAGCTGGGCGCGCGCCGCATGGACCGGCGTGCCGGGCAGCGCGGCGGCGGCCACCTCGTCGGTCGCGCGCGCGAGCGCGGCCTCCCGCCGGACCAGCGCTCCGCGCACCAGGGCGACGTCGACCAGTCCGAGCAGCAACGCGGCCGCGGCGAGCGCGGCCGGGCGCCGCCATCGTCGCGGGGCATCGTCGACGTCGCCGACGAACGTGACGCCGGCCGCGGCTCGACGCCCCTCGCCGAGGATCTGTCCGACCGGCACGGCGCACGCCGCGAGGTCCTCGGCGCTGCCGGCGGCGGCGAGCGCGGCCGGGGGCGCCAGCAGGTCCACGGGGGCATCGAGCGCCGTCGCCAGCGCGGCCTGGAGACGCGCGGCGTCGGGCCCCGCGCACTGCGTGGGGCCGGAGTGCCCGAGCGCGCGCAGGGTCCAGCCGATCTCCCCGGCCAGCGCACGGGGATCGTGCGCGTCCGCTGCCAGGGCGCGGAGGCCGGCGATGCGTCCATCGCGACGCACGACGACGGCGGAGCTCGTCCCGTCGGCGATCACGAGCGCCACGGTGGCGAGCTCGCCGGGGACGAGCGCGAGCGCGGGAAGGGGAGCCAGGTCGATTCGCGCCGACCGTCAGGCCCGCCTCGGCGAGCGCCGCCGTGCGGGCGGCGAGGTCGGCGCGCCGCGCGGCGGCGGCCAGCACCTCGGCGCCGCCGCCGGTGTGCCCGGTCGACCGGGTCGCCACCACGAGATCGTCTGGCGCCACCGGGACCTGTCCGAGCAGCTCGAGCGGCGCCGTGCGCGCGAGCCGCGCGCGGTCGCGGAACGGCAGGTGGAGCAGCCGGTGGGTGCAGAGCGCCAGCGGCAGTGTCGTGAGGACCATCGCGGGCCGCGCCGCCGCGACTCCGGCGAGCGCCGCGCGGAGCGGCTCCGCGCCGGCATCGAGCATCACGCGCTCGACGGCGACGAGTCGCGTCGCGCCGATGCCGCGCTCGCCCCAGGCGATGCGCAGCTCCCGCTCTGCCAGCTCGATCGCGACCAGCCGCACGTGCGCCCTCAGCTCCCCCCGCCGAGCGCCAGCACGACGCGCGTGTGCAGCTCCTCGCCGTCGGCCACGCGGATCGTCAGCTCGACGGCGCGCGGCGCCTCCGTTCCGCGGCAGCCGTCGCTCCAGGCGCCGTCGTCGAAGCAGCGCACGGTGAATGCCTGGACCCCGTCGAGCAGGACCCGCGACGGGCCCGGGTCGGCGTTCGCGGTGGCGAACGGATTGGTGCGCTGCTCGAGGAGCCTGGAGCCGTCGAGCGCGAAGCGCACGAGGCGAGGCTCCGGATCGACCAGCGCGATCCGCAGCTCGCCCGCATCCGCGCCGAACGGGCGCCGCGTCGCGGACTCGATCGTGTGCGCCATCTCGAGGAGCGCGAGGCGGGCGCGGGCGACGCCCGCCGTGCGCCGCGTGGCGCCGTCGCGCGCCGCGGCGGCGCGGACGACCGCGCCGTAGGCGGCGGTGAGCACGAGCCCGCCGATGGCGAGCGCGAGCAGGGTCTCGAGCAGCGTGAAGCCGCGGTCCGGTGACGGTTCAAGGCGCATCGACGTCCACGTCGGCCGCCTCGCCATCGCCACCCGGCGCGCCGTCGGCGCCGAGGGATCGGAGGGTGAAGTGCCGGCCGTCGCCGCACGCGTACTGGTAGGCGTGGTCCCAGGGATCGCGCGGCAGGCTCGGCAGGTAGCCGTCGGGCCGCCAGCGCGGCGGCTGGGGCGGCAAGGTCGGTTGCCGCACCAGCGCGTCGAGCCCCTGTCCGGTCGTCGGGTAGATGCCGGCGTCGAGCCGGTAGCCCTCGAGGGCCTGGGCGAGGATCTGCAGGTCGGCGGCGGCACGGACGCGCCGCGCCTCCGCCGTCCGGCCGAGCACGCGCGGCACCACGAGCGTGGCGAGCAGTCCGATCAGCAGCAGCACGAGCGTCATCTCGAGCAACGTGAATCCGGTGCGGCGCCGGCGGCTCATGACGCGGCCAGCGGATCGAACTGCACCAGCGGCAGCAGGACGGAGAGGACCAGCAGGAGCACGGCGGCGCCCATGATGAGCACCAGCACCGGCTCGGCGAGCGCCGTCGCTGCCGCGACATCGCGCTCGACCTCCGCGTCGAGATGCGTCGCCGCGTGCGCGAGCGCGTCGGCGAGGCCGCCGCTGCGCTCGCCGGTGGCGACGAGTCGGATCAGCGGCGCCGGCACCAGGCCGCTCGCGCGCAGCGAGGGCGCCAGCGGCTGTCCCTGCCTGACCGCCTCGCGCGCCCCGGCCAGGGCCTCCGCGATGCGGACGTTGCCGGCGGTCGCGCCGGCCAGGTCGAGCGCCGTCTCGAGGCGGACGCCGCCGGCGAGCAGGGTCGACAGCGTGTGCGCCACGCGAGCGAGCCCGGCGGCGGTCGCGACTCGACCGATCAGCGGCAGGCCCAGAAGCAGGCCGTCGGCGCGCGCGCGCCCGGCGGGCGTCGCGAGCCACGCGCGCAGCCCGAACACCGCGCCGAGCACCGCCAGCAGCCAGAGCCACCAGGTGCGAGCCACGAACGTGCCGCCGGCGAGCAGGATCCGCGTCGGGAGGGGGAGGGGAGCGCCCGTCTCGGCGAAGAGCCGCGCCATCTGCGGCAGGACCCAGGCGAGCAGGAAGAGCAGGACGGCGACGACCGCGAGGGCCATCGTGGCGGGGTAGGTGAGCGCGGCACGCAGCCGGGCGCGGAGCGCGGCCGATCGCTCGAGGTACGCCGCCAGCCGGGTGAGAACCGGGGCGAGCGCGCCGGCGGCCTCGCTGGCGCGGACCAGCTCGCGGTACAGCGACGGGAAGACGTCCGGCGCGTCGCCGAGCGCGTCCGCCAGCGGACGGCCCTCGCGCACGGCGGCCCGGACCCGCGTGAGCGCGCGCAGGAGCGGTGGGTGCTGGGTGGCGTCGGCGGTGGCCTCGAGCGCCTCGGCGACGGGCACGCCCGCCGCGACGAGCAACGCGAGCTGGCGGGTGATCGCCGCCAGCTCGGCGGCCGGCGTTCCCCGCCGGCGCTCGCCCGGCGCGCCGGCGTCCTCGCGCAGCGTGGTGGGGTACACCCCGCGCGCACGCAGCTCCTCCCACGCGGCGTGCTGGCTGTCCGCGTCGACCACGCCGGCGCAGGCGCGTCCGGCGGCGGTGAGCGCGCGATACGCGTAGAGCGGCACGGTCAGCTCTCGTCGTCGCGCGTGACGCGGAGCACCTCGGCCTCGGTGGTGATCCCCGCCGCGGCCTTGGCGAAGCCGTCGTCGCGCAGCGACGTCATCCCGGCGCTCGGCGCATGGCGGCGCAGCGTGGCCGCGTCGGTACGGGCCATCACCAGTGCGCGCGCCTCGTCGTCGAGGATCAGCAGCTCGTGGATGCCGGTCCGACCGCTGAAGCCGCTCTGCCGGCAGCGCGCGCACCCGCCACCCGCGCAGTCGCCGCACACGCGGCGCACCAGCCGCTGCGCCAGCACGCCCGCGATGGAGGACGCGATGAGATAGGGCTCGGCGCCCATGTCGAGCAGCCGGGTGAGCGTGCTGCAGGCATCGTTGGTGTGCAGCGTCGCCAGCACGAGGTGGCCGGTGAGCGCGGCCTGCAGCGCGATCTCCATGGTCTCGCGATCGCGGATCTCTCCCACCAGGATGACGTCGGGGTCCTGGCGCAGGATCGAGCGCAACCCCGCCGCGAACGTGAGGCCGATGCGCGGCGCCACCTGCAGCTGGCCGATGCCGCGCAGCTGGTACTCGATGGGGTCCTCGATGGTCATGATGTTGCGCTCGCCGGTGGCCAGGCGGCGGAGCAGCGCATAGAGCGTGGTGGTCTTGCCGCTGCCCGTCGGTCCGGTGACGAGGAGCAGGCCGTGGCTGCGCGCGAGGAGCGTCTCGAGACCGCCCGTGGTCGTCGCCGTGAGGCCCAGCTCCGCGACGTCCCGCAGCACGCTGGCGCGGTCGAGCAGCCGGAGCACCATGCGCTCGCCCGCGGCCGTCGGAACGATCGAGACGCGGACGTCGACGTCGCGGCCGCCGACGCGCAGCGCGATGCGGCCGTCGTGCGGCAGCCGGCGCTCCGCGATGTCGAGACCGGCCATGATCTTCACGCGCGACACGAGCGCGGCATGCATGCTGAGCGGCGGAGCGAGCAGATCCTGCAGGACGCCGTCCACGCGCAGCCGCACCGCCACGCTGCGCTCGAACGGCTCGACGTGGACGTCGCTGGCGCTGGCGCGCACCGCCTCGTAGAGGACCGCGTTCACGAGGCGAATCGCGGGCGCGTCCTCGCCGGCCTCCAGCAGATCGGGCGGCTCCGCGTCGTCGAGTGCCGTGGCGTCGAGCTCCAGCCGCGCGCCGAGCGTCGAGCCGTCCTCGGACGCCGCCGCCGCGGCGGCGTCGTACGCCCGCGCGATCGCCTCGCGGAGCGCGTTCGCCGGGACGACGACCGGCTGGATGCGGAGCCCGTACAGCAGACGGAGATCGTCGAGCGGCGCGAGGGCCGTCGGATCGGCCAGCGCCACCTCGAGCGTGTCGGGGCCGCGTCCGAGCGGCAGCACGAGGTGACGGCGCGCGTACTGCATCGGCAGGGAGGCGAGCAGCTCGCGAGGCGGCAGCCGTGGCGGCACCTCGGCGAACGGGAGGCCGCACGCCACCGCGGCCTCGCGGGCGGAGGTCATCCGTTCGGCGCCTCCCCCGCAGGAGTCTCCCACGACCGGCCACGCAACACGGGGCTCCGGCGCATCCGCGACGGCATGCGCTCGCGCTCGCGGAGCGAGTTGTCGGCCATCTGGCGGTCGGTCGAGATCACGTGCGGCGTCAGGAAGACGAGCAGGTTGGTCTTCACGCGCTCGGTGTCGTCGTGCTTGAAGAGATTGCCGAGCACGGGCACGTCCTTCAGGAACGGAACGCCGCGCTCGGCGATCCGCACCGTATCGGCCAGCAGGCCGCCGATGACCACCGTCTGCCGGTCGCGCGCGCCCACGACCGTGCTCGACGAGCGGATCGTCGTGGTCGGTCCCACCTGGTTCGGGTCGCCGATCGCCGGGTTCGGGATCGGGTCGATGTCCGACACCTCCTCGAAGAGCGTCAGGTGCACGAAGTCGTCCGCCGTGATGCGGGGCGTGAGCCGCAGCGTGATGCCGACGTCGCGGCGTTCGATGGTGGTGAAGAGGTTCGACAGGTTGGACGAGCTGGTCGCGCGGCTGGCGACGAAGGGCACGTTGCGGCCGACGACGATCTCGGCCTCCTCGTTGTCGGTGGTGACCATGTTGGGAGCGGACAGCACGTCGATGTCGCTCTGCGTCTCGAGCGCGCTGAGCAGCACGGTGTATGCCGGCACCTGCTGGCCGCTCGGCAGGGTCACGGTCTGGTTGCTGGCCGCCGCGAAGATGAGCCCGGGCAGCGACGTCGGATTGCTCACCGCCGTGCCGAGCGCCGAGAGGTTCACCTGGCCGAAGCCGACGGTCGACCCGCCGAGGGACGCTGCGCCCTGCAGCTCGATCCCGAGCGAGCGCAGCTTGTCGGTGGTCGCCTCCAGGATGATGGCCTCGACGAAGACCTGCCGGCGGCGCACGTCGAGATCGCCGATCACGCCGCGCAACGTCTCCCAGTCCGCCGACGTGGCGCTCACGACGAGCGTGTTGGTGGCGGGGTCGGCCGTGATGCGCACGGGAGCCTCGAGCGGAATGGCCGCGCCGGTCCCGGTGCTGACCGGCTGCGGCTGCGGCGGAGGTGCGGGCGCTGGCGGCGGCTCGCCCATCCCGCCGTCGTAGCCGACGGGCGCCTGGTTGGCCTCGTCTCGCATGCTGCTGCGCATGATCGAGCTGCCGCGCTCCTTCGCCGGCGGTGGCGGCGGGGGCGGCAGTCCGAGCAGCTGGGAGATCACGCGCACCAGGCTCTCGGCTTGCGCGTAGCGCAGGCGATAGACGTGGAGCTGCGACGCGCCCGGCATCGAGACGTCGAGCCGTGCTGCGAGGCTGCGCGCGCGCGCCACGTCGCTGGGCGAGCCGTCGAGCAGCAGGCTGTTGGTCCGCGTCTCGGGCACGACGCGGAGCGCGCCACCCTTCGGCGTCTCGGACGACAGCGCCTGGCGAAGCCGTCCCGCCAGCTCGTCGGCGGGGGCGAAGCGGAGCGGCACCGACGCGGTCGCCCGGTCGCTGCCGGACGGCACGTCGAGATCGCGCAGGACCGCGGCGATGCGGTCGACGTTCGACGCGGAGTCGACGACCACGAGGCGGTTCGTCGGCGCGTAGGCCGCGAGCACGCCGTCCTTCGAGACGATCGGCTGCACCACCGGCACGACGGCGGTCGCGTCGGCGTAGCGCAGCGGCAGGATCCGCGTCACCAGCTCGTCGCCTGCCCGGGTCCCCGTCGGGATGGCGGATTCGCGGCCCTCACGAACCGGGACGATCTTCACGAAGTTTCCGCTCGGGACCGTGGTGAAGCCCTTCACCTGGAGGACCGACTGGAAGACGAGATACGCTTCCTCGGGCGTGATGCGCGTCGGTGAGATGATCGTGACGTTGCCGCGGACGCGATCGTCGAGAATGAAGTTGCGCCCGGTCACCTCGCTGACGAAGCGCGCCAGGACCGGCAGGTCCACGTCCTGGAAGTTGAGGGCCACGGTGGCGTCGGACGCCGCGCGAACGGGCATCGCCAGCGCGCACGCGGCGACCATGGCGAGGAGGAGCCTCATCGCAGATCGTACACCAGGGTCCGGGCCGCGCCGGCGCGCATGATGTCGACGGCGACGCGGGGCTCGTTGCGGAGCCGGCCGAGGAACGTGAGCAGGGAGGTCGGATCGTCGAGCGTGGTGCCGTTCACGCGCTGCACGACGTCGCCGTCCTGCAGCCCGAGGCGGTGGAAGATGCTGTCCTCCTTGATCTGGAAGAGCCGGAACCCGGCGGGCCTGCCGTCGGCCACCTCGGCGACGGCGCGGAGCTGGGTCATGAGACCGCTCATGTTGTCGACGGCACCCGCCAGCTCGCGTCGGTCGACGATGAAGGCGTCGGCGCCGGTCCGGCGGATGGTCGCGGGAGTCTGTGCGGGCGGCGCGGTGGCGCCGTCTTCCGCCTGCGCTGCGTGGCGCTCCCCGGGCGGCGCCAGCTCCAGCGTCGCCTCCTGACCGCTCTGCTCGAGGGTGACCCGGTCCCAGGCGATCCCGACGATCCGCGCCCCGCGAATCGCGTCTCCGACGCGATAGAGCTCCTGACGATGCGTCTCGAGGTCCTCGATCACCGCGTGGCCGCTGGTGCCGTGCAGCCCGACGCCCCACAGGCGCAGCCCCTCGGCCACGCGACGATCCGTTGCCGCCGCGGGATTGAAGACGTCGCGCGCCGCGATGACGCCGTAGGAATCGAGCGGATCGAGCGCGTGCCGGGCGACGCCGCCATCCTGCGGCTCGAACGTGGCGACGGGAACCTCGCCGCTCGTCGCGACGCGGATCGCTGCACTCACGCCGTACGCGGCCAGTGTCACGACGAGAAGCACGAGGCCGAGCTCGAGCGCGAGCCGAAGGCGGCGCGAGGCGGGCATGGGAGAGGCCTGGCCCATACTGCAGGAGCGTCACGAAAGCCATGGGGCCGGCGAAGAAACCGGCGACGGGTCCGGGCGGATGGGCGCCGTTACTCGAGGACGATCTCGACGCGACGGTTGTGCGCGCGGCCCTCGGCGCTCAGGTTGCTGGCGACGGGGTTGGACGAGCCATAGCCGCGCGCCCTGATGCGGTTCGCGTTCACGCCCGCGCTCACGAGGACGTCCGTCACGCTGTTCGCGCGCCGCTCCGACAGGCGCTCGTTGCGCTCGTCGGTCCCTTCCGAGTCCGTGTAGCCGTTCACTTCCACGTAGCGGTTCGGATAGCGATTCAGCATCACGGCCGCCTGCCGTACCTTCGCCTCGCCTTCCGGCGTCAGGGTGGATTTGCCGAACGCGAAGTGCGGTCCGGACAGCGCGTCGATCCTGCTCATCGGGGGCAGGGGGGCCGGTCTCCGCGAAGAGGACCGCCGCGGCCCGCAGCCGATCAAGGCGAGCACGACGAGCAACCCTGCTGCCGTCCGTGTCGCCAATCGCTTCACGACGCTCTCCGTTTCGCCGGTGCCCGGAAGCCGGCTACCGGTTCGGCCGCAGCCGGTACAGACAACCCGAGCCGCTACGGCTCGACGATGACGGGTGTTCCGACCTTGATCTTGTCGTACATCTTGACGACATCCGGGTTCGCCATGCGGACGCACCCGTGGCTCACGGCCTGCCCCAGAAACTGGGTCTTGGTGGTTCCGTGAAAGCCGACTGCCCATCCGTACGCTTCCGAGAAGGCGATCCAGCGAAGACCGAGTGGACTATTCGGTCCCGGGGGTACGCGTCCGCGATTGCGCGCGTTCGGGTTGTTGAAATCGAACACCAGGAAGTCGGGATTCTCGACCATCTCGCTGACCTGGAAGTGACCCGTCGGGGTTGGCCACCGTGGCTGCCCGATCGCCACCGGATATCCTTCGATAGGCTGCGCCGTGTTGGGGTCCATCACGTAGACTTTCCGCTCGCTGAGGCGCAGCAGCAGGTACGGGTCCTTGTTCACCGGCGTGGGCTCGGGGCGCGGCCCTGCGAGCTCGCAGCCGACCAGGCCCGATGCGAGTACGACCAGCACCGCGGACAGGATGGGAGCGAGCATCGCCCGGCGCCGCGTGCGGGTCGCGAGGGTGACGTGTTCGGGGGCGAAGAGCATGCAGTCGTATGCCAGATCGGCGACGATTTTTAAACTCTCGAATCGTACGCGGACGACGGTGGGGCATCGTGTGTCGCCCCGGAGCGGCGCACGCCCTCCTCGCAGGTGGCAACCTCTCGCCAGGACCGATCGTTCTGGCATAGAGTCGCATCCTCTCTCGCGATGGGCCGACACCTGCTCTCCTCTCTTCGACACCCCGCGACCATGATGGCCTTCGCCGTTCTGGCGGCTGCCGGACCGCTCGGCTGCGGCATCACGGGGCCGGGACCGCAGCCGCACGGAGACAACGCCGGGACCCGAGAAGCGAGCGGGGCCAAACCACCCGACGCCGGCCCCACCCGTCTGGTGCTTCGCCTCGGCGAGCGGCGTCTCTATGTGATGGACGACGACCCGGGGACGCCGACCGAGTCGTTTCCGATCGCGATAGGGAAGGAAGGCTGGGAGACGCCACCCGGACAGTTCCACGTCGAGGAGATGGTCGAGCACCCCGACTTCCTCAAGTTCGACACCACCGTGGTCCCGCCGCAGATCATCAAGCGGATTCCGCCGGGGCCGACGAATCCGCTCGGCGAGCGCTGGATCGGGTTCGCGCACGGCGACGGATGGACGATCGGAATCCATGGAACGCCGAACCCGGAGCTTGTCGGGCGCGCCGTGAGCCACGGATGCATCCGCATGCGGAACTCCGACGTGATCCGGGTCTACGACCGGATCCAGCTCGGGACCAGCGTCACCGTCGAGCCCTAGGGTCCAGGGTTCGACGTCCACGCGACAGCCAAGTGCTGCTCGTCAACGTGGAAACTCGCGATTCTGCTGGTGCACGCTACACGCGGTGGTTGTCCCGGATGCGTGCCAGGGCTTCGGTAGCAGCGGGAGGCCATGCGGGGGTTACCCCGCATGGCCTCCGAGCTACCGTTCAAGCTGCGACTGCGTTCCTGATCAGCCGCCGCGGCGCATCGGCGGCGGAGGCGGCGGGGGCGGCGGCGGAGGCGGCGGCGGTGGCGCGACCTCTTCCTCCGGGCAAACGAAGTTGCCGATCAGGAGGCCGATGAGCCCACCCGCTACTGCGCCGGCTGCAGCACCCGCAGCGATGTGTCCGTTCGGGACGTCGGGGTTGTTGTCCCGGTTGATGTTGTGGACACCGACGCCGCCGCCGACGGCGCCCGGTACTGCGCCAGCGAGTGCCGACATGGCCAAGCACGCTGGCCGGTTGTCCTGGAAGGTCGCGCAGCCGCTGAGCCCGACCAAGACGAGCACCCCTCCTGCCGTCAGTCTCACCAATCGTCTCATGACGCTCTCCCTCTCGCGGTTGGTTCACAGCCCTCTGCCATCGAGCAAGTCAGATAGCAAGGGCCCGTTGACAAGCATGCTGCTTCCACGACCGCGTTGCGTCAATATCCAAAATGCTCGGGAAAGGCCAGCGAGGGTCCGGGACGTGTGCTTGTCGCCGGCACCTGCCCGCTTGCCGCATCCCGCGTCTAGCGTACAATTTCGTGCATGTGGCGAGCTGTCGCCATCACTCTCGCCTGGCTGGAAGCAGCTGCCGTGGCCGCGCCGGTCGAGGTGCAGGTGAAGGCGATACGTCTCGATCCCGACGTGGGAAGCCCGGTGGTGCAGCTGGTCGAGAAGGGTGGCCAGGGACGGAGCCTGCCGATCTGGATCGGCCTCTTCGAGGCGCAAGCGATCGCGGTGGAGCTCGAGGGTGTCGCGGAGCCACGTCCCGCGACGCACGACCTGATGAAGGAGATCGTGAGCGCGCTGGGCGGCCGGCTCGACCGCGTGGTCGTCGGACAGCTCGAGCACGACACGTATCTCGCACGCCTGGAGCTCGAGCGATCGGGGGGGCAGCGCGCGAACGTCGACGCGCGGCCGAGCGACGCCATCGCGCTGGCGTTGCGTCTGCGACGTCCGATCTTCGTGGAGCCCGCCGTCTTCGCGGCAAGCGACGAAGCCACGGGCGCGCCGGCGCAGGCCTTCGGCATCACCGCCCAGGACCTCACGCCCGATCTCGCCGAGGTCCTCGCACCCGGTGCGCACGGCGCGGTCGTCACCGACGTCGACCGCACGGGTCCCGCGCGCAAGCTCCATCGCGCGGACGTCATCACGGGTGTGGACGGCGAGGCCGTCGGCTCGGCACGCGATCTCGTCGCGCAGCTCGAGCGCCGCGGAGACGGTCACGCGATGCGGGTGGCGCTGCAGCGCGACGGCCGCCCCATCGAGGTCCGCCTGCGGGTCGCGCCGGTGAGTGGTGCCGATCGTTGACAAGCCGGCGGCGCGGGTCGTAGAAGGCCACGGATTTGAAGGATCATCGGCGTACGCCGGAGTTGCCCGCGACGGGTGAGCGGGAGCTCGACGTCAAGGTAGAGGACCTCGTGCGGCGCCTCGTCGAGGTCGTCAACGACGCGAGCGCCGAGCAGCGGCCGGCGCTCCGCGAATACGCCATGGAGCTCCTGCGAGACGGAACGGAGGTCGGCGAAGCGGGCCCGACGCCCGCAGCGGACGTGAAGAAGAATGCGGCGGCCACCAACCCCATCGGGATCGCGCTTCTGCTCGGGATGTTGTCACTCCCGGCGTTGCTGCTCTTCACGCCGGTCGGGCTCGTGCTCCTCGCCGTGGCGCTCGTGATGGGGGTCTGGGGCGTCCTCGCCACGTTGCTCCGTCGCTGACGACGCCGATCCGGGAGCTCCGCCATGCACGACGCAGGTCTGAAAGGAATCGGTTTTCATGGCTAAGCCAGCATCCGCCGAGCAGAAGGCGGCCACCGCCGAGCAGCGCCGGGTGGAGCAAGCCCTCGAGCGAGACAAGGCGGCCCGGGCGAAGGCCAGCCTCGGGGGACTCTGGTCGCGTCGCGACGTCTTCGGGCGGTTCGGCTGGGCGATCTTCGGCGTGTTCTCGGGCGTGTCGCTGCTTGCGGCGGTCCGCTCGGCCTTCCCGCGCGTCCTCTTCCAGCCCCCCACGTCGTTCAAGGCGGGCTTTCCCACCGACTTCACCATCGGCGAGGTGAGCACGAAGTTCCAGAAGGACCAGCGCGTGTGGATCGTGCGCGAAGCGGAGGGCATCTACGCGATCTTCGCCAAGTGCACGCATCTCGGCTGCACGCCGCGCTGGCTGCCGGCGGAGAACAAGTTCAAGTGCCCCTGCCACGGCAGCGGCTTCTACAAGAGCGGCATCAACTTCGAAGGCCCGGCTCCGCGACCGCTCGAGCGCGTGCGCGTCACCAAGGCGGAAGACGGCCAGCTCGTGATCGACAAGGGCGTCAAGTACCTCTACGAAAAAGGCGAGTGGAACAAGCCCGGCGCCTTCCTGAAGGTGTGATCCATGTCCAAGTGGGATGAGGTGAAGCTGCAGGTCACGGAGTCGCCCGTGTGGAAGTCGATCTTCCGGCACGGCTACGACGACACCCCGCGCAACCGGGTCCTCATGGTGTCGGGGAACGTCTTCCTCCACTTGCATCCGTCGAAGGTGCGCCGGCATGCGACCCGGCTCCGCTTCACCTGGTGCATGGGCGGGATCACCTTCCTCATGTTCCTGGTGACCGTGGTCACGGGCGTCTACCTGATGTTCTACTACCGGCCGACGGCCGAGTACGCCTACGCCGACATGAAGTACCTCGAGTACGACATGCCGTTCGGCATGCTGATGCGGAACATGCACCGCTGGGCCGCGCACGGCATGGTGATCGCCGTCTGGCTCCACATGTTCCGCGTCTTCCTGACCGGCTCGTACAAGCCGCCGCGCGAGTTCAACTGGGTGGTGGGCGTGCTCCTGCTGGTGCTCACCCTGCTGCTCTCGTTCACCGGCTACCTGCTGCCCTGGGACCAGCTCTCCATCTGGGCGGTGACGGTGGGCTCCAACATGGGCCGTGCCACGCCGATCCTGGGGCACGAGGGACCCGGGCACGAGCTGATCCCCGGCCTGAACAACGTCTACGATGCGCGCGCCTTTCTCTTCGGCGGTGGCGAGATCGGCCCGCACACGTTGCTCCGCTTCTACATCCTCCACTGCATCTTCATCCCGCTCGTGACGAGCCTCTTCCTGGGGGTGCACTTCTGGCGCATCCGGCGCGACGGCTTCTCCGGCCCCGCCCTCTGACCAGGCGATGCCGTCCGAACTGAAATACGCGAGCGTCTCGGCGGTCCTGATGGTCCTCTCCTTCTTCATCCCCGGGGGCCGCGTCCTGACGCTGCCGTTCTTCTTCGTACTCGTGCTGGTGCTGCTCTTCTGGTCGGCGCGGCGATCGGCGGAGCGCGAGGAAGAGGAGAGCTGACGCGATGGCGACGCCGGAGGCACGGACCCCGCTCGGCGCGGTGGCCGGCAAGCGGGTCGAGGTCCCGATCAAGAAGGCCACGGGGCCGGGCGACGACAAGGTGCACACCTGGCCGTTCCTGGTCCGCTCGGAGTTCCTGTGCGCCATCGTGATCACGCTGCTGCTGCTCGTGTGGGCGCTGCTGGTGGACGCGCCACTCGAGGAGCCGGCCAATCCGACGCGCACGCCGAACCCGTCGAAGGCGCCCTGGTACTTCCTCGGGCTCCAGGAGATGCTGGTCTTCTTCGACCCCTGGCACGCGGGCGTGGTGCTGCCCACGTTCATCATCATCGGGCTGATGGTGATCCCGTACATCGACATCAACCCGAAGGGGAACGGGTACTACTGCTGGAAGGATCGGAAGTGGGAGATCCTCACCTTCATCCTCGGCTTCCACATCCTCTGGGTGTCGCTGATCGTGATCGGCACGTTCCTCCGCGGACCGGGCTGGAACTGGTTCTGGTTCTGGGAGAAGTGGGACCCCCACAAGGTCGAGTCGCTGACCAACGTCGACCTGCCGTACCTGATCGGCGTGCGTGACGAGACCACGGCGTTGATCGTCGGGATCATGCTCATCGTGCTCTTCTTCGTCATCACCTTCGTCGGCTTCTACTGGATGTGTCGGCGCGTGAAGGGGGCCGAGTTCGACGAGTTCATGGAACGCTGGGGATGGCCACGCTTCACGCTCACCTGGTTCCTCCTCGCCAACATGATGGCGGTGGTGACGAAGATGACGTTCCGGCACCTCTTCAACATCAAGTACATCATGGTGCTGAAGACCTCCTACTTCAGCATCAACATCTGAGGGGTATGCGGGCCGCGGCGCTTCCGGCGATGGATCATGCTGCTCTTCGCGAAGATCCTGCAGGCGGCCGGATTCACCTACGTCGGCTACGCGCTCTACTGCGGCATCGCGCGGGACGACATGTGGAACGAGCTGTACCTGACGCTCGCCGGCATGGCGGTCTTCGCCGCTGGCCGACTCCTGGAACGGAAGGTCTGAGCTGATTCATGGCGCGTCGAGACAACACCCCGCAGGACGACGAGAAGCGCTCGTACGGCGCGCTCTGGCTGGTCCTCTCCGTGCTGCTCCTCATCGGCTCGCTCTGGGCGGTCGCCGACGACAACTTCTTCCGCCGTCCGTGGAAGAAGTTCCAGGCGGGATTCAACCGCGTCGAGATCAGCCACATCGAGGACCAGATCGGCGCCGAGCAGGCCAAGCTGGACGCCGACCCGAAGTACCAGGAAGTCGTGAAGCAGCTCGCCGCGGCGCGCGCCGAGGAGTCCTCCGGCAACACGGCCAAGGAGATCGCGGGCCTGGAGCGCGAGCTGAACACCGCCGTGCTGCAGGATCAGAGCAAGGACCTGAACCTGCGCTTCGTGAAGAGCGAGCTCGAGGAGCTGCGCTTCCGCTATGACGACGCCAAGCACGAGGGGCGTCCGACCGAGGGCATCCTCCAGCGCATCCAGGAGAGAGAGCAGCTCAAGGCCGAGCGGCAGCAGGTCTACGCCGACTCGCAGGCGCACATCGAGGACATCCGCAGTCAGATCGCGGCCAAGAAGAGCGCCGCGAAGACCGCGGAGGACGCGCTGGCCAAGCTGACCGCCGGCCGCGACGACCTCGAGCAGAAGCTGGAGAACGTCTCCCTCGGCCGCTACCCGGGCCCGACGCTGTCGCCGCCGTTCATCAAGGCGGAGTGGCAGCCGAAGATCCCGAAGATCCGCCAGGTCGTGCTCGAGGAGTTCGATCGCAACGCCTTCAATCAGCCGGTCGCGCGCGTCGATCGCTGCACCTCGTGCCACGCCGGCATCAACAAGCCCGGCTTCGAGGATCAGCCCAATCCGTGGAAGACCCACCCCAAGCGCGAGCTCTTCCTCGGCAAGCACGATCCGGACAAGTTCGGCTGCACGGCGTGCCACAACGGCGACGGAACGGCGGTGAACAGCCCCAAGGCCGCGCACGCCGACTACTACGACGCCGAGGGCCAGCTGCACGAGGTGCATCTGCGCGAGAACCTGGCGCTCTTCCGCGGCGACAAGATGCAGTCGAACTGCATCAAGTGCCACCAGAGCGTGGCACACCTCGAGGGCGCACCGACGCTCGCGCGGGGCGAGAACCTGTTCGTCGAGCTCGGGTGCCACGGCTGCCACCTCACCGAAGGCTTCGAGGACCTCGCGAAGGAGAACGGCGTGACGGCCATCGGCCCGTCGCTGCGGCGCATCGGCGCCAAGGTGGATCATGCCTGGCTGGTGAACTGGATCACGAACCCGCACGAGTTCCGCCCGCGCACCCGGATGCCGAACTTCATGTTCACCCCCGAGCAGGCCGAGAAGATCGCCTCGTACCTGCTGTCCACCACCAAGCAGCCGAGCACCGAGTGGCTCGACGGCCACCCCGATCCCGGGATCGCCACGTCTCCCGAGCTGGCCCAGCAGGGCCGTAAGCTGATGGACAGCCTGGGATGCCGCGCGTGCCACGCGCTCGCGCCCGACGAGGTCGCCGGATCGCTCGGCGCCAACAAGGACATCGCGCCCAACCTGTCGCAGATCGCGGCCAAGACGGACGAGCGGTGGATCTACAACTGGATCAAGAACCCGCGCGGCTACTCCGACATCGCTCGCATGCCGAGCCTGCGCCTCTCCGACGACGAGGCGCGCGCCATCACGGCCTACCTGACCACGCTCGGGACGCACACGCCGGTTCCCGACGGCCTCGACGACCGGCTCGCGAATCCGGAGAACATCGCCGACGGCGAGAAGCTCGTGCGCAAGTACGGCTGCCCCGGCTGCCACGACATCCCGGGCATGGAGAGCGAGTCGCGCATCGGCGCCGAGCTGTCCCAGTACGGCTCGAAGTCGAAGGAGGAGCTCTTCTTCGGCGACCGGATCGATCTCGAGGAGACCTGGGACGTCTTCACGTTCCACAAGATCAAGGAGCCGCGCGGCTACGCGACGAAGTGGATCGAGCAGGTGATGCCGCAGTTCGATCTCGCCGACGAGGACATCTACGCGCTGCGCGTCTTCCTCACCAGCCGGACCGACAAGAAGATGCCGGTCTCCTACACCTACCAGGGACATGGACAGCGCGAGATCGTGGACGGCCGCCGGCTCGTCGCACGCTACAACTGCACCGGCTGTCACATCATCGAGGGCACCGGCGGCAACATCCGGCGCCTCTACGAGGACAACCTCACGCTGGCGCCGCCGAACCTGCTCGGCGAGGGGCAGAAGGTGCAGGAGCCGTGGCTCTACAACTTCCTGCAGGCTCCGACGCCCATCCGTCCGTGGCTGCACGTCCGCATGCCGACGTTCGGCCTGACGCCGCAGGAGACCACGCAGGTCATCCAGTACTTCGCGACGCTCGATCAGCGCGAGGTGCCGTTCGTGCACATCGAGCGCGCCATGCTGCGCCCGAACTACGTGCAGGCGGGTGAGCAGCTCGCCTCGAAGGACTACCTGTCCTGCTTCTCGTGCCACGTGCACGGGACGACGAATCCGGAGGGTTCGCCGGACAGCTGGGCCCCGAACCTGGCGATGGCGGCGACACGGCTCTATCCGGACTGGATCGTCAAATGGCTGCACGATCCGCAGAAGCTCATGCCGGGTACGAGGATGCCGTCCTTCTACGCCGATCCGGACCAGCCCGACGGTCCCCCCGACATCCTCGGCGGCAACGACGAAGAGCAGATGCTGGCGCTGCGCGACTACGTGATCTCGCTCGGGCTCCCGCCGGCGCAGCCGCCGCACCCTGCGGAGGCCGCCGCCGTGGTCCCCGACGGCTCCGGCGCGTCGCAGTAGCATCGAACCCCACGACCCACACAGAGGAAAGGGAGGCACCAACGATGAGGAGCAGGATCCTGGGCACCGCGTTCGCGCTCGCCGCACTGGCGGCCGCGAATCTCGCGACGCCCGCGCAGGCCTACGAGGTCATCCCGGTCACCGACGGCGGATCGCTCAGCGGCACCGTCAAGTTCGATGGGACACCCCCGGCGCCGAAGAAGATCGAGGTCACCAAGGACCAGGAGGTGTGCGGGAAGAACGGGCCGGAGATCGCCGATCCTGCGCTGGTCGTCAGCTCGGGCGGCGGCATCCAGGACGTCGCCGTCGTCGTGAAGGCGACGAAGGGCAAGGCCCTCGAGGTGCCGACCGAGCCCGTCACGTTCGACCAGAACGGCTGCGAGTACAAGCCCCACGTGCTCGCGTTCCCCGCCGGGAGCACCATCTCGATCCTGAACTCCGACGGCATCCTCCACAACGTGCACGTCATGGGGAAGGAGAACCCCGAGGCCAACCGCGCGCAGCCGAAGTTCCAGAAGAAGATCGACTGGAAGGTCGAGAAGCCGGAGTGGCCGATCGCGGTGAAGTGCGACGCGCATCCGTGGATGCACGCGTACTGGCTGTCGATGGACCAGCCGTATTTCGCGGTCACCGACGCGGACGGGAACTTCAAGATCACCGACCTCCCGCCCGGCGACTACGACGTGGAGATCTGGCAGGGCGAGCTCGGCAAGAAGACCGAGAAGGTCACCATCAAGGCGAAGGAAGACACGAAGGTCGGCTGGTCGATGGGCAAGTCGTGACCGTGGCCGCCCGCCGCGCAGCCCGCGTCGTGATCGCGCTCGCCGCGACGCTCGCGCTGCGCGGCGAGGCCGGCGCGGCCGACCCCGCGCGGTGCGTGCGCGCCGCGCGCACCGACCGCAGCACCTGCATGCGCGACGCGGTCGAGCGCTGCACCTCGAGCTTCGAGACCAGCCTCCAGACCTGCTTCGGACCCGGCAACACGTGCGTCCGCACGTGCATCGCCGACCACGACCGCTGCAAGGACAACCCCCAGACCGCGCAGCAGCGCTGCCGTCTCACCTGCAGGTCCGACCAGAAGGACGAGCTGGGGCGCTGCAAGCTGGATCCCGACAAGAAGAGCTGCGAGGAGACCGCGAAGTCGAAGGGGAACGAATGCACGCAGCGCTGCGTCGCTGCGAGCGGCCCGTCGAAGCAGCGCTGCGCGGACACCTTCAACGCCTGCCTGAACGCGTGCGCCGGCTGAGACGGCGATCAGCCAGGCCGGCATGATCGTCGACTCCGCCGCCTACGCTGCCGGATGCAAGGTGGCCGACGTGCCGCTCGACGAGGTCGGCGCGTGGGCGAAGCGGGAAGGTCACTTCGTCTGGGTGGGACTGGTCGATCCCTCGGACGACGAGATGGCGGCGATCCAGGGCCAGCTCGGGCTGCACGAGCTGGCGGTCGAGGACGCGCATCAGGCCCATCAGCGGGCGAAGCTCGAGGAGTACGGCGAGAGCCTCTTCGTCGTGCTGCGCACCATGCGGTGGGATGCCGAGAAGCGTGCGATCGTGCGCGGCGAGACGCACGTGTTCGTGGGGCCGGGAGCGGTGGTGTCCATCCGTCACGGCGACACCGAACTCCTACGCCCCGGTGCGAAGCCGCTGCGAGGCCACCCCTGGGCATCTCGCCAAGGGGCCGGGCTTCGTCCTCTACGCGCTGATGGACTACGTGGTGGACAACTACTTCCCCCTGATCGAGCACGTCGAGGATCGCGTCGGCAAGCTGGAGGAGGCGATCTTCGGCGACCACCCGCAGCGCAACACCACGCAGCGCATCTACGAGCTGAAGCGCCGGCTGATCCAGATGAAGCGCGCGATCTCACCTCTGGTGGACGTCTGCAACCGGCTGACACGCTGGGATGGCCACCAGCTCATTCCCGACGAGGTCCGGCCGTACTTCCGGGACGTCTACGACCATGTGGTTCGCATCAACGAGTCGGTCGACGGTCTGCGCGAGCTGCTCACGGGCGCGCTCGAGGCGAATCTCTCGCTGATCTCGATCCGCCAGAACGACATCATGAAGCAGCTCGCCTCGTGGGCCGGCATCCTCGCGGTTCCGACCCTCCTGGTCGGCATCTGGGGCATGAACTTCGACACCATGCCGGAGCTGCACCTCGCCTTCGGCTATCCCCTCTCGCTCGTCGCGATGGGGGGACTGATGTGGCTGCTCCACCGCCAGTTCAAGCGAGCTGGCTGGCTCTGATCGCCTCGTCCGAAGGTACTAGGCCCTTGCCCATAAGGGAGGCGGCCCGGAGGCGATCCTGCAAGGGTTCTGCGGCATTGCATGGTACGCGCCTCCGTTGAGCCTCCTGATACGCGGGATTTTCCCAGGATTTTGCTGGCATTTCTGGCACTGGTCGTGCTTCTTAGATGTCGACCGTCCGAAGCGGCTCCGGCCAGCCAGGGGGGGACACGGGTCCCGTCCGGGGACTCGTACACGGACTGAAGGAGGAAGATCAGAATGACCCGACGTCTCATGGTTGCTGCAGCCGCCCTCGTTGCCCTGCCCGTCGTCGCCGTCTGGACGCACGACGCCAGCGCCTTCACCACGGCCAAGCGGCTGTGCGTGAGCTACGCGCGGCGGACATTGAAGTCGACGCTCTCGACGACGAAGTTGCAGGCCCAGAACGACTACCAGACCTCGCTGAGGGGTTGCTTCAACGACCCGGGCGATGGTTGCGTGCAGCAGTGCTTCAACGACCAGAGCGCCTGCCAGAAGGGTATCCGCCCTGAAGCCCGGACCCAAGACACTGAAGAACACCTGCAGCACCACGATCGACCCGAATGACGGAGTCACCAGCTGTGTCGAGCAGTTCGACGTCGACCAGGCGAAGTGCTGCCTCAAGGCGGCAGACGGTTCGACCCCGGGCTGCAGCATCAATCCGACCGGCAATTTCGACGCGGACGCCGCCGCCCAGCTCGCCTGCGCCGAGACCGCGCGCCTCACCCGCTTCACCTGCGCGCAGGCCTGCGCGGCTACGTACCAGCAGGCACTCGACGGCTGCACGACCTCGCTTCAACGATTGCCTCGAGACCTGCGGCTGATCGGCGCGCTCGCGCCGCTCTGATCTACTCCGGTTGCGCTGAAGCGCCGGGGAGCCGGAAAACCGGCTTCCCGGCGCTTTTTCGTTGGGCCGCCGGTGTACCGGCCGTCGCACAGGCCGTGCTATGCCGACGCCCATGCGCCTCCAGAATCGTGTCGCCATCATCACCGGAGCGGGCTCCGGCCTCGGCCGCGCCGGCGCCCTCGCGTTCGCCCGCGCGGGAGCCCGCGTCGTCGTGAGCGACCTCGACTCCTCCTCCACCGACGGCACCGTCGCCGCCATCCGCGCCGCCGGCGGCGAGGCCATCGGCGTCCCCGCCGACGCCGGCGATCGCGTGCAGGCGAAGCACCTGATCGACGAGACCGTACGGCGCCTCGGCGGACTCGACATCCTCTACAACAACGCCGGCATCGCACCGGTGGGTCGCGACGGCTTCACGCCGGCCATCGACGAGGACGACTGGGACTGGGTGATCCGGGTCAACCTGACCAGCGTGTTCCTGTGCTGCAAGTACGCCATCCCCGTGATGGCGGGGCGTCCCGGAGCGGCCATCGTCAACACGGCATCCTCCATGGCGGTGCTGCCGCTCGGTATGGTCGATGCCTACGCGGCGTCGAAGTCCGGCGTGGCCGGCCTGACCCGTTCGCTCTCGGCGGGCTGCGGCCAGCTCGGCATCCGCGTGAACGCCATCTGCCCGGGCTACGTCGACACGCCGATGAACACGCTCATCTTCGACAGCGAGACGCTGCGCGACGCCTTCGCCAAGGACCACGCGATGGGGTTGCAGCCGCCGGAGGAGATCGCGGCGATCGCCGTGTTCCTCGCATCCGACGAGGCGTCGAGCATGACCGGCGCGGTGCTCGCCTGCGACCGTGGTTGGACCGCCTTCAAGCGGCCCGGCGTCCTGGCCGGCGCGGGTTGAATCCTACGGTTCCCGGGGGTGTCACCATTCGCGGCAGTGCTAATCGACGTGTCATGGCCCGTGTAAACTTGACCCTTCACAAAGAAATGTTTCGGGAGCTCGACGCGCACGCCAAGCGCGTCGGAAAGCCCAAGGCAAGGGCAGCTAGGGAACTCGTGCGCGCCGGGCTCGAGCGGCAGCAAGCCACCGAGCGGCGGGCCAGACTAGCGCGAAACTATGCAGCCCAGCACGCGGATGCCGGCGAGGTTCTGCGAGACCTCGAGGCCGGACAGTTCGAGCTGCTCGGCGATGAAGACGACTGACGGGCCGGATCTGCGGAGCGGCGATGTCGTCTGGCTCTGCTGCGATCCCTCCGTGGGCGCGCCGAGCCACTGAAGACGCGGACATGTGTGGTCGTGTCCAACGACCTGGCGAATCGGTTCGGGGCAGCCATCGCAGTGGTGCCGACACGAGCGCATACGCCGGCGGGCCGAGCGCTCGTACATGGTGGACCTACGAAAGCCGCGATCTACCCTGGACGCAGCCCGTCTTGCCAACGCGTCGATGGTCATGACCTATGACCGCTCTCGGGTCCTGAGACGCGCGGGTCGTGTGTCGGTCGAGACGCTCCGGGACCTCGCCGGCGCGCTGGCGATGCACCTCGGCCTGCGGCCCAGCTGAGGGCGGCGCTCAGCCGCCGCAGTGGAAACGGCGCGGCTTCGGCGTGCAGTCGACTTGCGCGGTGCCGCCCTGGCCGCCCACATCGACCCGGATGTTGAACGGAGGGGCGAAGACGACCGCTCCCGTGTCGTCCAGCGTGTGTCCCAGGCTGGCGTTGCCCGAATCGCTGAAGCTGAAAAGCGCCGAGCGCACCGCGACGCGCATGGTGCCGTCCTTCGCCACCCGCACGCGCAGCGACTGCAGCGACTTGGTGTCGGAGCTTCGCTTGGCCACGAAGGTCCGGCCGCTCACCTTCACCGCTTTGCTCGGCAGATTGACCGACCAGAGGTTGCCCTTCGTGTCTGCCACGGCGACGCCAAGCGCGACGGGCTTGAGCTTCGCCTTCTTGTCGGCCGGCGGCAGCGGCAGCTTGGCGGGCTTCAGGACGGCCGAGACCCGCACCTGGTCCCTCTTCTTGGGGGTGTCGGTGTTCTGGCCGACCGGCCCCGGCCCGCGCCGGATCCCGAGCTGGCCCACCGCGAGCGTGGATGGTGCGGCCAGCAGGACGGCGCTGCCTGCAGTCCCCCCGCCGACCGTCGCGAGGAGGGCCATCTCGTCGGACGCGTTCAGGGCGAAGGTCTTGTTGATGCCCGTGACCTTGCCGCCGACGCCATCGCCCCCGCCCTCGCCGATGCGCAGGAAGGGCTGTAAGGGACCGCCGGCCGCGAGATAGACTCCCGGCACGCCGCCGGTGACCGGCAGGAACGTGAGCCGGAACGCGATGCTTCCCGTGCTGCTGACGCTGGGCGGCGAGATGCTGCGGATGACGCCTCCCTGTGGTCCGGGGTCGCCCACTCGAGCGATCGGCGGGTCGAAGGAGGTCCCGGTCCAGCGCAGCAGGCTGAGCCCGGTGTCGTCGCCGACGGTGGCTGTGAAGACGACCTCGCCGCCAGGGCCGGCGACGCCGCGGCCGTTGACGGTCGCGAACGACATGCCATTCACGGTCCGACCCTCGATCGCGATCGCCTGCGGCGCGCTGCCATTCACGACGAAGAACCCCTTGGGGCCGTCGGAGATGGTGCCGATCACCGCCCGGACGAAGACGGAGCCGCTGCGGATCGTCGGATCCGCGAAGCTGAAGAACGCCGCACCGGCGCCGGAGTCCTGGCCCTGCCAGGCGAGCAAGTGGATGCCCGCATCGTCGATCACGTAGACGCCGTTCTCCTTCGTGGAGGAGAACGGATCGAAGGGGCTCTCGTACTCGAGCGTCGCCCGGAACGCGACCGCACCGGAGTCGTCGAGGGCTGGATTCGCCCCGAGCGTGCGGAACGCCGGTCCCTTGCGAACCTTGTCGGCGGGAGGCGACTGCAGCGTGATGTCGAGGTTCGGCAGCGCGAGCGCCTGCATGGGGCCGTCGGGTCCGCGACGCACGAAAAGTCCGCGGCCCTGGTTCTGGCACTTCTGGCCGACGCAGCAGAGCATGGTCGCCGCGAACGCCACGTCGCCGTGCGCGTTCACGCTGGGCGTTCCGAGCAGGTTGGTGAACGTCGCCGTGTCGCACGTCAGCCCCGGCGGAGCCGGCGCGGGGTCGCCGACCCGTACCAGCGTGTCCATCGTACCTTCCCGATAGCGGAAGATGCCGAGCGGCGTGGATCCCTTGGCGACGAAGCTCTTGAAGATCACGTCACCGGAGTCGGTGAGCTGCGGCGGCGAGAACGGGGCGCCCGCGATGACGCCCTGGCTGTCGGCGGCCGGGGCGCCGATCGGGACGTACTGCGGCGGAGCGCTGGTCTGCGGAATCGGCAGGTAGAAGAACCCCTGGCTGGTCGTCGGCGCGTTCTCGAGCCGCGCGCTGAACGCGAGCGCGCCCGTCGCATCGACCGCGGGGGCCGACGAGGCGGACTGGTACGTGCCCCCGGCCGGCGTGGGCTGGGTGGCCGACGACCCACCCACGCTCACCAGGTTCTGGACCACCGAGATGCTCGGATCGGCGCGCAGGATCTGCTGCCCCCCGCTTCCGTTCACCTGTGCGAAGAACACGACCGCTCCGCCGGGCGCGAAGCTCGGCGGCGCGACACGCGATCCGGCGTCGGGACCGAGATTGATGCTCCAGACGACCGCCGTCTGGTCGCCCTCCGTGACCGATTGCCCGGGATAGCCGACGACGACCGGCGCGCCTCCATGCGGGATCAAGATCACGCCCGAGCTATCCAGGTCGACGTTCAGGCTGAGGGTGTTCGAGAGGTCGACGGGCGGCCCACCCGTGCACGCGACGTCGCCCTGGTCGTTCAGGACGACGACATCGTCGAATCCCGGCACCTGGAGGGGGACGGGCTGCCCGATGCCGTTCGCGACCGCGCCGTCCCGGATCAGCCGGGACACCGTGCCTCCGTCGAGCGTGAAGACCCCGTCGAGCGGCGCGCTCAGGCCCGAGAGCGTGGCGTGGAATGCGAGCGTGCCAGCATTGTTCAGCGCGGGGGGACCGAGGATGTCGAACGTCCCCCCGTCGGTCCCGGGGTTCGGGCCGCCCTGCGTGAACACCGTCTCGAGGTTCTGCCCCGCGCGCCGGCGAAACAGCGCCGCGCCGAACCCGACGCTGCCGTCCGATTTTTTCGTCACGGTCGATGCGACGAAGGCGACGTCGCCGTTGTCGTTCAGGGCGGGCGTGCGCTCCGCAACGTCGATGGAATCGGTGACGCCGATGTTGATCGGCGTGGTGAGATCGAGCACGCCGGCGCCGGTGTCGACGTTGGGCGCCGCGACGACGGTGATGTTACCCTGGCTGTAGAGGAAGATCCCGCCCCAGGGCGGCAGCGAGAGGTCGGTCTTGACACCGTCGGGCGGCTTCACCAGCGCGGCGAACGCGACGTCGCCGCGCGCGTTCACGGTGGGCTTGCCGAGGAACTGCTGGAACGTCCCGATCTCTTTGCTGATCGACTGGCTGAGGCTGGCGGCCGCCGCGCTCTGGCCCGTGCGCATGTTCTGGACGACGATCTGCTCTTTGGTCTTGCCCTGCACCAGGGCGCGGAAGGCCACCCACCCCGTGCCGGCCGCCGATCCCTCGCCGACGAAGCTCGGACCGATGAACGAGCCACCGTCTGGCGACTTGTCGAGGGTGGCGGCGACGGAGAACTTGGACGCCCCGCGTGCCGGGGCGGTCAGGGCGACGAGCAAGGTCACGGCCAGCACGGCCCGGCGGCTTCCGGCCGCAAGTCGACAGATCACGACGAGGAACCTACGAGCAATGGGAGTGCCCGGTAAAGCCCGTGAGATGTCGAGAGCTTGAACATGCGGGCCGGGCGCGCGGGTGCACGACCCGGGCGGTCCTGCACGACGGCGTGCCCGGCCGGCCGCACACCCGCGGGTCAGAACCCGCCGATCTCGCACCAGCCGGCGAGCGGGCCCCCCGGCTCGAGCGAGCAGCACGCATAGACGAGGCGGATCGGGGTCGGGGCGCCCCCCCGCACCACCGGGAGCCGGTACACGGGCTCCGGGCGGAGCTGGAGCCTGGTCCCGCCGTCGATCTCGACCTCGAGCAGCAGCCCGCCGAACGGGTCGCCGGAGTCGCCCAGGCGCGCCGAGGCGCCGGTGACGGGGTGATGCCGGCCGTCGCGGCAGAGAAACCCGGCAGCGGCTCCTCCGTCGAGACCGACGACGAGCGAGAGCCGGCCGCCATCGCCGAGATCGAGCGACGCGCGCACACGCGGCCAGACCGGTGGACCGGTGCCCGCCGTCGAGAAGGCTCTCCCGTCCAGCGACAGCCGGGAGCCGTCGAGGATTGCGCCGCCCCGGACGATCCCGAAATCGCCGACTCGTCCGTCCCCCGGGTGGCTCGGCGTGAACTCGAGAGCGACCTCCGCATGCTCGATCGGCGCAGCGCCGGAGAGGCCGCGCTCGAGATCGAGAAACGGGGTCGAGTCGGGAAAGCGGAGCATCGGCCCCGCGAACCGGATGCGCACCGTTCCGCCGTCGGTCGGCTCGACCTCGAGACCGCCGACGCGGCCCGGACGCTCGCCGCCCGTGCGCTCCCCGGTGAAGAGCGCGAGGGTCCCATCCGGCGGAAAGAGCAGCAGGCGCGCCCCGGCGGGATCCATCGCGACCAGGGCACTCGCGTCACCGCCGCAGAGCTCGAGCGTGTGCCGCAGTCCCTTCGTGACGGCCGGTGCGGCGGGCAGGGGATCGGGGCTCGCGTGGCCCTCTGGTCCGAGCAGTGCGGGAAGGACCTCCAGGCACGCCGCGACCAGTCGGCTCCGCCAGCGGGATGGCCAGCGCAGCGGCGCGCCCAGCTCGAGCTGCATGGCGTCCGCGCTCGCCCCGAGCGCGGCGAGCTGCCGGACCAGCGGTCGGGGGTCGGCGCGATGGCGAGGCGTGAAGAGCTGGATCAGGTTCTCGCGGCCGCGGGCGGGATAGCGCGCCCCGATGGTGGCGGTGATCCCGCGTCCGGCGCAGGCGCGCACCAGCGCCGGGATCGCAGCGCCGGCGAACGCCGGCGACACCGCGATCGAGGCGTCGAGCGGCGCGCCCTGCGCGCAGCCGAAGCCGAGGTCGACGGTCGGCTGGATGACGTTCCACCCGTGGATCGTGAGCACGGTGGCGTGTCCGTGCCGCCCGACCGCCGCCGACAGCAGGTCCGCCAGGCGCTCGAGAAAGACGGGCGCGCCGTCGTGCGCCGAGCCGAGGCGATTCAGATCGACGTCGTTGCGGTCGAGGTGGGGATTGATGAGCGCGGAAGCGCCCGTCGCCGCGGCGAGCTCCTCCGTGAGCGACGCGGTGTGCAGATCGTTCACCTTGAGCGGCGCGCTGCCCCATTGCCGCCGATCGTAGTCGCGCCGGCCGCCGTGCGGCGCGACCAGCACGAGCGGGCCCGATCCGCGAACGACGATCGGCTCGAGCGCGCCCCCCACGGGCCGCTTCTAGCCTCGGCTGCCGCATGGGGTCTACCGAGACGCGTGCGGGGCTCAGAGGCCGCACTGCTGGAAGTATCGCACGAACACGTCCTGCGTGACGTCCGCGAGCGCCGCGACACGCGCGGCGGTCTCGGCGAGGACCTGCTTGGGATCGACCCCCGCCTGGACGGCGTACTGCTGCGACTGCGGCTCGGTCAGCAGACGTGAGATGATGGGCTCGGTGAACTCGAGATGGAACTGGAACCCGTACACGGTGTCGCCCCAGCGGAACGCCTGCTGCTCGTACATCGACGAGCGCGCGAGGTTGGCCGCGTCGGGCGGCAGCTCGTAGGTGTCACCATGGAAGTGGAAGACGGTGAGGCTGTCGTCCAGCCCCGCGAACAGCGGATCGTCGCGCCCGTCGTCGGTGAGCTGCACCGGTGCCCAGCCGACCTCGCGGCGCTCGCCCGGATACACCCGCGCGCCCAGCACCTGCGCGATCAGCTGCGCGCCGAGGCACACGCCCAGGACGGGACGGCCGGCGGCCATCGCCTTCTCGACCAGGGCGCTCTCGGTCTTCAGGAACGGATGGCTCTCGGTCTCGTAGGCACCCATCGGGCCACCGAGCACGATCACCCCGCCGACGGCGCGGACGTCCTTCGGGAGCGCATCGCCGCGCGCCACGTCCAGGTAGCGGTGGTGCACGCCGAAATCCCGCAGCGCATTGGCCAGCAGCCCGAGCCCCTCGACCGGCGTGTGCCGAAGCACGATCCAGGAGGTCCCCTCGCCCGAGGTGTCCCCGTCCTCACCCCTCCGTGGCATGGGTCCCCTCATTCCCCATCGATGCGCCGACAGTCAAGGCTTCCCGGGAACTTGCAGATGGGGGGTCACCTGGCTAGGAGACCTTCGTTCTCCAATCTCGAAGTTCATCCCCCGGTAACGCGAGCGTCACAGCGCGCCGATAGGCTCGATCCACAAGAGTATCCGTGCCGGTCAAGCGAACCATCCTGGTTGTCGAGGACGAGAAGGACATCCGCGAGCTCGTCCGATTCCATCTCGAGCAAGAGGGATACACCGTGCGTGAGGCCGACACCGGTGAGAGCGCGCTCGCCCAGGTCGCCGCGGATCGTCCCGCGCTCGTGGTGCTCGACATCATGCTGCCGGGGACCGACGGCATCGAGGTATGCCGCCGCATGCGCAGCGCCGAGTCCACCCACTCGATTCCGATCATCATGCTGACCGCCCGGGCGGCGGAGGTCGACCGCGTGATCGGCCTCGAGATGGGCGCGGACGACTACATCACCAAGCCCTTCAGTCCACGAGAAATGGTGGCCCGGGTACGCGCCGTGCTCCGCCGTACCCACGGGGAGGAGGTGCCGCAGCCGCACGAGGTGTTCGAGCGAGGGCGACTGCGCATGGACTTCGACACCTACGAGGTCTTCATCGCCGGGCAGCCAGCCAGCCTCTCGCTGCGCGAATTCGAGCTGCTCAAGTTCTTCGTCCGCAACCCCTATCGCGTCTACGACCGCCTGCAGCTGCTGGACCTGGTCTGGGGCCAGGACGTGCATGTCGAGCCACGCACGGTCGACGTCCACATCCGCCGGTTGCGGAAGCGGATCGAACGAGACGATGCGTCCCCAGAGCTGATCGTCACGGTCCGCGGCGTTGGATATAAATTCAACCCCGACGCGCTGGAGTCCTAGGCTCGCCCTCCAGTTCCTGGCGCCGATGCTGGCAGCCCTGCTGGGCATGCTGGCGGTGGCGGCGCCGTATCTGTGGACCCACCTCGAGCAACGCCAGGTCGACGCGATCGCCTCGCGTCTCGTGGGAGAGACCAGGCTCCTCGGCGAGGCGATCCCGTGGGACGAGGGAGCGCCGCTCGAGGACACGTGCACGCACCTCGCCGGCGATCTCGGCCTGCGCATCACCGTGCTCGACGGCGATGGGCGCATGCTGTGCGACTCCAATCGCGTCGTGGGCGCGTCGTCCGACGTCGCCGACGTCCCCGAGGTGCGTGCCGCGCTCGCCGCCGGCGCCGGGCAGGCGGTGCGGGCGGACGGGCAGGGGGGCGAGCCCGTCGCGTATGCCGCCGAGCGCCAGTCGCGGGGCGGGATGACACGCGTCGTGCGGACGGCTCTCGAGCTCGGCGCGACGCACGACAGCGTGCGTGAGGCGCGCTGGTTGCTCGGACTGGGATTGCTCGTGGCCGCGCTCCTGGCGGGGGCCGTCGCGCTCGGACTGGCCCGGCGCATGCTCCGCCGGCTGCAGCGGCTGGTGGGGTTCGCCAGCAAGCTCGCCGCCGGCGAGGCGCCCCCATATCTGGCGCCGGAGCGCCCCGACGACCTCGGGGGGCTGGAGTCGCAGTTCGGCGAGATGGCCCGTCGCATCGGCGGCACCATCGGCGAGCTGCGGGTCGAGCGCGAGCGGCTCGAGGCGATCCTCCGCGGCATGGTCGAGGGCGTCCTCGTGACCGATCTGACGGGCGGGGTGGTGCTGCTCAACTCCAGAGCACGAGATCTGCTCGCGCTGCCGCCCGACGCCTCGCCGCGTGGCCGCCCGCTCGTCGAGCTGACGCGCGATCCGGCACTCGGCGAGCTGATGCGCGAGCTGGCGGCCGGGGCGGGGATCGCGTCGCGCGACGTCACGCTCAGCGCCGGCACCGGACCGACACTGCAGGTGAACGCGGCGCGGCTACGCGGCGTCGACGGGGAGGCCTTCGGCTTCGTCCTCGTGCTGCACGACGTCACCGAGCTGCGCCGCCTCGAGGTGATCCGGCGCGACTTCGTCGCCAACGTGTCGCACGAGCTGCGCACGCCGCTGACGGCGATCAAGGGCTACGCCGAGACGCTCCTCGGTTCGGCCGGCGACGACCGGGAGACGGCGCGGCGCTTTCTCGCCATCATCGACCGGCACTCGGAGCGGCTCGGCCGGCTGATCGACGACCTGCTGACGCTCTCCGATCTCGAGCTGGGCCGGACGCCGATGCGCCTGAACGCGGTCACCGTGGGGTCGGCGGTGGACGACGTGCTGCAGATCTTCGCCAAGCCGGTGGCGCGGGCGGGCGTACGCGTGGAGGCGCAGGTGGCGACCAGCCTGCCGCCGGTGCACGCCGACGGCGACCGGCTGCGCCAGGTGCTGATCAACCTGGTCGACAACGCGATCAAGTACACGCCGGTCGGGGGGCCAGGTCCTCGTCCGCGCCATGCCCGCGTCGGGCACGGAGCACGCCGGCATGGTCGAGATCGCGATCGAGGACTCCGGCATCGGCATTCCCGCCCAGGACCTGCCGCGCCTCACCGAGCGCTTCTTCCGCGTCGACAAGGCGCGCTCGCGCGAGCTGGGCGGCACCGGCCTCGGTCTGGCGATCGTGAAGCACATCGTCCAGGCTCACGGCGGCTCGCTCGCCATCTCGAGCGCCCTCGGCCAGGGCACCACCGTCCGCGTCTTCTTCCCCGCCGCCACCGCCCCCGTAGTCGAACTCCGCCCCCTCGCCCTGGTCAAACGCTAGCCATCACCCAGTCGCGCCGATCCGCCGCCGAGCGGCGTGCGCAGATGAGCCGGGGGTCGGGGGTCCCGTCGCGCGTTTGGGTGGGCGCGAGCGCAGCGAGCGCGCCGCGAAGCGGCGCCTCAGGGTCCCGAACGCGCGGCGGGACCCCCGACCCCCGGCACCGACGTCGGCTCTCACAGCTCACGCGGCACCGTATCGAGGTGGCGGATCGACCGACCCTTCACCATGAAGATCACCATCTCCGCGATGTTCGTCGCGTGATCCCCGATCCGCTCGAGATACTTCGAGATGAAGAGCTGGCGCATGGTGCGGCTGATCGAGCGCGGATCCTGCCCCATCAAGGCGAGCAGGTTGCGGAACAGCTCGGCGTGGAGCTTGTCGATCTCGTCGTCGGAGCTGCAGACTCCGAGCGCCAGCTCGACGTCCTCGCGCACGAAGGCGTCGAGGCTCCGGTGCACCATGCTGCTCGCGAGCGCCGCCATGGCGGGGATGTCGACGCAGGGTGTGAACGGCGGCTCGGCCGTCAGCTCGACGGCGCGCTCGGCGATGTGCGTGGCGAGGTCGCCGATGCGCTCGAGATCGGTGGTGATCTTGAGGGCCGTGGTGATGAGCCGCAGGTCGCGCCCCGCGGGCTGGTGCAAGGCGAGCAGCTTGAGCGAGAGGTCGTCGATCTCGACGTCGAGCCGGTTCACCGTGTGGTCGCGCTCGATCGTGAAGCCCGCGAGCGCGCGGTCGCGCTCGGTGAGACAGCGGATCGCCTGGGCGATCTGGTCCTCGACGAGCCCGCCCATCTCCAGCAGGCACGAGCGAAGCTTGCCGAGCTGGCTCTCGTAGGCCCGATCGGTGTGCAGCGGCATCAGCCGAACCGTCCCGTGATGTAGTCCTCGGTCTCGCGCCGGGTGGGGTTGGTGAACAGGAGATCGGTCTGGCCGAACTCGATCAGCTGCCCCAGGTAGAAGTACGCCGTGTAGTCAGACACCCGCGCGGCCTGCTGCATGTTATGCGTCACGATCACGATTGTATACTCCTGCTTGAGCTCCTGGATGAGCTCCTCGATCTTGGCGGTGGCGATCGGGTCGAGCGCGGACGCCGGTTCGTCCATGAGCAGGACCTCGGGCTCGACGGCGAGCGCGCGCGCGATGCACAGACGCTGCTGCTGTCCGCCCGACAGGTCGAGCGCGGAGGAGTCGAGCCGGTCCGCCACCTCGTCCCACAGCGCCGACTGCCGGAGGCTCCTCTCCACCACCTCGCGCAGCGCCACCGGGTCGCGCACGCCGTGGATGCGAGGCCCGAACGCGACGTTCTCGAAGATCGATTTCGGGAACGGGTTGGACTTCTGGAACACCATGCCGACGCGACGCCGCAGCACGACGGGGTCGACGTCGGCGCCGTAGAGGTTCTCGCCGTCGATGGTGATGCTGCCGTCGATGCGCGCGCTGCGGATGTGGTCGTTCATGCGGTTCAGGCAGCGCAGGAACGTCGACTTGCCGCAGCCGGATGGGCCGATCAGCGCCGTCACGCGGCACTCCGGGATGTCCAGCGAGACGTCGCTCAGCGCGCAGTTCGTCCCGTAGTGGACGGTCAGGCCCCGGACGGCGATCTTGACCGGCGCGTCGAGCGCAGGTGTGGTGGCGGAAGACAGCTCCATGGCTCCGCGGCGCAGGCGGCCGTCGCGCGCGGTGCTCCTCAGGAGGCCCTACCCAACGCGATGCCGCGCCGCAACACCACGCGCGCCAGGACGTTGGCGCCGAGGACCATCGCGAGCAGCGTGAGGGCCGCCGCCCACGCCTGACGGTGCCAGTCGTCGTAGGGCGCGATGGCGTAGGTGAAGATCATGACTGGCAGCGACGCGGTCGGCGCGAGCCACCCCTCGCTCCAGTAGCGATTGCTGAACGCGGTGAAGAGGAGCGGCGCGGTCTCGCCCGCCACCCGCGCCAGCGACAGCAGGATACCGGCGACGATTCCCCGCATCCCGGCCGGGATCACCACGCGGACGATGGTCACCCACTGGGGTGCGCCGAGCGCCAGCGACGCCTCGCGCAGCGAGTCCGGCACCAGGCGGAGAAACTCCTCCGTCGCGCGCAGCGTGACCGGGATCATGATGAGCCCGAGGGCGACGCCGCCCGCGAGGGTCGAGAAGTGGCCGGCGGGCAGCACGATCAGCCCGTAGACCGTGACGCCGAGGACGATCGAGGGCACCCCGTTCAGCACGTCGGCGGCGAACCGGACGCTGGCGGCGATCGAGCCGCGCCCGTACTCCGCCAGGTAGACGCCGCCGAGGAACCCGATGGGCGTCCCGACGAGCGCCGCGCACACGAGCAGCTTGATGCTGCCCACGATGGCGTTGGCCATGCCCCCGCCGATCTCGCCCACGGGGGCGGGCAGGTGGGTGAAGAAGCTGAGCGACAGCGACGAGGCGCCCTGCCAGGCGAGGTAGCCGAGCAGGAGGAAGAGCACGCTCAGCGTGCCCAACGCCGCCACGACGGTGGCGCCGAACATGATTCGCTCGACGAGGATCCGGCGGCGGTAGGATCCCGCCGTCATGCCGTGGCGCTCCGTCCGCTACGCATGCTCGCGATCAGCAGGCGCGCCAGCGCATTCACCACGATCGTGATGGCGAACAGCACGAGCGCGACCTCGATGAGCGCCGACACGTAGAGCTTGCTGGTCGCCTCGGCGAACTCGTTCGCGATGACGGCGGCCATGCTGTAGGCGGGCGCGAAGAGCGAGGCCGCGATCTCGGGCCGGTTCCCGATCACCATGGTGACCGCCATCGTCTCGCCCAGCGCGCGCGCCAGCGCGAGAATGATCGAGCCGGCGATGCCCGAGCGCGCGTACGGGAGTACCACGTGCCACACCGTCTCCCAGCGGGTGGCCCCGAGCGCCAGCGAGGCGTCGCGTTGCGACTGCGGAACGGCGAGCAGGACCTCGCGCGAGATCGCCACGATGAAGGGGACGATCATCACGACGAGCAGTATGCCGGCGGTGAGCAGGCCGATGCCGTAGACCGGGCCCGCGAAGAGGGGAATCCAGCCGAGGACCGAGCTCACGCCGCCACCGAGCGTGCGCACGATGGGCACCAGGACGAAGACGCCGATCAAGCCGTAGACGACGCTCGGCACGGCGACCAGCAGCTCGATCAGGAACGTGGCCGGGTCCGCGATGCGCGTGGGGAGCAGCTCGGCGAGACACACCGCCGCCCCGATGCCGAACGGGACGGCGATCGAGAGTGCGATCAGCGAGCTGACGAGCGTGCCGTAGATGAAGGGCAGCGCGCCGAAGCGGAGTGCGACGGGATCCCAGACGCTGGTCCAGAGGAAGCTCCATCCGAACGTCGCGCGCGCCTGCGCCGACTGCGTCCAGAGCTCCACGCCCACCGTGGCCGTGATGGCGAAGACCGAGAGCGCGAACGCGAACGCGACGCCGCGGAACAGCGGCGTCGGCGACGCGCGACGGCCGTCGCTCCGTCCGGCGCTGCGGCTGGCGCGCCGCGGTCGGCTTCGGGGCCGGCGAGGCGGTGCCGCGAGGTCCCGCGGCCCGGCTCGCCGGCCGCTGCGGCAGCGCGAACGGGCCGGTGCGGCGGGGCGGAGGCAGTGAGCCGACGTCCTCCGTGGCGCCTATCCTCCGACCACGATCTGGTCGATCGCTCGTCGCTCCATCTCGATCACGGACGGGGGCAGCGGCGCGTAGTTGAGCGGCGTCGTCATCGCCTGGCCATCGCTCAGCATCCAGCCGAGGAACTGCTTCATGATGTCGCCCTTCGTCTTGTCGGCGATCCGGGATGGAATCAGCAGCCAGGTGAAGCTCGAGATGGGATAGGCGTCGGGGCTCGGCGCGTCGGTGATGGAGACGCGGAAGTCGGCCGGCATCTTCGCCGCTGCCCCCGCGGCGGCAGCCGTCACGCTCGCGAGGCTCGGCGGCACGTAGCGTCCGGCGCGGTTGCGGACGTCGGCGTAGGCGAGATTGTTCTGCAGCGCGTAGACCAGCTCGACGTAGCCGATGCTGTTCGGCGTCTGCTTGACCAGCCCGGTGACGCCCTCGTTTCCCTTGCCGCCGATGCCGACCGGCCAGTTGACCGACGTGCCGCGGCCGACGGTCTTCTCCCACTCCGGGCTCACCTTCGCGAGGTAGTCGCTGAAGACGAACGAGGTCCCGCTGCCATCGGAGCGGTGGACGGGCACGATCGGAACGGCAGGGAGCGACACCCCGGGATTCTCCTTGACGAGAGCAGGGTCGTCCCACGCCGTGATCTTGCCGAGAAAGATGCCCGCCAGCGCCTCGGGGGTGAGCTTGAGCTTCTGGACGCCGGGGAGGTTGTAGGTGGCGACCACGGCGCCGAGCACCGTGGGGAGGTGCAGGATGGGGGTCTTCGCCTGCGAGAGCTGCTCATCGGTCATGGGGCCGTCGCTGGCGCCGAAGTCCACGGTCCCTTCCAGCACCTGGCGAATGCCTCCGCCGCTGCCGATGGACTGGTAGTTGATCTCGGCCTCGGGGTGCTTCTTGTGAAACTCGTCGAACCACTTGGAATAGATCGGGTATGGAAAGGTCGCTCCGGCTCCGTTGATGAGCTGAGCCGCGTACACCCCAGACCCGGTGACCAGGGCACCCGCAAGCAGACTCGGGCCTATCCATCGTCTCCGCATCTCGCCTCCTCGCTCGAACGACCGCGCGCTCGAGCTCGGGCTCGTCGCTCACGGATGATCCGCCCCTACATTCCCGCTAGGCGCCCCAGCGTCTACGGGCGGCCTGTTACGAGAACGTTACCGGAAGATGAAGTTCGATCTTCCTCCGGGATATCAGTGCCCTGCGGCTCGACAACGCAGCCCGGAATCGGCTAGGGCCAGCCGGTCGAGGCAGGGAGTGTGTTGGGCAGGCGCGTGCATTGTGGGTCGCGGCGGTCATGGTATCTCGCAATTGCGCACCTGCGGTCCGCTTTTTTTCGACCGGCCGCCCGCGCCTTGCAGGCCTTGACACGGGGCGGTCATCTCGGACAAAGACGGCGCGGTGACGAGTTCGACCGCAGCGATGCGTTGTTGCTGTACTTCGGCCCGGTGGACCTCCCTCGGCTGCGGTGGCGTCGCGCGGCCGTCCTGACGGTCGTACCGGTGTGGTGAAACCAAGGCCCGGGAGGCGAGAGCCCCTCGGGCCTTTTTCGTTTCCGCGACCGAGCGAGCAAAGCACCCAAGACCTCGAAAGGACGATCCGATGCGACCGCAGAACGCGACACCCCTGAGGCTGCGGTGGCTCCGCATGAAGCGCCACCTCCGCTCCACGAGCGCCACTGCGCGCGTCGCGCGGCGAGTCGTCACGCTCGCCCTCTGGTCGCGGACACGAACACCATCGCGAAGGCAGGCCTCATGCCGCTCGGCTGGGAGAGGAACCTGCAAGCCCAGGAGCTAGCCCGGGGCGAAGAGAAGGTCTCATCGCGGCCGATCCAATCTGGGAGGCCTGTGCATCACGCGACGTCGCCGTCGACCGGACGCACCGGAGGCGGGCAGAGCACGAAGGGAGAGTACCGCATGTCCATTCGGGGGTTCGCGGGGAAACGCTGGGCCGCGCTCGTGGCCACGGCCGTGCTCGGTTTCGCACCGATCGCGCAGGCCGAGACCTCGCAGGAGCGCCGCCTGCGCCAGCTCGAGCAGCAGCTCGAGCGGACGCAGGCAGAGATGAAGCAGCTCCGTAAGGAAATGGATCAGCAGAAGGCGGTGACCAGGGCGAGCGGGGAACAGGTCCAGCACGCCGCCGACGCGGCGGACGTGGCGAAGGCCAAGGCTGCGAAGTCCCCTGACTGGCTCAGCTACTTCACGCCCTTCGGCGACCTCCGCTTCCGCTACGAGGGATTCTTCAACCAGCCGCGCCTCGCGGATCAGGTCGTGACCGCCAACAATCGCCTGCGCATCCGGGCGCGGGTCGGCATGCGGTTCGCGTACAACGACGAGCTGGCCGCGACGGTTCGCATCGCGAGCGGCAACATCAACGACCCGATCTCGACCAACCAGACGCTCACCGGCAACTTCACGCCATTCAGCGTCAACCTCGACTGGGCCTACCTGACCTTCGCGCCCGGCAAGACGTTCGACATCCGGCCTGGCCTGATCACGGTGAACGCCGGCAAGTTCCCCAACCCGATGTTCAAGGTCGGCGAGCTCGTCTGGGACGACGATCTCTCGCCCGAGGGGTTCAACGAGATCCTCGCGTTGCTCGACTCGCCCGTGGGCGACCCCGCGAGCCTGAGCCTGGATCAGGTGAAGCTCTTCGGCGAGCAGTGGACCTTCAGCCAGGTCAACAACAGGCAGGACGGGTGGATGTTCGGCGGCCAGATCAACCCGTCCATGCATGTGGGCTCGGTCCAGGTCGATGCGGGCCTCGGCCAGTACGGGTGGATGAATGCCGACCAGATCGCCCAGGCGACCAGCCGCAACACCACCGACTTCACGGCGTCGGGCGCGCCGGTCGCGAACTCGAGCTTCAACTCCTCGCTCGTCAACACCAACCAGATCGTGGTGCAGCACATCCAGCCGCCCACGCAGAAGGGGAAGACGCCGCCCGCGGCCTTCTCCGCCACGACCGGGTTCCTGAGCCACTTCAACCAGACGAACTTCACCCTGGCAGCGACGGTGCCGGACGTCATCCAGGCACAGCCGATGCGCTTCTTCTTCGACCTGGTGAACAACTGGGAAGCGGTCGGCTCCAACAAGGGCCTCGGCCTCCAGGCCGGCCTGCGGCTCGGACAGGCCAAGGTCATGGGCGATTGGTCGGCCTACGCGCTGTACGAGTACCTGCAGCAGGACGCCGTCATCTCCGCCTTCACGTGGAGCGACTTCGGCCTCGGCGGGACGAACGAGAAGGGGCCGGTGATCGGGCTCGACTATCAGCTGCTGAACCCGCTCACCCTGAGCGCGCGCACGTATTTCACGAACTTCATCAACCACCCGTGGGTGGCGAGCCAGGGCACCTCGAACTTCGTGAACAACCCGACCCAGACCCGCCTCCAGCTCGAGGCCATCGCGAAGTTCTGACGAGCCGCCCCGTGGATGAAACCATCGACTTCACGACACGCGCGGCCGGCCGGCGAGCGCGTCGACCGGCGCAGGGAGACCGCCCCATGTTTCGACCATCGAAGGCCATAACACTCGGGCTGCTGACGGGCATCGTGCTCCTGCCCGGCACGGTGCATTCACAGACGGCCACCACCATCACGACGTCCACCACCACCTCGACCACCTCGACCACGCTCCAGCCCCATCCGTTCAGCCCGGCGACCCGCGAGTGCGTGAGAAACGCGCGGCAGGAACACGACTGCCAGGGTGCGCCCAGCCTCTGCTCGAGCGCATTCCAGACGGCGTACGCTGCGTGCTTCGCGGGATCGACCGGCATGAAGTGCGCGACGAAATGCCTGACGAACGAGTCGAAGTGCTTCAGCTCGGTGCCGACCACCCGCTCGAAGTGCTTGAAGACCTGCCGCACGAACCGCACGGCCGACACCAAGGCCTGCCGGCAGATCCCGAAGGGCGACAACATCTGGGCGGGGGGAGATCAGGGCTGCCTGATCACGAAGGACATCACCTTCGGCAACTGCAAGTTCCAGTGCTCGAAGCCACAGCAGAAGATGGTCTGCGAAACCAACTTCACGTTCTGCATCGCGGATTGTCCGAACCTGGAGTGACTCCGCGGAGTACGACCGACTGGATTCGGACGGGTCCGTGTCACGAGCCGGACCCGTCCGAGTCCTAACCCCGACCGTCCGACTGCCGATGAACGTCACCGTAACGGTCCTGACGTCACTGAGCCTGGCCGTCGGGTGCGGGGTCGGAACGCGCGCGATCCCGCTGGATTCGGACGCCACGTTCGCGATGCACGAGGAGAACCGGACGTTCGTCGTGGATCGACCGAGGTCGGGTACGCCGGCCGTCGTCACCGCCGCGGAGTGGCTCCGCCTTCCGGGCGCACCGGCCTGGGCGCTGCGTCGCAACGGAGAGACCCTCGCCGCCTTCTGGATCGACGGCAATGCCGGCACGACCGCTCGGGCAGGACTCCTGGCGTCGGACCGGCCGCTCGGCCAGGTGCGTCCGACCTGGGACGACAACGCCATCCGACTCCATCTCGAGCCGCCCGGCGGCGAACCCATCGTGTCGGACGTCTTCGCGAGGACCGAGGGCGGGGGCGGCCCTCCTGTGCTCACTCGCGACGTCCAGACGATCCTCGACCTGCGCGGCCGCTACCAGGCGTCTCTCCGGGACGCGACGGGCGTCGAGGTCGGCTGGATGCGCCTCCGCATCGGTCCGTACCAGGCGGCGGCCCGGATCTACGAAGCGAAGCTGCCCGCGGGCGTGAGCGAAGAGCTCGCCGTCGCCGCCGTGATCTCGCTCGCCAGCGAGCTCGACTGGATCGAGGCAAACACGCAGAATCTCTACCCGAAGGACAGGGGGCCGCTCATCCAGTCCGTTCCGATGCACTGACCCAGGGCCGCCCCATACCGGACGCATGGCGCCGTGCGGGACTCAGCGGGCGCCTCCCGTGTTGCTGCCGCCACCACGGCCCCCCGAATTTCCACGATAGACGTCGAGAACATGGTTCTCGATCCAATCGATCTCGGAGTTGAGGGCGAGCATCAGGCCGGCTTCCGCTGCCGGCGACGTTCCGGGCAGGCTTCCCGCGAAGACATGGGGGCGGAACGGCTCGACGACCTCCACCTCCCACCATCCCACCGGCTGGTCGTGCTCATCGAAGACGGTTGCCCGGTAGATTCCCTCGACATCGAGCAGTGTCAGCGCATTGCGGCTGAGGACGCTGTAGCCGGCGCCGCCGTCGATGCGTTCGAACAGACCGGATCGAAGTGGCGCACCCGTCGCAGGGCTAAGCGTGAACCGGATCGCGCCGTTGTCCCACGCCGGAGCCACCTGGCCGGCTTCTCGCACTCCATTCTCGCGGACCGTGACGCTCGCGGGAGCCGTGAGCCGCAGGTCACCCACGTCGCCCGCCCGCGTGCGAACCCGGAACACCGCGATGCCGGTCCAGTTGATGTTGGCTTGCTCGACGACGCCCGTGGCGTCGCGCTGAAGCCGATCGAGCACGAACCCCGCGTGCACCTGATGGGCCGCGAAGGTGGCCTCGGGGTTCAGCTCCGACGCGGCCCGGGAAGTCTCGCCGGGTATCCGCGGCGCACCCGCGCCGCACGCGATGCACACGCCGCAGATCATCACGACTGGGGCGAGCGACGACCGCCACCGGGTGGACATGCACTGCGAGCGTGCGCGCTTCCCGCCCGGCGAGCAAGTCGCACGCGGCGCGTGAAGGGTACCACGACATTCGAGCGCGTCGACCTCGACCTGTCCATCCGGTTCTGGTACGCGGCCGCATGCGGGTCGGCGTCATCGGTCTCGGCATCATGGGGGCGCCCATGGCGCGCAATCTCCTGCGTGCGGGGCACGAGGTGGTCGTGCACGGGCGGACGGCCGCCCGCGTCGAGCCGCTGGTCGCGGCCGGCGCGCGGGCCGCGGCGTCGCCCGCCGCCGTGGCGTCGGCCGTGGACGCGGTGGTCACCTCGCTGCCGGACGGACCGGACGTCGAGCTCGTGGTGGGCGGTCCCGATGGCGTGCTCGCGGGCGCGGCGCGGGGCCTCCTGGTGATCGACACCAGCACGATCGCACCCGACACCGCCCGCGCGCTGGCGTCGCGCACGTCGGCCATCGGTGTGGACTTCCTCGACGCGCCCGTGTCGGGTGGCCAGCAGGGCGCCATCGACGGCACGCTCTCGATCATGGTCGGCGGTGCGCCCGATGCGTTCGCGCGCGCCAGGCCGGTGTTCGAGGCGCTCGGTCGCACCGCCACGCACATGGGCGGTCCGGGCCAGGGACAGATGACGAAGCTGGTGAACCAGGTGATCGGCGTGACGACGCTCGCCGCCGTCGCCGAGGGCCTGACGCTCGCCGCCCATGCGGGACTCGACCCTGACGCGGTGCTCGCGGCCGTGGGCGGCGGCGCGGCGACGTCGTGGCAGCTGACCAACCTCGGGCCGCGCATGCAACGCGGCGACTGGGCGCCGGGATTCATGGTCCGCCTGCAGCAGAAGGACCTGCGGCTCGCGCTCGCCGCCGCGGCGGCGCTCCACGTCCCGCTGCCGGCGACCGCCGTCGTGCACCAGCTCCTCGGGGCCGTCGAGGCCCGCGGCGGCGGCGACCTCGGCACGCAGGCGCTGGCCCAGGCGCTCGAAGCGCTCGCGGGCGGCCGTTCTTGACCCGGCGGTCGCGGGTCGAGTACCCAGCGGCATGCTGATCGACACGGCGCTGATGACGGCCGACCTGCGTCAGAGCGCGCAGATGGCACGCGACGCGGAGGCGTTCGGATACGACGGGATCTGGACCGCCGAGGCGGGGCACGATCCATATCTGCCGTGCGCGCTGGCGGCGACGGCGACCGAGCGCATCACGATCGGCACCGACATCACCGTCGCGTTCCCGCGCAGCCCGCTCGTGCACGCGCAGATCGCGTGGGATCTGCAGGCCGCGTCCCGCGGCCGCTTCGTCCTCGGCCTCGGCACCCAGGTGAAGGGACACAACGAGCGCCGCTACTCGACGCCCTGGGCCGCGCCGGGTCCGCGGCTGCGGGAGATGATCCAGCTGATCCGGCACATCTGGGACGTGTGGCAGAACGGCACCCGGCCGGGCTTCGAGGGGACGTTCTATCGCTTCAGCCTGATGACGCCGTTCTTCAGCCCGGGACCGCTCGAGTGGCCGCACATCCCGATCTACATCGCGGCGGTGAATCCCTACATGTGCCGCCTCGCGGGCGAGCTGTGCGACGGCATCCACGTGCACCCGTTCCACTCCGTGAAGTACCTGCAGGAGACGCTGCTGCCGAACGCCGAGCGCGGTCTCGCGAAATCGGGCCGCACGCGGAAGGATCTGACGCTCGCGACCACCGCCTTCACGATCGCCGGCAAGACGCGCGACGAGATCGAGCGCGCGAAGGGTCCGGTGCGCACGCAGATCGCCTTCTACGCCTCCACGCGCAGCTACCGCGGCGTGCTCGAGGCGCACGGCTGGGGCGAGACGTGCAACCGGCTGAGCGAGAAGGCGGCGAGCGGCGACTGGGGTGGCATGGCGTCGCTCATCACCGACGAGATGCTCGACGTGTATGCCGTGCAGGGCACCTGGGACGAGATTCCGGGACTGCTGAAGCAGAAGTACGCGGGGCTGATCGACCGGCTGGCGTTCTACGCGCTGCCGGGTGTCCTCCCCGCCGATCCGGGCGAGCGGCGCGCGCTCTTCACGGCGCTGCGCGCGTGACCAGCGCGGCGCGCACGCGCGACGGCCGGGGGAGCAGCGCCGGCACGCCGGCGGCATAGCGCGCCCACGATTCCCCGTACGCGGCGCGCAGCATCCGCTCCTCCGCCGGGATCTTCCACGCCACGCCGACCGCCAGCCCGGCGGCGATGCAGATCGTCGCCACGGACGGGTGTGCGAGGAGGGTCCCCGCCGCGAGCAGCAGGACGCCGAGGTAGATCGGGTGGCGGACGACCGCATAGGGCCCGCTCGTCACGATGGGCTGGCCGGGCCGCACCGCGATCGCGCTCGACCAGAGGACGCCGAGGGCGCGGCGCGCACGCGCGTGCAGCGCGAGCCCCGCGGCAGCCAGCGCCATGCCGGCGAGGGCGGCGAGCGGATGGAAGCCGAACCGTCCACCGCTGCGACGCTCGAGCAGGATGCCACCGCCGATGAGGATGGCGAGCACGGCCAGGCGGATGGCGCGGGGCGCGCGCGGTCCGCCGGGGACGGCCGGAGGGAGGCGCGCGCGTGCCTCCTGCTCGCGCCGCGACAGGCGCAGGTTGTCGGCGGCCAGCCCGATCCAGGCGGCGGCGAGCAGCACGTCGACGGCGGCGGGGAGGCTCACGATGACGCCGGCGCCAGGGTGACGCGGCGGCGTCCTCGCGTCAACGCACGCGCCGGGTTGCGCCACCGCCGGCGATCTGGAACACGACCAGCATGGCCGTGCTCAAGGTTGCTCGTCTGGGTCATCCCGTGCTGCGTCGCGTGGCCGAGCCGGTGTCGCCCGAAGCGATCCGCTCGCCCGAGATCCAGCGTCTGATCGACGACATGCTGGAGACCATGGACGACCATGACGGCGCCGGCCTCGCGGCGCCCCAGGTGCACGTCTCCCGCCGCGTCGTGATCTACGGCGTGGAGGCGAATCCGCGCTACCCCGACGCGGAGTCCGTTCCGCTCACCGTGCTGGTGAACCCGCGCCTGACGCCGGTCGGCGACGAGCAGGAGGAGGACTGGGAGGGCTGCCTGAGCGTCCCCGACCTGCGCGGCATGGTGCCGCGCTGGACCACGGTGCGTGTCGAGGGCGCCGATCGCAGCGGGCGTCCGGTGCGCTTCACCGCCACCGACTTCCATGCCCGTGTCGTGCAGCACGAGTGCGATCATCTGGACGGCCACGTCTACCTCGATCGCATGCGCTCGATGGAGTCGCTCACCTTCCTGCCGGAGTTCCACCGCTACTGGCTCAAGCCTCCGCAGTAGCCGTCCGCTCGACGGCCGACGTCGTCGTCGTCGGCGGCGGCCTCGCCGGCTGCGCCGTGGCACGTGAGCTGGCGCAGCGGGGCCTGCGCGCGGTGCTGGTGGAGCGGGCCGAGCTGGGCGCCGAGGCCAGCACGGCAGCGGCAGGGATGGTGGCCCCGCAGGCGGAGACGGAGCATCCCGGCCCGCTGCTCCGCCTCGGCCTCGAGTCCAGACGGCGCTACCCGCACTGGGTGGCGCAGCTGCAGGAGGAGAGTGGCCTCGACGTGGAGTATCGCGCCGACGGCATCCTCTACCTGGCCCTCGACCGTCCCGACGAGCGTAGGCTGGCGGCGCGTGCGCGCTGGCAGCGCCGCCTCGGGCTCCGCGTGCTGGAGCTCGCCGGGCGCGAGGCGCGCCGGCTGGCCGGTCCCGCCGTCCTGCCGACGCGCCTCCGCCTCGCGTGCCATTTCCCGGACGATCACCGCGTGAACAACGAGCGCCTCGCCGTCGCGGCGGGCATCGCGGCTCGTCGCGCGGGGGTGACCGTCCTGGAGCACACCGCGGCGCTCGCGATCGAGGGGCGGCGGGGATCGGTCACCGGCGTACGGACGGCGGCGGGCGTCGTTCGCACGCCGGTCGTCGTGAACGCGGCGGGGGCGTGGGCCGCCGAGCTGCGGGTGCCGGCAGGGGTCACGCCGCCGCCGGTGCGTCCCGTGCGCGGGCAGATGCTCGTGCTGCGCGTCGCGCCCGGTGCCCTGCGCCTGCCGCTCTACACGCGCGCCGCGTACCTCGTCCCGCGGATCGACGGCCGCGTGCTGCTGGGCAGCACCCGCGAGCGAGCGGGGTTCGACAAGCGGGTGACGATGGGCGCGGCCGCGGCGCTGCTCGCGGCGGCGGCCGCGATGGCGCCCGGCCTCGCGGGAGCGAGCCTCGTCGGCGCATACGCCGGTCTGCGCCCGGGAACACCCGACGAGCTTCCGGTCCTGGGCGCCGCCCGCGATCTGCGCGGCCTCTTCTACGCCACCGGCCTCTACCGCAGCGGCATCCTCCTGGCGCCAGCCGTGGCGGCCGCGATCGCGGACCTCGTCGTCGAGGGCAGGACTGCCCTGCCGCTCCGCGGGCTCGGCCCACGCCGGACGCTCAGCTACCGAGGCGAGCGACCTCGACGTCGCCCGGACTCAGCTCGTCCGTCGTCTCCACGGTCACGGGGCGGCCGATGAACGCCTCGAGCGACGCGAGGCTGCGCGCTCCGCCCGCTCCCAGGAAGTCTGCCACCTCGGGGTGCACCCGCAGCAGCAGCGCCTCGGGGCCGGGTCGCAGCGTGGCCTCGTGCTGGACGCGCCGGAGCGCGTCGTGCGCCAGCGTCTCCACCGAGCGCACGCGGCCGCTGCCCTGGCAGTGCGGGCACGGGCTGGTGAGGAGCTGGCCCAGGCTCTCGCGCGTGCGCTTCCGCGTCATCTCGACCAGGCCGAGCTCCGAGATGCGCAGGATGTTCGTGCGCGCCTTGTCCTCGCGCATCGCCTCCTGCAGCGCCTCGAACACGCGCTTGCGGTTGGCGGCTTCCTCCATGTCGATGAAGTCGATCACGATGATGCCGCCGAGGTTGCGCAGGCGCAGCTGCGCCACGACCTGCTTCGCCGCTTCCAGGTTGGTGCGGAGGACCGTCTCCTCCTGGCTCTTCCTGCCGACGTAGCGACCGGTGTTCACGTCGATGGCGGTCAGCGACTCGGTCTGCTCGATGACGAGGTAGCCACCGGACTTGAGCCACACCCGGCGATCGAGGGCCCGGTCGATCTTGCTCTCGATGCCGTGCTGCTCGAACAGCGGCGTCGCGCCATGGTAGTGGTGCACGTGCGCCGCCAGTGGCGGCATGGTCGCCTCGACGAACTCGAGCACGCGCGCATGATCCGCCGGCGCGTCGACGGTGAGGCGCTCCACGTCGCCGGTGAAGAGGTCGCGTACGGTGCGCAGCACCAGGTCGAGGTCCTGGTGGATCAGCGCGGGCGCCGTCGCGGTGTCGGCCGTCTTGCCGATGCGCGCCCACAGGCGGGTGAGGAAGTGGATGTCGTCGTGGATGTCGCGCGCCGTCGCGCCCTCGCACGCCGTCCGCACGATGAAGCCACCGTCGGGCGGGCGGTCGGCCTCCACGATGGCACGCAGGCGGTCGCGCTCTTCCGGATCCTCGATGCGCCGCGAGATGCCGAGATGACGGGTGCCCGGCATGAGCACGAGGTGCCGCCCGGGCAGCGAGAGATGCGCGGTGACCCGCGCGCCCTTGCTGCCCATGGGCTCCTTCGCCACCTGCACCAGCAGCTCGTCGCCCTTGGACAGGCGCTCCTGGATCGGCGGCAGCGGTGCCGAGCGGCGGCGCGGAGCCGGGGTGGCCTCGTCTCCTTCGCTGGCCGCGTCGATGTCCTCGACCGGCTCCTCTGCCGCCTCGCTCTCGGGCGGCTCCCCGGGCGTGGCGAGGTCGGACACGTGCAGGAAGGCCGCCTTCTCGAGGCCGATGTCGACGAAGGCGGCCTGCATGCCCGGGAGCACGCGCACCACCTTGCCCTTGTAGATGTTGCCGGCGATGCCGTGGTCGCGGCCGCGCTCGATGTAGAGCTCGACGAGCGTGGTGTCGTCGAGAACCGCAACCCGCGTCTCCCACGGGGCCGCGTTGATGAGTATCTGCTTGCCCACGAGCGCGGATCAGGGGACGCCCGCAGCCGCGATGGGCTCGGACGTGGCGTGGAATCGGGTGGCGATCTTGTGCACGGCGAGCATCGTCGCCGCCGCGGCATCGAGCTCGAGGAGTGCGGCGACGATCGCGCTGGGCCGCAGCGTCCCTTCCGGCCCGACGGCGATCTCGATGACGAGGCGCGACGGCGAGACGACCTCGAGCGCGGTGACCGAGCGCTGCGCATCGACGAGCCGCTCGCCGCGCTTGCCGCCCTTGCCCACGGGCAACGGCGTGCCGGCGCGGAAGCGCTCGACCGCGGCGTGCACCTGGTCCGGCGCCGGCGGCGCCGGTAGCATCTGCAGATCGACGTCCCAGCGGAACGCGGCCACCGACTGGTCGATGCTGCGCGCGCCACGCGGGATCTCGACGGCGCCCAGCAGCTCGAGTCCCTCGGGCAGCTCGGTCCCGAGGCGGGCGCGCGCCTCCGCGGCGGGCATCGTGGCGCTCAGATCGATGTCCAGCAGCTCGTCCTCGCTGGACGCGCCCACGGGAAGGCCCGGGCCGAACGACAGCCGCGGCAGCGGATGGTGGCCGCGCGAGAAGGCGACGGGCAGGCGCGCGCGGCGTGCGGCGCGTGCGAAGACGGTTCCCAGCTCGCGGGAGCCGATGAACCGCGCGGCGCCGACCTTGCGGTAGCGGACGCGGAGCCGCTGCACCGCGATGGGAGCCGGCACCGCCGGCGCCAGCGACGACGGGACCGCGCCGAGCCATTCCTCGGCATTCCCCTCGCCGCTCGCTGCCGGGAGACCGTCGTCCGTCGCGGCGAGCGCGGCGGGCAGGGGCGCGGCGACGGGATGCGCGGGGGCCGCGGCGACGGGGACGCGCGCGGCACGCCGCGCGGCCACCTCGGTCCGGATGCGCCGCCAGGTGCGCGTCTCCCACTCGGGAAGCGGCTCGCCGTCCGGCGAGGGGACGAGCAGCTCCGCCCAGCGCGAGATCTCCTCGCCGCGATGCGCGGTGCCCTTGGCGCCCGCGGGGTGAAAGTCGACGTTGCGCACCGTCTGGAAATCGCACGCGCCGCAGTAGGTGCAGCGCTCGATCGAGCAGTCGGGCGTCAGCTGGCCCTCGACCGCTCTCGCCAGATCCTGCTGCAGGAAGCGCGTGCTCACGCCGGCATCCAGGTGATCCCAGGGGAGGAGCTCGCCGAGCGGACGGCGCCGCAGGTAGAACGCCGCGTCGAGTCCCTCGGCGGCGAGCGCGTCGCGCCAGAGGGAGATCCGACAGCGGTCGGACCAGCCGTCGAAGCGGGCTCCGGCGCGCTGGGCGCGCTCGATGACCCCGGCGAGGCGCCGGTCGCCGCGCGAGAACACGCCCTCCAGCCACGAGAGCTGGCTGTCGTGCCAGCGGAACTCGACGCCGCGGCGTCCGAGCTCCCGACGCAGCAGCGACTGGCGTGCCTGGGTCTCCTCGACGTCGAGCTGCGCGGCCCACTGGAACGGCGTGTGCGGCTTCGGCGAGAACGTCGAGACGCTCGCGGTGACGGCGAGCCGCCCGCCCGCGGCGCGCTTCACCCGGCCCGCCAGCTCGGCGATCCCGCGGACGTCGTCGACCGTCTCGCTCGGCAGGCCGATCATGAAGTACAGCTTGAGGGTGCGCCACCCGAGGTCGGCGAAGAGGCGCGCCGCGTCCAGCAGCTCCTCTTCGCGGTACTCCTTCTGGATGACGTCGCGCAGGCGCTGGGTGCCGGCTTCGGGCGCGAGCGTGAAGCCGGTCTTCCGGACGCGGCGGATCTCCTCGAGGATGCGCGGCGAGAGCGCATCGACCCGCGTCGACGGCAGCGACACCGCCACGTGCTGCGGCGCGAGCTCGTCCATGAGCGACTTGAGCACCGGATTGACGCCGCTGTAGTCGCCCGTGGAGAGCGAGAGCAGCGACACCTCCTCGTATCCGGTGCGTGCGACGAGCTCGCGCGTGTGTGCGACGACGCGCTCCGGGTTGCGCTCGCGCAGCGGGCGGTAGACGTAGCCCGCCTGGCAGAAGCGGCATCCCTTCACGCAGCCGCGCATCACCTCGACGCTGGCGCGGTCGTGCACCACGCCCAGGTTCGGCACGATCGGATTCGCCGGCGGCGGGAACGTGTCCAGGTCGGGCAGGATGCGCTTCGCCACCCGCGGACGCTCCGGGTCGAGCGGCGTCGTCTCGGCGAGGGTGCCGTCGGCCTGGTGGCGCGGGTCGAAGAAGGCAGGCACGTACACGCCGGCGATCCCCGCCAGCACCCGCAGCAGGGCAGGGCGATCGCCTCGATCCCACTCGCGGACCGCGTCGACGATCTGCCCGACGGCCTCCTCGCCGTCGCCCAGGACGACGGCGTCGAGGAACGGCGCCAGGGGCTCGGGATTGAAGGCGCACGGTCCGCCCGCGATCACGATCGGATCGTCGGCGGTCCGCTGCGCGCTGCGGAGCGGCACCCCGCCCAGCTCGAGCATCGTGAGCAGGTTGGTGTAGGTGAGCTCGTACTGGAGGCTGAAGCCGACGAGGTGGAAGTCGCGCAGGGGGAGATGGCTCTCGAGCGACACCAGCGGCAGGCCGTGCGCCCGCAGAGCCGCCTCCATGTCGAACCAGGGGGCGTAGCAGCGCTCGGCGGCGACGTCGGAGCGGCGATTCAGGATGTCGTAGAGAATCTGTAGCCCGAGATGCGACTGCGCGATCTCGTACACCTCGGGGAAGCAGAGCGCGAAGCGCACTGCCACCGACGTGAGGTCCTTGCGGACGGCGCCCCGCTCGTTTCCCAGGTAGCGGCCCGGCTTCTCGACCGAGGGTAGCAGCCGCTCGTACTCGGTCCGAAAAGTCCGAAGCATCGAGGGGGCGGAGTATAGGAGCGACCCCCGGGCGGTGCAACGCCAGCTTGCCAGCTCGCGGAGCGCTTCCCTATGATCCGGGCATGTTCGGCCTCGGCATGGGCGAGCTGCTCGTCATCCTGGTGATCGTGCTCCTGGTCTTCGGAGCCGGCCGCCTGCCGGAAGTCATGGGCAGCCTCGGCAAGGGCGTGCAGCCGTTCAAGAAGGGTCTGCAGGAGCCGCCCGAGATCGACGTCACGCCGGACGAGCCCGACGCGCAGCCCAAGAAGAAGGACGTGTAGCTAGCCGCCCGCGCCGTGCCGCTCGCCGCGCTGCACGGCCACCACCTCGGCGGAGAACTCCTTCAGCGGCACCGGCGGATCGACGAAGGCGACGAGGAATTCGCCGTCCTCCCCGGGGAGCAGCCGCCAGTCGTGTGGCGGCCTGAGCGTCTGCAGGAGATCGATCTCGCGCGCCGAGAGATCGTGGACGTCGTGCGGTGCGGCCCCGGCGAACACCATCCGCCGCTGCTCCCTGGCGCCGTTGATGCGCGCCTGGATCTCGATCGCGCTCACCGGCACCGGGGCGTTGTTCACCGCCGTGCCGGTGATGACGAAGACCAGCGCATCGCCGTGGACGCGCTCGTAGGTGCCGTGCACGTCGGTGAGCTGGACGTGCGCGGGACTGAGGCGTTTTGCGCTCAGCTCGGTGCCCACCACGGGGATGGCGGCCAGCAGGTCCGTCACGCGCCCGCGATGGGTGAAGAGGTAGATCGAGAGCAGGGTGAAGCCGATCGTGACGGTCATCAGCGTGCGGATCGCGAAGCGTCCCACGGCCTTTCTCCTCCGGCCCGGCCCAGCATCCTCGTCGTCGACGTCCGACGAGGCGGGCTCGGGCGCTTCGGTGGCGTCGAGATCGTGCGCCGGCGACGGCCGGGGGTCCTCCAGCAGCACGGGCTCCTCGAATTCCTCGTCGGGAGCGAAGACGTGCTCGCACCGCGAGCAGCGGAAGGTCGGCCTGGTCCCGAGACGCGACGCCGGTGGCACCCGGAAGGCCGTGTCGCACCTGGGGCAGCGCACCGTCATCGTGCGCGCGCGCCGGCACGGCCGCCGCCGCGCTCCGGCACCCTCACCACCCAGCCCATCCGAGCGGACGTGTAGAGGGGCGTGGCGGGGGCTGTCAACTGTGAGGCAGGGAGATGCTCTGTCGCGCGGCCCGGAAGACGCTGTGAAAGAGGAACACGCTCACGATCAGCGGGATCACGTGGTAGCTGAGCCGGAAGATCAGCACCGCCACCACGGCCTGGTGGAGGGGTACGCCGAGGCTGACGAAGACCGCGGTCATCGACCCTTCCATGATGCCGAGGCCTCCCGGCACGAACGAGACCAGGGAGATGAAGAGGCCGACCCCGAAGCCCACCATGACCAGGCCGAGGGGGAGCGGATGGGATACGGTGCGGAAGGCCGCCCACAGGATCCCGCTCGTCAGCACCCAGTCGAACGTGATCCACGCGGTCGGCGCGATCATGCCGCGCTTGCGCGCCAGCAGGAACTCGACGCCCTGATCGAGCTGGTGCTGGAAGCGCCAGAAGCGGACCAGGCCCGGCGTCCGACCCGGAGCGAAGCGACGCAGCAGGCGGTGCGCGACCTTGCCGATCCAGAACAGCGTCAGGCGCCGCAGACGTCGCTGCGAGACGAGGACGAGCGCGTAGATCAGCACGCCGGCGAAGATCGCCAGCACGGTCGAGGCGGCGATGAGGGCGATGCCCGAGAGCTGCTGGCGGATGAGCAGCGAGATGAAGCCACCGAGGATGAAGAAGAGCAGCGTGAAGTTCGTGAGGAAGGTCTGCACCAGGGAGATCAGCACGGCCCGGCCCGACGCGACGCCGTACTGCGAGAGCAGGTACATGCGCACCGCGAACCCGGAGAGCCCCGCGCTGGTGACGACGTAGTTCACCGTGTTCGAGACGAAGGTGATGCGGAGCCAGACCGGGAACGGCAGCGGTTGATCGGCGAGGTCGGCGATACCCTGGTACGACCGCGCCATGGCGGCGTAGGAGAGGAACGAGAAGACCAGCGGCCCGATCAGCCCGCTCGGCGGGATGGCCCTGGCGGTCTCGAGCAGCGCGTGCGCGTCGGCGAAGATGACCAGCCCGATCAGCACGGCCAGTCCGACGAGCACGGCTCCCACGATCAGGAGACGCGGCGGTCTGCTGGGACTGTCAGCTCGCTCGCTCACGGATGGGCCGCCGGTCGGCCTCGCGCGTGTACCGCAGGCCCAACGGGGGGGCAAGCGTGGTGGGCGTCGGGCGGTGTCACAGCACCGTCACGGTCATCGGCCGGCGGCTGCGGAATGCATACAGCGCCGCGGGACGGTGGGCGCCGCGACGCATGCGACGCAGCGGACGGAGCAGGCCGAGCGAGAGCACCCGGCGCCGGTAGTTCCGTCGATCGAGCTTTCGCCCGAGGATGGCCTCGTAGAGGCTCTGCAGCTCGCCCAGCGTGAAGCTGGGCGGGAGAAGGGTGTAGGCGAGGTTGGTGTACTGGAGCTTGGCGCGGAGCCGCGTCACCGCGAGCCGCACCACCGCAGCGTGGTCATAGGCCAGCGGCGGCAGCCGCGACACCGGGTGCCACGCCACCCCCGCGTACTTGTCGGGCGCCGCTCCGCTGACCCGCTCGGGATCCGCCACCAGCCCGACGTAGGCCACGGAGACCACCCGCCCGCGGGGATCGCGGCGCGGCTGACCGAAGGTGTAGAGCTGCTCGAGGTAGACGTCGCGCGCCGCGGTGGGCGCGGGCAGCTCGCGCGCCGCGGCCTCGTCGAGCGATTCCTCCTCGCCGACGCGCCCGCCGGGCAGCGCCCACCAGCCGGCGAACGGTCCGCTCCGGGCCTGGGCGAGGAGCACGTGGAGCGAGCCGTCGCGCACCGTGAACACGGCGACGTCGACCGCGACGGCCGCGGAGGCCGGCGCCCCCGCCGGTCCTGGCGCCGCTGCGCTCACCCGCCGAGCTCGAGCATGCGCTCGAGCGCGCGGGCCGCCCCTACGCGGACGTCCTCGGGCAGCGTGATCTCCGGCGCGAGGTCACGGAGCGCGTCGCGCGTGCCCTCCAGCGTGATCATCTTCATGTAGGCGCACAGCTTGCAGCTCTTGTAGAAGCGCTTCTCGGGCACCTCCAGCAGCAAGCGGTCGGACAGGCCGCACTCGGTGACGACCAGGAACTCCTGCGACGGGCTCTCCTTGGCGTAGCGCACCATGCCGCTGGTGCTGAGCACGGCGTCGGCGAGCGCCAGGACGTCCTTGCGGCACTCGGGATGGGCGAGGATCTTCACCTGCGGCAGCCCGGCACGGACGGCGGCGATCTGCTCGGGGGTGATCTGCTGGTGCACGTAGCAGTTGCCGTCCCAGGCGATGATCGTCTTGCGGGTCTGCGACTGCACGTGCGCGGCCAGGTTGCGGTCCGGGACGAACAGGATGTGCTCGCTCGGCAGCGCGTCGACCACGCGGACGGCGTTGGAGCTGGTACAGCACGCATCGCACTCGGCCTTCACGTCGGCAGTGGTGTTGACGTAGCCGACGACCGCGAGATCGGGGTAGACCGCGCGCAGCTCCGCCTTGCGCTCGGCGAGATCCTCGGCGGTGACGCTGTCGGCGAGCGAGCAGCCGGCGCGCAGATCGGGCAGGATCACGCGCCGGCTCGGGTTCAGGATCTTCGCCGTCTCGGCCATGAAATGGACGCCGCAGAAGACGATCACCTCGGCATCGACCTTCGTGGCCTCGCGCGCCAGCTCCAGCGAGTCGCCGACGAAGTCCGCCACCTGGAAGATCTCCGGGCGCTGGTAGTTGTGCGCCAGGACGACGGCGTTGCGGTCGCGCTTGAGCTGCTGGATCTCCGCGACCAGGTCGGCAATGGCGTCGCAACGCTCCTCGGAGTAGCTCGCGTCGCCCAGCCGGGCGAGGAGGGCGTGGAGGTCGGCGCCGCGTGGCGTGTCTGACGTGGGTTCGAGCATGTCGGCTCCCTGCGTGCTGTCGACGGTTGCGCTGGCAACTTAGTGTCGATTGTACGCATACTGGTTCCGGTCGCGCGGTCCTGTCAAGGCGCGACGTGCTCGCGGGAGGACCCCGCGCGCCCGCCGGCCGGAACGCGGCGACTTCTTGCCAAAGTCCCACCGGCCCGCTAGGGAGGGCCGACCGATGCTGGAGGCCCTGAGGGAGCCCCGCCGGGCGCTCGCACTGGCCGGGGCATATCGCCCGCTCGCCGAGCGCGCGCTCGCCGATGCGCCGATCGACCCGGACGACGCCCTCGGCATCCTGCGCGCGCCGGACGACGCGCTGGCCGCCGCTGCTGTGGGCCGCGTACGCCGTCCGCGGCGAGCACTTCGGGCGCCGCGTGAAGCTCTGCGTGCTCAACAACGCGCGCAGCGGCCTCTGTCCGGAGGACTGCGGCTACTGCTCGCAGTCCGCGGTCTCCACGGCGGAGATCGCGCGCTACCGCCTGAAGCCGGTGACGGAGCTCGTCGCGGGCGCGCGGCAGGCGGCCGCAGCCGGCGCCCGGCGATACTGCATGGTGACCAGCGCGCGAGGTCCGAGCCCGGCCGACGTCGAGCACTTCGGCCGCGCCGCGCAGGCGATTCGCGCCGCGCTCCCGGACCTCGAGCTGTGCGTGTCGCTCGGCATCATGGGGGACGACGCCGCGCGGGCGCTCCGCGGCGCGGGCGTCGACTACGTCAACCACAACCTGAACACGAGCCGCCGCCACTACCCCGCGATCTGCACGACGCACACCTACGACGACCGCGTCGCCACGGTGCGCAGCGCGCAGCGGGCCGGCCTGGCGGCGTGCTCGGGCGTGATCGTCGGCATGGGCGAGCGCGACGACGATCTGGTCGACGTGGCGGGAGCGCTCGCCGCGCTGCGCGTGCAGTCGCTGCCCGTGAACTTCCTGCACCCGATCGACGGCACGCCGCTGGGCGAGCAGGAGCCGCCCACGGCGGGACGCTGCCTGCGCGCGCTGGCGCTCTTCCGTCTCACGAACCCGCGCGCGGAGATTCGCGCCGCCGGCGGACGGGAGCGATGTCTCGGCGGGGCGCAGGGGCTGGCGCTGTTCGCCGCGAACTCGGTGTTCGTGGACGGCTATCTCACCACCGCGGGGCAAGCGCACGGTGCCGCCGCCGCAATGATCGAGGCCCTCGGCTTCCAGATCGAGGACCCGCCGGCGCTGACGGACAGCGCGGCGGCGGTGTAGAACGGGCTCCGACAGGTTCGCAACACGCGAGGAAGGGAAGGGCGCAATGGACGAGCAGCTCTTGGCTCTACTGGGCGCGGCTGCCCTGGGCGACGAGGACGACGACGTCGAGGACGACGACGAGATCGACGAGGACGACGTCGACTTCGAGGACGAGGACGACGACGACGATTGGGACGACGACGATGACGAGGAGGAGGACGAGGACGAGTGAGCGGGCCGCTCAGGCTCCGGCCACCGTCATCCGACCCACCTTGATCGTCGGTGCCGACGTGGCCCCGCGGAACACCAGGTCGCTGCCCACCATCTCGATCCCGGCGAGCATGTCGCGCAGGTTGCCGGCGATGGTCACCTCCTCGACCGGCTGCCCGAGCTCGCCGCCCTCGATCCACAGGCCGGCGGCGCCGCGCGAGTAGTCGCCCGTGACCAGGTTCACGCCGAAGCCGATCAGCTCGGTGACGTAGAGCCCCGACGACACCGAGCCCACGATGGCCTCCGGGGCGTGCGGCCCCGGCTCGAGGAAGAAGTTCGTCGGCGCCACGCCCGGCGCGTCGCCGGCCGCGCGGCTCGCATGGCCCGTGGGCCGCAGCCCGAGCCGGCGCGCGGAGTAGGAATCGAGGAGGTAGGTCTCGAGCACGCCCGCCGCGCACGACGGTCCGCCGTCGCGACGCCACGCCCTCGCCGTCGAACGGGCGCGACGCGGCGCCGCCCGGCCGCAGCGGATCGTCGACCACCGTGACGGTGGACGCCGCGATGCGGTCGCCGAGGCGATCGAGCAGGAACGACGCCCGGCGGTAGAGCGCGGAGCCCGCGATCGCGCCGGCCAGGTGGCGGAGCAGCGACGCCGCCGTCTCCGGATCGAAGACCACCGGGCACTCGGTCGTCGGGACGCGACGCGCCCCGAGCCGGCGCAGCGCGCGTCGAGCGGCTTCGCGGCCGACGCTGGCCGGATCGTCGAGGGCGGCCAGGCGGCGGTTGAACGCGTACCACGAGTCGCGCTGCATGCTGCCGTTGCGACGCGCCACGGGCGTGACGGACAGGCTGAAGCTGGAGCCGCTGTACGCGCCGGCGAACCCGAGGCTGGAGGCGTACGCGACCTGGCCGCCGCCACCGCCGAACTCGGCGCCCTCCGAGTTGTCGATCTCGGGCGCGGCGGCGAGCGCCGCCGCTTCCGCCTCGCGCGCCAGGACGAGCGCGGCGTCGGCCTCGAGGGTCTCGCTCGCCGGGTCGTAGAGCGCGAGGTCGGGCTGCTCGGTCGCGAGGTCGTCCGGATCGGGCAGGCCGGCGAAGGAGTCCGGTGCGGTGGCGCGCGCCAGCGTGCAGGCGTCGCGCGCCAGGTCGTCGAGGCCCTGGGCGGAGAGATCCGCGGTCGAGACGATCGCGGTCGAGTTGCCGACGAAGACGCGCAGGCCCGCGCGCCGCTCGCGGGCGCGCTTCAGCTTCTCGACCTCGCCCAGCCGCACGCCCACCTCGAGCCCGTCGCTCTCGCCGACGACCGCGTCGGCGGCGCGCGCTCCCGCTGCGAGCGCGTCGCGGACCAGCCGCTCGGCGACGTCGCGCAGGTCGCCGCGCGCGCTCACGTGCCGGTCCCGCCGACGGTGATGCCGTCGATCCGCACGGTGGGCAGGCCGACGCCGACGGGCACCGACTGGCCGTCCTTGCCGCAGGTGCCGAGTCCCTCGTCGAGCGCGAGGTCCGAGCCGACGCGCGTGATGCGGGTCAGCACGTCGGGGCCGTTTCCGATCAGCGTGGCGTCGCGGACGGGACGCCCGACGATGCCGCCCTCGATCAGGTAGGCCTCGCTCGCCGAGAAGACGAACTTCCCGGACGTGATGTCGACCTGGCCGCCGCCGAACGAGACCGCGTACAGCCCGCGGTCGACCGAGCGGATGATGTCCTCCGGGGCGTCCTCGCCGGCGAGCATGAACGTGTTCGTCATGCGCGGCATCGGCAGGTGCGCGAAGCTCTCGCGCCGCCCGTTGCCGGTGAGCGGCATTCGCATGAGGCCGGCGTTCTGGCGGTCCTGCAGGTAGCCGCGCAGGATGCCGCGCTCGATCAGGACCGTCCGACCCGTCGGCGTGCCCTCGTCGTCCACGTTGAGCGAGCCGCGCCGGCCGGGCAGGGTGCCGTCGTCGATCACGGTGCAGAGCTCCGACGCGACGCGGGTGCCGATGCGGTCGGTGAACGCCGAGGTGCGCTTGCGATTGAAGTCGCCCTCGAGCCCGTGGCCGATGGCCTCGTGCAGGAGGATGCCGGGCCAGCCGGGACCGAGCACGACGGTCATGGTGCCCGCGGGCGCGGGCGCGGCGTCGAGATTGATCACGGCCTGGCGCGCCGCCTCGCGCGCGAAGCGCTCCGCGCGTCCGTCCAGCAGCTCCGCGAACGCGTAGCGGCCGCCGCCGCCCGCCGTGCCCTGCGTGCGCACGCCGCCGCGCTCGGCGATGCAGCTGATGCCGATGCGGAGCAGCGGTCGCACGTCCCCGACCAGCAGGCCCTGCGGTCCCGCCACCAGCACCACGCGATGCTCCAGGCCGAGCCCGACCATGACGTGCGTGATCGCGGGATCCTCGGCGCGCGCGATCCGGTCCAGGCGTTCGAGCAGCGCCACCTGATCCGCGAGCGGCGTCTCGAGCAGCGACCCCGGAAGCGGGTAGAGGTCGTGCCCGCCTCTCGTGCGCCGGTACGCTGGATGCGAGCGCGCTCGAGTCGGTGCCGTGGTCGGCGATGCAGCGCGCGGTGCGCGCCGCCACCTCGAGACGCTCCAGCGTCACCTCGTCGGAGTACGCGTAGCCGCTGCGTGCGCCCGCCAGCACGCGCACGCCGACGCCCTGGCGCACGTTGCGCGTCGTCTTCTTGACGACGCCCTCCTCGAGCGACGCCGTCTGCACGCTGGCGATCTCGAAGTAGCAATCGGCCCAGTCGGCGCGGCGCTCGAGCGCGGTGCCGAGCACACTCTCCAGCGCGTTCCCGGTGAGGCCGAACCGGTCGAGGACGACTTGCTCCGGAGGTGCGGGCTGCATGACGCTCGACGCTAGCAGAGGGGTTCCCCGGTCGCCACCGTCCGACGGGGATGGACAGGTGCGGGAGGGGGCGCCATACTCCCCTTCCTCCCGATGGGAACTCCCCCGAGTCGCGGGGTGCTCGCGAACCTGCTGCAGGTTCTCGATCGCCCGGGACCGCTCGTCATCCTCCCGCACGACAACCCCGACCCCGACGCCATGGCGAGTGCGGCGACGCTCAAGTACCTGGCGGTCTCGCTGCTCGAGAAGCCGGCGCACATCGCGCTCGGCGGCATCGTCGGGCGAGCGGAGAACCGCGCCATGCGCACGTACCTGAACATCGACCTGGTGCCGATCAGCGAGGTGCGCTTCGACGGCGACACCCAGATCGCGCTGGTCGACACGCAGCCCGGACGGCCCAACAACTCGCTGCCCGACGGCATCGTGCCCCACGTCGTGATCGATCATCATCCCGCGTACGCCGACTATCCCGGCGTACCGTTCCTCGACCTGCGCGAGGCGTACGGCGCGACGTCGACGATCCTCACCGAGTACCTGCGCGACTCACGGCTGGACGTCGATCACAAGATCGCCACCGCGCTCTTCTACGGCATCTCGGCCGAGACGCAGGACCTGGGCCGCGAGGCCACGCCCGCCGACATCGAGGCGGCGCACTTCCTCTATCCGCACGCCAACAAGCGGCGGCTGGCGAAGATCGAGAACGCGCGCGTGCCGCGCGAGTACTTCCGCGTGTTCCGCGAGGCGATCGACAAGGCCGCGCTGTATGCCGACCGGGCGGTCATCTCCCTGCTCGGCGACGTGCAGTATCCCGACATGGTGGCGGAGGTCGCCGACTTCCTCCTCCGGCTCGACCAGGTCGACTGGGCGGCGGCGATCGGCACGTTCGAGGGATGCCTCCATTGCTCCATCCGCACCACGGAGCGCGACGTGAACGCGGGCGAGATCCTGCAGCGCGTGCTCGGCAGCAAGCTGGCGGGCGGCCACGATCAGATCGCGGGCGGCCGCATCCCCGTCGGCACCGATCCGGTCGGGCGCGCGCGCGCCGCGGCGCTGGTGCGCGACCGCCTCCTCGCCGAGCTCGGCATCCACGACGAGGGGCGCCCGCTCGTCTGATCGCGGTCAACCGGCGAGCGCGGCCTCGAGCTCCGTGCGCGCCGCCGGATCCGGCTCGCCGCGGTGCGCGCGCTCGACGGCTGCGCGCGCGGAGGAGCCGCCCAGCCGTCCCAGCGCCCAGCCGGCGTGGCCGCGTACGAGCGGCTCGGGATCCGCGAGCGCCTCGACCAGGGACGGCACGGCGCGTGGATTGCCCGTGTTGCCGAGCGCCACCGCGACGTTGCGCAGGAGCCCGGCGCGTCGGGTGCGCGTCACCGCCGTGCCGCGAAAACGCGCGCGAAAGCCGGCGGCGTCGAGCGCGAGCAGCTCCGGCAGGAACGGCGCGAGCTCGTCGTCGGCCGCCGCCGCGTGCGCGTCGCGGTTCCACGGACATACCTCCTGACAGACGTCGCAGCCGAAGATCCAGTTCTCGATCGCAGGCCGGAGCGCCACCGGGATGGCGGTGCGGTGCTCGATCGTCAGGTAGGAGATGCAGCGGCGCGGGTCCATCGCGTAGTCGGTGAGCGCGCCCGTCGGACAGCCGCTCAGGCAGCGGGTGCAGGTGCCGCAATGGTCGGCGGGCAGCGGCACGGTGTCGAGCACGAGGTCCGTCAGCAGCTCGGCGAGGAAGAAGTACGAGCCCGCGTGGCGGTGCAGGAGGAGCGTGTTGCGACCGATCCAGCCGAGGCCGCTGCGCATCGCCCACTCGCGCTCGAGGATCGGACCGGTGTCGACGTACGGGCGGAAGGTGGCAGCCGGCCATCGTGTGCTCAGGCTGGCGATCAGGCGGCGGAGCAGGTCGCCGACGCGATCGTGGTAGTCGCGTCCGAGCGCATAGGCCGCGACGCGCCCGCGCAGCTCGTGGCGCCAGTCGCTGCGCGGCGGCGGCGGCGGCTGGTACGGAATGCCGAGCGCGACGATCGAGCGCGCCCACGGCCACGCCCGTCGCGGATCGAGGCGCTCTGCCTGCCGGCGCTCGAGATAGCGCATCTCTCCGGCCCGCCCATCGGCCAGCCACGCGGCGAGGAATTCCTCGCGCGGCAGGACGTCGAGCGGCGCGCATCCCACCAGCGCGAATCCGAGCGCGTGCGCCTCGCGAGCGATCTGACGGTCGGCTGCGATCACCGACTCCTCCTAGGCAGGAGGCCATGCGGTTGCCAAGCGCGGTCCCCGGCGGGTGGACCACTTGTATAGTCATTCATCTGGTTGCAGATGGGTATGGCTACAGTTTGCGCTCGCGACACTCGTGCTCGGTCGGGTACGCTCCACGCACACGATCGGCTCGGGGAGGGAACACGGCATGCAGCAACGCGGGTTGGCGACGTCGATCGGCGAGCGCGAGACGATCGTCCGCCGGTACCTGCCGCTCGTGCGGCGGGTGGCGCGGCGGTTTCTCGGGCGCGCGGCTGCGCATGGCGATCTCGACGACGTGATCGCGTGGGGCGCGCTCGGCCTGCTCGACGCGCTCGATCGCTACGACCCGGCGCGCGAGGCGCTGTTCGCGACCTACGCGCGATTTCGTATCCGCGGCGCCATCCTCGACCAGCTTCGCACGCTCGATTGGGTTCCGCGCAGCGTGCGCGAGAAGGCCAGCGCCGTCGAGCGTATCGTGCGCCTGCTCGAGAGCCGGCTCGGCCGCCCGGCCAGCGAGGAGGAGGTGGCGCGCGGCCTCGGGCTGTCGCTCGCGGCGTACCGCAGCCTGCTCGGACAGATCGCGCCGATGAGCCTGGTGAGCCTGGACGATCCGGGAATCGGCTCCGGCGACGCCGACCTCTCGACTCGACCGCGCCCAGCCCGACCCGCTGCGCGATCTGCTGCGACGCGAGCGCCTGCTGCTGATCGCCGACGCCATCCGGAGTCTCCCGGACCGCGACCAGCTCCTGCTCTCGCTCTACTATCGCGACGAGCTGACCATGAAGGAGGTCGGCGGCGTCCTCGGGCTGACGGAATCCCGGGTGTCGCAGCTCCACACCAGCGTCGTGCTCCGGCTGCGCGTGACGCTCGAGGGATCGCCGCAACGCCTCGCGCAGGCCGGGTGACGCTCAAGCCCTCCGGCGGACGTGCCGATGCTACCCATGGAATGCGGACGAGTGCCCCGCGGAGATCCGACCCGAGCGCCGCGCGCGTCGCGCGCGCCCGCGCCCTCGTCCGGTCGCGACGCTACGTGCTCGACGCCGAGGCGACGGCCCGGGCGCTGATCGAGGCCGTGCTCCGCGGTCGAGGGATCAGAGCGGAGGGATGCCCCGGGTCGGGAACCACGTCGCCACGCCGGGGACCGGCTGGGCCGGCCGCTTGAAGAGATTCACCATGTACACCTGCTTGCCCGGCGTCACGCCGCCATCGAGCAGGTTCGCGGTGGTGCTGAGGATGAGGAAGTGGATTCCCATCTCGCCCAGCACGCGCTGCGTGACGCCGCCGCCCGTCTGCACCTGGTACCGCTGGTCCTTGCGCAGCATGTAGAAGTACGGCTGGTCGCCGCAGACGAAGGCGATCCGCCAGTCTCGCTGCACCTTGCTGGCGTTCGGCAGCGTGCAGCCGCCCGGATCGTCGGTGATGCGTGCGAAGGTCTGGCTCCTCGGATCGAAGATGAAGATCCGGCTGACGCCGGTATCGGCGCCCGTGCCGCCCAGGTCGGCCGTGCTCTCGAACGCCAGTATCCCACCGTCGTCGCTGAGCGCGGGATTGCGGCTCGCGCCGGCGCCGCTGGTGAGCCGGACCACGGGCGCGCCACGCAGATCGCCGAGCCAGATCTGCGACACCCCGGTATCGGCTCCCGTCGTGGGATCGCTCGTCGACTCGAAGGCCAGCCGGGTCTTCTTCGCGCTGACCACGGGATTCCGGCTCGTGCCGACGCCGGTGCTGGCCTGCCACGTGATGCCGTCGAGCCCGCGCACGAAGACCTGACGCGCGCCGGCGTTTCCGGTGCCGGCGAGGTCGCCGGTGGACTCGAACGCGACGTGCAAGCCCTCGGCGTCGACCGCGGGATTCCCGGAGGTGCCGGTGGGGTCCTGGGTGAACGGCGACAGATCGCCGCGGTTGCTCATGACGAGCTGGCGACCCGGGAGGCCGAGACCGAGCGGATCGTCGCCGGCATCCCAGACCACCCGCCGCCCACTGGCGGAGATCGAGGTGTTCGCGACGTCGCCCGCCGCTCCCTGGGGGGTGAGCAGCGTGGGATCGCGGAACGGGCTGATCGTGACCACCTGGGGTCCGGCGCCCGACTGCACGATCAGGCTGAACGTCCTCCATCCCTGCGCCGCGACGCGTGGCAGCACCGTGTCGCCGCTCTTGGTGAAGGCGAGCACCTCGGGAGTCTGGCGGTGATGCGCCCAGGCCGGCGAGACGCCGGCCAGCGTCAGGATCGCGAGCGAGGCGAAGCGAAGCACGGGCATCGCCTGCGTTCCTGCGAACCCCGTGCCGTGTTCGCGTCGGTTCGAAGCACGTCGCGGACCGCGCTGGCAGTGCATGGCTGCAGTGGTGGGGCGGGACCGCGCGACGCGGCTGGCTGGCAGGCCGAAGTGCATGCCTACGGTGTACCCGGAGCGCCGCGGGCGCGACAAGCCGTGGCAAGGCCAGGGCACCCGGCATAGAACCGCCACATGCAACGCAGCGAGACGCGCATCCTCACCACGCATGCGGGAAGTCTTCCCCGCTCCGAGGCGCTCACGCGGGCGTTCATCCGGCAGAGCCGGGGGGAGGCCGTCGATGCGACCGAGCTCGCGACGCTGGTGGCGGAGTCGACCCGGCGCGTGATCGAGCAGCAGCGGGCCGCGGGGATCGACGTCGGCAACGACGGCGAGCAGTCGCGCGAGAGCTTCTTCACCTACGTGCGGCATCGCCTGACCGGCTTCGGCGAGGAGAGCGACCGCCCGATCATGCGCGACCTGGTGCGCTACCCGAGCTTCGTGCAGCTGAAGCTGCCCGAGTTCTCGCGGCCCATGGTGAGCCTGCTGCGCGCGCCCAGAGCGGTCGGCGCGGTGCGCCACGCGGATCCGGCCGCGCCCGCGCGCGACGTCGAGCGATATGCCACCGGGGTCGCCGCGCTCGGCGATGGCTTCGTCGAGTCGTTCATGACGGCGCCGTCGCCGGGGATCGTCGCGAGCGCCATGCAGAACGCACACTATCCCGGGCTGCCCGAGTACGTGGCCGCGCTGGCCGAGGCGCTCCGTCCCGAGTACGAGGCCGTCGTCGAGGGGGGCCTGGTCCTGCAGGTCGACTGTCCGGACCTCGCCATGGAGCGGCACACGCTGTTCGCCGACAAGCCGCTGGACGAGTTTCTCGCCTTCGTGGACGTCGTGATCGCGGCGCTCAACCGCGCGCTCGATCGCTGTGCGCCCGACCGCGTCCGGCTCCACGTCTGCTGGGGGAACTACGAGGGCCCGCACGACCTCGACGTGCCGCTGGAGGTGCTGCTGCCCCACCTCTACCGGGCGCGCGTCGGGGCGCTGGTGCTCTCCATGGCCAACCCGCGCCACGCCCACGAGCATCGCTGCCTCGCGCGCCAGCCGCTTCCGGCCGGCTGGCTACTGGTCGCCGGCGTGATCGACACGACGACCAACTACGTCGAGCACCCCGAGGTCGTCGCGGAGCGCCTGGAGCGGGCCGTCGCCGCGGTCGGCGACCCGCACCGCGTCCTCGCCGGCACCGATTGCGGATTCGACACCGCGGCCGGTCTCGGGACGGTCGCCGAGGAGGTGGTGTGGGCGAAGCTGCGCGCGCTCCGCGACGGCGCCGAGCTGGCGAGCCGCCGCGTCTTTCCCGGGACGTCCTGAGGCCGACTCAGAACGCCGGGCACTCGAGCGTGATGTGCTTGTCGCTCTTCGCGCGGTCCGTGCAGAAGCAGCCGACGAGGTGCGCATCCCGCCCGAAGCTGATCCGCGCATCGGGTGCGACGAACGCCGCGTTCGCCTCGCCCGACTGGCTGACCCGCACCATCCTCCCGGCGACGTTCACCAGCACGGGCGCCGAGCCGCTGTCGGGACCGATTCTCGAGTCCGTCCCGATGACGACGTCGCGCGCCACGTCGATCTGCGCCGGGCCGCGGGTCAGGATCGTCGCGCCGCGACCGGTCTTCACGTCGCAGAACGTGAAGGTGCCCGCCGACAGCGTCACTGCGCCGCCGTTCAGGACCTGCAGCCGCCCGTAGACGCCGGGAGCCAGCGGACCCAGCCGCTGTCCCGGGCCCACCAGCACGTCGGTCGTGCCACACGTGATTGCGGGCAGCCCGCAGAAGGACGGCACGATCGGGAGCGTGGCCGCTGCCGACCCGCCACGCACCACCGAGCCCGGACCGGCGAGCAGGGTGTTGGCGAACGTCTGGTACACGGAGGCGCCGTTGCCGAGCAGGACCATGTCTCCGGTCACGCTCGTTCCGTCCGGCATGATGACCGCCTTGCCGAGTCGGAGGCGGCCGCCGGGATCGTTCACGCCGACGCTGCCGCGGATGTCGCCGTCGTTGTTCAGGCGCAGATCGCGCGCCGCGAGGAACGGCGTCGCGGCACACTGGCAGACCGGCAGCGTCGAGGTGGTCGTGGTCGTCGACGTCGTCGTGCTGGTCGAGGTGGTGGGCGCCGAGGTCGAGGTCGTCGACGTGGTGGTGGTGGACGTCGTCGTGGTCGGCGGCGCGCAGCCCTGGACGAGGAAGTCCAGCCCATCGACGTGATCGTTCGCCGACGCCGTGATGATCTGCACGGTGTAGCTGCCGCCCGACGGGACGACGATGGTCAGGCCGCCTGGCAGGCCGGTGAGATTCACCAGGTACCGATCGGTGCGCGCGAACAGCAGGATGTAGTACGCCCCGTTCGCGTCGGTGAAGGTATCGGCCTGCTGGCCGGGCACGGCGTCGAGCGAGGTGGCGACCGCCTTGATGCCCGCGATCGGCGTGTCGCCGGCGTCGATGGATCCGTTCGAGTTCTGATCGCAGTACACGGTGCCACTGACGTGGTGAGCCAGCGCCGGGGACGCGGCGGCGAGGAGGATCAGGAGGGAGGCGGCGGAAGGTGCGGAAGCGCGCATCGCCGACAGGCATAGGAAGCCATCGACCTACGCGTCAAGGAAAATCGCCTTCACTCGCTTCCAGCTGATACTTCGCCAGAGACGTTGCCTTGCGCGACGGCGAAATCGCCGTCGCGACGCGCGGGAAGGTGCCGCGAGTCTAGGGCTCGCGGCACTCGAGCGTGATGTGCTTGTCGCTCTTCTCCCGGTCCGTGCAGAAGCAGCCGAGCAGGTGGGAGTCGCGGCCGAAGGTGATGCGACCAGCCGGCGCGAAGAACGCCGCGTTGGCCACCGCCGACTGGCTCACGCGCACCAGCTTGCCCGCCACGTTGACGACGATGGGCGTGTCGCCCACTGCCGGCCCGAAGGTTGACGCGGTCCCGATGACCACGTTGCGCTGGACGTTCAGCGTCGCCGGGCCGAGCGTGGTGAGGACGGCGTTGCGGCCCATCTTGAAGTCGCAGAACGTGAAGGTCCCGGCGGCGAGCGTCAGGGTCCCGCCGTTCTGCAGGCTCAGCTTCCCGTACGTTCCGGGCGCGAGGGGACCCGTGCTCTGGTTCGGCTTCACCATCACCTCGGCACCGCCGCACGCGATGGCGGGAATGGTGCAGAACGGCTGCACCAGCGGGAGCGTCGGCTTCCCGACTCCGCCGTGGATGGTGACGAAGTCTCCCTTGAGCAGCGTGTTCGCGAGCACACGGTCCACGCTGGAGCCGTTGCCGATCTGCACCGTGTCGCCGATCAGGTTGGTGCCGTCGGCGAAGATGACGTTCTTTCCGAGACGGAACCGTCCGTCGGGGTTGCTGGCGCCCGCGCTGGCGCGGACGTCGGCGTCGTTGTTGATCTTGCCCTCGCGCGCGACCAGGAAGGGCACGCCCGGGCACGTGCAGACGACGGGAACGGTGGTGGTCGTCGAGCTCGTGGTCGACGTCGTGGTCGAGGTGGTGCTGGGCGTCGTCGTCGTCGTGCTGTGCTTCGTGCTGGGGGTCGTGGTGCTCGTGCTGGTGGTCGTCGTGGCCGGCCCGCAGCCCTGCACCAGGAAATCGACGTCGTCGCGATGGTCGGTCGCCGAGTTGCCGGTGACGATCAGCACGATGTAGGTGCCGCCGCCCGGGATCACGATGGTGAAGCTTCCCGGCAGGTTCGCGAGCGCGACCAGGTAGTGGTCGGTGCGGGCCGGAAGGCCGACGTTGTAGTTGCCGCTCCCGTCGGTGGTGCCCGTGAAGAGCTCACCGGGGGAGACGTCCTGCGAGGTGATGTGGACGTCGATGCCGGACAGCGGCGTATCGCCCGGCGAGAACGTCCCGTCGAGGTCGACATCGCAGGCGATCGTGCCGGCGATGTGATGTGCGAGAGCGGGAGCGGCTCCGAGTAGCAGGATCACCGAGGCCAGCACATTCAACGCTCGCTTCATACGGCAATGTCTAGAGAAGGACGCACACCGGCGTCAAGAGAAATCTTCCAGGCCGCGTGATATGGCCGCTCCATGAGCGATTTCGGGATCGACGTGGAGCGGGAGGCAATCGGCGTCGCGTGGGTCGTGCTGCGCAATCCCTCGCGGCTGAATGCCGTCCGCCTCGAGATGTGGCAGGCGCTTCCCGAGGTAGTTCGAGCGCTCGCGGACGATCCGGCGGTCCGGGTCGTCGTGCTGCGCGGGGCGGGCGAGGAGGCCTTCGCCTCGGGCGCGGACATCTCGGAGTTCGTGACGCAGCGCGGAGACGCCGCCTCCGCTGCGGCCTACGAAGGCGTCACGGCGGCCGCCTTCGAGGCGCTGCTCGCGATCGAGAAGCCGGTGGTGGCGATGATCCACGGGCGTCTGCATCGGCGGCGGACTGGCCATCGCGGCCTGCGCCGACCTCCGGATCGCCTCCGACGACGCGCGCTTCGCGCTGCCGGCGGCCCGGCTCGGGCTGGGGTATCATCAGAGCGGCGTGGAGCGCCTCGTCGGCCTGCTCGGTCCCTCGGCGGCCGCGGAGGTGTTCTTCACCGCGCGCCAGTACACCGCCGACGAGGCGTTGCGCATCGGCCTGGTGAACCGGACCGTTCCGCGTGGCGAGCTGCGCGCGTTCACCCAGCGCTACACCGCCGACATCGCCGCCAACGCGCCGCTCACGCTGCGGGCGGCGAAGCGCGCCATCCTGGAAACGCAGCGCCCTCCCGGAGCTCGCGATCCCGCCGCCGTGTCGCGCCTGATCGCCGCGTGCTTCGAGAGCGCGGACTACGCCGAGGGCGTGCGCGCGTTTCTCGAGAAGCGCCGTCCGGCGTTTCGCGGGACCTGAGTCCTCAGAGCCAGCCGCCGCCGTTCGGGCTCACGACCTGTCCGGTCATGAAGCCGGCGGCGTCCGACACCAGGAACGCGCACGCCGCGGCGATGTCCTCCGGCGTCCCGAGCCGGCCGACCGGGATCTGCCGCCGCGATTGCTCGAGCATCTCCGGCGGTATCCCGGACCCGCGCAGCATCGGCGTGTCGACCAGACCGGGGGCCACGACGTTTGCCGTGATGCCCTCCGAGCCCACCTCGAGCGCCAGCGCCTTCGTGAAGCCGATCACACCCGCCTTGGCTGCGGCGTAGTGCGCCAGCTGCGGCCCGCCGCGCAGGCCACCGACCGAGGAGAGGGTGACGATGCGACCCCAGCGCGCCGCGACCATGTCGGGGAGCACCGCCTGGGTGACGAGGAACGTCCCGCGCAGGTGGACCGCGAGCATCCGGTCCCAGGCCGCCTCCGTCATGGTGAGCACCGGCGCGAAGCCGGCGATGCCGGCGCTGCAGACGAGCACGTGGATGCCCCCGCGCGCGGCGCGCGCCGCGTCCGTCGCCGCGCGCACCGCGGCGCCATCGGCGACGTCGGCGGTCACCGCTCCCGCGGCGACGCCGGCGGCGGCGAGCTCGGCGGCGACGCGCTCCGCCGCCCCCGGATCGAGATCGAGGACGGTCACCGTGGCGCCGTCGCGACCGAGCCGGTGCGCGACGGCGCGCCCGATGCCCGAGCCGCCGCCGGTCACCAGCGCATGTCGTCCGGCGTGCGTCACCGCGCGGAACCTATCAGAGCGCTTCGTACCTCCCAACGAGCCGGACGGCCCCGGATCGCTTGACAGCCGCGGGGCGCAGGGGCCAAGTCTCCAGTATGAAACGGTTTCTGCCCGTCTTCCTGCTGCTGCTCCTCGCGGGTGGAGTGGCGGCCTGGTACTGGCAGAGCCAGCTGATCGGGACCGCTGGCCGCTGGTATCTGGGGCGTATCGCCGCCAGCGAGAACCAGGCCGGCAGCGTGACCAAGCGTCGCGAGATCCTGGCTCAGATGAACCGCTACATGCTGATGCCGGCCCCCGACGATGCGCTGGTTCCCGAGCTGTTCGACCTCGTGACGCAGCTCTCCTCGCGTGTCGCCACCGGAGAGATCTCGCTCAACTGGGCCGCGTACATCTACACCGCGTACCAGCGCGACATGATCCAGCAGCGCCCGAACGGCATGCCGCGTCGTTCGCCCGAGGAGGTCGGCGTGCAGCTGGCGCAGTACATCCAGTTCTTCAGCATCCAGAAACGCCCCGACCAGAAGGGCGTCACCATCAACGACCTGATGGGAACCGGCGACGACGTCATCTCCCTCGACGAGATCCAGGAAGCCGAGAAGAAGGGCAAGTCGATCGACCTGCGTACCCGCGGCGCGAAGTAGCCCGCGACGATTGACTCCGCGACGCGCGCCTTGATACAGCCGCCGACTGTCGCGGGATCGTCACGCTCCGCCGGAGGTGTCGCATGAGAATCCGCTCGACAGTCTACTCGATCGTCCTGCCGCTGCTGGCGTCGGCGGTCGTTCTCGTTGCTGTCCGCAGCATGGCGAGCACCCTCGCGGGCGGCGGTCCGTTGCCGAACGGCAGCGCGCTGAATGCGGACTGCTTCGTGTACGCGGAGGCTGCCGGCAACCATCCGGTGAAGAACTTGAAGTTCCTCCAGTGCGCCGACGGCGACCCGACGTGCGACCAGGACGCCACCTGCAACGGCACGTGCGTCTTCACCGCGCGTGTCTGCTTCGGCCTGAAGGGTGCGGGTCAGTCCGCCTGCACTCCCCCGCCGTTGCTGGACAGCGTCCACCTGAACCATCGCTGCCCGCTGCCTGCTCCGACCAGCCTCCAGGGATCGGCCTGCGGCGCGTTCGTCACCTTCAGCGTGCCGCGCGCCACGAGGACGCGACCCGGGCGCCGGCGCTGTACGGCCCGTGCCAAGGCGGCCACGAGCGTCAGCGGGCGCGTCGACAACGACGTCTACGTCTTCCGCTGCCTGCCGTGCGTGAGCAGCCCGAGCGCCGCCATCCTCGCCCTGAAACGATAGCGGGAGGCTGCCTCCGGTCCGTCACCCGTCCCGGCTGACCGGAAATCCGGCCTCGGTCCAGGCACGCCAGCCGCCCCACATCGACGCGACGCGGGTGTATCCCATCTCGCGCAGCGCATCGGCGGCCAGGGCGGAGCGGTAGCCTCCGCCGCAGTAGAGGACGATCGACGCGTCGCGATCCGGGATGGTCGCCTCGATGTCGCGCTCGATGATGCCCTTGCCGAGGTGCCGGGCACCGGGGAGGTGGCCGCGACCCCACTCGTCCTGCTCGCGGACGTCGACGAGGTGGAAGGCCTCCGCCGCCTGCGACATCGCGCGCACCTCGTCGATGCTCACCTCGCGGATGCGCGTTCGAGCGGACTCGACGAGTCGAAGAAACCCCGGAGCGTGCTGCATGGCGCCCGCGTAGCATCCGGGCCCGTCGTGGTCGACCCCGCACATCCGGGCTTCGCGGGCGGCGACGGATGCGCTAGACGGAGAGGCGTGACCTTCGACGCCGTGGTGGTGGGCGGGGGACCCGGCGGCAGCACCGCCGCCTGGCGGCTCGCGCGCGCCGGCGCGCGCGTGCTCGTGCTGGACGCGGCGCGGTTTCCACGCGTCAAGCTGTGCGCGGGATGGGTCACGCCGACGGTGCTGCGCGACCTCGAGCTCGATCCGGCGAGCTATCCGCACACGATCCAGTCGTTCGAGACGGTCTCGATCGCGGTCGACGGGCAGGAGCACGAGACGCGCTTCGGGCGGGTGGCGAGCCACGGCATCGTGCGTGCCGAGTTCGACGCGTTCCTGCTCCGTCGCGCCGCCGCCGCCGGCGCCACCGTGCGCGAGAGCGCCCGCGTGCGGCGCGTCGCGTGCGGCGCGGGCGGCGTGACGGTGGAGACGGACGACGACGCGGTGGATGCTACGCTGGTCGTGGGCGCGGGCGGCCATCACTGCCCGGTGGCGCGCGCATTCGGCGAGATCAGCGACGAGGAGGACGTCGTCGTCACGCAGGAGAGCGAGACCCGTGTCGCCGCCGCGCAGCTGCGCGCGCTCACACCGCGCTACGGCTGTCCCGAGCTCTTCGCGGAGCCGGACTTCCACGGCTACGGCTGGTACTTCACGAAGGGCGATTTCCTGAACGTCGGCGTCGGCGCGGTGGGCGGCATGCCGATCGCCAGGCGCCTCGAGCGGCTGCGCACCGCGCTGCATGCCAGCGGGCGCCTGCCCGACGATCTCGCGCTCACGCCGTTCCGCGGCCACGCCTACACCGTGCAGCGCAGCCGACCCCGGCGGATCTCCGGAGACCGATTCCTGCTCGTCGGCGACGCGGCCGGTCTGGCGCGCGACTTCTCGGGCGAGGGCATCGGACCCGCGGTGCGCAGCGCCTGCCTCGCGGCCGAGGCGGTGCTCGGCGACGATCCGGGCCGCTACGCGGACCGTGTCGCGGACACCTTCGGCCGGCCGTCGAGCGTCATCGGCGCGCTGCGTGGATTGTTGCCCGCGCGGGCCGCGGGGGCCGTCGCGCGGCTGGCCTGCGTGCAGCCCTGGGCCCGGCGGCGGTTCGTGCTCGAGGGCGCGTTCGGAATGGGCTGAGCCTCCCAGGACGTCACGCGGCCGCGACGCTGGCGCCATCTTCCCGCCCGGTCCCGTCTGGCCCGCGGCCATCGTCGGCACGCGGGTCTCCCGTTCGAGCCACGATTCGACGAGCGCGACGTCCTCGAAGCCGGGCAGCCGCCGGATGGTCGCGTCGATCTTGCGCGCGGCGACGAGCCCGGCCGCGCCCCCGAAGAGGAAGCCGGCGAGAAAGCGCACTTCCGGATCCGGCTGCACCCCGCTCCCCACCGGTGCCCAGAAGCGATCGACGAGGAGCCGCGCGGCGCGGCGCGCGGCCGGGCTCCGGAGCCGGCGCTCGGCCTGATGGTAGTAGAAGGAGAAGTGCCGCGACTCGTCGCGGATGATGCGTCCGAGGAGGTCCACCAGGACGGGATGCGGCTCGAGCTCCGCCAGACGCTGGTAGCCGGCGAGGGTGGTGAGCTCGTTGATCGCACCCCAGACCATGTGCACCGCGACGAAGTCCGGCCACACCCGCGCGACGGCGCCCATGGCGCGCTCCTCGATCCAGCCCGTGAGCGTCCGCCGCGAGCGCTTTCGCTCGACGGGTGACTCTCCCGCCGCGACGAGCACGCGCGCGAGCGCGCGGCCGTGGAACGTCTCCTCGTAGAACCAGCAGGCGAGGAACGCGGAGACGTCCGGATCGTCGATGGCGCGCGTGGCGAGGAGCTGGCGCACGTAGATCACCGTGTGGCTCTCGATGTCCTGCATGTAGCGGAGCGTGCGCACGGCATCGGCGCCGAGGGGGATCCGGCGGACGTCTTCCCACGGGATCCCGTCGAGGTCGATGGCCCGTGAGCGCTCTGCCCAGCTGTCGATCGCGGACTTGTCCATCGTCTCACCTACGGATGCCGCAGGGGCGTCGGATGTCCGCCGGCGCGCGTGCGGACGTCCTTGGCCGTTGACAGTCTCGCGCCGGACGGCGCATGGTTCGCGACATGGCGATCCGTCAGGTCACCGCCGCCGACGCGGCTCGCGAGCTCGAGGGCGCCACCGGCGCCGCGTACCTGGACGTGCGCACCCCGGAAGAGTTCGATGCCGGCCATCCTGCCGGAGCCCGCAACGTGCCCGTGTTCGTCTTCGACGCCGCCACGCGGCGGCCGCGGCCGAATCCGGAGTTCCTCGCCATCGTGCAGCGCCACTTTCCGCCGGGCGCGACGCTCCTGGTGGGATGCCAGAGCGGCATGCGCTCGCAGCGCGCGTGCGAGCTGCTCGCCGACGCCGGCTACACCGACCTCGCCAACGTGCGCGACGGCTTCGGCGGATCGGAGGATGCGCCGGGGTGGAAGGAGTCCGGCCTGCCGGTGGAGAGCGGCGCAGCGGGTCGGCTGGACTGATCCGCCGCCGGCGTCGTCCGGCGTGTGCGTCACGACGCCGGCGACCTCGTCAGGTCACGGATGGCCGCCGCGAGCGCGTCGGCCTCCGCTCCCGGCACGGCGTCCGGGAACGTCTCGAAGACCTCGCGCTCCTCGCGCCGGACGTGCGCCTCCAGCAAGTCGGCGAACGCGGCGAGCGCCGTACAGAGCGCGGCGTCGCCGTCGGCCGCGGCGATCGTCTCGCGCAGCGCCGCGAGGCGACGGTGCTCCTCGACCAGCTCGTCGAGCAACGGGGCGCGCCCGGACTCGTCCGCCAGGTGCCGGCGCAGGAAAGGGAACAGCTGGTCCTCCTCCGCGCGGAAGTGGCCGAGCAGGTGCTGCTCGTAGAAGCCGAGCGTCTCGGCGGCCCGGCTCTGCGGCGTGCTCGCCGGCATCATGGGGGTCACGGGCGCGGGCGGCGCGGGGTGATGCAGCCGGAAGCAGAGCATCAGGGCGTCACGGTGGTGCTGCCAGAGCGGGATCAGGCTGGGATGCCGGCGTCGGCGTGACATGAAATTCCTGCTAGCCGGTATCGTTGCGCACGTCGACGGGTTGATCGAGCGGCCTGCGGACGCTATCGGCGAGGGATCATGGCCGACGCGGCATACCTGGTGCGCGACCTGCTCTTCGTCTCGAGAATCACGGAAGCGGCGGATCACTTCGGCGTCCCCGCAGAGAGCGCCCGGGATGCCGAGCAGCTCGCGGCCGTCGCCCGCGGCACCCGTCTCATCATCGTCGAGCTGGGCCACCCGCAGGCGATGCACGCGTTCGAGCTCCTGGCGAGCGATCCGCAGACCGCCGGCATCGATTCGATCGGCTTCGTCGGTCACGCGCAGCTCGACGTGATGGAGACCGCCAAGGCGCTCGGGTGTCGCCGCGTGCTGGCGAAGGGGCAGCTCGCCGCCGAGCTGCCGCGGCTGTTCCAGGCGCTCAAGGAAGCGCGGCGGTAGCGCCGCCGCTACTTGACGCCTTCCGCGCGCGCTGTCAGCGTCGCCCGCATGCGCTTCGGGCTCTTCGGCGTCAACTTCGCGTCGTGCGCCGATCCGGACCTGCAACGGGCGGTGGCGCTCGCGGCCGAGGAGTCGGGATTCGAGTCGGTCTGGACCGGCGAGCACGTGGCGCTGCCACTGCAGGACAATCCCGTTCCGACGCCGCCCGAGACGCCGTTCCTCGACTCCCTGGTCGCCCTCGCGCGCATCGCCGGCTTCACCAGCCGCATCCGGCTGGGCACGGGAATCCTCGTGCTGCCGCACCACAATCCGGTGCTGGTGGCGAAGGCGCTGGCCTCGCTCGACGTCCTGTCGGGCGGCCGGCTCATCGCGGGCTTCGCGGGTGGCTACGTCGCGGGCGAGTTCGCCGCCCTCGGCGTCGACTTCCACAAGCGCGGCGCCATCACGGACGAGTACCTGGCCGCGATCCGTGCGCTCTGGACGCAGCGCGAGCCGCAGTACGAGGGGCGCTTCGCCCGCTTCGCCGACATCCGCTTCGAGCCCAAGTCGGTGCAGCGGCCGCATCCGCCGATCATCATCGGCGGCATGGCGCCACCGGCGCTGCGCCGCGCGGCGCGCGACGGCGACGGGTGGTACGGCTTCGCGCTGACCGTGGCGCAGACGGCGCCGGTGGTCGCCGAGCTGCGACGCCTGCGCGCGGAGCTCGGCCGCGCCGACGACCCCTTCGAGATCTCGCTCACCACCTTCGAGCCCCTGACGACGGAGCTGGTCGTGGCGGCGGAGGAGGCGGGCGTTCACCGGCTGATCGCCTTCCCGCAGGTGCCGGCGGCGCGGCTCGAGGCGACCGTGCGTGACCTCGGCGCGCGCTTCTGCGTCCCGGCGTGACCGGGTCCCTGTCGTCGCCCCTGCTCCGTGCGGTGCTGTGGCTGCATCCCGCGCTGGGTCTCGCCACGGTGGCCCTCGCGCTGCGGACTGCGAGCCTGGCGCTCCGCGGGCGTGCGCCCGGCCGGTCGGCCGCCGCGCTGCGGGCGCGTCACCGGCGGCTCGGGCCGTGGGTGCTCGGGCTGGTGATCCTCAACTGGCTCGCGGGGCTGGGCAGCGTCTGGCTCGATCCACGTGCGCCCGACCTCGCCGTCAGCGGGCACTTCCGCGTCGGCACCGCGCTCGTGGTGCTGTTCACGCTCGCGGCGCTGGTCTCGCGGCGGATCGATCACGACCCGCGCGCGCGCGCGGTGCATCCGTGGATCGGCGCGACGGCGCTGCTGCTCTCGGGCGTGCAGGTCTTCCTGGGCCTCCAGCTGATGCCGCTGTGACGACGCCGGCGAGACCGGTCCTCAGTCCCGGGCCGGCGCACGGACGCGAATGACGACCCAGCGCAGGAGCGCGACCACGAGCAACCCGAGACCGGAGAGCGCAACCTCGGTGGGCCCCAGCGGCAGATCGAGTCCGTAGGCTGCCCAGAACCCGAGGAAGGCCGCGGCACCCCCGAGCGCGGATGCGGCGAGCGAGAAGGTGAGCATCCGCCGCGTGACCAGCCGGGCGGTGAGCGGCGGGATGACCAGGAAGCCGAACGTGACGAGGGGCCCGGCGTTCATCACGCCGAGGGAGATCGTGAGGCCGATCAGGAGGTAGAGCAGGGCGTCCCAGAGCTCGGCCCGCTTGCCGAGCACGATCGCCATCTCGCGATCGAACGACACCAGGAGCAGCTCCTTGCGGAACGCGAACAGGAGCACCGTGACGATCGCGAGGACCACGGTGAGGAGTCCGAGGCTGGAGCTGGTCGTCGCGATGATGTCGCCCTTCAGCAGGTTCACCATCTCCGCCTCGCCGAACGGGTCCACCGCCACGAAGAGCATGGTGGCGGCGGAGGCGAGGGCGAAGACCGTCCCGATGCGCGCCTCGACCATGACCCGGCCGCCGCGCTCCAGCGCGGCGAGCGTGACGAGGCCGACCATGGTGACGGCGAACGCGCCCCCGAGGGCGAGCAGGCGCTCGCCCTCGACGCCGTGCTGGTGGCGCCCGATCAGCTCGGAGTAGAGGAGGAAGGCGAGGCCGATGCCCGCTGCCGACAGCTGCGGCAGCGCGACGCCGAGGAAGATCATGCGCCGCAGCAGGAAATAGACCCCGACGAGCGGGCACACGAGGCCGAGGAGCACGCTGCCGACCAGGGCATCGCGCAGCAGGAAGTCGGCGCGCAGGATATCCGCGAGCGCGCTCACCGGTGGATCGGCATGCCGCCGAGAACGGCCGCGAGACGTTCCGGCGCAAGCAGCTCGGCCGTCGAACCGCGCGTGACGATGCCGTCCTCGACCCAGATCACGGTGCCGACCACCGAGCGCACCACGCGGAGATGGTGGCTCACCAGGATGACGGTCAGCCCGCGCTCGCGGTTGAGGCGGGAGATGAGCTCCATGATGCCCGCCTCCGCGCCCGGGTCGATGCCCGCCGTCGGCTCGTCCAGCAGCAGCAGCGTCGGCTCGGCCGCGAGCGCGCGCGCGATCAGCACGCGCTGACGCTGTCCTCCCGACAGCGTCCAGAATGCGTGGCCGGCGAGATGCGCCAACCCGACGCGATCGAGACACGTGGCGGCGAGCGCGCGCTCGCGGCGGCCGACCGGTCGCAGCGGCGCCAGCCGGGCATAGGTGCCCATCACGACCACCTCGGCCACCGTCAGCGGGAAGATCGGGTCGAGGGTCTCCTTCTGCGGGACGTAGCCGGGCGGCTCGAGGCGGCGGTCGAAGCCGTGGGTGATGCGGCCGGAGAGCACCGGGATGAGCCCGAGGATGCCGCGGAAGAGCGTCGTCTTGCCGGCGCCGTTCGGTCCGAGCAGCGCGACGAACTCGCCCGACTCGACGCCGAACGAGACGTGCTCCAGCACCGGTCGCCCGTCGTAGCCGAGGGTGACGTCGTCGAGCGCGACGAGCATGGCGTTCCTGTTAATCGCAGCGAAGTGTGCAAGTCGAGCCTACGAGGTGGGAGTCGCCGTCGTTGACTGCGTCCCTCGGGAGGTGTAGCAGCCCGACGTGAGTGAGCACGCGAGCGTGCCCGCCACCGAACAGTGACCTTCCGTCGCCCACACGAGCAGCAGAGGCGCCCGGTAGCCCGGTTCTGCGGTGGTGTCCGGAGGCAAGGCGTGCGGCGGTCCGGCGCGTTCCTGGGCGGTCTCTTCCTGCTGTTCGCGCAGCTGGCCGTCGCAGCACACGGACATTCCTTCGCTTCCACGGTCAGTCTCGTCCAGCCAACAGACGCGGCCGTAGGGTCCTGCCCGCTGTGCGCGTTCGCCGCCCATGACCCGCTCGCTGTCATCGGTCTCGCCGCCGCTTCAGACACGCGCAAGGCGTCCGCGAGCCCGTCGTCGGTGCCGCCACGGTTCACGTGGTGCCCGCCCGTCGCTCTCCTCGCCGCCCGGGCGAGGCCCGCCCGCATCGGTCTGAGCTTCTCGCACTAGAGCGGCCGCACCTGCTGCCGTAGCGGTTCACCGCTGACGGTCCGGCAGACCGCTCACCGAGTCGACGTCCGATGCCGAGGAAAGGGCCTTGCCGATGCGCACTCATGGCGCGCGTCTGCTGCTGGCAGCCGCGTTGCTTCATCTCGCTTCTTCGCCGCTCCGAGCCGCCGAGAAACCGGCTCCGGGAAGGCACAAGATAACCGGCACGACGAAGGACGCTTCGGGGCAACCCGTGAGCGGAGCACAGATCCGCGTCGAGACACCCGACGGCCGCGTCGTCGCGCGGCCGAGAGCGACGCGTCGGGTCACTTCGTCACCCCACCGGTCGCTCCGGGCACCTACACGCTGGTCGCACGGAAGAAGGGGCTCCAGGTCACGACTGCCGAGGCCGTGGTCGGCGCCGCGGAAGAGACCACCGTGGCGCTCACGCTCGAGGTGGAGCAGCCGGAGGACATCGTCGTCGTCGCCAAGCGCCTCGATCGGGCGCGGAACGACGTCTTCACGACCATCGGCGGTAGCGTGTACCACTTCAACCAGCAGAGCGATCCAGGAGCTGCCGCAGGGACAGAACACGCCGTTGAACCAGGTGCTCCTCCAGGCACCGGGCGTGGTCCAGGATTCGTTCGGACAGGTACACGTCCGCGGTGACCACGGGAATCTCCAGTACCGGGTGAACGGGATCGCGCTGCCTGAGGGCATCAATGGCTTCACGCCAGACCCTGACGCCTCGCTTCGCCAACTCCATCGACTTCCTCACCGGCGCGTTGCCGGCGGAATACGGCTTCCGCACCGCGGGCGTGGTCGACATCCAGACCAAGAGCGGGCTCAACGCGCCGGGCGGATCGCTCGACCTGTACGGCGGCCAGCGCGGCACGTTCACGCCCACGCTCGAGCTGGGCGGAACGTCGGGGGCGCTCAGCTACTACGGCACGGGGTCGTACTTCCGAAGCGATCGCTTCATCGAGCCGCCAACCGCCGGCCCGACTCCCGTCAACGGCGAGACCAATCAGGGCCGATACTTCACGTATCTGTCGTATGTCCTGAACCCGAACACCCGTGTCGCGTTCCTGAGCGGGAGCTCGGTGGCCGGCTTCGGCATCCCCGCGGCGCGCAATGTCCCGCCCGCCTTCTCGCTCGCGGGGGTCTCCAACTTCCCGTCCATCGACGTGCGGGAATCACAGTTCGAGGAGAACTACTACAACGTCCTCGCGCTGCAGGGGACGACGCTCGACGGCAAGCTGGACTACCAGACCGCCGCCTTCAGCCGGTACTCGCGGCTCCAGTTCAACCCCGATCCAGTGGGCGACCTGATCTTCAACGGCGTCGCCTCCAACGTCGTGCGCAGCAGCTTCGCCAACGGCATGCAGACGGACGCCGGCTACAAGCTGACGGACACCCAGACGCTCCGAGGTGGCTTCGTCTTCCAGGGCAACCGTTCCGACGTGAAGAACAACGCCAGCGTCTTCCCCGCCAACGCCGACGGCATGCAGACCAGCAACGTGCCCTTCACGGTCATCGACAACAGCCACGTGACCGAGTGGCAGTACGGCGCCTACCTGCAGGACGAATGGCGGCCGCTCGATCCGCTCACGGTGAATTTCGGCGTGCGGCTGGACCGGGTGACGGCGTTCACCAAGCGGCACCAGGTCAGTCCCCGTCTGGCAGTGTCGTACAAGCTCACCGACCACACCGTCGTGCACGCGGGCTACTCGCGCTACTTCACGCCGCCGGCGCCCGAGCTGGTCCAGGTCACCGACATCCAGAAGTTCAAGAACACCACCAACGCCGTGGCGTCGAATGTCAACACGGTCACGGTCCCGGACACGACGAACTACTACGACATCGGCGCCAACCACCAGCTCCTGCCGGGCCTCACGCTGGGAACGGACGCCTACTACCGGACCGACAACAATCTGCTCGACGAGGGCCAGTTCGGCCAGGCGCTCGTCATCTCACCGTTCAACTACCAGTCGGGGCAGATCTTCGGCGTCGAGGCGACGGCGAGCTACACCAGGGACGCGTTCTCCGGCTACGCCAACTTCGCCTACTCGAAGGCGCTGGGGCACAAGGTAACCTCGGCGCAGTTCAACTTCGATCCCGACGAGCTCGCCTTCATCAGGTCGCACTTCGTCCACCTCGATCACGACCAGACGTACACGAGCAGCGTCGGAGCGGCGTATCGGTACCGCGGATTCCTCCTCACGGCGACGATCATCGCGGCCAGTGGCCTGCGCTCGGGATTCGCCAACTCGGACCACCTCCCGTACTACGTCCAGGCCGACCTCGGCATCGAGAAGGGCGTCCCGGTCCCGTACTTCGGAGAGGTCAAGCTGCGTGCCGCCGTCGTGAACGTCGCCGACATGGTGTACCAGATCCGTAACGGCACCGGCATCGGCGTCCAGTCGACGCAGTTCGGACCACGGCGGGCCTTCTACGCCGGCATCAACGTTCCGCTGCCGTTCCTCGCCGCACCGCAGACGGCCACGGCGTCTCCCTGAAAGGAATTGCGGCGACGGTCCATGGCGATTCCGGCACATCGGGTCGAGGAGATATGGGCATCGTCGCCCTTCGGCGCATTCGCGCCGGAGCGGCGCCAGCGCTCCCGCAGGTGGCTGGTGTCGCTGCTCGTCGCATCGGCGGTCTACGGCTCGGCCATCGCCGGCGATCGTCCTGCTTCGGCGGCGCTCCCATGGTCCGGGTCGCCCAGAAGATGGTCGACGTCACGTTCGTCGAGAAGATCGCGCAGCCCGAGCCGCCTCCGCCCGCCACCTCCGCCGAAGCCCGACGTGAAGCCACAACCTCCCGCGGCGGCCGCCGCCCCGGTGGTCCCTCCGCATCTGACCGTGCGACGGCTGGACAAGCCGCCACCACCGAAACCGATGGTCGCGCCGCGGCGGATGCCGAAGGAGCCACCGCCGGAAGCGGATACCCGCGAGGACAAAGGGGTGGCTGTCCTGGGCGACGAGGGCAAGCAGGATCCTGCCGGTCTCGAGGGCGGCACGACGCAGGGCGGGGTGGTCGGCGGCGTCGCCGGAGGCGCCATCGAGCTCCCCGACGATGCCATCCCGCCGCGACCGAAGAGCAGCAACGCCATCCCGCCCTATCCTCAGGACGCGCGGGCGGACGGACGGACCGGCGTGGTGGTGCTGGAGATCGTCGTCCTCGCCGACGGCAGCGTCGACAAGGTGCGCGTGGTGCGCGGAGACGAGCCGTTCGCCAGCACCGCCGTGAATACCGTGAAGACCTGGAAGTACGAGCCGGCGCGCTTCAAGGGCCAGCCGATCAGCGTGTTCAAGACCTTTCAGGTCACCTTCAAGCTCACGTGAGCAGGAGAGGACATCGAGAGCGTGTTCAACTGGAACGAGATCTGGCAGCACATGGGTGTCCCGGCGCTGGTCGTGGCCGGCGTGTTGCTTCTCATGGGCGTCGCGTCGCTGACGGTCTTCGTCGAGCGCCTGCTGACGCTGCGTCGCGCGAGGAACGTGTCGCGCCGCTTCGCGGACCGCGTGGGCGAGGGGATCGTCCCCTCCGCGCTGGCGCAGGTGATCTCCGAGGCCCATGCGCACCGGGCCGGGTACCTCGCGCGCCTCGTGGAAACCGGCCTGTCGACCTACCAGGCGGCGCTGTCCGACACGGAGGGCCGTGATCTCGCGCCTGTCGAGCGCACGCGCCGGCGTCTCGAACGGCGAGTCAACCTCCTCGTCGCCGAGATGAAACGCGGCCTCCCCGTCCTCGCCTCGGTGGGTTCCGTGGCGCCCTTCGTCGGTCTGCTCGGCACCGTCCTCGGCATCATCTCCGCGTTTCAAGGCATCGCCGCGACCGGCTCGGGCGGCCTGTCGTCGGTCTCGGCAGGCATCGCCGAGGCACTCATCGTGACGGCCCTGGGCCTGGCTGTCGCCATCCCCTCCGTCCTCGCCTTCAACTACCTCGCGACGCGCATCTCGCAGGACCAGCTGGCGCTCACGGACGCGGCGGGCGAGCTGACGGATCGCATCGAAGGGTGGGGGCACGGCGCCCCGGGTGGTGGGTCGTCATGACGAGCCGTCAGCTCCCCGAGACGCCGGAGAGCGGCGTCCGGCCCGAGATCAACGTCACCCCGCTGGTCGACGTCGTGCTCGTGCTGCTGATCATCTTCATGGTGGTGGCGCCCCGGCTCGAGCAGGACGTGCAGGTCAACCTGCCCGGCATCTTCAACCCCGACCCCGAGGTCGATGCCATGGCGGACGCCCTCAAGGTCACCGTGGCGCGCAGCGGCGAGTACTTCATCGACGACCAGCGCTACGATCTCGACGGCGCCATCGAGCGCCTCGGCAGTGCGCACGCCGCCGATCCGCTTCGCCGGTTGATCCTCCGGGCCGACCAGGACCTGCCGTATGGCGACGTGCGGGAGCTCTTCGCCCGCGCCCAGAAGGTGGGCTTCCCCGGCATGGCGCTCATGGTCGGCGAGAAGCATCGCCACGAGGCGCCCATCACGAGCCAATCGGGCGACGCCGCGGGGTAGGGCATGGCGATGACCGCGAGCGAGCGGGACGACCCCGGCGTCGTTCCCCAGATGAACGTCACGCCACTGGTGGACGTGGTGCTCGTCCTGCTGATCATCTTCATGGTGATCACGCCGCTCCTGAGCAAGACCTTCTGGATCCATACCCCCGTCCAGGAGCAGGAGGAGGTGGCGGTCCGGGAATCCGATCCGACGCAGCCGCTCGTGCTCCAGATCGGCCCCGATCGCACGCTGCAGATCAACGGCAGCGCCATCACCTACGACGAGCTGCCGGAGCGGCTGCGCCGGATCTTCGCCGCGCGCAGCGATCACGTGCTCTTCTTCGACGCCGACGACCACGCGCCGTACGGCTTCGTCGTCCAGGTGATGGACCAGGCGCGGGAGGGCGGAGCGGTGACCATCGCAGCCCTGACGGAGCACCTGAGCCTTCAGGCCGCCACGCCCCAGGGGTGACGGGACATCGCGGCGATGGCGACGCGGCGGGCTTTTCAGCCTCCCACGCCCGATTCAGAGGCGACTCCCCAACATCCACAGGCTGCGGTCACTGCTTCGCGGAACTCGCCGCCGTAACGTGCGGCTCGCCGAAATAGGGGAATTCCGCGCGCATTAACCGCCGTTCGGGCGCCACGCCATCGCCGAGGGCCGTGTTGGTGGCCAGGGTGAGGATCACGTCCATCACGTCGTCGCAGAGGCCGCGGCCGTTGAATGCGGCAAAGGTGAATGCGGCGGGCGTATCCAATTCGTATGGAAGGACTGCTGGGCAGAGGCGCGCGAGAAGCTGTGTGGCGTAGGCGGATGGGTCGGCCGCTGAGTGGGCGAGCGCGGTGACTTTTTCCACGAAGTCGCGGATCGGTTTGGAGAACAGCGCCACTTCGTCCGCCGGACCGCGCGGTTGTAGTTTTCCGATGCGTCGTGCAGCGAAGGATCGGAGAGCAGGATGTGGGTGATCATCGGCAGGCCCCAACGCGATACCTGCACCTCCGGCGCGTGCCCGTAGAGCGATGCGGTGGCCCAGGCGTGCACCACCCCACGGCCGATCAGGCTGCTGGGGACCTCGAGGACGATGGCGGTGACATTCTTGCCGCCGAAGAAGTTCTGGCGATTCTGGAACGCCTCCGGGGCAAACCGGTTTTCGGACCACAGAGCTTTTCTGAAGGCACCAAAACCGGCGCCATCGGTGGCGAACAGATCGGGCGCGAGGCCTGCGTACGCCAGGCAGCCTTGATCCGCTTTCACCACGCGTCCCGTATTCCCGGAAATGATGAGTTCGCCCGCGGCGCCTTTCAGCGCGTCCGCTCCGGTGGCGCGCCGGACCTCGAAGGTCTGAACGTGCCGGTGCGCATCGCCATCGGCGTGGGCGGGCGCGCCGAACTGGACCTTGAAGGCGACGTCTTCGCGAAGATCGCGATTCGTGTCGAAGCGAAAGGCGTAGAGGCCCTCGTCACGGAAAGTGTCCGGCGCGCCGACGCCGGCGTTCGGGTTCACGGTCAGGGCCATTACCGTTGTGCCGGGGCGGCCCCGAAAGAGATAGAAGTCGCAGACGTTGATGCGGGGGTCTTCTTTTGCGGTAGGCGTATCGAAATGATGCGACACGAGGAGTCCCCTCTTTATGATTTGGCGGTGATGATTCAGGCGCGGGCCGAGAAGCTCGCTCGAAACCCGAGCTCTGATAAATAGAAGTCTGCATGAGGTAGCCGACCCTGAACCAGCTCTTGAGGGGCACCTTGGTGTTCTCGAAGATGGTGCGGGTCAGAACCGAGAAGCGATAGCCGTTCCGGTCGCCGCAGCCGGCGTTCTTGCAGACCCAGTGAAAGGAGCGAGCCTTGATTTCAGACTGCCTTCAGCGTCCCGTGGTCATCGCAATGCGCGCCGTGCGGGTGATGCAGGTGCCCCGCTACCAGGTAGTCGCTGTGGTCGGCGTGTGGGACGACCTCATGGCCACAGCCCGAGCCGTGAGCATGGGTCTTGTCATGCTTGCCGCAAGCGTGCGCGGGCGTGCAGGCCGCGGGGTTCGTTCCTCCCTGGGCCACTGCGCACTCATCGACGTGGTCGTCGTGCACGTGGTGCAGGTGGCCGTCGTGGAGGTAGTCGGTGTGGTCGCCGTGCTGGACCTCTTTGTGTCCGCAGCCCGATTTGTGCGGATGGTCATGTCCATCGTGGGTGTGGTGCTGTGCCATGCCTTCGTCTCCTTGCGATGTTCCGCGAGCCGTCTGCCAGCACCATAGACCGCGTGCATCGAGAGACAAGACCCCGCGACCGAAGCCGTGAGTCTCCTGGCGCGTGCTGGATACTCTACCCCAGTATGTTATGCTCGGGTCGCGGCTCATGGCACACACGATCAAGAACAAGCAGAAGCTGATCAATCGGGTCCGTCGCATCAGGGGCCAGATCGAGGCGATCGAGAAGGCGCTGGCCCGGGAGGAGGACTGCTCCCGCATCCTGCAGACCATTGCGGCCTCCCGGGGCGCGATCAACGGGCTGATGGCCGAGGTCGTCGAGGACCAGATCCGGGTCCACGTCGCCGATCCGGCGCGGCTCGCCGCGGCCCGAAGGTCTCGGGCGACGGGCACGCAGCACGCCAAGGAGACCGACGACCTGATCGCCGTGATCAAGACCTACCTGAAGTAGGGAGCGGTCGTTCCGGAGTTCCATCTCATGTCACGCGCTGCAGAAGCAACCGTCGGGGGCACCCCGGTCTCCGATCACGACGAACCGGAAGCTCACGCAGTGGAGCACTGGCTCGAGTCACGGGAGGTGATGCGCATCGGCCTGGTGGCGGTCGCCAGCGCCGCGGTGTGGTTGCGCCTGTGGGAGCCGCTCGCGCGTGTGAGCGTGATCGGCCTGACCGCGGCGCTGGTCGGCGGCTACCCCATCTTCGAGGAGGCATTCTCGGCGCTGCGCGCGCGGCGGATGACGATGGAGCTGTCGATGACGATCGCCGTCGGTGCGGCCCTGGCGATCGGCGAGTTCTTCACCGCCCTCGTCATCGTGCTCTTCGTCCTGATCGCGGAGGTGCTGGAACGGCTGACCGTCGGTCGCGGGCGGCGCGCGATCAAGGACCTGCTCGACTTCCTGCCGCGCCAGGCGCTCGTGCGCCGGGCGGGCGCGGCACGCGAAGTGGGCGCCGCGGAGATCGCCCCGGGCGACGTCGTGGTCGTCAAGCCCGGGGGCCGGCTGCCGGTGGACGGCGTGGTGGTGGCCGGACACTCCTTCGTCGATCAGGCCACGATCACCGGCGAGTCGCTGCCGGTCGAGAAGGTCGCGGGGGCGCACGTCTACGCCGGGACGATCAACCAGTCCGGGGACCCTCGACGTGCGCGCGATCGCGCATCGGCCGCGAGACCGCCTTCGGGAAGATCGTCGAGGCGGTCGAGGCGGCGGAGCGGTCCCGGGCGCCGCTCCAGAAGACGGCCGACCGGCTCGCCGGCTACCTCGTGTACTTCGCCATCGGCTGCGCGGCCCTCACGTTCCTGATCACCCGCGACGTGCGGTCGACGATCTCGGTCGTGATCGTCGCGGGCGCGTGCGGCATCGCCGCCGGTACCCCGCTCGCGATCCTCGGCGCGATCGGGCAGGCAGCGCGCCAAGGGGCGATCATCAAGGGCGGACTCTATCTGGAGGTCTTGAGCCAGGTGGACACGGTGGTGCTCGACAAGACCGGCACCCTGACCTTCGGCGAGCCTGAGGTCGTCGCCATCCATGCCGTCCCCGGCACGACTGCCGAGGAGGTGCTCGCCGCCGCCGCGATCGCCGAGCGTCCGTCGGAGCACCCGGTCGGGAAGGCCGCTCTCAAGAAGGCGGCCGAGATGACCCTCCCGGTCGTCGAGCCGGAACACTTCGCCTACGTGCCGGGAAAAGGTGTCGTCGGCACGCTCGGCGGGGAGGAGATCGTCGTCGGGAGCGTGGGCTTTCTGGCCGAGCGCCATGTCGATGTCACGACCGTGCGGCTTCGGTGCCGACGGGGGTTCGGAGATCCACGTGGCGCGCTGCGGCCGCCTGCTCGGGGACCTGCACATTGCCGACGTGCTGCGGCCGGAGGCCAAGGACGCCGTCGCCCAACTGCGCCGGATGGGCCTACGCACCATCCTCTTGACCGGCGACACCGAAGCGGTCGCTCGAGCGGTGGGCCAGCAACTCGAGATCGACGAGGTGGAGGCCGGTCAGCTCCCGGAAGGGAAGCTCGCGTGCATCAAGGCCCTGCTCGCTGAGGGCCGGAAGGTCGCGATGCTCGGGGATGGGATCAACGACGCGCCTGCGCTCATGCAGGCCAGCGTCGGCGTGGCCATGGGATCGGGGACGGACGTTGCCCGCGAGAGCGCGCCGGTGGTGCTGCTCGGGAACGACCTGCGGACCTTCGTCGAGACTCTGCGCATCGCGAGGCGCTGGCGCCGCATCGTCATGGCCAACTTCGCCGGGACGCTGTTGGTGGACACCGTCGGCGTGAGCCTGGCTGCCTTCGGGCTTCTCGGCCCGCTGCTCGCAGCGTTCGTCCATGTCGCTTCCGAGCTCGCGTTCATCCTCAATTCCGCCCGACTGCTGCCAGCGACCTCTTCGATACCTACGCCCAGACGTTGACAGCTCTGGAGACGGCTGGTAGCTGCGCTTCGGTGAAGGGGCGCTTCCGGCATCGAGCCGTGCGGCGTGCGTGCGTCGGCGTCCTTCTCGGCCTGTTGCTTGTTCCCCTGACGCTCGAAGCGCACACGCACCAGGCCGGTCTCGTCCCCAGCCGGTGCGTCACGTGTATCGCCGCGCACCACTCCCCCACAGTGGTGGTGCCGCCGGCGACGGTCGTGGCAGCTCCGGTCCGGCATGTCGGCGTGCTGCGCGACCGGCCCGGCGCAGCCGCGTGGACCGAGCGCGTCGCGCCATCCGGGCGCGGTCCTCCCGTCCCGTCGCTCTCGTAGCGCCGCGTGGATCAGTGGCCCTCCGGCCACGGGTCTTGGCGGCATCGTCGGGAGACCCCGGGAGGAGCCATGAAGATCGGTCCCGCGAGATACGCGATGGCCGCCATGCTGTGCGTGGCGATCATGGCGGGCGCGCCCTCGGCGCCCGCAGAGGAGCCATCGCTGGAGCAGCTCCGTCGAGAGCACGACGCGATGAAGCGCCAGCTCGACCAGCTGCAGCAGCAGATCAAGAAGCAGGAGGTTCTCATCGAGAAGCTGAGCGCGGAGCGCCGGACGGCGCCTCCCGCGCCGCCGGCGAAGGCCGAGACCGCGACCACGGACGAGGAGCGCCTGAAGAAGGAAGTCACCGAGAACATCATGCGACGCATCCAGCCGTCGCTCACCGCCGCCAACAAGACCTTCCCGTCACAGTTCAACCCGGCGATCGGCCTGATCGTCGATACGGTCGCGTCCTACAAGGGGCAGCAAGGCGGCAACTTCGAGCTGCGCTCGGCCGAGCTCGGCTTGTCGGCGTCCGTCGACCCGTTCGCGCGCGCCTGGGCCATCATCACCGGGTCGAACGCGGGCTTCGAGCTGGAGGAGGCCGCGATCGCCACCACCTCGCTGCCCTACAACCTCTCCGTGCAGGGTGGCCGCTTCTTCGCGGACTTCGGGCGGCTCTCCAAGTTTCACGACCACGACCTGCCCTTCGTGAACCGGCCGGTGGTGCTCGACGAGTACGTCGGCGGCGAGAGCCAGGCGGACGGCGTGCAGGGCAGCTGGCTCGTGCCGATCGGCCAGTACCTGACGCTCACCGGCGGCATGTACAACAAGATCGGCGCCGACAACGAGCGTGTGAGCAACCTCACGTCTCGCCAGCTCTCCGACTTCACCTACCTCGGCCGAGCAGCCACGTTCTTCTCGCTCACCGACGCCAACAGCGTCGATCTCGGCCTCTCGTTCGCCGGCACGCCGCGCGTCGCCGAGGATCTCGGAGAGCCGAGATATCTCGGCGGTCTCGATCTCACCTACCGCTGGATCCCGCTCGCCTCGAGCGGATACCGTGGCTTCATCTGGGGCACCGAGGTCCTGGTGAACTCGGAGAACCAGCCCGTCGGGGGATTCCCCGACGACACCGCGGTCACGAACGAGGCGCGTCTGGCGACGGCCCTCGACGCCCCGATCGCCTCTCCCGGCGTGAGCCGCACGCCCTACCGCCTGTCCGCGCTGGCGCAGCAAGACGCCACCACCCCGCTCGTCTTCCAGCGCAAGAACGCGGTCGGGCTCTACAGCTATGCCGAATACCGCTTCAGCCGCCAGCTGTTCGGCGGCTTCCTGTTCGACTGGACCGAGAGCATCGACCCGGGGGTCGGCGACACCTTCGCCTACTCGCCGTACCTGACGCTGTGGGCGTCCGAGTTCCAGCGCTTCCGCCTGGAGTACACGCGCTTCGAGGCGCCCGGCGACCACGAGAACCAGTTCTTCCTGCAGTGGACCGTGATCATCGGAAGTCACGTCCACAGCTTCCGCGACCGATAAGGAGTCCCTTCGATGAGACGCATGCTGCTCACGCTGACTGCCCTCGCCGCGCTGCTGCCCGGGCGCCTGGCCGGCGGCGCCGACAAGATCAAGGTCGTCGCCACCATCCCCGATCTGGCCGAGATGAGCCGCCGTGTCGGCGGCGATCTGGTCGACGTCACGAGCCTCGCGACCGGAGTAGAAAACATCCACTACGTCCCGATGAAGCCGAGCCTCGCCGTGACGCTGAACCGCGCCGACGTCCTCGTGCTGCTCGGACTCGAGGCCGAGCACGGCTTTCTGCCCGCGCTGCTCGAGGCGTCGCGCAACCCGCGCATCGCGCGCGATGCGCCGGGATACATCGAGGCGTCGAAGTACGTCACGCCCATCGAGGTGCCGACGCGCATCGATCGTGCCCTGGGCGACCTGCACCCCATGGGCAACCCGCACATCAACCTCGATCCGGTCCTGGCCAAGGACATGGCACGGGCGATCGCGGACGGGCTCGCCGCGAGCTACCCGGAGCACGAGGCGGAGTTCAAGAAGAACCTCGACGCCTACGTCGCCGAGCTCGACCGGGACATCGCGCGCTGGGAGCAGGAGGCCGCGCCGCTGAAGGGCAAGAAGTTCGTGAGCTACCACCCGGACTTCAACTACTTCGCGGAACGCTTCGGCATGGAGATGGCCGGGACCATCGAGATCCGCCCGGGCGTCGATCCGACACCGTCCCACGTGAGCGAGCTCGAGGAGCAGATGCGGAAGGAGAAGGTGGGGATCGTCATCCGCGAGGTGTCGTATCCGGCAGCGCTGGCGGCCACCGTCGCGCAGGCGACCGGTGCGACGCTGGTCGAGCTGCCCACCATGGTGGGCGGCGTGCCGGAGGCGAAGGACTACGCGAGCTTCATCGAGTACAACATCCGCGCCCTGGTCAAGGCTGCGGGGAGCGCACCGGGATGAGCGGCGTGCTCGGGCTCTGCTTCACGCTCTCGGGCGCGGCCGCGCTCGGGCTCGAATTGTTGTGGATGCGGGCCGCCGGTCTCGTGCTCGGCGCGACGGCCCCGACGGCCGCGACGGTGCTCGCCTGCTACTTCGCGGGGCTCGCCCTGGGCGCCGTACTCGGCCGGCGCGGCTCGGCGCGGCCCGTTCGCTGCTACGGCCTGCTGGAGCTCGGCGCGTCTCTCGGCGCCCTCTGGTCGGCCGGAGTCTTCGCCGTCCTCCGGAGCGATGGCGCGGAGCGCGTGCTGCTCGCCGGCGGCATGCCGGCGCGCATCGGAGCGATCGCGCTGGCGGTGCTCCCGGCCACGGTGTGCCTCGGCGCCACGCTGCCGGTGCTCGGCCAGACGTTCGCGGCTCGCGGCGAGGTCGGCCGCCGAGGAGGGCGTCTCTACGCGCTGAACACCCTGGGCGGCGTCGTCGGCGTGGCGGCGATGGGCTTCGGGCTGCCCGCCCTGATCGGGGTGCGTGCCAGCTACCTGATGGTCGCGGTGGCGAGCGCCGTGGCCGGGCTTGCAGCGCTCGTCGTCGGGAGGCGGGCGCCCGCGATCGCGCCGCCCCGGACGTCGGCGCCGGTCGCGTCGCGCCTGCGACTGGTGGCAGCGGGCGCCGGTGCCCTCGGACTCGGCGTCGAGGTCCTGTGGACGCGCCTCTTCTCTCAGGTGCTGCACAACTCGGTGTACTCGTTCGCCGCGGTGACGCTGGTCGTCGTGCTGTGCCTGGCGGCCGGCGCGGCGCTGGCGGTCCGGGTGCTCGGCGCGGCGCCGCCGGCCGCGGTCGCGGCGGGCGCGCTCGCGATCGCGGGCGTCGCCACCGGCATCGGACCCTGGTGCTTCGTCCGACTCACCGGCGATCTCGGGTACGTCGGGATGCGGACCGACCTCGGCGAGTACGTCGTCCGCATCGTCGCTCTCGCTGCCGCCACTGCGGGACCTGCGGCGCTGGCGTCGGGTCTCGTGCTCCCGGCGCTGTGGGCCGCTGCGGGCGAGGCGAGCGGCGCGGCGGTCGTCCTCGGCGAGCTCTCGGCCGCCAGCATGGCGGGCGGCATCGCGGGCGCACTGCTCGCAGGGTTCGCGGTGCTGCCCGCGATCGGCGTGTGGCTGGGCCTCGTCGCCGCGGCGGGCGCGTACGGGGCCATGGCGGTCGTGGCGGCGCCTGCGCGCGCGCGGCTCCCGCTGGTTGCCGGCGGTGCGCTCGCCGTGGTCGCGCTGCTTGCCCTGCGTCGCGGTCCGCTGGTGTCGCTGGTGCCCGGCGAGACGCTGCAGTCGATCGCCGAGGGAGCGTCCGGCGTGGTCACCGTCGTCGACACCGGCGACGACCTCCAGCTGCGGCTCGACAACCACTATCTGCTGGGCGGCAGCGCGGCGGCGGCGGCGGAGCGACGGCTCGGGCTCGTGCCGCTCCTGCTCCATCCGGCGCCTGTCCGGGTCGCGTTCATCGGCATGGCGACCGGCATCAGCGCCAGCGCCGGGCCGGCGCTCGGGGTCGAGGAGACGACCGTGGTCGAGCTGGTGCCGCAGGTGGCCGCCGCGGCGCGGGCGTCCTTCGCCCCGTGGAACGGTGGGTTGCTGGATCGAGCGGACGTGCGCCTGGTGGTCGACGATGGCCGCCGTGTCCTGGCGGCGGAGCCCGCGCGGTACGACGTCATCGTCGGAGATCTCTTCGTGCCGTGGCACGCCGGAGCCGGGAACCTGTATGCGCGCGAGATGCTCGAGACGGTCGCGCGGCGGCTCGCGCCGGATGGGCTCTTCTGCCAGTGGCTGCCCCTGTACCAGCTGACGCGCGAGGAGTTCGACGTCATCGCGCGGACGTTCCTCGCCGTGTTTCCCGACGTGACCGTCTGGCGCAACGACTTCTATCCCGACCGTCCGGTGGTTGGCCTCGTCGGGCGGCTTGCGGCGCGATCACTCGACCTCGCGAGCGTCGATCGCAGGCTCGACGCGCTGCCGGACTGGAGTCGCGACCCGTTGCTCGAGACGTCTCGCGGCCTGCTCATGCTGGGGATCGGCGACCTCTCGGCGGCCCGGGACCTCGTACCGCCGGGTCCGATCGACAGCGACGACGCGCCGACCATCGAGTTCCTGGCGCCGCGCATGACGCGCATGAGCGCCGCCGGTGACAAGGACTGGTTCACGGGCGACCCGCTCGTCGCGTTCGCCGAGGCGCTGGCGGCGCGCACCCCCGCCCGGGACGAGGGCGCGAGCGCGGCGCGGCGCGCCGGTCTCGCGCTCGCGCGCTACGCGCTCGCCGCGCGCCGCGGCGACGACGACGTGGCGGCGAGCTCCGAGGCGGAGGTGCGCCGGCTCGTGCCCGACGTGGTCGCCGCCCGGGATGACGTCCCGCCGGCTCTCGCCGGCGCCCGACGCAGCCTCGACGAGTTGCGCGCGCAAGCGGCGCGCGTCCGCGGCGACGTCGTCGCGCTGGAACGGCGGCTGCACGCGCCCGACCGCTCGGACGGGACGCGATGACGGGATCGCGCCGAGTCGCGTGCATCGTGCTCCTCGTGGCGGCGGGCTGCGCGCGCCCGGCGCCGCCCCCACCGCGGGATCTGCCGCGCACCGTGGCCGTGCTGGCTCCGCACAACGAAACCGGTGGTCGGCTACCGGTGGCGGGGAGCTCGCTCCTCGAGCGCTACGCGTTCGACACGCGGCCCGTCTCGGTGCCCGAGGTCCTGGCCGCCGAGGCGCGGCTCGAGCTGGCATCCCGGGGCTTCACCGTGGTGCCGGCGGACGTGGTGGCGGAGGCAACCGGAAACCGGTCTCCGGCCACCGCGGAAGCCGCGGCCGACATGGCGAAGGGAGCGCACCTCGACGGCGCTGCGATGTTCATCGACCTGCGGCGGTGGGAGCCCGATCCGCCAGCCGAGCCGCGCGTCGTGATCGTGAACCTGGTGGTCACCCTGGTCGATCCGTCGAGCGGACGGACGCTGTGGACGAACCGCTGGGCGACCCGGCCGGTGCGGACAACGGGGGAGGTGACCCTTGGGAGCGCCGACATCGCGGCGGCGCGCACGGTGATCGAAGCCGTGCTGGCGCCCCTCGTGCCGGCGCGCTGAGGTCGCCGGCACGCGGCGCAGCCGGCGACCTTGCACGGCCGGACCGGCTCGACTAGCGTCGCCGCGCATGGGGGACCTGAACGCTTTTCGCGAGGACGCGCGTCGCTGGCTCGAAGAGCACGCGCCGCCGTCGATGCGCACGCCGCCCGCAACGGCCGACGATATCTGCTGGGGCGGCAAGAAGGGGCGCTACCCCGACGAGACGCGGCGCTGGCTGGCGCTGATGGCGGAGCGCGGGTGGACGGCGCCGACGTGGCCGCGCGAGTACGGCGGCGGCGGGCTCTCGAAGGAGGAAGCGAAGGCCCTGGCCGAGGAGATGGCGAAGCAGAAGCTGCGCCCGGCCCTCATCGGCTTCGGTCTCGAGATGATCGGCCCGCTGCTCCTCCAGACCGGCAACGAGGAGCAGAAGCGCGAGCACCTGCCGCGGATCGCGCGCGGCGAGATCCGCTGGTGCCAGGGATACTCGGAGCCGGGCGCCGGCTCGGACCTGGCCGGGCTGCAGACGCGTGCCGTGCGCGACGGCGACGACTACATCCTGAACGGCCAGAAGGTGTGGACGTCGTACGGCGACAGGTCGGACTGGATGTTCATCCTCGTCCGCACCGACACCACGCAGAAGCAGGGTGGTATCACGTTCCTGCTGATGGACATGGACGCGCCTGGCGTGCAGGTGCGCCCGATCAAGCTGATCAGCGGGGCGTCGCCGTTCTGCGAGACGTTCATCACCGACGTCCGGGTGCCGCGCCGCAACGTCGTCGGCCAGGAGAACGGCGGCTGGAACATCGCCAAGATGCTGCTGCGCTTCGAGCGCAACATGATCGCCGATGCCTTCAAGGTGCGCGACGACCGCTCGCGCCTGCTGCGCATGGCGCGACACTACCTGCCGTCCGCCGACGACGGGCACCTGCAGGACGCGGTGCTGCGCGACCGCCTCACCCAGGTCGAGCTCGATCAGCTGGCGCTCGACCTCACGCTGTCGCGGTCGCGCGATCGTCTGAAGGCGGGGCAGCCGCCGGGTCCGGAGGCGTCGATCTTCAAGCTCTATGGCACCGAGCTGAACCAGCGCCGCCGCGAGCTGATGGTGGCGATCGCGGGTCCCCAGGGCCTCGGCTGGGAGGGACCGGGGTTCAGCGACGACGAGCTTGCCCTGACGCGTGACTGGCTGCGCTCGCGCGGCAACACGATCGAGGGCGGCACCTCGGAGGTGCAGCTCAACATCATCGCCAAGAACGTCCTCGGACTTCCGGACTGAGCGGGCGGCGGACGGCGATGGCCCTCACGGAAGAGCAGGAGATCCTCCAGCGGACGGCGCGCGAGTTCGTGCAGAGCCGGTCGCCGCTGTCGCGCCTCCGCGCGCTGCGCGACGCGGACACGGCCGACGGCTTCTCGCGCGAGCTGTGGGCCGAGATGGCGCGACTCGGGTGGCTCGGCATCGTCGTTCCCGAGCAGTACGGCGGCGCCGGTCTCGGCTGGACCGATCTGATGGTCGTGCTCGAGGAGCTGGGTCGCGGCCTGGTTCCCGAGCCGATGATGGGGACGGTGCTCCTCGGCGCCACGACGCTGCTCCTCGGCGGCAGCGAGGCGCAGCGGTCGGCGCACCTGCCGGCGGTCGTCGCGGGAGAGCAGTGCCTGGCGCTCGCGTACCAGGAGCCGGCGAGCCGCTACGCGCACCAGCACGTCGAGACGCGCGCCGAGCGGTCCGGCGGTGGCTGGACGCTGGGCGGCCAGAAGGTGCACGTCCTCGACGGGCAGTGTGCGGACTGGTTCATCGTCTCCGCGCGCACCGCGGGCGCGCCGCGCGACGCGGCAGGTGTCTCGCTCTTCCTGGTGCCGCGGGATGCCCGCGGGCTCGGCATCGAGCGCCAGCACCGCGTCGACGCGCGCGGCGCCGCGCTCCTCCGTCTGGACGGCGTCCGCGTCGACGCCGGCGCGCTGGTCGGCGGGGAAGGGCACGGATCGCCGCTCCTCGAGCGTGTCCTCGACCGCGCCGCGATCGCGCTCTCCGCCGAGATGCTCGGCGGGATGGCCGCGTGCTTCGAGATGACGCTCGAGTACCTGCGGACGCGGAAGCAGTTCGGCGTCCCGATCGGCAGCTTCCAGGCTCTCAAGCATCGCGCCGCGCGCATGTTCGTCGAGCTGGAGCTGGTGCGCTCGATCGTGCTCGCCGCGCACCGCGCGCTCGACGAGGGCGCCGACGACGAGCGGGTCCGTCGCCTGGCGAGCGCCGCCAAGGCGCGCTGCTCCGACGCGTTCGTGCTGGTGGGCAACGAGGGCGTGCAGATGCACGGCGGGATCGGCATGACCGACGAGCACGACGTGGGCTTCTTCCTGAAGCGGGCGCGGGCCGCCGAGATCACCTTCGGCGACGCCGCGTTCCACCGCGATCGCGTCGCCCGTCTCGACGGGTACTGAGCGAGGACACGGCGCCGCGGCCCGACGAGCGAGCAATGGCGCGGCCCGCGCGCATCCCGCGTTGGTTCCTCGAGACCGCGCTGGTGGCGATCGGCGCCAACCTGCTGGCGACCTCCGCGACCACGCTGACCATCGATGCGATGGGCGGCGTCAGCGACTTCGCCCGCGAGTCGCGCGTCCACGAGCTGGCGCTCCTGCCCTGGGTCCGCGTGCTCGCCTACGGGCTCCTGACCCCGGCGGTGCTCATCTATCTCTGGCCGATCGTCGGCTGGCTGCGGGCCCCGGCGTCGGCGCAGGTGCCGACGTGGGTACAGCGCCGCGTGGTGAGCGCGCCGCTGGTGGTGGCGCTCCTCGGCTTCATGGGCTGGGTCGGGAGCATCGTCGTGTTCCCGCTGGCGACGCTGCTGCGAACCGGGCGCTGGTCGCCGGACCTGATGTCGCAGCAGGTGCTGTCACCGCTGGTGAGCGGCTTTCTCGCCGCCACCAGCACCTACCTGCTGGTCGACCTCGTCTTCCGGCGCCGGGTCGTGCCGCTGGTCTTTCCCGAGGGACGGCTGAGCGACGTCCCGGGCGCGCTGGGGCTCAGCGTGCGCGGCCGCCTCGTGGTCTTTCTCGTGGCGGTCGGGTTCGTGCCGCTGTTCACCCTCTTCGGCATGGTGCGCGCGGCGGTCGTGCGCCTCCACGCCGGCATGCCGATCGACGCCGTCGTCCCGCAGCTCGCGCGCGCGAGCGCGGTGTCGTTCGCTCTCTTCCTGCTCCTCGGCATCGTGCTCACCATCGCGCTCGCCCGCACCTTCACCGAGCCGCTCGGCGCGCTGGCGAGTGCGCTGCGCCGGATCCGTGCGGGCGACCTGTCGGCGCAGGTCGCGGTCACGGCAGGCGACGAGGTCGGCGTGCTCGAGGACGGCGTGAACGCGCTGGCGGGCGTGCTGCGCGACCGCGAGCGCATCCTGCACACCTTCGGCCGCGTGGTGGATCCCGCCGTGCGCGACCGCCTGCTGGCCGGCGAGCTCGAGCAAGGTGGCGAGCTGCGCACGGCCACGGTGCTGTTCTCCGATCTGCAGGACTTCACGGCGCTCGCGGCGCACGCGCCCGCGACCGAGGTCGTCGCGACGCTGAACGAGTTCTTCAGCGCCATGACCGACGGGGTGCGCGTGTGCGGCGGCTTCGTCGACAAGTTCATCGGCGATGCCCTGCTCGTCGTCTTCGGGCTGTTCGGACCCGACGACGCGGAACGCCAGGGCGCGTCCGCCGCGGCGGCGCTCCGCTGCGCGGACGGCATGCGCGCCGATCTGGCGCGCTTGAACGTGACGCGCGCCGCCACCGGGCGCGCGCCGCTCGCGCTCAAGATCGGGGTCCACACCGGACCGGTGGTCGCGGGCACGATCGGCGCGGCCGACCGTCACGACTACACCGTGATCGGCGACACCGTGAACATCGCCGCCCGGCTCCAGCAGCTCTGCCGGACGCACGGGCGGGACCTCCTGGTCTCCGAGACGACGCACCGGCTGGCCGCCGCGGCCGGCGAGTCACGTCGAGTCGTGATGCGCGACGCGGTGATGCTGCGGGGTCGCGACGAGCCGGTCACGGTGCTCGGTCTCGGCTGAGGCCCCCTTGCGCCTCCGGAAGGGCGGGCGTAGCGTCGCGCCACGGCCTTCGTCACGGTGCCTGCGGCACCGGAAAGGAGTCGGCCATGCCCGTCCCCGTGCAGTCGACGGCGACCCAGCAGGTCGGGATCGAGGGGAGCGCCCAGGCGTCCCTCGCTGTCTACCTCGAGGGGCTTCGCGCCGGGCTCGTCGGCGCGTCCATCATCGCCGTCTGGTTCCTCGTCGTCGATACGATCGCCGGCCGGCCCTTCTACACGCCCGCGGTGCTGGGCGCGGCGCTCTTCCAGGGCGAGTCCGCGATCCGGAGCTCCGCGCCGATCGAGCCGAGCCTCGAGCTCGTCGCCGGGTTCACCTGGGTGCACTACCTGGTCTTTCTCCTGATCGGGGTCGGTGCGGCGCGGCTGATGGAGCTCGCCGAGCGCAACTCGAACCTCGGGTTCGGCATCGTGCTCTTCTTCGCCGTGTTCGAGTTCGGCTTCCTCGGCGTGAGCATGGTCTTCGCCGATGGCGTGATGCAGCGTCTGGCGTGGCCCGCCGTCGTGGTCGGCAACCTCCTCGCCGCGATCGGCATGGGCTGGGTGCTCTGGCGCGGACACCGCCAGCTCGCCATCGAGCCCTGAGCGCGCGGGCCGGGCGTCCGGGGCTCAGCCGACCACGTCGCGCCAGCGGCTCGGCGGCACACCGAAGCGGCGCGCGAAGACGCGGCGTCGTTGGTGGGCGGGGCGCCGGCCGGCCACCAGCACGCTCGCTCGTGCGTCCGAGCGCCCGACGGCCGCGTGACTACGTCGTCTCGGCGCCGCCGGCGCGTGTCCGCGCGTCGCGCACCATCTCGACCAGCACGGCGCGCGTGTCGCCCGTGCTGCGCACCTCGCGCGAGAAGGGGATGCGGAGACCGCGCAGCGAGCCGTCGATCTCCGCCAGTACGTGGAATCCCAGCCGATCGACCGCGGTCATGGTGGCGGCGTGGGCCTCGACGCCGGAGAACGCGCGACAGTACAGCACGAGCGCGTCGGCGTGGTCCTCGTTCATGTGCGCCAGGATGCCGCGTGCGGCGTCGGCCAGTGGATCGGGTGCGGCGGCGCGGTAGTCGGCCGCGGGTACCCAGCCCATGGCGCCGAAGCCGCCGACGAAGTAGCAGTCGTTCACGTCGAGGCGGTAGAAGGCGAAATCGTCGAAGTCGACCCAGGCTCGCGCCGTCTCGTGCCGGGCGAGGTAGTCGGTGCGGACGGGCGCCAGGTCGGGGCCGTCGACCCGCGAGAGCGAGCCGAGCAGCGTCGCGCGCGCGGCGGAGAGCACGTCGTCCGTCGCGGTCGGCTCGGTCACCAGCAGGCTGGCGCGCGGATCGGCGACCAGGTGCTGGGTATGCATCGCGAGCGTGCTCAGCAGCAGGGTGGGGCACCCGCTCGCGTCGAGCCCGTAGGGTGCGACCGAGACGAAGGGATGGCCCGGCTGCCGCAGGCAGATCGTGCCGAGAGACCCGACGCGAGCGACGTGCAGCAGCGTCCGGGCGCGCTCCGCGAACGACGGCTCGGGTGGCGCTACGAACGTGGCGTCGCGGGTCGGCCCGCTGTCGGCGTGACGGCTCGTCTGCCGCTCCGTCAGTGCAGCGTCGGCGCGCCGCTGGCCAGCCGCCCGAGCTGCTCGCGCACCGCGGTGGCGTCGTCGGCCCGGGGGGCGAGCGCGAGGTATCGCCGCAGGTCGTCGGCGGCCGAGGCGAAGCACTCGAGGGTCTCGTAGAGGCGCGCCCGGGTGCGCACGTCCTCCGCGGAACGCGGGGTGAGGACCAGGAGGAGGTCGACCGCCGTGAGCGCGCGCTCGTGCTCCCCGCGCTCGAGGTAGATCCGGAGCAGGTTGCGGAGCATCCGGGCCATGATCCCCGGCGGTGCGGTAGGCTCGAGGAAGCGCGGCGGCACGTGGGCGAACTCGGGACCGCCGCTGGTGTCGGCCAGCGCGCGCAAGCGCGCGAGGAGCGTGTCCTCGCCGACCGCGGTCCCGCCGTCGAAGCAATCGAGCAGCAGCAGGTCGGATGCCCCGGCGACGCGCACCAGGAAGTGGCCGGGGAAGCCGACTCCCTCGAGACGCAGGCCCAGCCGCCGGCCGACCTCGATGGCGAGCACGGACAGCGAGATGGGAATCCCGGTCCGGCGCTCGAGGACGTCGTTCAGGAAGCTGTTGCGCGGGTCGTAGTAGTCCGCCCGGTTGCCGCGAAAGCCGCACTCCTCGAACAGGTAGCGTCCCGAGGATGCGGGCCGCGTCGCCCGGCGCCGCGGCGGCACCGAGACGAGGTCGGAGGGCGTCTGCCAGCGTGTCGAGCCCATCCAGCGTCGGGGCCGGGTCGAGATCGGGGTACGCGATGCGCGCGATCTCGAGCGAGGCGTGCGCGAGATCGCAGGACGGCGACGCGATCAGGGATGCGAAGCGTTCGCGGAGTCCGGGCATCGCGTGCAGGGTAGCGGCTGCGGCCGGGGGACGGCAAGCCGCGAGTGCTGGCAGCGGCGGCCGCTCCCCTGCTACATCGTCGCTCGTGTCGCTGCGGGACAAGGCCGCCATCGTCGGCATCGGACAGCTGCCGTTCTCGAAGAACATCGGGCGCTCGGAGGAGGTGACGGCGCTCGAAGCGTCGCGGCTCGCCCTCGAGGACGCCGGGCTGCGCCCGTCGCAGATCGACGGCATGAGCAAGTGGAGCATCCAGGTCACGTCGGAGAACGCCATCGCGCGCAACCTGGGGGTTCCCAACCTGCGCTGGTTCGGCGAGGTGGGCTACGGAGGCGGCGGGGGCTGCGGCGTCGTCGGCCACGCGGCCGCCGCCATCGCGGCCGGCATGGCACGCTGCGTCCTGGTCTACCGGTCGCGCAACCGTGGATCGGGCGGGCGGCCGTGGGCCGGCACGTCGCGCGAGCGCGACCACTCGCAGGCAGAGGGCAACGAGACGGCCTTCTTCTCGCCGTACGGCTTCGTGCGGCCGGTCGATCAGGTGGCGATGTTCGCGCGCCGCTTCCTGCACGATCGCGGCTACTCGACGCGGCACCTCGGCTGGATCGCGGTGAGCACGCGCAAGCACGCGCGCAACAACCCGGTGGCGATGATGCGCGAGCCGATGACGCTCGAGGATCACGCCAGCTCGCGGATCATCTCGGACCCGCTGCGGCTGTTCGACAACTGCCTCGAGACCGACGGCGCGGCCGCGGTGATCGTCGCCGACGCGGCGCTGGCACGCGACTGCCGGCAGAAGCCGGCGTATATCCGTGCCGCGTCGCAGGGGATGGGGCCGCGCAATTTCACGATGAACAACTTCTTCAAGGATCCCATCCTCGAGTCCCCCGGCGCGTACGCGGCGCGGGACCTGTGGCGCATGGCGGGCTGCGGACCGCAGGACGTCGACGTGGCGCAGCTCTACGACGCCTTCACGCCGCTCGTCCTCGCCTCGCTCGAGGAATACGGGTTCTGCAAGCCGGGCGACGCGGGTGGCTTCGTCGAGAACGGCGGCCTCGAGGTGGGGGGCAATCTTCCCAACAACACCAGCGGTGGCAGCCTGTCGGAAGCGTACGTGCACGGCATCAACCTGATCATCGAGGCCGTCCGCCAGATCCGCGGCACGTCGTGCAACCAGGTGCCGGGAGCGCAGCTGTCGCTCGCGACGAGCGGGAACATGGTGCCCACGGGCGCGCTGCTGCTGCGGGGAGACTGAGCGATGGACGACGAAGCCGCCCGCCGCACCGGCGGACCGGACTGGATGCCGTACTGGGAAGCCGGCCGGCGCCGCGAGCTGCGCTTCCAGCGCTGCGCGGACTGCGGCGCGTGGCGCTTTCCTCCCGGACCGATGTGTCCGCGCTGCCTGTCGTTCGCCAGCGAGTGGGCGCTGGCGAGCGGGCGGGCGCGCCTGCTCTCGTGGGTGATCTGCCACCCGCCGGTGCTCCCGGCGTGGAAGGAGCGTACGCCCTACGCCGTGGTGCTCGTCGAGTGCGAGGAGGGCGTTCGCACCATGGGAAACCTGCTCGGCGCCGGCCCGGACGCGCTGCGCATGGACATGCCCATGGTCGTCGACTTCGCGCCGTCGCCCGACGGTGACCTCGTGCCGCAGTGGCGGCCGGCCGACTGAGCCGCTGGGCCCTGCTGCTCGCCGCCGCGCTCGCCATCGTCGTGCGCGCGCCGGTCTACCTGACGGCGCCGAGCTTCTGGGCCGAGGAGGGCACGCTCTACTTCGCCGCCGCGTGGAACGAATCCCTCCCCGCGGCCCTGGTCTACCGCCCGGCGGGATACCTGCTGCTGTGGGCGAACCTCGCGACCACGGTGGCGGCGCGGCTGGCTCGCGGCGGCGTGCTGCCGCTCGTGCACGCGCCCCAGGTGACGGTGCTGTTCGCGCTCGTGGCGCAGCTCGTGCCGGTGGCGGTGATCGCCTGGAGCCGGGCGCCGTTCTGGGGTGGACGGGCTCGTCGCGCGGTCGGCATCGTCCTGGTGCTCGCCGGCGTCGTGACGGACGAGATCTGGCTGAACACCGTGAACAGCCAGCCCTGGCTCGTGCTCGCGGCGGCGTTGCTGCTGCTGGAGCCGTCCGCGGGCGGCCGCCGGCGTTCCCGCGCCGCCGAGACCGCGCTGGTGGCGCTGGCGGGGCTGACGGCGCCCGCCACCAGCGCGTTGCTGCCGCTCTTCGCATGGCGTGCCTGGCGCGCGCGCACGCGCCACGCGCTCGCGCAGGCCGGCGTCCTGGCGGCCTGCGCGCTCGTGCAGGCGTGGTGCGTGTGGTCGGCGACGCGCGGCGGCCAGCCGCTTCCATCGCGCACGGGCGGCCTCGACGTCGGCGTCTTCGCGGCCACGGTCTGGATGCGGACGCTGATCGTGCCGCTCCTCGGCATGGACAGAGCGCAGGCCTTCGGCGCGCTCATGCTCCGCTCCGGCCGGATCGGGACCCCGATCGGCGTGGGACTGCTGGTGCTCGCCGGACTGCTGGTCGCGTGGCTGGCGCGCGGGCTGCGTCCGGGCGATCGCGGCATGCTCGCCGGCGCCTACGTGCTCGTGACCAGCGTCACGTTCCTCACGGCGGTCGGCGACAAGGCGATGCTGCTGCACACGCCGTGGACGTCGTCGCGCTATGCCTTCACGCCGGGCGTGCTCGTGCTCGTCATGCTGCTCGGCTGCGTCCGGCGCGGCGCCGGCGCGCTCCGGGCGGCGCTGTGCGCGGTGCTGCTCGGATGCGCGATGGTCCGTGGCGTGATGCAGTATCCGGGCTCCGTGCGCTGGAAGCCGTCGTGGCCGCTGTGGAGCGACCAGGTGCGCGCGTGGGAGGTGAATCCGCAGCGGCCGCTCCAGATCTGGCCGCCGCCGTGGGCGCTGTCGCTTCCCGCCCCCGTCGCCGGTCGCGAGCGCGGTGGCTCGTGACGGAGCCAGGCCGAGTTGCCCGGCGCGCGACGCGCGTGCGACAACCGCCTCCCATGGCTCGCTTCACGAATCGCGTCGTCTCCACGAACGGCATATCGCTCGCGGTGCGCGACGAGGGCAGCGGCCCGGCCGTCGTGCTCTGCCACGGCTTCCCCGAGCTGGCGTACTCCTGGCGCCACCAGATTCCCGCGCTCGTCGCCGGCGGGTTCCGGGCGCTCGCGCCCGACCAGCGCGGCTACGGTGACAGCGACCGTCCGGACGACGTCGCCGCGTACGACATGCGCCATCTGACGGGCGACCTCGTCGGCCTGCTCGACGCGCTCGACATCGAGCGCGCCGTGTTCGTCGGCCACGACTGGGGCGGTCTCATCGTCTGGATGATGCCGCTGCTCCATCCGACGCGGACCGCGGGCGTGGTCGGGGTCAACACGCCCTATCTGCCGCGCGCGCCGATGCCGCCGGTCACGCTGATGCGCGCGGCGTTCGGGGACAATCACTACATCGTCCACTTCCAGGCGCCGGGCGTCGCCGAGACGGCGCTCGCCCGCGACGTGCGGCGTGTGTTCAGCCAGCTCGTGCGGCGGGGCGTGCCCCTCGCGGACGTCGAGGCGCGGCTCGCGACCCGCGGCAGCATGCCGAACCTGGTCGAGATGGTGGAAGATCCGGAGCCGCTCGGCGAGCCGCTGCTCTCCGACGCCGACCTGCAGGTCTACGTCGACGCCTTCACCCGCACCGGCTTCACGGGCGGCATCAACTGGTATCGCAATCTCGACCGCAACTGGGAGGAGACGCCCGACCTCGCCGGGGCGCGCATCACGGTCCCGTCGCTGATGGTGGTCGCCGAGTGGGACGCGGCGCTCCGTCCCGAGCTGGCCGAGCCGATGAAGGGACTCGTCGACGATCTCGAGGTCGTGACCATCCCGCAGTGCGGCCACTGGACGCAGCAGGAGCACCCCGACGAGCTGAACCGCATCCTCGTCGGGTGGCTCCGGCGGCGTTTCGGCTAGGCGCTCCCGCCCGCGCTACGACGGCCCCTGCAGCCACTCCGCGACACCGCCGTGCCGCGAGCACGAGCCGCTGTGCCTCGTGCCGTGCCAGTACATGCCGTCCTTGCACCGGGCGTTGGCGCCGCTGGGATCGGTCGAGGCGCTCTTGCCCTTCGCCTGCGCGACCGCCGGTCCGGCGGTCGGGTTGCTGTGCGCCACGGGCGCGCTGGGATGCGTTGCCGGAGGTGCCGGAGCCGCTGCTCGTGGGGTGGCCGGCGGCGGCGCCGCGGCTCGTGGAGCGGCCGGAGCGGTCGCGGTTGCGCCCGGCTTGAGCACGCCGCCGTGTCCCCGGCACGCGCCGCGGCCCGACTTCGGCCACGAGCTGCCATCCTTGCACGTCACCGGACCGCCGGTGTTCGCCTCCTGTTTCGCAGACGGCGATGGTTCGGCGGCCTTCGGAGCGCTTCCGCCCGTCTTGTCGACGCCGCCGTGTCCGTGGCAGGCGCCACGGCCGCCCATCGCGGTCGTGCCGTCCTTGCACAGAACCGTCGTCGTGGCGTCGGTCCGCGCGCGGCCCGGGATCAGGCTCGCGACGCAGAGAACGAGAACGAGTTGCAGGGACCTGTTCATGCGCTGACTCCCTTCGCGCACACCCCCGGTGTTCGGCCGGACCCCCGCGCGCCGTATAGCAGACCACCCCGGCGCTGCCAGCGGCGGGTCACCGACCGCGCCGGCGCCGCGCGCCGACCGCCATCAGGAACATGACGGCCTTTCCCGCCGCGTGCGGGGAGAAGAACGCGGTCACGTCGTCGTCGAAGAAGGTGAGGCCGGTGGCGCCGAGGCCGAGCGCGTACGCGGCGAGATACGTGCGTCCGCCGGCGATCGCGGCGGCGAGCTGCGCGGCGCGGTACCCGTGCGCGCCCTGGCGTGCCAGCACGGCGTCGAGGTCGACGAGCCAGTACACGTTCGCCGCGGCGTCCGCCGGCAGCTCCTGTCCGAGCCCGAGCCACCCGGCCTCGGCACGGAATTGGCCGGCGCGCAGCGGGACGAGGACAGGGCGCTCGGCATCCAGCACGTACGTGCCCGGCGCGAGCCCGTCGACGGCGTGCGCGATGACGTATGCCTGCGTCGTCACCGCGCAGTCGGTGGAAAATTCCGTGCTGGCGGCGTGGAGGATGGTCGCGAGCTCCGGCAGCGCGATCGGGTCGCGGGGAAATCGCCGCACCGAGCCGCGTCGCATGATGACGGCCTCGACCGGCTCGGGCACCGCGGCAGGGCCGAGCGCCTCGAGCGCGACGCCGTCGGCCGTCTCGATGGACCCGGGAACGGTGGTGCGTGCGGGGGCGACGTCGCCGGCCGACGCGAGCGACGTGGCGGCGTGCGCGGCGACGATCTGCGGGTAGGAGACCTCGCGCGCGGAGAGCGGCAGCGTGGCGAGACCGAGCGAGGTGCTCGGCGGGGCGGACGGCGGAACCGGCGCGCCGCTCCCGAGGGCGACCAGGCCGAGGGCGACCTCGCGCTCCCCATCGAGGTCGAGCAGCCGATTCACCTCGGCGTCGACGACGGCCTGCACGATGCGCGCCGGCTGTCCCGTCGCGCTCGCGACCGCGAGCAGGTTGGCCAGGATCGTGCCGGCATCCCAGAAGCAGTGGCGATACGCCCGGGCGCGATACTTCCAGGCGTTGCGCCAGAACGTGCTGGTGTAGACGAGCACGACCGGGGCGTCGCCGACGGACGGCTCGCCCGCGGCGGCGGCCACGAGGGTCGCGCGGTGGTCGCCGGCGCGGAGCCGGCGCAGCGCGAAGTCGTGCGGGCCGAACTGGTAGACGCCGGCGTCGAGATCCGCCAGGCCCGCGCACACGACATAGAGATCGATGTGGTAGAGCGCGCCGGTGCAGGCGGCGGCGCGATAGAAGACCTCGCCGCCGGGATACGCGCGACGCCGCAGCACCCCGGCCGAGAAGTAGAGCAGGCGGGCGAGCGCGCGACGGTCGAGCGGCGCCGCGCCCGCGACGCGCCCGCGATCGGCGATCGCCGCCAGCGCGGGCCAGGAGGACGAGGCGAGGTCGTGCGGCAGCGGGATCGGATCGAGGTCGACATAGACCTTGAAGGGCCGCGGCATGTTGGCCCAGTCGAGCGTGTGCGGATCGCGCTGCAGCGACGCCTGCGAGTGCTTGGTCTGCTCGTGGTAGGCGAGGATGGCCTCGCGCTCGCCGCCCATGCGCGCACCCTACACCCGGTCCGACGGGGGAGGGAGGGGCGCGCGGGTTGGCCTGCCGGCTCCGGGTGTGGCAGGCTCCGATCGCCGCGGGTCGGGGGCAGACCGACGGGCCGCCACCCGGCGCCGCGAGCGAGCGAAGGAGACGATGCGCATGGGTCGCAAGGTGTACGTGATCGGAGTCGGGATGACGAAGTTCGAGAAGCCGGGCTCCAAGGCCTGGGACTATCCCGACATGGCGAAGGAGGCGGGCGAGAAGGCGCTGGCGGATGCCGGCGTTCCGTACACCGCCGTGGAGCAGGCGGCCGTCGGCTACTGCTTCGGCGACTCGACGTGCGGCCAGCGGGCCGTCTACCAGCTCGGGATGACGGGCATCCCGGTCTACAACGTGAACAACAACTGCTCGACGGGCTCGACCGCCCTCTTCATGGCGAAGCAGTTCGTCGAGGGCGGTCTCGCCGACTGCGTCCTCGCGCTCGGCTTCGAGAAGATGGAGAAGGGCTCGCTCGGCGCCAAGTTCACGGACCGGACGAATCCCATGGACAAGCAGTTCGAGCTCATGGTGTCGCTGCGCGGCTTCGCGGCGTCGCCGCCGACGGCGCAGTTCTTCGGCAACGCGGGCCGCGAGCACATGGAGAAGTACGGCACCACGCCCGAGCAGTTCGCGAAGATCGCGCTGAAGAACCACCAGCACTCGGTGAACAACCCGTACTCGCAGTTCCAGGACGACTACACGCTCGATCAGATCCTGGGCGCGCCGATGGTGTACGAGCCGCTCACCAAGCTGCAGTGCTGCCCCACGTCGGACGGCGCGGCGGCCGCGATCCTGGCCAGCGAGGACTTCGTCGCGAAGCACGACCTCTGGTCGCACGCGATCGAGATCGCCGGCATGGCGATGACGACCGATTTCGACTCGACGCTGAGCGAGAAGAGCTGCATCAAGCTGATCGGTCAGGACATGACCCGCAAGGCGGCCGAGAAGGTCTACCAGCAAGCGGGGCTCGGGCCGGAGAACGTCGACGTCATCGAGCTGCACGACTGCTTCTCGACCAACGAGCTCGTCACCTACGAGGGCCTCGGTCTCTGCGAGCCCGGCAAGGGCGGCGAGCTGATCGATTCCGGCGCCGTCACCTACGGCGGCACGTGGGTGGTGAATCCCTCGGGTGGTCTGATCTCGAAGGGCCACCCGCTCGGCGCCACGGGGCTCGCGCAGTGCGCGGAGCTCAACTGGCAGCTGCGCGGGAAGGCGGACAAGCGCCAGGTCAAGGACGCCTCGGTCGCCCTGCAGCACAACCTGGGTCTCGGCGGCGCGGCGGTGGTGACCATGTACCGCAAGCCCGAGAGAGCTTGAGAGGTCCGCAGACGCGCCGTTCCTTGACGCTTCGCGCGCCCTGCCGGTAAGAGCCCGCCCGTGAGCCGCCTCCGTCTGCCGAACCTGTCACGGCTCTCGCCAGCCGACGCTCCGCCACCGCCCACGCCCGTCCAGGCCGTCGCGATCCTGCTGAGCCGCCGCCAGTTCCTGAAGGCGCTGGGGGCGGCAGCCGTGATCGCGGCGGCGCCGTGGACGCGCGTCGAGCGCACATGGGCGGCGGCGCGCGGCCGGTTCTTCACGTCCCAGGAGCGGCGCACCCTCGACGCGCTCGCCGACAGCATCCTGCCGCCGGATGCGGATCCGGGTGCGGCGGCGCTGGGTGCGACGCGATACATCGAGGGCCTGCTCACCGCCTTCGACCGCCACGTCCCCAGGATCTATGCCGGCGGTCCCTTCAGCGGCCGCCAGCCCTTCATCGACTACGAGCGTGGCGTGCCGTCCCATCGCCGGCCGCGGAACTCCTTCAAGCATTTCGTTCCCCTCACGCGTCTCCAGGACCTCAACTGGCGCTGGCAGATCCAGGGGACGGCCGGCCTGTCCGCCGCGGACCAGGCGCTGGTCGCGCCGCTCGACGCACAGCTCGGCGGCCCGCTGCCGGGACTGCGCGACGTCTACCGCGACGGCCTGTCCCGTCTCGACGCCTTCAGCCGCACGCAGGCAGGGCGCCGCCTTCGTCGACCTCGACGCGCGCCACCCGCACCAAGGTCCTCAATGCAGCCCGCACCAGCTTCCCGGTGCTCGCGCGCCGCGACCGGAACTTCATCCAGCTGGTGGCGCGACACGCCATCGAGGGCGTGTGCGCGGCGCCCGAGTACGGCGGCAACGCGCGCACGCGCGGATGGAAGATGCTCGGGCTGGAAGGCGACAGCCAGCCGCTCGGATACGCGCTGTACTCGCGCCGCGCCGACGCCTATCGCGAGCGCGCCGATCACCCGCTCTCGACGCCCAATCCCGACGAGATCGACGGCCCGCTGCCGCTCTCGGCCGAAGGGGACCAGGTCGAGCAGTTCATCGTCGCGACCACCGGCGGCCTCGGAGACGCGTGCTGATGGCGCACCACGACGACGTCCTCGGGAACCGGTCGCTGACCCGGTTCGACGTCTGCGTGATCGGGAGCGGCGCCGGCGGCGGCGCCGCCGCGCACGTCCTGACCGCGGCGGGCAAGTCGGTGCTCGTCCTCGAGGCGGGGCCGAATCCGTTCCCGCGCCTCGACGCGCGCGGGCCGCTCAAGCCCACGTTGCACAGCAACGACGAGCTCAAGTACGCCGTGCGGAACTTCATCACGCCGTTCCCCGACCTCGAGCCGCGCACCTTCCGCATGGACGCTGCCCACGCGGCGGTCGTCCATCCCGACGTGAACGTGCTGCCGAAGTGCGTCGGCGGGGCGTGGTCGCACGCCGACATGAAGACGCCCCGCTTCACCGCCGTGGACTTCCAGCTCGTCACGGCGATGCAGCGCGCGAAGGATCGGAATCCCGGCCTCGAGGTGCCCGGCTTCTTCGCCGACGCGTCCAGCGCGAACTTCTCCGACTGGCCCTTCCCGTACGAGGTGCTGGAGCCGTCGTACGTCGAGGCGGAGCAGCTGATCGGCGTGTCGGGCGACGACTCGAATCCCTTCGCGCCGCCGCGGTCCGCGCCGTATCCGATGCCCGCGCACGTGGACATGTACGTCGCGAACATCCTGCGCGACGGGGCGAGCAGGACGACGTTCAACGGCGGTCCGCTCTCGCCGCACAAGTTCCCCGCCGGCATCGCCTCGCGCTTCTATCCGGGCGACCAGCGCGACCTCGAGCGCCCGCCCTGCAACCAGTGCGGCCCGTGCAGCGGCTTCGGCTGTCCCAACCACGCGAAGGGATCGCCGGCGGTGACGTCCATCCGCCGGGCGCTGCTCACCGACAGGTGCCAGCTGCGCTTCAACTGCCACGTGGCGACGCTGCGCAACGACGGCGGCACCGTGACCGGCGTCGAGTACGTCGACGGGCAGGGCAACGCATCAGACCGCCGTCGCCGACGCCTACGTGCTGGCGGCGTCGGCGATCGAGTCGGCGCGGCTGTGCCTGCTCTCGCCGACACCGGGCGGGGGCACGCTGGGAAACTCCAGCGGCCAGGTCGGCCAGAACCTCATGTTCCACTTCCAGACCAACGTGAACGGGTTCTTCCCGCGCCGCGTGCACGGCCAGCGCGGCCTGGCGGTCACCAGCGGACTGTCCGACTTCCGCGGCGTGGAGCCCGGTGGCGCGGAGGTGCGGGTGTTCGCCACCCCGGACGGCCCGCGCGCCTTCCTCGGCGGCATCTGCGAGTTCAGCGCGTCGCAGGGGCTCACCATCACCGAGGACGGCGACGTCTACTCCTTCCAGCTCCCGCTGCTCGCGTACGGGCAGCCGCTGAAGAACGCGCTGCGCGACCAGCCGCTGGGGCAGCACATCTTCGGGCTCCTGATGCAGGGCGAGGATGCGCCGCAGCGGACGAACAACGTGACCCTCGACCCGACGGTGCAGGACGTGTTCGGCCTGCCGGCGCCGCGCATCACGTACAAGAACCACGCCTACGAGGTGGAGTCGCGGCGGTTCTACGTCCCGGTGATGAAGCAGGTGGTGGGCAACGCGGGGACGACCCGCGTCTTCACGGCGCCGTGCGACGCGCTGCTCGGCGATCCGCCCACCTCGCGTCACGTGGTGGGCACGCTGCGGATGGGTGCGGACGCCGCCACGTCGGTGACGCGCCCGGACGGCCGCTTTCACGACGTCAGCAATCTCTACTGCTGCGACGGCAGCGTCTTCCCGACCAGCGGTGGCTGGAACCCGTCGCTCACCATCGTCGCGGTCTCGCTGAAGACGGCGCACGGGATCGCCGGAACCTGACCCGGACGCCTTGACCGAGGAGCCCGGGCGGCGTAGCCCGAGGCGCATGCTCTTCGGCGTCCAGATGTTCTCCACGCACTACGCGATCCGTCCCGACGCGCTCGCGCGGGAGGCGGAGGCGCGCGACTTCGAGTCGCTGTGGCTTCCGGAGCACACCCACATCCCGGTCTCGCGGCGGAGCCCGTGGCCCGGCGGGCCGGTGCTTCCGAAGGAGTACTCGCACACCTACGACCTCTTCGTCGCGCTGGCCATGGCCGCCGCGGTCACGACGCGCATCAAGGTGGCGTCGGGCATCTGTCTCCTCGTCGAGCGCGATCCGATCACGACGGCGAAGGAGGTGGCGTCGATCGACGAGCTCTCGGGCGGCCGCATGCTCTTCGGTATCGGCGCGGGCTGGAACGCGGAGGAGATGGAGCACCACGGCACCGTGTTTCGCACGCGCTGGAAGCTGCTGAAGGAGCGCGTGCAGGCGATGAAGGCGATCTGGACCGAGGACGAGGCGAGCTTCGACGGCGAGCTCGTCCAGTTCGAGCCGATCTGGTCGTGGCCGAAGCCCGCCCAGCGTCCGCATCCACCGGTGATCCTCGGCGCGCACGGTCCGAAGGCGCTCGCCCGCGTCGTCGACTACTGCGACGGCTGGATTCCCATCGGGGTCCGCTCCGGAGACCTGCGGACCGAGATCGCCACCCTGCGCCGGCTCGCGCGGGAGAAGGGACGCGATCCCGAGAGCATCTCGGTGACCGTGTACGGGGCGCCCGGCGACCGCGAGGTGCTCGCGCCGCTGCGCGACGCCGGCGTCACGCGCGCCGTCTTCTCGCTGCCGCCCGCGGCACCGGAGAAGGTGCTGCCGCTCCTCGACCGCTACGCCGGCGTGGCGCGCTCGCTGGCCGCATAGTCCCGTCGCCGCCCGTGCCGACGCTCCGGGTCCTCGACTCCCTGCGCGACGTGTCGCGCGACGCGTGGGATGCCCTGGTCGGGGACGGCTCGCCGTTCCTCGAGTGGGACTGGCTGGCACTCCTCGAGGAGGCGAAGGCCGTCGGTCCCGACAGCGGCTGGATCCCGCACCACCTGACGTTGTGGGAGGGGAGCCGGCTGATCGCCGCCTGTCCGCTCTACGCGAAGGATCACAGCCGGGGCGAGTTCGTCTTCGACCAGGGCTGGGCGAGCGCGGCGCATCGCGCCGGCATCCCGTACTACCCGAAGCTGCTGGTGGCCGTGCCGTTCACACCGGCCACCGGCCGCCGCGTCCTCGCGCAACCGGACGTGCAGGCCCGCGCGACGGTGGTCTTCGCCGGCGCGCTCGAGGAGCTGTGCGAGCGGCGCTTCTCGTCGGTGCACGTGAACTTCTGCACCGAGGAGGAGAGCGCGGCCCTCGCGGCGCGCGGCTGGCTGCGGCGAACCGGCTATCAGTATCACTGGACCAATCCCGGATTCCGGACGTTCGACGACTACCTGGCGAGCCTGCGCAGCAAGCGTCGCAACCAGGCGCGCCGGGAGCAGCGCGAGCTGGAAGCGCAGGGCATCACGATCGAGGCCCTGGTGGGCGACGCGATCCCCGACGCGCTGCTGGCGCCCGCATACCGCCTCTATCGCAGCACCGTCGACTCGAATCCGTGGGGGCAGCGCTATCTGAACCGCCGGGTCTTCGAGCTCGCCTTCGCGCGCTGGCGCTCGCGGCTCTGCCTGATCCTCGCGCGGCGGGGCGATGACATCGTCGCCGGTACGGTGAACGTCCAGAAGGCCGGCGTGCTCTACGGCCGGTACTGGGGCGCCTTCGAGACGCTGCGCTACCTGCACTTCAACGTCTGCTACTACGCCGCCATCGAGCACTGCATCGTCCAGGGCCTGCATCGCTTCGAGCCCGGAGCCGGCGGCGAGTTCAAGCATCTCCGGGCGTTCGACGCGGCGGAGACGCGCAGCATGCACTGGATCGGGCATGCGGGCCTGCGGCATGCGGTGGCCGAGTACCTCGAGCGCGAGCGCGAACACGTGGCGGGCGAGATGGAGTGGCTCGACGACAAGACCGCGCGCAAGCGCGACGGGTGAGAAACGTCGCTGCGCCCGGGCCAACCCGCGGACCGCTCCATCAGCGGGGCGTCGCCTGGATGTCGAGGACGATCGCTTGCAAGCAGAGCTGGAATCCGACGACCAGCGCGAGGAGCACCAGGATGATGCTCCCGGTCGGCGTCGGCAGCCCCGTCGACTCGGCGTGGAGCCAGAGCGAGATGCCGAGGACCAGCCCGAACGCCAGGCTCGCCAGCCCCACGAAGAGGAAGAGGGCGATCGGCGAGAAGTCGTGCACGACGTACTTCTCGACCACGCGGTGGAAGAAGCGGCGCAGCAGCAGGAGCGGAAACGTCGACATGACCGCCAGGATGCTGAGATGCGACGGCCCGCCGTTGTAGACGGGTGGCATCGACACGTCGGTGACGCGGAAGTTGTGGACGTTCAGGGCGACGAGCATGTCGTTCTCGAAGAAGAACCGGGGATGCAGCCGGTCGAGCGGCAGGACGCGCAGCGCCGAGGCCCGCACGGCCGTGTATCCGTTCTGCGGGTCGAACACGTGCCAGTACCCCGACGCGAGCTTGGTGAGGAAGGTGAGCACCACGTTCCCGACGATGCGCTCGACGGGCATGCGGTGCACGAGCTCGCGGCGCAGGAAGCGGTTCCCCTTGGCGTAGTCCGCGCCGCCCTCGACGATGGCGTCGAGCAGGCCGGGCAGCGCGTCGGGCGGCATCTGGCCGTCGCCGTCCATCTTCACCACGAGGTCGGCTCCGGCATCGAGCGCGTGCCGGTAGCCCAGCACCGTGGCGCCGCCGACGCCGAGGTTGCGCGGCGTCCGCAGCACCGTCACGCGGGGATCGCTGCACGCCTCCGCTGCGCGCGCGGTGCCGTCGGTGCTGCAGTCGTCGACGACGAAGATGCGATCGACGAAGGCCGGCATGGTGCGGACGACGCCGCCGATGTGCTCGGCTTCGTCGTGCGCCGGGACGACGACGTGGACGGCGCGACCCTGGTACACGTGGTGCGGTCCTGCCGGCCTCAGCCGGGCAGGTATCCTCCGGCGGCGAGGACCTCGCGCATGGGACGCGACCCGTGCCGGCGCAGCAGGCGCTCGAGCTTCCCGGCGACGCCCGCGAGCCCGGTGTAGGTGATGAGCGACGCGCTGGTGCCGAGCGGCAGGCGCACGGACTCGGGCGCGCACTCGCGCGGATGGAGATAGAGCGCGACCGGCCGCCGGCGCTGGATCGAGCCGAGCACCAGGCGGAAGAGCGAGAACGGCAGGGCGCGCAGGTAGAAGCCGCCGGCGACGGGAAGCCGGAGCGGACCGGCCAGAGCCGACCGCGACCGGGAACTCGACCAGCGCGCCGTCCGGATCGTGCCGTGCGAGGTCGTCGCGCGCCGGACGGTAGATGCCGACCGGCGCGTCGGGCACGCCGTACATCCGGACCCGCGCCGGGAAGATGCTCGAGTCGTAGGCGTACCCCTGGTCGCGGAGCACGTCGAGCGCCCAGGCCGTCGAGCGATCGAGGCTGAACGACGGCGCGCGATAGCCGACCACCGGGAAACGGCCGAGCACGCGCTCGACGAGGCGACGGAACTCGTCGAGCTGGCCTGCGAGCGCGTCGGCGTCGAGACGCCAGAGCGGTCGGTGATCGACGCCGTGGCTCGCGACCTCGTGCCCCTCGTCGACGATCCGGCGCAGCAGCGCGGGGTGCGCGCGCACCACGTCGCCCAGCAGGAAGAAGGTGGCGCGCGCACCGCTGGCGCGGAGGAGGTCGAGGATGCGGGTCGTCCCGCGTTCGACCACCGATTCGGACGATGCCTGTCGATCGGGTTCGGGCACGAACTCCGAGTGAAACCAGTCCTCGATGTCGAACGAGAATGCTGCGGCGTGGGCTGGCATGAGTGGCGCGGGCGCGCGCGGCGCTCCGGTAGCACGGAGATCGCGTGCGGCTCAATCCCCGTCCCGCCGTCGCTCGACGGCCCGGGACGCGGACGTCAAGGCACGTGCGCGCCGGACGCGCCCGGGAGCGGTGCTGGCGGCGCCGCGACGCCATGCGCTACTCTGCCATCCGCGTGCGCATGCGGAGCCTGACGCCCCTGTTCGTTGCCGGGCTCTCGTTCGCGTATCTGCTCACCTTCCCGCTCGCCATCGGGGGGGCCGACGAGAGCCATCTTCTGTACGGCGCCAAGCGCATCCTCGACGGCGAGGTCATCTACCGGGACTTCTTCGAGATCATCACGCCCCTGGCGTTCTATCTCTTCGCCGCCATCTACCGGATCGCGGGGACGACCCTGGCTGCCGCGCGGGTGGGCATGGCGATCCTCGATGCGGCCGGCTGCGCGCTGCTGTTCCATCTCGCGCGTCGGATATCCGGCCTGGCGGAGGCGACGCTGGCAACGCTGATCTTCGCGTGCGTCTGCCTCCCGACGTGGCCGTATGCGAGCGCGCACTGGATCTCGACGGTGCTCGGGCTCCTCGTCGCCACGGTGACGCTCGCGTGCACTGGAGGGTGGGCGTCGCGTGTCCGGCCGCTCGCCGCCGGCATCGTCGCCGGCATCGCGGTCTGCGTGCAGCAGCAGCGGGGCGTCTTCCTCGCGGCGTGGCTGCCGCTCGCGCTGTGGCTGCTCTCCCGCCCGCTCGCGCGCGGCACGCGCTGGCGAACGCTCGGCGCGCAGATCGCGTGGGGCGCTTCCGGCGGCGCTGTCGGTCCTGGTCGCGGTGCTCGGGCACGCGGCCTGGACATCGTCGCCCGCTGCCGTCTTCGATGCGCTCTACCGGTTCAACATGACCACGTACCCCGCGGCCCCGACAGGCCACCACTGGGCAGCCGTCCTCCGGTTCATGGAGGTCTACCGTGCATCGACCTGGATCTGGCTGCTGCGCGCGTCGCCGCTCTTCCTCGTGGGCGAAGGATTGCTGCTCCTGCCCGCGTGGCGGACGCTCGATCGCCGCGAGCTCGAGCGCGCCTGCCTGTGGCTGCTGGCGGCCCTGATGTCGCTCTCGGTCTGGTACCTGCCCGACTTCATCCACGTCTCCTTCGTGCTGCCGTTCCTCCTCCTGCCGGGCGCCAGCCTGCTGCACGCGCTGCGGACCGCGCCGGCGTGGGATCGCGCTGCCCGCGGGCCGCCGGGTCGTGACCGCGCTCACGTGGCTGGCGTCCGTCGCGGTCCTCGGCCAGGGCGTCGCAAACGTGGCCTACGCGCGTGCCATCGCGCCGGTGCGGCTCGAGACGGCCTTCGGTCCGGTGCGGGTCAGTGCGAGCATGGAGCAGTTGTTTCGCGCGGTCCGGTCGCACCTCGTACGCGATCGCGATGGCCGGAGCTGGCTCTACTCGTATCCCGGACGACGCCTGGCTCTACCTGACGGTGCCGGGCGACGACCCCACCCCCTACAGCATCATCTTCGCCAGCATGTATCCGCCTGAGCGCGTCCGCCAGGTGACGGACCCGCTGCGCGCGCGGCGTGCAGGCACCGTGGTGGTGCTCGTCGCCCTTCGCCGCCGACTCCGTCCCCAAGGTGGTGGCGGAGGACTACGACCTGGTCGAGTCGGTCGGGGCCTATCGCATCTACGTGCGGCGTTCGGTTGCCGACCCGTCCGACCGCGGGTAACGGTTCCGCAGATGATCTGGGTGCGTCTCGTCCTCGTCCGTCTGGCGCTGGTGGCATCCGGGCTGCTCGTCACCGCGTTCCTGCTCGAAGGCGTGATCAGGTTCGAGGTGCCGCAATGGCGGGCGCTCGTGCCGCAGCGGTTCATGACGACGACCGACGGCGGCGTGCTCGCGGGCGTCCCGGACTTCGACGGCCGCATCGCGAGCCTGTTCGGCGATTTCGACGTGCCGCTGCAGCTCGATGCGCGCGGCTTTCGCAACCCCCCGGACGCCGACCCGGCGGCGCCCCTCGTGTTCATCGGCGACTCCTTCTGCCAGGGGTGGGGCGTGACCCGCGAGGAGAGCTTCCCCGTGCTGGCGGCGCAGCGGCTCGGCGTGCCGTTCTACAACTACTGCACGGTCGGAGCCGACCTGACCGACTACCTGAACATCCTTCGCGCCTGGCTGCCAGCGCGACACGGCGGCACCACCGTGCTCACGGTCACGTTCGAGAACGACGTGCTGCCCTATCCCGACGCCGCGGGTGTGACGGGCACGACCTCGTCCGTGCAGGGCCTCAGCCGCAGCGCGGCGAGCCGCTGGCTCATGGATCACTCGGCGCTCTTCGACGTCGGCACCACGCTGGCGCGGCAGAACTCGATGATCGTCGCGCTGGTCCACCGCCTCGGCCTGGTGAACGGCGTGCCCGTGGTCGCGGCGGACGGGACGGACCCCATCGCGGCGAGCGTCCGGATGGTCGGGCGGATCAAGCAGGCGGCCGGCGACGGCCCGTTCGTCGTGCTGGTCGTCCCGCCGCGACCGGGTCAGGTCGACTTCATCGACTACGACGCGTTCGTCGCGGCGCTGCGCGCCGCGGGCTTCGACGTGCTCGATCCGCGCGCGCAGCCCGGCCTGACGCTCTCGACCATCCCGCACGACGGCCACTGGGATGCCGCCATGCACGCGGCGATCGCGCCGCTCCTGGCGGATCGCATCACGGCGGCCGCCGGGCGGTGAACAGCACGCGCCAGGAGAGGGCGTTCCAGACGGGACGCAGGAACGTCAGCCGATCGAGACGGCTCTCGAGGCCGATCAGCGCGCGCATCGTGCGGCGCGAGCGGCTCCAGGGCAGCTGCATGTACATGCCCGAGAGCGGATAGGCGAGGAAGTCGCTCGCCACGGCGTGCACCTGGACGAAGCCGGCGTCGCGCAGCGCCCGCTCCACTGCGTCGCGGGTGAACGCGTCCTTGTGCGACAGGTCGGCCGGCGACTCGTACGGGCTCTGCCGGAAGAGCGTGTGCCGGATGGCGCCGGTGACCGCCGAATCCACCGGCTCGTGCAGCACGACGCGACCGCCCGGGCGGAGCACCCGCCGGATGTCGCGCAACGCCGCCGGGACGTCCGGGAGGTGATGCGCCGAGCCGTTGCAGATCACGCGGTCGTAGCTGGCGTCGCGGAACGGCAGGCGTCCGGCGTCGCCCACGCTGACGGCGACGGCGGCGGTCGCGCGGGCGGCACGGACCGAGTTCAGCGACAGGTCGAAGCCGTGGTAGGTCGCCGGCGCGTGCCGGGCCAGCCAGGCGAGGAGATGCCCGACGCCGCAGCCCAGGTCGAGGACGCGCATGCCCGGCGTCGCCTCCAGCGCCGCGGCGATGCGCGCGTGCTGGTGGTCGAGTACCTCGCGCGTGCCGGCGCGCGCGTACGCCGCCTCCTGCAAGCGGCCGCCGAGATCGTCCTGCCACGCGCGCTCGTCCGCCGTGACGTCCGGGCGCACCGCGCTCACGCGGGGCGACCTCGATCGCGCGGCCCGACGCGTCCCGCGTCTCGCGCCGGGACGCCCGCGACCACCGTCTCCGGTGCCACGTCGCGCGTCACCACGGCACCCGCCGCGACCACGGCGCGCTCGCCCACCGTCACGCCGGGGAGGATCAGGCACCCTGCGCCCAGGTAGCAGCCGCGCCGGAGCAGCACCGGCGCCACGGTGCCGTCGCCGGCGCCCGGCTCGATGCGATCCAGCCGGCGCGCGTCGTCGTGCACCACGACCGTCACGCGGAACGAGATCGTGACGTCGTCCTCGATCGTGATCAGCTCGGGGAACTGGCAGTCGAGATACGTGTCGAGCCCGACGAAGACGTTGCGGCCGATCCGCACGCCCATGCGGCGGTAGAGCCACAGCCGGAGCCCCGGCGCGATGCAGCGGCGCGCCCAGAGGTGGAGCCGCTTCTGGCAGTACGTGCGCAGCAGCCCGCGCGGCGCGATCTCGCGCTCGTAGCGGTGTCGCGCGACGCGGCCGTCGATCTGCATGACAGTCACAGGAGCTCCGGAAAGCGTCGGCGGATCGGCTCGCCGAGCACGCGGGCGACGGGGAGCGGCAGCCGCTTCCAGAGGCGGACGGCGATGCCCATGCGCTCCTGCTGGGCGGCGAAGTTCGGGACCTCCGCCGCGCCCCGGAAGACGTACTGGTAGTAGAGCGGGACGGCGCGCGCTCCCCACTGCTCCTTGAAGCGATACGTGCCGGTGTTCCACTGGCTGCGGCCGAAGTCGAAGGCGTGCAGGCCGCGGCGGATCGCCTCCTGGATGGCTTCCCAGTAGAGCATCTGATTCGGACAGCGCTCGAAGTGGCGCCGCAGCGAGGACGCCCACAGGTCCATCGCGCAGCCACGGTGCAGGGCGAGAAACATCGCGCCCACCGGCTCGCTGCCGGACGCGATCACCAGCAGCGCGGCGCGCTCGCCGAGCGCGTCGAGAACGCTGCGGAACCAGCTCTCGGCGCGCATGGGGGTTCCGAGATCGCGCATGTTCTCGAGCATGACACGGCAGAAGTCTCGCACGTGCTCGGCGCCCCAGTGCACGGTGAAGCCGGCCCGCTGCGCCTTGCGGATCTGGTTCCGCAGCTTCGGGTCGAAGGCGCGCCACTGGGCGTCGGCGTCGGCGGCGAGCGCGAGCACGTGCGTGCAGTGCTCGGTGCTGGTGGCGAGGTCGGGCCACCGCACGTGCTGGTCGCGCAGCTCGACGAGCTCGACGCGCCGGGTCGCGACGTCCACGCTGGCCGCGTCGAGGAGCGCACGCGCCGCCGCGCCGTCGGTGGCGAGCAGTCCGCCCGGCGCGGAGAACCGCACCGGGGATCGGCCGAGGCGCCGCTTCTCGAACAGCGGCAGGATGCCGCGCACGTCGGCGCCGTCCTCCGCCAGCCATGCCCGCAGCCGGACTCCGTAGGTCCGCTGGGTCAGCGCCAGCCACGCGCTCAGCTGCGCCGGATGCGACCCCTCGGTGGTGAGCACGAAGCGGTCCCACGCCTGGCGGTCGGCGTCCGTATGGGATCGGACAGCAAGCACGCTGAGCGCCATCGGCGGCGGCGCCGGCGGCGCCCGTTGTCTAGCGGAGTCGCCGGTGCACGAGCAAGGCCGATCGCGGTCACGGTCAGTCGTCCAGGTAGAGGTGGAGCGCGCCGGTGAGCCGTTCCACCGCGTCGCCCGAGGCTTGTGCGATCAGCTCGTGCAGGCGAGCCTTGCTCACCTGACGGATGCCGGGAAGCACGGCGAAGGACTCGCGCAGCCCGGGTATCTCCAGGCGCAGCCGCAAGGGCCAGATCTCCGGGGCGCGAGTGGAGAGCGGCACCGCCACCACCGAGTCGAGCCGCTCGTTCTGCGCCGTGTTCGAGACCACGATGCCGGGTCTGACCTTTCCGAGCTCGGGCGGCGATGCGGGCTCGAGATTGATCCAGTACACGCTGCCGCGTCTCACCGACGCCTCCGCCTGGGCGCCGTGACCAGGTCTGCGCTGTCCCACTCTGCGAGCCAGGTGCGCTCCTCCGGCTTGTCGCGCACGAACTCCGCATAGCGGTCGGCCGCCTCGACCATGCGTCGTCGGGCGACCGCCTGCTTCAACAGCGACCGGACGAAGGCGGACAGGCTCTGGCGTGGGGGCTTGGCCTGCTCCAGCTCCTCGAGCAGCTCACCTTCAACCTTGATGGTAGTCGCCTTCATGCGAAATCAGTAGAACAGCTGCTGCAACACCGCAACCGATCGGCTGGACGCGTGCCGCCGACGAGCGCCGCCCGGCGCGAACGCCGCCGCATCGATCGCGCGCCCGCCCGGCGCGTGCAGGGCGTTGACGCCCCGGCGGAGCGGGGCGGACGGCCCCGCGTCCCGTCGATTGGATTGCTGATGACGTCGGCGTCCTGCTCGGCACGCACTGGATCCGCCCGAGTCCCGCGCGGCTCGCGCAGGTTGTCCAGCGCCACGTCCCGCCGCCGGCTGCGCCGCCCCGCCGCGCCTCACGCTGAGTGATCGCCTAGCGCGGCACCTGCAGAGACTCGTCGGCGCGATCGCTGGGCATAGCGCAGAAAGTTCGCAAGGCCCGTTGCGGAAAAACCCCGGCCTGGCTAAACAACGTCCGCGAAACGGGGCTTCGCTTCGAAAGGGGGGGCGGAGGTGAATCCTCACGTACGGAAGGCTCTGTGCGGCGTCAATCGAACGGTCGGCCCATTGCTGCCGGTCGGCCTGCTTGCCCGAAGCATCGCTGGGATACCAGGTCGGGTCCACGTCGACGACCAGATGTACCGATCCGACGCGAGCGAGCACGTGCGACACTACGTCGAGGACGCTGACTCGGCGATGGACAACATTCAGGATTCGCTCGTTGCGGCCGGCCGGATCTGGAGCGACGTGACACGGTGCCTCGACTTCGGATGCGGCTACGGTCGGGTGACGCGATGGCTCGCGGACAAGCTATCGCCCGAGCGAGTGACAGCAGCCGACGTCGATCCACAAGCCGCCCGGTTTTGTGCGCACGAATTCGGCGTGCGACCACTCGTGATCGGTCGCAACCCCACGCGGCTGCGTTTCGCCGAGCAGTACGACCTCGTTTTCATCGGCTCGGTACTCACACACCTTCCGTTGCCGACATGTGCAGATATGCTGGACGCGATCGCAGTCGCTCTCCGCCCTAGGGGCATGATCGTCTTTTCTACGCAGGGCGAGAGTTGCCTTGCGCATCTTGACTGGTACGGCGAAGAATTCGTGAGCGCTACGGCGATCTTCCGCGCCTCGTGCGATTCGGCGGGGGCGGCTTTTGTGCCTTACCGGGGCACACCATCATACGGGATCACCATCATGACGCGGCCCTATGTCGAGCGGCTTGTGGCTCGGCGGTTCGGTGAGGCGCTTCGGCTCATTCGCTTCGCCGAACGCGGATGGGATCAGCACCAGGACGTGTGGTCGTATGTGTCGCAGCATGCTGCGCGGAGTGCCTAGGTGTTCTACAGCATTCCGCCTGAGCGGCGGGGTCCTTCCCAGTTGCTCGGCGCAGCGGGCGCGCCGTCCGCGAAAAATCGCTAGCGGCCGCGCCGTGCGAGAGCTAACAAAGGGATGCCAGGCTCAGACCTCGCCGAAGCGGACGCCCTCTGGAACGCGACGATGTCGCCGCAAGGCGCGGCGGGGTGTCCGAGCGGGCTGAACGGGTACGCGCCGGCTGCGGTTGGCAGAGCGGCGGGGGCAGCTGGTCGATCGGCGCGCGACGCGTGGTTGACGTGGCCGACGCGGGCCGGGCCGAGCGTTTTTGCGGCCCGGAGCGGCCTGCGGTAGACCACGCGCTGCCGACAATGCAGGTACTCGTCACGGGAGCCTCCGGCCTGGTCGGACGCCGGCTCGTTCCTCGCCTGCTGGGCGAGGGCATGGCGGTCACCGCGTTCGTCAGGACGCCCGGGACCTTCCCGCCCGGCGAGGGCGCGACGGTCACCACGGGCGTCGTCGAGGATCGCGGTGCCGTCGAGCGCGCGGTCGCCGGCTGCGACGCGGTGGTGCACCTGGCGAACGCCTCGGGTGTGGTCGACGCGGCGCGGGTCCACGCCGTGAACGTCGAGGGGACGGAGCACGTGCTGCAGGCCAGCCGTGCCGCCGGGGTTCGCCGCATCGTCTTCACGTCCACGATCTCCGCGACGCGCGAGCGGCTGGGACCCTATGGCAGCTCGAAACGCCTGGCCGAGGATCGTGTGCGGGCGTCCGGCATCCCGTTCGTCATCCTCCGCCCCTCGCTGGTCTACGGCGGCGGCGAGACCGGGCTGGTCGCATCGCTCGCGCGGCACCTGCGCGCGCTGCCCGTCATGCCGGTGATCGGCAACGGTCGCATCGCTCTCGATCCGGTGCACCTCGACGACCTGTGCGACGTGATCGAGGCCTGCCTCGTGCGCGACGACGTGCTCGGACGGACCTACGACGTGCTGGGTCCCGATCGCGTCACGCTCGACGACTTCCTGCGCCGCCTCGGCGACGTCCTCGGGGTCCGCCGGCCGCTGCTGCATCTTCCGGCGCGTCCGTCGTTGCTCCTGGCGCGCTTGCTGTCCGGCGTGATGACGAATCCCCCGATCACCGTGGACAACGTCCTCGGGCTCACCTCGCCCGCGCGCGTCGACCGGCAGGCAACCCTGCGCGACTTCCCGATCGCGTGGACCCCGCTCGACGTCGGCTTGCGCGCGCTCGCTGCGCGCTGAGGGCCACGCGTCGCCTGCCATGCTCGACCTCCTCTTCGCCACTCCGGAGCTCGAGGCGGACGTCCGGCCGTCGCGACCGGTGCAGGTGGCGGTCGTCGGACTGGGGCGCATGGGCGTCGCGCACACCGCGGTGCTCTCGATGCTGCCCGGCGCGCGCGTCGCCGGCGCGGTGGACAGCCAGCCGGGTGCCGCGCGCCGGCTGCACGGCATGGGGTTTCGCGTCCCGGTGGCGCCGACGCTCGACGCGCTCTTTGCCGCCACGCCCGTCGATGCCGTCTGGGTGTGCACGCCGCCCGACTCCCACCTGCCCGTGACGCGACGGTGCCTCGATGGCGGAGCCGCGGTCTTCGTCGAGAAGCCGCTGGCGCAGTCGCTCGACGACGCCCGGGCGCTCGCCGCGCTGGCCGCGGCCTCGCCGCACCCGGTCGCCTGCGGCTACACGCTCGCCTTCTGGCCGAGCTTCGCCGCGGCTCGCCAGCTCCTGCGTGCAGGCGTGATCGGACCGCCCGCACGCGCCGTCTCCTCGATGGTGATGTCGCAGGTCTCGGGACCGCAGCGAGGCTGGATGTACGAGCGCACACGCTCCGGCGGCGGGGTGGTGGCGAACCTCTCCTCGCACCTGCTCTTCCTGCTGCGCTGGTACTTCGGCATGCCGACGGCGGTGCGCGCGACGTGGCGGCAGATCCACACCGCCGTCGAGGACGAGCTGGACGCGACGCTCGCGGCGCCGGACTGTCCCGAGATCACCTTCCGGTCGTCCTGGTGCGTCCCCGGCCATCCGACGTCGGCGACCGAGCTCACCGTCGAGGGAGCGAACGGCACGCTGCACGTCGACAACGAGAGCATCGTGCTCGACCTGCGGGAGGCGCGTGGCGGACTGCCCGCGGGGCGCACGCGGATCGGCGACGCCGACCTGCCACAGCCGGCCGTCTTCGCGTTCAACGGCGAGGCCTACGCGATCGAGGATGCGCACGTGCTGCGCTGGGTGACCGGCGGACCGGAGCCGGCGATCACGGCTGCGGCGGGTCTCGAGGTGCAGCGCATCATCGAGGCGCTCTACACCTCCGCGGCGGCGGGCGGCGCCCCGGTCGAGGTGCCGTCGTGAGCGCCACGCGCTGGTCTCCCCCGCGCCGCGTCGTCGCGCTCGAGGGCGCACTGCCGGACGCCGCCGCCACGCGCCGCCACGTCGCGGAGGCCCTGGGCGACGAGCCGGGCGCGGTCCTGGTCCGCCCGGCGGCGCGCACGCGCGCGCTGCTCGCGGAGCTGCCCGGCGTCCCGGTGGTGGCCGTGCTGCCCGACCTGGCGCGGCTGCTGCGCGACGTGGGCGAGCGCGGCGCGCCCCGCGCGGCGGCCAGCCGGCTCGCGGCAGGTGGGATCGCGGGGCTCTGGCGCCTCGCCCGGACCGGCCTGCGTCACGTGCGCGCCGTCGCGCGCCAGGAGTTCCGTGGCATCGTCCCCGTGCTGATCGAGCTGGAACGTGGAGGTGCGGGGGGTGCGCGCCCTGAAGCCGTGGCGCTGGCGGCGCCGCTCACCGACCTGCTGCTCGCAGCGGAGAACGCCGAGTGCCTCGCGCACGTGGTGTCGTGTCTCCGGCGATCCGGCGTGCGCGCCGGCTTCGAGACCCAGAACCTCGGTCACCTGCTGCCGCGCCTGATGTCGTGGGGCGTCGAGCCGGACTTCGTGATCGGCCCGCTGAACGCGCGCGGGTATCGCATGAAGCCGACACCGAGCGCCGTGCTGGACGCGGTGCGACGGTCCGCCACGCCCGTGCTCGCCAGCGAGGTGACTGCCGCGGGCACGGTGCCGCTCGCCGAGGCCGTCGCCCAGGCTCGCGAGCGGGGCGCCGCCGGCGTGGTTCTTTCGCTCGGCGAGCTGGGCTGCGGGGGCGGGTCCGCGTGAGGCTGCGCACGCGCGCTCTCGAAGCGCTGCGCGCCCGGCCGGCGCGCCGTCAGTCGGGCTCGCCGTAGCGAGCGCGCAACGCGCTCATGTACGGCACGCACGAGCGCTGCCGCTTGACCAGCGCGCAGGCGTCGTCGAGCGACAGGCCGCGATGGACGTGCACGTAGGCGATGGCGACCGTGGGGGCGCGGTTGTAGCCCGCGTTGCAGTGCAGGTAGACGCGACCGCCCGCGCCGATCAGCGCGTGCAGGCGATCGACGACGCCGGGCAGGGTGATCGCCAGCGCCTCGGGATCGCCGTCGGCGACCGGGACGCGGTGGAGGGCGAGTCCGAGTGCGGCGCACGCGTGCTCGAGATCGGGTGCGCGGAGCCGCTTGCTGGCGAGATCGGCGTCGTCCTGCAGGTTGACGACCGCGGTGACGCCGTGCTCGTCGCGTAGCCAGGGCAGATCCTCGACGCGCGGGTACTCGCCCACCAGCAGCTCGGGCAGCACGGCGTCGAGCTGCGGGCGCGCAGGACGCACGGCGCCGCCCGCCAGCCCGTACCACGAGTCGAACGGGTCGCTCACGCCGGATCGGCCGGCACGGGCACGTGCGACGCCTCGAGCGGTGCATAGGTGAAGCGCAGGCCGTCATCGCCGGCGTCGATCTCGACGCGGCCGCCGTCCTTCAGGCGGCCGAACAGCATCTCGTCGGCCAGCGGCCGCTTCACGTGCTCCTGGATGAGGCGCGCCATCGGCCGCGCGCCGAAGATCTCGTCGTACCCCCGCTCGGCGAGCCAGTGGCGCGCCGCCGGCGTCAGCTCGATGGTCACGCGGCGGGCGGCGAGCTGCGCGTCGAGCTCCGTCATGAACTTGTCGACGACGCGCTCGACGGCATCCGGCGCCAGCGGCGCGAACTGCACCACGGCATCGAGCCGGTTGCGGAACTCCGGGCTGAAGAGCCGCTCGAGCGCCTTCTGTCCCTTCTCCGAGTTCGACACGCTGCCGAAGCCGATCGCCGCGGCGGCCATCTCCTGCGCGCCCGCGTTGGTGGTCATGATGAGGATCACGTGGCGGAAGTCGGCCTTGCGCCCCGTCGCGTCCGTCAACGTGGCGTGGTCCATCACCTGGAGCAGGATGTTGAAGAGATCGGGATGGGCCTTCTCGATCTCGTCGAGCAGGAGCACCGTGTGCGGCGTGCGCCGGATGGCGTCGGTCAGCAGCCCGCCCTGATCGAACCCGACGTATCCCGGCGGTGCGCCGATCAGCCGCGACACGGTGTGCTTCTCCATGTACTCGCTCATGTCGAAGCGCAGGAACTCGACGCCGAGGGAGGCCGCGAGCTGCTTCGCGAGCTCGGTCTTCCCGACGCCGGTGGGTCCGGCGAACAGGAACGATCCGACGGGCTTGTCGGGCGTGCCGAGGCCGGCGCGGGTGAGCCGGATGGCCGAGGCCACCGTGGCCACCGCGCGGTCCTGGCCGAACACGAGCAGCTTGAGATCGCGGTCGAGGGTCTCCAGGCGCTCGCGGTCCGACGTGGACACCTGGCGCGGCGGGATGCGCGCCATGGTGGCGACGATGCGCTCGACGTCCTCGGTGTCGATGGTGGTGGCTTCCGTCGATTCGGGTTTCACCTGCGCCGCGGCGCCGGCCTCGTCGATGACGTCGATCGCCTTGTCGGGAAGGAACCGGTCGTGGACGTGCTTCGCCGACAGCTCCGCCGCCGAGCGCAGCGCGTCGTCGGTGTAGGTGACGCGGTGGTGCTCCTCGTACTGTCCCTTCAGTCCGCGCAGGATCTCGATCGTCTCCTCGACGCTCGGCTCGGTCAGCTCGATCTTCTGGAAGCGGCGGGCGAGCGCGCGATCGCGCTCGAAGTGCTGCTTGAAGTCCTGGAAGGTGGTGGCGCCGATGCAGCGCAGGTCGCCGCTGGCGAGCGCCGGCTTCAGCAGGTTCGACGCGTCCATGGAGCCGCCGTGCGTCGCCCCGGCGCCGACGACGGTGTGGATCTCGTCGATGAAGAGGATGGCGCCGGGCTTCTGCTTGAGCGCGCCGAGCACGGCCTTGAGGCGTGCCTCGAACTCGCCGCGGAACTTGGTGCCCGCGATCAGCGCGCCCATGTCGAGCGCGAAGATCTGGGCGTCGAGGAGTCCGCGCGGGACCGCCTTGCGGTGGATGTGCAGGGCGAGGCCCTCGACGAGCGCCGTCTTCCCGACGCCGGGGTCGCCGACGAACACCGGGTTGTTCTTCCGGCGGCGGCAGAGGACATGCACCGTGCGCTCGAGCTCGCGCTCGCGCCCGATGAGCGGGTCGATTTGCCCGGCGGCGGCCTTCTCGACCAGGTTCACCGTGAAGCTGGCCAGGGGATCGCGCGACGGTGCGGCGTCCTCGTCGTCGCCGCCCTCGCCGGTCGGCTGCGGCTCGGGCGCGAGTGGCACCTTGGGGATGCCGTGCGACAGATAGGTGACGACGTCGAGCCGCGTCACGCCCTGCTGCGAGAGCAGGAACGCGGCCTGCGAGTCGGGCTCGCGGAAGATCGCGGCGAGCAGGTCCCGCCCGTCGATCTCGTCGCGGCCGGCCGACTGCACGTGCGCGGCGGCGCGCTGGAGCACGCGCTGGAACCCGAGGGTCTGCTGCGGCGGGCGGTCGTCCTCCTCGGGCAGCGTCTCCAGGTGGGTCTCGAGGTATGCCTCGGTGTCCTGGATCAGCCGGGGCACGTTTCCGCCGCACGCCCGGATGACCTCCGCCACGGAGTCGTCATGCAGGAGCGCCCACAGGACGTGCTCCAGGGTCAGGAACTCGTGCCGGCGGCGGCGCGCCTCGCGCACTGCCAGGCTGAGGCTTGCCTCGAGCGCTCGCGACAGCCGCATGCTCAGGCCTCCTCCATGCTGCAGCGAAGTGGGAACTCGTGCTCGCGCGCGAGCGCGTCGACCTGCGCCACCCGGGTCTCCGCGACGTCGCGCGAGTAGACCCCCGCGACGCCCATGCCGGTGCGGTGGACGTGGAGCATGATCTGGGTGGCCATGGTCTCGTCGTGGTTGAAGACGGACTGCAGGACCCAGACGACGAATTCCATCGTGGTGTAGTCGTCGTTGTGCAGCAGAACCTTGTAGCGACGGGGTCGGGCGAGCTTCTCCTTCGTCTCGGTCCGCTCGACGACCTTGACGTCGCCCTGCTCGCGGCGCTCGGCCATGTGGTGAATTGTGACGGGATTGACGGCCTGGGGCAACGGGAACCGGCTCAGCGGACGTTGCGGCGGATCGGCCGCCGCGCGCGACGCCTGCAGCGCGCCGTCGCGCCGCCACATCCAGCACGAGTCGGGCTGGCCACCCATGCCGAGCACCCAGCCCTGGTCGCGCGCCAGCGTGGGCCAGTCGTCGGAGAGCGCGGCGAAGACCTGGATGAGACCGGGGGCCAGCATGAGAAGGCCATCCTGGATCGGCTGGTCGTCCGGCCGCCCGCCCAGGCGTTCGCGCAGCGCCGCGCTCACGCCACGGCCGACGGAGAGTCCGGCGAGACCGGCGGCGACGTCGTCGCGGTCGCACCACGGCGCATCGAGGTGGGCGGCGTCCCGTCGCCGCTCGGCGATGTGGACCCGGCCGAAGGTGTAGCGCCCGAGGTCGACGGCGGCGAACGCGCGCACCTCGCGCGACGCGGCGAAGCGATCCATCGACGGGGCGGCCGGCGGCGCGGGCGCGAGCTCGAGGTCGATGAGCTGGAGCGCCAGATCGACGCCGCCGCCGGGGGGCTCGGCGCCGTCGACGATCACGTCGCGGCGGAACACGCGCTCCTGCGGACGATGCCGGGAGCCGGGTGCGCCGTCGCGCTCGAGCAGCCAGGTGACCGTCGAGGCCAGCAGGTGCGCCAGCGTGAGCACGTGCGAGCAGCCGCGCGGTCCGCCGATCTCCTCTCCGAGCCGCCGGGCGAACGCGTCGTCGAGCCGCGTCCCGGCCAGCGCGCGGATGCGATCCACGGGATCACGACAGCTCTCGCCGCGCGTCGTCGCGGACGGCTCGAAGGCCACCGCGGGCTGGCGTGCGACGATGTCGTCGAGGAGACGGCTGGCCGGATCGACGATGGCGTCGAGCAGCATGTGATGCACGACGCCGGACGGCTGCAGCTCGCCCGCCACGGGAACGAAGCCCCGCTTGCGCAGGTCGACCAGCTCCCCGCCCACGTCGAGGCGGCCGTCCGCTCGCCGCGTCAGGGTGACGGACAGGGATCGCGTGTGGAGCGGATGACCGCGCAGGTCCAGGTGCATCGCGGCCACTTTGACGTCCCGCGGGCGCCCGGTGCAAGCCTCGCGGCCTTGCCCGGCCTGCGACGCCGCGCGCGACTGGCCTTCGCGCGGCGCGGAGGCTATGACACGCCGCCATGCGCATCTCGGAGAGCGTGGCCCTGGTGACCGGTGGTGCCTCGGGGCTCGGCGAGGCCACGACCCGGCTGCTCGCGGGCGCCGGCGGCGCCGTGATGATCCTCGATCGACCCGGATCGGCCGGCGAGCAGCTGGCGGGCGAGCTGGGCCCGCGGGTGGCGTTCTCCGCCGCCGACGTCACGGACGAAGCGCAGGTGCGGGACGCCGTCGCGCGCACGGTCGAGCGCTTCGGCACCGTGCACGTCACGGTCAACTGCGCAGGGATCGGGATCGCGATGCGAACCGTCACGCGCGACGGGCCGCATCCGCTGGACCTCTTCACCAAGGTGATCCAGGTGAACCTGATCGGCACCTTCAACGTCATCCGTCTGGCGGCGGCGCAGATGGCGAAGAACACGCCGAACGACGAGGGCGAGCGCGGCGTCGTCATCAACACCGCGTCGGTGGCGGCGTACGACGGACAGATCGGCCAGGCGGCCTACTCGGCCTCGAAGGGCGGCGTCGTCGGCATGACCCTGCCGATCGCACGCGACCTCGCCTCGCTCGGCATCCGCGTGCTCACCATCGCGCCCGGCACCTTCGATACGCCCATGCTCGCGATGGCGCCCGACTCCATCCGCCAGGCGCTGGCGGCGCAGATCCCGTTCCCGTCGCGTCTCGGACGCCCGAGCGAGTATGCCGCACTGGTCGGCCACATCCTGGAGAACGTCATGCTGAACGGCGAGACGATCCGCCTGGACGGCGCCATCCGCATGGCGCCCAAGTGAGACGCGGGTAGCGCGATGAGCACGGGAGAGCGCCTCGGCGTCATCGGGTGCGGAAACATCGGCGCCGCCATCGCGAGCAACCTGGTCCAGGACGGCCATCACGTCAGCGTCCACGACGCCGTCGCCGATCGCCTCCGGCCCCTGGTCGGGGTCGGGGCGCGGGCCGCCGACTCCCCCACCCGGGTGGCCGAGCGCAGCGAGATCACGTTCCTGTCGCTGCCCACGCCGGCGGTCGTGGAGCGGGTGGCGCTCGCGTGGCTCGAAGGCGCGCAGCCCGGCTCGATTCTCGTCGATCTCAGCACGAACGCGCCCGCCACGGTGCGCGCGCTGGGTGAGCGCGTGTCGGCAGCGGGCTGCCACCTGCTGGAAGCCCCGCTCACCGGGGGGGCGCCGGGCGCGCAGTCGCGCATGCTGGTCTTCATGGTCGGCGGCGAGGACGCGGTGTACGCTCGCGTCCGGCCGCTGCTCGAACGGCTCGGACGCGCGACGTTCCACCTCGGGCCGCTCGGGCTCGGGAACACGGCGAAGCTGGTGAACAGCCTGCTCGCGTTCACGTCCACCTGCGTCTCGCTCGAGGTCCTGGCGGTGGCGGTGAAGGCGGGCGTGGACCTGCGCACCATGATCGAGGTGGTGCGTGCGGGCGGCGCCGGCAACTTCTTCACCGACCGGATGGTGGAGGGCATCAATGAGCGCGGCCGACCGACGCAGTTCGCGCTCTCCCTCGCCGCCAAGGACGCCGGCCTGCTCCTCGAGGTGGCACGCGAGACCGGCGTGCCGGTCCCGGTCGCGGCGCAGGTGGCGCAGGCGCTCGTCGGCGCGATCGGCGCCGGCCTGGGCGAGCGCGATTTCACCGACCTGGTGGAGCTGATGGAGCGGCAGGCGAGCGTGAAGTTCCGCCTGGCGCCGCCGCGCGGCTGAGCTGGCGTCCCGGCGATCACCATGCGCCGTCCCGTCCGAGCGGTCCTGGGGGCGGCTGCCGCCATCGCGGTCGTCGTCGTCGTGCGGCGCCTCGATCTGTGGGGTCACGTCGACGTCGAGTCGATGCGCGCCCTCGTCGATGCGTGGGAGCCGCTCGGTCCGCTCGTCTTCATCGCCGTCTTCATCGCGGGCTTCTTCATTCCCGGACCGGAGATCATCCTGGTCGCGCTCGGCGGCGTGCTCTTCGGGACGACCTGGGGTTTCGTCTACTCCTGGATCGCCTCGGTTCTCGGAACGGCGGCCACCTTCCTGCTCGTCCGCTATGCCGCCCAGGCCTGGGTGCAGCGTGCGATGCACGATCGCCTCCCGCGCCTGCGTGCGCTCGACGAGCGGCTCGAGCGGCACGGCGTGGTGACGGTTCTCGTCCTGCGCCTCCTCCTGTTCCTGGCGCCGCCCCTCAACTGGGCGCTCGGCGCCAGCCGGGTGCGAACCGCCGACTACGTGCTGGGCACGGCGCTCGGCATCGTGCCCGGGACGGGGCTCACCGTGTACCTCGCCGATCGCGTCGCGGACGCCGGCTCGGCGACCGAACTGCTGACGGTGGAGATCCTGGGCCCCGCCATCGCCCTGGCGATCCTGATCGTCGCGGGCGTGGCGATCGGGCAGCGCCTGCTCCGCCGCTCAGGGATCCGCGAGCGCGCCGCCGGCGGGGAGCCGGACCGTCGTGCGGCCGGCGAGCGCGGCGAGCTCGAAGCGGGGCACCATCGCGCGCGCCGAGTCGGCGGCCGCCAGGCCGAGGAGCCGCGCCAGCGCCTCCACTAGACGGCCGGGCACGACGCCGGCGTCGCGCTGCTCGCGCACGGCGACGCCGCCGCCTCGCTTGGCGAGGCGCTCGCCGCCGGCGTCCACCACGAGCGGCACGTGGGCGTAGCGCGGCGGCGTGCCCCCGAGGAGCCGGGCGAGCAGCACCTGCCTCGGCGTCGAGGAGAGCAGGTCGGCGCCGCGCACGACCTCGGTGATCCCCATCGCGAGATCGTCGACCACGACGGCGAGCTGGTAGGCGAAGACGCCGTCACCCCGACGCAGCACGAAGTCTCCCACCGCGGCCGCCACATCCTGGCGGACGGTCCCCTGGAGCACGTCCTCGACGATCACCTCGCCGGCGGGCACCCGGAGCCGCGTCGCCGGCGGGCGCTTCCAGCGGCGCTCGCGCATGCCGAGCTCCCGGCACGTGCCGGGATAGCGCGGGCCGTCGTCGCCGGGGTGCGGCGCGCTCGCGACCCGCCCGATCTCGGCACGCGAGCAGTCGCAGCGATAGAGCAGTCCGCGCCGGGCGAGTGCGTCCAGCGCGGCCTCGTAGCGGTCGCCACGCTCCGACTGGCGATAGGGTCCCGCGGGCCCACCGACGTCGGGGCCCTCGTCCCAGTCGAGCCCGAGCCACCGCAGGTCGTCGAGCTGGCGCGTCTCGGCGCCCGCCACGACGCGTGGCCGATCGATGTCCTCGACCCGGAGCACGAAGTGCCCGCCCGCGGCGCGCGCCGACAGCCACGCGACCAGCGCGGCCGCTGCCGAGCCGAGATGCAGGTCGCCGGTCGGCGACGGAGCGAAGCGGCCGCGCGTGGATCAGTCCTTCGCAGCCGAGCACGGCGGCGGCGGCGTTCAACGCCTGCACGGCGGCGGGCACGCCCGCGTAGCACGCCGTCTGCATCAGCACCTCGATCAGCTCCTCGCGGCGGATGCCGAGGTTGAGCGCGCCGGCGAGATGCGCCCGCAGCTCGTCGGTCTTGCCGAGCGCGGCGAGCTGCGCGACCGTGCACAGGCTGCGGCTGCGCAGATCGAGGTTCGGTCGCGACCAGAACATCCCGAACACGAACTGCGCCACCAGCCCGAAGAACTCGGGCGCGAGCTTCTGGGCCGGCAGCTCCTGTCCGCCCGCGCGGGCCCCCCAGAGCTTGCCCGTGATCTCGAGCCCGCGGGCCATCAGATCCGTCGAATCCGCCATCGTCGTCGCCTCCTCTCAGTCGACCCGCAGCACGATCTTCCCGAAGTGCGCGCTCGACTGCATCAACCGGTGCGCCTCGGCGGCGTCCGCGAGCGGCAGCGTGGCATGGATCACCGGCCGCAGGCGACCGGCGGCGAGGGAATCGCCGAATCGGTCGCGAAACGCGCGGACCATGGCCGCCTTCTTCTCGACGCTGCGGCCGCGCAGCGTCGAGCCGATGACCGCGAGCCGGCGCACGAGCAGCTGGGCGAGGTTCAGCTCGGCCTTCGCGCCGCCCATGAGCCCGATCTCGACCAGCCGGCCGTCCACCGCGAGACACTCCAGGTTCTGCGACAGGTAGCGGCCCCCGATGTGATCGAGCACCACGTCGACGCCGCGTCCGCCGGTCAGCTCGCGCACGCGCGCGGAGAAGTCCTCGGTCTTGTAGTCGATGGCCGCGGTGGCGCCGAGCTCGAGACAGCGCGCGGCCTTGTCGCGGCTGCCGACCGTGACGAAGCACTGCCGGCCCTCCTCGCGCATGAGGAGGATCGCCGCGGTCCCCACGCCGCCTCCGCCACCGTGCACGAGCGCGCTCTCGTGCGGCCCGAGCGCGCCCAGGCCCGGCATGAAGAGATTCGAGAAGGCGGTGAGAAAGACCTCGGGGAAGGCGCCCCCTTCCTCGTAGCTCATGGCGTCGGGCAGCGGGATGACGGAGCCGTGATCGACGCAGGCTTCCTCGGCGTAGCCGCCGCCGGGAAGGAGCGCCATGACGCGCTCGCCCGGTCGGAATTCCCGCGCCTCCGGTCCCGTCTCGACGATGTCGCCGGCGCACTCCATGCCGAGGATGTCCGACGCGCCAGGGGGCGGCGGATACATCCCCTGTCGCTGCAGGAGGTCGGCGCGGTTGAGCGCCGTCGCGCGGACGCGGATGCGCACGTCCGCCGGTCCGAGCGCTGGCCGCGGCGCCTCGCCGAGAACCAGCACCGTCTCGTCGCCCGGCTCGCGAATGACGATGGCACGCATGGCGATCTCGCTGAGCATGGCGCGGCCGGGGTGTCAACGATATAAGCCGTCGGTGATGACGCTCGCTCTCGCTGGGCTCGCCCTCGTCCTCGCCGGTTCCGTCTACTGGCTCGCGCGCCGGCTGCGCGAGGTGGAGCGCCGTCTCGGCGAGCTGCGCGGCACCGGGCGCCAGCACGAGGAGAACCGCTCGCGGCTCGAGCGACAGCTCGCGGTGACGCGGGCGCACCTCGCGGACGTGGTCGCGGGCGAGCCGCCGCCGCGCGACGTCATCGAGCGCGGCGCGCCGTATCGCGCCATCGAGCCCGCGCCCGCGCTGGTGCTCTACCAGCAGCAGCCCGACCTGTACGTGCTCGACGTCCGCACGCCGGCCGAGTTCAACGCCGATCACATCCCGCGCGCACACTCGATCCCGCTCGACGAGCTGGAGGATCGACTCGGCGAGCTGCCGCCGACCGACCGGCCCGTGCTGGTGACCTGCGCGGCGGGCGGGCGCGCGACGTCGGCGTGCGGCGTCCTGGCCGAGCGCGGCTGGACGCGGCTCCTGAACCTCGCCGGCGGCATGCACGCCTGGGCCGGTCCGCGCGAGCGCTCCGCCGACATCCCGCCCCCGGCGCCACCGCCCGCGGACACCGGCACGGCGATCACGTTTCGCGGCGGTCCGGTCACCGAGTCGCAGGTCGTGGCCGCGATCCGCGAGTGCTACGACCCGGAGATTCCCATCAACATCTACGACCTCGGGCTCGTCTACGGCATCGACATCGACGAGTCGCAGATCGCGATCCGCATGACGCTCACCTCCGAGGGCTGTCCGTCGGCGCGGCAGATCCCGGAGGACGTGAAGAAGCACGTCGTGGCGCTGGGCCAGCCGAACGTCTCCGTCGACGTCGTGTTCGACCCGCCCTGGCATCCCGCGCGCATCAGTCCGGACGGCAAGGCGAAGCTCGGGCTCGGCTAGCGAACGCGGGCCGCGAGGTCACGAACGGGGTGCGCGCGCGTTGCCCATCCCGGGGGCCTGTGTTAACACGACCCCCTTGGCACGCGACGATCTCATTCAGATCAAGGGCACCATCGTGGAAGCCCTCGCCGGTGGAAACTACCGCGTGAAGGGCGACAACGACATGGAGTTCCTGGCGAAGATCGGCGGACGCATGCGGCGCTACCACATCCGCGTGATTCCCGGCGACCGTGTCACCATCGCGGTCTCGCCGTACGATCCGAGCCACGGGCTGATCGTCTTCCGCGGCGGCTGAGGCCGTTCCCCGCCCGGACTAGCTGGCGCTGCCGCCGCGCCGCCCGCGCGAGACACGCTCCGCCCGGCGCCCGCGTCACCGCGCAGCGCCGGTCGACCCTCATCCAGCGACGCAGGGATCGCCTCCGCCTCGACCAGCCACGCCGCGGGCGACGCGTCGCTCGGCATGCGCCAGTCTCCGCGTGGCGACAGCGATCCGCCGGAGCCGACCTTCGGCGCGTCGGGGACGCAGTCGCGCTTGAACTGGTTGGCGAAGAAACGCCGCAGGAAGACCAGCAGCCAGCGCCGGATGTCGGCGATCGCGTAGCGCTCCTCGAACGCGGCCACCGCCGTGCGCGCGATGCGCCGCGGGCCGAAGCCGAAGCGCAGCAGCTGGTAGAGGAAGAAGTCGTGCAGCTCGTAGGGACCGACCAGCTCTTCCGAGCGCTGACGGATCTCGCCGTCCGGGCCCGGCCGCAGCAGCTCGGGACTGATCGGCGTGTCGAGCACCTCGCGGAGCGCGGCGGCGACGGCGGGCTCGTCGCGGAAGACGACGTCCGCAGCCCACCGGATGAGCTCCGAGACGAGCGTCTTCGGGACGCCGGCGTTGGCGCCGTAGTGCGACATGTGGTCGCCGCCGTAGGTGGCGAACCCGAGCGCCAGCTCGGACAGGTCGCCGGTGCCGAGATCGATGCCACGCACCTGCGACGCCACCGAGAACAGCACCATCTTGCGGGTCCACGCCTGCACGTTCTCGAACGTGACGTCCTCGACGGCGTCGTCGTGCCCGATCGCCGCGAACATCGCCTGCGACGGCTCGCGGATGCCGATCTCGCGCAGCGTGACGCCGAGCGCCCGGATGAGGGCGCAGGCCGCCTCGTAGGTGCGCGTCGAGGTGCCGAAGCCCGGCATGGTGACGGCGACGACGTCGCGTCGCGGCAGGCCGAGGAGGTCCATCGCGTGCACGGCGACCAGGAGCGCCTGCGTGGAATCCCGGCCGCCCGACACGCCGACGACGAGGCGCCGCGCATCCTCGGGCAGCGAGCGCAGGCGCTGCGCGAGCGCCGTCGCCTTGATGAGGAAGATCTCCTCGCAGCGATGGTCGCGCTGCGCCGGATCGGACGGGACGAAGGGAAGCGGATCGACCCGGCGGCGCAGCGTGTGCCAGAGGGCCGGGGCGCGCGCGTCTCGCACGGGCGCGCCCGGCGCGACGGTCCGGAACGCGGAGCGGTGCTGCGCGGCGTTCTGACCGAAGGACGTCTGTCGCATGCGGTCGGTCAGCAACGCCGCCAGATCGACGTCGGCGATCGCCGACGCGCCCGCGAGCGCGAATCGCTCGGTCTCCGCCAGCAGCTCGCCGCGGTCCGCGACCAGCCCGTGGCCGTCCCATGCCAGGTCGGCCGTCGATTCGCCGAAGCCCGCCGCGCTGTACAGCTGCACCGCCAGGTTCTTCGCCGCCGACATGCGGACGAGGTCGCGACGGTACTCCCACTTGCCGACCGTGACGTTCGACGCCGAGAGATTCGCGAGCACCGTGGCGCCGGCGAGCGCCGCGAGCGCGCTCGGCGGGACGGGCGTCCAGAGGTCCTCGCAGATCTCCGTGTGCAGCGCGAACCCGTCCACGTGCGGGAGCGTCACGAGGACGTCGGTGCCGAACGGGACGTCGTGACCGAGGAGCTCGATCGTGTCGCTGCGCGCCGCCGCCGCCGGCTGGAACCAGCGCGGCTCGTAGAACTCGCGATAGCCGGGCGGGTAGGCCTTCGGTGTCACGGCGACGGCCCGGCCGCCGTAGAGCGTCACGGCGCAGTTGAAGAGGCTGCCGTCGACCGCGAGCGGCGCGCCGACCGAGACCAGCAGGTCCCACGCCGCGGTCTCGCGTGCCAGACGCTCGAGCGCGGCGAGGACGCCGCGCAGCAGCGGCTCCTGGAAGAACAGGTCGCCGCACGAGTACGCCGACAGCCCGAGCTCGGGGCAGACCGCGTACTGCACACCGGCGGCGTGTACGCGACCCAGCGCGGTCAGGTGGGCGTCGACGTTGAACGCGGGATCCGCGACCCGGACCTCGGGAACGCACACGGCGACGCGCGCGAAGCCGTGTCGCCGGATGTCGAGAAAGGAGGACGTCACGTCGGCTCGCATGATACCTCGGGCCCTCCGCTTGCCCAACCCTGCCGCGACGGGCGCTCATCCCGCGCCGGGAGGCGGCCGGGATGCATAGAGGGTGCGGCGAGGACCGACGTACCAGGGCACGAAGGAGCCGCTCGCGGCCAGCTCGGCGCTGTGCCGCGGGCTGGTCACGACGAAGACCAGCGCGTGATCGGCGAGCAGCCGGCGGAGCTGGAGCGGCCGCTCGTAGAGCACGAGCAGGCGCCGGGCATAGAAGCTCGTGGACGGGCTGCTGAGATCGTAGGCGACCACGGGGGCGGTGGCATGCTCCGGCGCGGCACGGATCACGCGCGCCAGCGCCGCGTCGCTGTGGATCTCGCTCAGCGACGGCGCGACGAGGTGGAAGAAGACGATGAGGAGCGCGGCGCTGGCGGCTCCGAGGCCGATCACCGCGTGGCGCAGTGGCGCGCGCAGCACCAGGGCCGCGATGCCGGCGGCGGCGGCGAGGAACAGCAGCGACCAGAGGCTGGTCCGCGTGAGGGCGCCGCCGTACTGCGACGTCCCGAGGGCGATGACGACGATGGGCAGGATCGCGAGGACCGCGACGACGAGCCATGCGCCGCCGCGGATGAGGCGCTCGTCCAGCGGGGAGGGCCCGTCCCACAGGACGCGACCCAGGTAGCGCGCGCTGAGGAGCGCGAGGGGAGGGAAGGCGAGGACGATGTACGAGGGCACCTTGCCCTGGGCGACGCTGAGCACGACGAACACGACGGCGGCCCAGAGCGCGCAGAAGGTCTCTTCCACGCCGCGGAACGGCCGCCGGAGCGTCCCCCAGATCGCGGCGGGCAGGAGCGCGCTCCACGGGAAGAAGCCGCCGAGCAGGACCGGAACGTAGAACACGAGCGGTCGCGCGTGGAGCCGCTCGCCGGCCTCGACGAGGCGGTTCCACTGCTGGTCGACGTAGAGCGTCCAGAGGTAGCGGGGATCCAGCATGCCGGCCGCGAGATGCCACGGAAGCACCAGGACCAGGAACACCACGGCTGCCGCCGCGACGGCGCGCGGCGTGAGGAGGCGAAGCCGCCGCCGTCCGGCGAGCCACGCCAGGCCGACGATCGCGATGAAGCCGGGCGCGAGCAGCCCCTTGGTGAGCGCGCCGAGCGCGCCCGCGATGGCAGCCGCCACCAGCCAGGTCGTCGCCGATTCCCCGGGCCCCTCCGCGAGGCGATGGATCGCGAGCATCCCGAGGGTCGTCCACAGCGCCAGCGTCATGTCGAGCGTCGCGAAGCGACCCAGCAGCGCGAACTCCGGCGCCGTCACCAGGATGAGGCCGGCGAGCGCGCCGGTCCGGCGTCCCCATCGCCGCGCGGCCCAGAGCGTCACCACGAGGACCGTGACCAGCGCGGATACCAGCGAGACGGCGCGTGCTCCCCCTTCGTTCACGCCGAAGACGGCCAGCGCCGTGACCATGAGCCAGTAGAAGGGGGCGGGCTTGTTGCGATAGGGCGCGCCGTCGAGACGCGGGATGATCCACTCGTGCCACGTCGAGGCGGAGAGCATCTCCCGCGCCACCTCCGCGTGCCGGGCCTCGTCGGGCTCGTAGAGCACGTAGCCCCCGATGCCCCAGGCCATGACGAGCATCGCGATCAGCACGACCAGTGCGAGGACGACGGCGAGCGATGCGCGGTGACCCATGCGAGCGTTCGAACGGTGGCGGGACGCTAGCGATGGCTCCGCGGCGCCGCAAGCGCCGGCGTTTGCGTCGCGCGCGCCGCTTGTCGTCAAATGCGGCGTCATGTCGCCGCGGTTCATCCTCGCCTCCGCGTCGCCTCGCCGGCGCGAGCTGCTCGCGGCGGTCGGTCTGGACTTCGCGATCGTACCGGCGGATCTCGACGAGGTCGCGATCGGCACCGGCCTCGACCCGGATCGCGCCGCCCTCGCGGTCGCGGCCGCGAAGGCGACGGCCGTCGGCGGCCCCGGCGAGGTCGTGCTGGCCGCGGACACGATGGTCGTCCTCGACGGCCGCGTGCTCGGCAAGCCGGCGTCCGCCGGCGAGGCCGCGCGCATGCTCGAGGCGCTGCGCGATCGCTCGCACGAGGTCATCACCGGCGTGGCCGTGCGCGCCGACGCCGTCGTGCGCACGGCGCTCCGTCGCAGCACGGTGCGCATGCGCGCCTACGAGGAGTCGGAGATCGAAGCCTACGTGGCGAGCGGCGACGGGCTCGACAAGGCCGGAGCGTACGGCATCCAGGACGATCGCTTCCGGCCGGTGGAGGCGATCGACGGCTGCTGGTGCAACGTCATGGGCCTGCCGCTGTGGACCGCGGTGCGGGCGCTCGACGCGATCGGCTGCCGCGCCCCGCGACGACCCGATCAGGTCTTCGCGCGCTGCGCGTCGTGCCCGCTGGCGTCGGAGGCGTTCGCGTAGTGCGGCACGGGCAGCGGCACGAGGAGAGAGCTGCGCCGGCCCTTCTGCCCGGGAATCAGCCAGCGGGCATAGTGCTTCAGGCTGCGTACGAACGCCGTGACGGCGGGATGGGGCCCGGTGATCCGGTAGATCTGGTGCGCCGCGAGCAGTCCGATGGTGGCGGCGGCGAACACGGCGAGCCACGCCATGAGCCAGCGCGTGTCAGAGCGCTGGACGCGTTCGCGGTGGCTCAGTCCCCGCGGCTGAGCGGTCCCCCCTTTATGCATCGCGAGCGGTTGTACCGCGCCGAAGACGCTCAGACCAGCCATTCTGCCGGGACGATCCGATGAGCGTGCCGCGGTTCTCGGTGAGCCAGATCACGACCATGCACTGGTCGTTCGAGCGCGACGTGGCCTTTCTCGCGGATGCGGGCGTCGCCGCGATCGGGGTCTCGGTCCGCAAGCTGGACGACGTCGGGCTGCCGCGCGCCGTGCGGCTCGTCCGCGACGCGGGACTCGCCGTGTCGTGCCTGACATCGTCGGGCTTCTTTCCGCTCGACGACGATGCGGCCATTCGCGAGGCGCTGGTGCGGACGCGTGCCCATCTCGGTGCGGCGTCGGAGCTCGGGGCGAGCTGCCTCTTCGTGCTGCCCGGGCACGCTCCCGCCCTGTCCTGGGAGGAATCCGCAGCGCGTGCGCGGCCGCTCCTGGAGGAGCTCCTGCCGGACGCCGAGCGTCTCGGCGTCCGCCTGGCGATCGAGCCCGTCAGCCAGCTGCGCGTCGATCTCGGGTTCCTGCACTCCTTCGCGGACGCCCTCGATTTCGTCGACGACTTCGGATCGCGCTGGCTGGGTGTCGTCCTCGAGCTGAACACGGCCTGGAGCGAGCGGGCGCCTCTACGCCAACATCCGGCAGCGTCGCGACCGGATCGCCGTCGTCCAGGTGAGCGACTTCGCCGTCGGAACCATGGCTGCCAGCGAGCGTGTCGTGATGGGGGACGGTGACATCCCGCTGCGGCGCATCTGCCAGGCTCTCGCCGCGGCGGGTTACGACGGCTGGTGGGACATCGAGCTGCTCGGGTCCAGGATCGAGGCAGAGGGGTACGAGTCGGTCGTGCCCCGCGCGCTCGCCCGCTTCCGGGAGCTGTGGGCGTGACCCCGGCGTCGGTCTCGGTGCAGGCGGGCGCGCTGCGGCTCCGCTGCCTGGTCTGGGGCCGCGACGAGGACCCGACCGCGCTGCTCGTGCATGGCAACGGAGGTCATGCGCACTGGTGGACCCCGCTCGTCCCGTCGCTCGTGCCCGGCTGGCGCCTGGTGGTGCCCGATCTCCGCGGCCACGGCGAGAGCGACTGGCCCCGCGTTCCCGCCTACCGCCTCGACGACTTCGCGGACGACCTCGCCGCGATCCATCGAGCGATCGCGCCGGGTCCGATCGCGCTGGTCGGCCATTCGATGGGCGGACGGATCGCGCTCGGCTACGCGGCGCGACACCCGGCCGCGTTGCGCGGGCTGGCGCTGCTGGACAGCCGGCTGGGCGACGTCGATCCCGCGCTGGCCGCGCGCTGGCGCGGACGGGTCGGGGGCGCGCGCGAGGGCCGCGGCTATCCCACCCGGGAGGCGGCGCTCGCCGCCTTCCGCTTCGTACCCGACGAGCCCGAGGTCGCCCCGGACGTCGTGGCGCTGCTCGCCCGCCACGCGATCCGCGAGCGCGCACCCGGCGACTGGACGTTCCGCTTCGATCGCGCCGTGCTGTCGCTGGACGGCGATCGTGCCGGCGATCTCTCCAGCCTGCTCGCGCGCGTCGAATGCCCGGTGCTGCTCGCAGCCGGCGAGCGCAGCTGGGTGCTCGACGGCGCCGAGCGCGCGCGGCTCACCGCCGCGCGTCCCGGTACCGCGATCGAGGTGTTCCCCGGCGGCCACCACTTCCTCGTCGCGCGGCCGGCGCGAGGTCGGGGCCGCGTTGCGCCGCTTCCTCGACGCGCTCGTGCGAACGCGCTAGACAGCCGCCACGGAGGAGAGCGCATGCGGCTCGAGGGCAAGGTATCGGTCATCACGGGAGCGGGCCAGGGCATCGGCGAAGCGTACGCGCGGCGATTCGCCGAGGAAGGCGCCATCGTGGTGGTCGCCGACGTGAACCGTGAGAAGGGCGAGGCGGTGGCGCGCGCGATCGGCGGACGGGCCACCTTCGAGGCCGTCGACGTGGCGAGCGAGAGCGACACGCAGCGCGTCGCGCAGGCGGTGTTCGATCGCCACGGGCGCGTCGACGTGCTGCTGAACAACGCCGCCATCTTCTACGGCATCGACAACTTCGACACGTCGTTCGCGTACCTGAAGAAGATCTTCGACGTGAACTACTTCGGCACGTGGCTCATGAGCCGCGCGGTGTTCCCGCACATGGCCAAGGGCGGCGGCGGCTCGGTCATCAACCAGTCGTCGTCGGCCGCGTGGATGCATCCCGAGTACCCGGTGATCGACGACAAGCTGCCGTCGTTCCACTACAGCGTGACGAAGGCGGCCATCAACGCGATGACGCACTTCATGGCGGGCACCGTCGGCCGCCAGAACATCCGCGTCAACGCCATCGCGCCGGGTCCGACGATGACCGAGGCGACGAAGCAGGGCGTGCCGGAGCAGTACCTGCAGTACATCATCGACATGCAGATGGCGATCCATCGCGCGCTCGAGCCCGATGACCTCACCGGCACGGCGGTGTGGCTCGCGTCCGACGACTCGCGCATGGTGACGGGGCAGGTGATCCCGGTGGACGGCGGGATCGTCATGCTCGGGTGATGCGGCTCCGGTGAACCCGTTGGTCGGCATCATCATGGGATCCCGGTCGGACTGGGAGACCCTGCGTCATGCGGCCGACACGCTCGAGCAGCTCGGGGTGCCGCACGAGGTCCGCATCGTCTCGGCGCACCGGACCCCGGACCTGCTCTTCGAATACGCCGGCAGCGCCGAGGCGCGGGGCCTCGAGGTGCTGATCGCCGGCGCGGGTGGCGCGGCGCACCTGCCGGGCATGGCGGCGGCCAAGACCGTGCTCCCGGTGCTCGGCGTCCCGGTCGAGTCGGCGGCGCTGAAAGGTGTCGATTCGCTGCTCTCCATCGTGCAGATGCCGGGAGGAGTACCCGTCGGCACGCTGGCGATCGGCAAGGCGGGCGCCGTGAACGCGGCGCTGCTGGCGGCAGCCATTCTCGGCGCGAAGCGACCGGAGATCCGGGAAGCGCTCCGGACCTTCCGCTCGACGCAGACGGCCACGGTGCTCGCAGATCCGGATCCGAGGAAGGGCAGGTGAACATCGGGATTCTCGGCGGGGGCCAGCTCGGACGCATGCTGGCGCTCGCCGGGTATCCGCTCGGCCACGGGTTCGTCTTCCTCGATGCGGCGCCCGAGGCGCTCGCGGGTCTCGGCGACCACCTCGTGGCGCCTGTCGACGACCCGCGGGCGCTCGCGGACCTCGCCGCGCGCGTCGACGTCGTGACGTACGAGTTCGAGAACGTCCCGGTGGCGGCGGCGCGTACGCTGGCCGAGCGCGTTGCGGTGTTCCCGCCTCCCGAGGCGCTCGAGGTGTCGCAGGACCGGCTCGTCGAGAAGACGCCTGTTCGCGCGGCTCGGGATCCCGACGGCGCCGTTCGCGGCCGTCGACTCGTCCGCCGCGCTCGCGCGTGCCGTGGCCGAGGTCGGGCTGCCCGCGGTCGTGAAGACCCGCCGCCTCGGGTACGACGGAAAGGGACAGGTCGTGCTCGAGACGCAGGACCAGGTCCCTCCGGCGTGGGCCGCGCTCGGCGGCGCACCCTGCATCGTCGAGGGCTTCGTGCGCTTCACGCGCGAGCTCTCGGTCCTGGCGGTACGGGGCCGCGACGGCGCCGCGACGTGCTACCCGCTGGTGGAGAACCGCCACGAAGGCGGCATCCTCCGCCGGTCGCTCGCGCCTGCACCCGAGGTAACGCCGGCGGTGGACGCGCAGGCCGAGCAATTCGCGCGCGCGCTCCTCGAGCATCTCGGCTACGTCGGCGTGCTGGCCCTCGAGCTCTTCGAGGTCGAGGGGCGCCTCCTCGCCAACGAGATGGCGCCGCGCGTCCACAACTCGGGCCACTGGACGATCGAGGGCGCCGAGACGAGCCAGTTCGAGAACCACGTCCGCGCGGTGACCGGCATGCCGCTCGGCTCGACGGCGCCGCTCGGCTGCGCCGCGATGCTCAACCTGATCGGGCGCTGGCCCGAGCCGTCGACGATCCTGGCGGTGCCGGGCGCACACCTGCACCTCTACGGAAAGGCGCCGCGTCCCGGACGCAAGACGGGGCACGTGACGCTCCGCTGTGACGATCCCGCGACGCTCCGCGAGCGTGTCGCGGCGGTCGAGCGCCTGATCGCCGCCACGGGCTGACGGCGGCGCGGGCCCTCATCATCATCACTCGCTTCGATGAGCTCGGGGTTCGCCGACCAGCGCCGCATAGCCCTCGCGAAACGTCGGGTAGCGGAAAACGTATCCGGACGCGAGGAGCTTGCGGCTCGAGCAGCGCTTGCTGGCTTCCGGACGCGCCGTCCCACGATCGACGCGCGGAACGCGGTGGGGTGGCGGGACGCCGAGCCGCGCCGCGAGCCAGTCGAGCACCGCGCACTCCGGCGCGGGCTCGCGGTCGACCCCGAGCCAGACCGCGTCGGGTTGTTCCCGGGCGAGCAGGTGGCGAGCCGCACCGGCGCAGTCGTCGCGATGGATGCGGTTGGTCCAGCGCGGCGCGCCGTCGGCACACGTCGCGGCGCCGCTCCGCACCCGGTCGATCAGCCGCGTGCGGCCGGGCCCGTAGATCCCGGCGAGGCGCAGGACGACGGCGGGAGTCGGGTCGGCGAGCACCAGCGCCTCGCCCTCGAGCACGCGCTGCCCGGAGAAGCCCGCTGGCTCCGTGGGCGACGTCTCGTCGACCCACCCGCCGTCGGTCTGCGCGTAGACGGCGGTGCTCGATGTGTAGAGGAGCCGTCGCACGGGAGCGGCCCGGGCGTGGAGCGCGCCGAGCAGGTTGGCGACGCCGTCGACGTAGGCGCGGCGATAGGCGCCGTCGTCGAAGCCGTCCGCGGCGGCGGTGTAGGCGACCAGCTCGATGCCATCCGGGATCGTACGGAGCGACGGCGCGTCGCCCAGGTCACCCGCGAGCGGACGGATGGGAGCGGGAAGGCCGTCCGGATGCCTGCGGAGCCCGAACACCTCGTGCCCGTCGGCGGCGAGCAGCAACCCGAGGGCGGTCCCGACGTCGCCGCACCCGGCGATGAGCACGCGAGCCACGCGTCGCCCGCCTCTTCCGCCGTCTCAGATGACCTCGGCGTCCTTGAGCCGCGCGACGTCGTCCCAGGAGTAGCCGAGCAGGTCGGTCAGGATCTCCTCGGTGTGCTGTCCGAACTCGGGTGCGGGCAGGCGGATCTGTCCGGGGGTCTCGCTGAACCGCACCGGGACCCCGACCACGCTCGTGGGACCGAAGGCCGGGTGCTCGAAGGTCGTCACGTAGCCGTTTGCCTTGACCTGCGGATCGTCGGGTAGCTGATCGACCGAGTTGACGACGCTGACGATGAAATCGCCGCCCGCGGCGAGGAGCCGGAGCCACTCGTCGCGGGGCTTCGTGGCGAAGGTCTCGTCGAGCAGCGCGACGCACTCGCCGGAGTTGCCCATGCGGGCGAGCATCGACGCGAAGCGCTCGTCGCTCGCCGCCCAGGTGATGCCGAGCACCTCGCAGAAGCGCGCCCAGTAGCGGTCCGCCTGGAGCATCGAGAGCGCCAGCCACTCCCCGTCGGCACAGCAGTAGTGGTTCCAGAGCGGATTGGTGGCGAAGCGGCGATGGACCCGCGGCATCGCCCGCCCGAGCATCAGGCGTGCGGACAGGCCGAGCCCCTGGAGCCACGACATGGAGCCCAGGTGCGAAGCGTCCACCTCCTGGCCGCGCCCCGTGCGCTCGCGCGCCAGCAACGCGGCGAGGACGCCGTACGCCAGCATGACCGCGCCCATCTGATCCGCGATGCCGCCCGCGATGGCCAGCGGAGGATCATCCGGCTCGCCGGCGGACATCATGATCCCGGAGCGCGCGAGCCCGAGGTAGTCGAAGGAGGGCGCGCCGCTCTCCGGTCCCTCGGGTCCGTAGCCGGTCGCGCTGGCGTAGATCAGGCGCGGGTTGCGCGCGCGCAGCGCGGCCGCGTCGATGCCGAGACGCGCCGCCACGCCCTGGCGGAAGTTCTGCACGAAGACATCCGCGCCGTCGGCGAGACGGCGCACGATCTCGACGCCCTCGGGGCGCTTCAGGTCGACGGTGAGGCTCTTCTTGTTGCGGTTGTTCGCCTCGAAGTAGAAGTTCGGCCGGTCGGTCAGGTCGAGTCCCTGGGCACGCAGGACGCCACGGCCGGGATCGCCCCCGATCCGTTCCTCCACCTTGATCACCTCGGCGCCGAGATCGCCGAGCATCACGGAGGCCACGGGTCCCTGCTGCCAGATGGTCCAGTCGATCACGCGGATGCCCTCGAGCGGCATGGTCATACCGGTCGTGTGGCACAGGGGCTTCGCGAGAGGCAAGTACGTGCGGACCGCTTGGGTCCGTGGTGCCTCCATGCTAGGGGCGCGCACCATGCGCGTGCTCGTCACGGGGGGAACGGGGCTGGTGGGGAAGCCGACGTGCGACGCGTTGCGCGCGGCGGGACACACCGTGACGATCGTCAGCCGCGAGCCGGGGCGGGTCCCGTCACGGGCCGTCGGGTGGGACGCGCTGCGCGCCGTGATGCCAGAGACCGACGCCATCGTGAACCTCGCCGGCGACCCGATCGCCGGCGGGCGCTGGACCGATGCACGCAAGGCGAACATCCGCCGCAGCCGGATCGAGGGCACCCGGGCGCTGGTGGATGCGATCGCCGCCGTCGATCCGCGGCCGAAGGTGCTCGTGAGCGCGTCGGCCATCGGCTACTACGGCGACCGCGGCGACACGCCCCTCGACGAGACCGCCGCACCCGGCACCGGCTTCCTGGCGCGCGTGTGCGTCGAATGGGAGGCCGAGGCGCGTCGCGCCGAGACGCTCGGGCTGCGCGTGGCGCTGATGCGACTCGGCATCGTGCTCGCGCCCGACGGCGGCGCGCTCTCCGCCATGCTGCTGCCGTTCCGCGCCGGACTCGGCGGCCCGCTCGGGGGCGGGCGGCAATGGATGTCGTGGGTGCACCGCGACGACGTCGTCGGTCTCCTGCGCGACGCCGTCGCGAAGGACGCCTACGTGGGCCCGGTGAACGTGACGTCGCCGCATCCGGTCACCAACAAGGACTTCACGAAGGCGCTGGGACACGCGCTCCACCGGCCCACCATCCTGCCCGTCCCGGGCTTCGGCCTGCGGCTCCTCGTCGGCGAGATGGCGTCGCTGCTGCTCGGCGGCCAGCGCGTGCTTCCGGGCGTCGCCGAGCAGGTGGGCTACGAGTGGCGCCAGCCGGAGCTTCCCGCCGCGCTCGAGACCAGCGTCGGTCCGTAGCTACCGCTTGCGGGCGAGCAGCAAGCCGTCGGCGACCGCCAGCATGACTTCGTCCACGCGCGCGTCCTGCCGGACGTGGGCTGCGAGGGCTCGCAAGGCGCGCGTGTTGTCGTCCTGCACCGCCGGATCCGCCACCGCCCCCGACCAGAGGACGTTGTCGAACACGAACAACCCGTTCGGGCGCACGCGCGGCAGTAGCTCCTCGTAGTAGTCGCGATAGCCCGGCTTGTCGGCGTCGATGAAGACGAGATCGATCGCCGGCTCGCGCGGCAGGGCGCGCAGCGTATCGAGCCCGGGCCCCAGCCGGAGCTCGATGCGGTCGTCGAGGCCGGCGCGCGTCCAGTAGCGCCGTGCGATCGCGGTCCATTCCTCGCTGACGTCGCAGCACAGCAGGCGACCGCCGTCGGCGAGGCCGCGTGCGATGCAGATCGAGCTGTATCCCGTGAACGTGCCGATCTCGACGGCGCGTCGGGCACCCATGAGGCGAGCCAGCATGGTGAGGAACGCTCCCTGCTCGACGGCCACCTGCATTATGCTCACGGGTCCGAGCGCGGCCGTCTCCTCCGCCAGATCGCGCAGGACGTCGTCGGGCGGTGCGCTGTGGGCGACCAGGTACTCGTACACGGGTTGGGTGAGGGAGAGGAATTTCTCGTGCATGCCGCGACCCTAGCGCGAGCGATTGACTTCCGCGAGGGGCGGACCGACACTCGCCCGCCATGCCGCGGGTGCGTGTCGGGGACATCGAGCTGGCATACGAGGTCGACGGCGCCGGCGAGCCCGTGCTGCTCCTGATGGGACTCGGCGGCGATCGACAGGGCTGGGATCTGATGCGTCCGGACCTGGCGCGGCGACACCGGCTCGTGCTGCTCGACAACCGGGACGCGGGCGAGAGCGACGAGGCGCGCGGGGCGTACGGGCTCGCGGACATGGCCGGCGATGCGCTCGCCGTCATGGATCATCTCGGCATCGATCGTTTCCACCTCGCGGGCGCATCGATGGGCGGCGCGATCGCGCAGCACCTGGCGCTCCAGGCGCCTTCGCGGATCGCCAGCCTGGTGCTCGCCTGCACGTGGGGACGCACCGACGGCTTCCTCGCGGCGATCCTGGAGGCCTGGCGCGCGCAGGTGGAACGGCTCGAGGCCGAAGCCTTCCTGGCGGGCGTCATGCCGTGGGCCTTCACCTACCGGGCATTCCAGGAGCCTCCGCCAGCGCTGCTGGCTTTCCAGGAGGAACAGCGCGCGCGCGGGGCCCTGCTGCGCTCGGTGGCCGCGTATCAGCGTCAGGTCGACGCGTGCCTCGGGCACGACCTGCTCGGGGTGCTCCCGATGCTGCGCACGCCAACGCTCGTGCTGGTCGGTGAGGACGACATCCTCACGCCGCCGCGATACGGCCGCACCCTCGCTGCGGCCCTGGGCGGCGCGCAGGTCGTGATCGTGCCGGCGACCGGCCATGCGTGCTTCCTGGAGACCCCGAAGGCCGTGGCGGACCGAATGCTGCGGTTTCTCGGTGCCCAGGCGCTTGCCGCCTGACGGCTCGCGGCGGCGTCAGGGCACGGCGATCGTGGTGACGTCCCCCGCGGCGGTCGCCAGCGCCAGCCGCGCGGTGCCGCCGGGTGGCAGCGGTGTCGTGACGGCGAACGCGCCGTCCGCGCCGACGGCGACCGGCGCGCCGTCGAGGGTCAGCGAGAGCGCGCCGACGCCGGTTTGCTGGCGGCCCGCCCACGCACGGTGGCGCTCCCCCACGAACTGCACCAGCCGCTGGTGCACGTTCCGGCCACTGATGAGGCGCACGTCCTTGATGTCGAAGGGGACCAGGTAGAAGCCCTTGCCGTGGACGTTGAGCCCGAACTCCGTGCACAGGTGGATGTCGGCGCCGAGCAGATCGCCGAGACAGCGGACGTATTCGCCGATGTCGGGGTGCGGCGGCGCGGCGTCGAAGGCCGGCGCGAGCGTCTCGGCCAGCGCCGCGTCGGGCGGCGCTGCGACCCCGCTGACGGTGAGCGTCGTCGCGGTGACGCGAGCCGTGAGCGACCGGAAGCCGGGCTTCATGGCGCGGAGCAGCCGCACGGCGTCGAGCTCCTGTGCAGCGTGCGCCGCCAGCTCGGTAACCCACGGCGCGATCTCGCGGCCGAGCGGCGTGTCCCCGAGATGCGCGGCGATCGTTCCCGGCGCAGCGGCCTGGCGGCGCACCTCCGCCTCGAGCGCGTCGACGCCCGGCATCCACTCGGCCGCATCCCAGCTCGCCTCCAGGCTGGCGAGGGCGACCGCGAGGGCATGCGCGTCGTCGTAGTCCGGATCGCTCAGCGGCGAGTCGCGTGTCTGCTCCGCCAGGACGGCGAGACCGCCGCTGTCGTCGAGATCGCTCAGCGCGCGGCGCCACGCGGCCTCCGGATCGTAGCGCTTCGGATGCCGGAGATACGCCGCCGCGGTGCCGAGGCCGATCAGGCTGGCGTGCGCCTGCGTCATCGGGTTCAGCAGGTATCCGGCCAGCTCGCCCGGCAGGGTCGGGTCGCGCCCGACCAGCGGCCCGAGGTGAATCGTGTTCGACAGCACGCCGTCGTTCACCGGGAAGTTGTCCCACAGAATCACCGGATGGCCGTCGAGGCAGTCGCGCCGTGCGCTGGCCTCGGCGCCCGTGAGCGTCGGGGCGAAGACGCCGGGGCCCGTCCATCCGACGGGGAGCTTGCGCCGCAACGCGCCGGCGAGCGCCGCGTGGTAGGGCAAGCAGGTGGTGCCGGAGTAGGCCGACGGGATCATGAACGCGAGACCGCGGTGGCCTCGCCCGCGGAGCCAGCGATCCGTCCGGTTCACCACGTCGGCATGGGCCCGGGCGAGCGCCGCCTCGTCGCTCCCGCCATACCGTTCGATGTCCTCGGATCGCGTGAGCATGGCGGGCCCATCGTCGAAGAAGATGGCGAAGTGCCGGACACGCGCGCGCGCGAGCTGCTCCAGCTTGCCGGTGAGCGCGTCGAAGTCCTCGTCGCACGCGTAGCAGATGTCGAGGCCGGGACTGATGGCGTAGATGAAGCGGACCCGCGCGCGGCGCGCCGCGGCGGCGGTGTCGCGGAGGTCGGCCAGCTGATCGTCGGGATAGTGCTCGCGCCAGCGGTCGCGATGGTACGGATCGTTCTTCGGACCGTAGACGAATGCGTTCATGCCGCGCGCGCCGAGGTAGCGGATCACGCTGCGCCGCGCTTCGCCCGACCAGGGTCGGCCGTAGTAGCCCTCGACCACGCCGCGAAGTGGGGACGTCCGTGCCATCACGCTGCCGGCGGCGAGCGCGAGGCAGCACGCCGCCAGCGCCGGGCCGGATCGCATCGCGCCGCGTATACGCCGGCTGCGTCCGCGCGGGCAACTCTGGACCCCTCGCGGGACGTGCGGCAAAGTGGCGCGATGTCGCCGCGAGGTCGCGCCCGCAGGGGGATCGCGTGAGCCCGGCGCCCGATCCCGGCTCGCGGTCCCTTCCCGCTCTGCTGGATTCGCTCGCCGCGCGTCACGCTGGCCGCGAGGCGCTGATCTCGGCGCGCGGCCGGCTCTCGTTCGCCGATCTGGCCGCCCTCGCCGATCGTGTCGCCGGCGCCCTGGCGGCTCGCGGCGTGCGCCGCGGGACGCACGTCGCGCTGCTCCTTCCCAACTGGCCGGAGTGGCTGGCCATCGCGTTCGGCGTGTGGCGGTGCGGCGGGGTGCTCGTCCCGCTGAACACGCTCTACCGGCCGCGCGAGATCGGCCATGCCCTCGCGCACGCCGAGGTGTCGCTGCTCATCGCGGCGCGCGGGTTCCTGCGCCACGACTACGCGGCGAGCCTCGCGGAGCTGGGAATCGTCCCGGACCGCGGCGATGTGCAGGCCGCGGGGTTTCCCGCGTTGCGCGACGTCGTGCTGCTCGATCCGGCAGCGCCGCTCGACCTGGCGCCGCTCCTCGGGCGATCCGTCGACCCGGGCCCGGGCCCGGATCCCGACGATGCCGCGACCATCGTCTTCACCTCGGGCTCGACGGCGGCGCCCAAGGGCGTCGTGCACACGCACGCGGCGCTCTGCCTGGCCGCCGAAGGCGACGCCGCGGTCCTCGGCATCGAGCCCGACGACCGCACCTGGGGATATCTGCCGTTCTTCTTCGCGGGTGGTCTGGTGGCGGTGGCGCTCGCCACGCTGTCGCGCGGCGCGGCGGTGGTGCTGCAGGACGTGTTCGAGCCGGGCGAGACGCTGCGCCTCCTCGCGGCGGAGCGGGTCAGCGTGTTCTTCGCCTGGCCCCACCAGGCGGAGGCCCTGATCGCGCACCCGCGCTTCGCGGAGACGCGGCTCTCTCTCTGCAAGGGTGTCGGAGCGAACACGAAGTGGGCCGCCGCGCTCTACGGCGCGAATCATCATGCCGTCGGCTCGTACGGCATGACGGAGACCCCGCCACTCTGCACGGCGTGGCCGTGGGACGCGCCGCTGGCGCGCCGTACGGGCGGCCACGGAACCCCGGTGGGTCGGCGCGAGCTGCGCATCGTGGACCCCGACGGCGGAGCGGTGCTCGATCGGGGCGCGGAGGGCGAGATCTGCGTCCGCGGACCCGAGCTGCTCGTCGGCTACTGGGGCGAGCCCCGTGGAGCGTGTCTCGATCGCGACGGGTTCTTCCACACCGGCGATCTCGGACGGATCGACGACGACGGCGGGCTGCACTTCGTCGGCCGGCTGAAGGACGTCATCAAGACCGCGGGCGCCAACGTCGCGGCAGCGGAGGTGGAGGCCGTCCTGCTCGAGCATCCGGCCGTCGCGGCGGCGCACGCGGTCGGGATCCCCGACGCGCTTCGCGGCGAGAACGTCGCCGCGTTCGTGGTCCTGAAGGCTCCCGCGGACGAGGCGACGCTGCTCGCGCACTGCCGGGACCGGCTGGCGAGTTACAAGGTGCCGCGCCGGCTCTGGGTGCGCAGCGACGAGACGCTGCCGACCAAGGGCAGCGGCAAGGTCGACAAGGCCGCGCTGCGGACGGAGGCGGCGCGCCTCACAACCGGAGACGGCCGCGGCGCAGGTCGTCGTGGAGCGCCGGAGTGAGCGGGACGTAGCGTCGCGCGGCGTCGTCGCGCACGAAGAGCGGATCGCCGATCGCCGCGGGGTCGAAGCCCTCCTCGGCAACCCGCTGCTTGCGCTGCTTGAGCGTGCCCGTCACCTCCACCGCGTCGACCAGCCGGACGATGGCGGGCATGGCGTAGCGCGGCAGATGCCGCTCGGCGTGCGCGTAGAACGCGGCGCCGTCGAAGCTCGCCCCGCGTGCGAGGACGAGGGCCGCCATCCCGGCGCGCCCGTCCTCGCCGGGAAGCTGCACGCCGTACACCGTCGTCTCGGCCACCCCGGCCATGCCGTTCAGCACGTCCGCCACCTCCTGCGTGGCGACGTTCTCGCCTTTCCACCGGAAGGTGTCGCCGATGCGGTCGACGAAGTAGTAGTAGCCCTCGGCGTCACGCCGGAGCAGATCGCCGGTGCGAAACCACGCGTCGCCGGTCTCGAAGACGTCGCGCAGGAGCTTGCGCTCGGTGGCCGCGCGGTCGGTGTAGCCGTCGTACTCCATGGCGCCCGCGGCGCCGACCTTGCCGAGCAGCTCGCCGGCCTCTCCGTCGTCACAGGGAACGCCGCGGCCGTCGGCGTCGCGCACGATGTCGCCCGCGGCGTGGTCGAATCGCACCAGCGCGACCTGGTCCTCGAGCAGCGCGTGCGGCTTGCCGACGGAGCCGACGCGTCCGTCGAGATTCTGCAGCGCGACGTTCCCCTCGGTGGCGCCGTACATCTCGACGATGCGGGGGATGCCGAATCGTTCCTGGAACTCGCTCCACACGTCCGGCCGCAGCCCGGCGCCGGCCGCGACACGCAGCCGGTGATCGCGGTCGGACGGGGAGGGCGGCTGGCGGAGCAGGTAGCGGCAGAGCTCGCCGACGTAGACGAAGGCGACGGCCTCGTGACGGCGCACGTCGTCGAGAAATGCCGCGGCGGAGAACTGCCTGCGCGAGGCGAACGCCCCGCCGGCGCGGAACGCGGGTGCGAAGCCGACGAAGAGGCTCTCGCCGTGGTAGAGCGGCAGCGGAGCGTAGATCGTCTCGCCCTCCTCGATTCCCAGCATCTGGGCGAGGCTGACGCCGCCCATGGTGAACCGCAGGTGCCGGACGATCGCGGGCTTCGGGTAGCCGGTCGTGCCCGAGGTGTAGATGTAGAGGAACACGTCGCGACCGCGCAGATCGGGGATGTCGGGCTCGGGCGCAGACGCCGGCAGCACGTCGTGCAGCGACGAGACGCCCGGCGGCAGTGCGGCGGTCGCGGGCGCGTCGGCCAGGAAGCCGACGTCGTGGTCGCCGGCGACGTCGCCCAGCGCGGCGAGGGCGCTCTCGTCGCAGATCCCGAGGCGCGCCCCCGACGCGCGCAGCACGTGGGTGAGCCCTGCGCCCGTGACGTGCGTGTTGAGGAGCGCGCCGATCGCGCCCAGCTTCGCGACGGCGCCGAGCGCGATCAGGAAGAGCGGGCTGTTGGGACAGAGGACGGCAACCGGCTCCCCGGCACGCAGCCCGGCGCGTGCCAGCACCGCGGCCAGGCGATTCACCCGCGCGTCGTACGCGCCGTAGGTGACCGTTTCCGCTTCGAACTTGAGTGCGACGCGATCGGGAATGCGCTCGGCCTGCTGCCGGATGAAGCGACCGAAGGTATCGGTCGATCGACCGAGCTCGGCGACGATCTCTCGGAGGTCCATCGGCATGCGGCTAGCAGGCCGGTCGTCGGCGACGCAACCTTCCCGGGCTGCCGTTTCGTCGAACTTGCGCCTTGCGAGGTTCCCGGATCTGAGGCATGCGTGGGCCCGCAGGGGGTGTCATGGCGTCGGCGGCGAACGCGGGAACTCGGAGCACGCGTCGAGGTCCGGCAATCGGCGCGCCGCGCATGACGCTCGGCTCCGCGAGCGAGGACGCCGAGATGGCCGTCTCGTTCAGCGCGATCTATCGACGCGCGGAACCGGCCGCCGGGGAGCGCCGGCTGCTGCTCGCCGTCCTCGAGGACGGCATCCGGACGCTGCTGAAGCACGCGGACGCGACCCGCGGGCGCGCGCGCACGCTGCAACGTGAAGCGCTCGCCTGGCTGCTGAGCGATGCCCACACCGACGTGTTCGCCTTCGCGAGCATCTGCGAAGCGCTCGAGATCGACCCCGGCCGGCTCCGGGGTCAGATACTCGCGCGCGTCCGCCCAGCGACACCGCTGGGCGGGCTGTCCTGATTCGACGCGCTCAGCGCGAGGACGCGCGGCGTCCGGTCCGCCCGCTCGCCTTGCGGAGCTTCTCCTCGAGTGCCGACGCGACGAACTCCATCACGGAGATGCCGGTCTGCACACAGTAGAGCTTGATCTCGCGATGCAGTCCCTTCGGGATGCGTGTGGCGAGCTGGATGAGGACGTCGTCCTCCTTGGCCATGAAAAACCTCCTTTGCCGCCACCTAGCAAGCCGGGCGGCTAGGAGCTTTTTAGCTTATTAACGCCGAGGTCGCAATGCCACTTTCCGGGGCTGACACTGCCCACATTCTAATGAAATCTACCTGAAGGCTGACGCCATGGCGGATGCCGACATCATGCGTTCGCGCCCGATGCGTCGACGTCCATGCCACACCGTCGCAGCTTTGCGACGAGCGTCGTGCGCTTGAGCCCGAGCAGGCGCGCGGCGGCTTGCTTGTTGCCCTTGGTGCGGCGGAGCGCCTCCGCGATCAGCCGGTGCTGGAACTCCTCGACCGCGGCGTGCAGGTCGAGCCCGTCGTCGTCGAACGCGATCCGCCCTGCGTCGCGCGACGCGGCCAGCACGCGGATCGCGGGCGGCAGCTGCGACGCGCCGATGACCGGCTGCTCGGTGAGGATGGCGAGTCGCTCGATGAGGTTCTCCAGCTCGCGGACGTTGCCGGGCCAGTCGTACTCGCGCAGGTGCACCATGGCCTCGTCCGACACCGAGACCGGCCGCTCGCGCCGCCGGCCATTGTGCGCGGCGAGGAAGTGGCTGACGAGGAGGGGGATGTCGGAGCGCCGCTCGCGGAGCGCCGGCGTCGTCACCGGGATCACGTTCAGGCGATAGTAGAGGTCCTCGCGGAAGCGACCCGAGACGACCTCGGCGGCCAGGTCCTTGTTCGATGCGGCCACCACGCGGACGTCGACGGTGACGACCCGGTCTCCGCCCACCGGCCGCACCTCCCGGTCCTGCAGCACGCGCAGGAGCTTCACCTGGAGCGCCGGGCTCATCTCGGCCACCTCGTCGAGGAAGATGGTGCCCCGGTGCGCGAGCTGGAAGAGCCCGGCGCGCGGACCGGCCGCCCCGGTGAACGCCCCGCGCTCGTGGCCGAACATCTCGGATTCGAGAAGCTCGGCGGGGATGGCGCCACAGTTGACGGGTACGAAGGCGCCGTCGGCGCGCTCGCTCTGCGCGTGCAGCGCGCGCGCGACCAGCTCCTTGCCGGTCCCGCTCTCCCCGAGGATCAGCACGGTCGCGTCCGTTCGCGCGACCTTGCGGATCAGGTCGGCGATCCGCTGCATGAGTACGTGCTCGCCGATGAGGGGGAGGGGCTCGTCGGCCGGGGTCGTCTGGAGTCGCGCGGCTGCGATGTGCATCGTCGTCACCTCGTGTTGCGCACCCCCTGCGGGCTTGCATGGCAGTCACGCGAAGCGCGTGCTATGCGCCCCCGCATGGCGCGTGCGGTTTTATGAGTAGTATCGGTAGAAGGGCGCAGACGCTTGAGGGACGGGCGTCCCGGCGCGCTGACGGCAGGCGGCCGACGGAGCTCAGGGCCGTCCGGCTGGTGCCGGGTTTTCTGCCCGACGCCGAGGGCTCGGTGCTGGTCGAGATGGGGGGTACCCGGGTGATCTGCACGGCGACCGTGCAGGAGAGCGTTCCGCCCTTCATGCGCGGGCGCGGCACCGGCTGGGTCACGGCCGAGTACGGGATGCTGCCGCGCAGCTCCCCCGAGCGCATCGAGCGCGAACGGCGGGGGCCCGGCGGGCGCACGCACGAGATCCAGCGGCTCATCGGCAGGAGCCTGCGCGCGGTCACCGACGTCGCGGCGCTCGGCGAGCGCTCGGTCCTGATCGATTGCGACGTGCTGCGCGCCGACGGCGGGACGCGCTGCGCGTCGATCACCGGCGGCTTCGTCGCGCTGGCGCTCGCCCTGGATCGCCTCGCGCAGCAACGCCTGGTGAGCGGGTTGGCCGCTCACGGACAGCGTCGCGGCGGTGAGCGTCGGGATCGTCGACGGTCGCGCCGTCCTCGACCTGCCCTACGAGGAGGACCACCGCGCCGGGGTCGACATGAACCTCGTCATGACGGGTGCCGGGCGCTTCGTGGAGGTGCAGGGCACCGCCGAGGGCGCCCCCTTCACCGAGCGCCAGCTGGCGCAGCTGGTCGCGCTCGGACGGGCGGGCATCGCCCGGCTGACCGAGCTCCAGCGCCGCACCCTTCGCGCCGCCGGCGTGCGGCTGCCACGCACGTCGTGATCCCGTCGCAGCTCGTGCTCGCCACGGCGAACCCGGGCAAGACGCGTGAGCTGCGCGCGCTGGTCGGCGAATGGGGACCGATCGACGTGCGCTCGCTCGCGGACTTTCCCGGCGTCCGGCTGCCCGAGGAAGACGGGGCGACGTACGCCGACAACGCCGTGCTGAAGGCGCGGGCCGTCGCGACCGCGACCGGGCTGCCGGCCCTGGCCGACGATTCGGGTCTCGAGGTCGAGGCGCTGTCGGGCGCTCCCGGCGTACGCTCGGCACGCTTCGCACCGTCGGACGCGGAGCGGATCGCACGCCTGCTCGAGGTCCTGGGCGACGCGGAAGATCGGCGAGCGCGCTTCCGGTGCGTCGTCGCGCTCGCGTGGCCGGACGGACGGCTCGAGCAGGCCGAGGGCGTCTGTCCGGGGCGGATCGCCGAGCGCACCGACGGCGCCGGCGGCTTCGGCTACGACCCGCTGTTCGTCGCCGACGAGCTCGGTCGGACCTTCGCGGCGGCGACGGCGGAGGAAAAAGCGCGCGTCAGCCACCGCGCACGCGCCGTGCGCGCCCTCGGCGAGCGACTCGGCGCCGGATCCGGGCGCCCGAGCGGGCCATGAGCATTGCGAGGCCCGGGCGGCCCGTGATAGGGACGCAGCCTCATGGAGGTGGCGGGGCGTAGCGCAGCCTGGTAGCGCACCTGCCTTGGGAGCAGGTGGTCGGCCGTTCAAATCGGCTCGCCCCGACCATGCTTGGGCGCCAGTAGCTCAGGTGGATAGAGCAACGGCCTTCTAAGCCGTGGGTCAGGGGTTCGAATCCCTTCTGGCGCGCCTCGGGGCGAAAAGACGAGCGATCGAAAGATGTCGACGACGGTGGTGAGTGTAGCTCAGTTGGCAGAGCATCGGATTGTGGATCCGAGGGTCGAGGGTTCAAATCCCTTCACTCACCCCATCTCTGTGGTGGGCGCCGTCCGGCGTCCCACCCGTTCGGGCCGCTAGCTCAGTTGGTAGAGCAGCTGACTCTTAATCAGCGGGTCGCAGGTTCGATCCCTGCGCGGCCCATAACGAAGTCAGGTACTTAGGCTGGAATCTTGAGGCGCTGCGATCTTCGACGTACCAGGGACGTACCAGATCGCAGCGCCTTGGTTCGTTAGGGCCCCTGGCAGATCATGGCGTGGTAGGCCGCGCCGCCGTCCGGCGTGATCTGAGCCATCACGCACCCTGGCGGCAGGGTCGTCGTAGTCGAGCCGGTTGGCGACGTCCTCGACATCGGCGTTGCCGTGGTGGGCGATCGTGCCGAGCACGCGCATGTGAGGCTTGGTCAGCTGGCCGGTGCGGGCGCTCGGCATGGGGTGGTATCTCCTGCGGCGGACGGTCCTGGGTCAAGCTGCTTCGCGCGCTGGGGGTCGATGCTGCGGCCGGTACACCCTGCGACACCAGGGCGGCCGTCGTGGACGACGTCGAGGCGTGGCCCAACCATGGCGCGGTGCCCGGCGAGCTTCGCCGAGACATTCTAGCCGGTGTGGCGCGCGGGCCTGCGATCCGACTAAGGCTTTCCCGCGCCCGAGGTCACCCTCAGTACGATTCGTCGAGGAACGCCCCGCTTGGGGAGCAGACACCGCAGGTTGCGGGAGAAAAGCTCCCCACTTGCAGATGGCACGCCTGTCCAGGCGGGCAAGCGAAAGCGTTAAATCCACAAGCCGTCACTGTGTCTGGGCACGGGGCACCCGTCGCTGCGCATAAACACAAGTCCAGCGAGCCGTCGACGTGTAGTGGGTAGCAGGTCTGTCCTGCTGGGCAAGTTCCGCCACATGTTGGGAAGGCAGCCGAGTTGCAGGGTGGCGGTGGCGGCGGCAGGTGCCCTCGGTCACCGGATTCAGGACTTTGAATTGCTTCGCGCCGTCGTTCGTGACCTGCCCGTCCGCGAAGCGAACGCCGTAGGCGTCACCCCCGCCCCCGATCTCGAGCCGCACGCAGCCGTCCGTGCCGGGGTTCGGCGGCACCACCGTGATGATCCCGAGCGGGCCGCCGACGGTCTTGGCGGCGGCTTTGATCTGAAAGACCCCGCCGCCCGATTTCTTCAGCTCGGCGACCTTGACCGGCCCGTTCTCACCCTTGGCGTCCCTGTACTTGAAGCCCTTCACGGCATTGCCGCTCCATCTCGGCGCGGGCAGGGCGAACGTCTGCATGCTCGGCGTGCCGCCATTGAGCGTGATCGAGAGGCTGGCGCCGCCGGCGGTAGGGTCACCCACGATGGTGTCGGGGCTCCCGATCTCCCTCGCCTTGACCACAAACTGCCGCTTGCCGGTGCTGTCCGCCTCCCCGAAGGGGTTCTTCACCACGAGCTGGCGGCCGAGGATGGTCTGGTCGGCGGCGCCGGCGGGCCGTGCCCCCGTCACCGCCAGGGCGAGCATCAAGGCGACGCGGGTCGTCAGACTATACAACATGAGCGGGTCCTCCCTTCGGTTCGTCGTTAGTGGTGTTCGGATGCCCGGGTGGGCCGCCGAGCCCCCGAGATGGACACTGACTATACAGGGAACATGCATCTGATGTCCTTCCCTCACAGACTAGGGAAGTTGAGTCTGGTCGACCTGGACCCGCTTCCCGGTGATGGTGATATTCTCAGAACTCAGCACGGCCGCGTGAGGGTCCAGGGGATCCATGCCCGCGATCGTCTTATAGATCCCCAGGCCCTGAAAGGTGTTCCCATCCTTCGAAACCGTCACTCGTTCCAGTACCAGGGCGCTGCTGCTGGAATCGGGTTGACCTCTTGATCCTCAGGCGCGCTCAGAAAGTTGAAAGCCGGGTGAGTCAGGCCGTAGGTTCGCTTCCCAAGCGGAATCCACGCACCCTGGCAGACGTTTCCGATCAGTATCGGAGTGGTGTCGTTCTGGGTCTCGTCCGGTCCGCATGCCAGACGTCCCAGACATTGAGAACCACCGCTTGGGTGACGGCGTCCTTCCAGGTTACCTGCCAAAGGCCAACGATTGGTTCATCCGCCGCGGCGCCGGTGGGCCGCAGGCCGAGGAACATCATGGCAGCCGCCATGAGCATAAGGCTTGAAATGCGTTTCATAGTTGGTCTCCTTTCGCTCGGCTGCAACGATTCTGCGCCATCGAGAAGATACGGATGCCCCCGAGGGCACGGACAGGCATTTTCGAATCCCTCTCGCTCATTCCTGCCTCCTTCGTACGTTTGAGCTGCGCCGAAGCTTCAGCTCGTTCATCCGATACGGTCTCCTGCTTCTGAACACCTTATGTGGCGCTACAACTGGCGTAGCGACGCTACACGACAGGTTGATTTCGCCCACCCGGTCGGCCGCTCCGGCGTGTAGATGCAGCGCGTCCCGGTGTGGACCGCGTTACGCAAGTGGAGCCCGAGCCTGCAGTACTCACCGCGAACGAGGCGAGGACTCCTACAGCCCCACGGTTGAGACGGTTCATCACGAGTCTCCTTCTCCGGCTCAGAGGCCGGATACACGAAGGGGCGGGCCGCCCCTTCGCACGAAGGCCTGTGAATCGCCCGGGAACATTTGTTCCGCCGATGGCAGCGGGTAGCGCGAAGTCACAGTGAACGTCCGAGGTCCGGTACGCGCCAGCCGCGGCTGGAGCTGTACAGTGGGCGAGGTGCTGCTGGACGAGGCGGAGGATTGCGTCGGGACGCCGGTGGTGCTCGCTGGCGGCTGTTCGAGCGGCGACGCCCAGCGTGCGCTGGCGGCGGAGCCCTCGGTCCGGAGGCTGGCCTGGGCGGTCTTGGCGCTCGCCATCCTGGTCAGCTTCTGGAAGCCCGGCGGGGGTATCCTCCTGTCTGATCCGCGAGCGCGCGGCGCGCTGGCCGCGGAATACCCTCGATTGCTGCCGAGCAGTCGATGCGCCTGGACGCGGCAGGTGGGGGGCGGCGGTGCCAGGACGAAACCAGGGCGTCCTCGTCTGCGGCCGCTTCCCGAGCGACCTTGCGAGATTGTATGGTGGCAGCCGATGACCGGGGCGCCCGTCACGTTCTTGTTCACCGACCTGGTGGACTCGACCGGTCTGCTCCAGCCGGGTGGGTGACGAGCGGGCGCAGCGCATCCTGGGGGCGCATCGCCAGATGCTGCGCGAGGCGCTCGCGAGCCACGGTGGGCGCGAGGTGAAGTGGCTCGGCGACGGGCTGCTCGACGACCTTCGCGTCGGTCGCCGACGGCGTGCGTTGTGCGGTGACGATGGCGCAGCGGGCACGCCGCCCGGTGGCGGGCGAGCGGCTCGGGCTACGTCTCGGGCTGCACGTCGGCGAGGTGCTGCCCGACGAGGCGGATTGCATGGGCACGCCGGTGGTGCTGGCGCGGCGGCTGTGCGACCGGGCGACGGCGGGGCAGATCCTCTGCAGCGGAGTCGTGGTCGAGCTGCTGCGCGGGCGTCAGGGGTTCCGTTCACCGAGGTCGGCCGCTCGCGCTGAAGGGCTTCCCCGAGCCCGTGGCGGCTACGAGGTCGCCTATCGCCCGGAGACGGGCGCGGCGCTGCTGCGCCACACGCCGTTCACCGGCCGCATGGCGGAGCTGCGCCGGCTCGACGCACCGGCTCGAGGAGGCGCGCGCGGGCCAGGGCGGCGTCGTGCTGCTGATGGGCGAGCCGGGCATCGGCAAGACGCGCATGCTCGAGGAGTTCGCGGAGCCGGCCCGCGCGCGGGGGCGCTGGTGCTGTGGGGGCGGTGCTACGAGGGCGAGGCGGCGCGACCCTACGGGCCGTTTGCGGAGGCGATCGGCGAGTATGCCCGCACGGCAGCGCCGGAGGTGCTGCGGACCGATCTCGGGCTCCACGCGGCGCCGCTCACGCGGCTCGTACCGGCGCTGCGCGAGCGCGATTGCCCGACACTCCCGGAGCCGGTGGCGCTCGAGCCGTACGAGGAGCGGGTGCGGCTCCTCGACGCGGTCACGCAGTGCCTGCTCGCGCTGGCGGCGCGGGTGCCGACGGTGCTGGTGCTCGACGACCTTCACTGGGCGGACGCGGGGACAGTGGCGCTGCTGCGCCACGTGGCGCGATTCGCGCCGCGGGGCCGCCTGCTGGTGCTCGGCGCGTATCGCGACGTCGAGGTGGCCCAGCACCATCCCCTGGCGGACGCGCTCGGCACCCTGCCGCGGGAGACGAGCTACGAGCAGTTGGCGCTCGCGGGGCTCGACGCGGCGGCGGTGAAGGAGCTCCTCGACGCGGTCGCGGAGCGCGATGTGCCGGCGGCGTGGGTGGAGGCGCTCACCGCGGAGACGAGCGGCAACCCGTTCTTCCTCCGCGAGGTGCTGCTGCACCTGGTGGAGGAGGGCGCGCTCGCGAGCGAGGGTCGCGAGTGTCCCGCCGGCTCGGAGCCTGCGCCTGCCCGAGACCGTACGGCAGGTGATCGCGCGCCGGCTCGAGCGGTTGTCCGACGGCGACCAACCGGCTCTTGCGCGTGGCGGCGGCGTTCACCGGTGGCGTGACTTCGAGGTGGCGCGCCGGGTGGCGGGGCTTGACGAGCCGGCGGCGCTCGACGCGCTCGATGAGGCGCTCGGGGCGCAGCTGCTGGCGCCGGCGGGCGCGCCGGTCGACGCGTACGACTTCACGCACGCCCTGGTGCGCCACACGCTCTACGAGGCGCTGAGCCCGGCGCGGCAGGTGCGGCTGCACCGGGAGATCGCCGAGGCGATGGAGGCGGTCTACGGCGAGCGGGCGCGAGCATGCGGCCGAGATCGCGCGGCACTACTACCAGAGCGCCAGTCTCCCCGGAGCGGAGCGTGGCGCACTCGTGGCGCTGACGGCGGCCGAGCGAGCGGGCCGCTGGCATTCAGCGACGCCGCGGACTTTCTGAAGGTAGCTCTCGCTCTGTTCCCTGCGCGTGATCGAGCCCGCCCGGTTGCTTGGTCGGGTCGGACTGGCGCAGTCCTGGCCATGGCGGTTCGAAGGGGCACTCGGGCAGCGCGTGAGGCGGCGACGCGATCGCGGATGCGGAGACGCGCGCTGCCGCCGCCGTATCTGGCGGAAGTGGTCCAGTGATGGACCTCGGCGATTTCCACGACGGTGGTCTGCCTGGCGGAGCAGGGACTCGATATGTCGGTGAACGGCGTGACCGACGTGGCTCGTCATGGCTCATGGAGATTTTCGATCGCGAGGCCACGATCCCTCGGTTTCCTGGTATCCCATCGACTCCCGGAACGCCGAGCCGTCTCCCGGCTGTGAGGCGCTCGGGTCCGTACCTCGGCTCGCCCTACCGTTTCCTTCCTGCCGACCAGAGGGACGTGCTTACGTGGCAGTACCGCGGGCCTGGAGGACGAGCGACTACCGGGGTGCGGTCGAGCTTTCCCCCCATGGGGATGAAGCCGAGTCGAGGGGGCAGGTCGCGCACGCCGGCCCCGTGGGCGGGAGTGTTTTGGTTCCACACCGCACTGGGCGAGTTCGACGAGGCGCGCGAGGCCCGCGAGCCGATGGCTTGGCCCTGCTGTTTGACCGGCCGACCATTCGACCTGAACAACTTTTCGGCGCGGAGGACGAATGGCGGATGGCGATGGACGAGGTGGGATCGGCCCTGGAGCGACCTCGGCCCCAGCCCCGGGTCGGGGATGGTGCGGTGGTACCGGGCGACACCGAGCTTCCTCGCGCGCGCGTATGCACGGTTGGGGAGGCCGGAGCGAGCCATGCGGCGGCTCGAGACGGTAATGCCGGCCATCGAGCGAGCGCCCGGGTGGGCGAGAATACACGCGCATCGTCTGCGATGCGGCCGAGACGCTCTGGCTCCCGAGCGCACGGACCACATCGAAGTCATCGAGCGGAACCTCCGAGAGAAGGTGATCGAACCCGATTTCCGCTTCCAATGATGGACGGCCGGCTCGCCCTGGCGCGGCTCTGCGCGCTGCAGCAGCGCTACGACGAGGCGGTCGAGTGGTTCGCCAAAGCCCGCACCGTACTTGACGAGCAGGGCGCCCGTCCACTCCGCGCGATCGTCGACTACGACGAGGCGCTGATGTACGCCCGCCGCGCTGCGCCCGGACGATGCGGCGTGCGCTCGGCCGCTGCTCGACGCAGCCCTCGCGCAGTTCCGCACGCTCGGCATGCCCGGCTGGATCCGCCGCGCGGAGATTGCGCGCGACGCTTGCCGGCAGGCGCGAGGCGACGGCAGACACGTCACCGTGGCCCGCGGCGTCCGATGCGGACGCCGCCAGCGTTTTCCGCCGCGAGGGCGACGTCTGGGCGTCACCTGGGCCGGCACCACCGTCCGCCTCCGCGACGCGCGCGGCTTCGCCTACCTCGCCGTGCTGCTCCGCCATCCCGGCCGCGAGCTGCACGCGACCGACGTCGTGCGGCTCGCGGCCGGAGAGCGAGGCGGCGACGGTCCCCGCACCCCGTCCCGACCGCGAGCTCGCCACCAGCGCCGACCTCGGCCACGCCGGCACGATCCTCGACGGCGCGCCCACGCCGGTACCGCACGCGGCTCGAGGAGCTGCGAGAGGAGCTGGCCGAGGCCGAGCGGCTGAACGACCTCGGCCGCGCGGAACGCTGCGCGCGGAGATCGACGCGCTGGTGCAGCAGCTCGTCCGGAGCGCGGGGCGCACCGCGGCCGCGCACGGGGAGCGCGCCCGGCTGGCGGTGACGAAGGGGCTCAAGAGCGCGCTCGAGCAGATCGCGGCGAGCCACCCCGAGCTCGGGCGGCACCTCGCGGCGACGGTGCGGCGCGGGTACTTCTGCGTCTACCGCCCCGACCCGGCGCGGCCGGTGCGCTGGGACGCGTCGTAACCCATTTCCTTTAGGGCCGAGGTGGACCGGAAGCCCCGATCCCGTCGTAGCGAAAGGCATTCTGCGTCGCGCTAAAGCCGGAGCCGGGCTTTGCACGCTTTGCGCGCATGTGTCCCCAGTCCTTCATGCGGTCGCCTGCTTCCTCGCGCGGGTTCCGAGTCCGTCCGCAGCCGGATCACCACGCACCGTGGGCGGCCGCCCGTGTCGTTGCGCCGCTCCGTCCGCACCAGGCCGGTCGCCTCCGCCAGCTCCAGTCCGTCCCGCAGGCGGCCGGTCGAGATGTGGTTGGA